>NZ_CP168516.1:0-345000 GCF_059491915.1 Paenibacillus sp. Paensp38
GAACAAATGGATGATGAAACAAAGATTTCTTCTTTTATAAAGAAGGATCGCTAGCATTAAAAATGAGCTTATCGCTCTTTCTATAAACTAACTTCTGTTGGTCTTTAATGGAGAGTTTGATCCTGGCTCAGGACGAACGCTGGCGGCGTGCCTAATACATGCAAGTCGAGCGGGGTTGTTTAGAAGCTTGCTTCTAAACAACCTAGCGGCGGACGGGTGAGTAACACGTAGGCAACCTGCCCACAAGACAGGGATAACTACCGGAAACGGTAGCTAATACCCGATACATCCTTTTCCTGCATGGGCGAAGGAGGAAAGACGGAGCAATCTGTCACTTGTGGATGGGCCTGCGGCGCATTAGCTAGTTGGTGGGGTAAGGGCCTACCAAGGCGACGATGCGTAGCCGACCTGAGAGGGTGATCGGCCACACTGGGACTGAGACACGGCCCAGACTCCTACGGGAGGCAGCAGTAGGGAATCTTCCGCAATGGGCGAAAGCCTGACGGAGCAACGCCGCGTGAGTGATGAAGGTTTTCGGATCGTAAAGCTCTGTTGCCAGGGAAGAACGTCTTGTAGAGTAACTGCTACAAGAGTGACGGTACCTGAGAAGAAAGCCCCGGCTAACTACGTGCCAGCAGCCGCGGTAATACGTAGGGGGCAAGCGTTGTCCGGAATTATTGGGCGTAAAGCGCGCGCAGGCGGCTCTTTAAGTCTGGTGTTTAATCCCGAGGCTCAACTTCGGGTCGCACTGGAAACTGGGGAGCTTGAGTGCAGAAGAGGAGAGTGGAATTCCACGTGTAGCGGTGAAATGCGTAGAGATGTGGAGGAACACCAGTGGCGAAGGCGACTCTCTGGGCTGTAACTGACGCTGAGGCGCGAAAGCGTGGGGAGCAAACAGGATTAGATACCCTGGTAGTCCACGCCGTAAACGATGAATGCTAGGTGTTAGGGGTTTCGATACCCTTGGTGCCGAAGTTAACACATTAAGCATTCCGCCTGGGGAGTACGGTCGCAAGACTGAAACTCAAAGGAATTGACGGGGACCCGCACAAGCAGTGGAGTATGTGGTTTAATTCGAAGCAACGCGAAGAACCTTACCAGGTCTTGACATCCCTCTGACCGCTGTAGAGATATGGCTTTCCTTCGGGACAGAGGAGACAGGTGGTGCATGGTTGTCGTCAGCTCGTGTCGTGAGATGTTGGGTTAAGTCCCGCAACGAGCGCAACCCTTATGCTTAGTTGCCAGCAGGTCAAGCTGGGCACTCTAAGCAGACTGCCGGTGACAAACCGGAGGAAGGTGGGGATGACGTCAAATCATCATGCCCCTTATGACCTGGGCTACACACGTACTACAATGGCCGGTACAACGGGAAGCGAAATCGCGAGGTGGAGCCAATCCTAGAAAAGCCGGTCTCAGTTCGGATTGTAGGCTGCAACTCGCCTACATGAAGTCGGAATTGCTAGTAATCGCGGATCAGCATGCCGCGGTGAATACGTTCCCGGGTCTTGTACACACCGCCCGTCACACCACGAGAGTTTACAACACCCGAAGTCGGTGGGGTAACCCGCAAGGGAGCCAGCCGCCGAAGGTGGGGTAGATGATTGGGGTGAAGTCGTAACAAGGTAGCCGTATCGGAAGGTGCGGCTGGATCACCTCCTTTCTATGGAGAATCGTTTCCTGCGATGGAAACATTCAAATATGAAGTGTAAGCTTCAAAATTCATCATTCCATTTGTTCAGTTTTGATGGAACTTGTGAGGGGCCATAGCTCAGCTGGGAGAGCGCCTGCCTTGCACGCAGGAGGTCAGCGGTTCGATCCCGCTTGGCTCCACCAATTACAATTTCATCATAAACTGTATGAGAATCGTTAACTCCTTGGAGATTGATTGATAATCAAACAGCCTTGCACCTTGAAAACTGGATACCGAAACGAAATTGCGTTTTAGAATATTCCTTTAAGCTGATCTTGTGTAAACAAGTGAAATAAAGGTAGCAGGTAAGGAAAGATCTTTTGCCTCTGGCAAAAATCATTCTTTATCGAACATCGACATGTTCTTTCTTGGAAAGAAAAGTCTAGGTTAAGCTACAAAGAGCACACGGAGGATGCCTAGGCGCCAGGAGCCGACGAAGGACGTGGCGAACAACGATAAGGCCTCGGGGAGCTGTAAGCAAGCTTTGATCCGGGGATGTCCGAATGGGGAAACCCGGCTGTCTTCATCGACAGTCACTACTCACTGAATTCATAGGTGAGTGAGAGGCAGACCAGGGGAACTGAAACATCTAAGTACCCTGAGGAAGAGAAAACAATAGTGATTCCGTCAGTAGCGGCGAGCGAACGCGGATTAGCCCAAACCAAGGAGCTTGCTCCTTGGGGTTGTGGGACGTCTCACATGGAGTTACAAAGGAACCGGTTAGATGAAGAGGTCTGGAAAGGCCCGCCAGAGAAGGTAAAAGCCCTGTAATTCAAAACTTGTTCTCTCCGAGACGGATCCCGAGTAGTGCGGGGCACGTGAAACCCCGTATGAATCCGGCAGGACCATCTGCCAAGGCTAAATACTCCCTGGCGACCGATAGTGAAGCAGTACCGTGAGGGAAAGGTGAAAAGCACCCCGGAAGGGGAGTGAAATAGATCCTGAAACCGTGTGCTTACAAGAAGTCAGAGCCCTATTTATGGGTGATGGCGTGCCTTTTGTAGAATGAACCGGCGAGTTACGTTCCCGTGCAAGGTTAAAGTGAAGAGCTGAAGCCGCAGCGAAAGCGAGTCTGAATAGGGCGAATGAGTACGTGGACGTAGACCCGAAACCGGGTGATCTACCCCTGTCCAGGGTGAAGGTGCGGTAACACGCACTGGAGGCCCGAACCCACGCATGTTGAAAAATGCGGGGATGAGGTGGGGGTAGCGGAGAAATTCCAATCGAACCCGGAGATAGCTGGTTCTCCCCGAAATAGCTTTAGGGCTAGCCTCGGAAAGAAGAATCGTGGAGGTAGAGCACTGATTGGGTGCGGGGCCCGCAAGGGTTACCAAGCTCAGTCAAACTCCGAATGCCATAGATTTAGTTCCGGGAGTCAGACAGTGAGTGCTAAGATCCATTGTCGAAAGGGAAACAGCCCAGACCATCAGCTAAGGTCCCCAAGTGTGTGTTAAGTGGGAAAGGATGTGGAGTTGCACAGACAACCAGGATGTTGGCTTAGAAGCAGCCACCATTGAAAGAGTGCGTAATAGCTCACTGGTCGAGTGACTCTGCGCCGAAAATGTAACGGGGCTAAACACACCACCGAAGCTATGGCTTGATGCTTGCATCAGGGGTAGGGGAGCGTTGAATGCGGGTTGAAGGTGTACCGTAAGGAGCGCTGGACTGCATTCAAGTGAGAATGCCGGTATGAGTAACGAAAAGATCTGTGAGAATCAGATCCGCCGAAAGCCTAAGGGTTCCTGAGGAAGGTTCGTCCGCTCAGGGTAAGTCGGGACCTAAGGCGAGGCCGATAGGCGTAGTCGAAGGACAACAGGTCGAAATTCCTGTACCACCGTAATCCGCTATGAGCGATGGGGTGACGCAGTAGGGTAGTGACGCGGACGGATGGATGTCCGTCTAAGCAGTGAGGCTGGTGTGTAGGCAAATCCGCACATCGTTAAGGCTGGGCTGTGATGGGGAGCGAAAATTATAGTAGCGAAGGTCATGATCTCAGACTGCCAAGAAAAGCCTCTAGCCAGGAGAAGGTGCCCGTACCGCAAACCGACACAGGTAGGCGAGAAGAGAATTCTAAGGCGCGCGGAAGAACTCTCGTTAAGGAACTCGGCAAAATGACCCCGTAACTTCGGGAGAAGGGGTGCCTCGGTAGGGTGAATAGCCCGAGGGGGCCGCAGTGAAAAGGCCCAAGCGACTGTTTAGCAAAAACACAGGTCTGTGCGAAGCCGCAAGGCGAAGTATACGGGCTGACGCCTGCCCGGTGCTGGAAGGTTAAGGGGAGTGGTAAGCTCGCAAGAGCGAAGCTATGAACCGAAGCCCCAGTAAACGGCGGCCGTAACTATAACGGTCCTAAGGTAGCGAAATTCCTTGTCAGGTAAATTCTGACCCGCACGAATGGCGTAACGACTTGGGCGCTGTCTCAACGAGAGATCCGGTGAAATTTTAATACCTGTGAAGATGCAGGTTACCCGCGACAAGACGGAAAGACCCCATGGAGCTTTACTGCAGCTTGATATTGAATTTGGGTACGATCTGTACAGGATAGGTGGGAGCCGTCGAACTTTGAGCGCCAGCTTGAAGGGAGGCATCCTTGGGATACCACCCTGATCGTATCTAGGTTCTAACTTGGTACCGTAAACCGGTGCGAGGACAGTGTCAGGTGGGCAGTTTGACTGGGGCGGTCGCCTCCTAAAGAGTAACGGAGGCGCCCCAAGGTTCCCTCAGAATGGTTGGAAATCATTCGAAGAGTGCAAAGGCAGAAGGGAGCTTGACTGCGAGACCTACAAGTCGAGCAGGGACGAAAGTCGGGCTTAGTGATCCGGTGGTACCGCATGGAAGGGCCATCGCTCAACGGATAAAAGCTACCCTGGGGATAACAGGCTTATCTCCCCCAAGAGTCCACATCGACGGGGAGGTTTGGCACCTCGATGTCGGCTCATCGCATCCTGGGGCTGAAGTAGGTCCCAAGGGTTGGGCTGTTCGCCCATTAAAGCGGTACGCGAGCTGGGTTCAGAACGTCGTGAGACAGTTCGGTCCCTATCTGTCGTGGGCGTAGGAAATTTGAGAGGAGCTGTCCTTAGTACGAGAGGACCGGGATGGACGTACCGCTGGTGTACCAGTTGTTCCGCCAGGAGCACCGCTGGGTAGCTATGTACGGAAGGGATAAGCGCTGAAAGCATCTAAGCGTGAAGCCCCCCTCAAGATGAGATTTCCCAATTAGTAAGACCCCTTGAAGACGACGAGGTAGATAGGTTGGGGGTGGAAGTGCAGTAATGCATGGAGCTGACCAATACTAATCGGTCGAGGGCTTATCCTAAGATAAAACGCAAATAAGTTTCGGATCCAGTTTTCAGGGTGTAACCTTGAACGTATGTACAAGTGACATACAACAAGCGCATGGCTATTTGTTCACACGATATGTGATGAAGCTAATAACCTTACGGAAGAATTTGCATAGCAAATTCATGTTTGGTGGCGATAGCGGAGGGGTTCCACACGTACCCATCCCGAACACGACCGTTAAGCCCTCCAGCGCCGATGGTACTTGGACCGCAGGGTCCTGGGAGAGTAGGACGTCGCCAAGCAAAAGTGAAAAGGATGATAATCTCAATGAGATTATCATCCTTTTTTTATGCATTTTTAGATGGCCACCTGCTTCTAAGGTTGACAGAGAGAATGGGGTTTGCCACACTCTAAGTGTGTAATCTTTTTTATGGATGTCCAAGTATACGAGCGAGGTGATGAAGATATGGAGATCAGACAATTACAGCGTGAGGAATTTGAAGCGGCTATTGAATTATCTCAATATGCTTTTCAGTTTACAATGTCCCTAGAGGATCTGGAAAAGGCCAAGAAGAAATTCAAACCAGAACAAACATGGGGAATATTCGACGGACATGACTTAAATGCTAAACTGACTTTGTTACCGCTTCAGGTATACATAAATGGTCAGGTTTTTGATATGGGGGGCATTGCTGGTGTGGCGACGTGGCCAGAAAAGCGTCGCGGAGGCATGGTATCACGTTTATTGACGCATGCACTTGAAGAGATGAAGTCTGCGGGACAAAGTCTTTCTTTTTTGCATCCATTCTCCTTTGCCTTCTACCGTAAATTTGGATGGGAAACGTATACAGAGTACAAAAAATACGTCATTCCCATTGATAAATTCCCTGCAAAACTTAAAACAGAAGGTACAGTCAAACGCGATATCAAGGATATTTCAGAACTGGACCAAGTGTATCAAGCGTATGCATCTCGTTATAATGGCACGCTGGTACGAGATAAGGAATGGTGGCAAGAGCGGATTTTAAGTGAGAACTATCGAACTGCGGTATATTACTCAGAAACAGGCGATCCGCAAGGATATGCACTATACAAAATTGAAGATAAACAGTTGAATTGTGATGAGTTGGTATATGAAAATGAGACGGCTCGTCGGGCTTTATGGACTTATTTTGCAAATCATGACTCAATGATAACCCAAGGTAAATTTATTTACGTTCCAGCAGATGACAATTTGCCATTTTTACTTGATGATCCTCGAATTCAACAGGAAACTGTGCCTTATTTTATGGGGCGTATTGTGGATGCAGCTGCTTTTGTAGAAAGATTCCCTTTTGAGCAGATTGGAGAGGAAACAAGTTTAACCTTAAATCTGACTGATCGGTATGCTCCATGGAATGAAGGAGTATGGAGATTAACGATTACGACGAAAGGGCAAGGGTGTCTGGAGAGAGTGAACAAAAGCATTTCATCTAAAAATGCCATAGTAGTTGACTTGAAACTTGGGATTCAGTCACTGACGACTCTGATGCTTGGCTACCAGCAGGTTGATGATCTGTGTAAATGGGGGCGTATTGAAGGTAGCAGTGAGTATGTGTCTGCCCTTAAACGCGTAATACCAGTAAATCAAACGTTTTTATTGGATTTTTTCTGATAAAGGCCTATTTAGATCTTTTAAGCTCATCTTTCAGAGAATATAACTTGTGTGGTTATCATTATTTTCAACTCTTTCTGTAATGGGAAGAGTTTTTTTATGGTATTGTATAAAACATAATTAGATTGCGAAAAATGGTATTGACCCCTTGGCAAAAATGAATAATGTGCTATAATGTGAATATAGTCAAAGAAAGTCAAAGTCAATCAAACCTAGTGTGATTCTGTAGAAGTATTATGCTGATGGATTGGCCGTATGAAGTAATTTCGATAGTAAAGAAGCAAACGAGAATTGAAATGATTTGCGTATAGTTAGGAGCTGACTCTTATGAACATAAGAGAAGTGTATGATTAATCGCAAATAAAGGCCACACTAGAGACAAGACGGTACATTTCAATGGATGTAGAACAGGCAATAGCCTCAATACAGCTTAGATTCGTGACTTTACCGTTTGGTTAAGTTCAATATACGGCGGACTCTGTGGAGCGTGAAATGTACTTGAATACTTGCGTTTCCGTTAGTGGAGGATGATGAAATGCGCAATGTTTCCGATATTATTGAACAATATTTGAAGAGTATATTGCTGGAAAGTCCCCAAGGTTTGGTGGAGATTCAGCGCAATGATCTGGCTGACCGCTTTTCCTGCGTTCCGTCGCAAATTAATTATGTAATTAGCACCCGGTTTACGCTGGAAAAAGGCTATGTGGTGGAAAGTAAACGCGGTGGTGGGGGCTACATTCGTATTCAGCGAATTCAGCTACCCGCACAGCATGCCATCCATACACATCTTCATCAGAGCATCGGGGAGGAAATTAGCCAATCAGCAGCAGAAGGACTGATTTATCAGTTAGAGGAAGCCCATTTTTTAAGCAAAAGGGAAGCTAATCTAATGAAGGCTGCTTTATCGAGAGATACATTATTACTGAAGCTTCCCTATCGTGATCAACTGCGAGCAAGATTGCTTAAGGCTATGCTGATCTCGTTGCTGGCGACCAAATAGTGTGTGAATAGAGACTAATGTTTGGATGTAGGGTGGGTATTAAATCCTGACATTGAAGGAGGTGCTTTTATGCTGTGCCAAGAATGTAATATGCGGCCGGCAACTTTGCATTTCACCAAAATTGTGAATGGCGAAAAGACAGAGTTTCATATTTGTGAGACGTGTGCGAAGGAAAAAGGGGAGATGATCCCTGGAACACCTAACGGCTTTTCAATTCATAGCTTGCTGTCGGGGATGTTGGATTTTGACTCCAGTACAAAGAGCCAGTCTCCAGGCCACAGTGGTCCGCAGAACCTGCAATGCAAGGATTGTGGCATGACCTATGCACAGTTTAGTAAGCTGGGACGTTTCGGATGCCCGTCGTGCTATCAATATTTTGATAATCGTCTGGACCCTCTGTTCAAGCGTGTGCATGGCAGTACGAATCATGTTGGTAAAGTTCCGGTTCGCACTGGTGGCCGACTGAAGGTTAAACGGCAAATTGACGATTTGAAAAAAGAGATGCAACAGCACATTGTACAGGAAGAGTTTGAATCAGCTGCTGAGCTTAGGGATCAAATCAGAGAGCTTGAAAAAGAAATGACTGAAGAGTAAAGTTTGTGAAGAGTAGGAGGGATGCGTAATGCCCAATATTCGGTTTACGGAGAAGCCGCTAAGTGACTGGATGCGTGGTGATGCTGCGGATTCGGAGATTGTCATTAGCAGCCGGGTAAGAATTGCGCGTAACTTGCAGCATCTGCCTTTTCCCATGCTTGCTACCAATCAGCAGTCGGCAGAAGCACTTCAGCGCTTGACGGATATCCTTCAGTATGATGATTTAGGCGGTTTTGGTACTTTTCATACGTTGAAAATATCCGAGTTGGATGAGATCGACAAGCAGGTGCTGGTTGAGAAGCATTTGATTAGTCCTAATTTGGCGAACGAATCTCGTAACGGTGCTGTCTTAATTAGCGATGATGAATCGGTTAGTGTTATGATAAACGAAGAGGATCATCTGCGTATCCAGTGCTTATATCCGGGATGTCAGGTTAGAGAAGCTTGGGAACGCGCTATGGTTATTGATGATGCATTTGAAGCGCATGTTGATTATGCATTTGATGATCGGAGAGGTTTTCTAACCAGTTGTCCAACGAATGTCGGCACAGGTATGAGAGCTTCGGTGATGATGCATTTGCCCGCATTAGTCATGACTCATCAAATCAATCGTATATTGTCTGCTGTTTCACAGGTAGGTCTTACAGTTCGCGGCATTTACGGTGAAGGCAGCGAAGCGGTCGGAAATTTGTTTCAGGTGTCTAATCAGATTACACTGGGACAAACCGAAGCGGAGATTATTGAGAATCTACATGGCGTGGTGCTACAAATTATTGAGCACGAGCGTTCTGCCAGAGAAAGGCTAATGAATGAATCTATGCTGCGAATTACAGATCGGGTGATGCGTTCATTCGGTATTTTGTCGTATGCAGCAGTATTGGATTCCAAGGAGGCTGCACAGCGGCTGTCTGATGTACGTCTTGGCGTAGATTTGGGAATTTTGGAGCGTCCTTCCACCGCAGCGATGAATGAGCTGAATGTGATGACACAACCCGGGTTCCTGCAAAAAAGCTTTGGGGATAAAATGAATACCGAAGAGCGCGATATGTACCGGGCGAAGCTGATCCGGCAAAAATTAGGCACAACCCTTTAATATATAAAATGATCTGAAATACACACTGTGGAGGTGCAGGATATATGATGTTTGGAAGATTTACGGAACGTGCACAGAAAGTGCTTGCTTTGGCTCAGGAAGAAGCAGTTCGATTGGGACACAACAACATTGGTACAGAGCACATTTTGCTAGGCCTCATTCGTGAAGGTGAAGGAATAGCAGCGAAAGCCTTAATCGGTTTGGGCCTGGGACTGGAAAAAATCCAGGATGAAGTGGAAACGTTGATTGGACGCGGTCAAGAGCAACCGACGAACATTGCCTATACTCCACGTGCCAAAAAAGTCATCGAACTGTCTATGGATGAAGCCCGCAAACTGGGCCATACCTATGTAGGTACAGAACATATTTTGCTGGGTCTTATTCGTGAAGGCGAAGGCGTAGCAGCACGGGTACTGAATAACCTGGGCATCAGTCTGAACAAAGCGCGTCAGCAAGTGCTTCAATTGCTCGGCAGCAGCGAGGCTGTTTCCAGCCATCACGGTGCTCCAGCTAATGTCAGCACGCCAACCCTGGACAGTCTGGCACGCGATCTGACGGCATCTGCGAAGGAAAACAACCTGGACCCTGTTATTGGGCGTAGCAAGGAAATTGAACGCGTAATTCAGGTGCTCAGCCGCCGTACAAAGAACAATCCGGTTCTGATTGGTGAGCCTGGGGTAGGTAAAACGGCGATTGCCGAAGGATTGGCTCAAAAAATCATAGCGAATGAGATTCCCGAAACGTTGCGCGACAAGCGCGTAATGACACTGGATATGGGCTCTGTGGTAGCAGGCACCAAGTATCGTGGCGAATTCGAGGATCGTTTGAAAAAGATTATGGACGAGATTCGTCAAGCGGGTAATATCGTGTTGTTCATTGACGAGCTGCATACGCTGATTGGTGCTGGTGGAGCGGAAGGCGCAATTGATGCGTCCAACATCCTGAAACCTGCTCTGGCACGTGGCGAGCTGCAATGCATCGGTGCGACCACGCTGGATGAATACCGCAAATATATTGAGAAAGATGCTGCTTTGGAGCGTCGCTTTCAACCCATTACAGTGGATCAACCTTCTCCAGAAGAGGCGATTCAAATTCTGTATGGTCTGCGTGACCGTTACGAAGCGCATCACCGTGTAAAGATCACAGATGAAGCTATTGAAGCGGCCGTAAAATTGTCAGATCGTTATATCACCGACCGCTTCCTTCCAGATAAGGCTATTGATCTTATTGATGAAGCGGGCTCCAAAGTAAGGCTGAATTCTTACACTGTACCGCCAAACCTGAAACAGCTGGAAAACCGTCTGGAAGATATCCGGAAGGAAAAGGATTCAGCGGTACAAAGTCAGGAGTTTGAAAAAGCGGCAGCCCTGCGCGATACAGAGCAAAAAATCCGCGAAGAGCTAGACGTGACGAAAAACCAATGGAAAGAACAACAGGGGCGTACAGATTCTGAAGTTACCCCAGAGGATATCGCTCAAGTCGTTGCAATCTGGACAGGTGTTCCAGTCAGCAAGCTGAAAGAGGAAGAAACACACCGCTTGTTGAATATGGAAGAGTTGCTGCATGAGCGGGTAATTGGACAGGACGAAGCAGTTAAGGCAGTAAGCCGGGCGATTCGCCGGGCACGTGCCGGACTGAAAGATCCGAAGCGTCCAATTGGGTCCTTTATTTTCCTCGGTCCAACTGGGGTTGGCAAAACAGAGTTGGCACGCGCCTTGGCTGAATCCATGTTTGGAGATGAAAATGCGGTTATCCGTATTGATATGTCTGAATATATGGAGAAACACTCAACGTCTCGTCTGGTAGGAGCGCCTCCAGGGTACGTTGGATATGAGGAAGGCGGTCAACTGACCGAGAAGGTACGTCGTAAGCCTTACTCTGTTGTATTGCTGGATGAAATTGAAAAAGCACACCCAGAAGTATTCAATATTCTTCTGCAAGTACTGGAAGATGGTCGTCTGACAGATTCCAAAGGTCGTGTCGTTGATTTCCGTAATACACTCATCATCCTAACATCAAATGTTGGTGCACAGGCGATTAAACGTAACTCCACGCTTGGTTTTACAGCTGTAGTGGACGCTGGAGCGGATTACGATAATATGAAGGGCAAAGTGATGGATGAATTGAAGAAAAGTTTCCGTCCTGAGTTCTTGAACCGGATTGATGAAATTATCGTTTTCCATTCTCTCGAAGAAAAACATATTGCTGAAATTGTGTCACTCATGTCTGAGGAGCTGCGTAAGCGCCTGAATGAGTATGAAGTGGACTTCGAGTTGACAGACAATGCTAAAAAATTCCTTGCCAAGGAAGGCTTTGATCCAGCGTATGGTGCGCGTCCATTGCGTCGTGCAATCCAGAAGCATATTGAAGATCGCCTGTCCGAGGAACTATTGACTGGCAACATCACTAAAGGTGACTCTCTTTTCATTGATGAGGAGAACGGTGCATTGACTGTAACGAAAAAGGATAATGTATCTGCCAAGTCCTAAGGCAGTTTACTAAATAAATAGTAGAAAAGGGTGTCTCGCAGGCTGGAAAGCTATTGCGAAGACACCCTTTTTGTGTATAAAACACGGTGAAAAGGTTGGGTAAATGCTTTGGGAAAGTTTGTGATATTGCTTTACGTCCGCCAAGCTTCAATGGTAAACTTTTATTGTTACAGCTCTTTCTGGGCTGTATGAACATAAATTTGACATCATCGTCGTCAATAAGGAGCCAAGGAACAAAGTATGGCTAAAGTGAAAACTAAGTTTTCCTGTACGGAATGTGGATATGAATCGCCCAAATGGTACGGAAAATGTCCTGGATGCCAGGCATGGAATTCCATGGTCGAAGAAACGGAAAGCGTTGTAAAAACTCAAGGAATGGGGTCTTCCCTTCTTACTCATAGCACAAAAGACAAGCCACTCCCTATTATAGAGGTGGAGAGTGGCAAAGAAACACGAATTTTGACGGGGATTGGCGAATTGAATCGAGTACTCGGTGGAGGTGTGGTGCCGGGTTCACTCGTTTTGGTGGGCGGTGATCCGGGAATCGGTAAATCTACGCTTATGCTGCAAACATCTAATGAGCTGGCTTTAACTGGTTTAAAGGTGCTGTACGTGTCTGGTGAGGAATCTGTCCGTCAAACGAAACTACGTGCAGATCGACTCGGTGCCTTGTCCCCCAGCCTATACGTATTATGTGAGACGAATTTGGAGACGATTGAAGAAGCGGTGGACAGCTTGAAGCCGGAGTTTTTGGTCATCGACTCGATACAGACTGTATATTTGCCTGAGGTGACGAGTGCACCAGGTAGTGTGGCTCAGGTGCGGGAATGTACTTCACGCTTTATGCGAATTGCCAAGGGGCTAGGTATTGCTACGGTACTGGTAGGGCATGTGACCAAGGAAGGTGCCATTGCAGGTCCGCGTTTGTTGGAACATATGGTTGATTGTGTGCTTTATTTTGAAGGAGAGCGTCATCATACGTATCGGCTTTTGCGTGCAGTTAAAAATCGTTTTGGTTCTACAAATGAAATTGGTATTTTTGAAATGGCTGAAAGCGGTTTGCGTGAGGTATCCAATCCTTCCGAGTTGTTTCTGTCTGAACGCCCACTAGGGGTGGCGGGTTCTACTGTTGTAGCCAGTATGGAAGGAACCCGGCCTGTATTGGTTGAACTGCAAGCATTGATTGCAGCTACGCATTTTCCATCTCCACGCCGGATGGGCACAGGAGTCGATCATCATCGAATGGGATTAATCATAGCCGTGCTAGAAAAGCGGATGGGCATGTTTTTGCAAAACCAGGACGCTTATCTCAACGTAGCCGGAGGTGTAAAGTTGGATGAACCGGCGGTAGATTTGGCTATAGCTGTGAGTATTGCTTCCAGCTTTAGAGATGCTCCTACAAAGCCGTATGATGTGATTTTTGGCGAGGTGGGACTGACAGGTGAGGTGCGCGCGGTATCCCGAGCAGAACAGCGAGTACGAGAAGCGGAGAAACTAGGTTTCAAACGGGTGATCATGCCGGAGAAAAGCTTGAAGGGTTGGACACATCCGAAAGGGATACAAATTATAGGAGTAGGAACGGTGGCAGATGCACTAGCAGCCGCATTAGATTAGGGGGCATTGAGAATGAAAGAAGCGAGCCAACTGGATAAAATGAACGATTTGCTGCGGCTTGTGGCACCGGGAACTCCCTTTCGCGACGGGTTGGAAAACGTTTTGCGTGCCAAAACGGGTGCTCTTCTGGTCGTTGGCTATAGCCCAGAAGTTATGGAAGTCGTGGATGGCGGTTTCTCCATCAATTGTGATTTTTCACCGAACTATTTATATGAGTTGGCTAAAATGGACGGCGCAATCATATTAAGCGAGGATTTAAAACGAATTTTATATGCCAATACGCAACTGATTCCGGACTCCTCCATTTCTTCAATTGAAACAGGAATTCGGCACCGGACAGCAGAACGAGTTGCAAAGCAGACTGGCAAATTAGTTGTGTCTATTTCCCAGCGGCGTAATATTATTACCTTGTATCAGGGGACATTACGGTATGCGCTCAAGGAAATCGGGGTTATTTTAACGAAAGCCAATCAGGCTATTCAGACGTTAGAAAAATATAGATCTGTGTTGGGGCAAGCCTCTACGAATTTGACAGCATCTGAATTTGAAGAGCTGGTTACCATGCCGGAGGTCGTTAATGTCATCCAACGGATCGAAATGGTGCTGCGCATCAAAATGGAGATCAAACGATTTATTAACGAGCTCGGAAATGAGGGCCGTCTAATTAGTATGCAGATGGAAGAGCTTGTCAGCAATATTGAGGAAGAAGCATGGTTGTTGTATAAGGATTATGCCAAAGACGATAGCGACGAAAAGATTCGTGAAATTATATTGGGACTCAAACGTTCTACGGACGACGAATTGTTGGATGTGAATCATATTGTACGTTTACTAGGCTACCCTTCTTCAGCTGCGACATCAGAGGAGTATATTGCTGCACGCGGCTATCGGGTACTGAACAAGATACCGCGTTTACCGAATGTGATTATTCATAATCTGGTAGAGCGGTTTGGACGTTTTCCACATGTCATCACAGCAACGATAGAAGAACTGGATGAAGTGGATGGTATTGGAGAGGTTCGTGCGCGTACGATTAAAGAAGGTCTTAAACGTTTGCAGGAACAAGTTTTCATTGACAGGCAAATGTAAATGTAATACAGTGAAAGGATTATAATGGAACAATTCATACATTGAGGTGAAGAGATGATTACCAAATCAATTCCGAACTTGTGTACCTTAGGTAACTTGTTTCTCGGAATGATCGCCATTTTATTGGCTGTAGACGGAAAATACAGTCTTGCCGCTATTATGGTTATTGTCGCCATGTTGTTGGACGGACTGGATGGAAGAATGGCCCGGGTCCTGAATGCCCAAAGCGAATTCGGTAAAGAACTGGACTCCTTATCAGATATGATATCTTTTGGTGTTGCTCCCGCAGTTATTATGTACATGGTTGCTTTTCATGATGCGAATTCGGCTCTCGCTTGGACGGTTACTGCCATTTTCCCGATGTGCGGAGCGTTGCGTTTGGCTCGATTTAACGTACGTCCTGGTGTACCAGGTTATTTTACGGGTCTACCAATTCCGGCAGCAGGTGGCGTATTAGCCACTTTGTCCTTATTCCATAACGATATTTCTTTGTTATACATGTCGATTGCCATGTTGCTGGTCTCTTATTTGATGGTCAGCTCCATGAAATATCCAAATTTTAAAAAGGTTGGCCTCCCGAAAAAAGCAATTTGGGTGGCTCCATGGGTCGTAATTGCAGCGGTGGTGTTGGCTGTTAAATTCCCTGACCAGCTGTCGAAGCTGATTTTTGTGCCACTGGTGCTGTATGCATTGTATGGTATGAGGCTGAACATTCGTAAACTATCACGCAGACGTGGGCGTGATCGGGATCGTTCCAGTCAGGAAGAACAGGACGATCAATATCGTCATTCACAGCGGTAGTATCAAGCAAGTATAAGCATTTATTTCCTTGAATTATTTCAAGGAGATAAATGCTTTTTTTATGCATAAAAAGTGAAAACACAGGGTTAGTTATGTGGGAAATGGATCATACTGGTAAGAGAAATGCTATGTATCCAATAAATAGCAGACTAATGAAAAGAAAATAAAGGAGGTATAGAGATTCAATGTGGAGAAAGGCTATTTTAACTTTTACAGGATTGTGCGGAGCATGGTTTGGCTATACGTTATACCAGCGGGTAGGGGGCATTGTATCGTGGATGCCAGAATGGTTGAGTGATGGGTCTTTACCGGGAATGGTTGTTTGGATGATGGCGGGAGCAGTGTTATTTATGGCCGGGTGCTCATTCGCAGGAGCATCCGTGGCGAACCGGTTGCAACAGGGCATTGAAGGCTTGGTACGAATTCCGATGAACGAGATGATGGCAGGTGTGATTGGTTTAGCGGTGGGATTGATACTTTCCTTAGCAGTCTATCCGCTTTTTTCATGGTTGGGGGCCCCGGGTCAACTTATCCAGACGGCTGTTACCGTGATATGTGGATATGTGGGATTGATGGTTGGACTAGAAAAGCGGGACGAGCTGTCATCCTTTTGGAGTTCTGGCTTTTTTGGTCGGGGAACGGGTGCAGAAGAACGCAAGCTGGAGGAACATAAAATTTTGGACACCAGCGTCATTATAGATGGGCGTATTGCAGATATCTGCAAGACAGGTTTTATTGAAGGAACGATTGTGATTCCTGAATTTGTGTTAGAGGAGCTTCAGCATATTGCAGATTCATCAGATTTACTTAAGCGTAATCGTGGACGACGGGGCCTGGATATTTTGAATAAAATCCAAAAAGAGCTGGATGTGAATGTGCTCATTTACGAAGGTGATTTTGAGGAAATTTCAGAGGTTGACAGTAAGTTGGTCAAGCTGGCAAAGGTGTTACAGGGTAAAGTTGTAACTAACGATTTTAACCTGAATAAAGTATGCGAACTGCAAGGTGTATCAGTGCTGAATATTAACGATTTGGCGAATGCAGTGAAGCCTGTCGTACTGCCCGGTGAGGAAATTATGGTGCAGATTATTAAAGACGGCAAGGAGCATGGGCAGGGTGTAGCCTATCTGGATGATGGTACGATGATTGTTGTGGAAGGCGGACGTGACTATATTGGCTCTCTTATGGAGGTGCTGGTCACGAGTGTACTTCAGACCTCGGCCGGACGTATGATCTTTGCCAAACCGAAATTATTGGAAAAAGCTCAATAAACGCGGTATGATGAAGTAGATGTGTTATCATACGGATCGTCCAAGTGCGATCAGGGCAGGAGTTATTTGAATGAACAATCGGGTAGGAGTTGTCATTGTGGCAGCAGGGCGCGGCTCCCGTATGGGGACGCAGGAGAGCAAGCAATTTCTGCTTTTGCGGGACAAGCCCATCTTCATACATACACTTGAAATATTCGCAGCTATGCCCGAAGTGGATGAAATGGTGATGGTGACTGGGACAGCAGATGTGGAACGCTGCCGAGATTGGATTCATCAATACAAAATCGGTAAAAATGTACGGGTGGTGGCTGGTGGCAGTGAACGCCAGCATTCGGTCTATCGCGGTCTGCGCCACTTACAAGCGGATTGGGTGATGGTGCATGATGGTGTGCGTCCACTCATTCAACCTGAGCTTGTACGTTCATGCCTTGAGGCAGCCCAGCGTACTGGTGCTTCTGTAGCGGCAGTACCTGTAAAGGATACGGTCAAGCAAGTGAACGGGGATGGTATCATTACAGCAACGCCGGATCGCCGAAGTCTGTGGAGTATTCAAACGCCACAGACTTTTCGTCTTTCCGATCTGCTGCGAGCCTATGAGGAAGCGGAGCAGTCGAGATTCTTGGGAACAGATGATTCTATGCTGATAGAGCGGCTAGGCATTCCGGTTACTGTCGTTCAAGGCAGCTATAAGAACATCAAAATTACTACACCAGAGGATTTGGATATGGCGGCGCTATGGGTGAAAACAGAGGGAGAGGATATCAAATGATCAGAGTGGGACAAGGATTTGACGTCCACCAGCTGGTGGAAGGAAGGCCATGCATCATCGGAGGTGTGAATATTCCGTATGAAAAAGGTTTATTGGGCCATTCCGATGCAGACGTACTGTTGCATGCCATTAGCGATGCTATCCTGGGCGCGCTTGGCTTGGGAGACATCGGGAAGCATTTTCCAGATAATGACCCAGAATTTAAGGATGCTGACAGTCTTAAGCTACTGGAGCATGTGTGGGGGCTAGCTAAAGAGCGAGGATATCGCCTGGGGAATATCGATTCTACGATTATCGCACAAAAGCCCAAAATGGCATCGTATATTCCGCAGATGAATGAAGTCATCGCTCGGGCGCTGGAAGCAGAGGAGCTATCCCAGGTGAACGTCAAGGCGACCACGACAGAGCAACTCGGGTTTCCCGGCCGGGGTGAAGGAATCGCGGCTCAATCGGTTGTCTGTCTTATCAAGTAAATGCTATCATCTTGAGTAATTCAATTTGGAGGAGATTATATGAGCACGGAAGTTCGTGTACGTTATGCACCAAGCCCTACAGGGCATCTGCACATTGGAAATGCCAGAACGGCATTATTTAATTATTTGTTTGCCCGCAATCAAGGTGGGAAATTTATTATTCGTATCGAAGACACAGATGTGAAGCGCAATATTGAGGGCGGAGAAGAAAGCCAACTTAAATATTTGAAATGGTTGGGTATGGACTGGGATGAGAGCGTAGACGTGGGAGGAGAGTTTGGACCTTATCGTCAGACTGAACGCTTGGACATATATAAAACATACTGGCAGGATTTGCTGGATCGTGGTTTGGCTTACCGCTGTTACTGCACTGAAGAAGAGCTGGAGCGCGAGCGTGAAGAGCAGACGGCACGTGGGGAGACACCGCGCTATTCTGGAAAACATCGTGATCTAACAGAAGAACAGTGCCAGGCATTTGAAGCAGAGGGCCGTGTACCAAGTATTCGTTTTCGTGTACCGGAAGATCGTGAATATACGTTTGACGATATCGTTAAAGGACAAATTACGTTCAATTCCAAGGAAAGCGGCGATTTTGTTATCGTCAAAAAAGACGGTATTCCGACATATAACTTCGCTGTAGCAGTTGACGATTATTTGATGAAAATATCGCATGTACTACGGGGCGAAGACCATGTTTCCAATACACCGCGGCAGTTGATGATCTTTGAAGCTCTCGGGTGGGAACCGCCACGCTTCGGTCATATGACGCTGATTGTAGGTGAGGATCACAAAAAGCTCAGTAAACGTAACGAATCCATTATTCAGTTTATGGAGCAGTATGACAAGTTGGGCTATTTGCCAGAAGCTATATTCAACTTCATCGCACTGCTGGGTTGGTCCCCAGAAGGCGAAGAAGAGATCTATGATCGGGAACAACTGATTTCGATTTTCGATCCTAATCGTTTGTCCAAAAGTCCAGCTGTGTTTGATACAAATAAGCTTGCTTATTTGAACAATCACTATATTAAAAAGGCTGATCCTGAGCGAATTGCCAGCATGGCGATTCCACATCTCCAGACAGCGGGGCTGTTGCCTACTGAGCTGTCTGCGGAACAACTGGATTGGGCTAAGGCCCTTGTTCGCTTATACCAGGAACAGATGACATCTGCGTCCGATATTGTAACGTTGTCTGAGTTGTTTTTCCGTTCACATCTGGAACTGGATGCTGAAGCAGCAGCTGTATTGGCCGAAGAGCAGGTTCCTGAGGTACTTAGAGCTTTTGCAGGTAAAGTTGAAACGAGTGAGGAATTTACAGCTCCACAAATGGCTAAGCTGATCAAAGAAGTTCAAAAGGAAACCGGTTTTAAGGGGAAACAATTATTCATGCCGATTCGTGTGGCTCTTACAGGCCAAACGCATGGACGGGATCTGAATGAAACTATCTTTTTGCTTGGACGTGACAAGGTACTGGATCGTCTCAAGGCACAAATTAAAGGCTGATATTTCTTGTCAATTTGTTGTCTTTTCGCTATAATGACTCCATTGATACGGATTGATATTTACGTGTAAAGGCTGCGAACAGGAGAAGTACACTGCATAAGGGCATCTGCCAGAGAGGACGGTCGAGGGGAAACCCCAGGCTGAGAGCCGTCCAGTTGACCTGCGGAGGAAATGCGCCTGGGAGCCGTGCGCCCGAACCCTCATTAGCATCAAATGCTGATGTGACAAGGGCGTGCCGATTCGTTCCCGTTACAGGACGCCAAAGACGGATTATCTGCTTTTTATGCAGCAGATATGTTCGAAAGCAGAGTGGGACCACGTTCATGCGTCTCTGCAGCTTAGGCTGCGGAGGCGCTTTTTCTTTTTTATCAGACTCAGACTCGTTATAGATAGAAAAATGTCGAAGAGTGCTGGTGGATGCGAAAATTGGCGGAACGTGAAGTGTTGTGATGATGCGGCAAGGATATGAAGGGAATAGGAGGGCGACATGTTCAGACATTTCAAATCCGACATTCAGACTGTTTTGGATAATGATCCGGCCGCCCGGAGTAAGCTGGAGGTCATTTTTACGTATTCCGGTGTTCATGCCCTTTGGGCACACCGAATCGCACATTGGTTTTATTTGCGAAACTGGTGTACTCTAGCCCGTGTTATATCCCAGGTATCAAGGTTTATGACAGGCATTGAAATTCATCCTGGCGCTCGTATCGGAGATCGGCTGTTCATTGACCATGGCATGGGAGTTGTCATCGGGGAAACCTGTGAGATTGGCGACGATGTCGTATTGTATCAGGGGGTCACACTCGGCGGGACTGGGAAAGAGAAAGGGAAGCGCCATCCGACCATTGGGAATAATGTTGTTATCGGCTCTGGTGCGAAGATATTAGGCTCTTTCACGATTGGGGCACAATCCAACATTGGCTCTAACTCGGTTGTGCTCAAAGAAGTTCCACCAAACAGTACGGTGGTGGGCATCCCGGGGCGAGTTGTCAGACAGGATGGTAGGCGTCCAGACCGACTTAGTCATCAGTTGCCTGATCCGGTTGTGGATTCTATGCGAGAGCTTCAACGGGAAATAGAACGTTTGCGTGCAGAAATGTCTGATTTGAAGGATGGGGCATCCGCTCAGAAACATCAGGTGGCCCAAGAGAATACATTAGAAAAATGATTTTCATGAGGGAGGAACATAACAATGCCGCTTCAAATTTATAATACAATGACGAGGAGTCGGGAGCCTTTTGTGCCACTGGAGCCTGGAAAGGTTAAAATGTATGTATGCGGTCCTACCGTGTATGATTACATTCATATTGGCAATGCACGACCTGTAATTGTATTTGATGTGGTGCGTAGCTACCTGGAGTACTTGGGCTATGATGTAAACTATGTGGTGAATTTTACGGATGTCGATGATAAACTAATCCGCAAAGCTCGGGAACTTGACATGAATGTTTCGGCAGTTGCTGAGAAATTTATTGCTGCCTACCATGAGGATCTGACAGGATTGAATGTTCCTGCTGCCAGTATGAACCCTCGTGTAACAGAGAGCATGGATCTGATTATTGATTTTATTAAGGAATTGGTAGACAAAGACTATGCCTATGAGAATGATGGCGACGTGTTCTATCGGACCAAAAAGTTCAAAGATTACGGACAACTGTCAGGTCAAAATCTGGAAGAGCTTCAGTTCGGAATTCGTATCAATGTGGATGAACGCAAGGAAAATGCCGAGGACTTTGTACTCTGGAAGGCAGCGAAGCCGGGCGAAATTCATTGGTCGAGCCCTTGGGGAAATGGACGACCAGGCTGGCATATCGAATGCTCTGCTATGGCTCGCCATTATTTGGGGGATACACTGGATATTCATGGGGGCGGACAGGATCTGCAATTTCCGCATCATGAATGTGAATGCGCACAATCCGAAGTGATTACAGGTAAGCCATTATCCCGCTACTGGATGCATAACGGATATATTCGCATAGATAATGAAAAAATGTCGAAATCACTCGGTAATGGTATTTTAGTTAAAGATTTGCGCGCTCATCACAAGCCTGAGGCTATACGTTATTTTATGTTGTCGACGCATTACCGAAATCCGTTAAACTACAACCAAGAGACTATGAGTCAGGCGGAGAACAGTGTCGAACGGATCGCCAATGCAGTTGCCAATGTGAAGCATCGTTTAGCTAATGCGCTGAAAGGTAATGAGGGAGTATCGACGGAACTGCAAACGAAGCTCGACGGAATTTTGCAGCAGTTTGGCGAAAAAATGAATGATGATTTCAACACACCTGATGCGATTACTGCTGTATTCGATTGGGTTAGCGAAGCAAACCATTTGTTGCAACGAGATGTCGTACATCAGGCAGAATTACAAGCTGTATTGCATACCTTTCATTCGATGAATAACGTGCTTCGCATTTATTCGGAGCCGAGTGAAGAGTTGCTGGATGACGAAATTGAGCAGTTAATTGCAGAACGTGTCGAAGCTCGTAAGACCAGAAATTGGGGTAGAGCTGACGAAATTCGCGATCTGTTGGCTGCAAAAGGCATTGTGCTTGAAGATACGGCGCAGGGGATGCGGTGGCGGCGAAAATGAATGATAAGCCACTGAACTCAGGAGCATCGGAAGGTACGGGGAACTGGTTCCCGTACCCTGCGTCCAAGCCAGCACGTTTGATGCCTCCCATTGCACTAGCTTACATTGGTGATGCAGTGTACGAGGTAGCTGTCCGGCAATATTTGTTGGCACAGCCTAACCTGCGTCCAAATCATCTGCATCGGCGAGCCACAGGGCTAGTCTCCGCCAAGGCGCAGAGTCGCATGTTAGGGCTATTGGAAAATGTACTGACGGAAGAAGAACGCGATATTGTCCGACAAGGAAGAAATGCTAAATCAGGAAGTTTGCCCAAAAATGCTGATGTGCTTGAGTATCGGCACGCCACTGCACTGGAGGGGTTGATTGGATCTCTTTATTGTGATGGACATTTGGACAGATTAAGAGAGTTGATTACGTACGGAATTGCGCAAATGGAAAATACAGGAAAATCATAAATGGGAATGGACTGGATGGAACAAGTATCAGCCGTTTCCCGGGAGGAAGCTAGAGATGGAAGAAGAATGGATTGCCGGTAAGCATTCGGTAACGGAGGCATTGCGTTCAGGCAGAACAATAAATAAAATTTGGATTGCGGATAATGCGCAAAAACATTTGACACTGCCGATTACAGCTGAGGCGAAAAAAGCAGGAATTATTGTTTTGCAGGTGGACAAGCGTAAGCTGGATCAAATGGTTCCGGGCATTCAACATCAGGGAGTGGTCGCGCAAGCTGCGCCTTTTGCCTATGTTGAAGTGGAAGAATTGCTCGCAACTGCTCGTGATAAGGGAGAAGAGCCGTTTTTGATTTTGCTGGATGAGATTGAAGACCCTCATAATTTGGGCTCCATCCTTCGTACAGCGGACTGTACTGGAGCGCATGGTGTTATTGTGCCGAAAAGGCGTTCTGCAGCTGTAACTGTAACGGTGTCCAAAACATCGGCAGGTGCTGTGGAGTACGTTCCGGTGGCGCGTGTAAACAATCTGGGACAAACCATTGATCGTCTTAAAGAAGAAGGTGTATGGGTAGTTGGCACGGATGTTACAGCGACAGACCCTGTCTTTGGGAATGGAGTATTCACGGGACCAGTAGCCATTGTCATTGGTAACGAAAATAAAGGTATGGGCCGTTTGATTCGTGAGAAATGCGATGTACTCGTCAAGCTGCCAATGGCGGGGCAAATTAATTCCCTTAATGCTTCTGTAGCTGCAGGTGTTGTCATGTACGAAGTATTGCGCGGACGACAGGCACGGGGCTAACGATATGGCTGACACGCGGGATGTTCTGCTTGTGGACGGTTACAACATGATTGGAGCCTGGCCCGAACTTTCCGCACTGGTACAATCTGGTATGCAGGAAGCGAGGGACAGACTTCTTGAACGACTGGCGGATCATCAGGCGTATTCCGGCAGAAGAGTCATCGTCGTATTTGATGCTTACAGGGTACCAGGATTAGGTAAAACTTTTGCTCAGAGCAAAGTCCAGATTTATTTTACCAGAGAAAAAGAAACTGCTGATGAGTGCATCGAGCGATTGGTTCGGGAGCTGAGCAGTAAAAGAAGAAGTATTTACGTAGCGACAAGCGATCAGGTAGAGCAACATGTCGCATTTGGACAAGGTGCACTTAGGGTGTCGGCGCGAGAATTACTGATCGAGATTGAGGAATCCGAAAGAGAAGTGCAGAAGCGAATCCAGCAGGATAGTGCTAAGTTGTCCCGTAACTCGCTAGATTCCAAACTGAGTCCGGAGCTTCGAAAGTTGTTTGAACGATGGAGAAGAGAATAAACCAATAATTGGACGCCACTCCATTTTGAAACCATTGACAATTTTGTTAGCGCTCTTCTTTTTTAGGTTGTTGTGGTTGACGGTATCAGGTTACATCGCGTATACTTGTCGTATATTTGAGAGAGTAACGGGTACCTTGCGTTGCAGCCGGAGGGATTGTTAGTGAGTGTGGACCTCAAGGATATCATGTTGTCAAAGTTTGATTACAAAAATGATGAAGACATTGTCGGAGCAGTCCATGAAGGTGATGGGGAAGCGCTGGAGTTTCTGATCAACAAATACCGGAACTTTGTGCGGGCCAAGGCCAGATCCTACTTCCTGATTGGTGCTGATCGCGAGGATATTATTCAGGAGGGCATGATTGGTCTCTACAAATCCATTCGTGATTTTAAGGGAGACAAGCTTGCTTCGTTCAAGGCTTTCGCCGAGTTGTGCATTACACGACAGATTATTACGGCAATTAAGACGGCTACACGACAAAAGCACATTCCTCTGAACTCTTACGTGTCTCTGGACAAGCCCATCTATGATGAAGAGTCAGACCGGACGTTGCTCGATGTGATTTGCGGAACACAAGTAAGTGACCCTGAAGAGCTGATCATCAATCAGGAAGAATTTGTGGGCCTTGAGGACAAGATGTCCGAGATTCTGAGCGAACTGGAACGCAAGGTACTTATGTTGTATCTGGACGGACGTTCGTATCAGGAGATTGCAGAGGATCTTGACCGCCATGTGAAATCCATTGATAACGCGCTGCAACGGGTCAAGCGTAAACTTGAAAAGTATCTGGAAGTAAGAGATAGTTGAAAGTAGAGGCTGACAGGGAAAAAGGCTCGAGTCCGAGTCTTTTTTTATTCGTTATAGGTAGGCTATGCAGGTTTATAAGTGTTACAAATGATTTATACTAAAAAAGACGAATAATAGATATCGCCTTGATTTTTGAAGCGGCTTTTCAGAGAATAGTTTTAAAGGATGCACAGATGTTAAAATGCACCACAGTCGGGACTGCGAATTGTATGTAAACATTCGTTGACATGGAAAACCCCGTGTGATAAAGTGTTTTAGGTAGGCCTAAATTCGCGGTTTTTTTTAGGATCAATTATGAGACTTCCGGTGTTGGATGTCTTCGGGAGGTGCACATCATGCGGGTAATTATTACTTTGGCTTGTACAACATGCAAACAAAGAAATTACACAACGACGAAAAACAAGCGTAATCACCCCGACCGCATGGAGATGAAGAAATTCTGTAAGTCCTGTAACGAACAGACTTCTCATCGGGAAACCAGATAGTTTTTGGAGGTGTAGTCGGCGTGAAACGCAGTTTCAAGTCTCTGTTTTCCTTTTTCTCTGAAAGCTGGGCTGAACTCAAGAAGGTTCGCTGGCCCAATCGTAAAGAACTGACCAACTATACGCTGATTGTCATAGGGACAATTGCGTTCGTCACGATTTATTTTTGGGTTCTCGACATCGGCATTTCCGCTGTGATCGAAGCGATTATCTAGGAAGGGTTCCAGGTGGCTTGATATGGAAAAAAGATGGTACGTCGTTCATACCTATTCAGGGTATGAGAACAAAGTCAAAGCCAATTTGGAAAAACGCGTTGAGTCCATGGGCATGGAAGACAAGATATTCCGTGTTCTTGTTCCTATGGAAGAAGAACTGGTAACCAAGGACGGTAAGAAAAAAACCGTTATGCGTAAAGTCTACCCTGGTTATGTCTTAGTCGAAATGGTTCAAACCGACGACTCTTGGTATGTTGTACGCAACACACCAGGTGTTACGGGATTTGTAGGGTCAACAGGCTCGGGTTCCAAACCGACGCCATTGCTTCCAGAAGAAGTTGAACAGATTCTGAAGCATATGGGCATGGTAGAGCCGAAACCGAAGATTGAATTCGATGTTAAGGAATCCGTGCGAATTAAAGTTGGTCCTTTTGCGAATTTTGTGGGCTCCGTGGAAGAAATTTTGGTTGAGAAGAGCAAGCTTAAAGTTCACGTCAATATGTTTGGACGGGAAACCCCGCTTGAGTTGGATTATACTCAAGTGGAGAAAATATAGATTTTTCTTACAGGTTTCTTGTGGGAGGATCGATAGGTCCGTCTACCACTATTGAGTCAAGGAGGTGTCATCCATGGCAAAAAAGGTAATTAAAATGGTAAAACTGCAGATTCCTGCAGGGAAAGCTAATCCAGCGCCTCCAGTAGGTCCAGCTTTGGGTCAAGCAGGTGTCAACATCATGGCATTCTGTAAAGAGTTCAATGCTCGTACTGCTGATCAAGCAGGCCTGATTATTCCGGTTGAAATTTCGGTATTTGAGGATCGTTCTTTTACGTTCATCACCAAAACTCCACCGGCTGCTGTTCTGTTGAAAGTTGCTGCTAAAATCGAAAAAGGTTCCGGTGAACCGAATAAAACGAAAGTTGCAACTGTAAATCGCGCTGCTGTTCGTCAAATTGCAGAGCAAAAAATGCCTGACCTTAACGCAGCTTCCGTAGAATCGGCAATGCGTATGGTTGAAGGTACTGCTCGCAGCATGGGTATCACCATCGTAGATTAATTTTATTAATCTACGTGTGCCGGCAGTTTGACTGTCCGGCAAGTGTGGGAGGAATATCCGCTAATACCACATAAGGAGGAAAACATTATGGCTAAACATGGTAAGAAGTACCTGGAAGCTGCTAAGCTGATTGACAGCGAAGCAACTTACGAGCCTTTAGAAGCCGTTGAACTGGTGAAAAAGGCTGCGACTGCTAAATTCGACGAAACCGTTGAAGCTGCAGTTCGTCTGGGCGTAGATTCCCGTAAACAAGACCAGGCTGTTCGTGGTGTTGTTGTCCTGCCGCATGGTACGGGTAAAACACAACGCGTTCTGGTATTTGCAAAAGGTGACAAAGTGAAAGAAGCGGAAGCTGCTGGCGCTGATTTTGTTGGCGATCAAGATATGATCAACAAAATCCAACAAGGCTGGTTTGAATTCGACGTCTGCGTTGCGACACCTGATATGATGAGTGAGGTTGGTAAACTGGGTCGTTTGCTCGGTGGTAAAGGTTTGATGCCTAACCCTAAAGCAGGCACAGTTACTTTCGACGTTGCCAAGGCTGTTCAAGAAATTAAAGCCGGTAAAATCGAATACCGTCTCGACAAAGCCGGTCAAATTCATGCGCCAATCGGCAAAGCTTCCTTCAGTGCTGAACAGCTGAACGAGAACCTTAAAGCCTTGGTTGAAGCCTTGAACCGTGCGAAGCCAGCGGCTGCTAAAGGTGTATACCTGAAAAACATCGCTATTTCTTCGACTATGGGACCAAGTGCACGTGTGAACGCATCTGTTTACAGATAATATTTTGATTGACATGTTCAATCAAAATTGTTATTCTATAAAAGTTGTGAGTCCTTGTGACTGACCATTAAAGTTGAATATGCTTACCGTAGACAGTAGGTGCCTTAGGGCTTAATTTCCTACCGAGGTGTTATGATAGAACGTTTCATGTGACGGGCTTGTCCCGTCCATGTAGATTTATCAAGCCTTCGTACTCTACGGAGGCTTTTTTCATGCTTATGAAAGCAAGCTTTGTGAGATCACCAGATCGGGTGCTTCGAACAAAGCGGATAAATTGATCAGGAGGTGTACAGTTTGGCAAATGCAAAGGTGATTCAAGCAAAACAAGAAGCTGTTGAAGTTGTAGCTGCAAAATTACGTGAGAGCGTAACGACTGTGGTTGCAGACTATCGCGGTCTGAATGTTGCCCAAGTAACTGAGCTGCGTAAGCAGCTTCGCGAAGCCGGAATCGAATTTCAAGTGCTGAAAAACACACTGCTCCGCCGTGCAACTGCGGCAGCAGAATTGACTGAACTGGACGCAGTATTGACAGGTCCTACTGCAATCGCGTTCGGCAAAGATGATGCAGTGTCTGCAGCTAAAATCTTGAACGATTTCGCTAAGAAGAACAATGCACTGGAACTGAAAGGTGCAGTTGTAGAAGGTCGCGTTATCGGTGTTGAGGAAATCAAAGCACTGGCAGAACTGCCATCCCGCGAAGGTCTCCTTTCCATGCTCCTCAGCGTGCTTCAAGCTCCTGTGCGCAACTTCGCGCTTGCAGTTAAAGCTGTTGCAGAAAAAGAAGAGCAAAGCGCATAAGTTAGGGATTAAACCTGCTGTATAGCAGTTGAGAACAAAAAAATACGAATTTAAATGGAGGTTCAACCATGAGTAAAGAGCAAATCTTGGAAGCAATTAAAGGTATGTCCGTATTGGAACTGAACGATCTCGTGAAAGCAATCGAAGAAGAATTCGGCGTAACTGCAGCAGCTCCAGTAGCTGTAGCAGGTGGCGCAGCAGGTGGCGCAGCTGAAGCTGAGCAATCCGAGTTCGACGTAATCTTGACAAGCGCTGGCGGTTCCAAAATCAACGTTATCAAAGCAGTTCGCGAAATCACAGGTCTTGGCCTGAAAGAAGCAAAAGAACTGGTTGACAACGCTCCAAAACCACTGAAAGAAAAAATCGCTAAAGAAGAAGCTGAATCCATTAAAGCAAAATTGGAAGAAGCAGGCGCTTCTGTAGAAGTGAAATAATTGACTGCTTTCTAGCAGACAATGAACTAAAACAAACCCCTTGAGGTGATCTTCAAGGGGTTTGTTGCTGTAAAACGGTAGTGCCAGCATGTCTGAAAGGTAATTGTAAAGGCTATGATGGTAGTACAACCGAAAGAGGTGGGCATGAATGGCTGATCATTACTACTCCAAGCGGCCAGAGACGGCGCATGAAAGACGGAGCCTGGAAACAGTGCTGCGGGGGCGGTCATACCGTTTTGTCAGCGATTCAGGCGTTTTTTCGAAGCAGGGCATTGATTACGGGAGTCGCGTGCTGATTGAAGCGATGCAGCTTCCTGCACAAGCCTCGGTATTGGATGTAGGATGCGGTTACGGGCCGATTGGTTTGGCGGCGGCCGCGCTTGTCCCAGAAGGACACGTCACAATGGTTGATATTAATGAGCGAGCCGTTCAACTAGCGATAGAGAATGCGGAACGTAATGGGGTTAAGAATGTCACCATTAAGCAAAGCGATTTGTTTGCGGAAGTGAAGAATGAACGTTTTGACGTGATTTTGACGAATCCTCCTATACGTGCAGGAAAAGAAACAGTGCATACCATTTTTGAACTTGCTTATGAGCATTTAAATGAGGGTGGAGCTTTGTGGGTAGTCATTCAGAAAAAGCAGGGGGCCCCTTCGGCGAGTGCTAAGATAGAGAGTCTTTTCGGTCATGTGGAGGAAGTTACAAAGGATAAAGGCTATCGGATTTTGAAGGCCAAAAAAAGTTTTTAAGAAAATGCAATAGGACCATTGACTTGAATCCTGGTCTGTGATATCATTATAAAATGTCAGTATTAGGATGCCCTCCATGGCTTTAGTTTGTTGAAATGTCAATAGATTTATGCGTAGTAGGTATAGTGTTTATCGCTATTACGTATAATACAACCATTTTGGGCAAATCTACAAGTGATGAAGATCTTCCGGTAAGAGGATTCTGCAGATACATTGCTCTTTTTTCGAATGCATTCGAGTAAGGGCTTTTCTGTATTTGTAAGATTGAATCTTCTGTATGTGTCTTATTATAAGGTCACAAACAGAGGTTCGCAATGTATTTTTAAAGTGAGTAGACATGAGGGGTGAGTTTAAGTTGGCAGGACATCTTGTTCAATATGGTCGACGCACTCGGCGCAGTTATGCACGTATTAATGAGGTACTCGAGGTTCCGAACCTGATTGAGATCCAACAAAAATCCTATGATTGGTTTTTGGAGGAAGGATTACGGGAAATGTTTCGGGATATTTCACCAATTCAAGATTTCACTGGAAATCTGATTTTGGAGTTTATCGACTATTCTCTCGGAGAACCCAAATATACCGTTGACGACGCAAAGGAACGCGACGTTACGTATGCAGCACCGCTTCGGGTAAAAGTCCGGCTTATTAATAAAGAGACCGGGGAAGTGAAAGAGCAGGAAGTATTCATGGGAGACTTCCCGCTGATGACTGAAACGGGTACGTTTATTATTAACGGTGCGGAACGGGTTATTGTCAGCCAGTTGGTTCGCTCTCCCAGCGTCTATTTCAGCACAAAAGTCGACAAGAATGCGAAAACAACATACACCGCAACGGTAATTCCTAACCGGGGGGCTTGGCTCGAACTGGAGATGGATGCGAAGGATATTATCTATGTCCGGATTGACCGTACCCGTAAAATTCCGGTTACGGTGTTGCTGCGTGCACTTGGCTTTGGCACTGATGCTGAGATTCTGGATTTGCTCGGCAATGACGAATATATCCGCAACACACTTGATAAAGACAATACGGATTCCACGGAGAAAGCGCTGATTGAAATTTATGAGCGTCTTCGCCCGGGTGAGCCACCTACACTGGATAACGCAAAGAGCTTGCTTGTTGCACGCTTCTTTGATCCAAAACGTTATGATCTGGCCAACGTAGGCCGTTACAAAATCAATAAAAAGCTTCACATCAAAAACCGTCTGTTCAATCAACGTCTTGCTGAGACATTGATTGATACAACAACTGGTGAAATTATCGCTGAAGCAGGACAAATGGTGGATCGTCGCCTGTTGGACGAGATTTTGGCCCAACTGGAGGAATCAGTAGGACACCGCACGTATCATGTTGCTAGCGGCGTGCTGGAAAGCAATGATATTCCACTTCAAACGATTGATGTATTCTCGCCAATTGAGGACGGTAAAGTAGTAAAACTGATTGCTAACGGAAATATTGATAAATCGGTTAAGAATATTACGCCTGCCGATATTATTTCCTCCATCAGTTATTTTATTAACTTGCTTCACGGTATCGGAAGTACGGACGATATTGACCATTTGGGTAACCGTCGTTTACGTTCTGTAGGTGAGTTGCTCCAAAACCAGTTCCGTATCGGTTTATCCCGTATGGAACGCGTGGTGCGTGAAAGAATGTCGATTCAGGATGCTAATGTAATTACGCCACAAGCGTTGATTAACATACGTCCAGTAATTGCTTCGATTAAAGAGTTTTTTGGTAGCTCGCAGCTGTCACAGTTTATGGATCAGACAAACCCGCTTGCTGAATTAACGCACAAACGTCGTCTGTCCGCACTCGGACCCGGCGGTTTGACGCGTGAACGCGCAGGCATGGAAGTGCGTGACGTCCATCCAAGTCACTACGGCCGTATGTGTCCTATCGAGACACCAGAGGGACCAAACATTGGTTTGATCAACTCTTTGTCCACATTTGCACGTATCAACGAGTACGGATTTATCGAAGCTCCTTATCGTTGGGTAGATCCGAAAACCGGAAAAGTTACAGACCAGATTGATTACCTGACTGCTGATGAAGAAGATAACTACATCGTAGCTCAGGCGAACGCGGAATTGACGGAGGAAAACACCTTTAAGGATGAGGTCGTCATTGTCCGTTATAACAAACAGTCTGATAACATTATTCCAATGGCTAGTAGCCGTGTCGATTACATGGACGTATCACCTAAACAGGTCGTATCAGTTGCGACAGCACTGATTCCGTTTCTGGAGAATGATGACTCTAACCGCGCATTGATGGGTTCCAACATGCAACGTCAGGCTGTCCCACTTTTGATTCCAAAGTCTCCATTGGTCGGAACAGGAATGGAGCACAAGTCTGCAAAAGATTCTGGTGTTTGCATTGTATCCAAATACAACGGAGTTATCGAACGCTCTTCGGCTAACGAAATTTGGTTGCGTCGTATCGAAACTGTAGATGGTGCTGAAGTGAAGGGCGACATTGTTAAGTATAAATTACACAAATTCATGCGATCTAACCAAGGAACTTGCATTAACCAACGTCCGATTGTGAACAGAGGAGATATTGTCAAAGTTGGCGATATTCTTGCGGATGGTCCATCTACAGAGATGGGTGAGTTGGCGTTGGGACGTAACGTTGTCGTTGCCTTCATGACTTGGGAAGGTTACAACTACGAGGATGCGATCCTGCTGAGTGAGAAACTGGTTAAGGAGGATGTATACACCTCGATCCATATTGAGGAATACGAATCCGAGGCTCGTGACACGAAACTTGGACCTGAAGAAATCACTCGTGACATTCCAAATGTCGGTGAAGAGGCGCTTCGCAACTTGGATGAGCGTGGAATCATTCGTATTGGTGCCGAAATCGGTGCAGGTGACATTCTTGTTGGTAAAGTTACACCTAAAGGTGTGACTGAATTGACAGCTGAAGAACGTCTCTTACACGCAATCTTTGGTGAGAAGGCACGCGAGGTTCGCGATACTTCTTTGAGAGTTCCTCACGGAACAGATGGGATTGTTGTAGATGTAAAGGTGTTTACACGTGAAAATGGCGATGAACTGCCACCAGGTGTAAATCAGTTGGTTCGTGTATATATTGCTCAAAAACGTAAAATCTCCGAAGGCGATAAAATGGCTGGACGTCACGGTAACAAGGGTGTCGTTGCCCGTATTTTGCCTGAAGAAGATATGCCGTTCCTGCCGGATGGCACACCAGTACAGGTCGTTCTGAACCCGCTGGGGGTACCTTCACGGATGAACATCGGACAGGTGCTTGAAGTCCATCTGGGTATGGCTGCAATGCGTCTTGGTATTCATGTGGCAACTCCAGTATTCGATGGTGCCAAGGAGTATGACGTGTTCGATACAATGGAAGAGGCAGGCATGCAGCGTAATGGTAAGACTGTGTTGTATGACGGACGTACGGGTGATCGTTTTGAACGTGAAGTTACTGTCGGTGTCATGCACATGATCAAACTGGCGCACATGGTCGATGATAAAATCCATGCTCGTTCTACAGGTCCTTACTCTCTCGTTACGCAGCAACCATTGGGTGGTAAAGCTCAATTCGGTGGACAGCGCTTCGGGGAGATGGAAGTATGGGCATTGGAAGCCTACGGCGCGGCGTACACGCTTCAGGAAATTTTGACTGTGAAATCCGATGATGTGGTTGGACGTGTTAAAACTTACGAATCCATTGTCAAAGGTGAAAATGTACCTGAACCGGGTGTTCCAGAATCATTTAAGGTCTTGATCAAAGAGCTGCAAAGCTTGGGTATGGACGTGAAGATTCTGTCTGAAGACGAACAAGAGATCGAAATGAGAGAGCTTGATGATGAGGATGACACAAGCGGCGATAAGCTGAGTTTGAATCTGGAAGGCTCTGAGGTTGGCGTAGAGTAGTTTGACTGCTAACTGACTCATATCAGCTTTGTTATATACCTTGATCCATTCTAGGATGGATCAGGTTTCTTGATACCGCCCGGTGCTGCTGGGCGGTATCAAACCTAAAAACTCAGGATTTGGTTAAGGAGGGTTGCTCCTTGTTGGACGTTAACAATTTCGAATATATGAAAATCGGGCTTGCTTCCCCCGAAAAGATTCGTTCTTGGTCCCGCGGAGAAGTCAAAAAACCGGAGACGATTAACTATCGTACGCTTAAACCGGAAAAAGAAGGACTATTTTGCGAGAAAATTTTCGGACCTACGAAAGACTGGGAATGTCATTGCGGTAAGTACAAACGTGTACGCTATAAAGGTGTTGTCTGTGACCGTTGTGGAGTAGAAGTTACTCGCGCTAAGGTTCGCCGTGAGCGTATGGGCCATATTGAGTTGGCTGCTCCTGTATCGCACATTTGGTACTTCAAAGGCATTCCAAGTCGTATGGGTCTTGCTCTTGATATGTCTCCAAGATCTCTGGAAGAGATCATTTACTTCGCATCTTATGTTGTAACCGATCCAGGAGATACGCCTTTGGAGAAAAAACAACTCCTGTCCGAAAAAGAATACCGTAGCTACCGTGAGAAATACGGCTATGGCTTCCAGGCAGGTATGGGTGCTGAAGCGGTTAAAAAGCTTCTTCAAGATTTGGATATAGACAAAGAGTTAGAATTTTTGAAAGAAGAGCTGCGTACAGCTCAAGGACAACGCCGTAACCGTGCGATCAAACGCCTTGAAGTTATTGAGGCCTTCCGTAACTCAGGCAACCAACCGGATTGGATGATCATGGACGTACTTCCTGTTATTCCTCCTGAGCTTCGTCCAATGGTACAGTTGGATGGTGGTCGTTTCGCTACCTCTGACCTTAACGACTTGTATCGTCGTGTTATTAACCGTAATAACCGTCTGAAACGTCTGTTAGATCTAGGTGCGCCAGATATTATCGTACAAAATGAAAAACGGATGTTGCAGGAAGCTGTTGACGCCTTGATTGATAATGGTCGTCGTGGTCGTCCTGTTACAGGTCCAGGTAACCGTCCTTTGAAATCCCTCAGCCACATGCTGAAAGGTAAACAAGGACGTTTCCGTCAAAACTTGCTCGGAAAACGTGTTGACTACTCTGGTCGTTCCGTTATCGTTGTAGGTCCGTACTTGAAAATGTATCAATGCGGTTTGCCAAAAGAAATGGCGTTGGAACTGTTCAAACCTTTTGTTATGAAAGAACTGGTGAACAAAGGTTTGGCGCACAATATCAAGAGCGCGAAACGTAAAGTAGAGCGTGTGAGTGCAGAAGTATGGGATGTGCTGGAAGAAGTAATCAAGGAGCATCCGGTTCTTCTGAACCGTGCCCCTACGTTGCATAGACTCGGTATCCAGGCGTTCGAACCGATTTTGGTTGAAGGTCGTGCGATTCGTCTGCATCCGCTCGTATGTACTGCATATAATGCCGACTTTGACGGTGACCAAATGGCTGTTCACGTTCCGTTGTCTGCGGAAGCCCAAGCTGAAGCTCGTTTGCTTATGCTAGCATCCGGCAACATTTTGAATCCGAAAGACGGCAAGCCAGTTGTTACACCTTCCCAGGATATGGTTCTTGGTTCTTTCTATCTGACTATGGATAACAAAGAAGAAGAAGGAAGTAATATGATCCTTCGCAACATGAATGAAGCTATATCGGCTTACCAACGTGGTACAGCTGGACTTCATGCTCGTGTAGCTATTCCGGTTAAAGCTTTGAATAAAACGAGCTTTACGGAAAAACAACAGGAAGCGATGTTGATCACAACGGTTGGTAAAATTATCTTTAATGAAATTTTCCCGGCAAGCTTCCCGTACATCAATGATGCTACCCGTGCGAACCTGCTTTATGGTACTGCGGAGGAGTTCTTTGTTTACGAGAAGGGTGTAAATCTTACAGAAGCCATTCAAAACGCTCCGCAAGCTAGCGGGGTAGGCAAGGATTACCTTGGTAATATCATTGCCCGTTGTTTTGAGACTTACCATACAACAGAAACAGCTGTAATTCTGGATAAAATCAAGCAGCTTGGCTTTACGTATTCCACTCGTGCAGGGGTAACGGTTGCTGTATCGGACGTAATCGTGCCGGTGGAAAAACAAGAGATTCTTAAGGGATCCGAAGACAAAGCGCAAGTTGTAACGAATCAGTACCGTCGTGGTCTGATTACGAATGAAGAACGCTATGACCGGATTATCGATATTTGGTCTAAAGCGAAAGATGATATTACTGAAGTATTGATGAAGTCCATGGATCGCTACAACTCCATCATGATGATGGTGGACTCCAAAGCGCGGGGTAACAAATCACAGATTACTCAGCTCGGCGGTATGCGTGGTTTGATGGCGAATCCATCCGGACGTATTATCGAACTCCCAATCAAATCAAACTTCCGTGAAGGTCTGACAGTACTCGAGTACTTCATCTCCACTCACGGAGCGCGTAAAGGTTTGGCGGATACTGCCCTTCGTACGGCTGACTCGGGTTACCTGACTCGTCGTCTCGTAGATGTCGCACAGGATGTTATCGTGCGTGAAGAAGACTGCGGAACGGATAAAGGCTTCACAGTAAGTCGTATCCAGGATGGTAAAGAAGTAATTGAAGATCTCTATGACCGTCTGGAAGGTCGCTATTGCTTTGAAACGGTACGTCATCCTGAGACTGGCGAGATTTTGGCTAGACGTAACGAATTGATTGACTCCGACAAAGCTGAAGCGATTGTTAAAGCTGGCGTACACAAAGTTCAAATACGTTCTGTATTAAGTTGCCGTGCTAAACATGGCGTCTGCAAGAAATGTTACGGTCGCAATCTGGCGACTGGTAAACACGTTGAGATTGGTGAAGCAGTTGGTATCATCGCTGCACAATCCATCGGTGAGCCGGGAACACAGCTTACTATGCGTACGTTCCACACAGGCGGCGTAGCGGGTGACGATATTACACAAGGTTTGCCTCGTATCCAGGAGCTTTTTGAAGCGCGTAATCCTAAAGGTCAGGCAACGATTAGTGAAATTGACGGTACAGTTAAAGAAGTTCGTGAAGGTAAAGACCGCCGTGAGATCGACATTCAGGGTGAAGCTGAAACGAAAACATACTCAGTAACGTATGGTTCCCGCCTGCGCGTAAGCGAAGGTATGACTGTTGAAGCTGGGGACGAACTGACGGATGGTTCAATTGATCCTAAAGAAATGCTGCGTATTAAAGGTATTCGCGGGGTACAGAACTATATCCTTCAGGAAGTTCAACGCGTATACCGGAACCAGGGCGTAGAAATCAACGACAAGCACGTAGAAGTTATGATTCGTCAAATGTTGCGTAAAATCCGTATCATTGATGCGGGCGACACAATCTTACTTCCAGGCTCCTTTGTTGATGTCCATGAGTATGAAAATGCGAACAAGATAGCGATTCTCAGCGGCCAAGAACCAGCGGTAGCTAAGCCAGTACTGCTCGGTATTACCAAGGCATCTCTGGAAACTGACTCCTTCTTGTCAGCAGCATCCTTCCAGGAAACTACTCGTGTCCTGACTGATGCAGCTATTAAAGGCAAGGTTGATCAGCTGCTTGGACTGAAAGAGAACGTAATTATTGGTAAATTGATTCCTGCGGGAACAGGCATGAACCGTTACCGTAGCGTGAAATTTGCCCAGCCGGAAGAGGGGCAGTCTCCATCTGAGGAGCTCGAACCAATTTCGGCAGAGTAATACAAAAATAGTATGATTACCGGAACACCGCTGACATAAGCTTTGTATAAAAGCTGCAGTAGACGGTGCTCCGGTGCTTTTTTCAAAAATGAATCGTGTTATTCTGTTTAAATGAATTATGGTTTATATTTGTCTTGACATTACTTATAGTCAATGCTAATATAGCAAAGGTGCGTGAGCAGCCTATATGCTATTGGGTCTTTTCGGAGGAATGAGATATGTCTAAAGAACAGGGACTGCAAGATGCTCATGTCAAAATCGGTACCAAACAAACCATTCGTATGGTAGAATTGGGCTTTGCCTCAGAAGTATATGTGGCAGAAGACGCAGATCAGCGTCTCACTTCCAACATCATTGCTTTGTGCAACAAGCAAGGAGTCAAAGTGACTCTCGTAGACACAATGAAAAATCTCGGAGCTGCATGTGGGATTGAAGTGGGAGCCGCAATGGCTGCTATCGTAAAACAATAGGGTAAGGAACGTTTTTGTCTAAGGAATCGTTATTCTTGGCGGCAAAGACTTTTCATTTGTTCTTTTATGAACCGCCTGGGTCTGTGGGCTTAGATAAGGTTTGTAAAGTAACAGCAAAAATTGAGGAAGGGGGTGGCAACCAACATGCCAACTATTAACCAACTGGTTCGTAAAGGACGTCAAGCCAAAATCGAGAAATCGAAATCACCGGCTTTGCAAAAAGGTTTTAATGCCTTGAAACGTGAAGCTACCGACATCAGTGCCCCGCAAAAACGCGGAGTGTGCACTCGTGTAGGTACTATGACTCCGAAAAAACCAAACTCCGCACTTCGTAAATATGCTCGTGTTCGCTTGACGAACCGTGTAGAGGTGACTGCTTACATTCCAGGTATTGGACATAACCTTCAAGAACACAGCGTAGTGCTGATTCGCGGCGGTCGTGTAAAAGACCTTCCGGGTGTGCGTTACCATATCGTTCGCGGTGCTTTGGATACTGCAGGCGTAAACAACCGCATGCAAGCTCGTTCCAAATACGGCGCAAAACGCCCTAAAGCTAAAAAATCCTAATGAATATAAACCGCGTATGTCGGTTTAACATGTAAGAAAGGGGGATATCCATGCCACGCAAAGGTCCAGTTACCAAAAGAGACGTGTTGCCAGATCCGGTATACAACAGCAAGTTGGTTACCCGCTTGATCAATCGCATCATGCTCGACGGAAAACGAGGCGTTGCTCAAAGCATTCTGTACAATGCGTTCAAGCTTATCCAAGAACGTACGGGGAATGACCCGATGGAAGTTTTTGAAGCAGCTATCAAGAATATCATGCCAGTCCTGGAAGTTAAAGCACGCCGTGTCGGCGGTGCCAACTACCAAGTACCAATCGAGGTAAAACCAGAAAGACGTACGTCCCTGGGATTACGTTGGCTCGTAAACTACTCCCGCAACCGCGGTGAGAAAACCATGGAAGAGCGTTTGGCGGCTGAAATTATCGATGCTTCCAACAACACAGGCGCTTCCGTGAAAAAACGTGAAGACACGCACAAAATGGCTGAAGCGAACAAAGCGTTTGCTCACTATCGTTGGTAGGATTCAGCTCAAAAAAATAACTTCAATTTTGAAGGGAGACCCATTTCATGGCAAGAGAGTTCTCCTTGAAAAATACACGTAATATCGGGATCATGGCTCATATTGACGCGGGTAAAACCACAACAACAGAGCGGATCTTGTTCTACACAGGCCGTACGCACAAAATCGGTGAAGTTCACGAAGGCGCTGCGACAATGGACTGGATGGAACAAGAACAAGAGCGCGGAATCACGATTACTTCCGCTGCGACGACCGCTGCCTGGAAAGGTCATCGCGTCAATATCATCGACACCCCGGGGCACGTTGACTTCACTGTTGAAGTTGAACGTTCCCTTCGTGTATTGGACGGAGCAGTTGGTGTTTTCAGTGCGAAAGAAGGCGTTGAGCCTCAGTCCGAAACCGTATGGAGACAGGCTGATCGCTACGGCGTTCCACGGATCGCATATGTAAACAAAATGGATATCATTGGTGCCGACTTCCTGAATGTTGTCTCTGACATGCGTGATCGCCTTCAAGCGAACGCAGTTGCGATTCAATTGCCAATCGGCGCAGAAAATGATTTTACTGGTATTATCGATATCGTTGAACAAAAAGCTCATATGTACAAAGATGATCTTGGTCAAGATATCGAAGAAGTAGAAGTTCCTGCGGAATTCAAAGATCAAGTTGAAGAACTTCGTAATGAATTGATCGAGAAGGTTGCTGAACTGGACGAAGAATTGACAATGAAATACCTGGAAGGCGAAGAAATTTCGGTTGCCGAAATTAAAGCCGCTCTCCGTAAAGGTGTTGTAGAAGTTAAAATCTTCCCAGTTATCTGTGGATCTTCTTACCGCAATAAAGGTGTTCAGCTGATGTTGGATGCTGTTCTCGACTATTTGCCGGCTCCTATTGATGTGCCAAGTATTCAAGGGCATTTGGAAGACGGTACGGAAGTTGAACGTCACTCTTCCGATGAAGAGCCATTCTCCGCATTGGCATTCAAAATCATGACGGATCCTTACGTTGGTAAGTTGACATTCTTCCGCGTATACTCCGGTGTTCTTCAATCCGGTTCTTACGTATTGAATGCAACAAAAGGTAAACGCGAACGTATCGGACGTATTCTTCAAATGCATGCGAACAGTCGTCAAGAAATCACTGTAGTTTACTCTGGTGATATTGCGGCTGCCGTAGGTTTGAAAGATACAGGTACAGGTGATACACTGTGTGATGAGAAGAGTCCTGTTATTCTCGAGTCCATGAACTTCCCTGATCCGGTTATCGAAATCGCGGTTGAGCCTAAAACCAAAGCTGACCAAGATAAAATGTCTGTAGCTCTCGGTAAGTTGACTGAAGAGGATCCGACTCTTCGCGCTCATACTAACGAAGAAACAGGTCAAACCATCTTGGCGGGTATGGGTGAGCTTCACTTGGACATCATCATTGACCGTATGCGTCGTGAGTTCAAGGTAGAAACAAATGTGGGTAAACCACAGGTTGCTTACCGTGAAACGTTCCGTGCTCCAGCACGTGTCGAAGGTAAATTCGTTCGTCAGTCCGGTGGTCGTGGTCAATATGGTCACGTATGGGTTGAGTTCGAACCGCTTGAGCCAGGTACTGGTAGTCAATTCGAAAGTAAGGTAGTCGGCGGCTCTGTTCCTAGAGAGTACATCGCTCCTGCTCTTGCTGGTATTGAGGAACAAATGAAAAACGGCGTTATCGCAGGCTTCCCGCTTGTGGACGTTAAAGCTACAATCGTGGACGGATCATACCATGATGTCGATTCCAATGAAATGGCATTTAAAATTGCCGGATCAATGGCGCTGAAAGCAGCGAAAGACAAATGTAAACCAGTATTGCTCGAGCCGATTATGAAAGTTGAAGTAACGGTTCCTGAGGAATATATGGGTGACGTAATGGGTATGTTGAACTCCCGTCGTGGTCGGATTGAAGGTATGGATTCCCGCAGTGGAGCTCAAATCATTCGTGCGAAGGTGCCTTTGTCCGAAATGTTCGGATACTCGACTACACTTCGCTCCGGTACACAAGGACGCGGTGTGTTCTCCATGGAACTTTCTCATTATGAAGAAGTTCCGAAGAGCATTGCTGAAGAGATCGTTGCCAAAACCAAAGGCGGCGAGTAATACAATGTATCAGCTGACCGGTATGCTCTGGGTTTTACCAAAAGGGCATCTGGCAGCCTAAAATAATACAAGTTATTGAGGAGGAATTGTTCAAATGGCAAAGGCTAAGTTTGAGCGTAACAAACCGCACGTTAATATCGGTACTATTGGTCACGTCGATCATGGTAAAACTACTTTGACTGCTGCAATCACAACTGTATTGTCCAAAACTTACGGTGGTGCTGCTGTAGCATTCGATCAAATCGATAAAGCTCCAGAAGAGCGCGAACGCGGTATCACAATCTCCACTGCACACGTGGAGTATGAAACACCTAACCGTCACTATGCACACGTTGACTGCCCAGGTCACGCCGACTATGTTAAAAACATGATCACTGGCGCTGCACAAATGGACGGAGCGATTCTGGTTGTATCTGCAGCTGACGGCCCAATGCCGCAAACTCGCGAGCACATCCTGTTGTCCCGCCAAGTTGGTGTTCCTTATATCGTTGTATTCTTGAACAAATGCGACATGGTTGAAGACGAAGAGTTGCTGGAATTGGTTGAAATGGAAGTTCGCGACTTGCTGAGCGAGTATGACTTCCCAGGCGACGACACTCCAATCACTCGTGGTTCCGCTCGTGAAGCACTGCAAAACCCAGATGGCGACTGGGCTAAGAAAATCGTTGAAATGTTCGAAACAATCGACACTTACATCCCAACTCCAGAACGCGACACTGACAAGCCTTTCCTTATGCCTGTCGAGGACGTATTCTCCATCACTGGTCGTGGTACAGTTGCTACAGGCCGTGTAGAGCGTGGTACAGTTAAAGTGGGCGACGAAATCGAAATCATCGGTATTCAAGAAGAATCCCGTAAATCCGTAGTAACAGGCGTAGAAATGTTCCGTAAATTGCTTGATTCCGCTCAAGCTGGTGACAACATCGGCGCACTGCTTCGCGGTGTAGATCGTGCACAAATCGAGCGCGGCCAAGTATTGGCTAAACCAGGTTCTGTTAACCCACATACAGAATTTTCTGCTCAAATCTACGTTTTGACTAAAGAAGAAGGCGGACGTCACAAACCTTTCTTCACTGGTTACCGTCCACAGTTCTACTTCCGTACAACTGACGTAACTGGAATCATTACTTTGCCAGAAGGTTCCGAAATGGTAATGCCTGGTGATAACATCACGGTTACTGTTCAACTGATCAACCCGATCGCTATCGAAGAAGGAACTAAGTTCTCTATTCGTGAAGGCGGACGTACAGTTGGCGCTGGTGCCGTAGCAACAATCTCCAAATAAGAAGGCTTTTGCCTTTAAATAGAGCAACAGTGTACTGGAACGAGTAACGTTGTATTGGAACGAAGCTTAACGAGCCCCTGCCCTGGTGCGGGGGCTTTTCTCTTGAAAAAATCGCGAGCTGCGAGCACAATTGTATCTTTTGAAAATAAGATGCATTGTTTTTTCGTTTTTGCTTGCAATAGGCAGAACTATTCGATATAATAACTAATGTTGTTTGTGACTGTGCGATGATGTGAGAGGTTACTGACACACCCGGCCCCTTTGCCATGGGAGGGCTGTCGGAAAATTTTCACGGAGTATGTCCGATACCAAATTGGGCGATAGAAGGAGGGACTAAAATGGCAAAGCAAAAAATTCGTATCCGTTTGAAAGCTTACGATCATAGAATTCTTGATCAATCCGCTGAGAAAATTGTTGAAACAGCAAAACGTTCGGGCGCAGGTGTATCCGGGCCAATTCCGCTGCCAACTGAAAAACAAATCATTACTATTCTCCGTGCGGTACACAAGTACAAGGATTCCCGGGAGCAGTTCGAAATGCGCACACACAAGCGTTTGATCGACATTGTTAACCCGACTCCACAAACTGTGGATGCCTTGATGCGCTTGGACCTGCCGTCCGGTGTAGATATCGAAATTAAATTGTAATATGTAATTAGGAAAAGAAATGAGGTGTCAACATGAAAGGTATCTTAGGAAAAAAACTCGGAATGACTCAAGTGTTTACCCCTGAAGGTAACGTACTTGCTGTTACGGTTATCGAAGCAGGTCCTTGTGTTGTTCTGCAAAAGAAAGATCTGGAAAACGATGGATACGAAGCTATCCAACTCGGTTTCTCTGATAAAAAAGAAAAAAGATCCAACAAACCTGAAGCAGGACATGCGAAAAAAGCAAATACTGCACCTAAGCGCTACGTTCGTGAACTTCGTGGCATCGACCTTGCTGCGTACGAGGTTGGCCAAGAACTGAAGGCTGATGTCTTCACAGAAGGCGAGTTCGTTGACGTAACAGGTATTTCTAAAGGTAAAGGTTTTGCCGGCGTTATCAAACGTTGGGGACAAAGCCGCGGACCAATGGCACACGGCTCGCGTTACCACAGAGGTCCAGGTTCTATGGGTTCCATTCAAGCTAACCGCGTTCCTAAAGGTAAACACCTGCCAGGACACATGGGGCATGAAACGGTAACTATCCAACGTCTTGAAGTTGTTAAGATCGATACAGAACGTAATGTGTTGCTCGTGAAAGGTTCCATTCCAGGACCTAAAAATAGCTTCGTTAAAGTATTAGAAACGGTGAAAAAATAAACAACTGAAGAAAGGAGGAACACGAAATGCCAAAAGTAGCACTATTTAATATTAGCGGCAGCCAAGTTGGTGAAATTGAATTGAACGACGCAGTGTTCGGTATCGAGCCGAATAAGCACGTTCTTCATGACGCTGTTGTTATGCAATTGGCTTCCCTGCGTCAAGGTACTCACAAAGTAAAAGGACGTTCTGAAGTACGTGGTGGCGGACGTAAACCTTGGAAACAAAAAGGTACTGGCCGCGCTCGTCAAGGTTCGATCCGTGCACCGCAATGGGTTGGTGGCGGTACTGTATTTGGTCCGACTCCACGCAGCTATGCATACAAATTGCCTAAGAAAGTTCGTCGTCTGGCGATCAAATCGGCGTTGTCATCCAAAGTGATTGAGAATGAAATTATCGTATTGGACGCTCTTACACTGAACGGACCTAAAACGAAAGAATTCGCAGCCATTTTGAATAACCTTAAAGCTGATCGTAAAGCATTGATCGTAGCTCCTAGCTATGATGATAATGTAGCACTGTCCGCTCGTAATATTCCTGGTGTGAAGTTTGTAGCCGCAGATGGCATTAATGTTCTTGATGTGCTCGGACACGACAAACTGATCATTACGAAGGAAGCAGTTCAGAAGGTAGAGGAGGTGCTCGCGTAATGAAGGATCCTCGTGATATTATCAAACGTCCGGTTATCACCGAACGTACGGCTGGTATGATGAATGACTTGAAATACGTTTTCGAGGTTGACATTCGTTCTAACAAAGTCGAAGTTAAAAAAGCAATCGAAGCCATTTTTAACGTGAAAGTAAGTAACGTAAATACGCTTCGTGTTCCTGCAAAACCAAAACGCTACGGACGTCATTCCGGCTATACGAGCGAGTGGAAGAAAGCGTTCGTAACGCTGAGCAAAGACAGTAAGCCGCTTGAGTTTTTTGAAACGGTATAATTGAAACTGTAAAGTAAGGAGGGAAACTCAGTGCCAATTAAAAAGTATAAACCAACGTCCCCGGCCAGACGTGCTATGTCTGTATCTACTTTCGAGGAGATTACAACTAATCAGCCCGAGAAATCGTTGCTGGCACCTCTGAGCAAGCAAGCTGGACGCAATAACCAAGGTAAAATTACGGTTCGTCATCATGGCGGCGGACACAAACGTAAGTACCGTATTATTGACTTCAAACGTAACAAAGATGGAATACCGGGCCGCGTTGCTACGATCGAATATGATCCAAACCGTACGTCCAACATCGCACTTATCCACTATGTGGATGGTGAAAAACGTTACATCATCGCTCCTAAAGGTCTGAAAGTAGGAGACGAAGTGGTATCCGGTGCAGGTTCCGATATTAAAATCGGTAACTCTTTGCCATTGGAAAACATTCCAGTAGGTACGGTTATCCACAACATCGAATTGAAACCGGGTAAAGGTGGCCAACTCGTTCGTGCCGCTGGTACGGAAGCCCAACTTCTTGGTAAAGAAGAAAAGTATGTTACAATTCGTTTGACTTCTGGTGAAGTTCGCCGCATTCTGAAAGTTTGCCGCGCGACAATCGGTTCTGTAGGTAACGAAGACCATGAACTGGTGAAAATCGGTAAAGCTGGTCGTAGTCGCTGGTTGGGACAACGTCCTGAAGTTCGCGGTGTTGTAATGAACCCTAACGATCACCCACACGGTGGTGGTGAAGGTCGCGCTCCAATCGGACGTAAATCTCCAATGTCTCCATGGGGTAAACCAACCCTTGGTTACAAGACACGTAAAAAAGGTAAAGCATCTGATAAGTACATCGTTCGTCGTCGTACTAAGTAATAAAACGTGCGCTTAAGTCGCACGTTAACATATTAAGGAACGACTACGTTTTAACGAAGGGAGGATTCATAAATGGGTCGCAGTCTCAAAAAAGGACCATTCATTGATGGTTACCTGTTGAAAAAAGTAGAGGTTTTGAACGAGTCGGAGAAAAAAGTGGTAATCAAAACTTGGTCCCGTCGCTCTACGATTTTCCCGCAATTTATCGGACATACGTTTGGTGTATACGATGGCCGTAAACACGTGCCAGTATACGTAACGGAAGATATGGTCGGACACAAATTGGGCGAATTTGCTCCAACACGTACGTACAAAGGCCATACGGATGACGATAAGAAAACAAGAAGATAATCAACACAGCGTAGTGTTTGAGAGGAGGTAAACTCAATGGAAGCAAAAGCACATGCTAAATCCGTACGGATTTCTGCTCGCAAAGTGAAACTTGTTATCGATTTGATTCGCGGTAAGCAGGTTGGTGAGGCGATTGCAATTCTTCGTCACACTCCAAAGTCCGCTTCTCCAGTCGTTGAGAAATTGTTGAATTCTGCGATTGCAAATGCAGATCACAACTACTCTTTGGACGTAAATAAATTGGTAGTATCTCAGGTTTTTGTAAACCAAGGTCCTACAATGAAACGATTCCGCCCGCGTGCAATGGGTCGTGCAAGCCGTATTAACAAACGCACCAGTCATATTACTCTGGTGGTATCTGAAAAATAAGGAGGGAAAACGTGTGGGCCAAAAGGTAAATCCCGTCGGACTCCGAATCGGTATTATCCGTGATTGGGAATCCAAATGGTATGCAGGCAAAGATTTCGGTGATCTTTTGCTGGAAGACGTTAGAATTCGTGAACATCTGAAAAAAAGATTGAAAGACTCCGCTGTATCCCGTGTTGAAATCGAGAGAGCAGCTAACCGTGTCAATGTAACGATTCACACTGCGAAACCAGGTATGGTTATCGGTAAGGGTGGTTCCGAAGTTGAAAATCTGCGTAATGAAATTACTAAAATCGCAGGCGGTAAAAAGGTGCACATCAATATTTCTGAAATTAAAAATCCTGAACTGGACGCAATCTTGGTTGCTGAAAGCATTGCACAACAATTGGAACGTCGTGTTTCTTTCCGTCGTGCTTTGAAACAAGCGATTCAAAGAACTATGCGTTCCGGAGCAAAAGGAATTAAAACTCAAGTAGGCGGACGTCTTGGCGGTGCCGAAATCGCTCGTTCCGAAGGGTACAGCGAAGGAACTGTTCCACTGCATACGCTTCGTGCCGACATTGACTATGGTACAGCGGAAGCTCATACTACTTACGGCCGTCTTGGCGTAAAAGTATGGATCTATCGTGGAGAGGTTCTTCCTCCAGCTAAGAAACAAGCTCCTCAGGAAGGAGGCAACTAATCATGTTGGTACCAAAACGCGTAAAACATCGTAAACAACAACGTGGTCATATGAAGGGTCGTGCAAAAGGCGGTACTACACTGAACTTTGGTGAGTACGGTTTGCAAGCTACTGAACCTGCATGGATTACTAACCGTCAAATCGAAGCTGCTCGTATTGCGATGACTCGTTACATCAAACGTGGTGGTAAGGTTTGGATTAAAATTTTCCCTGATAAACCAATTACTCAGAAGCCTCTTGAGGTTCGTATGGGTAGTGGTAAAGGTAACGTAGAAAAATGGGTTGCAGTAGTGAAACCAGGCAAGATTATGTTTGAACTTGCTGGTGTTCCGGAAGAGATTGCTCGTGAAGCAATGCGTCTTGCCGCTCACAAACTGCCAATCAAAACTAAGTTTGTGAAACGTGAAGAATTGGGTGGTGAAGCAAATGAAGGCTAGTGAATTCCGCAACCTAACCACTGCTGAAATCGAACAAAAGATCTCCGGTTTTAAAGAAGAACTTTTTAACCTTCGTTTTCAACTCGCTACCGGTCAGCTTGATAACCCGACTCGGATCGGCGCTGTGCGTAAGGAAATTGCTCGTGCTAAAACTGTGATCCGTGAAAGAGAACTTGGGATTAGCTAAGATATCAGACCGGGTGGAAAATCTGCCTGTAATTAGGAAGGAGGCCAACAATGAGCGAACGTAATGCCCGTAAAGTATTAGTCGGTAAAGTAGTCAGCGACAAAATGGATAAAACGATTGTGATTGCTGTAGAAACTTACAAAAAACATGATCTCTACCATAAACGCATTAAAGTAACTAAGAAATTCAAAGCTCATGATGAAAACAACACTGCACAAATCGGTGATACTGTTAAAATCATGGAAACTCGCCCTTTGTCCAAAGACAAAAACTGGAGACTGGTCGAAATCGTTGAAAAAGCTGTTATAATCTAATGTAGTGTAGTTTTTCCGAAAGGAGGATAAATAAATGATTCAACCATTTACACGTTTGACTGTAGCTGACAATTCCGGCGCGAAGGAACTGATGTGTATCCGTGTGCTCGGTGGTACGGGACGTCGTACAGCTCAAATTGGTGACCTGATCGTTTGTTCCGTAAAACAAGCAACACCAGGCGGCGTTGTCAAAAAGGGTGATGTAGTAAGAGCGGTTGTTGTTCGTACTAAACGTTCTATCCGCCGTAAAGACGGTTCCTACATCGGATTTGACGAGAACGCAGCAGTGGTCGTTAAAGAAGACAAGAGCCCACGTGGTACTCGTATTTTCGGACCAGTTGCTCGCGAACTTCGTGACAAGGACTTCATGAAAATCGTTTCCTTGGCTCCGGAAGTGATCTAAACTCACCTTAAAATGTGCCCGTAGGAGGTGTACGAAATGCCAAAAGTGAAAAAAGTTCTGGAATCCCATAACAACAAGCTGCACGTCAAAAAAGACGACACTGTTCTGGTGATTACAGGTAAAGATAAAGGTAAAAAAGGTCGCGTTATCGCTGCCTACCCTCGTCAAAACCGTGTGCTTGTGGAAGGTGTTAACATGATTAAAAAACACCAAAAGCCTAATCAGCTGAATCCACAAGGCGGCATCATCGAGAAAGAAGCTCCGATTCACGTTTCCAACGTTATGCACATTGATCCGAAGAGCGGAAAAGTAACCCGTGTTGGTTACAAAGTTTTGGACAACGGAAAAAAAGTGCGCATTGCAAAACGTTCTGGCGAAGTGATCGACTAATTATTTTTTAAAGAAAGGAGGTATATGATTCATGGCTACAACAAGAATGAAAGAACGTTTCTTGAAAGAAATCACTCCTGCCTTGATGCAGAAGTTCAACTATACAACAGTGATGCAAGTGCCTAAAATCGAGAAAGTTGTAATCAACATGGGTGTTGGCGACGCAGTCCAAAACTCCAAAGTGCTTGATTCAGCTCTCAACGACATGCAGCTGATCGCTGGTCAAAAGCCAGTAATCACTCGCGCGAAAAAATCTATCGCAGGTTTTAAATTGCGTGAAAACATGCCAATCGGTGTAAAGGTAACACTTCGTGGCGAGCGTATGTATTATTTCTTGGACAAATTGTTCAACATTACTCTTCCTCGCGTACGTGACTTCCATGGTGTATCAACAAAAGCTTTCGACGGACGTGGTAACTACACGCTTGGTCTGAAAGAACAGTTGATCTTCCCGGAAATCGAGTATGATCAAGTTGATAAAGTTCGTGGTATGGACATCGTTATCGTAACGACTGCCAAAACTGACGAAGAGTCCCGTGAGCTTCTGACTCAGCTGGGCATGCCTTTCGCAAAATAATGTTGGCATAACGTTTCGGGCGTCTGATTTTAAAGACACCCTGTTCTCCGAAACTATTTAGGAGGTGTCAGGCTAAGTGGCAAAAACTTCGATGAAAGTCAAACAACAACGCGCACCAAAGTTTAAAGTTCGTGCTTACACTCGTTGCGAGCGTTGTGGTCGTCCACATTCGGTACTGCAAAAGTTTAAGATCTGCAGAATTTGCTTCCGTGAATTAGCTTATAAAGGCCAGATTCCTGGCGTGAAAAAAGCAAGCTGGTAAAAAGTCCTGTTTGGGAAGGAGGTTTATACACAATGACTATGTCTGATCCAATTGCAGATATGCTTACTCGTATTCGTAACGCGAACACAGTTCGTCACGAAACAGTAGAAATGCCTGCATCTACAATGAAAAAACAAATCGCCGACATCCTGAAACGTGAAGGATTCATTCGTGATGCGGAATTTGTTGAAGATAGCAAACAAGGGATCATCCGTATTTTCTTGAAATACGGTGCGAACAACGAGCGTGTTATCACAGGTTTGAAAAGAATCAGTAAACCAGGTCTTCGCGTTTACACGAAGAGCAATGAGATTCCACGCGTACTGGGTGGACTCGGGATCGCAATCATTTCAACATCCAAAGGTATCATGACCGACAAAGAAGCACGTCAGTCTAAAGCCGGCGGAGAAGTTGTTTGCTACGTTTGGTAAGATAACGTTTAAAAGATAGGAGGTGCAACAGATATGTCCCGTATTGGTCGTAAACCAATCACAGTACCAAGTGGTGTTGACGTGACTTTGAACAACACAGCGATCACAGTTAAAGGTCCTAAAGGAACATTGACTCGTGAGCTTCATAAAGACATGTCCGTTACTGTGGAAAACAATGAAATTAATGTAGTTCGTCCTTCGGACAACAAACTTCACCGCTCTTTGCATGGAACAACCCGCAGCGTTGTCAGCAACATGGTAAGTGGTGTAACTGAAGGATTTTCAAAATCTCTGGAGCTGGTTGGGGTCGGATATCGTGCAAGCAAATCCGGAGATAAAATCGTTCTGAACGTTGGATATTCTCATCCGGTTGAAATCACACCGGAAGCGGGCATCGAATTCGAAGTTCCTTCGAACACTAAAATCATCGTTCGCGGAATTGATAAAGAGCGTGTAGGTGCCTACGCTGCTAAAATTCGTTCCGTTCGTGAACCTGAACCGTACAAAGGTAAAGGGATTAAATACGAAGGCGAGCGCATCATCCGTAAAGAAGGTAAAGCCGGTAAGAAGAAATAAGTTTCTTACCGACTTTGTGCGGTCTTTCTGCTGGAAAGACTTCGTACTTCTTTTTTACCCAGTGCGTCTTAGTATAAAGATTTAAAAGGCAAACTGAAGGGAGTGAAAACTTGAGATGATTACAAAACAAGATAAAAATAAAGCACGTGTCAGAAGACATCTGCGTGTACGTAAGAAAATCGAAGGTACGGCTGTACGTCCTCGTTTGAACGTATTCCGCTCTTCCAAGCATATCTACGCACAACTGATTGATGATGTAGCTGGTGTAACATTGGTATCTGCATCCACTATGGATAAAGAACTGAGCAGTGAAATCAAAAACGGCGGTAGTGTAGAAGCAGCTCGTAAGGTTGGCGAACTCGTTGCTAAACGTGCGAAAGAAAAAGGTCATGCTAACATCGTATTTGACCGTGGTGGATACTTGTATCATGGACGGATTCAAGCTTTGGCTGATGCAGCTCGCGAAGCAGGCCTTGAATTCTAAGACATTTCTCAAAAGGAGGTTAACGACTTGCGTGTAGATCCGAATACTTTGGAACTGACTGAAAGAGTAGTAAATATTAATCGTGTAGCTAAAGTTGTCAAAGGCGGACGCCGTTTCAGCTTCAGCGCTCTGGTAGTAGTGGGCGACGGCAACGGCTGGGTAGGCGCTGGAATCGGTAAAGCTGGCGAAGTACCTGATGCAATTCGCAAAGGTATTGAAGATGCTAAGAAAAACCTGGTTCACGTTCCACTCGTAGGAACAACAATTCCTCACCTTGTTACAGGTAAGTTCGGTGCTGGCCGGGTTCTGTTGAAACCGGCATCGGAAGGTACTGGAGTTATCGCTGGCGGTCCGGTTCGTGCTGTACTGGAACTTGCTGGTGTAGGTGATATCTTGACAAAATCTTTGGGTTCTTCGAATTCCATGAATATGGTCAATGCGACTTTGGAAGGTTTGTCCCGTTTGAAACGCGCTGAAGAAGTTGCAAAATTGCGCGGCAAATCCATCGAAGAGCTGCTGGGCTAAGGAGGGAATATCATGGCGAAATTAGAAATTACCCTCGTTCGTTCGTTGATCGGCCGTCCTGGTAATCAGAGAACGACTGTTAAAACGCTCGGCTTGCGTAAAATCAACCATAAAGTAGTTCAACCCGACAATGCAGCTATTCGCGGGATGATTAATCAAGTTAGCCATTTGGTTTCTGTTAAAGAAATTGAGGCTTAAGAAATAAAGTATTTTAACAATAATCAAGGAGGTGCAACGAACGATGAAGTTACATGAGCTTTCCCCAGCTCCAGGCTCCCGCAAAGAACGTAAACGTTTGGGTCGTGGTCCTAGTAGTGGTACGGGTAAAACTTCTGGTCGTGGTCATAAAGGTCAAAACGCTCGTTCCGGCGGTGGTGTACGTCCGGGCTTCGAGGGTGGTCAAAACCCACTGTATCGTCGCTTGCCTAAACGCGGTTTCGTAAATCCTACTCGTAAAGAGTATGCGGTTTTGAATATCGAAGATTTGAACAGTTTTGCAGCGGGTACAGAAGTAAGCCCTGAGTTTTTGCTGAACAATGGCATTGTGAAAAACGCCAAATCCGGAATTAAAATTCTGGGTAACGGTGAAATCACTGTGAAATTGACAGTTAAAGCGAACAAGTTCTCTCAATCTGCGGTAGAGAAAATTGAAGCTGCCGGCGGTAAAACCGAGGTGATCTAATGTTCAAGACCCTGAAAAATATATGGCGGGTTGAGGATCTTAGAACCCGAATCCTGTTCACCCTGTTTATACTCTTTGTATATCGTATTGGCTCCTTCGTGCCGGTTCCCGGCGTGAACAAGCAAGTCTTTACTTCTCAGGATCAAGCAGGAAGCGAGTTGTTTGGACTCCTTAACACCTTCTCAGGGGGCGCATTGTATCAGTTTTCGATCTTCGCCCTCGGGATTATGCCATATATTACAGCGTCCATCATTGTACAGTTGCTGTCAATGGACGTGATTCCGAAACTTGCGGAATGGGCTAAACAAGGAGAGCATGGTAAAAAGAAGTTGGCTCAAATTACGCGTTATGGTACGGTAATACTTGGCCTGATTCAAGCATTCGGAACGTCGATTGGCTTTAATCGACTGTACGGTGCAGCGATGATTCCAGGAGCCACTTTTGCAGATTATCTGGTCATTGCCATTGTGCTTACAGCAGGAACTACGTTCCTTATGTGGCTCGGTGAGCAAATTACCGAAAAGGGAATCGGCAATGGTATCTCTATTGTTATCTTCGCAGGGATTGCGGCGGGTATTCCAAGACATATTCGGACGGTTGTAGAATCTCAGTTTATTCAGGCGGATCAGCTGTTTATGAATATTCTGAAGGCAATTATAATTGCTCTGGTGATTGTTCTGATTATTGTTGGTGTTATCTACATCCAGCAAGGTATTCGGAAAATCCCGGTACAATACGCGAAACGTGTAGTTGGCAACAAAATGTACGGTGGCCAGAATACGCATATTCCGATGAAAATTAATGCGGCAGGCGTTATTCCGGTAATCTTTGCGGTATCATTGCTGCAATTCCCGACAATTATTGCGAGTTTCTGGGCAGATCATGTTTGGGCTAAGTGGGTTACCACTTACTTGTATTATGACAAGCCGCTGGGCATGGTTTTGTATGTCGTAATGATTATCGGTTTCACATTCTTCTATACCTTTGTACAGATGAATCCGCAGCAAATGGCCGACAATATGAAGAAAAACGGCGGTTATATTCCGGGAATTCGTCCGGGTAAAGCCACGGAGAAATACTTGACACGAGTAATGTCACGTTTGACAATGACAGGAGCTTTGTTTCTGGCAGTCATATCCGTTTTGCCGGTATTCTTCGGTTCGCTTTCGGGCTTGCCTCGTTCCGTGCAAATTGGCGGTACTTCATTGCTCATCATCATTGGTGTAGCATTGGATACAATGAAGCAAATCGAAAGCCAACTGATCAAACGCCATTACAAAGGCTTCATCAACAAATAGGCAATAGGTACCGGCTTAGGATGTTCGCATGCTTACCGGCACCTTTTGTGCTGTTTCTTGTGTAGGGGTCGTCTTGAGGAGTGACAGATTGTGAATATTTTGATCATGGGCCCTCCGGGGGCTGGTAAAGGTACACAAGCAGATGTCATTGTGAAGGAATTCGGCATTCCTCATATCTCGACAGGTGATGCTTTTCGCCTAGCGATGAAACAGGGAACACCTATTGGCATTAAAGCTAAAGAATATATCGACAAGGGTGAACTTGTTCCGGATGACGTAACAATCGGCATCGTTGAAGAACGGCTGCAACAGCCAGATTGCAAGAAAGGGTTCTTGCTGGACGGTTTTCCAAGAACTTTGGCTCAGGCTGAAGCCTTGGATCAAATTTTGGGTCGTTTGAATACGAAGCTAGATGACGTTATTAACTTGAAAGTGGATAGTGACAACTTGTTGGCACGAATCACAGGACGGCGGGTTTGTAAAACCTGCGGAACTAGCTATCATATTGTCTTTAATCCTCCTAAGGTTGAAGGCATTTGCGACAAAGACGGTGGGGAACTCTATCAGCGTCCTGACGATAATGAAGATAGCGTAAGAACACGACTTGACGAATATAGTAATAAAACAGCACCACTCCTCACGTTTTATGAGAACCAGAATCTTCTGCGTCATATCGACGGAGAACAGGATATTGATGTGGTTTCCCAAAATATCGTGTCCTTGTTGCGGGGTTAGCTGTAATGATCATTTGCAAGTCGGGGGCGGAATCAAGCTTTATGAGGAAAGCTGAGAGAATAGTTACGGAAACGGATCATTTCTTGGCAGGACACATCGAGCCCGGTATTACGACCGGTGAACTTGATCATTTAGCTGATCGGTATATTCGCAGTCAGGGAGCTGTGCCGTCTTTTAAAGGTTATAACGGTTTTCCTGCTAGCATTTGCGCTTCAGTCAACGAACAACTGGTGCACGGATTTCCCGGCAAACGCAAGTTAAACAAAGGCGATATCATCGCGAAAACTCGCCAGTTTACAATGTCGCATGCCATTCGGCAATATATTGAGAATCCAAACCGTGGTATTCCTGAGCAGGGGCCGAGGCTGAAAACCGGCATTGTGCTGGCTATTGAATCTATGATTCAAATAGGTTCTCACCATGTAGGGACGCTGGAAGACAACTGGACGGTCGTTACGATGAACGTAACCTCATGTGCTCATAACGAGCAAGCGGTGACGTGCGAAACGGGCGGCATGGACATTTTCACGAAACTGAGTGCGTAGGTGATTGGAATGATTCAGCAAGGAAACCTGCAAATCGGTCAGCTGGTGAAGATTCTGAAAGGCAGAGGTGCCGGACAGATTGCGGTTGTCGTTTCAGTAGCAGATAGCAGGTTTGTATATATTGCGGATGGGGATAAACGAAAGTTTGATCAAGCGAAGAAGAAAAATGTTCTTCATTTGGTGCCTCAGCCAAAGATTAGTAGCGAGATTGTAAACAGTTTAAACGAAAGCGGTCGGGTGACGAATGGAAAGCTGCGCCATGCAGTGAAAACTTTCCTGGATTCGTCCGAATACCAAGCTGAAGAGAAAGGAGACTGACTTTGGCCAAAGAAGATGTCATTGAGGTTGAAGGTACGGTAATCGAGCCACTGCCGAACGCTACGTTCAAGGTAGAGCTGGAGAACGGTCATCAAATTCTTGCTCATGTTTCCGGAAAGCTGCGGATGCACTTTATCCGTATTTTGACAGGCGACAAGGTGGTTGTACAGTTATCGCCTTACGATTTAACCAAAGGCCGTATAACGTACCGCAAGTAATTCATGCAGGTTTTTATTAAACGTATATCATTTAAAAAAACTTGTTTTGCTCGGCAAAACGATGTGAATGTTCACGAAGCGAGTTTTACCAGGGTAAAGCTTGGAGGAGGTAATCAACATGAAGGTAAGACCTTCTGTAAAACCTATTTGCGAAAAATGCAAAGTCATTCGCCGCAAAGGGAATGTAATGGTTATTTGCGAAAATCCGAAACACAAACAAAAACAAGGTTAATAGAAGGGGGTGTAGCGTAAAATGGCTCGTATAGCTGGTGTGGATTTGCCACGTGACAAACGCGTTGAGATCGCCTTGACTTACATTTTCGGAATCGGTAAAACGACTTCTCAGAAAATCTTGAAGGAAACAGGCATCAGTGCAAACACGCGTGTTCGTGATTTGACTGAAGATGAAGTGAGCAAATTACGTGAAACGATCGACAAAGAAGTTAAAGTAGAAGGCGATCTGCGTCGTGAAATTTCCTTGAATATTAAACGTCTGACTGAGATTGGCTGCTACCGTGGTGTTCGTCACCGTCGTGGGTTGCCTGTTCGCGGACAACGTACTAAAACTAATGCTCGTACGCGTAAAGGTCCTCGTCGGACTGTAGCGAACAAAAAGAAATAAGAAGGGAGGATAACATTCAATGGCTAAACCGAAAAAAGTTGTACGTACAAAACGCCGTGACCGTAAAAATATCGAGACTGGCGTGGCACACATCCGTTCCACGTTCAACAACACGATCGTTACGATCACAGATCCACACGGTAACGCAATCTCTTGGGCCAGCTCAGGCGGCATGGGATTCCGTGGTTCCCGTAAATCTACTCCATTCGCAGCGCAAATGGCCGCAGAAACTGCTGCTAAAGCTGCTATGGAACACGGCATGAAAACTGTCGAAGTCATGGTTAAAGGACCTGGTGCAGGTCGCGAAGCAGCAATCCGCTCTTTGCAAGCTGCTGGTTTGGAAGTTAACCTGATCAAAGACGTAACTCCGGTACCTCATAACGGATGCCGTCCTCCAAAACGTCGTCGCGTCTAATGAGATTTCTCCTCTGCGTGTAGTATAGATCCGGCACAAACTGCCAAGAATGGATGTTTAGGTATACTGCATGATAGACTATGGATAAGGTGAATGTTTCATATAGGAGCGACGTTTTGAAGGAGGGATATTGCAGTGATAGAAATCGAAAAGCCGAAAATTGAGACGGTTGACGTCAATGATGATGGCACCTATGGAAAATTCGTAGTAGAACCGCTGGAACGCGGATACGGTACGACGCTTGGAAACTCGCTTCGCCGTATTCTGTTATCCTCGTTACCGGGGGCAGCAGTCACATCGGTTCAAATCGATGGGGTTCTGCACGAGTTTGCAACGGTTCCCGGTGTGAAGGAAGACGTAACGGAGATCATTCTGAACTTGAAAGCTTTATCGCTTAAAATCCACTCGGATGAAGAGAAAGTACTCGAAATCGATGCGGAAGGCGAAGGAGTTGTAACGGCAGGAGATATCCGTGCGGATAGTGATGTGGAAATTCTTAATCCGGATCTTCACATTGCTACGCTCGGACCGGGTTCGAGACTTCACATGCGTATTTTTGCCAATCGCGGTCGCGGTTACGTTAAGCAGGATCGGAACAAACGTGATGACCAGCCGATCGGCGTCATTCCCGTCGACTCCATCTACACTCCGATTGCACGCGTGAACTACGGCGTAGAAAATACGCGTGTCGGCCAGGTTACGAATTATGACAAGCTGACACTTGAGGTTTGGACTGACGGAAGTATTCGTCCCGAGGAAGCAGTGAGCCTTGGAGCCAAAATTTTGACCGAGCATGTGATGTTGTTCGTGGGTCTCACGGACGAGGCTAAAGATGCTGAAATTATGGTTGAAAAAGAAGAAGACAAGAAAGAAAAAGTTCTTGAAATGACGATCGAAGAGCTGGATCTCTCCGTCCGTTCCTATAACTGCCTTAAGCGCGCTGGTATCAATACGGTACAAGAACTCACGACTAAATCTGAAGAAGATATGATGAAGGTCCGTAACTTGGGTCGCAAATCTTTGGAAGAAGTACAAGAGAAGCTTGAGGAACTTGGTTTAGGACTTCGTACGGAAGAATAGTACAGCGACGTTTTTGTGAAGGAGGGGAAATTACATGGCATACCAAAAATTGGGCCGTAACTCCAGTGCCCGTAAAGCTTTGTTTCGTGATTTGGTAACCGATCTGTTCTTGTATGAGCGTATCCAAACTACTGAGGCTAAAGCAAAAGAAGTTCGTTCTATTGCTGAAAAACTGATCACCAAAGCGAAAAAAGGAGATCTGCACGCACGTCGTCAAGTGGCTGCGTTCGTTCGCCGTGAAACTTTGGATGGTGAGCAGGATGCAATCCAAAAGCTGTTTAGCGAATTGGCTACACGTTACACTGAGCGTCCAGGTGGATACACTCGTATCTTGAAATTGGGACCTCGTCGTGGCGACGCCGCTCCAATGGTATATCTGGAATTGGTTGACCGCGCGTAAACAGGCGAAGATGAGGGAAGGGTGGACAGAATCGGCTTGATTCTGAACAACCCTTTTTTTCTCTTGGAGGAGTCCTTGAGGGACTTCTCCTTTGTTATGTTCGGTTATTCCTTGTAAGGCCAGAGACTACCCCTATAAAGGTGTGAGAAGCATGCGGAACTTGTGCATGAAGGTGAACTATGACGGAACCCACTATGATGGCTTTCAGACGCAGCCTAACGGTAACACCATTCAGGACTGCCTTGAACATGCTATCTACTCATTGACGGGCGAGCGTCTTAAAATTACAGGCTCAGGCCGTACAGATGCAGGTGTACATGCATACGGGCAGGTATTCAATTTTCACACTGAATCGCCGATTCCAATACAGCGCTGGTGTCTGGCACTTAATGCCTGGTTGCCTCGTGATATCATCGTTACGGATGCGAGAGAGGTGCCAATGTCCTTTCATGCACGCCGCATGGCGAAGCGGAAGACATATCGGTACAGTATTAATGCGAACCGGTTTCCGGACATCTTTCACCGTCGTACACAGGCCCATCATCCAACGAGTTTGGATGTAAGAGCGATGGAGGAAGGGTTGGCTCATTTAGTTGGCACCTTTGATTATACTTCGTTCGCATCTCGACGTTCCCAAAAGACGAATCATGTTCGCACTATTTACGAAGCCTATATGACAGTAGACCATTCCTTTTCACGTCCGGGCTCGGATGATCAGGGAATTATCCATACTTATATTACAGGTAGCGGATTTTTGCAGCACATGGTTCGGATTATTATGGGGACTTTGCTGGAAGTGGGAGAAGGCAAAAAATCGTCGGATGATATTCCTTCCATTTTGGAGGCGAAAAATCGTTCAAAGGCTGGACCTACGGCCGTCGGACACGCTTTAACTCTCTGGAATGTAGAGTACGACAAAAACATCAAAAAACATTGATTTTACTCTTGCGGAATTGATGGTTATCCTGTAATATAAAAGTTGTGTTTTCTTAATGGCTTTCCCACAGCCCCAATTAAGATAATCACTTTAAAGTAACATCTAATCCATCAATAATGCAGCAACTTAACGAACGAAGATAAATGATGATTTCTGTTAACGAACTTAAGGAGGATACTTTTCATGCGTACTACGTATATGGCGAAGCCAAATGAAGTTGAGCGCAACTGGCACATCATTGATGCCGAAGGCAAAACGCTCGGTCGTCTGGCAAGCGAAGCGGCTGCGTTGATTCGCGGCAAACACAAGCCACAATTTACACCACATGTGGACACAGGTGATTTTGTTGTTGTAATCAATGCGGAAAAAATCGTATTGACCGGTAAAAAAATGGAGAACAAGAAATACTACCGTCACTCCCTGCATCCGGGTGGTCTGAAAGTAACGGTTGCACAAGAAATGGTTAAGAACAAGCCTGAGCGTATGTTGGAATTGGCTGTTCACGGTATGCTTCCTAAAACTCGTCAAGGCGAGAAAATGAAGCTGAGACTTAAAGCTTACAGAGGCACTGAGCATCCACATGCAGCACAAAAACCTGAAGTTTACGAACTTCGCGGATAATTAAAAGGGAGGACAGTTTCATGGCACAAGTACAATACTATGGGACAGGTCGTCGTAAACATTCGGTAGCTCGTGTTCGTCTCGTACCGGGTGAAGGACGCATTGTCATCAATAAGCGTGATATTAATGAATATTTCGGTTTGGAAACTCTCAAACTGATCGTAAAACAACCACTGAACCTGACAGAAACAGTTGGTAGCTATGACGTACTCGTTATCGCTCATGGTGGTGGTATCTCTGGTCAAGCCGGCGCAATTCGCCACGGTATTTCCCGTGCTCTGTTGAAAGCAGATCCGGAATTCCGTCCAGCTTTGAAAAAAGCAGGATTTTTGACTCGTGACCCACGTATGAAAGAACGTAAAAAATACGGTCTCAAAGCCGCTCGTCGTGCACCACAGTTCTCGAAACGTTAATATTTCGAATACAAAAGAACCTTTTCCTTATGGAAAGGGTTCTTTTTTAATTTCCTAATCATTATCCACATGTGGATAAGTAGACCTAGTCTAAAGCTATGAGTTTCAGCATGTTTCAGCGAATACATAAATAACCGCATGGAAATGCACGGAAAACGAGAAGTTATCCACGAAGGAATTGAAGATGATATTGTTATATACAAATACAGTTTGCTATTTCAACGTAGTTTATTCTGTAATGTTTATAACATGTGACTAAATATATTGTCCGGCTATTTAGTTTAGCCTGGTCTTAATATTCTTTGCTAAGTGCTGTTTTGTGAGGATACTTTGGTATCACCTGTTTATGTAAAGATCTCCTTGATATGTTCTGGAGGGGTTGTCTATGCCTCTTGTAGAGCTGTTTTGGGCGCAGCTAGGGATAGGGCAAGGAATACCTCTTTTTATTTGTGCGCACTGGGCAGCAGGACGATCCTTAGCCTAACAATGTCCGCTGCCTAAGCTGCTGCAATTGTAGCGGCGATGTACATGTTACTGGTAATGGAAATAGTCTACACAGCAATCGCCCTAAACTATGACCAGGAGCACTATTGTATTGTCCGACTGTTTACTCTCATAAAATCGCTCCTCATTGATGACAGACTCTAAAAAGGCTTCCAGTAGCGATAAGAGCTTTGTTTGTGTCCAGTGGATCAATTGTTCGGTAATTGCCTCTACAAGCGCTATAGGATTGGATAGAGGCATAATAAGAGTTCAGCGCGGAGTCATTTCTTTTATAATTTCCACAATGAAGGTATCGCTGACGCCAGAGCTCCAGAATAGTGTAGTGGTTTCATCTGGCTAAAAATTCGGGTAAATGCTATTTCGCTTTTGCCCTCTTCTGAACTTATCCACATACGGACTTCATCTTTTGAATGCAAAATAAGAATTCTGAAGCTAAAGGTATTTTCAAATCCCTCAGTTGGCACCCTCCGATAATCTTAGATTCAGAAACGATGCTTGTTATCTTCTATAGATAGTTTTGCATGATCAAGTAACCCAAAGCTGTTCAGTATTGCCGATGGCTGCCTCGCACTGGGCACAGGATTAGGATACGCTGCTCCTAGTTGATTCTAAAGCATTTTACTCAGAAAATCCGCAAGCAGACGTTAAGTACAAAAACATTTTGGCTATCAAATCATTCAACCAAGTGATTTTACGTAGCATGATAGATTGTCAAAAAAATGCTTATCCGTACGTTCGGTTTGCTCTTCCAAAGTCACCATAGGAATATTCCTTCAAGGACCAAACTATTTCCATATGTTGTTGTATAAGAAAGGCCTTTTTTAAAAGCGTACTGTTAGTACATCTTTGTCTTCGACAGGGTGGAGAACAAGCCATCTTTCTTGACGGAAAAAATCCCTAATTCAAGCATACTTTCAGCTACAATAGTTACCTTTAGTAACCAAAGAGCCTATGGACCATTCTCAAATGTTTGGTATAAGAATATTTTATATAAAGTCAATGAACTTGGTTGGATACGCAAGAAAGCATTAAAGAATGCTGACAGAACAACATTCCTACAAGTTTGGGTGGATAAATGCTTGCATCAGGACATTTTGCCTTGGATTGACAATGATTAAGAAAGTTTTATACTGTATTTAATCTTATTAGTTTAGTCGGTATTGGAGTGACACTATTTATGAATCTTCATATGGAGGCGCATTGATAATGAATTTATTGGAGAAAGAAGCGTTGATTAGAGTCAAGGCAATTGAACTGGAAGATGCTACGCCAGAGGAAATTATCCAGTATGCTGTTCTTACATTTCCCAATCTTACCTTTGCTTGTAGCTTCGGAGCAGAAGATGTAGTACTAGTAGACATGCTTCAAAAAATTAGCCCTTCCACCGACATTTTTTACTTGGACACCGACTTTCATTTTCAAGAAACTTACGATACGCGAGATCAGATGAAGGCCAGGTACAACTTGGATTTTGTTAGAGTCTCTCCCTTAATTACTCCCGAAGAGCAAGCGGCTAAACATGGAGAGGAACTGTGGAAAACAGATCCTAACACATGTTGTGGTATACGCAAAGTTGAGCCGCTGACACGCATTTTGTCGCAATACGATGCATGGATTACCGGTATTCGCCGCGATCAGGCCCCTACCCGTGCGAATTCAAAAAAGATAGAGTATGATGAAAAGTTTGGACTCGTTAAATTTAACCCCTTGGCAAGCTGGACATCCGAGGATGTATGGAACTATATCCGCACTCATGAAGTGCTGTATAATCCATTGCATGACCGTAATTATCCAAGTATCGGTTGTGAGCAATGTACCCGTGAGGTTCTACCAGGTGAAGATCCTCGTGCAGGTCGCTGGTCTGGCAATGAGAAAACGGAATGCGGGCTCCATCAATAAAATGATATCCAGGTAGCTATGAGTCATATTTATGAAGAAGAAGGGAAGTGCATTATGACTGCAATTCTTCCGCATGGCGGAACACTTGTTGATAAAATCATTACAGGACCGAAGCAAAAAGCACTTTTGCAGGCCGCAGAGGAATTGTTTCCTATCCGTGTAAACTCATGGACCATTTCTGATCTGGATTTGATTGGAGTGGGGGCTTTCTCTCCTTTGACGGGGTTTATGAATGAAACTGACTATCGGTCAGTGGTAACAGATATGCGTCTTGCCGATGGTACAGCCTGGAGTATTCCCATTACTCTTGCAGTTGCAGAAAGTATAGCCAGTGAATTGAAATTAGGTCAGCAGGTGGCTTTAGTGGGGGAAACAGATGGTACCATTTATGCTGTACTTAATATTGAAAGTATTTATCAGGTAGATCAGGCTGAGGAAGCCAGAAGAGTATTCAAGACGGATGATCCGGCTCATCCTGGCGTAAACAAACTGTTAGATCGACCTGCTACGTATGTTGGTGGATCTGTGCAAGTGCTGAATCGGCCGGAGCCCACACAATTTAGTGAGTTTTACTATACACCATCACAGACACGCGACTATTTTGCAGAAAAGGGCTGGAAAACAGTGGTCGGTTTTCAAACGCGAAACCCGGTACACCGAGCACATGAGTACATCCAAAAAAGCGCGATGGAGATTGTGGATGCATTGTTTCTAAACCCACTCGTTGGTGAAACCAAGTCAGATGACGTTCCGGCAGATGTGCGTATGAAGAGCTATCTGGTGCTGCTGGACAATTATTATCCGGCTGATCGGACTTTTCTGGGGGTATTTCCTGCTGCCATGCGATACGCGGGCCCTAGAGAGGCCATTTTTCATGCTATTGTGCGAAAGAACTATGGCTGCACCCATTTTATTGTTGGAAGGGATCATGCTGGTGTAGGAGACTATTATGGTACCTACGAGGCACAGGAAATTTTCAGGCACTTTACACCTGAAGAGCTGGGGATTACTCCATTGTTCTTTGAACACAGCTTTTATTGCACCCGATGTGGAAACATGGCTTCAAGTAAAACATGCCCACATCCCAAGGAGCATCATTTAACGCTCTCGGGCACCAAGGTACGGGAATTGTTGCGCTCTGGGGTTTGCCCGCCACCTGAATTTACACGACCGGAAGTCGCTCAAGTGCTGATTGAAGGTATGAAGGAATTTGTTCATGCCTGAGTTGTACTATCTACACGCCTCGTCCCATATAGATTATTAGTATCTGTATAGGACGGAGGCGTTTTGTTATGCAAAAAAATAATCGTAAAAACGAGGTTACACTGTGGATTCGCTATCGGACGTTGCAAAAAATGCTGTTGGGCTGTTGTCTCGCCGTTCTATTTATTACACTGGCATTGTATGAGATACCTGCTTCGAGAGCTTGGACCCATTGGAGTTTACCCCTTACAGGTAAAGTAATTGCCATAGATGCTGGACACGGAGGGCCTGATGGAGGGGCGGTTAGCAAAGAAGGGATTATTGAAAAGGATATTAATCTGGCAATCGCTTTTTATTTGCGGGATTATTTACAGCAAGCAGGTGCTGTTGTTGTCATGACACGTGAGGATGACCGTGACCTGGCGCAGCAAGAAACGAAAGGTTATTCCAGAAGGAAAACGGAGGACTTGAAGCAGCGTGTGCGTATAATTGAGGAGCAGAAAGCAGACCTCTTTCTAAGTATTCATATGAACAGTATCCCGTCGAGCCGTTGGAGTGGAGCCCAGACCTTTTACGTACCTAACCATGCAGATAACGAGAATTTGGCGTCTTTAATTCAGGAAGAGATCAAACGCAACTTGGAAAATACGGACAGAGTGGCTAAGACCGTGAACACAGTTTATTTATTGAAAGCTCTCAAAATGCCATCAGCCCTTGTTGAAGTCGGATTTTTGTCCCATCCAGAGGAGGCCAGACGACTAAGTGACGTGAACTATCAAAGACAGGTGGCGGCGTCCATATATAAGGGGATTTTGCGTTACTGTGCCGGGGAAAAGGGGATCTCACCAGCACCTGAGGCCAGATAGTGGTATACTGTAAGTGTTTACCACTCCGTAAATTCATCAAAGCAGAGGTGCTGATAAATCATGCAATCAAGAGAGCAAGTTATAGAGTTACTTCAACAAGTACGGGAGCCTTATACAGGACGCCGTCTAGTCGATCTCCATTTTATTCGGGATGTGGTTGTTAAAGAGGAACGTGTATCCTTGACCGCTATTAGTCTGAATAACCAGGAAGAGACGCTTGCAGAACTGGAGCGGGAAATCCGGCAGACTTTAGAAGAGGCGGGATTAAGCCACGTCCATATTCGTATTCGTGAGGCATCTGAGCATGAAAAGTCCGCAATTCAAGCTGGGGAGAATACCGAGGACGCCGCTGACCCGGTTTTGACCAAAGGACATGCTGTCGGTATGGAAGAACATGAGCTGCTTAACCCAGCATCTGGCGTCCGGTTTATTGCTATTGCAAGCGGAAAAGGTGGTGTCGGAAAATCGACAGTAGCTGTAAATTTGGCTGCTGCTTTAGCTAGACAGGGGAAGCGTGTGGGTTTAATTGATGCGGATATCTATGGATTCAGTGTGCCGGATATGATTGGAGTAGAGGATGTGCCTTCTGTCGTAGAGGGTATCATTCAGCCAGTAGAGCGATTTGGTATCAAAATCATGTCTATGGGCTTCTTTGTCAGAGAGAACAACCCGGTGATCTGGAGAGGTCCCATGCTGGGGAGAATGCTCAGACAGTTTTTTAGTGATGTCGAATGGGGAAAACTGGACTATATGATTCTCGATTTACCACCAGGCACTGGCGATGTAGCGCTTGACGTACATCAAATGATTCCGCAGAGTGAAGAAATCATTGTTACTACTCCACATGCGACGGCGGCTTTTGTAGCTGCACGTGCAGGCGCAATGGCGCTTCAAACGGATCATAAGGTCATCGGTGTTGTGGAGAACATGTCTTATTATGTGTCCTCCACTGGAGAAAAGGACTATGTTTTTGGGCGAGGAGGAGGGGCTATGCTGGCAGACACTCTTCATACAAAACTTCTTGCTCAAATTCCGCTGGGTATTCCAGATAATCATCCGTCAGAAGCCGACTTTTCTCCATCAGTATATAAATCCGAGTCGGCGACAGGAGCCATTTACAATGATATTGCTGCTCAAATTATGATCTTGCACACGAAATCTAAATAAAGAAAAAAGGCTGGTTTTTAAACCAGCCTTCAGATTGTCGAGAAACCCCGTCATTTTGAGACGTGGGTTTCTTTTTTACATCATAATGCTTTGGTCTCTGGAGAAGCAGGGGGGGTTACCCCTGTTTCTCCAGGCGATCTAGGTGGATCGCCATCTTCTTCATGTTCTGCACGGCTGCCGTCATAAGGGCTTGTTCCCTGACGTTTGGAAGACCGCGCAAACGGCAATAGCGAAACCCATGGAGCTCTTTGGCATCCGCGAAGCTTCGCTCAATCGTCTCTTTTCGTTTGCGGTACAGCTTTTTACCAGATGGGCTCAGCCGGTTGCTCCGTACCCACTCTTTGCTGTCTTCCCAGACATGCCGAGTCACCACTTTGCGGTGGTTTCGAGACTGGGTACACTGACTTAGCAGTGGGCAATGCTGGCACTGAGCTGGGTCAGAGGCATACTGCCGGTATCCCTTACGGTCCGTCGTTCGGTAGGGCAGTTCCTGTTGGGCTGGGCATCTATACGCATTGCGTTTGGCATCGTATTCAAACTTCCATTTCGGAAACAGTCCTTGTCTGGGATGGAATCTTCGGTGAGCAATCACGGCAAAAATCTTTCGGTTCTGCAACCCTCGGCAAATCGGCGTTGTTAAATAACCTGAATCTAGTGCAACAGCTTCTACTTGAAAACCAAAACGTTCTCTTTGGCGATCCAAACGGGACAAATAGGGGACAGAATCATGTACATTCCCCGGTGTCACATGCACGTCCGTAATCAGATTGTACTTCATATCCACCGTGCGGTGGTCCAGATAGAAGAAGCCTTCGGGCTTGCCATCACGGATCATATAGCCGCTGTCCGGGTCTGTTTTGCTCACTTTAATTTCTTTTTCTTCATTCACTTCCTCTCGGGATTTTAAGGCTTTTTTCCGTGGTTTCTCCGGTCATCCTTCACCGCTTCGTTCAGCTCGTCCATATAGTCTTTAGTATTCTGCGACACTTGTTCTTTGGTGTACTGGTGCCTGTTAGCATTGGCTTTGACGTGTGTGGAATCGGTGACGAGAACACGCCCACCCACCATTCGGTGAGAGATCGCCTGCAGCACAATTTCATCGAAGATATCTTGAAAGATCGTGGTGTCTTTAAAGCGAGTGCGACGATTCCAGCTCATCGTCGTATGGTCCGGAACTTTATCCGTTAAGCCCAACCCCAGAAACCAACGATAAGCTAGGTTCGTCTGAATTTCTCGCTCGAGTTGCCGTTCTGAGCGAATGCCATAGAAATAACCGAGAAAGATCATTTTAAACAATACGGTAGGATCAATGGCAGGACGCCCGTTGTCTGCACAATACAGTGGTCGAACTTTATCATCGATAAACGAAAAATCGATATACTTATCTACTTTGCGGAGCAAGTGATCTTGAGGAACCAGATCTTCGATGGAAACAAATTCGTAGGATTGTTGTTTTTCGCGGTTGGAGCGTAGCATATCAACACCATCCGTTCTACAATAGTTACCTATATTATACAACATTAACGCGGTGTCGTCTTAAACAAAATTAATATAAAATAGGCTGTCGAGACTTTCTCGACAGCCTGAGGCTGGTTTTTAAACCAGCCTTTTTATTATTGGCTTCCTCCTTGTTCTCCTTCGCCTCCACCTTCGCCGCCTGCACCGCCTTGCTTATCGCCGCCTGCACCGCCTTGCTCACCACTTTTTTTCTCAACCTTGGGTTGAAGCTCCTCTTGTACGACGGTTTTGAGTAAATTCATAACCTCAAGTCGGAAAATCGGATTTTGCATGGCATCATGCATGACTGTCATAGATTGTTTGCGATATTCAGGGGTTTTAGTTAAGTCCATATACATTTTGGTTAATTCTGGCGACTTGAGCATTGCTTCAATTGATTTTTGATAAGAAGGGTCTTTTATAAGTTGCATATGAAGCTGTTTGCTTTGGCTGTTGATGGCTTTGGCAAATTCTCCGGCAAAACGCGGATCAGTCATAATCTTTTCGATTTCTTTTTTATATTCAGGTGATATCAAAGTATCTTTGACTGCGATCTTCATCTGCTCAGCCGATTGCATGGGCATAAGCATTTTCATTCCCATGCTGCCACCAGCCCCACCCTCTTCACTGCTTTGACCGGATTGTCCTTCTTTGGATGAACTGTTTTCCCCAGTTAAAGCTTCCTCTACCGCTTTTTTTCCGTCATCACTTTTCAGGATATCGACAACCATCGTTTTCATCTCTTTATAACTGTTCTGGGGGGGCGCAGAACCCTGATCCGAGCCGCATCCACTCAGTGCAACGCCCAGTACGCATACCGTGCTAACAAATCGCAAACGAGTCCAATTCATGGCCGTATTCCTCCTTCATCATGAATGTGGATAGTATGCGGATGAATGGGGAGAAATATGTTGATTTGCTTTTGGTTTTTAGCTGAGAACGATGTAAAATAACTCCTTAAAGACCCAGTGCCTGATCGCGTACTTCTTTGCCTTTTACTGTACCCTGTTGAAGCAGTTCAGATACAGTCACGAATTCATAGCCCTGTGCACGCAACTTGTCGATAATGACGGGCAAGGCTTCATGCGTTTGTTTACAGGAATCACTGGCATGCAGAAGGACGATATCGCCAGGATGCGCTTTATTTACAACACGGTCGATTATGACCTGAGTACCAGGGTTTTTCCAATCCAGGGAATCTGTATCCCACTGAATGGTTTTGTAGCCTAAAGTGCCGGCAACCTGAAGGACTCGTTTATCAAAGTCGCCATTAGGCATACGGATCAACTTCGGGGACTGTCCCGTCAGTTCGGTTAATGTGGTATGAGCAATTGAAATCTGCTTACGAATATCTTCATCGCTTAAGCTACTGTAATTTTCATGTTTATGGCCATGACTGCCGATTTCAAATCCACTTTCTTTAATCTGATTCACAAGCTCTGGATGTGTTTTACTCCAAGGGGCAGAAAGGAAAAAGGTGGACTTGGTCACTTTTTTATCCTCAAGGACTTTTAAGATGGGGGCAGTACGCTTATCCCCCCAACTAATATCAAAGGTGAGAGCGATCAACTTTTTGTCCGTGGGTACACTATAAATAGCGGTTGGTGCTTCCTCGGAAAAAACCGTAACATTATCGGTTTCTACATAAATGACTCCAACGGTAAAGATGGCTGCAGCCATTACGATTAAGAATCGTTTGATTTTTTTACCGTTTAATACATAGAAAAAAGAATTCATGGTTAATAACGCTCCTTTCATCCTAGAAGTGCTTGTTTACTTAAAGCTATGCCGGGGGTTGTCAATTATTCCATTGGACAAAATAGGAGGAATTATCAAATGGGACTAAAAGCATTTCTTCACGATTTACACACGACAAGACGGTTAATTTTAATCTCTGCACTTCTTTTCTGCGCAAGTATTATAGTGGGATGGTTAAGTTCAGGCACTATTCAATCCATACTGGCGCAACAAATGGAGGGGCTGGGAGAAGTAGCGCGGCGCTTGCAGAATTCTGAGCATCCACAATGGAGTTTTTTTGTATTTATCTTTTTCAATAATGCAATTAAATGTGTGCTGGTTATATTTATGGGGGCTGTATTTGGAATCGTACCGTTTATATTTTTGATTGTGAACGGTATGGTATTAGGGTTCGTAGTACACTTGCAGACAGATATAGGAAGAAGTATGTATGAAGTTGTTGTAAAAGGGTTACTGCCTCACGGTGTGATTGAATTGTCTGTTTTGATTATCGCCTGTGCCTTTGGATTGAAGTTTGGAATCAACATAATGGCTACTATAGGTACAAGCATAGGGCTAAAGCGCAAAGGAACTGGCCCATCGTGGGATGTATTTATGAAACAAACGTTGAGGATCTCCCTATGGTCTGTCATCTTACTGCTTATAGCAGCTGCTATTGAGAGTGGCATAACTTATCGTTTATTGTCACAATAAAATATTATGGCCAATTATTTATATATTTCCTGAAAATTGAACATAACAAAGGGGAGAGCCTAAAGAGAAGCTAAAGATTAATCGGGGTAAGTTTGAAACCTTAGCAGTTGAGTTTAAAAACAGGTAAAGATTGGAACAATAGTTGAGCAAATATAAGTACTTTATAATCTGCTGATAAGGGAGTATGGTCATATGTTGGGAATGCTGTTTAACGAAAAAGAATGCAAGGAACTTGACTACGTTCTTCGTAAGGAGCTAGATGAAATGCTGCTTGATATGAGCGATACTCGATTGGATCAAGATATTCGCTACGCAATCGCACTTCGATATAAAACAGTCTTCCGCATGTATGCCCGTTTTGCACCCGCCAAGGAACTATCAAAATATGCTCGCAGAGGGCGAGTCCCACAAACTAAACAATGAAAAGGTAGAAACTACATCAGATATCAGGAAGTAAACTATTTTTAAAAGTTTATACTTTCTGATATCAAAAAAAGTATTGACTCTATTCAATATTCATGGTAAATTAATTTTCGTTCCTTTTTAAAGAATTTGCTCAAAAAAAAAGAAATTAAAAAAACTCTTGCAAATCTTAAAAAGAGATGATATATTATAAAGGTCGCCACTGAGACGCGGTGACGAAACAAAGTAAGGCATTATGCGAGTTTGATCTTTGAAAACTGAACAACGAGTGAGTACGGATTTTGTTTACAAAATCCAACGCTGAAATTTCGGTACATGCCATCAGGCTGTATAAAATGGAAGCAAACAAGAGATATTTTATCTCGTCAGTTTCAACATGAGCTTATCGCTCTTTCTATAAACCAGCTTCGGCTGGTCTTTAATGGAGAGTTTGATCCTGGCTCAGGACGAACGCTGGCGGCGTGCCTAATACATGCAAGTCGAGCGGGGTTATTTAGAAGCTTGCTTCTACATAACCTAGCGGCGGACGGGTGAGTAACACGTAGGCAACCTACCCACAAGACAGGGATAACTACCGGAAACGGTAGCTAATACCCGATACATCCTTTTCCTGCATGGGCAAAGGAGGAAAGACGGAGCAATCTGTCACTTGTGGATGGGCCTGCGGCGCATTAGCTAGTTGGTGGGGTAAAGGCCTACCAAGGCGACGATGCGTAGCCGACCTGAGAGGGTGATCGGCCACACTGGGACTGAGACACGGCCCAGACTCCTACGGGAGGCAGCAGTAGGGAATCTTCCGCAATGGGCGAAAGCCTGACGGAGCAACGCCGCGTGAGTGATGAAGGTTTTCGGATCGTAAAGCTCTGTTGCCAGGGAAGAACGTCTTGTAGAGTAACTGCTACAAGAGTGACGGTACCTGAGAAGAAAGCCCCGGCTAACTACGTGCCAGCAGCCGCGGTAATACGTAGGGGGCAAGCGTTGTCCGGAATTATTGGGCGTAAAGCGCGCGCAGGCGGCTCTTTAAGTCTGGTGTTTAATCCCGAGGCTCAACTTCGGGTCGCACTGGAAACTGGGGAGCTTGAGTGCAGAAGAGGAGAGTGGAATTCCACGTGTAGCGGTGAAATGCGTAGAGATGTGGAGGAACACCAGTGGCGAAGGCGACTCTCTGGGCTGTAACTGACGCTGAGGCGCGAAAGCGTGGGGAGCAAACAGGATTAGATACCCTGGTAGTCCACGCCGTAAACGATGAATGCTAGGTGTTAGGGGTTTCGATACCCTTGGTGCCGAAGTTAACACATTAAGCATTCCGCCTGGGGAGTACGGTCGCAAGACTGAAACTCAAAGGAATTGACGGGGACCCGCACAAGCAGTGGAGTATGTGGTTTAATTCGAAGCAACGCGAAGAACCTTACCAGGTCTTGACATCCCTCTGACCGCTGTAGAGATATGGCTTTCCTTCGGGACAGAGGAGACAGGTGGTGCATGGTTGTCGTCAGCTCGTGTCGTGAGATGTTGGGTTAAGTCCCGCAACGAGCGCAACCCTTATGCTTAGTTGCCAGCAGGTCAAGCTGGGCACTCTAAGCAGACTGCCGGTGACAAACCGGAGGAAGGTGGGGATGACGTCAAATCATCATGCCCCTTATGACCTGGGCTACACACGTACTACAATGGCCGGTACAACGGGAAGCGAAATCGCGAGGTGGAGCCAATCCTAGAAAAGCCGGTCTCAGTTCGGATTGTAGGCTGCAACTCGCCTACATGAAGTCGGAATTGCTAGTAATCGCGGATCAGCATGCCGCGGTGAATACGTTCCCGGGTCTTGTACACACCGCCCGTCACACCACGAGAGTTTACAACACCCGAAGTCGGTGGGGTAACCCGCAAGGGAGCCAGCCGCCGAAGGTGGGGTAGATGATTGGGGTGAAGTCGTAACAAGGTAGCCGTATCGGAAGGTGCGGCTGGATCACCTCCTTTCTATGGAGAATCGTTTCCTGCGATGGAAACATTCAAATTAGCAGGTATAACGTACCTGCGACCGGATATTCAATTCGGTTCATCACGTTCGTGTGAATGAAATGAATATCCTTAAATTACTCACTCGTTGCTCAGTTTTGAGAGCTCAAACTCTCGAACGTTTGGTGGCGATAGCGGAGGGGTTCCACACGTACCCATCCCGAACACGACCGTTAAGCCCTCCAGCGCCGATGGTACTTGGACCGCAGGGTCCTGGGAGAGTAGGACGTCGCCAAGCGCAACCACTAAAGAAGAACTTCTTTGGTGGTTTATTATGGGCCCTTAGCTCAGCTGGTTAGAGCGCACCCCTGATAAGGGTGAGGTCGGTGGTTCGAGTCCACTAGGGCCCACCATATAACTTTATATTCCTTTTGGGGCTATAGCTCAGCTGGGAGAGCGCCTGCCTTGCACGCAGGAGGTCAGGGGTTCGATCCCCCTTGGCTCCACCAAAAAACTGCATGAATATCATCCGCTCGAATGAGATGGACCGATGTGCACACAGGCTACAGTTTCGATGAAACTGTATTGCACCTTGAAAACTGGATACCGAAACGAAATTGCGTTTTAGAATATTCCTTTAAGCTGATCTTGTGTAAACAAGTGAAATAAAGGTAGCAGGTAAGGAAAGATCTTTTGCCTTTGGCAAAAATCATTCTTTATCGAACATCGACATTTTCTTTTATCAAAGAAAAGTCTAGGTTAAGCTACAAAGAGCACACGGAGGATGCCTAGGCGCCAGGAGCCGACGAAGGACGTGGCGAACAACGATAAGGCCTCGGGGAGCTGTAAGCAAGCTTTGATCCGGGGATGTCCGAATGGGGAAACCCGGCTGTCTTCATCGACAGTCACTACTCACTGAATTCATAGGTGAGTGAGAGGCAGACCAGGGGAACTGAAACATCTAAGTACCCTGAGGAAGAGAAAACAATAGTGATTCCGTCAGTAGCGGCGAGCGAACGCGGATTAGCCCAAACCAAGGAGCTTGCTCCTTGGGGTTGTGGGACGTCTCACATGGAGTTACAAAGGAACCGGTTAGATGAAGAGGTCTGGAAAGGCCCGCCAGAGAAGGTAAAAGCCCTGTAGTTCAAAACTTGTTCTCTCCGAGACGGATCCCGAGTAGTGCGGGGCACGTGAAACCCCGTATGAATCCGGCAGGACCATCTGCCAAGGCTAAATACTCCCTGGCGACCGATAGTGAAGCAGTACCGTGAGGGAAAGGTGAAAAGCACCCCGGAAGGGGAGTGAAATAGATCCTGAAACCGTGTGCTTACAAGAAGTCAGAGCCCGATCTATGGGTGATGGCGTGCCTTTTGTAGAATGAACCGGCGAGTTACGTTCCCGTGCAAGGTTAAGGTGAAGAGCTGAAGCCGCAGCGAAAGCGAGTCTGAATAGGGCGATCTTTAGTACGTGGACGTAGACCCGAAACCGGGTGATCTACCCCTGTCCAGGGTGAAGGTGCGGTAACACGCACTGGAGGCCCGAACCCACGCATGTTGAAAAATGCGGGGATGAGGTGGGGGTAGCGGAGAAATTCCAATCGAACCCGGAGATAGCTGGTTCTCCCCGAAATAGCTTTAGGGCTAGCCTCGGAAAGAAGAATCGTGGAGGTAGAGCACTGATTGGGTGCGGGGCCCGCAAGGGTTACCAAGCTCAGTCAAACTCCGAATGCCATAGATTTAGTTCCGGGAGTCAGACAGTGAGTGCTAAGATCCATTGTCGAAAGGGAAACAGCCCAGACCATCAGCTAAGGTCCCCAAGTGTGTGTTAAGTGGGAAAGGATGTGGAGTTGCACAGACAACCAGGATGTTGGCTTAGAAGCAGCCACCATTGAAAGAGTGCGTAATAGCTCACTGGTCGAGTGACTCTGCGCCGAAAATGTAACGGGGCTAAACACACCACCGAAGCTATGGCTTGATGCTTTGCATCAGGGGTAGGGGAGCGTTGAATGCGGGTTGAAGGTGTACCGTAAGGAGCGCTGGACTGCATTCAAGTGAGAATGCCGGTATGAGTAACGAAAAGATCTGTGAGAATCAGATCCGCCGAAAGCCTAAGGGTTCCTGAGGAAGGTTCGTCCGCTCAGGGTAAGTCGGGACCTAAGGCGAGGCCGATAGGCGTAGTCGAAGGACAACAGGTCGAAATTCCTGTACCACCGTAATCCGCTATGAGCGATGGGGTGACGCAGTAGGGTAGTGACGCGGACTGATGGATGTCCGTCTAAGCAGTGAGGCTGGTGTGTAGGCAAATCCGCACATCGTTAAGGCTGGGCTGTGATGGGGAGCGAAAATTGTAGTAGCGAAGGTCATGATCTCAGACTGCCAAGAAAAGCCTCTAGCCAGGAGAAGGTGCCCGTACCGCAAACCGACACAGGTAGGCGAGAAGAGAATTCTAAGGCGCGCGGAAGAACTCTCGTTAAGGAACTCGGCAAAATGACCCCGTAACTTCGGGAGAAGGGGTGCCTCGGTAGGGTGAATAGCCCGAGGGGGCCGCAGTGAAAAGGCCCAAGCGACTGTTTAGCAAAAACACAGGTCTGTGCGAAGCCGCAAGGCGAAGTATACGGGCTGACGCCTGCCCGGTGCTGGAAGGTTAAGGGGAGTGGTAAGCCTTCGGGCGAAGCTATGAACCGAAGCCCCAGTAAACGGCGGCCGTAACTATAACGGTCCTAAGGTAGCGAAATTCCTTGTCAGGTAAATTCTGACCCGCACGAATGGCGTAACGACTTGGGCGCTGTCTCAACGAGAGATCCGGTGAAATTTTAATACCTGTGAAGATGCAGGTTACCCGCGACAAGACGGAAAGACCCCATGGAGCTTTACTGCAGCTTGATATTGAATTTGGGTACGATCTGTACAGGATAGGTGGGAGCCGTCGAACTTTGAGCGCCAGCTTGAAGGGAGGCATCCTTGGGATACCACCCTGATCGTATCTAGGTTCTAACTTGGTACCGTGAACCGGTGCGAGGACAGTGTCAGGTGGGCAGTTTGACTGGGGCGGTCGCCTCCTAAAGAGTAACGGAGGCGCCCCAAGGTTCCCTCAGAATGGTTGGAAATCATTCGAAGAGTGCAAAGGCAGAAGGGAGCTTGACTGCGAGACCTACAAGTCGAGCAGGGACGAAAGTCGGGCTTAGTGATCCGGTGGTACCGCATGGAAGGGCCATCGCTCAACGGATAAAAGCTACCCTGGGGATAACAGGCTTATCTCCCCCAAGAGTCCACATCGACGGGGAGGTTTGGCACCTCGATGTCGGCTCATCGCATCCTGGGGCTGAAGTAGGTCCCAAGGGTTGGGCTGTTCGCCCATTAAAGCGGTACGCGAGCTGGGTTCAGAACGTCGTGAGACAGTTCGGTCCCTATCTGTCGTGGGCGTAGGAAATTTGAGAGGAGCTGTCCTTAGTACGAGAGGACCGGGATGGACGTACCGCTGGTGTACCAGTTGTTCCGCCAGGAGCACCGCTGGGTAGCTATGTACGGAAGGGATAAGCGCTGAAAGCATCTAAGCGTGAAGCCCCCCTCAAGATGAGATTTCCCAGTATGTAAGACCCCTTGAAGACGACGAGGTAGATAGGTTGGGGGTGGAAGTGCAGTAATGCATGGAGCTGACCAATACTAATCGGTCGAGGGCTTATCCTAAGATAAAACGCAAAAGAGTTTCGGATCCAGTTTTCAGGGTGTAACCTTGAACGTATGTACAAGTGACATACAACAAGCGCATGGCTATTCATTCACACGATAAGTGGTGAAGCGAATAACCGTACGGAAGAATTTGCACAGCAAATTCATGTTTGGTGGCGATAGCGGAGGGGTTCCACACGTACCCATCCCGAACACGACCGTTAAGCCCTCCAGCGCCGATGGTACTTGGACCGCAGGGTCCTGGGAGAGTAGGACGTCGCCAAGCAGAGCTTTATGCTTAATATTCCCTGATAGCTCAGTTGGTAGAGCACTCGACTGTTAATCGAGTTGTCACAGGTTCGAGTCCTGTTCGGGGAGCCATTTGCTCTCATAGCTCAGCAGGTAGAGTGCATCCATGGTAAGGATGAGGTCACCGGTTCGAACCCGGTTGAGAGCTTGTTATAGGATGGCCCGTTGGTCAAGGGGTTAAGACACCTCCCTTTCACGGAGGTAACAGGGGTTCGAATCCCCTACGGGTCATAGGGTAGTATGGAGGCTTAGCTCAGCTGGGAGAGCATCTGCCTTACAAGCAGAGGGTCGGGGGTTCGATCCCCTCAGCCTCCACCATTTTTCATCCTCTTACCTGGATGAATTCTTGGGGAATTGTGAATCATATGCATATTGGGGATTAGCCAAGCGGTAAGGCAACGGACTTTGACTCCGTCATGCATAGGTTCAAATCCTATATCCCCAGCCATTAAGAGCCATTAGCTCAGTTGGTAGAGCACCTGACTTTTAATCAGGGTGTCGAAGGTTCGAGTCCTTCATGGCTCACCATTGTATTACATGCGCGTGTGGCGGAATTGGCAGACGCACTAGACTTAGGATCTAGCGTCTTTGACGTGGGGGTTCAAGTCCCTCCACGCGCATATTGTTTTTGCGGACGTGGCTCAGCGGTAGAGCATCGCCTTGCCAAGGCGAGGGTCGCGGGTTCGATTCCCGTCGTCCGCTCCATATTTGCGCCCTTAGCTCAGCTGGATAGAGCGTTTGACTACGAATCAAAAGGCCGGGAGTTCGAATCTCTCAGGGCGCGCCATATTTAAAAAAGTATAATATCGGGATGTAGCTCAGCTTGGTAGAGCACCTGGTTTGGGACCAGGGGGTCGCATGTTCAAATCGTGTCATCCCGATACTAATTTGCGGGTGTAGTTCAATGGTAGAACTTCAGCCTTCCAAGCTGATAGCGTGGGTTCGATTCCCATCACCCGCTTACCGATTACCTAGAAGCCGAAAGGCTTCTTTTTATTTTGTCCACATTACATTTACTTCTATGTATATAGGCCAATGCAAATATGTCTCCTGTCATGCACAGTTGGGGATGACTTGTGTATATTGTACATAGGCTCTTGTTACTTTTGACACCTAGATCTCGAATTTCCTCCTCTAACGTACCCCTTTCTCCTGCAGTAAGGCTAATTTCGTGATCAAATCCTTTAAATATAGGAATCCTATAGCTATTATGGTGCGAATTTATGGTGATAACTCAACAGTTGCTCTTGGGTTGTGCACATTTCCCTTTATTTATGTGGGTAAAAATCGGAGTGTTAATGAGGAAATACCTTAGAAACACTGAGAAAATGGCTAATTTGTGTATATCTTTGTGGATAGAAGGCTAATGGAGTTGACTTTGTCAACAAATAATAAACATATACACACTACGTTGCATGAATTTGTACCTTTAAAAACACACTCTTTATAAGAGACTGTGCATAATGTTTCACGTATCACTAGTGTATACATTAATTTCTATTTATTAACTTCATATTTATTCATAAGAATCCAATATTTTCTCGAAAGAAGTAATTCAAAAAGATGATTTTTTACTGTAAATTTTGCAGCTTTTCATGCGGTTTTATTGTATGATGTTAAGAAAGTGTCAAATTTCGTGTGTATACGTACCTTTTCTACAACTGTATATGGTGTGGAACAGATCAGATGGGGGGAAAAGCATGACTGAGCTTACGTTAACCGCTAACAAAAACCAATCCAACAATCTGCTGCGGCGGGACGTTCGTTTTCTAGGGAATATTCTTGGTGAGGTATTGGTTCATCAGGGTGGCAACGAACTTTTGGATATCGTGGAGAAAATACGTGAGACAAGTAAATCGTTACGTGCCGGGTATCAGCCGGAGTTGTATGAGAATTTCAAACAAATGGTCAGCGGACTGGATACGGATATTCGTCACCAGGTTATTCGCGCGTTTGCGATTTATTTTCAGTTGGTGAATATCGCTGAGCAAAACCATCGTATTCGTCGTAAGCGGGATTATGAGCATTCGGCTGGTGAAGATGTTCAACCTGGTTCCATTGAAAGTTCCGTTCAGGAGCTTAAACAAGGGGGCTTCTCCGCTGAGGACGTTAGTAACTTGCTGAATGAGCTCTCTTTGGAGCTGGTCATGACCGCACATCCTACAGAAGCGACACGACGAGTAATACTTGATATCCATAAGCGCATTTCCGAGGACGTCATGCTGCTGGATAATCCGATGCTTACCTTGCGTGAGCGGGAACAGGTACGGGAGAATCTGCTAAACGAAGTAATTACGCTGTGGCAGACAGATGAGCTGCGTGATCGCAAGCCAACTGTATTAGATGAAGTAAGAAATGGAATGTATTATTTTCACGAGACCTTGTTTCATGTACTGCCAGATGTATATCAAGAATTGGAACGATGTTTAGACAAATATTATCCCGAACAAAAATGGCACATACCCACTTATCTGAGATTTGGTTCCTGGATCGGTGGAGACCGGGACGGCAATCCGTCTGTGACATCTCATGTGACTTGGGAAACGTTACGTATGCAGCGCAAGTTGGCTTTGAGAGAATATCAGCACACGTTAAAGGAACTCATGGGTTACTTGAGTTTCAGCACCAGCATTGTGCGAGTTTCCGATGCTCTGCTGGCTTCTATTGAAGAAGACCGTACTCACATTACACTTAAAAAGATGGAAGTATGGCATAACGAAAAAGAGCCTTACCGCATTAAACTGGCATATATGATTGCTAAAGTGAACAACATCCTGGATGAAAGCAAACAGGGTACCAATGAGCGTTACAATTCTGCGGAAGAGCTCATTGCAGACCTAAATGTTATTGACCACAGTCTGCGTCATCATTTTGCCGATTATGTGGCAAACACGTATATTCAAAAGATGATTCGCCAGGTAGAGTTGTTTGGATTCCATACAGCTACGCTGGATGTCCGTCAGCATAGTCAGGAACATGAAAATGCGATGACTGAAATTCTTTCTAAAATGAATATTGTGTCGGATTACAGTAAGCTGTCAGAAGAAGAAAAAATTAATCTGCTGGAAAAGCTGCTGAATGAACCTCGTCCGATTACTTCACCTTATTTAAAATATAGCGATAGCACACAGGAATGTCTTGATGTATATCGTACGATTTATTTGGCTCAGGAGGAATTCGGCAAGCAGTCCATTACAAGCTACTTGATCAGTATGACTCAGGGAGCTAGTGACTTACTGGAGGTTATGGTCTTATCCAAAGAGGTAGGCCTGTTCCGCATCGAGAAGGATGGCACTGTTATCTGTACGCTGCAATCTGTCCCTTTGTTCGAAACGATAGATGATCTGCACGCTGCACCTGATATTATGAGAAGATTGATGAACTTGCCTGTATATCGACAATCTGTGGCTGCGATGGACCAGCTTCAGGAGATTATGCTGGGATACTCGGACAGCAATAAAGATGGCGGTGTGGTTACAGCGAACTGGGAACTTCGGGTCGCTATGAACAGCATTACGGAAGTAGTTAATGAGTTTGGCGTAAAAGTGAAGTTTTTCCACGGTCGTGGAGGTGCGCTGGGTCGTGGAGGAATGCCACTTAATCGCAGTATTTTGGCTCAACCTCCTCATACGATTGGAGGCGGAATCAAGATTACTGAGCAAGGTGAAGTACTATCATCCCGATACTCGCTCAGAGGTATCGCGTACCGGAGCTTGGAGCAGGCAACATCGGCGCTGATTACGGCTGTAGCATATCATCGTTCCGGGAAGAAGGAAGTGTTTGAGGAGAGCTGGGAGGAGATTATCGCCCGCATTTCCCAAGTATCACTGGATAAGTATCAGGATTTGATTTTCCGAGATCCAGATTTCTTCAACTTCTTCAAAGAATCTACACCGTTGCCTGAGGTGGGCGAGCTCAACATTGGATCTCGTCCATCCAAGCGTAAGAACAGCGAACGTTTTGAGGACTTGCGCGCCATTCCATGGGTTTTTGCATGGACACAAAGCCGTTACTTGTTACCTGCATGGTATGCGGCTGGAACAGGTTTGCAAAGCTTCTATCAAAACAATGAGGATAACCTTAAAGTGCTGCAAACGATGTTTAGGGACTCTGCTTTCTTCCGGTCACTTATTGATACACTGCAAATGGCAATCGCTAAAGCGGATTTACTGATTGCAGAAGAGTACGCTGGGATGTCGGATAATGAAGAGGCCCGGCAGCGTATTTTCGGGCAGATTTCAGCGGAGTTTAAGCTGACATCTGAGTTGATTTTGAAAATAACCGGACAATCCGAGATTTTGGACGACGTGCCGGTTATTCAGGAATCTATCCGCTTGCGTAATCCTTATGTCGATCCGTTAAGTTACTTGCAGGTTCAATTGCTAAGTGAGCTACGTGAGCTGCGGGATCAGAACGGTGATGATACGGAGATGCTACGTGAGGTATTGTTGACGATTAACGGAATTGCCGCAGGCTTGAGAAATACGGGCTGATATAGTACGGTTGTACGAATACAGGCAATCGGGTACTCATGGGGTGCCCGATTGTGCTGTTTGTATATTGATGGCAGGCGTGCTTGCAGTTATTAACAATACTACAGTTGATTTCCGGATAAAATTAAACTACGATGAATAATCATAAACATATAATAAGTAACCCATCAGCAAGTCTGGGGGAGTATAGAGTGGATAATATGGAAAGCCGCTTGGTAAGGCTGGTACAGAAAGGCGATCAGCGAGCTTTTGCGGAGTTAGTCGAGTTATATAAAGATCGGATTTTTCATCTTTCCTACCGGATGCTAGGTAATCGCCATGAGGCGGAGGATCTGGTGCAGGAAACTTTTTTGCGTGTGTATCGTAATTTGGAAAAATACGATCATGGACAGAAATTCTCAACTTGGATTTATCGAATTGCTACAAATCTGTGCATTGATCGTCTGCGAAGGAGAAAACCTACATACTCACTTGATGCTGAAATGAATGATCAGGAAGGTGTCGATGGGTACGCCATGCTCGCCAGTGAAGAGCTTACCCCTGAGGGGAGCACGCTTCTGTCTGAAACACAGGCCTTGATTCATGACGCCATCGACAGCCTTCCGGATAAATACAGAACGATTATGGTTTTACGGTACTTGCAGGAGCTTTCCTTACAGGAAATCAGCGATGTGCTCAATCTCCCAGTCACCACTATTAAGACAAGAGTACACAGGGGACGGGATTTTCTGCGCAAAAAACTGGAGCACAAGCTATAGATCATGCGCATAGATTCTAGGAAAAGAGTCTGCGTAGATGTTTTTATGAAACATAATGCTCGTTGTAACGTATGTAAGATGAGCAAAGTTTCTAAGCCGGAGCATGTTATGTTGAGAAACACGGAAGAATATTAGAAAGGATTGGCTCATATGGATTGCAAACAAGCCGTCTCTTTTATGCATGACTATCTAGATGGCGACCTGTCTGAGCAGGACAAACATGAGTTGGAACAGCACTTGTTAGACTGCCCGGAATGCCGCATGCGTTTTAAAGAGCTGGAGCGGACGGATGCGATGCTTTACGGTACACGCTATCATCAAGTGCCGTGTGTATCGGATGAGCTGACATTTCGCATTATGAATGCTTTGCCGCCGCATAAAAGACAGACTGCGGTGCCTATGCTGACCTGGGTGAAAAGGCATCCCGCTGTAACAGCCGCCGCCTTCTTCCTTATTGTTATATGCTCAAGCATGGCCAGCTTTTCTGGCACGGACCATCAATTGGTAGTCAAAGGAAGTCATCTGGATCAAGTTGTTATTCAGGGCGATACTGTGATTGTGCCTGAGGGGAAATCCATTGCCGGAGATTTAACAGTGCAAAATGGTGAAGCCCGTGTATACGGTGAAGTGGAAGGAAATGTCACTGTAATTGATGGTTCTTATTATCAAGCGTCCACCGCCCATATTGCAGGACAGGTTAAAAGTATTGATCAAACCTTGGATTGGATTTGGTACAAGGTTACTGATTTATTCGGGGGACCTTCTTCTCCATAAAAGAAGCTTGAAATGGCAAGGACGATATCGAGCGCCTCTTTCCGCTGGAAAAGGCGTTTTTTTGTATATGAAGCTGGCGAATTGTACTGTATTTTACTGATTTTGGCGGTTCTTTTGTCACACAGCTTGCAACGTGAGCCTGATCGTTATAACCTAGATAGAGAGAGCACACTGTGTACATATTACACCCACTCACTACAGAAAATTGCGGGGGCATGCGCATGTTGGATTATTTTGCGGACCTGACTTGGAAAGAGTCCATTAAAGATATTATCGACATTTTGATCGTAACCTATATTATGTATCAGCTTATTTTACTTGTTCGCGGAACGCGTGCAGTTCAATTGTTGAAAGGGATTCTGTTTCTGGTTGTCATTTGGGCGGTTAGCACCTGGTTTGATTTGTATACGCTCAAGTGGTTGATGAATCAGATGTTCACCTTTGGTGTGGTGGCTATCTTTATTATTTTTCAGCCTGAGTTGCGTCGTGCACTGGAGCAATTGGGGCGTGGCAAATTATTTGGGCGTTCGTCTGCGGATGATGAAGAGATTAACAAGTTAATCGGAGAAATGATTAAGGCGCTGAATTATTTATCACGTAGGAAAATAGGAGCTTTGGTCGTATTTGAGCGCGAGACCGGGCTAAACGAATATACGGAGTCTGGTATCAAGACACAGGCTGTAGTCAGTTCTGAACTGCTAATTAACATCTTCATTCCTAATACACCTCTGCATGATGGTGCGGTGATTATTCAAAATAAACAGATTGCTTCTGCGGCCTGTTATTTGCCATTATCGGAAAATCCGTTCATTAGCAAAGAGCTGGGAACCCGTCACCGGGCTGCGATTGGGGTGAGTGAGGTAACGGATGCCGTAACTGTCGTGGTATCGGAGGAAACAGGACAAATTTCTTTGGCCATTAATGGACAGGTCGTGCGCGACATTAAGGAAGAATCCCTAATCTCCAAGCTGTATGAGGAGTTGCGGCCAACACCGTCTTTGAAGGAAAAACGCGGCTCATTCTGGAATCGGAGGGGAGGCCGTGGAAATTCATGATGGACAAATGGATTAACAATAATACGATTTCCAAGATATTGGCGCTTGCGGTTGCTATCCTGCTGTGGGGAATGGTCCATCTAGATACAGGTACACCTTCATCTACGCTGACCGTTTCTTATAATAATAAAGTGATTGATAATGTAGCCATTCAGGCCAGTGGTCTGGATGATTCAAAATATGTATTGTCAACCATGGATACTGACCATGTTAAGATGGAGGTCAGAGGACAGCGTTCTGTGTTGACTTCCTTTTTTGCGGATAATTATCAAGCAAAGCTAAACTTAAACGGCTTAGGAGCAGGTACTAAAACATTGTCACTCGAACCGGACTTGCCGGATGGAGTGGAGTTGGTATCTATGACTCCTAACCGTGTTACAGTGACGATTGAGGAAAAACAAACGAAATCATTTAATGTATCTATAGTTCCTAAAGGAAACCCAGATGCGGGACTGCAGCTTGGTAAGCCTGTGATTGCTCCTCAGACCGTGAAGGTCACCTTGCCCAAAAGCCAGTTGAGTACCGTCACTGCCGTTCTGGGGGCTGTTAATACGGATGGCATCTCAGAAAAGTTTGAACAGAAGCGTGTAAAACTGAAGGCTTATAATAAAAAGGGACAGGAACTTACGGGAGCGGTCATTGAGCCGTCTACTGTGTCCGTTGAAATTCCGGTAACTCAGCAGGCGAAGTCTGTGCCTGTTAAGATTGTCTATTCCGGAGAGTTGCCAGACGGACTGGTGCTTTCTAAAGTGAATGCAAACGTGAAGGAAGCGGCGGTATATGCATCGCAGGATGTATTGAGCAGCCTCAGCTCTTACGTCACGGCTACATTGGATTTAAGCCAATTTACGGAAGCGGGGACTCGTACAGTTCAAGCTAATTTGGCAGCCCCCTCAGGTTCTGATAAAATCGAGCCAGGGTCCATACAAATTCAGGTGACTGTTGTTCCTTCCAATGAAGTCACAGATACGGAACGGACGCTGTCAGGCATCCCAATCGTTTTACAAGGTGCAGGAGATGGAGCGACTGCGACTGTTACAGCGCCCGCAGGCAAGACGATGGATGTTACTGTGAAGGGCCCGCAGGATCTGGTAAACAATTTAACCAATGATGATATTAGTTTGGTGGCAGATGTAAGTGGCCTCGCGGCTGGTCAACACGAGGTTACTCTGAAAGTAGGCTTGCCTAAATATATTACGCAAGCCGGAAATGCTGGCCAACTAAAGGCAACGATCAACATTGAGATCCCTTCTACGCCTGCTGTAACGAATCCGAATAGTGAGAATGAATCAAACCCCTCTGGTAGTGGCGAAAAGGGGCAGGAGAGGCCACAGGAGGGGCAAGGCAATCAAAGTGGAAACTCTGACGTTAAGACCGGGGACAACGCAGCTGCGGAGGATAAAACAAATCCTCATAACGGCGCAGATTCTTCTGCGAATGGAACCCCGGAGAACAGTCAGCCATAACATGTTTTATCTGTAGTAAATAATCATGATTTATTAGACAAAAAAAGGGAGTCATTTTACATGGGGAAATATTTTGGTACAGATGGTGTACGAGGCGTTGCTAATCAGGAACTTACAGCCGAACTGGCATATAGCATTGGCCGCTGCGGCGGATATGTTTTAGCAGGTAATGTAGAGAAACCGACAGTTGTTATTGGTATGGATACACGGATATCCGGTCTGATGCTGGAATCGGCTCTTGTAGCCGGTTTGCTGTCCATTGGAGCTAATGTGGTTCGCCTAGGTATTGTTTCGACGCCTGGGGTGGCATATCTCACACGTCAATTGAAAGCTGACGCTGGTGTAATGATCTCAGCATCACACAATCCAGTTGAAGATAACGGCATTAAGTTTTTTGGCGGTGACGGTTTTAAATTGACAGACGAAACGGAATTGAAAATTGAAGAGCTCATGGATGCAAAAGAAGACCAACTGCCTCGTCCGATTGGCGGCGGATTGGGAACGGTTGTTGTAGACGAGCATTCCCGTTACGATTATCTGGAGTTCTTGAAAACAACAATTAGCCATTCTTTTGAAGGAATAAAAATTGTACTGGATTGTGCAAACGGAGCAGCTTATGAGCTGGCGCCGAAGCTTTTTGCAGAATTGGGAGCTGAGGTGCACACCATCGGTGCCGAGCCTAACGGTTTGAACATCAATGATCATTGCGGCTCGACTCATCCTGAAAAGCTGAAAGAGGAAGTGCGCCGCTTGAAAGCGGATATTGGTCTGGCCTTTGACGGCGATGCCGACCGTCTGATCGCAATTGATGAGAACGGGGAAGAGGTAGACGGCGACTATATTCTCTGCATTTGCGGAGATGCAATGAACCGCGCTGGAAAACTCAAGGACAGCACTATTGTATCGACAGTGATGAGTAATATCGGTTTTTATAAAGCTACTGAAAAGCTGGCACTCAAGACTGCAAAAACTGCGGTCGGGGACCGTTATGTGATGGAAGAAATGCGTCGGGGTGGATTTAATCTGGGCGGTGAGCAGTCTGGTCATGTTATTTTCCTGGATCACAATACGACAGGCGATGGCATGCTGACTGGGATTCAGCTGGTAGATACCTTGAAAGCTTCCGGCAAGAAAATGAGTGAGCTAAAGTCGCTCATGAAACAGTATCCGCAAGTGCTCGTAAATGTGCGTGTGCAGGACAAACGCAATTACGAGGGGAATCCTGCTATTGCAGAAGCAATTGAGCAGGTGGAACAACAATTGGGCGATAATGGGCGTGTACTGGTTCGTGCTTCAGGCACAGAATCGCTCATTCGTGTGATGGCCGAAGGCCCGGATAAAGATGAGCTGGAGCAATTTGTCGGTCAGATCGTAGATGTCGTGAAGAAAGAATTAGTTTAAAATTTTGTAAACGTCGGTTGCCTGTGAAAAAGAAGCAGGCAACGGCGTTTGCGGTTATTTACTAGCGATTTATTGCCTTCATGGTGTAATTATGAATAAAGTGTCATTGCCAAATGATACTTAGCTGAATATAATATAGGGATGCTGTGACTCAGATAGAGAAAGCGAGGGTTGTAAGGTAACGTAATACAAGCGCCAGAGCTTGATTTTGTGCGGGGGAACTTGGTGGAGAAGCAACGGATTCAGTTGAAATAAAGTTGCTTGCAGATCGGTTCACGACAAAACAAGCTGACGAGGTGAAGGTGTTCGAAACATTCGGCGGGGACCTTCCGGTGAAGCATCAAGCCGTAAACCGGCAGCGGAAAATGAACAGGCAACTGTTTACACAACGCACCGGTAGATGCCTTTATTATTTTATAACCTAAATTATAAGATTCATTTCATGAATGTGCGGCCATCATCATTGGCGTGCGCGGTTTGGGAATTTCGTTACATTCGTGAAGAGATGCCTGTAAATTCTATAGTTATCATTGACAACTTCATAGATGAATGAACTTTATTCCACAATCTACCGCACACGTTAGTCCTGTGATGAGTCGTCTTGTGAAATGATGATCGGGAGGATAACGAATATGTGTGGCATTGTAGGATATATTGGTAATCAGAATACGCAAGAGGTATTGATTGACGGATTGAAGAAGCTGGAGTATCGCGGTTATGACTCTGCGGGTATTGCCGTGTTTACAGATTCAGGATTGCAAGTAGCCAAGGCTAAAGGTCGTCTGGCGAATCTAGAAGCTAAACTGGATGGTACGCCGTTGGTAGGCCATGCAGGTATCGGACATACACGTTGGGCAACGCACGGTAAGCCTTCTGATGAAAACTCCCATCCACATTTGGATGAGAGCCAAAAGTTCTCTGTAGTTCACAACGGAATCATTGAGAATTATCTGGAGCTGAAGGAGCAGCTGATCAGCGAAGGTCATACCTTTATTTCCGAAACGGACACCGAAGTTATTTCCCATCTGGTTGCGCGTGAATATAAAGGGGATATCGTTAAAGCAGTACAAAAAGCAATTACCTTTATGCGCGGTGCTTTTGCACTGGGTGTGCTGACAGAGCATGAGCCTAATAAGCTGGTTGCTGTTCGTCAAGCTAGCCCGCTGGTTATTGGTGTGGGAGAAGGCGAGAACTTTATCGGTTCCGATATTCCGGCTATTCTGAAATATACACGCAATGTATTTATTTTGAACGATGGCGAAATGGCTGTTTTGACCAGTGATGCTGTCGAATTAATGACAATCGAAGGCCAATTTATTTCTCGGGAAATGATTCATGTCGAATGGGATGCTGTAACAGCGGAAAAAGGCGGCTATGAGCATTTCATGCTGAAAGAAATTCACGAGCAGCCTAAGGCTTATCGTGACACAATGTTGGGCCGTATCGATAAAGATACTAAAAAAGTTGTTCTTCCTGAACTGAAGCTGACAGAAGAACAAATTAAAAATATCCGCAACATTCAAATTGTTGCGTGTGGTACAGCTTACAATGCAGGTTTGATTGGCCGTACGGTTATTGAAAGTCTGGCTCGTATACCGGTAGAGAATGATGTGGCTTCCGAATATCGTTATCGTTCACCTATCGTAACACCAGAGACATTGGTGATCGTGGTGAGCCAATCCGGTGAAACTGCTGACACGTTGGCAGCACTGCGTGAAGCACAAGCAAACGGCGCTCATGTACTGGCGATTACAAACGTAGTCGGTAGCTCCATCGCTCGTGATGCAGATGATGTGTTGGTTACACTGGCAGGACCGGAAATTGCCGTAGCCTCGACTAAAGCCTATTCTTCGCAGTTGATTGCGTTCTATCTGTTTGGTTTGTATCTCGCTCAAGTGCGTGGCACACAAACGGATGAGCAAGTAGCCCATGTGCTGGCTGCTATGGAATCTCTGCCAGAGCAAGTGGAAGAGATGCTGGGTAAAGCAGATGCGATCAAATCCTATGCTGAGCAAATTGCAAGCCACAAGCACCTGTTCTTTATTGGTCGCGGTCAGGACTATGCTGTAGTACAGGAAGGCTCCCTGAAGCTCAAGGAAATCTCCTACATTCATTCCGAGGCATATGCTGCGGGTGAGCTGAAGCACGGTACACTGGCATTGATCGAAGAGGGAATTCCAGTTATCGCTTTGGTAACACAGGAATCCGTGTTGGAGAAAACCGTGAGCAACATTAAGGAAGTCAAGGCTCGTGGTGCAGATGTTCTTGCGATTACGTACGAAGAGCACGCAGTTGAGTTGTTGAAGTCCGTGGATCAGGTATTTGCCATTCCGAAGACACTTCCAATTCTGTCTGCTGCAATTTCGGTTGTATCTCTCCAACTGTTGGCTTACTACGCTTCTCTTGCGCTGGGTCATGATGTTGATAAACCACGTAACCTGGCGAAAAGCGTTACCGTAGAATAAGCTTTAGTAAAATTCTAAATTAATGTTGTGTACAGACAATAAAGTCATGTACTAGACATTAAAGTTGTGTACTATTATTAATGACAGATAACAAGAATATTTCTTCTTAGTAAGTATTTAACAAAAGCCCGATGAGCACGTATCATCGGGCTTTTTATTAAATTCAGAGGGTGACTGCTTAGGTTTCAATCAGAGCGAATATGAATTGCATAACAAGTCAAAAGCTTTTGAATCCTTTCCTGTTAGCGAAATCTGCGCAAATTCATTAAACCAAAGACTTAATCGGTGAACCGGCTGTATCCGTATAATGCACCTCGATGGCCAAGTCCGTTTCATGGTGGAGCAAACCGTCGATGACGTGTACGGCATCCCGAGTGTTCGTATTGATGACTTTCGTGTAGAAAATGGAAAATTGGTTGCTCATGAACCGATAAATCGTAGCTCTTTTTCCCGTCCCGTAATGGGGATTCGCATCACCGTGAAGCGTCGAAACTCCAATATGGACTTAAATTCCATCAATTGCATTATTTAACATACAAAAAGAGCAGCCAGTTTAGTTGCTCTTTTTGTATGTAAAACATATTGAGTTTTCATCAATTGAATCTCCTAATAGAGAATATTACTGTCCCATTTCCTTGTAGATTAATCAATTGTACATATTTTCCCCTTTAGAGGATACTCTCTACTAGAAGATAAGAATATAATCTTTTCGTCAAAATATTTATTAAAATAGTTGTTCGTTTTAAAATGAATATCAGGCTGATACCATTTAGAAAACCCATTTCGCTGAAACAACAAGGGCATACCCAATTGCTCGGATCGCTTCCCCTTTAAACCATCTCCAATGTTCAGCGAATCAATATATATTCGATCAACAATCCCCTGTAATCTTTTGGGGAAATCTGGCGTGAAGGGTAAAAGAGGAGAAATGGATGCCTGTGTAGCAATTCCTGCTGCATGGACATTTCTAAGAGCCTTTAAGCGCTGGTTGATCCCTGGAGCTAAAGGTGCAAAAAGTCGCTTTACATCTTCTCGGTCTGTTTCAATAGTCATAGAAACTAATAATTCACAACGTTGTTGCAATTCTAATAGTATATCGAGATCTCTAACCACCAGAGGACTTCTTGTTTGGATTTGAAGGAAATCTGGTGGAGATTCAATCATCTCCGTTAATATTTTTCTTGTGATCTCAACCTTACGCTCGATGGGTTGGTATGGATCTGTAGCAGTAGACATGAATATATTGATAGGCTTATTTCTTCGGCGAAGACTATTAATTTCTTTACTGTAGTTTTCAACAGCGTTAAGTTTAATATCAATCCATTCTCCCCAAGGAATATCTTTATATTTTTGAATGGGCATTTCTCTAACATAGCAATAACTACATCCAAAAGCACAACCACTGTAAGGATTCAAAGAGTGAGTAAATCCAACAGTAGATGCTCCTTTGGTTTCGCTCAAAATTTTTTTGCCATCGTATTATCAATCTGCATGTTAGATACCCCTTCATTTTAAATATTTACATAAATGAAATTCCGAATGAACAGAAACTCCCTCCACCAGTTCAACTGATAAAGGGAGTTTTAATTAATTATAATAAAAGGTGTGTGTATTTAGAACGCATCAAGACCCGATAAAATCCCAGGATGACGGACAAAAGACCAATGGGAATGTACTGTGCGCCATTCGCCATTAATTAAACGAAAAACTTAAGTAGTATTCCAACTTTTTTGAAGTTCTTCTTGTCCATCTTCTCCTGCTACGTAATTGTGTAAATTATAACTCAACACTGCCAAATCACCAGCTTCACTGACAGCGACATCTGGATTGAGATATTCACTCCGAATTATATTAGGATTTTTATAGCGTGACAAAATATGTTCTCTCACCGCTGAATTACCTACAATAAGTTTTTCAGCCACAGGATCGAAGTATGAAATATCATCACTGTAACTATCCAGGTATCCATAGCAGTCTCCTTGATTCCACCGTTCATTATTGGCGCGTTCTATATTCAATACAGTTTCAGCTACTTCTTTGATATTTACACTCATTTTTTTGCTCCTTTTTTTTAGATGTTGGAAGTGATATGATCATTTTAGGTCATTCAACACAAATGATAAAGGCAAAACCGGGAAAATAAATGATACTTTTCGGACATTCTACATTTTAAGTAAAGGAGGTTTATGTAGTGGTTCGCATATCAAAGCAGAAAATAAATATAGAACGTCTTAAATATCAACCTGTACTACCTTATCCATACGATGTAGAAATTTTTCGAGTCTCTGATCTTAAACAACGGACACCCAAAGAAAGGATGAGTGTAACTTATAGATATGAATTCTATATGCTTATATGTGTTACTCAAGGTGAGTGTATACAATGGGTCGATTTTGAGCCGATTTCCTGCAGCACAGGAACCTTTCTTGCCATATCCCCAGGTCAGGTTCATAATTTCGGACATGATGAGAATTGGGATGGTTGGATTATTTTGTTTCGTTCGGAGTTTCTTATACCTAACACATCAACATTAAATGAGCTTAAACTAGCTTTTGATTTTGAAAGGCTACCAAGCATTCTAAATTTAAATCATAATGAGTTGCGTCGTAGCATCACTTCTATCGAACGAATGATCGAAGACTTGTTGATTGAAGGGACAGAAGAAGATATTCATATGTTGTTGCGTTACCAACTCTACGCATTTGTAACTTGGCTCAGTATTCTTCATAAATGCAAACGGATGAATGAAACAATAGATTCTCAAACATCGCTGCGTTTTATAAGCTTCCAGAAACTCGTTGAGAAATACTTCGCTAAGTTGAGCCATGTCAGTGAATACGCTACTCGCCTAAACTGCACGGAAAAAACTCTAACTCGAGCAACTATGGCAGCAGTTGGAATAAGTGCAAAGGCTTTCATTTCGGCCCGGATTAATCTTGAAGCAAAACGTCTGCTGATGCATACGGACTATTCTATTAGTGACATTGCGGAAAAGCTTAACTTCAAGGAAGCCACACACTTTAGTAAATTTTTCAAACGTGAAACAGGTTGTACGCCTGCAGAATTTCGACAGCAGCATCTTTGAAATTATTAACTTACTCGAGTGTCTACTACCTTTCATATTGAATAAAACACTAATTGTAGTTATATATAATGTCATCTTATGAACTCTTTTAAAATATGTTGTTTGAGGAAGTGATTTTATGATCCAAGGATCTTTATTTGATGACGAGTATGATCAGGGACGGCCTTTAGCAAATCGGGTACGTCCACAAAATTTAGAAGAATTTGTAGGTCAAAAACATTTGCTTGAACCCGGAAAAGTATTACGTGAAATGATTGAGAATGATCAAGTTTCGTCTATGATTTTTTGGGGGCCACCAGGAGTGGGAAAGACAACGTTAGCTAAAATAATCGCCAATCAAACCCAATCTAAATTTATTGATTTTAGCGCTGTGACTAGCGGTATCAAAGATATTCGTAGTGTCATGAAAGAAGCTGAAGGAAACAGGCAATTAGGCGAGAAAACACTTCTATTTATTGATGAAATTCATCGTTTTAACAAAGCACAGCAGGATGCCTTTCTGCCTTATATGGAAAAAGGAAGCATTATATTGATTGGAGCAACAACCGAAAATCCATCGTTTGAAGTGAATTCAGCCTTGCTTTCTCGTAGTAAAGTGTTTGTGCTTCATCCGCTCAATCATGCAGATATTTTAGAGATATTGCAAAAAGCATTAGCGAACCCAAAAGGGTTTAATAATCAATCAATCGAGATTGAAGACGGCGTTTTATCAGCGATTGCTGAATATTGCGATGGAGATGCCAGAGTAGCTTTAAACACACTAGAAATGGCTGTATTACACGGAAAAAAATCAGATGGAGCTATTGTAGTGAATAAAAATGATTTAGTACAAATGTTAAATCGCAAGTCATTATTATATGACAAAAATGGTGAGGAACATTATAACATCATATCTGCTTTGCATAAGTCGATGAGAAATAGTGATGTTAATGCTGCAATTTACTGGTTATCGCGCATGTTGGAGTCCGGAGAAGATCCATTATTTATTGCTCGAAGATTGGTCAGATTTGCAAGTGAAGACGTTGGTTTAGCAGATAACCGAGCTTTGGAGATAGCAGTAGCTGTTTTCCAGGCTTGTCAGTTCATTGGTATGCCAGAGTGCGATGTACATCTAACCCAAGCTGTCATTTATCTCACCTTGGCCCCGAAGTCCAACGCAGCTTATTTGGCCTATAGAGCTGCCAAAAAAGACGCCTTGCATTCCGTAAATGAACCTGTTCCCTTACAGTTACGAAATGCTCCGACTAAATTGATGAAAGAACTGAATTACGGGAAAGGTTATAAATATGCCCATGATACTCAAGAAAAATTAACAATGATGCAGACCATGCCAGATTCTCTCATTGGACGGGAATATTACCACCCCACTATACAAGGATCTGAAATGAAATTTAAACAACGGATGGAAGAAATTTCAGCATGGTATGCAAGCCACAAAGAAACCTAATTGCGTTTAATGAATAGATGATCCAATAGAAATCGAGGTAATTCGTCATGACAATAGAAGAAATTATGGAGCATTGCTTATCATACCCAAGTTCATATGAAGATCACCCTTTTGGTGACGGATGGACTGCGATGAGACATCAAGGGAACAAAAAAATTTTTGCCTTGATATACAATCATGATGAGCATCTTTGCGTCAACCTAAAATGCAACCCTGATCATGCTGATTTTTTGCGAAAAGCGTTTGAAGAGGTAAAGCCTGGTTATCACATGAACAAGGAACATTGGAATACAGTAATATTAGATGGTGATCTACCAGAAGATGAAATTCACGATATGGTGCATCATAGCTTCGAATTGACCAAGCCAAAAAGCTCCAAAAAACATACTAGCTAGAGAATAAATTTCTTATTGACAATTAAATTTTGCGGAAGTCATTATGTAAAAGTATCCGTTTCGAGAGGTGTAATATGAAGTTTAATGAATTCTTTGTAGGGCAGCGGTTCGAGACTGATTCTATAAAAGTAACCAAAGAAAAAATTATGGAATTCGCATCTGAATTTGACCCTCAGTACATGCATTTGGATGAGAAGAAAACTCAGGAAGGCATGTTTGGAGGAATTATAGCTTCAGGAATCCAAACATTAGCCCTAACATTTAAACTATGGGTAGAGTGTGGTTTATACGGTGAAGATGTAGTGGCTGGTACTGCTATGGACAATATCCGATTTATAAAACCTGTATACCCTGATGATGAGTTACATGTAGTTGTTGAAGTCATTAATCTAGAAGATAACCGAAAGAATACAGGAATTGTAACTGTGAATTTATCTACTTTTAATCATACGACTCAAAAAATTTTTGAAGGGGATCTTTCTGTAATAATAAAAAAATAACGTATCTTTAAACAAATGAAATTAAAAATTGTATTCTGAAGAGATATTAGAAAATATAAAAATGGACGCACATTTTAATATAAAATGAAATTAAAATAAGTACTTTAATAATATTATTAGTACTATTTTTTTAATGAATTAATTAAAAATACTGGACTTCAGTACACAACTTTATTGTATGTACACAAATGTCTGGTGATAAAAAAGTCTTGAACCAGTAAAAAAAGTCTGGAACTAGTCATTTTACAAACATCAAGAAAGATCCCGATGATATATCGGGATCTTTTTAGCTTAGGAGGGCAATTATGTCTACAATAGGCCAACGAATTCGAACTATTAGAAAAACAACAACTTAAATCAAATAAAGTTTGCAAATATAATTGGCATTTCTCAAAGAACGTTGAGTGAGCTGGAGCAAGATAAATACAGACCCTCTCTTGATATAATTATAGCAATTAAAGAAAACTTCAATTCCCATATAGAGTGGTTAATCTTTGGAGATACGCCTGTATCAATTGAGCCCACACAGTAGGGAACGTCATTCGATTAGCAATACAAAGTAGATAATCAGTTGTAACGTCAAAAACCTTTGCTAAAGATATTAAATGATTAATTTCAGGCCGTGCTACGTTTCGCTCCCAATTAGAAGCAACCTGTTTAGTTACCCCGATCTTATTAGGAATTTCCTTTTGTGTCCATTTATGGAGTAGTCTCGATTTTTTACAGCGCTGTTCCAAAGTATTCATGAATTCATCTCTATTGAGAAAATCAAATAGCTTTTACCCGACCCATCTGCTTACTAATTATACTTACTTATAGCCCATATTATAGCTTATTCATACCCTACTGTACCCTACGAGTAGCCTATGAATAGGCTACGAAGTAAAATATAGCTAAAAAATATTACTTTGCTATTGTATAAAGCTGTGAGTTGTTATATTCTACATTTGTATTTTGAAGTAAAACTAAAATATATCTTAGGAGTAGAAAAAGATAACTGAACTTTACTCTGATTTAGTAGTTCTAAAAAGAAGGTGAATAATGAGCAAAATTCGATCAAGTAACTCTATAGCATCTATTCAACGGAAAATCAAAGAAGGAAGAGGTCAAGGCCACTTTTCGGAATATAAACCTTGGTTGACGGTACATGATGTACCTTCAATAGGGATAGTTACTCGAATTCTTGGTTGGAAAAGTGGTCGACTTCACCATTATCTGTCTGAACACTTTGAATTGGCACATCATTGCCAAATGGAAGTGGTCAGAGCAAGTGATTGATATTCGCGAACAATTTCCTTTATTACCCCTAGATAAAACCCTCTATATTGCATAAAAGTTAAACATCCAACTGACCCCAAGAATAAGCTTCCCATCATTATGACTACAGATATGTTACTTACAGTAAAACAAGAAAAAAGTATAAAATTTATTGCACATTCTATCAAACCTTTTAACAAGTTGACAAAACGAGTTGTAGAGAAATTACAGATTGAAAAAGAGTTCTTTAAAGACCAAAAGATAGAGTGGGCACTTATTACGGAAAGGCAGATAAACTACAATTTATTCAGGAATGTCGAATGGCTTCATAATGCTAAAAACAACGATAAGTTGTCAAATCACCATATAAATAGTCTCGAAGATAATCTCTATTATGCTATTCAACAAAGTGAAAAACCATTTGCGAAAGTTACAAGAGAACAAGATGAATTATTTGGTTTACCAAGTGGGTACTGGATATGACTCATCTAATACAGCCTACTCTACAATCCATGATTATTTTAGAAAATAGACGCAAGCGCAAGGATTCGGAGCACCAGCAGAGAATATATACAGGGAAGATCTCCCAAATTGGCCGGCACCCCGCCTCAGTGTCGACACGCGTCGAATTCCCCGATTGATGGCAAGCCATTCCCAGTGTTTCTTCTCCATTCGCTCTTTTTAGGCAAAATATTAACACTTTATGTTGGGAAGACCCAATTTAACTAAAGTTTTACTATACATTATTGGAAATTTTGATATAATTCTACCTAGGTCAACCTTCCAATTATGATAGAAAATAGAATTGGATGGTTTTTATACCTGTCCAAGCTGTGCCGCGAGAGACCAGTCCACTGGCAACCCAGCAAGCTGGCATGCGGAGACCGACAATTGTGGAAAATGACAGTCGAGAATATGTTGCTCCATGACGTCAGAAGGTCCAGAAAGGATGAAGCCAACCTTATCCCAATTCCGATGGAAGATGAAGCGCGTGAGCATTTTTGAAAAGCTGGAATTCACCGCCAATCCAAGGGCTGTCCCGTTCATGCCATACGGAGCATTCTTTGAGCCTCATGCAGCACCATCGTCACATCTAATCGTCAGGAAAGGCTCACTACCCCGCAGCCGGATCTTTACTTATCCACACCAGGCGGGGGAATACACAAATCGTACATAGAGTGTATCAATATCCTTAAACATAAGCTTCGACAAAGGCAGCTCCGGTGCCGAATCCGGAGGTACGGCCGACTTTGTGCTGGCCGGCCGGAACCCTACAGCAAGTCTTACATCGATGGGAGGAACATCCCTTGTCCACCCCCAAATCCAATTCCGAACCCAATGTTAAACCAAAGCCCGTCTTCGGGCGGCTCGTCCGCAGCAAGCATATTGAAGCAGAGGAGCCGGGAGCAGCCGCATCTCTTGCATAGAACGATGCTCTTTGTTGTCTTTCACGCATGGGAGCCGAGCGGGATAGCTGCTAGGCAGAGGATTGCCGCATGCGATCAACCGGGCAAGCGAAGCGGTGACTTGGCGAGAGCCATTGACATTGTTGTCACATGTTTGAAAAGGCGGGGAGCGAGGCTGGAGCGTTGCTGCGGCATATGCTCCGCCGGATTGCTTTTGCCGATGAAGAAAGGGGAACGATCCAGATGGCTTTTGAAAAAGAAACGTTGTTTTGGAACGAAAAATTCGGTAGCGACGATTATACCTTGACGCGTCTGCCTTACAGCAAGGCTCCAAGCTCCCTGGCGCCCATTATGACAACCGTCGGCGGTTCGCTTTCGGAGGAAGTGGCGCAGCGCGTCCTTCAAATGAGCAAGGGCGCTCCGCTGGCCACTTTTATGATTTTGCTCGCCGGTGTTCAGTCGCTCTTGCATAAATATACAGGCGCTTCTGACATTCTGGTCGGCATGCCGGTTGTACGGAAACCGACGGAGACGCGCCGATCCGTTAATCATACGGTCATTTTGAAAAACTCGCTTTCGGTGGGTGCGACTTTTAAAACGCTTCTGAGCGAGCTGAGGACTTCCTTGCCTGAAGCGTTTCAGCACCAACATATTCCGTTCTTGAAAATGGCGGAGAAGCTGGACCTGCAATATGCAGACGGGATACCCGTCATCCATACGCTAGTATCTCTTAAGGAGCTGCATCTGGACGAAATCGGGCAAAACGTGGTCACGGATTGTTCCTTTGAATTCAGCTTAACCGGCGGGACGATACAGCTAGCGCTGTCATATAACGAGCACTTATATGACTCCGAGTTCATGACTCGGGTCGTCGGCCATCTGAATCGCCTGCTGGCCGTGGGGCTTCACGAGTTGGAGCTGGACATCGTGCGGGCGGACATGCTGTCGGAGGACGAGAAATTTCAATTGCTGCAAAGCTTTAACGATACCGAGAAGGACTATCCCCGTGATCGGACGATTCATCAGCTCGTGGAGGAGCAGGCGAAGCGGGTGCCCGAAGCGACGGCGGTTGTCTTTGAGGGGCGGCGGCTTTCGTACGCGGAGCTGAATGAACGGGCGAACCGGCTGGCGCGGACGCTGCGATCGGTCGGGGTGCTGCCCAATCAGCTGGTAGGCTTGATGGCCAGGAGATCGCTGGAGACGGTCGTTGGCATTCTGGCGGTTCTGAAAGCTGGCGGTGCCTACGTGCCGATCGACCCGGAATACCCGGAAGAACGCATCCGCTACATTCTGGAGAACTCGAACGCGCAGTTGCTGCTGACTCAAAGGGAGCTGCTGCTGCAGGTGCCGTTCGAAGGGACCGTGGTGGCGCTGGATGACGAGCAGGCCTACAGCGACGATGGCTCGAACCTGGAGCCGGCCAGCGGTCCGAACGATCTGGCTTATGTCATCTATACATCAGGTACGACGGGCAAACCCAAAGGGGTCATGCTGGAGCATCGCGGGCTGGTCAGCTTGAAACTGACGTTTGCCCATACGCTTCACACGACCGAACAGGATCGAGTGCTGCAATTCGCCAGCCTATCGTTCGATGCGTCGTGCTGGGAGATGTTCAACGCCCTGTATTTCGGGGCGACCTTATATATACCGTCAACCGAGACGGTTTTGGATGATCAGCTGTTCGAACGTTTCATGAACGAGCATGCAATTACGATCGCCACTTTGCCGCCAACTTATGCGGCTTATTTGAATTCAGACCGCCTGCCGAGTCTGAGCAGGCTCATCACGGCGGGCTCCGCCGTTTCAGCAGAATTCGTGCAGCAGTGGAAAGACAAGGTACAGTACTATAACGCGTACGGTCCGACGGAAGCCTCGATCGCCACATCCGTGTGGGCGGCGTCTACGTATGACACCGAACGCAGAGCGATACCGATCGGACGTCCGATCTGGAACCATCGCTTGTATATACTGGGCGCACAGAATCAGCTAGCGCCTATCGGAGTGGAGGGAGAATTATGCATCGCGGGCGTCGGCCTCGCCCGGGGATATTGGAACCGGCCGGATCTGACGGCGGAGAAATTCATCGAACACCCGTTTGAGCCCGGAGAGAGACTGTACCGGACGGGCGACTTGGCCCGCTGGCTGCCGGACGGAAATATTGAGTACTTGGGCCGGATTGACCATCAGGTGAAAATCCGTGGATTCCGGATCGAGATCGGCGAGATTGAAGAGCAGCTTCTGAAGATCGACTCCGTGCAGGAGACGATCGTAATCGCGCGGGAAGGCAAAAGCGGGCAAGAACTGTGCGCTTACCTGGTCGCGGGCCGCCCGCTTACGCTCGGCGAGCTGAGAAGCGAGCTGGCGCAAAAGTTGCCGAATTACATGATTCCGGCGCATTTTGTTCAGCTTCCGCGGATGCCGCTCACGCCGAACGACAAAATCGACCGCAAGGCTTTGCCCGCCCCGGAAGGAAACGCACTGACCGGCGGCGCGTACGTAGCTCCCCGCAATGAAGCGGAGCGGACGCTTGCCGATGTGTGGCAGGCGGTATTGAACGCCGATCGCGTTGGGGTAACGGATCATTTCTTCGAGCTGGGCGGAGACTCGATCAAGTCCATTCAAGTATCTTCGCGGCTTCATCAAGCCGGGTACAAGCTGGAAATCCGGGATTTGTTCAAATATCCGACTATCTCACAGCTCAGCCTGCATGTGAAACCGATCGGACGTACCATCGATCAAGGTGAAATAACGGGTGAAACGGAGCTGACACCGATTCAGCATTGGTTTTTCGGGAGCTCCTTTGCGGACCCGCATCATTTCAACCAGTCGGTGATGCTGTACCGGAAGGAACGCTTCGACGAAGAGACGGTGCGTCAGGTGCTGCAAAAGCTGGCCGAGCATCATGACGCCTTGCGGATGGTGTTCTGCAAGACGGAACAAGGGTTTAGCGCGCGGACCCGCGCGATTCAGGAAGGCGGGCTGTTCACGCTGGACGTGTTCGACTTCAAGGATGCGGAGAATACCGCGCAGGCTGTGGAAGCGAAGGCAACGGACATTCAAGCGGGCATCGATCTGGAGAACGGGCCCCTCGTGAAGGCGGGACTGTTCCGGTGCGCGGACGGCGATCATTTGCTGCTCGCGGTTCATCATGCCGTGGTGGACGGCGTGTCTTGGCGCATTTTGATGGAGGATTTCGCTCTGGGTTACGAGCAGGCCGGCAAAAGCGAGGAAATTCGTTTCCCGGCCAAAACGGATGCGTACCGCACTTGGTCCGAGCAGCTGGCCGCTTACGCGCAAAGCCCGGAGATGGCGAAGGAACGGGCCTATTGGCAGGCCGTGGAACAAATTGCGGTTCCGGCCGTGCCGAAGGATCTGGAGGCGGACGTTACGACGCAGCAGGACAGCGAATCGCTGTTCGTGCGTTTGACTCCCGAAGAAACGGAGCTGCTGCTGAAGCGGGTTCACCGGGCCTACAACACCGAAATGAACGATATTTTGGTAACGGCGCTCGGCATAGCCGTTCGCAAGTGGACGGGACACGAACGGGTGCGGATCAATCTCGAAGGACACGGACGCGAACCGATCGGAACGGATATCGACATCACGCGCACAGTCGGATGGTTTACGACCAAGTTTCCGGTCGTCCTAGAGCCGGAAACTGACCGGGATTTGGCCTATCAGATTAAACAGGTCAAGGAAAGTTTGCGCCGCATTCCGAACAAAGGACTTGGGTACGGCATATGCCGCTATCTCTCCAAATCGGAGGATGGCTTTGTTTGGGGCGCAGAGCCGGAAATTAATTTTAATTACCTCGGCCAGTTCGACAATGATGTCAACCAGGACGAGATCGGTATATCTTCTTATTCCAGCGGCAGCCCGGCCAGCGACCGGCAGGCCCGCAGCTTTGTGCTGGATATCAACGGCATGGTGCTGGACGGCGCTTTATCGCTTGATCTTAGCTACAGCCGGAAGCAGTATCACAAGGTAACGATGGAAGCCTTCGCTCAGCGGCTTGAGCAAAGTCTACGAGAGCTCATTATCCACTGCGCAGGCAAAGAAAATACCGAATTGACGCCTAGCGACGTGCAATTTAAAGGCTTGACCATCGCCGAACTAGAGCAAATCGCCCAGCGCTCGGGCCATCTCGGGGAAATCGAAAATATTTACTCGCTTACGCCGATGCAGAAGGGCATGTGGTTCCACAGCGCGCTTGACCGGCAAACGGCCGCTTACTTCGAGCAGACGCGATTTACGATGAGGGGAGTACTCGACGTCCAGCTTTTCGAGAGGAGCTGGACGGAACTTGCGAAACGTCATTTGGTGCTGCGGGCGAATTTTGTGCAAGGACCGGCGGGCGAGCCGCTGCAAATCATATACCGCGACAAGCCGGTCGGCTTTGAATATGAAGAGCTGCTTCATTTGCAGGCGGACGAGAAACAAGCGTATTTGGATAAAAAGGCCGAGGATGACAAACTTCGCGGCTTCGACATGGAACATGACGCGCTCGTTCGGGTTACGATCCTGCGCACCGAAGAGCAAAGCTATCATGTGCTGTGGAGTTTCCAGCATATTTTGATGGACGGCTGGTGCCTGCCGCAGCTGACGCAGGAGCTGTTTGAGACGTACTCGGCCTTGGCATCCGGCAAGCAGCCAGCGGGAGATAAGGGATCGGATTATGGCGCTTACATCGAATGGTTGGAGAAACAGGACGATCAGGCGGCATCCGGCTATTGGACGGCATTCCTGGCAGGTTATGAAGGGCAAACCGTACTCCCGGGACAAAAGGAACCGGCGCCGAACGGCAGATTTACGGCTGATCACGTCACCGCCGAGCTGGGCAAGGACTTGAGCGAGCGGATGGACCGGGTGGCGAAACAGCGCCTGGTTACGGTCAATACGCTGCTGCAAGCCGCTTGGGGCGTGATGCTGCAAAAATATAACGGAACAAACGATGCCGTATTCGGCAGCGTCGTGGCCGGAAGACCGGCGGAAATCCCGGGTATCGAGTCCATGATCGGGCTATTCATCAATACGGTGCCGGTCCGCGTCACGAGCGAAGCGGACACCGTGTTCGCCGACCTGATGGCGAAGCTCCAAGAGTGGGCGCTGGAGTCCGGGCGTTATGATTACTATCCGTTGTATGAAATTCAAGCCCGCAGCGTGCAAAAGCAGAACCTGATCAACCATATCATCGCTTTCGAGAACTATCCGGTGGACGAGCAGATGGAGCAGGCGGGCGACCAGCAGCACGGCGACCTGACGATCGCTGACGTTCAGATGGAGGAGCAGACGAACTATAACTTCAACGTGACCGTGGTGCCGGGAGTCGAAATCGAAATCCGGTTTGACTTTAACGCCGAAGTGTTCGATAAAGACAGCATCGAGCGGCTCAAGGGGCATCTCGTCCATCTGCTGGAGCAGGTGACGGATAACCCGGAAATTACAGTGGGCGAGCTGGAACTTGTGACGGAGGCGGAAAAGGCCGACCTTCTCGGACGTTTTAACGACACCACCACGGAATTTCCGCGCGAGAAGACGCTCGTTCAATTGTTCGAAGAACAGGCGGAGCTTTACCCGGACAACGTGGCCGCCGTCATGAACGAGCGACAGCTGGCTTACCGCGAGCTGAACGAGCGATCCAACCGCCTTGCGCGGAAGCTGCGGGAGACGGGAGTAGAAGCGGACCAACTGGTAGCGATTCTGGCCGAACGCTCGCTCGATATGGTCGTCGGCATTCTGGCGATTCTCAAAGCGGGCGGAGCCTACGTGCCTGTCGATCCCGACTACCCGGAGGAGCGCATCCGCTTCATGATTGAGGATTCGGGCGCGCCGTTATTGCTGATTCAAAAGCATCTGCACGAGAAGACCGACTTCGCAGGAACGCGCCTCGAATTGGACGATTTCGTTTGGGGCGACAGAGGGGCGGACTCCGAAGGTGCGTTGGACGCTTCGAACCTGGAGCCAATTTCCGGGCCGGGCAACCTGGCATATGTCATCTACACGTCAGGAACGACCGGCAGACCGAAAGGAACGCTGATCGAGCATAAGAACGTCGTGCGCCTCCTGTTCAACGACAAGAACCTGTTCGACTTCGGGCCGTCTGACACGTGGACGCTGTTCCACTCGTTCTGCTTCGATTTCTCCGTCTGGGAAATGTACGGAGCGCTGCTGTACGGAGGCAAGCTGGTCATCGTACCGCCGCTGACGGCGAAAAGTCCAGCCGATTTCCTGGCGCTGCTGGGCCGCGAACAGGTCACGATTTTGAACCAGACGCCAACGTACTTCTACCAGCTACTGCGTGAGGTCTTGGCGGACCATCCGTACGATCTGCGGATTCGCAACGTCATCTTCGGGGGCGAAGCGCTGAGTCCGCTGCAGCTCAAGGGCTTCAAGACGAAGTACCCGGAGACGAAGCTGATCAATATGTACGGCATTACCGAGACGACTGTTCACGTTACATATAAGGAAATAACGTGGGTCGAAATGGAGGCGGCGAAGAGTAATATCGGCAAGCCGATCCCGACGCTGAAGGTGTACGTCCTGGATGAAAACCGCCGCCCTGTGCCGATCGGCGTAGCGGGCGAAATGTACGTGGCCGGGGAAGGCCTTGCGAGAGGATACCTGAACCGTCCGGATCTGACGGCGGAGAAGTTCGTCGATTCCCCGTTTGCGGAGGGGGAGAAACTGTACCGCTCGGGTGACTTGGCGGCTTGGCTACCGGACGGCAACATCGAATACCTGGGCCGGATCGATCATCAGGTGAAGATCCGCGGGTACCGGATCGAGCTGGACGAAATCGAGACGCAGCTGCTGAACGTCGAGGGCGTGGAAGAAGCGGTGGTGCTCGCCCGTCAGGACGGCGAGGGCGAGAAGGCGCTTGTCGCCTACTTTGTGGCGGACCGAACGCTGACGGTCAGCGAAATGAGAACCTCGCTGGCCCAGGGAATGCCGGGGTACATGATCCCGTCGTACTTCGTGCAGCTGGAGCGCATGCCGCTGACGACCAACGGCAAAGTGGACCGCAAAGCGCTACCGGAGCCGCAAGGCGGCATACAAACGGGCGTCGAATACGTAGCGCCGCGTAACCGGACGGAGTCCCAGCTTGTGAAGATCTGGGAGGAAGTACTGGGCTACTCCGGCATTGGAGTCCTGGACAATTTCTTCGAGCTTGGAGGCCACTCCTTGCGGGCGACGAACCTTGTCAGCAAGATTCAGAAGGAAATGAACGTCGAACTTCCGTTGCGCGACGTATTCCGCTACTCGACAATCGAAGAGATGACTCTTGCCATCTCCCGGATCGGAAAGCAATTGTTCTCGTCGATTCCGCGGGCAGGCGCAAGAGCATATTATCCGCTTTCCTCGGCTCAGAAGCGGCTGTTTATCCTGAATCAGCTGGAAGGGGCCGATCAGAGCTACAACATGCCGGGCGTGCTGCTGCTGGAAGGATCGATTGACCGGAGCCTGCTGGAGAAGGCTTTCCGGGGACTGATCGCACGGCACGAAACGCTGCGAACCGGCTTTGAGATCGTACAAGGCGAAGCAATACAGCGCATTTACGAGAGCGTCGACTTTGCTGTCGAGTACCGTCATGCGAGCGAGGAAGAAGCGCCTGAAGTCGTGCAGGCCTTCATCCGGCCTTTCGACTTGGCGAAGCCTCCGTTGCTGCGGGCGGAGCTTGTAGAGCTGGCAGCCGAACGTTATTTGCTGATGTTCGACATGCACCATATCGTCTCCGACGGGGTTTCGATGGACGTGTTAGTCGAGGAACTCGTTCGTCTGTACGGTGGCGAGTCATTAGAGCCTTTGCGCATTCAATACAAGGACTATGCGGTATGGCAGCAGTCGGACGAGCAAAAAGTGCAGTTGAAACGCGAGGAAGCTTACTGGCTGGACCGTTACCGGGGCGAGCTGCCGGTTCTGGAAATGCCGACGGACTATCCGCGTCCTGCCGTGCAGAGCTTTGAGGGACAAACGCTGACGTCCTTCGTGGACGAGGCAACGAACGAAGGCTTAAAGCAACTGGCGGCTCAAAGAGGAACGACGCTGTATATGGTGCTGCTTGCGGCATATACCGTGCTTTTGCATAAATACACAGGTCAGGACGATTTGATCGTCGGAACGTCGATTGCGGGCAGAACGCACGGAGACACGCAACCTTTGATCGGAATGTTCGTTAATACGCTGGCGCTCCGCAATTATCCGGCTTCGGAGAAGACCTTCCTGTCGTATCTGGAAGAAGTGAAAGAAACGACCTTAGGCGCTTACGAGCATCAGAATTATCCGTTCGAAGAGCTCGTCGATAAAGTGCAGGTCAGCCGGGATTTGAGCCGCAACCCGCTGTTTGACACGATGTTCTCCCTGCAAAACTTGGAGGACAAAGAGTTTGGGCTGGAAGGGCTGAAATTGTCCCCGTACCCTAGCGAATACGGCACGGCCAAGTTCGACCTGAGTGTGGATGTTACGGAAGAAAACGGCGGCCTGGAGTGCAGCTTTGAATTCGCAACGGCTCTTTATAAAGAAAGCACGATCCGGCGGCTGTCGACTCATTTCGGACATTTGCTTGCGGCGATCGTAAGCCGTCCGGATGCGAAGATTGCCGAGCTGAACTTGTTGACGGCAGAGGAAAAAGAGCAAATTCTCGGCGCGTTCAACCCGGCGCAGCCGGAAGCGGCTCCTGTGGCGGCGTTCCATCGGCTGTTCGAGGAACAGGCGGAGCGCACACCGGAAGCGGCGGCCGTCGTGTACGAGAACGACCGGCTGACGTATGCGGAGCTGAACGAGCGGGCGAATCGCTTGGCGGCTACGCTGCGCGCAAACGGCATCGGCCGGGAGACGATCGTCGGCATTCTGACCGAGCGTTCGGTGGACTTGCTGGTGGCCGTGCTGGCCGTCTGGAAAGCGGGCGGGGCGTATGTGCCACTCGACCCGGATTATCCGGCGGAGCGCGTGCGGTTCATGCTTGAAGACAGCGGAGCGAAGGTGCTGCTGACGCAAACGCCGCTGCGAGAGCGTGCTGAAGCTTGGCTCGGCGAAGAGGAGCTGGCGCTGGCGGCGGTGCTGTACCTGGACGACGAAGCGTCGTACAGCGAGGAGCGGACGAATGCCGACAGCTTCCATGAAGCCCGTCCGGAGGATCTGGCGTACGTGATCTATACGTCGGGAACGACGGGCAAGCCGAAGGGCGTGATGATCGAGCACCGCAGCCTGGTGAACACGGCGGCGGGCTACCAGCGGGAATACCGGTTGGATCAGTTCCCGGTGCGGCTGCTGCAGTTCGCAAGCTTCTCGTTCGACGTGTTCGTGGGAGATATCGCGCGGACGCTGTACAACGGAGGCACGATGGTGATTGTGCCGAAGGACGACCGGATCGATCCGTCTCGTCTGCACCACTGGATGGAGCGGGAACGGGTCACCATCTTCGAATCGACGCCGGCGCTGATCGTGCCGTTCCTGGAGTACGTGCACGAGCAGCGGCTGGATATGAGCTGGATGGAGCTGTTGATCACGAGCTCGGACAGCTGCAGCGTGGCGGATTACCGGACCTTGCAGGAACGCTTCGGCTCGTTGTTCCGGATCATCAACGCATACGGCGTGACGGAAGCGGCGATCGACTCAAGTTTCTACGACGAGCCGCTGACGAAGCTGCCGCAGACAGGCCATGTGCCGATCGGCAGAGCGTGGCTGAATGCGAAATTCTACATCGTGGATGCGCACCTGAATCCGGTGCCGGTCGGGGTGCTGGGCGAGCTGGTTATCGGCGGAGTCGGAGTGGCGCGCGGGTACTTGAACCGTCCGGGGCTGACAGAAGAGAAGTTCGTAGACAGCCCGTTCGCCGCGGGCGAGCGGTTGTACCGCACGGGAGACTTGGCGCGGTGGATGGAGGACGGCAACGTGGACTTCATCGGCCGGATCGACAACCAGGCGAAAATTCGGGGGTACCGGATCGAGACGGGCGAGATCGAGTCGCAGCTGCTGCGGGTGGAAGGCGTGCGCGAAGCGGTGGTGCTGGTTCGAAGTGACGCGAACGGGCAGAAGGCGCTATGCGCGTATTACACACCGGATACCGGAGCGGAGCTGGCAGTGAACGATCTGCGCGGCGCGCTGGCGCAGGAGCTGCCGGGGTACATGATCCCGTCGTACTTCGTGGAGATGGAGCGCCTGCCTCTGACGCCGAACGGAAAAATTGACCGGAAGGCGCTGCCGGCGCCGGAAGGGGAAGCGGGAAGCGGAACGGAGTACGTCGCACCGCGCAATGAGCTGGAAACAAAGCTGGCGGCGATTTGGCAGGAGGTGCTGGGGCTTGCGAAGGAGATTGGCGTTCACGACAACTTCTTCGACATCGGTGGTCACTCCCTGCGGGCGACGACGCTGGTCAGCAAGATTCATAAAGAATTGAGCGTGGATCTGCCGCTGCGCGACGTGTTCCGCCATTCCACCATTGAGAGCATGGCCGCCGCCATTTCCCGGCTGGATGAGCAGACATTCGTTGCCATTCCGGTGGCGGATGACCGAGAGGTGTACCCGCAATCTTTTGCTCAAAAACGTCTCTTTATCCTGAATCAACTGGAAGGCGCGGAGCTTAGCTACAACATGCCGGAAGCGATGCTGCTGGAGGGGGCTTTGGACCGGGCAAGGTTCGAAGAAGCGTTCCGTAAGCTCGTGGCGCGGCATGAAACGCTGCGCACCGGGTTCGAAATGGTGGATGGCGAAGCATCGCAGCGGATTTACCAGGACGTGAATTTTGCCGTGGAGTTCTATCGAGTGGATGAGCAAGAGGCCGAAGAGATGGTTCGCCGTTTCGTCCGTCCGTTTGACTTGGCGAAGCCTCCGCTGCTGAGGGTAGGCCTTGTCGAGCTGGCTCCGGAACGTCATATTCTAATGTACGACATGCATCATATTATTTCCGATGGCGTCTCGATGGAAATCTTTGTTGAAGAATTCGTCCGCTTGTACGGCGGCGAGCAATTGGAGCCTCTGCGCATTCAGTACAAAGACTACACCGTTTGGCAGCATTCGCAGGAGCAGAAAGAACGGCTTCAGCGTCAGGAGGCGTACTGGCTGGACATGTTCCAAGGCGAGCTGCCGGTGCTGGAAATGCCGGCCGACTATCCGCGTCCGGCCGTGCAGAGCTACGAAGGCCAAACGCTGGAGTTTTCCTTCGACGCTTCGAAAACCGACGGCCTGAAGCAGCTGGCCTCGGAAACGGGCACGACGCTGTTTATGGTGCTGCTTGCGGCGTATAACGTCCTTCTGCATAAATATTCAGGTCAGGAAGACGTGATCGTCGGTACGCCGATTGCCGGAAGGAATCATGGAGATGTGCAGCCGTTGATCGGGATTTTCTTAAACACGCTGGCTATCCGCAGTTATCCGGCTTCGGAAAAGACATTCCTGTCATACCTGAACGAAGTCAAAGAAACGACCCTCCATGCCTTCGAGCATCAAAACTATCCGTTCGAAGAATTGGTGGACAAGGTGCAAGTCACCCGTGATTTAAGCCGCAATCCGCTCTTCGACACGCTGTTTACGATGCAGAATACGGAAAACGAGGAATTTGAGCTGGAAGGGCTTCGCCTGATTCCTTATCCGAGCGTATTAGATACCGCGAAGTTTGATATCAGCTTGGATGTGGGCGAGGAGAACGGCGGCTTGGATTACAGCTTCGAATATGCGACGGCTCTCTACAAAAGGGAGACGATCGAACGGCTGGCGAAACATTACGAGCAGCTGCTCGAAACGATCGTAAGCCGTCCAGATGCGAAGATTGCCGAGCTGGACTTGCTGACGACAGAGGAAAAAGAACAAATTATCGGCGCGTTCAACCCGGCGCAGCCGGAAGCGGCTCCTGCGGCCGCGTTCCACCGGCTGTTTGAGGAACAGGCGGAGCGCACGCCGGAAGAGGCGGCCGTCGTGTACGAGAACGACCGGCTGACGTATGCGGAGCTGAACGAGCGGGCGAACCGCTTGGCGGCTACGCTGCGCGCAAGCGGCATCGGCCGGGAGACGATCGTCGGCATTCTCGCCGAGCGTTCGGTGGACTTGCTGGTGGCCGTGCTGGCCGTCTGGAAAGCGGGCGGGGCGTATGTGCCGCTCGACCCGGATTATCCGGCGGAGCGCGTGCGGTTCATGCTCGAAGACAGCGGAGCGAAGGTGCTGCTGACGCAAACGGCGCTGCGAGAGCGTGCTGAAGCCTGGCTTGACGAAGAGGAGCTGGCGCTGGCGGCGGTGCTGTACCTGGACGACGAAGCGTCGTACAGCGAGGAGCGGGCGAATGCGCCGATTGGCTCGGGCATAGTCTCCGGCAAGCTGACGGATACTGTGGACGACGGCGATGAGAGCCATCAGAATGTTGGCACCGACAGCTTCCATGAAGCCCGTCCGGAGGATCTGGCGTACGTGATCTATACGTCGGGAACGACGGGCAAGCCGAAGGGCGTGATGATCGAGCACCGCAGCCTGGTGAACACGGCGGCGGGCTACCGGCGGGAATACCGGTTGGATCAGTTCCCGGTGCGGCTGCTGCAGCTCGCAAGCTTCTCGTTCGACGTGTTCGTGGGAGATATCGCGCGGACGCTGTACAACGGAGGCACGATGGTGATTGTGCCGAAGGACGACCGGATCGATCCGTCTCGTCTGCACCACTGGATGGAGCGGGAACGGGTCACCATCTTCGAATCGACGCCGGCGCTGATCGTGCCGTTCCTGGAGTACGTGCACGAGCAGCAACTGGATATGAGCTGGATGGAGCTGTTGATCACGAGCTCGGACAGCTGCAGCGTGGGGGATTACCGGACCTTGCAGGAACGCTTCGGTTCGTTGTTCCGGATCATCAACGCATACGGCGTGACGGAAGCGGCGATCGACTCCAGCTTCTACGACGAGCCGCTGACGAAGCTGCCGCAGACAGGCCATGTGCCGATCGGCAAAGCGTGGCTGAATGCGAAATTCTACATCGTGGATGCGCACCTGAATCCGGTGCCGGTCGGGGTGCTGGGCGAGCTGGTCATCGGCGGAGTCGGAGTGGCGCGCGGGTACTTGAACCGTTCGGAGCTGACAGAAGAGAAGTTCGTAGACAGCCCGTTCGCCGCGGGCGAGCGGCTGTACCGAACGGGAGACTTGGCACGGTGGATGGAAGACGGCAACGTGGACTTCATCGGCCGGATCGACAACCAGGCGAAAATTCGGGGCTACCGGATCGAGACGGGCGAGATCGAGTCGCAGCTGCTGCGGGTGGAAGGCGTGCGCGAAGCGGTGGTGCTGGTTCGAAGTGACGCGAACGGGCAGAAGGCGCTATGCGCGTATTACACACCGGATACCGGAGCGGAGCTGGCAGTGAACGATCTGCGCGGCGCGCTGGCGCAGGAGCTGCCGGGGTACATGATCCCGTCGTACTTCGTGGAGATGGAGCGCCTGCCTCTGACGCCGAACGGAAAGATTGACCGGAAGGCGCTACCGGCGCCGGAAGGGGAAGCGGGAAGCGGAACGGAGTACATCGCACCGCGCAATGAGCTGGAAACGAAGCTGGCGGCGATTTGGCAGGAGGTGCTGGGGCTTGCGAAGGAGATTGGCGTTCACGACAACTTCTTCGACATCGGCGGCCACTCCCTGCGGGCGACGACGCTGGCGGGCAAGGTATTTAAGGAATTAAACGTCAACCTGCCGCTGCGCGACGTATTCCGTCACTCGACGATTGCGGCGATGGCCGAGGCGATCGCCCGGATGGAACGGCGGGAGCATGAGGCCATTCCTCAAGCGGAGGAGAGAGAGTACTACCCTCTGTCCTCCGCGCAGAAACGGCTGTTCATTCAGCACACGCTGGATGGAGCGGATCAGCTTTACAACATGCCGGAGCTGGTGCAGGTGGAAGGCGAGTTTGACTTAGACCGGTTGGAAGCCGCCTTGCGGAAATTGATAACACGGCATGAATCGCTGCGCACCGGTTTTGAAATCGTGAAGGCCGAAGCGGTTCAGCGGATTTACCCGCAGGTCGATTTTGCTATCGAGCATCATCAAGCGGATAAAGAGGATGCGGCTCAAATCGAGCAGATCGTCCGCAGCTTCGTTCGTCCGTTTGATCTCGGCAAGCCGCCGCTGCTGCGCGCCGGGGTCATCGAGCTGGAGCCGAACCTGCATATTCTCCTTTTCGACATGCACCATATGGTGTCCGACGGCGTATCGATGGCGATTGTGATCGATGAGTTCTCGAGTTTCTACGCCGGGGAAGAACTGCCGCCACTGCGCATTCAATACAAGGATTATGCCGTTTGGCAGCAGTCGAAGGCCCACCGAGAGCGGATTGGGCGGCAGGAAGCGTACTGGCTGCAAACCTTCGAAGGCGAGTTGCCGACGGCGGACCTGCCGATGGACTACGAACGGTCTGCGGCTCGCAGCTACGAAGGCGCGCATCTGGAGTTCGACGTCGAAGCTTCTCTCTCTGCGCGGCTGCGCGAATTGGCGGCCGAGCGTGAAAGCACGCTGTTCATGGTGCTGCTTGCGGCTTATACCGTGCTGCTGTCCAAGTACAGCGGGCAGGAGGACTTGGTCGTGGGTACCCCGGTGGCGGGAAGAACGAACGCCGATTTGGAACCGGTCATCGGGATGTTTGTCAATACGCTGGCGATCCGCAATCGTCCGTCGGGCGACAAAACGTTCTTGTCCTACCTGGAAGAAGTGAAGGAAACGGCTTTGGGTGCTTTCGAGAACCAGGATTATCCATTCGAGGATCTGGTGGAGCGTTTGAATGTGAAGCGGGAGCCGGGCCGCTTCCCGCTGTTCGATGCCGTTTTCGACTTGCAAAATATCGAAGAACGAGACGCCGAGCTGGAAGGGGTCAGCCTGAAGACTTACGAGCTTGACCATTTGGAAGAAGCGAAGTTCGATCTGACGCTGTTTATGTATGAAAACAACGGGGCGCTGAGCGGGGGCTTCTTCTACGCCACCAAGCTGTTCAAAGAAGCGATGATCCGCACCTTGACCGAGGATTACCTGCGGGTACTGTCTCAAATTGCGGAAAATCCACAACTCGAGTTAAGCCGGATTGAATGTCATAAACCGGCGGCAGGCGCAAAGAGTGCCGTCGATACGATCGAATTCGCGTTCTAATCCTACAAGCGCGCCTCCGCCGTCAAGCGAAAGCGGCGCGCATCCCAAGGAAGACGGCGAACAACGTCCAAGCCCGTAAACGCGCAGGCCGAAAGCATGCTTTTTCGGACCTGCGCCGGGGCATGCGGTCACTTCATTTTTAGGGGAGGTACAAATGAAATCTTTGTTTGAAAAGGAAGAACGGTACTGGAGCGGCAAGTTTGACGCCGATGACAGCCTGAGCTTCCTTCCCTACAGTCAATCCTCCAAATTATACGCCGACGGGGAAGCTGTGGCCGAGCCGGGTTTGCTTCACCGTACTCTGCCGAGCGAACTCTCGGAGAGAATCATTTGCCTCGCCAACGGTTCGGATTTGGCTTTGTACATGATTGTTTTGGCAGGAGTAAAAAGCCTGCTGTTCAAATATACCGGGCGGGACCAAGTGCTGGTCGGCATGCCTTCTTATAGCGCAGACCCCGACGGGACTCCGCCGCCGCATGACATCTTGGTGATCAAGACGTCCGTAAGCCGCCAGACTACGCTGAAAACGCTGCTCGGGGGCATCAAAGCTTCCATCGGCGAGGCGCTGGAGCATCAGCACCTGCCTTTTCGGAAAATGGTGGAGCCGCTCCATCTGGACTATACGGGGGACGGCCTCCCGGTCGTCAACACCGTCGCATCCTTCGCCCCGATTCATCCGGAACCGCTGGGTAACCGGGTGGCGGCCGATACGGTTTTTCGCTTCGACCGTCAAAACCACTCCATTAAGCTGGAAATAAGCTTTGACGGGCAGCGGTACGAGCGGGCATTTGTGGACCAGGCGGCCGACCATCTTGTTCGGCTGCTGTCCGTGCTTTTATTTCAGCCGGATCTGGAGCTCGGACAAGCCGATGTGCTGTCCCCAGACGAGAGGGAGACGCTGCTGAAGCGATTTAATGACACCGAAACCGGGTTCGAGCGGGGGAAAACGATTTACGGCTTGTTCGAAGAACAGGCGGAGCTTTACCCGGACAACGTGGCCGCCGTCATGAACGAGCGGCAGCTGACCTACCGCGAGCTGAACGAGCGATCCAACCGCCTTGCGCGGAAGCTGCGAAAGACGGGAGTAGAAGCGGATCAGCTGGTAGCGATTCTGGCCGAACGCTCGCTCGATATGGTCGTCGGCATTCTGGCGATTCTCAAAGCGGGCGGAGCCTACGTGCCTGTCGATCCCGACTACCCGGAGGAGCGCATCCGCTTCATGATTGAGGATTCGGGCGCGCCGTTATTGCTGATTCAGAAGCATCTGCATGAGAAGACCGACTTCGCAGGAACGCGCCTCGAATTGGACGATTTCGTTTGGGGCGACAGTGGGGCGGACTCCGCCGATGCGCTGGACGCTTCGAACCTGGAGCCGATTTCCGGGCCGGGCAACCTGGCATATGTCATCTACACGTCGGGAACGACCGGCAGACCGAAAGGAACGCTGATCGAGCATAAGAACGTCGTGCGCCTCCTGTTCAACGACAAGAACCTGTTCGACTTTGGGCCGTCCGACACGTGGACGCTGTTCCACTCGTTCTGCTTCGATTTCTCTGTCTGGGAAATGTACGGAGCGCTGCTGAACGGAGGCAAGCTGGTCATCGTACCGCCGCTGACGGCGAAAAATCCGGCCGATTTCCTGGCGCTGCTGGGCCGCGAACAGGTCACGATTTTGAACCAGACGCCAACGTACTTCTACCAGCTGCTGCGTAAGGTCTTGGCGGACCATCCGTACGATCTGCGGATTCGCAACGTCATCTTTGGGGGCGAAGCGCTGAGTCCGCTGCTGCTCAAGGGCTTCAAGACGAAGTACCCGGAGACGAAGCTGATCAATATGTACGGCATTACCGAGACGACGGTTCACGTGACATATAAGGAAATCACGTGGGTCGAAATGGAGGCGGCGAAGAGTAATATCGGCAAGCCGATCCCGACGCTGAGGGTGTACATCCTTGATGAGAACCGCCGCCCTGTGCCGATTGGCGTAGCGGGCGAAATGTACGTGGCCGGGGAAGGCCTTGCGAGAGGATACCTGAACCGTCCGGATCTGACGGCGGAGAAGTTCGTCGATTCCCCGTTTGCGGAGGGGGAGAAACTGTACCGCTCGGGTGACTTGGCGGCTTGGCTGCCGGACGGCAACATCGAATACCTGGGCCGGATCGACCACCAGGTGAAAATCCGCGGGTACCGGATCGAGCTGGACGAAATCGAGACGCAGCTGCTGAAGATCGCCGCCGTGCAAGAAGCCAAGGTGCTCGACTGCGACGACGCGAACGGCCATAAGCAACTTGTCGCTTATTACGTCGCAGAAACGAGGCTGGCGGCGAATGAACTCAAAGAGGAGCTCGCCAAGCAGCTTCCGGGTTATATGATTCCTTCGTACCTCGTGCAGCTTTCGCGGATGCCGCTGACCCCGAACGGGAAAATCGACCGCAAAGCGCTGCCCGCGCCGGAGGAAGCCGCGGACGGAGGAACGGAATATGTCGCGCCGAGAACGCTGCTCGAAATGAAGATCGCCCGCGTCTGGCAGGATACGCTTGGCGTTCCGCAGGTCGGCGTAAAGGATAACTTTTTTGAGTTGGGTGGCAATTCGTTAAGTCTGATGAGGCTCGTTCAAGCCGTTTACGATGAAACGGGCATTGAGATACCGCTGAACCGCCAATTCCATCATGTAACCGTTGAGGCCATGGCTTTCGGAGAGGGGGATCAGGGCCTGGATAAAGGGGGAGACTCCTTCATTAAGTTGAATAAAGCAGGAGATCTGAACGTGTTCTGCTTCCCTCCAGGCAGCGGCTTTGGCATCGGTTATCGAGAGCTTGCAAGCAGGCTCGACGGCGGGTTCGTGCTCTACGGCATTGATTTTATCGACGATGCCGTCGATTACGAGGCCATGCTGAACCGTTATGTGGACGAGATCGTCCGCATCCAGCCGGAAGGACCTTACGTGCTGCTCGGCTACTGCTTTGGAGGCAACCTGACGTTCGAGGTAGCCAAAACGATGGAGAAAAGAGGCTATTCCGTAACGGACGTGCTCATGGTGGACTCGTGGATTAAGGACACGCTGACGTCTTCCGAAACGTCGGAGAAAGAGCTTGAAGAAATGCTTGCCGATTTCGACGAAGAAGAGAAGGAATTAATGAGCAACCCGCTCGTGCGGGAGCGGGTTCATCGGAAGGTCAAAGCGACCTTGGCGTACGAAGCGCAGCTTATTAATTCCGGCACGATCCCGGCCCGGATTTACGAACTGATTGCGAAGGACAGCGAAGCGTTCCGCCTGGAGCACCAATTGCCTTCCTGGCGTGGGGCAACGACGCAAGCTTACGCCGATTACCGGCTGGAGGGTGCGCACGAGGAATTGCTGGAACTCGCGCGCGTGGAAGAAACGGCCGTCGTCATCCGGGACATCTTAGAGCAAGTCAAGCGGCAGATCGAAGCGGAGGCCGGGGTACTGCATGGAAGCTGACCGCCAGCCGTCTGTTCTAGAACAAGGCACAGCGGCGCCTTCCAAGCGTCAAACCGCTTACGCCGCCTGGAAAGCGTTCCGCTGGTTGATGTCCTATGTAAGCCGTCACAAAGGCTGGATGATCGTCGGTGTCTTGTCCGCGATTGCCGCCGCCGTTATTGAGATATGGACGGGAAGTTTGATCGAGCAGCTGACCACCCAGGCCGAGAAGGGGGCGGGGCCAATCGTTCTGCAAATCGTGTACACGGTCTTTGTGGTCATCTTGATCGGTGTGCCGGCGAAGTTTTTCATGAGCTTCGGCGTGGAGCGAAGCAGCGCCTCTGCGGTGCAGGATATCCGCAACCATGTCATGCGTCATATCGGCAAACTCCCGGTCTCCTATTTGGAAAAGCAGCACTCCGGCGACGTATTGTCGCGGATCAACAACGACCTGCAGCTCATCCAGCAGTTTATGATTCGGGACCTCGCCCAGTGGTTTTATCATCCGCTGTTGTTCATCGGCTGTTTCACTTATTTGATCTACCTCCAATGGGAGCTGATGCTGTACAGCCTGCTGTTATTTCCCGTAGCGCTGCTGGTTTCCCAATGGATCGGCAAGCAGTTGGAGCGGTTGACGGAGGAAGCCCAGGCGAACATGGGCCGAATGAACGTCAACCTCCAGGATACACTTGGAGGTATGCCTATTGTAAAAAGCTACCTGCTATCCGGCATGTTATCTCGCTCCTACCAAGTGCTGCTGCAATTGACGGCTCAAAAAAAGCTGGCCGTGAAAAAGCGGGAAGCCTGGGTCAACCCGCTGCTTTCCACGCTGATGATCAGCCCGATCATTTTCGCCGTCAGTTACGGAAGCTATTTGATCTACAAAGGGCAGCTAGGCGCGGGGGAGCTGATCGCCTTCCTGTACTTGCTGAATCTGTGTCTGGAGCCGCTGGAGCATATTCCCGAGCTCATCACGCGGACGTTCGAAATGGCCGGTGCCCTGAGAAGGGTCTCCGAAATCGTCGAGCAGCCGACCGAAACGGAAAATGGCCGTTCGCTTCCGAAAGCGAGCGCCTCCCCCATCGAGTTTCAGAACGTAACCTTCGGGTATGAGGAGAGATCCCCGATCCTGCGGAATGTTAGCTTCTCTGTGCCGGAAGGGAAGACGATCGCGCTTGTCGGAGCGAGCGGCGGAGGGAAGAGCACGGTGTTTAAGCTTGTATACGGCTTTTATCCGCTTCCGGAGGACCAGGGCGAGATCCGCGTGTTCGGCAGCCTGATCCACGGCGCCGATCCGGAGCAGCTTCGGTCGCATTTTTCCGTGGTAACCCAGGATTCATATTTGTTTAGCGGCACGATCGCTGAAAATATCGGCTACGGGCGGGAAGTAGCGTCGATGGACGAGATTATCGAAGCCGCCAAAGCCGCTCAGGCGCATTCCTTCATTATGCAGCTGCCCGACGGCTACCAGACGTATGTCGGAGAGCGCGGAGGCTTTTTGTCCGGCGGGCAGCGCCAGCGCATTGCAATGGCCCGGGCTTTTCTGAAGGATGCTCCCGTTCTGCTGCTGGACGAGCCAACGTCGGCTCTTGATCCGGAGTCGGAAAGCGCGGTTCAGGAAGCGCTGGGCGTATTGATGAAGCAGAGAACGACGATGGTTATTGCCCACCGGCTTTCTACAGTACAAAACGCCGACGAAATTTGGGTCATGGAACAGGGGAGTATTGTTGAAAAGGGCACTCATGAACAATTGTTGAAGATGAAGGGACTGTACGCCCAGTCGTACTATCAGGAATTTACTGAGTCTGCCGAACGCAGGGAGGTGGCGTACACATGAAAAAGGGCGGATGGCTCTCGCAAGTGAAAGAACTCGGCTACTTGCTGATGTTTATGAACCGCAAGCGCAAAACCCAGTACGCCATTGGCCTGGCCGTGACGGCGCTCACCCAGACATTGTTCCTGATCGCCTTCAGCTTGGTCGTACATAACTTGGTTGATTTCGCCGTGTCCCGAGATACGTCCCTGATGGTGGAAGCCTTTATTATTTTGGGCGCGGTCTTGTTCCTGGAAAATGTGATTTCTCCCTGGTTCATTTACTTAAACCAGCGCAGTGTCGAGCTGACTGTGCTGAATATCCGCGAACGTCTTTATGACAAGCTGTGCCGGGTGCGGCCGAGATTCCTGGAGCAGACGCACCATGGGGACTTGCTGTCGCGGGTGAACAACGACGTAACGACCGTTGAGTTTACATTCTCGCAGGTTTACTTCGTTTTGCTGCTTCAAGTTGTCTTTTGCATCGGCTCCATTGTCTCCATGGTGTTGATCGATTGGCGGTTTGCCGGCGTATCCTTCGTCATTCTGCTGCTGTCCTCCGTGGTCAGCCTGAAATTTGCGCGGGATATTCGCGCCTTGTCCGAACAAGGCTTGCTAACGCTCGGTAAAATGACCGAAAAATTCAAAGATTTTATGGGCGGCATTCAAATTGTGAAGCTGTTCCGCATCCGCACGATTTACGGCCAGTACGAGGCGTTGAACGAACAAATGACGCAGACGCTTCGGCAAACCGCGCAGAAGAATGGCATGCAGGCTGCGGTGAATCATTTTATCAGCTACGTCACGTTCTGCGGCATCATCGTCATCGGCAGTCTTCTTTATGCCTACGGACTGATGGGAATGGGAAGCGTCGCCGCCCTGGCGGTTCTGCAAGTGAATCTGACGCATGCCTTGTTGAACTTGGGGATGGTTCTGTCGATGACCCAAAATTCGCTCGCGGGCGCTCATCGGATTCAAGAGGTACTAAGAGAGGAAGAGGAACCGGAGCGTTTGGGATCTCCTCACAGCGAGCTCGTGTCGGAGGCTGCGGTGGAGTTTCGCGATGTGGAATTTTCCTATCAGGCGGATAAAAAGGTGCTTGTCGACATCTCCATGCAGGTGTTTCCCGGCCAGGTCGCCGCTATCGTGGGGACCAGCGGCAGCGGCAAAAGTACGCTGATCAAGCTGCTGCTCGGCTTTTATCCTGTGGACAGCGGAGAAATCCTGCTCCAAGGCAAACCGTTCGGCCATTACACGCTGGAAGAAATCCGCAGGCAGATTGCATACGTTCCGCAGGAGCCATTCTTGTTTACCGGCACGATTGAGGAAAACATCCGCTACGGCAACCCGGATGCAACGGATGAAGAAGTGATCGAAGCGGCCAAAGCGGCGTACGCTCACCATTTCATTCAGGAACTTCCTGAACAGTATAAAACGCCGGTGGGAGAGAGAGGAGCGTCGTTGTCGGGCGGACAAAGGCAGCGAATTGCGATCGCACGGGCGATTCTCAAAAACGCCCCGATTCTGCTGCTGGACGAAGCGACTTCCGCGCTGGATAACGAATCCCAGCATTGGGTACAGCAGGCCTTGAACGTATTGATGAAGGGGCGCACCACCATTCTGATCGCCCACCGACTCAGCACCGTGGAACATGCGGATTTGATTACCGTCATGAACCAAGGGACGGTCGTCGAGCGGGGCCGCCATCAGGACCTGCTGGCGCTCGGAGGTTTTTACGCCCGGCTGTACGGCTAGATCCGCTTTACGGCGGGCGGCTTCTTGCTCGCGAATGCGACAGAGTCTTTTAGTAATCCAAGGTATGACTTTATAACCGGTAGTTACCAGAAAACGTAGACACGAAAAATGAGGAAGAGTCCGATGGAGCCGTTCCGGGAATGGCCTGCGCGGTTCTTCTAAGAGTGACTAAGTGACATCTAGGTACAAAGCCTATCTATAAAGAATCTCTAAACCGGGAGTGTGTCGATGTGACAGAGAATACCAACGAGCAATATGGATTAACGCAAGCCCAGCGCCGAATATGGTTCATGGAAATTATGAATCCGGGAACGTCCATCACGATGCTTTCCGCGACCTACCAGATTACGGGCGAGATCAACACACAGCTTCTGAAGCAAGCGGCGGCAGAGATCGTCAAAACCTATGACGTTTTCCGAATCCGCATTAGCGGGGATTTGCAAAATCCAACGCAGTGGTTCGAAGAGCCGGAGAATGTCCAAGCTAGGATAAGCCGCCTCGAAATAGGCACAATCGAACAATTCTATGCTTGGGTGAAGGAAGTAAGCGAAAAACCGGCCAGCGTGTTCGACGAACACCTCTACGAATTTACGATTATTCATTTTGCGAACGGCCAAGTATGGCTCAATTTGACGGTAAACCATATTATCGCCGACGGCTTGTCCGTCAATGCTTTGCTGCATGCGGTGATGGAAAAATACCTGGAACTGCGCAAAGGCATCTCCAGCAGTTACCAGCCCCCTTCCTATCTAGATTATATTTCCGCGGAGCGTGAATATGAGCAATCGCAGCGTTATCAGAAAGGCAAGGAATACTGGCTGACGAAGTACAACACTTTGCCTGAAACGACCGGCATTAAATCGTATCCGCCATTCTCGATCGGCAGCGAATCCAATAAACTGTCCATCACTTTGGACGGTTCCCGGTATGAACGCATTCTGGCCTTCAGCGAACAATATCAGGTCAGCTTATATACATTATTTCTGTCCGCCATGTACGCCTTATTGTACAAGCTGACCGACAGCACCGATGTTCCGGTCGGCACGGTTTTTGCCAATCGCACCAGCAAGAAGGAAAAAGAAACGATTGGCATGTTCGTCAGCACCGTGGCTACGCGGATTCGTCTGAATCCAGACAGGAACGTGCTTTCCTTGATCCAAACGGTTTCCAAGGAAAATACGGCGGATCTGCGGTATCAGAAATACCCTTATAACCAATTGATCCAGGATTTACGCGAACAACACGGCCGCAACGATCTTTCGGGGCTGTTCCGCACGTCTCTGGAATATCTGCCTTTGAAAATCGTGGAGTACGAAGAAATCAAGGTACGCCTGGAGGCTCACTTCGCTAGGCACGAGATGGACGATTTGCTGCTGCGCTTCGACCATATGCTGAATGAAGGACATGTCATTCTCCATGCTTCCTATCGTACCGGCTTGTTCGAGACGGCCGAGATTGATCGGATTATGGAACAGTATGTAACCGTTCTGGACCAGTTTCTTCAGACTCCCGAACTGCCGGTACGCGAGATTTCTCTGCTGAGCGATGAGGAGAGACACCGCATTCTCAACGTTTTTAACCCGCCGGTGGCAGGGCTGAGCGAGGGAGAAGCGTTTCATCGGTATGTTGAAAAGTTTGCTCGAGAAATTCCAGATCATCCGGCAGTCGTCTACATGGACAAACAGCTGACCTACGGCGAATTGAACGAACGCGCCGAGCGGCTGGCTTCTCTCCTTCGCGAACAGGGCGTGGGAAGGGAGACGATTACGGGGATCTGGGCGGAGCGTTCGGTGGAACTGCTGGTCGGGGTGCTCGCCGTTTGGAAAGCCGGCGGAGCCTATGTACCGCTGGACCCCGATTATCCGGCGGAGCGGATTGAGTACATGCTCAGCGATAGCGATGCATCGGTGCTGCTTACGCAGCGTCATCTGTTGGAGCGGGCCGGAGGTTGGTTGGCCGATGACCGGCTGAAGCTTCAAGCTGTCTATGCCATGGACGATGAACAGATTTATAACGGGGATGCCTTAGCCGTGGAATTTCAATCTGCCAACAGCGCCCCGCAAGACTTGGCTTATGTGATTTACACCTCGGGTACGACGGGACGCCCGAAAGGCGTCATGATCGAGCACGGCAGTCTCGTGAATACGGCGGATGCGTACCGTCGCGAGTACCGGTTGGATCAGTTTCCGGTGCGGCTGCTGCAGTTGGCCAGCTTCTCGTTTGACGTGTTCGTCGGAGACATCGCGCGGACGCTGTATAACGGAGGCACGATGGTGATTGTGCCGAAGGATGACCGGATTGATCCGAACCTCTTATACGGCTGGATTCGGGACCAAAACATTACGGTATTCGAATCGACGCCTGCGCTCATCCTGCCGTTCATGCAGCATATTTATGAAGAAGGGCTGGACGTTAGCTCCATGCAGTTGCTGATTACCAGCTCGGATGCTTGCAGTGTCACCGATTACCGATTGCTGCAGGAAAGATTCGGCGGACAATTCCGCATCATCAACAGCTATGGAGTTACCGAAGCGGCCATTGACAGCAGCTTTTACGGTGAGCCGCTGGATAAGCTGCCACCGTCGGGTCATGTGCCGATCGGCAAAGCTTGGCTGAACGCCCGGTTTTACATTGTCGATGCCGCATTAAAGCCGGTTCCTGTAGGGGTACCGGGCGAGCTTGTCATCGGCGGCGCCGGGGTGGCGCGCGGGTACTGGAACCGTCCGGATCTAACCGCCGAGAAGTTTGCGGACAGCCCGTTTGTGCCGGGCGAACGTCTGTACCGGACAGGCGATTTGGCCCGCTGGCTGGAAGACGGCAACGTCGACTTCATCGGCCGGATCGACTATCAGGTGAAAATTCGCGGGTTCCGGATCGAACTCGGCGAAATTGAAACGGCCCTGCTGCGTTTCCCGGGCGTCAAGCAGGCTGTGGTGACCGACCGTATGGATGAGCAGGGGCAAAAGTATTTGTGCGGCTACGTGGCGGCGGATGCTTCCTTGCAACTGAGCGATCTGCTGTCCCAATTGAAGCAAAAGCTGCCGGCCCATATGGTCCCGGCCCGGCTGGTGTCTCTTGATAAGCTTCCGCTCACGCCGAACGGCAAAATTGACCGTAAAGCGCTGCCTGAACCGACCGGAGAGGTAGAAGCAGGCCGTGAGTATGTGGCTCCTCGCACAACGCTGGAAACAAGACTTGCTCTCATTTGGCAGCAGGTGCTGGGTATTGCGCGAGTTGGAGTCCAAGACGATTTCTTTGACTTGGGTGGTCATTCCTTGCGGGCCTCCACGCTGGTTTCCAAGATTCGGAAAGAGCTACAAGTCGAGGTTCCCCTGCGGGAAGTTTTCCGCTACACCACGATCGAACAGTTGGCCCAAAGAATCGGCGGTTTAAGGCAGCAGGAGACGTATGAGATTACAAAGGCGGCTGAGGCCGAGTACTATCCGGTTTCATCCGAACAAAAGCGTCTGTACGTCCTGCGCCAGCTTGACGGGGCCGAGCGCAGCTACAATATGTCGGCGGCGCTTCTTCTCGAAGGCAAGCTGGACCGCACGCGCGTCGAGCACGCGTTCCGGGCGCTGATTCAGCGCCATGAGACGCTGCGTACCGGGATCGAGCAGGTTCAAGGCGAGCTTGTCCAGCGCATCTATGACGAGGTGGAGTTTGCTGTGGATTATTTCCAAGCGAGCGAGCGGGAAGTGGAGCAAGTGGTAGAAGCTTACTATCACCCGTTTGATCTGACCAAGCCGCCACTTCTCCGCATCGGCCTGATCGAAGTCGCCGAGGATCGCCACATTCTGCTGTTCGATATGCACCATATCGTCTCGGACGGCATTTCGACAGCGCTGCTCTTCGACGAGTTCAGCCGCCTGTATCGGGGCGAGGAGCTGACCCCGCTGCGCATTCAATACAAAGATTATTCCGTTTGGCAGCATTCCGAAGCTTACGGGCAGATGCTCCAGCCGCAGAAGGAGTATTGGCTGGAACAGCTGTCGGGCGAGCTGCCGGTCTTGGAGCTACCGACGGACTTCCCGCGGCCTGCGGTGCAAAGCTTTGACGGCCGAACCGTGAAGTTTTATATCGAGAAAGATCGGACGGAGAAGCTGAAAGAGCTGGCGGCACGGACAGGGACGACCCTGTACATGGTGCTGCTGTCGGCTTACACCATCCTTATGCATAAATATTCGGGTCAGGAAGATCTGATCGTAGGAACGCCGATTGCCGGAAGAACGCAGGAAGAAGTGCAGCCGATCGTAGGGATGTTTATCAACACGCTGGCCATTCGCAGCCGTCCGGAGCGTTCCAAGCCGTACCTTTCGTACCTGGAAGAAATCAAGGACATCACGCTCGGGGCTTTCGAGCACCAAAATTATTTGTTCGAAGACTTGGTAGAAAGTCTTCACATTCCGCGCGCGACTGGCCGGAATCCGCTCTTTGACACGTTCTTCTCCCTGCAAAATACGGAGAACGAGCAAATTGTCATCGAGGGGCTGGAGCAATCGTTTTATCCACTGGAAAACCAAACATCCAAGTTCGAGCTACTCCTGGATATTTCGGAGCTGGACGGTCAGCTCGAATGCCGGTTGGAGTACGCTACGGCTTTGTATAAACAAGAGACCGCGGAGCGGTTCGCCAGACATTATGACAAGCTGCTCGAAACCATCGCAGCAGCGCCGGACGGGGATATTGCCTCGCTGGAAATGCTCACGGAGGAGGAAATCCGCGAGCTGGTGCGCGGTTTCAACGATTCGGAGGCGGACTACCCGCGGCAGCAGATGATTCACGGCTTGTTCGAAGAACAGGCGGAGCTTTACCCGGACAATGTGGCCGCCGTCATGAACGAGCGGCAGCTGACCTACCGCGAGCTGAACGAGCGATCCAACCGCCTTGCGCGGAAGCTGCGGGAGGCGGGAGTAGAAGCGGACCAGCTGGTAGCGATTCTGGCCGAACGCTCGCTCGATATGGTCGTTGGCATTCTGGCGATTCTCAAAGCGGGCGGAGCCTACGTGCCTGTCGATCCCGACTACCCGGAGGAGCGTATCCGCTTCATGATCGAGGATTCGGGCGCGCCGTTATTGCTGATTCAAAAGCATCTGCACGAGAAGACCGATTTCGCAGGAACGCGCCTCGAATTGGACGATTTCGTTTGGGGCGACAGAGGGGCGGACTCCGAAGGTGCGCTGGACGCTTCGAACCTGGAGCCGATTTCCGGGCCGAGCAACCTGGCATATGTCATCTACACGTCGGGAACGACCGGCAGACCGAAAGGAACGCTGATCGAGCATAAGAACGTCGTGCGGCTCCTGTTCAACGACAAGAACCTGTTCGACTTCGGGCCGTCCGACACGTGGACGCTGTTCCACTCGTTCTGCTTCGATTTCTCCGTCTGGGAAATGTACGGAGCGCTGCTGTACGGAGGCAAGCTGGTCATCGTACCGCCGCTGACGGCGAAAAATCCGGCCGATTTCCTGGCGCTGCTGGGCCGCGAACAGGTCACGATTTTGAACCAGACGCCAACGTACTTCTACCAGCTGCTGCGTGAGGTCTTGGCGGACCATCCGTACGATCTGCGGATTCGAAACGTCATCTTCGGGGGCGAAGCGCTGAGTCCGCTGCAGCTCAGGGGCTTCAAGACGAAGTACCCGGAGACGAAGCTGATCAATATGTACGGCATTACCGAGACGACGGTTCACGTGACGTATAAGGAAATCACGTGGGTCGAAATGGAGGCGGCGAAGAGCAATATCGGCAAGCCGATCCCGACGCTGAGGGTGTACGTCCTGGATGAAAACCGCCGCCCTGTGCCGATCGGCGTAGTGGGCGAAATGTACGTGGCCGGGGAAGGCCTTGCGAGAGGATACCTGAACCGTCCAGATCTGACGGCGGAGAAGTTCGTCGATTCCCCGTTTGCGGAGGGGGAGAAACTGTACCGCTCGGGCGACTTGGCGGCATGGCTGCCGGACGGCAACATCGAATACCTGGGCCGGATCGACCACCAGGTCAAAATCCGCGGGTACCGGATCGAGCTGGACGAAATCGAGACGCAGCTGCTGAACGTCAAGGGCGTGGAAGAAGCGGTGGTGCTCGCCCGTCAGGACGGCAAGGGCGAGAAGGCGCTTGTCGCCTACTTTGTGGCGGACCGGACGCTGACGGTCAGCGAAATGAGAACCTCGCTGGCCCAGGGAATGCCGGGGTACATGATCCCGTCGTACTTCGTGCAGCTGGAGCGCATGCCGCTGACGACCAACGGCAAAGTGGACCGCAAAGCGCTGCCGGAGCCGCAAGGCGGCTTACAAACGGGCGTCGAATACGTAGCGCCGCGTAACCGGACGGAGTCCCGGCTTGTGAAGATCTGGGAGGAAGTGCTGGGCTACTCCGGCATTGGAGTCCTGGAAAATTTCTTCGAGATCGGAGGCCACTCCTTGCGGGCGACGAACCTTGTCAGCAAGATTCAGAAGGAAATGAACGTCGAACTTCCGCTGCGCGATGTGTTCCGCTATACGACGGTAGAGTCGATGGCCGGGGCTATTGCCAGCTTGGAAGAAACGCGGCACTGCTCGATTCCGAAAGCGGAAGAGAAAGCGTACTATCCGGTTTCCTCCGCGCAAAAAAGGCTGTACGTCCTGCACCAGCTGGATAGTTCGGAGCTGAATTATAACCTCCCAAGCGCCTTGCAATTGGAAGGGGCTTTGAACGAGGTCAAAGTGGAAAAGGCGCTGACTACTTTGGTGGCCCGGCACGATATGCTGCGCACCGGTTTTGAAATCGTGAATGGGGAGCCGGTTCAGCGTATTCATCCGCTCGTAGCTTTCAAGGTCAAGAAGCTTCAAGCAAGCGAAGATCAGGTTGCGGCCATTCTTGAAGGCTTCATTCAGCCTTTTGACTTGACCCAGCCGCCTTTGCTGCGCGCCCTGCTGATCGAACTGGAGAAAGAGAAATTCCTGCTCGCGCTGGATATTCATCATATTGGTTCCGACGGCCTTTCCATGGACGTGCTGCTGCGCGAATTCGTGCGGCTTTACAATGGGGAAGAATTGCCGGAGCTGCGGATTCAATACAAGGATTACGCCGTTTGGCAGCAATCCGAGGAGCAGCGCCAGCGCATCAAACGGCAGGAGGAATACTGGCGCGAGGTATTCAGCTCCGAGCTTCCGGTTCTTGAGCTGCCTCTCGACTTCTCCCGCCCGGCCGTCCAGCAGTTTGACGGTCAAACGCTCACGTTTACGCTGGATGCGGAGAAAAGTGAAGCTCTCAAACGGCTTGCCGGCGATTCGGGGGCGACGCTATACATGCTTCTGCTGGCTGCGTACTCCGTATTGCTTCATAAATACGCGGGACAGGAAGATATAGTGGTCGGCACTCCGATTGCCGCCCGTTCTCACGCCGACCTGCAGCCGATTATCGGCATGTTCGTCAATACGCTGGCCCTTCGCTTGGGTCCGGCGGCGGAGCGGACGTTCCTGGATTACTTGCAGGAAGTGAAGGAAACGACGCTTGGAGCCTACGAGCACCAGGACTATCCGTTCGAGGAGCTGGTGGAAGCTCTTCAGGTGAGCCGGGATTTAAGCCGGAATCCTCTGTTTGACACCATGTTTTCTTTGCAAAAGCACGAAAGCTTGGATTTAACCCTGGAAGGCTTGCAATGGTCGCTGTTCGACATCGAGGAAAAGACGGCAAAGTTTGATCTTAGCTTTGATATCGTGGAAGCCGATAACGAGCTGGTTTGCAAGATCGAGTACGCTACCTCGTTGTTTAGACAGGAAACGATGGAACGGCTGGCGGGTCATTACGAGCAGCTTTTGGCGTCGATCTTGGCTCAGCCGGGTGCGCGGATTTCAGATTTGGATATCTTGCCGGACAGCGAAAAGCATGATTTGCTGGTCGGGTTTGACGTGTCGTCTTCGGCTCTTGCGAAGCAACCCGCCGCAGAGGGTACAGGTTTGGAAGCGGATGAGTCGTGGAGAGAGAGAACGTTCCACGAGCTGTTCGAGGAGCAGGCGGAGCGCACTCCGGGAGCGCTGGCGGTTGTCTACGAAGACAGCAAGCTGACGTATGCGGAGCTGAACGCCAAAGCGAATCGTCTGGCGTATGCACTGCGGGCGCGCGGGGTGAAGCCGGAGCAGGTGGTCGGCATTTTGGCCGGCCGTTCGGCGGAGCTGTTGATCGGGGTGCTCGCCGTATGGAAAGCGGGCGGCGCTTATGTGCCGCTCGACCCGGACTATCCGGCGGAGCGGATCGAGTATATGCTCGCGGACAGCGGGGCGTCGGTGCTGCTCACGCAGACCCGCCTGCTGGAGCAGGCGGAAGCTTGGCGCAGCGACGGAGCTCTAGTGCTGCAAACGGTGGTTGCGCTTGACGACGCCACGACGTACAGCCTCGGAGCGGCTGTGGGCGTACAAGCTTTGGGCGAAGCAGGCGCAGAGGCGGAGGCTTTGGCGCAAGCGGAAACGGCTTCTGCCGAAATGTCCGCCACGGCAGAAGCCGAGAAGAACGTACTAGCGGCGGATCTCGCATCGAATCCGGCGAATGTGAACAAGCCGCGCGATTTGGCTTACGTCATCTACACCTCCGGTACGACGGGCAAGCCGAAGGGCGTGATGATCGAGCACCGCAGCCTGGTGAACACGGCGGCGGGCTACCGGCGGGAATACCGCCTGGATCAGTTCCCGATCCGGCTGCTGCAGCTCGCGAGCTTCTCGTTCGACGTGTTCGTTGGGGACATTGCGCGGACGCTGTACAACGGCGGCACCATGGTCATCGTGCCGAAGGACGACCGGATTGATCCAACCCGCCTCTACGGCTGGATTCGCGACTACGCCGTGACGGTGTTCGAATCGACTCCGGCGCTGATCGTGCCGTTCATGGAGCATGTGCATGCCGAGGGTCTGGACCTCAGCTCGATGCAGCTGCTGATCACAAGCTCAGATTCGTGCAGCGTAGCGGATTACCGTACCTTGCAGGAGCGCTTCGGCTCGCAGTTCCGTATTATTAACAGCTACGGCGTAACAGAAGCAGCGATTGACTCCAGCTTCTATGACGAGCCGCTGGAGAAGTTGCCGAAGAAGGGCAGCGTGCCGATCGGGAAAGCGTGGCTGAACGCCAAGTTCTACATCGTGGATGCGAATCTGAAGCCGGTGCCGATCGGAGTGTTGGGCGAGCTGGTTATCGGCGGAGCGGGTGTGGCCCGCGGTTACTTGAACCGCTCGGATTTGACGGCGGAGAAATTCGTAGACAGCCCGTTCGCCGCTGGGGAGCGGCTGTACCGGACGGGCGACCTGGCGCGCTGGATGCCAGACGGCAACGTGGACTTCATCGGCCGGATCGACAACCAGGTTAAAATTCGCGGCTATCGGATCGAGCTTGGTGAAATTGAAGCGGCCATGAAAAATTTTGCCGGCGTGCGTCAAGCGCTTGTCATCGACCGGACGGACGAGCGGGGGCAGAAATATTTGTGCGGGTATGTCGTAGCGGATTCCAGCTTCGATCTGGAAAGGCTTGTAGCCCATCTGGACGCCGCGCTGCCTTCCCATATGGTGCCTTCGCGCATCATGCGCCTGGATCAAATGCCGCTTACGCCGAACGGGAAGATCGACCGTAAAGCGCTGCCTGTGCCGGAAGGAAGCATTCGTGTCGAGGCTGCATACACGGCGCCTCGTACTCCTGCCGAGCAAGCACTTGCGTCGGTCTGGCAGTCGGTGCTGGGCGTGGATCAGGTCGGCACGATGGACAATTTCTTTGCGCTCGGCGGCGATTCGATCAAGGCCTTGCAGGTATCGTCCCGTCTTTTGCAAACGGGGTACAAGCTGGTCATGAAAGATTTGTTCCATTACCCGACGATTTCCGCCCTTAGTTTGCATCTGCAAACGGCGGAGAGAACGGCAAGCCAGACCGAAGTGACGGGAGAGGTCATCTTGACCCCGATTCAGCGCTGGTTCTTTGAACAAAATCCGGCTGACGTACATCACAGCAACCAGGCGTTCATGCAGTTCTCCAAGCAAGGCTTTGACGAAGAAGCTTTACGCCAAGCGGTGCGTCAGCTTGTTGTGCATCACGATGCTCTCCGTACGGTTTACCGCCAAACCGAGAACGGCTATACCGCATGGAACCGTGGCGCCGGGGAGAACGAAGCACTGTTCGATCTGGAAGTTGTCGATTTCAAAGGAGTCGGCGACGTGAAAGAAGCGGTAGAGGCTAAGGCGAATGACATTCAAGCGAGCATCGATCTGGAAAACGGTCCGCTGGTGAAGCTCGGCTTGTTCCGCTGCGACGACGGCGACCACCTGCTCATCGCGATCCATCACTTGGTCGTAGACGGCGTATCCTGGCGGGTTCTGCTTGAGGATTTTGCTGCCGGCTATGAGCAGGCGCTGCAAGGGCAGCCGATCCGTCTGCCGCTCAAAACGGATTCATTCCAAACGTGGGCGAAACAGCTCGCTGATTATGCGAACGGTCCGGCGATGGAAAGCGAGAGAGAGTATTGGCAACATATCGAGCAATTGACCTATGAGCCGCTTCCGAAGGATTTTGAACAAGGCAGATCCAAGCTGAAGGACAGCGGGCTCGTGACCGTTCGCTGGACGGCAGAGGAAACCGAACAGCTGCTGAAGCAGGCACACCGTGCTTACCATACGGAAATGAACGATTTGCTGCTTGCTGCGCTTGGCCTCGCGGTACAAGCTTGGAGCGGCCGGGAACGCGTGCTGGTGAATCTCGAAGGCCACGGCCGGGAAGATATTTTGCCGGATGTGGACATTACGCGCACAGTAGGCTGGTTTACAAGCCAATTCCCTGTCGTTCTGGAGCCGGGTCACGCCCAGGCGCTCGGTCATCAGGTGAAACAGGTTAAGGAAAGCTTGCGCCGCATTCCGAACAAAGGAATCGGCTACGGCATCCTGCGTTATTTGTCGGCGTCGCGTGACGGCGAGCGCTTCGCTTTGGAGCCGGAGATCAGCTTTAACTATTTGGGTCAGTTCGACCAGGATTACGAAAGCAGCGACTCGCAGCCGTCTCCGTTCAGCTCGGGCTCCGATTCAAGCCCGAATGCAGTGATGGATTTTGTCCTCGATATCAACGGTATGGTGTCGGAAGGAGTGCTGGAACTCACGATCCGTTATGGGGAAACCCAGTATAAGCGGGAAACGGTAGAGCGCCTGGGCACCCTGCTTCAATCGAGCTTGCGTGAAGTCATCAGCCATTGCGTATCGAAAGAGCGGCCGGAGCTTACGCCTAGCGACGTACTGCTTCAAGATGTGACGGTGGAAGAACTGGAGCGGCTGTCTGAACATACGGCGGCGCTCGGCGAACTGGAGAATGTATACACCCTGACTCCGCTGCAAAAAGGGATGTTGTTCCACAGCCTGCTGGATGCCGATTCGGAAGCTTACTTCGAACAGGTGACCTTCGATCTGTACGGAAGCCTGAATGTCGAAGCCTTCACCCAAGGATTGGATACGCTGGTGCAGCGGAATGAGGCGCTGCGGACCAACTTTATTACTGGCTGGAGAGACGAGCCGCTTCAAGTGGTATTCCGCGAGCGGAAGTGTGAAGTGTACTTCAAAGATATTCGCTCGGTAAGCGATGAAGACCCGGAGAAGACGATAGCCGATTTTGTCAGCGCGGATAAAGCGAACAAGTTCGATTTTGCCCGAGGCTCTCTTATGCGCGTGACAGTTTTGCGCACGGGCGACGAGTCCTACCATGTGATCTGGAGTCACCATCACATTTTGATGGACGGCTGGTGCATGTCCTTCATGATCAAGGAAGTGTTCGACACCTACTTCGCGTTCCACGAGAAGCGGACGCTGGAGCTTCCTCCGGTTACCTCGTACTCCCGGTATATCGAATGGCTGGAAGCTCAAGATGCCGCGAAAGCTTCGCGTTACTGGTCCGAGTATTTGGCGGGTTACGATCAGCAGACCAAGCTGCCCCAGGAGAAAACGCAGCTGAAGCAGGGCGCTTTTGAAGCAGCTGAAATCGATGTGGAACTCAGCAAGGAACTGACCGGGCAAATCGGGCGGGTGGCGCGCCAGCAGCAGGTGACGCTCAATACGTTCATGCAGACCGTATGGGGACTGGTTCTGCAGGTATACAACAACAGCGAGGATGTTGTATTCGGCTCCGTCGTATCCGGGCGTCCGGCGGAAATTCCGGGCATCGAAAGCATGATCGGCCTGTTTATTAATACGATCCCGGTCCGTATTCAAGGCAAAGCCGAGGAGACGGTAGCCGATATCTTGAGAAAAACCCAGGACCAAGCGCTGGCATCGGGAGCTTACGAAACGTTCCCGCTGTTCGAGATTCAGTCGCTGAGCGAGCAAAAGCGCGACTTGATCAACCATATCATGGTCTTTGAAAATTATCCGATGGAAGAACAGATTGAGCAGGTCGTCGGCGGAGACAAAGAAGCGCTGAAAATCGCTAATATCCATTCGCCGGAGCAAACGAACTACGACCTGGACATTACCGTCATTCCGGAAGAGCATATTTTGCTGCGGTTTACGTACAATGCGCTGACGTTCAGAGAGGAAGACATTAGGCTGATCCACGGTCATTTTGCCCGGGCACTGGAGAAGGTTGCGGCTAACCCGAACATCCGCGTGAATCAGTTGGAGCTTTTGACGGCGGCGGAAAAAGAGCAAATTCTCGGCGCGTTTAACCCGGCGCAGCCGGAAGCGGCTCCTGCAGCCGCGTTCCACCGGCTGTTCGAGGAACAGGCGGAACGCACGCCGGAAGCGGCAGCTGTCGTGTACGAGAACGACCGGCTGACGTATGCGGAGCTGAACGAGCGGGCGAATCGCTTGGCGGCCACGCTGCGAGCAAGCGGCATCGGCCGGGAGACGATCGTCGGCATTCTCGCCGAGCGTTCGGTGGATTTGCTGGTGGCCGTGCTGGCCGTCTGGAAAGCGGGCGGGGCGTATGTGCCGCTCGACCCGGATTATCCGGCGGAGCGCGTGCGGTTCATGCTCGAAGACAGCGGAGCGAAGGTGCTGCTGACGCAAACGGCGCTGCGAGAGCGCGCCGAAGCCTGGCTCGGCGAAGAGGAGCTGGCGCTGGCGGCGGTGCTGTACCTCGACGACGAAACCTCGTACAGCGAGGAGCGGACGAATGCCGACAGCTTCCATGAAGCCCGTCCAGAGGACCTGGCGTACGTGATCTACACGTCGGGAACGACGGGCAAGCCGAAGGGCGTGATGATCGAGCACCGCAGCCTGGTGAACACGGCGGCGGGCTACCGGCGGGAATACCGGTTAGATCAGTTCCCGGTGCGGCTGCTGCAGCTCGCAAGCTTCTCGTTCGACGTGTTCGTGGGAGATATCGCGCGGACGCTGTATAACGGAGGCACGATGGTGATTGTGCCGAAGGACGACCGGATCGATCCGTCTCGTCTGCACCACTGGATGGAGCGGGAACGGGTCACCATCTTCGAATCGACGCCGGCGCTGATCGTGCCGTTCCTGGAGTACGTGCACGAGCAGCAACTGGATATGAGCTGGATGGAGCTGTTGATCACGAGCTCGGACAGCTGCGGCGTGGCGGATTATCGCACCTTGCAGGAACGCTTCGGCTCGTTGTTCCGGATCATCAACGCATACGGCGTGACGGAAGCGGCGATCGACTCCAGCTTCTACGACGAGGAGCTGGCGAAGCTGCCGCAGACAGGCCATGTGCCGATCGGCAAGGCGTGGCTGAATGCGAAATTCTACATCGTGGATGCGCATCTGAATCCGGTGCCGGTCGGGGTGCTGGGCGAGCTGGTCATCGGCGGAGTCGGAGTGGCTCGCGGGTACTTGAACCGTCCGGAGCTGACGGAAGAGAAGTTCGTAGACAGCCCGTTCGCCGCGGGCGAGCGGCTGTACCGCACGGGAGACTTGGCGCGGTGGATGGAGGACGGGAACGTGGACTTCATCGGCCGGATCGACAACCAGGCGAAAATCCGGGGGTACCGGATTGAGACGGGTGAAGTCGAAGCGAAGCTGCTGAGTGTAGGTGGCGTGAAGGAAGCGGTCGTCGTCGTCAGGGAAGGTCAAGAAGGTCAGAAAGCTTTGTGCGCTTATTATACAGCGGAAGAAGGCTTGACGGCGGCGGACCTGAAACGGGCGATCTCCAGCGAGTTGCCGGGTTACATGATCCCGTCGTACTTCGTCGAGCTGGAGCGCCTGCCTCTGACGCCGAACGGGAAAATCGACCGGAAGGCGTTGCCGGCACCGGAAGGGGGAGCAGGCGGAGGCCGCGAATACGTGGCGCCGCGCACCGAACTGGAGGCGAAGCTGGCCGCCATTTGGCAGGATGTGCTTGTTCGGGAGAAGGCGGTAGGCGTAACGGACAACTTCTTCGACATCGGCGGCCACTCCCTGCGGGCGACGACGCTTGTCAGCAAAATGCATAAGGAGCTAGGCGTTGAATTCCCGCTTCGCGACGTATTCCGCTACTCAACGGTTGAGGAAATGGCCGCGGCTATGGAGCGGCTGGAGATCGGCTCGTTCACAGCTATTCCGGCTGCGGAACCTAGCGAGTATTATTCGCTCTCTTCCGCTCAGAAACGTCTCTATATCTTGAACCAGCTGGAAGGAGCCGAGTTGAGCTACAACATACCGGGAGCTATGCTGCTTGAAGGGGAGCTCGACCGGCAGCGGTTTGAAGAAGCGTTCCGCGGGCTCGTAGCTCGTCATGAGACGCTGCGTACCGGCTTTGAGATGGTAAAAGGCGAAGCGGTTCAGCGGATTTACGAAGAAGCCGCCTTCCAGGTGGAATATGTGCAGATCAGCGGGGAGCAGGCGGAAGAAACGGTGCGCCAATTCGTTCGTCCGTTTGATCTAGCGAAGCCGCCACTTCTGCGGGTAGGCCTTGCCGAACTGGCGCCGGACCGGCACATTCTAATGTTCGATACGCATCATATCGTATCCGACGGCGTTTCGATTGACGTACTGATCGAAGAGTTCGTCCGCTTGTACAGCGGGGAACAGTTGGAGCCGCTCCGCATTCAGTACAAAGATTATGCGGTATGGCAGCAATCGGACAAGCAGAAAGCTCAGCTTGCCAAGCAGGAAGCCTACTGGCTCGACATGTTCCGCGGAGAGCTGCCGGTTTTGGAATTGCCGACGGACTATCCGCGCCCATCTATGCAGAGCTACGAGGGCCGCACGCTGCAATTGTTTATGGATAGCGAGAAAAGCGAGGGTCTGAAACGGCTTGCAGCCGAGAATGGCGCAACGCTTTACATGGTTCTGCTTGCTGGTTATACAATATTATTGCATAAGTATACAGGGCAAGAAGACGTGGTGGTCGGTACGCCGATTGCGGGCAGAAATCACAGCGACGTTCAGCCGCTGATCGGGATGTTCGTCAATACCCTGGCCATCCGCAGTTATCCGGCTGCCGGTAAGACGTTCCTTGACTACTTGAAGGAAATCAAGGAGACGACGCTGGGCGCTTTTGAACATCAGAATTATCCGTTTGAGGAACTGGTGGATAAAGTGAACGTGGCTCGCGATTTATCCCGCAATCCGCTGTTCGATACGATGTTTGCTTTGCAGAATACAGAGAATTTGGAAATGCAGCTTCCCGGACTCCATTTGTCGACGTATGCCAGCGAAGAAATTGTTTCTAAATTTGATCTCAGCTTGGACGTCACGGAGATCGAGGAAGGCTTGGAATATCTGTTTGAATATGCCACTGCTCTTTATAAAACCGAAACGGTGGAGAAATTGGCTGCTCACTACTTGCAGCTGCTTGAATCCATTCTCCGCAACCCGTCGGCGACTATTGCCGAGCTAGGCATTTTGACGGCGGCGGAAAAAGAGCAAATTCTCGGCGCGTTTAACCCGGCGCAGCCGGAAGCGGCTCCCGCGGTCGCATTCCACCGGCTGTTTGAGGAACAGGCGGAACGCACGCCGGAAGCGGCAGCTGTCGTGTACGAGAACGACCGGCTGACGTATGCGGAGCTGAACGAGCGGGCGAATCGCTTGGCGGCTACGCTGCGCGCAAGCGGCATCGGCCGGGAGACGATCGTCGGCATTCTCGCCGAGCGTTCGGTGGACTTGCTGGTGGCCGTGCTGGCCGTCTGGAAAGCGAGCGGGGCGTATGTGCCGCTCGACCCGGATTATCCGGCGGAGCGCGTGCGGTTCATGCTTGAAGACAGCGGAGCGAAGGTGCTGCTGACGCAAATGGCGCTGCGAGAGCGTGCCGAAGCCTGGCTCGGCGAAGAGGAGCTAGCGCTGGCGGCGGTGCTGTACCTCGACGACGAAGCGTCGTACAGCGACGAGCGGACGAATGCCGACAGCTTCCATGAAGCCCGTCCGGAGGATCTGGCGTATGTGATCTACACGTCGGGAACGACGGGCAAGCCGAAGGGCGTGATGATCGAGCACCGCAGCCTGGTGAACACGGCGGCGGGCTACCGGCGGGAATACCGGTTGGATCAGTTCCCGGTGCGGCTGCTGCAGCTGGCCAGCTTCTCGTTCGACGTGTTCGTGGGAGATATCGCGCGGACGCTGTACAACGGAGGCACGATGGTGATTGTGCCGAAGGACGACCGGATCGATCCGTCTCGTCTGCACTACTGGATTGAGCGAGAGCGGGTCACCATCTTCGAATCGACGCCAGCGCTGATCGTGCCGTTCCTGGAGTACGTGCACGAGCAGCAACTGGATATAAGCTGGATGGAGCTGTTGATCACGAGCTCGGACAGCTGTAGCGTGGCGGATTACCGAACCTTGCAGGAACGCTTCGGCTCGTTGTTCCGGATCATCAACGCATACGGTGTGACGGAAGCGGCAATCGACTCCAGTTTCTACGACGAGGAGCTGACGAAGCTGCCGCAGACAGGCCATGTGCCGATCGGCAAAGCGTGGCTGAATGCGAAATTCTACATCGTGGACGCGTACCTGAACCCGGTGCCGGTGGGGGTGCTGGGCGAGCTGGTTATCGGCGGAGTCGGAGTGGCGCGCGGGTACTTGAACCGTCCGGAGCTGACAGAAGAGAAGTTCGTAGACAGCCCGTTCGCCGCGGGCGAGCGGTTGTACCGCACGGGCGACTTGGCGCGGTGGATGGAAGACGGGAACGTGGACTTCATCGGCCGGATCGACAACCAGGCGAAAATCCGGGGGTACCGGATTGAGACGGGCGAAGTCGAAGCGAAGCTGCTGAGTGTAGGTGGCGTGAAGGAAGCGGTCGTCGTCGTCAGGGAAGATCAAGAAGGTCAGAAAGCTTTGTGCGCTTATTATACAGCGGAAGAAGGCTTGACGGCGGCGGACCTGAAACGGGCGATTGCCAGCGAGCTGCCGGGTTACATGATCCCGTCGTACTTCGTCGAGCTGGAGCGCCTGCCTCTGACGCCGAACGGGAAAATCGACCGGAAGGCGCTGCCGGCGCCGGAAGGGGGAGCAAGCGCAGGCCGCGAATACGTGGCGCCGCGCACCGAACTGGAGGCGAAACTGGTCGTCATCTGGCAGGACGTGCTCGGGCCGGTCACGATTGGCGTGACGGACAACTTCTTCGACCTCGGCGGGCACTCCCTGCGGGCGACGACACTGGTCAGCAAGGTGCACAAGGAGCTGAGCGTGGACCTGCCGCTGCGCGATGTGTTCCGGCACTCGACCATCGAAGCGATGGCCGAAGCGATCAGCCAATTGGAGCGGCAGGAACACCTCTCCATTCCGGTTCTGGAAGAGAGGGATTACTATCCGCTTTCCTCCGTGCAAAAACGGCTGTACATCCAGCAGCAGATGGAAGGCGCCGAGCTTAGCTACAACATGTCCGGCATGACGGTTCTCGTCGGGCACTTGGAACGGAATCAATTCGAGGCGGCGCTCAAAGGATTGATAGCTCGTCACGAAATTTTGCGAACCGGCTTCGAAATGGTCGACGGCGAACCGGTACAACGGATTTATCCGGACTTGAAGTTTGCCGTCGAGTATACGAAAGCGACGGAAAGTGAAACGAAGAGCATCGTAGACGGCTTTGTACGCGTCTTTGATTTGGAGCGGCCGCCGCTGCTGCGTGTGGGCTTAGTCGAATGGGAAGCGGAACGGCAACTGCTCATGCTGGACATTCATCATATCGTCACGGATGGCATGTCGATGGGCATCTTTGTCGAAGAGCTGCTGCGCCTGTATAACGGCGAGACTCTGGAACCGCTTCGGATTCAATACAAGGAATTCGCCGCTTGGCAGCAGTCCGAACCTGTAAAAGAGCGACTGAAACGTCAGGAAGCCTACTGGCTGGACGTGCTGGAAGGCGAACTGCCGACGCTTGAACTGCCTACGGACTTTGTCAGACCTACCGCTCGCAGCTTTGAGGGAGATGTGCTGCCTTTCAGCATCGACAAGCAGATGACCGACAGCTTGCAGCGCATCGCCGATGAGAACGGCGCCACCCTTTATATGGTGTTATTGGCGGCCTATTCAATCCTGCTCAGCAAGTACTCGGGACAAGAAGACTTCATTGTAGGCATGCCGGTTTCGGGCCGCACACATGCCGACCTAGAGCCGCTCATCGGAATGTTTGTCAACACTTTGGCGATTCGCCATTATCCGTCCGGGGAGAAGACGTTCCTCGCTTACTTGAACGAAGTCAAAGAAACGATGCTGGGGGCCTACGACCACCAGGATTATCCGTTCGAGGAGCTTGTGAAAAAGCTGCAGGCACCGCGAGATCAAAGCCGCAATCCTGTATTCGATGTCATGTTTGTTCTGGAAACCAAGGAAGATAACGTTCAAAGCTTCGGGGATATCAAGATCGAATCTTATCCGGAAACTCATACGGTTTCCCAATTTGATCTTACCTTGGTCATTTCGTTGCTGGATGAGGGAATGAACGGGCAGTTTGAATATGCTACCAAGTTGTTTACGCGCAATCTGATCGACAATTTCGCTCAGGACCTGCTCGTGATCATCACCCAAATTTGCGAACAGCCTTCGGTGCTGTTGAAGGATATTTCCCTGAACGGGCAATCCGAACAGGAGCAAGATGTGCTAGAGGCCATTGATATTATTTTCTAATCCCTTACCCGGCTTGGGTGTATGCCGTATTTTTCTCGGTACGCATCCTGCCGGGTGTTTTTTTCCAAATGAAAGGGAAAAATCCACCACAGGAATCTGACGTCAAGTGCCGCTGAGTAACGATTTCAATTTACTGGAAAATCGGCAAAATACAACAGAAATCCGAAAAACGAAAAGAAGTAATTGCCGATCGTTGCAGACGAGTTTAATCTTTTGACTATGACACCAGAAGAACAACAAAAGGCACACGAAGACTACAGGATAAAAAGGAAACGTGAAGCTCTTGGAGAAGACTTTTGGTATTATGCCGAAACGTTTTTTTCAGTATTACAATCAGGAGGCTGGAATAGTAATCTACCTTCCATAAGTTCACTATTTAAAGAATTAAGTAAAATCAAGCTATCATTCGAACAAAAAAAGAGAATTAATAAACTAGCTAGAGATATAATGGTTTCGTTGAAAGAAGTGAATAATGAATTAGTAAGAGATTTGATAGAAGAATTTAATAAAATAAAAATGGATAATAACCTAACTTTAGTTCAAAAAGAGCATCTGAAGACAGCACTTCTTGAACTCTCACGAACTACAGGGCGGTTAGTTCAAATATATGAACAATGGACTAAAGATGGACAGATTATTAGAGATAATTCTTTGAAAAAGAAAATTGATCATTTAAGCTCGTTATATGCGACATTCAGGATATTGAGGAAATGGTTATGAAAATTATATTATCGTAATAGTACAAGTTTCCAACTTTCTTTTTATGGTAATTTGTGGTAGTTTCAGACTTTTTATTTTTCGTGTTTATCACGTGCTCTGGCAAACGCAGTAAAATCAACAAATTTGGTTCACGACTTTTTTATCACCTGACACTTCCTGTTCAGAAACATTAATGTAGGTAACTACGATTTAGTGTTGGTAACTCAAGATTATTAAAAACACGGCTGCTTTGGTTTAAATAAATATTATGGTAAAGAAATATTAGAAAAGTTAAAGACAGGAGAACATATTGATAAGGATTAATTTGGAGAGACCATATATTATTTGTCTGTCACATGCTAACATCACTAAATGGCAAAATCGTTGGATATTTCTTAGAAGAGAATCGAACGGCATATTTTACTAAAAAATACAAGGGAATTCATGATCGTTACGAATGCCAAGCATGGATTTGCGGCAGGATTACCATGGAGAAACATTTCACTTTTGGAAAAAAATAAATTTAGATCAAGACAACACTCCGACGATCCCTAGAACAGATTACGTAGCGAATCCCAATGCTAAAACCTATGCAGTTGCAGTAGATCCTTTTAGGAAATTAGATGGACAAAAAACATCATTTCTAATGATGATGATCGATTCGGTCATCATATTATAGAAGTACTTTCCGAACAAGCATCGGATGCTCATTTAGCTCATTTGAAAAAGCTAGGTAACTCTTATGTTTTTGGAGGAAAAGAAAGTTTGAATTTCACTGTTGAAGGTTTAATTGATGAGATTAGTTTAGTTTAGTTTTAGTCCCGATAGTAGATGGTGCTTCTAACTCTTTGACGCTATTTGAAACGAGTGCTCATCTTCAAAAAACTAAGCCAGTAAATTTCTTTTTAAAGAGCGTAGAAAAACTGGACGATGGTGGGCTATGGATGAAGTAGGTGATAAATCCTTAAATAGGACTTGAGGCCATCAACTGTCCTCTTATTTGCTATGTTCAAGTTGGAGTGGCAGCCCTGATAGGCTGCCATTATTTTTCGTCCTTGGCTGTCGCTGTTATAACCCCTTGTTTTTCAAAAATGCCGACTTCACGGTAACCCATTTTCGATACAGCATCTGACCGTCTTCAAACTAAAAGGCATGAGCCCGGTACAATACCGAACTCATGCCCAACTGGTTGCATAAAAATATTTGTCTAACTTTAAGGGGGCACTTCATACAGGGCTGCTTTTATACTATGGGCTAATTGCTCGTGTATTTTACCCAATCATATTCAGCGTACAGCGGATTCGCTCCATTATACGAACCTAGCCAGTCGTCAACGCCAGTGCCATTCCATAAATTCATCATAATCTTGCCTGGCGTGCTTGGTATGTTTGTAGTTGCCGTATGCTTTAGAACCCCGTCAACATACCACTTAATGTATCCTGGCTGCCAATCGAAAGCATAGGTGTGAAAGCCTCTTGATGCATCAAAGCCCAGATCAACAACCTTCTCGTGACCACCGACACCGTTTGTATAATAGTTGAATTGCACTTTTGTCGTGTCTTTGCCTAAAAATTCAATATCTATTTCATCCCATTGCGTGCCATCAGTAGGCCCCGTATACGTAAAAAAGGAAGATACGATCCCTGTATTTTTAGCAGGCTTCATACTGACCTCGTATAAGCCGTATCTGTAAGTGTTCGTCGATCGATACTCTCCGCAGTCAAACTTATTGTACGCAGAACTCGTTAAGCCAAGCTTCATTTTGCCATCGTTCGTAAAATTAACATTATTGGCACGCCAAGTGCAATTAAACATGTTCCCATTGGAATATCCATCCGCCTTTTGCCATGCCCCCGAATTGAAACCATTAAGTGGTTCCCAAAAAACATTCCCCGCATAAACGCTTACCGAAAAAAACAGAGAGACAATGCCCGTGACCATTAAAGTGAACCAAGATTTCTTCTTCATTTTACACCTCCATAAAAGATTGACCAAACATGAAAGAAATGGATGACGATGATACATTATTTCAAGTATTGACCATCTTACCGAAAAAATAAAGCGCTTCCAAATTTGGTATCTTCATTGTAGTTTGAAATGGAGTCGTCCACAATAGCAAACTTAACACTTGAGGCATAATTTAAAAAAAACTAAATTTTATCAAGTTGTGGTTTAAAAATGTAAGTACTACAATTATATACAAGAAATGAAAATCAGGATTAAAATATTCTATTAAGGGGGGAAATGACGATTTTGAAATGGGATAGACTCAGGAAGCGGAGCCACTACATGTTTATACCATTTTATTCTTTTGGTATAATAGTCAATTAATTTTTGAAGAGGAGGCCTTACTTTGAAAAAATTAGGTATGGTATGTAAAATAGCTCTGATACTTGTATTCTTATTGCCTTTAACACCGGTCTTTGGCCAACATATAGATGCATGGTCAGGTATGCCTATGGGAAAGCTCCATGTCAGGGGCAATCAATTGGTGAACAGCAGCGGAAAACCTGTTGTTTTAAGTGGCTGGCATCAGCCGTCGGGGGCATACTGGACCTATCAAAATAGTAATTATTATCTCAATTTAAATGGTAACAATCGTCATGCAGCAATTTTGGCTTATTTGAAGGATATCACTGACACCTTTGCAGACACCAGACCGAAGTATGGAAGCAACCACGGCTGGTATATGAATCAGGTCCGATTGTTTATTGACCGCCAGGATATGGGAGATGTGGCCGCAGGGTCATACAATTTCTCAGGTTTACAAGCAGCTACACAAAATGTGATTATTCCATACATCAATTATGCAAAAACAAAGGGCATTTATGTTACCCTTGGTCTTGATTTCACTTTGGCTAACGACCAGGCTACAACACAATCCAATCTGGACAAATTCAATCAAATATGGGGGTATCTTGCCTCGCAGCCGGCTATTAATAGCGCGGATAACGTCATGTTTGAACTGATCAACGAGCCTATTAAGTCATATGCGAATGGGCATTGGGGAGGCTATCCTGGTGAAAATGATTTTGTTGACCATTGGAATGATCTGAGAAGATTCCAAAACTCTATCATTTCCACGATTCGAAGTAAAGGAGCGGATAATGTCATCTGGGCTGCAGGACTTGGATACAACCAATTTTACAGCCCGGCGGCAAAACACCCGCTGATAGATCCATTGAACAACTACGGCTATGCTGTCCACTGGTATCCGGGCTACGGAGCGCATGATAACAAGGACAAGCTACAATCGCAATGGGATTCCAACATTAAGGCGGCAGCTCAAGCCTATCCAATAAATATCACAGAATTTACCTGGTTCAAAACACAGCCCGGCGACTCAGAGTACTGGAACTTGTTTAATGGCTCTAATGATGGATTTGGGAAAAACACGAAGTCCATTTTTACAGCAGCCGGTAATGTCAGCATGACCGCACACATGAATGGCTTTCTGCTGGAAGCTGGAGCAAGGAGTTCATTTGCGGACCCAACAGCCGGGTTAAAGTGGGATGGCGATAACCGACGTCAGGCGATGGCCCGCTTCTTGTTTGACTGGTACTATGAGCGTGCACGGACCTATCCGAGAGCACTACTCCAGAACAGTGAATCAGCAACGGATGATGTGCCTGTGGCTGCACCGACTGATGTGCTTACAGATACATACATTAATGCACCGACGGACGCACAATCAGAATGATGTTAATACTTTCAGCTACCGACAGCCTTTCCAATTGGATAGGCTGTCGTATTATCTTATAGAAATGACTAGTGTAAGATTGACGGCCATTATGAGGCCTTCCGTTATGTAAAGTTGTTGAAACGATGAGGAGAGAGTATAGTTTGTATGTATTTATTTTGTACGGGAAGAGGTTCATATGGCGACAATTCATGATGTAGCATTAAAAGCGGGCGTGTCGGTCACTACCGTATCTCGTGTAATGAATAATCGGGGATATATCAGCGAAACTACACGCAAAAAAGTGTTCGACGCAATGGAGGAACTTAATTATCAACCAAATGAAATAGCACGATCTCTGCTACGTAAGCAGTCCAATATTATTGGCCTTATTATTCCTAATGTCTCGCATCCTTTCTTCAGTGAGCTTGCCAATCAGGTGGAGTATTACGCCTATCAGCATGGCTGCAAGGTCCTGCTGTGCAATTCACATATGGATCCCGTGAAAGAGAAAGTGTATATTGATATGTTGAAGCGGAACCGGGTGGATGGCATCATTATGGGTAGCCATACATTAGAAGTAGAAGAGTACCGACATTTGAATTCACCGATCGTGACGTTTGATAGGCAGATTGACCCGTATATTCCTTACATATCCTCGGATAATTATCGCGGAGGCGAGCTGGCTACGGAGCTGCTCATTCGCAAAGGCTGCCGGAAAATTGCCCATATCTGCGGAAATCTGGAGCTGAACATGCTGTCCAATGAGCGGACCAAAGCATTCCGGGATGTGGTGGGTAAGCATAATGTCCAGCATGTGATTGTTCAAACAGACTTGAATGTGTTCGACCAGAAGGAGTACGAGCGGATCATTTCAAAACTCGTTTATGAACATCCAGATGTGGATGGGGTGTTCGCAACAAGTGATATTATTGCTGCTTTCGCGCTGAAGGAATATATTCGCGCTGGAAGGCATGTGCCAGAGAATGTGCGTATTGTAGGCTTCGATGATGTAAGCGTTGCTTCCTGGCTGACGCCAGAACTTACATCGGTAAGACAGCCGATTGCAGAGATCGGCAGGCTGGCGGTCGAGCTGATCCGCAGGCAGGCGGAGGGGGAGCAGGTACAACCTGTCAATCTGTTGCCTGTTGAACTAATTGAGCGTGCAACGACCTGAATGAAAATCTGTTCCTCTAACAAGGGGAACAGATTTTTTTTAGTACATGCTAAGGGAATAACATGTCAAACGATTGACACAGGTTAAACCTTTGACATATAATCCGTTTGTAAGCGTTTTATTTAAGTGTTCAGAGCCATTATATAAATAAGGGGATGACAACAGTGAGTAAATTCAAAAGAGTTCAATGGATGGTAATGCTGCTTCTTTTAGTTATGGTGGTGTCTGCATGTGGTGGCTCCGGTGGAGAAGGTAATTCGGCTTCTGGAGGGGGATCAGGGGATTCGAAAAATGTGAAGATTACGCTTTTGAACTCCAAAGGCGAAATCCTTCCACAGCTGGAGGAAGCCGCTAAGGCCTTCCAGAAAGACAATCCGGGTATTACTGTTGAAATCCAGCCGGTTCCGACTGGTGGGTCGCCTTTTGAGCGTGCCTCCGCTTTGTACGCATCCGGAAACCCGCCGACCATGATCATGCTAGATACAGGTGATGTGGAGAAGTTCAAGGACCGTATCCTCGATCTGAGCGGAGAAAAGTGGAATAAGGACACAGTTGAAAACGCTACCACAGCTACGACGGTTGACGGCAAAAATTATGCGTTTCCGCTGGCTGTTGAAGGCTACGGATTCATTTACAACAAAGCCGTTGTAGATAAAGCGGTAGGCGGAAGCTTTGATCCTACCACAATTAAAACCCGAAATGACCTTGAAAAACTGTTTCAGCAAATTGAGGCATCTGGTAAGAAAGCATTGGTGATTTCACCAATGGACTGGTCTCTGGGCGCTCATTATTTGCCTCTTGCTTATGCAGGCCAGAACAAAGACATGGCTGAAGTGGACAAATTCATGGCGTCACTAAAAACGGGCCAGGCTAGCTTGGCTAATAATCCTGTATTTAACGGACTTATGGATACATTCGACCTCATGATGAAATACAACATCGATCAGGCTTCTCCGCTAGCAGGAGCTTATGAACGCGGACCGGAGCTGCTCGGCAAAGGTGAAGTTGGCATTTGGTTCATGGGCAACTGGGCATGGCCGCAAATCAACAGTTTTGATACGGCTAACAAAGAATATGGTTTCTTGCCTGTACCCATCAGTAACAATGCCGATGACTACGGCAATCAGGAGATTTCGTCCGCTGTATCCAAGCGCATTGTTATTGACAAGGAGAAGACTACTCCGGAACAGCAAGATGCGGCGAAGAAGTTCCTGAACTGGATCGTATATGATGAGAAAGGCCAGGATTTCCTGGTGAACCAAGCGAACATTATCCCGGCGTTCAAAAATATTACACTGCCTGCGGCCGACCCGCTTGGCAAGTCCATCCAGGATTATATTGCAAAAGGCAAGTCAGAGCAGTCGATGAGCATGCTGCCTGCGGACCACTGGTCTAAGACAGGGTCTTCCATGCAAAAGTATCTGGCGAAACAGGGAGATCGTGCAACACTGGTTAAAGAAATCGAAAACTACTGGAAAACCGTTAAATAAGGTTGTTTTCAAATTACCTGGAATAGAGAGAGAAACCCGAAACAAAGGAAGGGATCATCATGATTACGGAAAAAGGAGTATGGAACCGGCTGCGGACGCGGCTACTGTTTACGGGCCCAACCTTGTTTGCCTTCATAACGGTAATGATTATTCCATTTTTGTATGGCATCTATCTGACGTTCACAAACTGGGATGGTATTTCCACCACACTATCGCTGGTAGGCATCCAAAACTATCTGGCTGTTTTTAGAGATATCGAGTTTTGGAAGTCATTCGGCTTGACGCTCAAGTATGTGTTTTATACCGTTGTTCTTATCAATGTGATCGCTTTTATGCTGGCTTATGTGCTGACTAAAGGGTTAAAAGGGCAGAGTATTTTCCGGGCAGGATTTTTCCTGCCCAACCTTGTCGGGGGCATTGTACTCGGTTTTATCTGGCAGTTTATATTCAACAACGTGCTTGTCTATTTGGGACAACATGCCAGTATACAGTCGCTCAGCACGACTTGGCTGGCTGATCCCGACAAAGCGTTCTGGGCACTCGTGATTGTAACGGTGTGGCAGAACGCGGGTTACATGATGGTCATTTACATCGCGGGATTGACGGGTGTGCCGAATGATATTATGGAGGCCGCAAGCATTGATGGGGCAAACAGCTGGACCAGACTGCGGAAAATGGTATTGCCCTTGATGGTTCCTTCTTTCATCGTATGTATATTTTTGTCCCTGCAACGCGGATTTATGGTCTATGACGTGAACCTTGCGCTCACGAAAGGTGGGCCGTTCAGCAGTACTCAAATGGTGTCGATGCATGTGTATGAAAAGGCATTCCTTTCCCGTGATTATGGTGTGGGGCAAGCAGAAGCATTCGTGTTGTTCCTGATGGTTGCTCTCATCACTCTGCTTCAGGTTTATTTTAGTAAGAAGTTGGAGGTGGAGGCGTAATGACAAGAAAAAGAGTTGCTTCCTCCGTAATCAAATTCATTGTGCTGACAGTCATACTCATATTGTTCATCGTACCGTTCGTCTTTCTGCTGATCAATTCGTTCAAAGAAAACATGGCCATCACCTCAAATCCGTTATCGCTTCCAGAGAGCTTCAGTATGGTCAATTATATGAATGCATTTGATAAAATGAATTACATCGCTGCCTTCACCAACTCATTGGTCATAACGGTGTTAAGCGTTCTGTTTATATCGCTGTTTGCGGCGATGACGGCTCATTATTTTGTCAGAAACAACACCAAGTTCAACCAATATACATTTATGCTGATGGTTGCATCCATGATCATTCCATTCCAGGCTATCATGATTCCATTGGTGAAAATCTACGGGTCACTTGATCTGCTGAACAGTAAGTGGTCGCTGATTTATATGTATATCGGTTTTGGTAGCTCGCTGGCCGTCTTCATTTATCATGGTTTCGTAAAGAGTATTCCAAAAGAACTGGAGGAAGCGGCGCTAATTGACGGCTGCACGCGGGTTCAAACATTCTTCCGGATCGTGTTTCCGGTACTGATGCCCACGACTGCCACCATTTCCATTCTCAATGTGCTGTGGATCTGGAATGATTTTCTGCTGCCTTCCCTCATTCTGGTCGATCCGGAGCAAAGGACACTTCCGTTGTCCACGTATAACTTTTATGGAACCTATACAGTGGATTATGGTCCATTGATGGCAAGTTTGGTACTGACGATATTTCCGATCATTATCATCTATCTGTTCGCCCAGAAGTATATTATTCAGGGTGTTATGCAAGGTTCGATTAAATAATTGTAGGAGTAGGATGCCTTATCAAACAGACTAGAACGTATACGAGAGAGCGTGCAGATCAATTTATTTCCCAATCGAAGCATATGCTTCGGCCGGATTATCGGCTGAACTACCATTTAATGGCTGAATTCGGCTGGATGAATGATCCGAACGGCTTCATTCAATATAACGGGCAGTATCACTTGTTCTATCAACATTACCCGTATAAATCAGTATGGGGACCGATGCACTGGGGACATGCAGTCAGCCGCGATCTTATGAAGTGGGATTATCTACCGGTCGCTTTGGCACCGGACGGCGAGTTCGACCAGGATGGCTGCTTCTCTGGCAGTGCGATAGAGCAGGACGGGAAGCTTGTCCTGATGTATACCGGACATGTTGTAACCGGGCCTGACAAGGATCAGGATTACAAGCAGTCACAAGGGATTGCAGTATCGGAGGACGGGGTGACATTCGAAAAGTGGGAGGGCAATCCGGTCATCGGTTATGACGCCGTACCGGACACGATCAGCCGTAAAGACTTCCGTGACCCTAAGGTGTTCAGGCACGAAGATCAATATTACGCCGTTCTTGGTTCTAATGATGCCCAAGGGAACGGACTTGTACTGCTTTATCGTTCTGAAGACCTGAAAAGCTGGACGTATGTCAATGTACTAGCCGTGAGTGACGGACGTTTCGGCGATAATTGGGAGTGTCCGGATTTGTTCCCGCTTGGCGGTCGGCACGTATTTATGCTGTCTCCACAGCGCATGCCCCCTCAGGGAGAAGCATACCGCAATCTGCATTCCACCATGTACGGTATAGGTGATTTCAATGCGGAGGCTGGAACATTTACGGCAGAGCGGTATGCTCAGGTAGATCACGGATTCGATTTCTATGCCCCGCAGTCAACCTTGGATGATAAAGGGCGGCGAATCGTCATCGGATGGATGGATATGTGGGAGTCGGAGATGCCGACCCAGCAAGGGCACCATTGGGCGGGTGCAATGAGTCTTCCGCGGGAAGCGGTTATCGACCACGACAGATTGCTGTTCCGTCCGCTTGAAGAGGTGGAAAATTACCGATCCAATCTGTTCGAACAGCGGGATATCTTGCTGACAGGCGAGCAGATCATGGAAACGTTCGGAGATAGCTACGAACTGAAGGCGGTATTTGAGTTCGAAGCCAGTAACACCAATGAATTCGGCTTGAAGCTGCGAGTGGGCGACGAAGAGGAGACTGTACTCTCGTATCGTCCCGATGACGGTCTGTTCCGTTTTAACCGTGAGCGTGCAGGTATAGGCCCGGGCGGAGAGAGAAGAGTGCCTTTAAACTTAAACGAGGGCCGTCTGGAGCTTCGGATTTTTGTCGATAAAAGCTCGGTGGAAATATTCATCGGCGACGGTGAATACGTCCTCACAGGAAGAGTGTATCCGGGAGCAGAATCTACAGGCATTCGAGCGTTCACGAGCGGAAAGTGTACGATGGCTTCGTTTCAGAAGTGGGATATCTCCACATAGAAATGCATGATAAACAGGAACCCGACCCTTGATGGTCAGGGCTCCTGTTTTTTTGTAGAATTGTAATCGTGTGATTTACACAAGCTTATTTTGAAGATAGGCATCAATTTTTGCGAGGGCTTCTTCTGTACCGCCAGATTGCTGGAAGCTATCATTTATTTTTTGTACGCCCTCTTTATACGTTGCGTTCGACAGTACCTCATGTACGGCATCTCTTAACGATTGTATATTGATGTGGTCTTTGGTTATGCGATAGCCAGCTTGAAGTTCTGTTAACCGCTGCGCGACCATGGGCTGATCCTTGTCCTGCGGCAGTACAACCAAGGGTACGTTAAAGTGAATTCCTTCATTTACACTATTCATTCCACCATGAGTAATAAACACATCTGAATGACGTAATACCTCCAATTGGGGAACATAGGGCGAGATGATAAAGTGCTCTGGCGCCGGATTGATTTTCGTAAAGTCAGCTTTCTCGCCAGCTGCAATCACGACGATACCTTCAAAATCGGAAAAAGCTTCAATACAGGTGTTAAAAAAGTCTTCAGTATGGTCCAGAACAGTTCCCATCGAAATATACAAAACCTTTTTATCCTCTAGTCTGTCCAGTGGAAATGAATTTTCCCCTTTACGTTCTGGAAAGCTGGGACCAATAAAGAGATTCTCGTCACCATACTGTTCACCGTCTGGTTGGAAATATCGACTGGTATATACAACATTCAAAGCCCCTGTATTGCTCATAAATTGAACCATATTTTCGGGAGCAACACCGAACCTTTCTTTCATGAGCTGCAGTGAGGTCGTGGCATGTTCATCAAGTTGAAACGGCTCTTTTTCATTAAAGCGAAAGAGATTGGTAGCCATCCGATTCTGTGAAATCAGAAAAGATGGGGAGGAAGCAATACCAGGGATTTTCAAATAGTCTCTAACTAACTCGCCAGCTCCGAATCTATCATAGAATACAAAGTCAAAATCAATGCTTTTAGACAGTTGCTGAGTAATTGCTAATATGTCCAGCGAAGTCTGAATATGAATTTTCATAAATGCACTCAACCCATCCGGAGTATTGGAATCAATAGAAGCGGTCCTGACCAGATCAGAATGCAGGTGAACCTTCGCTCCAACTGCTTCGAGTCTGTCCTTGTATTTCTCAGTTGTAATGTAATGTACTTGGTCCCCTCGTGCTGCAAAGGCTTGCGTCATCCCAATCGTAGGGTTCACATGTCCTTCTGCCGGAAAGTTAACCATTAATATGTTTAACATTCATCATTACTCCTTTTCTCTACAATTAAGATTGCAGTTTTCACTGAATCTCTCAATCCATAATAACAATAATATTTATTTTTTCAAATGATATCCTTTCAAGATCGTGAAACACATGTTGGCATGAAATATGTATAACAAATATTTACCTCGTGCATAGTAAGGGGGAACTCTACTTAGCAAGGGAGGTTTTTTCTAAGTGAATGTTCAAAGAGCGCAAGAAATAGCGTCTTCTTCCATAATGGCGAATGTGTTGTGTGATGGGCTACCCATTTATATTCAGCATGTGAATGAACAGCGTGAGACGGCACGGATCTATGCGCTGAACAACCCGGAAGAAGAACGGGAAGTGCCTTTGTACGCGTTAACAGAACGAGATCAGACCCTTGAATAGAAAGGAGCGACGTGAAAAATGAAACCGAACCAACAGAAAGAGATTGAGGCAGATCGTTTGAACTTTCGTGATCAGACGGATGATGTGGTCAGAGAAGTACCGGCCACAACGGATGCCAGCGAAGCTGTTGCAGCAATGACTTCACATATCAATAAATACGATGTACCAGATGAGTTGGAAGAAGAATAGTAAGTGGTCAAGCGCGCACAGGATAACCTGCTGCGTGCTTTTTATATGACGCATAACTTGGATGGTATCAAACAAAAAGTATTCAATGCCCAAACGTACAAGTGAAGCTGCCCATGTGTACGTTTTTTTCTTTTCGTTTTTTTGTAAAATAATATATAAATGATTTCTGTTCAAACTAAATGGACTAGGCCGTCATAGTGCCATTATCTCTATTAAGTCGAAAAGCCGAATTTAGAATTGTAGGAGGGAATTATGAACGATGAATTCAATGTACAGGTCCAGAATGTAGATCCGGAAATAAGTGAAAGTGAAGGTGAATTTGAGAAGAAAGATATTTCAAAAGTATTAACTATAATATGGATTTTTATAATTTATAGTGAGTCTGTCATTCTTCAACATTTGTCTAGTGGTCTAAATCTGCTGCAAAGTGTCTTATTTACTGTAATCGTCATATTACACATCCTCTTGTACTTGCATGCTCAAAGAGTTGCAAAATATTTTTCATGGGCTTATTTTGTTGTGCAAGGGGGATTGATCTTTTCAAGTGCATTTCTTCTACCTGACAGTTTCTCCATTGTGCTGGTTGGGTTAATGCCAATTTTGGTGGGTCAGAGTATAGGTATTTATTACAAGCCGCTTAAGGTCATTCTTGTATTTTTGATTTCCTATGTACTTTTTTGTGTGGCTGTAGTCTGGCATAATGATGGCAGGCAATTTGTATTGTTCATCCCGCTATTTTTTCTCATTGCAGTTGTTATAGTAGCTTATGCCATTCTTTTTCTCAAACAAGTTCAAGCACGAATCCGAACGCAAAACGTTCTTAAAGAACTTGAAATCGCACATCAAAAGGTCGAAGAACTTACAATCGCTAACGAACGACAACGTATGGCCCGTGATCTTCATGATACGCTGGCGCAGGGACTTGCTGGGCTAATCATGCAACTTGAAGCCATTGATGCTCATCTGACAAAAGGAAGTACGCAAAGAGCTCAGGAGATCGTCCAACAATCGATGTCACAAGTGCGAAGAACATTGTCTGATTCAAGGCGAGCTATAGACAATCTGCGTTCAAAAACCATCTCGGAAGTTGATTTTGCAGAAGCCGTGGAGGAAGAAATACAGCGATTCACAATGGCTACGAGCATTCGTGTAATCCGCAACATCAAAATTAAAGCTTCGGTTCCCAGACTGGTGTTCGAACATGGATTGTTTATTATAAGCGAGTGTTTAACCAACGTAGCGAAGCATTCACATGCGAATACTGTATGGATAAGTATTTTGGATAACGAAGGCAAGATTGAAATCGAGATTCGTGATGATGGAAAAGGATTTGATACGGATATTATTGCCAAGCAAACAGGGCATTACGGAATAATAGGTATACATGAACGTGTACGGATGCTGGGTGGAAAAATCAATATCAGCAGTATATTTCAAGAAGGTACGGCTATAAAAATAGAGGCGCCTCTTACTAAAGGAGACCTATTATGAAATACAAGGTTTTAATCGTCGATGATCATTGGGTAGTTAGAGAAGGATTAAAGCTGGTGCTGGAGACCCATGACAGCTATGAAGTGATTGGTGAGGCTGGAGAAGGTGTAACGGCTCTTAAATTGATCGAAGAACTTCAGCCGGATGTCATCCTGTTGGATTTATATATGCCGCAAATGAGTGGTTTGGAAACCATGAAGGCCCTCAGAGAAAAACAAAATGAAACGCCAGTCATTATCCTGACGACCTATAACGAAGATGATTTAATGATTAAAGGACTCTCTTTGGGAGCAAAAGGATATTTGTTGAAAGATACCAGTCGGGAAAACCTATTTCGCACGATTGAGTCTGCGCTAAGGGGTGAAACGCTGCTTCAGCCAGAAATAACAGCAAGGGTATTTGCTGCCACGAATAAGAGAGAAGCTGAGGCAAAGTCACATGAAAGAAACTTAGTTCTGACTGATAAGGAAAGACATATATTAAAGTCTGTTGCACATGGTTTTAAAAGTAAGGAAATTGCGTTTGATATGGGAATTTCCGAGCGTACCGTAAAGGCACATTTAACGAATATTTATAACAAGCTTGGTGTTGATTCCAGATCTGAAGCCGTTGCTGTTTCGTTGGAACGTGGTATTTTACAGCTTTAGAAATAATAACTGAAAATATGTTATTTATTTGCCCAGTCGTACATAAGGTGCTTGCCCCTTTGTACGATTTTTTTGTTTGTTCATTGTTATAACATGAAAAAAGGATGAAAAAGTTTACTTGACCCACGGGTTGCTGATAGCACCTTTAGAAGAGAGAATCAGGGAGGATGACATGAAGTTGAAGAAAAAAGGAATTAGGATAATGATTGCAGGGGTTGCATTAGCTATCGTAGCTTCCGGTTGCTCCAGTGCAACGGAGAACTCTGTAACAGAAGCCAGTCACCCGGTGAAAGTGGAGAAACTTGCAATGAAACCTTTGGCCAATGATTTTAATTTGGCGGGGACATTGCAGGCAAGTAATGAGGCCAATGTTTCCTTTGAAGCGGATGGACGTATATTGAGCACTATGGTTGAGGTTGGGGATTCAGTAGAAAAAGGGAGTGTCCTTGCGAAGCTAGATACATCCAATTACCAGTTGCAGCTGGATCGGGCAAAGGCAACCATGGAAAAGGCAAAGGCTGGTGTTAGCCAAGCGGAGGCTTCTGTCCAATCGGCACAGGCGGGCATTCATAGTTCGCAATCCCAGGTCAATGCGGCCCAATCGAAATTGCAGGAATTGAACAATGGCGCCAAAAAGCAGGAGATAGCACAGTCTCAAAATGCGGTTACTGTAGCAACTAATAATTATAACAAGAAGAAAGCGGATGCCGCACGCTCCCAAAGTCTATTCCAGGCAGGTGCGGTATCTTTAACGGAAAATGAGAATGCGCAGCTGGAATTAGCAAACGCACAAAAAAGCTTAAGTGATGCGCAAGAGAAATTGTCTCTTTTGCTTGCAGGGGCATCCCAGGAACAGCGTGCCCAAGCTTCGGCCGGCGTAGATCAGGCCAGAGCAGGGCTGGAATCGGCTAGGGCTACTATACAACAAGGGCTAGCCAGTAAAGCTCAGGCACAGGCTACCTATGATGATGCATTGGCTGCTTATGAACAGTCATCCTTGTCACTGAAAAAAGCGACTTTAACCTCCCCGATCACTGGTGTTGTGATTGAAAAAAAGATATCTGATGGTCAACTGGGCTCCAGTGGAAGTGAGGCATTTGTTGTCGGAAATATCAAGACTTTAAAAGTACTCCTCCCCGTACCAGACAGTGAAATCTTATCGTGGAAGAAAAACCAAAAAGTTAATATATCTCTCTACGATGAAATGAGAACAGGAACCGTCACCCAGATCTATCCATCGACGAACTCCAAAACGGGAAGCATCAATGTGGAAGTTAGCATTCCCAATCCCGAACTGAATTGGAAACCTGGTCAAGTCATCAGCGCATCTAAAAGCATAAATCAAAACGAAGCGCTTTTAGTGCCCGTAGAGGCCGTAATTAGTACGGGAAATGATCCTTATGTCTTTAAAGCTGTAAATGGAAAAGCTGTCAAAACACCGATTAAACTGGGGAAAGTGACTAATAATCAGCTCGAAGTGGTCTCTGGGCTACAGGCAGGCGATCAAATCGTTACGCAAGGAGCAGGAACCTTATTTAATGGTGATTTACTTGGGAATGGTGTACCTGGGAAATCGGAGGAGTCGTCCGAATGATTAAATATATCGTTAAAAAGCAAAAAATTACACTCATTTTCTTCGCCATGTGCATTGTGCTAGGGCTCTACAATTTTACATCGTTACCTAAACAGGAGCAGCCTGATGTTATTCCCTTGTCAGCCAGTGTTACAACCATCTATCCAGGCGCTTCACCTGAAAGAATCGAGCAAACCATTACTAAGGTCATGGAACAGAAAATTAAAGCCGTACAAGGTGTCAAAACGATTTCTTCCACTTCATCTAAAGGCCAATCTAGTATAATAATAGATGCTTTTGAAGATGCGGACCCGACAAAGGTGTGGGCTGATCTTCGTACAAAGGTACAGGATGCACAGTCTGAGCTTCCAGCAGATGCGATGCAGCCCATTATTAATGATAGCATGACAAGCTCTTTCATTGGTTCATACGCGATTACTTCTGATAAAATTGAGAATTTATACGCGTTAAATGAATTGATGAACAAATGGAAAGATCAATTAAAAACGGTCTCGGGTGTTTCGCAAGTTAATATTCAAGGAATACCAGATCAAGAAGTACGAATTAGTTTAGACACACAAAAGATGCAACAATATAACATCTCCTGGGAGCAGGTTGTTCAAGCAATCAAAAATGAGAATGAGAGAGTTCCTACAGGAAGTATGGATTTCAATGAGCGTACTTATCAGCTGACGGTAAATGCCTCTACGGATCCATCTATCCTAAATAACGTCCAGATTTCAAGCAATGACGATGGATACCCGATATCTCTGAAGGATGTAGGGACAGCCTCACTTGTTTTTAAAAAAGCGACTAGTTATACGTATGTGAATAACAAGCCTGCTATTTCCATCAGTGTGAGTGGAGATACAGGCACAGACGTGCCAACGGTATCTAAAGCGACAACAGCCAAAATCAATGAACTTGTGAGCGGTTTGCCGAAGAATGTACATTTTGAACTACTTTTTGCGCAAAATGATCGAGTCGATGAAATGTTTGGAAACCTGACCAAAGAGATGATCATCGCTATTATATCGGTCATTGTTATATGTACATTAGGTTTGAATTTGCTGACTTCAGCATTTGTGGCCTTAGCCATTCCTGTTTCCATCGCCATTGGCTTTATCTTCTTGCCCACAACAGGAATCACGCTGAATCAAATTTCAGTCATCGGATTAATCATCGTATTAGGAATATTGGTTGATGATGCCGTCGTGGTCAATGACAACATTGAACGCCGACGCTCTGAATTTGGGGAAGATGCTACGGAGGCGGCCATTAAAGGGACGAAAGAGGTATCCTTATCGATCATTACAGCTACGCTAGCTACGGTTGCGGCATTTGCCCCGCTTTTATTCCTGCCGGGCACTATTGGTGACTTTATTAAACCGATACCTACCGTTATTTCGTTAACGATGCTGGCTTCCATGATTATGTCGTTAACAATTATTCCTATTTTCCGTCAATGGTACGATCAACGTCGTAAAGGAAAAGAGAGTAGTAAGACAGTTAAGCCACCTGGACTTCTGGGGAATCAAATACAATCTCTATCCAATGTGTACTCTAAAAACTGGATGCCTAGAATACTGCGACGTCCACTGTTAACAGCGCTTATTGGTCTTATGATGGGTACAGCAGCTTATGGACTACTTGCTGTTGTTCCCATTGAATTATTTCCGGATTCCGATCAAGCGGATGCCACGATTAGTGTAACGATGCCAGAAGGAACGTCGTTGCAGGCAACCAATCAAGTTGTAAACGAGATTGGGAGCTGGGTCAAAAAACAGCCAGAAACAGAGCGGCTGGCGGCAACGGCAGGTGGAGGAGCGCCTCAGCTGTATAGTGATGTTGCAGGCGGTCATGGCTCTGGGGGAGCGGTCAACGGCCAAATTGCTGTCGTTGGAAAAGAGGGGCTATTTGATCTCAAAAAAACAGTAGATAACTGGACCCATACGCTACAAGCTAAATATCCATCTGCATTAATCAGCATTCGTGTTCCCCAATTAGGTATTCCGGTCGGCAGTGCGGTGTCTATCCGTATTAAAGGAGAAGATATTGATAAGCTGCAAAACATGACAACTAAAGTCAAAGAAATGGTTGCGGGGACCCCCGGAGCTGTAGATGTGACCGATAATATGGGTATGCAAAGCTATAATCTGAATTTCCAAATCAATCAGCAAGCCTTGGATAAATATCAGGTTAGTTATTCCGATTTAACGCGTACTTTGCTATTAATGGGTGAAGGGGTGAATGTAACGGATTTTGATACGGGTAAGGAATTGCTTGATGTCAATATATACATGAACAAACCAAACCAAGATCCTGAGGTATTATTCCAACAATTAAGTGTGAACAATGCGGCACGGGAGCAAATACCTTTATCCCAATTAGCCACGATGAAACCGGACTTTTCCATCCAACAAATCCACCGTTATGATCTGGAACGGACGGTAACGATCTCAGCCAATGGTAACGGGCGTACGGCTACAGAACTCACTAATGATATCCGTAGCAAACTTACAAATACCCAGTTTGAACCAGGCTACACCTGGGAGATGGGAGGGGAAACATCTGCGCAGTCTGATATGTTTAAGGACTTGGGCAAATTAGCTGTTATTGTTATTTTCCTTATTCTCCTCTTGATCACCATGCAGTTTTACTCGGTGTCCACACCACTCATTATTATGACTACCGTTTATCTGGCAGCGGCAGGGGGAATCCTTGGAAGTTTTATTTCAGGGATGCCCATTGGATTCATGAGTATTATGGGGATCATTTCACTTGCTGGTATCGTCGTGCGTAACGGTATCGTGTTGATAGAGTTTATTGAAGATGCACGGCGTGAAGGCGCTGATTTAACAGACGCCATTCTAATGGCATGCTCTGCCCGTTTCCGTCCGATCTTGCTTACTTCGCTAACTGCGATTGTGGGTATGATTCCTATTGCCACAATAGGGGAGATCTTGTTCAAACCGTTGGCAACAACCATTATTTTCGGACTGATTTTTTCAACTATTTTAACATTGTTTGTAGTTCCGACGCTGTATATGGTCGTAGCTCATCTGAAGCTGAAACGGAAGCATAAGAAGCAAAAGGCTATAAATAGCGATAGTTCATTGAACTTGTAGGTAAATATATAATACAGGATCGTACATTAGGCGAGAGTCTTAATGTACGGTTTTTTTATTTCATTGACATAGTCCACAAAAATCTTTACTATAATTGTTGCAAAAGTCCACTAAATAGGGGGAGTTATGGTCAATATAGATGCTAATATCATAGCGGATATGAGGCGTTTTAATCGGTTCTATACGAATATACTGGGTGTTTTGGATAGACATGTGCTGGATAGCGGATATTCCTTTACCGAGGCCCGTGTCATTATAGAGATCGGGTTGATCGAGCCATGTATAGCGAATACTTTAGTCGAATCTCTTAAAATTGATCGCAGCTATATGAGTAGGATCATTGCTAAATTTTGCAAAGAGGGCTTTCTTGTTAAGGAAAATTCAACGTTGGATAATAGAACAAATCTGATTCGTTTGACTCCTAAAGGAAAGGCGTTCTTTAACCAACTGAATGAAAGGTCTGATGAACAAATTCTAAAATTAGTTCAAGGACTCTCAGAAGAAGAGATAAAAGAATTACATGCTTCTATGTTGTTAATTCAGAAGAAATTGGATAATTTGGAGAGGATACAGAATGATACGATTTGAATGCGACTATACCGAAGGTGCCCATGAGCGCATATTAAAGCGACTACTGGAGACGAATGATGAACAAACTCCAGGTTATGGTGTGGATGATCATTGTGAAAAAGCTAGAGCATATATTAAAGAAGCATGTGACTCCCCAAATGCGGATGTACACTTTTTGGTTGGAGGTACACAGACCAATACCACTGTTATTTCTTCTATTCTGCGTCCGCATCAAGGCGTCGTTGCGGCAGTGTCGGGACATGTTGCGGTTCATGAAACCGGAGCGATTGAAGCTGTTGGACATAAAATACTTACTTTGCCAAGCGGAGATGGGAAGATCCGGGCCGAGCAGGTACAAGATTTGTATGACGCTCACTGGAATGATGCCGCTCCTGAGCATAGTGTACAGCCCGGGATGGTTTATATTTCCCAACCTACTGAGAATGGAACGATCTATAGCAAAGCAGAGCTGGAAGCATTAAGTAGAGTCTGTCAAGAATGTGGTTTACCACTGTTCATAGATGGAGCCCGATTGGGCTATGGCTTGGTGGCCGAAGATAGCGATGCATCTTTAGCGGATATAGCACAGCTTTGCGATGTGTTTTATATTGGCGGGACAAAAATTGGAGCATTGATGGGAGAAGCCGTAGTCATTCTAAATGATACATTGAAAAAAGATTTCCGATATATGATCAAGCAAAAAGGGGGGCTGCTGGCTAAGGGAAGAATGTTGGGCATTCAATTCGAAACTTTGTTTGAAGACGGTTTATACGTTGAAATTTCCAAACACGCTATAGATATGGCAATGCTGCTTCAAAACGGATTATCTGAGCAAGGTTTTTCTTTTCAATACCGTTCTACAACCAATCAGCAGTTTCCGATTTTACCAGATCGTATACTAAAGGCATTGAGTGAAAAATATACTTACTCCTTTTGGGAAAAGGTTGATGGTACACATAGTGCAGTTCGATTCTGTACCAGTTGGGCTACGAAGAAAGAAAATGTTGAATTGCTGATTCAGGATATTAAAGCATTGCAATAATGGTCATAGAAAGAGTAATTTATAATTTTAAAGATGTAAAATGACTATGTAATAGCCATACTTCGGTGCACGCATTGCAGCGAAGTATGGTTTTTTTGTGCATTTTACTTATTCCAACGCGGCTTGTATTTAGTTCCATGAAAGAGCAAGTGGATATAAAAATGGAAAAACAAGACAAGAGCGGAGGTATAAAATTGGCGTCTAATTCTTTACACTGAATATCTACCGAACCTGCTTGCGGTACTGAAGAGGAGAGAGCCCAGTTATTTTTTTAAAGATTTTATTAAAGTGGGAAGCATGACCGAACCCGACATCCTCTGCAATATGCTGGATTTTGTCTTTGGTGGTTCGAAGTCTGGTTTGGGCCGCCCTGACCCGCACTACGCGGATGTATTCGCTGAAATGAAAACCAGTCAACTTTAGAAAGATACGGCTTAGGTAAGCTGGACTAATGAAAAAGCAGGCAGCCACTTGTTCGAGAGTTAACGGTTCATTGTAATGATCCTGAATAAAAGAAGAAATTTCCGTGATTTTCTGATGCATGGGATGAGAGGAGACAGGTTCACTACGCTCGATTGCTTCCGATCGGTGCACCAGGATAAGCATTTCCAGCAGTAAATGCTGTACGCAACGGTCATGCAGAGGCTGCTTATTCCTGCATTCGGTATTCATCTGTAGGAATAAACGTTCAACTTCCACTTGCTCTCTCGCAGGTAAGCGAAGTAACGCGGATCGCTGGTATGGCGGCAGGTCAAGAATGTCATGATCCTGCTGTGGGAGAAACGTCGGAGAAAAATGAATCAAAATGCGCTCTGTTTCCTGCAATTGCGTACTGGCGGTAGAGTGCAAGTCGTGAGGAAGGATGAATATCAGATCCCCCTTGCGAGCGGTGTATACCTTGCCATTCATAAAATAGATGCGTTCGCCTCGCAGTAAGAGATACAGCTCATAGTTCTCGTGGACATGGGGCCGGGGCATAACTGTGAAACCGGTACGATAGATGTGATGAATGGAGAATTGTTGTTCGCCAATGACATATTTATCTTCTTTCACTTCATTCATGTGCTTCTTCCTTTACAAATTAAGATAAGTAAGCGCATTCATACATCAACAGTATATATGACAACCTGCCAATGATAAAAGCAGAAAAGATTGATGAAAGGAGGTGAAGGCGCTTCTGAACGTCTCGGATCGTGTTTTTATAAAAATATGCGCTGATGTGGAAGAAAATCTTAGGGAGGAAACAGAATATGAGCAAGCAGCGTACATGGAAAAAGGTGCTATGTAACGTGGTTGTGGGTTCATTGTTGTTGACCTTGTGCCCGCCACTAATCCAAGCGGAGACTGCGGTAGGAACAGAGAACGCAAAGGGGGCAAAAGTGGCGACGGATATTCCGGCGTTTCCGGGGGCTGAGGGTGGCGGTAAATATGTTACCGGTGGACGCGGAGGTGAAGTGTATGAGGTTACCACGCTGGCAGACTACGGCAAAGGGGAGCAGATCATTCCCGGATCTTTTCGCGCAGCGGTCAGCTCCGATAATCGGACGGTCGTATTCCGGGTGGGTGGAACGATTCATCTCAAGGAGCCACTTAAGATCTTGGGAAACAATCTGACGGTTGCGGGTCAGACAGCTCCTGGCGACGGTATAGCTGTAAGCGATTACACAACAGGGATTGAAGCAGATAACGTCATTCTCCGTTACCTGCGTTTCCGATTGACCGACCGTTACCCCAGTGAGGATGACGCATTGGGAGCCAGATACCATAAAAACATAATGATTGATCACTGTTCCTTTAGCTGGTCGGTGGATGAGGTACTGAGCCTGTATGACAACGTCAATACAACGGTACAATGGTCCATTGCGTCCGAAAGTATGCTAATGACTACGCACCAGAAAGGTCGCCACGGCTATGGCGGCATATGGGGTGGACGAAATTCCACCTATCATCATAACTTGTTGGCTCACAATGCAAGCCGTAATCCGCGTTTTCCAACCGATAAAAAACAAATCGACGCTGTGGAAATGACCAATAATGTCATTTATAACTGGGGATTTTTCTCCTCATACGGCGGCGGTGAAGGATCGTATAATGTGCTAAATAACTATTATAAGTATGGCCCTAACACATATGAGGGCGTTCGCGGTCAAATTTTTGTAGACGTGGGTAGTAAAAAATATAAAACACGCATCTTTATTGGTGGTAACTATATGTACGGCAATGACTCGGTTACGAAAGACAACTGGCAGCTTGGCACATCCATTGGGTCCATTATTGATCCGTCCACCCGTTTGGCGGAGCCGATTGAAGTCAGAGGGGAATACGACAACGGAATCTCACCCGATGCGTACGGTCCATATCAAGCGACAGATGCACAAACCGCATATACGGAGGTGCTTGCCGGCTCAGGAGCCACGCTGCCAAGAAGAGATGCGGTGGACGCCCGAATTATGAATGATGTGAAGAATGGAACGGGTGCATTTATTAACTCTCCGCGTGAAGCAGGGTGGATTTATGACGATTCTAACGTAACGACGACGGAGCTTTCTGACAGTGACCATGATGGAATGCCGGATGAATGGGAACGTGCCCATGGGCTGGACCCCAATAATGCAGATGATCGTAACGGTCAGGGGCTTGCCGGCACAGGGGCGTATGCTCATTTTGCCAAGGGTTATACGAATCTGGAGGTCTATTTAAATGATCTTATTGAGAAGCTGTCGAATGGAAATGAGGTGAATAATCCAGAGGCTGTCGTTCAGGTGTCGGATGCAAACGGACGTTCACTAAAGCATAACGATATTTTGGAAGCAGGCCGGGATGCGACCATAACAGCAACAGCCAAGGACAAAGATGGTATTGCTCACGTTGAATTTATCATTGACGGCAAACTTGTTGGTAAAGTAGAGACCGCACCTTATCATCTCGATTGGAATCATGTAACAGACGGTACCCATTATATTATTGTACGGGTGACCGACCGCAAGGGGAATGCTGCATTTTCCAATCCTGTTACCATTCACGTCAATACGACTGCGCCGTCGGGAAGTTGGCTCAGCGAAGAGATTGGCTCTGAGGGCAATGATGGTTATATAAAAGGGCATACTCAGGTCTTAAAAGAAGATGCAAGCGGCAGCAGTATAAGACTGAAGTCAGCGGGAGACGTTGACGGTAAGGCAGATATTTTCCATTATGCTTATCAAAAATGGGAAGGTGACACTGAAATTACAGCCCGTGTGGAACATATTACCCCAGTGGATGATAATGCCGAAGCGGGTGTAATGATTCGTGAATCGCTGAAGCCTGGATCAAAAATGGCTTTTATGTCTTTAGCATTTGTTAAATATGGCAAACAGGGTATTCTTATCAGTCGTGATCAAACGGAGGGTAAGACGAAACGTGCGTCAATGGAGACGTTTATTACAACGCCATATTCGGTTCGTCTGGTACGACAAGGACCAAAGGTTACCGGCTGGGTGTCCGCAGATGGTGTGACGAACTGGGAGAAGGTTGGTGAAACGGTTATAGATGTGCCGGATCATCAACCGCTATTGTTCGGGTTGGCTACTGATGCATCCAAACCACAAAACGATGTATGGAATTACAATACGTCGGAATTCAGCCATGTCACCATCCGCAACCTGACAGATTCAGGAGGAACTCATCCCACTAGTGTGGTGGTAGCGACCTATGGTCCTGCTGACTTTACATCTCTCCAGGCAGCTATTGACGCAGTCCCTGACGACAGCAATACAAGGACAGTTATCCATCTCAAAAACGGTACGTATCGTGAGAAAATAAAGGTGAATTCCTCTAAGAAAAACCTGAGTATTATCGGAGAAGATCGGGATAAAACGATCATTGCTTTTGATGATACGGCCAAAACCGTGGTGGATGGAAAAGAATTAGGAACAAGCAACAGCTATACCATGCGTGTGCAAAGTCCTGATTTTGTGTTGGAGAATGTCACGGTTGCCAATACAGAAGGAACCGGGCAGGTGCAGGCTGTAGCGTTATATGCCGAAGGCGATCGTGGTAAGTATCACAATGTCAAAATTACCGGCCTACAGGATACGTTGCTTGTGAACCGTGGCAGACAGTATTTCAAGGACAGCTACATCAGTGGCAGTGTAGATTTTATATTTGGCAATGCACCCGCTGTGTTTGATAATTCGATCATACACAGCCTGCGTGCCGGATATGTGACAGCAGCTTCAACAGAAGAGAACAAGCCGGGCTTTGTATTTATTCAATGTCGTCTGACAACAGAAAATGGCTTGACAGGCAAGGTGGATCTCGGACGGCCATGGCGCCCTTACGCTCATGTTACTTTTTTGAAGACCTATATGGATGACCATATCAAGCCGGGCGGCTGGAATAATTGGGGCAAGGAATCCAATGAGCAGACCGCAAGATTTGGAGAGTTTGATAACTTTGGACCAGGTGCAGGAAGTAGCGAACGTGTACCTTGGGCCAAACAGCTTACTGCCGATGAAGCAAGCCAGTACACCGTTGAAGCTGTTCTGAGTGGACCAGATCATTGGGATTGGCGTCTTTAAATTTGATGTTCAGTGGTTAAGCGGGGCAAGCGCTTCTAGCGTTCAGCCTCGCTTATTTCTATCGTTTGAGTGGAGGATACATATTTAATTTTTAGGTATTGAAAATACTTGTTTACATGGTAAATGTTTGCTATGTTAAAAATGTATTTATTTCAAATTGTAATTTATTTTTGATTTTGGAGGTGTAACGTATGGCACGTGTGTTAGTAGTGATCACGCCTGCTGAAGGCCATGTTAATCCGACACTAGGATTAGTGAAAAGGTTGGTAGACAGTGGGGAGGATGTTGACTATGTGTGTACGGAAGAATATCGTACGAGAATTCAACAGACAGGAGCACAGATGATCACCTACCCTTTTGTGGATGATGCTTTTTCCAAAGACTCTGATTTAAAGCCAGCAGAATACAAACATCATTATCAATTTGTATACATGATGGTAAAAGGTATGATTCTTCCGATTATTCCAGAGGTTTTGAGAGTTATTGAAAACAGAACCTATGATTATTTAATCTATGATTCTTTGATGGGTTGGGGAGGCACGATTATTGCTGAGAAGCTAGGAATCCCTGCTGTGTGCTCTATCGCTTCTTTTGCTTTCGTAGAGCCATTGGGATCGGGGCAAGGCATGAATGACAATGATCCGGAGGTGAAAAAGTTGTACACGGCTACGATGCAAATAACGCATCAACTGGCTAATGAGCTTCAGGTTGACGCTCCGGCTATAGAAGAGATTGCTCCTCATGGCGGACACTTAAGAATCGTTTATACAAGCCGCTATTTTCAACCGCAAGCCGAAAAACTGGATCACAGTTTTATTTTTACAGGTCCTTCTATTGTACCGCGTAAAGATGCTCCTTCCTTCCCGTTCGAACAACTTCGTGTTCTGCATCCACAGGCGGTGTACATTTCAATGGGTACTATTTTGAATAAAGACTTGGAATTTTATAAGCTTTGTTTTGCAGCATTTCGCGATTTGCCTGTGCAGTTTGTGCTGTCTTCAGGCAATTATACAGACATGGAGCCATTGGCCTCGTGTATCCCTGACAATTTTATAATCAAGCCTTATATTCCGCAATTGGAAATGCTTCAGCATGTGGACGCTTTTGTTACACATGCGGGGATGAACAGTACAAGTGAAGCTCTGTATTACAATGTGCCGCAGGTCATGATTCCTTTAACATCGGATCAGCCCATTGTAGCGAGTCGGGTGCGGGAACTGGGAGCGGGTGTTGTTGTGGATAAAAATGAGCTTACACCCGCTAGTTTGAGAGCTGCCTTATTAGAGGTATTGAGTCATCCAACCTATAAAGAACAGGCTCATGTGATCGGCGAATCATTACGCCAGGCTGGTGGGTACAGTCATGCGGCAGATACAATCATGAGCCATTTCTCTACCATAGAAAAATAAGCGGCAGTCTATATACTGTGATTCCTTTCTTTTAAAGTAGCAGATTTTTCAAACTCTAGTTTCTTTGAAATCGCCAGAAGACCAAGGGAGCAGATGATCAGGGCCAAACATACCCAATAGCTGTTTCGGTAACCAATCCATTGAGCGGTTAATCCGCCCATCAAGCTCCCCACCAGTCTTCCGATGGTTGTCGCATTGGAATATAGCGTCGATGCGTACCCTGGAAGAGAGGGCAACAAATCCTGCATGTAACTAATGCCAATGGCAGAAATCACTGCAACAAAGAAGGCTAGAAGAAGCTGCCCCACGAATAGCTGCCACATCTCCGTAGACATAAGGACAAGGAGATAATAGACAACTCCAGTTAATGCTCCTAAAAATATAAGCAAACGGTTGGAGTATTTAGCTGCTAGTACGCCTAACATGAGCATCAAGGGGATTTCTACAATTGCGCAAATACTGGATACTAGAGCAACGTCACTCGTGTCGCCTTGTAAATTGTGAATGATGAACAAGGAAATATTCAAATTATTCATCCAGTGAGACGTATAGAGCAGAGTAAGAACGGAAAAGGGAATCAGAATCTCAATATTTTTATGTAATGTAATGTGATGAAGTGAAAGTTGATTGTTATGTTTAAGTTGAGCGGGAGGCTGCTTGATAAAAAGTAATAGAAGCACAGCAATGAGAACAAAAATAGAGGTCGTTCCCATAAAGATACCCTTAAAGCCCGTATGTGCAATCAAAAAGGAACCAAAAAGCGGCCCGGTAATAAAGCCAAGAGAAAACATAGACCGAAGCGTTGAATTAGCAAAGGCGTGATCCGCAGATTTACTGCGATTTACTGCTTCACGTGCACTGGCAAATAACTGCGGCATCCCAGGAGCACCAATGGCCGTAAAGATCGTCATATAAACAAAAAGCACATAAAAATTTTGGATTACAAGATATCCTGCAAAGGCTACGGCATTAAATAACGTACAAATCACCAAAATTTGTTTGCGATCTAATCCGGTATCAGAACGTTTGGCAATCAGAGAGCTTATCCATATGCCACAAATCAAACTCACCGCTGTAAACACACCAAAGGTTCCTACAGATACGCCAAGTGTACTTGTAAAATATACAGCTAAAAAAGGTGCGCTGATGGATATAGCCATGCCTTGCAATAACATGCAGATCATGAACAATGGGTAGTTAGGTATAACAAAAAGATTTTGAATACGCTTTAGCATTTCATTTTTACACCCCTTCAGATTTAGAAGCAGAATAATACATACCTATCCCATCTAAACTATATATGAACTTAGCATAATTTGTATATTTACATGGTATAAAATATTATATAATTTTTTTCACTTTGATGAGCAGCTCATATGCAAGGTCATACACAGACTAAGATACAATATCGGTAGTGGGAAGTAGATGTGTATACGATTTTCCCCGTAGGATGTGCCTTAAAGGCTAAAGCGGTTTACAAACTGCTTAATCAGTTCATTCAATGATCCGGCGGCCTTCGTAGGAAGGCGATGATCAGCTTTCTTAAGGAAAACCAGCTCACTATTTGGTAATTGTTGATGCAATATTTTGGCATAGGGATGAAAGTGCTTATCTTCTTCACCATAAACAAGCAGGACGGGAAGCTGGATTTCCCCGAGCTGTGAGGTGCAATTGTACTTCAAGCTGTATCGATAATATTGCTCGACATTCCTGGGATTTCCCTGCTTCGCATCGCTGAATAACTTACGGAACAAAGATAGCTGTTTCGTTTGTGACCAAGCAATAGAAAGGGCAAGTGTACCGACTGCGCCGATTTTGGAAAGAGCAATACCCAAAGAAATTTTGTTTCTTAGTCGCCCTTCGTTTACTTCTGACATTCCACTGATAACAATGCCTCCCCATGCCCGATCTGGATAAGTCAAGAGGAATTCAAGTACTATCGAGCCTCCGGTAGAATATCCACACAGAAATACTTTATCAAGGCTCATCCGGTCCATCAAATGTTTAATATCCTTGACAATGAGAGGGTAAGTAACCGTTTGCTCGGAAGGCTGACTATTACCGTGTCCTCTGATGTCAAAAGCTATGGTTCGAAAATGGGGCGATAGCCCTTGGATTTGGTATGTGAAATTTAAGCTAGTGAGTACCGGAGGGTGAATGAATAGGATGGCCATTCCTTCACCGGAATCCATATAATGCATGGAGTATTCGCTTATGTTTGTAGTCGTCATGGTTATGTTCCCTCCCTGAATGGTTTGATCTTAAATTTGGCCTATTAGATCCAAAAAATTCATGGAGGTGTATCTTTAATTGCTAGTATGAGATACCTTTGTCCCGATGATCCAATGCAGGAATAATTTTTTTAGTACAAGAAAAAAATAAGTGGATCAAGTTTTTCTAAGAAAGGGACACATACATGGGCATGAAGAATAAAGTTACCATAGCACTAGTGCTAGGTTTATTGTTGTTGGTCTTGGGGTGTAGAGCGGACTCCAGTCAACAGCTAAAACAACAAAGTGTGAAGCCACCTATCACAGTAAATCAAATGGGCAAAAAACCTGTCATTGTGATCTTGATTGATTCTTTAATGGATAAGCCTTTGCAAGAAGCAATTCAAGAAGGCCGTGCACCCGCAATGCAATATCTCTTAAATCAAGGGCAATATTTTCCGCATGTAGTGAGTTCATTTCCCACGATGTCTGTGACAATCGACAGCACATTATTAACGGGAACGTATGCAGACCAACATCATGTGCCCGGACTCGTTTGGTACAGCAACCAAAAGAAACGCATGATTCTCTACGGCAATGGTGCCAAAGAAGCCTTAAAGATAGACCAACTACAAGTATTCTTAGACGCAATTTACCAATTAAACCAAGTCCATTTGAACAAAAAAACGAAAACCATACATGAGGAATTGGCTGACAAAGGAAAAGAATCCGCGTCCATCAATGCTATTGTCTTTAGAGGGAAAACGAAACATGCCTTAAAAGTGCCTGACTTCATAGCGAATAGCAACAGGGTGCCAGAAAAAATGATAGTAACAGGGCCTAAATGGTTATCTTATGCAGCTCTGGCACAATTGAATCCGAAAAATAACTGGAATACTCCTTTGTGGAAAAAATTTGGGATGAACGATGAATTTTCCGCAAAAGATGCCGCTTTTCTAATCAGCCAGAAGAAACTTCCAGACGTAACCATCACATACTTTCCTGAGAATGATAATTTGGCGCATAGAAAGGGCCCGACTCAACTGAAGGGAATCGAAAAAGCAGATCAAGCACTGCAAACTGTGTTGAACGCATATGGTTCTTGGGAACAGGCTGTAAACAATGCGATATGGATTGTCATGGGTGACAGTGGACAAAGTGCGGTTTATGATGATCGACAGGCAGCAACGGTTGATATAAGGCCTCTTTTGAATCATTACCGCATTGCAAAATTAAATCAACCCGTAAGAACTGAAGACCAAATCGTGATTGCCGCTAATGAACGAATGGCGTATATCTATGCGATTAACGATAACGTGGAGTTGTCTGACGTGGTGAAGTTTTTACAAAATGAGGACAAGCTCGACATTATCGCTATGAAAGATGGTAAAAACAATATTCATGTTGTTACAAAGGGGAAAACGGGTAAGCTATTTTCTTATCATCCCGGTGGAAAATTCATTGATGAATATGGACAATCGTGGACCTTGTCGGGCGAAGAGGACCTTGTGGATATTAAGGTGAATAACAACCGGATCAAGTATGGAAAATATCCAGACGTTTTGGCGAGGTTACACGGGGCAATGAATTCACATGAAGGAAGATATGTTGTCGTCACGGTCCAACCCGGATATGAACTCGTCGGTGAAAGTTCTCCCACCCACATCGGTGGAGGTGCTCATGGATCGCTGCATGAAAAGGATTCCCTTGTCCCATTAATTATTTCCGGAACGAATACACGCCCCAAAACACTGCGAATCGTTGATATAAAAGACTGGATTCTGCAATTGGTAAACGAATAAGTATTATTCGGTTCTTGATATTAAGATTGAACTCCATTAGCATATAAGCATGTAGTTATATAAGCGGAAGGAGGTCACACATTGGAGCAACTTGGTTATGTAGCCGATCATTTAAAGCTACTGGGGGATAAAACCCGGTTGGCCATGCTTTCCCTGCTAAGAGAAAGAGAATGGTGTGTTTGCGAATTTGTAGATATCTTTGATATGTCGCAGCCAGCAATTAGCCAACATTTGAGAAAACTAAAGTCGCAAGGGATTGTAAAAGAAGAACGACGAAGTCAGTGGGTATACTATTCCCTAAATGTAGACGATAAGCCGCATATTCAAGCTGTTCTTGAGCGTATGCCAGACTCCAAGCAAATTTTAAAATGGCTGAATAAAGAGGAGCCGATCACATTTTGTGAACCGGATTCCTCAGCTTGTTCATCCTAAAGACTGTTCCGTGTATCTCCTTGAGGGATAACGGTGCTATTATATAAGTATATGTTTATAAGGTAATATATTGGAGGTTTAGAACATTGATTTTGTTGGCATGCATTATATTTTTAGCCACTTTAGTATTGGTGATCTGGCAGCCTAAAAATCTGTCCATCGGATGGTCTGCCTGTGGCGGTGCCATACTCGCCTTGCTGGTGGGTGTCGTCGATTTGCATGATGTTTGGGAAGTTACTCATATTGTCTGGAATGCGACACTGGCTTTTGTAGCCATTATTCTGATTTCGTTGGTGCTTGATAAAATCGGCTTCTTCGAATGGGCGGCGCTTCACATGGCACGAGCTGCGCGAGGAAGCGGAACCCGGATGTTTGTTTATGTGACCATTCTTGGCGCCGTTGTTGCTGCTTTTTTTGCGAATGACGGTGCGGCCTTAATACTGACACCGATTGTACTGGCGATGGTTCGGGCACTTAAATTGGATGAGAAAATGATTTTTCCTTTTATTATAGCGAGCGGTTTTATTTCAGACACGACGTCGCTTCCGCTTGTGGTCAGCAACTTGGTCAACATTGTGTCAGCCGATTTCTTTGGGATCACCTTTATGGAATATGCGAGTCGCATGATTGTACCTAATTTATTTTCTTTAGCAGCCAGTATAGGAGTACTGTATCTTTTTTTCCGTAAAAGAATTCCGAAAACGTTTGATGCGACACAATTAATCAGGCCTGCGGAAGCGATTAAAGATCCAAAGATGTTCCGTATGTCCTGGATCGTTCTCGCGGTTTTGTTCGTTGGCTACTTTGCATGCGAATTTTTTAATATTCCCGTTTCGGTGGTGGCTGGTATTATTGCTATCTTTTTCTTATTGATGGCGCGTAGAAGCCCTGCAGTGCCGATGAAAGAAGTCATCAAGGGTGCTCCATGGGCTATCGTATTTTTCTCCATCGGAATGTATGTTGTGGTGTATGGTCTACGTAATGCCGGTTTGACGGATCTGCTGGCCCATGTGATTCAAGCGGCTGCCGATCAAGGTATGTTTGTGGCCACCATGGGCATGGGTTTTATTGCGGCGATTATCTCGTCGGTCATGAATAACATGCCTACGGTCATGATTAATGCGCTTGCCATTGATGCTACCCATGCAACCGGTATGGTCAAAGAGGCGTTGATTTATGCTAACGTCATTGGTTCTGATCTGGGACCGAAAATAACTCCGATCGGTTCATTAGCCACGTTGTTGTGGCTGCATGTGCTCCGTTCGAAAAACGTAAAAATTTCTTGGGGGACTTATTTTAAGACAGGCATTGTCTTAACCATTCCTACACTTTTTATGACCCTACTGGGCTTATATCTATGGTTAATCATTTCATAATGGAACATTGAAGGAGACGGTAATGATGGAAAAAAAGACAATTTACTTTTTATGCACTGGTAACTCTTGCCGCAGTCAAATGGCAGAAGGCTGGGCCAAAAAATACTTGGGAGACCGTTGGAATGTATACAGTGCGGGTATTGAAGCACACGGCCTTAACCCTAAAGCGGTGCAAGCGATGAATGAAGTAGGGTTGGATATTTCCGGTCAAACTTCAGATATTATAGATCCTGCTTTGCTGAACAGCGCGGATTTGGTTGTGACCTTGTGCGGAGATGCTGCTGATAAATGTCCTATCACACCTCCGCACGTTCGTCGTGAACATTGGGGATTTGATGATCCGGCTAAAGCACAAGGAACAGAAGAAGAGAAATGGAGCGTATTCCAGCGTGTACGGGATGAAGTAGGGGCTCGTATTCGGAAATTTTCGGAGACTGGTGAATAAACAAGGTACACAGCTTAGGTATAGTATTACAGCAAGCACGCCTCCTTAAAGGGGTGGTGCTTGTTTGGCGTTTTTCTCCTTCACAGAATACTCTTCCAACACCTTTGTTTTATCTCCATAGATCCTATCCAAATGATCTTCTCCCCATAAGCAAAAACGATCAAGCAGATCTTTAAAATCCCATCCATATTCACTAAGCTCATATTCCACTTTGGGGGGAACTTGGTTATAAATGATGCGGTGGATGATTCCATCCTTTTCAAGCTCTCTAAGCTGTTGGGTGAGCACTTTTTGGGTGATTTTCGGAATGAGTTGACGAAGTTCGTATGTACGTTTTCTGCCGCTGGTTAAATGGTGTAGGATAATGCCTTTCCACTTTCCACTGATGACCTCCAAAGTTGCCTCGATCCCGAGCATATAGGTTTTGGCTTTGTCTTCCATAGACTTTTCCCCCTCTCCGATCTGTAGTACAAAAAGCACTAAGGAACCTTAAAGTACCTACAGTACATTGAAGTGCGTACTTCACACTTTAATGTATAACATCCATAATAGCATCTGTAGACAGGGTTCACTAATTATGAGGAGAAAGAAGGTTACGGATACATGAAAGTTTTATTGGTCGTCACGCATCCTAGAGAAGATTCACTAACCCTTGCGGTCATGAATCGTTTTGTAGAGGGATTGAAAGAGAATAAGCACGAGGTAGATATTTTGGACTTGGATCGGGATGGATACAATCCGGTGTACAGCGCTGCAGATGAGTTGGATTGGAATACGACCCATAAACAATATGCTCCTGAAACACGGAAAGAGATGGATAGAATAGTGGCTGCGGATGCTCTGGTCTTTGTGTTTCCATTATGGTGGTATAGTGTCCCGTCCATGCTAAAAGGGTACCTGGATAAAGTGTGGAACATAGGTTTACTTCAGGAGTTCACGTCAAAGCAGGTTCTGTGGATGTGCTTGGCGGGGGGGACGAAAGAACATCTGATCAAGTATGAATATCACGATTTGGTTACTAATTATTTGAATAAAGCCATTGCTGGTTACGCAAGAGTAAGAGAGTCCAAGGTGGAGTTCTTCTATGATACTTTATCCGAATCGAAAGAATACATTGAAGGTTTACTGGAGCACGCTTATCAATTAGGTCGGGCATATAAGTGAATTTTATTCTGATAACAATGATAATTTAATATTATTGAGGATTTTACAAAATCCTGATTATTGAAAAAGGGTTAAGGATCGTTAGACGGCACTTAACCCTTTTTTATTTTGTAGACGAGACTCTATCCTTTTATAGGCTCGTGCATAGGTGCTGATGGTGCCCCTTGCATAGATAACCCGCCGCCAGTTGTGCTTGCTGGAACAACGGGATGTGGTAATCCCTTTTCAGAAGCAGTGCCCGCAGTCTGCTTGGCCAGCTTCTGTTTCTCCCATAGGGCTCTGGCGATCACCAGCAAGGAGAGTACACCCACATATAGTAACAGAGAACCGAGTTCGGGAAGCATCTCCTGCAAAGGTGCACCACGCAGACCCATAGTGCGCAGGAATTTATACATCCATACAAAGGGGAAGAAATCACCGATTTGAATCGCTAAAGGTGGAAACAGTGATCTGGAAAGAATAGCCCCTGATAGAACAAAAGCAGGCATGAGTATCATCACCATTCTGCCAATGGCTATTCCCGGATGTGCAGCGCCCCATGCAACCAGGACATTGATACAAACGGTACCGAATACATACAGGACAACTGGAATTATAAAGAGAATTGGATTGGCCTCGAAACGGCCTCCCCCAAACACTTTAAGCATCCCTAGAGAGAAGATTAAGCCAGCCGTCGAAAACAGCGTATAAGGAAGCATACGCAGCAGGATGTTGAACGGATTTTGCAGCTCAGCAGCCAGCCTCTTGGAAACCCGGAGTCTGGCGACCAGAGGTAAGCTATTTATATTCAGTATCATAAAAGAGAACATACAAGTGAATGCAAGTATCGTCGTATTCTGATAGTCATTCGTTGGATTAAACATGGAACGCACTTCCAAGGCGATACCATTGAGGGCCCCTTGAGCCTGTTCTGCGTTCATCCCGGTTTTCAACATAGCTGGAACAGACAGTTCCATATTCTCGGAAACGCTAATTTCCTGCATAGCTGTACGAATCGAAGTAATAGATTGTACATTGGTATTATCGAGAATGAGACCCACGCGGCTGGAGAGGGAACGATTGTGATTGTCCTCTAAACCATGCGGCAATGAAATAACAGCCAAATATTGCTCATGATAAAAATACTGTTCAGGGTTGTCCGTATACGAAACAATCTCAGCTACGTTCATATACGGGGAAGCATCTATTTTCTGAATGAACTCACGGCTGTAAGCTGTGTTATCTTGATCCACCACTACCACGTTAGCGTCGTTAATTTGGCTGCTTGGGAGCAACAGTGAATACCCCAGTACGGCAATCAATGGGAAGATAATAGCTATAATCGGATACTTGGAGTGAACCAGATACGACCATTCATCACGAAGAGATTTCATTTGTATTCACCTCAACTGTCATGCCTGGTAGCAAAGCTGCTTCTCTTGTTACATATACACGTATCTGGAATGTAGCGGTATCTGCTTCTCCTTTTTCACGGGACATCTTCACATTAGCGAATTGTGGTGCAGCAGTTACATAGCGTACCGTACCTTTCAAGTCCTTATTGAGACCAGAGATATGAGTTTTAATTTCTTGATTGGCCTTGAATTTCCCCGCTTGTTCTTCATTCACATAGAGATCGTAATATAAATCGTTGGTTTCCAGGGTAATCACAGGAGCACCTTGCGCCACATTTTCGCCGACTTTGGTACTAATCGAAGTCACCTTGCCATCCTGTGGTGCTTTTAACACCAGGCGTTCTTTTTTGAGCAGCAACGTTTTAAGCTGAACTTCCTGTGTGTCTTTTTGTTGCTTTAAAAGGTCAATAGCCAGCTTCTGATCTGCCAACTGTTGACGACTCTGCTGAATGGTTTCCAGCTGGGTCTTGGAACGATCGACGGACAATTGGGCACCGCGAATTTCTTCCTCGGCTTGTTTTACCGAAACGGCTGCTTGTGTCGTCTGTTCACTGGCCTGCATACGTTCTTCAGAAGTGGCACCATGAAGTAGCTTTTGTAGAGCCTCTTTTTGCTGACTCAACTGATTTGTCGCTAAAGTCAAAGAGGATTCGGCATCATCCAACGCTGCTTTGGATGCACTTCCTGCATCATAGAGTGCTTTATTACGCTTATAGTTGGTCTGCGCCGTCTGAACGTTTTTGGTGGCTGAAGCTACGGCAATTCGTTGCTGCTGAACATCTTCAGCCCGAGCCCCGTTATTGACCTGTTGTTCCGCAGCAGTGGCTTGACGCTCAGCCGCTTGTGCCCGCTGCAATGCCGCCTGACTTTTACGCTCAGTCACTTGAGCTTGCGCGATATCTAGCTGTGCCTGTTTTTCCTGAGTTGCTGCTCGTGTATACCCTAAATGGATGGATTGTTGTTGTTGGCTGATTTGCGTATTGAACTGGGCGATTTGTGTCCGCAGCTGCTCAATTTGCAGATCCACATCTGTGGAATCCAAAGTCATAAGGACAGTTCCTTTTTTCACCTTAGTTTCTTCTGTTACCGGGATGTTCAGGATTTTGCCTCCTACTTGTTCAAACGATACATGAATGCTATCCGCATTTAGTGTTGTGCCTTTAACGGATCGAGAAGCATTGACTTGATCTTGTCCGTTGGTCTGGAGTAGGAACCCCCCGCCGATAAGACAGGCGATAGAAATGAGAGGGATGATGAGGCTGGTGACTTGTGTGCGATTCATGAGTAATACGCTCCTTAAATTCATAAAATGAGTTAAACAGGGACTCGAATAAATAAATATCCTGATATGTACATTTTATTTATTCTTTTATTTAATAATTTAAAAGTTAGTCGGCTAACTAAAGCGCAAAATTAAAACTTATTCTGGTTTTGCTGCTTTATATATCTCTTTTGCTTGAGGGATGCCACTTTCTATTTTTTGCAGTAACGTCAGGAGCAATTCCTTTTCATCGGTGGACAGGTGGCTCATCAGTGTGGAAGTGCTTGTAAAATGTATAGGCAGCAGTCTTTCCATCATTTCTGTTCCTTGTTCGGTCAGTTTAACAATGCTCATACGGCGGTCGGAAGGATGAACAGATCGAATAATAAGCCCATCGCGTTCCAGGCGGTCAAGCAGACCGGTAACAGTAGGCTTGCTAACCCCTACTTTCTCCGCAAGCTCTGTAGCCAGCAATCCTGTATGGATGTTGCGGTACAGAAGAATTAATATTGAAAATTTCCCATGAGATATACCGAACTTCTCAAAGCCCTCAAAGCTGACTTTAAAGACGCTGGAAGATACCCGCATAAAAAATAGCATAGCTTCTGTTGCTCTTACATCAATCTCGGGGATACGCATAGAAAATTCTTGTAGCGCCTCACGAGTGGGCAAGTCCCGTAAATCAAAATCCATAAGGTTCTCCTTTCTTCTTACAGTATGTTCCAATCAATAAATTAGTTAGCCGACTAATCTTAATCTATTCAAAAATGAATTTCAAGCTAAACTTTGTTAATCGTCATGCGATTGTTCACCATATGGAGGTTGTTCGTGCAATGGTTTAAGCTTTTCCCTACATTGATATTTACAATGAAGTGCTTGATAATAAGTGGATATCGCACGAGACCAAAAACCCAAAAGTGAGGAACCTGGAATGACGACAAAATTATACTACACTGCTCCAAATCTTACGGAGTGGGACACTCATATTACACAGAGCATGGAAAGAGACGGAAAATATTTGGTTACGCTGGAGGAAACGGCCTTTTATCCGCATGGTGGAGGCCAGCCTTGTGATACAGGAACCATTCAGGGCGTCCGTGTATTAGATGTTGTTCTCGAAGAAGGGGATATTTGGCATCAGGTAGAGCGTTTGCCGGAGGATCGGAAAGTAGCCTGCCGATTGGATTGGGAACGCAGATTTGATCATATGCAGCAGCATAGCGGGCAGCACTTGCTGTCAGCGGTTTGTCTAGAGTTGTTGGGTGCCCGTACGGAAAGCTTTCATCTGGGACAAGAATATGACACGATTGATGTGAACTGTTCGGATATAACGCCTGCGCAGCTATCGGCAATCGAGCAGGAAGTAAATCAGCAAATCTATAGTAATCGCAGCATAAAAAGTTATTTTGTAACCCGTGAGCAATTGAAGGACATTCCGCTTGTGAAAACGCCCAAAGTGACAGAAAATATTCGGATTGTCGAGATCGAGGGCATTGAATATAATGCTTGCGGTGGCACACATGTAGCTCAGACCGGGGAAATTGGGATCATTAAATGCTTAAAATGGGAGAAGCAGAAGGGGATGGCAAGAATCCATTTCAAATGTGGCGCTCGCGCACTCCAGGATTTTAACGATAGTGTTCAGATATTGGACGTGTTATCTATGAAGTTCAATACCGGGCGAAAAGATATTTTGACCCGATTCGAAAAGTGGGAGCAGGAGCATAAACAGCTTAAGGCGCAAGTGGAGCTCCTACAAGAGGAAAATGCTTCGTACCAGGCGAAAGAGTTGCTATCTGCTGTGCAGGGGCATGTTCTTGCTCATGTATTCGAACAAAAATCCCTGCAGGACATGCAGCAATTGGCTACCAAGCTGACAGCTGAGCATGATTTGCTTGTTCTATTTGCCACAACAGCAGAAAACAAAATCCTTCTGGCACATAACGGCACCCAGTCTGTTAGCTGCGGAGCATTTTTGAAAGAGAATCTGGGGGCATTTCACGGTAAGGGGGGCGGTAGCAACCAATCAGCTCAGGCTGCATTCCCGTCCCGTGAAGACCTTTTGAATTTCTTTGAAACGGCCCAGCGCCAGTTCGTTCAGGGCTGATGTAATGGAGGATTAGTGGCGTAGGGGAAGCTTCCACTTTTCCTTTTCTGTAAATAAAATAAAAGAAAAAATAAGTGCAACAACAGCGCCCCAAACGGCTTTATCCCCAATTGTCAGAGTTAGAAATCCCCCCAGCAAGGCTCCTACCAAGAAGGCTGCCAGGATGACACCATAACGCATCGCTCGAATGGCAGCGTTCGTGTCCTTGGTCGTTACGGCGACATACACAGCCTCGATAGCTGATCGGAGGTTACCGGTGCTGACCGTGGAGGTGTACGGCACATCAATGAGCTTGCGGAAGGAAGTCATTTGCACGGAAGCGACGAACGAGACGATCACCACCACTACCGTATTGGGAACTCCTTGCGGAATCAATCCCACGATGAAAAAAATCGCAATTTCCAGTAAAAGAATTGCGCGGGTCCAGTCCGGAGTTAAACGGTGGGTTGATTTTCGTTTAATCCCTTCAGCAACAAAAACCCCCAGTGAAAAGGCGATCAGGGGCGGGATATAGGATAACGCCTGAATCCAGTGCCCCTGAATGACTTTGACAGCCAGCAGCACGATATTGCCTGTCTGTGCGTTGGCGAAAACACCGCCTCTTCCAACAAAGGTATATGTGTCCAAAAAGCCCCCTACTAATGATAGTAAGGCGCCCAGTCGCAACGATTCGGACGTTACCTGATGTAAATGTATTTTGCCTTTCATAAACACGGCATATAAGCCTCCTATGCTAAACGTCGATTGTTTAAAGCTAACACGAAAATCCAGGACCATACAATTAAATTAATCACTTAAGCATGAAAATGACACAAAAAAGCCACATCAGGTCCCATACAATAGAAAGGACGTGATGCGGCTTGTTGGAGTGCTGTTTAAAGTGTCATCTGGAACTTCGAGAATGTGCTTATTGCAGAGCTTGAACGAGGGCTGCGCCGAATTCCTGTGCACCATCTGGGCCATCGGCTGTAATAATGTCGCTATGCGCAACGACATGCTGAGCGAGATATTCGGCTTGATGCACTTGAAGCTGATCCTTTTGTACATCCACTGGATAGCATGTAGCCGTTCTACCAGAGAGTAGTCCGGTTTGAGCCACGGCTACAGAGCCTGCGCAGATGCCAGCCAATAAAGTTTTTTGCTCATGGGTTTGTTTCAGCACAGCTTGGAGATCCGCGTTATTCCACAGATGGTCATTCGTTCCTGAGCCGCCGATCACAGACACCACATCATAATCAGCCAGCACAGCGTCTGTAAAAATAAGATTAGCGGTTGCTTTACCGTTGTAGTCACCGATGATTTCGCCTGTTTTTGTACTAGCTAACATCACAGTAACGCCTGCTTGTTCCAGCGCTTCCTTCGGTTTAAACAATTCATCCTCATTAAAGCGCTCTGGGGGTATAATAAAAAGAGCTTTTTTACTCATACTTTATTCCTCCTTGAATGTGTAACATTATCTACTATTGTAGGATGGCTTCGTCAGGCTGTGAAGAATGCACTTTCAAGTACGGAGGTTACCTAAAGGTTACTATTAGAGTGCAAGACCATGATGATTTAGAAGGAGTTAATTATATATGTCTGATACACTAAGAGAAGAAATACGGGAGAAGATCGTCAACGGGGACTATAACTGCGAAAAGGAACTGACCCTGTCGGTGTTAAGCGGAAAGTGGAAGGTCGTTATTTTATGGCATTTGGGCGTAGAAGGGCCGCACCGTTTCAGTGACCTGCAAAGGCTGTTTCCAAAGCTGTCGCATAAAGTGCTGACCAATCAGCTGCGGGAGTTGATGGAGGACGGTATTGTGCACCGGGAAGTGTATCCCGAGGTACCTCCAAAGGTGGAGTATTCGATGACCGAGCTGGGGATGACGATTTTACCCATTGTGGAGATGATGTATGACTGGGGGAAAAAACGGGTGCAATCCATTCGTGAGGAGATGCAGCGCAGCGGTGAGGGAAACGTTTAAAGTTCCTTCATATGAAAAATAGAACGCCTTGCACTATGAGTACAATTGTACTTAGAGCAAAGGCGTTCTTTGACATGTTAGCAGTCTGTGTTTTTATCATATTAGTCTAGGAACAATAGCGGTAGCCGTGAAGCTGCTTCAATAAGATCATTGCTGTTCAAGTACTGGTAGAACCTCAATCCAGCGTGTAGCCCAAGTACCGATATGGTCAAACAAAGGAGCTAAATCGCGTCCCTTATCTGTAAGAGAGTATTCAATCCGTACAGGCTTCTCAGGATAAACCATACGTTGTATGATTCCTTCTTCCTCCAGCTCTTTCAAACGGTCCGAAAGGACCTTTCCACTTAAATTAGGAATTGAATTCTCAATAGCGACGAAACGTTGCGGACCATTCGTTAGTTGAAATACGATCAATACCGTCCAACGCTTACTCAGTAGTTCCATAGCCTTTTCAAACCGTGGACACATCTGCGGAATGTTCATGTGATCACCTCATGCTCCTATTATTAACGATTCACTGTTAAAAGTAAATGATTTTACTTTACATAAATTTATTACTTGACGAAATGATATGATATAAATATACTTTGTTACATAAAGTAACTTGTTAGCTTTGAGACGGAGCTTAAGATATGAATGCTTAAAATTTAAACTTAATTTGATGTTATTTTTGATATTATTAATGATGTAATTAAATGAACAGGTACGAACTAATCGTTGAGGTTATGGTTTGGGTGTAGGGGGAAGTCGGATGAAGCTGGAATGTGAAGTGTGCGTAGTTGGAGGGGGACCCGCAGGGACTTTGTTGTCCTGTCTACTGGCGGCGCAGGGTGTATCCACGATATTGATTGAACGGCAGAGCATAGCGGGAAAGGCCTTTCGCGGTGAAATCTTGAATGATGAGGGTCAGGAAGTGATCCAAAGGCATAAGCTGCTCGAACAAATTCATGAGAACTATGTTCTCGCCTCCACAAGAATCGAATATTGGGGGCATCAGCGGCAAGTGAAGACGGTCAAGCCAGTATCAGTTGATGGTAATGTGGGGGTTCATATTCCACAGCCTCGATTTTTGGAGGCTTTGCTCAAACAGGCGTCAACCTACGAGTCCTTCCGTTACCTGGCGGGTACAACTGTGACTGCGTTGGAAGGTAACAGCGAGCAGGGGTACACGGGCTTGACCGCCCGCGATAAGAACGGTCATGAGATCACGATTCACAGTTCGTTGATTGTAGGGGCAGATGGTCGCTATTCGACTGTGCGCAAGCTGGCGCAGATGCCTGTGACGAACATTCGACACGGCTATGATCTGCTATGGGCGAAAATTACGGCACCTGCTGGGTGGGAGCCCGTCACTCGTCTGGCATGGGTCAACGGAGGACAATTGGCTTTATTCTCGCAGGCTGAGGGCTATATTCAAATTGGCTGGAATGTGGAGGAGGGTAGCTTTCTAACCCTGTTTAAGCAATCCTTTGAACCATTTATACAACGGTTTACAGAGGCTTTTCCAGATTTGAAGCATAGTGTGCATGATCATATTCGTTCATGGAAGGACTTCGTACCGTTGGATATTTTCAGCAGTCGTAGTGACACCTGGACGCAGAACGGACTGGTCCTTATTGGAGATGCGGCGCATACCATGACACCTACCGGAGCTTTTGGCTTGAACGCAGCTTTGAAGGATGCCGATGTGCTAGCCAGTGAGCTTCTTCGTTTACGACAGAAGAGCTATACCGCCGGAGACCTAAAGGCGTTCGAAGACGGACGACGGCAGGCTGTCACCGAGCTTCAGGAACGGCAACTGACGATGGAATCCACGTTTCATGAACATTTCTTACACAGAGTTCAATGATTTATGACCCTAACAATAACGATTAGCCTTTGAAGAATTAGGCATTTTCTATATAGAGCTTATATAAAGGATGGTGCAAAGAGATGAACCAAAAAGATGTAGCTACGCTACTTAACGATAAAATTCAAACCGTTCGTGGAGAACAATCTTCGACGATTTTGGTTGGACCGATCAAGCTGCCAGTTAATTTGGAAGGGGAAACGGTTGTTTTTCAGTGGTACTGCTGGTTGCCTGTACGGGATGAGGAAGATCGTCAGGACTTACTGAATGCCACCGCTGAGACGATTGTGAAGCGATTGTCCACACTGGATTTGGCAGAGGGACAACAGTCAAGCGTTTTGGTGTACGGCGATCTCGAGCAGTCGGAAAATGCATTAGTTCGCATGCATAGTATTTGCCATACTGGAGATATTTTTGGTAGCAAGCGTTGTGATTGCGGATTTCAACTCCACCAGTCCATGAAAATGATCGTGGAACATGGAACGGGTGCATTGTTCTATCTGGCTAACCATGAAGGCCGCGGAATTGGTTTGTTTAGTAAAGCAATGGCTTATATTCTGCAGGAAGAAGGCATGGATACCGTGGAAGCCAATCATCAATTGGGTTTTGAAGATGATACACGCAACTATGCGGATGCCATTAGTGTGCTCCGTCACCTGAGACAAAAGCCGGTAACCCTGATTACAAATAATCCTAAAAAACTGGATGCCTTGAAAAAATCGGGTATGAATGTGGCGGGTCGTATGCCGCTCTGGGGCGATGTGTCGCAATATAATGAACGGTATTTGAATACAAAAGTGGAACGATCCGGCCATTTGCGGGATTCCGATCTCAGGGAGGTTCTATGACCACTCACGAAAAATATATGCGCCTGGCACTGGAAAATGCCAGAAGTGCTAAAGGGCAAACAGAACCGAATCCGCTCGTCGGATCAGTCATTGTCAACAACGGCCGTATCGTTGGGATCGGCGCTCATCTGAAGCCCGGCGAGCCACATGCTGAGATTCATGCGTTGCGTATGGCGGGTGAACACGCTCAGGGAGCGACGATTTACGTAACGCTGGAGCCGTGTTCCCATCACGGCCGGACAGGCCCGTGCGCGGAAGCGATTGTGAAGGCTGGCATTCGTCGAGTGGTGATTGCAGCGCTGGACCCGAACCCGCTGGTTTCCGGCAGAGGGGTGCAGATTTTGAAAGATGCAGGCATTGAGGTCATTGTCGGCGTATGTGAGCAGGAATCCATCCGCATGAATGAAGTGTTCAATCAATATATCGTGAGCAAGCGTCCTTTTATTACGATCAAATCAGCAGTAACGCTGGACGGTAAAATTGCAACTCGAACCTCTGAAAGCAAGTGGATCACATCTGAGGCTGCACGGGAGGATGTGCATCGTCTTCGTCACGAGCATGTAGGAATCCTGGTCGGTGTACAGACCGTGATTCATGATAATCCTCAGCTTACGACTCGTCTACCAGAAGGACGGAATCCGATTCGTATCATTCTGGATAGTAAGCTTCGAATTCCATTGGATGCTCGTGTCATTACAGATGGGGAGGCTCCGACCTGGATATTCACAGGACGGGCCTACGATGAAGGCAAGCGAAGCCAGCTGGAACAGCTGGGTGTAAAAGTATATCCGACACAGGATGAAAACAGCGATCGGGTTAACCTGCCGCAAATGTTGGATATTCTGGGGGCAGCGGAGGTGTCATCGGTGTTCGTGGAAGGCGGAGCCGAAGTGAACGCTTCGTTCGTGCAGCAAGGGCTGGCAGACAAGCTGGTGCTGTATATGGCGCCGAAGCTGGTTGGAGGACGTGCAGCCCCGGGATTTCTCGGGGGAGAAGGCGTGTCTGCGATGAGCGATGCGGTGGCATTGCATGATTTGAGCGTGACACAGGTTGGTGTAGATTGGAAAATAGAAGGGTATTTTGAGCGGGGAAAATGAGTGAGTTGTTTTCGGGTGGAGGAGGCGCTTCGCGGAGAGGTTGATCTTCCGATCGCTGTTGCAGTGGGATTCTTCGGATTGTATGAGAGATTTAAAGGTAAGAATCCCACTGCAAAGGCGAACGCTTCCGCTTCTCCAGATTCAACCCCTTCGCTCCGCTGCTGCCCACCGCAAAGTCACTCTTTTTCCGAAATGTTGTGGAGCATGGGAAGGGCATAAGAAACTAAATACTCAAAAACTCAAAGGCTCAAAAACTTATAAATTCAAAACAGAGGATCTGAAGGGCTAAAAGGCCTGGAGGATTCTTTTTTTATATACTAAACGTTTATTAGGGTGAATGGTTAATGGGATGAATAACTTATAGGGTGAATGTCTTATGGGGTGAGTTTGAAAACATAATTACGCGAATGTCTACCACTGGATCTATAATTTGGATGCTGTAGGCAACATCGACCGCAGCATCACCGCTAATTCACCTATTTATGCCGTATTTCAAAAAAACGGTGTAAAAACTTATGTGGCCTACAATTTTACAAACCAGGTCAAAACGGTAACCTTCTCAGATGGGCACAGTATTATCGTGCAGCCGAACAGCTTTAATACCGGAAATGGAAGCGGCGGTGGCAATCCGCAACCTGATACGGAGGCTCCGTCCATCCCGACGAATGTACGAGTTACGACCAAAACGGCATCGACAGTCACTCTGGAGTGGGATGCAGCTACAGACAATGTTGGCGTTGCGGGGTATATCGTTTATAAGGACGGGGCACAGGCGGCAGAGATAAGCGGTATTTTCGCTTCAATGACAGGGCTAAATGCAGCTTCCACTTACAGCTTTACCGTTAAGGCTCGCGATGCAGCTGGTAACCTATCTGCAGCAAGCCATGCTGTATCGGTAACTACGGAGGCAGCATCTGGCGGTAATGAGGGCGGCGGAGAAACGGAGGATTATAAAGTAGGAGCTCGCTTTGTCAGCGATCGTGAAGCATTGCTTCAATTTACACCCAAAACAGCCTCAGCCTATGTTGACGTGCATTATACTTTAACGGGTGGACAACAGCTCAATTACCGGATGACCAACAACGGCGGTGTCTGGGAGCAGCGGGTAACAGACCTCGATATCGGGAAGGGTGTCAGCTATTGGTTTACCTATGAAAAGGCGGGATTGCAATACGAGACCCCTCCATTCAGCTATACACACCAGCAGATTGCCTCAACAACGACAGACGTTCCAGAACTTCCAACACCAGGCGCTGATCCCGTTTTCGAAAAAACATCCTAGTGGATCAGGCCTAAGATACGAACGCGACTAGTTAACTATAGAGAGATAGACACGAGGGAAGCACATATGCTTCTCCTGTGTCTTTTTCGTTTTTTATAGGGTCGTAATACTTTCGCCATGTTCGCGAGTTCTAGATTACGCGATAATGATAAAGGCTGATACAGGAAGATATTACCGAGGCGCGGATTTCCAAAGGTCCCGCAGTGCCTGCCCTGATGGGGTCAGGTATCCTGTAAACTTGCGTATCCACCAACAATTAGGGTTCGATTCCCAATCGCCTTCCACGCGACTTCTGGTAGAGTATTCGAATGATCGAATAAAAACAATGAAAAGACCCGGATAAGAGCATCCCATGTCTGGTCTTGATGACAGATACCGGGGCGATGGCTATGCGGCCAGCGGATACCGGAGAGAGCAAGCGCCGACAGGGCCCGAGGCTTCGGAGATACGGATTCACAGTCGATGTTGGGCTGATGAATCCCATCCCTAGAACACGAAAACAGGCGGTATCTTTCTTTTTCCTCAAGCTTGACCCCGCCGTTCACACCGGAGGGATGCTCTGCAAGGGTCCTAACCCTACTACAACAAATAAAAATAAAAAATCCTCATTTTAAAAGTGTGTTAATTTTAAGGCGGGCAGCTACGGAGCGGTCCATTTGAATCTGAAGAAGCGAAGCGTTCGCCTTTTGCCCCTGAAGTTTAACCCTATAAGGGGTTCATCAAATCCAAAAATTCAGGGGCAACAGCGATTGGAAGATCAAATGGATCGCGGAGCGCCACACGTAGAAAAAAACACTCTTTTAAGTTGAGGATTCTAAATACTAGGAGTGATACGATGTTTAAGAAGATAACAATTAAATCCGATGAGCGCGGATTGCTGTTCAAAAAAGGAAGCTACCACAAATTGTTGCAACCAGGAACTTACCTATTGAAGACATTTCAGCAGGAAGCGGTTGAAATTTTGAATGTAGCCGAACCATTTTTTGTACCGGACCATGATATTCGTTTGTTTTTGACAGATCCCCTATTGCTTGAGCAATTGAATGTCATTGATGTAGAGGACCATGAATATGTGCTGCATTATGAGGATAATCGGTTTGTGGAGCTGCTGACGGCTGGGAAATATGCTTATTGGAACGTGCTCAAGGAACATCGTTTTGTTCGTGCAGATACTCGGCAGCCTGCAATTGATAAGGCATTGGGGCAAGCATTCTTGTCCAAGACACCGGGCTTCTGGAAGGCGCTTCAGGTGGGCAGCTATGAATTAGGATTTTTGTATTACGATAATGTGTTGCAGGGTGAGCTGAAACCGGGTAAATATTATTTCTGGATGTCCACGGTGAATACAGAGATCAAAACGATAGATATGCGACAACAGCAAATGGACTTGATGGGACAGGAAATCATGACAGAGGACAAAATTACGCTGCGCCTCAACTTCGTCTGTCAGTACCGTATCATCGACCCATTGCGGGCATTAGAATTCCGGGCATACGAGGAGCAAATGTACATTATGCTTCAACTGTTGTTACGCGAATACGTTGGCACGATGAAGCTGGATGATTTGCTGAAAATGAAGCAGGAGATTGCGGTATATGTTTTGACTCGACTGAATGAGCAGAGCGACGAATATGGAGTGACTTTTACGTCAGCAGGGGTGAAGGATATTATTTTGCCGGGGGATATCAAGGATATTCTGAATACGGTGCTGTTGGCAGAGAAGAAGGCACAGGCCAACCTCATCACACGACGTGAAGAGACGGCATCCACTCGTAGTCTGCTCAATACGGCCAAGCTGATGGACGAGAACGCCACTCTCTATCGTCTCAAAGAGCTAGAATTCATGGAAAAAATCTGCGAGAAGATTGGCACGATTTCGCTAACTGGCGGGAATACGTTGCTGGAGCAGCTGAACACGCTGGTTCACATGAAAGAGGGGCAGGGACTCCAATAACTGAAAATACTCCCGAACGATGAGTGCAAGCCGCCTCAAGGTTCGGGAGTATTTTGCGTTTTAGTTCGTCTTGGTGGATGCGAGAAAAGCGTCCATATCGATCACCGGAATGAGGGTACCCTGATGCTCCATCACGGTAGGGAACAACTCGCGCTGCCACTCTTCCTCATTGCTTTGTAGCTGACTGTCCTCGGCAGAAGCCGTGTCCTCCACCTGATCGACAAGCAGAGCAATCTTCGCACGGCTGAGCAAAATCATTTTGTCCTCGGAGGAATCGCTGGATGCAGGAAGAAGCAGTTTTTTGCGTAAATTAAGGATCGTAAATACATTGCCGCGAATAGTCACCATTCCTTCATGCCATGCTTCGGAAAAGGGAAGCGGAGTTCCCTTCTTAGCATTCATGACTTCTTCTACTTCCACAAAGTTTAAAGCGAACTTTTTGTCCGCTAGACTGCACACAATAAATTCAGACATAACAATTCTCCTTATCTATTCAGATGAGCCATCACAGGTTGTGATTGAGCGGTAAAATGGGTTAACTATTGCGTTTTGACAGATGGAACGATAAAGTTGAGGATGCGGTAAAATGGTTGTAGTTACTCACAGAATATCACAAACGAGCAGTTAAATCTTCCAAAATAACAACCATACGGCCAAGGCGTGGCTTCAAGTTTCCCTTCATATATAATGTTTGGGACTAAAGCTGTGTCCGATGGCACTACATTTTAAGATAAGCGGGTTGAGGTAGAGTGGATCATGAAAAGCAGCGATTAAGTATCGAAGCAGCCAGATTATACTATCTAAACGACTACAGCCAGCAAGATATCGCGGTCAGACTCGGGGTTTCGCGTCCTACGGTATCGCGGTTACTTCAGGCTGCCAAGGAACAAGGATACGTGCGGATTAGTATTGTGGACCCGATGGAGGATATGGACGCGCTCGGAGAGCAGGTGAAGAAGAAATACGGACTGGATACTGTGTTAGTCTGTTATTCGCCGTTAAATGAATATCAGGAGATCAAGAAGCATATTAGCAAAAAAGCAGCCGATTATTTGCATGAAACGGTACAGGATGCTGATATTATTGGAGTGACATGGGGAACAACCATGCATGCCGTGGCGCTTCATCTCCAACAAAAGCAGGTCAAGGGAGTTGAGGTGGTTCAGCTCAAGGGAGGCGTGAGCCATTCACATGTCAACACATATGCTGTGGAAACCGTGAATTTGTTCGCAGAAGCCTTTCATACTATAGCAAGGTATTTGCCGCTGCCTGTAATTTTCGACAGTCACGCCGTTAAGAAAATGGTCGAGGAGGATCGGCATATCCAGCGTATCATCGAACTTGGCAAGCAGGCGAACATCGCGGTGTTTACGGTGGGGACGGTCAAGGAGGATGCGTTGCTGTTCCGATTGGGTTATTTTAACGGGGAAGAGCAGAAGCTACTGCAAAGAATTGGCAAGGGCGATATTTGCTCACGCTTTTTTGACGCTGAGGGCAACATATGCAGTCAGGAAATCAATAGTCGTACCGTCGGGATTGATTTGCCTGATTTGCGAAAGAAGGAGAAGTCCATTCTCGTCGCTGGAGGCCAGCGTAAAGTGGAGGCCATTCGGGCATCGCTGCGTGGCAAGTATGCGAATATCTTGGTGACGGATCAGTTTACGGCACAAGCACTTTTACAATAGAGCAAGTCGCCTCCATCCAGCAAAATACACGGTTATGGCGTGTGCCTAAGGGTAATATGAATGGTAGGTGAACGCCTTATGTACAAGCATGAACATAATTTCAAAATGTGTTTTACATATGTTCAAAGCCGTGCTATGATGATCTCATCACAGAGAAATAAAGGACTTTTGTCTTCAACTATTTATCTAATGAAGGAGCTTTTAGATATGAACATTGCAGCATTAATCGACCATACATTGTTGCGTGCAGATGCGACGAAGGATGAAATTACGAAATTGACTGCCGAGGCAAAAAAATATCAGTTTGCTTCTGTATGTGTGAACCCGGCGTGGGTAGCTTATGCAGCAGAACAGCTCGCAGGCACAGGCGTAGCCATTTGTACAGTTATCGGTTTCCCGCTGGGAGCGAGCACGTCCGCAACGAAAGCATTTGAAACGAAAGATGCTATTGCTAACGGAGCGACTGAAATTGATATGGTTATTAACATAGGCGCTTTGAAGGAACGTGATGTACAGCTCGTCGAGCAGGACATCCGTGCGGTCGTGGAAGCAGCTGCTGGTACACTGGTAAAAGTGATTATCGAGACCTGCCTGCTGACTGACGAAGAGAAGGTACTGGCATGTGAGCTGTCCGTCAAAGCGGGGGCGAATTTTGTGAAAACCTCGACAGGCTTCTCAACAGGTGGAGCTACTGCGGAAGATGTGGCTTTGATGCGCAAAACGGTAGGACCTGAGATTGGTGTCAAGGCTTCAGGCGGTGTACGCAGTCTGGAAGACGTGCAAAAATTAGTAGAAGCTGGCGCAAGCCGGATCGGTGCAAGTTCCGGTGTGAAAATCATCGAGGGCGAGCAGTCTACATCTTCCTACTAAGTTTATTTTAAAGTCATGGAGGGATTCGCAATGAAGGATCAATTGATTCAGAAAGCGCTTGAGGCGCGTAAACAGGCGTATGTTCCGTATTCGAATTTTCAGGTGGGTGCTGCGGTTCTCGGAAGCGATGGCACGATTTATCACGGATGTAATGTGGAAAATGCCTCCTACGGCTTATGCAATTGTGCAGAGCGGACAGCGATTTTTAAAATGGTATCCGAAGGCTGCCGGAAAATTGATTCGATTGCGGTTGTAGCTGATACGGAAGGGCCTGTGTCTCCATGTGGGGCCTGTCGTCAGGTCATTTCCGAATTTGCTCATCAAGATACCAAAATTTATCTGACAAACCTTCATGGCAACACGGAAGAGTGGACGGTGGATCAATTACTGCCGGGTGCCTTTCGACCTGCGGATCTGGGGAAATAAAAAAAAGAATGCCTCTTTGGGGCGCGTTCTTTTTATGGGGAATGTAAGCGCTTAATGTAATAAGGGGGAAATTAAATGAAATATGTAATCGCTCTGGTAGGACTGCTTGTTGTATTTGCACTTACTTACGTTGCCAGCAGTGACAAGCGCAAAATCAGGTATCGTCCGCTGGTGGTTATGGTTGTTCTGCAAGCAGCGCTTGCTTTCGTATTACTGCATACAGGAATTGGCGAATTTTTGGTCAAAGGCTTTGCAGAAGGTTTTAATAGTCTTTTGGCATATGCAACTGAAGGGATTAACTTTGTATTTGGCGGAATTGCGAATGAAGGAGCAGCACCGTTCTTTATCGGTGTACTGCTGCCAATCGTGTTCATATCCGCGCTGATTGGTATATTGCAATATGTAAAAGTGTTGCCTTTTATTATTAAATATATCGGGCTTGTCTTGAGCAAAGTAAACGGAATGGGTAAACTGGAATCCTACAACGCTGTAGCTTCGGCTATCTTGGGTCAATCCGAGGTGTTTATTTCCGTTAAGAAGCAAATTGGTCTGCTGCCAAAACATCGGTTGTATACGCTGTGTGCGTCTGCGATGTCTACGGTGTCCATGTCGATTGTGGGAGCTTACATGCAAATGTTAAACCCCAAATATGTGGTCACAGCTTTGGTATTGAACCTGTTCGGCGGCTTCATTATCGCTTCTATTATTAATCCGTACAAGATTGAGAAGGAAGACGATTTACTGGAGGTTCAGGAGGAAGAGAAGCAGTCCTTCTTCGAAATGCTCGGGGAGTATATTATGGACGGCTTTAAGGTTGCGATTACGGTAGCTGCGATGCTGATCGGTTTTGTGGCGCTGATTGCCATGGTTAACGGGATTTTCTCCTGGTTGTTTGGAATCAGCTTTCAGGCGTTGCTTGGCTATGTGTTTGCGCCTTTCGCTTTTGTCATGGGTATTCCGTGGAACGAAGCCGTTCAGGCGGGCAGCATTATGGCTACCAAACTCGTATCCAACGAATTTGTGGCCATGCTGGATCTGACCAAGCAAACAGGCTTGTCGGAGCGTACAATCGGGATCGTATCGGTATTCCTCGTATCCTTTGCTAACTTCTCATCCATCGGTATCATTTCCGGGGCTGTGAAGGGTCTGCATGAAAAACAGGGAAATGTGGTGGCCCGCTTTGGTCTGAAGCTGTTGTACGGGGCAACGCTGGTTAGCGTGCTGTCGGCAACGATTGCAGGGTTGTTTTTGTAAAAAAAACAGCGAGTCAGGAAAGGATTTTTATAATGTCTAAATTTAAACGGATTCACTTGGTCGTTATGGACTCGGTTGGTATCGGCGAAGCGCCGGATGCTGCCCAGTTTGATGATTATGATGTAGATACACTCGGTCATATTGCGCGCGAACGCAGCGGTCTGAAGATGCCGAATATGGGCAAGCTCGGTCTGTCCAATATTCGTTCCATAGAAGGAGTGGCAGCAGCCGACAAGCCGCTCGCGTATTACACTAAGATGCAGGAAGCGTCCAATGGCAAGGATACGATGACGGGTCATTGGGAAATTATGGGCTTGAATATTGCAGTTCCTTTCCGTGTATTTCCTGATGGGTTCCCGGATGAGCTGATTCAACGCATTGAGGAGCACACAGGCCGCAAAGTGATTGGCAATAAGCCTGCTAGCGGCACGGAAATCATTGATGAGCTGGGCGAAGAACACGTGAAAACTGGAGCGCTCATCATCTATACCTCGGCGGACTCTGTACTGCAAATTGCGGCGCATGAGGAAGTTGTACCTTTGAAGGAGCTCTATGAGATTTGCGAGTTCTGCCGTAAAATCACGCTGGAAGATCCGTACATGCTGGGTCGCATTATTGCCCGTCCGTTCGTAGGTGAGGCAGGGAATTTCTCTCGTACCTCTAATCGACATGATTACGCGCTCAAACCATTTGGTCGCACTACAATGAACGAGCTGAAGGATGCAGGCCTGGATGTGATCGCCTTGGGTAAAATCTCTGACATTTATGACGGCGAGGGTGTAACGAAGGCGGTGCGTACGGTGTCCAATATGGACGGCATGGATAAGCTGGTGGCCACGCTCGACGAGGATTTCACCGGATTAAGCTTTCTGAATTTGGTGGACTTTGACGCTGTGTACGGTCACCGTCGTGATCCACAGGGATATGGTCAAGCTTTGGACGATTACGATGCGCGTTTGCCAGAGGTTTTTGCTAAAATGACCGATGACGATCTGCTGATCATCACTGCAGACCATGGGAATGATCCGACGTATCGGGGAACGGATCACACCCGCGAATATGTACCTTTGCTGGTATATTCCCCGCGTTTTACAGCTGGGGGCAAGGAACTTGCGGTTCGTAAAACCTTTGCTGATATTGGAGCGACCGTAGCAGATAACTTTGGTGTAAAACTGCCTGAACACGGAACGAGCTTTTTGGCAGAGCTTCAGTAATCCAGGGCCCGCAAGAGTACAAGCAAGATTACAAAGATTAATGTAACGGTATAAATAACGATACAAGCACGGACAAATGGGACGGAGGAATAAAAACATGAGTGTACACATTGGAGCCAAACCTGGAGAGATTGCAGAAACGATTTTGCTGCCAGGAGACCCGCTACGGGCAAAATTTATTGCTGAAACATATCTGGAGGACGTGACCTGCTACAACGAGGTGCGCGGAATGCTCGGATTCACGGGTACGTACCAAGGCAAACGCCTATCTGTACAGGGAACTGGGATGGGGCTGCCGTCTATCAGTATTTATGTCAACGAACTGATTAGCGAATACGGTGTGAAAAACCTGTTCCGCGTGGGTACATGCGGCGGAATGAAGGAGCATGTACACGTTCGTGACGTCATTTTGGCACAAGCATCCTGTACGGATTCCGGTATGAATCGCCATATTTTTGGTGGCTACGACTACTCGCCGATTGCCAGCTTCGATCTATTGAAGGGCGCTTATGATCGTGGTGTTGCCAAAGGCTTGAACATGCATGTCGGCAATGTATTCAGCTCAGACAGCTTCTACCGTGATGATAAATCAGTGGTACAAAAGCTGATGGAATACGGCGTGCTGGGTGTAGAGATGGAAACTTCAGCTTTATACACGCTCGCAGCCAAGTTTGGCGTAAACGCACTGACGATTCTGACGGTAAGCGATCATTTGTTGACGGGGGAAGAAACGACCGCAGAAGAACGGCAAACGACCTTTAAAGAAATGATGGAAGTTGCACTGGATACAGCAGTATCTCTGTAAACGATCATACGCACAGTGAGGAGAAATGACATATGAGAATGGTAGACTTGATTGAGAAAAAACGTGACGGAAAAGAACTGAGTACGGAGGAAATTAATTTTATTATCCAAGGCTACACTCAGGGTGAAATTCCCGATTATCAAGTCAGTGCATTGGCGATGTCCATTTTCTTCAAAGATATGACTGAACGCGAACGCGCTGATCTGACGATGGCGATGGTTCATTCGGGTGATACCATTGATCTGTCCGCGATTGAAGGTGTAAAGGTCGATAAGCACTCCACTGGCGGTGTGGGTGATACAACAACGCTGGTACTGGCTCCGCTCGTAGCGGCCTTGGACATTCCGGTAGCCAAAATGTCAGGCCGCGGCCTCGGACATACCGGAGGAACGATCGACAAGCTGGAAGCTATTGCAGGCTTCCATGTCGAAATCAGCAAGGACGAATTTGTGGATTTGGTGAATCGCAGCAAAATTGCGGTCATCGGACAAAGCGGCAACCTGACACCTGCGGACAAAAAGTTGTATGCCTTGCGTGATGTTACGGCGACGGTCAACTCGATCCCACTGATTGCCAGCTCGATTATGAGTAAGAAAATCGCTGCTGGCTCCGATGCCATCGTGCTCGATGTAAAAACAGGTGCAGGCGCATTTATGAAAACTGTAGATGATGCCAAAGCACTGGCACATGCCATGGTGAGCATCGGTAACAATGTGGGTCGCAAAACGATGGCAGTCATTTCCGATATGAGTCAGCCGCTGGGTCTGGCCATCGGGAACTCACTGGAAGTGAAAGAAGCAATTGATACGCTGCGCGGCGAAGGACCCAAAGATCTGGAAGAACTGTGCATGGCTTTGGGCAGTCAGATGGTATTTTTGGCAGGGAAGGCAGATTCCCTCGATAACGCCGAAGAGAAGCTCAAAGAAGTCATTCGTAATGGCAAAGCACTGGAAAAATTCAAAGAGTTTATTGCGAATCAGGGCGGTGACGCTTCTGTAGTGGATCATCCTGAGCGCTTGCCGCAAGCGCAGTATCTTATTGAGGTGCCTGCGAAGCAGGACGGTGTGGTAGCTGAAATCGTGGCTGACGAAATCGGTACCGCAGCGATGTTGCTTGGAGCAGGACGTGCGACCAAAGAATCCGAGATTGATCTGGCTGTCGGCTTGATGCTGAACAAAAAGGTCGGAGATGCTGTTCAAAAAGGCGATTCACTGGTTACCATCCATGCGAACCGTGAAGATGTAGCTCAAGTGCTGGAGAAAATCTATGCGAACATCCGTATTGCAGATCACGCGGAAGCGCCAGTGCTAATCTACGGAACAGTGACAGAGTAAGCGATAAGCCCTACTCATAAAGTCGTATTAGTAGCATGCATATGAAGCCGGAGGCCCTAAGTTTAGGGTGCTTCCGGCTTTTCTGTTGTCCTCGTTCTGTTCTCAGACAATTGAACGGCAGAATTTAAAAATGGGGTTGTCAATTTCAAGTGAGGGTAATATACTGAACCCATAAACTGACGACCGTTCGTAAGGTATTGGAGGAAAAGCATGACACTACAGAAAATTAAAACAGTTAGCTTGCAGCAATTTGCGAAAAAGGGATACGATGCGTCCTCTCTGCAACTGATAGCTGATGAGGTAGGGATTAAAAAGCAGTCCATTTATGCTCATTTTAAAAGCAAAGATGATTTGTTTTTAGACATATTTAAGGATGCGGTGGATCAAGAGATTTTGGAACTGGATCGTTATTTTCAAGATCAATCCGAACAATCACTTGAAGTTGTCCTGCGCGGACTAATCGTTGAATTTAAGGAACGCTATGAGAGTGCTATGAATTTGCGTCTGATTCTGTATATCGGCTTTCTGATTCCATCTGCACTGGAAAGCCAGGTTCAGGCTTTGGTCACACGCTACGTACAGCATAAAACCAGCTTGGTACACGGGCGACTGGCAAATGAAACATCGGTTAAACTTCGTGTTCCAGCTCAATCTGCCGCGACAGCCTATATGAATTTGATTGAAGGCATGCTGGTAGAACTGGTGTACAACGGCACCGACGGTTTTGATCTGCGTCTGGAAAGATCTTGGGATATTTACTGGCATGGCTTGATTCGGGCCTGAGCAACTGAGCAGTTGAAGTAAACATGATTGTATTGGGGGAAGAGAACAGTGTCTGTGAAAGAAAGCTTTTGGTCCAGAAACTTTATTTTTTTGATGATATCCAACGCTTTATTGTTCATGGCATTCGAAATGCTTATGCCTACGCTGCCGCTGTTTGTGGAAAGTCTTGGCGGCAGCCCATCCCAGATTGGATTGGTGACTGGCGTGTTTATGTGTTCTGCTATATTGATTCGTCCATTTTCAGGTACGCTGATCCAGCTCTTGGACAAGAAGTATGTTCTGATTATCGGAGTTGTGATTTGTATGCTGGCAACGGGAAGCTACATGCTTTCCAGTAGTTTGGTACTGCTGTTAGTATTTCGGCTGGTACATGGCTTTGGATTCGGCATTGCGAGCACGTTGTATGCTACCTCAGCCTCAGATGATTTGCCGCCTCATCGTATGGGGGAAGGAATGGGCTACTTTGGCGTAGGTGAAACCGTAGCGATTTCAGTGGGGCCACTGATTGGTATATGGATGCTTCACGCATCAGGTTTTAACGGACTGTTTTCCACGGGAGCTATAATTCTACTGTTGTCGCTCGTGATGAGCGTATTGGTTCGTCGCCGTGCTCCGAAACCTATGTCGGCGGATACAGTGCAGGGCAAAAAGAAGGTTCCTTTTAAATTATTTGAAAAAAGAGTGCTGCTGCAATCCTGTCTTGCGTTGCTGGTTGGCGTGGTGGCAGGTGGAGTGATGTCTTTCGTGGCTTTATTTGCCAAGGAGCAGGGCTTTACCAATGCAGCATGGTTCTTCTTTACTGTGGCTATGGCAAGCTTCCTCGTCCGACTGGTGTCAGGTAGAATTTTCGATACCAAAGGCCCAGCTTATATCCTGATTCCTGCAGGGATTGTGCTTATCGCCGCCATCGTTATGGTGGCCTCATCGCGGACCGAGTTACAATTTTTGATTGCTGCTGTGATGTATGGTTTGAGCTTTGGAGCTATTTTCCCAGCTTTGCAGGCTTGGGCAATCAGTGTGGTCGGAGAAGATGAGCGAGAGGACGCTGTAGGCTCCTTTTATAATTTCTTCGATTTGGGCATTGGAGGAGGTTCTTTGGTTCTGGGGATGGTTGCTGGATTAACCTCTTATAAAACAATGTATTTGTTCTCCACTTTGCTGATTGCGGCTTATCTAATTATATTTGTGACGTATATTGTATTGGATAAGAAAAAGTCCCATAACACGTTGAACGTATAAGCTATGATTACGGAATACGAAATATATGATGGAGCGCTTGCGTTTGGGTGCCTTTGATCAAGTTTGAAAAAAATGACAGCCGGACTCATAATAGATATGAGTCCGGCTTTTTTTACGAAGGAGGAAATCAAATGGTGGAGAAATGGGTTTGGGTTGGGGTTGCCGGAGCAATCGTGGGTTATGTCACTCTTGCCAATATATCGACTACCATGCATAGTACATCATCGGTGAGTCAGGCGCACTCGGCTGCTCCGTTAAGTGCACAGAGTGAGAATGGGAGCGCAGCGAAGCGTATCGTACATGATCAAAGAATGCATTTTGAAGGACAAGGCGGAACGAACTTTAAATTTGAAGAGGGGCGCAAGCTGTACATCAGCATCAAGAATGTTGGAAAGCAGCCCATACAATACAAGCTCAACAGTTCGAATGGATCGGACTTGCAAGGTACAACGAGCGGATTTTCCAGTCGAACGTTGCAGCCAGGAGAACGCCATGATCTGCTGTTTGTAAAGCCAGAAGGGCAGGATGAAGCAGCAAATGACTCCTTAAAAGAGCTGATTTTGAAAGTAAGTACGGACGATGGATCGCAAGGAAGCGTTAAAACCTTCGCCTATATCACACTGTAAGCTCCTTCCAGAAAGGGCACGACATGCGGTCATTAGTCTACTTATGTTACAATAGAACGGTTGAAGACTTAATGAACAGAATAGGTCAGAGCAGAAAGCAGAAAGGATGACCCGTTGTGCCCATAAACCATGAATTCGGTAATCAAAAGATGTCACGGAGGCTGTCACTCACAGCTATTTTACTTACACTTACTTTTGTAGCACTTACTGGCTGTGGTCAGGATAAGAATGCTGAAACCATTGATACTGGAAGCAGTACAAGCGTGATCGAGAATGGAGCCGGCGGTAATCGTAGCGGTTCAGCCCAAAATGACAAAGCAGCGAAAGAGAGCGAGAGTGCAGAAAACAGCGATACTGATGCACAAAAGTTAGCTCCTTCGGCTCCAGCTGCTTCATCGGATACTTCTTCTTCTCCGGCAGCCTCCAATCCATCGCAAAATCCATTTGAGGTAGCAGGTATTCAAGATCCTAAAGCGTTTTTGAACACGTTCAAAGCGCTGCAGAAGGCAGTTGCCGACAATGACAAGGAGAAAGTGGCCGATTATATTTTGTACCCTCTGCGTGTTAATGATAGTGAAAAGTCGTTAACGATTCCGAATAAGAAAGATTTTATTGCCAAGTATGATCAGATTTTTACGGACGCGATTCGCGAGGCGCTTGTGAATCAAAAGACAGATGATTTGTTTGTTAATTATCAGGGAGTCATGGTGGGATCAGGTGAACTGTGGTTGAGAAGGGCTACGGACAATCCGAAGCTTTTTGGAGTCTTTTCGATTAATCTTGAAACGGTTGCCAACTAAGTCGTACCCCGTGTGTAAATGACCTCTAAACGGTCGGAAACATATACAATGTTTCTGACTGCCCCCCTTAAAGAAAGAAAAGTACAGATAATGCATACCAAAAAAAGGTTTGACATCACTCCTAAACTCTCGTATTATATCCGTATAACTCATTAAACAGGTAGGAATTAAAGAATTAAAGTTTGATCTCGCCATTTTGGCGGAGAACCTCTAGGAACAGCAGGCAGACACTGTCCACACGACAGGTTTGACCTAACAGGGCTGCATCAGGGAATTCTCCGCTCTTTTTTTAATTATGTCTGTAAATAACAGGCGTAAATGAATACAAATTACATAGAATTCGGGGTGTCTTGATGAAGAGGCAATGGAAAAGTGGACTTATTCTCGGACTATCTTTGGTTTTAACGATGATGCTAAGCGCTTGCGGGGCAAGCAAGGGAGGGACGGAGGCGGATGGTAGCTCTGCTGCCGGTTCCAAGGACGTGGAGTTGCTCAATGTTTCTTATGATCCGACCCGTGAGCTGTATGAGGCATATAATAAAGCATTTGCCGCCCATTGGGAGAAGGAGAAAGGACAGAAGGTTACGATTAAGCAATCTCACGGAGGATCTGGCAAGCAAAGTCGTTCTGTGCAGGACGGGCTGGATGCGGACGTGGTCACTCTGGCTCTGGGCTATGATATTGATGCGCTACAGGAAAAAGGACTCGTTCAAGAGGGATGGCAAAGTAAATATGAGCATAACAGCGCCCCGTACACTTCAACCATCGTGTTATTGGTACGCAAAGGGAACCCGAAAGGGATTAAGGACTGGGACGATTTAATCCGTGGCGATGTGCAAGTCATTACACCGAATCCTAAAACTTCGGGTGGAGCACGTTGGAACTATCTTGCAGCCTGGGCTTATGCGCTCAAGAAGAACAATAATGATGAAGCCAAGGCCAAGCAGTTTGTACAGGAGCTGTATAAGCATGTGCCGGTATTGGATAGCGGAGCACGTGGAGCGACAACGACTTTCGTAGAGCGTGGAATTGGCGATGTGCTGATTGCATGGGAAAATGAAGCACTGCTCTCGGTGAAGGAGCTGGGTGCGGATAAATTCGATATCGTATATCCATCGATCAGTATATTAGCTGAACCTCCGGTAGCAATAGTCGATAAGGTGGTAGATAAAAAAGGTACACGCGAGGTAGCGGACGCGTACCTGAAATATTTGTACAGTGAAGAAGGGCAGACCATTGCTGCTGAAAATTATTATCGCCCAACATTGAAGAGTGTGACGGCAAAGTTCAAGGATCAATTTCCTAAATTGGAGCTCGTAACCTTGAAGGATGTATTCGGGACATGGAAGGAGACGCAGCAGAAGCATTTCAGCGACAAAGGCATTTTTGACCAGATTTATGTACCCGGCAGTTCATAAAATAGGTGGACTGTGTAGACGATTGGATTGGTATCCGCGAGTGTCATAGTGAATGAATTCAGAGAGGGATGGACAGAACATGAGTCAAGTGCAAGCCACTCGAAAACGCGTACTTCCCGGGTTCGGGTTAACAATGGGTTATAGTGTGCTGTATCTCAGTCTGGTGGTGCTGGTGCCTTTATCGGCACTGCTTCTGAATTCAACTGGACTGACGTGGGAGAAATTTTGGGACGTGGCGACTGATGTCAGGGTGCTGGCTTCCTACAAGGTTAGCTTTTTGTGTGCCGCGGCTGCGGCGCTGATCGACCTGTTTCTCGGTTTATTGATAGCCTGGGTGCTGGTGCGTTATGAATTTCCGGGGAAACGAATTTTTGATGCGGTGATTGATCTGCCCTTTGCTTTGCCTACTGCGGTAGCGGGGGTTGCTCTAACTGCCCTATATGCGCAGAACGGCTGGATCGGTTCGTTGTTCGAACCGCTTGGATGGAGGATGGCGTACTCACAGACGGGGATTACGCTAGCATTGATGTTTATTGGCATTCCGTTTGTCGTACGGACAGTTCAGCCGGTGCTGGAGGAACTGGACAAGGACGAGGAGGAGGTCGCTGCTACGCTGGGAGCTGGCAGATGGCGTATCTTCTGCAGCGTTATTGTGCCGGAGCTGGTACCACCGCTGCTGACGGGTTTTGCGCTCGCCTTTGCCCGTGGCATTGGCGAGTACGGCTCTGTCGTCTTCATCTCTGGCAATATGCCGATGAAGACGGAAATTGCTCCACTGCTCATAATGTCCAAGCTGGAGCAAAATGACTATGCAGGAGCTACGGCGGTAGCATTGATGCTGTTGGTGATTTCATTCGTGCTGTTATTCGTGATTAACAGCATTCAGCGCTGGTCACGGCGCCGTGCAGTTTAACGTAACTGCCTAAACGCAACTGTTAATATAATTGTTTAACGTTAATATGCAGGGCTGCGCATAATACCCGCGTTTTAAGGAGGGATACACCATGTCACAAGCAATAACTGGGCAGGAGCTTGCTTCTGCACCAGTGCCTTCATCTGCACCGCCCAACAGGGTCACAACCGAAGCCCCTTGGGTGAAGTGGACGCTGATTGGTGCTGCTTTTTTAGCTTTGCTCTGGGTACTGGTATTGCCGCTAATCGTCGTGCTTACCGAAGCGCTCAAGCAAGGATGGGGCGTCTACGTCGAAGCGTTACGGGACCCAGATGCCATGTCTGCATTGCGGTTGACGCTGCTGGTGGCAGCGATAACGGTACCGCTGAATACGGTATTTGGTGTAGCTGCCGCTTGGCTGATCACGAAATTTCAATTTCGCGGCAAAGGCTTACTGGTCACCTTGATTGATTTACCCTTTGCCATCTCTCCTGTCGTTGGAGGGCTGATGTATGTATTAGTGTTTGGTGCACAGGGCTGGCTTGGACCGTGGCTGGACGAGCATGATATTAAAATTATATTTGCTTTGCCTGGTATTATTTTAGCGACGCTGTTCATCACCTTTCCATTTGTGGCGCGAGAACTCATTCCAATGATGGAAGATCAGGGACAGCAAGAGGAAGAAGCGGCGGTCACGCTGGGCGCGCGCGGTTGGCGCATTTTCTGGAAAGTGACGCTGCCGAACATCAAGTGGGGTCTGCTGTATGGCATCATTTTGTGTAATGCGCGAGCCATGGGTGAGTTTGGTGCAGTGTCCGTCGTCTCTGGACATATCCGGGGAGAGACGAACACACTGCCGCTGCATGTGGAAATTTTGTATAACGAATATCAGTTCTCGGCATCTTTTGCGGTGGCCTCGTTATTATTATTACTTGCTCTGGCAACCTTGGTGCTTAAAAGCTGGTTTGGACGCAAACGCGTGCATTAACTTATGATTTTGTATATGATCCCTTAGGGCCTCTCTTTGCGTCTATCGTCTGTTAACGGCGAGAAGATGGGAAGAGAGGCCCTTGTTCTAAGGTGGCTGATATGGATAATAAAATGATCATATCAAGGCACGTTGGTGTGCCCAGGAGGAGCGAAGGGAAAAATGAAACATCCGTTTCAGTCCTACCGTCAGCTGTTTCCAGTGCTGTCCTCACATATCCATGTAGGGAGCTGTTCCCAAGGGGCCGTATCGAGGCCGGTTTCCGCTGCCATTGAGGAATATCATCGAAGTTTGCTGCAACACGGTCATAACGGTGATCTGTCTATGGCACGTTTGGAGGAGGCTAGAGGGCATTTTGCCAAGCTCATCGGGGCGGAGACTGACGAAATTGCGGTCCTGTCCTCAGCCTCTGAGGCGATTGCCGGGGTGGCCACAGCCCTTCCTTATGTATCGGGAAAAGAAGGCATTGTGTATGCGGACACCGACTTCCCGACAGTGGGACACATCTGGCAGGCACAGGAGATGTTCCGTGATCACATCTGTTGTATCCCCTCCATCGAGGGAGAAGTGATAATAGAACAGTATGAGGAGCATGTTACGGAGAAAACTGCGCTCGTTATGGTGTCACAAGTGAACTATACCAACGGATTTCAGCAGGATTTAAAATCCATTGCAGATATAGCTCACCGAAATCAGGCGTTGCTGTTTGTGGAAGCCTATCAGTCTGTAGGGATTATTCCAGTGGATGTAAAGGCAATGGGCGTAGATATTCTGGTCGCTGGAGCACGCAAATATATGCTTGGAATTCCGGGCGTGGCTTTTCTTTATGTAAGCAAGGATCGAATAGACCGCTTCAAGCCCCGTCTTACGGGCTGGCTTGGGCAGGAGCCCGCTTCCCGGTTTGATATTGCTCACCCGGTTCCGGCGGCGGGAGCCCGACGCTTTGAGACGGGATTGCCTTCTTTCATTAGCATTTTTGCCGCCAATGCGGCCTTAAAGCTGCTGCTGGAGATTGGGGTCACGAATATTCAGGCTTATATGAGTGAGTTGTTGGATTTTTCCGTTGAATATGGACGACGCAAAGGGCTACACATACGTGTACCTTACAGGGGAGGCACATTACCAAGCCTACTCGCTGTTGAAGTAGCGGACGTGTCGGCTGTGGAGAAGAATTTGAGAAGCCAAAATATGATCGTTTCAGCACGAAAGGATGTTATCCGTGTGGCTCCGCATTTTTACAATACGGCTGAGGAAGTCCGACGGGTTTTAGATGAATTGGCAGGGAGATGTTGAACGACAAAAGCCTCTTCCGAGTGAATGGGAGCATAACATGTCCCTTTTTACACAGGAGAGGCTTTTTTGGCGTTTAGAATTCTAATTATACGATTCGTTTGCGCAGCCAGCCGGAAATCAGATCCGTCAAAATGATCAGGACCACGATGCCGAGCAAGATAACGCCTACGCGGTTCCAGTTGCGCATTTGGAGTGCAAACAGTAGCGGAGTACCGATACCACCTGCACCGACCAGACCAAGCGTGGTAGCAGAACGGATATTAATTTCAAAACGGTAAAGCGAATACGAAAGAAACTGTGGAATCACCTGCGGTAGCACGGCGAAGAAAATCACCTGCCAACGGTTGGCACCGCACGCGATCAAAGCTTCCTGGGGCCCGTGATCGACACTTTCAATCGTTTCCGAGAAAAGCTTCGCCAGCATGCCGATGGAATGAATGCCGAGGGCAAGCACACCCGCAAATGAACCGGGTCCAACGGCTTTGATAAACAAGATGGCGACGATCATTTCGGGAAATACCCGGATGACACTAAGCACAAATTTTCCGCTACCTGACAAGGGACGCAGACGGGTCATATTGCTGGACGCCCAAAAGGCGAACGGAAGGCAGACAAATGCGGACACGAAGGTTCCGAGCACTGAAATGACCAGCGTATCCAGCAACCCGCGCAGCAAATCCTCTCCCTCAGGGATGTAGACGAACGACCAGTCGGGATGAAGGAAGCCGTCCAATATAGCGACAGAGACACTTTTGGCCGTTCCCTGTAATCCTTCAAACTGCATCCCGCGAAAAGCCCAAATATAAATGATGATTAGCAGAATAGCTATCGCCCATAGGCGCAGGCGGGAGCCCATAGGTCTGCGAAGCGTAGGATCATTCATAATAATTTCCTCCGTAGCAGGTTACTGCCGTAATCAATCGCAAGGACGATGACGAGGGTCAGTAGAATAATGATGCTTGCCCGATCATATCGGAACAGCCCCAGAGAACGGTCAAGCAACAGACCGATACCGCCAGCGCCAACCAGGCCCAGAACGGAAGCCGCGCGCACATTGACCTCAAAGGTATACAGCAAGTACGACACAAAATAAGGCAGAGCCTGCGGAACCACACCAAAGGCGATGACTTGGATGCGGCTCGCGCCAACAGCAGTCATGGCCTCCAGTGGTCCGGGATCAATGGCTTCAATCGCCTCAAAGGTCAGCTTGGCTATAATGCCAAAGGAGAAGAAGAGCAGGGCGAGCATCCCTGCAAACGGCCCGATGCCGAATACCGCCACAAAGATCGAGGCGAACAGCAAATCGGGAATCGTCCGTACTAGATTCAGGATCGTGCGCATCGGCAGCGAAATCAGCTTGCGCGGCATTACATTATAGGCACACAGCAACGCGACAGGGATCGCCAATATGGCTCCCAGTGTCGTGCCGACAATAGCGATCTGGATCGTTTCCAGCATCGGTTTCCAGATGGTAGGCAAGTAACTCCAATCAGGAGGAAACATTTCCTCCAGCAATTTGCCCATCTCCGGTAAGCCAACGATCAATTGGTAAGGCGTGGCATCCGTATGAATGGAGCAGGCTACCAGCACTACGATAAAGATCATCCAGGTGGCGTAACGCTTATAGCGTCCTGGCAAAGGTGGCCCTGCGGGCGGCTTACTTGGCTGCGGCGGTCCAGCATGCGGTGACGGTTGCGTCGAAGAGAGCGGCTGGGCAGTAGAGTCGGGCTTCATGATCCCACTCCCAGCAGCTCATCATGCTTGATGGCCCGGCCGTAGATCTCCGCAAAGGCCTCATCCGTAGCCTCCTTCGGTGTGCCGTCAAAGACCACTTCTCCGGCGCGCAATCCGATGATCCGCGTTGCATATTCGCGCGCGAGATCAATGAAATGCAGATTGACGATGGTCGTAATCTGCATTTCACGGTTGATCCGCTGGAGGTCATCCATCACCTGGCGGGTGGTCAGCGGATCCAGCGACGCGACAGGCTCGTCCGCCAGAATGATTTTAGCCTCTTGCGCCAGAGCGCGGGCGATGGATACGCGCTGCTGTTGGCCACCGGACAGTTCATCTGCCCGGCTGTAGGCTTTTTCGCGGATGTTCACGCGCTCCAGCGCTGTTAGTGCCAGTTCGATATCCTCCTTCGGGAAGAGGCCGAGAATGGTTCGCAGCGTCGAATGATAGCCGACACGGCCGGAAAGTACATTGCGGAGCACCGTCGAACGCTTAACCAGATTGAAACTTTGAAAGATCATGCCGATGTCACGGCGAATGCGCCGCAGCTCGCTGCTTCCAGCAGACGTGACGGACCTGCCACCCACGACAATATCGCCGGACGTAATGTCATGCAGTCGGTTAATGGAACGCAGCAGGGTAGACTTACCTGCACCGGATAAGCCGACGATGACGACCATTTCTCCCTCCTGAATCGTCAAATTAATATTGTTCAACCCTTTGGTGCCGTTCGGGTATGTTTTCGATACGTTACGGAATTCGATCATATGCTCCCAACTTTCTCCCCCGATGGGGTGGAATGAAAACAACACCGCCATGAATACATGGACGGTGCTGCCCTGTCATTCGTAAAGCCTGTTTCGTAGCTGTTACTTCATTACAGTACCTTGCTTGCTCCGGTTACTTAACCGCTTGACCAACAGCTTCGGCGTATTCACGCACGGAGTCGAAGTTTTTATCGTCGCCCTTTTCATAACCTACATGGGTGTAAATCTCTTTAATGATTTCGCCGCCTGCTGGGTCTTTGGCAATGTCAATAAAGGCTTGGCTGATCTTGTCTCTCCACGCTTGATCCATATCAGAACGTACGCTGACGGTGTCATTTGGAATTTTAGCTGTGTAATGAATGACGCGAGTTTTTTCAAATACATCCGGGATTTCCTTCTTCACCGTGTTACGTGCATCCTGGAAAACAGCTACCGCATCAACCTGACCGTTCAACAACGCCAGAATAGCAGCATCGTGGCCTTTGATTGTCACACCCTGCACATCCGTGTCCGGGTCCACGCCAGCTTTTTTCAGCTCTGCTGCAGGGTACACGTAGCCTGCGGAGGAGGTTACATTTTGCCAGCCAACCTTCTTGCCTTTCAGATCAGCTAGACTTTGAATCGGAGAATCCTTTTTCACTACGATCATGGCTTTATAAAAGTTCACTTTTTCAGTCGTGTCCTTGCCTGTGGCATCTTCAATTCCGTAGCGTTGAGCTTGCAACAGCAAGTCGGCTGCTTTACGGTTATCGTGGGCCAGTACATAAGCATTCGGCGGAAGGAATCCTACATCTACCTGTTTGGAAGACATGGCTTCCACAATCGTATTGTAGTCAGGAGATACGGTTACTTTCACCGGGATTCCAAGCTTGTCACCCAGTAGATTTTCGAGCGGTTTGGCTTTGGCTTCGAGCGTATCTGCATTTTGAGAAGGAACGAACTGTACCTTTAACTCCTTAGGAACATAGGCTGTGCTTTCGTTTTTAGAACCATCTGTACCCGGAGTGGACGCGCTGTTGTTATTGCTTGCATTGGAGCCACAAGCGGCTAGACCCGCTGCCAGTGTGAAGGTCATGCACAAGGTCAGTGCTTTTTTGAACAAAATAATTTCCCCCTAAACATCGTAATAACGAAAATAAAATTAAAAAACCTGTAAATGCTGTGACAAACCAAATCTTAACAGCTAGTCCCGTTGCTAGGGTAAAAACCACTCCTGACTTTGGTAAAAATGATGTAAAATTTATCATATTAACATTCTCTTAACAGTGCTCTGTTAGACTTGTTCAAGCTCTATGACCGAAGCTGAGGGAGAGAACAAGATTGGATATTTTGGATATTAACGAAAAGGCAGGCCATGAAAATGTAGGTCCTGTGAGGGTGAAGTTCCGCATTATGGTTACAACCGATCTGCATGTCAGCTTGTGGAATTATGACTATTATACAGATCAGGAAACGCTGCATTACGGTCTGGCGCAAACTGCCAGCCTGATTCAAACGGCCCGGGCAGAGGTGCCCAATCACCTGCTGCTGGATAACGGAGATGTGATTCAAGGGAATCCGATGGGGGATTATGCTGTACAACGCCTTCAACAAGACCCAAGCGCGGTGCATCCCGCCTATAAAGCCATGAATCTGCTTGGGTACGAGGTGGGCAATATCGGGAATCATGAATTTAACTATGGACTGGAATATTTGCAGACTTGCCTTCAAGGAGCGAAATTTCCTTATGTGAATGCCAACATTTATATAGCAGGAGAACAAGAACGAAATTATTTTACACCTTATCTATTGCTGGATAAGACGGTAGAGGATGAAGCAGGTGGTAAGCATCTATTGAAGGTGGGGGTCATCGGCTTTGTCCCTCCGCAAATTATGCAATGGGACAAGGCGTGGCTGGAGGGGAAAATCATTGTCAAAGATATGCTGGAAACAGCAAGACGGTTTATTCCAGAAATGAAGGCAGCGGGAGCCGATCTGATCATTGCCATGCCCCATGCTGGCTTCGAAGATATTCCCGAAACACTTGATATGGAAAATGCGGTGCTGCATCTGAGCAGGGTGGAAGGGATTGACGCCATTGTGTTTGGTCATGCCCATAAAGTATTCCCTGGACCTTCGTTTATGGGGAAAACAGGTGTTGATCTAGAGCGAGGTGCCATCCATGATATTCCAGCCGTGGAGCCGGGCTTTTGGGGGGATCATCTGGGGATCATTGATCTGGAGTTGACCTTTAGTGGAGGAAAGTGGCAGGTGGTTGCATCTGCTGCCGAGGTACGCCCGGTGTATGATCCGATACGCAAGGAGGCGCTGGTACAACCGGATACTGCCATTCAGCAGGCGGTAGCAGAAGAGCACGCCGGAACACTAGAGTATATTCGTGCACCTGTAGGTCAGACGACGGTGGCGGTGAACAGCTTTTTTGCTCAGGTGATGGATGATGCTTCGGTTCAGCTCGTGAATGATGCGCAAATGTGGTATGTGAAGCAGCAGATGCAAGGGAGCGAGTACGAAGGATTGCCCGTTCTGTCGGCAGCAGCTCCTTTTAAAACAGGCGGCAGATATGGCCCATCGTACTATACCCATATTCCAGCGGGAACGTTGGCGATCAAGCATATCGCCGATCTGTACAATTTTCCGAATACGCTGCATGTCGTTCGACTGACCGGAACGGAAATTCGGGAATGGCTGGAGTGGTCTGCTGGTCAATTCCGGCAAATTGATCCTTCAGCAGAACAAGAGCAAGAGCTGATTAATTCTGATTTTCCAAGCTTTAATTTCGATATCATCGACGGCATCAGGTATCAGATTGATGTAACACAGCCAGCCAGATATGATGCTGACGGGGGCCTAAAGGACCCAGATGCACACAGAATCATTCAGATGTCTTTTGATGGCGAACCGATGGATATGCAGCGACATTATCTGGTTGTTACGAATAACTATCGCGCGTTTTCCTCTGCGCTGGTCAATCCGGGTGGAGAGCGAATTATACTTGCTTCACCGGATGAGAATCGTCATGTGCTGACCGAATACGTGCGGCATATGAAGACGTTGACGCCAAAAGCTGACGGCCATTGGTCCCTCGCCCCATGGTCAGGGCGTCCGCATGTGACGTTCCTGACCTCACCGCAAGCAACGGATGCCGCTAATGCCTATTCGGAGTTGCTTTATGAAGGGTTAACGGTAGAAGGGTACGCTAAGTTTGCCGTCGATTTCGGACGTTCACGGTAGAACTGCTAACTAGTTTTTGTCCTATAAGTCCACAGCATCAAAATAATAGAAATAGACTGTCCCGCAGAGGACGGTCTTTTTTCATAAAACAGATTTAAAATCGTACAAAACTCGTGATTTTATATGTCCTGAGTCGTGTTTAAAGTTATTGACCTCTCGTATAAATAGACATATACTTTGATTAAACAAATTTTGGTTTAAAAGGTAATGAAAAAGTCACCATCATTCGTTTGAGGGGGTGTCCCTTTGGAAAAAAACACCACGATCCGCGCAGAAATAGAAAAGTATATTCAAACTGAAGGCATTTCAATGCAGTCTTTTGCAGATGCTTCCAAGGTAAATCCGGGTACACTTAGCGGTATACTTAATCGGAACCCACCACGGCCGATCTCAGTCAATCAGCTTGATCTGATTACCGAGGCCATGGGATTGGAAGAAGGATCTTTGTTCGAGATGTATGTTGATGAATGTTTTATTCATTCCTTGCCGCACTGGAGGAGGTTGCGTCCGTTTCTCCTGCGTTGTTCAGAGTTGAACAAGCTGGAGTGTATACGCAGTGTACTTGCCTATTTGATGGACGATTTATCGAACGTTCCTGCCATTTTTGAGACCGCAGAAGCGATGTTTGAGGATGGCAGACATGAAGCCGCCATGCTTCTGTATGATTGTGTCATCGAAAGTGAGAAGTATACCCACTCTGAACGATTGGCGATCAGCTATTTCCGTATATTCCAGATTCAGATTAAGGATAACCAACGGAACTTGAAGGCTGCTGTACAATTCCATTTGTACCGTAGTCGTCTACCGGAAATTTACGCATTGGAAGGCTTACATATGCTATCTCAAGTGTTTGCTTTAAAAATGCAATGGTCCGAGATGGAAATGTATGCGGACGAGCTAAGAGAGCTGGCGCAGGCATTGTATCGCAATCGGAACCGTTTCGGAGATGAGCACCTGGAGCTGCTTAAGCCGCTCGTTTATTACTATGCTCAGGGGCATCTGCTCAAGGCCAGTTGCTATGAGTTTCAGGGTAGATATGAGGAATCCAAGCAATGGATTGAAGGTTATGCAGATTTGAGCTGGTTTGAGGGTTTAGACGAAGAAGGCTGGAAAGTGGTCAACTTGCATCGTGTATATGCACAGGGCAACCGACTTTGTATTGAAATTAAAATGGGCAACACTTCTGCAATCTATGAATATATTACTTACCTGCGCGAGCATCCGGATGAGACATTGGAAGGCTTGAACACCTTGCTCGAATCGGCGAACCGGTTCGGTTATTTCGTGGATGCCGAACTGGGACTGTTTAGTCAGCAACTCAAGAACTTCTGGGAGCTTGCACCGGAACGATGGGACACTCATTATCGCAAGCACTTTAATGCATTTCGTTTTGCATCCTTTTGTAAGGTGTTTGCAGAATATTATTTCCGAAAAGGCGATTACCCCGAGGGAGTGGGACAAACACTGCATTGCTTGCAATTGTCTGTTGATAATAGCTATACCGAACATATCATTGGTTGTATGGCTTTATTTGAGCAGCATCGGAATTTTGCTACACCGGAACAGCAGCAATTGTATCAGAGCCTATGCCTGGGCGTACGTGCAAATGAAAAGAATCATGCCTATGATCACAGTACCGGCGGATATTTATAATTCTAAATTTCCTTCAAATTCTTCATATAACACGTTATTGCGAGGATATTCCCGTTTCAAAAGGGGATGTTCTCGTTTTTTAGCTGCTGCCGTCGCTTGTGACTTTTAGCATAGAGAGGATCGTATTGCGCGTTGACAAGTTTCGCAAGCGGGATTAGGATAAATGCAGCACAGAAAGTGAAGGAGAGCATGAACAAATGACGATTCCCAAAACATTAACGATAGCCGGCTCCGACACAAGCGGTGGAGCGGGTATTCAGGCAGACCTGAAAACCTTTCAGGAGCTTGGCGTATATGGTATGACCGTATTGACAACCGTAGTAGCGATGGGGCCTAAAACCTGGGACCATCTTGTATATCCTGTTGCGTTGGATGTGGTAGAAGCGCAGCTGCGTACTGTATTGGAAGGTATCGGCTTTGATGCGATGAAAACCGGCATGCTTGGTTCCGTTGAAATTATCGAGCTGGTAGCCAGCCATTTGAAAAAGCATGATTTGAAGCGGATCGTAATTGACCCGGTCATGGTCTGCAAAGGCACGGATGAAGTGCTTCAGCCGGAAAATACAGAGGCGATGCTGGAATTGTTGATCCCTGGCGCTGACCTGGTAACACCGAACTTGTTCGAGGCTTCGCAACTGGCGAAGAATGGACCGATCACGACACTGGAGCAGATGCAGGAAGCGGCTGCGATTATCCATGAGCGTGGAGCTAAGCATGTACTGATCAAGGACCGTGGCAAAATTCGTGCAGGTAAAGCGATGGATCTGCTATATGACGGAATCACTTTTGACTGGTTTGAAGCCGATGTTGTAAAAACAAACTTTACCCACGGTGCAGGCTGCACCACTTCGGCAGCGGTAACGGCTGGTTTGGCACAAGGGCTGACTGTACGTGAAGCAGTGGATCAGGCCAAGAAATTCATTACACAGGCCATTGAAGGTAGCTTCAAGCTGAATGAATTCGTCGGTCCAACCCTGCATGCGGCACATCGTTTGCAAAACCAATAAAGCATGAAGGTCTGCGACATTAGGGAGACTTATAAATCCCCACCAGGCTGTATATATATTTAGGTTGCTTTAGGCAGCGACATCTATGATATATAAGTTAGATTAGGCTCAAAAGCCGCAATACATAGTATTGCGGCTTTTGAGGTTGTATTTTATTGGAATTTCAGCTTCCAGTTTGGTCTAATCGTACTGTATAATAGGCATCAGATTTATTACATTTAAGGAGGAACCGAAGCAATGACATTATTCAGCCAAATGGCTTACAGCCGACCAGAGCAACCTGAAATTGAACAGCGGTTTAAAACGCTGTTGCAGCAGTTTCGTGAAGCGGACAGCGTAGAACGTCAAAATGAAGTGATTCATGCGATTAATAAGCTGCGCAGTAATGTGGAAACGCAATTGCAATTGGTGGAAGTTCGGCACTCCATTAATACGGAGGACGCCTTTTACAAAGCGGAGCAAGAGTACGCTGATGATTTCATGCCGGTTATTCAGGAGTATGTAACCGATTACTACCGGGCATTGGTGGATTCTCCATTCCGCAACGAGTTGGAGAGTCTATGGGGCAGCCAGCTTTTCAGTATTGCCGAGGTAGCCCTCAAGTCGTTCCATCCGGATATTATTGAGGATTTGCAGCAGGAGAATAAGCTGACTTCGGAATATGCTCAATTGATTGCTTCAGCGAAGATCCCGTTCGAGGGGGAAGAACGCACATTGTCACAGCTCCTGCCATTTGAAATGGCTACCAATCGGGAGACACGCAAACAGGCCTCCGAGGCTAAATATCAATTTATGAGTGAGCATGAGGACGAGCTGGATCGAATTTATGATGAATTGGTCAAGGTACGTACGCGCATGGCACACAAGCTGGGCTATGACAACTTCGTAGAATTGGGCTATGCCCGCTTAGGACGTACAGATTACAATGCCGAGATGGTAGCCAATTTCCGCGAGCAGGTGCTCAAGCACATCGTTCCTTTGGCAACCAAGCTGAAGGAGCGCCAGCGCGAACGGATTGGAGTAGATCAGCTTCGCTATTACGATGAAGGCTTCAACTTCCTGTCAGGCAATCCTACGCCTAAAGGTGACCCGAAGTGGATCCTTCGTAATGGAGCACGCATGTATGAGGAGCTTTCAGCGGAAACACATGAATTTTTCAGCTTTATGATCGAACGTGGATTAATGGATTTGATCAGCAAAAAGGGAAAACAAAGTGGAGGCTATTGTACATTTTTGAGCGAATATGGCACGCCGTTTATTTTCTCCAATTTCAATGGTACGTCCGGTGATATCGACGTATTGACGCATGAAGCAGGTCATGCCTTCCAGGTCTATGAAAGCCGACATTTTGAAATTCCCGAGTACCATTGGCCAACGATGGAGGCGGCTGAGATTCACTCTATGAGCATGGAGTTTTTTGCATGGCCCTGGATGAATCTGTTCTTCGAGGAAGATACGGACAAATATCACTTTGAACATCTATCTTCATCGTTGCTGTTCGTTCCTTACGGCGTAGCCGTGGATGAATTCCAACATGCTGTATACGAACATCCGGATTGGACCCCAGCCGAACGTAAAAGCGCATGGCGCTCCATTGAACGTAAGTATAAACCGCATCTGGATTATGAAGGCAACGAGTATCTGGAGCAGGGCGGATTCTGGCACAAACAGGGGCATATTTTCCAATCTCCGTTCTACTACATTGACTATACACTCGCGCAACTGTGCGCGTTCCAATTCTGGAAACGCATGAGTATCGACCGGACAGCAGCGTGGGAAGATTATTTGAAGCTGTGTCGTGCTGGGGGAAGTCGATCCTTTACCGGATTGGTTGAGCTGGCTGGACTCATCTCGCCATTCCAAGATGGTTGCATTGCCTCAGTAATCGGAGAAATCGAAGCATGGCTGAACAGTGTGGATGATAAAAAGCTGTAAGCTAACTAAAAAGGGCATTTCACTTACCTGTCAAAGCGGAAAAGCATGCAAATGACATGTTTTATAGGTAAAAGCAGGGCGGTTGCACGAAAAAAAGCCGGGAACCTCTACATGATGTAGGAGTCCCGGCTTTGTGTGATTTTAGAGCAAATATACCTTATTCATGTTTGGTGTTGAGTGGTTTGAGATTAGCCTCAATCGAAGCACGGCGCGACTCCAAAAATGGAGGCAGTGATAGGGATTCGCCCAGAAACTCCAATTCCTCATCGGTGTCAAACCCTGGTCCATCGGTAGCCAATTCAAACAGAATGCCGTTCGGCTCACGGAAGTACAAGGAACGGAAATAAAAGCGATCTACAAAACCAGAGTTGGAAATTTGCAGCTGACCAATACGCTCTACCCATTGTTTGAGCTCTTCCTCGGTTTCAACACGGAAAGCTACATGATGCACACTGCCGCGTCCTGGTCGCTCTTGTGGCAGATCGTTGCGCTCTTCCAGATGCACCTCAGTTCCTGTACCGCCTTCACCCGTTTCATAGATGACCACATCCGGTTGTCCAGCAACAGGGGAAGGATAGGAGCCCTTTTTGCGGAAGCCCATAACCTGTTCAAGAATGAGAATAGTATTCTCCGCTTTGGGAATGGTCAGATGAACGGGCCCAAGTCCTACAATGCCGTATTCGGCAGGGACAGGGCTTTTCTCCCAAGGCGTGCCGCCACGCATTCCGTGATCATGCTCATCTGAAACGAGGAAGAAGCGTTGTCCTTCAAAATCCTCAAACGAAAGTGCCAGGCGTCCTGCTTGATCCGTAATTTCGCCATGTTTTACATCCAGCTGCTCGAAGCGGTTTTTCCAGTAATCCAGTGCCTTGTCATTTGGTACCCGTAGGGAGAGAGCTGAAATGCTGTTATTTCCTGTACGAGTTTGTCCCGCATGTGGAATTTCAAAGAAAGTGACTTCTGTACCCGCAGTTCCACGCTCATCTCCGTAAAAAAGGTGATACACACTAACATCATCTTGGTTCACCGTTTTCTTGATCAACCGAAGTCCCATTACCTGAGTGTAAAAATCAACATTTTTAGCCGCTGCTGCTGTAATCGCCGAAACGTGATGCAATCCTAATAGTTTCATGTCATTATCCTCCTTGGTTTTTATATGATTAGGTTTTTATAAACAAAATAAACAGTTGAAAAACTTTTCTTTATATTTATTATCTTTATATTAAGATATATTATTTTTGATTGTTTGTCAACTTAAATTACGGTCTTGCTTCAAAGACGGACAAAACTAGAATTTCGAAATAATGCAAAAGCAGATACAATAAAGCTCAATATAGCCCAAAGTAGATAGAATGAATTTTATTATAAAAGGAGTGTGCTCCATGTATACGGATAAGGATTTAACGATTAGGCCCGTAACAGAAGAAGACCTACACGCCCTTTGGACGTTAACTTTTAAGGAAGAAGCACCGGAATGGAAGCAGTGGGATGCACCTTATTATGAACATAAGCCACTTTCTTTTGAGGAGTATTTAAAAGAGAAGGAAAAGCGAATCGGACAAGATGACTTTTGGATCATTGAAGTGGAAGGCAAGGTCATTGGATCTGTGAGCTACTATTGGGAGCATCAGCCTTCCCAATGGCTTGAAATGGGGATAGGTATCTTTGATTCACAGTATTGGAGCGGTGGGTATGGTACGAGGGCGCTTCGACTATGGATCACACATTTGTTTAATACATTACCTCTAGTGAGAGTGGGCTTTACAACCTGGTCAGGAAACCATCGGATGATGAAGGTGGGGGAGAAGCTGGGCATGACCCTCGAAGCTAGGCTTCGCAAGTGCAGATATTATAATGGAGAGTATTATGATTCGATCCGAATGGGGCTTTTACGGGAAGAGTGGCGGGGATAGTTGTTCTGCAAATAAGAACCTTTCTAAGCATAAAAAGATGATCTCTGAATGGATCAGAAGTCATCTTTTTTGACGCGCATGGGTATTTTGCTTTCTTATTGTTAGGTGTATCTACTCTGATCCTCGAAGTCGCTCTACAATACTTTGTTTGTTGTTCATAGAATAGACTGCTGCTGGAATAAGTATCCCAAGCAATAACAGTAAAGGCAATGAGACTAGAAGTGGCCAAATTATAAAGTGATAGCTTAAAAGCCATAGCAAGCTGCAAAACGGTTTCACAATCAAAAGAGAAAATAAGACTGCCAATAGAATAGAGGTTAGGCTAGTAGCCCCAACATAATATAACCCTTCATAAATTAGCATTCCTCGCAGCTGCCGTTTGGTCATGCCTATGCTCTGCAGCATAGCAAATTCTTTGCGTCGGGTCAGTATGCTGGTTAAAATCGCATTAATAAAGTTCAGGATACCAATTAGGCCAATAATCAAGCTGAGCAGGCCGCCGATCATTATAACAGTAGTTTGCATACCTGATAAAGCATCTCTGGATGTAATTTTAGATTCATAGCTCATCATTGGTTCAATTGTTTCAGTGTATCGCTTCAAAAAACTCTGCATGGATGCTTCCTGAATTGAAGATACATTAAAGGCATAGCTCATTACCGCAGGCTGCTTTACAAGTGATTTGTATATATTCGCCGGGAGGTAGAAGCTATAACTCTGAAAGCGATCCGAATTGGAATATTTGATACCCACATGGCCAAGTACTGTAAACTTTTGCGTTATATACTCTCTATCCGGTGGAGCATCTGATGTACTCACATAACTATGCAAAGTAACGTTTTCTCCTACTTTATGATGAGTGGATTTCATGTAGGGCTTATCGTTGTCATCCAGTTCGACGCCTTCCAGGATATACTTACCGGAAGCTAGTTTCTTAAAATCAAGCTCACCATCAATCAATTGCAGCCGATGTAGCGGTAGCTCTTCAAGACCATACACTTCTATAAGGAAGTTGCCGCGAGCATCAGTGTTCTGGGTTTCATCCGTGATTCCTTTTGTATTCTCAGCAGTGAGAACCGTTGGACTACCGTACAATCGACCGCCTTCTTCAAAGCCTGGTTGTGCCTGTACAGCCTTAATAAAACTTTCAGTGGTTTCATTTTCATGCCCACTAAAACTGCTCGGGACCTGGAAATATCCAGCATGGGCAATGAGAAAATCGGTATCATTAAATTTGGATAAAAATTTATCCATATCAAAACTCTGAGACAGCGTGAAAACTGTATTTAGAAGCACCAAGCTTAAAGAAAGACTAATCACCACTAAAATAGTGCGTTTTTTATTACGCCCCAGGTTGGAACGAGCCATGAGGTGGATTTTTGCACCTCCGGTTGATTTTTTCAGCTTACCATTGTTCTTGTTTGCCCCACTTGTGTATCTGACTGCTTCTATCGGTGATACGGATGATGCAACTCTGCCTGGCTTGAAAGTGCTGATCATTACGGTAATGAGCGCGAACAAAGCAGATCCGATAAAAATCCATGGGTTGGGAGATACCGATATCACGGTACCGTTAAAATTACTCATATTTATAATAAAAGGCACGAGCGATTTACCAATAAAAAAACCTGCAATCAATCCAATCGGGATTCCTAGAACTGATAGAATCAGCGCTTGTCTGCGGATGATCCTGCGAATTTGTTTACTGCTTGTACCGATCGTCTTTAAAAGACCATAAAAACGGATATCTCGCATTACCGATATTTGGAATATATTATAGATGATCAAATAACCAGTAAATATGATCAGTAACAGGGCAGAAGTCAACGCTATGATGGTCTCTGTATCTAGACTAAAATTGGTTGAGATGTATGCCCAATTTACATTACTCGCGATATAGTTCGGTGCATCTTCGTCAAGCGAATATCCACTTTCGGTAATCACTTTATTGAGCTTTCCTCGCAAATCAAAACTATTGTCGAACATCATATATGCACAAATGACTCCTGTATAGAAGTGATCCTTTTTATAGGTGCTTTGTAATTCCTTGGCATGAGCATCGACATAGGCTTTAGAAGCGAATATTTGCCCTACCTTAACTACAGGATCACTTTTCCACCAGCCAGAGAGGACAAAATCACGCTGTACTTCTTTACCTCGTATGTTAAGCTTTATTCTCAAAGGTGCTCCAATCTTCAGTGGAACATCCAATAGCTGCAACGTCTTGGAGTCTGCAATCACTTCATTTTCTGCGACAGGCTTGTGCCCCTCTTTAAGCTCAATAAAACCGAGCTTCATCCCTACATCATCGTAATACCAGAACTCTGTACGGCGTTTTAGGAAGTTGTCGTTTTTAACTCCGTCGCTTAATATACGGTTATAAGCGATTTCCTTGATCAATGGATGATCCTTGACATGATTAAATTCATCATCCGTTATATATTTGAGTACGGCATGTCCATCTCCACCGACCTGTCGCATAGTTGCCCGTTGTAAGTTTTCTATAGCGCCAATCCCCATAGTGAACAGTGTTGTAAATAGCAATGAGGTTAGTGCTATGGCAACAATAGCAAAGAGGTTACGGGCTTTATTTACTTTGAAGCTCTTCTCTGATAAATTACGGATTACTTTTTTGTTCTTTACCTTGATCATTTTGTATCACCGCCGACAATTTTACCGTCCTCAATACGGATGATACGATCCGCCATTTGCGCAATTTCCTCGTTGTGGGTGATCATCACTATCGTTTGGCGGAACTGCTGGCTGGATACTTTGATCAATCCCATCACATCCAGACTGGTTTTACTGTCCAGATTTCCGGTGGGTTCATCTGCCAAGATAATGGCGGGCTTGGCTGCCAGTGCTCTGGCAATGGCTACACGTTGCTGTTGTCCACCGGAAAGATTGTTTGGCAGATTATTCATTTTATGGTCAAGGCCCAAGGTATGTACAATTTTATCTACGTGGGTTTTGTCGGGTTCTTTACCGTCCAGTTCAATAGGAAGCACAATATTTTCGTAGACATTCAAGACAGGTACCAGGTTGTAATTTTGAAACACGAAGCCAATCTTTCGTCTGCGAAAAATAGTCAATTCTTCGTCTTTCAGTGAAGAAATATCCTTACCATCAATCGTAACGTTTCCACTGGTTGGGCGATCAAGTCCACCCAGCATATGGAGAAGGGTGGATTTGCCGCTCCCGGACGTACCGACAATAGCGACAAATTCTCCGCTTTCCACCTCTAGATTCACGCCGTCTAAGGCATGAACAGCGGTATCCCCATCACCGTAATTTTTCTTTAATGCCTGAGTTTTTAATAAAGTCATTTTGTTTCCCTCCAAGAAATAGTCTGTATCTCCTTGATATACTATACAGACCGTATCATAATAATCTTTCAACAATCTTTCTGAAATCTAACAATGTTGAAAGAATAACCTGCCTATGGAAAGAAAAATGGAAAAGGTGAGCTACCCCGGCGTGAACATATCTTGATGTAACCACCTTCTACCATGAGCTCTTTTTCTTGCTAAAAATAGTCCAATGCCAACACCCTCCTACGAATTAGCGGTATGGGAGCGATAGTAGCGCGTGAAGATTTTACCATATTCCTCTTCCACAATGCCTATGCCATTATCGGTAATATCAATTCGGCAAAAAATCGTACGCATCACTTTAATGTTCATGTGTCCGGCAGTTTCTGTGTATTTGATCCCTTTAGCAATGCATGTATAAGGAAATGAAGTTTTTCGGCTTGTGTGGATAGAGCTTTTATACAAGAGGAGTATCCTCCAGCAAATCATATTCGCTAAGCAGTTGTGAGTAAAGGAGGATGTAGCAATGCCATTCGCGTTTTCATTAGAGTCCCGTTGCCAGGAGGGATACGGATCAGCGAAATAGATTTGTACATCATGAGTGGCTTCCAAATTTGAATAGCAGGCAAACTCTTTACCGCGGTCAGCGGTTACCGTTTGGAATGCAGCAGTAGGGTACGGGGAAGCAGCTATACCAAACGCAATCTCCATGGATAACGCCGTGCGATCCGGCATCTGAATGGTGGTGTACAAGCGGGTTTTGCGTTCCACAAATGTGGCCACACAGCCTTACTTTCTCCACGGACTGAAACGACGGTGTCCAGTTCCTAATGACCGAACGTTTCCCGAGACCGTACCTCTTTTGGACGCTGGGAGATGGGCTTGCCTTTGTGTCGCAGGACGGTAAGTAGGCCTTTCACCAAAAGGTCTATATATAGCCAGCGATAGATGGTTTTAAAGCATACGATAATGACCCAGCCAAAAGTTTTGACCAGGTCATTTTCTTTACAGGGGGATTTATTCTTCTGTTCGCAGTCGTTCTACGATAGTTTTCCTGTCGCTCAGAGAATAAATAGCGAGAGGAAGACATATCCCAAGAGCGAGCAGAACAGGCAGCACGAGGATCAGCGGCCAGATAATAAATTTATAACTCATAAACCATATTTGACTACTCAAGGGTCTCGCAATCAGGACGGAAAATAGGCTTCCTAATAAGATGGAGCATATGCTGGTGCCGAGCACATAGTACATCCCCTCATAAACAAGCATTGTTTTTAATTGTTTGTTGGTCATGCCGATACTTTGTAGTATAGCAAATTCTTGATGGCGGGTCAGAATACTAGTTAGAAGCGCGTTTGCAAAATTAACAATGCCAATCACCCCAATAATAATACTGAGCGTACCGCCGATCATCAAAATTGTTTTTTGCATACCTGAAAGCTCGGCAATTGAGGTGAATTTGGATTTATAATGCATCGTGGGCTCCTTTATTTCGGTATAGTTCTTTAAGAAGCTCTCCATCGTTTTTTCTTTACTATCGGATACATTAAAGGCATAACTCATCACCACAGGCTTCTTCACAAGCGTTTTGTAGATATCCGCCGGGAGATAGAAGTCAGTATAACTAGCAACGGCTACACCAGAATTGGATGATTTTACGCCAACATGACCAAGCACTGTGAATTCATGGCTAGTATACTCCTGGGCATTTGCTGTGTCCATATAGTTATGAAGAGTAACCTTTTCACCTACTTTGTATACGGATAGTTCCATTTCAGGATGATCGTAATTGTCTAACCCGATTCCTTCCAAAATATACTTTCCCGAAGCTAGCTTGCCATAATCAAGCTCACCATCAATTAATTGTAGTCGGTGAAGGGGGAGATCTTCAAGCCCATACACTGGTGCAGATAAGTTGCCGCGAGCGTCAGGAGTGACGATTTCCCCGTACAGCTTCTTCCCCTCTTTGTTCTCTTTATACTCGACAGTGAATAAATTGCCGCCACTGTACAATCGTCCACCTTCTTCAAAACCGGGTTGTGCCTGGACGGCCTGAATATAGCTTTCTGTCGTTGCATTGTCAGGGCCTGTGAAATGTTCTTGAAAATAATCAGCATGTGCAATCAGAAAGTCAGTGTCATGACTTTTAGACACATACTTATTCATATCCAGACTTTGGGATAATGTAAAAGTAGTATTCAGTAGCACTAGACCTAGAGAAAGGCTAAGCAGCACCAAAATAGTCCGCTTCTTATTGCGGCCTAAGTTGGTTCGAGCCATCAGCGGCATTTTAGCACCGTTAGTAGATTTTTTTAGTTTTTTCTTATCCTTTTTGGTAGTTCCGTCTACGTATCTTACTGCCTCGATCGGAGACACAGTCGCCGCAATTCTACTAGGCTTATATGCACTGATCATAACTGTCATGACTGCAAACAAAGCGGAGCCGATAAAAATCCATGGGCTGGGGGATGTAGTTACCTCAGCATTTGCGTGCATAGAAGTGTTCATAAGCAGCAGAGGGATAAGCGATCTGCCGACTAAAAAACCTGCGAGCAAGCCGATAGGAACCCCGATCAAGGAAAGAAATAATGCCTGTCTGCGGATAATTCTGCTGATTTGCCTGCTGGTTGTGCCAATGGTTTTTAGAAGACCGTAGAAACGAATATCACGCATCACCGAGATTTGGAAAATATTATAGATGATCAAGTAGCCAGTAAGCATGATCAGTAACAGACCAGTGGCTAGGGGGAAGACGGCTTCAGGGTTCGAACTGAAAGTGTTGGAAAGATACGCCCAGTTCACAGAACTTGCAATGTAGTTCGGTGCATTTTTGTCAAGGGAATAACCGCTTTCTGTAATCACTTTATTAAGATTTTCCCGCATATTCGAGCTGTTATCGAACATGATAGTTGCATTGATGGTTCCGGTCATATCATGATCCTGCTTATATGTGTAGCGTAATTCTTCGGCATGTGCATCCACATAAGCTTTAGAAGCATAAATTTGACCTCTGTCTATCATGGCGGCGGGGTCACTCTTCCACCAGCCGGAGAGGATAAATTCACGCTGTACCATTTTGCCGTGAACCTCAAGCTTCAAGGACAATGTGGCGCCCTCTTTCAGGGGAGTACCCAGTAACTGTAGGGTCTTCGAGTCCGCGATAACCTCATTTTCCGCCACTGGCTTGTGGCCTTTTTCTAGCTCAATCAATCCTAGCTTCAGCCCTACATCGTCATGATACCAGAACTCCGCATGGCGCTTTAAAAATTGCTCGTTCGTCACCTTTTCACTTAACACGCGGCTATACGCTATCTCTTTAATAAGAGGGTGGTCTTTGATGTGATTAAATTCCTCATCGTTGATATATTTGAGATAACCCTGCCCTGCCCCACCAGCCTGTCGCATCGTTGCCTGTTGGAAGCTATCCATCGTGCCAAGCCCCATAGTAAATAGAGATGTAAATAACAAAGTGGTTAAGGAAATAGCGATAATCGCAATAATATTGCGGATTTTATTGGCTTTAAAACTTTTATCTGATAAATTACGAACTGCCTTACTGTTTTTTACTTTGATCATTTGCCTTCACCGCCAACTATTTTACCGTCCTCAATGCGGATGATGCGATCTGCCATCTGCGCGATTTCTTCGTTGTGGGTAATCATCACCATCGTTTGGGCGAACTGCTGGCTGGATACCTTAATCAATCCCATTACATCCAAACTGGTTTTACTGTCCAGATTTCCGGTGGGTTCATCTGCCAAGATAATGGCGGGCTTGGCTGCCAGTGCTCTGGCAATAGCTACACGTTGCTGTTGTCCACCGGAAAGATTGTTTGGCAGGTTATTCAACTTTTGGTCCAGACCCAAGGTATGTACTATTTTATCTATGTGGGTTTTGTCCGGTTCTTTACCATCCAGTTCAATCGGAAGCACAATATTTTCGTAGACATTTAAAACAGGTACCAGGTTGTAATTTTGAAACACGAAGCCAATTTTTCGTCTGCGAAATATAGTCAATTCTTCGTCCTTCAATGTAAAAATATCTTTGCCGTCAATCGTAACGTCTCCACTTGTTGGACGATCAAGTCCACCCAGCATATGCAGAAGGGTAGATTTGCCGCTCCCGGATGTACCGACAATAGCGACAAATTCTCCACTTTCCACCTCCAGATTCACGTCGTCTAAGGCATGAACAGCAGTATCTCCGTTCCCGTAATGCTTCCTTAATGCCTGAGTTTTCAATAGGCCCATATACATTCTCCTCCACAAAAAAATGTCTGTATCGTAGTCATCTACAGTACAGACACTAACACACTAATCTTTCTACAATCTTTCTGAAATCTAACGGTATTGAAAGAATTAAGTATCCATAGAAAGAAAAATAGAGAAGGTAGAACCACGGCCGTAGTGTGACCGTACTTTGATGTACCCACCCTCCGCAGCGATGATTTCTCTAGCTAAAAACAGTCCAATCCCGACACCCTCCTGCGAGTTAACAGTAGGGGAGCGATAGAAGCGGGTAAAGATCTTCCCTTGTTCTTCTTCTGCAATGCCTATGCCGCTATCAGTAATATCAATTCGACAAAACAATTCGTATGCCATCACTTTTATATCCATGCTTCCGCCTGTCTCTGTATATTTTATAGCGTTATCCATAATGTTATAGACAGCTTCACTGGTCCACTTTAGGTCAAAATAAGCATGAATAACGGTGTCCTCCCTAATAACTGAAATCCCTTTGGCATCTGCTTTTGGCGTTATTTGCTCCAGTGCAGCATCAAGGAGCTTATGAACAGATTCTCGCCTTGGCGCTACCGTGATAATCCCCGTTTCAAGCCGCGATGTTTTCAACAATGCCTGGATCAGGAAGTTAAGCTTTTCGGCCTGTGCAGATAGAGCTTTCACACAAGTGGAGGTATCCTGTGATAGTTCGTATTCGCTAAGTAGTTGGGAATAAAGCAGGATGTTGGCCAATGGTGTTTTCGTTTGGTGTGAAATATCGGAAATCAGCTCATTTATTTTATTTTTTTCGGCAAGCAAATTTTTGGAGGATACGGAACAAATGGAAAGAAATCTCACAAATTTAGCTTCTATTGCAGAAAGAACGGATTCATCAAAGACATCCTCTGAGAAGCTGCCATTTATCGCGGCATCCAGCATGTTCTCAATAGTTTTCATTGTTCTTTGGACGCTCCTGCGATACAGCATAATAGCAACCATAGTAGTGCATACAGCAGCAACGGCAATTCCAATACATATATATAGGAGTGTTGTCATTTCAACGCCCAGGTGTAGCCCAGCCCATACACCGTTTTAATATATTGTGGGGAGGAGGGGTGATCCTCCAATTTATCCCGCAACCTTTTTATCGTAACCGACAAGGCATTTTCACCTACATACTCAGCTCCGTTAGTCCAGATGCTGTCTATCAAATGATCACGCGAAACGGTATTTCCTCGATTGTTGATTAGAATGCGCAACAATTTTTGCTCCGTTTTACTTAGTTCAATAGGTGTATCATTTCTAATAAATTCCATCCTTTCAAATGAGAAAGAAAAATCTCCTAGCTGAATGGAGTCTGTAAGCGAGTATCCGGATTTCTTTAGCTGAACACCAACCCTCGCTCTCAGTACCATCAGACTGAAGGGCTTGGTGATATAGTCGTCAGCACCCAACTCAAGACCAGTGACGATATCTGTTTCCATATCATTTGCTGTTAGAACGATGACGGGTATCATTGTTTTTTTTCGTATATGGGTTAAAAGGTCGAGTCCACTTCCATCCGGCAAATTTACATCAAGAATCACTAGGTCAAAAGCAGTGATGTTCAATTGTTCTTTTGCAGCAGTAATGTCATATGTTTGCGTAAATACGTTGTTAGGTTCTTTGAGAGCAAGAACAATACCATTACTCAAGGCGGTATCATCCTCGACGATTAATATGTGATTCATCATTCTCCTCCTGTTTTTTTGGTCTATCAAATTAATGAAACCCGAATTCCAAGAACTGCTTACAGTAAAAATGGAAAAGAGGGCCCCAAAATCTTCCACCTCTATTTTACAGGATATTGCTCTTATTTGCTCATTCGCTCTTTAGACTATTCAGGTTTTGCTAACACCTTTCTTGATATGGTTTATTCATTGCAAAAAATTTGACAGATACAATATCACTGATATAATTTATCCTAGTTGTTTTGATAATGATTATCATTATTGGAGGGGAGGACAGGGCCGAAGCTTGGTACAGGTTATTGGACAGGCTCCCTTAGTTAGAAATGAAATTGCGCTATTTAATATTGGCTTTTCTCGTACTGGCCTTCGCCTCGGTGTTTATCGGTGTTCATGATGTAACTCCACTTGATTTGTTCCACTTAACCAACGATCAGGCGCAGGTACTCCTGATTAGCAGATTCCCACGTTTGATCAGTATCATTATCGCAGGGGCGAGTATGAGTATCTGCGGGCTCATTATGCAGCAGCTTACCCGGAACCGATTCGTATCGCCCACCACCGCAGGAACGATGGATGCGGCACGATTGGGTGTGCTGATGGCTATTATGGTGTTTGGAGCGGCGGAATTCTGGACGAAGATGCTGACGGCTTTCGGATTTGCTCTAGGGGGAACACTGATTTTTATGAAGATACTGGATAAAATCCGTTTCAAGGACCCGGTGTTTATCCCGCTTGTTGGTCTGATGTTTGGGGGCATTTTAAATTCGGTAACGACTTTTTTTGCCTACAAATATAACCTGATTCAGGGCATTTCTTCGTGGATGCAGGGAGATTTTTCTCTCATTATGAGTGGTCGCTACGAGATGCTATATCTTAGTGTTCCTTTGGTTGCGCTGGCGTACATATATGCGAATCGTTTTACAATTGCAGGCATGGGTGAGGATTTTGCGGCCAACTTGGGTGTACATTACAAGCGCACCGTCAATGTCGGGTTAGTGATCGTGGCTTTGGTTTCCTCTGTTGTCATCTTAACGGTGGGGACAATTCCCTTTTTGGGGCTGGTTGTACCTAATCTCGTCAGTATGTATATGGGGGATAATCTGAAAAAAAGCCTGGCCCATACCGCGATCTTGGGCGCCGTTTTTGTGCTGTTTTGCGATATTTTGGGACGGGTAATCATTTATCCGTATGAAATTTCTGTAGGGCTTACGGTGGGTGTGATCGGGAGCGCGTTGTTCTTGTATTTGCTGCTGAGGAGAAGGGCCTATGAATCCTAAATTAAAAATCGGCATATTAGCCGCTGCCGCGCTTGTGTTGATTGCTGCTTTCGTGTTTATAGATCTTCCGCATACCTGGCATTACGCGCTGCCACGACGATTGAAAAAGATCGCAGCTTTCATTCTGACAGGTGGCTCCATTGCTTTTGCAACCGTTATTTTCCAGACGGTTACGAATAATAAGATTTTGACTCCGGGTATTATCGGCCTGGATTCACTGTACATGCTGATTCAGACGACGATTATTTTTGCATTTGGCTCCGTCCCGTTGATTTCGACCAGCAAAGAATTAAACTTCTTGCTGTCGGTGGGGCTGATGGTGCTGTTCGCAGGACTGCTATACAAATTAATTTTCCGCAAAGATGGACGTGGGATTTATGTGCTTTTGCTGATTGGTCTGGTGTTCGGCACACTATTCAACAGTCTGTCTACCTTTATGGAGGTACTGATTGATCCAAACGAATTTGCGAAAATCCAGGACAAGAGCTTTGCCAGCTTTAGTAATGTAAACACCGAACTGTTATGGCTTTCTGTATTCGTGCTTGTGCTCGTATTTGCTTATGCGTGGAGATTCATTAAGTATCTGGACGTGCTGTCGCTCGGACGAGAGCATGCGATTAATTTAGGTCTCCCTTATGGTTTTATTATCAAAAGGCTGCTAATTATCGTAGCGATTCTCATTTCCATTTCTACAGCGCTTGTCGGGCCGATTACGTTTCTCGGATTAATTGTGGCCAATGTGGCTTATCAGGTGATGAAAACCTATCAGCATCGTTATATTATTCCGGCCTCTATCTGTGTCAGTGTTATTGCGTTGGCAGGATGCCAACTGCTGGCAGAAAGAGTATTCGACTTATCGACAACAGTCAGCGTCATTATTAACTTTATCGGGGGGGTGTACTTCCTGTACCTTTTGCTGCGGGAGAATAAGTCATGGTAGAAGTCAAAAACGTATCCAAACGCTACGGGAATAAAAATGTGGTGGATCAGGTATCCGTCACTGTACCTAAAGGAACGATTACCTCCTTTATTGGACCTAACGGCGCTGGAAAAAGCACCTTGTTGTCGATGATCAGTCGCCTGACTGACAGTGATGAGGGAGAAATCCTCATTGACGGGCAGGCCGTGAGCCTGACGAAAAGTGAGGAGCTAGCCCGGAAGATATCGATTTTAAAACAGACGAATGATGTCAATATTCGCTTAACCGTGAAGGAACTAGTCAGTTTCGGTCGTTTTCCGTATTCCAAGGGCAGATTGAACAGCGAGGATCGCAAAATGGTGGAGCAGTCTATGGCTTACATGGGACTGGAGGATATGAAAGATAAGCATATTGATTTGCTTAGTGGGGGACAGCGACAACGGGCTTTTATTGCCATGATTTTGGCTCAGGACACAGAATACATCCTGCTGGATGAGCCGCTGAACAATCTGGATATGAAGCATTCGGTTCAGATTATGAAGACGTTGCGTGGTTTGGTGGATGATCTCGGCAAAACGATTCTAGTCGTGCTGCACGACATTAACTTTGCCTCCTGCTATTCAGACTATATTGTAGGGATGAAGGATGGCAGGTTGCTAAAACAAGGAACGGCTGACGAGATGATTGATAGTCAGGTATTAAAGGACTTGTACGATATGGATATTCCGATTCAACAGATTGGTGACCATAAAATTTGCGTTTATTTCACTTAGGGGGAATGTTAAATGAAGAAAAATATGATGTTTTTAACGCTGATGCTTGCATTGGTACTGATCGTGTCGGCTTGTGGTAAAGCGGCTCCGGTAACACCGGAAGCGACAGGTGAGGGCTCCTCGACTGCAACCACTGAATCCAAAACCATCTCGGTCAAACATGCACTCGATGAAAACCCGGTTCAAGTCAAAGTTAACCCCAAAAATGTTGTTGTATTTGATTTTGGTTCACTGGATACGTTGGACAAGCTGGGCGTAGACGTTGCGGCGGTAGCGCAGCAGGATCTTCCTACGTATTTGAGCAAATATAAAGATTCCAAATATGCAAGTGCAGGTACGCTGTTTGAACCGGATTATGAGAAAATCAGTGATCTCTCTCCTGAACTGATCATCATCGGTGGCAGACAAGCGGATGCCTATAAAGAGTTGAGCAAAATTGCACCTACTATTTCGATGGCTGTAGACACCAAGGATTACATCAATTCCTTTAAAAAGAACGTGGAAACGTTGGGGCAAATCTTCAACAAAGAGGATGCTGCCAAGCAGGAACTGGCTGCGATTGATAGCTCCATCAAGGGCGTACATGACAAGGCTGTAGCGAGCAAAGCTAAAGGACTGATCGTGCTGACAAATGAAGGAAGCCTGAGCGCATATGGCTCACAATCCCGTTTCGGTATCATTCATGATGCTTTTGGCGTAACCCCTGTAGATCCTGGCATTAAAGTATCCACGCATGGACAAAAAGTTTCTTTTGAATATGTACAGCAAAAAAATCCGGATTATATTTTTGTCGTTGACCGTGGAGCAGTGGTGGTCGAAGAAGGCAAGGAGCAGGTTACAGGTAAACAAACCATGGAGAATGAACTGGTGAAGAAAACCAATGCATTTAAAAACGGTCATATTGTATACCTTGATCCTAACTACTGGTACCTGTCAGGTAACGGTCTGGAATCTGTATCTGAAATGATCAAGGAAATAGATGCTGCATTGTAATGCATACATTTACATCATGGGGGACTGTGTAGGATGAAAGGTCATGTAGATGAAATTTCATTAGATGGGTATCTTGTGCACGTCTATACACCTCCCGTCTCCGTGAATCATAATGAGCTGTATCCGGTGCTGTATGTGCAGGATGGTAGCTCTTTATTTCTAAGCGGATTAGATGAGCTGGAAAGAGGTTTTTCTACGGGGGAGCTGCCCCGTGTGGTGCTGGTGGGTATTCAGCCCGTAAATCGGCTGGATGATTATACGCCTTGGAAGGCAGCTGCTTTAGTAGAAGGAAGACCTGCTTTTGGTGGTGGTGGAGATGCCTATCTGGCGTTTGTGGTTACAAAAGTAATGCCATACGTCGAGGCAAAATATCCAGTGCATACTGGAACGGAGCATACGGGTATTATCGGCGCCTCATTGGGCGGATTAATTTCCATGTATGCCGCCTTCCAGTATAAGGACGTATTCGGACGCGTCGGTTCCATCTCAGGCTCGTATTGGTATCCGGGTATGATTGATTATATGCAATCTGCATCATGTGCAACTGTGAGGGATGGGACACAACGCTTTTATATATCTGTCGGGACCCGTGAAGGTGAAGGGAAGACGAATGTACAAAAAGATATGGTTCCGCTCACCCTCCAGGCACACGAGTTGCTGCGGACACAGGGACTGGATGCAAAAGATGTGCTTCTTGAGCTGGATCAGGATGCAGTGCATCGAGTAGATTGTTTTCAGCGTCAATTTCCTAAGGCCGTTCAATGGCTATTCGGATAGTACGAATTAATTACGAATTAATTACGAATCGTATACAACAACCTCAAAGATTGGAGAGTGTGGAGTCTCTATGCCTTTGGGGTTGTTTTTTTCGTATAATAGAGAAATATTGAAAATTTAAAGTTATACGTTATTGGAAGTGAGGGGAGCATAAATGAAAAGAAACCGCCTAGGATCATCAGATTTGCTGGTAGGTGAGATTGGCCTGGGATGTATGTCGGTCGGTACGGAGGAGCAGCAAGCTGTTTACTTGATTCATGAAGCGTTGGATAAAGGCGTAAATCTGTTGGATACGGCTGATTTGTACCAGCATGGACGCAATGAAGAAATTGTGGGGGCAGCGATCCGTGGACGGCGGCAGGATGTTATCCTGGCGACCAAGGTTGGGAATCGGCGCATACCAGGGCAGGAGGGCTGGGAATGGGACCCGTCCAAGAAATATATCCTGTCAGCTGTTAAAGAAAGTCTGCGTCGCCTGGGAACGGACTATATCGACCTGTATCAGCTGCATGGAGGGACAATTAACGATCCGATAGACGAAACCATTGAGGCTTTTGAGCAGCTACAGCGGGAGGGCGTCATCCGTTATTATGGTATTTCCTCCATTCGCCCGCACGTCATCCGTGAATATGTCAAACGCTCGAATATCGTTAGTGTTATGAATCAGTATAGTTTACTGGACCGACGTGCAGAGGAAGAGGTACTGTCTTTGCTTCAGGAGCGGGGAATCAGCGTGATTGCACGTGGACCCGTAGCGAGCGGTGTATTGGCTGATAAGGGGGAAGAAAAGGCAGCGAAGGGATACCTAGACTACGAAGAAGCAGAGCTGCTGGACGTGCGTAAGCAATTAAAGGCTTTTGCAGGGGCGGACCGTAGTATGGGGCAGACAGCTATCCGTTATAGCCTTTCACATCCGACTGTCGCTGCTGTGATCCCGGGTGCAAGCTCTTTGGGACAATTGGAGCATAATATTTCTGCTGCAGATATTGCACCGCTAACTCAACAAGAGCGGCAGGCGCTACAGCAGATTAGCCGAGCCAATCGTTATGATGCGCAATACCGCTGATCCCGGCAATGATGGGACAAGTGTCAAACATGTAGCCGTCCCAGTTGCAATTTATAAAAGAACCATTACAATATAAGAATAAGCTTCCGTTTATATAATTCCATATGTGAATATGGAGATGTTTTGTAAATACAACCTAGGAGGGACTAACGAATGGAACGCATCGAATCTCAGCAGCAATATCAGGATTTAATTAACGGTGACGGTCTGACCGTCGTGAAATTTGATACAACCTGGTGTCCGGATTGCAAGACACTGGATAAATTTATGGACGGCATTATTGAAGAAAACGCGGATAAGCGTTTCTTTGCGCTTGATGCGGAGAAATTCCAGCCGATTGCCGACGAAAATCAAGTGCGCGGCATTCCGAGTCTGCTCGTGTTCCGAAATGGCGAAAAAATTGCTCATTTGCACAGCAAATACGCTAAAACGCCAGCTCAAATCTCGGAATATTTGACTACACTGGAATCCAAACAATAATCAGAACGCATGATAGGGATCGTTCAGTACGATCTATCCTTTCTGCAAAATAGTAAAAGGGATATCCAAGGCTGATCATTCAGACCCTATGGATATCCCTTTTTAGTTATTGGTTATTGGTACCAAACAATGGCTTATAAAATAATGAAAAAGAACACAGCCGCCAGCACGAAGCGGTAAATGGCGAACGTAGTCAGGCTCAAGCGTTTGAGCAGACCGAGGAATGTTTTGATCGCCAGCATCCCGACGATAAAGGAAGTAATAAAGCCTGCTGCGAACACCGGAAAATCACTCATAGACAGATGATCCATACTTTTAATCATATCAATACCCGATGCACCCAGCATGACCGGAACCGATACGAGGAATGTAAATTCCGCGGCTGCCGTATGACTTACACGTGCGAATAGGCCCCCAGACATGGTTGAGCCTGAACGGGAGAAGCCTGGCCATAGAGCTAGGACTTGGAACAGACCGATGGTAAAAGCCTGTTTGTACGTGATCTCATCCAACGTATGTGATCTAATGGGCGGATGAAATTTCTCGGCCGCAATCATCAACAGGCCTCCGATGACTAAACTATAGAGAACCGTTTCAGGACCAAACAGGTATTGCTTAATTACATCACGGAACAGTACGCCAATTAGCCCAGCTGGGATCATGGCTAAAATAATATGTAGCAGGTTTAGACGTGGCTGACTCGAGATTTTGCGTCTGAAATCAAACAGGCTCAGGAATCTGCGCCAGTATAATACGACGACTGCCAGCACAGCACCTAATTGCACGATAACCTCAAACGTTTTGACCGTATCATTCTCTGTGTTTAATCCTAGAAGATCAGCCGTAAGGATCATGTGACCCGTCGAAGAGACCGGCAAAAACTCTGTCAGCCCTTCAATAATTCCCATAATAATAGAAGATAAAATATCCACTTTACTAGCTCCTCCTTACACGCGTGCAGGGCAAACGACCTAAGCCGTTTGCCCTGGAAATATGTCATTTCAGTAGGAGTGAACACAAGTGTCAAGTGCAAAGATAAACGCTCAGGTCACACGGTTCATTCCCGGGAAGAAGTGTCCGATTCTGCTTCCAATTCAGATGCGGGGGATGTGTGGTGTAAAATAATCTCCACCCGACGAATACGATTTTTACCCATTTCACGAATGATAAATTTCACATCTTCTTCTATGAATTCCTTGCCCTGTCTAGGTTCCGGAACCCGGCTATACACCCACCCTCCGACAGTATCCACGTCTTCATCGTCCAATGTCAAGCCAGTCAGATCACTCAGATCGGAAAGCATCACTTTACCATCCATCAAATAACTGTTCTCCGTCAGTTTCTCGATTTCCTTCCGTTCATCCTTATCAAATTCGTCCCGAATTTCGCCAACAATCTCCTCCAAAATGTCCTCGATGGTAATGAGACCGGAGGTTCCACCGTATTCATCGACCAGGAGAGCGATATGAACCTGCTCCTTCTGCATACGTTTCAGCAGTGTGTTGACGGGGATAACTTCCGGAACGGTCAAGATCGGTTGAATCAGGCTGTCGAAAACAAGCTCGGGATTGCGATCATACTCAAGGAATAGCTGTTTGGTATTAATCATACCAATGATCTGATCCTTGCTATCTGTCGCCACCGGAAAACGGGTATACTGCTCTTCGTGAATAGTCAGCATGTTTTCTTTTAGCGAGCGATTCGTAAACAAGCATACCATATCTGTACGTGGCACCATAATTTCTTTGGCAACGGTCTCGTCAAAAGCAAAGATACGATTTACGTAGCCATATTCGGTGTTATTGATCTTACCACTTTCCACGCTTTCGGACAAAATGATCTGAATTTCTTCCTGAGAGTGCGCTTCTTCATGCTCACTAGCCGGTTGAAGACCAAACAGACGAACCAGACGATTGGCCGAGCCGTTAAGGAGCCAAATAAACGGATACATAATCCGGTTAAACCACACGATGACTGGAGAGGTTAACAAACTGACAGCTTCCGCTTTGCGGATCGCCAATGTTTTGGGAGCCAGTTCGCCGATCACCACGTGCAGGTAAGTTACAATGACGAATGAAATAATAAAGGCCAGGATATGTGAAAAATCCCCATTGATGTTGAGCTGTTGAAAGAGAGGCTCCAGCAATTTGACTACGGTCGGTTCACCGAGCCAGCCGAGTCCCAACGCTGTAATCGTAATACCAAGCTGACAGGCGGACAAGTAGCCGTCCAGATTATTGACGACCTTTTGTAGCGCCAGTGCGTTTTTACGGTTCTCCACAACCAGCTGATCGACCCGGCTGGAACGGATTTTAATAATCGCAAACTCGGTAGCCACGAAGAAAGCACTAAATAAAATCAACACCGCAAACAAAAATAGACTGACACCTATACCCATATAATTTTCACTCATCCCTTTTTCGTTCAATTTTTTTAAGGAACTCCATTTTAAGTTCACTTGAACTTATTTTAAGAACTTAAAAGAAAATATACAAGGTTCATATGGAATCGTAGCAGGTCGCCTACCTCCAATTTACACAGAAAATAAGGCATAATAGAACCCGCACGTCTCATTGCTTCACTTTACAAGCCTAGTTTGAGGGCGTATGATGAGTTCAAATGAACTTGAAATGTAATAAAGGGAGGAAAGCAGATGGAGTCTTTTACCCTTACTCGTCGTGATATGGCCCATTTGCTGCTGGCCATGGAAGGTCGCCGCGAATTGCAGCCTTTGGCCGTTCTGCAGGACGCCTGGAGGCGCACTCATAGCCATCTCGCCCGCTCCGGGAGCGCGATGCCGACATTTTTATACACCGATGTGACACCTGTGCTAGATAAAATCATCAAGGGAAAGCACAGCGCAGCCTTTTCGCTGCAAGAGATTGTTTCCCTGGGGCAACTGGTCGAGTACAGCCATGTCTCACTGGCATCTATGCAAAATTGGGTCAAACGCGACTTCAAGGAATTTCTCGGCGCTCCGAAGATCGGCAAAAAATACTCGGTCAACCAGGCAGCTATATTGCTCATTGTAGAAGATTTAAAATCATGTCTTGATTTTGAATCCATTCGTCAGCTATTTCATATCCTGTTCCAACAACCCGAAGATGATACGGACGATCTGATTCAGCCGGTCGATTTGTACGCTGCCTACTCAACTTTGTTTGAGGAGCTGGATGCGAACGGAGACCAACTGCTCGATGTTGCTGGTGCAGGCTATGTAAAGGATAACGGAGATTCCGTTACAGTACAGCAGCGTCAGGAAGGTGCGACAGAGGAGTTGCTGGTTCAGGCGGCTGATCAATACACCAGTCGTTTACAGCATTTGACCCCTAACCAGTGTGAAGCAGTGCGTAATACTTTGCTGGTGGCAGCAGTAGCGGTGCAAAATAGTTATTTTTTGTCCATGGCACGTCGGTATGTGAATGCGACGTTGTTTCTGGACTTCCAAGGGTAAATCAGGATTGGCATTAGAAGCCAATCCTATTTTTTTACTCTTTTTAGAGGATTGTCTACCCTTTTGGAGACTGAAAAAGTATACAAAAGAGGTATATACACTAAAACGCTGTCAAAGATACAATAAACATATATAATCCAGCAATTGGAAAAACTTTGAATATCTCTTCCAAAGCATCTGGATACACACACAGGAGGTAATGGCATGTCCGATGTCTCCATCATCATTTGTACCCGCAACCGGATCGAAGACCTGACACGCTGTATACAATCTATTGCAGTACAGCAGCAATTGGAGCATACGGCTGTAGAACTGCTGATTGTTGATGACGGCGATATTTCTGACCAACAGATCGAGCAGTACCGTCACATGGTATCCGGATTGCCTCAAAGCGTTTTGAAATATTATAAAAAAAGTCGTCCCGGCGTTTGGTTATCTCGCTATGAGGCCTTGTCCCTTGTGCGGTATGATATTGTGCTGTATTTTGACGATGATGCAGAACTGGACGATAAACTCTATATCCGGCGCTTGCTCGATACCTATGATCAGGATAAAACGATTGTGGGTGTTGGAGGGATTGCAAAGGGATTACATTCGAGCCGGGCAGGAAAGCTGCTGGGCGTTTTGACATTTCAGATGTCTTCATCCCTCGGCAAGCTCTCGCCTAGTAGTCTGGCAGGTTCTTTGCTGCGTTGGGGCGAAGCAACTGAGGTTTTCGATACAGAATTCTTTCATGGCTGCAATATGTCCTTTCGTAGGGATGCGCTTCGGGATATGAAGCCGTATCCGTGGATGACCAGTTATGCTGTGGCTGATGATTTGTACATGTGCCAGTTGGCGAGCCGTTACGGCAAATTGGTTATCAATCCTGACTTAACCATTATTCATCATGAATCTCCAAGCTCGCGCGATAAGGCGGGCAAAGTAGCCAAGGCTACAGCGATTAACCACTATTATTTTCTTGCCTTGAAAAAGGCTGGAGTGATTCAGTATGGAGCCCTTTTATGGACCTTATCCTACTTGATGCTCAAAGAAACGCTGCGTCGCAATTTTAATGCCGCAGATGGATACAAGCAGGGGGTGTTGTTCATTCTGAACCCGCGCAAGCAAAAATATAACGAATATTTAGGCCCGGCGGTTCAGTAATCTGTTTTTTTACACATTGACAGGATAAAGGGGGAGTATGATGTTAAGCTTGTCCATTGCTCTGTGCACCCGAAATCGGGTTGACGATCTGACCCGATGCATCAATTCAATTGCCATTGGGGGAGCACCGGAGGCATGTGAAACCGAGCTATGGATTATTGATGACGGAGAACTGCCGAAGCATGTGCTGGAACGCTATGAGCGTCAGTTGGGCAGAGCAGGAATTACCTACCGATATCATCGTAAGGAGCAGCCGGGATTATGGTTATCTCGTGTAAAGACAGCTGAACTTGCGCAGGGTGACATTATTTTGTTCCTTGACGATGATGTTGAGTTGCCGAGCAACTATTTAAATGAGTTGATGCGTACCTATGAAGCTTACCCGCAGGCTGCTGGTGTCGGCGGTATTGCACAGGGAATGAGTAACAGCTTCATGGGAACGATTCGATGCTTGCTGTCATTCCAGCAGTCTTTGTCCAAAGGGAGGTTGTCCCTCAGCGGTCAGTCCGGCTCGATGTATAACTGGCATAAGGCCAAGAAGACGTTTAGAACCCAGTTTTTTCATGGCTGCAATATGTCATTTCGCCGTGAGGCGATTCGCAGTCTGGAGCCGGTACCTTGGTTGCAAAGCTATAGCGTAGGCGAGGATCTGTTACTTTCGCGCATCGCAATGAAAAGCGGTCCGTTATACATTAACCCGGCGCTTACGCTGCTTCATCACGAATCGCCGTCCTCACGCGACAATATGGAGCAGGTTACTTATATGCGTGTGATGAATCATATTCATTTACTGCGTGATGAGGGATCTGGGCCGATTGGTTATGCAGCGCTATACTGGACGACGTTGTATCAGATTTTGAGAGAAAAGCCCAAGAAAAATCATACTGCCATTCAAGGCTATAGAAGAGCGTTGAAAGCAATCTTTTCAAGTCCAAAGGAGCTTGTTGGCGGGGGGCAGTTGCCTGAACGCAATTCCAAAAAAACGGTAGGCTGATGGAGGTGCGTCAAAAGACGCGATGCGAGCATAGAGACGAGAGGCTTAATAAGGAACAGGAGTTGGACGTAACATGAGCACATGGACAGCAGCAAGGAAAGTATTCACGGGTGACAGTCTCGCCAAAACGATCATGCGCACGAGCTTTAACAATTTTTTTGTGCTAATCGTCACGACCCTGACTTCCATCCTGACCGCACGTATGCTCGGAGTAGAGGGGAAAGGAGAACTGGCGGCAGTTCTGTTCTGGCCTACGCTGATCGGCAGTGTGTTGAGCTTCGGGTTACCAACGTCGTTAATTTATAACATCAAGAAGAAAACAGGCACGACGGAAGAATTGCTGGCGTTGTCGCTCTGGATTCAGTTGCCTGCCAGCTTGTTGGCAGGAGCGGTGGCCTGGATATGCATGCCGCTGTGGCTGAATGGTTATGGTGCGGACATCATCCAACTGTCCCAGCTTTATTGTGCGGCAGCCATACCGCTGGCAGTGCTTACAGCGCTGACGACAGCATTGTCGCAAGGGCTGGATCGATTTAGCGTATATAATGGTCTGTTGTTTTACTACCCACTACTGAATTTCATCGGTCTGGTGACACTGTGGCTGATGGGCTTGCTCAATGTGCAGCTGGCAGGAGCAGTGAATTTTGCCGCGAGTTTCCTAGCACTAGTGTGGGCGTTCCTCCGTTTGCGCAAGTATATGAATTTGCGTGCTTTCCGCCCATTTACCAGCCGCCAAGTGCTTCGTCCTTATTATAGCTATGGAGCGAGGGTTTACGGGATGGAGCTGATGGGGACGCTGTCCACACAAACGGACAAAATCGTTATTGTGGCGCTGCTATCACCCAAAGCGTTCGGTCTGTACTCTGTCGTCTACGCCTTGTCTCGTGTGTTCAATGTGGTGCAAAATGCCGTCACAAACGTTACCTTTCCCAAGGTGACGGGGATGGAGCACAGCAAGATTGTCGAAACGGTAGGTCGTGCTTTTCGCATCTCTATGGCTGCGATGCTAATCGTCATTGTGCCTGCTCTCTTCATTGGACGATACATGCTGGGTTTGCTGTACGGCCCCGCTTTTCTGGAAGCATCGCTAACGTTCTACCTGCTGTCACTGGAATGTATCATTGGTGGCGGCTCATGGATTCTGGCTTCGGCCTTTAACGCGCTGGGACGTCCGGGACTGGTATTGTTCCGGCAAATTGTAGCCTATGCGATCACCGTTGGTCTATTTTTTATTTGTACACCAATCTTTGGTCTGGACGGCATTGCGATTGCTTTGCTTGTAGGCGCTTGTGTACGGTTGGCGTTCTCACTGTTCTCGTTCCCCATGTTTTTCAATGTTCCGCTATCACGGATCATTTTTGATAAAAGTGATATTACATTTGTCATTCAGACTATACAAAAGAAGCGCAGGAAGGGAGAACTGAAAGATGCCGAATTTGCATCCCATGGCTAAACTGAAAAACAAGCTGAGCGTCATTCTCGACGTAGTCCCCCAAGGTTCGAATATCATTTATGTCGACTATCCCGTCTATAATAACGGTGGGGATGTACTCATCATGAAAGGCACTGAGGCGTTCTTCAAGGATAATGGCATCCGTGTCCGTGCCCGTTATAGCGCCATGGATATTCCCGATCAGCTTCAAATCCCGGGTGACTGGATTATCGTGTGTCACGGCGGCGGCAACTTCGGCGATCTCTATTCAAATCACCAAAATTTGCGGGAACGCATCGTTCGCGATTTCCCTAACCACCGAATTGTGATTATGCCGCAAACGATCCACTTTCAATCTGAACAGAAGGCTAATGAGGTCGCTGCCCTGTTTAATGCTCACCCGGATCTACATATGTTTGTGCGGGATACTCGCTCTTATCAGTGGGCTAAGGACAAGCTGAACCAGTGCAGTATCACACTATGTCCTGATATGGCTCACCAGCTCTGGCCATTGAAGCCGACTACGGAAACCGTGAAGGATGTATTGTATTTCCTGCGGACTGATATTGAAACGGTGGGTGGACAAAAGAAGTTCGATGACGAGGCAGATGCCGCTCACCGTCTGGACTGGGATACTTTGTTCACTCCGCTGGAAGTGAAGGGAATTGTCTATTTCCAGAAGTTTTACCGACTGGATAAGAAAATCGGCGGCCCGTTGCCCACGCGTACATTCTGGTACAAGTACACAGATCATCTCATGAACAAAGCGGTTACCCTGTTCAGCTCTTATCGCGAGGTTCGCACTTCACGGCTACACGGTCACATTCTGGCCTGCCTGCTTGATATGCCGCACGTTGTCATTGACAATTCCTACGGCAAGAACTCGCAATATTATAATACCTGGACACACCCGAATCCAAAGGCGAAGCTGTTTAGTGAAGCTCCAAGTGCGTTGGAGCAGCCATCTTAATAGTAAGAAAAATTATTTTCAAAAGCCTCCTGATCATTGAAATGATTTAGGAGGCTTTTATATAGAGACAAAATCATTTAATGTGATAAATAATAAAGGCAGTGTATATTTAATGACTTAATCTAAAAGAGTAGGACGCCCCCGTAGAGGTCTTTATTGCGCCAATTTCCCCCCCAAAAAAACGTCGCTTTATTTTGACAATTCATTTCATGAATAGATATAATTTATGGGATAAAACTTGCAGAAAACCGGGAAATCCCACAGTTTTTGCACCGCATCACATATTACATGGCAGTACATCACATGAAAATATATTTATTTTAATGAATCGAGGCTGACGAATGAGTAATCAATCGATGGACATGCTTCTCACGAAGGATATCGTGCGTGAAGGGGAGTCTATTTTGCGTACGAAGGTTGATCCGGTATGCTTGCCACTATCTGAAGAGGATCTTCAACAGATGCAATGGATGCTGGATTATCTGAAAAATAGCCAAAATGAAGAGCTGGCTACCCGCTATGAACTGCGCCCGGGTGTGGGGTTATCTGCAAACCAGGTAGGTTTGAACAAAAGAATGTGTGCTATTTATTATGAAGATGGGGACAAAACGGTAGAGTATGCGTTGTTTAATCCGAAGTTAGTCAGCCACTCCACGTCCATGATTTATTTGGAACAGGGTGAGGGGTGCCTGTCTGTAGATCGGTACGTAGCCGGATATGTACCGCGTTACGAAAAAATTCGTGTTAAGGCCAATTTACCAGACGGAACACAGGAGCTATTGACTTTCAAAGGTTATGCAGCGATTGTAGTACAGCATGAAATGGACCATTTGGACGGCATTATGTTCTATGACCGTATCAACCCGGAAGATCCGCACAAGCTGCCGCAGGGAGTGCATATCGAACCTTTTGTACGTAAATAGTTTAGGAATCGTAAAGTGTGGTGACTCTGTTCGCCACATTTTTTAAATTTTCTAAAAATATAGATATAGAGGTTACGAAGCATTAAACTGAAAACATGTTGATCGAGATGGAGGATGTGAAAATACACAAAAATGTAAGCGCTTATTTTAAGGGGGGGATGGCATGAATCGTGGAGTACGGCTTCTGATGAATAATATGCGTATGCGGAATAAGTTGCTGTTCTCCTACGTACTAATTGTCATGATTCCGGTGCTGGTGGTTGGCGGCTGCGTTACTTTTTATTTGCGAGAGCAGGCATTGAATAGTGCAATTGCCCAGACGGTAAACAATGTGGAAAAGATCAAGAGCCAGACGGCAAATTTACTGCGTGTGCCAACGGATATTTCAAATGGGCTCATGTTCGATAAAAGGCTGAGGGAGATGGCGAACCGACGGTATCCGGGTATGGTAGAGCTGATGAATGCGTATCATCAATACAAGGATTTTAATGAGTATACTCAGCAATATAGAGAAGTTGCTACCATCCGGTTCTATTCGTACAATCCGACGCTTGTCAATAATCTGGAGTTTATTCCAGTGGACTCTAACATTGAGCGGCAGCAGTGGTTCCAGACGGCCTTGAAGGGGACGGCGATTAACTGGTTTTACATTCAGGATAAGGAAGATAACCCGATTAATCGCCTGAGCCTGGTACGGCAAATTCCATTTCCCGAATACAATACCAAGGGAGTTCTGATGATATCGCTGAGCCAGACCGAGTTGAATCATATGCTGAGCAAGGAGCCTTTTGAAACATTGATTGCGGATCGTAACGGGATTGTGGTCGCAGCTACTCGTCCGCAGTCGGTGGGGCAGACGTTGGGCGATTTACATTTGGGCTTTGATGTCCAGCGTGCGGGTAAGGGGATATATGAAGCGAAAATCAACGGAATACCCTCCAACATCATCGTGGATGAGCTGCTGCCCGCCTCCAGTGTGAGCGGATTTACGATTATTTCAGTGTTTTCAACGGAGCATATTGTACAGGGAGCCAATCGAATCAGTCTGATTGGTGCTTTATGTGTCCTTGCAGTGCTGATTATGGCACTGATTCTGATCACCATCATTTCCTGGCTGATTACCAAACGCCTACAGCGGTTGAGCTATGAGCTGGGTAAGGTAGCCGCGGGCGATTTTCATGTGGTATCGAGTGTGGAGGGAAGGGACGAGATCGGGGATTTATCCCGCCGTTTCAACTATATGGTGAGTAGTATTCGCCAACTCATGGCGCAGGTCTATGAGACGAGTGAGCACAACAACAGGCTGGAATTGGCACAAAAGGATATCAAGTTAAAAATGATGGCCAGCCAAATTAATCCACACTTTCTGTTTAATGCATTAGAATCTATTCGAATGAAAGCACATCTGAATGGGGAAGCGGAAATTGCAACGACGGTGCGTTTGCTTGGCAGGCTGATGCGCCGGAATCTGGAGATTGGCAGTGGTAAAACGACGGTACTACAGGAGCTGGATATGGTGCGATCCTATTTGCAAATTCAGCAGTTCAGATTTGGAAATCGCTTGATCTATGAAGTGAATTTGGAAGAAGATGCGACGGACATGTCGATTCCTCCCTTAATCATACAACCGCTGGTGGAAAATGCGGTCATTCATGGACTGGAAAATAAGGAAGAGCCGGTTACCGTGAAGGTAAATATTGCAATAGAACAAAGAAAGTTGAAAATTAAAGTAGAAGATGACGGGATCGGCATGGAAGCTGGGCAACTGACCCGTCTGCTAGCTCGGATCAGGGGGACGGATGAGCCAGAAGGGAGCAGTATTGGCCTGCGTAATGTACATCAACGTCTGACATTGATGTATGGTGAACGTTATGGATTGCATATTGAAAGCGCATTACAAGTAGGAACAACCGTATACTTTTCCATACCAAGGGAGGAAGAGTCGAATGTATAAAGCGATGATTGTAGATGACGAGCCAGCGATTCGTGAAGGATTGTCCTCCATTATTGACTGGGGGGATTGTGGCTTCCGTATTGTCGATACGGCAGGGAATGGACGCGAGGCTCTGGATAAGTTCGGAGAGCATCGGCCGGAGCTAGTCATTGTAGATATTCGTATGCCCGGGATGAGTGGACTGGAGGTTATACGTAGTATACGTGAAAAGAACGGGGAGCCGTATCATTTTCTCATATTAAGCGGATATGCAGACTTTGATTATGCACGGCAAGCCATGGGCTTCGGAGTAGATGGCTATCTACTGAAGCCAGTTGATGAGGAAGAAATGACGACAGAGTTGAAGCGGGTACGGCAAAACATTGAGGATGAGAAAGAAGTCGGCAAATGGGGAAGTCCGCCTTCTCATGAGCGTAATTGGATCGAAGCTCTATTGTTTCCGGTTCATCGAGAGTATACTCGTAATGCTGTAGAAAGCAGCGATTCTCTGCACAGAGCATCCAAGCAGGCTGAACATCAAAGCGGTAACGGAAAACATGGACAACAGCCAGCGTTACCAGCATTGGACTGGAGTAGCTATCAGATTATTCTGATAGATTTACGTATACCTGACTGGGATCGGCAAGCCCGGCAGTCGGCAGCAAAGCAGCGGCTAACAGAATTGTGCCATGAGCAGGGTAGAGGTATCGTGTTTGAGGCGGGAATATATGTGGGCCTTTTGCTTCCCGCCACGTTAAAAACGGAGAAAGATGCTGTTCAGCTACTGGCTGTTTGGCGACAGGACCTAAAGCCGTGGGCAACGGAAATTTATGCGGCTGCCGGTGATCCTGTAGCCATTCTTAACGACATTCCCAGATCTTTTGAGCAGGCACTGCGATTATTGGAGCGTACGTTTTTGTTCCGGGCAGAAAGAGTCATGCTTCCTGGAGACCTACACGAATTGGAGACAGTCGAGACTGAAATGAGTGGAGCGTCTGATAGTGCCACAGATGATCCCCTACGTTATGCAGAAAAGCTGTACTATGCGCTAGATATGGCTAATAGTGAAGCTGCAACCCGTGTCATTAAGGAAATGGAAGTCCAATTTCCGCGGATTTATCGCACAGAATCCGCAATCAAGGCGGCATTCGCCCAAACATTCACACTGGCGTTGAACAAGTATGCAGCCGGACAGGATCACAGTCGAACCGTGCTGGAGGAGCACTCCAGCTTTATAACCGATGTATATGCTTATTCCACATTGGGCGAGCTGGTGGATCACTCGCTGGAGCATGTGTTGCAATGGATTGGACAGACTGATCCCGGTGGCAAGGACATCATCATGAAACAAATGATTGACTTTATACATGGTCATTACGATGAAAATTTGCGACTGGAGTTACTGGCAGATATGTTCAATTACAATAGTGGCTATTTGGGCAAGCTGTTCAAAAGTCATACTGGCGAGGCCTTTAATGTCTACCTGGATAAGGTGAGGATTGAGCGAGCGAGGGAGCTGCTTGCACAAGGAATTAAGGTACACCAGGTGGCGGAACGCGTAGGGTATGCGAATGCAGATTATTTTCATAGTAAATTTAAAAAGTATGCTGGAATGTCACCTTCCTCCTATCGTAATCGGGTTCAAAAGAACGGAGGAACAGATGGCTGTTGATAGAATCCCTAGGTTTAACGCTATGAAGTCTCTCTTACAGATGTCGGAGGTACGACCTCCGAACGAAGAGAGGCTTTTTTGCATGATGAAAAAAGATAGATCAATAGGAAATGTCACATTTATTATGGGATTTAGGCTGTTTTCATCAAATCGCCATCGTTATGACACAGCTTTGACACGATGTTCACATTTTCGATTCTATTTCATTTAAATTTATTCTATATAATGGGGATAATCTGAAGCCGGATCATGACACCATGGTGAAGGTAGTTGAGTGAGTCATTTTCTAAAAGGTGACCGCTGCATATGTAAGAATGTGAATACTGTCACAAATGTAGAAGACTTCAGATTACAGACACTATAAATCAATGTTAAGAGAAGTACAGGGGGAGGAGCAACATCATGGACGTATTGGATTTGGCACGGTTGCAGTTTGCAACCACAACGATTCTTCACTTTGTTTATGTGCCGATCTCCATTGGATTGTCGTTATTGGTGGCAATTATGGAGACTATGTATGTTATTAAGAAAAATGACTTGTACAAAAAAATGGCTCAATTCTGGGGAACGTTTCTGCTGATTAACTTTGCACTGGGCGTAGTCACCGGGATTTTGCAAGAATTTCAGTTCGGGATGAACTGGTCGGACTTTTCCCGTTTTGTGGGTGATGTATTTGGTACGCCGCTGGCGATTGAAGCGCTGCTTGCATTTTTCCTGGAATCGACCTTTATCGGATTATGGGTATTCGGTTGGGAAAGATTGTCCAAAACGGTCCATTTAATTTGTATGTGGTTGGTATCGATCGGTACGATGTTATCGGCATTATGGATTCTAGCTGCTAATTCCTTCATGCAGCGTCCAGTAGGCTATGAGATTCAAAATGGACGTGCAGAAATGAAAGATTTTGCTGCTCTGCTAACGAATGAACAACTGTTATGGGAATTCCCACATACATTGTTTGCTGCTTTTGCGACAGGAGCATTTCTGATCGCGGGTATCAGTGCATGGAAGCTGATGCACAAAAAGAATCTGGACTTTTTTAAACCTTCTTTCAAATTGAGCATTATTGTTGCATTAATTAGTGCCATTGCTATTCCGTTGTTTGGTCATGGACAGGCTCAATATTTAGTGAAAACACAACCGATGAAGATGGCTGCCAGTGAGGGCTTATGGGAGAACAGTGGTGACCCCGCTCCTTGGACCGTTATCGCATGGATTGATCCTGAAAAAAAGGAAAATACCTTTGAGATTAAAGTTCCTTTTGCTTTGAGTTTTCTATCCTATAGTAAATTTACTGGCTCTGTGCCCGGTATGAATGAGCTTCAGGCAGAATATGAGAAAACCTATGGTCCGGGCGACTATATCCCGCCAGTACGTACCACGTTCTGGAGCTTCCGTATTATGATTGCGGCGGGATGTGGGATGATTGCACTCGCTTTATACGGAGCTTACCTGACGTTCCGTAAAAAGCTGGAAGGTTCACATCGCTGGTTCTTCCGTCTTATGATATGGGGGATATCCCTTCCGTTCATTGGAAATACTTCAGGTTGGATCATGACTGAAATAGGTCGCCAACCGTGGACTGTATTTGGTTTGCTTCAAACGAAAGATTCTGTTTCGCCTACAGTTGTGGCAGGAGAAGTGCTATTCTCGTTCATCTCATTTACCACATTGTATTTAATTTTAACAGGTGTGCTGGCGTTTCTGTTTTACCGTACGGCTCGCAAAGGTCCAGATATTGAGCCACATCAGCAAACGGTAATTCATGATCCTTTTGCTCAAGGGGGTGACACCATTGTCGCTAAATGATTTATGGTTCTTATTGATCGCTGTGCTGTTTACGGGCTTCTTTTTTCTGGAGGGCTTTGATTTTGGCGTAGGAATGGCTACGGGATTGGTGCCGCGCAATGACCAACAAAAACGTTTGATGATCAATACGATTGGCCCATTCTGGGATGCCAACGAAGTGTGGCTGATTACAGCAGCAGGTGCAATGTTTGCCGCTTTTCCGCATTTTTATGCGACTATGTTCAGCGGATATTATCTCGTATTTGTGTTTATTTTGCTAGGTTTGATCTTGCGTGGAGTTTCTTTTGAGTTCCGCGGCAAGGCTGAAGGAAAATGGTGGACAGGAACGTGGGATGCCTGCATTCTGATTGGCAGCTTTCTACCACCGATGCTGTTCGGTATGGCTTTTGCGGCTTTGGTGAAAGGTGTACCTATTCAGCAAAACATGGATTTGAAAGCTGGATTTTCTGATGTATTCAATGGATACACCGTATGGATTGGGCTGACAGTGGTCGGGATGTGCCTAATGCACGGACTGACGTTTATTTCTCTGCGGACGATTGGAGAAGTACGGGATCGTGCTCGCGTGATGGCATCCAAATTTCTTCCGGTATTGGGCATTTTACTCGCTGGCATGGTGGTATGGACTTATTTGGCAACGGATTTATTTGCACGTCGCGGTCCCTTTATGTATGCTGCGGTAGCAGTCGGAATTGTCGCCTATGTGCTGACGTGGTACTTCCTGAAGCAGCGCCGCGAAGGATGGGCCTTCGGGATGACAGGTGCAGTGATTTTGCTGACCTTCGTTTCGTTATTCGTCGGTTTGTTCCCAAGATTTATGGTGAGCTCGATTAACAGTGCTTTTGATTTGACGATTTATAATGCAAGCTCCAGTCATTACACCCTGAAAGCCATGACGATTGTTGCAGCAACGCTTTTACCCTTTGTGCTGGCTTATCAGGCGTGGAGCTATTTTGTTTTCCATAAGCGTCTCAGTGAGAAGGATCATTTGGAATACTAATGGATAAGGCATGGTTTGAATTAAAGGGCATTCGGCCAGTGATGCTGCTACTGGCTGCCCTTTCCCTGCTCCAGGGGGCCGCGGTGATTGCACAAGCAGTCTTCTTGGCAAAGGCTGTTACGATTTTGTTTGAACAAAATCCGCTGGTGATGGCTTGGCCGTCGCTGGCGTTGTTTTTCGCTGCTTTTGCAACGAGGCATACGGCGATCTGGCTGCAACGCCGGACAGCAGGCCGTTTTGCTGAAGCTTCAGGCGCTTCCTTACGGGAGCGTCTGCTTGCACGTTTGTTCGAACGGGGGCCGGGTTTTGCAGCGCAGGAAGGTAGCGGCAAGTTGGTGACGCTGGCGCTGGACGGCATGGATCGTTTTCGCACGTATTTGGAACTGTCCATTCCTCGAATGATTGACATGATGGCTGTCACTATACTTGTACTTGTGTATGTTTTCACATTGGATGTCATTTCAGGTGTGATTTTGACGACTACGATGCCGATCCTGGTAGGCTTCTTTATTTTGCTCGGCTTGGCAGCGCGGAAGCAGGCAGACAAGCAGTGGCGTTCCTATCGTCTGTTATCTCATCATTTCACGGATTCGCTGCGTGGACTTCAGACACTAAGGTTTTTGGGTCGTAGCCAAGAGCATGGGGAAACGGTTGGGAAGGTCAGCGACCAATACCGCACGGCAACAATGCGCACGCTGCGGGTAGCGTTTCTTTCCTCATTTGCCCTTGATTTTTTTAGTATGCTATCGGTCGCTTTTGTTGCGGTAGGCTTGGGTTTGCGCCTGATTAGTGGCTCGGTGGGTTTGGAGGCAGCGCTTGCGGTGCTTATTCTGGCCCCAGAATATTTTATGCCCATACGCCAGTTGGGATCAGACTATCATGCTTCACTGGATGGTAAGGAGGCTTGGGGAGCAATCCGCTCCATTCTCAGTAAAGAAGATGACGCGACCGAGCCGAATAAACAGGCAGCTAACGATAAAGGATTGGACATCACGGGACAGGACATTCTTGAGCTGTCCGATGTGTGCCTCCTTAATGAAGACGGTTCGGCTCGGCTTGAACATGTGTCTGCCAATGTTGAACCGCACATGAACATGATCGGCATCGTTGGAGCTAGCGGTGCAGGCAAAACGACGCTGCTTAGCCTGCTTGGCGGTTTTGCTGATCCCACTTCGGGCGAACTGCTCCTGAATGGATGCAGATTGGCTGGGGATGCAAAAGCTGAATGGCAACGGCATATTGCGTATATTCCACAGCATTCATACCTGTTTAGCGCTTCTCTGGCAGATAATATTCGTTTTTATGAACCGGAGGCATCCAACCAGCAGGTGGAGTGGGCGGTTGACGCGGTTGGACTACGTGAACTGGTAGACGGTCTTCCGGGTGGAATGAATGAGTCCATTGGTGAAGCGGGTAGGACGTTGAGCGGAGGACAGGCGCAGCGGATTGCATTGGCGCGGGCGTTGCTCAGTAACCGTCCGGTCATTTTATTGGATGAGCCTACGGCGCATCTGGATATTGAGACAGAGTGGGAGCTAAAACAGACGATTTTATCGGTTTTGAAACACAAAAGAGTGTTTCTTGCCACCCACCGGCTACATTGGATGCCAGATATGGACTGTGTCTGGATGATGAATCAAGGTCGTCTGGAAGAAGTAGGTTCCCATCAGCAATTGATTGCCCGTAAGGGGGCATATTACCGATTGCTGACGGGGATGTCGGAAGGAGGGAACGGACGATATGAGAGTAACGGATAATAGCAGACAAGGCTGGTTTGTGACGTATCTGAGACAATATTTTTGGGCCTTTCTGCTAGCTGCTCTTTTGGGCGCGCTGGCCATTGGATGTGCGGGCGCGTTGCTTTTTACGTCCGGTCATCTGATTACCCGTTCGGCCTTAAAACCGGAAAATATATTAATGGTGTACGTTCCAATTGTGCTTGTGCGAACATTTGGTTTTAGTAAAGCGGTTATTCAGTACCTGGAACGCTTGGTAGGACATGATGCCGCACTGCGTCTGGTGTCCCGTATGCGGGTACGCTTATATCGGGCAGTAGAACCGCAGGCGCTGATGATCCGCAGCAAATTCCGTACAGGGGATTTATTGGGGTTGCTGGCAGAGGATATTGAGCAGCTTCAAAACATCTATCTGAAGCTAGTTCTGCCTGCGCTATCGGCTTTGCTGATTTATGCAGCAGGCATCTCGGCGCTCGGACGGATGGACGGAACCTTTGCCTTGCTTATGGCGCTATATGGAGGATTTTTGCTTTTTATTGCCCCAGCTATCTCACTATGGACCTCACTCGCCAAACGGCGAATGTTCAAGCAGGAACGGAGTAAAGCCTATCAGGACCTGACGGATGCTCTGTTCGGCATGAGTGATCTGGTGCTGAGCGGACGGACTGGGCATTTCCTGAGTACCTTTACACAACGGCACAATAGGGCTGCCGTGATGGAAAATTCACTTCGCCGGGGCGAGTGGCGTTCTCATTGGATGGCACAATGCGTTGTAGGCGGTGGGATTGTGATTATGACTGTGTGGGCCGGAGGCCTAGTAGCACAGAATCGTATAGAAGCCACATGCCTGGCATCCTTTGCCCTTGTGGCTTTTCCGTTGCTGGATGCCTTCGTTCGCGCTGGAGAAGCAGTGGTGCATGCACCGGAGTATCAGGATTCCCTTCGACGGTTGAAGGATTCGGAGAAAGACACACCTACACCTGTGTCATCATCGCTTCCGGTTACTGTGGATGCAGGACACCCAGCAGCAGGCGGCACAGCTGACACTATAGATGAGCAGGCTGCCGCTCTGGGATTGGGCCACGGAGGAGACCTGCTGCTGAACAACGTAAGCTACCGCTATGCGGCAACGCAGGAATGGAGCGTGCGTGGTATCTCCTTGCACGTACCGCAGGGGGGCAAGGTTGCATTGCTTGGTCGCAGTGGTGCGGGCAAGTCCACGCTACTGAATCTGATTCAGGGAGCATTGCAGCCTGATGAAGGGAGCGTCACTGTCGCAGGGATTCCCGTATACACAGGTGGAGCATACTCCAATCTATTTGCGGTGCTGAACCAGCAGCCGTATTTATTCGATACAACGGTAGCGAACAATATTCGGCTGGGACGACCCGATGCTACGCTGGATGAGGTGCGTGCAGTGACGAAGCAGGTAGGGCTTGGAACTCTAATTGATTCTTTGCCGGAGGGCTACGATACCCGAATGCATGAGACGGGCCTTCGTTTTTCCGGTGGAGAAAAACAGCGAATTGCACTGGCGCGGATTTTGCTGCAAAATCACCCGATTGTTTTGCTGGATGAGCCGACAGTGGGGCTTGACCCGCTGACAGAGCATGAGCTCATGCAGACGATGTTTCGTGTGCTGAAGGGCAAAACATTGATCTGGATCACGCATCATCTCACAGGAATGGAGCATATGGACGAGGTGATCTTTATGGAGCAGGGCACCATTTCCATGCGTGGCAGTCATGAGCAGCTGTGGCAGGAGCAGTCTCGTTACCGTAATCTGTATGAGCTGGATCATCCGAGCCTGTGAAATGAGGTATTTAAAATTTTGATTAACTTTTATATACTGGTTAGAGTTGATGCGTCACATGCAGACATTCAACTGGAGAGGCTGATATGAATGAAAACACTAATCTCTAAGCATTGGCATTTGATGCTGATTGGTTTTGTAGCCCTGAGCATGGGCGGGTTTGTCTTGTTTTATTTTCAGGGGAGCGTGTCGTCGTTTCCGGCCATTCAACCTAAACAAGCTCAGGAAGAGCCAGACAAAACTAAATATGAGATTGTTACAGTGGGTGTAAAAGGGGACGGTTTCTATCCTAAAAATATTGAAGTGAAAGCCGGCGTTCCAACCAAAATCAATTTCAAGAAAATGACATCCTTCACTTGCATTGATGAAGTGCAGTCGTTGAAGATCGGAATGGACGTTTACCTGGATCACGAAAATAATTATTTTACCGTCCAGGACTTGAAACCAGGCGTATATGAGTACAATTGCGGTATGTACATGTACTACGGGACCATCACAGTAAAATAAATCAAAAAAGCTTTCTGGCACATTGATGCCAGAAAGCTTTTTTTCCTTCAATCAATCATTAGGTTAATTGCGACAGTGTGTATATACCATCCACCACCTGTGGTGCAGTATGCATTATCCTTTTTGCATTATGCTTTATCCTTTACCCTTTACCTCTGATCAGCTTACATTGCTGATCTTTTGTTTTTTACAAGACTTCTTTCAGGGAATTTACATTAGAACGGAACAGGCGGAATGTGCTGGACAAGCGAAGCGGTCGCCTTAAAGCTTTCTGCAGGAAAGCTCGCATCGCAAGCATAAACTGTCCCCGGCTTTCTACCTTTGTGTGCTTATTCAAGAAATCCGGGGACAACAGCGATGGGAAGCACCATCCGCATGCGTAGTGGCACGAATGTAATTTTTTTCATCCCATATATCTAATTTTGAACTGATTTTTCTCCTAATTCGTCGGGTATCCGCTTCCAAGCCAGCAAAGTATGATAATAGTATCTAGAGATGAGGAGGAGCTTGTTATGGGATCTTCAACTGAAACCGCTTCCAACAATAGTGCTTTGATTCCTGAATCCAATAGGGGAAGACCACGCAAGGCTCGCGGCCCGAAGCCTGACCGTGGTAAAAAAGGCTTGTGGGACAGTGTGAAGCAGCAAAAGTATCTTTATTTTATGTCCATTCCTTTCGTCATATGGGTGTTTGTTTTCAGCTATCTTCCGCTTTGGGGCTGGACGATGGCGTTTCAAAATTATAAGCCAGCCAAATCTTTTACGGACCAGAAATGGGTAGGGCTGGATAACTTTATTGAGCTATTTCAGGATGAACGATTTTATCTGGTATTACGCAATACGCTAGCGATGAGCCTGATGGGGATTGTATTTGGTTTTGTCGTACCGATCTTCTTTGCAATTCTGTTAAATGAGCTGCGTGGTATGCTGTTCAAACGGTTTGTGCAGACAATATCCTACCTCCCGCATTTTGTATCCTGGGTAGTTGTGGCCGGCTTGGTCACCAAGATGCTGTCCATTGACGGAGGCATTGTCAACGATGTATTGGTAGCGCTTCATATTGTGGATGAACCGATTCAGTTCATGGCAAAGGGGAGCTGGTTCTGGTACATTGTAACCGCTTCCGACATATGGAAAGAGACAGGTTGGAATACGATTATTTATTTAGCTGCAATCACCGGAATTGATCAAGAACAGTATGAAGCATCGCGCGTGGATGGAGCGAGTCGTTGGAGACAGATGTGGCATATTACACTGCCGGGTATCCGCTCGACGATTGCCATTCTGTTCATTATGGCGATTGGACATCTGGTGAGCAATGGTTTTGAAAAGCAGTTCTTGCTTGGCAATAGTCTTGTGACGGATTATTCCGAGGTGCTGGATCTGTACGCGCTCAATTACGGGATTAATTTGGGGCGCTTCTCTTACGGGACGGCAATTGGTATTTTCAACTCGCTGGTTAGCATTCTGCTGTTGTTTACGGCGAACGGTATATTCAAAAAACTGACCAAAGAAAGCATCATGTAGGGAGGGAGAAGCGAAATGACGAATAAGGCATTTAATGCTACCCGGTCTGAGAAGCTGTTTGACCTGTTCAACTATATCCTCATGGCTCTGATCGTGGTGTTGACGCTGTACCCGTTTCTGAACGTACTTGCGATTTCCCTGAACAATTCAACGGACACGGTTCGTGGTGGTATTTATATATGGCCCCGCCAATTTACGCTCGAAAATTACAAAACGATTTTCCAGTACGATGGCCTTCTTCAGGGACTGCAAATATCTATTCTTCGTACTTTGGTCGGGACGGTACTCGGATTGATCTGCGCATCTATGCTTGCTTTTACATTGAGTCGGGTCGAGTTTCGTGCTCGTAAGTTTATTTCTACGTTTTTGGCGTTGACGATGTATTTTTCCGGCGGGATGGTGCCCGTGTTTATTTTGATGCGGGATTTGCATCTGCTAGGTTCGTTTTGGGTGTACATTTTTCCAGGCTTAATCAGTGCATTTAACGTGTTTGTCATTCGTTCCTTTATGGATGGTTTGCCGTATGCGTTGCAGGAGTCTGCCAAACTCGATGGAGCAAATGATTTTACGATTTACTGGAGAATTATTTTGCCGCTGTGCAAACCAGTATTGGCAACGATTGCTCTTTTTCTGGCAGTAGGTCAGTGGAATGCTTGGTTTGATACGTATTTATACAACGGTGGGGCGTCGCAATGGACGACGTTACAGTATGAGCTGATGAAAATACTGCAAAGTACGCAGCAAGGCGGCTCCAGTATGACGAATAGCAACGACATGGCTAAACAAATGGCTCAAATTTCACCAGAGTCGATCAAAATGGCAATCACGATTACGGTTACGCTCCCCATCCTGATGGTGTATCCGTTCTTGCAAAAGTATTTTGTAGGCGGTATGACGCTGGGGGCAGTGAAATCATAAAAGCCAGGATTCTGGCAGTAAATAGTAGTTATTTGCAGGAGAAGTCATCATAAGAATATAGGAGGATTTATACATGAAAAAACACTGGTCCAGATTTGCACTGATTCCCTTGCTCGCGGTGTCACTTACCGCACTCGCAGGTTGTGGGGGAAGCGATAAAGCAGCGAAGGAGAGCACATCCAGCGGTACAGACCCGATTACGTTTAGCTTCTTCGGAGCAGATACAAGCCCACAATGGAACGGAATGAAGGATGAAATAGGCAAGGAAATCACCAAGAAAACAGGTGTAACCTTGAATGCGGAATTTGATGTCAGCGGTGGAGGTGGAGATGACCGAATTGCTTTGATGGCAGCAAGTGGAGAATACCCGGACTTGGTTTCTCCTAAAGCGAATATTAATAAGCTTGTGGATGCGGGGGCCATGATTGATCTGACAGATCTGATCAACGATCACGCACCTAATCTCAAAAAGCTATATGGACCCTATATGGATCGTTTGAAATACAGTAATAAGGATCAATCCATCTATGTCCTTCCTACGTATGCAGGTGTGGGACAGGAAAGTTTTGACGCGACAGGGGGATTTGAAATTCAGCATAAGGTGCTCAAGGAGTTAGGTTATCCAAAGGTAAGAACGCTACAGGATTATGAAAACGTACTCAAAACCTATACTGCCAAGCATCCGACGATCAATGGCAAAAAAACAATCCCACTCACGCTGGATGCAGATGATTGGAGAATTATGATTACCGTAACGAATCCTGCCTTCCAGACGACTGGAGCGCCGGATGATGGTGAATATTTTATTGATCCCAAAACATTTGAAGCCAAACTTCATTACAAACGTCCAGAAGAAAAGGAATATTTTCGGTGGTTGAACCACATGTACAATGAAGGGCTGCTCGATAAAGATTCGTTTGTGCAAAAAAGTGATCAATACAAATCCAAAATTGCCAGCGGCCGTGTCCTCGGTCTGATTGACCAGGAGTGGGGGTATCAGGATGCTGAAAATGCATTAAAAGCGTCCGGTAAGGCTGATGCCAGCTACGCGCATTTTCCAGTTACACTTTCGGAGGAATACAAGGATCGTTCCTTTCAGGATATGGGCTTCGTGTCCGGTTATGGTGTAGGTATTACGGAAAATTGCAAGGACCCGGTGCGGGCTATAAAATTCCTTGATTATTTAGCTTCCGATGAAGGACAGGTGCTAGTGAACTGGGGGATCGAGGGCAAGCATTATGAGATCAAAGATGGCAAACGCATCATTCCGGCTGATGTGCTGGAGCAAAAAACGAACAATGCAACCAACTTCAGCAAATCCACGGGTATAGATTTGTACACGCTCATCAGCGGACACTATGGTGACGGCGTGAAGGACCCTACGGGTAACTACTATACTGCCAAATTCCCGGAGCAAATTATCGCGGCTTATTCGAAGCCGGAGAAAGAATCCCTTAAAGCATATGGCGTAAAAACGTGGAAAGATCTGTTCCCAGACAAGAAAGAATTTGATGTAAAGCCTTGGGGCGCAGCCTATAACCTGACAACAGACAATGAATCCAACTATAACGTTACATTCAAAAAAACGACCGACATTATCCGCAAACGTATACCCGAAGCTATTTTAGCACCAGCTTCCAATTTTGATACGGTATACGACAACATGATTAAAGAACTGGATGCCGCCGGAGCTGTCCAAATGGAACAGCAATACACGCAACTGGTGAAGGACAGAGTGGAGTTATGGAGCGGTAAGGCTTCTAAATAGCTGACTGCTGTTAACGAGATTTGAATGCCGGAATGACAGAGCGCTTGTCCTTGGGGTCCATACAGGATTAGCGCTCTGTTTAATCCTGATAGGGGAGGTTTTGATGTGATGAAAAGCGAAAAGCCACAATCCCTGCGTTTATGGTACCGCCAGCCTGCTGAGGTATGGGAGGAAGCATTGCCAGTCGGCAATGGAAGGCTGGGAGCTATGGTATTTGGCGGAATCAGAGAGGAGCATTTGCAATTAAACGAGGATACGCTCTGGTCCGGGTTTCCTAGAGATGGCGTTCAGTATGATGTATTGCGATATTTGCAGCCTGCCAGAAAGCTGATTGCAGATGGAAAATACAAGGAAGCGGAACAACTGATTAATACGAATATGCTAGGTCGCGATACGGAAGCCTATCAGCCTTTGGGAGATTTGTGGATTACGCAGGAGGGCCTAGGGGAAATTGTGCATTATGAACGGAAACTGGATTTGCTGACCGGAACCGCAGCCGTCACTTTTCAGAGTGATGGAGTCCGCTATACCCGTGAAGTTATCGCCAGTGCGCCAGATGGAATCATCATGGTGTCACTGACTGCGAATAAGCTTGGGAAGATCCATGCATCCGTGCGCATCACTTCCCCCCATCCTTGTGAAGACGAGGTTGGAGAGGATGTACATTTTGGTGATTCAACCAAATGGGATAGCGATAAAGAGGATGATCCATCCGAGGAGCCATCCGGGGACTTTATGACATTGACTGGACGAGCGCCCAGTCATGTCGAATCTAATTATCACGGTGATCATCCACAGTCTGTCGTTTATGAAAATGATTTGGGGATGGCTTTTGCAGTTCAGGCGAGGGTTATTCCCGAGGGAGGAACCTTGACGAAGGACACTGATGGTGCGCTGATCATCTCAGGCGCAGATAAAATCACGGTGTATTTGGCAGCAGCTACTGGATTTAGGGGATTTCACGCTATGCCGAATAGTGATGCAACGGAGTCAGCAGAAGCATGTCAAGTCATTTTAGACGGAGCAATTTCGCTGGGAACTGAGCAGGTGCGGCAACGCCATGAACAGGATCATCGAAAGCTGTTTGACCGCGTTGCATTAGAACTGGGAGGTGATACTCTAACCGACGAATTCGTTCTACCGACCGATCTGCGATTAGAACGTTATCAGAAAGGTCAGGCCGACCCGGGGCTGGAAGTGCTGTTATTTCAGTATGGCCGCTATTTGCTCATGGGTAGCTCGCGTCCGGGGAGTCAGCCTGCCAATCTTCAGGGCATCTGGAATGACCGGGTGCAGCCGCCGTGGAACAGTAATTATACAACCAATATTAATACTCAGATGAACTATTGGCCCGCAGAAGTATGCAATCTTGCCGAGTGCCATGAACCCTTGCTGCACATGATTGGAGAAGTGGCTCGTACGGGACGGAGGGTAGCCTCCATCCATTATGGTGCTCAAGGATGGGCGGCTCATCACAATGTAGATGTGTGGAGATACGCCGGACCTTCAGGGGGCCATGCCAGCTGGGCATTTTGGCCGCTTGGAGGTGTATGGCTAACTGCTCACCTATGGGAGCGCTATCTGTTTACCTTGGATACAGCCTATTTGGCAGAACAAGCTTATCCGCTCATGAAGGGGGCGGCAGCCTTTTGCATGGACTGGCTCGTAGAAGGCCCGGAGGGTCAGCTTGTGACGTCCCCATCCACATCACCTGAAAATAAATTCAAAACGACGGATGGCGAGGATTGCAGTATATCTATGGGCTCTACCATGGATATGACGCTGATTCGAGAGCTGTTGGGGAACTGCATTCAAGCTGCGGATCTGCTGGAACTAGACGATGAGTTCCGCAACCGCTGCGAGGAGACACGAGACAGATTAATGTCCTATCAAATTGGTCGCCACGGTCAGCTACAGGAATGGTTTGTCGATTTTGAGGAAGCGGAGCCTGGGCATCGACATGTTTCGCATCTATATGGGTTATATCCTGGTCGACAAATTCACATCCGTGATACCCCGGAGCTAGCTGAGGCGGCTCGCATATCGTTGCGTCGACGGCTTGATCACGGTGGTGGGCATACCGGATGGAGCTGTGCCTGGTTGATTAATCTGTACGCTCGACTGGAAGATGGCGACGCCGCACATCGGTATGTTCGCACGTTGCTGTCGCGATCGACCTATCCTAATTTATTTGACGCTCACCCGCCTTTTCAGATCGACGGTAATTTTGGTGCGACGGCGGGGATCGCAGAAATGCTGCTACAAAGCCGTCCGGGAGAGCTGACGTTACTGCCTGCCCTGCCAACGGCATGGCCGGAGGGACGGGTCAGTGGATTGAAGGGACATGGCGGGATGACGGTCGGCATGGAATGGTCCGGTTCCCGGCTTGTCCGTGCAGAACTGGCCACATCCATCTCAGCAGGAAGCTGCACGATTCGCAGTGCACATCCATTTAGCGCAGATGCTCGTCAGGCTCTGCCTGATCCTGAGCACGGAGGATTTATTTTGTCATGGATTTTTACCAAAGAACAGGAAATAACGAACGGACATACGATTATAATTGAAGGAGAGGAATAGACAATATGACCATTTTTCAATTTCCGCAGGACTTTATGTGGGGCACCGCGACGGCAGCCTATCAAATCGAAGGAGCTTATGAGGAGGATGGGAGAGGCTTGTCGATCTGGGATACCTTTGCCCATACGCCTGGCAAAGTATTCAACGGTGATAACGGCAATGTAGCTTGTGACAGCTATCATCGCTACGAGGAAGATATCCGCCTAATGAAGGAGCTGGGCATTCGTACATACCGTTTTTCCGTGTCCTGGCCGCGTATATTTCCCAATGGTGACGGTGAAGTCAATCAAGAAGGATTGGACTATTATCATCGCGTAGTCGATTTGTTGAACGAAAACGGGATTGAACCGTTTTGTACACTGTACCATTGGGATCTGCCTCAAGCGCTTCAGGATGCTGGAGGATGGGAGAATCGTCACACGATTCAAGCATTTGTCCAGTATGCAGAAACGATGTTCCGCGAGTTCCACGGTAAAATACACCATTGGCTAACATTCAATGAACCGTGGTGTATCGCCTTTTTATCCAATATGCTGGGTGTTCATGCCCCAGGTCTGACAAATCTTCAGACAGCCATTGATGTAGGACATCATCTGCTAGTTGCACATGGTCTTTCTGTGCGCCGCTTCCGTGAGCTGGGCACCAGTGGCCAGATCGGTATCGCTCCCAATGTCTCATGGGCTGTCCCTTACAGTACATCTGAGGAAGATAAAGCTGCTTGTGCGCGCACCATTTCCCTGCACAGTGACTGGTTTCTTCAACCTATTTATCAAGGCTCGTATCCTCAGTTTTTGGTAGACTGGTTCGCGGAGCAGGGAGCTACCGTGCCTATTCAGGATGGTGATATGGATATTATTGGCGAGCCTATTGATATGATCGGTATTAATTACTATAGTATGTCGGTTAATCGCTTTAATCCTGAAGCCGGGTTTCTTCAATCTGAAGAAATCAATATGGGGCTACCTGTAACAGATATCGGCTGGCCAGTGGAGTCGCGTGGGCTGTACGAGGTACTGCATTATTTGCAAAAATACGGTAACCTCGATATTTATATCACAGAGAATGGGGCTTGTATCAACGATGATGTCGTGAATGGCAAGGTTCAGGATGACCGTCGCATTTCGTATATGCAGCAGCATTTGGTGCAGGTACACCGGGCGATTCATGACGGCCTTCATGTCAAAGGATATATGGCATGGTCACTTATGGACAATTTTGAGTGGGCAGAGGGATATAATATGAGATTTGGCATGATTCATGTCGATTTTCGCACACAGGTCCGCACCCCGAAGGAAAGTTACTATTGGTATCGAAATATAGTAAGTAATAACTGGTTGGAGACCAGACGTTAAACGAAGAGCAATTTTTTTAAAAAATATAGCAAAGACGGATCTGTCTTCATTCCCTTTTGTTTGAATACTGGGTCTTCCGGGGTAATAATAGTCAGGATATGCAGAGGGTTGTTTCAGGTATGTAGAGACCAAAGGGAATAAAGAAGCAAGATGTGTGCATACTGACAAAAATACCGAACGAGGGCGTTAAAATTATTTTGGACCGAAGGGAGTGGAGGGGATGGCTGCAAATTTTAGAAAATCAGGATCAACTGACGGGCAGATGAGCCGTACGGTATCTGTTATCGCTTTGATCGCTTGTATTGCAGGTATTATCCTTATTTTGCTTGATATAGGAAATTTGACTGATCGAAATATATATTTAATGACAGGCATTGGCTGCGTTGTTGCCGGGATTTTTATTTTTCTCGTTGGGAAATCATTTGTCATTGCACGCAAGAAGGAAGACCAGGAAAACGGTCGCAGTTAATAAAATTAAAAATGATTTAAAGCAAATATATACTGAAAACAACAACGTGGGGCTTCGAGCAGTGTAGGATGATAACTGTAGGGAGTCCCGCTTTTTTCTTTAATATAACTTCTTTAAGATACACAAATAACGTTTTTAATATGTCATCTTTGAATTATAATATATTTTGAATTTGCAAGAGAAATTTTATTTTTAGAGATATTTTTCACAAAAATCGGACAAATAATCGACAATTCTGTTAACAATAAAAAAAGTGGCCGCTTTTCTGCTATCTTATATAGGGGCAACATTACAGGAGTTCGTTAAGTTTTGAGTAATTTATTATTTAAGGAGAGGGGAACAACATGAACAAAAAACCAAAAGCGATTATTGCGTTGGTTTTGACCGTGCTCACGGTAGCATTGCTCATTTGGACGTGTTTTTATGCTGGCGGAAAATACGTTGTTTTCGATCCGAAAGGACCCATTGGGCAAGCACAAAAAGAGCTGATCATTCTTACAACGGCATTGTCTGCGCTAATAATTGTACCGGTCATGATTTTGACTTTCTTCATCATTTGGCGGTATCGTGATACACCGACAAACAAGGTGAAGTACCAACCCCACTGGGATGACAGCAAAAAGCTGGAGACCACATGGTGGGCTATTCCAATTATCGTTATCTGTATTATTGCGGTTATTACTGCAAGATATACCTACTTGCTGGAGCCTTCCAAGCCGTTGGCAAGTACGCAAAAGCCAGTAACCATTCAAGTGACTTCACTGGACTGGAAATGGCTCTTTATGTACCCAGAGGAAGGTATAGCTACAGTTAACCAAGTTCACATTCCTAAAGGTGTTCCAGTCCGTTTTGAACTGACTGCTGACGCACCGATGAACTCGTTCTGGATTCCGCAATTGGGCGGACAAATCTACACCATGTCAGGCATGGCTATGAAACTGCATTTGCAGGCCGATCACGAAGGAACTTACTTTGGTTCGGGTGCAAACTTTAGCGGTGAGCATTTTGGACAAATGCGTTTTGATGTAGAGGTCCAGTCGGATGAAGAGTATAAAAACTGGGTCGCTGACATCAAGAAGCAGTCTAAGCCGCTGACGAAAGACGGCTATTTGGCGCTTGCAAAACCAGGTTTGTCCCAGCCTGATGAGTATTCTTCGATTCCAGATGGCTTGTTCAAAGAGATTGTCAACAAGTATGTAGTGGAAGGGGCTCCTAACCCCCATGCTGGACATGGCGGAGCTACATCCACAGAAGATTCAACCAAGTCCGGCACAGAAGATCATGCTGGAATGGACATGAGTCATATGAATATGAGCGGACACAATTAAATGATTATAAGGAAGGAGGCCCCCAATGCTTGACAAAATAAAAGAGTTTGCATCCACTTTCTTCGTTACTGGAGACCCAATGATCTATGGAGCGGACGTCTCCATCGCATTAGCGACGATCGGGATCGTGTTTGTGCTCACTTATTTCAAAAAATGGGGCTGGCTTTGGAAAAACTGGTTGACTACTGTTGACCATAAAAAAGTCGGTATTATGTATATTCTTGCGGCCATCTTGATGTTATTCCGCGGAGGCGTGGATGCATTATTGATGCGTGTTCAACTGGCTACACCGGATGTGACACTTCTGCATCCTGAGCATTACAATCAGATTTTCACAACTCACGGCACGATCATGATCCTGTTTATGGCGATGCCGTTGATGTTTGGTTTGTTTAATATCGCCGTACCCCTTCAAATTGGTGCGCGCGACGTTGCGTTTCCTTTCCTGAACGCATTGAGCTTTTGGCTTTTCTTTATGGGAGCGATGTTGTTCAACTTGTCCTTTGTTATCGGCGGTTCGCCAGATGCAGGGTGGTTGAGTTATCCACCGCTTTCAGAACTGCAATTTAGTCCTGGCGTCGGTCAGAACTTCTATATCTGGGGTATTCAGATTTCTGGTATAGGTTCATTGGCTACGGGGATCAACTTTATTGTGACCATTATTAAAATGCGTGCACCTGGTATGACTTGGATGAAAATGCCTGTCTTTACGTGGTCCGTATTTTCGTCATGTGTTATTATCATTTTCGCATTCCCGATTCTGACGGTTACTTTGGCATTGCTGTTCCTTGACCGCTTTGGAGGAGGACACTTCTTTACGCTTGATTTCGGCGGTAACCCGATGATGTATATCAACTTGATCTGGATGTGGGGTCACCCTGAGGTATACATTGTAGTTTTGCCTGCCTTCGGTATTTATTCCGAGGTCATCAGTGTATTCTCCAAAAAGAAATTGTTTGGCTACAAATCCATGGTTTACGCTATGTTCATGATTGCGATCCTGTCCTTCTTCACCTGGGCGCATCACTTCTTCACGATGGGATCAGGCGCAGATGTTAATGCATTCTTTGCGATTTCGACGATGGTTATCGCTATACCGACAGGGGTTAAAGTATTTAACTGGCTGTTCACGATGTATCGGGGTAAGATTACATTCAAGACCCCTATGATGTGGTCAATTGCTTTTATTCCGAACTTCTTGATTGCTGGTTTGACGGGCGTCATGTTGTCTGTAGCGCCTGCTGACTTCCAGTTCCATAACAGTTACTTCTTGATCGCTCACTTTCACTCCGCTCTGATTGGTGGTGTAGTGTTTGGTTACTTGGCAGGTCTGTACTATTGGTGGCCTAAAATGTTCGGTTTCACATTGCCTGAAACGCCTGGTAAATGGGCTTTCTGGTTCTGGAACATCGGTTTCTATGTATGTTTTATTCCACAATATTCTCTCGGTCTGATGGGTATGACGCGTCGTCTGAGCACTTATGGCTGGGATACCGGCTGGCAGCCGCTTAACCTCGTTTCGACCGTTGGGGCATTCCTGATGGGGATTGGGTTCTTGTTCCAGGTTCTTCAAATTCTTCTGGGCATCAAGAATTACCGCAAGCTGAAGGATACAACAGGCGACCCTTGGGGTGGCCATACGTTGGAATGGTCGATACCTTCACCTGCACCGGAATACAATTTTGCTACCATTCCACAAGTAGAAGAACGTGATGACTGGTGGGCAGAAAAAGATAAACGTGCAAAAGGTATTTTCAGAAAGCAACCGCCAATTGAAGCGATTCATATGCCGAAAAACTCGGCGATTCCATTCATTATGTCGGTATTCTTTTTCATTGCAGGTTTCGGGTTCGTATTCGGATGGTCGTTCTTCTATATTCCAGGGCTGATCGGTGTGGCAATTTGTATGATTTGCCGTTCGTTCTTCTCCTACGATGGCGACTACTATATCCCTGCGGATGAAGTAAAACGCACGGAAGCGGCAATAAGGGGGTCTGTATAATGGCACAAGCTGCAGCACATCACAGCCATGATCATGACCACGGGCATCACGATCCGCAAGAGCTGAAGATGCTTGGTTTTTGGATCTTCCTCGTAACGGACGTAATCCTGTTCAGTACCTTGTTCGCAACCTTCGTTGTCCTTCGGAATAACACGGCCGGAGGACCAGGTGGCGCAGAGCTGTTTAACATGACGGGCGTTATTATTGAAACGTTCCTCTTGCTCACGAGCAGCTTCACAAGTGGTCTGGCTGTGTTGGCTATGAACAAAGGAAGCATGAAGGGATTAATCAGCTGGTTAATCGTAACAGCGATCCTGGGTCTTGGTTTTATCGGTTTTGAAGTTTACGAGTTTGTTGAAATGGTACACGAAGGAGCCAATTTTGGAACCAGTGCGTTCTTGTCGGCATTCTTCACTCTAGTCGGAACGCACGGACTTCACGTTTCGTTAGGTCTGGTTTGGATGATTGGACTCATGTTCCAGTTGAAAAAACGCGGGCTTACACCAGAGACGAAGGGGAAAGTTTCGGCATTGAGCTTGTACTGGCACTTTTTGGACGCTGTCTGGATCTTCTTGCTGACAGTCGTCTATTTGATGGGGGTGATGTAGATGGCACAGCATCAATCAGGAGCGGGTTCGCATGGTCATGATGATTCTCACGGTTCAGTGAAATCCTATGTTATCGGGTTTATTCTGTCCATCGTACTGACCATCATTCCTCTCTTCGTGGTGATGAATCATATGTTGAGCCGCACTTCGACCATGGTTGTTATTTTAGCCGCGGCAGTGCTGCAATTTCTGGTTCAGCTTTTCTTCTTCATGCACATCCGTGAAAGCAATGGACCACGTTGGAATGTTATGACCTTGATTCTTGGTGTAGTGATCCTGTTGACCGTCGTTGGTGGTTCAGTATGGATTATGGAATACAACATGGTAGCACACTAAAAATCACACAAGTACAAACTAATTAGGAAAGAAGGAGCGGACTTAGAACCGCTTCTTCTTTTTTTGTGTTGCTTATTAAAATTAAAACTGTGGCTTCTTGAACTCAAGTTTACATATGTGTAAAATGGAATTGTATAACAGTAGAGTGAAAACGATAATACTAGTGGAGAGCGGAGGGAAAAGTAATGAACACAGAATTACTGTTTAAACCTTTTAAGGCAGGTAATTTAACTCTTCCCAATCGGATTGTTATGGCGCCAATGACACGAAATTTTTCTCCTCAAGGTATCCCAGGGCCTGACGTGGTGATGTATTATCGTCGGCGTGCAGAAAATGCGGTTGGTTTGATTATTACGGAGGGAACTGCTATTAATCATCCCGCAGCTGTAGAGCACACCAGCATTCCTAATTTTTATGGTGAGGGATTAAAGGGGTGGGCCAAGGTAGTCGAGGAGGTTCATGCGGTAGGTGGCAAGATTATACCGCAGCTCTGGCATGTGGGTACAGCTCGCCAAATAGGTGCGGATAACCAACCGAATCCCGAGGCATTGCCTGTCGGTCCGTCCGGTATTTCTCCTGCCGGTGAAAAGGTAGTTGAGCCGTTGACCGAGACCGAGATTGCTGATATTATCGCAGCCTATGCTCAGGCCGCTGCCGATGCCCAGCGAGTGGGTTTTGACGGTATTGAGCTCCATGGAGCACATGGCTATTTAATTGATCAGTTTTTCTGGGACAAAACGAATAAGCGTACCGATCAATATGGAGGCAATCTGGTCCAGCGTACTCGGTTTGCGGTGGAGGTCATTGGGGCTTGTCGTCGTGCAGTAGGGCCGGATTTCCCAATTATACTGCGATTCTCCCAGTGGAAGATGTACCACTATGAAGAAAAGCTGGCACAGACACCTCAGGAACTTGAACAGTTTCTCGCTCCATTAGTGAAGGCAGGAGTGGATGTATTCCATTGCTCAAGCCGCCGTTTTTGGGAACCGGAATTTGAAGGGTCCGATCTAAACCTGGCAGCTTGGACGAAAAAGATAACAGGTAAGCCAGTTATTACTGTAGGCTCCATTGGCTTGGAGAAGGCGTTTTTGAGTGATTTTGAAAAAAATAATAATCGTCAAACCGAACAATCCAGTAGTGTAGAGGCAAGATTAGAACAACTCGTGGGGCAAGTAGAACGAGAGGAAGCTGATCTGGTTGCGGTTGGACGTGCTTTGCTGGTTGATCCAGCGTTTGCGGTGAAGTTACGTGATCAACAAATAGAAGAAATTATTCCTTACAGTGATGAAGTATTAAAGACGCTGAATTAAGCTTTATGTACTGTAAAGCTATAGCGTTAGGCAAGCATTTGAGACTTGGAAGTCTTCTGTTACAGGGCAAGCTGTAATATAAGCTATTCGTAAACTCTACGAATTTGCTATAATAGGAGCATCAAGTCGAAATACACGGGGTGAAAAGGATGAATTCTGAAACGGAAGCTTTGGATTGCGAGCCGGCTTGTCACGGTTCAGATCAGGAAATCGAGCGCATAAAATCTTCCCTTGTTGAGGATTCCATCGCATACAAAATGTCGGAGCTGTTTAAAGCTTTGGGTGACCCGACACGAATCAAGCTGATTTATGCCCTGGCACAAAAAGAACTGTGTGTTCATGATCTGACCCAGGTGCTCAATATGGGACAATCTGCGGTATCCCACCAGCTTCGTTATTTGCGCAACCTGCGTATTGTCAAACGACGCAAAGAAGGCAAAACGGTGTTTTATTCACTGGATGATAATCATGTGGAGCAGATCTTTTTGCAAACCCATCAACACATATCACATCAATAATCTTTTGGGATAAAACAACAGAGGGCGCCAAGCGATTGGCGCTCTTTTGGCGTTTGTCCGTTGAAGTCGATTTTTTTGTTAAAAAGGGCTAGATGTCATTGACTTTTGACCCTGATCCTGAATATAATGACCTTAATAAATAATATATGAACAGTTGCTCATATATAGTTAATTGGAGGCCAATGATTATGGATGCTCTAAAAAGAACGGAACGGCATGAATGGATTTTGGAAGGTTTGGATTGCGCCAACTGTGCGCTCAAGATTGAAAATGGAGTCAGTAAAATAGAAGGGGTCATGGATTGCTCGGTCAATTTTGTTACGAAAACGTTGACGATGACCACAAGTTCGGATCAAAAAGAAGAGGTTTTTCGCCAGACGGAACGGAAGGTTCATAGACTTGAGCCACATGTTCGGATGGTGGTAAAAAGTGCCCGGGGCCACCTACATGAAGACAGTCGAAGCCATGCTGGTGCAGTACAATCAGATAGCGTAGAGGATTGTGCATGCGGTCATGAGCATAATGATGAAGGTGAAGGACATACACACGAGCATCACAACCACCATGCAGAGCACAAACATGGTGAATCCACCCATGCTCATTCACATTCGCATGGAGATGATAGCCACGCTGGGCATACGCATGATCACGGTACGAACGGTATGCGCCGCATGATTGCGCGTTTGGCTATTGGTGCGGTCGTTGCGGCTGTTGCCTGGTGGTTACCTGTCGAAGGTGTAGGCAAGCTGGCCCTATTTTTACTGGCATATATCATCGTTGGCGGTGATGTTGTCTTGCAGGCTGCACGCAGTCTGGTGCGTGGAATGGCCTTTGACGAGTACTTCCTGATGACGCTGGCTACTGTTGGTGCATTTGCGATTGGGGAATACCCGGAAGGCGTAGCTGTCATGTTCTTTTATCAAATCGGAGAACTGTTTCAAGGTGTTGCAGTTAACCGTTCACGTAAGTCCATCAGTGATCTGATGGATATTAGACCGGACTATGCGAACCTGAAGACGGCTGAGTCCGTACGGAGAGTGTCTCCAGAAGACGTTCGCATTGGGGATTTGATTGTGATTAAGCCAGGCGAGAAGATCCCACTGGACGGTAAAGTTGTAGATGGTAAATCGCATGTGGATACCTCTGCGTTGACTGGTGAATCGGTGCCTCGTACTGTGGAGCCAGGAAGTAGCGTGTTGAGTGGATTTATCAATACGAACGGGCTTCTAACGGTAGAGGTTAGCAAAGAGTTTAGTGAATCCGCGGTCTCTAAAATTTTGGAATTAGTGCAAAATGCGAGTGCCAAAAAAGCGCCGACTGAAAAGTTTATCACGAAATTTTCCAGATACTATACTCCCGTAGTGGTTATTGTAGCGCTGTTGTTGGCGGTTGTTCCACCGCTTGTTGTGCCAGGTGCACAATTTGCAGATTGGGTGTACCGTGCGCTTGTTTTCCTCGTTATTTCTTGTCCATGTGCGCTGGTAGTATCTATTCCATTGGGCTTCTTTGGGGGAATCGGGGCAGCCTCCCGTTCAGGTATTCTGATCAAGGGCGGGAATTATCTTGAAGCTCTGAATCATGTAAAATACGCTGTTTTTGATAAAACAGGCACACTCACCAAAGGTGTTTTCCGTGTAACAGGGATTTATCCTGCCGGGGATTTTACAAACGAAACCCTGCTCGAAACCGCCGCTTTGGCGGAGCTGCATTCGACACATCCTATTGCTGCATCTTTGCGTGAATCCTACGGTAAAGAACTCAGAGCAGAACGGGTTCAGCAGTATAGTGAAATATCCGGTCACGGGATTCAGGCACAAATAGATGGTCGTCTGGTATCGGCCGGGAACGCCAAGCTGATGGAGCGGGAACATGTTGCTTTTAACGTGGCGCAGCAAGCAGGGACGCTGGATGAAGGAACGGTCGTACATGTGGCGGTAGACGGAACGTATGCCGGGTGCATTCTGATTTCAGATGAGGTTAAGGAAGACGCAGCCCAAACGGTTACTTCACTGAAAAAGTTGGGTGTGGTGAAAACCATCATGCTGACGGGTGACAATCGGACAGTTGCCGAGAATGTAGGACGACAGCTGGGTTTGGATGAAGTAAGGGCAGAGCTGTTACCTCAGCACAAAGCCGAAGCCATCGAGCAGTTGTCTGCAAGTAAAAAAACGAGCGACAAAATTTTGTTCGTGGGCGATGGAATCAATGATACACCCGTACTGGCGCTGGCCGATGTCGGTGTAGCGATGGGTGGCTTGGGTTCGGACGCTGCGATTGAGGCGGCAGATATCGTAATCATGAACGACGAGCCTTCAAGGCTGGTTACGGCCATCCATATCGCCAAGCGCACACGTCGTATCGTATGGCAAAACATCATTTTTGCACTAGGTGTCAAAGCTGTGTTTCTTACGCTGGGAGCATTCGGTATTGCTACGATGTGGGAGGCTGTATTTTCCGATGTAGGTGTAACATTGCTAGCCGTATTGAATGTGATGCGTGTATTGAAGGTTCGTTCTTACGAGTAAAAAATAAACACCCCCGGGTTAACATCGGATGTAGGCATCCTGTGAAAACCGGGGGTGTTTATTTTATAGGTTCCTTTTTCGAGTGGTCTTGTACCAGCAGTATAGAGATTACTTGTGGGTTGTAGGGGAGCTGTGCCCAGATGTATAAATGCGTGGCGTGCCTAATACGTTAAGGTAGGGGCTTTACAAGTAAGGCCCATGTAAGATTCGGTTGCTCCATTATGAGTAAGCGTTTTCCTTATTTGGAGGGGTACTCAAATTCGTGTGTGCCAACTTGCTGACGGAAGAAAGGATGGATTAATAGCATGGAGGCTAAACTGATGCATGTATTCGCAGAGCTGTTGGGCGGCAAAAACAGCCGGGATCTCAAAGATCCAGAGTCGGTTATGGAGACTGCTGCACAGAGGTTGGCTATGGAGACGCTAAGGGCAGGCAGCCATGAAGTATCTGCTACGCAGGGGGAAGATCCGTTGGGCTGGCTGGTTGGTTTAGCTGAGCAGGGCGTAATCAGCCGAGCGGAGGCTTTGATGGCTGCGAATCCCGAATTACTTGGGGAAACGATGCTGAATAGCGGCAACGATATTGGGCAAGCAATGGGTACACTCCTAAAATGGAGCGATGAATACAGACGTACCTTCATACGGATTTATGCCGATGCTCCTACAAGTATGAGTCGTATAAGTACAGAGACAGCATCAGAAATAGGCAGTTTCGACGGTTATAGTCTTCTGCATGGCCCCTTGTCACAGGCCTCTGGCCGCGTTGGGGAATTATGCTATGCCTATCTGGACGTAGCTGAGTCTGGACAGACGATTCATGCCCCTGACGGGGAGCCCGACCCCATCCTTATTCCCGGCTCTCGTGCATCTGACACGTACAAAACCTTTAACCAGGCATCTGGCCTGCCTGGATTGTGTGAGCATTTGTCCCGCCGGATTATCAGCTTGCTGGAAACAGAGTATGAAGGCTTATTCGAGTCTCTGAACGGATCGCCACTCACTGTTGCCCTAATGGAGCAGAACAATGCAGTGGGTATTGGCAGCTTGCAAGATATGCAGCTGGAGGCATTACTGCGTGCGGCGTTGCGGAGCGTGCGGCAGGGGGGAGAACCCAAGCTGGAGATTATGGTACGCAATCCGGCTGACGTGGACGAATTCCGGGCAACCCGAGACTGGATTGACGGCGTTGCGGAGCAGACCTTATGCGGACGTCTTCGGTGCATTCCATATCGGGTAGGCGTGCTTTTGACAGTTGCCCCGTCTTTGGTGCCTAACATAAGCCCAACATGGAACAAGGAAGCCGCACGGTCGGAGGAGTCAGCCAACCCCAATAACATATCCAAAGTGGGTGCACGACATATCAAGCAGGTGGCTCAAGCTGCAGATCTGACACGTTTTGCCGATACGGTCATTTTAGAAGTCATACCAACTCCATCCGATGATATTAGGACTGAGGATCAGTTGATTCCACCCGGTGTCGATGGTCATGAGAATACTAGTGATACGATAAAATGCATAATGGAAGCTGTTCGACGTGTAAAGCCCGAGCTTCCTTTATGGGTAGCAATAGATGAAATTAACCAGTCTCTGGATGGGATTTCGATCTGGGAGAATGAGCTGACGGGGGTCATTTGCCCGGACACAGCAGTTCCCGCCGCACGCCTTGCAGCTGCGCGTTTGGGACTGCAACAGCCCGCAGATCGTCAGCGCACTTCTGGGGCTGCACACAACCATGCGTGGAAGTTTCCTTTAGCCTGAAGATAACCTGAATTCATGTAATAGAGGATTTTGCAAAAATCCAATAAGCGATTTTCAAAGAACAAAATATAGATCGAAATGGCCTAGTTCGTCTATATATTACACTTTGGAGCGACTGGAATCGATTTTTGCAAATCCTGAATCGGATGCTCTAAATATGGAGGATACCTGCGGTGTTTGCGCGGGTATCTTTTTTTATTTAGACCATTGCTGGTTTACAAGTGGAAAAGAAAAGGTATATAATAAAACAAAAGTTTCTCTAAACCAAAATAATTGTATAGACGCAAAAATGATTATCATTCTCATTTGCTAAACATGCTGCTTCGGGCTTCCCGAAGCAGCATGTGCTATTTTAGGGCACTTAACAATGGATATCATTCTCAATGAGATGCTAGTACAAGGAACAAAATATGGAAAGGAACGTGACATGATGCAAGCTGTTCAACGATTACAAGATACATTGTCTCCCTCTAACCGAACCCTTTCAAAAAACAGTGGCAGCGGACGACCCGGTCCGAATCGTAAGCCGCAATTTCAGCTTAAAAGTATGCTGAAAAACAAGGAGATGCAAGCTGCTCTAGGTAGTGGATTGCTGATGTTGATGGCATGGGGAGTCTCACATTGGTGGCAATGGCTATCGGTCATTCTGTATGTGGTGTCCTATGCCCTTGGGGGCTGGTCCAAAGCCAGGGAAGGAGTCGAAACACTGATCCGAGAACATGATCTGGATGTTAACCTGCTCATGATTGCTGCCTCCCTAGGAGCTGCGGCCATTGGCTATTGGAATGAAGGAGCCATGCTGATCTTTATTTTTGCACTCAGCGGTGCGCTGGAGAGCTATACCACCGAGCGTAGTAGTAAGGATATTTCTGAGCTTATGGCGTTGAAGCCGGAAACGGCTTTGCGCTTGTCTCGCGAGGGGACCGAAACGGTCGGCATTGAGCAGCTGTTGCCAGGCGACCTGCTGCTGGTGAAGCCGGGCGAACTGATTCCGGCGGACGGCCGAATCTCTAAGGGCGTTTCGGCAGTGAATCAGGCATCGATTACCGGTGAATCTATTCCGGTAAATAAGGTGGAAGGTGACGAGGTATATGCGGGCACCATTAATGGAGAAGGGGTGCTATATGTGGAGGTTAGTCAGTCCTCAGAGAACACTTTATTTTCGAAAATCATTCGTATGGTGGAAGAGGCTCAGACCGAAGTTCCTGATTCCCAGCGTTTTATTAAAACGTTCGAATCGGTGTACGCTCGAATTGTTGTTGCTGTCACGCTGATCGTCATTGCCGGTGCACCCATAGCATTAGGCTGGACGTGGGCAGCAGCGTTTTACAAGGCTATGGTGTTCCTCGTCGTGGCCTCCCCCTGTGCGCTCGTATCATCCATTATGCCAGTAATGCTATCGGCCATTTCCAACCGTGCCCGACGGGGCATCCTGTTCAAAGGTGGTGCACATGTGGAGAATATGGCATTGACTTCTGTTGTTGCTTTTGACAAAACAGGCACGTTAACGATGGGGTCACCTGTCGTCACGGATTGGATTACCGCCGCAGAATACGATGCCGATGAGTTATTGCATATGGTCGCCACAATTGAAAGCTATTCTTTGCATCCACTGGCGCGAGCGATTGTAGCCAAAGCCGAAGCTGATTTGGGACAGAGAGATCTTCTTCCAACCGAAGAAGTGCAGGCACTCACCGGATGGGGAATGGAAGGCATCATAGGTGGGGTGAAGTGGAAAATTGGGCGTACAAATGTACTGGATGAACCTGGTTCTCTGGCAGAGCCAAAGTGGATGGAGAGTCGGGCCCGGCTGGAAGCTGAGGGCAAAACCGTATCCATCATCCTCGCGAATGATCGGATTGCCGGAATGCTGGCACTACGCGACGAGCTGCGTCCGCAGGCCCAAGAGTCCGTGAAACGACTGCAAGCGCAGGGTATCCGGGTTGTCATGCTAACCGGGGACCGTCCAGAAACGGCCGCTGTGATCGCGGCGCAGGCCGGAGTTGACGCCGTGTATGCTGGCTTAATGCCGGAGGACAAAGTCAGCCATATTCGCATGCTGCGGGAGCAGTACGGGCATGTCGTCATGGTCGGCGACGGTGTGAACGACGCTCCTGCGTTGACAGCGGCAACCGTAGGACTAGGCATGGGGATGCATGGCAGCGGAGCCGCACTGGAGGTCGCAGACGTTGTGCTGATGAACGATGGAATCGAGGAGATTGCTCCGACGGTAGCACTGGCCCGCAAGGCGCAGCGGGTGGTTAAACAAAATATGATCTTTGCGGTAAGTGTCATTTTGCTGCTTGTGATCAGCAACTTTGTGCAAGATATAGCCCTGCCATTTGGGGTTATTGGGCATGAAGGTAGCACATTACTGGTTATTTTGAATGGCCTGCGCTTATTACGGTCATAGGGCTAATAATCACAAGAAGGAGCATTCATCCTCTTAAAAATTCAAGGGGTGAATGCTCCTTCTTTTGCAGCCTCGCAACGCTGTACGTCTATCTTCGTCGTGGCGTAGACCGTCGTAAGAACAAGGAAAACAATAGCCCTGCCAGCGCAATCCCTGTAGCAATGATAAAGGCATCATTAATGCCATGGATCGTCGATTCCGTAACAGCATTTCGGTACACCTGTTGTAGCGCTAACGATGAACCACTTTCTGTTGAAATGCCCGCCGTTTGCGCGAGGGTTTGTCCCAACTGTGCTACCCCTTCGGTTAAAGGAACATTGGCGGTGGTAGCGACATTCGCATAATCCGCTACATGAATCGTGGTTCGGCTGCTCATTACAGTAATGAGCCAAGCGGTACCGATAGACCCGGCAATTTGCCGTACTGTATTGGACATGGCTGTACCATGGCTACCGAGATGGGGAGGCAACTGGTTTAGCCCTTCCGTCTGGACGGACATCATCAGCAGTGACATTCCGAAGCTGCGAATCGTATAGATGATCATAATATGTCCGTAGGTGGTGGCGTCGGTTAGCAGACTGAACTCCCATGTCGTGACTGCCGTAATGATCAGCCCAATGATCGCCAACGGCCTTGCGCCTATACGGTCAAATACTGCCCCTGATATGGGTGACATCACACCCATCAGCAGTGCACCCGGCAACAGCAGCAGACCGGATTGCAACGGTGTAAAGCCGCGTATATTTTGCAAATAGATTGGCAGCAGCAGCATACCGCCAAACATCGTCATGTTGACGGTAGCCCCGACTAAGGTTGATACAGTAAAAATATCATATTTAAACACACGGAACTCCAGCATCGGCTGTAGCATGTTCAGCTCGCGCACGATAAACAATACAATAAACACAATCCCGGCAGCGAGTGTGAGTATTACTGTATTGCTACCCCAGCCTTTGTCCCCAGCTGAACTAAAGCCATACAGCAGGAAGCCAAACCCAAGGGTGGAAAAGACGGTTCCCAGCAGGTCAAAGTTCGGTTTCGTTAGCTTGGATACATTTTTGAGCCAGCGTATGGCAAACAGAATATCAATGACCGCCAGCGGAATAACAAGTAAAAATAGCAGCCGCCAGCTGTAATGCTCCACAATATAGCCGGATAAAGTTGGTCCAATCGCCGGGGCAAACATCATGGCGATTCCCATAGTACCCATGGCAGCGCCCCGTTTTTCTGGAGGAAACACAGTCAGGAACACGTTCATCACCACAGGCATGATGATGCCTGCTCCGCTGGCCTGGATAACACGTCCAACCAGCATAGGCGCAAAGCCGGTACTGGCAGCACAGACGACAGACCCGGCAGTAAATAACCCCATCGCGGAGATGAACAGCGCACGTGTTCCGAAGGACTCAATCAGAAAAGCAGTGATAGGAATCAAAATCCCGTTGGTTAGCATATATCCGGTGGAAAGCCATTGAACGGTTGTGGCAGACACATTGAAATCATTCATTAAGTGTGGAATGGCCACGTTAAGCAGCGTTTGATTCAAAATCGAAATGAAGGCGCCTAGCAGCAGCACGGACAGAATACGTCCGACGGACATTTTTTGATCCATGACAGCCCCCTACTTGTGAACTCTGATAGTCGCACTCATTCCCGGGATAATACCCAGCCCCTTGTAACCTTGAATGGAAATATTGACAGGCACGACCTGCGTCACCTTGGTATAGTTGGCAGTGGTGTTGGAAGTGGGCAGTAGTGAAAAAGTCGATGCGGTCGCCAGGCCGATCTTTTCGAGTTTACCGCTCAGGGACGTATCCGGGTAAGCATCAATATATACATCTACGGTTTGTCCTACTTGAAGATCCTGTACAGCCGTTTCGTCTATATTGGCGGTAATCCATAAATTGTTTAGATCAAAAGCCTTCGCTAAAGGCGTGCCTGCCCCAACAATTGAGTTGTTGACCGCAGATTGCTGCACGATGGTACCATCGGTTGGAATCGTAACGCTAATTCGGCTTCCGCCTCCTTCTACATTACCCAGTGTGCTTCCAGCGGTGTAGGTTTTACCAACTTCAGCATTCCAGCCTGTGAGCTTGCCAGCGCCTGGAGAGGCAACGGTAACCGCTTGTCCACTCACTTGGGCATTATCGGTTTTTATGTAGTTGGCGGATTGATTGTAGTAATAGGCGGCGGCTCCACCTCCTGCCAGAATAATGATAATAACTAGCAAGTTGACTAATATGGCGCGTGAATTCATGTGTTAACATGCCTCCCTAGTTCTTGGATTTTCAAAGTATGCGTCAAACGATTCATAATATTCAGATGGATTTTGGGCAAGGTTAAGAGCGCATGCGAAAAGGATGATTTTGCTGACAAAGGATGATGCGCATAATGACGACGACCAGAATCATGATTGTATATGACAGTGAAAATGGGCATACCGAACGTCTCGCACGCTCAATTGCAGAAGGAGCACACCTTGAGCACACGGAAGTGTTGTTAAAGCATGTAAATGAGGCCGATGTGAATGAGCTAGTGAGTGTGGATGCGATCCTATGGGGTTGTCCGGGGCATTTTGGTACGATCAGCAGCGGTCTGAAAAGCTGGATTGATAAGCTGGGGTATCTGTGGGCGCAGGGCAAGCTGGTGGACAAAATCGGCGCTGTGTTTTGCACAACCGCTACCGTTCATGGTGGATTGGAATCCACACTTCTGAATTTGATTACTCCAATGCTTCATCAAGGCATGATTATTGTAGGACTGCCCGCCAATATTACGGAAAATGCATTATACGGCTCCTATTACGGCGTAGGGATAACATGTCCGGTGGAGACTGACCCCAATGGACCACCTAATCTTCCAACGGGTGATGATCTTGCACTAGGCCGCTCTTTGGGCAAACGGGTCGCTGAAATAGCGGGACGGTACCGTAGCGCTGAAAGAGAATAGGAGGCTACCGATGACCATTGCTTTTATCGTAGTAGCTGCGGTTGCCTTTATTTTTTTGCTGGTATTTAATACGAAGATGACGCGCAAGTCCTCTTCCAAGACTCGCTCTACCGAAGAGGACTCACGGCAAAGAAGCAAACGTCCTTATCCTGTACAGGTGGAACCCGAGGCGCGTGAATGGATAGATCCTGCGCAAGAGACGCCTCCTAAGGATATCGATGTCGAAGAGCATCATGCGGAGGAACAACACAAGGTGCCTGATATCCAGACGGATAAGAAGGTGGAAAAAGATCGCGAGAATATTAAAGATGCTTACGGAGATCAGGATTATCGTGCGGCTTTACGTGGTTTTACCAAAAAGGACGAAGAAAAGGAAAGACGTTCTCCAATATCCAATGGAGAGAAGGAGACTTACAAAAGTGAGGACGAGCAGTACCGTGAAGCACTGCGCTCCATGAACCAAAAAAAATGACGTATCTCCATATGAACATGCCAAAAAGGCTGCTTATCTGTCTGGATTACAGGCAGATAAGCAGCCTTTTTGTGTTGCTCGGCTATAGCCATTCGGTTAGCCCAATCATCGTAATTAAGCCGAGAATAAAAGAGAATGTGGCGATCCGCTGGTTGCCATCCCCGTGACTCTCGGGAATCAGTTCCTTGTAGACGATAAACATCATGGCTCCGGCGGCAAAAGCAAGGCCGTAAGGTACCAGTCCGTTCACCCAGCTACTCAAATAAAAGCCGATCAGACTCGTAATGATTTCCACAGCTCCGGTGAGGGTAGCAATGCCCAAGGCCTTGAAACGGCCGATGTTTTGATTCACAAGGAACAACGCTACGATAAAGCCTTCCGGGGCATTTTGCAGGCCGATAGAGAAGGCGATCAGATTGCCGAGATTGTGAGTCTCACTCGCATAGCTGACCCCAACAGAGAGTCCTTCCGGTAAATTGTGCAATGTAATAGCTGCGATGATGAGAAAAGATTTGGATTCCAGTTGAAAGGTCTTGGAATCTGGGTCCTCCAAATCCGCATGGGGAATGTACATCTCCATCACCAGTAATACGAGGCAGCCGAGCAGAATTCCCGCAGTCAGCACGAACCAATTGGAATGCTGGATCGCTTCGGGAATGAGGTTATACACGGAGGCAGAGGTCATAATTCCTGCGGCATAAGCCAACAGAACATCGCGAAGCCGATGCGTGATATTACGCATAAACAGTATGGGCACGGCGCCGAGTCCAGTGGACAGGGCAGAAATAAAGCTACCTACAAAAACGTCATTCATAATCGGGATAATCCCTCCATACCTGATTTATCTTTAAGCTTCGCTTCATGAAAACTTCATTTGACTGTTTACAGCTATTTCCGCATAATGAAATTAGGATTTAGAATCAGTCTAAGTCATAAAAAGCTACAAAACAAGTGATTCGTTTTTGTAATATCCGGGTGTCCACATTTTGGGATAAGCTTCTGGCGGAATTACTTTTAGAGTATATGCAGTTGCCCAGCGCCCGGTTCCGAAAACTCGTTATATAATACTTATGATATTTTAGGAGGAACCAAGATATGTACAAGTCCATTATTATAGGTACCGGCCCTGCCGGTTTGACCGCTGCAATTTATCTGGCACGCGCTAACATGAGCCCACTGGTGATCGAAGGACCACAGCCAGGCGGACAATTAACTACGACTACGGAAGTTGAAAATTTCCCAGGTTTTCCGGAAGGAATCATGGGACCCGATTTGATGGATAATATGCGTAAGCAAGCGGAGCGTTTTGGCGCTGAATTCCGCACAGGCTGGGTAAACAAAGTAGACACAACTGCTCGTCCATTTACTTTGGATGTAGAGGGTTTGGGTGAACTGGTTACTGATACGCTGATTATTTCCACAGGAGCGACTGCCAAGTACCTGGGTATTCCCGGTGAACAGGATAATATCGGACGTGGCGTAAGCACTTGCGCAACATGCGACGGCTTCTTTTTCCGTGGCAAAGAAATTGTTGTCATCGGCGGCGGAGACTCTGCACTGGAAGAAGCCAATTTCCTGACTCGTTTTGCCTCTAAAGTAACGTTGGTGCATCGTCGTGAAGAAATGCGCGCCTCCAAAATTATGCAGGATCGTGCTCGTGCGAACAACAAAATTGAATGGGCGCTTAATCGTACTCCTGTAGAAGTGATTGCGGACGAGAACGGAGTCACTGGCTTGAAAGTGCTGAATAATGCAACAGGTGAAGAGGAAGTTATTACGGTTAGCGGCGTATTCGTGGCGATTGGTCATCATCCGAATACGGGCTTCCTCGAAGGACAAATTACAACGGATGCGAACGGTTATATCGTCGTAAATCCGGGTACTTCCGAAACAAACGTGCCTGGCGTATTCGCTTGTGGCGACGTACAGGATACACGCTACAGACAAGCAATTACCGCAGCAGGTAGTGGCTGCATGGCTGCTATGGACAGCGAGAAATACATCGAAAGCCTGGAGCACAGCGCACTGGCCCTGTAATGATCCACGCAAGTTTGAATAAATATGATGTAACAAAATAAATGATGAGGTGATATTCATGGAAAAAGCAATCGTATACACATCTACAAACTGCCCGCATTGCCGTCAAGTAAAAAGCTACTTGAGTGAAAAAGGCGTGGAGTACGAAGAACGCAACATTGAAACCAATGAAGCTTTTGCTCAAGAGGTTTGGGATATGGGCATTCGTGCCGTTCCATTGACTTTGATCGGAGAAGAACGTATTTCCGGTATGAACAAAACCAAGTTTGAAAAAGTGTTGAACGCTTAATCCAACCTAACAGCAGACGACGGTCCTATGATCGTTATATGGTTAAGAAAAGGCTCCTATCGCAGCTACATACTGCAATGGGGGCCTTTTTACTTATAAGGACACGCGTACACGCCCGAGAAAAGGAGCGGTTGCTGCATAGGCGGCGCCTAGCATCGTCGAACGGCTGCCAAGCGTGGAGAAACGAATCTGTAGTTGCCGACGGTGATAGGGCAAGGCACGTTCGTCAATCACTTCACGCATACTTTGCTCCAACCAAGGTCTGGCTTCCGCCAGTGGACCGCCAATGATAAGCATCCCGGGGTTAAGGCTGTTCACAATGCTGGTAATACCCACACCCAAATATCGTCCAATATCTTCAAGGACGCTTAATGTACTCGCTTCACCTTGCTGAGCAAACGGCAGTAATTCCGCTGTATTATGTGCAGGCAGTTTCAATGTGGATGATGCATACGCCTTCTCTGAAGCATACAGCTCCCAGCAGCCGCGACTACCACAGGAGCAGAGCCGTCCGTTCCAATCAATGGTCATATGACCCGTCTCTCCGGCGTACCCCCAAGCTCCTTGATACGGTTTGCCGTCAATGATAATCCCGGCCCCGATTCCAGACCCTGCACTGATGTAGACCAGATCCCGCACCAGCTGTCGGTGATCGCCGTCCATACCATAGTACAACTCGCCCTGCGCGCCGACGTTGGCTTCGTTATCTACTACGACGGGCAGACCTAGCTCAGCCTCAAGCTGCTGCCGCAGCGGAACCCCTTCCCAGCCCAGATTGGGTGCGAACAGCACGGTTCCGGTCTCATCCACCATACCCGGTACCCCCAGTCCAATGCCGACAATACCATGAGGGGAGGGAGGAGTGACCTGCATAAGCTCCTGAACGAGCTTTCGAATCTGTTCCATAACAAAGGCGGGATCATGCTGGGTTAGAGAAAAGGTAAGCTCCGTTTCAATGGTACCTGCCAGATCGGTCAGAGCGCCCTTGATGTACTGTACGCTGACCTCAATACCGAGTACAAAGCCTGCACGGCTATTGAACAGCAGCATTAAAGGCTTACGCCCACCGCTGGATTCTCCTAATCCTGTCTCATACACCAATCCATCGGTAATGAGCTCTGCCACCAGATTGGAAACGGTTGCCTTGTTTAATCCAGTTTGACTGGATAACTGTGCCCGGGATAGCGGAGCATGAAGGCGAATACGCTCCAGCACAATGGATTTATTCAGCTTTTTGACAAGCGCCTGATCGCCAGTGACATTCATGGTTCATTCACTTCCTGTTGGTGTAATTCCTGATATTATATCATAAAAACAAACTTAGTTTAAGCAATAGACAAAGTCTTTTGGCTGTGCTAGAATCGTTTTTGTAAACGTTTACTATAAAGGAGGAACTTATAATGGCTTATTTCGAACAGGTATCTAAAATTAACTTTGAGGGCAAGCAATCCGACAATCCTTTTGCGTTCAAATTTTATAATCCACAGGAAATTATAGCGGGAAAAACGATGGAGGAGCATTTACGTTTTAGCATGGCCTACTGGCATACACTGGTTGCAGGCGGCTCCGATCCTTTTGGTGTAGAAACAGCGGAACGTCCATGGTCCAAGTTTACCGGGCTGGATTTGGCGAAGGCACGTGTGGAAGCTGCCTTTGAACTGCTGGATAAGCTGAATTTACCTTATTTCGCTTTCCACGATGTGGATATTGCACCGGAAGGCGCGTCATTGAAGGAATTTTACAGCAATCTGGATACCATCGTGGATCTGATTGAGGACCATATGAAAGCTACGGGGAAAAAACTGCTGTGGAACACGGCGAACATGTTTAGCCATCCACGTTATTTGCATGGTGCTGCCTCGACTTGCAATGCAGATGTATACGCACACGCAGCTGCTCAGATTAAAAAAGGACTGGAAGTGGGCAAACGTCTGGGCGCAGATAACTATGTTTTCTGGGGAGGCCGTGAAGGCTACGAAACACTGCTGAACACGGATTTGAAGCTGGAGCAGGACAATTTGGGACGTATGTTCCATATGGCCGTAGACTATGCGCGTGAAATTGGCTTTGACGCTCAGTTCCTGATTGAGCCAAAACCGAAGGAGCCAACGAAGCATCAGTATGATTTTGATGCTGCGACGACGATTGCTTTCCTGCAAAAATATGATCTGGATCAACATTTCAAGCTTAATCTGGAAGCTAATCATGCCACCTTGGCGGGTCATACTTTCGATCATGAAGTGCGTGTAGCACGGATTAACGGCATGCTGGGATCACTGGATGCAAATCAGGGAGATTTGCTGCTGGGCTGGGATACGGACGAATTCCCAGTCGATCTGTATGATGCGACCCTGACGATGTATGAAGTGCTGCAAAATGAAGGCTTGGGCCGTGGTGGTATCAACTTTGATGCCAAGGTGCGCAGAGCATCGTTTGAGCCAGAAGACTTGTTCCTCGCGCACATCGCAGGTATGGATACGTATGCGAAGGGGTTGAAGGTAGCTGCCAAACTGATCGAGGATCGTGTGTTTGAGGACTTTATTGAGAAGCGCTACAGCAGCTTTAAAGAAGGTATTGGAGCAGACATCGTATCCGGAAAAGCAACGCTTGCTTCTCTGGCTGAATATGCTCTGGCGAATGAAACACCACGTAAAAACGTATCCGGTCGCCAGGAATATCTGAAAGCAACATTAAATCAATACATTTTGGCTGACTAATACCAGAATTCTATATATGTAATAGAAGCTGCACGATAACAGGGAAGGAGGTACTCCAATGCAGGAGAAGCTAAATCAGGAGCAGGAGCGCTATGTCATCGGCGTAGATTTGGGTACCAGCGCGGTCAAAACGGTGCTGGTTAACCGCAAGGGGCAGGTGGCTTATGAAACCTCTCAGTCTTATCCGCTCCATCAGCCGAAGGCAGGATATAGCGAACAGCATCCTGAGGACTGGGTCAGTGGCACGTTAGCATCACTGAAACAGCTTGTGGAGAAGGCCGGAATCGGCGGCACAGATGCCGTAGACGGTATTAGCTTTTCGGGACAGATGCACGGGCTTGTGCTGACTGACAAGGAAGGCCAAGTGCTTCGTCCGGCTATTCTGTGGAATGACACGCGTACGACAGCACAATGCCGTCGTATTGAAGAACAGCTCGGGTCGGACCTGCTGAATATCGCACGTAATCGCGCGCTGGAAGGCTTCACGCTGCCCAAGCTGCTGTGGGTGCAGGAGCATGAGCCAGACGTGCTGGCCCGTGCGGCACATTTTATGCTACCCAAGGATTATGTGCGCTACTGTCTGACAGGAGAGCTGGCGACGGAGTATTCGGATGCGGCGGGTACGCTGCTGCTGGATATTGCGAACAAGCAGTGGAGCGAAGAGATCGCTGCCGCGTTTGATCTGCCGTTGTCGCTGTTCCCATCGCTGGTGGAATCCTTTGATCAGACGGGTACGCTATTGCCGGAGATTGCGGAGCAGAGCGGGCTTTCGCCTGAAACGAAGGTCTTTGCAGGTGGGGCGGACAACGCATGCGGCGCGATTGGTGCCGGCATTTTGAGTGAAGGCCGCACCCTATGCAGCATCGGCACCTCAGGGGTTGTACTTTCTTATGAGGAACGCAAGGATATTGATGTGCAGGGGCGGGCGCATTTTTTTAATCATAGTGAGCAGGATGCTTATTATATTATGGGGGTTACGCTCGCGGCCGGATACAGCTTGACTTGGTTTAAGGATACCTTTGCACCAGAGCATTCTTTTGATGCACTATTGGCAGATGTGAATTCTATTGAGCCGGGCAGCCAAGGGCTGCTGTTCACGCCTTATATCGTTGGCGAACGTACACCTCATCCGGATGCAACCATTCGAGGCAGCTTTATCGGGATGGATGCGGGACATAAGCTTGCGCATTTTACACGAGCGGTACTGGAAGGAATAACGTTTTCGCTCAAGGAATCTATAGATATTCTTAGAGGGACGGGCAAAACGGTGAATGAAGTGATTTCCATCGGCGGCGGTGCGCGTAATGAGGCATGGCTGCAAATGCAGGCAGATATTTTTAACGCGGATATCATCAAGCTGGAAAGCGAGCAGGGACCTGCCTTGGGGGCGGCCATGCTGGCTGCTTATGGTAGTGGCTGGTTTGAATCTCTGCAAGCGTGTGCTGAAGCATTTCTGCATGAAGCAGCGAGATATTCGCCGAACCCGGACCGTGTGGCACAGTATGAAGGTCTATACGAGCTGTATCGTGAAGTTTACTTGCACACGCGAGAGCTAAATGAGCATTTGGCAGTGTATCGCTGAATACGGTGAGCTTTAAGCGTAAATAAGAAGCGGCTTCGGGTGTAAGAAACCCCCGAAGCCGCTTTTCATGTGATGATGAGTTGGAATTAAATACTTTTCTTGATTTTCGCATAATCTTCATGCATAGAGCTGGCTGCACAACCCGGACATGACTTGCTCGACGAACACCCCGCACAGGCGCCTTGACGGCTTTTTCGCAAAAATCGTACCAGCACCCACGCACTATAACCGAGGATCGCCAATAAAATGATGATATTGATCATGGAATTCACTTCCTTTTATTTACTATAGGGCCTGACTTTAACCCCAACCTAATAATCTGCCGCATTGATAGATCAAGACGGCAATGATATATGCAACGGCCAAAGGATAGATCACAGAAAATGCGGTCCAACGCCACGAAAGGGTTTCTTTACGAATGACCGCTACCGTAGCCAGACACGGAACATACAACAGAATGAACACCATAAAGCTAAGAGAGGCAAGCGGTGTAAAGGCATGTCTGACTTGTAGTTCAAGTCCCTGCATATCAGGAACGTGGTAAATAATATTCATCGTTGATACGACAACTTCCTTGGCCATAAAGCCTGTGAGCAGGGAAGCCCCTGCTTGCCAGGTGCCAAAACCGAGAGGGGCTAGTAATGGAGCGAACCAACCTCCAACGGTGGCAAGCAGGCTGTCATCCATTTCTACCCCGAAGCCCTGCGGACCGAAATTGGACAAGAGCCAGATGCCAACCGAGCCTGCAAGAATAATGGTTCCGGCTTTACGGACGAAGCCTTTAACCTTCTCCCATGTGCTGCGGAATAGTGTAAGAGCCTGCGGCACTCGATAGGGAGGAAGTTCCACGATGAAGAGGGAGGGCTCACCCGACAAAATGGATACTTTGGAAAAAATTTTGGCAAGTATAAGTGAAACGACGATTCCTAACACATACATCAGCATGATGATGCTTGCCGCATGTGTTGGGAAAAACACACCCGCAAACAACGCATATACCGGCAGGCGGGCCGAACACGACATAAAGGGCACCAGCAACGTGGTAATGAGACGCTCTCTGGGCTGTTCAATGGTGCGTGCTGCCATAATCGCAGGGACATTGCAGCCAAATCCGATGATGAAGGGAATGAAGCTTTTCCCGTTCAAGCCCACGGCTTGCATCAGACGATCCATGAGTATCGTGACCCGTGCCATATACCCGGAGTCTTCGATCACCGAGATAATCAGAAATAAAATAGCAATTTGAGGCAGAAAAACAAGCACACCCCCGACTCCAGCCACGATGCCGTCCACGACTAGACTTTGCGTAAAGGCAGACGCGTTCAAGTGGACGAGTAATTCAGAAATCCAACTGCTGAGTGCACCTGAAAAAAATCCATCCAGCATATCTGAAAGGATCGTACCCGCCCAATCGAAGGTGAACTTGAAGGTAGCGTACATCAGCAGCAAAAAGATCGGAATCCCCAGATACCGGTGAGTTAATAGTGCATCTAGCCTATCCGTTAGGCTGTGCGGCTTGAGCTTGGAGGTGTCGAGTGCCTTGGTACACAGATCAGCAATCCATGCTGTTCGTACAGAACGAATATGCTGAGCAGGCGTGATGGCACAGCCTTCACTGAGCAGGTCTTCTTCGCAATGGCGAATACGCGCAGTTACTTGTTCACGCTGCACCTCATCTGTCATCCATTCCATGACGACAGGATTGTTTTCCAGACATTGCAGTGCGGCCCACCGGAGTTGCGGTACAGATGCATCCGGCAGTAAGTTGCAAATATCATGAATAGCCGCTTCGACGGCAGGGCCGTAATCCAGTTGAAAAGTATTGGATGCATGTCTTACTTCTCGAAGAGATGCGAGCATTTGCTTACTTCCACTACCTGTGCGCGCCACCATAGGAATGATGGGAACGTTCAATTGTTCAGCCAACAATTCCTTGTTTACGCGAAGACCCGTGGCATCAGCTACGTCAGTCATGTTTAAGCCAAGTACAAGGGGACGGCCATATTCCAGTAGTTGTACGGTCAGATAGAGATTACGCTGGAGCTGGGAGGCATCCACGATATTGATCAGGGCCGCAGGCGGCTCTTCCAGCAAATATCGGGTTGCGACACCTTCATCCAGCGAAAGAGGGAGTAAAGAGTAGGCACCTGGCAAATCCACCAATACGGCAGACTTGTCACGCAGGAGCCCTGTTTTCTTTTCCACGGTGACGCCGGACCAGTTCCCTACTTCTGCATACGTACGAGTCAGCTTGTTGAATAATGAGGTTTTTCCTGTATTGGGATTGCCAAATAGAGCGATCATGTCCATGTCGGAACGACCTCCAGTTGTTTCACTTGATTTTGACGGAGGCCGACCAGTTGGCCGTTGCATTCAATGACGATCGGGCCGCCCAATAAACTGATTTTTTTTAAGCGTATGATGGAACCTTCGTTGATGCCCATGTCTGTCAAGCGGCGGCGCAATGAGGGATGAAGAGGGTCAAGGGATTGCAAACGCACAGTCTGACCTAGTGGCGTACGAAGAAGTGAAATACATTCTGGCATGGTGTTCAGCCTTTCTGATCTAGAATGAGAATCAATATCATTTACTTCCGATGCCAGTACCATATCATGAGGATACTTAGATTGCTGTGATAAAATTCGCTGCGAACGACATGTTTGCCCCTTGCTCCCATCTGTTATATCGCCGAGTATGTGTGTCGCAACCTGTCTTTTTAACTGTCCCATTACTCGTCTGCAACCGACAAAACTAGAGCGTTTGGGGCAACTGTTTTTATGGTAAGATAGAGCTGTTTATAACTATGCTAAGAAGGGCAGGAACGCTCTGTATGAACAGAAAAATCGGGGTTAGGCTTGTAAAATGTCTGGTTGCGGGTGCAGCGCTGGCTGTGTTGCTGCCGCAGGCTGTGGAGTGGGGCAGCAATGTGTATGCGGCGTCGATCAAGCCGGCTCCATCGGTATCATCGCAGCAGCTTCAGAACAAGCTTTTACAGGCAATGGCTACGCGGAGTGAAACGCTGACCTTTACATATCAAGGGCGAGTGAACGGTCTCAAACAGCAATTACAGACGGCCATCCAACAGGCCATGGAGAGCGATCCGTATGTGAATTATACGATCAAAAGCTACGCATTCAGCTATACAGGCACAACGACCTCCGCTCAGGTTACGATTCGTTTAAGCTACCGGGAGACGAAGGAACAGACAGCTTATGTGGATAGCACAGTTAAAGCGGTGCTGGGGGATATTATTACGAAGGGAATGACGGATCATGAGAAGGTGAAGGCCATCCATGATTGGATCGTCGTTCGCCTGAAGTATGATGAAGCACAGCAAAAGTACACAGCCTACGATGGCCTGAAAACGGGAAGCACGGTCTGCCAGGGTTATTCACTGCTAGCCTATAAAATGCTGGAACGTGCAGGCATTACGAATCGGATTGTGGAAGGTAGAGCAGGGGGACAGCTGCATGCATGGAATCTTGTTTTATTAGATGGTCGATGGTATCACATGGATACGACATGGGATGATCCAACCCCAGATCGCGCGAACGAAGTAAGCACTTCATATTATCTGCTGACGGATACCGAAATGCGGCGGGATCACTCATGGGTGAAACCGTATCCTCAGGCGAATACATCGTATCGGGAAACCTTATCAGCACTGGTAGCTGCCGGAGGATCAAAGGCTGCTGTGTATCAAAAACTGTACAATACCCTCGAATATCCGCTGCAAGATGGTAAGGGTCTGGTTAAATCATCCGCCGACATCAAGGAACAGGTGCGTAAGATTGTAAATAAAGGAGGGACGACGCTTACCTTCGCCTATCAGGGAACAGAGCGAAGTCTCAAGGAGGATTTACAGTCCTTATATCAACTCGGCTTAAAATCCATTTCTTATCAGATTACGGACCTTGGAAGTACCGGCAATCTTCGGGTAACCCTGAAATGGACCTAATCATCTGCTGTAAAAAGCTACATTAACAAAGGAGTATTTTATTTATATGCACAGGCGTTCCTTTACCTATTTGCTTGGCACGCAGACCATGTCCAATGCGGCCGACATTCTTTATATTATGGCACTTGTGTCTTTGGTTTTTCATGAAACAGACTCCATCTTCTCTTCGGTGCTCGTTCCGTTGCTGCGAATGGGGGCACAGATGATCAGCGGCTTTTTAGCACCGCTCATTTTGGCCCGATTCCAGCTTCCTTTTATTTTATTCGTTTCTCAGTTCGGGCAACTGGCTTTCTTTGCTGTTCTGCTGGGCCACTTGTGGTCAGCAGGCACGGAGCCGATATGGGTGATTGTGTTTACGTTGGTGGCAGCCATGTCCTTTCTGGACGGATGGACTACGCCTGCGCGTAATGCGCTGATTCCTCGCCTTGCGTCCGGGGAAGGACTTATGCGGGCAAACAGTCTGGTATCGGTCAGCGATCAGACGGTGCAATTAGCGGGGTGGGGGCTTAGTGGTGTGCTCGTAGCCATGCTAGGTTCGGAAAAAACACTACTGGTTGCTGGCGGATTATATATGATAGCCATGATCTTCACCAGCCTGATTCGAGATCCACTAGAGGGCAAAGCTCATTATTTGCTGCAACCTGGAACAAGGGTGCGAGGTGGAGATGTCTCAGTTTTCGAAGCTCTAACTGAACCCGGGCAAGGGCATCATGACTTGCCTCCTGCACAGTTGGAAGATACACTATATGGCCCGGAATCTGAGAGCCCCACACTACCTCCCAAGCGTAAAAAGGAAATACTTCGTGAAGGCTGGAGCCTCATCGGAGCCAGTCGCAGACTGAAAGCTCTTATTTTTATGGATATGATTGACCTTCTAGGGGGTTCGGTTTGGGTAGGCGCGTTCACGCTTGCTTTCGCTCAGCAGGTCTTGCACAAAAGTGAGGCATGGTGGGGATACATCAATGCAGCGTATTTTGCAGGAGCGATTGGCGGCGGTATCGTGGTCCTCGCCTGCGTCAAGTATTTGCAGCGCAGACTGCTGCCCGCCATGTTGGCGGGGATGGCAGGTTATGGGCTGCTGACAGCTTGGTATGCACTGAACACATTACCGCCACTAACGCTGCTTATCGTGCTGTTGATGGGACTACCTGCGGAAATGTCCGTCGTATCCCGCCGTACGATGATGCAAATGAGTGTGTCTGTACATGATTTGCCTAAGGTGCTGTCCGCCCAGGCTACGCTGACAAGCCTAACGTTTTGTATTTCGCTGCTTTTAATGGGCTGGATTGCAGATCATTTGGGTATCGTTAATTTGTACTTGTTTTCAGCAGGGTTGACGCTGATTGCTGTCATATACGGTATTTTTAGTCGTCGTGCCTTATCTATGTCTTTATCAGCTGAAGTAGCTGCTTCTTCCAAATAAACAGAAAAAGAAAAAGAAAAGGCCCGTCTCCGGGCATATACAGGTGAACATGCGGATAAACAGTCTTGGACCAGGTTTACCAGCGTGTTCTCCCTGATATGTGGAGACGGGCTTTTTTTAATGTCTTCTATTATTTATCCGAAGAAGCATCCGGGCTCAAATCACATTCTTTTAATGGCACGATTTTAGTACGTTTGGTCCATTTGTAGCCGAGCCACAGCAGAAGGAATAGCGGCACACTCATGTACGTAGCGATCATCGTTTTCCAGTCAATCTCCTGTCCGGTGAAGGCATCCGCCCCTTGCCCGATAATGACAATGATACACAGAGCGAAGGCGAACAACGGGCCAAATGGGAACCAACGGGCTTTGTATGGAAGCTCACTCAGACTGTGACCCTGTGCATTAAAGGCACGGCGGAAACGATAATGGCTGACTGCAATTCCGACCCACGTAATAAATCCGCACATTCCAGAAGCATTCAGCAGCCAGTTATAGACTACACCGTCTCCATACAGGGAGGCGAGAAAGGCTAGCATACCGACAGCGGTCGTGATCAGCAGCGCGTTCATAGGAATGCCGCGTCTATTGATACGTCCGAGGAAACGCGGGGCTTTACCTTCTCGTGCCAAAGCGTACAGTACCCGAGTGGCCGCGTACATACCCGAGTTACCTGCCGACAATACGGAAGTCAAAATAACGGCGTTCATAACAGAGGCAGCAATCGCAAGCCCTGCTTTTTCAAATACGAGCGTGAACGGGCTGACCCCGATATCACTGATATCTCCCCGCAGCAGATTCGGATTGGTGTACGGAATGATCAATCCAATCACGAGAATTGCGAGAATATAAAAGAACAAGATGCGCCAAAAGATTTGACGGATGGCGCGCGGCACATTTTCACGCGGATTTTCGCTCTCTCCAGCGGCTACCCCAATCAGCTCCGTTCCCTGAAAGGAAAAGCCCGCTGCCATGAATACGCCCAGTACAGCAAAGAATCCACCATGGAACGGGGCGTCTCCTACCGTGAAGTTGGCAAAGCCGACCGCAGGACCACCCATAATGCCGAAGATCATCAGCACACCTACAGTCAAAAAGATGACCACAGTCACAATTTTAATCATGGCGAACCAGTATTCAGACTCACCGTAGCCTTTGACGGTCAACGCGTTCAGTGCGAAGATTACGGCCAGGAATAACAGACTCCACCAGGCAGAGTGACTTTCCGGGAACCAGTATTTGATCAGCACGGTCGCTGCTGCCAATTCGGCAGCAATCGTCACCGCCCAGTTGTACCAGAAGTTCCAGCCCATGGCGAAACCAAAAGCCGGATCGACGAAGCGACCTGCATAGGTGTTAAAAGAGCCGGATTCAGGCATAAATGTAGCCAACTCACCGAGGCTGGTCATAAGGAAGTAGACCATGAGGCCAACTGCTGCATAAGCCAGCAGGGCACCACCGGGTCCAGCTTCGGCAACTGCGCCTCCACTGGCGAGGAACAGACCTGTTCCGATAGAACCGCCGAGGGCGATCATCGTCATATGGCGGGCTTTGAGACTTTTACGCAAGGTTCCGTCAGATGTTGCTCTGTGTTGCACGTTCAAACACTCCTTCATGAAATTGTATTTCATGTCAGGGCAAGAGCTAGAAGGAGGGGGAGTATATAAATCAAAAAACCGCAGGGAATACGCCTGCGGTTTTGTCTATGCATTCCGCACCATACCTTCTTCTATAACAAGATAGCTCAACACACGTGTCTGTGTTAGGACAGCGTGTGACAGTTCTGCTCCTTTCGGTTAGCAGCCCCAGCATTCGGAGTATTTACAAAGAGTCAGCTCCGCATACTTCGGCGGGTGTACCTTTCCACTGGAATCTCAGACGGCTCTTATCGTCTCCTCCGGTGTACCGATTACATCCGCGACCTCTACCTCATCATAAAACAGGGTTGATGAGGTGTATGACATGATATTTTATTGTATAGCGAATTACAGTATATCGTACCTGTACATCTTCTGACAATCGACAATTTTTTGAAAATCACTCGTAGAATCTTAAATTAAGAGTTCCGCTTGGCCATCTGCTGCCAAACTGTGCCCGCGGCTTGTTCGCCTGATTCGATGCGTTCCAGCGCCATTTTAGCCTGTAGACTGACCTCGAATTCGGGATCATCGACCGCCTTCTCCAACGCATCACGCGCATCCTCGGTTCCCACCTCGTATAAAAAACGTGCCGCCCGCCAGCGCACCAACTTGCTGCTATCCGACAGGGCTCCGATCATTGCACTGGTAGCGACCGGATCGCCGATGTCCGACAACGTGTCGCCTGCGGTGCGGCGTACTGCCGCTGAAGGATCGCGCAGCGCCTCGGCTAGCAGTTCCATCGCCTCCGGTGAGCGAATATCGCCCAGATAGACGACGCCCAGTCGCCGCAGCTGCATTTTGTCGTCATGCAGCGCTTGCCGGATAAGCGGCAAATGCTCGGGCGTCGGGTCCAGCCGATCCAGCGCAGCGTAGCGTGTACGCCAATCTTCGTGTTGCAGGGCCTGCTCCAGCTCGGCATCGCTCCACTCGCGGCGTTCCTCCACGAATTCGCTGTTGTTTGCGCCGTGGGCAATCGCTTGTTGGATAATCTGCTCCAGCCGCTCTTGTGGAAAGGCTGCCTCCAGTTCCTGCTCAACCTCACGTGCAATGTCCGGCAGTTCACCATAGCGGACGCCGTAATCACTCAGCTTGCGTTCCTTAATCAGCGTTGCGCTCGCTACACGGGTAACGGCTTGCACAAAGCGGTCGGACAAGGAGATTCGTTCCTCCTGATGCCCTGCCTTGACTCGAATTTGCATAGGAAGGCCGCGAAAAAATTGCACAAAAACCTGTGCCTCGCCAAACGCTTCTCCAGAGGTTTCCTCTGGCAAATCCCAATTGGCGTCAGCGCCTTCCTCGCCTAGCTGATCTCGGACTTGACCCAGAATGGTAGACCAATCTGCATTCCCTTTGCGGTCAAGGGCTACAAAATCGGTCGTGTGAAACACGCTTTTGACCCCTTCAATGCCCAGCATGCGCCGGATAAATGGGGGAGCGGAACGCTCATTGTCTCGTGTATATGTTCTGCGGATACCCGCTTCCAGTCGCTCATCCAGATGCAGCATCATGGTGTTCGGACTGGGAGTTGGCTCGATAGATGTTATTTTCATAGCTCAGTACAGCCTCCTGTTCAAAAGTTCTCCATATATAGCTTATCTGTATTGTAACTCATTCTGCGAATCTCTCCAAAGAGAAGTTGGCGTTTCCGAGGAAAACACAATGACATATCTCACACTAATTCAGGTAAACATGTCTGATGAATATGGAGGTTTTTTAATAAAAACAGGATGCTATATAAGCCGAACTCGGAAAATTAACATGAAAACGGAGTAGGCGGAATGGTGCTGTACAAGCGTAGCGGTCGCTTTGGTCCCCGGATTTTTACCCTAATCATAGGCCTTATTCTAGAAATCCGGGGGCGGTGGCGATGGGAAGTAGCATCCGAATGCGCAGGGAGGCGATAAATCCCACAGACAGAACTGCCGCCAGCAGCATAAATGTAGTCATCTGATTGCCGCCATTCCCCATCAAACGAATGGAGAGCATAGGAGCTAGACTTGTACCGGCAAACAGGATGAAGGTATATAGTGAGACAGCTATAGCCCTCGCTGCACCGCCGAGCTGGCCGACGATTGCTATGAGTGAAGGAACACTCAGGGCAATGCCGCTGACAAAGCATACACTCAACACCACGATAGTCATAAGAGAGTGTGTCATTCCCATCAGCGCCAAACTCAGAATGGAAAGAATAAGAGCTGTACGTAATATAAGGTGCACACCGTATTTCTGGGCTAGCTTTCCGGCGAATGGTGAAAGGAGCATGCCGATGATACCAGCGGATCTGACATAAAGCATCTGTCGGCTATTCAGGCCAAATTCAGGGCCGCCAAGATAGCTACCCAAAACCGTATACATGCTCACAAAGGACATCAGGAGAACAAAAGCAACCGTGTAGCTTAACCATAAAGGATACGAGCGCAGAACGGTACCCAACTGACTGAAAGCTGCCCAAATGCGAACACCTCGTTGAGGGGAGGGGGTTTTAGGTAGGAAAAAAAGGACGATTAGGAAGGTAATTGCATACAAAATGCCTAGCATCCGAAATACTGTATTCCACCCCATTTGTTCGCTAATGACAATACTAAATACCTGACCAGCGATACCTGCTACTAGAAAACCGGTGCTGATAAAGCCGATAGCCGTTACCCGTTTTTCGATCGGGAACATATCGACAGCGTATGCAAGAGCAACGGGTGAAAAGGTGGACGCAGCTAAACCCTGAAGCAAGCGCAGTGTAACTAATACAGAATATTGACTGGTTAAGCTGATGGATAACGAAATAATCGTTAATGCGAGCAGTCCGATGACGATAACCTGCTTTCGTCCAAAGCGGTCAGACAATCCACCATAAACAAGACATCCCGCCGCAAAGCCTAAGGAAAAGATACTGCCCGGTAGGGCTACTTCAGCAAGCGTTTTTCCAAACACTTTAGCAAAAAGAGGGACCAAAGGGATCGTCACATACAGGCTGGACATAACGGCAACCGCTGACCAGCATAGGATTACAGTCATCCATGCATAAGGGAGAGCCACATTTTCTTTCTGTATAACGGTATGATTGGTTCGTAATTTACTCATCAATTGAACACTCCTTGATCATAAAATAAGTGGCTTGGTAATACACGAAATTAAATATATTAGGTAACCTAATTATATGTTTAAAAAAAATTTATCTGCCCACCCCCAATCTGTTTTCCATATGATGATGGATTTTTTCTATAATCCGCGAAAAAACGACCTGCTCCTCAGGCTCCAAAATACTCGCTAGAGAAGCACAGGAAGACCAAAATACAGGAAGCACTTGCTGTACAAGATGAGATCCCCCTTCTGTAATGCGCACATGAATTTTGCGTCGATCTGAGGAATTATGTTCTCTGATAATCCAGCCTCGTTGCTCTGTCCAGTCTAGGAGAGATGTAACAGATGCACGACGAATTCCCAGACGGTCGGCAATCATTGAAGGGCTCATCTGAGCCTGGGATTGGTGTAGTGTCAACAGCAACAATAAATCTAGCTTACTCTCTGTCAGGCCATAAGCAGCTAGATCCAAATCTATTGCGTCGAGCGTATTATCACCCGTCCATAGCAAGAAGAGACCAATACGGGCGAGTTGTCGATTCGTTTCTGCAAGAGCAGTTTGATCCATTAGCTCCAGATAAGGTTCTGGACCCAGACGGGGAAGGGGTTGCTGGACGGTGTCCCGCTTACTTTGTTTTGGTGGCACAAGTTCACTCTTTTCATATAATTAGGTTATCTAACTATATATCAATATAACGTATTGAAATGCATAAGACAATATCTAAAAAGAAATACGGCTATATTCAATGCAGAAGCAGGGTTAAAACTCGGAAGAATGAACCAAACTGTGAATAGGTTACCAAAATGCGCCAATAGATAAGTGAAGGAGGCGTTCCGATGTTCCGCAAGCAGGAAAGAACGCTCATTATTGTATGTATAGTAATTGCGGCCATTATGCTATATGCCGTAATTAAAAGCATAGCTCGCTTGACTCCTTAGTTGGTAATCCAGAGTGATCCACGAAGTTTAAAATGTGAAATGAAGGAGTGAAACCCATTTGTCTTCACTGGACCCTGTATTGCTAAGCCGGATGCTGACCGGAATTACCCTGTTTGTTCATATCGTATTTGCATCTATCGGCGTTGGCGTCCCCTTAATGATTGCACTAGCAGAATGGCGAGGACTGCGAACCGGTGATCCACATTACACCCTGCTGGCCCGACGGTGGGCGCGAGGGTTTGTCATTACCGTTGCCGTGGGTGTCGTTACAGGCACCGCCATTGGTCTGCAGCTCAGCTTGCTTTGGCCCACCTTTATGCGGGTGGCTGGACAAGCGATTGCGCTGCCCCTGTTTTTGGAGACGTTTGCTTTTTTCATCGAAGCTATATTCCTAGGCATCTATTTGTATACCTGGGATCGGTTTAAAAGCAAATATTTTCACCTGATGCTGCTCATCCCGGTAGCGATTGCCTCATCTGCATCAGCGGTTTTTATTACGACTGTGAACTCGTTCATGAACCAACCTCAAGGCTTTACACTCAAAAATGGAGTCATGACAAATATTCATCCCATCGAGGCCATGCTAAATCCGGCTACGCCGACCAAAGTTTCTCATGTACTGGCTTCCTCGTATACATTGAGCGCTGGGGTGCTGATGGGACTGGCTGCTTACAGTATGCTGCGGGGACGTAATCACGCTTATTTTAAAAAGGCGCTGAAGCTCACTGCCACCTGTACCATTGTGTTTGCCATCAGTACAGTGATGATTGGAGATGCATCCGGTAAATTTCTGGCCAAATATCAGCCGGAGAAGCTGGCCGCCGCCGAATGGCATTTTGATACGATGACGCACGCGCCCTTCGTATATGGCGGATACATGGATAAGAACGGTGAAATCAAATATGCCCTGAAAGTGCCTTATGCACTTAGTGTGTTGGCCGGGAACCTGCCCAGTACGGAGGTCAAGGGATTAAATGATTATCCCGTAGATGAGCGTCCGCCCCTGTCTATCCATTATATGTTTGACCTCAAAATCACCACAGGGGTGCTGATTCTCGTCATTCCGCTGTTGTATCTGATCCGCAAGCGTTTGCCAGGTCGCAAACCATACCCCAGATGGCTGCTGTTGGCGCTCATTCTGGTGGGGCCGATGGCGATGGTAGCTATTGAGCTCGGATGGATGTTCGCGGAGGTCGGTAGACAGCCGTGGATTTTACGCGGATATATGAAGGTGTCCGAAGCAGCAACCACTTCTACGAGTGTTGGGTGGATGCTGGTGTTGTTTGTTATTTTGTATCTGGTGTTGTGCTTCTCGGCCATTAAGGTACTCAGCAAGCTATTTCGCAATAAGGATGCGGTGGAAGAGATAAGACAGCTCGGCCTGGAAGGGGCTGATGGTAAGTGAGCTATGAAATTGTAGGCATCGCCATTTTGTGGACGTTCCTGTTCGGATATTTGCTTATAGCATCTATTGATTTTGGTGCAGGGTTTTTCAGCTTTTACAGTGTGTTAACAGGCCACCAGAACAAAATCCACAATATTATTCAACGGTATCTATCCCCGGTGTGGGAGGTAACAAACGTATTTCTCATCTTTTTTGTGGTGGGATTAAACGGGTTCTTCCCGGATGCGGCATATTACTATGGTACGGCGTTACTCGTTCCCGGCAGTATTGCGATTGTACTTCTCGCCATCCGGGGAGTGTATTATGCATACAATACGTATGGGCATTCCGGCACCAATAATATCGTCTACATGGCGTTGTACGGTGCGACAGGGTTACTGATTCCGGCGGCACTGTCGACGGTCCTCGCTATATCGGAAGGCGGCATTATTGTGGAGAACAGTACAGGTGTGCACCTGCAATGGGGGCAGCTATTAAGCAATCCCTACACGTGGGCGGTTATTTTTCTGGCGTTGGTAAGCGTACTGTATATCTCGGCGATGTTTTTGGCCTATTATGCCAAAAGGGCAGGAGACAAGGTCGCTTTTGAAATCGTACGAGGATATGCACTGCTTTGGAGCGGTCCAACGATTGTTGCGAGTCTGCTCGCATTTTTTCAGATTAACAAACAAAATCCAGATCATTTTACCAATATGCTGAACATAGCCTGGATGTTTGTCGCATCCTTCATATGCTTTGCGGGAGCAGTTTATCTGGTATGGCAGCGGCGGCATCTAGGGGTTTCGTTCATATTGGTGATGCTGCAATTTGCATTTGCCTGGTATGGCTACGGCCGCTCGCATCTCCCGTATGTTCTGTATCCCTACATTAATGTCTACGACAGCTTTACAAATTCTACGATGGCGTATGCGTTGATTACGGCGTTTGTTGCGGGTCTGCTGGTGCTGATCCCTTCGCTGATCCTGATATTAAGATTGTTTCTGTTCGATGCAAAATATGTGCGCGGACATGAAGGGAAGAAAGGGTGAGTTAGAGTGGCTGCTTTCGAGCATTTTACGATTATGTATGAGTCACCTATCATTATCGTAGTGGCGATTGTGTTTTTGTTTATTTATTCGGCACGCTTTAAAAATCCACAAGACTGACAACAACAGGTGGAACAGGCCTTCCTGATTGATCCGGGAGGTCTGTTTTTGCTGTATTATCGCAGAATTTCCTTTACAGACGTGATTGAATTATACTTTACATAGATCAGGATGTTGCATCATTTTATGTTCACACTCGAATGACAATATATAGTTAAATTGAACCGCTGCGTTTTTTGGAGAACGGGTTCGTCAGGGAGGGAGCTGCATCATGCCCAAAGTTCGCTTTAACAATATGGATCATGTAAATACCGATAAAACCATCAAGCAATTCAGACAATGGCGGCAAGAGCGACGCAGCAAAATAAAGGATTATACGTTCGTTGTGCCAAACCATCCCCCGGAGCTGGAGTTTCTGCATAGCAATCGGGAGATGGCGACAGCCACCTGGGTGGGACATTCCACCTTTTTCATCCAGTATCTTGGGCTGAATATCATCACCGATCCGGTGTGGGCAGAGCGTATGGCTTTTGATAAAAGGTTGGCCCCGCCCGGCATTCGCATCCAGGATGTACCACCACTAGACATCATTCTGCTGTCTCATTCACACTATGATCATTTACATTTAGAATCCTTACGGAAATTATATCGTGCAAATACGCTGATGCTTGTACCCACAGGGTTAAAGGCAAAAATGATCCGCAAAGGTTTTCGTAACTGTCATGAGCTGCAATGGTGGGAGCATTTTACGGTAGGAGGGGTACGATTTACATTTGTTCCAGCCCAGCATTGGACACGACGCACGCCGTTTGATACGAACACTTCGCATTGGGGTGGATACGTTCTGCAAAGTGAACAGCAGGTGATTGGCTCTGCCACGTCCGTCACGGAATCTCATCCTCATTCGAATACAGATTCAGAGCATACACCGACGTTGTATTTTGTGGGAGACACTGGATATTTTCGTGGGTTTAAGGAGATTGGCGAGCGCTTTGCCATTGACCTGACCTTTATGCCGATTGGCGCGTATGAACCGGAATGGTTCATGACCTCGCAGCACGTGACACCGGAGGAGGCATTGCAAGGGTTTGTAGATTGCGGCGCAGATCAGATGATTCCGATGCACTACGGAGCCTTCAAACTAGCGGATGATACGCCAAGAGAGGCGCTGGATCGTCTCGAAGCGGAGCGTGAGCGTATGGGTATTGCGAAGGAACGCATTCATGTTCTAGGGCACGGAGAGACGCTGAAAATTGGACGTCGCTGTTCAACTACAATCTGAGAGATTCGACATCATCCTTATATAAGAGGATTTTGCAAAATCCTGATAAACAAAGCGGCTCGGCGGACAATTAACTTTGCCTGCCGAGCCGCCTTTTTTGGTTTTTAGCTATAATGCAGGGTTAAACTGCTTCGGAATCACTTGCCAAAGAGGAATCGCTGTTGGCGATGGGATGACGAACGATTTTAACTTCATAGAACGTGATTTTATTTTCAATAATATAGTCCGGAATTTGACGATGGCTATGGGATTCGCGGAAAGCTTCGCTTTTCGTCCAGCCTTGGAAGTTCTCTTTTTCTTTCCATCGTGTACTGATCGTTACTTCCTCATAATCCTCCGTGTTTTCAGTCAGCAGCACTTCCAGACCGAGAAAGCCTTCCATTTTTTCAACTTTTCCTTCTTTGTTAAATCTTTCGATGAGTAGATGTGCATTGCCCGGTGTGATTTTAGATGTATTTGTTACGATAACCATATTAAATTCCTCCTGAATGATGTGGTATGGTCGGTATAATAACCGGATAGCCATCCTCAAATTTGATGGTAGCGTTCATTTCATAAATGTCGCGAAGAAAAGCAGACGTCAAAATCTCATGGGGTTCGCCGACAACGGCGATTCGTCCCTTTTTAAGCGCAATCATATGATGACAATAGGCCGCAGCTTGCTGCAAATCATGTAGTACCATAACAATCGTCAAGCCGGACTCGTGATTGATACGCCGCAGCATATCCATAACTTCAAATTGGTGGGCGATATCCAGAAAAGTGGTCGGTTCATCGAGCAAAAGAATACCCGTTTGTTGGGCCAAGGCCATTGCAATTCGCGCTTTTTGTTGTTCACCTCCCGATAGAGTATGGAACATCCGATCCGCATAGGGCTGGATACCCGTGATCTTCATGACATGGTCCACGATTTGCTGGTCCTGTCCGGTATAGCGTACCTTCAAGCCCTTGGCATGAGGAGATCTTCCGTAAGCGACCAGCTCGCGGACCGTCAATAACGGCAGCATATCCTTCATTTGCGGTAGCATTGTAATCGTCTGGGCAAAATCACGCCGCTTGTATTCCTGCACGGGCTTGCCCAATACGGAAACCTGACCCTGATCCTGCTTGAGCAACCGGGTCATAATCCGCAAAAGCGTGGATTTGCCTGAACCGTTCGGCCCGACGATCGCGGTGAGCTGACCAGCAGGCAAGGTGATATTCACATCGACCAGTTTGAAATACCCACGTTGTAAGGAGATATGCTCACCCTGAATGGCTGTCATCCGAAATTCCCCCGTTTCTTGAGTAAGATTAAGAAGAACGGTGCCCCAATGACGGCCAGCAAAATACCTACAGGCAGTTCAATCGGGTCAAACCAGGATCGCGCCACCGTATCTGCGAGAACAACCAGCGTTCCGCCGCCCACAATGGAAAGGGGAAGGAGGAAACGATAATCTTCCCCGATTAGCAGCCGTATGACATGGGGAACGACCAGTCCTACAAAGCCGATCAACCCGGCTACACTGACTGCTGTACCGGCGAGCAGGGCAGAAAGCAGGATAATGAGCATACGTTGAAGCTCTACTCGCTGGCCCAGCAGCTGTGCTGAATCGTCGCCCAGTAGCAGTAAATTAGCAGGTTTAATCGCAAAGAAAGAGGCGATTAATCCAATGATGGCGTAAGGCGCCATGAACTCCAGATGATGCCAGCTTCTTCCGTTTAATCCGCCGGATAGCCAAGGAAGAACGGCCTGTACGCGGTCGCTGAACATGACCATTACGCCGTTGGTGAGTGCGCCCAGCAGCGCATTGATCGCAACGCCAGCCAGCACAATTTTGACAGGCGACGCCCCTCGGTCCCAAGCCAGCAGATAAATGACGATTGCGCTCAGAAAGGCTCCCAAAAAGGCGGTTATCGGAAGAAGGTAACTGAGCTGGGGAAGCATCACCATCGTAATGACGGCGGCAAGTCCACCTCCAGCCGATACACCAATAATGCCAGGGTCAGCCAATGGATTTTTCATGACACCTTGAAGAAGTGCTCCGGAAGCTGCAAGACAAGCTCCTACCAGTAAACCTACTAATACTCTGGGTAGCCGGAGATCCATCAGGATCGTGCGATATGTAGATTCATCATTATGTAGCAAAACATGATTGATTTCTTGAAGTGGAATCGACACCGAACCGTAGGCTAGACCGTACACAGAGACGGCCAGCAGTAGAATCGGAAGGGTAATCCAGGCGATGGTGCGTCTTCTGGCGCGCTGTAGTTTGTTCATCGCCATCGCCTATTTCGCCGGATACAGCTTTTGATGCATCAAATCCAGCGCTTTAGTGACCCGTGTGCCCGGATTCGTACCGAACAGATCTGAAGGTAAAACCTCGACCTGATTGTTTTTAACTGCTCGGATTCCGTTCCAAGCTGCATTTTCCTGCATTTCCTTTATAAATGCAGCTTTAACATCTTCTGTATTGCCATGAGTTATGATGAAGATGTAGTCAGGGTCAGCCTGTATGATGCGTTCTGTGTTCAGCTGCGCATATTGCGGGAAATTTTGCAGGCCCGGAAAATCAGCGGCGATGTTAGAGCCACCCGCAGCTTCCAGAATGTTTCCACTCAGTGAATTCGGCAGTGCCGCCATGTACGTAGCCGGGGCTCCGTAGACGAGCAACACCTTCGGTTTGGAGGCAGAAGCGGTTTCCTTTTGTAGCTTGGTTACTTGTTGGTCAATTTGCTGGTTCAGCTTTACGGCCCCGGCTTGCTTTTGTAGTAATTGTCCGAACAGTGTAATTTGTGTCTGGATATCCTGAACTGAATTGGCACTAGTCAGCAGCAGCTGTGAACCTACTCCTTCAATGGCTGGAATGTCTTTTTCATTCATAGGATAATTGCCTAGCACGACATCCGGTTTGAGCATCGTAATTTTCTCCAAATCTACTTCATGAGTGGAGCCTATTTGCTGAACGTTCTCAGCAGCAGGTACGACGACAGGTCCATTGGAGTTGGGTCTTCCTACGGCTGTCCCGCCCAATGCGTATATAATATCCAGATCGCCATTGCTGAGCGCAACGATATGTTGAGGAACCTTTTGAAACGCCAACGTCCGTTTTGAAAAATCAGTAACTTGGATGGCTGCACTGCTTGTCGTGCCAGAAGTGGCAGATACGGAGGCACTGGTTGGTTTATGATCTGTGGTCGGGGCACCATTACTACATCCGGTAACTGCCAATAAAAGCACTGCGGACGACCACAACATATAAGATTTCATGTTATTCCTCCTGCAATTTTCGAGTTAAACAATAATGATAATCATTTTCAATTATATATAAGAGAATGATAATGAATATCACTGGGCAATGTCAATTAAAAAAACAAAATTTTTAAATAAATTTTGAACTAAAAATAAAAGGGATATATTCGAATTAAAGAAGAAGGAACTACAAATTTTTCTTAAAAAATAGCATATATCAAGGGATTTCGTACACGCAAATACATATTGACATTTTCGAAAAGTGTAAGATATATTGGTGATGGGTTTACTTTATTTTGCGAAATTATGGAATAGAGAGGTGGGGAGACAAGCTCGAAAAGAGCTATTTTTTTTAAATTACCAATTGAGAATGATAATCAATTAGTTTATTCTCGTGGGGAGGGACTGCTGTCAAAATGAAGAAGGGGTATTCTGCAATTATTGCTGTGTTTCTGCTGGTGAGTGTGCTGAGCTTTTGGCCAACTTCGTCATCTGTAGGAGCCGCTGCGGCTTCTCCAAAATTGGCGGATGGTACATACACGCTCAAATACAATATCCTCAAGGCAGAAAATGACTCGGTGTCCATGGCTAATGATTATTTTGAAAAACCAGCTAAGTTGTATGTGAAAAAAGGTCAAATGACCATGCAAATTAAGCTGAATCATAGCGAATGGACAACTGGGTTTAAAGTAGATTACAAAGGCAAAATCATCGATACCAAGGTCATCCATAAGGATGCCAAAACCGATACCCGCACCGTACAATTTCCAATTACGAGTGTGAACAGCCCGCTAATCTCTAAAATCCATGTTACTGTCCCTGCGTATAACTACGATCATGACTATACGATCCGTTTCGCTTTTGATTCCAAAAGTGTCAAAAAAGTAGCAGCCGTCCAGTCAGCAAAATCAACTAAATCTTCCAAGAAGTAAATTCAAGCCATCTCTATCGTTCATAAAATCAACACAAATTCAAGCATAAAAAATGGAGGAGTGTGTGTAGATATGAATATGGTAATGAATCGCTTTGAGCAATTTTCTTTTAAGAAGGTATTCGTAGCATTGATCATGACAGCGCTTGTTTTTGCACTTGTTGCTCCATTCTCAGCTAAAGCGGCAGCAGCCGACGGCACGTACAACGTAGACTACACCGTTCTGAAGGATCAAACCAATGAGACTTCTCGATTGGATAGCTACCTGACGAAGCCTGCTCAGGTTACGGTAGCTAACGGCAAAAATGTCGTTCGTCTGACTGTGAAAAGCAGCAATCTGATTACAACGTTCAAAGTAGAGCAAAATGGCGTACTGCAAGATGCGACTGTAGTGAGCACAGATACTGCTAGCAACACTCGTGTAGTGGAATTCGAGGTTGCTGATCTGAATGCAAAAGTGAATGCTTACGCTGAAATCACAATCCCAGTAATCGGCTACACAGGCAAGTATGATGTACAACTGCAATTCGACGAAATATAATCCAAAAATAAAACGTAAAGGAGATTAAGAACATGAACATGATTATGAATCGTATGGAAAAATTGTCTTTGAAAAAAGTAATGCTTACTGTACTGATGGCAGCGCTTGTTTTTGTGGTACTGGCCCCATTTTCTGCCAATAAGGCGAATGCGGCTTTGCCTAATGGAACGTATCAATTGCCTTATACCGTTTATAAAGATGGAACCACTCAGCCATCTTACATGGACACAAATGGTTATGTGAAAAAACCAGCCACACTGATTGTTACGAATGGTCAATATAAAGTGAGAGTAGCTATTACCAAGAGTGCATGGGTTACTGAATTCAAAACTCAACAAAACGGTCAGTATGTGAATGCGACTGTGGTAAGCACATCAGGGGATACAAGAATAGTCGAATTCCCTGTAACTAGCCCGTCTCAAAAATTGAACGTTAAACTGCATGTAAGTGTGCCTGCAGAATACACTGGTGGTATTCCGTACGATCACGACTATGTTGTTCAATTCCAATTCGACGACAGCGATATCTAAGGCTTCTTTTTGAAAATATAATTTTGAATTGAATACTCATTTGGAGCTTACTTTCAATGCCCCAAATGAGTATATTTTAAGTAGGGGGATACATCACCTTGAAAAGCCGATTTAACAAATACATTACGACATTCGCTGCTATTCTAATGTTGTTTTCTTTATTTTCACCATACGTAGGAGCAACCCCTGAAGTTGATTCCACTTCCCAAAATTTGCCCGATTCAAGCACTACAGTCACTAGTGCTACTTATGCTACTTATGAGATGCCGGTAGAAGTACCTAGCACATATGCTGAGCCTACCAATGCTGTAACTACCACAGATGCGACCTATGCAGATGGAGAATACCTGATTGATTACAAACCTTTAAGAAAGACAGTCAGCGGTAACACCAGAGATTCGAGTTTCAAAACAAACTATACCTATCCTGGAGATTTGATCATTAAGGATGGAAAATACCATTTTTCATTTAAGTTTGCGGAAACTCAAGGGCTATCGAAATTTTTAGTAGAACAAAACGGGGAAACAGTTCCCGCAAAAATAGAGGTGGATTCTGGGAAAGCTTCCGGGACTGTAAGCTTCGATGTTTATGATTTTCATCAAAATGTAAATACGGAGTTTGGATTTAATAGCAGTTCTCCGTGGTATGTAGATACCGATCCAGATCGTTCAGTGAAGGAATGGATTGAGTTTGATCCTTCCAGCTTGAGACTTAAAAACTCAACGGAGAATCCAACGGTTCCACCTGTAACACCACCGGTGACGCCTCCTAATGCAGGAGAAAAACTTTCTGATTTGGACTTTACCCTTTTGAAAGATGGAACCAATGAAAAGTCTATGATGGATGGGTATACGGAGAAACCAGGCTCACTAATTGAGCGTGGAGGTAAACAATATGCCCAGTTCACATTAAAGAACAGCAAACAGATTGATGGTTTTAAGGTAGAGCAAAATGGGGTGTTAACCGACACTTCTGTTGTAAGTGAAGATCAAACTGCGAATACACGAGTGATCGAGTTTGAAGTGAAAGAACTGCCTGCCAAGCTCAACGCATGGGTGAGCATCAACTGGCCTGAGCTGGGCTACGTGCATACTTATAATGTAGATCTTCAGATGTCTTCTGCACCCGCCCCATCAGATTTGGCGGATGGAACGTATTCTATTAATTTTAATACCCTGCACGCCACAAAAGATCAGCCATCAGCCATGGCACAGTATCTGTTGTCTCCGGCAACTTTGACGGTAGCGAAGGGACAAAAAGAAGTTTCCTTCACCATTAAAGACAGCACTACAGTGACGGAATTCAAAACTGAACAAAATGGAACGTTGACGGATGCAGATATTGTAAGTGTGGACAAGACCGCCAATACACGTATTGTGAAATTCAAAGTAGCGGATTTGGACGCGATTTTGAATGCGCAGGTACATGTGAGCACGACCTATCCAGGTGGGGTTTATGAGATGGACCATAAACTTCGGCTTCAGTTCGATAAAAACAGTATCTCGGGAACGGACAACGGTTCAACTCCAGTAACGTCAAATCTGGACTTCACGCTGTTAAAAGACGGTTCAAGTGAAAAGTCTATGATGGATGGATATACAGAAAAACCGGGTACTCTGGTTGAACGTAAAGGCAAGAAATATGTACAGTTCACTTTGAAAAACAGCAAACAAATTGACGGCTTTAAAGTAGAACAAAATGGAGTATTGACCAACACGACCGTAGTAAGTGAAGATCAAACGGCGAATACACGTGTTATCGAATTTGAGGTTAAGGAAGTGCCTGCCAAACTGAATGCATGGGTAAGCATCAACTGGCCTGAGCTGAACTATGTAGAAACCTATGATGTCGATCTTCAATTAGGAGCGGCAACAACCCCGGTTGATCCTGGGACGCCAGGCACACCAGGCACGCCCGGAAAGAATTTAGCTGATGGAACGTATTCAATCAACTTCGATGCGCTGCACGCAATCAAAGATCAAAAATCGGCCATGGCGCAATATTTATTGTCTCCGGCCACACTGACGGTATCAAAAGGCAAGTATGAAGCCTCCTTTACCATCAAAGACAGCACCACCGTGACAGAGTTTAAAACAGAACAAAGCGGGACACTTACGGATGCAGATATCGTTAGTGAGGACAGGAATGCTAATACACGTGTTGTGAAATTCAAAGTGGCGGATTTGGACGCTATTCTGAATGCACAGGTACATGTGAGCACGACCTATCCAGGTGGGGTTTATGAGATGGATCATAAGCTTCGTCTGCAATTTGACCGCAGCAGCATTACAGCTAAAGGACCGGATAACGGAACCACAACCCCAGTTGAAAATGGCAGATACAGCATTGATTTCTCCGTACTCAAAAACGGAAGCAATGAAATATCTGTGATGGATGGATATATGCAAAAGCCAGCCACACTGTTAAAACAGTCTGGTAAAAATATCATTCAGATCAAAATGGACAAGAGCAGCTGGATCAAAACGTTCAAAGTAAATGGTGCAGAGGCTCAGGTTGTCGATCAATCAAGCTCCGCAAATACAAGAACAGTACAATTTGAAGTGCCAAATCTGTCGGATAAAGTGACAGTGAATACGCATGTCATCGTACCTGGATTGGATTTGAGTGGTATCCCATATGATCACGTGTATGATGTGCAGTTCCAATTCGAGCCTGCTACCATTCGAAGCTTTGTTGAGCCTACCTCTTCAGGGGCGGCTGATCCCATGATTAAACTGGATTTTGACAAGCTTGCCAATGGTAAATATGCTTTGAAATTCAGTATTGTTTTGTCAGATGGCTCAACAGCAGCAGATTCACAGGCTCAACGCTTCATCACTGACGAACCGGCGCAATTGGTCGTGGAAGGCGACAAACGGTTTGTAGGTCTGAAGCTGCAAAACAGCAATGAAGTGAAGGCGCTGCGTATTTGGGACAACGCAAGCGGGGACTACCGAGATGCAGAAGTGACCCAGGAAGATGCAGCAAGCAATACGAAGCATGTTCGTTTTAGCGTAAGTGACTTTAAGAGCAATGTAAAAGGCCAACTGGTTGTCTACGAAGCTCCTAAAGTGGCAAGTAGCGCTCAGATGGTTTTCAAGGCGGAGGATCGAGTAGAAAAGGTATATGATTTTGAATTTAAATTCGATACCAGCAATGTATCTTATCACAACGAAACCAAAGCAGACGAAGTAGAACAGGGGAAAAATAACTTGGCCGATGGAGAGTACACTGCGAACTTCCGTGTGCTGGCGAACGGAACGGATAAGGATTCTCTAGTAGCTCCTTTTGTACAGAGTCTAGCGAAGTTGATTGTGAAAAACGGTAAGGTTCAGGCTCATGTAACCGTTACGAACAACCAGGCTTTGAAGCTATTCCAAACGGATTTTGAAGGCCGTTATGCCAATCCGACGATTATGGGTTCGGACACTAAAGGTGACACGCACACGATTGCGTTCGAAGTACCTGATCTGGATAAGAAGTTAAGTGTGTACACACAGGTATATCTGCCTGAGAAATACATTCTAAATGAGAAATTCGGCGGACAGATTCAATTTGACCGTGCATCGCTTAAAGGTGAGGGAGTCAATACAGCTACAACCGTAACCCCTACTGAACCGATAGTAGCTTCTACGGACAAGGCAGCAGAAACAACTGCATCTGTAGCTGAAACCAAACCAGTAGTTGAGCAACCGGTTCAAATGGCTTCCGAGAAGCAATACACGATTAATTACAACGTATTTAAAGACAAAACGAGTGAAGCTTCCGTTATGGACGGTTATCTCGACAAGCCAGCCACACTGATTGAAAAGGGAGACAAGCGCTATATCCAAGTAACTTTGAAAAATAGCTCTTGGATGCCAACTTTACAAGTGGAGCAAAACGGTACCCTGAAAGATGTAGAAGTGATCTCGACATCCGGCGATACACGTGTTGTTCAATTCGAGGTAGGGGACTTGTCCCAGAAAATCAGTGCTTACACACACGTTATTGTGCCTGGCTTGGTTCTTGGCGGAGTGCCGTATGATCACTGGTATACAGTTCAGTTCCAATTTGATGAAGCAAGCCTGAAAGCGAAGTAGCCTCAGGTTGTGACGTCAATGAAGCCCGAATAACAGCAAAGTTTGTATGCGAGCAAGTCTTGGTGCCTCGGCGTCAAGACTTGTCAGCATTTACATACCCGAGGAATTTGCAAAAATCCAATAAGCGACTTCTAGTGAACAATATGTAGATCAAACAGTCTAGTTCGTCTATATATTGCACTTTGGAGCGACTGGAGTCGAATTTTGCTAAATCCTGATACCCGAAAAGTTAGGGTTCCTAATGCAGTTCTATATTTTGAATTGAGGTGACTGGATTTTCATGAAACGATATATAGCATGGGCTCAAGGAAGATCGTTTTGTTTGTATATGTTAATCGGCATCGTGATCTTGTTGCTGGCCGGATGTTCGGGAGGAGGACAGGCTGGACAGAATCAGACCGATGGTTCGAAATCAGCGGCAACATCTGATGCAACCGGAAAGTCGTCTGACGGTAAAGCTCAAGCTCCTCGGATTGTGGCGACTACGGTAGCCATTGCGGAAATCACGGATGCGCTGGGCCTGGATTTGGCTGGTAAGCCGACAAGCACGAAAGTGCTGCCTGACCGTTACAAGGATGTGCCTGATGTGGGTAATCCGATGAGTCCCGACATGGAAAAAGTGATGTCACTGAAGCCGACGGATGTACTGTCGGTGACGACACTGAAATATGATCTGGAGCCTAAATTTAAAGATTTGAAAATCAATGCCGAATTTTTGAATTTTGAAAGTCTCGCGAATATGCAAAAAGAAATTCAAAAGCTGGGAGACACGTTTGGCAAAGCCGATAAGGCCAAAGAGATTAATGGAGCGTTGGATGCCAAAGTAACTGAGATTCAACAAAAGATCAAAGGGAAGAAATCTCCTAAAGTATTGATTTTGCTGGGAGTACCGGGAAGCTATCTGGTGGCTACCGAGCATTCCTATATTGGGGATCTGGTTAAAATTGCAGGCGGAACAAATGTGGTTCAGGGCGAGAAGGTGGAGTTCATTGCCCACAATACCGAAGCCTTGCAGCAATCCAACCCTGATATCATTTTGCGCGCTGCACACGGGATGCCGGATGAAGTAGTGAAAATGTTCGATGAAGAGTTCAAAACCAACGATATCTGGAAGCATTTCAACGCTGTGAAAAATGGGCATGTCTATGATCTGCCTGAACCGTTGTTTGGCACAACAGGGAATCTAGCGGCAAACTCGGCGCTAGATGAGCTGATGAAAATGCTGTATCCTTCGAATTAAAGGAAGCTGATGACATGTCCAAAAAAGGTTGGAGTCTTATTGTTGTAATGGTCTTGCTCGTCGGCGTCATGTTATATTCAGCGATGACAGGTAGTCTCAAGGTGGATTTGAGTCAGTTGGTCACCGGATTGTGGACAGGTACAGATGATCAGGTGAATGTGGTCAAGGACCTGAGACTACCGAGAATTATCGTAGCCGTGATGGCAGGTGCAGCACTTGCAGTGGCGGGTGTCTTGCTGCAAGCTGTTATGAAAAACCCGCTGGCAGATGCCGGAGTTATCGGCATTTCTTCGGGAGCAGCATTGATCTCGCTGATTGCGGTGACGGTCTTTCCAATGCTTTATTTCTGGATGCCGTTCTTTTCATTTATTGGCGGTGCGATAGCTTGTTTAATGGTTTATGGATTTTCATGGAGATCCGGATTGCATCCGATTCGTCTCATTCTGATTGGGGTGGCTGTGAATGCCATTTTTTCTGGTTTAGGTCAGTCGTTTAACTATCGAGGCAGTTATGCGGTCACCAGTATTAACCAGGTTACCACTTCAACCTTGTCTATGAAAAAATGGGTAGATGTCGAGGTTATTGTGGCCTATGGCGGGATTGGACTAATTTTGGCCATGCTCGTGTTCTCTTGGTGCAATTTCTTGTCTCTTCAAGATAAAACAGCTAAAAATCTGGGATTCAATGTAACGCGCGCACGACTTTTGATTTCTGTGATTGCAGTGCTGCTTGCAGCAACGGCTACAGCCATCGCAGGAGTGATTGCCTTTATCGGCCTGCTCGTTCCGCATTGTGCCCGCTATCTAGTTGGCTCGGATCATAAGTGGTTGATTCCATTTTCCGCCTTATGCGGCGGCTTGCTGCTGCTGCTCGCGGATACTCTGGGGCGGACGGTGCTTGCTCCCAATGAAATCCCGGCTTCTATTATTATGGCCGTCATTGGCGGGCCGTTCCTGATATTCCTGATCAGAAAGGCGGATCGCACCTATGGACATTAAGGATATAACCTTCTCATATGATCGGAAAACAGATCGTCTGCACGCTATTCATGCTGTTATTGAGTCGGGACGGATTACGACCATTATTGGTCCCAACGGGTGTGGCAAATCGACGCTGCTCAGCGTGATGTCCAACAATGCTGTTCCCCGCTTGGGCCAGGTGATTCTGGACGGCAAAGAGATAGCCCACTACAAGCCCAAGGAGCTGGCCCGTCAACTGGCGGTAGTCCATCAGCAGAACGAGGCACCTTCCGACTTGACTGTAGAAAAGCTCGTAAGCTTCGGCAGATTGCCGCATAAGAACATGTTCACAGCGAGACGTGACGAGGATGAGGAGGCGATTGAGTGGGCGATAGCCTGTACTAACCTGAACGAACGTAGAACTCGCACGTTGGATCAGCTCTCAGGAGGAGAACGGCAGCGTGTATGGATTGCAATGGCCTTGGCACAGCGGACGCCAATTTTATTTCTGGATGAGCCGACCACCTATTTGGATATGTACTACCAGCTTGAAATTTTAGAGCTCATTCGGCAGTTAAACCAAGAACATGGACTGACAATCGTGATGGTGCTGCATGATATCAATCAGGCTATTCGGTATAGCGATGTAATGATTGCCATGAAGGAAGGGCGTATTATAGCGAACGGCCCACCTACAGAGGTCGTTACATCTGAACTGATCCAGGCGGTTTATGATGTGGAGGTCGTAATCAAACAGGATGATGAAGCCGGCATGTATCTCATTCCGATAGGAGTCGGGGCTTCCTGACATTTACAAGCATACGGAACATCAATGCTGCGACTGAATAACGCGTTTGTCCTCACGACATCTCAACGAATTTAAAACATGAAAATGGTTCTGGTCCATGTGTTTGTCAGGTGACAATCGTGGAGACAGAAGCATTTTTTATTTTATTTATAAGATATTGGATGAGATTCAGGGACGGTTATGCTTATACTACGGTTCGAATCCGATCTTTTGTGTGTTATACTATTGCCGTCGGTAATTTTGTGTTTAGCACTTTACTAATGATAAGGATGGTATGCTTATATGATCAGTACAAGCGGCGTAACGCTTCGTTATGGGAAACGCCCACTTTTTGAAGACGTAAATATCAAATTTACTCCTGGGAACTGCTACGGCCTGATTGGGGCGAATGGCGCGGGCAAATCCACCTTTTTGAAAATTCTTTCCGGTGAAATCGAAGCCAATTCAGGCGAGGTTCACATGACACCGGGCGAACGGATGGCAGTGCTCAAGCAGAACCATTATGAATACGATGAATTCCCGGTTCTGGAAACCGTTATTATGGGTCATACGCGTCTGTATGAAATCATGAAGGAAAAAGATGCGCTGTATGCCAAAACGGAATTTACTGAAGCAGACGGCCTGCGTGCCGGTGAACTGGAAGGCGAATTTGCGGAACTGAATGGTTGGGATGCTGAGCCGGATGCAGCTTCCTTGCTGATCGGTCTTGGTATTCCCCGCGACCTGCATGACAAGAACATGTCTGAGCTGAGTGGTAATGACAAGGTACGTGTTCTCCTGGCTCAAGCGTTGTTTGGCCGTCCGAACAATTTGCTGCTTGATGAGCCTACCAACCATTTGGATCTCGAATCCATTCAATGGCTGGAAAATTTCTTGATGGACTATGAAGGCACCGTCATCGTCGTATCCCATGATCGTCACTTCCTGAACAAGGTATGTACGCATATTGCGGATATCGATTTTGGCAAAATCCAGATGTACGTCGGCAACTACGACTTCTGGTATGAGTCCAGCCAGCTTGCGCTTGCCTTGACGCGTGATGCCAACAAGAAAAAGGAAGAGAAGATCAAGGAACTGCAAGCCTTTATTCAGCGCTTTTCCGCGAATGCTTCCAAGTCCAAACAAGCTACTTCACGTAAAAAACAACTGGATAAAATTACGCTGGACGACATCCGTCCATCGAACCGTAAATATCCTTTCCTGAACTTCAAGCCTGAACGCGAAGCAGGCAAACAACTCTTGACAGTAGACCGCCTCAGTAAAACCGTTGAAGGCGAGCAAGTGCTGAATGAGTTCAGTCTGGTTGTGAACAAAGGCGATAAAATCGCGTTTGTTGGGCCGAACGGTTTGCCTAAATCGACGCTCTTCCAAGTATTGATGAACGAGATTGAAGCAGACAGCGGAGAATTTTCTTGGGGGATTACAACTAGCCAAGCTTATTTCCCGAAAGATAATTCCACCTATTTTGAAGGTGTGGACATGAATCTTGTGGAATGGCTCCGTCAATATTCCAAGGATCAGGACGAAACGTTCCTGCGTGGTTTCTTGGGACGTATGCTTTTCTCTGGTGAAGAAGCACTTAAGAAAGCAAGTGTACTGTCCGGGGGCGAAAAGGTTCGCTGTATGCTGGCGAAAATGATGCTGAACGGTGCCAATGTGCTGTTGCTGGAAGAACCGACCAACCACTTGGATTTGGAGTCCATTACAGCGCTGAACAATGGTCTGATTGATTTTGACGGTACTATATTGTTCACATCTCATGACCATCAGTTTATTCAAACGATTGCGAACCGCATTGTGGAAATTACACCAAACGGCGTAATCGACCGTACGATGAGCTATGATGAATACTTGGAAAATGAAGAAATCGCGAAATTGCGTGAACGTATGTATCCGGTAGAAATCGGCTAAAATTCCAACCGGCTATCTTCAACAACTAGATAAACGAAAGAGGAGCTCCTTTAGGCCATTGAGATGGCAGGGAGACTCCTCTTTTTCGTTTTTGTGCCATGCCCATAGCTTACCTGGCTCTGGCCGTGAGGTAAGATAGACCTCGCCAGACCTTTGGTACCCTATAAAGGCTATGAGGTGGCTTATGATCCGCCTGTACGACGGCGTTGGTTGTTCGGCTTCTTCGTATTTTGGCTTTTAAGTGTTTTGGTGGAACCGCCTTGAAAGCCGCCCTGCTGTGAAGCGCCGGACTGCTGTTTTTTTTGTGCCAGCTTTTCCCGAATGGCATCTGCGAGATTAACTTTACGTGGTTCATTGGCATCGCTCATGAATAAATTCCTCCTGTTGCCGCCAGATTCATGTCAATCATGTTGGATTGAAGAAAAACGCGGCTGTGTCCTCATTTTATACGTTTTTAAAAGAAGGGACAAGGGCAACAATGATAACACCCATCTGGGGTGGGGCGGGAGAGAAAACGTCTGTTTTTTGTGTGAAGGAAAAAATGTTTTGTGTAACCTACAGGAATGGGGCCTGGCAATACTTTTTCGTTGTTCCTACAGCGATGCAGAGCGGAAAGACTGTTTCTCTAGACCCACACAAAGTTCGTCTGCTATCCTGAAAATAACAGTTACCCAAAGGTGAATTGTTATTTTCAGGATAGCTACGCTGCTTGTTTGAAAAGTTAATGTTGAGGGTTCAAGGCAGCGATGCTGCTATTTTTATTTTTGGGCCCGGTGAGGTCGTTCTGCTGGGAACTATATATTTGAAGGAGTGTCCTACGTTGTGGTAAATGTCTATGATGAAATCCGAAAAGGTGAGCGTGGGGCGTGGGTAAGCATTGCTGCTTATCTCTTGCTGTCCGCCTTTAAGCTGATTAGCGGGTATATATTTGCTTCTAGCGCATTGCGGGCGGATGGCTTCAATAATGTTACCGATATTGTAGTGTCGGTTGCTGTACTGGTTGGACTGAGAATTTCCCAAAAGCCACCGGACTCTGACCATGCCTATGGACATTTTCGGGCAGAAACGATCGCGGCGCTGCTGGCGTCCTTTATTATGGCTGTCGTCGGTTTGCAGGTGCTTATTGATGGGATCGGCAGCATTTTCAAGGGCGGAAAGCAAATACCGGATATCACCTCCGCGGGTGTAGCTGTGATTTGTGCCGTGATTATGCTGGGAGTGTACTTGTACAATAACAGGCTGGCACGGCAAATTAACAATAAGGCTTTGCTGGCAGCGGCCAAGGATAATCTATCGGATGCACTTGTCAGTGTTGGGGCAGCAGTTGGCATTATCGGCGCACAGTTCGGGCTACCCTGGCTGGATACTGTAGCTGCGATCGCGGTAGGATGTATCATTTGCAAAACAGCGTGGGATATTTTTAAGGATTCCACACACAGCTTGACCGATGGATTTGATGAGCAAGAACTGTCTGACTTACGAAGTACGATTGCCCGTATACCTGGAGTAGAGGGGATTCGGGACGTTAAGGCACGTGTACACGGCAATCATGCACTGGTGGATGTGGTCATTGAGGTGAATCCGCAACTCAGCCTGATTGAAGGGCATCGGATCAGCGACCGGATTGAGGAACGCCTACAAGAGGTTCATAATACGATGCATGTCCATGTCCATGTAGAACCCAAATTATAGATTAATTATTAAATAGTTAGTATTAAAAGTGACTTTAGACCTATATGTAAAAGGCGTATACGCTTCCTTTTGTGACGTTTGGATTATATCTCTCTTCCTGCTGCTTTTACTATAATGAAGGCATGTCCGGCTATATTCGTCGGAATTGGATATGCTCTTCAAATTCGTAAAAACAGCCAGGAGGTGCAACATTGAGAAGACGCGTGATGGGAATGCTCATGACGTCAGCCGCGCTGTTGGCAGCAATTCATGTGGCGCCGGGTCAGGTTGACGCAGCGGCATCAACAGCATCCACAGGACAGAAGGCGGTTATTCAGGCGGCTGTAAAGCTTAGATCCGGTCCTTCGACTACAGGGGATGTAGTCAGCTTTATGAAGCAGGGAGAGGCCGTAACGGTATTGGAGAAAACAAACAGCTATTGGTATAAGATCAAGACTTCTGATGGAGTAACCGGATACACTAGCAGCTCCGACAAGTACATAAAAGTTGGCGCTACCAGCGTCGCTGCTGCTGTCACCTCATCTGCCAGCCGTAAATCGGAAGCCGCAGAGCCAGTTAAAAATGTTTCAGCTAAAGAGGCTGTGGCCTCAGTGAATAGTTCTGCCGGTCAAACGAAAGCTACGATTCAAACGTCCGTTCGTTTGCGGGCGGAGGCATCCACTTCTTCCGAGGTCTTGGGCTATTTGAATGCAGGGGATGTCGTTACGATTACCGATCCAAGTAATGCCTATTGGTTCAAGGTTACCAATGCTGGTGGTACGGTGGGTTACGTCAGCTCGTCTCCACAGTATATTCGTATTGGTGAGGGCGTTGTTGTGCAGCAGCCTGTGTCTGCTCCGGTGACAACCACTCCTGATACTACTGCAATACCTGTGACAGCCTCTCCTGCGTCAACTATGAACATATTTTCCGGTGATGCAGCGGCTGCAATAGAGCAGGTTATTAACACGGGGATGACTTATCTCGGAACTCCATATGAATATGGTTCGGATCGTAGCAGTACGGCTACTTTTGATTGCTCGGCATTTACCCGTCAAATTTTCCGTCAGGCTGTAGGTATCCAGCTTCCGGCAGATTCTCGTTCACAGGGTGAGTGGATCAAGCAAAACAGTCAGCCGAATACGGACATGACTACGCTGAAGCGTGGCGATTTGCTCTTCTTTACCAATTATAATGCATCTTCCGGGGCGTACACGTCCTTGGATAACTCCTCCCAAACGATTACACACGTAGCTGTATATTTGGGAGACAACAAGCTTCTCCATACGTTTTCTGTAGCGGGTGGCGGTGTAAAAGTTACGGATTTCAGCAAGCCTTGGCAGGACCGTTTCCTGTTTGGGGGCAGCGTGATTCAATAAAAGCGCCGCTAACTGTTAAAAAGCTGCATCAAAAAAGGATGTTCCACAGCCCTGTTGACCAGGGTGGGAACATCCTTTTTTTATAGACATTTAGAATATTGCTTTTGTGCAGCTAGCATCCGATAACTATGAAACCCGTTTTCTTCTGGTGAAGAGTGAAATGACGAACAACACCAGAAATATCACAAATAATATTTTAGCGATTGTAGCAGCTACGGACACGACGATACCAAAAAAACCTAAGATACCGGCGATCACAGCAAAAATTAAGAATAAAGCGGACCATTTTAGCATGTTCTGTATCCTCCTTTAATTGTATATAATGTGGCATACTCACGCCCCGATAGAGCATGGTTGCAGATGATGGAGACTTCTATAGAATATTCGTGTCTGTGCCATCGTTATACGTTGTTTTAAACGGTGTGAGAGTCCGTGAATCATAACGTTTGGAGCGGAGAAGAAGCCAGCCTGGACGTTGTTTCGTGTCTGAATCTAAAGGGTAACTATGCAGTAATCATAAACATCATCGTGAAAGACGAAAGAGAGGTTACGCTATGTTAACACAGGTCAGCATTTTTATTATTGCTATCGCATTTGCAGTTCTCGTTATTTTCCTCATTAAAACGTTGAAAGCAGCACAAGGCTCTTTGGATAAGGTGACTCAAACCTTGCAGGATGTACAAAAAACGATTGATGAACTGAGTTATGAAGTAAAACAAACGGTTCGACATGCGAATGACATCACCGCAGATGTTGATCATAAATTGAAGCAAGTGGAGCCAGTGATGGAATCGGTTAGAAATTTGGGGGAGGTACTCAGCGAAGTGACGTTGGCTGCCAAGCAGGCTTCAACAGCGTTAATGACACGGTTTCAGAAATCGCATAGCGCTGCGAGTAATACTTCCAGAACGGATAACGCGATCAAGGCAACGACATCGAATAGACCTTTGACCGCAACGGAGCGGACGGTTCAGAGCTACAATGCGACTTATGAGGAGCCTGCGGCCAAGCCAGGTAAAAACTGGTTGGGTTATGTAGACATCGCTGCTGGGGTGTGGCAGAAAATGCGTCAGTAGCATAGTGGCTGAACCGTAAACTACAGGAAATTCATTGAAAGGGTGAGATTTATGATGAAGACGTTATTACTAGCTGCTGGTTTGCTCACTCCCTTTTCCGGACAGGATACGGTTCAGCAAACCGTTTCCCCGCAAATAGCGGGACATGTGGTTAGGACTGTGCAGACGATACCCGCTTCACATGCTGTACCAGCAGATTTTCATACCTTAAATGGCATATCTTTGGATGATACACGTGCTGATGTATTGAAAAAGCTGGGCAAGCCACAGCGAGTCAAAAAGGATAAGTTGCTGCTTTCTACAGAATACCAATATCCAGATGTTGTGGTAGGTATGCGTGAGGACGTCGTTTCTTATGTGCATGTAGATCCTGCTGCCGGTCGAATCAAGGTGAATGATAAGTGGCTGCCGCTGCAACGGAAAACGCTCGATCAGGCGCTGGGTGGCTCGCAATTCACGGCGGAAGACGGAGAGGTATATGTACGCGGACAACGTGCAATCAAAGTGTTTATGGATGAGACGTCTGATAAACCTAAGTATGTTGAGTTTTTTGATGAAACGGAATGGTAATTGATTTTTTTAAGGCATGACATAACATGGAAGTTTCAAATGGATATGTGAAGTGTAATAGTCAGAGAAGTCAATCCTTAAAGGAGCGTGAGAAACATGAATCAGACCAATCATAAATCTTATGCCAAAGTGGTAGATAACGGTGTACAAGCCGTTGAAGCAGTAAATGAGTTGCGTAACACAGGCTATCGTTATGAGGATGTGTTCGTGCTCGCTCATGATCAGGATCGGACAGATCGTATTGCCGATACGGTGGATGCCAAGGAAATCGGGATTAAGGAAGAGGGCGTTTTCGATTCATTAGCCAACTTGTTCCGTTCCCGCGGCGATGAGCTTCGCGCTAAAATTACTTCCTTGGGATTTACAGATACGGAAGCTGACTTTTATGAAAAAGAACTGGATCAGGGGAAAGTGCTGGTCATTGCTAAAAAAGCGTGATATCGCTGTTCACTATAAGAGCAGCGTGACATTAGATTCGAAAAAGAGGAAGTTGACCGCAGCACAAGTGTTTCGCGGGTCCTCCAAAAACATAGATAAGGAATGGGGTTCAGCCTCATTCCTTATCTATGTTTTTGGAATGCCTTCTTACGGAAACACTACTACTAATCAACAAGGGTGTTGCCGTTTAAGTAGGTATAGTATAATACATGAGTTACAGATAAGGAGAAGCCAATGAGAATTCTAATTGTTGACGATAACCCGACGAATATCATTATTATTCGTGAGATACTAAAAAAAGAAAATTATCGGGATGTGATCTCTGCTAACTCGGCCGCAGAAATGTTAGAGCATCTGGGAATAGGCGATCGTACCATTAGTCTCAGGCCCCGTCCTTCAGATATTGATCTGGTGCTGCTGGATATGATGATGCCTGAAATGGACGGCATTGAAGCTTGCAGTATTGTGCAGGAATATGAGCATTTAAAAGATATCCCGATTATTATGGTAACGGCTGTAGGTGATTCTAAAAAATTGGCTGAAGCTCTGGATGTGGGAGCCGTCGATTACGTCACGAAGCCGATCAACAAGGTAGAGCTAATGGCGCGAATCCGATCTGCCTTGCGTCTCAAATTGGAGAAGGACTGGCATAAGGATCGGGATCAGCGAATTCAGGATGAGTTGAAGCTGGCCGCGATGGTGCAGCAAGCGGTACTTAGTCCTGCCATTCAGGACCCGGTGCTGCAAGTAAATGCGCTCTATCAGCCTTCCTTTGAACTGGCAGGGGATTTATATTCTTGGTATCCGTTAGGGGAGGGGCGATATGCCATCATTTTGCTGGATATGATGGGACATGGCATTTCTTCTTCGCTGTTCTGCATGTTCATTGCATCTGTACTTAAGGACACGGTGACCACGTATGTGGAGCCTGAGAAGGTCATACAAGAGCTGAATCGTCGTTTTAATCAACTGGATCTGGGCAAACAGCTGGTACAGTATTATTTTACGGCGATTTATATGGTGATTGATACCCGTGCACGGCGAATTGACTATGTAAATGCGGGACATCCTCCCGGTTTGCTGTTCAACCAGGATGGTAGCATTACCAAATTTGACCGTGCATGCAGCCCGGTTGGTTTATTTGATAAGATTGATGCAGAAATGCACACGATTCATTATGAAGGAACAGGGCATATCGCTTTGTATACGGATGGCTTGCTGGAGGCGGTGGAAGGTGAATATGAGGAGCAGTTGCAGTATCTGACTGAGTGTCTGCGTAAATATGAGCAATGGAATGAAGAAGCGATGCTGGATGCTTTTTTTCGTAAAGAGGCGCCACAAGATCGTGATGATGATAAATGCCTGATCTGGATTTCGTTGAAAGAGGGAGAGAGCTTGCATGAAAATCAGAAATAAACTGCTGATTGGCTTTGGATCGCTTATGGCGATCCTCCTTGTGCTGACACTAATCAGCTATGACCGGATGGGGAGCCTGAATGAGCAGTTGAATCAGGTTTATCAGGATCGATATATGAAAGTCCGGAAAACAACAGCTATTCGCGGGCAGGTGAACGATATGGCCAAAGTGATGGCCAATCTGATCTTGAATCCAGGTTCCTCCGTTAGTGAGGCCAAACGCGAGCTGGACGATATTTCGGCTACTGGAACGAAAGTGCTGGCTAGTCTGCAAACGAATTCCGGCACCAGTGAAGAGCAACAGCAGGTTGATCGGGTAGCCGTCGCGTGGAATGAATTTTTAAGTTACGAACAAAGACTGGTCTCTTTGTTGGGGCAAGATCGTATTGATGAGGCTAACGCTTTCCGCAATAGTACTGGTTTGCCTGCCCAAGAGGAGGCGATGGATAGTATTAATGCCCTTGCCGTTTTTCAGGATCGGGAAATTGATAGCGACATGAAGCAAGCCAATTTGGCGTATGAAGAATCTGTGCAGATTACCACAATTCTGATGGCCGCCGGCCTGATCATGGGCTTACTGGTTATTTTGTGGGTGCTCCCAAGTATTGCCAAAGGTCTAAATGTCGTGAATCTCATGATTAATGGTTTTGGCAAGGGAAAGTACAGGGCCATCAGCCGAATGAGTGTTGCCTCCAAAGATGAAATCGGTGAGGTCGCTCGTGTATTTCAACAAATGGCCGGAGACTTGGAAGAAAAGCGGAAATTTGAACATTCCGTCCTTCAAACGCAGAAGGACCAAACTTGGCTTAATGCCAATACTGCTCGAGTGACTGAGTTGTTCCGTGGCGTAAATTCACTGGAGCAGGTTGCTCAGATGTTCATTAGTGAGTTTACGCCCATCTTGGGAGGCAGTTATGGAGCCATCTATTTGCAAGGAAAAGATGTAGAAGACAACCGATTTAAGTTATACGGCTCCTATGCAAAGGTGACTGGCGAAAATTCGATTAGAGACGTTATCCAGGTAGGCGAAGGGTTGCTCGGACAATGTGTTTTGGATCGTAAGCCGATCTTGATTACAGAGGCTCCTGACGGATATTTGTCCATAGGCTCTGCCTTAGGAGAAAGTAAGCCAGTGGGAATTATGATTTTCCCTATTTTGTTCGAAGATGAGTGCATCGGTGCTATAGAAATAGCGTCACTGGATCGCTTCAGTGATCTGGAAACGAAGCTGTTTGCTCAATTAGTAGAGAGCATGGGGATCATTCTGAACAATATCAAGGGACGGATGCGTGTAGAGCAATTGCTGCGCGAGTCCCAGGCACTTACTGAGGAATTGCAATGCCAGTCCGAGGAGCTACAAACTCAGCAAGAGGAACTCAAGCGCTCCAACGAAAATTTGGAGGAGCAAACAGAGGAACTCAAGCGTTCAGAGGAATTGTTACAGCGTCAACAAGAAGAATTGGAGCATTTTAATACTGAACTAATTGCCAAAACCAGAGCGCTAGAAGAACAGGTACGAGAAGTGGAAGAAAAGAACGACGAGATTGAACATGCACGAGCTCAGTTGGAACAACAGGCCATGCAGCTAGGAATCACAAGCAAATACAAATCTGAGTTTTTGGCCAATATGTCTCATGAGCTGCGTACTCCGCTAAATAGCTTGCTCATTCTTTCTCAGCTCTTGTCTGAGAACAAGGAAGGCAATCTCAAGCCGAAGCAGGTGGAATATGCACAAACCATTTATATGTCAGGCGCGGATTTGCTGAAAATGATTGATGAAATTCTGGATTTATCCAAAGTGGACGCTGGAAAAATGGATATTAACCATGAAGCGGTCCACTTGAAGGAACTGGAACTGTTTGTGGAGCAGAATTTTGCTCCGGTCGCAGCCCAACGTGGGCTTCAACTGCATACCGAGATCGAAGAGAACTTGCCAGATGCCATTATCAGTGACGGTTATCGTCTCAAACAAATTTTACGTAATTTGTTGTCCAATGCATTCAAGTTCACCACGGAAGGATCTATTCGTTTCAGTGTATCTCGGGCAAATGGGGAACAGCTTCCGGGTCTGCTAAATCCACGAAGATCCTATCTGGCTCTATCTGTGCGTGATACGGGCATTGGGATTGCTTCCGATAAAACGGATCTGATCTTCGAAGCCTTCCAGCAGGTAGATGGTACAACCAGCCGGAAATATGGGGGGACAGGACTAGGTCTGTCAATCAGCCGCGAGCTTTCCAGATTGTTGGGCGGTGTGATTACGGTGGAATCCGAGCAGGGACAGGGCAGTTGCTTCACACTGTATTTGCCGGAACAAACGCCTACGGCTGAGGATATGGATTCTCATTCGAGAGAGGAATTTAACGGTACGGATGTGAATTCGAATTTTGAGAATGTTGCAGCCTCGGCAGAAACGGACCTTCCCATGATTATGCCTGCTAAACAGTTGCCATTATATCAGATACCTTCGAAAAACAAAGCGGAGGACATTATACATCCAGGGGACGACCGAAACGAGATTACCTCGCAGGATAAAGTGCTGCTGATTATTGAGGATGATATTAACTTTGCTAATATTTTGTACGATATGGCCCGTAGCCGGGGCTTTAAGGCACTGATCGCTCTCCAAGGAGACGATGGGCTCAACATGGCTCAGTCTTATTTGCCGGACGCTATTATATTAGATATTCAATTACCTGTGATGGATGGCTGGTCCATTTTAGGCGAGCTAAAAGGAAATTCATCGACACGTCATATTCCAGTGCATGTTATTTCAGTCATAGATGATGTGAAGCAGGGCCTAATGATGGGCGCGATTGCCTATCTCAAAAAGCCTTCCTCGAAGGAAAGTCTGGATAAGGCATTTTCACATATAAAATCGTATACAGACCAAATGGTCAAACGTCTTCTTGTGGTTGAAGATGACGATAATCAGCGTAAATCCATTATTGAGCTGATCGATCATGATGATGTTGCCATTACGGCGGTATCGACAGGTCAGGAAGCACTGAATGAGCTGGCCACTCAGCGGTATGACTGCATGGTACTGGATCTGATGCTGAGCGACATGACTGGTTTTGAGCTGCTGGATCGTATTCGAGAGAACGAGCAGCTAGCTGATCTGCCGATCATTATTTATACAGGCAAAGATCTGGATAACAAAGAAGAAACGCAACTTCGCAAATATGCAGAGTCTATTATTATTAAAGATGTTAAATCGCCGGAACGGCTTTTGGACGAAACAACGCTGTTCTTGCATCGTGTAGAGGCGAATCTTCCTGAGGACAAACGAAAAATTTTGCAAAAGCTATACAACAAGGAAGAGCTGTTTGAAGGTAAAAAAATATTGTTGGTAGACGATGATATTCGCAATGTATTTGCTCTGTCCAGTGTGCTGGAAAGCTATCGTATGGATGTTACCTTTGCGGAAAATGGAAGAGAAGCACTGGAACTGCTGGAACAGACACCTGATTTTGATCTGGTGCTGATGGATATGATGATGCCGGAAATGGATGGATATGAAGCGATGCGACGTATCCGGCTAATGCCACAATTCGAGAAGATGCCTATTATTGCCCTGACAGCCAAGGCCATGAAGGATGATCGTTCCAAGTGTATTGAGGCAGGCGCTTCCGATTATGTAAAAAAACCGATTCAAACCGAACAACTTTTATCATTAATGCGGGTGTGGTTGTATTCGTAACCCAAAAAAATGGGTAATATAAATCGACACATGATGGGAGCGGCACAGGCAAAACCTATTTAGGAATTGGAGAGAGATTATGACATCTAAGGATATGGCGGATAATGCTGCTAATGAAGTGAAATCGAATGATGCTGAGCGGGAATTGATTGAGATTGAGCTGTTGCTGGAAGGTATACATCGGCTGTACGGCTACGATTTCCGTAACTACGCTCTGCCTTCGATTAAGCGGCGTGTTTATTATCATGCGCAGTCCGAGAATGTAAGCACGATATCAGGACTTCAGGAGAAGGTGCTGCATGATCGCAGCGCCTTCGATAGGCTGGTACAGAGCCTTTCCATTCCGGTGACCGAGATGTTCCGTGACCCGGAGCTGTTTCTGAATTTCAGACAGAAAATCATTCCTATTTTGCGAACGTATCCGTATATTCGAATATGGCATGCAGGTTGCTCCACGGGTGAGGAAGTATATTCTATGGCGATCTTGCTGCATGAGGAAGGCTTATATGATAAGGCCCGCATTTATGCGACGGATATGAATAACCTGTCTTTACAGCAGGCGAAGGAAGGCGTATACGGGATCGACCGAATGAAGCTGTATACCAAAAATTATTTGGAGTCCGGGGGCACACAATCGTTCTCTGAATATTATACAGCCAAGTATGATTCAGTGATGTTTCATCCTTTTTTACGGAAAAATATTATTTTTGCGGAGCACAACTTAGCGACAGACCGGTCCTTTAACGAGTTCAATGTTATTTTTTGCCGGAATGTCATGATCTATTTTAACGACGAACTTCGCAACCATGTACATGGGTTGTTTTATGATAGCTTGAGTCATTTTGGCGTGTTGGTGCTTGGGGCCAAGGAATCCATACATTTTACCGATTATAGTGATTCCTACGAGCCGCTGGACCGGATAGAAAAAATATACCGGAAGATTAAATAGAGATGCTTAGGAGGATTCCATGGGGCTTCATGAACCGATTCATATATTGCTGGTAGATGACAGACCTGAGAACCTGCTCGCTCTTGAGGCGGTGCTGGAGAGTGAACAATATAATCTGGTAAAGGCCACATCCGGGGAAGAAGCGCTGCGATGTCTATTAAAAGATGAATTTGCACTCGTAGTCCTGGATGTGCAGATGCCGGGTATGGATGGTATTGAGACCGCAAAGCTAATCAAGGCCAGAGAGAAAACGAAGGATATTCCGATTATCTTCATTTCAGCTAACAGCAAGGAAGCGGAGCATTTATTTGCGGGATATTCAGCGGGCGGTATTGATTATATGGTTAAGCCGTTCATCCCTCAAATTCTCAAGTCCAAAATTGAAGGTTTCGTGCAAATGTATCTGACAAACAAGCGTTTGAAGACACAGTCCCATCTGCTCCATCAGAAGACCCAGCAGCTGGAGAAGATGAACAGCGAACTGATTGCCGCCAAGGAGGCAGCGGAGATTGCTGCCAATGCCAAAACGGAATTTCTGGCGATGATGAGCCATGAGATCCGCACACCTATGAACGGCGTCATTGGAATGATTGATTTGCTGATGGAGACGGAGCTGCAAAGCGACCAACAGGAATATGCCGATATCATCCGTCGTAGTGCAGACGCACTGGTAGCAGTCATTAATGATATTCTGGACTTCACTAAGCTGGAGTCAGGCAAAATGGAGGTAGAGGAATATCCTTTTGATCTGGTTTCCTGTATCAAGGAAGTTTTCAGCCTATTTACGGTAGAAGTGAACCGAAAGAACTTGGAACTGGTTTATTTTCTCGATGAACAGATGCCTCCTGTGTTATATGGAGATATGGGAAGATTGCGTCAAGTACTGATTAACCTGATATCCAATGCTGTCAAATTTACAGACCGGGGCGGGGTGTATGTCTTCGCATCTGTCAAAGAGCAAAGCGATAATGGACTTACCGTTGAGTTTTCTGTGAAGGATACAGGCATTGGTATTGATCCGGCTAAGGTTGGAAGGTTGTTTCAGCCCTTTTCCCAACTGGATTCTTCAATGACACGTAAATATGGTGGAACCGGGTTAGGACTCGCCATTTGTAAAACCTTAGTGAATATGATGGGCGGAGATATCCGTGTAGATACGAGCGGAGAACAGGGCGTGACGTTTCATTTCACAATGAAGCTTGGCTTTGCTCAGGAAAATGAACTGGAGGGAGAGTCCAGCCACGATTGGGAAATTCCACATCAGGAATCTCCAAGTCGTAGACCTGTACTGGTCGTTGATGATCATCCGATTAACCAGAAGCTGATGGTTAATATACTGGATAAGCTCGGACTGGCTTCAGATGTGGCAGCAGATGGACAGCAGGCGCTTGATATGGTCACGGCTAATCAGGACTATGACTATATCTTTATGGACTTGCAGATGCCTGTGATGGACGGTCTGGAGTGTACGGGTAGAGTGCGTGAACAATTGGCGGGAAGATCGCAACCTGCCATTATCGCCATGACGGCTAACGTCATGGAGGGTATTCAGCCTCGATGTATTGAAGCGGGGATGAACGATTATATTAGTAAGCCCGTTAAAATCAGCAGTGTAAAACAGGCATTGCTACGGCATTCTCCGGACCATTTTCCAATGCAACCGGGTAAAGATCAGATCAATGAAGCTTAGATGGTGGCATTTGGTAGTGTTTAAAAAGTTATACCGTGATTCAAACGCTCGTATAATGGGTTAGTATGTAGGGAAATCTTTTTTTGGGAGAGTAGGCCTATGAATACAAATAAAAATGAGAAGTTTAATGCAATTACGGAAACAACCGATGGCGTAAATACCGTTTATCTGAGTGGAGAGTTGGATCTTTCGGTAGCACCTGATTTTCGTCTGGTGATGGAGCCTTTGGTGGGGGAATCCAGCCAAGATTTGATTATTAACTTGAGAGACCTTAAATACATTGACAGCACAGGTATTGGAATCTTGTTATCCATTTTAAAAGCAAGGCATGGGATGGAGTCTCGCTTTGCTGTTCAAGAGGTACCGCCTCAAATTCAAAAGCTATTTGATATGACTGGTATTGCCAAATTCTTTGTCCCCCAGGAGAATTCCCAATAGGAAAGGAAAGAAAAAGAAATGAACGCTCAAATTCAAAAAGTAGTTCTTAATTTGCCGGCAACTGCTGACTTTGTTGATATTGTAAGATTAAATTTATACGGTATTGCCGCGAAAATGGGATTCTCTTATGAGGATATTGAAGACATGAAAGTGGCTGTATCGGAAGCCTGTAATAACTCTGTCCTTTATGCATATGGTCATGAGGGGGGAGTCGTGGAAGTGACATTCGAATTTGATGAAGTTTCGCTGTCCATTCGTGTCAAAGATGAAGGGGAGAGCTTTGAACGCGTGGAGGACCCGTCCCGTATCGCATCCTTGCATGACAAGGAGTTGAATGATGCACAGATAGGCGGATTAGGCTTTTATCTCATGCAGGCGCTTATGGACGATGTCCATATCTTGAATGAGACAGGAAAAGGCACCGAAGTGGTGCTGGTAAAGCGCTTGACCAGAAGTGAGGAAAGAGTATGAATGAAAAGGTAACTCCCCCGGAGTCGATGGATGAAGCCGTTGGTCTAATCTGGGAGTACCAGCAAACCAAGGATAACGATATTGCTACCGTGCTGATCCGCAAGTATGAGCCGATGGTCAAGATGGCTGCCGGGAAAATCTCCCGTAACCGTCCGGACTTATACGAGGATTTATATCAGACCGGTCAGATGGCTTTGATACGTCTGCTTCAGCAATACGATATCAGCTTGGGTATCCCATTTGAACCGTACGCTATGAAAAGTATGCTGGGACATATGAAAAATTATTTGCGCGACAAATCCTGGTACATCCAGGTTCCTCGCCGCATTAAGGAAAAGGGTGCGCTTGTTCAACATGCTATTGATGAACTGACCGTTAAGTTGGAACGCTCACCCAATGTGGACGAGATTGCGACCTATTTGGATCTAACCGTGGAAGAAACGATCGAGGTGCTTGCTGGTCGTGAGTGCTATCACTATGTTTCACTGGACTCGCCTTTATCCCAGGAAGAGAGTGCAGCTACGTTAGGCGAGCTCATTAGCTCGGATGCTAACGATTATGACGCTGTGGAAAAACGAATGGATTTGCAGCAGGCTTTAAGCCAACTGAAGGAGCAGGAACAGAAGGTGCTTCTTCTGGCATTTCAGGACGGTCAATCTCAACGTGCGATTGCCCAGACGTTGGGCGTATCACAGATGAGCGTTTCCCGTATTCAGAAGCGGGCTACGGAAAAGCTGAAGCAGATTATGTCTAATTCCTCTATTTCATGAGAAAAACGCGGAATTCTTGGTTTAACATATTTGATGTCACATCGTAAGGACACGTTATTCCGATATGGGAAACGTGTCCTTTTTATAAAGCGAAAAAGGTTGGGAGGAAGGTTGGAATCCATGACAGCATTTGAACAGATTTCTTCCTTTCGTGGAGGATGGGAATGGTGGGACATCAGTGCTGGGAATTGGCAAGATTCGGTCATACAGCACTTGAAGGAGAAGCTCCCAGAAGCCGCAGAATGGCTGGACAAGGTAGAGGACATTCCATCCAGCTTTATATCTGTACGCTTTCCAGATGGCAATCAGCCCTTAATGTACGGGTCGCTGATCTACTCCGTTCAAGAGGAAATCGATAGTCAACGCAATTGCAACAAGTTTTATTTTCTGGTTCTAAACCAGAAGCTGGTGACGTTAAATTTGGATCAAAACACCCGTGAAATTATGCACACCGCGGAACGCCAAAAAATGCTGGAACAGTGTGAGGATGCAGCTGACGGCATGTTTGTATTGGCGAGAGCCGTGCTTCATTATTTTCATACAGGTATGGATAAGTTCGAGATCAACCTGAGAAGACTGGAAGAGGACATGGAGAAAAGAAATGCCCGTACACTGATGGATTCTATATTGAATGCACGTTTCGAGCTGTTGTATTGGAGCAATATGTTCATTCCTTTTTCAGAGCTGGTAACGGCTTCTCGGGAGGCATATTTGGATAAACTGGAGGAGAATCGCTTTTTTAAGCAGTTACTTTACCGTGTGACTCGGATGGAAGGACTTTTCCTGCATTATGAAAAGGAAATCGACACCCTGATCTCTATTGACGAGGCCATTTCCGCTTTTAGGGGCAATGAGATTACGAAGACGCTCACCATTGTGACCGCCGTTTTTACACCTGCCACTGTAGTGGGGGCCATTTGGGGCATGAACTTTGAAAATCTGCCTTGGATTAAAACAGGCTGGGGTTTTACCGCCGTGATTATTGCCACATTGCTAAGTATGGCGGGAATGTACGGCTGGCTGATGATGAAGGGGTGGACAGGAGACTTATTGAAAACTAACAAGCGCAACAAATTGTAGCGGCTGCTTACAGCTGTTATAATTTACAAATAAAAAACGATCCATCGTAACAGGAAGCTCTTTGGGGAGTCTATATCGGTTACGATGGATCGTTTTTAATTGAGATAGGGACAATTACTTAGTACCTTGGCTCATTTTGATATATCCTAATAATTCGGCGATGAAATCTCCGATGACCGGAAGATTTAACTGTACCAGGAAACTGAGCAACCAAGCGAGCAAGGCGAGTATGACCACTGTACCCAGCGTAAGGCCGAGACCACGTGCAATCCCTGCAGTCAGATTGCTCATAATTCTTCTTTTCGTGCTGGAGTAGTTCTCTATAATATCTTTGAATTCTGCTTTTTCCAATGTATCTGCGATTTGATCTAGGCGTTTGTTAAGCCGCTTGACCTCATGGCGAAGTTCAAAAGGATGCTCATTTACATCAAAGTCTCTCTCCGGATCATGTGTTTTAACATGATGATGAGTAGAAGAGGTCTGCTTGGATGAAATCTCATCTGGCTGATCTTGAGCCTGGAGGGGGTGAAAGGTTCTCTTGTTGTTCCGAGCAAGATCATCTCCATAGGAGTTTGGTTTGTTCATTGTCATCCCAGCCTTTCTATCATTTAAAAACAGCCAGCTTCTTGCATGCTGGCTGTTCAGTGTTTGGATATTATTTTGGTTGTAATCGGAATGTGTTCCTATTAGGAATTTGCATTTAATTGTTTTTGAGTGTCCTTGGCTGCTTGAGCGGTTGCATCCATAACTTCTTTATCCGCTTTGGCCGCTTCATTAGCGACATCGGCAGAAGCTTTGGTTACGCTGGATATGATGTTGTCTTTACTCTCGGATACCGTTTTGGCTACATCTGCTGTTTTAGTGGAAACGGTTTTGGCCAAATCTGTCGCTTTGCTGCTAACTACAGATGCGACATCCTTCGTTTTATCGGAGACAACAGTCATTTTTTCGGACAGATCACTACGTAAATCGCGACCCGGCTTTGGAGCGAACAGCAGGGCTGCCGCAGCACCAATCAAACCTCCAATGAATAAACCCTTTGCAAAACCTGAAGTGCTTGCCATATTTTGATTGTCAATGTTACTCATGATATATCACTCCTTTTATAGAATAAAAATATATATAAATGTTAGGTAGCCCTTCTCAATAGCCTGGACGCAAGTCCGAGCAAGAATACGAACAATGCGGTTCCAAGTATGGCTGGAATGACTGCAAAATCTCCGATGACCGGGCCCCAGTCTCCCAACAGCATGACACCTAGCCAAGCTCCTACAAATCCAGCAATCATAGAGCCTGCAATGCCGCCAGGCATTTCATGTCCAGCTAGTGCATCGCCAATCAATCCGATAATAATGGCCATTACAATACTTAGTACAATTCCCCACACAAGGATCGCCTCCCTTATCCTAAGTTCACAAACGATAACGTTTTTGATAAATGCTGAGCTTCGATATTGCTGTGCCTTGCTTACTTCGTATATAAACGTCATGACCCGGAGTGAAACAAAAAGCCGAATCGGACGTTATGGGCGGGGGGGAGAAGAAAGTTGCATTTTCGCTCGCCAATAGATCATAGGAACGGTAAACGCCAGCCAAATGATGCCTGCAATATAACCACCCACAATATCTGTAGGAAAGTGAACTCCTAAATATATACGGCTTAGTCCAATCAATATAATGAGCAGTGCACCAAGAACGCACGGGAGGAAGAGCGAACGCTCACGAATCTTTCGTTCTATAGCCCAGATGGCAAATATCATGCCGTAAAATCCCATGGAAATCATCGCATGACCGCTGGGAAAACTGTAGCCCCCGGCTTCAACCAAATGTTGAAGTGACGGGCGTTCCCGTTGCAGAATTTCTTTAATGAGCGTATTCAGCACCCACATCGCCGTAAAGCTGCTTAGGATCGCAAAGGAATAAGCTTTTGAACGAAGAAAGACCCAGCATAAGGTAGCAGCACCGAGGGCGATAATTAACGACATGCTGAATGAACCGAAAGACGTAATGAATATAGCGATGGTTAGCAATTGGTCATGAGTAGCTGCTGTGTCTGGAAAAATAGCATCCTGTATACGCTCATCCCAATATAGAAAAGGAGCCGTGCCAATCCATTGCACAGAGTAGGCGATGAGAAGCATCACAGCGATCATGATAATAGATGCATACAGACTACGACGCAAATAGCTTGGTAGGAACCGGGATGGTTGGGGTTTATGGGATAGCATATGTAATAAATCTCCTCCTTATGGCTGTAATAGATTTAATTTTTCGTACTATTAACTTAACTAATAATGAACTTAAGAGCAAAACTCGACGGAGACGACAGGCTGATTGAGGCATTTAAGCCCGGGGTAAAGGGATCGTATCACAGTGTTTGTAATGCCAGGGCCGAAAGTGGAATAATCATCACGAAGCAAGGCTGCTTTACGGAACTGTAATCCATGGAGGTGTTAAGGATGATTAAAATAGTGACATCGGCAGAAAGACATACCTCAAATAAAGGATGGATTCATAGTGAGTTTAGCTTTTCATTTGCCGATTATGAAGATCCGAGCAATGCCCATTTTGGTTGTATGCTAGCCCATAATGATAACAAACTTGAACCGCAGCAAGGCTTCAAAAGACATCCGCATCACGATTTGGAAATCGTCACTTATGTAATTGAAGGCCAATTGCATCATAGCGACAGCTTGGGACATGAGCAGGATTTAAAAAGCGGCTCGATTCAGGTTCTGAGTGCAGGCATCGGGATTGAACATGAAGAGCGAAATACTGGGGATGAAAGATCGGTTCGCTTTTTGCAAATGTGGTTTTTACCCGAGAGCCCTGGCATTCAGCCTTCTTATCAGGTGCAAAGATTCAAGCACAGTGAACGCCTAAATCGGCTTCAGCCTGTTGTGTCTGGTTCAGAAGTGGAGGGAACGTTATCCATCGCGCAGGATATAAATCTGTATCTGAGCAGATTGGAAAAAGGCCAGCAGCTTGAATATCCGCAGCAAGAGGAGCGCCGCACCCACATTTATGTAGTTAGCGGTCATGTGGAAGTTACGTGCCAGGATGGAGATTTTCAGTTAGGGCCTGGTGATGCTGCACGAATTCAAAAAAGTTGTGCATTAAAGATACTAGCTACAGGTAATGAGGATATATCTGAACTGGTGTTAGCAGATTTACCTTGAAGCATCCTTGAGTGAAGAAGTGTATGAAAATGCGTATATGCAATCGAAAAATAAAGCTCGTATCCCCGTTGCGCGTCTGTTGAAGCGAGCGGAGGTACGAGCTTTATTTACGGTGACAGGGCCACTGGCATGAAGGCTGTTGCTCATGATGATAGGTTGTAATACAGCTAAGCTGTATTCCTATAGGCTGATTCAGGAGGACTTACGCAATCTACCCAGTTCAGAAACAATAGCTTCAACCTCGGAAATGCTCAGGTTAGGCTTGTTTATCACCATATCATAGACATCATGGATGTCCTCGTATTGCTCCAGCGAGAAAGCGGAAGCTTGCATAGCAGCACCACTCGCCATACGGAGCTTGGTTTTAATGCCCTCAATCATATACTCAATGTTGGCATGAGACGGTACAGACAAATCCATCGTTAATTTTCCATCCTTTCATAACAGGGGAAGTTGCCTGTATTGTATCATGTTTTTGTTGTAGAATGTACTGAAAGCCAGATTACCAATATACAACCGAATCAAGGAGGATGGGCAAAGTTGTCTTTGTATAATCGAGCTTCCGCACCCGGACGCTCGTCCTTAGAACATAATGTAAAGAAAACAGATCGAGATGGACTCGCGCCGTTTTTCCGAGAAATTCATCATCAGCATGCTATAGATAAGTTGACTTTTGTTTGTATCGGTACAGATCGCTCGTCGGGTGATTCACTGGGGCCACTGGTAGGCACCATGCTCAAGGAGCAAGGTTTTCCGCACGTGATTGGGACAATGTCGGAGCCCTGTGATGCGGATCATCTGGTTCCATACTTGGAGTGCATTCCCCAAGATCATCATGTGATCGCCATAGATGCTTGTCTTGGACAGCACGGCTCAACGGGAATGTTTCTTATTGCGTGTGAACCGCTAACTCCTGCGCGATCGGTAGGGCTGTCTCTGCCGTCTGTGGGTCATTATAGTGTTGCAGCGATTGTGAATGAGCGCAGTCCCAAACCCTATTGGACACTCCAAATGACTTCGCTTCACTTGGTCATGACAATGGCTGCGCATATTGCTAATGCGGCGGCTTGTGAATTTGGCTTAAAAACAGCTTCGCAAGATTTTCCAGAGGGTTACCGTTTCAGATATTGATCGTCTGCTTAATAATATACATCAGCATGTTCTACTCACTAATATATTCAGATCCAATAGATTATATACAGAGAAGGAAGGGTTCCACATGGAAAAGGTATTATGCGAAGGAACGACGATCTGCTATGCCGAACAGGGAAAAGGAGATCCGATCATTCTATTGCACGGATTTTGCGGAAGCTCCTCCTATTGGGATGAGGTTGTTCCCTTGCTGTCCCCAAGCTATCGTTGTATTGTTCCAGACTTGCGTGGACACGGACGCAGCGATGCTCCACTAGGAGCCTATACGATTGATCAAATGGCAGATGATGTGCTTAAACTTCAAGAACAATTGGACATCCCTCAGGCTGCCTGGTTTGGTCACTCCCTAGGAGGCTATTTAGCCCTTTCGGCAGTGCAAAGACATGCAGAGCGCCTTACAGCCTTTGGACTGATTCATTCCACAGCTTATGCAGATACGGACGAAGGTAAAGAAAAGCGTAACAAGGCTGTATCTACCATCCAAACGGAGGGGATTACCAACTTTGTAGATGGACTCGTACCGGGACTGTTTGCTCCTGATCATGTGGAGTCGATGTCCAGCCAATTACTTAAAGTCAAAGAAATTGGCTACAAAACACCTCCGCAAGGAGCTGTAGGAGCATCATTGGCTATGCGCGAGCGTCCTGACCGACGGGATGTGTTGTCGGCTTCTGCCTTGCCAGCTCTTTTAGTAGCGGGGGAGCAGGATCAGGCGGTTCCTCCAGCGCGGACGTTTACAACAGATCGGGCCGGAGTAACTCAGGTTACCCTGCCGGAAGCAGGTCACATGAGCCTGTTTGAGGCACCGGAGCTATTAGCTAATGCTATCTTGGCGTTTTTGGAGCAAAACTTGAAAAAGTAGACTAAGGTAAGCCCAAAAACCGGAACCCTTTGATGTGATCGTCAGAAGGTTCCGGTTTCTTGTATGCAAATTGTTTTTAGATGTGGTCACTATACATTCAGTTTATTTGAATTTTGCTGACTTGTTGTATCATATCGGTTAATGTGCAGAATACCTAAGTCATATTATTTTTGTTCAAGGCAAACGCCGTCGGCAAACCATCAATACTCTCTAAACTTTTCTCGTATGCATACTTTTTAAGTACTTCTTCGCCCATCTGAATCGCCACGTCCTTCAGCTTTTCCCGTTCGCTCGTGTAAGTCATGAAGGGAACTGCAAAACCACATGAATCCTGCACCATATGAACATCAACTACTATGATTTGTCTTGCTCCAGGAAGTGGATTAAAGAGAGGATACAGCTCATTCCAACGCTTTGTATTGGGCAACACGACTGTGCCAGTACCATAGAGTCTTAATACACTGGGCTCGCCTTCAAATGCACAGAACATGATGGTTACCCGTCCGTTCTCTATAATGTGCGCACTTGTTTCGTTGCCACTTCCCGACAAGTCGAGATAGGCTACCTCCTGATCTGACAAAATACGAAAGGAATCATATCCCTTGGGGGAAATATTCACATGCCCCGTCTCGGATATCGGTGCTGATCCTACAAAGAAAATATGCTGTCGCTGTATGAACTCTTTATATTCCGGTAGTATCGCACTGAATTTTTTTCCCATACTTAAACGTCCTCCCCTGTAAAATATCAATGCATAATTTTGTTTCGAATGAAAATAAATATTTTATTTTATTATATGAATCAATAAATAATAAAGATTATTTTTGTTTCGCATGAAACAAAAATAACACGAGACTAACGGAGAATCAATATCAAATTTTCAAATACTCTATTTCGTTAGTCCATGATCGGCTACAAAACACTGTACTAACGGAATGTTACGTGCCATACGTGATTTCTGAGTGTCGAATCTTTGATGCTATAAAGTATTTGTAATTGTGTTAAATGAAATTGCGGCATGGCGGTGGCATTTGGCTTTTAGACAAGGATGTCATACAATCAGAAGACAGAAGTTTCTGGTTGTCTAGGCATCGGGATGAAAGGAAGGGAACGGCTTGCTTAGAAAAGACTATTTGCTCAGTATGATGGAAGAATTGACATCCGCAGTAGCATCGGTGCTCGGTCTTAGGCGCGAAAATAAACACATCGAAGCGCTGAAACAGCTAGATGACCTGCTCAACAAGCAGTTTCGTCTTCGTTCAGATCTGCTCAGACGATTGCCGCCGGAACAAATTATTGAGCTTTTCCGATTGGGCCCTGGAATTGAAGCGGATAAGCTTCAGCAGGTGGCTCGCATTTTGGAGGAAGAAGCCGCGATTTACCTGGAAACCAGCAGAACAGACGAAGGTATACGAATCTTGATGAAATCTCTTCATTTATATTTGTACAGCGATACGAATGGCGCGACTCGTGATCTGCAGGTCCTGCCTGAACGAATAGCGTGTATCGTGAAGCTGGTGCGCGAATATGAGCTCCCCCCTGAAACCAGCAAGCTGCTGGCTGTTCATTACGAGCGAGAAAACAGGTTGGACGAAGCCGCCGATGTCTGGTTTGGATTGGCATGGGAGCAGCCAGAGCTGCTAGCGGAAGCGGAGACGTTTTATAGTCAATTACTGGATAAGACCAATGCAGAGCTGGAGCTGGGTGGAATTTCACGCCAGGAAGTCACCGAGGGTTTGACCGAGATCACCCAATTACATGAAAGAAAGTGAGATGTACCTTTTGGATTCACTGCGCGAACTTATATACCAATTGACCACGGGAGGATCCCTCATAACAGCGACGCTGAGTCAGCTTCGCAAACGGGAGGATGCTTCTTTTACTAAAGTACAAATTAAACCTGTAGAATTGAAAAACAAACTGCATTACCAGTTTGCTTTTCATTACAGCAACAAAGTCATTCATGAAAATCTGACCCCTGACGAAGCTAACGAGCGTATGACTGCCTTGTTTGAGGACACGTTCCGCCAAGGACTTTTATGCGCCAAGGATGCAGACTACCAAGTGCTGATCAGTAAAAAATATAAAGTATCCATTCTGACAAAGTCACCGAGCAAAAGTAAAGCCGACCTGTCTCATAATCGCAAAAAGCAATATGTGCTCGAAGAAGGGGAACGAATTCCTTTCCTGATTGAGCTGGGGATTATGAATGAGGATGGTAAGGTACTGGCCCGCAAGTATGATAAGTTTCGTCAAATTAACCGGTTTCTCGAAATGGTGCAGGATGTATTACCTAGCCTTCCGGTAGGCCGCCCATTGACGATTGTGGATTTTGGCTGTGGCAAATCGTATTTGACCTTTGCGTTGTATCACTATTTGGCTGTACAGCAAAAGCGACCATTGCAGATCGTTGGTTTGGACTTGAAGGCAGATGTCATTGAAGCCTGTAATGTTCTGGCTCAAAAGCTGCAATATCGACAGTTGGAGTTTCTGGTCGGTGATATCGCAGACTATAACGAACTGGAACAGGTGGATATGGTTGTTACCTTGCACGCTTGTGATACTGCAACAGATGCGGCGCTGGAAAAGGCTGTTCGCTGGGGTGCTTCCGTCATTTTGTCGGTTCCGTGTTGCCAGCATGAGCTGTTTAACCAACTGGAAAATCCGGTATTGGAGCCGTTGCTTTCCCACGGCATTTTAAAGGAGCGTTTTTCTGCACTGGCAACGGATGGAATCCGGGCCAAACTGCTGGATATGATGGGATATCGGACACAGCTATTGGAATTTATCGACATGGAGCATACACCTAAAAATATTCTGATTCGTGCCGTCAAAGGGCAAGCGGGAGAACAATCCGTTCTGTGGCGTGAATACACAGCATTTCGGGATTTTATTCATGCTGATCCTTATTTGGAACGCGCTTGTGCGGACTTGCTTCCCGAAGGAGCGGGGAAAAAGCAGACACATAGCTAGGAATATAGTAAAAGTGGAGCCACTGCGGGGTGGCTCCACTTTTTTGTAGTTCACAGTTCATGATTGCAGTACACAAACATCTATCCGCCATAGGCATTTCTAAAAGCGGTGCACAAGACATCGCGATCCACCTTCCACAATGCCGCGAGCTCCTCGCTGACATCTTCATCCCACCAGTCGCACAGTAGTTTGCGATTACTATGGTTTTCCGCAATCCAGATAAGGTGTCCGACGACCTTGCGGCAGTATAGTTCTTCGCCCTGCTTGACCAGATCAGGAGCAATGTGAACAGGCAGACGTTTGCAGGTTCGATACAACTCTTTGGTACATGCGCGGCGGATACCACGAGCCGTGGGTAATCGGGATTGTGAATTGTCATGTTTGGGGAATTTGCCGGGAGGCATATTGTACCCCCTCCTCTCTCTCACAACTTATGCGGGCAGAGGATCCGGGGTCACTGACTTCCCTTTTTGGACGAAGTGGCGACTTGTTCTGCCGCTGTGATACACTAAATGAAAATAGAGAAACAGGCAGGGAGTGGGAAGAGAGATGGACCAAATATCTAGTATCATTAATTATTTGTTTGAGATCATTCGTAGTCTTGGGTATTTTGGTATTATGCTAGGCTTGATGGTGGAGGTCATTCCAAGTGAAATAGTCCTCGCTTATGGCGGTTTTTTAGTGTCCTCGGGTCATATTAATTTTTTTGGCGCAGTCGTGTTTGGAACGATTGGCGGGGTGCTGGCCCAGTTGTTCATTTACTGGATTGGACGCTATGGCGGCAGACCCGTTTTAGATAAGTATGGGAAATACATACTCATCAAAAAAAGTCATGTTGACCACGCTGAAGCCTGGTTCAATAAATATGGCACAGGGGTCATTTTTACAGCTCGCTTTATCCCTGTTGTTCGTCACGCGATCTCAATCCCTGCCGGGTTGGCTCGAATGAACGTATGGCGCTTTATTATTTTGACAACGCTGGCGATTATACCTTGGTCTGTTTTGTTTATATATTTAGGTATGCTGTTGGGAGACAAGTGGGAACAAATTGACGAAGTGGCAGCACCTTACATCAAACCGATTTTGCTGGTTGCTCTTGCGCTCTTGATCATTTATTTTGTTATCAAATGGATTGTAGCCAAAAACAAAAAAGGAAGTGTATAACATGAGCCGTACTAACGTATCGCAATATTTCGGAAAGGGCTTGAGTCCTGAACAATTTATGGAGGGCATGGAAAAGAACAAAGAAGCCTTCCGCTCTGGATACGATCAGTTTGTGTGGAGCAGCGAAGAGGATCGGGAGTTTTTTGAAAGCCTGAACCATCGTGATGATCTGCGTGTGCTTATATTGGCTGCCGACTGGTGTGGGGATGTAGTACGCAATGTGCCAGTTGTGTTCCGCGCGTTGGAGAATAGCGGGATTCCAACCGAAGTATTGATTCTGGAAAATCATCAGGCGCTGATGGACGACTTCCTGACAATGGGCGGACGTGCTGTGCCGATTGTGATTTTTGCGGATACGGGAGGTCATGTACTTGGCCACTGGGGACCACGCCCTGCACATGTTCAACAAATTATGATCGCATTCAAACGTGAAAATCCAGATCGGGAAGCCGATGATTATCAAGAAAAAATCGCAGTTGCTCGTAAAGAAATGGCTGGAAAATATGGGGAGGGAACCGAGGTCCATCCTGTAATTGTTCAGGAATTACGCGAGCTGATCTCGGGATTTTAACTTATGACATTATCTATTCGCAGTTTTAATCTCGGCCCGCTCCAGACGAATGCTTATTTGCTTCAAGGAGATGATCCGAAGCGCGCTGTTATTATTGATCCAGGGATGAATCCGGGTCCTTTGCTGAGAGCCATTGAGCCACTGACGATTGAAGCTATCCTGCTGACGCATGCCCATTTTGACCATATCGGAGGAGTAGAGGAGATTCGCAATGCCAAAGACTGCCCGGTTTATCTGCACGCCTTGGAGCAAGACTGGCTTACATCTCCTAAGCTGAATGGCTCCTTGATGTGGCCAGAGGCATCCCCTCCGATCTCGACGGAACCAGCCGAATATGACTTGGCAGAAGGTCAACAATTGAACCTGATCGGTCACACGTTCCGGGTTTTCCATACACCGGGCCATTCACCCGGAAGTGTCAGCTTTTTATGCGGCAAAGATCTTTTTTCCGGGGATGTGCTATTTCGTCAGGGCGTTGGACGCACGGATCTGGCGGGCGGCCGCGAACGGGATCTATACGATTCTATTCAGAACAAATTGTTTCCACTCGGAGATGACGTTACAGTCTATTCCGGTCACGGTCCCAAAACGTCCATCGGTTATGAGAAAGCTAACAATCCGTATATCCGGTAAATGTGATGAATGTTCAGTAGGGGCAAAATCAAAGGTGTGACAGGTTTTGCCCCATTTCGACAACAAATTATAAATTATGTATAGACAAAGGTTTTTATTTTTGTTAACATAAATTTATTGAAGTTACATACTAAACTCGCGAAGCACGCAAGCTGTGGATGAATCCCGGTTTGCGTTCTTTTTTTTGCCCATTAAGAGGATAAAGAGGCATGAGGCCGTCAGATCACAAGGGGGAGCAAGAATGAAAAGAAAACATATATATGGGGTACAACGTGAGATTGGAGGTAGTTTCCGGGTTCCCAATATAATAGATATTGAAGATTCTGTGGCAGATTCCGAGCCGAAGATCATAACTTGGAAAAAGGTGAAACGACGGGGCGGAATCCCTACACAAAACTGGCATGTGAGGCTGAATGAACACAGGTTGGGACGTGGAGACGGTCGATTATGAAGATACATAGATGATATAGACAAGCTACTTTTTTTTTAGTAGACTTAGCAGATAAGTTCAGACAAACGGGGGGGCTAACGATGCATCATTTAGGAGCTAGAATTATGATCGTCGCGGATGCTTTTGAGCAGAATCTTCCTGTGGGCGAACATGGTTATATCATTGCTTACGACCGTAATGCGGACAATGCTTTTGACTATGTCATTCGCGTACCGAAGGTGAACCGCAATTTTTTTGTACCATCCGGAGACATCGAGCTGGAAGAGAGTATTCTCAAGCTGGAAGCCGAGCGGATTGAGCGTGAAGCGCTGATAGATTACGCCCTTGCTACCCATAATGAGCAACTGTTCATGCATGTGATGAACGGTGGTATTGATTCGGTAGAGACTGAGGAAGAAGAAACCGCGGCGGAGTTGTTGTCACAGGCTGATTTTATCAGACAAGTCAATTTGCGTGCTTGGATATAGAAGTCGGCTACGGTCGATTCTTTTTAAGAATATATAAAGGGCACAATCTCAGCTCCTATAGTTTTCACGAAAGAGCACCGAAAGGTGCTTTTTTTATATTCTTTTAGCAACATTTACCTCATCGAAGTGCAGTTTGCTTCTGTACCGCGTCAAAGATTGAATTGTAAAGGGTTCTATCCTATAATTAAAAACGTTATTTCAAAGTTCGGTGCAGCATTTTTTAATATCAGGATTTTGCAAAATTCGATTTCAGTCGCTTATTGGATTTTTTGCAAAATCCTCATATACATGAGGAGGGTTTTGTATGAACATTTCCACGGAAGATGTCCGTCACGTAGCCAAGCTGTCCAGGTTGAATCTGACCGCGGCTGAGGAAGAAACGATGACAGGACAATTAAACGCCATTCTCCATTATGCGGAGAAGCTGAATGAGCTGGATACGGAGCAGGTAAAGCCGACCACTCATGTGCTGCACGTCAGCAATGTCATGCGAGACGACGAAGTTCGCGAAAGTTTGACACATGAGCAAGTGATGCGCAATGCACCTGAAGAAGAAGACGGACAGTTTAAGGTTCCTGCTGTTCTGGAATAGATCTCATATTTGAAAGGAGGATGCAAATTGAGCTTGTTCAATAACACATTGCCCGAGATACATAACAAGCTGCATCAAAAGGAAATTTCCGTGAGTGATCTGGTAGGACACGCTCTGGAGACAATTGGTGCGCGGGAAGACAAGATCAGAGCTTATATTACCGTTGACGAGGAACAGGCCCGTGCATCCGCACGTCAGCTGGATGATCAACTGATTTCCGGAGAGGAAAGAGGGTTGTTGTTTGGCCTGCCAGTTGGCATTAAGGATAATATTGTGACAGAAGGGCTGCGTACAACATGTGGCAGTCAGTTTTTGAAAAATTTTGATCCCGTTTACGATGCCACAGTTGTTAGCAAGTTACGCGCAGCGCAAACCGTGACACTCGGTAAAATGAACATGGACGAATTCGCCATGGGCGGCTCTAACGAGAACTCCAGCTTTTTCCCTGCACGTAACCCTTGGGATTTAGAACGTGTTCCCGGTGGTTCCAGTGGCGGCTCGGCTGCGGCTGTTGCAGCGGGTGAGGCTTATTTCACGCTCGGCTCGGATACAGGGGGTTCCATTCGCCAGCCCGCTTCTTACTGCGGAGTAGTTGGCCTGAAACCAACCTATGGTCTAGTATCCCGCTTTGGACTGGTGGCTTTTGCCTCCTCTTTAGACCAAATTGGACCCATTACTAAAAATGTTCAGGATTCGGCCTATGTCCTACAAGCCATTGCAGGTTATGACCAGAAGGACTCCACTTCTGCAAAGGTAGACATTCCTGATTATTTGAACGCTTTAACCGGGGATGTAAAAGGACTACGTATCGCTGTGCCTAAAGAGTATCTTGGTGAGGGCGTCGATCCTCAGGTCAAGGAGAAGGTGCTGGATGCACTGAAAACGCTGGAAGGATTGGGCGCTGTATGGGAAGAGGTATCTCTTCCACACACGGAATATGCGGTTGCGACATACTACCTGCTGGCTTCATCCGAAGCGTCATCCAATCTGGCACGTTTTGACGGCGTGCGCTATGGTGTACGTTCTGACAATCCAGACAACCTGCTTGATCTATACCATCAGTCCCGTACGCAGGGTTTTGGTCCTGAGGTGAAGCGTCGGATTATGCTAGGTACCTATGCGCTCAGCTCTGGGTACTACGATGCTTATTATTTGAAAGCTCAAAAAGTGCGCACACTGATTAAACAGGATTTTGATCGTGTATTTGAACAATATGATGTGATTATCGGACCTACTGCACCGACAACTGCTTTCAAAATCGGCTCGCAAGTGGACGATCCATTAACAATGTATTTGAACGATATTTTGACGATTCCGGTGAGCTTGGCTGGTGTGCCAGCCATTAGCATTCCGTGTGGTCTAGCGGATGGAATGCCAGTCGGACTACAAATCATCGGAAAAGCCTTTGACGAGTCTTCCGTGCTACGCGTAGCTCATGCTTTTGAACAAAATACCGAATTTCACAAGCAGCGTCCGCAGCTGTAATTTGCCAAAAAGGAGGGAACCTATTCATGTCTACAACTACATCCAAGTATGAGACGGTCATCGGACTTGAAGTGCACGTGGAATTGCATACGAAGTCTAAAATATTCTGTGGATGCTCGACATCCTTCGGAGCACCACCCAACTCTCATACATGTCCGGTCTGTCTCGGTCATCCAGGGGTATTGCCGGTATTGAACCGTCAGGCCGTTGATTATGCGATGAAAGCAGCAATGGCGCTGAATTGCACCATTGCTGATGTGAGCAAGTTTGACCGCAAGAACTATTTTTACCCCGATTCACCTAAGGCCTACCAAATCTCACAATACGATCAACCCATTGGCGAAAATGGCTGGATTGATATTGAAGTGAATGGTGAGACAAAGCGTATCGGTATTACTCGACTGCATCTGGAAGAGGACGCAGGGAAATTAACACATGTTGATGGTGGCTACGCATCTTTGGTCGATTTTAATCGGGTCGGCACACCATTGGTCGAGATCGTTTCGGAACCGGAAATATCTTCGCCGGAAGAAGCCAAGGCCTATCTGGAAAAAATACGTGCCATTATGCAGTATTGTGACGTATCCGATGTGAAGATGGAGGAAGGATCACTTCGCTGCGACGCGAATATCAGTCTTCGTCCGCATGGACAAAAAGAGCTAGGAACTAAAGCGGAACTGAAAAACATGAACTCCTTCCGTGGCGTACAGCGCGGACTGGAATATGAGCAGTTCAGGCAGGAGCAGACGCTGGACGAAGGCGGAACAATTGTACAGGAGACACGTCGTTGGGATGAAGCACAAGGTAAAACTTTATCCATGCGTGGTAAAGAACAGGCCCATGACTATCGTTATTTCCCAGACCCGGATCTCGTTACTCTTCATATAGACGAGGAATGGAAAGAGCGCATCCGTGCTTCGATTCCTGAATTGCCTGACCAGCGTAAAGCACGCTACACTTCCGAATATGGATTACCTGAGTATGATGCCCAGGTGATTACGTCCTCCAAGCCATTGGCCGATTTGTTCGAGGATAGCCTTCAATTCACCAAGGATGCCAAAGCAGTATCCAACTGGATTATGGGGGATCTACTCGGTTATTTGAACAGTGCCGGTGTTGAACTGTCGCAGGTTAAATTGACCGGTCGGGGCTTGGGTGAAATGATCGGACTGCTGGAGAAGGGAACGATCAATAGCAAAATCGCTAAAACGGTCTTCAAGGAAATGCTGGAAAGTGATAAACTGCCACAGCAAATTGTCGAAGAAAAAGGGCTTGTACAAATCAGTGATGAGGGTGCGATCCTTACAATTGTCGAACAAGTTGTAGCAGCTAACCCGCAATCAGTTGAGGATTACAAAGCTGGCAAGCAAAAGGCCATCGGCTTCCTAGTCGGTCAAGTGATGAAGGAGAGCAAGGGGAAGGCAAACCCTGGCCTTGCTAATAAGTTGCTGACGGAAGTGCTGAACCGCTAATGGCATAGATTTGACAGGGGCTTGTCTTTTAGGGACAGGCCCCTTTTGCATAGCCGCTAAGAATGGTTGGCGCGAACAAGCTTTAGAACCTGATGGCATTTTATGAGTTTCCTTAGGAGGGAAAACAGCATGGTTACCCTATGTTCATTGGAAGATGATGATATCGTCAGTCAGATATGGCGTCTACAGCATGTTGCCTATAGGCTGGAAGCTGAGCTGATTGGGTTTGATGAAATTCCTCCACTGATGGATACATTGGATACGCTGAGAAGCTGTGGAGAGTCTTTTTATGGGTGGCTGGAGGACGGTGAATTGCTAGGAGCACTGGCTGTGCAGTCCGAATCGCCCGATTCGCTTACCCTTACACGTATGATGGTTCACCCAGATCATTTTCGTAAAGGCATTGCAGATTCTTTAATGAAGCATGTTTTGAATGAATATCAAAATATCCCGTTGTTTATCGTCTCTACAGGAACTCTAAATACTCCTGCGGTGGCGTTATATCGAAAACATGGCTTTCGTCCCGTATCTGCGGCTGAGGTCGCTCCAGGCGTGGAATTAACTACCTACCATCTGCATAAGGTGGAATAGCATTGAGGTATCAAATTGACATTAAAAATGCACATAAGCCCACAAACCGCGCACCCGGAGTGGGAAGCACGACATAACCGGGAGGAGAGACTCGAATGAATAATCCGTGGATTATAGACGATTCACATATCATTTTACGGCTTTTACTGTCCATGCTTCTCGGTGGATTCATTGGGTTTGAACGCGAGCGTTCCAATCACGCAGCTGGTTTGAGGACTCATATTATGGTCAGCCTTGGTTCGACGCTGATTATGCTACTCTCCATTTACGGCTTTGCCGATTTTATTAAAGAAGCTAATGTACGCATAGATCCCGCTCGTTTGGCTACCGCTGTGATCACTGGCGTAGGCTTTTTGGGTGCAGGAACGATTATGTTCACAGGTAAATCCATTACCGGACTAACGACTGCGGCTTCCATTTGGGTCGTGGCTGCTATTGGCCTTGGGGTTGGAGCAGGGTTTTATTTCCCATCTATAGCGGCGACAGTGCTCGTATTTTTAAATTTATGGGTGTTTAACAAAGTTGAACTTCGGTATATGCGTGGACGCAAGCGCCATCTTATTACATTGTACGGATTGGCCTCTCACGGATTGCTGGATCAGATTTCGACTTATTTAGAGCAAGAAAAAGTGGAAATACGTAAAATAATGATTAAAGAACATGAAAATGTCCCATTTCACGAATTACATCCAGATCGGCAGAGTATGGAGGTTTCCCTAGAGGTGCTGGCCCGTCATGATTTTAATCCTGTACGTATTGCAGCAGATTTACGACAATGGGAAGATATAGCTGCAGTCTCTGTTGAGTAATAGGGTACCTTTTTTTAACAGTTACTCTTAAATCTGATTGGGGTACTATGTAAGCATTGAAATGTTTTTCAGCGGAACCACGTATGGGATTCAAAGGGGAGGATGGCATGAACTCGGAACAACCGTTACCGTCTGGAGAGGCTGGACAGCTACAAGCATCGGAACAGCTGGAACAACCCAGACAGGGGAAGCGTCTAAAATACGCTAAATTTCGCAAAGTGATTGCCATTATCATGGCGGCATTGTTACCCGGACTGGGACATCTTTTTTTAGGACTGTTTATCAGGGGGCTTAGTTTTATTGTATTGCTCCTGCTAGATATTTTTGCGATGCTGTATGTTTCCTCTGACGGCTTAAGGATCAACATTCCATTACTTATTTTGCTTGGATTATTCATACCTGTTTTATATTTTTATAATGTATATGATGTCTTACAGTCTGCAGATTATATGGTTCGCTATCGACGTAAGCCTGATCGTTATGTACGAATGGATGCTAGAGGCCAGCAAAGTAGTCCTTTTTATGCGTGGGAGAGAGGCTTTGCTTTTGCTGTGCTGATGGTGGCAGGCGGTGGGCTTATGATTTTGTTTCGCATGAAACCTCGCTGGTTGAGCAATTTCTTTGAGGATTATGGATTCCTTACGCTGGCTATTTTATTAATGATGATCGGTTTATTCCTTTTTCTAAGGGAAGCCTTTCTGACCTTTAAGCGTAAAAAGTTGAAAGAAAGAGGGTGAAGCTGGCGTGCACCGTAAAATAAGAGTCGGGCGCTACACCTCTTCGCTTCTGTTGATGGCTGTAGGCATTTTGCTTATTGTAGATGTGTTTCAAAATACTGAATATATGCTTCAACTCCTCGTTTGGTGGCCTGTAATCTTCGTGCTTTGGGGACTGGAGTATCTAATTTTTTTTGCTGTGTACTTTCGGAAAGAAGGCAAGTCTGACAATGGAAGGCGATTCAGACCTGACCTAAAGGGGATTCTGTCCGCTTTGGTAGTGGCAGCCTCGGTTTTTATCGTGACCCAGCAAAATCATTATATGTATCTGTGGAATCGGGTCAGTCTCAATCTGACGTCAGCCTCTATGGATTTTAGCCAGGCTAAAGAGAATCGGTATGATATGGGTGGTGTGCTGGTACCTGTAACTATGCAGACGTCCGATTTAATAGTTGATTCGGTTAATGGTGATGTAACACTGATCAGACGACCTGTGTCCAATATAGAGGTACGAGGGACTCTATGGGTGGATCAAGCGCCTGCTGCCGAAGCGGACAAGATTGCTCAAGCTTCTTCACTGACTTCTACCGACGGCAAGACTATCCAGATTCGTCCGGAGGCACAGTCATACGGAGCATCAAGCAAACGTCAGCCCCGTGTGAACATGCTGATCACCGTGCCTGAGGACCGACGGTTCAATATGCAGATTAGAACCTCCAACGGGAATATTACCTTGAATGGAGTTGATGCTATTGACAGCATTAGACTCGAGAGCGGTAATGGAAATCTCATCGTTAATGACGCTATCGGCAATGTCAAGGGAGGCACGCTGAACGGTCAGGTTAAATTGCATCGGATTTCTGGAGATGTGGATGTGCGCACGAACCGAGGCGACATGCAGGCAGGCGATATTGAGGGAGCTGTCACACTACATACCATGGTAGGTGACATTCAGCTTGCTCGTTCGGAAGGAGATATCACTGTTGATACTCAGAATGGGGACATGAATGTGTTGAATTCTACAGCCAAGCTGAATGCTAATTCGCTTAATGGCTCTATCAAAGTGCATAGCGAACAGGTGAGCGGAGATTGGAAAATATACAGTGCTGTCGGTGATATCGTATTGGATCTTCCGTCGAATGGAGATTTTCAGTTAGAGGGTTCAAGCAGTTATGGTAATCTTCAATCCGATTTTCCATTTAAAATAGACAGTAAAAGTATTTCAGGCCAAAACGGGACAGGCAAGTATGCGATCAACGTGGAGGGCAACAGTAATTTAACCATTAAAAAGTTACTGATGCCGTCGTTACCCGACTTGGAAGATTCCGGGGGTACGACTGCGCCCGATACATCTGAAATCTCTCCGGCTGAACCTAGAGCTCCCGAGACAGATACCTCTATAGGAGCATCCGGCGACAATACGGCGCGTTGACAAGAAACTTGAGTAGACCGTACAATGTGAGTAGGTTTAGAAGTAAGTTGTAAATAGATGCGTGGTAATTGATAGGATCGTAAGTAAGGGATAAGGCGGTGGACATATATGGCAGCACGCGTCCAGCATGCTTTGGAACTTCTAAAGAAGACAGGTGTACGCATAACACCCCAGCGTCATGCCATATTAAACTATTTGATGGAAACCATGGGGCATCCGACTGCAGATGAAATATATCGAGCGCTTGAGTCCAAGTTTCCAAGTATGAGTGTGGCTACGGTTTATAATAACTTAAAGATGTTTATAGAAGCGGGTATGGTACATGAGTTGACCTATGGAGATAACGCCAGTCGTTATGATGCCAATATTTCGGAGCACTATCACATCATTTGCGAAAAATGCGGAAAAATTGAAGATTTCAGTTATCCCTATTTGGCTGATGTGGAACGTCATGCTGCGTTGGAAACAGGCTTCGAAGTGCATGGACATCGTATGGAGTTACACGGAGTATGCAAAACTTGTAGTAACAAACAAACGTAACGAAACAAGGAATAGAGTTTTTTTTGTGCGGTATGTATATATTGTAATGGATTGGAAACGTGAGCAATTCTCCGTAAGCGGGGATTTACCGCGTTTTTTTGTTTAAATCACTTTACTTTTGTTTCAAGTAATCTGTTGAGGTTACAAAATACGGAATTCAAAGTTCATACAATGGAGGTTCAATATTGGCCAGAAATCATTCCAGACGCCGCCGTAAACGTTCACGATTCAAAGGAGCGGCAAGCCTGCTATTATTTGCAGCGATTATATGCGCAATTACTGTCGTATGGTTTGGTAATCCCCTTCATGAGAAACCCGATTGGCAGGGCAGTGTCCGTCCTATTTTTATGCAGGGCAAGTTGACTGGGTATGAAGCTCAAAGCTCCGGCAAGAACATGCTGATGCCGCTTAAATTGGTGCAAAGTCAAATTGATCCTTCGGTTCGCTATGAGGATGACAGCCAAACCGTCATTATGGCGACGAGACAAAGCTTGCTCTATATGAAGGTTTCGAAGGCACAAGGGGAATTGAATGGTAAAACATATGCGCTGAGCGCAGCCCCCCAGGTGATCAGTGGAGAGGTATATATCCCGATAGAGGCTGTACGTGAAGTATACGGCGTTTCTATACACGAAGACTCTGTAACGGGTGCCGTTATCTTGATGAAGGCCGGCGAGAAGGTCAGGCTGGGTAATGTAGAAAAGAAGGATGGGCAACAGGATGCTAGAATTGCCTTACGTAAAGAAGCCTCTAGCCTATCTTTTATTTTGACAGATGTACCTCAGCGGACGAAAGTACGTATCTGGTCCCAACAGGGTGATTGGTATTTTGTGCAGTTAGACAATGGCTATGCAGGATACATTAAATCAGACCATATCGCTGAAGGAGAAGAGCTTGTGATTCCTTCGGTTAAGGACGATTTGTCCATATCGGAGAAGCATTGGGAGGGTAGACCAGTGAATCTCGCTTGGGAAGCCGTCTATAATCGCAAGCCCGATCCTTCCAAGTTTGATCCTATGCCTGGAGTAAATGTGGTGAGCCCTACGTGGTTCAGTGTCGTCGATCATGAGGGCACTGTAGAAAGCAAAGCGGATCCTTCTTATGTCAGCTGGGCACATCGCAAGGGTATGGAGGTTTGGGGGTTGTTGAGCAACAGTTTTAATCCCGAACTAACAACAGAAGCTTTGTCTACCTTTGAACGTCGAAAGTCGATTGTAGATCAGATGATTTCACTTGCTCAACAAAATGATCTGGACGGTATTAATATCGACTTTGAAAATGTTCATACAAAGGATGGCCCCAATGTCACCCAATTTTTGCGTGAACTTAAACCGATGGCTCGGGAACATGATTTGATACTGTCCATTGATGTTACGCCTAAATCTCAAAGTGAGATGTGGTCTGTTTTTTTGGATCGAAAAGCATTGGGGACTATAACAGATTATCTCATGGTAATGGCGTATGATGAGCATTGGGCGGCTAGTCCAAAAGCTGGTTCCGTCGCCTCGTTACCATGGACGGAAGCGTCAATTAAGCGAATTATTCGGGAAGATGAAGTGCCGTCTCAAAAAGTGGTTTTAGGTATTCCGTTATATACTCGCGTGTGGTCCGAGACTCCCAAAGAAGGGAAGATTAAGGTCACCTCCAAATCACTTGGTATGGAGTCAGCAGCCAATATCATAGCCCAATTTAAGTTGAAGCCCAAGTTTAGAGCTTCCGAAGGCCAGAATTATGTCGAGTATACAGAAGACGGCGTAGTCAAAAAGATTTGGCTGGAGGATCAGGTATCTCTGAAGGCAAGAGTAGAACTTGCCAAATCGCTGAAGCTCGGAGGAATTGGTGTGTGGAATCGAAGCTTTGCAGATAAAGACGCTTGGATAACACTGAAAAAAATAAGTGAATAAGATAAAAAAATTTACAATTGAAGAAGGAAGTTTCTTATTTATGTAGAAATGATCACATGTATCCAAATATCCAATTTGCGGTCATAGCCGCCTTGCAGGTATGGAGGGAGAAGTGCAGCTAACCAAATTAAACCTGATATATGATGAATTGTTGCAGGAGGATTCGATAGGTATTATTTCGTACAGAAAACCGGGAGAGTATTTTCACGGTTCGATGTTGTATGACTTTGATGAACTCATTCTAATTATTGGAGAAGGCACCAAGCCAGTCCGTTCTATTCAACACTTATTTATGAATGGTTTAAGATGCCAAGTGTTGTACGCAACGCTCAGTTGTCTGAAGGAATGGATTATCGCTGGTGAACAAGCCAACATTATAGATTATGTGCTAGAAGGGCGTATTGTCTGGGAAAGGGATGACAGGGTTCGCTTTTTAAGACAGGAAATTGTTGATTTTAACGATCCACTGCGGGAGCAGAAGCGATTTCATGAGTTCTCCCGCTTTCTGGTCAATTACGTTCATGGTAAAAGAGCGGTGCGAGAAGGGCGGATCATTGACGCTTATCAAAGTGTTCTGAAAGCATTGGATCATTGGGCATCTATTGAACTCATTGAACGGGGGATTTATCCAAAGGTTCACTTATGGGTTCAGGTACAGCCTCTGGATCGAACAATTGACAAACTGTATAACGAACTCACATTAAGTACGGAAACCTTGGAACAAC
>NZ_CP168516.1:347500-2382500 GCF_059491915.1 Paenibacillus sp. Paensp38
AAAGCCGGGGAGAATATTGCACCTTGAAAACTGGATACCGAAACGAAATTGCGTTTTAGAATATTCCTTTAAGCTGATCTTGTGTAAACAAGTGAAATAAAGGTAGCTGCCTTGGATTTCATTCACACGTAAGTGTTGAACCGAAATTCAAAGCAAATCGTATTTACGATGTAAATACTAGGTTAAGCTACAAAGAGCACACGGAGGATGCCTAGGCGCCAGGAGCCGACGAAGGACGTGGCGAACAACGATAAGGCCTCGGGGAGCTGTAAGCAAGCTTTGATCCGGGGATGTCCGAATGGGGAAACCCGGCTGTCTTCATCGACAGTCACTACTCACTGAATTCATAGGTGAGTGAGAGGCAGACCAGGGGAACTGAAACATCTAAGTACCCTGAGGAAGAGAAAACAATAGTGATTCCGTCAGTAGCGGCGAGCGAACGCGGATTAGCCCAAACCAAGGAGCTTGCTCCTTGGGGTTGTGGGACGTCTCACATGGAGTTACAAAGGAACCGGTTAGATGAAGAGGTCTGGAAAGGCCCGCCAGAGAAGGTAAAAGCCCTGTAATTCAAAACTTGTTCTCTCCGAGACGGATCCCGAGTAGTGCGGGGCACGTGAAACCCCGTATGAATCCGGCAGGACCATCTGCCAAGGCTAAATACTCCCTGGCGACCGATAGTGAAGCAGTACCGTGAGGGAAAGGTGAAAAGCACCCCGGAAGGGGAGTGAAATAGATCCTGAAACCGTGTGCTTACAAGAAGTCAGAGCCCTATTTATGGGTGATGGCGTGCCTTTTGTAGAATGAACCGGCGAGTTACGTTCCCGTGCAAGGTTAAGGTGAAGAGCTGAAGCCGCAGCGAAAGCGAGTCTGAATAGGGCGAATGAGTACGTGGACGTAGACCCGAAACCGGGTGATCTACCCCTGTCCAGGGTGAAGGTGCGGTAACACGCACTGGAGGCCCGAACCCACGCATGTTGAAAAATGCGGGGATGAGGTGGGGGTAGCGGAGAAATTCCAATCGAACCCGGAGATAGCTGGTTCTCCCCGAAATAGCTTTAGGGCTAGCCTCGGAAAGAAGAATCGTGGAGGTAGAGCACTGATTGGGTGCGGGGCCCGCAAGGGTTACCAAGCTCAGTCAAACTCCGAATGCCATAGATTTAGTTCCGGGAGTCAGACAGTGAGTGCTAAGATCCATTGTCGAAAGGGAAACAGCCCAGATCATCAGCTAAGGTCCCCAAGTGTGTGTTAAGTGGGAAAGGATGTGGAGTTGCACAGACAACCAGGATGTTGGCTTAGAAGCAGCCACCATTGAAAGAGTGCGTAATAGCTCACTGGTCGAGTGACTCTGCGCCGAAAATGTAACGGGGCTAAACACACCACCGAAGCTATGGCTTGATGCTTGCATCAGGGGTAGGGGAGCGTTGAATGCGGGTTGAAGGTGTACCGTAAGGAGCGCTGGACTGCATTCAAGTGAGAATGCCGGTATGAGTAACGAAAAGATCTGTGAGAATCAGATCCGCCGAAAGCCTAAGGGTTCCTGAGGAAGGTTCGTCCGCTCAGGGTAAGTCGGGACCTAAGGCGAGGCCGATAGGCGTAGTCGAAGGACAACAGGTCGAAATTCCTGTACCACCGTAATCCGTTATGAGCGATGGGGTGACGCAGTAGGGTAGTGACGCGGACGGATGGATGTCCGTCTAAGCAGTGAGGCTGATGTGTAGGCAAATCCGCACATCGTAAGGCTGGGCTGTGATGGGGAGCGAAAATTGTAGTAGCGAAGGTCATGATCTCAGACTGCCAAGAAAAGCCTCTAGCCAGGAGAAGGTGCCCGTACCGCAAACCGACACAGGTAGGCGAGAAGAGAATTCTAAGGCGCGCGGAAGAACTCTCGTTAAGGAACTCGGCAAAATGACCCCGTAACTTCGGGAGAAGGGGTGCCTCGGTAGGGTGAATAGCCCGAGGGGGCCGCAGTGAAAAGGCCCAAGCGACTGTTTAGCAAAAACACAGGTCTGTGCGAAGCCGCAAGGCGAAGTATACGGGCTGACGCCTGCCCGGTGCTGGAAGGTTAAGGGGAGTGGTAAGCTCGCAAGAGCGAAGCTATGAACCGAAGCCCCAGTAAACGGCGGCCGTAACTATAACGGTCCTAAGGTAGCGAAATTCCTTGTCAGGTAAATTCTGACCCGCACGAATGGCGTAACGACTTGGGCGCTGTCTCAACGAGAGATCCGGTGAAATTTTAATACCTGTGAAGATGCAGGTTACCCGCGACAAGACGGAAAGACCCCATGGAGCTTTACTGCAGCTTGATATTGAATTTGGGTACGATCTGTACAGGATAGGTGGGAGCCGTTGAGCCTTGAGCGCCAGCTTGAGGGGAGGCATCCTTGGGATACCACCCTGATCGTATCTAGGTTCTAACTTGGTACCGTGAACCGGTGCGAGGACAGTGTCAGGTGGGCAGTTTGACTGGGGCGGTCGCCTCCTAAAGAGTAACGGAGGCGCCCCAAGGTTCCCTCAGAATGGTTGGAAATCATTCGAAGAGTGCAAAGGCAGAAGGGAGCTTGACTGCGAGACCTACAAGTCGAGCAGGGACGAAAGTCGGGCTTAGTGATCCGGTGGTACCGCATGGAAGGGCCATCGCTCAACGGATAAAAGCTACCCTGGGGATAACAGGCTTATCTCCCCCAAGAGTCCACATCGACGGGGAGGTTTGGCACCTCGATGTCGGCTCATCGCATCCTGGGGCTGAAGTAGGTCCCAAGGGTTGGGCTGTTCGCCCATTAAAGCGGTACGCGAGCTGGGTTCAGAACGTCGTGAGACAGTTCGGTCCCTATCTGTCGTGGGCGTAGGAAATTTGAGAGGAGCTGTCCTTAGTACGAGAGGACCGGGATGGACGTACCGCTGGTGTACCAGTTGTTCCGCCAGGAGCACCGCTGGGTAGCTATGTACGGAAGGGATAAGCGCTGAAAGCATCTAAGCGTGAAGCCCCCCTCAAGATGAGATTTCCCAGTATGTAAGACCCCTTGAAGACGACGAGGTAGATAGGTTGGGGGTGGAAGTGCAGTAATGCATGGAGCTGACCAATACTAATCGGTCGAGGGCTTATCCTAAGATAAAACGCAATGAGTTTCGGATCCAGTTTTCAGGGTGTAACCTTGAAACAAATGCTTAATATTCCCTGATAGCTCAGTTGGTAGAGCACTCGACTGTTAATCGAGTTGTCACAGGTTCGAGTCCTGTTCGGGGAGCCATATGGAGAGGTGTCCGAGTTGGCCGAAGGAGCACGATTGGAAATCGTGTAGGCGCCAAAAGCGTCTCGAGGGTTCGAATCCCTCTCTCTCCGCCATAATTCATTTGTAGCATGGCCCGTTGGTCAAGGGGTTAAGACACCTCCCTTTCACGGAGGTAACAGGGGTTCGAATCCCCTACGGGTCATAAAAATATCATAAAAAAACTTGTAATAAAAAATTTATTATGGTATAATATGAAAAGTGTTTCGGTGTGGAGGCTTAGCTCAGCTGGGAGAGCATCTGCCTTACAAGCAGAGGGTCGGGGGTTCGAGCCCCTCAGCCTCCACCATTTGAAAATTTAATATTTATTATTGTCGCGGGGTGGAGCAGTTCGGTAGCTCGTCGGGCTCATAACCCGAAGGTCGCAGGTTCAAATCCTGCCCCCGCAACCAATTAAAAATTATTATGGAACTGTGGTGTAGAGGCCTAACATGCCTGCCTGTCACGCAGGAGATCGCGGGTTCGAATCCCGTCAGTTCCGCCATTAGTATTATAACGTGTAATGAAGAGCCTTATTCTAAGGCTCGGTAGCTCAGTCGGTAGAGCAGAGGACTGAAAATCCTCGTGTCGGCGGTTCGATTCCGTCCCGAGCCACTTTTAATTGAATATTTTATGTGCCGGTGTAGCTCAACTGGTAGAGCAACTGACTTGTAATCAGTAGGTTGGGGGTTCAAGTCCTCTCGCCGGCACCATTTTTGGAGGATTAGCGAAGTGGCCAAACGCATCAGACTGTAAATCTGCTCCCTTACGGGTTCGGTGGTTCGAATCCATCATCCTCCACCAGTTTTATAGGGGCATAGTTTAAAGGTAGAACAACGGTCTCCAAAACCGTTGGTGTGGGTTCAATTCCTGCTGCCCCTGCCAATTATTCATTACTTGCGGCGGTCGTGGCGAAGTGGTTAACGCACCGGACTGTGACTCCGGCATTCGTGGGTTCAAGCCCCATCGGCCGCCCTTTACTTATTGGGGATTAGCCAAGCGGTAAGGCAACGGACTTTGACTCCGTCATGCATAGGTTCAAATCCTATATCCCCAGCCATCTTTATGCGGACGTGGCTCAGCGGTAGAGCATCGCCTTGCCAAGGCGAGGGTCGCGGGTTCGATTCCCGTCGTCCGCTTTGTTACACTCTGGCGCCATAGCCAAGTGGTAAGGCAAAGCTCTGCAAAAGCTTTATTCCCCAGTTCAAATCTGGGTGGCGCCTCCATAATTGAATACGCCGGCGTGGCGGAATGGCAGACGCGCTCGACTCAAAATCGAGTGGGAAACCGTGGAGGTTCGAGTCCTCTCGCCGGTATTAACTAAAAGAGTTCATTAGAGACATTCTCTAGTGAGCTTTTTTTATTTGAGCTTTAGTACCCCACTCATTGCTTGAGCTGAAGACACCTTTGAGTTGTATTCCAAATGCGAATAAATATTTGCCGTTGTTGCATAATCGCTGTGGCCTAACCATTCCTGAACTTCTTTCATGCTTACCCCTAATACATCTACATAAATATACTCCAGGTATTCAAGACAATAAGAATTGTCAGAAGATAAGCGATAGGATTCCTGTTATTCCTTCATACGAATCAGAAGCTCATAGAACGTGTCCACCAGTGGCAGATTACCGGATAGAGTAGCCGCTTTTACTCTTACAGCATATCTTCGTTTTCAACCGCGAGTGCTTGTCCTTCCATATGAGAATTCTTCCTGGCTTCCTGAAGCAAGATTTCGGCTCTTTTCTTGGTTCCTTTTATCTTAAGCCCCGTAGGGATCCATTTTGGTTATCGTTTACCATTCTCATCTTTACAGTTAGGCGGATGTCCCGTTGCGCTTTCTCCTCTTCCAACACCTCCAGAGGGTGAACCCGATCCTTTTTCAAATACCGGTTGAGCTTCGGAATGGATTTGCTACAAAAGTGGTAGCTGAATCCGCCGATGGATTGCTTTAGCGCCCAGAAGGTACATTTGTTTTTGAACCGGGCGGTATAAAGTTCGATGATCTAGGTCGCCTCCAGTGTCAGATCGGTGCTGGCTAGAATGGAGCATCGCCTGTTCGGATTCACCAGCAATAACCACAGTTTTTGGTTACTCTTTGGTCCCATAACATATCCACCACAGGTAACTGACGGATTATTCATTGCCATACATGCTCACGATAGCGTACTCAAACGCGGCGATACGGCTTTAAAACAGCTCGGCCAAGCACCACCTTCGTCCTCTTTTTACGGTAGCGACCCCAGTCTGTGGCAGGTGTACCATGACGTTCATAGGCAACGGTATTGGACTTGGCTTCGGTTACCAGATCCATCCGGATGCTGCCGAATTGGTTCCATTGTTCAACCCCCGCAAAGCAGGATTGATCAGAGGTATTTAAAACTATTTCCGGGACGTGCCCTAGTAAAAACACAGCATGAGGCCTATGACAATGACAACAAACCCGTGAAATGCGACTTCAAAATTACGTCACATTTAACACAATTGATATTGATTATCAATATCAATTGTGTTAATATAATTTTGTTTACTAGTGAACAAAAAGATCTAATGGAGACACTGAACTTGGTCTCAACTACTACAAAAGAGGGGAGATTGGGAAATTGGAGTTTCAAAATCATTTTAAAGGTCATCTTTACGAGCAATATATTAAAATGCTACATCTGAATGAGCTGTATACTGAACAAGAATTTAACTCGTTTCGGCAACAGGCCAGAAAGTACCAGATTGACATGCTTTCCAACAATATTACTAGTGTGCACGTTATTGATTGCATTGGTGATTATGAACCGATAAATCATACCGGGATTGTGGAGAAGATGGGGTTGTCCAAAGCTAGCATTACTAAAATTAGTGCAAAGCTGCTGGAAATGGGCTTCATTATGAGAAGTCAACTGAACAGCAATCGTAAGGAGATTTACTTTAGTTTAACGGATAAGGGAAGACACGTTTATCATTTGCATAAAGAAATGCACAAAGAAAAAGAAGAAAGGTTTTACCAATTCATTGAATCCTATTCAGAGGTTGAGCTGCAGACTATTGGAAAATTTATGAGTGATTTGGTGGCGCGTGCCGAAGAATACTCCGAAGGGAAGTTTACGATAAATGACGACATTAAAGATTGAGGAATTAAGATCCAAGATTGAAGGGAAAGAAATTTTAAAAGGGCTCACACTGGAGATTCATGGCGGAGAGATTCATGCGATTATGGGGCCTAATGGGACGGGAAAAAGTACATTGGCTTCAGCTTTAATGGGCCATCCCAAATATGAGGTTACTGGCGGTAAGGTGACATTGGACAATGAAGACCTTCTAGAGATGGAGGTGGATGAGCGTGCCCAGGCAGGCTTGTTCCTCGCTATGCAATACCCAAGTGAAATTGCTGGCGTGACCAACTCGGATTTTCTCAGAAGTGCCATCAATGCACGGCGTGAAGAAGGCGATGAGATATCCCTAATCCGTTTTATCCGTGAAATGGAGAGCAAAATGAAGGGGCTGGAGATGAACCCGGAATTTGTGCATCGTTATTTGAATGAGGGATTCTCTGGCGGTGAAAAAAAGCGGAATGAGATTTTGCAAATGATGCTACTTGAACCCAAGTTTGTGATCCTGGATGAAGTGGACTCAGGGCTTGATATTGATGCACTGCGTATTGTGGCCAATGGCGTAAATGAGATGCGCAGCCCGGATAGAGGCTTTTTAATCATCACCCATTATCAACGACTGTTGAATTATATTACCCCGGATTTTGTGCATGTCATGATGCAAGGCCGGATAGTTAAATCTGGCGGTCCGGAGCTTGCCCACCGTTTGGAGGCTGAAGGGTACGATTGGGTGAAGGAGGAACTTGGGATTACGGATGAGACGGTAAGGGATGCTTAAAAGCCGGAGAGGAGGAACAGCACGTGGATATACAAGCTAGAGTTTCAATGAATGTGGACGATTTACGCGCATGGTCAAGCGCTAAGGATGAACCTCGTTGGCTGATTGAACGCCGCGTTCATGCACTCGAACTGGCAGGGACGCTGGAGTTGCCTAAAGTGGAGAAAATCAATCTTGAAAAATGGGATATCTACGAAAGTGGAGATTACAAAGCTGAGAATGCGTGGTCTAGTTTGGAGGAAGCGCCGGAGGTTGTTCGAGGTTTGGTTGCTTCTCCGGTGAAAGGCGGACTAATCGTTCAGTTCAACTCGGATGTAGTGTATACGAAATTGTCCGAGAGCTTAGCCGCCCAGGGAGTCATTTTAACGGATCTGCATACTGCGGCAAAAGAGCATGAGGAGCTGGTTCAACGTTATCTCTTTCAGGCAGTAAAGCCAGAAGAACATCGTTTATCTGCTGCACACAGTGCCTTATGGAGTGGTGGCGTTTTTCTATATGTCCCAGACGGTGTAGAGGTTGAAGCACCTATTCAAGCGATCTTTCTTAACGATACAAGCGATGTGTGTTTTGCTCCTCACGTCTTAATTGTGGCAGGGAGCAACAGCAAGATCACTTATGTGGATAATTGTGTATCGAGTGGTGATGATGTCAAGGTATTGCATAACGGTGTGACGGAGGTCTTCGCGGGGGCGGGCTCAAAGGTGCAAGTAGCTTCGGTTCATCAGCTTGCTGCAACTACAATAGATTTCACCCAGCGACGGGCGGTCGTTCTTGCTGATGGGGGTGTGGAATGGATTATCGGTGAGATGAACAATGGTTATACCGTGAGCGATACCAAGACTTTGCTACAAGGCAACGGGGCAGTCTCCGACAATAAGGTGATTGCTATTGGCACGGGCAATCAAAAATCGAGCTATACAACTCAAGCTCAGCATTTTGGCAGAAGCTCGGTAAGCCAGATGATTACGCGTGCAGTCATGCTTGAAGAAGCTACGGCCATTATCAACGGCATTACAAAGATTGAAAAAGGTGCAACCCATTGTGATGGTCAGCAAACAGAACGCGTGCTTATGCTAAGTCCTAAAGCTCGCGGCGATGCCAATCCGATCCTGCTGATAGATGAGGATGATGTAACCGCGGGTCATGCTGCATCCGTGGGGCAAGTAAATGCAGAGCAAATCTATTATCTGATGTCGCGCGGGATATCACGGAGTGAAGCCGAACATCTTGTTATTTTCGGATTTCTCGCTCCTGTCATTTCGGAGATCCCGCTGGAAGGTGTTCGCAGTCGTCTAAAAGATTTAGTGGAAGGCAAGCTCGGCAGATCATAGCAAATCAAAATGAATCTTGAAAGGTTAAAAAGGAGTGATACTAATGGCTAAAAAAGCACCAGATATGGGCGAATATAAATATGGGTTTCGCGACAAGCACCCGTCTATTTTTCAATCTGGAAAAGGTCTGACGGAAGAGATTGTCCGGGAAATTTCCCGGATCAAGGAAGAGCCGGAGTGGATGCTCAATTTTCGGTTGAAGGCTTTGAATCAATTCTACAAAATGCCGATGCCTGAATGGGGAGCGGATTTGACCGGGCTAAATCTTGATGACATCCAGTATTACGTTCGCCCTTCTGAAAAACAGGGAAAGACCTGGGAGGAGGTTCCTTCCGAGATCAAAGCAACCTTTGACAAGCTGGGAATCCCTGAAGCGGAGCAAAAGTTCCTGGCGGGCGTATCCGCTCAATATGAGTCGGAAGTAGTTTATCACAGCATGCGGAAAGAGCTGGAGGATCAGGGCGTTATTTTCCTTGATACGGATAGTGCATTAAAGCAATACCCCGAAGTGTTTAAGCAACATTTTGGGACGATCATCCCTCCCGCCGACAATAAATTTGCGGCGCTTAATAGTGCGGTTTGGTCAGGCGGTAGCTTTGTATACATTCCGAAGGGTGTTCAGTGCGAGGTACCTATACAAGGTTATTTCCGTATTAATTCTGAAAATATGGGTCAATTCGAGCGGACATTAATTATTGCCGAAGAGGGCAGCTTTGTCCATTATGTTGAAGGATGTACAGCACCTATTTATAGTACCAGTTCTCTGCATAGTGGAGTTATTGAAATTATTTGCCGGAAAGATTCCCGTGTCCGTTACACGACCATTCAGAATTGGGCTCCTAATATCTACAACTTGGTAACCCAAAGGGCCGTGGCAGAAGAAAATGCCACAATGGAATGGGTGGACGGCAACATCGGCTCCAAGGTAACAATGAAGTATCCGGCAGTATTATTGAAAGGACGGGGAGCCAAGGGGTCCATCCTGTCTATTGCCGTAGCCGGTAAAGATCAGCATCAAGATGCTGGCGCGAAGGTAATTCACCTTGCTCCCGAGACAACATCTACGATTATATCCAAATCCATCAGCAAGCAGGGCGGAAAAGTAAACTACCGAGGGTTGTCCAGCTTCAGCCGCGATTCCGCAGGGTCCAAGTCCAATATTAAGTGCGATACGTTGATATTGGACAACATGTCAACATCAGATACGATTCCGTACAATGAAATTAAAAACGACCAGATTACTTTGGAGCACGAGGCAACAGTATCCAAAGTGTCCGAGGAACAATTGTTTTACTTAATGAGCCGCGGGCTTACAGAACAAGATGCTACACAAATGATTGTAATGGGCTTTATTGAACCGTTTACCAAAGAATTGCCAATGGAATATGCCGTTGAAATGAATCGGTTGATTCAATTTGAGATGGAAGGAAGCATCGGTTGATTCATTAATTTAATAGATCAAACCTTTATCATTCTTTAAAGAGGTGCTAGTAATGAAGAAAAATAATTCGGACGATTCAGAACTAGCTCAAATTACCCGAGAGATACGAAAACTTCAGTTCTGCTTCAATATGCTGTCAGGATTGAGCGCAAGTTGTGGTGTGATGATACCTTTAGACTCTATTCTTACGCTTATAAGGGAACTTTCGGATCAAGAGGTCACTCTTAGGCAAAAAACCAAGGATCACTCAGACGATCTAGGGTGAAAAAAGGTCTGAATTGACGGTTGGTAAAACAATGGGAGGAGTTGGCATGATGGATGAAAATGGAGTTTTATTCGATGAAGTATCGGAAGTTCTTCTCAAACTACGTCCTTTCTTACTGCGTGACGGTGGAGATGCTGAACTGGTCGAAGTTGAGAACGGTATAGCAAAATTAAGATTTTTGGGAGCTTGCAATGGTTGCCCAAGTGCTACGATTACGTTAAAGGTTGCTATTGAGCGCGCAATTCTTGAGGAAATTGATGATATTAAAGAAGTTGTACAAGTATTCTAAATTCCTTGATACTGAGCAACTGAGTTAGTCCTGTCGCAGACCATAGCCACGGAAGTTGATCCCGCTGCTCAATACCAAAGTACATCGACAGATTACCTTGCGGGTCGAAATCGACGAGCAACGCTTATCCCCCTTCATTAAACAAGGTATTATCAAGATTGTATTCGGTATCGAGTGGGAAACCGTGGAGGTTCTAGTCCTCTCGCCCATACACAAAAGGGTGATAAAATGCTTAAAGGCATTTTATCATCCTTTTTATTATATATTCATGATTTTGGCAACAAGGTTAACATGGATTTGACCAGCGCTTTGATCTTATCGTAAGATGATGGTACTGAAAAAACTTTTCTAGTTTACCGAGCGCGAAAGAAATGAGGAAGAATATGCAGGAAAGAATTTTGGAGGCTTTTGTAGATGAAGTTCATGAAAATGGATTGAAATTTACGATGGATGATCTTGCGAAAAGACTCGCTATTAGCAAGCGTACGTTGTATGAAAACTTTTCGTCTAAGACGCTTATTTTAGAAACACTTATTGAGCGTACAAATGATGATATGATTCGAAAAACTGAGCAGATTATCCAAAATAATGAGTTATCTTTGTTAGACAAGATTAAGCAGTCGATTAGGGTCATGCCTCTGTATTATAAGTTTTACGATTTAAGGATATTGGACCAGATGAAAAAGTATTATCCTGAACAATGGAAAAGGGTACATGCCGATTTAAATGATTGGTCTCCGATTAGAACATTAATTCAGGAAGGCATCCGAGAAGGAATTATTGTGAACAAAAATGAGGCTCTGATCATGAAGCTTATTATTGAATCTGTAAATTTAACGCTTGATCAGCGTTTCTTTCTGGATAACAGTGTGACGGTAGAGGAAGCTACTTATTCTATTGTAGATATTTTGTTGTTCGGTTTGGTCGAAAATTAAAAAATAGCCTCAACAATATGCTGCATATTTGAAGAGGCCACTTTTTTATATGAAAACTAAGAAAACATTTTTAGTTTCAATTGTTTTTTGAAAAGGGATAATGAAGTTTACCTGATATCGAATAAAGAGATACGGAAAAGGAAGGGTGGAAATATGTCTATACTCACAAGAAATCGAGGAGCAATGCTGTTATTGATGCTTAACATTTTTTTGGCGTTCATGGGGATTGGCTTAGTTGTCCCTGTATTACCTAAATTTATAAGTGAGCTAGGGATGAATGGTTCTTCGATGGGACTGATGGTTGCAGCTTTTGCGTTGACTCAGCTTTTATTATCACCATTGTCAGGAAAGTTGTCTGATCGTTATGGACGTAAAAAATTGATTGTTTCTGGGATGTTCATCTTCATGTTATCAGAGCTTGTTTTTGGACTGGCTCATTCCATTCCTACCCTGTTCATAGCACGAATCATGGGTGGAGCAGGGGCAGCGTTGCTGACTCCTTCTATAATGGCCTATGTCGCTGACGTGACCTCGTTTGAGGAAAGAGGCAAGGGAATGGGCATGATCAATGCGGCGATCAACACAGGCTTCATAATCGGGCCAGGGATTGGCGGATTGCTTGCCACATATGGAATACGCATTCCCTTCTTTGCGGCAGCTGGAGCTGCGGGAATAGCAGCTATCTTGTCTCTGTTAGTGCTGCCTGAGTCTTTAAGCAAGGAAAAGCAACAATATAATAGAGAGCTTCCACGTCAAAAAGAAAATCTTTTGCAGCAATTTGCCAAGTCATATCAATCTCCATATTTCATGGGTTTACTCATTGTATTTGTCGTTGCTTTTGGGTTAGCGAACTTTGAAACCGTATTTGGACTGTTTGTTGACCATAAATATGGTTTTACACCGATGGATATTGCCATCATTATAACGACAGGCTCCATTTTGGGAGCAGTTGTCCAAGCGACTATATTTGGATGGATCATTAATCGTTTTGGAGAGAAAAAAGTAATTCACCTCTGTTTGGCCATTGGGGGCCTGTTCATTTTTCTAACCTTATTTGCTGAACAGTACGTGATGATTATGCTGACGACCTTCATCATTTTTCTGGCTATGGATATCCTTCGCCCGGCAGTAAGTACTTCTCTATCGCGGCAGGCCGGAGATGAGCAAGGCTTTGTGGCAGGCATGAACTCATCCTATACCAGCTTGGGTAATGTGATTGGACCATTAATTGCAGGACTGTTGTTCGATGTTCATATTAATCTGCCTTATATGGTTGCAGCTATAGCGTTACTGGCTTGTCTCGTCCTTTCACTACGTTCCAAGCAAGCGGGTGAGCAACATTCGATAGCCCGTGCAGCAGAACAGCATAGAGGAGGATAGCCGCAGGTCTATACTCATCCCCGACTTAGGTCTAGGTTCAAAAACCGTCTGGGGTCCGTTTTGTCAAACGCTTGTTCAGCGTACAATAAGGACATAAGCAAGACACAGTGAAAGGCGGTGAGAGATGATGAGAGTTAACAAAGGGAATGGGTTAGCCATTGTATTGATCGTGTTGGGTTCGATTATGCTGCTCGGTAAGTTTACTCCGTTTTTCGGTCACTTTTTAGGACATCTGATTGGTTACTTAATTCCGATAGCTATGGTTATGCTAGGCTACTACGGTGTGAAAAAAGGAAATGCGCTCTTCGGCTGGATCGTACTTGTACTTGGGGTACTGATTTTGCTCGGCAAACTGTCCTGGCTTCTGGGACCACTACTGGCAATCGGGTTGATTATATTTGGTGTTTCCCTGCTGAGTGACCGCAGAAGACGTTACTGATTTTAGCAGTTTAGCGAATGAAGAAATATTGCAGTAACGAAGTTTTAATTATGGGGATACGAATTGTGAAAGGAGCAGATGCAAATGAGTGTTTTTCGAAGAATGCGCGATATTACGGTAGCGACCTTCAATGAGCATTTGGAACAAAGCCAAGACCCAGTGCAACTGATTGACCAGTTCTTGTATAATACCCGCCAGGAAATTGCCGAAGCGGAAAAACTCCATCAACAGTATGCGATGCATACAAGACAGATGAAGCAGCAGTTGGATCATGCATTGTCCATGCAGACCAAACGGGAGGAACAGGCGCTACTGGCTTTGAAAGCTGATGAAGAACATATTGCGAAGCTAGCCCTACAGGAGAAAATGCTATATGCAGAAAAAGAAGAGCAGTATAGAGAATTGTGGGAGCAGAGCCGTGAATCACTACGTGAGCTAGAACAACAGCTAGATACGTTAAAGACAGAATATCAAACGGTACACAGCAAGCGTCAGTATTATGCGGCACGTGTACAGACGTTGAGACTCCAGCAGCAAATGAACGAACGGGCTGGTACATACGGTGGACGAAATGTTCCCCGAATGTTCAACCGCTTGGAAGACCGGGTAGCCGATATGGAAGCAGAAACGATGAGTCTGCGTGATTTACGTCGGGGTGAGGGCGACCATGCACAGGATGCCCAAGGCGGTGGATCGCTGCTCGAACAAGAGTGGGCGAGACTGAAAAGCAAGCTGAACAACAGCGGGAAGGAGTAATTTGATAATGACCCGAATTTACAGATCAAGCCGGGATAGAGTAATAACAGGTGTATGTGGCGGTCTTTCTGACGCAACAGGAATGGACTCAACATGGATTCGTATTCTGGTTGTGATCAGTTTCTTTATTACAGCAGGAACCACATTTATGATTTATGTGATTGCGGCACTGGTTATCTCCAAGGAGCCGAGATCTCCTTTCGATGGAGGATTTGGCCCTGACAGCGGGCCCTACCATCAACAGGATCCACGCTATTATGGCAGTAACAATACAAGATCGCAGTATGGGCAGGGAACTGGTTACAACCAGGGCGGTGCATATGGCAATTCGAACCCGTTTTTTGGTCAAGATGCCCGCAACTCATCCAAATTTAACACAGGTCAGAACAATGACTTGGATTCCATGATGGAAGATATTGAGAAAAAGGCAATGAAAAAAGAATTGGCAGAGTTACGCAAAAAAGTAGAGCAATTTGAGAAGGGAGATCGTAAATAATGGGGATCTTTAAAAGAATGAAGGATATGACAAGAGCATCGGTGAATGAAGTGTTGGATAAAGTGGAAGATCCGATTATTATGTTGAATCAATATCTGCGCGATATGGAGGCGGAAATTCACGAGGCTGAGGTAACGGTTGCCAAGCAAATGGCGAATGAACGACGTATGAAACAGCGTTTAGAGGAAGCGGTACGTGTATCCAATGAGCGTGAGAAGCAAGCCGAATCCGCATTGCGAAATGGTCAGGAAGAAGTAGCGCGCAAGCTGTTGGGAGAGAAGATTTATTTTGTGCAAAAGCAGGACGAATACCGCGACTTGCATACACAAGCTGAGCTTCAAGCAAAAGAATTAGTACAACAGCTTCACGACATGAAAGATGAGTTCTATAAAATGCGCAACAAGCGCAATGAGTTAGTATCCCGTGCTCAAATGGCGAAAGCCAAAAAGCAAATGTCTCAAATCAATAGTTTGCATACGATTGAAAGTGGGTCTGCTTCATTGGGCTTCCACCGTATGGAAGAAAAAATTATGCAAATGGAAGCTGAAGCTGACGTACTGCGTGCTCCTTACCGTCAAGCTCCAGGAGAAGCATATGTTAATCCGGCTGAGGCTGAAAAACAGTTTAAAGTGGATGAGCAGCTTCAACAGCTTAAGTCCAAAATTCAGACAGGTGTTAAACCAGTCGATATGAAGAAGGACTGACTACTCGGAAACAAGACATTATGATATGCTGTATGGAATGGACATTGGTCGATGATCGTGCCTAATCTGTATGGTTCAGGAAAGCCATATGGCGGAATGTTGCGCCACTATGGCTTTTCCGTCCTGTATAAACAAAAAGGGGGTGCAGCATGGAGAGAAGAAAATCAGCCTTGGCACTGGCAGGGATTGGCATCGGGATTATCATTTTATTCGGTCAGTGGATTGGGTTCCTCTCCGTGGTTGCACTGATTCTAATGTTGGCCGGAATATATAAGATCCGCAATTCCAAAATCAAAAAGGGTTACACGATGCTCGCGATTGGTGCTGGATTGCTAGTGCTGGATCATTTGTTCCTGTTTGTGGTAGTTACACTAGCATCATTAGCTATATTCTATTCACGTTCAAGGAAGCTGCATAAAGGTCAAAGCTCCATATTCAAGCACAATTTTATATCGAATCATAAATGGGATGAAGTGCCGTGGAGCCTGCGTAGCACAAGCATATGGCATGTGGTTGGCGATGTGGATGCCGATCTGACGTTGGCTCTACCAGAGGAACGTGAGTCCGTCATATTTTTACAAGGGATCTTCGGTGACATTGATATCACGCTACCGGATAATTACGGTGTAGAGGTGGAGATGTTCGTCCTGTTCGGACAGATTCAGTTTGACCGGGATCATGAGGCGGGGATGCTCAATCGACTGGTTTGGAAGTCTCCCCATTTTGAGCAGAGTGAATATAAAGTGAAGTTTGTCGTTTCGTACTTGGCGGGCGATGTCCGCGTCCGATTTTATTGAATCAGGAGGAGCCGGGATGAATCATAAAAAAACGTCCAACATGGTAACCCGCAGTATGGGTCAAGGTATCCTCCTGTGTGTTGTTGTAGGCGTAGTTGTCTTTTATATGCTGTATACATATGGATATGTGAAGTCGTTTCCAACCTGGGGAATGATATTGAAAGTTGCAGGAGCCGTTATACTGGTGTTGATTGGTACAGGGGCAATGTACGGATTTTATGAGAGCTACCGCTTTAAAAGCAGACTGGAAATGTTGAGAGAGACGTTGCTGATGTGGGAAAAGGGAACCCCTGCACGTGAGTTGCCGCCCCTAGGGCATGATGAACTTGGTAGACTGGGAGAGCAGCTGGAACGGATTGGACGTAAATGGCAGGAACAAGTTACGTCTTTACAACGCTTATCCACGGATAATGCTCAGTTGGCGGAACAGGCACGGATGACTGCGATTGTGGAGGAGCGGCAGCGGCTGGCCAGAGAGTTGCATGATGCCGTATCACAGCAATTATTTGCTATTTCAATGACCGCGACGGCTGTGGGGAGGACGCTGGATAAGGATTTTGATAAAGCACAGCGTCAAGTTGCGCTAATTGAAGAAATGTCTTCTGTGGCACAATCTGAAATGCGGGCGTTACTACTTCATCTACGGCCTGTCTATCTGGAAGGGAAAAGGCTTGAGCAGGGGTTGCGTGATTTGGTACAAGAGTTGCAGGCAAAGGTACCGATGGAGATTGATTTTGAGATTGAAAGCGGAGTACAGTTGGTTAAAGGCATTGAGAACCACTTGTTTCGTATTGTGCAGGAAGCGATGTCTAATACGTTGCGCCATGCCAAAGCAACCCGCATGGAAATTCGTATCGTGCAACGCCCAGATTCCATCAGGCTGACGATTCGGGATAACGGTATTGGTTTTGAGCTGGATGAGAAAAAGCAGACTTCATATGGATTATCCACGATGCAGGAGCGGGTCAGTGAAATTGGGGGAGCGATTCAGTATATAACGGCTCCAGGAAAAGGGACACGGATTGAGGTGTCCGTGCCAGTTATTAATGATGAAAGCGGAAGGAACGATGATCATGGAAACGGAATTACCGATTAGCGTACTGCTGGTAGACGACCATGAAATGGTACGAATTGGTCTTGCGGCGGTGCTGGGGACGGAAGAAGGTATTGAAGTGGTCGGCGAGGCCGGAAGCGGAGAAGAAGGCATACGGTTGGCTTCCGAATACAAGCCAAATGTGATTTTGATGGATCTGGTCATGGATGGCATGGATGGCATCGAAACGACACGCCAAGTAACTCGTCTGCTTCCAGAGACAAAGGTGATTGTGCTGACGAGTTATTTGGACGATGAGAAAATGTATCCGGTCATTGAGGCAGGGGCATTCAGCTATTTGCTTAAAACGTCTCGCGCTTCCGAAATAGCGGATGCGATCCGTGCAGCTGCACGTGGACAGTCCGTACTAGAGTCACAGGTGGCCTCCAAGATGATGAATCGATTCCGCCAGCCACAGGCTGAAGCGCCCGCCCATACGGAGCTGACTGATCGTGAGATGGAGGTACTTCGCCTGTTGGCACAAGGGAAGTCTAATCAGGATATCGCAGACGAGCTGATTATCGGGATTAAGACGGTAAAATTCCATGTCACGAACCTTCTCGCTAAATTAGGAGTGGAAGACCGTACACAGGCGGCGATCTATGCCTATAAGAACGGATTAGCAGAGTAGAATGTAGAATAAACGAATACAAAGAACCGGAGACGATAATAGTTCTCCGGTTTTTTGTGTTCTATAACAAGGTGTTTAGATCAGGAGGAATAAAAAGGCGATTAAAGCCAGATCTAGTGCAAGCCCTGCACCGTATCCATATCCGCCGTACCCACCGCGATAGCCTGCTCTGCCATTTCCATAACTACTATAGCCATTTCCAGCAAATCCGCCTGCGTCATAAGGAAAGGATGGACTCAGAGGTGCATTGGGCGGCTTAATTAAGGCATTTAGTTTGGCAGAGGTACGAACTTTGTTTTTAGGATTCCTTTTTTTCTTTTTAGAGGAAATCTTTTTAGGGGTTTGTTTTCCTTTGTTACTGTAGCTCCCGGCATAGAGACTGCCAGGAAAGGAGGGTGGATATCCGTTCAACATCAGCTTGCCTTTGCTACACCCACTTAAGATGCCGATGTGTCGTGTACCATCACGCATAACGGCACAGACCAGACGTCCACCATGAGGTGCCACACTGGCTTCATTTACAGGATAAATCGGAAACATGATTTCACCTCTTTTGGTGTAAGATGCATTGTGATCATAGTCTATTCTTATGGTGCCTACGATGTATGGTCGAACACCCAGTAGGCAGATGAATATTTTAGAAGGGCTTTGCCGTATTGCTGTGTGTATAAAACCTCTGACAACGGGAATGCTATTGATAGATTCATAGATTTCAAACCAGCCGAAAAAGAAAGTATCCAGAGCGTAGGTGTGGGAATCGGATGGTTGTGTGGAGCGGGAGGAACGATAATGCTAAAAGCAGAGTTGATTAGAAAAGGGATTATTACGATTTTGGTATTAGGAACGGTGCTGGTACTGGCTGGCTGGCGTTACGGAACCCTTCAGACAAACCGATATGATTCCCGCGAGGCAGAAACGGCTTTACGCTCATTGTTAACCATCTCGGACCAGGCCCCGGGTACGCTGGATAAGCTGGTTGTGAAGTGGCAAGGCGATTGGATTTCTAACCATGAAGAGCCGGCAGATGTAGCGGCACAGATAGCTGATCAGCTGAATATACCCACAGTAAACAAACTCGTGGAAAATGGACACACGGTTTATCGTTCTGTTCGTAATAGTGAGGATCTAAAAATCCGCTTAAATGTAATGGAACGTCAAACTGGGCAATGGTATGTAGTCGTTCAACTGGAGAGCAACGATGCAGGACGTGAGCAGTTGATTCAGCTTCATAAACTCTGTGCTGAGCAATTAAAGTCTATGGGGATTCAAGCGCAGTGGAACACGGCCCTTCAGCGTTCGCTGCATACAAAGGAATCCAAAGATCAACTGTTGAAACTGACAGAAGCGAGCTTAACAGGGAACATCTCCATGCAGGCCAAAGAAAGATATACGGATGCGACTACTGTGGCTATATCCTATGAAGCTCCAGAGCTGCCGTTAATGATTCAAAGCGGTGAGCATCAGGTCCAGATTCAGATGGCTGTACATGAAGATAAGGAGCAACAGGATACACGTATAACGCTCGGTTTTCCGCTCATCACGATTGAATACTGACTTATAAGGTAAATTGATGATTCATCGGATAGCTTATCCATGGAGGATATGCTAAAATATCATCAAATCTTTAGTTCCATGTTTTTCGAAAATCAAGTATGATCTTGTATAAATATACACAATACTACATGCGGATTTCGGGGATTGTGGATTGCGGAATCTTGACATGGGAAGAATGAGGTACTACATGGCTGACATACCTGCTAAAGAATCTGTTGTGACGCAAGGCGCAGTTCTGTTTATTTTTGGCGCTACGGGCGATTTGGCTCGTCGCAAGCTTTTTCCTGCTATTTACAGCTTGTACCGCGAAGGCAAGCTTGCTGAGGATTTTGCCGTTATTGGCGTAGCAAGGCGTCCTCGCACAGAGGAAGAATTCCGTAATGACCTGTACGCTTCCATACAGGAGTTTAGTCGCTACAAAGCAGAAAATGATCAAGATTGGCAGGCATTTGCCGAGCATTTTGAATATAAATCGCTTGATATCAACAATGTCGAAGGGTTCCATGAGTTGAGACAGCAGACGGAGTCTATAGAAAGCAAGTTTAACATACCGGGAAATCGGTTGTTTTATTTGGCCTTGGCTCCTGAATTATTCGGAAGCGTGTCTAAGAGTTTGAAAGATGGCGGCATGATGGATGGCAAAGGGTGGAATCGTCTTGTCATTGAGAAGCCATTCGGTTATAACCTCGAATCTGCACAAGAATTGAACGTTGAAATACGAGAAGTATTTGCCGAAGAAGAAATTTATCGGATTGATCACTATCTTGGCAAGGAAATGGTACAAAATATTGAGGTGATCCGCTTCGCGAACGCCTTCTTTGAACCACTGTGGAATAATAAGCATATTGCCAATGTGCAAATTACGCTTAGTGAAACGGTAGGGGTGGAGGAACGCGGAGGTTACTACGATCATTCCGGCGCCTTGCGGGATATGGGACAGAACCATATGCTGCAAATGCTAACGATGATTGCGATGGAGCCACCTAGTCGTTTGTTGCCTGAGGATATCCGTGATGAAAAGGTGAAAGTGCTGCGTTCGCTGCGCCCTTTTGAAACGTCTGACGATGTGAAAACCAATGTGGTGCGTGGTCAATACATCGAAGGCAGTTATCGCGGTCAGCAGTTGCCAGGATATCGCCAAGAAGACAAGGTTGATCCACAGTCAAACACAGAGACTTATTTTGCTTCACGCGTGTTTGTTGATAATTTCCGTTGGGCTGGCGTACCGTTCTATATTCGTACGGGCAAACGTCTCCCTGTAAAAACAACGGAGATTGTTGTGGAATTTAAGAGCATGCCAACGAACGTGTACCTCGGTCAAAAGCATAAGCTGGAACCGAACTTGCTCGTCATTCGGGTCAATCCAATGGAGGGCATTTACATTAAAATTAATGCCAAGAAACCTGGCTCGGAATCAGATATTGAGCCATTGGCTATGGATTTTTGCCAAAGCTGTATGGTGGGTATCAACTCACCGGAGGCTTATGAACGGTTGCTGATGGATGCCATTGAGGGTGATTCGACGTACTTCACGCGTTGGGATGAGGTTGCCACGGCATGGGGATTCGTCGATCGAATCGCCAAAGCATGGCAGCAGACCCCGGATACGCTGGAAACCTATGCTGCAGGCTCATGGGGACCGGAAGGTGCACACAAGCTATTGGAGCAGGATGGCTTCAAGTGGTGGCCGGTTAGCGGTCAGGATGAAGATAATGTCATCTGGCGAGTAGGCGGCGTTCAGTAATCCCGTTTTGTCCTGCATCCCCCTATGTCCTGTTTAGGACGTAAGGGGATGCTTTGCGTTCGGAGTGTGCTATAATAGCTTAGTCTCAGGTTTTCAGTTTGCAACTGATTATAGGTTAAAGGCAGGCTAAAACATGTAAATAGATCGTATTTATAATGAATATGGTAACGGGGTACGCCGAATAATGGGGCTAACGGCAATGAGCCGATGATTTTATGAAAACAGGCGTGCATCATGGCCTTTTTATGAATAGCTTGAGCAGGAATGCAATGGATTTGATCATGAAGGGATATGTGAAATGAGTAAAACAACAGATATACTTCAACAGGAAGTCGACAAACGGCGTACGTTTGCGATTATTTCTCACCCGGATGCGGGTAAAACGACACTGACGGAAAAGCTGCTGCTGTTCGGGGGCGCGATTCGTCTTGCTGGTTCAGTTAAAGCGCGTAAAGCAAGCAAACACGCCACGAGTGACTGGATGGAGATTGAAAAACAGCGGGGGATCTCTGTAACATCCTCAGTGATGCAATTTGATTATAATGGTCACCGCATCAACATTCTGGACACGCCAGGTCACCAGGATTTCAGTGAAGACACGTATCGTACATTAACAGCAGCAGATAGTGCAGTCATGCTGATTGACGTAGCGAAAGGTGTGGAAGCGCAAACGATTAAGCTGTTTCAAGTTTGTGCGAAGCGTGGAATTCCGATTTTCACCTTCATTAACAAACTGGATCGTGAGGGACGCAGTCCTTTTGATTTGATGGAGGAGTTGGAGCAGGTACTTGGCATCCGTTCGGTGCCTATGAATTGGCCGATTGGTACAGGACGCGAGCTGTGCGGTGTCTATGACCGTGTCAAAAATCAGGTCGAGCTGTTTCAGGGAGATGACCATTCCACGATTAAAGTACAAAAAGTGGAAGATTACAATGATCCGATCATTCGTGAGATGGCGGGCGAATATTTGCATGACCAATTATGCCAAGACTTGGAGTTGCTTGATGTCGCGGGTGACCCTTTTGACATGGAGAAAGTACAGCGCGGAGAATTAACACCGGTATTCTTCGGCAGTGCGATTAATAATTTTGGTGTACAAACATTTTTGGAAAACTTCCTTCAGCTTGCTCCTAAACCGGAGCCACGCCGTAGTACAGCTGGGGAAATTGAACCAACAAACGAAAAGTTTACTGGCTATGTATTTAAAATTCAAGCGAACATGAACCCGGCTCACCGTGACCGTATTGCATTTTTGCGTATTGTGTCTGGTAAGTTTCAACGCGGGATGAGTGTTAAGCATGTACGGATGGGCAAGGAGATAAAGCTGTCTCAGCCACAGCAGTTCCTGGCACAGGACCGTGATATTGTTGAGGAGGCTTTTCCTGGCGATATTATTGGATTGTTTGACCCGGGTATTTTCCGTATTGGTGATTCACTCAGCCAAGGTAGCGAGGTTGTGTTTGATGAATTGCCGACCTTCTCGCCTGAGATTTTTGCCAAGGTAACGGTGAAAAATGCCTTGAAGCACAAACAGTATCTGAAGGGTATTGACCAGTTGACCGAGGAAGGTATGATTCAGGTTTTCCGTACGGTAAGCTTTGACGATACGCTATTAGGTGTTGTCGGCCAACTGCAATTTGAAGTATTTGAGTACCGCATGAAGGGTGAGTATGGAGTTGATGTACAGCTTCAGCGTATGCCATTCCAATTTGCACGTTGGATTGTGGATGAGCAGATTGACCCGAGCAAGTTCCGTATTAACTCTACGCTGGTAAAGGATAAGAAGGGCAATTATGTCGCCTTGTTCGAAAACGAGTATGCCATGCGTACGGCTATGGAGAAAAACCCGACAGCTAAGTTTCTAGAAATGGCTCCGTAAGATTGAATAAGCAGAACAGTTTGATCTCAGTCATTTAGTGTATACAACGAATAGTCCACTCGATGTGAATGCGAGTGGACTATTTTCATTTTCGAATACGGGTAAAATAATGAGCACAATTAAATTGGAACAAAAAGTTAAATAGCTAGAGCTAGGTTAAAGGCACGGGTTTGATTTTATCGATTTGTTCATGTGCCAAATGGACGAAATCGTGCTGTTGATTTGGGCTCATATGCTTCCAAGCGATTTCAAGAATGACACCCAATCCAGGCAGAGCGGCTTCAGGTCCGTCCACTGACCCAATAATCATATCCGTAAGATCAGCTTCTGATTTGCCGTGTACTTTGTGAACAATTGCTTGTCGTAAATCCATTGTAATGGGCATGTGTACCTCCCGTATGTTGTAGTAGTGATCGAATGTATTATGGCTTGGGCTGTTGTCCAGTATACATGGAGAAGCATTTGGCATAAGTATGTCAAAATTTATGTTTGTAGCATGATATGCTATACTATGACGGACAGTATGGTGATCGGGAGGTAAAGAAGGAATGGCAAAAAAACAGTATGCGGTTATTGGCATGGGACGTTTTGGTTCCAGTGTTGCCAGTGCGCTGAGTGAGATGGGTTTTGATGTGCTGGCTATTGACTCGGACGAGCAGCGTACACAGGAAATGTCGAATATTGTGACGCATGCGGTGTCTGCCGACTCGACGGATGAGGAAGCGCTGCGAGCGCTGGGTATCCGTAATTTTGACGTAATCGTAGTTGCGATTGGCGAAGATATACAGGCCAGTATTCTGACGACATTGATTCTCAAGGACATGGGCGTACCAGCTCTTGTGGTCAAGGCACAAAATGAGCTGCATGGAAAAGTGTTGCAAAAGATAGGTGCAGATAAAGTCGTTTATCCTGAACGGGATATGGGGTTACGGGTAGCCCATCATTTGACATCCCCCAACATTTTGGATTATATCGAGCTGTCCAAGGACTACAGTATTTTGGAGATGAGAGCCGCCGATTCCATGATTGGAAAAAACCTGAAAGAGTTAGACATACGTGCACGCTTCGGCTGCAATGTGATGGCGATTCGCAGAAATCAGGAAATGAACATTTCACCTTATGCCGAGGATCGTCTGGAGCCGGGTGATGTACTGGTCATTGTGGGCCACAAGGATGACCTGACCAAGCTGGAGCTGGCATTTGCAGCCTAATGAGGGCTTGTGTTCAAGTGCAAGTGATACATCATTTATTTTTATTGAAACGGACAAAGAAACGGAAGGTTAAACGAATGGAAATCATTTCACCGAATAATGCGCGTGTAAAAGAGTGGGCGCAACTGCTGGAGAAAAAGCATCGCACACGGCAGCATAAATATATTGTCGAGGGTATTCATCTGGTGCAGGAAGCGCTGCGTTCGGACGCGGCTGTCGAAACCGTCGCCTATGATTTGGACAAGGGCATTCCCGCCGAGCTGAATGGCCTGGATCCAGCCGACCAGCCGGTGGAATGGGTTCCCGTGTCAGCGGCGGTCATTGCAAAATGCACCGATACGAAGACGCCGCAGTCGGTTTTTGCCATCGTGCGTAAGGAGGAGCGCAGCGCATTCCCGGCATTGCTGGAGCAGCCGGATGCACTGGTAATGGTGCTGGACGGGGTGCAGGACCCCGGCAATGTAGGCACCATCATCCGCAGCGCGGACGCTGCTGGAGCCGCAGGCGTAATATTGGGTCATGGCTGCGCCGACCTGTACAATCCCAAAACGATCCGCTCCACGATGGGATCGTTGTTTCACCTGCCGGTGATTGAAGGCAGTCTGGAGGAGCTTTTGCCGCAGGCCAAAAGTAAAGGTGCCCGCTTGCTCAGCACCTCGTTGGATGCGAGCTTGTCATGCTATGCCATAGATTTGCGTGTTTCCACTTGGCTTGTGATTGGGAATGAAGGCCAAGGTATTTCTGATGCTACCGCGCGCATGGTGGATGAGTCGATATTCATTCCGATGCAGGGGCAAGCGGAATCACTGAACGCGGCGATGGCTTCTACGGTGCTGTTATTTGAGGCCATGAGACAACGAAACTAAGAGAGTGAACACGGGGCTGTGGTTTATAACATCAATTGAGACTAATTATATTATTAAATGAGACTGTTTATACCATCTAAATGAGACAGTCAATGTCCCCGAAAACCCAAGTAGAAGTGGCTTGGTGTTCTTTTTTTGTAAGAACGACTGAAGGTAATTCAAAGTAGGCTGTTACATCTAACATAATATTCATGCTGCGGACTTTCGTCCTGGGTCCGGCATTCGCTGAGTCGTGAATATAGGAACGTTATCCGAAAGAACCCTAAATCGATTAAGAGATGAGGAGCATTTGATGACCTATAAATCAATTTTAATAGATCAATTAACTGCATGTTATAACGAAAAGAGTTGGTTCATTCCTCTTGCGGATATACTGGATGATCTAACAGCAACGGAAGCAGTTACTGAGAATGACAATAAACAAACCATATGGTCTATAGTGAATCATCTTATTTATTGGAATGAAACATGGCTTGAGCGTTTTAAGGCAGGAGAATTTATATTAAATAATGCTATTAACAATGATGAGACATTTTCTTTGACTCAAGATCAATTGAATGATTTAGGCTGGAAGGAAACATTAAATAGACTTGAGAATGTATTTAGCAATTGGAGAGTTATTTTAGAAGAAACAGATGAATCAAAGCTCACAAAACAACTTCCAGAATATTTTAATGCTCCTTGGTGGGGAGTTGTTTCTAATTTAAGTATTCATAATGCATATCATATCGGACAAATCATGTTGTTAAAGAAACAAATTCGAGTTAAATAATGTTTTTAGGTTGTTCGCAGATGAGGGGGCAGCATATGCAGAGCTGGTCGTCCGGCCAGGAAGTGATTTGGCTTGGTAAATCAAGCTCAAAAAAAGGCACGTTTTCAGTTTTGAAAATGTGCCTTTTTTGCCATTAATTTAAAGTCGAAATGGCAAACGTAACAATGAGTGTCATCTGCTTAATTTGCGCCCTTCTTTGTCAAGAAACAACAGTTCGTAGTATTTTTTGGGTCGCCCTTTACTGTTGTCTCGTTTTTCAAATACCGTTTGTACGTATTTACTTTCTTCAATTTTGTTAAGGATACGGTTTGCACCTCTGACGGTCATGGACAGGCACCCAGCAACATCCTCAGAGGATAATTTATTTGTTCTCATGATTTCTGCATAGGACATGATTTTTTGCAAGTTGATGTTGTTTATTCCGATAGTTTTGGCTAACGCGATGATTTCCGGGTCCCCCTGTTCAGAGAACTGTATGACATTCATGCTCCGCATTGGGCCGATAACCTTCTGATCCTCGTTTATAAAAAAGCTGCAGCTGCCCGTAAAGGCTTCCGCCTGTCTGTGAGCTTTGGTGGCGTTAATGTTAGCTTGAAAATATTCATGTCCCGAGCCCCACCCGATCTTCACCTTGTCGCTTATGCGCTCTTCCAGATACTCCAGTAGGGTGCAGTTATGCGCGTTAGTGGTGATTTTCATGAAATTTCCGTAGGTGGTGTATAGTCTGACAAAGCCTTCCGAAATTTGGGCCGTGTCTGCCAGATTCACGCTGCGCAGAAACCTGCCGACAAGGACCTTTAGCTCATGAAGCTGCTCTTCAGATAGCGGATCCGCCGTTCTGGTCGATAAGCATGCGACAACTGCCCTCTGACTCTTAAGCTTGAGGATAGTAATCTCGTTGATGATCTCTCTTATGGTCTCTTTAACGTTTTCCAAAGTGGGCCGGATTAAGATATATCTGACTCCGTGCTTTTTGAGTTCTGGAACAAAGTGGCCGAACGCGGTGATGGACAAGTCTATTTTCTTGTCTTCCCATAGAGTGATATGGTTCTCCAGCATTGTCTCCACCCGTTCGAGCAGATCACCGCTGTCAATGGGCTTTCCCTCATGAGTCAGGTATTGCTGGAATTCGCTGAAAGACTTGATTATATACGCATAATCCACATAGATCCGGGATATATCAAGCCCAGGTTCTGTAACCAGCAGCCGGAAAAGTTCCCTGTAAAGCAGGTTTTCATCATCCTGCAAAATGTGAACAGGTACTTTTTCATCCAGGCATTCCTTATCGATTGACTCGTAAAGCATCCTGCCACTGATCACAAATCCATCCACCGAATCTAAGTTTTTGAGATAGATGTCTGTTGTTTCCCGGAAGTTACTGATTGTAAGAAACCTGAACTGACATAAGGGCCGCATTTCTTCTTCAATGGCGCGGAAATAGTCCATATGGGTCTCAGGCGTGATAATACCCAGCTTGATTTTCATGATAGATTCCTTTCATAAACAGTTCAATCAAAAGAGTTATATCACAATAAATGTGATATTTCAATGTTCCGGCAGCTCTAAAATAATGTTCTTAAAATGTCTTATTTTCTCTTGACAGCGAATGGATTTAAAAGTACGATAAAAGTGTTCTCAAAAAGTCTTAAAATATGAAGGGGGGAATGTTTACTCTGTTCTTACGTTCATTCAATTTGTGCTTTGGGAGATGTTTATTGTGATTGAAGAAGCTGGAGGTTTTTTGAGTATGGCCCATCAGCTGCAGGACAAATTGGTCAAGCACAGGCATCATCTTCATGCGGTTCCGGAACTTGATTTAAGTTTGCCGAGGACAACTGCCTACGTAAAAGAGGTGTTGGAGTCGATGGGGCTTGAGCCTACTCCCGTAGGAGAGTCAGGTCTAATGGTTACGATCGGCGGACAACATGCCGGGAAGGTGATCCTTATCCGTGCGGATATGGATGGGCTGCCCATTCAAGAAGAAACGGAGCTTTCTTTTGCGTCGTTGAACGGAAACATGCATGCATGCGGTCATGACTTGCATACTTCCATGCTGCTCGGAGCTGCGGAGATCCTGAAGGCCAACGAAGAGCAGCTTCGCGGGACGGTTAAGCTTATGTTTCAGCCGGGTGAAGAGACTCTGCACGGGGCAAAGATGATGCTTGAGAATGGGATTCTTGATAATCCTAAGGTGGATGCAGCCATGATGCTTCATGTGTTGACCGGAATGCCAATTCCTATCGGGCAATTTGTAGTGCCTGAGGCCGGTGGAGCTATCTCAGCTTCCTCCGATTGGTTCGAAATCATCATCCGCGGAAGGGGTGCACATGGAGCAATGCCGAGTGCCGCGGTCGATCCGTTAAATGTGGCTGCTCATCTTCATCTGGCGCTGCAGGGTATTCTCAGCCGTGAAATTCCACCAGTTGAGAGTGCCGTCCTTACCATTGGCGTGATGGAAGGCGGAAGTACAAACAACGTGATTCCCGATACGGCCAGAATGAAAGGAAGCGTACGCACATTTAACGCCGCATTGCGGGACAAAATGGAAACCCGTATCCACGACATTTCTGCAGGTATCGGAGAAACTTTTCAGGCAAAGGTGGATGTGATCTATACCAGGGGATGTCCTGAGGTGAAAACGGACAGCGGGCTTAACCGTCAAATGAGAACTACGATTGCAAACACTTTTGGCGCCAGTTCCTTAATCGGTATAACCCAATTGATACCCGGCGGGAAATTAATGGGATCGGAAGACTTCGCATTTGTCTCACAAGCGGTGCCAAGTACCTCAGTATTTCTTAACGCAGGCAATACCGAGGAAGGCTATGGTTACCCTGTGCACCATCCAAAGACGATGTTCTCGGATGAGGTGCTGTACAAAGGGGCTGCGGCTTACGCTGCTTTCGCCAGAGATTGGCTTGAAAGTAATAGATAATATCTCAACAAAACCAGGAGGAATTGAAATGACAGAGAGACGTATGATTGGACCAACCAAATTTGAAGAGTACTCGGAGAAATACAAGGAATTTCTATTAATGACCCGCCGTGCCGGAATCATCGAAGTACGGTTGCATACCGACGGAGGGCCGTACAAGCATTCTTGGGAAGCCCATACGGCATGGTCCCATGCATGGTCAGATATTGGCCGCGACCCTGAGAACGAGGTAATGATTATTTCAGGAACAGGGGATAAATGGGTAATAGGGGACCCTGAGGTCTGGAATACAAAATTTATGGACTGGCCGAAGCAAAAGAAGCTCGAACAGTATCATGAATCGCTGAGACTGCTTGAAAATTTGATATTCTGCATTGACATCCCCACCATCGGGGCGATCAACGGGCCGGGAACGCACTGTGAACTCGCAACTCTCTGCGATATTACCATTTGTACTGAAGACGCGGACTTTTTTGATCCTCATTATCTGGGAGGCACACCTCCCGGAGATGGAATGCTGCTCACACTGCAGAACATGATCGGTTTCAAGAAAGCAGCATATTACGCATACACCGGCAAGAATATCAATGGTCAAACCGCCTTGGACCTGGGCATCGTTAGTGAAGTCCTGCCCCGGGAAAAGCTTCTTCCTCGCGCATGGGAGCTTGCGGAGATGATCATGCAGGCACCGCGTTCAACGAGACATCTGTCCCACTCCATTATATCCCGTCCATGGAAACAAGCCCTGGTCAGTGATCAAGGGTTCCAGCTTGCCCACCAAATGTACGACATGGCCATTGATGAAGAAGGAGCTCTGGAGCGGCTGAAAAAAATGCAAGGACGTCTAATGGGCAAAGAAGTTCATTAGAGCTATGGCGGGACCTACACGATTCGTAGAATACTCGGAGAAGTACAAGGACTTGTTCTTCATGACAGAAATTGATCAATACCGCGAAGCTAAAAATATATCTACCGGATACATTTACACTGTGCTCTATAAGAAAATAAAAGGCATGAATTATTAAAAGATAAGAAAGATTATTGTCTGAATTGAATCCGTATCGTTAAATTACTTTAGATATTCTGAGGACGTTTTTAATTCAAGCTATATGTGGTTAATAACTGCCATAAGACACTTTGAAACAACAATTAAAAATAACACTAACGAGACGACGCTGCAGAAAATATGTAGTGTCGCTTTTTTAGAGGTTACATGTGAAAATCTCTATTCTTAATTTTATTTATGAAAAGATAAAAACTAGATCAGCTAATTAATTTGTTACCCGAAAGGAGAAGGGGATATATTCCTAAAGAGGAAAACCGCATTTTCAGCACGGTGTTTCTTGTCGAGCAACCGTATCTGATAACGGACTGTGGGCCAGAAGTCAAACTTAGCATTGCATTATAGCCGAGTGATTTACGCTTTGGAGGTTGGTAATATTGATTACCAGGAAGGGAGGTTTTCTACATGGAATCTTTAATGTGGAATAATAAAAACTGGCTACAAGAAGACCAAGAATTCTCACCAAAACGGAGAGTAGATAATAAAATCAGCTGGCAAAGGCCTCACATCATCGGAAGTTTTCACAGTAGAAAGATGAAGCGTACTGTCGAGTACCACTCATTGAATGAGTGTTTATTTTATTATTTTCTAGAGGTGGATGTTTCAACATTATATTACTATGTTCAACCCGTTGAAGTCCCCATCCCATATAAAACAAAAAAATTAGAGAAAAAAATTTTGGTTACATGTGCCTGATGTTCTGGTATTTCGAAATGGTTATCCTCCTTTGTTATATCAGATAAAAGAGGCACCAGATGTGGTTCATAACATTAAATGAGACTAATTATATTGTCAAATGAGATAGGAACATCTACGCCTGCACCTGGTCTTTCTTCCGCCCTATAGTCCCAACCTAAATCCAGTAGAGGGGCTATGGCTGTGGCTTAAATCCAATGTGGCGAATAACGTGTTTTTTTAGAGGTTTTATAAGATTAAGCTTCATGTCGGCCAGTTTATGAAACGGATTAACAACTGGAAACAATTCGAGTTTTGAATATTTTGGAAGATACTCTTTAAAATGTCATTTCATTTGAACATCCAAATAGAAAGGTATTTGATTATGATATTCATTAACAAAAAAACTATTAATAAGCTAACTGAATCGCATAGAGAACCTAACATGCTTATCTGCTATTCAACTCCTCAAAGCCTTTCGGCTTGGACAAGTCGAGCTATATTACTCCTAAATAATGATAAAATTATTATCCTTTTCCTCAATCTATTTTCCACTAAAGTAGTACAGAAAGTTGAATTTGAAGTAGCTGATTTACAAGAACAAAAATATCATTCCATATATCTGTCTTCTGCAATATGGTCATTTAACATTAAAGGACAGCATTGGAGGTTCAAGATAATCAAAAAAATTCTTCCTCTTGGCTCTATGCAAAGGGATTTTCTAAATTTCTTGCAACAAAATATCTTAAAATAGCGACTGAGTAGATCAGCGATCTTCGAAAACACGTGCCCTTCCAGACAAAGACGAACAGCCAGGTATCTTTCGTAAAGTCGTTTATCTGGGGTTTCCTTCATGGTTCAATTCACTACCCAATAGGCATTTGAAATCATGCTGTTGTATGATATAACCCACAGGGGCTGCGTGTTATTATATCAAATGAATTTGACAGGTTCCCAAATCTTTGTTAGAGTTTCAAACAAATACGTATAACCTTTTCATGGGATGTTACCGATAGGGCATAACCTGAATTGGCTTGTTTACACGGTAAGTGTACACAGGCTGGTTTGGGTTTTTTTATTGTCTGTCACCCTTCGCTACCCCTTTTATTACACATTTGGAAGGAGAATGTTTATGTCCAGTTATATTTTTCCTAAAGACTTTTTATGGGGCGGTGCTCTTGCTGCCAATCAGGCTGAGGGCGCTTATTTGGAAGATGGTAAAGGATTGAGTCTGGTGGATCTGCTGCCTACCGGAGAGAAGAGAAGAAGCATAATGAAAGGGAATGTTCCTTCACTGACTCCACTTGAAAGCGAATTCTATCCTTCCCACCAAGCCATTGATTTCTATCATCACTATCGTGAGGATATCGCGCTATTTGCAGAAATGGGATTTAAGGCGCTGCGTGTTTCCATTGCCTGGGCTCGTATTTTTCCAACAGGAGAAGACGTTACTCCTAATGAAGCAGGTTTGCAATTCTACGATGATTTGTTCGACGAGTTGCATAAACATGGCATTCAGCCAGTCGTTACTCTCGCTCATTTTGACGTGCCAGTGGATCTGGTCGAGAAGTATGGAAGCTGGCGGAGCCGGAAGCTGGTAGGTCTGTTTGAAACCTATGCCAAAACAGTATTCACCCGCTATAAGGATAAAGTGAAGTACTGGATGACATTTAACGAGATTAACATGCTTCTCCATTTGCCGTTTCTCGGCGCCGGTCTTGTTTTTCAAGAAGGTGAAAACGTTAAACAAATTCAGTACCAGGCTGCACATCATCAGCTTGTTGCAAGTGCGCTGGCTGTAAAAGCGTGTCACGAGATTATCCCAGATGCGAAGATTGGCTGTATGCTTGCTGCCGGCAGCTTCTATCCGTATACGTGTAATCCCGAAGATGTATATCAGGGCATGGAAAAAGACCGCGAGTCCTACTTCTTCATTGATGTTCAGTCACGCGGCGAATATCCTGGTTATGCGAAGCGCTTCTTTAAGGATCATGGATTAAACATTGAGATGGAATCAGGCGACGCAGCCATTCTGAAAGATCACACCGTTGACTATATCGGATTCAGCTATTATTCAAGCCGGACGACCAGCACAGACCCGGAAATCGTCAAGAATATGACCAGTGGTAATGTATTCGGCTCCGTAGCCAATCCATATTTGGATAAGTCCGAATGGGGCTGGACGATCGATCCCAAAGGATTCCGCATCACAGCCAACCAATTGCATGATCGTTACCAAAAGCCTCTGTTCGTAGTGGAAAACGGTTTTGGTGCCAATGATGTGGTTTCGCCTGAAGGAGAAGTTAACGACGATTACCGGATCGACTATCTCAAGCGGCATATTGCCGAAATGGGTGAGGCTCTTCAAGACGGAGTCGAAATTATCGGTTACACAAGTTGGGGACCTATTGACATTGTCAGCGCTTCCTCAGGAGAGATGAAAAAACGTTACGGTTATATTTATGTGGACCGCGACAACGAAGGCGAAGGTTCGTTGAAACGGATTAAAAAGAAAAGCTTCCACTGGTACAAAAACGTAATTCATTCCGACGGAGAAAATCTGGGCGAATAATCGTACCACAAGTAAATAGGATCGGACATCCCGGGCCCACGGGGATTTCCGATCTTCGTTTCTTCATTGAAAGCGTTGACAATCGTTCCTCTTCGGGCTATACTTGACGCAATTCCATCATTTTTAGGATTGTTACTGCGTAGCAGGCAAAACCTAAGCCACAAATAAGAAGATGTTACAGTCTTGTTTATTTGGCGTGCTTCGGTTTTTTTCTGTTTACAATAAATAGGATGGAGCAAGTGTGGCTCTTGCTGGCATATGGAACGGGGGATCAAGATGAACATAGCAAAGGTCATCAACAACAATGTAATCAGCGTCTACCAGACGGACGGTACCGAACTCGTGGTGATGGGGCGGGGGATTGCTTTTAAAAAAAAGCCTGGAGACAAAGTAGACGAAACCAGAATTCAGAAGGTATTTGCTCTGAAAAACAAACAGACGTCCGATAACTTTAAAATGCTGTTACGTGAGGTACCGCTTGATTTGATCATGATTGTAGAGGAAGTCATAAATGACGCCAAGCATAATCTGAATAGAAAGCTGAACGAAAATATTTATGTTTCGCTGACCGATCATATCAATTTCGCTGTTGAAAGATACCGGGAAGGATTGGAAATCAAAAACGCGTTGTTGTGGGAAATCAAGCAGCTATACAAAGAAGAATTTGCGATAGGTCTGAAAACGCTGGAACAAATCAAACAAAAGCTTGATATTGAACTGCCTGTGGATGAAGCAGCTTATATTGCCCTTCACATCGTAAATGCTGAAATGAACGAGGAAGTCATTACAACCATGAGTATCACGAAGTTTATCCAGCAAATTATCAATATCGCAAAGTACCATTTTAAGGTTGATTTTGACGAGGATTCTTTGAGTTATTTCCGCTTTATTACGCATCTGAAATTTTTCGCCCAGCGCGTATTTAAGGGAAATCACTATGAAAATAACTATGACCATTTGTATGACATGATTAAGGAAAAGCACAAGGAAGCAGCTGCTTGTACTGAGAAAATCGGAACCTTTGTAAAAAAAGAATACAATCACGAATTGACGAACGAAGAAAAGCTGTATTTGACTGTGCATATTGAACGAGTGGTGAACAGATAAGTTGAACTTTTTTAGTAAAAAAGAATCAAAAATATATTTAAAATGTTTTTGTTGACAAATATGGTAGATTAAATGTATTATGTGAGTAACAGGAATTTAATAATTTTTAACTGGGATTGTTACTGGTTATGCAGGCAAAACCTAAGTCATGAAAAATTGCGGGACTCAAGTGCCCACCATTTTTCAAGGCTTAGTTTTTTTTGTGTGCCTAAATATGGTAAAAAGCCCCTTAGAACATGGAGGTGTCCATCATGAGTTATGAACAACTTGCTAAAGAAATTGTGCACCTGGTAGGCGGCGAAAAAAATGTAGTATCGCTCGTACACTGCGCCACGCGCCTGCGTTTTGTACTAAAAGATGAGGCAAAAGCAGACAAGGCAAAGCTGGAGAAAACTGATGGAATTATTACGGTCAAGCAGAGCGGTGGCCAGTTCCAGGTTGTGGTCGGCAACAAAGTACCAGAAGTGTATAATGCCATCGGCCAAGTATCCAACATTTTAAATGAAACTGGAAAAGAAGATCATTCAGCTAAAGGCAAGAAAGGGTTTGGCGCTGTAATCGACGTAATTTCCAGTATTTTTGCACCGTTGCTCGGAGTTATGGCGGGGTCCGGTATTTTGAAAGGTCTACTGCTGATTGCGAGTAACCTCGGCTGGTTGGTTCCGAAAGACACTACTTATATGATTTTGTATGCTGCGGCTGACAGCTTGTTTTATTTCCTGCCGCTCTTGTTAGCGGTTACAACGGCACGGAAATTTGGAGGTAATATCTTCGTTGCTCTGACCATCGCCGGAGGGCTGCTTTACCCGACCATTGTCACGTTGAAAACAGAAGGTACACCTACAGACTTTTTCGGTATTCCTATTGTGATGATGAGTTATTCATCTACCGTTATTCCGATAATTTTAGCCGTTATCGTCATGAGTAAGCTGGAAAAATGGTGCAATCGCGTGATCCATGAGAGTGTCAAAAACTTTATTACACCTTTGATTCTACTTGTAATTATGCTTCCTCTGACCCTGATGGTTTTTGGTCCAGTCGGGGTGTATGTGGGCAACGCAATCGCTACCGCGCTCGTTGCTGCGTTCAGCTTTAGTCCGCTGCTGGCTGGAGCAATTCTTGGTGCTTGCTGGCAGTTGCTCGTTATTTTCGGTGTTCACTGGGGTCTTGTACCTGTATTCATTAATAATATTGCTGTTAATGGCAGAGACGGGATCAAACCTTCCGCTGCGGCATCCATCTTTGCTCAAACCGGCGCTTCGTTCGGTGTTATGCTGAAAACGAAAAATAAAAAGCTGAAAACACTAGCGGGTTCCGCTACACTTACCGCTTTGTTCGGCATCACGGAGCCAGCAGTTTATGGGGTTACGCTGCCGTTGAAACGTCCGTTTATTGCAGGTATTATCGGTGGTGCTGTCGGTGGTGCCATTATCGGTCAAGCGGGAACGCAAGCATTTGCCTCCGGCGCACCTGGATTGCTGACCTTGCCGATCTTTTACGGTCCTGGCGGACAAGGCTTCCCAGGATTGATTTTAGGGATTACCGTTTCATTCCTGGTGTCGGCCATTTTGACTTATATTTTAGGTTTTGAAGATCCAGTTGAAGAAGAGGAAACTACTAACAATTCGGCTAAAGAATCGACATCTACAGTTGCAGTTTCTAATGAAGAGGTACTAAGCCCGATTGAAGGAACGGTGGTCGCTCTGTCGGAGGTTCCCGATCCAGCATTTGCTTCGGAAGCTATGGGTAAAGGTATCGCCATCCAACCGACAACGGGCAGAGTCGTAGCCCCGTTCGATGGAACCATCACCGTGGCGTTCAAGAAAAAACATGCGCTTGCAGTTGTTTCGCATCATGGCGCAGAAGTTCTGATTCACGTCGGAGTAGATACGGTCAAGCTGGACGGTAAACATTTTACGTCCCATATCAAAGAAGGCGATCAGGTGAAAGCTGGGGACCTACTGCTTGAGTTTGATGTTGAGCAAATCAGGGCAGAGGGTTATCCTACGATTACGCCAGTTATCATTACGAATTCTTCCGAATATACTGAAGTCCTTCCAATCGCTCAAGGAGAGGTAACGGAGCAGGCCCCGCTGTTGAAACTGTCTAGCGCTCTGAATGAGAAAGAAAGCATTGCCTAAATGTCTTAAGGACAAGGCTCTGATGATCCATATTCCCGGATCATCAGAGCTTTTTTGTCGTCCTTTCAGGTAGCAGATAAGTCGATTTGTAATTGACAATATGTCAATTAAATTAGCTTGTACGGTTGTAAAAACTATTCTATAATTTCTTGTAAATATGAAAAATTTTCTGAAAACATTAACTGAATATGAATTGATGGATCAGGGGGAAATGCAAGGAATGTTAGAGAAGTGGGCAGAGGCAGTAAATGGCGTCATTTGGAGCAATCCTGTGGTATATGTCTGTTTGAGCGTGGGGCTATTATTTTCAATTATGACTCGATTTCTGCAAATCAGACATTTCAAAGAGATGATTCGCCTTGTCTTTAAAGGGAAAAGTTCTGAGGCAGGTGTATCCTCCTTTCAGGCCTTTACGATGGCGTTATCAGGACGTGTAGGAACGGGGAATATTGCGGGGATTGCACTGGCAGTCGGTATGGGAGGACCCGGGGCAATATTTTGGATGTGGGTCATGGCTTTTATCGGATCGGCCACTGCGTTTGTTGAATCTACACTGGCTCAGATCTATAAGGTAAAGCGTGATGGTCAGTATCGAGGCGGCCCGGCCTTTTATATTGAAAAAGGGACAGGCTTAAAATGGTTTGCGGTTATTTTCGCAGTTGTAGCGTTGGTCGCTATGTGTTTACTGTTGCCGGGAACTCAATCGAATTCGATTGCGGTAGCTTTTCATAGTTCGTTTGGTATGGATATGAAGGTTTCCGGGATAGTAGTTGTGGTGTTGCTGGCGCTTATCATATTTGGTGGTGTAAAAAGAATTGCCAATGTGGCACAGGTAGTCATACCCTTTATGGCACTTGGCTACATCCTTGTCTCTTTCTATATTATGATGACGAACATTACTGCGCTTCCCGATGTATTTGCCCTTATTTTTCGCAGTGCCTTCGGTATCGATTCAGTGTTCGGTGGTATAGCAGGGACAGCCATTGCCTGGGGGGTAAAACGAGGCATTTATTCGAATGAAGCAGGACAAGGCTCTGGTGCCCATCCAGCCGCCGCCGCAGAAGTGTCTCATCCGGCAAAGCAAGGACTGGTTCAAGCATTTTCTGTATATGTAGATACCTTTTTAGTCTGTACGTCTACGGCTTTCATGGTCTTGTTTACAGGGATGTACAATGTGAAGGGACCAGGTGGGGGCTATATTGTGCAGCATCTTCCGGGTGTTGAAGAAGGAACTCAATATACACAATCTGCCATCGAATCGGTATTTCCGGGTTTTGGGTCGAGTCTTTTGTCCATTACATTGTTCTTTTTCGCCTTTACCACCATTATCGCCTATTATTATATCGCTGAAACGAATATGGCTTACCTGATTGCCGATCGTAAAGCCAAATGGCCTATGTTCCTGTTAAAGCTGGTTATTCTGGGTTCGACATTCTATGGAACGGTTGTCAAGGAATCTGCGTTGGCGTGGACACTGGGGGATGTGGGGGTCGGTATTATGATGTGGGTGAATCTGATTGCTATGATCCTCCTGGCCAAGCCTGCGCTTCTGGTGCTTAAGGATTACGAACGGCAACGGAGGCAAGGGATAGACCCGGTATTTGATCCGAAGAAGGCAGGGATTTCAAATGCCGATTACTGGTCAAAGGAATATCAGCCTCCTTCAGATGAGTTGACGATCACCGCTAAACCAAGCAAGCTTCAAGCCTAATAAGATAGAGAAGTAAGATCAAAGGTGGCTCCGCGGGGAGTCATCTTTTTTTCGTTATCTTGCCTTTACATTCCAAGAAGGGTACATATGTTCACTATTTAGTTTATAATTTAGACAGAGGGATTTTGAATAATCCTGCCATAGATATGTGGGAGGTCACATTTGCATCAGAGAGGTGATTTGAATGAGTACATCCGATTTATCCATAACTGACGACAAGTGGAGAGCTATCGTAGAAAACGACAAGTCTTATGACGGGATATTTTTGTACGCCGTGAAGACAACGGGAATATTTTGTCGCCCCTCCTGCAAATCCCGACCTCCCAAAAGAGAGAACGTCCGTATATTTAAAACAGCGGAACAGGCATTGGCTGAGCATTTCCGTCCATGCAAAAGGTGTAAACCGACAGGACAACGATTGCCTGATCATGAATGGATCGCACGGGTTACAGAATACGTGAATTCTAACTATATGAAGGACTTAACATTGCACATCCTAGCTGAGATAAGTCATGGAAGTCCGTATCATTTACATCGTACCTTCAAGCGGGTCATGCATCTAACCCCGATGGAATATATACAGCAGACCAGGTTGGAACAAGCGAAGGAGCTGCTCATCTGCTCAGATATATCTGTTGCGGAAGTGGGGGAGAACGTAGGCCTGTCCAATGCACCTTACTTTATTACGTTATTTAAAAAGAATACAGGCTACACCCCATTGCAATATCGCCAACTCAAATCGAAAGCAACATAAAATGGAGGTACACAGCATGGCACATCAAATGAATAAAACGATCTATTGGTCATTGTTGACACATGAGGATTGGAATTTATATATTGCAGCTACATCGGAAGGATTATGTTATGTGGGCTCGCCCAATCATCCTGTAGAGGAATTGTTTTCATGGGCAGGAAGTCGATTTCCCGGTAGCCCTTTAGTTGAAGAGGATGCTGCTTTACAGCCCTATGCCAAGGAGCTGATTGAATATTTCCAAGGGGAGCGCACCCAATTTACATTGCCCTTTGACTTTCAGGGGACTGCATTCCAGCTGGCGGTTTGGAATGCGTTGTGTGATATTCCGTATGGGGAAACACTATCCTATTCAGATATTGCCAACGCTATTCAAAAACCAGCCTCTGTTCGTGCGGTGGGGGCCGCCATCGGTGCTAATCCGATTTTGGTTACGGTCCCTTGTCATCGGGTCATTGGTAAAAATGGAGCTATGACCGGATATCGTGGTGGTTTGGACATGAAGGTTAAGCTTTTGCAGCTCGAAAAGGAAAGAGTGGCGTTGGTTCAGTATGAAAAATGAGTATTACAAATCCCCAAAGACACTTCTGAATAAAGGGACCGGCTTCTTGTCAGGGTATACACACTCGTTGAACCCGTATACAGGTTGTACCTTTGGTTGCTCGTATTGCTATGTACGCCAATTGCCAGTCTCCACATTTCGGAAGGAAGCGTGGGGGACATGGGTTGATATTAAAAATCAGGCGGCAGATATTCTTCGCAAGGAACTTCGTAGAGCCAAATCCAAAGGTAAAGTCACGATTTTCATGTCGTCAAGCACAGATCCTTATCAGCCTGCTGAGTACAAGGAAGAGGTGACCCGGTCTCTGCTGGAGGTGATGGTGGATGAGCCACCAGATTTTCTCTTTTTACAGACGCGCAGTCCACTGGTACGGCGGGATACCGATTTACTGCTCCGATTGGGGGATCGTGTTCGTGTAAGTATGACTGTAGAAACAGATCGAGAAGATATACGCAAACATTTTACCCCGGAAGCTCCTCCCATCCAGGCTCGTCTCCAAACGCTGCATCTCTTAAAGGAGGCAGGTGTACCGACGCAAGCTACGATTGCTCCGATGCTTCCAAGCAGTGAACATTTTGCAGACAAGCTCGTGCCTCTGGTCAACCGTGTCTGTATTGATGATTATTTTATGGGAGATGGCAGTGGGGGGAGACGAACGCGTAGCTTAAAAATAGGTGCGCTGTACGAGTCATTGGGGCTGGAAGAATGGTATCATCCTGCTGCCTATAAGACGGTTTATGAACGTTTTCTCCATGTTTTCCCGAAAGAACAGCTCTACGTGAGCAAAGAAGGATTCGAACCTTGATGGAACAGAAGTCTATGCCATTGAACCAAGAGTGAACCATATAAGGGGGCAGCGGGAGAACGAATGCAAACCGTAATGACCAAAAACTTTGATTATGGGGACAAGGAAATCAATTATCTAAAAAACGTAGACACCGTACTTGGTGCAGCGATGACGCAAATGGGCAAGGTAGAACGGGTGATCATTCCTGACCTGTTTGCGGCGCTCGTTCATGCAATTGTGGGACAGCTTATATCGGCCAAGGCGGTTCAGACCATATGGGCAAGGATGCAGGAGAAGTTAGGCGTGATCACTCCACAAAATATAGCTGTTCAGACGGCTTTAGATATTCAAAGCTGTGGCATCACCATGAAAAAGGCCACATGTATCCTTAATATAGCCCAGTCGATCGAGCAGGACCTGTTGGATTTACAGAAATTATATGAGCTTTCCGATGCACAGGTGATCGAGAAATTGTCCTCGCTGCAAGGGATAGGACCTTGGACGGCTGAAATGATGCTGATGAATTGCATGGAGCGTCCAGATGTCGTCAGTTGGGGTGATATGGCTATTCGACGGGGAATGATGAAGTTGTACCATCTGGATACATTGACCAAGCAGCAATTCGAGGAGTACCGCCGAGTCTATTCGCCTTATGGTTCGGTGGCCTCCATTTATTTGTGGAGTATTTCATTTCGTTAAAAATCAGGGAGTGGAAACGATGGAGAAAACAATCAGAGAACAAATACTGTCATATGTGGATGCGGATTTTCAGAAATTCACGGCTGCATTGCTTCCGACGATTAATAATGTGCTGGGTGTACGTCTGCCAATGCTGCGTAAGCTAGCTCAAAATATCGCCAAAGGGGATTGGCGTCTCTATCTGGAGACTGCTGAAAGTGATCACTTCGAAGAAGTCATGCTGCAAGGCATGGTGATTGGTTCTGTAAAAACGGATATAGAGGAAGTTTTGAGTTATACCGCCAAGTTTGTTCCTAAAATTGATAATTGGTCCGTATGTGACAGTTTCTGTGCTGGATTGAAGATCACGAAGCAACATAAAGAACGAGTGTGGGAGTTTATTCAACCCTACCTACTCTCCAAGAAAGAATATGAAATTCGGTTTGGTGTGGTTATGCTTCTGAATTTTTATATTGAGGAACAGTATATGAACCGGGTGTTTGCTCTGCTAGATCAGACCCATCGTGAGGATTATTATGTACAAATGGCGGTAGCATGGGCGATATCGATCTGTTATATCAAACTGCCTGAGGCAACGATGGCGTATTTAAATCATAATACATTGGATGATTTTACTTTCAATAAAGCTCTGCAAAAAATCACGGAATCATATCGGGTGGATCAGGCCACAAAAACGACCATTCGTAGTATGAAGCGAAAAAGAAAATAGGATGGGGCTCAGCAGCCAGGTACGCACTTTGCCTTTTTTGGAATTTAATAATAAAATGGAAGTAACTTTCGAAAAGGAGATGACGTGAATTGGCAGAGCAAGTGCGTATTGGCAAAACAGATTTATATGTAAAACCAATCGGTTTGGGTGCGAACAAGGTAGGAGGACATAATCTCTTTTCCGGTTTGAACAATGAAACGGGCAAAGAAGTCGTTCGCACAGCTTTGGATAATGGCATCAACTTTCTGGATACGGCTTTTATTTATGGACCTGAGCACTCGGAACGATTAATTGGTGAGGTATTGAAAGAGCGTGGTCAGCGTGATAAAGCTGTTATTGCCACGAAGGGTGCACACAAATTTGTGAACGGAGAGATTGTTTTTGACAACTCGCCTGCTTTTTTACGAGAATCCGTCGAATCTAGTCTGAAAAGATTGCAGACCGATTATATCGATCTGTTCTATATCCATTTCCCCGATGAAGCTACGCCGAAGGCAGAAGCAGTCGGAGAACTGAAGAAGCTTAAGGACGAAGGCAAAATCAAGGCTATTGGCGTATCTAACTTTTCCATTGAACAACTTAAGGATGCGAATAGCGACGGTTATGTAGATGTGCTCCAATCCCAATATAATTTGTTTCAACGGGAAGCTGAGAAGGATCTGCTGCCTTATACCAAGGAAAATGGCATTTCGTTTGTGCCTTATTTCCCGCTAGCTTCAGGATTGCTGGGTGGTAAGTATACGAAAGACATGACCTTCACGGACATCAGAGCGAATAATCCACTGTTTCAGGGAGATACATTTGCTCGTAATTTGGACAAAGTGGAGCAGGTACGGGAGATTGCCAATGCGTTGAATGCAGAGGTTGCTCACGTAGTGCTCGCATGGTATTTGACACGCGATTCAATTGATGCCCTCATTCCAGGTGCGAAGGGGCCGGAGCAGGTGCTGGCGAATCTGAAGACGCTAAATGTCCAATTGAGTCAGGCTGATATCGAAAAGATTGACCATATTTTCAAATAATGAGTGCACCTTATATTTGCAATTATATATTTGTTCCATCTAGAGGAGCTGCCGGACGGGCGGCTTCTTTTTCGTCCCTTCCTTGCATATCCTTGTAGGGTAAGTTCAACGCTGCGGGGGGATCGGATGATGAGAAGACCGCAATGGCACAGCGCGCCCAACAGAAGGCGACGCGGCAGACGTAGAGTATTTTTGATTGTGGTACTGGCGCTGCTGGTAGGAATCATACAGGTGGCTGCTTATGTGGAGCAGCATTTGAAGCCGCCTATGATGCATCTGGCAAAAGTGCGGGTCAAACAAATGGCGACGGAGGCTATTAATTCAGCAATTACAGCACAGGTAGAGCAGGGGAAGACAGCTGATAATTTGATCGAATGGAGAACGGATGCACAAGGAAGAACCTCCGGCTTTGTTCTGAATTATGCAGAGCATATGAAAATTACGTCAGACACGCTCAAAGCAGTTAAGGCAACGATGGACAGCATGAGCCATTTTGATGAGAGCGTTCCGATTGGTCAGGCATTGGGCAGTCCATTGTTGGCAGCTTATGGCCCCAAGATTCCTCTAAAGGTGGAGCCGCATGGAGCGATCAAGGTGGATTTAAATACGCGGCAACAGGATGCGGGCATAAACATGATCTTGGTTGAAGTGTATATTCGGATTACGACGGAAGTGTCTGTGGTTATACCGTTTGAGATGCAACCTCAGATTGTGGAGACGGAAATCCCCGTTTCTTATTTGCTGGTGGTGGGCAACGTTCCGATGTACTACTATGACAATCAGGGAAAACCAGTAGGTAAAAATGGTGCAGCCGCTCCGCAGTTGGCGTTGCCTCCCCATTCCATAGAGAGTAGCGGCGCTATAGATTCCAGCATAGTAAGTGTTCCAGAGGTACAGGAAGACCCAAACTCCTCTAGTCAGCCCCCAACGCCATAGAGCAGAATGGAGTGACGTGAGTTGCTCTGGAAAAATAAAAGGGACCCTATGAGGAGGTCCCTTTTGTCTTTCCTTTTTTGAGCGCTTTGCGTTCGGACTGCTCCCACTGTCTTAATAACGGATACGGGTCAAAGGACCAATCTGCCCAGCCATTGTCCCGATATATACCATAGTGCAGATGCGGTGGAAACTTGCCTTGGGTACCAGGTTTTCCATAGCCCGAGCTTCCGACCCAGCCAACCGTCTGGCCAGGTGTAACGACGTCTCCGTTGTGAACGGTTTTGTCAAAGCCGGAAAGGTGCGCATAGTAGTGATAGCGGTTGTTGAGATCTCGGATTCCGATGCGCCATCCTCCAAAGGGATTCCAGCCCTTCATTTCAACTACACCGTAGCAGGTACTGCGAACTGGAACTCCGTAGCCAGCAAACAGGTCAGTTCCTTCATGTATACGGTAGCCCCCCCAGCTGCGACGGCTTCCCCATGTGCTGCGGTAGCTATAAATGCTGCCTAAGGGAAGGGGGAAAGCTTGGCTGACCAGATCCAGCTTGCCATACGTCCGATACAGCTTGGCAAACTGCTGAACTCTTTGAACTGCGCGGCTGTTATGGTAATATTCCCAAACGGCAATACCAAATTCATCCTCGTTGTTTCCATACTTTCCGAGATAAGATGCGATGCTGAACAGCAGATCCTTGTCATTATTGCGGTCAGCAATTCCATCACCCGAACCGTCTTGTCCCAGCCCGGAAAATAGTTCTATGGAACGTGGATTTTGATCCTCCGAATCAGGGTTCATCAAGCCGGACCAGATCGGTCCCGTAATGAAAATACCTATGGTTCGTTCTGCATGCTTGCGATCTTTGGGATGGGCCACCGTAAGTGTACGTTCATACTGGTCGATGGCGGCCAGCCTGTACCAAGGGACTCCTGTCAGGGCTTCGATGGAACGATATAAAGCAAGCCTGGAAATATACATTGAAGACTGTGCATGTTCAGCATCTACATTAACTGTCAGGCTGCTTCCGGCGGACGAGGACTGTAAGTGATTGGCAAGGGCATGGGCAGGAAGCGGACAGGCCGTTGTCAGTGTAGCAGCGCATATCAGCAGCGATAACAGACGAACAGCGCGGGCTGTCCGCGTAGGGTAAGGCACGTGAACCGACCTCCTATAGAAGGGCTTAACCGCCCAGTAAATTCTAGACCCTATTCAATAGCGTGAATAGGGCGCTTTTGTTTAGATTGAGCCATATCCGCCGCTTTTATCCATATAAAAAGTTTACTTTTTTCGGCATCAATGTCATATCAAAAAGGGAACAATGAATGGAGGTTTTTCCATGGCTTTCATGTTATAATGTATGACAATGACAGCTTAAGCTTATCAGAAAGAAGGTCTATGCCATTGTCTAGAAAAGAGAAGGAAGCTAAGCCCGACTGGATTCGTATTAAACTTACGACAGGCGATAACTATCAAGAAATCAAGAGCATGATGCGTTCCAAGACATTACATACCGTATGTGAGGAGGCACGATGCCCTAATATATATGAATGCTGGGCCAATAGGACAGCTACATTTATGATTTTGGGTGATATTTGTACGCGTGCGTGTCGTTTTTGCGCAGTAAATACGGGATTGCCTACGGAACTTGACTTGCAGGAGCCTGATCGCGTCGCGGAAGCGGCTGGGAACATGAATTTGAAGCACTGTGTCGTAACCAGTGTGGCTCGCGACGATTTAAAAGATGGGGGCGCTACTATATTTGCAGAAACGGTTCGTGCGATTCGCGGCCGGTTACCTTTGTGCAGTGTAGAAGTATTGATTCCCGATTTTATGGGCGATATTGAATCGCTGCGAATCGTCATGGATGCCAAACCAGATATTCTGAATCATAATATTGAAACGGTGGAGCGCATGTCCGACAAGGTTCGGGCTAAAGCGAAATACCGTCGCTCTCTGGAGCTGCTTCAACGTGCGAAGCAATTAAATCCGGCTATTCCAACGAAATCAAGCATCATGCTAGGTGTCGGAGAAGAGTGGGACGAGATCTTACAAGCCATGGATGATCTGCGTAAAGTCGATTGTGACATTCTGACAATTGGTCAATATTTGCAGCCGTCCGAGAAACATTTATATGTGCAAAAATATTATCCACCGGAAGATTTTGCGAAGTTAAAGGAAGAGGGATTACAGCGGGGATTCAGCCACGTCGAATCTGGACCGTTGGTCCGCAGCTCCTACCAAGCGCATGAGCAGGTGAAGTCAGCCGCTCAGCATAAGGAAGAAAGCGCCCTTTCGCAGGCTTGATCCGGGAAAGGCGGTCAGAATAGCTTGTTTCAAATCGGTGGTAAAAACTATGAATTGTTGCAGGATCACAAGAACGGATGGAATCCCGAAGCGTTTCGTGATCGGTATAGTGAAGTGCTGGATCGCTATGATTACATTATTGGTGATTGGGGTTACAATCAGCTGCGTCTGAAGGGCTTTTATCGAGACGGCCATCCCAAAGCAAATAAGGATACATCTATAGTGGTACTGGACGATTACATTAATGAATACTGCAATTTTGGCTGTGCCTATTTTGTGCTGCAAAAAAGCCGTGAAGTGATTAATAAAAACGGCGTCAATGATGAAATCGTTGCTCCAGATATTCAGCAGTTGGTAGATGCTCAAAGGGAACAAGCGGGAACGTTAGAAACCGAAGAGCAGCAAGAAGTATTGCAACATACAGCTGGAGAACAGGAGTGGCCGCAACCACAACAGGATTCCACAGCTACGGAGGAATCGCGAGTGGAGCAGCCTCGAGAATTCCGAGAACCACGCGAGTTGCAACGTCGGGAACCGAAGGATGCCCAGGAAGTACGTGAGCGACAGCCGCGTGAAGTTCGTGAAAGTCGTTCATCCAGAGAAGGACGTGAAGGAAATCGGCAACGTGAGCCACGTGAAGCACGTGATTCGCGCCAGCCAAGAGAACCACGTGAAGCGAAGGATGGACGCAATCCGGGTGAAGGGCAGCAAACCCGCGAACCGCGTAGACAGCGCAATCAGCAAGGGAATTTCGATAAAAAGGAATCACGTGGACCACGCTATGAGCGTCAACCAAAGGAAAATCGGGAGGGACGGCAAGTTCGTGTCTCACGTGAACCTGAGGGCCAGCGTCAGACCCATCCAGCTGCTAAAGCCGAAAAAACTGAGGGTAGTAAAAAGAATAAAACATTTACTGCTCCACAACAAAACGGTTCCTGAATTTTCAGGAACCGTTTTGTTTGTAAAAAAAGAGCCAGAGTCGGCTCTTTTACAGGTTCTAATTAAGAAAGGCGTTGCGTACTCGATCCCAAAATGGGAAAGGACGGTAACGAGCGAAGCTGATCTTCTGACTTGCGACCTGACATCGAACAGAGATTAAGTCATCCACAGGAAAGTTCAGGTGATCTACTGTCAATAAAAGACGCTGATCTTTCCGTGAAAAAATATCACAATGATGATGTTTGGGCAGTAGCAATGGCGATCCTAGTGTCCGATACACGCGGTTATTAATGGAAGCGATCTCAGTCAATTGCAATGCTTCAATGGTGGGATGAACCATAGCTCCGCCAAGTGCTTTATTATAGGCGGTCGTCCCTGAGGGGGTAGAAACACATATACCGTCACCGCGAAACATTTCAAAGGTGATATCGTTAATATCTACTTGGGCAACGACAGTGCCATCCACCCCTTTTAACGTAAACTCATTCAAGGCAATAAAAGAAGCATTGCCTGATTTCTTGTGAATTTCCAACTCAATCAGTGGATACTTAACGATTCTCGGGTTAAGCGGTCCCTCAGATCCGCTTTGGCTCATCAGGTGGATTAGCTCCTCCAGCTCGTCCGCACGCCAATCGGCGTAAAAGCCTAGATGACCGGTATGTACACCAACAAAGGCAATATCCGGAATGCGGTCGATGAAGGTATGAAACGCATGAAGCATTGTACCATCGCCTCCAATAGACACGACGATTTCCGGCGATTCGGCATCCAGCTTGAAATTCTTTTCTTGGGCAAGACGGTGAAATTGCTGACTCAAGTCCATGGAGTGCTGATCCCCGCGATCCAGAACATAATATCTCAAGATGAAAAGCTCCTTTGTCATGGGTATATATCGATCATAATCAATTATGAGCAAGAACACAATCGTTCATTGCCTGTGTGTTCTTCTCAAACGTACGTATAAGCGACGGGTACCCACACTCAACCATGAGAGACTAAGCATTCCAGCCAGTATAAAGCCAAGAAACAGCAGACTTTGCAACAGCATGGCGGACGAGAAGCCAGGGGACCATACGATGTCGTATATTGGAAAAAAGACTGGAGAGCTTCCCTGTCCCATCAGAGGCTGCCATAACACGAGAGCGAGCAGTGCCGAGATGAAGCCGTGCGCAGCCCGGGCCAACAAAAATGGCATATAACGAAGATCCGTCATATTTAAAATACTTGCAACCTGCGCATGAACCGATAGCCCGCCCCAGGAGAGCACAAAAGCGGCTGCGGCTACCTTGAATGGTATCGCTGCCGTGGCTTTACCTGCGGCCTGCGCTCCTAAAGTGACTTCGAAAATACCACCCACGATGGACTCCGTTAACGTAGGAGGAAGACCACATGCAGTCAAGAGGTTTGCCGTAAGCAGATGAAGTCCGCTCATTAAACCGGAGTTCGTCAAAGCTTCTAAAATGACGCAGAAGAATACAACTAGCCCTCCTACGACAATAATAAGGCGTAGGGAGGAAGTAATCGCCTCACGGAGTAACTCACCCAATGGACGACCATCTTCCAAACGAGCTGTATGCATGGCATATAATGCTTGGCGTAGGGGTCCAGGCTGTCTATTGCGACCAGCAGCTTTTGTATTTGTGGACTTCGACCAGGCTTTTGGAGTAGGTTGAGGGCGGTCGCTGCGAGTATCTGTTTCCCCTGAACGAGAACCGTGGAAGCGCATAAGTAGCCCGATGATGAGCACACCACCATAATGAGCCGCGCCCAGTACGAGTGCAATTTCTGGTTGATGGAAGAAGCCAACGGAAACCGCACCGATCAAGAATATCGGATCAGAGGAAGTCGTAAATGCGACCAAACGCTCTCCTTCAATGCGTGTGATCCATTTTTGCTCCCACAGCTTGGCTGTTAGTTTAGCTCCAATCGGGTAACCGGATGCACAGCTGACCGCAGCGACAAAACCTCCACAGCCAGGTACACGGAATAGAGGCTGCATCAGCGGATCCAACAGCGCACCTATGAAATGAACAATTCCGAAACCGAGGAGAAGCTCGGAAATAACGAAAAACGGGAATAAAGATGGAAACAGCACGTCCCACCAGATGGCAAGCCCCCGAAGCCCGGCATTCAGAGAAGATTGCGGGTATACAGCCATAAGTATAAATAGGAATAGCAGTGAAAGGATGAGCAGAGGAAGCGAGTAACGACGGTATAGCGACATAGAGGCCCCTCCTTTGGAGTTGTACTATTATACCTATGTCGGGGATGGACAAAGAGTACAAAAAAAACAAAGAAAACGGTTACATTTGTTGCTGTATTTTTGTAAATAGTATGTTAAAATAGGAAAACAACGATCCATAACCTTAAGGATGGAGTGATCAGGATGAGTATCGTTGCCGGTCTGTTCGTATGTGCTTTTGTGTATGTTATTCGTGCCTCTCTCGTCCATTCCGGTGAAGAGGATTGGCGGAGTTATTAATTGTATTTATAGAATGACGAAGCTATGTGCAACGAAGCACATCCTCTTCATATGTTAAATTGATAAAATGACGCTTATTTTTAGCGTCATTTTTTGTTTTTTGTTATAATACGGGTGTATATTTATTACCATAGCACAGAAAGTTGGAGGAAAAGTGAACCCTAGCCTGAGCATTTATGACAACCTTGGGGGCGCGGAAGGTATTCGTGCTATTATTGAGGCCTTCTACCCGAGAGTTTATAAAGATCCGTTGTTAAGTCCCCTGTTTCCTAAAGACATGGAACCGGTTAAGGAAAAGCAGTTTATGTTCCTGAGCCAGTTTTTTGGAGGACCGTCCCTTTTTTCTGATGCATATGGTCATCCGATGTTACGTGCGAGACATATGAAGTTTCCCGTTACGGAGGAGCGAGCAGAGGCATGGTTGTCTTGTATGGCAGGTGCGTTAACGGATACGGGCATTGAGGAGCCGCTTCGTTCCATCATACTTAACCGTTTGTCTGGTCCTGCGCATCATTTTGTAAATACCCCGTAAGCTTGCGGGGATTGCCGAATTTTGGAGAGGGTTGTAAAAACATTGGAACTTGAACCGTTATATCAGATTAAAATCACCTGCACACATTGTGAAGAAGAATTTCAGACATCTCGTGTCAGACCAAGCCTAAAGAAGGCCATTCGTACAGATTCAGATTTTTGCGCTTATTATAAGAATGAAAATCCGGATTTTTATGTCGTAAGGGTCTGTCCTCATTGTGGGTTTACCTCGACAGAGCACTCTACCGTTCAGTTAAGCGATCAGCAAACCAAGATTTTTAGAGATAAAATCGGTAATCGCTGGCAGTCTCGCGAATATGGCGGGCATCGTAGCTGGGAAGAGGCATTAGAAACGTATAAACTGGGTTTACTCTGTGCCCAGGTCATCGGAGAAAAGGAACGCGTAGTAGCCAGTCTATTACAGCATATCGCATGGATGTACAGATACCAGGGAAATGAGGAGCAGGAGCTTCGCTTTCTCAAATTTAGTCTGGATTCTTACGTTCGGGTTTATGAACTGGAGGGTGTCGGGGCGAATAATGCCAAACTGCTGTATCTGATTGGTGAATTGCATCGACGTACAGGGAACTTTAACGAAGCGGTACGCTGGTTTTCGCGTGTCATTAATGACAAAAAGATTATGGATGCAGCCATGATCCGGGCTTCCCGCGAACAGTGGTCTGTACTGCGAGAACAAATGATGGCTAAAAATTTCCAACTGCCGGAGGAAATGCAAGACGCAAGCTCCTCCTGAAGAAATAAAGGTGTGCACTATGGCCGATTTAGGCTCATGGTTCACACCTTGTTTGTAAAACGGGTTATATTCTCTTACAACTCATGAATTAATGATGACGCAATGTGGTATCTGACAGCAAATAATCGTCATCACAATCCACTAAAGTAACCTTGTTATGGCAACATGGAAACACAAGCAGCTTTTTCATACCTTCGTGTATGAGCTTAAGTTCTTTAGGCTTCAGGGGCAGCAATACATTATCCTGGTCGCAAAACGGACAAGACTGTACATAAACGTCTCCCATGACGATGTCATAAGGCCAGGTTTTATGAAAAGGGATCATGATTTGTCCGATTCTCCGCCGTTCGGGTCAGCGGTTTCTTCTTTAGCCAGTTCGGCCAGCTTTTGCATCAAAATGTGCTGGGGTGTATGCATAAGGTGTTCCAGCGGAATACCGAGCTTTTCGGATAATTTCACAGCCGTTTCCGGCGAAATTTGTAAGGGTCTCATTCTGTTTTCCTCCCAATTGTAGTGATTTACTATCACGATGTAGCTTTATTGTATATGAAACCACATGAATTCGCCAAAAAAGAAAGGTGGAACTATTATGAAAACACCGTTAAAGCAAACATGGGATCTGGAATCTATTTTTAGCGGAGGGTCTTCCTCTGCCTCATTCCATGCATTTTTGGAAGAATTGGAAAGCAAGGTCCAACAGCTGCAGTCCCAGCTTAAAGCAGCTAAAGTACCACAAACGGTATTGGATACCGAGCGTCTGGATAGTGTATTGAGTAGCATCCAGGAGCTGTTTAATGGCGCGTCGCAGGCGGGTTCCTTTGTCTCTTGTCTAACTGCTCAAAACCAGCACGACAAGCTGGCTGTTCAACTGGGGGCGCGTGTCAACACGCTGTATGCCCAAGGGAAAAGTGCTTTAGTATCTTTCCAGAACTTGCTGGCACAAACCAGTGAAGACATTTGGCAGAAATGGATGGAGCGCGAAGCTATCCAGCCGATTTCTTTTGTCCTGAACGAATATCGGAACGAAGCACGTGAAAAAATGGCTCCTGAGCTGGAAAGCCTTGCATTGGATCTGGCAGTGGATGGCTACCATGGATGGGGCGACTTCTATGATACCATTGTCAAAAATATGACGATCCCTGTACCAGAAAATGGCGAGATCGTAAACCTGTCTGTAGGTCAAGCAGCTAATAAGCTGGATGAAGCAGATCGCAGCGTACGTAAAGATGTGTTTGCACGTTGGGAAGAGGCATGGGCTCAGGTAGAGGACTATTGCGCGGATACATTGAATCATTTGGCAGGCTTCCGTCTGAAGCTATATGAAAAACGAGGCTGGACAGATGTGCTTAAAGAACCGCTGGAAATCAGCCGTATGTCCGCACAAACGCTGGATACGATGTGGCAGGTTATTAATGAAACAAAGCCTATTGTAGTTAAATACTTGGAGCGGAAAGCAAAGCTGCTGGGCTTAGAGAAGCTGTCCTGGCATGACGTTGAAGCTCCGCTGGGAACATCAACCACTAAAATCCCATACGACGATGCTGCTGTAACGATTGTTGAGCAATTTGGTAAATTTAGCTCGAGAATGGCTGACTTTGCCCAAATGGCTTTTGAGAAAAGTTGGATTGAAGCAGAGGATCGTCCTGGCAAACGTCCGGGTGGTTTCTGTACATCTCTGCGTCTAAGCAAAGAGACCCGTATTTTTATGACCTATGCCGGATCACCATCCAACGTTTCGACACTGGCCCATGAGCTCGGACACGGTTATCACCAGCATGTGATGAATGAATTGCACCCATTGAATCAGAATTATGCCATGAACGTAGCTGAGACGGCGTCGACGCTGGCAGAACTTATTGTATCAGATGCTTTGCTGGAAGCTGCCGAGGGTCAGGAGAAGGTAGCTTTGCTGGAGGATAAAATTCAGCGTGGTGTAGCCTTCTTTATGAACATTCATGCCCGTTTCCTATTTGAAACCCGTTTTTACGAGTTGCGGAAAAAAGGAGTCGTAGGAGCACAACAATTAAGCGAGTTGATGGAACAAGCGCAGCGTGAAGCGTTTAGTGGTATCCTGGATGAGGCTCATCCTCATTTTTGGGCATCCAAGCTGCATTTCTATATTACGGACACTCCTTTCTACAACTTCCCGTACACATTCGGGTATATGTTCAGTGCAGGAATTTACGCTTTTGCGAAGGAAAACCCTGACGGCTTCGCCGACCAATATGATGCCTTGCTGCGTGATACAGGTCGCATGACAGTCGAAGAATTGGCTTCCAAGCACTTAGGTACCGATTTAACACAGGCTGACTTCTGGCGTAATGCTGCGCAAGTTACTGTTCAGGATATTGAGCAATTTTTACAAATGACAAAATAACGGATTTACACTTTTGAAAGGTCTCCTATAAGGGAGGCCTTTTTTGTAATTTTTACAGAAGATGATGAACAAAGTCGCAAAATGTCGAAGTGTAATTAACATTACCTGTTGGCGAAATTTAAAATGATGGATATACTTAGAAAATAGTTATAAATACCCAATTATGTTGGTTTTGATTGTAAGGTTAAAAATCTTCGCATATAATTGAGCCGTAAGACCTATTAATTATTTTCGGACAAGGTATATAGGAGGGTTTTTGTAATGGATGAAGTAGGTCAATTGTCGTTGGCAAGGCAGATGGATATCGTTTTAAAAGAACTGGATAATGAACTGGCGGGTTTGTCGTCAGGCATCGTATTTGTACAAATACGTAACAATGTAGTTGGGAAGTTTGGGATTCGCCATAATCCGCTTGCAGGTAAGGGTGGCACGTTTGCAGCAGTAGAACCGGGGTTATCAGCAAAGCATCGGGAGGATTTTCGGCGTATGGCCCTAGAAACGCTAAATCATAAGCGTAGCTGGACTCATGGTGAGATTGCTTTCGATTTTGCCATCAGACAAGGAACGATTTTGGTAGATGCAACACTGGAGTCCAACTACAACATGGCGAATCTCATGATCCGCTACAACAAGCCTACATACCGAGCGGCTAATTCGGAATAATCATCAATATGAGAATTTTGCAAAATCCTAATTTTAAAAAAGAGAAAAGGCGGCCTTCCTTGGGAAGACCGCCTATGTTATATGCCCGTTATAACGCATTTTGGTAAATTACGATGAACGGAATGCTCATGTGGAATAATGACGCTTATTGACCTGAACGTCCTGATAATTGCTGTTCGGCCAGCTGTACCAAGCGTTTAGTGATATAGCCTCCCAGAGAACCAGCTTCACGGGATGGCATGTCACCGTAGTAACCGTCTGCCGGAATGGTGATGCCCAGCTCTTGTGCAGCTTCATATTTCAATTGTTGCAGTGCGTTGTTGGCTTGAGGAACAACAAGGTTGTTACTGCGACGACTTCTGCCTTGATTAGCTTCATTCATGTGTAGTCACCTCCTTCGGCTGTGATGAGGTTAGTATGCGACAGAGTTATGAAAATATGCGCCGAAGGAAGGAAAGTGACTAGAGGGAAATTACGGATATATGATATGAATCTGAGTTTTGAGATCGATGGATTGCTTAGGCTCCAGACGGATCAGCCCGCCTCCTTCAACAGGATCAGGTAAATTAGGAGCATCTGACAGCCAGGTATAAGGCTCAATGCAAAGATACTGATCGCATTCACCTTTGGTGTATAACACCCAATACTTAAAGTATTGCTCATCTGCTGTGTAGCGGATTTGATAACCATCATCACGAGTCAAAAGAGCTACAGCAGGGCCTTCCGTTGCCCGCAGCAGCGTGTCTAGATTTGTTCCTTTCAGTGAAAGACCCGAAGAGAGCTGTTCCAAGTCATTCAACGAAGTAATCATACCTGTAGGTAGCTGTTCAGCATCCTGCTCATATACGCCGTTCACAGGTAGCTTTAGGCGCCAGCGCTCAGGTTCTCCGTCCACCATAAACCAAGTGTGATATCCCAAGCCAAATGGGGCTGCTTTTTCACCCAAATTGGTTACGCGCAGTGTTTGACTTAATATAGCACCCTGCAAGCGATACGTCATCTCCAGACGCAAAGGAATGGGGAATTGTTCCATCCAGTGCGGATCACTTTCTGTCAAAAGCTCGGTAGTGACACTGCAACCTTCTTCATCCTCTTCAATATCACTGCAGCGCCAGGATTGATTACGATGCAGACCGTGTATATGGTTGTCATTGGCTGTATTTCGGTCGAACTGGTAAGGAACACCGTCAAACTCAAATTGTCCTTTGCGAATTCGGCCAGGAGGAATCAAAATGGGCAAGCCAAAATGATAAGGCTTTTGTAAATAAAAAGCCAATTCTTCCTCACCGGGCCGACGTACGATATCCCTGTCGAGCTTCAGATCACGCACTGAGATAATATTATTCCCGAGGCGAGGGATCATCGTAACTTCCAGTTCACCACTATGTAAAACATACGTGTCGTAACCGTTCCAGTGTTCTTTGGTCACTTGTTTCATATCCATGCTCCTTTGTCCACTATAATCGGTTGAAGCTTCGTGTCATTATGATAACAGATTTTTGATCGTAGGGCACAATCGTCATTTGACAATAACATTATGCGGAATTATCATTAATGTAGTTTAGAAAGTAATGACATGGATAACGCGATGATGAGGACAAGTAAGCTTTCGCATAAGCTCTTCAGAAAGCCGGTGGTGGATGGGAACCGGTGAGCCTGCATTGCTGAATGGACCTTGGAGTGCCGCACAGAACAGGATTTTACAGTCCTCAGTATGACGGCCGATTGCTCCCCGTTAACGGAGCTTTAAGATTGCAATCAGTCATGGCGCATAGCTCCGATAAGCAAAGGCTGACGGCAATGAATAAGGGTGGTACCACGGTCTCGCGTCCCTTGAGGATGCGGGGCCTTTTTGCGTTCTAAATATTGAAATAATCGGAGGAGGAAGAGTATGAAAACTGTACTTTCAGGTATTCAGCCTAGTGGACAACTTACTTTGGGCAACTACATTGGTGCAATGAAAAACTTTGTCAAATTGCAAGAGGATCACCAATGTTACTTTATGGTTCCAGATCTTCATGCGATTACCGTACCGCAGGAACCAGCTCAATTACGCGAGCAGTCGGAGGCGGTAGCGGCATTATTTATTGCAGCGGGTATTAACCCAGAGAAATCCAACGTCTTTTTACAATCCCATGTTCCTCAGCACGCTGAGCTGGGATGGTTGATGACAACACTGACGAATATGGGCGAGCTGGAACGTATGACTCAGTTTAAGGACAAGGCTGCTGGCAAGGATTCCGTAGGAGCAGGGTTGTTCGTATATCCGTCGTTGATGGCAGCTGACATTTTGCTCTACAACGCGGATCTCGTCCCGGTGGGCGAAGATCAGAAACAGCATCTGGAACTGACACGGGATTTGGCTGGCCGCTTTAATCATCGTTATGGAGATTATTTTACAATTCCCGAGCCGTATATCCCTGAAGTAGGGGCAAGAATTATGTCCCTGGATGATGCATCCAAAAAAATGAGCAAGAGTAATCCGAATGCAGGCAGTTTTATTGCGCTACTGGACGAACCGAAAGTCATACGCAAGAAAATCAGCCGCGCTACGACCGATTCTGGCAGTGAGGTTAGATATGATCTGGCCAATAAACCTGAAATTAGTAATCTAATGAGCATTTACAGCCAGTGTTCCGGTTTGTCGCTCCAAGAAGTGCAGGATCGTTATGAAGGCCAAATGTACGGGACATTTAAAAAAGAACTGGCAGAGACGGTTGTGGCTATGCTTGAACCGATTCAGCAGCGCTATCGCGATATCCGGGAATCCGGTGAAATTGGACATATTTTGGCCCAATCCGCAGAGCGTGCACAAGAAGCTGCTGAAGTCACGCTGTCTGCGGTCAAAGAGCGCATGGGCTTTCTGCCACGTCTACGCTAAAGCATATTGAGGCGAAACGAATTAGGCCTTTTATAGGATTGGATTAGGAGCGGCGTTGTCGGGCTTTGACCACGAAACCCCAGCCAATATTGCCGACAGATAATAGCCCCAGTAGAATGGCAAGCCATGCGGAATAACTGATGGATATAGCGGCTGCGGTCAGCAGGACAATGGATGAAACGGCGAACCATAGGGATAAACCTTTGCTCATTGGTAAAAACCTCCAGTGTTCGAATGTTGAATTTCAGGAATAAGTAGTTGTAAGCGAGCCATAATAATCTTGCAAGCTTGCAATGAACCTCACTCACAAAGAACTGAAAGGAGATTCAAATATGAGCAGACGTCGTTCAAACAACCTGCAAGTACCGCAGGCCAACGCCGCTTTACAACAATTAAAATATGAGGCAGCTCAAGAACTTGGCATCACCATCCCTCAGGACGGTTACTTCGGTAATGTTGTTTCCCGCGAAACAGGTTCTCTTGGGGGATATATTACGAAAAAGCTAGTCCAACAAGCAGAACAATCCTTGTCGGGCAGCAGCCGTTTGCAGTAATACACATAAACACTCCATCTTGGAAGCTGTATTATGAGCAACTGTCATGAAGAAAATCCGGAGCGATCATGCTCCGGATTTTTTTTACGCATGGCTTATGACCATTGTGAATCACGCAAGTCCGCTTCGTCAAGAGGGCGCTTTCATGAGATGTGATTTTTGGCGCGAATGGCCATAAAAACAGCAAGCTCCCAGATTAAAGGGGAACTTGCTGTCTCTTGTTCATACGGCTGGTTGTTAGCTTGTAAGCAGATTTTAATTCGTATGCAGGGAAAGGCGTTTTTGCATCTTTTCGTCACTGAGCCATCCGATATAACTGTTGATCAGCCCGAACTGCTTATCCATCGCGACCACAGCCACGAATGGATATTGCCTCCGGTGTCGATACCTCACGTCTCCCCATCGCACAATGTAGCCCCATTCCAGTTCTTCCACCTCGGCAACAGCAAAGGAGGAGAAATAGCGAAATGCCTGCACATCGCGATAGGATTTGGATGCTTCTACGGCAGGATGTGTGGATGGAATTGCGTGTTTCGTCCAAAATAAGTGCGAGCCATTTAATCCGCCAATGTCATAACTTCCATTCTGATGAGCTTTTACCACATGCCACCGGTTCCATGATACGGTGGGAATGATATAATAATTGTCGCCCTCCTGACGCTCGTTGTCCATATTACGTACCGCTTTTCTGGTTATAAAATGACTCCAGGTTCGCCAAATGTAATACAGGCCAATAATGACGTACAGCGTAATAAATAAGGGAGCGGGTGGAATCAATCCGGTGATCCACAGCATAATCGCAGCAACATGGGTGCCAAAAATAAAGGGATCGAAAATATGGATGATATTCCAAGATATCCACTTGTTTGTAAACGGCCGGAATGCCTGTGTTCCGTACGTATTAAATAAATCTGTGAATACATGCAGGCAGACGGCAATCGTTACCCATAATGCTACATGACCTGGGGGCACATCTCTGAAGATCAGGCAAATTAGCCCTGTTATGGACAAGATCCATATCAACCAGAAGGGAATTGAATGCGACAGTCCACGGTGATTGCGAATGTAGGCTGCATTATTTTTCAACCGAAGCAAAGTGTCAAAATCCGGAGCTTGTGACCCTACAACTGTAGCGAGCAGCACCACTGCGGCCAACTTTGGATCTCCGGCGACGACAGGGTCAGTGTAGGCCAGACCGGCCAATCCGATTCCCATGACAAAGTGTGTGGCTGTATCCATATCTGTCGCTCCTTTTGTATTGTTTCCTGTACTTATTACTACCCAAATTTACTGTAAACGATCAGCAGGGGCGATTTGCCATCGGAATTGTGAACGTTTTGTGCGTTTTCTGTCAAACTTTTTGGGGTAGGTATATGATAAAATTTATATCGGAGTTCAACTTACTCCCGAATTCATACATCTCTAAGGGGGAGTTACTCACAATGGATAATATAAGTTATAAGACTTCTTCGGATGCGGCTACCTATTCTGTAAAATCTAAACCACCCGGCAAAGCGGGCACTTGGAAAGATTTTATTACAGTTACCAAGCCAGGCATCCTTCGTACCAATCTGGTTGCAGCCTTTGGTGGTTTTTGGTTAGCATCGCAATGGGACGTTGACTATATAAAGCTAATTCTTACACTTTTAGGTACAATGCTGGTTATGGCATCTTCATGTGTTTTTAACAACTATTTTGACCGTGAGCTGGATTTGAAAATGGAACGTACACGTAATCGCTCACTGCCAACAGGGCGTCTGACCCCTACAACGGTGTTGTCATACGCTATTATTTTGGGTGTTGTCGGGTTAGCTGTTCTATTCTTCTTCTCTGGTGTAAAGGCAGGATTACTGGGATTACTTGGTATGTTCGTCTACGTCGGTATTTATACACTTTGGTTAAAACGTTCATCTACATGGAGTACATCCATCGGCGGTATTTCTGGTGCAATGCCTCCTGTAATTGGTTATGTGGCCGCTTCGGGTCGTATTGATATGGGCGCTTGGCTTTTATTCGCTCTCCTGTTCTTATGGCAGCCGCCTCACTTCTGGGCACTTGCTATTCGCAGAGTTGAGGAATATCGCGCAGCAGGATTTCCGTTGTTGCCAGTCGTAAAAGGTATCCATCGGACCAAAATTCAGATGATTCCTTATATTGTATTGCTGATTCCGGTACCCATCCTTATGTATGCTTATGGATATGCCGGTATGATTTTTATGATCGTGTCCGTGTTACTGTCCGTGCTGTGGGCATTCTATGCCTTTAAAGGTTTTACGATTAAGGAAGAAGAAACGGATTCCTGGGCCAAAAAAGTATTTTTCTTTTCCATTAACCATCTGACACTCAGCTTCTTGCTGATGATCGTCGATACGGTTCATAAATTCTAATGTCATTTTAGAGGCATTTTATAGTACACCATATAGCTGTCCAACAGGCATGAAAGCGGCCTGAGGACAGCTTTTTTGTTATTCAAGACTAAAGAACAGGTGGCGGGTATATAATGTATTCTTCTAATCCTGCTTTTTCCAATTGAGCGATCACATATTCGTCTGGAGTCCCTTCTACGCCAGCGTATCCTTTGCGGGTATACATATGGTAGGCATCTGGAAAAGAGTCTGCAAGCACACCCCTTATTTTTTTCCCTGAGCTGTCATTGTCCATAAATAAATATATTTCGTCGTGCTTGGCTCGCTTGTGGAGGGATTCCAGTTTTATAGAGTTTAGTGTGCCGAAGGTGCATAAAATGTGAACCTCCGGGTCAAGTAATCGGCGAAGTTTGCTGCGGTCATTTTTCCCTTCGACGATCACGGTTATCGCCATTTAAGCTCACCCCTTGTCTGATACATATGCTCGAAATTCCCCGGGAAATGAAGAATATGAGTATAGTGTAGCTCCAAATAGGGTTCTCATGCAAAAAATAACAAAATAGCCTGCCAGAAGTGGCAGGCATGGGTACAAGGGACAACATGTTAGGGCAATTTAGACATTAAAACCAGCAAGTACGGAGAATGATGACGAGCAGAATATAAAGAACAAGAATGGTGCCAGTTGAAGTTCCAAAAACAGGGCAAGGGCTTACAGGATGACAGTGGCTCACAGGCTGCACCTCCCTTTATTAGTGAATGTTCAGTCAAAATAGTCTATGTGGATAGGGGTATAGTGTACTGTGCATCTGCCCTCTGGAACGGCATTTTGGGCTTTAAAGATAGCATTTTAGCATACCCACTGCCTCAGACTAGCTAGGAATGATAAGGTCCTGTGGCAGACAGTGGCGGCGTAGGAGATATGCGCTTAACGGGAACGAATAGCAGGCCAGCCATCAGAATCAGAAATGCGATAAAAAAAGGGGATATGTGATCCGGAAGCTGACCCGCCAGTACAGGCCCGGCAAAGGAGCCGATTGACGTTGCAATGGATTGCAGGGCAAAGGTTTTGCCCAATCGAGCACCTCCAATTCGTATGAAGAGAGAGGCCAGCGCTGGAAAAATGATGCCTTTGGCTGTTCCCAAAATAAACAGGATGATGCCTATTGTCGCTTCGGGCGTGGTGGCGAGTGCATAGAAGCTTAAAGACATCAGAATAATGCCACAAAGTAGCCTTACCATCGGTGAATATTTGTTCAGAAAAAGCAAACTAAGCGTACAGAGTGCTCCCAAACTGATGATGGAAAAAAGCAATCCGGTGGACATCATGGACGCAGAACCGTTATTTCGTAATGGGATCTCATAAAATAAAATGCCTTGTGCGCACGCCAAAACAAAAGGTAAAAGCAGGTAACGCCAATTGAATGGTAACCGCGTCTGTGCTGCCGAGAGTGGAGCAGGTGTCGTATGACCATCAGATAATTGGGCCTGCGGAGCGGGTGCTTTTTTGGGTAAGGTGAAATAAGCCATAAGCCCCGTGATTACGAGAATGATGCCAAGGGAACTAAATGTCTCGCTAAAGCCAAAACTGGCTACGATAAATGCGCCTGCGGCTGGAGACAGAACAGAGGCCAACGTATGGACGACACCATGCCCCGACATATATTTACCCTGCGTAACCGGATGATCAGACAGTTGTGCCAGCATGGCCAGACAGGCTGGAGATAAAAAAGCCAACACATAGCCACTAATCGCACGCAGAAAAAGTAATTCCCACGGTGTATGGATGTACGATTGAATGATCAGGATCAGGCCTGCAGCTGTCAGGCTGAACATAATATATCGGCGACTGCCGTGTTTGTCGACTTTGGGACCTGCCATCAAATTGCCAGGCAGGTGAGTCAGAGAGTAAATCCCCATCATCCAACCGATAAAGGTAGGAGCTGCCCCCAGAGAGATGGCGAATGGCGTCAAAATAGGATATTGCGCATGCAGATCAAAAAAGGCAATGAACAAAAAGAGATACAGCCAGAGGGCTGTTTTCATGTGAATGACCCCCTTTCCCTAATGTAAACTTTCATGTTACTTCGTATTGGCCCTTCCTAAGTTGTACGCTGGATTGGACGAACATAGACCACTTTGTATGGACAAGAATTGAAAGACAAGGTATGTATAAGACCTAAGCTGACAGGACATTGCGTAATCATGTATAATTACAGAGACAATTTTGCAATTCGAATCATGTAGTTGAAAACGGGAGTGTAGCGAAATGGATAAGGGCGTCTGGAGAGAGTTTTTGGAACATAATTGGCAGATTGTTCAAGATAATTGGCTGTATATATTAATTGGGCTTGTCCTATTGTTAGTCATATTGAAGGTTGTAAGAACTCTCATAAAATGGCTGATTGTCATCGTCGTAATTGCAGGCTTGCTTATCTACAGTGGCATTTCCTTTGAACAGGTCGGCAAGGTCGTTACTCAGGCAAAGGATGATGCGATTAACAAGGTTCAGAGCGAGGCCTTGAACATGATGATCAAAGAGGGACGGGATGCCCAATACACATCCAACGCGGATGGTACGTTTTCGGTAACCAGCTCCAACTTGGAAGTGAAAGGTCCATTTGATGGTGACAAGGTCAAGGTATGGTTTCAGGGGATGTCGCTGGGCGAGTGGAGTATGGGCGATACCGTCAAGAAATATATCGAAGGTGCGAAAGGCTCGGCTGTAACACAGTCGCCACAGTCGCCGTAGAGACAGGAGGAACACAATGAAACCATCCTGGCTGGAGCCTATTCTTCATTGGAATGGCGTGACGGTGTTTTTAATTGTCATTGTACTGCTGTCGTTGATTCAGGGCTGGAGACGAGGAGCTTCCAGATCTGTAGGGGCGCTGTTTAGTCTTATTGTGGATGGCATACTGACTGTAGCGGGTATTTTGTGCTCGCTCGGATTAGCCATGTGGCTTTCACCGAAGGTGCAACAATGGCTGGCAGCTTACATGGAGCATTTGCCACAGCGAAAACTAAGCGGGATTGAGCAATTTTATTATACGCTTGTGGCGGGGATAGAGGGTTTTCCGCTGCTGCGATTCGCCGTATTGTTCATGCTCAGTTATGCTATTGCCCAGTTTATACTGCGTGCCATTTATGTGTTGATGGTAGGTGGAAAATCAGATTCCTCTCTCCATGAGCATCCCCAAAAATCGGGCTTTTTCAGCAGGGTGGCAGGGGCTGGAATAGGTACTCTTATTGGTGGAGCTCGCGCCATGATAATCATAGCCCTGCTGTTCATAGGCGTAAGTCTGTACCCAGACAGCGGGTTTAGCAGCTACGTACAAGCTTCACCGATTTATAAGCAAGGTGCGCAATCGGTCATTGAGCCGTTGTCGGGGACTCTGATTAAGGATAAGCTGCCCGTATTTACGCAGGCTGTTACCAAGGAATTGAATGGTATCATGCAGCGCAAATATGAAATAATCGACCGGGACATTCCAAGCGATATCGTTCAGGCAGCGGCCAAGATTACAGAAGGGGCTAGCGGTGACGAGCAAAAAGCTAGAGCGTTGTATGAATGGGTAGGCACCCGTATTAGCTATGATTACAGTAAGGTTGAAGCCTATGAGCAACGTGGTGACTGGCATGAACAGACTCCCAGAGATACGTTTGATACACGTAAAGGAGTGTGCATTGATTATGCCCGCCTTTACTCAATGATGGCTCGTTCGCAGGGGCTACAGGTCAAGGTGGTGACAGGCCTTGGATACAACGGACAGGGAGGATACGGGTCCCATGCCTGGAATGAGGTATATTTGAGCGGACAGAATCAGTGGGTACCGCTAGACCCGACCTGGGCACAAAGTGGAGACTGGTTTAACCCGCCCGGTTTTGCCCAGACACATATCAAGGATAAAGTGATTTAAAGGGAGTGGAGAAGAGCACATGAGAAAGATAGACAACGAGCAGGGAAAAGACAACGAGTCGTCCGACCGAAAAAGATTCAGCTTCAGAATCAACCTGTTCTTTTTCAGCTCGTTCATTATATTTACTGTCATTATCGTAAGACTGGCGATACTTCAATTTGTGGAGGGCCCTCAGCTTAAGCAGCAGGAGACCAGTAATGTGACCAAAAATGTGCCGCTTACGCCGATTCGCGGAACAATTTACGATTCAACCGGACAGAACAGGCTGGCATATTCTACACCAGTACAGTCGCTCTATATCACGCTCTTCAAGAACTACAGTGATGGTATGGAAGAAAAGCGTGATAATGACAAAAAGCTATTGCCTGAGCTGGAGAAAATGACACAGAAGCTGGCGAATCGCTTTGCTGAATATGGGAATAAAGATGAGCCGAAAATGACGCCAGAACAAATTATGGACGCAATGGACCGGAACTATCAACGATTTAGCGGTTTTACGCCTCGTCTGATTAAAACCAATCTTAATAAAGATGAAGTTGCCTATTTCATGCAGCATAAGAGCGAGTTTCCAGGGGTAGATGTTGTTGAGGAAACCGTACGTCATTATGATCCGGATACGGTGGCTGTCCAAACGGTTGGTTACATTAAAAGCTACAAGAGTGCGCGTGAAACTTTGCCTAAATATAAAGAAATTCAAAAATCCATGTCAACGGAAAGCGATCCGGGCCTGATCTATACGGATAATGAATCTGTTGGCTTTGATGGACTGGAATTTCAATATCAGGAACAGTTGCGGGGGAAAAATGGCTACAAGACCGTCCCGATTGATCCGCGTAATATGTCGGAGGGTGTAGATTCTGTTACTCCTCCGCAAAAAGGGAATAATATTTATTCTACGATTAACAAAGAAATTCAGGTGAAGACTGAAAATGCCATTATGGATCAATTGAGATGGCTCCATTCACATGCTGTATCTGGCAAGACTCATCCTTATGCCAAAACAGGCTTTGCTGTAGCCATGGAAGTGGATACAGGGAATGTAATCGCGATGGCCAGTATGCCGGATTATGATGCGAATTATTGGCAAACGGGTACGATTTCAAAAGACAAATATGAAGAAATAAAACATGTGTATCAAAACGCTACAATAAAGAACGTTGGCTCAGGCCAATCTGGACAGCACCCAGATTCTACTGTGCTTCTCGGATCAACTATTAAACCGCTGTCTGTTCTTATTGGATTGGAAGAAGGACTATTTACAACAAATACGTACTATCAAGACACAGGAGCGGCTTATTTCGGACGTAACAACTCCTCACGGGTGCGCAACTCATCTGGTCATGTGTACGGTTCAATGGACCCGGCAACCGCTATTCGCCATTCCTCCAATGCCTTTATGGTCGATATGGTTGGCAAACGATTATATAACAAATACATCAACAATGCCGCAGAAGACCAGGGCGTTAACGTATGGGATCGTTATATGAAGGAATTTGGATTAGGTGTTTCTACTGGAGTAGACTTGCCCGGTGAGTTCCGGGGTTGGCGGGAGTACACGAGTAAATCAGAGTCAGCGCTTTCCAAATTGGCATATGCATCCTTTGGTCAACAAGGTAAATATACACCTATGCAACTTGCCCAGTACACAACAATGATCGCTACCAAGGGCAAACGGATGGAGCCACATTTGGTCAGTCAAATTAAAGATACCAACGGCAATGTAGTTCAAACATTTAAACCGAAGGTGCTAAATGAGGTGAAATTTCCTGATGCATACTGGAATGAAGTCATACGCGGGATGTCAACAGATGTTAGCGCATTTAACGGCTTTCCGTATGACTTTGCTCGCAAAACGGGGACATCTCAGCAGAGTGTAGGCAGAGAACTAAAAGATAACGGGGTATTTATCGCCTTTGCACCACGTCAGAATCCTAAACTTGCAGTAGCAGTGGTCATTCCTGAAGGGGGCTTCGGGGCTTGGAGCGCCGGACCTGTGGCGCGTAAAATCTTTGATGCTTACGACGAAGTGTATGGATTGGACGGTATTCCGAAGAAAAAAACTGGGAATTCAGCAGATAATGATGGAAAGTAAGATTGTAAGAGTAAATAATAAAGATTCATGAATTTTGCGAATAAAATGAGACCAATTATATCTAAGTACTCCAAGAGAGTTCAGCAAGCGTACATTTTGTATGTCTGATAAGAAAATGAAAGAACGGTGGCCCATCATTTGTTTCAAAATGATGGGCCGCTCTACTTATTCTAGAGATATCACAAGCAGTTGTTGTACTTTTTTTTGATCCTACTTTTACTGATAAGGAGATTTTAAAGAAGTTGCAAATATTAAGTCAACTGTTAATGATTCGTTTCATCTGACCAATCCTCGCTTCTAAAAATTTCTGGATTGAAGAATATTGTACATATATCAATCGGTAACAAAAAAATACGAATTTATTAAAAATAACATAAAACGTTACAAATTTATATACACTCTTTAAGGCATAGAGGTATAAAATCAAGTTGTAAGTAAAAAAAAGGAGGGTTTTTAAGCAAAATAAAAAAAGAAAGTCGTGGGTATGGCGAGTCTCTTGTTTTTAACAATCATATCTTCAGCTTATGCAGATGTTTCCATAACTTCTGATACTTATTCTAAAGTTCCTACACAAGAAAATCGTTTAATTAGCACGATGGGTGTGCATACTTTTCCAGAAGAACAATATTTCTTTGGAGATACACTTCTTGTCTCAGTCTATAAAGTAGGAAGTCCTGCCAGTAGATTCTTATACATTACAAAATGCTAAGCAATCTAATAATACTGTTTCCTTTAAAAATCTGTATGATTATCATTATATTAATGTTGAACCATCCTCTTCTTCTATGAAAGGCACTTTTTATGTGGATTACAATTAAAAATTAAATCTATTAGGCTTGTTTAATAGTGTAAAATTCATCTTTTATAATGAGAAAAAAGTTTATTTATGTCAGGTGGACGAACCTCTGTAAATGATTAGCGTATTTTTTTTTTGGTATAACATTTGCTATCTAGATTCCTTAATATAAAAAAGTGTTGATATTTTTATAATTTGTCATTACTATAATATTAAATAGCTGTATTTTATTTGCAGGAGGTAGTGAAATGGATTTATGTAAAGTTAACTTCGGAGACTTTTCAGAACTCTTTAATTACATCCAAGAATATAAAAAAGCAAAACCAGCAAAAACAGCATTTTCCATAGGGAAGATATTTTCAGAACATAACTTTTATTACTTCTACGATAGTGGAACTAGTAAGGTTGTGATGGTTGACAGTAATATAGCTCAGTTGATTGAATTGTTAATTTCCTCTAATAAAAGTTTAGATGAATTAAATCGATTTATTTATTCTCACAACATTGATGTAGACGAATTAATGACTTCAATTAATGAGGAGGATTTATTCAAAGGATTCAATATTAAGCACTTATATAATGACATATCCCTAGAGTATATGAAAAATCAAATGAATATGGGCACAACGCAACTCATTTTAGAATTAACTGGAAAATGCAACATGCGTTGTCGCTATTGTGTATACCATGATGGGTATCCTCACAATCGGACGTTTACTTCAAAAAGAATGTCATCTGAAACGGCGCTTAAATCTATTGATTTCATGAAACTTTATGGGGATCAGCAGGAAGTTTCTATTACTTTTTATGGCGGAGAGCCTTTACTTGAATTCAAGCTATTAAAAGAAGTTATTGAATACTCGAAGATCGCTTTAGCAGGCAGGACTATAAACTTTTCTTTTACTACTAACTTGTCTGTATTAACCCCCAAAATGGCTGAATATTTTTCTACCGTTGATAATTTATCTATTCTTTGTAGTATTGATGGTCCCAAAGAAATGCATGATATGTATCGAGTTTATAAGAATGGCTCCGGCTCGTTTGATGACGTTTTCGAGAAATTCAAATTATTAAATAGTGTAGCTAAAAAAAATGGTAAGGACATGCACATTGCTGCAAATGCGGTGTACATGCCTCCGTTTAGCGTAGAAAAGATTTCTCAAATAGATGACTTCTTTACAAATTTGGATTTTACTCATGAAGATTTTCAATATCAATTAGGCTATGCCGGTGCTGGCACTGTGCCGGAAGAATTGCTTAAAAACTCAGATTTTAATGACCAATCGCTACGACAATGGCAGGATAAGCAAATCGATATTACTAACAATTTGGAAGAATTTAAAGAACAATCTATCTTTAGTTTACTTGATAGAATTCATAAAAGAAGCGTAACAAAAAGAGCTACTAATTTTGTGCCAATGAACAGTTGTTGTGTTGTTGGATCCCGACGGTTATTTGTTTCCACGGATGGAAATTTTTTCCCGTGCGAAAGGATCGGAAACAGTCCTTCAATAGGAAATGTAAATCAAGGGATTATTGAGGAAAAGATTTATAATAAATATGTTTATGAATTTTCCGAAGCTTGGGAAAATATTTGCTCTGATTGTTGGGCTGCTAAACTTTGTAGTAGTTGTTATGTAAATAAAATGGATTCTTCGGGAGTCAGGGAACCTGATCTTGCAGAGTGTGAATATTATAGAAGTACAGCAGAACGTAGTTTAAGGAATTATCACAATTTACTTAGGACATCACCGGAAAAGTTAGCAATCTTTAATGAAGATGTTGCTTTATTATAATTTATTTCTAGGTTTAATTGTTCTCATTTAAACCTAGATAAATACATAAATGAAAGGAGGTGAGAACATGTTGAAAATTATGAATCCATATCAAAAGCAAGCTATTGACAATGAGAGCGTAGCTTTTCGTGATTTCGGACAACTGGGGTACTGTATGTGTAATCGTCAATTAGATAACTATGCAGCTACTAGAGATCAAGGAACTGGTTGTTATTGCTCTTGCGTCGGTGATACAAATAGCGCGTATAACTCACATTATGCAGCATATCCGTCCTAATTCTCAATTAGCGAACTATTCAGCTACTAAAATTTCAGAACCTGGTTGTAGTTGCTCTTGCGTCGATGCTGTAAACAACGCGCATAACTCCGACGCGGCAAGAAACTAAGTTTTACAAACCAAACAGTGTCTTCGTCCATTACCAACGGAGACACTGTTGTATTCAAATCTAAGGTTGTTAGACTGGAGTAATTCTCCAGTAGGCTATGACTTATATTAAAATACAATAACCTTGGTAGATTACAATAAATAAATAATCACCATAATGTGACTGAAAACTCATCATTGAGTGAATTTGAAAACAACTGTTATGTATACAAATTCCAGGTACTTAGATAACTTGGGTGAATTCTCTAATCCATCGACTTTTTTTAATCATACCACATTATTCTTCAGGGTTTAGTCACGTCCTTAGTACTTAGAAAACAATGAATACTGGAGGATAACTGAGATGAAGAAATTCAACAATTTTAGACACTTTAGTAACTACGTTGCTATTATAAAAACAACTCTAAGCGTATTATTCGCTTCTTCAAAAAAATACTTCATATTAATTTTAGTTTTAAGCTCTGTTATGGCTTTACCTGATATCATAAACTTAATTGTATGGCAGCATATAATAGATCAAATAGGTTCTCTTTTAATAAATGACAACAGAGATTATATTAGCATTATATATCTCTTTTTTCTTCATTTCATTATTGTACTAATAAAATTAATTATTAATAAAACTACGAATTATGTAAAGGAAATTTATACTGTATTAGTTGATAAATATATAACAAATAGAACTATTGAAATTGTAGACAGCATGGAAATGCAAGATATTGAAGATCCAAGGCTACATAATGACATCCAAAAAACAAATGACGAGTCAACAGTGAGAAGTATAGGCATTTTGAATAATATTGTTGAGATTATCATGAATATGTCTTTATTCGTTGGTACGATAAGTATTTTGGCATCTTACCAGGTAAGTATCGTGATTATCATCATACTATCAATAATCCCAAGTACAATAATTAATTTAAAATCTATGTCCAAGTTATTTGAAGTGTATGATAAACGATATGAAAAGACTAGATACTATAGTTCTTTAAAGGATATGATAGTTACATATGAGAATTTCAAAGAAATGAAATTATTTTCAAATATATCTTTTATACAGAATATCATTAATAATATTTTTGAACAAATAATTGAGCAGGATAAAAATGTGAAAAAAACATTGACTATTAAATCTACCGTAGGCGATTCAATTCAACAGTTACTGACATATTTGTTCAAAATAATTATAGTTATCAATGGTATTATGAGTAAACTGTCCATCGGTGTTATTATAATGAGCATTGAAACTGCTACCAAACTGCAAAATGCTTTGATCAATTTAATAAGCTATGCTTTAACACTATATGAAAATTGTTTGTATTTATTGAGCTTTGAGAGATTAAATAAAATAAATTTAATAAAAAGCGAGGAAATTAGGGAGGATTTAATAAAGGATTTTGTCGTGGATTCAATTGAGTTTATCGGAGTATATTTTAAATATCCAAGCTCAAGTAGTTATATATTAGAAAATATAAATTTAACATTAAAAAAAGGGTTTGATTATGCTGTGGTCGGATATAACGGGAGCGGTAAAACTACGTTGATCAAGCTCATTTTAGGGTTGTATGCACCAACAAAAGGCGAGATATTAATCAATGGCATTAATAGAACAATGTATGACAAGAAAGCCTATTTCGAGAAAATGAGTGCGATGTTTCAGGATTTTGTGAAGTTTCCGCTAACAATAAGGGAGAATATTGGGATTTCAATGACTAATAATATTAAGGATATGCCAGTTATAATAGAGGCTTCTGTCTTAGGTCAAGCATATGATTTTATTAACGAATTGAATAGGAAATTTGATACAAATTTATTGATTGGATGGGAAAATAGTGAGGATATTTCGACAGGGCAATGGCAAAGACTTGCTATCTCAAGAAGTTTCGTCCGGGAAGCAGATGTTATGGTATTTGATGAACCAACAGCAGCGTTAGATGCTAAGACAGAAAGTGAAGTGTTTAAAAATATGGTAAATAAAAAAACAGATAGGATTAATATAATTATTACTCATAGATTCACTAATATAAAAAATATTGATCAAATAATTGTTATACACGAAGGCAAAGTAGACGCTGTTGGGGATCATGACTTTTTGATGAGCAATAATAAAATATATGCGGAGCTGTATGACATACAAGCAGACAACTATAAAGGATTCATTAAAGAGTCATCTATTGCAGGTGAGTTGTTGAAATAATGTACAACGAAAAGAGCTCAAATCAGTAATCAGTGCTTGACGAAGTGTTCAAAGGGTGAAAGTGGAAAAACATCTGCTACTCCTGTATTATTGTAATTCTCACATAACAACAAAAGAAGGAATAAACAGATGTCTATGCAGTATATCAACAAAATGCTCGATATACTTAAAATTTTTCAGTTTTCAGACTCGTTCTATATGAATTTTATCTTTAACTACGGTGAGATTAAACTTGGATTTGCATAACTACTTCAATTCTTTTAAACATTCTATCTCATTATTTTCTTTGAAATGTTCTACAAAGTTCGATACTGAAAAATTCTTAGCATTTATTTTTAGAATTTGCAACTGGTATGCGGCATATTCTTCTGCACTTATGACAGGCTTATAACTTCTTGTTAGTACGGTGCCGCTATATACAATATCAGCAATTTCAATATATTCCTTTTTCAATAAACTCCGAACCGCTGCTTGAACGGTATTAATACTCAATCCATCCCCTATATCCGCGATGCCTGATGCAGTTAAATTTCCGCCATCTCTCCAAAAAACCAACAACACATCTTGTTCTTTTTGACTGATTCTAGGTAGTTTTTTCATTTCATTCACCTTTCATATAGTAGGTTGTGTTTATTATAATTGTTAAATTACAATATATCAATTTTAATATAGTGATATCATATTTTTTTGTTTTTAAAATCACTATTTTGTTGTTGGGTCAATCTAAGGGATATATGAACTGTGTACCAAGAAGAATAGGAGGAACATGGAAATGAAGAAGAAGGAACGTAGCAAGCTAAAGAACAGGAAATCCAAGTTTGTAAGAATGTCAGCTTCACAATTGTTCTTCTTGGTGTGCTAATAGTAATAGCAAATAAACTGAATTTAGATTCACATAAGGTCTTGCTATTGTTTGGAAAGAACACTTATGTCAGTCCATATATTTATGTCTATGACAGAGAATCTGATCAAGCCATTTATGAAGATAGTTCGGAAGCCAAGTTTATCTGCTTCACTGACAAAAATTATGACTGCAGTTGTTACTCTTGAGCATGTTGATGATTCATCTGCAATCGCTCCGGTAGATCGGAGAACGTTCGGCGAGCTTCTTGCAAGCAACTCTTCTATGGCCGGATTTCGCGAAGATGCAGAGGTTACCTATCAAGACTAGTTATATGGAAAGATTCTCACTTCTGGTAAAGGGGCGGAAAACTCTTTAGCCGTCCACGTTGCGGGGAGTGTAGAAGATTTTGTTCTGATGATGTATGATAAAACCACTGAACTCGGGTTAAATGACACGCATTTCACCAGGCCTGAGGGCCTTCATCGAAATCGATACTTTACAGCAGTACAATTAAAAGATAAAATTTCTTTTCTTTGTAAAAAATAAATTTGAGACATTAGAAAATGCTCAGATCCAAGCAGAGAACATTCTAATTAGTGAGCTCCCTTTGACTTTTAATGCAACTAGAAAGGTATTCAAAACCATGTTTAAGAATATATACAAGGAATCAATTAGTTATACTGATGAAGAAGGTAAAGAAATTGCACGTGGATTTAAGGATGCTCTAGCATCTATGATGAATGCATAACTATCTCATTGACCATAATATTGTACTACGTATTATCATTTCATGAAAGCTTCTCTTAGCCTTTAGGCTGCGGGAAGCTTTTTATGCTTTTTCTACGTTTTCTTACAAAATTGTCATCTGGGAATTCATCGTTTATTGCTTTGGATATGGTAGGATCAGGAATATGCCCTATTGGAAGGAGTAATGACAAGCTAATATGGACAGAGGAAGTTTGGATAAAAAGTTTTCATTCAAAAAGAAAAATGATGAAGAGAATGAAGAGTCACGAAAAAAACGGACGGTTTTACGAACCAACCTACTTTTTTTTGGTGCTTTTGTGCTGTTTGCCCTGATCATTACCAGACTAGCTGTATTGCAGTTTGTACAATCGGAGGAGCTGAAAGGGCAGCAGCAATCCGTAAATACAAAAAATGTCCCGTTAGCCCCGAGTCGCGGCACGATTTATGACTCTACAGGTACGGTTAAGCTGGCGTATTCGACTTCAGTACAGTCCTTGTATGTAACTTTATCTAAGGATTATAGCAAACGTACGGAGAAAGATCGCAAGCCGGGGGAAAAGCTGCTCCCTGAGCTCGATGCTTTTGCTACCAGACTTGCTGCCAAATTAAACGAACTGGGGCATACCGAAGGGGAGCAGCTTAATGCAGAGGAAATAAAAAAGCGACTGGACCCGGACTATAATCAATATAGGGGATTTACCCCGCGATTGGTCAAATCCGACTTGAGTCGGGAGGAAATCGCTTATTTTCTGGAACATCGGACAGAGTTCCCTGGTGTAGAGGTTGTAGAAGAAAGTGTACGCCATTATGACCCGGATCGGGTGGCGGTACAAACGATTGGATATATGTACAAGTTCAAAGGAGCTCGAACGAACCGGCCCAAATATAAAGAGCTCTATGAAGCGAATTCAGAGGTTTTAAAACCGGCACAGGTTTATTCGGAAAGTGAAACGGTCGGATATGATGGCTTGGAGCTTCAGTACCAGGACGAGCTGAGAGGGAAAAACGGATATAAAACGGTAGAGGTCAATCCTCGCAGCATGCCGGAGGGCATTGAATCCATTACTCCTCCTGAAAAAGGACATCATTTATATTCCACCATCAACAAGGAAATTCAGCAGAAAACCGAACAGGCCATTATGGATCAGCTTCGCTGGCTTCATACTCATGCCGTATCGGGGAAGCTTCATCAAGACGCAACCACTGGCTTCGCTGTAGCGATGGAGGTAGAGACCGGAAATATCGTGGCAATGGCCAGTATGCCGGATTATGACTCTAATGTATGGAAAAGTGGGAGTACCCCACCTTCGGTATATGACGAAATTCAGCATAAAATGGGAAACGGAACCATTAAATCCGTCCCTAGCGGTAAAGCAGGTCCACATCCAGAATCCTCGGTACTTCTGGGTTCAACCATTAAACCGCTGACCGTGCTGATCGGGTTGAAGGAAAACCTGTTTTCCCCCGGACAGACTTATCAGGATACGGGAAGTGCGTACTACGGTAAAAATCGCTCCAGCCGGGTTGGGAATTCTAGCGGACATGTGTATGGTTCTTTGACACCTAGCAGGGCAATTGAGGTCTCGTCAAATACGTTTATGGTGGATATGATCGGCAAGCCGATGTATGACAAATACGGAAGTAATGCAGGGATTCATCAGGGAATTGATGTATGGGACAAGTATATGAAGGAATTTGGATTAGGCGTACCAACTGAAGTAGATTTGCCGGGCGAGTGGGCAGGCAGACTTGAGTATATGAGCAAGCATGAAAGTGCGCTGACACGTTTGGTACAGGCATCCTTTGGTCAGCAGGGAAAGTATACGGCCATGCAGTTAGCCCAGTATACAACTGTGCTGGCAACAAAGGGCAAGCGTATGCAGCCTCATTTGGTCAGCAAAATTGTAGATGATCAGGGGAATCTTGTACGTGAATTTAAGCCGAAGGTGCTGAATGAGGTCGCTTTTTCAGATACGCACTGGAATACAGTGATTCGAGGTATGGCTACGGATGTTAAAGCCTTTAATGGATTTCCTTATGATTATGCCCGTAAAACGGGGACTTCCGAGCAGGTGGTGGGACGTACGGTTAAAGATAACGGGGTGTTCATCGCTTTTGCTCCACGTCAAAATCCGAAGCTGGCAGTAGCGGTCATCATTCCTGAAGGGGGCTTTGGTGCGACGAGCGCGGGACCGGTTGCGCGTAAAATATTTGATGCGTATGACGAAGTATATGGGCTAGATGGTACTCCTAAAAAGCCTCTGGCAGCAAAGTGAGGACTTGAATTTTTTTGTGGGCTTCTCTTTTTCATGGTAAAATGTCGTTGGACATAAGGGACATACAGGAGGAAGAGACACTATGGGAGAGAACCAATATAAATACAAACTGCTTGCGCTCGACATGGATGGAACTTTACTGAATGATAATCATGAAATTTCCTTGGAAACGATTAACTGGATTAACAAGGCGATACAGGAAGGGATCCATGTATGCTTGTCCACCGGACGTGCAGCGATGCATGCTCTGCCTTACGGTCAGCAACTCGGCCTGGAGACGCCAATGGTAACCGTAAACGGCAGTGAGGTGTGGAAATCACCCCACGAGTTGTGGCGTCGTTATTTACTTGATAAGGAGCTCGTTCGTAAGATGCACCAGATTGCTGTAGAAACAGGCTCCTGGTTCTGGGCTTACTCAACGGAGGAATTATATAACAGAGATCGTTGGCCGAATACATTGGACACACAGGAATGGCTTAAATTCGGTTATAATACGGAAAATGACGAAATTCGCCACCAAATTTTGCTGAAGCTTCAGGACATGGGTGGACTTGAAATCTCCAATTCTTCAATGACGAATCTGGAAATTAACCCAGCTGGTATATCCAAGGCCAGTGGAATCGCTGAAGTGTGCGACCTGCTTGGCATTACTCTGGAGCAGGTGGTTGCCGTTGGCGACAGTCTGAATGACCTGGCTGTGATTCAAGCGGTTGGACTGGGCGTAGCCATGGGGAATGCTCAGGATACAGTAAAAGAAGCCGCTGATGTGGTCGTGGCTTCGAACAATGACGACGGCATTGTAGAAGTGATCCGCGATTATGTGCTTGTGTAATAAAACGAATGATGCAGCAAGCAGAATAAATGGACGAGAAGGAGGAGGCCCATGGACATTGTAGGCTGGATTGTTGTCATTGTGCTGTTCATTGTGGGCATGGCGGGGGCGGTATATCCCGTATTGCCGGGGGCGCTCGCCATCTATTTTGCGTTTTTTGTATACGGCTGGTTTTTCTCGTTTGCTTCATATAATAAATTGTTCTGGATCATTCAGACGCTAATCGTCGTTGCCCTTTTTATCGCGGATTACGCTGTGAATGCCTGGGGAGTCAAACGATTTGGTGGCTCGCGCCTGTCAGCGATACTGAGTACTATCGGGATTATTATTGGCCCCTTTGTTATTCCGGCATTTGGCCTGATTTTGGGACCATTTATTGGCGCTGTGCTAGGTGAGCTGATAAGCAAAGCCCCGCTGGACCGAGCTATTAAAGTGGGCTTTGGCTCTGTGTTAGGCCTTTTTACCAGCACCGTGATGAAAGTGATTTTGCAGCTTGCCATGATTATTGTATTCTTAATTTGGGTGTTATAACCCGAGATTCATTTTCGTTTATTATGATTTGCAGAGACAGAATCGACATGCGGCTCCGCACCGGTGATGGCTCAGGCCATGACAGTTTGTGCGGGGCTTTTGCATGCGTGTGAACAGCAAGAAAGAAGGGAACGCATTTTGTCCAATAAAGAAACATTCCTTAAAGGTACGCTTATTTTAGCCGCTGCCGCCTTGGTGGCCAGAGTGCTTGGTCTGGTACAGCGTGTTCCACTGGAGCATCTGCTCGGTTCCGTCGGGAACGCCTCGTTTACCATTGCGAACAACGCTTACTTGATGCTGCTCACGGTGGCTACGGCCGGCATTCCAAGCACATTGAGCAAAATGGTTTCAGAACGTTATGCACTGGACCGACCTTCGGAAGCGCGACGTGTGTATCGTGCGGCTTTGATATTCGCGGCTGCGGCAGGCATTATCATTACAGCGCTGCTGTATTTTGGAGCGCCTTATTTTGCCGAGCATGTAGCAGGGGTTCCGCAATCCGCTTTGGCCATTCAGGCTTTGGCGCCAGCATTACTGCTGTTCCCTGCCATTGCTATGATGCGTGGATACTTCCAAGGGCGCGGTAATATGACCGCAGGCGGTATTTCACAAATTGTGGAGCAGGTTGCACGGGTAGCGACCGCTATTATACTCGCTTTTATTATTTTGAAGCTGGGTTATGGAGATCGCGAGGTTGCAGCTGGGGCCTCCTTTGGGGGTGTCATGGGAAGTCTTGGCGCTCTGGCGGTCATGTTGTACTACACGGTAAAATTGCGTCGTCAGGATCGACAGGATCGTCAAGATCAATTCCAAGAGGAAAGCTCCGCGCTACCGATGATGCGCATTTACAAAGATATTTTCAAGCTTTCCATTCCAATTGTATTGTCGTCTCTGACGGTTCCGGCGGTCAACTTTATTGATACGTCGATTGTGGTGAGACTGCTATCTGGTCAAGTGGGATTGGATCAGGCGACTACTCAGTTGGGTTATCTAGGCTCTCGGGCACAGAGTGTGGCGGGAATTCCGCCGATTTTGGCCATTGCGCTCAGTCAATCGCTTATTCCGATCATTTCAGCGGCATTTGCCCGTAAGGATGAGCAGCATTTACAAAATCAGATGACGCTGGCTTTGCGTATCTCTATTTTGACTGGAATGCCGATTGTGCTGGCTTTATGTGTGACCGCTTATTCTATTAATGGTTTACTGTTCAGCTCGCTTGGAGGCAGTGGTATCATCGCTGTTCTGACACTCGGAACGATATTCCAGATTACGATGATGACTTCTAATTCAATACTGATCGGTATGGGCAAGCCGCGTATTTCAATGGTTAATGTCATGGTCGGTATCGTCGTTAAGTTTGCAGCGAGCTGGCTGCTGGCTGGTTGGCTTGGGATTTACGGGATCATTGCCGCAACCGGATTATGTTTCCTCGTGATCACGTTGCTGAATTTGCGTGTGCTTAAAGGGATCGTCTCCTTTTCCATCATGGGCCGTCGCTGGGCAGGGTTCTTAACCGCAGTCGTCGTCTCGGGAGCTGTCGGATACGGTGTAAATGAAGCCTGTATTCTGCTGGTGCATCTGATGCCTGCGCGTGTGGCCTTCTTGATCGCGTGCTGTATTGCCGGGGCAGCTGTACTGGTATGCTACTTGGTGTTGCTGGTTGTATTGCGCGTATTGCGCAGGGACGAGCTGGGCAACTACCCACGTATGTTGCAAAAGGTACTACGTCCGTTAATGCGCCTACAGCGTGAGTCCACAGGACAGCGAGGCTAAAAGAGCTCTCCAGTCTTTCAGTGGAAAGGTTGCAAGCTGTTATGGGCAACGTGGGCCATTGCTGTTTTTTGTATGCCATGGCGATGCTCGTGGCGCATGGCAAATAACAGCGGTCGCCTTGGTTCGCTGAGATGCCCAAGTGTGGAGCCGTCCTGAAACCAGTCATACCGGGGGATTGGATCATAAGTTGTATCGGACCAGACGGCGTTCAGCTCCGGGCTGTACAGACGTTGTCCTGGCGGTAGCCATTCATGTGCTAAAAGCGTTGCACTTTCATCTGGAGAGTGCAACGCTTTTTGTTCATTCGGGGTGAATAGTCCAGGCCAATAGTCGCTGCGTGAACCCGTATGCGGCACACTGTTAGCGAATGCTGATGCCTGGTCCAGCACCTGCTGATGGCCGAAGAGCATAGCATAGAGACTTTTGCCAAAGCCGATCCGCTCGTCCAAATGGCCGAAACGCTCCATCACTAGTCCAGCAAGCCCACCGTTTAGCCCAAGTGGAAATATAACCTGATTAAGCTGGAGCCAGTCATGCAAATAAAAGCCCGGCTTGTGTGTCACAAATTTTTGAAAATACGGATCTTTTACCACACGTCCTTCAATATAGTTTTGTTCATTAATGATGAGCGCCACAGTCAACAGAGAGCTATCACGCCATGCCCAGAAACGTTCCCAAAAGGGCTTCATGAATGGCGAAACGTGAAAATAAGGCAACAAATGAAAGCAACTCCGACCTAAATGACGGCTGTGCATGTAAAGTTGCAACTGCGGATAAGCGTCTTGAAAAATAAGGGCGTTACAGCGCTCCAGTAGCCGATACAGCCATTCCTTTTCCTGTTCGCCGAACAGGTTGCCAATCAGCCCCCCTTTCAGATCGGTCATATGATAGCCGCCATTACGAGAAACCAGGTGGGCCAGTAATGCCCAGTGTAACTCCGGGTAGCCACGATAGCATTCAAGGTAAGCGGCAGTGCGGGTGACGTTGCTGCGATTCTCCTGTGCTGTATCATTCTTGATCCGCTCCAGCAGCTCACAGTCTGTTTCGCATAAGGGCATATTCAGAGAAGAGGGACGCGTAGCGGGTCCGTTCACCAACATTAACGCTTCAGCTTCATTCATAGCGGCCTGTGCCGTATGATAATCCCACGCTAGTTCACGCAAGGGGTAGCGTAATTTGCGGGATTCGGTCCAGGCTGCCCGTTTGCCTTCCCAAGCTTCCTCAGCAACACGGGGAACGGAACCCAGTAACTTTAGCCCTCCCTGAAGCTGTCGAGATGCCGTATGGAGCCATTCGGTAAGAGACATGACTAAATAACCTCCTTTCCAACTGCAAGCATCCCCGTATCCTGCCAAGTAAGTTGGGTATGCTGTTAGGATGTCGTCGTTTATGTGGTGGATTCTTAAGTATATCTTTAGTATGCCTCAATGAGAGGGCTTCCAATCGGCATGTGAGCAGAATGGGGGAGTGTGCAAAAGCTTCACTTGGCGTTACAATAGAAAGTGCAATCTTTTCAGTATAAAAAGAATTTAAGGAGGAATCATCCATGCAAAAAATCGTCTCTCATGAAGACTTTAATAAGGCAATATCCACTCCGGGCGTAACGGTGGCTGTATTTAAGGCGGACTGGTGTGGGGATTGTCATTTCATTGATCCGTTCATGCCTGATGTGGAACAACAATATGCAGATAAGCTTACATTAATTGAGATTGATGTAGAACAGGCCGAAAGCGTCAGTCAAGAGCAGAATGTATTGGGGATTCCTAGCTTTATCGCTTACAGTGAAGGGCGAGAACTGGTACGTCTGGTGAACAGACTGCGCAAATCCCGCGAGGAGATTGAGCAATTTTTGGATCGGGCTGTTGAAGTCCATACGAGCTTGGCAAAATAATGAATGCTGTACATGCATACATGAAGGTTCCAAATTGAATTTTAAACATCAAGACATTCAGAAAGCCGCTTCCTTTCAAGGGGGCGGCTTTCTCACGAACACGTTCACATTTTGTCAACAAAGCTCGTATGTCAAGGAACGATATATCAGTTATAATTACTATAAGTGATCATTTCACAACATATAAAGTGAATAAATATTATATTTGGAAGGATACGGGTGAATTTGAATAACAAAATTAGAATATTAAAATGGCTGGCACTCGTAACATGTATTGTCATGTTTTTGGCTACCTTCGGTGGAGGTGTTGTGACGCGGACGGATTCGGGTCTGGGCTGTGGCCGGGAATTCCCGCTATGCAATGGTAAGCTGGTTCCGGCACATACGATCGCATCCCTTATTGAGTTCTCTCACCGCTCCGTCAGTGCCATGGCCGGGATTCTTTCTATCGCCTCATTTGTTGGCTTTTTGCTGTTTATGAAGCATCGAAAGGATTTACAGCTATTCTCGCTGCTCACGCTCTTGTTTGTGATCATACAAGGTGCAATGGGGGCGTTGGCTGTCATATTCTCCCAATCAGCTGCGGTCATGGGACTGCATTTTGGCTTTGCGCTTATCGCTTTTGCCAGTGCGACTATGATGACGCTGGGGGCCTGGCAGGAGCATGCGGACTCACGCCACACTCCGCGTCTGATTCCTGGGCCTGTCAGTCGGGGCTTTCGTAATTTTATATGGCTATCGACGATCTATACCTATATTGCTGTCTATTCAGGGGCGTTGCTTAGTCACTCGGTCATCCAGAAGGTTGTAAATATTGGAGGCTTCATATCTCCACTGTTGCTTCATCAGATTTCAGCCGGTCTGCTGTTCGTCATTATCTTGGCTGTGGGTCACTACGCATACCGTTATCACCCGAATCACCGGGACATCCGTATATTGGGTGTTGTATCGGTCTTGTTAATCCTGCTTCAAGTGGTGATTGGAATTATCTTGCTGTACGTCAACAGACCTGAAATCTACATGTTTATCGTGCTGGGGCATATGCTGGTGATTGCATCGTTGTTCTCCATCTTGGCTTATCTGAGCTATCGTGTATGGCAATTGTCACCGGATCGCAAGCTTGTTCCGACCCAAGCACAACGTACCTAAGCATTTCATAGATCATAGTGAAGCGGATTTTTTGCCCAAGTGGCGTTTAAACACGTATAATAGCATATAAGAAACAAACCAGGCCCACGAGTTTCTCGAGGGCTTGATTTGCTTAGGAGGAATCGTCCAGTTGATCTACCAGAATTTGCGCCAATTTATTGAAGCACTGCGTAAAGAAAATCATCTTAAAATTATAGAGGCACCTGTCGATCCTTACTTGGAGCTGGCTGAGATTCATCGAAGAGTCATTGAGGAAGAAGGGCCGGCACTGCTGTTCACGAATGTAAAAGGAACTCCGTTTCCTGTAGCCAGTAATCTGTTTGGCACGAATCGCCGTGTGGACATGGCTTTTGGCCCGCGCCCAGAGCAACTGATGGATGCGATTGTAGGAGCAACCAAAACATTGTTTCCACCTACACCCAAAGCATTGTGGAATGAACGTGGCCTGATTAAGGACATGCTAAAAGTAGGCCTAAAAACAGTATCTCATAGCGAGGCTCCTGTATTGGGAGTTCGCCGTACAGAGGCTCCGCTGGCACCACTGCCTAAAGTGACCAGTTGGCATGAGGATGGAGGACCGTTTATTACCCTTCCACTCGTGTATACCGAGAAGCCAGGTCAGCCCAAGGATCATAATCTGGGGATGTACCGCATTCAGATTTATGATGATCAGACGACGGGCATTCACTGGCAAATTCATAAAGGCGGCGGTTTCCATTATCATGAAGCGGAGCTGCGTAATGAGCCGTTGCCTACGACGATTATCATCGGTGGCCCGCCTGCTCTGATTGCGTCTGCCATTGCTCCAGCACCGGAAAACTTGCCTGAGCTGTTGCTGGCTTCGCTTATTATGGGAGGCAAGCTGCCCATGACAGAGGACCCGCTTGGGGGTCATCGGATTCCAGCAGAAGCAGAATTTGCAATCAGCGGTTATGTGCCACCTCATGAACGCCGTCCGGAAGGCCCGTTTGGCGATCATTTTGGATATTATTCATTACAGCATGATTTCCCTGTATTTCATGTCAAACATATGCATCACCGCAAGGATGCCATTTATCCGGCAACCATTGTAGGTAAGCCTCGGCAAGAAGACTACTACCTCGGTGAGTTTTTGCAACGTCTGCTGTCGCCTGCCTATCCGCTTGTGATGCCTTCCGTCAAGTCCCTGTGGGCGTATGCGGAAACGGGCGTACATGCGCTGGCAGCGGCAGTCGTACGTGAAAGCTACTCCCGTGAAGCGCTTGTATCCGGTTTTACCATTTTGGGTCAAGGTCAATTGTCATTGACCAAGTTCCTGATGCTGACAGATCGAGTCATTGATTTATCTGACTTTAACCTGCTGTTAGAAACCATTCTGGAGCGATTTAATCCAGCAAGGGATTTATTTATTTTCAATCACACGTCACACGATACACTCGATTACACAGGCCGCAAGCTGAATCATGGCAGTAAGGCGATCCTGATGGGAATAGGTGAGCCTGTACGTGAATTGCCTCGTGCTTATGAGGGAGGCGATCTGCCGGGCATTCGTGAAATTGAGCCCTATTGCGGAGGGTGCCTCGTTGTGTCCGGCTCTTCCTTTGAGCAGGAGCCTGAACTCGCTGCGCGTGTATTGGAGCGATTAGCTGCGGGTGAGCAAGAGTGGCCGCTCGTTTTCATTGTGGACGATGCCAAGGAAGTCGTTCGCTCTCAAGCCTCGTTCCTGTGGACGGTATTCACTCGCTTTAACCCGGCTACGGATATGTACGCGGACAGCGAAGTGCGTTTGCATCATCTGAACTATAAGCTGCCGATTGTAGTGGATGCGCGTATGAAGCCGGGGTATCCGGATGAGGTGTTACCGCGTGAGGATATTGTTAAGCTTGTAGATCAACGATGGACAAGTTATTTCGCTTGACGCCCTAATTAAACCTACAGCCGGATTTTATATTTATAAGGAGGCGTAAGCATGATACGCAAGCTACTGGGTGAGCCGCCGCGTGTGAACAAGGGCATCCTGCTAGATGCCATGAATAGCATGTCAGATATGTTGAACCTGCTGGAACGGCAAATTCAGGCTGGTGGAGATCCGACCCACGATTTTCGGAAGGCGGATATTTTGACACGCGGTCTAATGTCATCTCTGGATGAACTGGAGCAGAGCCATCATGCTGCCGCCTTTTTCCGTATGAAAGTGAAAGCCGGATATGCTGAAGATATGAGTGAGGATGAAAAATCCGACTATGCATTGTATGTTTTCTTTTATAAAGATGGGTTTGTGAGGGTATTTTCCATTCTGGATAAGCTGGGCAACTGGCTGAATGATCTGTATGATTTAAAAACAGGACAGTATAAGGCGCATTATTCGTATTTTACCGTGTTGCGGCAGCTCAAGTATCTCAAAATGCATCCTGTATTGACCGATAATTTATATGATATCAAGGATACATACAACGATGCGATCAATCGGCTGCGTAAGCGGCGAAATACGGAGATACACTATATGAATACAGAAATGCAGGATGATCTCTGGCAACGACACCGAGCTTTGTATGGAAAAATCCAACTGGAGGACCTTGATCACCATTTGGAAGATTTGCAGCAGGGCTTGGAAATGGTGTGTCGGTCGTTGTCAATCGCCTTTACTTATACTGCGAAACAATGGAAGAACCGGGCAGTACGCCCAAAAATATGATAGAAAATATCCTTTGACAAAGCAATGTAAACTATCTATACTGAAACCTAGTTTCAGAAAAATGCTTGAATTATGTTTTTTTATATAAACTTAACGGACAGCTAAAGCTGGAGTTTAACATATTTTTCTTATCCAGAGAGGTGGAGGGACTGGCCCGATGAAGCCCGGCAACCCGTTTTTTCCCGGTGTAATACACTGGGAGGGAACATGATGGTGCTAATTCCTACAAAACCGCTAGAGTTATAGCGATTTTGGCAGATGAGAAAAGGATCGCAAGGTGGGGCCCTTTTCATTCTGTGAAAGGGGCTCTTTTTTGTATAAATAAATAGCGATTTTATACAATCCTGAGAGATGACAACTGGTAAAAAGGGTAAGGAAGAAGTGAAGGGGGTCGCAGCACGTTGATAGAGCTTAAGCAGTTAACCAAGCATTATGGCAAAGGCAACCGACGCGTAAATGCGCTGTCTGGGTTGAATCTTTCTATACAGCGTGGAGAAATATTTGGAGTGATTGGTCACTCCGGGGCAGGGAAAAGTACATTGATCCGCTGTATTAATTTATTGGAACGCCCTACTTCAGGTGAAGTATGGGTAGACGGGGTAAACCTCACTACTGTGAGTCAATCCCAGTTACAAATGCAGCGCCGAAAAATCGGAATGATTTTTCAGCATTTTAATTTGTTGTCTTCGGCGACGGTATATGACAATATTGCATTTCCGTTGCGGCTGGTAAACACGCCCAAGCAGAAGTTGGACCAGAAGGTTCGTGAACTGCTGGAATTGGTGGGTCTCGAAGAACACAGTGGAAAATATCCGTCACAGCTCTCAGGTGGACAGAAGCAACGGGTAGGAATTGCACGGGCGCTGGCTAGTGATCCTCATGTATTGCTGTGTGACGAAGCGACTTCGGCGCTTGATCCGCAGACGACGGGGTCTATCCTGAAATTGCTGCTGGATATTAATCAGCGTTTTAATTTAACCATCGTGTTGATTACACATGAAATGCATGTCATTCAAAGCATTTGTGATAAAGTTGGCGTCATTCATCAGGGCGACATCGTGGAGCAAGGTCCGGTGGCGGAAGTATTTTTGAAGCCGCAGCACCAGGTAACCAAGGACTTTATCCAGCGGGAGTCAGAACATCCCGAGGAGTTGCAAGCAGCGATTGCGGCAGCAGGTGAGGGCGAGTCGGCGCAGGTGGTGCGTATCTCCTTCTTGGGCAGCAAAACATATGATGCGATTCTGTCGCGTACGGCTCGAAGCACTGGGGTGGATTTTGCGATCTTGCAGGGAACCATATCTACGATTAAAAATGTACCCTATGGTCAGCTAATCGTTCGTTTTGAAGGGAATCATGAGGATATAGAGCATACGCTGCGCGAAGTGTCTGGGCAAGGACTTGATGTGGAGGTGATCGGACAATGAGCGAACTTGATTTTTCACAAGTGAGTTGGGAAGAGCTAGGGAATTCTACGCTGGAAACCCTTCAGATGCTCGGTGCATCCGCATTGTTCACCCTCATTATTGGTTTGCCGCTCGGCATATTATTGTTTCTGGCGAGCCGCTCCTCGTTGACTCTGATGAAGGTGATATACATTGTATTATCATTCATCGTTAACATTTTACGTTCCGTGCCATTTATCATTTTGATCGTTGCACTTATTCCTTTTACACGATCGCTGGTAGGTACCTCGACCGGGGTGTTGGGAACCATCCCACCATTGGTTATCGGGGCTGCCCCATTCTTCGCACGTCTTGTCGAAACGTCTCTGCGTGAAGTGGACAAGGGTGTCATTGAAGCCGCACAAGCAATGGGGGCCTCGACAGGACAAATTATCCGGCGTGTGCTGTTACGTGAGGCACTTCCGGGACTGCTAGCCGCATTAACCATTACCGTCGTTACACTCGTATCCTACACGGCAATGTCCGGGATGATCGGGGGCGGTGGACTGGGTACACTGGCTATCAACTACGGCTATTATCGTTATGAAACGGCTGTAATGATCGTTGCGGTCGTGCTGATGGTCGTATTGGTTCAATTGCTGCAAATGGCGGGAGACCGTCTCGTGCGGCATTATACTCGAAAATAGGGAAAACATATAGATATCCTTATTGATCAGGACGTCTGCTCCTGAATATTACAAATTATTGGAGGGGTAATAACATGAAGAAATGGGTATTGGCTGTATTAAGCTTGACATTAATTGCGGTGCTGGCTGCTTGCGGCACAAAGAGCACAACATCGGATACAAACAATGCGGCCGAAAATACAGGCGGATCACCACGTGAAGTGGAGCTGAAAGTTGGAGCTTCTCCTGTGCCGCATGCGGAAATTTTGGAAGCAATCAAACCTCAGTTGGAAAAGGAAGGGGTTCGTCTTCAAGTCGTTCAGTTTAACGACTATGTACAGCCGAACGTTCAATTGTTTGACAAGCAGTTGGATGCTAACTTCTATCAACATGTACCTTACTTGAATGTTATGAACAAAGAGCGCAAAATGAATTTGGTTTCTGTGGGCGCGGTTCACCTGGAGCCTTTCGGCATCTACTCCCAAAAATATAAAAAGCTTGATGAACTCCCAGATGGCGCAACGGTAGCCATTCCGAACGATGCAACAAACGGAGGCCGTGCATTGTTGTTGTTGGAAAAACAAGGTCTGATCAAGCTGAAAGACGCAAGCAACATTGAAGCTACCGTAAAAGATATTACTGAAAATAAGAAAAACCTGAAATTCAAGGAGCTGGAAGCGGCTATGCTGCCACGTCAGTTGCCTGAAGTGGACATTGCGTTGATCAACACGAACTACGCTCTGGAAGCTAAGCTGAACCCGACGAAGGATGCACTGGCACTGGAAGATAAAGATTCTCCATATGCTAACGTTCTGGTAGCTCGTCCTGATAATAAAGATTCTGAAGCGATTCAGAAGCTGCTTAAAGCTTTGCAATCCCCAGAAACTAAAAAATTCATTGAAGATAAATACCAAGGCGCAATTATCCCGGCATTTTAAGTAGGGAACGAGAACACATTGCACGCAAACCCCAGATTCTCTTGAATAAGAGGACTGGGGTTTCTTTTGGATAGAGTTGTAGGGGAAGCTTAAATATTTTATACTTGGGGGTGACCGTTCTCTGTGAACAGGAGGAAAATTGTTGAGAGATAAAGTCGCATTCATAACGGGTAGTGCCAAAGGTTTAGGTAAAACGACCGCTCTGCGTCTGGCGAATGAAGGCTGTAATATTGCGCTGAATTATGTGCATAGCCAAGCAGAAGCCGAAGCGCTTAAGCGGGTGATTGAGTCTAAGGGAGTACGCTGCCTGTCTTTACAAGGGGATATCACTGTTCAGAAAGATATCACGAGGCTGATTGGTGAAGTCCAGGATCGGCTAGGCGGAGTCGATATTATGGTGAACAATGCTGGACCGTTCATCCGGGAACGCCGCCTGTTTGCGGATTACAGTGTAGCTGAGATTCATACCATGATACAAGGGAATCTGGTCGGTACCATGTTGCTGGATCATTTGGTATTGCCTCACATGCGTAGCCAGCAATGGGGACGTATTATTCATTTTGGCTTTGGTCATGCTGGAGAAGCGAGGGCTTGGCCGCATCGCGCCGTCTACGCAGCCGCCAAGGTGGGGCTGGTGTCTTTTACGAAGTCACTGGCTGTGGAGGAGGCTCCTTATGGCATCACGGTCAATATGATCTGTCCAGGGGATATTCGAGGAGCAAATAAGGAAATGTCAATCGCCGATGTCATCGGCATGCAGGATAAAGAGACACCGCGTGGGCGTCCGGGGAGCGGAGAGGACATTGCGCGAGTGATCGCCTATTTGTGTGAGGAGCATTCGGATTTTATAACAGGCAATATTATGGATGTATCGGGAGGATTGGACCCCATTCGGCCAACCATATAAGCTTGAGTGATCCCTCAGACGCTGTAACACAAAAAAGAGTCTTGAGCTTCGTTACCGAAGTCAAGACTCTCATGATCTTATGCATCAAGCATTAGAATACTTGTACCACTTCTTGGACGCCGTCGACTTCTTCGAGAAGAGCGCGTTCAATCCCTGCTTTCAGCGTGATTGTGGAACTTGGGCAACTGCCGCAAGCGCCTACCAGCTTCAGCTTAACGATGCCGTCTTCTACGTCAACCAGCTCAACGTCGCCGCCATCGCGTTGCAGGAACGGACGGAGCTTATCCAGTACATCTGCTACTTCATCATACATTTGAACGCTTTGTGTTTCGCTCATTAGAATTCAACTCCTTTCCTATACCTTTATTATTATATTACAAAGCGGGCCAAATTAAAATGCCCGTCATCCAAAGCAGGTGAAAAAATGTTAAGACCTATTATTGAGTTTTGCACCAGTAATATGCATTGGGGCACTGATGAAATCATGTCCAAGCTGGAACAGAATCCAGATTATGATGTGATTGAATACGGCTGCCTAAGCAATTGCGGTCAGTGTAACGCGGAACCCTATGCGATGGTCAATGGTGAGATTGTATCCGCAGATTCAGCAGAGCTTCTGTACGAAGTGATTATGAACAAAATTAAGGAAGCTGAAGCATGGGATAACCTAGACTTGGATTGAAATATAATGCTCTGTTAGCCCATACACGCAATATACAAAGAAGACCTGCTTTGGGAGCGGGTCTTCTTTGTTTGTTTAGCATGATCAGCCAAAATGGCGTTTGGACTTCCAGAGCACACCGCTTTTAAGCAGGCGTGGTACACGGCCGCGCAATGAAGTGCTGCCCATAAAGCCATAGCCGAACCCGGCCTTCTTGCCAAGTGCGCCTAATGTACCGCGCAGCTTTAAAGGATGCGGGTGAGGCGTTTGACCTTTCCATAGATCACGTACAATATGTGCGATTTGTTCCCCTTGCACCTCTGCTGCCTGAGCGCTTGGAGAGTAGGGAAGGCTCGCACAGTCTCCGACCACATATACCTCTGGATGATCTGGTATTTGGTAGTAATCGTTGAGCACGATACGACCCTGAGGGTCTTTAGGGACAGCTAAATCCTGCACGATTTTTACTGGCTGAATCCCGGCCGTCCATACCACTGCATCCGTTACAATTTGCTCGTCACGGTTATAAATAGCCCCCGGCTCAATACGAGAAACCGCAACATGGTTCAGGGCATTAACCTGATGCTCCTTGAACCAAGCATGTACATAGGCAGACAAACGTTGCGGGAATGCTGACAGCACCCGCTCGCCCCGATCCATAATGGTAATATTCAAATCCGTGCGGCTTTCACGTAACTCCGCTGCAATCTCAACACCGCTAAGACCGCCGCCTACAATATGGACATGTCCATATGGCTTGATTTCGTTCAAGCGCAGATAGGTTTGGCGGGTATGGTTAAACGACTGGATCGTACAGCTGTGTTCTTCAGCCCCCGGTGTATTGTGAAAGCGGTCGGTACAACCCAACGCAATGACAAGCTGATCATAGGGCAAGGGTTCACCGTCTTGAAAATGGACCATTTTATTCTCCAGATCCATCGAGGTGACCTCTCCGTATTTGCGAATAAGACGTTGCTCATCTGGAAAATGCACCCGCAAATCAAAATCAGAAACCGTACCTGCTGCGAGGGCATAGTACTCTGTTTTCAAGCCCTGAAAGGGCATTCGATCCACTAAAATAACTTGAACATCGTCGGGAATGTGTTTATCCAGCAATTCTTTGGCAATGGTAAGGCCGCCATAGCCGCCCCCCAGAATAACGAAATTTTTCATCAAAATCCGCCTTCCTTTCGCTACCGTGTCCCCGGCAAATGGTCTGGTGTCTCGTCGATCTAACACAAGTTTTTGTTGTTATAAAACCCGAGAATCGGGCCTGCCTGTGGCAGACAGACCAGCGTATTCCGGGGCAGCATGATGCTGCATGATGTGAGTAATGGGGATGATATCCTCGCGGGAAATCTGAATCCGATATTACATTTATTCGAAAACTTCGATTTCGTTATAGAAGGTGTCTCGTTCTACAGGTATGCGTCCTGCACCTTTGACCAGCCAGATCAGCTCTTTACGGGTCAATCCGGCAGGGGTCAACGCACCTGCGGCATGGCTGATCTGCTCGCGCACAATCGTGCCATGGACGTCTGATGCGCCAAAGGTGAGAGCGACCTGCGTCAATTGCGGGCCAATATTAATGAAGTAAGCTTTGACATGGTCGATATTGTCCAGCATCAGGCGGCTGATCGCAATGGTTTTGAGATCTTCGTAAGCGGAGTTACGACGCATAATGTTGGCGTTTTTGCTTTTCGGCTGCATGGACAGTGGAATAAATACCATAAATCCGTTCGTTTCGTCCTGCAATTCGCGAATTTGCAGCATATGTTCAATACGATCCTGATACGATTCGACCGAACCGTACAGCATAGTCGTATGAGTTTTCATGCCGAGATTGTGGGCCGTGCGATGTACTTCGAGATAGCGGTCCACGTTGGCTTTGGTAACACGCATCTTCTTGCGATATTCGTCGGACAAGATTTCTGCGCCACCACCAGTCAGGGATTGAAGTCCAGCCTTTTGCAGCTCCTCAAGCACTTCTTTAATACTCAAGCCGCTTATGCGTGTGAAAAAGTCAATTTCCGCTGCTGTGTAGGCTTTCAGCGTAACGTGGGGATATTTTTCATTCAGCGCCTTCAATGAGTCTACATAGTATTGGAAAGGCACATGATTATTATGACCACCGACGATATGAAATTCTCTTACCCCCGGATGGATGTGTTGCTCTACATAATCAATCATTTCCTGCCCGGACAACGTATAAGAGCCGTCCTCCCCCTGATCCTTGCGGAAATTGCAGAACGCGCAGCGCGCTTCGCATACATTGGTGAAGTACAGGCTCATGTTTTCGATAAAATAAACCTTTTTTCCGTTCTTGCGTAAATTAGCTTCGTTAGCCAACTGACCCAGTGTGAGGATATCGTCAGTTTCATACAAATATATACCATCTTCGAGGTTCAAACGAATCCCGTTCTGTACCTTTTCTACAATTTCCGCCATTCTGCGGTCTGTAAAAGGTGTAACTAATGTGGACATGCCTATTCCTCCTTCAAGTTGCTCTGTGCGAGGCTGTCCGCCAAATCAGCGGCACAAGCGCTTGATGCGCACAGGATGTCCCGTTCCGTCGGTAAAATCCGGCAGCGCGGATATACGATATGTGAAAAATGTTACAATGCCAGGCTACAATGATGAATATCTCAAAATATCGCCTTTGAAATGACAAATTTCCGACAGTTTCTTTTACACACTCTTCACCTATTATAAACCTCACACCACCGGTGTTCAATACAAACGAATAGAAAAACAGGTCTTGAAGCCTGTAAGGGAAGGACATTCCATGACTTGAGCACCTGCAAATAGTGGAGTATACTGAAGGAGAACATGAAGTAAAAGAGGAGGATGGAGCTATGATTAACATCACCGATTCCGCTGCTGAGCGTTTGAAGGATATGCTGGAGCAGCAGGAAACGCCGAATATGTTTTTACGTCTGGGTGTTACGCCAGGTGGTTGCACCGGATTCTCGTATGCAATGGGCTTTGACGACAACGAGACGGATCAGGATATATATATGAACGTACAGGATATGAAGATTGTAGTGGAAAAGGAAAGCATCCGCTACCTGGACGGTCTGGAAATCGACTTTGAAGAGTCTGGAATGTCAGGCGGCTTCACGATTCATAACCCGAATGCCGTAGCTACATGCGGCTGCGGTTCAAGCTTCCGTACAGCTACAGATGCCGGGAAACCGAACGAAGAGCCTTGTTAAGGTAGTTTAAAAGGGTACAATGAAATGAATTGTCTGCAAACCTGCATGATGGGGTGTTAACAATTCGAAAATGTAAATCAAGACCTCCAGAACGGTATAGTCACGTACTATATTCGTCCTGGAGGTCTTTTTTAATATGTAGAGATTACTTACTTAGGATCATTATCACTACGTGTGGATTGGACAAATTTACTCAGGGCATTAAAATGCAACTGTAAAAAGCAAAAGAGCTACGGGTTTAATTTCAATCTTAGAAAAAACACTATATAAAACTAAAAATGCAAAAAAGAGTACTGAGCTATTTACGTTTTGTTTTGTATAAATAGATTTTATAAAATTCATTGTATCACTCTCCAATTTGATTATAAGAATTCAAAACATATAGTATAAGTACCTCATTAACAAAATAGAAGTTAACTTGGTATATATACCATATTGCGAATGTATTCAATGAACGACTTCTTATACATAAATTACAGTATTGCATACAAACATTCAGGACTTATCAAATAAAAAATTCACATTATTTTAATTAGAGTTTTACTTCACTAGAATTTCAGTATAGGAACTTACAATTTAAATTCTGAGGGAGTGAAAGAATATATGAACAATCCAGTTAGTTTAAAAAGGGCTACCATGACATATGGACCTGATGATGATCCTCATATGTATGAATTAATTGAGGGAGTTCTGTATGATCGTAGTTATTTCTTTTATCTTGAACATGGGATACTGTGTCTGCGACATGTAAGAAAGGTAGAACAACCGGACCATCCACATCTTTATGTGGATGGGGAAAGTGGGGGCCTCCAACTAGCGAAGAATGTACAGCGTGGGATTATGGAAGTCGTTACAGAACTGATCGAGCGTTTGCGTAGTAAGGATGGATTGACGTTTTTACTGGACGAACTGCTATGGCTACATGGTCGAAGTCATATTGAACTTAACCTCGTAAAAAATAAAGGATGATATATTTCTGTTGAGAAACTAGCTGATTTGTAACCTTCCTCCACGGAGTTGGCACTTAAGACTAAGAACACGAGAGAAAAGAGGCTAGGGATGTATGAAGGAGTGGGTTGAAAAGGCACGGCAGGGGGATGAAGAAGCGTTCGGGCAGCTAATGCTGCATTTTCGCGGGATGGTCTATGCGGTGTCCTATGACATGCTGAAGGATGTTCATCTCGCGGAAGATGCCGTGCAGGATGCGCTCATAGAAGCTTATCAGAATCTGGAGAAGCTGCAGAACGCGTCCGCTTTTCCAGGCTGGTTCAAGACCATTGTCGTAAGACAGTGCCAGCGAATGCTGCGGCGCAAGCATCATTCGATGCTTCCTCTGGATGAGGCTATGCAGATATCGGGAGGAGTACCGGGTGTAGCAGAAATTGCGGAGCGTAGGGAGGAGAGCCAAGTTCTGCAACAATCGGTGAAGGCACTGTCTGCCAAGCTGCGCGTGCCTCTGCGGCTGTTTTATTTTTACGGCTATTCTCTTCAGGAAATTTCCGATTATCTGGGCACTCCGGTCCCGACGCTTAAGAAGCGGTTGCACGATGCTCGCCGAAAGCTGAAAGGTACACTCCCGGTAGCTGATCTCGTTTCTGTGTTCAATCATTTGTATGAGGGAGGGCAAAACATGCTACATATTGTTAACGGTGATGTTGTAGGCGAGATGTTGAAGCAGGGTGTTGTACAGGGTGATGTGCTTGTATGGAGAGAGGTATATCCGGCAGGACCGATATTTTTAAATCCAGCGGGGGCGGAAGAACGGGCATTGCGGGCCAGGGTCCTAGAAGAATCGATGGGTATTCCGACCAGCGAATATATTACGGGTTGTGAGGAACAGGAGCAGAAACTTCGTGAGTTTATTAAGTATGATGAAGTCGTATTGTGGTTTGAGCATGACCTGTTTGATCAGAGCATGCTCGCCTATCTGCTCCACTGGTTCAAAAGACAGAAACTGGGCCGCACGAAGCTGAGCCTGCTCTGCATTGGGGAGTTTCCGGGAATCGAACGCTTTCATGGCTTGGGACAGCTCACTCCGGCACAGCTTCAGACATTATCCGGTACCTGGCGGACTATTGGGCGGCAAGAAATGGAACTCGGAAGCGAGCTTTGGCAGGCGTATGCTTCTCCTGATCCTGTACAAATGGCTAATCTGCTGGAAAACAAGAAGACAGAATTGGCAGCATCCGGCCTGACTTTTGCCTATGAAGCTTTCACAACGCATCTCAAGCGGCTGCCCTCGGAGCAGAATGGTCTTGGCATTGTGGAACAGACCACGCTTCAGGCCGTTCATAATGAAGTGAATACGGCATTGGAATTGTTTCGTCAGGTAACTGACGTTCTGCATGTGCTTGGCATGGGTGATCTCGAATACTGGAAATTTATTCGTGCTTTGGCGCAAGGCGAACATCCTTTGCTGATCATTGACGGGATTGAGGCGGGCTTGGATTTCAGACAAATTCCGGATTTTCTGAACCGAAAGGTAATTCTGACAGAGTTGGGTAAAGAGGTACTGAATGGATCAGCGGACCGCATTGCAGTTCAAGGGATCGATGAGTGGTTTGGGGGGGCTGCATCTCCATGGACATGAGGTTTCTTGGCGCTGGGATGATGTAGCTGGAGGTTTGATCCGACATTGAAGGATAGCTATCATCAGTATATTCTCCTAATGTTAGGAACCGACATGGGCAGATGCGCATATACTTTCTAAAAACTAACATTAGGAGGAATAAACTTGTATCAAGTACCTTCTTACTGGGGAAATTCATACTATATGCGGGCCGATTTTGTACCGATCTGGAACACAGGATTTCCGAAAGCAGTACAAATGATAAAGGAAGCGGTACAAGGGGAGCGTAACGATGAGTTGTTCTACGATGAATTGATCAATTTGGCACCCTCACAAGAGCAGGTGGCTATTATTGAAAGCATCCGTAATGATGAGCGCGGTCACAATAAAATGTTCAGAGAGATGTATCGGGCTTTGACAGGACAGGAAATTGCAGGCATCAGTAGTGAGCAATATGAGAGGGTGCAATCTTATACAGAAGGTCTACAGCGCGCCTTGATGGGAGAGTTGGGTGCGGTGGAACGATATCGCAACATCTGGTTTGGTTTGCCTGCCGGTATCTATAAGGACACGGTGTACGGTATCATTTTGGATGAGCTTAAGCACGCTGCCAAATACAATTATCTGATTACGTTGAATCTCAGGTAACTATTGACCGAAAGTCAATACTACTCCACATCAATTGGATGCTGGATTTTATCCTTATATTCATCCACATAGAGTTGGCCGTTGCTGCCTTTAACGGCATAGAATACGTCCTCTAACTTTTTGTCGCGGGCCTTCAGTTGAGACAGCAGCCATGATTCGGGAATATGATTGGAGTTTAAATTGCCATGCAAAAGCTGTCCGTCGATTACAAGCTCAATTGGGAACTGTGTGGCATTACCTGCATTCAACTGCAGGTCTTTTAATGTCACGGCTTGCAGTTCCTTTTTCTTTTGAACAGATAGTTTTCCGTTAATCTCAAGGAGGGCGTACTGCACTTCTTCTATATTAAAAATTTCTTTCTGGCGAAGTTGTTGGTTTAAAGAATCCAATGTCATATTATTTTTTTTTAGGTTATCTTCGAGAATGAACCCTCCTTCTATGAGAACGGTGGGTGCTCCCTCTGTCCACATCTTAAAGTTTCTGAATTTCAAAAAAAACTTGGATAAAACATAAGAAGTAATTGTAAAAACAGACAGGGCTATTAATAGGTGGACAACTTCTATTTTTTGGTTAAATGCAAAATTAGCAGCCATAGCTCCTAATATAACTGCCGTTACGAATTCGTGAAAGTTCATATTGGAAAGGGTTTGCTTCCCCAATATTCTCCCAATTAGCATGAGGATAACGAATGCAGAAAAACTTCTGATCAAAATAACGAGATGATCCATGCAAAACCCTCCTAGTTTGAAAATTGCAGGTATTCAGCATATAGGTTACCCGCTGGGATGGGATAATATACCAGTGTAATTAATGCATTATATGTGATGTATAAGCTTATAGGTTAGAAATTTAGCTATTTGGTCGAATGATTTGATTTCTCTGCATATGAATAGACCTCCTTATGTTCATAATCCAATGCTTCTACTGCTTCATATCCGTAAACAGCTCCTGCGCAGTACGCACAAATAACTGTACAGCCAGAGAAGCATTGTGCAGGGATGGTACAGCGATACCGATTTGACGTGTGATCAGAGGTGAAGTCTCCTTGACGGTCAGATCATGGGGGAACGTGGACAAGGCGAGTGAAGAAACAATGCCCATACCCAGTCCTTGTCGAACCATGCTGACCAAGGTGCTGACATTGTGAGTAATGAATTGTGCCTGCAACTGACTTTGTTCGCGTTCAAAACCTTCCATAATGGCGACCTCATGTCCACCTTTACAAAAGATCATATCCTGCTCATTCAAGTCACGGATGGCAATTTTATTGTGCGATTGTAGAGGGTGACCGTCTGGCAGGAGAATAACCATGTCATCCTGACATAATGGGATGATATCTACCTGAGGGTCTGGTAACAGGATGATACCGACTTCGATTTCTCTGGTATGCACCCACTCCTTGACTTCATTCGTGGAGCCTTCATGTAGATCGAAAACAAGGTTCGGATAATGCTGACGAATATGATGAATAATCGGGGGCAGAAAATAGGCTGAGGCAGAAGGAAAGGCACCGATCGTGATCGTGCCCACGTCTAGACCTTTTTCAGCAGCCACCTGCTGCTGTACCTTTTCCATGCTTTGCAGCATCATACGGAATTGCAGCAGTACCTTGTGCCCGATATTTGTCAGCAGCACTCCTTTTTTTCGGTCGCGCAGCAATAGCTGGACACCCAGCTCGTTTTCGATGCTGGCGATGGCATGGCTGACCGCGGGCTGCGTCATATGCAGCTCATGGGCAGTTTGGGTGAAGTTTAGCGTTTCAGCTACACGAACGAAGATCATAATCTGAGTAATGGTCATAAGTGAAAAGTTATCTCCCTTATTGAAAACATTCATTTTATTTATTAGTGACCACAGTATACGCTAGTAAAGCAAAACTTTGCAAACGGCTATTCAGATTTTAGTCGGTAGCAATGAGCGATGAAAAATCTAAGGGAGAGAAGACATCTATGAAAAAATTAACACCTAAAGCTACGTTGTGGCTTGTCTTGATATTAGTGATGGTATGGGGGATCAACTGGCCGTTGACCAAGCTGGCTTTGCCAGATACGCCGCCGATATTTTTTTCAGGAATCCGTACCCTGCTGGGTGGTGTGATTCTGCTATTGTTCGCTATACGTCACCGGGAAACCTTGCGTTTTAGACAGAATGCGTGGACTTATCTTGTGCTGTCCATATTTAATATTGCAGGCTACTATGGCTTGCAGACGGTAGGGCTGCGTTATTTGCCTGCTGGGTTATTTTCCACTTTAGTATTCCTTCAGCCGATCCTGTTGGGATTATTCTCCTGGATGTGGTTAGGGGAGCGCATGTTTCCCCTGAAGGTCATTGGACTGGTACTGGGTTTTGGCGGGGTGATCGTGATTAGCTCTGGTGGAATGGCAGGGCATTTATCTGTACTGGGTATTGTGTTGGGGCTAGCTTCAGGATTGTGCTGGGCGCTCGGAACGATTTATATGAAGAAAAAAAGTCAGCAGCTGGACTCCATTTGGGCGGTGACGATGCAGCTCATTTTGGGAGGGATTATACTCAATGGGATTGGATTTACGACCGAGAAATGGAGCGATATTCACTGGACGACCTCCTTTATCGCAATTCTATTGTTTATTTCGATATTCGTGATTGCGATGGGCTGGATAATTTATTTTAAACTGATCGACAATGGAGATGCAGGAACCGTCGGCTCATATACGTTTATGATTCCGGTGTTGTCCACAGTCTTTAGTATGGTAATGCTCAAGGAATCGCTTACTTTGACGTTTGTTGTGGGGCTGGTGCTGATTGCAGGCAGTGTGTATCTGGTAAATACAGCATCTCCTAGAAAACGAAAGAACCGAAACTCCAGGGCTGATGAAACGAATTCCTGTACAAATGCATAGAAATATGGAATTAGGAAAAATATACTAGATTATCAGAGGAGGGAATAGTAAAATATGACTATATAAGTAGAGAGGAAGTTTGGTATGGGAGAATTAAGCAGTCATGCTCAGTCTGTGGAGCCGCAAGCACATTCTGTTCGTAAGCTCGCAGTTGTAGCAACAGTCATTTCAGGAGTAGCTGTACTAGGATGTATAGCCTTGGCGGTGTGGAATTATAATCTGAATACGAAGGTCAATACTTTAACTAGTGCGAACGCTTCACTAAATAAAACAACACAAGCGTTAACGAAGCAACACAACGATACAGAGGCGCTACTGGGACGAGTTAGATTAACAGCTAACCTGTCAGCCATAACGCATATGTTAGAGCAGACATCTGTCGTTACCGATGATTTTGTATTGGAAAAAGTGACTTTTGATGTAACAGAGGATGGCACGTTGAAGGGTGTGCTACTGAATGTGAACAATCAACCTAATCTTGGTTTTGGCGGTGCTTATCAAGGTTATGGTAAATATAATATGTCCTCAGCTGTATTGACGAAGAAGGCGGAGGAAGTCATAAACATAGCTATGAAAGAGTACGGTACATCTGACAAGCTTCCGGTATGGGATAAGAATACGAGGGTGGAAATGACGGTTCAAAATTATCCGCTTGGGAAGCGGGAAGGCGGCACTTTTAAACTCACCGGTCAGCAATAGGAGGAACCTAATGTATTGATTTTTATGATTTTTTTTACGCAAGGTTTTGTAGAGGGTCTGAGAGAAGGGTATAATGAGCATTATTAGGTCAGGGAGGTAACAGCATTGAGCGTCATTATTTCGCAGCAAATCTCGGCAACGGGCGTGAAGGAATATACGAAGGTGATGAAAACATTTGATTCTCCGTTTACACCTTTAGTTGGACAGAAGATCAGGGACACGGCATTTGGCGATATGCAATATTACGATGTCGAGGACGTATTTATTGATCTAGCGGAGAATGAATATTGGGTTATTCTACCTGCCGTTTTGCTGCATACTGATGATATTGAGGATATACGAGACGCTGTGCGTGAGTATCGTTCACATGGTTGGGAATGTACGAAACCTCTGTAAATGCATACCACTTAGGCATCTATACGGAAACGTCTTTCTTTTGCGAGATAGGCGTTTTTTTGTGTATTTGTGTAGGGGATATTCCTAATGATTGGCATGAAAAGAAAGAATTTATGCTGAAAATGCGCAAATTTTATCATTTTTTATCATAAAACGACAAGTTGGGAAATGAAAACGGCCTTAATGTGTTATACTTAGTATATCAAAGGACAAGAGTCTAAAACGACCGGTAAGGCCCTTTCTTTGAAGAGCCTCTGAAAGGTTCAACGTTTATCCAAAATAAATGGTCAAAAGGAAAAGGGGAAATGCTAACGTGAGAGTGAATTTGAAATTTACCAACAAAGGGCAAGTTGCAGTTGAGAAGTTCAACAATGAGGAGCTTATCGAAATCTTTACCCGCTACATTAAAACGTTAAGCAAGAAGTATGATATCTCGGTTACCGTACCGGAGGATCTGAATGAGCAGATCTTGGAAGAGGGTACCGTGAAGGTCGTGTTGGATAAGATTAATTGTGACATGGACGCTTTTTTCAAGGAGCTGAGCCGGGATATCAAGGTGCCGCTGGTCAAAAGATTGGGTACCAAACTGGATAACGTATTTAAGACCGAGGTTGTCGAGCAGGAACAGAACTAAGGATAGGGATCAAGCGAGTCCGAATGAGGATTCGCCATATGAAATGATAAAACCTCCCGAATGGGGCGCATGGCTAGGCCATGTGCTCGTTCGGGAGGTTTTATATGTTTAAACTACTCTTTTCAGTAGGAAAACATGCAAGGCATGTCTATCCCTTTTAACGTGTTGTTGTGGATGTAGGACGCAGTTGGGCTAAATCAAACGAAGGTACCAGCCCTTCCTGCGCGGCACGACCGAGCAAAGCTTCGATGGCGGCATATCCGCTGTCGCCCAGATTGGCGGTAAAATCGTTAACGTACAGGTCGATATGCGATTGGGCAACATCAGGTGAAAGCTCCTGCGCATGAGACAATACATATTCACGCGAAGCTTCGGGATGCTGCCAAGCGTATTCGACAGAGGCGCGTATCCAGTTTGTGATCGCATCCAGATCCAGCGTACGGCGGGCAATAATAGCTCCGAGCGGGATCGGCAGTCCTGTATCTTCTTCCCACCAGTTCCCCAGATCGACTTGCTTACTAAGCCCGTAGGACGGATACGTGAACCGTGCTTCATGAATAACTAGTCCGGCATCTATCTCCCCGTCACGGACAGCAGGCATGATTTGGTCGAACGGCATCACGACGATCTCGCCGACACCCCCAGGCACATGCTTGGCTGCCCACAGGCGGAACAGCAGATAGGCAGTGGAACGTTCACTCGGAACGGCTACACGCTTGCCGGACAGGGCTTTCGGGCCTTCGACGGTGGAACCTTCCTTGGTCAGCACGAGTGGCCCACAACCCCGGCCCAGTGCGCCCCCGCAAGGCAGCAGGGCATATTCATCCAGTACCCAAGGGAGTGCAGCATACGAAATTTTCATGATATCCAGTCCGTCTGGTGTGATCGCCAGATTGTTGGTGATGTCGATATCGGCGAATGTAATGTCCAGCGCGGGTGCGCCCGGAATCAAACCATGCGCCAGGGCATGGAAGACAAAAGTGTCGTTGGGACAAGGTGAAAAAGCAATTTGCATCTATATAACCTCCGTTAATGTAGAAAATGCGGCTTCCAACGCTTGCAAAGCCTCTTTGATTCGCCAGGCTGCACGGTCACGTGGACCGACAGCATTGGAAATCGTGCGGATTTCCATCGTCGGCAGTTCTAGCCTATTTGCCGCCACGGCCACGCCGTAGCCTTCCATCGCTTCGGCAGCAGCTCCAGGAACGCGTTTGGCCAGCCGTTCCGCTGTTGCCGCCGTACCGGTGGCCGTAGAGACGGTCAGGATCGGCCCCGCGACAGCCATCTGTCCGGCGGCACGCAACGCCTGAACCAATCGCTGCGCGGTGGCAACGTTCACGGCAATTTTGCTTGAGCCGAACCCCAGCTCGTCCACGCTGCTGAAGCCCTCTGCCGTCTCGGCCCCCAGGTCGGCGGCAATGATCGCGTCAGCAACAACGACGCTCTCCAATGCAGCGACCTCCGCGAAGCCGCCACCAATTCCGGCGCTGATGACCAGACGGTAGTCACCAGCCGCCGCCAGTGCTAGCGCGGTTGAAGCCGCCGCGGACGGTGCGCCCACGCCAGCTAGCTCGACCACAAAACGGGTGTCGCCTTTCAGGCCCCGCAGTACAGCTTCCCGTTCGCCTTCAACCGCGGTCATAACCAGGATGCGCTCATCTGATGTTGTATGCTCCATCGGTTGATTCCCCTTTAAATTTAGGTAATATGCTCCCTTATCATACTGCTTTTCGAAACGATGTTCAAAAAAGGTCGACAAAAAAAGCGCTCTGAGGCGCTTTTTGAAAAACTGCAAGATTCAGCAGATATGAAAATCGGTAGTTGTAAACATAAAGCAATTCTAATCTGGAAGAACAGCGCAGGCATAGCATATAATAATTATATCGGCTGATCCTTTGTGATTAGCTGAAACATGGTAATATTGCGGTCATAATGGCTTGGGGTTCCATCTTGATTGCGCACCCGAATCATCTCGCTACTGAATAACTCGATATATCCACAGCCAATCTCACAGTATACACCTGTAGGGTCCTCTTGCCAGACCGTAACGAGGTGTTGAGACAGCGCTGCGGTGAAAAATTCGATGTTTTTTTGCAGTACGCGTGGCGTTTTCTTGGGTTCCATAACGTAAATCCTCCCTATATCATGCCATTTGAAAATCAGCAATTGAACGTGGCTTCTAAGTGGTTACTACACATCATAACGAACATAAACAACAGAAAAAGAAACGGTTTTTCAATCTACTCTATGAAACAGACGTAAACACTGTACCGCTTAATGCTATTTTTGTAAAGCATCCGAATGACCTTTTCAAATATCCAGTTTGTGTTTACACACATTTTACATTGCGTTTACACTGCTGTGATGCTAGTGCGTTTCATCTAATAGTACAATAAAGGGTAACTATACTGCATGAATTGATGGAGGCCATATGTTGATAGAGAGTCAGAATAAGGATAAAGCCGGGTCAGAACGTTACTTTAACCGAGATTTAAGCTGGATTGAATTTAATCGCCGTGTGCTTCAGGAAGCTCAGGATGCAGATACACCGTTGCTGGAGAGAGCCAAATTTTTGGCGATTGTATCTAGCAATTTGGATGAGTTTATGGCTGTTCGTGTTGCAGAGACGCGCGAGAAAATCAAGGCGGGTTTTATGCAAAAGGATTTTACGGGATATACCCCCTCCGGTTTGTACAAACGCCTGATCAAGCGTACTGTCTCAATGGTATCGGAACAATACCGGACCTATCGTGATATTTCTCGCCTCTTGACGAAAAAAGGTCTTTTACTGCTCGAATATGAAGACTTAAATACGACACAGCGCAAGTCGCTGGATGCATATTTTCATGAAATTATATTTCCGGTGCTCACGCCGATGGCGGTCGATCAGAGCCGTCCTTTTCCACTCGTTCACAATAAATACGTATATTTAGCGGTCGTTTTGAGACGTCCGGGGGATACGGAGGAGGATAAACCGCTTTTTGCCATTGTGCAGGTGCCTTCGAATATTCCACGTGTGGTTACAGTGCCGTTACGTTCCAATAGCAAGAAGAAATCATTTATTTTAATTGAGGAACTGATCAAGCATCATATCCAAACGCTGTTCACTGGGTATATCCCAGAGGCCGTTCATGCTTTTCGTGTGACACGTAACTCCGATTTATCCATTAATGAAGAAGAAATCGAAGATTTGCTCGAAGAGATTGAAAAAGAGCTGCGTCGAAGACGACGGGGCGCGCCAGTAAGATTGGAAGTAGAAAAAGGGATTCATCCCTATGCCCTGATGGAGCTTCAACGCGAATTCAAGCTGTTCGACCATGTTTTTGAGGTGGACGGGCCGTTGGATCTGACATTTTTATCGTCTTTTGCCGATCATTTGGAAGGGTATTCGCATTTGAAATTCCCGGCAATCAAACCACTGTATCCGGAAGAACTGCCCCCGCAGGAGGATATTTTCAACGTACTTCGCAAACGGGACGTGCTCGTGTATCATCCGTATGAATCATTCGATGCGGTAACTGATTTTATCATTGAGGCATCAGAGGACCCGGATGTGATGGCAATCAAAATGACCCTGTACCGTGTCAACGGGGAATCGAAGCTGATTCCGGCATTGGCACGTGCGGCCGAATCGGGCAAGCAGGTAACAGTGGTGGTGGAGCTGAAAGCCCGTTTTGACGAGGAACGTAATATTGCCTGGGCGCGTACGCTTGAAAAAGCAGGCTGTCACGTAGTGTATGGGTTGGTTGGCTTGAAGACGCACGCCAAAATCATTCTTGTCATACGCCATGAGCGCAACGCACTCAAACGATATGTGCATGTAGGTACAGGCAATTATAATGAAAGCACGGCGCGTGTGTATACGGATATCGGATTGTTTACGTCGGATCCAGTACTTGGTGAGGATGCCTCCGAACTGTTTAATGAAATCACGGGATTCTCTGCGCTCAAGACTTTGCAAGCTTTTACGGTGGCTCCAACGGGAATGAAGAACAAGCTGTTTGAACTCATCCGTAGGGAAGCAGAGCAAGCATTGGCAGGTAAGCCCGCCCGGATTATTGCCAAGATCAACTCCTTATCCAATCAGGAGATGATCGATGAACTATATGCGGCTTCCCAAGCAGGTGTGAAGATTGATCTTATCATCAGAGGGGTCTGCTGTTTGCGTCCCGGTGTGGAAGGATTCAGCGAGAATATACGTGTCATCAGTATTGTAGACCGCTTTCTGGAGCATTCCAGATTGTTTTATTTTGAAAATGGAGGGAAATCCGAGTTATTTCTGTCCAGTGCGGATTGGATGACGCGCAATTTGACCCGCCGAATTGAACTGATGTGCCCGATTTATGATGACGGGATCAAAGAAATGCTGGCAGATATTCTGCATTTATCGTTAAGGGATAATGTGAAGGCGCGCCAGCTTTTGCCTAATGGCAGCTATCAATTTGTGTCCAGAAACGACAAAGAGGCTCCCATCAGGAGCCAATCTGAAGCGATGAAGGTTAGAAATTGGAAGAAGGTAGAATGGACCACGACAATGTGAGGTTCCACGCCTTTTGGAAATCTTTCGCAACGGATTCTAGTTCTCGTTGTTCTAATATGGGTTCACTCTTGCTTTCCAAACGAAGATGCATTGCGTCATCCCCTGTAGTAGGATTGATGCTGGTAATCATTCCGGACTCACTCCGATCCATGCCAATCGCGAGCTGGAGCAGCGAGCCGAGCCGATGTACACGTTCCTCGTCGGAAGGCTCCAAAATATCCGCATGTGTGCGTAGCAAACGGGGGGTCCGGTTCTTGGGATGGTAATCCGCGATCAACGCGGCTAGTACCGTTTCCCTATGGGATAGACCGCCAATGCCTGCATGTAAGATCCAGAACACGGAATTCTGGCGAAAATGATAGTAATTCAAGGCAGCTCCCGTTTTGTAAAGAGTTGCTGCGGTCAGTAACAAACGTTTGTCCATAGCAGCTGAGGTTCCGCTAGCTAATGTGTCATAGAGCCGGACGGCGTACTCGTTAACCCGCTTGACATGCGCTTCGCTAACCGGGACAGCAAACGAAAGGATATTGCGAATGGATGTGATAAGCGGATTAGCTACCACGGGCTGTTCAGCGTTGACCAGCTCATGAAATAGGCCGTCTCGCAGACCCGCTCCACTGACCAGATACGCGGAGCCTTGAGCAGCTTCAAATATCGTTTTCAATATAATAAGACCCGGTACAATGATGTCGGCTCTGTCCTTGGACAGGCCGGCTGTTTTTTTGCGTTTTTCATAGGGAAGATGGGGCAGACTGCCATAGAAGTAATCGACATCTTCTATCGTCATTTCGTAATGGTGCGTCACAGGAAGTGAGTAATCCTGCCGCTTCTGATTGATTTTAGCCAAAGTACGCAGGGTCCCACCTAGCCCGATGAATGGCAGATCCGGATTGGAGAAGATCCAATCATGATTTTGCAGTGAAGAACGGACAAAGCTCTCCATTTCCTCAATCTGCTGAGGAGACCATTCGCCATTCTTGACCTCACGTCCAAAGCGCCAGTTCATATTGACGGCGCCAAAGGGAAATGACACCGTATGCAGTCGCTTTCGATCGCGGAACAGCGTAATTTCGGTACTGCCACCCCCGATGTCAATGATGATTCCATCACTCACATTCATAGTGTTCACTACACCCAGAAAACCGGCATAGCCTTCTTGCTCTCCGCTCAGTATTTCCAGTGTTAAATTTGTCTCCTCCGCAATCCATTGGACGATTTCGTCCGAATTCGTGGCATTGCGGATGGCTGCTGTTGCTGCTGCACGCATACGGACAACCCCGTGCATATGGCATACCGCCATAAATTGGCGCAACAATGGAGCGATGCTTCGAATCGCCTCCCGTTCCATACGGCCGTTGGCCCCAACCTTTTCGCTCAGTCGGGCAGCTTCTTTGCATTCCTGCACAATGCGATAGGCTCCTGTCTCTGTCATTTCATAGATCACCAGACGTATGGAGTTTGAGCCAATGTCCATGATGCCAATTTTGCTATTCATGAGTTGACCTCCTTGTTGAAAAACGATTTGGCGGTAATTTCCGCTGTTCCGTGCAAATGGTAGTAGATTATTGTCATTGTACCAGTGATATTCGGTGCATGCTACCGTTCGCCATGATCTTGTCGAAATAGACACATGCCGCGGACAATCATCCAAGAATAGAACATTCCTGTTGAGTATGTATAAGTATACCTGACGGCGAAAGGAGAGGGTTAGATGAGACAACTTGCAAGCAAATGGCTAAAGACGAAGGCGCTGCTCCACCATCCACATACCGCCGTTTATATACCGGAAACCTGTCTATATAGTGAAGATCAATTGCGCATGATGCTGCGGCGGCATGCTTTTGTGTTTATAAAACCTGTAAAAGGAGGCGGAGGAATCGGAGTCATGCGTGTGGCAAAGGAGCGTAGGGGATACACCTGCACGCGTATGGAGCACACGCACCGGTTCAGTCATTTTAGAGCACTTGTAATCGGAATCCATAAGCTCCGAATCCAACGCCCATATCTCATTCAACAAGGGATCCAACTGGCAAGTATTCAAGGTAGACCTGTCGACTATCGAGTCAAAGTTGTGAAGGAAGGGCAGAGATGGGATTTTCGTGCGGTAGTTGCACGTCATGCTCGTCCCGGACTGGTCATTACGAATCTGTGCAGAGGGGGAACTTTGCTGAAGGGAACAGATGCGCTTCGAATGATATATCCCCGGCGGCTTGCTACGCGAAAGCGGCGAGAGATCATTGAACTTACACAGCGCTGTATTCCTGTGCTGGAAAAAAGGTTTCCTGGGATTGGACAACTAGGATTTGATTACGGGCTTGATCAGAATGGAAGGGTATGGATTTTAGAGGTTAATACAAGACCTCAATAAATTTCTGTTTTCTTCAATAAAATCCCAATTTAATCTATTAACAAGACGCTAAATATAATATATTTGTATAAATAATAAAAATATTTTTTTTGTGTTCAAGCTTCAAAATTCTGTGTATAAATATTGTCCACATTATCCCCTGTCACATATAAGGGTTAACGACACTTACCAACAATTTATACACAGGATTTCCACAATTGGCTGTGGATAACAGAACGCTTGTTCCGTTTTTGGTATTTTGATAGAATAGATTTTGAAATAAAAGGAAAGGTTGTGTCGAGGATGGCTATGCTGACGGATGAGATGCTTTTGGATTCCTATCAGATGGCAATCGAGCTTAAACTTGAATGTGACTTCATTGCACTGTTGCTGGCTGAAATTCACAAAAGAAATCTAGAGATGAATACAGCCGTAGTCCTTCATTAGACCGGACAAGCTCTCGTACTGCGACTGTAAAGTCATTCAGGGTTCGAATGGCTTTACAGACAATCACTGCAACGAATAGGCACACCGTAAAAAAGGGTATTTCACTCCAAACATTCAAATTTGGAGTAAAATACCCTTTTTTGTCATAGTCTAAACTAGACTACAATTTCATGTTACTGCTGTGACCAGGAGACAACTTGGCATCTGGATCTACATAGACCTTGGCGTTGTTGACTGCCGTAGGGGCTTCACCAAAGCCGACCGCAATCAGCTTGAGCTTGCCTGGATAGGTTGTAATATCTCCTGCGGCGAAAATGCCGGGAATATTGGTTTCCTGGCGAGAATCGACCACGATGGAATTACTTTCGATTTCAATTCCCCATTCAGCAATCGGGCCAAGTGTGGATACAAATCCAAAGTTAACGATCACATCGTCCACTTCGATTTCCTGTGTTTCTTTGGTTTTTACATGAGCAAGAGTGACTTTCGTAATCGTGTCTTCTCCATGCAATTCTGTAATTTCCGTTGGTGTAATAACATTTACTTTGGATGCCAGGAGGTTTTCGACACTGTGTTCATGCGCACGGAATTTGTCGCGGCGGTGAATCAATGTAACCTGTTCTGCAATTGGTTCCAGCATGAGTGCCCAGTCTACGGCAGAGTCACCGCCACCACTGATTAGCACTTTTCGGCCTGCAAATTTGCTCAGGTCGCTAACAAAGTAATGCAGGTTCGTTTTTTCAAAATGTTCGGCACCTGGAAGCTCCAGTCTGCGCGGCTCGAAAGCACCAACACCAGCGGTAATAATAACCGCCTTACCATGATACTCGCCACCTTTGTCTGTTTTTACAATGAAGTGGCGTTCTTCTTTTTTCTCTAACGATACGACTTTCTCTTCTAGCTGCACTTCTGGATTAAAGTGGTTCATTTGTTGAACCAAATTGTTGACCAGTTCCTGTGCAGTTACTTTAGGAAAGCCAGCAACGTCATAAATATATTTTTCAGGATAAAGGGCTGCAAGCTGGCCGCCCAGTTGGGGCATACTTTCAATTAAGGTGACGGATGCCTGACGCATTCCTCCGTAAAAAGCGGCGAAAATACCGGCTGGACCGCCTCCAATAATGATCAGATCGCGGATCTCCGCGCCTGTGGATTGAGTTGTCACTCTAAAAACACCTCCGAAAGGGATAGTATGGAATTTGTAATTATTGAATCAGCCGCATAGAGGTTCAGATAGCCGCCGAACGCATGATTCACTGTTTATCATTATAAACTGCCAGGTTCCGCTTGCAAAGTTAAAGCTATTAATATTTGATGAAGACTTTTTTGTGAGTGTAAATTAACCGTTTTGAGAGAACAGCTTCGAATAATTATGTATATCGGAAGGGGTAAAAGCATGAGCAGTATTCCCAAAATTGTCATTGTGGGCGCCGGATATGGCGGTATATTGACGGCTCAGCAATTGCAAAAGGAGCTCAAGCACAATGAGGCGGATGTCACGCTGATCAACCGTCATGATTACCACTATATTACGACACATCTTCATATGCCTGCGGCAGGTACGGATACGATTGAGCATTCAAGGATTCCGATTGCGCAGCTAATCGATGAGTTCAAGGTGGATTTAGTCAAAGGAACGGTTAAGGAAATCATACCAAAGGAGAAAAAAATCGTGCTGGAGGACGGCTCGCTGTCCTATGATTATTTGGTCATTGGACTAGGCGGGGAGCCAGAAACATTTGGCATTCCGGGGATGGATAAGTTTGCGCTGACGATTCGCAGTATTAACTCCGTTCGCCTGATTCGGGAGCATATTGAATACCAGCTGGCCCTGTATAAAAATGATGGTAAACCAGGTCGCCTCAATTTCGTCGTAGGGGGCGCCGGTTTTAGCGGCATTGAGTTTGTGGCGGAGTTGGCGGATCGTTTGCCACAGCTGGCTAGAGCTTATGACATCGACTTTAACCGGATTCAAATCATTAACGTCGAGGCAGCTCCTACGGCACTGCCGGGGTTTGATCCTGAACTGGTGGAGTATGCGATGGATGTCCTTAAGCGTAAAGGGGTCACCTTCCGCATTGGAATTCCGATTAAGGAATGCTTGCAGGATGGTGTAATCGTTGGTGAGGGTGAGAAAATCGAAGCCTGCACGGTGGTCTGGACGGGAGGGATTCGTGGAAACGGATTAATTGAGAAAGCTGGATTCGAAGTGATGCGTGGAAGGGTGAAAATCGACGATTTTCTGCGTGCACCGGGCCACGATGATATTTTTATTATCGGGGACAGCTCCTTGATGTTTAATCCCGAAGGACGCCCTTATCCACCGACTGCCCAAATTGCGATGCAGCAAGGGGTCCTTTGTGCCAAGAATCTGGCCGCTACTCTTCGCAAAAAGGAGCTGCACAAGTTCGTATTTTCCAATAAAGGGACGGTTGCTTCGCTTGGAAAAGGCGAAGCCGTCGCCGTGGTGGGCAAACGCAAAATAAAAGGTTGGGTGGCCGCACAATTGAAAAAAATTGTCGATCTCCGCTATCTGTTCATCATTGGCGGAATTCCACTGGTACTGAAAAAAGGACGGTTTTTCTAAGGCAAAAAGGTTTCCATGACTCCTAAAAAGGAGCTTGGAGACCTTTTTTATTTCAATGAACAAAAAAAGATATTGACTCATAACTATTCGACGTCGTATAGTATGATTACTAATTACAGAGGGGGAGCTTCACATTGAATTCTGATTTTAAAATCAATGCCGATCCCAGTAGAATACATTTATTGACTGAAAAGTTTCCAAATGTGGACTCCCAATCGTTGAATACGTGGGTACTTTTCGTGCAGGCAGCACATGAAGTGTACAATGGAGTGTCTTCCAGACTCTCGGAATATGGGCTATCTGTAGGCAACCTGAAAATTTTAATGCCATTGTTTTTACATGAACGTGCATTGACTCCATCAGAGCTAGCTGAATATTCAGGGGTTACTCGTTCAACAGTAACCAGCGTAATTGATAAGCTGGAACGGGACGGCATCATCCGAAGAAGTACGCTGACGGATCGACGTATGACCGCGATCTCCTTGACTGGTGAAGGAAAACAGTTAATGACGGAAAAAATTCCGATGTTCATCCAGCTTTTTTCGGATTTAATGAATGAATTTACAAAGGAAGATCATATTCTATTTGCTACGTTATTAAATAAGTTTTCTTCAGGACTTGAACGGATAAAACGGGAATAATCAAATTTCCCGGCTTAAATAGTTAGACGTCGTACTATCAGGTTCCTTATTTGTTTTGACTATTATTTTTTAACTATCATTGGCTAAATCATCATGAAGGAGAGTTTATTGCAATGAATAAAAAGATCATTGTGTACGTGCTACTTGTTGTTGCATTAGGTACCGGAGGTACGCTGATGGCAATGAGCGGCAAGGATGCTGTGAGTATGGCAGCCCAACAAAAAAACACACTGCTTACGGCAGATACCGTAAATGTTGCTTTTCAGGGCGTAGGGGGAAGAGTAAACACGATTGAGGTGAAGGAAGAACAACAGGTGAAAAAAGGGGATGTGCTCATGACCCTCGATCCTGTAGACCTTGATTTGCAAATTGAGAAATTAAAAACGGATATCGCACAGGCTGATGTGAAAATAAAACAGGCTAAAGACGGGCTGCAAAATCAGTCGGAGAAAATTTCAACTTCAGAAAAACAGGGACAATTGGACATTCAAGCCGCGCAAGCAGGAGAGTCCTTATTAAATCAAGGAACACGTGCGGAGGATATTCTAAGACAAAAGCTGGCTATTGAAGCAGCACAGCAATCGTTGGACGCAGCTCTGACAGGAGTAGAGACAGCCAAAAGGAATGTGGAAATCGCGCAAAAAACAGTATCATCCAGACAACAGGCTCTGGACTTGGCTAATGTGAATTACAACCGTATCAAAGCGTTATATGATGGTGGAGCTGGAACCAAAGCAGAACTGGATAACGCCAAAAACCAACTGGATAATGCCCAAATCGCGTTAGATACAGCTAAAGATCAGGTTGAAATTGCCAAAAACCAGATTATAGCGGCTAGCAAACAATCGGACATTGCTAAAAATGGGATCGCTCAGCAGCAAACCGCTTTGGATAAAATGGAGGCTGGCGCAACGGCTGAGGAACGCCAGCAGGCTCGTATCAAAACAGAAAAAGCCAAGGAAGCCTTGACTCAAACCTCGCAAACACGAAAAGATGTTAAGAATAGCGAATACAATGTGGATCTTCTGGCTCAACAAAAGCAGGCATTAAGTGTTCAACTCAAAACTTTGGAATTGCAGCGCGGACGTATGGTGCTGAAGGCATCCGCAGATGGTAAGGTGTCGCGTATTGTACCTAAAATGGGAGAGATCGTTTCTACGGGGGCAACGGGCGTCGTTATTGAAACCAATCAGCTATACTACGATATTTATGTGGGCGAGGATTCCATGTCACAGTTCAAAGCTGGGGGAAATGTGAATACGCACGTCGTAGCTTTAGATAAAGATGTCCAAGGCAAGGTGAGGTACATTACTTCTGCCCCTCAGTATACCAACATGAGAATGAGTCGGGACAAAGGTCTGTCGGATATAAGCTCCTTCCAAGTGCGGGTGGATGTCCAGCGAACATCTGAATTATTACCTGGAATGACGGTAGAGGTTGTGACGAAATGAAGGCGTTTATAGAAGAATGGAAGCTGATGATCAGTGGTAAGATGGTTTTTATCATGCTGCTCGTTCCTATCGTAGTAGCTGTAGCCTTTGGATTTGTTTTTAAAAATAATCAGCTTAACGATGCCTCTGTAGCTGTAGTCGATTTAGATCATAGCAGTTATAGCCGACAGCTTATTAATAAATTGGATGCATCGCAGTATATTGATGTACGCCATGTGCAAGAGAATGAAGCCGATCCGAATTTACTTTTATATAATGAAAAGTTTTTTGCGGTGATTTACCTTCCAGCTGGGTTGGAGGAAAATAGGATCAAAGGAGTTCAGAGCAACATCGGTTTTTATGTGGATAATACGGTAGGTCAGGCTACGGGAAATCTACGCTCGGCAGTCACAGAGATTATGGCGTCGGAAAATGCGATGCTGGCTGGTGGTGGATTAAAGGGTATGGGAATGAGTGACAGCCAGGTTACAGGGCTTACTTCCAATATGCTGCTTCAGCAGCGCCTGTTATATAATCCTACCAATGCTACTTTGATGACCTCAGTTATGGGGTTCATTAATACGGTCATGATTTCACTGATGGGTGCTACTGTACTGACAATTGTCCCGCGATTGCGGGAGCAAGGAAGATTAAAAGAGGAGCTTCAGTTTTCGTATGGTTTGATTCTTAGGGTGTTGCCGTATGCGTTAGTAGGATGTGTGTCCTTTTACCTGTCCATTGGTTTACTTAAGCAAATTGGCGGACTACGCTTTGAAGCGAATGTATGGCAGCTCAGTATTCCATTTCTCCTGTACACGATTACGTTGAGTTTGTTTGCTATGGCTTTAGGGTGGAATGCGGCGAATCCGGGAAAAGCTTCCCCACGCCTCATGCTAATTATACTGCCTTCGTTTTTACTGAGCGGCGCTCAATTGCCAGTAGCTATGCTGCCTACATCGCTGCAATATATTAGTAATATTCTTCCATTGACCTGGCATTTCAAGTTTTTGAGAGGGATGGGCTTCAAAGGTGGGAGCTTAAAATATTTTATTCCTGAGCTTGGCGGCTTTTTGATCCTATTAAGTGGTCTAATGCTTGTTATCTTTATTCAGATCGCTTTGGAGAAAAGAAAGCTGGCGAAAAGTGAGGATACATCCGTAGGGGTCGAGCCTGTGCTGCAATAAAAAAAGGATTCCGCCGTCCCGAAAGTGGGAGTTCGCGGAATCCTTAATTGTATGCTGCGATATGGTACTGACGGTTGTGCTTTACAGCTTCAACATGTCTTCAAATGATTCCTCATTCAACACGCTGCCGACATAGAAGGAGCCAAATTCACCGTAACGGGCACTGACTTCATCAAAACGCATTTCGTAGATTAGCTTCTTGAACTGAAGTGCGTCATCGGAGAACAGTGTTACGCCCCACTCCCAATCGTCAAAGCCGACAGAACCGGAAATGATTTGCTTTACTTTGCCAGCATAGCTGCGTCCAATTAAACCGTGGCTGCGCATCAAGGTGCGACGCTCGTCCATTGAAAGCATGTACCAGTTGTCATCTAGATCACGTTTTTTGTTCATTGGATAGAAACAAATATAACGGGCCTTGTTTAATACAGGCTTCAAGCGTGCGACAATTTGTGGATTTTGCATAGGATCTTCATCTTTGCTCAAATAATTGCTCAGTTCCACCACACTCACATAAGAGTAGGTTTTAGTTGTATATTTGGCGAAGGTTGTTTTGTTAAAATCATTTTCCAGTTTATTGAGGTCTTCCAGCGTTTCGCGCAGGTGCATCATGACAAAATCAGCCTTTTGTCCGACTACAGTATAGACAGCTGAGCTGCCCAGACCCGCTTCCTCGGTAACGTTCCATTCCTTCATAAACTCTTGAAGCTCGTCCAGTGCTCCGGCGCGCTCTTCATCGTCTGCGGTCTTCCATGCTGTCCAGTTGATGGACCGAAAATCGTGAAGCGCATACCAGCCTTCCAGTGTGGAGGCTACTTCGTTAGGTGTTGCTGGGGTTTGTTGAGGTTGATGTTGACTCACGATCTACACTCCTTTACGATCTGTAAATGGTAATCGGCTTAGCCGAAATATGTGTACTTCCTAATATCATTCCTGTATCCAATACGTGATACTTAACCATTATATTGTAGCTCAAAGTAAAGCTTTTCACCAATGAAAGAAGTGTGAAGAATTTTATTTTTACCATGATGCAGGTCACAAAGTCATAAAATAGTTAGTATTCTCGAAAAAAGTAGAACTCAGACGAATACGGCTGCCAAAAAGGAGAACAATTGCCCTTATTTTGTTGGTCCCACCAGAAGGCAAGTATGATAGAATAGAAAAACATCTTGGAGACCGTTATGTCAGGAAAGGAAGAATGTTGGAATGCGGATGAAAAACCTGCTGCACTATACTGAGAACCACCGCTACTGCGTTTATCGGGAATTTGGCTTGAGCGCACTGGATGAATTGATGCTGGGAAGCGTCTATCAGCCGATGGTAGGCGCATTTGCGGTCAGTCTGTATCGACTGTTGTTCCAGCATGTGCCAGTCGGACAAATCGGTTATTCGCCGTTGGAACAGCAGCGTCGCCTTTTTCTGACACTGGGACTGGAGCCGAGTGAGAAGGGACGCAAGTATTTGATTGAACAGACCTCCAAACTGGAGGCCGTCGGTCTGTTACAGACGTCCAGGCTGTATGCACCCGAAACGGACGACTATATGTATGAATATGAGATGCAGCCGCCGCTCGCACCTGCTGAATTTTTCAGAACACAGCATCTCACCCTTTTGTTGAGAGACAAAATCGGTAAGTTTGCAGTGCTTTCTCTGAGAGAATCATTGTGGAGCAGAGAATCTAGCGAATGGTCGCAATCTTCCTATAATAAAGAGAATATTTCGATTCCATTTTATGAGTTATTTGAACTGAATACCCATGTTATAGATTATGAATTGGAGCAGGCGTTGTCCGAGGTGTCTACTAGCCGTCAGACTGGACCACTTGCGTCAGAATCGGAGGAAGCATTGAATTATGCAGATATTATTCTCCGTTTTCCGCGTGAATCTGCCAATCGTAAGCACGTGGAGCGTCTTCGGTTTGAGCACGAGCAGTTAGGCATGGTCAATTACGTTGTTCGCAAATTTGATCTTTCTGTACAGGATATTAGCCGCTTGCTGGATGAGGACGGTATTTTTACCGAAGCAGGCGACTTGTTGCTCGACGAGCTTCAGCTTCGGGCTAGCCAGCACTCCAGACAGGATCGCAAGCGTCAGGAGGAGCAGCAGGTTCAAGCCGCCAAGGTAGTTGCTTTGCGCCAAAGGGAAGCTTCCACATCTGAAGAGCCGCCTGCAGAGCAAGCTGTGGAAATGGAATTTTATGTGGAAGTTCCCCCACAATTCACAGCCAAGTGTGACATTCACCAATATAATATGATGTTGCGCAACGAGCCTTATCGCCGTTTGCTGCAAACCTTTTTCCCCGGCACGGTTCCCGGTAACCTGCTGGATATATTCGAGAAAATTGATATCAGCTATAAGCTGCCAGGCGAAGTCATCAACGTGCTGATCCATTATTTGATGTCACTGCTCGTATCCGGGAGCGATCAGCGGATTAACCGCAACTTTGTCGAGGCCGTTGCTTCCAATATGCTGCTTAAGCAGGTAAACACTTACGAGAAAGCCGTTCAATATATAAGGGATCAAGCTAAGGTAAAAGGAAAACAGTCCTTTGCTTCTCCTTCCGGCGGTCGATCCCGCGCGTATGCCAAAAATAACGGGCCAGCCAAGCCATCCATTCCAATCGTTCAAGATCAACCTTCCGAGGAGTCTGTATCTGAGGAAGAATTGGATGAACTGCTGCGTCTGGCCGAACGAATGCAATCCGGTAAACAGAAAAAGGTGTAGGTAGATTTTAAGGTATCCATAACTCTGCACTTTTTAAGAAAGGAGGAGCGTTCTTGGAATCACTGGGCGATTTGCTGCAGCAGATGCAGAACCCTTCGTTTCGCCAGCGCACTCGCAATGTAGCCGATCAGGTTCTAAATGATCCGCTCGTGCAGGAGTTTTGTGCTGCGCATCCTGATGTGGACGAAACACAATTGCGACTCAACATGAGCATGCTCTTTCAGTATGCCCGAGATCGTCGAAATTGCGACAATTGTCCGGGACTGGAACGGTGTCCTAACGATTTTCAGGGCCACTTTTGCAAGCTGGGCGTGGAATATCCGAATGGAACTGCTGAAATTGTAGACATTCGGACCCCATGTGCGAAGCAGATTGCTTCCCAACATGAGCAACGGGTGCGTGAGCGAATTAAAAGCTTCTATGTGGATGAACGCGCACTTCTGGAGGGATATAACGCCCTTGAAATTGCGCGCAAAGATTCACAACGCATGCCTGCCGTCACACAGCTATTCCGTTACATTGAAGAAACGAAAAGTCAGGGTCTATCCAAAAAAGGACTGTATCTGGAAGGTACGTTTGGTACGGGTAAAACTTTTTTGATGGGCTATTTATTGCACGAGTTGGCCCTGTCGGGTCTGAACGGTGTGATCGTGTATATGCCTGATTTTGTGGAGGACTTAAAGTCCATGATCCAGGATGGGCAGAAGCTGAAGGAAACGACCGAAATGCTCAAAAATTGTGATCTGCTCGTATTTGACGATATTGGTGCCGAAAATTTAAGCCCGTGGGTACGGGACCACGTGATGGGCTCTATTTTGAATTACCGAATGAACCGCAAACCTACTTTTTATACTTCCAATTATTCTTTGCAGGGACTGGAGAAGCATCTCAGCTTTACGAGCAAGGATGGAGAGGAAATGTATAAAGGACAACGCTTGATGGACCGGATTCGTCCTTTTGTAGATGTCATTACCGTAAAGGGAAAAAATCAGCGGGGGTAAGCGTTTATCCGTCTGCTATTTCGATATCTTACAATTAAAAGACTATTGTGATATAATTAAAAGGTGTCGAAATAGACATTACAGGTTATAATAATCTTGACTTTTCTATAAAGGAGGAACATACAATGGCAATTGTTAACGTGTCCGATCAATCCTTCAACGCAGAAGTCGAAGGCACAGGAACCGTTTTGGTTGATTTTTGGGCGCCATGGTGCGGTCCTTGCAAAATGATCGCTCCTATCCTGGAGGATCTGTCCACAGAAGTTGGCGACAGCGTCAAAATCGCGAAGGTGAACGTGGATGAAAATCCAGAGTCTGCTTCCCGTTTCGGCGTGATGAGTATTCCGACCCTGATCGTTTTCAAAGACGGACAGCCTGTTGATAAAGTGGTAGGTCTGAACTCCAAAGAAGCGCTGAAAAGCATGCTTACTAAGCACCAATAATCATCGCATGTGACCCATGCTCCCGCGGGGGCTTGGTGGAGCGGCCATGAAAGGTCAATGCCTCCGGTTGTAAATACCGGGGGCGTTTTTGTGTATTATTCCTATATATTATAAGTAGTTAGTTGAGTAGTCATTAAGAATGGAAGGAGGAACCGGGCAAATGAAACCTTATGCGGAGGACTTGCAGAATCAGGAAAAGGCGCTGGAGAACATACGGCACAAATTAGCGTTACTGCCGGATGCATCAGGCTGTTATCTGATGAAGAATAGCGAAGGCACCATTATTTATGTCGGCAAGGCCAAAGTGTTGAAAAACCGGGTCCGTTCCTATTTTACAGGTAGCCATAACGGCAAGACGCAGCGACTGGTTTCCGATATTCGTGATTTTGAATATATCGTTACAGGCAGTAATATGGAGGCACTCATTTTGGAGTGCAACCTCATTAAAAAGTACCAGCCACGCTATAACGTGCTATTGAAGGATGATAAAACCTTTCCGTATTTGAAAATTACGAACGAGGCACACCCCAAGCTGGAGGTGACCCGTCGCGTTCTGAAAGATAAAGCAAAATATTTTGGACCGTACCCCAATTCCTACGCGGCACATCAGACGAAGAAGTTGCTGGACCGTATGTATCCGTTACGCAAGTGTGGTGTGATGCCCAAGGAAGTGTGTCTGTATTATCACATGCATCAATGTTTGGGGCCTTGTGTGAAAGAGGTCGAGAAGGAAACGTATGACCAGATTGGTCAGGAAATTGGTTCCTTTTTGAGCGGGGGACATGAGGAAATTAAAAAGGATCTTCAGCGTAAAATGCAGGAGGCCGCAGAGGAATTGTACTTTGAGCGGGCCAAGGAGTTGCGAGATCAGATTATCAGCATCGACGCGATGATGGAAAAGCAGAAAATCACCACATCGGATGCGAAAGATCGAGATGTATTCGGTTTTTCAGTAGATAAGGGCTGGATGTGTGTACAGATCCTATATGTCCGCAAAGGTAAAATGATCGAGCGCCATATGTCGACTTTTCCTTTCTACGGTGAGGCTTACAGTGATTTTATGTCCTATGTGACGCAATATTATAGTGACAACCCAGCAGTGCCGCAGGAAATATTGCTGCCGGATTCTCCTAAGCTGATGCAGGCGGAACAGGCTAATGTCGATCAACCGGTTGCGGCAGAAACTGCACTCTACAGTGCACCTACAGCCGATGTTACCGGACAGACAGATGAGAAAGCGATACAAACGGAGACAGAGCGTTCTGCTGACTCACTACTGGTGGCTGAAGAACAGGCAACTTATGCAGCGGCAACGAATCAAGATCAAGCTGGTGACCAAGATGCCGAGATAAAGGAAACAGAAACTCAACTATCCGGTGGACTGGAGGACCCAAGTACGGCGGCTCTCGCTCTGGCTGAATGGTTGGATGTAAAGGTACTTGTACCGCAGCGTGGACTGAAAAAGCAAATGACAGGCATGGCGACGGAAAATGCACGTGTAGCTTTGGATGAGAAGTTTAAGCTGATCGAGCGGGATGAGGAACGAACATCCAAAGCTGCAAGCAATCTCGGACGTGCCATTGGGCTGGATAGCTTGCACCGGGTGGAGGCATTTGATAACTCCAACATCCAGGGTTCCGATCCAGTCTCAGCCATGATCGTGTTTATTGATGGCAAACCTGCCAAGAAGGAGTATCGTAAATATAAAATCCGTTCTGTGCAGGGACCCGATGATTATGAAACAATGCGTGAGGTTATCCGACGTAGATATGAACGTGTGCTTAAGGAAAATTTGGAACGTCCCGACTTGATCGTTGTCGATGGTGGACGTGGACAAATTAAGGCGGCGACCGATGTATTGCAGAATGAGCTGGGTTTGTTCATTCCTGTGTGTGGTCTGGTGAAGGATGCCAAACATAGAACTTCCCAACTATTAGTGGGAGAGTCCTCTGAGGCCGTGACACTTGCACGCAATAGCGAAGAATTTTATCTGCTGCAACGGATTCAGGACGAGGTTCACCGTTTTGCCATTACGTTCCACCGCGAGCAACGCGGCAAATCTATGGTAACTTCCCGGCTGGACTCTATTCCAGGCATTGGCGAGAAACGGCGTAAGTTACTGCTTAAGCATTTTGGATCGCTCAAAAAAATAAGAGAGGCCAGTGTCGAAGACTTCCGGCCTCTCTCTATTGGGGATAAGCTTGCGCGTCAGATTATAGCTGCCCTTCGGGAGGAGGAGTCGTAGAATACGGCTCCTCTTTTTGTATAGGTTCAAACATCATTCGATTTGGTTTTTTAGGACTAAACCAATAAATGATGTAACCCACGATGGCTGGAAGTAAGATCCAGAATAGACCAGCGCTCACATTCACAGTGTCTCCCAGACTCATCACACTAAGTCCCATTAGAATGCTGTCAAAAATAACGTGGCTGAACATAGCGGCAATAAAGCCGTAACGCAGGAACACAAAACTGAACAGCAAACCAAGAAAAGTCAGCTCAACAGGTCTGGAAATCACTGGATAGATCGGATAAAGTGTATGTCCCAGTGCCCAAATCAGCGTGGTGATCAGACAAGCAACAAAAGTATTTTTTACTATTTTTTTGACCATCGGAATACCAAACAGACGGTAGACAGTCTCTTCACCAATACCTGCCATCCAGGCCATAATCGGCAGTAGCCATGGATAAGCCATATTGTAAGGGGATTGCGTGGCATCTGTGGTGGAGAATGTATTAAATGTGCGCTCCAGTATAAAGAATAAAATGGATTGTACCCCGAGCAAAATAAAGGCCCACAAGTAGCCAACATACATACTGCGAAGCACATACAGCCCGTAGCCCGGCTCTTTCGCACGTGGCCATGCATTCAGTCCAACCTGACGCATAAGTCCGTCACCGCCGACCAAGGAGAAGTAGAGCGCTACAGCCATGACGAAGGTAACACCAATCTGGAAAACCATAAGAAATATAAGCATGCCCTTACCGCCTGCTTCTGCTTGCAATAAAGGCAGCATGTTCATGGTCCCAGCTATACTAGCAATAAAGTATATAACGGATAGAACAATGCCGCGTACAAATGAAGTATGTCGTCGGGTGAGTGATGCATACACAATGGCAAGTACACCCAGCGCAAAGCTAAACAGGGCATAACCCGCATAGGTCATCCAATTCGCCCAAAATGTTTGCTTTTCGATATAATCGGTATAGGACGACGGGGCCGAAAAGCTTTGAGTGAAGGAGCGAACATCACCGTTTTCAAAAGTAAAAGCCAGTGTAAGTACCGAGGCGCCGATTTTTTTATCGTCTATGGTATACTTTAATCCGCCTTCTTGTTCAGTGGTCGCGAGCTTTAAATCCGCCGGCTTAAAGCCAAAGCGCTTCACCCATACAGCGGCCGCCTGCTCCTTGGCTTCAAGCGTCATGCCGTCCTCAGCCACACGTACAAGCCTGTTACGTGCTTGTTCATCCGTAGAAATATCAGCCTGCGTGTAATTGGTGCTGGAGGTGATCCGTTTAAAACTAACGACCTTCCCAGTGGATAAATCTACATGAATTTGCAGCTTGCTCTTCGCTGAGGATTCAGGCAGATCGACCCGAAAGGTTTCGTAAGGGTAATTTTTCTTCCATGTACGGTCGTACTGTTGAAGCAGTTTTTCTCTAGATAAATAACCGTACAAATCTGTTTCGGCCTGATAGGTCACCAGAGGCTTCTCTGGCTGTGATTCAGTATATCCCAGCTCGGAGCGGGCGAAGTCCAATGCGTGTATAACCGCTTCTTGTTTGCTGATGACCTTTGCATTCATTACTGATTCTGGACTTGGATTGCTAAGCGAGGGAATAAGCAATTGAAAGATAAAAAAGCAAATCAGGCCAATCCCGCCCAGCAAGCCTAATTTTTTGAAGTTGGCCGTGAGCACGACCGGTTTCCCGATAGGATTCATGAGTTTCCTCCTTAATCTGTAAATAAGAACATCCATTAAAGATATCATACTGCACAGGTTCCCGCCAACAGACCAGCGATATTCATGAAAATAGAGTGAAAGCACTTTAAAGTTCCAATAAAATAAGATAAGCTGCGATTAAACGATGCCCATTCGCAAAATAAAGCCAATTTCACGTTTTTTCGACGAAATCGGTTTTGTGATCTGGATATAGAAGGATTATAATCTTGAGGCAATGCCTATAAAATACATAGGTAATGATATACAGTTGAGCCGAATTTCTATGGGAAAACGGGGGAACCATGTTACTGGGGTGAATTTTACAGCCGATCACTGGTGGATCGGAAGTGTAAATAGGGCATACTGTGCTGCCCGAATCCGTCAGCTAACCTCGTAGGCTATGAGCAGGAACCAAGTCAGGCACTCGGTTTTCCGGTGTCTTTTTTTGTGCGTATAAAAGTGTTTGGATTGGTTAGATAGACCGCTGCGGGTGCAGATTATTCTTCCGATTGCTGTTATCCCCGGATTTTTTGATTGTATACCCCCTTTAATGGTTAAAATCCGGAGATAAAGGCAAACGCTTCACTTCTTCAGAACAATTCTGCCCCCTTCGCTACTGCCCGCCAATAGCACAGGGGACCGAGTAGTGCTTGACATGCATTCTTCCTGTATTCAGGGAATGCTAATTATAGTTAACTAAGGTTTGGAAAAATCAAAAAATTCAGGGGCAACGACGATCGGAAGATCAAATGGAACGCGTAGCGAGCTTACACCGTATTAAATCACTGTTTTTATAGTTTTAAAGATTAGGAGAGAAGTGATGAATAGATGAATCCCAATGCAAGCTGGCTCCGGCTTTCTCCACCGCAGATATTCGTTGCGGGCTTTGCCATTATCATTCTAATAGGTAGTTTATTGTTAATGCTGCCGATCTCCAATACAACAGGAAAGCCACTTGCGTTTATAGACGCTTTGTTTACTGCCGCTTCCGCGACCTGTGTTACAGGGCTTGTCGTAAAGGATACGGGGACCTTTTTTACAACCTTTGGTCAAGTTGTTATCGTGGCGCTCATTCAGATCGGCGGTCTGGGCTTTATGACCATGGCTACCTTAATCGCGCTGGTGTTCAAACGTCGGATTTCCTTGCGGGAGCGCCTCATTTTACAGGAAGCGATGAATCAGACCTCTGTCGAAGGAATTGTCGGATTGATCCGTAAGGTGCTGTTGTACTCGCTGGTCATTGAGGGCATATGTGCTGTAATATTTGCGATTCGCTGGTCGTTTGATATGCCTGTAGGCAGGGCGATTTATTTTGGGATTTGGCATGCCATCTCCATGTTTAACAATGCTGGTTTTGACTTATTCGGGCACTTTCGCAGCCTAACAGGTTATGTATATGATCCGATTGTTAATTTTACAGCCATGTTTTTGATTATTTCAGGCGGCATTGGTTTTGTAGTGATGTCAGACCTGGCAGAATATCGCAAGCGTAAGAGACTGTCCTTGCATACCAAGGTGGTACTCAGCATGACGGGCGCTCTGATTGTAGTCGGCACGCTCGTGATTTTTGTGTTTGAGTTTACGAATCCAAAGACTCTTGGCTCGCTTGATTGGGGTGGTAAACTGCTGGGATCTTTATTCCAGTCTGTTACTCCCCGTACCGCAGGTGCCAATACACTGGACATTGCAGGCTTGCGGCAGGCTACGCAGTTTTTTATCATCATACTCATGTTTATCGGGGCTTCTCCTGGCTCCACTGGAGGCGGGATTAAGACCACAACATTCGCGCTGCTCATTGGAGCAGTGATTTCGATGCTGCGGGGGCGGGAAGATATTGTGCTGTTCAGGTATCGACTTGCGCAGGGACGAATTTACAAGGCTTTGACCATTACACTGCTGGGGCTGCTGTTCGTGATCGGGGTGACGATGATTTTGTCAGCAACCGAAGATCATCATTTTCTGATGATCTTGTTCGAGACGGTGTCTGCGTTTGGTACGGTGGGGCTGTCGATGGGGCTTACACCTGATTTGACAGTCATAGGCAAGCTGGTGATTACCCTGACGATGTTTGCAGGTAGACTGGGGCCACTCACGCTAGCTTATGCACTGGGGCCGAAAAAGGGTAAAGAATTATATCGTCATCCGGAAGGTAAAATGATTATAGGATAAGGGAGTTTTCGAGTAGACATGAAAACGCAGCAGTTTGTAGTTATTGGCTTGGGGCGGTTTGGCTCAAGCCTAGCTTTGCAATTGGTGGATATGGGGTGCGAGGTGCTAGGCATTGACCGGAATGAGGATGTTGTGGACAGTATGAGTGAGATGTTGACACATACTGTCGTGGCGGACGCTACCGATGAAGACTCATTGCGATCACTGGGCATCCGTAATTTCGATTGCGGCATTGTTGCTATTGGTGATGACATCCAGGTAAGCATCCTGACCGCCATTTTGCTGAAGGAGCTGGGTGTGAAAAAGGTCGTAGCCAAAGCCATATCTGTGCTGCACGGGCGTGCGTTAGAAAAGCTCGGTGTGGATCGGATTATTTATCCAGAACGGGACATGGGTATCCGTGTGGCTCACCAGCTAGTCACGCCTAATTTGCTCGATTATTTGGAGTTGTCTAAGGAATACAGTATTGTGGAACTCAATGTACCTGCATGTCTGAACGGCAAAACGCTTGCAGAACTAAATGCTCGCACCCGCTTTGGCTGTAGTGTCGTGGCGCTTCATACGGCGAACGGTATCTTGATCGCACCGACGGCTATGGATCGGCTAAAAGCAGACGATATTATGGTCATCATCGGCTCAAATGACAATATCGGCCGCTTTGAGGATGAGGTTGTTAATGTCAATGAAGAGGGCTAAACTCTCTACACCATACGATAGCCTGCAAACGACGCACGTGTCTCGCTAATCCAGCGTCGTGCTGTCGGACCGAGATCGGTCGTCTCCGAGTAAATGAGGGAGGTCGTTCGGCGTGTCTCCTTCAAATCGGGCAAGTACAATGCAGTGAGTCCATTATCCCTCAGCAGTTCGCTACGCAAATAGGATTTGGGTAGCAAGGCGGAAGCCTTACAGGTTGGAAGCAGGCGTACAATCGCCTCGAAGGAGTCGATTTCCATGCGGATATCCGGCATGATGCCGCTGCGCTGGAACAAGTCATCCGTCAGACTGCGGTACCAGGTTCCTTTGGAGAAAATAATCATCGGCAATCCTTGCAGATCTTTCATCGAGGCCGTTCCTGTCTTAACGGTTAATTCATGTCCAATGGGAACAACGAGCTCCAAATGATCGTCAAATAGCGGAATGCAACGCAGTCCGACTTCATGAATGGCAGACCCGACAATACCGGCGTCTGCTTTTTTGTCACGTACAAAGGCGACGATTTCATGGGTTTTACCGGTGAGCAGCTTCAGCTCGGTTTGAGGATGCTTGCTCATAAAAGCTTCGACAAGGGTAGGCAGCGTTGTCTGGAGTGTCGTGAGACTTGCGCCGAGTGTAAGCATACTCTGGGCTTCATTTTTGTGCTGGGAGAGCTTTTGTAAGAAGCGAAGCTGCCGTTGCCGTTGCTCTAGTGCGAATGTATAAACAAATCGGCCGGTGGACGTAATTTCGAGTCGTTTGCCCCGACGATCAAAGAGATTTACACCCAGCTCTTCCTCTAGCTTGGCAATTTTGCGGGACAGGGCGGGTTGGGACAGATTCAGCAGTTTGGAGGCTTTATTCAGGCTGGACTGCTCGACAATGACGGCAAAAGCGTTCAAATCCTCAAACAAATCATCCACTTCCTCTCTATATGCAAAAAAGACATAATAATTAATACGTATATTGCAATTCCATTATAAGCCGAAAAGGAGTAACATGAAAGCGACACAAGATGTTCACACTTTTGTTTTTCCTAATAAGGGACACCTTGTTGGACATTTCCTGTCGGGAACTGTCATTTTATATGTTATATTACTATTGAAAACGCTATTATTGGGAGAAGGGAGCATGACCTAGATGAGAGGATTTTATTCCAGAAAGCTGCATTCGCTTCTTGGCGTCATTCCGTTGGCTCTATTTTTTGTTGAGCATTTGGTGACGAACTTCACAGCGGTGGAGGGTGGCAAGGAAGGATTTAATCGCAGCGTGGCCTTCCTGAATGGTTTGCCGCTGGTTATTGTACTAGAAACGTTATTCATCTACTTGCCATTACTGTTCCACGGAATTTATGGCTTGTATATCGCTTATCAGGCTGATCCGAATGTCAAAAGGTTCGGCTATTCACGTAACTGGCGCTTTCTGTTCCAGCGTATTTCCGGCGTCATTACGTTTGTATTTATTATCTGGCACGTATACGACACACGCTTTCAGGTGGCTCTGGGTAATGTAACTCATGAGGAGCTAGGCGGGGTCATGCATGGCATCGTGACGAACCCGGTTTATTTCATTTTGTATCTAATCAGTGTCGTTTCGGCATCCTTTCACTTTGCTAACGGACTGTGGGCATTTATGGTCAGTTGGGGGATTACCGTGGGACCACGTGCGCAAAAAGTATCTTCTTATATCTGTATGACCCTGTTCGTGGTGGTGTCTATCGGCTTCATCGCCTCCCTGCTTGCATTCCGCAGCGCGGAATTTCAGGAAATAGCAACTGCCTTGGTGCAATGCAATACTTTTAAACAACTACTGTAAATGAGTCATATCCATTATACATTGTGTTGAAATTCTATTTTCAAACGTAAAAGGGGATTTGGTTAAAAATCCTGAAAAAAAGGAGTGAGCAGAAATGGCAGCATCCAACATTATTGTCGTGGGCGGCGGTCTGGCAGGTCTAATGGCTACGATCAAGGCGGCAGAGGCGGGAGTTCACGTTCATTTATTTTCTTTGGTTCCGGTCAAAAGGTCCCACTCCGTTTGTGCTCAAGGTGGCATCAATGGTGCGGTAAATACCAAGGGTGAGGGAGACTCCCCCTGGATTCACTTTGATGATTCGGTCTATGGCGGGGATTTTCTGGCCAACCAGCCTCCGGTAAAAGCGATGTGCGAAGCGGCTCCGGGGATCATTCATCTCATGGACCGCATGGGCGTCATGTTTAACCGGACACCGGAAGGACTGCTGGACTTCCGCCGCTTCGGCGGTACCCAGCATCATCGGACCGCCTTTGCTGGTGCGACGACAGGACAGCAGCTTCTGTACGCTCTCGATGAGCAGGTACGGCGCTGGGAATCTGCGGGTTTGGTGACCAAGTATGAAAACTGGGAGTTTTTACAGGCTGTACTGGATGATGAAGGCATCTGTCGAGGGATTTGCGGGCAGGATTTGCGTACGATGGAAGTGAAGACTTTTGCGGCGGATGCAGTTATTTTGGCATCTGGTGGGCCCGGGATTATTTTCGGTAAAACCACGAATTCCGTCATTAATACGGGCACAGCTGCCGGTGCGGTGTATCAGCAAGGCGTACGCTATGCGAACGGTGAGTTTATCCAGATTCATCCGACGGCTATACCAGGTGATGACAAGCTGCGTCTCATGTCCGAGTCGGCACGGGGAGAGGGCGGTCGTATTTGGACGTATAAGGACGGTAAGCCATGGTATTTTCTCGAAGAAAAGTATCCAGCTTACGGAAATCTGGTCCCTCGCGATATTGCGACACGTGAAATATTCAGTGTATGCGTTGATGATGGACTGGGTATTAATGGCGAGAACATGGTCTACCTCGATCTGTCCCACAAGGACCCGAAAGAGCTGGATGTAAAACTGGGCGGCATTATTGAAATTTATGAGAAATTCGTCGGTGATGATCCGCGCAAAATTCCGATGAAAATATTCCCGGCTGTTCATTATTCAATGGGCGGCATGTGGGTCGATTACAATCAGATGACCAATATACCAGGCCTGTTCGCGGCTGGTGAGTGTGAATTCCAATACCACGGAGCGAACCGTTTGGGTGCGAACTCGTTGCTGTCAGCCATTTACGGCGGGATGGTGGCTGGACCTAAGGCTGTGGAGTATATCAAAGGCTTGAAAAAATCTGCACAGGATATAGCTACCTCCGTATTTGATGCGGCAGTTCATCAGCAGACGGAGAAGTATGAGCGTATTTTGCATATGGACGGAAAAGAAAATGCCTATGTTCTTCATAAAGAACTGGGCGAGTGGATGACGAACAACATGACTGTGGTTCGTTATAATGACAAGCTGGAAGCTACGATCCACAAGATCAAGGAGCTGAAGGAGCGTTACTCTAACATTAACATCAATGACGCTTCGCGCTGGAACAATGCGGGTGCGGCGTTTACACGGCAACTGTGGAATATGATGGAGCTGGCTGAAGCGATGACCAAAGGTGCGCTGCTGCGCAACGAAAGCCGTGGGGCCCATTACAAACCAGACTTTCCAGATCGCAACGATGAGGATTTCCTGAAAACGACGATTGCGGACTGGACACCGGAAGGACCACAAATCTCGTATGAAGCGGTGGATGTTTCGCTGATCAAGCCACGCATTCGGGATTATTCCAAGAACAAATAACGGAAGGGAGTGTATTAGATGTCGGAGCAAGCAGTGAAGTCGAATAAAACAGTGAAGTTCGTTGTGACCCGTCAAGCTGATCCTAAAGCCAGTCCCTATACGGAAGAATTCGAATTGGCTTATCGTCCGGGAATGAATGTGATTAGCGCGCTGATGGAAATTCAGCGTAATCCGGTGGACAGCCACGGTAAAGAGACGGCTCCGGTGTGCTGGGAGTCGAATTGCCTGGAGGAAGTATGCGGAGCATGCTCCATGGTGATTAACGGCAAGCCGCGTCAGGCCTGTGCAGCGCTCGTCGATAAGCTGGAGCAGCCGATTACGATCGCGCCGATGAACACATTCCCGGTAGTTCGGGATTTGGTCATCGACCGCAGCCGGATGTTTAATGCGCTCAAGAAGGTCAAAGCGTGGATTCCGATTGACGGTACCTACGATCTGGGCCCTGGTCCTAGAATGGCTGAGAAAAAGCGTCAGTGGGCGTATGAGCTGTCCAAGTGCATGACCTGTGGTGTCTGTCTGGAAGCTTGTCCGAACGTCAACGAGAAGACGACGTTCATCGGACCTGCGGCGATATCTCAGGTTCGCCTGTTTAACAGCCATCCGACAGGGGAAATGAATCAGGAAGAGCGGCTAGAGGCGTTGATGACAGACGACGGGCTGGAAGGGTGCGGGAACTCGCAAAACTGCGTACGCTCTTGTCCGAAAGGTATTCCGTTGACCACTTCTATTGCCGAAATGAACAAGGAAACGACCAAGCATATGTTCAAGCGCTGGCTGACTGTATAGCACTAGACAGCGAATAGGTTATGCCCAAACAGGCTTTTTCTCAAACTGGAGAAAGCCTGTTTTTTGCGCTCAGGAATGATGGAGGGTAACATGGAGGAAGGAGCGCGGGATAGCAGTTATGGTATAATTATGGTATTGTGTATCGTTTTTGGAGAAAAGGAGGCTGGACAGGTGACTGTGCAACCGATAACGAATCGACCTGTCACTAGGTCGGATGTATTGAAGGGATTAGAGGATCTGGGGGTTCGGAGCGGCATGACATTGCTTGCTCACTCGTCGATGCGCAGCTTTGGACGCTTTGTTCCAGGCGGGGCCTCGGTCATTCTTGCCGCACTAACCGAAGCAGTTGGCCCGGAAGGGACGCTGGCGATGCCGACACAGTCACATGACTTGACTGATCCCTCGACTTGGATGAACCCGCCTCTGGATGAGTCATGGTGGGAACTGGTACGCGAGGAAATGCCCGCTTATGATCCGGCCTGGACGCTGACCGGAGGGATGGGCGTCATTGTAGAAACGTTCCGTGGCCTGCCGGGAACCAAGCGCAGCGGGCATCCGCATGTTTCTCTGGCGGCACGTGGACCCACAGCTTCGGAATTACTGGCAGCTCATGAGCTCGACTTTGGACTGGGTGAGCATTCGCCCTTGGCGAAGCTGTACGAGGCAGATGCTTATGTAGTGCTGTTGGGCTGCGGACATGACAGCAACACGTCCCTACATTTGGCGGAATATCGAACAGCCTACAATGGACGTGAAGTGATCACCCATCAAGCTCCTATGATGGTGGATGGAGCAAAAGCGTGGGTATCTTTTCAGGATTTTAATATTACCTCAGATGACTTTGAGAAGCTGGGACTTGATTTTGAACGGGACTGTCCCTCAGCTTTTACGCGGGTGAACATTGGGGAGGCTTCATGTTTTTTCGCGAGGCAACGTGATTTGGTAGACTATGCGGAGCAGTGGTTGTCCACCCATCGCTAAAGCTTTTGGACGGTAAGAATTCGAATAAGTAAGATCAAGGAATAGATCGCAAGGGGGAACGCATATGGAGAAGACGCCGCACACCCGCCGCGAGAGTCAGGATGGCCCGCATCAGGGGGCCGCTATCCCTCCCGGTTCTTCGCGGCGTTCCGTTTCAAATGAACCAGCCAATCCTTCGCGCCGCCATTTTTTGAAAAAAGCGGCTTTATCCACAGCCGGAACCGCGCTTCTGGCTGGAGGATATGCTTCCTTATGGGAGCCTAATCATTTGGAAATTACACGCTTCAACTTGTCTATCCCTCGTCTTCCGTCTGCTTTTGACGGAATCAGGGTCGTACATTTCAGTGATGTGCACTTGGGTTTTCACATGGATGAGCAGGATCTACGCGAGCTTGCGGACCGGATAGCAGGTCTGAAGCCAGATTTGCTCTGTTTTACAGGCGATATTGTGGATGACTATGCAGTATCCATGAAGGCTGCTGTTCCAGTTATGGCTTCTATGTACGCCACACTTGGCAAATTTGCTATTCTGGGCAATCATGATTATAGAGGCTTACCCGCCGGAGTACAGGAATTGTATCCGAAAACCGGGTTTACGTTGCTGAGAAACGAGCATGCGATTGTAGAGCTTGCGGGACAGCGTGTAGCTATGGTCGGTTTAGAGGATAACATCATGGGCAAGCCCAATCCGCAGCGTGCCATCCACGGACTATCTGATGAGATGTGCAAGCTCCTGCTGATGCATGAGCCGGACTATGCAGATGTGGCGGCGCAAATGTCCTTTGATCTTCAATTGTCGGGGCATACGCATGGAGGACAGGTACGCTTGCCGGTCATTGGAGCGCCAATGCCGCCTCCGGGTGGACGCAAGTACATCCAGGGATTATTTCATGTGGGAACGGAGAGAATGCCGCTATATGTTAGCCGAGGCATTGGCATGACACATCTGCCGATTCGCGTGCTGTGCAGGCCGGAGCTTAGTGTCATTACACTAAAATCCGGCCAATAGGCCATGATTTTTTTTCATCTTCGTCATATAGTTTGGAACTACATAAAGATGGCTTGAATGTAGTGTAGAGATGTAGTCGTTTCGGACAAAGGAGTGAGGTTCAGATGGATCGTATTGCTGTCATTTCAGATATTCATGGCAATTGGCCTGCCTGTGAGGCGGTGCTGGAGGATATTGCTTCCCGAGGCATTAGCCGTGTGTTTTGTTTGGGGGATCTGATCGGCAAAGGGCCTAGCCCGAGCGAGGTTCTGGATGCTGTCCGTCAACGTTGTGAAGTGGTCGTGCGGGGGAATTGGGATGAGCTGGTCAGTATTACGGATGATCTCAATTTTAGCTGGCAAGCCGAGCGCTTGGGGGCAGAACGAGTGCAGTATTTGGCACAGTTACCGTTTCATTATGATTTCAGAATGAGCGGACGCCGTATCCGTCTGGTGCATGCCTCGCCGCAAAGTGTGTATCACCGTGTGCAGCCATGGGATGAGCCGGAAAAACGGCTTGCCATGTTCGATCCGTTAGCAGAAGAAAATGGAAAAGTTGCTTTTGCTCCGGATGTTGTGGGATATGGTGATGTGCACAATGCTTTTATCCAGCATTTTCAGGGAAAAACACTTTTTAACGTCGGCAGTGTCGGGAATCCGTTGGATGTTACGCAGGCTTCCTACTGCATTTTAGAGGGGGAGATGGGAGAGGAGCAGCCTACGTCCTTCTCCATTCATTTTGTACGTGTACCTTATGATATAGAACTGGCGGTAAAACAAGCGGAGGAAGCTGATGTGCCTTCTTTGCCGTATTATATTCGAGAGCTGCGTACAGGAATTTACCGCGGGATTCAGGAACTGGATTAAGTATGGAAACATTCATTTCTAAAAGCCAATCCATCCGCAGGAGGGAACATTGTGCTGACCAGAGAAATGCTTCGTCTTGGGCTACCGGAGCTTTACACCCGCCGAGTCCGATTGCGCCAGCTAAGAACGGAGGATTATCCCGCGCTGGAACGGATCCTATCCGATCCATTGGTGATCCAATATGTGAATCGAATTCGCAAGCCAGTCTATGCACGAATGCGGCGTCTGGTTGCGCAAATTAAAACTTCTTCCGATTCACTAGATTCCCTGCATTTTGCGGTGGAATGGCATCCGAGAAATACAGAAGAAAGCAATCTACTTAGTGAATCCAATGAGCTTACCTCTTCACCGTTGCTCGGTATCGTCTCTTTTCAGCAATGGAATGAAAGAACGGGGGAGGCGCAATTGGGCTATATTCTGGATCGTCCTTTTTGGGGACAGGGGCTGGGTACAGAAGTGGTGGGAGAAATGTTGAATTTTGGTTTCGGATCTTTGAAGCTCCATCGGATCGAAAGTCGTTGCCAAGAGGATAATCAGGCTTCTATGCGCGTGCTTATTAAAAATAAGATGCGCCTGCTGCGTACCATTGGTGCTTATGATCCCTCAGGAGAGGTGCCAAGTGTATTGGTATTTTCGATGACCCAAGGGGATTATGCATAGAAATGGAAGTGGAATATTTTGTTACAAAGATGAAATATAACTGCAAAACAACTCTAACACAGGACGGGTACAATACAGACATGACCCCCTTTTGAATAATATATGTTGCTGGGCCCGACGATTCGGGTCCTCTTTTTTTGTTATCCTATAGTAGGGCCTTCTCTATTTCTGCGGAAGCGAGTAGCCTTCTTGCCTTGGCTGTGCTCAGTTATATTTCAATTTGTTACAAAAATGAAATATAACTGCAAAGTTACTTTAACATAGAGTGGGTACAACATAAACATGACCCCCTTTGAATCATATATATATATTGCTGGGACCCGGAGCTTCGGGTCCCCTTTTTTTTATGATTTTTAGGAACGGGTCAGGCTGGTTATCAGCTCTGGAAGCCATTCATTTAGGGAGAGAAATGAGTACCCCTCTGACTGGGCTTTGGACGTATCCATGTACCACGATTGTGTAATACCAAATGGAGACATGTGCTCGTCTGCTGTTTTTTCTTTCATCACAGCTTGTTTTCCAGTTACCTGCTCAATGATCGAAATGATCTCCCCAATCCTCACTGTACCGTTGGAGCAAGCATTTACAGGACCTGTAAAAGGAGTGTGACCAAGCCAAAACAGAAAATCTGCGGCTTCATCGGAACGAATAAATGAGATTTGTGCTGCGGCATTAGGTACTCCGATTTCTGTTCCTTCACGAACATGCTCGATATGAAAATGAAGTCTTTTCGTATAATCGTCTGTCCCCAATACAATCGGAAAACGAACAGCAACTACAGGAAATGTAGCTTGCTGCATAAAAACTGCTTCTGCCTGCCGTTTAGCCTCCTGATATGTAAAATCGTCCTTCCCGCCCTTGCGAACCGGGTAAGCCTGAGGGTCAAAGATGCTCTCTGTCAGCACTTCCGGGCTCGAATCATAGACGGATAGGCTGGAGGTCACAATATACCTTTTGGCTGTAGCATCAAAAATGCGGCAGGCTTCGCTGGCTTCATCTGGGGAAAAGCAAATATTATCATAAACAACGTCCCACACTTGCTCACCTACGGCCTCAGCGAGCGCTTGCGGGTCGGTACGGTCTGCACAGATCCGCTGAACGCGGTCACCAAACGAATCGCTTGCTTGGCCCCGTGTGAGGATGGTAACGGAGTTCTCGGAACTCTCTAGCAGACGTTCCACCAGTCTCTTGCCAAAAAAACGCGTTCCACCCAGTACAAGTATCTTTTTCATACTTACATCACTCCTTCTGAAATGGTTTTCATTTATATTAAGATAGACGGACTAATGAATGTAAAAGATACAGGACGTAATGAAAAAGAGGAGGATCATATGCCATACGTAGAGATTCAGGATTTAGAAATGTATTACGAAAAATGGGTACAGCTGCGAGGCAATGTGGCTTTATACTGTGCGGTGAAGCACCCTCAAATGTTCGCCACCGTTACAACCATAGGCTGTAGTGGAGTCGCCTGTCCTGAGGGGGCAGATGAATTTGATTATGCGTCAGAGCGCACAGGATTGGCGCCAATATCCGCAATTGACACGTAGTGAGTTAAGTAGCATTACGTGCCCTGCATTATTTATCGCCGGAGAACATGACGATTTCGTCACAGAAGAGCAGCTTTTAGAATTATGCTCATGGGTTCAAGACTCACGTTATCTAATTGCTCCAGTTGTAGTCATCGACCGCACATGCTTAGAGAGAAGCCGATCTTAATCAATGATTCTATTCTTTCATTTTTGAACAAACATGCGATTCGTTGAACCAATCATTCGCATAGCGGTGGAGCACTGCCTAATCCTACTCTCCTAGAAGCTTCAAGAAATTGGCCGGCACCGTAATTTGCTGATTATTAATCATAATCTTCCGAAGCTCCTCCATGGAGTCCTCTTCACCTCTAGCGTCTTTAATCTCCTTAATCTCACGATGCAGTCGCTCCATTTGGAGATCTAGCGCATTAGCGGAGTCTGCTGCGTTCTTTAATTCACGTGTCAGACTTTCGGGAACGGACTGGTTGTACTTATAAAATATTTTATGCTCCAGGCTGGCCCAGAAATCCATCGCAATGGTTCGAATTTGCACCTCTACGCAGACTAGCTCCTCACAATCCGACATGAATACAGGAACTTGAACCAGCAAATGCAGGCTCTGGTAACCGTTCGGCTTGGGGTTCTTGATGTAATCCTTAATTTCCAGCACCTTCAAGTCACTTTGTCTCTGAAGCATGTTACTGACATCATAAATATCAGAAATAAAAGAGCAAGTAATACGCAAGCCGGCGATATCCTTGATATGATCTTTGATAGCATCCAGCGATAACTCACTATGTTTACGAATCATTTTATTCATGATGCTCTCAGGAGATTTAAGGCGTGATTTGGTATGCTCAATAGGGCTGTAATCGTGTAATGCCTGAAATTCCTGCTTTAATATTTCAATCTTGGTTTCCATTTCGTCGAGCGCAAATTTATAGATTAGCATAAATCGCGTGATGTCATGCTTTAGCTTTTTAAATTTGTCCATAGGATCTTCCAAGTGCATATGTAATTCTCCTCACACATAGATGTCATAATCTTGCTAAGCATTCGCCTTTGCAATGGAATTATTACCTTATAAATTACAATCCCCAACAATTCCATTGCAGCAGCGTTCGTAAGATCAAATGATTTGCGGAGAGGCAATTCCCACCTTGAATTTTAAAGCGCCACAGAAATTTTACGTTTTTCTTTAAAATAGACCCATTCCCGGAAGCCGATATCCTTCAGCATTGCCTTTACTTCTTCCCAGTCATCGCCTACCCGCGAAGGTTTATGGGCATCCGAACCAAAAGTAACCTCCACACCAAAATGGTGCGCTCTTTCTAAAATAGAAGCAGACGGGTACCATCCGCCACTCAGTTTGGTTTTACCCGAAGTGTTAATTTCAATCGCCACATTGGATTCCGCAATTACCTGCAAGGTTTCATCAATGGCTTCATCAGCAGGAATGTCTGAAAAGGCTGGAAAGTTCCCCTTCATTGCGTCAATATGGCCTAAAATCTGAAACATGCCGCTTCGCGCAGATTCCTGAATGAGCGCATAGTAGGCTTGTTTGACCTCGATTTTACGAGCGTCGCTTAATTTGTTCCAACGGTTACGGTTAAAAATGCTGTCCCCTTCGACATTGTGAATCGACCCAATGAGATAATCAAATGGATAAGGAGCCAGAGTGGAACGATATAATTCAGCAAAATCAGGAAAATAATCCGTTTCCAATCCGAGGAGCACGTCAATACGGCCTTCGTATTCTTTTTTAAGCTGTTGTACCTCTTCTACGTATTCAGCAAGCTGTGATTTGGCCATATAAATTTTAGGAAAAGCCTGATCCTGTTCGCTGCCCAGGAAAGGGGAATGGTCCGAAATACCAATCGCTTGTAAGCCCGACTGAATGCCTGCTTCAATGTAATCTCGAATGTTTCCGTCTGCATGACCGCAGCGGAAATGATGGGTGTGCAGATCAAATTTCATAGCCTGTCTTCCTTTCGTAATCAGGGTTTATATTGCGTATGTTGTTCATAGCGAATTACGTTATTCAGAACTGGTGAAATTCGTCTCCGGCATCCCCTTCAGATCACTTAAAAATTGCTGCATGGCTGAGTTTAGATATCGGCCGGATTTATAAATCACTCCTACCGGATGACTAACTTCCAGCTCAGGAATATGGATCATTTTTAATGTGCCTGCACGCAGTTCAGAAGTGACCGATAGTCTGGAAATAATGGCCGCACCGAGATTAATTTCGACCATCCGTTTGACTTCCTCACTGCTGGACAACTCAATCACGACATGAGGCACGATTTGGTGCTTTTTAAATACATCGTCTACGAATTTTCGTCCCACCGTATCAGGAGAGAGCAGAATCAGCGGAATTTCCCGAAGGGCTTCAATGGTAGCATGTGGTTGTGAAGCCAGCGGATGAGTAGGAGACACGACTAGCTCAAAGGAATCGTAATACAGAACCGAAGTGCTTAAATTAGGATTACGTTCGATCAGATAGCCGATGCCAACATCAATAAGTCCGTTCTCCACCTGCTGATAAATCATGGAGGAAGCCATGGATTGAATGGAGGTTTTGATGAGAGGGAACTGATCCTGAAAGTAGGAAAGCACGCGCGGTAAAATTTGAATAGCGATGGATGTTGTGGTACCCAGCGCAATGTGACCCTGTGGTGTTTCGTTTAGATCGTACAATTTTTGTCTTAATTCCTCAACAACCTCTAATATGCGCTCGGCATGTTCCAAAAAAACAGCTCCCCGGTCGGTCAGGGTGACAGGCTGGTTGCGGTCAATCAGGATGGTTTTGAACTCATCCTCTAGACTTTTAATTTGGGCGGACACCGCCGGCTGCGTCAAATTGAGAAGTTCTCCGGCTTTGCGGAAGCTCATCGTTTTGGAAATCATGATAAGTGTTTCGAGTTGACTGATGTTCATGAAGTTCCTCCTCTCTTTTCTTAATCTTATCGCAGCTGTATAGAATGAATATTTTTAGCCAATCCATAGGTTCATATGTAAAACCGTCGTTATGCTTTATTTCATTAAATTATAGGTTATTCGAGCAGGAAGGGCAATGAATCGAAGCAGAGCACCTTAAAGTGTGGTATATTGGGAAATAAAGACTAAAGTCCTGATATCCTTCAAAAATAATCAATCTAAAACCGGTAAGAAGTAAAGATATAGGACATTATTCACATTTTTTGTGGTTTAGCTATAAAAAATTACCGGGTAGCTGTCGATAAGTGATATAGAGAGCATTTTAATGAGGATCGATTCGTTTTACAGTAATATTTAATTAAAAAATTCTAATTTAAATGGGACTTTTGTTGTGTGTCTAAAAGCCCATCGTAAAGGGGCGCTTTGATCGTGAAGGCAGAAGTGATAAATCCTTTTTTGGAGTCGGCGCGACGGGTCATTGAACAATTGATCCAAGTATCTCCTTCATCCGGAAATCTTGGTGTGAAAAATGTCGAGCTGGTGGACGACCACATCTGGATTATGATCGGGATGACCGGACAGCTTAGCGGAAATATTGTGTTCGGCCTGAATGAACAGGTGGCGCTACGTATGGTATCAGCGATGATGGGCGGATTTGTGTTGACTGAAATTGATGAGATGGGAAAAAGCGCAATTTCAGAATTGGGCAATATGATTAGTGGTAATGCCAGTACGATTTTGTCCAGTCAGGGAATTGTCGTGGATATTACGCCTCCGCAGGTCATGAAATCAGAAAACTTGACCACTTTTGTGCCTCAGCGTGCCCTTTATATTCCGCTCACGGTGGAAGGAATCGGTGAGCTGGATATTCAGGTGATGATCTCTTAATATTAAAGGAGCAAGTTTCTTTAATGTGGAGGGATGAGCGTGAGTATACTACAGGACAAGATAGTTGTGATTACAGGTGCATCTAGTGGGATTGGCGCCCTTTGCGCTCAGTTGTTAAGCGAAAAGGGCGCGATTCCTATTTTAACAGCACGCTCGCAGGAGCGACTGAAGCAAGTATCTGCTGGAATCAGCGGCAGACATGAGCTTATCCAACTGGACGTCACCCGCCAGGAGCAGGTAGAGGCTGTTGCTGCACGAGTATTGGAACAGTACGGACGGGTCGATATATTACTTAACAATGCGGGCTACGGAAAGTTTGAGTATTTTAATGAAACCGACCTGACGGAGTTTGAACAAATGATGGACGTGAACTACATGGGTGTTGTTCGCTGCATCAAGGCGTTTCTGCCACAAATGACAGAGCGGGGCCTTGGACAGATTGTCAATGTAGCATCGATGGCCGGGAAAATCGGGACAGCCAAATCGTCTTCTTACACGGCGACGAAGCATGCTTTGCTCGGTTTCAGCAATGCGCTCCGGCAAGAGCTGCGCGGGAGTGGAGTGACTGTAACGACGATTAATCCGGGGCCGATCGACACACCGTTTTTTGAGTTGGCAGATCCTTCAGGAGGATATGTTCGAAATGTAAGCTGGTTTATGCTACAACCTGATAAGGTGGCACGGCATATTGTAAGAGCGATGGAGCTTCGCAAGGAGGAGGTTAATCTGCCACGGTGGGTATCTCCTTTTCTCAAGCTTTATCAATTAGCTCCCAGACTGACCGATAGGCTGGGTCATGGTGTGATGAATAAGAAATAAAAGATGTCCCGTAAGCCATTAGCTATGGTGAGGGACATCTTTTATTTTTGTGATTTGGTAACAGAGGAATTTTCGCATATAATGGAGAGTAACGAATTTACGTATAGGGGTTGGACCTTTTCATGACATTGAATTTTGAATCGCTCGGCGTTGAACAGGATCTGTTGGACAAACTGACTGAGCATGAAATTACACAGCCTTCGCCAGTTCAGGCAGAGGCTATACCGGAAATAATGAAGGGAAAGCATGTATTGGCGCGCTCACAAACTGGCACAGGCAAGACACTGGCTTATTTGCTGCCGCTGTTGCAAGCGATTGATCCGCAGAAAAAGGCTACGCAAAAGCTGATACTAGCTCCAAGCCAGGAACTGGCCATGCAAATTGTACGTGAGGGTCAGCGCTACGGTGAGCATCGTGGAATCCGTGTACTCGGTCTGATTGGTGGGGCGGCTATCAAACGTCAAATCGAAAAGCTCAAGGATCATCCACAGCTTGTCGTGGGCACACCAGGACGTGTACGGGAACTCATCGCTTCAAAAAAGTTGAAAATGCACAATATTACAGCCATTGTTATCGATGAGGTGGATCAGATGTTCCAGCTCGGCGGAGCAGGCGATGTAACCAATATATTGGGCACCGCCCAACGCGATCGTCAATTGGTATTCCTGTCCGCAACGCTGAACGACGAGATTCAGTCGCTGGCGAAACGGGAGATGCGTGAATACGTAGAAATTGGGATTGATCCCGACCAGAAGACGGCCAGTGGATTGGAACACTATTACTTTGTATCCGAAGAACGGGATAAGGTGGATATGCTGCGCCGTCTGGTACGTCATTTTAATCCGAGAAAAGCGCTGGTGTTCGTGAATACAACCAATGCCATCGGGGAGATTGAGGCCAAGCTCAAGCATATGGGGCTGACTACGGCATCCTTGTATGGAGATGCGGATAAAGTCACGCGTAGCAATGTGTTGGCCCGATTCCGTGAGGACAAGCTCAAAGTGCTGGTCGCTTCGGATGTGGCAGCCCGTGGTCTGGATATTGAGGGCCTTGAAATGGTTATTCATTTTGATCCGGCTACGGATAGTCAAGCTTATGTTCACCGTGCAGGACGGACAGGACGGATGGGACGCAAAGGATTGGTGGCATCGGTTGTCACTGACCGTGAAACGTTCATCATGCGTAAGTTCTCCCGTGAACTGGGCATTGACATCGCAGAGCGTGCGTTGCATGGAGGTCGAGTAGTTGTGCCGCGTCCGGCGGATGCCAAGCGTGCACCTGTAAGACCCTCCGAGGCTAGATCCTTATCTAACGGAGCATCGGCGGAGGACCGAAAGGCACCTGTTCGTGCCGAAAACGGACGTCCTGGCAGGAATTCCGCGAACGGTTCAGCTCCAGGCAAGAGCAAAGGTGCAGCCTTGTCCAAAGCAGGAAAAGCACAGCGCGAGCGTGATCGCAAAAACAAGGGTGCACCAAGATGGCTGAAGGAAAAAGGATCAAAACCGAACGAGTAAGGGAGAAGAGGGGGAGCCATGGAACAACAGCCTGTGTTGCAAATTAACGGACTGACCGGCGGATATAGCGCCAAGCGCCCGGTGTTGCATCAGATTTCGCTGGATGTGAAACCGGGCGAAATGGTAGGACTGATTGGTCTGAACGGGGCCGGGAAAAGTACGACCATGAAGCATATTTTGGGCCTGATGACACCGCAGGCCGGAGAAATTCGTGTGCAGGGGCATAAGCAGGATGAAAATCCCGAGGAATATCAGGGAGCCATTGCTTTTGTACCTGAATCTCCAGAGCTGTATCCTGAAATGACGGTGATGGAGCATATGGAATTCACGGCCAGAGCGTACGGAGTTAGCGAAGCAGATTTCCGCACACGCAGTGATCAAATGCTGGACTTGTTCCGTATGCGGGATAAAAGTGGAAGTATGTCGATGCACCTGTCTAAAGGGATGCGCCAGAAAGTGATGATTATGTGTGCATTTTTAGCGGGACCGCCGTTGTATGTCATAGATGAACCTTTTTTGGGTTTGGACCCGCTTGGTATTCGTTCCCTGCTTGACTTTATGTTAGAGATGAAGCGTTCGGGTTCGTCCATTCTACTCAGTTCTCATATTTTGTCCACGATTGAAAATTATTGCGATCGTTTCATTGTACTTCATCAGGGTGCCATCATTGCGCAGGGTACGCTGGACGAAGTGACAGCACAGGCGGGTAAGCCGGGCATGCCGCTGGAAGATGCATTTTATGAGCTGGTACAGGGCAGGGAATGAGCATGGATTTGCAACGTCTGCATAAAGAAAGACGTGTAGCGTTCTGGGGACAGGTGTTGCCTTATCTGGGCTATGTCATTCAGAGCGGTCTGGCGGTGGTGTTCGGCTTTGCACTGATTGCCTTTGCCGCATGGTACACGTCGCTACTAATGCATACTCCACCGGATTTGCCCATCCGCTGGATCATGCTTATTGTGGCTATTCCGATTGCTCATGCGAGCTTTCGTACGTATTTAAACGCAGCGGATATTGTTTTTCTCCGTCCACAGGAGCACGCAATGCACTATTATTTTAAGGCCAGCCGGATTCGGGGTGTGGTGTATAAAATATTCGGTTTGCTATTGCTGTCTATTATCGTGTGGCCGCTGTATATTCGCAGTGATTCCGCGCCTAAGCCGTTGCTACTGACCCTGCTACTGTTCGTGCTATTAAAGCTGCTATTCAGCTACGGCGGCTGGCAAGAGCTTCGTATGGTATCGATTGGCGGGAGTATAGGCTATCGTCTGCTTCGGTGGGTGTTGGCTGTGCTGATGGTAGCCGCATGGCTATGGCAGCCTCCACTACACAGCGTACCATTTATCATATTGGTCGGTGTGGTGTACGTGCTTGTTCTGCGTTTTCCGGTCAAGCTGCTAGTGGCTTGGGAAAAGCTGATTCGTACAGAGGGTATGCAGGCTGCTCGGGTGATGCGCACTTTGGGCTGGTTTGTCGATGTGCCCGCCCTTACGCAGAGAGTGACGCCGCGCCGTTGGCTATCCTGGTTGGGAGGTAACATACCTTGGAACAGAAGGGGAGCGTATCGTTATCTGCTGTTTAAGACGTTCCTGCGCACAGAGCCAGCAGGTATTGTCATTCGGCTCGGGATTCTGGGGTTGTTAATTATATATATCACCCATGCTAGTTGGATTGGTATTGCAGTATATTTATTTTTCATATTCCTCATTGGTGTACAGGTCACTTCACTAAGGCAGTATCACAAGGATTCGTTATGGCTTCAGTTGTATCCGATTCCTGCGCATAGTCGTCGTGCGTCTTTTCTCGACTTTGTTGTTCGGTTGACGTTGCCGGCTGCTGTGGTTCTGTGGCTTCCTTTTCTGGCAAAGGGAACGGAAGATCTACTGTCTACACTGCTCACGTTGCTTGGGGGAGTTGCAGTAGTGTTCCTGCTACGAGGCGCTCAAGCCAAAAAATGGCGTTTGGACGGTCAGGATGAAGAAGAAGTGTGATTTGTATCTATGTGAATAAAGTAAAGGCTAATTCGCAGGCAGCACTTGCTGCTTGCGAATTAGCCTTTTTTTGTACTGCTATCATAGCCGTGGGTGCAGATATCCGTCAGCTTATATAAAGATCGTTTTGCTGATGATAACTAATAAAATGAACAGTACCAGAATTGTTCCTGTGCTTGTGAATGCGCCGTAACCACCGTAACCGCCTCTTGTTTCTTCTGCTCCCATGCTCATTCTCCTCTCGGTCATTGTGATAAAGGATACATCGTATCTTATGAAGTGGATTTTCAGATTGCGTGGGCCATTGCTCAGGTATGTTGCTGAATCGCCTTATATTTTTCATCAGATGTAGGGGAGGAGAGAGGAAAAGACACGTATTGTCGAGAATAGAAGAAGTACGTAATCATTATCACTTGGAAAGTGGGAAAGACGAGATGCTGATAGATAAGCTGCTCGTGAACATATTTCTTGTGTTTGTACCGTTATTGGTATATAGCGCTTTGTCAGATCATCGGCATATGAAACATACCCCGTTGCTTATGGGAGGGGTGCTGGGTGTGTCTTCTGTGCTTTGCCTTATGTTTTCGTATATTTGGTATGGACTATTTTGGGATCTTCGATATGTTCCTCTGATCCTTTCTGTTTTATATTTTGGTCCTAAGGCAGGGCTTCTGAATATAACGTTGATGGTGATGGCTCGTATGTATATAGATCCTGAGTCTATAGTGGTGAGTTTTCCCAGCATGATGTTGTGTTATTTGGGGCCTCTCTTGGTGAGAAAAAAGTTTATGCAGCTCAATAGTATATTGCTTCGGGTGGGCATGAATATGCTAATGAGTATATGGACTAGTATTGCCATGTTTATATTTCTGTTAATACATTCCTGGGTCAATGGAAGGCTAGATAAGGATGAGATCGAGCTGATCCGGGCAATACTCTGGTTCGGTATGATTCAATTCCTAAGCATTGGAGCCTCCTCTTTCTGGATGGAGTTTAGTTTGGAACGGGAAGAAATGAGAAGAAAGATTAAATATGCTGAGCATCTGAATACGTTAGGTGAACTGGCTGCCTCTATGGCTCATGAAGTACGGAATCCATTGACCGTTATTAAAGGGTTCTTGCAAATGGTTCAGTCAGGGCTAGAAGGGAAAAATCGCAGATATATTGCTTTGGCACTAGCAGAGGTCGATCGGGCTGAAAGAATTATTAGCGACTATCTGAACTTATCCAGACCGCAGATTGGGAACACAGAGCTGATGGATCTGTCTGGCATGGTTCAACAGATTGTTTTGCTTTTGAAACCGATGGCGACCAAGCAAGGCGTAAGACTGTATACTGAGCTAAGGAATGAAATATACGTACATATGGATCGTAATCAGCTGTTACAGGCGTTAATACATGTGACGAAAAATGCGATCGAAGCTGCGGATGATGGAGGCAGGGTATACATAAAGCTGGCGATTCAGGAAGAGAAGGCATGTCTGCATATTAGGGATACAGGAAAAGGCATGAGTCAGGAGCATCTGGAGCGAGTGGGTACTTTGTTTTTTTCAACCAAAGAGGTAGGAACGGGACTGGGAACGGTCGTCTCCTTTCGAATCATTGAAGCCATGAACGGAAGTATACACTATGAGAGTGAGCCCGGAGTCGGAACGGAGGTAGTCATCCTGCTGCCACTCGCACAAGAATCAATGCTCGCTGCTGAAGGATAGTTTGTTTCGAAGTGTGACTTACAATGGTTCAGCCCATTAAAAAGCGGTATGCCACAACATCCGGCATACCGCTAATGATGCTATATTGAATCTGTTACATATTATGCGTTCAACAAATCTTGTGCGCCACGGTAAACAATGTCATACAGGTCTTCCAGATACTCTTCCTCGATACATGAGAATGCGATTCGGAGATCATATTCACCCAGCGCAATTGTTCCTACCCCATATTGTTCCAGCAAATGTGTGCGCAGTCGTTCAGCGGACAAGCCGTTCAGCTTAAGGCACATAAAATAACCCGAATTGAAAGGATAGTAGCTCCATACATCTCCGTATTTTCCACTATCGAGCAACGCTTTGACTTTATTAGCCCGCCCCTTCATAATTTGGAACTTTTCATTTTTCTGTTGTTCAAAATCGGGTGATTTGAGGGCATCCAGGACGAAGGTTTGAGATGGGTGAGGACCGCTCGAAATCGTTGCCCGAATAATCCCTAATGTTTTTTGTTCCAGTGCGCTCAGTACATCCTGATGTTCCGAAGCAAAGGTAATAAATCCGACACGGAAGCCCCAAACGAATTCTTCTTTGGTAGCTCCGTCAATTTTGACGGGTAGAATTCTCGGATGAAGTCCAGCTAACTGACCGAATAGTGATTCATGCAGGGAGTCCTCGAAGAACAGACCAAAATAAGCGTCATCCGTCACAACTACGACATTGATGCCTGCTTCTGCGGCTTCCTGAATGGCAGCAACAATCGCTTTACCCTCTTCGACTCCCGGTGTGTAGCCCGTCGGGTTATTCGGGAAGTTCAGCACAACGATTGCTTTGCCGTATTCTTTCTGTGCCAGTAGCGCCTCGCGTAATCCTTCACTATTAAAACGTTGATCCTCTGTGAACAACGGGAAATTCACCAAACGTCCATGACGGCGAATACCGAAAGTCAGCTCATAGTTTTCCCAGTTTTTGTCTGGGTAAATGACAGCGTCCCCTTCATCCGTGAACAGGTCGGCAACGATGCTCAAACCATGGGTCAGCGCGTTCGTAACTACGGGAAGGCCATAACCTTTTCCAGCCAATGAAGGGTTTTCCTTCAGCATTTTGTCACGCCATACACTACGAAGTTCAGGTTTGCCCGCAGGGGGTGCGTAAGGGTATAAATCCTTGGGATTGTAAGCGGACAGCTTCTCCTGAATGACCTCCAAATGCATAGGACCGTTACCTTCCGTAGCAATACCAATCGTGGCGTTGTACTTTTTAGCAAGCTTCCCGGCTTCTGCGGATTGACTCAAAATCCCCTCTTTTGGGAAATAAATTTCTTTCCCTAAAAGAGAAAGCATTTGATATACATGCTCGTTGCCTGTCTGAATGTTTTGGTTTAACTGCGCTGCCAGTGGATTCATTCCCGTTTCATCCTTCCAAGTCATTTTGATTACATATTATAGCATCACACACGGTAAGCGTCACGCAAAAGCATCTGGGAGCATAAAAACGCATTTTTTTGCTTAATGAAGGCGCTGAGCTTATATTATAAATTAACGGGATAGAGGACAACCAAAGATTAACAAGAGGAGGTGCAGATTTTGCTGGATACATCTGCGTCATCGTTTATCCTGTTGTCGGCCTTCGCCAAAATTGTGTGCGAGCCGGGCTGGAAATGGCAGGTACGCGAGAAGCCGATGCCAAACTATGATTTATTCTATGTATGGAGCGGAGAAGGAACAGTGGTCTTAAACGGAACATCGTATCCGGTGAGCAAGGGGAGTTGCTTCCTGTTCAAGCCGGGGGATGATACCCGTGCCACACATAACCCGCAAAAGCCGCTCATACTTACCTATATTCATTTTGATCTCATCGAACAACCAGAGCTAGTCCCTGCAAGCTACCGTATGCTGGAGGAAACGTTCGAGGTAGAGCATATGCTTGCCAGGTACGTTCGACTGCGCCTGGAGCGTGCTTACGGAGCTGACGAGGAAGGCAAGCTGATTCTAAAACAACTGATGATTCATCTGCTGCGTGCGGACCGTAAGGAGCCGCAGGAGCAACAGGCCAGTAACCAGCTCACCGAGGTCATTCGGGAAACGGCCAACTACGTGCGTCAGCATCCGGGACTTCCTCATCGCGTCGAGGATTTAGCTGCACGGGCAGGGCTGTCACCGCGTTATTTTTCGATTAAATTCAAGGAGCTGCTAGGTGTTTCCGCGCAATCTCATATTATCAGCATGCGGATTGAGCGTGCACAGCATCTACTGCTGCATGCGGGAATGAATGTGACCGAGGTGGCAGAGGCTTTGGGGTATCGTGACATCTTTTTTTTCAGCCGCCAATTCAAGCAATACACGGGGAAAAGTCCGTCTGAGATCCGGTAATGTTATAGACGGTGGACAAGCTGTTTCGGATTTAGGCATAATGGGAGTAACGCATGACAAATATAAAGGATAAATTCCAAAAAAAGGACCCGAGCCATTACGCCGGGTCCTTTTTTATATGAGCAATTTATATCATTCGATCCCAATGCTCATATGTGTAGCTATAATCCTGTTATGATATATTCACTTATGCTTTGGGATCATGTCGAAAGCAACCCAGACGTTGTCCCATTTTCACCACATCCCCCAGCTTCAATGCGGGGTCTGGCTCAAACGTACCGTTCTCAGTTAGCAAAACGACGGTTGACCCAAATTCGAAATAGGCGAGATCGTCTCCTTTTGTCCATGAGACGGCTTTATCATCCGTATATTTGATGCTACTCACATTCATTGCGCCAACCTTAACGACCGCCACCTCACCGTATTCGTGGGCGATGTACGTAATCTGTCGTTCATTGCGGCTAAGAACTGCTCGCATATGCTGCAAGCCGAAGTCATTCACTGGGTATACCTTGCCGCGCAGATGCTCTTTTTCTACCAGCGTACCGGATACTGGTGCATGAATGCGATGATAATCCGTCGGGCTGAGATAGAGTACAAAAGCATAGCCGTGTGTGTATTTTTCAAGACGCGGAGAGCGGTTAAGAAGCTCTTCCAGCGTATAGTCCTGCCCTTTGACATTCAAAAGAGTGCCGGACGTAATTGGGCCAGTGAAAGTAATCCGTGCATCCACCGGACTGGTCATCACCTCGGCGTTCGTATCAATCGGGCGCATGCCCGCTTTTAATTTGCGTGTAAAATAGGCGTTCAGAGAACGGTATTCCTTCCATTCCTGTTCAGCCTCATGCGTCTGGATCTGGTACGTACGTATAAAGGTGGGGATAAAAAGTCGGCTTGCACCGCTTTGCGCGAAGGAGCCCACAATCCGGCACACCCACTTGCGCGATGATAGCTCCGTCATGAGCCGCAGCCACTGTTTTGCCATTACAGATCCCCCTTGTTCATTTCCGAGCCGTCTTGGCCGGAACCTGTCCGGCCGCTCTGAACTATATTGACACAGAATGTGACGTAAATCAATACAGTGGACGGCCTGGTGAACGTTCGGTGTCTGACGAAGGCATCCGTTCGAGAAGCCAACGAGCGTAAGCCATCGGCTGAGTGTATGTTTCTTTCCAGACATTGTGCATGCCAGCCTGGCTGAAGCCATAGCGCTGGTCACGACCGTTGCATTCGATAAAAACAATCTTGCCTTCACGGGTAATTCCCAGATCCAGACCGACATCGGCGAGACGAGGAAGGGTTTGTGCCAGTCGGTGCACGATTTGTAACGAGAGCCGCTCTAGTTCATTCATTAACCGGACTGCGTTCGAAGTCTGAACCGTCTCTGTTTGTGATAACACCTCCAGTAAGGAACGGGCCGTCCCCCCCTGTGCCACATTGGAGACAAAGGTGTGGGAAGGAGCAATTTTAGCGAACATGCCTGTCACACCCCAGATACCGCCATATCCGCGCTGAACCGTCACACGGATATCAAACGGACGATTGTTGTACAAAGCAAGCGGTATGGTTTCCTGTACGATATGAGGCACATGCAGCAGTCGTTTGTGTAGAAATAACGGGAGTTCTCCGACATGCAAACGTAGTGTGGACCAACGCTCAGGTATAGAAGGATGTGCACATTGCAAAGTCCAGCCTCCGCGGGAATGCCGCAGACGCATAATTCCTCTACCCACGCTACCGCTACTGGGTTTAATGACAACATCTCCGGTTTCCTCCATTAAGGTATGGATGGAGGAAAGGTTGCCTTGCAAGGTTTTGGGGAGGTGGATGCGTAGCAGAGGGTCTTCCTGCAGAATTGCATGTATATGGTCTTTGGGGAAACGGTTTTGTTCATTAAAAATATAGTATCCCTTTTGTACAAGCTTGTTGATATCTCTAGCATTTTCATTTTGCCGATAGAGAGTCCGATTGTGGATGACCGGCGGCAACGGAAGAGTCATTTGCCGATACTCGTTGCCGTGTTTAACAAAAGCCCGGCATGTTCCGGTCGCTATATGAATATCCTCCAGACGAAGAAAGCAGGGGATGAGCTCGTAGCTTAACCCGGCGTCCTCGTAATTGGCGATGGATTCATATCGCGTCCTCATGGCGGGAATGCCCCGGTAGGTTGCCGGGTTGAGCATGACGCCGACATGCAACATGAGTATGTCCGCCCTCCTTGTAGCACTCCAACTGATCATACTGTGATTGTAGTCCATCATATGTATCAAAGATCGGCCAGGCATGGACGCTAGCCTTGCGGTAAGCCCAAAGTTAGAAGCGAGGCACCTTTCAGGGAGGCAGACGATATGATACAAGATGAGTGTTGCAGAGTGTTGGAATAAGGTCAGAAAGTAGGTGTGGTGATGCAGAGGCCGAAGGTAGCAGTTGTTACACCGGGCTCCTTTGTTATACCTTCGCCCCGCAGCAGTTCTGTGGAGCGGGTAATTGCCCGCATGGTACCGCTGGCTAGTCATGAGCTTCAGGCGCAGATCTATGGCATAAAGGGAGCAGAGGCATCGGATCATGGCGATGTCGACGGAATTCCCTGTATGCGTTTTACGCGGGGAGCAGGTTATATTTCTGAGGTGATTGCCGATTTAAAGAGATGGTCACCAGCGGTAGTAGATGTACACAACCGCCCGGCAGTTGCGTATGCCATTCGCGAGGCTTTGCCCAATAGCCGAGTTGTGCTGACTTTGCATTCGACCACGTTCATCCGGGAGCCTCACCTTGAACGGAAGGACATGGGTAGGCTACTGGCATCAATGGATCGCATTATTGTGAACAGTGCGTATTTGGGAGCAATCGTAGCTTCTGACTGTTCCGAAGCAGTCAGGAAACGCATCGTCGTAAACAAGCTGGGTATCCATCCTGGCGATTTCCTGCCACGGTGGACTCCAGCAGCAGAAGCGGCCAGGTCGGCGCGATTGGACGATTTCGGCTGGTCAGGCCGCCAAATCGTATTATTTGCGGGCAGACTGATGCCAGGGAAGGGCGTTCACCGGCTGCTCAAGGCCCTGCGGCATGTCGTCCGCGCCTGCCCGGGCGTACTGCTGCTCATTGCAGGTAGTGCCTATTACGGGCATGACCGCCTCACGCCGTATACGGCGTCGTTGCATCGGCAGGTGCGTAAACTAAGGTTGGGGAAGCATGTGCAATTCCTAGACTATGTTCCGCATCCAACATTGGCCTCGCTATATCAGCTAGCCGATGTGACCGTTGTTCCTTCAGTGAAGGATGAGGCTTTCGGGCTGGTCAATCTGGAAGCCATGGCGGCAGGAGTGCCTGTGGTCGCTTCACGAATCGGCGGTATTCCAGAGGTTGTACAACACGGCGAGACAGGCTGGCTTGTGTATCCGTCTCATGGTGAGCAGGAAATGGCCGATGCCATCATCAGGCTGCTCCAGCAACCTGGCTTGCGACGACGGATGGGAGAAGCCGGACTTGGCGAGGTACGGAGACAATTCTTGTGGCAGCACTCAGCACAACGCTGGGCACAAATCATAACGGACTGCGCAACGGAGTGACGTAGGCGCTGTTACGCGCATAGGTTATCTTATAGGCATTAGCCATGATACCCAGCCGGGTGAATGAAGCGGAGCGACCGCTGGTTCACTCCTGTGCCAAAGGAGCGGTCACCATGAACCATCGTACGAACCATAGCCCTAAGGATAAAAGAACAGCGCGGCGTAACCCTTCCAATGCGGTTCCCTCCCGCCGTGTTAACAAGGAAAAAGCGGCTTCGACTTCCGGCAGTCCTAGACCGAGCCAGCGCGGGACGGCAACGGTTCCTGCCCCTGTAGAGAAGGATACCTCCGTTCAAGCTGTAGAGGAAGCGGCGTGGAAGAAGCATAAGCTTCCCAAAACGCTAGAGGAAGCGATGCAGATGAATCGAGCATCTGTACTGCTGTTGTCTGTGCCTGAGTCAGATACGGAATGCAGGATGGATAACGATAAACCATCTATTACGACGGAAGATCAGGCAGAGCAAGATTCATTACTGGATTGTTCCATAACCAGTATTCACATTGCGGAAGGAAGACACCGCCCAAAGCAGCGCGTGGTCTTGCCTGAGCAAGATATCGATCTAGCTTTCGATACGGAGAAAGAATTAGACTTGAATGCCATTCGCGACGGATCAGCGACCAGTGACGAGGCTTCTGACGATCATATAGCTTCACCTCAATATGGGAGCATTTCTTTTCACCTCCCCGCACAAGCGGATAGGGGTGAAGTGAGCGTTGTATTTGAGAAACCTTTTGTAGATACACAGTATGTAATCACAGCCAATGCCAGTATACCGGGAGTGATGGTATCCGTCACACAACGTCAGAGGTATTCAGCAGTACTTACTGTGGAACGCATACACTCAGGTCCGCTATGTGAAGGGTTGGTCCTTTGGATTGCGATGGGGCAATAATAAGAAGCCAGGAATATAAGTGTCCATAATCAACTTTATAGTAGAAAAAAGGCGTCCCCTAGTGGGACGCCGTATACATAAGAGAGAAGGGGGTAGACTTGTAATATCGGGGAAGTTTATATTATTACACTTATTTCACACCTACGGCATCAAAAGACTTAATAGCAGAGGTTACGGCTATTGAATTTTCACCATAACTGTCTTTGGCTGTTTGGATAACAGCAGCACGTGCGGTGGAGAAGTTAGACGTGGAAGTCAGATAATTGGTGAAGGCATTATAATAAATATATACGGCTGCATCACGTCCGATTCCATCTACCTTGACACCATGAAAAGTGCCACCTTGTGCCAGTAGATAGTAGGCTTTATTAATAATACCGCTATTAATATGGGCTCCACCATAATCCTCGTTGTTAGGATCAGGATAGAGATTGCTGTAGTGATCGACTTGACCGTATTTGACAGGATCGGAAAGGGAGCGAATGGCATCGCCCTTAATATTAGGGGTATAAGCGACTTTGCCGAAATCCCAATTGGTACGCTCAATGTCGTTGCCTATAATATCTGAGATGGCTTCACTTAATGCACCAGATTCAGCGAAATACACGAGCCCTGATGAATGCTCGGTCACACCGTGTGTCAGCTCATGGGCAACAATTTCAAGGTCGCTGCTAAAAGGGGCAAATAACGTGCCGTCTCCGTCTCCGTAAAGCATGTGAGTGCCACCCCAGTGGGCATTATTGTAGTTCTTTGCGCCGTAATGGACTGCCGAAGCGATGGCCATGCCATGCCCGTCAATGCTGTCGCGTCCAAATCTATCCTTGTAATAATCGTAAGTGCGAATAGCGTAAGCGTGGGCATCCACCGCAGCAGGATCTTCCCATACGTTATCGGAATCTGTATACAGGGTGCCGGGGAGCGTCTCGGTGTTGTGGACGTTATAAGTTAGGATTCCTTTACCACGAGTCGTATCCTTTAGTTGATACTTCTTGCCCGAGGCTGTGGTTTCAAATGTTTTGGTATCGCCGAATACACCGCGCCCTGTGCCGATTACTTCGTTAAGAATGTCATACTTGAATACGATTTTTCCGTCATTAGCGTCAATAAAGTAACGTGTGCGCAGCAGAGTGGGCTGTAGAGTATTAACTTCGGTTACATAGACGAGACGTGTGGAGTCTCCATCGGGATAGATGTACAGTTCTGCTGTAGGGTCCACGCTTGGTTCCAGATTGGCAATCTTGGGAATAGAGGATGCAGGCTCTACCACTTCCAATGTACTGTTCTCCAGTTCAGCTGCTTTATCCAAATCCAAGGAGTCCTTATCAACAGAGATTGAAAATTCATTGTTAGATGCTGTTCCGTAAGTGTCTTTACTTACACTACTTGTACCCTCGTAAGGTTCAGGAACGATTGGGGCGGAGGAAGGGAGAGACTGAACCCGTATAGCTGCATCTTTATAAGCGGTATATACAGCCTCAGTAGCACTGATTTTTGGAGTTGTATTTTCTTTAGCATCGGCTTGTTGATTTTCTGAAATGACAGCTCCCAAATAAGAGGTGATTTGACCAGACTTGTTCACATGGATGGTCTGTTCGGCTCCAAATACGGGAATTCCGTCTACATATTGTTTTAACCGATAATGCTTTGTACCAAATTTGTCACTGGTGCGATCCACGATACGAAATTGCTCGCGCACATGGGAACCGATGTGGGTATCGTCCAGACTCAATAATGTTTTTTGTTGTCGATTTAAAAAGCTCCAGACCAGATTGTCGCCTGTTACCGTTGAAGGAGACTTCCAGTTCACCGTTTGGAATGTTGGCGTAAACTGAGTCGGATCGGGAACAGAATTTTCAGCTGCGGAGGCTCCAGGCGCAATGGCTCCTAATAACATAGCTCCTCCTAGAAGTGAAACCCATACTTTTTTCAATTCATACTCACTCTCCTTAATTAATGTTGGGGTAAAAAACACCCTGTTTGCAGAAGCCTAGCGTCATATATGTAAGTCTTGTTGCTCCTTTGAAACGTGAAGAGGCTGGATAAAAATGACCTTATGTAAAATATTAAGGTTTATTTTTTTTGCAATTTCATCGTCTCGGCTCTGATATTAGCACAGAGGTTGTCGAACGAGAAGATTAATTTTACAAAATACCCCAAAATGAATCTTTAGTCCCTGATTTACAGTTTATTTGTCTTATTTAGTCGAAAATGATCGGAGGGACTCTATGAATATGAAAAGGGCGCCCCTTTGAGGGGACGCCATAAATAAGGGGGGAAGGGGCGCAGACTTGTACACTGCACCCCTATTTTTTCGTCCATTGTATGAGTAGGGCCACATGACAGTTGCACAACGGCAACGGTCTATGGACGAGAATATGAGGATTATAGCGTATATGATTTAGTTTACACCTACAGCATCAAAAGATTTGGCAGCTGCAGTTGCTTGTGCCGAGTTCGCACCGTACAGATCTTTTGCCGCTTGGATCACAGCAGCGCGTGCGTTGGAGAAGTCAGAAGAAGAAGTCAGGTAGTTCGTAAAGGCACTATAGTAAATTTGGACCGCTGCATCGCGGCCAATTCCATTTACAGCTACCCCATGGAAAGTACCACCTTGTGCCAATAAATAGTAGGCTTTATTAATAATGCCGCTGTTCGTATGAACGCCACCGTTATCGGAGCTGCCTTTATACAAGTCGGAATAGTGATCTGGTTGATCATACAGCGTAGGATTTGACATAGAGCGAAGAGCATCGCCTGCAATGTTTGGCGTATAAATATCATCGCCTACAAGCCAGTTTTTACGCTGAATGTCATTGCCGATAACGTCCGAGAAAGCTTCATTTAATGCACCGGACTCTCCGTAATATTCCAAATTCGAAGTATACTCTGTGACACCGTGCGTAAGTTCATGTCCCACTACATCGGGGTCCCCGCTGAAGGCGATAAATGTGCTACCATCCCCGTCTCCATAAGTCATTTGGGAGCCATTCCAGAAGGCGTTGTTGTAGCGGCTACCGTAATGGACTGTCGAACGGAGTTGCAGCCCGCGTCCGTCAATGCTGTTGCGTCCAAATTTAGACTTATAGTAATCATATGTTTTGGCAGCATATGCATGGGCATCCACGCCGGCTGGATCATTCCATACATTATCGGCATCGGTCAGAAGGGTACCTGGGATGCTTTGGCGGTTGGAGGCCGTGTAAGTCACGATACCATTACCGCGTGTTGTATCTTTTAACTGGTAGCTACTACCGGAAGCCGTCGTGTTGAATGATTTGCTATCACCAAGCACACCTTTACCTGTGCCTGTCGCTTCATTAATGATGTCATACTGGAATACGATGCTGCCATCATTGGCATCAATAATGTAGCGAGTACGCAGTGGGGCAGGTTCTAAAACATTGACTTCTGTTACATAAACCAGCTGCAGGTCATCCCCTTTAGGATAGAAGTACAGATCGGCTTTAGGATCTACTTCTGGCTGCAGATTAGCGATTTTGGCAATGGAACTTTTTTCTGTCTCCACCGCTTCAATTTTGCTATCTTTCAAGGCAGACGCTTTATCAAGACTCAGCTCGTCTTTATCAATGGATAGCGTTTTTTCGTTGTTAGCTGCTTCGGCGTAAGTGTCTTTGCTTACACTGCTTTGTTCCTCAGCATCTTTAGAAATCGTATCGTCGGAGGTAGGGAGGGCTTCAATCCGTGCAGATGCTTCTTTATATGCAGTGTAGACCGCTTCAGAAGCGCTGATTTTTGGAGTTGTACCTTGCGTAGCTTCAGCTTGCTGATCCTCAGTAACCACCGCTCCTAAGTAAGAGGTGACCTCACCAGATTTGCCCACATGAATAGTCTGTTCAGCTCCATATACGGGAATCCCGTTTACATACTGTTTCAGCCGATAATGGCTCACACCGGACTTGTCGCTTGTGCGATCAACGATTCGGAATTGTTCACGTACACTAGAGTCGTCCGCACCCAATAACGATTTCTTTTGCCGATTCAAATAGCTCCATACAATGTCGTCACCCGATACCGAGGAAGGGGCTTTCCATTGCTCGGCGTGAAAGGTCGGTGTAAGCTGAGTCGGCCCCGAAACGGAACTCTCCGCTGATGCACCAGACGCGACAGACCCTAACAACATAGCTCCTCCAAGAAGCGAAACCCATACTTTTTTCATTAAAAATTCACTCTCCTCGATTAATGTCAGGATGAATCATCCTGTCTTGAATAAGGCATTGCGCCATTTATGTAGGTCGTGTTGTCGTCTGGAATAGAAGAAAATGGAACATGAAGAGAAATACCGAAGTGTTTTTCATGAAGCGTACGTGAAAAGAGGGTACTGCAGTATGAAGCATGTGGCCTAAAAAGGTGACAAACTCCTCCTTTCCTGTCGTATATAAAGAAAATAGAATAATGGTGGATAATGGAAAAGAATGACTTATGCAAAAAAAACTAATGTTGATTTTTTGAACTCCCATCATCTGGCTCTGATATTAGCACAGAGAATGACAGACGAGAAGATCTATGTCACAAATTTATCCAAAATGAATCTTTAGACCCTAATAACTCACTTATTTAATAGGATTAATAAGTTATGTAAAATAAAGTCGAAAATTGCTATGTCGAAAAGACTCCACGCTTGCCGTTACACACGGCTTTTGGACCGCATAGGTTATGTTGAACTGTCCTAATCATGCTGTCCATCTATACAGCAGGAAGGGAGGTGAGACGGGAGCATGAAGAAGCAGGGAAGAGCTGGATACAAGATCAAACGGAGGCGGCATTCCGGCGCATACTATCATTCTAAGATGTGGCTGCCGTTACGAATGCCGAACATGCATAAGACCCCTGCCATGAGGGAGGTACTCGACACGGAGAGAGGGGCACAGATCGGCGAAGAGCGACCATCTGGACCGTCATCAGTGGGAAAGTTTTTCGTATCTGTCATTATTCCGGCCATGAATGAGCAAAAAACAATCGGAGCTGTGATTCGCGAGGCGCGCCGTGTCCATCCACATACAGAGGTTATCGTCGTTGAGAACGGATCACACGATAGAACGGCGAAGGTGGCAGCAGCGGCGGGAGCTCGTGTACTTTCTTTCCCGGAACCGCTCGGACATGATGTTGGCCGTCGTGTTGGAGCGGAGGCGGCATCCGGACAGATCCTGCTTTTCCTGGATGGGGATATCGTCATTCCCTGCGTTAGACTCCGGCCGTTTATACACGCCATATGTGCAGGAGCGGATGTGGTGCTGAATGATTACCATGGACCTGTGAATCATACGCCCGTACATCCTGTAGTGGAGGCAAAGCATGTATTGAATATCTTGTCGAATCGTGCTGATTTAGGGGGGGCATCTATGACTGGCATTCCACACGCCATTAGTCAAAAGGCTCTAAACAAAATAGGTCCAAAGCCCTTGGAGAAACCTCCTTTATTTCAAGCTATGTCCATCGCTTCCGGGTTACGAGTGGTGACTGTATATGGAATAGCTGTCGGTAAAATAAATGCGACACGTAAAAAACAGAACGGCAAGGACCCGCTGGCAGGTGTAATTGTTCAGGATCATCTGGATGCCATTGCCTGGCTTACATCGCATCTGGGAACGCGTGCGGGCTTTACGGATTTGGAGCGCAAACGGATCAGAGACGAGGTGAAACTGTGAGTAGACCGTATCGCAGAGGGAAGCGTGAAGAACCGAGCTGGGGGGTCAGACGTGTTCAGCGAAAACGAGGAACGACGACTTCAATGCATAGCCGTAGGGTGAGAAAGCCCACACCTCGGGCAACAGGAATGACCAAAGTGACTCCGCCTGTGGAACGCGAAGTTCCGGGAGATATTGTATTACAGGGAACCGCAGCGGCCGTGGTCAGCGCCTGTAATGAAGAGTCAACGATTGACCGGGTGCTGAGCGAGCTGGAAAAACTTCCGCTTACGGATATCATTGTCGTATTGAACGGCTGCACGGACGGCACGCGCTCCACCGTAGCCAAACATCATCCTAATGTGACTCTCGTCAACGTGCCCGATCGACTGGGGCATGATGTTGGCCGTGCAGTAGGCGCGCGTATGACGCAGGCTGATATTGTGCTGTTCGTGGACGGAGATTTGCCGATTTCGGGATCTGATTTGCTGCCTTTTCTCCACGCGGTGGATCAGGGAACGGATGTCGCGCTTAATGATCTGGGCAGACATTTGCCCCCCTATGCCCAGCAAGACAGCGTGACACGGTGCAAAGCATTCCTGAATCGCGTACTGCGCAGGCCGGATCTGGGAGCAAGCTCATTGACCGCCGTACCGCATGCATTATCTCGGCGTTTACTGGATCAGCTTGGCTCAGCCGTGCTTGCCGTACCGCCAAAAGCCCACGCCATGGCAATTCTGTATGGCATGATCGTGGCGGCAGTACATGCTGTCGATGTCATTAAAACAAACCGTAAGCGGACCTTCAATGTTGGCAAAGGGAACGCTATGGAACAGTTGATCGTCGGTGATCATGCAGAGGCACTGACGGCTGTGTTTCAGGTAGCCGGGTATTCCCCGCTCGGGCCTGTTCCAACACGGGTAGACGTTGCCAAAGGGAGGAATGCACAATGAGTCTGACGAGCATCATTATTCCGACTTATAACGGCCTGCATCTGTTAAAGCCGTGTATTGAGGCGATTCGGACACATACGATAGATGTACCGTATGAAATCATTGTTGTGGACAACGCTTCGAATGACGGAACGGATGATTTTTGCGCATCCGAGCGGCTGATCAGCATACGTCTTCCTGAAAACAGGGGCTTTCCAGCAGCATGTAATATGGGGCTCCGGCTGGCTTCGGGTGATCAGTTCGTTATTTTAAACAATGATGTGACGGTTACGCGGGGATGGCTATCGAATATGTTGGCCGCATTGCAGAGCGAAAGCATCGTGGGATTGGTGGGACCGGTGACGAATTGCGTCAGCGGTATTCAGCAGATACACGGCTTGGAAGGAGATTTGGCCAGCTGTCTGAGATATGCGGAGCAGAATAATGTAAGTAATCCCTCCAGGTGGCAGGAGGTTAAGCGGTTGGTCGGATTTTGTTTGTTATTCCGGCGTGATCTGATGGAACGGATCGGATTGCTGGATGAACGGTTCAGTCCCGGACATTATGAGGATGACGATTATTGTCTGCGCGCACGTGTGCATGGCTACAAGCTGCTCATGTGCAACGACTGTTTTGTCTATCACGAGGGGAATGCGAGCTTCTCACGCTCGGAAACTTCCTGGATCGAAGAGCTGATCGAGCGGAACTATCGTTTATTTATAGAGAAATGGAGCATAGATCCCAGAATGTTCATCGAAACTGGAAACGCTGGGGTTGTATGCACTGAACATGCTGTCGAAGGAGGAAGGAAGATATGAAAGGGGTTATTCTCGCAGGAGGAACCGGATCGCGCCTTCATCCGTTGACTACATTACTCAACAAGCATCTGCTTCCGGTCGGCAAGTATCCCATGATCGTATATGGTATCGAGAGGCTGCGACAGGCTGGAATCACCGATATGCTTATTATTATTGGTAAACAATCGGCCGGGCTGTATACCGATTTTTTGGGCAGTGGCAGTGATTATGGTGTCCAACTGACCTACCGGATTCAAGAAAAGGCGGGCGGCATTGCAGAAGCACTCGAACTGGCAAGAAGCTATATGCAGGCAGAAGAGAAATTCACTGTTTTGTTAGGTGATAATTTGTTCAAGGAAGACTTGGGACCTGTGATCGAACGATTCAAGCAACAGCCCCCGGGGAGCGCCAGAGTGTTGTTGAAAAAGGTGGCAGATGCTCGTCGTTACGGGGTACCCGTGTTTGATCCTGAGCGTCCGGAGAGCATTACGCGGATTGAAGAAAAGCCACAGCATCCCCAATCCAAATACTGCGTTACGGGTATCTATATGTACGATACTGCCGTGTTCGATAAGATCCGGCAAATTACACCTTCGGCACGTGGTGAGCTTGAGATCACGGATGTTAACAACTGTTATGCCGCTGAAGGCAAGCTGGAATATGATATTTTACGGCGTTATTGGAGCGACGCAGGAACCTTCGATTCCCTTCAGGAAGCTGGATTGAAAATGAAAGGACTTCTACCTTGATCTCAATGAAACACCATCCTACCGGGCCAGGCATATAGTATAGGCATAATGCCACCCGGAGGAGTGAACGGCATGAAACGCCTGAATATGCAAAGGAAACACAGCAAGCGGCTCGGAAAGAAAGGCTACTGGTCAGGATATAAAAGGGGCCAGGAGCAAGGTAACAGGTTGGGTCAGGCTTCGTTCGGCAAGGTTTTTGAAGGCGTCAGTATTATCATTCCGTCCTGCAATCAGCTTCAACAGCTCCGTGCATGCATTCACCGTATTGAGGAGAATACGAGCCATCCTCACGAAATTATTGTAGTGGACTGCGGCTCGACGGACGGGACATCCACCTATTTGCTCCGTAAAAGCATCGCTGTGCGTTATGCGCTGTTAAAAAAGGATGTGCAAATGATAGGTAGCCTGAATCAGGGGCTGATGATGGCAAAAGGAACAACTATTGTGGTACTGGATCAAAACTCCATGGTGACCCCCGGCTGGTTGGATCGGTTGTTAGGGTGTTTACACAGCGATCCGCGTATGGGTGTTGTTGGGCCTGTAACGAATGGTCCATTCAAAGAACAGCAGATCGAGGTTCCTGATATGAACGAAAATGGAGCACGTCAATTTGCCATGACCTTCAATGTTCCCAAACCGGATGCATGGCGAGAGACCGAAAGCTTGGCTGGATTTTGTTTATTGCTGCGCAGAGAGACACTGAAAAAAACGGGCTACTGGGACGAAGGCTGCCACAGTATTGAGGAGGCCCATGCAGATTGGCTACTGCGTGTGCGTTTGTTGGGGATACGTATGGCAATTGCCGGAGATGCTTTTATCCATTATGAAGAAAGAGATCGGGATACGGTGTATGGTTTTCCTCTAACGACCGAAACAAGCGGTTCAATGGAGGAAAGCAGCCGGAACCGATCCTTTTTTGTACAAAAGTGGGGGGACGCGGATAAGCTGTTCCACAACCTGAAATTCAGTACAGCGGAGACGGACGACCAGATCTCAACAGGTAAGGAAACACACGTATCAGCGGCAAGCTTTTACCCCATCGGAGCGGTTGTTCAGGGACCGTCCGGTGTAGTATTTCGGTTAGAATCGGGAAGAAGGCGGTATTTGCATGGAGTCAGTGCTGCGGGAGGTGAAAACGTGCGCCCTGTCAGATTGTCTCAGCTGGACTTGTTGGCACTTCCCTTGGTAGGGAAGCCGGAGGTCACAGTTTCCGGCAGCACTGATGCACCTGTAGCTGAGTCGCCAGAGGAACCCTTGCCTGTGCTGGCGGCTCCTGAGCTGGGGAACATGTCCATGCTTCCCACACTTCATATCCCGGCCCAACGTAGGCGATGGATCGAGTTACTGTATGCTGAAGGTGGGCAACTGTACCAAATCGGCAACGGTTGGAAAAGACCATTCCTTACCCTCTACGCTGTGATGAGTTGGCGGGCTGAGGACTATCCAATTCAATTTTTGTCCTCTGAAGAATTGTCGGCATTGCCGGAGAAGCAGCCTATTATTGCTCCACCGGTGCTGCACGGGCATCTGTAATGATCTGAATAGGCGCTTTTAGGCGGAACCGACTACTCGCTGCGGCATACGCTGTAGTAGCGGAAAGCCCGTAGGTAATTCGTGCGTTCCGCACGGCGGAGCACATAAAGGAGGGGCTTATGCATAACGAGTTAGATGATTTGCTGATCCACATTTCGCACTCGCAGCAGCAGATGTCAAGGTTGTTGGATGCGGAACGGCAGGTGGTTGTGCGCATGGCGCAGATCATACATGAACTGCCAGATGAGGAGCCGCGTTTTGACGGAATTCCGGGCATTCTCGACAGCTCGGGACAAGTAAACAAAAGCATTGTGGCCTATCTGAACGGCATTGCCGATCTTCAGGAAGCAATGGCTGAAATGCTCGTTCGTGTCGTGAAGGAAACGGCATACCCGGAAGAGGAGTAACGTAACAACCGAGGGCAGGGAGTGAACACATGAGTAGGGAACAAGCAATGATTCACATGCTGGACGCAGCCTCCAAAATGCAGCGGAATGTGTCTATGATCCTGGAGGCCAAGGCGGTCGAAGCAGAAAAAGTGCGTAATTGGGCGCTGAACCATCTGGCGCCCCACGCCTTTGACACCGATGAAGAACAGCTGGGGCGACCTTTGGAGATTCACGAGCAAATGGTGGAAATGCTGGAGGGATTAACGCGGCTTCAGACTGGTCTTTGCAGCAATCTCAAAGCATTGCTGGATCAGGATGAGCAGCAGGGTGGCGGCATGGAAGGGATGATGGGAGGCATGGGCTCGGGGGATATGAACTAATGAGCATGAGGCGTGAACGTGAGATCAAGCTGGATATAATGGAGTCTATTGCTGCCAGCCAGCACGCCGTTGCCCGGATGCTGACCAGTCTTGCGGACTTGACGCCCCATGCGGATATGTCGGCTACCCGTCTGGAAGAAACCATTCGTATACTCAGCAACTACCAGGGCGAAATCACGCAAATGTTGGCGGGTATTCCATTAAGACGACAGGTATATGGAAAACCGACGAAACCGTGGCTCCATGTGCCTGTTCAGAAAAATGAAACCACCACGAGAAAGCAAAGGAGGAATGAAAATGAGCACAAGGTGGGAACGCGCCACTCGGGAAAAAGCCCGCAAAAGACGTAAAGATGCCCGGCGTTCCAGCATTCGCAGATTAAAACGGAGAAGAAGACGTCTGCTTGCTCTAAGACGCCGTAAAAGAGGACATCATTCTGCACGTAGAAGACATCCTCTTTTGCGGCGGCGAAAAAAACCTCAAGCTAACCCGGTGGCAGTCCCTTCTGCGGAGAATCCACAGCCCGGGACTGTTGCATTGGAGCATGATCCGCAGGCATTTCAGCAGGGGTATGATGCAGCTTACAACGAGGGTTTCAATTCAGGCTTTGCCAAAGGTTATGAAGATGGACACCAGGTCGCTTACCAGGCTCAGTAAACTATGCAGAACATCCATGACAGCTAACCCCCCGAAGCTACACAGCTTCGGGGTTATTTGCGGTTCGGCAGTTGGACGGGCAAACGCCAATTTTGTCCGGGCAGTGGCAGTCGTCCATGATGCGTTTGACCCCTCCGCATATAGTTTAGGAGTGACAGAAGTTTATCCTACAACAGGACAGGGTGAAGGATGTGAACGATCAACAAAGCGGAAATGAACGCGAAGCGTACCGATGCGGCTATCGGGAAGGACGCAGAATGGGCGGTTGCACGGCTGCTCTGTCACAGGTCGTGGCCATACAGCCTGCTGTTCGTCATTTGAAAGTGTTGTATATTCCGCAAGGTTTCGCAGCTATAGACACAGGTGTGCAAGAAGCATTAGGCCAAATATGCAGCTCATGCGCCATCGGTACGCCTGCTACGATGCTAGCTGACGCCGAGGCTCAACGTCCAGACCTCGTGCTGGTCATGAACGGGCTGCATGTTTTTCCGGCGGATCATCTGGAGCAGGTACAGCAAATACGAGCCCTAGGCATTCGGACGGCCATATGGTTTGTAGATGATCCTTACTTTACGGAGGATACGGCGTTGATCTGTCAATCCTACGATGTCGTATTTACGCACGAAATTTCTTGCCTGCCGTTTTATCGCGATCAGGGAGTAACGAGGGTTCACTATTTGCCGCTGGCTGCGTCAGCTCGTATCTTTTATCCTCGGCGGGTAGAGCGGGAGCATCAGCATGATATTTGTTTCATTGGAAATGCCTTCTGGAACCGTGTGAAGCTATTCGACCACCTAGCTCCCTTCTTGGCGGACAAAAGAGTGCTGATCGTAGGTGGGCACTGGGATCGGCTGACCCGGCGGGATGTGCTGGAACGCTTTATCCGTCCGGGCTTTATGGAGCCGGAAGAGACCGCTCAATATTATAACGGCTCCAAAATTGTCATCAATATGCACCGCCCGACAGACCCCGGACTGGATAATCGGAATACACACCAGCTTTCAGCGGAGTCCATCAATCCTCGGACATATGAAATTTCTGCTTGTGGCACGCTTCAAATGACGGATGTTCGGAAGGATTTGAGCCGTTATTACCGACCAGGCTATGACATTGAAACTTTCTCTGGAGCAGATGAATTGAAAGTGAAGCTGGACTACTATCTCAAGCATGATTGGGAACGCGAACGCATGGCCTGGCGCGCATTGTACACGACTATGCAAAAGCATATGTACTCCAATCGCATGGAAGAACTGCTGGACAAGGCGATGGCCTAAAGTAAACACCATAAACAGTGAGGAGTGAAAGTGATGACGATATCTACGACAGGACCGTATGACCCGGCTGTTCACCAGACGGCGGCAGCCTCCTGGGAAAAGGGGAGAACTGCGGGATTGCATGACGGATACGACGAAGGATATCTGCGCGGCCGTGCTAACGCAATTGTTGCGCGGATGAAAGCAGTTTTCCCTTTTCGACAAATCCATGTACTGTATGTCGTCTCAGGCAAAGGCCTTCCGTATTCTCCGCTGGATGAGGCGGTCATTACCACATTGCAGAGCATGACGGCTCAGGTTACCGTAACAGACCCACGTCAGCCGGTAGGAGATATTGCCGCTCAGCTCCGTCCGAATCTGATGCTGGCACTGGATGGAATGGATCTTCCGTTGGAGCAGGTTACTGCGGTACGCCAGTTGGGCATCCCCACCGCCATCTGGCTAACGGACGATCCGTATTACACCGACACGACGACCAAAATCGTTACGAATTATGATTATGTGTTCACGTTAGAAATGAACTGCATGGAGCTGTACCGTCAGTTGGGTTGCACGTCTGTGCACTATTTGCCCTTTGGAGCATTTCTGACTCACTATTTCCCCCTCAGCTCGCCCGCTTCGGTACGACGTGAGATTGGGTTTACAGGCTCAGCCTACTGGAACCGCATCTATTTCTTTAATCCGATTATGCCGCAGCTCATGGCTCGTAACATTAAAATCAACGGAATCTGGTGGGATCGTCTCCCAGATTATCAGTCGTATGGCGACAAAATTGAGCTGGGTCGCTGGATGTCTCCGGGCGAGACCAATGATTCGTACAACGGCAGCAAAATCGTAATTAATCTTCATCGTTCCCATCAGGATGATTCGGTGAACAACAACTCACTGAAAATTCCGGGGGCTTCGCCCAATCCGCGTACGTTTGAAATTTCTGCCAGTGGCACGTTGCAACTGACAGATACAAGAGATGATCTGGCTCGTTTTTATAAGCCAGGGGAAGAGATAGAGACCTACAGCTCTCAGCAGGAACTGCTGGAGAAGGTTGAGTTTTATTTGACGCATGAAAAGGAGCGTCGTGAGATTGCTCTGCGTGCTCTGGAACGAACCCTGCGGGAGCACACGTATGGTCACCGGATTGACCAACTGTTGTCGGTCATATTTCCATAAGGTGATTCACACGTCCGGTGGTTGCTATTTTAAAGGAGGTGAACTCCGATCAAGCCGAAAATGATGTTATTCAGCCATGTTAGCAACGTCCGCAGTATTACGGGGGCCGAGAAGCTGCTATTGCAATTTTGTCTAGATATGCGTACGTACTTCGATTGTATTCTCGTAACGCCTGGTGAAGGGCGGCTGACCTCAATGGCCCGCAAGCGCGGAATCACCGTTCTGACACAGAATCTGTTCATGCTGCATGGCATGTATACCCCATATGAGGGATTGGCGCAGGATGCGGAGAATTTGCGGACCCATGTGGCGTATGCACCGTTGTTCCAGATGCTTCGGCATGCTCGACCTGATGTGGTGCTGGTCAATACCTGTGTGAATGTCATGCCTGCAATGGCTGCCCATGAGCTTAATATTCCGGTGATCTGGAAAATTACCGAAGTCATTAACCAGAATGCGCATACGCCAGTTTCTGTTTCTATCATTGAGCGCTATAGCCAATGGGTCATCGGCATTTCTCAAGCTGTAATGCGTCCTTTGCATGGTGGGGGACTGACACGTCCGCATACGGTGTTGTCTCCCTGCCGGGATATGGATATGCCGTCTCCCAGAGAGCATGTGCTGGAACGGAAAAGGAAACGTGAAAAACTGGGGCTGCGGGATTTTCATATTTGCATTGGTTATATTTCTTCCTTTATCTACGAAGCCAAAGGGCTGTTACCTTTTGTCCAAATGGCTCTAAAGCTGTGCGAAACCAATTCGCGGTGTCGTTTCTGGATCATCGGCAGCTCGGTGGACTCGGAATATTACGTAAAATGTGTCTCTTTAATCCGCCAATCTCGTTATAGCCGCCGCTTCCAGTTCAATTCATTCGAGGAATCCGTGTCAACGGCCTATAGCGCAATGGATATTGTTGTGATCCCAAGTATGGTGGAAGAAGGCTTTGGTCTGACAGCCCTGGAAGGGCTAGTTTACGGTAAGCCCGTAGTAGCCTTTGCGCAGGGTGGACTTGTGGAATTGATGGAGGCTACCGGAAATACAGATTTTTTGGTAGAGCCGGGCAACAGCGACATGCTGGCGCAAAAAGTGGGTTATCTGCTCGATCATCCCGAGGAATTGGAACGGATTGGTGTCCGTAACAACAGTGCAGCTACACGTGTATACGGACCTGATTCCTACCGAAGCAGTATGCACCTCATGGTCAGTCAATGGGTATGTCATCATCCGCATTGGTTCCCGTTGATTCAGCAGCCGGGTGGACCTGTATGGACGAGGGAAGGCGAAGGGCTGCGTCAGGTCACCGCTATACCGGAGGGTTATACCAGCACGATTCGAGAATTTCCTGAATCGGTGGTGTGTCAGCTGCCTGTGCTGGGTCTGCCGCCAATCGAATATGCAGCCATTCAGGGCTTGCCACAACCAGCACCCCCTTTACCTGAGTCACCACCCGATTTGCCCCGCGGCAAGCGTAGTATTCGGGCGAGATGGCCAAAGGGCCGTAAGCGTACCAGACTTCGGAATCGCAGGTATAAGAGAAGCGGCGGCAAGAGTCGCCTTAAGAAAATTCACGGGTTCCCGTTGTCGAAGGGACTTTATCCGAAAACCAAGTCCAGACAGAAGCTCAAGCGGAAAATCAAGCACCGGTCACGGCGACACAACGCGCACAAACCGAAGCGAGTCACACTCAAGGCTGGACAGCATACAAAACAACGGTCCGGGTGAACCTACGCCGGACCTTTGAGATGAACGTTAAGCTGGAGCACAGCCAGTCTGCTGGATGGCTATCCTTCATTGAACGCCACAATTCAATGAAACAACGACAGCAAAGGTGGGTTCCAAAACCATGAAAATATTGACCGTGCTCGGCACAAGACCGGAGATTATACGGCTCAGCCTGATCATTCCGAAGCTAGACCGCCATGCAGATGAACATGTGCTTGTGCATACGGGCCAAAATTACACCGAAAGCCTGAGCGGGCAGTTCTTTCGCGAACTGGGACTGCGTGCCCCGGATTATGTACTTCAGGAGAAAGCGGGGACACTGGGCAAACAGTTGTCCGCCATGTACTCGCAGATGGAGGATATTTTAAACAAGGAACGCCCCGATCATGTGCTATTGCTCGGTGATACGAACAGCGCTCTATGTGCCTTACTTGCGGAACGTATGGGTTATCCGGTCGTGCATATGGAGGCGGGGAACCGCTGTTATGATCTGGATGTGCCGGAGGAGAAGAACCGGCGTGTCATTGATGCGATATCTACCATTAATATGCCTTATACGGAGCAAAGCAAGCAGCACCTACTACGCGAAGGCTTCCCAAGCCAACGAATCATACTGACTGGAAATCCGATCTACGAAGTAATGCAGCACTATGAGAAAGAAGTAACCGGTAGTGGGATTTTGAAAAAATTGGGACTGTCGCCGGGAGAATATTTCCTGGTCACTGCCCACAGAGCCGAAAATGTCGACCATCCACCGCATTTGCTGGCTATTTTAGATGGTCTTAACCGGGTAGCCCAGCAGTTCGGGCAGCGGGTCATTTGCAGTATTCATCCCCGGACTGCCGCCCGGATCGCAAGCCATCCGCCGATCCAGCTTGATCCGCTTGTGGAATTTCACGAACCGTTCGGTTTTTTTGACTTCGTTCTGCTGGAGCGGCATGCCCGCTGCGCTTTGACAGACAGTGGTACCGTACAGGAAGAATGCTGTGTCATGGGGGTGCCGACGGTTACGATGCGCCGGACGACTGAACGGCCGGAAACGGTAGATTGCGGCAGCAATATCGTGTCCGGCCTTAATGGCGAGGTTATAGCAAACGCGGTAGCCATAATGACCGGGATGACCCATAAGTGGCAATGTCCCGCAGGCTATCTGGTGGAAGATGTGTCGGATAAGGTAGTTAAATTTCTGCTTGGAGGGAAACGGCATGTTTGAAAACCAACGTATCTTGGTTACCGGCGGTACCGGCTCCTGGGGGCATGAGCTGGTTGCCCAGTTACTGCCGCGTAACCCCAAAGAGGTCATTATCTTTTCACGCGGAGAATCCAGTCAGGTTGCCATGAACAGGCAGTTTGAGGATGAACGACTCAGCTTCTGTATTGGAGATATTCGGGATAAGGATGCGCTGACTACCGCTTGTCAAGGAGTGGACTATGTATTTCATTTGGCAGCGCTCAAGCACGTACCCGTCTGTGAGGATCAGCCCTACGAGGCACTCAAAACCAATGTCGTAGGCACTCAAAACGTAATCGAGGCCGCTGTCGTTAATCAGGTCAAGAAAGTCATTTATATATCGACCGACAAGGCCGCGAATCCGTCCAATTTTTACGGCATGACGAAGGCAATAGGAGAAAAACTGATTGTTTACGCCAATCTGCTGAATAGCGATACACGTTTCGTGACGGTGCGCGGCGGTAATGTTTTGGGCACAAACGGAAGCGTGGTGCATCTGTTCCAAAGCCAGATTCGCCAAAAGGGCAAGGTTTCGATCACAGATATGAACATGACGCGCTTCTTCCTAACCTTGCGTGATGCGATCAGTCTCCTGTTCAAAGCCTCGGTGGAAAGTGTTGGCGGGGAAATTTTTATCATGACCATGCCAACCTGCCGTATTTTGGACTTGGCTGAGGTGCTCATTGAGGATTCAGGTGTGGAAAACGTAGAAATTGTAGAAAAAGGTGTGCGTCCCGGTGAGAAAATTCATGAGATTTTGATGAGCGATTTTGAAAGCCTGACGACGGTAGTCTATGACGAGCAATATTTGGTCATTCTCCCAACGCTGAATATTCCTCAATTAAAGGACCGCTATAATCAGTGCCCTCCCGTGTCATTCAGCAGCTTTAGTTCGGAGTTTAATTTGATGTCGAAAGAGGAGATTCGCAGCATTCTCCAAAGCGGGGGGTTCATCAAATGAAGCTGCTTATTTTGGGTGGTAACGGCATGGCGGGCCATGTTCTGGTGAAGTATTTCCAAAACCAGAGCGGGTATAACGTGTTCTACACCACCCGTGATCCCGAAAATAAAGGTGGTCTGCTGCTGGATGTAAAGGACAGCTTTATGGTGGAGCAGCTGGTACGGAGTGTACGGCCAGACGTTATTATTAACGCGGTAGGTGTACTGAATCAGCATGCCGGGGAGGATCAAATTGCAGCATACCAAATTAATGGGTTGCTGCCACATCTTCTCCGGCGGACAGCGGACAGTATCGGTGCCCGATTGGTTCATATCAGCACGGATTGCGTATTCGAGGGAAATCGGGTACCTGGTTTATATAAGGAGACGGATCAACCCGATGGGACAAGTGCCTATGCTTTGACGAAAATACTCGGAGAAGTAAAGGCCGCAGGGCATCTGACTATCCGTACCTCCATTATCGGGCCGGAAATTCGGCCCAGTGGCATTGGTCTGCTGCACTGGTTCTTGCAGCAGAGCGGAGACGTTAACGGGTATCGCCGGGTCTTTTGGAACGGGGTTACGACGCTGGAATTAGCAAAGGCGATACAGGTGCAGATGAATGAGCCGCTGGACGGACTCATTCATCTGGTTCACCCTGAACCGATCAGCAAGCACGATTTGCTGCTGCTGTTCAAAGATATCTGGAATAGGGAGGATATTCGGATCGTGCCGAAAGATGAGCCGGTGCAGGACCGGACGCTTCGTTCTACCCGGGCCGATCTGCTCTACGATGTTCCTCACTACAGCATCATGCTGAAGGAGCTGCTGGAATGGACGGAAGCACAGCGGAACAACGTCGGCCTGTCATAGTCATTACCGGAGCGGCGGGCTATACCGGGATGCATGCCTGCCGCCATTTTGCAAAGCTCGGCTGGGAGGTAGCGGCGCTGACTCGCACTGCCGCTTCCGTCTCAGAACTGATCTTACTGGCTCGCGATGATGAAAATAACAGCCCAGAGGCGGAGACTCGCAACTGTATTACGCCTTATGTGTGTGACTTGCTCGACAAGAAACGTCTGGGCGAAGTAATTAGACAGATTGCTCCGGATTATGTGCTTCACCTGGGTGGTAAAAATTCCGTCCCTGAATCTTGGGAGAGTCCCCTGCTATACATGGAATCCAATGTACTGTCCACCCTGTATCTGCTCGATGTACTGCGACCTTTCCCCAAAGCCAGAATTGTCGTGGCGGGTTCTCGGCTAAAGACGGCTTTGCAGGCTCCGTATCATCCAACACATCCATACAGCCTTAGCAAAAGCCTTCAAGAGGCAGTCGCGCTCTCGTGGGGCGCGCTGTTCGAACAATCCGTCATGCTGGCAGAGCCTTGCAACTTGATCGGTCCGGGTCCATCTACCGGATTTTGTGCATTACTCGCGGGGTATATCGTTCAGACGGAACGTAGGGAGGGGCAGTCCGCAACTGAAACTGTCCCGTTCCGGGTATCTTCCCGACATGCGCAACGTGATTTTCTCGACGTTCGTGATGCCGTTCGCGCATACGGTGTGCTATTGGAACAGGGTGTGCCAGGCCGAGTGTACTCGGTCTGCACAGGCCGCATTGTGGAACTGGGCAATATCGTGGAACGTATGGTTGCGCTGGCCAAAACATCTATTCCCATACAATGGGGGGATGTGGCAGAGTCAGCATCTACCGAGGCATACCGTGCGAAAGAGCTGGAGGACATGGGCTGGAAGCCGACCATACAGCTGAGGCAATCTCTGGAGGATATGATTCAATACCGCCGAGCCGGAAAGGAAGGAACGATATGAGACCGAAAGTAACGATCGTCATTCCCTTTTATAACTGTGCATATGTGGATCAGGCTTTGCAAAGTGCACTAGAGCAAACTTATGGCCCACTCGAGATTATTGTCGTCGATGACGGCTCCACGGAACATGTTGATATGCTTCAGGCCTATCTTCCTTATATACATTATTTAGGTAAATCCAATGGTGGAACAGCCAGCGCTCTGAATCATGGTATCCGACATGCCAGTGGCGATTATATTGCGTGGCTCAGTTCCGACGATACCTATCATAGGGATAAAATTAACAATCAGGTTTCTTTTATGGTGGAAAACGGTGCGTACATCTCCCATACCAACTTCAATTTCATCAATCAATACAGCCAAGTCACAAGCTACCAGGCAGCCGCCGTGTTTCCGTCTATGACGGAGTTTTACCGTTTTTTTCAACAAGGAAATCCGGTCAATGGATGCACGGTTATGTTTAAAAAGGAGCTGTTTGCACATATCGGTTTGTTTGATGAATTGCTGCCGTACACACATGATCTGGATATGTGGTACCGCGTGATGCTGGCGGGATATCCATTTCCTTTTCTGAACGAGTCCTTGGTTAACTACCGTTGGCATGATGAAATGGGAACCAAAAAATATTGGCCCGCTGTGGAGCGGGAGTACAACATCACCCAAGCACGTTATCGAGATCGCTTCAGTCAGGTATTGAGTGGTTTATCCTCATGAAGCCGAAAGTCTGTCAGGGGGGATTGATATGGTAGATACGGGGATTGTTATGCCACTGTACAAACAGGATATCGGCTATCTGCAAGCTGCAATCTCATCCGTACTAGCCCAGAGCTACAGGGGATTTCGCTTCATCATTGTTATTGACGGAGCGCCGGAAATGGTGGGGCCAGCGCTCTATGCAGCAATGGGAGACCCGCGCGTTCAGTTGGTTACACTCCCTCAGAACCAAGGAGTATCCCACGCCCTAAACCGGGGATTCGATGAGTTGTTTAAAGATCCTGGGATCAAGTATGTGACCTGGGTCTCCAGCGACAATGTTTATAATGCTTCCTTTATTGAACGATTGCGGCAAGAGCTGAAGCAGGGGCCAGACTCACTCGGTCTTGTGTTTTCTACCTTCCGCCAGGTTGACGCATATGGGAACCCGTTGTATGACGAGCAGCATCAACAGGCGTTGATCCGGTACCAAAGTCAGCCACATCACGAATTGCTGAACGCCAGCATTGTTGGGGTTTCATTTATGTACAAAAGCAAATATGCCCTCCAGATTGGCGGCTATCGGCTGCAACCCGTTGAGGATTATGATTACTGGCTGCGGCTGACCGAGACGTGCAATATGAAATTCATCCCGGAGATCCTGATGGATTACCGGGTGAATTCCACATTTAGTGTATCGGCCGGCCTACACAGCCAAAAGGAGCACCGACGCTGGCGGCGCGCATTCCAAATCGCCAAGTATGAGGCGAGAGCACGCCGGGGCATCCCACTTGAAATGACGATTTTAATGCCTGTCACGGATATGGCTCAAGCTGAATCATTGCTGGATAATCTGCTGGAGCAGCACTACAGCAATTGCGTGGTACGGCTGCTGGATTTAACGCCAGAACAGGAAGCTAGCGCTTTCCTGTCGATGATGCTCGACCCTCGGTTAATCGTAACATCACGGCAGCATTATTCGATCCAGGAAGCACTGGTTCAGGCTATTGGTGAAACCACGACTCGCTTTGTTGTATGCTTCGGTGTCAAACCTTATATTGCCGTGACGGATCTACTGTATCTCACGGATTTGTTGCGCCCATTACAGGATACACATGCCTTTTCCTACTATACAGATGACCATTCCACCATCGGCAGCGGACGAGGGGTTCAGTCCGTACCGCCAGAATGGAATTACGTGTATTACACCCACAGATTGCATCAGGCACTGGAACAGGGTGGCTTTTAAATAACAGGGGACAGTGCAGGGATTGTGGTCAGCTCGGACTGGAGAACACGGTGCTCCTGTACAACATTACCAAACTGATCCAGTCCAAAGTTGGAGAGCACGACATTCGCTGGAGCAGCGGAGGCCACGTTGTATTGTACCTCATAGGCAAGAACCCCTTGTATAAAGAAGGTACGGCGGGCAATGGAGTTTGCAGGCAAGTTAACCGATGTCACATACAGTGGTGTCTTGGTATCCGGTACCAGCGAGAAAAAAATTTGGATGGTCACGGTTGCCGCATTTACTGTGTCCTCATTGACCAAGTTCACAACAACATTGGAGCAGGCAGTACCAAAATCTCTAGTGTTCGTCATATAACCGGTTGTAAAAGCCAATCGAATCATCCTCTCAAAAAACAGAATATTGGATAACCCTTGAAGGGATGCTTTTATACTATGAATCTATTGAAAAGAAAGCTTGTATGGTTGTCTCTAGGCTGTGCTGAAAAAAGTACATTTTGATAGAAATACTTCAGGCGTATCTATTTATATAATGAAGGGAATGCTCGCGATGCCTTTGAATTTTCAGGTGACACCCAGCGGCCTGCCCAAATTTGAGCCTAGTGTTGCTGTTAATTTACTGAATCCGAATATTGTTATAGCTGTAGCTGTTGATTTTAGCAGTGGGCCTCCCTTGATTGGACTGTATCGCTCATTGGATGCCGGAGCGAACTGGACGGATACTTTATTGCCGATTCCGCCGGGTTATACAGGAGCCGAGGCAGGAATGGTAGCCTATCTGTTCCCCAATATTTTTATCGTATCCGCGCATGTATTTCCGGGCAATGAAAACGGGGCTGTCGTGATCTACCGTTCTACGGACGATGGAGCCACCTTTGATCCTCCAGTGGTCATTAACCCGGGCTATGGAGATTACATTAATAATGACTGGACTAATATTACGACGGATAATGCGGGGGCAAGTCCCTATCTCGGACACGTCTATGTCACGTATAACCGCCAATATAATGTGGATTTTAATGCTCAATCTGCGGCCTTCTACCAGCGTTCCACCGATGGAGGACTAACTTGGGACCGACCGTTAATGCTCTCCAATATCCAATCCTCAACGGAGCGGCCTGAGCCTGCGGTCGACAAATATGGAAGCGTATATGTCAGTTGGATTCGTACGGGACCGCAAACACCAGCTTTTTTTATCCGACGCTCCTTTGATGGCGGGGCAACCTTCAGCGGGGATATTCTCGTATCCAATATAACGCTTGTGCCCAATCCTTTGCCCGTTCCTGGTTATGACTTTCGGATATTGAATTTCCCCAGCTTGGCCGCGGACTGCTCGGGTGTGCCTTCCACAACAAATACGCTATATGCCGTGTGGCAGGACTTTGGTCAGGGATACAGCAATATTTTGTTGTCCAAATCAAGCGATTTTGGCGGTACCTGGAGTGCTCCGGTCATTGTGACAGACAGCCCGCCCGGCTCGCAAAATTTTTTCCCTGCAATTTCAGTGTCGCCCAAGACGGGACTGGTCGTTGTCGTGTACTATACCAATCGCGTGGACGGCTTTAATCTGGATGTGTTCGCCGCAGAGTCGTCCGATGGAGGTAACACCTTTACGAACAGTCGTCTCACGACGACCTCCTTTAACCCGAATGTCGGTGGAGGCGAATCAGAGCTGATCGGTGATTATATTGATGTCGCCATTGTACCGCCGAACAGCTATATTTCCGTCTGGACAGATACGCGCACAGGCAGTTTGACGATATTTGCGGGTGTACCGGGGGGTGGAGCCTGATGCCGAACGTACAGCTTACGCCTAACGGAAGGCTGGCCCAGGAGCCGAGTGTAGCTTTCAACCTGCTCGACGGTACCATTGTGTCTGCGGCTATCGATTTTACGACAGGGCCGCCGTTGACGGCGGTATACCGTTCAGGTAACGGCGGTGCCTCTTTCACACAGCAGATTTTACCGCTACCAGCCGGCTATGTAGGGGCGGAATCCCATAGCGTCAGCTACGGTTTTCCCAACTTGTTTGTCATAGCCTGTCACGTATTTACCGCAGACGGTTTGAGCGGTACCATCGCCACTTATGTGTCGAGAGACAACGGTAATACATTTGATCCGCCTGTGATTGCCCAGCGAGGGTATGGGACATTTGTCAATAATGTTGAGGTCAGCGTGAAATTCGATACTTCTCAGGTCAGCTCCTATACCGGAAATATCTATTTATGTTATACGCATCAGTACAATCCTGACTTTTTCGGCGGATCAGTCATGTTCTTCCAACGTTCGCAGGATGGAGGGATCACATGGGGGACACCCGTGGTGCTCACCGCTGGCTCCAATCAGATTACGCGGGGGGAAATCACTGTGAGCATTACAGGGGTGATTTATGTCGGGTACATTGTCACGAATCCGGTTAACCAATATCAGGTCATTGTGTCCTTCAATGGAGGGACAGCATTTAGTTCCTCGCTACCTGTATCTTCTGTGGTCCCGGTTCCGAGTCCGTTGCCCGTGGCCGGCTTTGGTTTCAATGTGCTGCCGGCAGCTAACATTGCCGTGGATCGCTCTACGAGCCCGAATCAGGGAACACTTTATGCGGTCTGGCAGGATAATCGGGCAGGGTATGCGGATGTGCTGCTTGCCAGGTCGGTGAATGGTGGGTTAAGCTGGACTGCGCCGCAATCGGTGACAGGGGCCAGTGCAGGGGCACAGCATTTTTTCCCGGCTATTGATGTTTCGCCTGTGACCGGCGTGATCAAGATCGTATATTATACCAATCAAATAACGACCTCTTTATTAGACGTATTTGTGGCCGAATCAACGGACGGAGGAAGTACATTTACGAACCTCAGAATAACAGACAGCTCCTTTAATCCTAACGGGATTAGTCCGGTTCCAGTCGTTACAATCGGTAATTTTATTGATGTAACGATCGTGCCGAATAATGGGTTTTTTGCGGTCTGGACAGATGCGTTATCGGGTTTCCAGCAAATTTACGGAAGTAATGGGGTGTAGCTCAGCGTACGAGACAGAGGAGGTGAGGCTGTTTTGAAAATTTTGTTGGCTACGTACTGGCCGATTCCTCATTTGGGTGGCGTATGGCCCTTTATGATGCAAATTAAACGGAGACTGGAGCTACTGGGCCACACGGTAGACTTGATGGGAAACGGACCGGATACACCTAAATACCATATTGTTTTTGAAGATAGGGAGCTACTGAAGGATCAACTGCTGCCCCTGCTGGATACGAAGCTGAATGAATCGGCTGTCCCTGTATTACATTTGGATTCATGGGTGCAGACGGTGGAAAAGGATCGATACTGTATGGAGCTGGCAGCGGCGTATTTCGGGGTCGAGCAGTATGATGTGATTCACACGCAAGATGTCATTGCGACGCGTGCGCTAAGTCGGGTCAAACGCAAAGATAGCGCGTTGGTAGCGAATATTCATGGCTCGCTGGCTCGTGAAGTTATGATGGCTTTGGAGCGGGATCATGAGGAGGGTTACCGTGAGACGCTGATGTGGAAGTATTATTGGGCGCTAGAGCACTATGGCGCTCTATCCGCGGATATTACCATTACGTCTACAGAATGGATGAAACAGACGCTTGTGCGTGAGTTCGAAGTGCCTGAGCAGCAGATTGCTACTTTCCAATACGGTTTGGATACCGAGCACTTCTGGGAAGTCCACGCCCGGGGAACGGACATGATACGACCTGAGGGGAAAAAAGTTATCATTTGTCCTTCACGGCTGGTCTATATCAAAGGGCTGCATTATTTAATGAGCGCTCTTGGCCTGCTGAAAGCAAGTCGTACGGATTGGGTTTGCTGGATTGTCGGGGAGGGAGATAAAAGGGAAGAGCTTCAAACACAGGCGAAGGAGCTAGGGCTGGAAGAAGACGTGGTTTTTCTGGGGCATCGTGAAGATGTACCTGCTCTTTTACAACTGGCGGACCTTTTTGTTCATCCAAGCATACAGGACAATCAGCCGTTTTCGGTCATGGAGGCGCAGATTATGGGGCTTCCGGCAGTGGTATCGGATGCGGGTGGACTGCCGGAAATGGTGAAGCATGAACACACCGGACTAGTCTCCCCGGTTGGCGATGTGGAGGCACTGGCAGCTCATTTGCAGCATTTGCTGGCACAGGATGAAGTGCGGATAGTCATGGGAAATCGTGCCAAGGCATGGGGGATCGCGCATTGGTCTCTGGATGTTATGATTGAACGACTCGTGAATATTTATGGGCAAGCGCTGAATCAAGTACGTTGAATACGTTGATTCAATAGTTAGGAGGGAGAGCATGACTTTTCCTGTCGTTGGAGACTTGTACAACCGTATTTTTGAAATCCAGCAGTCACACCCGGATTTGAAGGTTGATTACGCAATATGGAACCGAATTAACACTTCGTTGCCAGAAGATTATACGCTGCCGGACGCTGACATTTTAGAATGTCTGAAGCAATCCGCGCCATGAGAATACAGACCCTATAAAAAGGCAGGTTGGGCTTAAAACTCCCACCTGCCTTTAGTTATTTCAGTTCATTGTCCATCCGGGTTCTCGTCCATCGAATCTACATACACAGAGCCTCGAACCATGAGTGGTCCTGTAACAACAGCACGGCGGTCGGCTGATTGTACGGTCAGGCAGTATACATAAGGCTCTCCCTGTGTTCCCGTTTCCTCATAGATTAACTCGGCAAATCCCTCCTGATAACAGGAATCCTGCAACCAGTCCAGCATAGGTCCCCGCTCATCGTTGCGACGCAATCGAATATCCAGCTCCCCGATATCCCAGTTGAGCAGCGGATTTTCCCATGCCAAAGAGACTTCAATGACAATACGTCCTTCAGCTTCACTTGCAGGAATGATCAATGTAGAGAGCACGCTCTCCTGATCGGTAACCTGAAAAGGCAGTGCATATGTGCCTGGCTCAGCTTTGTTTTGAACTGAATATTTCAACATACCTTCTTCCTCCTCTGCCCGTTCATTAGGGTGTCACGGTAAAATGACTGGCTGTACGCTTAGCGACAACGTTCCCGTTTTCCAAAAATTCAGCCAGGATAAACAGCGTTTCTGGATTGTAAATATTCGTGATCACTCGCAGATAAAACGGATTTTGGGCTGCCTCCATATCCTTGAGTTCTAGCACGGAGTCAGCTTCGGGAGAAGGGCCCAGTCGAAGAAGTTGCCGCCTAAAAACGCCACTGTCATTCCCCATTTCCAGCAACACATCGACGGCCCTCTTTTCACGATTGAAAAAGGTCACATGGCAGCTTTGTATATGGGCGCTGTGGTAAGCGAGATGGTGATCGATGGTTAAAAGAAACACGGACATATGATGATGCCTCCTTGAATTCCGTTAGGTTACCAGCCTTAATATGATATGAAAAATAACCGGGATTGGACTGGATAGTTGTACGCCTCTTTGACAAAAAGCGCATCGGTGTCCAACCCTTTTCGCCGTGCTGTGCATGTAATGTAGAGTGGAACAAACTACGGCCTGAAGTCCCTTTTTCGACTACAGAAGAAGGATAGAGTAGGAACTGAGAGAAGGGTCGTATTAAAAAAGGAGGCACGGCTATGAGACTCGCACAGCTGGCAGGGGAATATGAAGCGGTCTTCAGTCTGGGGCAAAACTGTACACCTGCCATTCAATTGGAAAAGAACCGTTTGCGGCCGTTTGCCGGGGTACTGGATTGGATGATGTCTGACACGCTGTCCGATGTGAACCGCTTGCTTGAAAATCGGTTTGCCGGATTTATGGAATTGCCCAATTTGAGTGTCGTTGGTACGAGCCAACTGAATTATATGGTCAGAGATATCGCTTATAATGTGATCTCGGTACATGATTTTCCGCAGGAGCGCAATACGTCCTCAGATCTGGTGACCTATCCCGAGTTCAAGGAAAAGATAGACCGTCGTATTGAACGTTTTTTTGCAAAAACACAGATGGCGAAGCGCAGCTTGTTCGTCCGTATGCTGGGAACCTATGAAGAAGTAGAGGAACTGGAACGTATTTTGTCAGGCATGGTAGCGAATGAATTTTGTTTGTTGGTAGTGAATTGTTCCGGCGTAACGGAGTTGACGGAGGTGGATTGGCAGCTTCCGCATGTATGCGCGGTGGAAATGCCTTTTGCCGATGTATGGAATTACAAGAGTGATCCGCATTGGCGTACTCTTTTTAAAGGGATGACCTTGTCTTCGGAAAGGGGAGGGCGTCGTGCTTGAGCGGTTGCAGGGGGATTATGATGCTGTATTCAGTCTGGGTGGACATTGCTTGCCTTCCATTCAGCTGGATAAAAACGGACTGCGTCCCTATGCCGGTCCGCTGGACTGGATGATTTCCGGTAACTTGTCACAGATCAGTCGCTTGCTGGACGCCCGTTTTGCCGATTTTATGGATGTTGACAGTCTACGTGTCACGGGACATGATTACGGCGAACATAACTTCATGGTCGAGGATGCAAACTATGAGATTATAGCCGCACACCATTTTCCGGTTAGCCAGAATACATCGGAGCAGCTGACTTCCTATCCTGCATTCAAAACGACGCTTGATCGCCGCATCGCACGTCTACTGGATCAATTCACGCTTGCGTCCCGTCTGCTACTAGTTCGTCTTGGAGGCAATCGGGAGCAAGCGGTGGAACTACATGATGTGTTATTACAGAGGATTACACATGATTTTCGCTTGTTATACGTGGATTATACAGGGACTGATGGTGTGACGGAGTTGGATTGGGGATTGGAGCGGCTGGTTTCAGTGGAGCTGCCGCCTGAGGATATATGGAACGGTCAGGATGGGATGTGGCGTTATATGCTGGAAAATGTGAGACTGCACGTCTGAGGTGCTGAGATTCCACAGGCACATTATAGATTGTCTTCGGACTGTGCGTGTGCCTGCGCCAAGCTATAGGGAGTCGCATAACATGATGCGAAGGGAAGTCATATGCTTCGGTTCAAAAGGAGGGTGAGCTAGTGAAGGCTTTGGTCACCGGGGGAGCTGGATTTATTGGTTCTCAGCTGGTACGTGCGCTTGCTGATTCGGACATCAGAGTACATGTGCTGGATAATCTGACGACCGGAAATATGGCAAATGTGGACCCGCGCGCGGTCATGCATATTGCGGATATTCGCAGCTCTGAAGCTAGGACGTTGCTGATTCGGGAAAGCCCGGATATTGTGTTTCACTTGGCCGCACAGGCTGATGTGCAGCAATCCATCCATCAACCCGATGAGGACGCGGATGTGAACGTGCTGGGGACGATTCATTTGTTGCAGGCTTGTCATGAAGCTGGTGTGTCAAAATTCATATTTGCTTCCACATCTGGCGTATACGGAGAGCTGCAAAAGCAATGTATACAGGAAGACGATCCCGTGGAGCCGATTTCAGGCTACGGACTGTCCAAGCTGACCGCAGAATCGTATATTCGACTTTTTTATCGGCTGTACGGTATGAACTACACGATTTTGCGTTATGGAAATGTGTACGGTCCCGGTCAGGCTTCGAAGGGAGAGGGTGGTGTTGTCGCTCTTTTTATGGAGCGGCTGAAAAAAGGAAGCCCCTTGCTCATTCACGGCGATGGGACGCAAACTCGTGACTTTGTGTACGTCAAGGATGTAGTTCGAGCGAATATGGCGGCTATTCATGCAGCGGATCAACGCACAGTACATGTAAGTACGGGACGAACGACGTCCATCAATCGACTGGCCTACGATTTACTGAAGCTGCATGGTTCGTCTGTCCGCCCTGTGTATTCACCAGCGCGAGCTGGAGACATTCACCATAGCTGTCTTAGTAACGCAGTCGCCAGACATTGGCTTCGTTGGGAACCGCTATACGGCATTTCTGCCGGTTTACAGGAAACGTATGTGAGTAGTATGGGCTCAGGCAAAGAAGATATGTCGTGATAAAGAGCGCGCAACTCAAGAAAGAGACTGAGGGAATTCTCAGCCTCTTTTTCATTTGAATAGCAATTAGATGTTCTCGCCAGCCAGCTTAAAGGCTTGATCTAGGATAGCTGCACCGTTCCCTCTACCATAAGCCAACGTGTCAATGACATCTACTGGGATACCATAGGGAGCTGCAATTTCGGTGACTGCCTTTTTACGCATCCGCACTTGAGGTCCGAGCAAAATAGCAATCACGGAATCTGTAATGCCTTCCAGCTCTTCCTTGATGGTGCTTTCGGGGATGGCTTCGATGTTCAGCTCTATGGATCTTGCTGCTGCTTCTTTTTTCATTTTAGAAACCAAAATGGATGTGGACATACCCGCAGCACATGCCAAAATAATTTTTTTCATATTTGAGCGCCTCCAGAATTCATTTTTAACTACTTGTACTCTTCATCCAGATCAGCAATAAATGAGCGTTCTTTGATCGCGGCCTGATACCAGTAGCCGGATTTCTTCAAATGCCGACTTCGATCATTGTCCAGGTTAATTTCTACCAGTCCATAGCGATTTTTAAAAGCATTCATGGGAGAAACGTTGTCTGTAAAGGCCCACAGCATATAACCTGTACAGTTGGAGCCCGCTTCTACAGCTTGTAATGTGTAGTACAAATGCTCTGTTATAAAGTCAATACGATAGTCGTCCTGAATGATGTGTTCCTCATTTTTGAAAGCAGCTTCATTCTCAATACCCATACCATTTTCTGCGACAAACCACTCGATATTGTGATATTCGTTCTTAATGCGCATTCCCATATCGTAAATGATTTTAGGATAAATCTCCCAGCCCCGTGACTTGTTCATTCTTTTACCCGGAAGATCAAAATGCTCATAGTAGTAAGAGGGGTGGAAGGGGGTGTTTTCGTTCCACGCTTTACTCTGCGCTTTGACCCGATGGGGATAATAGAGATTGATTCCGACGTAGTTAACGGTATTTTCCTTAATCACGGCCAGATCTTCCGTTGTAGCTTCAAATGCAATATCATGCTTGCCCATGAGATCGAACAATTCTTGTGGGTATTCGCCTTTAATAAGCGGGTCCAGAAATACTCGATTGTAAAATAAATCATACACATGTGCCGCATACTGGTCATGAGGGGCGCTTGATCGGGCATAAGTGACTTCAGGATTCAGAATAACGCCTATTTTAGCCCCGTGCTGACTATAGTTTTTTGCTTTGAAAAGCTGTACGCACTTTGCGGTTGCCAGCGTTTTATTATAGTTCCATTGCATCCACTTCCGCGTATTTTGTTCATAGGGATAGCGAAGGGCATCTAGATAGACACGAGTCTGTACAACAATGGGCTCATTAAACGTAAACCAGTGCTTGACCCGATCGCCGTACCGTTCAAACACTTTTTCCGCATATTTTACAAATAACTCCACTACATGCTTGGAAGACCAGCCTTCATATTTATCCAGCAGGTAGGCAGGGACCTCATAGTGTTCCAGACAAATCATCGGCTCGACTCCGCTTGCAATCAGCTCATCAATGACCCGGCCCATATAATCCGCATACGTTTCATCCACCACTACATTCTCATAATCCGTTAAGAAGCGGGACCAATTAATAGAAGTACGATAATGGGTTAAGCCAATCTGCTTCATCAGCGCAATATCTTCGGTATAGCGATTATAAAAGTCGGTTGCAACCGCGGGTCCATATCCATTGTGCCAGACATAGCGGTCATTTTTGTACCATTGGTCCAGGAATGAGTCCTGGCCTTCTTTTTTACCGCTCCATCCCTCTGTCTGCCAGGCGGAAGCCGCTGCACCCATGATGAAATTCGATGGAATTTGTATCGTATGTTTAGCCATGACATGTTTCTCCTTTTCATTGTATAAAGAATGCGTTTTCAATTAATTAGTGTATTTCTATAGTAGCGCATTATTCAGTCGTTCGCTTGTTGGCAATTTTGACGAACGGGAAATAAATGATAATCGCTACCACAATGCAAACGATCTGAGTGACGACGGCTCCAATGCTTCCACCTGTAGACAGGTAGGCATTAATAATAGGCGGAGTAGTCCATGGAACCATGACGACGGCTTTACCTGCAAATCCAAGCAACGTCGAGAAGTAACCAATCGTTCCTGTGATGAGCGGAGTAATAATGAAAGGGATAGCCATCAATGGATTCAACATAATCGGAAGTCCGAAAATGACAGGCTCATTAATATTAAACAGACCTGGGCCGAGCGAAAGCTTTGTTATTTCCTTCATATCTTCACGCCTGGAAGCGATCATAATACAAATCAAGAGGGCTAGCGTAATCCCTGAACCACCGATACTCATATATACGTCCCAGAAAGGCATCGTAATAATGTTCGGAATGGGCAGTCCTTGCTCATAAGCAGTCATGTTGACAGTAATCGCGCCAAGCAGCAGGGGTTCACGAATGGGCTTTACCATTTGGTTTCCGTGAATACCGATCACCCAGAAGATTTGCGCAACCAGCATCAGCACCAGTATACCTGGCAGTCCCTGTACTACGGCCTCCAGAGGTTTTTGCACCACATTATAGACAGCATCGTACAGATAGAGTCCCGTAAACTTATGAAAAAAGAATCCAAACATGGAGAAGACAGTCACCGTAATAATGGTAGGAATGAGTGCGGAGAATGAAACGGCCACATTGCTGGGAACACTTTCAGGCATTTTGATTTTTAGCTTGTCGGACTTACCCAGTTTGCTGTATAGCTCGACGGACAGGATGCTTATGAAAATCCCTAAAAACAAGCTCTTGGTATCCGTAAATTGACGGGCTATGACGTCTGTTACTTTTTGCATGTCACCGTTAACCATCAACTCTATCGTGGTTGGTGTCACAGAGATAAAACAGATTAAAGCAAGCAAACCGGGGAAAAGATTTTTCTCACCATTAATTTTTCCTAGCTCCAGACCAATCATGAAAACAGCCAGAATGGTAAGGATATTCAAGCTGGCATAGTTAATGCCTGAGAAAATCGGTTTGTACTCAGCCAGGAATGAGAATGGCCTAAAATGGGCCAAACCATTGACTGGGTCCATGACCATATTGGAAATCAGTACAGCAAAGGCCCCGACAATAATAACGGGCATCAATGTGATAAAAGCTGATTTGATCGCTATAATATATTTAAAATTGTTGATTGCATTTGCTACCGATGTGAGGCCGTCAACCAGTTTGTCTTTGAATGCCATGGGATAGCGTCCCTCCCTCTACGATTTCGGTACGAATTGATCCATGCGTTCATACAGGTCTACAAACTCTGAGGCCATATCGCGAATGGTGAGTGCATTCATCAAATGATCTTGAGCATGTACCATCATGACAGACATCTCTGTTTTTTCACCCGCTGCTTCCTTACGGATGATTCTGGTTTGAATCTTGTGGGAGGACACCAGTTCTTTTTTTGCTGAGGCTAATTCTTCTTTGGCTTCACGAAATTTCCCCGCCTTTGCAAGCTCAATCGCCTCCATGGCGGAGCTGCGTGCATTCCCTGCGTATAATATAATTTGGAATACAATCTCTGTATCATCCATGTCCTCCATGTTCACGTCGTGCTCTGTAGATTCATCATGATTCACGTGATCCTCTCTCCTTTCAATCATCTCGTTCGTATGGCTATTATAATTTGGAATCGCTTTCAACATAACACACATTATTTCCTCTTCTTAACGGAAATCAATCGTTCTTCATACTCCTTATGTTCAACTATTTTTATGCAACACTTCTATGAATTCTGTATACGTTTTGCAGCGAATAAGCTGCTGGACGAGCTGTTCATTATTTAAAATTTCAAGCAAGATATGATACATAGTCTGTAAATCTTCTGATTTCGTACGCTGTATACAGAGCATACAAATAAACTGTACCGGCTTGCCATCCCAATCGATTGCTTTTTGTAATGTACAGATGGCCCAAAATGTGGAATCTGCGAAAGGTTCCATCGGATGCGGGATCGCGACCAAGTTGCCAAATGAAGTGGGGGAAACGGCTTCACGCTCTATTACCGATTGCAGCAGGGGGCCTTTTACAAGATCTGCTTCGTGTATTTTTTCGGCTATAAATTCAAGCACTTGGAGTTTGTTCTCAAACTTCTGCTGAAGAAAGACCAATTTTTTTCGTACATACTGCACAGCAGGAAGTCTGACCTCAGAAATGGCTTGTTCAATTTTAGTAATATCAGAACTGCCCAAAAATGTACTCACATGGATCATAGGGATAGAAAGCGGTTCTGAAATAGGGATCGTGCTAATGACAAAGTCCAGTGTATCCAACGGCATTTGTTTCAGCTTATAAAGTTCAGTGGTTCCCACGATATCCAACCTTGAACCGAAGACCGATTGAAGCTTATAATACAGCAGCTTAGCACTGCCGAGTCCAGAAGCACATACGATCATACATCTTTTGGGTGCATCCTCCATTTTCTTTCTTTCCATCGCGACTCCGATATGAATGGCTAAATATCCAATTTCATTTTCCTCGATGTGTATATGAAGCCGCTGCTTGATGACCTCCGCAGCAATGATACCTGCTTCAAAGGCAAGCGGGTAATTGGCTTTGATTTCATCCAGCATAGGATTACGCAAATTCATTCCGTATTGATAACGGTTGATCACTGGTTTGAGGTGAAGGCAAAATGCAATCAGCAATTCTTGATCGTGTTGAATGTTCATCTTCAACTGCTGATCAATTTGGTCTAGTATTTCGATAGTCAGTTCGTAGATATCTTTATCAATGATCTTTTTAATCTCCACTTCATCCATACGTGCACTAACGACGGTCCTTACACCCAACAGGTGAACAGCAATGTACGCAACTTCAACAAGTGGAAAGGAGGGCTTCATGTTTTGTTCCAAGGCGGATACGATCTCAGTCGCCACCCTAAACTCTTTTTGCGCTTCGATTTTTTTCATCTCTTGCGGATAATACGACACATACCTTTCTTCACGAATTCGCTTACATGCTATAGCAATATGAATGACCAGATTGTTCAGGGCAATGTCCGATAACTGAATATCATGGATCTCAATACGATCCAGAATCACTTCTCTTATGAATTCCATCTCTTCGTTAGAGATCAGAGGAGGGTGGGACATCTGCTGCTCGCCTATTTCATCTGTCCTACTGAATATATAGTCGGAAATGCAATAACGCAGCTTGGCCTCATTCCCTTTGACTCGAATACCATGATAGGGTTTATTCTCCAGAGATAGTCCGTAAGTTGCCAGCAGCTTGCGCAGTTCTTTGAGGTCATTCTGTAAAGTGGATCGACTAACATACAGGATCTCGGCTAAATCATCAAGTTTGACATATGCATTGGTAAGCAATAGCTTTTTCATTAAAAAACGATTTCTAGCTTCAGAAGAACTCGCTAATGGATAGGGCCCATTATTTTCATCATCCTTTAATTGCTTCAGCAGATGATGAAATGCTTGTTCGTCCCGAATCTCTAGCTTGTAGCCTGTTCCTTTAAGGGGTTTAACTGCTGCTCCATGCTTCGACAACAGCGCACCCAATTCCTTTAAATCCGTTCGTATCGTTCGAGAAGATACCTTCAATGCAATTGCCAAGTGTGCTCCTTTGACCATCTGTTCAGCAACCAATATACGAAGAATATCAAAAATACGCACAACGAGCCCCCTCTCTTAGCTGTTTCTGATGAACAGTATACAACGGTTAGAGCGTAACCAAAAGAAGGGTTGACAACAGCGTGAATCCTAGATGATCTTGACACACTCGCAGATTCGGCGATATAGTAGATACAATAAGTCTTTGATTGAGGTGTAGTTATGAAATTTACAAAAGCAACGAATTATGCTCTGCACACTATGCTCATGCTCGTTACTGATTCGTCGGTTAAGCCGGTAGGTGTTCAGCAACTGGCTGAATCCCAAAATGTTTCACCAACTTATCTCTCAAAAATTTTGACGAGGCTTGTGAAGGCTGGAATGATCGAATCCGTTTCTGGAGCCAATGGAGGTTATCGCCTATCCCGTCATAAAGATGATATTACTTTTTTGGATATTATCCATGCCATTGAAGGTACGAATTCTTTGTTTGAATGTGATTTCGTCCACGGTTCTGAGTGCCTGATTCAAGCTGTAATGAGGGAAGCAGAGGAGAAAATGGAACGACATCTAAAAAATACGAAATTGGTCGATTTGGCGCAAAAGCAAGCACAAGTGTAAAGTGAGCGATTTTATATAGAAAGAGGGTGGTTGCCAGTTATGTAAAACGGTGTTTTTTTGGTTCTATCGCAGACATAAAGAGTCTTTAATATCTTTTAAAAGGAGTTGGGTGTTATGCTATACGATTGCGCTATTATTGGCGGAGGGCCTGCTGGGTTGAATGCAGCCCTCGTGCTGGGCAGGGCAAGGAGAAGTGTGGCCTTGATTGATAATAATCGGCCCAGAAATGCGGTTACGCATGCGTCGCACGGTTTTATTACAAGAGATGGCGTAACGCCATCTGAGTTCCGCCGTGTAGCTTATGAGGAAGTGCTGCGTTATCCGTCTGTTCATCATTTGCAAACCGAGGTTGTTTCGATTATGAAAAACGTATCCGGATTTGAGGGGTTTGATTCGTCAGGCCTTCGCGTTCAAGCGCGAAAATTGATATTAGCGACGGGCGTGAAGGAGATATTCCCCAAGATCGAAGGTTTTTATCCGTTATACGGGAAAAGTTTGTTTAATTGCCCTTATTGCGACGGTTGGGAGCTGCGGGATCAACCGCTTGTCCTTGTCTCTGAATCGGCGGCTATATTTCATACAGCCAAACTACTCCTTAATTGGAGCAAGGATTTGATCGTCTGTACGAACGGTCATGCATCCCTGTCGGACGAGCAAAAAGAACGGCTTCAATCCAAGGGGATAGTAGTAATAGAGCAACCTGTTGCGGCGTTCATCGGCCACAATGGAAAGCTTGAGCACGTGCGCTTTACGGATGGCACTCAAGTCCCGAGGATCGGCGGCTTCGTGACTCCCCAGTTTGTACAAAGTGCACCGTTTGGAGAACATTTGGGCTGTGAAAGAACGGAGTCGGGCGGGATCAAGACGGATGAAGCGGGGAGAACCTCCATACCTGGTGTATATGCTGCTGGGGATTCATCGTACTTCATGCCTTCTCAGTTGATTTTTGCCGCGGCCGACGGCAGTCGAACTGCTGCGAGCGTAAATATGGATTTGACAGAGGAAGATTTCAACGAATGACGAGAAATTGAAAATGTCCAATATGGAATCCGATAATAGAAAAGGCCGCCAATATGGCGGCTTTATTCTAAAATCATAGAGAGAGCAAGCAATAATAAACCAATAACCATAGGTCATTCTGTGACTAAACAAGACCTTCTTTCAATAACCTCTGTATTCACAAGAACCTGAGTATGATGCCCCTGATGATGGTTAAGCCTCTCCATAAGCAAGTTTACAGCCGTTCGGGCCAAAATATCCTTTTTCACATGAATGGTTGTGAGTTCCGGGCTAATGACCTTCGCTTCATGTATATTATCAAAGCCCATGATGGAAATTTGTTCAGGCACTCGAATGTTCATTTCCTGAAACGTTTTAATGGCACTGATCGCCATATAATCATTTTCGCAAAATAGGGCCGAAGGTAGCTCGTCCAATTCATGAATAGCTGTTCTAAATGCGTCCTGTGACATCACAAGCATGGGATGCATATCAAATGTAAGCCCATTTTCTATGGAAAGATTGTGCTCCTCTAAAGCCGCCATAAACCCTTCCTTTCGTTTTTTAAAGTTCAGAATTCTGGTACTGGATTGTACGTATCCTATCTTTCTGTGTCCTGACTGAATTAAATATTGGCCTGCCTGATACCCACCGAGATAGTTATTAATAGATACGAAACTGGCATCGACGTGTTCAAAGCAAGTATCCAAAATAACAATATTGGAATGAATGGATTGTATGGAATGAATAATCTCGGAAGTTAAATTGGTGCCAAGTAGAAGTATGCCTGAAGAGGGCTGATCTTTTTCCAAAGTAGATAATTCTTCTTCGAGGCTATGGCTATCAAAAGACGAAAAAATCAAGGTGTTTCCATGTTCTCTCACCTGATTGGTAATATGATGAATTAATTCGTTAAAAAATGGAAGTGAATCATAGTGCTCTGTTACGATGTCTGTATTTTTACAGGCCACAAAACGAATCACATGATGATTTTTAATGGCTTCCTTGTTTGTCTTCATGGTGCGTGGTTTATATCCATGCTCTTGGGCTATTTTTAGAATGTGCTCCTTGGTTTCTTCACTGACTCCGGGTTTGTTATTAAAAGCAAGAGAAACAGCAGATTTAGAAACACCTGCAAGCCTTGCAATATCATCAATTTTCAATGTGGAACCCCCTATTGAACTAAACTACATAAATTATATCATTACTCAGCAAGAAAGTTTAGCTTATAAACTAAACTAAACTAAATAACTAAAAGTAAAAATTTGTTGACCTTTTATAATTTATAATGTTAATATTCAAGTGTAAAGCGCTCTAATTTAGTTTATTTCACGTAAAAAACACATAAGTTTAGTTTTTTATTTAGTTTTGTTTAGAGAATTTTGCGCATACAGCAAGAGAGGAACGGTGATTCATTTGAGTTTAAACATGGCTGAAAATCAAAGAAGTTTTACCAAAGAGGAAAAACCTTTTTTTTATTTGGCAGATACGGTGTGGAGTGTATTTACCAACGCGACGATAGAGGAGTGGAGCGATTATCTTGACTATCGGAAGATGCAAGGTTTCAATGTGTTGCAAATCAACATACTCCGACAATGGGACGCAAGTGAATCGGATCTGAATCTACAGCCGTTTGCATTAATGGAAAATGGGGATTTCGACTACCATACATTAAACGAAGCTTATTTTGACCGGGCAGAAATCATGTTGAAGATGGCTACAGAGCGTGGATTTGTTCCAGCACTGGTTCTGTTGTGGTGTAACTATGTGCCGGATACATGGGCTGAGATGTTCCAAAAAGGTAATAAAATGCCGTTTGAATGCGTTGAACCCTATGTAACGTACGTGGTAAACCGTTTTTCTCCATTTGATCCTATTTTTCTGATTAGCGGGGATAGTGATTTTCCGACCGAACGTGCCAATTCCTATTATTTAAAAGCACTGGATATTGTACAACAATTAAGCCCTGCAAGCTTAACTACGCTGCATATTCAAGGAAGATTGAGAGAAATTCCTCCAGCCTTTGAGAAACACCAGGGTCTTGGATTCTATATGTATCAATCAGGACATAATTCCGAGTTCCAACATGTAGCCCATGAGATTGCTCAACATTTCTATTATAAGCCGGATATACGGCCTGTCATTAATGGAGAGCCATGTTATGAACAAATTAGTTACAGCCGCAATGTGTATGGCAGATACACAGCACTGGATGCCAGAAAAGCGGCATGGCAAAGCCTCCTTGCAGGCGGGGGTGCGGGCATTACCTACGGAGCGCATGGCATTTGGAGCTGGCACAAGAAAGGAAAGAAATTCGGCATTGTAGAAGGGGAAGGATTCGATAGTCCCTATGATTGGAGAACTGCATTGCAATTTGAGGGCGCATGGGATTATTCCTTTATTAAATATCTGTTTGAAATGTACAACCTGATTGGCGTAAAGCCGTTGGATATTGTTTTAAACAAGACAGAGGAAATCAGAGCTGCGGGGAACGAGAATACCATTGTGTTGTATGTCCCGGTTAACACAAAGGTACGACTAAGTATCAACGTGCAGGAATACAAGTTTACAACGATTGATTTAGCCGGGAAGCGGTTTGCTCAAACCGACGTGTCCGTCCAAAAGGATCAATCGGTGCTAGACATGCACAGCTTTGAAAGTGATGTTGTAATCATCGGAACGAAATAAAAACAGAGAAGAATGTGGATGGAGTGAAGCAACATGTGGAAAATCGGCGTTATTGGAACGGGATATTGGTCGGAGAAACATATCAAAGCATGGCAGTTTATCTCGGATGCAGAAATCAAAGGATTTTGTGATCGAAATAAAGGCTTACTTTTTGAAAAAGCAGATCAATTCCATGTCCCTACTGAATATTGTTATACCAGCCTGGAGGAGATGCTAAGCGAAGCGGATATTGATGTCGTGGACATCATTACACCTCCTGAGACACATCTGGAACTGGTTCGACTGGCGGCCGCAGCCGGAAAACATATTATGTGCCAAAAACCTTTTGCCCGTTCTGTTGAGGAAGCTGAGCAGATAGTAAGTATTGCTGAAGCAGCAGGAGTCAGACTTATGGTGACAGAAAATTGGCGTTGGCTTGAACCTTTTCAAATTATAAAAAAATTGCTGGCAGAGAATATCGTTGGAAATATGAATGTTATACGTTATACGCATACCGATTTTTATTCACCGAGGTTTGCTCCGGAAAAAGAGCTGCCGCAGCCATTTTTCAGAGATATGCCCAAGCTTTTGTTTTATGAAATGGGAGTTCATTGGCTGGATACTTGGCGTTTCTTATTCGGTGAACCTCGGCGTTTGTATGCGGAAACCAAGCGGGTCAGTCCATACACACAAGGAGAAGACACGGGCATTATCATGTTAGGTTATGAACATTATTTCGGTCTTATGGACATGAGCTGGGCGACTCGCAGGGAACTGGATGGGCAGCTGTCGGAACAGGTTCTTCCCGATCATAAAGAACAACTGGTGATTGAAGGCGATGAGGCTACCCTAAAACTGTACAACACAGGTAAATTATGTCTCATTAATAATCAGGGAGTCGAAAAAGTATTGGTTGAAAAGACTGAATTAAACTATGAGGAAAGCCATAAAAAGCTACAGGCTCATTTTATAGATTGCCTCAACACGGGAAAAGAATTTCAAACGAGTGGTCACGACAATATCAAGACCCTTCAGCTTGTATTCGACACCTATGACAGCGCAGAAAATCATAAAGTTCATGTGTATTAAGAGGCAACAGGATGTCCATTAACGATATTGTGATGTATGTTATCGCTCTTTTTTTAGTGTTGGGTGCATTGGATCAATGTTTGGGAAATCGCTGGGGTTTGGGACAAGCCTTCAACAATGGGTTTATGACCATGGGCTCTCTTGCTCTGGTCATGATAGGGATTGTTTCCTTGGCCCCTGTACTGGCCGCGTGGTTGATCCCCATTGTTTCACCGTTATATGTGGCAATGGGTGCCGATCCGGCATCCTTTGCTAATACGATATTGGCGGTAGATATGGGGGGATACGCACTTGCGGCAGAAATGGCGCACAGCCAGCAAGCGGGCGTGTTTTCATGGGTTTTTCTAGGGACCATGTTTGGCCCAACGCTCGTATTTACGATTCCGGTTGCCCTCGGCATTTTGGAAAAAGGGGATCATCCATATTTTGCAAAAGGTATCTTGATCGGTATTAGTACCATTCCCGTTGGCTGTTTCATAGGGGGAATGATCGCCGGATTTGACGTGATTATGATTTTAAAAAATCTGATCATTCCCATGCTTCTTTCAATAATCATTATGCTGGGTTTACGTCTATTTACGGAGTATACGATCCGATGGTTCAAGTGGTTTGGTAACGGCATTAGGCTTCTATCCCTTGTCGGTTTGGCAGCGATTGGGGTCGAAACCTTAACTGGATTTGTGATTATTCCCAATATGGCTCCGTTGTCTGTCGGTGTGCAAACGGTTGGAACGATTGCTATTGTATTGGCTGGTGCGTTTCCGTTGGTTGCTTGGATTACAAAAATATTTAAAAATCCGCTTCAACGGGCAGGACGTTTGCTAAACATAGATCCATCGGCTACTGCGGGTCTTGTGGCTAGTCTTGCTCATAATATTCCTACCTTCACTTTAGTTAAAGAGATGGAGCCCAGAGGAAAAGTGATCAGTATTGCCTTTGCTGTCAGTGGATCTTTCGTTCTCGGAGGACATCTTGGCTTTGTAGCTGGAATGGACAAGAATATGGTGATTGCCATGATCGTGGGAAAACTTACAGGCGGGATTAGTGCCGTAATTGTCGCAGTTATTGCACATCCAGCTACTACGAATAGAAAAATAGAAAGCGCATCCAAGAAGGAGTGAACATGATGGATCATAAAAAAACAGCCAAAGAAGTGTTGAGAGCCGTGGGCGGAAATGAAAATGTGAACAGTGTCATTCACTGTGTCACTCGATTGAGATTCAAACTGAAGGATAATCAATTGCCAGATAAAGAAAAGATCAAGCAGATTGACGGTGTCATTACCGTTGTAGAAAGTGGTGGCCAATTTCAGGTGGTCATCGGGAATGAGGTTCCCAAAGTATACGAAGCTCTTTTGGACACCATGGGAGTAAAGCATGGAGATCAGATGGTTGAAGACGATCAAAAAAATGAAAAAGCGAGCCTATTCAGTCGATTTGTCGATGTCATTTCAGGTGTGTTCATGCCCGTTGTGGGTGTGCTCGCTGCTGTGGGGATTCTAAAAGGACTATTGGCCTTATGCACATCCCTGGGCTGGATGACGGATCAGATGGGCACGTATAAAATTTTATATGCGACAGCGGACGCTATGTTTTATTTCTTTCCGGTTATTCTAGGGTTTTCAGCAGGTAAAAAGTTTGGAGGAAACCCGTACCTGTCCGCTGTTTTGGGGGCCGCCTTGGTGTATCCGACCATTACTTCGGCCTTTACGGATAAAACGGCGCTGTCCTTTTTGACCATACCTGTCGTTCTAATTAATTATACTTCTTCTGTTATACCTATCATTATTGGGGCGTTCTTGGCAGCTAAGGTCGAAAAAATGATAAGCAAGTTTGCACCTGCTTCCATTAAAATGTTCATTGTTCCTTTTCTGACCTTGGTCATCATATCACCGATTGTTTTTCTGGTTGTCGGACCGATCGCAACTATTATCAGCGATGGGTTAGCCAAAGGCTCTATGTGGATTTACCAGTTAAGTCCGGCTGTAGCTGGTCTCGTTCTGGCCGGATTCTGGCAGGCTATTATTATCTTTGGTCTCCATTGGGCGTTTATTCCAATTCTCTTGAATAATGTAGTTACGAACGGGTTTGATCCGATTAACGGTATGTTGTTCTGTACTACGTTTGCCCAAACAGGTGCAGCTTTTGCCATTGCTTTGAAATCACGGGACCCTAAATTAAAACCCATCGCCACTTCTGCCACAATTGCGGGTTTGATGGGGGTTACTGAACCAGCTATTTACGGGGTTACGCTCCCCACCAAAAAACCGTTTATTTTAGCCTCGATTGCTGGAGGTATAGGAGGAGCTGCAGCAGGCTTACTCGGCTCAACGGCATATGGATTTGCCTCAGGCGGTATTTTTGGTATACCTCTATTCATTAATCCAAAAGGCATGGATGCAGGCTTCATCGGCTTTATTATATCTTTGGTTGTAGCTTTTGTAGTCGCATTTATTCTGACCTATCTTATCGGTTATAAAAATGCACAATCTGCGTCTGAAATTAAGGTTGCAGATGAAAACAAAGAAGAAGAAAAAACGATATTCAGTCCTCTACATGGTCAATTGATTCCTTTAACCACAGTGAAAGATGAAGCTTTCTCCAGTGGTGCGATGGGTCAGGGAGCCGCAATTATCCCCCGAGAAGGAGTAGCTTACGCACCTTTTAACGGAACTGTTGTTACCGTTTTCAAAACAAAACATGCGATTGGACTGATCTCTGAGGATGGAGTTGAACTGCTCATTCACATTGGAATTAATACGGTCAGCTTGAAGGGAAAACATTTCACTTCCTTTGTGTCTGAAGGAGATACGATTCAAAAAGGGGACAAGCTGATTGAATTCGATCCCAAAGCTATAGAGGATGACGGATATGATATTACCACATCCGTCATTGTAACCAATACAGCCGTGTACACGGATATTTTAGTTGAAGATTCCAAGGATATTCATGCAGGAGACCGCTTACTAAAGATTAGATAGATTCCAATTCCAATATTCAATAATAAAAAAGGCAAGATAAAGCTGACGATGCCCCGTATATAAAAAGGGTTGTCGTCAGCTTTTTTTTTAATTACCTCACACCTAGCGTGTTCATCATCTGTCTGAAGGAACGCACATATTTATCCGGTGCCAACAGGTTAACGATTCGCGCCAGTCCTTTCTTGCGGATAGATTCGCGTTGAGGTACGTTGTTCATCAGGTCTAGTCCTTGCAGTATCGCCTGCAAGATGTCCCCCTGCTGATAAAATTTACCGGTTTCGTTGTGGTCAATGAATGCTCGTACTCCGTCTGAATCAGAGCTTAATACCGGGCAACGACAGGCCATCGCCTCAGCAACTGCATAGCCGAATCCCTCCACCAATGAGGTCGATAGCAAGTAGCCGCCTGAGTCGCCAATCATGGAGTAATACAGGGGCATATTGGCATGAGGTACGCTTTTAAAACGCTCGATAATGGAGGACATGCCAAGCTGAGTAAGCATTTTTTCGAATTGTATTTTATCCTCCGGCTGTGACAATGTTTCATCATAAAACATCCAGATTCGAAGATCCGCACGGTTTTGCAGCATCCAGTAAGAAATATCGACAAAATGCCTCCAGTTCTTGTTGGGCTCTAGCCGTCCAACCCAGGCAATAACCGGATTAGTTGGAGGAGTGTTAGGTACATAATTAAATACGCTGGTATCCAGCACGTTTGGAAACACATAGCGATTAAGCCATGGACACATGGTGGAGAAAAGATTCACTAAATGAGTCGTATCTGGTAGGAGCACTGCATCGGCGTAATTTTGAAGATACGGAACTGCATCTGCAACAACCCAAGCCGCTTCTTCGTGAGGGCCAAAGCCCTGCGATTCATAGATCAATATCCCCTGATAGCCCAACATTCGCAATCTGGGGAGCATAGGGTAGTCCGAAGAGACGATAATTGCATCGTAGCGATGAGTCTCCACCAGCTTTCGAATTTCTTCTTCAGAGGAAGTCGTGAACACTGGAATATCGCCGTGCAGGTTTTGCATCCCTGTACCCTGCTGATAATAGAGAAGATGACATTCGATCCCGTCCTGAATGAGCGCTTTACAACGCTGGCGGTTCAAGGTTTCTACGCCGCCGCTGGGTATATAAAAAGTAAATAGAACTTTGATCTCAATAACCTCCTTTGCCAACCACAAGCTCTAATACCAAGTTATTCAACCAACAGGACGGGGTGTGGGTTTCTATGGAAGCCTGGATTGAATTAGCGCATAATTATGACTGAGGCGAGAATCTTCCGGGGAGCGTTCTGTTGCTTCTTTCGCAAATTCACATGCTTTGTGTAAAAGGCCTAACTCGTAGCAAGCGAGGGCACCAAGATCATACAGCGTGGCGTCCCAGCAAAAATCCTCTTGCATGTACGTATCCGGTCGTGTAGAAATTTGCAGCGCTTCTTCAACCATATGATAGACGGCGGGCCAGTTCCGCGTATGATAGGCCAGCTGAGCCATTTCCGTGTAAGGTTCACGTAAATACGGTGCTTCCGCAATAGCCCGGTATAACCAACGTGTTGCCTCTTGCCATTGTTCACTTGCTTTATAGGCTCTAGAAATAAAGCGCATCGAAGCACTGCGTTCATCTGCCCAGCGTGCCTGCGGCATGGCAAGATGTTGTTGCAGCGTAGCAATGCACTCGTCCCAACGGCCATGATACATATATTCCCGCCCCAAGTAATGCATGTTGCGGTCATCCTCGGGAAACTCGCGCACAGACTGCTCCAGCAGTGGAAGGTATTGGCTGCGGGACTTGTGCGGATCGGGATCATGATACAAGCGGAGCTGGTCTGATCGGATGTTGCGTTCTTTACCCTCTCCGATATATTCAAGCACCTCGTGAACTGGGCGTACCCAGCGGTACCCGTGACGAGTGTGTATTTTTTCTTTCCAGAACCATGTATAAACGGTATCTTGCCCAGGCTGTCCATGTGTAAAGGCATATAGCATCCGGGTAGTTCCTTCCTTCCAGTTGCGTTCCAGCCGCGACCGCCAACCCTCCTCCCAGACTTCGTCCAGATCCGTACAGACACAAATATCTATATCATCAGGGACCAGCCGTAGGGACTCATTGCGAGCTTTGTCAAAACGCCAAGGAGTTACCTCTATACGATGCACCTCTGCACCCGCTTCGTGTAGCAGGGAAACAGTATCGTCTGTAGAGCCGGTGTCCGCTACAATGACAACATCGGCTTCACGCATGGTGTGCATCCAGCGTTTGGCGAATCGGGCTTCATTTTTGCTAATGGCATAGACAGCTATTTTGTACCGATTCGATTGTTGCATTCCGCTTGCTCCTCCTTTGACTTACTCAAAGATTAAGGGGTGAGTGTGGGGGACATTTTTATTGGGGAGGATTCAGGATTGAGCTGAAGAACTGTCGATTATGCAGGACGTACGGGTCGTTGGGAATGTAAATGGCAGCTTGCTCGTTGTGCCAATTCGCACGTGTGTAATCCTTCATCCGAAAATGGCAAATGCATAGCTGGATATGAGGAAACCACGTTTGGTACGCGTCTTGTACCGGGCCCATCGTGTCGGGAGGATTCAGAGTGGTAGCCATGTCGTACCAGTAAATAGCTTTGGAGATCTCATTTTTATGCAAAAAATAATGACCCATCCGACAGCACAGATCAGCCCTGGGCGTATCGAAGGTCAAACTATGGAGAGCCGCCGTAATGCTTTGCTCCAGCTTGCCAAGCTGTTGTAGACAATCAGCCATTTTGCTACATGCACTAATCGCGTCCTCTGCCCAGCATTGTCCAGTATACAGAAAATCCTGGTAAACCTGCACAGCCTGCTCATATCTTTTATTGTCTCTTAACTCGTTAGCGTAATAGTAGAGGTCACGAGGAGAGAAGGCATGACCTTGGGCGAGCAATTTCTCATAGATTCGCAGGTTTCGTCCTGGAGAGACCGTGTGTGTTCTAGTGTGAGTTATGGCGATATCGGCATGTTGAATATTCCCGTTTACGGCGAGGTACTCATGCACGGCTCCGTGCCAATGGAACCCGGCTGACCTTCTAACTAAGCGGTTTCGACGAAAATGTAGGGTGACATTGCCATGATCATCAAAGGCATAGTGATAATTCATAGACACGGAATCCACGATTGGTGTGGCTGAGGAATCAAGGGTTTGCTTCAGCTCAAGCAGCTTGACGGCGTCCTGTTCCTTCAAAATATCATCGGCATCCAGCCAGAGAATGTATTCCTGCGTAGCTTGTTCAAACGAATAGTTACGTGCAAGGGCAAAATGATCTACCCATTCAAATGGAAAAATTCGATCTGTAAAGTTGCGACATATGTCAATGGTCTGATCCTGTGAACCCGTGTCCACGATGTTGATTTCATCCACAATAGGATGGATCGATTCCAGGCAACGGCCAATAGTATTTTGGTCATTTTTGACGATCATGCACAGGCTGATACTGATCAATTGAGTACCACTCCTTTGGGAACCTTCTAAGGATTCAGGTCGAACATAAAGCTTTATTTATCAAGAGGTCTGATTATAGAAGCCCTGCCGCAATCGCGGCAGGGCAAGGATGACAAAGCCTAAACGGGCTGTGCGGCTTTGTCGATAAGGTATGGTACGTCGCTTAAATATAATGTGGTAGAAAAAAGAACGTTAGAGTCCGGTAGGCCCTGTAGGTCCAGTCGGCCCCGTAGGTCCGGTAGGTCCAATCGGTCCTTGTGGACCAGTGTCTCCTGTTGGTCCAATCGGGCCAGTAAATCCAAGGCCAAACGGTCCGGTAGGTCCAGTCGGCCCTGTTGGTCCAGCGGGTCCCGTAGCGCCTGTGTCGCCAATAGGTCCGACAGGCCCGATAGGTCCAGCAGGTCCGGTAAAGCCAGTGGCACCCGTAGACCCGACAGGTCCGGTAACACCTGTGTCACCCGTGGCGCCTGTAGGTCCGACAGGTCCAGTAGCACCTGTATCACCCGTGGCACCCGTAGGCCCGACAGGTCCGGTAACACCAGTGTCACCCGTGGCCCCTGTAGGTCCGACAGGTCCAGTAGCACCTGTATCACCCGTGGCGCCTGTAGGTCCGACAGGTCCAGTAGCACCTGTATCGCCCGTGGCACCCGTAGGCCCAACAGGTCCGGTAACACCGGTGTCGCCCGTGGCGCCCGTAGGCCCAACAGGTCCGGTAACACCGGTGTCGCCCGTGGCGCCCGTAGGCCCAACAGGTCCGGTAACACCAGTGTCACCCGTGGCACCCGTAGGCCCAACAGGTCCGGTAACACCAGTGTCACCCGTGGCACCCGTAGGTCCGACAGGTCCGCTAACGCCTGTAGCGCCTGTGGCACCCGCAGGCCCTGTAGCACCCGTAGGCCCGGCAGGTCCGGCTGGGCCCACAGCTCCAGCTGCACTTGCTTTAACAAGAGCAATAGAATCAATGGCTACATCAGCAGTGTTAGCCAAGGCATTTTTACTAATAACCAAAAAGGCAAAGGCTGCGTTGGCTGGAACAGGAGCTGTTACTTCATACAGGCTTTGCCATGTTCCGTTCACAGCGTCTGGCAATGTGCCTGCGCTCAAATAGGTAGTCAGCCCCGTGCTAAGGAAGCTAAAGGTTGCGTCATAGTAATACAGAAAAATGTTAACTTGAGGACTGGACAGGCTTCCTATTTTTGCAGCTGAGAGGCTTAATGTATAGCTTTCGCCTGGTGCAGCAAAAACGACCTGGGAAAGAGATGCATCTACTGCGCCTCCTGTCAGGATCGCACTATAAAAGTTTGTCTTTTTTACGGATAAGTTAGTGACGGTCACATTTGCAGCGTTCCAAAAAAGGGTAGATCCAGTCTCGAAGTCGCCGTTATTAACTAGATTGGTAAATAGTACGGTCATCGTTTTTTATACACTCCCTTCACACGTTGTAATGATAGTAGATGCGAATCCACGCCGTGGCGAACCGTACAAGTTTACGAGGGCAGATGCGCATTTCCATGTTCACATTTTAGACACATTATTTTAAGCTTCTATTTAAGTGACGTTAAGCTGGAGTTATATGTGGGGGGGTATCATTAGAATTTAAAAGTGTAGCATGAAGTGCGAGGAGACCGCTCCGCGAAGGCTTTGAGCTTCCGATCGCTGTTGCAGTAGGATTCTTCTTTGATTAGATAAGACATATAAAGGTAAGAATCCTACAGCAAAGGCGAACGCTAGCGCTTCTCCAGCTTCAAATCCTTCGCTTCGCTGCTACCTGCTTCCCATGCAACATTTTGGGGGAGGGGAACAGCAGGGAGGAGACCGCTTCGCGAAGGCTTTGGGCTTCCGATCGCTGTTGCCGTGGGATTTTTCTATGATCAAATAAGACATATAAAGGTGAAAATCCCAAGGCAAAGGCGAACGCTGGCGCTTCTCCAGCTCCAAATCCCCCGCTTTGCTGCTACCTGCTTCCCATGCAACATTTTGGGGGGAGGGAAGTAGGGGAGCAGCAGGGAGAAGATTACGATAAAGGAAAGGGTGGAACATGTGCTCAAAGTGCAGCAGGTAAGCAAGTGGTATGAAGGCAACCGGGGTGTACATAAGCTGGATTTTGAAATGCAGCGCGGTGAAATTGTTGGTTTCCTGGGGCCGAATGGTGCGGGTAAAACGACAACCATGCGCATGATTACAGGGTATCTTCAACCCAACGAGGGAGTGATTACGATTGATGGTATCCCGATTCAGGATAAGGGCAGACAAGCTCGTTCCAAAATCGGTTATCTGCCGGAGACGCCCCCTTTGTATGAGGATATGTCCGTAAGATCCTATTTAAAGTTTGTAGCTAGTATTCGGGATGTGCCTGCGAGAGAGCAGAAGCTGCGTATTTCAGAGATGATGTCCAGGCTGGGACTGAATGGGCGGGAAAAACAATTAGTCCGCAGTTTGTCCAAAGGGTATAAACAGCGCTTGGGACTGGCAGGTGCGATTATTCATAACCCGGATTTACTGGTGCTAGATGAACCGACCTCGGGTTTGGACCCCAATCAGATTTTGGAGATTCGTCAGCTCATTCAGGAGATTGGCGAAAATCATACGGTATTGCTTAGCACGCATATATTGCCTGAGGTGGATGCGTTATGCAATCGTGTTCTCATCATCCATGAAGGCAAACTGGTCATGGATGGGCGCCCTGACGCGCTCGGCGGTTCGATGGAAGATGGATTTAAGGTGAAGGTGGAGGTTAAAGGCAAGCGTGAGCAGGTGCTGGATGTCCTGCGTACTTGGGGAAAAGTAGAGGTTGAATCTATGGCGACCACGCTGCCTTCAGCGAACACGGAGCTAAGTGCCGCAGAGTCAGAACTGACCGGATTGCTACTCACAGGAGCCTCCGGTGAGGATTTTCGCGAAGAACTATTTTATGTGCTGTCTGATGCGAAGCTTCCGATTTTGGAGATGAAAAAAGAAAGCCTTAGCTTGGAAAATATCTTCCAGCAGTTAACGACCCGCGAGACGGAAGAAGGTCAGGTCGGCGATCCAGCAGTACAAGACCTACATTCCTCGAAGAATGCAGCCCCTACGGCCATCACGGTGGAGCATGGAGAAGCTGCGTCCAGCAATGATAAGACTGAAGAAGATAAGGATACAGGAGGTAATCGGTCATGAGGCGTTTGTTCGCGGTCTGTCAAAAAGAGCTGCAAGCCTATCTGTGGACACCAACAACGTATTTTGCGCTTGCAGTGTACATGCTGCTGACGGGGTTACTTTTTTATACCAATTTTGTGATGTATCAGCCAAGCATTCTGGACTATCGGCTGGTACTCGGTGACACCTTGTCCATGCTAGTGTTCGTCGTCCCATTGCTCACGATGAGGCTGGTTGCGGAGGAATTCAGGCAAGGTACGGATGAACTGCTGCTTACCTCACCTGTGAGTGTGACGGAAATGATCGTGGGTAAATTTTTAGCGTCGTTGGGCATGTTGCTCATATTAGTGCTGTGCAGTCTAGCGTATCCGGTCGTGATGTCCTTTTATGGGTCGCTGGATTGGACGCTGGTATTAACATCTGTGATCGGTCTGTTTATGCTTGGCGCAGCCATGATGGCGATCGGCTTATTCGCTTCGACGCTTTCACAGCATCAGATGATGTCAGCGGTCGTCAGTTTTATTATTTTACTTGTGTTCTGGATGCTGGATTCGTTTGGTGGACAGACGGGTGCATCTGCGGCGGTACAGCAATGGCTGGAACCTTTTTCACTAACCGCACGGTTTGACAGTTTCACCAAAGGATTGCTGAATGGAGCCGATGTGATGTACTACGTGACGGTGGCGGTACTCTTTTTGCTATTCAGCATCCAAGTGGTTGAACGGAAACGGTGGAGGTAATGAATATGAAAAAATGGCTGGGTCATACCAATAGTGTGGTACTATCGATTGCTGCTGTAGGGATTTTTATTTTATTGACGTTATTTCTGCGTTCGCTGGGTGGCTTTCAACTGGATCTGACGGCAGGGAAGCAGTATACGCTGTCTGACCAAACGTTGACGACCATCCAGGATGTAAAGGAAGACGTACGATTGATTGCCTTTACCGTATCCACCTCGCAAAATCAGAAGCTGAACCGGGATGTTACGGATATGCTGAATGAATACGCCAAGCGTAACAGCAAGCTCAAGGTCGAGCAATACGATCTGAATCAGGAACCGATACTGGCCAAGCAATATGGTGTTACTGCAGCGTCTATTGTGTTGGTGCAGGGGGAGAAGAAACGGGTTATAGATATTGGGAGTCTATTTACGCAAGCTCAGGGGAGTGGTGAAGGGGCATACCAATTTACGGGGGAAGAAAAGCTGACGAGTGGATTGTTGGGATTATCATCTACCCGTCAAGGAAAAGTGGCCTTTCTAACTGGACATGAGGAAATCCCATTGTCCCAAATGACTGAATTAAGTAGCTCACTGTCACAAGATAATGTGAAAACAGAGGAAGTTCAGCTCAATCAGGCGGGTAGTGTACCCAAAGATGCGTCTGTATTGGCTATTGTTGGACCAGAACGTGATATCAGTGCAACAGAACTGAAAAGTATTCGTACGTATCTGAATGGTGGCGGAAAGCTTTTTATGGCACTAGGCTTTCACCCGAACATGGGGTCCGATTGGAAAAACCTTGATGCATTAGCGGCTGATTATGGAGTGAAGGACACTCATGCCATCGTGGTGGATCAAGAACAGACGAATACACTTGGACCGCTATGGACGGTTCCTACCTTCGGCAGTCATGCGATCACCGATAAGTTGGCGGCTTCCAATCTGTACCCTGTTCTTTCATTGTCTATTGCTTTGCAGGCAGGAGAGCAGAAGGATTGGAAGTCGACGCTTTTGATGAAATCTTCTGGAGCTAGCTATGGTGAAACGAATATCCAAGGTCTGCTGAACAACGAAACACAGAAGGATGACAAGGACCCGCAGGGGCCGCTGGATCTCGGTTATGCGGTAGAAGGGAAAGACGGCAAGCCCAAAGCCGTTATTCTCGGAACGTCTGCCCTCTTAAGCGACACTGAGATCGGCACAGGAGGCAATCGAGACTTTGTGCTGAACAGTCTGAATTATGTGCAGGAGCATTCTGATGGGCTCACTATTCGTCCTCGTCAGGAGCAGGATTATAAGGTAGCTTACTTGACTCCTGCACAAGCGAAAACGATATTGACCATATCTGTCATCGGATTGCCGTTGCTGTTCGCGGTCATCGGAATCTTATTATGGTGGAGGCGAAGAAGAGCATGAGAAAATGGATACCCACAGTGCTGCTGTTAGTTGTATTGGGAGCGGGTATAATCTATGCAAAGAGCCAAAACTTTTTTTATGAACAAGCGCCGGCTGCTCGTCAGCTGATTCAGCTTACGCAAGAGAATATTACGTCTTTCGCAATCACTGGAAAGGACGGCAAGTCGGTGGAACTAGAACAACATGATGGCCAATGGAGTATGAGCAAGCCACGGACTTACCCGCTAAACCAATATACAATAGACCATTGGCTAGCGGCGATTCAAAATGTAAAGTTGGGTGAAGTGGTGGAATCTTCCCCTACAGACGTAGCCAAATATGGGATCTCCGCTACCCATGATCAGATTGAGATTAAGACCAAGCAGGGTGACGTTCGTACCTTTGCTTTCGGTGAAACGTTGCCTTCCGGAGATGCTGTTTATGTATTATCAGACAAAAAAGAGATAGCTTCTGTACCTATAGATACTCTTTCAGGGTTATTGCTGGGTGCTGAAGATTTTATAGATACAACGCCGTTCGATTGGGACGATACCAAGCTGAGCGGAATAGAGTGGGAAGGCCAAAATGCTTCATGGATGCTCAAATCCTCCGGTAACAGCGGGACCGGAGACAGTGCCTCCACATCTTGGACGCTGAACGGAAAGTCAGTAGCCAGCGACACGGCGACTTCCCTCTCGCAGCAGATCAAAAACCTGGCCAGCAGTCAGGCCTTGCGCAAAGCCTCTGAGCTGAGCAAGCCTGTCCACCGCTTTACGCTAAGTGTATCGCTGGGTAAGGATGATTCCCAGCTGGTCTATCAGGGCTGGACGCTTAAAGATGATCCAGATACCGTATGGGTTGTACCGCCACAAAGTAACTGGGCTTATGGTCTGTCAGTATCTGACGTGAACCGTACTGAACAGAATGCCCACGACCAAGCTCAGGCTGGAAAATAACCATTAGTAATTAAATTAGCTGCACAAAGAGGCTCCAACGGCGGATGATCGTCGTCTGGAGCTTCTTTGTGTTTGTTATTCGTCAGGTTTGCTGCTTTTGGAAGAAGAGTTGTTAGTGTCGTTTAAATCTTGGATTACTTGAATCAGCTCATGAAGTGAGACGTCCAGCTTATCCAGCTTTTCCTCCATCGTGTGCAGGATGTGCCGCAACAAAATAAAACAAAGTCCAGCCGGAAAGCCTACGTTGGTAACCAGAGAAAGAGCATCATCCATTTGCAATGTATTCCCTCCTTTTTAGCCATATATAAAGGAAGGTAAATTAAACGAACCATATACAACCGATTGTAAAAATAGTATAATAAATAAGAACAAATGTTCTGTTTTTGGTTGTAAAATAGGTTTGGAAATTACCCTATAGTATGAGGATTAGAAAAAGTCAAATCCAAAGAGAAAGGGTGATTTACAATGGATCAGTCTCAGCTAACATTGGTAGAACAATATCGAAAGAAGCTGTACCGCATTGCCTGGAGAATCCAGTATCGTGCTCGGGTACAAACCAATCATGAATTTGTAATGGAAAAGAACGAATCCGTCAGTGCCCCATCTTTTACAGAATCTTCAAACTCTCATATGTACACATTACAGCTTATCAACTCTCTATCTTCTGAGATCGGAAAAATGATCATCTTTGACCTTTACATACTAGATAAAACCGAAGCACAGATTGCAAAAGAGTTAAAGCTATCCCAACAGGCGGTGAATAAATGGAAAAAGAAAATGCTGAAAGAGTTATTTCGGATGCTGAGTTCGTCCAATTGCTAAAATTAGTACAAAGTGGAGATCAGGAGGCCATGTATAGGATACTTCAATTGTTCGAGGAAGACATTCAAAAGACCAGTCGATATATTCGTATGTCCCGTGAAGATGCTGTCCAAAGCATTGTGACTGATTTTATAGAAGAACTGCGACAAGAGTTAAAGACAGTGAAAAGTGGACAATGGATATAGCCTTGGCTATCCTTATCCGTAGGTTTACTTATTTAACGGAGGGCTTATAAGTTTATGATTGATAACAGGGCTTCTTTTGAGAAAAGTATGAAGATGTACCCAGTCAACAGTATTCGTTCCAATGTCATCATTCTTGTTTTATTACTGTTAGATCTGTTTCTGGTTATCCCCTTAGTGGGAAATCCATACATTGCAGTTTACGTGTATGTACTGTTGCCACCGATTGTTTTGATAAACATTTGGGCTCTAGTACTGGTCATCATGCCACGCAAATTGCAATTGAATTACATTTTATTCCGTGGTGTATTTGGTTTAATTTGTTCTATGGGCTTCATGATCATGACACAAAAGTTTGCTTATGGCATGTTGGGTCTGGATACTTCATGGTATTTTATAGGTTCTTTTGCCCTTTATGGAGTCGCTTTGTATTACTTTATAAAATATAATTTGGCGAAATTCAAAGATCCTTCAAAACATAAGAAGAAACCAAAAGTTAAGAAAAAAAACAAGAGAGCGCCTGTAGTGACGATCACCACATTTACTGGGGCTGGTTATCTGATAGCGAATGTTTCCCTCGGATTTGCTACACAACAATTAGTTGCCACAGTATTGATCAGTGTATACTCCATGCTGGCATTTGTTCTTTTTCATTTTATTATGGATTTACACCGCTACTATTGGCTTCATAAGCTGAGGAATCAGACAACAGATTGAACACAATGAAAAAAAGCCTGCAAATGCCCCAACTTAATAGGAATTCGCAGGCTTTTTAGGCTGTAGATTTATTTAGTCGGCATACTTGTTGCCGTCTGCATCAATATAAATGGATTGAACAGCTGTACGGCGGTACGGATAACCTGCCTCTGTGGTGCCGCTAATTTCATAGGTTACAGAATAGATGCCGGGCTTGTCCGCTTTGGATAGCTCAATTTGCCCGTTAGGTTTAACCGTTTTTTGCTGTGCCGTCAAACCTTTAGGTGCAGAAGTGACTCCTTGCTGCGGATCACCATAATATTGAACTTGGTAGGTGACTTGTGTCACGCTGTCCGGGGAATCCTGTGTTTTCAGGTTTAGCTTCGGACCCACTGCATTCAGATTGTATTTCAGTTCAGGAACTTGAACAGCCTGGTAACGTGCAATCAGGAGATACGCTCCTTGATCAGGAACTGTGACGTTCAGTTTATAGGTGCCCGGTTTTGGATTTTGAATGACGGCGTTATGATGCCAGGCACCAGCAAAAATATCGTCATCATAGCCTGCTTTCAGATTAATAATTTCACTAGTACCGTCAGGCTTGGTTAGTTCCAGCTGACTCACACGTTTATCGCTGATCCAGTCCAGATCAATGGATTTGACACCATTTTCAACAGTGAGGGTTTCTGAGGCTTGTCCATTATAATCGCCGCCTCGAATAAAGTATGAATTGTCGATCTCGCTATAGGTGGCTTGTACAGCAGAAGCAGTCAGGGAAGATGCTGAAAGTGATTCAGTTTCCTGATTCAATGCTGGAGTGTTTGCTTGGAGGTAGGGTTGGATCAGGGAGAAAACGTAGGAGCCAGTACGAACCTTGGCATGATCCCAAGATCCGACTTTAACTACACGTCCGCCGGGAAGCTTAGCGTTGTCGACTGTGACCACTCCATCATTCTTACCAAAGGATGAGAGGTAAAGTCCGCCCATTATGTAGGAAGCAGTGCCGCCAGACCAGTTATCACCAGCAAACGTGAAGAATGGAATTGTAGTCGCATTACTGAGTGCATCGGTCTTGGATCGGAAATACTTCATATAAGATGTTTGTAAAGTGGAGGTACCGGGATTTTGTGAGCCGACGATATCTGCCAGCCATCCGGCCCAGCTACTGTAGGCGAGATCTGCAAGTTGTGAGCCATGATGAGGACTGCTGAGGGTGATGACACGTTGTACATAGGGAGCGGCTCCGTTATATACGAGAGCGGTTTGAGTATCCACTCCACCTTTGCTGTGGGCGATAACGATAAGTTTTTTTCCAAAGTGATTACTGATGACCTTAATTTTGTCGGCCAGAAGCTTACCATTGTCCCACATATCTTGGGAGGTGCCATTTGTATCGTACAGATTAATGGTGGCTGTCTGGTATCCGGCGTCACGTGCACGCTGAAGCATATCGTTATTATTCTTGGTCCAGACTTCAGCACTACTGTTCAAACCATGTACGAACAAAAGTGCTGGCTTGGTAGGATCAACGCGATTAGGTGGTGGGCCTTCTACCCAGCTTCCAGCGGGATCTTTCGGGGGTTGGGGGGTAGTGGAACCTGCAAAAGCGCCGACGGGGACAAGAGTTATTGATAACAAAAAAATGAGCATTAAAACAGTGATCTTTTTCAAACTGAAAATCCTCCTTTGTAAAATAAAGTATTTTTCAAGCTTATTATACATGCCATCTTGTGGTAAATCATCAATTGTATTTCATATTTACATTAAAATTTTATTTTTTTAGTCATTTTTTAGTCAGGATATCCCCATGATCCATGGCGCATGATAATCTCGTCACACATTTTATATGTATGGAGGATGAGTTCATGCCAGGAACTAAGAAGGTCATTAGTTTGACGATTTCTGCTGCTTTACTTGCAAGCATGGCTACTTTGACAGGATGTGGGACTGCGAATCATAACGTCCGCACGAACGCTACCCGCTATAACGCACAAAGCACGCACCATATGGATGGAGTGAATCGTTATGGCTTGGATGGTGTGAACCGTAATGGTATGGATGGTGTGAATCGTTATGGGGTTAAGTCGAATGGTATGGACGGGATGTCATTGAATGAAAATGGCAACCGAACCGGACATCCAGTCCGTAATCTGCAAGTCGATCGCAATTTGTCCAAACGTATATCCGAGATGCCGGATGTAAAGTCTGCGACAGTGCTGGTCGGTGAACGACATGCCTATGTAGCCGTTTCCTTGAAAGACCAAGCCAACGGAACAGGTGTCGGTGCTCCAAGTATTGACGGTACTCCAAGTGCAAACAGTACTGGACGTAACGGGAATGTACCGAGTGTGAATGGCGTTAATGGCACTAGAGGAAACCGTACTACGGATACTACAACGCCTGGAATGACAGACAATGGAGTTACCGGGAATGGAACACCTGCGCGTCGTGATGACGGTTTATTTGGTACGATGGGTACAGGATCGTACGGTATGTTGCGTGGCTTAACGGACAACAACAATCGCACAGATAACGGAAACACCACAATCGAGGGAGCAAGAACTGCATATGAACCAAGTGATGCAGTCAAGAGCCGTATCGCGAATAAAGTGAAGCAATTTGCACCTTCGATTGAACAGGTACATGTATCCGCTAACCCGGACTTTGTCAAACAAGCCACTGACTTTACACACAGTGTGCAAAATGGTCATCCGATTAGAGGCTTGAGCAATGGTATGATGGATGTAATTGAACGTGTATTCCCGACCTCGGCGGCTGATACAAACCGTCCAATGAATAATACAGCACCCACACGTCCACAAAATCATACCCCTGCCCCGATGAATCATCGCTAATTCAAACCCTATAATTGTGCAATGCCAAAGAAAGAGCTATCCATCTCAGCGAATACGCTGGTGGATAGCTCTTTAGTTTTGGGAGAATGATAACTATAACTGAATTATTTGCGCAATCCTTTAATCCATACGCCTTGCAGCTTTAAGTCTCCATCCAGTAACAGGATATCTGCTTGTTTACCTGCTTCAAGCGAACCTGTACGATCAGCAATGTGCAAGGATCGAGCCGGATTCAGGCTGGCCATTTGTGATGCCGCAGGAATACTCATACCCACGTGTTGAACCAAATAGCGGAAGCCTTCAATCATCGTTAGTGTGCTTCCGGCCAATGTGACGCCATCCTCCAGTCGTGCTACATCGCCCTGCACAATCACTGGCAAATCGCCGAGTGTATATTTCCCGTCTTCGAGACCAGTAGCAGACATGGCATCGGTGATGAGAATGAGATTATGATCCTGTTTTAACCTAGCGAGCAGGGAAATGGCGGCGGGATGCACATGAATGCCGTCCGCGATGATTTCTGCTTCAATGCGCGGATCAGCAAGTACGGCTCCGGCGGCTCCCGGCTTGCGATGATGCAACGGAGTCATCGCATTAAACGCATGCACCGCATGGTTCAGCCCTGCCGTCGCTGCCTGTTCAACCTCTTCATACGTAGCATCCGTATGACCGAGAGCTGCGGTAATGCCATGGCTGCGCAGCCATGCAATCAGTTCCAGCGCTCCTTCCCGTTCGGGCGCAAGCGTGAGCTGGCGAACAAGGCCCGGGTAGCGCTGCTCCCATTCTGCTACCCATGAGAGATTCGGTGGCACGATATGTTCCGGGTTTTGCGCTCCCGGCCACTTCGGACTGATGAACGGTCCTTCCAAATGTACGCCCTCCAGTTGTGCATATGGCATAGGTAGTGCCATGTATGCGTGAACTTCACTCAATACCCGGTCAATCTGTTCCTTGGGCGCGGTCATCGTGGTAGCCAGCATAGCTGTCGTACCTTGTGAACAGTGAAAGGAGGTGATCGTATCCAGCACCCTCGGATCGGAGTCCATAAAGTCCTCACCGTCCCCGCCGTGAACATGAATATCAATAAAGCCTGGCAGCAGATAGCCTCCTTCCAAACGCACAATTTTGGCGGTTTTCGCTGCGATTTCTTCCTGATTTGCGAAGACTAACGCTGTCCAATCGGCGGGCAAATTCGCTTCTGAACCAGCGTATACAATGGATTGCCCCTCAATGACGACAACCCCTTTTTCAATGATGTCATTCCCAACGACAACTTGCCCATACAGTAGCTGGGGTACGGTACCACTCATTTCATCTGACTTCAATTGAACCATTCTCCTGCCTCCTGATCTAATAAAATAAGTACGTTGGGATGGCATTGCAGCAGGGAAGCCGGACACGCTGTCGTGACGGGTCCAGTTAAAGCCTGCTTTATAATGTCAGCCTTATCCGCACCAAAAGCCACCAGTATAATTTGCTTCGCCTTAAGAATCGTGCCTACTCCCATCGTAACTGCTTGCCTGGGTACAGCATCTATTTCGCCAAAAAATCGAGCATTCGCCGAACGCGTACTTTCTTTTAAATCTACAACATGTGTAGCTCCAGCCAAGCTGTGACCAGGTTCGTTAAAGCCGATATGTCCATTATGACCAATGCCAAGCAATTGCAGATCCACGGGGCCATGATCCAGAATAGCCTGCTCGTGCGCTGCACATTCTGCTGCCAGATCCAGTGCATTCCCGTCAGGGACACGTGTGTGGGGTATCGGAATATCAATATGTTGGAACAAGTGCTCATTCATAAAGCTTCGATAGCTCTGCGGATGTTCTGGGGGAAGACCAACATACTCATCAAGATTCACGGAATAGGCGCGTGCAAAACTGACCTGTCCCTTGCGGTACATATCTGCAAGATGTCGGTAAATGCCAATCGGCGTACTACCGGTGGCCAGGCCAAGCATGGCCTGTGGTTTGGATTGCAGCAAGCTAGCGATCACAGCGGCGGCAGTAGCGTTCAGGTCTTCACGGCTGTTCAAAATGCGTATGTTCATCTTAGTGACCTCCCGGTTGTTTTTTGAGCTTGCTCACTTGTTGATATGAACCTTCCAATCTCGGAATATATTTGTCAAAATCCGCGCTCACCATACCTGTAAACAGAATATCTATGATATGAAGCTGGGCGATGCGGGAGGCCATATCCCCACGTCGCATTCCTTCCTCCAATGAGGAGGAAAATAGCGCAATATCCGCAAGGCCTGCCAGCGTGTTGTTTCCGAAGGAGGTCAGGGATAGTGTCTTGGCCCCTTGTTCCTTGGCGCAGCGTAGAGCCGCAATGGTCTCCTGGGTTTCTCCTGAATAAGAGACGGCAAAGGCTACATCTCCCGCTCCGAGCGAGGAGGCAGAGGTAATCTGCATATGGGAATCTGCAAAGGCAGTGCTGTTCTTGCCAATACGGATGAGCTTCTGGTAAAAATCCTGCGCCACAATCGACGATGTCGCCATCCCATAGAGATCAATGCGGCTCGTGGCTGACAGCCATGCAATAGCCTGCTCCAGCTTGTCGTAATCCAGCAGTCGGGTCGTGTCCGCAATGGATGCGGTGTGGTTCGCCTGAATAGCTTGCACGATTCGGGAAAGTGAATTTCCGGCGACAATATCCTGATAGGATTCTTCACCATTACGGTTGGAATGGGACAACTCGGCGGCCAGCTTCATTTTGAAATCGGGATAGCCTTTAAAATGTAGTGATTTGCAAAACCGTGTAACGGTCGCCGCACTTACACCACAACGCTCTGACAGCTCCCGAATACCCAGATGTAACACATCTTCCGGGGATTGCAGGATGGATTCCGTCAGCTTGCGCTCCTGTACGGGAAGCAGCTCCAGTCTTTGGGCTAATGTATGAAGAATGGGGGACATGAGCTGTGCTCCTTTGGCTGTAGAGTATTTGCGTGAAAATAAATATCGTTTATAAGAATGATATTAAGAAAAACATTTTCACGTGTATTGTAAAATAATTCTGTCGCTCATGCAAGAGATGTGAGAAGAATTTTTATTAAATTTTGCGAAAAAATAGCCAGCGAAAATTGTAGAAGTTATCATACATTAATTTACATATTGCGAGTTTTACTTACAAAACAACCTATTGACTTGTCTCTTCATTGGAGGAGTATAATTGAATAAAGTTCCAGTGAAGGAATTTTTCTAGGAGCTTTCTTTGCAGAGGGCATCGTTGGGTGGAACGAACAGAATCTCATTCACAAGGAGGAGTTTGCTATGCAAAGCCAAGTGATTGAAATGATCAGCGCAGTCAAGGAAGATCCTGAACTGGTCGCAAAGCTGGATGGACATTCGGACATTATTCATGATGCGGGACTGGATTCGTTGCAGTTGGTTCATTTCATGCTGCAAGTGGAGGATGCATTTGATGTGGAGATTGATTTTGATTCCTTTGAGCTGGAGCATTTGAGCTCGGTAGATGCGTTTTGCAGCTACATTCAGGGGATCAGCGATGCGGAACAAGCGCCGCATCTGGAGGGAATGGAGACGGTCTGACGTACAGCTAGGTACATGTGCCTGAAAATCCATTAAACGAGGTGTTAGCATGCAGCCCAAAAGCAATGTGCTGATTGATGAGAAAGCGTTCAAGCTCATCAAGCGTAACCTGAAAAACGCTTCTGTATCTTACCGTAACGCCACACAGGACCCTGCTTTCAAAACGGACATGCCCCAGACGATCGGCATTAAGCTGACTAACCGCTGCAACCTGAGATGTACGCACTGCTTTGAATGGAACGAGGAAGGCTACCATCACCAAATGGATAAAGAAGAACAAAACATGGATCTTGCTCCAGACATGCTCCGGCAAATTTTGAGCGAAACCAAGGAAGCCAAGTCCAGACTGTACATGTGGGGCGGCGAACCAATGTTTCATCGGCGTTTTGATGAAATTTTGGACGTGCTGGCGGAAGATCGGCGCGAAATGACCTTTTGTACAAATGGATTACTTATTGATAAATATTTGGACCGGATTTTGGATTTGTCCGAAAATCTGGAGTTATTAATAGCGATTGAAGGTTTTGAAAGAGAACACGACCTAATTCGCGGTAAAGGCACCTTTCAAAAAACAATGCGGCAGATGGATAAGCTGATTGAACTGCGCGACCAGGGATTGTACAAGGGACGGGTAACTGTCCATGCGGTCATTAACGATAACATGATCGGACGGATGTACGAATTTCTGCAAATGCTGGAGGACAAAAGGCTGGATCTGGTGCTGCTGACGTTCCCCTGGTACATTTCCAAAGAGACCTCCCTCAAAATGGATGAATATTTTACACGTAATTTTTCTTGGCTCCGACAACTCGAAGAAAAAAATATTAGTAGCTGGCATGCTTTCAAATATAAAATCAACCCGGATAACATCGATCCTCTGATGCAGGAACTACAGCGGATCAATGAGCGAGTATGGAACATTCGCGTGCGCTATCAGCCCGGTTTGGATTATGAGGAAATTGATAAATTTATACATGGTGAGGAAATGGTCAGCCGTTGTTCCAATCATTGTTTGGCGCTCACCTCCAGAACAGATATTTTACCAGACGGGAAGGTCATGCCTTGCAAATTTTTCAGTGAGTTCACGATTGGAAGCATGCGTGAGCACAGTCTGAAGGAGATATGGAACTCGGAAGCGTATGAGAAAACCCGTCAAAAGATTAATCATGAAGGATTGACTCCGGTGTGCTCCAAATGCAGCGTATTGTATCTGCACGGGGCAGGCTCTCTGAAATACATTTAGCTTTCTATGAATGTTGTTTGTTACTGGATGGAAGAGAGAGGGATGATGATAAGTCGTGACGACTAAAACAATTAACCTTGTGGAAGCGCTTGCGGATGAACGGGACCATGGAGTCCTGATTTGGCTGTTTAATATCGGTGCAGAGCAAGTATGGCATCCATCCCCCCGCAAGGGGGGCATGGTAGACCGGGATGAACAGCAGGTCGTAAATCGGATGGAGGAAATGAACCTTCTGCTATGTCGAAGTCAGGATGTCATTGTACTTCGGGAATATCCGGATGAGGCGTTTCTGGACATGCTTCAACGGTTGGGCTTTAGCCTGCCGCGTATTGAGGTGCCAGAGCCTTCTGATCCGCTAACGCCGATTTCAGAGCTGGTGCTGGCGGATGAGGCGCTTTTGGCACGACTGCGTACGGTTGCAGATGCAGGCCACAGCAGCAGTGGAGCCAAAGCGTGGCTCGTCCCCTATGCGGTCACACCGCAGGAGGAAGCGATTGCGGAGCTTTGCGGGCTAGAGTTGATTGGCGCTCCATCCGCGGTCAGTGCTCAGGTGAATGATAAAATATTCAGCCGCCTGACCGCGCAAAAGCTTGGTTTTGCTGTCAGCGAAGGCGCTGTATGTACAGACGAATCGGCGATCCGCAGGGAGTGTGCCAGACTGGCTGACTTATCGGATGGACCTGTGAAGCTGATTATCAAGCAGCCGCACGGTGCCTCGGGACAAGGCATGTATATGCTGGACGAGCTGTCCAAGCTGGACACGCTGCTGAGTGTGATGAGGCGCTTTGGCGGCTCGTCGCCATCATCCGGCGGCTGGCTGGTGGAGCGCTGGCACAATAAGCAGATGGATCTGAACTACCAGCTCTGCATTGACGAGGGCGGTGGTGTGACGATGTTTTCGCTAAAAAGGCAAAATGTGGACGGCACCGTATATATCGGATCTCAAGTGCCGGCTGAGATCGGAGATGCGCTGGAGGAAGAAGTGAGACGCTGCGCCTATCAGCTGGGTACGTATCTTTATTCTATTGGATACACAGGAATGGCCTCTATTGACGGTTTTGTTGACGAAGAAGGTTTGCTGGTTCCAGTCATTGAGATAAATGGTAGATTTACGTTGTCTACCTATATTTCGTTTTTGTCATCCGTCCTGGGAGAGCAGCACAAAACATTATCCCGTTATTATCGCAACGTTACCGCCACACCTCTCACCTACAGCCGCTTGTGCGGGCTGCTCGCGGAGGAGGGCTTGCTCTATACGCCCGAACGTCCAGAAGGGGTGTTTGTGTATACGGCGGGTACATTGTCTGGTATTCCTGTGAAGCGGGGCTATGTGAACCGGATTTTCACACTTATTTTGGCAGACAGCTGGCAGGAAGCTGATGCGTATGCGCACAAATTGGAAGGTATCATTGCTGGATTAGGATGCTCATAAATGGGAGGGAATCAAGAATGAAAACAGATGTATACCATGTAGTACCCTTGCTGGAAAAGATTTTGAAGCTGGCTCCGGGCGAGCTGGAACAGTTGACTCCGGATCAAGATTTGCGAACCTTGGGGCTGAATTCCTTATCCGCTGTGGAATTAATCGTAGAGTTGGAAAATGAGCTTGATATTACGATGGAGGACGACGATCTAGTGCTGGAGCATCTATCTACACTGCAAGGCATTGAGCGTCTGCTGAGCAAATATGCATAAGGGCGCCGAAAAGACAAGGTTGATGCAGGGATCCGATATGGAGACTCGTCAAAATTCCGTTGTGGACTATGGTGCAGAAGAAGTGGCAAACGCTCTTCCAGGGAAGCATTGTGTATATTCTTCCCTGCGTACCTCATTGCGGAGGTACGGGGTGACCATGGCCGAATCCGAGCTATTCATGCTGTGTGGGAGTATGTGCGCAGAGTATGGTGGAGATTTGAAGCGCTTCGGGCCTGAGAAATATCCGGAGCAGCTTCAAGAAATGGCAGCCAGTGGTGGACCTGTTATTCGGGTGGAACCGTGGGTCGCTGGTGTCAGTGATGAAACCGACCTGTTGCGGGTACTCACATCGGGCTACGGTACCATGCTGCATACGTCAAGCACCGCTTTAACCTATCACGATGTATATGTGAAAAATTACCCAAGGGGCCACGTGATAGAGTTGTGCGGATTGGACTTGCAAGAACGGACAGCACAGGTGAATGATAGCTTCCTGCTCGATTCCTCGGGACATGCCATGACTTATGTGGGCTCAGCCCGGCTCGACGATCTGATGCAGGGCATTATTGAGTATGCATGGCTGGTGGAGCAGCCTGCCCCGCTTTCGCCAAGTGAGATGCATGCTGCGTGTGCTCACCATATACGACAGTATTTGACTGGACACGAAGCCATCTGGAGAGGCGTACCTACGTCTAATGAGTCGGTCAGTCAAACGGGGAAAGCTGTAACAGGCAAGCAGGTCAAGCGGGGAGATGAGGGGTACCGGGCATTTGTTGATGACTTCCGTCTGTTGGCAGACATGGAGGATCAGGATTTTCGGACGTACTGTCATGAAATCTATTACAATCTGCGATTGGGCAGTGCTCTTCATTTGACGGATTATACAGCTGATTATTGCCTGCTGCACCAAGCCACGCTGGGGCCACAAACACAGCATGTAATTGAATTGGCACAGGGGCTGTACGCGGATTGGCACAAGCTTAATCTGCATATTTACAAAACAGGGCTTCAACTGCGCAAGCATCGGATGCCTGAGATTACGGAACGAGCTTTGCATTTAATTGAAAGACAGCGGCATATGCTGGAGGAACTGATGATTTTAGCAGAGCAAGCAGCCGAGTAGTCCAAGCATTCGGTCGTATCAGACCGTTCATCCAGGTGTCCTGCACAGAGGAAAGAGGAGGGGGATTAATTGCCGTCCATTACATTAAACCAATTGTCGAAAACATTTACGTACTACAAAAAGGAGCCGGGCGTGCGCAAATCGTTGCAAAACTTGTTCAGGCGTGAGCAGCTGACCAAAGAGGCTGTGCAAAATGTCAGCTTTAGCATTGAGGAGGGGGAAATTGTCGGATTTCTCGGTCCAAACGGGGCAGGCAAAACAACGACGCTCAAAATGCTGTCTGGCATTCTCCATCCCACGGACGGGGAGGCATCGGTACTCGGCTTTACCCCGTGGAAACGACAAAAAGAGTTTAAACGTCAATTTTCCATTGTAATGGGACAGAAAAACCAGCTCTGGTGGGATTTGCCTGCAAGCGAGTCATTCGAGCTGAACAAGCTTATCTATGAAATCGATGAAAACCGTTATAAAGAGGCACTGGATGAACTGGTCACTCTGCTTGGGGTGGAGGAGCAGCTTCATGTGCAGGTTCGGCGGCTGTCTCTCGGCGAGCGTATGAAAATGGAACTGATCGCCGCGCTGCTGCATCGTCCACGGGTCATTTTGCTGGATGAGCCGACCATCGGACTGGACCTTGTTTCTCAGCGGCGAATTCGAGAGTTTTTCAAAGCCTATAACCGCACGCACCGGACGACCATCCTGCTGACAAGCCACTATATGAAGGATATTGAGGATTTGTGCAGTAGATCCATCATTATCAGCGGGGGCAGATTGGTCTATGACGGAGACTTACACAAGGTGAACGAGGTCATCGGTGCCCGTAAATTGCTCAAGGTTCGACTGGAGACCCCTGTATCCAACCTAACGTTGGCGAGCCTCGGCAAACTTCGCTCCAACTCGGAGCTGGAGGCGGTATTCGAGCTGGATGCAGAAGATACCTTGGCTTGGTCCAAAAAGATTTTGGACGCACTGCCTGTCGTTGATTTTACGATTGAGGACGTCCCGCTGGAAGAGGGGATAGCCAATTTGTACGATGGGGGCAGGCTGGCCGATGCGAAATAACAAATATGTGAAGGTACTCCAGCTCGGCATGCAAAACGAAATGGAGTATCGGGCTAATTATTGGCTCCAAATGGCGGGATTTATGCTGCCCATCATGACGCAAATTTTTCTCTGGCTAGCTGTATTTGGTTCTTCGGGACAAGCAAGAGTGCTGGGTTATTCTCTGCCAGAAATGCTAGTGTATGTGGTCATGGCGGGAGTCACTGGAAAACTGATTGCTACGGGCTTTGAATACGAAATTGCTACAGATATCAAGGAAGGTGGACTGGCAAAATTCATGGTACAGCCTGTGCATTATTTCGCTTACCGTTTTTGCCGGTTTATCGGAGGCAAAGTCATACAGTCCGCGGTCGTGCTGCTGGCGGCTGCTATTTTGCTGTTATGTCTTAGCCTGGAAGGACAAATCAGCTTCGGGCTATCGTACATCTTGCTTTACATATTGGCGTTGCCGGGAGCGCTTGTGCTTAATTTTGTGGTTTATTATGCGTTGAGCGGCATAGCCTTTTGGGTGACGGAATCGGCGGGACTATTTTATACGCTGTCGCTTGTCATTTACGTAGCTAGCGGTACCGTGTTTCCGTTGACGATTTTTGGAGATGTTTTGGCCCGTCTGTTCAGTCTGCTACCGTTCAGCTACACCGTATTTTTTCCGGTGAATGCGTTGACGGGCAAGCTGACTGTACTGGAAGCCGCTAAAGGCATTGGCGTACAATGGCTCTGGATTGTAGCGCTGGCGGCCCTATCACGCTGGGTGTGGCAAGCCGGGGTCAAACGCTTTGTCTCGGTGGGGGGGTAACATGAAAAATGTTTTCCGAAACGTTAGGCGCTACATCAGACTGTACTGGAAGTTTGTCCAGTTTTCCGTCATGTCGCAGATGGAATACCGCATTAATTTTATAACTGCATTTCTGGTTGAAACGGCTTATTTACTCATCAAGCTGCTGTACGCATCGGTACCATACCGCGCCGGGACGGACATTAACGGCTGGTCTCCTGACGCCATATTGTTATATATCGGCGTGTTTACGATGATGAGCGGATTTTATAGTGGATTGTTCTACAGTAATTTTACAAGCCTGCCTGACAAAATTCGTACCGGCTCACTGGATGTGCTCATGACCAAACCCGTATCGCTGCAATTTATGGTGACACTGCGTCAATTTGAACTGGGCTATACCGTGCCAAATGTAATTGGCGGCGGAATTATGACGGGGATCGGCTGGTATCGACTCGGATTGCCGTTTAATTTTGAAACCGCAGGAGGGTTCTCTGTGCTGCTCGGATGCGGAGTGCTTACGGCATACTCCGTATTTTTGCTCCCCCAACTGCTGGCCTTCTGGATTATCCGCACGAACGGCGTTACGGAGCTGTCCAACAGCATTTTCGAGACAAACTATGTGCCGATGGCCGTGTACAGTAATCTGATTCAGCGTATCGGTTTGTTCGTGCTTCCGGTGTTTGTCATTTGTAATTTTCCGCCCATGTTCATTCTCGGCAAAATGGAACCCGGGTTGGTGGTATGGGCATTTCTCGCACCTCTCTGGCTGCTGGCGATCATCCGCCTGATATGGCAGTTTGCTCTACGTGATTATACGAGCGCGAGTCAGTAGCGCTACCGTGTAGTGGGCCAATAATGAAGCAGGAAAGGAAGCGAATCATATGAATGCGATACCGAATCAGCGTCATTTGTATATGGGAACATTCGAAGCGGAGGCTTACTGGCGGGATGCCCAGTTAGCTTCCCTGCCAGCCCTGCCTGACCGGGCTTCTTCAGCGATTGTAGCAGCCATGGATGAACTGCTGTTCAGCTTTTGCCAGCCGGGAGATGCGTTATTGACCCGTTATGCCATTTCGCCCGTACATCGTCAGTATATCGCGCAGTTGGGCTTTCATCCGGCTGTCAACGAACGGGATTTGACCGATGGCATGGAGCATGCAGGCAATGTATCGACCGCTTCCGTATTTGAACTGCTGGGTAGTCGCAAGGCCGATGCCGGAGAGGGATTTCCTCAACTGGAAGGCTGTGTGCTTAGCCCGTTTGCGGGTTTACCGCATGTGGAGGAGGCTGCACGTGCTTGGGGAATAACACTACATCAGCCACCGCTGGAAACGATTCGCAAGGTAAATGCCAAAACGTATTCCTCTGATCTGAAACGCAGCCTTGGTCTGCGCAACCCGGGTTATATTGTGACTTCGTTTGCAGATGTCGCTGAGGCGGGGCGTAAGCTGCTGCGGGATGGAAGCTTTTTAATCAAGGATGATTTTGGCGTATCGGGCAAAGGAAACCTGCACATTACCTCGACACAAATGCTGGACCGGATCGTGTCGTATTTACGTGGACAGGAGCGCAAAGGCAAACAGGTGCTTTTCCTTTTGGAGCCTTTCCAGGAGAAAGAGCAGGATTTTTCATGCCAATTTACGATTGGTGATAATGGAAGTGTCGATATCATATCTGTACAATGGCTGGCTAACACACAATTCTCCTATCGGGAATCCTTGTCGCCGGACGGGGCTTTTTTGGAGCGACTGGAGCGCGAGGGCTATTTTAGCTTAATGCAGGACGTGGGGCGGCAATTGTATCAGGATGGTTATTACGGCGATGTTTGCATTGATTCCATGACACTTCGTGGTGGGAAGCTGGAGCCTATTATCGAAATTAATGCCAGAAAGTCGATGAGCTTGATCAAGCATCAGCTTGATACTTTTCTGGCCGGAAAAAATATGCGTGGCACGCTGACGAATTATTCACTGTCCCATGATGGCAGTCTATCCTATGAAGAACTGCTGGAGGGGCTGAAAGGTGAAGGATTGCTGTTCACAGGTGAACGTGAAGAAGGTGTCATGCCTCTGGGTGCCAATACGTTATATGTGAACACAGGTGGACGAGATGGCGAGAACAAGATTGTGGGCCATACAAGCACGCCAAGCAGAAATGCAACCGGGCGCGGAGGCAGATCGCCTGCCAAGCAGGTTCGTGTGAGCGGAATTGGGGCCAGCGGTGGCGGATCAGAAGGGATTGGCACGGCTAAGCCGGACTTGAATGGTGAAAAAGAAACCGCTGGAAGCGAACGGGCACGAGGCAAGGGGCGCCTTTATTTGGAACTGGTTGCCGCGAGCGATGAGGAAAAAATGCGATTGACTACAAAGCTGGAGCGTTTTTTGGCAGAGCATCATTTTACAGTGCTGAATTAAACGGGAGGCGTATGAGCATGCGTAGGAGTACCGATAAGCTTATGAAGGTAACGATTTTATGTTCCGGTTTCGGATTGGGCTTTTATACCCCTGGCTTGTTGTTGCAAGCGGGTCTTCGCAGGCTGGGCATGGATACGGCGATTCATGTATTTGAAAATGTACTGCCGGAATCGGCTCGTCTTAAGGTCGACAAAAGCCGCAAAGCTTACCATGACAATTTTGCGGTGGCCTTAATGTCGCAGAAGGTTCCGCAGGATATGCGTAATTCACTGGATCTCGCTGCGATGGAAGTGCTGTTGAACCAATGGATGGAGGAGGATCGGCGGTATTTTATATGCTTATCCGGTCATTGGATGTATGTGTTGGAGGAGTATCGCAAGCGCAGAGAACCTGAGTCGGTGCATGTGGACATCGTGTACATGGATTCGACGCCTTCCCCATCTTGGAAGAATCTAGCCAAGCATAATCCGCATTTTGCAGATGGCTGTGGAGAAACGACCTTTTTTGAAAATGATAACAATAGAGTCAGCTACTATATTGATATTCCGGCTGTGGAGTATGTTCCGTTTGAAGAACGGCAATCCCGCTTATTCGTACATGGCGGCGGTTGGGGGATGGGCACCTACCGTGACAAGGTTGGACGGTTAGAAGAAGCGGGCTGGGAGCTGGATCTGCTGTTGTATGATCAGGATCAACCGGATGAACAGCGGGACAGTATACGCTATTTTCAGATGGATCCGCAGTGGAGGACATGGCAGCGAAATGAAGCCGGGGAGCATACATTTCCACCTTTCGGAGAGGTGAAAAAGGGCGAGAAGACCGTGTATCAGGTCGGACCGGATTACCATAGCATGCTGGACCAAGCCTGTCATGTCCAGGCCATTGTCAGCAAGCCAGGAGGTGGCAGCCTAACCGATTCGTTCGCTACAGCCACTCCACTCATCATGCTGGAGCCATTTGGTGTGCATGAAAAGCATAATGCAGATCTATGGGAACGGCTGGGACTTGGTATGCGGTACGATACGTGGATACAAACCTATGACGGCAGTGCTCAGATACTGGAGGATATGCATCGCAGGATCGTAGAGCTGCGCAGTCGAACGCCGCGTTATATAGAGTCCTATGTGAATAGCATCCAAATGTTAGCAGGCTCACCGGGAATGGAGCAGGGGTCATGAACGCTGCGGCGGCTGCGCAAGAGCCTGCGATGCGAGATATTCGCTTTGGGATCATTGGCTGTTCTGCCATTGCTCCCCGTGCGTTGCTGGAACCGATCCGACATGTTGCAGGGGCACGCGTGACCGCGCTTGCGAACCGGACGGTTGCCAAGGCAGGAGAAATGGCAGATCGTTTTGGCGTCAGTGTCGTTTATCGGCATGCTGAGAATATGCTAAAGGACCCGGAGATCGACGCTGTATATATTGCACTCAGCAACGACTTGCATGCCGAGTGGATTGGCAAAGCACTACGGGCCCATAAGCATGTGCTGGTGGAAAAGCCGTTATGCCTGAATACGGCTGATCTGGCACCCTTGGCAGCTATAGTCGAGCAGAGTAACGTTCACCTGCTGGAGGGTGTCATGGTGCAGCACCATCCGTGGCAGCGTGAGCTGCGGAGGATCGTAGAATCGGGGCGTTATGGTCGTTTATGCTCCATAGAGACGAGTTTATGTATTCCGGCAAAAGAAGGGCATGCGGACAATTACAGATCCCGTCCGGAGCAGGGTGGGGGATGTTTTTGGGATTTAGGCGTGTACTGGCTCCAATTGCTCCAGGCCGTCGTTGGATTAGATCAGGCGGAATTCCACAGTCAATCGGATTTCGATGGTCCGCATGGTTGTGACTGGACATTTCGTGCGCAAGCCCGTTATCCGAGTGGATTGGAGGCATCTGCCCTCTTTTCATTCGAGCGCCCTTATCGCTGTGCTCATGTACTGACCTTTGATTCGGCAGTAGTCACTTTAAAGGACTGCTTTCGAGCAAATTTAGGCTTTTATAAAATGACACTCAAGACGGAGATCAAAAAGAATATCGCGTCAAATATAACGGATGCGGACGCACTGCCTGTGTTATCACAGACATCTTCGCATACCAAAACGGTTTTCGAGCCTATGAACTATTATGTCAATCAGTTGAATACCTTTTGCGGTATCATCCGGGGAGAAGCGGAGCCCATACCATTTCGCGAGGCTGCGGAACGCGTCAGACTGCTGGCAGCCATTCATGAAGCAGCACGCTCGGGCGAGACGATCTATGCAGTATGAGCATGATTGTGTTTTCGAGCGGTGGGAAGCGAATGATGCAAAATACGGAGTATCAAGGCAAAGAGAGGAGGGGAATTCAGTAGATGGATAAAAAGGACGAAGCCTTACTGGAACGATTCGGCGAGCATCCGACGCCATTTTACTATTATGACGGGGACGCGCTGCATGCTCATGTCAGCTCGTTGCTGTCCCGATTGCACCCGGCTGTGCGTGTACATTACGCGCTCAAGGCTAATGGTAACGTAGCCTTGGCTGGGTTGCTACGCTCGTTAGGTTGTGGTGTTGAGATTGCTTCGGCCGGAGAAATGTTCGTCGCTATGGAGGCCGGGTATGCTGCGGAAGACGTGCTGTACGCCGGACCGGGAAAAACAGTAGCCGAGCTGAACGAGGCGATAGCCTATGGAATCGGCTGTATTCATGTCGAATCGGTGAGGGAGCTGCGTCTGCTGGAGGACATTGCGGCCCAAGCGGGCCAGCTTGTCAGGGCAGCGGTTCGCATCAATCCTGATAACGATCTGTCTGGAGCAACGATTAAGATGGGCGGCGTTCCGCGCCCCTTTGGAGTAGATGAAGGACAGCTGGATCACTTTTTTAAGGTGCTGGAAGATTGCCCACACGTCCATTTTCAAGGTATTCAGGTATATACAGGTACGCAAATGTTGAAATCGGATCAGATTTTAGCTTCATTTGCGAATACGCTGCAGTTGGCAGAACGGGTACAGGCTCAGTATGGTGTGGCAATGCATACGGTCAATTTGGGCGGCGGGTTTGGCGTACCTTATTTTGCTCATGAGGAGCCGCTCGATATGGATCACGTCATTGACGGACTGAACGCACTCGCGGAGCAGACCCGAACCCGCATGCCCGGGGTTAAGCTAATCATCGAAAGCGGCAGGTATCTGGTTGCTCAATCGGGCATGTATGTCTGCCGAGCATTGTATACAAAGGAATCCAAGGGAGAGAAGTTTGTCGTGGCTGATGGTGGCATGAATCACTACGCCGCAGCTACTTTTCGAGGACGCCGCATTAGGGACAACTACCCGGTACGAATTATGCGCAGGCAAGTGGGAGAATCGAAAGAACCCAAAGAACGAGAGTTGGAAGCAACCCTACGGATGGGGCAGAGAGACGTTTCTGCTCAAACGGCTGTTGCTGTCGAACAATCATTAGAAGAGGTTGCAAACCGAACAGGAGGGCCTTTGGAAGAAGCATCCATGGAGCTGGAGACGGTAAGCATTGTCGGTCCACTTTGTACGCCCGAGGATTGTATTGTGAAAAAAGCGCAGCTTCCTCCGATTTACGAGGGCGATTATATTGCTTTTCCGAATGCAGGAGCCTATGGATTAAGCTATAGTCCACTACAATTTCTGGGACATGCTACCCCGGCGGAGCTGCTCGATTTTCGTGGGGAGGTACATGTCATTCGTGAACACGGTGACCGCACGGACCTGCTGCGTCATCAGCGCATGATTCCGTTGCCTGAGGATGTGGTATAAGTGAGCATTTTGCATAAATCCCAAGAGCGTTTTTAAATCAGCAATATATAGATCGAAACGCTTTAGTTCGTCTATATATTGTACTTAAGAGCGTTGGGAATCGAATGATGCAAAATGCTGAAGTATGTAAAAAAAACGCCAAACCCATGGGAACCGATACAAATCGGACCTGTGATTTGGCGTTTTTTTACATGATGAGTAGGGTAGTATCGACTTAATGTTGCTTGGAGCTGCGCATTTCCTGACGCACAAGCTGCCATACCATAAAGATCAGTACAGCGATTTGTGGGACAAATGTTTCCCAAGTTGGATACATTCCCAGCCAGCTAATGGACGGAAGCGAGGAGGCAGTGTGCCCCGAAAGCTTGCCAGCCACCTGAAGCGAATGAATACTTTCGCCCAGAAATCGGAATACGAGATAGTAAATCAGTGCAGTGGCAGTCAGGAAAAAGGCGCGAATCGGCAACCGTACACTAAATTTAATGATCGCAAACGCCAGAATGACCAGAATAAACATCGCCGAGCTAATGCCGATCAGCAATTGCGAGGTTTCGATGGCTGGAGCCATACCGACATAAAAGATAGCTGTCTCGGCTCCTTCACGCAGAATTGCGAGCGCAGAAACCGCAAATAGCGACCACAGGCTTCCCCGTGCCAATGCGTTGCCCACGCTGTTTTCCACAAAGCGGTTCCATGCGGCAGCATTGGATTTGCTATGTAGCCAGCTACCAACGGTCAGCATCAGCACGACTGCTACCAGTCCGGTGACACCTTCCAGCAGCTCACGCATGCTGCCCGATGCGGCTGCTGCCACCAGTGTGGTGAACAGCACCGCCAGAATTCCGCTCAGCACCAGCCCCGTTCCAGCTCCTGCCCATATCCATCGTCCAGCCACGGCTTCGCCGCTTTTTTTGGCATACGCCAGCAGAGCTGCGAGCACGAGGATGGCCTCCAGACCCTCACGCAGCAAAATCAGTGCGGCATCCCACGCAGTGTAAGAACGTTCTTCCGTCAACGGACGGAGCCTGTCCAGCATCTGATCAAGAGTCTGTATGGCTTTGTCTGTATTCGGTGGAGAAGACAGCAGATATCCGGAAGCCTCGGTCATTTCATTTTCAATCGCAGTGTAAGACGTCGGATCGGCAATTTGTACATGTCCTTCGACAGAAGGCCACAGAGCGATAAACTGCACTACCTTGTCAGCCGCTTGCTCTGATTGATTAGCTACAGCATCTTGGCGTGCGGATTTGAGCAAGGTGACTGCATCGCCCAAGGAAGCTGTCGAACCATTCGTCGTTCCGGTAGCCGTATTGCCTGTATTCGTTCCTTGACCTGTGTTCATAGATTTGCCCTGACTATAATCAGACAACAGAGTCGTTAATTCCTGCATTTCCCTGAGAGCCTGTTCTTGGCGAATGGGCTCAGCTTGCATGGAGATGCGAATGAGACTGATTTTAGTTTCGAGCGAACTGTATACCGGAAAATTGTCCAAACGAATCGGTGTTTCTACCTGATACCAGGCTTTGACGATTCGGTCGTAATCCACCCGGGCGGCAGCCCAATCGCCTTTTTGCATGGCGGCCAGACTGCCCTTCGCCATGGGAAGCAGTTTTTCCGCTGCTTTGGCTCCAGCCGGGGCTGGTTTGTCCCCTTCGGCAGCAGTGACGTACTCATTGACCGAGCGCGCTAGCACGGATAAGGCAGCTTTCGCTGATTCCCCGCCGCCACTGGCGAGTGTCTGCTCCGCATCGGTGAGTGCTTGATCTACAGTCGCGATGTGAGCTGAATCTCCACCATTTGTCTTGGAGGCCTCCCACAGCGTGCGGAATTCTTTCAGATCCTTGGAGGCTTCCGTCCATTGGGCTTGTCCCGCCTCCACCAGCGCTCCGCCTACTACAGGCATTAGCTGATCATTGGTGACAGCTTTGGCATCTGTTTGTGCAAAAGCGACCGACCCGGAACCGGAAATGAACGGAGTTACGGTCAGCAGCAGAGCAGCCACCAACCCCAACACCCATCCCAAGCTTTTATTACGCCGATTCATATAAATCCCCTTCCTTGCCTGCTGCTAAAATAACGTATCCCCGATGTAGCCGCCTTGCGATACACCTGGGAAGCAGGCGAACACCGCACTGCCTTTGTGTACAATGTATTCGTTCAGCTTGTCATTGCGTGCAAGTTTCTCCTGAATATGAACGAACTGCTTGAACAGATCACGCTGGTAGCTGATGAACAGCAGCCCGGCATCCAGCTGTCCAGTTTGCTTGTCCAATCCGCTTGAATACGAATAAGACCTCCGCAAAATGTTAATGCTCCCGTCCCCATGAGCCAAAGCCACATGAGAGGTAGGAGGCGTAACTGGCTTGCCTTCCGGATTTTTGGCTGCCAGATCAAGCTTGTCCAACTCCTTGACCTTACCGAGTGGGGCCCCGCTGCTGCGATGACGTCCAAAAGTATCCTCCTGGTCGCCCAATGTTGAGCGATCCCACACCTCTACCCGCATGCGTACGCGGCGTACAGCCATATAGCTGCCGTCGCCCATCCATGCTGGTCCGTCACTGGTCTGTGTCCACACCAGCCGATTCATCTCGTCTGCCTTGGAGGTGTCCGGGTTCCCCGTACCGTCCTTGAAGCCCAGCAAATTGCGTGGTGTGCTTCCCGCAGGATCAGCTTGTGCAGTCCGCTGAAAGCCTTCCTGCGTCCAGCGAAGCACCGCCGTTCCTCTGGCGATACGCGCCAAATTACGCAGGGCATGGAAAGCGACCTGCAAGTCATTGGCACATACCTGCACTCCGATATCGCCACCGCACCATTGCTCCTCCAGGGCATCCCCTTGAAAACGGGGCAGCTCACGGAACCCGGCAGGTTTAAGCCCTGCCAGGCCATATCGTCCATCAAAAAAGGATGGGCCCACACCAAAGGTGATCGTCGTGCGGGATGGCGACAATCCTGCCGCCTCGCCCGTATCGGACGGAGGGAGGTTGAGGTTTTCATTATCGTTGCCAAGGAGCACGCCAGAAGTCATTGTAGCGCTTGCTTCCGTCCAGGCTTTGAAGAGGCTACGCACCTGTTCCTTGTCGCTGGTTGTTAGATCGAAAGCGGCGAAGTAGATGAAATCCTGTGCCGGAGTCACAATACCTGCCTGATGCTTCCCGTAAAAAGAGATTACATCTTTGGTATCCGCATCCGTCATCATGCTTTCGAGACGTTGACTGGCTGACAGCACGGCTCCCACGCCCCCGCCGCCAAGCAGGAGACCTAGTCCACCTACCCCGGCCAGCTTCAATAGGTCTCGGCGTGATACGGATTTGCTTTTTCCTGACGGATCATCTTTCACTAGCTTCGCATCCTTTTTTACCAGATCGCCCTGTTCATTATGGGATTCCGCATACTGCGGCTTTTCTTGCCCTTTTTGCCGCTTAAAGCCTTTCATATCATTACACTCCTAACAATTTCCCCATTTGGGACAACGGTTCTGCCAAGGCATCGAGGTTTTGGCTCAGCTTTTTAACTTCTTCCGGTTTCAGTTTTGTATACGATACATAGCCTTCTCCGTCCTTGAAAGGAGCCAACTCCTGCTGTAAGGCCGTAAAGCGCTCACCGATTTGTTTTTCCAACGCGGCATCTTTTTGGTTCAGATCTGTTTTCAAAATGTCATATATCTTTTGTGCGCCCTCTACATTGGCTGCAAAGTCGTACAAATCCGTATGGGAATATCGTTCCTCTTCACCCGTCACCTTCGAGGTAGAGACTTCATTCAACAACTCGACTGCACCCGTTACCATCAGGCTGGCGTCAATATTAACTGTTTCTACTTTGGCGCGCAGCAGCTTGGCATCACTCAGTAGTCGGTCGGAGAACTCGTCCATTCCTTTGGTTGTGTTTTCTTCCCATAATGTTTTTTCAATCCGGTGAAAGCCGCGCCAATCCGCTGCATCCACATCACCGTCACGTGCATCAATATTTGGGTCAAGATCACCCAGCGCTTCTGCAATTGGTTCAATCCGTTCATAGTACATGCGTGCAGGAGCATACAGCGCCTTGGCTTTATCCAGCTCGCCAGCTTTGACCGCGTTCGTGAATTCTTCTGTCTTCTTCACAAACGTATCGCATTGCTCGATGGCATAGGTGCGGTAAGCTGCTACCGCTTGATCAAAATTGGGAGCAGAAGCGGCAGGAGTCGTTGTCTGTGTTGTGGCTCCTGCATCTTTGGTCGTTGCAGCAGGCTGCTGAGTAGCAGTTCCGGTTTGTCCGCAACCTGCGAACAGAATAGAAGAGACCAGCACTCCGGCCGGTACGGCATAACGTAGTTTCATAATCAATGAACACCCTTTCTGGCCAAACTGGCCTTGAACCATAGTCTGTTGCGATATCTATATCAAATTATCATTTTGATAATGATTATCAGTCGCGGTTTTTCTTATCATAAGGCTGGCCCATATGCCTGTCAATACATAAATTAGACGCAGAGTCCAACCGTCCATCGAAGGGAGTTAGTAGGGTGCCTATGCCCATTTTTATCCGCATATTGAACCATACCTAAGCGCATGACATAAAATGTGTTGACTGTATCCCTTAACCTTGTTACACCACACAAAACCCGAGCAAGGAGGGGTGAAATTGACGAAGGGTAACGACCATAAAAACAAGTTTTTGTTAACTCACCGTGAACGTGAAGTATTTGAACTGCTCGTGCAGGACAAAACAACACGTGACATCGCCGGACAGCTATTTATTAGCGAAAAAACGGTCCGAAACCATATTTCCAATGTAATGCAGAAACTGAACGTAAAAGGTCGTTCACAGGCGGTCGTGGAATTAATCAGGCTTGGCGAATTAAAAATCTGACCTCTCGTTCCTTGCGGGGTACAAAGTCTTCTCGATGATCCTTCGACAATGAAGGGTGGTCGGGAAGGCTTTTGTTTTGTGGTATATAAAAAAGTAAAACGATTAAACCGCTGAAATATGTGGGAAATTGCGTGTAAATGATGTACTATATATAGAAGGAAGAAACTACCATTGGAGATCATGGTAAACTAGCAGAAGTGATCAAATCAGAAGAATTACCACAAAGTTATACAAGGCTAGAAATGCATTCGGTGATAGTCTAAGAATATAAATCCCTACAAAAACAGTATTCAGCATGACGACAGGATGGAAGATGGATTGAAGAAGAATCACAAGGCAGAAAAAGCTCGTTGCTTCAGGTAGCCGGAAGTAGCTTTTGCCTAGAGCTACCTGTGGTATATTCTTGATCGGAGGTGAATGTTAAGACATATGACACCCAACCAACACTTGATGACTTATACGCTGAACAGCGGTATAAAGGGAACTGTCGACCTATCCAGTAAGCAGGTGCAGGAATGGATCAAAGCATATCGAATTGGCAGCAAGTTTGTAACGGTTGTGGGAAAACAGTATTTTGGTTTAAACCCTGAGTTGGTAGCAGATTTCAAGGTACATAATGAATACTCGGAGCAGAGAGAACACATATTCATAATACAGCCCGTAATGGAACACAAAGCTGTAGAGCTGGACCCACTGGTAGAGGCGTACAGCCAGTATAAAACATTAATTCAGGTAGAATGTAAATGTGGTGCTTCCTATATAGAAGAGTCACCGCATAAAAGAACCAAGTGGTCATGCAAGGAGTGTAATAACATTGTGTTCCTGGATCGTAAAAAGGGCATGGTGGATACGGATAAAGGCAAGGCGTGGTACATGACCAACAAATACTATGTGGAAAGACAAAGCAACTGACAGATTGTCAGTTGCTTTCTAACCATATACTCACAATTGTTGTGTGCCTACCCAAATGATATAAGTCTTTTGGCAAATAATAAAATTGATGTTTTTTGCGCTTTGTAGTACATTATCAAGTGTATTATAAGGAGGCTTCTCATGTACGGACATAGACAAGATGATACTTTATACATCATGACTTACACATTAAATAGTGGTATCAAGGGCACAGTGCCTTTGTCTAATCAACAGATACAGGAATGGCTTGAGTGTTACAGAATCGGTAAGAAATTTGTAACCGAGATTGGCAAAGAGTACTTTGGACTGCATGCGGAACTGGTGGCTGATTTTAAAGTGCATAATCAGTATTCAAGCTATCAGGAGGTTATTATCCCCATTCAACAACCGGATACTGGCCTAAAAGAGTTGTCCCAGGCTTACAAATCAACAGAAACTTTAATTAAAGTAGATTGCAAATGTGGTACATCGTATGTTACAGAATCTCCCTTTAAGCGGACCAAGTGGTACTGCACCAAATGCCGGGAGATTGTTTTTCTCGACAACAAAAAGGGAATGGTGGATACTTCCAGAGGCAAGGCCCATTATATGACCAATAAGTATTTTGTGGAACGGGAAACAACTGGCGTATAAGCCGGTTGTTTTTTTGTTCGCAAGGTTTGTGTACGTCCTGACTTTTCAAAGCCATTGCGCTATAGTGAAAAAGGGGGCTTATGGAAATGTGGAGTATTTTGCTGAATCACGTTTTGTTGATAGGATTCCTGGCTGTTTTGATTCAACGGATCTATAAGCATCGCTTTCATCAGCAAAATGGTAGCAATTTTCTGCTATGCTTGTGGGGGATCTTGCTTAATCGGTACAATAGCTTGTTTGAACTGACCACGTTATATACGGTGTATACCGTTTTTTTTGCTGTAGGTGCATTGTGGTTTGGAGGTTGCTGGCTTGTGCAGCTATTGGAAAAGGGGAAAGATAAAGCTTGATATAAATGATAGTCAGGTGGTGAACGTCATCCGGGAAGATCATACGAATGGTGCAAGAAACCGCATGAGCACGAACAATGTGTACATACACGAAACGCTTCATTTGGAACAAATCATAAGTGACCTGCGGGTGATGGGCTATGTGGCTTTTCATCATCATCCGCAAATCACAGGTGACCTTGAAGAGCTGGAGGCGTTAAAAAAGCAACTATTGTCGTTTTTCCAACAGCATCATGTATTGTGGATTGAGCTTGACCCGCTAACACAATATGTGGTGGTGAATAACATGGGGAAGGCCACGGTGCTGAAACTCATGGGTCGGAAAATGAACCCGCTACGGGATCTGAGAGCAAACGCTGCTTTGGCTGGACAGCCGCTGCATGAGTTCGATCGGGAGATAGAACGGCTCAATCGGCTGGCTCATCTGTTGCGCTATACCCGTTTTTCTTAAGCGACAGAACTAACGAAAAAAAGCATTCACGAAGCAAGGATGGTGCCATGCTGTGAATGCTTTTTAGTTTACTTACACCGATTTCAAAAACTCCACAATCGTCAGCAGACCCTTGTCAAAATTGTCCAAGTTGAAATGCTCGTTGGGCGCGTGCAGGTTCTCATCTGGCAAGCCGAAACCCATCAGCACGACTGGGGCAGTCAGCACACGGGAGAAAGTCTCCACGATTGGGATGGAGCCTCCATCCTTGGTAAAGAGGGCACGCACACCGTATACCTTCTCAAAAGCATCGGCCGCCGCTTGCAGAAACGCGTGTGACGGGTCGATGTTAAAGGCGTTCGCTTTTTCGCCCTGTTGAATATCCAGGGTAGCTCCTGCCTGAACATGGGCGCGCAAATGGCGCTCGATTTTGTCCAGAATATCTTGCGGGTTCTGGTTAGCCACCAAGCGGCACGTAATTTTAGCGTGAGCTTCTTTCGGAATGACCGTTTTCGTACCTTCCCCTTGGAAGCCGCCGTATACGCCGTTCAGTTCCAGTGTCGGACGAGCCCCCACACGCTCAACGAAGCTGAATCCTTCTTCACCATAGAGGGAATCAAGTGCAAGATCTTGTTGCAGCTTGCTCTCATTGAAGCCTTGCTTCACGAATTCTTCTCTCATCTCTGCCGATAATGGAGCAACATCGTCGTAGAATCCTTCGACGCTTACGCCGCCTTTGTCGTCATGCAGGGTTGCCAGCAAGGACACCAGAGCATGCAGGGCATTCGGCACGCCGCCACCGAAAGAACCGGAATGTAGATCTGTGTTCGCCGTGTGAATGGCAACTTCCAGTGAACATAGACCACGCAAACCTGTGCAAATGGCAGGCTTTCCTTTTTCGATCAAGGAAGTGTCGGACACCAGTACAGCATCGGCAGCCAGACGTTCAGCTCCAGTTTGCAAAAACTCAAGCAAGTTCGGACTGGACACTTCTTCCTCGCCTTCAATGCAAAATTTAATGTTTAACGGCAATTTGCCTTCCTGCTTCAAAATGGCCTCAACTGCCTTAATGTGCAAGAAAACCTGTCCTTTATCATCTGTCGCTCCGCGCGCATACAATTTTCCATCACGGATGGATGGCTCAAACGGTGGCGTTTCCCACAGGTGAAGCGGGTCTACGGGTTGTACATCATAGTGTCCATACACAAGGATCGTTGGTTTACCAGGTGCGTGCAAATGATCCGCATATACCAGCGGGTGCCCTTTGGTCGGAATGATTTCAACGTTTTCCAGACCGGCAGCAGTCAGTTTGGCAGCCAGCCAATCAGCTGCTTGGTTAATGTCCTTTTTGTGCTCCGATAATGCTGAGATACTTGGAATGGACAACCACTCCTGTAACTCGCCCAGTTGTTGCTCTCTGGCTTTTTTAAAATATTCAGAATAACTCATAAACTATGTATCCTCCTTTTTCAATGTAAATCGTGTGAATGTTGCGCTATCCTCCGAACCGAGGTCGTGGACGATATGTCTAGTTTACTACGTTTTATGCTGAACGAGAAATTGGGAGATAAAAAAACGATTCTACCCGGGTCTGTCCAGACCTGAGTAGAATCGCCCTTAACCAAGCATATGCATGTATTTACGCGCGAATGTCCAGTTGACCGCCAAGATGAGGCTGTACGCTTTTTTCCATCATCTGCACTAAGGCCTGTCCTTGTTCACTGGCCTGATCCGTAGCCATACTTAATACCTTCACACTTGCGGCTTGAGCCAAGCTGGCCTGACTCATACCTGTTGATAATGCTGCGATATCCATGTTCCAACCCTCCTTCATTGTGAAGACTCTTTCTCTGTATTTATCGGTTGGAACGGTTATTTTGTTTCATCCAATTGGAATTGTGTCAGCAAATCTTGAAGCTGCTCTGCCAGACGGGTCAAATCTGCGGCAGACGAACCGATCTCTTCCATGGAGGCGAGCTGTTCCTCAGCGGCTGCGGACACGGTCTCCGTATGGGATGCCGCTTCTTCAGCGATGCGTGTAATTTCCTCCATGCTGCTGACGACTGTACTTGTTCCATCTGCGACTCCAGCGGTAGAAGCTGCGACGTTATCCAGCTGCTTCGCTGATTTGGCTACCGCTCTACGGATACGTGAGAAGGAGCGACCGGATAGGTCAATGGAATTGATACCTTCGCTTACGCGTTCCTTGGCGGATTCCATAGCGGTCAGGGCTTCAGATACACCGCTCTGTATTCCTTGAATCTGTTCACGAATTTGTTGTGCGGAATGAGCTGAGTTTTCAGCCAGCTTGCGGACCTCTGTGGCCACGACAGCAAAACCTTTACCATGCTCCCCTGCACGTGCCGCTTCAATAGAAGCGTTCAATGCGAGCAGATTAGTCTGGCTGGCGATTTCCGTAATGACAGTAACAATCGTTCCAATTCGTCCAGATCGATCATTCAAAGCACCGATAATGGTGTCCAGTTCTTCCACGGTAGTGCGAATGCCATCAATGGAAACGACGCTGTTGCCGATATGCTCACTGCCTGCATCCGACGCCTGAATGGCCTGTGCGGAGTAAGTAGTCATTTCAGCCATAGTTTCGGTCATAGCGGTGATGTCTGTTGCCATGCCGCTAACCCGTGTCTGATTAGCTTTAGCACTGCCCACTTGGCGTTCGCTGCCAGCAGCCACATCTTGAATGGCTATGGTCACATGCTCGATAGCCCGGGTCGTTTGTTCTGCACCTGCTGCAAGCTCTTGCGAGGATGCCGACAAATTGCCAGTCATCGCTTGAATTTCTCTAATCATGTTACGCAGGTTATCTACCATTTGTTGAAAATATCTTGATAATTCACCAATTTCATCTGTACTGGTCGTAGCCACGTTAATCGAAAGATTACCTTGGCTGATGGCATCCATAGAATTACGCAATCTTTGGATAGGCTTAAGTATACTGCTGATTAGCCACATTGCGAGCACGCCAATGATGATGGCTGCAATCACCAACACTACGATCGTCGTGATAAGAATCGGTTGGGCGGAGGCACTGGTTTCTGCTTTGTCCATTGTGCCGGCAATTTTCCAGCCTGTCAGCGCATTGGTTTTGAAAATCAGGTGTTTATCTACGCCATTAAGATCGTAATTAAAGCTGCCTTCCTTAGAGTCAAACAGTTTGGGTATTGTTTCTCCCATTTTGGTACTTCCGCTGACTTCTGTCGGGTGGGTAACGATACGTTTGGTACCATCTAATATCATAATATAGCCATTTTGTCCGATTTTTAAATTTGTGATTTCTTTCAAATTTTTCAGGTTCAGGGAAAGGCCGAGAACACCGCTGTTGTCGGGAAGTGTACGTGAAATATACACAACGGGGATCTTAGCCGTATTGAGTCCAACAGGGCTGATTACGGTTTGGCCGGGTTTCTCCAGGGCCTGTTTGTACCACGGGCGCTCACGAGGATCGTTTGTGGAGCCTACGGCTTTGCCAATAATGAGCTTACCTTCGGGGGTTCCTACAAACATATCAACAGCTTCCGCGTGCATTTTCAAATAAACTTGTAATCTTTTTAGAATGGCATCATCTGCTTCAGCACTGTTATCACTAGCCGTCATCGTTGTAGAGTAATATTCGAGATCCGCGATTTTGGCTTGAATCGTTTGAGTAACTGCACGATCGGATGCAGTAACGCTAGTTGTCGCACTATCAAGTAATTGGCGGTCCGTCTGGTTATATGCTGCTTGATAAGAAAAAGAACTTACAATAATACTAGGAACAAGCATGACCAGAAGGAATGCTGCGGTCAATTTCTTGCGTAGTGTTAATGTTTTCAGTCGTTTCATCTAACCCCTGCTTTCTATCTATATATTCATTTCTAAAGCTTATATCATATGTATTTACTATCGGTTATTTTGAGCTGAATTGATAGATTTATTACTAATTTGTCCAATACGCCAAAGAATTTCTTGCATAACATGGAGTATCTTGCAATTTGGAGGGATAAGGTATGGGTTTTTTTCTGGATATGAGAAGCTCCACCAATTCATCAAAGACAGGTGAAGGTCCCGATATTCAACTGGGTCCTATACCGGAGCGATTCGGTTTGATTACTCTGCGAACCTTTCTTGTGCCAGGTCCGATTGTGACTTTTAGTGGTTCCATTGGTCTAATCGGTGAGCTTGGCGATACGTATGCAGTTGAAATCGTGCGTGGAGCCGACTATGATCCGAGCGAGGTAGTCTACCGCGCCGAGGGGGTACTGGGCGTGACCGGATCTAATGAAACGCAAGCTTTTAATGCACAGGATCTATCCGCTCCATTGGCAATACAAACAGTATATTCTTCTTATATTTCTGGTGTTTCGACCACTGTTCGTAATGGTCCAGAGGTATTCACGGGCATCGCTTCGACTCCGTTTCTGTAAATATATCAGGTGAATATTTCTTTAGTAAATACTCGCTGCCTGTTCGTGGTTCTCCTAGGATAGGCCGCTGCGCAGAAGCTTAACTAGCCACGAGCATAGACAGACAGCTGCTACAGACTCGTGGCTATAATTCTCAACAACACCCAGAGCACAAATGACCTAGTTGTTGTAATTTCCTTTATGAGCGTGTTCTACAAAGTTGATCGTGCTTCTCGGATTCTATTTCTTAAGAATCTCTCGCAAATACACTGTCAACTCATCTGCCGCTTTGGTATGGGCGGGGAGCCCGGGATGGCTGCGAGACCCTATCGTTTCTTCCGTCGTGTTAGGCAGTTGGAATACAGACACATTCCCATCCCTCGTTCTTTTCTTGTATGCATCTACTGCTCGGTAGATTGAGGGCATCATAGGAGTACCCAGCATCCCATAGGCCCATACAATATGAGCCGCAGGATTGCAATTCCGAAGCTTGACAAGAAAACATTCGATAGCGCTTTCAAAAGCTTGTAAATCTTCTTCATTGAATGTGCCGTCCTCGTTCAAGCGTTGCTTGTACACTTTACCGCTTGCTGGGTCCGTCCATGCAGGAGAATAAAAGGCTCCCCCGTCATTAGTCCCCAAATTCACTACGACCACGTCCGGCTGCCATGAGGTAAAATCATGATCTGAAAATGCCCCTAATGCTTCATTTCTCTCACCGGTCAGCACACCACATATCTGTTCATAATATGCCGGTATGTTCGTATCGGGATTATTATCCCAGCCCGTTAGGACACCCCAGCCGCTTTGTGAAAACACTCGGTAGTCCGCATTTAGTGCTTCGGCTGTTATGGCTGTATAATTGCGTAGTGCTGTGAACAGCATGGGAACCCAGTCTGTCTCGTCCTTCGCTCCAATCGTTCCTTCTCCCGAGGTAATGCTGTCACCGATAAATTCCACCTTGAGGGGCTTATCAGTGACCGGTAGCAATTCTCCGTCAACCTTCAGGGCATGAATTTGCAACAAGCAGTGCGGGTCCGAACTCATAGGCTGGACATCCTTGACCACACGGACATTTTTGACTGTATCAGGGTTTAACCCTCTCAAAAGACAGATCCAATGCCGTCCTGCAGTCACCATCAGGCGACTCATCGGGACACCATTGATGACAATACTGATCCAGGGCTCATACACCTGGTAATCGGCCTCAATTTCAATCCACAGCTCTGAGCCTTTGATATTCAATTCAATGCCACTTCCTGTCCAAAATAGAGTAAGCGGTGTACGTGTTTGCGTAGTTCGACCATGAACCTTTATATGCTTTGCTTTTGCAAGTGGGTATGTCTTCAATCTCTTGTTATGTGACATTTCAACACCCTCCTTATGGTTTTTAATGAATGCTAGTTTCTGTAATATTGTAAAAGAAGTTACAGGAAATCTCAAATTCTATTTCTAAACAAGCAAGGGCTCAAAGCTTTATATGGATTATCCTTTTTGATCACGCTTTAGAACTACATATGGTATCAAAAAGCACCAGCCAATTGAAATTTGCTGGTGCTTTTTGATATACGGAGCAAGGATTTTTGCTAAGTATATTTTTTCACAAATATTATTTTATCTATTAATTAGCTTTGCCGAACATGACGATATTAATCGCCTTGCCGAAGTCTATACCTACTTTGCCAGTGAGTTCTGCTGTTTTTTGTGCTAACACGACTGCATTGACACCACAAGAGAACAGCGCAATGTCAAAGTCATCTTTGTGTGCTGCGATCCATTGGAGAGTTTCAGGCATTTGTTCATATTGATGAAATGCCAGTGTGTGGGCAATATGCAGCTTGTACGGATCTGCCTCAAGAACAGGCTTTACTTCAGTGGCCGTCCGGGTGACCAGCAGAATGCGTCGATTTTTCAGCATGTCCCAGAAAGCGGGTGTCCCAGCCAAATACCGATTCAGGCAGGCGTGGCAGGTCAGCGCGGGGGAAAGAGCATAGTGAGCAAAGACCTGATCGGTCAGCTCCCGCTTCATATAGGATGGTGCTTTAATAGATTCGTCATCATATGGCAAAATGCCAGTAATGGTGGCTTTGCTCACTGCCTCAGCCACCGCGTCCCGTAGTTCCGTATTTGGTAGAAACAGTCCCTTTTGACCGAGATTGGCTTTGACCGCCCAACGTTCCTGTAACACCTTTTCCATCGGCCAGACGGTATCCTGCGCCAACACCAAATTTTCACCATCTCCAATACGAATGAGCGAAAAGGACTGGTGCTGATCGAGTGCTAGCTTCAAACGCTTCAGTACCTCGTCCATCTCCAGATACTTTGGATTCGTCATATCATGTTTCCTCCCTGTCGTTCCTGCTTGTTCAACTTTTCAGATGGAGTAAAAAACTTTGTATTCTATCATATGTCGAAAGCGAAAAGGTTTTTGTATGAACGGCTATTCTTTTTGGATTCTACCTATTTTTACAAGATTCGTTGTATCTGTACGTGCCGTTTCAGGAGCGTCTTCATAACTTGAGAGAAGACGGTTGAAAGGGAGGAAGATCAATGAATCGCAAGGTTGTAATTGAAATTAATTTTAATAACTATGGGATGAATCCCAACCGCCTGACACGTGAGTGGATCAGCGAGCGACTGGATATATTCAGAACCTTTACGCTGCGTAGTTTACTCAGTCAGACAAATGCGGATTTCCTATCTGTCGTCAAGCTGGCGGGCGGATGCAGTGACATCGTGGAAGAGGAGCTGGCCCGACATGAGCCCATTCCCGACCACATCCGTTTTGGTACGAGCATCGAAAGTAAACGTCGTATCCATGCGTACATCGAAGGTGCGGACGAACTGCTCATTGCTCGAATAGATTCCGACGATTTGTATCACCAGTCCTTTGTACAACAGTTGCATGATTACAAGTTTCAATCGGAGACGGTTGCGCTGGTGAACCAGATGGGTTACCTGTGGGATGCGGTTGAGGGGCAGATGGCACCGGTGTTTCACCGTTCGCCTTCTTTTTATGTGTTTCGCTATCAAGTGGAAGATTTTCTGAATGATTACCGTGTGGTCATTCCTGGAAAGGGTACGCACGGATATGTAACGGAGCTGCCGCATGAGATCATTCCACTTCGCAACTATGTGAACGTCATTCATGCTGCCAATACTTCGGTGAAAAAAGTGCCGGCGAAGGATCGGCTGTCAGAGAATGAAATGAATGCTGTGCTGGCAGAATTTCTGGGAACAGGCATTGCCAATTCGTAACGGTCAGGAGGAGATTATATTGTTCAAAGGAAAAAAACTGCTGGTGACCGGAGGAACGGGATCTTGGGGGCAACGCCTAACCGCTGAATTGCTGAAGGAGGACCCGGCGGAGATTCGTATTTTCTCACGCGGTGAATTTGCACAGATTGCCATGCAGCGGCAATTTCTATCGGATCCTCGCCTGAATTTCATGATTGGAGATATTCGAGATCTTCAGGCATTGCAGGAGGCATGTCGCGGAGTGGACTATGTATTCCATTTGGCGGCATTAAAGCATGTCCCTGTGTGTGAGAGACAGCCGGAAGAGGCTTTCAAGACGAACGTACACGGTACGGAAAACGTGATCCGGGCCAGCATTGAGCAGGGAGTCGCCAAGGTAATTGATGTCTCTACAGACAAGGCAGTAGATCCGGTGAATGTATATGGCATGACGAAGGCGATAGGTGAAAGACTGATGATCCGCGCCAACACTTTAAGTGAGCGTACTCGCTTTGTGTGTATACGCGGCGGCAACGTGTTGGGGACGAGTGGAAGTGTCGTGCCCCTGTTCAAGCGCCAGATCGCGGATGGGCAGGATTTAACGCTGACGAGCCCAGATATGACACGCTTTTTCCTCACGCTCGGAGAGGCGATTGGCTTGCTGCTGAAGGCTTCTGTCACGGCGGTTGGGGGAGAGACGCTAGTGATGAAAATGAAGGGCTGCAATATTGCAGATCTAGCAGAAGTGATGAAAGAACAGGCGGGGCAGCCTGCGTTGAAAGTAAAGGAGATTGGTATACGTGGTGGGGAAAAGCTGCATGAGGTGCTGATTTCGCCCTATGAGGTGCCGCATACGTATCGCTATGATGATCGCTATTTTGTTATTCTTCCCCAGCAAGCAGACAAGCGCTTACTGAGCCAATACGGTGGATTGGAACGAGTGAGCTTCGATCAATATCGCTCGGACGATGAGTTAATGGATCGCGCTGGAATTGCTGAGCTACTGCGAGGCATGGAGTAATGATGAAAGAGGTGGGTATTTTGCAGCTTATGGAAAAAATAACTAAAGGAACTATAAAGGTTGCGGTAATCGGCCTCGGTTATGTAGGGCTGCCCATGGCAGTGGAAATGGCAAAGGCTGGTTATGATGTATATGGTGTGGATTCCGATCCCGTCAAAGTAGCCAAGCTGCTTCAAGGAAAGTCGTACATCATAGACATTGGTGATGATGCATTGGAAGGTCTGATTGGACAGCAATTGCATCCGGTTACGGATATCAAGGTACTGGAGCAAGCGGATATCGTCGTGATCTGCGTGCCTACGCCGCTGACGGACGGACACCAGCCGGATACGTCCTATATTGAAACGGCTATTGATCAGGCTATACCTCATTTGCGTAGACAAACACTGTTGATTCTGGAAAGCACCACCTATCCGGGAACGACCGAGGAACTGATTCGACCGGTGATAGAGCAGCGCAGGGGCTGGACGGTAGGTAAGGATTTCTATGTGTGCTTCTCGCCGGAACGTGTGGATCCGGGTAGCGTTCATTTTAACATTCGCAACACACCCAAGGTGATCGGCGGTTGCACGCCGGATTGTCTGGCAGTGGGAGCAGGGTTTTATGGGTCCTTTTTGGACCAGATTGTTCCGGTAAGCTCGACGACCGTGGCGGAAGCCGCCAAGCTATTCGAGAATACGTTCCGCAGCGTCAACATTGGAATGGTCAATGAGTTGACAGCCGCCTGTGAGAAAATTGGCATCAATATATGGGAGGTACTGGATGCAGCGGCCACCAAGCCATTCGGCTATATGCCTTTTTATCCGGGACCTGGCATCGGGGGGCACTGTATCCCGGTTGATCCGCTATACTTGTCATGGAAATCCGAGCAGCATGGTTTTCCATTGGAATTCGTGGACTTGGCAGATCGCATGAATCGGCGTATGCCGCTGTATATTGCGGAGCGAATTGAAGCTATGCTTGCTCAGAAAGATAAAGCCATAAACAAAGCCAACATCATTCTGGCAGGTGTGGCCTACAAAAAGGACATTGATGATGTTCGCGAATCCCCGGCTCTTGTCCTGTTCGAGCATTTAACTAAAATGGGTGCTTCGGTTAGCTTCACCGACCCGTATGTATCAAGTTTTAAGCTGAACGGTGAAGAAATCCCATCTCGGACGGCAAATGCCCAGCTATGGGAAAGTGCAGATATCGTAGTCATTACGACAGACCATTCTGTGGTGAATTACCAACAGCTGGTCGACCATGCCCCGCTGGTCTTCGATACACGTAATGCGACTGCACATTGCACAGGTGGACATGTCGTGATCTTGGGGCATCCCGGAGGGGGCGCCGCTGTTGGCTAACCGTGATCAGGTAAACGAACGTTATTACGGGCAGATTAATTCGGAGGAATCTCATGAAGCCACCCGCAATAGAATTCACTGGATTTGTCGCCATGTACAGGGTCATACGGTGTTGGATGTTGGGTGCAGTCAGGGCATAACGGCTATTTTGCTCGGGCGGGAAGGCTTTGAGGTAACGGCTATTGATTTGGAAGAGGGCAGCATTTCTTATGCAAAAAAAGAACTTCGTCAGGAATCCGCACCCATCCGGGGACGAGTCCACTTTCAGTTAAAGGACATTTCACAATTTGAGCGTCCTCCCGGTGGATTTGATACCATTATTTTAGGGGAGATTTTGGAACATTTTGCGCATCCCGACAACCTGCTGGCTCATGCTTACCGCTTGTTGAATAAAAAGGGTACGCTCGTCTTGTCTGTACCTTATGGTTACCATCCGTTTCATGATCACAAGCGGACTTACTATGCCGGGAGCCTCTCCCGTGTGTTGTATCCTTATTTTGATGAACAAGCGTTGGAGGTGCATCACAAATATTTGTGCTTTGCAGGCCGCAAGAAGTCGAAAGAACTGCGTGAGGTCAAACCAGAGGCAGCGCATCTGAATGAGTGGATGAAACTGGACGAGGAGCAATTTCGACTGGTGGAGCAGCAGCATGTTCGCAAAATGAATCAGCGAAAGGCCGCACTCGACAAGGCGGTACAGCGAATCCGGTATATGGAGGAACAACTTTTGCCGATGGAAAGGTATGCACGTGTCGAACAGTTAGACAAGACGCAGGCTGAAAGGAGAGTTGCATATACTGCTGGCGAGTCTACCGGAAAAACGAGGGGAGAATCAGCCAAAGGTAAAGGGGATGACGTGAAGTCATGACTGAGCATCCAATGACCATCAGCTTGTGCATGATCGTAAAGAACGAGGAGCACACACTTACCCGCTGTCTGGATTCGGTCTCAGACCTGATGGATGAAATCATTATTGTGGACACGGGGTCGACGGATCAGACGAAGACGATAGCGGCGCGCTATACGGATCGGCTATATACATTTGAATGGAAGGATGATTTTGCAGCCGCCCGTAATGAATCATTTGACAAGGCGACGTGTTCCTACGTCATGTGGCTGGATGCGGACGATGTGCTGCTGGAGCCGGATCGTGAGCGCCTGCGTGCCTTGAAGCAGCGTTTGTCTAAGGATATCGACGCAGTGGTGATGCCACTTCATTTGGCAGAGGGGGAGCAGGGTGAACTGTTGTTCACCTCACGCCGTATCCGTCTCGTGAAGCGCGAGCGACAATACCGCTGGGAAGGGCGTCTGCATGAGGATCTGGTGATACCTCAGGGGCAAATCGTTCATTCAGATGTGGCAGTAACACACCGCCGAATGCAAGACCACATGCTCCGTAACCAACGTATTCTCGCCCGGTGGATCAGCGAAAGCGGCAAGCTGGAGGGGCGTCTGCTGTATTTGCACGCCAATGAATGTTTTGACCGTAAAGAATATGCCGAGGCGGTAGAGGCGTTCAATCTTCTGTTGGAGGAGCCGAGCGGCTACCGTGAGGATCGGATTACCGCTTGTGCGCGGTCGGCGGAATGCTATCTTCACCTCGGGAAGCCGGAGCAACAGCTGGATCGTCTGTTACGTTCCTTTCGATACGGTGTACCGCAATCAGACTTGTGCTGCATGATCGGTGACTGGTTTTTCACAAGAAACGAATGGAGCACTGCCGCGTACTGGTACGAAAAGGCATTGGAGCAACAGCATCACCTTCCGGGTATGCGACCTGTTCCACTACCATGCTACTCCTGGTTACCTCATGTGCGGCTCAGCCATTGCTATGCCCATGTAGGTCAGCTGGACGCTTCGTATGAGCATAACCAGACCGCTTTACGCTATTTACCTGACGACCCGCATTTACTGGATAATGCACGCAAGCTCAAGGAGGCTATTTCCAACTCCCCACCCTCAGCCCGTTCCTCAAAATAGTTCAAGCTGTTCCGGCCCGTTATTCTCTTCGTGTGGCTTGCGAGGGGGAAAAGGTTTAGGGTCCATGCCAAGCATGGTCATGAGTTGCTTGGCATTAGCAGCGGCGTCTCCACCGGAGTTGTTGTTGAAAATAACACACACCTCGCGGCTTTGCTGCTCCAGCTCCAGCAACCTGTCTCTCCATTCGGTCAACTCTTGTTCATTGTACCGATACAGATAACGAACCTCCCGCCAATTCGGTGCAGAGCTTTGATTCCAGCCCGATATGTTCCGCCCGTGGAGACGTACGATTGTCAGATTACCGTCTGTAGCCAACGGCACAATGGGAACCGACCCTGGTCCTGCCTGCGGCTCGTCGCATACGCTGTGTATCCAGCCTTCTTCACGCATGAATGCCAGCGTTTGTTTCCGAAAATCGGGTGTGAACCAGCTTTGATGTCTGAATTCAAGTACGGATGGGACCTCTCCCATCCTATTTTTTGTGTCTCGCAGTACAGCGACATTCTCACGTGTACAGTCGAACCAGGGTGGGTACTGAAACAGCACGGCTTTGAGCTTGCCCGCTTCGTGAAGAGGCTGTATCGATGCATGCAGTGCTTCGTACATGGCATCTATTGTTTTGAAGTAAGGTTGCTTGCCGCGGGTATGTCCAGTCATGCCTTGGTAGGCTTTGACGAGAAATGAAAAAGAGTCAGGGGTTTCCGCCGCCCAGCGTGCCATACGATCTGTGGGCTGCACCGCATAGAAAGAGCTATCCATTTCTACTACCGGAAAATGGCTTCCATAGATACTTAGTTTTTGGTTAGCTTTGGTACCCGTTGGATACAAGTCATCGTGATCGCCCCAACCCGTAAGTCCAATTCGAATCATAATTTCCCCGCTCCTTTCCTTCATGAAAACTTCGAAAGGCGTTCCCATGAATCATTTTAATGATAAAATGGGGTGAATCACATGAAGTTGGTATGAAGTTCCTATGAATATTTAAGCTCAAATACGGTTATTGTAACATGTTTCCTTATTCAGGATTTTGCGAAACCCTTATTCGTAATGCTTTTGAGTTTCCAGTTTGAAAAAGCTAATATAGTATGTAATAGAGCGAAATGAGTTCATGGAGGAGAAACGATATGGCAGAATGGTACGAGCAAAGCTTTGGGGAAGATTATTTATTGGTATACAAGCATCGCGACTTTCAGGGAGCCTATCAGGAAGTGCAAAAAATGATCTCCTGGCTTAAATTACCGCAAGGCTCCAGCGTATTGGATTTATGTTGTGGGATGGGACGTCATTCGCTTGCGCTCGCAGATGCAGGTTATCAGGTGACAGGTGTGGACCTTTCCAATGTGCTGCTGAGAGAAGCTCGTGCAGCTGATTCCGAAGGACGGGTAAGTTGGCATCAAGGGGATATGAGAGAGGTGCCGCTGGATGAAAGCTATGACGCGGTGATGAATTTGTTCACCTCCTTTGGTTATTTTGAACAGGATGAGGAGCAGCTTAAAGTGCTAAAGGAAATATATCGGCTGTTGAAGCCGGGAGGACGCTTTATCATAGATTATTTGAACCCTGCTTACGTAGCCGCTCATTTGGTACCGCATTCGTCGCGGGAGGATGAAGGGAATTGGATTGAGGAGCATCGGGTCATTGAAGATGGATTTGTGAAAAAGCAAATTGCGATTCGGTCAGCTGCATCCGTTACGGGCACTGAGGCAGCCTCTGCTCTGGGCACGACTCCTACTGAGGGAGAACCTGCGCGCGTGTATCATGAACGAGTGAAGCTATATCCATATGAGAAGTTTCGTGGATTGCTAGAGCAAGCCGGACTATCTGTAGAGCAGGTACACGGAAGCTATAATGAAGATCAATATATTGAAGATGCTTCGCCTCGAATGATTTTTGTCGGCGTGCGGGCTTGAAACAGAAAGGCGGGTGGAAGCCATGAAAATGCCAGAGCTTACACCGTGTGAGCGAATAGACGGAGGCTTTCAGGTCAAAATATCCATGTCCTTTCCGCTGCGCTGGGTGAATAGCTATGTGCTCAAGGGAGAGCACGGTTTTACAATTGTAGACCCGGGGCCGCGCAATATGGACACCGAGGCAGAATGGGCGCATGTCTTCCACCAGCTGGGAATGTCCTTTGGGGATATTTCGGACATTGTGGTCACTCATCATCACCCCGATCATTACGGATTGGCGGGCTGGATGCAGCAGCAAAGTCAGGCTCGTGTACATATGTCAGCCCGAAGCCATAAGGAAGCGATGATGATGTGGGACGCTCCAGAATCGACGGTCGCTATGGAGAACAGGCTTCCCAGCTTTTTTGTCCAGCATGGTTTTCCTTTGGAGCAAGTGCCGGCCTTGGAATTACATATGCGGCAGGCTTATTTGCAAGTGAATCCACAGCCTGAGATTACCGTTATTCCTACCGGCATAGACGCTCGTCTGGAATGGGGTGGACGCAGTTGGCTGCCCGTCGAGACGGGAGGGCATGCGCCCGGACATATGTCCTTATATGACCCGAATAGCGGTGTTATCCTCTGCGGTGACGCAGTTTTGCCGCAGATTTCTCCTAATATCAGTCTGCTGCCGGGCAGTGATGCCCAGCCGTTGAAGTCTTATGTAGACGGCTTGCAGCGTCTAGGCGAGCTGGAGGTAGCGTGGGCATATCCGGGGCACCGCAATCCGTTTGGTTATTTTCGGGAGCGGACGCAAGCGTTGCTGGCACATCATGAAGAACGACTGGAGAAATTTCAGCAGCTGATCCAACCGGAGGGAAGCACAGCCTATGAGCTGTGCATTGCCATGTTCGGTGGCAAGCTGGGTATTCACCAGCTAAGGTTTGCCATGTCCGAGACGCTGGCTCATCTGGTGGAGCTGGTGCGCCGTGAACGGGCCTCTATGAGCGAGACGAACCCAATCACGCGCTTCTATCCCTTTTGCCGTCAATAGTCACGGAAAGTTGACCAACAAGTGACATAACGAAACAACATGACAAGCGGCATGCATGCCGGAAAAGAGGACTTTATGAATTTGCTGCTGCTGGGAGCTACCGGACGCGTAGGACGGTATATATTAGATTATGCGTTAGCGGACGGTCATACCGTTACGGTCCTTGTTCGTTCACCGGACAAGTTGGAGGATTACATACCTGGATATGGGAATCAGCTGCAAATCGTACAAGGCGATGCCACTAATGGAGAGGACGTAGCACAGGCGCTGAAGGGTGGGGCGACGACTGTGATCAGTGCGCTGAATACGGATGGAACGACTACCTTATCCGTTAATATAGCCCTGCTGATCCGGCTCATGCAGGAACAGTCCATTTCTCGGCTCATTACGGTAGGAACGGCAGGAATTTTGCAAAGCCGGACCGAACCGGACCTGTATCGTTACGAGTCCTACGATACCCGACGACGCAGCACTCGTGCGGCCCAGGAACATCGGCGAGTGTACGAATTGCTGCGTGAATCGGCACTAGACTGGACAATCGTATGTCCAACCTATCTACCGGACGGAGCGCGGACAGGTATTTATCGCGTGGAAAAAGATTTTTTGCCTGAAGGTGGCTCACAAATTACCACCGCGGATACGGCTGATTTTACTTATTGGCAATGCAAGAGTTACGAATTTATCCGTACACGGGTAGGTATTGCCTACTGATCGTGAAACACCCAACATAGCTTCATTTTTAAGCAATCAACCAGAGCACGGTAAGTGTATCTACTTATTGTGTTTCTTTTTTTATTTGACAAATACTCAGGCTTAGAATACTATGATTCTTAACGGAAACACCGTTTCCCGAAAGTCTTGTGTAGTTCTTTAATTTATTATAGTAGCAACAAGCAACAGTTTTTAATAAGCCAGGATTTTGCAAAATCCTCAAGCAAAAGGAAGTGCATTCAATCATGTCCGAGCCATCGCCTCCCTATAAAACCTATTCGGAAGTGAAGCAACAGCAGCAGCAATTGCTACGTAAAAATGTCATCGATGCCGCATGCATCCTTCTTGTGGAAGAAGGGCCTGAGGCTGTGACCGTACGGCGAGTTGCGCAGAAATTAAGCTGTTCCACCAAGATCATTTACAATATTTTTGGCAGTAAGGATGGTCTTGCCAATGAGATGTACCTGGATGGATGTCGGCTATTGGCTGAAACCTTCCAGCAAGTACCTGTTACCGAAAGCGTACTCGCTGATCTGGAAGCTCTATGCTGGGCGTACTGGGAATTTGCACAGCTCCATTCAGCCTATTATAAAATGATGTTTGGCGGGGCATTGTCTGATTTCAAGCCCGATGAACAGAGCTTGGAGGGGACCACAACGGCACTGTCACGAATTCTGCAAACCGTCATACACGCTATGGAGCAGGGAGCATTGAAAGAGCATGATCCGTTGCTGGTTGTCCGGATGTTTTGGTCTGCTTTACATGGGGTCATACATCTTCAGTTTGCAGGTCATTTTTCAGATGTAGATATGGCTCAAGGGGTGTATGCATTTACACTGAAGAATACGCTCGTAGCATTTAAAACATCCTCATCCCCATCGTAAAAATGAAGTGTACTGAGGTCGTCATAGTAGATGACTTCAGTTCATTATAGAGTAGTGGTAACAATGTTTCTAAAATAAAACAACGATACTATGGAGGTTATCATCATGTTTATGTACGCAAACAAAACAGCTCTGATCACAGGGGCATCATCCGGTATTGGCGAGGCATTTGCCTATTCGCTCGCAGCTAAGAAATGTGACCTCATTTTGGTAGCTCGGAATGAAACCAAATTAGAAGCGCTGGCCAAGGAGCTCATAGCTAAATATAACGTAAAAGCAACAGTGATTGCGCTGGATCTTTCCACACCCGGAGCATCCCAGACATTGCATCAGGAGGTTCAAAAACAACAGCTAAAGGTAGATCTCCTGATTAACAACGCGGGTTTTGCCACCTATGGATACTTTGAGCAGGTTTCAGGAGAACGACAACATGAGGAAGTGATGCTCAATGTGGCTGCTTTAGTCGACATCACACATGCATTTATGCCTGATTTATTGCGTAAGCGGGATGGGGGGCTCATCAATGTTTCTTCCACAGCCGCATTTCAGCCCGATCCTTATATGGCCGTATATGGAGCAACCAAAGCATTTGTGCTTTCTTTTACTGAAGCGCTATGGGCCGAAAATCGGAAACGGGGGCTTAAAGTTTTGGCCCTTTGTCCAGGCTCAACAGAAACGCCGTTTTTTGATATTGTTGGCGCAAGTGAAGCGTCAATTGGAATTAGGGAAACTCCCCAAACCGTTGTGAAGAACGCGTTGAGAGCATTTGAAAAGGGACGTAGTCACATCATTTCCGGTCGCCAAAACTATTGGGTAGCTCAGGTGTCCCGGTTCTTCTCTCGTCAATCCACGCTGGGAATTGTAGAACGTGCACTGCGTCCACAAAATGGATTGTAATTTATGAATGAAGGTAATCTGAGCTTGAAATGTTAGAATGGCAATGAATAAGCTGTGAGTATTATGCACCGGGTCTGATCGTTTATAGCTCGACTTGAATCAGACCCGGTGTTCCTATTTGTATAGATCAAGCGCTTAGATCCTATTCTAGTCCTCGGGAATATAGTAAAATTCCATCCCGTTTCTCCCAGCCATTAGCTGACCAGAAGCGTTGACCCCCTGCGTTATGCTCCATCACAAACAGATGACATTTATCAATGCCTTCTCTCAGCAAAGCAGATAACGCTTTATCCACCAATCTGGGCGCGATCCCTTGACCACGATGTGCTGCAGCTACACCCAGATGATACAGAAACCCCCTGCGACTATCGTGGCCCGCTAAAATCGTGCCTATGATGTTTCCGTTGTACTCACAGACAAAGCTAAGTCCTTCGTTCCGTTGTAAAAAGCGTGCAATTCGCTCCGGTGAGTCGGCCTCGCTTAATCCCAATCCGTCTAAGCCATTCCACAGCTCAATGGCTTGATCATAATCATTAGCCTGCATCGTACGGAATGCATACCCTTCAGTAATGTTTGCCATGTCTAGTTCTCCTCTAACCCTTATATATCTGCTATATTCCCACGCGTTGTTTGTTATTTAGCATGTTGTTTAACGTGTTGTATTCGGTGCGCTTTCTTCCCCAAGCTCCTGCTCACGCTCTGCCTGTTTGCGATGGGCGATACGGCTGCTGGCCGAAGCTGCGATAGCGCCCACAATGTCGTCCAGGAACGTATGGATCGGCCCGAGGCTTTTATCATTCAGGCGTTCCAGCACACCTGGTTTGAGTTTATCGACATAACCGTAATTGGTGAATCCAATGCTGCCGTACACATTTACAATGGAAAAGGCCAGAATTTCATCCACCCCGTATAATCCCTCATCATTTTCAATCATATCCTGCAATGGGGGAAGAAGAGCGCCCTGTTCTGCAAGGATATCCAGTTGGATGCCCGTGAGCACGGCATTTTGAACCTCGCGCTTCATCAGTACCTTGTCCACATTCTCCATACATTCTTCCATCGTTAGGGTTGGGTAATATTTTTTCTGTAAAAGCATGACCAGTTCTGCGATTTCAGTCATGTTAACGCCACGCTTGTGCAGCCACTCGCGGGTGGCATCAGCTACCTTTTTACTGTTCAGGCTGTAAGGTACTTTTTTCTTGTCCATAAAATTGAAGTTACCCTCCTCGTATAGATCCTGATTTCTACTGCAATTATGACCAGTGTGTCCAGTCTGCTGAAAAAGTAGTTATTTTTTACGCGAGGCTTGTATACATATTAGTACAATCTGTACAAAATTGTTAGGGAGGAACTTCACTTATGAATATAAAACACCCATGGCGTATGACCTCTGTAGCTGGACTGCTATCCCTACCCCTGTTGTTGTCAGGCTGCAGCCTTTTCGGCAACGAATCGGCATCCATTGACCCCCCGCCGTCCACGACAGAGCAGTCCATGATTAAGGCTGTAACCGGAAAAGCACCTGCCAGTACAGGGCAACTGAGGGCTGTTTTTTTGCAAGATCATAACGGTTTGCTGGCCCCGGTATCTTTACCGATGGCTACAGGGGATGTACAGGCAGATGCCAAGTCGGCGCTGGAAGCCCTGGTTGAGGGGGGGCCGTATGCCGGATTATTGCCAGAGGGATTTAAAGGTGTAATTCCCCAAGGCACGGAAGTGAAAAGTGTGACAGTGGACAAGAACAACAAGCTGGCTGTTGTCGAATTCAACAAATCTTTCGCCAACTATAAGCCACAGGATGAACGAAAATTAATGGAGAGCTTGACCTGGACCCTGACCGACCGTCCTGATATTGAGAGCGTACAGATCTGGGTGGAGGGCAAAAAGCTGAACGAAATGCCTGTTGGCGGCACACCGCTGGATCATCCGTTGACACGTGCAGTAGGTATTAACTTGGAGATTGGTCATGGCGTAACACCACTGGATTCCAGTCCAGTCACTGTGTATTTCTCTTCATCTTCTCCTGCTGGAGTTCAATACTATGTACCTGTAACACGGTTGGTCAGCCCTGAAAAAGATCGTGTCCAGTCAGCACTGCATCAATTGATTCAAGGGCCGCAGACCAAAGATGGGTTACAAGAAGTGATGACAGGAGAGACGGCACTGAAATCGGTAGAACGCTCCAAAGACAACGTCATTACGGTATCGCTCTCGGATGATATGTTCGCTAAGGGAGAAGCAGTGCCTGCTGAATTTTTGGAATCGGTTGTGCTGACAGCGGCAGACAATTCAGATGATGCAGTCAAAACAAAAATTCGGATTGAACTGAATGGTGAAAAAAGCGTGATTGGACAAAATAATCAAAATTATGGAGAGCCTGTAGCCAAGCCGCAGCATATTAACGAAATCCCTCTTTAAGGGCGTGTTCAAAAGTCGGCTTTTCAGGACCGAGAAGATTGGATGAAGCTAGGGACTGAGTAGCGGAGCGTAGACAGATCTACGTGAGCAACGGAAGGCCCGGCTGAATTCAAGATTCGACGTTGAATCCGCTTCTTGATTAGCTTCGTCATGGAAAGACGACTTTTTGAACAACCTCTTTAAGGGCGGGAATCGTCCTTGGGGTGCTTTTGCCTGCACACTTTGGTAAAATAAACATATAAGAACAGGTTGCATACGACGTAGGAGGAAAAAGCATGAGTAGATCTAACGGACGAAACGGTGATGAGCTGCGCCCGATGAAATTGACAGCAGGAGTAAATAAATACGCGGAGGGCTCTGTTTTTATAGAGGTTGGCGAGACGAAAGTCATTTGCACGGCTACTGTAGAAGAACGCGTCCCCCCCTTTATGAAGGGACAAGGAAAAGGCTGGGTAACCGCAGAGTATTCCATGCTTCCGCGTGCGACTCATAGCCGTAATCAGCGTGAAGCTGCGCGTGGCAAGCTGACAGGCCGTACCATGGAAATTCAGCGTCTGATTGGAAGAGCATTGCGTTCGGTGGTCAATTTGCAGGCGCTTGGTGAACGGACGATTACGTTGGATTGTGATGTCATTCAGGCGGACGGCGGAACACGTACAACCTCAATTACCGGTTCTTTCGTAGCGTTGGCGATTGCGGTCAATAAAATTGCTACCCAGCACAAGCTGCCTGTTTTTCCAATTACCGATTTTCTGGCTTCCGTCAGCGTAGGGGTTGTAGGTGAAAAAGCGTTGCTGGATCTGAACTATGAAGAGGATTCCAAGGCCAAAGTGGACATGAATCTTGTCATGACTGGCAGTGGAAAATATGTCGAGCTGCAAGGTACAGGTGAAGAAAGCCCATTTGACCGTAACGAATTGGATCAACTGCTTAGCTTGGGCGAACAAGGGATTCTGCAAATGATTGAGCGCCAAAAAGAAGTACTTGGACCGATTGCTGATAAGATCGGTGCTGGACGTACAGGAGCTGGCGCCTAATGCAGCTGGATGGCCCGGTCGTCATTGTAGCTACGAAAAACAAAGGAAAAGTGCGGGAATTTGCGCATGCTTTTGCGCCGTTTGGCAAGGAAGTGAGAAGCATGTACGATTATCCCGACATTCCTGATGTCGTTGAAGATGGCAAAACCTTTGCCGAAAATGCACTGAAAAAAGCTAAAGCGGTTGGAGATGTGCTCGGATTGCCCGTGCTGGCCGATGATTCAGGCCTCTGCGTGGACTTGCTGGACGGTGCACCGGGGGTATACTCTGCCCGTTATGCTGGAGAAGGTGCCAGCGATCACGAAAACAATATTAAGCTGCTCGACGTTCTGGAATCGAAGCAGCTGGGTGATGATACGGGACAGCCTTTGCTAAGCCCGGCTCAATTCGTCTGTACCTTGATTCTGTATAATCCGCAGACTGGCGAGACGCTGGAATCGACAGGTTCTGTGGAAGGCTGGATTACTACTGAAACCGCCGGCAGCGGTGGGTTTGGGTATGATCCGCTGTTTTATTTGCCAGAGTTTGAGAAGACAATGGCCGAGCTGACGTTGGAACAAAAGCAGGCTATCAGTCACCGAGGGATAGCTCTGCGTAATTTGGCAACAAAGCTGGGTAATCCACAGGCATAGCTTGGTAACAGGGGCGAAATTATCCCCCATTCACATAACGAAAAAAGGCTATCCGTCAGTCATGAGTTGCGGATAGCCTTTTTGGTATTTTTAGCTTATCGAATCGCAACCTTGTAAGTGCGCAACCAGTTATCCACTTGGGCCAAATAGGCAAACAACTGCGGACCCGACATCAGTTGACCAAACCAAGGCAGATTGGTGGATGCCTCCGGTGAGGCGGCAATATCGCGTACCTTTTGCGCATCAATCAGCTTGAGCAGTGGGGAAGAGGAGTCATCCAGCAGCTGCAGCGCCTGCTTTTTCACAGCCTCAAGGTAGGAAGGGTTATGCGTTTTTGGATATGGGCTTTTTTTGCGATACAGCACATCATCCGGCAATACGCCTTCAAGCGCCTTGCGCAAAATACCTTTTTCACGTCCGCCTGTCATCTTGATGCTCCACGGAATGTTCCATACATATTGCACCAATCGATGATCGCAATACGGCACCCGCACTTCGAGTCCGGCTCCCATACTCATCCGATCCTTGCGGTCCAGCAGAGTAGGCATAAAGCGGGTGATGTTCAAATAGGACATAACGCGCATTTGTGCAGCTTTTCCTGTTTCTCCTGGTAGCTTCGGCACTTCTCCTACCGCTTCGGAGTAGCGGTCGTTCAAATACTCCAGCGGCTTGATCCAGTCCCGCACTTCGGGAGACAACAGACTGGCTCTCATGTCGGGTGCAACTGCCCACGGGAATGTACCCGAATTCAGCATATCCTCCCGGTGGAACCATGGATATCCGCCAAAAACTTCATCCGCAGCCTCGCCGGAAATAGCGACCGTAGCCCCTTTTTTAATCTCCCGGCAAAAGAGATACAGCGACGAATCCACGTCCGCCATTCCGGGTAAATCCCGCGTTAGCGTGGAGTTGTTCAGAGCTGCTACGACTTCTGGCGTATCGAATTCAATCCAGTGATGATTTGTCCCTAATTCATCCACCATCCGCTGAATCCAGGGGGCATCGGCTCCTGGTTGAAACGCATGGGCTTTAAAATGCTTGTCGTTATCCACATAATCGACCGAATACGTATGAACTTGTCCCTGCCCGGTACGTTTGTAATAATTGACAGCTAATGCGGATAGAGCGCTTGAATCCAACCCGCCAGACAATAAGGTACACACCGGAACATCCGAAATGAGCTGCCGCTCCACCGTATCCAGCAACAGTTCTCGTACCTTAAGCGCCGTTTCTTCGGTGTTATCCTCATGCGCAATGCTTTCCAGTGTCCAGTAGGCTTGAATGCGCACGCCGTCGCGGCTGTAAGTTAGCGTATGCCCGGGGCGTAGCTCCTTCATAGACGAATAGACGCCGTGTCCGGGGGTACGTGCAGGCCCGATGATAAAAATTTCAGCCAATCCCTCGGCGTCCACTGCTGCTTCTACCGCTGGATGCTGAAGCAGTGCTTTGGGTTCTGAGCCAAATACGAATACTTCTTCGGTCTGGCTATAAAATAGCGGCTTCACTCCCAGCCGATCCCGTGCCAGAAATACCTGCTCCCGCTCACTATCCCAGACTGCAAACGCAAAAATGCCGTTTAACCGATTCACACATTCGGGGCCCCATTCGATATAGGATTCGAGCAGCACCTCCGTGTCGCATTGTGTACGGAAAAAATGCCCGCGCTGTTGCAGCTCTTTTTTCAACTCAGGCGCGTTATATATTTCCCCGTTATATACAATCGTATAAGTGATATCCTCCAGCTGCCGGATCATGGGTTGAGCGCCATTTTCCGGGTCCATAACGCTCAGTCTTCGGTGTCCGAAGGCACACGGATTGGATATCCAGGTACCCGCAGCATCTGGTCCGCGATCGGAGAGCGTTTGTGTCATATTCAGCAGCAGCTCAGATTGATGCATTAAGTCTCCGTTCCACTGTATGAAACCTGTAATTCCGCACATGTCTGTTCATCCTCTCTTTATCGTGTTCATCCAGTGTTGGAATGAATCAAAAACTAAATCCCCAGTTCAACAGTATATATGCCGAAAAGAAGCATAAAATGTCTGTCCGTTCCGAAAACTACTGATGGGGCAACCCGTCTACTCGCAAGGAAGGAGGAAGACCATGTACTACATCAAGGATGCCAAAATACGCCGCTTCACTGAACTGGACGGAGTGCGCTGCGCTGAGGTAGAGGTGCGGCCCGGTGCCGCAGATGACCCGGAACTACTGGTCTATATTACAGCCAAGGATCAGACGGATGGTCAGCATGACTATGACATGGTACGGATCATCCGTAATGACGCCAATCTGGAGCTGGATTGGTACGACAATAATCTGCATTCGGCATTTGAGGAAGTGACAGACAAGGCTTTTACCGACTCTACACACATTACTGCTGGTGAGGAGCGAGAGAAGTTCAAAAAAGAATTGCTCTCGTATGGGCAACTCAGTACAGAGTTCGCCAAGGAGTTCGGGGCATGAGGATATGGTGTGCTATGCCTCGGCTTTTGTTGATTTGGGCCCCGGCGCCATCGCCGGATCAGCGTGAAAGGAGGGGGAAATCATAGACGGCAAAGCGAATTATAAGAAAAATAAAGGCAGCAGTTATATTCATAACAATGAGTTTGCAGAAGAAGTACTGGAGAAAAACGTAAGACATGAGGTACGTAGAAGCCCTAAACGCTTTGGGAATAAATAAGTAGCCATAGCCATTGAACTAAATAGCAACAGCAACTCATCAAAAATAACCCTAAAGAAGCCTCTGTATCCCGCCAAATTTGCGGAATATAGGAGGCTTCTTTTGAACTAAGCCGCTTCACGCAGCGTCATAATTCCTTTGTAGATGTTATACACAAAAACCCCGAGATAGACCACTACGAATAGCAGTACAAACCCGATCACTGAACCTGCATGATTCGCCGTTATAATAAAATACACTAGCGGAATCGCCGCAATAATGGGGAAAATATGCGATAAAATAGCTTTTTTTGCATGTCCCTGAACATATTCGTCCCGTACTGCAATCCACACAATGACAGGCACTAGAAAAGGTGCGAAGAAAATGCTGAAATAACAAAGTGACGACAAAAGACCTCTCACGGATTAACCCCTCCTTTATGCATGGTTCTTTGTACATAATACCCCGTTAGCGTCCAAATGATTCCTTTGCAGCCAGCTTCCCTACATCATGAAAAAAATGCTTTTGACAGTTGCTCGAAATGTGATATAATAATCAATGCGCTGAATACATAAAGTTTTATTGATCACCATCTTGTCCCAGTAGCTCAGCTGGATAGAGCAACGGCCTTCTAAGCCGTCGGTCGGGGGTTCGAATCCCTCCTGGGACGTATAGCAAAAAAAGCTTCCTACATGTAGGAAGCTTTTTTGTGTTTTAGTGGGATGATAGACGCCCTTTTTATACCGTTGCCTTCTCCTTATGAGCAAAGAATTGAGGCAGATGCTCTTTGTGTGCTTCTAGTAATTCATCCAGCACGGTTTGAGCAATGTCCCCGCTTGGTACGAGCGGATTCAGGGTGAAGGCTTGCAGTGCGGTTGCATAGTCACCGGTGACCGCCGCTTCTATCGTCAGCTCTTCCATTGCCTTCATCACTTGCAGCAAGCCCCGCTGTGCAGGTGGAAATTTGCCAAAGTTGACAGGTTCGGCACCATGAGCGCGAATGACACTGGTCACTTCGATGGCGCTATCATAGGGAACATCATCAATCGCACCATTGTTACGTGTACTAACCACCATCAATGTGCCTTTGTTGTTATAAATGGAATTAATGATCTCACAGGCTGCATCGCTGTAATGCGCACCGCCGCGTTTGGATAGTTCCTCTGGTTTGTAATCCAGATTCGGATCTTTATACAATTCAAACAGACTTTCTTCCAGACGTTTGACCACTTGGCCCCGAGTTCCTTCGTTTTTGGCTTCCTCTAATTCTTCCTTGAGCATGTTATCCGTCATATAGTAATACCGATGGTAAGGACAAGGCAGCATTTTCAATTGACGAACTTGATCATACAGAAAGCGCATGTTCTTAATATTTTCTACGACTTTCTCTGGCTTTGCGCCCGGAGCGTACAGTCCTTCAATAACTTGCTCTGTTAATTCGACCCCTGTTTTGTCATAAACTTTGTGCCAATGAAGGTGGTTAATGCCTGCAAATTTAAAGAATAGCTCTTCTTCCGGTTTGTCCAGCACAGCCGATGCACTCTTGATCGCGCCGATTGGAACATTACATAATCCGATGACTTTATCCCACTGACCATAACGAAGCACGGCTTCGGTGACCATACCCGCAGGGTTGGTAAAATTAATTAACCATGCATTCGGACACAGTTCTTTCATATCTTCGACGATACTGAGGATAACAGGGATGGTACGAAAAGCTTTGAACATCCCACCGGCCCCATTAGTTTCCTGACCGATTATGCCGTGCTTTAACGGAATACTTTCATCCTTAATCCGCGCTTCCAGCAAGCCTACCCGAAATTGGGTCGTTACAAAATCAGCGTCCTTCAACGCTTCCCGGCGATCCAGGGTCAAATGTACCTCACAATCAATGCCTGCGGCTTTTACCATCCGTTTGGCCATGGCGCCTACGATCTCCAGTTTTTCACGACCTGCCTCAATATCTACCAGCCACAATTCCCGAATGGGAAGCTCTGCATAACGTTTGATGAAGCCTTCTACTAGTTCTGGTGTATAGCTGGAGCCTCCGCCAATGGTTGCAATCTTTATGCCTTTTTTCATAGTTAGTGCCTCCTAAGTATGTTTTGTAAACCGCTTTCTTAAGCACAAATTCACTGTAATCCCTGTAATGCATTACAGGTCAAGCGCTTTTAAAAAACTTATTTTGGGAAGGTGACAATTATAGGGCGGACACTACGAACATGCTAAACACGAACATGCTAAAATAGAAAGAATGAGGTGAGAAAAATGGCGAATATTCATGAAATTGCAAAGCTGGCGGGGGTATCCTCGGCTACGGTGTCCCGTGTCATTAACAACCATCCGTACGTAAGTGAACCGACAAGACAGCGTGTGCAGGAGGTCATAGATCGACTGGATTATGTTCCTAATCTCAATGCGGTATCTTTAAAAAAAGGGATGACCAAGCTCATAGGGATTATTTCACTTTCTTTTAATGATTCATTGGGTTTATTTGTGCGCGGATTTACAATGTATGCCCAGGAGCATGGCTTTAATATAGCGCTGTTTATTACCAATGGGGAGAAGGAACAGGAGCTTGAAGCGCTGGAAATGTTGCGGAGAAAGCAACTGGACGCTTTGGTCTGTATGATTCGCGTTAATGAGTGGAGTGTGATTGAGCATTATACAAAATATGGTCCGATTGTGACCTGGCAGCGTGTAAACATTGAGGCAATCCCGTCTGTATTTATGGATCAGTATCAGGGCTATACGCTGGCATTGGAACATTTGTACACCCGAGGATATCGGAAAATTGTGAATGTGTACGGCAGCATGCGGGGGTTGAATACAAAAGAACGCATTCGAGCTTATCATGACTTTTGCGAAAAATATGATTTGGACGCTGAGGCCTTCCCGCATTTTTATGATTTAAATTCAATAGAAGCTGGTGAACAAATAGCTCATTGGTGGGCAGAACGAGCACCAACAGACAGGCCGGACGCCTTCGCCTGTTCTACCGATTATTTGGCAGCAGGTCTTTTGACTGAAGCGCGTAGGCTAGGTGTTTCTGTACCGAGTGATTTTGCAGTAGTAGGCTTTGATAACACCGAAATCTCGCATTTGCTTGATTTAACTACGATTCATTACCCGATAGACAAGCAAGCTGAGAATGCGTTCATTATGATTCGAAATGCCCTCGAAGGGCTGGAAGAAACGATACATCATCTGGAATTCAAATTAGTAGAGCGAGCGACCACCTGAATTCTGAAAGGGTTGTGTATCAAAGCTTCTCAATGAAAATGATGGAGGTGTTCACCCATCCATTGTTACAAATATTTAAATGCTAATGAATATATGAATTAATGTGGTATTTTCACCTTTTTAAGGGGTACTAATAATGTGGATATTGACTAATGCTCATTGACGTATGTTAAAATTTGGACAATAATTTGAGATGAGATTATAAAAATTTGGTATTTTTATATGAAAGGTGGTTATGACTTGGGACATACACCTACGATCTTAGATAAGTTTGAGAATTTTTTAAAACAAAACAATTTGACTTTGGCGCAATTTTCCGAACATTCAGGTGTTCATCAAAGAACACTTAATAATTGGATTACTAAGCATCGTCCTGTTGCTATACATCAGTTGGATCGAATCACGCTAGCCATGGGATTACCGGAAGGTTTTTTTTACGAACTATACATAGATAATTATATCATTGAGCGTTCCCCAGATTGGCGGCGAATTGAGCCGTTGTTATTTCGCTGTGCGGAACTGGACAAGTTACATGCGATCCAGCTTGTAGTGGCCCATATCATGGACAACCTCCTTTATTCCCCGAAGCTATTCGATGCGGCAGAAAAGTTATTCGCACAAGGTCAGCGTAATGCTGCTTTGTTACTCTATGAGGGGATTGCGGAAGGCGAGAAGTACCAGCACTCTGAACGCTTGGCTATCTGTCAGTATCGTCTGTTTACGATTCAGGTAGGGAACGATCAGATCCGAAATCTCAAGGCGGCTACTCGATTTGAGCCCTTTGTCGAACGTCTGGATGAAATAGATCAACTTGATGCGTTGAAGGATCTAGCGAATGTGTATCGTTCATTACACGAGTGGGATATGCTTTATGAAACAGCTCAAAAAATGAGACATAAAGCGGAAATTTATTATTCTATGAAACAACGGCAGAAGAAGCAAAAGAGTGAGGAGTCTTATATGAGGCTAAGTCGTCCCATATTTGTTTACATTACCTATGCTGATTTACTGTGTGCTAGTGTCTGTGAAGCCCAAGGCAATTATCAGCAAGCTTTACAGTTTACATACGCCTACGCAAATTTAGATTGGGTGATTGAGACGGACGAGGAAACCCGACACTGGATCAACTTGTTCGAGCATTGGGCAGTAGGTAATATCTTTGTAAATAAACTTCTGTCTGGGGATACCAGTGTGCTTCCAGATTATGTTGAATATATTGTAGCCACATCAATTACTAACGAAGATGAAAAGCTCTCAAAGCTGTTGAACATTATAATAGCGGCTAACCGATATGCAATAGATGTTGATGATGTACTCTCACGTTTTGAAGTGGAGTTTAATTCTTTTGATCCAGCATCTACTGATATGTACACACATCAAGTCGTACCAGAACACATAACGCTTTTTAAATATGAACTTGCTAAATATTACTTGAATAGAGGTAGCTACTCGCATGGCTTTAAATACTTGCTAGACGTTTTATCTAAATCATTAACCATTAATAAAGAAGCTTTTTTCATTAGGTGCATAAGACTATTTGAGAAGTTTAAAGCGTTTGCAGATGTTAAGGCTCATATGAAGTACGAAAGTTTAGTGAGCGAAGGGCAAAGAGAAAGATCGTTTTATTATTGGTAGTAGTATCCTTTTATTCATGTAGGATTAAAATCCTGTATGTAAATATTATTAATAGAAACTAGAGCCTCTGCTCCACTTTATTAGTGGAAACGGAGGTTTTTTGCATATTTTAAGGACGCCCTTATTTATGAAAACTTTTGTGATATTCTCTTTTTGTTAGGCGCATCATCCGAAAAACCAAAAAACGTCTTTTTATTCTAAAATGTGACATAGAGGAGGGGATCATACTGATGAACCAAGGTGTGACTTTACTTCGTGTCGAGAGAGCTAGGAGGAAACTGTACCAAGTCCAGAAAAAGTATGGATTTTTAACACACCCCAAAGTAATTGAGCAATCTAAAAGGTTGGATTACCTGTTGAATCATTACCAAACATGCAGATCGAATCATTAAGCTCTGGTGTATTACATGTTGCGTAATACATGATTCCAAAAACTAAAACTTGGAGGTAGTGATGTTGAATCATCGAAATTCTGTAACCCCTTTTGGATGGGAGATCAAGCAAAAACTGCTCGAGAAAAGAATGGATCAGAAAACTTTTTGTAGTACATATCATATTCCAGCTTCCAGATTGTCAAATCTCATTCATGGGACACGCAAGGCTACAAGATACAGAAAACAAGTATCCGAATTGCTCGGAATTGAAGAATAATGTATTATTTCTATTTTTGAAACGACTCTGTCTGAACATAAGTATTAATTAAAAGCGACTTATGCCATCGTGTTTCTTTTGAGATAAATAAAAATAGGATAATTCCGAATAAGATCATAAACATAATCAGTTCTACGATCGTATCGGTTATAATACTGGTCTTATATAAAGTCTCGACAACCTAAGAAGACGATCTGATTAATCATATCGTCTTCTGCTGGGTATGAAACGAGAAATTATTTAGTCAATCGAAACAATTTGCTATGATCCATACATCCCTCGATTTTTGATGCCTAGCACTACCTTTTTCTTTAATTCCTTGACCGTACCTCTAACCTGCTTTGTCTGTGTCACGGCTGAAATCACCGCTACACCATCTGCACCTGCACGTGCGACTTCCTCAACACGGTCGACTGTAATACCTCCGATCCCAACAATTGGCACATCAATTCCCGCTTTACGCATCTCATATAAAATTGCTGGCCCATGTACAGCATGGGCATCATCCTTCGAGAAGGTGGGATAGATTGGCCCGACGCCGAGATAATCAGCACCTTGCAGAATGGCTCGACGTGCTTCCTCAATGGTATGGGCAGAGACGCCTAGAATTCGATTTCCGATTCGCTCGCGGACGGTTTCGGCAGATTCATCGTCCTGACCGATGTGAACACCGTCAGCATCGATTTCAAGAGCCAGCTCCACATCGTCATTGATGATGAAGGGGACACCATCGTGGCGGCACAGTTCCTGTAGCTGGCGCGCAAGTTCGAACATAGGGATACCCGTTAATGCGCCATGGCCTTTTTCCCGAAATTGGACCATGGTTGCCCCGCCAGCCAGAGCCTCCTGCACGACCCAGCCTGGTTCCGCTAGGCAATTCACGCTTCCAAGCACCAGGTACATCTGTAGCTGGCGGCGCACCACCTCTGACAACATTCTGCCGCTCATAGAAGCATCTCCTGACGACGACGGAAGGCCCAATGATTGGTGGGCCCATGTCCCTGTCCAAGCTGCAAAGATTCCTCAATCGCCGCCTGGATGAAGGCTTTGCCATTCGAGATAGCCTCCGGTACAGACATCCCTTTCCCTAATTCCGCGGTAATCGCTGCCGAGAAGGTGCACCCAGTTCCGTGTGTATGGACAGTCCGTACTCGCTTGCCGCTCAGCTCTGTAAAGGCGGTTCCGTCAAAGAGCAGGTCAACAATCTGTTCGCTGCTCTCGCTCTCGTCAGCGTGGCCACCCTTGATCACAACGAATTCTGATCCCATACTGCTAATATGTCTTGCAGCCTCGCGGCGATCCTCCATCGTACGGATGCTGATCCCTGTCAGGGCTTCCGCCTCCGGGATATTCGGTGTAACGACCAGGGCCAAGGGGAGCAGTTCGTCCTTCAAAGCCTGCACCGCTTCCAATTGCAGCAGTTCAGCGCCCCCCTTCGCAATCATCACGGGATCGACGACGACCTTTTTCCAGCCGAACTTTCGGATCTGCTCACTCACAAGACGGATGATACCCGCATTAAACAGCATGCCAGTCTTCAGGGCATCCACTCCAAGGTCTAATCCTACAGCTTCGATCTGTTCCGCTGTTGCTTCCTGTGGCAGCGGATATACGCCGTGGACCCCTAAGGTGTTCTGTACAGTAATGGCCGTAATAGCTGACATGCCGTATACGCCAAGCTCTTGAAAGGTTTTGAGATCGGCTTGAATTCCGGCCCCGCCGCCACTGTCTGAGCCGGCAATCGTCAGTGCTCTGGGTACACGAGTGTCTGTCATCGCGCACCACCTGCTGTAGTTGTTCCAGCTTCACGGATCGTGACATGCCCCTCTAGCGAACCAGTATGTAGTTTGGCGAGCTCGTCGAGAAAGGCAATCTGGAAGCTGCCTGGCCCTAGCTCTGCGGTACGTGCTGCGGCTCGGGAAGCTGCTGCACTGTAAAATGCCAAGCCTGCTGTACCTGCGAGCAGCAGGTTGGGTTCAACAGCTGCAAAGGCACCTAACACAGAGGTCAGCAGGCAGCCTGCTCCGGTTACCTTCGTGAGCAGTACGTCTCCGCCGCTTATCATTCGTGCTTCGGCCCCATCGGTGATGACGTCTTCTTTTCCAGTGATGACAACCATTGTATTGAGCACTCGAGCAGCCCGAATTGCCAGATCGACATGGCCGCTGTCAGCACTGTCACCAGCATCTACGCCTTTAATCTCACGCGCTTCTCCAACAAGATGCGCGACTTCGGCCGCGTTGCCTCGTACCAAGGAGATTTTGACTTCATTCAGGATTCGCAGTGCAGACTCGGTTCTAAAGCTCGTTGCTCCCGCACCGACCGGATCTAGCAGGACTGGAACACCGTGTGCATTTGCTGATTGTCCAGCAATGATCATGGCATCCACCAGTTCGCGGTTCAGCGTACCGATGTTTAATACGACGGCTCCCGCTATTTTTGCCATGTCTGCTACTTCCTCGGGTGCATAGGCCATCACTGGGGAGGCACCCAATGCATACAGGCCGTTGGCGGTAAAGTTGGTGACTACCACATTGGTGATATTGTGAACGAGGGGTTTGCTATTTTGTACCTTCGTTAGGAGATCCGAATAACTTTTTTCCCATGTACTCATCATGATTATCCTCTCTATAGTTGGTGGTTTAACAGGACATTAACCGTACTTCACTCATCGAATTGACAGGCTGACTATTCCAAGACCGCTGCCTGCATCTGGACCGGCCATTCTTCCTGCTTATAAGCCATGTCCCAGAACTTATATTCCAGCTGGCAGCTCAGTATAAAATGCTCAATCATCCGCTCCCGCTCAGCAGCCGTTGCCCCTTCCGCCCAAGCATCTACACGTTCTCGGAACTTGAGTGTTGTATCATCAAGCTGGTCTCCATAAAAGCCAATCCATTCATAGAACGGATGGGACTTATCCGGCTTTACTTCATCTAGCAGCCTGCGGCCAATCTCGGCATACGTCCACATACATGGCAGCAGCACAGCCAAGATCTCGCCCAGGTTGCCCTCATGCGCAACCGTCAGCATGTGCCGGATATAGTGATGAGCCGACGGAGCGAGCGGATATCCCTGCAATTCTTCATAGGTCACCCCTGCGACAGCACAGAAATTTTGATGCGGATGAACCTCGCTGTGGAGAATAAAAGAGATTTGTTCATTAAATACATCCATGTCCTCCCGATTCGTGCATTTGGAGATTGCGATGCCGTATATCCGCATGTAGGCGTTCAAATATTCAAAGTCCTGTTTTACATAGTGAATCAGCTGTCCCCTTGTCAAACTTCCTTCAGCAATACCTCTCACAAAGGGATGCTCAAAAATCGCTTGAAAAATGCCGTCCGCCTGCCGACGGAGTTCTTGTGTAAAACTCAATTTCGCCACCTCCATAAAATTGAAGAGCAAGAAGTCCTGTAAGAATATAATTCCGGAACAACGCTAAAAAGCCGCCCCAGAAAAATGGAGCGGCTTCAACAATAGGCCCAATACGCAAAAAACGCTTGAAACCTTATATACGAAGGCTCCACTTTCCTACGCTAGTACGAACTAGATCAGGTTCAAAGGGTCCAAGATACGTTCTTGTCTCAGCCATAGCGGCTCCCCTAGTGGACTTCTATTCTTTTGACTATTACTGTACATACGTTCATACGCTATGTCAAACATGTCTATCTGGTCAAGGGCCAAACGACAGAGCTGAAGTTCGCTTCCGAGAGGGAAAAAGGCGCTGGAGAAGTTCAGTTCCGTCTACACGAAGGAATTCGCGGCAGGCTCCAATGTCTAAATAATCAGCATTTATACCAATAGAGAAATCAGTACTGGGAGTGTAACGAGGGATATGACAGCACTGATGACAAAGGAGGAGGCTGTTTCTGATTCCAGGCTTTCAAAACGGGTAGCAATCATAGCGGCGACTGCTGAACCCGGGAAGGAAACGAGCAGAACTGCCTTCACAGTATCGGCAGACGACAGACCGCACAGGTAGGCAATCAGCAGCATTAATAAAGGCTGTACAATTGTTTTTAACAGTGCGATGGCAAAGGCACTTACACTAAAACTAATGTTGCGTACGCCAATGGTCACTCCGACAGCGAATAAAGCGGCCCCGGACGTAATGTCTCCGATTTGATTCAACGATTTGTTCAACAAATCCGGTGAATGGAAGCCGAACAAGGTCAAAATTACACCAACCAGTGGAACCAGCGCCAGCGGTTCTTTTAAGCCGTGAAGAATGGAGTCCCGGATCAGTCTTCCAAGGTGACCGTTTCGTTCCTTGCCTGAATTCCTGCTGGCTACGGTAGCTATAATAGTAGCCGCCGGGTCAAGGACGGCATTGACTACGATCCCGGTAAGCGCAATCGGAATGGCGACAGCAGAGGAACCGTAGATGGCTCCAAGCACCGGAATACCCATAAAAGCAAAGGTAGGCTGTGCTGAGTTCAAAGCAAACATGGCGGCATCCTTGACCGACTGCTTCCCCGCAAAGCGGGACAGTAGAAGGAGAACGACAAAAAAGCCGACAATGCCAATGAACAGTGCCAGCAGGAATGGCCATTGCTCGATGAGTGCTTTCCTGTCCGTTGTCGTGATACCGATGAATAGATGCGCAGGCAGTGCAAATTTGGTAACGAGCGCGTTTAAGGCCTTGGAGGAAGAGGCATCAAAGCTTTTGTAATGCCCCGCTAACCACCCTAAAATAATTACGAAAAAAATCGGCACCAAAATATACAAGATATGTCCGACACTCATAGATCGATTCTCCTTGCTTGAACTGACGTATTCTGCCTGTCTGAACAAGGCAATATTCTTCCCTAAACGGAGCATTAGTGAGGATGATGAATTACACTTTCTACTGCTTTGACCTTCGTATATTCCGGTTTCCACATTGCATCTCGTATAGCTTGTTCTACATTTGAAATGTGTGCCTGGGCTACCTGATCCTGAATCGCTGCTTTCGCAACCGCAACCGCAACAGCGTACGAAACATCACGTAATTTTCGGATATGAGGGAGCAGCGCACCGCCAGGCTTATTCGAATCCACGCCATTGGCGACGGCATCTGCTGCGGCTGAAAACATGGCAGGGGTAATTCTTTTGGCTTTCACTACAATCGCACCCAGACCTAGTCCCGGGAAAACAAAGGCATTGTTCGCCTGTCCAATTTCAAATTCCGTACCGTTATAGGTGACGGGCTCAAAAGGACTTCCGGTAGCGATCAATGCTTTGCCATCGGTCCACTGTATCAAATCCTCGGGTACCGCTTCGGCAAGGTTTGTAGGATTGGACATGGGCATGATGATCGGGCGTTCTACATGCTTGGCCATTTCCTTGATAATCTCTTCTGAAAAGGCACCGGCTACACCGGAAGTTCCGATCAATAGAGTAGGCTTCACCTGACGGATGACCTCCAGCAGCGGTATTTTGCCGTCATCCGACCGCGTCCATGAGCTGACTTCCTCTTTTTTACGTACATACGGTTTCTGATAATCCAGGACATCTTCCATATCGTCCGTTAACAGCCCGCGGTAATCAAAAGCCCAAAAGGACTTGAATGAATCCTCCTCCAAAAGACCATCCGCGATCATAGCGCCCCGAATTTGGTCAGCGTTACCGATCCCTGCTGCTCCTGGGCCGAAGACAAGTACCTTTTGCTCACGCAGCGGAGTCTTGGTGACACCCACCGCCGAAAGAATTGCAGCCAAGGTCACCGCTCCTGTACCTTGTATATCATCGTTGAAGGTGAGTATACTTTGACCGTATTTTCCTATAATATGGCGTGCATTTACGCTACCCACATCTTCCCAATGTAAAAGCGCCTTCGGGAATTGCGCTAACGTTTTGCTGATAAAAGTATCAATAAACTGGTTATAGGCTTCTCCGCGAACCCGTTTATGGCGGTTTCCGATGTACAGTGGATCATTCAGCAACTTTTCATTATTCGTACCTACATCCAGTACAATGGGCAGCACCCGCCCGGGATGAATGCCTGCCGCAGCCGTATACACTGCAAGTTTGCCAATAGCAATGTTAATCCCCCCGACACCCCAGTCCCCAATCCCCAAAATACTTTCGGAATCCGTCACGACGATCAGGTCCACATCCTCGCCGCTCAAACCGGAATTATAGAATGCTTGTCCAATACCGTTCGGATTATCTATCGACAAATATACGCCCCCAGGACGGTTGTACTCGTGACTGTATTCTTGAATCGCAGTTCCTACGGTCGGCGTGTAGACTACGGGCAGCATTTCACTCAAATGATCGGTTAACAGCCGGTAGTAGAGTACGACATTTCGATTATGAAGGTCGTTGAGAGAAGCATTTTTACGCAGCATGGTGGGTTGTGCCAGAAACTGCTGATATGCCCGTACGCTCTGTTTCTCTAATGAAAGGACGGTGGGAGGAAGGATTCCATCCAAACCCAGTTCTTTGCGTTCTTCTTCTGTAAAAGCAACGCCTTTGTTCAAAAGGGGATTTGCTAACACATCCTTTCCCCGCAATGGAGTAGATAATGACCCATCGCGATTGACATAAAAAGCTTCCATAGAAAGACCTTCTTTCTTTTCATTTTCATGATTATTCATGACGAAAGATGACATGTTGTCCATAGTATAGACATGCGAATCTGTTTTATTCATCTATCTTTCTATGACAAAATAACCATATTCATTTCTTTCTATTGATCTAAAAGAACCGATTTTCGATATAGATTCGCTAACTAATTCTGATGATTTTGGTTCTAATGGATCGGGTCTAAATACTCTGGTTTTATCAAGTATGAAAATCAGTTTTTCTTCTCTTATTCCCTTATATATCATGGAGTGTCAGCTATTTTGTTAAGAAAATATGAAGTATTTGGGCATTAATTTAACCCCTATAAACAAACATTTTTAATTCTTTTTCAACAAAATAGAACTATTCGGAGGAAAAGGAGAGGTTTGTGTGCAGGGACCTATAGCCATTTTTAGCGATAATGACAGGGCTATTGATTATCCCAATGTAATTTGTTTTTACCAATATATACAGTGCAAGGACACGGAGGCAGCTTCAGTCTACGAGAACGCATGTTGCTGCTTGATTGATTATAGGGAGCCGGGGGAGGCGGTGCGGAAAGCCAATCAGATCCGCAGCCAATTTCCGCAAATGCCATTGTTACTGGTGACGGATGTAACATTTCCGTTCAGTGATCAGCATATGGTGCAAATCACCGGAGTAGGCCGTTTGCGACTGCTATTTTGGCAAGCCAATGACACCGAAGAAATGCTTTCGGAAATACAAAGCTTGCTCTATCCCGAGTATTCGACCAAAAGCCAACATATTGCATTTATCTTGTCTGTATATAACGAAGAGCAACGTTTTGTTCATGTCAAAACCTTTGCTGAACGACTGCAAGCCTTTATCCGTAGCCATATTATTGAAGGTTCGATTTATCTCATTGATGATGGCAGCCACGATGGCACCCATGCCTTGATTAAAGCGCTGGAGGCAGCAACGGACTTATCCGTAAACCGGATTAATCAGAATCTTAGTCCGCTGCTTCAAACAAGGGAATTGGGACGCAATACACGTAAGGCAGGGACGTATCTGGAAGGGATGCGGACCATTGGTGCGGATTACTACGTATTTGTGGACGCGGACGACTCCTTTTTTATTGAGGATATTGCCAGAATGATTAATGTTGTTCAGCAGGGCTATTATGATGTCGTGATCGGAACCAAGGATATGACCGCCGAGAATCGGTCTTTATTGCGATCTGTTGTCAGCTTTGGTAAGCGGGTCATTTCACGTCCTTTTTTACCCACAGGTGTGGTGGATTCCCAGACTGGGCTTAAAGTGATGAGTTCGGTTGCAGTGAAACGGATGTTTCCGCATTTAAAGGAACAGCTCGGATTGGCGCTGGATCTAGAAATGATGTTTATTGCCAAGCGACTCCAGCTTCGTGTGCTGCAATTACCCGTCAAATGTATTGACCGCGATGGATCGCACATCCATGTCTGGAAGGATTCTATTCGTTTTTTGCGCTCTATCATTGATATTTGGCGACTGGATCGGCGGGTGAGATAACAACGTGAACAACCGATTGCGTTCGTTGATGTTTCCTCTCTTTAATGTGCTGCTTAACGGGTTTAATTTTTTCTTCCACATTGCAGCGAGCTGGTATCTTACCGGACAAGCCTATGGTCAAGCGAATGCGCTGCTGGCCCTCTTTGCACTGTTGTCCGTTTTGGGCTTATCCATCCAGCTATTGACCGCCAAGCTGGTATCCAAGGGTGGCAAGATGCTTGCGCTACGTAGCTTACCGCTCGGTTCTCTATTACTAAAAGCACCATTGGTGCTAACTGTGCTTGCCATGATCATTTTACTCATCATTCATCCGTTATTGCGCTCGCTTTTAGGCGTCGATTCCGCCCCGCTATTCATGCTGTATGGCTTGATCGGCCTACATATTTTGGTGAGTTCGTGCCGTGGAGATTTACAGGGTAGGGAACGCATGTTGGCGCTCAATGTGAACTATTACATTGAAGTAATAGGGAAGCTGAGCTTGTTTTTTGTTCTGGCTGCACTGGGGTTAAAGCTGGAAGCCCTACTATTGGCGAGCTGTGGGGGAATGTTGCTGTCGCTACTCCACGGCTGGATCGTTTCGGCTCGTGGCTTGTCCTTATTCACAACCAGTGGAGAACATATCCCTTCTGGGCTATGGAAGTCATTGGGTCAGGATTTCACCGATAGCCTTATGACGAATTTATTCATTTTGTTTTGTATCTCTATCGACATGTTGTATGTACAGCATTACTTTCCCGAGCAGGCCAGCAGCTATGCCATTGCGCTGAAGTACAGCCAGTTGGTCTATTACGTTTCGTATAGCCTGATTGCTGCCTTTATTCCAAAGCTCGGTGCGCAGGGGCATGACCGCCAAGCTTTGGGCAAGTTGATTGCCGTCTATGCCGGATTAATGGCTGTAGCTGCGATCTGTGTATATGTGGGCACGACCTTTGTGTTCCCATCCTCTATACCCATATTATTCGGAGCCTCTTACCAATCGGCCGAGGCCTATATTCCATGGGGGGGATGGGTGTACTGGTTATTTTCCATCGTGCTGTTTTTTGTGCATGTGCACGTATTGGTGGGCAGACGCAAATTTATGTTCAGTCTGATGGCAGGAGCCGCGGCTTTATTAGTAGCCTTTCATATTGCCCACACAGAGCCGGTAGATTTCTTGCTATCTGAGTTCATGGTTTACGGAGCTATGGCTCTCTACTTTGTGATAGACGCCTATGTGCATTTGTTCAAAATAAAGATAAAGGGGGATGTACCCCATGAATACCATACATGAACAGGACGGTAAAACCGTAGTTCTATTGCTGTCCTGGCGTGACATACGTTCACCTAAAAGCGGAGGAGCAGAAATTTTCACCCACGAAATGCTTAAACGCTCACAACAAGGCCGCTTCCAGTTCATTCATTTTTCACCCCAATTTGAGGGGATGCCTGAGCATGAAATTATCGACGGTATTACGTATATTCGAAAAGGAAACATATACAGTGTTATTTATTATGCGATGCGCTATTACCGTCGTCATCGAAGGAAGATCGACTATGTGATTAACCAGGCGAATACGCATCAATTCTTTACCCGATTTTGGGTGGAGGCATCCAAGCGGATTTTTTTCATACATCAGCTAACAAGGGAAATATGGTTTGAGAACGCCAAATTCCCGCTAAATGTTATTGGGTTTCATATGGAACCCTTGATGCTTAAGCTGGCTCGTAAGGATCGAACGCTTACGGTATCTCCGTCTACTCGGTATGATCTACTTAAGCTGGGCTTTCACCCGGATCGTGTTCATCTTTTACCGGAAGGCATTGAGTTTGATCATTGGCCGCGCGAACAATTTTTAACGAAGGAACCTAATCCGACCTTCATGTACGCTGGGCGCTTCGTCAAATATAAAGGCATTGATCTGGTCGTTGAGGCCTTTGGGCAGCTCAAGGAAAAGTTCCCTCAGGCTATGTTATGGATTGCCGGAAAAACCGATAAAACCTATGTGGCAGAACAATTGTTGCCGATTATGAAACGGTATGGATTAACATACGGAGAACCGGATGAACAGGGGCAATCGCAAGCTGATATTACCTTTTACGGATTTGTTTCAGCAGAGCATAAGCTGGAGCTGATGAGTCGTGCCCACGCGCTGGTGTTTCCTTCCTTGCGTGAAGGTTGGGGGTTGACAATTACCGAAGCGGCAGCGGTTGGAACGCCCAGCATTGTCAGCAATTCACCGGGTCTGGTGGATGCAACGGATTTTGGGAAGAGCGGATATCTATGCTTTCACGGCGACATCCGGGGATTATCTGAACAAATGGAAAGAGCAGCGAAGGGCGGCGAAGATTACATGGCCATCCGTGAGCGGGCGTATCAATATGCGTTAAGATTCCATTTTGATCATACGGCTGCTGCGTTTGAGCAGTTGATGGAAGATTGGATAGAGGAGGCGGAACAGAGTGGACAAAGTGGTCATTCTCTTCTCCACGTACAACAATGAACGGACGATAGAGCCTTGTTTGCGAAGCTGTATGGGGCAAAATTACAAGGATCTGCATATTGTAATTGCTGATGATGGCTCCAGTGACCGGACCGTCGAGACGATTCGTATGCTGTCGGCAGGGAGCGCAGTACCCGTAACGGTATTGGAGCTTCCCCATGGGGAGCGGGGAGTCGCTAGGGTTAGAGCGGTTGAGGAAGCGAAACGCTTGGGTGCCGAATACATATTTGTATTGGATTCCGATATGATTTTAGCCGAACATCTGATTCAGCAGAGCATCGACTTTTTTGATGATCATCAGGATATTGGCGCTTTGGTCGTTCCGGAGGAGGCGTATTCGGAAGCGGACAATTTTTTTTCCAAAGTGAAAGTTTTTGAGCGAAATGTGATTAATAACGCGGGTGAGACCTTGGGAAAACGCTCCATTGAAGCGGCACGCTTCTGGCGAATGAGCGCTTATGAATCGACGGGCGGGTTTAATGCGGAGCAGATTGCTTTTGAAGAAATACAGCCGACCTTACGTTATATAGAGTCTGGTGGAGTCATTCGCCGGGCGGTATTTACACGGGTATATCATGATGAAAAACAGGTCTATCTGCACGATGTATTACGTAAAAAAGCCTACTACTTTTCAGTGATGGATCGTACGATGTCATCTGAAGAGGGCGGATTACGAAAGGCACTGGAACGTTGGTATTTCTTCCGTCCGGTGCTGTATACGTGGGGGAATTTGAAAAACTATATCCGTCACCCGTTGCTGACGATGGGGATGTTGTGGATGTATGTATGCCTAACTGTGATTGGGGTAGCCGCCGTGTTAAAGGGCGGCACCCGTCACTCAGGCGATCTCGCTAAGGCGGATAAGGCGTAACGATGAATGTCCGAGGGTCAGCGTATCCAGCGTGTACAGGTCGGGATCGGAAGATTCCGACTCCTCATACGGTATGTATAATGAATGCGTGGTTAACTGAATACCTTCCCCGTCAGGATGACGTAGTGAGCGCCCAATAGGATACAGCTCAGCAAGTGCAATGTGTACAGCGGTTACGATATCTTGTTCATTCAGCAGCACATAGGGTCGGTACGGAGCATTCAAAATGCTGTCTATAAATACTGACAGGTCGGAAGCTACGTTCTGGTCTGCTGCATGCAGGCTGTTTCGATTGAGTTTGGCTTGATCAAGCGCCTCATACAGTATTTTTTTTAGCGTATCATCATCCAGCTCCAGCGGTTTCGTCAAAAAACGGAACACACCGACTTGATTAATCGCCGATAAAATGGACTGCGTATGCAGGTGACCAGACAAAATGATTCGTACGATATGTGGATAATCTTTCTTAATCATGCGAAGGAAGGTAATCCCATCCAGACCAGGCATGAGCAGATCGGAAACGACCACATCAATCGGGTGCTGTTCCAGCACTTGTAGGGCTTCTTTGGGCGTGTGAGCGGTATGTAAGGTGAATGCTTCTTGCGTCAGGGTCCGTTCAAGTAGGGACAGAACCATAGGGCTGTCGTCAACAAATAGAATGTTTTGGGGTGTCATAAGAACTGCGCAACTCCAATCAGGAAGTAAGAAATGAGGAACTACATGTATAATATCAGCGTTTTGGCATTTTTGAAAGATGTCAATACAGAACGGGCGTTGCGTCTTTTTTGTGAACGATTTGATTCGGCTGAGCATGCCCTCTGGGAAAAAGGTATGCGTCTCCTTCATCAGTATCATGCTGCACGGCATACAGGGGTGACCCTGGTTGTCTCCAGCGCACTTCAGCATATGGACGATCGTCATGATATTTACGTTGTTGATCTGCGGGAATACGGCGAGGAAGAGTTGGATCGCTTATATATCGCAAAAACATGCGAGTTGATCCTACTGACGGACGGGGCAACGGAAACCGCTGCGAGGTTTGCTGCCCTCCAGCGCCGCACTCCCCGTTTGCTGTGCGCACGGCTACCGCTGGTCAGCTACGAGCTGGAATGCCTGATGCAGGCTATTTTGAGCCGTCGTGAACAAAATGGAGGGGACAGGGAAGCATGAAACAATGGGCTTTGTTGAAACCAGGTTGGCAAAAACTGATCCTGTACCTGATCGTACTGGGTGTGACCGTGTTTTTGGCCGCTGTGCTTCAATGGTTTGTCGTGCGACAATTCAGTGTTCACTTGGCGGAGATTCAGAATGAACAGCTCCAGTATGAGGTACAGGAACTTTCTAGCAGCATAACCGAGCGTTATGCCGCATGGCAGGCTGAATTGAAGGAGCTGTCGTCCAGTCTGGGCAGAGATATGCTGAATCAGGGAACACGCCAGTATCCTGAGGGGTTTAAGCGTGAAAGCGGGGCCTTTTATGTGCTGGATGAACAGTATCATGTGATAGTCGGACGAGATAATCGTGAGATGAAAAGTGCGGTCCAGCAGATTAAGTGGCTGCAAAATGGTTGTGCAGTAAGCTCTTTTGTGACAGAGGATCATCAGCCTGCCCAGTATATCGCATGCAGGATTCAAGGAGCGCAGATGGGCGGTTTTATGGTGCGCAAGGTTGACGCTGATATGCTCAGCGGAATTATTAAAAGTAAACCGGTTAACCAGTATGAGACTTTATTTTATAACGGTCAATTTAAAGTTGTAGCTTCCCGAAGTAATCCGGATATTAACCGAACGGACATCACGGGCGTCACCCGTAGGCTGCTGGAGGGCAATACAGGTGTCATTGAAGATGACGGTGAAAAATACGGGATAGGATTTAGCCGCATTGGGGAAGAAGCCCTTTACATATCGGTTAAGGATGTCAGCGAGGATACAGCACAGCGAATCAGCTCCTTCGGCAAACAGTTGTGGATGGTCATGGTTCTAATATTGTTCATTCTGTGGGCCATGCTCGTACAGTTCCGCAAAAGGATTGTGAAGGATGCCATCGTGAACAACCAGGTGCGTGATCAACGGCGAGATGAAGATATGCGACAGCAGCAGGACACGTATTATTTGCCGTTAATGCAGACGATTGAGCAGCAGCTACAAGAGCTGCAAGAGCAGACTGGCCGTCTCACAGGCGGTGATGATTTGAAGCTGCTGGGATTCTATCATGATCTAGCAAACCGCTTTGAAGCGGCATCCAGTCAGGGAAAAGGAGCCTCTCATGAGGAACTGGAGTATTTTCGCGAGTTGAATGAAAATTTTATCCAGGGTCGTCTCAGACAGGAATCCTCACTGGGAGAGTTACTGACGGGAGTTCGTAGCTTGCGCGATGAGCTGGAAGAGAAGATGCATGATAATAGTGGAATTAGCTTTACAGATATGAATGAAGTATTGTCTGAGTCGCTGAAATGGGCGAACCGTTCATTGAACATAAAGAACATTCAAGTGATCTTGCGGCAAGAGCCTGTTCCATCGATTGCAGTACAAGCACCCATGCTGTACAAAACGATTCAGGGACTGCTGGAAAATGCAGTTCAGGCCATGGGCCAAGGCGGAGAATTGCCTGAGGATCAGGAACAGGGCCGAACAGGTCTGCGGTCCAAGCGGAAATCTCAAGTGCTTAAGGTTAGTTCACGGCTGGAAGAAGGAGAAATTGTTATTATCATTGAGGACACAGGCGGCGGGATTGATGATAAAATGCGTTGGAGCTATTTCCAGCCAGACTATTCCCAAAACTCGCAGGAGCATGCGTTCAGCCTGTACCATATGGATGCATACCTGAAGACCATAGGCGGCCGTTTAAAGCTGCGTAATACCGATCAGGGCTTGCAGGCAATCGTTCGTTTGAGAAGATAGGCCCAAGATAACCGACGGATATACGAGAAGTTCAAGAGAGGGGGACAAGCATGAAAAAATGGGTATTTCGCTATCGTTACGATATGGCGGCAATGATGTTGATGCTGATTGCGATTGTTGCATATCTTGCACCCATCTATGGACCAGGGCAAATTGTGTTTAGCGACATTGCTTTTGGAGCCACCTCTCATCGGTATCTGGAGGAAATAACCGGGGTATGGAACGAGCGATGGTCTACCTCGACCTTGTTCAATGCTCCACGTATCCTGTACATCTTGCCCTTCTATGGACTGTCACTCTTATTTGACGAAAGCGGACCGGTCTTGCTCAAGTCGTTTATTACAGGCTTGTTATTTGTTTCGGCATTTTCGATGTATGCCTTTGCCAAACGATTGGTTAGCGTGTATTATTCACCAAGCTTTACGAAGACCCGTATTTTTGCCATCATGGTCGGCTCGTTGTTTTATGCGTTGAATCCGTGGGTTATTTTCCGCATTCAGCATATTTATTTGCTCTGTGGATATAGTTTATTTCCGTTAATGCTGCGATTCTTTTTCAGTGCGGTGGACCCCAAGTTTCAAATTCAACAAATTAAAAACTATCATCCCCACAAGTTGTATCAGCGGAACTGGATCGACCTGTTTCTGTTGGCTGCGGTATTCACCGTTAGTGCTGCGGCAATTCACTATTTTTTCTTCGGCATGATTTATTTGGGCTTGTTCACCATGTTGCTATTGATCAAGCTGACCTGGACCCACCGTAAGGCTGGTCGCACCTATTTGCAGCCGTTATACGACAATTTTTTGCGTAAAGGGATCATTTTTGGCATGTTTTTCGGTCTGCTCAGTTTTTATTGGTTGTCTCTATATGTCGGTAGCATGTTGATGGACGCTCAAGCGTCTCAGCATAATATCAATGTCGTGGATACGTTGTCTCTGTTCAGCCGCAACAGCAGTTTAAATAATGTGGGTTATTTACTGAGCTATTGGTGGCCCATGTTTTCCTTGTCCTCACTGCCTGTCATGTTTTATGTAGGAGGGGGATTTTTGTTGCTATTGATCGGGTATGCGATGGTGACACGTTCACATAAAAATCCGATCATTCTGATCTTCTCGCTACTTACGCTGCTGTTTCTGGTTGCAGCTACCGGGACGACGTTCCCATCGATTGCCAAGTGGTTTGTCATTCTGGTTACGAAAACCCCTGTGATTGGTTCGGTTTTCCGTGATCCTAACAAATTTATTGGACTGATTGCCCTTAATTTCGGGGTGTTGCTGACCTTTGGTGTCATTCAATTTATGGAATGGTTCGGATCATCGCCGCTACAGCGTGTATATAAAAAGCTGGCGGTCGTTATCGTCGTCCTGTGTCTGGGGGTATATTTTGCTCCCTTGCGCACTCAGTTCATTGAGGGGTACTACAAGCCAGTACAAGTGCCGGAGGCTTATGGTCAAATGGCTGAAAAGCTGACTGATCCGGATCGTTTCGATAGCAAGGCATTATACTTTCCGATTGCTGACAATATGATTCAGAGCTATAACGGAGTAGCCACGCCCAAATGGAATAAAGGGAAGACCGCAAACGAAAAGGCAACCGGAGATTTTCAGGTATACTCTTCTCCTAAAAATACGATCTTTCATCATGAGGGCAATGATCCCGGTATTACATACTATATGAATTTTCTACAGTATGTCATGGACAACGGATTAAGCTCCCGATTAGGTTGGCTGTTCTCTACCTTTGGTGTTAACCAGTTGGTCTACCATGATGAATATGTGGGACAGGAGAAGCGTCAGGATTTCCACCTCTCTCAGCTGGAAGGTCAGACCGGGCTGAAACGTACGTACCAGAACGGGCTATTTTCCATATTCAATCTCGACCAGACACCGCCCTATATGAACATCCTTGCGAGTAAAATTGTAACACCTTACGGTTTTAGCCGACTAGAGAGCTACAGTCATCTGCCTGGTTTTGATTTTAGCCGCTTTGGAGTGCTGTTCAGTGCGTTAAAGCCTGAGCTAAAAACCATCCAGACGATTAACAAAGGGGATTATGTGGAAGCGGCGTCCTTTAATGACTTGCTATTGTCACAGCTTCCAGCAGAGGATTACTTACGGCCTTTTGATGCTATTGAGGATGGTAATGCCTTTTTAAAATGGTCCAAAACCTTTGCCTCGACCAACGATTGGTTGTGGTATTTATCCTCCCAAAATATACGGAACTTTCCGTTCGATATGGAAATGGATGCAGGGATTGCGGTCACCTTTGCCAGTAAGAAGCTGGATGTGGCCCCGTATCAGATGAGCAGCATCGAAGGGAAGACGGTTGTGGACTTTGATTCCATGTTGCGGACCGAAACCTTCTTCAAGCCGGATAACCCGCAGTTGTTCAGTGTGCAGGCTAATCCCCGTGAGGAATTGAATGATGTGCCAACTCTGCATGGTGAAATTATGAAGGGAGACCCGAGTAATATATGGCAGGTCGCTCGATCAGGTTTGCTGGAAGCCAAGGAAAATAATCCGTATCAGTTCCAAATTACCGTTTCCGGTCGTGGGACGAACAAAATGCATGTGAAAATGAGATTTTACGATAAGAAAATGCGTGAACTGGGGGTTAGCTATGTCGTGGCGCCTTCGGAGGGATATAATTTTGACAGTGTGAAATTTTACGGGGAATACGTGTCGCCGCCCGGCAGCTATTGGATGCGAATGGATTTGTTAACCCTGCAGCGCCCACAGCAAAAAAATTACTGGTGGATTCATGATATCCAGCTACGTGATTTGGGGCAATACAGTAAGCCTAACACGTTTACGATGCACAAAAAACTGGATCAACCTCAAACCTCGCATGTATATGCCAGAGTGTTTATGAATAAGGCAGGCGGGAAATTACAAGTCACGCTACCGGACAAAGTGGTTAGTATCAAGACCCAGGATAATGGTTTAAACCAATTTCAATGGGTCGATCTGGGGGAACATGTTTTTCCAAAAGGAGATACTCCAGTCACGGTTAATAACCTGCAAGGTTTTAATGCGGTCAATCAATTTGCGATTGTGCCTGTGGATCAGCTAGATCAGTTATCTTTTCCAGTGGAGCAGGCATTGAAGCGGGGCAAGCTCTTTTTCACCTTGGAGGCAGAGAACGATTTTAACGCCCAAGGGAATGTGCAGACGGAGCGTGCTTTACCAAGACTTAGTATGGGGCGGGGGATCAGCTATCAGAAGGGGACGTTAAGCAGGGATGTGGAAGTCGCCAAAACGGGAACCTATGCCACAGCTATTTTGGCTAATCTACCTGCAGGATACCATGGGTCATTAACGATGAAGTGGGTGAATGAAGAGACGGGAGAGGTGCTGACCAGAACGATTCGTACGGAAGAGTCGTATAAGCGGTTACCCGCTACCTCTTTATCTGAAAAGCAGGTTATTGAAACGGTGCCCGATCAGGATGGTTTTGCCAAGAAAATCATACAAATTCCCGGTCTGCTGAACGACTATGGCCGAATAGAATTCAAAAATCTGTTCCTAACCAAGGGAAAGTATCACTTAACCCTTGTGCTGGACAGCCAAGTACCGTCATTGAGCCGTTTTGGAGATATTCATCGAATGGGCGGGCAGGAAGTGACGGTAATGCCTGGGGAGAACACGAAGGAGTCATTAGACACGGATGTCGGATGTGTAGCGGATATACGACCTGGCCAGACGAACCTGTCATTTATGGACGAAGGACTCTCTATCCGTTACGCACCTAGCTATTCCTGTGACTGGAATATATATGCGTCCAAGAAAATGAAGGCCGAGCCGCTGCAAGAGTATGCCGTGCAGTTGGATGCGCGATCAGCACAAGTTGGAAGTCGGCACATGAAGGTCATATTTTTGAATAAAGCGTCCCAGGTTCTCCAAACCTCCTATATTGATGAGGTGGAGGAGAGAGATAAGGAACAATGGAATCATTATGATCAAATTGTGAAGGCACCGGCAGGAACCGCCATGATGCAGTTTCAAATTTTAGCGCATGCGCACAAGAAGCAGTCAGGCTTATTTCAAATGAAGGAATATTCCATTATCCCTTATCAAGCCATGATTACAGTGGATCAATTTACGTTGTTTGAGGGAACGGATATGGATACCTTTTTTATGGCACCACATGCTTCGGAAAGCATTCAGGCTACTCGTGAGAATTCCATGGAACGCAGTTTTACGCTATATAATCCGACGCATCAGCAGGTGCTGATCCGGGAGACCGAATCACCCAATCCACTATGGGAGTTCAGGCTGGGTGGCGAAAATCAGCGAGCCCGTCTGTCTGTGAATGGAGTAACTACCGGATTTATTACCAATGGTAACGGGAACGGGAAAGTCGTCGTTATTCTGGCTTCCGCCTACCGTTTCGGATGGGGACTGTTCCTCATAGGGATACTGGGTGGAGCAGCTTGTTTTCTTCCTTATCGGCGATGGAAGAAGCGAAACCTTCCATAAAAAGCAAGCTGCTCAGTGGGGAAATGGGTAGCCATGATACGGCTACATCTCATATTTGTAGCCTCTGCCCCAGACGGTACGGATGTGCTGAGGATTTTTAGGGTCACGTTCTATTTTTTTGCGGAGGCTGGAAATATGTACGTCGATAGTGCGATCCAGATAAGCGCCATCTCCGCCTTTGATCCGATCCATCAGCTCACTGCGGGTAAAGACTTTACCTGGATTGCAGGACATTTCTTTTATAATAGAAAATTCGATTTGAGTGACTTCTATTTCTTGGTCATCGACTAACAGACAATGACGGTAATCATTCACCCATACCCTTACCTTTTTATTCTTTTGAGTTACCGTTTGCGATTCAGTGAGCATGTTGCGGCCGCAGCGGCGCAGCAGGGCTTTGATGCGGGCATTTAACTCTATCAGACTGAACGGCTTGCATAAGAAGTCATCTGCTCCGTCATCCAGAGCTTTTATTCTTATATTCAGCACGGTGTTATTAGAGATGACCAGCATAGGGACTGTGGTAAATTGACGGATTTGGCTGATCAGCGCACATTCGACTTTACCGGAAAACATTAGAGCGGTCACAATAATATCCGGCTTAAAACGCATGAGTGTAGGAATTGCAAGTTTAGAGTCATAAATAAGCTCGGTATGATAGCCTTCCTCCTGAAGGTGAAGAGCAATCATATCTGCCAAACCTTTTTGATTTTCAATGATGAGTATTTTTATGGGCATGACTGACATCTCCTGTACAGACAAAGATACAATAGCATTGCATAATCATGTATTTGCCACGATAATACATACTTATGTATTCGGCAGAAATGCGAAAAATGAACAGTCTTATAATGTAAGAAAAATATTAATTTACAGGAAGAAGGTTGCATCTTTGCGAATGATTTTATTATCTGGAGGTTCGGGTAAACGTCTGTGGCCCTTATCCAATGTGAACCGTCCCAAGCAGTTTCTTTCCATACTACGTCACGACGAACGGCCCGAAAGTATGCTGCAACGAATATGGAGGCAATTAGATGAGGCGAATTTGGCAGATGAGGCCTATTTTTCGACGAGTGGAACTCAGGCCGAGCTGATTCGAGGACAAATTGGCGGAGATGCTGTAGTGATTGAGGAGCCGACTCAGCGAGATACTTTCCCGGCCATTTCCCTGGCTACGGCCTACTTGCATGACGTTGCAGGCGCATCACTCGACGAGATCGTAGGGGTCATGCCTGTGGACGGGTATGCGGGAGATGAATTTTTTGAGCATCTGCGCAGGCTTCCTTCCATATTAGAGCAATCAGGAAGCCATATCGCATTAATGGGGGCTGCTCCGACGGAACCCTCTGATAAATACGGATATATTGTGCCTTCAGCCTCTCCTTCACTTGACCAGCCATATTATAGGGTTAGTTCATTTGTAGAAAAGCCGGATCTGATTCGTTCAGAAGCGTTGATCCGTGAAGGGGCCTTATGGAATTGCGGGGTGTTTGCTTTTAGACTGGGCTTTTTATTGGATATTCTGAAGCAAATGGGTATACCAGCCGACTATGAATCTCTTTCGACAAATTATGCAGACTTGCCTAAAACTAGCTTCGATATCGCGGTAGTAGAGCATACTCATAAGCTCTCTGTGCTTCCATATCATGGAGAGTGGAGAGACTTGGGCACATGGGATTCGTTGGTGAGAGAAGTAAGCTCGAAGCTGAGTGGTCCAGGATATATTTCAGAAGCTTCACATGACTCGCATATCATCAATGAACTGGAGATTCCGGTCAGTATCTGGAATGTCCCGGACATTATCGTCGTTGCTGGGCCGGATGGCGTGCTGGTTACGGATCGGCAGTCATCCACAGGAATTAAGGATATGGTGGCGGAAATTGAAATCGGACCACGTTTTGAGGAGCGCTTCTGGGGAAAGCAAACGGTGTTATCCCATCAAGCGGCAGCAAGTGGATTGCAGACAGTGACCAAACGCGTGGTCATTTCAAACGGGAGATTTATCAGCTATCATGAGCATCAGTTTCGTAAAGAAGTTTGGACTATAGTTTCTGGAACCGGGAGTGTCTCTATCAATGGCGTGATACAGACAGTCAGCCCCGGTGAGGTCATCGTCATTGAACCCGGTACAAAGCATTTTATAGGGGCAGTAGAAGGAGATTTAGAATTCATTGAGTCACAAATCGGACATATCGTATCCGAAACGGATATTATCCGTTATGAATTTCCTGATTCGATTGACGACCATACTCATGAAGTGTCTACAATATAGGGACTGATAGATACGAACGAGGTTTATCAGAAGGCAGTGAAGAGTAGTAGGAACTATTTTTTATGGGTATTCGGATTTTATGGCGGAGAAGGGTTTATAGCTGGCCCTTCTCCAATTTCTCGATCAAGGTGGAAAAATCGATTCCCAGCAAGATTATTTCTTCTGGCTTACGAACAACTTCAATAGGTGGCATATTAAACATCGGGAAGTTTTCCTCCCGTAGATCGTAGCTATCAAACCGCCTCTGGTACTTAGGCTTACGTTGCTTTTTAAGTCCCTCTGTAAAGAGTATTTTGGCTCGTAGGGCTTCAAAAGAGTATCCCCTGCTTAAACGATTAATGACTCGAATAAGGCTGTTTAGAGACTCCGTATAAGCGTTTGTAATGCGATGGTCGAAGTAGGCGAATATTTCCTCTTCCCAGTTCTTCATAGCCTTTGTAAGTGGTTCAAAAGCGGATTGCAGTTCAGTTGGTATTTTAGCTTTCCATTCGTTGTATTTAAGGAATGCCGTCTGTCTGCTATCACATTCCCAAATATCGAAATATGATTCCTTTAAGTCATAAGCAGTGCCGAGAGAAGGATGATTCTTTGTCCAAAGGTCAAGCGTAATTTTATCCATCTCTGTAAGCGCTATATGGCGTTTTAGGAGGATAAAACGGTCGTGCCTCAGCCCGCGGCGTTCTTTTGGCGATAATCCTTCTCGGAGCTGCTTACGAATGGTTTCTAACGCTTGGTTTGCCATACGGAGAACATGAAACTTATCGACGATGATAAGAGCTTTTGGCAAGATAGCCCTCACGGCGTCCTTATATGGTTGCCACATATCCATTGTGACGTATCGTATTTGTCCTCTATTTGGAAGGCGTGAGAGGCAGTCTATAACGGTTTCCTTGTTACGATTGGGCAAAACGTCTAACAACGTATGTTCCTCAATATTGGTTAAAACGCATCTTGGCTTAATAATGTGTATTTCGTCAATCCCAAGCCAATTAGGAGTTTCAAAACGAAGCGTTACTTTAAGACGATTGAGGTAATCACGAAAGATGTTACGTATCGTTTTTTCATGCAATCCAACATCCTCGGATATGCTGACAAACGTGCGTTTAAGGCTTTGCTTCTCTATATAAGACAATAATCGTTTGGTACAGTTTCGCTTTTCGTCTATGGTGTGATCTAAGTGTTCCCAAAAGGTTCGATTGCAATCTTTACAGCGATACCTCTGACGCTTTATAAGAAGGCCTGCACGCTTGCCATGAATGGGCAAGTCCATATAAACTTGTTCCCTGCTGTCGTGTTTGTAGAGGTTGGCTATGCATCCGCAATGAGGGCAAGCCAAAGGTGGAGAGTTCGTCACCACTTGTATTAGAAAATCAAATTCATTTTCACTAATACTTAATATGTTGAAGTTTGGAAGATTTAAAATATCCATATGAATTTCTTCTATGCATTTATGATGCAAACTCCTTCTTTGTTTTCGCGTGACTGGTCAAAATACCGCTGAATATAAAAGATAACAACGAACCGGCAAAGCATATAGCCGCAAACATGCCTACGGCGGAAAAACCGTTAAAAGTCGCGTAAATCAGGCCTGCGATCCAAGAACCGAGCGTTGTCGCAGCGTACATGTTTGAATTGGCCAAGCTGGAGATCGTGCCGCGGATGGTCGGATTTAGTGAATTCAGCATTCCCAATATTAGGGGAAAAGAGATCCCCATGTTAACGAATATGAAAAAGTAAACACTTTCGAAAGCCGCAACCGACGGCAAGAGAGGCAACACAATAAAACATATGATAGAGACAAGAAAGCCTACAACCAGCGTATTGAAACGGTTTAACGTTTTGATCACATAGGCACCGCCAAAGCTCCCGACTATATTCCCAAGACCTAGAAAAAACATTACGTATCCCGTTTGATCAATTGAAAGGTGAAAGCGATCCGTCACCCATTTTCCAATGAAAGAAAAGGCAGCAAAGAATCCACATTGAAATAAGAAATGAGCGAGGAAAGCCTTTCTTGCCATTCGGCTATTCAATAGTGGGATGTATCTACTGAAAATCGGAGTCCTGGTTTTTTGGCCTTGATTTGGTTTCATTTCGGGCAAAGCATAGAAGATGAATACTGCTACCAATAATGCACATGCACCGATTGTAAAAAAAGGATAATACCAATGGGTTGAGGCAAGCAGACTTCCAATAGGGATACCGAACGCTTGGGAAGCAGCCAAGCCTGCCATGACGAATCCTGATACTTTGGCGATTTTTGACGTTGGAAACAGAGTAGGGATCGAGGCCCAGACTTGAGGCGCCGTAAATGCTGCGCTGACTCCGGCTAAAAAACGGAAGAAGAACATCGACCAAAAACCTGTGGCAAAGCCGCATAACATGGTTGAAACAGAGAAGCAGATCATGCCGGAAAGCATTACTTTTTTGCGATCCCATCCATCGGAAAGCGGTCCAGCAATCAGTGCAAAAATGGCATAACCTAAAGCATAAGACCCTACCATCCAACCGGAATATTCAGTTGGGATATGAAACAAGCTCTGAAGAGTGGGGATGAGCGGAGATATCAAAAACGTATCCGTACCGATAACAAACATGATGAGGAAAAATAAAGCAGTTAATTTGATCATTTTATTCACCCTTTTTAGTTAGTTCTATAGTTCAAAGATTATTGAACTAATGAATAAAAAAAGAATTTCTTTCTACAATGTATCCAGAAATCCAGGTAAGTAAGTTTGAAATGTCTCCAAATCGATGCTCATATACTTCGTTTGAGCTTCTTTTCGTACCTTGATCAATTTCGCCTCCTTTAAAGCACGCAAGTGATACGAAGTATTCGATTTCGTAGTATCGCGAATGTGTCCTACTTCTCCACAATTCATTTCCTTCTTGCTGGCGTATAGAGCTCGTATGATGTCCAATCTTGTTTCATCAGCTAACGCCTTAAATATTTTGACTCTGAGCTCATCATTTATTATTTTTTGAGTAGTCATAAAACCATTGTACTAAGATATCGCTACAAATCAAGTCTTTAGAAAAATACCACCATATTCTCCGATTTTTAAGTGAAATGTTTTGATTTTGTCTCCACCATAAAATCCGAATGCCCCTTTTTTATTAGAGCTTGGAAGACCTGTGCATTCCTAAAAAGGTATTCATGCGTTATACGAATGAATACCTTTTTTTTGCATAAACAGTTCTCTGTGTTTGTAATGAATTGAATAGAAAAGAGACTTATAAAATAATAATTTTCTTGGAAGTCAGCCACTCTTTTACAGCATCCGTACTGAGGTCTCTTTTGGGCGTCCATTCTATTTTATCAACCAGCTTGCCGTTTCTGAATTCTGCAATAGTGGGGGTGTATTTAACATTGTAATCCTCTTTGAATTTATTCCATTGAGGCTTGTCCTTATGGATTTTGTGAACGTTCAAAAAAGTAATTTTAGAGCCTAGATTATACTGTTCGATCATCTTGTTAAAGTTAGGCTCAAACCGATTGCAGTCTCCACAACTGGGTCTGCCGACATAGACAAACACACTTTGATCCTGCTGAATCAAACGCTTAAAACCATCTAGTGTAACCGCATTCAAGTGGTCATATATTTCGGGATAATTGCTTTTGCTTGCTTGGATCTCTTTATCTTTCTGCTGAACAACCTGCTCCAGATCTTGAAATTTAACTACAGCTGAAATAGCGATACCAATGAGAAGCAATACAATGACACTTAACCCGGCGATATATCCTTTTTTCACAGAAACCCTCCTTTTTTTACAATCTCAAACTTACAATAAATGATTTTTTCGTTTTTCACTGTAACACTTGTCTCATTATGTATAAAAAAGAAGCTTTCCCGTAGGGAAAGCTTCTTTAGTCAGCATTTTGCATAATTCGATTCCCAACGCTTGTAAGTACAGTATATAGACGAATTAAAGCATTTCGATCTATATACTGCTGATTTGAAAACGCTCCTGGGATTTATGCAAAATGCCCTAGTCTGATAATTAAATGTTAGATCACAACAGTCAACAAGTAATCCTCACGCTTCACTTCAGTTTCCATTGTGTTCAATACGTCCAGGTATTGAGCGGAATTTGTTACGATAATCGGCGTAGTCGTTGTATAGCCTGCCGCTTTAATTTGTTCGATATCAAATTCGAGCAACAATTGCCCTTGCTTCACTACATCACCCTCTTTGACGCGCTTGTCAAAGAATTGTCCTTTCAGCTTCACTGTATTCACACCAACGTGAATCAGAATTTCTGCTCCGTCATTGGAAGTAATACCGATGGCATGTCCGGTTGGGAATACGGTCGTAATCGTTCCATTGACAGGAGATGTCAGCACACCCTCTGTAGGATCAATAAGGATTCCTTTCCCCATAGCACCTGAAGCAAAAGCAACATCAGAAGATTGTTCCAAAGGCAATACTTTACCTTGCAGTGGGCTTACGAGAATTTCTTTCTCGATTGTCACTTCTTTCTTTATAGGCGCAGCTTCTGTTTTTGCAGTTTCTTCTTTTGGATCATCAAAGCCCAAAATCATAACCAACACAACTGCGAGTACAAAGGCAACGAGCAAACCGATGACTACCCACAAGAATCCAGCTCCAAAATAAGTTGGCAGCGCCAGTAAACTAGGCAGGGAGAAGGATTTTGCAGTCGCTCCGCCAGAAGCGATAATAGCGCCCCCAATACCACCGGATATGCAAGCATAAATGAAAGGTTTTTTCAATTTCAAAGTTACACCATAAATCGTTGGTTCTGTAATCCCGAATACAGCTGCCAGTGTAGAGGAACCCGCCAAAGCCTTCATTTGAGTATTTCGTGATTTCAGGAATACCCCCAGTGTTGCACCGGCTTGAGAAAGTACGGCTGCTGTAAGCATTGGAAGCATCGTGTCATAACCCAATGTTTGAATATTGGACAGCATAATAGGAACGAAGCCCCAATGTACACCGAAAATAACAAACACTTGCCAGAATGCACCAGCCACAGCTCCGGCGATCAATGGGCTTAAATTGTATACCCATGTAAAACCGTTCGCCAAGCCTTGACTGATCAGGTTACCGACTGGACCAAAGGCCAAAAACGTCAACGGAACAACAACTAGCAGTGATAGCATAGGGACGATAATGTTTTTAACCGATTGATGAACAAAGGAATTAAACCAACGTTCCACATAGGACTGTACCCATACCGCGAGAATAATTGGGATTACGCTGGAACTGTATTTTATCAGAATGATTGGAATCCCGAGAAAAGCCAGTTTTGCCGGATGATCCACCGCTGCAATAACATCCGGGTACACGAGTGCTCCAGCAACTGCGACCGATACAAAGGCATTTGTCTTAAATTTACGGGACGAAGTAATAGCCAGGAATATAGGCAAGAAATAAAATACGCTGTCCGAAGCGGCGTTCAAAATGAGATACGTACCGCTTGTAGTATCAATCCAATGAAGCGACGCAATTAAGGCCATAATCCCTTTGAGCAAACCTGCTCCGGCAAGAGCACCCAAGAGAGGTGAGAAAATGCTGGAAATGATATCGACCGCTTTGCCGAGAACATTTGTTTTTTCGGAAGATTCTTCCTTTTTGGCATTAGGATTGTCTGCATCCTGCAAATTCGTTTCTGCCATCATATGCTCAAATACTTGACCTACATTGTTGCCGATGACCACTTGGAACTGGCCGCTGCTTTCCACCACTGTAATGACACCAGGTGTTGCTTCCAGTGCAGCTTTGTCTGCTTTTGTGCGATCTTTTAATTTAAATCTCAAGCGTGTAGCGCAATGGAATACGGAATTGACATTCTCTTCGCCGCCAACGAGAGTCACTATTTTTTTAGATAGTTCTTTATCACTCATATTTAGAACTCCTTATGGGTTATTCTTGCTACTGATAGGGTTTACCGTTTACATTTGTTGCTAAGATGCGCCGGCATGCATCTTTTTAACCTTGTAAACAAGAAAAACCTAAACTCGTGGTGAAAACTGCGCACTCTTCCTATAAGGGAACGTCGATTTCACCATCAGTTTAGGTTTTGCCTGCCTTACCAGTCACAATCCATGAACGATGAGGGGTATGAAGTTGTTAGTCTTATATGTTATTACGCTCAGTTACCCGATGAATATGGATAGTTAGATATACGTATTCATCCTTGCTTAAATATTGATCGTATGTTTTTTCCAGATACTCATTGATCTTTTGGGCGCAAGCAAAAGCTTCGGCATACGTCTGCTTCACCTGGTTGTACAAGAATTCTTCACCACTGTGAATGACTTCTTTACGAATCACTCGCATCGCAAAATATTGCAAATGTGTCAAAAATCTCGAATAGCTAAAAGAAGACTCATCCAGCACAATCCCGTAATGGTACGTAATAATGTTCAATATATGTTGGACAATCTCAGTCATTTTCAGTGTAGATTTCATTTCGTTACCGTCAATCCGTGCATTCACCATATGCAATGCAATAAATCCCGCTTCATCTTCGCCCAATTTTACTCCGAGCGTATTTTCAATTTTTTGGAGAGCATCCAGTCCAACTGCAAATTCTTTTTTGTAAAAGCGTTTAATTTCATACAGCATCGCGTTTTGGAGTGCCAGTCCTTTTTCTTGCCGTTGTATGGCAAAATGAATATGGTCGGTCAACGTTAAATAAATATTATCGCTTAACTCCGTATCCAACACTTCTGTTGCATGGGTTACGATTTCATTCACGACCTCCAGATGAGATACAGGAATATCGTTCAGCAGCTCGGTTAGTTTGGCCGTGAACTCGTTTTCATTTAACATGAAAATCTTATCTATTTTATCATCATCGACTTGATCGCCAGCCACCTTTTTGAAGGAAATACCTCTTCCCATCACGATGACCTCTTTGCCTTTATCGTTTTTAGTCAATAGGACGTTGTTATTGAGCACCTTCTCAATAATCATTGAAGTTCCCCCTCCCATCCTTTACCAATAAAAAATGCCTAAGCACAATTCAATACTATTGTTAGCAATAGTACTCAATTGAACTCAGGCATTGCCCGCATCACCGGTCACAATCCTTCGATATAGTGCTATTGTAGCACAAAAAAAAGCGATTTCAACATTTTTTATTCTGTTTCGACAAAAAACATTTTATATCAAGACCCTTTTGCCTAATTTGCAAGTAAAGCGTTACCTTATGTGGTCGTACGTTCAATGAGGCTGTACTCTAGCGAATGAAGCTCCATTTGGCGTCCAATCAGCTGGGGGGAAAGCATGAAAAAAGCATTTTGTGCTTGAGCCATGATGGGATTTTGAATCGTTGTAATCCCCAACGTATGCGACAGCTCCGTGTTATCAAACCCAACAATCGCCAGATCTCCCGGTACGTTCAGCCGTTGTCTGCGTGCTTCGCAGAGAATGCCCACAGCTACATAATCGTTAGCACATAAAATAGCCTCTGGGAATTCCCCCCGATGCTGTAACAAATCCCGTACGACCCGTTCGCCATCACGGATATTATAAATTGAAGAGTGATTCCAGTGTTGCAACACTGGCAGATTGTGCTCACTCATGATCTGTTCATAGGCTCGTTGTCTGCTATGGGTATTGATGCTGCTCGGACGGCCAAAAGCATTGGCTATACGAGTATAGCCTTTTTGTATCAAATGCTTTAGTGCTAGCATGTAACCTTCATATTGATCCATTGCCACGGAGCGAATATCGGTATGCTCCATTCGTTGCCAGGCCACGATTGGGCCATATTTACAATAGGTACTCAAAAAATCAGTGTCATTCACGCAGGAAATGATGACCAGCGCGTCGACTCTTTTTCTTTTTAAATCTTCAAAAGCTTGAAGCTCTTTCTTTTTGTCTTCTCCCGAAGTATAAATAATGGTCTGGAATTCATATTGTCCGGCGATTTCTACAAAGCTGTCCAGAAAAGCAAGAACAATTTCATTAATCGTTGAAGTGATGATACCAATCTGAAGCGTCTGACCCTTGGATAGGGAAATGGCATTCCGATTAGGAACATAATCTAATTCCTGCATGATTTTCAAAATCTTAGCTCTTGTTTCATGACTGACATGGGGGGACTGATTTAATACTCTGGATACCGTAGCCTTGGAAAAGCCCGCCAGTTTTGCAATTTGATCAAGATTCGACATGGTGCTTCTCCTCACATAAGAAAAAAATACTTGACATGAAACGCGTTACAACAATTAGGATGCTTATGAGGGCATTACATCTATTTTAAAGCATCTGTCAATGCATTTCAAAGGAGAACGGTTACCGTTAGGTATGGATTCACATTTGCAGCATTTGATGGGATTACTTAGGCCAAAGTAAAAATCTTATATACGGAAAGAGGTCTTTATACCATGACGAAGATGCTAAAAGGATTTCCGAAAAACTTCTTGTGGGGCGGGGCAACTGCAGCCAACCAATTGGAAGGTGCTTTTGACGTAGATGGAAAAGGCTTGTCCAGCGCAGACATGATTGCTTATGTACCCAAAGCGGAACGTAAGAACGATCACGCTATAGAGATTTCGTCCGAGCGACTCGAAGACATTTTGGCAGGCAAAGTCAATGCCCGTTTCCCAAAACGTGAAGGTGTGGACTTTTACCACCACTACAAAGAAGATATTGCATTGTTCGCTGAAATGGGCTTTAAAGTATTTCGTATGTCCATCCACTGGTCGCGGATTTTCCCGAATGGCTATGATCACGAACCGAATGAAGCAGGATTGCAATTCTACGACAATGTATTTGATGAGCTGCGCAAATATAATATTGAGCCCTTGGTAACATTGTCACATTATGAAACACCGCTAGGTCTGACTCAGAAGTATAATGGCTGGCTGGGTCGTGAAGTCATACAGCATTACGTCAATTATGCCGAAACGGTGTTTACACGCTATAAGGATAAAGTAAAATACTGGCTGACCTTTAATGAAATCAATGTAATGACCATGAGTCCGTTCACCGGTGGCGGTGTGGTTATTGACCGTGTAGAAAACAAACAACAAGCGATATATCAAGCATTGCATCATCAATTTGTAGCTAGTGCACTGGCAACCAAACGGGGACATGAGATCATCCCGGGTGCTCAGATCGGCTGTATGTTGGCACGTATAGAAAGCTATCCACATACGTGTAACCCAGCGGATATACTGAAAGCCCAGCATGAAAATCAGATGAACCTATTCTTTACGGATGTGCATGCCCGTGGGGAATATTCCAACTATATGAATCGTTATTTTGTAGAAAATAATATTGTGATCCAGACAGAACCCGGCGATGCCGAAATTTTGAAAAATAATACGGTTGATTTTATCTCATTTAGCTACTACATGACCTTGACCGTATCGGCAGGTCCAGAAGGCGAGAAAGCAGCAGGAAACCTGATTGGCGGCGTGAAAAATCCGTATCTGCAGTCCTCCGACTGGGGATGGCAGATCGATCCGATCGGCCTGCGTGTTACACTGAATACGTTTTATGATCGCTATCAAAAGCCGCTGTTCATCGTGGAAAATGGCTTGGGTGCATATGATAAGGTGGAAGAGGACGGCTCTGTGCATGACACGTATCGCATTGATTACTTGCGTCAGCATATTGTCCAAATGAAGGAAGCGATTGCTGACGGTGTTGATCTGATTGGTTACACCAGCTGGGGCCCTATCGACCTCGTGAGCATGTCTACTTCCGAAATGTCCAAGCGCTACGGATTTATTTACGTTGATCTGGATGATGACGGTAACGGAACGCTCAAACGCTCCAAAAAAGACTCTTTTAACTGGTATAAAAATGTGATAGCAACCAATGGTGAAGAATTGTAATTTCATATCGTCTCGGGCGGGTATAGCAGAGGACATCCTAAGGATGCAATCTGCTGTACCCGCTTTTTTGATAGACATAATAATATTTCAGAGGGCTTCACAAACTTTTCACTTGTAATAAGCTGAAAGTTTTCTGTATAATGAATAAAAATTTCATATGTCTGGTTGATGTTTGCGGGAGATGGAACGAAAGTTCCGACCGAAGGGGCAAAACTCTCAGGTGCTTAGGCTGTTTACAGCCACAAGCGGGGACCGTAAACGGACAGAACTCTGGAGAGACCCTTAATTGGGCGCCGAAGGTGCACCGCAGAGAACATCTGCTTAAACTCTCAGGCAAAAGGACAGAGACGCGAATAACCTGTGACAGGGAATACCCTAGGCTTTTTTATGAGCTATTAGAGGCAGAAACCTGCACAAGATGGTTGTATTTTTTCGTGCCTTTAACCTCTCCAGGAGTCGAATCAGCTGATTTGACTCTTTTTTGTTTTCTAATATGCTGGAGGAGCGGGTTGAAATGAATTTGGTACATGTGTTAGAAGCGATTAGCAGTTGGATATGGGGGGCGCCTCTCATCATTCTTGTCATGGGAACGGGGTTGTGGCTGACCATACGTCTGAAAATGTTGCAGGTATTCCGCCTGCCCCTGGCGATCAAGCTGATCGGTAAGGCCCCGAATGAAGGCAGCGGGGATGTAAGTAGTTTTGCGGCTTTGAGTACGGCGCTAGCGGCTACAGTTGGCACAGGAAGTATTGTCGGCGTAGCGACAGCCATTAAGCTGGGCGGGCCGGGTGCCTTGTTCTGGATGGTCGTTGCAGCCTTTTTTGGGATGGCGACGAAATATGCGGAAGGTGTACTTGCAGTAAAATACCGGGTGAAGGATCGGAATGGACAATTTTCCGGCGGCCCGATGTATTATATTGAGAAAGGTCTAGGACGTCGTTTTAAACCGCTGGCGATGCTGTTTGCTTTTTCGGGCATGCTGGTAGCGTTGTTCGGGATTGGAACGTTTCCGCAGGTCAAAGCGATTGTATCTTCGACGGAAAACAGTTTTGGCGTTCCGCCCATTGTAACGGCACTGATTATAGCTATCCTTACTGGACTGGTTACTATTGGAGGACTCAAAAGTATTGCCAAGGTATCGACGAAGGTCGTTCCTTTTAAAACAGGCTTGTACGTACTGATCTGTCTCATCGTACTGATTCGGTTTGCTGACCAGCTTCCTGCCGCAATTGCGCTGGTGCTCCATTCGGCATTTTCAACTACATCGGCAACGGGCGGATTTGCCGGAGCTACGATTATGCTGGCGATGCGAAGTGGGGTAGCCAGAGGTATTTTTGCCAATGAGGCCGGATTGGGAAGCGCACCGATTGCAGCCGCAGCTGCCAAAACCAAATGGCCTGCGGAACAAGGGCTGATTTCCATGACAGGCGTGTTTATTGATACGATGGTTATTTGTGTGATGACCGGGTTGACGCTACTGGTTAGCGGTGTGTGGAGCGGGCCTACCGATGCGGGCCTGATGACTCAGCAAGCATTTTCCAGCGCATTCCCGCTGGGGGCAGAACTGCTCACAATTATTCTGATTATGTTCGCGTTCACCACCATGCTCGGCTGGAACTATTACGGGGAACGCTGTGTTGAATACTTGCTTGGCGTCAAGTGGATTAAGCCATACCGTTATCTGTTCATTCTACTCGTTGGCGGGGGCGCGTTCATTAAACTGGATGCGATTTGGCTGCTGGCAGATATCTTTAACGCAATGATGGCTTTCCCGAACCTGATTGCACTGCTTGGTTTGTCAGGCATTGTCGTTGCAGAAACCCGAACCTATATGGATTCTCTGAATTCTAGTAAGAAAAAGGGCATTCTTGCAGGTGCCAGTGTAGGGGCAGCTATTCAAGTAGAAGAAAAGGGACAAACGGTTAATTCATAAATTTCAAAAGGGAGTGCTCTCAGCCATCACAGGCTTGAGGACACTCCCTTTTGAATGTTATAACGATGCACGCAAAATAGCTAAAATATCTTCTTGATTCAGCTTTTTATAATTACCGAAGCCTCCATATTCCATTTCACGGGCTGCAATGGTTGCGATTTTTTCCAATTGCTCATCATTAATATTGTAATCGGCCAGGGTGGAAGGGGCACCGAGACTTGTCCAGAATGCACTAAGACGGTCAATACCCTCCAAAGCGATTTCTCTATCTGTTTTATCTACGGTGTCTAAGTCAAACATGCTGAGCATCAGCCGTTTCATGCGTGCAGCATCCTGATCCACCGTATGTCTCATCCAGTTGGGGAATAGGATCGCCAGACCGCCAGCATGAGGAATATCATATACAGCAGATAATGCATGTTCAATCGTATGCGAAGCCCAGTCCCCGAAGTAGCCCATTTGCAGTGTTCCGTTAAGAGCAATCGTTCCGGCATATAAAATCGTTTCGCGATGCTCGTAGTTGTGCAAATCCTCCAACAGCTTAGGTGCAGTTTCGATTACGGTTTGCAGCACGGAAAAGCACATACGATCTTGCAACGGTGTATTTTTAACATTGTGAAAATACTGTTCAAATACATGGCTCATCATATCCACCATGCCATATACCGTCTGATCACGTGGCACAGAGAAGGTGTTTTTTGGGTCCAGAATCGAGAATTTCGGATGCGTCACCGCGCTGCCCCATACGTATTTTTCGTTTGTTTCCCAGTTGGTGATAACAGAATCTGGATTCATTTCTGAACCGGTAGCGGCGAGTGTGAGGATGGTACCGAATGGCAGAGCCTGGGTAGGCATGTGCTTTTTATTGATAATATCCCACACATCGCCGTCATATTCAGCCCCTGCTGCGATGGCTTTGGTGCAATCAATAACGCTTCCGCCGCCTACTGCAAGTAAGAAGTCGATGTTTTCATTTCGGCAAATGTCGATGCCCTTCTTAACGGTGGACAAGCGCGGATTCGGCTCTACGCCGGACAATTCATGAATGTTAAGATGTAGCGGCTCTAATGCGTTTAATACCTGGTCATACAGACCATTTCGCTTGACACTTCCGCCTCCGTATATCAGTAAAATATTTTTGCCGTAATTCAGCAGCTCCTGCTGCAGTTCTTCAATTTGATTGTCTCCAAATATTAATTTGGTGGGGTTATAATATGTGAATTTGTTCATCTGGAAAGTTCCCCTCAGTTCATAGTTCATGTTCAAATCGTAAATCGCTTAACCTGATTGCCTGTTGAATACCTAACTTTACCATGTAAGCTATTTGAAATGACGATTAACTATTATACATGAAATGAATAAGGGAATTCAAATAAATCTAATCTTTGACCGCTCCGGCGGCAAGATCGGAAATAAACTGGCGGCTAATGAAAAGAAATAAAATTATAAGTGGCAGTACAGCAAGCAGGGTGCCCGCAATGACCATCGCATAATCCGTATTGTATATCCCGTTTAATTGTGACAGTGCAATCTGGAGTGTGAATTTACGCTCATCCGTTAAGACGATTAAAGGCCATAAATAATCATTCCAGGCTCCTATAAAGGTAAACGCGCCGAGAAAAGCGAACGCAGGACGTAGAATAGGCAGTGCTACATTCAAGTACAGCCGAAAAAAGCTGCATCCGTCCATCCGCCCCGCATCCAGCAGCTCCTTTGGAATGGATTCTTCCGCATATTGACGAATCCAGAAAATGCCGAAGGCATTTACCATCCCCGGGATAATAAGCGCTTTGAACGTACCTACCCATCCAAAGGTGGCCATCATGACAAAGGAGGGGACAAGCGAAAGTTGTGAAGGGACCATCATTGTAGCTAGCAGAACGATAAATAGCACTTTTTTGCCCGGAAAATCAAACTTGGCGAATGCAAAACCTGCCAGCGAATCGAAAAACAGAACCAATAAGGTAACAGAACCGGCTACAAAAAGGGTATTAAAAAAGGCTCCGGCAAAATTAATCTGCTGCAATACTCTCGTTATGTTATCCAAGAAGTGGCCGCCAAACCACAATTGCGGTGGAAAACGATAGATGTCTGAAGTTGTACGGGTTGCCATGACGATCAGCCAGTAAAATGGAAACATCGACAGGATGATTCCCACCAACAATCCGGCATATAAAACAAAGGATTTTGCACGTGTCTGCATCATGTTGTGAAGCTCCTTCCCATCGTTATTTTTTACCTTGAACGAGTTTCCAGTTGATGATGGAGAATAGAGCAATGATGAGGAACATGCCCCATCCGACGGCTGCACCATATCCAAAATAGTTGTTAATGAACGACTCGCGGTACAGGTATAAAACGATGGTCATGCCACTTGCCCCGGAACCGCCGTCATTACCGACCAGGACCTGTGGCTCGGTGAAGAGTTGCATACCGCCGATGGTGGACGTAATGACCGTAAACAGAATGACTGGGCGCAGCATGGGGATAGTGATGCGGAAAAAAGCTTGCGCTCCGGTTGCTCCGTCTATTTTGGCGGCCTCATACAGCACATGCGGAATACTCTGAAGTCCGGCCAGATAGATGATTGCGTTATAGCCCATCCATCTCCATACGACCATAGAAGAAATGGCAATTTGGATACCCCATGGCACATTCAGCCATTGAACCATGGGCAGTCCCAAGAGTTGCAGAAGGTAGTTGAGAAATCCGAAATTGTTGGCAAATAAGGCACCAAATATGATGGCGACAGCCACAATAGACGTCACATTGGGCAGGAAGAATCCAACTCGCCATAAGGTGCGCATTTTCACAAATGGGGCATAAAGCAGAAAGGCAATAATCAGTGCGAAGAATAGCATTGGAATTGTTGCATACACCCAGATCACAAAGGTGTTGCCTACAGCCTGCCAAAATTCATGATCTGTTACAAGGTAGCGAAAGTTGCCCCAGCCGTTGTAGGTCATGTCTCCGATTCCGTCCCATTTGTGAAACGCCAGGTATAATGAAAAACCAATCGGAAACAGTCCAAAGATGCCAAACAGCAGATAAAACGGCGAGATCGCAGCATAAACGGCACGGTGCTTCCAGATTTCTCTCAGCATATTGTCCACACGCCTTTTTTGAATTTTGTTTTTTTATCGCTGTAATTCCCGTTCGATTCGTTCCATGGTTTCCGTCCATAATGCATCAGGATTAGCATCCTGCTTGGCAACATTAGCAAGGCGACGGGTCACAATGCCGTGGATGACAGGGTAGCGCTCGCCGAAATAGCTGCTTTTCACATGACGTGCGGAGGCGGCGAAGATGAGTCCGGTGGCCTGACCCCCAAAGAAAGGCTCGGGTGTCCCCATGATAGGATCGTTATAGACGCCGGGAGTGGACGGGAACAGACCGATTTTGTGGTAGGCTTCCAACTGGTGTTCCGGGTTTTGCAGCCAGGTCAGGACTTCAAAGGCTTCTTTGGGATGTTTGCTGGATTTGAGGATAGAAATGAACGAACCACCCAGGTTGCCGTCTCCTCCAGGAGCACGGGCGACTCTCCATTTGCCAGCTGTATCCGGCGCGGCCTCTGTGAGAACTTGCTTCATCCAAACAGCCCCTACAAAAGAGGCAATTTTGCCGTTATTGACCGAAGCGTTCCATTCGGGAGTCCAGCCATCCGCATTGGCGAGCAGATGCTTCTTGTGGAAATCGACAGCGGTTTTCCAGCCCAGACGGATGTCAGGAGATTGATTGCCAATATAGCTGCCATCCGGCTTGAAGTAGAGGTTTGTATGCTGAGCGAGCACTTGATTGTAAACGTTTACAATATTATCAGCCAAAAACGAACGGCTTCCGAATTTCTGCTGAAGTTGTTCTCCGGCTGCCATGTAATCATCCCATGTGCGGATCGAGGCACTAACCTTTTCAGGATCACTAGGCAAGCCTGCTTGCTTAAATAGATCGCTTCGATAGAAGAGGGCAGTAGGCCCAGTATCCATGGGAAATGCAATCATTTTACCATCAGGAGTGATCCCCTGATTCCATTTCCATTCCAAATATTGATCTTTTAGGCGGTCTGCTCCGAGCTCCCTTAAATCATAAAAACGATCCGCACTTGGAAATAGCTCCACCATCCAGTCGTTCAGAGCTACGATGTCTGGTTCACCAGAACGAGCTGCGAGCGTTGTCTTCAGTTTAGCTTTGAAGTCACCACCTATTTTTTGAGTTTTTAATTCAATGTTGGGAAAGTGTTTTTCCGCTTGGGCGAGTAGTTCATCATCAATGGAACGGTTCCAATACCATAATGTAAGCGTTATCTTTTTTCCATTTGACAAATTAGTTTCAGATGATTGACTTTCAGAGAACGAGGGTCCACTACAAGCACTGAACATAGTGAGAAAAGCAAGACATAATACCAACCATTGTACTGTCTTCACATCATTTCCCTCCTTGCTGTCTGAGATAATCTGCCTGCTAAACAAGTTGTAAATGGTTTAGCTCCATCATATGAAGCTGTTACCCATTTATGTGCATTGCCTTAACCAAAAACAAAAAATTTGAAACGTTTATCCATAAAAAAAAGCACGTGCGTCTGTTATATGAAGAACGCACGTACTTAAGTTAGGGATTCAGCTCATGACATCAACCGCAGTATTTCATCTTTCAGAATTTCGGACCGAGTCCCGAAAATAACCTGCAGGGTACCGTTACCAAGCCTGATGATTCCCGACGCTCCGAGCTGCCTGAGAGCTTGATCGTTAACTGCTTTGTCGTCTTTGACGACAAGACGCAGCCGTGTGATGCAGGCATCAATGCTTAGGATATTGTCCGAACCGCCGAGATAGGTTAGTACCCTGCCTGCCTGACTGGACGGAGTGTCGGATGTAGCGTTTGCTTTTTTATTGGGTACAGATTCGTTAGCCTCAGACAGGAGACTGTCTTCTCCATCATCTTCACGCCCAGGAGTTTTTAGGTTGAATTTGAGAATGATAAATCGGAACAGAAAGTAATAGATGAGGGCGAAGACAAGCCCGACCGGGATCATTCGCAATGGGTGAGTGGAGAGCTTCATATTGACCAAATAGTCAATGAGTCCTGCTGAAAAGGAAAAGCCCAGTTTGACATCCAATAGGTATACGACCAGGCCGCTCAGGCCTGTCAGCAGAGCATGAACGCCGTAAAGCAATGGTGCAATGAACATAAACGAAAATTCGAGGGGCTCGGTAATTCCGGTCAGGAACGATGCCAGCGCAGAACCGATGAAAATGGAAGCGACGGCTTTACGTTTTTCCGGTTTAGCCGTATGGATGAATGCGAGAGCGGCTGCCGGGAGAGCAAACATCATAATAGGGAAGAAACCGGACATGAATAGACCAGCTGATTTATCGCCTGCAAAGAAACGGGTCAGGTCACCATGAACAACTTCGCCAGCTGCATTCGTATAGTTACCAATCTGAAACCACGCGATTGAGTTTAGTACATGATGCAAACCGAGCGGGATCAGCAGCCGATTGGCAATCATGAATACCATTGATCCGATTCCGCCAAACCCGACAATCCAGTTGCCGAAGGCTGCAATCCCATCTTGTACCGGACTCCAGATCATTCCGAGCAGAATGGCCAGAATCATGGTCGTGAAGGCGGTAATCATGGGGACAAAACGTTTGCCTGAGAAGAAGCCAAGCCAATCCGGGAGCTGAATATTATGATATTTTTTAAACAGAAAAGCAGACCATCCACCGATAAAAATACCACCCAATACGCCCATGTCCAGCTTGACGTCGTCTGGAATATATGCAAATATACCCGGCACTGCCGCCAAAATACGGGTCAACACCATATAGGCAATGACTGCCGATAATGCGGCTACTGCGTCGCCTGCCAGACCAATGGCAACACCAATGGAGAAAATGAGCGAAAGGTTACCGAAGATAGCCCCCGCCCCCTCGTTCAGAAAAGGAGTGACATAATGATTCAGAAATCCGCCAACTACGGGACCAAACGGTATATCCGTTTCATAATTAATCAGAGCTAATCCTTGCAAAATCCCTGCGGCGGGTAGAGTAGCTACTGGAAGCATTAACGACTTGCCGATTTTTTGCAGAAATTTCAGCATAACATTCTTCCCTTCTTCATCGAGTTTGGGAGTGTCGTATTCATCCTGAAATCCTTACTTGTGCCCATTTTTTTACATCATAAATCGGGGGATCTAACATGGTCAACGATTATTTTAAGCTATGAAATGACGTAAATCCGCAGTTGACATCGCTTACATGCTTATATAGTATCAAATTTAAGTTAATAATCGTGACGGAGACAAGAGAGCCACGCAGACATCCCATGGTACAGCACAGGGTTGATTTGTGATGGCTTTTCTTTTTTTTGTGCGATGAAAGCGATCAAAATCGGGTGATCTATTGAGGAGGTAGGTTGTATGTCGCCATACGCAGCCGAATTCATAGGGACAATGATTCTTATTGCCCTAGGTGGCGGAGTGTGCGCAGGGGTGTCCCTGAAAAAGTCATTTGCCCACGCTTCCGGCTGGATTGTGGTCGGAATGGGTTGGGGGCTTGCGGTAGCTATTGCGGTGTATGCAGTGGGTCAAATCAGCGGAGCGCATTTGAATCCGGCAGTTACACTCGCGTTGGCATTTCAGGGTAGTTTTCCATGGCAAGATGTATCCGGCTATATTGTGGCTCAGCTTCTTGGAGCCATGGCGGGTGCGATCATCGTCGTTTTGCATTATTGGCCCCACTGGAAAGAGACGGAGGACACAGCAGCCAAACTCAGTGTATTCGCGACAGGACCAGCTATTGATCATCCGTTTGCCAACGTGCTTAGTGAAATGATAGGTACTTTCATCTTTGTTCTTGCTTTACTGTCGTTTGGCGCCAATTCATTTACAGACGGCCTGAAACCGCTGATTGTTGGTTTTTTAGTTGTCAGTATCGGTTTATCCCTTGGAGGCACAACGGGCTATGCCATCAATCCAGCGAGGGATTTTGGGCCGCGTCTGATGCATTATTTACTACCGATTCCCGGTAAGGGAGCATCCAACTGGAAATATGCATGGGTGCCCATTATAGGACCGCTATTGGGGGGATCTTTCGCAGGGCCATTTTATCAGGCTGTTTTTAAGGGGAGTGTGACTCCAGCTTTCTGGATTTTACTAGGGATCATCGTGATTGTACTCTTGATTACCTTCCGTATGAGTCGTACTTATAAAAATCATAAAACGGATCACAAACTTATAGCGTAAAAACGATGGATTTACACGGGGAGAGATGAACAATGGGAAAATATATTTTGTCACTAGATCAGGGAACGACAAGCTCAAGAGCGATTTTGTTCAATAGCGAGGGAGATGTAGTGTACTCGGCTCAGCGAGAATTTCCGCAATATTTTCCTCATCCCGGCTGGGTAGAGCAGAATGCGAATGAAATCTGGAGTTCTATTCTCGGAGTCATTGCCTCCTGTCTTTCCGAATCCGGTGTAAAAGCAAATCAAGTGGCTGCCATCGGCATTACCAATCAGCGAGAATCGGTGGCTGTGTGGGACAAAAATACAGGAGTGCCCGTATATAATGTACTCGTATGGCAATCACGCCAAACCTCGGACATCTGTGATGAATTGAAGCGACAAGGGCACGAGGAACTGTTTCACAGCAAAACAGGGCTGCTGATCGACCCGTATTTTTCAGGCACTAAAGTAAAGTGGATTCTGGACCATGTAGAGGGCGCGCGGGAAAAGGCGGAACGAGGTGACCTGTTATTCGGTACGATTGACTCGTGGCTGATCTGGAAACTATCCGGCGGAAAGGCACATGTGACGGACTACTCGAATGCAGCCAGGACGCTCATGTACAACATTTATGAGCTAAAGTGGGACGAAGAGCTGCTGGACATTCTGGGTGTTCCGAAAATCATGCTGCCTGAGGTAAGACCTTCTTCTGAGGTATATGCGCACACCGTGGATTATCATTTCTTCGGTCAGAATGTACCGATCGCCGGTGCAGCAGGTGACCAGCAAGCAGCCTTGTTCGGTCAGGCATGTTACGAAAAAGGGATGATCAAAAATACTTACGGCACAGGCTGCTTTATGCTAATGAATACGGGGGATCAGCCTGTTGAATCTAAACACGGCCTGATTACGACCATCGCTTGGGGACTGGAGGAAGGCAAAGTGCAATATGCACTCGAGGGGAGTGTGTTTGTAGCGGGGTCGGCGATCCAGTGGCTGCGAGACGGGCTGCGTATGTTCCGTGATGCGAAAGACAGTGAGCCTTATGCCGCTCGTGTTTCGTCTACGGAAGGAGTGTATCTTGTCCCCGCTTTTGTCGGACTGGGGAGCCCCTACTGGGATAGCGAGGTGCGCGGGGCAATGTTCGGCCTGACACGAGGGACCACGAAGGAGCATTTTATCCGCGCCACATTGGAGTCACTCGCTTATCAGACCAAGGATGTGCTTACAGCCATGGAGATCGATTCAGGTATTGCGGTGAAGACGCTGCGGGTGGATGGAGGAGCTGTATTGAACAATTTTCTGATGCAATTCCAGAGCGATATTTTAGATGCAACGGTGGAGCGGCCAGTGATCCATGAGACGACGGCACTGGGGGCTGCATGTCTGGCAGGTTTGGCTATTGGATATTGGAAGAGTACGGATGAACTTCGTAAGCGGGTGAGGGTGGAAACCTCTTTTGCCCCGAATATGGATGAATCAACACGTGCAGGCTTGTATGAAGGCTGGAAAAAGGCTGTGAATGCGACGATGGCCTACAAGTAATGATTAAGCGCTGGGTCTCTGAATATTAAACTGCAAAAAGATGACTTCTGAATCTTATCAGGAGTCATCTTTTTTAAGGCATGAGCTAACCTTTGACCTTCGTATGGTTCCAATGTTGGCCGGCTCCGCAGGAACTACGAATGACCAGTTCCGGCTCGACTTTAATACATTTGGTATCCATTTGTTTATTCATCAGGTCAAACAGTACCATAGCAGCTAGACGGCCTATTTTTTGCTTGTCTTGTTTTACAGTCGTCAGTGGAGGTTCGGTATAACGACAGGCTTCTATATCATCACATCCCACTACAGCAATATCCTCGGGTACCCTCAAGCCGCTTTCCTTGAAAGCACGTATGGCACCAAAGGCAAGCAGGTCGGTCGCCGCAAAAATAGCTTTTGGTAAATTTCCTTGCTGTATCCACGCTTTCGCGACCTGGTATCCATCTTCTGCCGCGTAGTCCTTACCATACACGACCCATTCAGGTCTAACATCAAGACTAAACCGTTTTAGTGAAGCAATAAAGGCCTCCTCTCTCTCTTTAATAACCAAGGAGGGGCGTTCAATGCCTATAAACCCCATGTCGCGGTATCCATTCATGTAAAAGTGCTCAACAACCTTCATTGAAATCTTCTGATTGTCGGACATAATGTAGCAAGAACTGGCTCCGGTTAGTTCAATATCGACACCGATACAGGGGATAGGGCTGGCATCGAGATCAAAAACACTCTTCTCCACTTCATCTCCAGCAATAATAATGCACCCGTCCACTGAAAAATATTTCGAGCGTGCCAAATAGTCCTCTCCATTATCCAGAAATTTCTCATTTGAAAAAAACAGCAGATCGTAACCAAGCAAGCCAATCTGTTTTTTGAAGACATTAATGATATCTACAAAAAAAGGATGACTAAAATCAACATTCAGCTTACCAGCGAATATAACGCCTACCAGATTAGATTTTTTGGTAGCCAGCGTTTTAGCCGAGGAGGAGGGTCTATAGCCTGTTTCCTCCATGATTTTAAGTACCCGCTGCCGGGTTTCCTCACTGATGTCTGTGTAATTGTTAATGATTTTCGAAACCGTTGCTACTGAAACGCCTGCCATGCTAGCTATTGTTTTTATATTCATGGAATCCTCCGCAACTAAACTGATTTAGTTAAATTGACTTTGTTTTTCAAAATTAATGATTACTCGTATTCTATGCTACCTCATAGAAGTGAGTCAACCGTGCTAATAAAGGATGACTCCTAATATTTTAAGGAGTAATAACGGTGATTTGTGTTTTATTTGATAATTTACAAATCTCTATTTACAAATACAGGCTATCCGATACATAATAGTAGCTGTAATTAACTAAACCGCTTTCGTAAAGGTAAGTGCATTTATTCTAAGATAGCCGGAGCTGTGAAGTCTTGATTCCTGAAAGGATGATACCGAGTATGAGTGAGAATACCTATACATTCCCCACCACGTTTATGTGGGGAACTTCGACCTCTTCTTATCAAATTGAAGGTGGCGTGGATGAGGAAGGAAGAACGCCTTCTATTTGGGATACTTTCTGTCGAGCGCCCGGGAAGGTGATAGGAGGGGACTGTGGAGATGTAGCTTGTGACCATTTTCACCGCTTTAAGGAAGACGTGCAATTAATGAAGCAACTTGGCTTTTTACATTACCGTTTTTCTGTGGCCTGGCCGCGCATTATTCCCGCACCCGGCGTGGTTAACGAACAGGGGTTGCTCTTCTATGAGCGTCTACTGGATGAGATTGAGTCGGCTGGGCTAATTCCAATGCTGACGCTGTATCATTGGGATCTACCGCAGTGGATTGAGGACGAGGGCGGTTGGACGCAGCGAGAGACTATCCAACATTTTAAAACGTATGCCTCTGTAATCATGGATCGATTTGGAGAGCGGATAAGCTGGTGGAATACGATAAATGAGCCCTACTGCGCCTCTATTTTGGGCTATGGCACAGGAGAACATGCTCCCGGCCATGAGAACTGGAGGGAAGCCTTTACTGCCGCTCATCATATTCTGGTGTGTCACGGGATAGCCATGAACTTACACAAGGAAAAGGGCCTGACGGGCAACATCGGTATTACGCTGAACATGGAGCATGTCGATGCAGCCTCTGAACATCCCGAAGATGTAGCCGCTGCTGTCCGGCGGGATGGTTTTATTAATCGTTGGTTTGCCGAGCCATTGTTTAACGGGAAATACCCTGAGGATATGGTGGAATGGTACGGGGCGCACTTGAACGGATTGGATTTTGTACAGCCTGGTGATATGGAGCTGATTCAGCAGCCAGGGGATTTTTTGGGCATCAATTACTACGCCCGCAGCATCATTCGAGCGACTACAGACGCTTCGTTGCTTCAGGTCGAGCAGGTTTCTATAGAGGAACCGGTAACGGATATGGGATGGGAGATTCACCCTGAATCCTTTTATAAGCTGCTGACGCGGATTGAGAAGGACTTTTCCAAGGGATTACCCATCCTGATTACGGAAAACGGAGCAGCGATGAAGGACGAACTGGTGAATGGAAAGATTAAGGACATTGGGCGCCAGCATTACATTGAGGAACATTTAAAGGCATGCCATCGCTTTATTGGGGAGGGAGGTCAGCTTAAGGGCTATTTTGTCTGGTCATTCCTCGATAACTTTGAATGGGCCTGGGGATACAGCAAACGTTTTGGTATTATACACATCAATTACGACACGCAGGAACGGACGCCCAAACAAAGTGCGCTGTGGTTCAAGCAAGTGATGGCGAATAACGGGTTCTAAAAAGAAAAGGGGTGCACGATGCAGCAGTACTATTTTGACGATCAAGGACGTTTTGTGATTGAGAATTTTGCGCAGGCCAAGCCCTTTTCTAGTTTTCTACCCGGTATTGCTGGTGTTCAGGGAATTCCTCTGTGGGCGTATTATGTTAATCGTGGACAAGGAATTGCGAGCTTTGGTGTGGAGGATAAGAATGGAGCCATCATGGAGTTTTTTCCGGCCAACCGAACAGCTCCTTTATTGCTAGCAGTGCTAATCCTGATGCAAGTTTGCATGGAACGGGATATATCGCGAGGCTGAGCGGATCTACGGCAGAATTTATTCATATGTGGATATGGATGATGACGGGCGGGCAGCCGTTTGGCTATGATCATAGGGGCCTATCCTTGAAGCTGGAGCCCAAGCTGCCAGGCTGGCTGTTCACAGCTACAGGTGAGCTATCTTTCTGTTTTCTCGGAAGCTGTCAGGTGACTTATTTTAATACGGATCGCAAGGATACTTATCCACCGGAATGCATAGTGACCCAGTATGTACTGCATTACGCTAGTGGCGAAAAGAAGACGATAAGACAGGCTATATTAGATCATAAAGAGGCACAAGATGTGAGAGAGCGGTTGATTTCCCGTATCGAGGTATATTTGGGGACATAGCTCCATTCATTAAAGCGGTCATGCTGCAATAACAGAGCATGACCGCTTTTTAAAGTTTCATAAATCCTTGTGTCAGGGCAGGGGACTTATGCTGAAATATCTTGCAACTCCAATATCACAGGACAGTGGTCACTGCCTGTAATATGACAATCAATGTTCGCATCCATCAATAGCGAACGAAGTCTCTCCGAGACGAGGAAGTAATCGATCCGCCAGCCAATATTCCTTTCTCTCACCTTTGGCATGTAGGACCACCAGGAATAAACATCCGTCCGGTCAGGATAAAAGGTTCTGAAGGTATCTATAAATCCGGCGTCTAGCAGCTGTGACATGCGTTCCCGTTCCTCAGGCGTAAAACCGGCATTTCCGTAGTTAGCTTTGGCGTTTTTGAGATCGATCTCCTGATGAGCTACGTTCAAGTCTCCACACACGATGACAGGCTTCAAAGCATCCAGTTGTTGCAGGTAGCTGCGAAAACGGTCTTCCCATTCCAGTCTGTAGGGCAGTCGGGATAAGTCCCGTTTGGTATTTGGTGTGTACACATTGACGAGATAAAATTTTTCGAATTCCAAAGTGATGGTTCGGCCCTCCGGTTCTTCATTTTCTTCAAGTCCATAATGCACAGAGAGCGGCTTGATTTTGGTGAAAATAGCCGTGCCGGAATATCCTTTTTTCTCAGCATAATTCCAGTATTGTGTGTATTCCTCCATGTTCTCCATGAGGATCTGCCCTTCTTGAAGCTTCGTTTCCTGTACGCAAAAAATATCGGCATTCGTTTCTTTTAAATAAGTATAAAACCCTTTGGTCACACAGGCTCTTAAGCCATTTACATTCCAAGATATTAATTTCATTTGATTAATCTCCTTGCTACTTCACGCGGTCAAGCGATGTGATTTGTATATCCTTTGTTGACATAAGCTTATAAATGTCTTCTATCTGGACTTCATAGGTCTTTTCATCAAAATGGTCCTGACCAAACATATAATCGTTTAGTTCTATTGCCTTAAGGTTTCGGTTGGTATTCATAGCCGAAGGGAAGTATTCGATGTCTAATGAGGCTTTATTTCCGGCCAACACTGTTTTGAGAACTTTTGCAGTTTGTAATACCCGTTCTTTTTCCAATGACAATCCTGAGTCAGTTAGATCCTCGAATACAATTATACGAATATATTGATCGCCGACCGCTTCGGGATTCAGTTTAAAATCGTCGTATTCTTTGATCATTTTATCTGTTTCCCCTTCTTGCACCCCAGAATGAACAGCGGCTGCATCATTGTATAGCTTCTGTATAACAGGTTTGAGCTTCATGTCCAGTTGGCTCTCCCAAAGGGCGTTAAGATATTTTTCTCTAAATGGGACATCCTCATAAGGACGCTTGGTCATGTTAAAGAGGACGGAAGGATGACGATTAGAGATCGCCTCCATGGTATATTCAGTGAAGGGAATACTATGATAGCTAATATTTTGAATTTGAAAGTCCTCTCCGTATTTCTGCTCCAGATATTGCTCTGATTCTGCGGCTACGTTGCGTTTATTTTCACCTGTTTGTGTAAAAGGTTCTATAATATCTACGTATTTCATTGTGACTGCAAGAAGTAGAAGTGTAGCTCCCACAGTGAGACTGAGCAACATGCGCCATTTGGAAGGCAACGATGCACTTGTCGGCGCGCTACCCACATTGCTTGTAATTTGAAAAGATCGTATTGTAAAAATAATGCCTAAAATGTGGAGAATAATGGCCAGCGGTCCCGAAATAATAAGCAGGTATCCGAGAGAAAATAATGTAAAATAGATCAGAATTCCCTGTGTGATGATCAGAGCCGCTCCTCCAATCATATAGGAAGGAATGGCGAGATAAAACATACCCAATCCAGTACCTAATATAGAAAGCAAAGTGGCAACAAAACGATGAATTTCCCGCGACTTTTGGAGTTTATTCGTAGTCAAGGGAGTCAGCCAACCTCCTTTACTTCAAAATGGTGTAACATGATAGATGATAGCAATATCTGCGTTTTATTGAAAGAGTAGTGACTTGAAACCAGCGCCTAAAGTAGCGTGGCAGACTATTCTTTCTACATTATTTATCATCAAAAAAAGCTCCCTTGCGGAAGCTTTTTTTTGATGTAATTTATCAAGAGAGATACTCTCCTTATGGTTGACTGCGAAGTATAGGCTAACGATGCCGATGGGCCGACGTTCCCCTGTGAGTTATCTCATGAGAACAAAAAAAGCCTCCATTATGGAAGCTTCTTGTTATGACGTCCCAGGAGGGATTCGAACCCCCGACCGACGGCTTAGAAGGCCGTTGCTCTATCCAGCTGAGCTACTGGGACATAAAATTCAAGCGAATATTAATATATCATATGGATAAAAGAAATTCAAGTCTTATTTTGCATATATCGCTTATTTAGGCTTTATACAGCATAAATTCTGAGTAGACGTAGTTTTTTTTGCCTTATAAAAGGGTATGTTAGAATACAGGTGAATATGTGTAAGACGAGTGGTTGGACTTCGGCTACTGTTTCTCATATAATCTACAAATACTTGAGCTTGTGAAGGAGAGGGGGTGCCTTGAATAAAGGACTCCAAGGTGACGACAAAAGAAAATAATATTGTATTGTTTCCGAAGACACTGGACTATTATCAAATCCAACTTACTGTGATGCTTGAAAACGAACGTTACGGAGAGGCGATGGCGATGCTGCGTTTTTTAATGCAGTGTCAGGGACAGGAGCAGAAGCAATACGATGAATGGAACGCTCTATTACAATGGCTGGAAGCTGCATTTCCACAGTACGCTGACAGCGGGGCGGTAACGGACGCTGTGGAAGAAGAGGTCAGTGAAGTAGAGTTAGCTCGCCGTCATGCACGCTTTAAGCAGGAGCAGGATGCGGGCTACGGCAACAAGCTGTTGCGGATGGCTATGGATGAACCCTTATCCGAACAGACGATTTTAGCGTTGGAGCAGTTGTCCTATTTGGAACTGCCAGAAATCGACGATGCCTTGCTTCGCTGGATTACGGACCGGGAAATCCATCCTTTACTTCAATTCCGTGTTCTACAGACAATGCGACGACGCGGAATGGAAGGGACGATAGAAATCAGACGGGGTGATGAACAAGCGGAAATCGACATTGAAACGGTTCCGTTACAGCCTGGTGATTTTCCAGAGTCGATTATGCGTATTTTGGAACGGGTGGCTGATCAGACTGAGGTGCACGAGCCTACACTATTCTATTTTGCACAGGAGTTGTGGTCACAGTTTGTGATGGCAGTATACGGTACGAATGATTATAGATCCATGTTGGTGGAAGAGGACGGAATGCCGGATATTTGGGCTGCAGCACTCCATCAGACCGTTTCGGAAAGTTTGAACGGTAATAATAATGAGGAAGAAACCCGTGCTATATATGGTATTACAGATGCGTTGCGCTTCCGTTTTGAGCAGGCGTATCGGTCGATGCGACTATTCGTAGCGGCGGGAATGCACACTCCTTAGTGACCGGAAACGTTTACCTGTGAAGCATTCAAAGGGCTGCTCTTGAAAAAGACAGTAATGTTAGATATACTATAGTGGTTATTTTGTGTGCGTTGATTGTAATGAAAACTAAGTGAAGATTTTGTTGGAGGGGAAAGCATAAAATGAAAGCAACTTGGGAGAAAATAGAGAAGAACCTTGGGGTTCTTGAAGTTGAGGTTGACGCGGATCGTGTAGCCGCTGCACTCGACAAAGCTTTTAATAAAGTGGCAAAACAAGTAAGTGTACCAGGATTCCGTAAAGGTAAAGTACCACGTCCTATCTTTGAAAAACGCTATGGTATTGAAAGTCTGTACCAAGATGCAATTGACATCCTGTTGCCAGAAGCTTACAGCCAAGCTGTAGAGCAAACGGACATCTTCCCGGTTGACAGCCCTGACGTTGAAATTGATCAATTTGCTAAAGGCGAATCTTTCAAGTTCAAAGCAAAGGTTACTGTTAAACCTGAAGTGACTTTGGGCGATTACAAAGGCGTAGAAGTGCCTGTAAGCAAACTCGAAGTAAGCGACGAAGAACTGGCTCAAGAACTGGAGCGCCTGCAACAACGTCATGCTGAACTGGTTGTCGTTGATGAAGATGCTGCTCAATCCGGTGATACAGCTATTATTGACTTCGACGGTTCCGTGGACGGTGTACCATTCGAAGGCGGACAAGCTGAGAAGTATTCTTTGGAACTGGGATCTAACACATTCATCCCTGGTTTTGAAGAGCAAGTGGTTGGTTTGCACACTGGCGATTCCAAGGACGTTGAAGTAACGTTCCCTGAGAACTACCATTCTGCTGACCTCGCTGGCAAACAAGCGGTATTCAAAGTGAAAGTTCACGAACTGAAACGCAAAGTTCTTCCTGAGCTGGACGATGAATTTGCTAAAGATGTAAGCGAATTTGACACACTGGCTGAATTCAAGGAAGACTTGAAAAAGCAATTGTTGGATCGTAAGGAAAACGAAGCTAAAGCAGCTCGCGAGGGTGCTGTAGTAGAGAAGGTTGCTGAGAATGCAACAATCGACATTCCTGAAGCAATGGTGAAGAGCGAAGTGCAAAACATGGTTCGCGATTTCGACAACCGTTTGCGTAGCCAAGGTATGAACCTTGAAATGTTCCTTGGATTCTCTGGTCAAAGCAAGGAAGACCTGGAAGAGCAAATGAAAGCTGATGCTGAGAAGCGCGTACGTAACAACCTCGTGCTGGAGCAAGTGGCTAAAGCAGAAAACATCGAAGTTTCCGAAGCGGAAATTGATGAAGAACTGAAAAACATGGCTGAAGCTTACAAACGTTCAGTTGAAGAAATCCGTAGCATTCTGGAAGGTAACGGCTCGTTCGCTAACCTGAAAGAAGAAATTTCACTGCGCAAAACCATTGCTTTGTTGGTGGAAAACAGCAAAGAAGTAGAAGCGCCAGTTGAAGCTGCTGAGTAATTCAGACGATAAAATATACGGAGTATGCTGTAACAAGCTGAAACGTAGTAATTAGATAGGGATAAGGCACGTAGTGAAAGTTACGTGCCTTATTTTTACCTTTGATAACCCAAATTTTAGTCGTTTATGGAAAGTGCTGTGAGTCGCGTTTTCTTGTTTTACATAAGTCACTACCGTATATTTGCACATACATACGAAACATGGTTAAATATGAGAAGGTCTCGGCAGAGTGTACTGTAAATAGCCCGCACTGCATATATGAGCGCATGCAAATATGACACGAGACTCTGAACATGTTAAAATATTTTGTAAGGTGTTCACGTTTCATGCTTGCTGCTTCCGTTTTAATGGGACATAAGGAAGCGGATGAATACAGGTGTTCATTTTAATAAAGAAAAGAGGTTGGTCGTGATGAGTCTCGTCCCTATGGTTGTGGAACAAACGAATCGAGGAGAACGATCTTACGATATTTACTCGCGGTTGCTTAAGGATCGTATTATTTTCCTAAGTGGCCCGATTGATGACGATGTCGCCAATCTCGTCATTGCACAGCTATTGTTCCTTTCTGCGGAAGATCCAGAGAAGGATATTAATTTGTACATTAACTCGCCAGGCGGTTCTGTAACTGCGGGCATGGGTATATATGATACAATGCAATTCATTAAGCCGGACGTATCGACGATCTGTGTAGGCATGGCTGCAAGTATGGGTTCGTTGCTGCTAACAGCGGGTGCGCCAGGTAAGAGATACGCGCTTACCAATAGTGAAGTCATGATTCATCAGCCACTTGGTGGCATTCAGGGGCAAGCCTCCGATATGCTGATTCATGCGGACTGGATTATCAAAACACGTGCTAAGCTGAATCAAATCTATGTAGAGCGTACGGGTCAGCCCCTCGAAAAAATCGAACGTGATACTGACCGGGATTTCTTCATGGAAGCGGAAGAGGCAAAAGCATACGGTATCATTGACCAGGTGCTGTCTAAACCGATTAATCTGTAAAGGGGTGGCTCTATGTTTAAATTTAATGATGAAAAAGGACAATTGAAATGTTCTTTCTGCGGTAAATCTCAGGATCAGGTTCGCAAGCTTGTTGCCGGACCGGGCGTATATATATGTGACGAATGCATTGAGTTGTGTACGGAGATTGTAGAAGAGGAATTGGGTCATGAAGAAGAAGTAGATCTGAAAGACATTCCGAAACCAATGCAAATCCGTGACATTCTGGACCAATATGTTATTGGTCAGGATCAAGCGAAAAAATCGTTGTCTGTAGCGGTATATAATCACTACAAACGAATTAATACTCAAAACAAAATTGATGATGTGGAACTGCAAAAAAGTAACATCTTGATGCTTGGACCTACAGGTTCGGGTAAAACGTTGCTTGCGCAAACCATGGCTAAAATTTTGAACGTTCCTTTTGCTATCGCAGATGCCACTTCCCTTACGGAAGCAGGTTATGTGGGTGAAGACGTTGAAAATATTTTGCTGAAACTGATTCAAGCTGCCGATTATGATGTAGAAAAAGCCGAACGCGGCATTATCTACATTGACGAAATTGATAAAGTAGCCCGCAAATCCGAAAACCCGTCCATTACGCGTGACGTTTCGGGTGAAGGTGTACAGCAGGCGTTGCTTAAAATTTTGGAAGGCACGGTTGCTTCTGTACCACCTCAAGGCGGTCGCAAGCATCCACATCAAGAGTTTATTCAAATTGACACCACGAATATCCTGTTCATTTGCGGTGGTGCCTTTGATGGTCTGGAGCAAATGATCAAACGTCGTATCGGTAAAAAGGTTATCGGCTTCAACGCTACCAGCGAACAAAAAGACCTGAAACCAGGCGAATATACTTCAATGGTATTGCCTGAGGATCTTTTGAAATTCGGTCTGATACCGGAATTTGTAGGACGCTTGCCAGTAATTTCTACGCTGGAGCCGCTTGATGAGAACACATTGGTTCGTATTCTGTCCGAACCGAAAAATGCGTTAACCAAGCAATACCAGAAGCTGCTTGAGCTGGATAATGTGCAACTGGAGTTTAAGCAAGATGCTCTGGAAGCCATTGCTCGTGAAGCGATCAAGCGTAACACGGGTGCCCGTGGCCTTCGTGCGATCATCGAAGGTATTATGCTGGACGTAATGTATGAGGTTCCTTCCCGTGAGGATGTGACTACTTGCGTCATCAATGAGCAGGTTGTAAAAGACAAAATCGCACCGGAACTCGGTGGTACAGATAAGGATAAAAAACAAGAAGAGAGCGCCTAAGGATTGATACTTCGCGATCTCTAAAACATGAGAAGCCGGATCTCCACTTCACTAAACCTGTATGAGGTTTTAAGGGGTGGAGGTTTGGCGTTAATGGGAGAGAAAAGTACATGTTCTTAAGACAAGACACACGTCCCGTTAAAGTCGGGAATCTGACGATTGGCGGCAGCAATGAAGTCATCATCCAAAGCATGTGTACAACTAAAACAGCAGATGTGGAAGCAACTGTAGCCGAGATTCTTCGCTTGGAAGAAGCCGGATGTCAACTGGTGCGGGTTACCGTCAACAATGAGGAAGCTGCCGCAGCCATTAAGGAAATTAAAAAACGGATTCATATTCCGCTAGTTGCAGATATTCACTTTAATCACAAGCTGGCTCTACTGGCAATTGAAAATGGGATTGATAAAGTTCGCATTAATCCAGGTAACATAGGACGACGTGAAAAAGTAGAAGCTGTCGTGAAGGCATGTAAGGAAAAAGGGATTCCGATTCGAATTGGTGTGAATGCCGGGTCATTGGAACAGCATTTACTTGATAAGTATGGCTACCCTACGCCAGAAGCGATGGTAGAAAGTGCGCTGTATCATATCGGGATACTGGAAGAACTTGATTTCCATGACATTATCGTGTCACTGAAGGCGTCTGATGTTCCTATGGCGATTGCTGCTTATACGAAGGCCGCTGAAATTATTAAGTATCCGCTCCATCTGGGTATTACCGAAGCGGGTACACTCTTTACGGGTACAGTTAAAAGCGCGGCAGGTATGGGCGCTTTGCTAGCATCAGGCATCGGCTCCACTATGCGTATTTCACTTAGTGCTGATCCGGTGGAAGAAGTGAAGGTAGCCCGTGAGTTGCTCAAGACGTTTGGATTAATCACAAACGCAGCTACATTGATTTCTTGTCCGACTTGCGGACGTCTGGATATTGATCTGTTCTCTATTGCCAACGAGGTAGAAGACTACATTGCAAAACTCAAGGTACCGATTAAAGTATCCGTACTGGGTTGTGCAGTAAATGGCCCGGGTGAAGCGAAGGAAGCTGATATTGGAATTGCCGGAGCGCGCGGTGAAGGCCTTTTGTTCCGTTATGGAAAAATGATTCGCAAAGTACCTGAGGCTGATATGGTGGACGAATTGAAAAAAGAAATTGATATCATCGTCAAAGCATATGAGGAAACAGGGAAAATACCTGGACGTGAAGAACGTCATACCGCCGAGAAGGTGTAGGCAAAAAGCAGTTATTATAAAGAGGCATAGTCATAATCTATTGTCATCATTTAAACGCCGTGGAGAGCAGCTCTGCTACAGAACTGTTCTTCGCGGTGTTTTTGTATTTCTCTCTGATCTTTTGAAAGACCGCCGTTTAGCTATCGCGGAAAAGGAAATACTGTTTTTCATAGAGCGGCATTTTTAAAATTGCTGAGATGAGAAACGGAGGAAATACGATGGACTTGACTATGATTTTGTTATTGGTGCAAATGTTTTTCGGGATTGTTATTGGTCTGTATTTCTGGAACCTCCTGCGGAGCCAGAAAACGAACCGTAGTGCGGTAGATCGGGAATCCCGCAAGGAATTGGATAAGCTACGCAAATTGCGTTCTATTTCACTTACCAAGCCGTTGGCTGAACGCACACGTCCTGCCACATTACAGGATATCGTGGGTCAGAAGGATGGACTGCGCGCGCTCAAGGCTGCGTTATGTAGTGCGAATCCGCAGCATGTCATTATTTATGGCCCGCCGGGTGTAGGGAAGACAGCTGCTGCACGCGTTGTGCTGGAAGAGGCTAAGAAGAATCTGTCCTCTCCGTTCAAGGGAGATGCCAAATTCACGGAGATTGATGCTACGACGGCCCGCTTTGATGAGCGCGGTATTGCGGACCCGCTGATAGGTTCAGTGCATGATCCAATCTATCAAGGGGCAGGAGCGATGGGGGTAGCGGGTATCCCACAACCTAAACCCGGAGCTGTGACGAAGGCGCATGGGGGGATGCTGTTCATTGATGAGATTGGTGAGCTGCATCCAACGCAGATGAATAAACTCTTGAAAGTACTGGAGGATCGCAAGGTATTTTTGGAGAGTGCGTATTACAACTCGGAAGATTCGAATACTCCTGCTTATATCCACGATATTTTCCAAAACGGTTTGCCAGCCGATTTTCGTTTGGTGGGTGCGACGACCCGTTCGCCGCATGAACTGCCACCTGCGATTCGCTCCCGGTGCATGGAGATTTATTTCCGTGCCTTGCAGCCACAGGAGATTGCTCGTATTGCAGAGGATGCCGTCCACAAGCTAGGCTTTGGCCCTTGTCCTGAGGCGGTAGAAGTTGTACAGCGTTACGCAACGAACGGTCGGGAGGCGGTCAATATGATCCAGCTGGCTGCTGGTTTGGCACTTACCGAGAAAAGGGAATGTCTCAATGCTTCCGACGTCGAATGGGTAGCGGGCAGTAGTCAAATTCAACCGCGTCCTGACCGAAAAATACCAGGCTTGCCGCAAATCGGATTCGTTAACGGATTAGCTGTATATGGCCCGAACATGGGGATGCTGCTTGAAATTGAAGTTACAGCAGTTCCGGTTCCTGAGGGAAAGGGCAGCTATAATATTACGGGGGTTGTGGATGAGGAAGAAATCGGAGGCGGGTCCCGTACACTGCGCCGTAAGAGCATGGCTAAAGGTTCTGTAGAAAATGTTCTAACTGTTTTGCGTACGCTCGGATTGTCTCCGTCGAATTACGATTTGCATATCAATTTCCCTGGGGGTACGCCGGTAGATGGCCCGTCCGCAGGAATTGCGATGGCAACAGCCATTGCTTCCGCGATGCGGGGAATTCCGGTGGATCATGAAATTGCAATGACTGGCGAAATTAGCATCCATGGTCGTGTCAAACCGATTGGTGGTGTATTAGCCAAGGTTGAAGCCGCTTTTCAGGCAGGAGCCAAAAAAGTGATCATTCCGCAGGACAACTGGCAAGCTCTTTTTGACAGCATTGAGGGTTTAAAAGTGATTCCCGTACAGTCGGTTACCGAAGTGTTCCGACATGTGTTCGGGGAAGAGATAACGTCGGATTCGCCTGTACATGCGCCAATTGAGACTTTTCGCCCATCCCAATCTTCCTTGTTACAGGCTGATGGAACGCATAACGGGACGATATCAGATACAGGATCTTGCTGATGAACCACCCTTTCATTGGTTTTTTCATAAAACATTTGATAAAATATGAAAGATAACAACTTGAGGATTGTAAAATCCGGAACCTGAGAATCACTGGAGGTGCGAAAGCGATGGGACCCACCAAGACAAAAGGTCGTCGTTTTCCTTTGCTGCCTTTAAGAGGGCTTCTGGTCTACCCGAGTATGGTTCTGCATCTCGATGTGGGCCGGGAAAAATCGGTCAAGGCTTTGGAAAAAGCGATGGTTGAAGACAATTTGATTCTCCTGTGTTCTCAATCAGAAGTAAATATTGAAGAACCTACACAAGAGGACATCTTTCGAGTCGGCACGGTAGCCAAGGTACGCCAGATGCTCAAACTTCCTAATGGAACCATTCGAGTATTGGTGGAAGGGCTGGAACGGGCCGAGATTATTCAATATACGGACAATGAAGAATATTACGAGGTAATGGCGAAGGAGCTGCACGAGGCAGAAAACGTACAGCCTGAGACGGATGCGCTAATGCGCACTGTATTAACTCAGTTCGAGCATTATATCAACTTGTCCAAAAAGGTAACACCGGAGACTCTCGCTGCGGTATCGGATATTGAGGAGCCGGGACGGCTAGCAGACGTAATCACAAGTCATTTGACGCTCAAAATTAAGGAAAAGCAGGATATACTGGAGACGATCGACGTTACTCAGCGTCTGGAGAAGCTTCTGGATATTTTGAACAATGAGCGTGAAGTACTGGAGCTGGAACGTAAAATCAACCAGCGTGTGAAGAAGCAGATGGAAAAGACGCAGAAGGAGTATTATCTGCGTGAACAAATGAAGGCAATTCAGAAGGAACTTGGCGAGAAGGAAGGTCGCGCGGGAGAAGTTGAAGAACTGCGCAACCAGCTAAGTGAACTAGAGTTGCCTGTTCCGGTGAAGGAGAAGGTCGAAAAGGAAATCGATCGTCTGGAAAAAATGCCGGCAAGCTCTGCCGAGGGTGGCGTCATCCGTAATTATGTGGATTGGTTGTTAAGCTTGCCATGGAACAAGTTTACCGATGATGATCTGGATATCGTCAAAGCTGAAGAGGTACTTAATAACGACCACTACGGATTGGATAAACCCAAGGAGCGTGTATTGGAGTATTTGGCTGTACGCAAGCTGGTGAAGACCATTAAGGGACCGATTCTGTGTCTCGTGGGTCCGCCAGGGGTCGGCAAGACCTCGTTGGCCCGTTCGATTGCCAAATCCATGGGTCGGGAATTTGTCCGCATCTCTCTCGGAGGTGTGCGGGATGAAGCGGAAATCCGTGGTCACCGTCGGACTTATGTTGGTGCGATGCCAGGGCGGATCATTCAGGGGATGAAGACCGCAGGAACGTCTAATCCAGTATTTTTGCTGGATGAGATTGATAAAATGGCTTCCGATTTTCGAGGAGATCCATCGGCGGCATTGCTCGAAGTGCTTGATCCTGAACAAAACAATACGTTCAGTGACCATTTTGTTGAGCTGCCGTTTGACCTGTCCAATGTGATGTTTGTAACGACAGCCAATGCTGCACACAACATCCCGCGTCCGCTAATGGACCGCATGGAGACGCTCTATATTCCTGGCTACACCGAACTGGAGAAGCTGGAAATCGCCAATCGGTACCTATTGCCCAAGCAGAAGAGAGAGCATGGCTTGGACGAGGAACAACTGGTTATCGGGGAGGATACGCTACTGCGTGTCATTCGCGAATATACGCGTGAATCTGGTGTGCGGAATCTTGAGCAGCAAATGGCTTCTCTGTGCCGCAAGGCGGCGAAGTCCGTTGTATCTGGTGGCGAAGGACCAATTCAAATCACACCGGATAATCTGAAGGATTATCTGGGTATCGCTAAATTCCGTTACGGTGTTGCAGAACTGGAGGATCAGATCGGTACGGTTACAGGCTTGGCATGGACAGAGGTCGGTGGTGAAACACTGATGATTGAAGTGACGGTCGTACCTGGTAGTGGTAAACTGATTCTTACGGGTAAACTGGGAGACGTTATGAAGGAATCTGCACAGGCGGCATTCAGCTACACCCGTTCCAAAGCAGTTGATCTGGGCATTGAACTAGACTTTTATGAGAAAAATGATATCCACATTCATATTCCTGAGGGTGCGATTCCGAAGGATGGTCCATCTGCGGGAATTACTATTGCTACCGCGTTAATTTCAGCTTTGACCAACCGTCATGTATCCAAGGATGTGGCTATGACGGGCGAAATTACTCTACGCGGCCGTGTATTGCCGATTGGTGGTTTAAAAGAGAAGTCGCTGGCTGCCCACCGGGCAGGCTACAAAAAAATTCTGCTTCCCAAAGATAATGAACGGGATTTAAAGGATATTCCCGACAGTATCCGGCAGGATGTTGAATTTGTCCCCGTTGCCCATATGGATCAGGTGCTAAAGCATGCTTTGGTTGAGCAGGCAAGGGTACATTAGAGAGGAATTAAGGACACAATGAAAGTAACAAAAGCAGAATTTATAATAAGTGCGGTTGGTCCCGATCAGTTTCCTGTGGACGCTTTGCCAGAGATTGCTCTGGCGGGGCGCTCCAATGTAGGAAAGTCTTCATTGATTAATCGGTTGATTAACCGTAAAAATTTGGCGCGTACCAGTTCTACGCCAGGTAAAACCCAGCAACTCAATTATTACCGGATTAATGATGATCTCTATTTTGTCGATTTTCCCGGTTACGGTTACGCCAAGGTATCCAAAACGTCCCGCAAGGCTTGGGGGCAGATGATTGAGTCTTATTTGCTGGAGCGTGAGCCACTCAAACTGGTGCTTCAAATGGTAGATTTGCGCCATCCGCCGTCCAAGGACGATATCATGATGTATGATTGGCTGCGTCATAACGGGCTTCCCGTATGTGTTGTAGGCACGAAGGCAGATAAAATCCCTAAAACGCGGCGAGAAAAGCATTACAAGGTAATCAAGCAGGAACTCGGAATACTTCCCGGGGGATTGTTTATCCCCTTTTCATCCGAAGAAGGTATGGGCAAGGAAGAGCTGTGGTCTGTCATCTCCAGCTATATAGAGAATGACGAAGAAGAGCAGACGGAATTGTAAGGCTAGGGACGTCCTTGAGGACGTCCTTTTTTCATGGTTCGGGCTTCAAAAAAATAAACTTACTAAATAGGTGGGAATAATATATAATAACAAAAAGAACTCGTGGATTTTAAGCCGAAAAGTGAGTATATGGGGGATAATGCAGTCTCAACCCCATCATTTTCCGTTTATTTCCGATGTATGGCGGGAATTTATGATTTGATGTGCAAGAAAAGCACTTTAGGTCTGATGTATAATAAATTTAAAGCTTAAACTTATAGGTTCAGGAAAGAATTGAGGAGATGGGTATGGCTCAGCGGTTAGCCACAGAGTATGTTAAAACCACTTTGACCTTGTCGGAAACCCAAATGGACGAATTTTTGCGGGCAGTGGATGATCCCCAGGTGCATTACTATATTAAAGTTCTAGATAACGGAAGACAGGAAATCGTTCTGGAGCATAGTGCGGGTGAGGAAGTTCATTTGTTTTTTGAAGCCAAAGAGGGAGCGTTTGTGTGTGAATTGACTTGTCGCTTAATTCATCCGCAACTAACCCTGTTTATACGCAAACTTTTTGTTCGTTTTAAGGGCGAAGGCATCGTTTACCGAATGTATCAAGGATTCACTATGGTGTATTTTTATAATGAAGGTACGGTTCGTAAAATTATGGAGAAGAATGCCGGAGGTTCCAGGCTGGTATTCGAATATAAAAATACGGTGCAGGAATTGCAACAGCTTTTTCAGCATCAGAACGTTGAAAATGAAATATCTGACGTATATCATCTCATTAATTCGTTGCTTGACCAGCGGAATTTGGCGCGTACTTTCTCGGAGTTGGAACAGATTGACCACAAGCTTCGAATGAGTTGCTCAAAATTATTTGCACTGGAAGCTTAATAAGGCATGAATATATGGAATGAATCGTTATGCCATGTAGTCCCTTTCTTTACCGAAATAGGCTTTTTTATTCTTAAAAAATGATTGCATTTGCTGCACATAGATGTTATTTTTAATCTCGTTGAAAATGAAATATAGGAACCAGGATTCACTCAGGACATTGAATGTTGCGAGAGGTTATTCCCTCGGGAAGTGAATGACGACGTAGGTCCTAGCGGATGAAATTTTTCCAAACATTTTATTCCTAGGAAGGGGGAACCGAAAGATGGAATTGGAGTACTCAACTTTCGGAAGACACGTTGCCGTAGATACTTGGGGTGTTGAGTTTGAATTACTGAATGATGCGCAGTTTTTGGAGGCTCAATTAGTTGAAGCAGCTGAAGCTTGCGGAGCAACGGTGATGTCCGTTCAATCCAAGCAGTTCGAACCACAGGGAGCTACCGTGCTTGTACTGTTGTCGGAGAGTCATCTCTCTATTCATACGTATCCTGAGAGAGGGTTTGCCGCTATTGATTGTTATACTTGCGGTGAGACTGTCGATCCGCAGTTGGCTATTGATTACCTGGTATCCGTTCTAAAACCGAAAAAAACATATGCGAAAAAGCTGATTCGCGGCTTGGGAGAACTTCAGGTGGAATCACCAGAGTACAAGCTGGCTGAGTTAGTGTAAATCGTTTTTTATGGAGCCGTTTGTGCGTCCTATATTATAGCCATGGAACATTTCCATGGTTATTTGTTTTAAAAGTGGTCTACACTAAATCAAATCATACAGAACGTGCTGGTTTCATGAAAGCTATTCAATTTTCATAAACAATTCATAAAACAGCCGGAGGAGATTCGGACTTCTGTGATATAATTAACATAGTTTATGATAACAGTGGTTATTCTTATTACAGTTTAGGCAGGTGAATTTGCAATGCACATCGTCGTTGTTGGGTTGAATTATCGTACGGCGCCTGTGGAAGTCAGAGAGCGTTTTACATTTGCAGAACAAGATTTGCCAAAAGCGCTGGAGCAACTCAAACTTACCAAAAGTGTGTTGGAGGGCGTAGTTGTCGCAACCTGCAATCGGACTGAAATATATGTTGTAGTGGACCGCCTTCACATGTGCGGCTATTTTATACGCAGTTTTATGGAGCAATGGTTTGGCATTCCGCGTGATCAATTTACACAACATTTATATATATATGAGGACGAGCAGGCGATTCGGCATTTGTTCCGTGTGACTTGTGGTCTTGATTCTATGGTAATCGGAGAAACACAAATTTTGGGACAGGTAAAGAACGCTTTTCTTCAGGCTCAATCCCAGAAAATTACGGCAACGTGGTTTAATATGTTGTTTAAGCAGGCCGTCACATTGGGCAAGCGTGCCCATTCAGAGACATCTATTGGAGAAAGTGCCGTATCTGTCAGCTATGCAGCAGTTGAGCTAGGCAAACGGATTTTCGGGATGTTTACCGATAAAAAGGTACTGATTCTCGGTGCTGGTAAAATGAGCGAACTTACGGTTAAGCATTTGTACAGCGGCGGAGCAGCCGAGGTTATTGTAGCCAACCGAACCTTGTCCCGTGCGGAAGACCTTGCCTCCAAGTTCCATGGAACGCCGGTTACGATGGAGGAAGGCATGAATCGGTTGGCGGACGTGGATATTGTTATTAGCTCGACAGGTGCCCAGGGGTATATTCTGGATCGGACTCGGGTTGAAGCAAGTATGAAACGTCGACAGTCCCGTCCTTTGTTTATGATTGATATTGCGGTTCCGCGTGATCTCGACCCGGCTATTGGTGAATTACAGAATGTTTTCCTGTACGATATTGATGATCTGGAAGGGATCGTGGAGAGCAATTTGGAAATGCGCCGTACCGAAGCTACAAAAATCGAGCATATGATCGAAGATGAGCTTAGCGAGTTTTATCAATGGTTGAAAACGATGGGAGTGCGTCCGGTGATTCGTGCATTACAGGAAAAAGCGGAGTCTGTACATCAGGATACGTTGGAAAGCTTGTTCAATAAGCTTCCCGAGCTGGATGAACGGCAACGCAAAGTGATTAGCCGTTTGACGAAGAGCATGCTGAACCAGATGATGCATGATCCGATCAATCGGGTAAAGGAACTGGCTGTCCAAAAACAGGGGAATGAGGCCCTAGACATGTTTAGCCACATTTTTGCTCTGGAGGATCGTTTGGATGACGCCGCTCAGAAAGTAGATAAAAGCGATGCATCTGCGTTAATAAAACCGGAAGCCGGTGTTCATGAAAAAACCGTTCAGGCTCAGGCTTTGCCAGCGTCGTTTGCGCCGGCCAGCCTGTAAAAGTGGGTGAACAGACGTGGCTTCAGGCATGCTTATATATGATTCAATGATTTATGTTTTTGCCCTGAGCCTTCTGTTTGTATTCTCGGATGGGATTCGTCGCAATGCGAATGCTAAACGGACAGGTACAGGGCTTCTTGTTGTCGTTCTGGTGCTCCAGCTTGCTTATATGGGGATAAGAACCTGGAATGAAGGGCACCTTCCTATTTTCGTGACCTACGATTTTCTATTTCTGTTTTCAGTTATTTTAGTGCTGATTTCTTTGATTTTGACACGTTATCAGCGTTCCGAATTTGCGGTATTGCTGCTTAATATTATTAGTTTTGCAGTGCTGGTGCTCAACAATATATGGATGGAGCCTCTCGACAATCCACTTGGAAATTGGCATACCGTGCATGGGCTGCTCCTGATTCATATTGCGCTGGCTAATCTTGGTTTTGTAGCGATGACGGTAGCAGCTGTATTTTCGGGGTTATATCTGTTTTTGCATCGTAAATTGAAAGTAAAGAAATGGAATGACACGATCAGACGCCTGCCGAGTCTGGAAATGATGGATCGGTATACGCATATGGCGCTGTTGATTGGTACTCCTTTGCTGGGAGTCTCTATTGTAGTTGCCGTTATTTCTATTATTGCTGAGGAACGCTGGCTTCTCTTGCTAGATACCAAGGTGCTGATGACAGCGATTGCCCTGTGTGTGTATATTATATTTTTAGTGAGCAAAAGATTGAATCAGCGTTCAGGGCTTGTGATGGCAAAGTGGGCATTGGTGGGCTACACGCTATTGATTCTTAATTTTTTGCTGAATTCCTGGTCTGTATTTCATCAGTGGACGGGAGAGTGAAAAGCCATTTGCAGCATTTTGTCCCGATTTCGTTGAATTGTAACAATAAGATCTGTTGTATTGTAGGCGGCGGCAGGATTGCGGAACGAAAGGTTAAGGGGATGATGGAAAGTGGGGCGTCCATTACCCTCATTAGCCCGAATATAACGCCGGATTTACAGGTCCTGGCCGATCACAAGCAGCTCCACTGGGTAAATCGCGTATATCGCGAGGGTGACCTCCAGGGAGCCTTTCTTGTATATGCCGCTACGAACCAGAGAGAAGTGAATAATAAGGTTGCGCATGAGGCCAGACAAAGGGGTATACTGGTAAATGTGGCGGATCGCTCGGAAGAGGGAGATTTTATAACGCCGGGCATCATCCGACGAGGGAGACTGACGATTAGTATCTCTACAGAAGGGGCAGGCCCCGCTGTGACCGCTGATATTACATCAGCCTTGGATACGTTGTTTGGTAGCGAATACGAGCCATATCTGGATTTCATGCACGATATGCGACAGATCATCAAACGTAAGATAAGTTCCCCACAGCAAAGGACTAAACTACTGAGGCGCTTGGCGAGTAGCGGAATTTTGGATCAAATACGCCGTCATGAATTTATGGCTTGGACCGAACAACAAATAGACCTGTGGATTGCGCAAAATCAGGAGGAATAACATGCGAACAATTGTGGTAGGCAGCAGACAGAGTGCGCTGGCGTTAACTCAGACCGGGCATGTCATTGAAGATTTGAACGCGCTATGCGCGGAGCATGGAATGGATTTGCAATTTGTCGTAAAGAAAATCCTGACCAAGGGTGATCGAATATTGGATGTAACCTTGTCCAAAGTGGGTGGCAAAGGGCTTTTTGTCAAAGAGATTGAACAGGCCATGCTGGCTGGTGAGATTGATATGGCAGTACATAGTATGAAGGATATGCCTTCCGAATTGCCGGAAGGGCTTGTCAACGGCGCTGTACCGCGTCGTGAGGATCCACGTGATTGCCTGATCACATTGGGCGCCGAGAGCCTGGAGGATTTGCCTCAAGGGGCAAAGGTGGGCACGAGTAGCCTGCGCAGAGCCAGTCAAATCAAGTCCATGCGACCTGATCTACAATTGGAGCCTGTGCGTGGGAATATTGATTCCCGTCTGAAAAAGCTGGAGACGGAAGGTTTTGACGCTATCATTTTGGCGGCAGCAGGTTTGCATCGGATGGGCTGGAAAGATCGAATTACATCCTATATACCGGAAGAAGACTGTTTGCCGGCGGTTGGGCAGGGAGCGCTGGGTATTGAATGTCGCGCGAGTGATGAAGAGCTATTGGCCTTGCTGCGCCTTTACAACGACCGGGATACCTCGGCTACCGTTGCGGCAGAACGAACCTTTTTGGGCGTGTTAAATGGGGGGTGCCAAGTGCCGATCGGGGCTCATGCCGTCTGGGCTGGTCAAGAAATCAGCCTTACGGGCATGGTAGGCTCGCCAGATGGCGAGGTTATTTTGAAGGAAACGCTCCAGGGAAATGATCCGAAAAAGCTGGGAGAAGCGGTGGCGGCCAGTTTGATAGCCAAAGGAGCAGAACAGATTCTGGCGCAGGTGAGGGGATGATAGCATGGCAGGAAAAGTATATTTGGTAGGTGCAGGACCCGGAGACGCAAGATTAATTACGGTCAAGGGTTGGGAATGCATTCAATTGGGCGATGTCATTGTGTACGACAGACTGGCAAGCCCGCGCCTCTTGGGATTGATGAAGCCAGGGGCCCAAAAAATATATGTTGGAAAGTTGCCAGATCGTCACACTATGAAGCAAGAGGAAATTAATCAGCTGTTGGTGGATTTGGCCTTGGAAGGAAAAACAGTTGTTCGTCTTAAAGGGGGAGACCCTACTATATTTGGACGAGTCGGCGAGGAAGCCGGGCTACTGCGTAAACATGGTATTTCCTATGAAATTATACCCGGCATCACATCAGCAATCAGTGTGCCCGCCTATGCGGGGATTCCAGTCACACACCGGGATATGGCCTCATCGCTATCTATCATTACAGGTCATGAAAGTCCGGATAAACTCGACAAAAGTATTCATTGGGATAAAGTGACGAACGCAACGGGCACACTGATCTTTATGATGGGTGTAGCAAAGATTGGCTATATCAGTGAACAGCTGATAAAACACGGCAAGCCATCAAATACTCCTGTTGCCTTGATCCGCTGGGGAACCCGTGCCGAGCAGGATACGCTGGTGGGTACGCTTGCGGATATTGAAGCTAAGGTGAAGGCTACGAATTTTCAGCCTCCCGCCGTCATCGTTGTCGGAGAAGTGGTCAATCAACGTGAACAGTTAAAATGGGCTGAGGACATGCCTTTGTTTGGCAAGCGAATTTTGGTTACTCGCGCGCGTGCGCAGGCCAGCAGTCTGGTCCATCGGATAGAAGAGCTTGGTGGCGAGCCTTATGAATTTCCAGTTATTCAGACGGTCGCCCCTTCGGACGAGCCAACCAAACAGGAAATTAAAGAGGCATTTGCGCGACTGCCAGAATATGATTGGGTGTTTTTTACCAGCGTTAATGGAGTGGAATACTTTTTCACGCACTTAAAGGAACAGGGCAAGGACGTACGTATGCTGTTCAAAGCGCGTATTGCCGCAGTCGGACCGGCTACAGCAGCCGCGCTTCGGACGCACGGAATTGTGGCAGAACAGATCGAGGGCCCATTTCAGGCAGAGGGCTTGCTCGAGGGATTTGAGCAGGATTTGCAGGCAGGGCAGAACGTATTTCTCCCAAGAGGTGATCTAGCTCGGCCGTGGCTGCCAGAAAAGCTGAGGGAGATGGGACTTCATGTGACCGAGGCTGATTTGTATCAAACGGTGCTAGCAGCCAACACACAGGATGATGAACTTCTCAAGCTGCTTGAGGAGCGTGCCATTCATGCGATTACGTTTACCAGTTCCTCAACTGTAACCTTTTTCTTAGAAGCCCTCAGACAAATGGGGATCCATGATCCGGTGTCGCTGCTGGAGGGAGTTACGATTGCTGTGATAGGTCCTTTGACCGGTGAGACAGCTACCCAAGCCGGCTTGACTGTAAGTTTTATGTCAGAGAAGGCGACCATTGAAAGTCTGATCCAATCGTTGTGTGAGTGGAAACGTTCAAGTACTGTTATGACATTATAATTTTTTTGTTTTTACTAATGAATGTATAAAAAATGGAGGTTTGTAATCATGAGTGTTCCTTTTACCAGACATCGCCGTTTGCGCCAGTCGGCTGCAATCCGCAGTATGGTGCGTGAGACCGTATTGAATCCCACTGATTTTATCCAACCGATCTACGTAACATTTGGCACTGGGGTGAAACAGGAAATTAGCTCTATGCCAGGTGTATACCGTTTTTCTCTGGATCGGCTGGAGGAAGAACTGAAAGAGATTAGTGAGCTCGGCATTCCCGCTGTGCTCCTATTTGGCATCCCAGAAACCAAAGACAGCGTAGGGACTTCGGCTTTTGTGGACGATGGTATTGTTCAGGAAGCTACTCGTCTGATCAAGTCGCGTTATCCCGAACTGCTGGTTGTGGCTGACACTTGTTTGTGTGAGTTTACGGACCATGGACACTGCGGTATGGTGCACATGCATGAGCATGATGGTGAGGTATGCGGTGAGGTATTGAATGATGAATCTCTGGAGGTGCTGGTACGTACAGCTGTATCTCAGGCCAGAGCTGGTGCAGATATTATCGCGCCATCTAATATGATGGACGGTTTTGTACAGGCGATTCGGCAGGGGTTGGATCTAGAAGGCTTTTCACATATTCCAATTATGTCGTATTCCGTCAAATATGCGTCTGCTTTTTACGGTCCTTTCCGGGAGGCCGCAGATTCTGCGCCGCAGTTTGGTGACCGCAAATCCTATCAGATGGATCCTGCTAATGCACGTGAAGCATTGCGAGAAGCAGAATCTGATGTGCTGGAGGGGGCAGATATGCTGATGGTGAAGCCTTCCCTTTCTTATCTTGACGTAATGCGCACGATTAAGGATCAATTTGATCTGCCTATGGTGGCTTACAACGTTAGTGGTGAATATGCCATGGTCAAGGCAGCGGCTCTTCAAGGCTGGATTGATGAAAAAGCAATGGTGCTAGAGATTTTGACAAGTATGAAGCGTGCGGGTGCAGATATGATTATTACCTATTCGGCCAAGGATGCGGCAAGATGGTTGAAGCAATAAGTCTATTTTCAGAAGATAGGAGTGGTCAGAATGATCGACGAACAACGAACAGTGCGCAAGGATACGAACTCCAAAGTAGCCTTTGATGAGGCAAAACAATACATTCCGGGTGGCGTAAACAGCCCGGTACGGGCTTTTAAATCTGTTGGAATTACACCTGTGTATATCGACCATGGCGAAGGATCGCGCGTATATGATATTGATGGTCAATCCTATTTAGACTATGTATGTTCATGGGGACCGCTTATTATGGGCCATGCACATCCCGAAGTGGTTAAAGCTTTACAGGCTGCTGTTGTAAAAGGAACCAGCTTCGGCGCACCAACGTTGGCAGAAACCGAAATGGCCAAGCTCGTATGTGAGCGTGTTCCTTCTATGGACATTGTACGTATGGTTAACTCCGGAACTGAGGCGACTATGAGTGCGATTCGACTCGCACGCGGATTTACGAGCCGTAGTAAAATCCTTAAATTTGAGGGATCATATCACGGTCATGCGGACAGCTTGCTGATTAAAGCAGGCTCTGGTGTTGCCACATTAGGCTTGCCCGATAGTCCCGGTGTGCCTGAAGTTGTGGCCACCCATACAATCACTGTCCCTTATAATGATCTAGCTTCGGTGAAGCTAGCTTTTGAGAAATTTGGCGAAGAGATTGCCGCAATTATTGTCGAGCCAGTAGCAGGCAATATGGGAGTTGTACCGCCACAGCCTGGATTTTTGGAAGGTTTGCGTGAGGTAACCCAGCAGTACGGAAGTCTGCTGATTTTTGATGAAGTGATGACTGGATTCCGGGTTGGACTTCATTCGGCTCAAGGTCGCTTTGGTGTGACACCGGATCTTACCTGTTTGGGTAAAGTGATTGGTGGTGGACTCCCTGTAGGTGCTTACGGCGGACGTCGTGATATTCTGGAGCGGATTGCTCCATCGGGGCCCATTTATCAAGCGGGTACGCTTAGCGGAAATCCGCTGGCTATGGCAGCAGGTTATTCGACACTTAAATTGCTGACGCCAGAAGTATACGATCGCTTGGAAGAGCGGGCAGCACGACTTCAAGCCGGATTCGAACGTAATGCGAACGAGCTAGGTATCCCTGTCATGATCAATCGCGTGGGTTCCATGGTTTGTCCATTTTTTACAGAAGAAAAGGTTGTCAATTTTGATACAGCTAAAACGAGTAATCAGGACCACTTCCGTCGTTACTTTACTGAAATGGTGAATGAGGGAGTCAGTGTAGCACCATCTCAATTTGAGGGTATGTTTGTATCGGGCGTGCATACGGTAGAGGATATTGATGCCACCATTGAGGCGAACTATCGCGCGCTCAAACGTCTATGAGCTGGCAAGGTGGCTGGAAAAGAAGAGGACCGTGGCTGGAAGTCACGCCAGGACGGGAAATCACAGACGAGGAAAAAAACAGCGCTGATGCTGTAGATCAGTGGTTGCTGAATCGTTTGGAATTACCGGAAAAGCTGTGGCGCAGACTGCGCCATGATAAAGAGATTGAACTTACAGGGGACCGGCTACGGCTGGCCCTTTTTCCTGTAATGAACCTTGGCATCACCCCTCGCTGGTATGATTTGAAGGTACTGTATGAAGATGATTTTTGTCTGGTAGTACATAAACCAGCAGGTATGGCAGTACATCCGGACGGTGGTGTGCAGGATGGTCCGCTGACGTTGGATCATGCTGTCGCATCCTACTATGAGATGAATGGCATTCATGCGGTGGTACGGCATGTACATCGTCTGGATGTGGATACGACGGGCCCGGTGCTATATGCCAAAAATGAGTTTGCGTTGCTCAAGCTGGACGAGCAAATGAGAGCTAAGGATATCGACCGCCGGTATGTAGCTTTGGTACGAGGGGAAGTACCTCCATCGCTGCGAACGTTGGATTGGCCGATTGGCAAGGACAGGCATCATAAGCAGCGCCGTCGTGTATCTCCGACTGGGCAGAAGGCGGTTACCCATATTGAACTCGGGGAAGTATGGGGAAGCGGTTCAAGTGCAGTGAGTCTCGTATATCTGACGCTGGAGACAGGACGGACGCACCAGATTCGCGTACATCTTAGTCATGCTGGCTACCCGTTGCTTGGGGATGTATTATACGGGGGGCGTGCTACTGATTTTGGCAGGCAGGCGCTACACGGAGAGCGTCTTACCTTCTGTCATCCGCTGAGTGGCGAAACGATTACTGTGGAGGATGCTTGGCCGGATGATTTTCAAAAGCTGCACAAACAGCTATAAAAGATGGCATGCCTTCTATTTTGGCGCATATACTTGAACCTAGAAACGGTTTGCAATATGGAGTTTCCGTGCGCCTGACCAGAAGTCAGAGGATGTGCGGAGACTGCCCAAAGGAGGATGCCATCCTTGAACAAACAACAGAATGATCAGCCGCAAGGCTTGCGTTTTGATATTTATGAACGCATTCATTTGACGGAGGAAGCTGCCGGGATTGCTGAGTTGGAGGAAATCGAGCTTCTGCCACGCATTCAGGTTGTAACCCACGGCGACCATGCCGCTTTGCGAGGGCATTTGCTGCTGGAGGGCGTGTACCGCACACCTGAACAGTTCACGAGCGAGCTTCATCATTTGATCCCTGTGGAAATTACCATTCCGCTAAACCGCGTAGGGAGATTGGAAGATATCTCTGTCGAGATTGAAAATTTTGATGTGGACCTGCTTTCTTTACGTAGTCTAAACATTACAGGCGTTCTTTCTTTGCATGGTGTGGAAAGCTCGCACGCGGAAGAGACGGCGGTCTGGTTGGATGAAGAATTTACCGTAGTGCATGCACCTGAGCATCCGGTTCAATCCCTTTCCGCCGATGAAGAGTATCGTCAGGCAGAGGCCTATTCTACCAATGACTCGACCTCTGATTACGTTACAGATCCTGAAACCTCCTACAGTGTGCCAGTACAACAGGAGTCCATTTCCTGGGAACAGCTGTCTGAGGACCAAGGGGAACAGCAATCATCGTCGGAACAGCAAGCTTATGAGCCAGCAGTAGATCCTAACCGATTCTATGAGCCTTGGACGGGCAAAGCAGTTGAAGATAACTCTCCCGAGGTCAAACATGAGCATGGGTCTCCGGAAGTGTGGGGATTTCAGCAAAAGGAAGCATGGGCAGGGGGAAATGAGTCCAAAGTATCTTCCGCATCTCCTAATGTAAATTATGACCCTTTGCTGTCTGAACCGCATCCTGCTACGGAGTCCGAGGTCTATCTGGAGCCACAGTTGGAAGCGAGTCAAGTAGATAGCTTCGACTTCAGGCCTGAAGCGTCAGAACAGGTGAATCACGAGGCCCATGACACTTTTACTGAGGATAAGCCAGAGATGCGTGTGGCGCTTAACAGTAAAAAGGATGAAGAGGCAGACGAGCCAGACCCGGTTGTCTACTCATCATTGCTCCAATCCAGCCGTTCGGTGAAAGAAGCGGAATACCAGCAGCAATTGGAGCAGGAGCCGCAGGATCAGAAAGCCGAAGAAGAGCGGGAGAATGCCAAGTGGAAGAACCTTTTTTTTCATACACAAGATGAAACACCTTTTCGTAAGGTGCGGTTATGCATAGTACAGCGCGAGGATACACTGGAAACCATAGCTGACCGTTATCAGCTCAGCACGCGTGAGCTTCAACTGTATAACAGATTGGCGGAGCATCATGTGGAAGAAGGACAGGTATTGTACATCCCTTGATCCGGTTGCTGAAAAATGCACAGCGGGTGTTGACTATAGTCAATGGGAAATGTATGATGTGGTATAGTTATTGAAAGACTGAGATCGGGAAGAGTAGGCAGCAAGCCCTTCAGAGAGTGGAATTGCAGCGCTGTGAGGTTCCGCAGGAAGCTACTGGCCGAAGTCACCCGGGAGTCGCCTGTTTGAACGGTTCCTCATTTAATTCCTACGGAAGATAAGAGGTTCACGGTAGAATAAGGCCGGTCCGCAACCGTTATCTGCATAAAGTGTCACACCATGTGTAATGGATCAGTGGATACATACACTAGGGGTGAAACAAAGGTGGTACCGCGAGAGAACAGCCTTTCGTCCTTTGAGGATGAAGGGCTTTTTTTATTTGCCAATTGAAAAATCATGGAGGTATCCTGATATGTCAGAACAAGACAACAAGACAACCTTGGAAATGCCAACAACGTACGATCCAAAATCAGCAGAACAAAAATGGTACAAAACGTGGATGGAGAAGGGCTATTTCCGCGCTGGGCAACATCCAGAGGCAGAGCCTTTTACAATCGTTATTCCACCACCGAATGTTACAGGTATGTTGCATATTGGACATGCTCTTGACTTTACTTTGCAGGATATTATTATTCGCGCCAAGCGGATGCAGGGCTATGATGCCTTGTGGCTGCCAGGGGCAGACCATGCGGGTATTGCTACCCAAACAAAGGTAGAGCAAAAGCTGCGTGAAGAAGGCCTGACACGTTATGATTTGGGCCGCGAGAAGTTTTTGGAGAAAGTGTGGGAGTGGAAGGATCTTTACCTAGATAATATCCATAACCAATGGGAAAAGATGGGCTTTTCTCTCGATTATTCTCGTGAGCGTTTTACGCTGGATGAGGGACTGTCCCAAGCGGTACGCGAGGTATTCGTTAAACTGTACAAGAAGGGTCTGATTTATCGCGGTAAACGCATCATAAACTGGGACCCTGCTGCACGTACTGCATTATCGGACATTGAGGTGGAATACAAAGAGGTGAACGGAAATCTGTATCACCTGCAATATCCACTGAAAGACGGTAGCGGATTTATTACGGTAGCCACTACACGTCCTGAAACGATGCTGGGCGATACAGCTGTAGCTGTACACCCGGAAGATGAACGCTACAAGCAAATGATCGGCAAAACGCTTGTGCTCCCAATCATCGGACGGGAAATTCCGGTCATTGCGGATGATTATGTTGATAAAGATTTCGGTAGCGGCGCGGTTAAAATTACACCGGCTCACGACCCGAATGACTTTGAAATGGGACAACGTCACCAGCTGCCACAAATTACAGTGATGGACGAAACGGGAACGATGAATGCCGAAGCAGGCAAATATCAGGGCCTTGATCGTAGCGATTGCCGTAAGCAAATCGTCGCTGATCTGAAAGAGCAGGGCGTACTGATTCGTATTGAAGAGCACGTACATCAAGTAGGCCACAGCGAGCGTACAGGTGTAGTTGTAGAACCTTATCTGTCCACACAATGGTTTGTGGAAATGAAGCCTCTGGCAGCTAAAGCCATTGAAGTGCAGAAGGCTGGCAACGGGGTAAACTTTGTACCGGATCGCTTTGAACGTACTTATCTGCATTGGATTGAAAATGTGCGTGACTGGTGTATTTCCCGTCAATTATGGTGGGGACACCGTATTCCGGCTTGGTACGATGAGGATACCGGAGAAGTGATTGTATCGGCGGAGGACCCTACAACTTTGCCTGAGTATGCTGGCAGAAAGCTAAAACAGGATGAGGATGTGCTGGATACTTGGTTCAGCTCGGCTTTGTGGCCGTTTTCGACACTGGGCTGGCCTGAGCAGACAGAGGACCTCAAACGCTACTATCCGACTAATGTCTTGGTTACAGGCTATGACATTATTTATTTCTGGGTATCGCGTATGATTTTTACAGCACTCGAGTTTACGGAAGAGATTCCGTTCAAGGACGTACTTATGCACGGGTTGGTTCGTGATGCGGACGGTAGAAAAATGTCCAAATCCCTCGGCAACGGTGTTGATCCGCTCGACGTGATTGACCAATATGGTACCGATGCCATGCGTTATATGATTTCCACCAGTAGCACGCCTGGGCAAGACCTTCGTTTCCGCTGGGAGCGGGTGGAGCAGGCCCGCAACTTTGCCAATAAAATCTGGAATGCGTCACGCTTTGCGCTGATGAATCTGGAAGGCGTCACTTCGGCAGATATAGACATTACTGGTGACCTGAGCACCGCTGATCGTTGGATTCTGCATCGTCTAAACGAAACTTCACGCGACATCACGCGTCTAATAGATGCTTATGAATTTGGCGAGACAGGCCGCCTTCTGTATAACTTTATTTGGGATGATTTGTGCGACTGGTACATTGAGTTTGCGAAGCTTTCCCTATATGGCGACAACGCAGATGCGAAAAAGAAAACGCAGTCCGTACTTGCATATGTATTGGACCGGACGCTGCGCATGATTCATCCGTTCATGCCGTTTATCTCTGAGGAAATATGGCAGCATCTTCCACATGAGGGAGAAACGATTACACTGGCCGCTTGGCCTGTTTATGATCCGGCTTTTGAGGATAAGGATGCAGTTGCAGAAATGAATTTGCTGATCGACGTAATTCGCGCTGTGCGCAATATCCGTGCTGAAGTCAATGTGCCGATGAGTAAAAAAATTGAGTTGCTCATAAAACCCGGCGATCAAGCCGTTCTCGATATCATTAACCGCAATGGGGAATATGTGCGTAGATTCTGTAATACGTCTGAATTCGACGCGGGATTAGAGTTCACCGTTCCAGATAAAGCGATGACATCTATAGTTAGCGGCGCAGAGTTGTACCTGCCGCTGGCCGGACTGCTTGATATTGCCCAGGAAATTAGCAGACTGGAAAAAGAACTTCAGCATTTGAACAGTGAAGTGGAGCGCGTGGAGAAAAAGTTATCTAACCAAGGCTTTGTGGCGAAGGCACCAGCTAAAGTCATCGAGGAAGAGAAGGCCAAGCAAGCCGATTACTCAGATAAGCGCGCTAAAGTTATCGCACGTATTGAAGAACTCAAGGGATAATTTCACTCACAATAAAATGACCTGAAGGTGAAGAGGATGTCAGATACGATCAGGGGCGGAGATACGGCTCCTTTACAAAGCTATGATGAGGCAGTGGAATGGATTAACGGCTTGATTCCGTTTGGTATCAGACCTGGACTGGAACGAATTGAACAACTAATGAGTAAATTGGGTGATCCGCAACGACATCTGAAATTTGTGCATATTGCGGGAACCAACGGTAAAGGCTCGACTTGTGCCTTTCTGACCTCTGTGCTACTTAAATGTGGGTACGATGTCGGGACTTTTACGTCTCCGTACATCACCCGATTTACGAACCGCTTTCAATTCAATGGGACCGATATTCCCGATGAAACGCTGGTTTTGCTTGCCAATCGCTTGTATCCGTTGGTGAAAGAAATCGCAGATAGTGAATTGGGATCACCTACAATGTTTGAGGTATCGACAGCGTTGGCTATTTTATACTATGCTACGGTATCTTTCCCAGATGTTGTGGTATGGGAGACAGGTCTTGGGGGAAGGATGGATGTAACTAATATCGTGAATCCAATCCTCTCGGTTATTACAAATGTCGGCTATGACCATACGGATATTTTGGGAGATACGCTCGAACAGATTGCAAGGGAAAAAGCCGGTATCATCAAACCGGGTGTACCTGTCGTCAGTTGTGTTTCCCAACCCGAGGCTATTCAGGTCATACGTGAAACGGCGACAAAGCAAGGAGCTACCTTGTACCTGGCAGGAGAACAATTTACGTATGAACGGCTAAACGGAGATGAAACAGCTCAAACCTTTTCATTCGCGGGGCCCTTCCGACATATGGAAATTGACATCACGTTGTTAGGCGAGCACCAATGTTCTAATGCGGCAGGAGCTATGATGGCACTTGAGGTCCTACGTCAGTATATGGCTTTTGTGTTGGATGATGCAGAACTGCTGGAGGGCTTTAGGCAAACTGCCTGGGCAGGGCGTCTCGAACAAGTCAGTACATCACCGAGAATTGTTCTTGACGGGGCTCATAATCCAGAAGGAGCACAGACGCTGGCCAAGAGTCTTCCTCAAGTGTATTCGTACAAAAAATTGGTTTTAATGATGGGGATGCTGTCAAACAAGCATCATGAAGCATACTTGCAGCATATACTGCCACTAGTGGATACGCTTATCCTGACCGAGCCCGATTTTCGGCGCAAAATGAATGCCGCTGAATTGGCTCATCTCGTGGAGAAGCTGCGGCCGTCTTATGCCAAAACGGATTTAAAAATAATTGTAGAAGGTGACTGGAAAAAGGCTCTTGGCCTGTTTCAATCACATACGGAAGCGGAAGATCTGGGGGTGGTGTCCGGCACGCTGTACCTTATTGCAGATGTACGGGCTACCCTTATGTATCAAACCGATTCGGAAAAAGGTTGGTGAAATTTGTTGATTACTTCGGAACATGTTCATTTTATCGGTATCGGCGGCTACGGGATGAGCGCGATTGCTCGGGTCATGCTGGAGATGGGTTATACCGTGACTGGCTCAGATGTGGCATCACAGGAGCTGACAGAAAAACTGGCGGCAAAAGGCGCAAAAATATATATTGGACACACGCCTGAGCATATTGCAGGCGCGGATATCGTCGTCTATTCAACAGCATTGTCACGTGACAATGTGGAGCGGGTGGCAGCGGAGGAATTGAATATTCCAACTCTGCACCGTTCGCAGATGCTGGCTCGCTTGCTTAACGAACGTAAGGGAATAGCTGTTGCGGGTGCGCACGGTAAAACGACAACCTCTTCCATGATCGCTCTGGTTATGGAGAGATGTAACGTTGATCCAACGTATATTATTGGCGGCGAAATCACGAATTTGGGGACGAATGCCAAAGCAGGTAAAAGCGAGTTTGTCGTTGCTGAGGCGGATGAGAGTGATGGTTCTTTCCTGCAATATCATCCTTGGCAAGGCATCGTAACCAATATTGAAGCAGATCATTTGGAAAATTACGATGGCGACTTTAATCGTCTGAAAAGTGCTTATGTACAGTTTTTGAGTCAAATTCGACCGGATGGAGCGGCTATTGTGTGCGCAGATGATCAGAACATCCGGGAAATGCTGCCTCAACTCCAGACTCGGGTCATTACTTATGGAGTGGAGCATGAAGCGGATTATATGGCGACAGATATCCAATTAGGTGACCGTCGATTAAGCTTCACTATGAGCCGTAAGGGAACAGCACTCGGAACAATCGAACTATCAGTGCCGGGTAAACATAACATGTATAATGCGATGGCGACTGTAATTTCATGTTTAGAAGCAGGGATTCCATTCGATCAAATCGCTGCTACAATTGTGGAATTTCACGGAGCGAAGCGTCGGTTTCAAGTACTAGGTGAAAGCAATGACATACTGATTATTGATGACTATGCGCATCACCCAACAGAGATTGAGGCTACGATTAGCGCAGCAAGAGCGACTGGCAAGCGTATTATTGCTGTATTCCAGCCGCAACGCTATAGCCGCACCTTTTTCCTGCTCGATGCGTTCAGCCGCGCGTTTAGCGAGGCTAGTGAAGTCATCATTACCGATATTTATTCACCAGCGGGAGAAAAACAGATTGAGGGCGTGCATTCTTCCAAGCTCGTGGATTTAATCGTCCAAAACAGCAATGCTAATGCAATCTATTTGCCGACCAAAGAAGCTGTGATCGAGGAGTTGAAAGATCGATTACAGCCGGGTGATCTTGTGCTGACGATGGGAGCAGGAGATATCTGGAAAGCAGGTGACGCGTTAGCGCGCCATCTTCGCGGACAGCAAGTGTAAACCGTATAAAAATGAGCTGTTGCGCCAATGAATTACAATTATTCAAGGGTATTCCGAACACGACTGTGTTTCGGGATACCCTTTTTTGTAATGCTGGGGCATATATTCTTAGCTTGACTCATACAACAGACTATGAGGAAGTATGGGACAAGGAGGGAGTGCATCCATGAACAAGACCAAGATGACATTCCGGTTCGACCAACAGTTGCCGGAGACAAGCCGGGAGGATAAGCTACAGGTGCTTCCGTACAAAAACGAGTCGATTACGAACGAACAGAGTGAAACTGATAACCCGCATAAAGGAACGGAACGGAACAGAGGAATGGAGAAAAATACTGCAACTACGCAAGAATCAAAGATCAAAGAACCTGAGGATCGGAATAAACGCATTTCAAGTCGGCGTTTTGCTCCGACATTAAGAGTACAAGAGGGATGGGAAGATCCCTTTGGTCGTTCGGCGGCTTCCTGGTCAGATGCGGAAGTTCTACCGGATAGCCTGGAAGAGGATGAGGAAGCTTATCATTCTGGCCAAGAGTACAGAAGACGTCCGCCCCACCCTTCTAGATGGAAACTGGTTGGCTCTGTAGCCAGCGCACTGATGACCGGAGGCATGTTTGGATATATTATGTTGTTACTGTTTAACGGAGGAGGCATGGTTCCGGGATCAGATCCTTCAGTAGAGGAGGCTGTACCGGTCTTTAAAGAATCTGTTGGTGCGGATGCAATATCTGCAAAAGAGAACTCTGTCCCTGCCACTGTCATAAAGGCTCAGGTACCACCTCAAACCTACTATTTGTTGCAATATGGGGTTTTCAGCACCCCAGAACGGGCCTTACAAGCAAAAGAAGAACTGTTAAAGGCAGGTATTGCAGCAGGAGGGGATACCGAGAACCAAAACCGGGTATATGCAGGAATATCACCGGATAGGGAGCAAGCCAAGTTGCTCAGCAATCAGTTGAAAACACAAGGAGTCGAATTGTATGTTCGTGAGCTTGAATTGCCTGGTTTTGAAAAAGCGGCTTACGGAGGCGAAGGTGATAAACTCACTAGCTTTTTTCAGTTAAGTAGCTCATTGGTGGGTAAGTTGAGCGGACTTTCCTCAAACTTGCTCGGAGAAGGAGGTCCGAATACGGTACCAGCCTCCGACATGAAGGAGCTGAACGACCTGCATCAGCAGTGGACACAAAATATCACTGTACTTCCCAGTGGTCTTCCGAAGGAAGCGGTTGCCTCCGCAACCTCACTTGAAAAGGCGATGAACAGCGCGATCTCTGCACTTGGGGAATATAATAAGAATACAGCCAAGGAACACATTTGGGAGATTCAGTCCTCCATGATGGAATATGTTTTGCGTGAGAGGGAATTTATCCAATTCATAAAACAATAGGCTAACCATATTTTCCGGCAAGGAACTGGAAATAGTTCCCCATGCCGGATTTCTGTTTGTATTGCAGTACAAATCACCGTATAATAATGAAGGTGTCAAAAAATGGCGAGGGAAGATCAGGATGAAAAAAAATGTAGGAATGCTTATACTGTTTTTATTGCTCGGTTGGCTCTTGGGTGCATGGATTGCCAAAGCCCTTCAATCGATCAAATTCCTTTCTTTTCTGACCCACCCCACTAGGATATCTTGGTCGCCGAGAGCGGACCTGGATATTATCAGCTACAACATAACAATAAATTTTGAATTGAGCCTGCTTAGTCTGATCGGCATCATTGCCGCGTTCTGGCTGTACCGCAGGCTCTAACTGATGAAAAGGAGCTTCCCTTATGGACGGGAAAATTACGCCCCGCATTATTTTGGCATCGACTTCACCAAGAAGGAAGGAATTGCTCGCATTTTTGAGACTCCCCTTTGAGGTGGTGCCAAGTCATGCGGATGAGAGCACGCCTGAGAGCTGGACGCCTCAGCAAATCGTGGAGACCCTTGCGGCACGCAAAGCCCAAGCGGTCGTGAACACCGTCACTCAGTCGAAGGAAGCCGGACTGGTGATTGGCAGTGATACCATTGTCGTGCTGGATGGTTCGGTATTGGGCAAGCCAGCCGACCATGCGGACGCAGTTCGCATGCTGACTGCATTGCAGGGAAGGACACACCGCGTGTACACCGGGGTAGCCTGCATACATACCGGAACCGGCGAAGTGCTTGTCAGACATCGCCAAACGGAGGTTACAATGAAGCCTCTGAGTCAAGAGCAAATTGTGGCATACGTGAATACTGGTGAACCGTCTGACAAGGCAGGAGCGTATGGCATTCAAGGCATGGGTGCTACGCTGGTGGAATCTATTCAGGGTTGTTATTTTAACGTCGTAGGATTGCCGCTTTCCTTGCTGTCGGACATGCTGTCCGATTTTGGAGTGAATGTGTTGCGTCCATAAAGGGGATAAACATATGCTGGAGTCGCCAATACTGATGCTTCGCGACCTCCCCCATGAAGAACGACCAAGAGAGCGCATGATGACATATGGGGCGGATGCCTTAAGCAACGCGGAGTTGCTGGCAATATTGCTGCGTACAGGAACGCAAAATGAGTCTTCGGTGCATTTAGCGCAGCGTATTTTGCAGCAGGCAGGAAATTTGCGTCAACTGGTGGATATGAGCTTGAGCGAGTTGACCCAGATTAAGGGCATTGGGGATGCTAAAGCGATACAGCTAAAAGCGGGTATCGAACTGGGGCGTCGATTAGCTTTGTCTCGCCATTTGGAGACCCCGGTGATTAGTTGCCCGCGGGATGTGGCAGATCTGTTGTTTGAGCAGCTTCGTTATTTGCAGAAAGAGCATTTTGTATGCTTGTTCCTTAACACTAAAAATCATGTCATTGCTCAGGAAACACTATCTATGGGTAGCCTGAATTCTGCCATCGTGCATCCACGTGAAGTATTTCGGGCAGCAATCAAATGCAGCAGTGCTTCAATAATTTGCGCTCATAACCATCCGAGCGGTGATCCGAAGCCAAGCCCCGAAGATGTCCAGTTGACTCGCCGCCTGATGGAAGCGGGCAACATCGTGGGTATCGACGTGCTTGATCATATAGTGATCGGGGACGGGACCTTTGTAAGTTTGAAGGAACAAGGTCTGATATAATATAATATTTAAATCAAACATTTAAACACGACCGGATAATCCGGCCTGAATAAACCGCTTATACATTGGATAACAGATTTCAGGGAAGAGAAAAGGAGATTACATCATGCTGGGTGGCTTTACAAAAGATTTGGGAATAGATTTGGGGACGGCAAACACGCTTGTATACGTAAGAGGTAAAGGAATTGTGGTTCGTGAACCATCTGTAGTCGCTTTGCGTACAGATACAAAAACCATTGAGGCTGTTGGTGAATCTGCGAAAAAAATGATCGGTCGCACACCGGGAAATATCCGTGCGATTCGTCCGATGAAGGACGGTGTCATTGCTGATTTTGATACGACAGCAACGATGATCAAATATTTTATCCGTCAGGCGCAAGCCCAACGCTCTTTGTTTCCACGCCATCCGAACGTGATGGTTTGTGTGCCTTCGGGCATTACTGCGGTGGAGCAGCGTGCTGTTGAAGATGCGACGAAGCAAGCAGGCGCAAGAGAGGCATATACGATAGAGGAGCCGTTTGCAGCAGCAATTGGCGCTGATCTTCCTGTATGGGAGCCTACAGGCAGTATGGTTGTCGATATCGGTGGAGGTACAACCGAGGTGGCAGTCATTTCCCTGGGTGGGATTGTAACAAGCCGCTCCGTGCGTGTCGCTGGCGATGAAATGGACGAGTCCATCATCCAATACGTGAAGCGCCAATACAATCTGATGATTGGTGAACGGACTTCAGAGCAACTGAAAATGGAAGTGGGTTCAGCTATGCCATTAGAGCAAGTGGAAACCTCGGAAATCCGCGGACGTGATCTGGTAACAGGTTTGCCGAAGACGATCACGATTACTTCTGATGAAATTAGTGAAGCATTATCGGATACAGTCAATGCAATCGTGGATGCGGTTAAAGTAACACTGGAAAAATGCCCTCCCGAATTGGCAGCGGATATCATGGATAGAGGTATTGTACTTACTGGCGGTGGAGCACTTCTACGTAACCTGGACAAGCTGTTGGCAGGTGAAACCGGAATGCCGGTGATCGTAGCAGAAAATCCTCTAGATTGTGTGGCAATCGGTACAGGCAGAGCGTTGGAAAATATTCATTTGTTCAAATCGCGCAGCAGTTCTGCCGTCCGTTCCAAACGTTGAATCGGGGGTGTAGGAACTGTTTAAGCTGTTTGGCAATAAAAGACTATTTGTTCTATTGATAGGAATCGTTCTGTTTATTGCCCTTATGGGGATTACACTTGGACAGAGGAATTCCTTAACCTGGCCCGAGAAGTTCGCCAGAGATTCGATTGGCTTTGTGCAAGGTATCTTTTACAGGCCCGCTTCTGCAATAGCGGGCTTCTTTGAAGATATCGGGAATATGCGCAGTATCTACGAAGAAAATGAACGGTTAAAAATTGCTGTGGCAAAGCTGACTCGTGACCAAATTCAGACCCATAATTATGTTGAAACAAATGCCAGACTGCAGAATGAACTGAAGTTCACCCAAACGCAAAAGGCGAAAAATAATTATGATTATCGTGTTGCTCAAGTGAACAGCGTCAGCAATGATTCCAAAACGCTTGTGATCGATATTGGTGAGAAGGACGGAGCGAAGGTTGGTCAGGAAGTCAGTTCGCTTGAAGGATTTGTCGGAGTCATTAGTCAAACGGGGAATTTTACGTCCACCGTTACCCTATTGACTACATTGGATCCTAAAAATCCGAATTCTTATGCTATTGCAGCGACAGTCTTGGGCAAGGAAAATCAATCGTTTGGTATGATTGAAAGCTATGATCCGGGTACGAACAGATTTCAAATGACTCGCATTGAGGAAAAAGATCCAATCGCAAAGGGTGATCAGATTATTACATCTGGCGCAGGTGGTAAATTCCGCAAAAACCTAATGGTTGGAACGGTAGAGAAGATTCAGGTTGGGGAGTTTGGCAAAACACGGACAGCGATTATTAAACCGGCAGCTAGCTTTGTGGATTGGAAAGAACTGCTCATCCTCTACACTCCTGAGGTACCGGAATAATGAAGATGCGCGGTCAGGTTCTAATACTGCTGCTGTTTGTACTGTTTATAGCTGAAGGGACGATTCTTCCATGGCTTCTTCCGGATAGTTGGCATTCAAGAATGGTTCCGAATTTTGTGTATGTCGTGATCTTGTTTGTGTCTGTGTATTACAGCCGTCATACAGCATTGGTGCTAGGTATTGTTTTTGGACTTATTCATGATGTAGTGTTCTATGGGTTTATCATTGGGCCTTATTCTTTTGCAATGGGGTTGTCTGCATACTTATTGGGGCTTGTTTTTACAGCTCGACGTGCGCAGATGCCCATTATGATGGCAGCCGTGTTGATTGGTAGTTTCCTCTTGGATTCTATGCTTTTTGCCATTGACCAGCTGTTCCAGCTGAATCATCAGACTTTCAATTGGGCACTTGCTCAGTATATAATTCCTGATTTATTTATCCATTTTCTGTTCGCCCTCATCATTTATGTCCCAGTTCGCAAGCAGTTGCAGCGTTTGGGTACCCGTGTGAAAAAGGAAGAGGCTGTCTAGGTCTTTTTACACACATTTTGTCCGGGTTAGCAGGGATTTGACGTCCCGGGGACGAAATGATTGAGATAGGAGGGACAGGCTAATGGCAGTGAAATCGAATCATGTCACGATTAAAGGCATCAAAGATGGCCTGGTATTCCTGCTGGACGATCAATGCGAGTTTGAGAATTTGCTGGGTGAGCTGCGTTTTAAGCTGGAGCACAGTCATCAAAATATTTTAACAGGCCCGATCATTCATGTGGATATTAAGCTGGGAAGCCGAGAAGTGACAGAGGAACAGAAGGAAAGTATTCTGGAGATTTTGAAGCAAAAGGGGAATCTGCTCATCAGGTCTGTAGAATCACCTGGACTGCCTGTGGAAGTGCAGGGAAAGCCCCCTATTCATACGGTGACAGGGATTATCCGATCTGGTCAAGTGCTTCATCACAATGGGAACCTACTCTTTTTGGGAGATGTAAACCCGGGTGGAATTATAACATGTACTGGTGATATTTATGTCCTCGGCGCTCTGCGAGGCATGGCGCATGCAGGGATGGAGGGAAATAGTGAAGCGATTATAGCGGCTTCCTATTTTGCACCGACACAGTTGCGAATTTCCGAAATGATCAGCCGTCCACCAGACGAATGGGAGACACGTGAATCCGGTATGGAATTTGCGTATCTCAAGGATGGCGCTATGCAAATAGATAAAATGAGCAATATTGTGCGTCTGGGCCGCGATTTTAACGTGTTCAAAGGGGTGTAGCACATGGGAGAGGCTATCGTCGTCACTTCAGGAAAAGGCGGCGTCGGCAAAACGACGACGTCAGCCAATATAGGAACAGCGCTTGCACTGCTCGGCAAAAAGGTATGTTTGGTGGATACGGATATCGGTTTGCGTAATCTAGACGTTGTGATGGGTCTAGAAAACCGAATTATTTACGACCTTGTTGATGTAGCGGAAGGTCGTTGCCGTTTAAATCAGGCACTGGTTAAGGACAAGCGTTTTGAGGAGCTGTATATGCTGCCAGCCGCTCAAACCAAGGACAAGAGTGCTGTTACGCCGGAGCAGGTTAAGGATATTATTTTGGAGCTTAAAAAGGATTTTGAATATATATTGATCGATTGCCCTGCGGGTATTGAACAAGGCTTTAAAAATGCCATTGCTGGGGCGGATCAGGCTATTGTTGTGACTACTCCGGAAAATGCAGCCGTACGCGATGCAGACCGGGTAATTGGTTTACTGGAAAGCTCACATGTGATATCACCCAAGTTGGTGGTTAACCGCATTCGCAATAGCATGGTTAAATCCGGAGATATGTTGGATATTGATGGGATTTTACAAGTGCTTAGCATAGACCTTATTGGGATTGTGCCGGATGATGAAATGGTAATTAAAGCAGCTAATACAGGGGAGCCTACCGTTATGAATCCAGATTCACAGGCCGCGATTGCTTACCGTAACATTGCGAGACGGATTTTGGGCGATACAGTGCCCCTCATGCAGCTAGACCAGAAGAAAAGCGTGATGACACGTTTTAAGAAGTTTTTTGGTATGGGTGGATGAGGAAAACCGGAAGTTATGGCTGGTAAATTGCTTCCACGCTTCCTAAGTGATTTTCTATTGGTTCTAAGGTAGGAGCTGTAGTAGTATTCATTTGTAATACTAGACACTTAAATAAGTAATAATCTTATTTAAGTGTTTTTGGTTTGTCTTTTTAAATTCCTATAATACGGCTTCTCAAAATTTAGGGTCACTACATAAATATTATAAATACAAAACAAATCCGGTGCGCTAGCGCCGGTTTTTTTGATTTTTAGGTACTTATTCCCGAACCGGACAACATAAGTTGAAGCCCGTCCTCATAAGATGTATCAAACATACCTCGCTGAGGGGGCTGAACAGGATGAATAAAGATTCCGGAATCAAGCAGCGCAGAGAAGAACGTATACAGCAGCTAATCGCGGGAAGCAAAGCGGAGACGTATCCCTCTGGCATATATCAGTACAGGCACGGGGATAAAGATATGAGGTCGATGCCTATAGTCAGTGCCAACTCGCCCAGAGACCCAGAAACGGAGTGGAAAAATGAGCGGCAACACTGGCAGCAATCTTTTGGGGCGAATCGTGCTCCGTCTTTTTGGACTTCCTTTTGGCGAAGATCAGTCATAGCAACGGTGTTATTTGGAATGGTATGGGGAATGTTTCGTTGGGATATTCCCTATGCAGTGAATTTGAGAATGTTTATTGCGGATGCCTTGAATAAGGATATGGATTTTGCAGCCGTCGGACAATGGTATGAAACTTATTTTGACGGAGCTCCTTCCTTTTTGCCGATTTTTGGCGAGGAGCATGAAACGCACAAGGTAGCCGCAAATCGAAAGGGCTCTCCACCGATCGAAGGCACTATAACACAGCCTTTTGTACTGAGCCTGAAAGGGGTAGAAATTACGCCGAATGTCACTGGCAACGGGGCAATCGCTGTTAAAAGTATAGATGCAGGACGAGTATTAGACATATTAAATCATCCCAAAAGCGGGATTTCGGTTACAGTTCGACACACTGGCGGTATCACAGCAACTTACGGAAGGCTTTCCCGCTCTACCTTAAAAGTGAACGACTGGGTTCAGGAGGGAGATGAGATCGGTGTACTGCCAGCAAGTCGCAGCGGCAGCGAGGCGGCAACTTTATTTTTGGCAGTTCAGAGAGGGGATCACTACATTGACCCGTCGGAAGTGGTAGCCCTTGATTAATGTCCGAGGGGTGACCTTATCACTACATCCACTGTTTGTATTGGTTATGCTGACCTCTATAATAACGGGACATTTTATCGAGATCATCACTTTATTTACATTGGTGTTTATTCATGAGCTAGGTCATGCGACAGCTGCTTCGTTGTTAGGCGCGCGGGTGCTTTCCATACAGATGTTACCCTTTGGAGGAGTTGCGGTCATTGAGGATCAGGGGAAGCTCAATGCGTGGAAGGAGATTGTCATTGCGCTAGCGGGGCCCCTGCAAAACGGAATCATGATCATCATCCTTTTATGGTTCAAAAATGTGAGTGGACCGGAGTATGATTATGTAAATTATATAATTCAGGGGAATGCAGTTATTGCACTGTTTAATTTGCTGCCCATTTTACCACTTGATGGTGGGAAAATATTGCAGGCAATGATTAGTTTATCCTTTTCTTATCACCGCACATTAGTGTGGACCTTTAGGGCCAGTATCGTAACGAGTCTGCTATTTTGTATGTATGGTATTTCACCGTTGTTAAGGCAAAATGGGCCTATGCATTTAAATCTGCTGGCGGTAGGGATTTTTTTGCTTTATTCTAATATTGTGGATTATCGGAATATCCCTTACCGTTTTATACGGTTTTTGCTGGGGAGGGACGAGCTTTTTTACCGCGAAATAGCTAAGGGAAGTATTGCCTTACCTATTGTATCCCTGCCAATGAAACATTTGGAGCCTATTTTGCGTCTTTTCAGAAGAGATCGGTATCATATGGTTTATGTTATGAATGAACAGGGACGAATTGTAGCCGTACTGCCGGAGCAACGCCTTATTCGCTCTTATTTTGCGACACGCCCGCCAGATGGTGGAGAACCCAAGCCTAAATAATGTTTTATGAGTAAGAAAGAGGCTGTATCCAGAGAGGTTGAAAAACCATGAAGCAAATGATTGTACAATGCCAGCAGCAGATGACCCAAATGGCGCTGTTGGAAGAGGGACGATTGGTTGAATATGCGGCTGAACTACCGCGAAAACGGGGGATTCTAGGTTCTTTTTTCAAAGCGAGGGTGGTCAATGTGCTACCAGGTATGCAAGCCGCCTTTGTTGACATTGGACAGCGAAAGAATGCCTTTTTGTACGTAGATGACGTACTTCACGCTCATTTGGACAAGCAGCCGGAGGTAAAGCCATCCATTTCTGAAGTGTTAAAGGTGGGGCAGGAAATTGTAGTACAGGTATTAAAAGAGGCAGTTGGTAGCAAAGGAGCCAGGGTCACCACTCATTTTTCACTTCCGGGTCGCTGGATCGTATATATGCCCCGTGCTGATTATGTGGCCGTATCCAAGAAGATCGAACGTGAGGGCGAGCGCACCCGTTTGAAAGCAATGGGAGAGCAGCTACGCACAAGTGAGGAAGGACTCATAATCCGTACCGTTTCGGAGGACATGAGTATAGATGCGATTGAAAATGATCTGAATCAACTACGTAAGCAGTGGGCGGCTATTCAGCGTAAAGCTGGTGAACACTCGGCTCCGTGCGAATTACACCGGGATTTAAGTATTGTTCAGCGATTGATTCGGGATGTGTTTACACCTGAACAGGATGAACTGGTCATTGACAGTGAAGAGCAAGCAAAGGATGCAGAAATCATGCTGCAACAGATTGGTCCTGCGAAAGCTCATGTAAGTATATTTCGTGGTGCAGAAGAAACGATTTTTAAAGCTTATGGCATTCATGAGCAGCTGGAACGCGATTTTGCGCGAAAGGTATGGCTGCAGGGCGGTGGATACATTGTCATTGATCATACAGAGGCATTAACCGTTATTGATGTGAATACGGGAAAGTTTACGGGAGGCAGTAATCTGGAAGAGACGGTGACCCGGACTAACATTGAAGCAGCTAAAGAGATTGCTCGCCTGGTACGTGTTCGTGATATTGGTGGTATCATCATCATTGATTTTATTGACATGGAACAAGAGGAGAACCGTCGGGAAGTATCCTCTGTGCTGGAAGCAAGATTGAAGAAGGATCGGACCAAATCTTATGTTGTCGGTTGGACGCGGTTAGGTTTGCTGGAAATGACCCGCAAAAAAGTGCGTGAAGAAAAGACGCTCGTGTAGAGCGATGCGTAACCCAAAATCATTTTAAAACTAAAGGTTGAATGTGCACAAAGCTTGTGCTACAATCATTTAGTATGTGTGATGCGTAAGATTGGCTGCACATGCTGTAACCGCTCCAATCAGGTACTGAAGTGCAGTATCCTAAGGGAATCTGCCACCTGCAATTAGGCGAGTCTGAGACATAAGGAGGTGCAAGCAAATGTACGCAATTATCGAAACAGGTGGTAAGCAATACAAAGTTCAAGAGGGCGACGTATTGTTCATCGAGAAGTTGGAAGCTAATGATGGTGAAACTGTAACGTTCGATCGTGTTCTGGCAGTGTCCGGCGACAATGGCTTGACAGCAGGTACACCGCTTCTTTCTGGAGCTTCTGTAACAGCTAAAGTTGAGAAGCATGGTCAAGGTCAAAAGGTCATCGTATACAAATACAAACCTAAAAAGAACTACCATGTGAAGCAAGGTCATCGTCAACCGTACACGAAAGTGACGATTGAAAAAATCCAAGCGTAAGAGGGTGCGATAAGTGATTATCGTGCGTATTACACGACTGGAAGATGGCAGCATACAGGGGTTTTCCGTTAAAGGACATGCAAATTTCGCTAAATCTGGCGAGGATATCGTATGTGCTGGCGTTTCGGCGGTAACAGTAGGAACTGTCAATTCGATTGGAGCTCTTACGGACGTTGAGATGGAAACGGAAATGGAAAACGGCTTTTTAAGCGCGTATCTTTCTCCTGAAAGTTATCATGATGCGAACGCACAGGTTCAACTGTTGCTGGAGTCCATGGTGATTATGCTGACAAGCATTGCTGAATCATACGGTAAGTATATTCAAATAGAAAATAATCAAAGAAGGAGGTAGACATCATGTTGAAATTGACATTGGATCTTCAATTATTCGCATCGAAAAAAGGTGTAGGTTCCACAAAAAACGGACGTGACAGTAAATCGAAACGTCTTGGAGTGAAACGTGCTGACGGTCAAGCAGTTACCGGCGGTAGCATCCTGGTTCGTCAACGCGGAACGAAAATTCACCCGGGCACGAACGTGGGCATCGGTAAGGACGACACCCTGTTCGCGAAAGTGGACGGCGTTGTGAAGTTCGAACGTTGGGGCCGTGATCGCAAAAAGGTGAGCATCTACCCGATCGACGTTGCTCCAGTAGCAGCTACTGTAGAAGCTTAATAGCGGCTTAGACACGCTGAAAAGCCTCCGGCACTTTTGTCGGAGGCTTTTTTGCATGATGGTAATGAACTGGAAAGTTAGTCTGTGCTATACTGGATTAAGGTTCTTTAATAATCCATTTAATTATCGCAGAACGGAGAGAAGCCATGTTCCAGCGGATAAGAGCGCCTTATCTGGCGTTGGGTTCCATTCTGATTCCTTTGGTTTTTTCACTGCTCTATCCCGAAGTATTAACGATTATCTTATTAGCAGTATGGTCTGTAGTTGCTGCATGTTTTGGTATGTGGTATACGAATAGACAGGTTGAGTATGAGCGGAAAGCTGCTTTGCGTTCTTTTGAGCGTACAGCGATTGCAATGCTTAACCATCATCGGCATGACTGGATGAATGACTTGCAGGTGCTTTATGGATATATTCGCATGAATAAGCATGATAAATCTGTTGCTTATGTGGAAACAATAAAAGGGCGCGTGGCGGAAGACAGTAAAATATCTAAGTTGGGTATTCCCTCACTGGTGTTTTATTTACAGTCTTTTCGCGTGAACGCCGGTAATTTACAGTTGTCGGTACAGGTTGAGGAGCAGTTAAAGTTAGACGCTGTCATGTCTCCCGAAGACGGCGAGTCGCTTGCCTCGGCCGTCATAGAAACGGTGCGTGCGTATCAATATGGCGGGGGCCGGTCGTCCTGGGGAGAAGTGCGCAGATTGACACTTTATTTCGGTATGGATCAGAATGATGTTATCGTCCGTTTTGAAGGAAGTGACATACCTGCGGATTTGAATATCCTTAAGCGGGTCAGATCCGTACCCGGAAGTGAACGCATTCGAACAGAGAAGCTCCCTACGGGCGAAATGTTTCAAATTCGGATGCAGTGCCAGACATAAGGAAGGTGTAACCATGTTTGTAGATAAAGCGAAGATTTTTGTTAAAGGCGGAGACGGCGGAGACGGATTAATTGCGTTTCGTCGTGAGAAATACGTTCCTGAAGGTGGCCCAGGTGGTGGTGACGGAGGGAACGGTGGAGATGTAATTTTCCGTGTAGATGAGGGTTTGCGTACCTTGATGGATTTTCGGTACCAACGACATTTTAAAGCCCAGCGTGGAGTGAAAGGTCGTAACAAAAGTCAACACGGAGCCAATGCGGAGCACATGATCGTACGTATACCGCCGGGAACGGTCATCATAGATGATGATACTGGTGAAGTAGTAGCAGATATGACACGTCATGGTCAACAAGTCGTCGTAGCTAAAGGAGGACGCGGAGGGCGCGGGAACATCCGTTTTGCTACGCCGAGTAATCCAGCGCCTGAGTTGGCTGAGAACGGTGCAGAGGGACAAGAACGTTATATCACGCTTGAGTTAAAAGTAATGGCTGATGTAGGCTTGGTCGGGTTTCCTAGTGTTGGGAAGTCTACCTTGTTGTCGGTTGTATCTTCCGCAAAACCGAAAATTGGGGCCTACCACTTTACAACGATTACTCCGAATTTGGGTGTTGTGGATGTGGGTGATCATCGTAATTTTGTGATGGCGGATTTGCCTGGTTTAATTGAAGGGGCTCATGAAGGTATTGGGCTGGGACATGAATTTCTGCGGCACATTGAGCGGACGCGTATTATTATCCATGTCGTGGATATGGCGGGCTCCGAAGGACGTGACCCGTTTGAAGATTGGACTAAAATTAACGACGAATTGAAGCAATATAATTCAGCATTGGCTGAGCGTCCGCAAATTGTGGCGGCCAATAAAATGGATATGCCGGAAGCTGAAGAAAACCTGGCTCACTTCAAAGAGCAGATTGCTTCTATACGTCCTGATCTTGAAATCATGCCTATTTCCTCACTGACACGTCAAGGTGTGAAGGAACTGCTCTACCGGGCTGCTGATTTGCTGGATCAAATACCGGACGAGCCGGTTGTTGAGGAAGTAGCAGAAGTTAATGAACGTAAGGTATTTAAGCTGGATACAGCAGAAGACGAGGGCTTTACAATTGTACGTGAAAACGATACATTCGTGGTGCAGAGCCCTAAAATTGAGCGCATGATGAAGCGCATGCAGTTGAACTCGCATGATGCCATTTTGAAATTAGCAAGAACGTTACGCCACATGGGTGTGGATGCTGAGTTACGCAAGCGTGGCGCCAAAGATGGTACATCTGTACGCATTGCTGATTTCGAGTTCGAATTTGTTGAAGGCAGCAGCTACTACTAAATTTCAAATAAAGGTCTAAAACCTGAACGGTTACTGTACTATAGGAAACTCTATAGAAGGCAGTAGCCGTTTTTTGCATTGTTTGCTTGCCGATTTTCATGAGTTTCGATATAATGTCCTCTATACAAAAACATAAGTCTTTGAGGAGAGGACGTTCTTGAAAGAGCGCTATTACTTGGTACGGGAAGATATTTTGCCTGAAGCTATTGTTAAGACCATACAGGTGAAACTGCTGCTGGCTTCAGGAGATGTTAAAACCGTGCATGATGCCGTCGAGCAAGTTGGGCTAAGCCGAAGCGCCTTTTATAAATATAAGGATGGCATACATTTGGTTAACCAGCTGGAGCGTGAGCGAATTGTTAATATCTCTATTGATTTGGAACATCAATCCGGAATGTTGTCCAGGGTACTTGGCAGAGTGGCAGATTTCGGAGGCAATGTGCTGACGATTCAGCAAAGTATTCCACTGCAAGGCAGAGCCAACGTAGTCATCTCGGTAGAAATGTCCAGACTCAGTGAAGAGTTGGGTGTTCTACTGGAGGGCTTGGAAGATATCTCTGGAGTCAAACGTGTTCGCCTGATTGGGCAAGGTTAAGGCAATACAGTTCATTAGATAAAAGTTATCAGGAGGGGAATGGATGAAACCGGTCAAAGTAGGATTGTTAGGTTTGGGGACGGTAGGAACGGGGGTCGTTCGAATCGTAGAAGGCAATCAGGAAGACTTGAGCAGACAAGTCGGTTCACCGATCATCATTGAAAAAATAGCTGTAAAAAACATAGAAAAATATCGTTCCATTGAAGTGGAGACGAGCAAACTTACTGAGGACCCATGGGAAGTTATTCGGGACCCTGAAATTGATGTAATTATCGAAGTCATGGGCGGCGTTGATCAGACGAAGGAGTACATTCTTGAAGCGCTGGAGCGGGGTAAACACATCGTAACGGCAAATAAGGACTTAATGGCTTTGCACGGTTCTGAAGTATTAGCAAAGGCGCAGGAAAAGCAGTGTGATATTTTTTATGAAGCGAGTGTAGCGGGTGGTATCCCGATCATTCGTACACTAATTGAAGGTTTCTCCTCCGACCGCATTACCCGCATTATGGGGATTGTGAACGGTACGACAAACTTTATTTTAACCAAAATGAGTCAGGAAGGGGCCTCGTACGAGGAAGTTCTCAAGGAAGCACAGGAGCTTGGGTATGCTGAATCCGATCCGACCTCAGATGTGGAAGGACTGGATGCAGCCCGTAAAATGGCAATTCTCGGCACGCTGGGTTTCCGCTCTAATGTAGAGCTCAAGGATGTAAGTGTCAGCGGCATTTCAAAGGTAACCAGTGAAGATATTGCTTTTGCTAAAAAACTAGGATATGAAATGAAATTGCTAGGCATTGCAGAGCGCCAGGGTGATGAATTTACGATTAACGTTCAGCCGACCATGGTACGCAAGCAACATCCATTGGCTTCGGTGAACGGGGTATTCAACGCGGTGTATGTGCATGGTGAAGCAGTGGGTGAAACCATGTTTTATGGTGCGGGTGCAGGTGAAATGCCGACGGCAACATCAGTTGTAGCCGATTTAGTTGCTGTAGTGAAAAATCTCAAACTTGGTGTCAATGGGCTTAAAGCCATCGTTCCTTACAACCCTAAAAAAATTAGTAACGACGAAGATGTGTATTTCAAAAACTTCGTGCTTCTGCATGTGGATGATAAAGCAGGGGTGTTGGCACGGATTACGCAAGTATTTGCTGAATTTGATGTCAGTCTGGCATCTGTTGTGCAGCAACCGAATGAGGTTAACCCCGATGCTGAAATTATTATCGTGACTCATTTAGCCAGTAAAGCAAGTATGAAAAAGGTTTTGGAGCATTTTGAAACTTTGGACGTCATCCGTCGCATCAAGAGCGTATATCGAGTAGAGGGATAGTCAATAAAAGCAGGAGGAATTGTCTGTATGACCGTTTTAAAAACAGCAAGAGTGCGTGTGCCCGCGAGTACGGCCAACTTGGGTCCGGGCTTTGATACATTGGGCATGGCGTTGTCCTTATATGCATGGATTGAAATGAAGGAGGCCGAACAGACGGCTTTTCATTTATACGGAGATGAAATGAATGGTGTTCCCCAAGATAAAACTAATCTGATTTTCAAGGTAGCACAAATGGTTTTTCGGGAAACGGGTGTATCAGTTCCTGAGCTCGATATTTCGATGTACTCAGATATTCCACTCACTCGTGGTTTGGGCAGCAGTGCTTCCGCCATTGTGGGCGCCTTGGTCGCTGCAAATACGTTGATTGGCTCGCCTCTGCCGGATTCCAAGTTGTTCGATATGGCAAGCGCCATTGAAAAACATCCGGATAATGTTGGAGCTTCTCTGTTTGGCGGTATTATTACAGCGATGTGGGACGGTGAGCGTGCTAGGCATTTACGACTTGAACCGGATACCAATCTGGAGGTTATGGTAGTTATTCCAGATTTTCAGCTGTCCACGTCGAAAGCCAGAGAGGTTCTACCCGCACAAGTATCATTGAAGGATGCTGTATATAATATAAGTCATGCTTCCATGCTGGTAGCAGCATTGGCATCAGGGCGAACCGACTTAATCGCTGAAGCGATGCGTGATCAGCTTCATCAGCCTTACCGCGCGGCACTTGTGCCAGGTATGGCAGAGATCTTGCAGGATGCGCACCATTATGGTGCTTTGGGTGTGGCTCTAAGTGGGGCTGGACCAACGTTGCTGGCATTGACAGATCGGCGGGAAAATCGGAAAGCAGAGCTGGAGCAGTATTTAACGGATACCATGAACAAAGAGGGGATCACTGCTTCTGTTTTAAAATTGCGCCCTGAGGATGAAGGAGTTAAAGTATATACAGAAGGGAATACTCTCCCTTTTATGGATATGATTAAAGGGGAACTTACGATATGAAACGAATTGCACTTCTTCCTGAGGGGACTGTTTCTCATGAAGCGATTAAGTATTTGTTAGGAGATACGTCCCATGAATTACTTTTTTACAAACATATCGCGGACGTATTTCAGGCAGTAGACAAGGGTCAGGCAGACTATAGTGTAATTCCCATTGAAAATACGATTGATGGCTCTGTAAGTTTGCATATGGATTGGCTTGTACATGAAGTAGACATTCAAATGCAGGCGGAATGGGTATATCCTTCAATTCAAAATCTTATTGGTCATCGCAGTGAATTTACGAAGGATTTGGACAAGCTAGATTTGAGCAAAGTGGTCAAAATTATGTCTCATCCTGTGGCGCTTCCCCAGTGTAAAGAATTCATACAGGCTTCCGCTCCTCAGGCCGAGTTGGAGAGTGCAGGAAGTACGGCGGAAGCTGTCGAAATTGTTAAACATAACCCCGGTAAAGGCTGGACCGCTCTCGGAACCAAGCTTGCGGCTGCCAAACACGGATTGGATATTTTGGCCAGCAAAGTGACGGATCACGATAACAACTTTACCCGCTTTGTCTTGATCGGTCATCAACCTATAAGTCTCCCGGGTACGCCTGAAGGTCAGCGAACCAGTATTTTGGTCACGCCGCCGCAGGATTTCCCGGGAGCGCTGCATCAGGTTTTATCCGCATTTGCATGGCGCAGGTTAAATCTGTCCCGTATTGAATCGCGTCCGACCAAAAAGCAATTGGGGAATTACTATTTTTACATTGAAGTTTTGGAATCTCTGCATTCCGTGCTACTTCCGGCAGCCTTTGCAGAGATCGAGGCTTTGGGGTGCCATGTACGTGTTCTTGGCTCTTATCCAAGCTACAAGTATGTTGAAGCAGCGATCGAACCTATTTTAAAGGAACATTAATCGGAGGTGTGGTTTTAATGGCAGAACAATGGATCTATCTGGATGGGCAGCATGTGACTAAGGAAAACGCAAAGGTTTCCGTATATGATCATGGATTCTTGTACGGAGACGGTATATTTGAGGGCATTCGTATCTATAACGGGAATATTTTCAAATGTAAGGAGCACTTGGAGCGTCTGTATGATTCTGCGAAATCCATTCAGTTAAACATTCCGTTGTCTCCTGATGAAATGTTGGAAGCAATGGCTGAAACGATTCGTCTTAACGAAATGCGTAACGGATATATCCGTCTGATTGTATCCCGAGGTGCAGGAAATCTAGGTTTAGATCCTCTTCGTTGTGCGAAGGCGAGTGTCATCATTATCGTGGAGCAGCTCGCCATTTACCCGGAAGAAGCTTACTTGACTGGCCTGAAGACAATTTCTGTCTCTCAGCGTCGCAACATCCCGGATGCTTTGAATCCGAAGATTAAATCATTGAACTATCTCAACAATATCCTCGTGAAGATCCAGTCTAACTATGCTGGTGTAGGTGAGGCTATTATGCTCAATTCCCAAGGGTATGTGACGGAGGGCTCTGCAGACAACATTTTCATTGTCAAAAACGGAGTGTTGTATACACCTCCTTGCTATTTGGGGGCGCTTGAAGGGATCACTCGTAATGCTATTATCGATTTGTGTGCTAAGCTTGGGTACTCCCTTAAGGAACAACCTTTTACACTGCATGATGTATATGTTGCGGACGAGGTGTTTTTTACAGGAACTGCGGCAGAAGTTATTGCAGCTTATGAAGTGGATGGTCGTACGATCGGCTCTGGCGTTGCTGGCCCAGTAACTTTGGAGCTCCTGGCTGAGTTCCGGAAGATCGTGGATCAGGATGGCTACAAAGTGTGGCAGGACTAAAATAAAACCGAATCCTTTTAATTGAATGCTCGCGAGAGTATTCAGTTAAAAGGATTTTTTTGTTTGTATGGGGTCATTCGCCCGGGAGGTGCATAGGATGTAATAACAGAAGCCGGGCGTTTATCCCGCCCGAACGAAAGTCTAGGAGGTTTGTGACCTGTGAAAATACACATCGTCAAAAAAGGTGACACTCTGTACTTGCTGGCACAGAAGTATAATGTGACGCTGGAGAAAGTTATTGCCGCCAATCCCCAATTGGCAGACCCTAATCAGTTGAGCATCGGAGAGAAAATTAAAATTCCGACAGAGCCTGTCACGATGGAAACACAGCCGTCAACGGTATATCAACACAAGGTTAAGCAAGGAGACTCATTGTGGAAGTTGTCTAAGGCGTGGAATGTACCGCTCAAGCTAATTATTGATGCCAATTCCCAGCTTAAAAACCCGAACGCACTACTGGTTGGAGAAACAGTTAATATTCCACACTACAAAGAAGAGAATTCTGATTTTACTGAGAATAAAAAAAATACCGCAGTCAAAGAAGAGATGACACAGCCTAAACCTGAATCCCCCACTAAGCAAGAACTTACCCAGCCCAAGGCAGAGATGACACAGCCTGAGCCGGAGAATATGCCTAGCCCTAAAGAGGAGATGACACAGCCGAAAGAAACAGTGAATCCTCCTAAGCTTCCTGAATTAAAACTGCCTGAAGTTCCTATGGCACCCGTAAATCCCGCTCCACCTCAAATGCAGCCCATAGTTACACCACCTGCTCCACCTCAAATGCAACCTATAGTTACCCAACCGATTGCATCTAAGCCACAGCTTCCTACAACTGTTGTGAAGCAACCTGTAGCTGAAAAGTTTTGCGGCTGCACAAAATCGGAGCCGATGGTAAATTCCGAGTGGTCGATACAACAGCCGACATCTGATTACAGCCCACAAATAAATGCAATGCCGAACTCGTGGTATCCGGGGATTGGGTCTCCTCAAGCGCCTATAAATACCTCCTTAGCAGAATATGCCTCTCCTACTGTAGTTTCTGATCAGGGCTATCATCATGACTGTGAGCATCCATGGTGCTGGGGGCCTGTGCAGACACCAATTATAAATGCCTATCCAACACCTTATCCTGCCTATTCAGATTGCTGCGCCCCCGGATATTATCCGAGCCATGAAGCGTCTGAAAATGCATCCTATCCTGTCTATCCTCCATTTATCCATCAAGGGCATCCGCCGCAGTATTCAGAGAGTACAGTCCAGAGCAGTCAATGGAGCCAGGCATGGGGAGGACCTCCATATGGTTTGCCTGCGGCTGGACACGTATCCGACTATAGCCAACTACAAGGGCAACAATCTGCGAATTCCCCTTATCATCCGTTTGCGCATGGGAATGCACCTATGTATCCATTAGAGGGATATACAACACCCTATATGTTTATGCCAGACTGTGGATGCCGGGAAGAGAACGTCCAGTCGGCACCAGCAATTCCAGGAACGCAGGAGGTAGGTAACAATCTGACTATAGCATCCCAAAATGAAATTGATTCTTCTTCTAAAACAAAGGATCGTAGCGTGAGTAAAGGTAAATCAAAAGACAGCTCTGGCAGCACATCCAAAGAAGAGACGTCCAAAGTCAAGGTTTCCAGTAAAAATGCTACTAATAAGAAGCAAAAATCCCGTAATTCAACTGGAGGAGAAACTCGTTCCTCATCCTTTAGTGCTCGTTCGCGTAAAAATCCATGGATTAGGGACTGACGTGGCTAAAAGTAAAAAGTAAAAGAAGAGAGACTCCTAGTAGTGCCCCGGCTTTATTAGTCATTAAGAGAAAGAAATGAATGTTAAAGAGACTGTTATTCTGCTTGAGGGAATAATGGTCTCTTTATTTAAATGCAGTGATTTTAAAGATGAGAAAATAATTTTTAAAAAAAGGTGTTGCTACTAAGCTTATATATGTGGTATATTCTTATAGCTGTCTTTTACAAGATAGTTAGCAATACGAAAACAAAGCAGAGTTGATTGTAAAATTCTCTTAAAAAAAAGTGTTGCAAAGACGCGTGAAACATGATATATTATTTAAGTCGCCGCTGAGATGCGGTGGTGAAACAAAGTGAGATATGATGTAGGTTTGATCTTTGAAAACTGAACAACGAGTGAGTGCGGATTTTGCTTGCGAAATCCAACGCTGAGATTTTGGTACATGCCATCAGGCTGTATAAAATGGAAGCAAACAAGAGATATTTTTTATCTCGTCAGTTTCAAAATGAGCTTATCGCTCTTTCTATAAACCAGCTTCGGTTGGTCTTTAATGGAGAGTTTGATCCTGGCTCAGGACGAACGCTGGCGGCGTGCCTAATACATGCAAGTCGAGCGAGGTTAGTTAGAAGCTTGCTTCTAACTAACCTAGCGGCGGACGGGTGAGTAACACGTAGGCAACCTGCCCACAAGACAGGGATAACTACCGGAAACGGTAGCTAATACCCGATACATCCTTTTCCTGCATGGGCGAAGGAGGAAAGACGGAGCAATCTGTCACTTGTGGATGGGCCTGCGGCGCATTAGCTAGTTGGTGGGGTAAAGGCCTACCAAGGCGACGATGCGTAGCCGACCTGAGAGGGTGATCGGCCACACTGGGACTGAGACACGGCCCAGACTCCTACGGGAGGCAGCAGTAGGGAATCTTCCGCAATGGGCGAAAGCCTGACGGAGCAACGCCGCGTGAGTGATGAAGGTTTTCGGATCGTAAAGCTCTGTTGCCAGGGAAGAACGTCTTGTAGAGTAACTGCTACAAGAGTGACGGTACCTGAGAAGAAAGCCCCGGCTAACTACGTGCCAGCAGCCGCGGTAATACGTAGGGGGCAAGCGTTGTCCGGAATTATTGGGCGTAAAGCGCGCGCAGGCGGCTCTTTAAGTCTGGTGTTTAATCCCGAGGCTCAACTTCGGGTCGCACTGGAAACTGGGGAGCTTGAGTGCAGAAGAGGAGAGTGGAATTCCACGTGTAGCGGTGAAATGCGTAGAGATGTGGAGGAACACCAGTGGCGAAGGCGACTCTCTGGGCTGTAACTGACGCTGAGGCGCGAAAGCGTGGGGAGCAAACAGGATTAGATACCCTGGTAGTCCACGCCGTAAACGATGAATGCTAGGTGTTAGGGGTTTCGATACCCTTGGTGCCGAAGTTAACACATTAAGCATTCCGCCTGGGGAGTACGGTCGCAAGACTGAAACTCAAAGGAATTGACGGGGACCCGCACAAGCAGTGGAGTATGTGGTTTAATTCGAAGCAACGCGAAGAACCTTACCAGGTCTTGACATCCCTCTGACCGCTGTAGAGATATGGCTTTCCTTCGGGACAGAGGAGACAGGTGGTGCATGGTTGTCGTCAGCTCGTGTCGTGAGATGTTGGGTTAAGTCCCGCAACGAGCGCAACCCTTATGCTTAGTTGCCAGCAGGTCAAGCTGGGCACTCTAAGCAGACTGCCGGTGACAAACCGGAGGAAGGTGGGGATGACGTCAAATCATCATGCCCCTTATGACCTGGGCTACACACGTACTACAATGGCCGGTACAACGGGAAGCGAAATCGCGAGGTGGAGCCAATCCTAGAAAAGCCGGTCTCAGTTCGGATTGTAGGCTGCAACTCGCCTACATGAAGTCGGAATTGCTAGTAATCGCGGATCAGCATGCCGCGGTGAATACGTTCCCGGGTCTTGTACACACCGCCCGTCACACCACGAGAGTTTACAACACCCGAAGTCGGTGGGGTAACCCGCAAGGGAGCCAGCCGCCGAAGGTGGGGTAGATGATTGGGGTGAAGTCGTAACAAGGTAGCCGTATCGGAAGGTGCGGCTGGATCACCTCCTTTCTATGGAGAATCGTTTCCTGCGATGGAAACATTCAAATTCGCAGGTACATGTACCTGCGACCGGATATTCAATTCGGTTCATCACATTCGTGTGAATGAAATGAATATCCTGAACTTACTCACTCGTTGCTCAGTTTTGAGAGCTCAAACTCTCAAGCTTCGACGAATACTTCATTCACACATCCGTGTGGAACCGAAATATTCATCGGGTTTCGCTTCGATGAAGCGAATTGCACCTTGAAAACTGGATACCGAAACGAAATTGCGTTTTAGAATATTCCTTTAAGCTGATCTTGTGTAAACAAGTGAAATAAAGGTAGCAGGTAAGGAAAGATCTTTTGCCTTTGGCAAAAATCATTCTTTATCGAACATCGACATTTTCTTTTATCAAAGAAAAATCTAGGTTAAGCTACAAAGAGCACACGGAGGATGCCTAGGCGCCAGGAGCCGACGAAGGACGTGGCGAACAACGATAAGGCCTCGGGGAGCTGTAAGCAAGCTTTGATCCGGGGATGTCCGAATGGGGAAACCCGGCTGTCTTCATCGACAGTCACTACTCACTGAATTCATAGGTGAGTGAGAGGCAGACCAGGGGAACTGAAACATCTAAGTACCCTGAGGAAGAGAAAACAATAGTGATTCCGTCAGTAGCGGCGAGCGAACGCGGATTAGCCCAAACCAAGGAGCTTGCTCCTTGGGGTTGTGGGACGTCTCACATGGAGTTACAAAGGAACCGGTTAGATGAAGAGGTCTGGAAAGGCCCGCCAGAGAAGGTAAAAGCCCTGTAGTTCAAAACTTGTTCCCTCCGAGACGGATCCCGAGTAGTGCGGGGCACGTGAAACCCCGTATGAATCCGGCAGGACCATCTGCCAAGGCTAAATACTCCCTGGCGACCGATAGTGAAGCAGTACCGTGAGGGAAAGGTGAAAAGCACCCCGGAAGGGGAGTGAAATAGATCCTGAAACCGTGTGCTTACAAGAAGTCAGAGCCCTATGATATTTTCCTTTGGAAAAATCACGGGTGATGGCGTGCCTTTTGTAGAATGAACCGGCGAGTTACGTTCCCGTGCAAGGTTAAGGTGAAGAGCTGAAGCCGCAGCGAAAGCGAGTCTGAATAGGGCGATTTGAGTACGTGGACGTAGACCCGAAACCGGGTGATCTACCCCTGTCCAGGGTGAAGGTGCGGTAACACGCACTGGAGGCCCGAACCCACGCATGTTGAAAAATGCGGGGATGAGGTGGGGGTAGCGGAGAAATTCCAATCGAACCCGGAGATAGCTGGTTCTCCCCGAAATAGCTTTAGGGCTAGCCTCGGAAAGAAGAATCGTGGAGGTAGAGCACTGATTGGGTGCGGGGCCCGCAAGGGTTACCAAGCTCAGTCAAACTCCGAATGCCATAGATTTAGTTCCGGGAGTCAGACAGTGAGTGCTAAGATCCATTGTCGAAAGGGAAACAGCCCAGACCATCAGCTAAGGTCCCCAAGTGTGTGTTAAGTGGGAAAGGATGTGGAGTTGCACAGACAACCAGGATGTTGGCTTAGAAGCAGCCACCATTGAAAGAGTGCGTAATAGCTCACTGGTCGAGTGACTCTGCGCCGAAAATGTAACGGGGCTAAACACACCACCGAAGCTATGGCTTGATGCTTTGCATCAGGGGTAGGGGAGCGTTGAATGCGGGTTGAAGGTGTACCGTAAGGAGCGCTGGACTGCATTCAAGTGAGAATGCCGGTATGAGTAACGAAAAGATCTGTGAGAATCAGATCCGCCGAAAGCCTAAGGGTTCCTGAGGAAGGTTCGTCCGCTCAGGGTAAGTCGGGACCTAAGGCGAGGCCGATAGGCGTAGTCGAAGGACAACAGGTCGAAATTCCTGTACCACCGTAATCCGTTATGAGCGATGGGGTGACGCAGTAGGGTAGTGACGCGGACTGATGGATGTCCGTCTAAGCAGTGAGGCTGATGTGTAGGCAAATCCGCACATCGTAAGGCTGGGCTGTGATGGGGAGCGAAAATTGTAGTAGCGAAGGTCATGATCTCAGACTGCCAAGAAAAGCCTCTAGCCAGGAGAAGGTGCCCGTACCGCAAACCGACACAGGTAGGCGAGAAGAGAATTCTAAGGCGCGCGGAAGAACTCTCGTTAAGGAACTCGGCAAAATGACCCCGTAACTTCGGGAGAAGGGGTGCCTCGGTAGGGTGAATAGCCCGAGGGGGCCGCAGTGAAAAGGCCCAAGCGACTGTTTAGCAAAAACACAGGTCTGTGCGAAGCCGCAAGGCGAAGTATACGGGCTGACGCCTGCCCGGTGCTGGAAGGTTAAGGGGAGTGGTAAGCCTTCGGGCGAAGCTATGAACCGAAGCCCCAGTAAACGGCGGCCGTAACTATAACGGTCCTAAGGTAGCGAAATTCCTTGTCAGGTAAATTCTGACCCGCACGAATGGCGTAACGACTTGGGCGCTGTCTCAACGAGAGATCCGGTGAAATTTTAATACCTGTGAAGATGCAGGTTACCCGCGACAAGACGGAAAGACCCCATGGAGCTTTACTGCAGCTTGATATTGAATTTGGGTACGATCTGTACAGGATAGGTGGGAGCCGTCGAACTTTGAGCGCCAGCTTGAAGGGAGGCATCCTTGGGATACCACCCTGATCGTATCTAGGTTCTAACTTGGTACCGTGATCCGGTACGAGGACAGTGTCAGGTGGGCAGTTTGACTGGGGCGGTCGCCTCCTAAAGAGTAACGGAGGCGCCCCAAGGTTCCCTCAGAATGGTTGGAAATCATTCGAAGAGTGCAAAGGCAGAAGGGAGCTTGACTGCGAGACCTACAAGTCGAGCAGGGACGAAAGTCGGGCTTAGTGATCCGGTGGTACCGCATGGAAGGGCCATCGCTCAACGGATAAAAGCTACCCTGGGGATAACAGGCTTATCTCCCCCAAGAGTCCACATCGACGGGGAGGTTTGGCACCTCGATGTCGGCTCATCGCATCCTGGGGCTGAAGTAGGTCCCAAGGGTTGGGCTGTTCGCCCATTAAAGCGGTACGCGAGCTGGGTTCAGAACGTCGTGAGACAGTTCGGTCCCTATCTGTCGTGGGCGTAGGAAATTTGAGAGGAGCTGTCCTTAGTACGAGAGGACCGGGATGGACGTACCGCTGGTGTACCAGTTGTTCCGCCAGGAGCACCGCTGGGTAGCTATGTACGGAAGGGATAAGCGCTGAAAGCATCTAAGCGTGAAGCCCCCCTCAAGATGAGATTTCCCAATTAGTAAGACCCCTTGAAGACGACGAGGTAGATAGGTTGGGGGTGGAAGTGCAGTAATGCATGGAGCTGACCAATACTAATCGGTCGAGGGCTTATCCTAAAATAAAACGCAAATGAGTTTCGGATCCAGTTTTCAGGGTGTAACCTTGAACGTATGTACAAGTGACATACAACAAGCGCATGGCTATTCATTCACACGATAAGTGATGAAGCGAATAACCTTACGGAAGAATTTGCATAGCAAATTCATGTTTGGTGGCGATAGCGGAGGGGTTCCACACGTACCCATCCCGAACACGACCGTTAAGCCCTCCAGCGCCGATGGTACTTGGACCGCAGGGTCCTGGGAGAGTAGGACGTCGCCAAGCAGAGCTTTATGATTATTATTCCCTGATAGCTCAGTTGGTAGAGCACTCGACTGTTAATCGAGTTGTCACAGGTTCGAGTCCTGTTCGGGGAGCCATATGGAGAGGTGTCCGAGTTGGCCGAAGGAGCACGATTGGAAATCGTGTAGGCGCCAAAAGCGTCTCGAGGGTTCGAATCCCTCTCTCTCCGCCATAATTATTTTATTGTATGGCCCGTTGGTCAAGGGGTTAAGACACCTCCCTTTCACGGAGGTAACAGGGGTTCGAATCCCCTACGGGTCATAAGTAATATGGAGGCTTAGCTCAGCTGGGAGAGCATCTGCCTTACAAGCAGAGGGTCGGGGGTTCGAACCCCTCAGCCTCCACCATTTATTTAAATAGAAGTCCCTTATATTATCGCGGGGTGGAGCAGTTCGGTAGCTCGTCGGGCTCATAACCCGAAGGTCGCAGGTTCAAATCCTGCCCCCGCAACCAATTAACTTTTGAATGTAAACTGCTATGGAACTGTGGTGTAGAGGCCTAACATGCCTGCCTGTCACGCAGGAGATCGCGGGTTCGAATCCCGTCAGTTCCGCCATTTTTACAAAGTTATGTTACCCTGTTGGGAGCCATTAGCTCAGTTGGTAGAGCACCTGACTTTTAATCAGGGTGTCGAAGGTTCGAGTCCTTCATGGCTCACCATTCATGCACTTATATGTCATGGATATAATGATATTGCGGACGTGGCTCAGCGGTAGAGCATCGCCTTGCCAAGGCGAGGGTCGCGGGTTCGATTCCCGTCGTCCGCTCCATATTTGCGCCCTTAGCTCAGCTGGATAGAGCGTTTGACTACGAATCAAAAGGCCGGGAGTTCGAATCTCTCAGGGCGCGCCATTAACTTCATAAGCCGGTGTGGCGGAATTGGCAGACGCGCGCGACTCAAAATCGTGAGGGAAACCGTGGAGGTTCGAGTCCTCTCACCGGCATGTATTTCGGGATGTAGCTCAGCTTGGTAGAGCACCTGGTTTGGGACCAGGGGGTCGCATGTTCAAATCGTGTCATCCCGATTCAAAAGGAAAGTCGCTGGAAGCAGCGGCTTTTTTGTTATATTAATTATCTTTTTGTATAAATCAGTAATCACCAGGTCACACTAACACAAAAAGTGGGACGGAAGGGATTACTGTGAAGCGATTAAGTTGGAAAAAACAGATGAAACGGCGCTGGAAACAGTGGAGAAGAACAGTGTGGGCCTGTAGCATTTTGGGCGCGGCTTGTTTGCTGGCAGGGTTGGGTATTCTGTTATCGAATTATATGCAGGCTATGTTGTCACAGCCACTCGCTACTACCGTCATGGCAGAGGAGGGCATGGAGGAGGCTTCACATCTGGGTCCAACTGAAGATCACTCCTCACATATGCAACTATTACAAAGTATTCGTGCTTCCGGTATAAGCAGGAAGACCCGTCTGTTAACCACCTACGTATGTGGTACGGAAACACTTTCCTTGGGAACGCTAAGTTCACAGCAGCTAGAGACCTTACTGAAGCAACATCCCGATTGGAAGGGACGACTTAATACCAAAGGAGAGGTGTGGCTGGAACGCAGGGTGGAAGACTTGTCAGAGTCATGCAAAGAGCGTGGATACATGGGTTTGAGCACTGACGGCCAGCTTACATTGTATGAAGGACTGCCTAAAAGAGAAAAAGTTATCCGCACTTTTTTTCAATTGGATGTGGGTTCCATGGAGACGGCCTTGCCAGAAGGGGTGTATAAACAACTTCAGCAGGGAATCCGTGTACAGGATATAAATGAGTATAACAGTGTAATTTCCACTTTTAGTGACTTTGCCGTGGAGCGAACACAAAGGGTATTAAAACAGCACTATTGATTACAACTGCGAGACGTTAGGCTTTGCCCATGAGGTGAGGCTTGAAGCGTCTCTTTTTATGTTTTTACTCATGTTTAAATTTTTTCCTCTATTAGATACAAAGTTTTGTTATAATGAAAAGAACGACACATATGTTCGCTTTATATGGTATTTGGCTTTTGAGTATATTCAGGATAACGTTGACTATTGGTTAGTTACGCCATGATTGAGCGATAGAGGAGAGATTTTTTTGCGTTTTCTAGGAATTGATCCGGGTATTGCTATTGTGGGCTTCGGGTTTGTAGACAAGATTGGCAGTAAAGTGGTGCCTGTACAGTATGGCTGCATCCAGACGGAGGCTCATACACCGGAAGAAGAAAGGCTGCTTCATGTGTATGAAGGCATGTTGCAATTAATAGATAAATATAAGCCTGATGCAGTAGCACTGGAGAAGCTCTTTTTTAATCGCAACGTTACAACCGCTATGTCTGTAAGTCAGGCACGTGGGGTGCTGGTGCTGGCTGCAAAACAACGTAATTTGCCTATAGGTGAATACACGCCGATGCAGGTAAAGCAGGCTATTGTAGGGTATGGTAAGGCTGAGAAGAAACAGGTACAAGAAATGGTTAGAATGTTTCTAAAGCTTCAAACTGTGCCGAAACCGGACGATGTAGCGGATGCTTTGGCGGTGGCTATTTGTCATGCGCACTCCTATGGACTAAATTCAAAATTAAATGAGGTATTACGAAAATGATAGATTTCTTGCGTGGTTCTGTGGCCCATTTGGAAAATGAATATGTCGTTTTAGATGTACAGGGTGTAGGGTACCGGGTATTTTGTCCGAATCCTTACGCGTTCGCCAAAACTGAAGGTCCAGTGGTTATTTATATTCACCATCATGTAAGGGAAGATGCTATTTTACTGTTCGGTTTTGCGACCCGTGAGGAGCAGCAGCTATTCCGTAAACTGATTGATGTATCTGGTATTGGACCACGTGTTGCGCTTGGTATTTTAGGAGGCGGTACGCCTGCTCATGTGGTAACGGCGATTTATCAGGAGAATATCACATTTCTCACCAAGTTACCGGGGATCGGTAAAAAGACGGCACAACGTATGATTCTGGATTTGAAAGACAAGCTGGACGGTATTGGCTCGTTGGGGATGGCAACCGGATTGTTTGCTGAGCCTGTCGTAGAAGAAGGCGAAGGTTCATATTGGGGCGAGGCCCGTGAGGCGCTCAAGGCCCTCGGTTATACTGATACTGAGTTGGATAAGGTATGGAGCAGAATGAAGAAAGATGCAAAACCTGATGAATCTGCCGATATTTTGATGAAGCGGGCTTTGCAACTGTTGTTTGCCGGATAGGACGCGGATGTCCGTTAACAAGTGTCTGGTGAAAAGAGGAGCGATGGAATATGGATGACCGGATTATTTCCGCCAATTTGATGATGGAAGACCAGACGGCGGAGCTAAGCCTTCGCCCCCGTTATCTAAATGAATATATCGGGCAAAATCAGGTTAAGGAAAATCTGAAAGTATATATTGAAGCGGCCAAAATGCGTAAAGAAGCGTTGGACCATGTACTGTTGTACGGACCGCCTGGGTTGGGTAAAACAACTCTTGCTAACATTATTGCCAATGAGTTGGGGGTTAATCTGCGTACGACTTCAGGTCCTGCAATTGAAAGACCGGGAGATTTGGCAGCATTGCTGACCAATCTTCAAGAGGGTGATGTTTTGTTCATTGATGAGATTCATCGCCTTCATCGTACGGTGGAAGAAGTCATGTATCCGGCGATGGAGGATTTTGCGCTGGATATTATGATTGGTAAAGGCCCGAGTGCACGCTCAGTCCGTCTGGATTTGCCACCCTTTACTCTTATAGGGGCCACTACGCGCGCTGGGCTGCTCTCTGCGCCATTGCGTGACCGGTTTGGTGTTATTAGTCGATTAGAGTTTTATACGACAGACGAGCTGGCTTACATTGTGTCTAGGAACGCGGATATTATGGAGATTGAAATTGTCGGGGATGCGGCGGAGGAAATCGCATTGCGTTCACGGGGGACACCGCGTATTGCCAACCGACTATTAAAAAGGGTGCGTGATTTTGCCCAGGTTGCCGGAGACGGAATTATTCATTCTGAGTTGGCTGCAGAGGCGCTAAAGAGACTTCAAATAGATCCTCTCGGGCTGGATGAAATTGATCATAAAATGCTTAAGGCCATGATTCATTCATTCCGGGGCGGACCTGTAGGATTGGACACAATTGCTGCAACCATTGGTGAAGAGAGTCAGACTATTGAGGACGTGTATGAACCCTATTTGTTACAAATTGGTCTTTTACAAAGAACACCTCGGGGACGAACAGTGACTCCGGCGGCATATGCCCACCTTGGAATCCCCATGCCAACGGATCCACGGTGATTAGGAAACATGATGCACTTTTTTAAAAAATTATTGCATGGTTACATGCAGTATGGTGAATACGATATCGGCTGACGGATGACTGAGGGAATGAGAGTATAAGTAAGATTTTGGCGGGTTTATATTTTGGTTTATTCCGCCGATGTATTTAAAGGGACAGACAAGGATCGAGAGCCCGATAAATTACGCAAATATAAGTGCTAGGCAGCTAGATTGGGGGAGCCAGAAATGAGTGGAAAAGCATTTAACCGAGAAAGTATTTTCGGTGTATGGATGGGCCGGGCCAAACGAGCAGCAGCGATTATGGTATTAGCTACAGTGTGCATACCTTGGTCTTCGGGCGTTCACGCTGCCGCCGCCCAAGAGGATATTCGTGTAGTGATTTTTGCGGATCTAGGCAGCAAATATAAAGCGACAGTCCCCGCTGTAACCTTGAAATCATCAGGAGGTCTGAGTGTTGGACAGAACAGTGGAGGCAGCTTTCAAACTTGGATGGGACTGCCAGACAGTACAGCTCGTTTTAGTGTAGACAGCTATCGGGTGAAGGTACTTGAAGGAAATGAAGCAACGGCGATAAAAGCGGCACAAGCCCTGCAAAAGACTAATGATAAACCTACGGTTTTTATCGGTTCAAAAAATGGTAGCTCTGTGTATCAAGTGTACGCGGGAATATATGCTAGTGAACAGTCTGCGCAGGCTGCTGTACAGCGGATTTCCTCGGCAACCGGAGCGCAGGCCGAGGTGAAGGGAAACAAGCATTGGTCCACTGGAAGCTACGGAAGCGAGCAGGAAGCTAATCTCGTTCGAACGACAATTGCTGCGGCGGGCTTTGATGCTTTTACTGTGATTCAATCAAGAGGTCAGTATGCCGTGTGGGTTGGAGAAGAAAGTAATGACAGCAAGCTGTTGGCTTTGAAAACTGAGCTGGAGAGCAAGCAGCCGAGACTCACGTTGTCTAAAGTTAATGCTACTCAAGCCGGCCTCATTATAAGACAGGAAGCAGGAGTCACGACCGGCTCGCAGGTGATGTCTCATTACATGCTAAGTGGTTCTGATAATAGCAAGATAATTGTCAACGGCGGTAATAATGGAGTACAAGTGATGGAAAGATCACAGCGTACATATCGCGGCGAGATGGAGATTGGCATGACGTCAGGCCAGCTGGCGCTTGTGAACGAAGTTCCTTTGGAGCAGTATTTGTATTCCGTGGTAGGAGCAGAGGTCTATTCCTCATGGCCAGATGAAGCGCTCAAGGCTCAAGCGGTAGCGGCTCGTAGCTATGCGCTTGCCCAAGGCAATCGGTTTCAGATCGGCAATGTGGTAGATGGCACGTTAAGCCAGGCTTACAACGGGAAGAGCTCGGAACATGCCAACGTCAATAAGGCTGTAGATGCAACGGCTGGTGAAGTCATTAAAAGTGGCGGTAAAGTGGTCGAAGCTGTATTTTCATCTAATGCGGGCGGTGTGACAGCAGATGCCTCTGAGGTGTGGAACAGTGGTGGCGAAGCCTTTGCTAGCGTAGACAGCTCGGGGGATACTTCGGCGCAAAAAGGAGCACAGGAGTGGTATCATGTACTTCTCTCCAGTGGCAAGACAGGGTATATTCGTGAGGATAATGCTAAGGAACTGGAGGGTGTCACAGAAGCGGGGTTAGACAAAATCACCGTCACTGCGGAAAATACAAATGTGCGTCCTATTCCCCAAATTCAATCGACGGTTACACCAATAGCCAAGGCGCAGCCGGGCGAAGAGATCATTGTATTAGAAAAGGTGCCTCAGTCCGGAGACTATGCATGGGTGCGGGGGCCCTTTACGTCAGCTCAGCTTGCTAAATCCCTGCAAGGGAAAGTAACGGGCACAGTGCCTTCCTCTATTAATCACCTCGATGTCACCAAACGTGGTCCATCAGGGCGAGTGTTGGAGGTTGAAGCGAACGGAACCCCTTTGAAAGTGAAATATCCGGATATGTTTCGCTCAGCAATGGGCGGCCTCCCGAGCACACTGTTTGATATTGCGAGTACCGGAAGTTATACTGTATTAGGCGCTGATGGGGCTACTTCTCATGTAAGTGGTACACAAGGCACTCAAATCCTGTCCGCATCTGGCAGCAGTACTTCAAGTGGTAACGGGGTGATCGTCATGAATGAAGATCGTCATGCACGAGTCATTGACAAAACACAAAGCTTTATTTTTACAGGTAAAGGAAATGGTCATGGTTTGGGCTTATCCCAATGGGGTGCCAATGGTTTGGCCGAGCAGGGGTATGATTACAAGAAAATTTTGCAACACTATTATAAAAATGTGGATATAGTTAAGGACTGACCAATATATGAACGTAAACGACTACGATTTTGAACTGCCTGAAACATTAATTGCACAGACGCCTTTGCTTGATCGGAGCGCTTCCAGATTACTGACATTAAACAAAAATAACGGTGAAGTGGGCCATCATACGTTTTCGGATATTGTGCAGTATCTCCAACCAGGGGATACGTTGGTATTAAACGATACGAGAGTGATTCCTGCACGCTTGTTTGGCATCAAGGAAGACACGGGAGCTAAGGCTGAGGTTTTGTTGCTTAAGCAACTGCAAGGGGACCGATGGGAAGCATTGGTGAAACCTGGTAAAAAGCTGAAAAAGGGTGCTGTTATCGTTTTCGGTGATGAGCTGAAAGCAGTAATTGAGGAAGAAGGAGATATGGGCGGAAGGGTACTGTCATTTTCATATGACGGTATTTTCCAGGAGATATTGGACCGCTTGGGCCAAATGCCGCTTCCGCCGTATATCAAGGAACAACTGGATGACCGCGAGCGCTATCAGACCGTTTATGCTCGGCATGAAGGTTCGGCTGCGGCTCCAACGGCAGGGCTGCACTTTACAGAAGAATTGCTGGACCAGATTAAAAAGAAGGGCGTTACCGTTGCCTTTATCACACTTCATGTTGGCTTAGGGACGTTCAGACCGATGTCTGTGGATACGATTGAAGAGCACGTAATGCATGAAGAATACTATTCATTGTCACAGGAAACAGCCGATGTACTCAATGAAACCAAGGCGCGCGGTGGAAGAGTCGTGGCGGTGGGGACGACCAGTTGCCGGACGCTGGAGACGGTGGGTAATAAATTTGGTGATGGAGTATTAGAGGCCAGTAGTGGCTGGACACAGATTTTTATTTATCCAGGCTATGAATTCCGTGTGGTGGATGCGATGATTACGAATTTTCATTTGCCCAAATCCACCTTGGTTATGCTGGTCAGCGCACTGGCGGGCAGGGAGAATATTATGCATGCTTACCAGGAGGCGATTGACCGACAATATCGGTTTTTCAGCTTCGGGGATGCAATGTTCATTTATTAATTAAGGATGGTTGAGAAAATATGGCACCAGCAATAAGATACGAACATATCAAAACCTGCAAGCAATCGGGAGCCCGTCTCGGGCGTGTACACACTCCTCACGGAGTTATTGAGACACCAACCTTTATGCCTGTGGGAACTCAGGCTACTGTTAAAACGATGAGTCCTGAGGAACTAAAAGCGATGGATGCTCAAATTATTTTGAGTAACACGTACCATTTGTTTCTTCGTCCGGGCCACGATATTATTCGTGAAGCGGGTGGACTGCACAAGTTTATGAATTGGGATCGTCCTATTTTAACGGACAGCGGCGGATTCCAGGTGTTTTCTTTAAGTGAAATGCGCAAGATTTCAGAGGAGGGTGTTCATTTTCGCTCTCATTTAAATGGAGATAAAAAGTTTCTTTCGCCTGAAGTGGCGATGGAAATTCAAAACTCGCTTGGCTCAGATATTATGATGGCCTTCGATGAATGTCCGCCGTTTCCGGCTGAATATGAGTATGTGAAAAAGTCACTGGAACGCACCAGCCGTTGGGCTGAGCGTTGTCTAGAGGCACACGCGCGTCCTCGTGATCAAGGTCTGTTTGCCATTGTTCAGGGAGGCATGCATGAAGATCTGCGCAGGCAAAGCGCTGCGGATTTGACTTCCATGGATTTCCCGGGGTATGCTATTGGTGGACTGAGCGTAGGTGAACCGAAACATTTGATGTATGAAGTGCTCGATTATACGGTTCCTCTGCTTCCCACCAACAAGCCACGTTATTTGATGGGCGTGGGTTCGCCTGATGCTTTGATTGAAGGCTCTATCCGTGGTGTGGATATGTTCGATTGTGTACTTCCAACCCGAATTGCTCGCAACGGGACAACGATGACCAGCCAAGGTCGTCTTGTCGTTCGCAATGCCCAATATGCAAGTGATTTTGGCCCGCTCGATCCTGCTTGTGATTGTTATACCTGTCGCAATTATTCACGTGCTTACTTGCGACATTTGATTAAAGCGGATGAAACCTTCGGGCTCCGACTGACAACGTATCATAACTTGCATTTCTTAATACAATTGATGCGTAATGTCAGACAAGCGATTATGGATGACAGGCTGCTTGATTTCCGAGATGAATTTTTTGAGCAGTACGGTCTTCATGATAATGATAAAGGATTTTAAGTTTTAGGGAGAGTATACGAAAGGGGGATTTAACATGTTTCATTTTGCTACAGCCGCTGCTACACCCGGTGGAACTGGCGGACTTTTTCAAATGATCTGGCCACTGGCTCTGATGTTTGTAATCTTCTATTTCTTGCTGATTCGCCCGAATCAGAAAAAACAAAAGCAACGTCAAACGATGCTTCAAGCTTTGAAAAAGGGAGATAAAGTCATTACAATCGGAGGTCTTCACGGTACAATTATGGAGATTACGGATGATGTAGTAGTTTTGCGTGTGAATGATGTCACGAAGCTGACCTTTGACCGCAGTGCAATCAGCAACGCGATTGCAAAAGACACGGCATCTGAGGAAGTTGTTTCCAAATCGTAAAATGCTGGTGACCGTTATACAAAAACCGAGCCTTTGAGGAGGCTCGGTTTTTTGTGTTGTTTTATTACATGGGTACAAACATTTTGATTACTTGTTGAGATTAATGCCAAACATCCCACCACCTGCGCCTATGACAAACGCGAAACCTAAGTGTAACAGGTCCTTGCCGACCATGCCCGCATCCAATGCCAGAAAACCGACCAGCAGAACGATTAGTCCATACAGGATACCTGTAATACCGCCTTGATACCAGCCTTTGTTTGCTGATCTTTTACCGGCGACGAAGCCACCAGATAGCATGGCGAATGCATGGACGATGTACGTATACAATGATAAGTCCTGTTCCTGCATCTGTGTCAGCCACAAGAGTAGTGAAAGAATCAATGCGCCAAGCAGCATCCATGCAAAAGCATAGAATAAGCCGGATAAAATAGGATGGGCCAGACGAAACGAACACCAGCGGCGAATGAGCTCCATTGATAATTCCTCCTGTACCAAGGTTTGAACTATTATCATTCTATGGCCAAGCCTCACGGCTTAGTACCAAGTCGCAAGCAGTCTTTCTCTTTATTTCAATAATTTAGCCTTTTGTTTTTTGTATGAGCCAAGTGAGGAACGGTCAGAATACGTGTACAATGAACGACTCATGTCTTATTGCAAGTACAGGGGAGGAGGCGAACATATTGAGTCACGATATTTTTGCTCATATTTTTCGGACGCTGCTCATGTATTTTATTGTATATCTGGTGATGCGCTTGATGGGTAAAAGGGAGATCGGTAAATTGTCTGTTTTCGATCTCGTCATATCCATTATGATTGCAGAAATTGCTGTATTCAGTCTGGAGGACATAAAACGTCCACTTTACGAAGGATTGATTCCTTTAGGAGTGCTGTTAATTTTGCAAATTGGGATTTCCTATTTCAGTCTGAAAAGTCGGCGACTGCGCTTACTATTTGATGGTAGGCCCAGTGTATTGTACTCTAATGGACAATTAAACAAGGACGAAATGGTGAAACAACGTTACAATTTGGATGACTTGCTGTTACAACTTCGTGAACAAAATATAGAAAGTCTGGACGAAGTTGAATATGTTATTTTGGAAACGACAGGTAAGCTAACGGTTATAGGTAAGGATGATAACGTCGGAGTGGAACACGAAAAAATGAAGCAGGAATTAAACGGAACAGATTTGGCAAACAAAGAGCTACAGGTGGATAAAGTCCATCCTTCTCCACAAATCGGTGGAAAGTTTAGATATGAGGGACTGCCTATTCCATTAATCATGGATGGTAAGGTGCTGGATCGAAATTTGGAACGAATGGATATGAACCGGTTTTGGCTTAAAAATCAAATTCAAGCGAAGGGACACAAAGATTTTAAGGATGTTTTTTTATGCTCGGTTAACCATAGAGGTGATGTGTACATTACACCACCGGCCTATGGAAAATCTTCGGATTAGATTTCTTATGCTTTAAACCATCTTCTCAGGATTGGAATGCGTGTAAGGTTGTCCCAATCAATCATTTTGATCAAGGTCATCAGGAAAAGGTACAGAATAATTCCCAAGCCTGCGGCAAAAATAAATTGGAGCCACATTTGGTCGAACATCGTTAAATGTCTGTAGGTATATAACACTGCTGCTGCCATGATGATCATGCCTATCCCGGTCTTCCAGAAATCGAGCAAACGTACGCGGAAGCGAAGTAGCCTGCTGACACTGAAGCCATGAAGGAGAGTAACAATGGCACTGTTAATACAAATGGCGATGACAGCTCCGTAGATACCGTACTGAGGTTGGGATGCAAGCCAGACGATCAGCACAATTTTGATAACGGCTCCGATAAAGGTATTTAATAAGGCACTTCCAGGACGGTCTAACGCCTGAAGTGCTGCCTGAAGCGGGGCCTGAATGTACATAAAAAGAGCAAAAGGTGCCATGAGCTTAAGCATTCCTGCAATATCGCCATTATTGTAGAGTAGCAGACACAGAGGTTCCGCCAATACATACATGATCACGGCAAATGGGGCTCCTGCAACCAAAGCGAGCCGAAGCGATTGATGTAGACGTTTGTGAATGGCTATAATATGCCCCTTAGCCGCTGCTTCGGATAACGAAGGAACGAGTGAAACAGCTAATGAACTGGTCAGAACCCCAGGTAGTAATAACACAGGAATGACCATGCCCTGCATGGCTCCATATTGTGCGGTTGCCACGCCAGTTGCAATGCCTGCTACGGCAAGGCTGCGCATGCACAAGATAGATTCGAGCAAATAGGATAAGGAACCGACAAGCCTTCCAGCAGTCACGGGAACGGATATAGACATAAGACGTGACAAAACAGATGATTGCTCGGGATAAACCTCAGAGGAGGGGCCAGGCGAATTCGGCTGAAGGATGCGATCTTTTCGCTGGTTACACACGTATTGCCATAGAAGCACAATCATGCCAATGAATTCGCCCGCCAGAGCACCGAGCATGGCACCTGCAGCAGCGTAGGCTACCCCATGGGGAAGTAACAAGTAAGCAAACCAAATGACACAAAAAATGCGCATAACGGTCTCGGCAATCGAGGAACTAGCGGAAGGAATCATATTTTGCTTTCCCTGAAAATAGCCCCTATAAGCTGAAGAAACAGCTACAATGACAATCATTGGGCTCATGCTCACGAATGTATAATACACGCGGCTGTCGGTCAGAAGATGGCTTGTGATCCAAGGCGCGAACACAAGACAGAGCACCATGGCGATCAGACTGAGTGTAATGGTGAAGCGCAGGCTGGTGTGCAAAATACGCCGCGACATTTCGGGCTGTCCCGCCGTTTCGGCTTCGGCTACTAGCTTGGCTACCGCAAGAGGGATTCCCCCTGTAATAAGCGTCACCAGAACGATAAAAAAGGGATACCCCTGTTGGTACAAGCCAACTCCTTCGGGGCCGATGATACGCGGGAGTGCGATTCGGGGGATAAAACCTAGTATCCGGTTGATAATTCCTGCTGCCAATAAAATAATTGCTCCATGGATGAATGTCTGCTTTTTCAATCGCAACTCCCTCTTCCCCAAAATGTAATTCTGCGTCTATACATTACTTTAGAAGATATGCTGGACCTGTCCATCTTCATGACAAGCTTTTCCGTTCAGAAACAAAGTGATTTAGACAACAAGAGGGAGAGTGGTGAATTCTGCTATTGACGAGCGAAATGATTGCATATATTGTTGATTTAAGGCTATTTTCAACGAGAAGAAGGGTTTTCCAGGATCAGGACAGAAATGTTCTACAAAGCAGTCAATAACCCCGCTAATTGCTGATCTGCGGAACCGGTAGTCGCTGGGAGGAGGAACGGCCATCGTGGGTATGGAAGAGCTGGATGAGCAGGATTGGGATGACGCAATTGAGATGCTTTGTCAAAGTAAGGCGGACGAGTTGATTCTCGTAGGCTATGAGCATGTCACAAGTAAGGACGTGTGGAATTGCGTCAGCCATAAATATGAAAAGGAGGGTATTCCTCCGCTGCACAAGCTCGTTAACGATATACTTTCCCTTAAAGCGACGAGCTTTATGAACTATTTGACTATGTCCGCATTACGGGGCTCCACTTTCGAATAGAAGGGGGTCTTTTTTTGCGTTCAAATTGACTGCTTTTTGAGGGGTAGCTATAATAGGAATATTGAGAATGAAAGGGGAACATGGGACGGAATGAAGAGAATTCTAAGTTTCATCGTGGTCGTGCTCATAACTACTGGTGTTATGATCGGGACAAGCCCGGGCCTACTGAACAGTTTAAAATTAGGCCTCGATTTAAAGGGAGGCTTTGAAATTTTATATGAAGCCCAGCCTTTGGAAGCCGGGCAGAGTGTAACCAGACAGTCTCTTATACAAACAGCTCAAAGTCTGGAGAGACGGATTAATGCGCTCGGTACGACTGAGCCGGAAGTAACAACAGAGGGAAGCAACCGTATTCGCGTGCGGCTTGCTGGTGTCACTAATGAGGCAGAAGTTCGCTCCATGCTGAAAAAGCCTGCAGAATTAACGTTTCGCAGTGCAACGGCAGCAGATGCTAAAAAGCCAGGTCAATACAGCAAAATTGAGCTCCGCGGTAATGATTTTGTGGAGAATGGCGCTGTTGTAGGCTATGATCAGCTGAATCAACCTGAGATTAGTATCAAAGTCAAGGACAAAGCTAAATTTGCAGAAATCACAAAGCGACTTCTGAATAAAGAATTAGCTATTTTCCTGGATCAGGAATTGCTGTCTGCACCCACAGTGCGTGGGGAATTAACGGACGGTAGCGCGTCAATCACAGGTAGCTACACTCGTGATGAAGCGAATAAACTGGCGGATACGATTAATCTGGGTGCCCTTCCGCTCAAACTGACGGAAAAATATTCTCAGAGTGTAGGTGCTACGCTGGGTCAATTGTCACTGGATCAGACGATTCGTGCTGGGTTGATTGGCTCGATCATTATTCTGGTATTTATGATTGCGATGTTCCGTGTACCGGGATTAGTGGCCAGTTTCTGTCTCATCGTTCATACTTGGCTGGTGCTTGCGATCTTCTACTTGGGTGGATTCGTACTCACACTCCCAGGTATCGCTGCCTTCGTGCTCGGGATCGGAATGGCAGTCGATGCCAATATTATTACGTATGAACGGATTAAAGAAGAAATCAAGACAGGCAAAACGATACGTTCTTCCGTTATCGCAGGTAGTAAGGCTTCGTTCCGTACCGTTATGGATGCCAATATTACGACAATTATAGCGGCAGCAGTTATGTTTGGTCTGGGAACAGGTTCTGTTCGAGGATTCGCTCTGGTGCTTATCGTTGATATTGTCACTAGTATCTTGACGAATATCTTCTTCTCCCGCTTCTTGCTCAATCTGCTGGTTAAAGCGGATGCTGTGAAGAAGCCAAAGTATTTTGGTGTGAAGGAGAGTGATATCAGTGCGCTTTAATTGGGACTATAAATATATCAAGATGAGCAAGTGGTTCTACACGTTCTCGATTATTATCACACTGCTTGGTATTCTGAGCTTGTCGATATTTGGCTTGAATTACGGGGTGGACTTTCGTTCCGGTTCCAATGTGGATGTCAATTTGACTAAAGCCGTTACACAAGAACAGATTCAAACTTTGCTGAATAAGCAGGGGATTGGCAAAGAGGTGGATTATACACCGGGGAAAGAGCGTTTCGGCATTCGCTTCTCACAGGTGTTGACGGATCAGCAAGTGAATGATTTTAAGATTTCTTTTAATAAACAGCTGGATCCGAAGGCTTCCTTTGAGGTCAATACAGTGGATACGGAAATGGCGCAAGAACTAGAACGAAATGCGTTATGGGCGATTTTATTGGCTTCTGTGGCTATCGCTATTTATATCTCAATCCGTTTTGAATGGCGGTTTGCCGTTGCAGCAATTGTTTCGTTGTTGCATGATGCCTTCCTCGTCATCAGTATTTTCTCGATTTTCCGGCTTGAGGTGGATTTGACCTTTATTACGGCAATTCTGACGATTGTTGGTTTCTCCATTAATGACACCGTCGTTATTTTTGACCGTATTCGGGAAAATCTACGATTTGCGAAGAAGAAGTCCAGGGACGACTTAGAGCAGGTAGTTGATCACAGTATTGCGCAGACAATGACTCGGTCACTTGCAACCGTGTTTACGGTGTTTATTGCCTCCGTATGTTTGTTCATATTTGGCGGCGAATCGATCCGTATGTTCTCACTTGCAATGGTCATTGGTTTGTTGTTTGGTGCTTATTCCTCCATTTTCATTGCCAGCCCGCTGTGGGTGGCATTGAAAGGAAAACAAAAATCTCCGACAGCTGGCGGGGGCGCGGCCAAAACTGCAAAGTCTTAAGTTACGCAAATACCAGTAGTATAAATTAAAGAGAAAGCCGCGTCTGCTTGGGCGCGGTTTTCTAAGGTTTTAAGATTTACCTTAAGTAAGGCTCAGTAGTGGCACTTAAATGTGAATGGTTTTTGATTTTGAGAAATTCGGTTATTTTAGATTGAGCTTTATTGGGAAAGGGTTAGTTCAGGATTGAGGGGGAAACGTTGTGAATAGCGAACGCAGCCGATCATTGGAAACTGCGGCGTTGAGCGGGATTGTAGGTAATCTCGCGCTGGCTGTTCTAAAGGGAGCCGTCGGTTATGCGGCAAACAGCAAGGCGTTGTTGGGAGATGCACTGCACACGGCTGCAGATAGTGCTTCCCGTTTGCAGGAGCTTCTGTGTTCCAAGGGTGCTACAGGGCACGGAATGCTGGCACGGTTGCGAAACGGTGAAAAGGTTCGAACGGTCATATCTGTGGTACTGGCTATTTTAGTGCTGATGAGCGGTCTTCAGCTAGCTATCTCGGCTGTTCGTTCATTAAGCAGTTCGGAACCGCAGGCACCCGGTCTGTATGCATTAATTACCGTATTTATTGCGTTGGTATTGAGAGAAGCGCTATTTCAGTTTCAATATCGCTACTCGATTAAACATGGTCATAAAGAGGAAGCAGATCGGTACGCAAACCATGAACGTTACTCGCTGTATGCATCGTTGATTGCATTGATTGGCATGATCGGCGCAATGACTGGCGAAGCAATGGAATGGCCTGCATTATTATATCTTGATCCAACCGCAGCTTTGCTCGTAGCCTGTCTGGTGCTGCGTAAAGGATATTTGATGGTAATGAATACCGCTTACCAGGTTCCTGCGCAGCCCTTGCAGGAGGAAGACTCCCGACGCTTTATGGAGACGATTCAACGGGTGTATGGTATTGTAACGGTTGAACACTTACATGCCCAGGAAACAGGGCATTTCATAACAGTGGATGTAACGATAAGTGTGAACCCGCGGATTACGGTACAGGAAGCGCAGGAAATCGCCGATCGAGCCAAAAATTTACTGTTAGCCCGTTTTCCACAGGTGACCCATGTACAAATGCAGTTCATTTCTTATCAAGCCGGATATCCATACAAATCCAATCATGAACTGCCAGATAATGATGTGTCGTCGTTGCTTCAATAGGGCAGGACGACTATGAAAGAAAGGTGAATAGGATTGCTTCATTCGCAGTACAGATGGAAGACCCCAGAGGCTAACCTGGAAGCGGCTCAGCTGTTGACAGGGGAACTGGGGATTTCACCATTGTTGTCCCGGCTTTTAGTGAACCGGGGCGTCACTACCGCCGGGGAAGCAAACCGCTTTTTGTACGGAAGTGTGGACGATGTACACGACCCTTTTTTGCTTCTTGGTATGGAAGAGGCTGTGCCGAGAATTCGTCAGGCTCTGGAACGTGGCGAGCATATATTAATCTATGGAGATTATGATGCGGACGGCGTATCCAGTACATCATTGATGATTCAGCTCATGCGTTTTCTAAAGGCTTCCTATGATATTTATATTCCTCATCGTTCTAACGAGGGATATGGTCTGCATAACCATGCCCTTGATTGGGCACATCAGCAGGGAGTTACACTGGTCATTACGGTAGATACGGGAATTAGTGCAGTAGAGCAAATTGCTTATGCAACTTCCTTGGGGATAGACGTTATTGTGACGGACCATCATGAGCCGCCTGCAGTACTTCCCGAGGCATATACTTTGATTAATCCGAAGCTCCCCGGTTGTCCATACCCATTTAAAGGTCTTGCAGGTGTTGGTGTTGCCCTGAAGCTCGCTCAGGCGCTGTTGGGTGAAGTGCCGGAGGAATGGTTTGAAATCGTCGCTATCGGCACGGTAGCCGATCTGATGCCACTACATGGTGAAAATCGGACGATGGTACGCAGAGGGATTCAATCCATGAGAAACTCTGCTTTTCCGGGGATTCGTGCGTTGCTCCATGTAGCGGGCGTAGATATATCTACAGTGACTTCAGTCAACATCGCATTTGCCTTGGCTCCGCGGATTAATGCCAGCGGGCGCCTGGATCATGCGGGACGAGCCGTTTCTCTGCTGACGACAGAAAAAGAGGAAGAAGCAGACCAACTTGCGCATGCGCTGGACCTGCTCAATCGTGAGCGTCAACAGGTGGTCGAACGTATTGTGGAGCAAGCCGAGCAACAATTGGCATCCAAACTGAACGGAGGCAAGCTACCGTCAGTTATTGTATTGGCTGGTGAAGGCTGGAATGTCGGCGTTGTCGGAATTGTGGCATCCAAGCTGTTGGATCGCTATTATCGACCGACCATTATTCTGGGTATAGATGCTGAGACAGGTATGTGCAAAGGTTCCGCCCGTTCTATTCCTGCATTGGATATTTACAGTGCTCTTACGGACAGCCATGAGCTTATGGAGCATTTTGGTGGTCATCCTTCGGCAGCGGGTATGACGCTGTCCTGTGATAATCTGGAATTGTTTGAAGAGCAGCTGAACCGCTATGCGGGTTCCATTTTGACACCAGACGATCTCATTCCTGTAGCTGAGGCTGATATGGTCTGTCGTTTGGACGAGGTATCTTTGCAAGTGGTTGAAGAACTGGAGTTGCTTCAGCCTTTTGGTATGGGGAATCCATCTCCACGATTCGTATTACAGGGTCTGCAATTGCGTGAGGCTCGTAAAATGGGACGTGAGAAAAATCATGTGAAGCTCCTGCTGGAGCAGAACGGTTTATCGCTGGACGCGATTGCCTTCCGTCGTGGCGATTTGGCTGATTTTTTACAGCAAGAAACGGAGATAGATCTGCTGGGTGAATTGTCAATTAACGAATGGAACGGTAAAAGGTCTCTCCAGCTCATGATGCAGGACATTCGAGTGCAGGCGCCGCAAATTTTTGATTATCGTGGAGTGTCGGACCCTTTTGCCGAATTAGAGCGGGGACTCAAGATCTTTCATCCACGCATAGAGGAAAGAAAGAAAGACGTTGCGGTGTTGGTCCACCCGTCATCTAGGCTTCGTACATCTAGCTCCGTGGACACTGAATCCTTATGGTTATACGATAAAGATGGCAGCGTTATTCCCAGTGATGGTCAAAGAGATGCACAGCACTCTGTGAAGTCGCTGTTCGTACTGGAGCCGCCGGATACACCGGATCAGTTCCAGGCATTATGGTCTACCTTTGAAAATGTAGAAAACGTATTTCTCCTTCATTCAGTCAGTGAACGTGGCGGTCGACTCGTAAGCCCAGACAGAGAGCTGTTCAAGCGCATTTACGTTGTGCTTTCCCGATTGGGAACACAGCCTATTGATGAAAAGGCAATGCTGCCTGCTCTTAGTCGACAGTGTTCCTGTTCAGTACGCATGTTATCCAAAGTATTGGACATCTTCGAAGAGCTTGAGTTTATGACGCGTACAGATGGTCAATTCCGTTTTGTATCCAATCCGCCCAAGCGGGATTTAACTGCTTCTCCGCGCTATCAGGAATTATATAATATGGCTGAAATGGAGCGGTATTTGCTGGATGCGGACACCACCCAGATGACGAGCTGGATTATGTCTCTTATGAAGGGTGCGTCTTGAGATACTATTTCGTAATTTATGTTGTAAAATGTATATACTAATTTGAAGTTTACAGTAGGAGGAACTAAGTTGGACTACAAAGAATATATTCGGGTGATTTCCGATTTTCCACAACCAGGGATTAGTTTTAAAGACATTACAACCCTAATGAAAAATGGTGAACTGTACCGCAAGGCTATCAACGATATGAAGGAATTGGTATCGGATTTAAAAATTGATTTGATTGCAGGTCCAGAAGCACGTGGATTCGTTATCGGTGCGCCTCTGGCTTATGCGCTTGGCGTTGGTTTTATTCCCATCCGTAAAAGTGGCAAGCTCCCTGGAGAAACCATTGAGGAAGCATACGGTTTGGAGTATGGTAAAGATACGCTGGCGATGCATAAGGATGCTATAGAGCCAGGCCAAAATGTTTTGATTGCTGATGACCTGCTTGCTACAGGTGGAACTATTGCTACATCCGTAAACTTGGTACGCCAGCTTGGTGGCAATGTGGCAGGGGCTGCTTTTCTTATCGAGCTGTCTGATCTAAACGGTCGGGCGAAGCTGCCTGACGTAGATGTATTCACCCTGATTACGTATTAAGTATTTCGAAACCTGGGTTTCCCGGGAAATAATTATGTATGGATTGCCTAAATAGTCCGATGGAACATCTCTTTATCTAAAGAGTTGCTCCATCGGGCTATTTTGTTTAGAAGCGTTTTAGGTGTGACTTTGTTTGACTGGTGCAAATTACCACTGTTTTTATTGGGAATAGTTATAAAAAATTTAAAATAAATGTCGATAAATAATTAAAAAGGAGCAGAGGTGGTCATATTGGGTTTATTTCGATTTAAGAGTTTACAGGCACGGACATTTTCTACCTTGATTCCGCTTGTACTTATAACGCTGATTTTAATCAGCTTTTTGTCTTATTTTTTTGCCAAGCAGAAGCTAGATACGGAAATAAGCCAAAATGCTGCTCATTCCTTATCGAGAGTTAAAGCAGATATTGCAGCTAACGTAGATCGTCATGCTTTACTTGTTTCGATGCTGACTAAGAGTGCGGAACAACTGGGAACAGGAATGAACATTGAGGGTTATGGACGATTCTTTGAACAAGAGCTGGCATTAAATGATATGACCTATGGGTTAGGGATTTATTTTGCTAAAGGTGCGTATGATCCGGGAGTGACTTACCGTTCCATATATGTGCATAGAGATGGCCAGCTAGTGAAGCAAACGATTGAATATGATGATCCACAATATGACTACTTAACACAGCCATGGTATACAGAAGCCGTGGAACGTGGTAAGGAAATAAATTTTACGGAGCCTTTTTACGATAGCAGACTGAAAGTCAATATGATTACTGCAGGGAAAGCATTTTATGACAGGGAAGGGAAGCTGTTAGGTGTCATTACTGGCGACCTGAATATGACAAACATTCAAACGTTTATTGAAAAAATGAAGTTTGGTGCTAACGGTAGTGCGATCTTGATGGATAAGAATGGAGCCATTTTGTCATCCGGTCTTCCGTCCTTAAAAGCAGGCGAGCCGTTAACAAAAACGATGAATGCGGAAGCAGCACAATCTATTCAAAGTGGTACGTCCGGACAACTATCCGTACCCATTGATAGTGAGGACTACCGGATAATGTACGAAACACTCCCACAAACCGGATGGAAAATCGGCGTATTACTGCCAGAATCCGATTTGAACCGCTCTGCGAACGAAATGCTTAAACTTCTTCTTATTGTTAGTGTTATAGGCATCTTGCTAATTATGGGAGCGTTATTAATTAACAATTCAGGTATGATCAAAGAGATTAAAAAAATTATGCAGATAACCAATCGTATGGCTCATGGGGATTACAGCGTTGAACTAACACAACAACGTAAGGATGAATTTGGCCAAATGGCTGACGGGATCAATAAGGTGATTGCGGCAACCAGAGGAATGGCATCACGTTTGAGCGAAGAGTCAGATGTTATCTCAGGCGTATCTATAAAAATTTCCCAAGAGATTTCTGGGGCTACTAAAGATGCGCAGCATAATGCAGGAGAACTGGCACAGGTGAAGGAAGGAGCCGAGCTTCAATTGGTCGCAGCAGCAGAGAGTGCGACTGCGATGGAAGAAATGGCTGTTGGCATACAGCGTATTGCTGAATCTATCCAGCATGTATCCGAGGCTACCACTGAGATTGAACATAAGGCACAACAAGGAAATGAACGGTTGACCGTGGTCAACCAAGGAATGCATAAAGCGAAAATATCTATGGATGAGGCAGGCAGGGTAGTAAGCTCATTGAATGAGCGGTCCGCCCAAATTGGCAGCATAATTGGAATGATTCAGGAAATTAGTGGGCAGACCAAGTTGCTATCACTGAATGCTTCCATTGAAGCCGCACGTGCAGGGGAGCATGGCCGAGGGTTCGCTGTGGTGGCTTCAGAAATCGGCAAGCTGGCTGTAAACGTGAGCGAGTCTGCGGAACAAATTACGAGTCGAATCCGATCCATGCAGGAAGAAACCAAATTAGCTTTGGAAGGAATGCAGCAGGGTGCTCTGGAGATGGATGAAGGAGTATCTATTTTACTTGAGGTGGAAGAACGTTTTATTGCGATGAATCAAGATATTCAGCAGGTGGCGATAGAAGTGCAGGAGGTTTCATCTGCCTCAGAAGAAATGTCGGCAGGTTCAGAGGAAGTTGCAGCCTCTATTGGATATCTTGCAGACATTGCGAAAGCTTCAGCTAAACGTACAGAGCAAGCCTCGGAACGATCCGAACGGCAGCTTAAGGATCTGGAAGGTATGGACAGCTCTGTCAAGACACTTACAGGTGTCTCTGATACGCTTAATCAGGTCGTATCTCGCTTTCGTGTGTGATATCTTTAGAAAAAAAGGCCGTGCATAAAAAAACGCCGCTCCATTGAGATATGGATCTTTACACGCTTGTCTATACAGCCTGAGCGTGTTGATCCATAACTAACATGGAGCGGCCTTTTAAAGTTGAAAAAAAGATATCAATCTGGTGTTTTCTCGGTTAAAGGTTCCTGTGATTTATCGTTGGACCAGCCGAGCACGTCAATCAGCTTGAAGAACAAGCTGAGGATGATGCCGATGATTGTAGCCAATGCCATACCTTTCAAGGTTACAGCGCCCCAAGTGAGCGTAGTACCACTGATTCCAACAACAAGCACGATGGTCGCAAGCAGCATGTTAGTTGGCTTGGCGAAATCAACCTTTTGCTCAACGAAGATTCTTAGACCGGAGGCAGCAATGACACCGAATAATAGTAAGGATACGCCACCCATAACTGGAGCTGGAATATTAGAAACAATCGCTGAGAACGTGCCTGAAAAGGACAGCAGGATGGCAATGATAGCCGCTCCGCCAATAACCCATACAGAGTACACTTTAGTTAATGCCATGACACCAATATTTTCACCATAAGTCGTATTAGGCGTAGAACCGACAAAACCCGAAATGACGGTGGAAATACCGTTACCCAGCAGAGAGCGGTGGAGACCAGGATCTTTGGACAACTCACGCCCGACAATGTTGCTAGTCACAAGTAAGTGACCAATATGCTCTACGATGACGACCAGAGCAACAGGAAGAATCGTCAGCATAGCAGAGGTATTAAAAACTGGAGTGGTAATTGCAGGATGTCCGAAAAAAGGAGCGTCTGCGATGGCCTGTGTATTGACCATGCCCATAAAATAAGCAAGCACATAGCCCACTACGATACCGATCAGAATATGGATGATTTTGGCAAACCCGCGAAACAACACCGCACCCAGAACAGTAACCCCGAGTGTAACGAGCGAAAGAGTAATCGTTTTGGGATCTGGAGTCCATGCTTTAGTAGGATCGGCATTGATAATGCCTGCCATGCCTGCTGCAACCGGAACCAGCTCCAGACCGATTAAGGCTACGATGGAGCCCATAACAGCTGGAGGAAAAACGACGTCCAGCCAACGGGTTCCGGCATATTTGATCACCAGTGCGACGAGGCAGAAAATAATACCTGTAATGATGAAAGCACCGAGGGCCATAGCATAGCCGTTGCCGCCAGGATTGTTTTTAAGCACAAGACTGACGGGAGCGATAAAAGCGAAGCTGGAGCCGAGATAGGCGGGGATTTTGCCACGGCAGATCCAGATGTACAACAATGTGCCAATACCGTTCATTAGCAAAATCATGCCGGGATCGACGCCGAAAATATTCGGCACCAGCACGGTACTGCCAAACATGGCAAACAAATGCTGTACGCTGAGCAGGAACCCAGGTCCTGCCGGTAGCTTTTCATTAACTTGAATTTCGCGTTGCAACGCAGTTCACTCCTTAGTTCTTTCAATTATTCTTATATACATTAATTACTTTTCGTAATTTTTTCAATATAATTCGTTTCAATTCGTCAACATTCCTCATTTTACTTATCCATGTGTGACAGAATAATGCTACAATGCCAAACCTGTAATAGTTGACGTGTGACGTGCTAACCGTCATAATTGTAGGAAATCACTTTTAAAAGGGAACCTTTGCGCGACATTGATCGGCGGGTTCCATTTTGCATAGAAAGGACACGGAATAGAGCAGAATGGGGATAGAGCAATTACTTAAAAAGGCCGGGGCCTATACCAGAGAAGCAGATCTTATCCGCATCAGGGACGCCTATGATTTTGCCGAACAGGCCCATTCCGGCCAGACTCGTAAGTCCGGTGAACCTTATATTCTGCATCCGCTTGCGGTTGCTGATATCGTCGTTAATATGCAGATGGATACCATCTCCATTATCGCCGCTCTTTTACATGACGTTGTGGAGGATACGACGGTGTCTTTGGCGCAGATTCGCGAGCATTTTGGCGATATATGTGCGATGCTTGTCGATGGTCTGACGAAACTGGAGCGTATCCAGTTCCGTTCCAAGGAAGAACAACAGAACGAAAATTATCGAAAAATGTTTATTGCTATGGCGCAGGACATTCGTGTCATTGTCATTAAGTTAGCAGATCGTCTGCACAACATGCGTACCTTGAAATATCAGTCAGAGGAAAGCCAGCGTCGGATTGCTTATGAAACGTTAGAGATTTTCTGTCCGGTTGCAAACCGACTGGGTATTTCAGCCATTAAGTGGGAAATGGAAGATATTGCTCTGCGCTATCTGAATCCTCAGCAGTATTATCGCATTGCTAATTTGATGCATAAGAAGCGGGCAGAGCGGGAGCAGTTTATTGATAATGTCATACAGCGTATCAGAGAAAAGCTGGAAGAGATGGGCATTCAGGCTGATCTGTCCGGACGCCCTAAACATATTTACAGTGTGTTTAAAAAAATGACGACGAAGAACAAGCAGTTCAATGAAATATATGATTTGCTGGCGATTCGAATTATTGTGGATAACATTAAAGACTGTTACGCCACACTGGGGATTATCCATACGTTGTGGAAGCCGATGCCGGGGCGGTTTAAGGATTATATCGCTATGCCTAAGGCCAATATGTATCAGTCCCTTCATACGACAGTAGTAGGTCCTAACGGGGAGCCTACCGAGGTGCAAATTCGCACAGTGGATATGCATCGTACCGCTGAATTCGGGATTGCGGCCCATTGGGCCTATAAAGAAGGCAACGGAGCAAACAACACTAACTTTGAGGATAAAATCACCTTTTTTCGAGAAATCCTGGAGCTGCAAAATGAAGCGAAGGATGCGTCGGAATTTGTGGAATCGCTCAAAATGGACTTTTTCTCAGACCTTGTGTTTGTGTTTACTCCTAAGGGAGAGGTCATTGAGTTGCCAGCCGGATCCGTTCCGCTGGACTTTGCTTTCCGTATTCATACCGAAGTTGGCAATCGAACGATTGGCTCTAAGGTAAATGGAAGAATCGTACCTTTGGATTATCGGCTTAAAACTGGGGATATTGTCGAAATTATGACGTCCAAACATTCTTATGGACCTAGTCAGGACTGGCTCAAAATTGCTCAGTCCTCTCACGCGCGCAGTAAAATCAAACAATGGTTCAAGAAAGAAAAGCGTGAGGAGAATGTTGAAAAAGGCCGTGAAAATCTGGAACGTGAGCTAAGAAAACGCGATATCGAGCCATCGGTGTGGATGAGCGACGACAAGCTTCAGGAAGTGGCACAGAAGTTCTCTTTTAACGATTCCGAAGATATGCTGTCTGCGATTGGTTTTGGTGGTATAACCGCAGCGCAGGTCTGTACACGTTTGACAGAGAAGCTGCGTAAGGAACAAGAAGAGGCACGGTTGATCGAATTGACGACCGAGGTCAAGGAGTACAAGCCGCAGGGCGAACGGAAAAAAACACCTACCAACGGTGTCAGCGTCAGAGGCGTCGATAATTTACTCGTTCGTTTTGCACGATGTTGTAATCCCGTACCGGGAGATGACATCATTGGCTATGTAACACGTGGACGCGGCGTATCCGTTCACCGGACGGATTGCCCGAATATTCCTTCGGGTACGGGCGAAGACCAGGCGCGTGTGATTGAAGTAGAGTGGGAAGAAGCAGCGGAAGTCAATTACAGTGTCGATATTGAGATTACGGGCCATGATCGCAACGGTTTGCTGAATGAAGTGCTTCAGGCCATTTCTGAGAACAAAACCAGCTTCTCGGCCGTTACAGGTCGTACAGATAAAAATAAAATGGCGATGATTCACATCACGATTCTCATTCGCAACACGGATCATTTGCATTCTGTTGTCGAACGGATTAAACGGGTGAAGGATGTATACACCGTGCATCGGATTATGCAATAACCTTATGAAGCGTACAGATAGGTTTATAGCCTTTGTAACATATCTTGGGTAGAAAGACCCATAGGCTGCTAAAAGAGCCGTAGTACGGCTGTGAGCACCTTTTAAAAGGGAAGGTTAAAGGAGATATCGGATAGTCGATGAAGATCATTATTCAGCGCTGTAAAGACGCTCAGGTAACGGTGAATCAAAAGGTGGTTGGCAAGATTGGAACCGGATTAATGCTGCTGGTTGGTATTGGTCAGGGAGATACAGCAGCCGATGCCGTTTATTTGGCGGATAAAACGGCGGGATTACGTATATTTGATGATGCTGAAGGCAAAATGAATGACAGCGTTCTGGATGTCGGTGGAGCCATTTTGTCTGTCTCTCAATTTACGTTGTATGGTGACTGCCGTAAAGGAAGAAGGCCTAACTTTATGGGGGCGGCCAAACCTGAGGAAGCGGAGAAGCTGTATGATTTCTTCAACAGTCAGCTTCGAGCCAAGGGCCTGAAGGTAGAAACGGGAATTTTTGGGGCTATGATGGATGTTTCATTGACGAACTGGGGCCCAGTCACACTGATTTTGGATACCGAACGTTCGTAACTATACATTCACGGCGAGGTCTGAGTAGAATAAAATAGCTGTTCAGAGGGACCATAATGTCATCCCAATTGGTGATTAGCCAGGCGGATAGCCTAAGGGTGACAGGAGAGACGAAGCTATGCGTCAAACCCCAAAAATGGACGGGCATCGAAGCACTATGCTGCTTTTTCCCGGTAGTATGCAGGAGGCAATCAGCCTTACTCGTAATGCTGATACGTTATTACAGCATGTTGCAACAGCCATAGACAAGCCAGGACGCGGCGCTTTGCCGCGCAGGTAACATTGGGTTAAATGGAGCGTTAATAAGGTGCCACCCGAAAGTAGCATAAAGTGGCCAAAAATAAAATATGTAGCATTGAATTAGTGGAGGAGCCGAAAGGCTCCTTTTTCTTTTCCGCCGCTGCGAATTGTTATAAAAACAGATCAAGTGGGTAATAACAAATCGTGGTAGAAAAATAAGCTTAATTTTAAACTTGTATCAGGGATAACCGGAAAGGAGATCTGAACATTCATGAGTAAAATTGCATTTTTATTGGCTGACCAATTTGAAGATTCCGAAATGAAGGTACCTTATGATGAATTAAAAAAGGCTGGACATGAGGCGGATATTGTTGGGCTGAAGCAAGGTGAGAAAGTGAGCGGTAAGCAAGGTAAAGCAAGCTATACTATTGAAAAAGCCATTGCAGATGTGAAATCAAGTGATTATGATGCAGTTGTTATTCCTGGTGGATCATCTCCGGAAAATCTCCGTTTGGATGCAAATGTTCTGAAATTTGTAACTGAAATTAATGAGTCCAAAAAAACGATTGGCGCTATCTGTCACGGGCCACAAATTTTGGCGAGTGCCGATTTGTTACAAGGCCGGACGATTACAGCTTATCCTCCATTGAAAGATGACTTGATTAATGCGGGTGCTTATTTTGAGGATCGAGAGGCGGTTGTGGACGGTAACTTTATTACGTCTCGGACCCCTAAGGATGAGCCCGCTTTTGTGCGTGAGTTGTTAAAGGCATTGTAATTTCCGTGAATGCTTCCTAGATTTATGCCAGTACAATTCCCTAACGAGGAGGATTTGATATGGCTAAACAGATTCAGGCTTATTTTCGCACAGAAGATGAAGCTGAGGGCGCTAGAGCTTCGCTTCAGGCTTATAGAACTGAACATTTGGAAGTAGGTGCTCTGGATGAGACGCTCGGTCGGGAGACGAGGGTTTTAATTCCGTTGGTCCCTTATAACAATACTGGCTCTGTGAGCACAGGAGGCTCAGCGGGTGCGGCAATCCCTGCGGCGGGTGCTTATGGCGAGAATATTTTACCAGATGTGAAGGATGGCCAGATTAACTCTGGCTCAGCCCAAAGGGATCTGGATGAAGATCGGAGCGGAACAACGAATCATGACGGAGGGTTGCTCCGTGCAACAGATGTGTATATTAACGGTGATCAAGATGAATTACGGTATGTATTATCTGCAAAGGTGAATGATGCCGATTATGATGAGGTCATTTATAAGCTGCGTTCCAATCGTGGATATGTATCGCAGTTGGATTAAAGTTGAGAGCACGGCACAAGATTGTCGATACTTGAGAATTTAGCTACAAAAGAGTGACTGTAATACAATTGTAATATTCGAAACATCATTCCTTAATATTAGCAGTTTATAATAACAGCATGACCCCCTTTTGATATATCTTTTTGAGCCTGCGGACCGTTTCCGCAGGCTATTTTCTTTTTTAGGACTTATTTGTACAGTAAGTTGCTATGAGGCTAACGATACAGGATACAAAAAAAGTGAAAGATTATTTAATTTGACACTGACTGTCTTTTTGTATAAAGTGTAAAAAGATACTAAGTCCCGAAATAATAAAAATATAAACAATAAATATACCCATTTCCAATTACGGGACCGAAATATTACAACTGAAAAAGTTAGGAAGTGTCAAAATGGGTAATGAAATAGAATGGTTTGCAGAGATAACTCCTGAGCTGCGGAAATGGACCGGAGGCAAAGGAGGGATGCTTGCTAGGATGCTTCAAGCTGGTTATCCGATTCCTAATGGTTTTATTGTTTTTCCACAGGCCTTTCAAGGGGAAAAACTTAAGGAAAAGACATGGAAAGAAATGATCAGGTATTTGGAAAAGCTTCGTAAGGATTACCCTAATGTCTCATTTGCAGTAAGGTCTTCAGCCTTGAGCGAGGATTCAGCCTTAGCTTCTTTTGCAGGAGAGTTTGAAAGTGTCTTAGAAGTACAAACAAACGAGGACGTTCTGAAAGCCTTGTATGTGGTTCACCATTCTCAATACAGTGAGAGGGTGCGGGCATACAGTGCAGTTAAGGGTTTTGAAGAAGCACACCAAATGGCGATTGTAGTCCAAATCATGGTTCCTTCTGAAATCTCGGGTGTTCTTTTTACAGCAGACCCTATTACGGGCAATCGTTCAGTAATGTCTGGAAATTTTGTGTTCGGGTTAGGGGAGCAACTGGTATCTGGTAAAGGAAATGCTCGTGTTTTCTCCTTATTTAAACCCTCAGGTCGATATAAAGGGCCAAAAGAATTACTTCCTTATATCAAAAAGCTATATTGGTATGCTTCCCGTCTGGAAAAAGCGATGGGAGAACCACAGGATATTGAATGGGCCATTGCCAATGGCCAACTCTTTTTTTTACAAGCACGACCTGTTACTACTTTAAGCCCTGGAAATATGGATACATTTGAATGGAATGATTCTTTATCAGGTGATTTTCTTTGGACGAATACTAATGTAGGTGAATCCATTTCAGATGTGGTTACTCCCTTAAGCTGGTCTATTATTCGTGCTTTGGACGAAGAACATAATGTGATTCCTGGTCATTATTTAATGTCTGGTAATATCTGTGGAAGAGTATACTCCAATGTGAGTGTACCATTGTCCGTTTTTTTTGCATTTGGGTGGAATAAAAAGTCAATATTAAAAAAAATGAGCAATGTTTTTGGGGAAATTCCAGATGAAATCCAAATTCCTATATATCCGTTTTCTAGGAAAGAGCTCATTAAAATAATGCTCCCCAAGATGCTGTATGCTTTTAAACAGACCCGAAAAGCGATGAAATTATTACCACAGCACATAAAAGAAACAGCGGCCTGGTGCACTCAAACGGAAGAGTTAATTGGCAATGTCCAGTCCAAGGAAGAATTGATTACATTATGGCGTGAGCAGCTTTGGCCTAAAAATATTGAAGCGATGTGGATTGCACTGGAAGGACCTAGTAGCAAGATGCAAAATTTTGTTCGATTGAAGGAAAAGTTGGAGAAATGGCTTGGACGTGATGATGCTAGTGTACTTCTATCTAATCTGAGCGGAAGTACAGGTTTGGCCAGCTTGGGACCTGTTGTTGGTATATCTTCAGTCGTGAAAGGTGAAATGAGTCAGGAGGATTATCTATTGGAATATGGGCATCGAGGCCCACATGAGTTTGAGCTATCGATACCTGATCCAAGAGAAGAACCGAGTTGGCTGGAAAAGCAAATCCAAGAAACAAAGAAATCTGGAATAAATGTTGACGATTTATTGTATAAACAACGTGAACAAAATGAAGTGGTTTGGAGAAGATTGGAGCAGCGTTTTCCATACAAGATAAATAAGTTGAAACGTGTCATAGCAAAAATTTCTGAAGGACCGCATTTAAGGGAAGCTGTTCGTTCGGAATGGACGCGTGTCTTCAGATTAAATCGCTCTTTCGCGCTGAAAGCAGGCGAGTTGATTGGCATAGGAGAAGATGTATTTTTTTTATATGTAGATGAGATATTGGGCTGGCTTGCAGGAGGAAGTGTTATTGAGGAGAGAATCTCGACCAGAAAAGTGAACTATTTAAAATATAAGCAACTGCCTGCGTTCCCCTCGATTATACGTGGGCGATTTGAACCTTTACAATGGATGGAGGATCCCAATCGCAGAGTAGATTATTATGATCCATATATACCATTAGATAGCTCTATCCATTCCGAAATCATTGAAGGAGTTGCTGGAGCGGCAGGTAGAATTGAGGGGACTGTACGTGTACTGAGGAATCCTGAGGATGGACACCAGCTCCTTCCTGGTGAAATACTGGTGACCTCGACAACGAATGTAGGCTGGACTCCACTTTTTCCAAAAGCAGCTGCGATTGTAACAGATATAGGAGCACCACTCTCTCATGCTGCAATTGTAGCCAGAGAGCTAGGCATTCCAGCTGTTGTAGGATGTGGAAATGCTACTACAAGAATGAAAACCGGCGACAGGGTTATTGTTGATGGTGGGCAGGGAATTGTACTAACGAGGTGAGGAGATAAATTTTTTGAATTTCTCAATAGAACCAACCTGATTCAACCTATCAGCTTCTGTACGCCGCATATTCGCCTATAAAAGCTGATATTGGAGTGGTTTCAAGTTTTGATGTATTGCTTTACAGTCAGGAATAATACAATCCTGGGTATCGTGAAGTACAAAGGATCATGATAAACTGAGTGTAAACGCAAAATCGGGCAATAGTGTGCATGTGGTCAAAAATATATGCTGAAGCAAATTGCTCGATGAGGAGTGAAACTTGAATGAGCAATCTATTGAGGAGTGAAACAAATGTCACTTGAACACCAGCAAAATCTTGGGCTGAGGGAGCGAAAAAAAGCAAAAACCATTGCATCGATTCAAATGCATGCGTTACGCCTATTCAGCGAACTGGGATATAACGAAACTACTGTGGAACAGATTGCAGAAGCAGCGGAGATTTCACCAAGCACCTTTTTTCGCTATTTTTCGAGCAAGGAGGATGTGATTGTTACAGATAACTATGATCCCCTGCTTATATCTGCATTTGAAGAACAGCCAGCTCATTTAACTCCACTTCAAGCTGTGCGTAATGCTATGTTAGCAACCATGTCTGACATGTCCGGCGACGAAATGTCTACTACACGTGAGCGTAACCAACTCGTGATGTCAGTACCGGAACTCCGGGCTGCAACCTTGAATAATTTGACTGATACAATGCATATGATTGCTGAGATGGTTTCCAAACGGGTGGGACGAGATCCTGGAGACTTGCAGATTCGAACTTTTGCAGGCGCCGTCATAGGTGTTAACATATCTGTTATGTTGCATTATGCGGAAAATCCAACTGAAAATTTTTCTGAATTATTATCTGAAGCATTAAATCTCTTGGAGACTGGCCTTCCACTATAAACAATTGAGCCTATGTTTAAGAAGAGGCTTCTGTTTGCCTCCTTAAATCTCATTTCATAATATTAAATAAACAAGCGGTAAGCTGTCTTCGGTATCTGGTCGGAGGCAGCTTGTTTGGGTTCACAATACATAAAATATACTGATTATATCAATTTATGATTTTTTCATGGTAGTGATGGACCATCCTGTTCGTATAATTTTTATGTATAGTAAAATTAAATGCATAAATTCAACAAATGATATTAGTGTAAAGCTGTTATATATTCATGATACCGTATGATATCAGGAAATGATTTAATTGGATAAAAAATAGATAGGTGTCGAAATTTGTATGAAATTAGTTGTTGATTAATGTTTTTCCTTTTGATAATATCTACTTCATAATATAACTATAAAAGGGAAAAAATATAATATTTAAAATTGAAATATTTCTGCGTCTCTACTGAGAAGGGATTGACAGCGATTATGAGCTGGTATGTGCTGCATGTCGAAACCGGACAAGAAAATGTGGTTCGAGCGATGATACGTAAATTCTACAATCCGTCGTCAATGTATGCGATAGTTCCCAAACGTAGGCTGTTAGAGAAAAGACAGGGTCACATCTATGAAGTTTGTCGAACGATTTTTCCAGGTTATGTATTTGTAAATACGGAGATGAATGCAAAAACTTATAATGATCTTAGGCGGCTTCCTAAATGCTATCGACTTCTAAATAATTTTAACCATCGTTATCATCAAATAGAGTCTAAAGAAATAAGAGTGAATCCGGAAGATAGAATTGAGTCCTATTCGTTCTCAAAAATTGACGACGAAGAAATGAGACCTATTCTCCAACTTATTGATAAAGATGAAATTATAGGATATTCGTCTTTATATCTAAGAAATACAAGGGCCGTTGTATGTGACGGTCCGCTAACGGGTGAGGAAGAAAGAATAAAAAAGATTGATGCGCGGAAAAAAAGAGCGAGGATTATCTTGAGGCTGAATGGCGCAGAAAAATATATTGATGTGGGAATTAAGATTGTTTCAGTATCGGAAAATGCCCAAATGAACATTACCCCAAAAAATCAGAGTGAAGCCAACTGATGCTTCGGTACATTGGTGTAGCGATGAGGTCATATTGCAGTTGTGTGTGTAGTCTATTGAAAAATAGATGAGTGGGCGAAGCTATGTTCATTTCGAAATTAATACAGTTGATGTAGAGGGCTTCTCTAATTAGTTCTAAATATATAGGGTCATATTCAGAGGATGCTAAGCATCCTTTTTATTATGTTTATAGGTTGATCAGGAAGCGTATATTTTGAGTAAAAGGAGATGTTGAGGTGCATGTCGAGTTCCGAAAATCCTCATAGAAAACAAAATGATATCGCTATTATAGGGATATCTGGGATATTTGCCTCTGATGCTACAATTGATCAGCTCTGGGATCATCAAAAAGAGGGGAAAGCGTTTATCAATAATTTATCAGAAAAACGACAGCAGGATATGAATTCCTATTTAAACTGGATCATGGGGAAAGAGGAAAACAGAGCTATTTCATTTGCACGCCAAGCCTTTTTGTATAACGTTGATTATTTTGATTATCCTTTCTTTTCCATCTCTTTCGAAGAAGCATGTGTGATAGACCCTTCTCTTCGTTTGTTGTTGCAAGTAGTATGGCATACGCTGGAAGATGCGGGGTACGGTGGCGATTCATTGTATGGAACCAGAACAGGTGTGTTTTACGGAGAAAGTGATCTGCCGGAATATTCATATGCTCAGATGGTCGCCGATGTTAATCCTGTCCTAGGTGATCTATGTGTTACGGAGAATTTATCTTCGTTAATTCCTAGTCGGATCGCTTATATCATGGATTGGCATGGTCCCACTGTAGTAACCAACGCTTCAGATGCTTCATCATTAGTTGCAGTACATCAGGCTTGCCAATCGATACGGGCGGGAGAGTGTGAACAAGCACTAATAGGGACGTCCCGCATTAATTTGTTTCCAATACAATCAGGCGATACTCAAGTAGATTATGGAGAAGGAGTTATGGCAATCCTGATCAAGCCCTTAAACAAGGCGATGCTGGACGGAGATCACATTCATGCTGTTATAAAGGGCTCGTCGACGAATCATCATGGACGAGTACGAGATAGCAGTACATATAAGGATTTGCTTGTACAAGCATGGAATAATGCAAGTATCGATCCTTCAACTATTTCATTTATAGAAACACATAACATTGAAAATAACTTGGAATATGTCAGGGAAAGAGAGGGGATACAGTCTGCATTTTCACATTTGAGGGGAACACAGAGTCAGCTTTTCTTGGGATCTGTAAAATCCTCTATAGGACAGTTGTATCATGCTTCTGGTCTGGCAGGGCTATTGCAAGCTGTTATGGCCTTAAAATATAAGGAACTGCCGTCAGGAGCATACAAGCAATGGGGAGATGCTAATATCACTCCGGATGACTCTGCTGAATGTTATAGCGATGTTATCCAATTCTCGACAAAAAAAGAAGTTTTGCGGTGCGGGATCAGTTCCTTTTCTAGAGGAGGGGCCAACTGTCATGTCATTTTAGAAAATTTCTTGAAGACACCCTCAGAGGAAAAAGGCCAAGATTGGGAGATGTTGGCTCTTTCGGCTCAGAGCGAATCGAGTTTGCTAGAGTTAATAAACAGTTACAAAGAGTGGATGACTCAATCTGAAGGATATCGGTTAGGTGATTTATGCTATACCGCAAATGCTGGTCGCAAACACTTTGGATATCGATTGGCTATTATAGCTTCGAATAAAGAGGAAATGCTAGATAAACTGACAGCATTATGTACAACAAGTTTAGAACTGATGGATGTACCAGCGGTATATTATAGTGAGTTGGACAATCATCAACCTGTTATTGAGAAAGTAAGGGAAACATATTTGAAAAAAAATGAAGAGCGTGAAAAAGCGATGAACGAGCTTGGTCAGTTGTATGCACAAGGGGCAGAGTTCGTTTGGGATGAAATATACAAAAATAGTGATTATCAAAAGATCAGCCTGCCTGTATATCCATTTTCAAAGCTGCGTTGTTGGATAGATTCGTCGGCGCCAGTCATAAAAAGTATTGGCACTGAAAGGGAGAAAAGAGAGGTAATCATATTAGAATTATTTAAAAAATACCTTGGCTTCTCTCACATTAAATTGGCGGACAATTTTTATGAATTAGGTGGAGATTCTATTACAGCTATCAAGATTGTGAATGAATTGAATGCTATATTGCATACCGATCTAAAAGATGTGGATGTGCTTAAAAACCCGTCTGTTGCACAACTGACTGAATTGTTGAGGAATACAGAAGGGATGGTACCTGGTCCATTCAGCACTATAAAAAAGCACCCTGTTAAACCATATTATCCATTATCGTCAGACCAAAGCAGGATATTTGTAATGATGCAGTATAATCCTGATTTTACGATGTATAACAAGCCTTTGGCCCTTATTGTGGACGGAAATATGGACTTTAACAGACTACAAATAGCTATTGATCGAATTGTGAGAAGACATGAGGCGTTACGGACGTCATTTGATGTTATGGATGGAGAGCCGATCCAAATTATTCATGATGATGCGAGAATAGAAATGGAAATGTATCCTTCAATATTAGAGGAAGACGAATTGAAAGTGATGATGAAAAAATTCACGAACCCGTTTAATTGGAGAACGGCGCCTTTGGCACGAGGAGCTCTAGTTCAATTAACAAATGGCAAACAAGCGCTGGTATTTGATTTCCATCATCTAATCTCTGATGGCACTTCGCTATTGATTTTTTTCAAAGAGCTAATCCACTTCTATAAATCAAATCAGGAGCTGGAGCCGCCTACAGTTCAATTTAGAGATTATGTGGTATGGCAAAATGAACGAAAACATTCTCCAGAGAAGGAACAGATGCGGCAATTTTGGATATCCAAATGCGCTGCACCAATCCCTCAATTGAATTTGCCTGTAGATTTTGAAAGACCAGCCCATAAAACCTATCAAGGTTCACAAATCTGTTTGCAAATGAATTCAGAGTTAGTAGAGAGCATATATCGTTTTTCTAAGGAAACAGACTCAACGATATATATTGTGCTGCTCGCCGCCTATCATTTACTGTTAGAGAAACAAACTGGACAAAACGACATTATCATCGGCTCTGTATCACAGGGAAGACCTCATAGAGATGTTGATCCTGTAATTGGCATGTTTGTTCATACCATAATCATGCGTAACTGTTCCAGCAAAGAGATTACGTTCCATGAATTTATCAATCAGGTTAGGACAAATACGTTGCAAAGTTTTGAGCATCAAGACTACCCATTTGAAGATTTGGTGGCAATGCTACAGCTGAACAGAGATAGAAGCCGTAACCCTTTATTTGATGTAGCATTTATTCTGCATAACATGTACACCTCTCTGAAAAGTCCAGAGTTTTATGATATATACAATTATCCGTATCACAACGGAGTTTCTCTGGTTGATCTTGCTTTGGAAGTACATGAGACTGTAGAGGGAATTTCATGTAACTGGGAGTATAGCACTTCGTTGTTCCAGCAAGAAACCGTGCAAACACTAGGGAAGGAATTCATGAAAATCTTGGCACAGCTTATCTGCCAACCGAATATTCCAATCGGTAAGCACCCTTGTCTTCACAAAAATGTGAATATAGTGGAAGATGTTGAATTCTTGTTTTAGATGGCTGATCTGGGATCGGCAAGTAGGAGGGTAAACAATGGAGACTATATCTAAAGAAGGAATAAACCAACCTGCAGATCGAGTTGGCTTGGAATTTTGGAGTCGTACTTTGGATAAAAAATTGGACATGACTGGCTTCCCTCATGACTATACTGGACAAGAGTTGAAGACGAATAAAGTTTTGAATACTCGTCTATTTTCTGGCGAAGTACAGACTGGATTATTTGAGATGACCCGGCACTCTCATTTGGGTGTTTTTATGATTTTGGTATCTGGCGTAAAATATCTGTTATCCCGCTATACTGGCCTGCGGGATATAGTTGTGGGGACACCTGCTTTAAAAATGAAAGAAAGTGAACCGGCAGGTAGCTCATGGGTTTTGCTTCGTAGCAAACTTATCCCAGATATGACGATCCGCGATTGGATCAACGGAATGAAGGAAACTATGACAGAAGCATTCCGGCATCAGGATGTATCGTTCCACGCTATAGCGCAGCGAGCTGGAATTGTATACTCGGATGACACCAGACCGCAGATAAAAACACTTGTGTTATTTAACCCCATTCAGTCAAGGGAAAGCATAGATGAAATTCATTCGGAGATCATTTTTGACTTTGATATGATTGAGGGAGTATTATCTTTGACAATTAAGTACTCTCCCCAATTGTTTTCTGCCGCTACGATAGAGCATCTAACAGATGCATTGTTTCTGTACTATGCCTGCATATTGAAAGATACGCAAACAATTCTGGAAGATATTAAACTTCTTTCTGAGAGCAATCGTCATCAGTTACTGTATCAATTTAACAAGCCGCAAGAATTGCAATCCGGTACTGCTTGCACATTTCAACAATTATTCAATGAGCAGGTTCGAGCACAGCCTGAGAAAACCGCTTTAATTTTTGAACATCAAGAATGGACGTATCAAAAGCTCAACGATCAGGCTGATCGTTTGGCTTTTGATCTCGTAAAAAACCATCAACTGCTCCCAGAAGAAGCAGTTGCCGTATACATGAATAGATCACCTTATGTATATATAGCCATGTTAGCGATTTGGAAGGCAAGTGGCGTGTTTGTTCCTATTGACCCGGCTGTTCCATTGGAACGTGTGACAGATATTCTTCGGGAAGGGAATGTACGCATTGCACTAACAACAGCTGCTAACAAGCAAGCTTTACGGGGAATTAAGCCAAAATGTGAATTGCTGGAAAGAGTTTTCTGCGTAGATACAGATGATCTTAGTGTCATGGCAGTAGAGCCCTTATTAATGATCAGCTCAGGTGGATCGCTGGCCTATATCATTTTTACATCTGGATCAACCGGGAAACCCAAGGGAGTTGAAATTGAGCATAATTCTGTCGTCCGATTCCTACATGCTATCGATGAAGTAATCGCTCCTGTTTCCCCTCAAGTTATTCTTAATGCTGCCAGTATAGCCTTTGATTTATTTATATCTGAGGCCTTGTATGGTCTTTTCAAGGGAATTCAAGTCGTTATTGCCAATGAACGAGAACATATAGATTCTGCTGAGTTGGGGCGTTTGGTAGAAGAACATCATATCGATGTCATGATGATTACACCTTCGCGACTGCAACTGATGATGCTTCACAAGGAGTCTGCGAAAGCACTGCAGCGTATCAAAATGTTTCTTATTGGCGGTCAAGAATTGAAGATAGGTTTTTTACGTGAGATTCAACAAATGACCAAAGCTTATATTGTGAATGTCTATGGACCAACGGAAGCGACGTGTTTGGCGACATCAGCTGTATTGAATCAGGCTTCCCAAGTCACGATTGGTCGCCCATTGGATCATTATAGATGCTACATTGTAGATGAAAAGAATCGGTTGCAACTGATCGGTGCAATTGGCGAATTGGTAATAGCCGGAACCGGGGTGGCGCGGGGCTATGTGAACAATCCAAGGTTGACCGAGGAGAAATTCATTGAAGACTTGTTGTATGAGGGACAAAGAATGTACAAGACAGGCGATCTGGCACGTTGGTTGCCCAATGGGGAGATTCAGTATCTGGGACGGATTGATAGTCAGGTCAAAATAAGAGGATACCGCATTGAAACTAGTGATGTTGAAACCGCTTTAATCTCTCACCCAGATATTCGTGAGGCGGTTGTGCTTGTCAATCCAGGACCCAATGGTGTTGGGGAACTGGTCGCTTATTTGATTAGCGATCATAAATTGAGCTTCAACGTCCTATACGACTTTTTGAAGCTGAAGGTACCTGAATATATGGTTCCGGTGCGCTATGCTCAGGTGTCTGCTCTACCTCTGACGGTAAATGGAAAAATTGATAAATCTGCTTTGGCAAGCATGGATCAACTGAAGTTGTCTGGAGCTACACTTTACCGGGCACCCATGAATAATATCCAGAGAGCTTTAGTTGAAGTATGGCAGCAATTGCTTGAAGTTGAACGGATAGGAATTGATGATAATTTTTTTCAAATTGGAGGAACCTCCTTGTCCGGGGTCAAAATGGTTGCACTGCTGAGTGACAGATACACTATCTCCATTAACGACTTATTTGATTATCCGACTATCGCTCAACTGTCTCTTCACGTGGTTGAACATGCAGGGTATTTTCATCATTTGCTTGAGGTGATGAAGCCTTCAGCTGTTCATACGGATGTGGATATGGTTGCGTCACTCGGATCAAGAGAGGAGGCACTACGGACATACCTAGCAAAAGTGGAGGCTTGGCGGGATCGAGATCTCACGCTGCAAAAGTCCTACAAGCATATTCTATTGACAGGTGGTACAGGTTTTTTGGGTACACATCTTCTACAGGAGCTTCTCAACAGATCGAATGCCCGAATTACCCTTCTAGTAAGAGGTGAGTCTCGAATAATATCAGAGGACTATCTCCAAGAGAGATTTCAATACTATTTTTTAGAAGGACATCATGAAGTAGGATGGGCAAGAGTATCTGTAGTTTGCGGTGATGTAACACTATCGAATCTGGGATTGGAATCTACAGAATATGAGAAATTGGCTGAGGACGTGGATTGTATCATTCATACGGCATCACTGACAAGACATTACGGCACAGCAGCGGAATTTGAAAAAGTGAACATCGATGGTACTCGACACATACTTCATTTTGCTGCTTTCAAGAATATCAAGGACATCCACTTTACGTCCAATATGAGCATCGGTACGGGAAGTAATATTCAGTTGTTTGACGAGTATATTGAAGAGGTAGGGCCTATTCGAGCGGATATTAATAATCACTTTCTAAGAAGTAAAATGGAAGCTGAAGCACTGTTGAGGACCGCTAGAGATAGGGGACTGAGTTGTACAATTTATCGCTTAAATTCTCTTAATAATAACACTCAAACAGGAAAGTTTATGGTTAACAAGGAGAGTAACGCATTTTATTCTTTTGTAAATGCAATGAATAACATCGGTCTGTTTCCAGATTTGCATGAACCAATATTGGATATGACAGGTGTGGATCAAGCTGCCAAAGCTATTGTTACTCTATTCGACCGGCCTGCTCTGCATAATCAAAACCATCATGTATTTAATCCTCATCGAATCAGTTGGGGACAGTTGGGGAGAGAACTACAATCTATCAATGAAAAAATAGAACTGGTCGACTATGAATTATTTATACGTATCATAACTCAAAAGTTTAATGACCCTTCTACTCGCAAAGAAGTCATAAATGTCATTCTCAATCTTTTTTTACTCCGCAATACTGAATGGTTGAATTATTTACGTGTATGTGACCGAACAGAACTCATACTTGACCGTCTTGGATTTAAGTGGGGAACTATCGGGAAGCAACAGACCGAATGCTACCTTAGCTGATAATTATCGACTCTTATATACATATGACACGAGGGTAGGGAGGTGCAGTGGTTGAAGCTGATAGACCATTGAAGGAGGAAACAGAAGATGAGAACAATTGGGTTAGTCGGTGGATTAAGCTATGAATCGACGTTATTTTACTATAAGTATATTAATGAGCGTGTTAATCAGCAGCTTGGAAAAACTCATTCGGCCAAGTTGATTCTAAACAGCTTGAATAATGAGGAAGTTTTGTCTCTTGTAAATGCTAATCGAATGCAGGATGTTACGGAAATATTAGTCAATGCTGCAATCGTAGTTGAGAGAGCCGGGGCTGATTGTCTGCTGATATGTTGCAATTCGGTTCATCAAGTAGCGGAAGAAGTACAACGTCATATTCGTATACCTCTTCTTCATATAACAGATGCAGTTACAAATAAAGTTTCCGAAACAGGCGTTAAGCGGGTTGGACTTATCGGAACCAACTTTACAATGAAAGAAACATTTTATAAACGCAAGTTGGAAGAAAGAGGGATTGATGTTATCCTTCCAGATCAGCCTGATCGCAATTATATACATCAAGTGATTTTCAGCGAATTGGTGCTGGGCCTGTTTACCACGGAAGCTAAGAGAAAGTTCCAACGCATTATCCTTAAATTAATCTCTGAAGGTGCTCAGGGAGTCATACTGGGCTGCACAGAGATTCCGTTGCTTATTAATCAAAAGGATGTCAGCGTTCCTGTTTTTGATACTACTGCATTGCATGCAGACAGTGGAATTGACTTTATGTTTGGAAGTGCGAATACTAGAGAGGAGTTATCGCTATGGAAACAACAAATGTGAACAAAGTTGAGGTTAAGCCGCAATCTATACCGCCACAGGCTAGTGTTATGGGGTATATTGGTAGTTACTTTTTCTCGTTTGTGATTAAGACTGCAACAGAGTTGGGTGTGTTTAAAGGTTTACAGCAAGGGAAAAAAACGAACGACGAGTTAGCGACTCATTTGGAGCTAGACTCAGTTTCTTTACGAAGATTGTTAAGAGCATTAGTCGCCATGGATCTTCTTAAGGTTGATGCATCTGGAAATTACGAGGTAACTGCGTATGGAGCTACATTGCAACCAGGGGAAACCCCTCAATCGATTGAGCCCATTGCAAATTATTTGCTAGGGGATTTTATTATTGAACCTATGATGAATTTGGGATACAGCATCCGGACCGGACGGCCTGCATTCGACAATTCCGCATGGTTTGAAGCTGGGAAAATAAATATTGAGCAGCAGCAAGTGGTCAACCGTGCGATGGAAGTATATTCAAAAGTAAGTTTACCAACAATACTGAATTCATATTCATTTGACGAGTTTGATGTCATTGTGGATGTTGCGGGTGGTCTAGGACAAATATTGGCTGGTATTCTAGAGGAAAATGTAAATAGTCGCGGGGTTTTATATGATTTGCCATCAACGATCGAGCGAGCAAAGGAATATATAGATTCTGTAGATATGACAGGACGTTGTGAGTTAATTGGTGGAGATATGTTTGAAACAATTCCGGCTGGTGGAAATCTCTATATTATCAGCAAAGCGTTAAACGATTGGGATGATGAGCACGTTCTGTCCGCACTCAGTAATATACGTTCAGCGATGTTAAATGACTCTAAATTAATTATTATAGAGATGCTTGTTGATGATAAGCATCCGACAAAAGAAGAGGTAATTCGGGATTTACTGTTTCTGGCCGTCACTCCGGGTGGAGGCGTTAGAACTCAGTCGGAATTCGAGGTGTTGATACATCGATCCGGTTTACAAATTACACGTGTTATTCCCACTTCAGATCAATTCTGCATTATTGAATGTGAGCGAAAACAATAATTATAGTTTTTATGATAATCTAAAGTCCGTTTTGTAAAGTTATGTTCATCAAAAGGTGAACATAACTTTTTTCATATGCATTGCAAGTGGAGGTGGTGTTGTGTATGAATCAGTCAGTTGTATTTATGTATCCGGGTCAGGGATCGCAGTATTATCACATGGGAATTCAGCTGTACAAACATAATGATGTGTTTCGAGTGTGTATGGACACATTAAATGACCAGGTATACGGACTTATCGGGGAGTCAGTACTGGATATCATTTATGACCCGGGCCGTAGGGTGGGAGAACGTTTTGACCGTACGTTATACACTCATATTGCGATTTTTATGGTCGAATGCTCACTCACCAAGATATTTCTGAGTCATGGAATTGAGCCGAATGCTGTCATTGGAACAAGCTTGGGAGAATACGCAGCAACGGTAACCGCAGGAGTATGGAGCATGGAAACGGCTCTTCAAGCGGTCGTTCGACAAGCAGAGCTGCTTGAATCTACCTGTGCTGAAGGAGGAATGTTAGCCATTCTGCACAATTTGAATATATATTCGTCTGATCCGTTGTTGCGTGAGCTTTGTGAACTTGCAGCTGTAAATCATCAATCACATTTTATTGTATCAGGTAGTGCCCGAAATATTGATCGTGTAGAGCAATTGCTTAAGAGCAAGGAAGTTGTCTGCTTACGGCTCGCGGTTTCGCATGGGTTTCACTCGTCCTGTATTGATCCCGCGGAGAAGCCATACCTGAGCTATGTGCAGGAGCAGATCCTACATAAACCTGTGATTCCTTATGGATCAAGCGTATACGGTAAAATTATTGGACGACTGGAGCCAGATTACTTTTGGAAGGTTGCCCGTAAACCGATCCGATTCGCTGAGGCAGTAAGTTCTATAACACACGAACAAAAGAAAGGCATCTATATTGATATGGGGCCTTCGGGCACCTTGGTAAATATTGTGAAAAATCTGCCTATATATAATCAAAAACAAACGGCTTTGTCTATAATGACACCCTTTCATAAAGACTGTAATCAATTGGATGACATTATACGGCGTTATGCTGATTCAAAGGAGAATGGCGTATGTTAGCATTTGTTTTCCCTGGACAGGGCTCGCAGCGTAAAGGAATGGGTGAAGGATTATTTGAGGAATTTCCTGAGCTTACACGGCAGGCTAATGCCATTCTTGGTTATTCCATAGAGGAATTGTGTTTAGTGGATGCGTACAATCAGTTGCAACAAACGCAATTTACACAGCCTGCTTTATACACAGTTAATGCACTTATGTATCTAAAAACGTTGCAAGTAAGTGGTGTTTCTCCCGAAATTGTAGCAGGGCACAGTCTGGGGGAGTATAATGCATTATTTGCTGGAGGTGCCTTCGATTTTGCCACAGGTTTGAAGTTGGTGAAAAAAAGAGGAGAATTAATGAGTCTCGCCGCTGGTGGCAAAATGGCAGCCATTATAGGAATGGATATGAACAATATCCAACAAACTTTAACACAGAATAGACTGGACGGCATAGATATAGCTAATCTGAATTCTCCACAACAAGTAGTGATTTCTGGATTAGAAGAAGATATGGGGCGGGCAAAGTTGATTTTTGAGGCGACTTCTACCATTACTTATATCCCACTTACTGTGAGCGGAGCCTTTCATTCCAGATATATGGAGGAAGCAGGGAATAAATTTGCTGCTTATTTAGATGGGTTTGCATTTTCTAATTTAAAAATACCAGTTATATCGAATTTTAGTGCCAGACCCTACACTAAGTCAGAATTAAAATCAAATCTGGTTCGACAAATGACAAGTTCCGTAAAATGGTGTGAGACCGTGCAGATTCTCTTGGGGTTGGATCATGTGGAAATCAGAGAAATTGGCCCAGGTCATGTTTTGACAAGTTTGACGCAAAAAATCAAACAGGGAGCTGCTCCCATTACGTTATCTCGGGAAGAATGGAATTATAAAGAGTCTGAACAAATTCAGCTAACCAATGACACTAGGACACCTACTAGTCCGCTAGTGTCTGGGATTACACCAGAGTTTCTCGGCTCTGAGGAGTTTAGAAAGGATTATGGCATCAGATATGCCTATCTGACCGGAGCTATGTTCAAAGGGATTTCATCCAAAGAGATGGTAGTTAAGATGGGCAAAGCAGGTATGATGGGCTTTTTGGGAACTGGAGGGTTGTCTATTCCTCAGATTGAATCTGATATTCAATATATTCAGCAGGAGTTGGATGAAGGACAAGCTTACGGAATGAATTTTTTACATACACCCGGCAAGCTTGATAGAGAAAGAGATCTTACGGAACTTTATCTCAAATATGAAATACGTAAAATAGAAGTTTCAGCATTTATTAATATAACAGAGTCACTAATCCGCTATCGTGCTAATGGTTTATACGATAAACCGGACGGAACGGTAGAGATTCGCAACCGCGTTCTCGCTAAGGTATCGAGACCGGAGGTTGCGGAAAACTTTCTGAGTCCGGCCCCTGTTTTATTAGTGGAGAAAATGGTCCAGGCTGGTCAAATTACGCAAGAACAAGCGAAAAGGCTGGCTCAGGTTGCAATGGCGGATGATCTATGTCTGGAAGCTGATTCGGGAGGACATACAGATGGCGGAGTAGCCTACGTATTAATGCCTGCTATCACGAGGTTACGTGACGACATGATGAAGAAGTATGAATACAAGAAAAAGGTGAGGGTCGGCGCAGCAGGTGGTATTGGTACTCCTGAAGCCGCAGCAGCTGCATTTATGTTGGGTGCCGATTTTATAGTTACCGGTTCTATTAATCAATGTACTGTGGAGGCAGGTACTAGCAATAATGCCAAAGATATGCTTGAACAAATCAATATTCAGGACACGACCTATGCTCCGGCAGGAGATATGTTTGAATTAGGGGCCAAAGTACAAGTTCTAAAAAAAGGTGTGTTCTTTCCAGCACGGGCTAACAAGCTCTATGATCTATATCGTCAATATAATTCATTGGAAGAGATTAGTGATAAGGATCAGAAGCAAATTCAGGAAAAATATTTCAAGCGAAGTTTTGATGAAGTATACGAGGAAGTTAGACGACATTATCCACAACAGGAGATTGAAAAAGCGGAACTAAACCCCAAGCGTAAAATGGCTTTAATTTTCAAGTGGTATTTTGCTTATTCGTCGTATTTAGCTTGCAGTGGGGAAGCAGACAATCGACTCGATTATCAGATCCAATGCGGCCCAGCACTGGGCTCATTTAATCAGTGGGTTAAAGGTACAAAATGGGAACGCTGGCAGCATCGTCATGTAGATGACATTGGCATCAAGATCATGACAGAAACAGCCCAAATACTGAATCGTAGATTTATTGCGTTTCATGGAGCAGTTTATGAGTAAAGTTCAATCGGGAAGAGTGAGGCGGATGAGATCCAAAAAGGCAGATATCGCGGTGGTAGGTATGTCATGCCGTTTTCCAGATGCTTATGATTATAACCAATTTTGGAATAACCTCGAAGAAGGTGTAGACTCTGTTCGGGAACTTCCTCCTGATCGCTGGGATGTGAAGACTTATTATGCAATGGATATGGACAAGTCTGGCCAAAGCATAAGTAAGTGGTGCGGTATATTGAACCATGTTTATGACTTTGATCATCAATTTTTCAAGATATCTCCTCGTGAAGCTATTCATATGGATCCTCAGCAAAGATTAATGCTAGAGGAAACTTGGCATTGTATTGAAGATTCGGGTATCTCTTTAGCCACACTTCAACATAAACAAACTGCCGTCTATGCAGGTGTTATGACAACGGATTATCGTCAAGAGATGATAGATACAGAGCATGGAATGGACAGTTATGCATGTTTAGGCAACTTTGAAAGCCTATTATCCAACCGCATTTCCTATACGTTTGACTTTCAGGGAGCCAGTCAAACTATCAATGCTGCTTGTGCTTCTTCACTTGTTGCAGTACATGAAGCGAAGCAAGCTCTAAGGCTTAGGAAATGCGACTATGCGTTGGTTGCTTGTGTCAATCTAAATCTTCATCCATGGAAATATGTCTCTTTTTCAAAATCTCGTATGCTAAGCCCTGATGGTATGTGCAGGGCTTTTGATCTCCATGCTAATGGTTATGTACCTGGGGACGGGGTAGCTGTTCTTTTGCTACAGCGTTTGGATGAAGCGGTTAAAGACCAAAATCATATCTATGGCATTATCAAAGGTTCGGACGTCAATCATTCCGGAAAAAGTCAGTCGATTACAGCTCCACGTATACAGGCACAGCAAGATGTCATCAAAGGTGCATATCAAGATGCAGATTTGCGTCCCGAAATGGTCAATTATGTGGAAGCTCATGGAACAGGCACTTCATTGGGAGACCCGATAGAACTGGAGGGTTTGACACGGGCGTTCCGAGAATTTACAGATAAGAAGCAATTTTGCAAGATCGGATCTGTCAAAACCAATATCGGCCATTTGGAGAGTGCTGCAGGGCTAGCAGGTATAATCAAAGTGTTAATGATGATGAAGCACAGAAAAATCCCCAAAACCCTCCATCTTAAGACTCTAAATCCGATCGTGAATTGGGCTAACTCTCCGTTTATCCCTGCAAATGGTTTATCATCTTGGGAATCCGTTGAGGAAGGCGGTCCATTGCGTGCCAGTGTCAGTTCTTTTGGTTTTGGTGGTGTTAATAGCCATGTATTGCTTGAGGAGTATCAGGGCGCCGAGACGGACGAGGTATTCAATACAAATAGAAGTGAATTTTTTGTTTTATCTGCAAAGACTCCTCAGGCATTGGAAAATTTACAAGAGGCATGGAGGACATTCGTTACCACTGAAGATTTTAAAGCTCACATTTTAAGCGATATAAGCAGTGTATTGCTAATGGGCAGAGAGGCATTCCAGTATCGTTGTGGCATACTGGTACACCATAAAGAAGAATTGAAAGAGAAACTGTTGGCTGACTATTTGCCTCAAATGAAAGCGACGAAATGCTCATGGGAACTGAACATTAGTAATCTCTCTTGGGAAAGTTATGCAGATATTGAGCCATTATATGTAGAATGTAGTTTATTCAAGCAGGTTATCGATGACGCCATGAAGACATTAAGAAGCTTGCATGTAGGCAGGAAAATAAGCAGTGGTTTCTTTCAGGAGTCCTGGATTGGGCTAGAAAAATCACTATACCAGTTAATTACAGGGTATGCATACGCCTTTTCATTTATATCTCTTGGGCTGACTCCGTCCGTCGTAACTGGACATAATGATGGCTGGTGGGTTGCGATGGCTATAAGTGGCATTCTGACACTGGAGGACATACTAGCTGTAAAAACGGGGAAATGCGAGCTAAAAGACGTAATGTTTTCTTGTCCTGTTATTCCTATTCGGGAGCCAGTTATAGGTGAAATTTATGCTTCATTACAATGTAATGAAGCATATATCCATGATCTAATCAGTTTGACAGAACACGGAGTAAAAGAACAGTCAGGTTCTTCAGTATCCAAGTCACCAAATGATAATGGACTTCAAACATATATCCAAAAATCCAAGCTGCTATACCCTGTACAGTACACCTTTAAAGGGTACATTGACGATTGGGAATCGGTCATCCAAAAAGAGACAAGCTGCAGTATTGTCGGTATATTGTGTGATGAGCAGCTTTTAAATACAGGGAATGTAAACCACGATTTACTCTTGATTGTGCTTGCGAGTTCTCTGAGAAAGCTGTATCGAAAGTGGAATTTAGAGGAACAACAATTCATTATTGGATCACGATTGGAAGAGATAATGGACTTACTAGATGAGGGGATTTTGCCCAAGGAAACGCTTGTGCAAATAATGATACAAACCAATACAGTAGAACGAGCAGTTGAAATTATAAACAATAATTTGATGAAAATTCATCCTGAACGTAAATATCCATTAATGAAAAAATACTATCAGAATGAAATGAAAGTAGCTATGAATCCCGAATGGATCAGCAGGATAGAAAATGTAGATCATGATTTGTCACAACAAGCGGATGTGGAGGTTGTATATATAGACAGCTGCCATACGGTCGCTGACCCTGGCATACATTTTGGAGCAACAATCGATACAGTTACGCAGTTTTACCAAGGTGTTTTTCAGCTGTGGTTGAAAGGTGTACCTATTCGTTGGTACCGATTATTTCAAGACAAGCCATATCATAAAATTGGCTTGCCAGTGTACCCATTTGATCGGAATACGTTTCGGATCAATGGACGAAAAGAGCAGGTATTGGTAAACAATGCTTCCGAATTGGAGGACTTGAAGCTTAAGCAACTGCTGCAAAGTCTTGAAAAAGGTGAACTGGAAATTGATGACATCAAAAGGGAGATGGGGGATGCGTGGTGTCAGACGATCAATTCACAATAGATGAGATTTTACATTTGATCAAAGAAGGGAAGATGACTTCAGACAAAGGATTTGAGCAGATTCGTAAAATCAGAGATAGTTTGAAATCGACGGAACGAGCAACCACATACTATCAGCCATTGTGGAGAGAATGTCTTCCCAATTCCGACGGAGGAGTTCCCGAACAGGTCATCGTTTTCGGTACAGATACCGGCCTTTGGAATAGCTTGAAAAAACGCGGCATCAAGGCTGTACTTGTACAGCCAGGGGATGCCTATCGCTCTGTGCAAGGTGATATCTATGAAATAGACCCTTTGAATCCGAAGCACTATGAGATGTTGTTCAGCACCATAAAACAAAACCAGCAGACCGCCGAAGCCCTTATTTACGCTTGGTCGGACCAACGGTTTGTATCGGAAAAAGAAGAATTGCAAACCGAACTTGAGCGTGGAATCTATTCTTTGTTCTACCTCAGTAAAGCATTAATGAGGGAGTCTTTGCCCAAGAGATGTAAGTTGCTTTACGTTTATCAAGGAAGTGGTCAGCCGCAGAACGCGGCAGTATCAGGATTTGCTAGAACACTTCGAAAAGAAAATCCTGCATTGATATATGCTACTGTAGAACTTAGTGAGTCGGCTGAAACATCTCTTGATCAATTGTTAAGTGAATTTTCTGTGGATGATGAAGAGGTTGAAATTCGTTATCAGCAGCAAAAGCGGTTTGTACGTTATATGTCACTAATCAATGAATTAGGTACATCTAGCATTTCATTGAGGGAGAAAGGTACTTACATGATTACCGGAGGATTGGGAGGATTAGGCTCCATTTTCGCTGGATATTTGGCCAGTAAGTACAAAGCTCGTCTGGTTATCGCAGGACGTTCGCCTCTCACATCCGAACATGAGCAAAAGATCAAGCAATGGGAACGGTGTGGGGCAAGTGTTCTGTATGTGCAGGCAGATATTTCGTTGCGTGAACAATGCATTGCAATGATTGCCAAGGCGAAAGAGAGATTTGGTCATATTCATGGGGTGATACACGCGGCAGGCGTGCTGCGGGATGCGTATATTTTGAGGAAGTCTATTGATCAAATAGAGGAAGTACTGGCTGCTAAGCTGTATGGAACAGTGTGGCTGGATGAGGCGACCCGTCATGAAGAGCTGGACTTTTTCCTAATGTTCTCTTCCATTATGTCGGTCATAGGGAATGCAGGCCAGTGTGATTATGCATATGCAAACGCCTTTATGGATTATTATGCTCATCACCGTACAAGCATATTGCAGATGGAGGGACGCAGTGGAAAGTCTTTATTGATAAATTGGCCACTCTGGAAAGAAGGTGGAATGACAGTAGACGCCCCTACCCTTGCTTTCATGGAGAATACCATGGGAATTCTCCCCATCTCCACTGAAGAAGGGATAAGAGCATTTGAAGATGCGTTACATATGTCGGGAGATCAGATGATTGTTTTAAAAGAGAATCCGTCGAAAAAAATAAAATTGTTTAACTCCACTTCTAGTATTAAGGAGAAATTCTCGGCTAAGGGGCAACTTTCTGAATCGGATGAACAGATGATTTACCGTGGCTTGTGCGAGGATATCCGAATGATTACTTCGGACATTCTATTCGTTGATAAAGATACGATTGAAATGGATACCGACTACAGCGAATATGGATTTGATTCCATTTCTACCACTGATTTTATTAATCGGGTCAATCAAAAATTTCACTTGGAGTTGACTCCGCCTGTATTCTATGAATTTGTGAATATGGGCTCTTTTGTTTCTTATTTAAAAGATAACTATACAGAACGAGTGGCTTCTTTATATACTGTCAATTCTTCAACTTCTTCATTCCACTCGGATGAATCCGCGAAAGAAGCAGTAGTAGAACCAGCGGATATTCCATCGAATATTCCTGCTCAAGCCTTTGAGAACGCAAATGAACCGATTGCTATTATTGGTGTTGCTTGCAAGATGCCTCAGTCAGATAATCTTAACGAATTTTGGTTGAATCTGGAGGCAGAAAAAGATCTGATTACCGAAATTCCGCCAGATCGATGGAATTGGGAGGAATATGATGGCGATCCGACCAAGGAAATGGGGAAAACGAATATTAGATGGGGCGGTTTTATGAAAGACATAGATGCTTTTGATGCCTTTTTCTTTGGTATTTCCCCCCGCGAAGCAGAATTAATGGACCCGCGTCAGAGAATATTTTTAGAGACCGTTTGGAAAGTAATTGAAGATGCAGGTTACAAAGCTTCTGTATTGTCCGGCAGCAGAACGGGGATTTTTGTTGGTGCTGGAAGCTCTGATTATGACGATTTGTTAAAAGAGCACAAGATAGAAATGCAGGCGTACACACCGACAGGACTGTTTAACTCCATTCTAACCAATCGTATTTCATATTTACTGAATTTTCATGGCCCAAGCGAACCCATTGATACGGCTTGTTCAAGCTCTTTGGTTGCTATACACCGCGCTGTGGAAAGCTTGCGTAGTGGTGAATGTGAAGTTGCTATTGCTGGTGGCGTGAACGTATTGGCGAGTCCCAATCTATATATTGCTTTGGCCAAAGCCGGAATGTTGTCTGAAGATGGAAGATGCAAGACATTTGACAAGAAAGCGAATGGATATGTTCGGGGGGAAGGGAGTGCAGCGGTGATGCTAAAGCCCCTCTCACAAGCCAGACGGGATGGTGATCATATTTATGCGGTGATTAGAGGAACAGCGGTCAATCATGGAGGCCGTGCCAATTCACTTACTGCACCCAATCCAAATGCACAGGCAGATTTAATCGTAGATGCATGGACGAAATCAAGAGTGGACCCTTCCACTGTGAGCTATATAGAAGTACATGGTTCGGGAACATCTTTGGGCGATCCAATTGAAATTAACGGACTGAAAAAAGCTTTTGATGAATTATATACCGCTTGGGGACGGCAACCAACGGATAAAACCCATTGCGGGATAGGTACAGTAAAAACAAATATAGGTCATTTGGAATCAGCAGCGGGTATCGCAGGTCTAATCAAAATTGTACTTTGCTTGAAGCACAAAAAGCTACTTAAAACATTACATTATAAGGAACAAAACCCATATATCAAACTGGAAAATAGTCCGTTCTACATTGTAGAAAACACGAAAAAATGGGAAAAGACAGGATATGATATTCCTCGACGTGCAGGTGTAAGTTCCTTTGGTTTTGGTGGGGTAAATGCCCATATGGTTGTAGAAGAATATAAACAGAGCTATGGTCGTAAACCAAATGAACCACAAATTTTCTTGTTTTCAGCCAAGAACAAAGACACACTTTGTCACTATATTGAGGAAATTCGTACATTTTTATTAAAACCTGAAGCCAATATGGGTGACATCGCTTTTACGCTCCAGATCGGCAGAGAAGCTATGGAGGAAAGACTAGCTGTGGTTGCGTCAAGTATCGGGGAGTTGGTGGGGAAACTAGATCTGTATCTTCAAGCGAAAAGCAATATAGAAAATGTTCACACGGGAAATGTAAAGTTAAGTAATTCCTCTTTGCAGGTTTTGATAGAGGGAGAAGAGGGAGCTGCGTTTATGAACCTGCTCCTGAGCAAAAAGAAGTTGGAAAAGCTTGCCCAGTTATGGGTGAAAGGTCTGGATATTGAGTGGACATTGTTGCATTCTCATACCAGACCGCAGCGAGTATCGCTTCCTACGTACCCTTTTGAAAAACAACGATATTGGGTGCCAGTCACAAAAATAGAAGAAATCACAAAAGAAGAGCGTGTATCCCGTCTACATCCATTACTGCATGAAAATACTTCTATCTTATCGGAGCAGCGGTTTTGCACAGCTTTTACCGGGCAGGAATTTTTTGTGAAGGAAGAACAGGGGGCCGACTATAAGATTGTTCCTGCAGAGGTCTTGGTAGAAATGGCAAGAGCGGCAGTAAAGTGGTCAACCGAAACCCAAGCGGAAGAGCATAAATATATTCGATTGGAAAATATTGTTTGGGGAAGCCCCGTTTTAATTCAAACAGCAACTATTCAAGTAACCATCGCACTCTATGCCGAGGATCACGATGAAATCAGCTTTGAGATTTATCAGGCCGGAAAGCAAGAGCAAGAAATGGAAATATTTAGTCAAGGTTATGCCAGTCTGAAAGATAGCATGGACCTTAATTATGTTGATTTACAGGCCGCGCGTATGGATTGCAATCAACAGCTGTTATTGTCTGTTGATCACCTGCCGGAAATTGGGGATATTTACGCAGGTGCGGATATGATCCTAGTAAGGCTGTCATTACCACACAATATGTCTGAATCCATACAGTCATATGCGGTTCATCCTAATTTGATTCATGCAATTACCCAATTGTCTGCGATATGGCAGACTCACATGGAAAATAAACGTTCCCATGCTGACATATCCTATCATCCTGTGTCCATAAAAGAACTTGACATCTATCATTCCTGCACATCCAATATGTGGGCTAAGCTTCAATATGCTCCCAATAGGGGGAATGAGGATTGTATACCGTCACTGGATGTAGAAATGTGTGACGAGCAGGGGAAGGTATGCATACGTATCAGGGGGCTGGTAACGGTGTCAAATGAATATCCTGCTATTCAGATCGGATTCTGATTATGTTCTTGGAAGAATTCAATTATAGAAAGGGTTTTGGCCATGACAAGTACAATGATGCTTGAGCCGAGATGGAAAGAACAGGCTATCACAGAGAAGAGAACGCTGTCAGTACATTTTCGGCATGTTGTCATGCTTTGTGAGATGGATCCATCTATGTGTGAACTCATAGATGTTCAGCTTAACGGAACAACTTGTATTTCTCTACAGTCCGAACACACTTCCGTAGAAGAGCGGTATCAGGCTTACACCGTTCAGGTATTTGAAACTATCCAGCAGTTAATTCAAGACCGAACTTATCAGGATATCCTTGTTCAAATTATAGTTAGCCGTGAAGGTGAAGGCAGGCTTTTTACAGGGCTTGCCGGGATATTGAAAACGGCGCAGCTTGAATATCCAAAACTATCTGGGCAGCTGATTGAAGTGGATACGAATGAAGACGAGGGCCTTTTGATTCAAAAACTTGCAGAAAATAAGAATAGTCCGTCAGATAGTCATATTCGTTATATCAATGGGAAAAGGCAGGTTATGCATTGGGAATTTATATTAGAGGACGAAGGTATCCAAGATTGGTTGGAACAGGCTACACCATGGCGAGATGGTGGTCTGTATTTAGTGACAGGAGGTACTGGAGGGTTAGGAAAGATTTTTGCCAGAGAGATTGCGGAGAATACACAATCTTCCACTATCATTCTTATGGGTCGTTCTCCTCTGGATGAGCATAAGGAGAAGTGGATATGTGAGCTTCAGAAGTTAGGGGCACATGTTATTTATAAAAACCAGGATTTGAATGACAAAGAGGGAGTAGTTGAATTCATAAATACCATAGAGAGAGAGTATGGTCATGTTAACGGTATTATTCATAGTGCCGGGATCATTCAAGATCATTACATTGTCAATAAAAATTCAGAAGAGTTTAGAGCTGTCCTTGCGCCCAAAGTGTCAGGATTATTGTGTTTGGACGAGGCAACCAAAGGCATGCAATTGGACTTTATTATATTGTTTTCATCAGTGGCTGGTGCGCTTGGAAACCCCGGTCAGGTCGATTATGCTGCAGCAAATGCATTTCTGGACGCCTATGCAGGCTACCGGAATGATTTGCGGGAGCTTGGATCTCGGCATGGTCGGACGCAATCCATAAACTGGCCACTGTGGAGAGAAGGCGGCATGCAGATTGATGAATCCATTGCCAAAATATTGGAAGAGCGTACGGGGATGTCCCCCATTTCAACAGAGACAGGCATTCGAGCTTTCTATAAAGCATTCAGTCTGGGTCAGGAACAAATAATGTTGGTCAAAGGGAATCGGTTAAAAATAGGTGATTATTTGAAAAGGGGTATTGATGGGCAGTCTGCAGCTGCAATTATAAAACAGCCAGTGGAAGTAGACCATGAACGGCTAATGGAAGAAACAGTGTCTAAGCTCAAGTCGTTGCTTGCAGAGGAAATAAAATGGGATGAAGAACGTATTGATATCTTTGAACCATTAGAAAGTTACGGAATTGATTCTATACTCATCTTGCAGCTAAATCAGAAGCTGGAGCGTATTTTCGGGGAATGTTCAAAAACTATCTTTTATGAATGTAGGACTTTACAAGAATTAGCCCTTTATTTCATTTCTAATTTTCGGGAAGCTTGTATACTGTGGACAGGATTGACTTCCTCATATGCAGCTCCAGAGGAATCTTTGAAAACAGCAAAAGATGTCCGGCAGAGAGGACCGGTTCTGGTGCCGCGTCATGGAGCTAAGCGAAAATCCCGAATTGGAATTCCGTCGTCAACTGAAAAAGAGGTGGATCCAATTGCCATTATCGGTATAAGTGGTCATTATCCTCAAGCAGATCATCTACAAGAATTCTGGTCCAATTTAGTAAGTGGAAAAGATTGTATAACAGAACTGGATGAGGAACGATGGGAGCTGGACTCTTTTTATCATCCGGATCGTGAAGAAGCAATTCTTCAAAATAAAAGCTATAGCAAATGGGGGGGATTTGTCCGAGGATTTGCTGATTTTGATCCTTTGTTTTTTAATATCTCTCCTCGGGAAGCTATGAGCATGGACCCACAGGAGCGCTTGTTTATACAAGCTTGTTGGGAAGCACTGGAGGATGCAGCTTATACACGCGAGCAACTGAAGACACGTCACCAAGGAAGAGTGGGTGTATTTGCGGGAATTACCAAAACAGGATTTAATCTGTATGGGCCAGATATGTGGAGGCAGGGAGAGACTTTGTTTCCGCATACATCATTCAGTTCGTTAGCGAATCGGGTGTCTTATTTGTTGAATTTGAATGGACCTAGCATGCCGATTGATACAATGTGTTCATCATCTTTGACAGCTATACATGAAGCTTGTGAGCACCTTCGTCATGGTCAATGTGAAGTAGCCATTGCAGGAGCCGTTAATCTATACCTGCATCCTTCCAGCTATGTACAGCTATGCGGACAGCACATGCTGTCGGTGGATGGAAAATGTAAAAGCTTCGGGCAGGATGCCAACGGATTTGTCCCCGGGGAGGGAGTGGGCGTATTTATATTAAAGCCGTTGTCCAGAGCGACAGCAGATAAAGATCATATTTATGGCTGTATCCGTGGAACAAGTATAAATCACGGCGGTAAAACGAATGGATATACGGTCCCTAATCCATCTGCTCAAGCAGAGCTTATTCGGACTGCTATGGATAGAGCGGGTATAGATGCTCGAGCCATCAGTTATATCGAAGCTCATGGAACTGGAACTCTCCTAGGAGATCCTATTGAAGTTACCGGACTTACGCAAGCGTTTAGGGCATCTACGAAGCAATCACAATTTTGTGCAATTGGCTCAGTTAAAAGTAATATTGGACATTTGGAAGCGGCTGCTGGTATGGCAGGCATGACTAAGATAATTTTACAAATGAAATATCGAAAAATTGTACCCACTTTACATGTGAAACAATTGAATCCCAACATTCCCTTTTCAGACACTCCATTTGTGGTTCAAAGGCAATTATCGGATTGGAACCGTCCTGTGGTGGAGATGGATGGGGAGCGAAAGGAATATCCTAGAATCGCTGGCATCTCCTCTTTTGGAGCGGGTGGGGCCAATGCACATGTAATTATGGAGGAATTTACGGAACCTGTTGAATCCATAGCTTCATTTGATGTGAACTCAGGTGAAAAAGCCATCGTTGTATTATCCGCAAAAAATGAAGACAGGCTGTTTGCAAAGGTACATCAGCTGCTGGCTTTTATAGAAGAAGGGCAAATTCAAGATGATCATTTACGGAACGTGGCTTATACCCTTCAAGTAGGTAGAGAGGCTATGGAGGAACGTTTGGGTTTGATGGTGGGTTCTGTCAAGGAACTGGAAGAAAAACTCAAGTTGTTTTATGAGAAAAAAGGAGATTTTAAGGATATTTATAGGGGGAGAAGCAAGCGTAATAAAGAGTCGGTGATGTTGCTATTAGCAGATGAGGATATGAAGAAAGCCGTATCGGCATGGATTCAGAAGAAAAAGTACACAAAACTTCTGGATCTTTGGGTAAAGGGAGTAGATATCGATTGGACTCAAATATACGAAGCGGACATTCCTACAAGAATGAGTCTTCCAGTATATCCGTTTGCCAAGGAACGGTACTGGATATCCGAACGGTCCCGAACTGACATAAAGGACAGCGTATATTCTTCAGCGGCAGGATCGGCCTATATTCATCCGTTGCTTCACCGCAATACATCAGATTTAACTGAGCAAAGATACAGCTCCACATTTACGGGTGAGGAATTCTTTTTGACTGATCACCAGATCAGAGGACATAAAGTCCTGCCAGGTGTGGCACATTTGGAAATGGCAAGAAAAGCCGCAGAGTTGGCGACAAACATGTCTTCAGCAGATCAACTTACCATCAAATTAAAAAATGTGGTATGGGCCAGTCCGGTGATGGTTGATACGCTGCCTGTTGAAGTACATATCGGATTATACATGGAGGATAGAGGAGAGATTGGTTATACCATCTACAGAAAGTCTGAGGATGGTTCGGATAATTTTGTAAACAGCCAGGGCCGAATCGAAATATGCACGAACATCAAAACACAAACACTGGATATCTCAAGTCTACAAGCAGCCTGTAATCAAACTAGCATGACGGGGGCAGCTTGTTATGAAGCTTTTGAAAAAATGGGTTATTCTTACGGTGAAGGACATCGAGGAATTGAAGTGCTCTATGCTGGGACAGATCAGGTTCTAGCGAAACTGCGTCTGCCACTGGTGACGAGTGGTTCAGGGAAGGCATATGTTCTGCATCCGGGTGTGGTCGATTCAGCATTGCAGGCAACCATCGGATTGCTTAGTCAGCGACAGACAGGGAACAATCCACTTTTGCCGTTTGCCTTACAAGAAATTCTTATCTTACAGTCCTGCACTTCTACCATGTGGGCGTGTATTCGTTACAGTGAAGGATATGATGCAGGAAGCTCATTGTTAAGAGTGGATGTCGATATCTGCGATGATGCGGGGAATATCTGTATTCGAATGAATGGACTTACTTCAAGAATTTTAAAGGAAGAAGTAACGGATAAGCCCGATATTTCTACATTAATGCTGTCACCTGTATGGAAACAGCAAACCATTGAACAGGCAGTCCTAACTACGGAATGCATCAAGCACGTAGTCTTGCTTTGTGAACCTGATGAAAGATGGATAGGACCAATACGAAAAGGACTTCGTGATGTGGTGTGTGTCTCCCTGCTTTCCAAGGCCATACATGCGGTAGATAGATATCAGGATTATGCATTACAGGCATTGGGAGAAGTACAAAAAATTATTCGAGATCAGGCCAATGGACAGGTGCTAGTGCAGATTGTAGCTTTCAATCCGCTAGAACGTTATATGTTCACTGGCCTATTAGGCTTGCTCAAAACCGCGCAAATTGAAAGCAGCAAAATTATAGGACAAATGCTGGAGATTAGTACAGTTGAAACGGCGGATCAACTTATTAGAATGATTACAGAAAACGCTCAATGCTCACCGGGTCTGCATGTTCGTTACCATGAGGAAAGACGTTGGGTCTCGGAGTGGGAGGAAATTAGTAGACAGTCCGAGGCCATGAAGCCTTGGAAGGATAATGGAATATATCTGATTACCGGTGGTGCAGGGGGATTGGGACTTATTTTTTGCGAAGAAATGGTAAGAAACTCTCGCTGTCCGACTGTGATTCTCGCTGGGAGATCTCCACTGAATGAACTTGTGAAGTCCAAACTAACTGAATTTGAAGCATCCGGGGCTAGAGTTTTATACAAAAGGACAGATATTACAGATCGTCAAGCAGTCCGTGTGTTGATGGAAAGCATTAAAGAGGAGTTTGGGGCTTTAAATGGTATTATCCACAGTGCAGGTGCGATCTACGACAGTTTCATTTTGAACAAGCAGGCGGAAGAAGTAAAGAAGGTAATGGCTCCCAAGGTTGCTGGCACATTGTATTTGGATGAAGAAAGCCAAGAGTTTGATTTAGACTTTTTTGTTCTATTTTCATCTGCTGCCGGGATTTTGGGGAATGCTGGACAATCTGATTATGCGATGGCCAATTTGTTTATGGACAGCTACGCTGAATATCGGTCCGGATTGGAGACTTCTTGTCAGCGAAAAGGACAAACTCTGGTAATGGATTGGCCCCTTTGGAGGGACGGAGGTATGCGTATGGATACGGATACCGAGAAGTTCATGCTACAAAATACTGGCATGCAGTCAATTAGCATTCAAACCGGATTGGATATTTTTTATCAGGCCATGTCTTCAGGGAGAAAACAGGTTATGGGCATATATGGTCAGGTTTCGCGAATGAGGGATAAACTGCTTACCTTAAAAAAAGCGAAGACCAAGCCGATTCAACCACGTTCGACAGCTGCTGATAGTACGGAAAAACTGTTGCATAAGGTGCTTATGATTTTGGCGGAAGCAATATCCAATGTTTTGGATGTGAATGCTAAGGATATTGATGATGATGCTGAATGGGGAGAATATGGATTTGACTCTATTTCATTAACTCAACTGGCTAATCGTCTTAATCAGGCTTACGAATTGGATATAACGCCAGCTCTATTTTTTGAATATTCAGGAATTCGGGAATTTGCGAAGTATCTGTTACTAGAACACCGTGACTTTTTCAATTGGCAGGCGCCAGAGCAACTAGGGTATGGAGAAGCATTGCCAGAACCATCGGAAACGAAAAATGACTTAGGAGCTTGGAAATGGGAAGAAACAGCAAGCCTTCATTCCAGACGTATGAACCCCAGATTTGTTGCTCCTGTCCTACAAGAACATGCAGTTCTGGAACCAGTGGCTATCATCGGAATAAGTGGAATTTTCCCTATGGCCGAAAATGTAGATGAGTTATGGCAAAATCTTGTCCAAGGTAAAGACTGTATTACTAAGATTCCTCGTGAACGCCAGGAATGGGGCACCTGTGATCCAGGTGTGAATTCGGAGGTGCCGTGGGGAGGTTTTATAAGTGGAGTGGATGAATTTGATGCCCTGTTCTTTGGGATTACTCCTCGAGAAGCCGAACTGATGGATCCTCAGCAGCGTTTGCTAATGACCTATGTTTGGAAGGTTTTAGAAGATGCTGGGTATTCGGCTAAAGCAGTATCAGGAACCGGAATGGGATTGTTTGTAGGCACAGGAAGAACTGGCTACAGTGAGCTGCTTACCAAGTCTGGTACAGTCGTCGAGGGATATTCATCCACAGGGAAGGTGCCCTCCGTGGGACCGAACAGGATGAGCTACTTTCTTGATATTCACGGTCCTAGTGAGCCTATTGAAACTGCTTGTTCCAGTTCTTTGATTGCAGTTCACAGAGCAGTTCAGGCGATCAGAAATGGTGATTGCGAAACGGCTGTGGCAGGCGGCGTTAATACGCTGCTTAGTCCGGAAGATTATAAGAGCTTCCATAAAGCGGGGATGCTCAGCAAGGATGGAAGATGTAAGACCTTTTCGGACCAAGCGAATGGTTACGTCAGAAGTGAAGGAGTTGGTATGATACTCCTCAAAAAATTGAAGGATGCTGAACTGGACGGTGACCATATCTATGCAGTTATTAGAGCAACGGGAGAAAATCATGGAGGAAGAGCCAACTCTTTGACCGCGCCTAATCCGAAGTCACAGGCAGAATTATTAAAATCTGTGTACCAAAGGGCTGGGATCAGACCTGATACAGTAGGTTATATCGAAGCTCACGGTAGCGGTACGCCTCTAGGAGATCCTATTGAAATCAATGCACTGAAGCAGGCCTTCCAGGAATTAAAGAATCGGGATCATAACGGTAGTGACAAATCCGGCTATTGCGGATTGGGAACTGTGAAAACTAATATCGGACATTTGGAGATGGCGGCTGGCATCGTTGGTTTAATTAAAGTTGTGTTGCAAATGAAGAATCAAACGCTTGTGAAGAATCTGCACTTAGAGACAGTGAATCCGTATATTGAGCTGGAGGAAAGCCCCTTCTATATCGTTCAGGAGACCTGTAAGTGGGAGCCTCAGTTGGATAATGAGGGTAAGGAGCTGCCAAGACGAGCAGGAATAAGTTCCTTTGGTTTTGGAGGAGCGAATGCACATGTGCTGGTGGAGGAATATATTCCGCAGGAGAACCGTAAGGAGCATTTCGGAGCAACACCGCGCACACCCGTAATGGTTGTTCTGTCAGGTAAGGATGAGCAGCGGTTGCAAGAGCAAGTGCTTCAATTGCTTGAAGCGATGGAGCAGGGGGATTACGGCGACGACAGGTTGGAGTCCATCGCCTATACCCTACAGGTTGGACGGGAAGCCATGGAAGAACGATTGGGACTGATCGTGGAATCCGTCTCGGATTTAGTAGCACAGCTGAGGGAATATGCGGAGCATCAGAAAGCTGGCAGATGGTTTCGCGGAAATGTCAAACGCTATAAGGAAACGATATCCGCCCTGGAGACGGATGAGGATATGCAGGAGATGATCCGTCAGTGGATTTATAAAGGGAAATATGCCAAGCTGTTGGATTTATGGGTTAAGGGGTTGAGCATGAACTGGCAGGCGCTGTACGGAGAGAACCGGCCGTGCCGTATCAGCCTACCCACATATCCATTTGCGCGGGATCGGTACTGGGTTCCGCAGGCGGAAGGGAAGGAAGCGGCCGGGCGAAGCCGGGAGGATACGGATTCTCGATTGCATCCGTTGCTGCACCGGAATATTTCGGTATTGTCGGAGCAGCGGTATAGTTCCACTTTTAGCGGTGAGGAATTTTTCCTGACGGATCACAGAGTGCAGGGACGTAAGATGCTGCCAGGGGTAGCCTATCTGGAAATGGCACGAACAGCGGTGGAGCAGGCGCTGGAGGGGAAGCCGGGAGAGTGGATTACGTTGCAATTACAGCAAGTGACCTGGATGCAACCGATCACAGTCGAAGAGCAGCCGGTAGAGGTAAGGCTCCGTCTGATGGCGGGCGAGGAAGGTGACATTGGTTATGAAATCTACAAGGGATCAACGGGAGCCATGGAAGATGTGGTGTACAGCCAAGGAACTGCTCGTGTGGTGACAAACGTGGAAAGCGTGCGGGAGGATATAGCGAAGCGGATGGCGGAGCACCGGGCTGCGGGTGCACAAGAGGTGCCGATTACCGCCTGTTACGAAGCGTTTGCGGCGATGGGGATTGAATATGGAGCAGGCCAGCGCTCGCTGGAAAGCGTGCAGGCTGGAGCGGACCAGGTATGGGCAAGAGTGTCGTTACCTTCTGGTGTGTCGGTAACAGCCCACGATTACGTGCTTCATCCCAGCTTGATGGATGGGGCGTTGCAGGCAGCCATTGGGCTGACCCTACTGGGGCCGCAAGAAAACACAGCGGGCGCTCCAGCCCTGCCATTTAGCCTGCGGGAGCTGACCGTGTACGGTCCGTGTACAAGCCAGATGTGGGTACACATGAGCGAAGAAGGGGAGCGAGTACAGGAAGAGCGGGTGCAAAAACGGAGTGTGGATGTCTACGATGACACAGGCAGGCTATGCGTAAGTCTACGCGGATTTACCTCACGGCCGCAGGGAGGGGGTTCGCGTTCCTTAACGCAGTCTTTGACGTATCCTTTGGCACCGTCTGAAGTAGAAGTGGCAGCAGAGAACGTGATTGTAGCGCCCGTATGGGAGCCGTGTAGGATCACGGAAGAAGCGGACCCTTCCGGGTCTGCTCAGAGCGACATAGTTCTGATTGGCGGGAGCCGGGAGCGACGGGAAGCTGTGATGGCATACTACCCGCAGGCGCAGGTTGTGGCTCTCCATGCCGGAGAGCCGGTGGAGGACATTCAGGGGAAACTGGAGGATTGCGGAAGCATCCGCCATGTGATCTGGATCGGTCCGGAAGCGGAAATCCCGGCCCTAGAAGAGAAGCGGATTATTGAGGGCCAAGAAGATGGGGTAATCCAGTTATTCCGACTCGTCAAAAGTATGTTGCAGCTGGGGTATGGACATCGGACGTTGGAATGGACGGTGATTACGGTTCAGGCCCAACCGGTAAATAAGTACGACGAGGTCGATCCGACCCACGCGAGTGTACACGGTTTTATCGGTTCGATGGCAAAGGAATATAGCCATTGGAAGGTTCGGTTAGCGGATATGGAAGCGGGAGTGGAGTGGCCATGGTCTGAGCTGCTGTTCCTGCCGCCCAATGCAGAAGGAGACGGGCTTGTGAACCGGGAAGGAGAATGGTACCGCCAGGAACTTGTCCCTGTGACGATGGAAACGGGTTATCCAACGCGCTACCGCCATGGGGGCGTGTATGTAGTCATAGGTGGAGCGGGGGGATTGGGAACCGTCTGGAGTGAATATATGATCCGTACGTACCAGGCACAGATCGTTTGGATCGGGCGGCGGACAGAGGATGAAGCCATCCGAGCTAAGCGGGAACAGTTAGCAGGGATCGGACCCGAGCCGATGTATATCGCAGCGGATGCATCGGACGAGACCGCCTTGGGAGAAGCGTGTCGATTAGTACGTCAGGCGTATGGAGATATCCATGGTGTGGTACACTCGGCGATCGTGCTGTCAGACCGGAGTTTGGGACAGATGGAGGAGGAGGAATTCTGTAAATCGCTGCGGGCTAAGGTAGATGTGAGCGTACACCTGGCGAGAGCATTTCAAGGAGAAACCTTGGATTTTGTATTGTTCTTCTCTTCCTTTAACGCATTCACCAAGGCAGCGGGACAAAGCAACTATGTGTCAGGCTGTACCTTTAAGGATGCATTCGCGCACCAGCTATCCGTAGAGTGGTCGTGTGAGGTGAAGGTGGTGAACTGGGGGTATTGGGGCCAGGTTGGTGTGGTATCAGGAGAACGATACCGCAAGCAGATGGAGCGGCTAGGGATCCAATCCATACGGACGGAAGAGGGGATGCGAATATTGGAGCAACTGGTATCGGGACAGCTGCACCAGTTGGGGGTCATGCGAACGACAGATCCGTTGGGAATCAAGGAAGTGAACTGGGGTGAGTTCATTACAATGTAGGTATGGTGCGCACAGATTTTTAAATTTCATGGATAATGCAACGCGGCGAAAGGGCGGTATATGTGAAGTCCGCTATGCCCCTAATGGTCTGGCGGAAATAAGCAGATGGAGAGATGGTCATGAAAATAACGAAGCGTCTGGATTTATTTAGCGAGTCGATGAACTTGATGAACACATTCCTTCTGAAATGGTTAGGTAGCCAGCTAAAACAATTAGGAGTGTACCCGGATTGTAATTTGGAAATCAACGAGATACGTGTGAACGGGAAAATTAACAGCATGTACATGAAGTGGCTAAACGAAAGTTTAGCCATACTGGCTAGAAACGAGGAGTCTAGTTTTATGCCATTAGATGAACTTGTGGAAGAATGGGACAAAAAAAAGAAGGAATGGATTTTGTACAATCCAGACTTACAATCCAGAATTCATCTGTTAGAGCCGATGTTGTTTCATTTGTCTGATATTCTGAGCGGGGCTTATCCTGCTACCGATATTATGTTTCCGAATGGATCTATGAAGCTGGTGGAGAATGTTTACCAGAACAATCCTGTTGCCGACTATTTTAACGATATTTTGTCCGATCAAGTTGTTGCATATGTTACGGGGTGTATCGATCGAAACTTGTCTGCACGTATTCGCATATTGGAAATCGGGGCGGGCACCGGGGGGACCAGCGAGGCGGTGTTAAGCAGACTGGAACCTTTTCAAGAATATATTGAAGAATATTGCTACACTGACGTATCTAGAGCTTTCCTCATCCATGCGCAGGAGAAATACAACTCACGAAAAATACCGATGACGTATAAGCTTTTGAATATTGAAGAGCCTGTTGCCGCACAGAACATTGATGAAGGTGGTTTTGATTTGATTATCGCCACTAATGTGCTGCACGCCACTCACAATATAAGACACACATTAAGGAATGTAAAAGCTTGTACGTCTCGGAATGGATGGCTTCTTTTAAATGAGGTTACCGCTAATACCCTATTTACGCATTTGACTTTTGGTTTGTTGGAAGGGTGGTGGATGTATGAGGATACGGCAGTACGTATCCCGGGGTGCCCGGGGCTTTATCCTGAAATGTGGGAGAAAGTGCTGCATCATGAAGGATTTCATTCAGTAACTTTTCCTGCGGCAGGGGAACATCGATTGGGACAACAAATTATTCAGGCTGAAAGTGATGGCGTCATTCGTCAAAAAAAGCAGCTAAATATATCGCTTAGGAGCGGGCAACACGAAGAGACAGAGACTTACACATGTCAGCGATGGAACCAGGTGCCAGTAGCGACACATATGTCTCAAATGAACGGAGGCCTGTTTCGTCAAAAAAGTGAACACTTCTTTAAAACGCTAATTGGCAAGGTGTTTAAAATTCCTCCAGAGCAGCTGGATAGTGAGAAGCCTTTAGCCGATTACGGTCTGGATTCTATTCTTGTGGTTCAAGTGACAAGTGAATTCAAAAAAATAATGAAGAATGTAAGTAGTACTTTATTTTTTGAGCACTCCACGATCCGTGAATTGGTGGATCATTTTATCCGTACTAGAGAAGCTGATTTAATAGCACTTGTCGGTATTGAAGAGGAACCGAAGGAGAATCAGGCTATACAGAATTATACAGCCCTAAAATTCCCCAATGTACGAATACGGGCTAACGCTTTTGAAAATCATCTATATCTGCCTGACGAGCCTGATTTTAAGCTAGAGGTGAGTTCTAATTTTGACCATGAAGTGGCTGTAATTGGTTTGTCCGGACGTTATGCGCAAGCCAAAAATATTAATGACTTTTGGAATAATATCCAGAAAGGGAAAAATTGTATTCAGGAGATTCCACAGGACAGGTGGAATTGGGCGGATTATTTCAAGGGAGCGAAAGGCACGAAAGGATCAATTTATACAAAATGGGGTGGATTTATTGACGATGCTGATAAATTCGACCCTTTATTTTTTCGTATATCCCCCCGTGAAGCAGAACTAATGGATCCGCAGGAACGCATTTTTTTGGAAACCGTTTATACCACAATTGAAGATGCAGGGTATACTCCTACTTCTCTCGGTGAACATCAAAGAGTGGGAGTGTTTGTGGGGATTATGAATGCGCATTATCCGACAGGTGCTTCATACTGGTCTGTCGCTAATCGAATCTCGTACACTCTTGATTTCCGAGGACCCAGTCTAGCGGTAGATACGGCCTGCTCCTCTTCGCTGACAGCTCTTCATTTGGCGATGGAAAGTTTGCGAAGTGGGACTAGTGACTGTGCTATTGCAGGTGGAGTCAATTTGATTGTGGATCCCGCCCACTACTTGAAACTAACAGACATGAATATGTTAAGTACAGGCAAACAATGCAAGTCTTTTGGTGATGAGGCAGATGGTTTTGTTGATGGTGAAGGTGTAGGAGCCGTCATTCTAAAGCCTCTCCGTAGAGCCGTAGCAGACGGTGATCATATTTATGGAATTATCCGTGGAAGCATGTTGAACTCTGGAGGAAAAACTAACGGCTATACGGTGCCTAGTCCCGCGGCACAGTCGCAAGTTGTTTCCGATGCACTGGAGCGTGCTGGAATTCATCCAAGGTCCGTTAGTTATGTGGAAGCGCATGGTACAGGAACAGCCCTAGGTGATCCCATTGAAATAGAAGGCTTGAAGCAGGCCTATGAAAAATCTACCCTTGACAAGCAATTTTGTTCTCTTGGCTCTGTTAAGTCCAATATCGGACATTGTGAAAGCGCGGCAGGCATTGCGGCTTTAACCAAAGTATTGATGCAAATGAAGCATGGTCAATTGGCTCCAACGCTGCATTCAAAGACGCAGAATCCGGAGATCCCATTTGAGGATACTCCTTTCGTACTCCAGCAGGAACTGGCAGAATGGAAACGACCTCAGATTGAAATGAACGGTACGGTAAAGGATTTTCCGCGTATTGCAGGCATTTCATCCTTTGGAGCCGGAGGAGCGAATGCACATGTGCTGGTGGAGGAATACATTCCGCAGGAGAACCGTATGGACCATTTCGGCGCTGCACCACGCACACCCGTGATGATTGTTCTGTCAGGCAAGGATGAGCAGCGGTTGCAAGAGCAAGTGCTTCAATTGCTTGAGGCGATGGAGCAGGGGGATTACGGCGACGACAGGCTGGAGTCCATCGCCTATACCCTACAGGTTGGGCGGGAAGCCATGGAAGAACGATTGGGACTGATCGTGGAATCCGTCTCGGATTTAGCAGCACAGCTGAGGGAATATGCGGAGCATCAGAAAGCTGGCAGATGGTTTCGCGGAAATGTCAAACGCTATAAGGAAACGATATCCGCCCTGGAGACGGATGAGGATATGCAGGAGACGATCCGTCAGTGGATTTATAAAGGGAAATATGCCAAGCTGTTGGATTTATGGGTTAAGGGGTTGAGCATGAACTGGCAGGCGCTGTACGGAGAGAACCGGCCGTGCCGTATCAGCCTACCCACATATCCATTTGCGCGGGATCGGTACTGGGTTCCGCAGGCGGAAGGGAAGGAAGCGGCCGGGCGAAGCCGGGAGGATACGGATTCTCGATTGCATCCGTTGCTGCACCGGAATATTTCGGTATTGTCGGAGCAGCGGTATAGTTCCACTTTTAGCGGTGAGGAATTTTTCCTGACGGATCACAGAGTGCAGGGACGTAAGATGCTGCCAGGGGTAGCCTATCTGGAAATGGCACGAACAGCGGTGGAGCAGGCGCTGGAGGGGAAGCCGGGAGAGTGGATTACGTTGCAATTACAGCAAGTGACCTGGATGCAACCGATCACAGTCGAAGAGCAGCCGGTAGAGGTAAGGCTCCGTCTGATGGCGGGCGAGGAAGGTGACATTGGTTATGAAATCTACAAGGGATCAACGGGAGCCATGGAAGATGTGGTGTACAGCCAAGGAACTGCTCGTGTGGTGACAAACGTGGAAAGCGTGCGGGAGGATATAGCGAAGCGGATGGCGGAGCACCGGGCTGCGGGTGCACAAGAGGTGCCGATTACCGCCTGTTACGAAGCGTTTGCGGCGATGGGGATTGAATATGGAGCAGGCCAGCGCTCGCTGGAAAGCGTGCAGGCTGGAGCGGGCCAGGTATGGGCAAGAGTGTCGTTACCTTCTGGTGTGTCGGTAACAGCCCACGATTACGTGCTTCATCCCAGCTTGATGGATGGGGCGTTGCAGGCAGCCATTGGGCTGACCCTACTGGGGCCGCAAGAAAACACAGCGGGCGCTCCAGCCCTGCCATTTAGCCTGCGGGAGCTGACCGTGTACGGTCCGTGTACGAGCCAGATGTGGGTACACATGAGCGAAGAAGGGGAGCGAGTACAGGAAGAGCGGGTGCAAAAACGGAGTGTGGATGTCTACGATGACACAGGCAGGCTATGCGTAAGTCTACGCGGATTTACCTCACGGTTGCAGGGAGGGGGTTCGCGTTCTTTAACGCAGCCTTTGACGTATCCTTTGGCACCGTCTGAAGTAGAAGTGGCAGCAGAGAACGTGATTGTAGCGCCCGTATGGGAGCCGTGTAGGATCACGGAAGAAGCGGACCCTTCCGGGTCTGCTCAGAGCGACATAGTTCTGATTGGCGGGAGCCGGGAGCGACGGGAAGCTGTGATGGCATACTACCCGCAGGCGCAGGTTGTGGCTCTCCATGCCGGAGAGCCGGTGGAGGACATTCAGGGGAAACTGGAGGATTGCGGAAGCATCCGCCATGTGATCTGGATCGGTCCGGAAGCGGAAATCCCGGCCCTAGAAGAGAAGCGGATTATTGAGGGCCAAGAAGATGGGGTAATCCAGTTATTCCGACTCGTCAAAAGTATGTTGCAGCTGGGGTATGGACATCGGACGTTGGAATGGACGGTGATTACGGTTCAGGCCCAACCGGTAAATAAGTACGACGAGGTCGATCCGACCCACGCGAGTGTACACGGTTTTATCGGTTCGATGGCAAAGGAATATAGCCATTGGAAGGTTCGGTTAGCGGATATGGAAGCGGGAGTGGAGTGGCCATGGTCTGAGCTGCTGTTCCTGCCGCCCAATGCAGAAGGAGACGGGCTTGTGAACCGGGAAGGAGAATGGTACCGCCAGGAACTTGTCCCTGTGACGATGGAAACGGGTTATCCAACGCGCTACCGCCATGGGGGCGTGTATGTAGTCATAGGTGGAGCGGGGGGATTGGGAACCGTCTGGAGTGAATATATGATCCGTACGTACCAGGCACAGATCGTTTGGATCGGGCGGCGGACAGAGGATGAAGCCATTCGAGGCAAGCGGGTACGGTTAGCGGAGATAGGACCCGAGCCGATGTATATCGCAGCGGATGCATCGGACGAGACCGCCTTGGGAGAAGCGTGTCGATTAGTACGTCAGGCGTATGGAGATATCCATGGTGTGGTACACTCGGCGATCGTGCTGTCAGACCGGAGTTTGGGACAGATGGAGGAGGAGGAATTCTGTAAATCGCTGCAGGCTAAGGTAGATGTGAGCGTACACCTGGCGAGAGCATTTCAAGGAGAAGCATTGGATTTTGTATTGTTCTTCTCTTCCTTTAACGCATTCACCAAGGCAGCGGGGCAAAGCAACTATGTGTCAGGCTGTACCTTTAAGGATGCATTCGCGCACCAGCTATCCGTAGAGTGGTCGTGTGAGGTGAAGGTGGTGAACTGGGGGTATTGGGGCCAGGTTGGTGTGGTATCAGGAGAACGATACCGCAAGCAGATGGAGCGGCTAGGGATCCAATCCATACGGACGGAAGAGGGGATGCGAATATTGGAGCAACTGGTATCGGGGCAGCTGCACCAGTTGGGGGTTATGCGAACGACAGATCCGTTGGGAATCAAGGAAGTGAACTGGGAGAAGCAAATTGTATGCACTCATTAAAACAAGGAGGACAACCATGAAGAATGGTGAGCAATTCGACATTTACAGAGAACAAATAAAAGCCGTAGATAGACTTTTAATTCAGATATTACAAGCTCAGTTGCGTACTATGGGGCTGCTGAACGCAAATCCAGAAGATGATCGTTTGTGGGCAAGCTATGGATTAAAGGAGATATATAGATTATGGATGAAAGAAAGTTTGGATATCTTTACACGTAATCCGGCCGTTGTCTCTACCGTATCCGATATTCATGAAGTTTGGGGGAAATGGGAACAAAGCAAACAGCATTGGACTAAAGATGCTAATTTGAGAGCCCAGGTTCTACTGGTTGAAGCTACGTTAAAAGCACTACCAGAAATCTTAACCGGAAAAGTTCCCGCAACTGATATTATGTTTCCCAAAGGTTCCATGCACCTTGTCGAAGGTATTTACAAGCATAACAAGGTTGCTGATTATTTTAATGAAATGCTCTCGGATCAGGTAACTGCTTTCTTGGAACATAGGCTAAAGCAACATAGAGAAACAAAAATACGTATTCTGGAAATTGGTGCGGGAACAGGAGGAACAACATCAATAGTTCTCGATAAACTAAAGCCATTCCAACAATATGTTGAGGAATATTGTTACACAGACATTTCCAAAGCTTTTCTAAAGCATGGGGAACGAGTTTATGGAGAACAGAATCCTTTTCTGAAATTCGAGGTTTTAAATATTGAAGAAGCCGTAACCGAGCAAGGGATTGAGGTAGGGAAATATGACATTGTCATTGCGGCTAACGTATTGCATGCTACCCGGAATATCCGGCGAACCCTACGCAACGCTAAGAGCTTGATCTCTAATAACGGTCTGATTCTCTTAAATGAAATTTCAGACAAATCCATCTTTACTCATCTGACCTTCGGTTTGTTGGAGGGATGGTGGATGTATGAAGATCCTGCCGTACGTATTCAGGGATGTCCAGGCTTATATCCAACTCAGTGGAAAAAACTATTGGAAATCGAAGGGTATCACCATGTTGGCTTTTTGGCAGCGGAAGAAACCCAGCTTGGGCAGCAGATTATTAGTGCGCAAAGTGATGGTATAGTTCAGGTCACTCGAGGTACGAAGCGGGACAGGGGAAGAACGTCGGTTTCAAGTCAACCATCATCTGGTGCCCCAACACAGACCAATCTTAAATCGAATGGAATGGACATCGAAACATATGTGAAAGAATGCATTGTCCATACATTATCAGAATCTTTAAAGGTAATGGCTCACCTAATTGACCATGATGATTCGTTCTCCGATTTCGGTGTCGATTCTATTACGGGAACACAATTGGTGCAGAGCATTAATCGCATATTGCACATCGAACTTGAAAGCACTGATCTGTTTGATTACAGCTCGGTTAATTTGCTTACAGCATACATCTTGTCACAGTATAAGGAAGTGTTTCCACCAGCAGTCCCTTCTCGGATATCGCCTTCTTCAAAACAGAATGTGCAGTATTTTGTAAAAGAAACTTTGCTTCAACATTTGTCCATTACTCTTAAAGTCGAAGTTAATATGATAGATTCTGAGGAGTCCTTTTCTGATTACGGTATTGACTCTATTACGGGAGTCCAATTTATTCAAGCGATTAACCATACGCTTGGCATTGAATTGGAAACTACTGATTTATTTGATTATAGTTCCATTCGTCAATTGTCCTCCTATATTTTGTCGCAGCATCAGGATGTAGTTGCACGGACATGGACCAACCGGTTTCAAACTGACGGCTTGTCTCGAAAAGGAATATCTGCCAACGAAAAAACAACAAAAGCAACCGACAATGCCCGTCCACTTGCCAGAAATGACTCTATTTTAAATAAAAAGACTTCTGAAGGAATTCCAATACAAGATAAAAAAGATGATATCGCCATTATTGGTATAAGCGGGCGCTTTGCCCAGTCGGCATCGGTTGAGGAATTGTGGGATCACTTGGTTCATGGAAATGACTTAATCCAGGAGGTATCCCGGTGGGATTTATCCCAGTATTACGATCAAGGGAAAGAGTATTGTAACTATGGTAGTTTTATAGAAGATATTGACCGATTTGATCCCAGATTTTTTAATATTACAGGACTGGAAGCTGCATACATGGACCCGCAGCAACGTATTTTTCTGGAAGAGTCTTGGAAAGCCTTGGAGGATGCTGGATATGCGGGTTCGGGGATACAAGGTAAGGACTGTGGCGTTTATGTAGGTTGTGGTCCTTCCGATTATGCAGAATGGCTCGACGATAACCCTCCAGCCCAAGCTTTTTGGGGAAACGCTAGTTCTATTCTCCCTGCCAGAATCTCCTACTACCTAGATTTGCATGGACCAGCGATTGCAGTAGATACGGCTTGTTCCAGTTCACTGGTAGCGATTCATATGGCCTGTCAGGGGCTCTGGACGAGAGAAATAGACATGGCCTTGGCGGGCGGCATATTTATTCAGACAACTCCCAATTTTTATGTGTATTCTAATCGTGCCAATATGTTGTCCCCAACTGGACGGTGCCATGCTTTTGATGATAGAGCAGATGGATTTGTGCCAGGCGAAGGAGCAGGTGTAGTTGTTCTGAAGCGTTTAGAGGAGGCCATTGCCGATGGTGACCACATATACGGTGTCATTAAAGGTACTGCGGTCAATCAGGATGGTTTTACTAATGGGATTACGGCACCAAGCGCGAAATCTCAGGAACGTTTGGAACAAACTGTATTCGATCGTTTTGGGATTCATCCAGAAAATATACAAATGGTTGAAGCGCATGGGACAGGCACACAGTTAGGTGATCCTATAGAATATAAGGCCTTGAATCGGGCATTTACTAGATACACCAATAAGAAGAGCTATTGTGCGTTAGGTACCATTAAATCGAATCTTGGTCATACCCAATATGCTTCTGGTATAGCTGGAGTGCTGAAAATATTACTTTCTTTACAGCATCGGCAAATGGTTCCTTCCCTCCATTATCAACATGGAAACATGAATATTAAAATGGACGATAGCCCCTTCTATGTAAATACAAGTTTCAAGGAATGGTCTGTTCCTTGGAATACAAAACGTTGCGCGGCCATAAGCTCTTTTGGATTCAGCGGTACCAATGCTCATATGGTGATTGAAGAAGCTCCTGAAATGAATCGGCATTATGCACCTGTCTCCAGTTATTTAATCGTTCTGTCTGCACGAACAGAAGAACAGTTGCAGCAGCAGGCCCATCAGTTGAGCGCTTATTGCAAGAAGGTGGAAGAGCCGGATTTAGGTAATATGAGTTACACCTTGTTACTGGGCCGTAAACACCTTGATTATCGGCTGGCATGCATTGTAAGTCATACGAGCGAGCTTGCTAATATACTGGATAACTGGCTGGAAACGGGAAGAACTGCGAATATGTATGTTTCCGCTCTGAATGGATCTGAGAATAGGGATGATCTGGAATTAAAACAGCATGGAAATGAATGTATTACGAAATGTATAAATGAAAATGATAAAACTCTTTTCGCTAGAAATTTGTCTACTATAGCTGAATTGTATGTGCAAGGATACGGGCTTAATTACCATCAATTATTTGCAAATGGGGGATATTCTAGAGTTTCATTGCCCACCTATCCTTTTGGCAAGGAAAAATTTTGGGTACCCCAAAAACAAACTATCTCAGATGCGGCCACCATTGCTCCAGACTCGCGAAAAGCTAGTATAGACGATCATCACAGATCAGAAACTCGAAAATTGTCTTATACAACGAAGCAATGGGCAGCAAGTCCGCTTGTCGGAAAAAGTGATATCGTTGGTACAGTTGCAATCTTGTCCACTCATGATACAGGAGAGCTTGCAGCCTGTCTGGCTTCTTATTTTTCAGATGTGCGAATATTAGGTAGAGATGAAATTAAAGATGATCTGTTGATGCAGGATCACATGTGGAATAAGTATACGGGCTGTATTGACCTGATTGGGTGCGGTTATGCTCAGGAGCCGGAAGTTGAATACATTTCCTGGCTGCAAAAGCTTATTGAGTATGGGAATAGAAACAATTTGATGTTGCTTTGTGTTACAAAAGACTTGGAATCTTATAAGAATGAAAAAATCAATTTATCAGGAGCTTTGAACGTTGGTTTGTATCGTATGCTGCAAAGCGAGTACAGCTATATCTGCTCACGTCATATGGATGGACAATCTGGAATGGCTGATAGATTGTTTGCAGAGCAAATTGCCTGCGAATACATGGACAACAATGAGGATACTGAAGTGTCTTACCGCGATGGACAGAGATATTGCGCGTTTTTGAATGAAGTCAATGTACAGCACAATCCAGTTCATGAACGGAAATTCCCCGAAAATCATGTTTTATGGGTGACAGGGGGAACGAAAGGACTAGGCCTACTCTGTGCGCGTCACTTTGTACAGCATTATGGTGTAAAGAAGCTGATGCTATCGGGTAGGGAACCACTGCCGCCGAAGGAGCAATGGAATTCACTTGAGGCTGTGGATAGCGCAACTGCTGCAAAGATACGGGCAATTCAAAGTATCGAACGCCTTGGAGTAGAGGTATTTGTCCTATCGGTTGAATTATCAGACGTGGAGGCCATGCGAATTACGGTGGAAACCGTCAAGCGTTTTATGGGTCCTATTGGTGGCGTCATTCATTGTGCGGGTCTGGCTGATTTGGAAAATCTGGCGTTTATAAGAAAATCTCCACAGGTGATTGGACAAGTATTGAATCCCAAAGTGCTGGGTCTAAATGTCATGTATCAAAGTTTCAGAAATGAGCCTCTGCGCTTCTTAGTGCTATTTTCTTCAGTGTCTGCCATTATTCCAGCACTTGGCGCAGGGATCAGCGACTACGCAATGGCCAATGCATATATGGATTATTTTGCTGAGTCGGTTACAGGACCTTGTTCGATAATGAGTATCCAGTGGCCTAGCTGGAGGGAAGTGGGGATGGGGGAGGTCACCAGTAAACCATACAAACAAGCAGGTTTGCTCAGTATGTCCAACGAAGAAGGATTGAATATGTTGGACAGCCTTCTGGCAGATTCCCGCTATCGAGTCATTCTTCCTGCATGGGTAAATCCGGTTATATGGGACCCTACTCAGTTAATGAAGCGGAGACTCTCGGTAACAGAGTTCGTGAAAGAGGAGAGAGGGCCAGTACAGGCTCCCATGCAAAATCTAGGAAGTGGATATCTGGATAAAATTGATCTTACGGAAAAGACACAATCATGGTTGGTTTCACTTTTTGCCAAAGAATTGAGAATTGACAAAGCCGAATTCAAACCGGATACTCCATTTCAACAATATGGAATGGATTCGATTTTGCTGGCTCAGGTCATCACCAGAATGGACTATGAATTAAAGGAAGTCTCACTTGATCCGTCCGTAATTTTGGAGTATCCAACCATGAAAAGTTTGACAGCCTATCTAACTGAGAACCACACGGATATACTTGAGACTTTTTTTAACATAGAAAGTCAAGCACAGGGAGTAACAAATACAGAATGTGAACAGAAGCCCGTTTCTCCCTTATTAGAAGAGAATATAGCGTTCCTAGACAGGGAAGAAAACGATTTATATAAAAATGATAAAATAGCTGTAATAGGAATTGATTGTCAATTTCCGGATGCTCATAATAAATATGAATTTTGGCTTAATCTAAAGAATGGTATGGATAGTATACGTGAAGCCCCCATCTCACGGGTGGGGCATATTAGACAAACGTTTGCCGGAAAAGCAATTGAGAGTGTGGGTGGGTTTATGGATCAAATTGAGGATTTTGATCCTGATTATTTTAACATCCCTCCATCCCTTGCCATACAAATTGATCCGTTACAGCGTAAAATTCTGGAGTGTGGCGCGGGTGCGATTGCAGATGCCGGATATACGAAAGAAGCTTTATGGAATAAGCAAGTGGGTGTATTTGTGGGCGCGAGAACCAATAAATATTATCAAAAGCTGAAAGAAAACGATAAAGATACCATTATCGGTGTTGGTCAAAATTTTATTGCTGCCCATTTGGCTCATGTCTATAATCTGAAAGGCCCTAATATGATAGTAGATACGGCTTGTTCCAGCTCATTAACCGCAATACATGTGGCGGCCAAAAGCGTATTGAACGGTGAGAGTGAGATTGCACTGGCTGGAGGGGTGGACATTATATTGGATGGGACCATATACCAACTTCTGGGAGCCGCTAATATCATATCTCCTGAAGGGCGCTCCAAGGCATTCAGTGCCGATGCTAATGGTATTGGTGTGGGCGAAGGATGTGGCGTAGTCGTTCTAAAGCGCCTGCAACAAGCCATCAAGGATAACAATAAAATCTATGGTGTCATTGACGGATCAGCGCTCAATAATGATGGAAATACCATGGGTATCACTACTCCAAACCCGGAGGCCCAGAAGGAACTTATTGAAAAAGCGATTGCAGATGCCCATATTCATCCTGAGACTATTAGCTATGTGGAAGCCCATGGAACGGGTACCCTTATCGGTGATCCTATTGAACTAAAAGCATTGACAACTGTGTTCTCAAAGTTTACAGGTAACAAACAGTTTTGCGGAATTGGTAGTGTTAAAAGTAATATTGGACACCTGATTAGTGCAGCAGGGATAGCAAGTTTCATCAAGGTTTTACTGTCCATGAGTAGTGGAGAGCTGCCAGCAACACTGCATTGCAGCAATCCCAACCCACGGTTTAATTTTGATGACTCTCCGTTTTATATTGTAAAGCGCCATTCGAAGTGGACAGGTATAGCGGGAATTTTACGTGCAGGTATCAGTTCATTTGGGCTTGGAGGGAATAATGCTCATATCATCGTAAGTAATGAAGGTGTTCCACATGCACTTCAGGCTGTATTGAGTTCAGATGATGAAGGGATTCGCTTTAACCGCCGACGCTATTGGCCAGAGCCAATGGATATTCCGGAGTCCATAAAACCGGTCACGCGGAAAGCGGAAGAATGGAAGCAGGGATTTTTTGAACCCATTGAGATTTATAGGGAGGGGAAACTGCAATGAGTAAAGGAACAACTCCCAAAACCTATGCACAGCGGCTAACTCATAACAATTTAATTGTACGGGATCATCAAGTGCATGAAATACGCACGTTGCCCGGGGTGGCTTTACTGGATATGATCTATAGACTGGCAGATTGCTATTTAGGAACCCAGGCCATCGAATTACGTCATGTCCTGTTCATGCAGCCTATCATCACATCCGAGTATTTTGACCAGCAGATTCTAGTTGCTTTCATTCCAAAGGAACGATATTGGGAGGTGAAAGTGACCAGTATAAAAGTAAAGAATGAGGAAGCTGTGGATACATCTGAGGTTATTAATATGAATTGTTTGATGTATAGAATAGAGCATATTTTCATAGAACCATGCCCCGATATTGCCGCCTTCGCGGATGATGCCACAGAGCAGTGGGACATGGAGGAGATGTATGAATTGGCCCGCAGATGTAAAATTCGGCATTTCACGTTTATGAAAACACTGGGAAACGTCTATCAACGGGGCAATCAGGAAGTAATGAAGCTCCAGCTAAGTGAGCTAGCGAAAAATGATGCCGATTATTTTTATGCGCATGCTGCATTGTTGGATGGGGCATCGATGGCAGGAATGTCTTTTTCCAAAAATGGAACGCAACATTGGGTGAACCAGGACGGTTCGCCCTATATGCCTATTTCAATAGAACGATTTTGTATTTATCAAAGGCTTCCGAGCACCATCTATACGTATACAGAGGAACGAGAAGTTGTAGACGGTCTACTGATCAATCCAGATCTCATATCCCGAGATATCACTGTATATAGTGAGACAGGTGAGGTGGCTGTTGAATTTCGCAATTTTTCAGTTAAACGTATCCGAGACGCCCAACTGATTCAAAAACTGATGGAACCTGTAGTTTCTCTGCCTGAGGAGAAGGATAAAGCGCAATCTGTTCAACAAATAAAACCTGTTTCGAAAGATAAATATGTGGGAATAGAAGAAAGTGAATACTCTTCTTTAACTACTAAAATCGCTATTGAGAATTTCCTGCGGCAAGAGATTGCCAAGGTACTCAAGGTAGATGCAGATACGATAGAAGTGTGTGCAGGATTTTACGAATTAGGATTGGATTCTATCGAACTGCTCCGATTGGTTAAAGTATTGGAGGAAAGAGTAGACACGATAATGTATCCCACTTTGCTATTTGAGTTTTCCACAATCGACAGCCTGACTGGATATTTACTTGAAAATCATGCTCAAGCGTTCAATGAAAATGTGGGGAGCGAAGACAATTATGATACGCCCACAGTACAGAACGAACGTACTCTTAAAACTGCTATTGAACGTTATTTGCAAGAGGAAATTTCAAGGGTTCTTCATGTATCTGCCAGTGAGATTGGAATACAACAAGGGTTTTATGAGCTTGGATTGGATTCCATTGAATTGTTGAAGCTGGTAAAGGTTTTAGAGGAGAAAGTGAGCGGAGCATTATACCCTACACTTTTGTTTGAGTACCCTAACATTACAGCATTAACTGAATTTTTATTTGAACATAGCGGAACTGCGTTCATAGAGGAAAAGGAGGAGCATACAGACCAGGGATCGCAAGTTGCTGTCGATCCACAGTCTAGTTTGCCTCAAGCATTACTCTTTGAACGTTTCTGGAGCCATGAATCGATACCGGCAACCCAAGTGCAGTATCCTGAATATCTCCATATCACGCTCATGTATAAGGGAAGCAAAAAGCTGTTATCCTGGTTCGAACGGCAAAGTAACGATGCATGGAAAATATTAGACCTTAATTCTGTTAGTACACAGTCCATCCAGCAATTTGAGGATTGTTTTGAACAAGTTTTTCATCTTATTCAGACGCACATTAAGAAATCAGGAAGTTCCGAAATCCTGATTCAGCTTGTTGCTGATGTGGATAAAGACCATAAAGCTGTATATGCATTGGAGGGTTTACTGAAAACAGCTTCTTTAGAAAATCACAAAGTTCATGGTCAAATTATTATGATTAGACATATGGCTACAAGGCAGGCAGCGGAAATTAGGGATATTTTAATACAGGAAGCCCATCATCTCGAAGATGGTGCCCGGACAGTTTTGTATCCAACCGATTCTACTGAACGTTTTGTTAATAAACTGTATGAAAAAAAGTTTCAGGAAATGGCTTCTCCCTTTAAAGAGCAAGGTGTATATGTAATTACTGGTGGTTTTGGTGGATTAGGATTTCATGTTGCCAATCATTTAGCTAGATGTAAGGCTAAGATAGCATTGATTGGAAGATCCGGATTAACTGAGCCACAGAATAGGCAAATGCGCTCATTAGTTCAAATGGGAGCAGAAGTCCGGTATTATCAGGCTGATGTTGGTGATCTGGCTGCTATAGAAAAGATAATGACAAATATTCGTGATCATTGGGGTTTTGTAACGGGAGTGGTTCATGCTGCCGGTGTCGTAAAAGATCAGTTTATTATCAATAAACAAATGCATGATGCACATGAGGTGTTTCGACCCAAAGTCAGTGGTATCTGGAATCTGGATCAGGCAACAAAACATGATGCGCTGGAATACTTCGTCATTTTTTCATCTGCTTCAGCTATTACTGGAAATTTAGGACAGGCCGATTATGCAAGTGCAAATGGATGGATGGATGCATTTGCATGGGAACGACAGGGTCGAGTAGAACGGGGAGAGCGCTGTGGACAAACGATAACGGTGAATTGGCCATTGTGGTCTGAAGGCGGCATGCGGATCAGTGAAGATATGCAGGATTTGCTGTATAAAGCGGGAGGAAGCGAAGCACTGCCTACGTCCAATGGGCTTCATATACTGGATGCTGTATTGGCAAATGGGAGCACTCATACAGTGGTTCTCTATGGCAATGTTCAAGCAATCAAGGAGCAGATGAAATCTAATATAACGATAAATCCAGGTATCTCTATTAGGTTAACGGAAATGAACGCGGATCAGGAAGAGGAAGCTGAATCAAGTGTTAAGAAAAAGCGAAGTCAACATGACGACATTGCTATTGTGGGGCTATCTGGGAAATATCCTATGGCAGATAACATAGAGCAATTATATCTTAATTTAAAAGAGGGAAAGGATTGTATTTCCAATGTTCCTACCGAGCGTTGGCGGGACAATAAACTGTCTTATGATGTTAGAGAGATCTATAATCACGGCGGCTTCCTGGGCAGAATCGATGAGTTTGATCCGTTATTTTTTAATATATCAGCTGCGCAAGCGGAAATGATGGACCCCCAGGCAAGAATGTTTTTGCAGACAGCTTGGGAAGCTTGTGAAGACGCGGGGTTCTCGCTTGATAAAAGTCATCATCAATATCCCTCCACCAGTGATCAGAGTGTGGGGGTATTTGCAGGGGTATTTTGGAATAACTATGAACTGTTTAGTGCGGAGATGACGCAGCGTGGAACGCCATTAGCATTTGGGATTGCAGCTTCATCAATAGCTAATATGGTTTCGTATTGTCTGAATTTTCATGGGCCATCCATGGCTGTAGACTCAATGTGTTCTTCTTCTCTTACTGCTATTCACTTGGCATGTGAGAGCATTAGACAGGGAGAATGTGACTATGCTGTTGCAGGTGGTGTTAACCTAGTTACTCATCCCCACAAATACCTTTTTTTGAAGCAAGCTCAGTTTCTCTCGACTGACGGCAGATGCCGAAGCTTCGGCAAGGATGGAGACGGATACGTTCCCGGTGAAGGGGTTGGAGCAATTCTTTTAACCAGTCTAGCCGAGGCAAAAAAGCAAGGTTATTCCATCTACGGAATCATTAAAGGTTCTGCAGTAAATCATGCTGGGAAAACTTCGGGAGCTACGGTACCAGATCCTGTAGCCCAATCGGAAGTCATTTCAAACGCTATTAAGAAATCAGGGGTTGATCCTCAAACTATTGGTTATGTGGAAGCCCATGGCACAGGGACCTCATTAGGGGATCCGATAGAAATGCGTGGCCTTGAATTGGCTTTTAGTGAGTGCGGGCTTAACAAACAACAGTGTGTGATAGGGTCTATTAAATCGAATATCGGGCATTTAGAAGCTGCTTCGGGCATTGCAGGACTAACTAAGATTCTGCTTCAATTTAAATATAAGGAGCTATTTCCTTCATTGCATGCCAAGGAAATCAACCCCTATATTGATTTTAAAAATTCATTTTTTCAAATTCAGCAACAATATGAAGCATGGGTAGCACCAGAAATCGAAATGAACGGAGCATGCTCTTCTTTACCTAGACGGGCTGGTATAAGCTCATTCGGGGCAAGTGGAAGTAATACTCATCTTATTCTGGAAGAATATGTACCATCGGAAACGAAGGGAACAAGCTCACTTTCAGGCACGGAAACATTGGTTATTATTCCACTTTCAGCCAAGAAAGAGGAAAACCTTAAGCAGATCGTGCATAATCTGCTCCAATTTCTTAAGATTCATAGCTCATCAGAGCGGGGAGCAAGCTATGAAAGACTTAGGGAACTGGCCTACACGCTACAAGTTGGGCGGGAGTCTATGTCTGTGCGAGTTTCTTTTGTTGCTTCTTCTGTGGATGAGCTGCTTCATAAGATGGAGCAATTTATTCAGGGAGAAGAGACAGTGTCAGAGAGAGCATGGACTCATGATTCAGACGATTTGGATTTTTTATTGGAGACATACATCGGTTCAGCTGATATGGAAGGTATAGCTCGATTGTGGGTAGGAGGCTTACATGTTGATTGGAGCAGGTTATATGGTGAGGATAAGCCGCATCGCCTTCATCTACCGACATATCCTTTTACCAAAGAACGTTACTGGGTTCCACATGAGACGGCCCACCCAGCAACTGAAGGATCTATGTTCAATGTTGCTACAACCGCAGCAACATCATCGCACCCTCTACTTAGAACGCGTCCCATGGTTGCAAAACGTGAAAATAGACTTGAGAATTGCTGGAATTTCACTGAGCAAACAGAAGTATAGTTAGATAATAAAATAATAAACAAAAAAAGCAGACCTGGGCTTTAAAGCCTAGGACTGCTTTTTTTTGTATTTGTTGAAATTCTTCGTGTCCATTTGTGACAATGATAGAAAGTTGCAGAGAAGCTATAGAATGTCTTGACTTTGTCGAAGCGGTTCATTAAAATCATAAAATAATGAAAAATGATTTGATGACGGGACCAAGTACTCCGAACCCACAAGCGCAGAGAGGAATTTCCAGGCTGTAAAAATTCCCTTGATGAACGGATGAATGACCTCCCCGAGAACAGGCGGCGAACAATTGAGGAAACCCTACTGAAAGTACATTGTAATTGTGCCGACAGTGGATGGTCCTGCATAATAGCCGTACTGCGCGTTACGGGCGTTATACGTATGAGCGGAGTCAGTATATTGCTGACGGGCAATGAGTGATTTTATGCTGGTTGTCTGGACAAACTCCGGAATGTGGGTGGTACCACGGGTGATTTGTAAACGACAATCCCTCGTCCCTGTTAATGTTAACAGGACGAGGGATTTTTTGTTTTATATTGAAAGTGGAGCAAGAAGAAAGAGCACAATATGAAATACAACGATGGGGGGATACGTTAATGGCCTTTCAAAAACCGACGGGAACACAGGATTTGCTGCCGGGCAGTGTAGAAAAATGGCAAGTGGTCGAGGAAAAAGCCCGTGAGATTAGCCGCCGCTTTAATTATCGAGAGATTCGTACACCAATGTTCGAACAAACGAATTTGTTCGTTCGAGGTGTGGGTGAAACGACGGATGTAGTGGAAAAGGAAATGTATACTTTTGAGGATAAAGGGAAGCGCAGCATGACTTTGCGTCCGGAAGGAACAGCAGGGGTTGTCCGCTCCTATGTGGAGAACAAACTATACGGGGAGCCGGATGTAACTAAGCTGTATTATATCGGTCCGATGTTCCGTTATGAGCGTCCACAGGCTGGGCGTCAGCGCCAGTTTCACCAATTTGGAATTGAGGCATTTGGGGCGGTCGATCCGGCACTGGATGCAGAAGTTATTGCTTTCGGGTATCAATTCTGCCGTGAACTGGGTCTGAAAGGAGTACAGGTGGAGATTAACTCCGTCGGTAATGCAGCCAGTCGCGCAGCTTATCGGCAGCATCTGGTGGACTTCTTGATGCCAATTAAGGATACGTTGACCAAGGAGAGCCAAGCACGCATTGAGCGTAATCCGCTGCGAGTGCTGGATAGCAAAGATGACCAGGACAAATTTGGAGGTGCACCTTCGATTTTGGATAGCTTGGACGAGGAATCTCGCATACATTTTGAGAAAGTGAAGCAAAATTTGGATGCCATGGGTGTGGAATATACAGTTAACCCGCGTTTGGTACGGGGGTTGGATTATTATACGTTGACAGCGTTCGAATTCAAAGCTGAAGGAATTGGTGCCATAGACACGATCGGTGGAGGCGGCCGCTACAACGGATTGGTTGGAGATCTGGGCGGACCGGATCAGCCAGGGATTGGTTTTGGCATTGGACTGGAGCGAATCCAGCTGATTTTGGAGCATCAAGGTGTCAAACTGAACGAATCCAAGCCGTTAGATATCTATATGGTGGCGTTGGGTGAGGCGGCAGAAACGGAAGTAACCAAACAACTATTCAAATTGCGTCAAGCTGGATTTTCCGCAGAACGAGATTATCTGGGTCGTAAAATGAAGGCGCAGATGAAATCAGCCGATCGCTTTAAAGCAAGGTATACTGCGATTCTGGGTGAAGATGAGCTGGTTCAAGGTGAAATTGCACTGAAAAACATGGAAACGGGCGTGCAGCGCACTGTTAAGCTGGATCAGCTGGTGGAAGAACTAGGATAAAGAAGATGTGTAACATCAGTCAGGGGGAGTCTCCCTCTGGCTGTCATATAGCATTAACTACTAAATATAAACAGGAGTGTGTATTATGAAAAGGAGTCATCAATGCGGCGCATTGACTCATGCGCATATCGGAGAAACAGTTACATTGAACGGTTGGGTACAAACCCGTCGTGATTTGGGGGGCGTACTTTTTATAGACCTGCGTGACCGTAGCGGAATTGTACAAATCGTATTTAATCCGGCATATTCCGGTGACGCACTGCAAATTGCGGACCGTGTTCGTAGTGAGTATGTGCTTGAGGTTACTGGTACCATTGTCAAACGGGATGCAGAAACGATTAACCCGAACCTGCCTACAGGTGAAATTGAAGTGCGTGTCACTGAAATCGAAGTATTGAATGCATCCAAAACACCTCCGTTCTTCATTGAAGATGGCGTGGAAGTAGACGAGTCACTGCGTTTGAAATACCGTTATCTGGACTTGCGTCGTCCGGAAATGCATCAGACCTTGAAGCTGCGTTCCAAAGCAGCAAAAGTATTCCGTGATTTCCTGGACGGTGAGGATTTCATTGAGGTGGAAACACCGATTTTGACAAAAAGTTCCCCAGAGGGCGCCCGTGATTATCTGGTACCTAGCCGGGTACATGAAGGTGAGTTTTTCGCCTTGCCGCAATCTCCACAACTGTACAAGCAATTGCTGATGGTTGGTGGCGTGGAGCGCTACTACCAAATTGCACGTTGTTTCCGTGATGAAGATTTGCGTGCTGACCGTCAGCCTGAATTTACGCAGGTCGACATTGAGACCTCCTTCATGCAACAGGATGATTTGCTGCCTATGATGGAGCGTCTTATGGTGAAATTGTTCAAAGAAACCGTTGGAGTAGAACTGGAAACACCGTTCCAACGAATTACACATGCAGAAGCAATGGATAAATACGGATCAGACAAGCCTGACCTGCGTTTTGGTCTGGAGTTGATTAATGTCAATGATATCGTGGCAACCAGTGGTGTGAAAGTATTTGCTTCAGTAATTGAAAAGGGCGGGGAAGTTAAAGTTCTCAATGCCAAAGGATGTGGCACGTGGAGCCGTAAGGACATTGATGACCTGGGTCCTTTTGCAGCACGTTATGGAGCAAAGGGCTTGGCTTGGATCCAAGTGAAAGAAGGCGAATTCAAGGGGCCTATCGTTAAATTCTTCACACCGGAAGAAATCGAAGCCTTGAAAGAGCGTACGGGAGCTGAAGAAGGCGATCTGTTACTCTTCTCTGCGGATAATAAAAAAGTAGTTGCTGATGTATTGGGCGCACTTCGTCTGAAAATTGGCCGTCATTTGGGCCTCATCGACGATAACAAATTCAAATTTGCCTGGGTCGTAGACTTCCCGCTTCTGGGCTATGATGAAGAACAAAAACGTTATGTAGCGGAGCACCATCCGTTCACTCGTCCGAAGGAAGAAGACCTGGCCCTCTTGGACACAGATCCAGGTCAAGTTCGTGCTCAGGCCTACGATATCGTGCTGAACGGCTACGAAGTGGGTGGTGGCTCGATGCGTATTTTCAAGCGTGAAGTTCAGGAGAAAATGTTCAAAGCGCTCAACCTGCCGCCTGAGGAAGTGAAGGATAAATTCGGTTACCTGCTGGATGCATTTGAATATGGTACGCCTCCACATGGTGGTATTGCCTTCGGTTTTGACCGTCTTGTGATGCTGCTTGCAGGTCGTACAAACCTGCGTGAAACCATTGCATTCCCGAAAACAGCTAGCGCGACAGACCTGCTTATGGATGCGCCAAGCGAAGTGGATCAAGCTCAATTGGAACAGCTTCACATCCGTCTTGCCCCGAAACCTGTTACTCCTAAAGCTTAAGATGAACGTTTGTCTTTGCAAGTGCACCGAGTGGCTTGTGGATAGATTATAGAATGCCGTGAACCCGTTACCCTTTTATGGATAATGGGTTCGTGGTTTGTATGCTGGAGTTCAAGTATAGAGTTTAAATCAGTGAGGGAGGATATACCATATTGTTGCATCAATTTTCACGAACGGAACTGGCTATCGGAACTGAAGGTCTTGAGGTTATGAAAAATAGCACGGTGGCCGTGCTGGGTATCGGCGGTGTCGGTTCGATTGCAGTGGAAGCACTGGCGCGCACAGGTGTTGGACGTATCATTTTGATTGATAAAGATGTTGTAGATATCACCAATATTAATCGCCAAATACATGCGTTGACAACGACGGTAGGTCAAAAAAAGGCGGATCTGATGGTAGAGCGTGTGAAGCTGATTAATCCTGAATGTGAAGCGATTGCACTGAACATGTTTTATACGGAAGAAACGTATGAGGAGTTATTTAAGTACGAACTGGATTATGTGCTGGATGCTTCAGATACGATTATTTACAAAATTCATTTGATTAAGGAATGCCTGAAACGGGGGATTCCGCTGATCTCCAGTATGGGCGCTGCGAATAAAATGGATCCAAGTCGTTTTCAAGTAGCGGATATTTCCCAAACCAGAATGGACCCGATTGCCCGTGTCATCCGCACCAAGTTGCGTAAGGAAGGCATTACCAAAGGCGTCAAGGTTGTATTCTCCGATGAGGAACCAAAGAAGCCACGTGAAGAAATTACAAAAAAAATTGTACCTGCCAACGCACCTGAAATCCGGAAAGCGAAGCAGCCGCCTGCAAGCAATGCATTTGTACCTCCGGTAGCAGGACTGATCATGGTTAGTGTAGCCGTGAAGGATTTATTAGAACACGCTGGTGTGTAAGTTGTAAAAATAGCATGGCAGTGCATTCGTTAGATTTACAGCAGTATGTATTCACTTTAAGACCTGTAGTTCTGTGCATCACATCCTTTGTGTCACAGTTGCTACAGCTCTTTTTTGTTTTGAAAAAGTGCAGCTTACTGTAAACAGATTGAACAACTTGCTGGAGGGTTTTGGTATGAAGGATGGACTATGGTCCAGAAGTCTCGGTTACAAGCCCGAGCATCATTGGAAAAAGGAATTAGCCGCTGGGGCCATTTCTTATTTTTCCGTGGTATACATTGTTATGGTTAATGCGACTATTTTGTCAGATGCCGGGATTCCCCTCCAAGGGGCGATGCTCGGGACACTGCTGACATCGATGATCGGCTGTCTACTGATGGCTTTTGGTGGGAAATCTCCAATGGTCGTTGTACCAGGGATGGGAATTAATGCCTTTTTCACTTATACGCTGGTACATTCCATGAAGCTGAGCTGGCAGGAAGCGTTGATGGTAGTTGCCGTCACAGGGGTGATATTCGCCATTGTGGCCTTTACATCATTGTACAAGCTGATTAGCCAAGCGATTCCCCATAATTTGCAGCACGGAATTACGGTAGGCATTGGTTTGTTTTTAACCTTTATCGGTTTGCAAAAAAGCGGCATCGTGATTGCTCATCAGACGACTTTTGTGGCTATTGGCCATTTTAATGATCCCAAGGTAATTACGGCTTGTGTAACGTTGCTGCTCGCTATTGTATTGTTTGTGCGTAACGTTCAGGGAGGTTTACTAATTAGTATTTTGGCGGGAACTGGGCTTGCTTATATACTGGGAGCTGTAGAGCCTACAAGCACGGTACGAACCTCTGAAACGGTGCGACAGTATGGGCAATTGTTTGGAGAGCTTTCCTTTTCAGGCATTGTCTCGGTAGCTTTCTGGATCGCTGTCTTTTTGCTCCTACTCATTGTGCTATTCGAGAATATTGGTATGATTACTGCACAAACCAACATGATTGGTAGACCGGATTTATTTAAAAACAGCTTGCGTGTGTTGGCTGTAACCAATATCTTTGCCGGTATTTTGGGCAGCAGTCCGGCGGTAGCCGCTGCGGAATCGACGGCTGGTATTGCAGCAGGGGGACGCTCGGGAATGACACCGCTGGTAACTGCTATTTTATTCGGGGCGACGTTTTTCTTTATTCCACTGTTGGCTTATATTCCTGATAGTGCCATTGCACCCGTGTTGATCATCATTGGGGGGCTAATGGTGCAAAATGTGCGAGAGATGGATTTCAGTGATTTTACTGAAGCGTTTCCTGCATTTCTGATCATGGTGATGATGCCCTTTACTTATAGTATCGTAGACGGAATGGCATTTGGTTTTATTGCATACCCCGTAGCCAAGCTGGCAGCAGGACGGGGCAAGGAAGTACCTATCGCATTATATATCATATCTGTACTGTTTGTGGCAAATTTTGTGCTTCATTCTCTGGTGTAGTAAACTCGAAGATAGATTGTACTGTTCATACCCGCGCAGAGCGCGGGTGTTGTTGTTTGAACAAGAATGGTCAGACAGGAAGCGAGGTTGATGGTATATGGAAAAAGAACATCATATACACCAAGAAGAGCAGGAGGACCGGATGAAGGAAAAGCCGGGTAAAAGACCGGATAAGGCTGGCATGGGGCGGTTTATCAAATTGATTGCGAGTGCGCATCCGCCCAAAGCCATTCTGATCATCGCCCTGATTCTGACCCTGATTCAGACCATGGCTGGTTTAATCGTACCCATGATGACTAAAGGGTTGATTGATGGCTTGACCTTTTCTTCACTAAACCGTATGGTCATTGTTGGTCTGCTTGGCGCTTTTGTGATTCAAGCGGTGGCTTCGGCAGTTTCTATCTATATGTTGAACTATGCTGGGCATAAGATTGTGGCTAATTTGCGCAAACGCTTATGGCATAAAATCTTATCTCTACCTATACCTTACTTTGATAGAAATCGGTCAGGAGATACGATGAGTCGCGTCACTAATGATACAAGCCTGATTATGAACTTAATTACGGAGTATCTAGTCAATTTGATTTCTAATGTGATTGCAATTATTGGTGGTATTGCATTGTTATTTTATCTGGATTGGGTGATGACGCTCATTATTATGGCTATTGTTCCGCTAACAGCTCTAATTTTATTTCCGGTAGGCAGAAAAATGTACCGCATCTCCAAAAAACAGCAGGATGAGATGGCAGATCTGACCTCAGTGTTAAGTCAGGTTATCGGCGAAATCAGACTGGTGAAGGCCTACGGAACCGAAAGCAGAGAGGCTCAGGCTGGTGAGGATCGTATTTACCGGATGTTCCGCTTCGGTTTGCAAGAGTCACGTATCCTGGCCCTTGTAGGTCCAATTTCTACCTTCTTGTTGACTGCAGTACTGGTCATTATATTGGGGGTTGGTGGTGTTCGCGTTGCATCGGGTGTGCTGACCGCGGGGGATTTGGTGGCATTTATTTTGCTGCTATTTCAGGTGATCACACCGATGGCACAATTCACGACTCTGTATTCACGTCTGCAAAAGGTGGTTGGGGCTACTGAACGGATTCAGACGATTTTAGATCATGAAGAGGAACCGCTCGAGTTGAAGCAGGAAGCGGCAAAAGAGAGCAGAGATATTATACTTCGTGATGTTGTCTTTTCCTATACCGAAGGTGAAGAGGTTCTTCATAATGCAAACTTGGTCATTCCGGCTAACCGGACGACAGCATTCGTGGGTCCGAGCGGGAGTGGGAAATCCACCTTATTTTCATTGCTAGAGCGCTTTTATGTGCCAGATACAGGGGAAATTCGTTATGGAGACGAACCGATATCGTCATATACACTTTCCTCTTGGCGCTCCAAAATTGGTTATGTATCGCAGGAAAGCTCAATGATGACCGGAACGGTCAGAGATAACATTACATATGGCTTGGGGCGCGAAGCTGACTTGGAAGAAGTGAGACGAGCAGCTACGATGGCGTATGCGGATACATTTATTATGGATCTACCTCAAGGCTACAACACTGAGGTGGGAGAACGGGGAATGAAGCTGTCCGGAGGCCAGCGTCAACGGATCGCTATTGCGCGTGCGCTTCTTCGTAGCCCTGACATCCTCATGCTGGATGAGGCTACATCTAGTCTGGATAGCTCATCTGAGCATGAGGTACAGAAGGCCCTAGCGAACTTGATGGAAGGACGCACGACGATTGTCATTGCTCATCGTTTGTCTACGGTGGTTCACTCCGACCAGATTATCGTGTTGGACAAGGGCAAGGTGACCGGTGCAGGAACTCATACAGAGTTATTAGAGTCCCATCAGGTGTACCGTGAGCTGGCTCAAAAGCAGTTTGTGGAGATGGGGGAGAGAAGTATGGAGTATTAGAGGCCGCTTCGCGTGTGACTTGATCCTCCGATCGCTCCGCTTCTTCGGATTCAAATCACCCGCTTCGCTGGTGCCGAAAAGCTCCATACTTTTGTGAAAGAGTAGGGAAATAGGGGGATTAGAAATAAGGTTGGATTTTTATGGTTAAATGTGTTACGCTTACTTTCCTTTTTTTGTGTCGGAGCAAGTGGATGATGCAGAAATCGAGACTTGATATTCTTAGGAGGTAACTGAAATGGAGAATGAGTTTCAAAGTGCCTATCAAGAAGAACAGCACAGGCTGTCGCTTGCTATGGAGGAAATTGATCGGAGATTGGAACGGCTTCGCAATACGCCAGTATACACTGGGCATGATTTTACAGAGCAAGTGCTGGAATCTGCACGGGAGGAAAAACGTCAGGCTTTGGCTAAAAGCTCGCAGGAGCCTTATTTTGGGCGTATGGATTTTGACGAGCGTGGCAGAGGGCAGCGGAAGCCGCTTTATATCGGTAAAATTGGAGTAGAGCGTGAAGAAACGTCAGCGTATCCGCTGGTGATTGATTGGCGTGCACCGATTGCCAGCTTATTTTATTCATTTACAGGTGGTGAAGAAACCGCGTCCTATGAAGCTCCTGAGGGAACTATTGAGGGTTTGGTCTATCTGAAGCGCAACGTTGTCATTCGGAAAAGAATTCTGGAACGGGTAGCCGATACGTATAATCGTGAAAGCGACGAGCCGGCCGTTTCCGATGAGTTTCTCGTTTATCGTTTGGGTGAAAACAAGGATAACCGTTTACGGGATATCGTATCTACCATTCAGGCGGAGCAGGATCAGATCATCCGCGCGGCTAAAAATACTGCCCTCGTTATTCAGGGGGTAGCGGGTAGTGGCAAGACGACGGTAGCGCTGCATCGTCTCGCATTTTTACTGTATCAATACAAGGATCAGGTATCAGCGGACAAAATGGTCATTTTCGCACCAAACCATATGTTTCTCGACTATATTTCAGATGTACTTCCTGAGCTGGGGGTCGGAGATATTCAGCAAAGTACATTTGCAGACTGGGCGCTGGACTTGTTGGGTTTGGATTTACCTTTGGCTGATCCTGCCGAAACATTATCTTATTGGTTTGAGAGTGGCAGTCTGAGAGAGGAATCCATGGATGAGGCGCCGGGAAGATTCAAGGGTTCAGTTCACTTTATGGAGTTACTTCAAGCTTTTGTTGAACGACTGGAGCCCATTTCCGTTCCCGAGGAGGATTTTTCACCATGGGATGGAGCGATGCTGCCGCGAGCTGAGATTTTGAATTGGTTTAATGAGGAGTATAAGCCTTATCCGCTCGCGAAGCGGAAGGAGCGTGTGCTGGCAAGAGTGCACCGCTGGATTGAAATGGAGCTGAAAAAGTCGCCTTCGGCGGCAGCACTCAAGGAACGCAAAAAAAAGGCAGGGGCACGGGAAAAGGCATATGCTAAAAAATGGCCACAATACGACGCACTGACGCTCTACAAGCAGCTTTTTCAAGCAGCTAAAGGGTTACCCGCAGATACGGCTGCAGAGATGAAGGCTTCTCTGCCGACTGCTATTTTTAAGGCTACACAGTCGGATCTGCGAAAACAGATTATCCGTGAAGAAGATCTGACTGCGTTAGTGTATCTCCACGTGCTGATTCATGAGGTAGAATCATCTCAACGTTTTGACCATGTGGTCATTGATGAAGCGCAGGATTTTTCACCTTTTCATATCGCATTGCTGGATTTGTTCGTCAAAGGACATTCCTTTACTATACTGGGCGATTTATCGCAGGGCATTCATGAATACCGTGGCGTACATGCATGGGAGGAAATGAGTTCTCTTTTTGCACCGGAACATACCGGGTATTTTGCGCTTACGCGGAGCTATAGATCAACCTTGGAAATTATAGAATTTGCAAACACGATTTTGGAGCAGGGAGTTCGCGGCGGTATTACGGCAGTTCCAGTATTTCGTAGTGGCGATCCGGTGCGCACTATATCTTACGACTCATCGGTGCGTGAGCAGAGTTTGCTCACCGCTCTAAAAGAGCTGTCCTCCAGGGAGTATCGTACTGTATCTGTGCTGACACGTACCTTAAAAGAGGCTGTGGAACTGCATGAGGTTTTCACAAGTGCGGGGATGGATGTGAATTTGATTGACGGTGGTAAAAAGCAATATGAAGGCGGTTTGTCAGTACTGCCTGTATACCTATCCAAAGGTCTGGAGTTCGATGCAGTTATTGTGGCGGATGCCGACCATGAGCATTATGGAGAACGGGCATGGGATGCCAAGCTGCTGTATGTAGGATGTACCCGTGCGCTGCATGAGTTGTGGCTATTGCATGATGGCTCACTTCCTAGTTACGTACAGGCACAGACGAAGTAAACAGAAAAAGCGTTGTAAAGTACCGCCTGAGTTGTTGTATTCCTTTTTGTTTACTGTTTATCTTAGTGATGGAAATTATGAAATCATGTCAGTCGAAGAACAGCCACGAAATCATCTTTCGTCTAAGGCTGTTCTTTCTTTTTTATGGGCGACTGACTTGAAGACCTACAGCTGTGCCATGACCATGCTATCTGCAACTTGTTAACGGATATGGTAGAATAAGAGTCGGTTTACACCGTATCAGAATTATAGATGACTTGAATTTTCATGTTTTTCAACCGTATGAGCGAGCCTAATATAGTATGTTTTCAAAGATAAAAGAAAGTGTTCGTTCATAATCATAAGGAAGTGAAAGAAATGGACTTATTTTCATATTCCCAAGAGTCAACGCCAAGCAATCGGTTGCTTGCGGATCGCTTGCGTCCGACTTCACTGGATGAATATATTGGACAGGAGCATGTTGTGGGTCCAGGTAAGCTGCTGCGAAGAGCCATAGAGGCAGATCAGGTTTCTTCAATTTTGTTGTACGGACCACCGGGATGCGGCAAAACAACGCTGGCACATATCATCTCGCAACACACGCAAGGCGATTTTGTACGTCTGAATGCTGTAGAAGCATCTGTGAAAGACGTAAGAGAAGTCATTGATCTTGCACAGACGAATAAATCGATGTATGGCAAAAAAACCATTCTGTTTCTCGATGAGGTACATCGTTTTAACAGTTCACGTCAGGATGCACTGCTGCCTGCGGTGGAAAAGGGCACGATCGTGTTTATTGGCGCCACGACTGAAAATCCCTTTCACTACGTCAACGGCGCTTTAATGAGCCGTTCTACGTTGTTCCAGCTTGAAGCGCTAACGCAGGAACATTCGCTGGCTGCTATGCGCCGCGCCTTAAGCGATGCGGACAAAGGGCTTGGCTACATGCAGCTCCAGGTCGATGAAGCTGCACTGGCTCACATCGCTTCCATGGCGAACGGCGATATCCGCCGCGCTTTAAACGCGCTGGAACTGGCGGCGCTCACAACGCCTCCGCTGGCAGACGGCACGATTCACGTGACACTGGAAGTCGCTGAGGAATCCATTCGCCGCCCGATTGTCAAAGCAGATGAATCCACGCAGTATGATGTGTTGTCGGCCTTCCACAAAAGCATTCGCGGCTCCAGCGATGCCGCGCTGTTCTGGTTCCTGTACGCCGTAGAAAAACTCGGTATGGACCCGATGACCTTTATCCGCCGCCTCATCGCGGCAAGCAGCGAGGACATTGGTCTGGCGAACCCGCAGGCAATGGTGCAAGCGGTGAGTGCGCTTGAAGCCTATCGCAATAACGGCTGGCCCGAGGCCAAGCTGAACATTGCACAGGCTATTTTGTTCGCTGTGGAAAGCCCCAAATCGAATGCTGTATATACGGCGATTTCACGGGCCATGTTGGCTATGGACGATATCAAATCGGCTGAGGTGCCACTCCATTTGCGTGACGCACACTACAAAGGCTCGGAAAAGCTCGGTCATGTAGGCTACCAATATCCACATAATTATCCGAATCATTATGTGAAGCAGCAATATTTGCCCGATGCGATAGCAGACCAAACCTTCTATCAGGCTACTGAGCAGGGGAATGAGTCAAAAATCAGGCAAAACCAGCGCTGGCGGGATTCACAGTCTTAATATATGTGCGACTTAATATACAGAGTGTGTACGATATCGTCACGTTACGCCATGATCGTGCAAGTGCGAAGAAGGGGATAAAAAAATGAAAGACATGTTATTCGTTGCCGCAGGCGGAGCGCTTGGAACCTCTACCCGTTATGGCCTGCAATCGCTGCTGCCTGCGGCGGGTGCGGATTTTCCACTTGGTGTGCTGCTAATTAATTGGATCGGCTGCCTGTTTCTTGGTTGGTTCTTTACGGTAACCTTGCGATCATGGCGGATCAAGCCGCGATTGCGACTTGCCATCGGAACAGGCTTTACAGGGGGCTTTACCACCTTTTCCACTTTTGCAGTGGATGCTGTACGCCTCACAGTTCACGATCGTATGCTGACGGCTGTGTTGTACCTCCTGCTAAGCGTAGGCGGAGGGCTATTTTTGACATGGACAGGTATCCGTCTAGGTACAAAAATGACGCAGGCTGCTCCGAAGGAGGAACGCTTATGATCTGGTGGGCGGCGGCAGGCGGGATTATGGGTACACTGGCGAGATACGGGCTTGGTATGTGGGCCGGCAAGAGGTTGGGTACCGTATTCCCGTGGGGGACGTGGATCATTAACGTCAGCGGTTCATTGCTGCTAGGCTGGCTCTATGGTGAGTTTACGCAACACCAGTTGTCTCCTGCACTCTGGATGCTGTTAGGAACAGGTTTTTGTGGCAGCTACACCACCTTTTCCACATTCGGCTATGAATCTCTTCAACTGATGGAGCGCAAAGAATACCGACGCATGGCTACGTATGTACTTTCCTCTGTCGTGGTAGGAGTTGTAGCTGCGGCTATCGGGTACAGAGTCAGTTAAGCTTTATACATTTTCGAAATAACACGTAAAAATGCAATAAAAAGCTTCCAATCCCGACTCAAGGCATTCTCAGCCGTGATACGGTTTTGGAAGCTTAGTGCTGTACCTATACAGCTATTTTTTATCTCGTTCTTTGTACAATTCAGGTAAAAGGGATTCGAGTTCAGGTCTTGGATCAGGATCAGACAACTTCATTTCCTCCAGCGTTTGGACGGCAATCCGCAGCACAGTATAATCCCTATACCAACGGTTGTCTGAAGGAACGACATACCAAGGAGCTTGTTTGGTTGCGCTTAGCTCTAATACATCCTCATAATACTGGGTATATTGCTTCCAAAATTTCCGTTCCTGCAAATCACTTGGATCGAGTTTCCAGTTTTTGTGAGGCTTTTCAATTCGGTCGATCAGCTTTTCTAACTGAAATTGCTTTGAAATATGTAAAAAGATTTTAACCACCTTTACACCATTATCCAGCAACAACTGTTCAAAATGCTTGATATGCTTAATATTCCGTTTGGCCTGCTTATCGGATATCTGTCCGTGAACACGTGTAATTAGCACATCCTCATAATAAGAACGGTTAAATGCTGCAATATATCCACGTCCTGGGGTAACGCTATGAGCACGCCACAAGAAATCATGACTTAATTCCTCAGCCGTAGGCGATTTGAAGCTGTGGACTGTCACCCCCGCCGGATTCAGATTAGAAAATACTTGTTTGATGACGCCATCTTTGCCGCTGCAATCCATGCCCTGAAATATAAACAAAACGGATTGTTTTTTCTCTGTAAATAATTTGCTTTGTAATTCCGTGAAGCGTTCCTTCAATTGATCTGTTTCCTGTCGGATTTCTTCTTTATTTTTGATATTATTTGTATCCTTAGGGTCCCATTCTTTCAAAGAAACTTTTTTACCTGGTGTCAGCATTCCTAATGAATCAGACATAAAGGCACGCTCCTTTTCAATTGAAGTATGATCTTGTTTACATCATATACCCAAATGAGGATGTTATCAAAAGTTACTTACCTTAAAGGAGGAATTCAATTGGCGACGATAGCTGAGATTTCTGAAGATTTAGAAAAATGGACTGTATTTCTTACAGCTTTATCTCCATACTCAGATGAGCTACTTCGTAAACCCATAGTGGGTACATGGTCAATACAAGATATGATCAGTCATATTATGGGGTGGGACAAAAGCTTCACTAAGACACTCATACAGATTATCAATGAGGAACAAATTACGCTCCAAGAACATCCTGATGTACAAGCGTTTAACGATTCGTCCGTTGCATTCGGCAGAAATATGAAACCACATGATTTGTTAAATGAAGCTATTGCAGAGCGTAGGCGAATGATTGTGAAGCTCAAGATGGTTTCAGAATCAATGTTTATCCGTCAATTTCCTAATAGCTCATACACCATGGGAAATTTTTTGCAAGAAATGTTTGTCCAGCATGACAGACATCATAAAGAGCAGATTATGAATTCTTTACAAGCCATGAACTAAAATAAACTTTCATAAAAAAAAGTCGCCCCTTCCAAATCTGGAGAGACGACTTTTTTAATTCCTGCTATATCAATGCAAAATGGCTTTCATTTAAACCGTTTCAGGCTGAAGTTTTTCAACCTTATCAATGGTTCCTCCACCCAGACAGCGTTCCCCGTCGTAAAATACAACAGCTTGTCCAGGCGTAATGGCCTTTTGATGTACATCGAATATGACATGCACGGTCCCATCCGCAAGCCATTGTAAAGTTACTTGCTGATCAGGTTGGCGATAACGGAATTTGGCTGTGCAACGGAATTCGCCGGTCGGACGAGTATCTGCGCCTTCAATCCAGTTCACATCTGTTGCAATCAGGCTGGTAGAATACAGGCTGTGGTGACGATCACCCTGTACCACATACAGAATATTCTTCTCCAGATCCTTATCCGCTACGAACCACGGTTCGCCTGAACCTGAGCCGCCAATGCCCAAGCCTTGACGTTGACCCAGTGTATAGTACATCAGACCATCGTGGCGTCCTTTGACTTCACCAGTAGCGATATCCACCATGTCTCCACCTTTTGCAGGTAGATATCCACTCAGAAACTCCTTGAAATTACGCTCGCCGATAAAACATACGCCTGTGCTGTCTTTCTTCTTGGCCGTATACAGTCCCGCAGCTTCCGCAATTTTACGCACTTCTGGTTTCGGCAGATGACCGATAGGGAACATGGTTCGGGATAGCTGCTTTTGGCTTAACGCATTCAGGAAATAAGTTTGATCCTTGTTGCTGTCCACGCCTCGCAGCAAAGTAAAGTGGCCGTCTTCTTCCACAACCCGTGCATAATGTCCAGTAGCAACATAATCTGCTCCCAAATCCAGCGCTTTATTTAGAAACTCGCCGAATTTAATTTCACGGTTACACATGACATCCGGGTTGGGTGTGCGTCCAGCTTTATATTCATCAAGAAAATAAGAGAATACTTTATCGAAGTATTCTTTTTCAAAATTGACGGTATAGTAAGGAATGTCGATCTGTTCGCAGACACGGCGCACATCCTCCGCATCCTCCTCAGCCGTACAACGGCCAAATTCATCCGTGTCATCCCAGTTTTTCATGAAGATGCCGATTACGTCATAGCCCTGCTCCTTCAGCAGCAGCGCAGTAACGGATGAGTCGACGCCACCGGACATCCCGACGACGACACGGGTTTCATGATTGGCTTTAGCCATGGTCATCACCCAATTCTTTCAATATAGTTGTAGAACCCACCTATTGTAACATAAACGATAATAAGATACGATGTTTGGACGATCAAACGACACGGCGAACGATGGAAGAAAGCTACATAAAGCGGGCTAAAGCTGTTCCAAATCGCCCGAAAGCAACTTTTTTTAAGATAGTTACCGTAATGTTTCCCTTTACCTGCCCTAATATGTTAACATAAGCTGAGGGTTAGGATCGGAATAGAGAGGTTTACAACACCAGTTATTCCGCGTGTTTAACGGAATTGTTACTATAAGTGAGGTGGCACAATTGAAAATATCAACGAAAGGCCGTTACGGCCTGACCATTATGATGGAACTTGCAGCCAGGTTTGGCGAAGGTCCAACTTCTTTGAAAAGTATTGCCGAAAAAAATCAGCTGTCAGAGCATTATCTGGAACAGCTCATTGCGCCTTTGCGTAATGCAGGTTTGGTAAAAAGTATCCGTGGTGCTTACGGCGGTTATATTTTGGCGAATGAACCGGCAGGAGTAACAGCGGGAGACATCATTCGTGTACTGGAAGGTCCGATTTCTCCGGTCGATTTCACGGAAGAAGACGATCCGGCAAAACGTCAGCTGTGGCTGCGAATTCGTGACAGCATCGCTGAAGTGTTGGATTCTACTACACTTAAGGACTTGATCACATACCAAGAACATGATGAATTGGATAATTACATGTTCTACATTTGAGGTGGATAACATGAACAGAATTTATCTGGATCATGCCGCATCGACTCCTATGCATCCTGAGGTTGCGCAGACTATGATGGACATCATGACTGGCCAATTCGGCAACGCTTCGAGCGTTCATGCCTTTGGCCGCGATGCCAAGCGCACCGTCAGCGCTGCTCGGGATGCCGTTGCGGCCTCTTTGGGCTGCAAGCCTGAAGAAATTATTTTTACGAGCGGAGGAACAGAAAGTGATAATCTGGCCCTGTTTGGGACGGCTACGGCAGACGGCCGTACTTCAGGGCATATGATTACAACTGCGGTTGAACATCATGCAGTGCTTCATGCTTGTGATGAGCTGGAAAAAGCGGGGTATGAGGTAACTTATGTCCCGGTCAACGGGTTTGGACGCGTGAACCCTGCGGATATCGAGGCTGCCATTCGACCAGATACTTTTTTGATCAGCATGATGTATGCCAACAATGAGGTGGGCGTCATTCAGCCGATCTCAGAAGTAGGGCAGATTGCGAGAGAACATGGAGTTGTATTCCATGTAGATGCGGTTCAAGCTTTCGGTCATATATCCATCGACTGCCGGAACCTCCCGATTGACTTACTGAGTGTGTCTGGTCATAAGATTAACGGACCGCAAGGGGTTGGGGCATTGTATATCCGCCAAGGTACACGCCTTCAGCCGCTAATGCATGGGGGACTTCAGGAAAAGAAACGCCGTGCCGGAACAGAAAATATCGCCGGTATTACGGGGCTGGCTAAAGCCGCAACTCTTGCTAATGCTTCCATTGAGGAGCGTGGGGCGCACGATACGGTTCTTCGCCAGACGTTGCTTAAAGGGTTGGAAGACACTCTGGGTAGCCAAAATTTTGTGATTAACGGTGACCCTGATCATTCTTTACCTAATGTTCTCAATGTTAGCTTTCCGGCCATTGGTACAGAGACCATGCTGATGAACCTTGATATGGAAGGAATCGCAGCAGCAAGCGGATCAGCCTGCACTTCCGGATCTTTAGAGCTATCGCATGTATTGCAGGCGATGGATCTTCCTGAAGATGTTTTACATTCAGCGATTCGGTTTAGCTTCGGTTTGGGTAATACTACGGAAGAAATGGAATACACGGCCAAGAAAATTGAAACCATATGGAAGCGGCTGCGTACTAGGTACTAGGGATTTCTCCGCATTTTAATAAGAAGGGAGGGGCGGTTTTTCCATTTCATTGCATGAACGGAAGCAAGGTCTGACAGGCATGTAGGAAAAGGACCGCACCTTCGTTCAGATTGCAGAATGAGGAGGTACCCTATATATGAAGCTTCAAGATATGATCGGACTTGCCGTTTTCGATGTGGAGGACGGGAAGCAGATTGGTAAAATACATGACTTTATGGTGACAGCGGATTGGCGAATCTCAGGGATCGAGTTGGAAGGAAAGGGACTTTTTTCTTCTCACGTGAAAATGGTTGCTTGGGATGACATCGTTGCTTACGGTGAGGATGCGATCATGATTCGCAATCAGCAGGCTGTGCGTAAAATGGAGGCCCATGATATACAACATACGTACTTGCTTGGGCCTTGTAAACTGAAGGATCTATCCGTGCTAACAGAGGAAGGGCTTATGCTCGGGCACATCTCGGATGTTTATTTTGACCAGGAAATGGGCAATAACATAATAGGCTTGGAAATCAGCGATGGTTTTGTATCGGATATTATAGAGGGGCGGAAATGGCTGCCCTGCACCGAAGAGATGTCCATCGGGGAAAATGCTGTTATGGTTCCCCCATTAAGCGAGCAGCGTCTGGAAAAAGCCATATATTCTGTTAATGGATAGGGTGAGTTTATTGAGATGTCCGAATTGTAATTCCAAAGATATCGGAAAAATTGGCTCCCATCAATTTTATTGCTGGGGATGCTTTATCGAACTTCAGGTGAATGGTGAAAAAATGTCTGTCTACCAAGTGGAAGAGGATGGAACGCTCAGTTCGCTGGACGACCTATTCTTTGGAGATGAGATGGCACAACAGGACTTGCCGCAAATTCACGCTTCTTCCTAAGCTGGACACCAAAGGTGGACAGGCTGCTTACTAAGAGGTGTGATCTACATACGGCTTAGTAGGTTGTATAACGCTTGATAAAAAACAACGAAGAGGGTGCCCCGTACGGCCATAATGGCTGAGGGCACCCTCTTTTGTATACCGTTATTGTGAAGATTGTAAGTTCTACAATTTAAAGCGTTTGACCTCTTCCAATAGAAGATCTGCATGAGAATCGAGTTTGGCAGAAAGGTCAGCAATATTATTCATGGCATGACCTTGTTCTTGCACAGAGGAGGCCACTTCCTCTGTAGATGCTGCACTTTGCTCAGAAACAGCGACAACGCTGGAAATGACGTCGGAAATATGCCCGGCATTCACACGGAGATCATCTGCGGCGGCTGTAACGTCCTCAATTTGGGCAAGCATATGCTGAGAAGCGCCACGAATGGACTCAAACGCCTGTCTCGTTGCAATGGCAGCGTGCTCCTGTTCTACAGTTACAGCAAGAGCCCTCTTCATTTCCTCCGCGCTTTGTACTCCTGCAATCTTAATTTCTTCCAGCTTACTCATGATACTGTCACTGGAACTGCCCGCTTGCTCAGCCAGCTTTCTCACTTCTCCCGCGACGACGGCAAAACCTCGTCCGTGTTCCCCGGCCCGTGCTGCTTCGATAGATGCATTGAGGGCCAGTAGGTTTGTTTGTGCGGCGATATCATGGATGGCTCCGGCCAGCCGCTCAATATCCTGAGTTTTTAGCGTGAGTGAATCTACGGCTTCCCCTGCCGCAGTCGTCGTTTGTCTGGACTCGGCGGCCAGTTTCGCTTGACGTTCAGCTGTTTCATACCCTGCAAGCACGGCAGAATCTGTTTCGAATACGGCAGTTTGGGTCCGTTTGACACTTTCGCCAATCTGGTCGATGGAGCCTGTCATGTGAGTCAGCTTCTCAGAGCCGGAATATACAGCCTCAGCTTGGTCGCTCGCTCCTTGGGCAAGTTCCTGAACTGCGCTGGAGATTTGTGACGCGATGGTTCCAGTATCCTTAGCGTGCTGATGCATATCATGGGAAGCTGAGCTGACATCGCCTGCAGTATCTGATACCTTGCGCAACAGGTGAGATAGATTATCAGACATGATATTAAAATCTGTACCCAGGCTGGCAATTTCATCTTTACCCTTAATGTCCACACGAGCTGTCATATCGCCTTCAGCTATACGTTTGACGTTCACTTGAAGCTTCCGAATTGGCTTGATAAAGTTGTTTGCCGCCCAGATTGCCAGCAGCATAGCAACGACCAAGATGATAGCAACGGTAATAATCAACTGATTACGAGTGGAGTAATACTCCTGAAAAGCAATATCTTTTGAAATGGACAATCCTACAATCCAGCCAGTGCTAGGCATCTTTTTAAAATAAAGCTGACGGTCACTGCCATTATAGGTATAGTCTGTTTTTCCCGAAGCTGTGCTCAGCAGGGCCGCAGTTGATGAACCCAACTCGGGCGTATCCTTAAGGTTTTTACCGGCCAGCTTGCTGTCTGGGTGTGCGACCACAACTCCATTCTGGTCAATCAGAAATGCGTAGCCTAATCCGTTCAGGTTTATGTCTTTAATGATTTTTGTCATATCATTTAACATAATATCCTCGCTGACTACCCCGGTGATAGAGCCGTTGGAATCTTTGAGAGGTTTAGCAATAGAAATGGTGAAGTCATTGCTGCCTGCATCGGTGTAAGGTGAGGAATAATACATTTCTCCCTTGGTTTTGGCATCCTTGTACCACGGACGAGCGCGAGGATCATAACCAGCTTCAAACCAGCCAGATCCATCCCAGTAGGATCCATCTTCAAAGCCTGCGTAGATGTTGGAAATATTTTGATCTTTATAGTTTTCAAAAGCTGCTTTCAGAGATACGGTTTTGGCATCTGATGAAATATCACTCGATTCCAGACCTGCAGCCAGTGTCTCGATAATTTTGGCATTGCCGCTGGTCCATCCGTCGAGCTGATTGACGGTTTCGGTGGCTTTACTAGTCATAAGCTCTTGTATGTCACGGTTAGCCTGATTTTTGATACTTGTCATGCTAATAACGGATAAAGGCCCGGCTGCAACGATAACAATGCAAGTGAAAAGGAGAATAAGCTTGATTTTTAAGTTCATGTAATGACCCCCGATGTTTCAGAAATATGAAATCCTAAAATAGTGCTTTGTACTTATATCGTCAGATGGAATGACTTTGTTAATTATTTTCATCCGTTTTCATCATTTTTTTACAATGGTAATCGATGGAGCATTCCAGACTCGCGGGAAGGATTAAAGTAGAGGTACAGGCATATACTTAAAGAAGGCTAGTCCGGTAAGGGGGCACGAAATGGAGCAATTAACGAAAAGTAGACTGTTCCGGTACGGAATATGGACGCTGCTGGGACTTGTCATTCTATATTTTATCTGGCTGCTGCGACCTTTGTTTTTTCATTTGTATGAATTTCTGAAAACAATCATTGCTCCGTTTGCGGTAGCGATGATCATCTCCTATGTACTTAATCCTGTTGTCAATATGCTGGGCGGTCGCAAGGTGCCTCGAAGCGTAGCTGTGCTGCTCATCTATGCTGTATTTTTGGCCAGTCTCGTTGTGATTCTGATGAACCTGATTCCGATGTTTATTGAACAACTGGATGAGCTGAATGAGCATCTGCCTGAGCTGACCATGCATGCACAGGGATTAATGACGAATATGGATAGCGGCATTTTGCCCCAAGGGGTGCGAACGGGTATGAATCAATGGTTTTTCCAACTAGAGAATCGGATGGCAACCGGAATTTCTACCTTTATGGATAACATCGGCGGGATGATCAACATGCTGTTCAATGTATTCATTGTACCGTTCCTCATTTTTTATATTTTGAAAGATTTTGATGTGTTCGAGCGGACGATTGTGTCTTACCTCCCGCGTTCTCGTCGTAAGGCGATTGTAACGGTACTTAAGGAAATTGATCAGGCGCTTGGCAACTATGTCAGGGGACAATTACTGGTATGCGTCATTATTGGCGTGCTGGCTTATCTCGGATATATGCTGATTGGCATGCCTTATGCGCTGTTGCTGGCAGGAGTGGTTGCGGTTTTTAACATCGTTCCATATTTGGGCCCCTTTTTGGGAGCCGCTCCGGCAGTAATCATGGCTTCTACAATCTCCTTCAAAATGGTGCTTTTGGTCGTGGTCGTTAACACTTGTATTCAAGTGTTGGAAAGCAATGTCATTTCTCCCCAGGTGGTAGGACGAACGCTGCATCTGCATCCGATAGCCATTATTTTCGCTCTGCTAGTGGGTGGTGAAATTGCGGGAATTACCGGCTTGATTTTAGCGGTTCCCGTGATGGCGGTATTAAAGGTAGGACTTCAACATTTTTTTGCTTATTACGTGAAGCGGAAAACGATCTGATTTTGTCCTTACACCGTATGTATCTTGTCTGATATCGCGTTGACACGGCTAAATGACACGGATATACTGAATTGAGTATGTTTAAATGTGTTTATCCAGTAGGGAAAGCTCATTTCGAAGTGCGGGCTGAACCCGCCGGGATGCTCCCGTTACCAGTGAAAACAAGGCGATCGATCGTCCGTTAAGCAAATGTTGGTGTGCAGCTTGCGCATGGGCATTTCGTACAGAGGGGACGGCGTTAACCAGGGTGGTACCGCGATACAATCGTCCCTGATCCGTTCAGGGGCGTTTTTCTGTTTTTTTATGGCCTGTGCCAGGAACCAGTGACACCATAATTAGGAGGCTACTTATATGAAAGCTAGTGAAATCCGCTCCAAATGGCTGGAGTTTTTTGAAAGCAAGGGACATGTGATTGAACCAAGCGCGCCGCTTGTTCCACATAAAGATCCTTCCCTGCTGTGGATTAATGCGGGTATGGCACCGCTTAAGCCTTATTTTGACGGACGTGTGAAGCCAGAAAATCCACGTATCGCCAATTCGCAAAAATGTATTCGGACGAACGATATTGAGAATGTCGGTAAAACGCGCCGCCATCACACCTTTTTCGAAATGCTCGGCAACTTTTCTATTGGCGACTATTTTAAGGAAGAAGTCATTACATGGGCATGGGAGTTTCTGACGGATCCAAAATGGATTGGTTTTGATCCGGAACGTCTGGCTGTAACTGTGTATCCTGAGGATGAGGAAGCGTACAAGCTGTGGAACGAAAAAGTTGGACTTCCTGCCGAACGTATCATCAAACTGGAAGATAACTTTTGGGATATCGGTGAAGGTCCTTGCGGACCTTGTACGGAAATCTTTTATGATCGTGGCGAAGCCTACGGTAGCGACATGACGGACCCTGAAATGTATCCGGGGGGAGAAAATGAGCGTTATCTGGAAGTGTGGAACCTCGTTTTCTCACAATTCAACCATAACAAAGACGGTAGCTATACGCCGCTTCCAAACAAAAATATTGATACAGGGGCTGGATTGGAGCGTTTTGCATCCATTCTGCAAAATGTGGATTCCAACTTTGATACGGATATCTTCCAGCCACTAATTCAAAAAACAGCGGCGATGGCAGGAGTGAAATATAACGAAAATGTGGACAGTGATGTGGCTCTTAAGGTTATTGCTGACCATGTTCGTACCGTAGCTTTTGCAATTGGTGACGGTGTGCTGCCTTCTAATGAAGGACGCGGTTACGTGATCCGCCGTTTGCTGCGCCGGGCTGTGCGCTATGGCAAAATGCTGGGCATGAACCGTCCATTTATGTTTGAGCTGGTGGAAACCGTTGGGGATGTCATGGGTGTGTATTACCCTGAGGTAGTGGACAAGCGTGATTTCATCATCAAAGTGATCAAAACGGAAGAGGAACGCTTCCATGAAACACTGACAGATGGATTGGCAATTTTGTCCGATATCAGTGCTCAGGCGAAGGCAGAAGGTCGCAATGTCATTAGTGGAGCAGATGCCTTCAAACTGTATGATACGTACGGGTTCCCATTCGATCTCACAGAGGATTATGCAGACGAGCAGGGCTTGAAAGTAGACCGTGAAGGCTTTGATGAAGCGATGCAGGAACAACGCAAACGCGCCCGTGATGCACATCAGGACAGCGCCAGCATGAAGATTCAGGGCGGAGCTTTGTCCGATCTGGCGGTTAAAAGTGAATTTGTTGGATATAATGACCTCGTAACTGAGTCTAAAATTGTGGCGATTGTATATGAAGATGTACTGGTGGACACTGTTAGTGAAGGGCAGTCTTGCCAGGTCGTGCTGGATGTGACTCCTTTCTATGCCGAAAGCGGAGGACAAGTCAGTGACCAAGGCTTGCTGCGTGGAGGTACGGTAACCGCGAAGGTCGAAGGATTGTTTAAGGCGCCACAAGGTCAGCATGTGCATCAGGTTGTTGTAGAAGCTGGTGAGCTGAACGTTGGCGATACGGTGAAAGCTGAAGTTGATCAAGCTTCACGTGGAGAAATTGAGAAAAACCATACGGCTACGCATTTGCTTCACAAAGCGCTTAAAGAAGTGCTGGGTGACCATGTCAATCAGGCGGGTTCTTTGGTAGAGCCTGGGCGTCTGCGTTTTGATTTCTCCCATTTTGGAAGCATTACACCAGAAGAACTGGCGGATATTGAACTGCGTGTAAACCGTGCCATCTGGAGCCAACTGGACGTTAATATTGAACTGAAACCGATTGATGAAGCCAAGGCTCTCGGAGCAATGGCGCTGTTCGGTGAAAAATATGGAGATATCGTGCGGGTCGTTAAAGTAGGCGATTACAGCATTGAACTATGCGGTGGCTGTCATGTCAGCAATACTTCGCAAATTGGCTTGTTCAAGCTTGTCAGCGAGAGCGGCATTGGATCAGGTGTACGTCGTATTGAAGCGGTGACCGGACGTTTTGGTTTTGAATATATGGAAGGTCAATTAGAGCTGTTGAAGGTATCGGCTGGACTTGTAAAATCCAAGCTGTCTGAGGTACCAAAGCGTATCGAATCATTGCAGCAACAAATTAAAGACCTTAGCCGTGAAAATGAATCGCTGCAGAGCAAGCTGAGCGTTATTGAGGCAGGCCAGCTGACCGATCAGGTCGTGCAAGCAGGCGGGGTGCAGCTGCTGGCTGCGCGCGTGCAGGCTTCCAGCATGGACGCGTTGCGTGCGATTGCTGATGAACTGAAAGGGAAACTTCCGGCTGCTGTGCTGGTGCTCGGCGCTGCAATGGACGATAAAGTTAATTTTGTCGTAGCAGTTCCGGCAGAGCATACCAAGGCCGGACTTCATGCAGGCAAGCTCGTGAAAGAAATTGCTGCCGTATGCGGTGGCGGCGGTGGCGGACGACCTGACATGGCGCAAGCCGGTGGTAAGGATGCCAGCAAGCTGGATGAAGCACTTCAACGTGCGCATGAACTGGTGGCGGCAGCCTCACAAGGATAAAGTTCGATATTTTTTGCAGATTTTTGGGAAAAAACGGGCTTAGATATTTCCTTGTAGGGCTTTGCTTATGGTATGATGTAAAAGAATAAGCTGGCATAAACATGTACACATGTTTTGTGGAAGCGAGGTGTCAACAATGGATTCCATGGACAAAACGGTCAAATTTAATGTCAAGGCAGATGAAAAGGAAGCTTCTGCTCAGGAGATTTTGTTGACCGTATATGATGCGTTGGTAGAAAAAGAATACAATCCGATCAATCAAATTGTCGGCTATTTGCTATCCGGTGATCCGGCTTATGTGCCACGGCATAATAATGCTAGAAGCCTGGTACGTAAAAAAGAACGCGATGAGTTGATTGAAGAGTTGGTTCGTTTCTATCTTGCTAAGCATCGTTAGGAGACAGGCATGAAAGTAATGGGATTGGATTACGGGGATCGCCGAATTGGGGTCGCCGTAAGTGATGCCTTCGGCTGGACCGCCCAAGGATTGGAAGTCATAGAACGACGCGGTGACGACAGCGAGTTCGGTAAAATTGCAAATTTGGTTCGTGAAAATGAGGTCGGCGAGGTTGTTGTTGGCTTGCCGAAAAACATGAACGGAACCGTGGGTCCACGCGGTGAGATTTGCATCGAGTTTGCGAACCGACTCAAGGAGTTACTGGGTTTACCCGTTCACCTTTGGGATGAACGGCTGACGACGCGTTCGGCGGAGCGTACGCTTCTGGAGGCCGACGTCAGCCGAAAAAAACGCAAGCAGGTGGTAGATAAACTGGCCGCAAGCCTGATCTTGCAAAACTATTTGGACGCACACAGTACAAGGTGAGGGGGATTTCGTAATGGCTGAAAATCAAGTGGGTATGGAAGAAGAGCCGGAAATTATTTATATTGCCGATGACGAGGGCAACGAGGAAGAGTTCGAGGTCATTATGAAGTTTGAGGTAGATGGTTCCGAAGCGAAGTACATGATGGTTGCGCCAGTGGACCCTGAAGCTGATGAGTCCGATGTGTACGCCTTCCGTTACGAGGAAGAAGGCGATGATATTAAATTGTTTGTGATCCAAGACGATGCCGAATGGGAAATCGTCGAAGAGACCTTTAATACATTCGTAGAAGAAGAGGAAGAGGAAGAGGAAGACGGGAAATGACGAGCTATTCACGTGAAGACCTGAGTTGGACCTCTGATTTGAAGGAAACGTTCGACGGCGATGTAGAGTTGCAGGATGAACAGGGCCATGCGATTCGCATGGAATTGGAAGCAGAGTTCAAGGTAGGAGAGCAACGGTACGCCGTATTGCGTAGACCCGGGGCTGCTGTTGGCGAACATGAACTTTACCATGTAAGCTCATCCACAGACGGCGAAATCTCTATCACCACCATTGAAGATGATGATGAGTGGGAAGATATTTCCGAACTGTACGATGAATGTACGTTGCCGGAAGAACTGTAAGTCTGGATAGCGATGAGATCAAACCTGAAAGGGCGGACCAGTCCGCCCTTTTTGGCTGTGAAGGAGTTGGGTGGATGTGAAGCGAAGGACGAGGATGTTTACGTTGTTGCTACTGCTTATCATTATAGCAGGAGGGGTAGCCCTCTATATTTGGAATGCCATGCAGCCTGTTCAGCCCCAAACACAACCCGTTGCTTTTACGGTGGTGCAGGGAACAGGAACATCGGCAATCGCAGATACGCTGGAGCAAAAGGGACTTATACGTAATGCGCTCGTGTTTAAGGCTTATGTAAAATTCAAACAGCAAGGAAGCGCATTTCAGGCCGGAAAATATGAGGCGCAGCCTGGCGCAACCTTTGATCAGTTGATTACTAAGTTATCGGCTGGAGATGTTGTCAAAGAGGAAATGATTCGTTTTACAATCCCGGAAGGTTTTACGATTAGACAGATGGCTGATAAGCTGCAAAAGGAAGGACTGGCAGACCGGCAGCAATTTTTGCAGCTGGCCAACGATCCGTCCGCTTTTGACGTCGCGCTGGTGCGGGACATTCCAAAGCAGGCGGGGCTTCGCTATGCGCTGGAGGGCTACCTTTTCCCGGAAACCTATGAGCTGAAAAAGGGCAGCACGGCCAAAGATATGATACAGGTGATGCTAGAACAGACACAAAAGCGGTTGGAGACTGTTTCCGATCTGGATGCCAAGCTGAAACAGCGGGGTGAAACGCTGCATCAACTGCTGACGGTTGCTTCTTTGGTAGAGCGCGAGGTGGTTGTGGAAGATGAGCGGTCTGTAGTAGCTGGCGTCATTTATAACCGGCTCAAACAGGGTAAGAAGCTGGAAATTGATGCTACGGTTCAATATATGCTGGACAAGCAAAAAGAACGGCTGTATTACAAGGATTTGGCTGTGGAAAGCCCTTATAATACGTATTTGCATCTGGGACTTCCACCAGGGCCGATTGCAAGTCCCAGTCTGAACTCAGTGATAGCGGCTTTACAGCCGAAAGCTACAGATTATTTATTTTATGTGACCAAAAAAGACGGGACACATGAACATTTGTTTGCCAAAACGTATAAAGAACATTTGCATAACATTCAGGTAAGTAACCGTAAGACAAATTAGGAGGTGAGCCTATGGCTTACAAACCCGAACTACTGGCAACTGCCAGCTCTCCGGAGGATGCCCGCCATATGCTGGGGGCTGGAGCTACTGCATTACTTATTGGAGATGACCGCTTTGGAATGCGACTGCCGGGACATTTTACACCGGACCAAATCCGTGAAGTGGTAGAAGAAGCACGCAAGCATGCGGCGCAGGTATATGTATCTATGACGAATTTGATGACGAACGAGCTATTGCCGCTCATTCCCGAATATGTGCAGACCCTAGCTGGATGCGGCATAGACGCCATTGAGTTTAATGATCCCGCAGTGCTTATGGCCGTGAAGGAGTATGCCCCGCATCTGAAGCTGTTCTGGAACGGTGAGATGATCTCTACCAACTTCGCAACCGCCAACTATTGGGGTGAAAAGGGGGCTTCCCGGGTCATTTTGGCTCGTGAGCTGAGTATGGATGAAATTACCGAAATGATACCAAAGTTGAACATAGAAGCACAGGTTCAGGTACATGGCATGACTAATATTTATCACTCCAAGCGTAAGCTTGTTCAAAGTTATATGCTGCACCAGGGACGTAATGTAGAAGGGGATTTGGGTAGAGGACGCGGCTTGTTTCTGATTGAAGCAGAGCGGAAAGAAGAGAAGTTCCCTATTTACGAGGATATAAATGGGACACATATTATGAGTTCAGATGATTTTTGCATCATGGAGGACCTGCATATTCTAATGGAGGCGGGCGTGCATAGCTTTAAGATCGAGGGCTTATTGAAGCCTACGGCTTACAATGAGGCGGTTGTTCGTGCTTATCGTAAAGCAATAGATAGTTATACAGCCGACCCAGATGCTTACGCTTATGATGAAAGCTGGCTGGATGAAGTTCGCCGTCTTCAAGATCCTGAACGGGAACTTTCCTTCGGATTTTTCTATAAAGAGCAGGTTTATTAATTTTAAAATGAATTTACAGAGGGGGGAACGTCATGGGGACGATAACCAAAGCGAGAAAATATATAGGTAAACGGAATCGTTTGGACAAGCCGGAGCTGTTGGCTCCTGCCGGAAATCTGGAAAAACTGAAGTTTGCCGTTCACTATGGCGCGGATGCTGTATATATTGGTGGACAAAAATATGGTCTGCGTTCTAACGCCGATAATTTCAGTTTTGAGGAAATGCGCGAAGGTGTAGAATTTGCGAACAAGTATGGTGCTAAAGTGCTTGTGGCCACCAATATCTATGCCCACAATGAAGATATTGCCGGAATTGAGGAGTACTTGCGCAATCTGTACGAGGCGGGAATTCATGCCGTTATCGTCGCTGATCCGGCTATTGTATCCGTGGCATTGCGCGCTGTTCCTGGATTGGAAGTGCATTTGAGCACACAGCAGTCCACGCTGAACTGGCAAGCGGTAAAGTTTTGGAAAAACGAGGGGTTACCGCGTGTGGTACTTGGACGTGAGACCAGTCTGGAGGAAATCGAAGAAATTAAAAAGCATGTGGACATCGAAATCGAGGCTTTTGTCCATGGTGCGATGTGCTCTTCATTTTCCGGCCGCTGCGTGTTGTCCAATCACTTTACAGACCGTGATTCCAATCGTGGGGGATGTTGTCAGTCTTGCCGCTGGAAATACGATCTGTTTGAGGATGCCCGCCCAGGTGAGGTTTGGATATCTGAAGAAGAGGCACAGGTTAGCAATGCACTGAAACAGTTCCAGCTCGGTGTTAACCAGCTTCCATTGTTTGAAGAGAGTGATAATGCTTTTTCTATGGGTTCCAAGGATCTATGTATGATTGAAAATGTTCCTGATCTGATTGATGTAGGTGTAGACAGTTTTAAAGTAGAGGGACGGATGAAGTCTATCCACTATGTGGCAACGGTCGTGAATGTCTATCGCCAAGCGATTGATTCCTATATGGCTGATCCTGAAAATTATGTGCTCAAACCAGAATGGATTGAAGAAATTAACAAGGCAGCTAATCGTCCGCTGAATACAGGGTTTTTCTACGATACACCGGATCATGAGGATCATATTTATGAGCCGGAAGAAAAGGCAGTCCCTTATGATTTTGCTGGACTAGTCATGGACTACGATGCCGCGAGTGGGATCGCAACTATTCAACAACGGAACCATTTTAAACCCGGTCATGAAATTGAATTTTTCGGTCCGAACGGAACATTCTTCAAACAAACGGTCGGAACGATCTGGGATGAGGAAGGCAACGAGTTGGATGCTGCTCGTCACCCGCTTCAACGAATTAGAATGAAGGTAGATCAGCCCGTATCGTATTTTGATATGATGCGTAAAAAGAAATAAATAAGCCTTAAGTCACAGATGAAAGAATCAAAAGCCTCTCCTATCGGTTGGAGAGGCCTTTTTTTGAATAGTTTTCTAGGAAAAAAGTTTCACAAAATTTAGTCGATGCTCAAAGGAAAGCTACATTCCTTGTCGAATAGTTCCGATAGAAGTTATATAGATAATAGATACATAATGGATGACGTGGAATTAGAAACTAATTATATGGTGGTAGGTGAGAGGAATGGGTTTACGGAAAAAAGAGGGGAATACAGTAAAAAGGCAACCCAAGAAAACGGATCAAATGCAGGGTTTGAAAGGCAGTAAAGCAACGAATAAAGGGGAACAAACGGTTGCGATGTCTTCGAAGGTTGCGCCCTGGTTAGCTAAGGCGATTCGTAAGGGTACACACAATTTAAAGCGTTTACTTAAGCCAGAAAGGTACAGTAAAGATTTCATGCATTTGGTCAAAAACTATAATCCGATACGTTCGGTTGGAATGAAGTTGTTTCTGATCTTTTTTGCGGCAATTATGTTATTTGTGGTCAGCTTGGGGATGCTCTCATACTACAAGGCTAAAAGTACGATTGAGCAAAATGCAGCAACGGCTTATCAGCAGACCGTTCAGCAAACTTCAGAAAAGCTTGACATTATTCTAGAGCGCTTTCAAGACACATCGACACAGGTATTTTTTGATACTGAATTAAGTGATCAGTTGCAAAAGGCTGTAAAGCAAGATAAAAATCCCTTTGCATCTTTTGTTGCTATGGGCGAAGTAAACAAGAAATTAACGAATATTGCTTTTACGAATAAAGCGATTGATTCATTGTATTTGTACCCGGAAGAAACCAAGTTTGCTGCTATGGGCACTGGAACACAAAAAGATGTACGGCAGGAAGCATGGTTTAAGGATATTTTGAAAAACAAGGGAATTGTTTGGTTACCTACACAGGTGAATGACAATGGCAGCAAGACCTTTCGCCTAGCACGCTCCATGAACAGTATGTCTGGGTTGGGAGGGACTTACGTTCTGGTTATGGATTTAAAGTCCAGTGCGGTGGAGGACGAGTTGAAAGGTGTTAATTTGGGCTCAGGCAGTATGATTAGCCTTGTGACAGACAAGGGTGAGTTTGTAGGTTCTAACAATGAGAGCTTGGCAGGAGGAAAGACAAAGCTGGATTACGTTTCCAAGCTTGAAGGGATTGAAGGAAATCAAATTATGGAGCAGGTTGCAGATGGCAAAGAGCAAAATGTGCTTACAGTTCATAATACGCTGGGAACTTCCAAATGGATTCTCGTGGGTGTAGTACCTGTATCTGAGCTGGTGAGAGACGCTAAGGGGATTCTAACCACGACCTGGATATTTGCTGCAGTGGCTACACTCATTGCATTGTTCATTGGCCTGTGGATCGTGCGCCTCGTGGCTCGTCCATTGACACACCTGAAGGATTTAATGGTCGAAGGCGCCAAAGGCAACTTGCAAATTCGAACGAACTATAAGGCTCAGGATGAAATTGGGCAGTTGTCAGAAAGCTTTGATATCATGATGGAGCAAATTACATTGCTGGTAGAGCAGACGAATGCCTCAGCTCAGGAGGTTCTGAAAACAGCGACGGAACTAGGCGATGCCTCGAAGAAGACAGCCATTTCAGCCAAAGAAATAGCAGCAGCAACGGAAGAAATTGCTCATGGCGCCGCCAGTTTGGCAACAGAGGCCGAACGTGGCAGCGGACTAACCGGGAATATATCTCAGCAAATGGATACGGTTATGGCTTCCAATCATGAAATGAGTCTGGTCGCACAAGAAGTTGAACAATCCAGTGAACAAGGGACAGTTCAACTGAAAAATCTATTGAGCAAGACTAAGGTTACGGAAGAAACTACGCATGCTCTGGTAGGCAAAGTAGATGAACTGAAGAAGACAACTTCCGATGTCTTTAAGGTGCTGGACGTATTACAGGATATTGCTAAACAAACGAACATTCTGTCACTGAATGCGACGATTGAAGCAGCACGAGCGGGGACGGCTGGGCGTGGTTTTATGGTGGTAGCCAATGAGGTTCGGCAGCTGGCTGAACAATCACGTCAAGCTATTCGCACAGCTACGGGTATTACTAATAACATCGTCAATGAGATGAATGAAACGGTACAGGCGTTATCTGAGGTGTACCCGCTGTTCCGGGAGCAGATGGGAGCCGTGCAGGAAACAACGGACATTTTCCAATCGGTGCAGCAGCAAATGGGAGAGTTCGCGCTTCGGTTGGGAACGGTCACCGCCTCCATTCATCATCTGAGTGAATCACAGACCACATTGTCCGAGGCAATGACCAATGTAAGTGCAGTAGCTGAGCAATCCTCGGCCACTTCACAGGAAGTCGCTTCACTCAGCACTGAACAGGCCAATATTGGTAATCAACTGGTAGGTTTGTCGGATAAACTGGAAGGAGTATCAGTGAACTTGAAGGAACAGCTTTCGCGGTTTACGGTGTAGATATAACTAAACCATGGGAATCAGGATTGTCACTGATCTCCGTGGTTAACCCATTCAACGTTAAAAGTTGAGTGGGTTTTCTTTTTCAACTACAGGACATACTACTGGAAAAAAGATGAAAGAAGGATGGGTGTGCCGAGACGTGGTAGCAGTTTCATACGAAAACGTCGAATTGCATATATGGCCTTGGGGGTGATGGCGCTACTGCTGATTTTATTATTCCGACTGGCTTGGCTTCAGGGGACAGCGGGCATTCATATGTCCGTTTATGGGGGGCATTCGCTTAAGGAAATGTCAGCACGTCAGCGACAGGAGGGCATTTCTATCGACTCTGGACGTGGACAGTTTACGGACCGGCATGGGCGACCCTTGACTGGCGGAGTAGTATGGACGCCAGTACTTTTTCCCGATGTAGATGGCAAAGCGGCTTTACATGGCGAAGAACTGGCCGAGCTACTGCGTACGAATAAGAAGCAACTACTGACACGATGGAAAGGGCTGCAATCCCCGCTCATATGGCGAGATGGGCGCGGAGAGCCCGTACAAATCAATCCGCATGAAGCAGGCAAGCTGCTGAAGTTAGCCCCTTCGCTTATTGAGCTTGTACCTTATGCGAAACGTTACAGGGATTTCCCCAATGGCAGGCAATGGCTTGGCTTTTTGTATGAACGTGCCGACCGAGCGAGTGAACTGCCGATGGGGGCAGCCGGGCTGGAAAGAACGCTGGAGCCGCTACTGAGCGGCGTCGGTGAAACGTTCGTCTCCCGATTTGTAGATGCGCAGCGTCGTCCATTGGCTCATGTACCGCTGCGTGTCAGTGCTCCATCCAATGGTCACTATCCATTACAGGTACAGACTACAATTGATCTACCTATACAGGAACAGATTGAAAAGCTGACGGAATCTAGTCATTTGGCAGAAGGGGCGGTGGTAGTGCTCGATGCAGGCAACGCGGATGTACTGGCGATGGTGTCTCGCCCTTTTTATAATCCCGGTCATGTTGATCCCCAGAAAAAAACAGACTGGTCTAATCGTGCACTTAAGGCGATAACGCCTGGTTCCATTTTTAAGTTGGTTACGGCTGCTGCTGCACTTGAATCAGGTGTTGTCCAACCGCAGGAACAATTCCATTGTCATGGAACTTATGGCAAGTACGGTTTGGCTTGCTGGAAAAAAGAAGGACACGGTACCCTGAACCTGGAGGAAGGGCTTGCCGTATCCTGTAATAGTGTGTTCGCTCATCTCGGCGAACGGCTTAATCCTGAGCAAATTCAGGCCACAGCCTCTGCACTGGGATTGGTCCGAACTGTGGGCTGGCAGGAGCGGAATCTTGCAGGACTACCTCAATTCAGACCGCTGGATCACGAAGAAAAGGGAGCCGTATTCGGCCCCCATACGAACGCGTCTGATCCGGGCGTACGTGTACAGACAGCTATCGGCCAACGTGATGTGCTGGTGACGCCTCTCCAAGCTGCCAATCTCATCGTCACCTTGCTGCATGATGGTCAAGTACATGCACCACGCGTCGTCAAACGCATCAGTTATGCAGATGGTAGCACCTTACTGGAACTACCTACTCACGCTGCACCTTCACCTGAGGGTAGCCGCTTGATTCATACATCGACGGCTCGCACGCTTCGTGAAGCAATGGAAAAGGTTGTGACACAGGGGACTGGTGCCTCGTTGCGTAATAAATCATGGAATCTGGCCGGCAAATCAGGTACGGCCCAAGCTTTGAAGAACGGTCAACCTATAAATCACCAGTGGTTTATAGGTTATGGTCCGATAGAGCGGCCTCGTTATGCGGTCGCCGTCCTTGTGCAAAATGCTTTAACAGATTCTACAAATCAAGCTACAGCACTGTTTGGTCAAGTGATGGATCTGTTAGCTCAATCCTCTTGAGTACCACGAGTAGCTTCACGATCCTCCTCCTGTATTTTAACGATAAACGGAGGCTCGTCAAATTCCTCTGTCGGAAACCGAATCCATTGCTGCAGATAGCCTTGCTGCCACAATTCCTTGAGCAAAATGATCAGAATGGGGGATAGGATTAATCCGGCCAGTCCAAAGATGGACAACGATATAATGGCAAAGGAAAGCATCAGATAGGCAGATGAAACACCGATGGAATTACCAGTGATTTTAGGCTCTGCCAGCTGACGAACGATAACCGTGACAGCCATGACAATAAGCAGGCCTACTGCCAGGCCGGTATTGCCTGTGATGAACAGATACACGGCCCACGGAATAAAAATAACAGGTACACCCAACAGGGGCAGGATATCGAACAAAGCTGCCACGAGCGCCAATGAGAGGGCATTATCCACTTGCAAAATGAGTAAACCTATAAATACGAGAACAAAGGTAATCCCCACCAGTAGAGCTTGAGCCTTGAGAAAAGCGGAGATAGCTTTAAGTACGTGGTTTTTCAGAAAAAGATAAGCAGTTTTTAGTGTCTTGGGTGTTTTACTACGGGCAATGCTCTTCCAAAGATTAATTTCCATACTTAAAAAGAACGCTAAAATGATTGCAATGGCAAAGTTGCCCATAAAAACAGTGAAAGAACTGAGGAACTGTATGAAAAAGGATAAGCCTAGCTGTGCCCATTTCGTAGCAATGGTGGTGGCAGTCGCAAAATATTCATTCACACGTTCGGTAACACCCGGAGGTAAAGCAGCGATTTTATCTTGAGAAAGATGAAGATACCGCGTGAATTCCGCTTGGATAATCTGAGTATACTGTGGGAGGTTTTGCGCGACTTTCGTAAATTGCGTAACCAGAATCAGACCCAATCCGAAAAAAATAGCAAGTAAAAGGATAATAAACAGCAATACGGAGAGTGCGGAGGCAAAAGGTTTTTTCATTCCTTTTCGATGAAAATAACGGGCAGCAGGTTCAATGCACCAGAACACGACGAACGAAAGGAACACAGGTGCGGCAAGTTGATACAGTTTGCTGGATACGAACATAATTAAATACACGGTTAATACGATCAAACCGATATCAAAAACGGTACGCCAATATTTTTTGTACAATGGAAGCATATGGATACAACGACTCCTTTTAGATTTTTATTTATTGTACACTAAATTGGACCTCAATGCTGACCGTATGAAGTAGCGAAATCTCGGCATGTTTACGTCATTGTGATAACATATAAGTAAGTGAGTTTTCCTCAGGAAGCCTGCTTGGGGAGTTCAGAATAGAAAAGTGGGGATAAAACGTGCAGACTTTGCTGTTATGGATGTTTTACATTTCAACTTTTTATGCTTTTATTCCGGCGCTGGTTAGTCGTATATTTGGTTTCCGGGTGTTCAGGCGCGGCAAAAGTGAACAAGAATATGCGCTCACCTTTGATGATGGCCCTGATCCAGTGTATACATCGCAGCTGCTTGATTTACTGAAGCGTTTTGATGCCAAAGCTACTTTTTTTGTTGTTGGGATAAATGCAGAAAAACACCCTGAGCTTCTGAAACGCATGCATGATGAAGGTCATCTAATCGGTATTCATAATTATGTGCACAAATCGAATTGGCTTATGCGGCCTGTTACTGTTAGAAGACAAATTGCCCAGACAGAGTCAGTCATTCGTCGAGTAACTGGCGAGGGAACGACCTTTTATCGCCCACCTTGGGGGATAGTGAACTTCTTTGATATTTCCAACACCAATGGTCGTCGAATCGTATTATGGTCTTCCATGTTCGGGGACTGGAAGGCAAGCATTGGAGCGAAACAATTGGCAGAGAGAATGCTTAAAAAGCTAAGGGGTGGCGAGGTGATGCTGCTCCATGACTGTGGTACGACATTGGGGGCAGACGCGGAAGCGCCACAGAATATGCTAATCGCACTGGAGAAGCTACTGAGGGTCGCCCAAGAACGACAATTACGCAGCGTGCGGGTGGATACATTGTTTTGCCGTCAGTCTGTCAATCAACCTACTGCCTCCGAGATGTCCAGTATGGGTTGGTATAAAAGAACGCTGGTATTTGGATGGCTTCAGTATGAGCGTCTATTTCATGTTTTGTTTCGTCTTCGTCCCGTAAGTCAGGAGGATACGATCTTTTATTATCGTCGCCGTATCTATCATGGGCCAAATGTAAATATGGAGAACAGCAGGTGGCTAAAAAAAGGGGACCCGGTAATCGAACTTCATTTTGATAATAAAAAGTTGTTCCAATTGGGTTCGACGGCAAAGTCGATGGTACATCTAGCTATTCAATTAATTCGGATTGTAAAAAAACAACTTCCTGATCTGACCCAACGCATTGTACATGATTCTGAAATGAAAGGTGTAAAGGCGATCTATGCAGTAAGTATGATTCATCGGGGACCAGAGAAGTTGGGATTTCAAGTTCGAGAGCTTCCCAAAGGATTGTTTAAGCATGTGTCCACTGTATATCTTAAGCTGTTATTTCGTGTTATCCATCCTTCGGGCTTAGAGAAATTGAGTGAAAAAAAAGATGTAATGGTACCGAAAATAATTGTGATGCCACTGGATACCTTGTTTGAACGTTTTCATCAGGGAGACTCACACCGCTCAAACGAAGCTCTTGAGCAAGCAGCTCAGAGAGATGATGTCCATGCACTCAACAGCGAGCTGACTGAATAGGCTAACCCTGATGACCTAATAAAAAAGCCTCTCGATCCTTTGTTAGGGATCGAGAGGCTTTTTAGCCGTTCATAAAGTAGTCCTATCTTAGCAAAGCATTTAGATTTTCATAATTCCGCCGTTACTTGCGTTCGTCACCAGCTTGGAATAACGCGCCAGGTAACCCGTTTTCACCTTCGGCTCAAAGCCTTTCCAGTTGGCGCGACGACGTTCGAATTCTTCGTCCGTAATCTGGAGCTCAATCTTACGATTGTTCAAGTCCAGCTCGATGATATCGCCGTCCTCAACAAAAGCGATAGGTCCGCCTTCTGCAGCTTCGGGGGAAATATGACCGATGGAGATACCACGGGAAGCACCTGAGAAACGCCCGTCTGTAATCAGACCCACCTTGGCACCAAGCCCCATGCCCACGATTTGTGAAGTTGGAGCGAGCATTTCAGGCATACCAGGTCCGCCCTTTGGACCTTCATAACGAATAACAACAACGTGTCCTTCATTAATTTTACCGTTGGCGATACCTGCCAGTGCATCTTCCTGTGAATCAAAGCAGATAGCAGGACCCTTGTGATAGCCACCAACCGAAGCATCAACTGCACCGACTTTAATGATGGAGCCTTGCGGTGCCAGATTACCGAATAATACAGCCAGACCGCCGCGTTCGGAATAAGGGTTGTCCAGTTTGTGGATGACGTTAGTGTCCAGAATTTCCTGACCCTCTACGTTTTCACGAATGGTTTTTCCGGTTACAGTAATACAGTCTCCATGCAGTGCGCCCGGTTTCTTCAACAATTCATTCAACACTGCGCTTACGCCGCCTGCATTATGAACATCCTCAATATGATAGTCGGAAGCAGGTGCCAATTTGGACAAATGAGGTACGCGGTTTGCGACTTCATTAATACGTTCGATAGGGTAGTCAACTTCTGCTTCATGGGCAAGTGCCAATGTATGCAATACTGTATTCGTGGAACCGCCCATTGCCATATCCAATGCAAATGCATTATCAATAGCTTCTTTAGTCACGATATCACGTGGTTTAAGATCCAGCTTAATCAATTCCATCAATTGGCGTGCAGATTGTTTAACGAATTCTTTACGTTCTTCTGCTACTGCAAGAATGGTGCCGTTACCCGGCATAGCCAGACCCATCGCTTCTGCGAGACAGTTCATGGAATTCGCTGTGAACATCCCTGAACAGGAGCCACATGTCGGACAGCCATATTGTTCTAATTCAAGCAAGCTTTGATCATCGATTTTACCAGCCTGATATGCACCTACGCCTTCGAAGACGGAGGTCAGGGAAATAGAGCGTCCGTTCTTGTCTTTACCAGCTTTCATAGGGCCGCCGCTGACGAAAATAGTTGGAATGTTAACGCGCAATGCGCCCATCATCATGCCAGGGGTAATTTTATCACAGTTAGGAATACAAACCATGCCGTCAAACCAGTGAGCGGACACGACAGTTTCCAGAGAGTCAGCTATAATTTCGCGACTGGGCAGAGAATAACGCATACCGATGTGGCCCATGGCAATGCCGTCGTCTACACCGATGGTGTTAAACTCGAAAGGTACACCGCCTGCGTCACGAATGGCTTGCTTGACAATTTTGCCAAACTCCTGCAAATGGACGTGGCCTGGTACGATATCAATATACGAGTTACATACCGCAATAAACGGTTTGTCAAAATCTTCTTCCTTGACACCCGCTGCGCGCAGCAAGCTGCGGTGAGGAGCGCGATCAAAGCCTTTTTTAATCATATCGGAACGCATTTTCGTCTTAGCTGTCATGATGCTGGTTTCCCCCCAAAGTATAAAAATAGTATGGCGTTCAATGGACGCCGTGATAGCGCAGATGTTTTCTAAAGAGTCTATCATAGATGTGAGCTTTTTTCTACATATATGAAGATATTGAAAAAATACAAGAAGTGTTCTGTAATCAACAATATATAGACATGAGCAGTTTTATTTGTCTATATATTGCATTTAGAAGAGGTTTTAATTTGAATCTATTAGAAATATCTATACTGATAGGTTTGTGTATCAGGGAAAATATGAAAGAGCCCATACCGCAATAAAGCAGATGGGCTCAGCTTGTTTATATGTTAAAGGAGAGCGGAAGAGGACATTACACCTTAATTTCTGCCACCTTTACGACCGATGTCTCTGTAGAAATTTTTGTCGTGCGACTCAGCTGTAGCATCGCCACCCTTTTTGCCGATTTCCTGATAAAATTCTTTATCGTGAGAGTTTGCAGTTGCTTCCCCGCCTTTTTTACCAATCTCCTGATAAAATTCCTTATTGTGCTTCTTGGAAGTAGCTTCTCCACCCATACGACCTGCCTCTTCGCGACTCATTTTCCCCTGATTTTGATTACGTGCCATTACAAATCACTCCTTAATAAAAAAGTTGTTTTTTGTTGCGCGCATCCTTTACTTACCACGTCACGCCTGTATGAAACAGGCTCCAAGTGGAGTAAAGAGGGGGTAGACTTGCTCACATGTTGGTCTGTAAGTGGGTTGTGGCGTGTTCAATGTTAAATAAAAAATGGATAAAAAAATTACGCGGACCGTCTAAAAGGATAAGGAGCTGGCCTTAGCATCCACTCTACCTGTGGCTCAATCAGAGGTCGTGTTGCAGTTCGAACCCAAGGCATGGTCAACATACAGCACAGACCAGCAGCACACACCACAATCAACATGACTTCCACTGGAGTGTCTATATATTCGTAGACTCCCTTCGCAACGACGGTACGGACGATCAAGCCATGCAGTAAAAAGACATATAGTGTCCGTCTTCCCATCTCGGTTATACGTCCTGTGACAGCTGGAACAAAGCTTAGGAACGCCATGGATGCTATCCATTGAACTCCATAAATGCCGATGCGGTAAATTCCTGCGTACCATTCGGTATGGCCCAATTCACCGTAAGTCATATTGCCATACAGCCAGCCTGCCGGGATGTCGAAATACGACGTTCCCGCCAGTACCATAAGCAGAAGAGATATAAAGCCAGCGATTATGCGGACTGGAGCTGTGAAGAACCGCCGAACGTCCGCATAATTCAAATGATAACCTGCTACAAAGTAAGGCAAATAAACAAAGGTTCTGCATACGCTCAGCCATATACCATCCACAGGGAGATACCCGACGAGGATACCGAGCAGCACGGATATACCCAATTGGAGGACAGGTGGTATTTTCTGAAAAGACAGCATTAGCAGTCTCCAACAGATATGGCTGGCAAGGAACCAGAGTAGCAAATAAGGAGCAAAGAACGAATGATGGATATGGGGAACGTGGAAGAGCGCAACATCCAAGATCGAATAGAGCGATTGAAAAATAAGATATTGCATACCGATCTGAAGCAGAACTTTTCGGCCTGCAGATCCGGTCAAAGATGTTTGGGCAAAGTAGCCTGTAACGAGTACAAACAACGGCATATGAAACATGAATATCCAGCTGAACCATTGTTGAGCAATATGAAATGAACCGACTAGAGGTTCCAGAGCATTTCCTGCAAATACGCATATGATCAACAGAAATCGCAAATTGAGAAAGAAGCTTTCCCCTTGTACATCATGGCTTGTCGTCATGTGTTTCCCTCCGAGCGGCTTCTGCCGAATAAACTATTTAAAAAATAATTCTTTACAAGGAACAAGGTACGATACTCTGGACTTTATCATTGTGATTTTATTCACAATAGTAAGCGTTATCATAACCTTATTGTGTGGCGAAAGCTTGAACACCAGACAAAGACGGGCTAATACCTGGAAATGTATGCTGATTTGACCCTGTATGTGCAACGATGTTACCCTAACAAGGCTATAGTTACGCTGAGAATACAGCGGCACATTTTATATTCAAATTACGAATTACGAGGTACGAAAGACGAAAGGGACTTTTACAATGAGAAGAAGAACAAGAAGATCATACAATTCATATGGGACACGTGGTCCTCGGAGAATATGGAAAGTTCTCTTAGGCATCCTGATTATTATTGCACTGATAGCAGGGTGGGGAGCATGGAAGGTATTTACGCCTTATCAGCCTGACGAGACGGCGGCGGCTGCATTAGCCGAAGTAGCGGATGCTGTGAAAGTAAATGAACAAGAACATTGGGTTGGTTTTGAGCCTGTAAAAAGAAGCGGAGCTGGAGTCATTTTGTATCCAGGGGCGTTGGTGAAGCCCGAAAGCTATGCGCCTTTGGCACGCCGTCTGGCGGAAAAGGGTCATCATGTGATTATTGCAAAAATGCCACTCAACCTTGCATTGATCTCCCCGGATCTAGCGAATGAAGTGCTAAAGGCATATCCGAAAGAAGCGTTTGTTATTGGAGGTCATTCGTTAGGTGGAGTGATGGCGGCCCGATATGCAGCTGCGCATCCTGATCAGGTCAAAGGTGTATTTTTCCTTGCCTCCTACCCGGATAACAAAGGAAATTTAAAGGATAAAAATCTGCCTGTTATTTCTCTACTGGGAAGTGATGATGGAGTCGTCCAGATGGAAAATGTCCAAAGTGGTAGAACTTATTTACCAGCCAACACGCTGTATTTTACAGTCGAAGGGGGTAATCATGCTCAATTCGGCAGTTATGGTGCCCAAAAAGGGGATAATCCTGCAAAAATTAGCGCTGTCGAGCAATGGAATCAGACGGTAACGGCTTTACAGGACTGGATGAAAGAAAGTGTGGATGTGGCTCCTAAGAATCAGTAAAGGAGGTATGCTGCATGTCTGAGCTGATCGTGCAGGGGGAGCGGTACCCATGCCGTGGTATTCTATTGGATAAAGATGGAACGTTGCTGGATTTTATTCAGTTGTGGGGCCCCTGGGCTCGTTCTATACTGGATATGATGGAGCAGCATCTTGCCGTGGCGGGTGCCGGTTTTACGGTGGAAAAAGGTACCGTTCTAGGTACTGTTCACGATCAGGAGGGCCGTGTGATCGGTTACGATCCTTCTGGCCCGCTGGCCGTGGGGACGGTGGACGAAAGTACAGGGGTACTGGCTTGGCAGCTTTATACTGCTGGTGTACCGTGGAATGAGGCTGTGCGGCTTGTCCGCGACTTTAATAAAACGGCGATGGCTGATATTCGGCGACATCGGGCAGCGAAGGTGTTTCCAGGATTGCGGACATTGCTGGAGCAAAGCCGCCATGCCGGGCTGAAGCTGGCAGTTGTGACCTCTGACAGTACCGAGGCTGCACAGGAGCATTTGGAGTGGATGGGGCTGACATCTTATTTTGACGAGATTATCGGACATGATAGGGTTACATACGGTAAGCCTGACCCGGAAATGGCTGAAAAAGCCTGCGCATTACTAGGATTGTCGCCGGCGGACGTGGTAGTCATCGGAGACAGTAATGGGGACATGCAGATGGGCAAGCGTGCCGGAGTGCGGCTCGCTATTGGATTTGCGCCAGAAGCAGAACGTTCTGGTCATTTACTGGATGCGGATAAGGTTGTTCGTGGATATGAAGAACTGGAGGTGCGTAGGGTATGAAAGTTAATACGTTGGCGGAATGGATACAGCAATCGCAGAATGTTGTTTTTTTCGGCGGAGCAGGCACATCGACGGAAAGCGGTATTCCGGATTTTCGTTCGGCAGCAGGCCTGTATCAAAGTGAGGAGAAATTGCCTTATTCCCCTGAGGTTATGCTGAGCCGTTCATTTTTTGTGAAGCATCCTGAGGTGTTCTTCGACTTCTATCGCAGCAAAATGCTGCATCCCGATGCGGAGCCGAACGGTTGTCATCATTTCCTCGCGTCATTGGAAAAACAAGGCCGTCTAAAAGCGGTTGTGACCCAAAATATTGACGGTTTACATCAGGCTGCAGGTAGTGTGAATGTACTAGAACTTCATGGCTCGGTACATCGCAACCACTGTATGGAATGTGGACGCTTTTACAGTCTAGATGAAGTGATGAACAGCTCTGAGGTTGTACCCAAATGTCCGATAGATGGAGGAATTATCAAACCGGATGTCGTTTTATATGAGGAGGAGCTGAATCAGGATACCATTATTCAATCCGTTCAGGCTATTTCACAGGCTGATCTGCTGTTAATTGGAGGAACGTCGCTGACAGTACATCCCGCTGCGGGCTTGATTACTTATTTTCGTGGTAAACATACGGTGCTGTTGAATACAGATCCGACCTCGTATGATCATAAGGCGGATCTTTTAATCACTGATCCAATCGGTAAAGTTATGGAAAAACTTGCTCATCAATTAGGTTTGTAATCGTTTTCTTGTCAACGCCTGGATAAAAGCGCTATGATGATGTTGTGATGGACATTACAATGTTTCGAGAGAGGCTGGGATAGCATGGTTTATTTAGCTGGCGAAGATCGTTATGAAAGTATGAAATATAACCGTACAGGGAGATCAGGTCTAAAACTGCCCGCTATTTCGCTGGGCTTGTGGCACAATTTTGGCGGGATTAACAACGCGGAGAATGGCCGTAGCATGATTACCCGCTCCTTTGATCTGGGAATTACGCATTTTGATTTAGCTAATAACTATGGCCCTCCTGCGGGATCAGCTGAGGAATTTTTTGGACAAGTTTTAGCCAGTGATATGAAACCGTACCGGGATGAGTTGGTCATCTCCACCAAAGCGGGCTACAATATGTGGGCAGGGCCTTATGGAGACTGGGGATCTCGCAAGTATATGATATCTAGTCTGGATCAGAGCCTGAAGCGGATGGGGCTGGACTATGTCGATATATTCTACTCTCACCGATTTGATCCTGATACGCCGCTGGAAGAAACGATGGGAGCACTGGATCATATCGTACGTTCTGGCAAAGCGCTGTATGTGGGTGTGTCCAATTATAGTGCGGAGCAAACAGCGGAAGCAGCTCGCATTCTGAAGGAACTGGGAACACCGCTTCTGATTCATCAGCCGAAATACTCCTTGCTTGACCGCTGGATTGAAAATGGATTACAAGATGTACTGGACGAAAACGGGGTAGGCAGCATTGCCTTTTGCCCGCTGGCGCAGGGATTGCTGACCAATAAATATTTGAACGGAATTCCTGAGGATTCACGTGCAGCGAGTACATCGGTTTTCCTGAATGAGAACCATGTGACGCCAGAGACACTTCGCAAGGTACGCGCCCTGAATCAGATGGCTGCTGCACGCGGACAAAGTTTGGCTCAATTCTCGCTGGCCTGGGCTCTGCGCGGCGAACGTCTGACCTCTGTCTTGATTGGGGCAAGCCGTGTAAGCCAAATTGAAGAAAATGTTGCTACTTTATCCAATCTGGACTTTTCTCAGGAGGAACTGGATCGGATTGATTCGATTCTGAATGCCGGGAACTGACAGGACGGCGGCACAGCCTAATGGCGAAAGTTAATTTGTAGTCATCGGCCTAATTTCGTGTTCTCTTATACAATATAAATTAACAGCCCGTATCCGTTTAAAGGATGCGGGCTGTTTAAGTCTGTTTTACGACTGTGGATACTGCTTAACCTTGCTTCGGTACTCGGTTGGAGACTGACCACAGAAGCGCTTGAATTGACGTGAGAAATATAAGGCATCAGTTAGTCCGACCGAAGCGGCCACCTGCTCTACCGATAGTTCAGGACGCTCACGCAGCAGTTGACGTGATTTGTCAATTCTTAGCTTAAGCAGATAGGTGACGGGGGAGATGCCCGTTTCCTTTTTGAATATCCGTGACAAATACGCACGGTTATAACCAAGTCCTTCAGACATTTGCTCAATGGAAACGGGATGTGCGTACTGAGTGGACATATATTGCACCATCTGCTTGACTGTACGTTGAATTTGTGAATCCGCCCCGGACGGATCAGTCCAGTCGCTCAGGTAATTGCCTGCTTCCCCCATAATCAGATACAAATAGCCCAAGGCTGATAAATGAGAACTAGATTTTCTGCTATAAAAGGCCAATTGCATTTGCTTCAAATAACCGGGGATTGGACTTTGATCGGAAGCATGGAAGACAGGCTGGTGAACACGCAACCCTGCTTCCTGCACCACCTGCTCAGTATGGTGTCCAGTAAACGCAGACCAACGATAACGCCACGGTTCCTCTTCATCAGAGGTATAGCTCACCAGCTGACCAGGATGGATAAGGAAAAAATCGTTTACTTCAAGCTGATATGTGTGCTGTTCCGTTCGGAAGATGCCTTTTCCCGATTCTACAAAGTGGAGCAGATAGTAATCATAGATTTTCGGCCCTACGGCATGACCGGATTTGGTTTGGCTCTCTCCTGCAAAAAGCACATGCAGTGGGCTATTTTCATAAAACACTGGATTAGAGGCGACAGCATAAATATATGAATGCGTTTGCAAAATAGGGTCATCCTTCCTGCATTTGTGAATAGTTTAGCGTATGCGGTATACTTACATTGTACATATCCAAGTCACATTTATCCATAGCTTAAACACATGGATGCATTACATTGTGTGACGCTTTCATTTATACTGAAATCATAAGAGATGTCAACCTGATTAAGATGTTACAGGGAAATCAGGTGGCCTTTACTAACGGTATACGAGGTGGATGCGGATATGAACTCTACTGAATTAAAGAAACATTTTATTAAAAAATATGGTGAAAGCAGCAATGAACTGCGGATATTTCATGCACCTGGACGTGTCAATCTGATTGGAGAGCATATCGACTATAATGGTGGTTATGTACTCCCGGCTGCGCTGGAATTTGGAACGACGCTGATCCTTCGTGCGCGTAATGATGATGAGATTCATTTTGCTTCGACAAACCTGTCGTATGAAGTATCTATCTCCCGCGGAGAAATAGGTAAAAACAAAACGGATGAGTGGGTGGACTATCCGGTGGGCGTGTTGGTAGAGCTAGCTGATAAGGGAGTTTATCCGTCTAAGGGATATGACCTGCTCTATCACGGAGAAATACCGAACGGTGCTGGATTATCCTCTTCAGCCTCCATTGAGGTTGTTACAGGATACGCGTTCCTCACTATTGAAAAACAGAAAACAGATACGGTCGAAATCGCTTTGTTGTCCCAGCGAGCAGAAAACAATTACGTTGGTGTCAATTGCGGCATTATGGACCAGTTCGCTGTAGCGAACGGAGCAGCTGATCATGCAATTCTACTGATGTGCGATACGTTGGATTACCGCAAAGTTCCATTCCGTACGGGAGATTATAAGTTGGTGATCGGCAATACAAATAAGCGTCGCGGTTTGGTGGACTCGGCCTATAACGAGCGTCGTAGCCAATGTGCCGAAGCACTGTCCATTTTGCAGCAGCAGGAGCCGTCACTGGAATACCTCGCTCAGCTGGATGAGACGCGTTTCGGAGAGCTTCAGCACCACATCACGGACGAAACAGTGCGTCGGCGGGCACAGCATGTGGTGGAGGAAAACGCTCGTGTATTGGCCTCTGTCGATGCTCTCGCGGCGAATGAACTTGCAGCTTTTGGTCAGTTAATGAATGCTTCTCATGATTCATTACGCGATTTGTATGAGGTCAGCTGCACGGAGCTGGACGTCATGGTTGAAGAAGCCCGACGCATTCCTGGCACGTTGGGTGCTCGTATGACGGGAGCTGGATTTGGAGGGTGTACGGTTTCGTTGGTTCATGAGGACGATGTTGAACGTTTTGTGAAGGAAGTCGGCGAAGCTTATCAGACCCGCACAGGGCTGGAAGCCAGCTTTTATGTATGCAAGGCAGGAGACGGAGTTAAAGAACTGAAGGAGGACGAATAACATGGCCATTTTAGTAACAGGTGGAGCTGGATATATCGGTTCACATACCGTAGCAGAATTGTTGAATCTGGGAGAAGAAGTTGTGGTGCTGGATAATTTGCAAACAGGGCACAAAGCAGCGTTGCTTGGGGGCAAGTTGTATGAAGGGGATTTGAGGGATAAAGAATTACTGTCCAAACTGTTCTCTGAAAATAGTATCGATGCAGTTATCCATTTTGCAGCCAACTCGCTGGTTGGAGAAAGTATGCAAAATCCTGGTAAATATTACGACAACAATGTATTTGGCACGCTGAGCTTGTTGGAGGCGATGAAAGATGCCGGAGTGCGCCGAATTGTATTTTCCTCTACTGCGGCTACCTACGGCGAACCGGAAAAGGTGCCGATTGAAGAGGGTGACCGTACAGAGCCAACCAACGTGTATGGTGAAACAAAGCTGATGATGGAGCGCATGATGTCGTGGTTTGATAAAGTTTTAGGCATCAAATATGTGTCTTTACGGTATTTTAATGCGGCTGGTGCGCATGAGAGCGGCAAGATCGGCGAAGATCACCGACCAGAAAGTCATCTGATCCCATTGGTGCTCCAGACAGCCTTGAAACAGCGTCCACACATCGCTGTGTTTGGTGAGGACTATGCGACACCTGACGGCACATGTGTTCGGGATTACATTCACGTAAGTGATCTGGCGGATGCTCATGTGCGTGCAGTAAATTATTTGCGCGAAGGGAATGACAGCAACGTGTTCAATCTGGGCAACGGACAGGGCTTCTCTGTGAAAGAAGTAATTGAGACAGCACGCAAGGTCACCGGGCTCGAGATTCCAGTTGTGACAGAACCTCGCCGCGCAGGCGATCCAGCGATATTGGTTGCATCTTCTGACAAGGCTCGTTCGGTGTTGGGCTGGAGTCCAGCGCGTACCCAACTGGAGGATATTATTAGCGGAGCATGGGGATGGCATCAGTCGCACCCTCACGGCTACGGCGACGAATAGACGGGAGACGATGACATATGAGCGAGCGCCAATCTGCAGATAAAGGCCAAGGCCGGGAACATTCCCGGCATCTGGCCCATGACATCGACGAAACTGTACAGCAGTCGGCTCTATATGCGGTGGAGCAACTGGTTGCATTCGCACAAAATAAGGGCTTGGTCGGTCCGCAAGACACAGATTACAGCCGTAATTTGTTATTGGATCAGTTTGGTTTTTCCGAGCCTTATTCAGGTAGGGATGTAGGGGGCATTATGGCCCCTGAAGCCCTCCAGCCTGTGCTTAATGTATTGATAGATTATGGTTTTGCCATAGGCCTTATCCCCGAAAACACAGATACGTATCGTGATTTGCTGGATTCCAAAATTATGGGACTACTGATGGCGAGACCATCTGAAGTCATCCGTGACTTTCATCAAACGGAGGCTGAACGTGGCATAGAGGCGGCGACTGATGCTTTTTATCAATTATCTATCGATTCGAACTACATCCGAATGGATCGGGTTGCCAGCAATGTGTACTGGAATCAGTCGACATCTTACGGAGATATGGAAATTACGATTAATTTGTCCAAGCCAGAAAAAAGTCCCAAGGAAATTGCGATGGCGAAGCTTTTGCCGCCGCCTGTTTATCCCAAGTGTCAATTATGCCGTGAAAACGTTGGATATGCAGGAAGAGTAAATCATCCGTCCCGTCAAAATTTGCGTATCATTCCGGTGGAATTGAATGGGGAACCGTGGTTTTTTCAATATTCACCCTATGTGTATTACAACGAGCATTGCATCGTGTTCCATCATAATCATGTACCGATGAAGCTCACGAAGGATACACTGCGCCGATTACTGGCCTTTACGAAAGCGTTTCCGCATTATTTTATTGGCTCCAATGCGGATCTGCCGATTGTCGGCGGATCGATTCTGACCCATGATCATTTTCAGGGTGGTCGTCATACATTCCCAATTGAAAAAGCGGGTGTGGACGGCGTATACCATAATGAAGCGTTCCCGCAGGTTACAGCAGGGATTGTAAATTGGCCGATGTCGGTCATCCGTTTTACGTCAACAGATGCCGAGGCGCTGTTGGAAGCGGGAAATGCTGCTTTTGAAGCCTGGAAAGCTTATAGTGATCCTGTAGCTGATGTCCTCTCTCATACAGAGCAAGAGGGGGAAACGATTCCGCATAATACTGTGACGCCGATTGTGCGCCGTGATTCCGAAGGCAGGTATCAGATGGATCTCGTACTGCGCAACAACCGAACGAGTGAAGAGTACCCGGAAGGTATTTTTCATCCTCACCGCGAGATGCATCACATCAAGAAGGAAAATATCGGTCTGATCGAAGTTATGGGACTTGCCATATTACCGGGGCGGCTCAAGGATGAACTGGATGGAATTGCAGATATTTTGTGTGGGGATGACAAACTGGCTGTGGCTGTACAGCAAGAAGGACATCCGCTGTTTAAGCATGCAGACTGGATTTACCAGTTAAACACTCGGTTCGGTCGTTTGCCTGACAAGGAGACGGCTGTTCGTACCATACAAAATGAGGTTGGACTGAAATTCAGTGAAATTTTAGAGCATGCAGGAGTATATAAACGGAATCCGTCCGGACAGCAGGCCTTTGGTCGTTTTATGAAACAATTGGGATATACTTTGGGAGAATAAAATTGCTTGCGAAGCACATACTATACTACGAGAACCCTCCCAAGATATGACATGGAACCATGCTCCTCAAGGAGTGTGGTTTTTTTCTGAAAACAAAGCAGATTTGTTTCCTGTAACCGAAAAGGTTATAATAGAGTAGTTTCTTAATATTAAACTTTAGAACTATTGGAGGCGAGCGTTTGCGATGAAAGCATTCGAATTTTATAATCCTACACAATTGATCTTCGGTAAAGGACAATTGGAGGCTCTCAAGCGTGAAGTTCCTAAATATGGTAAACGTGTATTGCTTGTATATGGCGGCGGCAGCATTAAGCGCAGCGGCTTGTATGATAATGTAATAGGTTTGCTTGGTGAAATCGGTGCAGAGGTAACGGAACTGGCTGGTGTGGAACCGAATCCTCGCTTATCTACAGTACATAAAGGCGTGGAATTGTGTAAAACACATCAAATCGACCTCGTTCTGGCTGTAGGAGGCGGTAGTGTGCTGGATTGTTCCAAAGCCATTGCTGTTGGTGCAAAATATGATGGCGACATGTGGGATTTTGCAGAGCGTAAAGCGGCACCACAGGCAGCATTGCCATTAGGTACGGTTTTAACTATGGCAGCCACTGGTTCTGAAATGAATGCGGGTTCTGTTATTACAAATGAAAAAACACAGGAAAAATTGGGCTGGGGCAGCGTATTTGCGTTCCCTGCGTTTTCTATTCTTGATCCAGTGAACACATACTCACTGCCGCAAAATCAAACGGTTTACGGAATCGTAGATATGATGTCACACACGCTGGAGCATTATTTCCATCTGGAATCCAATACTCCGGTCCAACTTGGCTGGTGCGAAACGATTTTGCGTACGGTAATGGACGCGGCTCCAGGTCTGGTCAACGATCTGGAAAACTACGAGCTGCGTGAAACAATTATGTATTGTGGTACGATGGCGCTGAACGGCTTCCTGAACATGGGGCTGACAGGTGACTGGGCTACTCACAATATCGAGCATGCGGTGTCTGCTGTTTATGATATTCCACATGGTGGAGGACTGGCTATTCTGTTCCCGAACTGGATGAAACACAATCTGCATGTGAAGCCTGAACGCTTCAAACAACTGGCTGTCAATGTGTTCCATGTAAACCCAGAAGGCAAGAGTGATGAGGAAGTGGCGCTGGAAGGTATTCAGGCGTTGCGTGATTTCTGGAACTCGATTGGTGCACCAAGCCGTCTGGCTGATTACGAGATTGATGCGTCCAAAATCGATGTTATGGCTGATAAAGCTGTGAAATTCGGATCTTTTGGTGGCTTTAACAAGCTCAATCGCGAAGATGTAGTCGAAATTTACAAAGCATCCCTGTAAAACGACATTTGTATCATTTAAAGCACGTTTGTGCGTCATTAGACGTACGAACGTGCTTTTTTGGGTTTGATTTGGGATATTGGAGGAAAATTTTGAAACTTTTTTAGGTTGAATACGTAAACATAGTTATAGACTGGAAACCAGACTGAAAAGGTACATGGAAGGAGGAGTCGCATGGAAACCATATTTTGGTGGCTATTGGCAGGGGGCGCTATCTTTACCGTGGTCAGTGTGCTGATCGGGGATGTACTCGGTAGTTGGCTGGATGGTGCATTGGAGCTGCCGGGCCTTGACTGGTTCAGACCTGTCGTTTTACTTGGAGCCATGACCGCTTTTGGCGGAGCTGGAGTACTGCTGACAAAGTATACCGGGCTGAGCACGGGATGGGTCGTCGTGCTTGCTTTAGGGATTTCGTTTGTCATCGGAATACTCGTGTTCTTTGCGTTTATCAAACCCATGGCGAATTCGGAGGTATCCAGCGGCTTCTCCATGCGTGAGCTGACTGGCCGGATTGGTGAGGTCACCATTCCTGTTCCTGAGGTTGGTTACGGGGAGGTTATGATCCGCTTGGGTGCAGGCAACACCATACATACAGCATCGAGCTTTGATCACAAACCGCTTGCTGCGGGAACCCGTATCGTCGTGGTTGAGGTCGCAGAGGGCGTCGTCCGCGTAGCGTACCTGGACACCTAGACGGCGCAATCGCTTAACTTGAAGGGAGCGTGATCGGGAGTGTCAAATTTGCAAGATATTGTGCTGGTCCCTGGGATTGTTGTTATCGTTATCGTCATATTAGGGATCGCTTTTTGGGCCCGCTACAAAACGGTAGGGCCGGATGAAGGGATGATCGTGACGGGTTCTTTTCTGGGAAATAAAAATATTTCCGAGGATGACTCTGGACGTAAAATTAAAATTGTACGCGGCGGGGGGGCCTTCATTTGGCCTATTTTCCAGCAGTCCGAATTCATCTCTCTGTTGTCCCATAAACTGGACGTAACCACACCGGAAGTGTATACGGAGCAAGGAGTTCCCGTGATTGCGGATGGTGTGGCGATCATCAAGGTCGGCAGTTCTATTGAAGATGTGGCTACAGCAGCCGAGCAGTTCATCGGGAAGCCACTGGAGGCTCTTAGGGGAGAGGCTCAGGAAGTGCTGGAAGGGCATTTACGCGCAATCCTCGGCTCGATGACAGTGGAGGAAGTATATCGTAATCGGGATCGGTTTGCGCAGGAAGTACAGGGCGTGGCTGCTCGTGATCTAAAAAAAATGGGCTTGCAAATTGTTTCATTCACCATCAAAGATGTGCGTGATAAGCACGGATATCTGGATGCGCTTGGTAAGCCGAGAATTGCCGCTGTGAAACGGGATGCTGAGATTGCGGAAGCAGAAGCTGTGCGGGATGCCCGGATTCAGAAGGCGCGTGCGGAACAGGAAGGCCAGAAGGCCGAACTGCTGCGAGATACCAACATTGCCGAGGCAGCCAAAGAGAAAGAACTGAAAGTGGCTTCGTTTAAAAAAGAACAGGATACAGCGAAGGCAGAAGCCGATCAGGCTTATCACATCCAGGAGGCCCGTGCCAAGCAGACTGCCGTCGAGGAGCAGATGAAGGTCGAGCTGGTGCGCAAAGAACGGGAAATTGACCTTCAATCCAAGGAAATACAGGTACGTGAAAAGCAATATGATGCGGAAGTGAAAAAGAAGGCAGAAGCCGATCGGTATGCGGTCGAACAAGCGGCGGAAGCAGATAAATCGCGTAAAATGCGTGAGGCTGAATCACTGCAATACTCGATTGAGACACAGGCTAAAGCGTCAGCTGAACAAAAACGTCTAAACGGGCAAGCAGAAGCGGATGCCGAACGCGCCAAAGGTACGGCAGACGCAGATGTCATCCGTTTGCGTGGACTTGCAGAAGCGGAGGCCAAGGAAAAACTGGCGGAGGCGTTCCAGAAGTTTGGAGAGGCTGCCGTGCTCGATATTATCGTAAAAATGCTGCCTGAGCTGGCTGGACGTATTGCCGAACCGATTGCGTCCATCGATAAACTCACCGTAGTTGATACGGGAAAAGGAGAAGGAGCAGCGCGTGTCAGCAATTATGTCACCGAATTGATGGCTACGGCGCCCGAGATGCTGAAAAGTGTATCTGGTATTGATGTGGAGCAGTTAATCAAGGGGCTGACCACTGGGAAAAAAGGCCTTCATTCCGTGCCGTCCTCCGGTGAAGCGAACAAGCAGCCTCTTCCAGCCTCGGTGGAGGCAGCACTAACAGATAAAGAATAACGATAAGTCTTTGGGAGCTTCTATCCCTAACCAAAAGACCGCTTTTCATCACAGCATTTTCCGGCAATGTGATGAAAAGCGTTTTCTTTTTATTGACCTTTAGCCGAATATTTGGTACTTTAACGTGGATTCCTCTGAGCTTCATGCTATAATTCTTAGGATCAAGGTTCTGATAAAAGAGGTGCGGATGTGAGCAGCCTAAAAGTGGCCAAAGCGCTGAATAACAATGTGATTATAGGAATGCACCCCGAGCATGATGAGGTTGTCGTGATTGGAAAAGGAATCGGTTTCAATCGCAGACCCGGCGATCTTATGCCGTTGGATTCAGTTGAAAAATTATTTATATTAAAAAGCCATGAAGAACAGGAGCAATACAAACGGTTGCTTCCTGAGCTGGATGAAAAGCTCATCGAGGTCATCGGTGAGGTGCTTCATCTTGTTCAGCTTCAAGCAAAGAAGCCTCTAAATGAGCACATTCTGATTGCTTTAACTGACCATATCGCTTTTTCCATCAACCGTCATAAACAGGGAATTACGATTCATAATCCGTTTTTGTATGAGACTAGGGAAATATATCCTCAGGAATACAAGATGGCTGAGCAGGCTGTTGCTTTAATCAGGGATAAGATGAATGTAGATCTGGGAGAAGATGAAATCGGATTCGTGGCCCTGCATATTTATAGCGCCATGACAAACCAGCATATTTCCGAGGTTAGGAAGGATTCTCGTCTGATTGCTGATATGGTTCAGGTTGTCGAGACGACACTGGATTATCGAATTCCTCTCCAATCCCTTGATTATTCTCGACTGCTGACTCATCTGAGGTTTGCGATTGAACGTGTGCGCCGGGGAGAGATTGTGCAGGAGATTTATCGATTGGACAAGCTTTTGAATGAAGAATATCCAGAAATGTATATGCTGTCCTGGAAACTGACGAAGATTATGGAGAAAAGGCTACGTAAACCTGTTTATCCGGCTGAGGTTAGTTATTTGACAATGCATCTGCAGCGGTTGTCCCAACGCAAAGAGCAGGGGGAGCAACAAAAAGTGATAAAACCGGAATAAAAAAGTATTGCCTCGCATTTAGTGGGGTGCTATAATCAATTTTGCAATGAGGAAGACAACAACTGAACATTTAACGTGTTACTGATTCGATCAGGCATGAGTTGTTTTAAGTTATGATTGTTTACAGCCTACTGGGGTAAGCTATATCCCAAGGTTGTTTTCAAACATACTTAAATCGGCTCATGCCTTTTTTGTTGTTTTGCCTCTGTTCTAAATTTCAGAGAAGGATGTGGAAGGTATGTTTAAAAAGCTTTTCGGCGTTTTACAGCGTGTCGGTAAAGCATTAATGCTTCCTGTAGCGATTTTGCCAGCTGCGGGGCTTTTATTGGGTATCGGTAACATGCTGGTCAATCCTGATTTTCTCCAGTATATTCCGGCATTAAATGCGGGCTGGGTTCAATCGGTTGCGACGATCATGATGAATGCCGGACAAATCGTTTTTGATAATCTGGCACTGTTGTTCGCAGTCGGCGTAGCCGTCGGTCTGGCGGGCGGTGAAGGTGTAGCAGGTCTGGCTGCCATCATCGGTTACCTCGTTATGAACATTACTCTGGGTACAGCCGTGGGTGTCACACCTGGTCTGATTGCTCAAAAAATACCGGGTTATGCGAACGTGTTGGGAATTCCAACGCTTCAAACCGGGGTGTTCGGCGGGATAATCATCGGTATACTGGCCGCAGCCATGTACAACCGCTTTTTCAAAATTGAGCTTCCTTCGTATCTGGGCTTTTTCGCGGGTAAGCGTTTCGTTCCAATTGCAACGGCGGTATCCTCACTTATTGTCGGACTAGCACTGGTTCTGATCTGGCCTCCAGTTCAACAAGGACTTAACGCAGTATCTCACTTTATGGTGTATTCCAACCCGACTTTGTCGGCGTTCCTGTTCGGGGTTATCGAACGCGCGCTGATTCCATTTGGTTTGCATCACATTTGGTATTCACCGTTCTGGTTTGAGTTTGGTGAATATGTTAACAAAGCAGGTCAAACTGTTCACGGTGACCAGCAGATCTTCTTCAGCCAGCTTCGCGACGGAGTGGCTTTGACAGCAAGTACGTTCCAAGTGGGTAAATTCCCATTCATGATGTTCGGTTTGCCAGCAGCAGCGCTTGCGATGTACCATGAAGCAAGACCAGAACACAAAAAATATGTAGCAGGTATTATGGGTTCAGCAGCATTGACTTCGTTCTTGACAGGTATTACGGAGCCACTGGAATTTTCCTTCCTGTTCGTAGCTCCACTGCTGTTTGCAGTACACTGTATATTCGCAGGTCTGTCATTTATGACCATGCAAATTTTACATGTCAAAATCGGTATGACCTTCTCAGGCGGATTTATTGACTTCCTGATTTTCGGGATTATTCCAACCCGTACGCCTTGGTGGTATGTAATCATCGTCGGTCTGATTTTGGCAGTTATTTATTACTTCGGATTCCGATTCATCATACGGAAATTCAACTTGAAAACACCAGGGCGTGAAGAAGCCACAGAAAATGTGGATGGCGCAGCAACTGGTAGTAGTGATGAGCTCCCACACAACATTTTGGCAGCTTTCGGCGGTTCATCGAATATCAAGCATCTGGATGCTTGTATCACACGTCTTCGGATCGAGGTTAATGAGAAATCAAACGTTGACAAAGCTCGTCTGAAACAACTTGGCGCATCGGGTGTCCTTGAAGTCGGTAACAATGTACAGGCAATTTTCGGTACACGTTCCGACACCATTAAATCTCAAATGGCTGATATCATGGCTGGACGTACACCTGCACCAGCTCCGGCGCAACCTGCTCCACAAGAGGAGAAGGAAGCTGGAGAAGAACAACAAACCATTATTGTAGAAGATATTGTAATGCCTGTTAACGGCGAATTGGTTGATATCTCGACGGTTCCCGATCCGGTATTTGCAGAACGTATGACAGGTGACGGCTTTGCGGTCGTGCCAAATGATGGAACGATTGTGTCCCCTGTTTACGGCAAAGTATTCAATGTATTCCCGAGCAAGCATGCGGTTGGTATCCAATCCGATGGCGGTAAAGAAGTGCTTGTTCATATCGGGGTGAATACAGTGAAGCTTAAAGGTCAAGGATTTGACGTTTTGGTGAACGAAGGCGATCTTGTGTCAGCTGGCCAGCCTATTATGAAAGTAGACCTGGAATACGTGAAGGCAAACGCTAAATCCATCATCTCACCTGTCATTTTTACTAACCTTCCTGAAGGTTCTTCGGTAACTTTAAACAAAACTGGAGTATTGAAGGCTGGCGAAGATGGTATAATTACGATAAAATAAACTCTATGTGTTTCGGATTAGTTGATTAGGCGGCTTAGGCCGTCTGATCAATTATTCGGTATACTGCGTGTAAACAAATATTATCTTTAGGAAAGTGGGAGGAACAAATTATGCAAACAACTTTTAGAATTACGGATGAAGACGGTATCCATGCACGTCCTGCAACTGCGCTGGTAAATACAGCTAACAAATTCAGCGGTGCTGAATCTTTTGCCGAAGCTAACGGTAAAAAAGTAACTTTGAAATCCATTCTGGGTGTATTGTCTCTGGGTCTGGAACAAGGCGATACTATTAACATTATCTGCGAAGGCGCTGAAGCTGCCGAAGCACTGAAAGCTCTTGAAAATGTAATCGTCAACGAAGGGCTGGGCGAAGTTCATGCTTAAGATTTCTGGGATTGCCGCTTCGGCAGGCATAGCCATTGCCCGGGCGTTTATCTTGGAGCATCCGAATTACGCTGTAGAGAGACGCGCGGTTGGTGATGTTGAAGCTGAAATCGCAAGATTGGATGCGGCTTTGGCACAATCTCAAACCGAATTGGAATCGATTAAGGAGAAAACGCTTAAGGAACTGGGAGAGAAAAAAGCAGAAATTTTTGCATCTCACCTGCTCATTTTGAATGACCCTGAATTGATCGATCCGGTTAAAGCTAAAATCAGAGACGAGCAGCTTAATGCTGACTATGCTTTGAATGAAGTAGCTACACAGTTCATTTCCATGTTTGAAAACATGAAAAGTGCCTATTTGCAAGAACGCGCATCGGACATGCGTGATGTAACCAAGCGGATCCTGAATCACCTGCTTGGTGTTCATTTTGTTAGTCCTGCAGAAATTGCCGAAGAAACGATTGTGCTTGCAGAAGATTTGACACCTTCCGACACAGCTCAGCTGAACCGTGAATTTGTTAAAGGTTTTGCAACGAATATCGGCGGACGTACTTCGCATTCGGCTATTATGGCTCGCTCACTTGAAATTCCTGCAGTTGTGGGAACGAAAAATATATTGTCTCAAGCTAAAAGCGGCGATTTGATTATCGTTGATGGTTTGGATGGTCACGTATTCGTGAACCCTACCGAAGAGATTGTTGCAGAATACCGTGCTAAACAAGTGGCATACGACAAGCAACGCGAAGAGTGGCGCAAGCTGCGCGGCGAAGCTACGGTTTCTGTCGATGGTGTCCATGTCGAACTGGCAGCCAATATTGGTACGCCTAATGATGTAGCTGGTGTCCTGGACAACGGTGGTGAAGGCGTTGGCTTGTACCGTACGGAGTTCTTGTACATGGGACGCGATAAGCTTCCATCCGAAGAAGTACAGTATACAGCGTACAAAACTGTTCTGGAAAGAATGGAAGGTAAACCGGTTGTAGTCCGTACTTTGGATATCGGTGGTGACAAAGAACTTCCTTATCTGGACCTGCCGAAAGAAATGAATCCGTTCCTCGGATTCCGTGCTATTCGCCTGTGTCTGGATCGCCAGGATATTTTCCGCACTCAATTGCGTGCTTTGTTGCGTGCGAGTGTGCATGGTAACTTGCGCATCATGTTCCCAATGATTGCTACGCTGAACGAATTCCGTGAAGCTAAAGCTGTTTTGTTGGAAGAAAAGGAAAAATTGGTAGCTGAGGGTGTATCCGTATCCGAAGAAATTCAACTGGGCATCATGGTAGAAATTCCTTCTACAGCGGTATTGGCTGACCAATTCGCAAAAGAAGTAGATTTCTTCAGTATCGGTACAAACGATCTGATTCAATACACAATGGCAGCGGATCGCATGAACGAGCGGGTTTCTTACCTGTATCAACCATACAATCCATCCATTCTGCGTCTGGTGAAAATGGTTATTGATGCCGCTCACCGTGAAGGACGTTGGGTTGGTATGTGTGGCGAAATGGCAGGAGATACAACAGCAATTCCGTTGCTGCTGGGTCTCGGACTTGATGAGTTCAGTATGAGCGCCACTTCCATTCTGCCAGCACGTAGTCAAATTTCCAAGTTGTCCCGTGCGGACATGGAAAAACTGGCTACAAAAGCTCTGGACATGCAAACAGCAGAACAGGTTGTTGAATTGGTTCAAAGCATCGAAGGCTAAGGAAGGGTATTACATTTCAAAGGTTATATCTTTTTCCAACAAAAAATTGCTGTGTACATACAGCAGCCGGTATCTAATTAGATACCGGCTTTTTTGCATCCTTTAAGTAGAATTTGTTTTCAACTGCATGAGCAATTCAGTACAGGTTTGCGGGCTGCAGTAGTTTCGTCCAATCGTGTGACTGGAGTAGTATATGGTGCATTGAGCACCAGCTCAGGGTTCTCTTCTGCTTCCCGCGCAATATGAATCATAGTGTCGACAAAAGCATCAAGTGTTTCCTTACTTTCTGTTTCCGTGGGCTCGATCATGATGCACTCCTCTACATTCAGCGGGAAGTAAATTGTAGGTGGATGGTAGCCGAAATCAAGCAGACGTTTGGCTACATCAAGCGTGCGCACTCCAAATTTTTTCAAGCCTCGCCCTGACATCACGAATTCGTGTTTGCAATGTCCAGGGTAGGGCAGATCAAAATATGGAGCGAGCCGATGCATCATATAATTGGCATTGAGTACAGCACATTCCGATACACGCTTTAAGCCATCAGGACCGTAGCTACGGATATAGGCATAGGCACGGACGAGAATACCGAAGTTCCCGTAAAAGGCTTTAACCCGTCCAATAGAATCTCCCTGTTCCCGGTCCCAGTGGTACACCCCCTGTGGATCCCGTGCGACAAGCGGCTTGGGCAAATAAGGGATGAGCCGTTGCTTTACGCCGACAGGCCCAGCGCCGGGGCCACCGCCACCATGCGGGGTACTCATCGTTTTGTGCAAATTGAGATGCACTACATCGAAGCCCATATCTCCGGGACGGGTAATCCCCATGATGGCGTTGGAGTTCGCCCCGTCATAGTAGAGCAGACCACCCGCGTCATGCACGATGGCAGCAATGTCAGTGATTTGCTTCTCGAACAGCCCAAGCGTGTTCGGGTTGGTCAGCATGAGCGCAGCAGTGTCGTTGCCTACGGCTTGACGCAGCGCATCCAGATCCACTAGCCCCTCAGGGGTGGAAGGAAGGGTGACTGTTTCGAAGCCTGCGACGGTTGCACTGGCGGGGTTCGTTCCGTGCGACGAATCCGGCACGAGCACCTTGGTACGTCGCTCACTACGTGCTTCGTGGTATGAGCGAATCATCATCAGCCCGGTCCATTCGCCATGGGCGCCCGCGGCGGGCTGAAGCGTGACGGCATCCATGCCAGTTAACGCAGCCAAATCATTTTGGAGCGTATGCAGCAACTCCATGGCACCCTGGATGCTCTCCTCGGGCTGATATGGATGGATTTTGGCGAAGCCTGTATATCGGGCGACATCCTCATTCACCTTCGGATTGTATTTCATCGTACAGGAGCCGAGCGGATAAAATCCATTGTCCACGCCAAAATTGCGCCGGGACAAGGCGGTATAATGCCGAATAACGTCTACTTCGGATACCTCGGGTAATGCTGCAGGTTCGCTGCGCAGCGCATAGTCTGGCAAAAGCTCTGCCACCGGGCGACGGGGAACGTCGCACTCGGGAAGGGAATAGGCGATGCGACCCGGACGGCTCAATTCAAAAATGAGCGCTTGATCGTGTTCCTTTAACAGCTCTTGTTTCTGATCCTGTCCGGTATGTGTCATAGCAATCCCCCCAAGGTGTGCACAAATTGGTCAATCTCTTCTTTGGTTCTTTGCTCCGTCACGGCAATCAACATGTGACCAGCAAGTTCCTCATAGTCCCGGCCCAAATCGTAGCCAGCGATAAATCCAGCAGCTAGCAGCTCGGCCTGGAGTCTGCTCATATCTGTACCCTCAGGCAGTCTCAGGGCAAACTCGTTAAAGGTCGGTGCGTTAAACGAGGCAGTTACGCCCTTCAAGCTCAGCAATTGCTCTAAAGCATATCGGCTTTTATGCAAATTTAGCTCGGCTACTTCCTTGATCCCCTGTCTACCCATAACAGACAAGTATACAGATGCAGATAAAGCTAGCAACGCTTGATTGGAACAAATGTTAGAGGTGGCCTTTTCGCGGCGGATATGCTGTTCGCGCGCTTGCAAGGTCAGCACGAAGCCGCGTTTACCATTGCGATCAGTGGTCTGACCCACAATACGGCCGGGGATACGGCGCATATGTGCCTGAGAAACGGCAAAGTATCCACAGGTCGGACCGCCGAGAGAAGAGGAGATGCCAAGTGGCTGCGCGTCTCCTACCACAATATCCGCGCCCTGTTTGCCGGGTGTCTCCAGCAAGCCAAGTGCCAGTGGGTTGGCACTGACGACCAAAAGACCTTTGTGTGCATGGATGAGGTCAGCCATCGGCTGTAGATTTTCCACGGCTCCGAAAAAGTTGGGGCTTTGGACCAAAACAGCCGCGGTCTGTTCCGATACGGCCGCCGCTAACGCATCAGCATCCGTTACACCGTCCGAACAGCCGATCTCCACGATGTCCAAATTCAATCCGCGTGCATAGGTTGCCAATACCTGACGTGCCTCTGGATGGACGGACCTCGATACGATAAGCTGTTTACGGCGGGTAGCTGCGGCGGACAGTGAGCCCGCTTCCGCCAGTGCAGTCGCTCCGTCGTACATGCTGGCATTAGCTACAGCCATGCCCGTCAATTCGCAAATATACGATTGAAACTCGAAAATGGCTTGTAGCTCGCCTTGGCTTACTTCCGGCTGATAGGGGGTGTAGGCTGTATAGAATTCCGAGCGTGAAGTGATGTGCTGGATGACGGACGGAATATGATGATCATAAATTCCTGCGCCAAGAAAGCTGGCATGTGTGTCTGTATTGGCATTGTGTCCGGCCAGCTCGGTCAAGTGACGGGTTAAGGCTTTCTCATCGAGTCGAGAAGAAAGAGGGAGTTCCCCTTGATATCGAATGGCCTCTGGAATGTCACTGAATAAATCATCAATGGATGATACACCGACCACACGCAGCATTTCGGTTTGATCCTGTTCAGTCATAGGGAGATAACGATGCTGCTTCATAGGTTCTGGCTCCTTTCGAAAAGCAAAATTTTAAATCCGTAAATGAGCTAATAAAAAAGTGTGAGATGAAAACCCGGAAATACATATCTGACATGTTTGCTTTATAGAAATAAGGAGAGTTTAAGATCAGCGTGGGCGCTTATAAAAGGGGGCTGCCACCACCTCGGCACGCAGGCGTTTGCCACGAATCTCAACCTCCAGTGGTGTGGAGAGGGCGCTAAAACGACTGTCCACCAAGGCGAGGCCCAGATTACGCTTCAAGGAGGGCGACTGAGTCCCCGTTGTGACCTCACCGATGTGTTGTCCTTCTGCGAATACCGGATAATGGGCGCGTGGGATACCGCGGTCCATCATTTCTAGCCCGATCAATTTACGAGGAACCCCTTGTTCTTTTTGACGCTGAAGTGCTTCTCTACCGATAAAATCTCCTTTATTCAGCTTGACGAAGAAACCCAGACCGGCTTCGAGTGGTGAAATTGTGGCAGATAACTCCTGTCCGTATAGCGGCAACCGAGCCTCAAAGCGTAGTGTATCCCGAGCACCAAGTCCAGCGGGAATCAGCCCATACGACTCACCGGAACGAAGCAAACCCTCCCATACGGCGGGTGCTTCCGCGGCAGGTACGTAAAATTCAAAACCGTCTTCGCCCGTATATCCGGTTCGTGAGACGAGTGCTTTTGCTCCGAACAATGGCACGTTCTCATGAAAGTGGAAAGATGCCAGATTCGTAATATCCGTATCTGCCACGGCTGCGGCAATACGTGCTGCTTCCGGTCCCTGCAATGCCAGCAATGCTATTGCATCAGACACATTCTCCATGTGAACGGATGCAGGCACATGACGAAGTAACCAATCCCAATCCTTATCAATGTTGGAGGCGTTCACAACGAGCATGTAGCGTTCCGGTCCTTTGCAGTAAACAAGCAGGTCGTCTACTACACCTCCATCGGGGTAACACAGGAGTGAATATTGTGCCTGACCTGGTTCCAACTGGCTGACATCATTCGTGGTCACCCTTTGTAGAAAAGCTTCGGCCTCTTTGCCTTCAACCAAAAACTCACCCATATGCGATACATCGAATAAACCCGCACGTTGCCGGACGGCCTCATGCTCCTTTTGAATGCCGCTAAACTGAACGGGGAGCTCCCAGCCTCCAAAGTCAATACAACGAACCCCAGACTGCGTCCCGTAGGATGAATATAGCGGTGTTTTTCGCAAATTAGTCATGTTTCCACTCCTATCCGGTGTAATCGGCTAAACAAAAAAGACAGGCCGAAAAAAACGTATAGACAGCAGTCTATACTCTTTTTTCAGCTCTGTCCTTGATACCAGAAAGTTACCCCGGTATGTACCGGGTTTCCTCTTGGGTGATCCGCTCCAATAGCGAATGCTCTCCAGAGATGCGTCCGGCAGAGGTCCTTTTGCCTGAGAGATTCACCTGCAATGCAGGCTTACTCCTTCGGCGCTACCTTCGGGATCAGCAGTATATTACCTGGCTTTGCAGATAACAACTTGATCCGATTCGCGTGCACAACTGTCTCACAAGCGGCAACAGCTATGCGAATCTTTTTGGCAGTCTCTCCCTCTGCGTTCATCCGCGTTTGCAGTTGTCGGGTGTTTCCCAAAGTATTTGCTATAACCCATTAATACGCAAATTCATTCAAAATGTCAATAAAAATGTCATCAAAAACAATAGAAAAAACATTTAATATATAAATAAGGATATGTAAGCGTTTGTTATAAATTATTATATTTTTATATAGAGCGCTATAGGAGGTAATATGAAGTATTTTTGTTAGTATTATTGACATGAGTGTTCTTATTGTCATAATCTTAACCTGTCTAATACAGGTGAGCAAATGCGATTTTATTCATATGGAAGTGAGGGGAACAGAATGGGTGAAGTGAAGCAGCAACTTTGGTATACAGACGAACATGAGTGGGTTCAGCGGACAGAGAATGGAACGGTGCGGATTGGTATTACAGACTTTGCACAGCACCAACTGGGTGATATTGTTTTTGTAGAATTACCTGAGGCGGGAGTAACGATTGAGCAGGGAGCGGAGATCGGTACGATTGAATCGGTGAAGACGGTATCCGACCTTTTTGCTCCGGTGACGGGAACCATATTAAAAGTGAATGAAGCGCTGGAAGGTACACCTGAGCTAGTGAATGAATCTCCATATGACAAAGGTTGGATGGTAGAAGTAGAGATGGATAAAGATGTGGAGGAATCATTGGGCAAACTACTGTCGGCGGATCAGTATGAGCAGTTGATTTCGGAGTAATAAATAGAGCAATGCAGCATGAAATAATAGCGTGTTATTCGGAATTTTATATTGATTTTTAATTGAATAAGAGCATCGTTAGTTTGCTCGATTTTTGTATAAAATAGTCGCTATGATTTGACGTAGCGGCTATTTTTTTGTCTTTTTTATGAAAACGTAATTACGTGTGTTGTTCTGATATAGTGGGTTGTCCCCATATAGGAATCATACATAATCCAGCGCGGTTTTTCGACTAATTTCTATAGCTACAGGTCATATTAAGAAGAATTATGCAGGTATAATATCTTCCTGGATAATTTAAATTTAAATGTTGTCATCAACGTTCATGACGAAAGTACGTTTTCATTTCGTTGATGAAGATAGCGCTGTCATTTAGTATGAATTTTAAGAAAAGGTAGTGATGCTTACCTACAAGGAGGATTTGAATATGAGTACATTGGACGCAAAGCCAAGTTCAAAAGGAGGCACTCGTGTCGCCGTACAGCGTTTTGGCCGTTTTCTTAGCGGTATGGTTATGCCCAATATGGGAGCCTTTATTGCGTGGGGGTTGATTACGGCACTCTTTATTCCGACCGGATGGTTCCCGAACGAAGGTTTTGCACAGTTGGTTGATCCGATGAAAAATTATTTGTTGCCACTGCTGATTGGTTATACAGGGGGCACGATGATTCACGGACAGCGTGGAGGTGTGATCGGTGCCATCATGACGATGGGTGTCATAGTAGGAGCCGATATCCCGATGTTCCTGGGCGCGATGGTAGCTGGTCCGCTGGCTGCGTGGATATTGAAGAAGTTCGACAAGGCCATTGAAGGCAAAGTCAGATCAGGCTTTGAAATGCTGGTCAATAATTTTTCGGCCGGGATTATCGGTGCCATTCTAGCACTGCTTGCCCATGTGGCGATCGGCCCGGTTGTACAAATGATCAGTCAAGTGTTGTCGGCAGGGGTACAGTTCCTCGTGAACGCGGGGCTATTGCCGCTTGTCAACCTCATTATTGAGCCCGGAAAAGTATTATTTTTAAACAACGCGCTGAATCACGGAGTATTGAGTCCGATTGCGTTGGAGGAAGCTGCAAGAACAGGCAAATCCGTACTGTTCATGCTGGAATCCAACCCTGGGCCGGGGCTTGGTATTTTGCTGGCCTACTGTCTGTTCGGCAAAGGCTCTGCGAAGTCGTCAGCTCCTGGCGCAGTCATCATTCATTTTTTCGGCGGGATTCATGAAATTTATTTCCCTTATATTTTGATGAAGCCGATTCTGATTCTTGCAGCTATAGCTGGCGGTGTTGTGGGAACCTTCTGTTTCATGTTGACAGGTGCCGGACTGGTTGCTGCTCCTTCACCGGGTAGTATCATCGCCTATTTTCTAATGACGCCAAAAGGTGGATATTTGCCAATGCTGAGCGGGGTGATCGCTGCTGCGGTCGTATCCTTTGCTGTTGCAGCAGTGTTACTCAAGACAGGTAAGCAACAAGAAGAGGGGCTGGAGGAAGCTGCATCTCGCCTGAAAGATATGAAAAATCAAAGCAAGAGTGCCAGTGCTAACGCCACTGTAATGGAAGATAACCACGAATCTGATCGTGCTGCCGAGATTGTCGCAGATCGAACGCTCAAGGATAAATCCGAAGTGAACAAGATTGTCTTTTCCTGTGATGCAGGTATGGGTTCAAGCGCGATGGGTGCCTCGATTTTACGCAAAAAAATGAAGCAGGCGGGCGTAGGCGTAACAGTTACGAATACGGCAATCAGTGAAATTCCACAGGATGCGGATATTGTCATTACGCAAAAAACGTTGACAGACCGGGCTAAAACAGTAGTCCCGAATGCTGAACACATTTCCATTGACAATTTTCTGAAGAGTCCTGAATACGAAGCGCTGGTTGAACGTCTGAAATCCGATTCTTAATCCCCGTCATAGTCAGGCGGACTGTATGCAGTGTACGTCTCCTGCTGGAGGGATGAGCTTGGGAAGGAACGGTATGCGCTTATGAATATTACGAAACGACAACGTGACATCGTGGAATATCTTCTGGAGCAGTCCAAAGAGGTTACTGCCGGGGAAATTGCCACGAAGATCAATGTCAGCACAAGGACGGTTCATCGGGAACTGGGCGCAGTCGAGCATTGGCTGGCAACTCATGAGGTGAAGCTGGAGAAAAAGTCAGGGATTGGTATCTGTATAGATGCAGACCCAGCTCAGCTTGTATGCCTGCGAAAGCAATTGCTGTATACGAATCCAGACGAATATTCGGCTGAGGAGAGAAAGATCGTGGTTCTCTGCATGCTGCTGGATACACGGGAGCCGATCAAGCTGCTGGCGCTGGCTTCAGATCTGAAAGTCACGGTAACTACGGTCAGTCATGATCTGGACGAATTACAAGACTGGATCGGAGATCGAGGGCTCGTGCTTGTCCGCAGACGGGGATATGGTGTCGAGATTACCGGACGGGAGATAGACAAAAGACGGGCGATTTCCGAGCTGGCCCTCGAACATTTGGATGAATCTGATCTGTTTTCCAGCCAGGGAGAGGTTCGTTCTGTGACTCGTGTCTCCGACAAATTGCTGGAGATGATTGGCAGAGGGAACTTGCTGATCGTGGAAAAGGCCCTCTGGCAGCCCCATGAAAAGTGGCTGGAAAACATGGTGGAAAGCAAATATATGGAGTTGCTGATTCAGATTTGCGTTTCGCTGGCACGTCTACGACTCGGGTATGTTATGGATCCTCTTCTCTCCTATTTAAAAACAGATTCGGATGAGAATATCATGCTGCGTACAGCTATGGTAGAACGCATATGCACAGAATTGTCAGCGGCGCTGGATATTAACTTTCCGGACCCGGAACGATCTTATTTCAGGCTGCTGTTCCGTGATGCCGAGGATCATTCTACCCGGCTGCTGCCGCTCGATGATCTTGTACTGCTGGAGTCGGTTCATGAGTTGATTCGTCGTGTGGAGGAAGAAACAGGCACGCCATTGGAAGAGGACCGTGTTCTGCGTGAAGGACTGATTGCCCATATGGCTCCGGTATTCAAACGTTTGAAGGAAGGCAAGTCGATTCGTAATCCCCTCCTTCAGCAAATCCGCAAGGATTACAGCAGCTTATTCGACTCAGTGAAAAAGGCTGCGGCGGACATGACAGAAATGAAAGTCCCTGATGAAGAGATCGGATTTCTCGTCATGCATTTCGGCGCTTCGCTGGAGCGGCTGCGACAATTGCGGCGGGAGGTGCGGGCCATCGTAGTCTGCACGAGCGGCATTGGTTCATCCAGACTTCTGGCAACAAGGCTCGCCAAAGAGCTGCCACAGATCAAAATTGTGGATAGGGCCTCATGGTACGAGGCGGCGCGGATCCCCAAGGAGGATTATGATCTGATCATTTCGACAGTAGAGCTACCGCTTGAACCAGATCGCTATCTTAAGATCAGCCCGCTGCTGACGCAGGAGGAGAGTGATCGCCTGCGTCAATTTATCCAGCATATTACACTCAATCATCCTGATGACCATCAGCAGGAACACGTCGTTCAGCCCGGTCAGGACATGGAGTGGCTTACCGGTCTGCGGAAAAGTCTCGATGAAATTGTACACATTGTACAGCAATTTCAAGTGTACCCGCTGGAAAATCAGGAGATGGATATGGCGGCGACCGTAGAGGCTATATGCATGTTGGAGGCGGGGCGGGGGAATGTTACAGAGCCTTCTGCGGTTGCTGCACAACTCATGGAAAGAGAGCGCCAAGGTAGTCAGGTGATCTCTGATACCTCCATTGCTTTAGTTCATACGCGTAGCCACTATATTCGCAAACCTTCGCTTACCTTGTATAAGCTGGCAGAGCCGCTGTTGGCGGATACAGGCGAACAGGTAGAATGCGTGCTGCTCATGTTGGGACCTCGTGAGCTGCCGAGAGAAAGCTTGGAGGTATTGAGCGAGATTAGTGCATTACTCTTGCAGGAAGACATGGTTACGCTACTGGAACACGGTAGCAGGGATCATATTGTCAATTATATATCGAGTGAGCTAGCTGGATTTTTACACAGTAAATTAGGGACAGGGAGGAACCTACCGTGAGTATTATGACGATAGACAAAGTAAAAATGAATGCAACCGCCAAAGACAAATATGAGGCGATTCGTATGGCTGGACAAATCCTGCTGGATGCAGGACATATTTCAAGTGAGTACATTGACAAGATGCTGGAACGCGAGGAGATCGTGTCCACCTATATCGGGAACGGGCTGGCTATTCCACATGGCACCAAGGAATCCAAGACGCTTATTCAATCCACAGGCATCTCCATCGTTCAGTTTCCGCAAGGCGTAGATTTTGGGGAAGAAAAAGCATACATGGTAATCGGCATTGCAGCACAAGGCGGCGATCATATGGAGATTTTGACGAGTATTGCTGTGGTGTGTGCAGAGGAAGAAAACATGGAGAAACTTCGCAACGCGGTGACCCCACAGGAAATTATAGATCTGTTCGAAAGTGAGCTGGAGCTATGAGAGCCGTCCACTTTGGAGCAGGAAATATCGGTCGCGGCTTTATCGGATTGATTCTGTCGCGTGCAGGCTATGAGGTTGTCTTTTCAGATGTCAATGACACCCTTGTATCCGAGTTACGCCGTCGTAAACAATACACCGTAGAGTTAGCCAATGATACAAAGGATACGGAGCTGGTCATGAATGTGACGGCGATTGACGGCAAGGATGCAGCGGCTGTAGCCGATGCGGTAGACCACGCTGATCTGGTAACGACCGCAGTAGGTGTCAGCATCCTCAAGCACATTGCAGCAGGCATTGCGGAGGGCATCAAGCGGCGGGTAGAGCGAGGAGCGAGGCCGCTGCATGTGATTGCCTGTGAAAATGCAATCGGAGGCAGTGCGCAACTGAAAGAGCATGTTTTTGCGCTATTGGATGAGGCGACCCGTGCCAAGGCTGAGGCTTCGGTGTATTTTCCAAATGCTGCCGTAGACCGGATTGTGCCGATCCAGCAACACGAGGACCCGTTACATGTGCAGGTAGAGCCTTTTTATGAGTGGGTGGTGGATCGTTCGCAAATGGCATCTGAGCATGAAGAAATCGAAGGTATCCTGTACGTGCAGGATCTAGAGCCTTACATTGAACGAAAGCTGTTCACGGTAAATACGGGACATTGCGTGGCAGCTTATCTTGGTTATACCGCAGGTTATGCTACCATTCAGGAGGCCATGAAGGATAGCAAGGTGGTGGATTCGATACAAGGGTCACTGGAGGAAACGGGAGCGGTGCTTGTGAAGCGCTTCGGTTTGGATCAAGAGGAGCATAGGAAGTACATCTCTAAAATTTTGGATCGCTTCCGCAACCCTAATCTAATAGACGATGTTACTCGGGTCGGACGTTCACCATTACGCAAGCTGTCTCCCAATGACCGTCTTGTACGTCCCGCGCTCCAAGCGCAGGAGTATGGCATTCCGACGGATCATCTGGCGTTAGGAATGGCTGCTGCCTGTAAATTTGATATTACGGAAGACCCCGAGGCAGTCGAGCTTCAGCAGGTGATCCGCAACGAAGGGCTGGGTGTGGCGCTGACGCGTTATACTTCCATAACCGCAGACCACCCGTTACATCGGCAGATATTGGAGCAATATGATATTATAAATTCATAAAACAACGGATTACTAACATTAAATTTCGATAATCCTCTTGAAGACAAAGCATCCACATCAACACTAGCGTGTTCTGTAGAGATGTGCTTCAAGAGGATTTTTATATGCGTGATTTACATCACATAACAACCTGCTTAAATTGTTTATATTGATAATGATTATCATTATCTATAAAATGAAACCATTACTATTATAACTATTAGGGAGGATTATAGTGAAACCGATCTATATTACCTTAGGGTTTTTATTTTTAGCGCTTGGAGTTATTGGTGTAGTGCTACCGTTGCTACCGACTACACCGTTTCTGCTGCTCGCGACCTTTTTCTTTATGCGGGGGTCCGAAAGGATTCACCAGTGGTTTTCGAATACCTCTCTGTACCAAAAGCATCTAGAGAGTTTTGTTCAAACAAGGTCGTTGAAGCTGTCTACGAAAATCACGACATTGGGCTTAGCGTCAACGATGCTGATTATAGGCTTTATTTTCACCCCTAATGTGTGGGGCAAAACGCTCATCGTCTTGGTCATCCTTTTTAAATATTATTACTTTATATTCCGAATCGGAACAGTGAGAAACGCTGCAGCAAAAATAACACCATCATCTTCACCTGCACCTACTCCAAAAAAAAAGTCTAAAATGGTCGACAGCCGTCTGCTCGGTCTAGTGGAACATTCTCGAAAATATATCGTATGGGGTGTGCTTGTGCAGTGGATCGGTCTTTTGGGGAGTATAGCCGCTGTGTTGTCTATGGCCTTTGTTATGCAGCAGGCATGGGAAGGACAAGTGACTCGCAAGCTGATTCTATCTATGACGGTCATTGTTATTGCTGCTATTGCAGTTCGCTGCCTGAGCAATTATGCAGCCAGTATGTTATCCTATCGTGCTTCGGTAAATGCTAAAAAAACGCTGCGCTCGCAAATTTACAGCAAGTTGCTGAAGATAGGGCCCGCATATACAGATCATACCTCCACCTCGGGGGTTATTCAGGTTGCTGTAGAAGGGGTAGAGCAGCTTGAAACCTATTTCGGTAGATATATGCCTCAGCTATTTTACAGTCTGCTTGCCCCCGTAACGTTATTCATTACCCTCTCTTTTGTCAGCTTCAAAGCAGCCATTATACTATTGATCTGCGTTCCCTTAATTCCAGTGTCGATCATTGTCATTATGAGGATGGCTAAAAAGCTTTTTCGGAAATATTGGGGTAGTTACGTCAATTTGGGCCACAGCTTTTTGGAGAATGTGCAAGGTCTGACTACGCTCAAAATGTACGGAACAGACCAGGATAAACATCAGGAAATGAACACAGCAGCTGAAGATTTTCGCAAAATGACGATGAAAGTGCTGACTATGCAGCTTAACTCCGTGGCCATTATGGATCTTATCGCATTTGGTGGTGCCGCTGCGGGTGTACTGGTCGCGGTAAGCGAATATTCTTCTGGACGAATTGGCTTGGCAGGAGCAATCATCATTGTTTTGCTGTCGGCAGAATTTTTTATTCCTCTGCGTCTTCTGGGTTCTTACTTTCATATCGCCATGAACGGAATGGCTGCAAGTGACAAAATATTCCAAATATTGAGCACAGAGGACCTTATCCAAGGACAAAAAAGCATAGAAACCACAGATATTCGTCTGGAACAGGTGAGTTTCGCCTACGACGAAAGAGATACCTTACGAAATGTATCCATGGATATTCCCCAGGGCAGCTTTGTATCCATTGTTGGGGAATCAGGCTCTGGTAAAAGTACGGTAGCCGGATTGATTGTTGGGCATCACGAGGGGTATCGAGGAAGCCTGACGATTGGAGGAACCGAGCTTACCGATATTTCGGAAGAAAGCCGCATGCGTCATATGACCTGGATCGGTTTTAACAGCTATATTTTTAAAGGCACCGTGGAAGCAAATTTAAAAATGGGCAATGAGCACGCGGATGAGCAACACATGCTGGAAGCTTTGCGACAAGTGAAGCTGTATGATTTTATCCTCTCAGAAGGAGGTCTGGAAGCAGAACTGGAAGAGCAGGGAGCCAATCTGTCAGGAGGACAGCGCCAGAGGCTAGCACTAGCCAGAGCATTGCTACATGATAGTCGTGTCTACATTTTTGACGAGGCCACCTCTAACATTGACAGTGAAAGTGAGGAAGGCATTATGGAGGTTATACATGCGCTGGCAGGTCAAAAAACAGTGATTCTTATCTCTCACAGACTGGAAAACGTAGTCCAATCCGACTGTATCTATGTGCTGCAAAACGGTTTGGTGGCAGAATCCGGGACGCACCATGAGCTGTTGAGCCAGCAGGGGCATTATGCGGAGATGTATCTCAGTCAACACCGGGTAGAGCAGTTTGGAAAAGGAGGGGCTGTATATGCGTAGACACGGATTACGGATCATGGGCCAATTATTGGTACTGGCGGGACCTCTTTTACCTGTGCTGCTCATCACGATTGTTACAGGAGTGCTTGGTTTTGTTTGTGCTATTGGCATTATAGTGTTTGGAGCCCTGGCTCTGCTTACAGCAACGGGCATCACGACAGGCTACACCCTATCGTTTTTGCTGACAACGATCGTGGTTTGCGCCGTACTGCGCGGGGTATTCCGTTATGGCGAGCAAATGAGTGGTCACTATCTCGCTTTCAAGCTGCTGGCTGTACTACGTGACAAGATGCTTCAAGCCCTGCGAAGACTCGCTCCAGCCAAATTGGAAGGCAAGGACAAGGGAAATCTGATCTCACTCATTACAAGTGATATTGAGTTGCTGGAAGTATTTTATGCGCATACGATAGCTCCTGTTATGATTGGCATCATCACCTCACTGCTCATGGTGTTTTTTATCGGTTCTTATGAGCCTCTGCTAGGCTGGCTTGCTGCGCTTGCTTACATAACCGTCGGTTTGTTTATTCCCCTACTTACGACACGTATGGGCAAGCGCCAAGGGATGGAATACCGGAGCAGCTTCGGCCAGCTGAGCAGTTATTTTTTGGACAGCTTACGTGGGATGAAGGAAATTGTGCAATATGGGCAAGGGGAACAACGATTAAATGAGATTAACCGTCGTACGGATCAGTTGGATGCCAAGCAGAAGGACTTAAAGCATCATGAAGGCATCACAAGAGCCATCACAGATGCGGCTGTAGTTGGATTCTCATTCTTGATGCTGCTGGCTGGATTGTACGGTATGTCTAATGGTCAGGTTGACTTTACAGGTATGCTGATTTCTGTCATTGCCCTGTTTAGTTCATTTGGTCCGGTCATCGCACTGAGCAATCTGTCCAACAATTTGCTTCAAACGCTGGCGAGCGGGGAACGAGTGTTGAGTCTATTGGAGGAAACTCCGGAGGTAGAGGAAAATATCGACGGGATGAGTGTCGCCTTTACTGGGGCACGAGTAGACAAGGTGACTTTTTCATACGATGGTCAAACGGTGCTGAATGATGTAAGTCTCATGATACCGCATAAGCGGATTTTAGGCATTCAGGGTAAAAGCGGCTCTGGCAAGTCTACACTGCTGAAGTTGCTGATGCGATTTAGGGACCCGCAGCAAGGTGAAATTTTGCTATCCGGACACGATTTGAAGGAAATTGGAACCCGACATTTGAGAGGCTTACAGAGCTATGTCGACCAGCATACGTTCCTGTTTGATGATTCCATTGCAGCTAATATCAAAATCGGAAAGCCTGATGCTACACATGAGCAGGTGGTGGAAGCAGCACGTAAGGCATCCGTGCACGATTTTATTATGACCTTGCCTCAGGGGTATGACAGCCGAGTTGGAGAATTGGGGGACAGGCTGTCTGGTGGAGAACGTCAACGCTTGGGGCTGGCCAGAGCCTTTGTCCATGATACGCCTCTCTTACTGCTCGACGAGCCTACCAGCAATTTGGACAGCCTGAACGAGGCGATTATTTTAAAATCGTTAAAGGAACAGCAGCAAGATAAAACGATTGTCCTTGTTTCGCACCGAAGTTCTACCATGCGGATTGCTGATGATATTTTTCAAATGGATAATCGAAGACTGTCCTGACTTTTCTAACTATTGTTATATCCTAAGGGCAAAAGTTGTAGCCTGTTCATGGTATTGTCATAAAATGGAGTGTGTGTTGAAATGGAAGCGTCATCCTTGTTTAAATCATCCAGCTTTTCAAGCTTGTCTTATTTTGATAGCCTATTAGGTAAAGATTTTATAAAATCCTAAGGTATATTGACAAGTCATAAACATCATAAATGATGGATGAACAGAGGCTGTAAGCCGATGTACAGAAATGGGTGGTGAACAGAAATGTCAGATTTCAATCAGCTTAAGGAGCTTGAGCACACAAAATATCCCATATATGAAGGCTATGATTTGGGTCTTACTTATACGCCTGCGGGCACCAAGTTCAAGGTATGGGCCCCGACTGCGAAGCAGGTCCATATAGCGTTGTATAGCGATGCGGGGGCGTACGATCAGGAGGGGAACGTTCAGGAGCACGGCGGGGGTCAGGAATTTCTCATGATCCGTGATGATCAAGGGGTATGGTCTATAGAGCTGGAAGGTGACTGGAACAAATATTATTACATGTACAGGCTGGAGTGGGCGGACAACACTGTTCATTATGCTGCCGATCCATATGCCACAGCGGTATCAGCCAACGGGCAACGTACAGCGATCATTGATTTGGCTCAAACCAACCCGGATGGATGGGAATTGGATGCGGGGCCTACCCTTAAGCGGCCGACGGATGCCATTCTCTATGAGGTTCATGTGCGTGATTTTTCGATGGATACCCATTTTAATACAGGGAAAAAAGACTTATCTGCTGCTCAGGGACGGTTTGAGGCCTTTACGTATACGGGATTGAAGGATCCTGAGGGGAACAGTATCGGGCTGGATCATCTGCTGGAACTGGGCATTACACATGTTCATTTGCTTCCAGTAGCTGATTTTCATACGGTGAATGACTTTGCGGAATTAGATACTGAATATAACTGGGGCTATGATCCCCAGCATTATAATGTGCCGGAGGGGTCTTATTCTTCCAATCCGGCTGATCCGGAGGCACGTATACGAGAGCTGAAACTGCTGGTAAAGTCTTTGCATTCTGCCGGCATCGGTGTCATTATGGACGTTGTATACAACCATACGTATTCGGTGGAACAGGGGCCATTTGAGCCTGTTGTACCTGGATATTATTACCGCACGGATGAACAAGGGCAGCTCACCAATGGATCAGGTGTAGGCAATGAGGTGGCAACCGAACGTCCGATGGTGCGCAAGTATATCAAGGATTCACTACGCTATTGGGCAGAGGAATATCATATAGACGGCTTTCGATTTGATCTGATGGGTCTGATTGATACACCAACCGTGGTGCAGCTTACGCAAGAACTTCGCTCTGAAGTGCGTACGGATCTGCTGATCTATGGTGAGCCTTGGACGGGAGGAGAATCTCCACAACCCTTGCTTACGCTAAAAGGAACACAACGGGACAAAGGCTTTGCTGTTTTTAACGACAACTACCGTTCTGCTATTAAGGGGGATAGCGACGGTACTGGAAGCGGGTTTGCCACGGGGGCAGAACATCAGGAGGAGCAGGTGCTCAAAGGTGCTTTTGGGGCTATTCATGATTTCACAGCTCAGCCATCGGAGACCGTCAATTATGTAACTGCCCACGATAATCTCAATCTGTGGGATAAAATTTTGACGGTAAGACATTTGCGGGAGCACTGTCGTTTTCCACAATGGGAGCAGGGGAAGCCACAGGATGGGAGGACACCTGAACATGCTGTTGCCGAAGCAGATCCGTATGGGGAACTGGATGAAAATAACCTGCTAGAGGACGAAACCGTGCGCAAGTCCCTGTTGGCCAACGGCATGGTACTCACATCTCAAGGTATTCCTTTTATTCATGCAGGGGATGAACTGTTGCGCTCCAAATATGGAGACCACAATAGTTACCGGAGCTCAGATGTGGTCAATGCCATTCATTGGGATAACAAGGCGAGGTTTCGCCCCGTGTTTGATTACTACCAAGGCTTAATTGCTTTGCGACGCAGCCACCCAGCATTCCGAATGGACCAACGTGAGCTGGTGGAGCAGCACATGGAAGTGCTGCAAAGCAGTGGGCATGTGGTGGCCTTTGCTTTGAGGCACCATGCTAACGGCGATGCCTGGAATCATATTGTGGTGATTTATAACGGCTCGGATACGGAGCAGACGATAGTATTGCCTGCGGAATCGGATCGTTGGCATGTGGTCGTGGACGCACACGGGGCTGGTAATGAGACACGGTATGAAGTCGTAGGCCATCGTGTAACTGTATCGCGCTGGTCAATGATGGTGTTATATGATCAGGAAGAACCTGCACGAGTCTCCTTTTTGACTGAACAAGATCAGGCTAATCGTCAGGCGGAGAACGAATTGGAAGACTCGGATGAGGGAACAGATCAAGAAATTGCAGGTACAGCCAAGGCATTGACAGATGTGCAGCTTGGAAACGATAATGAAGTCGCTCCATTTCGTACGATTGAACTGATCTACGAGCGTACGGATCGGCAATACACTGGCTGGAACGTATGGGTATGGGGAACTGGGCATCGCGACGGACATGTCGAATTTCGGGATTTGGATGACGGTCGTGCAATAGCGCGTATTCAGGTGGCTCCTGATATACAGCGAATTGGCTACATTGTCCGGCTTAATCACTGGGATGCCAAGGATGTTGAGGCAGATCGATATATTGATATAGACCAGAACCAGTCTGTGATGCAGGTACTGATTCATAGTGGCAGAGAAGAATATTTGTTACTGGTAAATGATAATCGGGCCGGTTAGACTTGCGTGCTTGGTTGCGTATATACACAAAAATAGCATTTTTCGATCATTTCGAGAAATGCTATTTTTTTATGCAAACGTGTGTCAGTTTCAGAAAAAAGGGGTAAAATAGAATTATGGACTTGTTTAGTTTTGCCAGCTAGCTGGCTTACATCCTGTAGTACGACTGGTAAACAGGCAAGATTCTTGGAGGAAAATCATTTGTAAGGTAACCTGAAGGAGGTTGTATATCATGAGTTCTAATGGAGGAAGTATTCAACTGACCGCCCAGCCGAGAACAGAGAAGAAGGGTTCGGCCATTCGTGGATTGAGGTTAAAAGGACGGATTCCAGCTGTGGTTTACGGCTCTGAGCTTGAAGGAACCCCTGTACATGTCGATGCCAAGGAATTTAATAAAGTAGTCAAAACCGGACGTTCAGAGGTGTTTAACCTCACAGTAGAGGGTGGAGAAACCATTCCAGTTATTATTAAAGATTATCAACAGCGTGATAACCAATGGTTGCATGCCGACTTTCTGAAAATCTCCAAAAACAAACCGCTTCGCGTGCGTGTTTCTATTGATTATCAGGGTACACCTGCAGGTACAAAAACAGGCGGTATTCTGCAAGTTCAGGAAACGGAAGTTGAGGTCGAAGGTCTTCCGGCTGATTTGCCATCTACCATTGAGGTGGATGTATCCGCGCTGGATGTTGGCGACAAGCTGAGCGCTAGCGACTTGAAACTCCCTAAAGGAGTAACACTGCACGTCCCTGAAGAAGAACTGCTTGCTTCTATTATCGTTCCACGTGCAGTTGAAGTAGAAAATGCTGCTGTGGAAGGTGATGCAGCGGCAACCGAAGGCGCTGAAGAGGCTTCTGAAAACAAGGAATCCTAATATTATCAGTGGTACATGAACCTTTTCCAATTGCAAAGATCATCAAAAATGAATTCAAAATCGCTCCCTGTCAGGGGGGCGATTCTTTGCATTCATTTATTTACAATTACATACTCTTTCCCTTTAAGAGTTGTCCTGTTGTAATTTGACGATTAAAGGGAATGTGGAGTGTTTGCATGATTTTCATTCACTACGTGTTCTGATATGACGATATATAAAGTATGGTATTTACATTTTTATTTTATAAATACCTAATATATATTCTAAGGAGCGCGTACACAATCATGGACAGAACGAGTGAATTGTTGTGGCAAAGAAACAAATTGGTGATCATTATTTTTTGGATTATGGCCTTGAGCGGCATCGTCCCGGCATTATCTAATCCCTCGATGTGGGTATCTAATGGTGTAGGATTTGTAGTCGCGGCAGTTTTAACGATCCTGAATGTGAAAAAGAAAGGAATCCGCCTTATTCCGTGGATTACTACGTTTTTTAGCGTATTAATGTGTATAATTTTGAACTTATCTAACGTCGAGGTAGGGACCACCATATTAATTTGCTCTTTGTTTTTGCTGTATCCGTCTTACCGGTATTTTCTGGTAGCTATGACCTTAAATCTCTGTAATATATTTGTGCAAATAACAATCGGTACGCCCCCAATTCCCCCGGCTACCGGTTCTTTGCGCTATGTGCATGAGTTTATTATTGTTTTACTCATTGGTTTGCTACTGTTAGTGGTATCGGTGTTAAATCAAAAGCAGTTTAAGAAAAGTGAAGAGCAAAATAAAGATATCGATGCTACAAGGCAACGAATTGAATTTCTGTTTGAGCAAGTTAGACAAGCAGTGGCTGGATTGCATAGCTTTACAGAACGATTCAGGAATCAAGTAGATGCGACGGGCAGCGTGACAAATGAAGTCGCTATCGGATTTCAGGAGGTTGCCAAAGGGGTAGAAATGCAAGCTTCGAATATCACCGAGGTTACGGATAACTTGGCTCAATCTGACCAGCACGTGCGAGAGGTAGCTGATCATTCCCGAGAACTGAAGCAGCTTTCCGAAGATACGAAAAATGCCGGGGACAGAGGGAGCAGTCAACTGCTTGCATTGACGTCTCAAATTAAGGATTTGGGTCAAGTCATGAGTCGTACCAAAGAAGAACTGGACGAGTTTAGAGTACAAAGTGATAACATGTCTGCCATGCTTAAAGATATTACTCAAATCTCGAAACAAACTAATTTGCTGTCCTTGAATGCATCCATTGAGGCCGCCAGAGCGGGAGAGCATGGAAAAGGATTTGCCATCGTAGCTGGCGAAGTGCGTAATTTGGCTGAAATGGTAGGGAACACCTCGGTGGCGATGGAAGCTATTTTGACTCAACTGAGAACTCAGATGGATTCTGTCGTAAGCCAATTTGACATGGGACAGCACAGGCTACAGCAAAGTATGGAATCGGCACATTCGACCGAAATTGTACTGGAAGACATCCTGCAAAACGCCAATAAAGTGCTGATGCAGGCCGTGGATGTGGAAAACAGTACGAATAGCATGCAGCAGTATTCATCTCAGGTTGTTCAAGAGATGACGGAATTTTCAAGTGTAACGGAACAGGCGAGTGCAGCATCAGAACAAATTTTGGCTGGAGTAGAGGAACAACGAAATATAACCTCCAATATGGTGACCGGGTTTAGTGAGCTAGAGGCGTTGATTATCCAATTAAAAGAACTGGTACATGATCAGAAGGAGTACAACAGTCCTACCGAAATCAGCAAAAGCAAATAACCGACAAGCTTCTTCATCGGACTAGAGAGCCGGGGAGTATCGCTATCAAGCGGTACTCTCCGGTTTTTTTCTGCGTTTGAAGAAGGGAAATGAAGAAGAGGCGATTTCTAGAAGCTATAATTAGATGGAAGTTGATGGTATAATTTGTGGCAGTTTAAATGCTTTGTAACTAAGGGGGGATAAATTCTTATGGAGCTTAAATATTTGTTATTCGGCGTGTTAAGCCTATTGGGTAGTGGAGTGATATATACGATGGAGCGCTTTATAGCGGTCATTCAATGGGCTGCGAATTTCGTACCTGTTAAATTGAATAGTTCGGGCATTTCTATGTCAGAACCTGATATGCCGAGTTTTGTTGACAATATATTTGTTATTATTTTATTCGTATGTGGCTTGATGATACTTGGGTATGGTGTGTATGAACGACGTACACGATAACATAAGCATATTCGTTTTTATTTGGGAGGAACGCAGGTGAACGCCTTGTTGGAAATGCTGATGCAGCTATTTGAGCGCGCAGCGTTGTTACTAATTTGTTTATTTTTTATTACACGTATCCCCCGATTTAAGGAAACCTTGCAAAAGAACAGTCATTCTCCGGCAGAGCTGGCCATACTAACATTGATTTTTTGCATGTTTGCACTGTTCGGCACCTACACCGGGATTGAAGTTGAAGGTTCGCTTGTTAACGTTCGAATCATAGCAATTATGGCAGGCGGTATTTTGTTTGGACCCTGGGTTGGGATCGTTACAGGTATTATATCGGGTATCCATCGTTATCTGATTGATATCGGGGGAGTGACCTCGATTCCGTGTCTGATTACGAGTATTCTGGCAGGTGTGGTGTCAGGATACATCGGCCGCCGGGTCAATCGTTCCAAGAGATGGCTGGTCGGTATCGCCGCAGGTATGGTCTGCGAAGCGTTGACGATGCTGCTCATTATGGTGATGGCACAACCCCATAGCCTTGGAGTGGACATCGTTTCCAAGATTGGTCTACCGATGATTATCGGAGAAGTCAGTATCGGTTTAATCGTTCTGTTGATACAGAGTGTGGAGGGGGAAAAGGAGAATATCGCGGCCAGACAGGCCAAGCTGGCACTGGATATTGCCAATAAGACGTTACCTTATTTTCGCTCCATTAATGCCGAATCCTTGCATACGATTTGCTCGATTATAAAAGAAGACATCAAGGCAGACGCGGTGGCGATTACGGATACCAGAGATGTGCTGGCCTATGTCGGTTTTGGCGAAGAGCGTTATCACATCGGAGATGAGATCATTAGCGATGTGACTAAATCGACAATCCGCAGCGGTAAAATCACGATTCGCAACCATATTGCAGACGATAAAACACCCCAAATCCAGTCTCTGCTCATTATTCCGTTAGAAGAGCGGGGAGAAGTAACCGGAACCTTGAAGATTTATTATCGCAAAGCTTATAAAATCACGTATCCGTTGCAGACGATGGCGATTGGCTTGTCTCAAATCATTTCCACGTTAATGGAAGTGTCGCGTGTGGAGCAAATTAAGGAAGCGGCGAATAAAGCTGAGTTAAAGGCACTCCAAACGAAAATTAATCCCCATTTTCTGTTTAACGCGCTGAACGCCATTGCCTCTACGACACGCACCAAGCCGGATAAGGCCCGAGAGCTAATCATTAATTTATCGGGTTATCTGCGCTATAATTTGGAGCTGAATGATGATTTGATTGAAATTCATAAGGAGCTTCAGCAGGTGTCTGATTACGTAGAAATTGAAAAAGCACGCTTCGGCAACCGGCTTCAGGTAGAGTATGTAATGGATGAGGTGTCTGTGCGTATTCCAAGCCTTATTATCCAGCCCCTGGTTGAGAATGCGATTAATCATGGAATCCTCAAGAAAAAGGGGGCAGGTACAGTAACCATTTCTGTAAAGGATCGTGGAGAAAAGGTGCGTATTTCTGTGGCAGATACCGGGGTGGGTATACGCGATGATGTTGTGGATAACCTGTATCATGATCGGGTTCCGGCTAAACAGATCGGCTTGTACAATGTGCACAGACGGCTCAAGCTTATGTACGGCGAAGGAGTTATTATTCTAAAGCATGAGCCGGGCACCGAAGTTTATTTTGACATACCAAAGGAGAAGTCATGAAGGCCATAATTGTAGAAGACGAACTTCCGGCACGTGAAGAGCTGGAGTATCTTATTCAGACTCATAGCAACATTGAGGTGACCGATAGTTTCGAGGATGGGCTAGATGTGTTTCGGTTTCTGCAAGATCAGGAGACGGACGCGATCTTTCTGGACATTAACATTCCTTCATTGGACGGGATGCTACTGGCACAGAACATTAGCAAATTTGCCAAAAAGCCCTATATTATTTTTACGACCGCCTATAAAGAACATGCGGCGCAGGCTTTTGAACTGGAGGCGTTCGACTACATCCTCAAACCATATGATGAAAAAAGGATCGCATCTATGCTACGTAAGCTGGAAAATGCTTATGAGCAGCAGAACGTTCCAATACAGGAGCCTGTCCAGACGGCGCAACCCCGAGCTGCTGAAGCCAGCACCGTTGCTGCGCCAGGTCGTATTAATCTGCTGAAAAATGACAAAATCATCGTAACGGATGCGAACGATATTTACTATGCGTGTGCGCAGGAAAAGGTGACCCGTGTCTTTACTAGGCACGAAGAATATACGATGCCGATGAGCATTTCAGAATTTCATAGCCGGTTGCCGCAGCAGGACTTTTTCCGCTGTCACCGATCGTACACAGTTAATCTGTCGCAGATCCGTGAAATTGTACCTTGGTTTAATCATACGTATCTCCTGCGTTTGCGTGGACTAGAGGCTGAAATTCCAGTAAGCCGTAGCAAGGCCAAGGAATTTCGGCAAATTATGCGACTTTAAAGGCATTTCATTCCGCTATATGTGCATTTCATTCCTCAAACGATTTCTGGCTGACATGCAGGGTTATAATAACCCGTGTAGAGAGAATCCTTACAGACTTGCTCCTCCTCAGGCGCAAAGTATACTGGATTCCCGGTTATCATAATCACAAATTGACGCTGTAGAGCCGGAATGAAAAGAGGAGATTGAAATGAAAACAAACAGCGGAAATCGTTGGCTTGTCGTACTTGGAACAATAATTGTACAAATGGGATTAGGAACCATTTACACATGGAGTTTATTTAATCAACCGTTGGTGGACCGCTTTGGCTGGAACCTCAGTTCGGTTGCCATTACATTTTCAATTACCAGTTTTGCACTGGCGTTTGCTACCTTATTCGCAGGCAAACTACAGGATAAATGGGGACTACGTCGTTTGATTTTGTGTGCAGGTGTCGTGTTAGGAGCAGGGCTCATGCTCAGTTCACAGGTAACTTCGTTATCCCTGCTATATATTTTGGCGGGTATTGTCGTAGGTTTTGCGGATGGAACGGCATATATTACATCACTTTCTAATCTGATTAAATGGTTTCCTGAGAAAAAAGGACTTATTTCCGGTATTTCGGTTGGGGCATATGGAACAGGCAGTCTTATATTCAAGTATATTAATGGTTCGTTGATTCAGTCCGTTGGTGTATCGCAAGCGTTCTTATATTGGGGAATGATCGTGCTGATCATGATTGTGGGTGGTTCTTTCCTGGTAAAAGAAGCTGTAGTCGTGAACAAGCCTTCGGTACAAAATGGGGTTGTACAGCGGGACTACACCGTTAAAGAAATGCTGCGCACCAAGCAGGCATACCTGCTGTTCGTCATGTTCTTTACCGCTTGTATGAGTGGTCTATACCTGATTGGAGTCGTCAAAGATATCGGCGTACGGATGGCCGGCCTAGATGTAGCAACAGCCGCGAATGCGGTCGCTATGGTCGCTATTTTCAATACGGCAGGTCGGATCATTTTAGGTGCGCTATCGGATAAAGTAGGTCGTCTGAAAGTAGTAGCGGGTGCTCTATTAACAACGGCGGTTGCAGTTACAGTGCTGAGTCTATTACCGCTGAATTATGGTTTGTTCTTTGCCTGTGTAGCAGGAATTGCTTTTTGCTTCGGCGGCAACATTACAGTCTTTCCTGCCATCGTAGCTGATTTCTTCGGTCTGAAAAATCAAAGCAAAAACTATGGTATTGTGTATCAAGGCTTTGGCCTCGGTGCGCTGGCGGGATCATTTATCGCAGCCTTGCTCGGCGGATTCATCCCGACCTTTACCACGATTGCGGTGCTGTGTGTCGTATCGTTCCTAATTGCCCTCACCATTCGCACTCCGGAACAAGGTAAAGGCAAACTGCGCAGTGAACGGAAGAAAAATACGAACAGTGTGCGTAGCATGAAGCCCGGAACAAAACTGGGTTAAAGGATTTGAGAAAAAAGGACCAGATGAATGCCAAAAGACCTGTCATCATTTCTCTGTGGGAGATTATGGCAGGTTATTTGTTTTTCCAATAATCTATTTTACGGTATAATAAAAAGATGTGTAATAAGCCGATATATACAAAAGACATAAGCTAAGAACCTGACAGGAGGACGAGTCATGATCGTGGATACAAGCGGGAATCTGCTTGCCCGCAATACGAAGCTGCGAAATACATATCAAATTCGAAGCGCCTTGTCCCGCAGTGAGCTGGCCATCGTGTATACGGCAAGGCTGTTGGATAACCGAGAAAAGGTCATTGTGAAGGAATTTTTTCCGAATGCACTGGCTTTGCGGGGGATGGATCGAAAAACGGTCACTTGCGGTGCTTCTATGCAATCCAAATACGTGGAGTTTATGCATTATTTTTTGCGTGAAGGGCAAATGTTGAAGGAGTTAAGTCACCCGGGAATTGTCGGTTATATAGATCACTTTGAGGAAAATGGAACTGCCTATCTGGTCATGGAATACTGTGCAGGCAAGACACTGGATCGAATGATGAAAGAAGAGGCTGCGCCAACGTATGACCCCACTTTTTTGTACCATACGCTGCTACCTTTAATTGATGCCATGGAGTACATTCATGACAAAGGAATTATTCATCGGGATATTAAGCCGGGCAACATTATGATTGGGGAAAATGGCAACGTCAAGCTGATTGATTTTGGTTCGGCTGTGCATTTTGAAGGCAAAGAGCATCCGATTTTCACCACGGCGGGCTATTCTCCGCTGGAATTTTACTCTAATCGTTCGCAGCAGGGACCTGTGTCGGATATCTATAGTTTGGCCGCTACGCTGTATTATTGCCGAAAAGGAACACCTCCGCCAGATGTGCCAGGCCGATTATTTGCAGATCATGCTGAGCGGATTCAGATTGAAAATGCGGGACTTTCTCTGCTGCCGTATGTCATTCGGCGTGGTCTGGAGGTACAGGCTAACAAGCGCTGCCGCTCACTTCGATGGTTTAAAGCCGCACTACGTGCGGAATATTGGATAAAAAAAGGGAAGCGCCCTACTCTTACGGTTCGTTAATCGTAAGAGACGGCGCTTCTCTTTTTTTACGTTGTGACCGACATTATCCTGTCGGAGCTTGGATATGGTCGGTGTACACTGAAGTATTTGGTTTAATCGCTTTGTATCGCAGCTCGATTTCAGTGACACCATCCTCGAATGTAATGTACAGTTTGTCACTGTACTCCATGACCGCTTTTTTGTTGCGAGCTAATCTGATCTTTCCATGCTGTAAGGCACAGCGTGTATCATGTTTCACGATCAGGCTCCCTTTTTTACCTGCGGAAAATAGGATCCGTTCCGCTTCTGGCAACGGTTCGTGAACGTCAAGCGTACGGAACAACTCCTGCAAGCTGACCTTACGACCCGGAAAGGAGGTGAGCGGCCAGGATTTTACCGGAATCTCCTGCCCACTTGCTGTAGCGAGAAAATATCCTTCGATTCTTCCGGCAAACTGCGGCTTCGGCCGCAAGAACCAATACAGAAGAGCGGCTACCACGATACTGATGGCTACTGTCCATTTAATGGCTGTATACCGAGATTGTACGGTAACGGTTAGTGTAGCGCTGCTGGATGCTCCTTCCGGATCGGTGGCAGTAATCTTTAGCTGAGAGTCACCTGTGCGGAGCTCGGATAGCAGCAGATCATTACCGTTAATCTCAGCATGGATCGCATCCCCAGAGGCTTCTGAATCCAACTTATAGTTCAGCTTGTCATGATTCGGGTCAACAATAAAATCCGATATACTTCGACGGGAATCACCGTCTTCTTTCACCAGGTGAATCGTCAGGTCTTTTAAGACCTGTGGCGCTGCATTGGCCGCGTGAACTTTATGTACAGTTCCCTTACGGTACCATTGCGGACTATCCAGAGATAGCTGCCATGTATAATCCCCGGTTTGAGGGAACGCATATTCGGTATGGAAGGCTCCTGACTTATAGGTCATAGGCACCTTTTTGGCTGTGCCCCCCTTTGGAGTAACAATAATATGGGCTTGGAGAGACGTATATACGGCTTCATCCGTAAGCTTTTGACTGTCGGGTAACAGGAGCTGAGCTTGAAACGGTGTGGCTTGACCTTTCAGCAACTGCACAGGCTTGTCGCCATGAGTTGCCGATGCTTGCTTTCCTCCTATGGTTGCTTCGGCTTCCAGTCGGTAGCTGCCAAGTAAATTGATTTTCACCAAATCCCCGCGTATGCCCCGTAGTTTCAACTTCACTTTGCCTGCCTGTGGATGCTCGATTTTTAAAATCGCATATCGGCTCGACTTGTACCTGCGGACATTTTCTGAATTGGAATATAGCTGTGTTTCCAGAAGGGGATGCTCCGACAAAAGCACCAGATTGGCTTCCTCCATACTGGAATCAGGTAGAGTTACAGTTAATTCCTGCATCTCGCCAGTGGTCGTAATTGCAGCAATTGGAACGAGCTTGGAGCGAATTTGACTGGCGAAAATACGGTTCAGAATTTCCGGCAGATCCTCGGCACTACTCGTAATAAAAGAAGCTCCACCCGTTTGAGAAGCGATCCGTTCGAGTTCTTGTCGGTTCACTGTGCCATCATGGTTCAGACCAATCGTGTACACCGGATATCCTTTGGTCTGTGCAGATTTGATGACAGAGGATACATCGTTATTGGAGTCACCTTTGGATCGGGAACCAGAGGAGGCACCAAAATCAGTCTCTCCATCTGACAATAGAATCATAAAAGGCTGACGCCCTTGGGATGCTCCTGCCGCTAGAAGCTCCGAGCCTTTGCGCAACCCAAGTCCCAAATCCGTATAACCGGAACGGTTAAGTGTTCTGATTTCCTGCTGGATCTGGGATTTTTGCGCTGCCACGGCAATCGAAGTGAGTGGTTTCGAGGCGACCACGTGATGATTGTAGGCAACGAATCCGACGCGTGTGCGGTCTGCATCACTCAAATCCATAAACATATTGATGACTTCCGCGGCAATGCCCTCAGGATCGGTATCCCTCATGGAATAACTGGTATCCAATACAAAAACGGCATCATAACCCTCGATCGGGACAGCGCCTAAAGATGCTGCATTAGCCTGATTTACAGTGCAAATGACCCCGTTTAAGCCCATTTGTAAAAATAGTACAAAAGTCATGAAAATGATAATCCCTAGTTTCCTTATTCTGAACATAAGCTCCTCCATCGCCGAGGCCAACATGGGGGATCAACTCTCCTAATCCTTGGGATATAAGGGATAAAGGATCAAAACAGCTGATAAACCTCACATTAGCCATGAATTTGATTCTTTTACGCTTATCAGAAATATCCAATGGACTTCTATCGGTAATTGAGTTCCATTTGTGAATATTTCCCTGAAGAAACAGGTCTAACATATCATGAAAATTACGTATTCACGCATAAAATGAGTCAAAATGCCCTGTTTCAATCTGAGACTACAGAAATTGACAAAACTGAAGAATGCTTTGTATGATAGCTCTCGTATCAACGGCAAAAATTGGGATTGAAGTTAGGAATACGAAATCATAAATTTGAAATTTCTGTGTTATCTGACTTTTGATTTTGAAAAAACATCTCATGTGCATGCTTTGCCGTTAAAAGCCGAATAACGCTTCGGACCGATTTTCGAGGTTACATGCCTGTACCGTAAATGTGGTATAAGCTCAATCCTTTGACGAATTTAAATGTTAAGTAGGGGGGAGGAGGCAAAAGAACTAAAAATGAGTATTCGTCCGTTTCAAATTGGACATCCCGTGTCCGTATATGGAGCAATGGACCTATAACTCATACTTTATTCATTTGCCGACAGCGATGGAAATCATTTATCAAACCAACCGGACAATGCTTTTTGAAGAGATTAACCCGGAAAAGCTGGACCTGATCACCATAGTAGGTGATGTGAAGGGTATTGACAGCTTGAGCGATGAGAAGATCAAGGAAATTAATCAGCACCTTCTGGTGCGCAGCTTTGACGAATTTTTGGATAAGTTTTCGCCGACCGTGTATTCGTTTTTTAACGCGGCCAATCAAAAAGTCGTCTACACCCTTAAAAAGCCAGAAGGAATTGATGAGGATAGCATTTCTGAAATTCGTGTAAATCAAAGTAATGACTTTCTGAAAATGTTGTTTACGCTCATCGATACCAAGCGGAGTCAAGGAATCACTAATGTAGATTTCAAATTTGAAAATCTGCTGGATATGATTTCACCGAAAAAGGTCATGGATGATATTCGCCAAGTCCGCAAAGAAATTCACTATATGTACGGTGAATACGACAAGCTGGATGATGGTGACCCGAAGAAACTCGACATGGGGGACAAGCTGAATGGCATGTTCGAGGAAGCGAGTCAAAACTACAACAACGTTATGGCTATGCTTCCACTGGCAATTGAGGACATCAAAACCCGCCTTCTGCTCGGTGGCGCCCAAGAGGAAAACTCCGGTGAACTGATCCAGGTGGGCATGCTCTCCATTGGGGAAAGCGGCGAACTGAAAATTATTGAAGCGCCGAAGAGCGACAGCACTGAGCTGATGTTGTTGGATGAGAACAGCACTGGCGATCTCTCTCAAGTATTCGAAGAAGATTATAACTCTATCACAGATACGCCTTCTGATTATGTGAAGGATTTGGTAGTTCGCACGTTTGTGCCACTGCCAGCTGTTCAGACCAAGGTGGATACAGCAGTTGAGGTTCAGAACTACAACACGTATCTGGAGTTCTATAAAAATGCCAAGGACGATTTCGTAAAGGCGGTTAAGCCGCTTGTGGAAAAAATTCTCGGTGTCAAAATGTTCTTCGATCAATATGCAACGAAGAGCAAAGGCATGCTGCCGACAATGCTGGTGGCGAACAACAAGCTGGACATGCTGGTAAAAAGTAGCAATATTCCGCGCCTGGAAACGTACCTGAACACTGTGAATGCTAAGAATGAATTCAGCGACACGATCTGGTTCGGTATCGTTCCATCCGTCGAGCTGGAAGCAGCCGGTAAGGTAAAGGTTTCACGTGAACGCTTCAAGGGCAACGAGAAGGTCGTTAAGCAGGGCGGCAATTCAATGGAATCGCTCTCGATGCTGCTGCAAGTCGTGAAGGATTACAAAATTCAAATGTTCTTTAATTTTGAATCCGGTGAAGAAACGACTTTCAACAGTATGGCAACAGCAGGCATTGATAAATATGTCGATAAATGCGCTAGTCTCGTTCGCAGAGAATATAGCGAATTTGCAATTCCTTGTGTACCGAACTTTACGATTATTCCGAAGGACAAATCGGGTGTCATTATCGACAGCAAAATGCTACAGACCGAAGATGGTGTACAGCTCTCTAAGGAGAAAGAGGATATTCTCAAGCTGTGGATCGAGGGCGTTTATGTAGGTGCAGCCTACGTTGCCGCCGGCTTGGTCGCTTCCTATCAGTGTCCTGAATACCTGCGTGAGACGTTCAAAACGGTCAATAAGAACTTCCCTGGCGTACGCTTCGATATCGAGGCAGGAGACAACAGTCTGCGCACGGTGACGACGATGGCCAAGGAAATCACCGGTTTCACCAACACGATCAAGGATGCCATCAACCGTAAAAACTTCGGCTTTGTATTCTCGTCCGAGAATGCACAGATCCAGGATAAGGATATCCGCCGGATTACCGTCTACAAGGCGAGAAGCATGGCGATGTCTGAGGACGGTTTTGACTCCATCTACAAGACGCTGGTCAGCACGTACATTGAACGTATTTTGCGCTACCAGACAGGGGACTTCAAACACGAAAATATCGTCCGCTTCTTCAGTAACAATCCGAGCAGTCAGAAGAGCAAGTGGCTGAGCAGCAGAGGATCTGTTAACTCGATCATTCAGGACGGAGACGATATGAGCTTCATTATTGATGAGAAAAGCAATATGTGCCATATCGACCTGGTCTTCAACGGTAATGTGAAGAACCTGGAAGTCATGATCACTAAAGGAACCAGCTCGGTCAAATCATGATCCGAGCCCTACGAAAGATGTTAGAGGCGTTTCTTTCTAGAACCGCCTTTATACATAAATCGCGAAGAAGCTCTGCTTCTTCCGCCATCATATTACCTAATTTCAAGGAGGCAACACACATGGGATTCAGATTGAAAGTAGAAGGACAAGAAACAATTGAGCTGGGCTTGGATAACATCCAAACGGTTATTTATGACACCGATACACCGGACGATTCCAATGCACGCTCCACTGACGTGGGCTCCACGCTGCGCATCAGCGGCAAAATCATCACAGCAGTAGACGGTGACAGCGCGGATGACACGCTGAAACTGGCTTTGTGGTCTCTGGTTCCTGCTGAAAAAGCAGACAGCTACCGTAAAGTAACACTGGAAGTTATCGCAGCTGATCAAGTTGTGCGTAAAATCCACTTCCCGAATGCTTTCGTTGTAGACTACAACGAGCACTTCGGCGACACAGAAGGTGTAGGTGCATTTACACTCTACATCAAACAAAAGAAAGACAAAACCGAGCTGGCTACAATCGACGGCGGATATCCGGTTTAAGCTTAACGTCTTCACGTTAAGTGCAGCTTAAACACACACTCACCCGGCACACAAGTGCAGGGTGGATAAATATTAAGAGGCCTACGGGTCTCTTAATATTTATTTTTTTCGGAGAGGGGAACATCACACAATGACCAACTACTATGAGCTGCTCGGTGTCAGCCGGGATGCTTCGGAGGCAGAGATTAAGCAGGCTTACCGTAAACTGGCCAAAAAGTATCATCCTGATACCAACCAGGGAAGCGAGGAAGCAACGCGCAAGTTCAAGCTGATTCACGAGGCTTACAATACCTTGCGTGACGAAGCATTGCGGCAGGCATACGATGCCGAGCTCATCCGAAAAACTGAGGGAGCTGGCGGGGAACAGCAAGAGAGAGGGAGAGGGGATACATCTTCCGGTGGTGCGCGTACGACAGCCAAAGGATTCAATCCAGCTGACATAGGAACTGATTTTGAGCAATTTTTTGGTTTTCATCCGAAAACGAAGGAAGGCTCACCAGGGAAAAAAACGAAAAAATCCGGTGATCCGACGGATACCTCAGCGATGTTTAACCAATTTTTTGGTATTCGAAAAAAATGATGATTTCAGGATAGAAATGGGGGAAGCAAGCAGTGAAAACGGCGCAGAACAGATGGGTTTTCATCATAGATGTTGCCATGTTCGGGCTGATGCTGGCGATCGCCTTTTATGTGTTTAATCGTACAGGCTACAGCGGTTTGAAAACCGTGGTCGCGACAGGTATTGGAATCGGCGTGCTTGTATACATACTGCGCAACCTGGTGTCCGTTGTACCTGTGCCCAAGTCAAGGGCACAACGTCAGCGGATTGCCAAGCTGGTGTTGATTGATGAAGAGGGCGAGTCCATTAAAGAATGGTATATCGAAGGGGAAACGTCGCTCTTAATCGGCAAAACGACGTCACGTTCGGAGGCGGATATTGATTTGGCAGGTACAGATTATGCCTCCCTGATAAGTGTGGAACATGCGGTACTCAACCGGGTGAATAGCGACTGGTTTGTAGAGGATGTGGATTCCGGTAATGGTACAGGCTTGCGGTCTGCCAACGAAAGTGTAACCAAGAAGTTGGAAAGCGGTGAGCCATACCGGATTTACTCAGGTGACTTATTATATATTGCCAATACGAGGGTGCTCGTTAAATAGATGAGGATGCTGCAAAATTCTCAGATCGCTGAAAAGACAATCATGACAATGGGGGAAGGAACCGACTATGAGTTTGACAAGATGCCCGAACGGACACATGTTCAGTACACGAAAGCACGGAAATACGTGTCCTTATTGCAACACGGTAGTAAATGTAGCTGCACCCAAGAGCGCGGAGCCAGCAGCGAAAACAAACGTCGCGGGAGATAATGACAAAACAATGCCGTATTTGGGTGAGACGGTGGGTATTCATCCGGTAACTGGATGGCTGGTATGCATCGAAGGAGCACAGGTGGGTCAGGACTATCGCATTATGGCAGAGAAGAACTTTATCGGACGCGCAGAGGAAATGCATGTCCGCATTATCGGGGACAACACGATTTCTCGCAGAAATCATGCGGTCATTGTGTATGATCCGAAGAAACGCAACTTTTACTTGCTGCCAGGCGATTCATCAGGTTTAGCGTACCACAATAACGAGGCGGTATATTCACCAGCAGAGCTGGCTGCCTATGACGTGATTCAGCTGGGACACAGCAAATTTATCTTTATCCCGCTGTGTGGCGCCCATTTTGAGTGGGATAACGAAAACTAGGATGGAATTGGGCAATGGTGCAGGGAGGTAACGATATGCAGCCTTATTTTGTTGTAAGTGGAGCTGCGGTACTATTCGCTGTTCTTCTCATGATCCGTATACGACTGACGCGAAGTTCCGGCAGCCGTACCGTAAGTGGAATTGAAATCGGAAATGGTCAAACGATCGGGAGCCGGAGCGAGCAGGATGATTATTTCTCCAGTATGACGACACCTGTCGGTACGCTGGCTGTTGTCGCAGACGGTATTAGTGGACTGGCCAATGGACGTATGTCCAGTACCTTGGCTGTGACGACTTTTACAAAGGCATTTGCCAAGCTGGAAGATGCAACGAATTTGAACGGATATTTTGCAGAGGCGTCAACTCAAAGCAATCGCGGCATTTTGCAAAATTTGAATGGACAGGGTGGAGGAACGACGCTGGCTGCGGTCATTGTGTGCGGCTATCAGCTGTATTACGGAGCGGTGGGCGACAGCCTGATTACGATTTACCGTAATGGTCATTTCCAAACAGTCAATTCCAAGCATACAGCAGAAACACTGCTGGAGGAACGAGTGCTTGCTGGACAAATGACCTCGGAGGAAGCCAAAACGAGTCCAGTGCGCAATCAACTGGTCAACTACTTGGGCTATGAGGGCTTTGAGAGCATGGAACTGGGGAGTGCACCGATTCGTCTGTATTCGGGCGATCATGTGCTGTTGTGCAGCGATGGCATTCAGGAGGCGCTGACGGAGATTGAATTGGAAGAGATTATGCGCAAGGGTGGAACACCGCAGGAAACAGCGGATGCCATGATCGACGCCATTAATGATAAAGGCTTTAAAAGTCAGGATAATGCAACAGTACTTATTTTGGCGATAGGATGAAACAAGAAAGACGGGGGTAGCGATGCGCAAGGACAACAGCGATTTTAGTACCGCCTTTGTGTCGGAAGCGGGCTCTTACATAGACAACCGGGACTATTTTGCATTCATGGAGACGGACGACATGGCCTGTTATGTCCTCGCAGACGGTCTGGATTCGGATCAGGAGCTGCGCAGCGCAGAAATGGTTGTCAAAACGGTGCTTGAAAACTTCATGGAGAAGCCTTCCATGTCCAAGCGGCGCTTGATGAGAGATCTGCGTGAAGCGCAGGAATGGCTGCAATTTGAAAGCCGTCGTGTTCGGCTCAAAGCCAGTCTGCTGATGGTAGTGACCAACTACAACAAAATGGTGTACGTTTCGTGCGGTAATGTGCGGCTATATCATTTTCGCAATGGAAGGCTTAATTTTCGCAGCAAGGATCATAGTCTGGCTCAGTCATTGGCAGATGATGGACGCATTCCAGACGAAGCGACCAGCACACATGAGGAACGAGGTAATCTGCTGGAATACTTGGGAAATCCGAATGGAGTTCATGCCCATTACGCCAAAAAGACCCAGCTTGCAGATGGAGATGTAATCCTGCTCGCCACATCCGGGATGTGGGAGGACGTTGAGCTGGCGGAAATGCTGGGGGCGCTAGAGGAAGCGAAGGATCCGGTCATGCTGACGGACACATTGGAAGAGGTTCTGCTAAGCAAACAGCACCGGACGGTGAACAATTACACGGCTGCGGCCATTTATGTAAATAAAGTTTTTCAGGAAAAGCCTAAAAACCGCCGTAAGCTGATCAAACGGATTTTGATTGCGTTGCTCGCCTTTGTAATCGTGGGCGGGGGAGCATGGATTACACTGGCACGTATGGCAGCGAACAAGGCGGCTGCGCTGGAAACGATGGTCGAATCGGCACAGGCCGCGGATGATTATGCCAGGGCAGGAGATTATGCGAAGGCACTCAAGTCCTACAGTGAAGCGAAAAACGCGGCGGTTAAAATTAACGATAAGATTCATAAGCGACTATATACAGCCGAGCAGAAACTATCTCAATTACTGGTGGACGGAGACGGCTACGTGGAAAAGGCGGACTTTACCAAAGCTGAAGCCAGCTACGAGAAAGCACGGAAAAGCGCTGGTCTGTACCCGCCTTTCAATGTGAAGGATATTGAGCATAAAATCGACCAACTGGACAGCTATGCTGAGACGGCGAGCTGGATGAAGGACGGAGATATGAAATTTCAGGGCGGCGATTACACGAATGCACTCAAGCTGTACAAAAAAGCAAATAAGGCTGCGATGGAATCCGGTTATACGTCTGCGCAAAAAGAACTGGAGAAGAAAATTACCGAGGCCAACGATAAATTGACTGCTATTCAGCAGCAGCTCAAGGAGATTCAAGCTGGCAAGCTTCAGGCTAAAGGGGATCGAATGATGAAGGATCTCGATTATGAAGGAGCCATTGATGCCTATAGCGGGGCACAGGAAATTTATCAGGAGATCGATAAGCTCGAAAGTGTTCTGGCATTGGAGCGGAGCATAGCCAAGGCGGAGGAAAAGCAGAGCGCTGAGCAGCAGAAAAACGGTCAGCTTCCTGCTGGATTGGGATTGTCTGACGGAGCGTTGAACGACACGGACGCAGGGGACGCAGCGAGTAATGCTTCAGCTTCCGTCGCTGCAACCCCTGCTGCAGAATCGCAAACGAAGGCTACGCCAACGGCTTCAGCGGGAACTACACCCGCGAAGAAGGAAGTCTCTTCAGCGGCAAAAAATAGCGGTACGGGCGATGGAAATGCCTCTTCGGCCAAGGCGGGCACCAGCAAAGAACAAGGAACTGCTGATTCCGCTTCTAAAGCAGAAGGAGCGTCTGATTCAGAGAACCAAGATCGGGCTGCTGCGAATGGAAGTTAAGTTTTCATGTTCAATGAAGCTGGAGCCGAAAGGAGTGAGACGTCGTGAAAGAGCTGGTACAGGACCGTTTGAGCAAGATGGACGATTTGGAGCAGAGACGTTTACTGAAAAATATGATGGCGGGGGTATTTATGAACCTTGTCGAATATCAGGAAGAAATGACCCGCCAGCTAGAACGGCGGGTATTTGAGGAAATTGAGAATACGGAAGAAAAGATTGATGTGTACGTGTCATTGACATCGCGTGAGGACTATGACCCGATTCATGAATTTTTATACCCTGTGTTACCGTCGGATACGGAGGAAAAGCAGATTGACATCAGCCATGTGGCAGAGGTGGTACGCGAAGGCGGATCGATGCCGCTGTTTACGCTTTTCCTTGAGATGGAGACCGAACGAATCTCAGCACTGGTGCGCAGCAAGCGAATTTTCTCAGGAATGTTGGTCACGGAAACCGGCAATTATCCGATTCGTTTTCGTCTGGAGCATAACCGTTCTTATATTTTAGAGATTGAGCAGTTATATCACACGTTTATGCAAAATGGCATGCCGTGGAAAACAATTAATCACCCGTACGCTTATAAGTTTGTGGACTGTGTATTGATTGGTGGAGACGGCGAGCCGGCCGCCCATGAAGAAATTCATGAAATTACAATTTCATTGGAGGAATTCGACGGTTTTAAGAAGGGTGACGTTTTTCCGCTTTGGAACATTGAAAGGCTATCTCTAAAGAACAGCGGCTTTCCTATACCCGCTATGGATCGTGTGAATTATGAGCATGTGCTACCTTTGCGAAAAACAGGTCCTGAGCATGGTTACTTGATTGACGGGACTGAAGGCGATATCCGGTATATCAAGCGTACAGAAGAGGAACTGACGATTGTCACACCACGTGATAAGTCTGGCGAATGGAATGTGTTGAAGGTTACGAAGCCTGTTACAACGAGACTTAGTCGTCAGACTTATCCGTTATTGTCCAATCGGCGACAGGACAGCTTTTTGGGCCGCTATGCAGGAAAACAGGCCGTGATTGTCCGTGCCAAAGCGGAAATCATGCGCATCGTAAACTCGTTTGAAGCAGCGCAGGGGCTTGAGCTGGAACGTGTAGACATCTGGGGAGGTGCAGGGAGAAATGATGTAAGCAACCTTTTAACCAAAACCCAGACGTATCCGTTAAATCCGTTTGTCAGCGATAACGTACGGACAGAGGAAGGCAAGCAGATCATGCGTTTGGGGTTCAGACGTGGTTCTGACGATGTTTTGCCCACTGCGCCTGCTTATATTTTATCCGATTTAATGAGCTTTCTAGTATCAGAAGTGCAGATGTATTTTCCGGAGTACAAGTGTGAAGGAGAATGGGTGTGAATTACGTCTGGGATTTGCTCATGCGCGCGAGGGAACAGGGGCTGGATGTAGATAAATTCCGCTTCGTACCCGCTGTCAGCTACTCTCCGTATATGGAGCTTAGTCTGGCAGAGTTGAATACTTCCCATTTGGAGCAGGTAGTGGAAATCAATCCGTACTACCGCTTTTATTCTATTTTTCGGGATCTGTTTCCACCGGATGCTGAAGAGTATCTAGAGCTGAGAGAATCGCTATTTGATATTATGATGCATTTTCTGGCGGAAATGGACTTGTATCAAGGGATGAATCGGCGGGAGTACCATATCCGGTTTGTTCAGCGTGATATTGCAGAGGGCATTTTTGGCCCGAAGGTAAAGGAAGGCTTTGGACAATTAAACCGTGAGGATCAGGACGCGATTGCTGAAGGATTGCTGCGCCTGTATGAGACGGGAGAAGCCGTACATTTGCTAAAAGAAACGATGCGGCGCGTCTTTCATCGCTCAATCATTTACACCAATTGTGAGGAAAAAGACGAACTGCTCATCTATATCGGCCAAGAGGAGACACCATTGTCACGGATTAAAGTGGATTTGATTCTGGATTTGTTTCTTCCGGCACGTTTTACGACGGAATTGTATTGGACAAGTCATTTCGGCATTTTGGAGGAAGATCCTACGATGAAAATAGACGCTATCGCCCTCTATTAAGGCTAAATGGCTAAGAAAGGACATGTGAACGATGAACGGACCCTATACATACAGGTTGCTAGACCCGCTCACCGATCGAAAAAGCATACGCTTCACGGCGAAATACACGCGGGCGGAATTGGAGCAAATGACGACCTTTCAGTTACGCGGAATATGCGATAAGGAACGACTGGTCGAGGGCTTTGCCAATCGCCTGGCACGTGAAGAGTTGATTCGCGTGATTTTACGTTTTCGGAGCGCGGAAGAGCATTTACTCATCACAAGGCCAAATCCTGGCGGCTTTGAACGCATGGAATCGGCACTACAGCGAAACTGGAACGACCGTCGGCAGGAGAGCAGCGGCATCCGGGTTCCCGCCAAAATCACGCTGTATCAGGGTGTACGCACAGGTCGCATGGACAACTACCGGATTGAATCCGATTTGCCTTGGCTGAGCTCATCTAATGTGCTGCTGGTGAATGCAACAGGAGAACTGTGCGGTGTTTTGAATTTGGTGAAGGATGAGACACGAACAGGCGTATATTATCTTTCTCGTCATCGTGATGCTGAACTGCGAGAGACGTCCAATCATAGTTATAGCCTGCTGTTTCTGCGAAGACAGGAATCAGAATATTTTTATAACCTCTACTATGGAGATAAGCCAATGCTGCCGCTGAAGCTTCAAGGTCACCGGATTCCGGTGGCAGAGCTGATCATTCGGGGCACGGAAACTACAGATGCGGTACTTGCGATTGATTTTGGCACCTCGAACACCACAGCAGGTGCTTATTTGGATAGCTCCTACGTTACGGCTCCTGATACAGGTATGAGCAGCACAGTAAGGCTGAACGCCATCAATTATGTGTCATTCCCCGGCCCAGAAGGGGCAGAAGGCGACTGGATCGAAGTATTGCCGACTGCTATTCGCGTCGCAGATTGCTCCAATCCAGAACATATCCTTTATGTATTTGGGGAGGATGCACTACGTGGATCTGACGTGGCAGGAAGCCGTGCAACAGTATTGCGGGGGATCAAGCGGTGGGTCAACGATTATAAGCGAATCGAGGAATTAATGGATTCCGAGGGGAATACAGCAACTGCTTCCCGCAATGATATTTTAGCTGCTTTTATCCGTTATGTGATTGCTACAGCCGAGCAGCAATTTAAGTGTCGGTTCCGCAACCTGCACTTTTCTGCTCCGGTCAAGCTACAGCCCCAGTTTATAGAGATGTTTAGCGATATTTTGCCTGATTACCAGATTGAAGCGGAGGATGCGCTGGACGAAGGGCTGGCTGTGCTGTACAACACGCTGGCAGACCAGATGGAACGAGGGACTTTTGCGGACGGTGAGGAGTACCAGGCACTTGTTATTGATTGTGGTGGAGGCACGACAGATTTGTCTTCCTGCCGATTCCGAATTGAGGACGGACGTATTGCTTACAAGCTGGATATTCACACAACATATGAAAACGGGGATACCAACTTTGGCGGCAATAATCTGACGTATCGGATTATGCAGTTTATGAAAATTGTATTTGCAGGTTATTATGCTGCCGAGACGCGTTTGCCTGACACCGATATTGATGCCCTGATCGGCATTCCTTCGGGAGATTTGTACCGTCATGTGGATGAGTTTGGTGTAGATGCTGTATATGCGGGACTGGAGGAGCGCTACCGAGAGGCAGAGGCCATCTTGCCTACCGCGTTCAAACAGTATGAGCATGCTACACGGGATGAATATCAGCGGGTACTGAGTAATTTTCATCTATTGTGGAGCGCGGCAGAAAATATGAAAAAAGAATTTTTTCTACGTACGGGGATCTTGCGCAGCCGCTTCGAATCCGAGCAGGTATTATCTGCTGAAAGCGACCTGAACATTGCAGTGATGGACCGTTGGCTGGTTTCAGTCATCGAGAACGGACGGTTTCGTGATGAATATGGTTTGCCTGATGTGGTGTTTAACATTCGGGAGATACAGCAGCTTCTTAAGGCAGATATCTACAATATTGTGCGCAAGTTTCTGGATGAGTTTTATCTGGAGGGACGCTTGCAGGATTATTCGATTATCAAGCTAACCGGGCAATCCTGCCGGATTGACGTATTTCGCGAAGCACTCAAGGAATTTGTACCGGGGCGCAGTATTGAGTTTCGTCAAAAGGCAGAGGACCTCAGCCGGGTACCTGAGTTGAAAATGGCCTGTCTGCGCGGGGCTATCCGTTACCTGAACGCTAAAAAAATGGGCACGATTGAGCCTGTCATTACCAATCATATTCCGGCTATTCCGTACACGGTCAGCGCATGGACGCATACGGGACGCGAGAAGGAGCTGATTGCGAGTTTGGAAAGCAATCGGGTACGCGGTTCTATTTCCCGGCCGTCTCATGCGGCTGAGGTGGAGTTCTTCCTGACGGCCGACGGCGGCAAGCTGCGTCAGCGCCATGTGTATCGTAGTCGGCCAGAAGCTTTTGAACCCATGCCGTATGAGGAAATTGCAGTGCTGTACGGGCGGGATATCCCGCAGGATGATACGGACTCCATCCGTAATGGGGAAACGAAATATTTTGTTTTTGTCGGAGATAGCCGCTGGGGCTTTTATGTAGTGCCGATTACTCGCCGAGATGAATTGCTGCATCTGGGACCCAAACGCTTTTTTGCCTTCGAGAATGATCTCTCCGAGCTGGATTTCTTTGACGGCACGAAATAGTAAATTAAGGGTTTTGCAAAATGCTGAAATTAGAAAAGTACACAACACTTGGAGGGGATAACGTGCTGTATGCAGGTTTTTGGAAACGAACTTTGGCTTATATCATCGATGGCCTTATTCTATGGTTTGTATTTTTAATATTTGGATTGATCTGGATGGTAATTCGGACCTTAGGGGATTGGGTACCGTCTCCGGCAGAAAGCTCTTTGCTCTCAGACGGATCGTCTTCTATTGTTACCATGAAAGTAATAGGACAGACCTTGCTGAATTGGGGAGCTATATGGCTATATTATGCGCTTATGGAATCATCCAAATGCAAAGCCACGGTGGGCAAGCTGGCTCTCGGCATCGTTGTAGTAGATGAGTTTAATCACAAGCTCAGCTTTGGACGTGCTAGTGCCCGCTACTGGAGTAAGCTTCTATCAGTCATCATTTTGTTCGCCGGCTTTATTATGGCAGCCTTTACGGCGAGAAAACAGGCTCTCCACGATCTGATTGCCCGTACCTACGTTGTGGACAAACGCGAGCTGAATTATATCCTTCGTGAGCAGGCTGGGCGCGGAGCTGGAATGTAACATTTAGGTTGGCACACAGATTCAAAGATTCTGATGAACAGCAGGCTTTAAACAGGAGGAGCAGTAGGATGTACGCTGGTTTTTGGAAAAGATTTTTAGCCCATTTGCTAGATTATACTATTTTATTTGTGACTATTCGTTTGATTGATACGTTGCCGTTTGTGACGATAGGGTTTGTCTCTGCGTTCGTAAAAATGCCGAATTTTTCGGAGTTTGTTTCACACTTAGACGATGTGTCGGTGAGAATTTTGGGAGCTATTATTATTTTTGGCCCTCTTTTATTGGATTGGCTTTACCACACCATCATGGAATCATCAAAATGCAGAGGAACGGTCGGCAAGCTGGCTGCGGGGATTGTCGTTGCGGATGAAAATAATGAAAAAATATCTTTCGGACGGGCCAACGCCCGCTACTGGGGTAAAATCATTAGCTTAGTCACTATATTTGTAGGCTATATCATGGCAGCTTTCACTGAAAAAAAGCAGGCGCTGCATGACAAAATCGCTCGTACCTATGTGGTGAACAAAAATTGGCTGGACTACTCTGAGTATATTAAGCAAAATCCATCGCTGACAGAGATGCCTGTCCCGGCTCCTGCACCCGGTGTGAATCGGTTGTCCGTTCCCTTGAATAAAGAAGAGCAGTAATGACGTCGCAGAGCGACCCGGCTGGCGCATAACGTTGCTAACGCAATGTCATTACTGAGGTGCCGGGCGACACTTGTGCCGAAATCGGCACGGAGAGGAGGAAACCACATGTTAACCCATATCGTGCCGAAGTTCGAGAAAGGCCGTATTCTCAAAACCGAGATGCTAGAGAACCTGCGGGACTACCCCCGCAGCTTTCTCGATATCCGGTATCAGGATTATTCGGATGGCATCATTACAGGAATGAACGTAACTGTCGGGGAGTACACGCTAACCATTGGTAGAGGCATCGTGAAGCACAAGGGTAGATTGTATCTGCTGGAGCAGGAGCAGGAAGTGCCGTATGCGGCCACAGGGCGGCTGTCGGTGTTGAAGCTGCTCTTTTTGGAACAAACAGATCGCCCGGATTTCACAGCCCATCATGCAGATATCGTGCTGGAGGATGAGGCAGAAATCGGTCTGGATGAGATGGAGCTGGGCCGATTCAAGCTCAAAGAGGGAGCCGTGCTTCGCTCGGATTATCAGGATTTTGCCGACATGGCAACGGAATTCAATACATGGAGTGATATCCATGCTCCTTTTGCGGGTTTGAAGCAGAGTACATTGCGCCCGGAGACGATGCGCTACTTCGCATCCGAGCTGCTTAAAAGTGGTGCATCAGATCCGATGGATTGTATGTTTGCGTTGATGTGCCTGAACTCGGAAGTTGTAGACAGGGAATCCATTCAGCATTACATCGCAAACCGAAATGGTGCGGAATACAGAGATTATTCTCATGCTCAGTTGCATAGACAGCTAGTTCTTATTCTGGAAGGCGCCGGACGTGGAAAACGAACAGCAGGCCGTTGGCAGGGCGGCGGAGCCGGACGGATGATTGTGGATTAGAAAATCAGGTAGAGGAGTGTGCATTATGAAATATGAGGATGAAAAGATTTTGGATCAGCTCCGTGAGATGGAGAAGCTGAAGAGGCCTAACAATATTTTAGCAGGACCCATAATCATTGACGGTCAATCCTATGTGTTTGAAGAGCGGTCTTTCTTTAAGGATCGGCTGAAAATGCATGTCCCCTCTATCTTTAGTCCAATGCCCAAGCATTTGCAAAAGATTAAATATCCTCATGAGCAACGTCCAGAAATGATTTTGACGAATGATTTGGGCAGTGTGGATGTTACCCTGAATCGGGTGGACCAGACGCTACAAGATGAATGGGTGGAACAGCTCACTTCTGGCATGAAGGCAATGATGAAAAATATGAATCCTGCCCATGTATTTTATGAAGAAAAAATAGAAGAGGTACATGGTAAGCAGATTGGCTATTTTGACTTTAAAAGTCCTGCGCTGGACCAGCCCATCTACCACAATATGTTTTACTTTGAGCTGGAAGGAAAGACGGTCATGGGAACATTTTGTTGTCCGTATAAGCAGTATGCTGAATGGCGGGATGTCGCCCTACAGATGATACGCACCATTCAAACGGTTGACGAGGCAGAAAAGGAGGGATATGAATGAGTAACCCCATTTACACCACAGCAGATGTTCAGGTGGCCCCTTATCAGTTTCAACGTGTATTAAGTATCCATCTCATTAAACAGTTAAACGAACATGTGAGCTTCTGCATACGTGGAATTGTTTCGGAGGACAAGCTGGATCAATACGTAGAAAAAGCAGATGAAGATGAGCACATCGAAGTCTTCTTAAAAAGTGAAGGCAAGGAGATCCGGCTTTTTCAGGGAATCGTCACGAATATTGCTGTAAAAGCTGTAAACGGAGTACGCGAGCTTACGATTGAGGCTAGCAGTGAAACCTTAATAATGGACATTCGCCCCAAACGTCGTTCATTCCAAAAAACAGCGGAATCATATAACAATCTATTTTCGCATGTTACAAGTTCATATACTGATGCAGAAGTGATTGACGAGGCTTCTCATGGCGCAGCTATCGGTGAATTGTTAGTGCAATACAATGAAACGGACTGGGCTTTTGTCAAAAGAATTGCTTCTCGGCTGCATGCTGCTTTAATTCCAATTACGATGCAACAAGGATTGAAATATGTGATTGGTATCCCCCATTCTAGTGCCCCTCAACCGCTGAACGAACATAACTATTCCATAAAAAAAGACTTGAAGGAGCACAAGCTCATGTCCCGTAACGGACTGCCGGAATACGGTGAGTCTAACAGCTTGAGTTATGAAGTGACCAGCAACAAAGTGCTAGAGCTGGGCAGTTCCGTCATTTTTCATAGAAGAACGCTTTACATAGCTAGGGCGGAGACGACCACGGAAGGAAATCTGATCGTTAATCGTTACATTTTACGGGATGCACATGGGTTAAAATGCCCAACCGTCTATGCCTATGATCTTTCAGGAGCCTCTCTGTTTGGCAAGGTAATTGATATTTCCAAAGAAAAAGTAAAAATCAAGCTGGAAATTGATCAAGGCTCGACTGCATCCGGGGCTATGTGGTTTCCCTATTCTACGGTTTATTCTTCTCCTGATGGCAGCGGTTGGTATGTTATGCCGGAAGCAGGTGATCAAATTCGTCTGTACTTTCCGGATGAACGGGAGCAGCATGCTTTTGCCGCCAGTTCTGTCGATCTTGCCTCCTCTGATCCTGTTAAAAGAAGTGATCCTGCGGTTAAAAGTATCAGCACCAAATACGGCAAACAAGTCGTTTTCAAGCCTGGTGCAGTAGAAATTATCAACAGTGGGCAAATGCTCATGCGTCTCACGGATGAAGGCGGGATCGAAATTAATAGTAACAAAAAAATAACCCTGTCTGCTCAGGAAGATATCCAAATTACAGGGGGAGCGAAAATTATTATGGAGGGGAAAGAAGGCGTAAGTTTTATTCAATCCGGAGCCAAACTCGACATCATGGACGATGTGAGATTAACCGGGGGTAAGGTGAACATTGAATGAAGCTCATGGATCGGGATGCTGCGTTGCAGGATTTGCTGGAAAAGCACGTATTTACGGAATGGATACATGATTTGGCTCTTATTGAAAACAACTTTCTGACGCGCCAGCAAGCCATTGAAGACGAGCTTATAGCAGCTCTAGAGTCGCTATGCCAGCTCGCTACCCTTCAGCACGAGCAAGGTCGTAAGGGGGATATTCGATATATTTATATCTCCTTGCTCAGAACTCGTGTTGCGAAAAATAAAGCGGTTTATCGTCTAGATGCCTATGATGAAAATTGGTTTCTGGATGAGACTGAATGCGCTGTGGAATGGTCGGCAGACTTTGTTTTCGAGCCTCTGTTCAATCGTATGACTAAGCTGGAAAAGCTTAAATCAGATTATGCCCGTAAGATCTCGACGATGGATATTGAACAAATTCAACAAATTGAGGCGGTCAAATACCATCTGCTCACTGTAGAGTTCTTGAAAAGCCAGATGCCAGTTTTTATAGCTTCCCCTTCGTTAGAAAGGATGCCAAAAGCAAATGTATGCACGATATTTGCTGGAGAGTATCGAGATGATAGCGAAATATTGTGCCGTTTTACGCGTAGTGAGGGAGCAGAGGCACGAGAGGGGGAATCTTCATGGATTATTTCCTCTTAAAGCAGGATGTGCGGTATACCCATGTTCCTACGCTACAAAAGGTGATGGAAACGATTGATCCGTGGAAGCTGTATGATTTGCAGCCGGAGGATATTGTCAAGCCATTGATGTTTCATGTGAAGGCAGATGCAGAAAGTATTTTTATTGATTATCTAGAAGGTCCCATCCCACTCATTTCAGGTGCTTTAAAACGCCTTGTCCAGGCCTATGTGCCGGAGATGCCTATGAAATTAACGGTACTTACTCAGATCGAACAGAAGATACAGAAGAATTACTATATTCCTTTTGTGGAGCGGCTTGCAGCAGTACATCCAGAAAGCGAATGGAATTTGGATCAAAGTGTGCTTAGAAAGCTGGTATTACAAGCAGATGCTATTCGGAGCCACAAGATATTTACAATCCAGGAGAGTTCTACCCCGATGATCATCGTCCGTTTGGATGTGGCGGAAAGTATATTGCGGCGTGATTATACCGGGATCGCTTTGGAGCAAGTCCAGGTGAAATAGGGAGGGAAAGGGAACATGTCAGATAATGAGTATTATGTCGTACGGGGGGCCTGTATGCGTTGCACTTGCGGGACGCATCCTCGAAAGATCAATTTGCCGAACAGCCACGGGGCTTTTGTTAATGGTAAACCCATGATGAATGAAGGAGATTATTCTCCTGAGAATGTCCCTCATTTTGGAATTTGCACCAGTCCAGAACAGCCGAGTGCCGAGACTATATATCTGATCGCCGAAGATGGCTCCACAATCTCAGGGAAGCCATGCTTACCAATGCTGACGGATAAGTGGAAAAACACAAAAGAACCGACAAAGGTGGAAGGCCAGCCAGCCTTGACGACCTCTTCATTTCAGACTTGTTTATATCATGGATTTATCGAATTTCATACGAATGGCCAGCAGGAGTAGTAGCTGGAAGGGAGGTTTGAAAACATGATAGGATATGATCAGATTCGAATAGATTCCCCCTACCCCATTCAGGTCTTAAAGGATGTTCAGATCGAGTGGAAGCCGGGTGAACATGGGCGTATTACACTCACAGGCATTTGTAGGGAGTCGAGTCATGCCACGGCTGCGCTGGATGCGACCTCAGAGGATCAGCTACATGTGTATGCGCAGAATGGACAAGAGGAAATTAGCTTGTTTAAGGGTGTTGTCCATACGGTAGAAGTTGAGAACCATAATGGAGTGTATACACTTACACTGGAAGGAATCAGTGGCTCATTTGAGCTGGATATTGTCAAAAGAAAGCGGTCTTTTCCTGAGGAAAAACAAACATATAAACAGTTAGTGAATAAGCTTGCTCAAGGCTATGAGCGAAGTGATGTCTTGTACCAGACCGGTGAGCAGTCGGTAGGCGAAGCCATTTTACAGTATGATGAAACCGACTGGGAGTTTATGAAACGGATGGCGAGCCGTTTACATACAGTAGTGGTCAGCGACATATGGGAGTCCGCATCGCCGAAACTGTATTTCGGCATGCCTGCTGGCACCCAGCGAACCATTCGGAAGGATACGCCATATACGGCAAGTAAGGATTTAAAGGGCTACCAGCGGGCAGGCGGAACGTCAGCCGGGCTACATGATACCGACTTTTTCAAATACGAGATTGAAAGCGGAGAACGGTATGCTCTTGGAGACGAGGTGCAATTTCGCCAGAAAATAATGATTGTAACTGAATTGCGAAGCCGCATGGAAAAGGGGCATTTGCTATTCAGTTATGTGTTGGCCCGCGCAGAGGGCATTCGCAGTGATTTCATCCCCAATCCCAAAACAATCGGAATTTCTCTGGAAGGAGAGGTCATTGCGGTACGGGGAGAGGAAGTGAAGCTGCGGCTGGCGATTGATAAGGATGATGGGGTATCCGAGCCGCATTGGTATCCGTTCGCTCCCCCAACGGGAAGTGCGATGTACAGTATGCCGAAGGTGGGAACACAGGCAAGCCTGTACTTTCCAGATGCGTCTGGTTCCAGAGCAATGATTTTGGGTGCGGTTCGTACAAATGGAGACGGTTGCGCGAAAACGAGTAATCCTAATGATCGATATTTTGGAACGGAGCATGGAAGTGAACTGAAAATGGCACCGGGTCGCATCCATATCATGGGTGATCCGGGTGGGACATTGCAGATGAGTCTGGACGATGCTACTGGGATTGAATTAACTAGTCCCAAGAAGTTATCGTTAGAAGCAGAGCAAGAAATCATTCTGAATACGCCGAAGAAAATCATTATTGATGGAACCAGCCAGGTCATGGCGTATCAAACGGGAGGAAGCACGGGGCTTTCGGTAGAAAACGAATACCACGTGTTGGGAGGAAACGTCTGGGCGGACGGTAGCGACCGAACTGCATACCCGCCGTTTGATGATGAACCGAAGGAAGGCGAGCCACCTCCACCGCCGCCACCCCCTGAACCGTTTAACTGGGGCAAGCTGGGGATGAATATTTTGGGCGGTTTGGCAGTTGTGGCAGCCGTAGCCGTGGTAGCAGCCATTACGGTAGCGACGCTTGGAGCGGGTACGGTGGTCATTGCAGCGGTAGCCGGAGGAGCGCTGCTGGCGGGTGGCTTGGGTGTAGCAAGCTTGGCCGCATCAGATATCGCCCGAGGGGAAGTGAGCGACTTCAGCGACTATGCCCTGACCGGCTTGAAGGAAGCGGGAATCGGGGCGGTATCTGGAGCAATCTTTGGCCCTCTCGGTGTAGGGGGAACCTTACTGAGGAAAGCAGCGATCGGCGGTGTCACAAATGCCGCGGAAAATCTAGCGAGTCAGGTGCTGAGTGGTGAAAAGATCAACTGGGGCTCAGTAGCAAAGGACGCGGGATTGGGTTTTGTCACCGTAGGCGTACTGGATTCCAAAGTAGGCAAGGCCATTGGCGGATTCGCTGAAAAAGTAGGCAGCAAAGTTACACCGCAATGGATTAGCAAAGGTGTAGATGCAGTCGGGGCAGGCTTTGGCAAAGCTGTAACCAAGCTGGAGCAGGCCGGCAGTAAACTGGGGCAGAAGTTCAATGAGCAGCTGAGTAAAATGGCAGACGGCCTCAGCCCCGGGAAGTTGGCCACAGCCAACGGAGCGCCAGTTCCGCACGTTAATAAGATGGACAGCGGACCACTTCCACAGACGGATGTGCAGAAGAATTACAACAAGGTCATGAAGGAAATGGAAGAGAGCGCGGCGAAAAAGGTTGAGGGAACAGTAGGAAGTAAAGAAAAAGTAACTGTTAAGAAGTATGGTGAGTGGAAATATGATAAATCTGGGAAGCAAAAGCATCACCTTAATCAAGATGCTGCATTTAAAAAAGATGGGAATGGCAAACAGGTAATCCCGTCAGATGAAGGATATACTATCGAATTAGAGGGCAATGCATTTAAGGATGTTGGTTCACCACATTTTATGGCACATAAAACTATGGAAGAATTTTTTAATAGATATAGAAAAGGGGATAAAAAAGGTTTAATTCCTACAAATGCTGAATATAACGTAGCATTATATAAATCGTTGAGAAAGGCCGGATTAACCGAAAAACAAACCTTAGATGTAGTGGAGAAAGCTAGAAGCCAACGGTTAAAATATGGTTTACAAGATGATGATCCAATACCAAAAATACCAGGACAAATAAATTCTATATATAAATATTTATTTCAAAAAATAAAACTAAACTGAGGGGAAGAAAATGAACGAAGTAAAGGATTTTTACGATAATACAATATCTAAAATTGACTTTTTCAGTAACTGTGGGGATGCTATTAATGCTACACTCAATGTTAATGTTACGCAAGTACGTAACTGGGTTGATGTTGAAAAAAAAGTTAATTCTACTTGGGATAATGTTAGACTCCAAATAAGAAATCAACTAACTTCGACTCTACATGAGAATTGGCGAGAAGAATACAGACAGTGGAATAATATTACTATGGAGGCTAAATTATTACTTAAGGATGGAGTCCTTAAAAATATTTCTACATTTATAGAAAGAAATAAATTAAACAATTGTATATATGAGAGCGTTGAGTGGGATTTGCTTACTGCAATGATGGAATATGCATATAGCACGTATGTAAAACCAGGCTTTCATACAGAATTGTTGGAAATATATAATTCAGGACATATACCTTGTGGTTGGAAAGGGAAGTGGCCTCAAGGAAGCCTATTGGTATTCTAACAGCCTATGGGAGGACTTCAATACAAAGAGATTGCTTATAAGAGGAAGTGATAATATTGGATATAAATAATCAATTATTAGAACATTATAAGAAATACATTGGTGAGCCAGATTTAATAAATATAGAGACCGTTTCAGAAAGTCTAAATATAAACTTAATCATTTTTCGAGCAAACGACCAAAGAGACTTTCATACTATTATAACGTCAGGAATGAGCTTATTACCTGCACAAGTTTCAGAAGATAATAAAGATTGGGAATATACAGAACTTATCATGTATCTTCCGGCATCATGGCCTGTGGCTAAAGAGGATATTAAAGATTTTAAAGATTATTGGCCATTTGGTTGGCTAAGAAAACTTGGCAAGTTCCCGCATGAAAGAAACACATGGTTTTGTTATGGAGACACTATACCTAATGGGGAACCTCCAGAACCAATTGCAAATGACAATAATTTCACTTGTATGCTATTATTACCTCCCATTCGTGAAGATGAAGGATTTAGCTCGTTAATGTTAAGTAAAGATAAAACAATACAATTTTTAGTTGTTTGTCCAATATATCAGGAAGAAATGGAATTTCAACTATCAAAAGGTTTTGGTGCTCTTCTTGAAAAGTTTGATGAATACAACGTAAATGATATTGTTGAAGTTAATAGATTAAATGCATGTAAATAAGGATATTAATAGCTAATTAAAAGAGCGAGAATAACAGATTGTAAAAAGAATTCACACAATTAATTGGCCCCAAAATTATAATTTATCTTAAAAAACTTATTTCACTCGAACATGAGAGGAATAAGTTTTTTTCTCGTAGAGAATAACCAGTTGTGTGCTATGGTGACACTATAAAATATTGGTGAATAGTCCCTAGTCTCCAAAACAAGCAGTGAACTCTTAGAAGGCTATTCAATAATTAGCTTATTTCTAATCAATCAACCCTATGAAAGCCTATACATTCTTTTAAATAAAAAAGTTGACATATGTCTAAAAACAGGTGAAAAGTCACTAAGACTAAAGTCTCTTGTTAGATGAATTATGCATTCCTTAATCTGATGAAATTCGACATTTTTTATGCTAGATGGATTGTTCGGAATTAAGCTAGAAGTCAATGGGGTTGTCGTATCAAGGAATAAGCCCCGTTTAGGAATTCATAAGTAGGAAACTGGAACGGAGAAGCAGTGCTATTGCGCAATTGTGCTTGTCCTTTATGAGTATTTCTAATCGTTCATTCACATTTTATTAATTCAGTTCGATTAGATTAGAATATTTGCATACATATGTATAAAAATGAGTATTAAGTCTCGGAAACTCCCTTTGCTACTGTGAATTGACAAAATATGAAGCAGTGGCTAATATGGTTGGGTACACGGGAGATATTGGAATTTATAAAGGGGTAATGAGTTTTGAACAAGAGACTAGATAACAGATGTAGTAACAAAATGAAATGGGGCCAAACGATTTTTGGAGCGCTGTTGGCGCTTAGTCTGGTGTTACTCAGTGGGGGTAATGCGTGGGCCTCATCCAATGAACAATTAAATTGGATTGAGGGCGGCCGAAAGGTAGATCTGGGAAAAATGGCTACGGTTGAACTGGACTCATCTCTTCTTTTCTTGGATGCAGCTAACACAGCAAAGGCAAGCGAGATGAATCATGATAAGCCATCTGGCAAGGAAATTGGGAGTATATTTCCGAAAGATGAAAATCAAAATTGGGAAGTTGTTTTTGAATACGATGAACTTGGACACATCAAGGATGATGAAAAAGAAGATATCGATGCGGATGCTATTCTAGATAGTTATAAAGAGGGGACGGAAGAGAGTAACAAGGAAAAAGCGGAAAGTGATCGCTTGTATGTTACGGGCTGGGATGTCGAGCCTTTTTATAATGAAGGGACCCATAATCTAACCTGGTCTATGTTGGCGGAGGATGGGAACAAGGAAAAGCTGATCAATTATAATGTTCGCTTGCTCACTCGTCAGGGTTATATCTCTGCAATATTAGTGTCCGATCCTGCGCATTTGGACGCAGATAAGAAGTTTTTGAATGAGAACATATTACCCAAGCTGACAGTCAAATCAGGTGAGCGGTACGAGGAATTTAATGCTTCAACGGACAAAATTTCCGAATACGGCCTAACCGGGTTGATTTTGGGAGGAGCAGGCTTGGCAGTAGCTAAAAAAGTAGGCTTGTTGGCATTACTCATTGCTTTTTTTAAGGGCGCGGGAATTAAGGTTATCCTACTTATTGGTGCTGCTTGTGCAGGTGTGTTTGGCGTGATAGGCAAGTTTTTTGCCAAATTATTTCGCAAGAAAAAATCGGAATCCATGCACAATGAAACGAACGCCCAGGATCAGTCAGAAACACTACAGTAAAGATAAAAAACACTCCATAAAATTGCTGATAAAAAGGAGATGGTGTTGAGCGTAAAACACAATCTCAGGTAGCCTGAGAAGCACAACCTGGATACGTAATTTGAGCAGAACAATATGAACAGATGATCATGGTGACGTTAGACCCGTGAATCATCTGTTTTTCATTTGTTTTATCCCTTGTAATACTTTCGGTACACCGCGGGCGTTGTGCCTTCATACTTTTTGAATATTTTGATAAAATACCCCGGCTCATTAAAGCCGAGCTCGCTACTGATCTGAGATACAGGAATATCTGTAGCTTCGAGCAACTGCTTCGCCCATCTAATCTTCAAGCGGGAAAGATAGCTGGAAAAGTTCTCACCCGTTTCCTTGGCAAACAGCCGACTAAAATAGCTTGGGCTAATGTGGCACAAGTCAGCCATGGCTTTCAAAGAAAAAGTTTCACCCTTGTGCTCAAAGATATATTCGAAGGCGGATTTGAGTACGGGATTTCCGCACGGAATATCCACATCTTCTGAGGAATTCAGATAGGCATCTGCTAAGAAATTATTCATTTCTTTCTTAAGGTTTTCGATATGCTCCAGCGAGTAGCCAGGAAGGATCTCGGACAACTGCGGAGTGGAATGTGTGGCCGACGCCTTCTCGAACATTTCCGCGAGAAGATTTTTGTTCATGGCTTCTTCTACAATATAATTACACAATAAGGATAACATGTTGGAGATCGTCTGAATTTCCTGATAGGTCATGGAGGGCAGATCGGCGTAGTCGTTCTTAAGTTCCTCCCATTTGGAACTGTACAGTTTTTCATTTTTTGACGTGAGGATTTGCTCCAGCTGTAGGGCACTCGAAGGATCGGCTAAGCGGACCTGACCTGCCATGACGGCGCCGATGTACTTATCGTCAATAATGATCGGTACCGCGATGTCGACGATGTCATAATGACAGAGATAAATATAAGGTTTGTTGGAACGTACCGCTTCAAGTCCACCGCGAGAGTCACATTTTTGGCAGTAGGGAAGGAGATTCTCATTCTGACGAACCTTCTTGCAGAACGATTGGCATTGGCTGTGGCTAGTTACGGGATTCCCTTTATAATCGACGGTAAGAATAGCTAATTGGGTAACGGATGCTAATGAATCCTGCAACTGCTCCCACTTTTTTAAATCAAAGATTTTCTGGATGCTCAAATGTTCACGTATCAAGATCTCATCCCTTAATAGTAAATTATCCTGTAAGCGATAACAAAAAAGTACAATTCGTGATCCTTAGTGCAAAAAAATACGATTGTAGATTATAATATATTCCTTGATTCCTCCAATGTAAAGTTTACATGGTTCGGTTATAGTTTTAATCAGAACGAAGCCAACACAATCATAAGGAGGAATTATAGATGAGAAAAGCTTTTATCAGCCCAAGCAAATATGTACAAGGTGAAAATGAATTGTTGAATTTGGGTTACTATGTGAGCACCTTCGGCAAATCCGCTTTACTGATTGCGCATCCTGCCGACGTGGCGCGGGTAAAAGATAAACTTGATTCCACTTTGGGTAAATATAACGTGACTTTTATTGAAAGCGGTTTTATGGGTGAGTGTTCCAGACAGGAAGTATCCAGACTTCAGGAAATTGCTACTGCAAACGGATGCGATTGTATCGTAGGTCTTGGCGGCGGGAAAGCGATCGACGCGGCGAAATGCGTAGCTCAAGGGGAAGCGCTTATCATCTGTCCGACGATTGCTGCGACAGATGCACCGACAAGTCACTCGGCCGTTCTGTACACTCCGGAAGGTGCTTTCGACGATTACGCCTATTTTAAGCAAAGTCCGAGTGTCGTATTAGTCGACACCACCGTAATTGCCAATGCACCAACCCGATTCCTTGTATCAGGTATGGGTGATGCACTGTCAACTTACTTTGAAGCCCGTGCGACCTCCCGTTCTTACTCCTGGGTCAATGCCGGACTGCCTAACGGAGTACGCGAAGGACAGTGTGCGCCAGCAGTAGGTACAAATGCGGCGATTGCACTTGCAACGCTATGCTATGAAATGCTGTTGAAAGACGGTGCCAAAGCAAAAGCGGCATGTGATGAAAACCAGGTTACGCAAGCACTCGAGAATATCATTGAAACTAATATTTTACTCTCAGGCCTCGGCTTCGAGAGCGGCGGACTTGCGGCGGCCCATGCGATTCATGATGGACTCACGATTTTGGAAGGCACGCATCATTATTATCATGGAGAGAAAGTTGCGTTCGGCACGATCGCACAGCTGGTGCTCGAAAACGCACCGACGGAAGAATTACATCAGGTACTTGATTTCTGTTTAGCCGTCGGTTTACCGGTCTGCTTGGCTGATATCGGCGTCGATCATATCAGTCAGGAAGAACTCATGGAAGTAGCTGCAAAGGCCTGCATTCTGGAGGAATCGATTCATTCCATGCCGTTTCCGGTCACAGTGGAGCAGGTTGCAGCGGCAATCGTTGCGGCCAACCGTATCGGGAGCCAGTACAAAGCGGAGGTAAAGTAGCATGAAAAAGGTCATCAACCGTGCGGAAAATTTGGTTCTTGAGATGTGCAGTGGTATTGCGCTCGCGCATCCTGAGTTGGAATTTCTGCCAAAATACAAAGTGCTCAAGAAAAAGGAATTGAACGCGGAGAAAGTAACGCTCATCAGCGGCGGTGGCAGCGGGCATGAACCCGCCCACGCCGGCTTCGTTGGCCAAGGGATGCTCGATGCCGCAGTCTGCGGTGATGTCTTCGCCTCTCCCTCACAAATTCAAGTATATCAGGCCATCCGAGCGACGACCGGGAAAAAAGGTGCGCTGCTGATTATCAAAAATTACAGCGGCGATATTATGAACTTTAGAAACGGCGCCCATCTGGCCACTGAAGACGGTCTGGAAGTGGACTATGTAAAGGTTGAGGACGACATCGCGGTAGAAGACAGCCTATATACAGTCGGACGGCGCGGAGTGGCGGGAACGGTACTCGTCCACAAGATCGCGGGTGCAGCGGCGGAAGAGGGCCGGAGTCTGGCGGAAGTTAAAGCAGTAGCCGAGAAAGCCGCTGCGAATGTACGCAGTATCGGATTCGCATTGACTTCGTGTACCGTGCCGGCGAAGGGCACGCCAACATTAGAGCTCGGGCATGATGAAATCGAGTACGGCGTCGGCATTCACGGCGAGCCTGGGACCAGCCGCGAGAAGCTGACGGATGCGGATACGTTGGCAGGCAGAATGGTAACCGATCTCCTTCGAGACATGCAGATTGAAACTGGCTTCAGCGGAGAAATCGCCTTATTGATCAATGGTTTCGGCGGTACTCCTTTGCAAGAACTGTACCTCTTCAACCATTCGGTTACTCGCGAACTAGCAGCGAAGGGGATCAAGATTGATCGCACTTTTGTCAACAATTATATGACGAGTATCGATATGTCAGGTATCTCGGTTTCCATCATGAAGCTGGACAACGAACTGAAAACGCTCCTCTCCCATGAAAGTAACGCGCCTGCGTTCAAGGTGGCTGGACCTGTTGATCATGTCGTATTCACGGATATTTCAACTGTAGCAGACGAAAAGCGGCAAGTATCCTTTGAGGTGGAAACGGACCCTGCCTTCGCAGTTATTGAGAACAACAAAGTTACGTTGAACAATCTTACCTACCTAGTCGATAAGATGAGTGAGGTTATCATCAAGAATGAGGTACCTTTCTGCGATCTTGACGCTCATGCAGGCGACGGCGACTTTGGCATGAGCGTTGCTAAGGGATTTCGTCAGCTAAAACGGGAATGGAGAGACATTCTGAATCAAGACTCTTTGACGATGGGAGCCTTTCTTCATTCATGCTCGCTCGTCATCATGGAATACTGCGGTGGCGCTTCGGGTCCGATCTGGGGCTCAGCATTTCGCGCAGCGGCACGATCTGCTGGCGAACGAACCGAACTCACCGTTTCCGAATTCGCAGATATGATGCAGGCTGCGGTGCAAGGCATACAATCAACAGGCGAACGTTCTTTCGGCAGAGGAGCCGTTGTTGGCGATAAAACACTTATAGATGCATTAGTGCCATGTACAGATAGCTGGTTGGAGAGCGCAAAATTAGATTTTGACGTGAAGACAGCCTTTGTAAGTGGTGCTCAAGCCGCTGTATTAGGGGCCAAAAAGACGGAAGACATCGTGGCGCGTATGGGCCGTGCCGGAACGGTAGGAGAGAGAAGCCTTGGTTATCCAGACGCGGGGGCTTATGCGCTTGGCGTGATTTTTACGGAGCTTGCTGATTGTTTGAACTGATTTTCTATAAATCCAAAATTGCTGGCACGAACACTTCGTTTAGGTTTCCATTCCTGCCCGTACCACTCGCTAATTCTTAAAAATTCAAGGTTTGTTCATTGCAATTGATGTGCATTAGGTTTATAATTTCAGACGGATTCAACGGGCTTATCCCGGAATCCATGGGAGTTCATCCCATCTGAGCTAGCTTACTGCATGCTCAAATATGAATTAAGCGAGGGATTTACAATGAAAACCTGCTGCACCATCCAAGTTGACGAAGACAGTTTAGTTATTGATTTGCCAGAAGAAGGAACCACGCTAGAGTCCCTGCTCGGTGATATTGAGAGCTGTGGAGGTAGTGAAGAACCTTGGCTACAACTTATTGACAAGGTAATAGGTAACTCATCTGAGACTGTACTGACAGAGCAAGCGACGGATGGCGGCGATATGAAGAAAGATCAGACGACCAAAGAACCTCAAGCAACTGCTCAGGGGTAATAGGGAGATCATACGTTAAGACGATATTTGTAACATTATTCGATCACATATAAGATCATCTATAAGACTGCTACCGAGCCAAGGCACGGGAAGCGGTCTTTTTTTATTAAAATAACTAAAATTCTCCGAATTTTGCAATTAGTAAATGAGTCTTTTGTCCCTTTAGTACTCCATAGTAGCCAACCAAGTAGAACACATCCCAAAACCGTGACTTCCTGTTCATTTTCTATCATAAAGTCGAAATGTAACATGGAACTAACTATAATAGTAGTATCATCCATATACAGGTAAGTGACATCGATGTTTGGACCTGATCCTCTTGTTGTATAAAGGAGGGGGTAAAAGAGCAGAGAACAACGTACTGATAAGTCTCATCTACTTTATAAAAAGGAAGGAATGTGTAAATGATGAATGGGCAATGGATCCTGTCAAGGATCGCAAAAAGAGTAGCGGTGATGCTAACAGCAGTATTACTATTAACGTTAACGAACGGATTCAACTGGAATACGCAAACAGCAGAGGCTGCTGGGACGACACCTGTGGAACGTTACGGACAACTTTCAGTAAAGAATGGTAAATTGGTGGATAAAAACGGTAAACCTGTGCAACTCAAAGGTATTAGCTCTCACGGCGTCCAATGGTTTGGGGATCTGGTAAATCAGGACTCTATGAAATGGCTACGGGACGATTGGGGCATTTCCGTATTTCGGGTTGCACTGTACACTGAAGAAGGTGGTTATATCGCCAATCCTTCTTTGAAAAATAAAGTGAAAGAAGCGATTGAGGTAGCACAGAAACTGGGCTTGTACGTCATTATCGACTGGCACATTCTTTCAGATGGCGATCCGAACATTCATAAAAATGAAGCCAAAGCTTTCTTTAATGAATTTTCAACTCAGTACGGCCATTTACCTAACGTAATCTATGAACTTGCCAATGAGCCGAATGGAAATGTGAACTGGAACAATCAAATCCGACCTTATGCGTCTGAGGTATCTCAGGTTATTCGCGCTAAGGACCCGGACAATATTATTATTGTAGGAACAGGCACATGGAGTCAGGATGTACATGATGCAGCAGACCATCCACTTCCAGACAAGAATACAATGTATACCGTACATTTCTATGCGGGTACGCATGGACAATTCTTGCGCGATCGGGTCGATTATGCACTGAACAAAGGCGTGGGCATATTTGCTACCGAGTGGGGTACAAGCGATGCTTCGGGTAACGGTGGTCCGTTCCTGAATGAATCCAAAGTATGGACTGATTTTCTGGCTAGCCGTGGAATCAGTTGGACTAACTGGTCGCTGTCAGATAAAAATGAGACCTCTGCTGCGCTGATGTCTGGTGCTGACCGTAAGGGCGGATGGCCTGATTCACAATTGTCCGCTTCTGGAAAATTCGTAAAACAGGCGATTCTGGAAGGCTCCAGCAACATTGGTGGAGGCGGAAACAACGGTGGGGATAACGGCGGAGATGGCAACACTGGCGGTAATAACGGTGGTGGCAACAACGGCGGCGATAACGACAACGGAGGAAGTACACCAGGCAGTAACGATCAAGGAATTGTGCTACAGTATCGCACCGGTGACACAAATGCCAAGGATAACGCAATCCGTCCTGAATTTAATATCAAAAATAAAGGGAAAACAGCTGTGAAGTTGAGCGATCTAAAAATTCGCTACTATTACACAGATGAAAGCAAACAAGCTCAGCAGTTTTTTGTAGACTGGGCCAGGATTGGCAATGAGAAGGTAAAAGCAACTTTTGTAACATTGCCGAATCCAAAGGCCAAGGCTGATAAATATGTGGAGATTTCTTTCACAGATGGAGCCGGAACGATTCAGCCCGGTGGGGAAAGCGGAGAAATTCAACCCCGTATTCATGCTGCAAATTGGAGCAATTTTGATGAGACCAACGATTACTCCTATGGTGCTACCCAAAAAGCATTTGCAGACTGGGACCATGGCACTGTATATCAGCAGGGTAAGCTGGTTTGGGGTATAGAACCTTAGGAACCTTAGAATTTAACCGTTATTAACTTTATCGGAATGAGTAAAGAATGGGACTTTTGGGTGCAATTTTTCCAAGGTTTGGAGTATAGAATATGCGCCTTTGGTATATACGAACTGGAACTTTAGGAGGTAACAACTGGAACTTTAGTTTCGATGTGTATACTACCAAAGTACCATATGGTGTTAGACTTTTGTAGTGCTTGAATTACTTCCATAGTGTAGATGGGTTGGTTCCAATGAACCCTTCTCTACGACAAACCCCCGCTGTTGCCATTATAGGCTGGCGGGGGTTTTTTATGTTTCTGAAGCTCAGCCTCCGTTCAACGGCTGTCTATACCAAATCAAAAGCTTTGGCCAGCAGACGGTAGGACTGAACACGTTTATCAAAGTCATGAATGGATGAAACGACCAGTAACTCATCGGTACGATACTGCTCAGCCAGTCTTAGTAGCTGTTCCTTACACTGTTCAGGGGTACCAACAACACGCCATGCTGCGGACTGACGCAGCCGCTCACGATCCAACTCTGTGTATGGATAGGCCATTGCTGTTTTCACCGACGGAAGAGAACTCATTTCTTTACCTTGCATGAGCAAAAGGAAATACAAACTAGCACTGGACGCCAGCTGCTCAGCTTCTTCTTCGGTTTCAGCGCAGGCCACCGTAACTGCCGCCATGGAATGGGGCTTATCACCCAGGATCGAAGGCTGAAATTGCTCGTGGTAACGTGCAGTAGCTTCTACACCGCCTGGAGTCCCGAAAAATTGGGCAAAGGCATAGGAGGCCCCCATCATCGCGGCCAATCGGGCGCTCTCTCCGCTGGAGCCGAGCAACCATAATTCAGGAACGGTCGATATCATTGGGGAGGCATGAAGACCGGCAAACTGATGATTGTCAGGCACCGAATCATGGAAGTAGTCGATTAAATCGAGAATCTGCTGTGGATATTGTTCGACAGATTGGTACTTGCCTTCCTGCAGGGCGCGAGTAGCAAGCGGTAAACCGCCGGGAGCCCGCCCTATTCCCAGGTCGATACGTCCTGGATGGAGTGCCTCCAGCAAACGGAAGTTTTCGGCGACTTTATACGCGCTATAGTGTGGCAGCATAATACCGCCTGAACCCACACGTATGCGTGATGTGTGAGCAGCCAAATGCGCAATCAGCACCTCAGGGCTGGAATGCGCTAGTGTTTTGGAAGCATGATGTTCGGATACCCAATAACGGCTGTACCCCAGTTGGTCAGCTTCGCGGGCTAAATCTGTTGTATTGGATAATGCATCCTGAGCAGTACCGCCTTCAGGAATATGAGACTGGTCCAGTATACCCAGTTTAAGCATTTATAATCACCTCTTACACAACTCTATCAGACACAACTCACTAGGTCAAAATTCAAAATGGATAGGTTGGAGTTTGGGGACCTTTTCGTTATAATAAAGGATGTGTAAAGGATGAGAGTACATCCTTGCTAATGGAGAGGGGATTGAAATTGTGTTAAGAACACCTTTAGGGCGTGTCCGACTCATGCTCTGGATTCAAGCTATAGCTTATTTGGCGATACTATTCACCCACCAGCCGCTGCAAGCAGCGGGCATGGCCCAGGCGGTTATGGTGATTGGTAACATATACCGGGTGAGCTTTTTGTTGCTCCTCGTTGCTTTGATCTATGGGAAAACAGCACTGCATTGGTCTATACGGCGGCCTCTTTTTATTATGTTTGCCTCCTTCATTCCGTTTGGTCTGATGATTATGGATTTTGTTTGGGTGCGAAAATGGACAGGGGATTCGGCAGCAGAACAGCGAGCTGCATCGTAATCTTAGAAGTTTTGTTTTGTGTGAGTTGTCGAGGAGTTTGTCTGGCGTAAGCGGGACTGGCCCCGATGCAGCAGAAAAGAACATTACGCAGGTTGATGCGTGGTGTTCTTTTTTTGTGCACCGGAGGAATTATGAAAAATGCTGCACTAAAAATTCAACTGTTTTACGTCTTTGAAAGCCTTCAACCCAATGTCCGGTAAACGGATAAATTTCAATCGTTTTCGGTGATTCAATACGGTTATAAGCGGCGAAAATCGTCTCTGGCATACACACAGTATCCTTGAACCCTACCGATACCATGATCGGGATACGAATACGATGAGCAAGATTCATCACGTCAAAATAACTTAATGTATGTAGCACCTGCTCCAAATGCTCCGGAAATCGGTTAGCAAATTCAGCTGCTTCCGTCAGCGAACTGGTAGAATTCATCATACCAAAATCCATATGACACATATTGGGGATATCCGCTACTGTAATAGCAGCTTTATCGCTGAGCGCAGCCACCATTAATGAAAGTCCGCCGCCCTGACTGGCGCCACTGATTGCGATTTTAGCCGAATCGACATCCGACTGCTCCGCTACCCAATCTACGGCTCTAAGGGCATCAGTTGTAATCGTTTTGTAGTAGCAGGTATCTTTGTCCAATATTCCTTTCGTTACCCAGCCTTTAACCGTACCATGAGCATCACCCAGACGGTCTCCCGTTTCTCCACCTTGACCACGTACATCTACTGCCAATACAGCAAAGCCAAGCATAAGCCAGGAGGAATAATCTTCAGGATAGCCTTTTCCGCCTGTATAGCCATGAAACAGAACGATACATGGCAGCTTTTGATCTCCGGCAAATCGGGGGCGTACATACCAGGCATGCAGAGGCGTATCATCGACACCCTCAAAAGTAACCCGGTAGGCAAGAATATGAGGATATGGCGTTTCTACGAGAGTTTTGAACGCATGTACAGGTTTGGCGTGGACTTCTTCCAGTGTTTTGGCCCAGAATAAATCTATATCCTTCGGGGCGGTAAGATCGGGTCGATATTGCTTCAATTCGGCAATTCTTTTTTCAATAACATTCATAATCAAAATTCTCCTTCATATAGAATGAACTTCTCCTTAAGTTTTACCCGGTAAAGTTGACTCCTCTAGCTCTCTCAGTAGCTGATATGCTCTTTCATTAGTGCTTCCGCACGTATCCTCATCAGCATGGAACCCACTGCATACAACTGGGCGCTCAGGTTTGCCAAACAATCGGCAACGGTAATCGGAAGTTAGCTGAGGGCAAGGAACACCAGCTGGTTTTCCATCTGGCATGCCGGGAATAGGGGAAGAAATCGTAATGGCAATACAGCACGCGGCACATCCTACTCGACACTCCAGTTGGGGTCACTCCTTAAAATCTGTTATTTTTGTAACTTATGCATGAAGTGACATTAATCAAGCCATAATGTGAGGATGGCACAAAAAAAGCAGGAATACAAGGATAAACGCATATGAGACACACTTTTCACACAAGGGGTATAAATAGTCGTAGAGGCACGTAAGATGGTATCAAGTCCCTAAATCAGTGTTCCATACTGTGGTAATATTAACCAATCGTCTTTTGTGTGTTCAAAAGGAGTTCGAGTGGTTAATAATAGAACACAACGATAAAAACTTAAACGAGGTGACGCAAAATGAGTTGGTTATGGGCATTGATTGTTGGTGGTATTATTGGTTGGTTGGCAGGAATTATTGCAGGTCGTGATGTTCCGGGTGGCGTGATAGGTAACATCATCGCTGGTTTTATCGGCGCATGGTTAGGTAGCTTGATTCTGGGAAACTGGGGTCCTGAAATCGGATCATTCTACATCGTTCCTGCATTAATTGGTGCGATTGTGCTGGTCGTGATTGTAAGCTTGATCTTCCGTTCCGTTGGACGGACTAGAGGCTAACTTTACGAATCATTGAATAGACTAGCCCCTATGGGGCACAAGGCTAAAATGGAAAGAAGCTGCTTCCGCAAGGTTCGCAAATGAACCTGTGGGAGCAGCTTTTTTTTGAGGAAAAGTCCTATTGAAAACGCCTGATATGAGGAACACTCAGAACGCCTAGCACGATACACATGCCGATGGTTGCAAACATACCCATGGTGAACATACCACCAAGCTTATCCGCCACAGCACCTACTGCCAGATAGCCGACAGGGAGCAGGGCAAAGGAAAACATTAGATCCAGACTAGCTACACGTCCAAAAGACTCGGCTGGGACTAATTCCTGAAGGCTCGTCTCCCAGATAATCGCAAATATCATAATGCCAAACCCTTCGAGCATCATGCTCATAATCAGTCCTGGCATCCAAGTGACTACAGACAACAGTAGTAAAGCAAGACCGCTGACAAAAGCTCCTATGTAAGCGAGCAGGCCACGATGCTTCCAATGCTTGCGTGATCCATACACAAAGGCCCCCAACATGGCGCCAATACCGCTACTTGCCATCGCAATGCCATATACGACTGGATTGTAGCCATGATGAACCTTGAACAGCCATGGAATGAGTACAGCGATAATGCCTGAATAACAAATATTAATGAATGAAAAGGCAAGAATCGTAATCCATAGCCAAGGATGGCTTTTGAGAATGGTAAAGCCTGCGATAAAATCCTTGAGAAAATGCTGTCCCCCCTGATCTTGCTGTTCTGGATCTACCTGACCTTTGCCGATGATGGAGGCCAAATGAGCGCTCAGCATCCAAAAACAGGCAAAAGATATCAGATAAGCGATAGAATCCAGCCCAAAGCCCACACCCGGTGAGGAAAAAGATACAATGAAGCCTCCTAACGGAGGACCAAGTAGACGGACGGCTTGTATACTAATCTGGCTAAGCGCGTTGGCTGCATTGCGTATGTCCGGTGTGAACACCTGTGCACGTAAGGCAGAATAAGCGGGATTAAAGATACCGTCCATCAATCCGTATAACGCTAGGCCAACGAATAGAAACGGCAATTTCATCCCGCCCGTAAACATCAGCACGGCCGCAATGAACATCAGCCCAAACCGGGCGATATTCGTAAACAGAAGGAGACGGATTCGGTCAATTCTGTCCACAATCATTCCTGCGAAAGGCAGAATAAGTACATTAGGCAGCATATAAACCGTCATCGCCAGTCCCATGATAGTAGTCGAGCCTGTTAGGGAATAGATAACCAGTGGCAAAATGACTGTGGTGACTGAGCTCCCCAACATTGCGATCCAATGTCCAAGCCACAACAAGGTGAACGCTTTGGATTGTTTTAAGGGTGAAGTGAAAGTAGCCCAGGCCGAGGGACTGCCTTCAGGTGAAGTAGAGGATAAGGTTGAATTCTGGGTATCCATGATCACACTCCGGTACATATTTCTAAATTGCATATTAAAACCTATTATACGAAATCTCAAACGTGAGGGTACAGAAAAAGTTGCTGTGAGGGGAGTTATAATGAATAACCTGCCAATGAAAGAGTCAACCTAGAATAACTTTAGGCCACAAAAATATATAACTTACCTTTTTCATAGGGATTATTGGATAAAAGCATTGACGCGTGAAAATGAATGATGTACTATTCAATGACCAGCCGCGTGCTAGGTTATCAAGAAAAGGGAAAGAGTGTGGATACCATGAAAAAATTTAGTTTTTTGCCGATTGTACTCATCGTGATGGCATTGCTGGTTTCGGCCTGCGGGAACAACGATAAAGGCGCCAGTACCAATAATGCATCTACCGGAGAAAACGGATCTAATAATGGAAAAGCAGATACCACTGCTACAGCTACTCTTGAATCTGTAAAAGCAAGCGGCAAGCTAAGAATTGGCACGGAAGGCACCTATGCTCCGTTTACCTACCATGATGCTGCTGGTAAACTGACGGGCTTCGATGTCGATATTGCGACTGAAGTGAGCAAACGCCTGGGTGTACAACCGGAGTTTATCGAGACGCAATGGGACGGCATATTCGCAGGGTTGAACTCCAAGCGGTTTGACACAGTGTTCAATGAAGTATCCATTACAGACGAGCGCAAGCAAAAATATGATTTTTCCGATCCGTACATTGTCTCCAAGGCAGTTCTAATCGTAAGCGAAGACAATACAGACATCCATAAATTTGCTGATCTAAAAGGGAAAAAGTCCGGGCAATCCCTGACCAGCAACCTGACTCAAATCGCGAAAAGCAACGGTGCGGAAATTGTGGCAACAGAGGGATTCAACCAAGCCATTGACCTCCTCACTTCCAAACGGGTGGATGCGACCGTCAATGATGGATTATCCTATCTCGATCTGAAAAAGCAAAAGCCAGACGCACCCATCAAAAAGGTGGACGAATCTCCAGATGCTTCACACAGCGCAGCTGTATTCAATAAAGGCAGCGAAGATTTGATCAAGGAAGTAAACAAAGCGTTGGCTGATATGAAGGCTGACGGTACGTATCTGAAAATTTCCGAGAAATATTTTGGAGCCGACGTATCCAAATAATAAATGAAGACCAAACGTTCGCCAAGGCGAACCGAATCTTCTCAAACCTATCTTTTCAAAGGATGTCTGTACAATGGATGATCGCCAAATACAAATCATTATGGATTCATTATTGCCTCTGCTAAAAGCAGGGGTTTCTTTTACGATTCCGCTCACGCTTATCTCCTTTGCTCTGGGACTCGTGCTGGCGCTGATTACAGCGTTAGCCCGGCTGTCCAAATGGAGAATACTCAAGCTGATTTTCGGCTTCTATGTATGGGTGATTCGAGGAACTCCGTTGCTGGTGCAATTGTATATTATTTTCTATGGTTTACCTTCCGTAGGTATTACATTGGACCCGTTTATTGCTTCAGTAATCGGTTTTACCCTCAGCGTAGGGGCTTATAGCTCTGAAATTATACGTGCGGCTATCATATCTATTCAGGAAGGCCAATGGGAGGCGGGATACTCCCTGGGGATGACGCGCTGGCAAGTATTGCGACGTATCGTGCTACCGCAAGCATCCCGTGTGTCCATACCTCCGTTGGCTAATTCATTCATCAGCTTGGTGAAGGATACCTCACTGGCTGCGACCATCACCTATGTGGAAATGTTCAGAACGGCTAACCAGATTGTAGCTACCACATACGAACCGCTATTGGTGTATACCGAGGCGGGGGTTATTTATCTGCTGTTTAGCACTATTTTGACTGTGCTGCAAAATTACCTGGAGAAGCGACTAGGCCGTTTTTCCGTCAGATAAAGGAGATTGTACCGGTGATCCAAATTCGGAATATACACAAATCGTTCGGCTCGCTGGAAGTGCTTAAGGGTGTTGACGTAACGTTGGGTAAGGGGAAGGTGCTTGTTATCATCGGTCCTTCCGGTTCTGGTAAAACAACGTTTTTACGCTGCTTAAATTTGCTGGAGATTCCTGACCAAGGAGAGATTCAAGTAGGGGATATTGCACTGAATTTTGCGAAAGGAACGAAGCTCCGGCAAGAAAATATTTTGGCGCTGCGCAAGCGGACAGGGATGGTGTTTCAATCCTACAACCTTTTCCCACATATGACAGCAGCACAAAATGTGATGGAGGGACAAGTCACGGTTCAGAAAAAGAGCAAGGACGAGGCGCGCAAACGTGCATTGGAATTGCTTAAAAAAGTGGGGTTGGCTGATAAAGCCGAATCCTATCCGCATCAGTTATCAGGAGGACAGCAGCAACGGGTCGGTATTGCCCGGGCAATGGCGGTCGAACCTGAGGTGCTTTTGTTCGACGAGCCGACCTCCGCGCTCGATCCTGAGTTGGTAGGCGAGGTGCTCAAGGTCATGAAGAAACTGGCTGCTGAAGGAATGACGATGGTCATTGTCACCCATGAAATGAAATTTGCAGCCGAGGTCGCGGACCATGTGATTTTGATGGATCAGGGCATAATCGTTGAGCAGGGTACGCCGCATGAGGTTCTGGAGCAGCCCACCAGTCCACGGGCTATTCAGTTTTTGAATCGTCTGAGCGGGGAAGTGGAATAAAGGGAACTACAGTATTTATTAAAATAAGCGTTTAGACTGAATAAAAGGCAGCTACAGCCGGGCATTGAAAAATAAGCCTCGCACCCGTAGCTGCCTTTTGCTCATCAGTTGTCTTCTTTTATTTCATTTTTAATGTAAGCAAAAAAGTAATCAACAGAATACAACAGCCTGCTATAAATGGAGCAAACAGATTTGCATCCAATAAAAAACCCGCTAGAGTAGGGCCTAAAATATTCCCAACACTCATATAGGCATTATTCATACCAGCTACATATCCTTGCTCATTCCCGGCCATCTTCGATAATTGTGTATTAAGAGCTGGACGAAGCATAGCTGTGGCAAAGAAAATAAGGGAAGTGACAAGGAAGATACTCCAGAAATCTTTGGCTAAGAGAAATAAAATATAAGCAACAGAGGTGAAAAGAAGCGATCCTTTGATCACTCTTTGTTCACCAAACTTATTGATTATTTTAGCAACAACTAATGTTTGCATACCGACTCCGATCACAGCACCTGCGGTCAGAATGACAGCAATATTTTGCGGCGAGAATTGGAAGCGGTTCGTTACATATAAACCAAGAACAGATTCAAAATTAGCGAGTCCAAAGGTCATCACCAGGACAAGTACAAAGAGCATTGTATATTTTGACTTCAATGATCTCGCGTATTGTTTATAAATAGATTCCTTCTGAATCATTCTTGCCCGTGCTGCTTTCATTTGCTCTTTCGATAAACTTTCAGGCAAACAAAACACTGAAAAAATAACAGCAGCTATAGCAGCACCTGTCGCTGTGTAAAGCGGCACTCTCGTTCCATATCCTGCAAGAAGACCACCCAATCCAGGTCCAATAACAAATCCGAATGACATGGCTGCGGCGAGCAGGCTGTTCCCTTTGGCGCGTTCTTCGGTTGTTGTAATATCCGCTACATATGCCATCATAGGAGGAACAATCAAGGCTGCTGCCATTCCTTCCAGAAGTCTTGAGGTATACAGCATCCATAATTCATCTCCGATAGCAAAGATAAATTTAGCTACAGCAAAAACAATGACACCTACGAGGATAAAAACTTTTCTCCCATATCGATCAGACAGCTGTCCAGTCAGGGGAGAGAGCAGGAACTGCGTTATGCCATAGGCTGCTACCAATAAACCGATTGCCCGCCCACTGGCTCCAAACTCAATGATCAGTTCCGGCAGGATGGGGGTAATTAAACCCACGCCCACCATAACAATGAAGATATTAATCATTAGAATCCCAAGTATTCTTTTCATGCAAAAAACCTCCTTATCCATTGGTTTCTGGATAGGAGGCAGACATACGAACAAGAAGATACACTGCTCCCGTCAAAGAAGCAATGCTCTTATCGTTAATACCCAAAAGCCTACACTAATCCTATCCAGAAAATTCGTAAGATTACGATTTTTTTCTTTGGTGGAATAGGATTAGTAGATCATTGGCTTAAGGTCACCCTTTCGATACTTTATTGTTTATCAACGTAACATAAATTTCTTGATAAGGCAATGAAAGGATAAATCAGAAGAACCCGACTCGTCCTTCGGCCACATTTTTTAGCCAGTCCTGCTTACGGCTCTTATCGAGCTCGCCTCGCATACCTTTGATAATCAGTTCAATATCGGCTTTTCCCTGCTCATGCCACTCCAGAGCCGTGCTGACATAAAGTTCTCCGAGCTGTGCCAGCGAAAACCCGTCAGTCATGGCTGCTGCCTTCTGCGTACCTGTTTCCCCTGCAAAAACAAGGAAGTTGCGCAGCTTGAGATATGCCAGTCGCAGTGCTTCGTCAGGCAAACTAATTTCATAGGCACGGTCAAAACGACCTGCCCGGTTCATCAGACCTGGGTCAATTTTTTCGGGATAATTGGTCGTTCCGATCAGGAAGATGCCCTCCTTGGAGGTAGCGCCGTCGAGGGTATTCAGGAAAAAGGAACGAACCTCCTGAGGCATGGAATCAATGTCCTCAATAACCAGCACCATCGGAGCCAGGCGAGTAGCCGCCTCGAACACCTCTTTGACCGATTCACTGGTTGTATACTCCGTTATTTGCCAGTAGGCTGCCGGACCCGGTACACTGCTGGCAATTGATTTTACAAGTGTTGTTTTACCGTTACCCGGATGGCCGTATAGCAGAATGCCGCGCTTGTAAGGAATGTTATAAGTCTGATAGAAGGTACGATCCGCTTCAAAAAACTGGTCGAGGGATCGGAAAATATCCCGTTTGATTTCCGCTTTCAAAATCACGTCATCCCGCGTAATTGCGCGGGTTATCGGCTCTGCCTGCCGAGAAAGTCCACGGCTTGTGTCGGTAAACACGGTGACACGCTTCATATTCTGCTTACGTTCACGACCGCGTACTCCCGCGAGGAAGCCTTGCAGCTCCTGGTCGCCTATCGCAAATACGTAATCTTCATTGTACACGCCATTATCACGGAAAAAGGGAACTCGCGCCAGCGCGATGCCCCACTTGGGATAGGCGAATACATTATTACGCATCGACAGATGCACGCCGTATTCAGGAGTCGGTCCGTCATCATCATACTGGATGGTGCGTTCCTCCAAACGATCGAAGACCCGTGCCACATGCTCCAGGTCGGGACTACCTGAACGAATATCCTCCTCCAGCAGATCCCAATACTCAATATTAGGATCATCGCTGGCATACAGCACGTATTTTACGCCATAGCGGTTATAGAGTGCTTCACTGATACCGTCGATCAGACGGGCATAAGCGGCATAACCGGTAATGCGTCCATCTGTACGTTCATCAAATTCATAAATAGCTGGGATGTCTATACTCAAATTATTTGGCTCCTTTCAGGGCAGCTAGCGGCTTGCATTTGGCTACAACTGCTGCGAGTCCTGCCCCGGTGACACTTTCGATAATATCATCTACATTTTTGTAGGCTTGCGGAGATTCGTCGATAATGCTTTCCAGTGATGCCTGATTGACCACAATTTCGTCGTCTGTCCCTACACCCAGGGCCCCTGCAAAATCGTCCACACTGACGAGTCGTTTGGTCGCAGAACGCGAACGAATACGGCCTGCTCCATGGCAAATGGAGTGGAAGTTATCCTGACCGCCCGGTAAGCCTACCATAATATAAGAGGCTGTTCCCATAGAGCCGGGAATCAGGGCCGGATGCCCTGTCGCCTGATAAGGCCGCGGATTGTCGGGGTGTCCTGCTGGAAGAGCACGCGTAGCACCTTTACGATGCACAAACACACTACCGTGATCCGGATGGGATTCCTCCCAAGCATAATTGTGCATTAGATCGTACAAAGTACGCAACTCGCACTTTGTACCAAAGACATCGCGAAAGGCTTCACGCACGGAGTATGCGATGAGATGTCGGTTCACCACGGCATAATTCAGCGCCGAATACATCATATCGACATAATGTGCAGCTTCGGGATGGTCCAGCGGTGCGAATACCAGTCTCGGGTCAGAGGTACCGAGTCCGAGACGGCTCATCGTCTTGGCAATGGCAGATGAACTAGCCTGGCTGACTGCTCCACCCCAAGCCCGCGATCCAGAATGAATCATCACAGCCACCTGACCGTCGAACATCCCCCAAGCTTCAGCTGTTTCACGGTTTTCCTCCGCGATTTCAATCGCCTGAATTTCGACGAAATGATTGCCTCCACCCAGTGTGCCGAGCTGTCGGTGAGCCCGGTGCCATGTACGGTCTTCGACAAGATTCAGCACCTCCTCGTCAAAGGAGAACTTACTGTGCTCTACATGGGTGAGTGAGGTGGATTTCTTAGGAGTGTAGCTGTCCGGAATATATTTGTTGGGTAAGCCGTGTAGACCCTTGCGTACAATATGCTCCAGTCGGATATCCGAATAATGCCCGCGTTGGTGGGCTTCCATGGGCAAATATTTGTCGATGGTTTTGACCAGCTTACGGCGCAGCTTGGTTTCCTTCAAAGCATCCTTGTGCAGATTGGTCAGGTGTACGCGCATGCCGCAGCCAATATCACTGCCGACGATGGAGGGAGATACGTAACCATCCTCCATTCCCCATACAGCAGTCGTACCGATGCAGGTTCCGACGCCTACATGTACATCTGGTGTGTATCCCATATAGCGGATACCTGGAATTTGTAAATTGTTATTAGCCATCTCGAACACTTTGTAATCCAGTGAGGAGAAAAGTTGCTGAGAAGCATAGACGGTTAGATCACCTGCCGGAAGCTTCATCAGATGGCTGTATGGTCCTTCATGCAAGGACGAGTCGGTTGTATGTTGTATATTCATATAAATGGGTAGTTCCCTTCTTCAAGTAAATTCATAAATACTTGCATAAAAAGATTTAAAAAACAAAAAAAGCCGCAGACTTGTCGTCTACGGCTTCTTGCACCGAAAGTGTTATTACATTTTATGATCAACACATCATAAATACGTAAAATAACTTGTTCTTCCAATAGCATAAAAAAATAAAAAAGCCTGGCTAATCACGCCGTCAGACAGCGTGATATCACCCATCATGTCGCCCGAACGGGGCCGATGAGACGAAAACTCAAATATGTGGTTGTATCATGCTGCCTGTCTGTCGTTATCATGTAAAGCACGGTCATGTCTGTCGGCCCCCTTTTCTTAAAGTTAATTGCTATGTTAATGGAAACCTGTGGAAGCTGTCAACCCCTGAAAGGTAGAAGTGTGGAAAAATGTGACTTTACTCATGGTGAAGTGTGAGTAACATCATAGTTCAATTGGCCCGAAGCTGTTATTGTACTAAATATTCAAATATTCAGATATTGTTGATCGTTTATAGGACAATTCTGTGAGGGGGACGGAGCAGGCATGGAAGGAGATCTCCAGAAATTTAAGGCCGACTTTTTCAAAGCATTGGCTCACCCTCTGCGCATCCGCATTTTGGAGGTGCTGAGTGAAGGGGAACGGAATGTGAACGAGCTGCAGACTGCGCTCGGTTCTGAAGGTTCTGCCGTATCGCAGCAATTGGCCGTTTTACGAGCCAAAAATTTGGTGAACAGCTTCAAGGAAGGTACATCGGTTGTGTATTCACTACGTGATCCGCTTTTGACGGAGCTGCTTGCAGTGGCGCGACGGATTTTTGACAATCATTTGGTCGAAGCTATCTCGTTGCTGGAAGGTATACGTAACGAGAAGTAATGCTATTACAGAAAAGAAGGGTTACAGGAATGAAGTGGATAGGAAGGTTCGAAGGCTATAACGCAGGGGCTTTGCGAAAGGATCTCATTTCCGGAAGTATTGTAGCGATTGTGGCGATTCCACTCGGTATGGCGTTTGCCATTGCATCAGGAGTAAAGCCGGAATATGGGCTGTATACGACCATTGTTGCGGGAATTTTGGTTTCGCTGCTGGGAGGATCCAAATTCCAGATCGGAGGACCTACAGGCGCGTTTATTCCGATTTTGCTAGCTATTGTCATGCAATACGGTTATGAGAACTTACTCATAGCCGGTTTTATGGCGGGCATTATGCTCATTTTAATGGGTGTACTCAGGCTGGGGGCATTGATCAAGTTTATTCCCAAGCCAGTAACGATTGGCTTTACGGCCGGAATTGCCGTGACGATATTCAGTGGTCAGATTGCTAACTTTCTCGGCTTGCGCGGGGTAGAGAGGCATGAAACTTTTCTGCCTTCCATGGCAGAGCTCATCCATCGACTTCCTTCACTGAATGTGTATAGTATCCTGACGGCTTGTATCTGTCTTGCCGCGCTTATTTTGGTGCCTAAAAAATGGCCCAAGATACCCGGATCACTGGTTGGTCTACTCTTGTCAACGCTGGTGGCAGCTTTACTTTTTCCAGGGCAGGTGGCTACGATTGGCTCTGCGTATGGCGCAATTCCAGCATCTTTGCCTGAGCTACATATTCCTGCGGTGACGTGGGATTTGATCGTGAAACTCTTGCCGCCAGCACTTGTTATTGCAATGCTGGGAGCTATTGAATCTCTGCTTTCAGCGGTGGTAGCTGACGGTATGACGGGAGCCCGGCATAGCAGCAATCGTGAACTGGTTGGACAAGGGATTGCTAATTTGCTGACACCGCTGTTCGGCGGTATTCCTGCGACAGGTGCAATTGCCCGCACCGCCACAAATATCCGTAATGGTGCTGTTTCTCCTATGTCAGGCATCGTACATGGGTTCGTGGTGCTCCTCATTCTGGTGCTTTTTGCACCTTATGCATCTAACATTCCGTTGGCCAGTATGGCTCCGGTGCTGATGGTAGTAGCGTGGAATATGAGTGAGCGCAAGCATTTTGCGCACATTCTCAAAACGCGGACAGCGGATTCTATTGTGCTGGTTGTCACCTTTTTGTTGACGGTTTTTACGACGCTGACAACGGCTGTGGAGGTAGGCCTGATTCTAGCGGTTGTATTGTTTGTTAAACGTATGAGCAGTACACTTTCAGTAGACAAGGTACTTCCTGATCCTTCTGTAAAACATGAAAAAGTAGGCGCGCATATGGTTACAGATCAGCATGATTGTCCACAAGTGGCTATTTACAATGTGGAAGGCCCTCTATTTTTCGGTGCAGCCTCGGTATTGGAAAACTCAGGTGTGGGAGGCCGGACGGATCACCTACAAGGGATTTTGTTGTTACGTATGGGAAAGGTTCCTTTTATGGATATGACGGGAGAAGGTAACTTTACTGCATTAATTCAGAAATACCGGAAGTCTGGCGGGACAGTGCTTGTTTCCGGACTCCAGCCTCAACCGCTGGCATTACTACAGAAAACTGGATGCTACGACATGATTGGACAAAAGCATTTTTTTGAACACACAGGAGAGGCCCTTACGGCTGCTCTTGCACTGGTGAATCAGGATCATTGCTGTGGATGCAGGCAAATGGCTTTCCGAGAATGTACGAGTCTGTGCCGCAGACCGCAGCCAACCAAATCATCCTTTCCAGATGGAGCCGTCTCGGTTCCCATACCTGTAAATAGCGGCAGATAACACTCTTTTAAGTTTCTTGCTGAATGTCGAAAAATCTCTTCTGATCTCCGAAACCAAGTGCACAATGAAGACTTGCATTTGCTTCGAAAATGGAAGAGATTTTTCTTTTCTTCAAGGAAAAAAGGAATAAAATTCAAAAAAATGCTTGAATATCTGATTTTATGACACTATACTAGATTCAAAAGATACCATATGTTTCATTCTTTTGTTTTAAATTGTATTTTAATACTTGCACATTAACCTCCTCGATTACTTCTAAATTTCTTATCCTACCTTTCTCTTCATTTTTTTCACTTATCATTTTCAAACTTGTCCACCTGTTTCTACCCGATGCTCGTTTTTTACGGTCTGCACCAAGGGTTGTTCACCTCAGAATGATGATCTATGGATTTCACCCCGGCGGAATCTATATTTTTTAAAGGAGGTGAGTACCAGAGGCTATTTTGTGAGCTTTTGACGTAGCTGTCCGGAAGGTTGTCCTTGAGAATTAAAAAACCAAGTAAAGGGAAATGGAAAGTATTGATTAAGTCGAAAAATATCAAAAAGACGCTGTCGGTCAGTTTTACCGCTCTTCTTGCCTTTTCTCTAATTTCCCCGGTATATGGGGATTCCAGCACAACCACCTCAGAGGAGGATCAACCATTTCCGCCAAGGTTTCAGCCAAGCTGAACCAACAATTCAGTGCCAGTGAGTATGTCACCTATCTGGTTAAATTGAAGGATCAGGTGGATACGGAGTCCGTTGCCAAGCATGCTTTCCAAAAGGCCTCTGCAGAGCAGATTTCACCCGCTGCTGCTAAGCTTTCTGTACGTACAACAGTTGTGAACTCTCTCATGGATACAGCAGAAAAAACGCAACAATCCGTGGAAGAATACTTAAAGAAAGAAGTTAATAACGGAAGCGTCAAAAAGTACAAGAGTTACTTTATCGTGAACGCTTTTGCGGTCACCAGCACCAAAGAGGTCATGGATAATCTGGCCACACTTCCTGAGATCGACAAAATTTTACCGGATGAAAAGCGGGAACTGCAAAAGGTAGAAATAGATAAGGATGCCCAGCCTGTGGTTGAGGAATCTACAGCTGACCAAGTGGTTGCAGATCAGGCCGCTGTAGATACGGCTATGACGGAAGAGAATGCGCAAAAATCGGTGGAAGAATCCGTATATAAGGATGCGGTAACGCCAAGCCGTGTCGAGTGGAATATCTCTAAAATCAAAGCACCACAGGTTTGGGCCAAAGGCATTGACGGCAAAGGCATTGTTGTCGCCAATCTGGATACAGGCGTTGAAAAGAAAATGGCGTGGTCTGAATGCTTCCGGTCAGGTCGTGAATCCAGAACTGAGCTGGTATGATGCGGTTGATGGAGCATCGCTGCCAACTGATTCAAATGGACATGGTACACATACGATGGGTACAAGCGTTGGCTCGGACAGCAACGGTACGAATGAAATCGGTGTTGCTCCTGGCGCCAAATGGATTGCGGTTCGAGTATTCAATCCAGATACCACCGACTCCATCTTACTGGACGGTGGACAATGGATTCTTGCTCCTGTAGATAAAAACGGTAAAAAGCACCCTGAGCTTGCACCGGATGTGGTGAATAACTCTTGGGGCGGTGGACCTGGCCTGGATGAATGGTATCGTCCAGTCACCAAGGCGTGGAGAGCGGCTCAGATTTTCCCTGAGTTCTCCGCAGGCAACACAACACTGTCCAATCCGGGCGGACCTGGGTCTGTAGCCAATCCGGCAAATCTGCCGGAGGCTTATGCGACAGGAGCCACGGACGTTAACAACAAGCTAGCCAGCTTCTCGCTGCGCGGTCCTTCTCCTTATGGCGAAGTGAAGCCTGAAATTTCGGCTCCTGGTGTAAACATCCGTTCTTCTGTACCGGGCGGAGTGTATGAGGGGGGATGGAACGGTACCTCCATGGCAGGCCCGCATACTGCCGGATTAGCAGCATTACTGCTTCAGGCCAAACCATCTTTGACCGTGGACCAACTGGAGGATGTTATTTCAAAAACAGCAACTCCGCTGACAGACAGCCAGTATCGGACTTCACCGAACAATGGTTACGGATATGGTCTGATCGACGCGCTTGCTGCGGTGAACTCCGTACTTAAGTAAAAATAATCAGACAGGATTAAGAAAGTCTTCCAAAAATCCCTTTGAGCGGCTCGTACAGAGATTGCATACACCTGCTAACCGTGTAATGCACTAATTACGTAGCCGCTAAAAAGGGGTTTTCGTACATAAAAGAATATAAAAGTTATAGAATTTCAAGAAAAATGCAAAAAAATGACTTGTATATCTGTTTTGATAACTTTATACTATTCCATAATATATGATTATATATCAATTTTTAATATAAACTGTAATGATATAACATGTTTTTCTTCGAAGTTCTCCTGCTTTTTCTCCTTGGTTTCTACTGAATTTCATCGCTCTTCTATTGGGATTGTAAACTCACCTATGAAGTACCGCCATCTATGAACAGCCAAATATTTTTGTGCCTCTATATTCTATGAAGGAGGTGGTCGCCAACCACATCATGTTGCGCAACCCGTGTGTTTGATGTGCAAGGCATGAGGTCTTACTCTGTACAGGTTATTTCAGAAACATTAAACCTAGTAAAAGGAGTGGAAAAGTAATTGATTAAACCTAAACGATTCAAGAAACCACTGTCTATCGGACTATCTTTACTAATGGCCTTTTCCTTTGTTCAACCTGCTTTGGCGAATAACACACCGGATGGCTCCAAGCTGGAGCTGAAATCAGCCTCTCACAAGGTCACGACCGCGAAGGTATCTCCGAAACTGACCAAACAGTTTGAGGAGAATAACTATGTTACCTATCTGGTCAAATTAAAAGAACAGGTAGACACCAACAAGGTTTCCAAAAATGCTCTCCAAAAGGCCTCACTTGAGAAAATAACACCCTCCGCTGCCAAAATGGCTGCACGCAGCCATGTGATCAGCTCTCTGCGTGAAACCGCTTCAAGAACCCAATATGGGCTTGAAAATTACTTGGACAAGCAATCAGAGAGCGGCGGAGTGAAGGAATATAAAAGCTATTTTATTGTCAATGCATTGGCTGTAACAAGCACCAAGGAGGTGCTGGATCATATTTCGAAACTACCTGAGGTCGATAAAGTCTTACCGAATGAAACGCGTTATCTGCAAAAGGTGACAGTTGACAAGCAAGCAGAGGGAGCAAATGCCAAAACGGCTGAAACAGCTACAACAGCGACAGCAGCAACGGCGAAGTCTGCATCGGTAGAGAAAGCTGTAGAGCTGGAGAAGGACGATGGCAAAACATCGGCTAAGCCTGGCAATGCAGGTAAGAACGCTGTAGACCCATCTACGGTGGAATGGAACATATCCCATATTAACGCACCACAAGTGTGGGAAAAAGGAATCGACGGAACCGGAATCGTGGTCGCCAATCTGGATACAGGTGTAGATTATACACATCCGGCCCTTCATCGCAAATGGCGGGGTCTGGACGCGGCAGGCAATGTCGTGAATCCCGAGCTGAGCTGGTACGATCCGCATAGTCATTCGACGCTTCCGGTCGATCAGGAAGCCGATTCCCATGGTACGCACACGATGGGAACGATGGTCGGCTCTGAGGAAAACGGAACGAACCGAGTGGGCGTTGCACCTGGCGCGAAGTGGATTGCGGTTCGGATTTTTAATCCGGAAACGACGGATGCAATTATACTGGATGGCGGTCAATGGCTGCTTGCGCCAAAAGATGCCCAAGGGAATCTTCATCCCGAGCTTGCTCCAGACGTAGTGAACAACTCGTGGGGGGGCGGACCGGGTCTTGATGAATGGTTCCGGCCTGTGGTTCAGGCCTGGCGGGATGCTCAAATTTTCCCCGAATTCTCTGCAGGTAACACCTCTCTTTCCAATCCGGGCGGACCTGCCTCAGTAGCCAATCCGGCGAACTATCCGGAATCCTTCGCTACTGGAGCCACGGATAGCAATGATAATCTGGCCAGCTTCTCATTGTTAGGACCCTCACCCTATGGTGAAGTGAAGCCCGAAGTTTCCGCGCCGGGTGTTAATATCCGGTCATCTGTTGCTGGTGGCGCCTATAAAGGCGGATATAACGGTACTTCTATGGCGGGACCTCATGTTGCGGCCCTTGCAGCGCTGTTGCTGCAAGCGAATCATTCGCTTACCGTAGATCAACTTGAGGAAATTTTGATGAATACGGCTACACCACGAACGGACAGCACATATCCTACTTCACCAAACAATGGCTACGGACATGGTGTCATTAATGCGCTGGATGCGGTCGGTTCGGTCATGCAGGGTCTGGGCTCCGTGTCTGGTAAAGTTGTAACGGGTGGCGACGATCTGGAAGCACCTGTTCTCGAGCATACACCGCCCGCTGCGGCATTCGAGGGTATTGATATACCTCTGACTGCTCATGTAACGGATGATGTCGGCGTGACAGCCGTTGAGGCATTTGCCAAAACAGCGGGTACGTCAAACTATGTATATATTCCGTTGGAACGGACCTCCGGCGACAGCAAAGATGGTACATATCAAGCATCCATCCCGACTTTTTTGGTGGATAGCGCTGGTCTGGAATACTATATTCGTGTAAATGATTACGGTAATAACGGATTTGAAACTGAAGTATATAAGGTGAAAATCTCTAAAGGGGTAAAACCAGGCTACACACAAGACTTTGAAAAAGACATTGCCGGTATTAATATCGGTGGACAGGGCAGTGTTTGGAAATGGGGAACTCCAACAAGCGGCCCTAAAAGCGCACATTCGGGTACAAAGGTCATCGCGACCAATCTCGAAGGCCAATATCAGACCAACTCCAACAGTTATTTTATGGCCCCTCCGATTGATCTGACCGAGAGCTCAAAAGGGGCACTGGTCAGCTTCAAGCATTGGTACGATCTTGAAAACAATTCTGATTTCGGCAAAGTGTACGTAGCAACCACAAACAATCAGAATGCGTTTGAGCAGGTATTATCGTTTACCGGCGCCAGCAACGGCTGGAAAACACAATATCTTGATTTGCGGGCATTCGCGGGTCAAAAGGTATACCTCCTGTTCAACTTTACTAGTGACAATACGGTTGTGAAAGATGGCTGGTATATTGACGATCTGTCGATTCAGGAGCCAGACACCGTTGCACCTGCTGCGCCGAGCAATTTGACTGCTGAAGCAGATACTGTGGGCAACGTCACGCTGGGCTGGAATGCTTCCTCCGATGAAGATGTGAAGCAGTACAAGGTATATCGTTCTACCCAGTCAGGTAAAAATTATGCTTCCGTCAGTACAACCTCAGCACTGACATTCACAGATACCATCACGGTCGGTGGAGCGACCTACCATTATGCAGTGGCGGCCGAGGATTATAGTGGCAATGAAGGAATCAAGTCGAATGAGGCTTCTCTGAGAGTAGACGTGCCGGATACGCTGTATAGCGATCATTTTGATGGCAGCTCGGATAATGGCTGGACTCATTCCGGCACCAAAGATGAGTGGGAACGCGGCATTCCTAAGGAAGTAGGACCAGAGAGCGCAGCGTCCAGACCCAATGTGTGGGCAACCGATCTGGATAGCAATTATGAGAACGGAGCTGAATTTTCGCTGGTTTCACCAAAAATTAATTTGCAAGCTGTACGCAACGCAACACTGACCTTCAATCACTGGTTTGAAATTGAGGCTGGCTATGATTACGGTTATGTGGAAGTGTCCAAAAACAATGGTGACACGTGGAGCGAGCTGGGCAAATTCTCTCACAATACGAACGGGAAAAAGTGGGCTCCAGTTTATTACAATCTGGATAGCTACGCCGGCAATGAAATCCAAATTCGCTTCCGTTTGAAATCGGATAACAGTGTGAACAAGAACGGCTGGTATATTGACGATTTCCGTGTGCTTGGCATTCCAGCTACGACAGTGACTAAGGACATCGCACCTGAGTCGAATATCAAGCTGGAAAAAGCGGAAGAACAGTTCCCGCTGTACAAAATTACAAGTACTGAAAAGAGTGAATTCCAGGAGAAAGTGAAGCCGGCAGAAACAACGGTGGAACGTGGACGTGTCGGTCTCGACAGTCTTCCAGCCAGCGCTACGGTTACGGTATTGGAAACCGGACGTTCGGTAAAAACGGATCCGACCACGGGCAAATACAGCTTCACCCATGTAGCCGGCGACTATACGCTGAAGGCTGAAGCCTACGGTTACGTTCCTCAAACGAAAGCAGTCACGATTGAGAATAACAAAGTCATCAGAGCAAACTTTAGTCTTCAGGCCATACCTCACGGTACGATTCACGGGGTCATTACCGACAAGCAATCCGGTGAACCGATCCAAAAAGCGAAAGTGTTGGTGGTGGAGGATGCACGCATTGCTCCGGTAGAAACGAATGAGGCTGGAGAATTTACGCTGGACGTGCTGGAAGGAACATACACGTTGTCCATTGCAGCCGAAAATTATTATAGCGACAGTGCATCCGTTACTGCTCCTCCGAACGGTAGTGTGGAAGCGAATGTCATGTTGAAACCTTTTATCGGGTTCCAAGGAGGCATTGCTTACGATGACGGGACAGGAGAAAATGCTAGAGCCTTTAACGCGGCAGGCAATTCATGGGCAGTCAGAATGACACCTGAGTCGGAAGTGACTCAAGTGACAGGAGCATCGCTTTTGTTCTGGAACTCTGCCTTCCCGAATCCGGGAGGAACGGCATTCCAATATTCTGTCTATGACGCCTCCGGTGCCGCAGGAGCACCTGGACGATTGTTGGCTGGTCCATTCGACGGGACTGCCGTACGGGATGAGACACAATGGACGACGGTACAGCTCCCAGAGCCGGTGACGGTTCAAGGTGACTTCTACATCGTATATACACAGTCTGCTGTAGGCACACAGTCGCCGGGTCTTGCTACAGATGAAAGCAGTCCCAATGCGCTTCGAAGTTGGCAAGGTGTAAGCGGCACATGGAGCCAATCACCTGAGGAGGAGGGTAACTACATGATCCGGGCTATCGTCAGATATCCGGTGAATGCTCCAACGATTACGACTCCTACGAAGGCTACCTATACGCAGGAAGAGACGATTACCGTAACAGGAACTTCTCCGGCAGAAGGAGCCGATATTCAGCTCTTTAACGGTAAGGAGCTGGCTGGCACAACGAAGGTGAAGGATCGCCAGTTCAGTTTGTCGGTTGATCTTCAACCAGGTGCTAATCCGCTAAGTGTCCAAGCAGCGGTATACGGCAAAATAACGGATCGTTCCGAACCGGTGGTCGTGACACTTGACCAGACTAAACCGGGTCTGATCCTGACTTCGCCAGATGAAGGAGCCCGTACGAATGCGGGTGTCGTGAGCGTCACCGGTACGGTGTATGACGAATTCCTCACCGATTTGACGATTAACGGCGAGCCAGCCGAATTTGGAAGTGACGGCACCTTTAACAAGCGATTGCTTATCAACGAAGGTGAAAATCAAATTACGGTGACGGCCAAGGATCTTGCCGAAAACGAAACAACCGTTACGCGCTCGGTGTATGTCGATACAGCTCTGCCGAAGCTTGAAAACATTAGTCCTGCTGAGGATGTGCGTATTACTCCAGGACAGTCGGTACGAGTATCCTTTGACAGTGCATCCGGTTTGGAAGCGTCCTTCCATGTGGAGCTGCCTTTCAACCTGTCCACTTTGGGTCGCAACGATATTCCATTAAATGAAACTTCGTCAGGCCACTATGAAGGTACTTATTTCACTTCATCTTCTCTGAACCTGGAAGGCGGAGTCATCGTGATCCGGGTAAGGGATGCAGCGGGAAATGAAGTGGAGACGGAGGCGCCGGGAAGATTGTATGTAACCAATGGTGGGGGACAGAACCCTGATCCGAATCCACCTACATCCAATGAGAAGCCAGTAGCCATTATTCAGGCTAATGAATCCGCTAAGAAGAACAAAAATGTACAATTTAACGCCAAAGCTTCCCGTGATGTAGACGGTGAGATCGTCAGTTACAGCTGGAATTTTGGGGATGGTGATACGGCGGTCGGTTCCAAGGTGAAGCATAAATTCACCACAGCTGGAACGTATACCGTGGAGCTAACGGTGACGGATAATGACGGCGCAAGCGGTAAGACTGTGCATACGATCACGATCCGTTAACACCCAGTAGGAAATGGAATGCTTGTTTTAGAGTATCAATGAAGGCCCACAGCAAGCCACGGTTTATAGAGGCTGCTATGGGCCATTTTTAATTGTCGAACCGTTCAGGAAGCGATACAATGAGTAGAACTCTATAAAGTGAATCGTTTCACAATAATATTTTAGCAGGAGAGGATCATATGATTCATTTGCAAAAAGAAAGCGGACGTATCCGTCTTGTACTGGATGCCTATTTTATGGGGGAAGATATCGTTGTACTCATTTCTGGCGGTGATCAGCCCCATTTGGGAACGATTACAGCAGGGGCCAGACTCGAGCCGATTCAAACTGTGCAATTGCAAAATCACAAGGAGTTTTATATTACCGAAGAAATTGCAGTTCGCTTACGAAAAGAGTTTGCGGGCAATTTTGCCATTTGCTGCGGGACACATTTGGACCATGCATCCAAGGACGAAATCCGAGTGCTGACAGATATGGCCATACAACTGGGAAAAGAGCTCATTGGAGAACTCAAGCAAGCACGCTAGTAGCAACCTTTTTAAGTGAACTCTCGAAAGAGCAGATTGCGATAGGGGTATTTACTAAAGGAATACTTAAAAAGCAATGCAAAGCCATCGTCCTCAATTTGTACGGATTTCAGCGCAGAGGATGGAATCAAACTACGGATCATGACATGAACTGCACGCTGGTCTTGTCTGTTGATCGCTTTGGCTAAGGCAGAAGCAAAACATGGATTACGTGCTAATTCGCGATACAGCGGAAAAACGGCTTTTGCGATGGCGCGATGAACTCTCGGCTCAAATGTAAACTGCACAGTCCCCGGTGGAATCGTTGTTCCATTCGTATAATAGAGCATCGGTGGCTGAGCTAAAAAGGAAATAAAGTAGCCGATGCCATTCGTGCCTAAGCCTTGTTTGGCGGCAAATGGAGCTACTGAGCAGAGAAGGGATTTCATCCGATCCAAATTCGCCTGAACGACAGCTCGAGACCATTGAACTGCAAACGCACGGCGAGTTGCTATAGCTTTGTAAAATGGCAGCATGGCAGTGGATATTATCCTAAGTGTGTTTGCATTTAAACGTTTGTGAGGCGAGCGCTTTCTGTGGGATGTTGCACGATATAGCATAGCTCCGACCTCCTTGGCAGGATGCTCTCATGGAGCACAATTGATCTGTAACAGGTAAAATACTGTATGCCCAGTTACCTCAAAAAGTGCTAATATCGCTATGTTTCTTCTTTTTAACGTTCTAATTTAAAAATTCGAAATAAGTACTGTCCTGATTTGTAAGATTGTGGTACCCTAGAACTTATATAATTGCTATTTTTCGTATTGGAGTTGAATTTAACAGATGAGTGATTTGTACAAGGAGCCTCGATCTTCCGATCCTTTTCAGGAGACGAACGATTATAACGCCCCATTTAACCCGCCCCCAGTAGTTCCACCTACCAATAGTAAAGCTGTTGCCTCGATGGTGCTCGGGATTTTATCTGTTGTCATTCCCTATATCGGGTTGATTATCGGAATTGTGGGTATTATTTTGTCCAGTCTTTCCCTGAAGGAAATTAACCGTCATGGCGAGCAAGGCAGAGGTATGGCCATTGCTGGACTGGTATGTAGTATTATCGGTACACTGATTTATACACTGATCATCATTTTTATAGTTATTGTTTTTATTGTAGCGGCCTCCAGTGGCGATCCGGATATTTTTTCAGACATTTAATGAATTGAAGAATGCTTGAGTCAGACAAACCATTCACGATTTGACTATTGGATGCTATGATAAAAGGAGTCCAATGAAGGAGAGTGAAGCCGTATGGCACGTACTCAAACACAAAAAGCGCTAAGCAAGGCAAAACGCGCTGGAATCTATTGCGTGGCACAGAGCCGCAAAACAAATGACCATTATGGCGAGATTTCACAGCACATACGAATGAAGCCGACCAAGCAGGAACAATTACAAAAGGTCAAGCATAAGAAGCGAATCGTTCAGAGCGACGCTTCTTTTTTTGTCTTTAGAGAGAACAGCAGTGTCCTTTTCGGCGTGGATTTATAAAGTAGCAGAGAAATGATTGTATACAAGCGAAAAGCGCTTTTCTGTACCGAAAAAGGACTTGATAATAATTATCATTCTTGTTAGAATATCATAAGAAAGAAGGAACCCGGGCATGGGCTCCTTCATTATAAAGCTAGGCTTGAAATCAAAGATTTACTTGGCTTCGAAGGTTTTGCAGTCTGTTTCTTCAGACTTGTGAGTGTCTTCTGGTCTGTTGCTTACGATGTAAATGGAGCTAGCGCTGCATTTATTCTCTTGGGCCCAGTACGTACAAGAGTTGACTTCACACAGAACGTCTTTTGCCATGTTGTGCACCTCCTTATATGGGTGTGATGGGCTGAGCAAATAGTATCACGGTCAGTCAAGGTAGGACTTGTCCAACTGTGTTTACCCTCTTGTTAGGAAGAGGGATTTTGCTATGCCTACCTGTACAATATCAAATGAAATTTAAAATTGCAATGATAGCATCATTTGCAGTTCAAAGCGGACATAAGTGTCCCTTTTAATTAAAAACAAAAGCTGTCCTCCATGCAGAACGAAATGTTTCTCTGCTGGAGAACAGCTTTTTTTGTTTTTCTAACATAGGGACAGCACTAAAAGACTTAGCGCACGTTAGGAATATTTATGATGGGATCAATATCAGCATCATAGTCCACACCTTCGAACTCAAAGCCGAACAGTTGGAAAAATTCGCGACGATATCCTTCAAGATCTGACAATTCGTAGATATTGTTGGTCGTCAGCGCCTCCCATATCTTCTCAACCTCTGCCTGCACGTCTTCGCGCAGTTCCCAATCATCAATGCGAATACGTCCTTCTTCATCTACAGGAATTTCTGGTGCGTACAGACGCTCAGCAAACAGGCGGTAGCTCTGTTCTACGCACCCTTCATGCAGCCCTTTTTCCTTCATTACCTTATATAAAACAGAAATATACAGAGGAACGACAGGGATAGCGGAGCTTGATTGGGTAACGAGTCCTTTGGTGACTGCGACGAAGGCGCGTCCGCCTGTAACTTTCAGCTGATCGTTCAGCTGACGTGCTGTCTCCTCCAGATGATCCTTTGCACTTCCGATACTGCCCTCTCTGTAGATGGCTTGTGTAATATCTGAACCGATGTACGAAAAAGAGAAGGTCGTTGCAGTATCGGCGAGCACGCCGCCAGCACGCAAGGCGTCAATCCACAATTTCCAGTCCTCACCGCCCATAACTTCTACAGTTCCTTGTACCTCTTCTTCTGTTGCGGGTTCGAGCGTCACGCTGCTGACTTCCCCGGTGTGGAAGTTAACGGTCTTGTTTGTGTAAGGCTTACCAATAGGTTTAAGCACGGAATTAAACGTTTCGCCTGTGCGGGGATTTGTACGGCGACCTGAAGCGACACTATAAACCACTAGATCGACTTGTCCCAGTTCTTCGCGAATGGCTTCCACCGTTTTGGCTTTGACCTCATCCGAGAAGGCATCTCCTGTCACGCTTAAGGATTTAAGCCCAGCTTCCTGAGCGGCTTTTTCAAATGCAGCAGAATTGTACCAGCCTGCCGATGCTGTGCGTGTAGCCGTAGCATTGCTAGGACGATACACGCCAATTGTATTGGCACGCGCACCGAAGGCGGCAGTAATGCGAGAAGCCAATCCATATCCGGCAGATGCCCCGATTACAAGTACATTACGGGGGCCTTGGATAGCAGGACGGGCCTGTACATAGTCAATTTGCTCCTGAACATGTTGGGCACAGCCCACCGGATGAGCAGTGGTGCAGATAAAGCCACGTGTTCTTGGTTTGATAATCATGTTATTGTAATTCCTCTCTTCTTGTAGCGATCTTCACCCTTACTATTTTAACTTTTAACTATTTTTTTTCAAACGTGGATTTTAGTAAGTATCCTTTTTACCCAAAAGTGAATCTCTGTACAGGGTGGCAAGTGCCTAAGGGTCTGCATATGATGCTGTAACGATAAACATGAGAAGGGAGAGAGCTGCTTGAAGAACAAGAGCCGAAAAACCAACAGAAACAAAAAGCCGCTCTATCGTGTAATTGACCCGGATATGAATGAGTTAAGTATGATACAACGCTCAAAACCACTGCCTGCGGAGAGGGAGACAGAAGCAAGACTTCATCAAGTTGCTTCTCCGCCTCCCCCAACTACAGAGGAGTCGGAGCTAAAGACAGTTGTCGAGCCTGAAGTCGAGGCTCTGCACGAGAAAGAAATTGAGGTTGCAGATGTTGAGGAGACTCCAGCTTTGATGGAAGAACCCCCACTGCCAGAGCTAGAGCCAGAGCCAGAGATAGAGCTAGAGCCGGAACCAGAACCTGATCCAATTGATGTGGAAGAAATTTTGAACAATAAGAAGGCTCCGCATGTAAACAATGCTTTCATCTATACAGACGATTTGAGTGATTTCGCTGTGACAGGTGAAAAGATCGCTCCCGCTTCCATAGATTCCAGCAAGCTGAAACAAGAGAGTATCCAAACGGAATTTCTAGCAGATTATGCTGTTCATACAATTAAAATAGCTGACGGTGCTGTGACTGCTTCGAAGATTGCTCCCGACTCCATTACGGTCGAGCATCTGTCAGACGCATCAGTGGCAGGCAGTAAATTGCAGGATCGCTCTATTAGTGGTGAAAAACTTCGTGATGGCAGCATCACTCCAGAAAAGCTGGCGGATAAAATTATCAGCGGCGATCATATTGCCAATGGCTCGATTGAAAGCCGTCATTTCAAGCAATGGATCGTGTCTTCAGATATGCTTCAAGATCAGTCGGTCACCTCCGATAAAATTCGCAGCGGTACGATTCAATCGAACAATTTGGCGAATGAAGCTGTTGATAGCTCCAAGCTGGGCGATCAGTCTGTGACCACCTCCAAATTGCGGGATGGGGCTGTGGATGGAACTAAAATCCAGGCAGGCAGCATTGAGAGCGCGCACCTGACCGAGCATGCCGTTCATGCAAGGCATTTGGCCCCCGGTTCGATTAATCGCAAGCAGCTATCCGACGGAATTGTGGGCAGGGAACAATTGGAGGAAGGTGTTGTCAGCGGGCGTCATCTGGAGTCTGAGGCAGTCACCAGTACGCACATTCAGGCAGGAGCGATTGAAAGAAAGCATCTGGGTCCTGGCTCCATCGGGGAAGAGCAGCTTGGAACGGGCCAAGTAACAGCCCGGCATATCGCGGATCGGAGTATTCAATCCAATAAACTGGCAGATCAGTCTGTAGGCTCATTGCAGATTGTTGATCAATCCGTCACTTCATCCAAAATATCGGATCAGAGCATTCTCCCACACAAAATTGCCGATGAGGCAGTACTTACCAGACATATTGCAACAGCAGCCATACAAGGACCTCAGATTTCTCCAGAGGCAGTTTCTTCCGTGCATCTTCAATCCGAAATTATTCGGAAAGATCATATTGCACCAGAGGCGGTTACGGAGCAACATTTGCATTCCGGGGCTGTGACAAGCGAGAAAATAGGGAAGGGTGCAGTTCTGGATTACCATGTGGCGAATCAGGCTATCAAGGAAAATCACATCGCTTCGAGCGCTATTAAGTCTGACAAAATCGCTGACGAGGCGGTTATAGAAACTAAAATTGGCACAGGGGCGGTAACCGGAAATAAAGTTGCGTCTCAAGCCATTACCCACGTACACATTGCAACGGGAGTAATCCGTGAAAACCACCTTGCCGACAACAGTGTGGGCGGAAAGGCGTTACAGGCTCAATCGGTGGATTCAACCCATTTGGCCCAGAGCTCTGTACAGAGCAAGCATCTTGGGGAAGACAGTGTCGGAACCGCGGCGTTGCAAGAACAGTCCGTTACCGCAGACATACTAGGCGAAGGCGCTGTTCATACCGCGCATTTGGCCAGTGGTGCGGTATACTCCCACCATTTACAGGATCATGCCGTTACTTCGTTGAAACTATCGCCGGAAAGTGTGGCTACGGATAAAATTAATGATTTGGCGATTACTGCGCCTAAGCTAGCTGAGGGCAGTGTCACTTCCTCCAAGCTGTCTGCTCGTTCGGTGCAGCCATGGCATATTACGGATAAAGCAGTACTGAGCAACCATCTGGCTGTTGAAGCAGTGGAGGCGAATCATCTGGCGCCGGAATCCGTCACCTCCAACCATTTGCAGTCTGCTTCGGTCCAAACCAAACATCTCGCCCCAGATAGTGTGTCCGGCCATGCACTTCAGTCGGAAAGCGTCACTTCCGAGAAGTTAGCGGCTCGGGCTGTGCAGGCTTCCAACCTGGCGGAAAACAGCGTGGGACCCGGGCATTTGGCTGCACAGGCCGTACAAACCAGACATTTGGCCGCAGGATCAGTAGAGGACACGATATTAGCCCAGAATGCTGTGAAGTCTGAGCATCTTACAGCAGAATCCATCCAATCCGAGCATTTGCAAAGCGGGATCATTCAGGGAGAGCATATTGCATTGCAGGCTATAGCGACTCAAGCCATACAGGATGAAGCGGTTACCTCTGCCAAACTATCAGAGGAAAGTGTAACCTCTACCAAGTTGTCAGCCCATGCAGTGCAGTCCGAGCATATTATGGATGAAGCTGTACAAAGCAACCATTTGGCCGTGGCGGTTGTGGACTCGACCCATCTGGCATCTGGAGCGGTCACCTCGGTGCACCTACAGGCCTCCTCGGTGCTAACGAGACATTTGGCTCCGGATAGTGTGTCCGGTCGTGCACTTCAAGCGGAAAGTGTAACCTCGGAAAAGCTGGCAGCCCGCTCGGTACAAGGATTGAACCTTGCAGAAGGCAGTATCGGCCCTTCACATCTATCTGTGCAGTCCGTACACACGCGGCATTTGGCAGCTGGAGCGGTACAGGATAGAGTGCTGGCAGAGGGAGCGGTGAAGTCCGTGCACATTGCCCCGGAATCGATCCAACCACACCATCTGCATACTGAAATCATTCAGGGCGAGCATATTGCATCCCAGGCCATTTCGACCGATGCTTTACAAGATGAGTCTGTGACATCTGACAAACTGGCAGATGAGGGCGTGACTGCCGCCAAGCTGTCGGCCCACTCCGTACAGTCGTGGCACATTACAGACGAAGCAGTGCAAGGAAATCATTTGGCAGCAGAATCCATCCAGTCGAACCATCTGGCACCGGAAAGTGTCACTTCAGCCCACTTGCAGTCTTCGTCAGTGCTCACGAGCCATCTGGCCCCGGATAGTGTGTCCGGCCGTGCGCTACAAGCGGAAAGCGTCACCTCGGAAAAGCTGGCAGCCCACTCGGTGCAAGGAACGAATCTTGCGGAAGACAGCGTCGGCCCGTCACATTTGTCTGCACAGTCGGTACACGCCCGGCATTTGGCAACTGGCGCAGTACAGGATACAACGCTGGCAAAGGGAGCAGTGAAGTCGGTACACATTACCGCGGGGTCAATCCAGCCACATCACCTGCACACAGGAAGCATTCAGGGCGAGCATATCGCATCCCAGGCCATATCGACCGATGCTTTGCAGGATGCGTCTGTTACCTCCGATAAATTGGTGGATGAGGGTGTGACTTCCGCCAAGCTGGCGGTCAACTCGGTACAGCCGTGGCACATTACAGACGAAGCAGTGCAAGGAAATCATTTGGCAGCAGAATCCATCCAGTCAAGCCATCTGGCTTCCGAATCCGTTACCTCTCGCCATTTGCAGGCTTCCTCAGTGCTTACGAGTCATCTGGCGCCAGATAGTGTATCCGGTCGTGCACTACAGGCGGAAAGCGTCACCTCGGAAAAGCTGGCAGCGCGCTCGGTACAAGGGACGAATCTTGCGGAAGGCAGCATCGGACCGTCACATCTGTCTGCACATTCCGTACACAGCCGGCATCTGGTAGCCGGAGCGGTACAGGATAGAGCGTTGGCAGAGGGAGCAGTGAAATCCGTGCATATCGCTCCAGAATCAATCCAATCACACCATTTGCACCCTGGAACCATTCAGGGCGAGCATCTGGTATCTCAGTCGATATCGACTGATGTTTTACAGGATGAGTCTGTGACATCTGATAAATTGGCCGATGAGGGTGTGACTGCCACTAAGTTGTCGGCTCACTCGGTACAGCCGTGGCACATTACAGATGAAGCAGTGCAAGCTAATCATTTGGCAGAAGAGGCCGTTCAATCAAGTCATCTGGCGCCGGAATCTGTCACCTCAGCCCACTTACAGTCTTCGGTGATACTTGCGAGTCATTTGGCGCCGGATAGTGTATCCGGTCTTGCGCTACAAGCGGAAAGCGTCACTTCGGAAAAGCTGGCAGCACGCTCGGTACAAGGGACGAATCTTGCGGAAGACAGCGTCGGTCCTTCGCATTTATCTGCACAGTCGGTACACACTCAGCATTTGGCAGTCGGCGCTGTGCAGGATACAGCGCTAGCTGAGGGGGCAGTGAAGTCAGTACACATTGCCCCGGAATCCATCCAGCCGCATCACCTGCACCCTGGAACTATTCAGAGCGAGCATCTGGCATCCCTGTCGATATCGACCGATGTATTACAGGATGAATCCGTTACGTCTGATAAATTAGCGAATGAGGGTGTGACTGCTGCCAAACTGTCGGCTCACTCGGTACAACCGTGGCACATTGCGGACGAAGCAGTGCAAGCCAATCATTTGGCAGAAGAGACCATCCAGTCGAGCCATCTGTCACCGGAATCTGTCACTTCAGCCCACTTGCAGTCTTCGGCGGTACTTGCGAGCCATCTGGCCCCGGATAGTGTGTCTAGCCGTGCGTTACAAGCAGAAAGCGTCACCTCGGAAAAGCTGGCGGCACGCTCGGTGCAAGCGACGAATCTCGCGGAAGGAAGCGTCGGCCCTTCACAATTGTCTGAGCATGCCGTACACCCCCGGCATTTGGCACCTGGTGCAGTACAGGACAGAGCGCTGGCAGAAGGGGCAGTGAAATTCGTGCATATCGCACCGGAGTCCGTCCAGTCGCATCATCTGCAAATGGGAACCATTCAGGGTGTGCATATCGCCTCACAAGCAATACCGACCGATGCTTTGCAGAATGAGTCCGTTACGTCCGACAAACTGGCGGATGAGGGCGTGACTGCCGCCAAGCTGTCTGCTCACTCAGTCCAGCCATGGCACATTACAGACGAAGCGGTGCAAGCCAATCATTTGGCAGAAGAGGCCGTCCAGTCGAGCCATCTGGCTCCTGAATCCGTCACCTCTGATCATTTGCAGGCTTCCTCGGTATTTGCGAGACATCTGGCCCAGGACAGTGTGTCAGGTCGTGCGCTTCAAGCAGAAAGCATCACCTCGGAAAAACTGGCGGCACGCTCGGTGCACGCGACGAATCTCGCGGAAGGAAGTGTTGGTCCTTCACAGCTGTCTGAGCATGCCGTACACCCTCGGCATTTGGCACCCGGTGTTGTACAGGACAGAGCGCTGGCAGAGGGGGCGGTGAAGTCCGTGCATATCGCACCGGAGTCTATTCAACCGCACCATCTGCATCTTGGAACTATTCAAGGTGTGCATATCGCCTCACAAGCAATATCGACCGATGCTTTGCAGAATGAGTCCGTTACGTCCGACAAACTAGCGGATGATGGCGTAACTGCCGCTAAAATATCTCCTCATTCGGTCCAGCCGTGGCACATTACAGACGAAGCGGTGCAAGCCAATCATTTGGCAGAAGAGGCCGTCCAGTCGAGCCACCTGGCTCCTGAATCGGTCACCTCTGATCATTTGCAGGCTTCGGCAGTGATGACTCGGCATATTGCGCCGGGGAGTATATCGGTTCACGCGCTCCAGGCAGGCAGCGTGAACGCTGAGAAGCTTGCACTTCGGGCGGTGCGTGCTTCGAATTTGGCAGAAGCCAGCATAAACTCCGTGCATTTAACGGAGCATGCCGTACACGCTCAGCATTTGGCCGAGGGGGCGATCCAAGGGTCCGCACTGGCAGAAGGCGTGGTGCAGTCCAGGCATATCGCGCTGGATTCAGTCCAGTCGGAGCATCTGCAAGCAGGGGCTATTCAACCACAGCATGTAGGCTGGCAGGCGGTGGTTGAGGATGCTATACAAGAAGGAGCGGTAACATCCAGCAAGCTGGCAGATGGAACGGTACAGTCCCGTCATGTGGCTGAGGAGGCTATTGAGAGCCACCACATTGGAGAGGAAGTTATTGATTCGCATCACCTAAAAGCAGGCTCAGTGACACGGGCTCAGCTGTCCACAGATATTCATCTCTCGGGACTTTTGCCAGAGGAAGGTATCAGTGGCGACAGACTTCAGGCAAACAGTATATCTCGAAACCATCTGCAAGCTCAGGCCGTCGACAGCGAGGTGCTGAGCCCGGGAGCTGTGGGAGCAGAGCATCTGCAGGCCGCTGCGGTACAAAGCCATCATGTGGCAGAGCAGAGCATTGAAGGCCATCATCTGGTGGAAGGCACTGTAGGCTCACGTGAGTTGGAGCTGAACGCAGTGAAGCCGGAGCATTTGAGCATCACTCCGGTTCGTACGTGTGCGAATCAGCCCGCATTGCAGCAGTTCGGCAGAGCGCCGTTTCTTTTGAAAGGCAGTGAAGGAGAGACGGAAGTGACCATTGTATTCGGGGAGACTTTTGTAAACCCGGACTACACATTAGTAGCGATGACGAACCACCCTCTCTTTCATGCGACGCTGAAATCTCAGACGCCGAATGGAGCAGTGATCGTCGTAACCAAGTGGAACGAAACCGCGCATAACTACGGTATTATTTCCTGGATCGCCATTGGCTAGTGAAGACGGTTATTGTAAAACTCATAGCGTGCAGACTCATGTATTTTCTAAATACAGAGCTGCACGCTTTTTCATATACTTTTCACACATTTGCTCCACAATTATGCCGAATTCTCCTGATAAGCTAAAGATACTTTAAAGGAGAGGTGATTCAATCATGAAAAAATGGACTAAAAATGCAGCAGCCGTATTGACCGTAGTAAGTGTACTGGGAGGAGCAAGCAGCGCATTCGCCGCTACAGCAACAACGACTCCAGCGAGCACTGCACCAGTAACCAAAGCTCCTGCGGTTATGACACCAGCTACCAAAACACCGGCAAAAGCACCTGTGACGAAAGCACCTGTGGTAAAAACACCGGTTAAAAAAGCTGTAACAGCTCATAAAACAACAACCAAAGCAAAGAAAGCCCCTGCCAAAAAATCCGTTGCGAAAAAAGCGGCAAGCCACAAAACTAAAGCAGTGAAAGGGCAGCACCGTACAGTTAAACATCATGCCAAAAAACATAATGTTGTTAAACACAAAGCAACAGCTCATAAAACTCGTACACATCATGTCGTAGCTAAAAAAGTGACCCACAAAACTCCAGTTAAAAAAGCAGTCCCAGCAAAAACAGCTCCAAAAGCAGCAGCCAAAGTAGTAACAACCAAGAAATAAGTTTGATGCGTAGTTAGCACTCAGCTCGCCTGGCATATACAGCAGCGATTCATGATAAGAAAGACGGGACCGGGAACGGTATACCCGTCTTTTGTCTATTCTGCTAGGCTTCTGTTAAGCTTAAAGAGAGGATGGAAGCATCCAGAACAACGGCAAGGGGTTAAGGCCATGACAAAAATAGTAGTAGTGGATGACGATGTGTTCATTCTGCAATTAATATCTGAATATTTGAAAAAAGAATCCTACGAGGTGACTTCCTTTTCCAGCGGTAAAACACTGGTAGAGCATATCCGTACGAACCGTCCGGATTGTCTCGTTCTTGATATTATGATGCCTGGCATTGATGGGCTTTCTCTACTGACTCAGCTTCGTGAGTTTACGGAAATGCCGATCATTATGATCTCTGCCCGTGGAGAAGAGAACGACCGTATTCACGGGCTGGAGCTGGGCTGCAGCGATTTTTTGACCAAGCCCTTTAATCCAAGGGAGTTGGTAGGAAGGGTCAAAGCAATGCTGAGACTGAGCAAGGCCGGAATGTCTGCATCGGACGATAGGCAAGCGGCAGAAAACGCAGATCTATGCCATGCGGGCAATCTGTATATTTTTGCTGACTTTCGTAAAGTCACAGTGGACGGACAAGAGCTGAATTTAACCTCACGTGAATTCGATCTGTTGCTGTTTCTTGCGAATCATCTGGAAAGACCTTTTGGCAGGGAACATCTGATTCAGCAGGTGTGGAGCTATGATTTTATAGGTGATGTGAGAGTCGTGGATGATCTGGTCAAACGGATTCGTAAAAAGTTAGCTGAATATCACTCTACGCTCGTCATTAACACCGTATGGGGTTTCGGATATAAAGCAACGGTTCAGGAGTTGTAATCATGCGTACGATGAGAGCTAAAATACTGCTTTCCCTGTCCATCGCCATGCTTATTACCGTCTGTATTACAGTGGTCTTATTCATCAGACTTATCGACGACATTCTGGTGAATCAAGCCAAATCCAAACTTCATGAGCAGGCACGCAAAGCCGTCCATATTATGAGTGATGGAGGCTTTGATCGACTGGATAATGCTGAATTTAACTATGTTATCAAGGGCGTGCTTTTATCTACCGATTACTTTATTTTAAGCACGGATAACCACATCATTGACTCAAGCGTTTCTGGAATGGAAGGCAAAAAGATCGAACATTTGCTTTTGATCCGCCAGGGATTTTTTGCATCGGTTCATCCGTCTGCCCAGGATCTGACCGCTACACATGAAGGGGTGGCTGTGCTTCAAGGTAAAAAGGTACTGTTTACGAATGAGGAATTGCCCGGACAACCTTTTCGTATTTTTGTATACTCACCCTTATCTTCTTTGAGAGCCCTGTATGTACCGTTAATGAGAACCACATTACTGTCTATCATCGCGGGTTTTTTAGTGATTCTCGTCATTGGTCTGATGGTGGTCTCGCGTCTGGTGCGTCCGCTCAAACGATTGAAAGAGGCGGTTGGCAACTATGAGCCGAATCAGCCGCAGGATAGTGATTTTCCACAGGCGGATAAAAGTGAGATTGGCGAGCTGATCGGCACCTTTCATTCCATGTCCGCCCGTATTCAGCAGCACCATCACGGTCAAATTGAATTTCTACAAAATGTATCTCACGAGCTAAGGACACCGTTAATGTCGATTCAAGGCTATGTATATGCCATACAGGATCAAGTGGTATCCCAGGACGAGGGACTGAGTATCATCAAAGTGCAGTCCCAGCGGTTAATTGACATGGTGGAAAAGCTGCTGCAGCTATCGAGGCTGGAGGCGCTGAATGAAGAGTGGCCTGTCTCTCTGGTTGATCTTAGAAGCATGGCGGAGGATGCTGTTCATCTATTGATGCCGGTGGCTGCTGAACGTTCTATCTCGCTCCGAGTGGAGGGAGAGGGTCTGCATGTGGCCGTTCCGGCCGAGCAATTGTTCCGCATGATATTGAATTTGCTGCAAAATGCAGTTCGGCATACCTCTGCGGAGGTTGTCATTCATTTGGAGACAGGGACAACACCGGAGGTTGTATGGGTTATGCATGTGGATGATGATGGGGAAGGGCTGACCGAACAAGAGGCAACCGAGGTGTTCGGAAGATTCTATGCGGGCTCGAATGGTGTCACAGGTCTTGGATTGGCTATTTGTCGTCAAATTGCTACCCGGTTGAATGGAGAACTACTCTGCACACGTTCGCCATTGGGTGGAGCACGCTTCAGCTATATCCAGCGCATGTTATAAATGAGTACAAAAATGGTTAAAAATGATCGTTTTTTCGGAGAAACATTTCATTTATCTAACATCGAATGGAAGTTTTTCGGTGATATTTGAGATATAGCTTGACTGGTAGGTACTAAACTGAGTAAAATTAATCGTATATACCTTGACTCATGGACGTCGTTTTTTTAGATAGTGGTCAATAATAGTGATGAATAATAAATGAAAGAGTGATGAGATGAACCGCCTTTTGGAAGTGAAGGACTTAACGATATCTTTCAAGACCCGCCAGGGACTAGTGCAGGCCATTCGTGGCGTAAACTTTCATGTCAATAAAGGAGAGACGCTGGCGATTGTGGGCGAATCCGGCTCAGGTAAAAGCGTAACCTCACAAGCTGTTATGAAGTTGATTCCGACCCCTCCGGGCATTTATCAAAAGGGTCAAATTATGTTTGACGGACAAGAGCTGATTAATAAAACGGAAAAGCAGATGCAAAAAATTCGTGGTAAGGAAATTGGCCTGATTTCTCAGGACCCAATGACTTCGCTTAACCCGACGATGAAAGTGGGCAAGCAGATTACGGAAGTGCTTTTCAAGCATGAAAAAATATCCAAGGATGCTGCTCGCAAGCGGGGTATTGAGTTGCTGAATCTAGTAGGTATTCCACATCCAGAACAGCGTTTTAACCAATATCCGCATGAATTTAGTGGCGGTATGCGTCAACGTGTCGTCATTGCGATGGCATTGGCTGCTAATCCGAAACTTCTGATTGCCGATGAGCCGACGACTGCGTTGGACGTAACGATTCAAGCTCAAATTTTGGAACTGATGAAAGATCTTCAGAAAAAGATTGATACTTCCATCATCTTTATTACTCATGACCTCGGTGTTGTGGCGAAGATGGCTGATCGCGTTGCTGTTATGTACGCAGGACAAATCGTGGAAACAGGTACGGTTAATGAAATTTTCTACAACCCGAAACATCCATATACATGGGGCCTTCTCGCCTCTATGCCAAGTTTGGACAGCCATGGTCAGAAGCTGGCAGCTATTCCGGGAACACCTCCGGATCTGCTTCACCCACCTGTAGGGGATGCTTTTGCAGCTCGCAGTTCTTATGCTATGAAAATTGACTTTGAGAAAGAGCCTCCACTCTTTCAATTATCCGATACGCATTTTGTGAAATCATGGTTGCTGCATCCAGATGCGCCAGCGGTTGAGCCACCAGATGCGGTAAAGGCTAAGCTTCGCAAGCTGGATAACGCATTTGAAAAGCCGGTTTTGGTAGAACAATACGGTAGTTAATGTGCGCTATAATTTGTAATTAAACAAATGAAAAATAAAAAAAAGGGCTGTTCTCTCCGTGTGGAATCATTCTACGGAGGAAGCAGCCTTTTTGGTGTAAAATCGCAGGTTGTATGCGTCTGCGGTTATTTGTGTTAATGGGCAGTGTTTACAGCTTACCAGAGCCAGCTTGGGAAGTGACTTCTGCCTTCACACTGGCGGATGGGGAAATTTTATCGTTCAGCGATGGTTTCCAGCCTACAGAGGAGCTAAGACCCGCACTGGAGCCTGCATTAACAGCTTGTCCATTCAGGATTGTGCCCGTATCTGACAGGGCAGTTCCACCAAAGACAGTCACGATTTTAGCTGCAGATAAACCGGCAACGTCAATAACATTGTTTTCGGCGAAGATTTTGGAGGATTTACCTGCGCCCCATATATACAGTGAAGGATATTCGGAGCGTTTTACATCACCTGTATAGTAATTGTTGTACAGATGGACTTGTCCATACCGCACGCGTGGTGTGCGTTGTACCGTGTTTTCATAATAATTGTGATGCAGGGTTACACGTAAAGTCCCTTCATCTGCTGTTTTACTGTCGCTGTTGCCAATAATCGATGATTTATCATGATCGTAAAAATGATTGTAAGAAACCGTAACCAGATCGCCCTGGTTAATCACATCGAGAAGCCCATCATGATGCTGGTATTCTTGACCGTAAAAGGAGCCGTTTTGGCTATCTGGGTGAGATCCATCATTGAAGGTATTGTGGTCTACCCATACATGTGTGGCGCCGTTAATTGTAATGCTGTCATATTCCGAATTCCAATTGCCTGTGCTGCCGTCCGTTGGGTCCCATTGAGGAAAATAATCGTAGGCATCCTGGAACTCAATATTACGGATAATGACATTATCTGTCCCTTTTTTTAGTTGAAGGTTCGCGCCGTTAATGACGGCATTGCTACCCTGACCGACAATCGTTGTATTAGAAGGAATCTCAATGACGACACGACTGGCCTGATTTTTTTGTGAAGCCTCACGTGCCTTTTCCAATGTGCCGGACGGAGCCTTTTTACCCCAAGTGGATGGGTCATAAGCTTTGAGGTAGGCGTCAAAATCATATTTAGAGTCCTTGTAATCGTTCAATCCCAACGGCTTGTTATTGTCATCGACGTTGGCGTTGATCGTGCCTTTGACATAAATGATTTTAGGCGTACTATTGCTGTTTTTGCCCAAAGCATCGACTAATTGCTTGCGATTCGTTACGGTGAAAATATTAGAAGAAGAGGCTGCAGCTCCGCCTGTTGTGCCTGTAGAAAAGGCTGCCCAACCGTTTTTGTTACCAAGCGTTTCTTTACCAATATCGCTGGCTGCATGAGCAGGTGAACCAAGAGGGGACAGGGTAGTGAATAGCAGAGCTGCTGCAATTCCGAGTGAAAATCTCTTTTTCATAAAATACCTCCGTATATTGGATGAATAGAGTAGACAAACGAAGGGAGTCCCGGGTGCTCCTGTGGTTTCTACATTTTCTATCATACTTCGTGTTCCAGTATTTGTTAATATAATAAAAGTTACATACTAAAATTTTTGTCGAATTTTTTATATAATTCAATAGACCCCTACTTTTTCCAATCAAGACGTATATGTAATAATGAAAACGTTAACAATCACACGGAATAGGAAATGTATATATGAATATATGGAATTGTTTTTGTGTTTTTTCTCAAAATGTTAACGATTTCAATCTATACATTCTGGAAGGTCGATTTATAGATTTTTGCAGAATCCTCAGGTAAAATGGCTTGTAATAAAGCTGAGGAGGAATGGGCATCATGGCAGAGCATTTAGCAGATATCTTGAAGTTGTTGAAGCAAAAAGAGTGGGTAGATTTGTCCCACGCTTTTTATCCTGAAATCCCTCATTTTCCAGTATTCGATAATGTTCAGGTGGATACCCTGTTTACCCACGACGATGGCTTTTTTGTAAAACAATACTGCTTTCCAGGTCAGTATGGGACTCACATTGACGCACCCGTTCATTTTGTGAAGGGCAAACGTTACTTGCATGAGCTTTCATTGAAGGAGCTGGTTTTGCCGCTCGTTGTCATTGACCGTTCAGCAGCCGTTGCAGCTAATTCTGACTATGAGCTTACGGTTGCGGATATTTTGGACTTTGAGAAAGAGCATGGACGCATTGCTGATCAGTCCTTTGTCGCTTTTCGCAGTGATTGGAGCAAACGTTGGCCTGATTCAGATGCCTTCTCGAACAAGGATGACGCCGGAGATGCACACTGTCCAGGCTGGTCGCTAGAGGCGCTACGCTTTTTGGTAGAAGAACGGAATGTGGCTGCCATTGGACATGAAACGCTAGATACGGATTCTTCTGTAGCTTATCGCAAAGCTGGCAAGCTGGTAGGGGAATATTACATATTGGAGCAGGATCGGTATCAAGTTGAGATGCTGACAAATTTGGACAAGTTGCCCCCGACGGGCGCGGTCATATATAATATCGTTCCGAGCATTCAAGATTCCCCCGGATTTCCAGTGCGCTCCTTTGCTATTTTGCCTTAATCATACAGTACCCAGTCATTTGAAAACGATTGTATATTCATCTTGAGCTTAAAAGACCGATTCAGATATCGACATCTGAATCGGTCTTTTCTAGCTTATACGGGGTAATGTACAGTGTGAATGACCGTTCAGTCCATCTTGAATCAAAAGGATGAAACGTCTTAAGTGATAATTGTTACGGTAGGGGCAGAGATGGTGGGCTGAGTTGATATGGTGGAGGTTGTGCCGCTAAAATCAGATATTTCTATGACAGCGGGGACACCTGGTGTAATATCTACAGAGGCAATGACCAGACTTGCCGTGGTCAGGGTGAATAAGGAACTCTGCTGAATAACTCCATTAATATAATAATTAGCAGAATCAGTAGCCGTTAATGTTGGTAAAGCAACTACTGGAGCGTCGGCGTCATCTACGAAGCTTGCAGCAGGAATAGTTGTTGTTGTTGCTCCGATCATCCCGGCTGTAATTGTTGCAAAAAAACGAGTCACGGCTGGGGTTACAGTCGTGCTTATGGCACCACCAGTTGCTACGGGAGCAGTAGCTACTGCTGTGTACACAGGTTTTATGATGGGCATAGTTTTCATCTCCTTTCTTTACTGGTATGAGCCATTCGGTGGCTCTTAATCAATAAATGATTTCTCAACCTATTCGGAAACGGCATATTAACCTTTCTATTAATAATAGGGTGAATGGAGAAGGCCTATTTTGCTACAAATACAGATGGAAGCGAATACTTGGAATCGGCATCCTACAAATGCCTAAAACCCTAAAGAGGGATATGCATACAATACATAAATAAGCATGTGAGAAGGAGGTGTATACGACTGGTATGAGGAGACGCGATTCATCACTAAGAAGGCAAGGAAAGAGAACCGTACATTGCAAGATCAACAAACGTAAAAAGTGTAAAACAAGTTATTCACTCAAAGGTAGAACAAAAACGGGGTTCCATGCCAAAAAGCATCCAAAGCTAATCATGCAACGGAGATGTAGAAATACTCCTACCAAGCGGAGGCGGAGAATGGGCAAGACGGGAAAGCCGGGTGTTCCGGGTTCGGCAGGAGCACAGGGCATTCCTGGTTTGACAGGGAAGCAAGGCGAAGCCGGGTTAACAGGGGTACAAGGTATTCCAGGTTTAGCAGGAGCACAAGGCATACCGGGAACTGCGGGAACACCGGGAGTCCAAGGAATACCAGGAATACAGGGTCCAGCAGGAACACGGGGAGCGCCAGGTCCGGCTGGCGTCCAAGGTAGTTCAGGTGCAACAGGTGCACCCGGCCCTACTGGAGCACAGGGCATAGCGGGCCCAACCGGAGCCCAAGGAATAACAGGCCCAACCGGTCCGGCAGCTGACATTTCAAATATTGAAATTATACCCATAGCCGAGCGATATTTTTATTTTGCACCTGCTACAATTGAGTCTTCAATCACGATTATGGCGGATCAATTTTCTGTAGATGGTGTACAGGAGCCCTTTCAGCGGTTTAATGTCGGAAGCAACAGTTATGCCAATCTATACATTAATGGAATGATACAAGAAAGCACATTGTATAGACTGACACCTGAATCGCTGACGATTCGCCTTAACGAAGGGGAGGCAATTTCCTCCGGCACACCTATTATTGTGGAAATTGTTCAATTTAGTGTGCGAGCCAGTGGATGATACTGTTCGCGGTGAGGCAACCCAGAGGCAGATACAGCTGTTTTTGGGGCAACGAGCCTTTGCGTCCGACATGCCAAAGCTGAAGACCGGCCTTGGAGCTTTGGTTATGGATGGCGTGCACGACTTTTTGCAGCGGGGAAATGTGCTCGTCGCTCATATGCCAAGACTGCCTGAGTCTTTTCCCTGCTGGGTGACTGCATGCACCTTAAGCATAATGAGTCCCGCCTGCCCGAGCGCCCGTTTTATTCGATTACATATCTATTTTATATGAATAAAATGTGGCGATACACGTATCATTAATTGTATTTATGATCATTCACTTATAAAAACATGGTATTTAGGTTTAATACAATATATTTCAAATGAAAGTATGAAGATAGAATGAGCCTGCATAAAAATATAATTTGCATTTTAGTTAGTTATCACTTACTATAATTTTATGAACAAGAAAACACATATAGACAGCAAAAAGAAAGATATTCTGCAGGCAGCGATGTGCTTATTTGCAACCAAAGGAATTGACGGGATTTCAGTCAAAGAAATTGGAGAGGCTGCCGGTGTGACGGATGCCGCGATTTATAAGCATTTTAAGAGCAAAGATGCGATGGCCTTGGAAGTATTTGGGCAGTATTGCAATAGCTACACCACCTTAATTGACTTCTATCGCAAGCAGAGTGGGAACTTCGTTAGTCGTTTCCATCAACTGGTGGATGAAGTGCTGAATATGCATGATGAGGACCAGTATGGTTTGCTTCTACTATCACAGCATCATGAGCTGTATGTTGAAGCAAGCCAGAGCCAGAATGTGCGTCAGCCGCTGGAGGCGTTGACTGAATTCATCGAACAGGGGATTCAACAAGGTGAACTGCCGAAGCAGGATGCTCAGCTATCCGGTGTGCTCATCATTGGAGCTATTACACGCTTGTCCGTATCCAGCCTGGAAGGTGAACTTCCACAGCAGCTGGTTCCATTTGCAGCAGAGGTCAAACAACGTTTAACTGCTTTATTAAGTAAAGGTCAGTAGTGGCCTTTTCTTTTTAAATATAAAGTTAGTGTTTTCTAACTAAAATCATAATGTGAAGATAGGAAGTGGCTTATATGTCTAAAAAAATATTGGTGATTCAAGGGAATCCAGTCGCTGGCAGTTATGGAGAAGCGTTGGCTCAATCCTATGTAAAAGGAGCGAAGGCTGCAGGAGCAGAGGTTCGTTTGTTGCAGTTATCCGAGTTGGATTTTAACCCAAATCTATTAGGTGGATATCGTAATAAATTGCCGCTGGAACCTGATTTGATCCAAGCACAGGAGTCGATTAAATGGGCAGAACATCTTGTTTTTGTCTTTCCAATCTGGTGGGGCAGCTTGCCTGCATTAATGAAAGGCTTCATTGACCGTACCATTATGCCGGGGTTTGCGTTTAAGTATCAAAAAGGAAAATCCTTGCCTGACAAGCTTCTAAAAGGAAGAACAGCTCGCCTCATTACAACGATGGACGGTCCGCACTGGTACTACCGATTTTTCCAGGGACAGCCTGGGCATCGGATGATGAAGGATTCCACGCTGCATCTATGTGGTGTCAAACCAGTGCGTTCTACGACCATTGATCTTATGAATAAGTTATCGGATCAGCAGCGCAACGATTGGCTGAGCAAGGTGGAGCAGCTAGGTCGAAGCATGAGCTAGGTGTTCCCCTGACCCAAACCCATTGGCCTACAGGTAAACCATAGCGGTATCTGAGCATAATCGACCTGCGAGAAGGAAAAAGACCGCAATGGGAGCAACTAGCTCGCATTGCGGTGTTCGGAATAGCTTATGTTTGCAATCAACGTTAAATAAATATCGATGCAACGATTAAAATAAATCCGATCGCTAGACCGGCAGGGCCCCAATAATGCATAGGGATAAAAAATAGACTGTGCTGGGTTCCCATTCGATAGCGTTGTCCCGTTTCCATATCAACTAGCACTTTGTCCGAGTCGGAGTTGAGTGCTTTCCCCAAATACCAGATAATAACTCCCGACACAATGAACACAAAAGCCATTGGCAGCCGGGAATCTATGGAGTCAAGCCCTAGAGCGGATACTAAACTACCGACAATAACAAATAAAATCCCTGGAATAATAATATTTAAAATACCAAAACCCTTCCAAATAATCACATGAATACTTCCTTTCTAAATTAAAATCCAACATATGTATTTATCGGTTGAAAGAGAGATTTAGTTTACAAAATGACCCATTCAATGGGGAATTTACAATGTGTAAAACTGGAAGAACAAAAAAAGCCGTTTCTCCACATCTTCATAGCCCAGCATAATCTGGCCTGAAGGAGGAAAATCGGCTTTTTTAATTAAGTGAAGTTGAAGGCCTGTGCCTATTCGGCTGCTGCTTCCGCTTGCTGGGCTACGGAAACAACAGGCTTCATAATTCGACCCAGCATATCTTGCTTCGGACGATTCCAGGTAGTCCAGTCATCCAGCAGCAGACCGCCTGTGTCGCCGCTATTCGGATTCAGGGACCAGTACGTAAAGTACAGGTTGTTGGCACCAATATAGTCAACAAGCGCATTTTGCCATTTCCCCTCAGGGGAGGACAAATCAACATTACGGCCGCCGAATTCACCAACCAGCACCGGAGCTATGTTTTGTTTGCTGATGTAGCCCCAGGTTTGATCCCAGATCGCAGGCAGGTTGGACGGGAAGGCCGGGTCGTTGAACCATGGCTGCGAAGATACACCAGGGCCGTAATCATGTGGAGAATATACGACACGGTTCGGTACGTCCAGAACGACAGGATAGTTGGCTACACCTGTCAGGTTGCCACCCCACCAGTATTGGCTATTGTTGCCTTGTACATTGTGGTCTACACCTTCTACGAGAATCAGCCAATTTGGATTCACCGACAGAATCGCATTCCCTGCACGTTGTGCCGCCAGACGCCAGTCTGTTGAGGCATTGCCTGTACCCCAGCTTGCTTGACCGTGTGGCTCATTGTGTAAATCCGCACCAATGACGGTTGGGTTGTTTTTGTAACGATCAGCCAACATTTTCCAGTCGCTAATCCAGCGAGACTCAGGGTACTGGGATGTGTACCACAGCTCGGATTGCCCGCCTGAGCCTGGACGGTGACGGTCAAGGATAATCTGAATACCGCGTTGTCCAGCTTTTTCGATCAGCTTGTCCATAATTTGAATCGGGTTTAATCCGACCAGATCAGGGTTTTTGTGATAATCAATACTGTCTGGACGGGAACTGGAATCGAACAACTGATTGCTGTAAGGCAGACGAATCAGATTGTAGCCTTCTTTCTTCACCTGATCCAGCATGTCGTCCATTGAGCGGCTCCACAGTCCATGCAAGGTGTAATTAGGAGTTTCCAGACCGAACCAGTTCAGGCCGTTAAATGCCGCTTCTTTCCCGGATTCGTCTACAATCTTGTTTCCTTGGGTGTGATAATATCCTTTCACACTGGCTGCATCTGCAGAAGCGGGTGTATAGCCATACAGTGTGAAGCCCATTACGAGGGAGGCAATGACGAAAAATGTTTTTTTTAATCCTTTTTTCTTCATAATTCTGCTTCCTCCTTTATTTAAAAGAATTTGTAACCGATTACATTTTTATTTTATGTTCAAATCTTCCATCAAACAAGTTCATAAAATTCGTATATTTCTAAGATTTCGTTCGAAATCAATAGATTTATAACAACGGATTATCAAGCTAAGTAGGAAAGTTCCTCTTGTAAAAGATTCGTGAAGGAGTTTCCACCCCGTATTTTTGGCCGCGCTTGTATATGAGGTAGAGGCACGCTCTAACTCTTCATTTATTATATTTTCCTGCTGTAAAAGAAGGTATATAATAAAGTGAAATTCACTTTACATACAGGTTGCAGAATATATATATTTGAAAATTAACATGCCTGACATGCAGAAAAAGAAAGGAGGGTAATTATGGTAACAACGATGAAGGAAGTTGCAGAACGTGCCGGGGTGTCGAAGAGTACAGTTTCGCAGTTTCTGCAAAAGAGATACAACTATATGAGTGAAAACACCAAGAAGAAGATCGAGCAAGCGATTGAGGATCTCAGTTATATACCCAATGAGGTGGCACGTAGTCTCAAGCAGAAGAAGACCTTCATTGTGGGGGTTATTTCTTCAACCATTTTATCGAGATTTACAACAGAAGTCGTGCGTGCCATTGAAGATGAATGCCAACTGGAAAATGTCCAGGTCATTGTCTGCAATACCGATGATGATTCGCTCAAAGAGAAAAAGTATGTCCAGTCGATGATTGCTCGGCAAGTGGATGGACTTATCATTTTCCCGACGGAAGAGAACAAGAAATTATATGTTTCCCTTGCCAAGAATGGCTATCCCTTCGTGTTTGTGGACCGAAAAATCGATGAACTCAGCGTAGATACGGTGCTACTGAATAATGAAAAGGCCAGCGAGCTTGCGGTTGAAGCACTCATTGAGCATGGTCATAACAACATTGGGATTATCACGTTCCCCTTAGGCAAAAAAGCGATCACCACACGAAGTGAGCGACTGTCAGGTTACCGAAATACGCTGGGTAAACATGACATACCCGTGAATGAAAACTATATCAAAAGCGGCAGGTTGGATGAAATGCCTAATCTGATTGGACAACTATTTCACATGGAGAATCCGCCCACTGCAATTATTGCTACGAATGACATGATTTTGGAGCAGGTGCTGATTTATGCAAAAAATAATCATCTGACCATACCTAATGACTTTTCCTTGATTGGCATAGATGATGTATCCTTTGCGTCTTTTTATAATCCGCCGATCACAACCGTTTCCCAGCCGAGTTTTGAAATGGGGAAAAGAAGTGCCAGGCTACTGCTGGAGAAAATTGATCAAAAAGAACAGGATCATGAGGAGCTGTCAGAAATCATCCGTATGAATCCGGTCATCAACCACAGAGAATCGGTCCTAAAGCTGAACTGAATGTTTGAATAAGTCCTTTTCATCTTTTTGAAAACGTTTTTATGAATTCTATTGTAAAAAGAAAATAAAGAGCTATAATGATCTTATGATTCGAGTCATGAATACCCTTTCATTTATGGTTGTCCTGAATTTAGTGATGATGGTGATTGAAGAGAGGGGAGGAATAGAGCTCAAACGAATAATGCATGGAGTAATTTGTGATTTAATTCACAAAAAAATGATTCTTCTTCTTTTTACATTCCCGGAAGGGAAATTTTTTTCGAGTATTACTAAATCGATTTAGTAAGAATGGAAAATAAATAAAAGAAAGTCGGAGATCACTATGGAAATGTTTATGAGCATTATCAGGGAGCCATCCATCATTATCGCGATTGTGACATTACTCGGCCTTATATTCCAGAGGAAGAAAGTATCAGAAATCATTACGGGAACTACCCTTTCTTTCATGGGCTTCACCATGATCAAGGTCGGCGGCGGCATTTTAGGAGGCGTTCTCACTAACTTCAGCCAAATTTTTTCTTATGCGTTCAACCTTAAAGGTGTCGTACCCAGCAATGAAGCCATTATGGCACTGACCATTGATCAGATCGGGGCGGATGCTGCGCTCATTCTGCTCTTTTCCATGATCCTTAACATCGTGCTTGCACGTCTGACCAAGTTCAAGTACATTTATTTGTCTCTTCACTTGATTTTGTTTATGAGCTTTGCCGCTACAGCCGTTATGAAAGGTCTAGGTCTCAGTTCGCTGACTACGATCATCGTCGGTTCATTGGTCATTGGGAGCTATATGGCGGTGTTTCCTTACCTACTCCGAAATGCCAGCAAAAACATTATTAAATCGGATGATTATACGATTGCTCATGCTTCCATGACCTCTTACATTCTGGGCACCTATTTAGGGAAAGTGTTCGGCAACCGTGAAAATGACACCGAAAATGTAAAAATTAATGACCGCATCAGTTTTTTGCGCGACCCCAATGTTGCAACGACCTTGACGATGCTTGTGCTTTTACTGGTATCTGGACTGGTTGCTGGTTCTGACTATGTCAGCAAATTATCGGATGGCAAAGAATACATCGTCTTCATCCTCGAACAGTCAGCTATTTTCGCAGCCGGCTTGTATATCGCAAAAGCAGGTGTTAAGCTGTTCACAACTGAAATTGTACCCGCTTTCAAAGGCTTCTCCCAAGTGTTCGCCCCTGGAGCCATCCCTGGTGTGGATGTTCTAGTACTGTTCGATAAATCACCCAATTCCGCGTTGGTAGGTTTCTTGGTCAGCTTCTTCACAGGCGTTGCCTGCGTCTTTCTTTTCCCGTTTATCGGATTGCCTGTCATTGTGCCAGGAATCATGGCCTGTTTCCTCGCTGGTGGTGCAGCCGCGATATTCGGCAATTCCAGCGGTGGTTTCAGAGGAGCTGTTATTTCCAGTTGTCTTAATGGATTCTTACTCTGTCTACTGCCAGCTCTCACTTTGCCGCTCTTTTCTTTTTTGGGTGCCGAAGGGGTGACGTTCGCCGATCCCGACTTTACCACCCTTTCTGGAGTACTTTGGCTTATTTTTCGCTGGTTTTAAACTAAACCGATTTATGAATTTTTTCAAAATAACTCATCTAAATCAATTGTGCTTAAAAAGAGGAGGAATGATCCATGTTTTTTAATGACCAAGATATTCAAATTGATATCGTTGACAGTAATACCACCCGGAAAGTGCTAGCCCACAGCGACCAGCTTATGTATGTCAAAGTGATGTTTGCTAAAGCACAAATAGGGGAAATCCTGTTGCATAAGCATGTCCATGAACAAGTCACCTATGTAGTGAAGGGAAGTTTTAAGTTCATGATTGATGATGGCGAAACCAAGGAAGTGCAGACCGTCAAAGAAGGAGACAGCATCCATTTTCCATCCGATACTCTTCATGGCTGTATCCCACTGGAGGATGGCGGCATTCTGCTAGATGCATTTACACCAGCACGTGCAGATTTCCTGTAACGTCCGATCATTTCATTTTTATCTTTTTTAGAAGAAGACCGGCAAGTATGTTATATTTAACAAACGGCAATCGTGATGAACAGTAATATAGTGATTTTTAGAAAAGGATGAGACAATTTTGGAAAACAACGAAACTCAGCAGGAATTTGCAGAAGTATATGAGCAGCTTAAAGTAGCTGCAAACCGAACCTCCGATTGGAAAACACGCCTAGCTGCGGTAAATGATCTGGGTGCATGGAAGAACCAGCAGACGATTGACTTGCTGACACATCGTTTGAATCATGATACGGTATATGCCGTTCAGGAAGCCGCTTACCGCAGACTTCAGGAATGGGGCGAGAATGTACAGCCGCCTGTGCGCAAAGAGGGTGAGCTTGTTAAGGGCCTGACGAAGATTCTGGTGCGGATTAAAAAAAGCTTGCCAGCCGACCATACCTACAACGATTTTCGCGAGAAGCTGCACAAGATGAGAGTCGATATTTATGACATCTATGAAGGCGACAAGGGCGCTGAATTTGACCAGTGGCTGGAGCAAAAATGGGCTTCATTATCCACAAGGTAATTTCTGAACCCTGTAATTATATGTATTTTAAGGATGGTTGCAGGTGATACAGACAGAGCCTTAACAAGGATAAGGGATTATCTTTGTTAAGGTTTTTTTGTATATATACTTCGGCAATAGGGTACGATGGGATCGGATTATTTTAGTGTGTACATGGGAGGGACTAACATGAGCAAGGCGAAGCTGTGTTTTATCGGGGCTGGCTTTCACGCTTCAACGAATATATATCCTGCTGTTATTGGGGCAGGTGCTGAAATTCAGGCGATTGCGACTAGAGATTTAAGCAGATCGAAGAAAGCACTTCAGCGGTTTGGAAGTAGTGGCACACCTTATGACAATTACAAGGCTATGCTGGAGCAGGAAGACTGTGATGGAGTTGTCGTGATAGCACAAGCGGCAGATCATCCTTCGCTCGTACTAGACTGCATTAAGGCTGGAAAACATGTCTTTGTAGACAAGCCACTGGGTTGGAATGCCGAGGAAGCGGCCCAAATTGCAGATGCGGCAGAAGCAGCAGGCGTCGTGCTGATGGTCGGTTTCATGAAGCGCTACGCACCTGTATACATAAAGTTAAAAGAATGGATTGAGGGTGGCTCGCTTGGAGCCGCACGCTCATTTCAGGCAAAATTTCTCGTGGACAGTACCCAGTTTTGTAAAACTGGCGAAGACTTCATGAAGCTGGCGGCGGTTCATATGGTCGACCTGGTACGTTATTTGTTCGGGGAAGTGGTACAGGTTACCGGATTTGCGAACGATAACGGTGAGTGTATTTCCCATACGATTGCCTTGAAATTTGAAAATGGTGTAGTGGGCAGTCTATACTTCGCAGGTATGACAGCATGGACACGCGAGAGTGAAGGGATTACGGTAACTTTTGATCACGGTTTTGCGAACGCGGATGAGGTGAATACACTGATCATTCACAAGTCGGAGAGTCATACAGAGCTTCCTTGGAAATCCCTTGCGGAAAATGATACGGTTCTGACACCATCAGCTTCCGCGATGTCGGGCGGGTACCGTGATTTGTACTTGCGCGGTTTTGTCGGTGAAATTGCTCATTTCATGAACTGCTGCCAAGAAGGACGGACGCCTGATTCAAGTGGACGAGACAACGTGAAAACGATGGAGCTGTGCGACCGCATTTTGGCTGCCCTCCAATAGGATACCTATTTTATATACAAGCTTCGGAGCCTGGACGGTACCTTAGTTTGGGTGATTTTAAAGAAGCTTCGGTTTAACTGGTCAGTAGATGGCTCCTGCATGTGTCGGGAGTCATTTTTTTTAATAAGTATCGTTATTACGTGTTATTGTCGAACATAATGATTCCAGAGATTGCTGTCCATTTTGATATAATCTCTGCTGAAAATATGCCAACAAAGGAGAATGATGCGCTAGAATAGAAAATAGAAAGCGTTCTCATTATCTACTTTTCTGCGATGGCTCAGGGGGAGATGGCATATGCGTTTAAGGTACCAACCATTAAACACATTACGTAATCAGATTTTTATCGGATTTATACTGGTGATGCTTATTATGATGAGTGTAGCGGGGGCGTTCATTTATCTCAATGTGTCTCACCTGTTAAAAGACAGTGCCGAGCGACATATTGGTCAAACTGCGGTACAAGCAAGCGGTAGGCTGGATGCATTAATCGGCCAGATGAACAGTTTGACGGAGCAGGTCGCTAATCACCCGTCTGTTCAGCATATTTTGCTGGAGGAGCGCAACGGGGGCAAGGTGAATTTTGGACAGCGTCAATCCCTACTGCAAGTGATGCATAGCTATCAGGCATATATGCCGAGTGTCGGCTCACTGGAACTGTATACTGCTGAAGGGAAGATGTTGTTTCCGATTAGAGAGGGCAGTCTGGAGGAACGTATCGGACAGGCAGACATCCGGGAAGCGAATCAGATGAAAGGAAGACTGGTCTGGATCGGCATTGATCCCGAGGACCCCAGGTCACTGCTAGCAATTCGGCAGGTCAGCTTGGTGGATCGCTGGTTCTCACGCGGAGGGTACCTCATTACCCGTATGGAACGAAGTTATTTTGGACTGAATGGTGCGTCAGCAGTCAATGAAGAAGCGGATGAAACCATGCTGCTTGTAGATCGTCAAGGCCAGCTGCTGTCGGGTGAACCAATGAACCAGACGGATTTGTCAGGTGTACTGCACAGCAAGACACAGACGGTTCATATTGGGGAGCGGGAATATGTGAAGGCGGTTCAGCAGTCGGAGCGGACGGGCTGGTCGCTGCTGATCCTGATTCCGGTTAGCGTCGTCACAGACGGAATTACGGTTTTACGGACTACACTTATCATTTCCGCGTCTCTTGGTGCCGTGCTTTTCCTGTTTATGTCCTTTATGTTGTCTACGTTGATTACAAGACCGATAGGTCACTTGATTCAGGCGATGCGTCGTTCACGGGAAGGGGCGTTGGCTCTGAATCCAGAACCGGCAGCAGCGGTCGAGCTGCGAGAATTGAACGCAGAGTACAATACGATGATTGTCGATATCAATGAATTGATCCATGTCATTTACGAAAAGGAGGTTTTACAAAGCCAGACCGAGCTTAAAGCTCTGCAGGCGCAGATCAATCCGCATTTCCTTTTTAATACGCTGGATGCTTTCAACTGGTCGCTACAGGAGAAGGGAGAGGAGGAGCTTGCCGGGCTGATGGTGTCTATGTCGCGGCTGTTTCGTTATGTTATCGAACCGGCTCACCATGACTCTTGGGTGACCCTCGGGGAAGAAATGGCGCAAATCCGTCGTTATCTGGAACTGATGGAGATGCGTCTGGGTGAACGTCTGAGCTGGCAAATTCATATGCCTTCAGAGGCAGCCAGAATTCCGCTTCCTAAACTGCTGATCCAGCCTATTCTAGAGAATGCTATTTTGCATGGTGTGGAAAATCGCATCGGCAACGGCCGTGTTGAAATCAGTGTCACTCCTTCGACCAGACCGGGGTGGACCAGGATCGCGGTCATAGATAACGGACCTGGAATGACGATGGAAGAACTTGCAGCTGTGCGTACAGCGTTGATGGGGGGAGCAGCCTGCGAGAGCAAGGGAACCGGTATGGGACTGGTTAATGTGCAGCGCAGGCTCGCTCTCTATTATGACAGCGCATCTTATCCAACGGACGGTGTGCTGATACATAGTGCTGAGCAGGAAGGAACGGTGGTCGCTTTTGAAATTCCTGATGAATATGGAGGGCGGTAGCAATGAGTGTTTCATCCAAAACCATTGTCATTGTAGACGATGAACAGCGAACACGTCAGGGGATACACCAGACACTGGAGCAATGGGCAGCCGGGAAATACCGGATTGTGACATTCGGTAATGGTTTGGAAGCACTAAATATACTGCGTGCAGAGACGGTTCATCTGTTGATTACGGATGTCCGGTTGCCGGAATTCAGTGGGCTGGATTTAATCCGCTCTCTGGAACGGGATTCACGACGACCAGCGACCATTGTCATCTCAGGGTATGCGGAGTTTGATTATGTCCAGCAGGCTCTTCGTCTGGGAGCCGTCAATTATTTGCTCAAACCGATTGATAAACAAGAGCTGCTGAATGCGGTCAATGAAGCGCTTCGGCTTGAAGAGGAGCGGCAGCGATACGAGAAGCTGGACAAGCTGGCTGACCCTGTTCTGCTAGAGCTTGATCTCCAGGCGGCTACCCTTAGTGATCCGGTACGACGTGCCTTCACCTATATGGCGGAGCATCTTCACGAAGCCATTACGATGGCGCAGACTGCCGCGCATTCACACCTGAATGCGAGCTATTTTAGTGTTTTATTCAAGGAGCAAAGTGGTTTGTCCTTCAGCGAATATCTGCATCGGCTGCGGATGCAACGGGCCAAGGAGCTACTGCTGCATACCCAATTGACGATTGCCCAAATCGGCGAACGATCAGGCTACCGAACAGATAAATATTTTATTAAAGTATTCAAAGCGACCGAGGGGATAAGTCCCAGCCGCTACAGGCAGCAGATGCGTACAGGGCCGGAGAATATCGACTGACAGTAGGCAGATCAAACCCAATAAAAGTGGAATTATACCCAATGAGCGTACCCTGTTGAAAGCAGGAATAGAGTGCTAAACTTACAAATGATAACGGTTACAAAAAATATAAATACAACAAACGGAGGTCTAACGATGTCCAACGAGTATGGTTTACGTAAGCGCTCACATCAAAAATGGTTTGCTGGGTTGACCCTGCTGCTGTCATTCATGCTGGTGCTATCCGGTTGCGGTGCTGGTAAGGATGGTCAAGGCGGTTCCAGTGGAGACGGGGGAAAGGTTACACTCAAAATGATGCACCTCTGGCCAGAGGGAAGCTCGGCACAGCAGAGCAAGCTTGTGACTCAGATTATAGATCAATACCAAAAGGATCATCCGAATGTCGTCATTCAGCAGGAAGTGCTGGAAAATGAACAATATAAAAACAAACTCAAAGTGCTGTCAGCTTCCAATGAATTGCCGGATATCGGCATCACCTGGGCAGCAGGCTTTATGGAGCCTTACGTTAAAGGTGGATTATTTACGCCGATGGATGACCTGCTGCAAGGTTCCAAGCTGAAGGACAAATTCGTACCGGGAACGACCGAAGCTTATGCGCTGAATGGCAAAACGTATGCGCTTCCGATTGAATTGAATATTACACCTATTTATTACAACAAAGCCATATTCCAAAAATACAACTTGAAGGTACCTACGACTTTTGACGAATTTAAGCAGGTTGTGAAAACACTTACGGATCATGGAGTAGCACCGATTGCATTAGGCAATAAGGACCGCTGGACCGGCTCGCTCTGGTATATGTATTTGGCGGACCGTATAGCAGGTAACGAAACGCTGAAAAAAGCGATTGACGGCTCAGGATCGTTCGATGACCCTGGTTTAATTCAGGCAGCCTCCGAAGTTCAGACGCTTGTGGATATGAATGCATTTAACAAAGGATTTAACGGCTTGTCCAATGATGAGGGAAAATCCGAATTTATGAACAACAAGGCAGCTATGTATTTGATGGCTACTTGGGAATTGCCGAATTTTACGACCAATCCCGCAATCCCGCAAGCATTTAAAGATCAAATTGGCTTCTTTAAATTCCCGATGGTTGCAGGCGGCAAGGGCAACGAGAACAGTTGGGTAGGAGGTCCGGGAGTAGGTTTGTTTGTTTCTGAGAATTCCAAGGTGAAAGAAGAGGCCAAAGCGTTCGTTGAATACTTTGTAGTTAAATGGGGAGAACAATCGGTCACACAGGCGGGCGTTATTCCGGCGACGAAAGTGGACACCTCCAAAGAAAAATTGCCCAAACTGTATGTCGATTTGCTGAACGGACTGAATCAAGCCAGCAGTATTACGTTGTTCGCCGATGTACAGATGAAGCCGAATGCAGCACAGGTACATTTGAATATGATTCAGGCGTTGTTTGGTAAAGCGGTGACACCGCAACAATTTGCCGACCAGCATAAGGCTGCCATCGAGAAAGGAAATTGAAATTGACCACCTAAGGAGGTCCAACCGTGGAAAAGGTCATGTCCAATAAGCTTGTCATTGCTCTCTATGTATTGCCTTCTCTGCTGCTGTTATTAGCCGTAATATATGTACCCATCGTACTGACCGGCTATTACGGCCTGAATCAGTGGAATGGAATCGGTTCTATGACTTTTGTGGGGCTGGACAATTATCAACATTTGCTCACAGACAGTGCATTCTGGCAAAGTGCCTGGCATTCGCTGCTGCTGGCCTTGTTTTCAGGCATCAGTCTGATCGGTTATCTGGTCATTGCGATGATTTTGTCAGGAAAAATCAAGGGAGCGAATCTGCTGCGGAAAATTTATCTGATTCCCATGCTGTTGTCATCTGTAGCGATCGCACAGCTGTGGCTCAAAATGTATCATCCAACAAACGGAGTGTTCAATTCCATACTGGCGTCGGTCGGAGTTCACAACCCGCCTGAATGGTTAGCTAATCCGTCCTTGGTGCTGTTTGCTTTGTTCATCCCGATTATTTGGCAATATGCAGGCTTTTATATCCTGATCTATTATGCCGGGCTGAAAAACATTCCCGAAACGCTGATGGAGGCTGCACGGATTGACGGGGCCAGTGCCTGGCAGATTGCGACTCGTATCAAATTGCCCCTGTTGCGCGAGGTGATTAACGTTACGATCATATTGTCCATTGTCGGCTCGCTCAAATATTTTGACCTCATCTACGTCATGACGGATGGTGGGCCGAATGGAGCCAGTGAAGTGATGGCTTCGTACATGTACCACCAGGCATTCCGCAGCTTTGATTTTGGATACGGTAGCGCTACAGCCTTTGCCCTGTTGCTCATCTGTCTGATCGCTACGTGGCTGATCCGCAAGGTTACGGCTACTAGTGACACCATCCAGTATTCATAATACGGTCATGCAAATAGATGAGGGTAACAAAGGACAGGAAGAGGGAGGAACGGATATGAAAACCCAGGCAGCCGCCAACTATCCGCTTGGAGTCGGTACCCGCGGCAAAATGTTAACTCGGGTCGGTTATGCCGCTTTGTATATCATTTTAATCATCTTGGCGGTGACGCAGCTTTTACCGCTGGTGTGGCTGATGCTTTTCTCACTTAAAAATAATCAGGAAGTGTTTAACCTTCCGCCGTTTGCACTCCCGTCCCAGCCACATTGGGAGAACTATATGAATGTGTGGACCAGCGGCAATATCGGGCGGTATTTCTTCAATAGTGTGTGGATTACGGTCATATCCGTGGCGTTAACGGTGCTGCTCGCCAGTTTTGTAACGTTTGCCATTACGCGTATGCGGTGGAAAGGAAGCCAGCTGGTTCTCGGGCTCTTTATGGTCGGACTGATGATTCCAGTCCATTCCACCTTGATTCCGTTGTTCAGTATGTTTCTCAAACTGCATTTAACAGACACTTCACTCTCTATCATCCTGTCGTATGTTGCTTTTAATCTGCCGACAACGATGATGATCTTGCTGGGATTCTATTACGCCCTGCCCCGTGAAGTGGAAGAAGCGGCTGTTATGGACGGTTGCTCCGTCAACCGAATGTTCTTCCGGATTGTGCTGCCCATGACCACCCCCGTCATGGCAACGACGTCTATTATTAACATGATCTATAACTGGAATGAGTTTATTTTCGTGAATACGTTTATTAGTTCGGACGAAAACAAAACACTGACCGTCGGCGTTCAAAACTTTATTGGACAATATACGACCGACTGGGGAGCTATTGGGGCTACGTTGATGATCAGCATTTTGCCCATTTTGCTCGTGTTCCTCATCATGAGTGACCGGATTGTGGAAGGGATCGCAGCAGGGTCGGTTAAGGGGTAAAACAGATTTCCCAGATTAGAAGAGCACCCCCTAGTGTAGACATGGGAACAAACTTTTTGGTTTGTCCGATGAATGCTAGGGAGGTGCATTTTTGTGTGCGGGTCTAGGTTTGAGGTGAAGGGAATACTTAATGAAGTAACTCCATAATTTAAAGTCTTTTCAGAAATTAAATGGAAAGCAAACGAACGTGTTGATATTTATTTACCGACCAATTGTGTGAATGGATCAGAGGTTATGATGTGGTTGGTAACCCTGATAGGGAGGAATGGCAAGTTGTGTTATTCATATAGGAATTGGGATTCATTCTGCTAATTGACTGCTTATTTTTGGCATGAAAAAAGCACATTCCTACTCGTATCTCAAGTGGGACTGTGCCTTTAAAAGACTATCATATTTGTGTTAAGTTGTTGGTTTGCATATCTGTTAATATTATAAATTAAATTTGTCCGAAGTTATTAACAAGCTATTGACATGGCTTATTTGAATCTTTCCAAAGCATGATATGGATTCGAAATATTTTCACCAACTTCATCAATTGTTTCTATAATTTCTTTTAATATTAATTCGTCTATATCCTTATCTTGATTTATTGAATCTTTAATTTTTTGAAAGCAATTTTTCAGTCCGAGGTTTACAACAATTGAAAGAATAATATCTACATCATCATAAGAATCGGTATTCCATAACCTATAAAGAACCATATCTATACTATTTCTTACTTCACTTTCCAATAACTCGTAGGTCATAACTTGTCTATCTGTTAATTGGCTAAGAATTAATAAAAAATCCTTTTTCTCAATTTTACCAGTATTAAATTCATTCAATACGTTTTGAAACATCAATGCTAATGTTTCTGTTGGTAATACATCGGGTAATTTCTCAATTTCTTTAAGATTCATTTTTTTATTTCCCCTCTATTGGAATGTGAAATTCATTTAAGGATTAATTTTTAGTCCAAGTTCCATCTGTTTTTAATTCTTTATTACCTATTTTTTTCTCAACTTGGTAAACAGATGCTCATCTTTTAATAAAATATAGACCGTTGTTCACTGGCGAGTTTTTGATAAAATCGTTTGCGTAACGCTTTGAGATACCAATCTGACATTTCGAATTTCCTCACCCGTGGTTTGAGTGTGCGTATGGTATTTCTGATAGAAAGGGATGAAAATCCATTGTTTTCTGCAGGAAAGCTGGACTATTATGTTTTTTTGCCTTAGATTTCGATAATACAAAAAAAGCTCGTTCCTACTCTTAGGTTCAAGTTGGAATAAGCCTTTGAAAGTTTATCAAGTTTGTGTCAAGTTTTTAGTGTTTGGTTTGTTATATTGTGCGATCTTGTTATTGGGTGTGTAAACATCCTATTGTTTTAAGCGTATAAATTTAACTTCTCCTTGATTTGAGCTAAACAACTTTCAACTTTAGCGACATTCTGGGAATGTCTTGATAGATACTCTTGAGCTACCTTAACTAAATACTCAAAAAACATCTCATAATCCACAATTGCATACACTTCTACACTAGTTACTGGCGGAGTTGTTGTGAAATTCACTCCACTATCTCCAAAATACTCTTCATCATTTGGAGTGCATTCAGTAGCAAAATAGCAGCTAGTATAACCAATACCAAATCCTTTACCCTTTTTAAATTCATTAAGAGCTTCTAAAAAATAGCCATCCCCTAAAGTACCGTAGTATGCCTCCATATTCTCAATTTTTTCCTGAGCATCTTCTACATAATATATTTCATCATCCATCTTATTCATTCCCTTATTTATTAATTAATTTTTCGGAATCACAGGGAAAAAGTTTGTTATTTCTCCAGTAGCTTTATCCCTGTAACCTATAAATTCCAGTTTTTTACCGTCAACTTCAGCATATCCAACAATTTCATCAGAAACAGCATTTTGTCGTGTGTCTATTTTTATTTTATTATGTTGAATGCCCTCTTCCATTGCCTCTCTCCCCAACTTAAGCATCTGTTCATCAGAGACTAGTTTCGGATCGTATACAGTTTTTGGATTCTTATACTCTTTCCACTGACCAGTAAAGTTTCCTTTTCCACCATTATCTAAGCTCATTCCGTCATAAACAGGGAGTTTGTATTTAACCTCATAAATTCCCGGAATATCTGGATGTGGCGTTTTTATCGCAGCTTGATTAATATTCTTAACTTGGTCGCCAAAGTTGTCTAAAATATACTGTTCAAAGTTTTCGAGGTTATGGCCACCTTTTATTCCTATAGTTGGTTTTGCTTTAAACCCTTTCACTTCAATTAAATGATCATCATAACCTGGTTTATAATTGATTCTAACATTAGGAGCTTGTGACGTCCCCTTAGTATTCTTCGATTTAACAATTTCTTTTTCCTTTTTTAAATACTCTTTTATATTTGAGGCTTTTCTTGTATTTGTACTTTTAGCTACATTATATATGACCTTCTTTTGAATTTTACTATTTTCTTCTCTAGTTGCCTTGGAGGCAGTCTCTCGTAGCGTTTTCCTTGCCTGTTGATCCTGTTGTTTATATTGGTTTTTCGTTGTTAACCTTTCATTTGGTTGTGGTTTGTAGCCTTTGGTTTCAAGAGTTTGGTTATTTTTTGGGTTAGCTATGTTTTCTCTAGCTTCTATTTGTTGTCTCGCTAATAATTCCTGGACTCTTACTTTTGCACTTACTCCAGAAGAAATATTAAAGAACCCTTTTCCTCTACCCAGTTTTGAAAGTATCCCCTTTAATTCCTTAGTATGGTCAATCCCCCCTCGACCACCAAACATAAGAGGGTTTTCTGTGATAATAGCATAGAACATCCATTTCTTCTCTTCTTCAGATACTCCTTGTTTCCTAGTTAGCATGAAGAAATCGCCGGGATAATTATGTTTCCATTCACTATAGTATTGGCGATCCGGTTTACCGTCACGAGTACGTACAAGACCATCTTCTCCTCGATAACTCCCCGGTTTAAGTTTGGGTGTAAAGTCTTCGGTATATGCTGCCCTAAGATAATCCTGCCAGATTCTTTCGTATTCTTCTTCTGTCAGCTCTGGTGGCGCAGCTTCTTTTTTTGCTTTAAGGGCAGCTTCAGTTCTATCTTTTTCTTGTTCTTTATATTCCCTCAGCATTCTATCTTTAACGCTTTTAGGTACCTGTTGATAGGCATGAACCATAGTTTTTGATGCTGCAAGCATGTTTTGAACCAGCTCTAATGGGCCACCGGAATGCGCTATATGACGTGCGCTTGTATACACTTTTCCTAGAATCCATTTGCTATAGTAGGCATGTCTCGCTTGCTCATGCTCGTATTGAGTAATCAACCCTTGCACCGCTAAACCAGCCAAGTGTTTCAACGGATTAATGCCGTTCCCCTTACCGCCTCCAATCGTAGGAGTTCCTTTGCTCCGAACGGGGATCATAGCGGTTGCTTTCAGAATGACACCCGCCGCAGGCCCACCTAAAGCTCCCGCAACAACGCCAGCCACTTTTCCCATCACTGGAATGGAGCCTAATAGCTTGGACACCGTACCCAACAAAGAGTTGGCCTGTTGAAGTGCAGCTGGATTTGTCACTTTGGCGGTAGGAGTGCTGCTTGATGTCTTAGCTGCTGATGGAGCTTGCGCCGCCTCATATGCTTTGATGCTCATCAATGGTGGCTCAGGTACAGGAGGGAGGTCGGCTACGAAAACAGGTGCCTTCACCGTACCTTCCTGATAAATCACCGGAGCCTTGGTATCCGTCTCACCATCCAGTACCATGCTGCTGGCTCCGCCTTTTAGATACATCGCCGTTCCAGCTTCCAGTGAAAGTCCCTCGCCAGCATTGAGCTTCACATGACTACCCTGAATCTGCACATTCCCCGGACTGTCGATGGTAATGCCGTTAACTTCATGCAGTGTAATGGAAAATTCACCGGAAGTGGATAGGGTCAGATCATGCTCAGACATTTCTACGCCGCTACCTTGCACATGTTGCCATACCTTCACATTCGACTGTCCATTGGTGTGGCGTTGTTGTCGCAGTGAATCCGTGACATAGGCATCTTGTTCGCGGTGGGTAGGCAGATACAATTCCACTTGTTCCCCGATCTCAGGCATATCGTACCAGCCACTATGTTCTTCCGCGACATAACGGGTGGCTACGGGAAACCAGCACGCTTTAGCAGGATATTGCTTCGGGTCAATGTCAAGTTGAAGCTGTACAAAATCCTCCTGTACCTTCTGCACCGTTCCTGTCAGTGAAATCCCAGTGGCCTGATCGTTTTCATACCGGGCATAGCGGATATCCTGTTCGACTTGAAGATCGTAACGGGTACGCAGTAAGCCATCCGTTAGTGTGGTTACTGCCCGAACCACGACCAGTTCTTTACCTTGTCCAATGGGTAACGTGATGAGGTCGCCCAGCGCATAGTATTGCAGGCTTTCGATCATATAGGTGACATACGAGCCAGCACGTTCGCCTGGCTTTTCCGCATCCAGCTCATGAAACGTTTTACGTACTCGATAAAATACATCCCGCTCTACCTTATGCTGCTTGCCTTCAGGCATCCCGAAGAAAACCTTGGGCGAGGCTGCGGTTACCTCTGGCACAAGTACGGAACCAAAGCGAGAAGCGAGGCGTTTTAAAAACGCCCAATCCGTCTCCTCATATTGTAAAACAAATGTCTCCAGTTTGGCATAGTTGGTCACCGTATCAATGGCATCTCCGTACTGATATTTTCGAACCAGCGCAGTGACCAGATCATCATAAGTACGGTGAATATCTTGATAGGAGCGCCTTTTACGCTTAATATCCATCTGGTACGAATGGGAAGCGGCCTCTAGTTCAAACGTATACACGCCTCGCACGCAGTGTACGGACATACGTGTAACAATCCCATGGAACAACCTTCTCAGCGATTGTCCCTGATCATCCAACTGACGAATCACAATCGGCTCATGCTCCATATCCTGTCCGATGCATGCAGCTCCTTGTTCTTCGGAGAGCAAGCCACTGATATGTAAAAAGGCATGATCGTTAATGGTACGTGTTATTTGAAGTTGTTCGATATGTAGTAGCTGAAAGGGACCATAAAAGCGTAGGCTTTCATATCCGATCCCATCTGATAATACGCTCAAGTGAGTTCATGACTCCTTTCTAGATGCGATGGATATTTCCAATTGAAGCACGTCATTTTGCAATTGCTTCTGATTATAGAAGCAGCAGATGGGTGCAACAGTGAGTCAAAATAGATATGTATTACAAGGTTTGTACGCTATAAAGGGACGAGAGGTGATATTTAATAAACAACCCAGCATATGTATTTATCGGTTAAAAGAGAGATTTAGTTTACAGAATGACCCATTGGAAGTGGTATTTACAATGTTTATTTCTGGAACTAGGAGATATCGGAGGCGAGTTTTGAGAAGAAAAAAGCATATAATAGGTGGTAAGAGGGAGTATACAAAGATATTTATAAAAGATTGAACTTTAATGAGAGATGAGGGTTCAGGTTATGCCAAAAAACGATAATATGCTGGCCATTCTATGGATGCTGAATTCGGGCGTAAAGATGACGGCAAAACAAATATCCGAAAAGTTAGAAATAAATATAAGGACAGTTTATCGGTATATTGATGCTCTATGTGCCAGTGGAGTGCCTATAATATCCGACACGGGTCATAATGGCGGGTATAGCCTGCTGAATAATTTTATTAGAGCACCTTTACTATTTGATATGGAAGAAAAAAAGGCACTTCTTCATGCTGCTGTTTTTGCAAAAGAAGCTGGATACCCTTTGAGTGAGGCATTAGGCAATGCCACATCAAAATTGAAAATGTATTCAAATCAAGAGCAGGAAAGTATACTTAGCCGTCATTTAGCCGGGTTTGAAGTGATAAATCGCATGGGAGCTCCTTCTCTTCAGCCGATATTGGCAGAATTGGAGCAGGCTGTAGCCAACGAATTTTCTGTAGAAATGGATTATCGCACAAGTCATGAAGAACAACCCAAGTATAGGGTGATAGATCCCTATGGAATGGTTTACTGGAACAACAAATGGTATACTATTGCATTTTGCCACCTAAGGAATGAGATCCGTAGCTTTCGGGCAGATCGGATTCTACAAATCAAGCGGACTCCAATCCTATTTAAGCGTCCTGAGGATTTTTCGGCTCGTGAATTTTTTATGCAAAATCTGTTACCTGATTTAGTGGGCAAGGACGGTTTAATTTCTTTAATGATCGGAGGTAGGTCAGAGGCATTGGATGACTTATGTCTGCATTGGTTTTTGGGGCATCATCTGAAAGAGCGGACCTCCAATCAAGCAATCTTTTTGCTTGAGGAAAAATCACTTCATACCTATGTCCCTTATTTACTCCTACCCTACGGGAAATCCATTCAAGTCATCGAACCACAGAGTTTGAAGAAAAAACTTGTTGCTGTTGCGTCGGAGTTAATGGAATATTATCAACGTTAAAAGCTTCACTGACAGCGGATGTCAGTGAAGCTTTTTTATAATGAAGATAATCACGGATTACCGAGGGCTGGTATCACTTGATAAATTATAAAATAAGGAGAACCTGTGAATGAATAGTACGGTATATCTGTATGTATTTGACACCATGGCAGACTGGGAGATAGGTTACTTAACTGCCGAACTGAACTCGGGAAGATATTATAAAAAGGGGCTGGCCCCATCCAAAATAGTTACCGTGGGAATGGAAAAGACTCCTGTCACTACCATGGGCGGATTGACAATCCTGCCAGATATCAAACTGGATGAGTGCAAAATTGAAAGCACGGATGCATTGATTTTACCCGGTGGAAATACATGGACAGAAACCATTCACCAACCGATCTTAAAAATCGCTGAGAGGTGCTTAGAGGAAGGGATATGGGTTGCTGCGATTTGTGGTGCTACCATGGGACTTGCCCAGGCAGGATTGTTGAATTCACGTTGGCATACAAGCAATGATCTGGAATACCTCAAAATGACCTGTCCCACCTACACGGGCGAAAAGTATTACAAAATGGAGTCTGCTGTAACCGATGGAAAACTAATCACTGCATCTGGAACAGCTCCTTTGGAATTTTCCGTACACGTCTTGAAAGCTCTGGGTGTGTTTTCTTCTAAGACATTAGAAGTCTGGTATAGTCTAAATAAGACTCGTGCATCCAAATATTACTATGAGTTGATGAATTCAATCCAATAAAGGAATAAGCATAAAACTGAACTGTTACGATCATTTAAAGGAGGAGTCAAAATGACTGAAAGCAGAGAATATATGGGAGTGTCAGGTAAATATACAAAGAAGGGGATGCCCAACGGCTTTACATCTATTACCCCTTTTATTACAGTGAAGAATCCTTCTGAAGCAATAGAGTTTTATAAAAGTGTTTTCAATGCAAGGGTTAAGGATATTACTGAATTTCCTGATGAGAATGGCAATAAAATCATTGTTCATGCTGAATTAGATTTTGGAAATGGTTTTTTGCAGCTGGGAGCAGCGAATCCGACATATCAATTGGTCTTGCCACCAGATGGAGACAATGCGTGTTATTCTTTCGGAATTTACGTAATGAATGTGGATCAGGTCATTGAAAATGCGGTAGAAAGAGGAGCAAAAGTAAGGGAACCCGTTACAAACTTTGTATCAGGTGATCGATTCGGAAGTATACTGGATCCTTGTGGAGTAAGATGGTCTATTATGACCAGGATCGAGGATTTGTCAGAAGAAGAAAGCAGTCGTAGGGTTGCTGAATGGGCCAAAAGCTTTAGTGAAGAATAAAGGCAATCACTTTTTAAAAGTATTAAGAGTGACGGTCTGCTGAAATGATGTTAAGGAAAGATTGAAGATAGAATGCATTGGTAATTTGTTCTTCAATGAGGTTCTAGTTGATAATGACTCTATTGCACAAATTTGTATAGGGATACCGTATCTTTGGTGGGCGGTTCCCTTTATAATTATTTTCAAAAAAATGGTTATATGTGGTTATTTGTATGATTACTAGCTTCTAAAAGAAAAGTGATTCCCGTGGGGAACTGTGACGGCTTATGTGAACTTCAGTCTAAGCGTGTCCATTAAGGAGCAAAGTATGAAAATAATTTTATTAATAGTAGCTATAATTTTAATATTTGTTCTCATATGTATCCTGTTTTTGCTCATTGCGAAGCGCCAAAATAATAAGAAAACAGAAATGGATGTTCTGAACTTTTTAAAGGAAAACCCGAGTAAAGCATCTTTGTATATGGTCAGAAATGGTATGGAGAAAATCAGCTATAACTCAGAAGTTAAAATGCCGCTTGCCAGCACGGTCAAAGTGATCATTGCTATCGAATTTGCTCGCCAAGTTGTGGCGAAAATATTAGACGAGCAGGAACTTGTTCCTTTAGAGGAATTAAATAAATTTTATATCCCTGGTTCCGATGGTAACGCTCATCATAACTGGATTCAATCCATTCGCACAAACCATAAAGAGGTTCAAGGAAAAATTACGTTATTGGATATTACTCAAGGTATGTTAGCATATAGTTCCAATGCCAATACAGAATTTCTGATGGCGAAAATGGGTTTGGATAAGATAAATGAGAATATTATCAAACTCTCACTTTCTTCCCATGATAAAATCTTTCCTTTTTCATCTGCGGGATTCATGTCTCCTTATACCCAAGAGACCGAAAACATAGGCTTTAAAGAGTCGATACAAAAGATAAGTGAGATGAGCTACGAGGAATATATGAAAAAATCTATTGAAATTCATCAGATTTTAAATCGTGATCAGGGGATAGAATGTATTCAGAAATGGAACACCAGGCAGAATTATGTACGAAAGCTTCAAGTGCTGGAATCGCGCAAGCTTCCTCGTTCAACGACTAAAGAATATGCTTACCTCATGAAGCTCATACACAAGGAGGAGTTGGTTCCTTCTACTATAAATCCATATTTAAAAATGCTAATTCAGCGACAAGTAGATAACTCCAAGTTAATAGAGTTTGGAAACAAAGGTGGATCTACCATTTCTGTTCTAACAGAGGCTTTATATTGTACGGATCGGGAAGGAAATGACATTCAACTAGCCATGTTTATTCAAGATGATTCTGGGGTGGATCATATTTGGCTCAAGCAGAAGCTGGATTTGTTTTTTTACAAATTATTAACGGATACTGCATTTCAAGAAGAGGTAAGAAGCAAATTATCATATGATAAGGGAAGAAATTGAATGTTTTTTTATTTTGTAAAAATTCTGCTGATTCCGCTTATACTTTACTGTATCATGGCTTACTTTCCATTTAAAAACCGTATTTCGTGTCTCTTTATGGTTTATTAGCGATATATCAAGTATTTATTTGTATTTTATCTAGTATTTCATACATTATATCCACTCCTTTAGAACGACGGTTTGAGAATTTGTGTACCAGGTATTTTAAATTGTGAGACAAATTCATTTAAACATTCAAAAATTATTCTCCTTATTAAAAAGATGTTGCTGTATAAAAATAATACTGGTGACCCTTAAAGATGTGTTAGGAGCCACCAGTAAAAATTCGATACACACTTTTATTTTGATTAAGAATTATTGTCCAATTTGTTCTAAGATTTGTGTGTAAGCATTCCTATAATGATCGGGGTTAGGATCTTCTCCTATTATCTTGGGTACGTCAAAGTCAGACAGCAGGAAATGGTGTTTGGCTTGAACCTCATGTCTTGCTAAGCAGCTCTTGCAACAGGACAAGGGACAGCCGTCAATTGCAATGATGTCACGTCCCGATTTTGCTGTTCTGACAAGCGGTTTGACATCACCACCAACACCAGCAATACAGGACATTTCAGCAACCTTTTCTCGATCCATTTGTATAGCGATCATGTTAGCGGTTTGTGCTGCAGAGGAACATCCAGAACATGAATAGACAAGAGGTAAATCAGTTCTTTTCATCTTTGTACACTTCCTTGTTTTTTCTTTGTGATCGATCACGGTATCTTTGGTTTCAGCTGAAATAAATTTAAAATTGTTTGTATTTTAACTTAAATTTACAGTCTAAACCGTGATCGTGATCACGACAATATTTTAGTAAAATCTGCTATGGGGCTAACTGTGTGTGTGTATAAATCAGCTAGATCCCCAATTATTTATCCATCTCCCAACGAAAATATGCAGATAGGTTTTTATATGCCTCATTAATATCATTATCTGCGCATTTATTAATGATACGATTTAATGTAGCTTCAAGTGTATTTTCATTAAAGTCCTTTGCTATAAAATGACCATGACCGATAATAATATCACCTTGACCTGCCATTCTATCTAACCTTTTAGGACTTACTAGTTCAAATGAAAACATGTCTGATGCTCCATTTATTTCACTGGGTCCGATATCTATACTATAAGTAAAATAGAAGTCGTCTATATCTTCACCCCAATCCTCATACATCTTTGTTAAAGCCTTTATTATAAGCATTTAATTATCCTCCTATTCTTCAATATCAATATGAACGTTACTTATCTGTTTTGGTACCCGTGCTTAACCAGCGCTGTATTCTTCGAACACTTTCTCTTGTAAGTCAAACACGTTAAGATGTGGAGGGATCTCAAGTCATTGTTTTAGGGAAAAGATAGGGGCGTGTTCTATACAAAACGAAACAACTCTCGCAGTGACTTCTTTGGCGCTATGTTTTTATTTTGGTAGAGTGTAAATAACATCAAATGGGTTCTTATCTTCGAAAAACTCGGTGTATAGCTTTGCAACTTCGTTTGAACTCAAGTTCATATTAAGTCGCAATAAGTCCCCTAATTTCACCAATATGTCAGCTTCTCTTGAGGTTACTATTTTCTTTTGTACTATATGTTCTGTATTTTTTGGGGTTACCCATGCCCAATCATTCATGGCCGCTTCAGTAAATGGATATCCAAAAGATAACGAACTAACATGAGCGTATTCTGAACACAGAGGATGAACGATTAATAAAAAGGCTGCAATTATTCCTGAACGATATCTTATCCTTTGTGCTTTTTGAACCTCTTGAGCAAATGATTCTAGGTAATGAGGGATTTCTCCCCAATTAGAACGTCCCATTGAAACTAGTATTTCAACGGCAAATTTATGATTTAATTTATTGGCCAATTGTAAGAATATCTGATTGTTTGTACAGCCAGAGGCGGTAATTGCACCTAAACATCTTGCAGCTTCCTGAACGTTAGTCGCACCTTCTGATATAAGTTTCACATATTCGTCCAACATCGTATCGTAGCTAACGAATTCTGGAGATTCCACAATTGTTTCGATTAAAAGTGCCTTTGTACTCTGTTCTTTAACCAGAGGAATCATACTAACAAGTTGAGCAAAATAGTCACCCACTAATTCTTCTAAATTGCAATCATTTTTTAATAACTTTAGAGCAGCTACTATAACACTATCATCTTTATCTAAAGACGCGTTTATTATTAGGTGCATAATTTTTCCAATCACATATTTCTTCCTCTCAGGCTTAGATTAAAAGTCATCTTAATCTTTTAATTTGTTCTTTTGTTGATCTGACAAAAAAATCCTGAGTAATTTTTCATTCGACGATAATCTATTCAAGCGGCTAAAGACTTTTTGAGTAACCGCCACTTATACGTTTGTATTGTTTAACTTATTGCGGTGTATAAAAAGAAACCACAACACGCGACTAGCACGTATTATGGCGTTTAATTTTACATACGATATGGAAATTTTCATAGACACTTTTAAATAGTTTCCGTAGTTCTATTTTATATGGTTTTATAATCCTGTTTCATTGTCTTCCATTAAATGTGACCAGTATCCTTAAACGTCTTTCATTGCTACAGGATCAATTTGGTCAAACATCTTTTGGAGTTCATGTGTATATTTTTGTGTACTATATTCATTTTGTTGTTTCATTTTCATTGCTAATTCATTTTTTATTAAAATGGAACAAAAAAATATCTTCAAGTCTTTATTTATCATATATAAATGAGGTTCATGAAGGGGTGAAGTAGTAAAAAGTTCACTGCTGCTTTCTTTAAAATACAATCCACACGAGTTACGCATACCGAAACTTGTAAAATGACCAATTTTAATATACTGTACGCCTTCAATTAAATTTTTTGAAAAGTATCTAATCCATAGAATATAAAATCATTATATTCCTCTGGCACTCCGATACTGACCATAAACTCAGCATTATCATGACTTACACCGAGTCTTACTAATTCATTGTAATCATAGTCTCTTATTTCAGATTCATAGTAGTCACGAATCTCACTAATATCAATATCCACACTTTCACTTCTCCTTTAACTTTTCAAGCTCACTAAATAGTTCAGCATTTCCTCGATCCCTTGAAGCCTTATCTCCCCCATACTCAACGCTATAGGTTACTTCTGCATGAGGAAGTTCATTAGCAAGTAGTTCTTTACAATTATGACCACCAAGAACACAAGGTTCTCTCTCAGTATAAACACGTTTGACTATATGTCTGCCCATTTTTTTCTGCAGCAATTTTATCCTCAATGAAAGGCACTAAACCAATCAAGGTATTACGGAATTATCACTAACTATTGGGGCAGAGTTGGTAAAAAAGGTCGCTTGTTTTCCAATTCAAACCACACTTCAATATGCTTACATAATGGAGGAATGTCTGCTATTGCTTGTTCACACAAAGTTTCATAACTATCTCCTAAAATCTCTTTTAAGTTATAGTTTACAGCATATTCATCACTTAATTTCGCTTTATAAACTATAACTGGCTCAATTATATAATTCTTATGACGTGTGTTATTGCTGACATTTATACACCATTGAAGTTTACCACTAAAAGCATTGATACAATCTTCTAATTGTGTATATACTTCATTCTTATTATGAAATCTAAAATAAAACCCCGCTGGGCGGTCATAAATATTATTCGGATTATACATTGATGTTCTATGCCATTCAAATGACCCTAGTTTTGAGATAGTATAAGCCATTAACTCAGGATACGCTACCTCTCCATTTTCCGAAAAATAAATACTTTTAGGGGACATTGTTCTCACCTACTCCAAAGATTGTGTACTTACAGACACCTTTCCACCATTTAGCTTATTTATAGTATTCATATAATCTTTAGCATGAATCGGTTGGTCACTTAATCGAGGATCATAGACATACTTACCATCAGAATACACAGTATGGTAGTCAAAACTTTTTGTTTCACCATACTCAGTAACTTTTATTGTCCCATATTTTTCTGATGATGTTATTGTAATAATTTTACCTCTACCTCCTGACGCGTGTGCTAAATCTTCTGCTATTTCTGAACAATCATATTCTAAATTCGATTTGTATCTAGCAGCATTGGAGGACATTTCATTAACGACAGATTTATTACCTACAACTTTACCCGTCCCCTCCGTTTTAGGAGGTTTCTCCTTGGGTTTGCCTGCTTTTGAAGGCATAACTTCTGATGCGTTCTCAATAGGTTCGGATGCATTTTTTGTGGTGATGCTCTTCTGATCTATTCGCTGTTGGATTCTCCTCACATTTTCTCTTGCGAGCCTAGCGTTCTCAGATGCCCCTTCTTTGCTCTTTTTGGAGAATTCATATTTAAGGGCTCTACCTTCACCACCTCGACCGTCAAGTGGCACTGGCTCTGCAAATATGTTTGCATGGCTCATCCATCGTTGTTCTTCTGGTGTGATGCCCTCTTGATTAGATAGAATCAAAAAATCTCCTGGATAGTTTTGTTTCCAGTCATCGTAGTATTTAAAATCTGGATTTCCATTCGCTGTACGAACCACCCCGTCCTCAGCACGGTAGCTTCCTGGCGGAATTTCAGGTCTGCGATTTTCTAATGAAGACCAATAGACATAATCTCTTAGAATTTTCTCATATTCTTCATCTGTAAGCTCTGGTGGTGCAGCTTCTTTTTTCGCTTTAAGGGCTTTAGCTCTAGCTTCTTTTTCTGCTTTAAGAGCAGCTTCAGCCCTAGCTTTTTCTTGTTCTTTATATTCCCTCAGCATTCTATCTTTAACACTTTTAGGTACCTGTTGATAGGCATGAACCATGGTTTTCGATGTTGTCAGCAAGTTTTGGATCAGCTCTAATCGGCTGCCGGAATGTACTATTTGACGTGCGCTCGTATACACTTTCCCCAGAATCCATTTGCTATAGTAGGCATGTCTCGCTTGCTCATGTTCATACTGAGTAATTAACCCTTGTAATGCTAGACCAGCCAAGTGTTTCAACGGATGAATGCCGTTCCCCTTACTGCCTCCAACGGTAGGGGTTCCTTTGCTCCGAACAGGGATCGCTGCGGTTGCCCTCAGAATCACACCCGCCGCAGGTCCACTTAGCGCTCCCACAACAACGCCAGCCACTTTCCCCATCACTGGAATGGAGCCTAATAGCTTGGATACTGTCCCCATCATGGCATTCGCCTGTTGAAGCTCTGCTGGACTGGTGACTTTTGCTTTAGGGGTGGAGGCTTGGCTGCTAGATGAATCCTTGGCTGCTGACTGGGCTGCTTCATAGGCTTTGATGCTCATCAATGGTGGCTCAGGCACAGGAGGGAGGTCGGCTACGAAAACAGGTGCCTTCACCGTTCCTTCCTGATAAATCACTGGAGCTTTGGTATCCGTCTCACCATCCAGTACCATGCTACTGGCTCCGCCTTTTAAATACAGTGCCATTCCAGCTTCAAGTGAAAGCTCCTTCCCAGCATCGAGCTTCACGTGACCACCCTGAATCTGCACATTCCCCGGACTGCCGATCGTAATGCCGCTACCTTCATGTAGTGTAATGGAAAATTCACCGGAGGTGGATAGGGTCAGCTCCTGCTCAGACATTTCTACGCCACTACCTTGCACATGTCGCCATACCTTCACATTCGGCTGTCCATTCGCGTGGCGTTGTTGTTGAAGCGAATCCGTGACATAGGCATCCTGTTCGCGGTGGGTAGGCAGATACAATTCCACCTGTTCCCCGATTTCGGGCATATCGTACCAGCCGCTATGTTCTTCGGCAACATAACGGGTGGCTACGGGAAACCAGCACGCTTTGGCAGGATCTTGCTTCGGATCAATCTCTAGTTGAAGCTGTACAAAATCCTTCTGTACCTTGAGCACTGTTCCTGTCAGCGAAATTCCGGTGGCCTGATTGTTTTCATACCGGGCATAGCGGATATCTTGTTCGGCTTGAAGATCGTAACGGGTACGCAGCAAGCCATCCGCTAGTGCGGTCACTGCCCGAACGACGACCAGTTCTTTACCTTGTCCAATCGGTAACGTGATGAGGTCGCCCAGCGCATAGTATTGCAGGCTTCGATCATATAGGTGACATATGAGTCAGCACGTTCGCCTGGTTTTTCCGCATCCAACTCATGAAACGTTTTCCGAACTCGATAAAATACATCCCGCTCTACCTTATGCTGCTTGCCTTCGGGCATCCCGAAGAAAACCTTGGGCGAAGCTGCGGTTACCTCTGGCACAAGTACGGAACCAAAGCGAGAAGCGAGGCGTTTTAAAAACGCCCAATCCGGCTCATCATATTGTAAAACAAATGTCTCTAGTTTGGCATAGTTGCTTACTGTATCAATGGCATCTCCATATTGAAATTTTCGAACCAGCGCAGTGATCAGATCATCATAGGTGCGGTGAATATCTTGATAGGAGCGTCTTTTACGTTTAATATCCATCTGGTATGAATGGGAAGCGGCCTCCAATTCAAACGTATACACGCCTCGCACGCAGTGTACGGACATATGCGTAACAATCCCATGGAACAGCCTTCTCAGCGATTGTCCCTGATCATTCAACTGACGAATCGCAATCGGCTCTTGCTCTATATTATGACCGATACAAGCTGCTCCCTGTTCTTCGGAGAGCATGCCACTGATATGTAAATAGGCATGATCGTTAATGGTACGTGTTATTTGAAGTTGTTCGATGTGTAGGGGCTGAAAGGGACCATAAAAGCGTAGGCTTTCATATCCGATCCCATCTGATAATACGCTCAAGTGAGTTCATGTCTCCTTTCTAGATGCGATGGGTATTTCCAAGTAAAGCACGCAATCTTAAATTCGCTTCTGATTATAGAAGCCGCAGATAGGTGCAAATTTAAGTCAAGATAGATATGTATTACAAGGTTCGTATAAAGGTACGAGAGGTGATATTTAATAAACAACCCAGCATATGTATTTATCGGTTAAAAGAGAGATTTAGTTTACAGAATGACCCATTGGTTGGGAGATTTACTATGTTTATTTTTAGAAGTAGGAGTATGAGAGGGAAGTGTAACAGGAGTTAATATAAGAATATAGTGATACGCCACATGGTTTGCCATTATGATGGATTTTCGTGTTGGCAAATCAGTTACCTAAAACCTAAATGGTAGCCTGTCCAAACGATCTAAATTTAAAAATAATGGAGTGATAGAATGATAAGAGGACTTGTACTTTTAACTGGTGGGAATATTGAAGATTACTTACCAGACTTATATGATTGGAGTCTTACTAAAACCGAAAAAGAGCAACATACTTGCCGACCCATAATCGAACTTCCTCCATATAACAATTATAAAGAGAATGTACTGAAAAGGCTTGCAAATGGGCAATTAATATATATCTTGGTTGATAAAAGTAACAGTAATAAGCGGATAGGAAAGATACAGCTTTTTGACTATAATTCTCGAAATAAAAGTGCAGAGATCGGATACTATTTGCCTCTAAAACATAGAAAACAAGGATATGCGAATGTATTGTTAGAGCTATTTATAGATACCATTTTTGAACGTAAGGATTTGGAGTTGAACAAAATTTATGCAACGGTTGCAGCATGTAATCAAGCTTCTATAAAATTATTAGAAAAATTCCATTTTAAGCTGGAGGGAACTTATCGAGAGCATTATTGGTTTAGTGATGGTTCGATATGCGATCAATACCATTATTCTTTGTTAAAAAGAGAGTATGCTAGCTTAGCTGAAAAAGAAATAGAAGGAAATTAAACTATTATTTTTAAAATGGAACGAGTTAATTTCAAGTAAATCCGTTCCATCCTCTCGACACACGTTGAGGCCGTAGTAAAGCTATGTCGAGTCGATATATAGAGGTGCTTAATTGTAGCTTCCTATGTCCTTTACGAGCTGGGGAAAAGTTTATAGAAATAAGGTATGGCACAACAAAATAAATGTTTCGATTTTTTTGGATTTAAAGTGGTTGGACACATCCGATGTATTTAACTGAAAATGTGAGTATTCAAGAGAGCGTCCTTAGTTTGGCGTTCTTTTCTTTGTACGCTACCTGTAAGAATTCCTCAAGCAATAAGGTTATTCCCTTCTGTGACGTGCAATCAACTTGCTGTGGTACAATTACTTTAAATAAATACGGATGCAGGGAAGGTGAACCCCTTGGATAAATTTAAAGATCTGGAGAAATTGATTAAACTTACCGAAGAGACTTTCTGAGATGGATATTGTGAACAGACCTGAATTCTCGGAATGGGAGGATAAGCATCATTACAAGCAAGCATTGGAGAATGAAGCTTTGTACTGGCAGGGCATGAAGGACGGAGCACAGTTTGTATATGTTGTATTAGAGATGATGCTTCATGATGAAAAAGAGAAAGAAGAATAGCCAATGGAGATTAGATGGTTATAGAGAACATTAAAAAAGATGCTGGGCACCTACCAACCTGGTCATACCCCTGTCAAGTAGACAGGGTATGACCAGGTTGGTAGGTGTTTTAATTTGTCTTACGTTATGAGACACAGGCTCAGGCTTTTTAGTTCAATTCGTCTTGATTGACTATGCTTGCACCTTACCCGCACGAATATCATCTGTCATGCCCGCGTAAGGTGCCTGGGCAATCAACTTCTCGTTGTTCACACCTGCATTTTCAATGAAAGTAATATATGCGAATTCAGGAACTACATGCTTCGGATAAGTCTGATATTTTTCACGCGATTCTTCCATCAGAGGGATGAAATCATTTTGATAGCGTACTTTAATCTCTGGATGCTCATGCACCCATTTCGGAAAGAAAATAATACCATGCATGGTCAATGAAATGGCTGGATGGGTTCAGTATCGGAGAAGCTTCGCCGAAAGAATAATAAACTTTAAGTCGGTATAAGTCGATTAAATAATTAAGGGCTTATATATACACAAATTTCTATATTAGAACATACCTAGCAGTGAACTTAGGCCCAAGCGTAGAAGCCGTATCTAAAAATAGAATTCATTCCAGGAGGTAAGCTATGAATAAGAGAACAGGCTTTAGATTTTTAGTTGTAATTATGATGATTTATGTATTTACTTTTAATCTGGGTGTGGAAACTGTAAAGGCAAATTCCGTATATTATGTTTCTACAACGGGGAATGACATCACTGGAACCGGTACACTATCAAATCCATGGAAAACCATACAAAAGGCAGCAGATACCATGAAAGCCGGAGATACCTGCATCATACGAGGTGGTACATACCGGGAAACAGTAACACTTCATACTTCCGGAAGTTCTGCAAAACCCATAAACTTTGAGGCTTATACAGGAGAGAACGTAACGGTATCCGGTGCCGATCTGGTTACTGGCTGGAAAAATTACTCCGGATCCATCTATTATGCGGAAATGAAGGGTTCCCTTGGAACAAAAAATCAGATATTTGTTAATAAGCAAATGCAATTTGAAGCCAGATGGCCCAATTCACCAACACTTGATCCCTTAAATTCAAAATATGCAACAGTTGATTCCGGTTCCACTACAACCATCAAGGATGGAAACTTAACTCAGGCACCTGGATACTGGGTTGGCAAAACGGTTTGGAGTGTTCCGGGAACAGGCTACAAATCTTATAAAAGTACCATTACCAGCTCAAGTGACGGCTCCATTACCTTTGATCAAATAGATACTGCAGCGACAGGCGGTAACAGCTATTATATTACTGGTAACCTTAAAGATCTTGATAGTGCGGGAGAATGGTATTATGACAGCACTACTGGCAGACTTTATTTATGGGCACCTGGTGAAGTTGATCCGAATACTTTGACAGTAGGAGCAAAGAAGCGGACTTATGCATTTGATTTAAGTTCCCGATCTTACATAAATATTACCGGAATTAATATCTTTGCCTCCAGCATTAAAATGTCGAATTCTAATTACTGTAAAGTTTCTAATATGATTGCGGAATATGTCAGTCATGATTCGGATGTTACGAGACAATACAGTACAGGGATATTTATGTCCGGTACCAATAATGAGCTTAGAGACAGTACTTTGACCTACAGTTCCGGTAATCTGGTGAGTATAGAGGGAACAGGAAATAAGGTAATTAATAATCTTATTCATGAAGCAAATTATTCGGCAGCGGATATTCCGGCAATCTATCTATTGGGGGCAAACCATCTAATCAGTCATAATACGGTATATAACGCTGGGCGTCATCTGATATTTATGCCTACCCAAAACAGCCAGATACAATATAATAATCTGTACAATGCAGGAAAGCTGACAAAAGACTGCGGAATACTCTATGAATTTGCCTGGGATGGGCAAGGGACGGTAATTCATCATAATTACATCCATGATAATCTGGCAAAGAATTATTCCGGCACTGGTATCTATCTGGATAACGGTAGCAAGGGCTATATTGTGCATCATAATGTTGTATGGGGAAACTATACAGGGATAAGATTGAACACACCCAGTAATTTTAACCTGATTTATAACAATACCACCTACAGTAACGGAAATGTAGGATATTGGGGAAGTAATTTTCAGTCAGATATGTACGGCGACAGAATTTTCAACAATATCTTTACTACTACCTTTACACTGCCTGGTACTCATATAGAGGGAAATAATATTACCTCAGAAACCAATCCGTTATTTGTGAATCCCACAGCATATGATTTCAGGTTGCAGTCTACTTCTCCAGCTATTAATGCAGGGGTTGTAATATCTGGAATCACGAATGATTATGTTGGTGCGGCACCGGATATTGGAGCATATGAGTTCGGTGGAACTGACTGGACTGCTGGGCATGATTTTTCTTCACCTCCGGACCCGGTTTTTGAGAGTGTCGGCTTACTTTATGTTAATAACGTAAGGCAATCTGATTTCGAGAAAGGGATAATCTCACCATGGGCAGCAACATATTCAGATACTGCTGCAAGTGTATCGGTACCAAGAAGCGGCTCTAAGAGTGTTAGATTGGGACCCGGAGAAGATGGTATCGAGCAGGTACTTACGGGGCTAAGTCCTAATACCAGCTATATGTGTACCGCCTGGGTTAAGGCAGACATAGGAGAGCGGATTCAGATTGGCGTTAATGGCTTTGAAGGAACGGATGCATCCGCAACATCTGACAGTACATCCTGGACAATGGTAAACATTCCTTTTACAACCGGAGCAGGCGCTACCAGGGCAACAGTGTATGCTTACAAGAATCCTGGTACAGCATATGTTTATGTGGATGATTTTGGGGTAGTTGAGCAATAAATTATTTTACTGGTTTTATGTTTGACAGGATTGTCAGAAATTCAGAAAAACCAAGACTGCCTTGGGGCAGATGGATCAGGAGGGACACTTTCAGTAGAAAATAAAAAAAGAAAGACATAAAGACTCTGATCTAAAAATGATAGATTTTTCGCCAAGGGGCGACCAAGCCTTAGGGTCATCATTTTTGTACACTCAAGGCACGTGGAGTGCGTGGTAGTAATATATCGGGATCAGATGTGAATAGCACTCAAAGTTTGCCCAAAGCCTAAATAGTTTGCCTAAGAGCCGAGCGATAATCAGGTATTCGCTCCTTATTTTCTCGGCTTTTTCTTATTTTAGGGGAAAGGGGAGATCCTAAACCACTCAAAATCCTTGTTATATCAGGCTTTTTCTCGATTTATTCATCCATCATTCGCTTCACCCCGAAACCCCGCGTCCCCTTTCTTTTCCCATTGGAAGTTCCCAGTATCCGCCGCTTGAAACCTATTATGCATATTCACAGATTCCCTCTGCTCATACTGGTCGGGCAATAGCGAAAGTAAGCTATGATTTTGAGCGTATTGAGGATGTAAAACAATACATGCTGGAAAAGTTTAGATTACACATTCCTTACCTGACTAACGTCTGAAAATCGAAAAAGCATAACAGCAATGATTGCCAACTTTCAATTGGAGGTGGCCGAGGCGGAGTTAACTTTAAAGTGAGTGCTCGAAACAAATATGGACATGCATCGATATACCTACATTTCGAGGAATGTCAGAAGAAGCTGTACCATTCCTTCGAGAGCAGGATTAAGGAACTTCAGAAGGATATACACCCCATGCTAAAAGCTGAGGTTCGAAAAATAGGGGTTAGTTTTAAGCCGGACAATGATTTGGATACTACGATCAGGAACCTGTCTCAACTTCTTGATAAGATGTTGAAGACGATGGGACCAGAACTGTATGCAGGGCTTAGATAAAAGACTGAACAAACCGCTGAATAAGCGGTTTTTCTTTTTAAGTCAGTAAGGTATAATCATGGAATAAGAATAAAGTAAGAATCGAGTAAAAATGGTGATACTTATGAGGTGGTCACGTTGGAACTAAAGCTTTTCTATAAAACGCAAAGGGAACTCGCCACAGCAATCAACGAGATTGTTGATGCCTATTGGGATGATAATGTAAGCGAGGATTTGCTGAAAAAGAACATAGCGAACATCTATATAAACAACCCACAGAAGATTTTGAAACAAGCGGAATTCACCACAATTCTCAAGCAACAATGTGGCAAACGACGGCTGGAGGTTGTTGAACGGGTACTAACCATAACTGGAATGTTAGAGTATGAAAAATCCACTGGAGAAAAAGCAGGGAGTTGAATTATGTCTACAGAATTAGAATATAGTGCCACTTTAACTGGTGCTTCATTCATGTTCTATGAATTTAAGCAGGTCATAAGTCTTAGATTGAGTGGGTTTAGTGAGCAGGACATAAGGAAGAAAGTTCTTTCCGAAAACCTATTTCAATATCAGATTAATGCAAGTCTAAAACGTAGTTTGCCTTCAGTATTACGGAGAGTAAGGACCCTTGATGAATTGTTATGTCAAATGGTTTTAGAGCAAACATTGGAAGCGGGTAAGCTCATTAACCTGTATGCCATTATGAAAACGGACAGACTATTCTTTGAATTCATGAACGAAGTTGTTCGTGAGAAGCTGGAGTCAAATCATTATTTACTGGAGAGAAAAGATCTGAACCTTTATTTCGTGTCCAAAGCTGAACAAGATACAGGGGTAGCAGGTTGGACAGAGCAAACTGTTACGAAATTAAAGAATGTCATCCAACGGATACTGCTTGAGTCAGGCATATTGAAAGATAAACAGACAGGTGAGTTAAGTCGTATTCTCATGGATGACCAGTTAAAGCAACACTTGATTCATATCGGAGACGTCGCATATGTAAGAGCGATGGGTGAGTGAGGGTAGAAGAATGGCGAATTTGAATAGCAGATTGGATAAGATTATCCCAAAGATCAAGGAAGATAAGTTTATTGAGGGTAGAGGACTTGGGAATGAAATAAGCTTTTATGTATTTGATTATGAGCCGGAGAAGGAACTACTCATGCGGGATTATATCTCCCATATTTTGAAGGAGTTCAGTTATGAAGGTTCTAACCGCCGGATAATTGAGTTTGATCTGTATAAATTGTTAATCGAGATCGCGAAGGAAAAGAGGATTTACGATCGTATCCCCCAGATGGAAGAAAAACAGGGTAAAGATGCTTTATTTAAGGCAATGGCTAATTTCGCCAAGCCTGATATATTTCTTCAAAAAATTAAAGAGCAAATAGCCGATAATAATGTTGTGTTCATCACGGGGGTTGGCAAGGTTTATCCGTTTGTGCGTTCCCATAATATATTGAACAATCTTCAAGAAGTTCTGGATAAGATCCCTGTAATTATGTTCTTTCCAGGAAAGTATGACGGTTTATCACTTCGCTTGTTTGATCGATTCAAAGATGACAACTACTACAGGGCATTTCGTTTAGTGGATTAACTTCGAGGGGGCAGTTCTGTGCGTATTAAAGATATGTTTGTGAAAGATATTGAACGTAGCATTAAAGGGGTTATCAAGGTTGCACAAACCGATGAAAATAATATTTACCAAGAACTTGATGAATATGTAGTAACACGAGAACTGAATAAGCATTTATCCAAGTTTTATGAGAACTATCAGCAGAGTATTGATGGTACTACCGATAAGATGGGTGTTTGGATCTCAGGCTTTTTTGGTTCGGGTAAATCGCATTTCTTGAAAATTCTTGCGTACTTGCTTGAGAACAAGAAGGCGAAAGACAAGCGTGCAGTTGATTTCTTCGCCGACAAAATTCAAGATCCAATCGTTCTCGCTAATATGAAAAGAACTTCAAACGTTGAAACAGAGGTTATCCTATTCAATATCGATTCAAAAAGTTCCTTGGACAATAAGTCTAAGGAAGATGCTATCCTTCGAGTATTCTCTAAAGTATTTTACGAGCATCAGGGCTTCTACGGCGACATCCCCGGTGTTGCGGAGATGGAGAAGTATCTTACAAAAGAAGGTGTGTATGAAGACTTTAAACGCGAGTTTAAAGCGGCGGCGGGAGAAGAATGGGTAGAACGCCGTAATACTTTCTACTTTGATGCGGATTATGTCATTGGTGCACTAACCAAGGTTACCTCTATGTCCGAAGAAACAGCTCGCAATTGGTTCGAAAATGGAGTTAATAATTTTGAAATCAGTATTGAGAAGTTCTCGAAGGATGTAAAGGAATACATCGCACAGAAAGGGAACAACTTCCACCTTATTTTCCTGGTTGATGAGATTGGCCAATACATAGGTGACAGTAGACAATTGATGCTTAACCTACAAACATTGGCAGAGGATCTTGGAACACATTGCTCTGGTAAAGTGTGGATCATGGTTACTTCGCAAGAAAGTATAGATAGCATTGTAAAAGTAAAGGGCGATGACTTCTCCCGCATCCAAGGACGATTCGATACGAGATTGTCGCTTTCCTCGATCTCAGTTGATGAGGTTATTAAGAAGCGGATACTTGAAAAGAAGGGGCATGTCGTTGACAAACTAAAGCTTCTTCATCTTGAGAAGAGTGCAACACTCAAGAACCTTATGAGCTTCAAGGATAGCACAGCGGATCTGAGAGGTTATGAGAATGATCTGGAGTTTGCGGACGTGTATCCGTTCCTTCCTTACCAGTTTAAGCTCCTACAAAACGTTTTCGAGCAAGTGCGTAAACATGGAAGTTCAGGCAAGCACTTGTCTGAAGGGGAGCGTTCTATGCTCTCTGCGTTCAAAGAAGCGGGCTTGCGGTTTAAGGATGCGGAGGAAGGCACACTTATTCCTTTTTACGCATTCTACGATACAATAAAAGAGTTCCTAACTCCTTCGATTTCAAGGGTTATCGAAGGTGCATATGAGAACCCTGCGTTGCGAGACGACGAATTTAATATGGATCTGCTTAAAGTGCTATTCATGATTAAATATATTAAAGAGATTCCTGCCAATATTGATAATATTGCTACACTTATGGTCACGCAGATCGATGAAGATAAGTTGGCGTTGAAGGAGAAAATCAAGGTTTCACTTCGAAAGCTGATTTCACAAACGCTCATCCAGAAAAACGGTGATTCCTACCTATTCCTGACGGATGACGAGCAAGATATTAACCGTGAGATTAAGGCGATGAAGATTGAAGAGGATGTCATCAAGCGTGAGCTTGCTAATTACGTTTATCAAGACCTGTATGATGACAAGAGATACCGCTATTCGGCACAATACCAGTTCTCTTATAATCAGAAGATGGACGAGAAGAACATCGGTAATCAAACATCGAGTATCGGAATCAATATTCTCTCGCCGCTGTCTGATCATTATGCCAAATCCGAACAAGAACTAATGCTCATGTCTTCTGGCACAGGCGAGATGATTCTAAAATTGGGTGCAAATGAGGCTTATGTTGAAGAAATGGAAGAGGTCCTCAAAATCGAGGAGTATCGTAAGAAAAAAAATCCTACACAACTCCCTGAGAGCATTCAGAATATCCTGAACAATAAACAAGCCGAAGCAAGAGATCGTAAGCGTCGGGTACGGGATATGCTGGAAGAGGCGATCAAAGGCGGTACATTCTTTATCAATGGCAATAAGGCGGAGATTAAGGGTTCGACGGTTAAAGAGCGGATTAACGCTGGATTCCTTTCATTGGTTGAGAACGTCTACACGAAGCTTGGATACGTGAAGAACTTCTTGGAATCGGAAAAGGATCTCATCTCGATTTTGAGAAGAAAAAATGAGCAATTGACCATTGATGGCGGATCATCGAATTCGAATGAGCTGGCAGTAAAGGAAGTCATGGACTTTATCAGCTTGCAGGATAGTATCCAAAAGCAAATACGTGTTAAAACGATATTGGATCGCTATAAGGATAAGCCGTACGGCTGGAAGGATCTCGATATATCAGGCTTGATTGCTGAGTTAATGAAAGAACAGCGGATTCGCCTACGGTTTAATTCCGAGTATTTAGAACCAGAAGATGGTAATATTCTAAATGCTTTGACCAAAACGAGTGAGATCGATAAAGTAATTGTCGTTAAGCGGCATTTCGTTGATGAGTCGTTATTGAGAGTTGCTAAAAACATTTGTAAGCAAGTGTTTAACAAAACGGATGTTGCTGATGATGAGGATGGTCTTATTAAGGATATTCGTCATCTTATTGATCAGCAAGTGATCGAGATTAAAGCATTAAAGAGCCGTTATGAAGGAAGGAAATATCCTGGAGGAAGTCTTCTGGACAAAGGTCTTGAGTATTTTGGTGAGTTTACTAAAGGATTAGATAATGTGTCGTTCTTCACCAAGCTTCGTGATTTAGAGGACAACCTTCTTGATTGGGAAGAAGATGTGACCTATGTGAAGAGCTTCTTTGCTTCTCAAAAGGATATTTTCGACAAAGGTCTTCGTGCAATTGAAAAGTACAAAGAAAACGATGTTTACTTGTCGGGGAACGAGATAAAAGCGAATGCTGATAGATTACAAGAGATCTTAAATGAAGTACAGCCGTATCGCAAAATCAAAGATATTCCTGAGCTGGTGAATAAAATTGAAGAGCAGATTCAAGGTGTACTTGAAGAGAAGAAAGTAGCGGCTAAAAGCGTTATTCAATTGGATATTAATCATCTTACGTTGCGGGCTAATGAGGATGGTGTGTCTGAGGAAACGAAAGAACGAATTCAGACTTATTATGAAAACCTGTTCAACGCAATGGATGAGCTTGTCGATATTTTTAAGGTGGATGCTACAATAACGCAAAGCACCGCTTTCAAAGAGAAACAAGAACTTATTATTAACCGTGAAATTCTTGAGTTTGAAAAGAAGCAACAAGTGGAGCCATCAGTTACAGGGGGCGGCGGCAGAGATAAAACGCCAGTTATAGTAAAGCCTGTTTCTCAGAGAGAACGAGTAAAAGTGAATGATCTACTTGCCACTAAGACCTTACGCACGGAAGCTGATGTGGATATGTTACTGGACACATTGTCTGCAAAGCTGAAGCAAATTATTAAGAGTAACAAACAAATCGAGTTTATTGATTAAAAAAGTGTGCCGTGGCTTTGGCCGCGGCACTCTGATTATTGTAAAACACATCCAATATTAGGTTGGTGAATTAGCTCATGAATAAGACGGCATTGAAAAACTTTGCGACGAGTGCTCGTATAGAACTGATTGAAAAAGTTAAAGCTAAAGCTTTTAAAATAGGAATTACAGAAGAGAACATTAAGAAGGCTCAATTTGAAAGTTCAGATTCCCTTTATATTGATGGAAAACAGCTCTCGGCAACAGAGAAAAAGCAACGGAAAAAACTGATCTCACGAATTAGTGAAATTGGATATAAGCAGGTTATTGAGGAAGTAGCATATACCTGGTTTAACCGTTTTACTGCACTTCGGTTTATGGAAGTTAATAATTATCTTCCTACCAAGGTAAGAGTATTGTCCTCCAACAACACCGATAGTAATGAGCCTGACATTATTAAAGAGGCATTATCGGTTGATTTAGATGTCGATAAGGAATTGGTATATGATCTGAAGCTTAATAATCAGACTGATGAGCTTTTTAAGTATTTGGTTATTAAGCAATGCAATAGCTTAAATAAGGTTCTTCCATTTATGTTTGAAACGATTGATGATTACAAGGAGATACTTTTTCCAGATGGGTTATTGGCGAAAAAATCGTTCCTGCGGGAGATGACTGATGTAACAGCTATTCCAGAAGCGGATTGGGAGCAGGTTGAGATTATTGGTTGGCTTTATCAGTATTATATTTCTGATGAGAAGGATAGAGTATATAAAGATAAGGGGAAGCACAAAAAAGAGGAGATCCCATTTGTCACTCAGTTATTTACACCAAGTTGGATTGTCCGTTATATGGTACAAAACTCGTTGGGAAGATACTGGATTGAATCACATCCAGAAGATTTTGAGATTAAAGGGAGATGGGAGTATTACCTCGAAAGCCAAAGTTATGAGATTGGACCTGAAAGGAAATCGACTCAGTATTTTCAGAAGGATCTAAAAGTAGAAAATATCAAGTGTTTTGACCCAGCAATGGGAAGTGGACATATTCTTGTTTATATGTTTGATATACTGTTTGAGATTTATAGTAAATGCGGTTATATGGATAGGGAAATTCCGAGACTTATTATTGAAAATAACCTATATGGATTAGATATTGATGATAGGGCGTATCAACTTTCTTGCTTTTCTGTTGTGATGAAAGCAATGCAATACAATGATCGTTTTCTTAGAAATATTGAAAGAGAAGGCTTACAAATAAATTTAGCTTCTATTCAGGAGACAAACGGTTTAAATGAAGATGATATCGGTTTTATTGCAAACGATAGAAATGGTTCTGTATTTGAACAAACGAAGGAATTTATTAAACAGTTTCAAGATGCCAAGATATATGGCTCATTAATTAAGCTTAAAGAATTTGATATGGGTTTTCTGGAAGAACGTCTTTCAGAGATTCAAAATAATCCCGTTGAGGATGTGTTTTTAGAGTATTCAAGAGCCAAAGCGTTACAACTCCTTCCTCAGATTATAAAACAGGCGAAAATCATGGGATGCTATTACGATATAATAGTAACGAACCCACCTTATATTACTGATGGAAGAATGAATGGTAAACTATACGATTATCTAAAATTGTACTATCCAGATTCAAAGGCAGACGTGTGTGCATCATTTATGGAAATTAATCATTATTTAAAACCGCATGGATTTTTAGCGATGATCAATCAGCATTCCTGGATGTTTTTGTCAAGTTTTAAGGATTTGAGAATCAAAATTATTAACACGAAAAACATTTACTCAATGTTACATTTGGGAGCGAGAGCATTTGAGGAGATTGGCGGCGAAGTAGTCCAGACTACTGCATTTGTTATAAGAGATAAAAGTAATGAAATTGACAAAAGTATGAAAGGTGAATATATAAGATTAGTTGATTTTAAAAATCACGAAGAAAAAAAAATAAAGGCATTAGAAGCCGTAAGAAACTCAAATGTTTTTTATAGGTACGTTACTAATTTAAATAGCTTTAGTAAGATAACTGGAAACCCCATTGCATATTGGGTGAGTGATAAAATAAAGAGCATCTTTGAAAGTAATAAGAATTTAGGTGACGTTTCAAAACCAAGACAGGGCATGAAGACCTTAGATAATGAAAGGTTCATTAAGTATTGGTATGAAGTGGAATGCAATAAAATCAGTTTCGATTCTGTTGACTTAGAATCAGCTAAAGTATCGAAAAGAAAATGGTTTCCAATAAACCACGGTGGGGAATTCAGAAAATTTTATGGGAATAATGAATTTGTAGTAAACTGGGAAAACGATGGATATGAGATGAAAGAATTAGCCATAAGTAAATATAATTCTGTAACGAGAACTATAACCAACATAGGGTTCTATTATAAAGAAGGGCTAACATGGACAGCTATTTCAAGTGGAACTTTAAGTGTGAGAGATTTTAAACAAGGTTTTCTTTTTTCGAATGCTGGGTTTTGTATGTTCGATTGTGAAAGCAAAAACTATATTAACGCTTTATTAAACTCTAAAGTGAGTGGGAAAATACTGGAGATACTTTCTCCAACCTTAAATTATAATGTAAGGGATATTGCTAATATACCTTATATATATTCCAACTCATCAGATCGGAATGAAAAAATCGAATTATTGACAAACCAGTGTATTGAGATTTCTAAGAGGGACTGGGATTCATTTGAAACTTCTTGGGATTTTAGAGTAAATCCGATTATTTTATATCAACAAGGAACCGATTTAATATCGCAAGCTTATGGTGCTTGGAAGAAAAGTGTTGATAATGACATTACTTGCATAAAAGAAAGCCAGGAAGAGATTAATAAACTATTTATTGAGATTTATGAGCTTACAGATGAGATATCACCAGAAATTTCAGATGAAGATATCTCGATAAGACAAGCGGTAAAAGAGAGAGATATAAGGGCATTTATTTCTTATGCAGTAGGATGTATGTTGGGGAGATATTCTTTAGATAAAGAGGGGGTGATTTTTGCTGGAGGTAAATTTGATCCAGAGGTCTACCAGACATACCCAGTTGATAGAGACAACATCCTCTCTGTTCTCCCTGGTTCTTATTTTGATGATGATATAGTTTCCAAATTGATTGAATTTGTTAAAGTAACTTTTGGAGAGAGTCGATTGTTTGAAAATATGGAGTATATTGCTGAAGCTCTCTCAATGAAGGAAGGAGAAACATCCAAAGAGGCAATTAGGAGATATTTCCTCGCCGAGTTCTACAAAGATCACATTCAAATGTATAATAAGAAGCCTATTTACTGGCTATTCACATCAGGAAAACAAAAAGCATTCAACTGCCTTATCTACATGCACCGTTACGATAAATCAACGTTGTCAAGGATCAGGACAGATTATCTCCACGAGCTTCAGATTCGTATGGATGCCGAGAAGAAAACCCTTCTTGACATTATAAATGGAGATGGAACAACTAAGGAAATTGCAAATGCGAAGAAAGAACTCAAGTCACTTGACCTGAAGATCGAAGAACTGCGGGCATACGATGAAAAACTTCATCACATGGCAGACATGCAAATTGAAATCGATCTTGACGAGGGTGTTGCTGTGAATTACGCAAAATTCGATGGTTTGCTCGCTCCAATCAAATAATTTGGTTACAATGGGGATATGCCAGTTCATCTTGGTATATCCCTGTTTTTAGCCCGATGAAAAAAGGTGTTGATAAATAATGAATATGGATGAAGTTACAAAGGCACTGCAAGAAGCTTTTCTTCAGCCCCTCAATGAAGGTGAGCGTAAGAAGATCATCTTCTGGTTTGATAAGGATCAGGAGTTTGCCGACTACATAAATGAGATTTCCCTTGAGAACGTCAAAATACATACTCTGACTGAGGGAAATAGCTTCTATACGAAGGTGTTGCTCGAAGAAGAGGATCCCACTTCGAACTATTTGATCTATTCCAACCTGGACATGAGCATGGAGGACAATTGGCTGTTGGATACAATTCTGTATTCGAAGACGTTCTATGCAGATAGGATATCCCTCATCATGAATGAACTGAACATCGATCCTTCTCTTCGGAGTTCAGTAAAGAAATATGAGAAATTCTTTGGGAGTAAGGATCGGATTAAGAAATTCAAGGGGTTCGAGGTTAAGGCAAATTCTGAAGGAACAATTGAACTAATGATGATGAATGCGTTGTGCAACCTCAAGACTCCAGATTTCGAGGATGTGCTGAAAGTTGTTCTGATGGATTCACTTGATGACAGCGAAAATAAGTATCTGGATTCGATTTCGAAGTATGTAGGGTTAGAAGTGTTTTGGAATACGGTAACTGAGCGGTATGGCTATGAGCAAAGTCAAAAGTCGCTTAAAACGCTGTTTATCCATCTGACGGTCACTGCACTTAGCCATACGGTTAGTGAGGAACGTCTTTCGCTGGTTAAAGGCTACATTGCTACTCGAAACAAGTCCAATGCTTTGGTGTTCGTCGACCACTGGATGCATCATAAAACGGATTATCACATTTATGATGAGTATGCTGAAATTGCCGAGAGAGAAATTAGGCTATCGGATATCGTAAACCTGCTCCCTGTTGAAGCGTTTAAGGCGGCGGATACGTTCCCTTACTTCGATAAGGCAATTATCATCTATATCGCCAACAGTCTGGAAGATCGGCTTGAGGATTATGATGCATATACGAAGCTGATTAACCTACGGAGAGCAAAGCACTATTATGAGCGGTATCAATCCATTTATGAAGCATTGTTCTATACCGTAAAAATGTTCGAATTTCATAAGAAGTACAGCATGGGTATTCCGAGGACGCAAGCAGTAGACATGTACCGAGCGTATGTGAATGACTATCACCAAATGGATATGTACTACAGAAAATTCTATTTTGCTTACGACAATGATTCGAACAGCGAAATTCTAAAGAAGCTCAAAGTGATGGTTGAGAACCTATATACCAACTGGTATATGAGCGAATTAAGCTCGCACTGGTCCGCCGCTGTACACGATGAGATGAAATCAAGTTGGGTTCTGCCAGGGATTCAAAACCAGAAGGATTTCTATCGAAGCTTTGTTGCTCCGAAAATTTCCAATGGTGATCGGGTATTTGTTATCATATCAGATGCCCTGCGTTATGAGATAGCGGCGGAGTTGGCGGATAAGCTGAATTCGGAGACAACGGGAGCTTGCGACATTCAACCATTATTAGGCGTACTCCCATCCGTCACGAAATTGGGTATGGCATCACTTTTGCCGCACAAGAACTTAGAGATTGACTTGAGTGGTAATGTATTAGTGAATGGCAAGTCTTCAAGCGGCATCGACAACCGAATTGGAATTCTCCAATCAGCAGTATCTGATAGCACGGCAATTCATTTTCAAGAGCTGAAAAATATGAACAAGGCTGGTCGCAGGGAGACATTCAAGGGTAAGAAACTGGTTTACATTTACCACGACAGCATTGATGCAACGGGAGATAAGGCATCGACCGAGATTTATACGTTCACAGCGGCGGAGAAAGCCATTGATGAATTGTACGATATAGTTAAAATTATCAAGGATGATTTGAGCGGTACGAACATTTTCATTACAGCGGATCATGGTTTTGTATATCAACGTGATGCATTGGAAGAGAGTGACAAGATTGAGAACGAAGGTATTCAAGCCTTTGAAGTCAAACGGAGATATTTGTTCTCCCAAGAAAAAGGAGAGCGGAGCGGTCTTCTCGATATTAATTTGGACAAGATGATCCATAATGAACATCAGATCACAACTTACGTTCCGAAAGCCACGATTCGTTTTAAAATACAAGGAGCTGGAGCTAATTTTGTTCACGGTGGAGCCAGCCTTCAAGAGATCGTTGTGCCACTCATTCAATTTAAGAATATCCGTAGTGGGCAGAAGAATAGTCGTGAAATCGAGAAGGTGGATGTTAAGCTTACAAACACTACCAGAAAGATTACCAATAGCCTATTTAACCTTACCTTCTTCCAGACGGAGAAAGTAGAGGACAAACGAATTCCTCGAACAGTGAAGATCTACATGGTGGATGATGCCGATAACGTGATTAGTAACGAGGAAATGATCATCTGTGATCGCACATCTGATAAGCCAGACGAGCGTACATTTAAGCTTCGGTTTGCGTTGAAGTCGATTCCGTATGACAAGAATAGTAACTATTACCTCATTACGAAAGACATTGAGACGGATATCGTCATTGAAAAAACACAATTCACAATCAATTTGGGCATCGTAAGTGATTTTGACTTTTAGAGGAGGGAGGAAACCAAATGGAGACAATAAATGAAGGACAAACACTTGATTTAGATCGGAAACTGAATGACGTATTTTCAGGAAGGGTCGTCCGAAAAGATCTGACGAAGCTTATGAAAGAAGGGGCAAACGTCCCTGTGTATGTACTTGAATATTTACTTGGCATGTATGCGGCGACAGATGACGAGGATAACATTCGAGAAGGAATTGAGCGGGTAAAGAAGATACTCTCAGATAACTTTGTAAGACCAGATGAGGCGGAAAAGGTTAAATCGAGAATCCGAGAATTGGGGCAATATTCAGTTATCGATAAGATCACCGTCACCCTAAATGAGAAGATTGACTCCTATGTTGCGGAGTTTTCGAATCTTGGACTTAAAGGGGTTCCGATTTCGCCGAGCTATGTCAAAGAATTCGATAAGCTTTTGGCCGGTGGCATCTGGTGCATGCTGAAGATGGAATATTTCTTTGATGAGGAAGTGAAGAACAGTAATCCATTTAGTATCAGTAGTTTGAAGCCGATTCAGATGCCGAACATGGATCTGAACGAGGTATTCGAGGGTAGAAAGAGCTTCACGAAAGAGGAATGGATAGACGTACTTATTCGTTCGACGGGCATGGAGCCAACTCAACTTGAGGAAAGAGTGAAGTGGCATCTGTTGCTTCGACTTGTGCCACTTGTCGAGAACAACTATAACATGTGTGAGCTGGGTCCACGGGGGACGGGTAAGTCGCATGTTTATAAAGAGATCTCACCTAACTCTATTCTCGTATCAGGTGGCCAATCGACGGTTGCTAACCTCTTTTACAATATGTCCAGCAAGAAGGTTGGTTTAGTTGGGTTATGGGACATTGTGGCTTTCGACGAGGTGGCGGGTATAACGTTCAAAGATAAAGACGGCATTCAAATCATGAAGGATTACATGGCTTCAGGATCCTTTGCACGAGGCAGAGAAGAGAAGGCGGCTTCTGCTTCTATGGTATTCGTCGGGAATATCAATCAGAGCCTTGATTCTTTAATAAAGACATCCCATCTATTTGCACCATTCCCTGAAGCAATGGCAAATGATTCAGCGTTTTTTGATCGGATGCATTACTACTTGCCAGGCTGGGAAGTTCCGAAGATGCGTCCTGACTTCTTTACGGATAAGTACGGTTTCATTGTTGATTACATGGCTGAATACTTCAGGGAAATGCGAAAACGCTCGTTTGCAGATGCCATTGATCGCTACTTTAAGCTGGGTAATAATCTGAATCAACGAGATGTAATAGCGGTTCGTAAAACAGTTTCAGGCTTGGTGAAGCTCCTTTATCCAAACGGGGAGTATACAAGAGATGACATCGAGGAAATTCTGAAGTATGCCCTTGAAGGAAGAAGACGAGTAAAAGAACAGCTCAAGAAAATCGGAGGCATGGAATTCTACGATGTTCATTTCTCCTACATTGATAAGGAAACGCTGAGTGAGGAGTATGTTTCCGTTCCAGAACAAGGTGGAGGCAAACTTATACCTGAAGGGCTTGGAAAATCTGGGCATGTTTACACCGTAGGGCATGGCGATTCTGGCATGATCGGGGTATATAAACTGGAGAACCAGGTCGTTTCGGGGACAGGGAAGTTTGAGAAGTCGGGTGTTGGATCACATCGAGGAGCAAAAGAAAGCTTGGATACCGCTTTCCGTTACTTTACTTCAAATAGTAAGAGTATCAGCGGTTCGATTAGCACGAAGACCAAGGATTATTTGATGCATATTAGCGACTTGCAGGGCATCGGATTGACGGATGAATTAGCTATAGCTGAATTGATAGGATTATGCTCAGGTGCATTAGAGCGACCCGTTCAAGAATCCATGGTCGTACTTGGTAACATGACGGTCGGCGGTACTATTGCAAAAGTTGAGGAGTTCGCCAATACGCTTCAGGTTTGTGTAGACGCGGGAGCGAAAAAGGTATTGATACCAGCCTCTTCCGTAGTGGATTTTCAAACGGTTCCTGCTGATCTGCTGATAAAGGTTCAGCCCGTATTTTACTCAGATCCGACCGATGCAGTGTTTAAAGCGTTGGGGGTAGGATAAGGAAATGGATGATAAGATACATAAAATTATTACCGAGCTTGATTATGGATCTGCCTATACCATTACTTATACCGATTCTGACGGAAAAAAAAAGTGTTATGATCTTTGGTGAGACAAAGAGAACACTATATATCGTTTACAGACCATCTATTTGCTTGATGGAAAACCAGAGGAGATTGGGGAGACTGTTGGGTACAACAAGTCTGAAGTAACAAGGATATTGATCGAGCTGTCAGCCTATGATCAGTTCCATGTCCGTGAAATTGACTGAAAATAAGAGTTGTCAGGTCGTCGAAAGGGTGGTTTTCGGACTATTTTTGAGATTTTTGCTTACGAAATTCCCATCAACATTGAAGAGTAAGCTGGAATACATATGGGGAATGGCCGATAGTTGGCTGTTCCCTTTTTTCGTGCTGGTCTAATAGCTACTACTTATAGGGAAAAGAAGGAATTACATTCAAATTTGTTGAATTAACTCTGATAAGACAAATCAACATGTTCAACAGCATGAGAAGGGGAAGCTAGATGATCTGGAATATAAGAAATCTTGTCACATTTGTATTTGTCATTGTCATGTGGATGATTGTGGATCGTTTACACATCAATAATGCGTTAGCTTTTATAATCATTTTCATCCTGATGTTTTTGATACTATATGTGCCTATTCTTTTTACTGTATTATGGGATTCTAATTTGAAGAGAATTGAAAAGTTTTTAATGTCGCGAAAGAGTAAGCCAGAATACCATCTATTTTATGCTCTAGCCCATGAAATCGATGAAGAAGTAGAAGACTCAATCCGACTATTGCTCGAAAAGTATAAGGGAATTCACAAACAAGCGTTATATAAAACCGTTTTTGCTTTCTATAAAAAAGAAATTCTGACGGTTAAAGAAGAAATCGAATTGATCAAACCACTGGCATATAAAAATTACTATCGAGCTATCGTATGTATGGAAGAAGGAAATAATGCGGAAGCTCACAAAATCATTCACGACATTCCAACGCCTTGGATGAAAAATGCAATTCTTTCCGAATTGGAGTTGAAATCAAATCATTATGCAGCAGCATTAAAACTGGCACAACAAGCCTTGCATCAATCCAAAGGTTTACAAAAGTATGTACTGTTCAAAACGTATCAACGGAAATTCCCTGAGATGCAATCTGTAAATGGAACACAACTTTAAAAACAAAGGTCTATGCACATTCGCATAGGCTTTTTTCGTGCTGGAGGTGAGCAGAAGATGAGCAAAAATAGTGACAAGCCCAAAAGAAATAGTCCGAAGATACTAACCAAGTACGATCAATTTGTTGTGCCAAGACTCAGGGATATTCCCATTTGGGTACGTGAAGGAGCCACAGATGAAGAGATTGCTAAGCGACTCAATATTCATATTTGGACATTAGGCGATTACCGTAGAAAGCATCCCAAATTTGCGGAAGCATTGGAACGTCCAACCAAGTGGGAAACCCATGTATATCCTAGACTAGCGGAAATCCAGCAATGGTGCGAAGAAGGCGTGAATGCAGAGACATTATCAGGAAACTCGATATAGGTAAAACGACTTGGTACGAGTATATTGATAAACATCCGATGCTGGCTGAACTAGTCAAATGGAGCAAATCTGTCCCTATATCCCACGTAGAAAATTCACTTTTGAAAGCTGCTACAGGGTATGAATATGAAGAAATTAAAACGATTATTGAAGAGGATAAAAATGAAAAAAAGAAAACACGCATTGAAAAGGTGAAAAGGTATCAGCCTCCTAATCCGACAGCGATGATATTCTACTTGAAGAACCGCGCACCTAACGAGTGGAATGATCGGCGTGAGCTAGTGGTCAATACGAAGGCACTGGAGCAGGAACGGAAGCAGCTATTTCTAGATATGATCGAATCTGATATAGTGGATGCCGAATATGAAGCTATTGAGGAATCGGTCGAGATTGAGGAAGGATATATGGAGCCAGATGATTCGCAGCCATAACGTTATGCCGTCAGTATTTGTATAGATAAACGCCCATTTCAGCCCTGAATTAGCCCGTAAATTGCCCAAATTCAGTGCATAAGATAAGTTATGCAATCAGTGGACTTTCCCTCGCATCAACGGTATGATGTGACACACAAGCGAAGGGTGGGGCGAATATGGACTATATTCAAGGGTTTGAAGTACATTTACGGAGCAAGGATCGGAGTGAAAATACGGTTTCCTGCTATATTAGAGACGTATTGCAGTTTATAACCTGGTATCAAAGGAAAACGGAATATGGACTGGACAAGTGGATTGAACTGGATGGAGTAGAGTACAAGAAGGCTCTGCAAAGCACCAACCAAGCTGTACTCACCATTAACCGTAAGATCGCCAGTATCAACGTATTTTCACAATGGATGCACCAACAAGGCTATATTAAGGAAGATATACATATCGAAGCGGTCAGAAACAAGGTTGTTCGCCAATACAAAGGGTTAGCAGAAAAGGATTTGTGGAAGCTGCGGAATGAAATTCACCGTATGGGTAATCGGATGCATATCTGTATGATTGAATTGTTGCTTGGAACGGGGATACGGGTAAGCGAATTGGTTGGCATCAAGCTGAAAGATATTGAAATAAGTGAACGCAAAGGATTATTGAAGGTATTCGGTAAAGGGAATTCCTTTCGTACTATTCCATTAAATAAGGATGTACGAAAAGCCATTACTCGGTATCTTGAAGTCAGACCACACAGTGAATCAGAATGTCTATGTATTGGCCAGCGTGGAGCATTGGAACGAAATGCGATCAACCTGATTTTGAACAAATATGGAGATCGGATCAACGTAAAGGTCACACCCCATATGCTCAGACATACACTTGGCTATAAGCTGGTGAAAACGACTCCCTTGACGACCATCCAACAAATCCTTGGACATGATCATGTAGCAACGACCAATATCTATACCCTAACCACGCAGCAAGATATGGAAATGGCTTTGTCGAATATTGAGTGGTAATGAGCCACTCTTTTTGTCGTGGAGGGAGGGGTACTTCTATGTAGATAAACGGAGCTGCCAGCAAAGGGTGCAGAAATTTTTGTGATGATTTTATAGTGAATATGAGAAAGGAGCTATACCCATTGAAACGATAAAGCAAGAAGAGCAACGCCAAGCTGAGCTGCTGAAGCAGTATATGGAGAAGCATTTCAAGCCGCCCAAAATGAAACAATTGATCGAAACGTTCTCTTTCTCTGAACTACGCAAACTTATTGGTGAGATGGACATTGAGTTTTTCGCTTTAGCCTATTTTCCTAAATACTTTGATCGAGCATTTGGACAGTTTCACAAAGAGTTATTTTCGGAATTAAGACATATGCTTGCGAATACAGGACTGATTACAGCTTTCGGACTCCCAAGGGAGCATGGAAAGTCAACGATCAGTTCTTTTTTATTTCCGCTGTATGCAACTTTATATGATAAATCACAATTTACATTGATCATATCAGCCACAGAACAAATTGCATTGCCCTTCTTGGACATGATCAAAGATGAGCTAGAAACAAATCAGATGCTGATTGAGGATTTTGGGATTCGTAAAGGGAGCCGCTGGAACAATAATGAAATATGGCTGAAGAGTAAAGGTGGGCTGGACTCTTGCATTATGATTCGTGGGATTGACGGTAGCTTGAGAGGAATTCACTATAAGCATCATCGTCCTACCTTGGTTCTAATGGATGATTTGCTCAAGGAGGATACGGCACGATCCGAGGCCAAACGAGAACAGATTAAAAATACATTTACGGATGTTATTCTGCCTATTGGTACAAGGGATACCAATATTCTGATCTGTGGAACCATTTTGAATGAAGAGGACATCATGGCTGATTTGCTCAAAGGTAAAATCCCAGGTGTGAGGAGTATTCGTAAAGCAGCTGTGCTTCAATTTTCGGAACGGGATGATCTGTGGTCAGAGTGGGAGCGACAATATAATAACTTGCAAGACGAGGACAGGATCAATACGGCTTTGTCTTTTTTCATGGCGAATGAGAAGGAAATGCTAAAGGGTACAGAAATCCTGTGGAGCGAGTACTTGGACTATTATTATTTGATGTGCAAGAAGCAAGCCATGGGTGAAAAGAGTTTCTATAAAGAGCTACAAAACGATCCGCGTTTAACAGACGAATACATATTTCAAAATCTCATGTATTGGGACAGATTGCCTGAATTTGAGGACATGGAACTAGCCATGTACATTGATCCAGCTATTAAAGCAGGGAAGAAAAATGACTTTACGGCTATTTCAATTATTGGTCAGCACCGAAGGACGAAGCAAATGTATGTGATTGACGGGAACATCTATAAACTGCTGCCGGATGATTTGTTCCAAGTGGCTATTGAAAAATTGAAGCTTTATCCTGTAGATAAGCTGGGATTTGAAGTCAATCAAGCGCAAAGCTATATGAAGCAAAAGTTTGAAGAAGAATTATGGAAAGTGAAGATACATACGCCTGTTGAAAGTGTCCATTCCAAGGGGCAGAAGCATGAACGAATTATTAGCTTGGAGCCGGAAGTGAAGAAGGGCCATATTCTTTTCAATTCGGATAACCTCAGATATAACCATCAAGTGAAGGATTACAATCGAAACTGTACATACGACGATGCGCCAGATAGTTTATATGGGGCTGTTCAATTGATACAGTCGGTCAAGAGTCTGAAGTTTTATGATCGAAGTTTGTTATTTTGAGGGTTTTGCTAAAACTCAAATCTTATTTTATCCAATCTCGTTAAGTCAATGGACAGGATACAGCAGGAAAATGTCGAATCACTAATTATGACCGCATTTGCTGTTGTAACTCTAAGGGGTGTGTTAAATTGGAATAAAATGGTTAGCATATCGAATCTTTCCTGAACCATTAGGAACCACTTATCAGGATTATGACTTAATGAATAGAGCTGACGTTGAAAAGTTATTTGATTACTGTCAAATATTGGAGGCTATGATTTCAAGACAGGGTTGGCAATTTTTAATAAATCATCATAGCTATCTAGTATTGTTTGAGATAAATAAAGGAAGTGAACGGTTTGATTGTGAAAGCCTTGAAGAATTTATTTTTGAAGTTGAATCTCATATTGATTCGTTACCTATTTAAGCTCCCTCGAAGTAGCAAAAGGCAGCTATGGGCAGACATGAGTACGGTGAAACTATGTACGACTATATAAGTATCCATTCGGATAAGTACATGTCCAAAATTAAATCGGAGGTTGCTGAGCAATTCTTAACCTCTGTTTTGGGATTCACAAAAGCAAGTCACCTAACATTTCATAAAGAAGTCAATGGGGAGATTGTTAAAGTAACTGGTATTCTCGCTAATCCAAATGGGAACTATGCTTTCGACACACTTGATGGTACTGAAGAAGTAAATTTAATTGAAATTGATGTACCAACATACACTGATGACATCTTAGAACTAATATTATCTAGCATTGCAATTTCGATTACGAAAGAATTTTCGTGGATAATTGACGACGACCATGGATTGAACTAACGGGTAGAATAGTTAAGTGTTGTGGCAACCATACAAGCTGATAACTGTAATCAAGACAATAACAGTTACAGCACTCATGATGCCTAAATTTCTTGAACTTTTTAGACATGTGAATCGTATGTATCATGATACATAAAGAAACATTATAGGAATCCTTATGAGGGAGAGATTTTATTGAAGAAGGGCTTAAAGTGGACGCTGTGGATTGTATTGCTGCTGATTTTAGGTGGTATTGTTTTAAACTTTTATTTGAATTATTTCACATTCGCCTATGCCTTGATGGGAGTACTCCTGCTTGTATTCTCGGGTTGGGGAGCTGTGGCCAAATTAAATAAAGACGTACATGAATATGAGGACCATATGAGAAGAAATTCGAATATAGAAGACATTGAACAATATACCAGATAGCGTCCAGACTGCGAGCTTAATTTTTTTATAATACAATATTGGTAAATGAAGGATAGAATTAAACATTATAAAATATGGAGGTCGGAGTGTGGGGATTTACAAGAAGAGATTGCTTATTATGGCAGGATGTATTGCTCTATACGTAACGTTAACAGGTTGCGGGGAATCAACCAAAGAAAGCAAAGACAACGATAATGCTGTAGAGACAATAAGCACGGTTGAATCAACTGCTGCAGATGAAGCTGTGACTGATACAGTAAGCGGTGAGGCTTCTGAGCCAGTAAAAGATCAAGGCACAACTATAGAACCTCTGATCACCAAGGCAGGAGGACTTGGTGATACGAAGGAAACTATCGAACATCTCCGCGGGGCAGATGAGAATGGGCAAAATGCTGGCATTAGTTCTTATCAGAACAATAGTTTTCTGGCTATTTATGCCGAAGATGACGTTACAAAGAAAGACACGGCTTTGAATGTAACCCTGTCATTTGAAGCTACGGATACGCCAAGGCGCTCTGTAAAGGAAGCTATACGCGAGGCTTCTTCTGTAATTCCAAGTGACGCTGTTAAGGTCAAGGAGTATAAGGTAGACGAGGGGCGAGATGTTATCCAGTACGAGAGTAAGCTCCTTTCAGAACGGTTGAAGGGTTGGTATGAACTTGATGCAGCGAATAGTCCAGAATCTATGCCCGGCACCTTTATCGTCATACTGAAGCACGATGAAGAGGGAGTTTTCTCAGTCGTGGTTGGTGCTGGTAATAATCCGTAAATAAGCTCAACAGATAATAACTAGAGTTGGACGAGTGCAAATAAGGTTAGCTCCTCGCCTGTATCTTAATAATTTTCTTTGAAGATAAACGAGCTGTTAAACAGATGAAATGTATTTGTGTCCATTTACGTTTTGATAATAAGACACCTGGTATTAAATATCCGTCCACCTGTTGCCCGTAATAATATATTGTTACCAATAGATACTTGTTATAATCCCCGTTTGGCTTAATCACGGGTATGTAAGGAGGTTAATATTCTATGGACGGCTGGAATGAGGAGAAGGTTCTGGAACAGAGTGATATTCATCAATTGAGTGGTGAGATCTATCAGATCCTACACGAGAGGATTGACAAGCTAGGTGTAGCATATGGCATCGTTAGTGAATTTAATTATAACCCTGAGGAACCACCGTTCTGGACTATTACTATCGAGGACTATGAAACCGTGCTTACCTCGGCCATCTTGTTCCAATATAAGAAACAGCATAGAAATTTGAAGGATGCGTTAACTCATTTTATGCGCGATCACTTCCCATACTTCACTTAAGCAGAGTATCAACGGTGAAAGGAAATTCAACAAGGAACTACCTTATTAAAAGGTGGTTCTTTTCTTTATTCAAGCAAAAATTAGATAACCCATTTTGAAAGGAAGGATGTATTTGCAAATTACGGAACAAATCATTATAGAATGTCTAAATGAACTCCAATCGGCTGCAATAGCCAAACAGAAATATGCAGATTACTACAATGGTCAGCATGCTATTCTCAAGAACTATGCAATGCAAGAAAGCCGCAGCAACCAAAAGCTTATCTTCAATTTCCCACGTAAGTTCGTGGATAATGAAGTCGGTTATCTGCTCGGTAAGCCAGTAAACTATGTGTCCAAGTCGGATCAGGATGATGCCATACATAATATAGATATACATATGAGTCATTGGGACAAAGAGCATAATCTACAGCTTCGGAAACAGTCTGAAATCTTTGGTGAGAGCTTTGAATTGAACTATATTGATTCGGAAGGTCAATTTTCAGCGACGGTGCTATCCCCTTTGAATGCGTATGTATTGGAGGACGGAACAGCAGAAAGAAATGTACTGTTTGGCTTACATAAATTTACCCGTCGATTCGATAAGCAAGTATATTTGGATGTGTACACCAACCATGAAATTCTACATTATACAATCGGCAACGTTGACAAACAGATTCAGAGTAAGCAAAATCAATCGCCTGAATTAAAATATATCGGCAAACATAATCACATCTTTGGAAGAGTTCCGCTCATCTCCTGTCTAGCCAATACGGAGAGAAAAAGTGGCTTCCAGGATGTGATTTCTTTGTTCGATGCCTATAACGCATTGAATTCCGATTTGGTCAATGAAATTGCAGATCATCGCAATGCCTATCTGGTGATTGAGAATGCCAAGCTGGAAGCTGAAGACTTGTTGAATATGAAGAAGATGGGCATTATTCAAGTTCCGGCTGGAGGAAAGGTAAGCTGGCTTACGAAGGAGATTAATGATTCTTTTGTAAAGAACGAGTTGGACAATATTGAACGCAAAATTTTCGACATGATGGATCAGGTTAACTTTAATGAAAATTGGGCCAGCAATACATCTTCCCTAGCGCTTAGAAACAAGCTGCTGAATCTGGAGAATCGAGTAGCAATGCGTGAAGCCTTAATGGAAAAGGCAATCAAGCAGCGTCTACGCAATTTCTTCACCTTTCTGTACATTAAAGAAGGCGTTCAATATGATTACCGGGATATTGCGGTGAAGTTTACTCGCAACTTGCCGACAGATTTGGTTGGGATGGCATATGTGATTGTGAAACTGAAAGAAGTGGTCTCACAGGAAACGTTGCTGACGTTGCTTCCGTTTGTTGAGAATCCGAAGCTGGAATTCAATAAATTTCATTCGGAGCAGCAACGATTAATTGCTACGGATAAGGAGGTATCAAATGCAGAATAAAAATAGGTTTAAGCGACTGGTCAAGAATAATTGTGCTTGTTATTTTGGAGCGAAGTACGGTATCCCAAACTATTGCTGTTTACAGGATGGCCCATGTGTATTCTTTATTCAAGGTGATGCTCTGCCCCGTTGTACATATTTTGAAAATGGAGTGCTGCCAATGGATGAGAAGCTGGAGCGAGAATATAAGTCTGATCGGAATGTAGAGGTTGGGTTTAATACAGCAAAACCGAGGGTGAACTGTACACGTTGTGGAGGAACATTTTCGGCAAATTCGAATCGGCAGAAATACTGTGACAAGTGTAGAGGTAGGGCGAGAAAAGAAAGTATCAGGATGCGTGTTCGGAAGTCCAGACAAAAAGACAGCTCGATGTAACGCTTTAGAGGTTGAAAAAGTCATATAAACAAAGGGTTAAAAATAGGCGGGAATGAGGAGTTGGTATGCTTGTACCTTTTCGTCACTTTTGCGTTTTCTAATGCGTTACATGATTGTCTTGAACATGATATTCAATATGATACAGTTTCACCATACATATACGTTTCTGAGGTTTAGGTAAGCAATAGGGTGGATGTAACGCTTTAGGCTATCCAAAATACGCATAAACAAAGGATGAAAAACAGGCAAAAGTGGGGAGTTGGTATGTTTGTACCTTTTCCTCGTTTTTGTGATTTCTAAAGCGTTACATTGCTGTCCTGAGCATGACATTAAAAGGCTCCATACATACATAAGCGTGTTCGGTTCTGAGGAGTCGGATGGGCAATAAAGGAGATTAACGAAAGTGAAATTGGAACAAGTGAAGCAGTTGATTGAAGAAAACCAAACAAACGAGGAATGGCAAACGTATCTTCAGGGTTTAAATCCGTATAGCGTAGAAGGGATAGAGCGATATATCCAATCCAACAAGGAAGCAAAAAGTTGGTTCGATAGCACGGTGGACAAACGATCCGCTAAATCGTTGGAAACGTGGAAAGCCAATCATTTGGAAAGTGCAGTGGACGCTGAGATTAAAAAGCGATTCCCGGCTAAGGATGAGAAAGAAATTGAAGTCGAGAAGCTGCGAGCCGAAGTGGAGAATATGAAGCTAGAGAAGCAGCGTGAACGGTTAACCAGCCAAGCGATTAAAATTGCATCCGAAAAGAAACTTCCACTCCCTTTAGTGGATTTTTTTATTGGTACAGATGAAGACGCAACGACAGCGAATTTAGATATGTTGGAACAATCGTTACAACTGGCAATTCAACAGCAAGTCGAGCAACGACTCAAAGGAGATGGCTATACACCTCCGGCTGGTTCAACAGGTAGCACATTTACATTGGATTCGATCAAAGGAATGTCCCAAAACGAAATTAATCAGCATTGGGATCAAGTCAAACAAGCATTACAAAACAAATAATAATCAATAGAAAAGGACAGGGTGATTAGATATGTCAGTACAAAATTTTATTCCTACCATTTGGAGCGCACGTTTAAATGAAAGCCTGAAAAAGAATTTGGTGTACGGTAATGTCGTCAACACCGATTACGAAGGGGAAATTCAAGGCCAAGGCTCCACTGTAAAAATTAATTCGATTGGGGCAGTAACGATTGGCAATTATGATAAAGCTGCTGGAATCGGTAACCCACAGGAACTAGATGCTACGCAAAAAACGTTGGTGATCGATCAGGCCAAGTATTTCAATTTTCAGGTGGATGATGTGGATGCTGCTCAAGCGAATGTGAATCTACTGGATGGTGGGATCGTAGAAGCTTCGTATGGGCTTGCTAATGTGGTGGATCAGTATCTCGCTGGATTTTATACAGAGGTTAGAGCTGAGAATACAATCGGTAATGATACAACACCTATAACTCCAACGAAAGATACGGCCTATGATTTACTGATTGATCTAGGCGTACTATTGGACGAAAATAATGTACCTGAAACGGAACGATTTGTGGTGGTTCCCGCATGGTACTATGGCTTGCTGCTGAAAGATGCACGTTTTACCAAAGACCCAAATATTATTCGCACAGGCTATGTGGGAGATATTGATGGCATGACTGTTTATAAATCCAACAATGTGCCAAATACAGGAGGAGTTAAGTATAAAATCATCGCAGGTCATAAGAGTGCGATTTCGTTTGCCGGGCAAGTGGATTCGGTGGAGGCGTTCAGACCAGAGAAACAATTTTCAGATGCAGTGAAAGGGTTACAAGTATTCGGAGCTAAATGTATCAAGCCGGAGGCTCTTACTGTACTCACAGCCAATAAGTCTTAATTGAGAATGGGATCATATGAAAACACATTATAATAGAAGAAACACGTTTAGGGTGTCCGCTTTGGTTGCCCTTATTTTCATTTTTGGAGGGTGATAAGATGTGGTTTTTGAATCAGGAAACAGACTGCATATGGGAAGTAACAGATCAGGAGCTGATACTGCGGTTACAGGCTAGTGGACATTATGAGCAAGTAGAGGAACCTAAACAGGATAAGACGGAGCAAGATGTACCCCAAACGAAAGCTCAAGCTACCAAGAGCATGAAGCGTACCGAGAAGGAACAGGTAAAGGAGGTACAGGAGACAGCACATGAGTGAGCTAATGGATTTGATGAAACGATTATTAGGCATGGAACCAACAGACATATCCAAGGATGATATCCTGATCCATTATTTGAATAAAGCGAGGAGTAACATTTATGGCTATTGTAATGTGGCGACACTGCCTGTGGAATATGATCATGTCATGGTCGATTATGCGGTGTTTCTTTATAAGAATAGGGAGTCGGTTGGACTTATAAATAAACAGGAGGGAGAGCGATCAGCTAACTATGAAACAGGCATTCCGACAAGTATTCGATTGGCTCTTCCTCTACCTAAAATCAAGGTCGGAACAGATTAATGTTCTATGATACGAAGCTGGAAATTTTGGATAATGCCAATTTCACACCTGTTCTGTCAGTGAAGGCAGATGTACAACCTTATCGCAAAAGCTTTTCATTTGAAGATGGTTACATACTAGAGACAACATATCGAGCTTTCTGTCCACTGGAATCTTTATTGCAATTAAACGGCTATGTTCGAATTGGCAAGGCTGTCTTTATTATTTTGGACATGAAGGAATGGAGCGATTATGTGGAGTTGTATCTGTATCGCTGCAAGCAGGATTTTGCATTGGAGGTGAAGGAGTGACACGAAGCTTAGGACCCATGCTGGATTTCTTCCTGCGAGAGAAGGGAGAGCTTGTGCATATTAATGGTATGCGACAGCTTGCTCTAATTCAAGATGCGACAAATACCATTCAAATGACCGATGAAAAAATTATTCGGGCAGCAACACCTTTACATACAGGAGATATTGTGGATTATCGTGATGAACGTTATTTAACTACTAGTCAGGTGGATCGAAATGAAAAGTCTTGTCGAGGCAGAATGAAAAAGTGTAATCAACGGCTGGCTTTGAACTGGAACGGGCAGGTAGAATGGTTTGATACTGTGGTAGAAGCCAGAACGTTTTCAACGGAAACAGGTAAAGTTATCTCCATGCCAGAGGGAAATATTATGGTTAGTTTACAGGACAATGCAGATACGAGGGGTATTACATTAAGCCAACGATTTTATATGACTCATCAGCCATTTAAAGTGACTGGAATTGATCGCACGATGAATGGCATCATCCTGTTAAGCTGCACATTAGATAGCATAAATACAGCTTATGATGATGTGGAAAATAACATTGTAGACCGATGGAAGTACGAAATTGCTCATACATACGCATTACATATACACCAGGGAACGATAGCTCATGTACCTCTAAACGAAACAATACAGTTGAATGTGACTGCTACGGATAATGGAAATGAGATAGCCAATCCGACGATTACCTATATATCAAGTGATCCAAGTGTAATTAGCGTAGATCAGCAAGGTCAGGTTATGGGCATCGCTTTGGGACAAGCAAGCATCACTGCGAAATTAACGTATCACCTCACAGTACGAAGTACCATTGAATTGAGAGTCGTTAAAACGGGGACACATATCTATTCGATAGCCATTATCGGCAATTCAGTTCTAAAAACAGGCCAAAGCGCCTCATACGTTAGTCATATTTATGACCATGGTACTGAAGTGTTCAACCAGTCGGTAGAATGGAGCCTACGGAATCAAGATGGTTCAACTCCGATCATGGGAAGCATAACAGCGAGTGCAGGAAATTGTGTGACGGTGAAAGCTGGAAGCAGTAGTGGAGCGGACAATAAAGCCCTTGTACTGACTGCCACTTTAGTAAGCGATCCTAGCATTACCACAGAAAAGAACATTAGTCTTAAGAATTTATTCTAAGCTTTGTATCTATCGGCTTGCCTTCGTGGTGAGCCATTTTTATTTCAAAGGAGCACATACATATGCAACGAAAATCTATTGATTATCTACTGAGTCTAAGCCTATTGAAGCAATTGAGATTACAAAATGTCATTACAGAAGAAGAGTTCATAGCGATTGATGAGCTGAATAAAAAGTCTTTCAAGTAGCTGTAACATTGGACAGAAATGGACTTGATGATGTACCGCACGCATTATAACATGTGACCGTATAAGAAGATATCGAAGGGAGAAACACCTATGGCACAAGCCACAACCGCAAAAAAAGTCGTTGTCGTTCCCATTAAAACGATGGACATCGTAGAAGGAATTCAATCTATTCAAAAGAAGAAAGTCGCTGCCTATTGTCGGGTCAGTACAGATTCCGAGGAGCAAAAGGAGAGTTATACGAATCAGGTCAATTATTATACCCAATACATTCAAAACAACTTGGAATGGGAAATGGCGGATATTTTCGCAGATGAAGGCATCACCGGAACCAGCACTAAAAATAGAACGCACTTTAATCGCATGATAAAGGATGCCCGAAACGGTAAACTGGATCTTATACTGGTCAAGTCGATTTCGAGATTTGCTAGGAATACACTGGATTTATTGAAATATGTACGGGAACTTAAAAGTCTTGGAGTGGCTGTATTCTTTGAACGGGAGAATATTAATACACTGGATACCACAGGTGAAGTATTACTGACTATCCTCAGTTCCCTTGCCCAAGATGAGAGTCGAAATATTTCGGAAAACAGCCGGTGGGGAATACTACGTGGCTTCCAAAACGGCAAAGTTTTCTGTAACACGAACCGCTTCCTCGGCTATGATAAGGATGAACATGGTGAACTGGTCATTAATGAGAAGGAAGCCGAGATTGTACGGCGCATATACGAGGAGTATTTGGATGGCAAAAGCTATCAGGCGATTGCCAGAGGATTGATGCGAGATAAGATTAAAACAGTCACGGGTGGCGATACGTGGTGGGATTCCTCCATTACCTTAATTCTGACCAATGAGAAATATTACGGAGCTTTGCTTCAGCAAAAGACGGTAACGGTAGATTTTCTAACCCACAAACGAATAAGGAATAAAGGACAAGAACAGCAATATTTAATTGAGAACAACCATGAGCCGATTGTATCCAAGGAACTATTTGAAGCGGTGCAAAAGGAAAAGGAACGGAGGGCCAAGCTGAAAGGGAGTGTGATGGGGGAGAGTAAAAGATACTCCAGTAAATATGCACTAAGCAGTAAAGTATATTGTGGATGCTGTGGAGCCATTTTTAAACGCCGAACCTGGAACAGCAATAATCTATCCAAAAAAGTAGTATGGCAATGCAAAACGTATGTAAATGAAGGGAAAGCAGCATGTGATGCCAAATCAGTCGATGAACAAGTTTTACATTCCGCGTTTGTACGATTGTTCAACCGGATGTATAAGGATAAGAAAGGATTCAATAAAACGCTAAAAGCCAATGTTGAATCGGTACTTTCCAGCAGAGTAGAGCAAGAAACACTATTGAACATCGAAGGACAGATGCAACAATTGAAATCCGACTTGAAGGAATTAGTGAATCTCAAGCTACGGAATCAGATTGATGAAATTGTATATGATGAAGAAACGAACAGACTTTCCAGTGAGCTCAACGAGCTACGGCAACAGATGCTGATACTAGAGGAGGAAGAGGATCAGAAAGCAAAAATCAAGGAACGAGTCGATGAGATTATTCAAATCTAAGCTCACGGCAAGATATACTGGAACAATTTGATGATAACCTATTTAATGCGTTGGTGGAGAAGATCACGATTCTCTCACCAGCGCATTTTGTTTTTACCTTGAAAAGTGGAATGAGCATAGATGAAATCATAGAAGATTAATAAAACATTGTTAAATGAATTTATCGGCTAGAGAAACCATAGTCTGAGACAATCAATGGGCTAACGAATATTTGTGGAGTGTATGACGGGAAGAATCAATCGAATCCCGTCTTTTACTCCTTCCATATAGATGGATTGTTTGTCTTGACTTAGCTGATAGCCTATGGCTTCTTCCCATTCAGATAGTAGATGTTGGATATCCTCAGTTTGGTTGGTTTTGAATTGATCCATTTGAGTGAATAGATGCTCATCTTCTGATAAATTTGAAGCCTGTTGTTCACTGGCTAGTTCTAATTCATAAAACCGTTGGCGTAACGCTTCGAGAAACCAATCTGGCGAATTTGACATAGCACATTTCCCTCCCGTTGTTTGAGTGTGTGTATGTTAACTCTGATGGGGAGAGATGGCAAGTTATTGTTTTGGTGTAGGGATTGACTATTTGTCCTTTTCTCTTGTTTTAAGCTATGAAAAAACATTTCCTTTTGATAATCCAATTTGGAATAGAATTTTTAAATGTAAATAAGTTGTTGCATTCCTCTTTTTCAATTCTTATTATATTGTTCTGTTTATCCAATCATTTAATAAATTTAATGATGTAATTTCAACACCCTTTTTATTAAAATTTGTATTAATTGAAATGTTATGGTTTTTGAATACAATTAAAGGAATTATCTTATTGATTTTTGTTTGAAAGATATCTTCAAGTACTATTAAATTATTTTTTATTTCAATCATTTCATATGCTATTTCATTTATATAGTCAATTGTTTTACCGATATCTTTTTTTAATCCAAAGGTTGTGAATTTATATGTAATATCCTTACATTCAGATACAATTAGAACATCATTAATTACTGTAAGAATATCATATTCACAATTAAAACTGAATTTTTTACCTTTGTAATTAAAGTCTTTTGCATTAGTAAACACTTTATTGGTGTGAATTTTAAAAATATTTGACGCTGTTAAAACAGTTTCATTTTTAATATTGTTCTTAATAATATCTGAATTATCTTTTGTACACTCAGGAATCAGATTATACATCAATCTTGAACTTAATAATTGAACGCTGTTTATTAATAAGGGCAGAGAAAGTAAATATATAGATTGGCTAGAAATCTCAAGTTGTAATAAAGGTTTTTCTAAAAGTCTATATCTATATTTATCTAATGGATCTAAATATTCACTATGATCTGAGATTCTCAATGTTAAATAGTCTATTAAACACTCGGCCTCGTCTTCTTTGCATTTTGTAACATTCTGAACTAAAGACACTAAATTTATCTTAGAAAAGATATGAGCTAATCTTTTTTCTTTTTCAATACTATAAGACTCAAACTCTAATAGCGAATTCAGGTAATCAAAATCAAACCCTAAATTTTTTTTGAAATTATTTTTCAATTCATCTGCTATTTTGGGGAGATCTTCAAAAGGCATTTTAGTACGTTCATCAACAATTTCTTTTTTAAACTTATTTAAAACCTTGTGCCAGTTGTTATCTTCAAAAGAAATCACACCATTTATTATTTTAATATTTTTGTTTTGAAAGACTCTGCTCATTACCAATTCTCTTTGGGAAATTAAAGTAATAGCCGAGTAACTAAGGTAATACATTTGACGAAAAGCATCCCTATTAAAATTATAAAGGTGACTCTTTGATAATTTAGGCTTCATTATTAAAGCAAATAAATACTGAATGATAGCTTTATCAAGGCCTTGAATACTATCTATGTCATGATCCATAATGCCATTACTTGATTCAATTGCTTCCAGTAAACTAGATTCAAGAAGATTAATGCTTTTGATATTAACTAATTTCAAATCTCCACGTAAAATTAACCTTGTCCGTTGATGAAATTGAATTATATAGGAACTTAATACATATAGGTTTATAAGCATGTCTTCTTTATCAAATGTTTCAATTATTAGTAATAGCTTATCTGTTATTTGATTGATTAGCAAATTGAAAAAAATTTTTATATCTTTAGAAAGTATATCTAGGTTTAGCATTGCATTATACTCAAGTAATTCGTAAATTAGGGCATTATGTTTTTCTAATGGAATATTTTTATGATTCTTAGCAAATAAAATAAAATCTCCTGCTTTACTATATTGTACATGAGTTTCTATGAGATTGAGTGAGAATAAATCAAGGTACACAGTGTCTAGTTCACATTTCTCGATACTTTTCGATATGCTAATTAATTTATCAGTAAAATGTTTATTCATTTTCTCGGATCTCCTAATATGTAAAAGTAACAAAAAAATTATTAAAAAGGAACGAAGTTTAGTATTTATAGGTATCACTAGAATATTGGTTTTAAATTATTGTACTAGACATAAATGAAAGGAAAAAGTATTTTTATAATATATTCTTAATGTGTCACATTTCTAAACATTGACTTTATAAAGGTAAAATTGAGTTTTTTTTGAAATTTCCAATAGATAATTCATTGTTATTATTTAAGTATAAAAGAAGGTTGATTTTAGGTCTACATTTCATTTTGAAATGCAGACCAAGGTAGTGACATTGTTTAAGTACCAATTATATTGCTCAATTAAAATCTATTTTGAATAATTGCTAGAAGGCTACTATGGATACAGACGAACTATAAGGCATATTTCCATTATTTCAATGAAGCTTGGACTAGCCCTGGCTTGGACAATATAGCTAAAAGGTCAGTCTTTAATAAGTCACCTGATAAGTACATTGTCATGATCTCCATGAGTATCGGAGTAGATAACACAGTAATTTTTCGTTGTTTAGCATCTTTAATCATTTGTGGAGCAATTGGTTCACGCTTATCTGGTGCCTTCGAATATTGGTCATTCAAGATAAGTAAGGTTGCATATATCTCCCTGGCTGGAAATTCATCACGAAAAGTCTTAAGATTGTCTTGTACTTTATTTAACATGACTTTATTCAGCGAACGGCTGCCACCTTTAACTTCTATAGCAATTCGTTTACTATTAATGATTGCAATCAGATCAAAGAGTCGTGGCTTATTTTGAAGATCGCGCTTGAGGTCTAAGTCAGTAATTTGAGCTCCAAAAATTTCCTTGAAGGCTCGTTGAACAGCAACAACTAATCGTTCATCTGATTGAGTTAATAAATCGATAAATGTCATCATAATACTCTCTTGATTTTGAAGTTGATCTTCCTTGTATTTAAATTCCTGTAACAGTCGTTCCTTTTCAACTTTTAAAAGCAGTTTTTTTTTGCTTAAGATATTTGGAGTATATGCTCCAGCCCAACGGTCAGGGAACCAGCCTGGTCGGAACTGAGGCAAAAATTCATTTAGAATATATGCAATGTAATGGCCTCTTTTTTCCGTATTCTTGATGTTTGGGAGCACAATCAATTCACTATTACCTTCCTGTAAAACGAAGGAAACAGCTTGGTTCTTAACATTAGTAAATAACGACTGGAAGTGCTTGGGATTCCTTTTCCTTCTAGTAAAGAAGGGCTTATTTTCTTGTTGAGGAGTAGTAAAGGCTACTTCCCATGCAAGATCTTTTTTGAATTTCTCATATAAATCCTTAACAGCACGATCAGAGTTGGAATAAGAAATGGAAATTGGACCTGTCTTTGGGGCAATATCAGTAATAGTAAGGAATTGGTGAACATTTAAAAGCCATGTGTAATTATGTTTTTTTTCCTCAGAACTCATATCGTGTTGCAATTCTCCTGCAATCACCACGACAGGAATACCCGCTTTTAGGGCCTCTTGGATTTTTGGCGAGAGTTCTCTTATTGCATAGCTACATTCATAAATTACTGCATCGGAGTTAAAATATACTATACTTTTCCGTTGCGGAGTTCCCATTTCTTTTTCTAAGTTCTGAAGCTGATCAATTCTTTCTACATTTTGGTTATCAGAAGCATTCATAAAATCAATTAGAATCATTTGAAATTCTTGAGGGGCAGGGATAGCTTCAAATCCTTGCCCATCGTAGCGTCGAACCAAACTTGAAGAAAACGCGTCAAATGACGGACTTAACTGTGCATTGGTCTTAGAATAAACGTCGAGAAGCCAGATTTTCATGCTTTCACCTCAAATTAAGCGTGTCATTGTTAAAAAGTGGAGCTCATATATATAATAATAGTAGCATACCTCCTAATTCAAAGTTCTACAATTCCTGTAAATGTGTAGCAGCGTTCAGTCAAATCCTAACAATAATTTCTAGTCTGTTGTATCCATCTTTATAGTACTTTATGGATGAATAATTGGATTTATAGTACAATTGGAACCTTACATGTAGTATAAAATTTCAAAGAGATAGTATAGGAAATATATATAATAAAAAGAAATATATCCCTTTTGTTGTCTCGACACATGTGGAGTGCGTGGTAGTAATATATCGAGATGAGAAGCAGTAATGCACGAGGGATTGGGGGTAATTTAAATATGTTCCTGCATTCAAGAAATCGCTTTAGGGTTGAGTGCGGGAACATATTTTATTTACATACAGAGGGCACACGAGAAGTCGATGGTAGTAAAATGCTGGAGGAAAAAATCGAGGAATTTTTGAAAAAATTATATTATTTTCTCAAGTTGTGCAGGAATATTTTGGATCACATCGAATTTCAAGATTAGGACTAAAGTAATGATTCGAGGAGGTCTAAAGTATGAATTTGCATTCTTTTAAAATCGAGGGATTCAGGAGGCATCTAAACACTCAAATAATGTTCTCTGATGCTACATTTCTAATTGGAGAGAACAATGTAGGAAAGAGTTCCGTATTAAAAGCATTGGAATATTTTCTAAGTGGTAAATCCAAGATATCAATTGATGATTTCTCTCGTACATTTGATAAAGAAGATAGTTTAGAATGTGTAATTGTAGAAAAAGTAGTTCTAACGGCTGAGTTTAGGAATCTTCCAGAAGAAGCAAATGATTGGAGAGGTTTTAAAGGTCGGCTTATACCATATGATATAGAACCTGGTTCAAATGAAACAGGGTTGAGTTGTGTTTATAGGAAGACATTTTTCCCTGATAAAGATTTTGCAGGTGAAATGAAAGAATATAAAAGAGAACTTAAGGCAGAATATATTTCTTGTAAAACACTGGCTGATTTTATCGAAGTAGGTCTGGATCAATCAATTGTGAATGAACTATTTCCTGATGAAAAGTTAACAAAGAAAATTGGACTAAAAGAAATTAATTTTCTAAAAGATAATAATGTTTCTGAAATTTTTGATGTGAATGAGTCCGAGGAAGATTGGTTCTTAAATCCTGGTGGGATAGCTGCTAACGTTCTTTCACGATTGCCTAAATTTTTGTTAATTCCAGCTCAAGATAAAGTGGACGAACTTTCTGGAACTAACGGAGCCCTCATTAAAACTCTAACTAGCTTATTTGATGATGTTAGGGATTCCTCTGAGAACTTTAAAAAAGCTCAAGAATATTTAACGTTATTAGCTGCCGAACTAGACCCAGAAGATGAAACTAGTGATTTTTCAATAATGTTAAAAGGTCTGAATAAGGTAGTGGGAGAAGTATTTCCAAATACCTTATTTGATGCAAGAGCAAATTTGTCCGATGCTAAAGAAATCCTAAAACCTAAATTTGATATTAAATTAGAAAGTAATATATCAACCAAAGTAGAACAACAAGGTACGGGAGTTATTCGATCTGCTGTGTTTGCCATGCTTAGATATCGCAGCATGCGAGAGAATGAGCGGAGTAGAAAAGAAAACTCCTCTGTGCGTCCCCTTTTTATTGCTTTTGAGGAACCTGAAATTTATCTACATCCTAAAGCAGCATTTCAGATGAGAGAAACCATTTATCAATTGGCCCAAGAACCTTTGAACCAAATTGTATGTACTACTCACTCGCCGTACATGATTGATTTATCCAAGAAATCCTCTCAGATTTTGAATAGTTTGCAGTTTAATGTAAAACAAGTTGATTATAAAGACAGAGAAAATAAAATAGAAGTGGAATCAATCACAGCTAACCCCTTCAATGTCACTAAAGCATTCAGAAATTTACAAGAAAATGATCAAAATTATGTTAAATTGTTACTTAAAATTGATGACTCCATTGCGAAAATCTTTTTTGCCCGGAATATTCTCATAATTGAGGGGGACACTGAAGACTTAGTCTTTAAAGAAACAATTAACCGGATGAACGAAGAACAAAGGAAAGATGTGGCTTATAGTTGGGAAATAGTTAAGGCAAGGGGCAAAGCAACAATTATTTCTCTTGTCAAGTATTTAAAGGCTATGGGATTTCGACCATATGTCGTTCATGACTTGGATACTGGGAAAGAACATGCCGAGAAATTTAACGTTCCAATCCAAGAAGCTGTTGGGGATACAACTCAGATATTTCCTCTAATAAATTGCATCGAAGACATATTAGGCTATCCTGCTCCATCAAGTAACAAACCTTTCAAGGCTCATGAGCATATACAAAAATCATGGGGACAGGACTGGGAGGGCATTACTGATGGTTGGAGAACAATTGTTGAAAGTATATTTTTTAATTCAAATGTTGTAAAAGAAGATAGGGATACTGCAATGTACGAGGTAGCGTCAGTTCAACAAGAAATAGCTCCTACAAACGATAATAAAAATGATTGATCTTATCTCATAGTACTTAGCCCCTCAAATAACAAGATGCTTTCCATGTAATTATACATTTATGATTTAAAAGATACTTCACAGAGCTCCGTAATATTTTCCAATAGTCCAACATGAATGATGAACAGATTATCTAAATGAGGAGCAATTTTAAATGCTTGATCAAATTTCTAAATCTTTAAGTGCTTTTGGCTATACTGGAGGAATTGTAGGACTACTTATCGCTTTGTTTGGGTTTATTTCTAAATTAAAGCCGATAACCTTGTTAACATCAACATTTACAGAAAAAATACTTTTAAGCAAAGAAAAAAGATTTATCGTAACAATAACAAATTTTTGTTTACAAACACTTTATGTTTCAATACTATTCTTCGCAACATTAGTGTATTCTTTTAATTTGAATCAAAAGTATTATATAGCTTTTAGTATCCTCTTGTTAGCAATTACTATGGTAGGAGTTATTCTAGTCATTTTAATCAATTTGTTTGAAAAAGTTAAAGTTTTTGTTAGATCAATAGTATTCAGCACAAAACCACTTACAAAAATACTAACTGCAATATTCTATCTCCTAGTTATTTTTTCCTATATTTCAGTTTTTCCTTACTATATGGGTTCTCATGCAGCAGCTTTATTAGTAGTAGATTTAAACAAAACTGAGCAGCAAACTTTGTTGCTAGGCGCACTTATGTTATCTATTTTATTGTCAGCATTTTTAGTCGGTGGAATAAAACTTATGTTTAGCACAATGAATGCTAATAGATATAATTTATATGGTAGAGCTCTATTTATACAAGAACAAGGAACACTTAAAAAGTGGTTTATTTATCATCCCACCAATAACCTGCACTTTATTCTAGGTGACACTCCTAATCCATCAGAATCTACTGTATATCGTTTTATAGAAACGACTGTTTTATTGAATGAAAAGATATATGTTTATAAAGCTGAAAATGCTTAATTACTTTAACAGTAAAATGATTATTAAAAAGGGCGGCAGAAAACCGTCCTTTTTAGTTTTATGAACTATGCGAACTTTGATGACTAATACTCTAAAAAGATGATAGACTTATTGTGGATCGTCATTTTTCTCCAGAAGACGAGGTGATTTGTACATGGCAATTATAGAAGAAGAAATAATCAATATTGGGCAAGAAGCTACAGATAATAACGAGTTGATTAGCTTGCTTCGTGCAATGAAGAAAGATGGTTTTGCACTTTTCATGCAACTAAAATATGGCCTGGTCGTTAAATACTAAACTTCAGCAAATGTGCTTAATTATCAGTGAACATAGAGATCAAGAAGATATTATTAAAGATATATTAGAAATAGTCGATTGTTGTAAAGAAGTTATCACGAATGCGGTACAATGTCTGTTCCTGATCAAAATGAATCTAGAAACAAAATCTTCGCGTGAAGCTAGAATAGCATTTAATTCTTCCAATATTACGTATCCACGTACCACATCGGTTATCATCCTTTGCTACACTTTAAATTAAAAGGAGATGATAATTTGGATACCCGACCTAAGATACTAAAGAACGTGGAACATACAAACTCATCTGAAAATACGACTAAAGAATACGAGAGCTTGGTACAGCAAGAAGACGAGCACATAGAAAGACTTAAAACATGCACAAAGCTCATTTGGGATGCGCTAACTATTATTTCTCAAAAGGCAAGTGTACTGCACATGGAAACCGTCAAAGAAGCAGCAGACCATCTTCATATCATGGAACTGGATTTACGAAGAGAACTGTTTAAGGTTCGTTTGAAAAAAAGTATTTTAGCGAACAAAATGAAGAAAACCCAAGCATAGCAGCGGAGGGGACGGAATCGTTCTATAAGAAGCGGAGCGTTCGCCTTTGAACCCGGATTTTAACCGCTAAAATATAATTAAAAAATCTGGGGACAACAGTGATCGGAAGAATGATCCGTCTACGTAGCGGCCTCATATGCACTTACTTGCTCAATCCACCCAGTAATCAAAACGCTCAAAAACCCGACATGACCCTTCATGGTCTGGTCGGGTTTTCTCATTTCAATCCCTCCATTCCCGCGCATAAATCTTCACTCTCCCCGCAATCACCCTACGCCCAGATAGTTACACCCACTCCCAAGATCATGTATAGTAAAGTTATGGGAAATAAACATGAACCCGCATATGATCTTGATCGCTTAGACGTACAATATGAAACATGGCAAAACGAGGAGGAACGTGATGATACATCCAACACAGGTTCAGGATATGCTGCAAGCCGCGCTGGAGACGGGCGGGGATTTTGCAGAGGTGTTCGTCGAGGATCGTACGAATGGACAACTGGGCATGACCGGGGGCATCGTAGATACGGCGCTGTCGGGCCGGGATTTTGGGATTGGTATTCGGATCATGAAGGAACATTTTTCGGTGTATGCCTACACCAGCGATATGAGCGAACAGAGTCTGATCCGACTGGCCAAATCGGCTGCCAAGGCCATTCGTGGCGGTGGAGCGCCAGGTACACACACCATTACCCTTCATCCCCATGCGATCCCTAACCAACATCCGATTGCGATCATCCCTGACGGTTCACAGAAACGCGCCAAGATTGACATGATGAGGCGGGCGCATGAGGCGGCAAGCCAATATGATCCTTCCATCACGCAAACCTCTGTTGGGATTAGCAACTCGATCCAGAACGTCTTAATCGCCAATAGTAACGGGCTGCTGGTGGAGGATACCCGTACGTATACCCGCATGAGAATAAGCGCGATTGCGACTCATGGGGAGCATAGACAATCCGGGTTCCGTGGGCCGGGAGCGTATGCTGGGACTGAATTTCTGGAGAACCTGAATATCGAAGGAAATGCGAGACACGCCGCTCGGATTGCGTCCACAATGGTCAAAGCGGGATATGCGCCTAGTGGCAGACTGCCTGTCGTGATTGAGAATGGCTTCGGCGGCGTTCTTTTCCACGAGGCGTGTGGGCATGGGCTGGAATCTACGGCGGTGGCGCATGGAACTTCCGTGTTTGCCAATAAAATCGGGCAGCAGGTGGCTTCACCGCTCGTTACAGCTATAGATGATGGAACGATTCCGAATGCATGGGGTTCGCTCAATATCGATGACGAAGGGGCGCCAACACAGCGCAACGTACTGATCGAGAACGGTATTTTAAAAGGATATCTGATCGACCGCATGGGCTCGCGCCAGATGGGTGTACCTGCGACAGGATCGGGACGAAGACAGTCCTATAAATTCGCGCCTGCATCCCGTATGAACAATACGTTCATTGCGAATGGCGAGTCTACCCGTGAAGAGATCATTGCCAATACGGAGTACGGGATCTATGCCAAATCGCTGGGCGGTGGTTCGGTGAATACCTCGACGAGCGAGTTTAATTTTGCGGTTGAAGAGGCGTACATGATTCGCAACGGTAAAATTGCCGAGCCGGTCAAAGGCGCAACGTTGATCGGCAAAGGGATTGAAACCCTGCAAAATATTGATATGGTCGGCAACAATCTGGATCATGGTCAGGGGATGTGCGGCTCGGTTAGTGGAAGTCTTCCGGTGAACTGCGGACAACCGACGATTCGAGTATCCGAAATGACCGTCGGCGGACGAAAGGGGGAATAGCGATGAATATTCAGCAATTTCAGGAAGCGTTGTTCGCGAAAGGTCGGGAAATGGGCTACGCGGATATGGAAATCTACTATGTAAATGGAAGTTCTACCTCGGTGAAGGTACTGAAGGGAGAAATTGACCAATATACCATCGTTGAAAATGGCGGACTTTCCTTCCGTGGTGTCATTAACGGCAAAATGGGCTATGCCTCTACGGAGAAGCTGGAACCGGATGTGATCGACTTCTTATTGGAAGAAGCACTTAGCAACGCGGACATATTGGAGAGCGAGGAGCAGGATGAGCTGTTTGCAGGCTCTGAGAGCTACCCTGAGCAGCCTGCCTATGCCTCAACGCTTGCCGACACGGCTCCTGAGATTCTGATCGAAGCGGCGCTGGAAATGGAACGTACAGCGCTTGCCGCAGATCCACGGATCGTGATGGCTCGACATTGCTCGGTCAGCATTCGTGAGAATGAGGTCCTGATTGTGAATACCAAAGGACTGCACTGCCATCGTCGTAAAAGTCTGGCGACCGCTTATGTGTATGTGATTGCAGCAGACAACGACGAGACCGTTACCGGGGGCTGGCATGATTATTCCCTGCGGAGCGTGGAGGAAATCGATACTGCGGATGTGGCGCATAAAGCCGTAAAAGAGGCGGTTTCCAAGCTGGGTGCGCACACGATCCAATCGGATAACTATCCAGTCATTTTCCGTCATGATGCAGCAGCGCAATTGCTGGCTGCGTATACGTCGGTATTTTCTGCGGAGTCGGTGGATAAAGGCTTTTCACGCTTGGCTGGGAAACTGGGACAAAAGGTGGCAAGCGAACATATCACACTGATTGATGATCCGCTAATGGAGAATGTTCCGGCAGGCAGCACGTTTGACGCGGAAGGCAGTGCGACCCGCCGCAACGAGATCATCAAGGATGGAGAACTGCGGACGTATTTCCATAACCGCAAGACGGCCCGTAAGGCTGGGGTGGAGAGTACCTCTCATGCTTCCAAAGGCAGCTATAACGGTAAAATCGGGGTGTCGTATCATAATCTGTACGTGGCTCCAGGCGCGTCTTCGTTGGAAGACATGATTCGCAAGATGGATCGCGGGCTGATGATCGTTGAGCTGCAAGGGCTGCATGCAGGTACGAATACGGCGTCCGGTAATTTTTCGCTGGCTTGTCTGGGCTACTGGATTGAGCAGGGGCAAGTGGTCAGAGCGGTTAATCAAATTACCGTATCGGGCAACTTCTTTGACGTACTACAGCAGGTAGAGGAAGTGGGCAACGATTTGCGTTTTACAGGAAGCTGCACATCTCCTTCGCTCAAGCTGGCTGCACTCTCGATTTCAGGCTCCTAATGGCTGAAGCAGCCTGCTTTTTTTCAGACTTACGACCTGTTCCTGACGTTCTGATTGTCTAGCAATGATAGATGCCTGATGCATCGGGGTATGGTAAAGTAGGAGAAAGTCTTTAAAATATGAAAAAAAGGCTTGGTTACAGCACCGCGACAGGGTATTATAGACAATAATATATTCGAAAAAAGGTTCGAATTGAATTTTTATTGGGGGATGTATATGAGATATATAAGCACTAGAGGTCGAGTAGAAGCCAAGGGATTTATTGATACTGTGCTCATGGGGTTAGCTGACGATGGAGGTCTAATGGTACCGGAGCAGATTCCGACCGTGTCGGCAGCTACTTTGGAGCAATGGGCGACATTGAGCTACAGAGAGCTGCTGCTGGAAGTTTTTGCGCTGTATATCAATGATGAGATTCCTCGTGAAGATTTGGAGCAGCTGGTAGAGCGCAGTTATGCAAGCTTCCGCCATCCAGAAGTTACGCCAGTGAAGAAGATCAACGATTCCCTATCTATTTTGGAGCTGTTCCACGGGCCTACGTTCGCGTTCAAGGATGTGGCGCTACAATTCATGGGGGAATTTTATTCCTACGTGTCCAAAAAGCAGAATGAAATCATTCACATTTTGGGTGCAACCTCGGGCGATACCGGGGCAGCAGCGATTCAGGGCGTGCGCGGCAAGGAAGGAATTAAAATCTGTATTTTGCACCCACACCAAAAGGTGAGCAAGGTACAAGAGCTGCAAATGACGACGGTAGACGATGAGAATGTACTGAATCTGTCCGTAAAAGGGAACTTTGATGATTGTCAAAAGGTCATTAAGGACCTGTTTGCCGATCTGGATTTCAAAGCCAAACATCATTTGCGGGCGATTAACTCAATTAACTTTGTGCGCATTTTGGCGCAAACCGTATATTACTTCTATGCTTATTTCCGGGCACAGGAGTCTGCGGGTACGAAGAAGATCAATGTCAGCGTGCCATCCGGCAACTTTGGCAATATCTTTTCCGGCTTTCTTGCGAAGAAAATGGGTCTGCCCATCCATAAGCTGATCATTGCCACGAACGAAAATAATATTTTGGAGCGCTTCGTGAAGACTGGCGAATACCAACCGGGCGATTTCAAAAGCACATACAGTCCTTCCATGGACATTCAGGTGGCAAGCAATTTCGAAAGATACCTGTACTACTTCCTCGGGGAGGATGCGGCCAAGGTATCTGAATACATGGATAAGCTCAAAACCGAGGGACGGATTGTGATCGGTGCAGAGGATTTGAAGCGTGTCCAGCAGGATTTTGAAGCGCTGGGTGCTTCGAATGAGCAGTGTCTGGAGCTGATCAAAAAATACAAAGCCGAGTACGATTATTTGCTGGATCCGCATACAGCTTGCGGTATTGCCGCGTATGAGGCGTATAATAGCGCGGACGAAGTATGTGTGACCTTTGCGACAGCGCATCCAGCCAAATTTGATGAGGCCATTCGTCTGGTAGATATCAAGCAGGAGTTCCCGGCACAAATTGAACAATTGTTCTCGAAATCGCAGCATCAGCAGGTGGTAGAGCATGACGAAGCAGAAATTGTGCGTCAGCTTGAAGCCTTTTATGTGTAACAGAATGGGAAAAGAGGCTACGCCCTGTGCGCAGCCTCCTTTTTTATATCCATATTTTCCAGATATGATGTATGTATTAGTTTGAATTTGTTCACATTATAATGCCATATAGAGTAAGGTGTTGGGGCCTTAGAAATCGTGGAAAAAGCCCGTAAATCAAGGGATTTAGCTTCAGGAAACTAACAGGCAATGAGAGGTTCATAGAGTTATTTAATGAAGGATACAAAAATCTTTTATAGGCGAATTTGCTGTATTATTATAAAAAATCATGTATAGTTAACTAAATTTTATGAATACATAAGGTTCCACTCTCGAAGGTGCAGAATCAAGTCGTTCCGTCATTTAACAGAGGGGCTAATTATAAAAGGGGTGTATTAAGTAATGACCATGATCCGTCCAGAGCAGAGTCAACAAGCAGCAGCCGAATATGTGCAGTCCGTTTTTGAGAAGGTTATCGCGCGCAATCCTCATGAGAATGAATTCCATCAGGCCGTCAAGGAAATATTGGATTCACTAATTCCGGTATTGGCTAAGCATCCTAAGTATATGCAGCAGGGGCTTCTGGAACGGCTAGTGGAGCCGGAGCGAGTCATTACCTTCCGTGTACCTTGGGTGGATGATGCGGGGGTTGTACAGGTCAACCGTGGCTTCCGTGTGCAGTTTAACAGTGCGATAGGGCCTTATAAAGGTGGACTTCGCTTCCATCCGTCTGTCTATCTGGGAATCGTCAAGTTTTTGGGTTTTGAGCAGATTTTCAAAAATGCATTGACGGGTCTTCCCATTGGTGGTGGTAAAGGCGGCTCAGATTTTGATCCCAAAGGGAAATCAGATAACGAAGTGATGCGTTTTACACAAAGCTTCATGACGGAATTGTATAAATATATTGGTCCGGATGCCGACGTTCCGGCAGGGGATATTGGTGTAGGCGGACGTGAGATTGGCTATATGTTCGGGCAGTACAAGCGGATTCGCGGAGGACATGAAGGCGGCGTCCTAACGGGCAAAGGAATTCATTACGGAGGCAGTCTCACACGTACGGAAGCGACCGGCTACGGTTGTGTGTATTTTGTAAACGAGATGCTGCAGGCTCAGGGATCGTCCTTTGAAGGAAAGCGCGTCGTCGTGTCGGGATCGGGGAATGTATCCATTTATGCGATTGAAAAAGCACAGCAGCTCGGTGCTACAGTCGTGGCATGTAGTGACTCGAATGGCTACATCTATGATCCAGACGGTATCGATCTGAAGCTGGTGAAGCAGCTGAAAGAAGTGAACCGTCTGCGGATTAGCGAGTATACGCAAGAACGTCCAGGCGCAATCTATACAGAGGGCTGTTCGGGGATCTGGTCGATCCCATGCGACATCGCACTGCCATGCGCCACTCAGAATGAAATTGACGAGCAAGCAGCCCAATTGCTGGTAAGCAATGGCGTAAAAGCTATAGGCGAAGGTGCCAATATGCCATCTTCGTTACAGGCCATTGAAGTGTTTTTGGACAATGGAGTTCTGTTTGGGCCAGCCAAAGCTGCCAATGCAGGTGGAGTAGCCGTGTCGGCGCTCGAAATGTCACAAAACAGCATGCGTCTATCTTGGACCTTTGAGGAAGTAGATGCCAAGCTGCATGATATTATGAAAAATATCTATGCTAACAGCGTGAAGGCGGCTGAGGAATACGGCGTGCCGGGCAATTTGGTTGTCGGAGCCAATATCGCAGGATTTGTGCGTGTGGCTGACGCAATGCTGTCACACGGAATTATTTAGCACAACGGAACATAATAAAGTTGAATTGAAGCTGAGCGGCTCTTGTGCGAGTCGCTCAGCTTTTATTTGCAAAGAGCACTTTATTTTTCTCAGGGACTTGATTTATTTTTAATGAGGATGTATATTACTTGATAGATCAATAATTGATAGATCAATAATTGATAGATCAATGGTCGGATCACGAAGCCTAGCGATATGCTTAAGGGAGGAGAGATTGATATCACCCAGACACCATCCGAGCCTGAGTATATTTTTGACATGCTATTGTTGCTGAACAAGCAGATTAGCTCCAAGTTTGAGCGTTGTGCAGGAGTCAGCGCATCCAGATTGCAGCTATTGTGCAAGTTGTATCAAGTACAGGAGATTAGTCAAACTCTGCTGCAAAAAGAGGTTGGCATTGATGCTGCAGCCGTAACGCGCCATTTGAAACAACTGGAATCAACAGAAATGGTCACACGACGCACGAAGCCAGAGGACAACAGGGTTACCTTGGTAAGCCTGACCGATTATGGGCGTGCACGCATTGTCATCTTTAAGCAGGAGCGCTCGCAATTTGTAGCTCAGATGCTACAGAGCTTCGACGAGACCCAGCGGCACCAACTAGCTGATATGCTGCAAGTGATGAATAGTCATATATCCGATATGGACTGACAACATTTTTTTTAACATTACTATACCCACAGAGGGATAAGGAGAGATTGGAATGAATAATACGAACACATCCAGTACTGTAAAAACGAATGATTTTAAAGAAATCGCCCTGGGACGCCGTTCTGTAAAAGTATACGATCCGTCCGTGAAGATCAGCCGTGAGGAAATGACAGAGATTTTGACAGAAGCTACACGCGCACCATCTTCCATTAACCTGCAACCTTGGCGTTTCCTCGTCATTGACAGCCCTGAAGGTAAAGCCACACTGGCACCATTGGCCCGTTTCAACCAACGTCAAGTGGAGACATCTTCGGCAGTGATCGCTGTGTTTGGAGATTTGAACAACTTTGATAATTTCGAACAAATTTTCGGAGAAGCTGTAGAACTGGGCTATATGCCAAAAGACATTAAAGAAATGCAACAGGAAAAAGTAGCAGCTCACTTTGCAGCGCTTGATCCCGTTGTGAACAAAGAAACGGTCTTGATCGACGGTGGTTTGGTATCCATGCAGCTTATGCTGGTGGCGCGCGCTCATGGATACGACACCAACGCTATCGGCGGTTATGAGAAGGATCAAATTGCTGAAGCCTTTGGTCTGGACAAAGATCGTTATGTCCCTGTTATGCTCATTTCCATGGGTAAAGGAATCAACGATGGTCATCCTTCCACACGTTTACCTATTGATCAAATTGCACAGTGGAAATAAGTTAAGTTATATCTATATGCAACATAAAAATATACGCAAAATAAAAACAGGCGGAGCAAAGGCACATCCCTTTGCTTCGCCTGTTTTTTTATTCGCCAGGATGCAATGCAGATCCGGGGCTTGATGACGTGTCGATCCTCTGGTTATTTTTGTACTATATTCGCTCCCGACGTCTGTGTTGGGTCAGCGGGGTCATTCTGAGTAGGATGGTAGCGCTTGGGCCATATAATCTGGTGCGAAGTATGACTAAGCTCCTCATAAAATAACGGTGCTTTCTTGAATAGGCGTATGACTAGATGGAAAAAGAACCATCCGTTCATCACCAACAGCACAAGGCTGATCATAACATTTATCCAAGGAGACAGATGAGATCCCAGTACAGATCCACCTAGTACGTAATTAAGTCCAAAATACAACCAATACAAGAGACTGTAGCGCTTAATGAGCTCCCACAGGGCAACTCTTTTTCCTCTCCCTATCAGATGAATGCGTACCAGCCACTTCCCCGGAGTTCGTCCATTTGTCAGGTAAGGAACCACCATAAAGTAAATTCCACTGGAAACCCAGAAAGCAGCAGATACATGCATGGACTCCATAATGCTGAGCAACCCTGCCCAAAGGATAGAATCCACTAAATAGGCTACTCCTCGTCTCGTATAGGACACCCGTTTGGTCGTAATGTCCAAGTGCTTGTCCAGATGTTCCAAACGGGGAAGGAAGCGTGAGAACCATTCGCCGAGCAGAAAGCCCAGCATACCGCCCAATGTGTTAGCCATCAGATCGTCCACATCGAACACGCGATACGCATGGTCAAAAAATCCATACAGTCCTGTCAACTGTGTCACTTCAAAGAAGAGGGAGAGGATAAAGGACAAAATCAGACACCATCCCCATCGTGCACGGAAATAATAACGTAAGAACATACCGAAAGGCACAGTCATCACAACGTTAAAAACGACTTGCAGAAAAGCACGCTCCTTCAGCAAATGAACATAGCTGGAGAGATGGGCGGGTGAGACGGATGTTTCTCTTATAATGTCTTGCACGAATTGCAAGGGCATTAACTGCAACGCTCCCCCGGCTAATGCAGCATTATGACGCGATGCCGGAAGCGGGAGTATGACCAGAAAAAAGGCGTTCATCAAGTATAAAAGCATCAAGTAAAGCAGCCATGCTCTAGCCTTGTGAATATAGCCATACCTGCGATATTGCACGATTAGGAATGGCAGTGTGAACAATAACGCAGCAAAAGGAAACGCAAGAAAGGCATATGAAACAGGAAACAGGTACGATTGAATCATGTGCTGCTTACGCCTGCTTTCTCCGGAACTTCACTAACGACCAGATGATCAGAAATGCCATGAACGCCACGCACACGCTAATGCTGATGCGATTTTGCGGGTCAAGCAAGAACAGGAACGCAATGACCCATAGACATCCTACTGTAACTGCCGTTACATAAGGGAATCCCCATATCTTGAAAGTAGGCTCCACTGGATAAGATTTGCGCAATTTCAATTGGGACAGACAAATGCAGCTCCAGACGAGCAGCACGACAAAGCCAGGTACAGCCATCAAAATACGGAACAGCCCGTCCTGAGCGATATAAGCAACCATGGAACCGACAATCAGGACTACAGCGCAGAATTTGAGACTATTCACTGGAACCCCATTAGAAGATACGCGAGCGAGTGATTTAGGACCTTCTCCATTGACCGCCAACGAATGCAGCATACGTGTAGCCCCGTAAATCCCCGAATTGGCGGCAGACAGTACAGCAGTGATCAGAATAAAGTTCATGACATGAGCCGAGCCTTGAAGCCCTACAGAAGACAATACCTGTACAAACGGACTGGTATTCGTATCCAGTTGGTTCCAGGGAATCAAGCCACAAATAATGAGAATGGGCAACGTGTAGAACAGAACAACGCGAAGAATGAAGCTTTTAACCACTTTAGGCAGCACCTTTTCCGGGTTTTCTGTCTCCGTCAACGTCAGTCCAATCAGCTCGGACCCTCCGTATGAAAAGGTAACGACCAGCAGCGCTGAAAAGATAGCCAACCAGCCATTGGGTAGAAATCCGCCGTGCTGCACATAGTTGCTTAGATAAGGTGGAGTTTCCGTGTGAATAATCCCGAACAGTATACAGCCACCCAAGGCGATGAAGATAATAATCATGGCTATCTTAATACCCGCAAGCCAAAATTCCAGTTCTCCTAAACCGCCGACACTCAGCATGTTGACGACAATAATGAAAGCCGCACTGACTAAACTGAGTACCCATAGAGGGACATCTGGCAACCAATATTGCAGGAAGCTACCCGCAGCAATGACCTCAATGATACAGACGGCCAGCCACATGAAGCAATACAACCAGCCGATAATAAAGGACAGTCGTTCTCCAAAAGCTTTGCGAATAAAATCCTTCATATTCATGTTGGGATAGACGGTAGCCATCTCGGCAATTGCGCCCATAACGACCAAGAGCAGGAGTCCTGCGAAGACATAGGATAAAATAACTCCTGGTCCCGCCAAGCTAATCGTTTCGGTGCTTCCTTTAAAAATACCCGTCCCGATGACTCCGCCCATAGCCATAAAGGTAATATGCCGTGGGAGCAGCTTTTTGTGCAAAGTTGCTTCATTTGATTTCAATATGAAATCCTCCTTCATATAATGTATAGCTTCAGCATGGCCCAAACAGGCTTACTTCAATTAGACTTATACTACATGAAAATATCCAATTAGGAAATGAAAGAAATAGGATATGGTAGGGAGATTGAAATCGATAGAGGACAAACTGAAGATAACAGAGGCAGAATGCTGGCGCTGAGGATTGCTTTATCGGCGATCATTGTGCCTCTTATTGCTCTACTTGGTGATATTTAAGTGATCACGCAGGGGGCATGAGGGCGTTAATCTGGTGCAGTATTGGCGTTACGGCGGGAACTAGCTCCGCAATATTCCTTTAGCCCGTACTTGCTTGAGCCAACTAGGAAACTCATTCAGCAGACGGTCGTACAATTCTGCATCTGTCACGGAGTCAATGTCATCCAAGGCAAAGAAATCTGCATTATCTACTACGCGGCCGCGCATCTTATCCAACTTTCGAAGAATTCCGTAATCGGCTTTACCAAGACCTACAAATTGCCAGAAAATCGGAGTGCTTGAGCTTTTAATCAGCAGCTGTTCTATTTTTTTTGTTCATAAATACCTCCATCACTAAAAAAGATAATGTAGGTCGGGATCATGTCGTTGGGATCTTCTTTTGTGTATTTAAGTATGATATCCTTCATGACTTCTGGCTCGTTATTGCCCCACCCCAGCTCACTATCTTCACTAGGCTCAGCATAATTCCTATGAATGTAATTCTCGAAATTCCTCTCTGTGACGCTTGGAGCACGTTTGGCTTTGTCCGCAAAAAACCATACATCCATTTCACCATCGTCATCCATACAGGCGGCTACAGCCAACACACGTTCGCAGGCTTTTTGCACAGTCCCACCCGTGTACAATTTGAACATAGAAATAGAAGCATCGAATACAACCGCTACACGTGCTTTTTCACGGTCTATTTTTTTCTTTTTCAGTGAAAATTGTACATTCTGCTTGTGCAGATTAATTCTTGCGTTAATGGGGGCAGTCTCTTTTCCGCCAGCTTTAGCACCTACCGCGCTTAAGATCGCCGATGTAGGGATGTTCATCTGAACGGTATCCACTGGCGATTCCGTTTCCTCCACGGTCACACCATGAGCTTCGGCAAGCGGCTTTAGTCCTCCGTTGAAACCACGCCCAACTGCGCGAAGCTTGAAGCCAGACGTATGACGATACACTTCTGCCAGCACAAGCGATGTCTCACTGGTGGCTTCGGTGATGCTGTAGGTGATATGGGATTGCTTGCCTTGAGCAGTAACTGAGCAGCCAACCACATCGGCAAAAGTACCTGGGCCGTCCAGTGTGGCCGCAAACACACATTTTTCCACCCCGGTTCGTTCCAGTTCCTGGAGCGCTACAGTAAACTCAGTGGTTCTGTCATTTGGACGCTGTAACCGTACATGGCCGTGCGGGTCAGCGGGTTGATTGTAAAAAACGAAATAGTCATCTGAGGAAACCTTTCCGTCTGCTCCTACCATAAAACAGCTAACATCCAGTTCGGCAGGTGCATGCTTCCATGTAATGGTGACCCGCACTGTATCTTCCTTACCGAATGGTGCATTAGCTCCTGTACTCAATGCAACGTTGGGACCGCTCATGCTGTCAAACCCCCTATGTATTTTAAATCTTGTATTATACAAATTGTACCATGGAAATGGTATATTCACTTTGTTTCGTGCAGGAATATTTGTCTCATGGTAGACGCAGTAAAAGATGATATATAATGAGGTTGGTTTGGATACAAAGTATGATATTTATGAAGCGGAGGCCTTGACAAGTGAAGCAGGACCGGAAAAAGCAGACAGGTTCCCACACCGGGACGAGTAAGGAGCATGAGGCTGACGAGCTGAACGAGCTGCTGTCCTTATGGCTCCATTCGTCGATCCGTGTCATGGATGTCCGGCATATTCGACTGGAATCAGAAGAGTTGCTTCAACCGTATCGTCTTCCAGCGCAGGCTTTTATATTTGTATTGCAGGGTAGCGTGCGTTTGGATGGTGATTGGAAGGATACACCACATTCAGGGTACGTACTGCATGGCAGCAAAGGCTTTGAACTGAATATGAAACCCTCGCAATGTGGGATTGAATATATCCTTGTACTATATAAAGCGACTTCACTATCGGGACATACGGTGTATAATCATCCTTCGATAGCTCATGGTTTTGTACCGCCTTATCCGGTTATACTGTATCAAAAGCTTCAACTACTGAAGTACGCATGGCAGGATCAAGAGGCGCTATCCAAGATTCAGGCTCAGGGTCGGTTCTATGATTTTGCATATGAATGTATGAGGCAATTGCAGGAACCGAAGGCTCGAACTTCTGCGCGGGGTATCGTGACACAGGCCATTCGATTTATGCAGGATTGTTACGCGGAGTCCATTACGCTGGAACGTTTGGCCGGATTATTGGAATGTAGTCCGCGGCACCTGACCCGGTTATTTAAAAAACAAACAGACTGTAGCCCGATTACGTACTTGATTCAACTGCGAATGGACAAGGCGAAGGAGCTTTTGCGGAAGACGGATGCCACTTTACAGGATATTGCTGTCAGTGTGGGGTACCCGGATGTCTATTTCTTTAGCCGAGCATTCAAAAAATATACTGGCGTATCCCCGGTTCACTATCGGGACAGCCTATATTCATCTGCTTTTATGGGAGATACACGTCTAGATAATCCATTGAGCATGTCCGAATGTTCCATTGATTCGATAAGTGGCGCCCTGCATACTGGTATTGAGGATAATAATCATTATCAAAATTATGATGAAGGGATTTTACGAATGAATAGAAACGCAAAGCATTCCATGGCATTTATTTTATTGCTTAGTTTTACCCTGCTGCTCAGCGCGTGCTCAGACACATCCAGTCCTACGGCAACCGATGGTGCTTCGCAAGGGAACAATAATACATCAGCGGAACCAACATCACAGGAAAGGGTGCTGAAGGATGCACTCGGGCATGAGGTGAAGATTCCGGCTCAGCCTCAACGTGTGATCGCTTCTTATCTGGAGGATCATCTGGTGGCGTTGGGTGTTAAACCGGTAGCCCAATGGTCGGTGGGTAAAAATTCAGTTCAAGCTTACCTGCAAAAAGAACTGAAGGATGTTCCTACCATCGCTTCAGATCTTCCGTTTGAGGCGGTTCTGAACTTCAAGCCTGATTTGATCATTATGGACAGTGCGAGCATGGTGGAAGGCGACAAATATAATCAATACTCTAAAATTGCTCCAACCTACGTGGTAGGCAGTAATATGAACAATGATTGGCGTCAAGAACTGCTGACCGTGGGTGAGGTGCTGAATAAGAGCAATGAAGCGAAGCAGGCATTGAGCAACTACGACAAAAAAGCAGCAGAGGCTAAAGCCAAGTTGAGTCAGACGGTGGGACAAAAAACTGCGGCGGCATTATGGGTAACGGATAAAAACGTGTATGTCGTAAACCAGAATCTATCCAGCGGTGATGTATTGTATAAGGATTTGGGATTCAAGATTCCACAAGTCGTACAGGAGATTTCCAAAACGGCTAAGGCGAACTGGAGTAATTTATCGCTGGAGAAGCTGGCCGAGCTGGATGCGGATTATGTCTTTATCGTGAACAGCAAAAACGTAAGTAAAGAAGATATTGTAAAAGATCCTGTATGGGCGGGAATTCCAGCCGTTAAAGAAGGCCATGTATACGATTTTGGCAAGGATTCCAGCTGGTTGTATACAGGTACAATTGCAAATAGTCAAATGATTGACGATGTTCTGAAAAATGTAACTAAGTAATGTAACTCAATAAACTAGATTATAATAAAACAGCGCTATTCTCACTTAACGGCAGAAGCCACAGTAGGAGAGCGCTGTTTTGTCTTTTTAATTCCGTATGAACTCTTGCCGTGCAACCCGGTTTTATAATAAAAGATGTCTGCATAGAGCAGACATCTGGTTTATTTTCTAAATTAAGCTTGCGGAGATACCAGGATTTTAACCTGATTTTTCTCTTTCAGGAGTCCTTCAAAACCTTGCTCAATCACTTCTTCGAGCTTAATGCGTTTGGTAACCAGCTTGTCGGCTGGGAAATATCCTTTTTCCATCAGGCTGATAACAGCCGGGAATACATCACGGTAGCCGATAATACCCGTCAAATTGCGTTCCTTCATGACAATATTGTTCGGTTTAATCGGAGCTTCTTTTTCAAAAATGCTGACGATCATGATTTGTCCGCTGATTTTAGTAGATTCAATAGCTTGAGTCAGCACAGGAGGTACTCCAGTGACTTCATAGGCTACATCTACGCCACCGTTGGTCCGTTTGTGCAGCTCTTGCACCACATCATAAGTCTTAGGATCAAGCACAATAGCACCCAACTCTTCAGCTTTAGCTTTACGCTCCTCAGAAAGCTCTACTGCATAAATCTCAGATGCGCCCGAAGCTTTCAACGCTTCAATAACCAGCAATCCGATAGGACCAGCGCCAAATACTACAGCTTTATCGCCGACTTTCAGTTGGCTTTGACGAACAGCATACAAAGCAACGGCCGAAGGCTCTACCAATGCGCCTTGCTCGAAAGATACGCTTTCTGGAATTTTGTGAACCATGTGCTCGTCAGCTGCGACATATTCAGAAAATCCACCGCCGCCGCCTGCCAGACCGAGGAAGCCCATTTTATCGCAAAGATTATATTTGCCTTGTTTACATGCATCACATTCTCCACATGCAAAAACCGGTTCTACAACGACACGGTCGCCAACCTGAATCTTGGTTACACCTTCGCCGATTTCGACGACTTGTCCAGAGAATTCATGTCCCATTACGATCGGCGCTTTTTCGCCAGTCAATGGATGCTGAGCATCTTGGGGAATAAAGATTGGTCCTGCTACATATTCGTGAAGATCACTTCCGCAAATGCCACACCATTCTACTTTGATTTTTACTTTTCCTGCCAGAGCGGCGGGTTGCTCAATGTTTTCCAATCGTAAGTCTTTTACTCCATGCCATCTCAATGCTTGCATGTTTGTCATCTCCTTGAAGAATATATGATCATTGCCTCTATAAAAGTGAATGAATTAGGAAACGTTTCCGAAAAATAATATGTCACAAATTTTACACATTGTCAAACCAAATTCATACAAAAAGCACTTGATTTTTTTGTGAATATAATCACTTGTGACTACAGTGCTATATTCGGCTCGTTGCTTTTATACAAAGAGATTTTGTGGATTTTTCAGGTGAAGCAAAGACAAGAAGAAAACGACTTCAATTTTTAGACACTCATTCTGTGGTATAATATCAGTATTAAGACTTTATTTTAGAAAGTCAGAAAACGATTCCGTTCTTGAAAGGATTTTGGGCGTGACAGATCAAAAGAAAGTAACCATAGAGGATGTAGCCAAGCGGGCAGGAGTCGGTATTGCGACTGTCTCCAGAGCTATTAACGATAGTGAGGGCATCAGCCCGAGAACGAAAGCCTTGATTTTGCAAGTGATTGAAGAGATGGGGTTTACGCCCAACACCTCGGCTCAGAGCTTGAAAGTGCGTCAGACACGACAAATCGCGCTGGCCGTGCCGGACATTCGTAACGCGATTATTCCAGAAATCGCTTGGTCCGTAGAGCAGGCCGCCAAGCAGCATGGTTACCGTGTCGTGCAAATCAATACCGCCGGGAATGCCAGAATGGAGCTTGAAACAGTTCGTGAGGTCAAGAAGCTGCATGTCGACGGGCTCATCATTATGCCGCTGGCGTATCCGAAAATGTTGGTAGATCTGATTAACAAAGCTAGCGTTCCCGTGTCCATTATTAACTATGGCAAGAAGCTGGGCGAAGATGTCAAAGCGGATATCGTCAGTCTGGCCCGGCAAGAGGGAAGACTCGTGATGGAGCATTTGCTTAAAATCGGCAGAACAAGAATTGCCTATGCAGGCGCTGCGAAGGACAAAATCGAGGAAAGATACTTCGCTTATGAGCAGTCTCTCCAGCATGTGGACCCTTCACTCGTTTATTTTGGTGATGATTTCTCCTTTGAGACAGGGTTGCGTGCTGCCGATTATTTTTACAGCTTGAAACATATGCCGGATGCTATTTATGCGGTTAATGATATGGTGGCGATAGGGATCGTCAATCGATTTAAGGATTTGGGCGTAAAAGTGCCGGATGAGGTTGCTGTAGTTGGTATTGATAACAATCTGTGGGCTATGGTAACGACTCCTCAGATCAGCTCAGTTTCCATCATGGGGGAAGAGGTGGCACGATTGGCTGCGGAGCTGCTGCTCAAGCGGATTCAGGAACAGACACCTGGGGATTATGAGCGTGTGCAATTCGAGCCTCGTCTGATCGTGAGGGAATCGAGCGTCTCCGTGATCCGTAAGCCTACGGTGGGACGTGACGCGTAAAAGTCTAGATGGAATCTTCCTATTGTTAGATGGATGAACGGTTGCAGGCGTAGCAAGATAGGAGTGGATTTTGGGCAATTATAACGACCATTGTTTGTTCAGACAGGAGAGTGGATTCATGTTAAAAGGGAATGGGTTCGTTTCTGCAGCTTGTACTGCACTAATGCTGGCTGTAACCATAGGGTGTACTCCCCAGCCAGTGGGACAGGATGCTGAAACTGTGGCGCCGTCCGGAGCAAACCATGGGGAGTCTAAGCAAACTGCAGCCGATACGCAGCATACCCAGCAAAGTAAAGAGGAGCTTGTGCTGTCCTTTTATAAGGATTCTTCCCTCAGTGATGAAGCAAAAGTACGTCATATAACGGACCATTTAGCAGGAATCCAATGGGGAAAGATGAACGAAAACAATGAACATCAAAGCCTGGAAATGATCGAATATTTGTATAGGCAGCGAGCTTTTATTCCATCGAAAAGTTTTCCAAATGTGATCCGAGCTTCTGAAGGTTTGGATGGAGCTTTAAGCGAAAGCTATGCTGCCCTTATGGGAGATTTGTTTACAAGAGACAGAACTGCGATGACTCGAGCATTGGCAAATATGGACAAAACCAACCGCACACAAGGTATAGGAAGCATCGGGTATGCTCTCAGCTATAGAGAACCCAAGGAAGTCAAGAAAGAGATTCAACAATGGCAGGCAGGACAAAAGCTTACTACGGCAGAGAAGGATGTCATTCGAGCTTTGTTCGTCAAGCTGGATAATCCGTATTAATGCATGTATAGAGGAAATATTGAACAGCCGCGTCTCTACCGGAGGAGCGGTTGTTTGTGCTGTTTTTTTACATCCTGCCATCTATGATGGGATAAGCGTTAGTAGGACCATTGGTTTCATATGTTCATCTAACAACGTGCTCAAGTGGTCTGGTGATCCTGATCCGAGCGCAAGCGTTTGATATCACTAATTGGAGGCAGGCCGAACAAGCGGGCGTATTCGCGGCTGAATTGTGAGGGACTCTCGTAACCTACCTGAAAACCTACATCTGCCGCATCCGCTGACTCGGATAACAACAGGCGGCGGGACTCTTGTAGACGTAATTGTTTTTGATATTGCATGGGGCTCATAGCCGTAACCTCTTTAAAATGACGATGTAGTGACGAAGGACTCATATTCGCTAGTTTGGACAATTCCTCAATACGCAACGGCTTATCATAATCCTGCTTAATCCGCTTTATGACTTCTGCAATTCGGTTGGAATGGCTACCGGCCATGACCAGTTGTTTTAAGGATTCCCCCTGATTACCCTGTAAAATCCTATACAGTATCTCACGAATGACTAATGGAGCAAGCACCGGAACATCTTGCGGGTTTTCCAAAAGATGCACTAGCCTTACCACGGCATCCAGCAGTAGTGAGTTGGTTTGACTTACATACAAGCCTCGTCTGGAATCAGGCATGGGGCTTGTGGGAAAAGCAGATTCCTTGATCAGGTCCAAAACCTGATGCGGATCAAAATTGAGCCGGAGGCACAAATAAGGAGCTTCTGATGACGCTTGGATGACCTGCCCCGAGATCGGCAAATCCACCGACACAACAAGGTAGTCGGATGTGCCGTAATGGTAGCTTTCCTCTGCGAGCATCACGACTTTTCTGCCTTGTGCCACAATACATAAGGCAGGTTCATGGACTTGATGTACCGGAACGGTTGTATTTGAACTTCGGACGAAGTGAAGCGAAGGTATGGCTGTAGTGAGAACTCCGTCCTGATTTGAAAATCGTTCTATAAGCCTTGCCAATTCGGCTTGTTTTTCCATGGTAGAACCCTCTATTTTGGTTGCCCCCATCTTGACACATCCCTTCTTTCAACGTAGCCCGTTTTCATTTTCAGTAGTTTATTACATATTAAGGGTCTTTGGAGGATTAGGCAATAATTTGCTCTGATTCTTCTACCAGCCCGATGGACATTCCTCTCATAATAAGATGCAGATACAACACCTAATGAGCAATTGAGAAAAAAATAGAAGTGCAAAGGAGTGGGAGTCATGGAGAGTAACAAAGCGGAAAAAAGTGTACACGCTTCGCAGCATCCCTGTATAGGGATGTGGGTAACTGAAGACGGAAATATCCGTCACGAACTCTTGCCTAATGGCCGTTATGATGAAGCACGGGGTCAAAGGCAAAGTGCCTATACAGGCAGCTATATCATCGTAGAAGATGACTATATCGAGTATGTGGACGACACCGGATTTACGGCAGATGGTGAATTCAAAGATGGTGTCTTGTATCATGCAGGGATGGTTTTTTACAGGGAAGAGAAAAAGTAATCTATTTTATCTTTTTTCAGTGACATTTTAAACTAGAGGAGGAATAAGCATGTTGGATATTAAAGGGAAAGTCGTAGCTATTACGGGGGCAAGCAGTGGGATCGGTGAAGCTACTGCCCGTTTACTTGCTCGCCATGGGGCTCATGTGATATTAGGGGCCAGACGCACAGAGCGACTGGAGGCTCTGACATCCGAGATTCGTTCTAAAGGTGGATCGGCTGATTATCAGCAACTGGATGTGACGAAGAGGGACCAGATGGAAGCGTTCATTAACTACGCGGAAAAAACATTTGGGCGTGTGGATGTCATTTTGAACAATGCGGGAGTGATGCCTCTTTCAAAATTAGAGGCCCTGAAGGTAGAGGAATGGGATCGCATGATTGATGTAAATATACGAGGCGTTCTGCATGGGATTGCGGCAGGGCTTCCGATTATGAAAAAGCAAGGATTTGGTCAGTTTATCAATATCGCCTCTATTGGCGCGTATAGTGTAACCCCGACTGCAGCGGTGTATTGCGCTACAAAGTATGCGGTTCGGGCGATCTCTGAAGGATTGCGCTTGGAGGTGGGGGGAGATATTCGTGTGACGCTGGTATCGCCGGGAGTAACTGAATCTGAGCTTGCTGACAGTATTTCAGATGAAGAGGCCCGGCAAGGAATGAAAGAGTACCGTCGTATTTCGATTTCGCCTGATGCCATAGCCCGTTCCATTCTGTATGCCATGGAGCAGCCAGCGGATGTAGATGTTAATGAAATTATTGTCAGACCCACGGCAAGCCCGAATTAATGCTATGGCATCCATGATTCTCCCTTTACACTCAGATCATTTTTTCCTCCATTCTTTTATGGATGGGGGATTATTTATAAGATGAGAAAGACCATCATTCACACCACAGAGTGTAAAAAGGCAGTGTCTTTAGAAGAAACGGGTTTACTTTTACAAATGTTTGTGATAACTTTATTTCGACAAACATCGAAATTAAGACTGAAACAGAAGGGAGCCGAACAGGGTGAAAGATACAACGGAAATGCAACAAGCTGTAAAAATATATAAAGCACTTGGAGAACCAACTCGTCTCAAGATAGCACTTCTGCTAAAAGAGGAAAGTGGCCAATGCTGCTCTGTGCTGGGCGAGAAGCTGAACAGTGTAGCTATTTCAACGCTATCGCATCATCTGAAGCAAATGGCAGAGTCGGGGCTGCTCACATACCGTAAAGAGGGGACGTTTATCTATTACAGCTTGGATGTGGAAGCAGCGCAGAAATATGCCCCGTTCCTGATGACATAATTTTTTTTAGTCTTAATTTCGATATTTGTAAAAATATAAAAACAATATAAGAAAAGAGGCGTTATTTAAAAATGCAGAGCACGTGGAAAGTGTATATTTTGGCCATTGTTAGTTTTTTGGTAGGCACATCCGAATACATTATCTCAGGCATTTTGGATCAGATTGCGACAACCATGGGGATTACGGTGTCCGCAGCGGGACAGTTGATTACAGTCTTTTCTCTTGCTTACGCGATTGGCACGCCGATTCTGATGGCAGTAACCGCTAAATGGGACAGACGCAAGCTGCTCCTGAGTTCGCTCGGATTATTTGCAGTAGCTAATGCCCTCTCCTTTATTCTGCCGGGTTTTGGAATGTTTATCGCCGCACGTATTCTTATGGCCCTCGGGGCGGGGATGGTTGTGGTTACAGCACTGAGCATTGCTGCGAAGATTGCTCCAGCCGGCAAGCAGGCCAGTTCTATTGCTACAGTTACTATGGGTTTTACAGCCTCGCTGATTATCGGGGTGCCGCTTGGAAGAATGATATCTTCTGCATCATATGGCTGGAAAACCGTATTTCTCGGCATCGCTTTGACAGCGATTATTGCTTTGATCGTTATCGCTATGACAATCCCTCGCTTAAAAGGAGATCAACCGATTCCCTTACTACAGCAATTTGCTCTTCTGAAGAAGCCTGAAGTTGCTTTGGGATTGGCGATTACCTTCTTTTGGGGAGGGGGATATTTCCTCGCGTATACTTACATTTCACCGTACTTGCTGAATGTATCAGGTGTAGGGGATAATATGCTAAGCTCAGTATTACTTGCCTTCGGGATTGCCAGCCTGATCGGGTCGAAAATCGGTGGATACAGCGCAGATAAAAAGGGTATTTCCTTTACATTATTCGGGGGCATGGTGTTGCATGTCTTTTCCTTGCTTTTACTTCCTGCCGCCGCTCATTCCCTGATCGCAGTATTTGCTTTATTGATCCTTTGGTCGTTCGCTGCCTGGACAACTGGACCTACTCAACAATATAACTTGGTCACTCTTGTGCCTGAATCTTCCGGTGTGATGCTGAGTCTCAATCAGTCTACGATGCAGCTTGCCATGGCGGCCGGAGCTGGGATCGGTGGTGTAGTTGTTGGTCAGGTTTCGCTGGCTTCCATCACCTGGTTTGGAGCAGCAGGGGTCGTTATAGCTATTGTGGCTGTATATTTACTTTCACGAAGATCCTCAGTCCACACGGAATTGGGTGTTACGGAGTAAAGCTTATAGATAAGTGAAAAGGAGGCCCAGTGATGAAGGTGACATTGTGGTCTTCTTTGATTTTGAATGAACAATAATATGCTCTCTTGCAGTAGGAGGGCTTATTCAAACGTAATATCAGTGATTTTGCCGGCTTCCTTAAAGCCGATATTTTTATAAACTTGATTGGAAACCGAATTTTTTAAATCTGCATATAGCATGGGTACTAAATGCTCATTTTCCAAAATCGAACATAGCTCGGATACCATTCCGCTGGCAAAACCTTTCTTTCGTAAATTAGGCGGGGTATACACAGCATTAATGCGAGCATGTCTCGGCGAGCGGTGAGCAATATTAGCCATGGACACAGGCATGTTATTTACAATCCAAAGATACAAATTTCCTGTCCCGATGGTCTTCTCCGCAACCGATATTTGACTAACCGGATCAATAAAACTACCTAAAGCTTCTTCTGAAAAACCAGCTAGAAACTGGGCAACTAATTGTACATCCTCTGGGATGGATTGTCGGATCATTCCCTCAACGCCCGAGGGCTTTTTATATTTAGGACAGAAATAAGATTCCATGACCATATGGGTATGTACCTGAGCAGCATGACGACGTTGTGCGTAAGCATTTGCGAACTTCTCGACTGTTTCGGCATCACCACATACACCTGATAGGGTGGTTCCTTTTAAATAACGTAAGAGTTCTCCTATATAGGTCAATTTATGATTATCTGTGATTTGTTGTGAGATCCATAACCAGGCCTTATGTCCGGGTGATTGAGCAAAGACCATATTTTTATCGGACGTTTTGAGGCATGTTGATCCTTCTGACTCACAAATTCGATGGATCAAATGGTATCGAACTTCATCAGCCAAAAATAGATTTTGATTTAATATATCGTCGTTTGGGACTAGTTGCTCAATCATGACTCTGCCTCCTAATGAGCTGTGACCTAAGCACTTGTAAAGTGCTATGAAGCTATGAAGATTCGGTTGTTATATCTACTAGGATTTAAACTTCCGCGCTATACGTTTCTTATTTTTTTGTCGCCAAATCCATCTTTCGATAAAGTTTTTTTCTTTTCTTTCCTGAAGTGTTTCCTTCATACCCTTAATAAGAAATTCGGATCTTCGCTTGTCGTTTCTGCTAATTTCACGTAGTTCCTCAATAAATTTATCGTCCATGTCCGCATCTCCGTTAGTTCAGGATTTTCCAAATTGCTAAGCTAGATTATACAGAACATATGTTCCTTTTTCAAGTCTGCATCGCTCTATTCAATCACATAACCATTTTTAGATGGATGCTGCGAGGCCCGCGCCAATCGGATGGTGAGGCATAAGATAAGTTGAAAGGAGGAATTACAACATGGACAACAAAGCATATGTATCTCAAACGTATCCACGTCTTACAGTTTACAACGAAGAAAATTTTCGGGGTTCCAGGAGAGTATTCAGAGGAAACCTAGGCATTCGTAATACCGATAACATTCTCGACGGCATCGAAAGTCTGCGTTTCTTTTCTACCAGCAGCAATGCTACACTGGTACTCTTTACAGGCACGCGGTTTAGAGGTAACTTCCGTGTGTTTAGAGGCAATCGCAGCATCGCCGACCTGGATGATCTGATTCGTGGGAATGATGTGGAATCTATTATCTCTACCAATCAACGTTTGACGTTGCAACAAATCCGTAATATCCGCAGTAGCGGTAGACTTCCATCTGGCTACCGAATCATCTAACGGCCTTATTTCGACTTCATAACCATTTTACAAGACTGTTTCAGGAGCTTGCAACTTTCGGGCTTTTGGGACAGTCTCTCTATTTGCACACGCGACCCACATATTTGAATGATGAGAGGAACTGTTTGGGAAAATGGACCTTGTTAGTAGTCAACACCAACTCAATATTTATGAAAATAAATAAAGGAGGACATACGATATGCCCTCCTAATGACGTATATTGTATTTACTTCAGTTCCCAATTCGTTGCTTTGATCACGGCTGCATCTGCGTTCTTAAGATCTGTTTCGCCAGAAGCTAAGAGAGAACTCCATTGTTTCACACGATTCTTACCATTGGGAGGTTGGTTATAATCGTTGGTATCGACAACCAATGTACGCTTAGCATAGAAGCTAGTCATGAAATTCTTCTCATTCGTACTACTGCCTGAACGTGAGAGGATTCCTTCAAGACTACCTGAATCACCAGTAGCGCCTTGATTGAGTGCTGTGTCGACAAATGATCCAATCGTTAGAGCAGTATTAAATCCGCGTTTATGTGCTTGCTGTACACTATATTCGATATAGGTGTCATAGAACGTACGCCACATGGCTTCTCTCCAAGCTTCATTGTTTTGGAGAGCGTTGATCTTCTTCTTGATTACACTATCGCTATCGCTGAGCTTTAGAATCGAACCATTCATCTTCCCCTTTAGACCAGCACGTGTTAATCCACCTGCAATGGAAGGGTTGCTAGCTCCACTAGCAGCATCAAAAGCTTTAAATAAGTACGGGCCATCTGGTCCCGTATCATTTGAACCGCCTGTTGTTGCTCCAAAGATACCAATGGTGTACCCACGATTATCGCCGATATCTTCAGCATAGCCATAGAATTCAGTCCATTTCAAAGAATCTTGCTCTGGTTTGTTCACTAGCTTCATAATATTATCCCACTGCTCACCGTCGAGTCCTGTATTAGCCTTCAGGAACTGAAGTGTTGAAGGTGAGAAATTAGCATCATGGTCAATAGCTGTAACCGCTGCTTGGCTAGTAGCTTCTTCGCTAGTAAGGGATAATGGCTGTATACTAGCTTCATTTGAGTTGTCGAAGCCCTCATTTAAATCGATCGTTTTCTGCACCGGAGTCCCATTCTCTTCAGCAAAAGCCTTGCTAGGTGAAGAGCCGGACAAGCTAGAGAAAGAAGCGACTACAGTAAAGCTTAGCAAGATCATAAGGAACTTTATTTTATACATATAACTCCTCCTATAAAATGTAATTGTGAAAGGCTAAAAGCGTAGATTTCCATCTAACTCGAATGGATTTAGCAAGAGTATAGATAAGAAGCATAGGATTGAATAGAGCTTAAATAACCGTTTTTTTCGAAAATTATGATTTATATGTGAATAAATGGACCAAGTTGTTCCTAGATTCCTACAGACCATAAGTGCAAGAATGAGGACGAAACAAAGATAGCCTCTTGATAAAATGAGTTACATCACATATCAGGAGGCTATATTTATGAACAAAATCCAGCAGTTTCATGCACTTCACACATTAGAGGAACTTTTATTTTTAGGGAACGCCTGGGATCTGCTATCTGCGGTGGCTCTGGAGAAAGCAGGTTTTAAGGCGATAGGTACGACGAGTTGGGGGATTGCCAATACGTTTGGATTTTCAGATGGAGAGCTTATTGATTTTGACCAGCACGTAAGTATTATTCGGACGATTGTTGAGCATGTTCAGATTCCAGTGTCGGCAGATATTGAAGCAGGATATGGAGAGGACACGGCAACGATTGTTGAGCATGTTTTAAGGGTAGCCGATGTGGGAGTTGCAGGGATTAATATTGAGGATTCTTTGAAAATGCAAAAGGGACTTCGAGAAGTGGGTCTGCACAGTAACCTATTGTCCAAAATTAGAGCGGCCTTGGATGCGCGTGGGTTTCAAGCGTTTTTTATAAACGCAAGAACGGATACATATTTGCAGATGAATACTCCACTTTCAGAGACCATAGAGCGGGCCAAAGCGTATGAGGATAGTGGTGCGAGCGGAATTTTTGTTCCAGGATTAAAGCGTGATGAAGAGATCAGGGAAGTTGTGTTTAATATACATGCTCCGCTTAATGTTTTATCCCTGCCGGGTCTGACGAATGTCCACCAGCTTCAGCAGTTAGGAGTTAAACGGTTTAGCTTTGGAAATGCATTTTCTGATAAGATAATAGTTGCTTTGCAAAAGAATGCAGAACAGTTGATAGAGCTACAAGATACATCACATTTATATGAGGATTTTGCAAAATCCTTGAGCTAGATGAATATGAACTATAGAAAGGACGGAGCATTCGATCATGGCTAACCTTAGTCTTTCTTTTGAAGAAATGTGGGAGAAAATTATAGCGTGTGATCGTAAGTATGACGGGTTGTTTTTTACCGCTGTGAAAACAACCCACATATACTGCCGACCTTCCTGTCGATCCAAAAAGCCGAAGAAAATAAATGTGGAGTTTTACTTTGATTTGGACAAAGTGGAAAAGGCGGGTTTTCGTGCTTGCAAAAGATGCCAGCCCCATACAGACCATTCGCCGTATATCAGACTTGTGCAGAATGTGGTAACCTTTTTGGTTAATCATTACAAGGAAAAACTTGTATTGCAGGATATTGCGGACCATATCGGAATAAGCTCCTTTTACTTGGATCGGATCTTTAAACAGGAAACCGCCGAAACCCCGCGCACGTATTTGGAAAAAATAAGAGTAGATAAGGCAGCCTATCTTCTTAAAAGTACAAATCTTACGAATCTTGAGATTTGCTATGAGACGGGCTTCCAAAGTCCCTCCCATTTCTATAAGGCGTTTCGTAGCTTGAACCATTGTTCTCCTAGTGAGTATAGAAAGTTGAGCAGGGAATAGAAAAGGAAGGAGGTTGTATCCTTTTATGAGCGAACTATACGTAATGAAGTATGTATCGCCGATTGGAGAGGTAGAGATACAGGGCACAAATGAGGCTGTCTATTCTATTATGTTCTCTAATCGGAATGAGCCCTTAACGAGGGCTATAGAAGAGGTTCCAATCCAAGTATTAGCGGAATGCACTACCCAGCTTGACGAGTATTTTAAAGGTGAGCGCTTTGAGTTTACGTTTCCTTATGCCCTTGAAGGTACGGATTTTCAGCAAAAAGTATGGAATGCGCTGGTGTCCGTGGGGTACGGTAAAACAACAGCTTATAAAGATATTGCTCTTGCTATTGGAAATGAAAAAGCGATCCGAGCCGTAGGCAGTGCTAATGGAAAAAATAAGCTGAGCATTGTGATTCCATGTCACCGAATTATCGGTTCCAATCAGAAACTAACGGGCTATGCAGGAGGGCTATGGAGAAAAGAATGGTTGCTCCAGCATGAAAAGCGTTGTCTGAGGCCCTAAGGAGGGTTCGTAGATGAGAGACATATATTTGAAAGAGTTTAAGCCGGAGAACTGGGCCAACATGGTTCAGGTCTATCAGGAGCGGTATGCACAGGTAGATCCGGCTATAAGAGCAAAAGTGGCCAAAAGTAAAATTCCCAAGGAGATTCAGATTGTGCTGCTGCCCGATATGGGGGAGTATTTGCTGATTTGGATGGATCGAAAAGTCCCCGCACTCGGCAACGAAACACCGTCGGATTATTTGAAAAGCGAAGAAGGGACTAAAGCACTGAAGGCGGCTATATTACGTATGCCACGTTGAAGAAGCGGACCAAGGAGATACATATGAACATTGAACAGAGCGCGAATGATGGAAAAAGTGAGTTCCTATATCCATAACTGTAATCAGATGGAATGAACTTCATCTAACCCTATGCTATGATTTACCGACAAGAATATAGATTTAAAAGGGGAAATAAGAATGAAGCTCAAAAAAATGATGTTCCTACTTTCGTTTTTAACGATATTTGTAGGGTTGATCACTTTGTGCACAGAAAGTGTTCAGGCTGCCAATTCGACAGTATTCAAAGATGGAGATAAGCTTAAGCTTATTCTTGATGATGGTAATGGAGTAAACAGAGTGTTTAAATTTGATCTCCCGTTTACGATTAAGCCTGATACACCAATTCGTCTGTATAGCAACAACATTGAAATTCCTTCTGGTGACTTTACGATCGATTATGCCAACTCCACAATTACGATTGCGGATTCACGACCAGCACCTGGGCCAGGATCAGAAAATCATATAGAACTTCCTATAGCTATAACTATGAAAGGGACTGTGCAGTCAGTCGATGAATCTACAGTAACTCCACTTGCGGAGGAGCCGAAAGTAACGCAGCCTGAGGTGGAGACCAATATAAAAGAGATTCCCACTCCCAGTGAACCCAAAGTTGCTCAACCTGTGGATGAACCGAAAGTAATTGAACCGCAAGTAACCCAGCCGATCGAGGAGCCTAAAGTGGACCAAGCGGTTGATGAGTCACCGGAAATCCCTTTGTCTATCCCATCTGGAGAAAATTTTCCGGGTACATTTACAATCAACTCTTCAAGTACATCATTTTCAGTTCGTTTGAAGATGAAAAATATTCAACCCACGTACACTTCATATGTTATGGTCAAAAATGCGGATGCTCAATTAATTAAACGGATTCAGTTCGATCCGGAAACAACGTTTAGCTACCCTTTGAGTAACCTGAATTTATCTACAGGTGGATATTACTTTTATATCAAAATGATCGATCAGTCGGGAAATTCGGCAGCGTCTGTACCCCAATTTGTTCCTATAAATAATAACAAGGCTCAGCAGGTTGAGGTGTTTATAGACGGTAAACTGCAACAATATGAGCAGCCTGCGACCTCTATTAGCGGAAGTATGCTGGTGCCATTTCGTGCCGTTTTTGAGGCGCTTGGGGCGAAAGTGAAGTGGGATGGAGCTACCAAGACCGTTACTGCAACCAAAGGAAATACAACGATCAAGTTAACTGTAGGCTCCAGGGATGCCTATATCAACGGAAAATTAGTGCGTCTCAATGCGGCGCCAAGACTCATTAACGGCAAAGTAATGGTTCCTATTCGCTTTGTTAGTGAGGCGCTGGGTGCGAAGGTAAAGTGGAATATTGCTGCTCAGAGCGTTGTGATTTTCCTTGCTCCACCGCAGGTTTTGACAACCAGCGAAAGTGAACAATTAATGGAGGAAAATGAAGATGCTTCCTCATCACAATCCAATCCAACGATTCTGAAAAAGATATCCACCACCTTCTCCAAATCTACGGATATTGTGTTCGTCATAGATGTTACGAGTAGTATGACAGGGACGCTGGATTATGTGAGACAGAAGGTGAAAGGCTTTGTTGATTCCGTTCCAGCAGGTTCTCATTTTGCTGTCGTAGCATTTCGGGATATCAATCTGAAGGCAGATAAAGATTTAGAATTTTTGGAGTTTACGACCGATAAAAATAAGTTAAAAGGTAACTTGAATATGCTGCGCCCTTCCGCTGGCGGGGATTTGAAGGAATCGGGATTAGAGGCTATTCAGTTAGCTATAAGTAAATTTCCCAAAAATTCTAATTCCAAAACAATCATATTCATTACAGATGCACCAGTTCATGATAAGAATACAGCCCTGGGTAAAGCCCGTTTTTCTGTGGATGAAATCAACGAGCAATTACAGAAAAATGATGTTATTTTTAATGCAATCGTGCCTGCAAATGGACTAGCCAACAAACAAATGAAAAAGCTTGTAGATTCCAACGAAGGGACTTTGTATGATATCAAGGAGGCCAAGCTGAATTTAGCGAAGTAGGTTTGTCCAAACTCAAATAAAGCCGTTAAAGGGAGCCGATGCCAGGCTCCCTTTTGTTATCACAAGCGACCTGTGATGAAAGAGTTCTAATGGGCTGAAAGCTCACTCTCCGTCACCCATTTATGATTTTTGACAGGCTCTCCCCCTGTAGTCGGCGTATAGTCTACCATATATACGGTCGTTGGCTCGGCGGAATCAATGGTAGCCTTAGCCCCATCCATCCCCTTCATATGATCTGCTGCAAGGATAACCTCTGTGCCCGGTGCATAGGGCTCACTACTTGCATCCTTAATCTCTTCATGAATAACCCACTTATGATTATTCACTTTTTCTCCTCCAGTGGTTGGTGTATAGGAGACTGTATAAGCAGTAGTCGTATAAGCACCCGCAATCGTGGCCGTAGCCCCATTCATGCCGGCCATATGGTCAGCTCGTATAGTCGCTTGACTACCAACTTTGAAGGCTGGATTTTCAGCTTCTTTTAATCCGACAGGAAGCTCACTGGAAGTGGAATGGTTCATCTCCGATGTGTCGTGCTGTTGACTGCTGTTTGCCGTATGCTCCTGGTTCGGCGCGTTACTGTTCCCGCACCCACTCAAAATCATCATGACTGTACCAGCGAGCAAAGCCCATTGCATTCTCATATTTAATAGCTCCTTTAGGGTTTTATTTTCATATTCAATTATACCCCTAGGGGGTATAATTGAAACGGAATAATATTACAAACTTGTGAAGTGTTTTTGCCTACAAGGGGATCGTCTGTGTGATCCCTTATTTGTTATGCAGAAGATGCGTAATTAAATGTTGTTGACAGTGAATAAAAAATCATTGTAATATCTATAAAACGCATCAAGTTACTTGGTATTTTGAGCGACTGTAAACATTCTAACTCACCAAAAGTAGATGATATCAAGGAGCAGGGGGAGACATCAAATGAAGAAACCATGGATTTCATTTATATTGCTGCTGGGAGCAGTCGTGCTTTTTATTTCAGGCTGCGGCAGCAAGAATACGTCGGGCAATGCTGCGGGTGAAGAAAAGAAAACACTGCATATCGGCTTTAATCCTGGTCCATATAGCGATCAGTTTAAGAATGGTGTGGCTCCATATTTGGAGAAGAAAGGATATAAGATTACATATAAAGAGTTTACAGACGGTGTTCAGCCCAATGTAGCCGTGGCTAAGGGGGATATTGATGCTAATGTATTCCAGCATTCGCTCTATCTGGATTCTATGAATAAGCGGGAGAATATTGATCTGATTGGTGCTGTGCAGGTCCCAACTCCTCCAATGGGATTGTACTCCAGCAAGCATACCAGCCTTGACGAAATCAGTGAGGGAGCCCAAATCAACCTGCCCAACGAGCCAGTCAATATGCTGCGTGCGCTGAATATTTTGAAGGAAGTAGGTTGGATTACGTTAAAGGACCATATTGATCCATTACAAACCTCGGTGAACGACATCACCTCTAATCCGCATCATCTGCAATTTGTTGCTACCGATCCGGCACAGGGGCCACGTGTACTGAAGGATGTTGATTTTGCGGCTATACAAGGGAACTTTGCTGTATCGAATGGAATAAAGCTGACCTCGGCATTAAAGCTTGAAAATATGACAGATCCGTTCACGAACGTGGTCGCTGTGGACAGCAAGAATAAGGATAAGCCCTTCGTCAAAGACATTATTGAAGGATATCATTCAGATGAATTCCAAAAGTACATCCAATCGAACCCTGATTATGAAGGCTACAAGTTGCCAAGCTATTTCAAATAATATGGGGTATTATCTTCTGCGGGCTGACGTTGTCAGCCTGTATCTTATGGATAGAAGGTGGATATGAACGTGATTTTTTCATCCTCTGATCTCGTCAAGGCTCTGCCTGACAACTATTTTAGCGCAATAGATGACAAAGTGAATCTGTATAAAAGTAAAGGAATAGATGTAATTAATCTGGCAGCCGGCAACCCGGATCAGCCAACACCGGCGCATATTATCAGCGCTTTGAAGGAAGCGGTTGATCAACCGATCAATCAGGGCTATCCGCCTTTTCATGGAAAAAAAAGCACGCTGGAGGCTGTCGCAGCGTTCTATAAACGGGAGTATCAGGTGAAGCTGGATCCTGACCGGGAGATTGCCATATTCAACGGCTCAGCCATAGGCGTAATGGGGATTCCACAGGCGCTGCTGAATCCCGGTGATTGGTTATTGACCACCGATCCGGCATATCCCCAATATTATTCCGCTGCTGCGCTGGCAAGAGCCCATATTCATACGATTCCGCTTGATGAGAAGCTTGGTTTCTTGCCTGATTATACAACCGTGCCGGAGGAAATCGCAGAGCAGGTCAAATTGCTCATGATTAATTATCCGAACAATCCGACTGGAGCCGTAGCTACTGCAGACTTTCTGACGAAGACGCTGGATTATGCCGCTCGGTATCAGTTTCCAGTTATGAATGATTTTGCTTACGGTGCTCTTGGATTTGACGGACATAAGCCGATTAGTTTATTGCAAATTCCCGGCGGCAAGGAGTATGGCGTCGAGACGTATACAGCTTCCAAAACGTATAACATGGCTGGATGGCGCTTCGGATTTGCGGTTGGAAATGCGTCTGTTATTGGTGCGCTCAAGCATTATCATACGCATGCCTACAGCACTGTTTTTGGCGCGGTACAGGATGCGGGAGCTGTCGCATTGCTGGGCACCCAGGAGCCAGTACAGGAGCTCGCGGCGTTATATGAGCGGCGCCGTGATGTTCTCATTGCAGCGTTACGAGGTATTGGCTGGGATGTAGCTGCTCCCCAAGGGTCTTTTTTTGCCTGGTTCAAGGTGCCGGAGGGGCATACATCGGCTTCCTTTGCAGACTCTTTATTGGACGAGGCGCATGTTGCGGTCGCTCCTGGAGAAGGCTTTGGTCGTGCAGGAGCTTCTTATGTGCGGGTCAGTCTGGTAAACAGTGAGGAAAGGCTGCTGGAGGCGGTGCAGCGCATCGCAGCGACGGGTGTTTTTCAAGTATAAGCCGGAATACAAGGAAGTTATTTTGCTGCAATCAGGAATTGGCAAAGCGAACGCTGCCTCGACTACGGCCCTGCTGATTGAGCGTTTTAGCCCAGAGCTTGTCATTAATACCGGGTCTGCGGGTGGGCTCGATCCAGCGCTGCTTGCTTTTGCGACAGAAGCGCTGGCGGAGACCAGGATTGAGGGGAAGATCGTCAAGGGTTTGATTACGACGGCAGACTCCTTTATCTCCCAGGCTGAGCGCGCCCATTTTATCCGTAGCCAGTTTGGTGTTCCATTTTTGGCTGCGGCTCTTGTAGCCGCATATGATAGAGACAAGCTTTGATATATTCAATGGCACTATTCAGGAACGTTTTTTCTTCGACTTGCCATGCTGGTTAATGAGAGTTCGAAGTTGTTTCCCGGCTTGGTTCAGCTCCATATCGTTCAACACATAGTCGGTGCTGACTTCCCAGGTGCTGTGGTCATTCAGATGAAAAATAAAGGCGGGAAAGCGAGGGCGCAGCCATTTGCGGATGGAGGCCCCTTCGAATTCGACTTTAGTGATTGCAGCCCACGGGACAGTTCGAATACCATCTGAAATGCTGTGCTCGTCAAAGATGAACAGGTAGGTATCCTTACGAAGCGTTCTGCTCAAACAAACCACGAGATAGCTACCGAAAAAAGGAAGTCCGACAATGGCGGACGTAATAAAGAAGAAGATTTGTAGAGCTGAGATATCTTCGTCGATAAAAATGAGCAGTAGCAAAAACAGACAAATAAGCACAAACATCAAGCTGCCCATGGCTTTCCAAAATGCCAAAGATCTTCGATATACAATTTTATCCACGGAATACCGCCTCGTCGGGAACAAACGCCTGAATGAAATAAGTTATTCGTTCTCTCCAGTCAGCTTCGGTCACACTTTCAATTCGCAGACATGGAGTGGCCTGCATATTCAGTTCTGTATTTCTTACAATCCACATATCATTCATTCCTTTAAGAACAAATAGCAGATTTGTAACAGAAGGACCATCTTCATCCGTATCCGTGTATACCATTTGGCTCAAATTATCAAGGCTACACTGATTACGATCAAAATCCTCCCGCCAGTCTTGTATCATTTGTTGAGCCGACTCATGAAGCTTCCACGTTGTCATTTGCTGCATGGTGAAGTTGGATGAGGTTAACTCATTCCACTGTTCTTCGGTCAGATCGACGTATCGGCTGTGCGCATTGAAGTTCGGAGCAGACAGGCCGAACAGTTGATCAATGTCGTGATGCCAGTCTTCTGGAGAAGACCAGCGAAAGAAATGGAGTTCATTGTGACTGGAGAAATGATACAGAAAACGTTCATTTCCATGGTGTATCGTTAACGTATTTTGCTTATCTTGTTGCTCCTTAAAGCCACGTAGCATCTGACGACTTTGTACCAGATGAGCTAAAATTTCAACAATGAACGCATCAAATTCGAGCTGTTGTTGCTCGTCATCCCGTTGTTCCATCAAACCCTTGGATATCAGGCTATGCGTTGCGGCATGAAAAAGTAGTTCCCAGCGATCTTCGGTTAGTTCCCCGTAATAAGATTGGAGCAGACCAGAAGCCATATCTTCTGCGCCCAATGCGGTCAAGGCAAAGCCTAGCTCCTCAAGCGTTAAAATTACCGTTTGTTTGTCCATAGTCAGGCTCCTTCTCCATCTGTTAGGTGTGTATATTATTTGAATAATTTGCTGGCCCAGCGTATCCCTTTTTCGGCAAATTTGGCGACTTTTCCGCCTGCCCAGCTTCCCACTGTACCGCCGACGTATGCCCCGACGGCTGCGCCGACCGGACCACCGATAGCACCGCCTATGGACCCCAAAACGACAGCGCCGCCATAAGTTGCGGCGGTTTTAATCGCTACGTTAGAAGCAGATACAGCTACATCCGTTCCGGTAAGCTTCCCGCTTTTCCATTTTCCAGCCAGACTGATACCCTCGCCCACAATATTCATGGTGGCATTAATAGGGTAGAGCTTTTTGGCAATCATACCGGGAATTTGGCGGGTGGCTATGCCGTAACGTCCTTTTTCCACCCCGGCGATGACGTTCCGTGTCCACTGAGGAAAGCTGTTGGCTTTGTTGAATCCGAGGCCGAGCTTACCCATTTGAAGCTTTCCAGCTAAACGATCGAAGCCCTTTAAACCCTTCATCACAATACCCGGTTTGGCGAATTGGCGGTTTAGGCTTTTGCCTAAATTACGCATAAAAGTATTGTTACCCTTGCCTTTCACCCATGCCGCATTATGTATAACCGCTCGAGTGGGATTCTTCAGACTTCTCTTGAATTCTACTGTTTTGGTGAGCACAAGTGTGGAAGCCAGACCGCTATAGATCGCTGTTCCGGCAAATCCTAGTTGCCCGCGCCATTTGTTGGCCTCTGACAGGCTGTTAATGGCTATATCTGCTGGATCGGGTCCTTTTTTCCCGGAAGTTGCCCCTTCGCTGTTGCTGATCTGTCCGCTGTGATCTCCTTTGGTAATCCCCGTGTCTGCTTGGGTGTCTGTTTCCTTGAATTTTACTGCAATGGAACGCAGCTCTGTGCTGACAGAACTGACAGTTTGAGTGAAAGCATCCATTTGTCCACGAGCTTTATGAAAATCCTGATAAAAGCGCTGCTGTGTTGTTCCTGCCCAGCTATTTTCCAACATCTGAATATGCTGTGACAGTTGTCCGCAAATTTGTGTCCCCAGCTCACGTGCCTGTGCGAACTGCCTGGAAACCGCTTCTAGTTTCTCAGGAGGAACCATAATTTTAGCCATGATGTCCACCTCGGATGATTAAAATAATTACTTATATTTTAGTGAATCCAGTGGGGGTTAGCAAAAAAAGGAGGGGGTTTTAGTGAAAAATAAGTCATTTGTATGAGTTCATGAGGGTGCATAAGGGAGAATAGTAGGAGGTGTATGATCCGAAGTTCTTATAGTCATTCATAACGAAACGAAAAAAGCCACTCTTTTCAAATGGAGCTTTCCATTAGAAAGAGAGGCCTTCTTGCGTAGAGACTAATACATATTTCGCGTCGGTTTAATTACTTAGCGGAATCTGCTTGGACAGCTTTTCAAACTGCTGCAAGTGAGGAGTGACCTTGGCAGTAATACCTTTGAGATACTTAATGGACGCTTGTCTTTGGCGTTCTTTGGTAGCAGTCTCTTCAGGGAACATGGAGTATTCCTTTTGGACAGAGCCATTTTTATAATTTACGGAGAAGAGGTCTCCTTTTTGCCACCTTTGGACCAGATCTTGATTACTGTGTAAGATATTTATTATTTCATTGCTATTTTTATAAGTGAAGCTGTAGTCTGGATCGGCCACAGCGTGGATCACTTGGTAGCCGTTCTGTAATCCATTGTTCTGAAAAGTACCTACTTGGATCTCGTTCGAACGTACGGTTCCATCCGTTTGCGTCACTTTTTCAGTCTGCGTACCCTTGCCGCTCATCGTGTCATTGCTCCATGTTCCGTTGTATACGACTTTATGATTCTGTCCATCTGCATCCGTGTATTGATTTGTATATTTTCCGGTACCTGATCGCTTGCCATTCACAAAATCACCCGAATACTGCTTATATTCGCTCCATTTGATCGTACCACGTCCGTTAGGCTGCCCATTCTCGACCTCTCCATAGTAAGTAGTCTGACCGGATAGCTGAAGCAATTCCTTGGTTGCAGCCGCATTCGCCGCAGGTGTACTTACAGACAGCGCTCCAGATATCAGCGATGCGGACACCATAATAGGCAGTGATAGAGCCTTCCCTTTTTGCCAAAGTTTTTGCATCATGAGTTCTCCCCTTTCGAAGCTTTGAATTTCTAAAAGTTAAGTTCAACAACCCAGCAACGTTTTTATACTATTTTGTGCTTGGTGATTTATAGTTTAATATATATTGAGAATTATAGGAAACTGTAAAGTGAAAACAGCTAGTTAGGAGAGAGATTCATGAATTTACCCGAACATGGGAGTGAGGATGTATCGAGCATCCTTGCCGTGGAGTTGGAACATGAGCCTGTCAAGACCATAAAAGGAATCCATCAAGTGGAGCCTGATGCTAATATCTATTGGCTGATTGATGTGGAATTTAGTGGTTTTACGTTGTCAGATGAGGATATTTTGCAATTGCTCAAAGGATATATCGTGTATGGGCATGTTCATGATTTACAGGTGTGGACTAGTGTGGGGCGCAGACCAGCAGGCGAATGCCATTTTGATAAAATTTGTGTTTGTATAGATATATTCGATAATGTAGAGATGCAGGTTTGTTTGGATGAAGTCAAGGTTGCAGACTTTATGAACACACTGCCAGCGCGTTTTCAGGAGAAGGGAACTGTTCATGTGCTTCCTCGAGAGGATGCTCACCATGCACGTGCAAAGGCGGAAAAACTTAAAGCATTTACAGATCAGGAAGGTGAAAGGGAACACGCTGTCATGCTTAGGCTAGTAGCGGATCAAGGCCAATCTTACCGTGGAGCGGATATCTGGGATGTCATGCTGAGTCTCGGAATGGAGTGGGGAGATATGGACATTTTCCATGCACACCATCACGGGACGGGAGGTTATGATGAACTATTTAGCGTACATACGGGAACCGAGCCTGGCTTTTTTTGGTTGAGTACACTCGCAGAGGATCGCTTTGCAGATTTAATTTTCAGTATGGATGGGGTGCGAACCGCGCAGCCGCAAACGGTGTTTGAGGTGATGTGGAAAAGTGCCGAATATGCACGCACCAGACTCGGTGGGACATTAGTGAATGAACAGGGTCTGCCAGCTGTGCCGGAAGATTATCTACATCAGATTCAAGAGATGGAAGATCGAATAAGAGAGTTTGGATTTAAAGCAGGCGAGGATGTTGTTCTGTTTCTATTCTAGATTAGAAAGGAGTGATTTCGTTGTCCAGCAACGCTATTGAGAAGCTAAGAACGATTCTAAAACGTAAAGCTACGATTTTTCATACAGGGGGTCGTAGACCGTCGGATTCCCTTGAACAAAGCTGGATTGGTAGAGTTACAGTGGCTTTGCCAACGGAGGAACGACCCATTGATGTACAGGGGAATGCTATGGCTCCGATCATGCAATTGTATTTGCCGGCCTTGCCCTTTGTCCCTGAAGCTATGCGTAGCATCAAGCTGTTGACAGTCTTCCTGTCTCCCGATGTACTGGATCATGAGGACATGGAAGGGTATATGTGTATTCGTGAGTATACGTCGGTAGAGGATTTGGTCAAAAAAGATTTTGGTCCGTCATTTATGCAAATCAAAGCATTTCCGCTGTTCCCTGAACTCAAAGAGAATGATTATCCGGTCTGGGACGGTGATGACATCCCTGAGGAATACGGCGATGCCCTTAACCAAATGGACGAGGAGGAACCCGACTATTTTGAGGACATCGTAGAGGAAATATATGCGGTTCACAAAATCGGTGGCTATCCCAGCTTTATTCAATCGGGCATTGACTTTGGCGAGGGCTATGAATTTGTATTTCAGATTGCTTCGGATGCCAAAGCCCAATTGAATATTGTGGATGGAGGCAGCTTTTATTTTGCCAAGCATCAGAATGACGGAGTCTGGCGGGGTTACTTTGATTTTTACTAATAGGCTCATTTAGAGAGCAGTCTGGAACCGATCGTTTTGTAGAGCATGGCAACCCTATATACTCGTAAGTTAGATACTATTGAAGTGGAGTGAAAAGATATGAATGTTTTAGGTCAGCTGGGATCTGCTATCCAGAGTAGTTTATTTATTCAATCCGAACTGAAGAAAGCTCATGCATTTATTCAGGAGCACGATCTGCCTGTAGAGCAGGTAGAACATGATTTTCACAAGCAGATCATCGTGCTGGAGCAATATGCGGGAACTCGCGTTTTTCAGCGAGGGCTTGCCAAATACAAAGTAATCAATGCAATGCTTATGATTATATCAGTGATCATATTGCTGGCAGCAGGCATCGTTGCAGCAATGGAATATTTACAACCCGAACGACATTTGCTGCAAGTGCTGGCGAATGCCATGTTTGACTATTGGGTTCCCTCTATTACTTTGCTCAGTGTTGTATTCGTGGGTGTGATCGTTCTCGCCATCGTTAGAACTGTTTATGCCAAACAATTACATACGAGGGTGCTAGATCGGGCCTGGCAGGCCATTTTCAATCATGTGGACAAATAAGGGCAGAGAGCAACTGTAGGAGATTGGCATAATAGCTGAAGGAGTGGCAGCAATGAATGACTGGGAATCGGGAATCATTCAGGTCGATGGTGAGCGTGCGATTTACTCATCGTTAACGGAAGATCAGTTGTTAGAGGCCGATTGGTATTCGAAATATTTTCATTCTGTAAGAAAGCTAGGAAATGAGTATATCTGGTATCATTTCGATCAGGTTTCTTTGCTGCGTCGGCATTTTTTTGTGTCTGTATGCTTTAAGGATACAAGCCTAGTTGTCGCGGAGATTTCGCTCCAGGGCAATGAATTTCCAACTTCGTGGGATAATTGGTCTGAAGAAGGGGAGAGAAAGCGGCAAAGGGAGCATGATCGTTTGTTACAGCAACATTTGTCCGTAAAGCCAAGCTATCGTCAAACAAAGCCTTACCCCTATATGGAATATAAACTGAACTGGGGGAAAATCTCTTCTTATTTTGACCCCCGATCGGGAAATACGGCCATTGCTTTTAAGTATAAAGATGAATAGTGATCTTACATAAAATACACGACAACCCTTCGCTTTTTGTTGGAAGTGAGGGTGTTGGATGAGTAAGGGAGATATGTTGTGGATAAAAAGGCGAAAAAAATACTGATGAACACATTCTGGTCCTCTAGCGGCTGGAAGCAGGAGCGGGGATCTTTTTCGGGTGAGGATTTTGAATATGCCAAAAGTAAGGGCTTGATGTTCGATCCGATCACCATTACACATAACGAGATTATAAACAGGCTGCATGAGCTGCACCAGCAAAAGGCTACAAAAGAACGAGTGGCAGCAGCATTTTTGCATAGTCTTTCCACGAAAAAGGTTCATTTACGAAGCGCCTTATCGAGCTGGGCATTAACCGCAGGGCTTCCTTTGCACACCTATGGGGAGCGGCCTGTCGTCCTGCCCAATTACAGTAGCTGTGGGGATTGTAATTTTAATAAATTGATGTCCGATAAGGAATACGTCAATAAAGATTTGAATGTGCTAAATTTTGAACGAATCAAATGGGGCGGTATTCGTCTGAACCACCTTCTGTATTGCTGGATGGACCTTGAATTGTTCAGTCAAGAAGAGGATGTTCAGGTTTCCGATGAGGATCTAGCTATACTCCATAACATGCTCGAAGCTGTTCAGAACTGTGATGCTCAAAGCAGTGCACGTCAATTGGAAAAGCGCTGGAAGGATGTGTTTCCATCCAGCAAAAACGAGCGTGATGTCGTCATGGAGGTGTGGGGATATGCCGGACTGCTGGTCCCACAGGACACGCCTCGTAAACGACAGCACGGCAATCATGATTTTTATTCCGTAGCAGCCTGGCAAGGAGATGACGGATACTCACAAGAGGCGTTGGACTATTTCTTTGGTACGTTTTTATAGAGAATGTGAATCGTTATGCACATCTTGATTATGACGGTTGCTCAAACAGCAAACGTTCTTCTTCCCGACTATGAATGGCATTGACAACCAGAAGCGCGTGGAACTGTTGAAGAACTTCAGGCGTAAGCCCTTCTTCACGGATCCCGGCTTTGAGTTCTTTTACAATGATTCGGAGCAGATCATGATCTCGTGTAAGTTTGACGACAGCCTCCTGCAGTTCCGGTTTTTTCTCGACCATTTCCTGATAGAATCCTTCCTCTTCTGCATCAGCATGGCTGAGAATGCGGGTTTCCCAATATTCGATCAAGTGGTCGGCAGCCTGGCGCGCCACCTGGAATTCTTTCGCTTCGAGTAATTCCTCTACTTCTCTCGTCTTATCTAGAGCGCCAGATAGCCCGCCTTGATGAATGGCATGATGAGCATGCAGTTGACGTAAAGAAGGTCCTCCCATAACAGTTCATCCTTTCTTTGTTCCCTTTTTTAGTACAGTATAGCATAAGAAAATAGCGTTATTTTTCCGGTTAGGATTTTCCCCTCTAAGGAAAAGGGAACTCCCTAATTGGTTCAATTTCATATAATACTTAGAATGAAGTTAGAAGATAAAACTCAATCTTGGGGGAATGGATGATGAATCGATTAACCGAAATAACAGACATAAAAAAGATTGTGAAAAAAGGATCAAGGGTTTGAGGGGGATGAGCAGATACATACCCAATCAACATGGAGCCTGGGCTATGCTCATTCTTCCATTTTTATTCGGTTTAGCTGCTTCTCGAGGGGATCTCATTCATATACCCCTATTTGTGTGCTGGTTTTTTATCTACTTATTCAGTTTTCCTGTCCTCCAATGGATCAAAACAGGCAGCAGTGAAAGATACCGCAAACCCGCCGTTGTATACGGAGTGATATTACTTCCTTTGTTAATTTCACTGATATGGTTTGAGCCTGCCTTGATCTGGTATGGAGTTCTTTTATTGCTCTTTTTTATGGCTAATATTTATTTTGCGAGAACGAAAAATGAACGTGCTTTACTCAATGACATTGTTGCAATTCTACTCTTTTGTTCTTTTATATATCCCGTTATTTATATGGGGGGAGGAGAGGATTGGAGGGTAGCAACAGAGCTATTCTTGCTTTTGGTGCTTTACTTTATCGGAACTGCTTTGTATGTCAAAACGATCATTCGTGAAAGAAAAAATATACGTTACCATTATGCTTCCGTTATCTATCATGTGGTGATTTTGTTGTTTGCCATTTGGTTAAAGTTATTTCTGTTTGTTCCTTTTTTAATTTTTTTGATAAGAGCCATATGGCTTCCTAAACTCGGATTAAAGGCAAAACAAGTTGGCATGGCGGAAATTGGATTTTCAATGATGCTCTATGTTTTTGTGTTGTTTTTATATTTCTAAAAGGAGAGACATCAATGATATCTTTAAAAACGCCGCGTGATTATCATACTGACCCGTTTATAGTCATCTGGGAGGTTACACGAGCTTGTGCTTTAAAGTGCCTTCACTGTAGAGCGGAAGCTCAGTACAAACCTGATCCTCGCCAACTGACACTAGAAGAAGGTAAGAAGCTAATAGATCAAATCGCTGAAATGAATCATCCGTTGCTTGTATTCACAGGCGGAGATCCTTTAATGCGTCCTGATCTGTTTGAACTGGCTCAATATGCAATTGAAGAGAAAAATCTGTCGGTTTCAATGACCCCCAGTGCCACTCCTAAAGTGACACGAACAGCGGTAGAAAAAGCAAAGCAAGTTGGATTATCGCGGTGGGCATTTAGTCTGGACGGTTCATGTGCCGAGATTCACGATCATTTTCGGGGTACAGCGGGTTCTTACGATACGACCATGCGAGGAATTGGTTATTTAAAGGAACTGAACATCCCTATTCAAGTGAACACTACGGTATCCCGGTACAATCTTCATGATCTGGAGCAAATTGCAGAAAGAGTAAAGGAAATGCAGGCCGTGTTATGGAGTTTATTTTTCCTTGTTCCAACTGGACGTGGCATGGAGAAAGATATGATTACTCCTGATGAGCATGAAGCCGTAATGAAATGGTTGTATCAAATACAGCAACAGATGCCGTACGGAGTGAAGGCTACAGAAGCTCCTCACTACCGGAGGGTCGTGCTGCAGCAAAAGCACAGCGCAGGTGAGAACAGTGTAGCAGACGGACAAAAGAGGGCAGATGTTTTAGGACGTGCTCCTAAAGGCGTAAATGACGGAGATGGATTTGTTTTTATTAGTCATATCGGCGAAGTATACCCGAGTGGTTTCCTGCCTCTTATGTGCGGGAATGTACGAAAGGATAGCTTGGCAGACATTTATCGCAACTCTCCGATCATGATGAATCTTAGAGATAAGTCCCTACTTAAAGGTAAATGTGGAGTCTGTGAATTCAAGGCTGTCTGTGGGGGCTCCAGAGCAAGGGCTTTTGCAATAACAGGAGACTATTTGGAGAGTGACCCTTATTGCGCTTATATACCCGGGGTTGGAGAGGAAAAGTGTTTTCATGAAGAAAAGTTCTAAAAAAGTCGTTATTCTCGGTGGAGGAATAAGCGGTTTAAGTGCTGCCTTTTATGTGAAAAAGCTGGCTGAGGATCGGCAACTTGAAGTGGAGATTACACTGGTGGAGAAAAGTGAACGTCTAGGAGGAAAGCTGCAAACCGTTCGCCAAAACGATTTTATGATCGAAAAAGGACCGGATGCTTTCTTGGCCAGAAAGACGGCAATATTGGATTTGACTATGGAGTTGGGGCTGGAAGCAGATCTGGTATCGACAAACCCGAAAGCCAAATCTGCTAGTATTTTGCATAAGGGCAAACTTCATACGATGCCGATGGGCTTCATTCTGGGCATTCCAACAAAGCTCACTCCCTTCATTCGGACAGGACTTATTTCTCCGCTGGGAAAAGCACGGGCAGCCCTGGATTTAATCATTCCGGCAAAGAAAGGTGATGCAGACGAATCTCTAGGTGATTTTATCAAACGGCGTCTCGGCAAAGAAGTTCTGGACCAGATTACGGAACCTCTGCTGTCTGGAATTTACGCTGGGGATACACATTCCCTGAGCCTCATGTCAACCTTCCCTCAATTTAAACTAATGGAACAAAAGCATGGAAGTCTGATTAAGGGTATGTCTAAAGGGGCGGGGAGAAAGCCAGCAGTACAAGACAACCTGCCGGATATCGCTAAGAAAAGTATGTTTCTTTCTTATCGGCTAGGATTATCTTCGATCGTGGAGCGGCTAAAGGAAAGGCTGGATACCGTACGTTTTGTTATGGGGCAAGGTGTAGTTGAAGTAAGGAAAGAAAGCGGTTATCAGGTCATTTTAGAACATGGACAAAAAATAGATGCGGATGCGGTGATCTGCGCTGTTCCAGCTTTTGAAGCGGCTACATTATTCTCCGGCGTTGCAAGCGCTAGCTGGTTACACAAGATTCACTATGTTTCCGTAGCCAATATTGCTCTTGCTTATAAAAACACAGATCTTAATCTTAATTTTGAGGGAACGGGATTTTTAGTACCCCGCAAAGAAGGCAAAAAGATTACAGCATGTACTTGGTCTTCGACGAAGTGGAGCCATACTGCTCCTGAAGGATATACGCTTTTACGGACCTACATTGGACATGCAGGTGCACAGGAGTGGATTCAGATGACAGACGATCAACTTGTGGATGCCGCGCGTAAAGATTTGAAAGATTTAATGGGCCTGGAAGCGGAACCGGAATTCACCGAAGTCAGTAGGTGTGATCGATCAATGCCGCAATATCCGATTGGACACAAAGAGCATATGGCGAAGATTAGACAGGACTTCGCACAGGATTTACCGGGTGTTTTTCTATGTGGTGCCGGCTATGGGGGCGTTGGAATTCCAGATTGCATCGCTCAAGGGAAAGAAGCGGCTGAACAGTTGCTTTCTGATTTTTTATAATCAGGCTCTTTCCACGAATGAAAGAGGGAACCCCCTGATTGGTTCAGCTTTAAGGGAGACGTAGAATGAAAGGTAAGTATAAAATCGAAGTAAGATGGAGGAATGGAAGATGAGCCAGTTAACGGAAGAAACATGGGTGGCGGACATTGTGAAAGCAGTACCCAAAACGGGAGATCTGTTCCGCAAACTGAGGATTGATTTCTGCTGTGGAGGGAAAATATCGCTCCGTGAAGCAGCAGCCAATCAAGGTCTCCACGCTGGTGAACTGCTGAAGCAGATACATGAAGTGGAAGAAAAGCAGGCACAGCATAAGCAAATGCAACCTCCTTCACTCGAACCCAAAGAACTAATCGCCTATATTCAAAATGAGTATCATACGAAGCTTCGGGAAGAACTATCGGCGTTAACGCCGTATGTAACCAAACTAACGCGGGTTCATGGCGAACGTTATCCGCATCTAAAGCGAGTTAATGAACTGTTCACCTTGCTTAAACAGGAAATATCGGAACATATTCAATATGAGGAGGACCTTGTGTTTCCGATGATTGAAGCATTTTTACAAGAATCAACAATGGAACGAGCAGATGAGTTAAATCCAATTTTGTCCAAGTTGCAAAACGAACATCAAACGGTGGTGGAATTCCTGAAGGAAATGCGCTTGATCACAAATGGCTTTGAGCCGATGCAGGAAGCTTGTGGTACGCACCGACTCGTATTGAAGCGGTTAGAAGACCTGGAAGCAGATATTTTCAATCATATTCTTCTTGAAAATTGTACATTGATCGAACGTACGAAACAGGCACAGCTAATAGCGAAACCCATTAATTAATGATGAACTAACATGAGGAGCCGAACCAATTGCATAAATTAATTAAAAGTAGCACTGTTTTCGTTTTGGTTATTTCCATCATTTTCGAAGAAAAACTTGAAGTCTCTCGTAGATCAACAGTTAATAGAGAGTAATAAACAAAAAACATGGCTGACGAATGAATTGGTCGCGGTTATCCCAGCAGATGGGACGATGGACATTGCGAGTGTAACCGATTTAACAAAAAGAGAAGTGAAGAAAGTTGCGATCGGAATTCCTGAAAGTGTTCCTGCAGGCAACTACGCACAGGAAGCGCTGACGAAAGCGAAGCTTTGGGACACGTTACAGAGCAAGCTGGTTCAAGCAAAAGACGTTAGACAAGTGCTGCAATATGTGGAAACTGGGAATGCTGATGTCGGATTTGTATATAAAACAGATGCATTGACTTCACAAAAGGCAAAAATCGCCTTTGAGGTGGATCCCAAAGCCTATTCACCTGTTGAGTATCCAATCGGAATTATCAAAGGTTCAAAGCACATTCAAGAAGCCGAAGACTTTTATGCATACCTACAATCACAAGAATCTCTGAATATTATGGCTAAGTATGGATTTACCATACCGAAGTGAGCATGCAAGATATAGATTGGAATGAATATTGGCCTCCTATCCGCTTATCGTTGCAGGTTGCACTGTTATCCAGCGTTCTAGTAATCATATTAGGTTTGCTTGTGGCATGGTCCATGTCACGGTTAGGTTTATTTAAAGGGAAAACGGTTGTTGAAACTGTGCTTATGCTGCCCTTGGTACTCCCACCGACGGTTGTTGGTTTTTTACTACTAATATTACTAGGACGAAAAAGCGGGTTCGGACGTTTTGTGGAGCAATGGTTTGGAGAACCTATTATATTCTCGTGGTGGGCTGGGGTTATAGCAGCGGTGGTAGTGGCTTTTCCTCTTGTCTATCGGACACTGAAAATGGGATTGTCTTCTGTTGACCAGGACTTGGAAAACGCGGGACGTTCGATGGGTGCAAGTGAATGGCAGGTTTTCCGGTATATCACCTTTCCTTTAATTTTCCCTTCTTTTAAAGCTGCCTTTATACTCGGTTTTGCCCGCGGTCTGGGCGAATTTGGTGCTACGTTGATGCTTGCCGGAAATATTCCGGGTAAAACACAAACGATTCCGACGGCCATTTATATTGCGGTGGATTCTGGGCATCTTCCTATGGCCTGGGCCTGGACGTGCTCTATCATACTCATTTCTTTTATCATGCTCCTGTTAACGGGCCAAAAGAACAATTAATCTCTTCATATAAGCTTCCTTTAGCAGAGGGAGGCTTTTTTGTATCTTTCGATAGAACGAGGGATTTCCTGTAGCGCTATAGGACATTCCCTAATGGGAACAGCGATGAATGAATTACATAATGAGAGTAAGCGAATGAACCTTCCCATGGAACTTGCGTTGGGATGATTTATTCTAAAAAGGAGTGTTGGTCATCGATGAAAAAAAAATACAACCTCAACTTTTTTAAACCGATCGAAAGCTATTCGGGAAATTGGTCAATCCTTGAGGAAAAAAATAGAGAATGGGAAAACGTGTACCGACAGCGTTGGTCTCACGACAAAGTGGTTCGGACGACTCACGGAGTGAACTGCACGGGTTCCTGTAGTTGGAAGGTTTTTGTGAAAAACGGCATCATTACCTGGGAAAATCAACAGATCGATTATCCTTCCTGCGGTGTAGATATGCCAGAATTTGAACCGCGAGGATGCCCGCGTGGCGCTACATTTTCCTGGTATGAATACAGTCCATTACGTGTGAAATACCCTTATATGCGCGGTAAGCTGTTGCGGCTTTGGCAGGCTGCCATCCAGGAACATGCCAATCCGGTGGAAGCATGGGCAAGCATTGTGGAAGATCCGGAGAAAGCCAAGCTCTACAAAGCAGCTCGCGGAAAAGGCGGTCATGTCCGTGTCGCTTGGGATGATGTCCTGCGTCTGATCTCGGCGCAACTCATCTATACCATTCGTAAGTATGGTCCTGACCGGATCGCGGGCTTTACGCCAATACCGGCGATGTCAATGATAAGCTACGCTTCAGGAGCCAGATTCATTTCGCTTCTTGGTGGACAGATGTTGAGTTTCTATGACTGGTATGCCGACCTTCCGCCTTCATCTCCTCAAATTTGGGGTGAGCAGACGGATGTACCGGAATCTTCTGATTGGTACAATGCGGGTTACCTGATCATGTGGGGATCGAATGTACCACTTACCCGGACGCCAGACGCTCATTTTATGACGGAAGTACGTTATAAGGGGACAAAAGTTGTATCAGTGGCTCCCGACTTGGCGGAGAATGTGAAGTTCGCTGACAACTGGCTTGCACCACATCCGGGTACAGATGCTGCTGTAGCCCAGGCTATGACACATGTTATTCTGGATGAGTTTTACAAAGAGCGCCAAGAACCGATGTTCATTAACTATGCCAAACAATATACAGATATGCCGTTTATGATTCTGCTTGATCCGCACGAGGGAGCCTGGAAAGGTGGACGTTTCCTACGGGCGAGTGACCTTGGAGATGCTTCGCAGCATGCGGACTGGAAGCCAGTCATATATGACGAAGCAGCGGGGGAAATGCTGGTTCCGAACGGTACGATGGGACAGCGCTGGGAGCAGGATAAGAAATGGAACCTGATTCTGGAGCGGGAAGACGGAACAAAGGTTGAGCCCGCACTCACTGTGGAAGGTCATGGCGAGCAATGGGAAGAAATCGTATTCCCTTATTTTGATAACGCAGGTAATGGAACGTTCAAACGTGTAATTCCAGTCAAAAAAGTACGCTTGGCAGATGGCTCGGAACGTTACGTAGCAACCGTGTACGATTTGATGATGAGCCAGTACGGTGTCGCACGCAATGACAGCTCTCATAACGCCAAGAATTATTACGACGAAGCTTCGCATTATACCCCTGCCTGGCAGGAGAAGATCACAGGTGTGAAGGCGTCTGTTGTGGTACAGATTGCTCGGGAATTTGCCCAAAATGCTATCGATACCAAAGGGCGCTCCATGATTATTATGGGTGCGGGTATCAACCACTGGTTCAATAGTGACACCATCTATCGGTCCATCTTGAACCTTGTCGTGTTGACGGCTTCCCAAGGTGTAAACGGGGGAGGCTGGGCGCATTATGTGGGTCAAGAAAAGCTCCGCCCAATCGAAGGCTGGTCAACGATTGCCTTTGCAAAAGACTGGCAAGGGGCGGCTCGACAGCAAAATGCTACATCGTTTTTCTACTTTGCAACAGAGCAGTGGCGTTACGAAGAAAGTGGAACAGACACCTTGAAGTCACCGACTGGCGGGGATGTCAGTTACAGACATCCAGCAGACTACAACGTGCTCGCAGCGCGTCTGGGTTGGCTGCCTTCTTATCCACAGTTTAATAAAAATAGTCTGTTGTTCGCCGAAGAGGCAGCGCAATTAGGCAAAAAGTCCAACGAGGAAATCATTAATCATTCTGTGGAAGAGATTAAATCACGTAAGACACGCTTCGCTGTAGAAGATCCTGGGGCAGCCGAGAACTTCCCGCGTTCACTCTTTGTTTGGCGATCCAATCTGATTTCCAGTTCGGCGAAGGGGCAAGAGTATTTCATGAAGCATTTACTCGGAGCATCTGATGCCCTGCTTGCCCGGCCGAACGAGGAGCAGAAACCGGAGGAAATCGTCTGGAGAGAAGATGTAGAAGGAAAGCTTGATCTGATGGTTGCACTTGATTTCCGGATGACGACAACCCCATTGTACGCGGATATCGTGCTTCCGGCGGCAACCTGGTACGAGAAAACGGATTTGTCGTCCACCGATATGCATCCTTTCGTACACCCGTTTAATCCGGCCGTTAATCCACTGTGGGAATCCCGTGCGGACTGGGATATTTACCGCCAGCTTTCCGAAGTCTTTTCTGATATGGCGAAAGAGTACCTGCCAGGTATATATAAAGACCTTGTGACCGCGCCGCTTGCACACGACAGTGTGGGTGAAATTTCACAGCCGATGGGTCTTGTAAAGGATTGGACGAAGGGTGAGATTGAAGCGACCCCGGGTAAAACCATGCCGAATTTCAGCATCATCGAACGTGACTATACTAAAATTCACGATAAATTTATCTCACTCGGTCCGAATTTGACTACTGGGAAAGCAGGTGCGCATGGCGTCAGCTTCTCCGTAGCAGAAGAATATGAGGAAATGAAAAAGTTGAACGGAGTTTATTACGATGAGTCCATTAAAGACGGACTGCCAAAAATCCAGACAGCTCGCCAAGTGGCCAATGCAATTCTTCATCTTTCATCCGCGACTAATGGACGGGTGTCGCAAAAGGCTTATGAGCAGGCAGAAGAGCTTCACGGTGTTGAACTTAAAGACATCTCGGCTGATCGGGCAGCGGAAAGAATCACTTTCCAAAGTATCACGGCACAGCCTCGGGAAGTTATACCGACACCAGTATTCACTGGATCGAACAAGAAGGGACGCCGCTATTCACCATTTACAACGAATATTGAACGTCTCGTTCCGTTTCGTACTTTGACGGGAAGACAGCATTTCTATATTGATCATGAGATTTTCCAACAATTTGGAGAATCATTGCCGATCTACAAACCGACGTTGCCACCGATGGTGTTCGGTCCTCGGGATCGGGAAATAAAAGGCGGACAAGATTCACTCGTGCTTCGCTATCTGACACCGCACGGTAAATGGAATATTCACTCCACCTACCAGGATAACCAGCACATGCTTACGCTGTTTCGTGGAGGTCCTACCGTATGGATCAACAATGAAGACGCAGAGGCGCACGATCTTGCTGACAATGACTGGGTAGAGGTATACAACCGTAATGGCGTCGTAACCGCCCGGGCCGTTGTCAGCCATCGGATGCCAAGAGGGACTATGTTCATGTACCATGCTCAGGATAAGCACATTCAAGTGCCAGGCTCTGAAATCACGGATACACGCGGCGGTAGTCATAACGCACCAACAAGAATTCATCTCAAACCAACCCAGATGGTCGGTGGATATGCTCAGCTTAGTTATGGATTCAACTATTATGGTCCAATCGGCAACCAGCGTGATGTGTACGTTGCGGTACGTAAAATGAAGGAGGTTAACTGGCTTGAAGATTAAAGCTCAAATTGCCATGGTCATGAACCTGGATAAATGTATTGGCTGCCATACGTGCAGCGTGACATGTAAAACAACCTGGACGAACCGCAAAGGTGCGGAATATATGTGGTTTAACAATGTGGAGACTAAACCCGGTATCGGTTATCCGAAGCGCTGGGAAGACCAGGAATTATATAAAGGCGGCTGGCAGCTCCGCAAAGGGAAATTGGAATTGAAGTCAGGCAACAAGCTGTCCAAGATAGCACTGGGTAAGATTTTTTACAATCCAGACATGCCGGAAATGAAAGATTATTATGAGCCCTGGACTTACAATTACGAGCAACTGACCAACGCTGGTGAACAGAAGCATTCACCTGTGGCACGCGCGCACTCTGCGGTAACGGGTGAAAAAATGGATTTGGAGTGGGGTCCAAACTGGGAAGATGACCTGGCGGGTGCGCATGTAACTGGTCCGCTTGATCCAAATATTCAGAAAATCGAAGAAGAGATTAAATTTAACTTTGAGAAGTCGTTCATGGTTTATCTCCCACGGCTTTGCGAACATTGTTTAAATCCGAGCTGTGTCGCGTCCTGTCCTTCAGGTGCTATGTACAAACGGGACGAGGACGGAATTGTGCTCGTGGATCAGGAAGCATGTCGCGGCTGGCGGTATTGCATGACGGGCTGTCCATACAAAAAAGTGTACTTTAACTGGCAGACGAACAAAGCGGAAAAATGTACCTTCTGTTTCCCACGTGTGGAAGCAGGCCTGCCGACAGTCTGCTCCGAGACATGTACAGGACGAATTCGCTACCTCGGTGTTATGCTGTATGACGCGGATCGGGTGCTTGAGGCCGCTTCTACGCAGGACGAGAAAGAGCTTTATAAGGCGCAGTGTGACCTGTTCATGGATCCTAGTGATCCGGCAGTGATCGCTCAAGCGAGAAAAGACGGCATCTCGGAGGACTGGATTGAAGCAGCGCAGAACTCGCCGGTCTACAAGCTTGCCATTGAGCACAAGCTGGCATTCCCGCTTCATCCGGAATATCGTACATTACCTATGGTCTGGTATGTTCCACCACTTAGCCCGATCATGAATTACTTTGAAGGGAAAGACTCGATTGAGAATCCCGATATGATTTTTCCGGCTATCGAAGAAATGCGTACCCCTATTCAGTACCTTGCCAATATGCTGACGGCGGGCGACACCCAAACCGTGAAGGAATCCTTGCAAAGAATGGCTATGATGCGCTCCTATATGCGTGCTCAATCCACAGGACAATCTTTTGATGAAAGCCGTCTTGAGCGCATTGGCATGACACCTCGGCAGACTGAGCAGATGTATCGGCTTCTGGCGATTGCCAAGTATGAGGATCGTTTCGTCATTCCAACGTCGCATAAAGAAGGATATTCGAATCCGTACCGGGCTCAAGGATCTGCGGGTTACGGCGATACCATGGGAAATATGGGTTCAGGATCTGGATGTGACGGCTGTAGTATGGCAAGTTCAATGGGGATGGAAGAGCCTTTGAAAACGGGAAAAGAAATGTATGAAGAAAACTTCTACGGGGGTATTTGGCGTGATTAATGTAGCGAAGCTGTATGAATGCAAGCCATCATTCGGGTTTTTCGCCCAACAACTCATGTACCCGGAAAAGCTGGATTTTCATCCGGCTTTTCTGGAAGCATCGTTTGATCCAAACCATCCGGCATATACGTATGCGAACACCTACTGGTCCCTTATGCAAGAGTTCAGTATGGAAGAGATTCAGGAAATGTATACAGAAACCTTTGATTTTCAAAAAAATTGTGCACTATATATGACTTACTTCAAATTCGAAGATGCAAAAGAACGGGGACAAATGTTGGTCAAGTTAAAGGTGCTATACGAGATGTATGGTCTTGAAATGCCAGATGGTGAGCTGCCAGATTACCTTCCGCTCATGTGTGAATTTCTGTATGCCGCCGAATGGTCGCAAGATCCGAAGACGACAGAAAACTTCCGCATGCCAATCGCGATCCTGGAAGACGGCACATATCATTTACTTAAAGCGCTGGAGAAAATGGAAAGCCCGTATTTTCATCTGGTCAAGGGACTGCGCGAAACGCTTAAAGCATGCGTAGAACAGGAGGCAGCTGCGCAATGATGATGCTAGAGCAGTTTTTATGGGTTATTTTCCCTTATATGTGTGTGGTCGTCTTTATTGTAGGGCATATTTTCCGCTACAGAAATGATCAGTTCAATTGGACAGCGAAATCAAGTGAGTTTATTGAAAAGAAACAATTGATGATCGGAAGTCTCTTATTCCACCTGGGTATTATCCCGGTTATTATGGGTCATGTATCCGGTCTGGGCATACCCAAAACCTGGATGCATGCACTGGGTGTAAACGATCATCTATATCATATTGGAGCAGTTTATATTGGTGGAATATTTGGAGCGATGACGTTCCTCGGTATGTTGATTCTTACCTCTCGTCGATTTACAATACGCAATGTGCGCCATTTAAGTACGGCGTCTGATTTGATAGTAAACGTATTGCTTTTGGCCATTGTATGCATGGGGATGTTTGCGACTCTCGTAACGAATGCGGTACAGCCAGAATTCGATTATCGAGAGACGATCTCAATCTGGTTCCGCGGTTTATTCGTATTCCGTGTCGACCCGACACTGATGAGAGACGTACCGATGTCCTTCAAGCTTCATATTCTTATGGCCTTTGCGATTTTTGCATTCTGGCCGTTTACCCGGCTTGTACATGTGTGGAGTGTTCCGTTGAATTATGTGCGCAGAAGTTATATCCTTTACAGAAGACATAAATCGAATTAGGAAAGCGGGCTCTGCCTTCTTTCCTAATTCTATTAGGAGAGAGCGATGAATAATAGGATGGATTATCAAAGGGAGCTTGAGCGAATACGCGAACATTTCGGTTATGATTTCATGGCGCTTGCTCTGGTTGAACCGGCCGAATATCAATACGTAATTAAATGGAAAAATGCAGCCGGTAATTTAAATGATCGCTTTAAGCGAATTGTACTGCAATCCGGAAAGGGCATAGCAGGAGTCGTGTTCAAAACTGGGAAATCCGTTTTCATTCCATCTGTTCATCAATATGTGGGGGCAGACAACCTGTTTAACTACCCGATCGTTCAATCCGAGAAACTCAAGAGTCTCGGGGCTGTTCCCCTATGGAATGATGCTCGCGTCGCGGGCGTACTGCTTGGTGGATTTCGGGAAGAACTGCTGATGACCGCAGCCATGATGCGTGATTTGGAAGCTTTGGCGCATAGGGGATTTGGAGAGTTGAACGGGAAGGAAGTGATGTAATTGACATTATCTGTAGGGACTGGCTCTTTGAATGCGCTAATGGTGAAGTTGTTTGAGAACAGTACAGAAGCCATTTTCTTTTTTGATGGGCAAGGGAACACCCTAGCTATGAACCCGGCAGCGGAGGAGATTGTGAGCGATGACGTCCTCATTCAACTCTATGAAGGGAAGGAAAAAGCTTTGTGTGGAACATGCAGGGGCTATACAAGCGAAACGGAGCCCCGTACCTGCCTTGATTGTTATTTCAATATGCCAGAATCCAAGGATTTCGCTTCTTTTCAGGTATATCTGGAAACAAAGAGCAACGGAATGATCCCCTATGCCGCTTCTTTTCACACCATTGATTCTGAACATGGAACAAGGGTGTTGATGTTGAGGGACTTGACTCCGCAATTTCAGACGCAGGAAAAATTGTATCAAAACAAAATGATGAAGCATGTCATTGAAGCGCAGGAAAATGAGCGTAAACGGCTTTCCAGGGAACTGCACGACAGCGTCGCCCAGGAATTGATGAGTGCGGTTGTTGAGCTGCGGGTGTTAAAATACATGACGAATGATGAACAGCTCATCAAAAACATGAAGCAGACTGAAGCATCCATGACGCGATTGCTGGATGATATCCGCAACCTGTCTGTGGAACTACGCCCCGCCACACTTGATGATTTTGGGCTTGAAGCGGCATTTCGTTCCCACTTTAAGAGGGTTGAACAAAGCTTTGGTCTTGTCGTTGAATTTGTGTCGGATCTTCCCCAAAAGCGATACGGAAGTGAAAAGGAAACGGTCATTTACCGTGTCTGCCAAGAGGCTGTTCTCAATGCCTTAAAATATGCCCAGGTAGACATGGTTAAAGTTTCTTTGACTGAGCACGATCATACGCTTCGTTTGACTGTAGAGGACGATGGAATTGGCTTTGAAAAGGGGAGCCAGCCTATTGGAACGGGATTAGGTTTATATGGCATGCAGGAGCGAGCAGAGCTGGTAGGCGGAAGTTTTGGCGTCCTATCAAATGTGGGTCAGGGAACCAAAGTCTTTTTGCAAATTCCGATTGGCCAAGAGGAGGAATAGAGACTTGATCAAAATTGTGTTAGCGGATGACCATGCTATTGTACGAAGCGGATTTTCCATGATTTTGAACTTCCAATCGGATATGGAGGTTGTCGGAACGGCTGCGGATGGCATTGAAGCGTATACGATGGTAGCTAAATATCGTCCGGATATTCTAATCATGGACCTCAGCATGCCCCCAGGCGAAAGTGGATTGATCGCCACAGGCAAGATTAAAGAAGACCACCCTGATACTAAAATTCTGATTTTGACCATGCATGACGATGAAGAATATCTTTTTCATATTTTAAAGAATGGTGCTTCAGGATACGTTTTGAAAAATGCTCCAGATGAGGAGCTATTACTTGCCATACGAACCATTCATGGGGGTGGGACTTATATCCATCCTAAAATGGCTACTTCTCTCGTTCGTGAGTTCATCAAAAAAGATACAACGTCACAATCAGAAGATCCTTATGAGATCCTGTCCAAGCGGGAACTGGAGATTCTGCCTCTGGTCGCAAAAGGTTACGGTAACAAGGAAGTTGCGGAAAAGCTGTTCATCTCTGTCAAGACGGTGGAAGCAAATAAAGCGAAGATCATGGAAAAATTGAATTTAAGAAGCCGGCCTGAACTGGTCCAATATGCATTAAAGAAAAAAATGCTGGATTTTTAGCCGATGAATGGAGGAAATCCGCGTGCTGGAAAATGAGAAACTGCGCTTTTCCAAACCTGCCATGCGTATTCTTGAAAATGAGCATCGATATCTAACATATCTGATGGATGAATGGCATGCCATTGTATTGTGGTTTGAGCAGCACAGAATACTAGATTTGGAAGAAGGCCGCAAGCAACTGGAAAAACTGAGAATGCAGATTCTCGACTTTAGGGTACCCCTCAAGAAACATACCGAAAAGGAAGAAGAACACTTCTTTTCTATGCTAGGAACCTACATTGGTTTTGAGCAGGGACCGCTCGTCGGTATACAGGAGGAGCACCGTGAAATAGAGGGCTATATCGATCATTTTCTTCATCAGACGGAGGGCGATTTGAGTTTGCTCACGCTTGATGACATTCAAGAGGCAGCCAAGAACGCGGGAGAGGCCTTTGAAGTGCTGACTGTACATTTTATAAAAGAAGAAACTGTACTTTTTCCTATGGCAGAGCAACAGATCAATCGGAATGATCTAACCAAGTTATGTGACAAATTAAATACACTTATCTCTTAAAAAGACCAAGCCGCTTCCTATAGAAGCGGCTTTTTTATATTTTCAGGGAGTCCCCTGTCGGGTAAAGGGGAGTCCCCTATATTCGAACAGATCGGCTAGCGGCTACAATGGGGACAGAAATTCAATTTAATAATTCGACAGAAAAAACGTTGAAAAGGTGAGTTAAATGATTAGAAAAATGCAGTTACCGTTACAAACATTGAACTTGATTCTTGGATTCATGGTATGGGTTATCATTTCTTCGCTTATGCCGTTCATTACGGAGGATATTGCTATTCCGCCCGGAAAATTGGCCATGGTCACGGCGATTCCGGTCGTGCTTGGTTCGATTCTGCGCATCCCGCTTGGTTATTATGCCAACATCTTCGGAGCAAGAATCGTTTTTCTCGTTAGCTTTATTTTGCTTTTGTTTCCCGTCTACTATATCAGTGAAGCTTCTACGATGACGGATTTAATTATTGGTGGCTTGTTCCTTGGGATTGGAGGAGCTGTGTTCTCGGTTGGGGTGACTTCGCTGCCGAAGTATTATCCAAAGGAAAAGCATGGGTTTGTAAATGGAATGTATGGTATAGGAAACTTGGGAACAGCCGTCACTACCTTCTCGGCCCCTATTGTGGCTACCCAAATCGGCTGGGCCCCTACAGTGAAGCTGTATCTCATTCTGCTGCTTGTTTTTATCGTTTTGAATTTCTTCTTTGGGGATCGTCATGAAGCTAAAGTGAAGACGCCCATTATGGAGCAGATCAAAGGGGTTTATAAAAATGAGAAGCTTTGGTTTTTCTCGCTCTTTTATTTTATTACATTTGGCTCATTTGTAGCGTTCACGGTGTACTTGCCGAATTTCCTGGTATCAAATTTTGAACTGACCAAAGTGGATGCAGGGATGCGTACAGCTGGCTTTATTGCGATTGCTACTTTCTTCCGCCCTATCGGTGGCTGGCTGGCGGATCGGTTTCAGCCTCTGTTCCTGCTGGTAGGCACGTTCTCTGTTTATACGGTCGCTGCGATTCTTTTGGCTTTTTCACCAGGGATCACCCTTTATACAGTAGGCTGCTTGGCGATCGCTGTATGTGCTGGAGTAGGGAATGGCGTCATCTTCAAGCTAGTTCCATTTTATTTTAATAAACAAGCAGGTATAGTTAACGGAATTGTATCCATGATGGGCGGTCTCGGTGGCTTTTTCCCTCCGATCTTGTTGTCGACGATTCATGCCGCTACTGGCCATTACTCCATTGGATTCATGCTGCTCTCCCAAGTGGCGCTGGCTAGCCTGATCCTCGTCATATGGCTGTATTATCAAGGGACACAATCTAATGAATGAGCGTTATTCCAGACAGATCTTATTTAGACCCATTGGTGGCGAAGGGCAGCGTAATCTATCCGCTGCTGTCGTCACCATTATCGGTTGCGGGGCACTGGGTTCTGCCATTGCCGAAACACTGGTAAGAGCGGGCGTTGGGGAGCTCCATCTTGTTGACAGGGATTACGTAGAGATGTCGAATCTGCAACGTCAGCAGCTGTTCACGGAGCAGGACGCCGCGGAAATGCAGCCCAAGGTTATGGCAGCCGAAAAAAGGCTGAAAGCCATACGAGAAGACGTGCGCTTGCACACATATCTCGATAATTTAGATGCTGAGCTTGTTCTAGAACTTGCCAGCAAGAGTATATTACTGATGGATGCTACGGACAATTTCGAAACTCGTCTGCTGATCAACGATGCTGCACTGAAGGCAGGAATTCCATGGATTTATGGAGCCTGTGTTGGAAGCACAGGCGTTGTTTTTCCATTCGTGCCGGGCGAGTCAGCTTGTTTACGCTGCCTTCTGCCATCGCTGCCTGCGATCAATCAGACCTGCGATACGGCTGGAATCATCTCACCCGCAGTCCAGGTGACAGCCGCCCTCCAATGTGCAGAAGCCATGAAGTGGCTGAGCGGCGGACGTGATAAGATGCGTCGCAAGGTTCATCTATTTGATCTATGGGAGAACACGCAGATGGACATAGGGATTTCCCGCATCCGTAACCAAGATTGTCCAGCCTGTGGAGAACATCCTACGTTTCCTGCACTGACAGCATCACGTCGCTCGGCGTATGCTGCTCTGTGCGGACGGAACGTGGTACAGGTTCTTCCAGACCCACAACGTCCGATCACGCTCGATGATGCAGAAAAAATGGGCAGGCTTATAGCAGATCGTGTAAAAAGAACCCCTTATTTCGTTGAATTTTATGCTTTTAAGCATCGAATGATTTTATTCAAAAACGGAAGGCTTCTCATACACGGTGTACGGAGTGTTGCCAACGGTCAAAAACTATATCATCAGCTGTTCGGTTAAATGAGATATAGATACAAAAAGCAGAAATATTTAAAGAGTCTGTCACCGGAGAGTGGATTGTCCGGGGGCTGGAAGGTGGAAAAGATGAGTGTATTTGAAATCGTGACGGAGCCCATTATCCCGCAGGGTTATGCGGATTATGTCCTAAGGCCGGAAGCAGGAGCGGTGACTATTTTTACAGGGCACGTACGAGAATGGACTCAAGGCGTACGGACCTTATACCTTGCTTATGAGGCCTATGTCCCCATGGCCCAAAAAAAACTCACAGAGATTGGTCGCGAAATCGAACAGAAATGGGAAGGGACGCGAGTGGCAATCGCGCACCGCATTGGCGAGCTTAAAATCGGTGATATCGCCGTTGTCATTGCCGTTTCTTCACCTCACCGTTCGGATGCGTATAAGGCAAATGAATACGCGATCGAACGAATTAAAGAAATAGTTCCTATTTGGAAACGAGAGATTTGGGAAGGTGGAACGCAGTGGGTCGGAGATCAAAAGAAAAAGCCGGGGGAGATCAGTCATGATTAAGCTGTACTACTTTGCGGGACTCCGTGAGGTGACGGGAAAAACAGAAGAATTGGCAGATTTGGCGGGCCAAACGGTAGGCGATTTATCCAATTGGATAACAGATCAATATCCAGATATGCCGATCGAGTCTGTGCGAATTGCGATAAACGAGGAGTATGCGTTGTCTACGGATGTATTACAGGATGGAGACATTGCAGCCTTCATTCCCCCAGTCAACGGTGGCTAATAATAACGATGCTAAACAACTAGAAAGGAGAGGGCGTATGAATTTTTATCCACTGAAAGACACGTTGCAGCGGCCAATTCGTGACCTGCGTATATCGGTTACGGACCGCTGCAATTTCCGTTGTTCCTATTGCATGCCCAAAGAAATATTCGGTGACGATTACGCCTTTCTTCCTCAAAATGAATGTCTGTCGTTTGAAGAGATACACCGGCTAACGAAGCTCTTTGTATCCCTGGGTGTAAAAAAGATCCGACTCACGGGCGGCGAACCATTAATGCGCAGGAATCTATCCGACCTGGTCTCCCAAATCCTGTCCATTGACGGAGTGGAAGATATCGGCTTGACCACCAATGGTGTGCTGCTAGGACAGCAGGCTAAGCCTCTCTATGACGCGGGGCTACGACGGCTTAATGTCAGTCTGGACGCTCTGGACCCTGAGCTATTTGGGCGATTGAATGGGCGGGGGATTAAGCCTGATTTTATTTTGAAGCAGATCGAATATGCAAGAGAAATCGGCTTTGAAATCAAGGTCAATATGGTCGTTCAAAAAGGCGTTAATGACTCGGAGATTTTGCCGATGGCCGCTTATTTTAAGGAGCAGGGAATAACCCTTCGCTTTATCGAGTTTATGGATGTAGGGAATGACAACGGATGGAGCTTCAAAAAGGTACTAACCAAAAAACAAATTGTTGAACGACTTAAGAATGCGTACGAGCTGGAGCCGATGGATCGGGATTACTTTGGAGAAGTGGCAAAACGTTACCGTTATAAAGACAGCGACGCACAGATTGGTTTTATTACTTCGGTTTCTGAATCATTTTGTTCGTCTTGTACACGCGCCCGCTTATCGTGCGATGGCAAGTTTTATACATGTTTGTTTGCTTCAGGCGGATTCGATTTACGCCAGATGCTTCGTAATGAAGCGGATGACCAGGAACTACTCGATGTGATTACTTCAGTATGGGAACAACGTACAGACCGGTATTCCGATGAACGTACGGAGCAGACAGCTAACAACAAAAAAAAGATTAACATGTCCTACATTGGCGGATGACATTTTATACCATGATAGTGTGTTGTATTTGATGTGGTTGCTCCGAAAAAGAAAGCGCAAACATTTTTGTTGGCAAAACTTAAATTCGATGTTATTATGATTTTGGGATTGTTACTGAAAAGGCAAAACCCGAGGCATGGAATTCAATTTCCATGTGTTGGGTTTTGCCTTTTCTTTTTAGAATACATGCTTTGCGATATCCTGCATGATATGAAAATCTGCCCAGCCATAACGCAGAAAGGTGAGTGATATAAAGCCTTACAAGTGCTGAACAACAAAGATGATGACGTCGACCAACGAATCGACATCCGAAAAATGATGTCATGGGACGTGGTTAACCGACTATATCCATTTTCAGAACGGAATATCAGATCGGTTTGGGAGCACTCAAGATCAATGATGGAAAACGTAAGGCTTTGTCTCTTATTACGAATGCGTTTTCATAACACGGAATTGTAAATCAATACATTTGAATTTGATTTACGACGAAGATTTGATCGGCTATTACCGTCTTGTGACCTATCTGAAATTTCGCCCAGCATCTAAATCCTTTTTTAAATTTGATGGGATAAGGGGGGCAGTTAGATGATCATAACGAAGATCTTTAATAACAACGCCATAATAGCCAAAGATCAAAAAAGAGATGAATTTGTTGTTATGGGTCGTGGTATTGCATTCAAAAAGAATGCAGGCGAACAAGTAGAAGAGCATCTAATTGAAAAGGTCTTTGTGCTTAAACATAAAGATGCTTCAGAGAAATTTAAGTTATTGTTAGAGGATGTTCCATCAGAATATGTTTCGTTATGCTATGACATCATTGAATATGGAAAAAGCATATTAGAAGTACAATTGAGCGATTATATATATGTTTCGCTTACGGATCACATGAACAATGCATTTAAAATGTTTGATGAAGGGTTTAAAAATGCAAATCCGTTAATTTGGGAGATCAAAAAATTTTATCCCAAAGAATTTGCGGTTGGCTTAAAAGCGCTGGAGTTTATTGAAGACGAAACAGGCAAACGATTGTCAGAAGATGAAGCAGGTAATATTGCTCTTCATTTAATCAATGCTCAAGTAAACAGCTCCTACAACAAGGTAGCAAATGTTGCTCAGCAAACTCAAAAAATACACGACATCTTGAATATTATTAAATACTCTTATAATACCAACATAGATGAACACTCGATCAGTTATGAGCGATTTATTACACATTTAAGATTCTTCTTTCAGCGATTAAATAAAAAAGAAAAAGTAGAACTGGAAGACGATTTTTTATGGAGGCAAGTGAAAGCAAAGTACAAAAAGGCTTATGGCTGCATGCTGAAGATTGAGAAATACTTGGATATGGTATTGTCAGATGAGGAAAAGCTGTATATCACGATTCATATTCAGCGTGTGACCCAAAGACAAAATTGAATAACTCTTGGATTGTTACTGGTAATGCAGGCGAAACCAACCTAGATCGAATTTGATCTATTTTGGTTTCGCCTTTTTTTATAAATACAATTAAAGGGGAAATTACAATGAAGTATGAGACATTAGCAAAAGACATCATCAGAAATGTCGGCGGCAAAGAAAATGTGAATAGTCTAACTCATTGTATTACACGCTTGCGCTTCAAACTAAAAGATGAAAGTAAAGCCAATACAGAGGTTTTGAAAAATATGGATGGTGTTGTCACTGTGGTAAAGAGTGGCGGGCAATACCAGGTTGTTATAGGTAACCATGTACCTGAGGTTTATGCTGATGTTACTGCTGTGGGTGGTTTTCAGACAGGAGATTCAGAAGAAGCATCAGGTGAAAAAATGAGTTTGTTCAATAGATTCATTGATACTATTTCAGGTGTATTTACACCCACGTTAGGTGTCTTAAGTGCCACAGGTATGATTAAGGGCTTCACTGCCCTATTTGTAGCTTTGGGCTGGCTGACCACTACATCGGGTACCTATCAAATTCTCAATGCTTTAGGTGATTGTTTATTTTACTTCTTTCCTATTTTCCTGGGGTATACGTCAGCTAAAAAGTTCAATGCCAACATTTTCATAGGTATGGCTATAGGTGCATCCCTTGTGTACCCAACATTTAGCACGATAACAGCCTCGGGCAAACCACTATACACTCTATTTAGCGGTACTATATTTGAGTCACCGGTATATATCACCTTCTTAGGCATTCCGGTCATTCTGATGAGTTATGCGTCAACCGTTCTTCCAATTATCATATCCACCTATGTAGGCTCAAAAATAGAAAACTTCTTTAAAAAGGTAATCCCTAGCGTAGTGAGAACATTTTTGGTTCCGTTTTTCACATTGTTAGTTATTGTACCCTTAGCATTGATTGTGATTGGACCTCTCTCGACTTGGGCAGGTCAACTGCTTGGGGCAGCAACCCTCTTTGTGTATAACTTAAGTCCAATGATTGAAGGCATAATCATGGGCGCTTTCTGGCAAGTGTTTGTTATCTTTGGATTACACTGGGGACTTGTTCCTATCGCTATGAACAACTTAGCCGTTCTTAAATTCGATCCGATTCTTGCGGCTACGCTGGGAGCTTCCTTTGCTCAGACGGGCGTCGTACTGGCAATTTTGTTTAAAACCAAAAATGTAAAACTGAGATCACTTTCCATTCCAGCTGTCATCTCCGGGATTTTTGGTGTGACAGAACCAGCGATTTACGGGATTACATTACCACGTAAGAAACCATTTATTTTAAGCTGCATAGCATCTGCAGTAGGCGGCGGTATTATAGGAATGATGGGAACGAAAGGTTATATCATTGGTGGATTGGGTATTTTTGCTATCCCGAGCTATATCAGTCCGGCAGGAATAGACAGCGGATTTTATGGGGCTGTTATCGGTATCCTGGTAAGCTTTGTATTAGGCTTCTTGCTTATGTTCTTTGGCGGATTTAAAGATGATGAAGTGAAAGAAGCTAAAAAGGAAGATAACACCTCGGGAGCAGCTAAAGGAGAAGTTTTAGTAAAACAAGAGACGGTGATGAGTCCATTAAAAGGTGAAGTGAAGTCTTTATCTGAAGTAACAGATGAAGCCTTTTCGACAGGTGCCTTGGGTAAAGGGATTGCCATTGAACCTTCTGAAGGTAAGGTCGTTTCACCTGTAGATGGTGTATTAACATCATTATTTTCGTCAGGTCATGCGATTGGCATTACAAGTGATCACGGTGTTGAAGTCCTCATCCATGTAGGCAAAGATACGGTCAAATTAAAAGGCAAACACTTCTATCCTAAAGTAAAACAGGGGGATGCTGTTAAAAAAGGCGAGCTGCTTATGGAGTTTGATATGGAAGCTATAAAAGAGGCTGGGTATGTTTTGACCACACCTGTTATCGTTGCCAATACTACGAATTACCTGGATGTCATTGAAACAGAGAAAAAGGCAATTGAGTATCAAGAGGACTTATTGACCGTCGTAGTCTAATCCTAATTAATGTTGAGGAGGAATTAAACAATGAAAAATACAACTACATTGGAATTTCCACAAGGATTTTTATGGGGAGGTGCAACGGCTGCCAACCAATTTGAAGGTGGATATAATGAAGAAGGTAAAGGCTTAAGCACTGCTGATGTGATTACGGCTGGAACGCATACGACTTCCCGAAGAATTACACCTATGCTGGAAGAAGGAGTGAACTACCCGAGTCACGAGGCTATTGATTTTTTCCACCGCTATCAAGAGGATATCCGCTTATTTGCAGAGATGGGATTCAAGGTCTTTAGGATGTCCATTGCGTGGTCAAGAATATTTCCTAACGGAGATGATGCAGAGCCGAATGAGCAAGGCTTGCAGTTCTATGATCGTGTATTCGCAGAATTGAAAAAGTACAATATTGAGCCTTTGGTTACAATCTCACATTATGAAGCACCGTTTCATTTGACCCAAAAATATAATGGTTGGTCAGATCGCAGAGTCGTAGATTTTTATGTGAGATATTGTGAAGTGCTTTTTAACAGATACAAAAATGTCGTAAAATACTGGTTAACCTTTAATGAAATCAATATTTTAACCTTGTCATTTGGAGCATTCATGGCTGGAGCTATGATGCCGGAGGGGAATGGAGAGCTAGCCCATGCTATAGTGAAGGATGAGCAGGTTCTGTATCAGGCGTTGCATCATCAATTTATTGCCAGTGCAAAGGCTGTAAAGCTGGGTCATGAAATCAACAAGGACTTTAAAATCGGTTGTATGATTGCTTATATGTGTTCCTACCCACTTACATGTCATCCTGATGATATTCTGCTGGCTCAACAAAAGGATAACTTAAGTAATTTCCTATGCTCAGATGTCCAAGTAAGAGGAGCTTATCCGGGATTTGCCAAACGCTATTTTAGAGATCATAATATTCAGATCACAATGCAAGAAGGAGATGAGGACATCTTAAAAGAAGGCTGCGTAGATTTCTATACTTTCAGCTATTATTCTTCTACTTGTGTCAGTGCCGATCCTAACCAGGAGAAGGTGGGAGGGAATTTATCTATGGGCTTAAAGAATCCTCATTTAAAAGCAAGTGCCTGGGATTGGCAGATCGATCCACAGGGATTGAGATGGTCCCTCAATAATATTTATAACCGATATGAAATCCCGTTAATGGTTGTTGAAAATGGTCTTGGCGCCGTAGATACAGTGGAAGAAGATGGCTCCATTCACGATGATTATCGAATTGATTATCTGAAGCAACACATTGAGCAAATGAAAGAAGCAATTGCTGATGGAGTGGACCTAATAGGGTATACGCCATGGGGATGTATTGATCTGGTCAGTGCGGGAACCGGAGAAATGAAAAAGCGTTATGGGTTTATATACGTCGATAAGGATAATGAAGGCAAAGGGACACTTGCCAGATCCAGAAAGAAGAGCTTTTATTGGTATAAGAATGTGATCGAAACCAATGGAGAGCAGTTGGATTAAACCTTAGTACCTGTTTCATAAAAGTCATACCATCAGCGCGTGCCAATTTTAATCGGTACGCGCTGCTTCACTAAATACATGGGGTGAAAATGACGAAATAGAGGGTAGGGCTGATATCAAAATTTGAGGAAGTGGATACATATTACCTGCTTGGATTAAATGCTGGATTGAAGCTGCTCGGGTGGGTGACGCAGGAGCAGGTTTTGGGGTTGTCGCTACAGAAATCCGCAAAATGTCTACGGGCACCAAGGAAGCAACAGGGCGTATTGAACAATCCTTGCAAGCCGTCAGACAACCAGTGTATAAGATGGGTGGTTACATGTATGAATTTGAATGAGTTGAATGAACAGAGTTACACAGAACTAGAGGATTATTGGGTGCGTGTATTTCTAAATGTAGTACAAGATCAGGATAAGGAGAACTGGGTGATTCCTTATTACAATACATCCTTTTCTAATGGTCAGAAAGTCATGGATATGAACCCCATTTTTTCGGCTAAATCAAAAATAAGTCATAAATCCATCAGAATCATTCAAGAAACGGTTAATGAAGAGGATGACGTTCACTATTGGTTAGATACAAATGGGAAAAACGAATTGGTTATTATTTGTTCCTTATCACAGCAACATGTGCACAAGGTAAAAGGGATCATTGAACGCTGGATTTATGAATGAGAGTCATTATCCATAATCGAAACTTTTCCGATATAATAGGGAAGAGAAGCCATAGAACAGATACTACCTCAGAGAGGTGATTTACGTTGACCGTTGATATTCTCCTACGTAATAATATAAAAGTGCTGGGCACAGGCAGCCAGACGATTGTATTTGCTCACGGCTTTGGATGCGATCAGGATATGTGGCGTTATATCGTCCCTAGCTTTATCGACAACTACCAAATCGTCTTATTTGATTATGTTGGTTCCGGAGATTCCCAAATAAAATACTATGATTCCCAAAAATACAGTGACTTGCAAGGATATGCCCAAGATGTGCTGGATATTATGGAAGCGTTAGACTTACGAAATACCATATTCGTTGGACACTCCGTTAGCAGCATGATCGGAATGCTCGCCTCCATCCGCAGCCCTCAATATTTTGAACGCATTGTCATGCTCGGTCCTTCTCCACGCTATGTGAATGACCTGCCTTCTTATTATGGGGGCTTCGATAAGAGTGATATTGATGAATTACTGGATATGATGCAAATGAACTTTATTGGCTGGGCTAGTTACATGGCGCCCATTGCTATGCAGAATCCCGAGCGAGGGGACTTAACCGAAGAATTGGAAAAGGCATTTTGTTCAAGAGATCCTCATATTGCACGGCAATTCGCAGAGGTTACATTTTTTTCAGATTGCCGTGTTGATCTTCAGCATGCTTCGGTTCCTACACTTATACTCCAGTGCTCAGATGATAGTATTGCTCCGATTGAGGTAGGGGACTATTTACACACCCATCTTAGAAATAGCAGACTTCAGCAGATGAGAGCAAAGGGGCATTATCCTCATTTAAGCCAACCAGGAGAAACGAGCGATTTAATCAAAGAATATTTAGCTAGTGTGTAATATCGAAAGAAAGGCAGTCATTTAATGGATATTCAATTAGATAAAGCTCCCTGTGGATACTTTTCAATTTCGGACGCTGGGATCATTCAATCGGTAAACCAAACGTTATTGGACATGCTTCTTTATGAACGCGATCAATTGCTCGGATGGCCGATTGAAATGACAATGTCTGTTACCAACAAGCTATTTTTTCATACTTATTTTTATCCATACATCCAGTTGTACGGGCGTGTCGATGAGATGTACTTTTCGTTTCGCACAAGTGATCGACAGGATGTGCCTGTACTTCTAAACGGAATTCGCCAGGAACGAAATGGAGAAGCAGTGATTGACTGTGTAGTGCTTGTGATGCGTAAGCGTATTGAACACGAAAAAGATATACTACAGACCAAAACCAAGCTTCAGGAATTATATCAGGCGACGAATGAAGCCAACCAGAAGCTTGAACGGTTGCACGAAGAATATGAAATCAAGCAGCAGGAATTAGTGAGGATCAATCTCCAGCTAGAAACGATGGCATCAACCGACCCGTTAACTGGGCTAAAGAATAGAAGATATTTCCAAGATCAATTACTAGCTAGCCTCGCGTCCTTTCATGAGAGCGGAATATCTTTTTCGCTGCTTATCATTGATATTGATCGTTTCAAAAGTATTAACGATACTTATGGTCATCCGGTGGGCGATCTGGTGCTTACGAATCTGGCAGAATTACTGCAATCCATGTCACGGGAGATGGATATTGTCGCTCGTTATGGTGGCGAGGAGTTTGTCATTATTCTTCCGGGCAACGATCAAGAGGAAGCCATTCGTACGGCAGAAAAATATCGTTCCATGACGGCCTCAAGGGATTGGGGAGAATACAGCATTACTGTGAGTATTGGCGTGGCAACGGTTACGCAAGCGGATACGGAACAAACAATTGTTCATCAAGCGGATTTAGCTCTGTATGCTTCCAAAAGTGGCGGGAGAAACCGGGTCACGCATGCAGCAAGTCTCGTAAAGAAATAAATGAGGCTTCAATAACCGCATGAAGAGTTGGGGAGGATAAACATGGGGGAAGCGTACAAGCTGGACTGTGATACCTGTGCTTATACTAAGAACATATTTGTGGGGTTTGGTTTATTATATATGAGTTTGGAATCCATTGCTTCGTTTGTACAGGATACTGTCCTTAAACGACGTATTGGGGAATTCATAGGCAACCCTTCGACGAGATATGATGCTTATGACGCGATATATGTATGTCCGGTCTGTCAGGCCATCCGCAATGAACTGTTTATTGAGATGATATCGGACTCATCACAGTATAAAATTTCTTATGCTTGTCCTAGATGCGCGAGTGTTATGGAGCAGGAACACATTGAAAACAATGTGCCTGTTCATTTAAGTTGCCCAGCATGTGAAAAGGGGAAATTGAAAGCAACGTTTTATATGGATTGGGATTAATAGATTCCCCGAATATCACTACAGCATACTCCAATAAGTCTGGTCAAACCATTCAAATTCAGCTAATATTAATGATAATGATTCTCATTTGAATCATCAAAATTAATGAAAACTTTTGAGGTGACGCTTGTGAATTCAAATTCGTTATCATTAATATATCAGCATTATTTAGAAAAAACTCCGTTTAGAAAACAAAACGAGCATACCTATATGATGTTACCAGAAGCGGGTAACGGACATATTTACCGAGTTACAACTTACAGCGGAATCGAGATTGTGTATTCGCACATTCAATATCACGAGCCTTACCCGACGAACTTTGCTTCCAGAGGACAAATGATTGAACTTCAATTTGCACTTTCGGGGCAACGTCATGTGAATATAGCTGGTCTGGACTATACACTCCCATCGGGGCGGGGGGCTCTTATTTTTTTACAGGATTTCAAAGCACGCTTCCATCCTCCGGTTAACGAACAATACCAATCATTTGCACTTGGCATTCCTGTTTCGTTGTTTAATTATGCGGCTTCACAGTTGGCGGCTCGTCGACAGGTAGCTATTGAATTTAATCAAATTCTGAAGGGGGCTGCATTCCATCACTTTGGTTTTGAACTGGATCACAGAAGTATAGTGCTGATTGAACATTTGATCAAAGACTTGAAAAGTGTGCATAGATCGCCTTTATTAATGGAAGCAGCAGCACTAGAGATTTTAAATCGACTTATGATTCAATTATTTGATTTAACCCCCATGCCCGAAGGATTATCTAAAGAAGATGTCAGAAAGTTGCATATGGCTCGGCAAATCCTTGAATCCAGCATGATTGATCCTCCTTCACTGATCGCATTATCCAAAAAAGTAGGATTAAACGATTTTAAATTAAAAAAAGGATTCAAAGCATGTTTTGGAACGACTGTATTTGAATATTTGCGCCAAATTCGTCTCGATTATGCGATGAAGCTGCTTCGAAGCCAGGAGAGCAATGTAACAGAAGCTGCGATGGCTGTAGGATACAGTAATGTGAGTGCATTTTCAGAGCAATTTTTTCGGGAATACGGAGTGAAACCATCATCTTTGAAGAAAGTATTTTAAAAATTCTGTTTTGACCATTTTAAAAAAATATCAAGGTAACAAAAAGCTGGAACCCTGTATAGATAGGATTCCAGCCTTTTTATTTGGTGCTTATTTCACGAAAGTTTCAATGCCATCTGTATTGATGGTTGACGTATGGGTACGAGACGCTTCTTCAATATTTTTGAATGCCCAGTAATCTGTTGGTACATCCTTCCATGTAGCCTGAATGGTTCCTTCCAGGGGTCCTCGTTTTAAGATCGTGTTCAAAATGGTAACCGTTTCTACTCGTGTTATATATTTATTGGGTTGGAAGCTGTTATCGTTATAGCCGGTAATCCATCCTGCATTAGCTAACGCTACAATGGAATCCCTTGCCCAATGCTTTTCGATATCGGTATAAGGAGACGCTGTGGTTTGCGTTCCTTTAAGCTGCTTCCAGGATGCGAGTATTGCTGCCATTTCTGCACGGGTAATGGGTTGCTCTGGTCGAAATGTTCCATCTGCATATCCATTCATAAGGTGCTGTGTCGTAAGTGCTATAATCGAATCCTTTGCCCAATACGTGCTAGGTACATCTTTGTATGTCGTTGAGCCTTCTTTTGTCTCCAACTTCATAATCCTAGCCATCATCGCGGCGGTTTCAGCTCGTGTAATTGACTGGTCCGGTCGGAATGTACCATCCTGATAACCCGTTATATATTTTTCATGCGCAACCTCGGATTGCTCTACTGGCATGATTTCCGCAGTCGGTAAAACCGTTGAAGAAGCCGATGGTGATGAAGATGCGGTTGTTTCACTTGAAGAAGATGAATCACTGCTATCCGCGTTATCCTTCTTATCTTTTTTATTGCTACTGCTGCTGTCGTTATTGCTAATATCACCCGTGCCTGCATTTCCATTTACAACCTGTATATACGCTTCAGATGTACTCGGAGCAAATCGAGCATCCCCACTGTATATAGCAGTAATTGCGTGACTTCCCACACTTAAGTTGCTTGTAGTGTAGTACGCATTGGCATAGCCATTCGAAATGCCCACTGGCTCCATCGTCAGCGTATCTAATATATTCGTGCCGTCCATAAGGATGACCGTTCCGGTTAAATCACCCGAAGTTTGTGGGTTTGAGGTTGTCCTCAAGCTAAACCTTACTTCCTGACCTTGATTAGACGGATTCAGCGAACTCAATATTGTAGTTACTGTAGGTCTCAGTGAAGGTGTAGGCGCAGATGCATTTACGACCTGAATGTATGGCTCAGATGTACTGGGGGCAAATCGAGCATCCCCACTATATATAGCAGTAATTGGGTGACTTCCCACACTTAAATCGCTTGTGGTGTAGGTCGCAGTGGCATATCCATTCGCAATGCCATTTGGTCTCATCGTCAGCGTATCTAATATATCCGTACCGTCCATAAGGATAACCGAGCCGGTTAAATCTTTCGTAATTTGTGGGGTTGAGATGGTTTTGATGCTAAACGTTACGGATTGACCTTGTTTAGAAGGATTTGTCCAACTCGTTACCGTGGTTTCAGTAGCATACACCGCATCCGTTACACTAGGTGCTGGTGAGGAGGTTGCATACACAGTACTCTCGGAAAAACTCCATGTCCAGGTTCCAAATAAGACGATAACAGCAAGATAAGATAAACAAAAAGACTTGATTTTACTCATAAATTTCCTCCATAAAATTCCGGTGTCACGATGAACTGACTAAATCCTCCATGATGACTAACCTACTAATATAATTTTCTTTCTTACATTACTGATTTACTATACTAAATGCCTCTGAACCAATTCTGAACCAAATCGACAAAAACCGCGTGCTCAATTCACATCGCTAGAAGGGGATCACGATTTGCGAGCTTTTCCGTAATTTCTCAGAGCAAATGCGAAAAGGGTCAACCAGAAAAAACTGGTTGACCTCATAATATGAATGACAGTTTAGCGTGATATTTTGGAAAGAATTATTCCGTTAGTATTTAAATTTGACCGTCAGATCCTGTAATTTCTGTGACATATCCGACAAGGTCGTTGCCAGGCTGGTGATCTGCTGCATCGAAGCTAGCTGCTCCTCTGCAGACGCTGCAATATTCTGCGAGTTGTCCGCCGCTTGAAGCGCCAGACTCGATACGTTTTCTCCGCTTGCTGAAATTTCCTGGACACTTGCGGTTATTTGCTCCGTGATGCTCGCGAGCTCTTCCGTTTGCTGTGCGATATGATTGGTGGACGTCACAATTTTGTTAAACTGCTGCTCCGTCTCATTAGCAATTTTAATGCCGGAGTCGACATCCTGTTTTACGCGTTCCATGGTCCGAAGCGAATGCTCCATATCTTTGCGCATATTCTGAATCAACTCAGAAATCTGCCCAGAAGACTGGTTCGATTGTTCGGCCAGTTTTCTTACCTCTGAAGCAACTACGGAGAAACCGCGGCCTTCTTCGCCTGCACGGGCAGCCTCAATCGAAGCATTTAAGGCAAGCAGATTGGTCTGCTGTGCGATATCCGTAATGGCATGCAGCATCGTGTCGATCTGTTGAGTACGTTCATCCAGCATCCTCATAACCGCATCGGTTTCATTGACGGAATGGTTAATCAAGTCCATTTGCTTCACCGTATGTTGTACAGCAGTACCGCCAAGGCTCGCCATTTCCATCGCGTCTGCAGACGATTCAGCAATAGTCAAGGAGCTATCCGTGATCCGCTGCATGCCTATTGAAATTTCTTCAAGCGAGCTGGTTGTCTTCTGGAGCATCAGTTGCTGCTCCTTCGCACCGGCCGCCGATTCTTGAATCGCGATGGTGATATGCTCGGTTGCCTGCCCAGTATGCTCTGCACCAAGGGTTAATTCTTTCGAGGAAGCTGCTACCTGCTTTGTGGACAGGTTTACTTCACCGATCAAATATCTAATATTTTTAATCATATGATTGAAATCCTGTGCCAGCTCGCCAACCTCATCTTTTGAATTCATTTTGACTTCTTCGACCGTTAAATCACCGTCCGCAACTGAGTTAAGCCGCTTTGCAATCATGATAATAGGCTTCGTAAAACGTCCCGAAACAAAGCTTACGATAATTGCTCCCAGAATAACTGCAATAGTCGTAATAATCAGGACAATATAAAGGACCTTGGTCGCCCCGCTGTTAAATTCGTTAAAATATGCTCCAGAACCGATGATCCATCCCCAATAAGGATCCCTTTCAACGTACGAAATTTTCGTCTCCACTTGATCTGTACCAGGTAAAGCCCATTTATAAGTGACGAATCCACCGCCGTTTGTACCGGCTTCTACAAACTCTTTTCCCACATGCACACCGTCTTCCGATACGGCATTTATTAAATCCTGGCCTTCATTTGAAGGGTTCATCACTGAAACGGCATCTTGGTTGACTGCCCACGGATAACCTGTTTTACCTACAGTATATTTAATCTTTACCGGTCTTTTGTTATTAGCATCTTTTACACCGAGCAGCTCGATGCGCAGTTTTTCCTGTGCTTCTTCCAATGTTAAATTACCGGCTTCGACTTGCCCATTGAGGAAACTAATCATACCAATTACCATTTGCACACTATTCTTAAGTGCTACTTTGCCTGATTCATTCATTTCATTCTTGGAAACAACATAAGAACTGATTCCAATCACGAATGTGGGTACAATTAAAATAATCAAGCACATTATGGTTAACTTCGTTCTTAACGATCTTACCTTCATGATTGATCCTATTTTTGTTTTCACTGAGATTTCCCCCTTAGACATCGATATACAGACTCAACCCACAGCTACGCTAATTACTAAAGGCAAAAGACTGTACATCATATATCGTAATAACATGCCAGGAAATGAAGCCCTTCCATCCAGTCAGCGATGAAGAGACCGATGTAGTTCATTTCACAACGAAAGAGCGACTCTATAATTAACGACGCCCATTGGGCCATAGAATGCAGGCCATTTTTTACTGTCTGAAGACTGGCTGCTGTTTTATACGCAAAATTAAATCCGTTTAACCGCAAATTTATCCGTCTATAGGCAGTAGCGTTTTGGTATGCTCCGTATACTTCTGCATAGAGAGAATCTTTAACAGAGGAGTGTGCGAGGATGAATAGAATAAAAGGGAGCATCTTTTTCAGTGTATTTGTGGCTATGCTAGGGCTCATGCTCATTGCTCCAATTATGCCGCCCCTTATTCGTGAATTAGGCTTAAGAGAAAGCCATTCCGGATTAATTATATCGCTTGGTTCTATAACGATGGCCTTAATGGCTCCAGTATGGGGAAATCTAAGTGATGCAAAGGGACGCAAGCCGGTGATTCTGCTTGGTTTCATAGGGATGTGTGTAAGCTGCCTGTTGTTTACACTTACTCTTTTTGCAGGATTAAATGGTTGGCTCAGTGGGGGGCTGCTGTTAGTCCTGCTGATTGTTACACGCGGCTTAATTGGCGGCTTTATCCCGGCGGTGTTGTCATCGTCCCAAGCTTATATGGGAGATGTAACGGAAGGAGAAGAGCGTGGAAGTGGTATGGCTATTATTAGTGCGGCGAATGGGCTTGGGCTGGTATTTGGTCCCGCGATTGCAGGTGCCTTTACTTTAATAGGGCTGTTATGGCCCTTATATTTTGGAATTGTCATTGCCGCTGTTGCATTCGTGGTGTCTCTGCTGGCGATTCCGGCGGCCCAGCCCGTTATTCAGCAAAAACCCGCTCGAATTAACCCCCTCCAGCCAGGTCTAAGAATGTATTTGTTTGCAGGCTTGGTTACGATGATAAGTATTGTGACTATTCAGGTTATAGGTGGTTTTTATTTTCAAGATCAGTTAGGTCTTACATCCGAAGAAACAGCAAGAGTCGTGTCCTTTGGACTTATGTTCTCCGGGGCAGCGATGCTGATTGTGCAGATCATCCAGATGAAATGGCTTAAATGGCAGCCTAAGCCGATGATTTTACTTGGTTCTCTATTCCTGATTGCTGGAATGGCATTATTTCTGATTTCAGCCAGCTTGGTCGTTTACTATGCAGCGTTCTTTATGTTTGGCATAGGCACAGGCTTACTGATGCCCGGTTTTATGGCAGGTGCTTCGCTTTCAGTCAGTCAAGAGCAGCAAGGGGGAGCAGCGGGGCTGGTAGCTGCGGTACAGGGAATTTCCGCGATCATTGCTCCTATTTTGACGACCACCTTGTATCGAGTGGACAAATATATTCCCTTTACGCTTATAGCAGTCTTGGTAGCTGTTATGGCTGTTATTATGTGGGTAGTGAGAAAAAGAAACGGGAATAGTGAGCCTGTTCCTCATAAGGCAAAATAAATAAAAGATTGGTTAGATGAATCCATAGGCTTCCGGGGTATACTCACCGGAAGCCTATATCTATTATAATAAGTTATAAGAAATTTCAGGAAAATCAGAAGGAAGTGGGGGGCTTATGGAAATCCAGCAAAAATGGGTGGCACTAAACAAAAGATATAGTTTGTACGCACCCAGTACCGAGGCTGTACAACCATGTACCAATTGAAGGAAGAGCTTGAGGGCTTAGAAAGCGAGCAGGCTGCCAGAATTTTGACAGAGTTGTATCTTCACCTGCATCAATACGAAGAGGCGCTAGAGGTTTTTATGTCCGTCATGAACCGGAAAAATAAAGCAGATTTGAAGAAACAGTGGAGTATTCAAGAGATGATTAATAGCCCGATTCGACTGCCGGTGATTAAGCCTTTAATCAAAGTAGCCAAGCGCAAGAAAACTTCCGATCTCCCTGTGTTTACTTATCATCAAGACCCTGTACGCACTCAGATCCTTAAATCAGGCTTTTTGAAAACGTGTTTCTGTTGTGGACGGCAGACCGATATCTGGTACGCGGGTCCCTTTTATACAGCATTATCTTATGAGGCGATCTGTCCTTGGTGTATTGCGAATGGTAGCGCTGCGAGCATGCTACAGGGAACATTTCATGACCCTGCTTGCTGTGCACAATTGGAGGAACCAAAGCTGGATGAGCTACTGCATCGGACTCCCGGTTATGAGGCATGGCAGACCGCCGCGTGGCTGGATCACTGTGATGACTACTGTGTTTTTATAGATTTTGTGGGCTGGTAGGAGCTTGTCAGTAGAGGGATAGAAAATGATGTCAACCTGATGTTTATGCCTATTCTGGCTTTGTATAATGAAGAAGAGGCTAAGAGTCGAATACGGGAAAGCATGGAACGTGACGGATCGTTCCGGGGTTATTTATTTCAGTGCAGGCATTGTAAGGAATACCTCTTATATGCGGACTATGACTGAATCCAAGTGAATTTCCTGAGGTGAATGAGAAGGTGAAACCCAATTTAGGGGTGGTTCTAATTAAGGAGGAGTTCATAAAATTGGAGGAATGCAGATGGGTTGGGAGTATGGGATTAAGGTCGCAGATGTTAAGGATATTAAAGCGCTAATGGAACGCTTAGCTGAAGCATTGCCTAGGATTGAGGGATATCGGATGCAAAGGGATGAGGATGGTTTTGTTCTGCTTCAGAATAATTCTGATTGGCCTGAAGCGCTTCAGATTTCAGTGGAAGAGGCAAGAAATATTGAAGGGTTAGAAGATGATGAACCTTATATCTATTGTCTATTTCATATTGGCGGCGGAGATGCGATAAGGTTGAGGGAAGGAATGTGTAGGGCACTGGAAGAAGAGAAATGCGCTGCGGATTGGTTCGAGTTGTAGCCGAAGAGAGGAGTAAGAGAGAGTGACTAAGAAAGGAAAAACAGAGATTCAGACACTAATCTATCGCTATAGTGGTCCAAGAGCCAATATTGGATATACTTTTGAACCGCTGCGCTATGGGGATACAGATGAGCCAAAGCTGGAGGAGATGATCTTCATCTACGCAGATGACTTTGATATCGTGCTGTCTGTGTTAAAGTCCATATATCCACTTGTCGATCCTGACACGGGGGAAAGGTATGAGGCTTTTGATGCCTGCTGGGATAATCCGATTCAGGCGTCGGTATGGCATGAAATATTAACAGAATTGGATGCTTGGCCTGCCAAGGAGCCAGAATTACGCATATTTATCGATTCCTTTACAGCATGGGTCAGAGCGCATTTGAAGCAAGCAGATGGTATTATCGTGACCGGAAATCTGTAGAGGAAGGCAATGCACTGCAATCCGTATTTTCGCTGCCCCTCGCTTCGAGGGGCAACTGGAAAGCGAGCTGCTGGGTCAAATGCCTCGTTCTTTACATTGCATGCGACAGGCTCCTTATGGCAACTGGATTATTGACGTTGCTTCCGAATCCGGAGTAACTTTTGCTCCAATTTGGTATCACCCATAAATTTGCTGACAGATACAGCAAGCTGATATTGAATGGTCCCCATATTGTTAGCGGCAGGTTGAAGAACCCCTTTTATCGTTTGCCATAACGAAGTAGCCTGTCGGCTTTTTGCTCCAAAATGCATGATGATGTGGATACAGGCTGTAATTATATTGCGGCCAAGTCCGTACAGGAACCATTCTTTTTCCTTAGTAATAAGCGGAATGATGGTTGCCATCGTTTCCCAAGCTTCATCCCATCGTCCTGTTTCAATGAGCTTTTCTGCCAAGCTGGATGCAGTAGAACAGTAGTTACTAGAATTTTCTTCTATTTTCTCCATTTCAGCCAGCTTTTTGAGGGCTTCAATTTCACCTTCTGGATGGTTGCGCCATCTCTCATGATAAACGAGTGTCCGCAAATTTTCTTTGTCCCAATCCGTCTGCTCTCTGATCCACAAATCAATAAATAATGATAGGTATACATCTTCCCCGAGTTCACTCGCGATATTGATGCAATCTTCAAGATCAGCTGTATCTTTGCTGAATAAATATGTTTCCAAAATCAACTCAGGATCAAACCCGGCGTATGTATCGAAATTGGCTTTCTTGGCCTGCTGGAACAAAATTTGGTCCTGTTCACGCTCATACTTTTGCAGTAAAAAAACGGCATAGTATAGAGCATCGCCAATCCCCTGAAAACTGTTCGTTTCCCTATCTATAATCTCATTAACGAGCAGCCTTCTCACAATCGGTTCGTAATGCGGGGAATCTCGATCCTCACGATTATACATAGCCAAAAGCACCTTCAAGCGATGGGTATAATTGGCATCACTTTTTCCATATTCCTCACTGTGTTGCTCCAAATAGTCAACCTTCGAAAAATCGGCGTGATCACTTATTAGACTCTGCAGCATTTTATCATAGGGTGCCATCATCTGATCCAGCAGCTTTTTGTAGTTCGTTTCCATTACTGTAATTCTCCTTTCACTGATCGGCTTAATACTACAATCCATATGTACAAAAAACAAGAGTTTTCCTTTTGAGTACTGCGCTGTCACACGTACATATTTTTCTAATAGACCCATTTTAAGATTCGATATGAGGGATGGACATTCAACACCTGTAAATCAAGCATACAACATGCAGGGATACAACATTGCGCACAACTAATGGAAGCGTTTTAATTTGAGTATAGAAACACAAAAGAAGATCTCAGGGAGGACATAAGATGCTAAAAGTGAAAGCGCTTAGATGTGAACATGTAAACAATCCGATTGGACTGGGTTGTCTAAAGCCTCGATTAAGTTGGCAAATTGAATCTGACAACATATACGTTTTCCAAAAACGCTTCCAATTGCAGGTAGCCATAAATCCCGCTTTTGAACCGCTGCTCTGGAATCATTTTTCCTATTCGGAACAATCCATTTTGTTTCCCTATGAAGGTCCTCCACTCGAATCAGGACAAAGATATTATTACCGGGTAAAAGTATGGGCTCAGGGAGCGGGTGACACCGAACCCGAGGAATCGGAATGGAGTGAGATTGGCTTTTGGGAAATGGGGCTGCTCCATGAGCAGGACTGGAAGGCACAATGGATTACAGTGCAGGAGCGAAGCATCCATGAAAAGTTTCAGACAAGAGCCCCTTTTGCTGCTTCCAAGTGTTTTTCAGTTGAGGGAAAAGTGAAAAAAGCAGTCATTTATGCCACAAGCCTTGGTCTGTATGAGCTGGAGCTCAATGGACAAAGAGTAGGCGATGCCTACTTTACCCCGGGATGGACAGATTATAACGATCGTGTTCAGGTGCAAGCCTATGATGTGACTTCTACCGTTCGAGAACAACATAACCGCATCACAGCCACGGTGGGAGAAGGCTGGTACAGCGGCTATCTAGGCTGGCAAAAGCGCAAGGATACCTACGGGAACACAAATGCTTTGCTATTTCAAATGAAGATTAGCTATGAAGATGGCCGTTCAGAACTCATTTGCTCTGATTCTTCCTGGGAGGAAACGAGCTGTGCCATTTTGATGTCAGATATTTATAACGGCGAAATCTATGATGCTCGACTGGAGCAGCAGGCAGCCGAACATCGCTTCTTGAACGAACGGAAAATGATGCAGGTCGCCCCGTTTCCGTTAAGTCATCTGGTTGCTCAGGAGAACGAGCCTGTCCGTGTAATGAACCGATTAAAGCCTGTTGAACTGATTTGGACTCCTAAAGGCGAACTAGTACTTAACTTGGGTCAAAATATGGTAGGCTGGCTGGAATTTAAAGTGGAAGCCCCCGAAGGTACGGTTCTGAATCTGGTTCATGGTGAAGTACTGGATCAGCAAGGGAACTTTTACCGAGATAATATTCGTGATGCAGCGCAGCAGATTACGTACATTTGCAGCGGCAAGGGGACGGAGATATTTAGGCCGCATTTCACTTTTCAAGGCTTCCAGTATGTGAAGCTTGAGGGCTTTCCGGCTGGCGTAGCCATTGAAGATTTTACAGGCGTTGTTTTGCATTCAGACATGGCGACAATTGGCTTGTTCGAGACATCCGATCCAAAGCTGAACCAACTCCAGCACAATATTGTATGGGGACAAAAAGGGAACTTCCTGGATGTGCCGACCGATTGCCCGCAGCGTGATGAGCGATTAGGCTGGACCGGCGATGCACAGATTTTTGCCAGAACGGCCAGCTTCAATATGAATAGTGCTTCCTTCTTTCGAAAGTGGCTGAAAGATTTGGCTTACAACCAGCTGGAGAATGGGGCTGTGCCTTTTGTCGTGCCGGATGTCCTCAAAGGAACCTTTGCAGACAATATGGACCAAACGACAGCCGCATGGGGAGATGCAGCAGTTATATGTCCGTGGACGATCTATCAATGTTATGGGGATAAGCAAATTCTAGCTCAGCAGTATGACAGTATGAAAGCATGGGTCGATTATATTCGTGCCCAGGGGACCGAGGAACATTTGTGGGATACTGGTTTGCAGCTGGGAGACTGGCTGGCGCTGGATAGCGAGGAAGGAAGCTATTTTGGAGCGACCGATGGAACGTTGGTAGCGACTGCATACTTTGCGTATTCGACTCATATCTTGGCGCAGACCGCCAAACTGCTGAATCGCTATACCGATTACAACACTTATCAAAGCTTGCATGAGGGGATTAGAAGCGCTTTTGCGAACCGTTATTTTGATGACGCTGGCAAACTGACTTCTAATACCCAGACTGCACAGGTTGTGGCTTTGCACTTCGGATTGGTACCAGAAAAATATAAAAAGCAAGTGGTTCAGGAGCTCGTACGGCTGATAGAAAAAAATGATATGCATCTGGATACTGGCTTTGTAGGCACACCCTATCTATGCCTGGTTTTATCCGACAATGGCTATACAGATATAGCTTATAAAATTTTATTTCAGAAAGATTATCCTTCTTGGCTCTATCAGGTTGAACGGGGAGCAACGACCATGTGGGAGCATTGGGACAGTATCAAAGTGGACGGCTCGTTCTGGAGCACCGATATGAACTCGTTCAATCACTATTCGTACGGTTCAGTTGGAGACTTTATGTACCAAAATATTGCCGGTATCGATGTGCTTGAAGCGGGCTACAAAAAGTCACGGTTAGCACCCAAACCGCCTGTTAATCTTACTTCGGCCCATGGCAAGCTGGAGACACCTTATGGTGAGGTTGCTGTCCATTGGGAAATCGTGAATGAAGAAATGCGGATGACGGTTCACGTACCACATAATACGACAGCTGAGATTACGCTTCCGGGCGTTCTAGAGCCAGATGCATTACAACAGACCATTACTAAGCAATACCCGTCGATTCAGTATCCGCCTGGTAATGTGCCACAAGAGCTGGCCGGGAAATCAGGTTCTCCCGGAGAACAGGCGATTTTCGAACTGAGTGGAGATCATGAATTGACGTTTACCGTCGGATCTGGACAGTATACGTTCCAGTACAAATACAACCAGAGGCTAAATAACATAGACTAGAGGTGAGAAGCTTGATGAATATTAAAAACAAAATATGGTTTAAAACAGCATTGTTGTCCATTTCCTTAGTCCTGACATCAGCGAGTGCTATTTCAGCTATCATCCCGATGATGCTGAACCAATTACCGGGAGTCTCCAGTTCACTGATTGAAAGCATAGTTACAATCCCATCTTTCTCGATGATGCTGTTTGTGCTGTTGAGTGGCCCGATCTCTTCCCGCTTGGGTAAAAAAAATACAATCCTGCTAGGACTTTTGCTCGTGGTCATCGGCGGAATACTTCCTATGCTCACTACGAACATTACATGGATTCTCGTGTTGCGTTTGGTGCTAGGTGCAGGTCTGGGGATGTTCAATTCGCTGGCTGTCAGTTTAATTAGTGATTTTTTTGAAGGGGACGAACGTGCTCAATTGGTAGGTTTTCAAAGCGCTGTACAAGGGCTCGGAAGCAGCTTGGCTACCTTTGTGGCAGGACAGCTTGCCCTAATCGACTGGCCGTTTGCTTTTTTGTGCTATGCGATCACTATTCCTATCGCACTGTTGTTCTTTTTTATCATTCCTGAACCAGAGCGTGAGGAGCCTACAGTGAGCACGACAGGAACGGGCCAAAAGAGTGGGGGAATGTCCCTACCTGTACTTGGATTAGGGGCTGCACTTTTCCTGTTTATGACCTTTATCATGATTGTGTATACCAAAACAGGTATTATGATTGCTGAAAAGAGTATGCCTAACGCAGGGTTTTTAGGGACCGCTTTGACGCTGTTCTCCTTGTCAACTATGATTGCAGGCTTCTTGTTCGGTAGAATATATAAATGGTTCAGAAATTACGCACCTTTTATCTCCAGTTTATTAACAGCGACAGGTTTTGTCCTGCTGTGGTTTGCTCAGAATGTGACCATGGTTACGGTTGCCATGCTGATCATTGGCTTTAGCTTTGCGCTGTTTATTCCTTATATTTTTACGATACTAACTAAAATCGTACCTAAAGGCAGTGAGACGATATCTATTTCGATTGCAATGGTAGGCTCCAATTTGGGAGCGTTTGCTTCGCCTTATGTTATCAAGTTAGTTGGGGTGTTGTCTGGGAATGAAACTGCCTCATTTTCCTTTCTCGTCTCTGCGATTGTATTTATGATTGCTGCGCTCCTCTGTCTGGGAATCGCTATTAGAGGAAAGGGAAGCAAAACACAGACGGCAGTTCACAGTTAATGGGAGTCTGAAGGAGGAGTCTGTGTTTATGAACCTTCATGAGTTGGATCAGTTGCTGAGAAGTAAAACTGAAATTGAACTTTTACAACAGCAAAACAATCAAGTGATTAATGATCTCTCCAAAGAATCGGAAAATGAGCGATTTTTTGATATAAATCAGAATATGTATCGAATGCCTGCTTTATTTTTCTTCGGAGAACATGATATTTATATTAGCAAGCACAACAGGTTTGCTCCGATGCTGGAGCACATGCATGAATTTATTGAGTTAAACTATGTTTACTCAGGTAAGTGCAACCAAATCATAGCGGGTAAAGAAATTGAGCTTTGTGAAGGCCAAGTGTGTGTCCTCGATAAGGATGTACCGCACAGCATCGCACCTTTGGGAGAAAACGATATACTGATTAATATCCTCCTGCAAAGAGAAACGATTTCATCCCTATTTCTACAGCGGCTATCTAAGAAAAAAAGTTTGATCGGCGAGTTTCTTGCCAATTCAGTCCTCCAGCATCAGCATCATAATCACTTTATTATTTTTGAGTCACAGCATAATGAAAACCTTCAATATATATTGCGTAGAATCTTGATCGAATATTTTTCCAGGCAAGAGGATTCAATGGAGCTGGTCAAGGCTTATTTGTCCATTGTATTTGGGGAATTGGTCCGTGTATTGGAAAGCGAGCATAATATTCACTTAAACCAGCAGGAAAGTAATATTACTTCTATTCTGAATTACATGGAAGAGCATTATCAGCATTTAAGCCTCCAGCAATTATCTACTCATTTTAATTACAATAGTACGTATTTAAGTAATAAGTTGAAAAAAGTAACCGGTCTTACTTACACGCAGCTTATTGCCAACATTAAACTTAATGCGGCCTATTCTTTGGTAGTCAATACCAACCTGCCATTCGAAATGATCTTTAAGCAGGTCGGATATAACAGCATGAGTTTTTTCTATAAAAAATTTAAAACAGCGTATGGTGCCACCCCGCAGAATATCCGAAACAAACAAATGAGGAAATGAAGGATACACAAGGACGTCCAATTCTAATGGGCGTCTATATTTGTTATAATATCGGCAAATTCATAAGCGGATGTTTAATAGGGAGGATACATTTTGGAAGCGGTATTAAGACGGCACTGGCCGGAGTGGGACGGGACACTACAGAGACGAACCGGAGGTTGGAATAATACGACGTATTTTGTTAAGAGCGGTGGGCGAAGTGGGGTACTGCGCATCTACGATACACACAGGGATCGGAACAAAATCGAATTTGAGCATGCGGTTTTGCAGGAACTGAGCAGGCATTCTCTATCATTCAGGGTTCCAATGCCAATCCGAACGATTACGGGAGAGACACTTGCACAGGTTGAGAAGGATAGTGGCAAATATGTGTGTCTGTTCGAATACATAGAAGGCACATCCCCATTGGAGCAGGATCCTAGCTTTGCCCATTCTTTTGGCGAGGCTGCTGGCGAATTATCTGCTGCACTTGAAACACTCAATCTTGATATGACTCCAGTCTATCGGCCGTATTATGCTTTGCAGCAATCCTATCCATTATGTAACCGGGAAGTAATCCAAGGCTTTTGTTTAAACCCGCCGGAGCCTCTAAAAGATTTACATGAGGAGCTGCGTTTGATAGGAAAAGTATATGAAGAGATTATAGATTCACTTCATGCATTGGAAGAGTTACCGCATCAGCTTGTACATGGAGATTTGAACGCTTCCAATTTGTTGGTAAAGGATTCTGACCCTAGTCAGGTGGCTGCACTGCTTGATTTTGAATTTTGTACGCTGGACGTTCGGGTCATGGATCCGGCGGTCATTTTATCAGGATTTTTGGGACAACCGGAGGAAACGACAGCTGTTCGTGATTTTTGCCGGGGCTTCAGCCGTCAGGTTCGTTTAAGCCAATCCGAGGTTGACGCTTTGCCTGTGTTAATGCTGCTTAGGAAGGTAGACGTTTTTCTTCATTTTATGAGTCGCTTTCTGGAAGGAACAGATCAGCCACACGTGCTGCAAGAACAGGTTAAACAGATCACGGCCGACTTGCTCCAACTGTCTACCAGCAGTAGCTGGATTCAGGAGGAGTTGGTCCAAGCTGGAACAATGTATGAATAAACGAGCTACATGCCGTGTTATGTTATAATTTCTGGAAGAACAGAAATGAAGTCTACTGAATTGTACTCGGAACAGGAGGAGCAGATGAATAGTTGGTTAACGAACGCGTTACGACCCTATTTTGGGCTGGAGACGCTGGAAGAACATTGGGACGTAGTAGAAATTAAAGAAGGATATTTTATTTGTATGGATGGAGATGTTATTCGCAAGCGAATTTCTTCCAAAGAGGATGCTTATGGAGAAGCTGATGTAGAGATTTTTACTCGTGATCGGGCATTTGTTCTGCCTAAAACGGCTCGTGGCAAAGAGAAAAAACTGAATTATACAAGTGTTTCGAGCATCACAGCAGAAGGTGTGTCCTTTTCAGCAGGCATTCGAAGAGATCGTAATATTAGTTATGTTACTGCTGTGAATAGCAAAACTGGCGTGAGATTGCCCATCACTGGATGTGAGCATTTACATAGTAAAGAAGAGATCATCGATTGGCTTCAACGTTACCCGTCGCTTGTACCTAACGACTATGATCGTAAGGTGGAACGATTGAAGCATATGAAAAACCTGCGTTATAAAACCATTCCGGGAGACATCTTCCGCGTGGAAATAGACCTTTTTACAGATGGCTATGTACTGGTCGTCGGAGATTTGCGCCAAATGCAAAAGGATCAGTTGTTTGCAAAGGAGAGCATATGGAATAGTGTCATGACAATGCCTTTGTTCGTACGTCCGTATTTGTGTACAAGTCGTGACCGTTCAATAACTTTGGAATCCATCACGGCCGCCCCGTTATCGGATGCAACCTGGATTGTCATGGATGATTCCTTTATGCGAGGGTCCTACGAGCGGATAGGGCATAAAGCGTTGGCGGAAGAGGATATTGTGTTTCCGATGGGTTACGGCAGTAGCATAGATAGCAGTAAAGAAAGAATATATAGACTGTCCTGGGGAACGGGCACAATTTCCAAACCGGAAGGGGAGACAGTGTTCAAGTCTTCGCGGGAATTGTTAAATAACGGTGTGTATTCAGGTGTCATTGCAGACTGTTTTGGTCCTTGGGAAGAGCGGGAGTGGCACCACACGCTGGATAACCCGTTGTATCGGGAAGAGCGTCGAAAAGCACTGGCCGAATTCGGATTCCCGGAAGACATTTCGTACGATGAGTTCAACCGCCAAACGGGAGGCCTGACGCGTTCGGAATATCTCGCATACTTGATAAGAGTCTATAGCGGAAAAAGAAAGATGAAATGACACGGTTATACATCCTTTTAGGAGGGGCCAATGAAATATCTTAAAGATTGTCCGGAACCAGGCATGGGAACCTGGTATTTTGAAATAGACTCAGACGGCGTAGCCTATCGGCAAATTGTGATCCAGGATGACGGTACTTTTATTGCTTCTAATCGCAAGCACGAGCAATATCATTTCTTGTTAGCCGAGAAAGCAATTGATGATACAGAGCCCTATTATACGAAAATTACAAAAAAAGAGTTTGAAGAAGTCTGGTCCAACAATCTTCACACTTTTAACAAGGAATGGCATCAAGTCAAAACCGTACTGCCCGTTGGGACTAAGGTAAAGGGTTATATTGAAGCATTTTTCCCACATGGAACACTTATTCATATTTTCCAGCACAATACAGTCGGATTGGCAGACACCCATTCATATGCGGAAAAGACCCCATCTGAGTGGATGTATCCGAGGCATGAGATCACGGCGATTGTCCAGGGCTACGACGAGCTGAATCAGTGGGTGATTTTAGAGCAAACGCAGGTTTTCGAAAATCAGTTCAAAGGTTGAAAGATAGATATCGGAATACAGGAAGGAGAATGGATATGCATACGTTAACGGTTGATGAGCTGGTGGATCAGGACAACCATGCATGGGAAGAGGTCAGAAACATTCTGCAAGAAGGGAATAATCCATTTCGCATTGTACCGGCAGAATCGGAATCTGCTAGGGGAGATTCGCTCTACCGTTTGCAAGTGAGCACAAAATCGTACTTGGGAACGGTTGCCTATGAAACAGGAGGGATCATATTTGACCACGGATGGATCACCTTACTGGGTGCAGGTGGGCCTGAAATTTACGGTAGTTTGGCTTCGTGGAACGGGCTGCAAGAGCCAGCGAGCGTTCCTGCACTTGGGGGAATGCTGATTGTGGCCTATGATGCAGCAGGTGGCTTCTTTGGATTGGATACAGGGAAGTTTGGACGTAGCGGCCATATCTACTATTTTGCACCGGATGCATTGGAGTGGGAATCCACTGAGCTGGCCTATTCCGGTTTCTTGAGCTGGTTGGCTGAGGGAGATTTGGGCTTGTTCTACCAGACATTCCGCTGGAATGGTTGGCAGTCGGATATGGAGCAACTTCAGCCAGGAGAGGTATTTGCTTATTATCCGCCGCTATGGACTCAGGAAGGTGGCGGAGAGACCAGCCAAAAATCGCCTATAGCTGTAACAGAAGCATGGCAGGCGGTAATAGATAGGGGCTAGCCCCGCTAATGATGAGGAGGCGTAGATCATGAATCATTCCATTCAATCCAAACTGATGCAGCTGAATGAAATACTTTCTCAAAATAACATTGACCATTACTACATTTATGATTATACAAGTCGCCCTAAGCTGGTACTAGCAGGGAGCTTTGACTTTAGCTATTATCACAACATAGAGATTACATTTTACGAGGTCTCGTTTCTTTCCTGTCCGGGCGGTGTATTTTCAATTGAATGCTTTAGACTGGCTAATGACAAGGAATTGGAAATGTTAAAAACTGTCTCTTACGGATTTCTTGAGGGGCCTGTGATTTGTATGGAGGATCAAACGTTTGGTACCCGATTTTTCATTGCTGCGGAAAGCTTGGATTACGAGCTCAAGACCGTTTTTTACTATAAACGTGAGAACCTTCAACCTCATGAAAGTGTGGCTGAGTGGCTTGGAAAAGATGGAAAAGGTTGAAAAAGGTAGCAAAAACAACTTTTAGAGACGTCAAGGTAGGAGGGTGGTTATTATGTGGAGTATTCACTTTGAACATCAATTTATAAAATGTCCGGAAGCAACTGGTGAACAAATCGCGAATTTTTTGAGCACATGGAACATCAAGCTATCGGAGCAGGAGATTCACGAAATCCAACAAAGACAAGTGAACCCTTTCCCGAAATCGTCTCCATTTTATGATCAATATAAACCGCTAGATCCTGTGGGCTGGCATCTGCCCCAAGGACAATTTCCTGATAGTTACATAGAATTGCTGAAATATTCTAATGGCGGTGAATTTCAGAATGGAGAACGTTATTTCCAGTTTTTCAATACTGAAGATTTGAGAGAAATGAACCTCGCCTACGAGCTGCCAGAGTATATGCCGGGTGCCGTGTCGTTTGCGATGGATGGTAGCGGAAACCACTATATGTTTGATATGAGAGAGGAAAAAAGTAACAACGAATATCCCATTCTTTTTGCTCATTCTGGTAGCTTGGGGTATGACGAATGTGAACAGGTTGCCCATTCATTTATAGAGCTGTGTACGGAAAAATGGGCATTGTATTGATATCTTGACTAAACATACGCTTTATTCCCCCTAATTCATCCAGTAGAAAATGTAAAACCCGCAAGCTGGACCCTTTTTGCCAGGTCTATTTTGCGGGTTTTTAACGCTACTTATTTTCATTTATCATTTCCATTAAAACTTGAGAGACGATCGGTAAGGTGGTAAAGCCGTCACTTTGTAAAAAGTGTCCTCCATGATCTAATTCGTGAAAATCAGCCTGGATATCTTCCGCTAGTTTCTTACTAAGTGCAAAGGGGACAATCGCGTCGTCCTTTGAAGCTATAACTACACGCGCTTTTAGCGAATCCATGATCTGCTGATGATCCAAATGGTCATTTGTAAATTCATCTAATGACGGCAGGCTTGGCAATGGATCAGTAAAACCGGAAACGAAAACGGCACCACCTAGTGGTTCCGGGATATTGACTTGCTGCAGGTACCTTAATATGGATACACAACCCAAGCTATGACCAATAAAATAGGTGTCTTTATGTAAAGCTTTAATATTTTGCAATAGATGCTCAATCCACTCATTAAGTTTGGGGCCTTGCGAGTTGGGCATATCTAGTATATTTACCGAAACCCCGTCTTCCTGTAATTTATCTTGTAACCAAGGAAACCAATGATCTGTTGGCGAAGCTGTGTATCCGTGGATTATATATACTTGTTTTTGATTTTGTAGGTTTGTCACAGTGTTTTTTCTCCCATTATTCAGTGTTTAGTTCATGCTGATGATAGGTGTTCCTCTTCGTCTGAGAAGCCTTCTAGTTTAGCAAAATCTCTATGCCTATAGTATTAGAAATTGTTGATTTATGTAGACCATTTTTTTAATGAGTTTTGTCGAGTTTTTTATCTTGCCTATCCCTCCCTATTTAAACACGACTACAGTCAAGAGCTCGTATCCCGTAGTTCTTCCTGTTCAGCCATTTGCATCAGCTTATAAATCTGCCGTGCTGTGTTCACATTCCGTACCGTCATTTGCTGATACAGCTTGGTGCCGACTAATTTCGTTAACCCGCTTTTTGTGACTTGTTCTTTGCTGACAGAAAACAGAATGGCTCTGGTCGTATAGATGACATGTCCAATTCCCGGTTTTAAAGGAAGCTTGTCCAGAACGGAAATATCGTTAATTTCATCCCACAGAAACATTACATCACTTTTCATCTGTGTATCATTAGCCCATTCATTCGGCAGTGCCTCCATAATGCTCTGAATCTCCTTCATATTACGGACGATGACGCGGATGGGTAAGCTAAAATCCTCCAGAATCGCCTGTTCCAGTATGAGTGATAGCTCCTGGTTGGGCCGCTCCTGACTGGAAAAAATAATGTTTCCAGAATTAATGTAAGTTGTCACATGCCCCATCCCTGCATGTTCAAACGTTTGCTTGAGCTTCTTCATCTCGATTTTGTTATTGCCGCCCACATTGATGCCCCGCAGTAATGCGATATAGATCATAAAAAGCCCCACCTCTCTTTAACAAATAGGATTTCTAACAAAAGGATAGGTAATTCAGCAAATACGTGGTTTGGTTTTCGCCCAACAAATGATGTAGCAATGGTTTTACGTGCTCGATATATTCTGCTTTGGTTTCGTATGTATCTTCATCTATCAATTCTCCCTTAAAGGTACAGGCACCTTCAATCAGGATGGAAAGAGCCGTAAAGAAGTTAGCTAAAGAGTCAGCAACTTGCTGCGCTGCGCCACCTTCAATTGCAGCATATACAGGGGAAGCAGGTGCGCTAGTATCGACAATGACTGGATCATCATTAAACGTGGCAATTACAACATGGTGGGAGGGCCACGAAGATGACTCATGAACAAGCTCTCCAGATGTAATGAAGCGATAGCCCAGCTGTTGGCGATATAAATGTTCTGGTGCGACAAAAAAGAGAACAGCAGCATCCCCGATTTCAACGGCTGCATTTTTTAATTTGTGTGTTCCCGCTGCCTTAGCATCGATCATTTCATAATGGCTATATAGGTACTCCAGCTCAGGGGATAGAGGAATCCGCTTGTCCCAGCAATCTGTTATACTCTCTGAACGGGGCTGGATATAGTGGTCTTGGAACAGCCCGTAGGCTACATTATATAAGTTTTGCTGGTGTACAAACCGGGTAATCGCTTCGCTTAACTGTTTCATAGGTGTGTATTCCTTTCTAATCGTAGACTATGACCTGTGACATCACGTTTTACTTTTAGCATTAAGATATCATAATATAGAAATGAAGAACATATGTTTCTGTAATTATGCTACCTTGTCAGTCGATCCAGAATAATTTTACAATATAGGAGTTCGAAAATAAGGTGCATGGAGGAGAGAAATGTCTTTTTCTATAATATACGATTACAAATTAAGAGCCTACTTTAATGAGCGCATTTCTGATTTGAATCATGAAGATCTATTTTATTCCTATCCTGATCAAGAGCAAAATTTAAGAATACTAACTCTGAATATAAATGAGCAGAGTCATATTTCTTTAGTGCGATGGCATGATCTGTTTGATAGGTCGCTATTTACAAAAATGAATCATCCCATTCTAAGCTTAGCGGATGCTGAACGTCTGATTCGATTGCTTGCACTCATTTTTAACGTTTTTGATATACATAAAGATGCTGTTTATAGCCGAAAAAACTTATGTTGTTTTTATTATCAATATCAAGTTTCACATCTAGCAGAGAGAGGCAATGAATTCTCGCTTACTCAGGACAGACTATTTTTCCTTCATCATCTCTTATTTGAATTGGGTTTAGGGGATGACATTTATGATCGTCTAACGATTGAAAATAATAAGATGATGTACAGGATGGAAGACGCACAACAGTATGATATGCATATTCTAATTGACATGTTGCATGAGCATATTAACAAAAATGAGATGGATATGGATACCCGGGCAGCGCTAGGAAAAATAAAAATTTTGCAGGGTCAGTTGGTCAGCTTCATCCTGGGCAGTCATGATGTATATGATTTTCCGTATGACGATTTCAACAAGCCGTTTGCAGAAGCAACGAGGTTTATACATGCCTATAACTCTAATAAAAATAGGGTATTAGAGGTGCTGATCGACTGTATCAATGAGCATCAATCTCCAACAGAGCAGTTCATCTCCAATTTGATCATGATGAATTATTCCTATTTTGTTCTCAAAAGTAATCCTAGCGAAATTACATATCTTAAATGTTTTTGCAAGAAAAAACCGGGAGTTTTTATAAAAGTATTGTCTGCATTGCTTGAACTCAGATTTTTTATTGATAAATCCAGCTTCACAAATACGGGTATAAATTATTATTTATCCAGATTAAAAGGGGTTAAATGATGCCATTCTCTCACGTTTCTTTACCCGATTTACCACAGACTATCGGACGTCTTACGGCCATTCATCCTGTAAAAGGTGGCTCTCACGGAAGCATAACCTTGCTGGCATTGAACACACAGGCAGAACTGTGGAGGTTAGAGCCTCGCTCTGGCAGTGCAGAATTGTGTACACATATTTGTATTCCTGATTTTAATCCCCTGCAACCTGTCCAAATGGTTACCAGTCCTGAAGGCAAGTACGTGGCGATCTCCAATCGATTTGGCCGACATGCGGCAGTGTATGATTTAGTCCATGCTCAAGAAAAAATGCAATTATCACGGGACGAATACCACTACGATAAAAGTATGTTTCCCCTGGATTTTGTATATCAAGACGGTGCGTGTATTCTTGTTCATGGAACGGAATGGAACCGATTGGATCTGACGGATGTAGAAACGGGGAGGCTTTTGACAGCAAGACCTACCCCAGTTTATAACAGCGAAAATAAAGATGAGCATTATCTAGATTATTTTCATGGGAGGCTTCTGACTTCTCCAGAGGGAAAGTGGATTGCGGATACGGGATGGGTATGGGCTCCATTAGGAGTAGTCCGAACTTGGTCCTTATCTAATTGGCTGCTGAACTCATGGGAATCGGAGAATGGTCCGTCAGTTCGCCATCTTTGGCAAACCATAGATTGGGATGGGCCAGTGTGCTGGACAGGACCTGATACATTGGCGGTTTGGGGACAGATGGATGCCGATTTACTGGAGGAGGAAGATTGGGGAGAGGAAGGAGTGGAACCGGCGGTTGTCCTATTCGACATGACTCAGCCTGGGTATCGACGAGTGCTTCCTGCGATCCCTCCACTAAATTGTAAGCCTGAAGAAGACGGGATTTATCCATATCCCCAAGCGGATATGGTCGTTTCTGGCGACCGATTATTCTTATGGGGGAAAGGAGTCCCGCTTCAGGTATGGCGGCTTTCAAGAGGTGTGCGTGAAGATGTAGATACGGAGCGATTTCCACTCATTTACCATCAAGAGGCAGGAATTTTCATTGAATTAAAACCGGATAGCGGTTGTACAGCCTTAAGCTACGAATAAATGGCGTTACCGGATTTTCTTCCTTCCAGTGATATGGAAATATATGCATTAGCTATAACAATTATTAAAGGAGTGTACATCAAAATGGCACTGATCAAGGATCGTTTTTATGGAAGTCTCGCTGGACTGGCCGTGGGTGATGCTTTGGGAACCACTGTGGAATTCAGCAGTCCAGGTACATTTGAACCTGTAACGGATATCGTGGGCGGCGGTGTCTTTGGGTTAAAGCCGGGGCAGTGGACCGACGATACGTCTATGGCACTTTGTTTAGCCGAGAGTATGGTGCAAAAAGATAGCTTTGATCCAGCGGACCAAATGCGTCGCTACACCAATTGGTATCACCTGGGATATATGAGCAGCACGGGAACGTGCTTTGATATCGGCGGTGCGACGAGAGCAGCATTGCATCGCTTCGAGGCCACTGGAGAGCCGTACAGTGGGTCCGTTGACCCCATGACTGCCGGGAATGGCTCGATCATGAGGCTTGCACCTGTTGCCATGGCCTATGCGAACCGTCCGGAAGAGGCCGTGATGTACGCCGAACTGAGCTCGCGAACCACCCATGGAGCAGTCGAAAGTGTGGAGGCCTGTGCTGTGCTTGCTTCAATCCTTGTGGCAGGTCTGCGGGGAGCGGACAAAGAATCCATGTTATCAGCCGACATCTGCTATAAGTGGCGGCGGCAGGAACAGCCAGCTTATTCGGCAGCCATTGAAGAAATCATTCAGGGATCTTACAAGGATAAGGAGCCGCCCGAAATACAGGGAACCGGCTATGTCATTCGTTCCCTTGAGGCTGCGCTGTGGGCATTTCACCATTCGACTTCGTTTGAAGAGGGGGCACTGCTGGCCGTAAATCTGGGGGATGACGCCGATACGACCGGGGCGGTGTATGGGCAAATTGCAGGAGCTTATTACGGGCTAAGCGGTATCCCGAATCACTGGCGTGAGAAGCTGGCGATGAAGGAGATGATCGATGAGCTGACTGAGGCTTTATGGCAGAAGGCCGACAAGGGCCAGACACTTTAAGAGGGACATCTATAAAGATCAAGCTGGGTTGCTTTTATTATGAGCAGAACCCGGCTTTTTTTGTTCCCAATATTTTTGCCGATGCCTCATCTCTTGGGATCACTATCCATATCGCCATACTTCCGCCCTCCTCAGTAGCATGTTGTTATGACAAAATGAAGTCCAGTACAAATCATACTTCACTTTACTGATCTTTCAGAGGAGGAACTACATTGTCGCATCTAAATAAACAGCTTCATTCATTTGTCGATATTTCCAACTATACTAAAGGGTTTGAGATCGTTTCGACCCAATTTGGCCCTGATGGGCGCGTGTATATTTTGCTAATTGATAAAGTCCCAGAACGAGTGCGGGGGATGTTCCCGCCTGCCTCTCTTAAAGAGAGACGTACTTACAAGATACTCATTATAGACGATCATATTGAAGAAGTGTATGTGGAGGGACAGCAGTTTAACTATCATTATGTACAGCCTCTACATCATCATCTACTGCTCGTCGGAGCGCGATGTCATTATTATGGATCGGGCCAATATGATTTAAATGGTAAAATTATTGATTATGAAGGTCGTACTGTGAATGAACTGCTGCTTGGAGACGGTATCCAGAGTGTTCAGGTTACAGGGGAAGGTACGATCTGGACCAGTTATTTTGATGAAGGTATATTTGGAAATTATGGTTGGAATGAGCCTGTGGGATCCTCCGGCCTTGTCGCTTGGAATAAAGAAGGACACAAAATATATGAAAACCAAGCGGCAGACATTCATGATTGCTATGCTTTGAACGTGATCAGCGAACAGGAAATCTGGTTTTATTACTATTCAGACTTTTCATTAGGGTATATTTCCGGTAGCGACCGTACGAATATTACGTTTGTGAATCCGAGGATTTCCGGCTGCTCCGGGGTGGCTACAGATGGGTATCACTTTTTGTTCGACGGCGGGTATGGCAAGAATGGACAATATGTCCTGAAAAAGAATGTGAAGCCAGGCAGCTTGAGCAAAGGACAACACATTCGCTTTTTAAATGACAATCAAAAGTTCCTTCAACCGCATGAACAGGATTTCAGAAAAGATCGCCTGCTGCTCCGTGAAGGTTCTCTACTGTATCAGGTGACTATAGAAGAGTTAGCGTAAAAACCCACGTTAGACGTGGGTTTTTCCTTAACACCAAAAATACTTATTCATACGTTTTGACAAGATCATTCAGAGAGGTAATGGTGCTTCCTTCTCCAATAGCACCGAATTTCCACTCCCCTCCATAGCGGTATACTTCACCTACACGGATACTACACATCCCTTTATAGTCCTCTGTCAAGTTGTATCGGAGAATCTCTTCATATTGGGACGCATCCAATACTCGAATATAAGCATTGTTCACCATACTGAAATCTTTACGTCTACCAAAGCTGAAAAAACGGAATATATTCACAATAAATACGACTCTATGCACTTCCGGTGGTAGTTGCTGGAGGGAGACGGTAATGACTTCATCATCACCGTCGCCATGTCCTGTTAAGTTGTCACCACTATGTACGACGGCCCCACAAGGGCTATTTTTGTTTCCGAAATATACTAGATTTTTCGTCTGGGTCAGCTTGCCGTTCTCATTAAGAAGCAGCGCTGACGCATCAATATCCATGCTTCTACCCTTCATAGGGTCCCATCCAAGGCCTACTTTTAGCACGGATAAGTATGGATTATTTTTGGTTAGGTCTACCTTCTGTCCTTTAACTAGACTAATACTCAACGTTATGCCTCCCTATCATTATTTTCGTTCTACTCTGAAATTGTAGCATATATATAGAAGGATATAATCTATTCGTAACTTCACAGACTTTATTCCGTATAAAGATAAAAACATGATCCAAATTCGTTCCCTCAGGGAGAAATGCAACCATGTTTAACAAAATGAGAAGTTGAGGTAATGCATCATATGAATGGAAAATTTCAAGCCGATACAGGATATCAGCTGGCTGAACAGAAGGCGCTTCAGTATTTTGCATCACTCTATAATCAGGTCAAGAATAAAACTTATGTGACCTCTCTTACAGAAGATATCCATATATGGAAAAGGAATCATATCCATTCTTCTTCATGGTTATCCTTCTTTTCGCGGAAAAAGAGAAAGCCGGATACCCGGGATGACTACAGATATATTCAATGGCTGAGTTACACGGGGAAGTTAGATGAATATCTGAAGCGGAGTGTCTCTTATATTTACATGAGGGATCTAGGCAAGGCTCTAGATTCTGCCGACACACAGACCCGGATTCAGCGCGTCATTGCTGACGTAAAAAGATATTTGCTTCAACCCACCCATGCTAACAGGAGAGATCAAGCGGAGTTTATGAATTTAGCCGGGGTGTATCGGTGGTCTCAAAAGGAAGGGATCGAAACCACTGTAATCTGGCTAATCAACAAGCTTAACTCTGTATCTTCTCATATTCCTGAGGAAATGGATGCAGAGCACGCCCAGCGCAAACTGATTAAAATCATCATTGGGGTTATTCTGCATGTGATGGAAGAAATGGACGAAGCCGTGTCACCTGTTGAACGTTCGCGCAGGCTGGATGAAGCCATCAGGCTTGGGTATTCCTATGGACTGACCTATCCTTTTATTGATGATCTTCTCGATTCTCAGCTGTTGACCGTTCAAGAGAAAGAACAATATTCCCATATGATACGTACCGCGCTTCTTACCGGATCTGTGCCAGAACTGGGCGACTGGACCGGCGATCATATGAAGTTCATTCGCTATATCCATTCGGAGCTCTCGGATGCTTTTGAGTATATTAAGGCACATCAGCGGCCAGACACACAGCAAACCTTTTTCGAGCAGTCCTATGTTTTCTTTCATTCTCAAGATATCGACCGGGATAAGGATCTAAAACAAGCTAATTACACCAATGAAGAGCTTTATATACCCGTTATTTTAAAATCTGCTTCTTCCCGCCTGATTGTCCGTTCCGTGATTAGCGCTCCTGAGGATGAAGGGTTTGAGCAACGAACATTCTTTTATGGTATCTATAACCAGCTTGCTGATGATTTTGCAGATATGGCCGACGATATGAGGGACGGTGCGGTAACACCCTATACCTATTATTTAAAATATCATCATCAAAGATCGGATTTGATCAATCCCTTCGAACTATACTGGGCGGTCATTTCTCACTTGATTCATAACGTGTATGACTCGGATGCTATGGCTCGTGAAGTGATACTGGACCGTGCAATAAATGGACTCAAACGTTGTAAAGAACGGGTAGGTGCAGAAAAGTACAATGAAATAATGGAGATTTTTGCATCCGGAAATCCGGAATTTAATCGTCTCATCCAGAAGATGGTGGGTAAAGCGGAGGATGTAGATTTCTTCGATAAGCTGCTTCGGGATCAGATGATTACTCAACTGAAAAATGATTCGAAGGAAAAAGAAGACTTTATGAATACGATCAAAACCGTCCGTGATCAGATTAACAACCAATTGAAAATTACCAAGCCTTCTGGGATCGAGGCCATGAAAGAACATCTTATTGATGCTGCCAATTATAGTCTTGAGGGGGATGGGAAAAGGATACGTCCTATATTGACCTGGGTCATGGGTGTGAATGAATATGGCTTAGACGCTTCGGCAATCGTGCCTCTTCTAAGATCATTGGAATATATGCATACAGCCTCCCTGATTTTTGATGATTTGCCTTCCCAGGATAACGCGTCTACCCGTAGAGGGCGTCAGACATTACATCAGGTGCACAATAGCGCTACTGCGGAATTAACCGGACTATATCTGATCCAGAAGGCCATCGGGGAGCAATCGTCACTGAACCAGTTCAATGCTGAGACTGTGCTTGCCTTGATCCAATACTCGGCTCGTAAGGCAGAGGATATGTGTATGGGGCAGGCGATGGATCTGGATTCCAAAGGAAAGGCTTTGACCTTGGAACAGCTGAATATGATGTGCTTTTACAAAACAGGAGTGGCGTTCGAGGCTTGTCTCGTTATGCCAGCCATGCTCGCACAGGCCGAGGAATCAGAGATTGCTGCTTTGCAGAAATTTGCCTATCATATGGGGATTGCTTTTCAGATTAAAGATGATTTGCTTGATGTGGAAGGAGATACGCTGTTACTTGGAAAACCTGTGGGCCAGGATTCGGATAACAATAACTCGAATTTCGTGTCCATCCTTGGTTACAAAGGTGCCAGTAAAGAAATGTGGGAGCACTACTGCCTTGCCATGGAAGCATTAAAAGAGGTGCCACGCAATATCGCTTTTCTGAAGCATCTAATGAATTATATTGTGAACCGGGATCGTTAAAAAGAATTGTGCCCCATAGCTCCATAGGAGTGGTGGGGTGTTTGTACGTTGAGACAGTAGAGTTGCTCATACTTCCTTGCCCCTCTTTGGGGATCATCTAATGTAACGCAGATACGTCTGGATAAAAAGCAAAGATGTGAATATCTGGTGACTTCAGTACCGTATTTTGTCCGTTACGGCGCGTTCTACATTATAATGTTTAAAAACGGACAAGGAGATGAACTCCAGATGAAAAAAGGAATCTTGGTCGCTTCAGGGTTGGTTGTTGCGGCATTGGGCACGTACCTGATTGCAGGAAATATGCAGAAAGAAGGAGCGGACAAGCTTGGGACAACAGATATCAAGCAATTGGTGCATGATTTCAGCGCAGGCAAGGCAACAGGTCAATCCGCTTCCATTAATTCCAGTCAGTTAATTGTTAATGGAGACAATACACAACCCATAACTTATAATTTGCCTGACAGCGAGTTTTTTGTTTCGATTGCGCCATATGTAGACCAGACCCACCCTTGTGCAATTCATAGTCTAACCGGCTGCCAAGGCGAAATAAAAAACGGAGAATTCAATGTGACCGTTCACGACTCCGAAGGGAATGTCATCATGGAGAATGCTGCCATGAAATCACAACCCAATGGTTTTATTGATCTATGGCTGCCGAGGGATAAAACCTACCGCATTAGCGTCAATCATGAAGGTAAAACGGCTGAAACTGAATTCTCTACATATGAGAAAGACGATACATGTATCACAACGATGCAGTTAGGTTAACGACAGAGAATAAAGGGGTTGAGCTTACTGATCGCTCGTACACTTTAAGTCCACATAACCCTGCGTTCATACATAGCTTTTAGTAAAGAGCCTACGTCTGACGGAGGCTCTTTGTGCTGCCCTAATCTTTTGCTGGAGTTGCGGAACAGGTTAGGTGGGAATCTATGAGGAATCAGATAGCGAAACTTTAAATTGTATATACTAAAAACCTATTGAAATAGCTGCAAACTTCCGACATATTATCTAAGAGCTTTTCGCTCAATATTCCTCGGGGAGATGGCAGCATGTCACAAAATATGAAGAAGCGCGTATCCAGATCATCCAGCATCGCGAACACATTGGCCATGGTCTTGTTAGTTATTATCGTTGTCGTCTTTGCAATCTTGGGGACGTTCATGTTTGCAAGCACGCGAAGCATACTTGTCAAGCAGCAAGAGGCCATGCTCCAGACCAAGACGCAGGCCACCGTTAGTCAATTCGATGCGTTGTTTAAGGAAAAGGGTTCGCTAGTCAAGCAAATGTCAACCAACACTTTGTTTAGACAATATATAGAAACCACCGAATCAGCAGAGATGGCGAAAACTTCTCCACATGCTGCGGCAACTCAAGCGACTCTGGCAGCGATTGTCAAGGAAGAGCCATCTTTTGCCGACGCCTGGATTGCAGGAATACATGGTAAAGGCTTCTTTCTTCAGAACGATGGTGCTGCTTCCAAGCCGGATTTCGATATCCATTCGCGTCCGTACTTCAAGCCAGCTGTTGAAGCAGACGGTTTGTACTACTCAGAACCCTATAAGGACGTCAATACAGGGAATGTGGTCATGGGCATCTTCTATCCGATCAAAGATAGTAGCAACCAATTAATCGGCTTTGCAGCTGTGGATATTGCATTCAAAGACATCCCCGCCGTTATGCAAAGCTATTCGCTTGGAAGCACAGGTTATTCGATTCTTGCATCCAAAACAGGTGATATTTTGTATCACCCTGATCAAAATAAAGTGCTGAAAGAAAAGATTAACGAAAGCACAGGTGATCTTGGCGAGATCGGTAAGAAAATGATTGCTGGCGAGTCTGGAGTACAGCTCATTAATGATAATGGCGAACGTCGCTACATTGGGTATGCAACCAGCAAAGATACAGGATGGTCCGTAGGCTTAACCATTTCTGAACAAGAGGCGCTCTCAGAATTAAGAACCTTTACCTGGATTACGATTGGCGGTTTTGCCGCAGCCACTATTCTGTTGGTTGTAATCTGTTATATAACGCTCCGTTACCTGTTGAGATCCATTCCGAAATTGCTTGCCAAAATCAAGCTGATTGAAAATGGAGATTTGACCGTTCCGTTTGATACGAATTCCCATAACGAAATCGGGCAAATTTCTCAAGGGGTTCACAATATGGTTCAAAAAATTCAAGGCATGCTCCAAATGGTAGGCGGCTCAGCTCAAGTCTTGAATCAGTCTTCAAATGATTTGCAATCCATTTCTTCCAGAACCGCAATCACGATGAACGATACTGCGACAGCAATTAATGAAATAGCCAATGCAACGAACTACCAATCCATCGAAACGGATAACATTTTACAAAAAACCGGAGCCTTATCCGGCCAAATTGACGAAATTGCCAATGATACGAAAGCCATCGAATCGATGGTGCAAACCTCTGCCGAACAAAGCGGACAAGGGCTTGCAGTAGTTGATCAGCTATCCAAATGGGCGGAAGAAAATCATAACTCCACCCAAGCGATGTCGGCTATCATTCAGGATATCGATCTGAGCCGTCATGAGATTTCAGGCATTGTGGATACGGTCAACCAAATTGCAACACAGACCAACCTACTGGCGCTCAATGCTTCTATTGAAGCTGCGCGTGCAGGAGAACAGGGCAAAGGGTTTGCTGTGGTTGCCGGGGAGGTTCGCAAGCTGGCTGAGCAGACGGCACTAGCGACACAGGAAATCTACAAGAAGGTCCGTGTGATTGAAGAAAAAACCAGTGTATCGGTTGAGCATACCGTTCATGGTCTGAAAATTGCAGAAGAAAATGCCAGATCGGTAGAGGACACGAAGCAGGTGTTCTTTAGCATTAACAAGGATTTGGAAGATTTGAAATTACGAATGATCCAGATCAGCACCAACACCTCCAAAGTCCACAAGCACAAAGATGAGATTTTGCAGGCGCTGGAGATCATCTCTTCCACCACCGAAGAGAATTCCGCTTCAACCGAAGAGGTCAGCGCTAGCACGCAGGAACAATTGGAGAGCTTCGAACAGGTTGCTGAACTATCCAAACAATTAAACCAATTGTCCACTAAGCTGCAAGACGAATTAAAACAGTTCAAGGTCGAGTAACAAGGCTAGGCATGATTTTGACTAAATATACAGCAAAGCCCGCGTTCAGCGGGCTTTTTAGCTTCAACAGCTGTTGTGGGGTAGAGGGCATGGTAGCTGGTGCGGGATACAGATAGACCATACGTATAAACTGAAATATTAGCGGGGTGAAGATATGAATTGCTTTGAAAAAAATATGGTGTCCGTCTGGTACGGTCACTTTGCCTCTGAAGATGAGTTGTTTGAATATGTTGAGATCAAATACCCGGAAGATGAGAATGAGAATATTTTTAGCGGTTTTTTAAATGATCATAAAATAGATGATTTTGACGAAGATTTTGCTGAAGGAGTCTTTCTGGTTGATGGGTCAGATGATGGTATAAAAGATGTTTCCTATGTTGATTCTTTTTTATCTCCACTATTACATGATTTGAGTAAAATAGATGGTAAATATAATTCGTTGTTCTTTATATATGATTGTAATACAAGCGGTTTATCTGAAAAAAATGGCGAGAAACTACGCTTTTTAGCCGCATATTCTTATACAAGAGATTAACGTTACACTATTCCACTGTTTTCGGAGTCTCATTTTAAGTAATTATGATAATGAAAATTGAACTTAAAGGATCAATAATTTGATCCGAAAGAATCAGGTCCTTGAGGTGAATTTCCATCTTAAGGCCCTTTTTTTGTGTGAAATTAGATTTCCAAATTTTTGAACGGCTGATATACTAAGGAGACAAGCGAGATGAAGATTACCTACTTTATCGGAATGAAGCAGGAAGGTTCGGCAAACGCTGCTTTCCGAAGCGGCGTTTGCGGCGGTCGAGCAGTACATAGGGGATAGCTGCCGGAAAACTGGCTGTTTCCAGGGCAGAGGGAAGGCCGTCACCTGACAGAACGATCAGCGCAGAAAGTGTTTGAAAAAAGCGCTGGTTGAAGCGGATATTCGCAGACAGATGAGCATTCATTCGCTGACGCATTCCTTTGCGACCCACTTGCTGGAGAAATAGGATTGATCTTCGCTATATTCAGGAACTGCTGGAGCGTCAGAGTGTACAAACTACGGAGCGGTACACATATGAGTAGACGGGGCATTGGGCGGATTCAAAGTTTGTTGGATCGGCTGGGCAGGGTGAAGGATTGAAACGCAGAAAGTGCGGGAATCAGGAACAAAGTGCAGGATTCACGAAGTTCGTGAATAACGAAGAGAACATTTTTTCTGAAGTTCGTAAATAAGACGTTAGGCAAAATCTAAACTGAGGTGAACAACTTGAATAACTTATTTTATTATCCAAGCTTCGAAGTAGAAAGAGAAGACTGGCTGAAATTTGCACTACTATATATCGGAAAATTAAAGCCAATTGTTCCGATAAATGAAAGACCAAGATTAAGTTCACAAACGAGATTATTACTAGATGAAACAGATCTATTAGATTTTCATCACCCGTCTTCTGAGGAAGCTTATAGAGCTTCATTAGATGCTTTTACTGTAATTGAAAGTTTATTAAAATCACCAGAAAGATATTTTAGAACTTTCCACACGCGAAGAATATCTGATTTATTTAGGGACACAAACACTCATACGTCTACCTTATTTCAAAAAAAGTATACATATGAATTCGAAAAATTTTGTTTAGATGAGGGATTGGCAACAGATACCAATAGGGGTATTTTAATGAGTGATGAATTGATAAATATATATATGACCCTATTAGCTAATATTATTAGTGAGAATAATCACACATCTGCTGTGACTGATAGTAATGAAATGGAAAAATATAATGTTTTGTTGAGAAGGAGTCCTTCGCCTTCTGCAAATAGAATAAACATCGCAAAATCAACGATTAATTTGGCTTTACCAACTAATTTAGAAAATATTTCATTGGAGACAATTATTCAGCTTAGAAATAGCAATGATTTCAGAGCCATGATTGATTCATTCCATAGAGAACTCGATGCTTATATTACGTCACTAGAAAATAATAATTATGATGAGCATTTTGTTGAACATTTGAACAGAAATCTATTTGATATTAGAAGTGAGTTGGCTCAATTAGGGCCTAACTTATTTAGTTTTAGTCTTGGATTCTGGTTCGTTTTTAACGGAAGTGTAGATTTTAAAGATGTATTCGGTACTGCACTTATTGGAGGGGCTGTGACTGCATCTGTAAGTAAAATCTCACGTCAATTGAGAAATAATAGAGATGTAAGATTTACAAGGAAATACTTAGCAACTTTAGGGAAGGTACCATTTTAGACCTCGCCTAACATAATATTCACGCATCGGGCATACGCCCTCGGTCCGGCATAGAAGGATTTCGGGGAAGCAGAAGCAGCCGGGCACCTCAGCATACGCTGAGGTCGTGAATACGGGGACGTTATCTGCAATTGCCTAAAACATGAAATTTGGAGGATACCTTTGAACAGATTTGATAACTATTACAGGGCAAGTAGTTTCATCATTGAAAAAACGAGACGAGTATTTTATTTAGGTAAAGTTCCTATTAGAATACCTTTTAGATTTCTTAGTCTCAATCAAATGCATTTAATGAAGGAGCAATTAATAAGTAATTATACTGATTCGAAGCTTAGAACCTTAAAAGCAGTTATTAATAGTCAAATGGAATCTAAGAAAAACTTTGGCCCAAACAATATAATTATTACTGTTTTTATAACAGGGGTTTTTACTTTTTTAATTAGTTTTTTTATTTCGTATATTAATTTTGTTGGCCAAATATATACGATGTCACTTAGAGGTGACTTAAAGGAATCTGATATAGTAAATGAAGTTAATTCGGAGTTTATTAATAGCTCGTCCAACTCAAAATTAGAGGATTTATTAACAAAACTATTTATTAATAACATGACAGGATATTACAATTTCTTTTTTGTTGCTTTTGGAATTATTATTTTATATATAATTTTATACAAACTAAGTTTTATGAGATTGGTGAAGTTAGATAATATCGTTAATCAAGCACTGGAAGAGAAAAAGATGCTAAATAATGATCGAAAGTAATATCTTAGTGTGCATCTCAAAGAAGAGGAAACAGCAGATGACATTATATTCACGCATCGGAACCGGGCGGTTCCTCGGTACGCAAGAAGCGATTGACAGGGAAGCAGATTCCGCGGATACATCTCCACTGGCTAACTGCGCTTGGGCAGTTAGCCAGTGAGGCGTCGTGAACACGGGAACGTTATGTGAAATCAGCTTAAATAAGAGAGAAAGAGTGAGATAGATGATTCAAAGCAGGTATTTATTTGTATCTCGTGCAGGCAAAGTTATAAAGATCGCCCGACCTAAAGATCATAAGCATAAATCTGTTCCTCAATTAGCAGGTGAGGAAGTACTTGAAGTGATCTTATATTACAGGAATAAAGACAGGAAGCCGCATAAACTACTTATGGTGGAATTTGATAGAATACGTTTAGATTCGGACGGAAATTATAAACAGACAGAAGAAGATAGAAAAAGAGCTATTCATAATTTTCTTTCTTTTGGGATGGCTGATTTGCATGAAGAAATAGAAGTAGAAGATAAGCCACTACCTATACCTGTTGCGCCGATAATTCCGACGACTGCTGAGAAAAAATCATTATACGATTACATAAATGAGAAACTACCCAGTTTTTCAGATGATGCTCCTTATGTAGTGGAAAGTAAAATTAAAGCTGCTAAAGAGAAATATGAAGAGTTTAAAAGCATGGCAAAGAAATCAAACAAGCTGTCTAAGTAGTTCGAAGAAGAAGCAGACATCACATAACATAATATTCACGCTGCGGACATTCGTCCTTGGCCCGGCATGCGCCGGACACCTAGCATATGCTGGGTTCGTGAATACAGGAACGTTATCGGAAATTTATGTGAAGTAATTTAATATTATTTGGAGGGCTCAAAATGAAAGAAACAGTTACACCTGAATATAAATTAGGTTTGTTTTACGTGTCGGGGCCTATAGAAGAAAGCGATCTTTTATTGATAAGCTCTGATTTGAATGAGAATGGAATTCAATTTATAGCGTTAGATGAAAGTGGGCAAATTAATGCTTCGATTGATGAATTTTCTAATGTTTTTTCATTTTTAGTTAGTTCTCCATTAGCTATGGGGTTGGTTTCAGGTATTCTTGCTAGTGCAACGTGGGATAGCATAAAAACTGTAATATTACGGACTTTTAAAAAAGTGAAAAACAAAAAATGTAACAAGATAACGAAAAATGGCGTGGAGGAGAAGCAAATAACATTTGGGATTGAAGTGAAAATTAATGATGATCATTACAATTTAAATTTAATGGAATATCATCGGATGAAGCAATGCGCGAAGCTCTAGATAATATTATGTCTTTGCTACAGAGCAAACAATCGCTATCCAGTGAAATAAACCATTTGTCAGGATCTGGTTTACCTAATTATATTGCAACTTATGACGAGGTATCGAAAATATGGATCGTCAGAGATACCAATAAAATCATATTAGACAAAATAGAGAACTCCAAGTAATTAAGCTAATTCGAAGAAGACAGGAACATCCGATAACATAGTATTCAAGCAGCGGCTCCTTTGGAGCCTTGGTCCGCGAGAAGGATTTCAGGGAAGCATTTCAGCAGACAACCCCTTCGGGGTTCATGAATACAGGAACGTTATGCGAAATTATTGTAATTAATAAAATGAAAGGAATGATAGTTGAAGATGGGAATGCCTTCGAAATCAAAGATATTCGAACATTGGATGAATTGGTTAGATAAGAAGGGAATTGATTGGGGAGAGCCGTGTTGTTGGGCATGTGGCAGGTTTTGGGGGGATAAATATAATATAAAGAAACCTCATGCAACTAGGGAAGAAATAATAAAGAATTGGGATAATGTCCCGTTACAGAGATGCCATATTATTGCTAAGCAATTTGACGGTACTGATGAACCCTCAAATTTGTTTTTAATGTGCAGAGATTGTCATGATAAAGCTCCGAATACTAGATCGGTAGAAGCATTTTTAATATGGACAGAAAAGCAAAATTGGTATGAGAATTTTAGAGACGAGTTAATGAAGGAAATAAATAATTTTGGACTTGAAGACAGGGTTGAAGAGTTGAACGAAATAATTGCAAATAAAGAAATAAAGGATAAAATCATTGAAAACCTAGGGGTACATATGAATCAAAATGGAAAAGGTGCTCAAATAACCATCTCAACATATATTTCAGCGTTATATGGATATCTAAAAGAACAAGACAAATTGAAAGTCTCAAGAAGACAATAACCTCGCATAACATAGTATTCACGCTGCGGACATTCGTCCTTGGTCCGGCATTCGCCGGACACCCAGCATAGCTGGGTCGTGAATACAGGAACGTTATACGACAGAATCAGAAATAATAGAAATAGAAAAAGAGGATCATGCGATCCTCTAAATGCTAAAATTTTCCAATTCACTAAAGAGTTGTAGAGCGTCTTTGAAACCTTGTATGTAGATGCTTCTTTCTAAGATGGATTGGAGAGAAATTTGAGCATCTTCGTACAGAAAAACCGTATGTTGAAGTTGATCGGGTAACGCTTCGCGAAGCGTTCTAAAGTATCGATCTGTCTCCGAAGAAAGCTGATTGTACTCCGTATGGTACTCTAGAAGCTCAGCAAAGAGTAATTCTAAACGTATTCTTATAAGTGGCTCTGTCAAAGATTCTAATGCATTAATCATATGTTGTTCCTCCTTGTAATTAACTTTATAGAGTTATTATATAACCTCACAAAGTTAATTAAAAGGTGAATTTTTGACTTTATAGAGTTAAATCTTTGCTTTTCGTTGATGATTACTGATATGGGAGATAAGATAGAATTATGGAGGGGAAAAGATGACCGTAATCAAGTGCAATATAAGGGAACTCATGGCAGAACATCGAATAGATGATATAACAGAATTGATGGCGAAATCGGGATTGAGTCGGAATTCAATTAATAAACTCTATAGGGAAACAAATATAGAAACAACAAAGCTGGAGACTTTATTCAAGCTTTGCGATACATTTAACTGTAAATTATCTGATTTGATTGAATATCTACCCGGAGATAATCAATAGTGAGGGCAGATTCAAGAAGTGAATCCGTCGTATAACATCATATTCAAGTTGCGGCTCCTAACGGAGCCTTGGTCTACGGGATGGATTTCGAGAGAGATTTCAGTAGACAACTCTTGACGGGACTCATGAATACAGAAACGTTATGCGAAAGAACTATTGAAAATAAAGGAGACATTAAGTAAATGACGAATATATTCCTTTCTTATTCTAATAAGGATAAGGATTTAGCTAACATATTTATAAATAAATTAAGAGATTTTGATATTAAAGTATTCGTAGATGTCCTAGACCTTAAAGTTGGTGACGATTGGAGTGAAGTTTTAAATAATGGACTTAGAAATTCTGATGCAGTAGTAATTCTAATTACTAAAAATTCAATCAGTAGTGATAATGTTTCATCAGAGTTATACGTATCACTAGGTTACATGAAAGAACGAGGAAAACCACGGGTTCTTCCGATTATCTTTGATGATGTTGCTATTCCTGATCCTTTAAAGCATACTCTAGTATTGAGGGCTGATCGAGATAATCTGGATTTAACGATGTACCAGATAAAAGAATCTATTGCAAGGATTACTGGCGAATTAATAGCAAAGGCTGATGAAAAGAAAGAGTCAATTGAGAAAGTAGAAAAGTCTGCTGAACAGTATATTCAGGAGTCACTTAAGGGGTTAAGGAAGCGGGAGAGGGCATATAAGAATATTTCCTATTTTTGTTATACAATCTCTTGTGCTAGTTTGGTTGGGTGCATTATTCTGGTTCTTATAAGAGGGAGTATTTTATTACAATTTGATGTAAATACAAAGGTGATTAAATACATAGAATTTTCGTTGCTTAATATTTTTATTATTAGTTTGATTATCGCATTGGCTAGATTAGCATTTATCTTAGGTAAATCATTTATGGTAGAAGCATTAAGGAATGCTGACCGAATTCATGCAATATCTTTTGGGGAATTTTATCTAAAAGCATATGGTGATAAAGCTGATTGGAAAGAAATTAAGGAAGCGTTTCAGCATTGGAATATTGATAATGGGTCCTCATTTATTTCTCAGTCAACAAAAGACTTTGATCCAGAATTGATACAACATCTAATTGAATTTACAAAGGCAATAAAAAATGATGGTAGGTGATTCTAAGAAGTAAGTTTCTTCACATAACATCGTATCTACACTGTGGGACGGCAAGCCGCCTCTTGGTCTGCCCGAGGAAATTCGAGGAAGCTTATCAACAGACAACCTCTTCGAGGTTCGTGAATACAACAACGTTATCAGAAATCAAACACTAAATACAGCCTAAGGAGAAAAAAATGTTTGCAATTCTTAAATAAAAGCCAGATAAAATGACATTAAGGGCTTTAAAAGTAACGAGCGCTTCTATAGTATTTTTAGCTATACTATTTTTTATTGTCGCTATGCGTCAGATGGAAAGTTTGAACAAGATGTGTATTTTTTTAGAGAGGCGGAGGAAGCTAAAACCGAAATTCGTTCTAGCTTGAAAGTTTTGTTACCTGATGATGCTACACCTTCACGTATACAAGAGTATTTTAAATTGTTACTTCAAGATGAAACGCTCCTAAAAGAGAAAATGAACGAAAATAATAAATACATAGAATATTTGAAAAACAACAATGTAACAGTTGATGATGCTGTATTATACATGAAAAAAATAATTAACTTGGATGAAATATTTTTGTATGCGGCATCGTACGTAGGAATGCTGTTATTTATTCTTATTTTGTATTTTTTATATAAATGGAGAATAAGTATATTTATTCTTTCAGGTATACTCTATTTCATTTTGGTGGTAGATTCGTTTACGGCTGGCATCTTTTTAGATGCATTCTTCCCTGTGTTGCAAAATATATATAGTTATTCAGGTAAAGTTACAGGGAGTTTTTATTTACTATCTTATGATGATTATTTGAGATTATCAAAAAACTTTTTGCCAGCTACACGTGAAGCAGCACTGACTTTTATAATATTAGATACTGTTGTACAGTCGCTTAAAGACTCTAAAAAAAGAAGACGAAGTTCAAAGTTTTTAGTAGCATATTTAGAGCTTGAATTTACTTTACAATTTCTTAGTGGGATTAAGGGGGATTTAATAGTAACCAATCTTAAAACAGTTGATTTAGAAGAAATATATAATCTATGCAAAGAAAATAAATCAGATGAATTCGCAATGAAAGCAAAAGAAAAACTTGATGAATGGAGAAAAGTGACCAGAAATCAGAAAATGACAGTTTCTGAGCTATATGAAAGACTTTTAAACATCCACAATTATTTAAAAAAATCAAAGTACATCAGAGAAAATATTATCAGATAAATAAACAGGGACTTCCGATAACAGGAACATTCCCGCGGCGTTGCTGTACTCCTTGATCTGCCAGGAGGCAGATAATCTCTGGCGAGGTTCGGGAATAGCCTATACAACAGAATCAAAATGAAAAAGAGCCAGAAGGCTCTCAGTCTAAAGATATATGTAATTCGTTATGCAGGTGAAGAGCGTCCTTAAAACCTTGCATCGGCTTTAGGTTGTCAGCCAGGAGATTTATTGGAACATATAACAGAACAATGAAAGATTAGAATCAAGGATGGATGTTGGTTAATCGAAGAAGTGATTCCATCGTATAACATAATATTCAAGCAGCGGCTCCTTTGGAGCCTTGGTCTGCGAGAAAGGATTTCAGGGAAGCATTTCAGCAGACAACCCCTTTGGGATTCATGAATACAGAAACGTTAGGTGAAATTAATTGTTTTTAATCAAAGGAGTATGATTTAAAGATGAGTTTTACTTCAGAAAATATTCTTCCTGCAGGTACAGCCTATAATAAATTAATAAATTTAATAGCCTTGTTAGGCTACACAAAGCAAAGAAACGAATTCAAAAATCAAGGTATGCTAGCAAGTTATTTTTGGTATGAATATAAGAATTATAGATCGTATGTTGGAGTAGAACTCGACATTTATAAGAAAGAAGGTAATATTTTAGTTTATACAAGAACTAGATCAGGGAGAAGTTATTGGGATTTAGAACATCAAAATAAAACTATTAAATATATAAGAGATTATTTTAAAGGAAGCTTTTCAACGGATGAGGGCAAAAACCGTTATTTTATAATAGATGAAAAAGTCCCTACTGAGTTAGAAGCAGGACTCTTTATCGCTAGGTGGGTTTACAAGAATGCACTTATTAAACCCAAAATATATTTAGATTCAAGGAATTTGAAAGGTGATATTTCAAGGGTAGAGCATACAGGCATTTCATTTATAGATGATCTAAATCCAAGATTCTTTTCTAATAACTTGTTAATACCTTACTTGGTAGCAACTTGGGAAGAATATTTGAAGAAATCATTTATTGTGATATTGAAATATACAGATAATAGGGACAAGCTGTTTAAAGAAGCGCGGTTTTCAGTAAATAATCTAAGAGATATCTCTGCTGGGAATACCTCAATTGAAGAGGCTTTAGTTGAAAAATTTTCATTTCAAAGACCACGAATAGTTGCAGAAAATTTTAAAAAGCTTGATGAAAAATTAGATATATTTACTGTATTAAACAAGCCGATTTTAAACAGAAAAGTTTCTCTTTTTGACTCTATTGAAGAAATTGTTGAGTTAAGAAATACATTTGTTCATGAAGGAGGTATGGATTTAAGTATCAATGACAAAAAACTTAAAGTCATCATCAAAGATTTTGAAGTTGCAGTAGATAGGATTTACGATAGATTTGGAGCTTATTATAATTTTGAACCTAGTAGAGATTTTTGATTCGAAGAACATATATTTACATCACCTAACATAATATTCACGCTGCGGACATTCGTCCTTGGCCCGGCGTTCGCCGGACACTCAGCATGTGCTGAGTCGTGAATACAGGAACGTTAGTTGAAATTCGACCGATAAATAGAAATTTTGGAGTTGATCAATTATGGAAAGATTGAGTGGAAAAGAAGTGAATAGTGTTGTCGCATATATTGGAGTTAGCGGTGGCTACTTAGGAAATTTTTCGTATGCCTCTCACGCTGAATTCTATCCTGCATATTGTGGTTTAGATATTGACCCTAACGAATTTAACGGAACAACAAGGGAGAGATTCATAGCAATATTATCTCAGGCAGATCCATTAGTTCAGTCAAAAATTATACAAGGAGTAATCGAAAAATACCCTTTAGAACATTTTGAAGATCGGTTTACTGATGGTCACTTAACTGAAGGAGAACTCAAAACAAGTTTTAACGTATAACTACGAATTTGTACAAGAAACATTAGATCACTGCCAGACATTGATTTCTCAACATGATTGTAGAAGTGCTGTCGATCGGGCCCATACTGCATTACATGGTTATCTAAAAGAAACTTGTAATAATGCAGGGCTTACAATCACTGAAAGCAATCCTAAAATACAAGACTACTGGAGTAAATTGAAACAAGAGCATCCGAGTATTCTAATTGATAATTCAGAAAGCCATCTTCCCATTAATCAGATTATCAATGCAATTGGAAAGCTCTTAGAAAATTTAAATGGGATAAGAAACAATAGATCATACTCTCATCCTAATGAACAAATAATAGGAGAGTCTGAAGCTAAACTTGTAATAAATTTATTCAGAAGTATTTTGCAATACATTGATTCTAAAGTATGACATTATTTTGAGAGTGGTATCAAAGAAGTGCGAACATCAACTAACAATATATTCACGCTGCGGACATACGGCCTTGGTCCGGCATTCGCCGGACATCCAGCATACGCTGGGTCGTGAATACAGGAACGTTAGATGAAACTCTCTATATATTTAAGAAGATGTAAAACACGCTTGGAGGCTAAGGAGGTTAACAGGTGAGAGGAAAATCAATCAAGCTTTATATTATGGGAGAGAAATATAAGAATTTAAAAACCGCTGAGCTTAGTAATTGGACAGGTAAAGCATATATTGGCCAAAGAAAACATGTTCAAATGCTTCAAAGTATTGAAGAGTTGTCTTCTCCCGGTATTTACATATTGATTTCTGAAGTAGAAGATTCCTATCAAAAGAAGATATATGTCGGAGAAGCAGATGAAGTGAATAAACGAATAGCAGAGCAGTTCAAGAAGAAGGATTGGTGGAGCGATTTTGTAATATTTATTAGTAAAGATACTAACTTAACAAAGTCGCACGTCAGGTATCTTGAAAGAGAACTTTATGAAATTGCACTCAAAAATAAGACTACTATAGAGACCACTAATGGAAATACACCACCAGGTTCAAAGCTGCCTATCTCTGAATGTGATGACATGAGTGATTTTAATGAGAATATTATCTTTGTACTTAACAATCTAGGCATTATAGATTTTACGAAGACTCAGACAAACAATCAAAATATTGATAGCAGTAACAGAAGAGAAAGCGACACTTTTTATATGAATGTTCCTGGAGCTAAAGGTGAGAATGCTAAAGAAGCGAAGCTTATGATTATAGAAGGAACATACAGATTGTTAACAGGTTCCTACATTCGAAAAGATCACGTAAATAGCTTTGCTAGTCATAATTATGCAAAACTAAGAAGGCAACTCGAAGAGGAAGGTTTTTTCGAGCCTTCAGAAAGTGAAAGTTATTTTAAATTATGTAGGGACGTTGACTTTAAATCTCCATCTGCAGCAGCGGCTATTGTAAGAAATAGTTCAATGAATGGAAGAAAAGAATGGAAACTAAAAAGCGGATTAAGCTTGGATGAATTTGAAAATAGACAATAAGATTTTAACTTTGTGTATTTTCGGAGAAGCGAGGGTATCATCTAACATAATATTCAAGCGCGGCTCCGTTGGAGTCTAGGTCTGTGAGAAGGATTTTCGGAGAGGAATTTCAGCAGACAACCCCTTCGGGGTTCATGAATACAGGAACGTTATATGTAATCATCTTTAAACTAGGAGGAAGTATGCCAACATATTTCTCAATACAGTATTCCTTTCCCTATGACTATTTCTATGCTAACTTTACTCAAGAAATCTATGAAACGATATTTGAATGTTTTTCTTTTAAATCAGGTTATTGGAATTCTGAAGATAATAACCTTGAAGAAATTATCTCATGGAATTCTAAACTATTGTCAGATAAGTTTAAATTGGAATTTGATCAGCATGTCAGACATAATTACAAACAAGTATTGTTACAGTCGAATCAATTTAGTCATTTAAGATTATTTTGGACGTATCAATCCAATGAAATCATTTTACATCTGATATTACCGGAAGACGAAATAGAGTTGGATGACGACAGTTGGAAATTCAATGGAGAACAAATCGCTCCTCTACTAAATCTCTCAGTGAAAATTTGGGAAAAATATAGATTAAATATGGTGCAAACTTATAGAGAATTAGGAGCACCTGTTAGTTTAAGAAAAGTTTTAAAGGGCAAATTAGCTTCGACGGATCCATTTTCAATTATGGGATTTGAACTTTTTGAGAAACAGGAGAATCTTGAAAGTGACTACAAAACAATAGTAATAAAGAACGGTCTTATTATAATTGAGCAAGAATATGTGAGCTTATTCAATGAGGTCAGATGACTACATATAACATAATATTCACGCATCGGGCATACGCCCTTGGTCCGGCATTCGCCGGACACCCAGCGTACGCTGAGTCGTGAATACGGGAACGTTATGTGAAACTCCAAAATGAATATTTAGAGGTGTAAGCATGAAACAAGAAGATATAAAAATACTTTTAATGAGGAAGAAACTAATTAACACACCTCTCGTTGGTTGTACTGAAGAAGAGATAATTAAATTAGAGGATAAGGTTGGTTTTAAGCTACCGGGAATGTATAAAGAATTTTTGTTTGCGGTTGGACACGAATCAGGCAGATTATTTCAAGGAACAGTTGTTAATTATATTAATCTTATTGAAGTTCAAGGATGGGCAAAAGAATTATTAGAAGAGAATAATAACCCTATTACTTTACCAAATACTTCATTTGTCTTTTCAATGCACCAAGGGTATGAAATTAGATTTTTTGATGTCAATATGGGCGAGAATCCACCTGTATTTCTTTGGTACGAAGGAATGGAAAACCCGGCATCAGCTATTAAGTTATTTGATACATTCGAGGAATTCTTGTTACAAGAGATTGAAGATCATTCCAGTGTAAGTTGGAGAGATTAATAGAGTAGGATAATTCGAAGAGGTCTGGAGCATCACATAACAATATATTCACGCTGCGGACATTCGTCCTTGGTCCGGCATTCGCCGGACACTCGACATACGTCGAGTCGTGAATACAGGAACGTTATGCGTAACTTCCGAGTAACCGTGCATAAACTTATTGAACACTGAAAAAGCAATGCCTGGGTGAAAAATAGAAGATAATATGCACTCAAGAATATGAAGGTCATGCTGGGATGAAGACTTGAAGAGGCGACAGCCAACGGCACTTCTTTTTGAAGGTGATTTAGTAATGTCAGGAGCAGCGAATGACACTTATCTACAATGCTGGAATAATATTCTCATATTGAAAAGATCATGGAGGGGAAATCTATGAAAAAGAAAGAACATAAAGATAGATTAATTGAATTACTTAATGAAGGAATTGAAGAACTAACAACAGACCAAGTAATCCAAAAAACGAAATTATTAATTTTTGAATATGAGAAAAAACAAGCGTATAGCGCAGAAAATAAGGGGAGACCTTGGACAGATGAAGAGTTAAGGGTAGTATTATCATTTGCACCAACTAAAGAAAACATACTGAAGTTGGCCAAAGGCTTTAAACGTAGCTGCGGGAGCATTGAACAATTTTTTAGATGGGCTGTAACCACAGATGAAGAGATTATAAATAAGGGAAGAGAAGATGATAGTTTTATAAAACAGATTAAAAGATTGTATAAAGAGATGGGTTGGAAGGCGTAAATTAGAATGCCAATCAATGGAGTGATAACTACACATAACATAATATTCAAGCTGCGGCCCCGTTGGAGCCTAGGTCTGTGAGAAGGATTTCGGAGAGGCATTTCAGCAGACAACCCCTTCGGGGTTCATGAATACAAAAACGTTAACTGAAATTCCGACAAGTTCATGATTGAAGGAAATATCAAAGGAGGAATTAATTTGCCTTGGCCTATGGTACACTTTGCAATTTCAGAAAACCTTTCTATTAATGCCCCCTCACCCAATTTTTTATTAGGCAGTATTGCTCCGGATGCGATTCATATGAGAGGGAAGGTATCCAGGGAAGAAAAAGGTGTGACTCATCTCGTACATAACGATAAATTACCAGCCAAGGAATTGATCATGGAGAAGTGCAAGGAATATTTACTGAAGCAAGCGGGGCCAGAATGGAAGGACTTTGTTATAGGTTACTTTTCACATATTTATACAGATTTAAGGTGGACAGATACCGTCTATTTCGATTTTGAGAAAAACTACAGAGGCGAAAAGAATGATATTAGAAAGACATATAACCTTGAAGTTAGCCAAGTAGAATTTGATCTCTTAAGATCAATGGGAAGTACTGAAAAACTGTTTACAAAACTCTTAAAAGCTAAGGGATATACAATAAATCCTTACATTACGCAGCTTGAAGTCAATCAGTATAGGGATAATAAGGTGAGATGGCTGCAAGATCTAAAGAATGAACCTCATATAGCACCTATCTATTTTAAAGCAGAAATTATTAAGATCTTTGTTAGTGAAACATCAAGGGAATTGAAAGAACTATTTAAAGACCAGAGTATTGATTATTTCGAAGGAGGCCGGAACATTAGTTAACATCGTATATACGCTGCGTCCTGACGGCCTTGGTCTGCAAGAGGGATTTTGAGGAAGCCTATTCACCAGACAACCCTGCACCACCTAACCGCATCGCGGCCGGACCTACGGTCCTTAAGGTGGTGAGGGTTCGTAGATACACAAACGTTATCAGAAATTAATGCAAATCTGAAATGCTCAAATATAAATATCTACTAAGAGAAGGTGCCTTCATGGACAAGAATTCATTAAATAGAAGAAGCATTATTGTTGACGGGGAAAATGGTGTCGGCAGCTCGGAAGACTTAAAAAAGAATGTTGTTCATAAAACAAACAGCCTATATTGGGATACCAAAGGCAATGACTTCTTAAAAGCAATCGTGCTCCCTTATTATGGAGCATTTATCTCAGAAGAAAATTGCCAGCTCTTTGGTGATATCTCAGGAAAAAAACTGCTGGAGATCGGCTGCGGAAATGGTCAATCCTTGCAATATCAAGGGGAACGAAACGCATCTGAACTATGGGCTGTGGATATTTCAGAAAGACAAATAGAAAAGGCAGCGCAACATTTGAAGTCATGTGGAATAGCAGCAAAATTGATATGTTCTCCCATGGAAGAAGAATGCGGCATCCCGACGGATTATTTTGACTATGTTTATTCAATTTATGCCATAGGTTGGACCACCGATCTTGAGGGTACCTTTCGACGAATATCTTCTTACCTTAAAAAAGACGGGCTATTTATTTTCAGTTGGTCTCACCCTATACACAGATGGGTTACTACAGAAAATGATAGGTTTGTAATTAATAAGAGTTACTTTAATGAAGGTTGGTATCCGGTGGCAGTTGATGAAGGTGAGCTATTGTTAGCGGACCGTATGCTGTCAACTTATGTAAACGCGCTTGCAAAAGCTGGGTTTGTAATTGAGCTAATGATTGAGGAATGTGATTATGAGTTTATGCAATTGCGGGATGATAACAGCGATATGGCAAAGAGAGCAAAAATGCTTCCAGTAACTTTTGTGATAAAGGCAAGAAAACTATAAGATATAAAAACAAAAGCGAAACTGACTCCAAGATTTTTAGAGGTTCGAGGAAGGTATTGACATCCGATAACAAAACATTCACGCTGCGGGTCGCTGTCGCGCCTCTTGGTCCGCCCGAGGATTTTCAGGGAAGATTAACAGGCGGACAACCCTGCACTGCCTAACCGCATCGCGGCCGCTCCCGTTGGTCGCTTAAGGCAGTGAGGGTTCGTGAATACAGGAACGTTAAGTGAAATTCCGAGGCAAAATTGAAAGGAAGCTAGAGGATGATTAATGGAGATCAATTAAATCAATTTGAGACTGCAAAAAATTATCAAGAAGCCTTTCTGTCAACGAAAAGAGAGTGGGACAAAGGGAAGCGTGACTTGAGTATATGCTTGAATTTAGCTTTTATATCCTGGTATTTGAGTGTCGAATCTGGAAATACGTTTGTTACTCAGGGGCTTGATGATAACGATTATGAAATGATTGAATTGACATTAAACGAAATTACAGAAGAAGGGATACATAATTTCTCGAAAGAGACGCAGTTTTTATTGATTTTCGGTTATATGATCACTTTGTTTCCTCATCATTTTGGAGACTATGAGCATTGGGAAAGCATAGGGAAAAACATGCTGTCCAAAGCATACGAGTTGGAACCAAGTGATCCAATAATTGAAATGGTTTTTCTTGCAGACAGTATGAGAAGTGAAGGTTATAAAAATGCTTGTTTAAGAGCAAAAGAACATATTAAAGACAGATTTAAGAATAAAGGATTAATGGATAAATATTTTCAAGACGTATTTGATAGGTAATTCAGAGGAACATCACTTAACATAATATTCACGTTGCGGACATTCGTCCTTGGTACGGCAGGAGCCGGACACCTCAGCATACGCTGTGGTCGTGAATACAGAAACGTTATCTGCAATTTCTCAAATATATTTAGGGAGGGAGAAGTAATGAAAAATCATGATGATGAAAAATCTGCCTTAGAAGAAGCTGCCGTTAGCATCTTTGTAGATTTATATAATTTAAATCGCGAAGATCACTTAGAAGTAATAGAGAGACGTGAGCGTCCAGATTATATCTTAAAGAGCATAAAAGATGGATTAGTAGGTCTAGAAGTAACTCACCTATTCTACGATGCCGACGAAGCTAAAATGTTATTTGGAAGATCGGCTGAGGAAATGCATGGATTAGAAAATTCAGCCAGCTATATGCAGGTTCTTAATGAACTACTGAAACAGAAGGAAAAAAAGATAGAGAAGTATGATGCTGCATATCCAATAGCGCTTTTAATTAGGAACGCTTCTCCTATATTCGGAATGAGTGATTTTCTTAGAAATAAAAATGAGATATACAAGCCAGAAAAATACACTCATATTTGGTTTGTTTCAAAAGACGGAAATGATAATGAATGGTCGTTAAAAGACTTGCTTACTGTTTAGTCAAAGAAGTGAGAAACAGCAGATAACATAATATTCATGCATCGGACATTCGTCCTCGGTCCGGCAGTCGCCGGACACCCAGCATGCGCTAGGTCATGAATACAAGAACGTTATATGAAAGATCGGTAGACCTTTAAAAAGAGAAGAATTAGAAAAGGGGATAATAAAAATGGATGAAATTTACTTTTTAAGACATTACCTCTCGTCTCTCAGGTATCGATGTTCAAAAGCAATTCTAAATGCTCCAAGTAATTACCCGAATTATGAGCTCGGTAACGGTGTAAGAACTCCAATTGAAATTTTGGCACACATGTCTGATGTCATAAGATATGCCCAATCCGTTTTTGATAACCAAGTACAACTTAAGAAAGAATCAGGAAACTGGAATGACGAAGTACAGACATTTTTTAATGAGCTGCATAACTTAGACAATTTAATGAAATCAAATGGAATACCAAACAAAGATAGAATTATCGAAAAACTGATTCAAGGACCATTATCAGATGCAATGACACATGTTGGTCAATTGTCAATGATAAGAAGAATGGCTGGAGATTCAATACCTGGAGAGAATTTCTTTATTGCTGAAGTAAAGGTTGAATAGTTATTTTAAGGTGGTGGGGCGTCGTGAATACAACAACGTTATCTGAAACCAATGCTCAATGCAAATAAAAGACAAAAATTAAGGAGCCAATAATGCAATTATCTCAGAATAGTATGAGTGGAATTAAAGGCTGGCTGCTTCTCTTTGTGATCTATTCTTTTTATCTACTTATAAGTAATTTAATAGGTCTTTATTTCGAATTTTATATTTATATGTTAGTTGGAACAATTGGTTGGAATCTTGCTAGAACTATTTCTGTCGGAATATATTTATTTTCTGAAGTCTTAATTATTGTTTCTCTAGTGCTTATATTGAAGAAGAAAAGGAAAGGACCAAATATAATAATTCAAATTGAAATAATCACTATAATATTTGGATTTTTAAACTTCATTCTCACAATTAACAAAATAGATGAACTCCCAAGTTTAATCTCTACAATTATTTTTGGATCAATATGGATTTTGTATTTTAAAAACTCAAAACGAGTCAAAGCAACATTTGAAAGTTAATCAAGAAGGCATTGGCATCAGATAACAAAATATTCACGCATCGGGCCATTCGGCCCTCGGTCCGGCAGAGACATTTTGGGGGAGTGGAAGCAGCCGGACAACCCTGCACTGGCTAAGTCCGTCGGACCCGGCGCGTTCGCTCCTTAAGCCAGTGAGGGTTCGTGAATACAAGAACGTTATCTGAAAGATCTGCCCCAGAGAGAGTGAAAGTATTATATTCGCAACGTCCTGTTGCTCGAAGAAATTATACAGATTCATGGGTGGTGTTTTATGAATTCAGGATTTCATGGGAATACATTCGCAGTAATAATAGCAGTGGAAAATTATCAATTTAGAATCAAGACAGTTGATTATGCGAGGAATGATGCAATAGCATTTCAACAATGGCTTATAAATAATCTTAAAGTACCTCAAGAAAATATTAAGCTTTGGCTTGATGTTGATGCGACAAAATCCGCGCTTAATGAAGAACTTCAATATGAGATATCAAATCTTACTGAAAGTGATCGATTTATTTTCTATTATGCTGGTCATGGATTTTATGATGGAGGATATAACAAAATAACAACGTGGGACACTCACCCAAATAATATACAAGAAACTACTGTTTCACTAAACCGAATATTAATGGAGCCACTAAGAAACTCAAGATGTAATCAATGTTTGATATTTATAGATGCATGTGCGAGTTATATTGATGAGCAATTAGTTAGCAGAGATTATTGCTGATATGAATACCAAAGAGTTTAGCGATTTTGTGCGATCAAGCAATTATAGAGCTATGTTTCTGTCATGTTCACGTGGAGAGAAATCATACGGTAGTCCAGAACTAGAACATGGAATATGGACACATTTTCTGATAAAGGCATTAAATGGAGAAGCCCCCGAAGCAGTTGAACGTGAACGATTTATTACTAGTACATCATTGCAGAATTATTTAGGCAAAATAGTTCCGGATTATATTAAATCTAGTACAGACATAAGAGGAACTCAAAAACCATGGGCCGAAGTCTCTAGCTCAAATACATTTATTATTTATGAAGTTTCAGGAGCTAATTCTGAAGTAAGTAATAATTATATTGATTTTATATTTATTCCTGAAAGGCTTATTATTGATTTTGAAAATGACTTGATAATTGCTCATCTTAGAGGTCTCGAGAATGATGGAAGACATTTTCCAATGTATGATTATGAAGGATTGAAAGAAATAGATGTAGAGGCGTATTGTATAAGGATTAGTAAGGTTAAGAATGAAATAAGAAAGATATTAGAAGAAATTATGGATTTTCTAATGGAGTACGAGTGGGAGGAAGAAGTTATATTTGAGAGAAGTGATGATAAATTCAACATTAGTGCATTTCTTTACGAAGATGACAAAACGAGAGAAATAACTGTTTCTCTGGGGCTATCCTTGAAAATTTCAGGCCTACACCCAATGGGTGATACAATATTTAATTCTGAATTCGACGTTGCTAATGATGAACTTAAAATATATACAGATTCTAGTGATTACAATGTAGAGGAAGTAGAGATTCAAGAAATCTTTTCGGATTGCTGGGATGAAATTAGAAGATATTTTTTGCTTGAAAAGGAAATTGAAAAGAATTATTAAATGAAATTGACGAGTAAATAGATATTCAGTTGAAATATATTATAACATTAGTAATTAAATGTGGGTCGACGTCCTGTCTTAATTCGGAGATGTGGGGCAGATCCATCAGATAACAACATATTCACGCTGCGGCTCCTGGCGGAGCCTTGATCTGCCCGAGGCATTTCGAGGAAGTGAAGTCAGGCAGATAACCCTGCGAACCTAAGTCTGCAAGCGAACCCGCCCGGTCAAGCCGGCCTTAAGGTTCTCGGGTTCGAGAATACAAGAACGTTAAGTGAAATCACCTAAATACTAAATTGGAGTTGATCTTATGGAATTTTCTGAGGTGATTGATTTTCTAAGTAATGATAATAGTTATTGGAGTTCTCGTGGACATGAAGAAATAGATATACCATTTGATGTTGCGCCTTCAGAATACTTGTCCTTTGCTGAATTTGATTTAGAATCGGGAACTGAAAAACACAGTTTAATAAATGCTCTCTCAAATGCAAAGAGATCTCTTGACTGCCAAATTGATTGTTTGATGATTGCATTCGTTTTTTTTGGAAATTCAAAAAAATGGAATGTACCTAAGAAGATAGAGACTTTAAAAAAACTTAGGAATTATTGCTCCTAGAATATTAAATAAAATAAATTCTGTAAGGAATTTAGTTGAACATGAATTTGTTGTTCCAAATAAAGAACAAGTGTCAGACTTTATAGATATTGTTGCACTATTCAATGCAAGTACAGAAAAACATATTTTTAATTTCCCGGGAGATAGTCAAATAGAACACGGTTTAATAAAAGAAGTTTTTCTAGATATCAAGTTTAAACGTAACCAAAGAAACATAAAAATAGAAGTAAGAGAGAAAGGTGTAACAGATAGACAGATATTTAATATTGATTCAAGTCATGATAATTATATAATTTTTATGAAACATTATATTGAGAATTTTTCTAAATCGTGACGAATATAACTCGAAGATAAGTGACTTTACTTAAACAATATACTCACGCACCGGGCATGTACCCTCGGTCCGGCAGAGGCCAGACATCCCAGCATTCGCTAGGGTCGTGAATACAGGAACGTTAAGTGAAATTCTAATTAAATGATATAATGTAACCATAAAAGTACAGGAGGGATTAATGTGAAGTGGCAAGAAGTACAACAAATCTTCCCGAATCAATTTGTAAAGTTTGAAATTCTTCATTTCGAAGAGATAGAAAATAAAGAAATCATAGATGACGTCGCTGTGATTGGTCCTGTAAGTGACGAAGAAGCGACAAGAGAGTTGTTGAATAGCCGAGACAAAACCTTGGTTTATCATACTTCTAAGGACCAGGTCATTGTGAAGGTTCGGAAGAATGTTGGTTTAAGGAGAAATCTATAAATGAAAATTGAATATAGGGATGGGCTGTTGTTCACCGAAATAACAGTCCATTTTAATGGAGAAAAGAAAGTCATAAATAACATAGTTATTGACACAGGAGCAAGCCATACATTGATTTCACAGGATGAAGTAGATGATATTGGGATTCAGGTCGGGATGGATGACGAAATCATAACAAGTTACGGAATTGGAGGGAAAGAACACGCATTTTCCAAACGGGATCAAGGGAATACAGGTAGGAGATTTTATTTTAAGAGATGTACTCATAGATTTTACTTCATTTAAATATCACAATATCAACGGATTATTGGGATTAGACATATTGGTAAAAGGCAAATTCAATGTAGATCTAGAGAACTTTAAACTCTCTCGTTCATAAAGCCATTAAATTTAAAAAGGTTATTCAAAAAAAAGTTGAACTTCACTTAACACAATATTTACACTATGTTTTCGATGGAACCTTGGTCTGCGGGATGAGTTTCGGAGAGGAATTTCAGCAGACACCCCCTAACGGGTTCATAAATACAAGAACGTTATAGGAGATACTTGATAAAAGGAGAAAGCAAAATGTTTTAGAAATATCTGCGGACGAAAGGGTATTAAAGATAGATGTTTCACCGAATATGGCTTATGAATCCAAAGGAACATTTTATGAGTTTCCACATTCAGAATTTAATGAAGAGCATCCACAAATTTATCATACAAACCTCTGTTGTAGTTTCAATGGAACAAATGGATATGGAATGTACATTGACGCAAGAGGTAGAAATCAATGAAAAGAAAAATATTCTTTTGAAGAAAATGAAGATCAAATAGTTGTTGCTAGATTAGAAATAACGGAACTCCCAAATGAATGGAAAGAAAAAATGGGAGATTCTTGGTTTTATTGGCTTGATACATTAGACGATGATTATGCAGTAATTAGTAAAAGAGCTGATAGAATTGTAAATGAAGATATAGCGGTTTACATGTCGCATTAGTCCGGCTGAAATGTCGCAAAAGTACATGGTAACGCGATGTGGAGATATATTATACTCGCCTTATATTTCGATAATGAAAATCATTATCATACATAAGGAGGATTCACCATGAATAAAGGAACAAAGAGGCAAGCTGCCGGAAGCATGGCACATGCTAACCATAAATCACGATTTTTAATGGGCTGGATGCTGGCCCTTGTTCTTGTACTGACGGCTTGCGGTGCCGGAGCAGGTACAAATGGCGGCAATGAGTCTGCTACAGCTCCAACGGACACGCCTTCGAATGGAGCGTCTCAGACTGCCGGAGCCTTCCCGGTTACGATCTCGCATATGAAGGGTCAGTATACGCTTAACGAGAAACCAAAGAAAATTGCTGTGCTTGATGTCAAATTTCTGGATCAATTGCTAGCCGTTGGCGAGCAGCCGGCAGGCAGTGTTATCGCTGAAGGCAATACCACATTTCCAGAATATTTAGGCGATAAGCCGGGTGACGTACAGGTTTTAGGCACACGGGACAAGCCCAATCTGGAAGCGATTGTAGCATTGGACCCGGATCTTATTTTAATGACTGATTTTCAAGAGAAAGAGTATGAGCGTGTAAGCAAAATAGCACCCACAATCGTACTTGACTTCTACGAGGATTGGCGAGATACGTTAGCTACGGTGGCTGCGATCACAGGTAAGCAGGCAGAGGCAGAAACTGTGCGTAAGGCTTATGAGGACAAAATTGCAGGACTGAAGGAGAAACTGTCGGAGAAGTTGGGAGAGGAAACGGTAGCACTTATTCGTCCGAGAAAAGAAGGCATTCGTGTTCATGGTCTTGAGCATCGAACAGGCGGCATTCTGTATGAGGATTTAGGCTTAAAAATGCCTGCATTAGTCCAGAAGATCAAAGATGATACCTCCGTTGAAATCTCGATGGAGAAAGTTCCTGAGATTGGAGCAGATCATTATTTTGTTCTGTCTGATGAGTTGTTTGCGGCAGAGGCAGAGGCTTTGGATAGCAGTTCAGTATGGAAATCCCTTGATGCAGTCAAAAATAACCGTGCATATGATGTTAATTCTACACTTTGGATCGCTTATTATGGCCCACTTGCAATTAATATTATTGTAGATCAGGTATCGGAAGCACTGTTGGGATCAAATTAAAATGGACCATTATCTATCGACTGACTTATGGGAGCAAACAATGGATGAACACTCGATTCGGCTTGGTGAGCCGTCTGAAGATAATGTCCGTATTATTGCTTTGAGCCAACTACATGAAGAAGCTGCATGCCGAGAGTATTTAAGCTGGCTTCAAGAGTATATTGGTGCGCCTGACATGAGGGTAGCTGCTTCAATGTTAGCTAAGCGAATCGGCTACCTGTGGATTGCTCCGTTGCTGACCGCGATGACCGTTCATCATCAGCATGTTTCTTTTCGGCTAGACAACAGCTTTCTCTATCATCCGACGCTCACAGCTAACGAGGGGGGGACGCATTTTCCTTTTCTAGCTATGAACGGGCTTCGGGCAGAAGCACTAACTGGAGACAGGGAAGTGTGGCGGGAAAAGGTGGTAAAGGAGATGTTTGCGTTACACCTTGCACCGCTGTTAAAGACGCTTGCTGCGATTGCTCCTCTTTCGATGAGTATCCTTTGGGAGAATATCATGATACGTATTGTCCCATTATATACTCCTGAAGTAGACAATGCTGAGCAAGAAAGTCAGCACATCCAGGCAGATTTTTTATATCTGACGCAAGGAGCGCCCGGGCATTTGTTCGGTGTAAAAAGAAATCCGTTCACCCGGTTCACAAAAAATAAGGACAGCTTTCCAGCCGTGAAAAGCAAGCGTACCACCTGTTGTTTTTATTACCAGATGTCAGGGGAATATTGCAGAAAATGTCCGAAAATTGACAATGAGAATAAATCTCAATTAAAATGACAACAGCAACAATTTTACTTTTGCTGACAGGCCTGGTTGTAGTTAATTGGTTAAGCCCAGTCATGCGAGTCACTCTAGCAAAGGATGCTATTGTCAGGAGATGAGAGAAATGCCGCTACAAGAACAGACAAGTCTATGGAGTGATACAACGATCAAGATGCTTGACGAGTATAGCGGTACTTTGCAGACAGGCAGTGTTCTTCGCGAAACGGAATTAACTTCGAATGTGTTGTTGCTGGCATACGGAGGGGAAGGGGAGCTTGCAATGAATGGTGAGGTTTGCCACATTGGAGCTTCTTTTGCTGGTCATGTTGTTAAGGGGACATCCTTAACGCTGACGGCCAGATCAGACGACATTTATTATATCGTGATCATGTACAAGGCTTCTTCTATGGAGGGAGCCTCTCTTGTTTTGCCTTCATATCGAAAACATCCGTTGCGCACTTCATTTGTGCAAAATTCGGTAACCCAAGCAGAATGGATCGAGAATGCAGAAAAAATCGTTGCCAAATGGCGTCGTGGCGAAGGGATGGAACGTTTTCATGCCAATGCGTTGCTTCAGGGCATGATCTACGAACTGATCATGGATTACGAACGTGATCAGGGAGGAGAAGCGTCTGACATGGTGGATGTTGTCGCTTCATATATAGCGTCGCATTATCGCCAGAATCTGGAGCTTAAAGAGCTGGCAGCCCTTGCTGGATGCAGCTTAAGACAGCTGCAGCGACGATTCAAACAAGAGAAGCAGCTCGGACTGACTGAGTATGTCATTCAGTTGCGCATGGAGAGTGCATCGCGGATGCTGCGTCACACGGATGCTCCCATCGGTGAAATTGCTGACAGAATGGGCTATCGCGACATGTATTATTTCAGTAGGGCGTTTAAGAAATATTATGGCATCCCTCCGCTGCGTTATAGGCTTGATGCCGCTTCGAAAACAGATATAGACTATGCTCATTCCTTGCAGCTGAACCGCACAGCTTCTTCATATGAGTCGGCCCAAGGCTCGGTGATATGCCATATGCGAGGGGAATACTATGTTATCGGATCTCCGAAACGTATCGCTGTACTCGATGTGCAATATGCCGATCATTTGCTTGCGCTGGGGCTCTCTCCAGCAGGTAGCGTAGGACTAGGCAATGCAGTGTTACATTTCCCTCAAACGATCAGGGCAGGACTTCAGAATACTGAATTACTCGGAACATATGAGTACCCCGACCTGCTTGCAGTGGAACGACTGTCTCCGGATCTAATTATTTGCACCGAGGTGCATGAGCCGCACTATGAACAGTTAAGCCGGATCGCTCCAGTTCTCATGTTTAAGCGCAATGAAAACTGGCAGACTATTCTGACTCTGTTCGGTGAACTGACAGGCAAACGAGAAGAGGCAAAGCGTATTATAGCGGATTATAACCGACGAACCACATTGCTGTCCGAAGAACTTGCTCCCGTTCTGGCAGGCAAGAGCGTCGCACTGATCCGTCCGCTGGATTCTCTGGTTCGCGTGCATTCTGCCTCTCATCGTACAGGGGCTGTGCTGTACCATGATCTAGGTCTGCCTGTTCCGTTATTTGTGGCAGATACCTCCGACACGGCCTATCACATCTCAGTTGACAGACTACCGGCTGTACACGCCAGCCATTACTTCTTGCTTAGCCATGAACTCATGCAGGAGGGAATATCCGCAACAGAGCAACGTGTCTGGGGAATGCTTGATACCGTTGAGCGCCAGCACATACACTCGGTCGATGCCGCGACATGGATTGGCTGTTATGGACCCACAGGCATCAATGGCATTGTGGATCAGATCGCTCAGGCTTTGTTGGCTTGATGGGAGAAGAAGTTGCTACTTGTGCGCATAGAGATTTTAACAGGAACTAAAGACAGTTCATCTTTGCCTTATGTCATAGAGGGAAAGTTGAACTGTTTTTTTATGGGCAATCCATCAGATAACATCATATCCACGCATCGGAGCCTGGCGGTTCCTCGGTCCGGCAAAGAGGATTGCCAGGGAGGGGCAGGCGGACACATACGCACGGCGGCCGCTCATTTCGTTCGCATAAGTCAGAGAAACATCGTGAACACAGAAACGTTATATGCTAGAAATGATGGATAACAAGTAGAATAAAAGAAAAATGCAAGAAAATAAATGAGAACACTTGTTTGCACTCGCAAATACAGGTAAAATATAGATACAATTGACTCTTGGGTGGGCATGGTTTTCCTTCGAAAAGTGAGACCATGGATGTAAAAGATGCGATGACTCTAATGTTACTATTTTGAACATTTATTCTTGCACTTTTGACATACATCAATAACAACAAGAGAAGGTAAAAAATCACCTAAAGGTTAAGAGCCGAAGGGGGAGGGGTTATTACCTGAGACTTAGAAGGGAATAAACCCTCCAAGCCAATTGTACTGACTAGATGTTGACCGGACTTGGTCTTTCATTAAGGGTGTACTAACAGATGAAAAAAGATGAATCAAAGAAAAAATTAGATAAGTGAAGTGAAAAGCAAGTTAGTAAGCAAACTCATATGCGAAATACTATGCAACAATTTTAAAAATCTATTAAAACAAAAACAAGAAGATGAGGGATATGCCCAATGACATTACAGGACCTATTTAATGAAAAACCAACTCAATTGTGGAACAAAAGAATGGTTGAATACGGAGATGACCTTTTTACGGAAGAGAAATTATTAATGTCTGATAAAGTCTTGGATAACTATCTAAACCAATTAATATTATTACAAGAAACTAAACATCCTGAAAGTATTATGAAGGCTGTAGAAGAAATTGTAATTACGTTTAATGAATTGAATGAAAAGAACGACTATTTTATTGAAACGATGGAACGTGAAGAACTGGCTGAATTTATAGATAAGGCAGCAAGACTAGCTGGATTAGAAATTGAGGAAGATCAAGATATTACAGAAGAATGGAGAGAATGGTGATGTTGAATTAAACAGGATATGTAAGTAGATTCAATGAAGTCATGGAACTTTGCATAACATGACATCCAAGCATCGTCGCATTCGCTCCTCGGTTCGGCTGAAGGATTTCGGAAAAGGAGATAGCTGTAGGACACCCGAGCATTCGCTGGGATCGTGAATGCAGAATCGTTAGATGAAAGCCCCCGAATAAATAAAACCATCTAAAAAGGATGAAAAGAAAAAGTGATAAAATCTATTAGTATTGATGAATGGATTGGGACCACATTCAATGAAGAAATAGTTATGAATCCTACGTGGGCAGACACTCTAAGTTTTTTAAAAAAACTTGATGGAGATAAATTTACATTAGTTTTTTTTGAGGTATCAGATACAGATTCAGCATTGGTTGGAGGCGGACCGGAATATTTTATAGTGTCTATTACAATTGATGGTAATATATATACTCTTATGAACGATAAACAGGGAAACAGTGAAATTCATCTGGTTGCTGGTGGCCAGTTAGGCAATTATTGCGATAACATTTGTATAGAATTAATTCCTATGCTTGAAGTAATAAAGTATTATTATGAAACTGGAAAACTACTCGAAACACATAAATGGAAACGAGAATAATAATTACTTACTTAACTTGAAAAAAGTGAACGTCATCTAACATAGCATTCAACGCATCTGGCTGGGACAAGACCGACCTTTGGCCCGGAAGAGGCATTTCGAAGGATCGGATTCACCGGACAAATTCGACCTGTTAAGTCTGACGAGGATGTCCCCGATATCACCTAACAAAGGGCTGTTGAACTTCAGGAATATCCAAACGTTATGTGAAATCAACGGAATTATTTAAGGGGGAAACATTGACGTGACTTCTTGGCGCTTTTTCTTACTCCACGTGCAAGTTGCAATAAAATGAACATGAAGTAGACAGAGCTGAGTGTCTACTTCATGTTCGCCTAAATTTTTGAAAATTAAATTACAGGTGGATCAATGAATCTTTGGAGGTTCAGAATTCATCGTATCGTTAAGCTGGGTCACAAAAATACCTTCGTTCGGGCCAGGGTTATTTCGAAACATTTTCGCTTCTTCCACCAGAACTTCATCTGTATCCGTGCCAAGTATCTTTATTGTTGCATCAATGAATGAATCAAGTGACATCGCACGCGGTTCATCGTTGTTGCTTTGAACCCATGGAGGCACAATTTCTATTACTTTTACCGACGTGTCTTTAAGCATGTACCTTTGGGACAGCGTATAGGTATGAAGTGCTGCTTTCGTCGCGGAGTATACAGCAGTTGTCGCTAATGGTACAAATCCAAGTATTGAAGTCGTGTTGATGACAACCGCTTCTTCTTTGGACTTCAAATGCTCGATGAATGCAGAAGTCAACCTAATGGGGCCTAGCAAATTTGTAGTGACAGTCGAAATCAAAACATCCTCATCGATTACGCCCGCCGCGTCATCGGACTGTATGATGCCGGCGTTGTTAATCAAGACATTCACATCCGGGTATTCTTCGATTAACTGCTTGGCGGTCGCCTCTATGCTGGTAGGATCTTGTACATTCAATTCCACTGCGGACATGCCAGGATTGGCTTTGATCGTCTCCTCCAGACGCTCTTTACGTCGACCGGAGATAATAACTTTGTTTCCAAGATTGTGGAGAGCTTCTGCTAACGCACGTCCAATTCCCGAACCGCCGCCTGTAATAAAAACGGTGTTTCCTGTAAGTTTCAATTTTAAAACCCTCCTAATTCATGGGAATTAAGTCATTCCAAAGATTGTAAAACAATAGCTTTCATGAGTATGGCTCCTCTAAAATTGAACATATGTTGAATCATCAACATAAATTTTATAAAGTGAATGTATCAGAGTGGTATATGGGGTTCAATGGTTAAAACAAGCGTAGTTGTTGATTTTTCAACAGAGGACTTCGAAATGTTCATTTTTTTGTATGATACAAAGGGGAGATGGGTATGGACAGGCGTATTCAAAAATCGAGGCAAGCCATTATTGACGCTTTTATGAGGCTGATGTCAGAAAAGGAATTCGAGAGAATTACGATCAATCAAATTGCGGAGGAAGCGAATGTCAATCGCGGAACGGTTTATTTGCATTTCGCTGACAAGTATGATCTGCGCGATCAATGCATGAAAGCTCAAATTAACGAGTTACTACGCAATTGTATGTCTGAAGATAACTTCTTACATCTTCCTTCCAAAACCGCACTACTGCGTACGTTTGAATATTTGGAGCAGCATGCTTCATTCTACTCTATAATGCTGACGAACAAGGGAAGTACGGTTTTTCGAAACCAAATAGAGACAATGTTCCGGCAAAGTCTGTGCGAGCATCTGGATTCGATCAACCTCGATCAGGAAATGAACAGGGACATTACGGTGCAATTTTTAATTTCAGCGGCAGTGGGGGTATTGGAATGGTGGATTACCCGTTCGATGCCATATCCGGCATCGGTCATGGTTGAACAATTTTGGAGATTGCTGAATTGTGGTGTCGAGGGACACGAACGAACATCGTCCATATGAGCCTCTAATTTAGAGGCTTTTTTGAGGATGGAACCCATAATATGGATATATTCTTTGCCGATTATGGGATTGATATAATTCGAAGAGATGGGGAATATTCATTAGTTTTGATGCTGGTGGAATAGTGGTTCAAATGATAGAAATAGAAATAACAGAAGAAGAGTCACTAAAAGCTCAGAAAAGTGAAAGAGATGCATATGAACTAATAATCAAACTACAAAATGAAAAAAGACCATATAAGAAAATTCGCTGATAAAAAAATTTGCAGATTGATTTTGAATGCATAGTGAAGAAGTTCGGTAACTTCTGATAACATAATATTCAAGCATCGAATCCTCACGGAGCTTAGGCCTGCTGGGATGGAATTCGGGGAAGCATTTTACCAAACAACCCCGGAAAAAATAAAAAAGACAATGGAGGTATGTTTGGTGCTGACATTAGAAAAAGCTAGAAAAAATGATGCACAAAAACTTGCTGAAATACAAAAGGCCAGTTTTGAGGATGAATCAAAGCATTTTAATAATAATGAAACCGTTGGTCCCATAGGATATGACTCCATAAGTTGGCAGGAAGAGATGATGCAAAATTGCGAATATTTCAAGATACTCTTTAATGGAGAAATAATCGGGGGAGCAATGATATTTGTAGAATGTAATCAAGTGCATAATCTAGGAAGAATCTTTATTGATCCAAATTTTAAAAATCAAGGAATCGGCACGAAGGTAATGGAGAAAATTGAAAGTGAATTTCCAGACAGCACTGAATGGTGGCTGGATACTCCTAGCTGGAGTGTCAAGAATCATCACTTCTATTCAAAGTGTGGGTTTACTAAGGTTAGAGAAGAAGGTGACTTATACATTTTTGAAAAGACTTTATAAACTTATGTATTGTACAAACGTTATGAGACATCAGTGCTAAGTGTTACCAAGAAGATATTCAATGAAATGAGTGAATAGGGAGGATTTACAATGAAGATTGATTTTGCGATTGAATCAGATTATGAGTATATCTTGTTAAGAGACAAGCACATACATAAGACACTGATAAGACCCAAAATAAAAGAAAATGAAATTCTAATAATCAGAGAATCCAATCAAGAAATAGGTTGGATGAGATACGGATTTTTCTGGGACAACACACCATTTATGAATATGATATGGATAGATGAGGAGTATAGAGGAACAGGTATTGGTAAAAAAGTTGTCCACTATTGGGAAGAATTAATGAAACAAAAAGGATTTGAAATGGTTATGACCTCGACACTTTCAAATGAAGAAGCTCAACATTTTTATAGGAAGCTTGGGTATAGAGATGCTGGATGTTTAATGCTTGAGAACGAACCTCTGGAAATAATACTGACAAAGGATTTAAACAAAAATTGACGTTGAGTAAATCAATGAAGGAAGTAACATTTAATATATAATATTCAAGCTGCGTCTCCAATGGAGCCTAGGTCTGCGAGTTGGATTTCGAAGAGGGATTTCAGCAGACAACCCCTTTGGGTTCAGGAATACAGAAACGTTAGGTGAAATATGATTAATTTATTTATAGGAGGCAAGGGCAATGAAGCAACTAAATCTAAGTACAATAATTAGTTCTTTCATATTAGGTTTATCAATTGTTATTAGTGGCTTGTTTATTAGTCACACTGGAGACAAAGAGCTGAATAAAGACGGAACAAATCAAAAAGAATATAAACCACTAATGACAATCAAAGAAACAGCTGAATACTTGGACATAACTGAACCCCAAGTAAGAACAATCATATCTAGTGAGGAAACTATATTAAAGACCACTGGTTCATATTCTGGCAAGATGTTTCCCATTATTAGAATTGGAACTGATATTTATATAAGTAAAGATGGATTAAATGAATGGTTAAAGGAGTCAACAACACAGAGAACACAATATTAGAGAGAGCATTCGGAAAAGATCGTACATCAGATAACAGCACATTTACGATGCATTGCTGACGTCCCTTAAGGCAGTGAGGATTCGGAATACAAGAACGTTATCTACAATTCCCATAGCCTAAAAGGTACAATAGGAGGAGAGTATCTTGACCACAACTTTCACTAAGATAACTGGAGTTGGTTTTATTATTTTATCAGTATTAAGACTAACCCCCTTTATGAATGCTACTGGAAAATGGTTGTTATATATCTCAATTGCAGCGTTCTTTCTTATACTATATGACTTGCTGGAATTTATTGTTGAAGGCATATGGATAAAGAAAGGATTCATGCTAAGTAAATTTCTATTCAGTTTACGTTCTATATTTCTTGGGTGTGCGGTGATGGCTATAATCGTTTTGCCTAATATAAAGTTCAATATTTCTGTCAAAGAAGTTAATACTTTTAGTGATGCCTTTACACTAATTAGCTTAGGTATAGCAATAACACTAATTGGGTTTAAAACCGAAAAAGCACAATCCATTTTGTATAATAAGAGAAGGACAATAGATAATGAGGTCAGAGAATTTCTTAATTCAATTGAAGGGCAAAATATAATTAATGAACACATAGAAAAACTAAGAATAGAAAATACACAACAGATTAATAAATTGAATGCTGATTCTAAGTAGTAGCAACAGAAGAGTAACATAATATTCAAACTGAGCCCCTTCGGAGCTTCGATCTGCAAGAGGGATTTCGAAGAGGCCTTTAGCAGACAACGCCTGACGAGGCTTATAAATACAGAAACGTTATGTGAAATTGCAAAGAGATATATTAATAATTCAAACTAAATAGGAGTTTTGTCTGAAAGAGGCATTCCGAGGAAGTTTGATCAGGTAAGACAACCCCTAGCGAGGTTCATTAATACAAGAACGCTTTAGGAAAGGGACGCAAACCATAAAAGAAGGTGTTTAAGTTGTTTGGTTTATTTAAGAAAAAGAAAACAATATTTGAAGATCAACTAAACCAACTTTCTGAATTGGGCATCTTCATGAGAGCAATTCTAAAGAAAGAATTGCTTTTAGAAAAAATTTCAAGAAGTGAATATGAAGAAGATTCCTACAACTTGCTGCTGCTTACTTTAGGTGGAGAAGTTGAAGTGAATGGTGAATTTATAAATGTATCTGATAAAATTTGGTATTTAGATACGGAATGTATTGAGGACTATGGAGACTATGCAAGAGTAATAATGCGATTAGAGAATATGACAAAACTTAATTTAAATAAGATAACGGATTACGTAGATATTCAGAATAGTACTGCATGGGTCTCTTTTGAATATAAGAATGAACTTATAAGATGGGAAATGAAAGTAGATGATGATTGGTTGGATATGGAGATATTCAAGAAATTTAATGAGTTAATAAAGACTGAACAATCCATGGAATTATATATTTCAATTTTAGATCAAGGCTGCCTAGTGGGCTATTTTAATAAAGAACAAGTAATCGAATTAAATAAATAACAAAATATAAATTTGAAGAGTATTAGTGAAATATGACTAAAAAGGAGCCAAAACAATGAGTGAATTGACTTCAGGAAGCTTATCACTATTGAAATATAAAGAAGCAGTTCTTGATTATGATCCTGTATACGCGGAGGATTTAAATGACAAATGGTTTGTTTTCGTAACCAAAGATACAGAAGTAAGTGAAGAAATTCCGGAAAGTCTATTTCAAATTTCAGAAAAAATCCCAGTGTTATATTTTTATAATTTTGAAGATCACTATTGGGGATACCGTGTAGTTTACAATTCACAAGAGATAGCAAGTCTTCATATATCATATGTGTTATTAGATACTTTAATTATTAAGCTTGCAGAAGAGAGATATCCAGAGGAAGATCACATTGAATTTTTATATGTCGACCCTAGAGGGGACAAAACCAGAACTGAATTAATTGAAGAAGTTCTGAGATCTAATGAATACAATGAGAAAATAGCAAAACAGTTTACAAATTGCAATCTAGAAACATTTAGTTTTTTTGAACTAGATAATGAGCGAATAAAACAATTAGACGATATTTTGAATAATGATTACTATACACAATTAGAATCTAAGCATCAGTTAGTAGAAGAGTTTAAAGAATTATTAAACATTGAGGAGATGAGCTGGATACGAGCAGATAGAATGAATGAAGAATAGAAGGTCGTAGTAGTTCTATTATGTATTTTTCTGCACCGAAACAATCTAAAACTCGGGAGTCAAGGGTTGAAAAATGTATGCAGAAAATTCTCAATGGAGAGGGATTAAATGATCGGTAAAAGTAATTCAGGCAAAGGCTAAATAAACGTATCAGAGGCGATAATTATGATAGATTTAGAGTCAGAAAGATTACTTATAAGAAATTTTCGATCTGATGATTGGAATGATCTACATGATTACTTATAAAATGATAGGACACATTTACTTTAATCAAACCGTACCGTTTGAGTTTTTAACATGGGAAATAGGATACATATTCAACCCAAGATACTATGGAAATGGATATGCTACTGAGGCAAGTAGAAGAGTATTGCAATATGGATTTGAAGAGTTAAAGGCTCATCGGATTATTGCGATGTGTAATCCAGAAAACGCTTCATCGTGGAGATTATTGGAGCGCTTGTTGATGCGAAAAGAAGGACAACCCATTTGGCATAATGCATATCAACATGCGATTTTAACAGATGAATGGCAAAGGAACAATGAATAATTTGAAAAAAGGAGTGTGATACCATGAATGAGAAGTCGCGGTTACTAGAGGAGTTCAGAGAATGGATACGTTTTGTTTCTGAGATTCGTGAAATGGATTGGAAAATAAAGATTGCTGAAGATAAATGGTCAGTTCACGATATCGTAAGTCATATATTACTGTGGGATAAATACTTTTATGAAGTAGCCATAAATCCGATATTAAACGATGCGCCTTTGACATTAACACATATGGATTTTGAACAATTTAATCAGGATGCTGTTGAATATGGAAAAACAAAAACGAAAGAAGAATTAATTAAAATGACTATTCAGTACCGTAACATGATATTGGAGAGTATAGAGAGTTTTGAAGACGACAAGTTTACTAAAGAATATGCTGACGGGAAGTTTACTGTAATATCATATTTAAGAGATTTTATCTGGCATGATCAACATCATATCAGACAGATTGATGAGCTTAAAAGAAGAGCAATGTGAGTATATAGGCGGGTGAATAATATGGGGGATTATTGGAACAAAAGATTTACTGAAGAAGGAATGATTTGGGGTTGTGAACCAAGTCAAACTGTAACCCAAGCTATAGATTTGTTCAAAAAAAATAATGTACATGATATTTTGGTTCCTGGTGCTGGATATGGAAGAAATACGAAGGCGTTCTCTTCTTATTTTCAGGTTGATGGAATTGAAATATCTAGTTCAGCTATAAATCTAGCAAAAGAATGGGATTTAAAAACGAATTTTATTCAAGAATCGGTATTAGAGTTTACTACAAGCCAAAGGTATGATGGAATATATTGTTATGATTTATTACATTTATTTTTGTTAGAAGACCGAAAAAAACTGATACAGAATTGCGTGAAGCATTTGAAGGAATTGGGAGTAATGTATTTCACATGTTTTTCTGATCGTGATTCTAATAATGGTGTAGGTAGGAAAGTTGAGGAAGGAACATATGAATACAAGGAAGGGAAATATGCTCACTTCTTTACTGAAAAAGATTTAAAAGAACATTTTAATGATTTGAATATATTAGAAATGGGTTTCATGAGAGAAACTCTGATATATGTAGAGAAACAACAGAAAGAATATGAATTAAGATATATAGTTGTTCAAAATATTGGATAGCTATTTCGAGGAAGTAATTCAACAGACATGTCCCATCGCTTAGCTACCGCAAGTGGCAGCCGGACTGTTAATCTTAAAGCGCTGGGACATCGTGAATAAAGAAACGTTACATGTAATTGGAACCGAAGGGAATAAAAAAATGAGGATGCAAGATAAACCGATAGTAAGTATTATAGGCTTGGGATTATTTAGTCTGACACTAGTGGTGCACATTTGTTTTAGATCAATAAGAACAATGGATGTAGGAATGGGGATATTATTGTCTCTAGTAAATGCCGTATTTTTAGTATTTACATTGCTATGGGGAGTATTAGGCGCAGTAGAATTCTCAAGATTAATGAGTTGGAGAGAGAAAATAAAGAAAAGAGAAGTGAACGAAGAAGTAGATTTACATAAATACAAGAAAAAAATTAAAATATATCTATGTATAAACGTAATTTATTTATTACTAGTTATATGTCAACTCGGCTATGTTATTTATAGATGGGATGAGGTGAACGTATAGTGCATAGAGCAATGCGATGCTATTCGAAGGCGAAATAAGTTCCAGTTAACAACGTATTTTTGTACCGGCTATCATCTCAATCTGGTAGAAGAATTTCGGGAGATGTGGAACCAGTCAGAAACTTACGCCAAATCGTCAGGACGTAGAAAAAAATCAGCTTTGGAATTCTATATAAGGTCGCTTCACTCGGCTCAAGTTGATTTTTTATGTACTTTTTAACAAAGCAAATAAACTGCCATGAGCCAAATCGCTTAAGGCAGTTTATTTGTCTTTTGAACCTGTATATCCGTTGAAACTTTTTATTCCTCTCCGGTCGCCACCGGATTCTCCTCATAGCTAATCCAGTCGCTCCAGCTTCCCGGATATAAACGGACCTTACTAAATCCAGCTTCATTCAGGGCCAGTACATTGGGACAGGCGGATACGCCAGAACCACAGTACACGATAATTTCTGCGTTTGGATCAAGATCGGCAAAGTGCTGCTGCAATTGTTCCGCATTTTTAAAGCTGCCTTTTTCGTCCAAGATCTCTTTCCAGAAGAAATTCACTGCACCGGGGATATGTCCCGCTGCTTGATCAATGGGCTCCTCCAGCCCCAGGTAGCGAGGCCGCTCTCTGGAGTCGATTAATATAGGTGAAAAACCGATATAGGAGCCAACAGGAACAGAATCTTCGGATACACGGTGCACCTCTTGCATACTTGTGAGCATTTGTGGCTGTACATTTGGTGTGAATGTACTTGGAATGCGAATCGGCTGGTCTACCGTAACGGGGAACTTCGCTTCTTTCCAAGCGCTGTAGCCCTCTTCCAGCACATATACCTGCTCATGCCCGAGATAGCGCAGGAGCCACCAGAAGCGGGAAGCCATCATACCGCCTTGGTCATCATAAGCGACGATGCGCGAGGCAGCATTGATTCCGGCACGACTTAGACGTGCAGCAAGTGTATCCACATCAGGTAAGGGATGGCGACCCCCATGCTCAGCAAGAGGAGCGGTAAGGTCTTCTTCCAAATCGAAATGAACCGCCCCTGGAATATGGTCTTCATTAAATTGAGTCCGCCCAGCTCCGGCTTGTCCGAGCAGGGAACGGCAGTCGGCGATGATCATGTCCGGCTCATACAATCGGGCTAGCAGCCAGCGTTTGGATACGATGGATTTCATAGAGAATTCCGCCTTCCTTTTTTTAGAAGTGAATTTAATTCATTGAGTATGGTTTATGAAAATGGGGTAAATAAGTTAAGAGCTGGCCTTCAGGGGATGCTCAGTGTCGGGCAACTCACTTTGATGGACAACTTTCTTTTTAAAATCCGTTCCGTATCGGATAAAAATCCATACCCCGAACAGGATGAAAAAGCCTGCACCAAATTGTAAAGTAGACAACCTTTCCCCGAGCAGCACCCAAGCTAGCAAGGAAGAAATAACGGGCTCGCCGAGTACCGCCATCGACACCGCAGTTGCGTTAATGTATTTGAGCAGCCAGTTAAATAGGTAATGTCCGAACAGCGTAGGTACAATGGCTAACAGCAGGAACAGTCCCCATTCCCGTGGAGCGTATCCGGTAAAAGGAATGGCATTGACCACATTATACAGCGCAAGTGATGTGGCTGCGATGGCAAAAACCCAAAAATTATACACAAACGCGCTCAAATGCTCGCGCAGATGCTTGCCCATCAGCATATGGATGGACACGGCTACCATACCCAAGAAGGACAGTGCGTCCCCGAGCAGGGCTTGTCCTGAGACATGGAAGTCTCCAGCTCCGATGGCCAGCGAGCCGATAAAAGCCATGCCCATCCCGATGAGCATAGCGCGATTCGTGCCCGTCCGGAAAAACAAAAATGAACCGAGCATGACAAGGATCGGCTCCAATGTCATAATAACGGTAGAGCTTGCAACGGTGGTCAGTCGCAGTGAGCCCATCCAGAGCAAGAAATGCAGCCCCAGCGCAATACCGGACCAGAGGATCAGCATCCACTGCTTGCGGGTCAGGCTAAACAGCTCAGTGCGGTACTTCCAGACCAAAGGCAGCATGATCAGATTGGTTAGGTACAAACGGTACATAGCGATGACGGACACCTCGGCTTCAGACCATCTTACGAAGATCGAGGAGAACGAAATAGCGATAATACCTATGATGTACAATAATTCAAAGGAAAACGACGGTTTGTGTGCTTGATTCACGTGGCAGCTCCATCCGTATGGGGGAAAATAAATACGTCTATGTTCCTTCCAAGCGGTATCTCGAAAATTAGGTTAATACAGCCCATTATACCGTACCTAACATTCCCGTGGTATTAGGATTTTGCAAAATCCTGAGAATATAATAAACGGGAGCAGGAGGTAGGATTTTGGATTTTAAGTGAGATGCTGCGTAGAACTTTTGCTGCACAAGCTCGTCTATCATAGTGGAGGTGGATTTTATGAAAAAACAAAACACAATTTCAATCATACTACTGACTGTAGTGGCAGTGCTGGCTCTGTCAGCCTGTGGAACGAAACCGCAAACCAATAACACCGCACCTCAAGGGTCAGACCAACCGCAAACGCAACAGCAGCCGCAAGTTAAACCGGAGACAATCGCTGAGTCGGAGGTTAAAAAAGGCACAGGTGTATACAATGGAGCTGCTGACCCGCATACGGTAGAGATTGGAACCAATGGCGAAGCCCAATCCTTCCAATTGGGGGACGGACTGGACACGGTAATAGCTGGACTTAAGGAAGGCGATACAGTAGCGTTTGAATACACCGAAAAAGCAGTAGAGGGCGACGCGACGGCGAAGCAACTGACTTTAACGAAAATACAAAAAACAGAGGCTGCAACAGATGGCAATCAAAACGGAAGTGCTGGTCAAGCAGTAGGCGGAGAACGCACAAAGACTCAAACTTTTGATCTCACCCTTGAGGGAAAAAAGGAAAAGCAGACTGCGACATTAGCAAAAGGAGAGGGATATTCGCTGTATGTGTTTGATCCGATGTCCCTGTTTCCTGATCAAAACCGTGTTGCCTTGGCTGTAGATGATAACTATTATGCTGAAATTACGAAGCTACCCTCCGATTTTAATCTGGACGAACTTCAAAAAGAAGGCGAAAAGGATCTAGCTTCCATCGGTAAGGTGCAAAAGCTGGACAAAGCAGCCATACCTGAAGCGTTATCCAGTAGCCGTCTGTTCTTACAAGCGAGCAGTTCGAAGATGACACAGCAATATATAGTTGTAGAAAATAAAACAGGCGGTTTCATCGTGAAAGTGAACATTCCACAAGGTGAACCTGCTGAAGGATTCCAATCCTACATTTATACATCGCTGGAGAGCCTGCAAGCTAATAAATAACCCTACTTTGATGCGGGATGATCGGCGGCTTACAATCATGAATTTAAGGCAGTCATGCCGCTGAAAATGGTTATTTTAAGGGCTAGGTTAGAGCTATAAGGGTCTAATCTATAATTGCGAGACCTGCACTTTTGTGCTATAAAGGATGAGAGAATAAGATCATTCCGGCTTGCGAAGTCGTATGAAGCGATGAAGGAGTTGTTAGATTTACTATGTCCATCGAAATGAATACACAAGAAGTCATCAACGTGATTAAAAACAGCAAGAAAAAGACGCCTGTTAAAGTATATGTAAAAGGAGCTTTGGCTTCCGCATCATTTGGCGAGAATGTTCAAGCTTTTATTTCTGGAGACAGTGGTGTTGTATTTGGTGATTGGGCTGATATCAAGCCGGTACTGGATAGCGCAAACGCTAAAGAAGAAGATTATGTGGTGGAAAATGATCGCCGTAACTCCGCTGTTCCAATGTTGGATCTGAAAGGCATTAATGCACGCATTGAGCCAGGCGCATATATCCGTGATATGGTTGGCATCGGTAACAACGCAGTCATCATGATGGGTGCAGTGATTAACATCGGTGTCACCATTGGTGAAGGCACGATGATTGATATGAATGCTGTGCTGGGCGGTCGTGTTAAAGTAGGCAACATGTGCCACATCGGTGCAGGCGTTGTCCTGGCGGGTGTCATTGAGCCACCGTCCGCACAGCCTGTTATCGTAGAAGACGAAGTATTGATCGGTGCGAACTCGGTTGTACTGGAAGGCGTACGCATTGGTAAAGGTGCAGTTGTTGCAGCCGGAGCGGTCGTAACTGAAGATGTGCCTGAATACTCCGTAGTGGCGGGTACACCTGCACGTGTGATCAAACAGGTCGACGATAAGACCAAATCTAAAACTGAGATTTTGAAAGAACTGCGCGTTCTGTAAGAATGCAGAAGTTTTTTATGTACCAAAGGTGAACGATTCCTTGTCAGAAGCATGATGCACTGACAGCATAACTTAGGGACGAAGCACAACGGACAAGGCTCGGCGGCTGCGCCGGGCTTTTGTCCTTTTGTTCTTTTGCCCGATAAGAGCTGATGAGCTATAAAGAGGAGGCGTGGCAGCAATGAGTACGGTCGACTATCGTTCTTTTGTCCAAATACGAAGAGATTTACACCAAATTCCCGAACCGGGTTTTGAGGAGTACAAAACACAACAATATTTGCTGGATTATTTGGAAACGCTCCCTCAGGAGCGGTTGGACATTCGTACATGGCGTACGGGCGTGTTAGTGTTCATTCATGGATCAGCTCCTGAACGCCGCTATGGATATCGTTGTGATATGGATGGTTTACCGATTGAAGAAGAGACAGGTTACGATTTCCGTTCGACCCATCCCGGCTATATGCATGCTTGTGGACACGATTTACATATGACGATTGGATTGGGAATTGTTACTCACTTTGCAAGCCATCCGATTAAGGATGATCTGGTTGTATTGTTTCAACCGGCTGAGGAAGGGCCGGGTGGAGCCTTGCCTATGCGGGACAGCACAGAGCTGGCAGACTGGATACCCGATGAAATTGTCGCGCTGCATGTTGCACCTGAATATCCTGTCGGTACAATTGCGACTCGCCCGGGCATCCTATTTGCCAATACGTCGGAGCTTTTCATCGACCTGAAGGGTACGGGCGGGCATGCTGCGTATCCACACAAGGCGAATGATATGGTAGTGGCTGCTTGCCAACTGGTGGGACAATTACAAACGGTTGTAGCCCGTAATGTGAATCCACTCGATGCAGCAGTCATTACTGTGGGTAAGGTTAGCGGAGGCACGAAGCAAAATATTATCGCAGAAACCGCCCGGTTGGAGGGTACGATCCGAACGTTGTCTGCCGATACGATGGCGCTGGTTAAATCGCGGATCGAAGCGCTGGTGCGCGGTGTGGAAGCTGGGTTTGAATGCCATGCCGAGATTCATTATGGCTCCAATTATTTGCAAGTGTACAATGAAGCTCAGGTGACCGAGGAATTTATGAACTGGGTCAGTAACCGGCAGGATGTGCAGCTTATTGAATGCGGAGAAGCGATGACCGGAGAAGACTTCGGGTATTTTCTGGAGCGAATTCCCGGTCTGATGTTCTGGCTTGGCGTTGATACGCCTTATGGTTTGCATCATGCGAAGCTGGAGCCTGCGGAAGAAGCGATTGGTGTAGCCATTCGTGTGCTGACAGACTATTTTACATGGAAGTCTCAAGGGTAAATGAGGCGCCCTGAATAATTATGTTTAATAAAATGGAATGAAGTCGAATTTTTGAAGGAGGGTGTTATGGGAGAGCAAACCATCATCCGATTTGAACGGGTGACCAAGCAATATGACAACGATCCCCCAGTGCTGGCGGACGTCAGCTTTGAAATTGAGCGTGGTAAATTTTATACACTGCTGGGGCCTTCCGGCTGTGGTAAAACGACGATTCTGCGTATGATTGCAGGTTTTGCGGAGCCGACAGAAGGCTCTATTTATTTAAATGGAAAACTCATTAATCGTGTTCCAGCCAATGAGCGGCAGGTCAATACGGTTTTTCAAGATTATGCGCTATTTCCGCATCTGAATGTGTTTGAAAATGTAGCCTTTGGTCTGCGAATCAAAAAGATGAATAAAAAGGACATCCAAGAGAAGGTGACACAGGCGTTGTCCTTTGTCAATCTGGAAGGCTACGGCGAGCGGGAAATTTCTGAGATGTCCGGAGGACAGCGTCAGCGTGTTGCCATCGCACGGGCTATCGTTAATGAGCCTGACGTTCTCTTGTTGGATGAACCGTTGTCTGCATTGGATTTAAAGCTGCGTACTGAAATGCAGTACATTTTGCGCGAAATGCAGCAGCGCCTTGGAATTACCTTTATTTTCGTTACGCATGATCAGGAGGAAGCACTGGCCATGTCGGACGAAATTTTTGTCATGAACAAAGGTAAGATTGAGCAGAGTGGTACGCCTAATGATATTTATGATGAGCCGATCAATCGGTTTGTTGCTGATTTCATCGGCGAATCCAATATTGTCCCAGGACGGATGATTGCGGATTACCAAGTGGAATTTAACGGCCGACAGTTTGAATGTGTCGACGGAGGCTTACGTCCGAACGAGCCCATTGAAATCGTGATCCGACCGGAGGATCTGGAGATTACGAGTGTTGTTGAAGGCAAGCTGCGTGTAAAAGTGGATACCCAATTGTTCCGTGGTGTTCACTATGAAATAAGCTGCTATGATGATTCGGGACAGGAATGGCTCGTGCATTCTACCAAAAAGGCGGAGCTGGGCAGTGAAATCGGTCTGCGATTTGACCCGGAAGCGATCCATGTGATGCGGTTCGGGGAAACAGAGGAAGAATTTGATCGGCGTCTGGAAGCCTATGAAGAGGTGGATCAGCATGTCCGGTAATACAAGAGCAGCGTATCTGCTGCCTTATTATTTATGGATTGTGCTGTTTGTGGCGGCTCCGGTTGTACTTGTGTTTTACTATTCACTATTTGATGTGGATGGTCATCTCACATTCAACAACTATGCTCAGTTTCTGACACCTGTTTATTTGAGCATGACGCTTAGCTCGTTTTGGTATGCATTTCTGATCACTGTATTTTCACTGTTAGTTGCTTACCCGGCAGCCTATTTACTCACACGCACCAAGCATAAGCAGCTGTGGCTGTTGCTCATTATTTTGCCGACCTGGATTAACCTGTTACTCAAAACGTATGCTTTTATTGGGATTTTCGGAACCTATGGTCCGGTGAATGCGGTGTTAGGTATGGTTGGGTTGGGAGGTCAGCAATTATTGTTTACCAGCTCCAGCTTTGTGTTTGTGTCGGTTTATATTTTTGTGCCTTTTATGATTTTGCCCATCTATAACGCGTTGGAAGGGTTAAACCCTTCATTGCTGGACGCAGCCCGTGATTTGGGAGCCTCCAAGTGGACTGCGTTTCGCAGGGTTATTTTTCCGTTAACGCTTGCGGGTGTGCGATCTGGTTGCATGGCTGTGTTTATTCCAGCGTTGTCGCTGTTTATGATTACCCGCCTGATTGCAGGTAACCGTGTGATTACACTGGGGACGGCGATAGAGCAGCATTTTCTGGTTACTCAGGATTGGGGTATGGGCTCTACGGTTGCCGTGTTCCTGATTTTGGCGATGGGGATCATTATGCTGCTCACCTCGGGAACGAAACGGAGGGTGCGGCATGGTAAATAAAAACCGATTCGGAAATATTTATTTGGTGATTGTTTTTCTCGTTTTGTACGCGCCTATTTTGTATTTGATGTACTATTCCTTCAATAGCGGCGGGACGATGCATGAGTTTGAGGGTTTTACACTCCAGTATTACAAAGAGGTGTTTGCAGACACTCGCTTGATCATTATTGTCATTAACACCTTGGTGATTGCTTTGCTGTCATCTGCGTTGGCTACGATTATTGGCATTATGGGTGCGCTGGCTATCCATCAGATGCAGAACCGTCGAGTCAAAAATACGCTGCTGTCGCTCAATAATGTATTGATCGTGAACCCGGACGTCATTATCGGCGCTTCCTTCCTTATTTTGTTCACGATGGTCGGGATTAAGCTGGGTTTCTACTCCGTTTTATTGTCCCATATTGCGTTTAGTGTGCCGATTGCGGTCATTATGATTTTGCCGCGGCTTCAGGAAATGAGTCCATCCCTGGTGGATGCTGCGCGTGATTTGGGTGCCAGCCGGCTGGATGTACTGACCAAGGTGATTTTGCCCTTTATCAAGCCAGGGATTTATGCGGGCTTTTTTATGGCGTTAACGTACTCGCTGGATGATTTTGCGGTGACCTTTTTTGTGACAGGCAGTGGCTATTCGACTTTATCGGTGGAAATATACTCACGTGCCCGTCAAGGGGTTTCCTTGTCCATCAATGCGCTATCTACGCTCATATTCCTGTTTACTGTACTGCTGGTGGTGGGTTACTACTTTATTATGCGCAAAGCGAATCGTAATGATAAAAAGGAGCCTGCGGCAGAAATGGGGGTGCCTAGATGAAGTCACTTGTGCGCGTGTTTCTGTCGATTTTCATCATCTCGTTTGGGCTGATGGGAGTGGCGGCATGGCTGAATTCCAGTCAAGGCTACTCCGGTGGCAACACACTGACGGTGTACAACTGGGGAGACTACATTGACCCTGAGTTGTTGGAACGGTTTCAGAAGGAGACGGGGATTACTGTCATTTATCAGACCTTTGATTCCAATGAGGCGATGCTGACGAAAATCGAGCAGGGAGGAACTTCGTTTGATGTAGCGGTTCCCTCGGAATATGCTTTGGCTAAAATGAAGCAGGAGCACTTGTTGCTCCCGTTGGACCATAGCAAGCTGCCGAATTTGAAGCATGTAGATTCACATTATCTAAACCTTTCGTTTGATCCGAATAACCAATATTCGGTTCCGTATTTTTGGGGTACAGTCGGGATTGTGTTTAACCCGGAGCTGACGAGAGGCATTGATTTTCATAGCTGGGATGGCCTATGGGACCCGAAGCTACGTAATAACCTGTTGTTGGTTGATGGAGCTAGGGAGATTATGGGCATGTCGCTGAACAGTCTCCACTACTCCTTGAATGATACGAATGAGGCACATTTGCAGCAGGCTTTGACGAAGTTGGAGAAATTAGCGCCCAATGTCAAAGCGGTTGTTGGTGACGAGATTAAAATGCTGCTGGCAAACGAGGAAGCTGCTGCCGGGGTTGTATGGTCCGGTGATGCGTCTGAAATCATGGATGAGAACGATAAGCTCGATTACATCGTGCCGGATGAAGGTTCCAACCTGTGGTTTGATAATATAGTTATTCCAAAAACCGCTACCCATGTGGATGCGGCCCATAAGTTCATCAATTTCATGATGCAGCCCGATGTAGCCGCTCAAAATGCCGAATTTGTAGGATACTCCACGCCAAACAAGGATGCAAAGAAATTGCTGCCTAAAGATATCTCTGGCGACGAGCGTTTTTACCCTCCGTCCGACATTACAGATAAGCTGGAAGTGTACGACAATCTGGGCAAGCGCATGCTCGCTCATTACAACGAATTGTTCCTGCAATTCAAAATGCATTTAAAGTAGGGGAGTGGCGTGAGGATTCAGGTTTGCGCTTTAGAGGTCGCTGCGGAGGCGGATGGTGCTTACCATCGCTGTTAAATTCCGATTTTTATGATTACCGCATAAAGGTGGAAATCGGAATTTAAAGGCGACCGCTTCGCTTGTCCAGTACCATTCCGCCCCCTCCGCTGCACCGTGCTTAAAGCTAGTCACCCATGAATCCCTACGCCGATAGCGCGTGGGAGTAGTGGAAGAATAGGCCTCTGAGCCACCCGTAGGGGTGCCTCAGAGGCCTATTCTGTTTACTCACCGTGTAAAGCGGTGAGTATGTTTTTATCCTGCTGCTCCACACACACGTTAGAGAATTTTGGGACTTTAAGGTGGGCAGTGAGCGAAGCGGGCCATTTGAATCTGGAGAAGCGGCAGCGTTCGCCTTTGCTGAGGGATTCTTACCTATAAATGTTTTATCCAATTCAAGAATCCCCCAGCAACAGCGATCGGAAGATCAAATGGACTGCGTAGCGCCTCTAACCACCTTAACCCCTCACCATTCCTCTAACAAACTTCTCTATTTTATCCAATCCTTGCTCCAGCACATCCTGTCCGTAAGCATAGGACAAGCGAATGTATCCTTCGCCATAGGAAGAAAAGGCATCTCCAGGTACGACAGCCACTCCATGCTCTTCCAGCAGCTTCAAGGTAAAATCCATCGAGCTTAATCCAAAATGGGCGATGGAAGGGAAAAGATAAAAGGCTCCCTCAGGCTTCTCTAGTGGAATTCCCATATCAGTTAGTCTTCCGTGTACATAGTCGCGACGTCGGCGGTACTCCTCGCGCATCTGAAGTGCATCATCCACCCCGACGGTCAGGGCTTCCAGTGCTGCATATTGGCTAATTGAGCTAGCGCAGGTCACGTTGTACTGATGGACTTTGACCATGTGCTGTGTAATTTCAGCGGGTGCAAGTGTAAAACCAATACGCCATCCCGTCATGGAATGTGATTTGGACAGACCGTTAATGACGATGGTGCGCTCACGCATACCTGGAAGAGCTGCAATGGACACGTGGGGGGTATCGTAAATCAGTTCGCTGTATATTTCGTCCGAAATGATAAACAGATCGCGCTCCTTCAGTAAATCCGCGACCGCTTCCAGTTCTTCGCGGCTCATCACTCGCCCGGTCGGATTCGAAGGATATCCGAGAATGACTGCTTTTGTCCGTTCGGTCAGATAAGGCTCCAACACCTCGGCTGTGAGCTTGAATCCGCTACTGCGGGTATCGGCAAACACAGGAATGCCGCCTGACAAACGGATCAAGGGCTCGTACCCTGGGTAGATTGGCACGGGTAGAATGACTTCATCACCGGGTGACAAAATCGTGCGTAAGGTAATATCCAGCGCTTCACTGGCTCCGTTCGTTATGATAACCTCATCCTGTCCACGGTAATTTAGGCCGTATTTACGGGCTACAAACGCTGCTGCGGCTTCTCGTAATTCCGGCAGTCCCGGATTAGGTGTATAAGTGGTCCGGCCTTCATCAATCGCCCGATGGGCAGCTTCCATAATATGCGCAGGGGTAGGGAAATCCGGCTGTCCAATCGTTAAGGAGAGCGTTCCGGGTAATGCGGCAACTTTATTTGCGATTTTGCGGATGCCGCTGATTTGAATATTTTTGACCTGATCGTTAAGCAAATGCTCCATAGCGTGTGTGCCACCTTTTTCTGTATTAGAACAAGTTTACAATAATATGATCTGATTATGCTACGACAAGAAGAATTCATTTTTACATAATTTAAGTACTAAATTGGCTAATTTGTGGTATCTTAAATATAGGATATGTTTGTAAGCGTAATCATGGCGAAATTGGGGAAGGGAACAGCTTCTAAAACCAAGAGTGGATGATCAAGTGGATCAGGATGAAAAAACATCCGAAGCCATTTTGTTGTACAAGCCTATTCTTGGTGTAAAGCTAAGGGACAAGGTAAGAGTTGTTAGTTTAATTGCAAATGTCAGATTGATTGACTTTGTGAGATAGTTAAGTTATCTTTTGTGGAGAAGTCGTATGATAAAGTAGAATGAAGAGGTGAAGCATCGTGGGAGTAACAGCTAAACAAATTTTTGTGAATTTACCAGTTAAAAACCTACAGCACTCCATTGATTTTTTCACTACAATTGGATTTGAATTTAACGCTCAGTTCACTGATGAACATGCAACCTGCATGGTTGTTAGTGAGCATATTTTTGTCATGCTATTGGTTGAAGAACGTTTTAAAGCGTTCACTACAAAGGAAATTTCAGATGCCACGAAAAGCACAGAAGCGATTGTTGCTCTATCGGTGGAGAGCCGAGAAAAGGTGAACGAGATCGTTCGCAAGGCTTTGGAAGCAGGCGGCCAGCCCTCGAATGAACCTCAAGATCATGGTTTTATGTATGGATGGAGCTTTCAGGATTTGGATGGTCATTTGTGGGAGTTCTTTTATATGGCAGAGCAGTAATAGAAGTAAGGGTGATTAAGTAGTAAACAAAGTACCATGGAAAGTAAGCTATCCTAAAAAGATAGTTTACTTTCTTTATTGTATGTTATCGAACTCACCGGGAGGAATCACAATGTCTAACGAAGTGAGAGTTTACCCTGTTCAAGCTCTGAACGAAGCCCTGACAGATTCACTGAGTCGACTGTTAATCGACGTGGTTGCAGACGGTGCATCTATAGGTTTCTTACCTCCATTAGGTTATCAGGAAGCAGCAGCTTATTGGAATAATGTACTTGAGGATGGCGTAGTTCTGTGGATTGCCGAGAAGGACGAAGTACCTGTAGGGACGGTCCAGCTTCATTTGGCTCAAAAAGCTAACGCAATTCATCGTGCGGAAATTGCAAAGCTTATGGTACATCCGTCCGGGCGCAGGCTTGGGATCGCACGTCAGTTAATGAAGGCAGCGGAAGAAGAGGCACTAAGTCAGGATAGAACGTTACTGGTGCTAGATACGCGGGTGGGTGATCCCTCCAATGGACTATACGAGTCGATCGGGTTCGTGGAAGCTGGTGTTATTCCGGATTACGCTCAATCAGCCGATGGTCAACTGCATGCCACTCGATATTATTATAAGCCATTAAATCCGTATTCCAGTCATAGCGGAGCATTTGCCGAATAACCCTGGTATATACGGGTAATCATAACTTGTCATAGGATTACATAACCTTTTTCCGCGTTTATTCGACTGGTAAAGCACGGGAATCGGAACGTATAATGAAGAGGGGATCAGAAGAGGTCTTTTTATGTCAATTTGGCTGTACTGAATTGAAGAACGTAGCAAACACAGCGGAGGAATCAGAGAATATGAGGTTGGAGCATGATTTTTTAGGTACCAAGGAAGTACCATTAGATGCCTATTACGGTGTACAAACGCTGAGGGCAAAAGAAAATTTTCCAATTACAGGCCAACGACTGCACCCTGAGTTGATTAAAGCCATGGCGATCGTGAAAAAGGGAGCAGCGACGGTAAATATGGAACTAACCCGTTTACACCGCCCCAAAGCAGAGGCCATTATTCAGGCTGCTGATGAGATTATACAAGGACAGTTGCATGATCATTTCATCGTCGATCCCATTCAGGGCGGCGCAGGCACGTCCATTAATATGAATACAAATGAAGTGATTGCGAACCGCGCGTTGGAGCTGATTGGCAAGCAACGCGGAGATTATCAGGAGATCAGTCCTAATAATCATGTTAATATGGCGCAATCGACGAACGATGCTTTTCCTACAGCCGTACACTTGGCTGTATTAAGCATGATTGATAAACTGTTGGATACCATGAGTGAGCTTCAGGAGGCATTTTCCCGCAAGGCCAATGAGTTTGATAGTGTGATTAAGATGGGTAGAACCCACTTGCAGGATGCAGTGCCAATCCGATTAGGACAGGAGTTTCAGGCTTATGCGCGTGTGCTGGGTCGTGATATCGGACGCGTGCGTGCGACCAAACAGCACCTGTTAACGATTAATATGGGTGCAACTGCGGTGGGTACTGGCCTGAATGCAGACCGTCGTTATATTCAGCGTGTTGCAGAGGTACTGGCAGACGTCAGTGGCTTCCCTGTGGAAGCTGACGAAAATCTTGTAGATGCTACACAAAATACGGATGCTTATACCGAAGTGTCTGCCGCCTTGAAAATTTGTATGATGAATATGTCTAAGGTGGCAAATGACATCCGCTTAATGGCTTCCGGACCTCGTGCAGGTCTGGGAGAACTGAGTCTGCCTGCTCGTCAGCCAGGGTCATCCATTATGCCAGGCAAGGTAAATCCGGTGATGTGTGAGGTCATTAACCAAATTGCATTTCAGGTCATTGGTAATGATCATACGATCTGCCTGGCTTCAGAGGCGGGCCAGCTGGAGCTGAACGTGATGGAGCCTGTGCTTGTCTACAATCTGCTGCAATCGCTGGAAATTATGAAGCAGGGCTTCCACGTTTTCCGTATACATTGTGTAGAAGGAATTGAAGCAAATGTGGAGCGGTGCCGTGAATATGTGGAGAACAGTGTAGGTATTATTACAGCACTCAATCCCCACCTTGGATATGAGGTAGTATCACGTATTGCCCGCGAAGCAATTACGACGGGGAAATCGGTGCGCGAGCTGTGCCTGCTGTATAATGTACTGACCGAGGAAGAGTTGGACATTATATTGGACCCGTACCAAATGACTCAGCCTGGTATTGCCGGAGAATCTTTGCTGAATCGCGAATAATGATACGGAGTATGGAATTTAGATAGCTTTGAGGCAAGACGAAGATAGCCCCGTCGAATCTGGCGGGGCTATTGTTATGGTGATAAGAGAGATGTAATACGGGAGCCAGCGTGCATAGGGGAGTTCCCTTTTAAGGATGATACGGCTACGCTTACGGTAGAAAAGGGAGAGTTGGGTGTTGCTAGAAAAATTATTGGCATACAAGGAATTAGGAATAGGACTCATTGTACTTTTGGTGTTGTTTGCGCTCATCATCAGAGGACTGATACGTGGTCGCAGAAATCGGATTTTACGTGATCTGGACCCACGCAAAATTGGAATTCAGGATATAGATCGTATGGAGGATGGCTCGGAATTTGAGCTTTATTTGCAACGGTTATTATCCGCGCTTGGCTATAAGGACATCTATAAAACAACCAGTAGCCGGGATTTTGGAGCGGATCTGGTTTTTACAGACCGTGAAGGCATCAGAGTTGTCATACAGGCCAAACGTTATGGCGTACAACATCCGGTGGGCTTGGGAGCAGTACAGGAAATTTACACCTCTATGCGTTATTATGCGGCCGACAAGTCTATCGTTATCACCTCCGGCCGTTATACGGAATCTTGTAAAACACTTGCTGCTGTCAACGGGGTTAAATTATTAGATCGCAACGACTTGATCGACATCATAGATTTATTCAAGGCTAGGCACCGCGAGGAGGTTATGGACCTATTAGAAAGTAAAGTAGATGTGATTGCTTCCAAATGGAGTGAAAGATAATCATAAAAGGGACTGAACTACTGGCGACGAGTTTGAAGGCCAGTAATCAGTCCCTTTTATTTTTTAACATGATGCTTGTTCTTATACTGTTATCATTAGATGCCTGTCCAGACATCCTTGGCATAGCGTTTTTCCTGTTGGAGACGATCCAACCATTGCTGTGCTTCTTCTTTACTGGTATGGTGTGCTTCCGCGTAAGCAGCACAAAGGGTGTTTTCTACATCGGGAGCCATCCGGCTACCATCACCGCATACATATAGATGCGCTCCTTCATCAAGCAAGTGAATCAGAGTGTCCGCATCTTCTTTCATGACATGCTGCACGTATCTTTTGGGTTGATCGGGCAGACGTGAAAAGGCTGTATGAAGCGTAACGATTCCTTCCTGCTCCCAGGCTTGCAGCTCTTGCTTGTACAGATAGTCAAGCTTAGGATTACGGCAGCCATAGTATAGGTGAGCCTCGCCGAGCTGTTCCCCTCTTTCTTTAAGTACATGGCGGGTTTGGAGGAATCCGCGGAATGGTGCCACTCCAGTACCTGGACCGACCATGATGACAGGCACCGTCGGATCTTCCGGCAAACGGAAGCCCGACTGAGGCTTACGCACAAAAATGACAATTGGATCATCTGGTTGGAGCTGCGCCAAATAGTTGGAGGCAATTCCCAGGTATTCGCCCTGTCCGCTACGGGCTGGTCCACGCACGACGCCCACGGTTATACTCGCTGAATTCTCCGATTCAAGCGGAGAGCTTGAGATGGAGTAGTACCTAGGCTTGAGTGGAGGTAACAGCGAGATAAAGTTTTCAAATGGCAGCTCGCAGGCTGGATACTTCTCCAGAATATCCAGCATCGTGACGTGCTTCTGTCGTATCTCTTGATCAAAGGTAGAATCCTCTAGCAAAGCTTCGATTTCTTTCTTGTGCGGTGGACACACTGTAAAGGATGCTAGTTGCCGTAGCTGGGCTCTCGTTGCCGGTTCTTGCAGTTCCACACTGAGAGTGAGCAAATCTCCTACGCTGACAGGCCGATCTAAGGGGAGCTGCGCCGCATCCCGGTCACTGCCTCTCAATACGATGTAGTCTTGATCCTGTAACTTAAAGCGTTGCATTACTCTATTCGCCAACGAAGCAGGATTACGCGGCAAAACACCCAGATGATCACCCTCGCGATAGGACAATCCGGTTGGTAATTGGATCTCCAGATGCCGTGTACTGCGTTCACTTTCAGCAGCGTGCAATTCACGATTCGCGGTAACAACGGCAGTAGTTGCCTCATAGTTGGCCGCCAGAGGAGCGCTAAGTACGTCGCTTACAAACTCTATGCTCAGACTGCTGGTGTCCTGTGGTTCTGTATCACTGTGCTCTATGCCGAAAGCATTCAGCAATTCCGGCCATAGGCCGCGATTCCAGACTTCCCAATCCTTCTCGAAGTCACCACTGGCGTCGCCCTCGCCCCGATCATACAGTCGCTTTGCCCCTTTGGCAGCCATTAGCTCATCAATCATCCTTGGAATACGCTGATACGTGCTGGCCCAATTCCGGTCACCGCAACCAAAGACAGCGTACCTTATGCCTGCCAGTTGGCCCTCGTCTACCTGCTTCAACCATTCTACAAAGGCATCAGCATTATCCGGCGGATGTCCGTTATAAGATGCAGTCGTAATAAGTACCACGCCTTCTTTAGGCAAATGGTCCACATGTTCATTCAGAGTTGCTATGCTACTGTTAAAACCCCAATTCCGACCTAAATCGGCTAGTTCACCCGCAAGTCCCTCAGCTGTACCCAGATTCGAGCCGTACAAAGACAGCAAAGAAGTATCATGTTTTTCGGCATGAGGAGCTGCAACTTTTTGTTCCTCCTGTTCATGAAGTTCTTGAGCGGCACCCGGCAGCATGACGGCAGTCTGTGTGCTACGCGGTCGTACTTGAATGGTGAAGCCCTCAGGCTTGAGTGTGAGCGTCTCTTTGACTTTCAACTCATAATGAGTATGATCAATCAGCTCAAAATGTTTCAGTACCATACCCAGCACAAGGGTGGCCTCCTGTAAGGCAAACTGTTGTCCAATACAGGCCCGTTGACCGTTGCCAAACGGTTTATAGGCATCTTGTGGAATGGCGGATGGGTCCTCAAAGCGTTCCGGTCTAAATTCCTCAACATCTTCACCCCAAGCCTCGGTATCACGGTGCAGTTTCGGGATGAGTACATTTACACTGTCGCCCTTTTTAAGCGGATAGGTTCCGTCGAGCAGTGTATCTTCTTTGGCGAAGAGCGAGAAGGCGGGCGCTGTCGGCCATAGCCGCAGAGCTTCATTCAGTATCATCCTTATGTACTTGAGCTCACGCACCTGAGTATAGGAAGGCAGCGAATCGGTGAGCACGCGATCCACTTCTTCATAGGCTTTAGTTAGCGTTCTTGGATTTTTAAGCAAATAGTAAATGGCAAAGGATAAAAGCCCACTGGTCGTTTCATGACCGGCGATGAGGAAGGTGATGATCTGATAACGGATATTTTCATCATCCAGCGTTTCACCTGTTTCCGGGTCCTTGCCTTCCAGCATACGTGCCAGTAAATCCTCTTCACCTTGGTTGCCCAGGGTTTTGCGTTCTTGAATAATGCTGTCCACCAGAGAGAACATCGTTTCGATGTCGTGTTTAAACTGTTTTTTCTTCGATAACATCAGCTTGTTTTGCAAATTGAGGCGTTGCAACTGACCCATTGCTTCATCCAGTGCGCGTGTCATACTGGTCACGAACGGATGGGGCTGGTCGCGGTAAAAGCTGTTAAAACGATAATTAAAGCCGCATAATCCGATGGTATCCAAAGTCAGCCGGGTCATATCTTCCGGTACCTCTACACTTTCATCTGGATTGAGCCGAGACCATTTCTGCACCAGCTGAACCGCAAGATCAAGCATCATATTGTGGTAACCCTTCATAGTCCGCTGGCTAAAGCTTGGTAGCAATATTTGGTGGGCCTTGCGCCAGTTCGGTTCCTCAGTCCAGCTTGTGAATAGTCCGTCTCCAGCAAAAGCTCGTACTTTTTGTAAGGGAGCCCACACCTGCTTATCGAAACGGGATTCATCACAAGCATCTGCCACCAGCTTATGATCGGAAATATAAATGTTCGTTCCTTCAGGCAGATCCATGCGAAAGATGGGACCGTACTCATTAGCAAGCTTAACCAGAGACTGGACAGGGGCATGTGTATCGATCAAGGGCAGATTTCCTAAGGGACCATATGTTTTGGGTTGTGGAATTAAATGGGTCGAAGTCATTTTAAATGTTGCTCCTTTCAGATTGAAATAGGGTGATGGTTTCAAAGTACCTATGTTTTCCAAATTACACTTTATTCTTCCGGTATAAACGAAAATAAATGAATTTGGACAGTTCGTATAATAAAAACAAAGCAAAATATACATTTTTTACATAATAAACAATGACATCACACTTATCACACTTCTATTAACAATGAATTTACAGAAACTCTTATGAAAAAATATGCTTTTATAACCGATATAAAGATGTTGGGGATTTGCATTTTATGTTGAGGTGATATGTCATGAAGAAACGAGCTCTATTATTAACTTTTAGGTGGATTCCCATTGTCACGATCTTTGCATTATTGGTAAGTGCATGTGGGCAATCAGACGTACAAACCAAGGCCGAACCCATTAAGGTGGGAATCGTACTGTCAGATATTGGTCTGGGTGACCAATCTTACAGCGACGCGGCTTTTCGAGGTTTGGTCAAGGCACGGGATGAGGGGAAGATTGTTTTTGAATACCGGGAAATAACGGAGACCAAGACGTATGATGCGGCTTTTGAGCAGCTTGCTCAAGAAAAAGCGGATTTAATCATTGGGTTGGGTTATATGGTGAAGGACAGTATGGAATCCATTGCCAAAAAATACCCAGACCGTAAATTTTTAATCGTGGATGAGAAATCAGATTTACCGAATGTGGCCTCTATTAGCTTCAAAGCAGAAGAGGGCAGTTTTATGGCTGGGGTCGTTGCCGGTTTGACGAGTCGCACCGAACAGGTGGGTTTTCTTGGAGGTGCGGAATCTCCTCTGTTGAAAAAATTTGAAATTGGGTACCGCGCAGGGGTGCAATCAGTCAAGCCTAATGCCAAAGTTACTGCAACGTATGCAGGAGATTTTGGAAAGCCGGAACTGGGTACGAAAATTGCAGATGACATGATTAATCAGGATCAGATTGATGTTATCTTTGCAGCCGCAGGTCTCACGGGCGTAGGTGCGCTACAGGAAGCGCAAAAACAGCAAAAATTAGCCATCGGGGTCGATAGCGACCAGTTTTTTATTGCGGAAAAGGCGGTAGTGACCTCGATGTTTAAAAATGTAGACATTGCAATTTATACAGCAGTCAAAGGCTTTGCAGATCATCAAAGAAAATTTACGGAGAAGGATATGGTGTTTGGTCTTGCAGAAGATGGCGTAGGTTTAGCGCCTATTCGTGTCGTGACACTGAGTCCGGATCAGCAAAAGTTGTTGGATGATTTAAAGGAAAAAATCAAATCCGGCACACTTACTGTTCCCACCCAATAAATTTTCGCAAACGGAGGATGAAAGCTGATGAAACTGCAAGGTAAACTGGTGCTGAATGCGATGATTTCCTTGATCGCTTGTCTGGCTTTAGTGGCATATATCATTTTTGAATTAATTCGTATTAACTCGCAAAGTAGTAATTTGGTTCCGGCTATGTTGAATGTACAGCAGCTCAATGCCTATTTGATTCAGTCGGGACAGGCGTTGCAAAATTATTCTGCTTCCATGACAGAGAGCAACAAAGCTGATGTGCAAAATCAACTGACTCAGTCTGAAAAAACGATTGCTTTGCTTTCACAGGGCATGATGCAGACCGAAGAACAGCAAAAACGACTGAATACGATTAAAACAAAATTCAGCCAATTGAAAGTAGCAACGGAGAAAGCAATGAGTACCCAAAACAGTCCGGAGTCCAAGCGGGAGGCCATGCGTGCCCAAGGGATTCAGAACGATGTATTTATGCTGGATCTGCTGACCAAGGCACGTTATGACCAATACACAGAAGATTTGACTAAGAGCATTCGTTTTACTTGGCAATTGGCCTTGGCAGGTGCAGTTATACTTCTGGTGGCGGTTGGGCTATATAATACATATACCTCCAGGCAGCTTGCCCTTAGAACACGCAAGTTAACGGATGCCGCAAAGCAAATTGCCGAGGGGAATCTGACAGTGGAGCTTGCACAAACGAAGGGGCACGATGAGCTAGACGAGCTCAATGAATCTTTCCGGGTGATGATCGGGAACTTGCGCAGCATTGTACTCTCCATTGATCAGGCGGGTAATCGTGTCGATCTGATGGCTCGGGATATTGATCAGCATAATGAGGCCATGAAGGAAATTGTGACACAAGTCAGCACGTCAACAGAGGAACTGGCGATAGGCAGTCAGAAAATTGCTGAGGATCTGTCGTCAACAGTTGGCGTTGTGGATGAAATGCAGCAAAAGTTTGAATCGAATCTGCTGGAGACCACACAATCGACTGCGTATAGTGAGGATGCTTTGCGTGTCATTGAGCAAGGTGCGCGGGTCATGAGTGATCAACTGCGTATTGTTGCAGAAAATCGTTCAGCCATGTCCGAAGTGGAGCAGACGGTTAAGGAGCTGGAGGCGAATGCATCTGAGATTACAACCATGACCGGATACGTCTCCGAAATTGCCAGCCAAACATCGCTGTTGTCCTTGAATGCTTCTATTGAAGCTGCACGTGCAGGTGAAGCAGGCAAAGGTTTTGCTGTGGTTGCCAATGAAGTGAAAAAGCTAGCGAATCAATCAGAGTCTGCTGTAAAGAAAATTTATACCGCAGTTGACGGTATCACGCAGGCTATGGATAAGGTGAAGACTTCTGTGGCGCAAAGTCAGGAGCTGTTTCGTGAGCAGGAGAAGGCTACCTCCTCGACCGGAGAATCGTTTACTGAGATTAGTGGCAAAGTGCAGCAAATTGCCAGCCAAGTCAGTAAGCTATCAACGGACATGGACGTATCGCGAGAACTGAGCGTACAGGTGCAGCAAGCTATCGAAAATATCAGCGCAATCACTCAGCAATCCGCCGCAGGCAGCGAAGAGATTACGGCTTCCACGGTGGAGCAGAAGCGTTCATTTGAGGAATCGGCTGAGAAGGTAAAAGAGCTTCGTCAGATTCGCGAAGAGATGCAGCGGGAGCTAGATCGTTTTCAGGTGGAAAAGACAAGCTAAAACCTGTGAAGCGAGTATCAGTTTTGCTGAATAATGAATATAAGCAGTGCCAAAGAAGAAGTTCTACCTTGTACAGGGAGGCTTCTTTTTTATTTTAATGATGTGACTTTTGTTAAGTTTGATATACATAGGCAGGGAATTCCAACTCTTACGTCAAATAGATTTAGGGAGAATATGTCACCATGTATATTGGCAAGAGGAAGATGGACAACGAAGTCCGGAAGGATGAAGTTACGGGAATGTTGCGACTTAAGCTTCGATTGATACTGAAAAATAAACAGACAAGATTGATTCTACTGCTCACTCTGTGCGTGTCGCTTGTAATTAGCGTGATCGGCTTGCTATCGTATTCACGATACCGTGAAGGTTTGGATACCGAGCTGAACACACCCAATATAGAATTGTTGCAAATCAATCTGGATGTGACCAATCGGGCTTTTCGTGAGTCTGATAACAAGGCGCTGGATGCAGCATATCATCCGGATGTAGAGGCTTTTGTACGTGTCCAAACGGATAGGAAATCGCTGGAAGATAACGCCTCCGTCATAGATCGGCTTCAGAAATACTTGAAAACCCTTTCTTCACACGAAGAAATTTATTCGGTTGAAGTGATTTCTTTGGACAATCATGCTCTCGTATCCAGCAATTATGGTTACATGCCTGATTGGAAGCAGGCACCGGATGCCACATGGGTTCCCTGGATTCAGGACATTCAAAAAAAACCGTTGTTGATTAAGCGGAGATGGTACGGCACCGATCGTGAGCAGGGGACGTTAGAGCTGCTTTCGCTGGCCAGGCCCATAGTAGAGAATGGTCAGGTCATGGGTGCGGTGCTAATCAATCTGGATTACGACCGTTTTTTCTCCAAACTATATATTCATTTATCCAACTCGCAATACGTGTATGATCTGGAGGGCGAGTTGATCTATCCCAAGCTGAGATTGTCCTTACCCTTAAATGATATGGGCAGGGTTTTGAAAGAGCTGGATGTGAGCCCCTATGCTTATGTGGAGATAGGGAATATGGAATATATGGCGAACCAAACCTTTTCTGATGTAACGGGCTGGCGTCTAGTCTCGCTCGTTCCGATGGACAAGCTGCTAAAAAATGTAAAGCTGGCGCGCAATATGATGCTGTGGCTGGCCTTTATCTCCATACTGGCTGGGTGCTCAGCAGTTTACTATTACAACTATGCAGCTTTTCGCCCCATGAAAAAAATTAATAGCCTATTGAATTCGGGTAATAAGGGAACGCGCCAAGGAGGATTGTATGACCTGGAACCTGTGATTAGCAAACTGGTTGGAGAGTTTCATCGCAAATCATTGGTGGTAGAGCGAAGCCTGCCGGAGCTGCGTTCCAAATATATGGAAGATGTCATCCAGCGTAGAATGGGCATACAGGAAATGCGTATGAAATGGGAACAGTATTTTTCCGATTGGGACGGTAATTCTTTGTTTGTCATAATCGTGTCCATCGACCGATATTCTGCGTGGGCTGCAAGCTTTCCAGAAGAGGATAAAATGCTGCTCAAGTATGCGCTGAACAATATTTTGCTAGAGATGCTCGAACCTTACTGGAAAGCAGTATGCTCGCCGGAAGAGGAAAGTGGTTTTATTGTGCTGTTACAGTACAGCGAGAGTTCGAATGAAGTTGAAGTTGGTTCGGAGACTGCCCTCCAAGAGAGTATTTTGCTTCACAAAAGCGTTGATAGACTGATTCAGGTTGTCGGTGAGTATCTTCCTTTGACCATTTCTATAGGGATTGGTCATATGGTCACGGATATTCAAGAGGCACGGGCATCTTTTATAAAAGGAAAAGAGGCCCTTAATTTGCGTTTGTATGAGGGGTATGGACGTTCATATACGAATATGGACAGCGATATAAGTGTGAAAAAGGATAATACAGTGGATGAACAGTCAAAGGAGCAAATTCAGGATTCAACATTGTTGGACGATCGGCGTGTGGAAATAATTCATGCCCTGGAGTCGCAGGAACCGGGTGCAAGTGTAAAGCTAATCAGCCACTGGGTAGAAGAACTTCGACTCCACAGAACATCCCCAGCCCAGGTCTACTTGTTTGTTCATGAATTGCTGGAAGATTTGCTGAAATGGTGTGCCACTCAGAGTGTGACGCCGCCGGATCAGCTTGCTGATTACCACTGGAATCAGATTCTGACGCTAGACTTTCAAGACATTGAGGTATTGCTGGTCACTATGTTGACTGAAATTGAAGAAAAATGGCACGGACGTATTCAGTCCAAAGATTTTGTGCGTGTACAAGAGATGATCGAGTATATGGAACATCATTTGCATTTGAACATCGGACTTCAGGAAATTGCGGATCATGTTCACATGAGCGTGTCCTCGGTGAGCAGTATGTTCAAGGAAGAAACAGGGACTACCGTTTACGATTATTTGACTGGATTACGCGTAAAAAAGGCAAGCACTCTACTATGTGAAACCCATTTGAAAATCAGTGAAATTGCAGAGCAGGTCGGATACCGAAATGAGAACAGTTTTATTCGGGTATTCCGCAAGCATAAGCAAGTGACCCCAGGGAAATTCAGACAAATCAGCAAATCTTCCAATGAATATGCAGATCGGTCAAAAGGCCGATACTTTGGCGAAATAGAAGATAAATACGAAGATTAAGCGATAGCTGTAGCCCTCCACGTTGCGGTACATTGACTTCATGTAAACGCAAACAACAAGACCGAAAACGTTGGAGGTGAAAACGGGCGCATGACGGGCCCAGTTCATTTTTGGAGAAGAGGAAACGTAATGAAGAAAAAGCCATGGCAAAAATATGTGCTGGTTGCGGCGGGAGTAGCTATGCTTTCTGCCTTGAGTATCAGTGAATATGTGGATCACCGCACCTTGCAGGATCACAGCCGTATATTTCCTACGAAGCCAATAACCCTCGTCGTTCCCTATGCAGCCGGAGGCGGTACGGATATTACCGCGAGAGCGTTGGCGAAAGCCGCCGAAAAGCATCTCGGTCAGCCGATCATCGTCGTCAATCGAACGGGAGGAGGCGGTTCTGTCGGGCTGATGGAAGGGGCTGAGGCGCAGGCGGACGGTTATACCGTAACGTATCTGGTCGCTGAGCTGACTACGTTGCCTTATCTGGGACTGCTACCGCTCACCTATGAGCGATTTAAGCCGCTGCTTCAAACCAATATGGACCCTTCTGCCATTACGGTCCGGGCGGATGCACCATGGAAGACAGCGGAGGCATTTCTGGAGGATGCTGAGGCCCATCCCGGCAAACTCAAAATGGGGAATGCAGGCACAGGGAGCATATGGCACCTTGCTGCCGCAATGCTGGAACAGAAAAGTGGAGTCCGCTTTACCCATATCCCTTATGAGGGAGCAGGCCCAGCCGTCTCCGCTTTAATGAGCGGATTTGTGGATGCTGTACCCGTCAGTCCCGCAGAAGTGAAGAAATACGTGGACGAAGGGAAACTTCGCATACTGGCGATCCAGTCAGACACTATTTCGGAAGCGTTTCCAAAAGTGCCGACACTACAGCAAGCCACTGGGCTGCGTGTACATTTTATCGGCACTTGGAGAGGGCTGGCTGTGCCTAAGGATACACCGGATGCAGTTGCTCAAACGCTAACGGATGCACTGATCAAGGGAACGAAAGACGAGGAATTCAGGGAGGAAATGCGTAAGCATGGGTTGGGATTGCGTGTCCAGGATGCAGACGCATTCGCGCGACAACTGAAGGAGAGTCATGATACCTTCGCGAGACTGATTCCCGAGCTCGGTTTGAGCCGCAAGTGACACGGCCTTGTTTTTGCATTGGCAAAAACGAAAGGGTTGAACGAAGTTATGAAAATCAAACAAAACATTGATAAAATTCCAGGGGGCATTATGCTGGTGCCGCTGTTTATTGGCGCGCTTTTTCATACATTTACTCCATGGGCAGGCGACTATTTTGGATCTTTTACCAAGGGGCTGATGACAGGTACGGTACCCATTTTAGCAGTGTGGTTTTTTTGTATGGGGGCTTCTATAGATGTGCGAGCGACGGGTACTGTATTGCGTAAATCAGGAACGCTCGTATTGACTAAAATCGCGGTCGCGTGGGTAGTGGCGATCATTGCATCCAGATTGCTGCCTGTTGGGGGTGTAGAAAGTGGGCTATTTGCAGGTTTGTCGGTGCTGGCGCTGATCTCGGCTATGGATATGACGAACGGCGGGTTATACGCCTCCATTATGCAGCAGTATGGCTCCAAGGAAGAGGCGGGAGCATTTGTACTGATGTCACTGGAATCGGGTCCATTAGTGACCATGATTATTTTGGGTAGCACCGGACTGGCCGTTTTCGAACCGCAGACATTTGTGGGGGCGGTATTACCATTTTTGATCGGCTTTATGTTGGGCAATCTGGATCATGATTTCCGAAAGTATTTTGGGAACGCAACGCAAGCCTTAATTCCATTTTTCGGTTTTGCACTTGGTTGTTCCATTGACTTGAGTGTCATTGTCCAGACAGGTATGCTCGGTATTTTATTGGGTATTTTTGTAATTATCGTTACAGGTATTCCACTAATTTTGGCGGACAAATATATCGGTGGTGGCAACGGTACAGCAGGAATCGCAGCTTCCAGTACAGCAGGTGCAGCAGTAGCGAACCCAGTCATTGTCGCCAATATCAAGCCTGAGTTCCTGCCTGTTGCGCAATCTGCAACGGCCTTAGTTGCCGCTTCAGTCATTGTGACCTCGATTTTGGTACCTATTCTGACGGCATACTGGGCCAATTATATGAAGCGTAAGGAGAAATCCCGAGGAGCAGGGCCTGTAAATCCAGGGACGAATGTACCTAAATAAAGTTTGGATGATGATGGCTCAACTTATTATGGATCTTTCCATTACCCGGGAAATGCTTTTGCAGGTATACCTTCAATCCTAACATCACAAAACTTGTCCTAAAACGCTTCTGCAAACATACATATGTAAGCAGAGGAGCGTGATGGGATTGGAAAACAAAGTGCGTCGCTACTATCAGTTAAAGCAAAAGCAAAAAGAAATTGAAGGTGAACTGACTGATTTGCGTAATGACATTACCGCTCATTGTGCGCAGCAGGAAGTGTCAGATTGGGAAATTGGCAACTATCGGGTCAAGATTGTGCAGCAGCACCGTAAGGAATACGATCATACAAAGCTGTATGATTCACTGCCTGATCCGCAGCTATGGCGCTTGTTTTCCAAGCCGGATACGTCGAAGATTGCCAGTTTGCTTAAGCTCAAGGTCATCGCAGAGGAGCAAATAAAAGATGCTGTTTCTCTTAAAACGGTGACGCTATTGCAAGTGGATAAAAAATAAATAAAAAGAGCTGCCCCCGTTTTCGGAGCCAGCTCTTTTTATTGTCATTGTTACTAGTCTTCAACCCTCACGCTCTATAAGTTATTTATCTGACAAACTTTTTCCCACTCCTTTGAGAAAATGAATGCCAAATCCCATTGCACGGTTTACATCTGGATCATTCATCGCCTTCATAAGATCGCGCAGACGAGTCTTTTTATTCTGTTTTAGATGTTCATTGGCTTCGTTCAGGCCATTAGTAACGCTGTTTGTCAGCTTTTTCATCAGCTCGGGGTCTACCTCAGACAGCATTCCGGCTGCTCCCATGAGATTATTGATGATGTTCGTCACAGGCTTACGCGTCGCTTGTCCTACAGCGATTTTGGCGATGCTTTCTTTAGCCTTTAGCATAGACTGGGCTGCTTCGAGAAGACCACTATCGTGCAGCTCACGTACGATTTCAAGTGTCTTCTGCAGTGCCGCTCCATTGTCCGCCAGATCAGCAGTAAGCTGATCCAGCGATTGTTTTTGGCGTTCTTCTTCTGTCAAAATGCGTTTTCTCACAATTGAAATAGGCTTAGCCACGGTTCGACCTCCTTATTTTTGATCTACCAAATCAACATAACCGGGACGATTCCACTTACGGTCCACTTCAACCCCATTTTGCGGGTGACGCTTTTTGTAACGCGGATTAATACGTGGGAGTGGATTTTGACCATCTACCTCCAAAATTTGCATCCGTACTTTGGCTTGTTTATAGGCCGGTGTACGGGTGACCACATCGAACGCTCCACCAGTTAACAGATTGACAGCACCATCATGGCTGGTAGAGTGCATCGGCACATAAATTTCAGTTCCCTGCACCCGGTCTGTAACCAGAACGCGTAGCTTGACCGCACCATAAGGGGATTCCAATCGAACCAGCGATCCGTCTGTGACTCCGCGCTCCTTAGCCAATTCAGGTGACACTTCCACAAATACTTTTGGAAGTTTGAGCTGAATACCCGCTGATTTGGTCGTCATATTTCCTTCATGAAACTGTTCGAGCAGTCGACCATTATTCAAGGTCAGATCGAATTCAACAGGGTACTCTTTTGGTGGTACATATTCGAAAAGTCCCAAACGCGCTTTTTTATCTGGAAAGTTAAAGCCGTTGGTGTGCAGCAGCGGTGTATTGCTACCATCCGGCGATCCCCAGTGGAAGCTGTTCCAGCCTTCCAATACGTCATAATTACATTGGGAGAAAAATGGAGTGAGCGACGCCATTTCCTCAAAAATTTCACTTGGATGGCTGTAATCCCAATCAAATCCCATATGCTTGGCAAATTGGCTGAAAATCCACCAATCCGGTTTACTGTCTCCCATAGGGCGGAGTGCTTCGTATAAACGCTGGACACGACGTTCGGTGTTCGTAAAGGTTCCGTCTTTTTCAAGTGAAGGTACGGCTGGCAAAATAACGTCAGCGAATTCAGCTGTCTTGCTCAGAAATACATCTTGAACGACAAGGAAATCCAAATTCGCCAGCATTTCTTGGGTATGGTTGGAGTCGGCATCCACCCATGCCATCTCTTCTCCAGCGATATACATCGCTTTAAGCTTACCTGTTTCAATGGCTTCTAGCATCTGAATGTTGTCCAGTCCGCGCTGACCTGGGATTTGTACACCGTAGGCCGCTTCAAACTTGGCACGAATGTCATCGTTCGTCACGGGCTGATAGCCCGGGAAAATATCCGGCATCGTACCCATATCGGCAGCACCCTGAACATTGTTATGTCCGCGAAGCGGATATGCGCCTGCACCCGGACGCATAAAGTTTCCAGTCACCAGCAGCAGATTGGCAATCGCAATCGAAGTGTAAGAGCCTGCGATGTTTTGCGTCACACCCATGCCCCAGCAAATGGCAGTGCCGTCGGCTTCGTGAATCATAGTCGCTACCTGAATCAGTGTCTCTTTGGAAATACCAGTTTCCTGTTCGGCAAAGTCCAGGGTGAATCGCTCTAGCAATTTCAAATATTCAGGATAGAAGTTTACATGCTCTTCAATGAATTTTGCATCATGCCAGTTTTGCTCAATGATGTATTTGGCTACAGCGGATAACCATACATAATCAGTACCTTGCTTCGGACGAATGAACAGATCAGCGCGTTCTGCCATTTCATGCTTGCGCAGGTCGACCGAGATTAACTTTTGACCGTGCAGCTTATGCGCACGTTTGATACGCGTAGCCAGCACGGGATGACCTTCTCCCGGCGCGCAACCGACCAGCATGACCAAACCTGCTTTGGCAATATCTTTAATCGTACCACTGTCCCCACCGATGCCTCCGGTGTATTGCAACCCCCATGACGCAGGAGATTGGCAATACCGTGAGCAATTATCGACGTTATTCGTTTGGAAGACCTGACGAGCTAACTTCTGCATCAAATAGTTCTCTTCATTAGTAAATTTGGAAGAAGAAATAAAGCCGAGTGCTTCGCCACCATAGGTTTCTTTAATAGCTCCCATCTTGCTGGCCATCAGGCTCAGTGCTTCTTCCCAGGTTGCTTCCACAAATTCGTCACCTTGACGAATTAAAGGGGAGGTCAGACGCTGATCGCTGTTCACAAAATCCCAGCCAAATTTCCCTTTTACGCATGTCGAGATACCGTTAACAGGTCCCTCGGAGGTAGGTTGAACCTTCAAAATTTTGCGACCTTTGGTCCAAACCTCAAAGCTGCAACCTACACCGCAAAATGTACAGACGGTTTTCGTTTTTTTCGTACGGGTTTCACGCATTGCTGCTTCGGCTTCGGAAATAGCAAAAATCCCACTATAGCTCGGCTCTACTTCCTTTATTAAATCCACCATCGGATTTAATAAATCCTTGCTCATGCCACTCATGAAGCCTGCTTCTCCCAGCATAGATTTCTCCATCAAGGCATTACATGGGCAGACGGTTACACACTGACCACAGCTAACGCAGGAGGAATCGTTAATCGCAACCCTGTCATCCCATATGACGCGAGGACGTTCAGCCTCCCAGTCGAGGGACAGCGTTTCATTGACCTGAAGGTTTTGGCATACCTCTACGCATTGGCCGCATGCAATACATTGATTGGGGTCATATCGGTAGAAGGGATGAGACATATCTACTTCTGTTGGGTCCACTTTCGGTTGATATGGATATTTTTGATGTTCAATTTCCATAAGCTCTGCTGTATTATGCAAAGTACAATTACCGTTGTTGTTATCGCACACTGTGCAGTAAAGGAGATGATTTTCCAGCAATCGGTCCATAGCCTCGGTTTGAGCTGCTTTCGCGCGATCCGAATGTAAATGAATATTCATTCCATCCGAAGCCAGTGTCGAGCAGGAACGCATAAGTTTTCCGTCCACTTCCACGATACACGTGTCACAGGTGCGTATCGGATCGACTTCGGGAACGTAACACAGCTGGGGATGGGCGATGTTGTTTTCGTTAATCACTTCAAGAATCGTTGCGCTGCTCTTCGTTTTCAGTTCCTGTCCGTTTAATGTAATTTTGATCGAACTATCTGTCACGGTTCAGGCTCCTTTCAGATTTTAAATTTAAAAATTTGGAATAAAAAAACTCCACCATAAACACAAGTGCTCGTGTTCCAGCACTTGTGTTTATGGTGGAGTAGTGACCAAGCTCTAGGTCCTGGAGGCCAATCCGCCATTTGAATATGTATTAATAACAAACGGTACGCACCGTCTGTATATCAATAACTTCTGAATAACTTAGATATGTCATTTTCTGCATGTCACCTCGTGTAACTATAACGTAAAATTTAAGATAGTTCAACGGTACATTATTAATTTTTTAATTGATAATGATTATCGTTTGAGAAATCGAAAAATCATTGACAAACGTTCCAGGATTGCTAACAATAGGAATGTAATCTATTTCAGAGCAATCGTAAATGGAGTGTACGTGGGAATCGCGTATATTTTATTTGTCGCAGCGCTTGTTAGTTTGATTTTTCTATATCACATGATGTGGGATTCGTAAAATCCTGATGTAGATAAATTAACCGGCATTTAGCAGATTCTTCGATATTCATAAGCGAAGAAGTTGTTGTGATGCCGGTTTTTTGGTTCAGTATAAAATGAATGGAAATACCGTTCCAATTTAGAGTGTAAAGAGTTTTATTAATGAAGACGGATTGAGGTGAACAGGATGGCGAACCGGAGCGACGATCAATGGAATCGTCCGTTACGGGACTTAAGAATATCCGTCATAGACCGATGTAATTTTCGGTGCCGATATTGTATGCCGGAAGAAATATTTGGCCATGACTATCCGTTTTTGCCAAAAGAAAAAATATTGACCTTTGAAGAAATTACACGCCTTTCCCGTATTTTTGTCTCGCTGGGCGTTACAAAGCTGCGTATTACTGGTGGTGAGCCGTTGCTGAGGAAAAATTTGTCCTCGCTTATTCATTCGTTAACTCAACTCGATGGGGTTGAAGATATTGCAATGACGACAAACGGCGTATTTTTGCCTAAATATGCTGCAGCACTGCGAGAGGCGGGACTAAAGAGAGTGACGGTTAGTCTGGATTCGCTTGATGATGATCGGTTCCGCCAAATGAACGGGGGCAGAAGCAGCGTAAAGGCGGTGCTGGATGGTATTGAGGCTGCGGCTCAAGCAGGGATGCAGGTGAAAATAAATATGGTCGTGCAAAAGGGCTTTAACGATCAGGATATTGTTCCCATGGCCGACTATTTCCAAAAGAAAAAGCATATTTTGCGTTTTGTTGAGTTTATGGATGTAGGCAACACCAATGGCTGGAAATTGGATCAGGTCGTTTCCAAGCAGCAGATCATCCAAGCCATTCACGAGCATATGCCGTTAGAGCCTGTCCCACCCCAGTACAAAGGTGAGGTGGCGACGCGCTACAGGTATCAGGACAGAGACGGGGAAATCGGTATTATTTCGTCTGTTACGGACGCCTTCTGCTCTACCTGTACACGAGCGAGAATTTCTGCTGAAGGCTCCTTGTATACGTGCCTGTTTGCCTCTCAAGGGTACAAGCTTCGCGCGATGCTACGTTCCGAACAGTCCGATGACGAGATTAGAGCTTACATTGAGCGTGTTTGGAGAGAACGTACCGATCGCTATTCAGAGGAACGGCTGAATCATACACAGCAAGCAACGTCTAAAATTGAAATGTCACACATCGGCGGGTGAGCCGAAGAGCCAGCCTGTCAGAAACAAGGGAGTGGAGCACGTGGAAAAGCCAGCTGAGGTAAAACGTGAGATTCTACGTTATCATGACGGTCAGATCAAGCGTTTTGAAGACACGGTGGTGACGGAGCATCCGGTGACCATCAAAATCAATCAGCAGGAATTTGCTACCATGGTTTGTACACCGGAGTATGTGGAGGATATGGCGGTGGGTTTTTTGGCCTCTGAAGGCGTCATTCAGCGGTACGATGATATTGAAGATATTTGGGTTCAGGAACAAGAAGGCTTTGTTCATATTAAAACCCGTCGAATGAATGAGTTTTATCAGAATTTTCATTCCAAACGCTACATTACCTCCTGCTGCGGAAAAAGTAGACAGGGCTTTTATTTTATGAATGATGCCAAAGTGGCAAAAAGAATGAATGACACCCATGTTACGCTGTCTTTTGACGATTGTTTCCGCTTGATGAATTTAATGCAAAGCTCGGCACTTACGTTCCAAGAGACCGGTGGTGTTCATAATGCAGCGCTATGCGACAAAGACGGGATGATCCTGTCCAGAATAGATATCGGCCGACACAATGCGCTAGATAAAATCTATGGGTATTGCCTAAAACATGATATTGTATTACAAGACAAAATCATAGTATTCAGCGGACGCATTTCGTCTGAAATTTTGTTGAAGGTTGCGAAGATTGGCTGTGAAGTTGTTTTGTCCAAGTCAGCACCCACAGAGCTTGCACTTGAGTTGGCTGAGGATCTGGGGATTACGACCGTTGGCTTTATACGCAGTCGTTCTCTGAATGTATATACGCATACCGAACGGATTGATGAGCTGGTTGAATCTAAAATATAATGTAATAATCTTCAATGTACACCGTCATAGTTAACCAGCATGGAATAAAACCTTTCGAGGTATTCATTCATGTTGGTTTTTCTTGATACATAGGTGGTGGGCAGTCACTGTACTGAAAAGGAGGGTATGTTAAATGAACTATCATATTCAAGTATTTGCTGGACTTGCGGAACAGATGGGAGGGCCTATAATTATGGTGCCTACTGAGCAAAAAACGATGACCGTTGCCGCATTAAAAGACTTGCTATCCGAGCGTTTCCCTGAATCAGCAGCTCAGTTGCAGGGTTCTTTTGTTGCCAGAAATCAAGCCTACGCCGCTCCTGAGGACCTCGTGAGTATACATGATGAGATTGCGATTATTCCTCCGGTTTCAGGAGGGTAGATTTTATTTAATAGGAATCAATTTCATAACTCATTAAATTTTGATGGTTGTAACTAGATATAGACAAATCGAATCATTTTGATCTATATCTAGTTTTGATTAGAGCAGCTAAAGGTATTATGAAATTGATTCATAGGATAGGTGAATTCGATAGAATAGGTGCAAGGGGGCAGATCATATGCAATATCGTATTCAACTATTCGCAGATATGGCGGAGCAACTTGGTGATGTGATCACGGTAGAACTTTCACAGGAAGCGGTGACCATTGCAGACATTCGAAAAAGGCTGAATGAGCTGTACCCGGAAGTGGCTTCACAACTGCCAGGTTCTTTTTTTACCCATCATAAAAAGCTGGCTTCTCCAAATGAACTTGTGCTTCCATCAGATGCAATTGCTCTTCATCAGTCAGCATCCGGGATGGAGACGGTCGTTTCAAAATGTGGTTTATTTGCCATTACGTACGACCCGATTGATGCCGATGAAGTAACCTCAAAGGTACTCGACCCTTCTCATGGCGCCTCGCTGACCTTTAATGGTACGACTCGGGAATTTACGCAAGGTCAGCGAACGGTGTTGCTTGAATATGAGGCGTATGTCCCGATGGCCATGAACACGATGAAGCAGATTGGTGACGAAATTGCAGAACGTTGGCCTTCCACACGTACTGCGATTACACATCGGCTTGGCACGGTAAGAATTGGAGAGACGAGTGTGGTGATTGCTGTCTCAGCTGCACACCGCGATACTTGCTATGAAGCCAGCCGCCATGCCATTGAACGGTTAAAGCAAATCGTACCGATTTGGAAAAAGGAAGTGTGGGAGGACGGCTCAGAATGGAAGGGGCATCAGCTGGGTGGCTGGAACCCTCAAAGTACCCCAAAGCTTTCAAATAAGGGCGAGGACATCTAAGCTTTTAGCTTGTCTGATCAACTTGTAGCTATTCAATGGATAAGTATGGAGGCGTAAATCAACGATGTCAGAAATGGACAAGATCCAGAAAATAGAGGTTGCTGCACATGCGCATACGTCTCATGCCCGTTATTCTAGACAGGAATTATTCTCGAAAATTGGACCGACAGGCCAGCAAAATATCCGTAGTAAGCACGTGCTGATGGTGGGGGCCGGCGCACTGGGCACTGCCAATGCTGACATGCTGGTGCGAGCGGGCATCGGACGGCTGACGTTGGTAGACCGTGATTATGTAGACTGGAGTAATTTGCAGCGCCAACAGCTCTATGACGAAGCGGATGCCCGTAATCAGATCCCCAAGGCAGTGGCCGCGCAGAAGCGATTGCAGCAAACCAATTCGGACGTGGACATTCGTGCGCTAGTCCGGGACGTCTCGCTGGAGGAAATCGACGATATCGCAGCAGGGGTGGATCTCATCGTAGATGCCACTGACAATTTCGATACACGTTTGCTTATGAACGATTATGCGGTCAAGCACAGAATACCCTGGATTTACGGGGCATGTGTAGGTAGTTATGGGACAACCTTTACCATCGTGCCAGGGCAGACACCGTGCCTGCATTGCCTGCTCGGAACTGTACCGCTCGGCGGTGCAACCTGTGATACGGTCGGTGTGATTAGCCCGGCTGTACAGATGGTAGCGGCTTATCAAAGCGCCGAGGCATTGAAGCTGCTCACAGGGGACGATTCGGCTTTGCAAAATAAGCTGATTTCTTTCGATCTGTGGAACAATCAGCATCAGGCAATCCAAATCAGCGCCATGAAGAAAGCCGATTGTCCAACGTGTGGTGAGCACCCAGTGTATCCTTTTTTACAATCGGAGCATCAGGCTAAAACGGCTGTCTTGTGCGGACGAGATACGGTTCAAATCCGCCCGGCTTCGGGTGCTGTACGTGATCTGAATGAAGCGGCACGTTTGTTATCCCGTCAGGGGGGCAAAGTGGAGCATAATCCATACCTGGTATCCGTTGTTATCGGGACGCATCGAATCGTTCTTTTTCAGGATGGTCGCGTCTTAATTCATGGCACGAAGGACATCGCCGAGGCGAGATCAATTTATCACAAATATTTGGGTTGACCCAATAGATTCGACCCGTTATGAGATGTACAATGCTTCCTTATTTTCGCTATCTCATTTTGGAATTTATAGGATAGGGGAAGAACAAGTTGAAAAAGAAATTTGGGTACATATTCACGTTCGTTGGATTGTTGGCATGGGTTCTGGCTGGGTGTTCGTCTCCGGCTGCTGTACAGTCGGCACAGTCCGCACCCAAGACAGAACTAGTCGTTTCTGCCGCTGCGAGTCTTCAAGATAGTCTGAATACGCTCAAGGGCCAGTATGAGAAAAAGCACCCAGATATCAAACTTACCTTTAACTACGCTTCATCTGGTACATTACAAAAACAAATTGAGCAAGGCGCACCCGCTGACGTATTTATTTCGGCAGGCATGAAGCAAATGAAGGCATTAACCGATGCTTCATTGGTGGAAAAGGATAACGTGCTACTTCAAAATAAACTGGTTGTGGTTATTCCGCAAGATAAGGCGAAAAGCACAGATAACAAAAGCATTACGCTCAATGACTTGATGGGTCCTTCTTTCCTGAAAGTGGCTGTTGGGGAGCCTACTACCGTTCCCGCCGGACAATATTCTAAAGAATCGTTAACGAAGGCTGGGCTATGGGACAAGCTGGAACCTAAGATGGTATTCGCCAAGGACGTAAGACAGGTATTAAATTATGTTGAAACAGGCAACGCCGATGCAGGACTCGTCTATCTAACGGATGCCAAATCATCCGATAAAACGGTCATAGCACTGGAAGTGCCCGAGGAATTGCACGCACCCATCCTGTATCCTGAAGGCATTGTAAAAGCAACCAAACACAGCCAGGAAGCAGGAGAGTTTCTTGATTTTCTACGAACAGATGAAGCTATGAGTGTGTTCAGTAAAGATGGATTTTCAGCCCCTACAGAAATGACGGGAAAATAGAATTTACAGATAAAGGAGGGGGTCCCGTTGGATTGGTCAGCTTTTCTTCCTCCGGTTATCGTATCTGTTAAAGTCGCTGTCGTCGCCAGCATCATCGTCTTTTTATTAGCTACTGTGGTAGCGCGGATGATGGCGAACTGCACGTCGCGGAGGGGAACCAGCGTGATTGAGACCGTCCTACTTCTTCCGCTCGTTTTGCCTCCTACTGTTATCGGCTTTATTTTGCTCATCTTGCTGGGAAGGAAAAGCTGGATTGGCACTGCCTTCGAAAGCCTGTTCCAGCAGACGATTGTATTTACGTGGGGAGCTGCAGTGGTGGCGGCCGTAGTTGTTGCTTTTCCACTGGCTTACCGCACCATTAAAGCAGGTTTTGAAGCTGTAGACCCGGAGGTAGAGCAGGCTGCACGTGCGCAAGGTGCCAACGAATGGCAAGTGTTTCGCCACATTACGATGCCCCTTGCCTACCGACCCCTCATTTCAGGATACATTCTCGGATTTGCCCGAGGGTTAGGGGAATTTGGTGCTACGCTGATGCTTGCAGGTAATATTCCTGAACAGACTCAAACCCTGCCTACAGCGATTTACACCGCGTCCGAGGTCGGAAATATGACACTCTCTTGGAGCTGGGTAGCTGTCATCATTTTATTCTCTTTTATCATGTTGATGCTTTCTAATCGACTGGTAAAGGATTAGTCCGTTTGGAGTAAGAACATGCGCAGTCTGCCGACAGGGTAGCTGCGGCAACGTTAGCAGCTTTGATCACCAAGAAACCTTGCGATTACTAAAACGCAGGGTTTCTTGTTTCTTTCGACAGCAATTACGGTGACCTCCTGGTCCTTGGTATGGCGCATTAGGTTGCACTAATGGCCGATGCCAAAGAACAGATTTAGTGGAATTAGGGTACAATTTACAAGAAAAACAAAGGGGGATGAGGAACATGAAGAAATTCGGGCAAATGTTTCTGGTAGGTTTAGCCATGGTTTTCGGGCTTGGTCTGGTGGCCGGAAATGTGCAACCTCCCGTCGCTTCCGCGGCCGGTTCAGAATATTATGTGGCCACGAGCGGCAGCGACTCTAACGCCGGAACGAACGATGCGCCGTGGAAGACGTTGCAGCACGCGGCCGACGTGGCTCCTGCGGGCAGCACGGTTTACGTCCGGGGCGGCGTGTACAAGCAGAAAGTAAAGATCACCCGCTCTGGCTCCGCTTCACAGGGTCCCATTGTGTTCACCAACTATGGGACAGAGACCGCCATTATTGATGGCAGCGGACTTTCGGTCAGCGGGAACGAAGGGCTGATCGAACTGGCCGATGTCAATTACGTTACTGTTCGGGGGTTTGAAATCCGCAATTTTACCACTGCTTCCAAGAACGTGGTGCCTGTAGGTATTTATGTCCACGGTTCGGGCGGCTTCATTAATCTGTCCAACAATAAAATCCATGACATCAAAAACATGGTCACTCCGACCGGCAAAGATCGGCTGGGCCGGGATGCTCACGGTATCGCTGTTTACGGCACGAAAGCTCCGGCTTCGATTCACGATCTTACGATCAGCGGCAATGAGCTGTACAATCTCGTGCTGGGCTCCAGCGAATCGCTCGTTTTAAACGGCAACGTGGATGGCTTTGCGGTGACCGACAACCTCATTCACGATAATGACAACATCGGGATTGATTTGATCGGCTTTGAGAGCACCGCGCCGAATACGACTTACGATCAGGCGCGGAACGGGTTGGTGAAGGGAAATCGGGTGTATAATAATTCAGTTCAAAATAACCCATCTTACAAGAGCGATGACAACTCGGCCGGGGGCATTTATGTAGATGGGGGCAAGGACAGTATTATTGAGCAGAACTACAGCTACAACAACGATATCGGCGTCGAAATTGCCTCCGAGCACGCCGGTAAAGCCACCAGCAATATTACGGTCCGCAGCAACGTGATATATAACAACCGACTGACCGGCATTGCCATGGGCGGTTACAATGAGGAGCGTGGCTCCACGGTAAACTGCAAGATCGTGAACAATACACTATACAAGAACGATACGTTTGAAGATGGAAGCGGCCAGTTTTTGGTTCAATATGATACGCGAAACAACGTGATCCAAAACAATATTTTCGTGGCCAGCTCCACGGATATGCTGATCTCCAATGGATACACCAAAAATTCCGGCAATGTTGTGGATTATAATTTATATTTTGCTCCAAGCGGCAGCTCGGAAGCGAATTGGATCTGGAAAAATAAGGAGTATACGGGTTTCTCCGCGTACAAATCGGGGACCGGCAACGATACGCATTCTCTATTTGCCGATCCTAAATTCGTGAGTGCCGCGAACAGCGACTTCCATTTGCAGTCTTCGTCACCTGCGATCGATGCCGGGAACACGGACCTTGCCATCATTGGAACACTGGATATCGACGGGAAGCCAAGAGTACAGGGAGTCGCTGTGAACATCGGTGCCTACGAGTAAGCCGTATATTTTATGACAAACAGTGCAACCGAAACGATGTGAGGCCACTGCTTGTACGTTTTTACAATGTTCCTTGCAATTAAAACACCTTCAAAGTGAAACCCCATGTCGTAAGATATGGAGATAACCTTGGAGGTGTTTTTGCGTTGGCAACAAGATTAAGCTATCTTCGGAAAGTAAAAATGGAAGTCATATAAATGAGAGTAGAAAGTTGTTCCTGTTCGATAGGCTCCGATTAACATAGTTGTTGCACACCTTTGAACCATACGGATTTGATCGACAAAGTATCAGAGATGTTGGTTGTCGGATCACCGTTTACTAGTATAAGGTCAGCGAGCGAACCTTCGGCAATACAGCCGCGATCGTTAAGCCCAAAGCAACGGGCCGGTTTCGCGGTAGCCGACTGAAGCGCTTCTATGGGAGTAAATCCGGCCTCAACCAGCAATTGCATTTCATGATGAACGCTGGCTCCATGAGCAAGGCCGCCAAGATTGGGAACAGGAACGGGGGCGACATCCGTCCCGACCAGAATATCCACACCGGCACGGTGAAGATCCATCACATTTTTAAAGCTATTCTCCAAATTGCCTTGCGGGAAAGTATGGAAGCTTGATTTCAAAATATCGATCCATTCCGGACTTAATTTGGAATAAACACGTGAATCATTCGCCAATTCTGATGCCGGATTCCCCAGAATGGATGAGTTCAATACTAAGCATGGTATAACAAATGCGCCTGAATCCGCTATGGATTTCACCAACTCAGATGTGTACTCGGGCCTGTCGAGAAATAAGTGACCCAATCCGTCGACTCCAATATCGATGGCGGTTTGCGAAGAATGGGCCGTCAAGACGTGGGCTATGACTATTTTATCGAACTTATGGGCTTCTACCACGGCTGCTTTTAAAATCTCGTCGCTTAAAATAGGCAGTCCAGGGGCACCCAAGACCGTCCCTTCTTCAATCATGATTTTAATAAAGTCGGCGCCACTCTCCACTTGGGTATGCACATGTTTGATCGCTTCTTCCACTGTCGTCACTTGGGGCACTTTTTCGTGATCGTGAGCGTAAGCGGCTAGCATAGCTTCCCGGTCTTTCTTGGGTAACTTCTCCAATTCCTTTAATACGAACTCAGGAATTTCATCCTCATCCTGCAGTAATTCATCCGGATGACCACCTGGAGCGGTGATCGCTGTGCCGGCAGAACGGACTTCAGCGGCATCATTCACGTTTTTTAACTGGATCTTGCGCCCTCTTTCTGTAAAACTGCCGTTCATTTCGAGTTCTGTCGTGACGCCGAATTTTAAAGCATCTCTTAACCCACCGATTGAAGTGTGGACATGCGCATCAATCAGGCCGGGCAATAATGTCGCATTTTCCCCATCGATGATCGTTGCATGCGTCGGAAGGTCTCCGCCTACCGAAATAATAGTTTCCCCCTGGATGATAACATTTCTGGGCTCAATAACTTTTTCTCCATCGAAAATACGTACATTCGTAATCGCTGTAACTTTTTCTACCGTAGAGCTTTGAGTTACATTCTTCATGTCGTTCCTCCTTAGTGTTCAGCTTCAAACAATTAGAATTCTAACTATTAGTTATATAACTGTCAACAAACTGATTTTCATTTGACAAACAGTTTAGAGATTTATATAGTTTATTTACTGACAATTAGACTTCTAATAATTTGAGGAGATACGATGATGAAAACCCAAAAGGATACGGCTTTTCTGGATTTGTTTCAGGTTATCGGTCTTAAGCTAAAGAAAAGAGCGGACGAGAGCATAAAAGAGTTGGGATTAAATGCTCAACAAGGAAAAATGATTAGATATATCTACGAGAATCAAGAAAATAATTTAATTCAGAAGGATCTTGCCGATCGGTTTCATCTGCGCGGAGCCAGCATTACAAGCATACTTCAAGGTCTTGAGCAAAAAGGATTCATCGAGCGCAAAATCCCGGCCAATAATGAACGGCAAAAAAATATTTATGTTTTACCAAAAGCCATTGAATTGATTGAAACTTTTAGTGATTCTTTCCAAAAGGTGGAGGACGAAATTGTTCAGGCCCTGACCGAAGAGGAGAAGCGAATTTTAGAGGGAATGTTAAACAAAATTAATGAACGTCTATAATTGCGTAAAATCATGTTCCAAAAATCACTTTCGCTAGTCTCTGTTTTATATGATAGGAATCGGTTATGATGGAAATAGTAATAGGGATTTTAGTAGATTTTAGGAGAGCGGTGCGATATGAGAAGGGAAACGGGTTTTAACGAAATTATTCGAAAAGTACGTAAAGAGCTATTTGGGAAAGGCCCGGAGCGCATACATACAACCTTTGTAGATAATATGGCCATCACGATGCTATATGGAAATTTAACCCCATCCGAAAAGTTTCTGGCACAAGAAGAATCCGGGAAAGAGATGGTGCATGCAGCCCGAACCAAAATGGTTCAAAAAATATATCCCACACACTTCAATAAAGAACTGGAGGATTACATGGATTCCCGGCTGCTACACCTCTTTTCAGATATTAAAGTGGAGGAAGATATAGCTATATCCGTTTTTGTATTTGAAGATAATATTACTGCAAAATAAAAAAGAAAGCGGAACCGACATCGAATCCATATTGTTGGAGAGCTCGGCTACACCCTCGATTTAATTAACGATGTCCTAACCCAAGCGATCAGCAGAAAAAAGACGGCAAGAAGCTGATTAAACCTTTGCTGTTCTCGGTCCTCCTGCACATACGAGGAGGGGCTTTTCTTCAAGAAAAGCTTGGCTATCCGCACCCCATATCGCCCTGTACTGCGTACGTAAATCACGGATCATGAAAGGAACCTACATAGTTTATGAAAAAAAATGATTTTGGAAATAGGATGAAGGAATATGAAAATGCCTATAGATTAAGCCTACCACGCCGTTTACCAGTAATCATCAGAATTGATGGTGCGCATTTTCATACCTTTACGCGTGGGATGACGAAACCTTTTGATGAGAAACTAATTTTTGCATTATGGGAGACGTGTAAATATTTGGCCTATAACATTATGGGATGTAAATTGGTGTATCATCAGAGCGATGAAATCTCACTGCTTCTTACGAATGATGACAAATTAACGACGCAATCCTGGTTTGAAAATAATCTTCAAAAGATGGTGTCCATATCTGCCTCTCTGGCTACAGCCAAATTTAATGAGGAAATCCAAAAGGTTTACCCAGGTCAGCCTTTAGCCACTTTTGATGCGAGAGCTTGGGTTTTGCCTCAGGATGAGGTTACAAACTACTTCCTATGGAGACAACAAGATGCTACTAAAAACAGCATTTCTATGGTAGCTCAAGCCCATTTCAGGCATTCAGAACTAGAAGGATTGAACGGAAATCAGCTCCAAGACAAGCTTTTTGTGGAAAAAGGGCTAAACTGGAACGACCTTCCGGTCTGGCAAAAGCGGGGAATTTGCATTACCAAACAACAATACAACAAAGGCGAAGCCGTTAGAAGCAAGTGGGATGTTGATCATGAGACACCGATTTTTTCGCAGAATAGAGATTATATTAACCAATATGTATACTTGGACAAGGATGTGTAGATTTGGAGTGTGTTATTTTTATAGGAATTCAGGCTTCGGGCAAGTCGACTTTTTATAAAGAACAATTCTTCAAAACACATATGCGAATAAATCTGGATATGCTTAAAACACGAAATAGGGAAAATATTTACCTTCAGGCCTCTATCGAAACGATGCAGCGTTTTGTAGTGGACAATACCAATCCAACAGTCGAAGAACGAAAGAAATATATAGGTGCTTGTAAAAACAAGGGATTTAAAATCATTGGCTACTACTTTGAACCTGATTATGCAGAATCTATTAAGCGTAATGAGCAGCGCACAGGCAAAGAGTATATTCCTGAGATTGGTATTAAGAGTGTAATGAGTAAACTGGAGGTTCCGAGCTACGAAGAAGGATTTGATGAACTCTATAGCGTGATTTCCATTGAAGGAACGTTTCAGATTAGAAGGCTGCCGGAAAACCATACAATATAGGAGGACTACCATGAACATACCTGAGAGATTCATCAAACGTTTTCCAGCATACGAGGACGTATTTGCCAGCGATCTTGAACATCATCGCAAGCATTTTCTGCCGATTTGCTCGATAAATCTTCAGTTTTTATTCCCGGAGCAAGATGAGTGGCTGCATTTTGTTTCCGTAAAAGAAATCTACGAAGGCTGTGTGGGTGAAAATACTCAGGACTTTCATACCTCATATACCAAGCAAGATATGCTGGGATTCGATGTAATTGACGGCAAATACAAATTCGAAGCAGACTGGAATTATTTTAGTCTTCATCAGAAGGAGCAATTGGAAGCTACCTATGAAGCGCTGAAATCAACCGGGGATAAAGCGTACCTACGTATGAAGAGAGAAGTCATGGCGTTGGGCGGACTGGAACAGGTGTATATGGATAATGAACAAGACTACCAAGCTCGCAAAGCGTTTTTCCTGGAAAATAATAAAATTTATCCATATTCCTCCTTTGGAGAGGCCAAAAAGTCTGTTGAAGAACTTACCCGTGATTTTGAGGAAAAGCAATCCAGTGGTTGGGGGCTGAGTTACCCTGAAGTTAACGGAATTTTAGATGATATCGCTTTTCAGTCTGACAAGGCTCAAAGTTACATCAAGGAATATGATGAATCTCTGGAAGAGATGCTCCAGTTCGAGCAAACCAATCTGCTTCATGTGCCTAAGCGTCCCAATGGTGAGACTTTTACCTATATCGGTTCCATTACCGGGTATTATTTTCAAGCGTGTGGGGCGGATACCGTCTATTTATTTTACGACCAAGAATTAAGTAAAGCGGTAATTTGCTTCGAATATTCATAAGTGTGGATTTTGCAAAATCCTGAAGTGAAAAAACTCCCATAATGGGAGTTTTTTTGTTTATTTCTTATTCAAAGTCACATCATGCTCTTTAGCAAGTGTGTTAACCTGTTCACCAAAATCTCTGAATAGCTTTCTACCCTCGCTTAGCTTGGTGTTACTTTCATTAATTAAGTTCAGATCCCCTTTTTCCAACGCATCGAGCATCGTAATGAATGTTTCCTTTTGAGTGCTAACCGCCTTGATGTAGGTTTCGTGGACAGCTCGCACCTCAGGGGTTTCCGTCTTCACTGCTTCAACTTTATCAAGGTATTTGGTGTATTGTGGGATAATTTCGTCTCGTAACGTATTATATAGTGTTTCATCATCTGTGAAGTTATCACCGGTCACGGATCCATATTTTTCAGTTACTGTTTTTTCATCTTGTGCTAACGTAAGCATTCCATCATTCACATAGGTAATTAAATCTTTTTTAACCGGATCGGTAGAGCAGGCTGCCAAAATGGAGAAGCAACATAATACTAACATAAACACGCTAAGTTTTTTCATCATTAAGTTAATTAACCTAAACCCTATTCATACGGATTACAAATAAGAATATTTTAAGAATTATATTCCATTGAAACCAGAATTCCTTTATGACAGAAAAGGACATCCTAGAATTTCCCTGCATATATTTAGGAATAGCTGTATTTCTTTAATACATTTGAGAGGAGATTTCAGTATGATAAGGTTTAAAAAGGTGGTTTCAGTTACACTAAGCTCAATGCTCCTGCTATCATTCGGGATGACGGCGAATGCGAGTGCAAGCCCAGAGGTGAAGACGGATCAAGCGATTCAGGCAGTTTCCAATGTGCAGCTAACAACTGATAAGGGAAGTGTCATTGAACAATTAACACGCGCGGACAAGCCTGCCAGTATCACAAATTCGGTGTACACCATTACAGAAAATATTAACTTGGCGACACCACAGAAATCTGTATTGAAAAAGAAAGTTACCCCTTCGCTCAAAGCCAGCACAAAATCAGTATCAGCTAAAGCTGCAGCGACCGTAGCGACAGCGTCTACTGCTACATATTCCGGCACGATTACAGAAGAGGGAGGCACACAGTTTTTATATCCGATTTATTTGCAACCGGGTGAATTGTTACAGGCTCAGTTGGATAGTCCGTCTTCAGCCCAGCTAGACTATGACTTATATCTGTATGAGTTTGATATGGCGACAGGTGATATTAATTCCAATCCTATAGATGTTTCCAACTACGGGACTTATGTTAACAATTATGAGCAAGGAGCTGCTTCTCTTCCAGAAAACGTAGGAACTCGCAACTCAATCGGAGCCGAGAAGGCATACGCGCTTGCAGTTCATGCCAAGAAGGGGTCTAGCATTAATGATCTTTTTTATTTAACTGTAGCAGTAAGCTCCAACTATGATGCCTATGAGCCGGATGACAGTGCCTTTCATGCTTATAATTTTACGGTTAACGACAAAGGCTCCTCGATTAACTTCCGTACCATTCATTCCGCTATAGATAACGATTGGTATCAAGTTACAGTACCAGCCAGCCGTAATTATGATGCATTAAATGTGAAGCTGGACAGCACTTCGGAAAGCTATGGGTACAAAGCGGAAGTATATGCAGCTCTTGCTGGCAACCAAATGGTGCTTCTACCGCAAACCAATCATAATGTTACCTTAAGCACAGGGACCTACTATGTACGAGTGTACAGCACAAGTCAGTATTCAGCCGACCATTTGTATACACTAGCGATTAAACCGGTGCTTCGAGCTGGCAAAATTGAAATTACCGGCTATAACTCCAATGGCTATTATGATTATCCGACGTATTCTTACGGTCGTCATTATCGTATTAACGGAGGCAGCAGTCTGTTCGTGAACGGTGTTGTGAAAACAACAGATGGTCAAATGGTTCCCAATGCTCCTGTCACGGTCGTTTGGCTGGATAAGAACTGGAGCGAGAGTAGCGGTAACCGTACGAGAACGGCTTCTACGTACACCGATGATAGCGGTAAATTCAGTGTGACCCTTTCTCTTCCGCAATCGACAGGAAAAAATGTAGAATATATAAGTGAAATTGCTTCCACACACTATTTTGATCTTACAGGAGTAGCGGCTCAGGTCGATGGAACTTCGATTAGTGCGACGGACATTATTTATCTATTTGCTTACAGCTTGAGAAACTAAGAAATGCTTTAATGTCATTTCGATCATGAGAGAGTCGCTTTTTCTGAAGGGTTAGCCGAGGCTTTCCATTTCTGAAAGAGCGACTTTTCATGTTTATTTAGCAAGGATAAGAAAATAGTCTTGTTTTCATAGATTACAAATAGAAAATGTTTTGCATAATATATTCCAATAGAACCAAAGATGATTTATGATAGAGCCATGCAGCCTAGAAATCACCCTGGTTTATCCGGGGATAGCGGGAATTCCTTAAACCATTTGAGAGGGGATTTCAGTATGAAGAGGTTCAAAAAGGCTATTGCAGTGATGTTAAGCATGATGCTTCTGTTTGCTTTCGGAATGACTGCGAACGCGAGTGAAAGTAAGGAGGCTGCATCGGATCAAGCGATTAGGGCAGAGTCCAAGATTCAGCTAACAACTGAAAATGAAGACTTAATTAAGCGTTTAACGCGGGCAGACAAGCCAGACAGCGTTACGTCTTCGGTTTATGTCATGCAAGAAAATCTCAACTTCAAGACACCAGAGACAACCTCATTGAAAAGGGAATCCATGTCTTCGCTGAAAGAAAGCCCAATGGTTGCTTCAGCCACAGCTTCTTCTGCTACGTATTCCGGTACGATTACGCAAGAGGGAGGTACACAATTTTTATATCCGATCTATTTGCAGCCTGGTGAATTGTTGCAGGCCCAGTTGGATGGTCCATTTTCAGCCCAGCTTGACTATGATTTATACTTATATGAGTTTGATATGACGACAGGGGACATTAATCCTAATGCCATTGACGCATCCACCTATGGTACTTATTTTAACAATTATGAACAGGGGGCTGCCTCACTTCCTGAAAACGTAGGAACCCGCAACGCTTCTGGAAATGAAAAGGCATATGCGATTGCTGTCCATGCCAAAAAAGGTTCCAGTATCAATGATCCTTTCTATCTAACGGTCGATACAAGTTCCAGCTACGATGCATATGAACCAGATGAGAGTGCTTTCCATGCCTACAACTTTACCTTTAGTACGGGCGGTTCATCGCTTAATTCACGCTCCATTCATTCAGGCATTGATAATGACTGGTACCAAGTTACGATCCCAGCCAGCCGCAATTATGACGCTTTGAACGTCAAGCTTGACAGTGTTTCGGACGGTTATGGCTACAAAGCGGAAGTCTACGGAGTCCTTACCGGAAACCAAATGGTGCTTTTGCCGCAAACGAACCATAATGTTAGCTTAAATACAGGAACCTACTATGTGCGAGTGTACACAACCAATCAGTATTCACCCAATCATTTGTACACACTTACACTGAAGCCGGTGCTTCAGGCTGGCAAAATTGAAATTACCGGCTATGATTCTGCTAATGGCCCTAATGATTATCCGAACTACTCATATGGTCGTCATTATCGGGTTAATCAACGCAGTAACCTTACCGTGAATGGTGTAGTTAAGACAACTGATGGTTATCCAGTGGCAAATGCACCTGTTGATGTGACATGGTTGAATCAGAACTGGACTGAAGGCAGCGGGAATCGTACTCGTACAGGCACAGCTTATACGGACCAGAATGGAGCCTTTAGTGTGACTCTTTCCCTGCCATCTTCCACTGGAAGTATAGCGGAATACCTGTCTGGAGCCATCAGTTTTACACACTACTATGATCTATCAGGGGTAGCCGCTCAGGTGTCAGGTACTTCGATTATAGATACGGATATTGTATATCACTTTGCCTATAGTATTTATGGCGGTTGATAGATAGGTTATTAAGCTAACCCTAAGGTAACTTGTTGCTTGAGTATTTTATATTTGAATCAAAAGTAGTTTGCTTCAATATTTGTTCATTTTTGGGACAAAGCATATATTCATTCCATATATGCTTTGTCCGATATATATAGAAACAGGGTCACATTACACTATACATACGCCTTAGATTGCCTGTTACAAACATGACAGGAGGAAATAGGATGAATTTTGGGCCTCTTAGAGCACAGCAAGCGATTCTTAATGCGAGTAGCTTACGGATCAATCCGACAAGTAAGCAAGTTCCATCATCCCAGCTTCATGAAGAAAAGGTCTCGGGATTCGTAGTTCAAGACTCCGTGGAGATCAGTGAAGCCGGCAGACAGTTGGCCGAAGGAGCTATTGTATCACAGGCTGCCAAGTATTTCGGTACAACCCAAATCAATGATTCATTAAACCGGGTTTTGGAAGGTCAATCAGAAGAAGTGTCTAATGCAGTGTACAGTATGATTGAATCTAATTTTATCGTCGACGGAACAGTAACCGATGAGAGTCAGCGAGCTGTGCTGCTGGAGATGGGAGTTACCCAATCCAAGTATATTGCCGATCATTACATGGAAGGCGACAAGGCCAAAGAATTTCTGGAAACCATGAACCAGATCGCTGGTATTGCTTTAACACGATCCACTGATCCAGAGACCGGAGATATTAGCTACACGACTCCAATGGATCGTCCGTCAGGTGCTCCTGAGGATTATGTCAAGCTGTCGGAAGTGATGAAGCAGGTCGATCCTCAAAAATATACGGCGTACATGAATGATATTAAAGGTGGAGGAAATGGGTTGAGCCAACTGTTAAATTTTGCGCAAAAGGTTCCTCAACATCCTGATTGGATTGAGAAATACAAGGAACGTATGGGACAGAATACAGAGTTGCTAAATAACACACCGTTAAACAATCGCTTTGACAAAGCGGATACGACATCAGCTTCTGCTTTTATGAACAGCATGCAAAATCTTCTTAAGGAATCTTCCGCTACTCAGGATTCTTACATGCAGAATATGCGAGGATTTTTTCGGAGCTTAGGCGTTCAAGTTCATTAACACCCTTAAATAATTTGTCAGTTCTGTTTACATCCTGCTTGGAACGAAGTATAATAGCTTCAAAACATACTCGTGATATAGAGGAAGCACCTCAAACCTAGGCATTAACGCCTTCGTTTGAGGTGCTTTTTCTATTTTACTCGAAGCGAGTTTGTAAAACTCTTTGAAAATAAAATAAAGTAAGGAGAAGTGTATGTATCGAAAAAATAAGCGAAAGGTAAGGAAGTATAGGAAGTGGGTGTATGGATTTTTGGCTGTAGTCCTACTATTAACGATGATTCCCATATTTCCGGAAAGGGTATCCGCTGCTGCTCAGGAGATCATTGGGGGCCCTTTTTGCCAAAACAATTTGCCGGGTGGAGGCGATAGTTGGGGTTCTTGGTCAGGAAATGGGATAGGAGCAACAGAAGTATACACTGGCACGGGTTCGGCGAGGTATAAATGTGATGGGACTACACAGCCGACAAATCGTTTTATTGATATTGGAAGATCTATTAAGGCTTCGGATTACAAGATTTTTGTTTATATTGAGGGGTCTTATCATACCGATATATATACGTCTAATGCCGCCGCAGGCGACAGTTGGAGGCCTAACGGAACGAATCTATATACATGGATTAATGTAAGGAAATTCTATGCTGATAGCTATTACCAGGGAAAATGGATAGATATCACCGACTCAATTACATTAAGGGATGTTCGCTATTTCAGAGCGATGGGAACTAACCAACAGACAAGTAATGAAATATCCAAGTTTGGGGTCCGTGTTATTCCCAAATCGGACCTCATGCCTAAACCACCCCAGATTCACGCAGACGCAGAGGGACAAGCTGTTACAGGGTGGACCAAAGACCCTGTAACCGTGTGGATCGATGGAGATGTGGCTCCTGAAGGATTAAAATACTATGAATATAGTCTGAACGGAGGAGCATTTCAGCCATACACCGGGCCTTTCACTGTCTATGACCATGGTGTAAATACAATCTATGCCCGGACAGTGGATGTGAATGACCAGTATAGTGGCCTTTCTTCCGGGAATGTCCGAATAGACAAGATGCCACCAACTCCCCCTAGCATAGAAGCAACAGGGAATAGTAATGACTATACGATTTCATTACAACCAGGTGTAGACGATTATTCTGGACTAGCCCATACTCAATTTCGTATGACAGGCGTTGTGAATCAGGATTGGCAGGATTATAGTGGAGTGTTTCATGTAAATAAAGATGGTAAAAGCACGGTTTATGCACGCTCCATTGACAGCGTCGGTAATGTGAGCCGAGAAGTAAGCAAGGAAGTCACTATTGATAAAAAGGGACCGACTGCTCCTGTCATCCGGACTAGTGAAACAGGCCCAACGAACCGTGATGTGAATATTACCATTGATTCAGGAAGTGACCCTACAAATGGAATTAAGATGACACAGTATCGCTTGAGTCCATCTGGGGAGTGGTTGACCTACAAGGGTAATTTTACATTAAACGCAGAAGGAATTTACGAATTATCAGCACGGACGATCAATAATCTTGATGTGTCTAGTTCAATCGTAACTCAATCGGTTATGATTGATCGAACCAAGCCAACGGCTCCAAAAGTTACGTTTTCCGAGGTGACGATACCTACTCGATATACCAATAAGCCAGTTCAGTTCGCTCTATCGGGTGCGACGGATACTACAGCAGTACATTATGAATATCAATTAGGTTCTGGCGCTTATGTGTCTGGTTCATCGGGAATATTAAAGGGTTCGGGGGTCATAAAATTGACTGCACAAGCTGTAGATGCAGCTGGAAATCGAAGCGATCCGGTGTCCGCGGTGTCTTATATTGATTTGGAACCACCGACGATCCAACTGACGCCGGATTCGCGTGAATGGAAAGATACTCATATTCCTGTAAGGATACGATATGCCGATCAGCATTCGGGGATTGAGTCATCCACAATGCAGTATAAAATCACGAACAGCCCTGATTCACCCGAAAACTGGGATGCTGCAGCCGACACAACAATCCAGATGGATCTTTCAAATGAAGGTGAATGGTATGTTCATGCCAAGGTCAAAGATAGGGTGGGTAACATTTATGAAACGGTTAGCGGTGCACTTCGCATTCAAAACCAGCCCCAGTCGGTTGTGCTCTCTGCGACATCCGTACGAAATACAGAAGCTGATTTGCAGTGGACACTCCCGTCGGCCCTTGATGATGGTTACGTCTATACAGTCCGAAATATAACAACTAATGAGGTTTGGGATGTTACGCATCCGACAAATTCTTTTACAGATAGAGGGCTACAAGGAGGACGGCAATACGAATATGAAGTGCGTTCTAGTAATCATGTAGGAGGCAATGCGTATTCCAATCGAGTCCGTGTATTAACGTTACCTGATGCTCCTGATCATATCCAGTTACGACCTGTCTCTCGTCATTCTACAGAAATCATGGCTGACTTTACGCCAGTTTCATCAGCTAACAGATATAATATTACAGCAGCAGACGTAAGTACGGGAGAAATCATATTTAAGGATACGGTTACACAGGATGTGTATAATCCAATTACGGGAATGAAGCCTGGTAAATATTACGATGTTTCTGTATCAGCTATGAATGACACTGGAGAGGGTACAGCAAAGCATGTATCTTTTCTAAGCCTACCAGACAGCCCGAACGGATTCCGGAATGTAACTGTAAGAGAAGATGGAATCGACTTGAAGTGGAATTCTGTAATCACTGCCACCTACTATGCCCTAGAACGTAATGAAGTATCGGTTTATAACGATGTGTATACAGAATTCACCGATACTGATCTTCAGGCGGGAACAGAGTATGGTTATAATGTTTCCGCTGAAAATGCAACAGGATTCGGAGACTTTGCTCATCTGGGAGTCATCACTTTACCTGATCGAGTAACTACATTATCGGGTGTGACGAAGGATGTGTATGCTATCGGTGTTGAGTGGCAGGATGTGCAGGGGGCTGAAGGATACATCTTGAATGTTAACGATGAACCGAAGGTGCGGGTTGCGCGTGGTATTCATTCTTATACTTTTGAGGGCTTGCCAGCGGGCAGGTCTGCCAATATTAAAATACGAGCCTACAATCGAAGTGGTACGGGTAAAGATACTTCTATCAACGCATTAACACTACCGATTTCGGCTGTACAACTTGCAACTGTAGATGTTCGCGAGCACGATGCCACATTGATATGGGCCCCGGTTGATGGGGCAACTCAATATAAGGTGACGATCAACGGTCAAGATTATTATAGTACGGAACCACGTGTGGTTATATCTGGTTTAACAGGTGGGAAAAACTATGATTTTCAAGTGAGCAGTGGGAACAGTAGTGGTTTCAGCCAGCCAGCGTTGGGTGAGCTGCTGACACGTCCTCCTGAAGTACAAAATGTTAATGTTACAGAACTTGAGGCTGGCCTTATTTCACTGAGCTGGGATGAGATCAAGAGCGCTTATCAATATACTGTAACCCGTAAAGATACGGGGGAAGTTTTTAACACCAGAGATGCCCATATTAAGCTTTCAGGTATCCAGCCTGGTATGATTTACTCGTTTGGTATACAGGCCGTGAATACAACGGGGGCAGGTAATTTAGTTCCGTTTACGTATCGCGCTTTGCCAGGTCAGATATCAGACAGTAGATTGACTGTGAAAAAAGTAACAGATACCGATTTGGTTGTTACGTGGAAAGAAGCTCCGGGTGCAGATGCCTACAATGTCTACCAAAACGAGATGCTTATCGGTCATACGACCACCCATGAATTTAAAGTAGATGGATTGGATAGTTCTACATTGTATCGTATTACCGTCAAGCCATTGAACACAAGTGGTGAGGGTAAGCAGACAGAAGGTGAAGTGGAGACGCTGCCGTCTCCAGCATTTGCGTTTTCGAAGATGGAAACAACGAATAGTGAGTTTATCATCCATTGGGAATCTGACCATGAGAATGATATTTTCGTCCTCGCCAGTGAAGGAGGAACAGAGCTATATCGTGGTAAGGATCGAGGCTATATCTGGAGACAGCTTAAAGAGAAGCGGTTGTATACAGTTCAACTTTGGGCAGAAAATAGTCAAGGAAAACGCACAGAGGCAAAACAAGCGAATGGCAAAACAACGGGTAATACTGTGGAAGCAGGTGGCGGAGCAGGAGGGGCGGAGAGTGTAAAACCGATTCAGCCTGTTATAAAGGAACCGATAGAAACAGAGCACATTCAAGATTCAACCGTTGAAAAGAAGCCAAATCGTTTTAGTGACATTGATCGGATATTTAATAGAGAAAAAATAAATGTGCTTGCTGATTTAGGTGTAGTAAAGGGAACAACCCACACGCTATTTGAGCCGAACAGACCTGTAACACGTATGGAGTTTACCTCTATGCTGGTCCGTTCCTTGAAATTACCGCTCGAAACGGATGTGACTTTAGGCTTCGAGGATATCAATCCATCGGCGTGGTACGTTGATCTGCTCAAAACGGCGATTAAAGATCAGGTTGCTCGCGGGTTTAGTAATAGAGAATTTGGCCCAGATCGGGTCATTAACCGTGAGCAGGCGGCTAAAATGGTGAATAACATTGTCAAGGCTACACCACAGCAAGAAAGCAGTGCATACTCAGATTCCTCTCAAATTGTAGAGTGGGCCAGAAAGGATGTACTTGGTCTAACCGAAATTAATTTAGTACAAGGATATCCAGATGGTAGCTTCCGTGCCAAACAGGAGGTCACACGTGCAGAAGCAGCAGAGATGATTTATAACATGCTTCAAATGAAATAGAATGAATCAAGGGGCGGCGTTGGCCAGCCCCTTTTTTGTGTATACTAACTTATTCCGCAATAGCGGGGTTTAGATTGGATGCTCTGTAGGCAGGAACGCCATTAATGAGTGCGGTTCTTAGCTGAATATATCGTATACCATAATAGGAGGTTGTACTACTCATCCCGGAGGAAAGTACAGTTATTTTATAATATGAAAAAGGAATCTCATTACTAAATTGATAGGTTGTTTTTGCAGTGGTTGGCAAAGTTTCGACTTCACCTAACCTAAACCAATTTTCTCCGTCTCTAGAGCCGTGAAAAGAAAATGAAAGTATAAAAGCTCGAGAAGATGGCTGAGCTAAAAGAATATCATTGATCGTCTTACCTGTATCTAATTTGAAGATGATTTCTCCACCTTTACCGTTTAAGCTGCTTTCCCAATAGAGATTATTATCAATTAAAACATTTTTCGGAAAAGTATTTTTGGAATCTCCGTTGGTTGATACATTTTCCTCTGCTATAACAACAGGATCCATGGAAAAAGTATAGTTGTCTGGATTTTGACTGAATTTTGCCATGTTGAAATTCCTCCTTAAGTTTAATTTTTGAATGTGTTGAAAAGGTTGATATATATCATTTATATGAAACTCTCTATGAATATATTCCTTGATCATGGAATGCATACTAGTGTTTAAGCGGTCTGACATCATAATAGCAAACTCATTTGCGGGCGGGGAGTTGCATGTTTAGAATATAAATAACTAAATGAGGTGCGAGAAAGGAAATGGATCGAATATGAAAATATACACTTATTATTTGGGAAATGGCATATTCCCTTTGGATTGGGAAGTTTGTTTTAGTACTGTTGAGGAATATAAAAGAAAATTATTTGAGAAGTACACCGCTTCCCAAGAATACAATGATTTTGTAATAGGCGGATTTAATGTGCTTACCGACAAAATAGATGCGATTTTGAATTATGCTTTAGAGAACTTTCGAAAAGAATTTCCTCATAATTATGAGTTGCGTTGTCCGGCTATGATATTCCCGTTGCCAAGAGGTGATGAAAGTAATGGTGCTGAGTTTGCTATTGTTTTAAAACGTGATGAAGATGGAGATACAATGGTCTATTCTCCACTCCCATTGTCATATTTAGAAAGAAGTTAATACTCTGCTGAGAGAAAATGGGAAACCAATTGTTGGATAATGTAAGGCTATTCCGGGTTTTCCTCTGGCTATATGGAGTGCGTTGATTTGTGTCGAAGAGATCTCTATGTTTCGAATTAAGTATTGGAGGTTGCTCCAGCAAGATATCCGGCAAATTGTTACGGAGCAGTTTTCGGAGTACAGGCACGGATGGGCACTTGCCTACATACAATAAACAGACCGCAAGCCCGGTAAGTAACAAAGGCCGGTAAGTTCGCAACTACCTCAGGAGGTGTCATCCGTGCCCGGACTATTTAGCGCTATCGCTCTGTTCATCAAGGAATTGACGCTACTCGTTTCCTACGTGAAAAACAACGCCTTTCCGCAGCCATTGACTGAGAAAGAGGAAGCTCGACACCTAAAGCTTTTTGCCGAAGGCAACGCACACTCTCGTAACACACTCATTGAACATAACCTACGGCTGGTGGCCCATATTGTGAAAAAATTCGATAACACCGGTGAAGATTTGGAGGACCTTATATCCATCGGCACCATCGGACTGATCAAGGCCATCGAAAGCTTTCAGACCGGGAAAGGCACCAAGCTGGCAACATTTGCAGCCCGTTGTATAGAAAATGAAATCCTGATGCATTTACGATCCCTGAAAAAAACACGCAAAGACGTATCACTTCACGATCCTATAGGGACTGATAAGGAAGGCAACGAGATTACTTTGATTGATATCCTCGGCACCGAGGCGGACGATATTGTAGATAAAGTACAGCTCAAAATCGAGAAGAGTAAAATCTATCGCAACCTGGATATTTTAGATGAGCGTGAAAAAGAAGTAGTTATTGGTCGATTCGGCCTGGAAGCCGGAGGTGAAGAACGTACACAGCGGGAAATCGCCAGAGAGCTGGGGATTTCGCGTTCGTATGTGTCCCGCATTGAAAAGCGTGCATTAATGAAGCTGTACCATGAATTTTACAAGCAGAAGGGGTAATGGATAAGGAGATATATGAACCCACTTGAGGCCCTTTACAGGGCCTTTTTAGGTCTTTTTCATAATTCAATTACTTGCTTCTTTACGCTGAAAAGCGCTAGGGAATTTTCCTATAAGTGTGGTTACTCGTTCAGCTAGTTGGCTCTCTTGGATTGAATTTATTTCCCTACATATTCATCCAAAAAGTGATCTACTCTTTTGAAATATTCAGTGGGGTAATGGTTGATGGCATCGATGTGCTCCGTATTTTGCGGGTACCATACTTCTGCTTTTGGGTTATCTTTTAAGGACTCGTAAATAATTTCTGTATTTTTATAACTAATTTGCTGATCTCCAGTACCATGAATGAGCATAACTGGCTTGTCTTGCATCTTTTTTACCGCATCCATAGGAGATATGGAATCAAGATCAACCTTAAAGGCCCAATTTGCCATCCATGTCGATGTATAACTGAATGGAAACGCAGGTAAACCTGAAAAGAAGGGCAAACCCTCTCTCAGAAATAGACCAGCATTACGAAAAGGACTATCCGCAATTACGGCTTTGATGTCATCACTTTCACTTGCGGCTAGCAAAGAAGTAGCAGCACCCATTGAAAAACCGATAACTCCAATGTTATCACCCGTATGGTCTCTCGATTTTAAATAGCTTACAGCTCCTAGCAAATCATATTTTTCATTGAGGCCCAGCGTAATCAAATCACCATCGGACTTACCTTGTGAACTGAGGTCAAATGCCAATACATTGTAGCCTTTCGGAACGAAGTGCTCTACTAACTTTTGGGTCCGCCCTTTGACTAAACGATTGCTCGTATATCCATGGACGACAATAATCGTTTTACTACTTGATTTACCAGAAAGACCACTTGCAGGAAAGAAGGAACCTCTAATCGTATTATCATTTTTTTCACTCTTGAACTCGACCTCTTCATAGGGAGTTTTATCGATATTCAATCCGTAGCTGACATTAGTGTCTCTAGGATGGTGCAACAAGGTGTCTACTACTTTATAAGATATAAAAAATACAAGAGCCGTCACAAGCAAAAGCACGATCCCTAGGCTCCATAAAATTTTCTTTCGTTTTTTCACACGAACGTTAAATGTCAGATCGGGTTGTAATGATGCTTGACTCATTCAGACTCCTCCAGTTTTTCTTTAGGTTGTATGGGTGCGAACAAATAAAAGGCATGCCCCTTCAGATTTTCCCACTCGGGATGATGAATAATACTTTCTCCAAGAGTTAAGCCCACTCCATTTAAGAAAGAGATATAGGCACGAGAGATCATTGCTGGAGAAAAGCTTTTGTTGAATTCTCCCATTAACTGTCCCTTGGCATAGACGCATTCGATCGCATCTGTCATTACCTTTATACTTTCAAGGACCTTCTGTGTAAGTTCGGGGAATTTTACTCGTTGTCCTAAGACAGATTGAACAAGCCGCAATTCATTTATATAGGAGTAGATATGGTTGAATTGTTCTGTCACCATGCTCTTAATCAATACGCCCGGCGTCCCCTCTTGTTGTAGACAAGCAAGCGATTTCGCCTGAATATCAGCCAGCGGCTCAAGGACAGCGGCGTAGTATAAAGCTTCTTTGCTGGGGAAATATTGAAAAATGGTTCCAGGAGTCACTCCCACACTCTGCGCTATGATCGCCGTTGTGGTGTTAGAATATCCACTTTCTGCGAACAGGACAACAGCTTCTTCTAGGATACGTTTACGCCGCTCCAGTCTTTTTTCTTCATTGATGGGTCTTGCCAAATGTATTCCCCTCTCTTTAAATTAATTAAATGATCGATTATTTAATTAATAATATATCTTAAATTATGACATATAGCAAGAGTGATTTTATCTTACTTACGAGCAGGATGAACCTCAACATATAAAAATAAGCCGGAGGCTGCTCAACATGCGCCTCCAGCTTGTTTGTTAGGTTATTTTGGATGAGTACACGCTCCGCCTTTCTTAAATTAATAAAACAATGAATATTTGGAGGATCTCATATCCTTCGGTACCATCGGCCTGATGAAGGACATTGAAAGCTTTCAGACTGGGAAAGGCACCAAGCTGGCAACATTTGCAGCCCGTTGTATAGAAAATGAAATCCTGATGCATTTGCGATCTCTGAAGAAACACGCAAAAACGTATCACTCTTACGGAACGCGGACGTAGAGGCGAGTCAAAATTTTCGTACGATGACTCTACGAGGAAATTTGTTTATACTTTAACTACTTAATAGGAATACAATGGATATGAGGTGGAACTAATGATTCTGGTAAGTTCGTGTTTGGCAGGCATGAAGGTACGATATAACGGGACGGATAGCCTGGATGTACATATTCAGAAGTTGGTAGAGGAAAAGAAAGCTGTGACAATCTGTCCTGAGCTTTTGGGGGGCTTTGTGACTCCGAGAGAGCCTGCTGAGATTGTTGGAGGGACAGGCGAGGATGTGCTGAACGGCACAGCTAAGGTGGTCGAGTTTTCAGGCAACGATGTCAGCGATATGTACATTAGGGGTGCGTACGAAGCCTTGAATATAGCCAGAGAGGTTAACGCAACGCATGTTGTTTTAAAAGAAAACAGCCCGTCCTGCGGATCAGCAGCAATATATAATGGGTCATTCGAAAATCGTAAAATAGCTGGTAACGGGGTAACCTCGGCTTTGTTAAAAAAGGAAGGATTTAAGGTCATATCGGAAGAACAAATTTCGGATATTTTCTTGGATTAGAATATGTAATGGTAGATCAAGCGCCTTGCTAGCTTACAGGCTTATACCTGCGAGCGCAAGACGCTTGTTTGTGCTGTGTGATGCTATACGATTAGACATCATATTATTTAAGCTTTAATGCAAGGATTCCCAGGTATTCCTTGAAGGCTGTTCCGGTTGTAGACATGGCCCCAGCAGACGGCGAGAGTTTGCCAGCATACAGTGACAGCTCTTCACTTGCCAGATAGTCGGTAGGATAAGCTACGACCTGCATGTCTGCACGCTGAAATTCCAGTGCAGCACGTGGCATATGGAAAGCGGAGGTCACCAGAACAGGCCTAGTGAGTTGATGTTTTTTTAAAATTTGCGATGTATATACGGCATTTTGCTGTGTGTTCAAAGAACGGTTTTCGATCAGAATGTCCTTTGCCGGAATACCGAGTCCTAGCAACTGCCTTTGTGCAATATTCGCCTCATTACCACTGTCTCCAAACACTTGCCCGCCGGAGAAAAGAATGGGTAAGCCTGTTGCTTCATGCAATCTGGCCGCAGTGAGCAGTCGATTGGCCGCAGATCCTAGCAGATTACCTTGTCCATTGATGTCGGGGGTTCCTTCTGTGGCTCCGCCCCCAAGTACGACAATGACATCGCCTTGAATGGTACGGGGCTGTGGGTACTGTTTTTCTAAGCTACTGATTAACAAATCTCCAGCCAAATTGGTCGAGGAAACATACAGCAGCAATATGACAAGAAGCAGTACGACCGCAGGTTTACGTGCCCTTTTCCATAGCCAAATCACGAGCCCTGCCATCACGAGGATGAACAAACCGGGAGGGAGCACAAAGCTGTACAAAAATTTGATAATATAAATCAAGTGCAGACAACCTCCTATCCTTATAAGCCTTATCTGTCTTTTTGGTATATTGTAACATAGGCAACTGACTGGATTCCTCTGTCCGAAGATATGCCTCGATGAACAAGCGGGCATGAAAGGTGAGCTTTCCACTACATATTTTTTGTTTGATAAAGTTGTTCTGTAGGCGTAGTATATAAAGTCTAGTGATTTTTTTCATAGAGGAGCGATAGCGTCATGGGAGAGTTAACGACAGCCAAGCGGATGATGATGATCGCGCTACTGGTTGTATTGTGGGGCATTTCTTGGCCCATTTATAAAGTTGCATTGGAATTCACACCTCCACTATTGTTTGCAGGACTACGTACACTGCTGGGCGGTCTGCTATTGGGAGTGATTTTAGTACCGAGATGGAATCGCATTCGTTGGAAAGAAAATTGGCGGGTGTATGCTATTTCAGGTATTTTTAACGTGGTATTGTTTTATGGTCTGCAAACGGTGGGACTGATGTACGTCCCCTCTGGCTTGTTTTCTGTGCTGGTATATCTCCAGCCTGTACTGGTCGGCATTTTTGCATGGATGTGGCTAGGGGAAGCGATGTCCAGACTTAAAGTGCTTGGATTGGTCATCGGATTTTTGGGCGTTGCGGCTGTCAGTGTCGGCGGATTTTCAGGACATGTGGCTGTGGCAGGTGTAATCCTCGCCATTATTACAGCCGTGAGCTGGGCATTGGGAACGGTATATGTGAAAAAGGTAAACCAGCGTGTGGATTCGCTGTGGCTGGTTGCATTTCAATGTACACTGGGAGGCATCGTGCTGACGGGAGCTGGAACGGTGACGGAAAGCTGGGCGGATATCGTATGGAATGTCCCGTATGTGTCAGGGCTGATATTCGGCACGGTGCTGGGAATTTCACTTTCCTGGTTACTGTATTTCACACTTGTTAACTCAGGCGATGCGAGCAAGGTTGCATCTTATACGTTTTTGGTGCCTGTGATCTCGGTGTTTGTCAGCTCGTTGGTGCTGGGCGAAGCGATCACGGCTTTCCTGCTGATCGGGTTGATCTTAATCGGGCTTAGCATTTATTTGGTTAATCGCAGAGTGAGAGTAGTACGGCAAGCTTGAAAATAGGATATGGTACAAGCAAGGACTCTGCGCAGGTAGCAGGGTCCTTTTTTAGAGGATTTTAACACCTGTCCGGCGAATTTTTAGGAAGAATGAAACGGGTTCGGCTGAAACGAATTTGATCTATAAGGAGGGGGTCAAGCATGATCCAGCTTCAAAATGTCAAACGGTATAAGTCTGCCAAGCGGATAATAGTTGCATTTGTTTTATTGGCAAGTGTGGCAATCGGACTGAACGATGGAGAGTTTGCTCAGGCAGCGGGAACTTCTGCATCTATAAAGCAAGGTCAGAGAACTGCAAGTGTCCGTGTTTATTTTAACGGAAATATGATGTCGTTTCCCAAAGGAGAGTCATTCATAAACAAGGGACAGGTCATGATTCCTATTACAGATGCTGCTCTGCCAGGAATAGCCACGGATTATGACCCCAAAACACAGACGCTTACACTTACCAATGGTATAGCCAGTCTGGGTTCCGGTCGAATAAAGGCTAACTCCAATATAGGTTTTGTACATAACAGGAAGGTTACTTACGACGTTTCAGCCAGTAGCATTCGTGGAACGCTTTATGTTCCTCTGGCATTTATCAGTGATGTGGTCGGAGGCAAGCTCGAATGGAAGAAAAACGAACGAATGGCTAGCATAAGCTATCCTCAGTTGGTTGGGGAATCGGAGGAAAGCAAGGGCTATTTGCTGGATGCAAGCAGCGGAGTATTGTACCATAAAGAGGATGGCGGCCGTATCCGTGCGCTTAGTCCAACAAATATTAAATTGAAAGAAGATTATTTTGGCATGACGAAAATCATATCAACCAAGGTTACGGAGGATGCAGATTTGGTTACGGTATGGCAAGCGTATGGCGAGCCCATGATTAATGACGATTTTTATACGCTGTTCGTCCAGAAAGGCAAGGTACTTCGTCAGGCAAAGGCTCATTATTGGAATTTTAATGCCAACAATATCAAGCTTTATAATGGTAAAGCAGTCATGAACGATGGACAGACCGTTCGCCTGATTGGCGCTAATGGTTCTGTAAAAGAAATATGGAATATGGGGAAGCTTTCCGGTCGTTTGAAGGACAGCTTTGCGGTGGAAGGCATGGGCGAGGGGTTTATTCTTGCCAGATCGAATGATGAGGGCTTTTTAATATTAATTAATCTTAAAACCCACCAGTCATTGTTGGTGTATGAGTTGCTTCAATTAGCTCCTGAGCAACTGAACGGATTCAGGGAAGATGGTATTAAGTTTATCGGTCAGAACAAAAATGACGGTGAACTGCGCTTCGAGCTACATGATAGTAAAGGACGGCCTCAAACGTTCAAATATGCTTTGTGAATGGGTTTAAGGCGTCGATCAGACGCCTCATATTACATAAAACTTCACAAATATCCGAATTGTTCACTCCTCAGGTCACTCCTTTGTTCATGAAGCATGAGAGGCTTCACTTTTTATTTTGAATGCGCTTACATAAAATATAGTTATACGGCGGCAGTGCTACAAACCTTGCTGTCGGCAACGTATACAGAGGGGGAGTGACTCACATTGAATCAGCCTATGCCCAAAAATTCTGCAATGCTTACAGCGGATTCCCGCCTGAACGGTAAGAGGCTGGGAACGGGTAGAAAACACGGTTTTTTCTATGAACTGTTCCGCAATCGAGTATTATTTCTGATGTTGTTGCCCACTTTAATTTTTTTCTTCATTAATTCCTACATTCCTATGGTGGGTATTTATTATGCATTTACCCAGTTCGACTTTAATACCAGTCTGTTTGATGCCAAGTTCGTCGGACTCCAAAATTTTCGCTTTTTATGGCAATCCGGCACGCTGACAAAACTGACATTGAATACGGTCGGATACAACGCAGCGTTTATTTTACTTGGTAACGTGTTAGCGATTGTTCTCGCTATTTTACTAAATGAGCTGCGAGGCCGCTACTTTAAAAAGATCGCTCAATCTGTGATGTTCCTGCCTTATTTTGTTTCTTTCGTTATTCTAAGTGTCATCGTGTATAACATATTTAATTATGATAATGGTTTTCTGAATACGCTGCTGCTGCAACTTGGTGGTGAACGCGTGGATGTATACAACAAACCATGGGTATGGATTTTCCTGATTATCCTGTTCTATTTATGGAAAAATCTTGGCTACAGTATGGTGATCTATCTAGCAGCGATTACAGGTATCAGTGACGAATATTATGAGGCAGCTAAAATGGATGGAGCCAACATTTTTCAACGAATCTGGTACATTACCGTTCCTATGCTTAAATCGACATTCGTTGTGCTGCTGTTGTTTGCGCTTGGTAGTATTATGAAAGGACAATTTGATCTTTTCTATCAGTTAATCGGCAACAATGGGGTGCTGTACAATACGACGGATATTTTGGACACTTATGTGTACCGATCGCTGAAAGTGACTTTTGATGTGGGTATGGCTTCGGCGGCAGGCGTATACCAATCATTGTTCGGCTTTGTACTGATCATGACCGTGAACTATATCATCCGTAAGTTGAACGACGAGTATGCCTTATTCTAGAAAGGAGGACCCAAACGGATGGCGATCAAAGAGGATGTATACACTCGAATTTTTAAAATTATCTCTTATGTGATTATCATTATGGCTTCCATTGCTTGTTTACTCCCGTTCCTACTTATTATTTCGGCTTCACTGACCAGTAATGAATCGATTATCAGGGATGGATATCACTTTATACCACAGCAATTCTCACTGGAAGGTTACCGGACGGTGTTCACCTTTCCTGAAGAGGTGTTAAGGGCGTACGGGGTGACGATTTTTACCACGGTTGTAGGTACGACGTTGGGCCTGTTCCTGATGACGATGGCAGGATATGTGCTGGCACGCAAAGATTTTAAATACCGCAATGCGTTTTCCTTCTATATTTACTTTACGACGCTGTTCGGGGGCGGGTTGGTACCTTGGTACATTATGCTGACGAAGTATTTAGGATTGCTTGATACGTATACAGTGCTTATTTTTCCGGGATTGATGACTCCGTTTCTGATCATTTTAATGAAAAACTTCATTCGTTCTTCCATGCCGGAAGAGCTGTTCGAGTCCGCTAAAATAGATGGTGCAGGTGATTTTAAAATTTACTATCGAATTGTACTGCCTTTATCCACACCGGGTATTGCCACTGTGGGGCTGTTTCTGGCCTTGGCTTACTGGAATGACTGGTTCTCATCCTCACTCTTTATTAACGATCCGCATAAATACCAGTTGCAATATTATCTGTATAATGTAATTAACTCCATGCAATTTATCGCTCAAATGGGTGCAGGTACTGGCGTATCCCTTTCCAGTGATATGCCGACAGAATCGACGAAAATGGCAATGGCGATCGTGGTTACTGGACCCATTTTGCTGCTGTACCCGTTCATTCAGCGTTACTTTGTCAAGGGGCTGACCATTGGCGCGGTAAAAGGCTGAAGCGACACTAACGGGCTGAGATGGCATAACGTGCTGACGGTATGCCATCAAAGCAGCACTTTTTGTAAGCGTTTTATTTAAACAGACTACCATTTCAAAGGGAGGATTCACATGACATTCACAAAGAAAAGAAAACAACGCATGTCCATCCTGATTGCAGTAATGGTCATCATGGCGCTATTAGCCGGATGTGGAGGCGGTAGCGGAAACAGCGCACAAAAAGCAAATGGAGAGGATGATAAATCCCAAAAAGTGCAGCTGCAATTTTATATGCTGGGTGATGCTCCTAAGGATCTGTCTACCATTGAGGCAGAGATTAATAAGTTGGCGGAAAAAGATCTGAATGCCACCGTCAAATTTAACTATACGACGTGGACAGACTGGGATCAAAAATATAAGCTGTTATTGTCTTCGGGTCAGCCTATCGACCTGATATTCACTGCAGATTGGACGCAGTATCAGGCCTATGCCAAGAAGGGCGCATTCCTGCCGCTAGACGATCTGCTGCCTAAGGCCGCACCTGCCCTGCAAAAATTTGTGCCTCAGGACATGTGGGATGGAGTTAAAATCGGAGGCAAAATTTATACCGTGCCTGGCACGTATAAAGAGTATGTCACTAACGGCTTTGTATGGCGTGAGGATTTACGAGAGAAGTACAATTTGCCTAAACCGACAGATATCAAAAGTTACGAGGCTTATATGGATGGGATACGTCAGCATGAACCAAATATGAAAACCGTATCTCTGAACAGCGATATCAAGGGAAATCTACATGACCGATATACCGAATTAGTAACGAAGAGTATAGGTGCCTTGCCTTATGGCATTGGTATTAAATATGAAAAACCAACAGAGGTTTATAAATTTTGGGGCTCGGATGAGCAAAAAGAAGAGCTGAATACTTACAAACGCTGGGCCGATAAAGGATTCATTCCCAAAAATGTATTAAACGTAAAAGATACGCTTCAGGATCAAGTGACTTCTGGTAAAGCAGCGAGTATTTTCGGTGACAATCCAACCCGGTTTAATGATATGGTCATTAAGCTCAAAGCATCTCACCCGGACTGGAAGCTCGAGTATTACCCATTCCCTTTGACGACAGGTTATGCAACTCCAGTGCATCCGATTCATAACGGCTTTGCAATTCCAAAAAGCAGCCCAAATCCGGCGCGCGCATTAGCTTTTTATGAAAAGCTTGTGACGGACAAACGCTATAACTTGCTCACGCAATATGGTATTGAAGGCAAAAACTACGAAGTCAAAGATGGTTACTACCATATGATAGGTAGCGGCAGTTCTAATGGATTTTCACGCGAAGGTATGAACAGTTGGGCTTGGCGTAACCCGGAATATATGCTGTTTGATTCAGGCTTTGACCGTGTGAAAAAGATTTTTGCTGAGCTGGATAAAATTCAGAAGCCTGACCTGTTTACCGGCTTTGCAGAGGACTACACAACCTACCAAGCAGAAAAAGCAGCTCTAGAACAGGTTGAGAAGCAATATCTGTATCCACTCCAAGCTGGACTGATCGACAATGTAGATCAAGGCTTGCAGACCTTCTTGCAAAAGGCAAACCAAGCTGGTTTGGAGAAAATTCAAACCGAATATACAAAACAATGGGAAGCTTATGTAAAGGAGAAGGGGATTAAATAAAACCTAAAGAATTGTGATAAAGAAGAAAAGCAAGTCTCCAGAAAGTTGGAGGCTTGCTTTCTTGATGTCAGTTTACTTATTGCGCATTTGCTCTAGAACGGCGAAAATCTGTCGGTGTTACGCCCAAGCTACGTTTGAACATGCGATGGAAATAAGAGCTGCTTGCAAATCCGGTTTGTTCTGCTACGTCAGCCACGGACCAGTCGGTCTGTTCCAGTAACTCACAGGCCTTGCGAATACGGAGTTGTTGGATGACGTCCACGATAGTAGACATGGTCTGTTGCTTATATAGCCTGCTGACATAGATCGGCGACATATCCAGCTCTTCCGCAATCTGATTGAGACAAAAATTGGGATCCGTATAGGCCTGCTCCATTCGTTCATTAATTTGTCGCACCAAACGTTCCTGTTTCGTGTTTCGTTTTTCCGATAGACTGGAGCGAATATGATCAAAGACCAATTGATAATGATCAATAAGGTTTTCAGCGGTCTCTAACCGATCTGCGGATGGTAATTCAGGTTTAGATTCTATAGCAAATCCATTGAGCTCACTGATATGCCGAACAGCATTATTCACACTCATGATGAGCCGGGATATCGCCTCTCGAATAGAGGAAAACGGATATTTTTCCATATGCATCAATAATTCTTTGATCATACTGTGTGCATCCTCCGTATGACCAGACAGTAGCATATCCAGCATTTTTTTCTCTTTATCGGCTGGATATACGTAAGTATTTTGGATATCTTCGTCTGTAGTGTTTTGCGCATTAATAATGCAGCCATGTCCCTGAAAAAATCGGTGCATAGATGCGTCTTGTACCTGGCGGTACAGCAAATGTAGCCGTTCTGGTTGACTCGTGATGGCACTGTAAGTCAGTGAAACGCTCAGCTTCAAATATTCAAAGCAAGCTTCGCGTATTTGGCGTAATAAAGTTTCTAGTAGTACAGTGTCTGTATGTTCTGCGGGATCGAGAATGTTAAGCATCAGCAGTACACTGTCCTCATCCATATCAACAGTCTCCACCCGGTACGTCTGTCCGCATATTTCAGAAGCAATGTTCATAATTGCAAACTTATAGGGTAGCAGATCAGGTCCACGTTCGCTTTGCCATCGGGTATATTCATCTATGCGTAGCAGCACAAGGCGGTAGTCTTTGTCGAACTGGAACGTAATCCCAAGCTCGCGCAATCGTTCCGGTTCTTCACTGGCAGGGATATTTTGAATTCCCCGAATCACATTTCTTAAAATGTTTTGCCGGATCGTGTACATACTGTTTCGTTTCTCCGATTCCAGTGAATTCATATGCACAACGATTTGGCCAATAGGCGTATACAGCATTTTGGACAGCAGCCACGAAGCCACGAATCCTGCCAATGCAATGATGGCGGCTATCAGTAACATCGCATTACGAATAACACTCGCCATTTTGATAACGCTTTCATATGGTGTGACACTAATATACTGCCAACCTAGTCCGTCCGGGGAGGTGTAGGAAATGAGTGATCTTTTACCATGAAAGTCTTCTACAAAATAGCCTGTTTCTTGTTTTTTGACTCTCGTATGCAACCATAGCTGCTCTTTTTCGTTCAAAGTTTCGTCTGTCAATGTTGTACCAGACAACAGCCTGCCCTGATCGTCTAAAATATAAGCGGTCCCGCCTGAGATTGGATTCGCCGCCATTTCCTTGTTCATCCAGGCCGCCGACACATTCACAATCACAGCCGAATTTATCGCTTCGTTCGAGTTAATTGCGTCATAACATAAATACGTATAGGCTGCGATATCTGGGCTTGCTTGCTCTACTCCAGCTCTGGAGTCTGAGGCAGTCAGCAGCGGATACGTGCGTGGAATAGGCGTAAAGGGTTTATAGTCCTGATAATGATCCAGTACGCGAATGATATCTGTATCAGCCAGTTCATGTTTGCTAAATAACCCGTTTTGACCTTGTGAAGACGCAATGTAGAAGGTGCCGCTTTTAGGGTTAAACACGTAGATGGATTCGATATACGGCATGGAGTTAAGATAATTGTTCAATTCGGTCATGGCGGCGGTTACATCATATACATTAGGTTTGGGATAATACAACAACTTGGATAGGGTACTGCTGCGATACATTTGGAATGCCAACGATTGAGCGATAGATGTCATGTTAATAACCTCTCTGCTTCTCAACGTCAAGCTGTTGTGATTGGCCTCGAATGCCTGCTCCTTTTCCACACGAATATAGTAAAAATAATACACAGTGGTGGATACCAGCAACGTTAGCGTAATACATAACGTAATGCTGACCAGCAATTTGCTGTGAAGCTTATGATGCTTTTTGAAATTGCTCATTTGAACAGGCCTCCTGTCTGTGTGCACGTAGCTGTAAAGTACACCCTATTTATGTATTCATTATACGTGTGATCTTGTGAACAGGACAGTGAACAAACCGATTCTTTGTGAAAAATAATGATTTTTCGTTAAGCAGCTAACCCGTTGGTCAAGTACCGATTTCTAGGTTGAGCCGGAAATCCTTCAGCTAATCTCTTGTTATTTGCATGCCAATGTTTTATATTGACATAATAGTAGGTCAAAAATAAAAGAGGTGAACGGACGAGATGAGTCCACGCACGAAGGAACAAAACGAAGAGATTCGACTGCGGCGTCTGGAGCAAATCCGGAAATCCGCTGCCGATGTATTTTTGAATAAAGGGCCTTTACTGGAAATCCGCGATGTGGCTGCGCAGGCAGGACTCGGCTATGGCACGGTATACCACTATTACAGCAATAAGGGCAATTTGCTCTACGATCTGCTATGGGATGCGTTGGAGCGGGCCGGGGGATGGCTGGAGGCCTCGTTAGAGGCTCCGCTGAAGGTTCCGCCGGAGGTCCCGCACGTTTCGGCTTCGGGGGAGGCGCCGGCGGGCGGGCATTTTGGCTTGGCTGATGCGGCGGACACTGGGAACTTGGCTGTCGCAGAGCTTGGCCCCGTTGCCGCTGCCAGCGTCCGGCTGCTGCAGCTTTGGGCGGAGGACCACGCCCTGTACCTGCTGAATAAGCTGGCCGGTGAGGGCTTTGCCTCGCTACCTGAAGCGCGCTCGGCCCCGCTCTCGGCCGCCTTTCTCCGGGAGGTGCTCGCGCCGTTTGCCGCGCTGCTGGAAACCGGGTGTGTGGCGGGCGGGTCTACCGCTTCCGGCGAAAACGCGACGGAGCCGTCGTATCGGCTACAACGCGCGGAAATGCTGCTGGCCGCTTTGGTCGGTTGCGCCGCGCTTTCGCTTCGCCGCGGAAAGCTGCACGAGGAGGCCAGGGATATCGTCCGACTTTTAAAATTATAGAATGGATAAGGAGCGAACAAACAAAGATGATTATTTTAAAATCACCTAGGGAAATCGAAGAGATGAAGCCGGCGAGCCAAATCGTTGCGGACTGCTACCGCGAGGTGGCCAAACTGATCGAGCCTGGGATCACCACCCGGGAAATCAATGACTTTGTTGCCAGACACATCACCAAGCTGGGCGGCAAGCAGTTTACGAAAGGGTACAACGGTTTCCCCGCCGAAACCTGCATTTCGGTCAATGATGTGGTGGCTCACGGCATTCCTTCGAACCAGATGCTTATGGACGGCGACTTGCTGAAGCTCGACATCGTCGTGGAATACGGCGGATGGTTCGGCGATTCGTGCTGGTGCTATGCGGTGGGCAATATCCGGCCGGAGGCGCAAAAATTAATGAAGGTGACAAAGGAATGCTTGGATCTGGGGATCGCCCGGGCCCTCCCTGGGGGCCGGCTCGGCGACATAACGTCGGCGATTCAACAGCATGCGGAAGCGAACGGGTTTTCGCTCGTACGCGATCTGCTGGCCCACGGGATCGGACGGAGCCTGCATGAGGAGCCGAGCTACGAGCATATCGGCGTAGCCGGCAAAGGCATTCGGTTAAAGGAAGGCATGGTGTTTACGATTGAACCGATGGTCAACGAAGGTACGTTTCGTATCACGATCGACGACGATCAGTGGACGGCGAGGACGGCCGACGGCAAGTTGTCAGCGCAATATGAGCATACGATCGCAGTCACGCCGGACGGACCGCTGATTTTAACGGCCCAGTAAGAATAAAGGCGAACGGACGGGAATGCGTCATTTCAGGAAATAAGTCGCCAACCCGGCCTGTTTGGCCTGACGAAAGTTCGTAATCCGAAACCACGAAAAAGCGCTGGGCCTACCTGGATCAGCGCTTTTTTTGCCTGGTTTGAAACTTTTACCGATTTACGGAAAACCGTTTCCCCGGGGAAAATGGCCTAGAAGTAAAACACTCCCATTAGCCTAGGGGATCGATCCTGAAATAACGTAAGCAAAGAGAGGCAGTACTTCATCAGTCTGGAAATTGAACGTTACCTTTAACGATATAGGCTTGGCCTGTGCCACTTTCCGCTAGAGCTGGGATGGTATCGTTGAGCACGGCACCACGAATGTCCGTAATCCTTATTTTCAGAGGCTGTTTTCCTAAGTTGGTACCCAAAAAGTGGTTGTAATCCTGTTTTTCGAGATTGAGCCATTGTCCGTTTTGTTGGACTTCCATCTTCAAGACCGGATATTTATGATTGCGTACTTGAATGGCTGCCCACCATTGGCTGCTGCCTTCTTTGATACGGTAGGAGACATTGCCGCTAACAGGAGCTTTGACAACTTTCCACGAAATATTAATTTTTCCGTCTAATTGATTGCCAATCAGGTTGAACGCGTTCGGGGACAGATCGAGTGCGCCACTTGGACCTTCGGGGTAAAGATCAGTTACATATACGGTTGTTTTCCCTTTGGGACCTTGAACTTCCAAATAGGCTCCGGCTAATGCAGCTTTGATTCCGTTATAATTCAGTTGTGTGCGGTTAAGCGCTGTGATTTTGGCATCCGAAGGGATGGGATCAAGTAGTAATGCCCCTCCAGAGTAACCTGATCCCGTATATGTGGCGTAGCCTGTGTATGTATCATTCCAAGCAGCTGAAGCGGGAAGGGCGAATAATACAAGACTTAACAACGATGTCAGACCGAGGGTTTTGAACTTTCGGAACGTCGATTTTTTTTGCATAATCATTTCCTCCTTATTCATTTAATAGATTCATATAGTAAATATAAACACTATATTACCTAATATTTCAAATTGTACAATAGGACTTTAAGGCAAAAAGAAAATATTGAAGATGTTTGTCAACTTACTCATAGGCCATATGTCTTGTTTTTTTGAATATGGTTGAACAGTGCTCTTTTTCGCAGAAAGTTTGCAGGGCAGCCGATAAGTTCAGGAAGATGTATCCTTATAACACAGGACAGGGCTGACTGGAGAGTAAGGACAGAGGAGGGGGTTAATAATAAGGACGAATGTCTTCTATGCACCGCCAGTAAAATACTTTAGAGCGATTAAACTAGGACTTTTGAATGAAGTCTTTTAAATAGAATAAGCGAACTATTGTTCTCCTTTTGTTTGTCGTATACAATCGAATCATGCTGATTCAAATGGAGTGATGTTGAACTCTGTTGTATGCTGCAACGAAAGGATGTTTTGCACCATGATGGGAAGAGCCCATTTGATTATTGGAACCGGGGTCTCCCTGTCGGTATTAGCTCTAAGTGGATACGAAGTGACCCCGGCTGCCGTGGCAGCTGCTGTGGTCGGTTCACTGTTGCCGGATATTGACGAGCCTAACTCCATGCTCGTGAGCCGTGCGCTGCCAACCAAAATGCTTAGATTCGTACAGCTTCTAATGATTGGGGCTGCTGGTTGGGTATTTTTCACCCGTTTGGCTCCGCCGCCATGGAATCTTGTTCTGGCTTTGCTGATGATTAGTGCTTCTTTTATGCCTTCACGAGCCATGCGCAAGGTTATTATCTTTCTAATTGGTATCGGCCTCGCCTGGTATGGAGAATCATATGCACCGTGGAATTATATCGCTGGGTGTCTGCTGATCATTTGTACGCTAGTCCCACACCGGGGGTTAACTCATACGGTATACGGGACAGTCGCATGGACTGCGCTGCTTTATGGTACAACACGTTTGCACGGTGACAGCATATGGCTGGCTGGAGGTATGGCGTACTTGCTGCATTTACTGGCAGATTCCTTGACGAATAATGGAATTAAACCTTTGCCGCCGTTCAAATGGAAGCTGCGATTTAAATTGATGAGTACCGGAACCCGGAAGGGAGCTAAGGTAGAAAACGTCTGCATTGCTCTAACTGCTGTACTTGTAGTGATTGCTTTGCTTCGTTATAAGCATTTGATTTGAAATGTTCTATCTTTTGTTTCTATTAAATTAAAAAAACAGTCAATGCACGTTGTACGTGTCTTGACTGTTTTTTATAGATAGCGATTCTCTATTACACCTTAAGCTCGTTCAATAATGGTATTCAGCGTTGTACGATCCAGGTTTTGAACCAGCTTGATGATCAGCTCTTTGGCTGCATCATAATCATCAGTGTGAATAATAGACGAGGAAGTATGGATGTATCGTCCACAGATGCCTATGACGGTGGATGGCACGCCAATTCCGCTCAAGTGCACTTGGCCTGCATCGGTTCCCCCTGTGGAGATGAAATATTGATACTTGATTTTGTGAGTTTCCGCCATGTCTTGCACGTATTCCACAATCCCGCGGTGTGTAATCATACCCGGATCAAATACCCGCAGCAGTGCGCCTTTACCGAGGTGTCCGTAAGCATTCGGGTCACCGCCCATATCATTGGCTGCACTGCAATCCAGTGCAAAGAAAATATCGGGCTGAATCAGATTGGCCGCTGTGCGTGCACCGCGCAGTCCTACTTCCTCCTGAACAGTGGCCCCCGCATACAATGTATTGGGAAGCTTGTCTTTTTCTTTATGTAACGCTTCAAGCAGTTCAATAGCCAAGCCTACACCGTAGCGGTTATCCCACGCTTTAGCCATGATTTTTTTAGGATTTGCCAGTGGTGTGAAATCACAGATTGGCGCTATGGCTGTTCCTGGTACGATCCCCAGATCCTGAGCTTCCTGTCTGCTGTCTACGCCAATATCCAGATACATATGCTTGATGTCCATAGGTTTACTGCGTTGCGATTCATCCAGCAAATGAGGCGAGATAGAGCCAACTACACCGATAACTGGGCCTTTTGGAGTCAATACTTGAAGACGTTGTGACATGATGGCTTGACTCCACCAGCCTCCAACCGGCTGAAAACGAATCATTCCATTTTCCGTAATACCATTCACGATAAAACCGACTTCATCCAGATGGCCTGCCACCATTACACGTGGTCCACTCTCTTGACCGCGTAGCACCCCAAAAAGACTGCCCAATCGATCTTGCACGATTTCATCGGTATAGCCGGATATCCGTTCCTTAACCCATGCCCGTAACTCTCGCTCATGCCCAGGAATGGAAGGAAACTCCGTTAAGGTTTTAAACAATTCCAATGTTTTTGATTCCATGATGTATACCTCACTCCTTATTAATTAACCAGTGGTCGTCATGTATTTAGTATGAATGGATTTGTACGGAATGTCCACGATATCATTTTCCTGACATAACATTTCTCCAAAAAGCTCATAATGAAAAAGACCCAAGCAATTCGAACCGCCAAGCGCGAAAACTTACAGATAAGGGGTGGTGAATGATGCCAGCTAAATCCGGGCAGCGCGGTTTTCGTACCAATACGTCGCCGCTGTCCATAAATGAGAAGGACTATCAGAATATTTCACAAAAGCATGAGCCCTCGAGAAAAGTATTTGCCAATTGTGTGCGCGCTTTTCTGGTTGGAGGCGGGATCTGTGTGATTGGACAGGCGATTCAGGAGGCTTTTATGGCAGGGATGCACATATCAGCCAAGGAGGCCGCCCCGCCGACCTCATCTATGATGATCTTGCTGGCGGTCATATTAACCTGTATCGGGGTTTACGATAAGGTTGCCCAATGGGCGGGAGCGGGAACCGCTGTGCCAATTACAGGCTTTGCTAACTCCATGTGTTCGGCTGCATTGGAATATCGTTCTGAGGGGCTGGTGCTCGGAGTGGGCGCGAATATGTTCAAACTGGCAGGCTCGGTTGTCGTATTCGGGGTGGTGGCTGCATTTATCATAGGCGTTATATATGCCATCCTTGGTGTAGGAGGCAATCACTTATGAGAAGACAGGGAGGACAAACCTGGAAGTTTGAATCGAGACCACGCATCATTGGAAGTGCCACTGTTGTGGGCCCGGATGAAGGAGAGGGGCCGTTGTCCACAGATTTTGATTATATTTATGACAATATAGAAATCAACGAGAAAACGTGGGAAAAAGCGGAACGTAGATTGATTGAGCACTCTACAGAGCTGGCGCTAATTAATGCCAATTTGAACAAAGAAGAAGTGCAGTTTTTTATTAGTGGTGATCTGATGAATCAGATTGTCAGTAGCTCCTTCTCGGCTAGCAAGCTGGCCATTCCCTATTTGGGTGTTTTTGGAGCATGCTCAACATCCATGGAAAGCTTAGCCTTAGCCGCACTTATTGTGGACTCAGAGGCCGGTGACTACGTGATGGCGGGTACGACTAGCCATAATTGTACTGTGGAAAAACAATTCCGCTATCCTAATGAATACGGATCGCAGAAGCCTCCTACGGCTCAGTATACTGTTACCGGTTCCGGCGCCGCAATAGTGGGCCATGCCAAGTCAGGGACGGTGGTGGATTGTGCTACCATTGGACGTGTAATGGACATGGGCATTAAAGACCCCTTTAATATGGGTGGAGCCATGGCTCCCGCGGCTGCGGATACGCTGTTGTCTCATTTTCGAGATACTGGCCGTGACCCTAGTTACTATGACCTCATTGTAACGGGCGATTTAGCCTCTGTGGGGCTGCCGATTGCCAAGGAGTTGCTCAAAAAAGATGGGTTTGATATGAATCAGACGGAATTTAATGATTGCGGTTTACTGATTTACGACATTAATAAGCAAAAGAAAGTCATTTCAGGAGGCAGTGGTTGTGGCTGCTCGGCTGTTGTAACCTACGGGCATTTGTTGAAGCGGATCGAAAAAGGAGAGCTACAAAAGGTACTGGTGGTGGCGACTGGAGCGTTATTATCTCCTTTGACTACACAGCAGGGTGAGAGCATTCCTTGTGTTGCACATGCTGTAGCTTTTGAGGCGGGAGGAACAGTATGATATTTCTATGGGCTTTTTTAGTGGGTGGTGCCATTTGTGTCGTGGGCCAATTGATGATGGATGTGTTCAAAATGACGCCGGCACATACGATGAGTACGTTGGTAGTTGCAGGTGCAATTGCTGATGCTGTTGGGATATACGATCCGCTTATTAAATTTGCAGGGGCGGGTGCGACCATTCCAATTACCAGTTTTGGTAACTCACTTGTACACGGCGCATTAACCGAATTGGAGAAGGACGGATGGTTGGGTGTCATTACAGGGATTTTTAGTCTGACAAGTGCAGGGATTTCCTCTGCGATTATTTTCTCTTTTCTGGCATGCTTGTTTGTTCGTCCAAAAGGAAGCATATAAAAGCAGCGTACTTTAGATTTGACATCGTAAGATAAATAATTGTATACATGTGCCCTTCGGATCTAATGACCGAAGGGTTTTTAATTGTTCTGCACATGAGAGATCGAAAGAAGGATGGAGTTTGAATAATATGGGCAGGGGGTTGAGTGTACTCTGTGCCTACCTTCATGTACAATAATAGGAAACAGGTTGCTATCTAGGAGGTTTACAGAGCTATGCCCGTACGTCAAGAATCTGTGCAGATTGTATCTGCAATCCGTTCTAATCTGGAATCATGTATATTAGGTAAATCCTTTGAAATAAAATTACTGCTTACGGCTATGCTGGCGGGTGGACACATTCTGATCGAGGATGTTCCGGGTACGGGAAAAACGCAAATGATCAAGGCTCTTGCCAAATCCATGCGCGGTGATTACCGCCGTGTTCAATGTAATCCTGATATTCTCCCGAGTGATATTACAGGGGTATCCATATTTCATCCACGGGACGAGCGTTTTTATTTCCGTCCGGGTCCTGTGATGACTAATATTTTGCTGGCGGATGAAATTAACCGAGCGACGACGAAAACCCAGTCAGCTCTGCTGGAGGTTATGGAGGAACGCAGTGTGACGGTGGATGGGGACACTCATATGTTGCCTCATCCTTTTATGTTGTGTGCGACACAAAACCCGATTGATTTTGAAGGCACTTATATGCTGCCGGAAGCACAGTTAGATCGTTTTATGCTCAAAATCAGCTTGGGTTATCCTGATATGGAGACGGAGCGAAACATGCTGCTCCATCATCAGGCAGGCCAGCCAGCAGATCGTCTGGAGGCTGTAGCTCATATGGAGCAGATTGCTGACATCCAGCAGGAAATTAGAGGGATTTATATGGACAAAGCAGTGACGTCCTATTTACTTGATATCGTACGTGCGACAAGAGAACATCCATCTGTGCTGCTGGGAGCTAGCCCTCGGGCGGCCCTTGCTTTTGTAATGGCTGCGAAGGCATACGCTTTTCTGGACAACCGTGACTATGTGCTGCCTGATGATGTGAAGGCGCTGGCACCTTATGTGCTAACGCATCGTTTGTTGCTGCGTCCCGAGGCGCGCCTGGATAGTTCCAATGCCCAGTCCGTGCTGGAGGCTGTCCTTCGGCAGGTACATGTACCCGTACGAATGGAGCGTCCTTAGGTAATGAATATGGTCAAAAGGAAGCGCAGGCTTCCCCGGCTGTCAGGCCGCATCTGGCTTCTGATGGTCATATGGGTGGTGTGCCTGCTATATTTGTTGTTTCAGGGCGGCAAGACGTCGGTCATGCTGTTGTCTATGGTTACGCTGTTAATCGTTTATTTATGGATCGTTGGTCTGAGCGGAGTTCGCCGTGTGCAAGGCTCCCGGCAGCTTTCGCAAGGCTCGGATTTTGGAGAACTGCTGCATGCAGGAGATCAGGTGCATGTAAAGCTGAGCCTCAGCATTCCTGGATTTCTTCCGTTACCCTATGTCATTGTCCGTGAGGTCCTTAAGCGACATACAGGTGAGTCCTGGTCGTTTGAGGATAGTGTCATTCCCAGTCTAAAAGGGGGCGGTAAGCTTACATTTCAGACTCCCGCTTTAGAGCGAGGAAGCTATCACTTTGAGGAAACGGAATGTGTGAGTGAGGACATCTTCGGTCTGTTGGAGCACAAAGGCAGCTTGAACGCACGCGGTGAATTTCGGGTTCTGCCCCGAACGGTATTCATTCCGTATTGGCAGATGAATGACCGTCGCTCAAGGATGTCTGGACCGCAGACCGTTCAAACTCGTACGCGGCGTGAAACGACACAAATTAACGGTGTACGGGATTATGTATATGGAGATCGGTTTTCGCGCATCCACTGGAATGCGACGGCGCGTACAGGTAGCTGGAAATCCAAGGAATTTGAGCATGAGACCGTTCCTAAAACGATGCTTGTGCTGGACGTACACATGAAGCATTATGTGAACGCCGAACAGTTTGAGCTAGCTGTATCCTCTACCGCTTCATTGCTGGAATATGGTGGACGGGAGCGAATGGGGGTTGGATTGTGCACAGCTGGAGAGAAAGGCACCGTCTTTCAACCAAGTGAGCAGACAATGGAACGACAACGAATGATGCATCACTTGGTAGACATACACACCACTTCACAAGGTAGCTTGAAATCCGCTGTAGAAAGCAGTGTGCGCCAGTTTCCGCAAGGCTGTTATTTTATACTGATTAGTCCGCTGAAGGATTATCAGGCGATGGAGCTTCTTCGCTGGGCCGATACCCGGGGGATGACTCCGTGCCACGTTTATATCGGAGAAGGTTCTGCTGAGGGAGAAGTTGAAGAATGGATGAGCATGCTTCGTGCAAGGGGAATTAAGGGCTACGATGTTGAGAGCCTTGAAGAGCTCCCGGCTGTAATGGGGGGAGGGACACTATGAAGAGCTGGTTACAATCGTTAAAGGGTTCCTGGGTCCCCGCTTTTACATTTTTATGGATTATTATTATTGCCATGCAATGGGTTTCTTTTGCTTCCGAATTATGGTTGGAAGAGACAAGAGCACTCGTACTAATGACCATTACAATGCTGGCTCTGGTGAAGATTGTACTACCAGTTCGTCCCTGGATTGAATTTATTGTTAAGGCGGCGGCGCTGTTTTTTATTTTGTATCGGACATTGGTGTCTTATTCAATCATTATCCCCTTCGGAGGGGTAGCCAATCGCCTGGACCAGTTTATTTCCAATATGTCACCTTATATTTGGTTTTCCCTCATTGCTTGGCTAGTTATTGAAATGGTGCCGCTCATCGTTACAACGAAGCAGCGGATTCTTGTTTTTGTGGGTATTAACATTGCCGCGCTGGCAGTACTTGATTCCTTCACGCCAACTGTGCTGTGGGAGGAGGTTGCTTGGATCGTCTTTGCTGGTATGGGTTGGCTGGTGACACAGCATCTGCAGTATTTTCGGCAGCATTATCCTCAAGGATGGAAGCATATTCGGCGCTATCCATATAAAATAGCAGCCAATATTGCGGTCATTTTTGCGCTCATTATTATGGCTGGTGTCAATATGCCCGAGGTACAGCCCGCTTTGACGGATCCCTATACAGCGTGGACCCAGAGAAATAGCTCAACTACCGCCGGGATCAACAATGGATCTGGGGCACTGGATCAGCGGATGAACACTGCATCGGGTTATAGTCGCCAGGATAATCGGTTGGGGGGAGGTTTTAATTTTGACTATTCTCCTGTCATGACCATCACGACCACTCAACGAAGCTATTGGCGGGGGGAAACGAAACGAACCTATTCCGGTACAGGCTGGAGTGACAAGGGCAACGATGATCAAACGTTAAATGATGTTCCAATGACCGCAGAGCTTGAAAACACACAAGAAACGCGGCATTCGACTGAGCAGGTCGTTCAGACCATTACGATGCAAAACGACCAAAGCTATCCTGTTCTATTTGGCGCTTATTCGGTGCAGCGTGTTCAATCGGTGGACAGAGATTCACGGGCAGACGGGTTACGTTGGAAGCCGGAACAGGCGGAACTGCTTTGGAATCCATCCTCCCGAAGAACTGCTTATCCTAAAACGTATACTCTGGTATCGCATGTCCCTGTGATCCCTGAGAAAGAGCTACGCACAAAAACTTTTAATGAGTTGTACGGAAAAAACAAACAGGAAGCCTATCTACAAATTCCAGATGAGTTGCCACAGCGGGTTCGTGATTTGGCTCAGAACGTAACGTCAACGGCGAAAACGCCATATGAAAAAGTCGGATTACTACAGCAGTATTTGCAGCAAAATTATGCATATACGAACAATCCGGATCTCTCACGGAAAAGAAGCAGAGATTTTGTGGATGCCTTTCTGTTTGAGATTCGGGAGGGCTATTGCGATTATTATTCCACCTCATTAGTCATGATGGCTCGCTCCGTTGGGGTTCCGGCCCGTTGGGTTAAAGGGTATGCACCTGGTCAGCAGACGTTTTCAGATGATGCAACAACGGGTGAAGGTGACGAAAATATGTCCTCTTACTCCGTGACAAATGCGGATGCTCATTCCTGGGCGGAAGTATATTTAGGTGAATACGGTTGGGTTCCTGTAGAAGCAACGCCTGGCTTTGATATGCCGCTGCTTACGGAACAGGAGGATTCAAAGACTCCAGAAGCCCCAGAGGTTAAAGATCAGTCTGAACCGGAACAGCCTGAGCAGACCCCGCAGACTAATCCGGAGGAAGCTTCAAAGATTCATCCTGTAATTATAGGTTCTGCTGCTGCAATTCTGCTGTTGTGGGCTGCTTATGTCGTCTGGCGTAATCGGGCAGACCTTCACTTTTACCTGCTGCGTTTACGCAGAGGTAAGCCGTTGACTCCGGATGAAAAGGTGGTCGTCGAAACTGAGCACTGGTTAAGGTACATGCGAAGAAGGGGATTTGTCCGCGCCAGTCACGAAACACTGAGGGAATCAGTTGATAGATGGTCGCTAGAAGTACCGGAACAGGCTTCAATTTTACATCAGCTGCTTGGACGATTTGAACAGGCGCGTTATAGTCCCTCATCCGTAACCGCAGAAGATTGGCATATGGTTCGCAAGCAAGCCTCTCTGTTACACAAAGAAGGCTGGATAAAACGTCTATTTTAATCTTTAGCTATATATTTAGTGAAAAAGCTGTCCGTTTGTTGCGGATAGCTTTTTACTAAGCCATAGTAATATGGTATAGTTTGTCGTATGAAACTGAGGTGACCGACGTTGTTTGAAATGCTGATGCCCAAATTACGGGTGAATACCGTCTTTGATATTGATCTTGAAGGCTTATATGCTCAAGGATATCGCGGCATTATTACGGATCTGGATAACACGCTGGTCGGCGCAAAAGCGCCGAATGCAACTCCCGAGCTGGTGGCCTGGTTTGAGAAGGTCAAACAGGCGGGTTTTAAGCTTGTCATCGTGTCTAACAACAATATGGACCGTGTATCCGTGTTTGCTACGCCTTTGGACATTGAATTTATACATGCCGCACGGAAGCCCTCCAACTCGTCTTTTCGTAGAGCCATCCGTATGATGGGGCTGACTCCGGAAGAAACTATTATGGTCGGAGACCAAATGTTGACGGACGTATTGGGAGGTAACCGACTGGGGTTGCATACGGTGTTGGTGCTACCGATATCCATTCATGATGAAGGAGTCATGACTCGATTTAATCGGCGGTTGGAGCGAATCGCGCTCACAAGGTTACGTAAGAAAGGCTTATGGCTTGAGGAGGAAAAGAAGAATGACTGAAAGACCTGACGGCGGCACTGCCGTCAAATGTAGTGGTTGCGGTATAACCGTGCAGACCACTAGCCCGGAGCTTCCGGGATTTATTCCTGAAAAATTGCTTACTCGCGAACCTGTCATCTGTCAGCGTTGTTTCCGAATCAAAAACTATAATGAGACGTCTTCAGTGACGGTGGATCAAGATGAGTTTTTGAAGCTGCTCAGCCAGATTGGCGACAAGGATGCACTCGTTATCCACATTGTAGATATTTTTGATTTTGAAGGCAGCTTGATTTCCGGTCTGCAACGCTTTGTAGGCTCTAATCCGGTTATACTGGCTGTAAACAAGACCGATTTGCTGCCTAAGGTAACGAATTGGAACAAGATACGTAACTGGGTACAAAAGCAAGCGAAGGAACAAGGGCTTCGCACGGAAGAAATCGTACTGTGCTCAGCTAAAAAAAATCAGGGCTTTGACCGTCTTTTGGATGTGGTATCTGAGCTCCGTGGTAACCGCGATGTATATGTGGTTGGAGCGACAAATGTGGGTAAATCCACGCTCATTAACCGTTTGATTCGTGATTATAGCGACATGGAGCAGGAGCTCACAACGTCCCGTTACCCGGGAACTACACTCGATATGGTGAATATTCCGCTCGACGACGGCAAGCACATTATTGATACTCCGGGTATTGTATACCCTTGGCGATTCAGTGAGATCGTCTCCCGTCAGGACTTGAGCGCTATTATGCCGGACAAGCCGCTGAAGCCTGCTGCGTATCAGCTTGATGCCGGACAAACATTGTTTTTCGGCGGTATGGCCCGATTTGATTTTGTCGACGGTCAGCACCAATCTTTTACCTGCTACATTAACGGTGGTCTTAAGATACATCGCACGAAGCTGGAGCGAGCTGATCAGTTGTTCGCTGATCATGCCGGGGAATTGTTATCTCCGCCAACACGCGATCAATTGGCAGAGATGCCGGAATGGACAAGACATGAGTTCCGCGTGCCACGCAAGTCTCCATCGGACATCTATATTTCCGGCTTGGGATGGATCAGGGTAAATAGCGAGAACGGAGCTCTGGTTGCGATTCATGCTCCTCGGGGAGTCCGTGTGCTTTTGCGGCCTGCGTTGATATAACGTTGCTGTAACCATGTTATAGGGCGGCAAGGAACAGGTACTGTACTGGTTCCTGCCGCCATTCATGTATTTGTGCGGCCTAATATTTTGCAATATGGGGGAGAGCGACGATGAACAGCGGGGAGTCTGAAGCGACTGAACAAGGTCTTGTACTATTGGGCGTATTGGGTGATCCAATCAAGCACTCCAAATCGCCTCTTATGCATAAAATAGCTTTGCAGGCAGCGGCGATTGAAGGAGATTTTGTACCTCTTCATGTAAAACCGGATCAGCTGGAAGATGCCATGAAGGGGATTCGCGCTTTGCATTTCCGCGGAGTCAATGTGACGATTCCCCATAAAGTCGAGGTTATGAAATATCTGGATGAGATTGATGAAGGTGCCAGACTCATTGGCGCTGTCAATACGATAGTAAATGATAATGGACGGCTTAAGGGGTATAACACGGACGGAATTGGCTACGTACGTTCCCTCAAAGAAGAGACTTCTGTTGAGTTGAATGGAGCAAGAATTGCTGTGCTTGGAGCCGGAGGGGCTGCTCGTGGCGTGATTCATGCTCTGTTGGAGGAGCAGCCGGAATCGGTCATTATTTTGAACCGAACACGTGACAAAGCTGAGCAACTGGCATTAGAGTGGACGACGGAAGCGATCCCAGTGAGGGGTTATTCCAACGAGGATGCCAAGAGCGTGCTCGCCACAGTGAATGTTTTGATTAACACAACCTCGGTGGGAATGTCTCCTTTATCGGATGAACTTCCACTGGAAACGAGCTTGATTCCGGAGGGAATCATTGTGAGTGATTTGATCTACAACCCGTTGGAAACGAGACTTTTACAGGAAAGCCGTGAACAGCGCGGCTGCACTGTACATGGGGGCTTGGGCATGTTCGTGTACCAGGGGGCTGTGGCTTTTGAGTATTTTACAGGGGTTGTCCCTGCTGTAGAGCAAATGAGAGCGGCTGTGCTGAGTAGCCTGTCGTAAGTAAGAGGGTACATTAAAATTATGGAAATGCTGCATTGCATATGTGGCGACGAAGGGGTTAAATATACATGTTAACAGGTAAACAAAAAAGATATCTGCGCTCAATGGCGCATCATTTGGACCCGGTTTTTCAAGTAGGCAAAAACGGTACGAATGAGCATCTTATGCGTCACATCAACGATGCGATTGAAAAGCGTGAGCTGATGAAAGTACAAATTTTGAACAACTGTTTGGACGACAAGCATGAAATTGCGGAAGAACTGGCCGCGGAGACAGGTTCTGAGCTTGTACAGATCATCGGGAGCACTATTATTTTGTACAAAGAATCCCGTGACCATAAGGAAATTGAGTTGCCTAGAGGATAACATGCGGGGAGAAAATTATGAAAATCGGTATTATGGGTGGTACATTTGACCCGATTCATATTGGACATCTGCTGGCTGGAGAAGCGGCAAGAGATGCCTATGGGCTAGATCAAGTATGGTTTATGCCTTCTCATATTCCTCCGCACAAGCATCAGGCGGGGGCGAGCGGTAAAGAGCGTCTGGAGATGACGAGTGAAGCGGTGGCGGGTCATCCTGCTTTTGAAGTGCTGGATATTGAAGTGCTTCGCGGGGGAGTATCCTATACCATTGACACGATCAAGGAGCTTCAGGAGTTGCATTCTGCTGTGGATTTTTATTTTATTATTGGTGCGGATATGGTGAACTACTTGCCTCATTGGCAGGGAATTGAGGAACTGGTGCAGCGAATTTGTTTCATTGGTGTTCGGCGCCCAGGATTCCAGCTTGCAATGGATGAGTTGCCACAATATTTGCAGGACAAGGTACTGCTGGCAGATATGCCAGTGGTGGACATTTCGTCCACGGATATTCGAGAGCGTGCTGCGGAAGGGCGCACTATCCGTTATCTTGTGCCTGATCGAGTGCATGACTATATTACAAGGGGCGGTTTGTATGAAGTACAGCCGTGAGCAATTAATGGAAGCCGTATCTGGTCAAATGCCTGAAAAACGCTGGAAGCACACACTAGGTGTTATGCATACCTCAGTGGAGCTTGCGAAGCGTTATGGAGTAGATCCGGATAAGGCCGAACTGGCGGCTATTTTGCATGATGTAGCGAAATATTGGCCTGTTCAGCAGATGGAAGAGGTGATTCGCAGTCATCCCGAATGTGATCAGGAGCTTTTGGAACATGACAAGCAGCTCTGGCATTCAGAGGTAGGATACTGCGTTGCAGCAAGAGATTACGGAGTGGATGATTCTGAAATAAGGAATGCGATCCGCTGGCATACGTCAGGACGCGTAGGTATGAGCCTGCTGGACAAAGTCGTGTGTCTCGCTGATTACATCGAACCGGGACGGGATTTTCCCGGGGTTGAGCATATCCGTAAACAGGCAAAGAAAAGTTTGGAGCAGGGCCTTGTCGCTGGATTTGACTCCACAATTTCATTGTTGCTGGAGAAGAAAAAGGTTATTTTTCCACTGACAGTCTTGTCGCGCAATGACTTGATTCAACAACTAAAACAGAGAAAAACGGAGGTTCATGAATGACCCTAACTAATGAGCAATTAATGCAAACAGCGGTTGATGCCGCAAATGATAAAAAAGCAATGAATATTGTCGCACTGGATTTGCGGGGAATATCACTAGTAGCTGATTATTTTGTCATCTGCCACGGTAATTCGGATACACAGGTACAGGCGATTGCAACAGAAATTCGCAAACGCGCTCATGATGAAGGTGTAACTATCAAAGGAATCGAAGGGATGGATTCCGCCCGTTGGGTTCTAATGGATTTGGGGGATGTCGTAGTGCATGTCTTCCATCGCGACGAGCGCGAATATTACAACATTGAACGACTCTGGTCGGATGCTAAGGTTGTGGAAAAGGTATGAGTTTGATCGCCGGTACTTATGTCACCATTATGGTGGATCGTGAGGTATCTCCTTTCGGCTACTTTCTCACTGTTGGTGAGCAGGATGTGCTGCTGCACTATACGGAGCTGACACGTGAAATTGAAGTTGGTGAACGGTTGGAGGTATTTATTTTTCACGATACAGAGGACCGTTTGGCCGCAACCATGAAAAAGCCGTTCTTGTCGTTGGGCGAAATGGCTAAGCTTGAGGTGGCCGATGTGCATCCGCGTTTGGGTTGTTTCCTGGAGATGGGATTGGGTCGTCAGCTTTTGCTGCCGATTCGTGAGTTGCCAGAAAACCGAGATTTGCATCCTCGGGTGGGCGACTACGTGTATGCCATTATGGAGCATGACAAGCAAGGCAGATTGCGGGCTAAGCTGGCAGGGGAACAGGAACTGGCTCCGTTGTGCTTCCACGCCCCTGATTCGTGGCTGAATACGTGGGTGCAGGCGACTGTGTACAAGCCGCTTCAAATGGGCACATTCGTTCTGGTGGACGGAGGGGTGCTTGGTTTTGGCGCGATTGGGATGATTCACTCCTCAGAACGCAACCGGATGCTTCGCTTGGGCGAAGAGGTTAAGGTACGGGTCACGCTTGTTCGCGAAGACGGTCGGGTCAATCTGGCAATGTCGCCACGCAAGGAAGTGGGCCGTGATGAGGATGCGGATCGATTGATTGCTTTTCTGAAAGAGCGTCCGGGCGGCGGTATGCCTTACTCCGACGCAACACCGCCGGATATTATCAAGCAACGGTTTGGTATTAGTAAATCCGCCTTCAAGCGTGCGATGGGCAAGCTGATGAAGGAAGGAATGGTTACACAAAAGGAAAACTGGACCTACCTGGTGGAGAAAATGCCGAAACCGAAGGACGGGAATGGGGAATAAAAAATGGCTTCTTACCGGAAGTTTGCCTATGTGTATGATGAGCTGATGCAGGACATGCCGTACCCGGACTGGTTGCGCTTTGCACGGCAGGCTTGGGATCAGTACGGGATGCCGCATACAGTGGCCGAGCTGGGCTGCGGAACGGGTTCAATTACGATTCCCCTGGTTAACTCAGGGTTCGAAGTGGCTGGAATCGACTTATCCTCTGACATGCTGGCAGTAGCCCGTCGCAAAATGGAAACCACTCCACAGGGACAGCGATTGTTTCGTGAGGGAAGCGTTCGCTGGATACAGCAGGATATGAGAGAATGGATTTTACCCGAGCCTGTGGATTCTGTAATTTCTTTTTGCGATTGTCTGAATTACTTGTTGGAGGAAGAAGATATCATTTCTACTTTTCGCAGAACGCATGTTGGTCTGAAGCCTGGCGGAACCTTTTTGTTCGATGTGCATCATCCCCAGACGTTTTTACGTTATGATGAAGAGCAGCCTTTCGTACTGGACGAACGCTCTATCTCATATATCTGGACATGTGCGTTGGACACTCCCCGTTGTGAAATTGAGCATCATCTTAGTATCTTTGCGAAAGCAGAACATGAAGGACGCGATCTATACCAGCGTTTCGAGGAAATACATGTACAACGTGCCTATGACCCAGACTGGATGAAGGCAGAATTGTCCAAAGCGGGTTTTCGCGATGTGAAGGTATATGCGGATTTTGAATGGGTAGAAGCAGAAGATGACGCGGCGAGACTGTTTTATGTTGCTGTAAAATAGCAAAGATTCATTGAACGAATATGGGAAAAAAAGACGCTTTTCATGATGACATGAAGGGCGTCTTTTTGCACTTATATATTCACTTTATAGTTCAACTGAAGCTCATCACCCGGTACACCTCGAATGCCCCAGTTCTGTTTGGGTGTTTCAAATATAGTAATCTCAAGATCCTGTGGAGAAATACCCAAAAGATCGTTAATTCTTTGGAATAACAGGCTAATGAGTTGCTTCTTAGCTTCTATCGTTCTGCCTTCAAAGATACTGATTTCAATAATGGTGTACGCCTCAGAGCGACCATCGGCATATATAAAATCTTCCTGATCCATAGGAAAAAAACGATGAAACCTCTTGTCAGGAGGATATTTGAGCGCATCCATCACAGCAGAATGAATCACCTCTGAAAGTTGCTTTTTGATTGGATTTAGAGTCTCTTTTATTCCGTAAATTTTAATCTGTGCCATTTCTCAGCTCACCTTTCTTATCTCAACTCATCTCAATTTGAAGCGATTTAACTCGGAATTATTATAAAACATTCGTATGCATGTGTCATGAACAATTAGTATGGAGAGGGCTCTTAACACCAAAGGTAGTCCTTATTTGACTTTTTTCGCGGTTTTCAATATAATAGTGCCATTATTAACGGTTAAACAATCGCTGATGAGGAATAGTAGCTTTGTCTGGACATGTAGAGAGCCGGCGGGTGGTGCAAGCCGGTTGACAGCACAAAGTGAACTCGCCTCGGAGATATGCGTCCAACGCAGGAACGCCCTATACTGGTGCTTGTATCCTGTTATTAACCCGCATCGGATCACCTCCGTTATCAGGTGCAAAGGGAGTAGAACGCGAAGAACGCTTTCTGCTAACTAGGGTGGTACCACGGGAATATAACCTCTCGTCCCTAGCGCTGACACGCTACGGGATGCAGAGGTTTTTTTGTTGCATACCGTTTGAGGAGGAAAAGACAATGACAGACACACAGCCGAAGCACGGCTATCAACCGCAAAGTATTGAACCAAAATGGCAGAAATATTGGGATGAGAACAAGACGTTCCGCACCGGGGAAGAACCGGGCAAACCGAAGTTTTATGCTTTGGATATGTTTCCGTACCCATCTGGAGCCGGCCTGCATGTAGGCCACCCGGAGGGCTACACAGCTACGGATATTGTTTCACGTTATAAAAGAATGCGCGGCTACAACGTACTGCATCCGATGGGTTGGGACGCCTTCGGTCTGCCTGCGGAGCAGCATGCGCTGGATACAGGGGAGCACCCACGCGAAATTACGGTGAAAAACGTAAATAACTTCCGCCGTCAAATCAAATCGCTCGGCTTCTCCTACGACTGGGATCGTGAAATCAGCACGACGGATCCTGATTATTACAAATGGACACAATGGATCTTCATCCAGCTGTACAAGCGCGGCCTTGCATATGTAGCTGAAGTACCTGTGAACTGGTGCCCAGCGCTGGGAACGGTGCTGGCGAATGAAGAAGTTATTGACGGTAAGAGTGAGCGTGGCGGTCATCCGGTCGTCCGTAAACCAATGCGTCAATGGATGCTGAAAATTACGGAATACGCGGATCGTCTGCTGGATGATCTGGAGGAACTGGATTGGTCTGAGAGTATTAAGGATATGCAACGGAACTGGATCGGTAAGTCTACCGGGGCAGAGGTTCGTTTTCCGATTGAGGGCTATGACGAGCAACTCACAGTATTTACAACTCGCCCAGATACACTGTTCGGCGCAAGCTACTGTGTGCTGGCACCAGAGCAGGAATTGGTGGATATTATCACTACGCCTGAGCAAAAGGATGCTGTACAACAGTACCGTGAACAAGCTGCTCGTAAAAGCGATCTGGAGCGTACGGATCTGGCCAAGGATAAAACAGGCGTATTCACAGGAGCTTATGCAGTGAACCCAGTGAACGGCGAAAAGCTGCCGATCTGGATTGCTGACTATGTACTGGCAGGCTACGGAACTGGAGCGATTATGGCTGTACCTGCTCACGATACGCGTGACTGGGAATTTGCCAAGCAATTCGGATTGAATATCATTGAGGTTGTCCAAGGTGGAGATGTGGCTAATGAGCCATATACTGAGGATGGACCGCACGTGAATTCAGGCCCGCTGAATGGACTTACCAACGAGGAAGCGATTCCGAAGATGATTGAATGGCTGGAAGCCGAGGGCAAAGGACACGGCAAAGTCACCTACCGCCTGCGTGACTGGCTGTTCAGCCGTCAACGCTATTGGGGCGAGCCGATTCCGGTAATTCATCTGGAGGATGGAACGATCAAAACGGTTCCTGAGGACCAACTTCCGCTCGTACTGCCGGAGATGGACAATATTAAGCCTTCAGGTACAGGTGAATCCCCGCTGGCGAACGCAACAGATTGGGTGGAAACCATTGATCCTGAGACAGGTATGAAAGCACGTCGCGAGACGAATACAATGCCGCAATGGGCAGGAAGTTGCTGGTATTACCTGCGCTTTATTGATCCGAAAAATGACAAAGAGCTTGTATCCAAAGAGAAACAACGTGAATGGATGCCTGTTGATTTGTATATTGGCGGAGCTGAACATGCGGTTCTTCACTTGCTGTATGCCCGTTTCTGGCATAAGGTATTGTATGATATCGGCGTAGTGGAAACGAAAGAGCCTTTTTATAAGCTGGTCAACCAGGGTATGATTTTGGGCAACAACAATGAAAAAATGAGTAAATCACGCGGTAATGTCATTAATCCTGATGATATTGTCAATACGTTTGGCGCCGATACGCTGCGTATTTATGAGATGTTTATGGGGCCGCTGGAAGCGACCAAGCCATGGAATGAGAATGGGGTAGAGGGAGCACATCGTTTTCTGTCCCGCGTATGGCGCCTGTTTGTTTCCGAGGATGGTAGCCTGAACGATAAAATTACAAATGACGGCGGTAGCGATGAGTTCAATCGTACTTGGCATAAAACGCTGAAAAAAGTAACTGAAGATCTGGATGCACTGCGCTTCAATACAGCGATCAGCCAGCTGATGATCTTCACCAACGATGCATATAAAGCAGACCTTCTGCCGCGTGCAGCAATGGAAAACTTCGTGCAAATGCTGTCGCCGCTTGCACCCCATCTGGCCGAGGAATTGTGGCAGCTGCTGGGGCACAATGATAGCATTACCTACGCGGCTTGGCCTGCTTATGATGAAGCATGGACGGTGGACGCCGAAGTGGAAATTGTTGTGCAAGTGAATGGTAAAATTGTGCAGCGTGCAACGATTGCCAAGGATCTTGATGCTAAAGCGATGGAAGCATTCGCTGTGGCGTTGGACAATGTTCAGCAGGCACTGGCCGGCAAAACGATCCGCAAGGTAATTGCTGTTCCAGGTAAGCTGGTTAATATTGTTGCCGGTTAATTGGCTTTAATCCGAAGGAGACATCTATCTTTTGCATGTCCTCTTCATATTTGTTGTGCGTTACCTGTATCAGCTCGGGAAAGACACTATGCAGGCTGATGTCCAACAGTGCGAGAGCTTCGGCGGTAATACCTCCGGGAACCGCTACTCTGGCCTGTAACTCGGCTGGTGTCATCCCGCCTTCCGTGAGCAGCTTTCCAGTGCCGATGATCATTTCACCGGCCAGAGCGCATAGCTCCGTACGGTCCATACCTGTAGCTTGAACTGCGGCTTGAATCCACTGGTCCATAAAAAAGGCCAAGAAAGCAGGACCGCAACTCGAAAAATCCGACGTGATCCGAGTATAAGATTCTTTAACCCGAATCGGCCTGCTGATGTGGGACATAAGCTCTTCCAGAAGGAAGCGGTCCTCCTCTGTAATCCGGCTTCCATGGATGCATAGTGAGGCTCCGCTGCCTACTTGGTGGGTGATACTGGGGATAATTTTGGACACTTTAGCTTTCATTGCATGCTCTAAAATACGAATCTGCACCGGGCTTGTGATAGATACGACGATTTGCTCTTCTGTAATGACGTTGCGTATTTCATCCGTTACGGCTTTTGATTCCAGCGGCTTCACACAGATAAACAGAACATCGCTTTCCGCTGCCGTTTCACGGTTGCTTTGGGCTGCATGCAAACCTGGATAACGACGGGCTAGCTCGGTTACCTTGGAATGCGTTCGATTACTTGCTGATATTTGCTGCGGCTTGAGTGCGTTAGAATGAATAAAAGACTCAATTAGCAGACTTCCCATGCTGCCAGTCCCGATAAATCCAACTTTCATTGTTCAACGTCCTCCTTTCATACTTTGCGGTATAGACGCTGTGCTGTCAGCTGTCATTCTTCTTAGTGTATGCGCCTGGTCTTGGCCGACATGACGAATTTTATGTCTGAGCATGTTAGATCGTGCCCGGGGTCGTACCACTTTATTGTAAAAATGCTCTCAGCGAGACCGTATGGAGGTTGTTTACACCCTCCGGCTAAACGGGAATTGGACAGACTTGCTCTGTTTGATAGAGGCGGTGTTTTCAGTCGGCTCAATTTCTCGAATCCATGTGGAGTAGGGGACGATACGGAAATGAAACGCGTATGGACAGGAACAGCGATAACGCTTGCTGTAATCGGCAGTGGACTTATTTTATTTGCCGGAGGACAGCGTTCTGAGCCGCAAGAAGAGTGGACTTTACTTAACCATAAGGTGGAGCAGGCTGTGGCGATGGATTCAGAGCCAAATGAGTCGCAGCGCAGCAGTGACTTTGCCCAGGAAAAGCCTGCTGTAAAAGAACCTTCAGACAAAGCTGAGCGTAGTAGGATTGCTGAAACCGCTGATAAAGTGATACGCGATACTGTGCAGATTTCTACTGGTGCATCTGCTGCTGTGAGCGAAAACTCTATTGCGGGAAATTCGAATACCGAGAAGCAGTCAGGTGTTGCAGATCCAAGCTCAGACACAGGTATTGTCAGTTCGAGTGGTGCAACGACGAGTAGGACCAATACGGTAAGTGATTCGGTTACTACACCCGTTTCCGGCGAAAAAAAGGTAAACATCAACACGGCGACTGCTGCTGAGTTAATGGAGCTACCAGGGGTTGGGGCTAAAAAAGCCGAGGCTATTTTAAACTATCGTAATCAACATGGGGTGTTCAAACGTGTGAACGATTTGGATCATGTAAAGGGAATCGGAGCTAAAATGTTGGCGAAAATGAAGCCGTATGTCAGCTTGTAACTTATATAAGAATTACAATCTACAGGCTCTGAGAACGGCAATAGCGGAAATGTTTTACGTTTTAACTTGTTTATACGGGAGAGATGGAAATGAGTGCAGATGTACGCAAGGACTGGGACACCTACTTCATGGATATCGCTTATATGGTATCCACCCGTTCGCGCTGCGCGCGGCGTCATGTTGGAGCCGTACTTGTACAAGGTAAAAAGCTCTTGGGGACGGCCTATAATGGAGCACCATCGGGGGTGCCTGACTGTTCAGAGGCAGGTTGTATGATTTCAGAGGAGTATGAGGTCGTTCACCGTGATGGGCACGAGGAAATGGTTAAAAAGCAGCGTTGTATTCGCACTATTCATGCAGAGCAGAACCTGCTGCTGTTTACTGACCGAATTGATCGTGAAGGCTCTTCAGTATATGTCACCGACCAGCCATGCTGGACGTGTGCCAATATGTTGGCGAACAGCGGTATTGTGGAGATTGTATACCACCGACCTTATCCCAAAGATGCCGACAAGGTTCGTGCTATGATGGAGGAAAAGGGCATCGCTTTTCGCATGCTGAAGACCTATCATCCACCAAAAGAAACGCTGATGGATGTTATGAATTAAAAAGTAAACGAGGAAGAACCTCTGACGAATGCTATTTTGTCAGAGGTTCTTTTTGTTTTGTGTTTTTAAACAGAAAGCAATGTTTGCTACCGGAAGGTGATCGTATTCAAGCTAAGCTTGTGTTAACTAGACCTATATTGACCCTTACTGTTTGTTGGATTACAGGAAGTGCAGGAGCATGTCTGTATTCTGGACGTATGCTTTTGTTACTCTGGGCGGGGATTACTCTGATCTTTCCGCTTATAGCTTTATTGATGAAAATCCCCATCCGGCATATGGTGTTACTTTGGCTTGTATTCAGCGGAGGTGGATTTCATTGGTTTTGGCATGATATGCATAATGTTAGCAGTATTCCCGATGCTCTTCATGTATCGTCATCTATGGTGGAAGACATGCCTGTTCAAGCAGCAGGGTTTATCGCTTCTGAAGTGCAGGTAGATGGTGATCGAACACAGTTTGAGATGAGAGTTACTTCAATCAATCACTTCGGAAATCATTCGAACAAGGACGAGAATCGTGCACCAATTTCTGAACAGGTCATTGTTCATATCAAGTTGGCTGCCAAGCAGGAACAGCAACTTGCGGCAGCATGGCAACGTGGAGATGCGATCCTACTGCGTGGCACCTTAAAGGCTCCTGCAAAAGCGGGGAACTTTGGTGGCTTTGATTACAGTGAATACCTGCACACACAGGAAATCCACTGGTTTTTCAAAGGCGATGGGGCAGCCTCGTTACAGAAGCAGGATGCTTCACTATGGAACCGCTACACTTTGTTCAGGTGGAATGACCAGCTTAGGGAGCAGCTAGGACAGAGAATGGAACTGGCATTTACATCGCTTCATCACGCAGGATATATGAAAGGACTGGTACTTGGGGTAACAGATGAGTTGGACCCAGCAACCTATAACGAGTTTACGCAGCTTGGTTTAACGCATATTTTAGCAATATCGGGCATGCATGTGGCGGTATATGCAGCTACACTATTATATCTACTCAGGCTGTTACGAGTTAGCCGCGAGACATCTCTTACGGTCGTGATGATACTCATTCCGGCTTATGTCCTGCTGACTGGTGCTTCTGCCTCTGTTGTGAGGGCAGGAATTATGGCGATGATCGGCTTGTTTGCAGCCCGACGAGGGTTGCTCAAAGACGGACTTAATATTCTAAGTATATCCGCGCTGCTCATGCTGATTTGGAATCCATATTATCTACTTAGCGTCAGCTTTCAGCTTTCCTTTTTGGTGACAGGTGGGTTGCTCATTTATATGCCGCTTATGAAGCCGTTTTTCGCCAAATGGCCTTTCCTGATCGGCGGTGAAGTTGCGATTACAATTACGGCACAGCTTGTTTCGTTTCCAATGACGGTATTCTACTTTAATCAATTTTCGCTGCTATCATTTGCGGCCAATTTTGTGCTTGTACCTCTTATTACATATATCGTGCTTCCATTGGGTACGGTGGCGATGGGAGTTGCCTTTTTGTGGGGGGATGGGGCTCGCATTTTTGCTTGGCCGGCAGAGCAATTGAACGATTTGACCTTTTTACTAGTAAAATGGCTGAATGTGGATGATGCTTATGTGAGTATTTGGCCGTCTTCCTCCATTCTGTGGGTCATAGCGTATTACGTAGCTTTGTACAGTGTTTTGTACTGGCTCACAACATGGCTGACATCCCGCAGAAAAACGAACGACATTACCGTCTTGGACTCTACTCCCAATTCATCAACTATCTATACAGGATTAGCAGCTTCTTCAGAGTGGGCGGCTATATTGCATACGGCTCTTGAACCTGAGGGAGCAGGGAGATTTGCGCGTCGACAGTGGAATGGTTATCGTCATTTGGCACTGGCTCTAAGTGTTATTGCTTGGCTTGGAATATTGTATACAGGTTACCAATCTCCTGGTGAGGGGAATACGGGAATTGTTCAATATCTGGATGTGGGCCAAGGTGACAGCATTTTAATCACAACGCCGGGCGGGAAACATATCTTGGTTGATGGCGGGGGAACAATGGACTTTGCAACAGGGAAAAATGCTTGGCGCAAGCGTGCAGATCCCTACGAGGTAGGTAAAGATACGCTTGTACCCTTACTAAAGCAACGAGGTGTGCATCGACTAGATGCTGTCATTTTAACACACGGAGATCATGATCATGCCGGAGGATTACAAGCTGTGCTTGACCAGATTCCCGTATCTACCTTGTTTTTTAATGGTACCCTGACAGATAAAGCTCCATTCCGTAAGCTGTTGAACACGGCTTTAGATAAGCAGATCAAGCTGTACGGGGCACATCATAGCATGGAATGGGAACCAGACCAGGCTACGAAAATCCGCTTTCTCTATCCGTTTACGCTACCGGATAACGAATCTGAACAGCTGCCTGTTATGAAGGAACAAAATCATTACTCTGTTGCCATGATATTGGAGATGGAGGGAGCCTCCTTTTTGTTCACAGGAGATATGGATGATGCAGCAGAGTCATTGTTGCTTGCTGAATTAACCCCTTCTTCATTCCGTTTGAAAGATGAGGGAGCAACGGGAGGGGCAAGGAATGCTATAGATGTCATGAAAATAGCACATCACGGCAGCAAGTATTCTACCTCGGAAGAGTGGTTATCCTACTGGCGACCGAGAGTATCTGTCATTTCGGTCGGTGCGACCAATACTTACGGACATCCGAATGAAGCGGTATTGGAACGTTTGTCAGCAGTTGATTCTGCTATATATCGAACCGATACGATGGGAGAGATACAGATTCGAGCACAGCAAGGAAAACTGAGTGTGCGGTACCAACGCAAACAGTACAAAACAGATACGAATACAACAACACACTAAAACGGGTGCTCACTCTTAGGAGTGTGTTGTTTGCTTTGAATCCAATCTACATGGACAGTAGCTGTAAGCTTTGATAGAATCAAATGAGTTATGAAAATGAGAATCATTATTAATAGGGGAAATATTGTGAGTTATTTTAAATTTAGAGCTTCAGCTTGTTTGTTCATCATTTCGTTAATGCTGGTATTGAGCGCAATGCTACAAGTGGGGGTGAGACTGCAACGGAAAGCGGTCAATCGGCTGCTGCCAAGACCACATCAACTGGAGATGAAGCTGCCACGCGTACATATGAAAGTGATAAAGGTACAATTACTCTTCTTATTTAATGTTGGGTATTAGAGGTGATGGAGCAGCCAAGGAAAAGATATTTTATCTAAAAGCGTGTGAAGAACCTTTCTGCCGTTAAATCAGGTAAAGTATATCAATACTCAATCGAAGATTTTTATTTTCAAGATCCGATTGCTCTGACTTATCAATTAGAATGCATATCGGATTTTTTGATTTCCAAGAAGTAACAATATGATCTTGCAGCTCGATAGGCTAGCATTTAGATGTAGTAGGAGCTAAGGGAAGGTGACTACCTTCCCTTTTTCTGTTATTCTAAGGGAGGATACGCTGGGGATTCTGGGCTTTTTGGTATAATTTTTTTTGTTGAAAAAATAAAATTAGTGTCAGACGTCTATCCTGCAACAATTTGTAAAAGGGATACGTCTGTAATATTGCAGGGAGAGGGGGATCCTTTGTGGTAGAGCAGGGACTCATTCGAGCCGCTCAATCGGGCGATCGCGACGCTCTCATTACCCTATTAAGAGAGATAGAACAGCATGTGTACCGTACGGCATATTACATTCTAAACAATGAGCAGGACGCCATGGATGCTTCACAAGAAGCCCTCATACGGATCTATTCCAAAATTAACTCTTATGAGGAAAAAGCGCAGTTTAAAACCTGGGTCCAACGCATTGTAACGAATATATGCATCGACAAATTCAGAAGAACGAAGCCCTCGGTTTCCATTGACGAGCACGACATGATATTCAACGATCCCCAAAATGTGGAGGTCGAGGTGTTGACCTCTTACATGGCACAGGATGTTCGTGAGGCTATACAACAGCTTCCGGAGCACCACCGGACGGTAATTGTCTTAAGATATTTGCAGGATTTCTCCTATAACGAGATTGCAGATTCTCTGGATTTGCCGCTAAATACGGTCAAGTCATACTTATATCGTGCAAGACAGCAATTGCAAGGGCTACTTCAGGAATATCAGAAAGGTGGTGTATCAGGATGAAGTGTGGGGAAGAGGTGATGGATTGGATGCAGCGTTATGTGGATCATGAGCTGGGCGAAGAAGAGACGTCCCAATTAATGAACCATATTGCGACTTGCCCGGACTGTGCGGAAAAATTTCTTATTCTTCAGACACTCTCTCGCGAGCTGGAGGAATTGCCTGCGGTTTCCCCGGCGTTCAGCCTGGTGGATTCCATCCTGCCTCAGCTTGATGCCATTGACCGCGCACGTGAAGAGCAGGGAAGTGCGCTTCAGGAAATGCAGCCTGTGGCTGTAGAGCCTGGACCAGTGCCTAGACAACGTACCCAGCCTATACCTTGGTGGAATCGAATGGCTGGGCGCGCTGCTATAGGCGTGGCTGCCGCTGCTGTTGTACTGGGGATTGTAGTATTTAACTTCGAGCCTAAAACAGTACAAGATGCGGAAGGCATACTTACTACCCAGTCGCCCGAAGTGACGAATCCGCAGAATCAGACGGAAACTCTTCCAGGTACAGCCAATGGCAGTGGAGGACATGATACAGCCATTGGTTCGGATTCTACAAAGCAGCCGTCAGAGCAGGGGCAAGAAACGGATGCATCTCAGCCACCTGCGGATAAAGATCCTGGCCTGAGCAAACAAGGTGCAACTAATGCAGACGATGAAAAGAACTCTTCCAAACGGGATGCTGGGGAACGTGACGATCAGCGAGCTGGGGAGGAAGATTCGACGAAGTCTGCACAAGCCGAACATTCTTCTCGTCAGGATGAAGGGCATGGACAGCTACGTACGGATCGTCAGGTGACAAAGGAAAATCCGTCTGCTGGAGATGCTCCTAAATCTGAGGACAAACAGCTAAGTCAGGAAAAATCTGATCAATCCACGATTGCTCCTGATGAACAGTTGGAACCGAAAATGGAAAAAGCACCCCTAGCGGGTACTGCTCAGGACGATAATAATGGTAACACAAGTACGAATGATTCATCTTCGTCGCTTAGTCAGGATTTGAAGGTACAGGATCGAATTGCGTCAAATGAAGCGTCGAAAGAAGCGACTTCCAGAAGCATCACCAAGGATTCGGGCAATGCCTTGGGAACGGATAGCAGCAATGCAGCTTCTAATGATCAGCAATCATCCGTGTCACAAGACCCGGTTCGTAAAGAAGGCTTTGTATCTAATTCACTGGTCTCTCCGGACAACAATAATGCCTCCAACTATAGTGCCCAATCTGTCTCTACAGATCAGCTCAACTCGCCTGATGGTAGCTATGCGGTGGCTATTGAGGGCAAAAAGCTGAAAGTGTATAAGCTTTCCGATAACGGTGTAGACCGAACAACACTGGAAGTCCGTACTCTAAAAGGTGCCTGGGTCAAAGGAAGCTGGTCGGAAGACAGCCAGACCTTTATGTATGAGACGGAGCAGGATGGGACTGCAAGTAAATATACGTACACCGTTCCGCGCAGCACTGGAAAATAGTTTCCCGAAGTTGACACACTTTTAAAAACAGGGAATAAACTATATGAACCGACGTCGTATCCCGACGGCCGAAAGTTTCTAGAGCTTTCTGCTGCCGTGTTGATATAGATGGTGGTGAAGGGATCCTGCCTATAGGTAGGGTCCCTTCGTTTGTGTCATGACTTGCCTTCCGCTCGGATGTCAGGTACGATCAGTGGGTGGGGGGAACGGAAAATGGATGTAAAAACAGCCTCTAAGGCTATTCGCAAAGGCGACATTTCGCCAGTGTATTTGCTATACGGTAGTGAAAAATACCAAATGAAGCAGTTTGTTGAGATGCTTAAAGAGAAAGTGGTGGAAGAGGAGCATCGTGACTTCGCCATCATTCCTTATGATTTAACCGAAACGCCAATTGAGGTGGTTGTGGAGGAGGCGGAAACAGCGCCTTTTCTGGTACCAAAGAAGCTGATTATTGTACGGGATACCAGTGTATTTGCAGCAGGCAAAGATAGCGGTAAGATAGAGCACCGGCTTGAGACGCTGTTGACTTATATGGATAACCCGACTGACTATAGCGTCATCGTTTTTACGGTTCAGGCTGAAAAGTTGGATGAACGGAAAAAGATTGTCAAAAAGCTAAAAAGTGATGCTTCGGTTATTGCCTTTGCTCCAATGGGTGGAGATGATCTTGTGGCTTGGATCCATAAGCGTGCAGGAGAAAGAGAAGTGCAATTGGCTGCAGGAGCTGCTGAAAGCCTCATTCAATTCACAGGTACTGGGCTGCAATCCTTGGCTGCCGAGATAGACAAGCTGTGTTTATACGCAGGAGCACAGGGAACGATTTCATCCGCTGATATTGAATCCCTGGTGCCTCGTAACACAGAGCAAAACGTATTTGCGATGGTTGAGGATCTGGCTAATTTGCGGCTGGATAAGGCGCTCAGTATTTTTTATGAGTTGCTTAAGCAAAAAGAGGAACCGATCAAGATTGCCGCTTTGATCACGCGACAGTTCCGTATTATGTTGCAGGTCAAAGAACTGGCAGGTCAAAGCTATTCCCAGCAACAAATTGCGAGTCAGCTTAGTTTGCATCCTTATGGGGTGAAAGTTGCGGGGGACCAAGCGCGGAGGTTCCGCCCTGAGCAGCTACGTCAGCTTCTCTACGAATTGGGCGAGCTGGATTATCATATGAAAACAGGTGTCGTTGACAAGGTACTGGGACTGGAGCTATTTTTGATGAAAATGGGTGCGGGGGCTTCGATCTAATTCCACTCATGTGCTGCTAATAGAGTCAGCTTATGTAGCGCAGAATGCTGATGCTGTAAACGAATAAAAGTTATAAACTAAAAAAACCTGATCAGCCAAGGCTGGTCAGGTTTTTTTCATTAACGTATGAAAGTAGCTCTTGCTTACGCTTGAGCTGTAAGAGCGTTAAGTTTTTTCGCCAAGCGAGATTTCTTGCGAGCAGCTGCATTTTTGTGGATCAGACCTTTAGTTACAGCCTTGTCCAGCTTTTGGGAAGCTACTTTGAAAGCAGCAGCAGCAGTTTCAGCTTCGTTACCTACCAACGCTGTATCGGCAGCTTTTACTGCTGTACGAAGCGCGGATTTTTGGGAAGCGTTCAACGCACGGCGTTTGTCGCTAGTTTTAACGCGTTTGATAGCGGATTTGATGTTTGGCATTACATTCACCTCCTGTAAAGGCATTACTTATGAACACAAACGTTTCACAACTTAAAATATTTTAGCATGCCACACCTCAAATTGCAATAAGAAAACATTCTGAGGCGATGCGAATTACAGGATGAAAATGGATGTGCATAAACCTGTTGGGTGTCTCGCACACTATAGTCAAAGATGGCATCCAAGGAGGCTCAAAAGATGGATCTGGATTTGCAGAAGTACGCGGTACGCACGGATTTGGCATTAGAGGCAAGAGAATTGGCCGAACGGGATCAGCCTGTACCTCTGGCGGGCATCAGTGAGAACGTGGAGGAAGATGACGGAATCAAAATCACACGGCTGGATGTACTGAATGAAGAAGGAGCCAACCGTATTGGGCGGGTACAAGGGCATTACGTCACACTGGAAGTACCCGGCTTGCGTGAAGGCGATACGGGGCTCCAGCAACGTGTAGCTATTGCATTTGCAAAAGAAATGGAGCATTTTATACAAAAAATAGGGATTTCTAATACGGCAAAGGTACTGGTGGTAGGTCTGGGCAACTGGAACGTCACTCCCGATTCACTGGGTCCGCTTGTCGTTGAGAATTTGATGGTGACTCGTCAATTTTTTGAACTGACACCTGATCAAATCAACCCGGGCTATCGGGATGTGAGCGCAATTGCGCCGGGCGTCCTGGGTATTACGGGGATTGAGTCCAGTGAAATCGTTCAAGGCATCGTGGATCGCACAAAGCCAGAACTGATTATTGCCATTGACGCACTGGCGTCACGTTCACTGGAGCGTGTCAATACGACCATTCAGGTGGCCGATATCGGGATACATCCGGGTTCAGGTATTGGCAACAAGCGGCGCGGTATCACCAAGGATATTATGGGTGTTCCGTGTATCGCTATCGGCGTTCCAACGGTATGCTACGCTTCGACCATTGTCAATAACGTAATTGAACTGATGAAAACACATTTTACCAAAGAAAAGGCTTCTACAAAAGCAATCCTGGGGATGCTGGACGATATTTCAGAACCTGAGAGACTTGGGCTGGTGAGAGAGGTACTGCAACCGCTGGGACATGATCTGATTGTGACTCCTAAAGAAATTGATGAATTTATTGAAGATATCGCGAACATCATTGCTACTGGATTGAACGCTGCTCTGCACGAAGCTGTGGATCCTGGCAATGTCGCCGCATATACGCATTAATCAAGGGTTGATAAAATCGTATTTCCCACAAAAGTCTCTATTTAACAGGAATCTAATCTCTTTCAAAAAGGGAGGTGATATACCTGTGGTAGAGATTTTTTGTGTTCTAGTAATTGTTCTCCGTTCATAGAGTTGAAATATAAGAGATTTCCGCAGCAGATAGGAACCCTATGTTCCAAGTATAAAGCGGGTTTCGACGGGACGAAGGAGGACAAGGCTCACATGAAAAAAATTCAGACCTGGAACGTCGGAAGATGGAGAAGAAAAGGGATCGAAATTTTGGCGATGGGACATACGCTTGTGCTGCTGATCATGGGCTCGGCGCTTTTATTTGTCATTTTGGGGCTAGGGGGATTGGCAGAAAATCGTCTACAAACATCTCCTGTTTCTTCGATGAAAGGATTGGCAGGCTCGGTGTCCAGCGGTTTTTTTGCGGATATGCTAGGTATGGAAGTACCTCATTTGGCACAAAAGAAGCAGCAATCTTCGTTGTCGGGTGAACAATGGTCGCCTTTTGTTTTTCAGATGCTTACAGGCATTAATCCGCAGGATCCCAAAAGTCTCATTTCTCGTGAGATTCCTGGCATGTCTGCAGGAGCACCTGTCTTGCTGCGCAAGGGTTCGGGGAACATCAAGGTAGAGGGTCCTACGGATTATCAGCCCGATCAGGGAACGACGGATGCTCCTGGTGGCTCAGATGCATCTGAGAACCCACCGACTAACACGCCGAATATTCCGACAACGCCGGAAACAGATCCGGTACGTGAGGATCATCCAGGTGATACGGCCAAAGGGGACAAGCGCATATTAATCTACCATTCTCATCCCAGAGAAGCATATAACCCACTACTCAGCAAAACTAGTTCCAATCCCAATTCAGGTTCTAAATCAGCGAATGTGTCAAGGGTAGGGGACTTTGTAAAGAAGAGGCTGGAAAAGCAAGGGATATCCACACTGCATATAAACAAGGATTATGCTACTACAGTTCAAAATTACAATTGGAACTATTCCTATAAATATTCACGCGAAACGGTTAAGGAAGCTTTAGCTGGAAATAAAGGTTTAACTTATTTGCTTGATATCCATCGGGATTCACAACGTCATGGAAAAACAACAGCAACCATTAATGGACTTTCTTATGCCAAGGTGTATTTTATTATCGGACATGACAACAAAAATTGGCGCGAAAATGAAGCTTTTGCTGCTCGTATTCATGAAAAGCTGGAAAAATCGTATCATGGCGTATCACGTGGTGTATGGGGGAAAGATGGTGGCAAAGGCAACAACGGTGAATACAATCAAAGCTTGTCTTCGCATAGCATTTTAATTGAAATCGGGGGTATTGATAACACCGAGGAGGAGTTGAAACGGACCTCGGACGTTTTGGCGGACATGATCGGTGAAGTGTATTGGGAAGATCAGAAAGCTCAGAAAGCGGGCACTAATGTATCGGATACAAAAAAGAGCAACAGCGATAATTAAATGAGGTAGCAGTAAGGGGGGGAAGGTAATGTCTGGACATTTTCGTAAGAAAGCACTTGGATTTGTACTGCTTATGGGGGCAGGTATTCTTCTTGGTATGCAACTGGCAGGATCTGGTCTGCGTTCAGTGTATGGGCCGGAATGGAACGGAGGGAATACGATTCAATCGGTAAATCAACAGAAAGTTGGATATGAACAGACGATTATTGAGGACACACCCGCAGCTAACACTCGTGCATATAGCGGTACGTATAGCACAAGTGGAGAAGTTAAGGTTGAGCCGAAAACGGAAGCGGGTATAAATGAAGCTGGTGGAAGGGAAGAAAATGAGGAACAGACGCAGCTCGGAGCATCCAGATGGTATTCGACGACTGCGCAACATGTCAATACTCAGGGTCTGGAGACACCGCGTGAACTGCTAGCCGTCAAGGGACAGCAAGCCTCGGTGGATACTATGGCGGACAAAACAGCTGGGTTGCTTCAAAACCTGTCGAGACAGGGCATTCGATGGGTCGTATCTGTATTTGATGGAGTAACAGAATAGAAATATTGCTGACCCCCCTTACAACTGCTATAATAAGCTGATTGACACTAGGCATTGTGTGGGGGTAAGGCATGACTGACATTTTGGCAAGACAACGTAAAATTCGGAACTTTAGTATCATTGCACATATAGACCATGGTAAATCCACGCTGGCTGACCGGATTCTAGAATATACCGGTGCACTCACTTCCCGTGAAATGCAGGAGCAAGTGCTTGACCAGATGGAGCTGGAACGGGAGCGCGGAATTACGATCAAGCTCCAGGCAGTGCGACTCACTTATAAGGCCGATGACGGCGAAGAGTACATTTTGAATTTGATTGATACACCGGGACACGTCGATTTTACGTATGAGGTATCCCGTAGTTTGGCAGCCTGTGAAGGTGCTTTGCTGGTAGTAGACGCCGCGCAGGGAATCGAGGCACAGACGTTGGCTAACGTATATTTGGCGTTGGACAACAATCTGGAGATTTTGCCTGTGCTTAACAAGATTGATTTGCCAAGTGCTGATCCTGAGCGGGTAAAGCAGGAAATCGAGGATGTTATCGGCTTGGATACGAGCGAGACCGTACATGCCTCAGCCAAAGCTGGAATCGGCATCAAAGAAATTTTGGAACAGGTGGTCAGAAGTGTGCCTGCTCCGCAAGGTAATCCGGATAATCCGCTCAAGGCACTCATTTTCGATTCGCACTATGATCCTTATAAAGGCGTTATCGTATATGTTCGCGTTGTGGATGGTAGTATCCGAGCCGGTTCGAAAATTAAAATGATGGCGACTGACAAAACGTTTGAGGTTATTGAAGTTGGTGCTTTTATGCCGCGTATGAACATCGTGGACGAGCTGAACATCGGTGATGTTGGCTTTATCGTTGCCGGTATCAAGCATGTGGGTGATACGCGTGTCGGGGATACAGTGACAGATGCAAAAAATCCAACATTAGAACCGATGCCAGGTTATCGGAAAATTAATCCGATGGTATATTGTGGCTTGTATCCAATCGAAACATCGGAGTATAACGATCTACGTGAGGCGCTTGAAAAGCTACAACTGAACGATGCTTCGCTCAGTTTTGAGCCGGAAACATCAAGCGCGTTGGGTTTTGGCTTCCGTTGCGGCTTCCTTGGTCTGCTTCATATGGACGTTATCCAGGAACGGATTGAACGTGAATTTAACATTCCGCTGATTACAACGGCACCAAGTGTTATTTACCGCATAAAGTTGACGAATGGGGAAACGATCCAGATCGACAATCCATCGAATTATCCGGAAATCGGACGGATTGAACATGTGGAAGAGCCCTATGTAAAAGCAGGCATTATCGTCCCTAATGATTACGTGGGTACGGTGATGGAGCTTTGTCAAACCAAACGTGGTGAGTATGTAAATATGGAATACCTGGATACGACACGGGTAACCATTACGTATCAAATTCCACTGTCTGAAATCGTATATGATTTCTTCGATCAGCTTAAATCAAGTACCAAAGGCTATGCTTCCTTTGATTATGAGATTTCAGGCTATCGCCAGTCCAACCTGGTGAAAATGGATATTTTGTTGAATGGCGAGCAGGTCGATGCACTGTCGTTCATCGTGCATAGAGATCGGGCTTATCATCGCGGACGTATTATCTGTGAGAAGCTGCGCGAGCTAATTCCGCGTCAAATGTTTGAGGTGCCGATCCAGGCATCTGTAGGAACAAAGGTTGTGGCGCGTGAAACCGTTAAGGCGATGCGTAAAAACGTCTTGGCCAAATGTTATGGCGGCGATATTTCTCGTAAACGGAAGCTGCTTGAAAAGCAAAAAGAGGGCAAAAAGCGTATGAAGCAGGTCGGTAACGTAGAAGTACCTCAGGAAGCATTTATGGCAGTACTGAAAATAGATGAGTAAAGTTGTTTGAAGTATTCGTCCATTCTTTCATGGGGCATTTGCCGTGCATGGAGAATGGACGTTATTTATTTGAGCAAGCTATCCAGAGATGGAGTGTTTGTTATCTCAGTTGCAAAAATAGTATAACAACAGTATCTTTAGCGTATTTCTATAGATGCTTTACTCTTACTGCAACACCTACATTACAAAAAAATGATCGATGGTGGTAGGCAGCAGCGGAGTGGTCCATTTGAATCTGGAGTAACAGCGATCAGAAGATCAAATGGAACACGAAGCGGTTGTCGAGACCTCGGCGCATTTTTTCACTATTCCCTGAATTGACAAGGAGGATCGGTATGACCGCATCCATACAAAAACATGAACATTCATCCGCGCCTCAAGCGGTTTACCTGCATATACCTTTTTGCACGAATAAATGCTTTTACTGTGATTTCAACTCTTATGTGCTCAAGGATCAACCTGTTATGGAATATCTGTATGCACTGGAACGGGAGATGGAACATACAGTTAAGCTTCACCCACCAGGAGAGATTAAAACTATTTTTGTCGGGGGTGGAACACCAACTACCCTAAATCCGAAAGAAATGGAATATTTCCTGAAGAGCGTCCGAACCTACTTCCCGCATTGGGCGGAAGATATTGAGTTCTCCATGGAAGCTAATCCAGGTACCACTGATTTTGAAAAACTCTCTGTGATGAAAGAAGGCGGCGTCAATCGACTCAGCTTTGGCGTACAGGCTTTTCAGAATGAGCTACTCACAGGCATAGGTCGTATTCACAGTACAGATGACGTATATCGTAGTTTGGAAAACGCACGTAAGGTTGGCTTGGACAACCTGTCGATTGACCTGATGTTCGGTTTGCCGAATCAAACAGTGGAGATGCTGCATGAAAGCGTCAGTAGAGCGCTAGAGTTGGAGCTTCCTCATTACTCTATCTACAGTTTGAAGGTTGAAGAAAACACGCTCTTCCACACGCTGTACCAGAAAAATCAGCTACCGCTTCCACATGAGGATGACGAACTGGAAATGTACTTACTCCTCATGCGTCGCATGAAAGAAGCGGGCTATGAACAGTATGAGATTAGTAATTTCGCAAAACCAGGCTTGGGGAGCAAGCACAACATGACCTATTGGCGAAATGAGGACTATTACGGTCTCGGAGCTGGGGCACATGGATATGTTGGCAGAGAGCGCCATATGAACATTAAGGGCATTAACCCTTATGTGGAGGCTAGTCGTAATGGTTTGCCGCGTCTAGATAGCTTTGAGGTGCCAGCGGCGGAAGCCATGGAGGATTTTCTTATGGTCGGTTTGAGAATGCTAGAGGGCGTTTCCAAGTCTCGCTTTGAAGCTCAATTCGGTCAGGCGTTGGAGGATACGTTTACTGCTCCTCTTGGAAAAATGCTCAATGCGGGGTTAATCGAATCGATTGAGGACGGTTATCGTTTGAGTGAACGTGGCATTTTATTCGGAAATGATGTATTTGCAGAGTTTATTGGTTCAATCACGGTAAATTCATAAGTCGTAGCTTCAATACAGCGCGTTTCAACTTCGTAAGCTGGGACCATCATTTTATTACACCATTCTGTCACAGCAGGGTAAATGGAGTATTGCGATTCTATGCGTGATGTTGTATATTTATTCATTATATGCGGCAAGCGGTAGGAGGAGAGCAAGATGGCTTCAGTGTGTAAAGATGTATTGTGCAGAAGTGCGGTTCCTGAGGATGTGGAGCCTTTATATCAAATGATTAGCGGCTATGCAGAGCGGGGGATTATGCTGCCACGTTCGAGGGAAGTGCTAACGCGCCAACTGGAGCTGTTTATTGTTGCAGAGGTGGACGGCGAAGTTGTTGGTTGTGGTTCTTTATGCAAATTGGGCGCTGACCTGGTAGAGATTCGCTCCCTTGGCATCTCTGAGGGACACAAAGGTATGGGTATTGGCTCTAAGCTCGTGGAGGGCCTTATGATAGAAGCACGGCGGCAACGTATTCCTAAAATTATGGCATTGACCTACGAGGTCTCCTTTTTTATAAAAAACGGTTTTGATGTAGTAAGCAAAGAGATTTTCCCTGAAAAGGTATGGACCGACTGCATTCACTGTAGTAAACAAAACAATTGTGATGAAATCGCAGTGTTGAAAGTACTGAACTGACCTGTCAATAATGAGGTCAGTTCTTTTTTCATCAGGACCTAATCATGCGTATATTATACAGCCTACATTGTTTAATGCGGGTTTATTTCTCATATGTTTTGAGCAACCACCAAATGAATTGATGATGAGGCTCCAGCTCGGAAGGTATTCCATTCAGGCTTCTTATGGGATGGTCCTTATGATAATCAGTATCATTATAAAAATATGCAGTGCCGTCTAATGGAACTCGGTGTTTATATTTATACAAGGCGACAACATATCTTTCAGACTCTCCGCTTCTGCTTGGACTATGTGTATATCCTTCCCAATCGGCTAGTGTTAAATCATCGTAATGTTGCATTGCCGATCTGAAACATACAAATTGTAGGTAAAAGTGCGATCGATGCGTATAAAAGGTTGCGGCGATTAGTTCTCAAATTTAATTCCTCCTCAAGGACAAAGAAGTTATAATGGTATGGAGACATAGTCTCGAATTTTTCTATTTTCTGTGTCACTATACATAAATACGGTTTTTATACACTGGATATTGAGGTTTTTCGTGAAAAAGTGTAAACGTTCTGGATTCATTCCAGTAAACTAAACTGTTGTGATAAATCTTGTTTATTGAAAATACTGATCTGACTTGACAATGATCAGGTCGGTTTGGTATTTTTGTATTATCGGTTAGCACTCAACGCGAACGAGTGCTAATGATTCCATTTAACAATCATGCTATTATGGATAAACAACAAGGGGGGATTCGCTTGTTAACCGAACGTCAGAGACTCATTCTGAATGCGATTATTGATGACTACATTCGTTCGGCTGAGCCAGTGGGTTCCCGCAGCATATCCAAAAGGCAGGATGTCGGATTCAGCCCGGCCACGATCCGTAATGAAATGTCGGATTTGGAGGAACAGGGCTATCTGGAGCAACCCCATACTTCTGCGGGACGCATCCCGTCTCATAAAGGCTATCGTTATTATGTGGACCATCTGGTACCACTGAATACACTGAAGCCTATGGAAATGCGGGAACTGAAAGCCTTTTATGCCGAAAAGCTGAATGTAATGGAGCAAGTGATCCAGCATGCGTCAGGCATTCTGTCCCATATGACCAATTATACTTCCATCCTGCTTGGGCCGGAGGTTTTTCATACTTCATTGCGTCATTTTCAGCTACTGCCGCTCAACGAAACGACGGCTGTGGCGATAATCGTGACCAATACCGGTCAGGTGGAGAATAAAACGGTAGATATTCCACCGGGAATTTCGATTTCCGAGATGGAGAAGGTTGTGAATTTACTGAACAGCAAGCTGGTCGGTGTGCCGATTTATCAGCTTAAATCACGCCTTTACACCGCACTTGGTCAGGAGATGGAGAAGCATGTGTCTCATTTTGAGGACGCTATGAAGGTGCTGGATAAAGCACTGGATAATGAATCGGATCAGCGCTTGTATTTGAGCGGTGCGACAAACATGCTTAATCAACCTGAATTTAAAGATGTAGAAAAGGTTAAACATATTCTCGATCTGCTGGAGGAAACACCAACGCTGCTTAAACTAATGACACCTGTTGTCGGGGCACCTGAAATTCAAGTCCGCATCGGCACTGAAAATGATCATGAGGCGTTTGCCAATTGCAGCCTGATTACTGCTACGTATGCAGTAGACGGAGAAGCGTTGGGCACTATAGGCATACTGGGTCCGACACGGATGGAATATGCGAGAGTTATTAATATTTTGGGTATCCTGTCTAAGGATTTGACCGCAATGCTAACGCAGCGGTTTAAATAGAACAAAGCCGCATAGGTTGCGGTACTACATGTTCCGCGTCTGGATACGGTTCGTATCCTGCGCGGGTGCATTGTTGCGTGTTTTTGTAAAGGTAGTTATGACTTGAAGGAGGTGAAACATTTTGAAGGAAGAACAAGCGTTCCAAGAAGAAAAAAAACAAAATGTAAGCACAGAGGAAGCCGCCGAAGCGAGCCAGCAGGAAGAGCCGGTTAATGAAGCGGCGGCACTGGAAGACCAAGAAAGCGAAACAGAGCTGAATAAGCTTCGCGCTCAGGCGGAAGAGCATCAGCAACGGTTTTTACGCGCTCAGGCGGATTTTGATAATTTTCGCCGTCGTACGCTGAAAGAAAAAGAAGACCTTGCCAAATATGCATCTATGAAGCTGGTTACCGAGTTGGTGCCTGTTTTGGATAACTTCGAGCGTGCGCTGGCAACGGCACCGCAAGGAGCGGAGTCTGAGTCATTCAGCAAAGGCGTGGAAATGATTTTCCGCCAGTTTGAGAGTGTGCTCCAGGCAGAAGGAGTAACGGCCATGAATTCGGTGGGACAACCGTTTAATCCTGACTTCCATCAGGCTATTATGCAGGTGGAGAGCGAAGAGCATGAGGAAGGCATTGTTGTTGAAGAGGTACAAAAAGGGTACATGCTGAAGGACAAGGTGCTTCGTCCAGCGATGGTAAAAGTGAGCATGTAGCTTTTTCAATATACATGAGGATTTTGCAAAAATCCCATAAGCGACTTTCAATGAACAATATTGCACTTTGGAGCGACTGGAATCGAATTTTGCAAAATTATGACATTAGAAATACATCATTTTGATTCAACCATTCTGGCCTGCGGGCCTCGTATATACAGAAGGAGGAATTGTCCGATGAGCAAAGTAATCGGTATTGACTTAGGTACAACCAACTCTTGTGTGGCTGTTATGGAGGGCGGCGAAGCAGTCGTTATTCCAAATCCGGAAGGCGCACGCACAACCCCTTCCGTTGTTGGTTTCAAAAAAGATGGAGAACGTACTGTAGGGGAAACAGCAAAACGCCAAGCAATTACAAACCCGGATCGTACAATCATGTCCATCAAGCGTCACATGGGTACAAATCATAAAGAAAGCATCGACGGCAAAGAATATTCCGCACAGGAAATTTCCGCTATGATTTTGCAAAAGCTGAAATCCGATGCTGAAGCTTACCTGGGACAAACCGTTTCTCAAGCTGTTATCACTGTTCCAGCTTACTTCAATGACGGTCAACGTCAAGCAACCAAGGATGCAGGTAAAATTGCCGGTCTGGAAGTTCTGCGGATTGTCAATGAGCCAACAGCAGCTGCATTGGCATATGGTATGGAAAAATCCGAAGACCAAACGATCCTGGTATATGACCTGGGTGGCGGTACATTCGACGTATCCATTCTGGAACTGGGCGACGGTTTCTTCGAAGTTAAAGCAACAAGCGGCGATAACAAGCTGGGTGGCGATGACTTTGACCAAGTGATTATTGATTACCTCGTAAATGAGTTCAAAAAAGATCAAGGCATTGACCTGAGCAAAGATAAAGCTGCTGTACAACGTCTGAAAGACGCAGCGGAAAAAGCGAAAAAAGAACTGTCTGGCGTACTGACAACGACGATTTCTTTGCCGTTTATCACAGTAGCTGATGGCGTTCCACAGCATTTGGAGTTGAACCTGACTCGTGCGAAATTTGAAGAATTGTCTGAAGGTCTGGTAGAACGTACTTTGGGACCTACTCGTCAAGCGATGAAAGATGCAGGCATGAGTGCCAGCGACATCGACAAAATCGTTCTGGTCGGCGGTTCCACACGTATTCCGGCTGTACAAGAAGCAATCAAAAAGCTGACAGGTAAAGAGCCTCACAAAGGCGTAAACCCTGATGAAGTGGTAGCTTTGGGCGCGGCAGTTCAAGCGGGTGTACTGACTGGTGATGTGAAAGACGTCGTTCTTCTTGACGTAACTCCACTGTCCCTCGGTATTGAAACCGCAGGTGGCGTATTTACTAAAATGATTGATCGTAACACGACGATCCCTACGAGCAAATCGCAGGTATTCTCGACATATGCCGACAATCAGCCTAGCGTAGAAATTCACGTGCTGCAAGGTGAACGTGAAATGGCAGCAGGCAACAAAACACTGGGTCGCTTCCAATTGGGAGATATCCCTCCAGCACCACGTGGTGTACCGCAAATCGAAGTTACCTTTGATCTGGATGCGAACGGTATCGTGAACGTATCCGCTACAGATAAAGGCACAGGCAAAAGCCAAAAGATTACGATCACATCTTCCAGCGGCTTGAGCGACGAGGAAGTAGAACGTATGATGAAGGATGCCGAGTTGCATGCGGAAGAAGATAAAAAACGCAAAGATTTGGTAGAAGCGAAAAACGCTGCGGATCAACTGATCTACTCTGTAGACAAAACGATTAAAGATCTGGGCGAAAAAGCGGATGCAGGCGAAGTCGAAAAAGCAAATGCAGCAAAAGAAAATCTGCAAAAAACGCTGGAAACCGACAACCTGGAAGATATCAAAAAGGCTACTGAAGAACTGACTGAAATCGTTCAGCAATTGTCAGTAAAGCTGTATGAGCAAGCTGCTCAAGAAGCACAGGCTCAACAAGGCCAAGACGGCGCAGCAGACAGCAAAGGCCGTGACAATGTGGTTGACGCGGACTATGAAGTTGTTGACGAAGACCAGAAGAAAGACTAAGTTACGGATCGGGTAGTGGTAGCTTTACGGTACACCGATGCGTTATGATATACTGAATAGTAATTGCAGCGTAGCTGCCTTGATAAATAACAATTAGCCGAAGGGTAAGAGTTATTTCCAAGATAAATAAGCATATTACGGGTTGTACTGCCTTGAAATGATGGGAAGGTCAAAGCCGGGTCATCCCGTGCCTTTGGCTTTCCTTTTATATGTAGTGCAGACACGTTGTAGGCATGGGGGTGGAACATTGGCTGATAAGCGTGATTATTATGAGGTGCTGGGCGTCGCGAAGGGCGCTTCGGATGATGAAGTCAAAAAGGCTTACCGTAAGCTTGCGCGTCAGTATCATCCGGACGTGAACAAGGCTGCGGACGCGGAAACTAAATTTAAAGAAGTGAAAGAAGCTTACGATGTTCTCAGCGATGGTCAGAAGCGGGCAAGATATGACCAGTATGGTCATGTAGACCCGAACCAAGGCATGGGAGGCGGCTTTGGTGGTGGTGCCGACTTCGGTGGCGGGTTTGGCGATATTTTTGATATGTTCTTTGGTGGCGGCGGTAACGGCCGACGCGATCCGAATGCACCGCAGCGTGGGAACGATCTTCAATATACGATGACGATTGAATTCAAGGAAGCAGTGTTCGGTAAAGAAACCGACATTCATATTGAACGTACGGAAACATGTGATACGTGTCACGGTACGGGAGCCAAAGCGGGTACTCAACCACAAACCTGCTCCGTCTGCCACGGCAGCGGACAGGAAGAAGTGGTGCAGAATACACCGTTTGGTCGTATGGTTAATCGACGCGCCTGCTCTAATTGCGGCGGTTCCGGTAAAATCATTAAAGAAAAATGTACGACTTGTAGCGGTTCCGGTCGGGTACGCAAGCAACGTAAAATTCATATTCGCATTCCAGCGGGTGTGGATGACGGCGCACAGATGCGTATTAACGGTGAAGGCGAAGGCGGTGTCAACGGAGGACCGGCAGGTGACTTGTACGTCGTGTTCCGTGTGAAATCGCACGACTTCTTTGAGCGTGAGGGAGACGATATCTACTGCGAAATTCCGCTGACGTTCTCACAGGCAGCATTGGGAGATGAAGTCGAGATCCCGACGTTGACCGAGAAAGTGAAGTTGAAAGTTCCAGCAGGTACGCAAACAGGTACTTACTTCCGTCTTAAAGGAAAAGGTGTGCCAAAACTGCGTGGCGTTGGTCAGGGTGACCAGCATATTAAGGTAGTTGTGATAACGCCTAGCAAGCTGAGTGAGGAACAAAAGGATTTACTGCGTCAGTTCTCTTCGCTTAGCGGAGAACAGACGCATGAGAATGAGCAGTCTTTTTTTGACCGTGTGAAGCGCGCCTTCCGAGGCGACTAAGCCCAATTAGAAATCGCGGAGCTTCAACCATGAATCAAAGGAAACTATTCCGCAATTGCGGGGTAGTTCCTTTTTTTATATTCAGGTAAACACATACATAACCATTTTTGTATAGGCATGTTGAACTATCGAGACTTAATATCAAGTAGAAAGGGGTGAGTTCCATCGGAAATGTACAGCTCAAGCTGCGTCGGGGTAAACCACTATTAAAGCTCAGAGGCCTAATTACACTGCTAGTATGTCTAGTTATGGCACTTGTGCTTCTGCCTGTAACCCTGTTATTTGCGGAGAGAGTGGAGCAGGAAACTGAGAAGGGACTGGAAGAAAAGGCAATGTCCATCGCGCGTACACTCGCCCATACGCCGCTTATTGTCGAGCAATTGCAAGGGACGGGTTTGTCTCTTTCCATGCAGGAGTATGTAAAGAGGGTCTCAGCAGCAAATCACATCCAGTTCATCGTGGCTATGGATATGAAGGGAATTCGTAAAACGCACCCGGATGCTAGGATGATCGGCAAAGCTTTTGTCGGCGGAGACGAGTATACTGCACTTCATGGCCATGAGAGCGTGTCCGTTGCGAAGGGTACATTGGGCTTGTCCATGAGAGCCTTTTCCCCCGTGTTCAGTTCAACGGGGAAGCAGGTAGGGGCGATTGTTGTTGGTATATCCATGCAAGATGTACAGATGGCTCAGGAAGGCAACAACCGTCTTATTGCTATCGCCCTTGGCATCGGAATATTGATCGGCACTGGAGGTGCGGTAGTGCTGGCTCGTAAAATCAAAAATATGCTGGTCGGTCTGGAGCCGCCGGAAATCGCACGCTTGCTGGAGGAACGCAGCGCTATGCTGCAATCCATCAAGGAAGGAGTTATTGCGGTAGATGAATTCGGTCACGTCATGCTGATGAATGCAGAAGCGATTCGTCTACTTAGACAAGCGGGGATTGAAGATTTCTCATTCTCCGGACAGGAAATTACCGTTTATCTATCCGCTTTTCGATTGCAAGAGGTCCTGGAAGCGAGTACTCCACAAATGGATGAGGAAATGGAGCTGGGTGGAATAACTTTGCTGACTACCAGTGTTCCGATACGGGTCAAAGGGGAAATTGTGGGAGCAATTGTAACCTTTCGAGATAAAACCGAAATGAACCAGCTGGCAGAACGTTTGACAGGAGTGTCCCTGTACACGGAAGCACTACGTGCGCAGGCTCATGAATTTATGAACAAGCTGCATGTCATTATGGGGATGGTGCACTTGCGAATGTATGATAAAATGGAGCATTACATTATGGATGCCGTCGAGCATCATCAAGTGGAAATTGGCTCTATCACCCGGCAGATTAGGGACCCGGTTATGGCAGGGTTTGTGTTGGGAAAATTAAGCCGGGCCAGAGAGGTAGCGGTAAGTTTTGAACTGACTCCAGGTAGTTACTTGCCCGAATCCAGTCAAACTCAAACGACACATGAACTGATTACTATTCTTGGCAATCTGTTTGATAATGCGGTGGAGGCGATGGAATCTTTGGAGCACAAGCGGATTACCCTTTCACTTTATTATGAGGAAAGCCAGAAGAACGGTTATCTGACCTGTATCATGTGCGACAATGGTCCAGGTATACCGGAAGGGCTTGTGAAGGCTATATTTGAAAAAGGTTTTTCGACCAAGGGAGAGTCACGAGGGATGGGTCTTTATCTGGTGACGCAAAGCGTGAAAAGATTACAGGGAAGTATAAAGTTGATCCCAGCCGAGCAAGGGTGCTGTTTTCAGATTACGATTCCATACATTATAGCGGGGAATGATGAACATGATTAATGTCCTGATTGTAGAAGATGATCCGATGGTTGCGGAATTTAACCGAAAATATACGGAGCAGGTGGAAGGTTTTCGATGTGAGGGTTGGGCTTCTTCTGTGGAAGAGGCGAAGAGATATATAGCTGAACAGGCCATTGATCTGATATTGCTAGATGTGTATATGCAGGAAAGCAATGGCCTCGATTTACTGTCATTCATACGGGAGACAGGTGTAAATATAGATGTCATTGTCATCTCGGCTGCAAGTGACATGAACAGTGTCAAAAAAGCAATGAACTTCGGCGCGGTGGATTACTTAATTAAGCCGTTCCACTTTAACCGTTTTTTGGAGGCCCTCACGGGGTACCGAGAGCACATTAGCATCGTGCGTGAGCGTAGTCTACTTTCTCAGGAGGAGTTGGACCGACTGATTTATCATAAAAGCTTGACTAAAGACTTGGCACGATTGCCCAAAGGCATAACTAAATCCACGCTGGCTATGATATGGAATTGTATTCAGCGGCATAACAAGGTGCTATTTTCTACCGAGGATATTGCGGAGAGTGCAGGAATATCCAGGGTGTCTATGCGCAAGTACCTGGCTTTTATGACAGAGATTGAGGCTCTTTCCATGGAAACCATATACGGAACCATAGGACGCCCTGTTTACCAATACCGAATATTGCCACAGGCAGAAGACATCATGAATAGTTTTATTTAAGCCTTCTTTCCGATTACTTTAATTACAAAAGTGAATTATTAGTTTTAAAACCAAATAAAGCGTTTTCCAAGGTGTAGAATGGAAACATGATCATCATTCTTCACTTTATGGAGGGAGATTTATGGAAAATGCTACGAACCAGCCTGTCATTCAAAAGGGGCAAAGATGGAGCAAAAATCTTGTAGATGGCATTAGAATGCTGGGCAGGGTAAAGGTGGGGGTTATTCCTCTTCCGCTCTATGCCGTGATCGCGCTGATTGTTTATGCAGCTGCAATCACTGAAAGACTTCCGAACGATCTGTTAGGCGGGTTTGCCGTCATCATGATTTTAGGTATACTGCTCAGTGATTTAGGGGCCAAACTTCCTTTGCTTAAGCATATTGGCGGGCCGGCCATTTTATCTCTTATGGTTCCATCGTTAATGGTATTTTGGAATATGTTCAGTCCATCTGCGATGGGTGCTGTACACACGCTTATGAAAACCTCGAATTTTCTTTACTTCTACATCGCATGTCTAGTAACGGGTAGTATTCTTGGTATGGATCGGAAAATGCTGATGAACGGAATTGTCAAGATTTTCGCCCCCATTATTATAGGATCTATTGCAGCAGTTGCCGTGGGGATGATAGTGGGTATGGCTTTTGGCTATAGCGCCTATCATACATTTTTTTTCATCATCATTCCGATTATCTCCGGTGGGATTGGGGAAGGCATTTTACCGTTGTCCATTTCGTATGGATTGGTGCTGGGCAAGGATTCGGCAATATTCGTGTCTCAATTTATCCCCGCTGCAATTATCGGGAACATTGTTGCAATCATAGGTGCGGGTATTCTGAAGAGATTAGCGGAGAAAAATCCAAAAACTTCAGGTAACGGGAGGTTATTGAAACTAGAAAAACATGCAGAAAAGCTAGCCCCGGCAAGTCTGGAACAATCGATTTCTTTTCCATTGATGGGAGGAGGTCTGCTGTTAGCTTGCACTTTCTTTATTGTGGGTAAGTTGCTGGAGCCGTATCTCCATATTCCAGGTCCGATCCTCATGATTCTGGCGGCTGCGTTAATTAAGTGCATTCAGATTATGCCGAACACATTGGAGCAGGGAGCTTTTCACTTATACAAGTGTATAACGGCAAGTCTGACATGGCCCTTGATGGTGGGATTGGGTATTTTGTATGTACCTTTGGATAGTGTGGTTGGGATCTTAACGGTTCCTTATGCCATCACCTGCGCATCTGTTGTAGTTGCATTGATTGTTACAGGATACTTCACAGGAAAATGGATTCACATGTATCCCGTAGAAGCTGCTTTGGTGACCAGTTGTCGCGGTGGATTAGGGGGCACGGGAGATGTAGCCATTCTGTCTGCGTCCAATCGGATGGAACTGATGCCTTTTGCGCAAATTGCAACACGTATTGGTGGGGCAGGCACGGTCATTTTAGCAACTTTGTTACTCCAATTATGGAGCTGATGAGTTTTATACACAGGATTAGGTTTCATATCCAAATAGAGACATGAAAGGATGGAGAAAAATATGAGCAGTTTAATAGATGAAATTAGAGAATTACACGCAGGTGGCAAAATGGAGACCTTACCAAAGAAGCCAATTGAAACGATGGAAGGGTTGTCCAAAGTGTATACGCCGGGTGTAGCTGAAATTTGTATGGAAATCGCCAATGACCCAGCCAAAGCGTATCAATTAACGATCAAAAAGAATACAGTAGCAGTCGTTTCAGACGGAACCGCGGTACTTGGATTAGGAGATATCGGACCGGAGGCCGCTATGCCTGTAATGGAGGGTAAAGCGGTGTTGTTCAAACAATTTGCAGGTGTCGACGCCTTTCCGATTTGTCTCAACACGAAGGACGCTGATGAAATTGTTCAAATTGTTAAAATGATTGCTCCTGCTTTTGGCGGCATTAATTTGGAGGATATATCTTCGCCACGCTGTTTTGAAATCGAGAGACGGTTGAAGCAGGAACTGGACATTCCAGTATTTCATGATGATCAACATGGTACGGCAGTCGTTGTGTTAGCGGGTCTGGTCAATGCATTAAAGGTATGTGGCAAAAAAATGGAGGATGTCAAAGTCGTATTTGCAGGAATCGGTGCAGCGGGTATGGCCTGCTCCCGTATGCTGCTTAAGGCAGGTGTGCGCAATCTGATTGGCGTTGATCGACAGGGAGCTATTCACCGTGATGTGGAGTACAGTAATCTGCATTGGACAGAGTATGCGAACATGACTAATCCGCACAATTTAAGTGGGAGTTTATCCGAGGTGATTGTGGGAGCTGATGTATTCATCGGTGTGTCAGGCCCGAACATACTGACTGTAGAGGATATACAGAGCATGGCAACTGATCCTATTGTGTTCGCCATGGCGAATCCGATTCCGGAAATCGATCCGGCTGTAGCTGCACCTTATGTACGTGTGCTCGCTACTGGCCGCTCCGATTTTCCAAATCAGATTAACAATGTGCTGTGCTTCCCGGGAATTTTCCGGGGTGCTCTAGATTGTCATGCTACGACGATTAATGAGGAAATGAAACTAGCTGCCGGACTTGCCATCGCTGATGCGATCTGTCCTGAGGAGCTAAGTGAAACTTATATCATACCGAATGTCTTTAATCCGAAGGTGGTTCAAAAGGTACGGGATGCAGTTATTCGCGCTGCTTGGGAGACAGGAGTAGCTAAGTCAGGTGAAGCTCCAGCAGCTGTTTTACACCCGTAAAAGTTATGCTCTTCACAAACTCTGGTTCACTGTCTTGGCCTACTGTTCTTGATATCGTCTGCATCCGTCGGAATATAAAATCGTGCCAATGAGCAGGATATAACAAAGCGTAACGCTCTATGCTCTTGAAGAGCAGTTGCGCTCAATACTACACAGGGAGATTTTGAGATGGGCGAAAAAAATATTTTGGCGTATTTCAAAAGTCCTGAGGAAGCACAGGGAGCTGCTAGAAAACTGGAAGCTCTCCGGGCAGCCGATGTGTCGATAGACCGATTTAGCCGGTATCCGCGGCAGTCTACTGGCAACGCCGGATTGCCTGTATTTTCAGGACAGATTAGCAGCTTGTCCTCATTGACACAGGGCGTGGACTTTACAGATGCAACTCCAGCAATACTGGCTGCGGCTGATCCGTCCGCCAGTGGCATGAGTGATGGAGGACAGGGCGGACCGACAGGCCGCGATATTTTGTTGACTGCTGTGGTGGATGAATCCATTCATCATCAGGCAATGTCCATCGTGGAACAAGCGGGTGGAATGCTGTGAAAAGTTTGGAAGGGGCAGTGACCGATGTCTAAAAACAAACGGTTTGATAAAGTGCTAACCAAAACAGAGAAAATCAAACGCATGCAATCTGCTAAAAATGAAGATGTTGAGTTCTCAGCAGATCAGGCAGATGCTGAGGATCTGGAAGCGATCCGGCGTAGCGAAGGAGCTGACCGTCGTCAGCAGCGTATCATAAACGACAATGAGTAGAATTTAATAAGACGGGTTATCTCCATCAATAGGATGATTTGTGGGATAGCCCGTCTTATTTGTGTTCTTTCCTTTTTCTATTCATTATCTGCTGTATGCTGTTGCACTAAAAACAAGAGGACCGGCGACGAAAGCAGTAGTCGCAGGCGTTTGATTTTCAATAATTAGTTGGTAGTTTTGCACGCCCAGAGGCGCAACGTCTACCGTTTCGACATTAAGAATAATATTGTTATCGAAGACATTGGATTCCAGTCCGTAATAAATTTCCTTGCCGGCTCTCCATATACGTACAAGTACTCGAATGTTGCCGACACCGACGAAACGTAGTCCAATCGAGGCTTTTAACTCTACACGGTTGTTGACAGCACCAGAAATAGCAGGATCAATAAATACAGACGTCGTAGCAATTCCAAGTCCGGCTGGAGAAATCGGAAAAGGACGATTACCAGCTTTTTTGAACTCCTGTGCATGTATATAGTACAATGTAATGTATGCATGTGAAATGAGGAGGAAATGAAAACCATGTTGTGGAATGAAATTACAATACATACAACCGAAGAAGCCATCGAAATGATTTCGAATTTTCTGCACGAAGCAGGTGCAGGAGGGGTTTCCATTGAAGAATCCGGTTCGCTCAACAAGCCGCGGGATACGTCCTATGGACAGTGGTATGATCGACCTTTGAACGACATACCTGAAGGACAAGCGATCATCAAAGGCTATTTTGCCGAAGAAGTGGACATGGATAGTATTCGTTCGCAAATTGAGCCGCGCGTCAAAGAATTGAGAACTTTCGATATTGACCCTGGTGAGGTTCAGTATGAACTGAAAACAGTTGATGAGGACGACTGGGCAAATGCTTGGAAGCAATATTTCAAGCCTTTGCGTGTGTCGGACCGTCTGACGATTAAACCCACTTGGGAGGACTATGAGCCTGCGAGTGAAGAGGAAAAAATCATTGAGCTGGACCCTGGTATGGCCTTCGGGACTGGAACGCATCCTACGACATCCCTTTGTCTGAGAACGCTGGAATCTGTAATTAAGGGCGGGGAAGAAGTCATTGATGTCGGCACGGGTTCCGGTATTTTGGCCATTGGAGCTGTAAAGCTGGGAGCGAAGCATGTACTTGCCTTGGATCTGGATCCGGTGGCAGTATCCAGTGCGCGGGAAAATACGCGTCTGAACGGGCTGGAGGAACGCATTACCATTAAAGAAAGTGATTTGCTATCGGTGCTTAATGCAAGCGATCCAACGCTGGGTATCCAGTTACCCGTCAAGCTAGTGGTAGCTAATATATTGGCAGAGATTATTTTGCTGTTCATTGACGATGTATATAAAGCCCTGGAACCAGGTGGTATTTATATTGCTTCAGGGATTTGGAAGAACAAAGAAGAAGTTGTCGAAACTGCGTTGAAGGCAGCTGGCTTTGAGATTGCCGAAATAAGCCGGGATGAAGATTGGCTGGCGTTTGTGGCGAGAAAGAGGTAAGTATGGATTTTTTACAAAATATTTTTCGTGTAAATTTAAATGTTCTTCCATTTTATTTGCTGGCCGTGATCATATCGTTCACGGTTCATGAGTTTGCACATGCATTTTATGCCAATAAATTTGGTGACCCTACAGCCAAGCTACTTGGGCGCGTGACTTTAAATCCGGCAGTGCATATTGACCTGCTGGGTACGCTACTGCTGCTGATCGGAGGCTTTGGCTGGGCCAAGCCAGTTCCGGTTAATCGTGATAACTTTAGTCGTCCGCGCCTCATGGGCATTATTGTATCGGCTGCGGGTCCGCTCAGCAATCTGCTGCTTGCATTTGTTACTACTTTAATCTATGCCGTGCTCCTTCATTTTCAAGTATTGCCGGGGATGGAGAACCAACGGGTGGCTCAAGCAATCTATTTGTTTATCAATGCTTTGATCAATTTAAATCTGTTTTTGTTTATCTTTAATTTGATCCCACTGCCTCCACTGGATGGATACCGGATTGTGGAAGATGTGGCCCCCACTCCTGTACGTCGCAAACTCCAGCAGTTTGAACAGTGGTCGATCTTTATTTTTCTGCTTATCCTGGTCATTCCACAGGTTCGAGTTGTAACGATTGAACCTCTTTACACGCTGGCCCAGATGATTTATATACAGTTTTTGCAGTTCTCTTTTTATATCACTGGATTGTTCGGAGCCTAAGGGCTCCTTTTTTTACGAGAATGGTAGGTATACCTTGAATAGAAGAGTGAACAGACTGGTCATACAGGCGCAAAAGATGATATGATGTTGCTTGGTGATTTATTCGGATTTTGTACGGAACATTAGTGGATAACAGTTATTTTTAGAATGAGGATTTTTGCAAAATCCAGGAATAGGTGTGAGAGAGAATGCAGCGTTATTTTATTCCGGCAGAGCAATTTCTAGAAGATCACGTGATTGTTGCGGGTGAGGACGCGCGGCATATCGCTAAAGTCATGCGGGGCCGTAGTGGTGACAAAATTATAGTCAGTGACGGGGTATCTAGGGAAGCACTGGCTGCATTAGATACGATAGAGCAGGATCATGTTACGGCGACGATTATTGAGCCGCTGAAGATGACCTCTGAACCGCATGTGCAGGTCACCATCGCTCAGAGTCTTCCTAAAGGAGACAAGATGGAGACGGTGATGCAAAAATGTACAGAAATCGGAGCAACCGGGTTTGTACCGTTTTTGTCCGAGCGTACGGTCGTGCAGTATGATGCCAAAAAAGAAGGCAAGCGACTGGAGCGTTGGCGCAAGATTGTGAAGGAAGCGGCTGAACAAAGCCACCGTAACCGAATTCCAGAAATTAGTGCGCCAATGACGTGGAAAGAACTTCTGGCTTCTTTTGCTGGGTATGATTTGATATGTTATTGTTATGAAAAAGAGCAGGGTCAGCAGCTACGGGATGTAATCCAGCCATTGGTAGGACAATGGGCGTCGACGGACATGCCGCGTGTTCTGCTGGTGGTAGGCCCGGAAGGCGGCTTTACTGAAGCGGAAAGCCTGGAGGCCGAGCAGGCTGGGGCCCAGTCTACAGGACTGGGAAGACGTATTTTGCGTGCTGAGACCGCAGGAATGGCTGCATTGGCTTGCATTTTATATGAGACAGGAGAAATGGGAGGGGTTTAATATGCCGTCAGTGGCATTTTACACATTGGGCTGTAAGGTAAACTTTTATGATACAGAAGCGATCTGGCAGCTGTTTAAAAATGAAGGTTATGAACAGGTGGACTTTGATGAGCAGACCGCGGATGTCTATCTTATTAATACATGTACCGTTACGAATACCGGTGATAAAAAGAGTCGTCAGATCATTCGCCGCGCGATTCGCCGGAATCCAGATGCCATTGTGGCAGTGACGGGCTGCTACGCCCAAACTTCTCCTGCCGAAATTATGGATATTCCTGGCGTTGATCTCGTTATCGGGACTCAAGATCGGGACAAAATCATTCCGTTCGTGCAGGAAATTCAAGGGACGCGTCAACCAGTGAACGCCGTGCGCAATATTATGAAAACGCGTGTATTTGAGGAAATGGATGTGCCTGATTTTGCTAATCATACTCGGGCCTTTTTGAAAATTCAGGATGGGTGCAACAACTTCTGTACCTTCTGCATCATTCCATGGTCGCGGGGGCTATCCCGCAGTCGTGACGCTGCGAGCATTATTGCACAGGCGCGTCAACTGGTACACGCAGGCTACAAGGAAATAGTACTCACTGGTATCCATACTGGCGGTTATGGTGACGACATGGATAATTATGACCTATCTGATCTGCTGTGGGATCTGGAGAAAGTGGAAGGGCTGGAGCGTATCCGCATCAGTTCGATTGAAGCCAGCCAGATTGATGAAAAAATGCTTGATGTACTGAACCGTTCCACCAAGCTGGTTCGTCATTTTCATATACCGCTTCAGGCGGGGGACGACACTGTATTGAAACGGATGCGTCGTAAGTACACCACAGAAGAGTTTTATAACAAAATGCTTATGATTCGCAAAGCAATGCCCGATGTTGCGATTACAACGGACGTAATTGTCGGCTTCCCTGGGGAGACGGATGAAATGTTCCGCAATGGCTATGAGCTGATGAAAAAAATCGGTTTTTCAGAAATGCATGTGTTTCCGTACTCCAAGCGTAGTGGAACTCCTGCGGCGCGTATGGAGGATCAGGTGGACGAAGACGTGAAAAATGCACGAGTGCATGAGCTGATACAACTGTCAGAGCAAATGCAACTGGCGTATGCTGAGAGGTTTGTAGGTCAGGTGCTGGAGGTCATTCCGGAAGTTGCGCCGAAAGGGACCGAAGATAGCGGCATACTCCATGGATATAGTGACAATTATATTCAACTGGCGTTTGAAGGTACTGAGGATCTGGTTGGCAAGGTATGCCGCGTGAAGCTAACGAAGGCAGGCATTAATGAAAGTGAAGGCCAATTGGTTCGCGTACTGGAGAATGGGCTGCAAACAGCTCTGTAAGAACAAAAAAAGCCTGAAAAGGCAATAGAGATGGCAAACAAGGATTTCGCCTTTCCTTACAGAGAGGACGGAATCCTTGTTGCGCAAGGAAGGGAGATTACAGGATGGCAGCAAAAAAGGAAATTTCAGCAGGCGGTGTTGTGTTTCGCAAACAGGGGGAGCAACTTGAAATTCAGCTCATTACTGACCGATATGGCAAGGTATCCTTGGCTAAAGGAAAAATGGAGTTGGGAGAAACAATCGAACAGACGGCTTTACGTGAAATTCGCGAGGAAACAGGGTTGAACGGGCGGATTATCCAGCATGTAGATATGATTGCTTATACGTATCAGCATCCGGAATTTGGGGAAGTGGATAAAGAAGTACACTATTATCTTGTAGAGGCACTAGATGGGGATTTACAGGCACAAATCGAAGAAATTAAGGGAGTTGCATGGCATAAGCCTGAGGAAGCATGGCTTCTCCAGCGCCAGGGCGGATATGACAATAATGATGTCATTTTGAGCAAGGCGCTGTCCATGCTAGGAATTAACGTTTGATTCTGTGGGGAGATATACGATCCTCTAAACGCGTCCATACAGGTAGGTAGCACAGAGGCAAGACCAGCAGAGAGCTAATGACGTTAAACAGGGTTTGGGCATGGGCTACCTTGGCTCCGGGCTCGGTAGATATCCAGGCGGCGGCCATTTCTAGCCCAGGGATCAACGGCATAAAGAGCAAGGCTCCGCCTACGTTCAGCAGCACATGGGACCAGGCTACAAATTTGCCGGACACGCTGCCACCAACAGCGGCAATCAGGGCGGTTACGCAGGTGCCTACATTGGAGCCGATGACGATGGCGATCCCCACATCGGCTGGCAAGGCACCCGCAGCGGCAAGGCTGATCGCCATGCCAATAACGGCTGCGCTACTGTGAACCAGTGCGGTCAGGCAGGCACCCGCAGCGAAGGCCCACCACATGTTGGCCGCAGCGTGATCAAGAAACCAGCGGAATAGTCCGGCCTGCTCAATCCATGGGCCGACCGTTTGCATTACGCGGATACCCGCCAGAATCAGCGAAAATCCAGCAAATACGAGGCTGATATATTGTACAGCCTGCGGACGGCTAAGCCCATTGGAGCCGGGTGAAATTCCGGCAGACGCGTACTGGCGAACGGAGACGGATTCTCCCCACAGTACGGCGGCGCTCCAGCAGAGCAGTGAGCCGCAGAGCAGCGGAACAGCCAGCTTGCCAAGCTGGAGCCCCATCAGCTCGGTGGTGAGACAGGTACCGATATTGGTGCCAAGAATGATGCCGAGCGTACGGCCATAGGTCAATAGCCCGGCGTTGACCAGTCCGATCGTCAGCACCGTTACAGCGGTGCTGCTTTGCAACAGGGCGGTAATGCCTGAACTGAACAGCATACCCCGCCAAGGGGAAACGGTGGCGCGGTTCAGCCAACGGGTGAGGAAGGGGCCAGCCAAATGCCGGAGGGCTGCTTCCATCAGCTTCATCCCGCCCAAAAAAATAAACAGTCCGCCGCACAGCGGGAGTATAACATGTATAAGCACGGGCATAGCCCCCTTTTCTAGGTGAAAATACTTATGTAACAGCCTATGATCTGTCGAGGACAGCCATGACAAGCATGGCTAAGCTCTTTTTAGGAAAACGATAATTTTTGTAGTATCTTCACAAGCTTTAAAAGCGTGACGCCGATATACAGGCGGGCAGTAGCGAAGCGGATCATTTGAATCTGGAGAAGCGAGAGCGTTCGCCTGAAAGCTTTCCAAAGGAAAGCTGCTTCGGAAGTATAAACCTAGGGGGATTCTTACCATTAAAATCATTTATAAAATCCAAAGAATCCCCGTGCAACAGCGATCGTAAGATCAAATGATCCGCAGAGCCGCGCCCCTATCGAACAACGTTTTAACACTTTGAGTAATCCAAGAATGGGAGTGAAGGATTTTGCCTTCAGTAATATTAGAACGCAGCCGTAAAAAAAGGCTGGAGCACGCACACCCTTGGGTGTTTAAAAACGAAATAGCCAAGATCGAAGGAGACCCAGAGGCAGGCGATTTGGTCACTATCGTTAACCATCAGGGGCGTTATTTGGCGACAGGTTACTATAATCCGGCTTCACAAATTACAGTGCGTGTGATGTCCTACGAGCCGCTAGAAGCAATGGATCAAAACTTTTTTGCCCAACGCTTTCGCAAATGCCTGGAGCACCGCGAACGTTTTGTGACCGGGGGAGACGCTTATCGGTTGGTGTACGGCGAGGCTGATTTTTTGCCTGGACTGATTGTAGATCGATTTGGTGATGTGTTGGTCGTGCAGTTGTTAACGCTTGGCATGGATCGGCGCAGGGAAGAAATCAGGGATGCGCTCGTTGAAGTAGTGGGTCCTGTTGGTATATATGAGCGCAGTGATGTATCCATCCGTGAGTTAGAAGGATTGGAACAAACGAAGGGCCCTTTGTACGGTGATTGCCCGCGTCATGTAGTGGTGACGGAAAATGGCCTGCACATCAAGGTTGATATCGTAGAGGGCCAGAAGACGGGTTATTTCTTTGACCAGCGTGAAAATCGTGCGGCCATAGCACCGTTGATGACAGGTTGGGGAGCACGTAGTGGAATTACGCTACAAGAAGTTGCTACAGACTCAGGGGACGCTGGCACAACGGTCATGAAGCCAGTGAATAAAAGTGGTAAGGTTGTTGAATTCCCATTCTGGGACGGCGCAACCGTATTGGAATGTTTTTCACATACGGGAAGCTTTACGCTCAATGCCTGTAAACATGGTGCTAAAAAAGTAACTTGTCTTGATATTTCTGAGCATGCGATTGAAAGTGCGCGGGATAATGTCAAGCTGAACGGTTTTGAGGAACGCGTCGAGTTTGTCGTCGACGATGCTTTTCAATATTTGCGTAATCAGGTGAAAGGTGTAGAGGAACGCAATGCACGAGCCGGGGGCAAAGGAGATACGTCTAAGCCGCTGACAGCGGGTGGCGGACGCACCTTTGACGTGGTCATTCTTGATCCGCCAGCCTTTGCCAAAACGAAGAACGCTGTCAAAGGGGCTACACGTGGATATAAAGATATCAACCTGCACGGGATGAAGCTCGTTAATGAGGGCGGCTATCTGGTGACAGCGAGTTGCTCGTTCCACATGCGGCCGGAGTTGTTTTTGGACACCATTAAGGAAGCAGCGGCAGATGCCGGCAAAATCCTTCGTCTGGTAGACTGGAGAGCAGCTGGTAAGGACCATCCTCAAATTTTGGGTGTGGAGGAAGGCCATTACTTGAAATTCGCCATCTTTGAGGTGCGCAGCCGGACACAGTTGTAGTTTCATACAAAGTCAAAGTCAATCGCCCTTTTGGTGATTAAATAGGTAAAATAAACTCGTTTTAGGTATAAATCAGTCCTGTAGAGAAGGCGTGCACCAAGCCAATCTGCGGGACTGATTTATTTTTTAGAGGGAGAAAGAATTGCTACAACATGGCAAACGTACGTTCTTTTCTCTCTTGCCTGATATGCTATACTGTTTAATAGAATGTTGTTCGTTGGAAAGGAGGCCGCATCATGTCGGTCCGTTTGTTGATTGGCCGCTCTGGGAGTGGTAAAAGTACGTTAATCCGCAATGAAATGACGTCTATGTTACGCGAGGAGCCGCTAGGTAAGCCTATGCTGTTACTTGTACCGGAGCAATCGTCATTTGCTTCTGAGCATGCGTTACTTACAGAAGCCGGAAACGGTATTCATGGGTCGGTGCGCGCCCAAGTGATGGGATTTCACCGTCTTGCCTATTTAGTTATGCAGGAAACTGGGGGTTCAGCGCTGGTGCCTGTAACGGAAGAAGGCAAGAAGATGCTTTTATATAAAATTATTCGTCGTCGCAAGGATGAACTGAGTTTGTTTAAGGATTCGGGAGACCAGCTCGGCTTTGTGGATCGGTTGAATACATTGTTCACGGAGCTAAAGCAGTATGGAAATGATACTCGGTCTGTACCCGAGCAACTGGAGCGAATGAACGCTGCTGGAGAGTCAACTCCGATTTTGCGCGGCAAGCTCAAAGATATCAGTCTAATCTACGAGGATTTTGAACGAGAGCTGACGCTTAAATATATTGACGGTGAAGATACGCTGCGCATGCTGGCAGAACAGATTGCAGAGTCTTCCCTTGTGCGTGGAGCAGACATTTGGATGGATGGCTACCGTAGGTTTACACCACATGAATATAAAGTGGTGGAGCAACTTATGCTGCATGCCTCTTCGTTGACAGTGGCGCTGACTTGCAACCGCAGCTACGAGAGCGGACAGCTTCCGCATGAGCTGGATTTGTTTCATCCTTCGGCGGCTACGTATGTAAAGCTCAAAGGAATGGCAGACGAGCTGATGATAGAGACGCAGACACAATTACTTCGCCCTGATCCGCCGCCGAGATTTAAGGAGCGTCCGGCGTTGGCGTATTTGGAGGCTAACTTTGAATATCGTACAGGGTTACGGAATCAGGAACAACGGATGCGGCTGCAGCAGCTACGAGAGCAGTGGACAGAAGAACAGCCGGAAGGCATAAAACTGTATGCTGCGGCGAATCGCCGCGCTGAGTTGGAAGGTGCTGTACGCGAAATGCGTCGTTTAGCCCGAGATGAGGGCGCGCGTTATCGGGAGATGGCCCTGTTTGTGCGTCATATTGAAGATTATGAGTCATGGGTGGAACCGATATTCAAACAATATGAGGTTCCAGTATTTCTGGATCAGCGGAGAAGTGTATTGCATCATCCCTTAGTGGAATTGATTCGGGCTTCACTGGATATCGTGCAGCGACGCTGGCGATATGAGGATGTATTCCGTGCGGTCAAAACAGATCTTCTCCTGCCGCTGGATGGTCGGGTGAGCCGCGAGGAGATGGATCGTCTGGAAAACTATGTACTGGCCTGCGGAATACAAGGTAGCCGTTGGACAGACGGTCGCCCGTGGCAGGCTGTGCCCAGCTTGTCACTGGAGCTGGAGGAGCAGGAACGGAACCGTAGGCGGGATGAAACGTTGGATTTGATGGAGCTGTGTCGGGATGTAATCGTGACGCCTTTACGTGCGTTTGAGAAACGTGTGGGCAAGGCACGAACTGCACTTGAGAAGTGTGAAGCGGTATATCTGTTACTGGAGGATGCAGAAATTGGCCACAAGCTGGACGCCTTCATTCATCAGGCAGAGGAAGCAGGAAATCCTGAGCAGGCCAAGGAGCATCGTCAGGTATGGGATGCAGTGCTTGAACTACTGGATCAAATCGTCGAAATGATGGGTGACGAGAGGCTGGATACCTCTTTGTTTGCGGGTGTGCTGGAAACGGGATTGGCTGAATTCCGTATGGGACTTGTTCCGCCAGCTCTGGATCAGGTTCTAGTCGGAAACACGGATCGTACACGTGTGACCGGTATTCAACATGCTTTTGTGCTAGGTATGAACGAAGGTGTGATGCCGGCTGTGTTCCATGAGGACGGTGTGCTGAATGAGCAGGAGCGTACGGCATTAAACGAACGAGGCGTAGAGCTGGCGCCGGATATGACAAGACGTCTGCTGGACGAACGTTTTCTCGCTTATACGGCCCTTACTTCAGCCGGTAGAAGCCTGTGGATGAGCTATGCCGTGACTGATGAAGAAGGCAAGTCATTGTTGCCGTCTGAGTTAGTACGACATGTGCGGCAATTGTTTCCTAGTCTGGACGAACGCCCACTGGCTGGATACCCTTTGCCTGGGGATGCTTGGACGACGCAATGGGAGTATGCTTCTCATCCGTCCGAGGCTTTGCCGCAGCTTATTGCGCAATTACGACAATGGCGACGTGGCGGTGACATTTTATCTCCTTGGTGGGAGGTATATAACTGGTATGCCAGCCAGCAAGGGCGTGAGAAGGACAAGCTGCGTCAGCTGTTGACCTCACTTTTTTACGAGAATCATGCCGAAATGCAGAAGGAAACGAGCCGTCGTCTGTACGGCAGCAAGCTGCGTACCAGCGTATCTCGTATGGAACGTTTTGTGGCATGTCCATTTTCGCACTTTGCCTCTCATGGTCTTCGTTTGAAGGAACGTCAAATGTATCGCCTGAAGGCCCCGGATATCGGACAATTATTTCATGCAGCGCTTGGAGAGATGGCGATCAATCTGCGTAATCGCAATGTCAGCTGGGGCAGTCTCAGCACGGAGGAATGCCGCCAAGAGGCGGAAAGTACAGTGGAGCGTTTGGCTCCTCGTCTGCAAGGCGAGATTCTAATGAGCTCCAAGCGGTATGGGTACATTTTGCGCAAATTGAAAGATATCGTGAGCCGTGCTTCGTTGATTTTAGGTGAACATGCGCGAAGAGGTAGTTTTGAGCCGATTGGGCTGGAGTTGGACTTTGGGCCGGGTCAGCAGCTTCCTCCGTTAAGCTTCCGGTTAGATAACGGTGTTGTGATGGAAATTGTCGGACGGATCGACCGTGTAGATGTGGCAGAGGGAGAAAAAGGTTTACTTTTGCGTGTCATCGATTACAAGTCCAGCCAAAAGGATCTCAAGCTGCATGAAGTGTACTATGGCTTGTCCTTGCAAATGCTCACGTACCTGGATGTGCTGCTGAATGCGGCGGAGGAATGGTTGGGCGAGACTGCTTATCCGGCGGGTACGCTGTATTTTCACGTCCACAATCCGATGTTACAGTCGCCTAACGGTCTTAGCGAAGAACAGGCCCGTCAGGAGCTTTTGAAACGTTTTAAGATGAAAGGATTATTGCTTGCGGATCGGGATGTAGTTGGGCAGATGGATACATCATTGGACAAGGGATATTCTTCTATTTTACCTGTTGCGGTGAAAGCAGACGGTAGTTTTTATAGCAGTGCCTCGGTTGCTTCGCCGGAACAGTGGGACAGCCTGCTAGCTTCGGTGCGTAATAATATTCGGACGATTGGTACACGGATGACAGAGGGCGATGTGGCCATTGAACCGTATCGTATCCAGCAAGAGACGGCATGTACCTTCTGCTCTTTTAAGCCTGTTTGTCAATTTGACGACAGTCTGGAGGGCAGTGGCTACAATCAATGGGGTAAACCCGGTAAGGATCAGATCTGGAATCTGCTGGGTCATACACAGGAAGGGAAAGGAGGAATGGACCAATGATAGGCATGTCAAACATTAAAGGTTTACCGAAGCCGGAAGGCAGTATGTGGAGCGATGACCAGTGGCGTGCCATTTCGGAATCTGGTAACAACATGCTGGTTGCGGCAGCGGCAGGGTCTGGTAAAACAGCGGTGCTTGTAGAGCGTATTATTCGTAAAATTGTCGATCCCCAGCTTGGCTTCAGTGTGGATCGGTTACTGGTAGCGACCTTTACGAAGGCAGCCGCCGCCGAAATGCGTCAACGGATACGCGAAGCGTTGGAACGTGTATTGGAGCAGGAACCGGAAAGTGAACATGTACGCCGTCAGCTATCGTTGCTGAATCGGGCCTCGATTACGACGCTTCACTCATTTTGTATGGAGGTCATCCGCAGGCATTATCAGGCCATTCCCCTTGATCCTGGTTTTCGGATTATGAATGAGCATGAGACAGAATTGCTGCGCCAGGAGCTTCTAGAAGAACTGTTTGAGGAGAAATATGAGGCTCATGATGAAGGCAGTACATTCCGCAGACTAGTCGACTGGTTTAGTGGAGAACGCACCGATGATGCGATGTATGTGCTTGTTCAGCGGCTGTATGATTTTTCTCAAAGTCATCCTTGGCCGGAGCATTGGCTGCGGGAGACAGCAACTGCATTTCGTGTGCAGGATGTAGCGGCTCTCGGAGAGACGCCTTGGGTTCGCAGCATTTTGGCGGATGCTGCACTTTCATTGCGCGGAGCAGCGAGCTTGCTGGAACAGGCGCATGAAACTGCTATGCAGCCCGGCGGTCCTGCACCTTATGCATTGACGCTGCAAGAGGATACGGCGATGGTGAAGGGATTGCTGCAGGAATTGGAGACGCAGCCGTGGGCATCTCTATATGATCATTTTCAGGCAGCTGCCTTCGGTAAGCTCAAGCCGGTCAAAAAAGATCAGACTGAGCCTGCATTGCAGGAACGGGTTAAGACGCTGCGCGAAGCAGCCAAAAAAATGATTACAGATATGAAGGCTTCCCTGTTTGGCAGGAGAGCAGAAGCCTATTGGGAGGAGCTACACGCCGCAGCTCCGTTGATGGACGAATTGGTAGAAACCGTGATTGTATTCGGGGAACGTTTTCAACAGCACAAGCAGTCAAAAGGGTTGGTGGATTTCGGGGATTTGGAACATTATTGTCTGAAAATATTACGACATCCCGATTCTACTCCGTACAAGCTACTACCTTCCGACGCTGCGCTCGAATACAAGGCGCAATTCGACGAGGTGCTGTTAGATGAGTATCAGGATACGAATACCGTACAGGAAGATATCGTTAGGCTGGTATCACGGGAGGAACCAGGTAACCGTTTTATGGTGGGCGACGTGAAACAGAGTATTTATCGGTTTCGGCTGGCGGAGCCGGGTCTGTTTTTGAATAAGTATCAACGGTACGGCATGCAGGAGCAGGAAGATGGATTTTTAATTGATTTGGCGCGTAATTTCCGCAGTCGGGAGGAAGTTGTCGATGCGGTCAATTTGGTGTTCCGCCAGATTATGAGTGTGGATGTGGCGGAAATTGAGTACGATGAACGAGCGTGGCTGGTACACGGCGCATCCTATCCCGACCCGTCGGATCAAGACACCGCATCTGTATACGCACCTGAGCTGCTGTTAGTAGATAAGGGTGGCCATGGTCTTTCCGAGGCTTCGGAGCTGTCCGAAACGGAGGACGAATCTGTTTTTCAGGAAAGTGAGCTGGCTGAGCTTGTGGAACTGGAAACGGCACAGTTAGAGGCTCGTGCGATTGCGCAACGGATTAAAGAACTGACCGGAGATACCGGACAACCACTGTTGATTTACGACAGAGGATTAAAAGCGATGCGCCCGGCAATCTACGGCGATATCGTCATTTTGCTTCGTTCGGCAAGCGTGTGGGCCCCCCTAATTGTAGAGGAACTGCGGCTTGAGGGCATTCCGGCCTCCGGGGAGCAGACGACAGGCTTTTTTAAAGCAACGGAAGTTGAGGTGATGTTGTCTCTGCTGCACATTATTGATAATCCGCAGCAGGACATCCCGCTTGCATCCGTGCTTCGTTCGCCGATTGTCGGCTTGACCGAAGATGAACTGGCACAAATTCGGTTGGAAAAGCCGGATGGATTGTTTTATGGCGCATTGCTGGCGGCGGCAGAGGCGGACCCACTGAAGGAGAGCGAAAAAGGGACCACTGCTGACATCATGGAGTTGGATCTTTTCCCTGAGGACTCTTTATCTTCATCTGACTTTGGTAATAGAAATAACGGGAATACGTTGTCTGCCCGACTACGTTCATTTTTGCATAATTTGGAAGCCTGGCGGCAGGAAGCCCGACAAGGTAGCTTAAGTGCATTGATTTGGAATGTGCTGGAGGAAACAGGGTATCTGGATTGGGTCGGTGGACTGCCTGGCGGCTCACAGCGTCAAAGCAATTTGCGGGCGCTATATGACCGAGCGAGACAGTATGAGACTTCAACGTCCAACCGAGGATTGTTCCGATTTCTGACCTTCATTTCCCGTCTACGGGAGCGAGGCGGTGATTTAGGATCCATTAGCGGGGGGACCGAACCCGATCAAGCTGTCCGCATTATGACCATTCATAAAAGTAAAGGACTTGAATTCCCTATCGTGTTTATAGCCGGGACGGCAAAAATGTTCAATCAACAGGATCTCAATGCGCCGTTTCTTATGCACAAGGAGTTGGGGTTTGGTCCTAAATATGTGGAGGAACAAAATCGTGTCAGCTACCCTACGCTGCCCAATTTAGCGATCCGCCGACGCTCACAGCTGGAGCTATTGGCTGAGGAAATGCGGGTGTTATACGTGGCGCTTACACGGCCGCGTGAAAAGCTGATTATGACCGGAACCGTGAAGGATCTAGCTTCACGCGCAGCGGGTTGGGCACGTGCCAAAGAGCATACAGAAACGGTCTTACCAGACTATATGCTGGCGGCAGGCCGCAGCTATCTGGACTGGGTAGGTCCCGCTTTGATTCGGCATCCTTCTGCTACTTTGTTGAGGGAAGCGGCAGGTGATCAAGATGGGTACTATCACAAATTGGAACATATGTCGGGAACAGACTGGTTATTTAAAATTGTGGCCTCGGAAACATTATCCGGCTCTCGTGTGAACTCAGATCATGAGGAAGAGGTGTCGGGCGAAGAGCGCCAAAAGAAGACAGAAGCACTGAGAAATGCGGAGCTAATTGACTTGAACGAAGAGAGTGAAACGGACATTGAAGCTGCTCTTTCCTGGACCTATCCATATGAGCGGGCCGGCAAGACGGCAGCCAATACATCAGTTACTGAGATGAAAAGATGGCTAGAAATGCAGGAGATGGGATCGGACGACTGGTTGAATCTATCTACCTCCGTACTAGCAGAGTTACCGGAGGATCGGGAGGATTCTCACACTGGGGGCAGTCAATTACACTTGCGCAGACCTAAGTTTATGGGGAATCAGCGACTGACTCCAACGGAACGAGGAACGGTCTATCATACGTTGATGCTGCATTTGCCACTAGATGGGGGGATGTGCGCCGAAGTTATTGAGGAAACAAAGGCTCGTTTGCTCAATCAGCGTATGTTACTGAATGTCCATGCAAAGGCGCTAGATACGAATAAAATATTACGCTTTTTCACTAGTGAGCTGGGTAGCAGAATGTTGGGGGCATCGCATGTTCAAAGAGAGCTTCCGTTTACTTATACCATGCGGGCAAACGATTACTGGAACCACAGCTTACCATCGATGTCACCAGGACAAGAAACAGATTCGGAAGGTGGACAGGACGGAGATAAAGTGCTGATGAACGGCATTATTGACTGTCTATTTGAAACTCCCGAAGGACTCGTGCTGGTGGATTATAAAACAGATCGGATATCTGAGTATCGTACACTGTCCCATTTAACAGACCAATATCGTTTTCAATTGGAGCTGTATGCCCGTGTGATCGAAGAAATTACAGGCAAAAAGGTTGCTGAGAAGTGGCTGTATTTTTTAGAAGCTGGAGAGAGTGTACAGCTGTAGTTATATAGCTAGGGAGAGGAGGAATAACATGCGGATTTTGCATACAGGTGATTGGCATTTGGGTCGCACGTTGGAAGGACGCAGCCGTTTGAAGGAGCAGGAGGCGTTTTTGGAAGAACTAGCGAAAATGGCTGACGATCAGCAGGCCGATTTGATAATGATGGCTGGAGACGTATACGACTCAGTCAATCCTTCGGCCGCAGCCGAGCAATTGTTTTATGAAACGTCTGCCCGTCTTACGGCTGGAGGAAGACCTCTAGTCGTCATTGCGGGCAATCATGATCAGCCGGAAAGGGTATCCTCGGTCACACCACTGGTGAGCGGGCGCGGAATTACATTGCTGGGATTGCCCCATGGGGAAGCGGTACGCGTTCGTACACCACGAACGGGTGAAATGGCATGCATTGCAGCCTTGCCATATCCCTCCGAGTCTCGTCTGAACGAGCTATTGTCTGAAGACGGAGATGAAACAGTCTTGCGCGAGGCATACAGTCGCCGTGTGGGCTTGCTGATGTCACAGCTGGGTACAGCATTTCGGCCTGACACCGTCAATTTGTCAATGAGCCATATTTATGTGCTCGGCGGGCTGGAGTCGGACTCGGAACGCCCGATTCAGGTCGGGGGGGCGTATACCGTAGATCCGTCTGCTTTGAGCATTGGGGCACAGTATACGGCTCTAGGACATTTGCATCGTCCCCAATATGTAAAAGGAGACGGGCTGATGCGTTACAGTGGCTCGCCGCTGGCTTATAGCTTTTCCGAAGCCGGACAAGCCAAATCGGTTACGTTAATTGACGTGGTTGCTGGCAAGCCTGCTCAGGTCGAGGAACTGTATATTACCAGTGGACGCCCATTAGTGAGGTGGCACGCACGGGGAGGTCTGGAGGAAGTATATCGCTGGCTGGACGAAGGACTAGATGCCGATGCCTTTATTGATCTGGAAATTACGCTGGATGAAGCAATGTCAATGGGAGATATTCAGCGGCTGCGCAAAAGCCGTGAAGGTATCATTCATATTCGCCCCATGTATCCAGAAATGGCTGCCGCACAGCTGGAGCACCAACGATCAGAACTGCCAGTGCATGAGCTGTTCCGGGCATTCTATCAGCGGCAGACAGGCGGAGCACAGCCAGATGACGGATTAGTGCAGTTGTTTCTGGAGCTGGTGGAACAGGATGATGCAAGAGATCACGCTGAGGAGGAGGACGCATGAAACCAATCCTTCTAAAACTGGCGGGGTTGCAAAGCTACCGGGAGTCGCAGGAAATTCGCTTTGACGATTTGACCGAAACTGGATTGTTCGGAATATTCGGCCCAACGGGTAGTGGTAAATCAACGCTGCTGGATGCTATTACGTTGGCTATGTACGGTAAAGTGGAGCGGGCAGTGAATGGTACACAAGGCATTATGAATCATGCCGAGGATACGTTGTCTGTTGCATTTACGTTTGAATTAATGTCAGCTCAAGGACCTCGTCGTTACCGTGTAGAACGACGTTTCAAACGTGCTGGAGGCGTATCGGTTAATAATACGCTTAGCCGTTTTATTGCGTTAACAGAGGATGGCGAGGAAGTGCTTGCCGATAAGGTGCAGGATGTGACGCGCTGTGTGGAGGAGTATATCGGCCTGAAAATGGACGATTTTACACGAGCTGTCGTATTGCCGCAGGGAAAGTTTGCGGAATTCTTGTCCTTAAAGGGCAGTGAACGCAGACAGATGCTACAGCGTTTGTTCCATCTGGAGAAGTACGGAGATCAACTTGCACAGAAGCTAAGCCGTCGTGTGAAAGATAACGATATCGCACTGAAAGCATTAGAGGCGGAGCAGCAAGGGCTGGGGGATGCGAGTGCTGAAGCACTTGAACATGTAGAGTTGCGTCTCAAAGAGGCGATTGCCAATGCAGAAGCTTCGCGTCACGAGCTAGAGCGTGTCTCACGTGAATCGGAGGCGCTAAACAAAACCCGTGAGCTGGTCATCGAGCTCAGCCAAAGATTGAACGAGCTGGAGCAGTTGGCAGCACAGGAGCCGGGCATTGCTTTACTGGAGCGTAAGCTTCGACAAGCAACTTCAGCCGAGGCATTGCTGCCTGCACTGACGGATTGGAAGGAAGCCATTGCTGAAGCGGAAAAACGGCATAAGACTGCCGAAGAAGTGGCAGTCCTGGCCGCTACCGCGCAGGAGGCTGCGCTTGTCTCTGCGCAAGCAGATGAGCAGGCCCGGCAAGCACTCAGTGCCGAAGAACCAAAGCTATTGCTTCGGATCGACCAACTAGAACAGGCGCTTCAACTGGAGCGTGATACGGAAGCGTTGCGGACCGAACGGGACCGTCTGGCGGCCGAGCTTGTGCATAGCGAACAAATCCTTACTGAACATGCAGAAGGACTCGCAAAGGAACAAGAGCTACAGACGCGAGGCTTGAAGCGACAGCAGGAGCTTCAACAAGAGCTAAAGCAAAATGAAGTGCGGGCAGATGAGCGGCGTATGCTGCAAGAGGCTGTGCAACGATTGCAACAGCTGGAAATCGCGAATGAGCAATTGCGTGAAGCTGAACTGGAGTACACCGCTCAGGAGAAACGGCTTGCGCAAGCTGACGAACGTCTAAAGCTGACGGACCAGGAGACACAGGAGACGGAGGCACGGCGTTCTGCCCTTGCTGCACAGGCAGCTGATGGCATTGAGGCATTGCTGACGTTGGAGGCAGAAATCACCGCCGATATGTCGTCACTGGCTGCCGAGGAGGAGCAGCTGCGCCACGAGCTCCGTGCCGAGGAGCTGGGGCGTCTCGCTCAGCATCTCGCTGCCGAGTTGCGCGAAGGCGAGCCGTGCGCAGTGTGCGGCTCGCTGCATCACCCCGCGCCTGCCGTTGCCGCGGCGCATAGCGCGGATGCCGCTGCGCCGGATGAGCTGCAACGCCTGCGTCTCGGTTTGCAGGAGCTGCGCCTCATACTGCGCCAGCAGTTGCACGAGCAACGCAGCTTTCTGGCGCAGCCCGCCACCGCAAACAGTGGCGCTGCCGCCACGGGCGAGCCTTTCACGCCTGCGGCAGCGCCAGCAGAGCCGCGTGGTGCCGCAGCATGGGCGGAGCGCTGCGCGGCGCTGGAACGTGCTGCAGCCGAGCTAGCCGCACGTGCGCATGCGCTGCCTGCCGAGGCACAGGCGCTGCGCGAAGCAGACGCCGCTGGACAGCAGCGGCGTATCCGTGCCGCCGCCGAGCAGGAGGCAGCAGCTGTAGCGCTGACGCAGGCACAGAGCAAGCGCGAGGCATGCACCACGCGCAGCGAGGGGCTGCGCGCCGAATGGGCGGCGCAGCTAACGGATGTCGCTCCGGACGAAGCCGCGGAGCGTTACCGCGCCATGCAGGAGCGCGATGGGCGCGCGGAAGAGCTGCGGTCCCGGCTGGAGACGAGTGTGACCTTCCTCGAAGAAAAGGCGGCGCGTGTTCAACAGATACAGCAGAGTATCATCGAGGAAGACAAAATCATTATTGCCCGTCGTACAGGGCTCCAAAGCAAAGATGATTCGCTTCGCGAAAAGCTGGCCCAGCTCCGAAAGTGGGTTGGAGATGGCCAAGCGGCTTCATTGCTGGAAGAAGCGACCTCGCGACTGTTGGGGCTGAAAAACGGAGCCGAAGTCGCGGCACGACAACGTACTGAAGCGGAAGAACGCAAGCAGCAAGCCGTTCATGCTTCACTGATTGCCCGGCAGGCCTCCGACTCGGCAGAAGAAAGACGTCAGATGGCAGAGTCCCGTTGGGGCAGTCGTCTGGAAGCCTCCTCTTTTGCTACGGAAGCAGAGGTTATGGAATGCTGCCTGGGACCGGAAGAAGCCGCACGCTATGAGCGTGAAGTGAGTTTACATCGAGAACGGGAAAAGGAGATGTCTTCCCGCTTAAAGCATGTCGAAGAGCAGCTGAATGGAGCAACGGTAACAGAGGAACAGTGGGAAGCGGCCACTGCACAGCTACGTGATTGCCGTGCACGCGATGAAGAGGCGCTTCAAAATCGCGCCAAGGCTGAGCGTGATTTAGAGGACTTGCAGCGTCGGCACGTCCGCTGGATGGAGCTGGAGTCCAATCGTGTACATTTGCGTAGTGAAGCGGAAAAAATGTCCAAGCTCCAGACTGTTTTTCGCGGCAATGCCTTTGTTGAATATATTGCTGAGGAGCAGCTCATGCAGGTCAGTCAATCGGCTTCACGCCGCCTGCGTTTTCTGACCAAGCAGCGATACGCGCTAGAGGTAGATTCCAGCGGTGGTTTTGTCATTAGTGACGATGCCAACGGTGGGGTCAAACGTCCGGTATCGACCTTGTCCGGTGGCGAAACGTTCCTGACCTCCTTGTCGCTTGCGCTTGCGCTGTCGGCTCAAATTCAATTGCGGGGCCAGTACCCTCTGCAATTTTTCTTTCTGGATGAAGGCTTTGGAACGTTGGACCCTGAGCTGCTTGACACGGTGATCACCTCACTGGAAAAGCTGCACCACGATCAATTGTCTGTTGGTGTGATTAGTCATGTGCCTGAACTACGGGCCCGTCTTCCGCGCAAGTTGGTTGTTCTTCCAGCAGAGCAGGCTGGAGGCGGATCACGTGTGGTTATGGAAACTTTTTGAAGTAATGTGATACAGGTCACAGATACAGTTTCAAACTATTGTTATAATACAGCCAAGCCGACAAGTTAATCATACAGCACCCCGGCGGACGTATGCTGCGGAAGAAATCTTCCCATCATACGTCCGTTCAGAGGGGCTCTGCCAAGAGCTCCCGGGGTGCTTCTTTTTTTGCAAGCCGGAATTCGCCCAATTTGATGTAGCAAATGGCCCGTTTTTGAATAACATACGGTATACATGCAAGAGCCTAGGAGGAAACAACCATGGAAAAAAGCATGACAACCGAAAAAGTTACAGCACCGGAACAGACGGATGCTAAAACACTATGTCAAAAGCATATGCATCGTTATGTATGCGTATGGGTGAAGGACGGGACAATGTATGATGGCATTGTAGAGCATGTGGATGATGAAAAGATATACTTAGCCGTTCCTATGGGTGGAGACGAGATGGAGAATGTCAATGTTAATCTCCCGTATCCGCCTAACAATTGTGGCTGCGGTTCCCGTGCTTATGGTGGCTATGCATCTTATCCTCCGTATCCGTACCCGTACCCGTATCCAGTACCTGCTTATGCATATGGGTTCCCCTACGGACGCCGTCGCTTTAATCGTTTGATTCTGCCACTTGCAGCCTTGACAGCGATCAGCTTGCTGCCTTATTACTAATCCTAATTTCTTAGTCGCCAGATATAGTGAATTCTCTGCTCTCTCCCGCCTACAGCTCTTGTACAGTACAAGTGACTTTAAGGCGCATCCATACATCATCACCATGCAAGGCTGTTTCTTCCATCATGAAGAAACAGCCTCTTTTTCACATATTCTATCCCCAATATGATCCAATAATTGAAACTGTATCAGTACAGTTCAATGAAATGAGGTATCCTGTTTATCCATAAAGCATGGTAACATCTAGCGTGTAAAGAAACATAAGAGGAATAAGCATGTAATGAAATGAGCATGTAATGAGTATGTAAAGAGCAGGTGGGTGGATATTGTGAAAAAATATGTATCAATTTTATTGGATATAGAGCTTAAAATTCGCGAGGGACAATATAAATCAGGTTACAAGCTACCGTCGGTCCGTGAGGCTTCAGAATTATATAGATGCAGCAAAAGCACGATTCTGCGGGCATATTCTGAACTTGAAAAGAAACACGCCATCTATTCCATACCGCAAAGTGGATACTATGTAGTGGAAAATTCGGGCGATTTACACCATAATCATATGCAAGACTCCGTTGATTTTGCTTCGGCCTCCCCGGATTTAAATGTATTCCCTTATCTGGATTTCCAACATTGTTTGAATCAGGCTATTGATACCTACAAATATCATCTATTCACTTATGGCGATTCGCAAGGACTGGAAACACTGCGTCATACGTTGGTTTCCCATTTGGCTAATACTCAGGTGTTTGCAAAAATGGATCGGATTATCGTTACTTCGGGTGTTCAGCAGGCATTGGAGATACTCGCTAAAATGCCGTTTCCCAATGGCAAAGAAAAGGTTTTGGTCGAGCAGCCAAGTTACGATATTTATTTGCGATTTCTGGAGGAAGAGAACATACCCGTCAGTACCATCGTCCGGACAGCGAAAGGTATGGATTTTCACGAATTGGAGAATCAATTTAAGAACGAGAGCATCAAGTTTTTTTATACCATGTCAAGATATCATAATCCATTAGGGATCTCATATAACACAGAGGAGCGAAAAGCGATAGCTGCCTTAGCCGCCAAATATGATGTGTACATCGTAGAAGATGACTATATGGCAGATTTGGGGGCCGATCATCTTTTTGATCCCATTTATGCATACGACCATTCGGACCATGTTATTTATTTGAAAAGCTTCTCGAAAATCATTTTCCCAGGCTTGCGATTAGGAGTTGCGGTATTGCCAGAAGTCCTATTAAAGACGTTTAACGCTTATAAAAGATATGTCGACACATCTATGTTGTCTCAGGCGGCGCTTGATATTTATATTAAAAATGGAATGTATGAACGCCACAAGCACACGATATGTAAACTGTATTCGGAGCGCATTCGTACTCTGAACAAGGCCGTGGAACGATACAATCAGGCCGGATACGTTCAGACTTCAGCTGTAACCTCAGGAGTTTATATGCAGTTTAAACTGCCTCGGACAGTGAATTTGGAACGCTTGGTACAGTGTCTTTCTGCGAGGAACATCCAGGTTGTAGCTGGCAAAGGTTTTTATTTATCAGGCTATAGGGAACAAGAGAAGTTTTTGCGCATAAGTATTTCGCGCGCGCAGCTGGATCAAATTGATGGAGGGGTGAAAGCCATTGTAGAGGAAGTTAGTAAGGGAAACTGGTATTAAGACCCTTTTTCCGTTATGATACATATAGAAACATAAGTATAACCAAACATGGCTGTATATGTTTCTATTCAGTGTGGGAAATACATAACTTTGAATGCCGAGAGCAAGGGGGGGTTGTGTCTATTTGCTTAGGATCGGCTCACTGCCAAAGGAGGGTTTTGAATGGACGATCTGTTTTTGAAAATTGTGGATGGAACCATCCCCAGCAAGAAGGTGTTGGAAACCGACAATGTGCTCGCATTTCATGACATCCAGCCTGCGGCGCCAGTACACGTGCTCATTATTCCCAAAAAATATATTCCTTCAATGAACGCTGTGACGGAGGAGGATCTTCCTCTTATCGCGGAGATTCATCGTGTTGCGGTTGAGGTTGCAAAAAAGTTAGGAATCGCCGAGTCTGGTTATCGGTTGATTAACAACTGTGGCCCGGATAGTGGACAAGCGGTGGGGCATCTGCATTATCACTTACTGGGCGGCGCCAAATTGGGTGCCCTGACAGGTATTTCGGACTCACATTCTTAAAAAATGACAGAGCTTGTCTTTTCAGTAATACGGATGTGAATGGAGAAAAGTGGCCCTTTATGTATTCATTTTTTCTTATAGGTTGACACCTGGTTTCCGTTTCACCTATAATAAAATTTGATGAACCGTGTTATTGCTCTTGGACGGTCTGGTCGGAGGGAGGGAAAACTGGTGTCTGAAACTAAAGTTCGCAAAAACGAGACAATTGATGCTGCACTTCGTCGCTTTAAACGTTCCATTGCTAAGGATGGCGTATTGGCTGAGGTGAAGAAACGCAAGCATTATGAAAAGCCAAGCGTAAAGCGCAAGAAAAAGTCCGAGGCTGCTCGTAAGAGAAAGTTCTAGGAGGATCTAAGCAATCATGAATTTGAGCGAACGATTGAACGAAGATATGAAGCAAGCAATGAAGAGTAAGGACAAGTTCAAACTCTCCACCATTCGAATGGTTCGTTCTACGATTAAAAATCTTGAAATAGATTTGAAACGGGATTTGGACGACAACGAAGTGCTTGATATTCTGAGTCGTGAGATCAAACAGCGAAAAGATGCCCTCCATGAATTTGAAAAAGCCGGTCGTGATGAACTTGCGACAAGCACTAAAGCAGAAATAGAGATCATCGCTCAGTACCTTCCCGAACAACTTTCTGAGGAAGAAATTAAAGTTATTGTACAGCAGACCATCCAGGAAACCGGTGCTTCTTCGAAAGCCGAGATGGGGAAAGTAATGACGGCCTTGATGCCTAAGGTAAAAGGCCGCGCTGACGGTAAGCTCGTGAACCAAGCGGTTCAGCAATTTCTGCAATAAACCTGCGACAAACAGGAAAACACAACACCCTCTGTTTACAGAGGGTGTTATTTCTATATATGTGTTCCCTACCATAGAATGTAATGATGAGAAGATTCTTATATGTAAGCGCTATTGTTAATTATGTGAAACGTGATGTTCATTGGGTGCGTAAAGTATTTGGCAGCCGTCAGGATTAGCAATATACCCAATAATTTCACATTAAATCCTGAAAACTGTATAGTTTGTCTAACAAAGTTTGGTATGCTGTAACATAGAGAGATCGAAAGGGGGAGAGAAATGCATAGAGAACATCACCACTCCAGTCGCAAATGGATCCTTTTAACGTTGTGGATTATGGTATCCGTTTTGCTGTTGCCCTTAGTTCATTCCGAATCAGCGGCGGCCCAAACTAAAGGTGGAGCTGTGTTTGTTATACCAGTCGATCAGGAAATTGAGCATGGCCTGGGCAAATTTATGGAACGTGGATTTGCAGAAGCAGCAGATTCCAAAGCAGGTCTGATTTTACTGGATATTAACACTCCCGGTGGACGGGTAGATACAGCGGAGAAGCTGGGCAAACTGATTAAAGACAGTCCAATTCCGACCGTAGCCTATATAAGGGGCGAAGCGGCCTCAGCGGGTAGCTATATTGCGTTGAGCGCAAACAAGATTGTTATGAAACCGGGGAGTATTATCGGAGCAGCAGCGTTAGTAGACGGCGGGGGGCAGGCTATCACAGATCCAAAAACGATAGCCTGGTGGAAGAGTAGCATGGCATCTGCCGCAGAAGCTGGCGGACGTAATCCGGATATTGCCAGAGGTATGGTTGACTCTAAAACGACCATATCTATTCCTGAGATGAACTTTAACAAGGAAAATGGTCAGATCATTTCTTTAACCAGTGAGGAAGCGCTGAAGTTGGGTTATGCGGATCACATCGCGTCTTCCGAACAAGAGGTTATTCAGTGGATGGGTTACAGCACGGATGATGTCATTCATGTGGAGCGAACATGGGCTGAAAAAGCAGCCGAGATATTGACCAACCCAATTGTACAGACGTTGCTTTTATTTATCGGTATCGCAGGTATTGTTATTGAGTTGATCGTACCCGGTTTTGGTGTACCGGGAATTTTGGGCATACTCGGATTTGGTTTGTATTTTTTCGGCAATTATATCGCTGGTTTTGCAGGTTCGGAGACGTGGTTGTTGTTTATTATCGGTCTGGCTCTGCTTATACTTGAAATGTTCATCCCGAGTTTTGGTATTTTGGGCATTCTGGGTTCCGTCAGCCTTGTCGCCGGAGTTGTTCGTGCAGCATACAACATGCAGCATGCGTTTATATCTTTGGGCATTGCCTTTGCAGCTGCGGTTGCCGTGGTGGCGATCATCGCGGTTGTATTCAAGGACCGAGGGATATGGAACCGTTTTATACTTAAAGAAAGTTTAACGGCTGAACAAGGTTTTTCTTCAGTTGTGAACCGGGAAATGCTATTAGGTCAAAGAGGTGTCAGTCTGACTCCACTTCGTCCAGCCGGAACGGTGCTGATCGCTGATGAGCGAGTCGATGTTGTAACGAACGGCGAGTTTATTGCTACAGATATGCCGATTATAGTATCCAAAGTAGAAGGCGGGCGAATTGTGGTCAAGGCAGACACTAGCGTCTAAACAAGCAAATAACAAAGAATTAGATTAATGGAGGATGATGCGAGTGTTCGAATCGGGTATTGTCAGCGTTTTGCTGATTGCCGTTGTAGTGATTATTGTATTGAGCGTATTTTTTAGTTTCTTCCCGGTGATGCTGTGGATTTCAGCATTGGCTTCGGGTGTGCGCATTGGCATCATTACGCTGGTAGCTATGCGTTTACGGCGCGTCACGCCAAGCCGAATTGTCAATCCACTCATTAAGGCAACCAAGGCGGGTCTGGGCTTGAACATCAACCAGCTGGAAAGCCACTTTCTCGCAGGAGGGAATGTAGACCGAGTGATCAATGCGTTGATTGCTGCGCAGCGTGCTAACATTCCGCTTGAGTTTGAACGTGCGGCAGCGATTGACCTTGCTGGACGGGATGTTCTGCAAGCGGTCCAAATGAGCGTTAATCCGCGTGTTATTGAGACACCTATTGTTGCTGCGGTCGCCAAGGATGGTATTGAAGTGAAGGTTAAAGCTCGTGTTACGGTGCGTGCCAACATTGATCGACTTGTTGGGGGTGCTGGAGAAGAAACGATTATTGCACGGGTCGGTGAAGGTATTGTTACGACCGTAGGTTCCAGTAACTCGCATAAGGACGTGCTGGAGAACCCGGATTCAATTTCAAGAACCGTATTGTCCAAAGGTTTGGATGCCGGGACAGCATTTGAAATCCTGTCCATTGATATTGCGGACGTTGATGTAGGTAAAAATATCGGTGCTTTTCTGCAAACAGAGCAGGCGGAAGCCGACAAACGTATTGCGCAGGCAAAAGCGGAAGAGCGGCGTGCGATGGCTGTAGCGCAGGAGCAGGAAATGAAGGCGCGTGTTGTAGAAATGAGAGCACGCGTGGTGGAATCCGAATCCGAAGTACCGCTGGCAATGGCTGAAGCGCTACGCGGCGGGAAGCTTGGTGTCATGGACTATATGAATTTGAAAAATATTGAGGCGGATACGCAAATGCGTGGCTCCTTAGGCAAACCGAATGAGAACTCGGGGAATGACAACAAGAACCGGGATTAATAACGGGACATAGCCGATGAATTACGGCAGCTAGGTGGTGAGTAATGAACTTTATCAGCTGGATCTTTGAACATTTGTATATCCTGATCGTGATTGGCTTTGCTTTGGTGTCTTTTTTGGGGAAAAGCATCCAAGGTACAGGGCGGAAATCACCGCCGCGAAAAGGTATGCCTACCTTTGGTGGTGATCATGGTTCTCGTGGACCCTCGACGTCATCCAGACCCTTCACAATGGAACATGGGCAAGAGCAACGTCAGCAGGATATTGCTGGAGAGTTGCAACGTCAATTTCCTAATGAACGACGGACGGTTATGGAAGCTCGTCGCATAGAAGAAATGGGCGATCGGTCGGAAACCGAAGAACGGATGGACCGGGATTTATTAGATAATGGTTCGACTCTAGAGGATCGGATCCGTGCTATGGAAGAAGAACGAAAAATGGTTTTAGCCCGTCTCGATCGTATATCCAATGCGAGGGAGTCAGGGGAAATTACAGATGCGCCAGAGATAGCTTCGCAAGACCGTAATACGGTGGATACGGCTGATCTGCGCAGAGGTGTGATTTGGGCAGAAATATTAGGTCCTCCACGTTCCAAGCGCTACATGGGTGGAGGAAGACGTTAAAATGATAGTGGATCCGTCACGGCTTTGGCTGTGGCGGATCTTTTTTTGTGATGCTTTAGGAATACATAACCATGCTCGGAATAAAAAGTGAATTAACGACAAATGCTCTAATTACCTGACAACGAATGTGATAATCCCTTGTGTGCTCTAGCTTTCTCACATTTGTTGTCATCTAAAATGGTGGCATTTTGTCTAATTTAGCGCCTCATTTATGAAAATATATTCCTGAAAAATGATCAAATGTAACAATATGAATGGAGCTTTCCGAAAGCAGTTTTCATTTTTTCTTTTTTATATATAATGTTCTCAATGATAGATACTTATGAAATTCACTCCAATTTTACCTAAAATTTTATTTATATCGAGGTGATACAACAAGGTTATAAAAATGGAAAAATTAATTTTTAGGAGGATGGGATCGATGGGAAATAGCTTGTTTAGAAAGAAAAGCATTGATCAGTTGATTGCCGCTACGCGAGGGGAAAAAGCACTCAAAAGGGAGCTGGGTGCGTTTGATTTAACGATGCTTGGAATTGGAGCCATTATCGGAACGGGAATTTTTGTGTTGACAGGTACAGGAGCAGTTACGGCTGGTCCAGGCTTGGTTCTTTCTTTTGTGATTGCGGGACTCGCGTGTTTATTCGCAGCATTGGCTTATGCGGAGTTTGCATCCACCGTTCCAGTATCCGGTTCTGTTTACACCTTTACATATGCTACGATGGGGGAGCTATTGGCCTTTATTATTGGATGGGATTTAATTTTGGAATACATGCTGGCAGCCAGCGCCGTTTCCGCAGGTTGGTCGGGTTACTTTGTATCATTTTTGAACGGAATTGGCCTTCACATTCCGCTTGAATTCACTGCCGCACCGGGGGCTTTGAAAGACCAAACTACTTATTTTAATCTCCCAGCTTTTTTAATTTTGATGGGTATCACGTTCTTGCTTTATTTAGGGATAAAAGAATCAAAACGGATAAACAACATCATGGTAATCATAAAAATTGTTGTTATTTTATTATTTATCATTGTTGCTTTTAGATATGTGAAGCCAGATAATTGGACACCGTTTATGCCGTTTGGGTTCAGTGGGGTGTTTGGAGCCGCAGCTCTTGTGTTTTTTTCTTTTATTGGTTTTGATGCTGTTTCATCAGCGGCTGAAGAAACTAAAAATCCCACTACTAATTTACCGCGAGGCATTATTTTCTCTCTCATTATTTGTACGTTTTTGTATGTCATTGTTAGCGCGATTATGACTGGTATAGTACCGTTTATGCAATTTGAAGGTATCTCTCACCCCGTGTCATTGGTATTGCAGGTTGCAGGCCAGAACTGGGTTGCAGGTATTGTAGATATAGGAGCCATCTTAGGGATGACAACGGTCATGCTGGTAATGCTCTATGGTCAAACTCGTATTATGTTTGCTATGTCACGTGACGGCTTAGTCCCCAAAGTATTATCCAAGGTTCATTCCAAATACAAAACGCCCTACATTAACACGTTGTTTTTCGGCACTTTATCTGCATTAATGGGTGGACTGATTCCGCTGGATGAGTTAGCAAGTTTGGTGAACATTGGAACCTTGTCAGCATTTATTCTGATTTCGGTCGCCGTTATCGTTATGAGAAAAACACAACCTGACTTGCCAAGGGCCTTCCGATGTCCTGGAGTTCCGTATATCCCGATCCTGGCTATCGTTTCATGTGGGGTGCTCATTCTTAATTTGAATGGCCAGACATTTATTCGCTTTATTATTTGGCTTGTCATTGGTATGGCTGTTTACTTCTTATACTCTAGAAAAAACTCTCTTTTAAATCGAGATAGCGAAAAATAACCGTGTCATTTAATGAAATTCAAAAGAAGACAACCTTTGTTTTCAATATGAAAATGAGGTTGTCTTTTTTGTTGTGAATTTTGAAAGGACACATCTTTTTCCTCTGCAATATAGTAGCTACTACGAATTGTAAGTTTAGCCTCATAAATGCCGCGACTGGATCATAAAATGTACAGTACAGATATCTGTGGCGCTGGTGTAATGGTGTTCACTGATAATAAGAATATAAGATGGAAAGCCAGCAGCGTAGCTGCCTTGAAACATCTATGGGTACCGGATGGCAATAACAGAAGATGAAAAAATAGCAGCGTGCTGTCATCAAAACAACTCTAAGCCGTTGGATAACAAATATTTTGATGACAGGAAGGGAGATTTCGCCGTATGAGCAGGATGAGCCGCAAACTGCGAAAGTGGGCCAGCGAGACGCTGGAGCTTCCGCAGGACATTCTATTTGACCTGCCGCGGTTAACCCTCATCGGCAGCCGTCAGCTTTATGTGGAGAATCACCGGGGCGTGGTGGATTTCACGCCGGATCAGCTCGTACTTGCACTTGCGCAAGGCAGGCTGAGGGTGTCCGGCCATGATCTAGTCATTACGTCTATTCTGCCAGAGCAGGTAAGTGTGGAGGGACATATAACGGATATCCAAATGGAAGGAACGGAGGAAGGCTCGTGAAACATCCTGCTTTAGCAAAGCTGCGTGGTACGGTTACCCTTGCTATCAAGGGCGAAAGTGTGGAAGCTTTCATTAATTTACTCACCGATCACCATTTACCTGTGTGGAACGTGCGGCCGATGGGTACTAGACATGCAGAAATGAACCTTCTACTGCCGCACGTCTTCCTCCTACGCCCGCTTTTGAGAAGGACAGGCTGTAAAATGCATGTTCTGAAGCGGCAAGGGCTTCCCTTTACTGCTGCACGACTTGCCAAACGTAAGTTTTTCCTGGCTGGATTGGCTTTGTTCTGGATAGGTCTCCTGCTGATGTCTTCACTTATCTGGGACATTGAAGTAAAGGGGAATGATAAACTATCGACGGAATCCGTTCTCAAAGCCGCTCGACAGGAGGGTCTGTATCCATTTCAATGGAGCTTTCGTCTATCCAGTCAAGACAAGCTTTCACGTGCGCTCATGCAGAAGCTTCCAGAAGCATCCTGGATCGGTGTGGAAAAGCAGGGTACTTTGGTGACGATTCAGGTTGTTGAAGCTTCACAGCCTACCCCTGCGCCGCTCTACAGCCCTCGTCATATCATTAGTAAGGCAGATGCGGTAGTTACTGAAATTTTTGCCGAGCAGGGTCGTCCTGTCGTGCATAAAAATACGCGTGTCAAAAAAGGAGCCATCCTCATCTCTGGAACGCTTGGAGATGAGGAGAACCAACAGCAGGTCGTAGCCAAAGGAGAGGTTAAGGGTCTTGTATGGCATGAATACGAAATTAGCAGTCCCATGGTGCAACGCAGCAGCACGTATACAGGTACCAGTCACGACCACTTATATCTGGTATTAGGCAACCGTGCGATACAATTATGGGGATATGGGAAAATACCTTATTCTACACATAAAACAACAGTTGAACATGATCCGCTAACATGGCGTTCCTACAAACTTCCGGTGGGTTGGATGACCGAAAGTGTGAGAGAGACAAAGATACAGGAGCAGAAGCTTACGGAAACAGAAGCGAAAATGTCAGGTTTAGAAGGCGCGCGAGCTGATATTTTAGCTAAATACGGCAAAGGAACGAAAATAATGAGCCAAAAAATTTTGCATGAGAAGAGAGAGAATGGTAAAGTTTATATGAAAGTGCTTTTTGAAGTGGAGCAGGATATTGCGGAAGAACTTCCGTTAGTTCATAACCAAGGAGAATGAGGCTATTTGGCAGAACAACAACGCAGCATACAAATTGCATTGAACAATGCGGGAGAAGGACAGGCGTTATTTGGCCCGCAGGATTCCTTTTTGAAATTAATCGAAGCAGCTATTCCCGCAAAAATAGCATCTCGTGAGGCAGAAGTTAATGTTTTTGGTAATGCTCACGAGGTGGAAGTGCTCGAACAATTGTTCGACGTATTACTCCAGTTAATTCGCAATGGGTATATACTGACCGAAAGGGATGTCCATTATGCGATTGAACTGGCAAAAGATTTGCGCGCTGATCAGCTGCTCGATTTGTTCAAGGGTGAAATTACGACGACGTTCCGGGGTAAACCGATTCGCGTCAAAACGATTGGACAAAAGCACTATGTAACCACGATTAAGAAACGCGATATTGTATTTGGAATTGGCCCGGCGGGTACTGGTAAAACCTATCTGGCTGTAGTGCTGGCCGTAGCTGCCCTGAAGGAAGGTTCAGTCAAGCGCATTGTACTGACTCGTCCTGCGGTGGAAGCAGGTGAAAATTTAGGTTTTTTACCAGGGGATTTACAGGAAAAGGTTGATCCGTATTTACGCCCATTGTATGATGCCCTATACGATGTGATGGGCCCAGAGCAGACTGCAAAGGCACTGGAGCGCGGATTAATAGAAATTGCACCTTTGGCTTATATGCGGGGACGTACGCTGGATGACTCTTTTATTATTTTGGACGAAGCGCAAAACACTACACCCGAGCAAATGAAAATGTTTTTGACTCGACTTGGCTTCGGCTCCAAAATGGTCATTACCGGCGATGTCACGCAAATTGATTTGCCTCGTGGCAAAAAATCCGGTCTGATTGAAGCAAATGCGATTTTACAAGGGATTGAGGAAATAGGCTTTGTCCAGTTTGCAGAAGAGGATGTTGTCCGTCATTCCCTGGTTCAAAAAATTATTGTTGCTTATGACCGAGTTGCCGAAAATCAAGGATAGTCATTCAATCACGAGTATGTCGTGTACGACCAGAAAAAGTATAAAATGAGCAGTGTAGCTGCCTTGAAAAAGATGATGGAGAGGGATTGTTTTAGATGATCTCGAAGGAATTATCTAAAGGGAAAACGTTCCAGCATAGAATGAATGGATGGAAGTATAGCGTGGCGACACGCTATCTTCTGTTTTTATTTTTGGTGGTTCTTTTTTATGTAGGCTTTGCGTCCAAGCTGCTTCCCGAGCGTTATGATATTCGGGTAAATCAACCGAGTGAAAAGGAAATTGTCGCCCCGATGCAGCTTCCTAACAGTAAGGCGACTTTGAAGGCTCAAGAGGAATCAGCTGAACGTGTGCAGCCCATGTATACCATTGTGCCCGTTCGCAACGATAACCTGATTACTGGTATTTTGGATCGAATTGAACGGCTCAATCAGGATGACCAGGTCTCCAGAGCAGATAAGATTTCGATTTATAAGGATGAGATTCCGCAACGTGCACGGGAATTTGTACAAAATTTTGTGAATAACAGCCGTAATGCGGATGCCTACCCAGATAAGTTGCTGGATGAAGTGCTGGAAAAAACGAAAGAGCAAACGTACCGAATTCCAGAGGAGACATTCATTAAAATTCCGCGCCTTACATCTGAGGATATTGCTGAAATGCGGCCTGTTGCCCGTGAGATTGTGACAGGGTTGATGAATGATCAAATTACGGATGCTCAGACAGCCCGAGCGAAAGTAGCTGAGCGGGTTAGTACAAGCTCGCTTACTAAGCGTACTTCACGGGAGGTTGTTCAGGAACTTGCAAGGCTTGTGATTACCGCCAACAAGTTTTATGATGATACAGCTACGAAGGACGCAAAGGTACAGGCTCGTGAAGATACACCGACAGTTTACATTAAACAGGGTGAAGTACTCGTCAAGAAGGGTGAGATTATTACCCAGGAAATCTATACACTGCTTGATGAAAATGAATTGCTCAAGGATAAAATCAATTATTGGCCACAATTTGGACTGCTGATGTTGTCTATGATGCTGGCATTGGGCCTGTTTATGTATATTCGTCAATTTCAATCACGAACACGAAACTTCAAGTATAATAATGCGCAGTTGCTCATGCTAGTATTAATCTTTGTGATAACAGTTGGAGCAATGATGTTAATTTCCATACTGCAGAACAATGAACGTTCCTATCTCGGCTATCTGGCGCCTATCGCGCTTGGAGCTATGCTCGTAACGCTGTTGCTTGATATGTCGTTGGCTTTCGTATGTGCCGTTATATTCAGTATATTGGCAAGTGTTATTTTGAATGTCCGTCAGGGACAAATTTTCGACTTTAATTTTGGATTTTTTGCTATTGTGGTCTGTCTGGCAGCGATTTTCTCTACTCATCGAGCCAGCCAGCGTTCAACACTGTTCAAAGGGGCGATTATGGTATGCCTGTTCGGTGCCCTGTCTGTTTTTTCTCTGGCACTGATTGACCAAGGGAATTGGACTCAAACGACGACGCTCTATGGGGTAGCTTTTGCTTTTGCAGGTGGTCTGATAACAGCAATACTTGTTATTGGGCTAATGCCATTTTTTGAGTCTACCTTTGGTATCTTGTCGGCACTGAAGCTTGTTGAGCTGTCAAATCCCAATCATCCATTGCTCCGCAAGCTGCTTACGGAGACACCGGGAACGTATCATCATAGTGTAATGGTGGGTAATCTGTCAGAGGCCGCAGCGGAGGCTATAGGGGCAAACGGCTTGTTGTGCCGGGTTGGTTCGTATTATCATGATATTGGTAAAACCAAGAGGCCTTCGTACTTCATTGAAAATCAAAATGGGTTGGAAAATCCACATGATACAATAGAGCCCAAGCTGAGCAAATCCATCATTATCGCCCATGCTCGTGACGGCGTGGAAATGCAATTGGATTACAAGCTACCCAAGCCCATTCGCGACATTGCCGAGCAGCACCACGGAACGACATTCTTACACTATTTTTATCACAAGGCGTTGCGCGAAGCTGAAGAGCGGGGGGTGGAGCCTGACTTCACGGAGGATGATTTCCGTTATCCGGGACCGAAGGCTCAGTCTAAAGAGTCTGCTGTGGTGGGAATTGCTGATAGCGTGGAGGCAGCAGTTCGTTCCTTACGGAAGCCGACAGTGGAACAAGTGGAATCCATGATTGAGAAAATTATTAAGAGCCGTCTTGATGATCACCAATTCAACGACTGCGAGCTGACCATGCGGGAGCTTGATATCGTGGCTCAAACCCTCAAGGAAACAGTAATGGGGATTTTCCATTCCCGTATTGAGTATCCGGAGGAAAGGCCCAAGTCTGAAAACGGAAAAGCTTAATATAACTTGTGCATGAAGTACGGTTAGAGCACTAGAATTAAAAGGAGCGGTTGGCATGGGCCTTCAATTAGCTTGGAATAATGAACAAAACGATATGGTAATTAACGAATCCTTGATTACGCTGCTGAACACCTTATTAGAGGAGGCAGGCAAAGTGGAAGGAGTCACTGACGGTGAGGTAGCCCTTACCTTCGTTAATGATGAGCAAATTCATGAGTTGAACAGGGACTATCGGGGAATTGATCGTCCCACCGATGTGTTGTCTTTTGCTATGAAGGAAACACTGGATGAAGAGCTTGAAATTATTTACGAACCGAATGATGAAAATTCATTGAATGATGTACCTGATGTTTTGGGGGATATTATAATCTCTGTACAAACAGCGCAAGCTCAGAGTGAAGAATACGGACATTCGATTGAGCGTGAAATCGGTTTTTTGTTTGTTCACGGCTTTCTTCATCTGTTAGGCTATGATCATCAGGATGATGTGAGTGAAGCTGAAATGATGGGCAAACAGGAAGCTGTACTGGCTCAAGCGGGGTTGACAAGGTAATGAGACGTCAGCCTTGGAGAATGACTTTTCGCTATGCGGCAGAAGGCGTGATGTACGCTCTGCGTACGCAAGTAAATATGCGGATACATGTGGCCGTGGCGCTCCTTGTCATTGTAGCAGGCTTAACTCTGCACATCTCCCGGCTCGACTGGTTATTCGTCTGCGTGGCTATCGCTATAGTCATTGTAGCCGAACTGTTCAACACCGCTGTTGAAGCAGCGGTGGATCTCATCTCACCTGATATTCATCCGCTGGCCAAAGCGGCTAAAGACACCGCCGCCGGAGCCGTGCTCCTGGCAGCGGTTTTTGCTGTAATTATTGGTATATTTGTGTTTTATAGGCCTATGTTGACGTTAATTAGTTCGCTGTTTTAATGGAAAAACCCAAATAAAATAGGTGCTTAATCGCGCTGGAGGAAATGAAATGGCTAAGAAACACTTTAAATCAGGCTTTGTTGCAATTGTTGGCAGACCTAATGTCGGAAAATCAACACTGATGAACCACGTCATTGGGCAGAAGATCGCCATTATGTCAGACAAGCCACAAACTACACGCAACAAAATTCACGGCGTATTTACTACAGAGGACACGCAAATTGTATTTTTGGATACACCCGGGATTCATAAGCGTCAGTCAAAATTAGGCGATTACATGAATCAGACTGCTTTTAATACGTTGGGTGAAGTAGAAGCGGTACTTTTTCTTATTGACGCTGCTGAAGGTCTAGGCGGTGGCGACCGTTTTATTGCGGAACAGCTTAAACAAGTAAAAACGCCAGTTATTTTGGTGCTGAATAAAATTGATCGTATTGAGCCAGAAGCATTGTTACCCCTGATTGAGCAGTATCGCAAGTTGTACGACTTTGCAGAAATCGTACCCATCTCGGCCAAAATGGGCAACAATGTAAACACCCTGCTGGAGCAGGTGCAAAAATACTTACCAGAAGGTCCGCAATATTATCCGGATGATCAAATTACCGATCATCCAGAACAGTTTGTCATTGCCGAGCTGGTGCGTGAAAAAATTCTGCATATGACACGTGAGGAAGTACCCCATTCTATTGCGGTTATGATTGAAGATATGAAAGTGCAGGATAATGGTGTAGTGCATATTATGGCTGTTATTTTTGTAGAACGTGACTCCCAGAAGGGGATTATTATCGGCAAACAGGGAGCCATGCTCAAAGAAGTGGGCAAACAGGCACGCCAGGATATCCAAAACCTGTTAGGCTCCAAGATTTTCCTGGAACTTTGGGTTAAGGTCAAAAAAGACTGGCGCAACCAGGAACGCGTCCTTCGTGACCTTGGCTTTCATCGCGACGCTTAAAAACAGAACTCGATTCTACGTCACTTTAGTTCAAGGGTTTATTGAGGTTAAAAATTGATATTAAATAAATATGTATAGTTGTAGTAAGCATCATAAAAAAGCCGTCCCGATCTCTTGGCTGAGATAGTAATAGTCTCCTGATCATTTAAAGCGCCGCGTATGTGCGGCGCTTAACTTCTTGCTCTTTTTATCCTTTTCTTCCAGCGATGAAATAGGTGTGCTTTAAAAAAGGCCTTGTATGCACGATGTAGCGGAGCGAAGGATTTGAATCTGAAGAAGCGATAGCGTTCGCCTTTACCCCCGAATTTAACCCTTTGTATGTTTTACATTCAAATAAATTCGGGGGTAACAGCGATCGTAAGATCAAATCATTTGCGAAGCGTATTCCATTCTACATACAGCAGCCTTTTTTAACGCAATCCATTTATTTCATCGCATACTTGCCTTCTCTTCGCATCATCCTAATTTTGAGATGCAAACGTCATTTCCGAAGAGAGGATGAATACGATTGCGAGATTTTTCGTGGAAGTATTTTGCGATGACTGGAGATGTCGGTGCGTATCTGTTATACCGGGAGAGCGCCATGACAAGGGAGCAAGATACGGATGAAGGAGAGTCGGACGAGCATGAAGAAGCCCGTGAATAGTACAAGCCACTGGCTTCTTCGCGAATGTTTGGGGGAAGAGGCATGCTTTACAGGGTGGAAGGAATCGTCATCCGCAGCATGGATTACGGTGAGGGGAACAAAATTATTACGCTTTGCACCGAAAGCGGAGGTAAAGCAGGCGTGCTGGTCAGAGGTGCAAAAAAGTCCAAAAGCCGTCACGCTGCTTTAACGCAGCCGTTTACGTACGGTGAATTCGTTTTTTTTCGAAATACAGGCTTAGGCACGTTGAATGCCGGTGAAATCATCCAATCCCACCATACATTACGCGAGGATATTACTAAGGCTGCTTACGCTTCTTATGCTTGTGAATTACTCGATCGGGTGTTACAGGATGAGGAAACAGGTGCGTTCTGGTTTAAGCAGCTAAAAGCATGTTTGGAGGCGCTCGAGAGTGGCAAAGATCCGCTGATCGTCATGAGTATTTATGAATTTAAAATATTGCAGGCGGCCGGATATGCTCCTCAGCTTGATGCATGTATTTCAAGTGGTCAACAATGTGCTGATGAGGATATGTTCGTCAGTCCGAGGCTGGGCGGAGTTTTGTGTCGGAGCTACAAGCATTTTGATCCAGCTGCATTAAGCGTGACTCCACGTACACTGAAGTTGCTGCGCTTGTTCGCCAGAATGGATTTGAATCGGCTCGGCAACATTGACGTGAAGGACTCCACTAAGCTGGAGATCAAACATGTCATGCGTCAGTTCATGGATATGCAGTTGGAGGTCAAGCTAAAATCCCGCAATTTTTTGGATCAGCTCGACAAGTACGATATGTGAAACGCCCTATTCTCTTGACTGTATTGCTGAAACCGTGTAATATCCTACTATATATCTCCTTCGGGAGCAGATGCATTGAACGAGAAAGTAGCGGGATGTATTCTCTGTTATTAGCGAGTTGGGGACGGTGTAAGCCCAGCGGGAATTCTTCGTGAACAAGGCACTCGGGAGCGTCTGATTGGACACGGAAAAGAGGATTACGATCTGATTGGTGATATAGGATCGCAATCAAGTAGGGTGGAACCGCGGGAGTCAGCTCTCGTCCCTACGTCTGTACAGGCGTAGAGGCGGGGGCTTTTTGCTGTCTCTAACAAGGCTCTTGAGATAAAATAGCCCTGTACATACGAGCTTAAATGAGAAGAAATCACCAACATTTGAGGGAATTGGAAAGGGAGCGTGTACCAATGAATTTTCAGCAGATGATTTTAACGCTGCAACAATTTTGGGCTGAACACAACTGTATTATTGTACAGCCGTATGACACGGAAAAAGGGGCAGGCACGATGAACCCGATGACGTATTTACGTTCGATCGGACCTGAGCCGTGGAATGTAGCTTATGTTGAGCCTTCTCGTCGTCCGTCAGACGGACGTTATGGTGAGAACCCAAATCGCCTGTATCAGCATCATCAGTTCCAAGTAGTTTTGAAGCCTTCGCCGGATAACATTCAGGAATTGTATTTGGAGAGTTTGAGCCGTTTAGGCATTAACCCTCTGGAGCATGATATTCGTTTCGTTGAAGACAACTGGGAAGCACCGACGTTGGGAGCGTGGGGCTTAGGTTGGGAAGTATGGCTGGACGGTATGGAAATTACCCAGTTTACCTATTTCCAGCAAGTGGGCGGTATTGATGCCAGTCCGGTTGCCGTAGAAATCACGTACGGTATGGAGCGTCTTGCTTCCTACATCCAGGACAAGGAGAATGTGTTCGATTTGGAGTGGGTCAACGGAATCACGTACGGTGATGTCTTCCACCAGCCTGAATTTGAGCATTCCAAGTATACGTTCGAAGTATCTGACGTCAAAATGCTCTTTACTCTTTTCAATATGTACGAAGAAGAGGCAAATAAAGCGATGGCGCAGCATCTTGTATTTCCAGCCTATGATTATGTGCTGAAATGTTCTCATGCGTTCAACTTGCTGGACGCTCGCGGAGCGATCAGTGTGACGGAACGGACTGGGTTTATTATACGAGTGCGTAATTTGGCGCGTCAGGTGGCTGCGACCTATCTGGAGGAGCGCGAGAAGCTGGGCTTCCCGCTGTTGAAGAAAGGAGGTGCGGCAAATGTCTAAGGATTTATTGTTTGAGATCGGATTGGAAGAAGTCCCTGCACGTTTTATCCCGAATGCGATTCAGCAGTTGAAGCAGCGTATGACGGCGTGGCTTGACAGCTCGCGTATTGCTTATGGTGCTGTAGAGGCTTATGCTACACCTCGCCGTTTGGCGGTACTTGTGAAGGAAGTAGCGGAGAAGCAAGAAGATATTAACGAAGAGGTTAAAGGTCCTTCCCGCAAAATCGCACTAGACGAAGCTGGTAACTGGAGCAAGGCTGCACTGGGCTTTGCTCGCAGCCAAGGTGTTGATCCTGAACAGTTCACGTTCAAGGAGCTTGGAGGCGTGGAATATATTTACGCAACTAAGAGCAGCATAGGTGTTCCAACGGCGGATGTACTGTCCGAAGGTTTATTGCACATTTTACATGCCATGACATTCCCAAAATTTATGCGCTGGGCGAGTTATGACTTTAAATTTGTTCGTCCGATCCGCTGGTTGATTGCCTTGTTTGGTAACGATATTGTTAATTTGGAGATTGCCGGCGTGCAGTCAGGAAATGTGACAAGAGGGCATCGTTTCCTGGGACAGGATGCCGTAGTAGAAAGTCCAGCCGACTATGTTGAAGTGCTTCGCAAGCAGCATGTCATTGTGGACATTGAGGAACGTCAATCGCTTATCGTGAAGCAGATTGAAGCGCTGGCTGCCGAAAAAGATTGGACGATTGCGGTAAAAGATGATTTGCTGGAAGAAGTGCTGTATTTGGTGGAAACCCCAACAGTACTGTTCGGAGGTTTTGATCCTGCGTTCCTGAACATTCCGAAGGATGTACTCATTACTTCCATGCGTGAACATCAACGCTATTTCCCAGTGCTGGATCGCACAGGAGAGCTACTGCCATATTTTGTTACGGTACGTAACGGAGGAAGTCAATCGCTGGAAGTCATTGCTAAAGGGAATGAAAAAGTATTGCGTGCGCGGCTGTCTGATGCCAAATTCTTTTATGAAGAAGATCAGAAGCTGGAAATTAAGGATGCACTCTCCAAACTGGAAAGTATCGTCTTCCACGAAGAGCTGGGAACGGTTGGAGACAAAGTGCGCCGGATCCGCCGTATTGCTGATGCTCTGGCAGAGAAGCTTCGCGTTTCTCCAGATACACAGGAATCGGTTAGTCGAGCAGCGGATATTTGTAAATTTGACCTGGTAACACAAATGGTATATGAGTTCCCGGAACTGCAAGGTGTGATGGGTGAGGATTATGCTCGTAAGGCTGGAGAGAAGGAAGAAGTGGCAAGAGCGGTGTTTGAGCATTACCAGCCGCGTTATGCAGGAGAAACGGTTCCTTCAACGAATGCTGGAGCGATTGTAAGTATCGCAGACAAGATAGATACTATTACAGGCTGCTTCTCCATCGGTATTATTCCAACAGGTTCACAGGACCCTTACGCGCTTCGTCGCCAGGCAGCAGGTATTGTGCAGATTTTGTTGGATCGTAAGCTTTCAGCTACGTTGTCTGATGTGTTCAATATCGCACTCGATGTGCACGGCAACCTTGGAAATATGAAACGTTCCGCGGATGAAATACGTAAAGAATTACATGAGTTTTTTGGATTACGCGTGAAGAAACTATTGTCTGAGACACTTCGTTATGACGTTGTGGATGCTGTGCTTGCAGCTGGATATGACGATGTTGCTTCTGTTGTTAACCGCGGAGCTGCGTTAATGACTGCCATACAAACAGGTGAGGTATTCAAAGCAACAGTTGAATCCTTTAATCGTGTAGGTAATCTGGCTGCTAAAGCAGTGCATAAGTCAGTTAATACGGGTGAGTTTACGGAACAAGGCGAAAAAACGCTTTACGAAGCATGGTATAGCGCTTATGAATCTTACAGCGTAGCTTTAAAGGAAGGTGATGCGACACGGGCGTTAGCGCTAGCTTCATCCATTACCCCTGCGGTAACGGCGTTCTTTGATTCCGTTATGGTTATGGCTGAGGATGACGCTGTTCGTAATAATCGTTTGGCATTGCTGGCTGTTATTGACTCAGAACTGAAGCGTTTTGCCGATTTTTCCAAGCTTGTAGTTTAAACGTCAGTTGTGGTAGTATGAACAACTTGAAAAAATGGGTATAAATATACGGAACGGTGTAAGAGTAATCTTGCAGCCGTTCCGTATTTTACTCGAATGCGGATGGGGGATGCTTATGGGGGGAACCGGAACTTTACTGGGTGTGAGGATCGTTGTTGACGGGGACGCTTGTCCTGTTAAAAGTGAAATTGCGGAGATAGCTTCCCGTTTTCATATTGAGGTTATTATGGTATCTTCATATGATCATCTCATTCAGGGCAGCAAAGGTGTAAGCGTCGTTAAAGTAGACCGAAGCGACCAAAGTGCCGATCTCTATATTGCCAATCATATCCGCCGCGGAGATATTGTAACCACCAATGATTATGGTCTTGCTGCACTTGCCTTGGCAAAAGGTTGTGAAGTGATGTCTTTTCGCGGAGCTATGTATCGAAACGATTCGATAGATTTCATGCTTGACCGACGTCATACTTCTGCCAAAGAACGGAAAAAAGGACGTTATGGAAAAGGTCCTAAACCGTTTTCATTAGAGGATCGTGAAGTTTTTCAACATAAACTGACAAAACTTTTACTTCGCTTGCAGGAGAATGAGTAACGGTATCGAATTATATTTACGTGCTAAAGAGATGAAGGTGGTTAATATGAGTGCCGGACAAGGTAACATACCGGACGATATCATTGAGTCAGTTTTACAACATCATGATATTGTAGATACGGTAAGCAAGTACGTGCATTTGACCAAGCAGGGGAAATATATGAAAGGCCTCTGTCCTTTTCATTCCGAAAAAACCCCTTCATTCACCGTGACACCGGATCGTCAGATTTTTTACTGCTACGGCTGCGGCGCGGGAGGCAATGCCATCAAGTTTATGATGGAAATCGAAGGACTATCCTTTCCCGAAGCTGTCAGGACAATGGCAGAAGAAAGTCATATCCCGCTCGGCGAATGGCAGGGACGTGATTCATCGCATCAGCATCCTGAGTTGGACAGGCTGTTGCAAGCGTATGAGTTAACTTCTAAGATGTACCATTTTTTGCTTAAAAATACGGAGCACGGCAAACCAGCTATGGAATACTTGCGCTCACGAGGATTCAGTGACAAGATCATTGATCAATTTCAAATTGGCTATGCACCCAACCGATGGGATACGATCGTTCAGTTTCTGGATAAGCGTTCTTTTGATCCCGTGGAGATGGAAAAGGGAGGGCTTATTTCTCCCCGGCATGAGGGTGATGGATATGTGGATCGATTCAGAGATCGTATCATGTTTCCCATTTGGAATCGCAACGGAAAAGTTATTGCCTTTGCAGGCCGTATACTTGGTGAGGGACAGCCGAAGTATTTGAATTCACCGGAGACCAAGCTATTCAATAAGAGCCGAACGCTGTACAATCTCCATCATGCTAAAACCTCAATTCGCAAGCTTCGCCAAAGTGTTCTTTTTGAAGGCTACGGTGATGTCATCTCGGCATGGGAAGCTGGCGTACAAAATGGGGTGGCCGCCATGGGCACTGCTCTAACAGAGCACCATGCTACGATGTTAAAAGGACTGTGCGACGAGGTCATTATTTGTTATGATGGTGACCGGGCAGGACAAGCTGCTGCGCTTAAAAATTTTCCGCTGTTGGAAAATGCGGGGCTTCACGTGAAAGTAGCGCTGGTCAGTGACGGTATGGACCCGGATGATTTTATCCGGCAATACGGCGGCGAACGATTCCAGCGCCAAATTATCGAAAGTGCTGTTTCAACGGTGAAATTTAAGCTTATATATCTGAAAAAAAACCATATACTGCAAGAGGAAGAAGGAAGAATCGCGTATTCCCGCGAAGCATTAAATGTCATTGCACCTCTGTCATCCCCGACCGAGCGGGAAGTGTATCTGCGCGAAGTGTCAGCCGAAGTCAAGGTGGATTTTGAAACCTTGAAGCAAGAATGCAATTTACTGCGTCAATCCCTGCAAAAAAAACAGAACTTTGGGGATAATAACGAAAATGGGTGGAATAATGGTAGGCATAAAAAAGGGCAGGTCTCCACACCTAATCTGTTGCCGGCTTACCATGTGGCTGAACGCAGACTGCTTCACTGGATGATGCAGGATTTAGAAGCTGCAGAGTATGTAGAAAAGCATCTGGGCGACGCCTTTAATATTGAGGATCATGCAGCAATTGCTGCTTATCTATATGCCTATTACGCGCAAGGGAAGTTACCGGATACAAGCCGTTTTATTTCATCTTTGCAAGACGACCGACTGGAGAAGAACGTAAGTTCGATCATGATGATGGATGCTCCAGGCGTATGGGCACCGCACATTTTGGATGATTATATTCATCAAGTGCGAAAATTTCCATTGCAGGAGCAACTGGATTTGAAGAGGGAAGAAATGAGAGCCGCTGAGCGCTTAGGTGACTTTTTGCGCGCAGCACAAATTGCAAGTGAGATTATAGCCCTAGAGAGACAATGAACACACAGAGGTCGGATGTTTCTAGGGAGGAGGGAGTCGAAAGATGGCGAATGATCAGCATACTGAACTGGAGACGGAACTAACACTAGATCAGGTTAAAGATCAACTGATTGAGTTGGGTAAAAAAAGTTCTTCTCTGAACTACAAAGATATCATGGAAAAACTATCGCCGTTTGATCAGGACCCCGAGCAAATGGATGAGTTTTATGAGCAGCTGGGTGACTTGGGGATTGAGGTTGTGAATGACAACGACGAAGAAGTTACCAGATTGCGTCAAAATGACGACCCGGAAAACAATGATGGGGATGATTTTAATTTCGATGACGATCTGAGCCTGCCTCCCGGTATTAAAATTAATGACCCAGTCCGGATGTACTTGAAAGAAATCGGTCGTGTACCGTTGCTTTCTGCTGATGATGAGGTGGAGCTTGCCAAACGGATCAATAACGGCGATGAAGAAGCTAAGCGCCGGTTGGCAGAAGCGAACTTGCGTCTGGTTGTAAGTATTGCCAAACGTTATGTTGGTCGCGGAATGCTTTTCCTGGATCTGATTCAGGAAGGTAATATGGGTTTGATTAAGGCAGTAGAAAAATTTGATTACGAAAAAGGCTTTAAATTCAGTACCTATGCAACCTGGTGGATTCGTCAGGCCATTACGCGCGCGATAGCCGATCAGGCGAGAACGATTCGTATTCCGGTGCATATGGTGGAAACGATCAACAAGCTGATTCGCGTATCGCGTCAACTGTTGCAAGAGCTGGGGCGCGAACCTACGCCCGAGGAAGTGGCTGCCGAAATGGAGCTGAGCGTGGAAAAAGTACGGGAAATTATGAAAATTGCCCAAGAACCGGTTTCATTGGAAACACCAATTGGTGAAGAGGATGACTCACATCTGGGGGATTTCATTGAGGATCAAGAAGCGTTGGCGCCTGCAGATGCGGCTGCCTATGAACTTCTGAAGGAACAGCTCGAGGATGTACTGGATACGTTAACCGAACGGGAAGAGAATGTTTTGCGTCTCCGCTTTGGTTTGGACGACGGAAGAACCAGAACCCTTGAAGAGGTGGGTAAAGTGTTCGGTGTTACACGTGAACGTATTCGTCAGATTGAGGCCAAAGCGCTACGTAAGTTGCGCCATCCAAGCCGCAGTAAGCGACTGAAGGATTTCCTCGAATAGAAGCGTTACATTGCGGACCTTCTGCGGCTTGAAGCGCGCAGGAGGTCTTTTTTTATCTCATGGCAGTCTTGGTGGAGGGGAAGAAGCTTGGACCAGGAGAAAAAGCGGGCAATACTGTTACATGAAATTGAGCATTGGCGGCGAAGTCGGCTGCTCCCTGAGCAATATTGCGATTTTTTGTCTAACCTGTATCGGGAGGAAGAAGATCCGTCGCAGAGCCAGAACCGTAACAACACCGGGCTGCTTACATATCTTAGACACGGGCATGGGATCGCCTGGCTTCTTGGTTTTGTCATTATTTCCTGCATTTGTTTGATCGGTTTTTATTTTACCGCTTTTCCGTTGGCAATGCAAATATTCTCGGCGAGTGCAGTTACTACGATTTGCTATGGAGTGGCCGCATTTTGGCGGTCTTCTGAAAAGAGTATGAGCGCGATGTTGAGCACTTTTGGCAGTGCGATTATGTTGGGTTCGGGTGTATGGATCATTCAGCTCCATCAAGGTGAAGCTAAGGTTTGGTTTCTTTTGCTCGTAGGCCTATGCGGTGTGGTATGGTGTCTTGTGGGATTAACTTTGCGGATCAGCTTGCTTCATTACTGTGGCATTGCTGGGCTACTTTTAGTGTACGCGATCCTTATAGGCCGCTACTGGCCTACAGCAACTTTAGTGATGCTTGAGGCATTTTGGATTTTGCACGCAGTATTGTTGATCTGGTTAAGCTGGTGGGTACATCGCCGCTTTCCGCGTCTCGCTTTGGTTTATTTCGCTATAGGCATGACACTAGCATTCATGGCTGAAGCAGACACGTTTATCCTGCGCCATCAAGCGGCGGGAGATGTGGTGTTTTACAGCATACTGAAGTTGGCATTTGTTGTTGGAATTTTATTTTGGACTCGAAAAAAATGGATTACGTGGGTGACGTTATGAAACTTTCTCAACGATTACAATATATTATGGAACAAATACCTGCCGGGAGCAGACTTGCGGATATTGGCTCGGATCATGGACTACTCCCCGTGGCCGCAGTGCGTAGTGGCAGAGTACCGCAAGCTGTGGCGGGTGAAGTCAATGATGGACCGTTGCGTGCGGCTCAAAAGCAGGTGGCCGAAGCAGGTCTCACGGATCGCATTGCGGTTAGAAAGGGAGATGGCTTGGCTGTAATTAAGGTCGATGAAGTTGATGTTATTACGATAGCCGGGATGGGTGGTGCCTTGATCGCTACCATTTTAGAGCAAGGGAAAGACAAGCTTGTTTCAGTGAAACAACTTGTTCTACAGCCTAACGTAGGAGAGGATATCTTACGCCGTTGGCTCATCGAACATCAATGGGTACTAACAAGTGAACATATTATGGAAGAAGACGGGAAAATATATGAGATTCTGACGGCAGTACCTGATTCGGTAAGCCCACTGAAACAGGATGCGCTGTATCAACCATGGAAAATTCCCGATAGTTCGCTGGTACTGACACCGGATTTGTTGATGCAACTCGGACCACTATTGGTCAAAGCACCGAATGAAATCTTTTTTTATAAATGGAAATTGGAGATTCGCAAGCTTGAGGATGTGCTGGCACAAGTGGCACGATCAGATCAGGAATCCGCACAGCATAAGCGGGAGCAATTGCGCAAGCAAATTGAACAGCTAGAGGAGGTACTTGCATGTTTGCCAAAGGACAGACAGTAATTAGCTATATGGAGCAGCTGGCTCCGAAATACTTGGCAGTTCCGGACGATAGAATCGGGCTTCAGCTGGGTAGTCTGCAAAAGGAAATCAAAAGCATATTAGTAGCCCTAGATGTTAATGATGAGGTTGTCGAAGAGGCACTCCGCATAAAAGCTGACCTCATTATTGCGCATCATGCGATTATATTCCGCCCACTTAAAGCTTTGAACACAGATCAGCCTGCGGGTAGATTGTATGAAAAACTGATCAAGAATGATATTGCTGTCTACATCAGTCATACGAATCTGGATACAGCTGAGGACGGCATGAATGACTGGATGGCAGAAGCACTGGGTATTCAAAGTGAAGGTACGCTTGAGGATGTTCACACCGAGCAATTATTCAAGCTTGTTGTTTTCGTACCCAAAACACATCATCAACGGGTACTGGATGCCATACTGGGGGCGGGAGCTGGACATATCGGCAACTACAGCCATTGCAGCTTTAACATTGACGGCTATGGAACTTTTGTGCCGGGTGAAGGCACACAGCCGTTTTTGGGTGAGCAGGGTAAAATGGAACGTAGTGAAGAGGTTCGTATTGAGACCATTGTACCGCAGGGTGTACGCAATAAAGTTGTTCAAGCGATGCTGAAGGCTCATCCTTATGAAGAGGTGGCTTATGACCTGTATCACATGGATTTGCAGGGCCGTTCCTTTGGTTTGGGACGGGTGGGCAAGCTTAAGGAAACTCGCACGCTACGGGAGTTTGTCGATGTTGTGAAAAATGGCCTCAACGTGGAGCATGTACGTGTGGTGGGCGACTTGGACCGTATGATCAAAAAGGCAGCCGTGCTTGGGGGCTCAGGCAGCCGCTATGTGAATAAGTCGCTTTTCAAAGGTGCTGATGTATTGGTCACAGGGGATATTGACTATCACACGGCTCACGATGCCCTGATGGCGGGGATTGCTATTATTGACCCTGGACATAATGCTGAAAAGATTATGAAGCCTAAAACCGCAGAATGGATGCGCAAACGCTTGGTAGAAGGTCGTTATTCAACGGAAGTACATGTATCTCAGGTAGAAACCGAACCTTTTCAATTTTTGTAAAATCTCAACATCTATGAGAAAATGAAGATGCTCTATTATTTTTTTCGTAGGGAGAGGTTCTATGCGGACGCTGATAGCTGATTCTGCAATTCATGCCTATCCAGGCATGGTCGCTGTTGTTACTTCCCGCTATGAGGGGGAAAATAATGTAATGGCCTCAGGCTGGCATACCTATATCGGATCATCACCGGGCATGTATGGCATTTCACTGAGGAAGGAAACATATTCTCACGGACTGATCGAGAAAAGCGGAGGCTTTGGTATTCAGTTTCTGCCTGCGCACAGATCGGAATGGATTCAGGCTGTAGGTACCTTTAGTGGTAAAGATGTAGATAAGTTTCAGCAGTTTGGCATTGCATATGAGGATGGAATTTCAGTCAATGTGCCTATATTGCTGGAGGCTTATCTTGCTTATGAGTGTAAAGTCGTGGATATTCATACCTATGGAGATCATGATTGGATCGTCGGTGAAATACAGCAGACCTACCGAGATGATGAACTGTTCCTAGATGAGGACGTTCCTGATTTTAGTAAGCTTTCTATCCCGCTATACGTGGGAAGGTCTGCTTATTATGTGGCGGATGATTCATTGCAGAGAAAGGTACATCCGTTTTATTTGGGCAAGTAAACAGAGATCTATACGTTTTACAATATTTTCAGGGTTGTATCATGCGCGCGTTCCCTGTATACTATGTAATGTTGTTCGGAAAGTTTGACAGACAATCGCTGGTGGCGTAAGCCGCGAGAGGAAAGTCCGGGCTCCATAGGGCAGGATGCTGGATAACGTCCAGTCAGCGCGAGTTGAAGGATAGTGCCACAGAAATGGACCGCCGATGGCCGCTTGCGGCACAGGCAAGGATGGAACCGAGGTGTAAGAGACCCCGAGGAACGCTGGTGACTTCGTTCCTGGTAAACCCCATCTGGAGCAAGACCTAATGGGACACAGCTTCTTCGCGAAGCAGCCTTAGCCCGAGGCGTGTCTAGGTTGGTCGCTGGAGCTGGATAGCAATGTTCGGCCTAGATAGATGATTGTCGCTTGTAGTGGGAGGGTAGTTCCCGTCTGTACCACGAATAGCACAGAACCCGGCTTACGGAAAACTTTCCCCACTGCAACACCTTAAAAAGTATGAATTTAACTTTTGTAAATGACCTGTTTGCATGAAAGCCTTTAATCCAAATGTATTTATTGAATTAAAAAGGGTGTGTCATATTCCTGTGGGAATGATGGCACACCCTTTTTAACATACCGTACTTACGCAGATATAGTGCATTCTTAGAATGAAGCCCCCAGCATAATTACTGTGGGCTTTCATCCTAATTTTTACTTCTCTACCGTAAAACCGTTCGAGAATGAGGCACGTAGTCAGCGTAGCAAACGCATTTGAATCTACGGAGGCGAGGCGTACATCTTTGTCCCAGATTCCAACATGCTATTCAAATTCCAAACGAATCAGAGGGAACAGCGATCGTAAAATCAAATGATTCGTGAAGCGGCCTCACGTACGTGTCCTGCCAACTCCATCATCGCACGCTGTTTACAACACTTTCCTCTGTGTACATCTTCAGTGCCCGATCCAATCGGTCAACTGCTTTTGGAAGCAAGGAAGGATCCGTATGCGTGAAGTTGATTCGCATATGGTTGCTGCCACTTAGGTCAGCATAGAAGACTTGTCCAGGCACAAATGCCACTCCTTCCTGAATTGCGAGTTGCAGCAACCGATCAGAACGGAATCCCTCGGGTAAAGTAACCCACATAAACATACCGCCAAGTGCATCATTCCAGGTGATTCCTTCCCATTGGCGTTCTTTCATCAGCGACGTGAGACGTAGCATACGAGTATGGTACTCAGCAGACACAGTACGAATATGTCCGTCCAAGTCAAAAAAGTCCAATAACTCATTCAAAGCACGTTGATCAATACTGCTGGAGTGCAGATCGGCAGATTGTTTGGCATTGGCGACTTTAACGACAATCGCTTGATTAGCTACCAGCCAACCAGATCGAACACCAGGAGCGACGGTTTTGGAGAATGTAGAAGTGTACATCACATGACCGTCTCCACCTAGCTGTTGATCGATTGAGAAAAGGGATGGAAAGTTAAGGTTTTCGTCAAATTTAAGACGTCCGTAAGGATCATCTTCAAAAATCAAAGTGCCGTATTTACGGCATATTTCAACAACGCCTGTTCTTCGTTCCATACTCCAAACACTTCCTGCCGGGTTGGAGAAGGTTGGGATGACATACACGAATTTAGGCTGATGTTTTTTGATCTTGGCTTCAAGATCTTCTAATCGCATACCGTTAGAGTCTGTATCTACACTTACAATGTTGGCACCATAGGAATTAAATACCTGAAGAGCTGCCAAATAAGTAGGGGACTCCACCAATACAGTATCCTGCGGATCGAGCAATACACGCGAAACCAGATCAATGGTCTGCTGTGAGCCCGTCGTCATGATGATGTTATCTCTGGTGACGGAGATGCCTTGGGATGACATGATTGCTGCAAGACGTTCCCGTAGAGGAATGTAGCCCTCGGTTAGGCCGTATTGAAGAGCGGTAGTACCGCCGAGGCGAAATACCTGCTCATAGGCTTTAGCAACAGCTTCGATGGGGAAAAAGGCATCGGCAGGAAGGCCGCCTGCCAGAGATAACACATCTGTTCCCTGTGTCAGCTTTAAAATGTCCCTTACCATGGACGAGCCCTGAGTACGAGCCATACCCGAAAATTTGTGTTCCAATCCAATCATCTCCTGTGTTCTATACTGTACTATGAAATTTGTTGTATTATATCGATAATGAAGTATAACAGTAAACGTCTAAATGTAACAGTTGATTTTTGGAGGGGACGGTTCCGATGCATATTGATCTCAGCCGCAATAGCAGTGTTAAATTATATTTACAGATTGCCAAAACATTAGCAGATCGCATCCAGTCTGGACTGTTGCCTCAGGGCACAAAGCTTCCCTCTGTCCGTCATTTGTCCAGTTTGCTTGCGGTAAGTCCCGTAACTGTAAGCAAGGCATATGCTGAGCTGGAGTCTATTAATCTGGTTACCTGTACACAGGGAAAAGGTTGCTATGTAGCAGAGCCTTCGGTAGCTGTTCAACGTGAGGGAGCGCAGGATTTGTCATGGCAAATGTCGCTGATCGATTATTTGCCACGCGCACAGTTATGGAGAAACTTTAACCATAGCAGACAGGTTCCCTATTCTTTTCATATAGCAGCAATTCAACCGGAGCTTCTTCCTACACGCGAAATCATCGCTGATACTCAACGTCTATCCTCTGGAAATCCTGATGCAATGGCAGCATACGGTACTTTTGAAGGTGATTTAGCGCTGAGGGAAGTGTTTGTAGATCACCTGAACGAACGTGGCCTATGCACTGTTGCAGAACAGCTGCTCGTGACCAGTGGTGCCCAACAGGGCATTGACCTGGTGGCACGTACTTTTGTTGGTTCTGGAGATGTTGTCTACATGGAGGCTCCTACATATACGGGGGCCATTGATGTATTTACCAGTCGTGGTGCCAAAGTAATTATGATTCCGATGGATGAGCAGGGCATGCGGATCGATATCCTCACGCGTCTTTGTGATACTCATCCCCCAAAACTGATCTACACGATACCCACCTTTCATAATCCTACCGGAGTAACTTTAACGACGGCCAGACGCACACAATTATTGGATCTAGCTCAAAGTTATCATTGCCTCATTGTTGAGGATGATCCATTTTCTGACCTCTACTATAAAACAAAGCCGCCACTCTCTATCAAGGCACATGATCAATCCGGACATGTGATATATATCAAAAGCTTTAGCAAAACCGTTGCTCCCGGCTGCCGTATAGCTTGTGTAGCGGCCACTGGCAGTGTAATGGATCGTTTGGTGGCTGCCAAGTCTACTACGGATTTGGGGAGCCCTCTATTAACGCAAAAAGCGCTATTGCCCTTTATCAGGAACCGTCTTGATCGACATCTTGTCTGGTTGCGGGAACAAATGCGGGATCGGTTGACAGTCGCATTGTATACGCTCCAGCGCTATGCTCCGCCAGAGGTTAGCTGGTATGCTCCCGAAGGCGGCTTAAATGTGTGGATTAAGCTTCCTCCTAATGTTGATATTCCAGAATTGGAGCGGCTGGCTGACCGAGAAGGCGTTTCCTTTTTACCTGGTGCAGTGTGCTATGCAGGTGGTATGGACAGTAATCATATCCGTATTTCTTTTTCGTATGTGGACAAGGAAACACTTATAACAGGTCTTCACAAACTGTGCCGTTTGTTGGGCGAACTGCTTGATCATTCGGTCATTGTTGAACGGAAGCCTATTTTATAAGGGATATTTGTATTAGGGGGTAAACATCCAAGCACAGCACATGCCTTCTTAATATGCTGTACTAATTCACCGAAAGGAGTTGCACATTATGAGTCATTGCCCTTACGACCCGATCGTGTGCCCGCCGATCCAATTTGTAAATCATCAATTTTTCCCACAAGTCGTGCCTGTGGTTCATCCAATTGAAATTGTTAATCAGACGCACATTGTACCTGTACCACATCACGTATTTCCGGTGAGTATAAAGGATCCTGGAGAACCTTGCTGTCATACTCGCAGTCATAGCAAGCGTCCTGTTCGCAGCAGTTCCAAGCGTTAATAAAGCCCAAAAAAGCAGCCATGGAGCAACATGGCTGCTTTTTTCCAATAAGGAATCTTACGTTTCCAGTTTCTTTAAAATAGATTTTAACTTGTCACTTAAATGCTGTGGATAGAATTGCAAAGGAACATATGGACGTTGTGCTGCTTTCAACGCTTTATACACGTCAATTTGACCATATCCGAAATATTTGTCATGCCCTGGTGTGCCCAAGTCAATTACGCTGCTTCTCATTAAATCCATAACCTCTTTGTTGGTCAGATCGGGGTTAACGGATCGAATCAGGGCAGCAAGTGCTGATACATGGGGACTGGCCATTGAAGTGCCCGACAGTGCAGCATATTGATTCCCTGGGTACGTACTGGCAATACTTGCACCTGGAGCCATGACGTCTACATAATCTCCATAGTTAGAAAAGGATGCACGGTGCATAGAAGAATCTGTAGCGGAAACGGCAAACACTTCAGGATACGCTGCTGGATAGCCAGGTCGTTCCGTATTGTCATTGCCTGTGGCTGCGATTAATACGACATCTTTATCATAGGCGTATTTGATCGCATCATGCAAAAATTCAGCTTGTGCGTAATTGCCCAGACTCAAATTGATAACCTTGGCACCGTGATCAGCTGCCCAGATAATACCTTCTGCAACCGAGTAAGTCGTGCCGGAGCCGGATTGGTCAAGTACCTTGATCGGCATGACTTTGTTGTACCATGTCATGCCAGCGACCCCCTCACCATTATTCACGAGGGCAGAAATGATGCCGGCGACGTGCGTTCCGTGACCGACGTCATCATAAGGCTTTTCAGACGGGTTTACCACGTTACGACCTGAAAGGATTTGACCTTTTAGGTCGGGGTGATCCAAATCTACTCCCGTATCTACGACAGCGACAATTACGTCCTTGCTACCTTTGCTTAATTTCCAACCTCGGTTGGTTTCAGTTGCCGGCAGATTCCATTGATAGCGGGAAAAGAGTAAATCATTGGGAATAGAGCTGTCCGCTTTGATAGGTGTGTTCTCATTGGTTAGATACATATAGTGAGGTTCCGTATAAAGCGGGTTCCACTTTCTTGAAAAATATTGCTTTAGCTCCTTAAAGTTCATCTTATCCGAATGAAATACATAGGTATAACCAAGCTTGCGGCCTGGCGCACAGTGTAAATCTGCTGCAATTTCCTGCAGTTGTCGTGAATCAGGATTATGACGGAAGCGAACGACAATTTCGTTTTCGAAATAATGGCTTGCATTTTCGTTGTCGTGGCCCGTCTTGACAGTAATATCGTGCAATGTGTCGGGATGTACGGATTCGATTTTGTAACTGCCTTCTTTTGGATAGGGAATCAAACGCAAATTCTTCCGCTGATGCTTCTCCACGTCACGTAATACTTGCTGACTGACCAGAGCAGCAACGCCGCATGTTCCGTCAGCCGATGGTTCTGCCATGACAAAATATTTACCGCCTTCAGCCTGAAATGCAGCAGATTCGTAGGATTTATTTTGCATGACGGAACGGCGAGCCGCAGCCAAGCTGCTTTTAATTTGAGGATGACTGAGCAGACGAGTTTGTGCTTTGCTGCCCGTATAGGTGTTCGTATTCCCGTCGCTTGTGTGAATCCACTGTAACGTATGAAGATGACTGTGCGATTGCTGTAGCGTGCGGGTAAACTGCCTTTTCTGATCAGCAGTTTTACCATCAAGTTCCCGCATCACGTATTGAATATCCTGCCTTGCATCCATGCGTGTGAGGGTATCCGTAGCGGACAGGTCCAAAGCCAACATTCCTTTTTTGAGTTGCTTCTCTTGCTGTGGCACCATCTTGGCCGTATATTCGGGCTGCGGTGTATGGCGGTGATCACGGGAAGGCAGCATCAGTGTGATGAGAAGCACCCCGGCAGCTGCTCCTAGCAGGGGTTTTAACCATTTTCGCCGAGACATGAGACCGTCCTCCTTGAGAATTCATAAATTTATGGTTTAGCGTGAGGAGGTTGGCATGTTTTTATACCTTTCAATGCTTATTTGTGGTAGGATAAATACTGAAAATTACAGCTCTTTCGGTTAGAAGGGACTATTTTCGGGTAACCAAATTGATGAACAAGCAACAAATAAGGGGGAGCTGCCTTGATGTCAGCAGTCAACGTACAAAAATTATGTGAGTCGGCGCAGGAGAGACTGAAAACTGCCGTGAAACGGGTGGAAACATTCCTCAATGAGCATGCTCTGCCGCAACTGGCTGCAGATGGCAATGAGGAGTCCGTGCTCTTTTACAAAGGCTTTTTGTCGGATCTCCGTCATGTCCTTGTTTTTTCCGAAGTATCTTATGAAAAGTTGGGTGTGGCTTTACGCCGTGCCAATTTTGACGTCGATTTTGCGGAAAAGGCATTGTATAACGTTTACCATGACTGCGTGAACAGCTTTTTTTATCCCAAAAATGAATCTTACGCAGAGGACGGACGTTATGCGTATACGGGGCAAGATGCTATCCGCTTCCGTAAAACGCCAGTGCCAGCCGCTCGCGAAGTGATCATGGACATTACGAAAAATTTTGAAGAATTGCGTGATGATCTGACTTATTATGAAAGTGACTATTTGACTCAGCGCCGGATGCAGACTCGCCGTACTCATGCATAAAGCATTCAACGGGGAAGATCATTTCTAATCAAAAACTAAAACAAGACAAGCAAGCCGTTTTCTACTTGCTTCCTGCCATTTTGGAGGAGGTGAAGGAAGCGGCTTTTTTCGTATGTCACCAACTGCCATATACCATAAACGCATAGGTGCGGGATAGCGGGGGGACAATGAATCCGAGGTGATGATCATGAGCCAAGAGGCCAAGCCAATCGTTAAGTGTAGCGTAGCCAATTGTCATTATTGGGGAGAAAACAACTTGTGCAAGGCAGATTTGATCATGATTGAAGTTGATGGTCATGCCGGAAAGAAATTTAAAGAAGAATATGCGGGGGAAAGCTTCAGTTCAGAAGAACGTGATAAGGCCGACACGTCAGCCGCAACCTGTTGCCACACTTTTAAACCGAAGTCCGTGTAAATTTTATTACGCGATTCATTTTGCATTTGGAGGTGCAGTTTATTATGGAAGATCATGAAAACGACAAGCATCAGAATGAAGAGCATGTTAGCCGCAAACGTGTAGATTACCCCCGTCACATTCATGAACGATCTGCCAAGCGCCGTAATGATCGTGAGGAATATGCAGCAGAGGTTGCTCCCGGCTCAGTTGCGACTCGACATGAGGTCAAGGGTGAAGAGCAAGTTATAAACAATAGTGGTCGTATTTCTGGCTATGTTGGTCTGGCTGCGGGAATTGCCTCATTGTTTATGTGGTCCATTGTTCTGGGGCCTATTGCTGCAGTTTTAGGCTTTTTTGCTTATGTGAATGGCAGCAAAACGACCGGCATTTGGTCGATTGGTCTTGGGGCGCTGGCGACATTGAGTTATTTTGCTTTTATCCCGTTCGTTCGCTGACCTTGCTGGAGGAAAAAGTACAGTTTTCTTTTGTATATCCGAGAAAAATCATCTTAGTGATATAATTACATTTAAGCTGATCTATAAAGCTCCGCTGTCTTTTCGACAGAAACGGAGCTTTTTTTCATTAAAAGGTATGGAAGTACATAGTAAAAAGTTGTATCATAGCAGTAACGACAAGCTATTTGGGATATAACAACTATAGAAAGTTGGGAACACCACATGCAAATTGATCCGCGCGTGTCCAAGTCCATGTTAGACATGCAGCTGTTAAATAATATGAGTGCTACAACCCAGACGGGGACAACGGACGCTTTTTCCGGATTACTGGAACAAGTAGGTCAGTTGGAAACAGATGGTGCTGTGACTCGAGAAAATTCAAGTGATGTTACCAGAGACGAAAATGGTTTGCTTTGGCTTCAATTGGGACCTTCGAGGGGAACGGCTTCGTCATTGTATCCCGCTCCTTCCAGCACAGCAACAGACGGACCTACAACACCTACGGCATATGATGATTTGATTAACGAGGCTAGTCAGAAATACGGCGTTCCAGTAGCGTTGATTAAAGCAGTTATTGATACGGAATCTTCATTCAATCCGTCGGTCACTTCTTCGGCCGGGGCCAAAGGGCTTATGCAACTTATGGATGCTACGGCTCAAGGTCTGGGAGTCAGTGACCCGTATGATCCTGGACAAAATATTGATGCTGGAGTTCGTTATTTGTCTTATCAGATTAAACGTTTTAACGGACAAGAAAATATGGCGCTGGCTGCATATAATGCAGGTCCCGGACGGGTGCAGCGGCTTGGTGTAAGTAGTGATGAACAGTTAATGTCTGTACTGGATAAGCTTCCGCTGGAAACGCAAAGATATATTAACAAGATTCAAAATGCACGTGAAAAATATACGATCTAAGCCCTATAGCTTATAACGAAAAAAGTGCGTAATTTCAATTTAGATTAGGTCCGCAGAACAGGGTCAATATGGGGAAAGGGTGTCGCTATAATGTAGCGACCTTTCCCTATTTTGGTCTTTTTTTGTTGCAGCAGTTGTAGGGTAGAAAGGGGAGTTTAATGAAATATTTTGATTATGCCGCGACAACTCCGCCTTTTGAAGAGGTGATTACAACCGTTGCCGAGATCATGAGACGCCACTATGGCAATCCATCTTCGATGCATCGGTATGGAGAGGATGCGGATAAGTTGCTTAAGCGTTCGCGCGAAGTATGTGCTGCGGCTTTGGGAGTGTATCCATCAGAGATTGTCTTCACATCTGGGGCAACGGAAAGCAACAATCTTGCTATTAAGGGAGTAGCTTTGCAGTATCAGACCAGAGGCAAGCATATTGTTACTGTATCGACAGAACACCCGTCTGTGTATGAAGCTTGCAGACAACTGACAAATCTGGGTTTTGAGGTTACATTTTTACCTGTCGATGCAGAAGGGCATGTGAGCGCCGAACAGGTTTGTGCCGCTGTCCGTAAAGATACGATTTTAGTCAGTATTATGCATGTCAATAATGAGACGGGAAGGGTGCAACCGGTGCATCATATCGGAGCTGCGCTGAAGAAACAGTTCCCCCGTATTCTATTTCATATTGACGGTGTACAAGGGTTTGGAAAGCTGCCGGTTGATATCCGGGGCTGGCAGGCTGATCTGTACAGCCTCTCTGCGCATAAGCTGCGTGGACCTAAAGGTGCTGGACTACTATTCGTTCGGGAAGGTGTAGAGGTTTTCCCACTGCATAGTGGCGGCTCTCAGGAGCAGGGTTTTCGTGCAGGTACGGAAAATGTGCCACTGCTTGTTGGTATGTCCAAAGCGGTACGACTAGCGGGCGAACGACAAGCAGAAACAGCACGACGTATGACCGAGTGGAGAGAACGGGTGGTCGCAGAAGTGCAGACAATCCCTCAACTGCGGCTAAACAGCGGGGAGGAAGCACCGCATATTGTCCACTTTTCGTATCCGGGTATGAAGGCCGAGGTGCTGCTGCATACGCTGGAGCAACTAGGTGTGGCCGTATCCACCAAATCGGCTTGTTCTTCGAAGTTGGCCGAGCCCAGCCGGGTGCTGCAGGCGATGGGCCGCAATGAGGCAGAAGCATCTGGCGGCATTCGTATCAGCTTCGGTGACGAGCATACGGAACAGGATATTGACGAGCTTATACTTGCACTGCAACAGGCTGTAGCCAAGCTGGAATCCCTTGAAAGGTGGAAACGTTAAAATGCACTATGATATGCTGTTACTTCGCTTCGGTGAATTTACATTAAAAGGGAAGAATCGAACTCGTTTTGAAAAGGCAGTACTGAATCACGTGAAGCTGCTGCTCAAGCCGTTTCCCGGCGCTTCTTTGCGGAAGGAATTTGGACGGATTTATGTGGTACTCGGAGGAGAGCCTTATGAACAGATCATTCAAGTGTTACAAAAAGTGTTTGGCATCACGACAATAAGTCCTGTCAAAATGGCTCCTGTCGAGCTGGGTGCTATAATTGAGACCGCTGTAGCTTTGATGCGTGAGCTGAATGTGGCCGAGGGAACGACTTTCAAGGTAAATGCCCGCAGAGTGTGGAAGGAGTTTGCTCATTCCTCACAAGAGATGAACCATTTAATTGGTTCTCCTATTTTGCGAGAGTTTCAAGCGTTGAGGGTCGATGTGCATCAACCAGATATTGAGTTGCGTGTGGAAGTCAGAGAGCAGGCGGCCTATATATTCAGCGATGTTATTATGGCTGTAGGGGGCTTTCCGTTAGGAACGAACGGTAAAGCTATGCTGCTGCTGTCTGGTGGAATCGACAGCCCGGTAGCAGGATGGTCTTCCATGCGTAGGGGACTGGAAATTGAATGTGTACATTTTTATAGCTATCCGTTTACAAGTGAGCGTGCGAAAGAAAAGGTCATTGAATTGGCAAGGGTATTAGCAGGCTATGCAGGGCGGATCAAAATCCACCTTGTACCGTTTACAGAGGTGCAGACGGCCTTTACGCGCACTGGACAGGACAATCTGATTATAACGCTAATGAGACGGTCTATGCTGCGAATTGCAACGATGCTGGCTGAGCGTGAAGGAGCGCTGGCACTCGTGACGGGTGACAGTCTGGGTCAAGTTGCTAGTCAAACGTTATCCAGCATGAATGTGATTGGCCGTTCGACAGAATTACCATTGCTGCGACCTCTCGTCATGATGGATAAGCAGGAGATCACGGAAATCGCTAAGCAAATTGGCACCTACGATTTATCCATCCTTCCATATGAGGATTGCTGCACATTGTTTGTTCCTAAATCCCCAACGACCAATCCAAATTTGTGGGTTGTTCAAAAGATTGAAGCCTCTATTCGGGATTTAAATGCCTTGATTGAACAGGCTGTGGCTGCAACGGAAACGCTTGTCCTGGAGGCAGGCGGAGCTATAGAGGGGCGTAATGAGGAAGTTATACAGGAAGATTGGTTTTAAACAAAAAGGCAGACCCACTGTTATTATGGGGTCTGCCTTTTTTGATTTTAGTTAAAACAGTTTTTGAATCATTTTAAACCGCTTTTTCTCGACTGGATACTGTTTTGCGATTTTGAAGATATCCCGTGAGCAAAATACCAGCCATAACTGTAGCAATAAACAAGATACGCAGCGCAGGGTGCTCGGTAAAGTAAGGTTCCAGCTTACGTTCTTCAGTAATCATATTAGAGGCCGTATAACCAAGTACAGCCGATCCCAAATAGATAATCCAGGGGAATTTATTGATCAGTTTGATAAAAAGAGTGCTTCCCCATACCACGATTGGCACGCTGATTAACAGGCCCAGCACTACAAGTAGCAAATGCTGCTGGGCAGCGCCAGCAACAGCAATCACATTGTCCAGACCCATAGCCGCATCGGCTACAACAATCGTGCGGATAGCACCCCATAATGTTGTTCCCGCTTTGACTTCGGTATGGTCCTCCTGGTCTACGAGCAACTTATACGCAATCCAGACTAACATAATCCCCCCGATGAGTAACAACCACGGTACTTGAAGCAGCCAGAGTACCACAATGGTGGCTGCTATGCGAATAAGCAGGGCACCACCGGTGCCGTACAGAATCGCTTTTTTTTGCGTTGCAAGAGGCAGCTTTCTGGCGGCAAGTCCAATTACAATCGCATTATCCCCTGCGAGCAGAAGATCAATAAATATCACATTAAGCAGTAGCCAAAAGAACTGAAGTCCGGACATATCAATCGTTCTCATCTCCCTGATTAAACATCCTAAAATCGTTGTATGTGTTTATTTTAATACCCGTTTTCCGGAAATACGATTCATTATATGGCTGTTTGTTATTGATTTCAAGGTCTTTACTCAACGAATTTGACATCATTTTTTAATAAATGATGACTTATTTGACAAAGCTTATAAGCATAGCCTCGTCCTATTTCGCATACAAGTAGGATGGGGGTGTTTGTACACATGGAGCATATCATTTTGCTGTTGAAAATATTAATGATTAATTTGGTGTTAAGCGGTGATAATGCGGTTGTTATAGCCATGGCGAGCAAAAATTTGCCTGCAAGGCAGCGGAGTCAAGCTATATGGTGGGGGGCAGTCGGTGCAGTCCTCCTGCGCTGTGTTTTGACTTTTGTAGCTGTCATTTTGCTGGGCATACCCTTTATTCAGGCGGCAGGCGGTCTACTTCTGTTATGGATTGCGTTTAAGCTGCTTTATGAGAGTGAGGATCATGTAGGAGTCAGAGCAGAAACAACCATATGGAAGGCTATACAGGTGATTCTGGTAGCGGACTTTGTGATGAGTCTAGATAACGTATTAGCTATTGCAGCACTAGCAGATGGGGATATCGCCATTATTGTCATTGGTATTGCAATTAGCATTCCGATAGTTGTCTGGGGCAGCAACGTAATTGCGATCTGGCTTCACCGGTTCCCTGTACTTGTTTTGCTCGGATCTGCAATCCTGGCTTTTACGGCAGGAGAAATGCTACTGCGTGATCCCCGACTGGGTGTATGGTTAGCAGGTACGGGAGAGCTTATACATGCATGGTTACCAGGACTCTTAGCCTCAGCAGTTGTGATTGCAGGAATATATCGTCAGCTACGTGCTCATCATATTTGAACGTAGTTTTTTTGGAAAACATCGGCTAAAATATACTTAAAAACAATCACATTAAGCGACCTAAAAACAAATTCAGCAAACAAAGGAGACCACGATGAATTCCGGAAAAGAGCGTATGATCGGAGTGGGCATTGTTGCCGTAGGACTGATTATTTTGTTGGGGAAACTGGGGACGTTCTCCTTCTTGGGACGAAACTTTTGGCCTTTGCTGTTTTTAATACCTGGAATCGTACTGCATGCAATGTACATGAAGCGTAAAGTTTCACCCTTTATGTTGCTGCCAGCAGGGATTTTATCGGTTTATGGCTTCTTATTTTTGCTCTGCAATATTTGGGGCTGGAATTTAATGGCCTATTTATGGCCTTTGTTACTTCTAGGTGTGGCGGTTGGATTATGGGAGTACGCCATTAATGATATTTCGCTTTCTCGTAATGTATATACGGGGGGCGTGATATTGGGCTTGGTATCGGTGTTTTTATTGGTCATTACCCTGTTAAGAACGGGTATCATATATGTTATTGCAGTTTTACTGATCGGCGCTGGAATCTGGTTGGTCGTAAACAACCGCGGCAAACGCAAATGGTAAACGACAAGCAATGAGATTTTATGGCGGTAAATTACGGAACAGGCAATAATGTCTTGCTTTATGACATATTTCAACTATAATATAATGGATATGATAAGAGCGTCGGAATGATTTCTGACGCTTATTTTAAGGTTTTCACGCGAATCGGAGAGAGAAGCTGTCTGTACAAAGCCTGAAACATATAGAAGGCTGGCAGGGAGTGGGCCTAAAGAACGATTGTTAGCCTTGAATCAGCACTGCTTCAGGATAGAGACACTATTTTGATATACGGAAAGGATATGGATACAAACCATGCATGCTAGAGAAAACATTCGCAATATTGCGATTATTGCCCACGTCGACCACGGAAAAACGACGCTTGTCGACAAGCTGCTTCAACAGTCCGGAACATTTAGAGAACACGAGGCTGTTCAGGAGCGCGCCATGGACTCCAACGATCTGGAGCGTGAACGCGGTATTACGATTTTGGCTAAAAATACAGCTATCACTTACAAAGATTATCTGATTAACATTGTAGATACACCAGGACACGCCGACTTTGGTGGCGAAGTGGAACGGATTATGAAAATGGTTGACGGTGTTTTGCTTGTCGTAGATGCTTACGAAGGTTGCATGCCGCAAACGAAATTCGTACTGCGTAAAGCGCTGGAACAAAATCTGACGCCTATCGTTGTAGTGAACAAAATTGACCGTCCGGCGGCTCGTCCGGCAGAAGTTATTGACGAAGTACTGGATCTGTTCATCGAGCTGGGTGCGAATGATGAGCAACTGGAATTCCCTGTTGTGTACGCTTCGGCGCTGAACGGAACATCCAGCATGGATGCTGAAAAGCAAGACGATAACATGCAAGCATTGTACGAAACAGTTGTAGAGCATATTCCGGCTCCAACTGAGAATGTAGATGAGCCTCTTCAATTCCTCGTAACACTGATGGATTATAACGAATACCTTGGCCGAATTGCAGTAGGTCGTGTAAACCGCGGTATCATCAAGCAGGGGCAAGCAGTCACAGTTATGCAACGTGATGGTAGTAGTAAATCGGCGCGTATTGAGAAGCTGTTCGGCTTCCAAGGCCTGAAACGTATTGAAACGGATCAAGCGGGCGCTGGTGACATTGTAGCGATTGCGGGAATTAAAGATATCAACATTGGTGAAACCATTGCTGATCCAAACCATCCTGAAGCGCTGCCTGTACTGAAGATTGATGAGCCGACACTGCAAATGACCTTCTTGGTTAACAACAGCCCATTCGCAGGTCGCGATGGTAAGTGGGTAACATCCCGTAAATTGCGTGAGCGTCTTCTGAAAGAACTCGAAACGGATGTCAGCTTACGTGTTGATGAAACGGATAGCCCGGACGCCTTTATTGTATCCGGACGTGGTGAGTTGCATCTGGGTATCTTGATTGAAAACATGCGTCGTGAAGGTTACGAACTGCAAGTGTCCAAACCGGAAGTTATCGTCAAGGAAATTGATGGTAAGAAAATGGAGCCAATCGAACGTCTCCTTATTGATATTCCGGAAGAAAGCATGGGCGCAGTTATGGAAAGTTTGGGCTCCCGTAAAGCCGAAATGGTTAACATGATTAATAACGGCACCGGACAAGTTCGCTTGGAATTCCTGATCCCTGCACGTGGTCTGATCGGCTACACTACAAACTTCCTGACTTTGACTCGTGGTTATGGCGTAATGAACCATGCGTTTGACAGCTATGGACCATTTGTTGGCGGTCAAGTAGGTGGACGTCATCAGGGTGTACTCGTGTCAACAGAAAACGGCAGCTCTACATTTTATGGTATGCTGGGCGTAGAAGATCGCGGTATTTTGTTCCTAGAGCCAGGTACTGAAATCTATGAGGGTATGATCGTTGGAGAGCACACACGTGATAACGACATCGTCGTTAACATTTGTAAAGAAAAACAACTGACAAACGTTCGTTCAGCAACAAAAGACGATACAGTTAAACTGAAAACACCTGTAATCTTCTCTTTGGAGCAAGCGCTCGAATACCTGAATGATGACGAGTATTGCGAAATTACACCTAATGCCATCCGTTTGCGTAAAAAGATTTTGAACAAAGGTGAACGCGAGCGTGCAGAGAAGCAACGTAAAACAGCACAAGCAAATATGTAATTGATTGGATTGGTCTTTGGCCACAGCGGCGACGCCCGGGAACGGGATGCGCCGCTGTGTGTGTTTTAGGATTGTAAACTTGGAGAAAGCTATATTTCTCAAAACGCAGGAAAAGGTGTTGAAGCATGAGTAATCTTTCGAACGGATTGCCTCCCCGGACACAAACTGGGAAAAAATCCGCCAAACCGAAAAAAACGAAAAAGAAAAAAAGCTTTTTCAGATCGTTTATGAAGTTTGTCTTGTTTCTGCTCATTATAGGTATTTTAGCAGCAGGTGGTTATACCTACTATCTTTACAATCAGGTAGAGGAAGTTTTGGATACGGGGATCAACAAGGAAGTACCCAAAACACAATTGGCAGAAACTAAGCCTTTGACTATCTTATTGCTAGGAACCGATTACCGCCCTGATCATCCGACTTATTTGTCCGACGTTATTATGGTAGCTACATTGAACCCCAATACTAAATCGTCTACCATCGTGTCCCTACCGCGCGATACGCGTCTAGAAATGGATGGATATAAACCTCGCAAGTTGAATGAGTATTATCCGGTGTTTAAGGCTAGAGAAAAAGAATCTGGTGAAGTTGCTGAAGAACAGATGAAGAAGATGATCGGCAAATATTTAAACATTGATATCGATTATGTGACGGTTATTAACTTCCAGGGCTTTAGAGATGTAGTAGATAATTTGGGTGGCGTAGATGTGACGGTTGATAAAAACATGTGTTATCGTGACCGTGCAGATGGTACCGATATTAATCTGACAGCTGGAGCCAAGCATTTGAACGGTGACCAGGCTCTTGATTTTGTTCGCTACCGCAAATCGAATTGTCGTCCGAGAACAGCTGAATCTGACGATTTTGATCGCAATCGTCGACAAAATCAGGTGCTTCATTCTCTAATTGACCAAATGCAATCCTTTAACGCTTTGACCAAGTTTAGTGCAATTATTAAATCGGTTGATAAGAATATGATGACAGATATTGAGTCACAGCAAATGAAGAATATCGTACAAACCTATTGGAATATTTCCAAGCAAAATGTGAAATACAATCCGGTAGCGGGAACATGGCGTAGCCCGTATGTGTACATTGATGAGCAACAGCTCGATTTGGCCAAACAAGCGCTACAAGAGGAGTTAGCTAAAAAAGTAAGCGACAATACCGCAGCTTCTTCCAATTCCTGAGTATGTATATTTCTTCCCGCTTATGTTATACTCGCAGCGAGTAAAGCTCTTATATAACATAAGGGGGTTGAGGTATGTCTAAAGTTATAGTGAACCAAGTCTAGGTCCAGTGAGCAATCACTGGGCCTTTTGTGTCTAAATTCAAAAATGGACAGGCTCAGAGGCTATCTTCACTTACAACTTTTCGTTGTTTTATGCTGCTTTGGGGTTCTTTTTTCAGGGAATCAGCAAGTATTAGGTACCCGGTGAATAGGTATAGGTATGAAACACGAGATTGTCCACGCCGCTTTGGAGGGGATTTAATGAAGAAAATTTTTGTGCTGGATACGAATGTGCTGCTGCATGATCCGAAAGCCATTTTTACCTTCAAAGAACATGAAGTTGTTATTCCAGCTGTAGTTCTGGAAGAAATCGACTCCAAAAAACGCAACGCGGATGAGATTGGACGGAATGCCCGCAATGTATCGCGATTGTTGGACGGGTTGAGAGAAGTGGGCCATCTGCATAGTGGCGTTCCACTTCCCCAAGGTGGAAGGCTTAAGGTTGAGTTGAACCACCGAAGTTTTTTGAAAGTTCAGGAGATGTTCGGGGAGGTTTCGAACGATAACCGGATTTTGGCGGTCGCCTTGAATTATCATCTGGAAGAGCAGGAGCAGCCTGAGCCGCGTTCGGTCGTTTTGGTCAGTAAAGACGTGCTGGTCAGGATCAAAGCAGATGTATTGGGACTGCTGACTGAAGACTACCTCTCCGATAGAACAGGCGATTTAAGTGAGCTATACCCCGGATACTCGGCAATACAGGTGCACCCGTCCATCATAGATGAATTTTACTCTAACCGGTTTTTACTAATCAAGTCACTGGAACTACCTTATACACTGTATCCACATGAATTTGTCATTCTGAAAGATGAAATGGGAACTGGAAAATCAGCATTACTGAAAGTTAACCAGGAGGCAGAGCGATTAGAGCCGCTGTACTTAAGTAACGAATCAGTATGGGGAATCAGCGCGCGCAATGCTCAACAGAGGATGGCATTGGAGCTTTTGCTTAATGATGATATCCCTCTCGTGACCATTACAGGAAAAGCGGGTACGGGCAAAACGTTGCTGGCGCTGGCGGCAGGTTTGCTTAAAGTAGAGGATGAGCATCGCTTCAAGAAACTGCTGATTGCTCGACCTGTTGTTCCTATGGGCAAGGATATTGGTTATTTACCAGGAGAAAAGGATGAAAAGCTTCGTCCATGGATGCAACCAATCTACGACAATCTGGAATATCTGTTTGATGCCAAAAAATCAGGTGATATCGACAAAATTTTGATGGGCTTGGGCAGTATTCAGGTGGAGGCACTTACTTATATTCGCGGACGTTCGATACCTGGGCAATTTATTATAGTCGATGAGGCGCAGAATTTATCCCGACATGAGATTAAAACGATTGTGTCTCGGGTGGGTGAGGGAAGCAAGATCATTTTGATGGGAGACCCGGAGCAGATTGATCACCCTTATCTGGATGCAGCCAGCAACGGTTTAACCTATGTGGTGGAGCGGTTTAAGCAAGAAGGGATTAGCGGGCATATTATGTTGGAAAAAGGAGAACGCTCCAAGCTCGCGCAGTTGGCAGCTGATTTGCTATAAAGTCCTATCGTTATTACAATAATAAAGACCTCGGGAATATCCCGGGGTCTCTTGTTTTGTACACGTAAAAGTTCAGAACAATGAAAGTGGGCAAAAGCTTATTTAAAGTTTAATTCGAGCTTAACTTCAAGCATTCCTGCTAAAGTGCGTACTTCTGTGGCTTTGACATAGGAAATAAGCTGCTGTGGGTAGAAACCCAGATCAAAATCCCTTTCCAGCTTGTTGCGGGTCGTATCAGGTAGTTCCAGACCATTAAATACTAATCGATCCACATGAAATAAAATTGCATTTTTCGGTTCATTCTCTACCGTGTAGTGACCTTCTACCCTTAATTTCATCGTTCCTTGTTGGCCTTCTACCATAATTTGATCCTGCGCAAATGTAAAGTTGAAGTGATTAAACAATTCATTTTCTGACTTTAAAAAACGGTTAAAGTCCTCTTCACGAATGCTTATCGTAATGACTTTTCCATTTGTAACCATGGCACCTTGTTGTTGTTGAATGAATTGCGGTAAATCCTGCATAGCTTGAGCTAATGCTTTAAAGTGTTTATTTACCTCGTAGACACCTACATTTTCCCAATAAGCTGTCATTTCGCCAATTAGCTTGCGTAGGGTATCCGGGTCATTACTGGCGTTAACGCCGTCATTTACACGCGACTGAAGCAGGACAATGCGTTTGCGTTGAGCCAGTAAGTTTGTTTTGACTGTCTCCAATTCCATTGACGCTTGGATGACTTGTTGTTCTGTTTTTCGCATAGATTGATAATTGGATTCGTATTCTTGAAGCACATCCTGATCGTGACTAATCAATAACAAGTAGTAATCGTACAGAGAGAGAAGTTGCCTTATACTTTTTGCCCCTAGCACCACACTTAACAGCTTGTCCCTTTCCCCCATATAATAAGATCGCAGCACAGAGCCTGCACGCTTCCGTTGTATGGTCATTTGCTCTTGCTGAACGGTGAGGTTACTTCGCAGTTCCTGCTGGCGCTGCAAAAGAGTCTGTTGCTCCTGACTGATTCGCTCAATTTCATGGTCTATCTCTACAATCGACAGACTATCTTGTAAAATCTGACTTTCTTCTTGGGAGGGAGCGGCTAGAGTAGGACGTACATATATGAAAGTTAGCAACATAATGGTGCTCAGCAGGGTGCTGATTGTGATTTTTATTCGTTTGTTCATTTGGTTTCCCCTTTTATGTATTCCCGAAAAAAACTCATGGTAATGTATATGATCCTTTCTGTTTCTTTAACCATTCATTTTATTGTACAGCAGTCTGAGCATGCTTGAAACCCGAAACTGTTTACGTTCACGTATGAGTTCTTGCAGAAATGGAAATACAATTTAGTATCAAATAGATTCTATGAACTCTACGAGAGGCATAGGAATGAATAAACAGCTTTTATACCCTATTCAAATACCGGCAGGATCGGTTCATGAAGACGGTTATTTCAGGATGTTGTTAGGAGGGCTAGAGGCATGACTGCAATAAGACAAGATGCATGGAGTGTGGAAGATGACTTGATATTGGCGGAGGTGACATTGCGGCATATCCGTGAAGGTGGAACGCAGCTTGCTGCGTTTGAGGAGGTTGGACAAAAGATAGGAAGAACCTCTGCAGCATGCGGCTTTCGTTGGAACAGTTGCGTGCGCAAACGTTACGATGAAGCAATTAGCATTGCCAAAGCACAGCGCCAGAAGCGCAGTTATATCCGCAAGCAGAACCCGGTAGGTGTATCACAGGTTGCGGCTTTTGCCTCGCTTGATACAGTCGAAGGTGGGTACAGAACGGATGGTACGAGTGAGGATACATTTTCTATTGATGCAGTAATTCGTTTCTTGCGTCAATGGAAGGGATCCGTCCAGGAAACGAATCGGCAGATTAAGATGCTGGAGAAAGATTTACGGGAAAAGGAAGAAGAATTGAGTCAGCTTCGCTCCATTAATGACCGGCTGTCCAAAGAAGTGAATGAGGTGCAAACCGACTATCGTGTTGTGAATGATGATTATAAAGCTCTGATTCAGATTATGGACCGGGCTCGGCGCTTGGCTCTAATTACTGAAGATGAGGAAGAGCTTAAATCCAGATTCAAAATGGATGCCAATGGGAATCTGGAGCGCATTGAGTAACAAGATTACTTCTGCAATTCTGAAATAAAACGTCAACTAGCGCTTTGCCGTAGTTGGCGTTTTTTGTATTTCTTTAGAGTGCATATGATATAGTAGAAAAAAAGATGGAAGCGAGACGATACAAAGGTGATTGATATTATTGGAGCGGGTTCGCTGGGATTGTTGTTTGCCGGGAGGTTATCTGCCTCGGGTACAAAAGTAAGGCTGTGGACACGTACACTTGAGCAGGCACGCGTCATTACTCATGAAGGAATCACTGTGTTTGATAAGGAGGGGCAGGTGGCAGTACATATGTCTGGAGATAAATTGAAGGTAGCGCCATTGGCGGATTGGCAACGGTTAAATTCACAGGCTCCGGCACGATGGATAATGCTTATGACCAAACAGGGGGCGATTGAGGAAGTATTAGAACAGATCCAGCCTGCAGCTCAAATGGACAGAGATATAGGAATCGTTTGCTTGCAGAATGGAATCGGTCATATAGAACGCATTAGAAAGGCTTGGCCTAAAGCTGTGGTATACCCTGCTGTGACGACTGAAGGAGCCAAGAGGCAGGGAGTCGCATCTATTATACATGCAGGATCGGGTGTTACTGAAATAGGTTGTTCGGAGGAAGGGGAGGAGTCGAAGAACAATAATTTTAACCAATGTGTGCTAAATCGGCTGCTTGCAGCAGGATTTGACGCTTGCTTGTCGAAAGAAATCGAGAACGGTATGTATCGCAAGTTGTTGATCAATGCTGTAATCAATCCGCTGACGGCGGTATGGCGAGTTCGTAATGGCGAGCTGCTTTCGCCCCCTATTCGAATACATATGATGCGCAGGTTGTACGATGAAGGCATTCAAGTGTATGAAGCTCATGGTATCCACTGGGAAAACGCATGGTGGGAGCAAATTATAAATGTATGCCGGTCAACGGCAGAAAATCACTCGTCCATGCTAGCTGATGTACTTGCACAGTCCATGACAGAAGTTGCTTCAATTAACGGACAACTGGTGCAGATGGCAGATCAGGCTGGGGTTACTGCACCAACTCATGAGGTATTGTGGCAATTAATTGAAGGTATGCGGCTAAAAGAGGGGTGATCAGTTGAGTCTTATACAAGGTACCATTATCACTTTCAGTATTCTTCCCTTTTTTCCGTTTTTGATCGTGTTTGCGGTTTGTCGCTACATTCTTAAAATGGAAAAAAAGAAATCGTTACTTACTTCTATGGATATTACCACGTTTTTTCTGATATTTTCCGTCGCAGCACTCTTTAACGTCATTTTTACATCTCGATTCGGTTTTTATTTGATTCTACTGCTCCTATTACTGGCCTTGGGTTTAATTGGAGGAGCTCAAAATCGAATAAAAGGAAAGGTTGATGGTAAAAGATTATGTAGAGCGGTCTGGAGATTAACTTTTATAGCAATGACATTGGCGTATATTTTGTTGACTGTTGTTGGTATATTTAAGAATATATTCAACATCATGTGATATAACATGACATGAAACGGTGAGAAAATATGAATTAATCATGTTTTTTTGAAAAAAAAGCTCAATTTGAAGAAATGTAATGTAGATTTTTTTGACCGCTGGTTGTATAATCTATAAACATATACCACTTTAGAACTAGGGGGAAAACGCTAGATGAAAAGGAAAAGCTTTTTAGTCCTTTTGACACTCATTCTTGCAGTTGGCGCATTGCTCGCAGGTTGCGGCTCCAGCAAGAACGATACCAATGGTAAGGGCGCACAAGAAAACACCTCGACTACGCCGGCTCCGGCCGACAAGCAAATTTTGCGCATTAACCTTGCATCCGAGCCGCCAACGTTCGATCCGGCACAGGCTCAAGATACTCAAGCAAACACTGTTTTAAAAACAATGTATGAAGGTCTTGTTCGCATGGGCCCTGATGGTAAAGAAATTCCTGGTGTAGCTGAATCTTGGAAAATTTCCGATGACGGCAAAACCTATACGTTTAAGCTTCGCGATACTGCAAAATGGAGTAATGGCGACCCAGTCAAAGCAAGCGACTTCGTATTTGCTTGGCAACGGGTATTGGATCCTTCCACGGCTCCTGCACCTCCATATGCTTACCAATTGTACTATATCAAAAATGCTGAGGGTTACAACCTGAGCACTTCCAAATCTTTTAAAGGTACTAAAGTTACGGACTTCAAAGATGTAGGTGTCAAAGCAGTTGACGACCATACATTACAGGTAGAACTGGAACATGCAACACCTTACTTCCTGGGATTGACTTCTTTCTACACCTATTATCCGGTGCATCCGTCTGTTAAAGGTAATGATAAATGGGCGACTAAAAAAGAAAGCATGATCACTAACGGGCCTTTCACATTGTCGACTTGGGAGACAGGTCAAAAGATTGAGGTTTCCAAAAGCGAGAATTATTGGGGTAAGGACGAAATTAAACTGAAGAAAATTACAATGTCCCTTGTAAACAGCGGTGCAACAGAACTCGCTTCTTACAGAAGTGGACAACTTGATTATGCAGGTAAACCAAATGGTGAAATTCCTGCAGACCAAATGATGGCTGTGAAAAATGAAATGCCTAATGAATTCCAGGCTAAAGGTATAGCAAGCACCTATTACTATTTGTTTAACGTCACCGAAAAACCGTTCAATAATCTTAAAATTCGTAAAGCATTTGCAATGTCGATTCAACGTCAGCCGATTGTTGATAGAGTAACGATGGGTGGAGAGATTCCTGCTTACGGCTTTGTACCTCCGGGTATTAAAGGTTTATCTCAGGAATACCGTAATGAGCATAAAGATGATTATTTCAAAGAAGATGTAGCTGAAGCGAAGAAATTGCTTCAAGAAGGTATGAAGGAAGAAGGAGTAACTTCACTCCCTCCAATCACTCTACTCTACAATTCTACTGAAGGACACCAAAAAATTGCTTTGGCAGTTGCAGATATGTGGAAGAAAAGCCTGGGAATCGATGTGAAAACGCAAAACCAGGAGTGGGGCGTATTTATCCAAACACGTAACAAGTTGAATTTCCAAATTGCTCGTGGTGGATGGTCTGCTGACTTTAATGATCCGATGACATTCTTGGATATCTGGACAACTGGTAATGGCAACAATAATTCTGGATATTCTAATCCTGAATATGATGGTTTGATTAAAGCGGCTAAAACAGAAACTGATCCAGGAAAACGCATGGAAATATTTGCGAAAGCAGAGAAGCTTCTTGTTCAGGATGATATGGTTTTACTGCCGATTTATTACTACTCTAATACTTCTTTGACGAAACCAAATGTAAAAGGCGTTGCCTTGGATTTTAGTGGTGCAATTGATTTTACAAGAGCTTATATAACACAGTAAGTAGCTGATACTTGATTCTGAAGTTGAAGAGTTACTTCGGGATATATATGTGGGTACTGCCATATATATCCCGTTTTTTTTGTGTGTGAGGGTTCTTCTTAATATGATTAAATTAACCATGCATATAAGTAGATTGGACAACCCAACTCTATTTCTATAGAATCGAATGGTGTCGAAAAAATATGGGGGGTGTAAACGGGCGATGGCGCGTTATTTGATCAGTAAATTTATATTTATGCTTATTTCTTTGCTCATTCTGATCTCTGCGACGTTCTTTCTGATGAAGGCAATTCCAGGTAACCCTTTTATGAGCGAAAGAGCGACGTCTCCTGAGATTCAAGCCCGATTAATGGAACAGTATGGGTTGGATAAGCCTGTATATGTACAATATTTTAAATACTTAGGTGATATTGTTACGGGTGATTTTGGTATTTCTATGAAAAAATTGAATCAAGATGTGAGCGACATTATTGGACAGACCTTTATGGTATCATTAAAATTAGGTCTGGTAGCAATTATTGTCTCCATTATTGTCGGTATTTTACTAGGCATGCTGGCGGCTTTGTACCATCGTAGACTCATTGATACCGTAGCGATGATATTGGCAATTCTAGGTATTGCGGTTCCCAGCTTCGTTTTGGCATCATTAATCCAGTTCTTTTTTGCCCAAAAGTTGGAATTGTTTAATGTTATGGGTTTTGAGGGCCCAATGGACTACGTTCTGCCTGTTGCGGCTTTGTCCGCTCAACCAATTGCGTTTATTGCACGATTGACGCGTTCCAGTATGATAGAAGTACTGCATGCAGATTATATCAAAACGGCCAAAGCTAAAGGCTTGAAATCCATTACGATCATGTTCAAGCACGTTGTGCGGAATGCTATTTTGCCAGTTGTTACCTACGTAGGTCCAATGACAGCGAATATTATTACCGGATCTGTGGTTATTGAACGGATTTTCGGGATTGGCGGTATTGGTAAAGTGTTTGTGGAAAGTATCACAAGCCGTGATTACACTATGATTATGGGGATAACGATTTTTTACGGTGTTTTGCTTATGTTAGCGCGTTTTATTACAGATGTCGCGTATGGGTTTATTGATCCTCGGATTAAGCTGTCCGGCGGGAAGGAGGGGTAACTTTATGTCTGTGAAAGACAATGCTGTGAATTTGGATAAACTTCAGGTGAAACCGGAAGATTTCCAAAAAATAGGTGTCGATGAAAAGCAGTCTGAAGTTATTCAGCGAGAAAGCTTATCTGCTTGGCGCGATGCCTGGGAACGACTTCGTAAAAACAAGGTTGCAATGACTAGCTTGATTGTTTTAGTTCTGATTGTGCTTTTTTCTTTAATCGGCCCGATATTGTCACCCTATAATTATTACTCTAATGATTTACTCAGCACGAATCTGCCACCTTCCGCGGAGCATTGGTTCGGTACGGATGATCTTGGACGTGATATGTTTGTCCGTACATGGATGGGAGCACGGATTTCCTTGACGATAGGTCTGGCTGCAGCTTTGATTGATTTGCTGATTGGTGTTATTTATGGTGGAATTATGGGTTACTTTGGTGGCCGCGTTGATGAAATCATGAATAAATTTTCTGAAATCTTGTACTCCATTCCTTACTTGCTTGTTACGATCCTGTTGCTGGTTGTACTGGAGCCAAGTATCACTACAATCATTATTGCGCTTTGTGTGACCGGGTGGATTAACATGTCGTGGATTGTACGTGGTGAAATGATGCAACTCAAAAACAGAGAGTTTGTACTTGCTTCCCGTTCCATGGGTGCTGGAGCAGGTCGTTTGCTTTTCCGCCACCTCTTGCCTAATGCAGTAGGTCCGATCATCGTTACATTGACGTTGAGCGTTCCGACCGCTATTTTTTCCGAAGCTTTCCTGAGCTTCCTCGGGTTAGGGGTACCGAATCCGGAGGCATCGCTGGGTTCAATGATTGAATCAGCTCTGACCGGGTGGATGTATTACCCGTGGCGGATGCTTTTCCCGGCAGGTTTGATCAGTTTGATTATGCTTGCGTTCAACCTTTTTGGCGACGGCTTGCGTGATGCGCTTGATCCGAAGTTGAAGAAATAGGAGGTGAGATCATGGTGAGTAGCAACAATTTAATTGAGGTTGAAGGTCTTAAAAAGTATTTTAATGTTGGCAAAAACCGTGTGCTCAAAGCGGTGGACAACCTGAATTTCTATATTCGTGAGGGTGAAACGCTGGGTATGGTTGGCGAATCCGGCTGTGGTAAGTCTACAGCGGGTCGTACGATTTTGCGCTTGTATGAACCTACAGCAGGAAGCGTACGTTTTAACGGGACGGATATTTACAAATTATCACCGAGTAAAATGAAAGCCATGCGCCGTGATATGCAGATGATCTTTCAAGATCCGTATGCATCATTGAACCCGCGTTTTACTGTTTCTGATATTATTGGTGAGGCGCTGGATATTCACAATATGGCGGGTAGCCGTGCAGAACGTAAGAAACGGATTGAAGAGTTACTTGATCTGGTTGGTTTGAACCCTGACCATGCAACACGCTATCCGCATGAGTTTTCTGGTGGTCAACGTCAGCGGATCGGTATTGCACGCGCACTAGCGGTTAATCCTAAATTCATCATTTGTGATGAGCCGATTTCGGCTCTTGACGTATCTATCCAGGCTCAGGTTGTCAACCTGCTAAAAGAGCTTCAAGAACGTTTGGGTCTGACATATCTGTTCATTGCGCATGATCTGTCGATGGTTAAGCACATCAGTGATCGGGTAGCTGTGATGTATATGGGTAGAATGGTCGAGCTTGCAGAAAGCGCTGAGTTGTATGCAAATCCGATCCATCCTTATACGAAAATGCTTTTGTCGGCGATCCCACTCCCTGATCCAGAAGTAGAAGCTAACAAAAAACGGATTATTATGCCAGGCGACCAAGCAGGCCCGATTCATGATGCATCTGGCAATAAGACAGGGGCTTATAACCTGGAAAATGCCACGCTCATCGAAGTGTCCAAAGGACATTTTGTAGCTGAGCCTTACGCCTGATCTTGTTTTATGCAACAACCGCCGAGTTATTCGGCGGTTTTTTTTGTAGGAAGCTTTGACGTGGACATGGGCTTTCGGTACAATCAAGCAGTAAGGTTTTGGTGGAGACAGGAGGCAGACCCATGAAAATAATTCCGGAAACGCTTCGCGGAGGGTCGGCTTTGGCAGAAGATTATATACAGGGTACGGGACGCGCAAGCGATTTGTATGAGTATAATGTGCTGCACGCCGATGCTTATGCCCAACGGGCGAAGTGGCTGGATAAGACGGGGCATCTGCGATTAAACCGTAAGGATGTCGTAGCATGTCTTCGTATATACAATGAGAAATACAATTCGCATGAGGCGGTTCGTGCTTCATTGGACCGTCTGGATAGTCCAGATGCCTTAGTAGTAGCTGGCGGACAGCAAAGCGGACTGTTCACAGGTCCGATGCTGGTCATTTACAAAGCCGCTACAATTATTAAGGCAGCGAGAGAAGCTGAGGAACGGCTTGGACGTCCGGTTATCCCCGTCTTCTGGATTGCTGGCGAAGATCATGACTGGGATGAGGTCAATCATACATACGTAATGGCAAATGACCCACAAGCCGTCAAAATCAAGCTGAATAAGCAACTAGAACGCCGTTCTTCGGTTAGTGCGATTAAAGTTGATACTGTTGAGTGGAAGCAAGCGATAGCGGATATAGAGCAAAGCTTGCCAGATTCAGAACATAAGGCTGATATAATGCGCATGATTGAGAACGGATTAACGGACTCATATGGACTGAGTGAAGCCTTTGCCAAGTTGCTGGGCCTTTTGTTCGGCAGCTATGGATTAGTACTTTTGGATTCAGCAGATCCTTCGCTACGCAAGCTGGAAGCATCCGTTTTTAAGCGGCTGGTTCAGCACAATGATGAGTTGGAGCAGGCTTACCGGACGACTGCCACGCGGATCGTAGATTATGGCTATCATTTACAAGCGGATGTGCATGAAGGCGGCGCGAATCTCTTTTATATCCATGAAGATGAACGTTTGCTGCTTTTCAAAAAAGCTGGGCTATTCACAGATCGACACGGTCTGGTGGTGTTTACTGTGGATGAACTGCTTGAAGAGATAGATAGACATCCCGAACGTTTTAGTAATAATGTGCTAACTCGTCCTCTAATGCAGGATTCACTGTTTCCGGTGCTGGCATCTGTGCTGGGTCTAGGAGAGATTGCTTACTGGGCGATTACACGGGATGCTTTCGGGGTGTTGGAGATGCAGATGCCGATACTGCTGCCACGAATGTCTTTTACGTTGGTAGAGTCAGGTGTGGAAAAGCATATGCTTAAGTATGAATTAAGTTTTGGTCAAGTTCGAGACGGACTTGAGGAACGGAAAAAGCAATGGATTGCCACTCAAGATCAGCTTGGAATGCAGGATCAGTTTTCCGGGGCAAAGGAAGCTTTTGTCCGCATGTACGAACCGCTTGTGCAGCAGACAGGTTTGATTGAAAAAGGTTTGCTACGGCTTGGAGAAACCAACCGCGATAAGATTCTGTCACAGATCGCCTATCTGGAGGCAAAAGTTCAGGAAGCGTTGCTTCGACAAAATGAAACAGCACTTCGCCAGTGGGATCGTATTGAATGGTCGCTTTTCCCATTTGGACAGCCGCAGGAGCGGGCGTATACGATCTATCATTTTCTGAATCGTTATGGTCTCAGTCTGATGGATACGATTATGAATGTACCATTGGATTTGACGGGGACGCATCGTGTTATTTATGTATAATTTGTTGTTTTATATAGGATTTATCATGGAATAAAATTTAACCAATTTGAAGGAGGAAACAAAGTATGACTTCCCATTCTCTGCAAAATAGCATAGTTCACGATCTTAAATTGGCTCCTGAAGGTCATTTGAAAATTGATTGGGTAGAAGCACATATGCCGGTATTGAACCGTATACGTCAACAATTCGAGCAAGAGCAGCCTTTTGCTGGTTTGAAGGTAACCATCTGTCTACATCTGGAGGCCAAAACGGCTTATTTGGCTAAAGTGGTACAAGCAGGTGGAGCGCAGGTAACTATTACGGGTAGTAATCCATTGTCCACACAAGATGATGTTTGCGCCGCATTAGTTGAAGATGGCGTTACTGTATTAGCTAAATACAATCCGGACCCAGAAGAATTCAAAAATTTGCAAATCAAGGCACTGGAAACAAAGCCGGATCTCATTATAGATGATGGTGGTGACTTGGTTACTCTGTTGCAATCCGAACGGCCTGATCTGATTTCTACGATCCGTGGGGGAGCAGAGGAGACAACTACTGGCATTATTCGTTTGAAGGCATTGGAAAAAGAAGGGCAACTTCACTTTCCGATGGTGGCTGTTAATGATGCTTACTGCAAATATTTGTTTGACAACCGCTATGGTACAGGACAGTCAGCTTTCGACGGCATTATTCGTACGACTAATCTGGTTGTAGCCGGAAGTACAGTGGTTGTGGTAGGTTATGGCTGGTGTGGCAAAGGGGTTGCAATGCGTGCGAAAGGGTTGGGAGCCAACGTTGTTGTAACCGAGGTTGATCCAATCAAGGCTGTAGAAGCCCATATGGATGGTTTCCATGTGTTACCAATGGTAGAGGCTGCCAAACTGGGTGATTTCTTTATTACAGTAACTGGTAACAAGGCTGTAATTACAGGGGAACACTTTGATGTGATGAAGGATGGGGCTGTGCTGTGTAACGCAGGGCATTTTGATGTGGAGGTTAGTAAGCCTGAGCTTGCTAAACGTTCCGAATCCATTCGTACGGTGCGTCGTAATATTGAGGAATATCGCTTTAAAGATGGACGTAAAATGTATTTGCTGGCAGAAGGACGCCTTGTGAATCTAGCTGCCGCCGATGGTCATCCAGCAGAAATTATGGATACGACATTTGCGCTTCAGGCGCTTGGCTTGAAATACGTGAATGATCGTTATAATGAGCTTGGTAAGGCCGTTATCAATGTACCTTATGAAATTGATGAGCAGGTAGCTCGATTCAAGCTTGATAGTCTGGGAATTCAAATTGACACGTTAACTGAAGACCAAAAGATCTATTTGGACAGCTGGAACGCGTAAGCGGATTTTTCGTCACGATTTTCGCTGCAAAAGTGTTGTGTTTTTAATGCAAGTGTTTGTTTAGGTTGACATAATGGACAGAGAGTAAGCCCTTTATTCCGTGTGGTTTCGAAACCTGATGCATATTGTCGGGTGCCGGCTTCATGGGATAAGGGGCTTTTTTGTATCTTATGACGCAGGGCTACAATAACAGACATAATGCTATGGATCCAGCTTCTATCACTTTTTGGTAATGAAAAAGAGGTCTTTGATTTTTTAAAGCGAATCTATTATGCTTAGGTGGTGGAAAGTGGGCCAAAGTGGGAGAATGGGGTAAGGGGTGACGAAACCAATGTTTATGGGGGAGTTCCAACATAGCATTGATGAGAAGGGTCGGCTTACTGTACCGGCCAAGTTTCGTGAACTTCTCGGTGCCTCGTTCGTGGTTACCCGCGGGCTGGACCAATGCCTCTTCGTGTATCCTATGGATGAGTGGGCTGTCATGGAGAAAAAACTTAAAGCACTGCCTCTGATGAAGGCCGATGCGCGGGCGTTTACCCGTTTTTTTTTCTCGGGAGCGACTGAATGCGAATTGGACAAACAGGGCAGGGTAAATTTACCGGGGAATTTGTGCGAATACGCCAAGCTTACTAAAGAGTGCGTCGTATTGGGAGTGTCCACCCGTGTAGAGATTTGGAGTAAGCACACTTGGGAGCAATATTTCAACCAATCAGAGGAAGCATTTAATGACATTGCTGAGAAATTGGTTGATTTCAACTTTGAATTGTAATTTAGGAGGTCAGCCGTTTGTTTCACCACATTACCGTACTCAAAGAAGAAGCAACACAGGCACTAAACATCAGGCAGGACGGGATTTATGTGGACTGCACGTTGGGAGGGGCAGGACACAGTTCCGTCATTGCATCACAGCTTGGCCCTGAGGGAAGGCTTATTGCCTTTGATCAGGACGACTGGGCATTGAACAATGCGCGAGAGAAGCTGTCAGCCTATGAAGGAAAGATTTCATTAGTGAAATCTAACTTCCGCCACTTGCAGGACAAGCTGACTGAATTGGGATTGCCCGAAAAAGACGGCGTCCCGCAGGTCCAGGGTATTTTGTTCGATCTGGGTGTGTCCTCGCCCCAGTTCGATGAGGGGGAACGGGGATTTAGTTACAATCATGATGCGCCGCTTGATATGCGGATGGATCAGAGTAGCTCGCTTACGGCTTACGAAATTGTCAATGAATGGTCGGAAGCAGAGATTGCGCGTATTTTGTTTCATTACGGAGAAGAGAAGTTTTCACGGCGGATCGCAAAGATCATGATTGAACGTCGATTGAACAAGCCTATTCACACAACAGGGGAACTTGTCGATATTATCAAAGAAGGAATTCCGGCTGCGGCACGCAGAACCGGGGGACATCCGGCTAAACGCAGTTTCCAGGCTTTGCGGATTGCTGTAAATGATGAGTTGGGTGCACTGGAAGATACTTTGCATCAGGCAATAAGATGTCTGGCTCCAGGAGGCAGAATTTCGGTCATTACATTCCATTCTCTGGAGGATCGGATATGCAAGCATATTTTCAAGGAGTATTTGGCGAAAAGCATCTATCCATCTGATTTGCCTATTTTGGAGGACAAAATGATAGGCGATCTGAAGCTGGTGAACCGTAAGCCGATTGTAGCGTCAGAGCAGGAATTGGAGCTTAATCCACGGTCCCGGTCAGCGAAGCTGAGAGTTGCCGAAAAATTGTAAATTTAATGGAGAAGGAGAGGCGACATGGCTTATACACGCGGTAATTTGGCTGTAAAAGAAAGAGCCCGTCAGGAACAGGTTCAGCAACAACGGTATCGTGAGACCACCAAAGTCGTTACACGCCGCAGAGAGCTGCCGATTCGAGAAAAGCTGCTGTATCTATTGACACTTGTAGCGTGCATTGTCATTGCTGGTATGTTGATTGGCAGGTACGCTCACATTTATCAAATCAATTATTCGATTAATACGGCAAGCAAGGACATTTCCAAATTACAGACCAATATCGCCCAACTGAAGATTCAAAAAGAGCGTCTGGAAAATCAGATCGTGCCGACTGCAAAGGAACAGGGATATATCGAACCAACAAGAGAGCCCATTCGTGTGGAAAAGCAGGCTGCCAAATAGTTAAGGGCATAGCATCAAGCTATGCTCTGACGTACATTTTTTTGCAGAGAGGTTTGAGCTATGGTCAAAAGAATAAAGCTTCGTACACTGCTGATAGGGGGATGTATTACCCTCTTTTTTCTTGTTCTGCTACTTAAGGTATTTTGGATTCAAGTTGTGAGCGGGGAGTACTGGCATAACCTGGTAGTTACTCAAGTGGAAAAAGATCAGGTGATTCAGCCCAAGCGTGGAACCATTACGGACCGTAAAGGAAACGTATTGGCTACGGATGCACCAGCTTATACGGTAGTTGTCAATCCTACCATTATTCAGGAGTATGATTTGGAGAATGAGGTTGTAGCTAAGCTACACCAATTACTCAAAACACCTGAGGATGAGCTGAGAAGGCATCTTTCTGCAAAGGATAAAGCGGGGAACTACTTAAAAAACCGCGAGATCCGCAATGGAGGCTGGAAGGTAGATCCTGAGGTCAAGGCACAAGTGGATACGTTCAAAGAGTATTTGAAGGATAAGTATCAAGTAATTGGAGCTGTGGACACTGTTCAAGGATCCAAACGCTATTATCCAGAAAATAAGCTGGCTTCCCATGTTCTTGGCTATCAAAGAAAAGATGGCACAGCAGGTATGGGGTTGGAAGCTTATTATAATAAAGAGCTCTCGGGGACGGCTGGAAAGCTTCTGTATCAGCGGGATCGGAAGGGAGTTCCTCTTCAAGGATCGGGAAGTGTCTATGAGCCGGCACAAAATGGTAAAAATTTAAAGCTGACGATTGACGATACGATTCAGTATTATATAGAGGATGCCATGCAGGAAGCTATTGCAAAATACAATCCGAAAACGATGACTGTGGTAGCGGCTGATCCCAAAACGATGGATGTTCTCGGTATGGCGACCTACCCGAATTTTAATCCCAATACATATGGGAGTACACCTTTGGAAAATTTCCGTAATAATGCTACTCAGTCCATCTACGAGCCGGGCTCCACGTTTAAGATTGTGACCTTGGCTGCCGCGGTTCAAGAAAAGGTATTCAATCCGAATGAATCCTACCAATCTGGTATGATTCGGGTCGGAGGTTGGGATATTCGTGACGTAAGCCGTAACTGGGGAACGTTAACTTATCTTCAGGGAGTCAAGCGTTCAAGTAACGTCGGCTTTGTCCATCTGGGGCTGGATAAGTTGGGTGGCGAAAGGCTGAAGAAATATATTAATAACTTTGGTTTCGGGGTGAAAACGGGTATTGATCTTCCGAGTGAGTCTACCGGAGCTATCACATTCCATACCCAGTACAAATCCGAGGTCGCAACAGCTTCATATGGACACGGACGTGTCCAGGTGACGCCAATCCAGCAGGTAGCTGCCATCTCGGCAATTGCTAACGGGGGGAAGCTGATGCAGCCTCATCTGGTAAAGGAAATTATAAACCCAGATACAGGCGAAGTGCAGACGATTCAGCCAAAGGAAATCCGCCAAGTGATTACTCAGGAATCTGCAGCTCAGACAAGTAGCTATCTGGAGCAGGTTGTGTCTGACCAGGAAATTGGTACGGGACGCCTTGCTTATATCGACGGATATCGTGTAGCTGGTAAAACAGGTACAGCGACGAAGGTCGTTGGAAAAGTATATGACCATTCGAAGGATGTCGTGTCCTTTATAGGTTTTGCACCGGTAAATGATCCGAAAATGGCTGTTTTGGTTGTTATGGACGAACCTAACAAATCGGTAGGCGGCGGTACAGCAGCAGCGCCTGTATTTAAAAAAATCGTATCCCAATCGTTGCAATATATGGGTGTTCCAAAAACGGGAACTAAAACGAATAAATCAGGCAGCGCTGTTGTAAAAACAGTGAATTTGCCAACGGTACCACAATTAACGGGTCAGGTGAAGAAGGATGCGCAAAACGCATTGCTCAAACAGGGGATTGCCTATGAAACGGTAGGCAAAGGCTCCAAAATTGTTCGCCAGTATCCTGAAGCAGGCGTCAAAATGAAACCCGGACAACGCATTTACTTGCTGACTGAGGATAGTGCCAACATGACTATCCCTGATTTTACAGGTGTTTCGTTGCGTGACACACTTCAAGTTCTAACCCTTATGAGGGTTGGTGTGCAGGTAAGCGGCGAAGGTTATGTCGTCTCTCAAAAGGCGCAAATGGTAAATGGAAAGCGAATCGTCAGTGTGATGCTTCAGCCGGCCAAAGAAACGGTGACCGGAGTGAAACCGGAGGATACACAGGACTCGACCAATGGAGTTGCAGCTAACCAGATTGGGAGCGCAACAAAAACGGAGGCCGATAATAAAAACGAATCCGGTACTACTGCCGAAGCTGGAACAGATGCGGGAGCTCCTAAGAGAGGAATATCGGCTGTTGCAGATGAGAAAAGTGCTGCTGAGATTAAAGGCGAGGATAACTGATAGCTTGTTCTAATGTTCGTTCTTTTGAATATTCATGAGGTAAGACATGTCATGAGTATTTGAGGAACGGAGGGAGCGCGTTTGAAAAAATCTAACGTGACCATGCGGCGAAGGCTGGTATGGGGGCTAATGGGATTATTTGTACTGTTTGCGGCCTTGTCGATCCGGCTCGCCTATGTTCAATTGGGTAAAGGAGGCGAGCTCTCGGCCAAGGCTGAGGATTCGTGGCGCCGCAATATTCCATTTGCCGCCAAGCGTGGCGAAATTTTGGATCGGCAGGGTACGGCGCTGACCTACAATGTCAGTTCGCCCACAGTCATGGCGATACCAGTACAGATTAAGAAGCCGGAAGAAACGGCACGCAGGCTGGCGCCCTTGCTGGATATGAGTGAGGATAAAGTGCTCAAGCTGATTACCAAACGAACAGCAAGCCAAAAACTTCAGCCCGGCGGACGAAAAATTACGATGGAGAAAGCGCAGCAAATTCGTGATTTGAAGCTGCCGGGTATCGTTGTTGCTGAAGACAACAAACGTTATTATCCTTATGGTGATCTAGCCGCTCATATTCTTGGGTTTACAGGAATTGATAATCAAGGGCTGACAGGCGTAGAGAAGCAGCAAAACAGTAAGCTTCGGGGAATTGACGGAAGTATTGCATATTTATCAGATGCAGGTGGTCGTCTGATGCCAGGTTCTTCCGAAAAATACATTGAACCGAAGGATGGACTGAATTTACAATTAACCATTGATAAGTCTGTGCAGTCCATTATGGAGCGGGAGCTTGACCAAGCCATGGTCAAATTTCAGGCGAAGTCCGCGTTGTCTATAGCTATGAACCCCAAGACGGGTGAAATATTAGGCATGGCTGGACGACCAAGCTATGAGCCAGCGCTATACAAGCAATATGCGCCTGAAATCTACAATCGAAATCTGCCTATCTGGATGACATATGAACCTGGGTCTACTTTTAAAATTATTACATTGGCGGCTGCCTTGGAAGAAAAGAAGGTCAATCTCAAAAATGACCGTTTTTTTGATCCGGGATATATTGAAGTCGGTGGAGCACGTCTGCGTTGCTGGAAGAAAGGCGGACATGGGAGCCAAACTTTCCTTCAAGTGGTGGAGAATTCTTGCAACCCTGGTTTTGTAACATTGGGGCAGCGGTTAGGCAAAGAAACACTGTTCAAGTACATTCGCAATTTTGGCTTCGGCAGCAAAACGGGGATCGACATGATTGGTGAGGGCAACGGCATTTTGTTCAAGCTACCTCAGGTAGGTCCTGTAGAACTGGCGACGACCGCTTTTGGTCAAGGGGTGTCTGTCACCCCGATCCAGCAGGTTACGGCTGTATCAGCGGCAATCAATGGCGGTAATCTTTACAAGCCTCACATTACAAAAGGTTGGGTTCAGCCGGGAACCGGAAAAGTGCTGGAAAAAGTAGAACCAGAACTGGTACGTAGGGTCATTTCAGAGGACACCTCCCGACAGGTAAGGGAAGCGCTGGAAAGTGTCGTTGCTAAAGGTACAGGTCGTCCTGCTTTTATTGAAGGCTACCGGGTGGGAGGTAAAACGGGGACAGCACAAAAGGTGATTAACGGGCGTTATTCTTCCTCGGAGCATATTGTATCCTTTATTGGTTTTGCACCGGCAGATGATCCGCAAATCGTCGTCTATACCGCTGTCGATAACCCGAAGGGCATTCAATTCGGCGGGGTTGTTGCTGCGCCAATCGTGCAAAATATTTTAAAGGACGCGCTGATTGCCTTAAAAATACCACCTCGCACCAATCAAATTGCCAAAGAGTACAAGTATGGAGAAAATCCGATCGAAACGGTACCTGATCTGGTAGGTGCTACTGCAGCTGATTTGTACGAAGATATGAATATGAACTTTATGCTCGTAAAATCCGGGTCAGGCAAGACGGTCGTGAGTCAGGCGCCGAAGCCGGGCTCCAGATTGGAGCGGGGATCAACGATCCGTATTTACATGGGGGATTGATAGGTTCATTTTATACCATACTATGAATAACGAGAGAGCAATGGAGGAATGAAAGATGCAGCTTCAACAATTGGCTTCACTGCTGGCCGTCTCCCGTGTCGTGGGTGACGGTACAGTGGATTGCCGAGGAATCGGGGCGGATTCACGTCGAGTGCAACCGGGAGATTTATTTCTGTGTCTGCCAGGTTTTACAGTGGACGGACATGAATATGCCGAGCAGGCAATTGCGTCCGGAGCGGCAGCTTTGGTCGTTGAACGGGAACTGGATGTACCTGTTCCGCAGCTTGTAGTTAAGGATGCACGACATGCCATGGCGGTTTTGGCGGATTATATGTTTGATTCACCGAGCCGACGCATGCGCATGATCGGCATAACCGGAACCAACGGTAAAACAACGATAACTTATCTGATTGAAAAGATCATGAAGGACGCCGGGGTGAACACCGGACTGATTGGTACGATTCAAATGCGTTACGGTGGTCAGTCTTATCCAATGTCTGGCACTACGCCCGAAGCGGTGGAACTTCAACGTTATCTGGGAAATATGGCAGAGCAGGGGGTTCAATGCTGTGTCATGGAAGTATCCTCACATGCGTTGGAGCAGGGTCGCGTCAAGGGAACTGATTTTCGCACAGCTATATTTACAAACCTGACGCAGGACCACCTGGACTACCACAACACAATGGAGGAGTACCGTGCTGCAAAAGGACTTTTGTTCTCTAGGTTGGGAAATGCTTTCTCGCGTGATGCATCAGATAGCAAATATGCTGTTCTGAATGCAGACGATCCGGCTTCTTCCTATTTGCAGGCTCAAACTGCGGCCCAAGTGATTACATACGGCGTGGAAAAGGAATCTGATGTGCAGGCATCTCGTATCACTATTGGTGCCAAGGGAACCTTCTTCCATGTGTCCACTTTTAAAGGAGATACCGATATTGAGCTTCGAATGGTGGGCAAGTTCAATGTGTACAACGCACTGGCGGCCATTACCGCAGCTCTGCTGGAGGGAATTTCGCTGGCGGATATCAAGAGGAGTCTAGAGTCTATCGCGGGCGTAGATGGGCGGGTAGAGCCTGTAGATGCGGGTCAGCCCTTTGCTGTTATTGTAGACTATGCCCATACACCGGACGGATTGGAAAATGTCCTTCGCACCGTAAAGGAATTTGCGGTCGGTAAAGTATGGTGTGTATTTGGATGCGGCGGTGACCGGGATCGTACGAAACGTCCGTTGATGGGGAAAATTGCTGCGCGTTACAGTGATCATTCGTTTATTACTTCCGACAATCCGCGAACAGAGGACCCGAAAGTGATTTTGAAAGACATCGAACAAGGGCTGATTGATGAAGGTATACCCGCAGAACGATACGAATTGATCGTGGATCGAAGAACTGCAATTCATAAAGCTGTTGAAATGGCAAGCCCTGACGATGTAGTATTGATTGCGGGAAAAGGTCATGAGACTTACCAGTTGATCGGAAAAACGGTGCATGAATTCGATGACCGCATCGTAGCCAAAGAAGCGATAAGGGGTTTATCCAAGTGATGAAAAGAACAATCGGTCAGATTGCATCTATGTGTGAAGGAACACTTCACGGAGAAGCGGACGCCGAACAGATAGTCGAAGGCGTTTTTACAGATTCTCGCAGGCCGCAGAGCCAAGGGTTGTTTGTTCCACTCGTGGGCGAACGATTTGATGGGCATAATTATGTGCAGCAGATCGTAAGTGAGGCAGGTGCAGCTGCATTTTTATGGCAAAAGGATCATGGCGTACCTCCGGCTGAGAACGCTATTGAGGTAGAGGATACGTTAGAAGCCCTTCAGCATCTAGCAGCTGCATACTTACGCGAAACTGGCGTTTCTGTCGTTGGGATCACGGGAAGCAACGGCAAGACGACAACGAAAGACATCGTAAACGCTCTGCTGGGCACGACTTTTAAAGTACACAAAACCGAAGGAAATTATAACAATCATATCGGTTTGCCTTTAACGGTACTGTCCATGCCGCAGGATACAGATATTCTCATTCTGGAGATGGGCATGAGTGGACGTGGAGAGATTCGTCTGCTGGCTAATATTGCCCAACCAGATGTAGCTATCATAACGAACATAGGCGAATCGCACTTGCTGCAGCTTGGTTCTCGTGCGGAAATCGCTCGTGCAAAGTTGGAAATCACAAGTGGCCTTAAGCCCGGTGGTTTGCTGATCTACAACGGGGATGAACCACTGCTTTCACAAGTGTTGGCGGAGTCTGAAACGGTCAAGCCTGAAGGTTTAAAATTATTTACGTTCGGGCTAGCTGCAGGCAACGATGACTATCCAACTGAAATCACTTCGGATGGAGAAGGTAGCTTATTCATAACAGCCCAATCTGGCAAAGAGGCTTTCCGACTTCCCTTGCTTGGACAGCACAATGTTGTAAATGGTTTGGCAGCACTGGCGGTAGCGCGTCATTTCAATGTCGATGCAGACCATATACGTAAAGGGTTGTCGTCTTTAAAACTGACGGGCATGCGTATTGAGGTCGTGAACTGTCCTAATGGACTTACTGTGCTAAACGACGCTTATAATGCCAGTCCGGCTTCTATGAAGGCTGCAATTCAGACGTTGTCTGCGTATAAAACGGATGGACGTAAAGTCGCCGTACTTGGTGACATGCTGGAGCTGGGACCTGAGGAAAAGCAATTCCATGAGGAAATTGGAATTTTCGCGGCAAAGCACGACGTAGAGGTACTGTTTACCTACGGTGCGTTAGGCACTTCGATTGCACAGGGCGCGCAAGGGTTGATGCCAGCTGTTAACGTGCACGCCTATACAGATAAGCAAGAGTTGATCCAGCATTTGCGGGTTCATCTCCACGCCAATGATATTGTGCTGGTTAAGGCATCCAGAGGGATGCGACTAGAAGAAATTGTGGATGCGCTGAAAAACGGTCCGCTACAGAACTGATGTTGACGAGAGGGAGACTCCCATGGATATTCAATTATTACTGCTGACGATCGTCGTATCGTTTATACTGGCGGTCATTGCCGCTCCACTGCTCATTCCGCTGCTGCGGCGAATGAAATTTGGCCAGCAGGTCCGGGATGACGGGCCACAAAGCCATCTTAAAAAGATAGGTACGCCTACAATGGGCGGTATCGTGATTCTGGTGGCTTTTACGCTGACCTTTCTTAAGTTTTCAGCTATTAAAAATACGGACTTTTACGTTCTGCTGGTTGCTACACTCGGCTTTGGGCTGATCGGATTTTTGGACGACTATATCAAAATTGTATTCAAACGCTCGTTAGGCCTGACGGCGCGTCAAAAGCTGTTTGGACAATTATTGTTTGGCGCGATCATGTGCTGGCTTCTGCTTAGCAATGATCATAGTACTGCGATCGGCATCCCTGGAACGTCATGGTCATTTGATTGGGGCGGCTGGTTCTATTATCCGTTCATTATTATCATGATGCTGGCAATTAGCAACGCTGTCAATTTCACGGATGGGCTGGACGGGCTGCTGTCCGGTACAAGTGCCATTGCCTTTGCTGCTTATGCCATTGTCGCGATTCAGGCAACCTCGCTTCCGGCAGCAGTATGCTCAGCAGCTATGATTGGCGCTGTACTAGGATTTCTCGTATATAATGCTCATCCTGCCAAGGTGTTTATGGGTGACACAGGCTCGCTGGGAATCGGCGGCGCCATAGGTGCCATTGCCATCGTTACGAAAAGCGAAATTTTGTTTCTCATTATCGGCGGTGTATTCGTAATTGAAATGCTGTCCGTGGTCTTGCAGGTAGCTTCCTTTAAAACACGTGGCAAGCGTATTTTCAAAATGAGCCCGATTCATCATCATTTCGAGCTGTCCGGCTGGTCCGAATGGCGCGTAGTTATTACATTCTGGGCTGTAGGACTGCTGTTGGCAGGACTCGGACTTTATCTCAACAAGGGGTTGTAGACCAATGAACCATCCAGACGCATACAGAGATCAGGAAGTCGTCATTATCGGTCTGGCCAAAAGCGGCGTGCAAGTTGCCAAGGTGCTGCACCAGGCCGGAGCGAAGCTGACAGTCAATGATAAAAAAGATAGGGAACAATGTCCCGAAGCTTCTGAATTAGAGGCTTTGGGAATTTCCGTTTTATGCGGGGGTCACCCAGAGGGGTTGATTCATCCTGGAGTGAAGCTGGTTGTCAAAAATCCAGGCATTCCTTATACGGCCCCTCCCGTACAGAAAGCTGTCGAGCTCGGCATTGAGGTTGTGACCGAGGTTGAGGTCGCCTACCATCTATGTAAAGCTCCGATCATCGGAATTACTGGCTCCAACGGAAAGACGACCACGACCACTTGGGTAGGCAAGCTGTTGGAGGCATCCGGCATGAATCCAATCGTGGCTGGTAATATCGGTACGCCCTTATGTGAGGCGGCTGTGGACGCCAAGTCGGATGAGTGGATGGTTGTGGAGCTGAGCAGCTTTCAGTTAAAAGGAACAAAGGATTTCAAGCCCGCTGTGGCCTGCCTGCTCAATGTAGCAGAGACCCATTTGGACTACCACGGAGGCATGGAGGACTACGTTGCATCCAAGGCGCGTCTATTTGCCAATCAAACGGCGGCGGATACTGCGGTGGTGAACTGGGACGACCCCGTCTGCCGGGAGCTGGTACCCTATATAAAAGCGAAGCTGCTTCCGTTCTCTACGACAGAACGTTTGCAGGAAGGGTTGTTTGCTGATCCGCCATACATACCGGATGTGACGGACGATATTGAACGTAGCATCGTATACCGCGATGGAAATGGTGTGCTGCATCCCATTATAGGCATAGCTGAGATTGGACTTCCGGGTCGTTTTAACGTAGAAAATGCTCTTGCTGCCTGCGCAATCGCCATTGCTGTAGGCGCAGAACCAGCAAATTTGGCGGAACCATTAAGTACTTTTCGCGGCGTAGAACATCGGCTTGAATATGTTTTAGAACACGCTGGTGTAGCTTATTACAATAATTCCAAAGCAACCAATTCGAAAGCAACGATGATGGCCTTATCTTCCTTTAAGCAGCCTATTGTACTCATTGCTGGAGGATTGGATCGTGGCTCTGATTATACAGAGCTCGTACCTTCTTTACAGGAAGGTGTGAAAGCCGTTGTGCTCCTGGGTGAGACACGGCATAAGCTGGCTGAGCGGGCCAAGCAGGCCGGAATAGAGCATGTCAAGGTCGTCGATAATGGGGAGGATGCCGCCGCTACGCTCGTGGAGGCTGTGAACAAGGCTTCTGAATTTGCTGAGACGGGAGATGTGGTATTACTCTCACCCGCCTGTGCAAGCTGGGATATGTTCCGATCCTATGAAGAGCGTGGACGTATTTTTAAAGAGGCGGCGCATAAATTGTAAGTAGGGGGGTTGGATAAGCCCCTACTTTTATGCAAGGGGTGGCCTCCTGATGAAGCAGTCTCGTCCAGCGCCGGATCTATGGCTTTTCGTTTGTATTGTAAGCTTATTAGCCATCGGCATGGTTATGGTATATAGTGCGGGCGCCGTCCTCGCTTTTCACGAGTACGGGGACTCCTACTATTTTGTTAAGCGACAATTGCTGTTTGCGGGGCTCGGCCTAGTAGCGATGTACTTTACTGCCAGAACGGACTACCGGGTCTGGCAGAAATATGCCAAGGTCGTATTGTTGATCTGTCTAGCGCTGCTGGTTGCCGTATTAATTCCCGGCATTGGTGTAGTAAGAGGCGGGGCACGAAGCTGGCTCGGTATTAGCTCTTTCGGCATTCAGCCTTCCGAGTTTATGAAGCTAGGTATGATTCTTTTTCTCGCTCGTTGGCTCAGTCGTCCTGATTATGATATTAGCTCTTTTACGCGCGGCCTGTTGCCGCCGCTTGGACTCATGGGACTGGCTTTTGGGCTTATTATGCTCCAGCCCGATTTGGGCACAGGTACGGTAATGATGGGAGCGTCCATGCTCATCGTATTTACGGCAGGCGCGCGTATGAAGCATCTCGGTCTGCTAGCTCTGTCGGGAGCAGCGGGGTTTGCTGCACTGATTGCAGCTGCGCCTTATCGACTCCAGCGCATCACAGCTTTTCTGGACCCTTGGTCCGATCCGCTTGGCGCAGGCTATCAAATTATTCAATCGCTATATGCGATTGGTCCTGGCGGGCTGGCGGGCTTGGGACTCGGCATGAGTCGACAAAAATATAGCTACGTTCCTGAGCCGCAAACTGATTTTATTTTTTCCATTTTGGCGGAGGAGCTTGGCTTTATCGGTGGAATGACGGTGCTGGGGCTCTTTTTGGTTCTCGTGTGGAGAGGAATGCGTGTCGCTATAACCATTCCGGATACCTATGGTAGTTTGCTTGCGGTGGGTATTGTCGCAATGGTTGCCGTACAGGTCGTCATTAATATTGGTGTCGTTATCGGTTTAATGCCGGTGACAGGAATAACACTGCCCTTAATCAGCTATGGAGGTTCTTCTCTGACCTTAATGCTAACTGCTCTGGGCATTTTACTAAATTTATCACGTTATGCGAGGTGAACGTTTATGCGCGTCGTGTTGAGCGGCGGCGGCACCGGAGGGCATATTTATCCGGCGTTGGCCGTAGCCAGACAGTGCGAAGAAATTGATCCAGACGCTGAATTTTTATACATTGGCGGTCAACGAGGACTCGAAAGTAAGTTGGTTCCTCAGGAAAAAATTCCATTTGAGGCTATTGATATCACAGGATTTCGTCGCAGCTTGTCTGTGGAAAATATAAAAACGATCATGCGTTTTTTCAATGGGGTTCGCAGATCCAAAGCATTATTAAAGAAATTTAAGCCAGATGTCGTTATTGGAACTGGGGGATATGTATGTGGCCCCGTCGTTTATGCAGCTTCCAAGTTGGGAATTCCCAGCATTATTCATGAGCAAAATGCAATTCCAGGGCTGACTAATACATTTCTGAGTCGCTATGTGGATACAGTGGCTGTTAGCTTTGAAGGCTCAGAAGGAGCTTTTCCCAAAGCTAAAAATGTACTGTACACCGGAAACCCGCGTGCTACAACAGTTCGTTTGGCTAACCGGGATCGGGGATTTGCTACGATTGGGGTTCCGATGGACAGCTCAGTTGTCCTTGTGGTCGGTGGCAGCAGGGGAGCGAAGGCCATTAATGACGCCATGATTGCAATGGCTCCGCAACTTTCGCAACTGAAAGACGTCCATTTTGTATATGTAACCGGAGAATCTTATTACGAGCAAACGCTGGATAGCATACGGAATCAGATCGGCTCATTGCCCAATCATCTACATGTGCTTCCCTATATTCACAATATGCCAGAGGTGCTGGCCTGTACTTCTTTAATTGTTAATCGTGCAGGTGCGTCCTTCTTGGCAGAGATTACATCGCTCGGCATTCCGTCCATTCTGATCCCATCACCTAATGTGACGAATAACCATCAGGAGGCTAATGCTCGTACCCTTGAAAAGGCAGGCGCATCCGTCATGATTGTAGAAAAGGAACTGAGTGGCCCGGCCCTGTTTCAATCTATAGCGGGAATTATGAAGGATAAGGCATGGCGGAGTCGCATGGCGGAGTCGGCGTCTGCGCTTGGCAAGCCTGACTCAGCGGATATTTTAGTAAAAGAAATGGAGCGTCTTGCCCGTAAAAGGTAGTTTGCAGCGTAGAATTGGGCGGTTGTCACACACCGGATGGTATTTACATAGGATACCCTATAGATTGTGACCATCACTCAGGCTGCCGGTTGTCAGGTGAGAGCCTTATAACCATGCGGGGCAAGCAACAAGGAGGTTTCAGTACAATGCAGCAATGGATGCCATTATTAGCGGAGCATGATATCGGAAAAGTGCTGGAGCATGAGCCGCTGTCCAAATATACGACATGGAAGATTGGAGGCCCTGCGGATGCACTTGTCATCCCGGATACCAAAGAGCAGCTGGCAAGAGTTTTGAAGCTGGCTAGCGAGCACGGAATTCCCTGGATGCAGTTGGGGCGGGGCTCCAACATGCTCGTCTCTGACAAAGGGATACGGGGACTTGTGATCAAGCTGGGACCAGGATTTGATTATGTTCATTTTGAAGATGAACAGATCGTTGCTGGAGGAGGCGTTTCACTGGTCAAACTGTGCGTTATGGCCAGCAAACAGGGCCTATCCGGTCTTGAATTTGCTGGTGGTATCCCAGGATCGGTCGGTGGGGCTGTCTACATGAACGCCGGTGCCCATGGGTCTGATGTGTCACAAATATTCCAGTCCGCTGAGATTGTGCTGGATACAGGGGAATTGGCTGTGTACGATGCCGAGAATATGCATTTCAGCTATCGTCACTCCGTGTTGCATGAGCAACGTGGAATGGTGACAGAGGCAGTGTTTCGGATGAAGCGGGGCGACCGCGAGGAAATTTCAGCAGCGCTTGCGGCTTTTAAAGACCGCCGTCGGCTGACTCAGCCGCTACAGTTAGCTTGTGCAGGAAGCGTGTTCCGCAATCCTCCAGGAGACTATGCTGCCCGTCTTATTGAGAGCGCAGGTCTCAAGGGCTTGAAGGCGGGAGGCGCAGAGGTATCTGTACAGCATGCCAATTTCATTGTAAATACCGGTCAAGCGACAGCAGAGGACGTGCTTACCCTAATGAAGCATATTCAAAGTACAATATCATCTCAAACCGGCATCAAGCTAGTTCCGGAGGTTTTCGTAGTGGGTGAGCGGTAAACTCGGAGGTGATACATTGGACAAATTGGTGATTGAGGGAGGCCGTCCCCTGTCAGGCACCATACGTATCCATGGGGCAAAAAATGCGGCACTACCTATTCTTGCAGCGAGCTTACTTGCACAAGGTAAGGTAGAAATTCGGAATGTGCCCCATCTTTTAGACATTAAGGTCATGCTGCACATCCTTGAAAGACTCGGCTGTACATGCCGACATGAAGAGGAAACGGTATACGTGGATACGTCGTCCGTCCGAACGTTCCAAATTCCGGAAGATTTGATGAAGCAAATGCGCTCATCTATCTTTCTGATGGGACCGCTGCTCGCCAGATATGGAGAAGTTTCTATTTACCAGCCCGGAGGCTGTGCCATAGGCGAGCGCAAAATTGATCTTCACCTAGAGGGCTTAAAAGCTCTTGGCGCAGAGATAGAGGAAAAAGACGAGCAAATTACGTTTCGAGCCCACAAGCTGATCGGCTCGGACATCCACATGGATTTCCCGAGTGTAGGTGCAACGGAAAATATTATGATGGCCGCTGCGTTGGCTGAAGGACGAACAACGATCACCAATGCAGCGAGGGAACCGGAGATTCAGGATTTACAAAACTTCTTGAATGCCATGGGAGCCCGCATTATCGGTGCTGGAACCGACACGATTACAATTACGGGGGTCAGTTGCCTCAATCCGTGTACGTATGAGGTCATTCCTGACCGCATAGTTGCTGGAACGGTTATGATCGCAGCTGCAGCTACACGAGGAAGTGTGTCGTTGACACACTGCAATCCATCCCACTTGTCTGCTCTGATTCATGTCCTCAGGCGGGCTGGTGTTCAAGTCGGCATCTTGAATGATATAATGACCGTAAGTTGTATGAGTCGTCCCAAAGCAGTGGAGAGGATCGTTACCTCCCCTTACCCGTCTTTTCCGACGGATTTGCAATCTCAGGTCATGGTTCTGCTTTCTTTGGCGGACGGATTCAGTGTCATGAAAGAGACCGTCTTCGAAAGCCGATTCAAACATGTGGATGAACTAAATGTAATGGGTGCTGATATTACGGTTGATGCAAATGCTGCCTTTATAAGAGGAGTTTCACGTCTGTACGGGGCTACGGTAGAGGCTACCGATCTGCGGGCAGGGGCTGCGCTGGTCATAGCGGGTCTAGCGGCTCAAGGACGTACCGTTGTCGAGCAGGTTCATCATATTGACAGAGGGTATGACCGGATCGAGCGTCTTTTTCAGGGACTGGGTGCCCGAATGAGCCGTCAGTCTCCGGTGCCGGAGCAACTGGATTTCGTAAATTAATGCCTGTAATGTCCCTCCATTAACGGGGGGACAAAAGGGCTTTTGTGGAGAGAAGCTATGCCAAATGCTCAAATACCTGTTCTTAAAAAGAACAGAACGAAAAAAAGAACAAGCCGAAAGATTGCTATTCTTCTCATTTTGTTGTTTATCGTATTGCTCGCTGTTCTCTTTTTCCGTTCTTCGTTGAGTCGGGTTTCTGAAATTCGTTTTGATGGTAATGTATTTTCGACCCGAGACCAGCTTCTTAACCGAAGCGGTCTGGCTGTTGGAGATCAGTATTTCGGAGTCAGTTCATCTGACATCTCTGAGAAGTTGCGGGAAATTCAATCGATACAGCAAGTCACAGTGGACAAGCAGTTTCCGGGTATTATTGCTATTCACATTAAAGAGTTTGCTACGGTCGCTTACGAGTTGCAGAGTGACGGGAGCCTTCGTGCTATTCTAGCGAATGGGACAAGCGTGGGCGTGGGGAGTAGCGGAATAGCCGTTGAGAAGCCTATTTTGACCAAATGGAAATCTGATGATCCGTACAAAGCAAAGCTGTGTGATGCTTTATCACGCATTCCGGGGGAATGGACTGCCGATATTTCGGAAATCATTCCTGCGCCGATTCCTTCTTTTCCGGACCGCATCAAAATGTACACACGTTCCCAGTTTGAGGTTATAACAACCGTTTCTCTACTGAATTCTAAAATCAGCTATTTGAATCAGGTGCTAGAAACAGAAGATCCCGGTTTGATCACCATGTTGGAGGCGGATTCCTACGTTCCGTTCAAACCAGATACGAGTGAAGAGAGCCAAGAAAAAGATACTACTCAGTGATGTGAAAAAATGCTAGAATTGATTTTATGGGTAATAGACTTGCCTCCTTCTTTTTTCTTCAAATTTTTATGTGACTGCAACCATAAATTGGCTTCTAAAAAATTTGTAGAAAAAAGAGGGAAAGCATGGAGTTTGTTGAATATGTACAGAGTGTGTTTAAAGAACGAAATTCATTTTGGAGTCAGGAGGTGCCACAGACTTGAGCAACAATGACATCATTGTTAGTTTGGACATCGGTACATCCAAAGTTCGGGCTATTATTGGGGAAATGAATAATGGAACCTTTAATATTATTGGAGTTGGATCTGCCGACTCGGAAGGGATTCGCAAAGGTGCAATTGTAGACATTGATCAAACCGTGCAATCAATCCGTAACGCCGTGGATCACGCAGAACGCATGGTTGGTATTCAAATAACAGAAGTGTATGTGGGGATTTCAGGCAATCATATTGGCCTGCAAAATAGTCATGGCGTAGTAGCTGTGTCCAACGAGGACCGTGAAATCGGTGAGGAGGACATTGAGCGTGTACTGAAGGCAGCTGAAGTTATTGCCGTACCACCGGAGAGGGAAATTATTGACGTGGTAGCCAAGCAGTACGTCGTTGATGGCCTTGAAGGCATTCAGGACCCTCGCGGTATGATTGGAGTTCGTCTCGAAGTAGAGGCTACGATTGTTACTGGAGGCAAGACCCCGATACATAATCTGTTGCGCTGCGTTGAGAAAGCTGGCTTGAGGATTAAAGATCTGGTCTTGCTGCCTCTTGGAGCCGGACAATTGTCTCTTTCGAAGGATGAAAAGGTGATGGGTTCAGTTCTGGTGGATATTGGTGCAGGTTCTACGAATGTTGCCATTTTCCAGGAAGGAACGATTGTTGCCACATCAACACTTCCGATTGGTGGAGAGTTTGTAACCAATGATATTGCCTACGGACTGAGAACCCTTACCGATCAAGCCGAAAAAGTAAAGCTTAAATACGGCTGCGCATGGTATGATGATGCGGCAGTCGATGTCGTCTTTAAAGTGACACGTATCGGCAGTAATGTGGATAAGGAGTTTAACCAGCAGGATTTGGCTGCTATTATTGAGCCGAGAGTGCAGGAAATTTTTCAACTCATTCAGGCGGAAGTTAAGCGCTTGGGTTACACAGAGCTTCCGGGAGGTTATATACTTACCGGAGGCACCGTCTCCATGCCTGGTGTACTTCAGGTGGCACAAAGCGAACTGGCCGCTTCCGTAAGGATCGCCGTACCTGATTTTATCGGTGTAAGGGATCCGGGCTACACGAGCGGGGTTGGAATCTTGCATAATGCTATTCGTTACTATCGCGGAAGATCGACTAGCGTTAGCAACAGTGGCGGAAGTGCCAAGAAGCCGACTAACCGAACCAAAAGCAGTAGTCCCGTTGCGGAAGGTGAGCAAAAGCAGGGGTTGATTGAACGATTAAAAAATATGTTCAGTGAATTTATATAACGTTCATTGCTAATTATGCCAATCATGGACGGGCCATCCATGCACATTGAGGGGGAGATGGAATAGTATGTTGGAATTTGATTTTGAAATGGAGAGCTTGGCTCAAATTAAAGTGATCGGCGTCGGAGGCGGCGGCAGCAATGCGGTTAACCGAATGATCGAAAATGGTGTTCAGGGTGTGGAGTTCATTACAGTCAATACAGATGCCCAAGCACTTCATTTAGCGAAGTCTGAGCATAAGCTTCAAATTGGCGATAAGCTGACCCGCGGTCTGGGTGCCGGCGCTAACCCAGATGTGGGTAAAAAAGCGGCTGAAGAGTCGCGTGAGCTCATTATGAATACGCTCAAAGGTGCGGATATGGTATTCGTAACGGCGGGAATGGGTGGCGGTACAGGAACCGGAGCGGCTCCTGTCATTGCTGAAATTGCCAAGGAATGCGGCGCGCTGACTGTAGGCGTGGTAACCCGACCGTTCACGTTTGAAGGGCGTAAGCGCTCCAATCAAGCTGAACTTGGTATTGAGGGATTAAAAGAAAAAGTAGACACTTTGATTGTAATCCCGAATGACCGCTTGCTTGAAATTGTGGACAAGAAAACCCCGATGTTGGAAGCATTCCGTGAAGCGGACAATGTTCTGCGTCAGGCGGTACAAGGTATTTCAGATTTGATCGCTGTACCGGGTCTAATCAACCTTGACTTTGCTGACGTTAAGACGATCATGACGGAGCGTGGTTCCGCTTTGATGGGGATTGGCGAAGCAACTGGTGAAAATCGTGCGGCTGAAGCTGCACGCAAGGCGATTATGAGCCCGTTGTTGGAGACATCCATTGAAGGTGCTCGTGGTGTGATTATGAACATCACTGGCGGCAACAACCTGTCTCTGTATGAGGTTAATGAGGCAGCTGAAATTGTAACATCGGCTTCCGATCCGGAAGTAAACATGATTTTTGGTGCTATCATTGACGAAGAGTTGAAAGAAGAGATCAAGGTTACCGTCATTGCCACTGGCTTTGAAGGCAAGCCAAGTCAACCGGCACCGGGACGTAAACCGGCAGCTAACCCAGCTACTTCCGAATCGGCGGAAAAAGGCTCTCCTAACTTGCGTCCATTTGGTAACACTCAAAGCAGTGATCAATTAGACATTCCTACATTTTTACGTAACCGTTCGCGCAATAATAATAACGATAACTAGTTTCAATTCAGACTGCCCGCATTCTCCCTGGAGATGCGGGCTTCTTTCTGTTTTCCGTATCCTGCAGTTCAGGTGCTTCTCCTCTTTCCGACAAAATTAGTCGGTCACCGTCCCCACCGTTAGACAGACTTTGAACAGCATGACTACTATACTTAAGCCTATCCTGCAAACGCTGGGCGGGTGAAGCCTTGGTTGTTTATATCGACTTGATTTTTTTGGCCAATTTGTTCATTGATGCTGTGCTGCTGATGGTCACCGCTTGGATGAGAAAAATCCGTCCGGTGTGGTGGAGGTTGATGGCTTCAGCTGGAATCGGCGCAATGTACGTGGTCATGATGTTTGTGCCGGAACTGTCCTTTTTATTTACGTTCCTGATCAAACTGGCATTATCGGTCATAATGCTGCTGGTGGCTTTTGGATTTGGCAGCATGCAAAAGTATCTTCGTACAATGGGTGCCTTTTACATGATCAATTTTGTAGCTGCAGGTGGCATTTTGGGGATGCATTATTTTCTCCAAAATACAGGGGAACTGTTTAATGGCATCTGGTACACCGCTTCAGGAGGAATGTCTTTTGAACTGAAAATTGCATTCTGGTTTATTTTATGCGCATTTGGCGGAGTGATGCTTTTCTTTCGAATTGTGCAGTCCTCAAAGCAGCGCACAGAAAGGATGAGTGGGTTTCTGGGACAAGTGCAGGTGTGGATTGGGCAGGATCATATTGAGTGTACAGGCTTGTTGGATACAGGTAACCAGCTCCATGATCCTTTGACCCGAACCCCGGTGATGGTCATGGAGGCAGCATTGTGGGAGTCGTATTTGCCCGCTTCCTGGCTCCAAAAATGTTCTGAGGGTAATGCTGACCAACTGGTGATGGAACTGGGAGACGAATCGTTTAGCTGGCAGGATCGTGTTCGTCTCGTCCCCTATCGTGGAATTAACCGCAGTCATTCCTTTATGCTTGCCCTTAAACCAGACCGGGTAGAGGTGGTGATGAATGGGGTTCATTTTGTACATCATCGAGTGTTGATTGGCTTGGACGGGGGAACATTGTCGGCAGAGGGGAAGTATCGCGCCATCATCCACCCGGATGTGACGGCACAAGAAGGGGGCAGTGCTGATACCAACCAGAAACGAGATGCACATTTGAGTGAACATTTTACAGAATCAGGATGATGGAGCATAACACAAAATGATGTTTGAAGGCGACAAGAAATATCCAATGGTGAAATGCACGGAGCACAGCAGGAATTGCACTATTTTCAAAAGGGGGAGAATGATATGCGAGAACAGATGAAATTGAAGATGAAAATTAGGCTAGCGTTGCAACTGCAATATTATCGTATTTTATTTTTACTTGGGCTGAAAAGTGAAGAAATTTATTATATTGGCGGCAGCGAGGCGCTCCCCCCACCGCTGACGAGAGACGAAGAAGATTATTTGCTGGGAAAACTTTCTTCTGGAGATGCGGCAGTACGGTCGATGCTAATCGAAAGAAATTTGCGGTTAGTCGTATATATTGCCCGCAAATTTGAGAATACGGGCATCAACATTGAAGATCTCGTATCCATCGGTGCTATTGGACTAATCAAAGCGGTTAACACTTTTGATCCGGAGAAGAAAATCAAACTTGCCACCTATGCGTCCCGATGCATTGAGAATGAGATTTTGATGTATTTGCGTCGCAATAGTAAAACAAGAACGGAAGTTTCTTTTGATGAGCCTCTGAATATTGATTGGGACGGTAACGAGTTGTTGCTTTCCGATGTGATGGGGACGGAAAATGATACCATTTACCGTAATATTGAAGAGCAGGTAGACCGTAAATTATTGCATAAAGCACTGGATAAGTTGACGGATCGAGAGCGTTTGATTATGGAGCTGCGCTTCGGCTTACAAGACGGAGAAGAGAAGACACAGAAGGATGTTGCTGACCTGTTGGGTATCTCGCAATCGTATATTTCGCGTCTGGAAAAACGAATAATAAAGCGCTTACGAAAAGAATTTAATAAAATGGTATAATGCATGGGTATCCGGAAGCGATGGAAACGGCGAATAAAAAAATGCCCTCAGGAGATAATGTACATTAATGTTGCTCCTTGGGAGGTAAGACACGATGACCCGAAACAAAGTGGAAATTTGCGGTGTGGATACCGCCAAACTGCCGGTATTAACCAATGCAGAAATGCGCGAGTTGTTCACATCACTTCAGCAAAATAATGAACGATCAGCCAGAGAAAAATTGGTCAACGGCAATCTCCGACTCGTCCTGAGTGTCATTCAACGATTTAACAATCGGGGAGAGTTTGTGGACGATTTGTTTCAGGTAGGATGTATCGGCCTAATGAAGGCGATTGATAATTTTGACCTTTCGCAAAACGTAAAGTTCTCCACTTACGCGGTGCCGATGATTATCGGAGAGATCCGCCGTTATTTGCGGGATAACAATCCGATCCGTGTATCCCGTTCGTTACGGGATATTGCATATAAGGCGCTTCAGGTGCGGGACAGTCTGACGAATCTGAACTCGCGGGAACCAACGATTTTTGAAATTTCAGAGGCACTGAATGTGCCTAAAGAAGATGTTGTGTTCGCGTTGGATGCAATTCAGGATCCGGTTTCGCTGTTCGAGCCGATATATCACGACGGGGGCGACCCAATCTATGTGATGGATCAGATCAGTGATGACAGAAATAAAGACGTCTCATGGATTGAGGAAATCGCTCTGCGAGAAGCGATGCATCGCCTGGGCCAGCGTGAAAAGATGATATTGTCTATGCGTTTTTATGAAGGAAAGACGCAAATGGAGGTTGCCGACGAAATCGGTATCTCTCAAGCCCAGGTTTCAAGATTAGAGAAGTCGGCTATACAGCAAATGCAAAAACATGTAAAGTCCTAATGAAATGAATGCTGGAATGATTAAGTGACAAAAACGATCCCGTGCGGATCGTTTTTGCGTTTGTAGGACATTTTTTTGGCTCTTCCACTCATATAGTGAAATAAAGGATGTGATGCGTGTGAATGCACCGGAAACGTCAGTAAGAGCCATGAAAATTTCCGAGTTTCAAACCAAGGATGTCATTAACATTGTAGATGGACGACGTCTGGGACAAATCAGTGATCTGGAGATTGACGTACGACAAGGGAAAATTGAAGCTATTGTGGTTCCGGGCAGCAGTCGATTCATGGGCTGGTTTGGAGGGGGAAGCGAATTGGTTATTCCGTGGCGCAACATTGTGAAAATTGGTTCGGATGTTGTGCTTGTTCGATTGGAGGGATTGCATGAGCCACCGGATGAAAGGGAGGAAAAGCCGTATATCGAACGTCAGGAGCGGAATGACCGACGGGTCTTTTGAACAAGAGGGACACGTAATTTAGTATGTTGTGAAGACACAGCGGCGGCTTTTTGGTACACTGGGCAGTAGAGGTGAGAACAAAATGGAACCGTTTATAGTGAATACCGAGGCTACGGGGGCTATGCCAATGCAAGATGGCGGACGTCCCGTACCGGAGTTGTTATATATTCAATCTTGGGAGCGGCAGGTTCAGGGATTAACAGCGGGTTTTACAGGTCGTCATGGAGGTGTCAGTGAGGTTCCCTACGCTAGTCTGAACTGTGCGTTTCATGTAGGAGATGACCCCGAGAAAGTCATTCGTAACCGGCGGCTCATTGCAAAGCAACTTGGTTTTGCTGCTGAAGCATGGACGTGCGGTGAGCAGGTTCATGGTCATCATGTTGCTGTGGTCAAGGCTACTGACCGCGGGCGGGGCTTTATAGATCGTGCATCCGCTTTTCAGGACACAGATGGACTATTGACGAATGTACCTGGCATTTTGCTGACGTCTTTTTATGCAGACTGTGTACCCTTATATTTTTGTGATCCAGTGCGCCGTGTGATTGGGCTGGCGCATGCAGGCTGGAAGGGAACCGTTGCGGAAATTGCATTGAAAATGGTACAGACCATGCAAAACGAATATGGATCTCAGCCGTCAGATATACTAGCAGCTATTGGTCCTTCCATTGGTTCTGAATCCTATGAGGTGGATGAGCACGTGATGAACCGAATTCGGGTTTTGGAGCATGATTGCCCGGGTAATGATAAATGGGAAGGTTGTGTTTACTTCCCCTTAGCCGACGGTAAAACACTACTTGACTTGAAACAATGCAATCGACACATTATGATGAAAGCAGGAATATTGCCGAGCCATATCGAATGTACTACCTTATGCACGAGTAGCCGTAGCGATTTGTTTTTTTCATATCGCAAAGAAGGCGGCGTCACAGGAAGAATGGCGAGTTGGATTGGTCTGGAAGAGAGGTGAGTCCTCCCGTGTCTTTGGAGGAACGAATTAAAGAAGTGAATGCCCGTGTAGAAGCGGCATGTGCCCGAAGCGGACGTTCGCGTGATGAAGTAAATGTGATCGCTGTCACGAAATATGTTTCGGCGGCGACAATGACATCGGTATTGGATAGCGACTTAGAGCATGTGGGCGAAAATCGCTGGCAGGATGCTGCGGATAAATGGAGTAAGCTGGGTGACCGGGGAACGTGGCATTTTATTGGTCATCTCCAAACGAATAAAGTTAAAGATGTAATTGGAAAATTTAAATTTATACATTCGCTTGACCGCTTATCACTCGCTCAGGAATTGGATAAGAAGGCAGCTGCTCTGGGACTGCGAGTTAAAGCTTTTGTGCAAGTCAATATTTCTGGGGAAATGTCCAAATATGGCTTGTCCTCTGAGGCGGTTGTCCCCTTTTTGGAACAAATTCGCGAGCTGGAACATGTGGACGTGATTGGCTTGATGACGATGGCTCCTCATGAGGAAGACCCGGAAAAAACTCGGCCTGTATTTCGGGGATTGCGTGAATTACGGGATAGGTTAAATGGACAAGCCTTGACCAGGGAACCCATCGTTCACTTGTCTATGGGGATGTCCAATGATTTTGAAGTGGCGGTTGAAGAAGGAGCGACCTGGCTGCGGCTTGGTTCCGTACTGGTCGGACGAGAGGAGGATTTCCATTGGGCGTAATGAATAAGTTCATGAACTTTCTGGGGCTTCAGGAAGAAGAGGAAGTTATAGAGCGAGAGGTTATGAATACGCAGGAAGATCAAGAAATTGAAACCCCAAGCTTTGATAAACGTAAGAACCAGAAGGGCACTAATGTTGTCAGCATCCATTCACAGAAAAATGTGAAAGTTGTCCTGTATGAGCCGCGTTCTTATGATGAAGCACAGGAAATTGCCGACCATATCCGTTCCCATCGCACCGTCGTAGTCAATTTGCAACGAATTCGCAAGGATCAGGCGCTACGCATTATTGATTTTTTGAGTGGTACTGTGTATGCACTGGGTGGTGGTATTTCCAAGGTCGGGAACAATATTTTTCTGTGTACACCAGATACGGTTGAGATTCAAGGCTCTATTACGGAAATACTGGCTGACACTGAACAAGAACTTAACAGAATGAGGTGAACTTTTCTTGATCGAGGTAATTTACTGGCTATTTCAGATTTATTCGTACATGATCATTGCATATGTTCTGCTGTCATGGCTTCCTAATGCTAGAGAGAGTGTGATTGGTGATTTACTTGCCAAGTTTGTGGAGCCGTATTTGTCTCCTTTTCGCAGGTTTATACCGCCAATCTTCGGGATGATTGATATTTCTCCCATCGTTGCGCTGATTGCTCTGCGTTTTGCGTCGTACGGTTTGATTTCTTTAATTGGTAAGCTCGTCTAGGAGGAGTTATGCGAACTGAGATTTATGAGCATTTTCACCCGGATGAACGGGATTATGTGGATCGTGCTTCCGAATGGATCAGTCATGCGGGGGCTTATCATGAGCAGAAGCTGACTGATTTTTTGGACCCGCGCCAACAGTACATATTGGAGACACTTGCTTCGAAGGAAGACAAGGTCACGATTAGGGTAGATGGCGGATACATGGCTTCGGAACGAAAGCGGGCGCTGATTGCGCCCGATTATTCGGATTTGGACGGTGAGGAGATGGGGATTCAGGTCCTTTCCATCACATCTGACGATCTTAAAATAGGTACCCTTGAGCACGGTGATTATCTAGGTGCCCTACTGGGACTTGGAATCAAACGTGGGAAAATTGGAGATATTCATGTACTGGATGATGGGTGTCATGTATTGGTAGCTTCAGAGATCGGTGATTTTATGACGATGCATTTGCAGCAGGTACACCGTGTTCATGTATGGACAGAACTGTTGCCTGTAGCGAGTCTGCGAACGAAGGAAGTTGCATTAGAGACGCTAGACCTGACGGTCGCTTCTTTGCGTCTGGACGGTATTGCCAGCGATGTGTACAAGCTAAGCCGCAGTAAAATATTAACACCGATTCGGGCGGGACGATGCAGGGTAAATTGGAAGGTGGAGGAGAATCCATCCACTCCACTTAAAGCTGGAGACGTTATTTCCATGCAGGGTTTTGGGCGTTTCAAAGTGCTTGAAACAGACGGGATGACAAAAAAGGGAAGATTCCGTGTCAAAATTGGTAAGTTTGTATAGCTGTAGGCAGGAATCACGAGCTTTCTGTCGAAAGAATTAAGCTATAGCGAAGAACTGGAACGATTTTGCTCTGTACAGTATTCACAAAACGGGGTATGATGACCGATAGATGATAGTGAGCGTCGTGACGCGGAAAATGTATTTTTTGTCAATCTTATAGGAGGTGGACGGCATGCCATTAACGCCATTGGATATACATAACAAGGAATTTGCCCGCCGGCTTCGCGGTTATGATGAGGATCAGGTTAATGAATTTTTGGATCAGGTGATCAAAGATTACGAGGGCGTTATTCGTGAAAATAAAGAACTGAGCACCGAGTTGTTGAACGTACAGGAGAAGCTCGATCATTTCGCGACCATTGAGGATACGCTGAGTAAGACGATTATCGTAGCGCAGGAAGCCGCAGATGAAGTTCGTAACAACGCCAAGAAAGAATCCCAACTGATCGTGAAGGAAGCGGAAAAAAATGCGGACCGTATTGTGAACGAAGCATTGTCCAAATCCCGCAAGATCGCGTTGGAGGTTGAAGAGCTGAAGAAGCAGGCATCGATTTACCGAGCACGGTTTCGTACACTGGTGGAAGCACAGCTTGACTTGTTAAGCCAAGACGGCTGGGAAGCTCTTGAAAACCGGGAACGCGAAGTACTGGAGCGCGAGCGTGAGATGAAAGAAATTTATTAATTTCATTTCTGACAAGCTTTTATTAGGCGTTGTTAGGGTTGACTTTTTACTTTAAACAGGCTATAACTGTAAATACTATACTGAATTCAATGATTATCCGTCCGTCGGCTGATGGTTGTTATTCAAGGTAACGATGTTGCTGTTTAATATTCGATGAATTTAACATGTTTAATTCGTTGATGGGAACGAGTACGTCATGATTTGTCCCTCAGAGAGTTGGCCTTCCGGTGCAAGCCAACGTTCAGAACATGACCGAAGATCCTCCCGGAGAAGTGAGCTGAAGCGCTTAAGATGTATGGCGTGTGTAAGCAATCACCGTTTGCCATGCGTTATAATGGCGCCCTGCTGTAGTTGAGTGGGGCTCAGAGAGCCGTGATGAGACTGTATTTTTAGAATGGTCTATTTTTACGGAATCAGGGTGGTAACGCGAGCACAGTCTCGTCCCTTTACAGGGATGGGGCTTTTTTTGTTGCTTTTTTTAGGAAATGCTAGGGAAATCAATGATGAGCAGAGAGGGAGTATGACAGTATGAACAGAGTGGATGTTAAAGAAAAAGCACGGTCCCGTGACCTGCGCATCCTGAGCAAATGGAAGCAGGAGGACACATTCCGTAAATCCATTACAAATCGTGAAGGAAAGCCAAATTTTGTGTTCTATGAGGGCCCACCAACAGCTAACGGTAAACCGCATATCGGTCACGTGCTGGGCCGTGTAATTAAGGATTTTGTGGGCCGCTATCAGACAATGAAGGGATACCGCGTCGTACGTAAGGCAGGCTGGGACACGCATGGCTTGCCGGTAGAATTAGGTGTACAGAAGCAACTGGGGATCTCCCATAAACCTGAAATTGAAGAATACGGCGTTGAAAAGTTTATAAAAAAATGTAAGGCGAGCGTGTTTGAGTACGAGCAACAATGGCGTGATCTAACCGAAGCGATCGGATACTGGACAGACCTCGATAACCCGTACATTACATTGGATAATAACTATATCGAGAGCGTATGGAACATTTTGGCGACCATTCATGAAAAAGATCTGCTGTATCGTGGTCATCGTGTGAGTCCGTATTGTCCGGATTGTCAGACAACGCTAAGTTCTCATGAAGTAGCGCAGGGCTACAAAGATGTAAAGGATCTGAGTGCCACGGCCAAGTTCAAGTTGCATAGTAGTGGTGAATATGTACTGGCTTGGACGACAACACCTTGGACCTTGCCGAGTCACGTGGCGCTCGCCGTCAACCCTGAACTGGAATATGCACGTGTGAAGCAGGAAGACGGTGTATACATCGTTGCTAAAAATCTGGTTGAAGACGTAATTAAAGGCGAGCATGAAGTGATTGGCACGCTATCTGGTTCAGAACTGGTTGGCCAAACCTATACCCCGCCATTTACGTATTTTCAGGTTGAGAAGGGTAATCAGATTCTGGGTGCGAAGTTCGTAACAGATTCCAGCGGTACAGGTATCGTTCATATGGCTCCAGCGCATGGTGAAGATGATTACCGGGTATGTCGTGAAAATGGTGTTGAGTTCATCAACGTGGTGGATCTTCAAGGTAACTATGTAGAGGAAATCACTGATTTTGCAGGTCGTTTTGTGAAAGACTGTGATGTAGATATTGTAAAAATGCTGTCCGAAAAAGGCCTGCTGTACAGCAAGGAAAAATACGAGCATAGCTATCCGTTCTGCTGGCGTTGCGATACTCCATTATTGTACTATGCTATGGACAGTTGGTTTATCAAAACAACTGCGATCAAGGATCAACTGATTGCCAACAACAGCGAAGTCGAATGGTATCCGGGTCATGTACGTGAAGGACGTTTTGGCAAGTTTTTGGAGGAACTGGTGGATTGGAACATCAGTCGTGATCGCTATTGGGGTACACCGCTAAACATCTGGGTTTGTGAGGAAACTGGAGAACAGTTTGCTCCGCATAGTATTGCTGAATTGAGGGAACGTGCGATTGGCGACGTACCAGCGGACATCGAGCTGCACAAACCATATGTAGATGATATTAAGGTTCGTAGCCAATGCGGTAAATACGAAATGACTCGTACACCGGAAGTGATCGACGTATGGTTTGATAGCGGCTCCATGCCGTTTGCACAGCATCATTATCCTTTTGAAAATAATGAAACGTTCGAGCAACAATTTCCGGCAGACATGATCTGTGAAGGGATTGACCAGACTCGTGGCTGGTTCTATAGCTTGCTTGCGGTTTCGACTATGCTGACTGGCAAAGCTTCTTATAAAGCTGTCATGGCGACAGGCCATGTACTGGATGAGCAAGGGCAGAAAATGTCCAAATCAAAGGGTAATGTTATTGATCCGTGGGAAGTGATTGACGAGTACGGTACAGATGCTTTCCGCTGGGCATTGCTGTCCGATAGTGCACCATGGAATAGCAAACGTTTTTCCAAAGGCATCGTAGGTGAGGCTAAATCGAAGCTGGTAGATACGCTTGTGAATACACACGCATTTCTGACTCTGTATGCGGATATCGACGGATTTGATCCGGCACAGCACCCGTTCAAACCATCGGCTCATAAGTTGGATCGCTGGATTTTGTCCCGTCTGAACAGCCTGATTTTGGTAGTGGACAAAGCGCTGGCTGTAAATGACTTCCTGAACTCATCCAAAGCAATTGAGTCGTTTGTGGATGAGCTGAGCAACTGGTATATCCGTCGTTCACGCGACCGATTCTGGGGCAATGGTCTTACAGAAGATAAGCTGGATGCATACCGTACACTGACTGAAGTGCTGTTAACGACTGCCAAACTGCTTGCGCCGTTTATACCACTGCTTGCAGAGGATATTTACCTCAACCTGAGTAACGGGGAAAGTGTTCATCTGGATGATTATCCGACTGCCAATGAATCCTTGATCGATCTGGAATTGGAACGAGATATGGAAACGGCACGTCGTGTCGTTGAATTGGCGCGTAACGTCCGCAACGAAACGGGTTTGAAAACGCGTCAACCGTTGTCCGAGTTGATTCTATCCATGGATCAAGATTTTGAACTGAGTGGCTATGAGGAGATCATCAAAGATGAGATTAACGTGAAGCATATTCATGTTGAGACGGACGATAGCGGCTTTGTAGATTTTACACTGAAACTGAATTTGAAAGTAGCAGGCAAGAAATACGGCAAAAATGTCGTTTTCCTACAAAACTTTTTCAAAGGAATGTCTGCTGAGGATACCCGTACTGTTGTAGAACAGGGAATGTTAAATGTCGCTTCTCCAGAAGGTGAAGAGCTACAAGTTACAGCTGAAGAATTGCTGGTAGAGAAAAAAGCGAAAGAAGGCTTCGCTTCTGCTTCCGGTTATGGCTTAACGGTAGCGTTGAACACGGACATTACACCGGAGCTGGAGCAAGAGGGCTGGGTACGTGAAGTGGTTCGTGCGGTACAGGATTACCGTAAAAAACTGGATCTGCCGATTGAAAAGTATGTGGCATTGACGTTGGATGTAGATAACGAGCTGCGCCAGGCCATCGCAAGCTTCGACACTGTGTTGCGTGAGAACGTATTGGTTACGACTGTGACATTTGGTCAAGCCGAACCGGCAGAACATGTGGAAGTGAACGGTAAAACCATCGGCGTTCATATTGGGGAATAATTACAAGCCCCCTGTCCCATAATACAATAACAGGCAGCATATAAAAACGAGCCTAAGCATCGGAAACGGGTTTTCTCCGTTACGTGCTTCGGCTCGTTTGCTGCGTTCAGGGCAGCCATGGGAAAAGGGGGATTGTGCACATGACGGCACGATCAAGGCGTAGACAGAAGAGGAGTCTCCGAGGGATGAACGGAGAAGGAGCTGCCATAGCCACAGATAAAAGCAAAATAGGTAATCAGACAGAGCGATTAAGTCGTGTTGAAAAGCTGATACGTGCTGTCTCAGAGCAGATGGAACGGACACGTATTGCAGATTACGCTTTGCTGTTGAATAAGCCTTGGCGATTGCTCTGGCTAAATCTAATATCAGGCGTTTCCCGGGGAATCGGCATTGCGCTAGGTTTTACTTTTTTTGCCGCTACCATTATTTATGTGCTGCAAGTGCTCGGAGCGTTGAATTTGCCGATTATCGGTGATTATATCGCTGATATTGTACGGATCGTACAACGACAATTGGAGCTTACTACCTATTAGGAAGCGATTTCCACCTTGAAGTTCACGATTCGTCTTCGTGCGTATCCGGCTCCAGTAGACCTTCGCCCTCGCCATCTTCGATATAACGCTGATAAATGGAACTGCGAATAACGGATACATTTTGTCCATAAATGTCAGTAGCAACAAAGCTTTCGTATGGTTCTACGAAGCCCATATTATCATCGCCTGCTTCAATTTCCATATCATCATAACTGTGGATTTCTCCGCTTTCGGCCATGGCTGGGGTGTTAGAGGTACCCCAATTTTCGACGATCTGCCAGGCATCTTCACCGTCAAAGCCGTTTTGATCATCACGCTCATCCAGACTCGTTCTGCCGAACGAGGGAGCGAGAAATTCTTCCTCCACTGGGCGGCGGTTAGACACTTCTGTTTCGGGACTGTACTCTTTGCAGTAAATGGTATAGGGAACAGCCAGTAGCCGTTCATAGGGAATAGGTTTACCGCTGGCGGCGCAAATGCCGTAGGTCCCCTTGTCCATTGCCATCAAGGCTGATTTGATACGTTCCAATTGAAACTCATCATGCTCCAATAAGGAAATATCTTTGGCTCGCTCGTAGGTTTCGGTAGCCAGATCGCCTGGATGGTTATCAATGGGAGAAAGCTCACCGGTTTGATCGCGCTGTGAATCACCGAGTCCGTAATGGTCGTTGTTTTGCAAGCGATGCTCAATTTCCTTTTTGCGTTCCAGCAGTTCGTTACGCAGACCCTGCAATTGTTGCTCCGTCAATGGGGACATGGAATCCTCTCCTTGTTCTAGGTTTCATGCGCATGCGTTGTGTCGAGTATGCTCCTTGTAGTTTGCACCGGGAAGACCTCTTTTACATAGGAAATTCTAATCAAATGCGAAGGAGTTCATTTTATGGATGGTCTGTGCTTGATAGCTTGCGGGTTTCGTGGACGATCTGAGAACGCTTATGCTACAATAAATGGGTTCAACAACGGATATAAGCGGATCGGAGTGACGAAGGACTGTGATTTATTTTGGTATTGCGCTAATAATTTTTTTGATTGATCAGGGAGTCAAATATTTGGTGGCTACACGAATGGAATTGTACGAACAAATACCAGTCATCGGCAATTTCTTTTTAATCACCTCCCATCGTAATCGTGGAGCTGCTTTTGGGATTTTGGAAGGTCAACGTTGGCTTTTTATCGTGATTACAATTGTAGTGGTGATTGGTATCGTCTGGTATCTGCGAAAAACAGTTAAGGCTGGACAAAAGCTACTTCCTGTTGCGCTAAGTTTAGTGCTGGGGGGAGCAGTCGGTAACTTTCTGGATCGGGCTATTTCAGGGGAAGTGGTTGATTTTGCACAATTTAATTTTGGAAGCTATACGTTCCCCATTTTTAATGTGGCAGATTCGGCAATTGTCATCGGTGTAGCATTGATTATTTTGGATACATTGCTGGAATCGCGTCGGGAAAAGGGAAATGGCAATGATAGCATCGAAGGGAAGTCATAGCATGAGCGAAGTGAATGAAAATGGCGAAGCCGCAGGTCTGTCTTATGAGGACGAACTGGAGGGTGAATCTCTGGAATGGACAGCGGCTTCCGGGGATGCCAAAACGCGTATTGACAAATATATCGCCGAAGAAATGAAGGAAGTGTCTCGTTCTCAGATACAGCTGTGGATCGGAAATGGTCGTGTGCTGGTGAACGGTACGACAATTAAGGCGAACTACAAGCTGGCTGAAGGAGACCGGATTGTATTATCAGTACCGGAAGCAGAAACTGTAGATATTGTTCCAGAGAATATTCCGTTGGATGTCGTTTACGAGGACTCGGACGTTATTGTTATTAACAAGCAACGTGGTCTGGTCGTGCATCCTGCACCGGGACACTCTTCGGGAACATTAGTTAACGCACTGATGTACCATTGTCACGATCTTTCGGGCATTAACGGGGAATTACGTCCTGGTATTGTTCACCGTATTGATAAGGATACATCAGGACTGCTAATGGCGGCTAAAAATGATCAGGCTCACGCATCACTTGCAGCACAGCTTAAGGATCATAGTGTGACTCGGAAATATATAGCCTTAGTTCACGGTCATTTGAGCCACGATCAGGGAACGGTAGATGCTCCGATTGGCCGCGATTCGGGTGATCGCAAATTGTTTACAGTGACGGAACGTAACAGCAAGCATGCCGTCACCCATTTTCTCGTCATTGAACGATTGGGGGATTATACCCTCCTTGAACTTCAATTGGAAACAGGACGAACACATCAAATTCGTGTTCACATGAAATTTATTGGACACCCATTGGTTGGTGACCCTATGTATGGGCGCAGCAAAGGGGTTCGTATGGATGGTCAGGCGCTGCATGCGGCGGTACTGGGCTTTAAGCACCCATCCACTGGAGAATACATGGAATTCAGCAGACCGATTCCTCCTGATATGGAGGATGTGTTAGCATCCTTGCGTAGTCGTTAAAACAATGGTGATTTGCATTCCTATTCACAAACCTGAATAAATTATTAAGTTAAACCGCCTAAATGGCGGTTTTTTTATTGTGAGACAAGGCATGGGTAAAAACAACTATGGATAATTATACAATTACATTGTATAATTATTAAAGTGCTTCCGGTGGTTCCGGTTGAACGGGTGTTGACACACGATTTTCAATCTGTCATACTTCTTGTAGTTGCGATGAACTTTGTCCAAGAGATGGCTAACCATCTCACACTATGAGAAGCAGGACAAAGGAAATCCTGAATAGCACCTTTAAATCAGTCCCGTGAGGCTGGCAAGGTAACGTGAATGGATCACTGATCAGTGCATCCGCTGCGGCGGTATGTCTTCAGTGTGTCCGAGAGATCGGAGAACAGTAGAAGACTGTTCACACGAGACTCCTTGCCAAACTTGGGCAAGGAGTCTTTTTTGTATCCGAACACGGGACCAGGTCTGAAGGGAACATCACCTGAGGAGGCTGGAAGCATGAGTAATGAAACACATGTACTGATGGATGAAATTGCGATTCGTCGGGCATTGACACGGATTGCACATGAAATTTTGGAGAAAAACAAAGGTATTGACGATTGTGTGCTAGTAGGTATTCGAACACGCGGAGTTCATCTGGCGCAACGCCTGGCTGAAAAAATTGCTGAGATTGAAGGCGCACCAATTCCATGGGGAGAGCTGGACGTCACAGCCTACCGGGATGACCGGAACAGCGTAGCCGAAGCTAAAGGAAATGGAAAAGAGCTTTTGATGAATCCTGCTGACGTATCGGTTCATGATAAGAAAGTCATTCTCTTTGACGATGTGCTGTACACAGGCCGCACCATCCGCGCGGCGATGGATGCATTGATGCACTGCGGACGACCGCAAATGATTCAGCTGGCAGTACTAGCGGATCGCGGACACCGTGAGCTTCCGATTCGTCCGGATTACATCGGCAAGAACATCCCGACCTCCAAATCTGAGGAAATCGTAGTAGCCCTTCAAGAGACGGACGGTAAGGACGAAGTGACAATCATTCAGAACCGGGGGGAACAGCTATGATCACCACAGCCAGTCAACTTAAAGAACGTAGCCTACTCGGGTTAAAGGAACTCAGCCGAAATGAAATCGAGTCCATTCTGGATCGCGCTCATTATTGGGAATCTCAACCAGAAAAACTGGTTCCAGTACTGCAATCACGCTTTGCGGCCAACATGTTTTTTGAAAACAGCACTCGTACCCGCTTTTCTTTTGAAATGGCAGAGAAGCGGCTGGGCGCTCAGGTTTTGAACTTTTCCGCTGCGGCTTCCAGTGTGGAAAAAGGGGAGTCCATTTACGATACAGTACGTACGCTCGAATCCATGGGCATTGATGCAGGAGTCATCCGGTTAAAGCCAGCCGGAGTGCTGCAAGAGCTCGCTGAGAAGGTCAGTGTCCCACTGGTTAATGCGGGGGACGGCAACAATGAGCATCCAACGCAGGCTCTGCTGGACCTGTACACCATGCGCAAAACTTTCGGTGAGCTTAAAGGCTTGAGAGTGTCCATCATAGGAGATATTCTGCACAGCCGTGTCGCTCGCTCGAATCTGTGGGCCTTGCAAAAATTCGGAGCCAAGGTAAGCTTCTGCGCTCCTGATAATATGCAAGCACCTGATCTTGCGGCCTACGCGCCTTATGTTCCGATGCAAGAGGCACTACAAGCGGACGTGGTCATGATGCTTCGGGTACAGCTGGAACGGCATGCCGAAGGGATGTTGCGCTCAGCGGATGAATACCGAGAGCAGTACGGTTTGACAGAGAAAAGAGCAGCGAACCTGAAGCCCGGAACGATTATCATGCATCCAGCTCCAGTGAATCGGAATGTGGAAATTGATAGTGCAGTTGTGGAAAGCGAACAATCGCGAATTTTTCCTCAAATGGCAAACGGGGTTCCGATCCGCATGGCGGTTATGGAACGGGCAATGAAGCTGTAGAAGCTGTCAGTAGGATCGTAGGGAAAAGTTGCAAAAAACTGAGCGGAGGAATATTTCAGATGAAACAATTAATTATGAATGCAAGCGTATTGAACGAGCAGGGTGAGGCTGAATTGAAATCCATCCTAATCGCCGACGGAAAGATTTTGGCTATCGCAAGTGCGGATGCTGGAATCAGCCTACTTATGGAAGAAGGCGCATCTGGGCAGGAGCGCGAAGTCGAGAAAGTTGACGCCCAGGGGAAGCTGGTCATCCCCGGTTTAATCGACATGCATGTGCATCTGAGAGAACCCGGCTTTGAATATAAAGAAACGATTGAAACGGGTAGCCGCGCGGCGGTGAAAGGCGGATTTACGACGATTGCCTGCATGCCAAATACACGTCCAGTGACGGACAATGTGGACACAGTTCAGCTGGTATTGAAAAAGGGACAGGAAGCGGGGCTAGCCAAGGTTCTTCCTTACGCAGCCATCACGAAAAACGAACTGGGTCGTGAGCTGACAGATTTTGAAGCGCTCAAAGCAGCAGGTGCCATCGGCTTTACTGACGATGGTGTCGGGGTGCAAAGCGCGCAAATGATGAAGGACGCCATGGCGCGGGCCAAAGCACTGGATATGCCGGTTATTGCACACTGTGAGGATAACACACTTGTTGAAGGAGCGGCAGTGACGGACGGCGAATTTGCCAAGCGCCACGGGCTTAAAGGCATTCCGAACGAATCTGAAGCGATTCACGTCGGACGGGACATTTTACTATCCGAGGCAACCGGGGCACACTATCATGTATGCCATGTCAGCACGGAGCAGTCAGTGCGGTTAATCCGCCATGCGAAATCTTTTGGCATCAAGGTAACGGCTGAGGTATGCCCGCACCACTTGGTATTGTCAGATGAGGATATCCCTGGGCTGGATGCGAACTGGAAAATGAATCCTCCGCTACGCTCCCCGCGTGATGTGCAGGCATGCATCGAGGGACTGGAAGACGGTACGATTGACATCGTCGTAACCGACCATGCAGCGCACAGTGAGGAAGAGAAGGCAAGGGGGATGGAGCTGGCGCCATTCGGGATCGTTGGATTTGAGACGGCCTTCCCGCTGTTGTACACGAAATTCGTAGCTACCGGACAGTGGACGCTGGACTTTCTGGTGCGTCGTATGACTGCTGATCCAGCGCGTGTCTTCCGCCTTGATACGGGACGCCTGGAAGAAGGGGCTCCAGCTGACCTGACCATGATTGATCTGGAGCAGGAGCAGGCAGTTGATCCGCAAACGTTTGCCAGCAAAGGACGCAACACTCCTTTTACAGGCTGGAAGCTCAAAGGCTGGCCTGTGAAAACTTGGGTAGATGGCAAACTGGTATGGTCTGCTGACGAAGCAAAATAAATAGAAACCACTAAAAAAATAGAACCTTATAGCAGGAAACAATATAGAGGAGTGAGACGGGATGCAGGCAAGATTGTTACTTCAGGACGGCACGCTGTTTACAGGCACATCATTTGGTGCGGAAGGTGATAAAACAGGCGAGGTCGTTTTCAACACAGGGATTACAGGCTATCAAGAGGTGCTTACTGATCCCTCTTACTGCGGACAAATCGTAACGATGACTTACCCGCTGATTGGCAACTATGGAATTACTCGTGATGACTTTGAATCGGTACGGCCTTATGTCCATGGCTTTGCTGTTAGACATTACGAGCCAGCGCCAAGTAACTGGCGTGCTCAATACAGCGTGGGCGATTTGCTGAAGGAATATGGCATCATTGGCATTAGCGACATCGACACCCGCATGCTTACCCGGATTATTCGCCATCACGGCACGATGAAGGGCATTTTGACGACTGGTTCCCAGCCGCTGGAAGAACTGAAAGAAATGATGTCTGACTTGACCATTGAAGAACTGCGCAATCAGGTTCCTATGACTTCTACACCTCATCCGTACAGCAGTCCTGGCAACGGAGAGCGGATCGTATTGATTGACTACGGTGCAAAAAGCGGCATTTTGCGCGAACTGAATAAACGGGACTGCGATGTAGTTGTCGTTCCACATGATACGACGGCTGAGGAAATTCGTCGCTTGGACCCGGACGGTATTCAGCTGTCTAACGGCCCTGGAGATCCAAAAGACGTACCCCATGCCGTTAGTACGGTAGCAGAACTGTTAGGGGAATATCCGATTTTCGGAATTTGCTTGGGACACCAGTTGTTCGCTTTAGCTTCGGGAGCGGATACGGAAAAGCTGAAATTCGGACATCGCGGTGGTAACCATCCGGTGAAAGAACTGGAGAGCGGACGCTGCTTTATCACATCACAAAATCACGGCTACACGGTGAATGAGGATTCGATCCAAGGTACTGAGCTTGAAGTGACGCATATTAATAACAACGATAAAACGATTGAAGGTCTTAAACATACCAAGTATCCCGCGTTTTCGGTGCAATATCATCCAGAGGCTGCACCAGGACCTTACGATAATGGTTACCTGTTTGACCGCTTTCTGGACATGATCCGTGAGCACAAAAGAAATTATCCAAAGCAACCGCGTCAGGCTGCTATCGCCGCCGCAGTGAGAGGAGAGCGCTAATATGCCGAAAAATACAGAACTTAAAAAAATACTCGTGATCGGTTCCGGTCCTATCGTCATTGGTCAGGCAGCAGAATTTGATTATGCTGGTACACAAGCTTGTCAAGCGCTCAAAGAAGAAGGCGTCGAGGTAGTACTGATCAACAGTAATCCGGCAACCATCATGACAGACACCAACATGGCAGACAAAGTATACATCGAGCCGATTACACTTGATTTTGTAACACAGATTATCCGTCAAGAGCGTCCAGATGGTCTGCTTCCTACGCTGGGAGGACAGACAGGTCTGAATATGGCAGTGGAACTGGCTCGCGCCGGAGTGCTGGAGCGTGAAAACGTCAAGTTGCTGGGAACTCAACTGAATTCGATAGAAAAAGCCGAAGATCGTGATCTGTTCCGTGATTTGATGCGCGAGTTGGAACAACCTGTACCAGAGAGTGTCATTGTAACAACCTTGGAAGAATCTTTAGAATTTGCTAACGAAATCGGTTATCCAATTATCGTTCGCCCGGCTTATACGCTAGGGGGAACAGGCGGTGGTATCTGCTCCACAGAAGAAGAACTGCGTGAAACCGTCAGCTCTGGCTTGAGATACAGTCCAATCGGACAATGTTTGGTGGAAAAAAGTATTGCAGGCATGAAGGAAGTCGAGTATGAGGTCATGCGTGATGGCAATGATAACTGCATCGTTGTCTGTAATATGGAGAACTTTGATCCAGTCGGCGTGCATACTGGCGACAGTATCGTCGTAGCTCCGAGTCAGACGCTGTCAGATCGCGAATACCAGATGCTGCGCTCTGCTTCTCTGAAAATTATCCGCGCCCTCAATATCGAAGGCGGTTGTAATGTACAGTTTGCGCTTGATCCGCACAGCTATCAATACTATGTCATTGAAGTAAACCCGCGCGTAAGCCGCTCCTCGGCGCTCGCTTCCAAGGCAACCGGATATCCGATTGCTAAAATGGCTGCCAAAATTGCACTGGGTTACACGTTGGATGAAATTGTGAATCCGGTAACGGGACAGACGTATGCTTGCTTTGAGCCAACATTGGATTACATCGTAAGCAAAATACCACGCTGGCCATTTGACAAATTCATTTCTGCCAACCGCAAGCTGGGCACGCAAATGAAAGCAACGGGTGAAGTCATGGCCATCGGACGCACATTCGAAGAGTCCATCCAGAAAGCGGTACGGTCTTTGGAAATCGGTGTACACCGTCTGCATCTTAAGGGAGCCGATCAGCTGTCTGATGACGTGCTCAAGGATCGTCTGATTAAAGCAGATGATGAGCGGTTGTTCTTGGTAGCTGAGGCGTTCCGTCGCGGCTGGCAGCAGCAGGAGATTCAAGATTTGACAAAAATTGACTGGTGGTTCCTCGATAAGGTAGAGGGAATCATCAAGTTCGAAGCCATTATCGCTGGAGAATCTGAGCTGACCTACGAAACACTCTATCAGGCCAAACGTAAAGGCTTTACCGACCGCTCGATCGCCGAGATTCGCAGTATGGGCCAAAACGACAGTATGACAACCGAGCGTGAGGTACGTGAATTCCGTCTAGCTCAAAACCTGCGTCCGGTCTACAAAATGGTAGATACGTGCGCAGCCGAGTTTGAAGCCACAACTCCGTACTACTACTCCTCTTACGAGGTGGAAAATGAAGTGATTCCATCTAGCAAAGAGAAAGTTATCGTACTCGGTTCCGGACCGATTCGGATCGGGCAAGGGATTGAATTTGATTACTCCACCGTACATGCGGTATGGGCTATTCAAAAAGCGGGCTACGAAGCAGTGATTATCAATAACAACCCGGAGACGGTATCTACGGACTTTAACACATCCGACCGCCTCTACTTTGAACCGCTCTTCTTCGAAGATGTAATGAATGTTATCGAGCAGGAAAAACCGATTGGGGTTATCGTCCAGTTCGGGGGTCAAACGGCCATTAATCTCGCAGCTCCACTGAGTGCGGCAGGCGTGAATATTTTGGGTACGAGTCTGGAAAGTATCGATGAAGCGGAAGACCGGAAGAAGTTTGAGCAACTTTTGTCTCGTCTGGCTATCGCACAGCCTAAAGGCAACACGGTCACATCAGTTGATGAAGCAGTAGGAACCGCACAGGCGCTGGGCTATCCAGTTCTGGTACGTCCATCCTACGTTCTGGGCGGACGCGCTATGGAAATCGTGTACTCAGATACGGAATTGCTGCGGTACATGGAAGAAGCGGTTAAAATCAATCCAGAGCATCCGGTGCTCATCGACCGTTATATGTTGGGTAAAGAAGTTGAGGTTGACGCCATCTGCGACGGCGAGACAGTATTGGTACCAGGCATTATGGAGCATGTAGAACGGGCCGGGGTTCACTCAGGTGATTCTATCGCGGTGTATCCACCACAGCACTTGTCTGCCGAGTTGAAACAAAAAATTGTGGAAATTACAATCAGCATCGCTAAGGAATTGAAAACGATCGGTCTGGTAAATATCCAGTTTGTTATTCATCAAGACGAGGTGTACGTGATCGAGGTTAATCCTCGCTCCTCGCGGACAGTTCCTTTCTTGAGTAAAGTAACAAATATCCCAATGGCGAATCTGGCTACACAGGCTATTTTGGGCGGTAAGCTTAAAGATGCAGGTTATTCAGAAGGTCTATGGCCTGAAAGTAATTATGTCTCGGTTAAGGTTCCGGTATTCTCCTTTGCCAAACTGCGCCGTGTAGAGCCGACGCTGGGCCCGGAAATGAAATCGACAGGTGAAGTTATGGGACGCGATATTCAGTATGCCAAAGCACTGTACAAAGGACTTGTGGGAGCTGGTATGAAAATTCCATCCACTGGGGCGATCATCATTACAGTGGCAGATAAGGATAAAGAAGAAGCTGTCGAGTTGATGCAGGGCTTTTACAGACTGGGCTATAAAATTATTGCAACAGGTGGAACGGCGGCTGCTATGAAGCAGGCCAATATTCCAGTGAACACGATCAACAAACTGAGCGAAGGTAATCCGAACATCCTGGATATGATTCGCACGGGTGAAGCCAACTTTGTCTTCAATACGTTGACCAAAGGCAAAACGCCAGAGCGTGATGGATTCCGTATCCGCCGCGAAGCAGTTGAGAATGGCATTGTCTGCATGACCTCACTGGATACAGTACGCGCTTTGCTAAGAATGCTGGAAACGATCAATTTCACATCCGAATCCATGCCGGTCCTGAGCAAATAATGCGTTACGAATAGATGTGAGGAAATAAGTAGCACAGGGAAGGACATTCATCAGCTTCGGCTGACGGATGTCCTTTATCACGGGCAAATGCACCCGAATTGACGTAAAAAGGGGATGGAGAACGGTGAATGGAGCATTTCAGCAGATGGCAGGACGGCTGATGGTTGCGTTAGATTATCCCAATGCACAACAGGCTGAGCAGTTAATTCGGCAGCTAGAAGGGATTCCTTGTTATATAAAAGTAGGTATGCAACTGTTTTATAGTGCAGGGCCAGCTTTTGTAGAACAACTAAAGTCCAGAGGATACTCCGTATTTCTGGATTTGAAAATGCATGATATCCCTAACACGGTGCGGGGAGGGGCAGAGAGCATTACCCGCTTAGGTGTAGATATGTTCAACGTACATGCTGCTGGGGGCGTTAATATGATGTCAGCCGCTAAAGCTGGTGCAGAAGCAGCTATTTCCGCAGACAGCTCGCTTTCCATGCCGCTCATTATTGCAGTCACACAGCTGACCAGCACGGATCAGACGACCATGAATAAGGAATTAGGTATTCCTGGTACGGTACAGGATGCAGTGGTTCGTTACGCACAACTGACCCGTGAGGCGGGACTGGATGGTGTGGTAGCTTCACCTTTGGAAGTACCTGCCATTCGTGCTGTATGTGGATCAGACTTTAAGACGATAACTCCTGGCATACGCCCGGCAGGTAGTGCTACAGGCGATCAGTCGCGTGTGCTTACACCTGGCCAAGCCATTGCACAAGGCAGCAGCTACATTGTCGTTGGACGTCCTATCACCGCAGCAGCAGACCCACGCGCCGCAGCGGAACACATTATTGAGGAGATGATACAAGTATGACCACATTCAATAGTATACCTGAGCAAATTGCATCCCATCTGTTACGTATTCAGGCGGTGGCATTGCGCCCACAACAGCCTTTTACATGGACATCCGGCATTAAATCGCCAATCTACTGTGACAATCGCCTGACCATGTCCTACCCGGAGGTGCGCGAGCTGATCGCAGACTCATTTGCTGCTCTTATTCGTGAGCAATACCCCGAAACTGAAGTCATTGCAGGGACAGCTACAGCAGGGATTCCTCATGCAGCCTGGGTGGCGCAAAAGCTAAATCTGCCAATGGCCTATGTAAGGGACAAAGCCAAAGGACATGGGAAAGAAAACCAAATCGAAGGCCGTATTAGTGCAGGTCAGAAGGTTATGGTTATCGAGGATCTTATTTCTACAGGAGGCAGCTCCATTAAAGCAGCACAGGCCGTAGCACAAGCAGGCGCTCAGCCATTAGCGGTACTGGCCATTTTCAGCTACCAGCTAGACAAAGCGACTCAAGCCTTTGAAGAAGCGGGTGTGGAGCTGCAAAGCTTGTCCAATTATACAGCCCTGATGAACGTTGCCTTGCGTGAAGGAACCATTCAGGAAGAAGAGATGGAACTGCTGCGTTCCTGGCGCCAGGACCCCGCTTCCTTTGGTAAATAAGATGAGCTATAGAGGCCAATAGGTCTAATGATTAGAGCGATTCGTACTCTTTGCTAACCATTGTAGATTGTTATGGCCCAGGCCGTGTAAATCGAATTCGATCCGGTTACACTAACTCCTACCATCATGTGAAAAGAGGGAGCTCGGATGTATTGGATTTACTATGGCAGACTGTACACGACTAAATTTCAGGCAGGATGTCTGGCAAAAAGGTTGGAGCACGACGGCTGGATGTATGGCTACAATGATCCCCGCGCAGTGGAGGTGTACCGCTCGCGCAAAGGTCGTTATGGTGTCCGGTTTATTCCGTAAGTCCACAAAAATAATTTTTAAAAAGAAAATTTTCGAAAGACTATTGACGAAACACAAGAAAATGTTGTATATTAATTAACGTTGCTGTTATGAATGTGTGACGTGAGTATACATATTTTTTTGAGGGCCCTTAGCTCAGTTGGTTAGAGCGGTCGGCTCATAACCGATTGGTCGGGGGTTCGAGTCCCTCAGGGCCCATTTCCTCAAAAACCCTTGCTTAGCAAGGGTTTTTTTGTTGTTTATAGAGGGAAAAGGAAATTTTGAACTGCCCACGGTATTCATTGAGACAGACCTTGTTTCGGATAAGGCTCGTACTCCACCGCTGGTCGGATCATCGAGGATGCTTTTTTATGATGTTAAATTGAATTTGCCAAAGCCTCTTTATTAAGCTAGTGCTAATGCGGGTTCAAGGATGGAGTGGTATTTTGAAAATAGATCAAGTTTTTGAACATGACATAAGTGAAGAGTTAGCAGCCAGTATACAAACATTATTAATCGACAGTTTTTCAGAAATCTACCCTAAGGATAGAATTTATTTCAAGCAACTTCCTCATTTTAGACTTCTAGCTTTTAACCATGAATATCAACTTATAGGTCATGTTGGATTAGATTATAGGATAATGAATCTAAACGGAGAATCCATAAGAGTACTGGGTTTAATTGATTTGTGTGTTTCAAAAAATGTTCGATCACAGGGAATAGCTTCAGCGCTGCTTTTAGAAATTGAAAAATTATCCGTTACAGGAAATATTGATTTTATACTTTTATGTGCAGATAATATGAACTTGTATTTAAGAAATGGATATAAGCCTGTAAAGAACAAAATTAAATGGTTAAAAATTGATAATGAAAAAATGATTACAAATGGAATAGGCTTTGAGGAAATTGATGGAATAATGATTAAAAAAGTAGGAAAGATCGATTGGAGCGAGGGGGACTTGGATTTTTTTGGGTATCTTTATTGATCTCACGAAAGTTTAGAAAAGAGGACGTTCGAGCAGTTTTGAGGATCATTTAAATAAAACTTCTCAAGAGGTCGTTAAATAGAGTTCAATGAAAATTAATATAGAGTTCTACTGATAAAATAGCAGTATGAGTTCTACTCGCCCCATAAAGAAGCACTGTCCCAATAAACGGACAGTGCTTAAAAAACTCGCTATCAAATCACCATTTTGATAATGATCGTTGACTCCGTACTCCCAGGAACGCTTATTCCAACCTTAGTTTACCTTGACGGTATACACCATTCTCAATTTACCGTTACCGCCGTAAATTTCTACTCTTGCGCTCGTTGCAGTGGTGGTTGTTACCACGCCGGAAGAGGAGACTGTGACATTTCCGCTCACCACTTTATAAGTATCGCCCGGGTAATTTGACAGCGCATAGGAATAATTTCGTGGCAATGTAGCCGTTCTGTAATATACTCCGTTAACTTCTACAACAGGCGTAATTACTGGCGAAGGACCTACTGCTGCGGACGCACTAGGGACGATGATACTACCAATTAGCCCCAAAGACATTGCTGTTGTTAATAAGATTTTCTTAGTATTCATAAAAAATTCCTCCTGATGTATGATATGAGCTCCTAAAATATACCATGTAAAATTATTGATTTCGCTTTATTCGACAAATGTTGTCAAAATAATACAAAAAAACGATTCTAAAGTCCTATAAGATACAAAATAATTAAAATATAACAATTAAAGAAATTCATTTTATTGTACTGTATTTTTGAACTATTCTCCTGGCTGTATAGTCTTTGATCCACACGGAATAAAAAACGGACGTCAGAGTGATTAGCTCCAAGCCCGTTTTTCGTATTTGTATTCTTTCTAGTTCTTGATATCAGTTGACAAGTTGATGTGCAAGTCTCTCATCGCTGTCTAGATTCCTTTCTACCATACGCTGTTTTAATGCAGACAGTTCCGCACACTGACGAATGGCTTCCGCTATAAGCTGGGCGACCTGTTTGGCTCCTTTGTCAGAAAAATGGGTATTATCCGTTATACCAGCGGGGTAATTAGGGTGCGCTTTTTCAGGCAAATACATAAATAGCTGCTGGGACTCTTTTTCACCCATGGAACGATAAAGCTGCTGAGAAGCTTCAAAAATATCGAGCAGGGGTGTTTTGGTTTCCGCGGCTACTTGTCTCATGGCAGCGGGATAGGCTCCTACAGCCAGCGGATCAGGTTCACCGTTTGCGGTGAATCGGCGGCGGCTTACAGAGGTCAATAGCACTGGAATTCCACCACGCTCTCTAGCGGACTGAATGTAATGAATTAAGTTTTGACGATAATCTCCATCAGGATCGGTATAGCGAGTGGGGTCTTCTTTTTTCTCATCGTTGTGTCCAAATTGAATAAACAGATAGTCTCCAGCTAGAATATCTTTTTCAATATCAGCTAATCGGCCTTCTGCTATAAAAGATTTGGTGCTTCGCCCATTGACAGCACGATTGTCCACATGAACAGACGGTGCCAAATAGCTTTGCAAGTGTTCACCCCAGCCTGTCATCGGTTTTTCGGTAGCCCCTTTTTGAGCTGCAGTGGAGTCCCCGGCGATAAACAGTCGAGTTGTGATCTGTTGTCTCGCCCGAGCATATCCATGTTTTTGAAGCCAAGTTTCCGCCAGATTGAGCCATTGATGGCATTCATGGTTGTCCTCTGACAGTCCCAAGCCGTGTCGTCCTTCCTCAAATACATGCAGTTCAAACGGAATACGTTCCCTGGATAATGAAAAAGCGAACAACAGACTATTTTCTACCGGTACAGCGCCATCATTGGCTGTAGTCCACATCAAAGTTGGAGGTGTCTTTGAAGTCACTTGCCGATCGGATGAAAAGGCTTGAAGCTGTTCCAGCGTCGGCTGTTCCCCTAAAAAATGCGTACGGCTTCCGATATGTGTATAAGGCTCATAAAATGAAATTACAGGGTATCCCAACAACAGAAGATCTGGCTTTACCGTCCCTATAGTGGAGACAATGGAGGCCAAGTGACCGCCTGCTGAAAAACCGATGAGCCCCACTTGGTCAGGGATGACCAGCCAGTCATGCGATGTTTGGCGAATCCATTGCAGAGCATGTTCTACATCCTCCAACAAGGAAGTAATCTCGAAATCACCGACTTGATACTCCAGCACACCCGCATGAATACCTAGATCGTTTAACCACCGAGCTATAGGCTCTCCTTCATGTGAGGCCAAATGCTCGTAACCACCGCCAGGTAATACCAATATAAAAGGACGAGCTTCACCAACTGCTACGGGATAGAGGGAGAGAAAGGAAGTTTCTGACGGAAATTCTTCTTTTACAATCGGTTCTTTAGGACTAACAACATGTAACATAAGTAATTCCTCCAAATTTCTTTTTAACTGCCGCCAACCAAACAAAATCGACTTAAATTGGAATGATACGGATGTAAAAAATAATGCACACGTGAAAAAAATGATTTAAACCTTGTTATGAAAGCGCTATAATTTTGATGTGATGCAAAGAGCCAGAGGGGGAGCGCAATGAAAAAAGGAAGAATGTTCTACACCATTTTTATTACGATTCTGGTTTTAGGAATAGGATTTGTGGCCAGTTTTGGCAGCTACATCTATTTTACAACAATTAGCTCCGTTGTGGAGAGGGTTTCCAATACCAAGCAAAGCTATATGGCACAGATCAGAAATAGCCTGGAGCAGAAAATTCAAACGATTGAATATGCTTTTAATACGTATAGCACGACCAGTTCCTTTAATGATGTTGTGAAAAATCCCATTACAGAAAAAGATTTTATAGCGTATCGGAATGTGAATACTCAGCTCAATTATATTGCTACAATGGGATTAGAGGGAACGGAATATTCACTCATCAGTCTGGATCAGAATTGGAGAATCTCCAATGGAAGCCTGTCTTATTTGACGAAAGCAGAAAGGGAGAAGCTGGTTAATACCTATATCGACCATCAGAATCAGGGACTATTCTGGGTTAAAACAGATAAAGGGATTCGTTTTGTTAATACCTTGCCTGTATTCTCTAAGAAGAAGCAAGCCATTGCTCTGTCGGATATTTCGCTGCAAACATTAAATCATACGATTCAAACCGAGGATCATATGGCTGTTTTTATCTTGAATAATCAAGGCGATTTAATGTATGAAACCCAGCCTGCCGAACAATTATTGTCCACCCAGCAGCTCCAGCATATTTCAGAAGCCACAGTGAAGCCGAGCAACACAGGTATGCTAACTTTGGAGAAAACGGATCAGCAGCCTGCACGACAAGTCATTTACGCCAAATCTGCCTATAACAATTGGACTTATTTAACAGTATTAGATAAAAAAGAAATTGCGGATGCCTTTCAAACGACCAAATTTGGGATCATCATGATGGGACTTGTATTAACGCTCTTAATGGTGGTAGTGGCGTACTTCATTGCCATTTACTTTACAAAGCCATTTCAGCAAATAAAACGAAGCTTGCCTAAAAATCCTAATTTTGCTTTCAAAAATGAACCTTCTAAAAATGAAATTGAATGGATTATTAATTCCATCGATAACATTGTAACCGAGAAGGAAAGCTTGGAAAGTCTCATTCAGTCCGAAATGCCACAGTTGGAAACCCAATTGATTCTCAACCTGTTCCGCAAACGTATTTCTGCAGAGGAATTGGCACGAAAAATGCCACGCTTGGGTTATCCGCAGATCGAGAATCAAATGTATATTACCTTGTTAGTCCAACTGGATAATCTGGGAGATCGAGAGCCCTCGGATAAAGATGTTTTGCTGCTGGCTATTAACAAAATCGTAGAAGAAACGATTCCAGAGCAGCAGCGAATGCTTCCCATCATTTTGAACGATAACACTCAGGCCACCATATTAATTTTGACAGGGTTGAGCGAACAGGAAATGAGAAAGCAAGTCTTGGATGATGCGACCCTTTTGGTTCGAAACGTAAAAGAGTATTTAAATGTTTCCATCAGCATCGGCATTAGTACGGCGTATGATAACTTATTAGAAAGTAAAGAAGCCTGTGAGATGAGCAAGCAAGCTTTGCATCACCGTTTAAATTTAGGCAAAGAGTCGATTATTTTTTATGAAGATATTTCCATGGTCATTTCAGGTCCGGTGCTGCTCCATTATCCTACGGAATTGGAATCAAAACTATTTGATGCCATCCGAATAGGGGACGAAGAGCAGGTATATCATACCGTGCACTCATTATTGGAGGAAATGATGGTAAAAAACAATCATTCCATGAACTTTGAGGTGCTGTTGGTACGGTTTGTGAATAACCTCATCCAATTAGAGCAACTATTAGGGATTGAAGTGCTGCTGACGCAAGACAATCATGCCTTGTATCATCGTTTGCTGGACATCCGTAACCCGGAAGAGATAGAACGTATGCTGATAGAGCAAGTTATTTTCCCCATGGTAAAAAGCATGAAGGAGAAGACCAACCAGCAATTCCGCTGTCTCTCGGAGAAAATTGCTGCTATTATCCGTGCTGAATATGACCAGGAATTATCATTAGAACTCATTGGAGACCGACTTCATTACAATCCGAATTATTTAAGCAGTATTTTCAAAAAAGAATACGGAACGACGTTTAGTGAATATCTGATGGGCTACCGGCTGCAAATGGGTAAGAAGTGGCTCGTTGAGACAGATATGACGATTAAAGAAATCGCCGAGCGACTGCAATATCATAATTCGCAAAACTTTATCCGCTCTTTTCGGAAAAAGGAACAGGTTACACCGGGAGCTTACCGAAAGATGAAGCAAGCCAATTAACCTTTAACCGCTCCTAACAAAGCTCCTTTGACAAAGTGCTTTTGCACAAATGGGTACACGATTAACATCGGAACGGTCGCAATGACAATGACCGCCATCTTAATCGTCTGCGCAGGCGGAATGACATCTACAGCAGTTCCTTCTGCCTGCATACCACTGGAAACGATTACAATTTGACGTAGCAAGACTTGAATCGGCCATTTGGCAGAATCATTGATATAGAGAATGGCGTGCATATACGTATTCCAGTAGGCAACAGCGTAGAATAGAGAGATGGTTGCAATAGAAGGCAGGGCTAATGGCAACATAATTTTAAAGAAGATACCAAAATCGTTGCACCCGTCCATCTTGGCTGATTCCTCCAGATCATCTGGCAGCGCCTGAAAGAAGTTACGCATGATAATCAGGTTAAACGCATTAATGGCGACAGGAAGAATCAAGGACCAATACGAATTGATAAGCCCCATGCTTTTTACAACCAGGAATGTTGGAATCATCCCCCCACTAAACAACATAGAAAACACGACAATGAAGTTAATCGTATTGCGGCCGAGTAGATATCTTCGGGATAATCCATAAGCCATAAAAGCAGTAAATATCATACTTACAACTGTACCGACGATCGTTACGCCGACCGAAACCCCGAGACCTCTAAAAATGGTGGGAGTCGACAGAATATAGCGGTAGGCATCCAAGGAAAAAGTAACTGGGAATAAAATGAACTTCTTGGCTATCACTTCTTCGGTTGAGGCAAAAGAGCTGGCGATGATATTCAAAAAAGGTAAGAGACATGTGAGGGCAATGAGAATCAATAGTGTACTGTTTACAATGTTGAAGATACGGCTGCCCAGCGATTCTTTTTTTCGTAATTTTTGTTTTCGTAATGGCTGTGTCAATGTGGTTGACCTCCTCGTAATCGTTTACATGGCAACCTTATCAAGAGGAAAGAATTCCGTATATAATCAAATCTTGAGGTGTTCCCTAAGCCTGGAAAAAAGCGAATGATCATTAGGTTGTGTAGTAATCATTAGCTAAGGTGAAAGGTTGAAAAGTAGGCTGCACACCCAATTTTGTAAACGCTATCATTTGGTGATTATATGCGGAATGCTGAAAATCGCATACTCTTGAAAACGTATACAGGAACGTTTGAAGGAGGTCGAACTAATGAAAGTTTCAAGTGTCCCCGCACCAAACATGAAAATGAAAAAGAACAAAAGAACGACGGAAAGCCTTTTACGAATGCAGAAACACAAGCTGCTCTATCTAATGGTTTTACCCGGACTGGTATACTTCATTATTTTTAAGTACTTTCCTATGGGGGGATTGGTGATTGCATTTCAGGATTATCAAGCTTTTCAGGGAATCACAGGCAGTCCATGGGTAGGCATGAAGCATTTTATTCGTTTGTTTACCGAGCCTACGTTTTTTATGCTGCTTCGCAATACGCTGGTTTTGTTTGCATTGAACATTGTAATCTTTTTTCCATTGCCCATCATTTTGGCGCTTATGCTGAACGAAGTCAGGAAGATGTTCTTTAAGAACATTATCCAAACCATTATCTACATCCCGCACTTTATGTCATGGGTTATCATTGTTTCGATTTCTTATGTATTCCTAACCGTAGACGGTGGGGTGCTGAATGAAATGATTGCCGCGCTAGGTGGTGAGAAGATCAGTTTCTTAACTTCTCCGCAATGGCTGCGAACAGTCTACATCGGGCAAGTGATTTGGAAGGAACTGGGATGGTCTACCATCATTTATCTATCTGCGATTACAGTGGTAGATACGCAATTGTATGAGGCAGCAGAGATGGACGGAGCTGGACGCCTGAGAAAGACATGGCACGTTACCTTGCCTGCGATCCGCCCAGTCATTATTACATTGTTAATTTTGAAGATCGGTAGCACGTTGGATTTGGGCTTTGAGCATATGTATCTGCTATTGAACTCCTTAAACCGCGAAGTTGCCGAAATCTTTGACACTTACATTTATACTGCGGGCTTAAAGAATGGACAATTAAGTTTTAGTACAACGGTAGGGCTTTTTAAAGGTGTGGTAGGTTTAATCCTGATTATGGGCTCCAATCGACTGGCCAAGAAATTTGGTGAAGACGGCGTTTACTAATGACGACGGGAAGGATGCAAAATGGTGCGGTTTGTAGAAAACATGAACAAATGGTGCATGCGCCTGCTACGCCTGGTCTACCTTAACTTGCTTTGGACGGTTGCGACGATTCTGGGCTTGGGTTTTATAGGCGTTGGGCCTGCAACCGTTGCTATGCTTAGTATTTTAAGACAGTGGATTCGGGGCAATGAGGAAGTCGCCATTTTCTCGACGTTTGTACGTTACTTTAGAGAAAGCTTTAAAGAAGCAGCCATCATTGGGGGGCTTTACAGCCTTGTGGGTTACGTGCTCTACGTGGATATCGTCAACGTCTCGTCCTGGTATGTTCGTGTGGTGACGCTTATTGGAGCCTTTTTGTATCTTATCTCTTTGGCCTATATTTTCCCGCTGCTGGCTCACTATGATTGGAGAGGCATCAGACTGAAGGTCAAGATGTCGATCGTGATTGGATTTTCGTATTTACAATACACGCTTGTTCTTTTTGTAGCCATTGTCGTGCTATTTGCATTGATTCTAGGCTTGTACCCAGGAATTCTAACTTTTGCCGGAGCAAGTATTATGGGCTATCTCGTGATGTGGATGACGCATCAGGTATTCAGCAAAATAGAGCGAGAGGTTCTGGTGAAAGAGGAAGATATGGCATGAATATACAAACAGAAAAGGAGCAAACACGATGAAAAAGGGAATCACGACGAAAAAGGGAGTATCAGGCCTTCTTGCTGTACTAATGGTCATGAGTGTTTTTTTAGCAGCTTGTGGTGATAAGGGGGGAGAGGATCAAAGCGGCCAAACCTATGATCCGAAATCCAAACTGGAATTTACCTGGTTAAACGTATTGCATACAGCTTCTCCGCCTACAGAAACGATCAAAAGCAAAATTGAAGAATACACCAATTCTAAAATCACGTTCAACTGGGTGCCGGATGCTTCCAAAGAAGAGAGAATTACCACCGCACTGGCTTCTGGTGAACTGGCTGATATGGTGACGCTGACGATGATGACTAACTCTTCAGTGCGTAGTTCATTGAAATCAGGACTATTCTGGGATGTAGGAAAGTATTTGGATGATTATGAAAATTTGAAGAAGATCCCGCCTGAAGTGCGAGAAGCCGCATCCATTGAAGGGGTACTGTATGGCGTTCCGTTCCAGAAGAATCTGGCTCGGGCAGGTCTGGTCATTCGTCAGGATTGGCTGGATCGCTTAGGATTGAAGGTGCCGACGACACTGGATGAGTTGTATGAAGTTGCGAGAGCGTTTACAGAAGATGATCCGGATGGGAATGGAAAAAAGGATACGACTGGATTTGTTGACAGATCGGATCTACGCTACAGCAGCTTCAAAACTTTAAGTTCCTACTTTGGCACACCTAATGGCTGGAAAGTAGATGAAAGCGGAAAGTTTACGCCGGAATTTGATACTCCCCAATATTTGGAGACCTTAAAGTATTCGAATAAGTTATACAAAAACGGATATCTCTCTAAAGACTTTGCTGTAACCGCTAAAACGGACCAGCAGCAACAATTTGCACAAGGTAAAGCAGGTATTTATACAGGCATGATCGATATCTCTAACCTCAGAACCTTGTCCCAAGGCCTGCAAAAGGGGCTGAAGCTGGTACCAGTTAACAAGATTTCGAATGGAGATGGCAAATACCACGTATGGTCTGAGGGAAGCGGGGTAGGAGGTTTGCTGGCATTTCCGAAATCCGAAGTAAAAACAGAAGCTGAGTTGAAGAGACTGCTGCAATTTGTAGATGATTTAATTGACAAAGATGTATATATGTATATGACCGGTGGTATTGAAGGCACTCATTATAAAATCGAAAAAGATGGAGCCTTCAAAATTACGAATACAGATTTGTGGCAAGCAGATGTTCAGCCATTTTCAAGCTCCAGACCAAGTGAAGTGACTTATAACTTAAAAGATGCCAATCCAGAAAAGGAACTGGCTAATGAATTAGTCCGAGAAAATAATGAATTTGCTGTTCTGGACCCGACCGTGCCACTGGATTCAGTCACCGCTAATGAGCAAGGAACAGAGCTGGAGAAAATCATTACCGACGCCTCCTTCAAATTTATTATGGGTGAGCTTGACGAAGCCGGATTTAAAGCAGCCGTAGAAAACTGGAAAAACTCCGGTGGATCACGGATTACCGCTGAGTATGAGGAAGCGTATAAGAAAACGAAAAAATAAAGATATAGGTTGAACATGAGTGTACATGAATTGCCACTACGCAGGCGGATGGTGCTTACCATCGCTGACACTTGTCCAGCACCATTCCGCCTATTCCGTTTTCCAGTGTATTTTCAAGTCAGTCTATAAATCATTTTCGTATTCATAAAAAAAGACAGGAGAGAACGAAATGCAATTGTATAACATTGTAGATTATGGAGCAGTTCAGGATGGCACGACGCTGGCTACGGGAGCGATTGCGGCTGCCATTGAAGCGGCCAGCAATGCTGGAGGAGGAACCGTTGTTGTTCCGTCTGGGACGTATCTGACAGGTGCTATCTTTCTGAAAAGTAACATTGAGCTGCATGTAAGCCCTGGCGCAACTCTGTCCTTCAGTACGGATCTGGCTGATTACCCTGTAGTGGAATCCAGATGGGAAGGCGTTCAGCGGGAAGTGCATGCGTCATGCATTTATGGACAGAATCTTGAGAATATTTCAGTTACAGGTAGCGGAACGCTGGATGGAAATGGTCAGCCGTGGTGGGAAAAGCACCGAAATCATCCAGAGGAGTTACAGTATCCGAGACCCAAATTAATCAGCTTTGACCGTTGTCAGCGGGTTACCATTAAAGATGTTATGTTAAAAAATTCCCCCAGTTGGACTGTAAACCCCATCGCTTGCTATAACGTTACGATTGATAATTTGTCCATTCTTAACCCGGCGGACTCCCCCAATACGGATGGCATTAATCCTGAATCTTGTTCCAATGTTCGTATTAGCAACTGCAATATAGATGTGGGCGATGATTGTATTGCGATCAAAGCGGGGACCGAAGATACACAAGAGCGAATTCCATGTGAAAATATTACGATTACCAACTGTACGATGGTGCATGGACATGGCGCAGTTGTACTGGGGAGCGAAATGAGTGGTGATATTCGTAATGTTACAATCAGCAATTGTGTGTTCAAGCAAACAGATCGGGGTATACGTCTGAAATCCAGACGGGGACGTGGCGGAATCATCGAGGATATCCGCGTCAGCAACATTGTGATGGAGGAGGTCATTTGTCCATTTATTCTGAACCTGTATTATTTCTGCGGCCCTCGGGGCAAAGACAAATATGTGTGGGACAAAAATCCCTATCCGATTACCGATGAAACCCCGTGCTTTAGACGAATTCATTTTTCCGATATTACGGCACGACAGGTTCATGCGGCTGCTGGATTCTTATACGGACTAGCAGAACAATATATTGGTGAAATTACATTCTCCAATATTGATATTTCTATGGCTAAAAATGCAATTCCCGGTCGTCCGGCCATGATGACAGGGATCGAAGATATGAACAACCGTGGTTTTTATCTAGGTAACGTGAAGGATATTCGTTTTCAACAGGTGACGATTGAGAATCATCAAGGTCCTGCCTTTTATATTGAGAATGGGGAAGACGTTGAAATCAATCGTTGCCATTCGAAGAATACAGCTCAGCCCGAAAAGCTGATAGAACAAGTAACGATACAACCTTCTGAACAAAATAGGATGAATTAGGAGGACATGAAAGGAGGTACAACGTGGATAAATTACAAGCATTGTTGGGAGACCTTCCGGCAGATCGCCCTATAACGGCAACTCTGTTGAATGAAGAAGAGCGTGAGGGGTACCGACTGGAGTGTCTCCTGCTCGACTTGAACGGGATCGAATCTGTACCCGCTTATGTAGCTACACCCTTGCAAGGGAACGGTCCGTTTCCAATGGTCGTTTTTAACCATTCGCATGGGGGCGATTATACGAACGGACGCAAGGAACTGCTCCATAGCAGCTCTTACTTGCAGCAGCCCTCGTTTGCTACAACCCTGACAGACATGGGGTACTGCGTATGCTGCATTGACATGTGGGGCTTCAATGAACGTGGGGGCAAAACCGAAAGCGAGCTGGTAAAGGAAATGCTCTGGCAGGGCCAAGTGCTGTGGGGCATGATGCTGTATGATAACCGTCGCTTGGTGGATTATATGTGCCAGCGTGAAGACATTGATGCTTCCCGTATCGCAACAATCGGTATGTCGATGGGCGGACTCATGGCATGGTGGATGGCTGCGTTAGATGAACGGATACAGGTTACGGTTGATATTTGTGGACAGGTAGATGCCCATACGCTAATCGCTAAACGGGGATTGGACCATCATGGCTTTTATTCCTATGTCCCCGGCTTGCTGAAGCATTTTACCACCCTTGATATTCAAAAGCGGATCGTACCTCGTCCACGGATGAGTATAACAGGTCAAAATGACCGGATGTGTCCTATTGAAGGAGTCGAGCATTTGGCAAAAGGGTTGCTGGAAGCTTACCAGCAGGCAGGTCACCCAGAGCATTGGCAGCCTGTGATTGCAGGCGGTGGACATATGGAGACGCTGCAAATGCGCACGGCGTGGCAGACATTTTTAGCCAAGCACCTGTAAATCAAATGAAAGGATCGGGGTAATCATGCTAGTTGGAAAAGAATCCTTTTGTGATTTCCATACGATTCAGGAGGCAATTGCTGTATTGGAGCAGTCGGCTTCCAATGAAATGGAAACGTTAACTATTTTATCAGGTATTTATGAGGAAGAGGTGCGAATTTACCGTTCGTATCTTCATATTATAGGCATCGGGCAGGTAGAGATTCGAATGAATCGGTATGCCAAGGAGCGGAATGAAGCGGGTGAGGAAATAGGGACCTTTGCGACACCCACTTTATTTTTAGGCGGTAGCCATCTGATCTTGGAAAATCTCACGATTTCCAACACGGCAGGACAGGGAGAAGCCATTGGGCAGGCCGTTGCGGTATACGCTCATTGCGATGAAACGGTCTTTAGAAACTGTACCTTTAAAGGGCACCAGGATACTTTATTTACAGGCCCTCTACCTCCTGCACCGAAAGAACGACTCCAGTTTGGTGGAATCCATTTGAAGGAGCATCATAGGCACTATCGGCAGCTTTATCAGCATTGTTATATAGAGGGTACGGTGGACTTTATTTTTGGTGGGGCTACCGCGTATTTTGAAGATTGTGAAATTCGCAGTTTACGCCATCATGAAAACCAAACGAGCTACGTTACAGCCGCCTCTACGCCGCAAGGACAAGCGTATGGCTATGTATTCAACCAATGCTACCTAACTGCAGAGCCTGATATTGCCCCGGTTTTTTTGGGGCGTCCGTGGCGGGAATATGCCAAGACCGTATTTGTCGATTGTAAAATGGGCGCTCATATTGACCCACGTGGCTGGGACAATTGGGACAATGTCGCGAACGAGAAAACGGTCTGTTATCAGGAATATAACGGACACGATGAAGTTGCTGCATTACGTAAGCAGCGTGTTCCGTGGGCGGATTGTTTTGAAGCGGGAACAAAAGCATGGAGCAAGGAACAGGTTTTTGATGAAGTCACATTTTGGAAGTAAGGAGAAGTGAGGTCTCATGATGATCCAAAATCCCATATTAAAAGGCTTTAATCCCGATCCGTGTATTACACGAGCCCTGGATACTTACTATATTGTGGTGTCATCATTTGAGTGGCTGCCTGGAGTACGGGTGTACCAGTCCAAAGATTTGGCCCATTGGGAGCACTGCACAGATATTTTGACCGATCAGGTTGACTTAAGAGGTAATCCTAAAAATTGCAGCATTTGGGCACCGCAGCTTAGCTATGCAGATGACCTTTTTTATCTGCTCTATACGGATGTAAAAAGCACCAAACGTCCGTTCAAGGACGTTCATAATTTTGTGATGACGGCGCCTACGATCCAAGGACCTTGGTCGGAACCCGTTTATCTTAACAGTAGTGGATTTGATCCGTCTTTATTTCATGACGAGGACGGACGCAAATGGCTGTTGAACGCATTGTGGGATTACCGTATGTTGGAAAGCAACAAATCTTCTGGCATAGTTATGCAGGAGTATGACAGCCAGCAACAACAGCTTATTGGCGAGCCTGTTAAAATCTTCGATTGCACTCCTTTGAAGAAAACAGAAGCGCCTCACATCTACAAGCATAACGGTTATTACTATCTTGTTACAGCGGAAGGCGGAACGGGTACTGGGCATGCCGTTACCATAGCACGCTCGAAGCAGATATCCGGGCCATATGAAGTGGACCCGCACAACCCGATGCTTACGTCACGTGATCGACTGGATTTCCCGTTACAATGCGCAGGACATGGCAGTCTTGTACAAACACCAGACGGCGAATGGTACATGGCTCATTTATGCACACGTCCAGTAGAGGGGAAATATGCCATTTTAGGACGGGAAACAGCCTTGCAGCAAGTGTACTGGAATGATGAAGGCTGGCTGCGATTAACCGCCGGGGGCCATACACCCCAATTGGAGGTGCCTGCGCCTCAAGGAACAATTTCGGTTAAGCAAGAGCAGCAGGAGTATATTTTCGAAGACTTTTTCGAGGGCCCCACACTTGACAAAACGTGGAATACATTGCGTATCCTGGCTAACGAGAGCTGGTGTTCATTAAGTCAGCGCCCGGGCTACCTTCGCATTCTGGCTGGAGAATCCATTCAAAGTCTGTTCCAGCATCACGTGCTTGCCATTCGGCAAACGGATCATCATTTCCGGGTAGAAACAGCACTGGAGTATCAGCCAGCCAGCTATTTGCAAATGGCGGGACTTTTGCTGTATCTCAATGAAGAGGATTATTTGTACGCGTATGTTAGCTATGAAGAGGGACAAGGGAAGATACTGCGCATGATGCGATGTGAAGCCAATACATTTACCTTAGTTCCCCAAGCGATTACGCTACAGGACGATCTTCCTATACATTTAGCTGTGGAAGTCCATGCATCCCACGGGCAATTTTATTATGGAGTCGGAGATAAACCTGCTTGGAAGCGGCTTTTTGAAATGCAGGATATCAGCTTTTTATCCGGTGGTTTTACAGGAAATTTTGTAGGTATTGCTGCTCATGATATGCAACAGTTCCAAGGAAGCTACGCTGATTTTTCCCATTTCTTATATCATGGTATGGATCATCTTTCCTCATAAAAAATATTATAATGATGAATGCTGAAAGCACCTTGATGGGTGCTTTTTTCGTTGGTTCTGCACTTTACCTTTTCACATTATAACTTCGCAAAATCTCCAAAAAGGCGGTGCATGCTTTCGTTTCAAATACCGCAGAAGGGGTCAGAAAAGAAAATTTCCGAATGAAGGGGAGATCGAGAATATCCAATACTTCTAATGTTCCCAAAGCAAGTTCCTTTTGAATCACCCATTGGGACAGCAAAGAAATCCCCAAGCCTGCTTCTACAGACTCTTTGATGATCTGTGTACTGCCAAAATTCATCATATGAGAAGGATAAAATCGAAGCTGTGCAAACATCTTTTCAGCCGCCTCCCGGGTTCCAGAGCCTTCTTCCCGCAGAATCCAGATGTCCTCATGCAGCTCATTTATATCCACTTGAGATTTACCAGCCAAACGATGATTTTGCGGAACGACGATATACATTCTATCATCAGCAAATGATCCAATGTGTAGATGGTCATGCTGAAATTCTCCTTCGATAATTCCCACATCCAATTGATTATGGATCACGAGCTTTTCAATTTCCAATGTATTGCCGATGGTAATGGAGGGCTGAATGAGTGGATACTGGATTCTCATTTGCGCAATCACATGCGGCAGCACATATTCGCCATACGTGTAGCTTGCACCAATAGACAGGTTACCCTTTGCCGTATGCATTAGCTCATCCACCAAGTACTGCATACGTGTATGGAGTCGGATAATCTCCTGGGCATGATGATACACAATTTCACCTGCTTTGGTTAAGCGCACATATTTATTACTACGCTCCAGGAGGCGGGTTCCTACGCTACGTTCCAGCATTTGAATATATTGACTTACCGCAGGTTGGGTCATGTGTAATACCTCGGCAGCTCGTGTGAAGTTTTGTTTCTCCGCGACCCTAACAAATACGATTAAAGATTGGTCCAAAGCCCATTCCTCCAAATTCATCATATCTACTTACTTATTATCATTATTATAATGATTTATTTTTCTTATGACAAAAAACATATTAAGCTGGATGCATGTAGAATTGGAGGGGTTCACCATGAACAGTCATACACAACATACCAAATTATTTTCGAACAGAGGGCGATTATTCCAGCGTATATTTGGCATTATCCTCACGATGTTATTTGCTTTGGCAGGCTACGGTCTGAACGAATTGCCAGGCTTTCATTATGTAGGTCCATTGGCTTGTGCCATGTTTCTCGCTATTCTGTACCGACAGTTGTGGGGATACCCTGAAGCTGTGCGCTCAGGGGTTGAGTTTTCAGCAAAGAAAATACTACGTGGAGCGATTGTGCTATTTGGGCTGAAGCTGAATATGGATGTTGTCATTCATCATGGACTGGGTTTACTTTTGCGTGATGTGGGCACCGTTGTATTTTCCATCTTTTTTACGGTTTGGCTGGCAAAACGTTTCAAGGCAGATGCTTCGCTTTCGCTTCTTCTTGGTATTGGAACAGGAGTTTGTGGTGCAGCAGCGATTGCAGCGGTTTCTCCCTTGTTAAAATCCAAAGATGAGGATACAGCCATAGGAGTAGGACTCATTGCCTTGGTTGGTACGATATTTGCCATTTTGTTTACCGTGCTTCGACCCTGGCTTCCTTTGACGGATATGCAATATGGGATCTGGTCGGGCATCAGTTTACATGAAATTGCACATGTGGCCTTAGCTGCAGCACCTGCCGGACAGGATGCTCTTGCAATGGGCTTATTAGCCAAACTGGGGCGTGTTTTCTTGCTCATACCGCTCAGCTTTGTTTTAATGGTTTGGATGAAACGAACCGGAAAAATTCGTACAGATGCTAAAGTGGAGTTTCCCTGGTTCCTCATCGGCTTTATGGCTACAAGTGTTGTGGGCAGCTATGTTTTTGGAAAATATATTGTAGTTCCATCTAGTCTGACAAACGGAATTTCTCAAGTTACCACCTTTATGTTAACGATGGCTATGGTAGGTATGGGGCTGAATGTGAGCTTTAAGGCTTTGCGAGAGAAAGCAATGCTTCCCTTACTGGTACTGTCTGTTACCTCGATTATTCTTATAGGTTTAACATTTTTAACAGTATGAACATGAAGTATTCGTTTGTGATAAGATTGCTAGTAAACCAGATTAATAAAACTGGAAAAAGCTCTGCTTGCTATATAGCTGGTAGAGTTTTTTAGTACTTTTGTATGATAAAACTGAAATATGTACTGAATCAATCGTAACTTTTTACATATGATTCGCGTCTATCAAAATGGAGGTCCTGAGAATCATAGAGTGCAAGAATTTCATAAGCGAAAATATAGAGAATGGTAGGGTACATAATGAAGAAAATTTGTTTATTTGCTTTTTTGTTTCTGTTTCTACTAGCATTTCCAAGAGAGAGTCACGCTGCCTCTTCGAGTTCACATCTTCAGTTAGACGGTAAAGATATAAGTGTTGGCAAAGGTGTTCAGATTCAAGAAGTAAAGGGGAATATACTGGTTCCACTCCGTCTCATTGTAGAGGAATTGGGTTATAGCGTGAATTGGGAGTCCAAGACAGGGACCATAACTATACATAAGCAAAATCTTAACCTCAGTCTTCAGGTCAACAATCCCATGGCCTCTGTTAATGATCATCAAATGGGATTGGCTGTAGCGCCTTTGCTTAGAGAGGGGACGACTTATGTTCCGCTTCGCTTTGTATCCGAACAGACAGGGGTTGATGTGGTCTGGAACAACGAGCTTAAAACCGTGTTCCTGACGACTCCACCTGCTTCAAGCGGGAATAGCGAGTCCACTCATGATCATTCTGCTACTCCAGCTGTAAGTAATCCTAAAGAGAGTGCGCGCACGGCTATAAACCAAATTAGCTTCGCTAATCACCAATTGACTATAGCTGTTAATGGAAAAGTAACCCCCAAAGTAACTACGTTGACTCATGCAGACCGTATTGTTGTAGACATACCGGATACAAAGTTTGCTGAGGAATTTCTAGCATCGCAATCATTTGACAATAGTGGACAAGGAAGTTTTCCAGTCACAGAAGATCCAGATGTTTCCCAAGTAAGATATTCCATGTTTAGTACAACTCCCGCATCGGTACGTATTGTGGTTGATCTTAATAACAGCACACCTTTTCATATACTCAATGCAGATGATGGTAAGGTTGTTATAGCATTGGATCAGGAAACGGAGGAGCCATCAACTACCGAGAACGTTTTACCTACCATACCTGTTGCACCTGTGATTTCTTCCGATGGACACGCGCAAGGGATTGACGTCTCACACTATAATGGCAATATTGATTGGCAGCAAGTGGCAGCGGCAGGTAAAACATTTGCTTTTATTAAAGCTACAGAGGGCACAAAATATCAAGATAATCAATTTTTGATAAATGTACAGGGTGCCAGAGAGGCTAACATCTTGGTTGGCGCTTACCACTTTTTGAACGCAACTACCGCGGATGGAGCTCGTCAGGAAGCTGCTAACTTTGCTAGGGCTCTAGATTCAGCAGGAGGCAGGCTGGATCTGCCCCCTGTGATGGACTATGAAAATAACCCCAAAGGTCTTACTCCTGCACAAATTAATGAAGTGGCTCATGCCTTTTTGGATGAAATGGAGAGGCTTACCGGACGTCAGCCGATCGTATACACGGGTAATGTCTTTGCTTCCAAGTTTGATCCTACATTTTCTATGTATAAACTGTGGGTAGCCCGATACAGCACTACGCAAAAGCCGACCGCGGTTCCAGCTTGGAATAACTGGTGGGCTTGGCAATACAGTAGCACAGGCAGTGTTCCGGGTATTCGAGGCCAAGTGGATTTGGATGAATACAACGGAACGATAGATGAACTCCGGGCTTCACTTGGAGGAGAGCTCGATTAGCATAATCATATCATGATCAATCCTCGCGAATCCGGAATAGGATCTGCGAGGATTTTTAATGTCTGATTTGTTTAGTTGGGCATGATCCATACGATTTCGCTGATTCGAACAAAGAATTTTTTCCCATATACATCTAAAATGACATGGTCGGGCTTACAATCAACTACGCATCCATCAATTCTGCCACGAGTGGTCTCAAGTACAACGTACTTGCCGATCACCGATTTTAATGTTTCTACGACGTATGGATCTACAGGGTGCACCACGACGTGATGAGAGGTAGGATGGTGAGGAAAAGGTTGATTAACGTTGTAATTGAGCATTTGATTTGAATTCAATTGCTTCACTCCTTCAAGATTAGTTGTGTTATCCTATGCTCCTGCCTAGGAAAGGTGTAGGCTAATGCCCATCAGCGAAAACATTCATAACATTGCCAAAAAGCCCGGTCCATAGGAAAGCTCAATACATAAGCTATGTTGTACCTTGAATTGAAGGAGGCAATGACCATGAGTGAATGTGAAAGAGGTTGTGGCGGCGGTTCAGTAGGAGGCTACCCAGGAGTTTGGACATCGACAGGAGCTATTCTGGTACTGTTCATTCTGCTCGTTATCATTACGAAGTCTTTATGGGTTTAATTTAAAATGAGTAGCTTAACCCCCCATCGGTATATAACTGATGGGGGGTTAAGTGTTTTAGAGGATGGAATAAATGATAAAACACCTCAAATAACAGCGTACAAGCCCTACACAAATGGTGCCGGGCGAGACAGCTGTCATTTGAGGTACATTGGCATCTATAGACAGGAACGGACAATGGGTCAGGGATTAAATTAACGCAATCGCCAGCAGGGTGAACAGGCTCAATGTTAAGATTTGATTCCCATACCCGTAGCCAGGGTAAAAGGCAGACGTTTGTACACGTCCGTTCCGTTCTGTTTTTAAGTACACATTATTACGATCCACATCCATAATGGTTCCTTCGTACTGTTTTCCGTCCATGGTGAGAATACGTACCTTTTTATTCATGCAGTTCAAACAGTTGTAGTAAGCGTCCATTCCATCACCCCCTCTTATACATTGGCATTTTATGAGAGGGACGGTCTTATGGTAACGGCGAACATACAGGGAAAAGGTATTCCCTCGAACTAAGACCTGACTAGAGTTAGCCTATTCTTGATAGGGATTAAAAGAGAAGCCAGGATATCCGTTAGTATAGGCGTAATCTCTTTGGGGGACGGCTTGATAGTGTGGTGAAGCATCAGCAAGCCTCACATGTATCTCAGGTTTTCGGGGGGGCTGCTGCTTGCAGTCATTGGGAGGACCGATGATGACAGGCTTTTTAATAGGGACGAGCGCTTCCTGAACCTTATTCTCATCCAGGCAGTAAGTATGAGCCATAATGTTATTTGGCGTTAGGCGCAAAATGTCAGATCCCAGTATAAATTCAGGGGTCGGGGCATCAAAAATCGTCAACAAATGAGTGTTATCCATCGTGGCGACCAGATAATGCCACCATCCTTGAGGGACGTTAGCCACTTGGCCAGGTGTGATCGGAAAATGTCGTAACTCGCGGGTAAAGGGGTTAATCAGTGACACGGTTACGGCTCCAGAGATGCAGTAGACCAGTTCTGTGGCATTTTGATGATAGTGAGGCTCCACAACATTAGCAGTGCTGAGGCGAATATCCAGCAGCGATACATTTGCCAATGTATTCAGCTGCTGGATCGACAGCTCGTTGATCGAATTTTGAGCATCCTTCTGAAACAAAACATTGTCTCTTAAATCATAGGTGAATTGTACAGTAGGAGAGGTGTAATCCATATATGAATTCACGCGTCGTTTCCAGCCTTTCTGTTATTCGAAATTTGAGGATCGTACGCTACCCTATGCATACGCCTATATATGTGTGCGCGGAAATGTGATTTGAATTCATAGAAATCAGGCTTCGGTCCCGGGTAAGTTAAAGCGAAAAATAGCGAAAAAAGTCACGTATTCAAGTGTGTCCAGAACATGCTCCATTGCTTTTAATACACGTCATTCCTTTAGGGATGGCGTTTTATTTGCTTGGGTAGTCTTAGGACCAGAGCCGGATGATACGTAAATGCGGCTTGTGGTATACTGCAACGGACGTGTGAAAGCATGATTGTCCCATTCCGTATGTAGCCACGCGTCATTTCTGCAGCTAGGCATAAGTTATGTCATAAGAAACATCATCGGATAAACGTCCCTGAGTTGTACAGGCCGGAATGGTTGCACCGGACAGAACATGAAAGAGGAGGTTGTCTGGAATATGAAAAAATTATCTATTTTAATCCTGTCCTGCGCATGTATGTTAGGTACTGTATTGTCAGTCGCACCAGGACAAGCACAAGCACAATCGTCAGCTTTGAAGAAAGGGGTTCAAAGCGAACGGGTGCTGGAGCTTCAACAGCGGCTTCATTCGCTCGGTTATTTCAAAGCCGGGTTTACTGGGTACTATGGTTCTCTGACCAGTAAAGCGGTGACTCGTTTTCAACGGGATAACGGTCTGACACCTGATGGAGTAGCCGGAGCTGCTACACAAGCCAAGCTGAAATCCTTCGGTAAGGTGCGCGTAACCGCGCTGGATCAACTGGCTCGTATCATTTATTCTGAGGCGCGCGGAGAATCGTTTGAAGGTCAAGTAGCTGTCGGCGCTGTCGTATTAAACCGTGTTCAGTCCGGCGAGTTTCCAAGCTCGATCCCGGACGTTATTTTGCAGCCTGGCCAATTCACCGCTGTACAGGATGGACAATACCGCCTGAAACCCAACAAGACTGCGTACCGTGCAGCCAGACAGGCACTTAATGGTGCTGATCCGACCAATGGGTCCTTGTTTTATTACAACCCGGCCATTGCCACAGCCAAATGGAGTAAAAGTCGCCCGGCTGTCATCTCACTCGGTCGCCATACGTTTACGAATTAATTTCACATGAGAATACGCAAATTTCTAGCCGTCAGTTGCTTCTTTAGGAGCAGTGACGGTTTTTTATATTCGCAAATTTGTAATATATTAGTGGTGATTCATCTGATTTAATATTAAAAATTCTACCTATTATTCCGATACTCTTAATAGACAAAAAAATGAAATTAAAGGAGTCTTTCTAAAATGAGTCAACATCCTTACACTATCGAAGTAGATCAAGCCATGAAAACGGTATATATGGCGGTGAATGGAGTGTTTAGCCAGGAGGAGTATGATAGCTTTGTAAAAGATTATGTAGCCAAAACCTCATCCATTCAGGCGTCCAGCTTTACACTCAAGGTAGATTGTACCCAGATGGCACTTTTGGGTCCGGGAGAAGTGGAAAAATTGAAGGGCTCATTTGTACGTTATAAAGAAACCGGATTTGCCAAAGTAATCTTTGGTATCAGCCTTCAACAAACCATTATTAAAATGCAGCTTGGTCGAGTAGCACGCGAAGCAGGATTAAACAACGTAGATATTGTTGTACAATAATGCGCTGACGTATGTGTAAGGGGGAAGCCTGATGAGCCATATCAAAATAAAAGCACTGGGTGTGTACCATCCGTCCCATTCGTTGGATAACGAATACTATGTTCGCCATTTTGACGAGCGGGGCAAGGATATTCGACGCTTCATGGAGCATATGGGCAGAAGAGAGCGTTATATCATTGATGACCCGAACGAAAACGGTTTAACCATGGGAATTGCGGCTGCACAAAAAGCTCTGGAACAGGCTGGTATGACAGGCCGTGACGTGGATATGATCGTGTTCTCCACTCAAGTTCCTGAGTCACTGTTTCCGATGAATGCCTTGTTTGTTCACCATGTGATTGGGGCCAGACATGATGTGGCCGTGATGGATTCCAACGCGAATTGTGCAGGGATGACAGTCGCTGTCGATCAAGCCAGTCGGTCGATGTTATCTAATCCTGACGTGCGGACAGCACTTATTATCGGGTCGGATTTTAATTCACTCATTTCCGGTCCGGAGGATGAGATTACTTATGCGAACTATGGAGATGCTGCATGTGCGGTTATTTTGGAGCGTACAGAAGAAGACACCGGATTTATAGATTCTATGTATTTTACGGACCCAGTCAATATAGATAAAATTTTGTACCCGGCTCAGGGGTTAGCGGCAACACTCCAAAGGAATGCCCCCGGAAAATATATTCAGTGGCTTCCGTTCGATGCTAATATGGCCTTGCCTCCTACATTTGATCTGCTTGAACGCATTTTAAAAAAGAATGGGCTATCGCCTCAGGATGTACGGGCTTATTGTCTGTCTCAGTTCTCGTTAGCAAATGTATTAAAGATTCAGGATCACTTGGAGCTAGAGGATACCCAAATGATTTATGTGGGTGATCGATATGGTTACACAGGAACCAGTAGCCCGTTCATTGCTCTACATGAAGGTATTGAATCGGGTCGTATCCGGCGCGGTGATTATGTGCTGTTCTGGACGATTGGAGCTGGGTATCAGCTGGTTGCTATGTTGTTTAAATATTAGTTATGCGAAGACCTTGCAGCTGCAAGGTCTTTTTGTGTATCACACAATGACAATTGTAATGATTTGGTTGTGTTATGTTTGATTATTTTGTAAAATTTAAACATTGAATTCATAAGGGAGAGCTTATATTGCGGACATCGGATAGCATGATAATTATGACAGAAAACATAGCACACATTTCATAATAGGAGCTGAAGGGTCATTAAGATCGAAAATTTATTTTATGGAGAACGAATAAAGCTGGCCGCAGTCAGGGAAGAAGATGCCGAAGTGATGTTCAAATGGGGTGAGGATGCGAAGTATCTGCGAAATGTAGATACGGATTTAGCGCTTCCTTACACGTTGAAACAGATGGAGTCAGAAGGATCTCCCAGATCTAACGAGGTCTATTTTCGATTAAGAACATTGGCAGATGATGTCCTGATCGGATTTGTTGCTATCCACGGGATTGAGTGGAATAATCGCAGCGGACAACTGGCAATAGGTATAGGTAATACGGAGTACCGTGGCAAGGGCTTTGGGGCAGAAGCTGTAGGTCTCATTCTTCGGTATGCGTTTTATGAGCTCAATTTAAATCGGGTCGGCTTGGATGTGATTGAGTACAATACACAAGCGATCCGAACTTATGAGAAGGCGGGGTTCCAGCTTGAGGGTAGAGTTCGTTCCGCTGTTCTTCGTGATGGCAACAGTTATGATCGTATCATGATGGGTATCCTGTATTCTGAATGGAGCTCGACTGTTCAAGTATAATAGATACACAATTTGTTCATAAAATATTCCATAATAAGCCTTTTAATAATGTGAAAAGAGGTTTATAGTTAAGGGGTCACATGCCCAAATGGTTATTAATTTGAGTATGAGTCAAAGCTGAGGAGGAATTTACATGGCAAACGTTGTAAGATCCATCACTTCACCCAAGAAATTTATTTCTGGACAAAATCTGCTCTCGTCGTTAAATGACTATATTAAGGATTATGGCGATAAAGCCTTTGTTATCTGCGATGAGTTCATACTTGAAAGGGCCCAAAAGGAGGCAGGCGCTTCAATTGAAGCAGCTGGTAACCAAGTGGTCTTCGAGAAATTCCAATATGAATGTACAAAAGAAGAGATTGATCGTAACCGCGAATTGGTGCGTAAACATGGTTCGAACATTATCATAGGCATTGGCGGGGGAAAAACATTGGATACCGCTAAGGCAACGGCTTATTATGAAAAGCTGCCTGTTGTTATTTTCCCAACGATTGCTTCTACAGATGCTCCTTGTACCGCGCTTGCGGTTATATACAAAAAAGATGGCTCTTTTGATGAATATCTGTTCCTGCCTACTAATCCAGACGTTGTACTGGCGGATACAGGCATTCTGGCAGCAGCGCCTGCACGTTTCTTTGCAGCTGGAATCGGTGATGCACTGGCCACTTATTTTGAAGCTCGTGCTTGCTATCAGGCCAACGGGGATAACCTGGTTCTGAACAAGCCTTCCACTACAGGGCTGGGACTTGCTCGTCTTTGTTATGATACGTTGCTGGAAAATGCTGTGAAGGCCAAACGTGCTGTGGATCGTAAAGTATATACTCGTGCGGTGGAGGATACGATTGAAGCTACCATTTATCTGAGCGGTGTTGGTGCAGAATCAGGTGGATTGGCAGCAGCACACGCCATTCATAATGGTATGACGGCTGTTCCTTCGCTTCATAAAGCACAGCATGGTGAGAAAGTCACATTCGGTTTGTTAACCCAGCTAGTGCTGGAAAATGCACCGAAAGAAGAACTGGAAACCGTGATTAAACTGGTTAAGGATGTAGGCCTTCCATTGACACTTCGTGACTTGGGTGTAGAGGAATTTGTTGAGGCTGAATGGCGCCAAGTGGCTGAAGCTGCTTGTGCATCGAATGATACAATGGTCAACATGCCGTTCCCGGTTAGTCCTGCTGACGTGTACAATGCAATCATTGCAGCGAATGCAATAGCAGAATCCTATCAAGAATAGTTTCTTCCTAAATCACGAAAATGGGTTTGCAAAAACGGGTCTGTCACATCACTGGCAGACCCGTTTCGTGTACGTGCACTACATGTGAAACGAAAGAAGGATACCAGGGACTTATATCCTATCTTGTTCTGACCGATATACATGTAACAGGGAAATTAGGTTGGTTACACAGCAGGAGGAGATTTGATGTTGGTGCATGGTAAAACACGTAGGGGCAACTTGTACATCCATATGTCCAGCGGTTTTCACAAAATTGGAGATTATCGGGAAGAATACTCTGTAGCACCGGGTGATCGGCTGATGTCTAGACTGTCCAAGCGGATCTACACCATTGTATCCGTACATCTTGGAGAAGAGGCATATGCCGATATTGATCTAGAAGAGGTTATCAGGAATAGTTAGAGAACTTTATTTGGATTTTGGTATAAAAAAGCTTTCACTTTGCTTCTAGAGCGAAGTGAAAGCTTTTTTCTTTCAGTCCAGAGATTCATGAAGAAGGTCTCGTGTAATGATATTATTTTGGTTCATAAAATGTCTGATTGCTGCTTGTGAATTGGTTGCCGACAGTTCCTTACCCCATGTCATGGCATAGGCCCAGGCTGGCTGGTTCTGCAGCACCTTCGCACTCGGCAGAATATTACTTTCTCCGATTCCCATAGGCTTGCCCTGCGCAAGCTTTAGTAATTCGGTGTAGTAAGAGGATTTGTAATCATTGTTATAGATATCAGCTGCAAGAATATCTACCCGGTTAATACCTGGGAAGGAAAGATCATAAGGAGTGCTATATGCGTTTGGGGCATTGGGACTCCACACCCACAACAGGTTATCCAGATGATGGACATGAGTAAATCGATCATACATTAAATTCCACAACTTGGCGTAATTTTGCTTGTCTCCCCACCAAAACCAGTTGCCGTTCATTTCATGATAGGGCCTCCATAAAACAGGTACATCCGCGTCTCGTAAGGTCTTAAGGGACAGAGCCACCTCATCCAGATCGGCGATCAGTTGTTTATATTGCGGGGTACCTGGCGTGATGTAACGATTAAATTCAGCTTGAGTAATTTTTGCTTGTACGTTTTTCCACGTTTTGGGTTTGCCCGGTAGCGCCTGATGGAAGGTAACAGCTACGATTCCGCCGCCCCGACTCCATTGGATAGCACTATTCACAACATGCTGACGTTGCTCTCGTAGGGCCGTAAGAGACTGATTGGCTAATCCTCCAAACTCATAGCCGTGAAGCCCTGCGTATTGTCCGCTGATTTGTTGTAGCTTGTTATTTTGTTCATCCGGTGCCTCTAAGTAATCATGCTGCCCGGAAATTAGCATACCATCCGGTACATTAGATAGGTAGGCAAGTAATTGCTTGGCTTTGGCAGAGGCCTGAACATTAATTGGCGGGGCGGCATCGGCAACAATGAACGATTGCTGAGAGCCGCTGAAGAGTAAAACAAGCATTAGCAGTAGCACCCTCTGTAACCAAAAGCGTGTTGAGTGAGATTTCATGGCGCTCCTCCTTTGATGCATGGTAATGGGATTAGTATTTTTCTTTTTGCTTTCTAAGCTGTATATAGGCACTAATAATAATCACCAGCAGACTAATCATGGCCCATCCATTGAATTCCTGTGAGTGTATCCAGTTGTCCCATACAAGGAAGCCTAAAATTACAACGAGCAAACTCATTGTGAGATACATTTTGGTTTGTGCTGGACGTTGAGTGCGTTTCGAAATCCAATGTATGATGCCGAAAACGATGGCTGCCTGAAATAAAAATATACCCATTATCATTAAACTTGCTAAAAAGATTGGGGACATCGGTATCCTCCTCCTGGGTTTACAAACAGAATATGCAGGTTGTAAACGGAATGTGGATTCTTGGATGTGAATTTAATTGCAAGTTGAGTAAACAATTGAGCACTGGTTACGATCTTGAACAAGTTGACTAAATTATACCATAACTACCGTCCTGCAATGAAAGACGTCTAAATACCCACTCTACCTTGATTCGACATCAGACTTTATATTCAGCGAAATATTGACATAAGGGGGTACACTTCACATATATGAAGATGCAATCAGAAATATGTGGTAAGTATATACATAAAAGCAACGCGAAATCGACGGAAAAGTTTGGTATGATTAAAGTGGATTGAAAAGGAGGTACTCTTATGAATGAAGAAAACAGACCCTTCTCTAGATCAGCAGATGCTGAAGGAGCAAAAGCGAACTTTGATGCCAATCAGCGGAAGCTTCACTCCGAGGGAGTGCCTAGCTTATGGCGTCAGGTCAGCAACCTGCTGATTCTGGTTGGTGTGATTGCATTGATTATCATTTTAGGTCGAGTGCTCTAATGAGATATCCCAAAAAAATCAAAAAAAATTTAAAGAATTAGGGATGTGAAATGGTGCTAAAGGCAGCTTTACTTTTTATATTGGCTGGCATCGCTGAAATTGGAGGAGGATATTTGATTTGGCAGTGGCTGCGGGAAGGGAAGACATGGTATGTCGGACTTTGCGGCGGATTAATTTTAGCTGTGTATGGAATTATTGCTACCTTTCAGGTATTTTCCTCCTTTGGGCGTGTATATGCAGCATATGGTGGTGTCTTTATTGTTCTTTCCATTGCATGGGGCTGGTGGATTGATAAAAAGACACCCGACTTGTACGATTTCATTGGTGGATTGATTTGTTTGGTCGGTATAGCTGTAATCCTGTTTCCGCGATCAGGATGATAGGACGAAAAACCCTTTTTTTATTTTTTAAAAACATGACTATAGGTCTACAAAAACAAGCTTCATATTCCGAAATAGAACTTAAGGAGGGGGTTCTATGAACTGGAATCAAATGAAGCTTAGATTGAAATTTGGCAGTACCATGCCAAAGAATGAAGGTAATTTCTCTTTTGGTATCATGTGTGGACTCTTAATCAGCATCGTGCTGTGGATCTCGATCATTGGCTGGATCATGCTGATCTTTAAGTGATTTTACGAAATCGCTGTACATATCAAAACAAATGCATTAAGGGCTACTTTAAACCTATGTCCTATTACCCATGCTTTATTTTGTGAAATCGTTACGTAACTTGTCTATCCCGCGACCTATGGCTTCATCGATCATATCAGTAGCAGCAGGTGTATCTGCATCAGTGTCAGGAATGCGATTAAATCCTGGCTCGCGCTTGTCCAGGGATTGTTTATGTTCAATTTGATCGTCAGTACGATTCTTTTCAGAGTTATTATCTCTCATAGCACATCACAGCTCCTTTTATTAGGTACATTCAGCTTCTATACTTTACATAAACGTTTGTACTCCAGACTAAACGTTGATAAAAATAAAACCGGGGGGAGTAAATCCCGCCCGGCACTTCCCAAACAACTAGCGATGCTCAATCAGATCAATCGCTCCCAGAACAACATGAGCCAGTCCGAAACCGAGAATGCCTGTAGCTGCAAGTTTGTACTTACTGCTCAGCAACACAGCGCCTGAAGCCGATACTACCGTTCCAAGAACAGCTGGAATCATACCTTCACGCATTCGTAACACCCCTTCTGGTAGTTTGGAAAGACGTTTATTAGTGTAATTCAAATGTGCATAAGTTATACAAAAAGAAAATTTTATTATTTTTTTTAAAAAACACTTTACAATCCGATGAAATTATCGTATTATATGTTGGTGCCCGGTTGAACGACATTTACATAGCGAGAACACTTCTGTGTTTCTCAGATACTTGTAAGACAAGTAAGTGTAAAGAGTAGCGTTCCTAAGATTATGCCGGGGTGGCGGAATTGGCAGACGCACAGGACTTAAAATCCTGCGGTAGGTGACTACCGTACCGGTTCGATCCCGGTCCTCGGCACTATCGTTTTTATTTTGGACCCCTTGATTATCAAGGGGTTTTTTATTTTTTAGTGATTGAAATCCTCGTTTCCATATCACAGGATCACAGGGAGTGAGCGCCTTTTTCGCTCCTGGGGACGGATTGGGGACGAACTTTTGGATCGAAGACATCTAGGTGTGCTGTTGTTTTACGACTAAGCTTCTTGGTGATGTGAGCATAGGTATCTGAAGACACCTGAGATGTGGAATGTCGTATCGATGTTGAATCTCCTTGATAGATGCTCCCTAGCCAAGCAAATACGTTGCATTTGTATGGCGGAGATCATGAAGTGATACATTACGGAAGCTGTGCCGCTCACACCAGTTTTTCCACTGCTGGGACGGCGTTGTATGGTAATAGGGTTTCCCTGTACCTGAATGAAAAACAAAGTTACGATCCCCGCCTTTCCATGTCCCATTTGCCTTTGTCTCAAACCTTAATTTCCGCATGCTTTTAACATGGACGGCCAGTTCCTCCATGTACCATTGTGGCATATCTACATAATCGTTAGATGCTTCATTCTTGGTAACTGTAATGTCCGCCTGGCCATTTTTGGTGCTGTCAACCGAATACGGGATTTTGTCACCAACGACTATGGACGGGGGACGAAACGAAACAAGAAAAGTGAAAATGGACTCAGGATGCCAGAAGTAAATTAGACCGTAAGGGCTTAAGCCTTTGCGGTCTTTATTGTAGGTGTCTAAAGTTCTAGACTGAAAAATAAAGTAATAGTCTGAATGAGAAATTATCTAAGATTAATACATTGGTCTCCTCATCAAGATACCAACCAGGTGTTTATCGTGCTCGAAGAAGAGATGTTCATTGATTTCCGCGATAGCCAAGTAAAGATTTCCCAAGATGTTGTTTATTGTACCAAGGGTGTCGAACACAAAACTTTCGCTAACCAGGAGTATCATATCATGTTAGTAGAGCCCAGGGGCGTAGTAAACACTGGCGAGACTGAGTCAGAATTAACAGCAGTCAATGATATTTGGATCTAATGCATTTAGCTTCAGTTCGATTACATCGTTAAAGTAACGGGACACGATAGTTCAACTTCACTTGCTGCTATGACGAGAACCGGATTCCCCTGTAAGGGTCCGGTTTTTTCTGCAACGCATTGCTTAGCGTACGATTTTTTCCGTTTCGTGAGGTGCCCCCTATATCGTGAGTACCATCGGGAAATTCTCCAGCTACACGATATTCTTCATTCGCGCCATTTCTATTGCTTCTTCGCGGTTGTTGACGCCGAGTTTTGAGTAGAGAATCGAGCAGTAATTGCGGATCGTTCCCTCCGATAAAAATAGCTTGGCGGCGATCGATTTGTAGCGCAGTCCGCTCAACAGATGCTCCAGAATCTCCATCTCGCGTTTCGTAAGCCCGTACGGGTAGTTTCCCTGACTTGAACCGATTTTCTCCAACTGCTCACGTTGACGCTTCATCTCTTCGAAAACTCGCGTAGCGACCGATTGGTCGATCCAGATTCCTCCATTATAAATAAGTTTCAAGGCTTCCTTCATCTCAATTTCCGAATGATTCAGACTATCATGCAATATAACTTCCCGATCCGTCAAGCGACAGAGGGTGGGGTAACTGCGGTTAGAACGTAGTTTAGCAAGCACGTCATATAAGACAGTTGACAGTTTGTCATGCGGTATATGTGACAGGTCCAAGTCAATGTCATCAAAAGCTTGGCGGTTTTATCACTGTTCGATTTAACAGTATCGGAGGTAAGATGAGGGGGTAAAGCAGAACAAGATTCTAAAATAATAGGAGCGATTGCGTTATGAAATCATTCACCATTCGAAAAGGAGTTGCACTTACTATAATAGCTATATTGGAGACGGATTCCTAACGCTGCTCTTTAACGATTCGCTACTTCAGGGATTTGAACTCACGTTCTTATTCAGCTGTACATTTCTTACAGGTGGTACGCAGAACTGAATGAATTGTTTAGCTTCGGCCGTAAGAGGGCGACGAATCCTTAGGTTGCGGGGTTTGTTGAAGAAGATGTCTATGAGGGGACTTTCCGTCATTTTCCCGGCACGCGCTGCACACTGCTTTAATTGAAGGTTTCCGATCAGCATCGTACCGATGTGATTCGGGTCATCCGGACTTTTCAGAAGGAGAAGCCATCTTATCAGTATTACCTGATTGGATTGTTAGGAGTGCAAATGAATCTCAACTAGCATGTAACGAAATTATTTTTGGTCGCACTTATATATCAGATTAAACTTGAGCGATCAGCGATGTGCATCAAATTGAGTGAAGGCCCCCCTCAAGACGGGCCACCATCCAGTACCTCAGCCCGGATGCTTTTTTGGTTAAATCCTCTATCATAAAGTAACAAAAATAAGGAATTCACATAGGAATATTATTTCAGTTGGACAATTTCAATAAAATTTGTCGATTAAAATAAGAATGAGGGATGATTGGATCAATGTTGCTTCGTTTACGCAAATCTTCAATGCAGGCGGCCTGGATGGTGTGGGAAAGAGGGTTCGATTGGATTTCACGCTTTCGCGGCTCGCATACATCGCACTTTGGAATTTGCAAAGTCATGATTAAGAAACACCGAGGGGAGAGTATCGTCTGTGCGGACTCCACGATCATCAATAAAGGCGATCTGGTCGGGGAACTCCATCTCAATAATGAAACGATTCTGACGCTGATCAAATCCGAAGACTCAGACCGCGCAGCGCTCATGACGGCCCGGCTTACACGGAAATCCATGCAGCAGATCAGCGAGGCATTCGCAAGTCAGCCGGAGTTCAGAGAGGTGAAGGCGTTAGTCGGCGTTACGCTGCTTCATCGTGGTTTGATACATGGTCTTGGTTTCGAACAACAACCGATGAAATCCGATCTGTTCCAACGCATTACAACGGCTTATCTCCGATTATTGTTATCCGTCATGCACCCTGAAGGCAAGAAGCGGATTGGCCGCAAGACCGAAAAATTGATACCGATGATGCTGATTCACTCCCGCAGCTCGCTGAGGAACCGATTTATGACGGTGAAGTGACGGTCCGTTTCAAAGGAGTTATGTCTACCCAAATCAAGCTCCAATTAATTAAAAAAAAGAAACTAAGAGCGTGGTGAGTAAGTTCCTGGAGGGCGGTATGGAGTTGGAAACACAGCGATTGGAAACCCATACCGCCCGGAGGCAACCTATTTTTCATTGTGCTCTGTAACAAAGGCGGGATAGGCATTCATGGATAAAATTATGGGATTTTTACAGAACTTTGGAGCGACGGGACTTTTCATTCACGCTATGCTCGATGCGATTATTTTCCCCATCCCGGCGTTCTTCCTGCAGCTTTCTTTAAGCGCGGTGCAACCGGAGTCGGCTTTATGGCTCGCTACGGTTGGCTTTGCAGGAAGTCTGCTTGGGACACCGATCGGTTATGGGATCGGCAAGGTGTCGGGAAAGCATGTTATGGGTGGTGTAATGAAGAAAAAATGGCTGGATTCGGCAAGCGACTTATTTGCCCGCCGCGGCGAGGCTGCAATCCTGATCGGATCGTTCACTCCGATCCCATTTAAAATATTTACGATTTTATCTGGATGCATGAATTATCCATTGTGGAAGCTGCTCAGCTATGCGGCCATTGGCCGGGCGGTGAAGTTTTATGTAGTCGGTTTTCTCTTCTATATATATGGCCGCGCGGCAGAGAATATGGTGAACCAAGTTCTCACGATTACGCTGGTGGGCATTGGTGTTGCGATTGCGGCAATATGGTTCTTGATACGGAAGCTGTGCGAGCGGAGGAAGATAAGGGATGAACATCAACCGATCGAAAAAACAGGGAATGGAGGCGGAAAACAGGATGCAGTGGATAAGGCGAATTGATCAAACGATGTTCTTCTGGTGCAACCAGCGGCTGAGCAGTAGGGCAATGGACCGATTGTTCGGATGGATTACCCATTTGGGCGGAGCTTTGTTTACCATCATTTGCGCCGTGTCCTTGGCATGGTTCGCCGAGGGGGAGTTCAGCAGAATCGGGCTGCAAAGCTTGATCGCACTGGCCGTTAGCCATATCATTGCTGTCCTGATCAAGAGAAAGGTGCGCAGAGACCGGCCTTTCCGCAAGTTGGAGCAGGTGAAGGTAGGCAAATTCCCGTTGAAGGATTATTCCTTCCCATCCGGCCATACTACCGCTATTTTCGCCCTGGTTACACCTTTTATGTTGGCCTCATCGCCGGCAATTATGCTTGTCTTGATTGGTCTGGCCTTGTTGGTGGCCATATCCCGGGTTTATTGGGGCTATCACTATCCGATCGATTGTGTGGCTGGTGGGATGGTCGGATTCCTAACGGCGGTGCTGGTTGTTTTGTTCATGCATAGTTAAATTTCACGAGGGAGGCGATTGTTGATGAATAGCATGAAACGGGAAAAGCTGCTGATTCTGTCCGGCGCGCTCGGGGATGGACATATGCAGGCGGCCAAGGCGATTTTAGAGGCATCGGTGCTGTACAAACAGGGAGTAGAGGTGATCGACTTCATGCAATGGATCCATCCCCGCATGCATGTCGTTGAACGGTATTGCTTCCTGCAATGGGTGAAGCATTTTCCTTCCTCATACGGATATATGTATCAGAAGACCCGGACGGACAGTACACTTACTTTCTTCCTGAAGCATTTTCTCACGACCAGCCTGCAGCGGCTGCTCAAACTTCTGAATGAGGAACAGCCGACGTTGATTGTCAGCACGTTCCCGCTGGCATCAGCCGCCATTTCCTTGCTTAAGGAAAAAGGGATGACGGATCTGCCTGCGGCAACGGTCATTACCGACCATTCCGATCACAGCTATTGGATACATCCGTCTACGGATCTGTATCTGGTTGGCTCCGAAGGCGTGCGTGCAGCTCTGCAGAGAAAAGGCGTTGCTGACCACAAAATCGCTGTAACGGGCATCCCTGTTCGCCCATCCTACAGTCAGCATGACAATAAAGACCGGCTGCGCGAGAAGCTGGCCTTGGCTCTTGACGCCTTTGTCGTGCTGGTGATGGGTGGCGGCTGCGGGATTATTGATAAATCCTTCATCGAGCAAATGCAATCTGACTCTTTTCCCCCTAACGTGCAATTTGTCATCGTATGCGGACGCAATGTGAAGCTGCTGTACCGCCTGCGTGAAGCGTTGGGAGACAGGGATAACGTCATACTGACAGGCTTCCTGGAGGGAATCCATGAATGGATGGCGTCCGCAGACGTATTGATTACCAAGCCGGGCGGACTGACGACCTCCGAAGCGCTGGCGCTCCAGCTTCCCATGCTGCTGCTGGAGCCACGGCTGGGGCAGGAAAAGGATAATGCGGGTTATTTGATTCAAGCGGGAGTAGCGTATCTATGTCAGATTGACAATTTGCAGGATCAGCTTCAGCGGCTGGTTCAACAGCCTTCCCTATTGGAAGAAATGAGGGAGAAGGCAGGGCTGTGCAGACAGCAGGATTCCGCCAGACATGCGGTCATGCAAATTCTGAGCATGCAGAGCGATACACAGGAAGAAAAATGGGTTTGCTCCTTGCAGCAGTATGCTTAAGCTTAATTTTCACTAAGGAGGATAAAGACGTTGCTTGTTAAATATTTGTTGATTGGGCTCATAGGCTTCATCAGTCTGTATATGATAATTCCTAGTTTTCTGCCAAGAATGATCAAATTTGGAGCCTTTCGTAAGGGAACGACCAAGAACCAGGTAGCGTTCACGTTCGACGATGGGCCGCATCCGAGGTATACACCGGAATTATTGGATTTATTGCAGGATTATCAAGTGAAGGCCACATTCTTCGTGCTTGGCTCGCAGGCGGAGCTGCACCCGGATCTGATCAGAAGAATGGACCGTGAAGGTCATCAGATTGGAATCCACAATTACAATCACATCTCCAATTGGCTGATGCTTCCCTGGACGGTGCGGCGTGATCATATGAAACGGACCGCAGATATTATTGAATCCATAATTGGAAAAAGGCCGGATCACTATCGTCCGCCGTGGGGGCTCATGAACGCTTTCGATTTCTTTCATCCCAAATCGTACCGCATTGTACTCTGGTCCTTGAAGGCGGGGGACTGGCGCAGCAGAAGCTGCCGCAAGAAACTGAAGGCAACGCTGCTGAACGGAATTACGGACGGATCTGTTATTTTGCTGCATGACAGCGGAGATTCGCCGGGAGCGGACCGTCACGCGCCATATTTTATGCTTCGGGCTCTGGAGGAAGTACTGCATCAATTACAGGGACGCAACTTGCAATTCGTTCGTCTGGATGAAATGGCTTGACAAAGGAAATGAGGTGACAATAGTGGGACAGGAACCGCAAATTTTAATTTTAACGGCCGATTACGGAGAAGGTCATCATCAGGTGTCCAAGGTGTTGCAGCAAAGCTTGATCCGCAATGGTTATTGCCAGGTGGCGGTTGTCGACTTGTTCCGGGAAGCCTATCCTGTGCTGAACAAAATAATCCGCTATCTGTACCGGCAAAGCCTGTATGCAGCCAGCCTGGGCATTCCCTATTACGGATGGACCTACCATCTGACCAACCAGCTTCCCATGAAGGGAAAGATCGCAGCCTGGATGAACAGTCTTGGCGGCGACAGGCTCAAGAAAATCATCCTCCAGTACCAGCCGGAAGTCATCATTTATACATTCCCGTTCGGCAGCTTGCCAAGCAGCGTGGCATTATCTGCGATCCGTCCCCGGACTGCTGTTGTCATAACGGACTTTGACGTTCACCGAAGATGGCTGTTCGCCAAGCCGGATCATTATTTTGTCCCTGCCAGCGACGTGAAAGAGGCCATGGTCAGGCAGGGCGTCCCCGAGAGTCGTATTACCGTGACCGGAATTCCGGTCAGAGAGTCATTTCATGATGCGGCAATGAGTGGTCCCGGCTCCGTTAAAGAAGCAGATGAGCATGTGATTCTGCTTATGGCTAACGTCTGCGGCACATTGCATTCGCTATCGAGGCTCATCGGGAAGCTGCTGCTCTTGTCAGGCGTCCGCATTCAAGTGATTTGCGGCCGGCAGGAAGGATGGAAACGGAGGCTTGCGGAGAGCTGGGCGGATGATGCAAGAGTGGATGTATTCGGCTTCACCGATCAATTGCATGTTCTGATGAGCAGCGCCTGCTGCGTAGTCACGAAAGCGGGAGGCGTTACACTATCCGAGACGATTCAGGCCGGGGTTCCAATTTTCATCCTAAATCCGTTTCTGGGGCAGGAGAAGGAAAATGCCCTGTATTTGCAGCGCAAAGGAGCGGCAGTCGTGGCCTTTACGATTCATGATCTGGTGTTGCAGATACAAGCGATGATCTCCTCTGAGCAGATCAAGCAGTCGATGATGAACGGGCTGCTCGCAGCAAGGCAGAAAGCGGCTGCGGACCTTATTGTCCGGCATTTGTTTCCTGAGGCAAGTCCCTTAAGAAGGAGTGGAATATGATGAGCGGGAGGAGCGCGTTCAAGCTTTCTACTCTGACGCTGTTCACGGTGCTTTTTTGCACAGAGTTTGTCCGAAGCGCTTTCTTGTTCTCGTTCCTGCCGAACTTTGCCGTCAACGAGTCGGGGCAAACCGTTGCTTTGGTCGGTCTTGCCGTCTCGCTTCATTATACAGCCGATACGCTGATTAAATGTGTGGCTGGATATTTGCTGGACAGGTTTTCGCTGCGCTGGCTGCTGCCCGCCACTTTCGTCCTGATGCTGTCCGGACTAGCCGCCGTGTTCTTTAGTCCGTATGCCTGGGGGCTTGTTGCCGGTTCCGTGATGCTTGGGATGGGGGCGTCGCCTATATGGCTCATTTGTCTGGAGAAAGTCCGACTTACGGAGCGGGCGGCCCAGATGGGAGCGATATACACCGTGTGGTTGGCCTGCATCGGTCTGGGGCCGGTCACAATCAATCTCACCTTCGATTATGGCTTCGAACCTGCCTTCCGGCTGATGGTTGCGCTGCTCGCCGTCGGCTGCATCGCATCGTTCGGGATTAACAGAACAACCCCCTTGCATCTCCAGAATGTCAGCTTTGCCGAACAAGCGGCAGGACTGCGAAGAAGGCTCGTTCAGCTGAAATGGCTGCTGCCAGGCATGGTCCTGCAGATGACCGCCGCGGGACTGCTGCTGCCGATACTGCCCGGTTTTGCCGCTGACCAACTCGGTCTGAGCCAGCCGCAATATTCGCTAATGCTCATATTAGGCGGGGCCGGCGCGATGCTGTTTCTTGTCCCGATGGGAAAGCTGGCCGATCGATGGGGGCACAAGCAAATGCTGTCCGCCGGTTTCGTATCGCTTACGGTCGTATTGGCTCTGTTAGTCGTATCCATGCCGCCGCCTGCATTAACGATGCTGTTTGCCTTTATGCTGGGATTGTCTTACTCAGCCGTGCTTCCGGCCTGGAATGCGGTTGTCGTACCTTGTTCCGGAGGATCAGAAGGGGACCGGGTGGGGAGTACTCTCCGGGATTGAAGGGCTCGGTATTATGATTGGCCCGGTCATCGGGGGATGGATAGCCAGCCAGTATACGAATGCCGCTGCCATTAGCATCAGCGCTGCTTTACTGACGGTTCTTGCACTTTTTTATTTGATTTTGCCGCAAAACAAGCTGGTCTCGGCTGGCGGGACTTTGCAGCACAAGAGGGAGAACGCTCATGGACCTGATCGGGTTAGTTGAACCGAGTATGGATACCTGGTCTTGCTCATCGGCTTGCCGCTGGACTTCATCGCGCTCCCCATTCCGCCGAGTACACCTGAAATCCAAGCCATCGAAAATCATCACGATACAAGCCTCAGTTCATCTACCTCAGTACAAGAAGCTGGTGAAGGTGCCGATTTTAATTACGATTCTTTAAAGGATTACATTGCCTATGGTCTAACTTATGATAAGAAAGAGGACAGATTTCTCTTCAATGACAAGCAAGTCAGATTGTTTGTTGATAAGGATATAAAAAATGAAGGTAGATCAAATAACTTTTACTATGATGCTAAAGGAAATCCGATTTCAAAGTGATTAGAGATGATAACAATAAGATAATCAAAATAACGGAAGTTCATGGGAGTGAGTTACAAGCCTTAAATAAAACATTTGGATTTATAATAACTGATGGAAATTTACAGTTTGAATAAGTAGAGTCATTATATAAGCTACTGAAAAAGCCTTAAACCGTAAAAGGTGAAAGAATACCAGTGAAATGATGGTTTTCTTTCACCTTTTTTAATAGACGGATTGTCAAGACAAGTACAACAGTTCCTCCTGTAACGATTCGTGAGAGGACTTCCATCTTAAGTTTTTCGGGGCCGGTTGTTAATCAGGGCGAGAGCTTGTCCCAGATCAGCATCTGTCACCTGAGCGAAGTTATGACCCTTTGAGATTAATTCACGCCCAAGACTTGGTATTTTCGTTGGAGTCTCGTTGCCAGGATGAGTACGGGCCGGCGAAATAGACACCCACGCCGTACAGTCGTTCCAATTCTCTGTGACAGGCGAATTCTTTCCCTCGCCCACGGTCGCGCTCCGAATCGCAGACATCGGATACTGAGCCGCCAGTAAGCCAAACGCGATCTTCATCGATAATGCCGTGCGATCGTCATATAATCACTTGGTAAAAACGTGTTTTTGCCTCTACGATGTGTCGACACAAGTTTACTCTTTCCTCGGCTGGAAACGACCGTATCCAGCTCCCAGTGACCGAAGGTTTTCCGGCTACGGATCGTATTGGGACGCTGCAAATCAGGCCGGGTATTATGAATCGATATCAGGAAAATTGGTTTAGAACAAGTCGTGGTTCAGTACAGCCAGCATTTTCATTTTATAAACGAAGATTTACACGAGGAAGTTGCTGCTACCCAACTCTTGATAAACTTTCTAATACATAAATAATCAGTCAATTTAAAATGCCGTTGCAACGGATTAAAGTAATCACTATTTATCAAGATTGTCCCCTATATTGATAATGAAGTAGGTTTAGTTTTTATATAAGCGTAAGTTGAAATAAGAGGTTTCAGAATGAAAAAGACTCCTTGGTATGATGTAAATGGGTCCACGATGCTGGCCAGCGACTGGATCCAAAAAGCAAACCAAGGAGACTACAAGATGAATTCTACTCAAAATGAACGTATTAATCAAATCACTTCTTCTACCTTAATTATCGGTGTAGACATCGCTAAATTCAAACATGTCGCCCGGGCACAAGACTACCGCGGAGTCGAGTTCGGGAAGGCTATTACGTTTGAGAACGACCGTGAAGGCTTTGAATTGTTCGTTAGCTGGTTCAGAAAGATTGCTACGGAGCAAGGGTTCCAGGACGTCATCGTTGGCATGGAAACAACCGACCACTACTGGTTGAACCTGGCCCATTTTGTGAAAGAACAGCACGTGACCCCTATATCGTGAGTACCATCGGGAAGTTCTCCAGCTACACGATATTCTTCATTCGCGCCATTTCTAATGCTTCTTCACGGTTGTTGACGCCGAGTTTCGAGTAGAGAATCGAGCAGTAATTGCGGATCGTTCCCTCCGATAAAAATAGCTTGGCGGCAATCGATTTGTAGCGCAGACCGCTCGACAGTTGCTCCAGAATCTCCATCTCGCGTTTCGTAAGCCCGTACGGGTAGTTTCCCTGACTTGAACCGATTTTCTCCAACTGCTCACGTTGACGCTTCATCTCTTCGAAGACTCGCGTAGCGACCGATTGGTCAATCCAGGTTCCTCCATTATAAATAAGTTTCAAGGCTTCCTTCATCTCCCGCGGATGAATCGACTTCAGCATGTAGCCTTCTGCCCCGCGCTCCAATGCAGTTGCTGCCTGCGAGGAATCCTTAAACGTTGTCATGAATACAACCTTCATATCAGGCCATCGTTGTTTCATCTCAACTAAAGCTTCAATCCCGCCCATTCCTTGCATACGAATATCCATTAGCACGATATCTGGTTGGGAGCGATCACAATGTTCTAATGCTTCGCGCCCGTCCCTGGCTGTACCAACGACGTTAAAATCAGCATGCTGATCCAAAATTTGCTTCAAGCTGTCGGTAATGATCACCTGGTCATCAACGATCAGCAGGCGGATTGCATCATGTACAGGCTCTGTCTGCAACGGAATATCACATATGACGAAAGTTCCTTGTCCTGACTCGGAATGCACGGACACCGTGCCGTGAAATAGTTCAAGTCGTTCCTTCATTCCATTGAGCCCAGATCCAAATTGGATTTCTTCGATTCCGATGCCGTTATCTTCGATCTGTAATCGAAGCTGCTGACTATTGAAATGTAACTGAACGGATATCATGCTCGCCTTGCCGTGCCGAACCACGTTGGTTAGAGACTCTTGAAGGCAACGATATAAACAATTGTTTATTTTTTGCATAACAAGAGTCTCACTGCCGATCACACGGAATTTGACCGTTATACCTGTTGACTTCATAAAATCTTCAGTTAATTGCCGCAGCGATTCACTTAACGAATGGTTCAACGGAGTATGAGAGAGCTGATGCAGATGCTTTCGGATATCAACCAGACTGTGTTGGGCGATTCCGACAAGTGAATTGATCCTCTCTATTTGCGCATCTGGTACGGACGATCGCAGTGATTCGACGCCGACGATGAGCGAGGTAAGCGTATGGCCAATCGTGTCATTCAGCTCATGTGACAGCCGGCTGCGCTCCTCCATCAGCGTAAGTTCCTCAATCCGCTTAATATGCTGCTCCAGCAACAGCTTTTGTTCTTGAATAATTCGGGCTTGCTTATGGGACTGAATTAAAATATTAAACGCGAAGCCGATGGCAAAACCAAGGCTGCAGCTAACGATAAACTCATACGGGAGACGATCAGCAATCCAACCGTTCAATACCGGGAATACGATTCCGCTAAGGATACCTGTCCACACATAGTTTCTTCGACTGCTCGTCAAGCCGATAGTAATCACGAGTAAAACAAAAGACCAAAGCAATCCCGGGGCTGCGTAAGCTAAATAAAGATAAAAAAAGCCCGTTACCGTGACTTCGATTGTGAGATACCAGTCTTCTTTCCTATAGAGGATGATTAATGGAACGAGATAAACGACGAAAGCGAGAGAAAGTACAACCCAAAGCGACACAACGGTTAATGACGGATCGACAAAACCAGCGCTTGCGATAATGACCAGCTAAAGCGTTCGTATGGCCACAAGTATCCAATCATACCAGACCATTTTTTTCATTATCGAGAACACGAATTACGCACACCTTCTTATATTTTTTTGCAAATCAAATTCCGAATGATTCAGACCTATCATGCAATATAACTTCCCGATCCGTCAAGCGAAAGAGGGTGGGGTAACGGCGGTTAGAACGTAGCTTAGCAAGCACGTCATATAAGACAGTTGATAGTTTGTCATGCGGTATATGTGACAAGTCCAAGTACGATGTCATCAAAAGCTAGACGGTTTTATCACTGTTCGATTTAACAATATCAGAGGTAAGGTGAGGGGGTAAAGCAGAACAACATTCAAAATAATAGGAGCGATGCGTTATGAAATCATTCACCATTCGAAAAGGAGTTGCACTTACTTTAATAGCTATATTGGCGGGTACAGTGGCCTATGGAACTGTCCACGCAGAGGGTCAGACGGCAACTTATCAAGCTATCAATAAAGCTGCCAATACCGACAATATTTTATCGTCGGAATTCGCAAAAGAACCCAAAAAAGAACTCAACGAGAAAGAAAAGAAAAGAAAGCATCGGGAAGAAGTCAAACGCGTCATGGATCAAGTAGTTACCAACAAAAGAGTTCCAAGTGTCGTGGCAGGCGGGCTACAGGATGGGGAACGCTGGTCCTACGCTACGGGTACAGCCAGTTTCGAAGTACCACGCCCGGTGGAGCCGGATTTTTCATTCCGTATTGGAAGCATCACGAAGACATTCACTGCTACCGTTGTATTGCAGTTGGCTCAGGAGAAAAAATTGAACCTGGATGATTCGGTCGAAAAATGGCTGCCGGGGGTCATAAAGGGTAATGGGTATGACGGCAACAAAATTACGATTCGTCAGTTATTGAACCATACAAGCGGGCTTGCGAGCTATACTGATCTTGATTTTCGAGATATTACCTTGCCTCAAAATCCATTCCGTTACTATTCGTCCGACGAGCTTATCAGCATGGGACTAGCTAAGCCGCCTGTATATGCGCCAGGGAAGGGCTGGAACTATTCGAACATGAATACTATACTAGCCGGTCAAATTATTCAGAAGGTAACAGGAGAGACGTATGCGGAGCAGATCAGGAAACGGTTGATCGAACCGCTCGGGATGACAGGGACATTTGTAATGGAAAATAGTCACGATATTCCAGGTAAGCATGCCACAGGATATAATATGGACAGATCGGGTCATTTGTATGATTTAACAGAGATGAATCAATCATGGGCAAATGCAGCCGGAGATATAGTCTCAACAACCAAAGATTTGACCACCTTCTTCAGTGCGCTGTTGGGCGGAAAGCTTCTAAATCAAGAGATAATGGACCAGATGCTCACGACAGTAGATTCACCTATAGGTAAAGTTGGACTAGGGATTTATGAAATAAAAACAGCTGACGGGCAATCATACTGGGGGCATGCTGGCGGTACTTTCGGATTTGAATCGAGAGCCTTCGGATCTCTAGGCGGGCAGCATATTTTGGTAACGTGCATCAACTCGGTAGCTCCGGAAGTGGAGCCTGCTCACAATAAAATAATCAATAAGGAGTTTGGCCGTTAAGTTTAAAGCCGACATCGCGTCCTTTATTTGAGGGCGGATGTCGGTTTCTGCTGTGATTAACCGTCGTTTCATGCAATCGAGGCACAAATGTCCGCATTCAGAATAAAACGATAGATAAGATTCACGAGGGGCATAACGACGGCGTATTTTATATTCGGTCGGTCAAGCTCTACTATCGACTTCTTTACCACTCCCGCCAACAGATGGTTTACCGCCAAAATCGTAAAATAGGTTAGACGCAAATTCGATATAGAGAATAAGAAGAGATATATGGATTTTTAGAAATACATAGTAGGTATAGACAACGTAATATTACTAACCTACATATTGCACCAGACTACAATTTCTATTTAAAAAAGACTTCAAGGAAAATCAAACATTAAGACTATTGTACAAAAATATCAGAATTTCGTATATGTTATTCCGCTAACGGGATACGTTAGTTCAATGGAACAGCGACAGTCTAGGACATTATTTTCTCGTACTGGTTGTCACTGTTCCAATTTCAAAGTCCGTCTAAAACTTATTTTATGGAGACTAGCGATATGACAATTCGAAAGATGCATGGAATAATGTCGATACAATCGTATGGGACAATATAGGAGATGAATTTGAGGGAAAGAAACTTAATCATTATTCAAAACTTGATCTAACCAGGTGAATATGCGGTGGTTAGCCAATTTTAATGCTCCAAAATTTTCATTTTATCCCTCTGATTTTGTATTTTCGTCTAGTCTATCAGACCTAGGAATATTTTTCTAGGACAAAAGTTTTGGATTCGGTATACAAAAAGCCTTGTCTAGAACGTATGTTCGGAATATAATTTCTACATAATACATCAGGAGGCTACATACATGTCGAAAAAATTAGAAGGTAACGGCTTATGGGAAAGCAGCAGGATTATCATACCAGAACACAAGGAAGCATACTTAAAACTCATGAAAGACCGTCAGCGGAGAGGCAAGCCGGAACTTGACGATCAGGAAGTCCAGTTGATCGAGCAAGCGCTTATAGAGTCCTACAACACACGCCAACCTATAACACTAGTGGTTTTTAGCCCGTTCGATGACGAAGAACTCACAGGTGTAATCACGTCTATAAATACTGCTCGCAGGGAAGTGAAACTGTTTCGTGGCGAGGATGATTTTAGTTGGATCAAGTTGGAGGATATCATTTTCAGCAAGTATCTAGCAAAAATCTAAGGGTAGTAAATATTCTACTGATGTTATTCAACAAACAAGAAATGTCTCAGCTGCCTTATCTACGACAATTCAGCCGAAGTCTTTCTAGGAGCATTTGATGCTAGTGTTTTAGCTGAGCAGATCAATCCTCATATCGCAATCGAAAACTTCCTGATGACGATGCACTACACCCGCATCAAGTTAAAGAAAGAGGCATACAGATTGGTACAAGACTACTATGGGGAAGCCTACTTTTACAGAAAATCCTGATGAGCTCCAACAACATCGCGCTGGACCAAGGTAACTTTTTCTTCACTAACGGTCCATTTGTTGTGCAAAAAATGGACCGCTAGCGAAGAAAGAAATCAATTCAGGTTAATGAAACAATTCTATGAGCTCTTGCTTGTGTACTTGGAAAATTAACAAAAGAGGCAGCGGGATTCCTGTCTCTTTTGTTATTATTCTACGTCTGAGAAAAGCGGAGTGGACAAATAACGCTCACCTGTATCAGGTAATATGACCACGATCGTCTTGCCTTTGTTTTCTGGAAGCTTCGCAATTTGTGTTGCTGCATAAACCGCAGCCCCAGAAGAAATACCAACAAGCAGCCCTTCTGTTTTGGCAAGCAGGCGTGCAGTTTCAAATGCATCTTCGTTTTTAACTTTGAAAACCTCATCCACATATTCTTCATTAAAGTTATTTGGAATGAAACCAGCACCGAGTCCTTGTAGTTGATGTGAACCTGGAGTACCCCCAGACAGCACTGGTGAATCGAACGGTTCGACGGCTATCACTTTTACAGAAGGTTTTCGTTCCTTCAATCCCTGGCCAACGCCCGAAATAGTTCCACCTGTACCTACGCCCGCAATAAAAATATCTACACCGCCATCCGTATCATGCCAGATTTCTACAGCTGTAGTTTTGCGGTGGATTTCTGGATTGGCAGGATTGCTAAACTGCTGTGGTATGAAAGAGTTTGGTGTTTCGGCAGCCAATAGTTCAGCACGCTTGATAGCGCCTTTCATCCCCTCGGATCCCGGTGTTAACACAAGCTCAGCACCGAACGCAGTCAAAAGCTTGCGACGTTCGATACTAAACGTTTCAGGAAGTGTAATTATAAGTTTATATCCAAGAGCCGCAGCTGCAAATGCAAGTCCGATTCCAGTATTTCCACTTGTTGGTTCGATAATAACGGAGTCTTTATTGATTAAGCCTTTCTCCTCAGCGTCTTTAATCATAGCATATCCAATGCGGTCCTTAACGCTACCAGCCGGATTGAAATATTCCAACTTAGCTACCACGTTTGCCTCAATATTTTGGATTTGGCTGTAGTTCAACAGTGCTAGCAAAGGAGTATTTCCAATTAATTCAGTCAACTTTTGGTGAATTTCAGTCAAAATTATCCCTCCAAACAATTAATTCATATCTACTTACTATGACATAGATATTATCACGAATTTTTCTTCATAACCATGTCCTGTTAATTCATAGTGAGGAGCGGGAACGGATGGAACAGTTTAAACCTAAGGTACTACTCATAAAAAAGTAGTCCAAGCTTATTCAGAACCTGAGAGTCATTAAGAATGTATACAGTGTATCCTTTTACCCGCTAACCTAGTGGTCGGCGGATAACGAATTTGTATTTAGTAGAAGGCAAAAAGAGCAGTAAGGAATTAATCCTTCTGCCTCACCGTTAACATACGGGGAGGCGTTTTTGTTTTGGCAAGCTTACGGTGTATCAATTCGCGCCATCAAGTTGCTCTTGCGAGAGCTTACGACTAAATGCCTACAATACGAAGTAATTTATGTTCTTAATAAGGATATCGATACATCATCTAAAAGAATTGTGGCAAAGGTGTCCTCTGCTGTAACACGGAACACTAAATCTCTGGAAACAGTTCCCGAATTTCCCGAGATTGAGAAAGTGCGGGAGGATATGACAGGGGCTGCGCCCTTTCCACTTTTCTTTGGTTTCATTTGAATTAACCCTCTTTCTGTAGACATATTTGCTACACTAGTAGTTTATGAAATATGAATAAGAGTGTTCATAGAGAAGAGAATACAAAAAAGACCGTCTATTGACGGCCTTTTCTATGTTTCGACTCGAAATATATCGTGGAGGCTATCTATGCTATAAAAAGGATAAAATTAAGTAGATCTATGCGAAAAAATAGAAATTATAGGAATACAAGAAAAACGAAATAGCTAAAAACGAAAGAATCAGCGTCGCGGTGCATACCTTTCTTAACAATGTAGTCTCCGAAACGTTACATTTTCTTACAGCAAGATAGGCAGCCGGTACAAAGGCAAGCCCAAGTACCCAGAAAAAGATAATATTGAAATTGAAATTGGACATAGGCTGATAGGGGTCGCCTATCAATTGGATGCTTGAAGCAATGAGATTGACGATCACAAGCAGACCCAGCAAGGGGATTACGGTTACACTGTCAGGCAAGGGAAGCCGCGAAGCACTCTTCTGCTTTCTTGCGTCCTTGAGCTTCCGCAGCCATCCCATAATACCGAAAATAGACCCAAGCGCAAACCAAATACCGCATCCCCCGACCAGAATATAACTGAAGATGGATGTTTGCAGGAAGGATATCGGCAATTGGTCATCGATCACTCCATATGACAACTGCGTCACTTTACCATCGGCATTGGTTAAGAAAAAAAGACGGCTGATGTTTAGGCCCGCGTGATCATAAGGAGTGCTCCCGGGAGTCACGCGTTCAAAAAAATAGGGTTTGGTTTCTACATAATCAACATGAATATTCATGGATGGAATACTCAGAGTGATTCCGCCATTGCCGTTGGCTGTGACCACTTCTTCCGCATTGGATAATACGGGTATAAGCTTCAATATACCAGATGATACTGCGCGAGCAGAACGGTATTTTCCCTCCACATCCGCGCTATGCTTCAACGTGCTGTCCGCTTGCGGAGTAGCGTGGGAACCCCCGACAAACAGGTCAATGAGTTCGCTTCTTGCCCCGGACATTTCATTTTCCACATTAGTCAGAATACTGATCCCAAAGTTTTGATCCGGCACGATAGAGACCAGAGAGGAGAATGAATCTGTATTTCCACCGTGCTCGATAACACGATAATCTCCCGCGAACCGTTCCCAAAAGCCATGGGCATTCCCCGGAAGCTCGGGATAGTGGGTATACGAAGCCTCATGCATTTCTCGCAGGGTTTCATTCTTGTTGAACAGCGAATATTTTAAGGAATGGTCCATGTTCAGATGAGCAAGCATAAAATGAGCCATGTCCTCCGAAGTAATGTTTAACGCACCAGCCGGCACATCATTAAAGAAAACATTCGGCTTTGCAACCCAGTTTCCATCCTTTTTGGAGTAGCCTGTTGCTTTATGTTCGATAACCTCTGGAATAAGATCATACCGTTGTGTAAAGTAAGAATGTTTCATGTCTAGAGGCTCAAATATATGTTTCTGAATATAGGTTTCAAAAGGCATTCCGGATACACGTTCTATAATATAACCGGCCAGGTTGGTCCCATAGTTGGAATAAGCAATCACTGTTCCAGGCTCATAAATCTGTTGAGGCTGGTTTCCGGGTGCGACATGCTCCTTGAGAGGCCTAAGATCAGCAGGATCATGAACCAAAAGTTTTTCCAGGCGCTCCTCAAAACCTGCCGTGTGGCTCATCAGTGATTTCAGGGTAATAGGCTTATCAAAAGAAGGCTTGAGAAAGCCGTCAGGCAAGTATGTGCGGATGTCCGTATTCAAATCCAGCTTTCCTTGCTCAACCAGTTGCATTACTGCCGTCCAGGTGAACAATTTCGATACGGAACCGGCCTCCATATAGGTTGTTTCCGTACTCATGGGTGTTTGTTTCTCGATGTTTGCGTATCCGTAACCTTTTGAAAAAACAATTTTTCCGTCCTTTACTATGGAAACCGCAGCACCAGGAATCGCTGTTCCTATATATTTTTTCATAATTTGATCTGTTCTGTTTTCGATTTCGGAAATCGGGATTCCAGAGGGAGTGGTTGGAACGGACCCAGAAGCATATGCCTGGACCGGGATAAATGCCATCAATGCCAACAGGAACAAAGAGGCAAATCGTTTTTTCAATTTCATATCAAGTCTCCTTTTTGCTGCGCTTGAATCTTTAAGAGCAGTCTGTTTTTTGGAACATTTTTAGTGTAGCAGTCAAGTCTTTCTTATTTCTCTCCTGTTCCTTACTTTTTTCTTTCTCAAATGAAGCTTCAACTCTCAAATGATTTACCGAAAAAAAGCTATATTTACGTTGGTACAGCTTTATATGTATGTTGACAACCTATAAAATAAAGACAAGAAGAATCCTCATAGTTGAAAAAAATAGGAGATGACAATAAATGAAAGCCTGTGAACCTCTGACTATTTCATCTGAAAGCGGATACAATATTCAAACCGATGAAAGTCTGCCCATTGCCCACGCTTGGAACATGATTGCGCGAGATCATAAGCAAGTGTTTGGCCGCGAGCCATTGCAAACAGAAGTAGAGCCCTCGATCATTATCCGTTATGCGCAGGAAGGAGATAGCTGTCCGCATTGGCCAGAGGGCTATTGTCTGCGTTTTGTTGCTGGTAGCAAGGGAACGGTACTCCATATTATTGGCCGTGATGAATTAGGAATTATTTATGGACTGCTTCATTACAGCCGTTTCGCTCTGGGTGTGGAGCCGTTCTGGTTCTGGACGGAGCTCCTCCCGCCTAAGCGGGATACCATAGTAATACCGAGCCAGAATGTTGACAGTATACCGTCCAAGGTCCGATATCGGGGATGGTTTGTCAATGATGAGGTATGCTTGATTGGCTGGAAAGATGATTATCCACCGACGGAGCAGGTGTGGCAGCCCGTTTTTGAAGCGTTACTGCGCTGTGGTGGAAATATGGTGATTCCCGGAACCGATTTACCACGCACAGGTATCCATCATAAGCTTGCAGCAGACATGGGTTTATGGATCACACATCATCATGCTGAACCGTTGGGGGCGGAGATGTTTTTGCGCGCCTTTCCGGGTAAACAAGCTAGCTACAGAGAGCATCCCGAGTTGTTTGAACAGCTGTGGCAGGAAGCGATTGAACGGCAAAAGGAAGAAAAGATTGTATGGGTATTATCTTTTCGCGGGCAGGGTGACAAGCCTTTTTGGGAAGATGATCCTTCCTTTAATACGCCGGACAAACGCGGACAATTAATCTCGTATGTGGTTCGCAAGCAGTACAATATGATCTGTGAATTTGTGGAGCATCCTGTGTGCTGTATGGCGATGTATGGTGAGATTGCCGAGTTATACAAGCAGGGGCATATGGAAGTACCCGAAGGGGTGATTAAAGTATGGGCGGACAATGGTTACGGTAAAATGGTATCTCGGCGCCATGGGAATCTTAATTATCGTGTACCAGCATTGCCTGAGACGCAGGATGGGGACAAGAATGGAGTATATTACCATGTGACCTTCCACGATTTGCAAGCGTCGAACCATCTTACCCAACTTCCCTCCTCAGCCAGCTTAATTATAGAGGAATTAACAACAGCGTTTACTTCAGGGGCGGACGAGTACCTGCTGGTCAATTCAGGTAATATTTTGCCGCATGTATATACGCTGGATTTAGTAGCAAATTTATGGATGAAGGGTGAAGTGGATGCTGAAGAGCAGCTTACTGATTTTATCGGACGGCTGTACAGTAGTCAGCTTCAAGAGATTTCCCAATTATACCGGGATTATTCCCGTTGCACTATCGTTTATGGCCCGCATAAGGATGATCGAGCAGGGGAGGAATTCTATCACCATCCAGCTCGGCAAATTATGGGGTATTGGCTACAAGGCAAAGAAGGCAGTGATGAACGGCTGTACTGGGCTACTGGAGAAAGGCCTTTTCCTGAACAGGTTCGCTGGTTCAAGGAAAAAGCCGAGTCGGTAATCCCGGACTGGGTTGAACTGCGAGAGCGGTGTCTACGAATCATGAAGCAGTTGTCAGAAGATGAATGTCGAAGGCTGTATAATCAACTGCTTGTGCAGATTGAACTGCATCTGAGTGGCTCACGTGGACTGGCAAGCTTATGTAGCGCTTATGGGCTGTTCCTTGAAAAAGATTATCCACGAGCATTTATACAAGCTTCTCATGCCGTTTGGAGCTACCGAATGGGTAAAGAAGCTTTATCGCTCGCAGGAACTGGAAGATGGGAGCATTTCTACCGGGCAGATTGGTTAACCAATCTGGATAACACTATTTCTCATGCGGACACTGTGCGGAGATTTCTTCGTCTTCAGGGAGACAGTCCGGATATGTTCCTATGGTCCAAACAATATTTAATGCCAGAAACAGAGAAATATATCTACCTAGAGAATACGCATCGCAAGCCCCTTCCCGATGATGAGTTGGCACGCAGTCTGGAGAAGGTATTATATTAAGGAAGACATGTAGCATAAGAAGCAACAGCGTCTGCCTGCAACCTTTCCAGCTTATACTACGTCAATGAGGTTGTTAATGGCCAAGCGGCCTAATTCAATTACAAGGTGGAATTTAACATGAGTATGAGAAAAGGTGCATTTGCAGCCATTACAACTGTAGCCATTTTGTCCTTTTCCGTTGGAGGTCAAATGTCTGCGGCAGACCGCCAATTTAAGGATTTGAATAACGTAAGCGGTAAAGAAAAAATTATATCCCTTAAAGATCAGGGTCTACTCAAAGGTATCTCTGATACGAAGTTTCTCCCGTCATCTAAAGTGACCGTTGCCCAAGGCATTCAGTTGATCTCCGGCGGACTCCAGCTCAGTTTGGCCGCCATTGATTTGAACAAGGAGCCACAGGTCAGTAGACTGTTTACCCATGTGAAGGATAATGCATGGTACGCCGAAGCTTTTATCAACGCGCACTATAATGGTGTGGTTATTCCAAAGGATATTGATCCTGCCAAAGCTCTGACTAAGGAACAGTTCACCCATATGCTGATTCAGGGCATGGAAAAAGCAGGCGCTCTTCCGATGATTAAAATCGCACCTGCGAATATTGCGGATGACAGCGAACTGGAGCCTTCTTACCAAGGTAGCATTCAACGCTCGCTAGTCTACAAGGTCAATACCTTGGATGCAAATGAAAAGTTTTATCCAAAAAGCGAGATTACACGTGCCGAAGCTGCTGTTATGTTATATAATGCATTGGAATACCTGAATACTCATACAAAATCGTAATAAATACAGCAATAAAGAGCTTTTCTTCTGAGGGAATTAAGCTTTCAGTTACTTGACATCATTATCGTTAATGTTATAATAAGGAAATCGAATTTAGACCTGCGGTAGCTGATTACCGTAAGGATATTTTCCTGGTCCTTCGGCATATAACACAGGTAACGAATAAATAAGCTGGCTCCGGATGAGGAGTTCAGCTTATTTTTTTGGATCAAAAAGCTTACCGTTTTCACTGATTTACATATTGAGAGGAGACAGGAGTATGTTTGGGAATGACTGGGATGATGTACTACGAGAAGAGGTCGAAAAGCCATACTTTAATGATTTAAGGTATACGTTAGCCCGAGAGTACAAGTTACATAAGGTATATCCTCCAAAAGAAGACTTGTTTTCCGCACTCAAATTAACGCCATTTCATCTGACCAAAGCGGTTATATTGGGACAGGATCCATATCATGGAGAGGGACAAGCTCACGGTTTAAGCTTTTCTGTTAGACCTGGTGTGCGAACGCCACCGTCTCTATTAAATATATACAAGGAGCTTCGCGATGATATCGGTACTCCCATTCCGAATCAGGGATACCTCGTTCCTTGGGCTGAGCAAGGTGTGCTGCTGCTGAACAACGTGTTAACCGTGCGTAAAGGACAACCGCAATCTCACCAGGGAATAGGTTGGGAACGTTTCACGGATGCTGTCATTGAAGCGATTAATGAGCGCGAGCAGCCAGCAGTGTTTATTTTGTGGGGGAGCCATGCTCAGAAAAAAGCAAGCTTCGTGAATACCAGCAAGCATTTGGTGCTAAAATCCGTTCATCCGAGTCCATTGGCGGCTCACAGAGGTTTTTTTGGCAGCAAACCTTTTTCGCGTACCAATGCATTTTTGCAGGAGCATGGAATGGAACCGATTCGGTGGGATATTCATAGCCGCTAGCACTGGAGGTGAGGACATGCGTCAATGGAAGGGACGTCAGGTCATTTTATATCACGGCAACAATGGTCATACCCAGAAGGTGCGCGGCACGCTTGAAAAATGGGATGAGATACGAAAGTGTGTTATTTTAGGCCCGAAAATGCTGGCTATTCCTTTTGAAAATATTACGCATATTACCATGTTTCCTCCGGGGCGTGAGCGTAGAAGCCGCCATCCGGCGAAGCTGAACGCTACTGGTTATGTAATGAGCGTTCCGTTACAGTTTGATAATGCTATTCATTTTCAGTCGGCGGTGACGATTTGGAGAGAGGATCAGCTGATTGCTTATAATGTAAAGCTGGTTAGTCACTCGGCACACGATGTAATTCTTGAAGATGGACAAACCTTATCTAAGGAAGAGCATTTGTTTGTGGTAAGGTCACTGCGTGGAGAACTTTAACTGTAATAATTCACCTTTTTTTGATGAAGGGTTCAATTTAGTTAACTGCTTACCGATAAAAGATAATGGGATTGTTAATAATACCCTGTTTTATAGAATGAGACAAAGGGAGCGAAACGAATGGAACGTATGAAACGTATGAGCAAACGGAGTACCTTCTTACTTGCGTTGCTGATGTTTGTATTTGCAGCATGGCCAGCAGGTTTGATCCGGGCTGAGGAGAGCAAGACCTCCACGGTAGAGTGGGATAGTCAAAATCCGACTACATTGAATCTGGGTGGAAGCCCCGCTCAATTAAAAGTGTGGTCATTGACAGAAAAGGGCAAGGAAGATGTTACACAAAAGGCAGAATGGATCTCTGGGGATTCAAGTATTTTAAAGGTAGATAAGGGACTCATTACTCCTGTGTCAAAAGGGCAGATTAAGATTGTTGCTACATATGAGCAGCAAACGGTAAGTACAACGATTACAGTAAAATCGCCTTACAGCAAGCTGCAATTAAATCCGACGGGTCCACTGAATCTGACGATTGGCGGAGAATCGAAGCAATTGACTGCTCAAGGTGTTCTTACTGGAGGTGGGACGGAAAATGTATCCGGTGTCGAATGGACTTCTTCGAATGCGGCTGTTGCTACCGTTAAAGATGGTCTTATTCGTCCACTTGCCAAAGGCGTGACTTACATTAAAGCAAGCAAAGATGAACTCAAAGCACAAACGATTGTGTATGTGCGCTCTTCTTCCCAGGCATTGGTATTGAGTGCAACTGGGTCCAAATCGGTCTTTTTAGGTAGCTCCCCAATTCAGGTTAGTGCAACTGATGTCAACCTGACTGGCAGCAAAACAGATGTGACCAACACGGCAGAATGGACTTCCTCCAATCCGCTGGTTGCCACAGTCGAGCAAGGTAAAATCACACCGATGGATGCAGGCAATTCGACGATTACAGCGTCCTATCATGGTTTGAGCAAGACTCTGAAGATTAATGTACTTCCGACGGTTGAAAAACTGGTTTCAAGCAAAGCCAGTCTGACTCTCGAAACAGGAGGCAAAACTTCTCTTCCGAGTATATCTGCTTATTTGGTCAATGGAGCAAAAAAAGCAGTTCAATCCGATGTAAAATGGAGCTTAAGCAGTGAAAGTGCAGTTAAAATAGCAAATGGTAAGCTGGTTGCAGTGAACCCAGGCAGTGCAACATTGACAGCAACGGTAGGTGCGCTCAAACTGGATATTCCAGTGACTGTGCAATATAAAGTGCTCAAGCTGATGGCTTCTGAGAAAAAATATGTACTGGTTGCAGGCCAAGAAGCAAGTATTCCGACAGTAAAAGCCCACATGGCTGGTGGTGGAATACTGGATATTACCAATCAGGTAAGCTGGGTAGGTACAACAGCTGCAGTTACAGTAGCAAATGGTAAAGTAAAAGCGGTGAATGGCGGTAACTCTGGAATCAAGGCTATGTATATGAATAAATATGTGAAAGTACCTGTCATTGTGGAAGGAGCCATTTCTACATTGACACCAAGCTTTTCGAATGCCGAAATGAATTTGAAAGGAAGTAAGTCCATCAAAGTCATCGGCATATATACGGATGGTAAAAAAGTTACCCTGAGCAGTAAAGTGAAATGGACAACATCGAATGCTTCCGTAGCGATCGTAAAAGGCTCTTCCATTAAAGCCGTTGGAATTGGAAACGCAACGATTACGGGCACATATCAGGATAAGTCGTTTAACATCGAGATCAAGGTCACACCTAAGCTGCTCAAACTGGTATTGAGCAATAAAAACCTGAAGCTGCCTAAAGGCTCCTCTCAAGTGCTTAGTGTGAATGCAGTTTATGATTCAGGTGCTACTACCAATGTGACAAGCTCAGCGGTATGGACATCCTCCAAACCGTCGATCGTACAGGTTACAGCTGGTCAGGTGAAGGCCTTGGAAAGCGGAAGCTCCAGTATTAAAGTAGTCTATGGCGGTAAGAAGGTAACGACATCTGCCAAAGTGTTAAAATAGCTACGTACATTGTCACATCCACTTATACAAAATAACCCCCGGTCCAAAGACCGGGGGTTATTTTCAGCTTATTCTACGCCGTCCTGATAATGATTTTTCCAATGTTTATCGCCTTTGTGTGCGAAGTCTTCAACTGTCTTTTCCAAAGTAGCTACCAGTTGGGCTTTAATCTCAGAAATTGTGTCTCGGAACAGTCTTTCTTCCGTACCATTGATCTTTTCACCATATAGAGCCTGAGCGGCTATAAATTGACGATGTTGCTCCACAAAACTGTCAATCGAATGCAATGCATGCTCCACGTATTGGGAAATGCTATGATGCTCGTTAGGCAGTTGCAATTTTAATTCATGAACTCTGTTTAATAATGCCATGATGATCACCTCGTGCGTTTTGTTATGTCAATAATTATACATCATTTTCGGAAAACTTTCATTAAATTTTGATTAAAATGTGACTTTTATTATGTCATGATTGCATTTTCAATGGTGATCAGGCATAATTTTCGGAACTTTCATTATTTTCCTTTGTATTGTGATTTTAAAATTTAAAATATATGATACGAAGATGATGCAAGAGCAAGCTGCGACAGCTGTCTTTCTGACATGTTATAATGGGGAAAAGCCCAGTCGGAAAGGTTGTCAGTATGGTATGAAGCTTTTTAAAGGTTTATTTTGGGGGATTCTGATTAGTCTTCTTCTGTGGTGTGCCTTGTTTGGGCTTGTCCGCTGGATGTCTCATTAAGTCGCTTCCTGTATCTTATACAATAACTCTTGCGACTGTATCCACGTCATTAACAGAAATCGTATATACGTGTTCGTCATCATAGAGCTTGAATTGCTGAGTTTCTTGGTCAGATAGGAGCTTAGGCCAGCCAATTACGGTACTTCCATTCAGTAACCGGACTACAACGGCTTGCATTTGGCTCACGGCCAGTTTGATCTCATCGTTCATTCGTGCAACCTCCTCTCTATACTATTTGTCGTCCAATATTCAACCTTTTTTTATAGTTAGTAAGGGGTTACAAAAAATAAAATCCGGGGATCACCTTAGTTGAAGGCATCTATTGGAATAGCTTGAAGGGAAGAGAGAAATTGAAGAAAAAGTTGCTAAGTTTTATAGCTTTAGTTCTGCTAGCTGCGGGCGCGTACTGGTTTGAAGGAGGCAATCTTCTTACGAAAATAACAGGAGAGAACCCGCCTTCCTCGGCGGCTCAGGTAACGCTGCAATTCCCGTCAGGTCGTTACCCTGAAACGGCGCAGCATATTAAGGAAGCCATTCAGGCGGGAAAATCACCAGTATGCACAATTGACCGTGAAGGAGCCGAGCTAAATCGCAAGCATTCGCTTACAGGTGTTCCCACTCGTAAGGGATACGATCGTGATGAATGGCCGATGGCTATGTGTTCAGAAGGAGGCAAAGGTGCAAATGTCAAATACATAGCCCCTAAGGATAATCGTGGGGCAGGATCATGGGTTAGTCATCAATTGGATGAGTATGAGGATGGAACTCGTGTAAAATTCGTTATTAAATAGTTTTTGATTTCGTGTTTTTACCTTTTAGCTCCTTAGATGTTTCCTGTTTGGCCTTAACCAACGCCAGAAAATCAAAAAAATCACCTAGTGTATTGAAGCCGGCACCTAAAATGGCCAAGTCTTCAGCGGATAGTTGGTTAAACCATTCCATTTGCTTAGCATCAAACATATTATCACCGCCAACCATTGATAATGTAGTGTATGTACTGACGGCAACAAAGGTCAGGGCTCAGGCATACCAATTAAGTATGCCTGTTTCTTGTGCAGAGGATGTGTAGAACTCATGTTTAAATTTAATTTTTATACTAAAATCGTCTCCATCGTTATCGTATTGCTTATACCTCTGCTGATCCTGTATGTCTATTCTAATCAGACAACGACAGGTGTACTACGTGAGGAGCTGAATCAATCTAATTATAATCAGCTGACTTTTTTTCAAAACCAGGTGAATACGAATATTGAAATGATTTCCTCCTGGCCGCATCTGCTGATTCATGATCCTGATGTAGCCAGTTTTCAAGCGATTTTTTTGAAGGACAAAGTTCTCAATCTGGATGGAATTAACCTTGTCAAACGGATTCAAACCAAGCTTGGGCTTCAGGAAAGCTCTTCTAATTGGAGAACCGGACTGAGTATCTATTCTCCTTCGCTTGGACGGGTTGTATCGGAAAATGGAGCAGGTTTATATGACCAGAAAAAACTAAATCAGCTGATAAAAGACGGCTGGCAGGTATCCAAAAAAAGATCATACGGGAAAGACCAATTTATATTTTCATTGTATACATTATCCCCGTTTTCTTCACTTGGTAATCCAGAAACTGCTAACACGATTATTAAGGTTGAATTTGACAGCAGTAATATTCAGGATATGCTTGACCGCTTCAAAGGTGATGGACGCAAGGAGCCTTTTTATTATAAAAAAGGCGTAGGAGCGATCTATAATCGTACTGCCAATGAAGAGCTGTCTGGACAGCTGATTTCAAAATTAGAAAAAATGGGACTCCATGAAGTTGACAATCTGACTGTGAAAATTGGAGAAGAAAGCTACCTGGTTCATGCCGTTCTTTCGCAAACGACGGGTTGGTATTTGATTGATTACATGCCTTTGTCCGATATGATGTCTCCGATTTACTCATCGAATCGACTGTTTTATATAACGGTTGTTGGCTCGCTGCTGGTAGGCCTGATTGGCGCTTATTTGCTTCATTCACAGGTACAAGTGCCGATTCTTCAGCTTGTGCGGGCATTTAGGAGACTAAAGGACGGAGACTATGCTGTTCGATTAAGTCTAAGGGGGAGTCACGAGTTTGCTTTCCTGTCTAGTCAATTCAATCAGATGGTCGAACAGATTCAGGAGCTGTTTGAGAAGGTGTATGTTGAGCAGCTACATGTCAAGGAAGCGCGACTAAAGCAGCTCCAGTCACAAATCAATCCACATTTTTTTTATAATTGTTTTTCGTTTATCACAAGTATGGCGAAGCTGCGCAATCATGAGGCGGTCGTGGCTATGGCTCATAATTTATCCAGGTATTATCGGTATACGACAAGACAGGAGCGGGATTTGGTTCCATTGTCAGAAGAAGTCGAGTTTGTTCAATATTATCTGAGGATACAGCAGATGCGTATGCCAAGGCTAACGTTCTTAGTTCATGTTTCTTCGCAGGCCAGCAGTCTGCCGATTCCGCCGCTTATAGTGCAGCCACTGGTGGAAAATGCGGTGCTGCACGGAATAGAGCCTCAAGCGGAGGAGGGTCTAATTCATATTTTGACTGAGCGTGTTGGCTCGTATATGTACCTGATTGTGGATGATAACGGACTCGGTTTGAGTAGAGAGGCTATAGCTGCCCTGACATCAACGCTTGACAGGCCTGTGGAAGAGGATCATGGATACGGTTTGTGGAATGTGCATCACCGCATGCGATTACATTTTGGGGAAGATGCCGGACTGGAGTTCTCTTTGTCTCCATTGGGAGGATTGCGTGCAGTATTAAAATGGTCGATCTCAACAGAAGGAGAGCATGCGAATGGTTTAATTGAGCCTTCGCCAGATTCGAATATAGTTAAAATGGAGGGACCAGATGGTTCAGATATTACTAGTAGATGATGAGAGTTATGTAACAGAAAGTCTGGCAGCTACCATTCCGTGGGAGACGCTAGGCATCGAGAGGGTTCATCAAGCGGTTTCCGCATTAGCAGCAGTGGATGTGCTGGAAGCGTACGATATTGATATTCTGGTAACAGATATTCGTATGCCTGGTATGACGGGACTGGAGTTGATTGTTGAAGTAAACGAGCGATGGCCGCATATCCGAAGTTTGTTACTGACAGGCTATGCCGATTTTGAATATGCTAAAAAAGCGCTTCAGCTTAAGGCTTTTGATTACATTTTAAAGCCGGTGGATGATGAAGAGTTTATCAAATGTGTGTCAGCCGCCATGGATTCGCTAAAGGAAGAATGGGAAGCATTTGACAAGGTTCATCAATTACAATATAGCCGCAGAAACGATTTTGGTGTACTGCGGACCCATTTGATGCATGATTTGCTACTCGGGCGTGATTTACCAGTACCAAAAATAGAGAGCAAAATGTCCGAGTACGAAATCAAGCTACGTACGGGACATCCTGCCAGTATGCTGCTTATTCAGCTAGGAAAGCATTTTTCTGATATGGACTATCATTCAGTCTCCTTAATTGAGTATGCGATTGGAAATATTGCCGAAGAAGTGTTCGCACCTGATTTTCACGTTTGGCATTGCAAAGCGCCGCATGACTGCTTAATTGTATTAATAGAAGGGGATTGGAATTCATTTCCTGAGCGGAGTGTGGATGAGCAGAATCGTTTTTTGAGTGCGGCGATTGAGGCCTTTCGAAAAAATGTAAGCAATTACTTGAAAGGGGAAATTTACGTTGCATTAACCGGATGGTTTAAGTTTCCAGAGGAACTGCCTAAGCTATATCAGACAGCGATTAGATCTTTATACTGGAATCATCAGGAGGAAACGGATGCACTGCTATTCATAGAAGAACAGACAGAACAGCCACACAGTTCAGTTAAGTCACTAGAGGGGCTTTATATGCACCCTACGCTTACTCATCTGCTCGAATCCAGGCAATGGGACGAGGCTGAAGCGAAAGTGAGCCGTGTATTTGGAAAAATGGAAGAGGTGGGATATACACGCGAGCATTTATATGAGCTGTTTATTTCGGTGACGAGCGCCTTTATGTATACAGCGCACAAACAAGGACGTTTCATTACACAGATGGATCAAGTAGGCTTCGATCCGTTACATGCGCAGAAAATGGTTCATTCGTTCCCCCACCTCAAAGAGTGGATATTTTCCATGATGAACAAACTTAAATCTGAATGGTCCGCAAGCGAACAAAGCGCTAAAAGTTATGTGGTCAAGCAGGTTCAGGAGCTCATCTCCCAGGATAAAGGCCAGGAGCTGTCTGTTAAGACGATTGCTGATCAGGTTTATCTTCATCCAGTCTATCTGTCTAAAATTTATAAAGCTGAAACCGGAGAAGGTCTGGGTGACTATATTATCCGAATGAGAATGGAGCGGGCTCTTTATTTGCTCAAATATTCCAACAAAAAAATATACGAAATTACGACGGAACTAGGCTACCAGAATCCCCAATATTTCAGTAAAATGTTCAAAAAGCATTACGGAATGACTCCGCACGAATTTCGAGATCAGTAGAGATGGGACCAGTAAAGACGAAATCAGTAAAGATCAGTTGGGAAAGGTGCAGAAATATTTATTTTGTGACATAGGCTGTGAAGAAAAGCCCTTCTATAATAAAAGAGTAGAAAATGATTTCTAGAGGGGGAACAATATGCGAGTTCATTCGAAGAAAAAGCTGTTGTCGTTGCTCGCCGCAACTATGGTATTAGGAGTTGGCCTTGTGGGCTGCTCAGGTGCGGAAAATGATGGGAATGCGGACGGCACAGCTAAAACTGAAAACGTATACAAAGAAAAATACAATCCAGAAGTCACAATTTCCACGGTATGGGGTGTAGATCCCGCCTTAAAATTTAAAAATGGTGAATCTATCGAAAATAACATTGCGACCAAATGGGCTAAAGAGAAATTCGGTATTAATATCAAATCACTCTGGTCCGTCACGGATACGAATGGTGCATTTGCTACGAAGCTGCGTTTGGCTATGTCCTCCGGTCAGGAGATGCCGGACGTCGTTGTACTGGGGACGGAAAATGAGCAACTGGCACAGGACATGATCGATTCCGGTATGTTTGCAGAGGCTGGTCCGTTGTTTGACAAGTACGCTTCGGATTCCTGGAAGCAGGCGATGAATCAGGATACGAATGTATGGAATCAGTATAGCCGAGATGGTAAGAAAATGGGTATTCCTGTGCTTGATTTCGCCTATAACCATGATTATGTATTGTGGGTACGACAAGATTGGTTGGATAAGCTGGGTATGAAGGCTCCTGAGACGATGGATGATCTGGAAAAAGTGATGGATGCCTTTAAAAATAAAAATCCGGACGGACTGGCTCCGAACAAAGTGGTTCCGCTCAGTATCGGTTTTAAAACATCCATGAACACTTGGATGGGTGACCCGTCCTGGATTTTCGGGGCATATGGCACACTACCTCAGCAGTGGAACAAAGGCGCGAATGGCAGTTTGGAATATGGCTCCGTGCAGCCTGGCATGAAGCCGGGTTTGCAAAAGCTGAGCGAGTGGCTCAAAAAGGGATATATCCCTCAGGAAGCAGCATTGTGGGATGAAAATAAAACGGCAGAACCTACAGTCGCAGGAACAGCCGGCATGATTCCTGGGCCATATTGGATGAGCGGCTGGCCGCTTCAGGATACAGTCAAAAATGCGCCGGGTGCCATATGGAAGCCGATTAAGATTCCAGCAGGTCCTGACAACAAAGCCATGCGTCACGGTACGCAATACACCAATGGTGTTGTACTAATCAACAAACAAATGCAGCATCCTGAAGCTTTTTTCACTTATCAAAACTATTTGTTTGACCATTATGCTAATGCCAAACCGGATAGCGATTTGTCGAATGGGCTGTTTAAGGGCTACGATTATGATTTGGATGCGGACGGAAAGCTAATGTCTATCGATAAAATACCAGGCGGTTATGTAAACTCTATTCGTTATTTGCTGGTTCGTGATGGTGCGCGTATACCTGATGCCCAAATGAAGGCTTTGCTAAGTTTGGCTAACGGCGCAGAACCGAAGACCCGTCTGGAGAAAGATGTAATGGTGAACTACGGGAAAGGTACTCCTGCAGCTGCCAAAGTGCTTATGGAACAGAAGGATATCTCCATGAAAGATCAGTTCACAGGTCCAACTACGCCAACCATGAAGGCTAAAAAGGACTATCTGGATAAAATTGAAAGTCAGACCTTCAATGAAATTATTTATGGCAAGCAGCCGATCTCTGCTTTTGATACCTTTGTGCAGACGTGGAAAACAGCGGGTGGCGAACAAATTACAAATGAAGTAAACGAATGGTATAAAAGCGTCGAAAAGTAAAAACCAATGATGTTGTAACAGAGTAGGAAGGCTGTCCCGAGGTGGGCAGCCTTTTTACTACAGTTTCACCCGTATCGAGTGGAAATGAATGCGCTATCATGGTGTATTTGAAAAAAAGTTTTATTCGTTTGGCGAGCTTAAAAAAATGATTGCTTTTGTGCCATGTATGTTGGTTTTTTGAACTGTCGGGACTGCGAAAACGCTTTTATAATTGAAGTATACCATGAATGAAAGTTACAGGAGGAACTGCAATGAGAAGTCTGCAACGTACGTGGCCATTTCATATCATGCTGCTGCCAGCCATCATTTTCTTAATTGTATTCAGCTACATTCCGATGGGCGGCATCGTGATGGCCTTTCAAAATTACAAGCCTTGGCTAGGCATAACGGGTTCCGAGTGGGTTGGACTGGATAACTTCCGCTTTTTGTTTCAACGGGAGGACAGTCTTCAAGTTGTCTGGAATACACTAATTATTGCTGTGTTAAAGATGTTTTTCAATCTGGTGGTTCCGTTTGTTTTTGCTATACTGCTGAATGAAATTCGCAAGGTCGGACTTCAGCGATCCATTCAGACACTGGTTTATCTACCACACTTTCTGTCGTGGGTCATCTTGGGCGGAATTCTGATTGACCTGTTGGCTACAGATGGATTTATGAACCGTATTCTCGGTAGTTTCGGGATCCAGCCTATCTTTTTTCTGGGAGATAATAACTGGTTTCGATTTACTGTCATTGTTTCAGATATATGGAAGGAGTTCGGCTACAACACCATCGTATTTCTCGCTGCACTGGCGGGTATTAATCCTTCGTTGTATGAGGCTTCTGAAATGGATGGAGCGAGCCGCTGGAGACAGACGCTACACATCACTGTACCTTCGTTAATTCCGATGGTAGTCGTTGTTGGAACGCTTGCACTTGGCAATGTACTGAATGCCGGTTTTGACCAGATTTTCAACCTTTATAATCCACTGGTTTACCAAAAAGGCGATATTATTGATACATTCGTCTACCGGACAGCGTTAATCAATGGGGAAATGGGCTTTGCCACCGCTATCGGCTTGTTCAAATCCGTTATCAGTATGATTCTCATTCTGATATCTTATCGACTTGCTTACAAATGGGCAGGTTACCGCATATTCTGATTCCACGAGGCTGAAAGAGGGAGAGTCATGTATCATAAAACAACGCCATACCGCATCTTCAATGTGTTTAATATTTGCTTACTAGTGATGTTGTCTATCATGTGTATCGTTCCACTGATTCATGTGTTGGCGGTATCATTTAGTGCTAAATCAGCAGCAGATGCCAATCTGGTTGGACTGTGGCCAGTGCAGTTTTCATTAGAAGCCTATAAGAAGACAATGAATAACCCGATTTTTCTGCACTCCATCTGGATTTCTGTCTGTCGGACTGTATTGGGAACCGGCTTGACACTGCTGATTACCTTTTTAGCTGCTTATCCACTTTCAAAGGAAACATCTGTGTTCCGTAGCCGAAACGTATATTCATGGTTGTTCGTGTTCAGCATGATTTTTAACGGTGGTCTGGTTCCATTCTATATGGTTATTCAAAAGATCCATCTCATGGATAGCTTCTGGGTACTTGTTTTGCCAGGAGCGGTCAACACATTTCTGGTCATCCTTATGTTGAACTTTTTTAGAGGAATTCCCAAAGAGATGGAAGAGGCCGCATTGATCGACGGAGCAGGACATTTTCGGACATTGTTTAGTATCTTTTTACCGATATCCATGCCTTCCATTGCGACGATTGCGCTGTTTAGTATGGTATTTCATTGGAACTCCTGGTTTGACGGTCTACTCTATTTGAGCAATGCAAAGGACTATCCGCTCGCGACGTTCCTGCAAACTGTAATTATTCAGAAGGACATGAGTTCCATGAGCATGAGTCCAAAGGAGATGGAATTACTTTCTCAAACGACGGTTAATGCAGCGCAAATTTTCATTGGTGCAGCGCCTATTCTCATTGTATATCCATTTTTACAAAAGTATTTTGTTAAAGGTATGACGCTAGGTTCCGTCAAAGAGTAATAGAAATAATAAGGAGATGATTTACAGTGACGTATCAAAACATAACTAAGTACCCCCCGATTAGTGAGCGAATTCCACGTATGCTGCATGGAGCGGACTATAACCCGGAGCAATGGCAGCATTACCCTGAGGTGTTAGCGGAGGATATTCGTCTAATGAAACTAGCCAAATGTAACGTGATGTCTGTTGGCATTTTCTCATGGGTATCATTGGAGCCTGAGGAAGGTGTATTTACGTTTGAGTGGCTGGATCGTATTCTGGATTCGTTTGCTGAGAACGGAATCTATGCATTTTTGGCTACTCCTAGTGGAGCAAGACCAGCCTGGATGTCACAAAAATATCCTGAGGTGCTGCGTGTGGAGGCTAACCGTGTCCGTAATCTGCACGGGTTTCGCCATAATCACTGTGCTACATCGCCTGTTTACCGGGAAAAAGTACGTATCATGAATACGAAGCTAGCCGAGCGTTATGCTAACCATCCGGCTGTGATTGGCTGGCATATTTCCAATGAATTTGGTGGAGATTGCCACTGTGATTATTGTCAGGAGGCATTTCGCGCTTGGGTCCAGGATAAATACGGTACGCTGGACAAGCTAAATCACGCATGGTGGACGACCTTTTGGAGTCATACGATTACGGACTGGAGCCAAGTTGAGTCCCCGGCACCTCACGGTGAAACACAGGTTCATGCCATGAATTTGGACTGGAGACGGTTTGTGACCGATCAGACCGCAGATTTTATCAAGCATGAGATTGTGCCGCTCAAGGCTGCAAATCCAGCAATTCCGGTCACAACCAATTTGATGGAGTTTTTTGAAGGATTGAACTACTGGAAGTTTGCTGATCTGCTCGATGTTATATCCTGGGATAGTTACCCAACATGGCATGATCGTGAGGGAGATGATAGCCGTCAGGCTGCTAAAGTGGCCATGATGCATGATATTATTCGTTCAATCAAGGGAGGTAAGCCTTGGATGCTCATGGAGAGTACACCAAGTTTGACGAACTGGCAAGACGTTAGCAAGCTGAAGCGGCCGGGAATGCATCTGCTCTCGTCTTTACAGGCTGTGGCACACGGGTCAGACACCGTTCAATATTTTCAGTGGCGGAAAAGCCGCGGTTCGAGTGAAAAGCTGCATGGTGCGGTTGTCGATCATGTCGGACATGAGCACACTCGGGTATTCGGGGATGTGACCCATGTCGGTAATGCGCTGGAAAAACTGGAGGAGGTTATCGGTACATCTGTACCGGCGGAGGCCGCAGTCATTTTTGACTGGGAGAACCGTTGGGGAATCAACGATTCACAGGGACCGCGGAACAAAGGTGTAAAATATGAAGAGACAGCTGAAGCGCATTATTTGGCGCTGTGGGAGCAGGGTGTGCCTGTAGATGTCATTCATATGGATGCAGATTTCTCCAAATACAAACTTTTGGTAGCTCCGATGTTATATATGGTCCGCAGCGGTGTGGGGGAGCGTATACAGAAGTTTGTTGAAAACGGTGGTATTTTCGTAGCAACCTATTGGTCTGGTATCGTAGATGAACATGATTTGTGCTTCCTTGGAGGCTTTCCGGGCCCGCTTCGTAAGACGCTGGGGATCTGGTCGGAAGAGATTGACGGATTGCATGATCATGACCGTAATCACATTTTGCCGGTTGAAGGCAATGAGCTGGATCTGCAAGGGGAGTATGAAGCTGTAGAATTGTGTGATCTCATTCATACAGAGGGTGCAGAGGTACTGGCTGTGTACGGTTCAGACTTTTATGCAGGACGCCCAGCTTTGACGGTGAACCGTTTGGGACAAGGAAAGGCTTATTACATCGCATCACGCAACATCGGACTATTCCACAGTCATTTTTACAGAAGTTTAATTGAGGATGCAGGAATCAGTAAAGCGCTCAATGTGAAGTTGCCTCATGGAGTGAATACGGCGATTCGTACCGATGGAGTTCATGATTATATTTTCATATTGAATTTCACGCATGAGCCGCAAAAGATTATGTTGGATGGACGAACTTATGCGGATATGCTTGAAAATCATGTGATAGAAGATGGTAGCATTCAATTGGATGCCTACGCTGTTAAGGTTTTAAAGACAGAGCGCAATAAATAGAACATGATATATTAAGTGTGATCTCTATCGTTTTCCCGAGTGGGAGCTGGTAGATTGGTCAGAGGCAATGAGAAGTATACAATTCGGATGGGAGATGACTTATGAAAACAGGTAACCGCACGATGGTATTTGCGATGTTGATCTTGTTATCCAGCTTATTGTATCCGTTCGGTTCTGTAGGGTTGGGTGCGGCTTCGGCCGCCCCTGCTTTCGCCAAAGGAGCAGATATAAGCTGGGTAGCAGGAATGGAAGCGCAAGGTATGAGTTGGAAGGATAAGAAGGGTGTTCGTCGAGATATACTGCAAATTTTGCGAGATGACTATCAGATCAACTCGGTGCGTATCCGTGTGTGGGTAAACCCTGACATGAAAGATTATGCAAGCGGATACATGAATGCCGAAAAGGCAGCAGAACTGGCGCAACGAGCTAAAAAGTTAGGTATGAGCGTTATGCTGACTCTACATTATAGTGATTCTTGGGCAGATCCAGGGCAACAGAACAAACCTTATGCGTGGCGCAATTTCACATTTACACAACTTATGGATGCAGTCTGGTCCCATACGGTCTATGTTATGGACACGATGAAAAGCAAGGGGGTAACACCGGACTGGGTGCAGATCGGTAATGAGACGAACAATGGAATGCTCTGGGAAGATGGCAAAGCTTCGGTGAACATGAAAAACTATGCCTGGCTCGTCAATACAGGTAATAATGCTGTAAAATCGGTAAGCAGTAGTACTAAAACGATCGTACATTTAGCCAACGGGGATAACAGTTCTGTGTTGAACTGGAATATCGGCGGGCTGATTGATAATGGAGCTCAGTTTGATCTCATCGGACTGTCTCTGTATCCGTCTCCTTCTGACTGGCAGGGCAAGGTGGATCAGACGATTACCAATGCCAATAACCTCATTGCAAAATACGGCAAAGGTATTGTCATCAGTGAAATCGGGATGGAATATAATGAACCTGCGGCTTCCAAGTCATTTATATTTGCAATCAAAACGAAGGTTCGGGACATCGGAGGCGGTAAAGGTACAGGGGTATTTTATTGGGAGCCTGCTGCAACTCCAGGTTACAATCAGGGTTATAACAAAGGTGCTTGGCAGGCTGACGGTAAGCCAACTTCAGCTTTGGAAGGATTTATAAATTAAGAAGTACGTAAGAGTATATCAAAGAACCTCTGATGCGCATTATATGCAGATTAGAGGTTCTTTACTGTTATCTATGGCTATTTAGAAGTTATAAAATTAGGCTTCTCGGTTTACCTTGAAGAAAGAAATAAGCTCTTCCAGCTCGCCAGACATCAATGTAAGCTTGTCAGAAGCTTTGACAATAGAAGCCATGGATTCAGCTTGTTCTCCAATGGTTTGTTCAATTTGTTTGCTGCTGTCCACTGTTTTGCTAACTGTGGAAGACAGCTCGTCAGAGGTAGCTGACATTTCCTGCGTGCTGGCCGAGATCTGCTCCGTTGCACTGGATACTTCCTGGATTTGTGACGACACTTTATTAGACGCATCTAAAATTTCAGAGAACATTTCGCCTGTCTGCTTTGTAACTTCCAGCCCGACGTGAACTTCTTTTGTACCAACGCTGATGCCTTTTACAGTTTGCTCAATTTCTTTTTGGATTTCTTCAATAAGCTCTGCGATTTGTTTGGCAGACTCTTGAGACTGCTCAGCCAAATTACGCACTTCTCCCGCTACGACTGCAAAACCTTTGCCTTCTTCACCGACTCTGGCAGCTTCAATAGAAGCGTTCAGTGCAAGCAGATTCGTTTGACTGGCAATGCCTGTAATGATGCTGACGATATTGCTGATTTCGTTCGAACGGTTCTGCAGCGCATTAACGGAATCAGCTGTACTTTCCATTGTAGTGGAGATAGAGTCCATTTGAGCGGAAAGCTTTTGGGCTACCTGATTGCCTTCAACGGAGCGTTTTTCCATAGAATAAGCTTGATCAGCTACGGAAGAGGAGCTCTCCGCAATGGTTTGGATAACTGTCGACATTTCATTCATAGCTCTGGAGCTTTCATGTGCTGCGTGATCCTGAGCTTCAAGCCCCTGGGTTATTTCCTGAATATTGCTGTTAATGACGTTCGTATTCGTACTGTTTTTCTCGCTAATGCTTAACAATTCTTGGGCAGATCCCGTAACTTCTTGTGTCGTATCCTGTACTTTCACCATAGTATCGTTAAGGCGTTTGATCATAGAATTAAATTTTTGATTGATAATGCCAAGGTCGTCCTCGCCTGTCTTGATTTTTACATTCAGATTACCCTCGCTGACTTCTTCAATGCCCTTCATCAGGCTACGAATCGGGGAGAGGGTGCGCTTTACCAGTAAATATTGAATCGTTAAGAAGATGGCAAGAAACAGAATGAGCAGTGAAACACCGTATACAAGCAATTTATGAAGGCCGGTAGGTACAGAGCTCGCATCTACGTCAAAGTAAATCGCACTTGTGACTTTCCCGCTTGCATCTGTAATCGGGTAAACAATGGTAGTCCATGTGCCATATTCGTCCGTGTAAAAGCTGCTTAATGCTGATTCATTAGATTGAAGCATTTTATTTACGGCTTGTGCATTTTCGTCAGGAAGAGTGTACATGTCCCCAATGTTCATCTTTAAGTCTTGGAAAGCTTGGACTAAATTTGTGGGAACGCCAATAATGGAGGTCTGATTACCTTCTGTTAGCTCTGTACCAAATATGTAAGCTTGGGCAACATTCGGATAAAAGGCGTGAATAGAATCGAGAAATTTGCGTAGATCTTGTTGAGCAGAGCCGTTATAATCTTTTTCATTCAATGCTTGTTGTACTTTTGTTTTATCAACATCTTCTGCCCATTTTTTAGTCAATACCTTAACTTGATCTTGCAGCTGCGTGGTGAGAATGTTCTTTTGAAGTATATAGCTGGATGTGATGAGAATAGCTCCTATTAATACGATGTTAAGAAAAGAGATTAATAGATTTTTACCAAAAAAGGACATAGTTCTCCACTTCAAGTTTTTCACGTTTTCTTCTCCTTTGAATTAGCAATTTAGTTTCATATACAACCTACCCCATATATATTTCGACAATTTGCTTTCTAAATGTTAGGTATTTATTAAAAGGGAGAGTAGAAGGTTATTCAAAAAGAACGGCGGCCCCCTAGTGAATGAAACGATGGGGCCGCCGCTTGTCGGCAAACTGGATTTATGTTGTTTTTCCAACTCAATTCTTACTAAATCACTTTATTGTTCAGACAATATTTAAAAAATAAGATAAATGAGGACAAACGGGTTTGCTTTACACCTATAAATACCTGGATTGCATTGAGGGTTCTTAACTTTTCTGTCCCTTATAAAAGAAGTGAAATGAGCAAGGGTAGTGAAATGAGCGATAAAACTGAGCTAATAACAAATGCAGATGCAGCTTCCGTTTCCAGTGTTTCATAACGGGTAGCAATCATAGCGGCCACAGCCGAGCCGGGAAAAGCGACAAGCAGTACGGCTTTGCTTACATCTTCATGGGATAGTCCTATCAGAACAGCAATACCGAGCATAACAATAGGCATTACGATGGCTTTCAGCACAGCAATGCTAAGTGCTTTTGGACTGAACGTAATCTTCTTGATACCAATGGTTACCCCGATGGCAAATAGGGCTGTACCGGCAGTAACATTGCCGATTTGATCAAACATGGATTGTAAAAGTTTCGGAGCGTGGAATCCACATAGAGTCAATATGACACCAAACAAAGGTACGCAGGCAAGTGGCTCGCTGAGTCCATGAAGGACTGATTTCATAGTGACTTTAAATAAGTTGCCTTTAGTGCCGTCGGATTCTGTTGTTTTGCGCTGGCCGACCGTTCCCAAAATACTTGCAAGCGGATCAAGAATGGCATTAACGACGATCCCGGTAATCGCAATCGGGATGGCGACTGACGCACTTCCGAACAAGCTGCCCAGAACCGGAATTCCCATGAATGCAAAAGAAGGCTGTGTTGAATTCAATGCGAACATGGAGGATTCAGTCAGGCCTTTTTTGGCAATTAAGCGATAAACAATGAGCAATACAATATAAAAGCCGATTACACCAAGTAGCAAAGCCACAAGAAAGGGCCACTTTTGAATCAACGTCTCTCTTGGTGTCGTCGTAATCCCAATAAACAAATGTGCGGGTAGAGCAAACTTCGTCACGAGTGTATTTAATCCCTTAGAAGAAGCGGGGTTAAAAGCTTTAAACAATCCTGCGAAATAACCAATTAAAATGACAAAGAAAATAGGAATTAAGATAATAAAAATATGACCTGTAGCCATGATGTCGCCTCCAATGAAGATGTCCGCCAAAAATGGCGGACATCAGTTAAATAATCACTTTGCGTATGCAAGTATAAATTTGATGTTGTTCGCTATTTTTTAAACCAGGACCGCTTCCTGACCATATTGTTTGATGGGTTTATATTTACAGTCCCACATCGCATCTCGAACTGCTTGTGCGATATCGTCCGGTTGATGACGCGCTACTCCATCCTGAACTGCTGCCTTGGCCACAGCCACGGCTACCGCTTCAGATACTTCGCGTAATTCATTGATTTTTGGCAGCAGGGAAGCACCAGGCTGCGACAAATCCACCATTTGAGCTACTGCATGGGCAGCTGCAGCAAACATGCTATCTGTTATGATTTTGGATTTTACCACGATTGCGCCAAGACCAAGACCCGGGAACACGAAAGCATTGTTGGATTGCCCAATTTCAAACTTAATATTGTTATAGATCACCGGCTCAAAAGGACTTCCTGTTGCAATCAGGGCTTTTCCTTCGGTCCAGTGGATCAAATCTTGCGGAGTTGCTTCTGCAAGTGGAGTCGGGTTGGACATAGGCATAATTATAGGACGTTCTGTATGTTTGGCCATTTCTTTAACGATTTCCTCACTAAATGCCCCACTAACACCGGAAGTACCAATCATAATCGTCGGTTTCACGCGGCGAATGACTTCAAGCAGAGGGATTTTTCCATCTTCAGCATGTTCCCAGTCACGGCATTCTGCAGCATCACGCGCATAAGGAACCTGAAATGGAAAAAGTCCTTCTGTTTCGTTGGTAAGCAGGCCACGGTAATCATAAGCCCAGAAGTTACGTCTTGCTTCTGCTTCTGACAGTCCTTCCAGCATCATGGCGGCGCTAATTTGGTCTGCATTGCCGATTCCGGCAGCTCCTGGACCAAAGACTAGAACCCGATGCTTGCTCAGTGGGATTCCGGACAATTGAACACCGGACATCACACCTGCGAGTGTAACCGCTCCAGTACCCTGAATGTCGTCATTAAAAGTCAAAATACTATTTCCGTATTTATTGATAATGTTCCGTGCATTGACATTGCCCAAATCTTCCCAGTGCAGCAGAGCATTCGGGAAAAAGGAAAGTGCAGCCTGAACATAAGTGTCAATAAATTGATCATATTGTTCTCCACGTACACGTTTGTGACGATTCCCCATATATAAAGGATCTTCCAATAGCTTCTCGTTGTTTGTACCTGCATCAAGAACAACTGCCAGCACCCGGCTAGGATCTATACCAGCAGCAGCTGTATACACAGCAAGCTTACCAATAGAGATATTAATACCTCCGACTCCCCAGTCCCCGATTCCCAAAATACTCTCGGAATCTGTGGCTACGATCAGGTCGATATCATCAGGGTCCAGGTTCAAATTCTTAAAAGCCTCTTCGATACCCGCCAGATTATCAATAGATAAATACATACCACCGGGCTTGTGATATTCATGACTGTATTCCTGTATAGCCTGGCCTACTGTTGGTGTATAAACAATCGGGAGCATTTCGCTTAGGTGCTCAGAGAGCAAACGATAATAAAGGACCGTATTGCGATTAAAAAGATCATTTAACGCAACATTTTTACGCAAATTATCCGGTTGGCTCTGAAATTGCTCGTAAACCCGTTGAACCTGCTCCTCAATAGTTAATATCGTAGGAGGAAGGAGACCGTCAAGTCCAAGTTGTTTCCGTTCTTCCAAGGTAAAAGCCACTCCTTTATTCAGCAGTGGGTTGGCAAGTAGATCTTTTCCGGTTAATTTGGTTTCGATAGATCCGTCTTCCGTAAAATGAAAAGCACGCATTTTTAATTCCTTCTTTCTAGAAAATTACATTTAGTTCATCCTTGAACAATTCGTGAACAAGTATACGCCTTATTTTAAACCAAGTGAACAAGTATGTTGTGTGAAAAATGGTTATATAAGTGTTTACATAAGAGAAATTATGAAAATGAAAGCGATTTTCAATGTTTTTAAATGAAAATTTCATTTAATTTTCATAATATTTTCGGAAAATATTGATCTAATGTGATGTTTATCATAGTTTTTATAGGTGTGATTCGATTGAGTGTGCATAAAAAATAGCTTAACTTCATTTTATATAAACGAAGTTAAGCCATTTTTTGGGCTATAGGGATGTTTGAGGAACAATTCAATGCTTCGCAGCTTTATATTTTTCGCAGCTTTATATTTAATGAATATCAGGCATTTAATTCTCCAATGCGATTGACGGCTTCATCAGTAGCTGTAGCAGAGCGTCGCATCCAGCTGTTACGCCATTTCAATTGCATTATGATGACGAGGGTAAAGGCACAGAACGTAAGTAGGCTCAGACAGATGAAGCCCGGCATATAGGAACCCGTTGATTTGTACAGATGACCCAGTATAAGAGGGAGAAAGTACCCGCCTATGCCACCAGCAGCGCCGACGATGCCGGTCATGAGCCCGATTTCGTTGCCGAAGCGCTGCGGCACGAGCTGGAATACAGAGCCGTTGCCAGCGCCAAGGCACATCATGCCTACGAACAGCAGCACAACTACCACGGTAAGTGGCGGTAAAAACGCAATGCCGGCGAGCATAATCCCGGCCCCCGCATACAAGTACATTAGCATGCGTGAACCACCAATCCGATCGGATAAAAAGCCACCTACAGGACGAAAAAAGCTTCCGGCAATCACACAAACGGTTGCAAAATCGGCGGCATGTACCGCGGAGAGGCCATACTGGGTATTGAAGAAAATAGTCAAATAATTAGAAAGGCCAACGAATCCGCCAAACGTCACGCAATAAAAGGCACAGAATACCCAGGCATCCCTCTGTTTGAGCACCGAAGCATATTGCGACAGATTTTTTGGTGCCGGGCGGTGAGGGCTGTTGCGGGCAAAAATACTGAACAGAATGAAGACGATTAAGATGGGGAGGATGGCCAATCCGAAAACGGCTTCCCAACTGCCAAAATGTTGAGCAATGCGGTTGGCGAACAAAGTCGCAAGGACGGTACCACTATTACCGGCTCCGGCAATTCCCATAGCCAAGCCTTGATGCTCTTTGGGGTACCATTGACCGGCTAACGGCAGCGCAGCTGCAAATGAAGCTCCAGCTACGCCCAGGAGTAGGGCAACAACGTATAATTGCTCCAGCGAATCAACCCACAGCCAGCCGAGCAAAAGCGGGATGATCGTGACAAGCATACCAATCTGTCCTGTGAGCTTGGGACCGATATAATCCGACATGAATCCGAGCACGAGCCGCAGCAGGGAACCACCGAGTATGGGTAGAGCGACAAGATTGGCTTTTTGTACAGGGTCCATTGGATAATCATTGGCAATTACAACGGCCAACGGTCCGATCATCCCCCATATCATAAAACTGATATCAAAATACAGAAAGGAACCAAATAAGGTGGGCTTGTGTCCGCTTTTCCAGAAACTTTTTTTGTTCATTCTCCATCTCTCCTGTTCTAATTGTTGTTCTTTGTCTGCAAAATGTAATTTGAACATGAAAAGCCGCAAATCGCCCCTACATGGTATCTAGGAAACGGTTTGCGGCTTCATTGCCGTGGTTGACACACTTCATTGTGAGTCGACTTGGTATGATCACGTTGGAGTGATTTTAATTCAAATTATAAAAAAGGATCTATTGTATGTCAATATACATAACACAAATGCGAGAAAAAAATTAAATAAAAGGTGAAAATATAGTTTTCATGTATTGAATGTTGACATGACATTCACAATTCAGTAATCTTAGATACATATCGGCACAACGATGTGCCGACTTTTACGGCAACGGTGCCCTTTTCCATTGAATGGAGAAGGGCTTTTTCTGTCTTATTTTATTCTGAGAATGGGGCTGGTTTAACATGATGAAAAAACTGGTCGTCGTCGGCAATGGTATGGCAGGCATCAAATGTGTGGAGGAAATACTCAATTTGGAGCCAGAGCGGTTCCAAATCACGATATTTGGTGCAGAGCCCCGTCCCGGGTACAACCGAGTGCTCCTGTCCAAAATGCTTCAGGAGGAGAGCTCATTTAAACATATCGTTACCCATGACTGGGACTGGTATGAAGAGAACGGGGTAAAGCTGTACGCGGGTGAACGCGTCTGTCGTATTGATGTTGCAACCGGGATGGTGGAAACGGAATCCGGCATGAAAGAACCTTATGACATGCTCATATTGGCAACGGGCTCATTACCTTTCATTCCGCCCATTCCTGGAGTGCGAAAACAGGGAGTAATTGCTTTTCGTGATGTGAATGATTGTGAAACCATGGCTAGATATGCCAAAACATACCGCAGGGCCACGGTTATCGGAGGGGGGCTGTTAGGACTTGAAGCTGCTCAAGGCCTGCTGAATCTAGGGATGGAAACTGAGGTTGTTCATAATGCGCAGTATCTTATGAACCGTCAGCTTGACCGGACGGCAGCTGTGCTTCTGCAGCGAAAGTTGGAGGAACAGGGCATGAGGTTTCATTTGGCGAAGGAAACGGTCAACATCATAGGCCGAAACAGGGCGCAAGGCTTGATGTTTGCGGACGGGAACAGGCTGGACACGGATTTGGTTGTGCTGGCGGTTGGTATCCGACCGAATATCGAATTAGCTCAGGACAGCGGTCTGACCGTAAACCGCGCCATTGTCGTGGATGATTATATGCGCACGAGTATTCCTGGTATTTATGCCGTCGGCGAATGTGCTGAGCACCGTGGGATTTCATACGGACTGGTGGCGCCGCTATATGAGCAGGGCAAAGTGCTGGCAAAAGTTATTTGTGGTCGTGAAACGGCTCCCTATGAAGGGACGGTTCCGTATGCGCAGCTCAAGGTAGCGGGGATCCATGTGTTTTCCGCAGGAGACATTCGCGATGAGGGAAACGAGACAGCGGCCATGGAATATAACGGAATGCTGGAGGTTTATAAAAAAGTGATGATGCGCGGCGGCGCTGTCACTGGCGCCATTTTGTACGGAGATACGGCGGAAAGTACCTCGCTGCTCGGAATGGTACGGCGCGGGGCGTCCGCTACAGAGCTTGCATCCCGGGATAACAGCCGGAGCAAAGCAGAGGATGCGGCAGCCGCACTGCCGGAAGAAGAAACGGTATGTGCGTGCAACGGCGTGAGTAAGGGGGCTATTTTGCGAGCGATTGCCACGGATAAGCTGAAGACGGTGGAAGAGGTGAAGAGCCGGACCAAAGCGTCCGGTTCCTGTGGGGGATGTCGGCCGCTGGTGGCTGCACTGGTCAAAAATAGTTTGTCCCGATCCACAGATTCCGGACCTGTAGTTACTCCAACCGCCCAAGAAATTGTCCCTGTTTGTGGATGTACGCATTACGATCATGATTCGCTTAAAACAGCTATGGTGGACGCAATCTGTCAGACTCCAGGTGAAGTAGTATCCCGTCTCGGTTGGACTAGACAGCAGGGGTGTGAATTGTGTCGTCCGGCTGTACTTTATTACTTGGAATCTCTCGGGTTGCGCGACAGATCTGCGACAAATCCATTAGGGGCTGGCGTTGCGGTTCAGGTCACACCGCAGTACGGAGGAGAGGCGCCCTCTGCGGGTCTGCGCTTTACGAACCTAAATGCCGAGGATCGGTCTTTTGTTGAGTCGGATCTGATGGATCAGGCATTTGTAGAAGTAGCCTGGCTAAGAGAGCGGTTGGCAACTTTATGGGGAAGTCTCGCATTGCCAGCATTAGTTAGAGTTGCTATTTGTCCTGGATCGGCGTATCCCGGAGGTGTACTTGTCCACGATATTGGAATATCTCGTTCTCCAGCAGGCTGGGAGGTCTATGCGGGTGGCCAGGCAGAGCATCCGGTTCGCCAGGGGCACCTGCTTGGATTGGAGGAAGACCCGACAGAAGCGGTTCTGCTGACTGCAACTTGCTTGCAAATATACCGACATAGTGCCCGGTATGGGGAAAAAATGTGGGAGTGGATTGAAAGGACTGGTGTTCTGGCATTACGGGAAAGTGTGCTTGACGCTGCTCTTCGAAGTGGTCTAGCGGGTAGTCTGCGGACCACAATGCTGACAGGATGACGGGTTGAGTTGGAGTTATGGCGAATTATCTATCGTGCAGACGATAAAATTCCGAAAAATGGCGAAAGGAAGGTGGCTTTGATGTGTCAGTCGGGAGAAGGCAAACCGGAAGCTGGGCTACATGTACCGTCAGTAATGGATACGCAGTGCCCGTTTTGCAGCGTGCAATGTAAGATGACCGTTAGCACGGGTACAGAGACACTTGCGGGTATCATTCGTACAGTGTATAAGGCGGAAGGGAAGCATAATGCAGCCTCGCAGGGTAGGTTGTGCATCAAGGGAATGAATGCGCATCAGCATGCGACTCATGCGGAAAGGCTGGTACAGCCCCTCATTCGCAAAGAGGGCCAACTGGTTCCCGTCAAGTGGGAGGAGGCGTTGGATACTATAGCTAGCAGTTTCTCTACGCTACTGTCCACACAAGGTCCTGATGCAATCGGAATTTACGGTGGAGGTTCACTCTCCAATGAAACGGCTTATTTACTCGGCAAATTTGCAAGAGTGGCTGTAGGTACGCGATATATCGACTATAACGGGCGCTTCTGCATGTCGGCAGCGGCATCCGCTGGCAGTAAAGTGTTTGGCATTGATCGCGGACTGACCTGCAGGCTGGCTGATATTCCGTTGGCTCGTTGTATTGTGCTCGCAGGTACGAATATCGCTGAATGCCAGCCGACCTTAATGCCTTACTTTCACCAGGCGAAGGAAAACGGCGCCTTTGTCATCGTAATTGACCCGCGCGCGACACCAACGGCGGCCGCCGCTGATTTGCACCTGCAAATCAAGCCGGGTACGGATGCTGTGCTGGCCAATGCCATGCTAAAGGTCATCGTGGATGAGGGATTTGCGAATGAAGAGTTTATCCGCAAGCGGACCAACGGCTATGACCAGCTGTTGACTCATTTGAAGGGTGTGGATCTGAGAGAATCGGCTGCGTTGTGCGGAATTGAAGTAGAAATGATCCAGCAGGCAGCACGTGCCTTTGGCAGTGTGGAGACGGGCATCGTTTTTACGGCCAGGGGTGTTGAACAGCAGACAGATGGACATATGGCGGTGCGTGCATTTCTTAATCTGGTGCTGGCCACTGGCAAGATTGGAAGGGAAGGATGCGGTTATGGAGCTATCACAGGTCAGGGAAACGGGCAAGGGGGACGAGAGCACGGCCAAAAGGCTGACCAGCTTCCTGGTTACAGATCGATTGAGGATGAAGAAGATCGAGCCTATGTGGCGTCCGTATGGGGAGTGAAACCAAGCAGTTTGCCAGGAAAAGGGGTGTCCGCCTATGAAATGATGGAGCTTGTCCATCAGAAACAAATCCAAGCTTTGTTCGTGATGGGCTCTAATCCTATTGTATCTAACCCGAATGTCCGGCTGGTGGAGAAAGCCCTCAAAAAGCTGAATCTGCTGGTTGTGGCGGATATGTTTCTCACGGAAACCGCGCGAATGGCTGACGTTGTTTTGCCTGTGACATCTTATTTGGAGAATATGGGGACGATGACCAATCTGGAGGGCCGCGTTCTGCTACGGGAAGCGGCGAGGCCCGCACCAGGCGAGGCTAGAGATGACTGGAACATTTTGTGTCAGGTGGCTGCAAAGCTAAACAAGGGCGGCTATTTCTCGTACAGGGATGCCGAGCATATCTTTGAAGAACTGCGGCTCGCCAGCCGGGGCGGTCCTGCCGATTACTACGGGATCACATACGACAGGCTGCGTCGTGAAGAAGGAGTATATTGGCCATGCCCGTCTACGGACAGAGCCGGTATGGATACAATGTTTCGGGAAACCTTTGCCCATTCTGATCAAAAGGCTGTTTTTACGGTGGTTGAAAGCTGTGGAGCAGGAGAGGAGATATCAGAGGAGTACCCGCTTATTTTGACGAACGGCCGTGTACTGGCTCACTATTTGACCGGTGCACAAACGCGCAGAAGTCCGTCGCTGGCCGCGCGAGAGATTGAGAATTATGTGGAAATTCATCCGCGGACAGCGCGACGCTGGCACATCAGGGACGGGGAGTGGGTAGAAATAGCATCACAGCGCGGCAGCTTCACTGTCCGCAGCCGGATCAAACCACATATCCGCGAAGATACGCTCTTCGTGCCCATGCATTGGGGTGGGATACAAAATGTTAATCGGGCGACCCGCCCTGATCTTGATCCGTTCTGTCGGATGCCTGGCTTCAAAACGGCAGCTGTACGCATCCGTCCCCTTCATCTGGCTGCAGCCGCAACCAGTGCAGATAACGAGGAATGGTCGGAGTTCTAGAGCAGGACGGAGTAAGTGACTTTTTCTTTGCATAAAAGGCCAGCCCCCTTGTATGAGTGAGGGAGCTAGCCTTTTTGAGTTGGACAGTTTAGGGCTCGTAATCACAGACTGCGTGACGCCAGTAATTATAAATGCAATCGGGTTTCAGATCTGTCTGCTCCCGTTTTTATTTCTGTTCTGAGCATGGCTTCCCGCCAGTGACAATACAAACCCCAGGCGTGCCCATTTTCTAGCAGCGGTTTGCAGGTATACAAACCTTCCTCTATGGAGTCAACTCGCCCTGCAACGAACAGTCGGACCGCACTGTTGAGTAACACTTGATTCGAAAAGGCTAAAGAAGCTATGCCTTGTAGCACTTCCTCCGTAATGCGCAGTTGTTCAGCGGGGGTCCAGTTATGCTCTGGTACCACCGAATCCAGTCCGTACATTTCCGGATCAATAACCTGTAATGATACCTCGCCGTTAGCAAGCAGGTAAGTCCGGGTCGGCCGATCGATGAACAGATCCTCCGATCCTTCGCTCCCTTGGACGATCAGAGCTCTGTGGTAATTCAGATTTTGTATGAGTTTCGCCGTCTTTTCGAACACGGTATTGTGGAAAACGCCGAATACAATATATGGGGAAGAACCGTAATCAACCAGTTTCTCGGCAGTATTCAGCACTGTGCGAAGCCCCAGTTCTTCGCGAATGGGCCGCATATCTCGCAGGGGCACACACCACTGTTCGGAGGCTACGAACAGTACACCAGTCAGCTTCGCGGCATGAACGGCGATTTCACGCGTCATGTTCCGGGGCGTTACTCCCATTTCCTGCAATAAAAGCGGGAGCGTAACACCCCATTTGGGAGGGAGGGGTGCACTACCATGCATCGTTACAGGAATTCCGCATGAGGCGAGTAGAAAGGCCGTTGCGAAGGTGGCAATAAATGAAGACTTCCTGCCATCATACGGACCGGCGAAATCAATACCTTTATGCATCGGGTAGCGATGGGTATATTTACGGCAGACGTTTACGAATGCTTCCAGCTCGCCAACACTCTCCATTTTAATGCGCTCCGCGGCAAAGAAAGCTCCGATTTGAGCAGGGGTTGCTGACTGGGTCATAATAAGTTCGGCAGCAGCTTCGGCTTCGGCGTAATTCAGATCCCGGGCGCCCCTTTTGCCACGACCCACTTCTTTTAATATTTCAATGATATTCATGTTCAGGCCCCTTTCAGATTTATGCTTTTAGCATTTGCTGTGCTTTGACGATGGAAATTGCCACATCAACGATACGTTTGCGTTCGTTCATTGCTTTTCTCCGCAGCACATCATATGCTTCCGCTTCCGGGATACCGTTTACTTCTCCAAGTATTCCTTTCGCCATATCAATCCATTTGCGTTCTTCCAACCGAGCGGTCAGTTGCTTGCGTTCACTTTGCCAGTGCTGGCGTTCAAAAAAGCGTTTGGCACTAAAATGAAGAGCCCAATTCAGCTCATGGGCTGCCATAGAAGGGGTTAGAATGCCATCAACAGTGACATCAGCTTCACAAGCCTCTGTCGATGATAGCGCTGATTCTGCGCTGCACCACCAGAGCAACGGAACCGCTTTGGCTTGCTCCAGCCTGCCACCCCACATGCTAATCATGCCTACAGGGATGTTTAGTACCGCCGCATCTGCATTAAGGATTAGCTGTTTGATTTCAGATTCATTGCGGCAGGGCAGAGTTAGGTATCCGTTGGATTCTAAAAGGTGTTCAGGTCCTGCCTGCCATGAGGAAACGGCGTGTGTCTGCTCAGATACATGATCAGAATGTAAGTGAATTACCAACAAGGAACGCAAGCGGGCTCCTCCTCTCTGTAATATGAAGGGTAGTTAGCGATGGGGATGGTATTCATTGATAACAAATATGACATGTGATTTTATCCGTTTGCTTTATTTTTCCACCATCATCAAGTTGAAACGGACTTTTAAACCATTTTGGCGTGTTTTGGTCTGAAAATCAATCCTAATTTTGTAGGGGAGTGATATTTTATACGTCATAGACATGTTACATGGTGATAAAATATAATTTTTTATAAGTTTATGCGTTAGGAATGTTGACATATCATTTGAACCATTATATATTAGCTACAATACTTTTTAATTCCATACTCTGATGGATACAACGGCGTATTCGATGAAACGGCAATGGAGCCTGTTTTCTCATGTGGGGGGATATTTTGAATCCCCATATGTGAAGCGGGCTTTTTATGTTTTGAGGATACAAATGGAAGGGGAGTGACCTGATGAACAATATCCAAAAGTTAGTGTTGATCGGCAACGGAATGGCGGGGATACGCACTCTCGAACATTTGCTGAAGCTTGCACCAGGTAGCTATGAGATTACGGTATTCGGGGCCGAGCCCCATCCAAACTATAACCGGATCATGCTGTCTTCCGTTCTGGCGGGAGGGGCTGGTTTGCAGGATATTGTCATCAACGACTGGAGTTGGTATGAAGACAACAATATTCGATTGTATACCGATGATCCTGTCACAGCTATCGACACGGAAAAGCAGCAGGTGACATCACGCTCCGGCGTATGCATCTCTTATGATTTGTTGTTGTTGGCAACGGGGTCTAAAGCCTTTATTCTGCCGCTTCCAGGGGCCGACAAGGATGGTGTTATCGGTTTCCGGGATATTCGTGACTGTGAAACGATGATGGAGACGGCGAAGACGCACAAAAAAGCAGCCGTCATCGGTGGCGGATTGCTTGGACTAGAGGCAGCCAGGGGGCTGCTTAACTTGGGGATGGACGTCACAGTTATCCATATTAACGGATATATTATGGATCGGCAGCTGGATGAGGCTGCTTCCCTTATGCTACGGCGCGAGCTGGAAGAGCAAGGAATGACATTTCTGGTCAATAAGCGGACGGCGGCTATAACAGGACGTCGCCGCGTGGAAGGGTTGAAATTTGCCGATGGCAGCGAGTTGGAAGCGGATCTGATCGTTATGGCGGTAGGCATCAAACCAGACATTGAACTGGCGGTGTCGGCGGGAATCCCTGTAAACCGCGGGATCATCGTAAATGATCACATGGAAACGAATATCCCCGGCATCTACGCCGTTGGAGAATGTGCAGAACACCGGGGAATCACTTACGGGCTGGTTGCTCCATTATATGAGCAAGGTGGTGTACTGGCTCAGCGACTCGCGGGAATGGAGACTCCCGGCTACAGTGGTTCTGTTACCTCGACAAGGTTGAAGGTATCGGGTGTCGACGTGTTTTCAGCAGGGGATTACAAGGATGAACCGGGAACACGCTCCCTGCGGTATCAGGATGATATTGGTGGCGTCTACAAAAAAATCGTAATCAAGGAAGAAAAACTGATCGGAGCCGTTCTGTTTGGGGATACGTCTGACGGAGCCATGCTGTTTTCGTTGATCAAAAGTGGCGAGTCGGTGGTTGGCCGAGAGAAAGAGTTATTACTTGGCTTCAATCCCGGTCAACCAGAAGCTAGTGGCTCCATGATGCTGGAGCAGATGCCTGATGACGAAACTGTATGCGGATGTAATGGTGTATCCAAGGGTGACATTGGAGAGGCGGTTGCGGCTGGCTGCCGGAGTGTCGGGGAGATTAAGGCATGCACAAAAGCATCGGCATCATGTGGCGGCTGCAAGCCATTAGTGGAGGGACTCTTACAGCTATACGCAGGCGCAGAAGCCGGAGAAACGATGAAAGAGGGTATTTGTAGTTGTACGACGCTTGACCGGGAAGCGATCATTGATGGCATTCGGGAGATGGGATTAAAGAGTGTCAAAGAAGTGATGAATGTGCTGGGATGGAACGAACCGGAAGGTTGCACTAAATGTCGGCCGGCCCTCAATTATTATCTAGGTATGCTATGGCCAGTGGATTATGAAGATGAGAAGGAATCCAGATTTACGAATGAACGGTACCATGCCAATATACAAAAAGATGGCACCTATTCTGTCGTGCCCCGCATTTATGGAGGAGTTACTTCACCTGCCGACCTGAAGAAAATTGCTGCTGTCGCGGAGAAATACAATGTGCCTCTAGTTAAATTTACGGGTGGCCAACGTCTTGACCTGCTTGGTGTGAAAAAAGAGGACTTGCCAGGGATCTGGGCCGAGTTGGATATGCCGTCTGGATATGCCTATGGAAAGACGCTGCGAACGGTTAAGACGTGTGTAGGTAACACCTTTTGCCGCTTTGGCACGCAGGATGCTATGGGGATGGGCATCCGGTTGGAAAAGGCATTTGAACGTCTGAATGCTCCATCCAAAGTCAAACTGGCTGTGTCCGGTTGCCCGCGTAACTGCGCTGAAGCGACGATCAAGGATTTGGGCGTCGTTGCTATTGACGGTGGCTGGGGGATCTACGTTGGAGGTAACGGCGGTATCAAGGTCCGGGCAGCTGAACTACTTTGTACCGTTAAAACCGAGGATGAAGTGATGGAATGGACCGGTGCCTATCTGCAGTATTATCGTGAGCAGGCTAATTGGAACGAACGCACAGCCCATTGGTTGGAACGGGTCGGAGTGGAATCCATCAAACAGGCACTTTCGGATGCAGAGACGAGGAAGCAACTGGTGACCAGAATTGAAGAGACATTAAGCACGACGACTGATCCGTGGCACGAAATTATTCACAACGAAGAGCTGCGCAAAAATTTTGTGCAGCTGCCGGAACTTAAGCCAGTAATGGAATAGGGGGCTGACAAAATGGAGACCAATACGACAACCAACAAAATCAGAATAGCTAATTTGAACGAAATTGACCGACGTGGAGCAAGGACAGTTCGCATTCATGATACAGAAATAGCTGTATTCCGTCTGAGTGATGGCAGCGTGCATGCACTTGAGAATCGTTGTCCGCACAAAGGGGGACGGTTATCCGAAGGAATGATATGTGGCTCAGCAATCCATTGTCCGCTCCATGACTGGAAAGTTGACCTTTCCACTGGTCGGGTGCAAGAGCCAGATACTGGATGTGTGACTGCTTACCCGACGGAGATTGACGGTGAGAGCGGGGCGGTTTATATCGTAATCTAAGAGTTCTATGCGTATTGTGCTGAGGTCCTGCTTTTTTTCTTCTATATAAATAGAAGGATTAAGGTGAAAAGCTTTGCTGAAGTAAAAATGGAATTGTTAAAGTACAACGATCTGAGTATACAGAAAAGTCGACCCTATCTTTCCGGGCGGCTTTTTTATCTTATAAGTATCATTTTGATTAAAAAACAGGATAACTGGATTTATCCCTAGACAAACAAAAAAAGCCTTGAATATCAAGGCTTTTGACGAATAGGACGGATGGGGATCGAACCCATGACCCTTACCCTGTCAAGATAATGCTCTCCCGCTGAGCTACCGTCCTTCGGTTATTAGATAATATCATGTATTAACCATATATGTAAAGTGAAAAAATAGAAGTCAGCCTGTACTTCATGACCATTTATATATATAATTCGAATTTAGTGAGTTTACAAATTTGGAGTTAATGATAGGGGGAACAGGTGATGGCCGCAGAAATTATAAGTGTAACAACAGAGGAGCAGCTACAGGAGGCAATATCGATCCGTACCAAAGTGTTTGTCGATGAGCAAAAGGTTCCTCTCGATTTAGAAATTGACCATTATGACAAGCTGGGAGATACGGCCCATCATTTGCTAATTTGTGAACATGGTGAAATGGTGGCCACTGGTCGGTTGACATACTATGAGGAAGATACAGCTAAAATGCAACGTATTGCCGTTCTCAAGGAGCATCGTGCCGCAGGTTATGGACGTGTATTACTGCTAGCACTGGAGGAACGTGCACGTGAATTGGGGTTAAGATACTCGTTGCTAGATGCCCAATGTCAAGCCGAGAAGTTTTACGAAAAGCTTGGCTACGAGACGATCTCCGATGAACCTTTTGACGATGCGGGAATACCGCATGTTCGTATGCGCAAAAAGTTGTAGTCGGCAGCGCAAGGTGCATACAAATCTGTACAATGCGCATGCTAGTAAAAGTTCCTCCACTATATTATGGATAAGGAGCGATACAGCATGGCTAATACAGAACGGGAGCGAATTAAAGCAGTACGTAAAAACGGGGATGGCGACCTTACGTCTTTTCAGACATCTACCGGTCGAATTTTAGATTATAGCCAAGCTTTGAATGAGATTGAGACAGGCTCAATTGCAGGCGTTAACGTTTTCAAGGCCAAGGATGGCAGCAAACGAATTCGGGGAGATGCCGACGGAGATCCTTCTAATAACCTGGATCAACTGCCATTGTTCTGACCTTAACTCGCAACATTAGAATGCAAGTTCATCAATATATTCAAGAACTAGCAAGCCGCCTGGCTTTCCTACAAAGGATAGCCAGGCGGCTTTTTGTTAATTGTTAAGCTGTATTTAGCATGCTACTCTGCACGTTCCAACTCTGCAAGTTGATATAATCGTTGCTGTTCCAGAAAGGACATGACGCCAGCTTTATCCCTGAATTGTTCCATATCATCACTATAGTGCATCAAATGAATCCGCTCTTGAAGAGATGGCGCCAAGCTTAGCAGCTCGTTCAACGTCGTATGGACTTCTCCGGCACCTTGTAATTGAACCTCATGCAGAATACTCCGACATCCTCGTTCATGCACCAGATGATGAAGCAAATCAGGGTCAAAAACCATATCTGCACTATAAAAAAGTCGGTCATTTATGAATAAGGAATAACTGTTTTTACCAGGAATATGCCGTGTAGGGATCAGCTCCACCTGGATACCGGATACTAATGTAGTGGGCACACCAGGCGTTATTACGTTTACCTCGAATACATCTTCAAGCTTGTCAATCATACCCTGCTGTGACATCCCGCCCTTGAGTGTATGCTCCCATAAAGGGTGGATTAGGGGTTCGGCGATATAAAGTAGAGGCTTGCGACGATGGAGAATGTTCATTTGAAAACCGAATTCCTCCAAACCTCCGACATGATCTGCGTGAATATGTGTGATTAAAATGGCGTCAATATCAGGCAAAGGAACGCGCATTTGGTGTAATGCTAACGAAGCGGTTGTACCACAATCGATTAGCAGTTTGCCTTCTCCGCTGTCCAGCAGCGCGTTGTTGTTGTAATAATGTTTGGCAAAGGCACTGCCTGTGCCAAGCATTTGTATCGTTAGGCTCATAATGGATCTATCCTCCAGACTTTGTGTACTAGGACATTCTACAGTCGTATTTTACCACCTATGCTGCTGGAACTAAAGATTTGGCTCCTTCTGTAAAAACTTTGGACAATTTGTGAAACACAGCGCAACTTGTGCGGCTGAGCTAGGTATAAATGTACGACAGAAGGTTTTTAACAGATGACGATGGAGGGATTAGTAGTGATGAAATGGAGAAGAGTGATGGCCCTAATGATGGCCTTTTCAATAATGGGAGGGACCGCCATTTCGGCGGAATCCGCCAAGGACCAAGTGCAGTTGATTATTAATGGAGAGGTGTCAAAAGATGGTGCAGTTGTCATTGATGGGAAGACCTATGTGCCCATCCGTGATTTTAACGGACTTGTAAATTTTGATCCATCCGGTGGAAAAGTTGTTTTCGACCAGCCTAACGTGCATATGTTCCTGTTCAAGGGAGATACTGTGTTTGGTAACGTGAATAAAGGCAATAAAGTGAAATTTAATGTATTTAGTCAAATTGATACCTTGAAAACAGATATCTCCGGAGTGAAGGTAGCGATCACCGACCCTTCGGGCAACGTGAAGGATATTCAGTCCCAAGATATCAAAGGAGCACAAAAGGATAACTTCTGGTTCCGTACGAACGACTTTACGTATGATTTCAAAACAGCAGGGAATTACCGGGTTGGTTTCTACATTAAAGAGAGCAAAGATGGCAGCTATACCTTGGTGTCCGAAAAAGTCATTACAGCGATAAATTAGGCATACCACAAATTGACCTGCACCCTTGATCATGTTACGATACGGGGGAAAATAAAACAATTTGAAGGTAGGTATTTCCATGAGTGATCACAAACATGAACACGGTGAAGCCTGCAACCACGATCATGACCACGAACATGAAGAAATGGTTCTTACGCTAACTGATGAAAATGGTAAAGATGTAGAAATGGTGCTGGTAGAGACCTTTGATGTAGAAGATCACGTTTATGCTCTTCTGCTTGAGCGAGGCAATCCCGAAGCGGATGGCATTATTCTTCGTATGGAAGAAGAAAACGAAGAAATGGTGCTTTACAATATTGAGGACGAAGATGAGTGGAAACGTGTAGAAGCTGCATATAGTGAGCTTGTTGCCCAATACGAATAGAATTGGATGTAGTAGCTGTTATAGCTCTTTAAGAAAAAAAGCCCCCAAATGGAGGCTTTTTTTCTTGACTATCAACATATTTTGTAAGCATGTGTTGTCCGATCAATATTATGAAATAGCGTCAGTCTCGACGATAACCTTCACCTGATGTACTGTTCGGTCCTCGGGTCCTTTAACAGGCAGGCCTACTTCTACATGATCAACAATATAATCAATATTGTCCTGCGAAATAACTTCTCCTGGCAGTAAGATCGGAATACCCGGTGGATACACATAAATGAATTCTGCAATAATGCGACCAGCAGATTCCTTGAAGGGCACGATTTCCGTATCTCCATAAAAAGCGTCTCTTGGAATGAGGGAGAGCTGAGGGATATCTGGTATCTTTACAACCAGCTCATGCTCCTGACCTGTGGAATAGTGCAGAGAAGCCAGCTCACGCAGAGCTTTCAACAAAATTTCAATTTCCTCTTTGGTATCCCCAGGGGTCACCAAACAAAGAATATTGTACATATCGCTAAGTTCAACCTCGATATTATAGTGATCTCTCAGCCAATTTTCCACATCGTATCCGGTAAGGCCCAAATGGCGGATATGAACCGTAATTTTGGTTGGATCATAATCGTAGGTAGCTTCCGTGCCGAGAATTTCACTACCAAAGCAATATAGCCCTTCAATCTTGTTAACCTCTGAGCGGCAATATTCAGCCAAATCAAGGGCGCGTTGTGCTATTTCATGACCGTTAAGGGCCAGATTACGTCGGGATGTGTCTAACGAAGCCAACAGAATATACGAAGTCGACGTTGTTGTCAGCATACTGAAAATCGTTTGTACACGCTGCGGATTAACGAATCCGTTTTTCGTATTTACATTCAGGATTGAGCTTTGAGTCAAGGAACCACCCAGCTTGTGAACGCTTGTAGCTGACATGTCTGCTCCCGCCTCCATGGCGGACATCGGTAGATCAGAGTGAAAATGAATCAGTACTCCATGAGCCTCATCGACCAGGACCGGCACATTATAGCTGTGAGCGAGATCTACAATTTCCTTCAAATCGGCGCACACACCGTAATATGTCGGGTTGATAACAAGGACGCCCTTGGCGTCAGGGTGGCGTTCCAATGCCCGGCGTACGGACTTGGTTGTAACCCCGTGGTGAATACCGAGATTCTCATCACTGACTGGAGAAATGAATACCGGCTTCGCACCAGCGAAGATAATGGCAGACATTATAGATTTGTGTATGTTTCGGGGTACAATAATTTTATCACCAGGCATGCAAATCGACATAATCATGGTGATGATGGCTCCGCTTGTCCCCTGTACACTGTAATACGTATAATCAGCTCCGAAGGCCTCTGCTGCAAGCTTTTGAGCTTCTTCGATGACGCCTGAAGGCTGATGCAGATCGTCCAATGGAGCGATGTTGATCATATCTATGGAAAAGGCATTATCCCCCATAAATTCGCGAAATTCCGAATCTGCTCCCACTCCCTTTTTATGACCTGGGATGTGAAATTGAACCGGGTTGCTCTGAGCATGCTTTTTCAAAGCAGTAAAAAGCGGGGTGTTGCTTTGATTCATTAGTGTTGTCACAACCTTTCGTGCAGGATTTCGACAATCCTGTGCAAGTGATAATAGAACAAAATTGAGTATAGCAGTTTAAAGTAGGAATGCAAGCGATTGAGGGCGCATTTATTTGCGAAAGAGTGGAGTAGGCGGAGAACCCGGTCTTTATAGCCAAAAAATGAAGGTGGAGGATGTGGATTAGATGAGACAAATAGGACGAAAAAAAGCTCCGCAGCGGTTGTGGACTCCTTTTTTTACTAAATTATGGGTTTTGGTATTTCTGGTCGAATTTATGAAAGGATCTCTTCTGGTATCCATCCTGCCGGTATATATGGGAGAAACGCTTGGTTTGTCGGCTGGGGTTATTGGTTTGGCCTTTTCACTTCAGTATTTTGGAGACAACGCGTTTCGGGCACCGGCGGGCTGGATGGCTGAACGACTCGGCTACCGTGGAACGATGTCGACCGCGCTGTTGTTTACGCTTGTAGCGATTATTATGCTGAGCGTACTGACAGAGCCCGTGTGGCTCGTCGTCGCGTGTCTGCTGCTCGGTCTAGGTACTTCTCCGCTCTGGCCTTGTGTTATGACCGGAACGACTGAAATGTCCGGGCCTAATAACAGCAATGGCGCGGCGATGGGTACACTGGAAATTGCGTCTATGGGCGGAACAGGATTGGGCCCGCTCATTATGAACTTCGCCATATCCCACTATGGACATTCTTACGGCATGGTGTTCATGATGTTGATAGGATGCAGTATTGTGTTGTTGTTGGTTGCTCTCATGCTGCCAGGACCGAAAAGGTCTGCTGACAAAGTTGACCTCGAACAGAGCGCTCTAGTGTCGTCTGATGGGTACATAAAGCAGAAGCGGGGGACTCTAAGGGGAATCCAAGAGACGATCGGCGTACTCAAAACAAAGCTTAACGTCAATCCGTTAATTTACCCGGCGCTGTTTTTGCAGTCTTTTGTTATCGGTTTGATCAGCCCAGTACTTACGCTATACGCTCGGACGGACCTTGGGATTTCACCGAACCTGTACAGCGTGCTCCTGATTGCAGGCGGTGGGGTGACTGTGCTGGCACTGATCCCTTGCGGCAAATTGGTCGACCGACTTGGAACGGAGTATTTTCTACATGTTGGCTTTTTGTTAGCCGGAATTACGCTGTTTTTCTTCTCAATCGTTCGATCTATTCCGCTGGTGTTTGTATCCGTAGCGCTTATTGGTTTGGGATATGCGCTCATTTTGCCTGCATGGAACACGTTTCTTGCCCGACTGATTCCGGAAAACGAGCGAGCAACGGTATGGGGCTTTTTTTTAACACTTCAAGGCTCCGGCATGGTTATAGGCCCGCTCGTTTCAGGAGTGCTATGGGACCGTGCTGGACACACAGCTCCATTTATCATCAGTGGGGTCGTGATGCTGCTCATGTTTGGCTGCCACTTGGCTCTGGCGCGGAATCCACGCAGGAAGACTGTGGAGGCCTGAACAGCGCCTTGAAAAGCAGCGAGGGCTACTCTTTCGAGAAAGACATTCGGTACAGCGGCAGCAAATGCTCAAAGGTGGAACGCACCGTCTGCAGCAATGCTGCTCCGTCACTGGCGAGAGGGTCATTACGATCAATACGGAGCCCACACATGACCTCGGCTTTTTTTACCTGTTGCAGCTTTTGGATGATCGTTTGAAACTCTTCAGTGTCCATGTGCTGCTGTTCTGTACCTTCTGAAGCCATATGATCCATGGACCAGTAAAAATGGCCCGGTATGTTAGAGCGCACATCGCTCAGGTTGGCTTCAAGCGCCTGGGCAAACGTTATTTTATTGGGACTTTCATAAATGACTGCGAATATGACGAAAATATGGGAAGCAAACATACCTACCTCGAAATGGGGCAACGCCTTATACCCGCGTTTATTTGCCGCCCAGGCTACCCATGTATCTATCGGGGGATTGACTTTGCGTCGTGCATGCTTGGCAACGTGAACATGCATAGGCTCCCCACATAAATCTGTTAGAAACGGAGCTAATTCCTCGCCAATCGCTTCCAGCTTGGGCCGAACCTGCTGAATCAGTACTTCCATACGAGGCTCCAACCCCGGTATTTCAAAAACATCGAAGTCCTTTGCAGTAAATCCACTAAGTGTCATTCCTTTTCCTCCTGTAAATGGGTTAAGCCATTTCGAGTGGCGTAATATGTCCGATTATAGCATAATGTCAGCGGGCTTGACCGACTTTAGGCCAGGCTCGGTACAAGCATATAAGGCAAAAGTAGGATTGTGCGCTGTTACTCATAAAAATAGGTCAAATAACCAAGTACCCTTACATAAAATGAAGTATAAAATAGAGCAAGGGAAGATCAAGCGGGAAAGCCGCAGGCTTGCTGTAGCCGGACTTCTTGAATCGGACTTGAAAAAGGAGGGAATGCCGTGAACAAGGGCTGTGAGGTAGAATATTGCAATCTAGAGCTCCGGTTTAGCCGTCGGCATATCCATAATCTGATCAAGGATTTGATATCGGAAGGGTATTCGCTGTACTGGAGCGAGGATGAGTCGTATCTGGTTTTGTCGGTGAGAACCGGGCGCAAGCTGGTGAAGCTCCGTTTTCAACAATTGCGCACAGGACACTACAAGCTGGCTGGAGATTATGTAATTCGCGATGCCAAGCTGGCTGAGTGGCTGGAGAAGCTGATTGGAAGCACCCGGGGCCATGCCATTGTCAAAAGAGTCAAGGACCATCATATTTTAGTAGAAAATATTTTGTTTGGTGAGGTCATTCGTCTGGTCGAGGTTACAGGCTTTAAGCAGCGTGTTATTTATCAGAAGGGACCGGTGCTGTCAGCACAGGAAATGGAGGATATGTACGCTTCCAATGAAGGAGAAACCCGACTGCTGCTGCTTAAAATGGAAGTGGACGATGCATTGGAGAAGCTGTTCACAGCGATGACAGATGGAGATAAGGCTGAAATCGGGAATTGCCATGAGCGCCTGCAAACGCTATCCCACCAACTGCTGATGATGGAAGCGTAGTACATCTGAACACCTCATGTAAATGGGGTGTTTTCATCTGTGAATAGACAGGGGTTCACTTCTTACACCAAAAACGTTAAAATAGAAGTGCACGTATTCCGATTCACAAAAAGTGTAATGCGGTAAAGCGGCGATATAGAAGACAAAATATGTTGCAAAGGATGAGGAACCAGATGGCAAAACAGCAAATTGGTGTGATCGGCCTGGCGGTAATGGGTAAGAATTTAGCCCTTAATATTGAGAGCAGAGGCTTCACTGTCTCGGTTTTTAATCGTTCTCCAGAAAAAACGCACGATCTTATCAAAGAAGCAGAAGGTAAAAAACTGACGGGTACTTTCTCCATTGAAGAATTTGTGAACTCATTGGAATCGCCCCGTAAAATCCTGATCATGGTTCAAGCCGGTAAAGCTACAGATGCCACGATTGAACAGCTTGTGCCTCATCTGGACAAGGGCGACATTATTATAGACGGAGGCAATGCCTACTTCCCTGATACACAGCGCCGCAGCAAGGAGCTGGAGGAAAAAGGACTTCGCTTTATTGGTACAGGCGTGTCCGGTGGTGAAGAAGGTGCCTTGAATGGTCCTGCGATCATGCCGGGTGGACAAGAAAGTGCCTATAAACTGGTAGAGCCGATTCTAACGGCAATCTCTGCTAAAGTGGAAGGCGACCCATGCTGTACATATATCGGTCCCGACGGTGCTGGTCACTATGTAAAAATGGTGCACAACGGTATCGAGTACGGTGACATGCAATTGATCGGTGAAGCGTATCACCTGTTAAAATCAGTTCTAAACGTGAATGCAGAAGAGCTGCATGAAATCTTCACGGAATGGAATAAAGGGGAACTGGACAGCTACCTGATCGAAATTACAGCTGATATCTTCTCCCAGTATGATAAAGAAACAGGCAAGCCTATGGTAGATGTGATCTTGGATGCTGCAGGTCAAAAAGGTACAGGTAAATGGACAAGCCAAAGCGCTTTGGATCTGGGTGTGCCATTGTCCATGATTACTGAATCTGTATTTTCCCGCTTCTTGTCTGCTATGAAAGACGAGCGCATTGCGGCAAGCAAAGTGCTGAGCGGTCCTAATGCTGAGTCCTTCAGCGGCGACAAGAAAGAATTTATCGAAAGCGTACGTAAAGCACTGTTTGCAAGTAAAATTGTGTCCTATGCTCAAGGTTTTGCTCAAATGCGTGCAGCTTCCGATGAATATGATTGGGATTTGAAATACGGAAAAATCGCTATGATCTTCCGCGGCGGTTGCATTATCCGCTCGCAATTCCTGCAAAATATCAAGGATGCATATGACCGCGATCCTGCCTTGAAAAACCTGTTGTTGGATTCTTACTTCAAAAATGTAGTTGAAACGTATCAAGATGCATGGCGTCAAGTGATTTCCGTGGCTGTATCCCAAGGTATTCCAGTGCCTGGTTTCTCCAGCGCGCTTGCATACTATGACAGCTACCGCACTGAGCGTTTGCCAGCAAATCTGTTGCAAGCACAACGTGACTACTTCGGTGCCCATACGTTCAAACGTGTGGACAAAGAAGGCGTATTCCATCATCAATGGTTCTAATGAACGGATGGATATGCATGAATAGCATTATGTAGTACAACGGAAGCTTTTTTGCCCTATGGGTAGAAGAAGCTTCCGTTTTTTAATTTATAATTATGGATACGATTATGATGGCAGTAGAGGATTGTGTAATCTTTTGACGCTATGGTATGATAGGGACAAAATATTTTAATGCATTACCGCGTCTAAGCTTTGAGTTAAAACAAAAGAGACGGGAAGGTTCCCGTCTCTTTTGTGAAGTAGGTATTCTATTGCTCCTGTGACCATTGCAGCATGCCGCCAGTCATGTTAGTACAGCCTTCATAACCTAGCTGCTGTAGATATTCGCAGGCTCGTTCACTGCGATAACCGCTCCGGCAAATAAAGATAATTTCACCGGTGCGTTCAATTTCTTCAAGACGACCCGGAAGCTGTCCGAGCGGAATGTGCTTGGCACCTTCAATCATGCCTTCCGCTACTTCTTCCGCTTCGCGGACGTCAATTAGTTGCAATTGCTCTCCTGCTTGCAGACGTGCGCGCAACTCAGAAGGTTCAATCAGGGCGATTTGCGTCATGGCCGGACCTCTTTTCTGATATATAATGGGTGCTACGTATGTTTTTGGCGTGTGCAAAATGTCACACACACTCTATGTATGATAGCTAAGCTATCTCTTGGATGTCAATCGGCTTAATCTTGAAGGCGGGTATAGATTAATTAACCGACGGGATTCACTCGGGCGACCTAGATTAATATTTCTTATTTTTTTGGGTGGAGAAATGAATGCTACAACTTGTATAATTAACGTATAATAGGATGGTTGAACCGAAAAGGAGCATGTACATTATGGATGTTATCGTTAGACCTACCCCTTCCTTGCAAGGAGAGATTGGGGCCCTGTCCTCTAAAAACTACACTACTCGTTATCTGCTCACTGCGGCACTTGCTGAGGGACAAAGTACCATTTATTATCCTGCCCATAGTGAAGACAGTGATGCTATGCGTCGTTGTATCGCCGATCTGGGTGCAGTACTGGAAGAGGATGATGAAAAAATAGTTATTACAGGTTTTGGTAGCCATCCTCAAGCTGTGAAGGAATTGAATGTGGGAAATGCAGGAGCGGTGCTCCGTTTTTTGATGGGTATTGCATCTCTATGTCCGGATGTTACATTTGTTAATACATATCCCGACTCATTGGGCAAAAGACCACATGATGATCTAATCGATGCACTGGGGCAATTGGGTGTGAAAGTAGACCATCGTGAAGGTAAGTTGCCAATTCGTATTCAGGGTGGTCAGGCGAAAGGCGGTAAAATTCAGGTGTCCGGCTCGGTTAGCTCACAATATTTGAGCGCCCTGCTATTCCTTACGCCTTTACTGGAGGAAGACAGTGAAATCGAAGTGCTGCATGATTTGAAATCCAAGGTGGTCATTGGGCAGACTCTGGAGGTATTGCAAGAGGCTGGTATTATCATTCATGCAAGCGATGATTACATGTTTTTCCGTGTCCCGGGACGGCAATCCTATCAGCCACGTACGTATACGGTACAGGGAGACTATCCAGGGAGTGCAGCGGTGCTGGCGGCTGCTGCAGTAACGAATTCCGATGTTACCATCCATCGTCTTAAGGAGCAGAGCAAACAGGGAGAACGCGCTATCGTAGATGTGCTGCGCATGATGGAAGTACCACTGACACATGAGAACGATACCGTCGTTGTGAAGGGCAATGGTCGATTGAAAGCAGTCGAATTTGACGGTGATGCTGCAACAGACGCTGTGCTTGCAATGGTGGCTGCGGCTGTATTTGCTGAAGGCACGTCCCGTTTTTATAACGTGGAGAATTTACGGTATAAGGAGTGTGACCGCATTACCGATTATTTGAATGAGCTGACCAAGGCTGGAGCTCGGGTAGAAGAACGTCAAGCGGAAATTATCGTACATGGCAGACCGGAGGGTGTCGAAGGTGGCGTGGAAATTAACGCGCATTTTGATCACCGTGTTATTATGGCCTTGACGATTGTAGGTTTACGCGCACAGAAGTCGTTAGTGATCAAGGATGCACATCATGTTGCCAAATCGTATCCGCAGTATTTTGACCATCTAACGGCGCTTGGTGCTTCTGTAGAATGGGTAAAGTAAAAGCAAACGAAGATACGAATAGGAGGGAACAGAATGGCTTTTGAAAATCCGTCGAGAGAAGAGATTAAAACTATTTTGGAACAAGTAGGCAATATTGCGGTTGTTGGTTTGTCTGATAAATCGGACCGTACCTCATACATGGTTTCTTATGCCATGCAGAAACGGGGATATCGGATTATTCCGGTTAATCCTGCGGCGGCAGGGCAAACGATTCTTGGGGAGACTTGCTATGCCAGTCTTGCTGAAGTACCTGAGCCTGTGGAGCTGGTCAATGTATTCCGCCGCAGTGAATACTGTGCAGAGGTTGCGCGTGAAGCAGCTGCTATTGGAGCTAAGGTTTTGTGGCTTCAACAGGGAATTATAAGCCAGGAAGCCGCTGACATTGCGCAGGAGCATGGAATGACGGTTATTATGGATCGTTGCATTAAGGTGGAGGACTCAGTGACCCAGGCTGTGCGTAAAGGATAAACATGGATCAGTAATCTGTGCTATACGCAGATGAATAAAAACCTTCTTCCCTTGCTTCACAGGGTTGAAGGTTTTTGGTGCGAAATGAGGAATATGGTACAGTATATTATCCTCTCGGGAATCCATATAATGTATGTATGCCTTGTTGATGAAATGGATCTAAACGGATTCATAGTGTTATCTTGTGATGATAAAGCTTTGGACCTGTAGTAGCGTAGATAAATATTTTTGCAGGATGGAATCATTGCTTTGACAAAAGTATTTATTCGGCTTACCATCAGGGATAGAAAGGAGAGGAATGCCATGAATTGGCTCGGATCCTTACAACAGCTCGGTCGTGCTGTCATGCTCCCGACGATGGTGCTACCAGCCGCTGCAATATTGCTAAGTCTCGGCAGCCTTCCTTGGTCGACATGGGGATTCCCCATGGTGTCTGATATGGCAAATGCGGCAGGACACGGGATTTTTTATTTTTTGCCATATTTGTTTGCGGTTGGTGTTGCCCTGGGTATGTCGAATCAGGCAGGTCAGGCGGGACTGGCAGCATTGGCTGGTATGGCTATATACGATCAGGTCACATTGAGATTTGGAAACGGACTCATTCAACCAGCGACGCTCATTGGTATCATTTTGGGGGTCATTTCAGGGGTGGCCTATAATCGTTTCAAAAGCATCAAATTGCCCGAGGTGCTTCAGTTTTTTGGGGGTACCCGATTTGTTCTGCTGCTTATTGGCCTCTTCTCGGCTGTGTTTGCAGGACTCATGCTAATTATTGCCCCACTCATACAGAGAGGGCTGCAATTTATAGTAGGTTTGGAATCGAGCTTGGGCGGCTTTGGACTGTTTATCTACGGTATTCTCTACCGACTACTGGCGGCCTTTGGTCTTCACCATCTGCTTAATAATATTTTTTGGTTTCAACTGGGTACATATAAAACACCGTCTGGTAACGTTGTGCAGGGAGATTTACCCCGGTTTTTTGCTGGCGATCCGACAGCGGGCTATTTCATGTCCGGGCTGTTCCCCATTATGATGTTTGCGATCCCTGCCATTGCGCTGGCGATCATTCAGGAAGCGCGTGAAGATTTGAAGCCAAAGGTGCAAAAAACATTTTTGACAGCTGCGCTTGTTTGCTTTTTTACTGGAGTGTCGGAACAGATTGAGTTTGCCTTTTTGTTTGCTGCTCCTTATTTGTTCCTCGTTCATGCAGTTATGTCTGGGCTGGCCATGTGGCTTACCTTTGAGCTGGATATTCATCACGGATTTTCCTATTCGGCGGGTTTTATAGATTATGTCCTTAATTTTCATCTCTCACATAACGCCTGGTTGTTAATTCCAGTGGGAGTCGCGTACGGGCTTGTGTATTATGTACTGTTTCGATGGGCTATCCGGCGGTTCCGTATTCCAACTCCTGGACGCGAGGAAGGTTCGGTTCTGGAGGATTGGGCCGGCAATATTCCTTATAGTGCTCCGCTTATTTTGGAAGCACTTGGCGGGAAGGAAAATATTGTGCAAGTAGAGGCCTGCATCACACGTTTGCGGCTGACCGTCCACAATGACAGGCTGATTGATACCGGAGCGATGAAGGCTTTGGGATCGGCTGGGCTTATCAATCTGGGTGGGGGTAATTTGCAGGTTGTATTCGGAACGTATTCAGAACTGATTCGTGAGGAAATCGCGAAGCTGATGGAGCGTGATCTCCCTCAAATTTTGTTCAACGCTCCTGTACATGGAAAAATGCTACCGATTCATGAAGTGCCTGACAAAATTTTTGCGACGAAGCTGGTTGGGGACGGTGTTGCTTTTGTTCCTGAACGCGGTGAACTTGTTTCTCCGGTGTATGGTACTGTGATGCATTTGTATCCGACCATGCACGCTTTAGGCATCTCCACACGAGAAGGACTTGAAGTTCTACTTCACATCGGGATTGATACTTCACAGCTAAAAGGGAATTTTACTGCTATGGTAGAAGCAGGCGATACGGTGGAACCGGGGCAATTGCTGATCAAATTTGATTTGCAGGCGCTACGAGAGCAAGCTCCATCGCTGGTGACTCCTATGGTCATCACGAATCCGGATCGCGTCAAGTCGTGGAGCTTTGCTCCGTTTAAAACAGTGAAAAAAGGTCAGGCCTCGGTAATGTCCGTTGTGCTGCATGACAGGAATGTTGGAGGGGTAGAAACATGATAGAAGGCATCGGCGCCGCAGCAGGTGTGGCAATCGGGAAGGCATTTGTCCTGCCGAGCTGGGAGTGGGATTTACCTGATCAAAAAATGGATGCGGTAGATCTTGCAAAGGAATTTGAACGTTTGTATGAAGGGATACGCACATCCAAAAGTGAAATCCAGTTTATTAAGGATGAGTTTCGAGAGATGGTGGGGCCAGAAGAATCCAGCATCTTTGATGCTCATCTTGCGATATTGGAAGATCCGGAATTCATGAATGAAATTCGTGGAATTATTGAGCGTCAGTACAAGGCGGCCGAGGTGGCCGTGAAGGAAGCCATTGATCATTTTGTGACAATGTTTGATTTACTGGACGATGAATATATGAAGGAGCGGGCAATCGATATCAAAGATGTGGGGAACCGGCTGCTCAAGCATTTGCTGGGTGCACCGGAGGTGACTCTTCCCAAGGACACACAGCCCTATATTCTGGTAGCCAAGGAGCTCTCACCCTCCCAGTCGGCACACTTGAATCCTAGCTATGTTTTAGGGATTGTAACTATGAATGGTGGTAAAACTTCGCATTCTGCGATCATGGCCCGTGCACTTGGGATTCCACTCGTTTCAGGACTGGAGAGCAATCTGAATTTGCCCGTTCAAACGGGAGACATAATGGTTGTGGACGGAGACCTGGGCAAAGTTTATGTGAATCCGGAAAAAACGGTAACTGATCATTATAAAATTTTGCGCGACGAGCAGCGACGTAGAAAAGAGCAGCTTCAGGTACTTGCTTCTGTAGATGCCGTGACTAAGGATGGAACCACCCTGAGGCTGGCGGCCAATATTAGTTCGATTAAAGAGCTGGAGGCAGCTTTGAAGCATGGCGCTCAAGGTGTAGGACTGTTCCGCACGGAATTTTTATACATGGATCGCAAATCTGCTCCAGATGAAGAGGAACAGTATGAAGTATATCGGCTGATAGCAGAAAAGGCAGGAAACCACTCTGTGGTCATCCGTACCTTGGATATCGGTGGAGATAAGCCGTTGGACTATCTTCAACTACCAGAGGAAGAAAATCCTTTTCTGGGTTACCGTGCTATACGGATCAGTCTGGATTGGAAAGAATTGTTTAAAACCCAGTTGACTGCAATTTTGCGAGCCAGTGCAATGGGAAATATCAAGGTAATGTATCCGATGATCTCATCTGTAGAGGAGGTCCGCCAGGCAGATGCTCTTTTGAAGGAGGCTATGGCGGATTTGGATGCAAGAGGGCTTGCCTATAATCCGAACATTCAGCGAGGAATTATGATTGAGGTACCGGCTGCAGCGATGATCGCTGATTTATTGGCAGCTGAAACCAATTTTTTTAGTATCGGAACGAATGATCTGGTTCAATATGTGCTGGCTGTAGACCGTATGAATGAGCAGATTGCACATATGTACCATCCATACCATCCAGCTGTACTTCGAATGCTGCGCATGACTGCACAAGCGGCACATCAAGCAGGAATTGATGTGAGTGTATGTGGTGAGATGGCTGGAGATGAACGGTCCGTTCCGCTTTGGCTGGAACTGGGGATTCATCAACTCAGCATGTCTCCCCAATCTTTATTGCGGGTCAAGCATCGTGTGCTGAATACGACTGCATCTGAGGCAACGACGGTCGCTCAGGTTTGCTTTGGCATGTCCACTGGTGCAGCGATTGAAGACAAGCTGACTGCAGCTAATGTCAGCTGCACTCCGGCCGGGCCTGGACGGCAGTAATATGTAATGTCCGCAAAGCTTCGCAATTAGCATACACTTTTGGGGGGAGCCAAAAACTCCATACTGTTAGACTTGTCGTGACAAACCTTAATGGCGTAGCATGGTTTGGACGAAAAAGAACCTTCAAAACCACCTCATTCATGGTTTTGAAGGTTCTTTTTTCATCTTGTTGACAGTCTGTTGTGATTACGGTTTAGGTGTTATCTGCTAACAAATCGCAGAACGCTTTTCCGTAAGGTGGAAGATCGGGCGGCCGACGAGCAGAAACAATATGCCCATCCGTCACAACAGCTTCATCCTTCCAGGTAGCTCCTGCATTTTCCATATCATCACGAATACCTGGTGTGGAAGTTACCGTAACACCATCCAAAATTTTAGCAGAAATCAGTACCCAGCCTGCATGACAGATTTGTCCAATCGGCTTATGAGCAGCATGAAACTCCTGTACGAGTTGAATTACTTTGGGATAGCGGCGCAGTTTATCAGGTGCCCAACCGCCAGGGACGAGAATCCCGTCATAATCACTGCTATTCAGTTCCTCAAAGGCATATTCCGCTTCAGCAGGTACGCCATATTTTCCAATATATTTTTTACCCTTTTCCGCACCGGCTAAATGCACTTCTGCACCTTCTTCACGAACACGGTAAATTGGATACCACAGCTCCAGATCCTCGAATTCCTCATCCACTAGGGCGATAACCTTTTTTCCGGCAAGTCTTGACATCCAACCATCCTTTCGTGCGTCACATGATGACACCTCTGTTTTGTAATCTGTACTTTTACATCTTAAGAAAAAGAACGCCCGAAGTCCATTCCTTCGCAGATTCTTATGTTAGTAGTCTGCTCTTTGACGGCAATTGTCGTCATTTTCTGACCCGCCAAAGCTTTGGTAATTTGTTCATAGCTGCAACGTGTGGAAGGATTTGAAGTCCCAAAGTCGAAATAAAACAAGGTATGATAGATTTAATGGAGTTAACAAATATTTATTAGACTAGTAGATAGATATATTTGGATTCTGATGAGATCCTCGTATAGTTTGATCCTACGTAATGAGGTGGTTAAATGCATAAGCAATGTCAATGTGGCAAACCGATGGGACTGGAACTGCGAAAGGTAATCTATGCGGACAAGGTTGAAATTTTGCACGTCCCTGTATTCTCATGCTCGTCATGCTTTTCCAGTGAGGTTTTGCAGCATGTGACGAAGGACATTAAGGCACTATTACAAAGTCTAGGGAGCAAACCTACGGCGCGGAGAATTTCTTTTGCTCGCAACAATGAACTGGCAGAAATCATTCGCAAGCTTGTACTGGAGGAAGCGGACAATCCCAATGTAGATTGGCAATCTGCTTTGGAGGAGCGGATGGAGCTTCGAATTAATCTCTTACTGGATCTTTATCGCTATGCGAGAAGTCTGGGAGACGAAGATTGGATGAATGATGTAGAGAAAAAATTGGTCCAATTATCCGGTTTTACCAGTGAATCGGTATTTACAAATACAAAAAACTAAAAAATATGAAAATTTTCATGGTCACCATTGGATTTTACATGTTCTTTTTGTTACGATGGGAATAGGCCATACGACAAGACACAGAAAGGAATGTATATCCAATGGCGACGATGACAAAAATGACTACTGTTCAACAATTAGATACGGCTCTGGAAGCGTCATCAGACAAGCCGTTGCTTCTCTTTAAACATAGCACACGTTGTCCGATAAGTGCAGGCGCATATCAGGAAGTGGAGTCCTATTTGCATGACGCTCCCAACGAAAATATTGAATACGGTATCATTTATGTAGTAGAAGATCGGCCGGTGTCCAATGAAACCGCGGACAGGCTTCAGGTGAAGCATGAATCCCCGCAGGCCATTTTAATCAAGGGCGGAGAAGCTGTTTGGCATACATCCCATTCGAATATTACAGCCCGTGCACTCCACGATCATCTCACATAGATAGAATGTGTGCTGTCGTTGCATAAAGTAGTATTTTGTCGTATCATGGTTCTAATTAGTTGATCTAGGATTCGGTTGAAAATTTATTGGCAATGGAGAGAAGGAATGTGACGGTAACGATCTATGATGTAGCTCGCGAAGCTGGTGTCTCAATGGCCACAGTGTCCCGCGTAGTTAACAATAATCCTAATGTGAAACCTCAGACCCGCAAGAAAGTGTACGAAGCGATTGAACAATTGGGATATCGCCCAAATGCGGTCGCTAGAGGTCTGGCCAGCAAGAAGACAACGACCGTCGGCGTGGTTATACCGGATATATCGAACTCAATTTTTGCAGAAATTGCACGCGGTATTGAGGATATAGCGAATATGTATCACTATAATATTATTTTGTGTAATGCCGACAAGCGAAAAGAAAAAGAGATTCGTGTCATCAACACATTGCTTGAAAAGCAAGTGGATGGTCTTCTGTTCATGGGTGGTACAGTAACGGACGAGCATATTCAGGCGTTCCATACAGCTGCGGTCCCTATCGTTCTATGTGCAACGAGTGATGAAAAAGGAAGCTATCCTTCGGTCGATATTGACCATGAAGCGGCTGCTTTTGATGCAGTAAACACGTTGATCCGCCATGGACACCGTCAAATCGCAATGATCAGTGGTACGCTTCAAGACCCTGCAAACGGCTATGCACGTTTCCAAGGTTACAAGAGAGCATTGGAAGCAGCCGGAATTGATTATCAGGAGGATCTGGTGCGAATCGGGAACTACCGTTATGAATCTGGTGTTGAAGCCATGAAATATTTTCTCGGCCTGAAGAAGAAGCCAAGTGCGATTTTTGCTGCAACGGATGAAATGGCAATTGGTGCGATCCATAGTATTCAAGATGAGGGATTGAAAGTTCCTGATGATTTTTCGGTAATCAGTGTTGATAATATTCGTATGGCCTCTATGGTTCGTCCTCAGCTGACAACCGTCGCGCAACCGATGTACGATTTGGGTGCGGTAGCGATGCGTTTGCTGACCAAGCTGATGAAAAAGGAAAACGTGGAGAACCCTCGCGTTATTTTGCCGCATGAAACTATTTTGCGGTTGTCAGTTAATTATTTAGACTAGACGCAGTGCTGAATAGGATATACCTTCGATGAAAGCTCCTTTGATGGAGCTTTTTTCGTGGATATAAAGCTTCTTCTGGACATCATCATCAAACTAAGAATAGAGGGATGCGTAATGAGCCGACTTTATGGATTAATGGGTGCTATGGATGAAGAGATTGAATTGCTGCTGGCAGCGATGACGGAAGCGAGTAAGACGGTCAAGGCTGGAATCACTTACACTACAGGAATCATTCACGGGCAAAGAGTCGTCGTCTGTAAATCCGGTGTAGGCAAGGTTAATGCGGCGGTAACAACACAAATCCTGATTGATCATTTTGGTGTAGAACAGATTATATTCACGGGAGTGGCAGGGGCGGTTCATCCTGATTTAAACATTGGGGATATTGTCATCTCATCAACATGTATGCAGCATGATATGGATGTAACGCCTTTGGGTTATGCCAGAGGGGTCATTCCTTATCAGGACACCTCAGAGTTTGTGGCTGATCCCGAGCTTGTAAGTCTAGCTGAGCAAGCCTGCAAATCGTTTGGCGATCGGTATATTGTCGGCAAGGTACTTTCTGGCGATCAATTTGTTGCACATCGTGAGTTAGTGACTGCATTGCATCAGGAAATGGACGGCGCTTGTACCGAAATGGAGGGTGCGGCTGTGGCTCAGACAGCTCATATGAACGCTGTGCCTTATGTTGTACTACGATCTATGTCAGATAAGGCTGATGGATCGGCCCACGTTAATTATGCTGAATTTACGGTAGAAGCTTCACATCGTTCGCATCGTATTGTGGAGTTCATGCTCAAGCATTTGGGCTAATGGTATAATTTTTTTAATACATGAATCTTCGGACAAATCGGATATGGTCAAACTGCTCTTGTGATGCGAGGGGCACATCCTTTCCCATTCGTACCATCAGACAGTTAGCAGGATGTGAGCATATTTCAGGATCATCCGTGGCGTACCAGACCATATCTACAGTTTTCATTAGACGCTCCATCATGCGGCGGTATTCCCATACGGAGAGACCGCTGCCTTTTAAATCCCAATGCCAATAGTATTCGGTCGTAAAAATAATATAGGATTCAAGCTGTCCATCCTCAAAGGCAATCCGAATCATTCGGCTACCCAGGCCCAGACCACGATAGTCATTGGCTACCTCAACAGCTCCGAGTTCCAGTAAATCCTTCATGCCAGCTTCCGACCAGCGCTCCATCTCATCTGGGTAATGAAAAGTAACATATCCCATAAGGGTTTCCCCGTTGTGGGCAATGATAATTCTGCCTTCTGGCAGTTCCGAAATATCCACCAACGCGTCGAATTGCTCCCTTGGTTTGCGAAAGGCATCTAATTGCTTGTGCATTTGAAATGAACGCAGTTGATCCGCAGATACGGGGCCTTCTACATAGATTGTTTGTCCGTTATGATCCAGCGTATCCGAGTGGTACAGTTTTAAATGCTGCATACGTACGCCCTCCTTGTTCGCCATGAGCTCGTTCCTCATATCCCATACTTATAGCAAAAAAACAATTAAATGAAAAGGATGGTCGTCACATCGTGACCTATGATATACTGTTTTAGACATAAAATGTTCACAATTTAAATCAACCAGTAAACCAAAGGAATCTATCTGCTTTATTGATTTTTGTAAGCGTTATCTTGTCCTGCGTGTTTCTCATTAATCCATTGTGAGGAGGCTGAACGCATGAAGATTGAAGAACTCCAGACTGTAGTTCCCACATCCAACATGGGCCCGTATGAACAAGCTTACAACAACTTTCAGTGGGAGGATGCAGAGCGTCATTTTACGTGGTATGAAACAGGCAAGGTAAATATGGCACATGAAGCCATTGATCGACATGTACAGGAAGGACGGGGTGAGAAAGCGGCACTATTGTATTGTGACGCAAACCGTCATGAAACCTACACCTTCTCTCAGCTTCGTGCTAGCTCTAACAGGTTCGGAAATGTGCTGCGCAAATACGGTATTGGTAAAGGGGAGCGGGTGTTTATTTTCATGCCACGTTCACCTGAGCTGGTTATTAGTTTACTTGGTGTTCTAAAGGTAGGGGCTGTTGTCGGTCCATTGTTTGAGGCGTTTATGGAAACTGCGGTTAAGGATCGATTGGAGGATAGTGGGGCAGTTGCATTAGTGACCACACCTGCGCTTCTGTCACGGGTAAAACGTGAGGAGCTTCCTGAGCTACGGCATATTTTTGTGGTTGGTGATATGGATGAACGCGAGCAGGGAATTATCGATTTTGAGACAGAAATGCTTACGTCCTCAGAGGAACTTGAGCCTGAATGGTTGGATCGTGAAGATGGATTAATTATTCACTATACATCAGGCTCAACAGGCAAGCCCAAAGGCGTGTATCATGTGCAAAATGCAATGATTCAGCATTACTATACTGGCAAAATGGTGCTGGATTTGCGGGAAGATGATGTGTATTGGTGTACTGCTGATCCTGGCTGGGTCACGGGAACGTCATACGGTATTTTTGCTCCATGGCTAAATGGAGCGACGAATGTCATTCGTGGGGGGCGTTTCAGCCCGGAAGACTGGTACCGTACGATTGAGCGTCACGAAGTGACCATATGGTATAGTGCTCCTACAGCGTTTCGGATGCTGATGAGCGCAGGGGAGCAGGTTGTTTCCAAATATGATCTCAGCAGTCTGCGGCATGTATTATCCGTTGGGGAACCGCTGAATCCCGAAGTGGTGCGATGGGGATGGCAAGTATATACACAGCGCATTCATGATACTTGGTGGATGACGGAAACAGGCGCACAGTTGATCTGTAATTACCCTGAGCTGCCGATTAAGCCGGGTTCGATGGGAAAGCCACTCCCAGGTATTCAAGCTGCTATTTTGGACGACAGAGGGCAGGTGTTGCCTCCTAACCGGATGGGTCACTTGGCGATCCGTACACCATGGCCATCCATGATGAATCGTATATGGAACAATCCGAACAAGTTTCAGGAATATTTCCGCTTTCCCGGTTGGTATGTATCGGGTGATTCGGCTTACATGGATGAGGACGGATATTTCTGGTTTCAGGGTAGGATTGATGATGTCATTAACTCCTCTGGAGAGCGAATCGGCCCTTTTGAGGTGGAAAGCAAGCTTCTGGAGCATCCTGCTGTAGCGGAAGCCGGAGTCATTGGAAAACCAGATACCGTGCGGGGAGAGATTATCAAAGCTTTTGTTGCACTGCGTGAAGGCTATGCACCGTCTGAAGCTTTACAGCAGGACATCTATCGCTTCGTTAAGGAAGGGCTGTCTGCCCATGCTGCTCCACGCGAAATTGAATTTAAGGAAAGGTTACCCAAAACCCGCTCTGGTAAAATTATGAGACGCGTGTTGAAAGCCTGGGAGCTTAACCTTCCTACAGGTGACTTATCTACCATAGAGGATTGAAGTACAGTGTATATTAGAATTAAAAAAAGGAGTCTCCAAAGCCTTAATGGCTAAGGGGACTCCTATCACTTTCTACTCTTGTCTTCAGTTATGGACGGACGGCTCCAGAAGGAGCCGATTCCCCCATGGCATTCATGGAAGTGACACGAAACCAGCCTTTTGGCTTTTTCTTCGACTTATATTCAAAGCTGGTAGATGCGGTAGAGCCTATATTTGTAAAAGGCTCCGCACCGCTTTCGCTGTAATACACGTTATAGCCTGTAATAGCGTCCGCCGACTTACCTGCGCTCCATTGGAGCGCTACGGATGAGCCTGCGGCTTTAGCTTGAGGCTGTCCAGGGGCAGTAGGGACCTCTGTAGGCTGCTCACCTGTTCCATCTCCCTCGCCCGGAACGTCTGGAGACTCAGAATCTGCAGGTGGCACTACAGGTGTTGCGCTTGCTTTCGTGCTTGGACCGGACTCATGGCCGCCCACATCAACGGCGGTCACGTAGTAGCTAGAGCTGCTGCCCCCAGGGCTGTCAGAGAACACCTTGGAGCTGTCAGCCATAACGACCTTGCCAAGCCGTTGGAAGCTCCCCCCATCTGTAGAACGATACAGACGGTATCCTACGACGTCGCTGTTTCCGCTTGGGCTAAAGCTGATTATGGCTTTACCATCACTATAGCTTACGTTGACGCTAGATGGAGCGTTAGGAGCTGCTCCATCGTCCTTGCGTGGATCAATCTGAGTAGGAGCTTCCTTATCTGCATCCTGAGGCAGATAGTAGGACAACGAATTATGTCGTCTCATCACCTTAAAGGCTTGCTGAAGCTCTTTAATCAATTCTGAGATTGACTTTTCCCGTTTCCTAACGGTCCGTTCATATAACATATCATCCGGTGTACCATCGCGTGGAATATAATTCACACCTTGGTAGGTAATATATTTCGCACGACTCACACCATTTTCACTGTTTTTAGGTGGATACTTACTGTTATAAATGTCCGAACCATACGCGGATGCTGTACGGCTTACAATGCCGTCAGGTCTCTTGAAGCTGTCCGTTTGGAACAGCTGAGCATCTTTAGTTGTTACTTCATTCATGATTAGAGCCCATAAGCGGCGAGCCCGCTCTTTTTGGACTTTCGTTTCAAGCTTATTGACAGGTTGCTTGTAACCAACCCATACACCCAGTGTGACGTCAGGCGTAAAGCCCTCGAACCAAACATCAGTGTAGGATTGCGTAGTGCCTGTCTTGCCGGCAATCGGAATCTTACCGGATTGATCAAAGTTCCGCTTCACCAGTCTGCCTGTGCCCTCAGACACGGCTGTACGCAACATATCTGTCATCAGGTAGGCGGTTTGCGGTGAGAAGGCCTGCACAGGATTAGGCTGATGCTTGTATATAATATTGCCTTGCGAATCCACAATCTTTTCGATCATATAGGCGTCATTAAACACACCGCCATTTGGAATGGCTCCATATGCATTCGTAAGCTCCTCGACGGTCACCCCATGGGCCAAGCCGCCAAGTACACCCGTTTGGGCGTTGTTATCACTGGGTTGCAAGGTGGTGATGCCCAGCTTCTTGGCAAAAGCCCAGGCTTTGCTGATCCCTACTTTTTCGTTAAACAGCTTGAGTGCTACCGTATTGAGCGATTGATTCAGTGCATAACGCGCCGTGACCAATCCTTGATAGCGGTTGTTAGAATTTTTCGGAATGTGATACCCATTACTGCCATCTTTCAAAATAATAGGGGCATCATCCACGATACTACCAGGCTGCACAAGACCGCTGTCCAATGCAGGGAGATAGGCAGCAATCGGTTTCATTGCCGAACCCGGCTGACGAACCATCTGGGTGGCATAATTCATCTGCTCCTTTTGGAAGTCCCGACCTTCCATCATTCCAAGAATGGCGCCTGTTTTATGCTGAATCAGAATAGCCGCTGCTTGTTCGTCACCCTTGGTTTTACTAGTGGCAGAGAAGTTATTCTTATTTTCTGCAATTTGACGCATAGATTTGTATACGCTCTTATCAATGGTGGTGTACACCATATAACCGCCTGTGCGAAGCTGCTGTTCAGCTTCTTTGAGCAAATCATTATCGTCCTTGGTTTTGGCATCTGCACTGGCATTAGCTGCTTGACCCGGATTGGTGACAGACATGAGTGCCTGCGCAGCTTGTCGTTCTGTTTCTATCATAAGATATGGATAGGTGTTATAAGCCTTAACAGTACGTGGTGCGAGAGATTTTTTGATATCAAAAGCCATCGCTTCATCATACTGTGCTTTATTGATTTTGTTCTCCTCCAGCATTCGACTGAGCACCAGGTGCTGGCGGTTGATGGCTCTTTTAAAGCCAGCTTCATTAAACTCACCCTTACCGTTGTAAGCAGAATAGGAAGAAGGAAGCTGTGGCAAACCTGCCAGATAGGCAGCCTGGGCTATATTAAGCTCGTTCAGATCATTCTCATTAAAAATACCTTTGGCCGCTGCTTTAATGCCAAAGACGTTGTAACCGCTTGAACCGTTACCAAAAGGTACTTTATTAAGATAGGCCGTAATAATTTGTTGCTTGCTTAGGAAGCGCTCAAGGCGCAGAGACAGCAAAATTTCTTTGACCTTGCGATCATCTGTGCGATCGAGATTTAGAAAGACACGACGCGCAAGCTGCTGGGTGAGGGTACTACCCCCGGTTTGTACGGATTCATGCAGCGCCTTTTGCTTCACAGCACGCAGTGTTCCCGATAGATCGACACCTTTATGCTCGTAAAAATGATTATCTTCAATGGCAATGACTGCGTCAATGACGAGTTGTGGAATCTCCTTAAACGTGACAGGTCTTCGATCTTCTTCTGTCCGGAGTTGTCCGATGGGAGAGCCATCATTGAAATAAGCGAAGCCTGTAATTGCATTCTTATCTACTTCCTGTAGGATCATGGATCTGGAACGCACGGGTTCGCTTTTTACAATAGAAGCAACATAGCCGGCGGCCGCTCCTCCTGCAAATAGTGCCCCCATAAAACCGATGATGACGACCCACTTTATGACACGGCCGAGCCTTCGCATGGTTGTCCGCAAGCGGGAAGGCTTTGGCTCTGATACATTGTTTTTTTCTTCAACCATTAAGTCTTCCTCCTTTATAACAGCCATTATTATAGCATAAAATTACAAAATGAACCCATATGCTAAAAAGCCTGTCTTTTGGTGTCGTTGACTACATAAAAGCAGTGTGTTATAAATAGGTCAAAGTAAATATCGTGAAAAGCAGAGAAAGACTTCAGTAGAAGGCGGATTCACGTTGTACAGAGAGCCGATGGGTGGTGTGAATCGGTAGCGTCCCTCCTTTGAATTACCGTCTGGAGCTGTCTGGATGAATGGAAAGCTTTTGCAGGTTTGCGAAGCACCATAGTAATCCAGTACCGGGTGTAGGCCCGTTATAGGAATGAAGTGAAAGAAATGTCTGTCTTTGACATGCGTTTCTTTAATTAGGGTGGTAACGCGAGCAGCTCCTTCTCGTCCCTTGGGATGAAAGGGGCTTTTTGGTTTGTCTAATATGTAATATTTTGGATGAAAAATAGGGGGTATACAGGATGAAGTGGGAAGAATTGAAGCCGGAGCAACAGGTAGAGGTAGAACGACAGCTAGAGGTGATACAGCGGGGTGTAGCGGAAATTGTACCGGAGGATGAGCTGAAGCGTAAGGTGATCAAATCGGTCGTTAGCGGCGAGCCGCTCAAAATTAAGCTGGGCCTTGATCCATCTGCTCCCGACATTCACATCGGACATACGGTTGTTATGCACAAACTGCGCCAGTTCCAGGAATTAGGCCATCAAGTACAACTGATTATCGGAGATTTTACAGGCAGAATTGGTGATCCGACAGGTAAATCGGAGACTCGTAAGCAACTGACTGAGGAAGATGTACAGCGCAATGCCCAAACATACAAGGAACAAATTTTTAAAATTCTCGATCCTGAAAAAACAAAGGTATTTTACAATTCCGAATGGTTAGGGCCAATGTCTTTTGCTGATGTAGTAACCCTGTCGGCCAAAGTAACGGTTGCCCGTATGTTGGAACGGGATGATTTTACAAAAAGGTACCAAAACGGATTGCCGATCAGCATCCATGAGTTCTTTTACCCGCTGATGCAGGGCATGGATTCCGTGGCTCTCCAAAGCGATATTGAATTAGGGGGAACGGATCAGAAGTTTAATCTTCTGATGGGTAGAACCCTGCAAAAAGAATACGGAGTTGAGCCACAGGCTACTATTACTTTACCATTGCTTGAAGGGCTGGATGGAGTTCAGAAGATGAGTAAAAGCTTGGGGAACTACATTGGTGTTGATGAGGAGCCGAACGAAATATACGGAAAATCCATGTCCGTTCCTGATGAGCTGATGCTGAAATATTTTGAGCTTGCAACGGATATCAACAACGAGGAGTTGGCAGAGCTGGCGAAAGGTGTTAAGGACGGCTCAGTGCATCCACGTGATGCCAAAATGAAGCTGGCTGGAACGTTAGTGCGCATGTACCATGGTGAAGAAGCAGAGGAAGCAGCGAAGCAGCATTTTGTGACCGTATTCCAGCAGCGCGCGCTGCCTGACGATATTGAAGAGTTCACCTTGACGGCTGATCAGTTAGAAGAAGGTGGCATTCGTGTGATCCAGTTGCTGACTCATCTGGGCTTTGCAGCATCTAACGGTGAAGCCAAGCGCAGTATTCAGCAGGGTTCGGTCAAAATTAACGAAGAGAAATGGACCGATGTGAACGAAGCATACACGCCGAAGGAAGGCGACATTGTGCAGGTAGGTAAACGGAAATTTGCTAAAATCAAGCTTGGATAATGAAAATATATTCAAAAGCAGCGCTGAGATTGTCTCGATCTCAGCGTTGCTTTTTTATTTCTGCCAAGTGAAAAGTCATGGTAAACTTAGCACAAATAATCAAACATGTAGGTGAAGAGTTATACATAATGAAAACGTGGGTTGCACAATTTGGGTGTAGGATCGATAATCAGAATAATTACGAGTGTGGGGAAGGATTATATGGACTATTTTAAACGAATTCAGTGTGCGATTGAGTTTATTGAATTGAATCTCCGGGAGGATCTAAAAATTGCCGATATTGCTTCACAGGCATGCTTTTCAGCTTTTCATTTCCAGCGGGTTTTTCAGGCCATTTCGGGTTTTACGGTTCAACAGTATATAAGAAGGAGAAGATTGTCCGAGGCGGCTGAACAGCTAAAACAATCCAATCAAAAAGTGTTGGACATTGCTATTGAGTTTCAGTACAACTCGCAAGAAGCCTTTACCCGCGCTTTTGAAAAGAATTTTGGGATCACCCCTGGGAAATATCGTAACAGTGATATTGAGCTTCCTGGACAAAGCAAAATTAATTTTCTGGATTATCAAAAAAATACGAAGGGGGATTTGGATGTGAACAAGCCAGTGATATTGCAGCTCGAAACGACCAAAATTATAGGGTATGAATATAAAACAAATCTGAATAATGAGCAGCACTATAAAGAAATTCCAGGATTTTATGGGCACTTTGGAGCCAATGAATATTTTATGTGTATCCCGAACAAGATCGCACCGGGAATGTCATATGGGGTTGCCTGTCGATTTGAAGACAATGGTGCATTTTCATTTGTGGTGGGCGAGGCAGTTGAAAAAGAGTCAAATGAACTGGCAGAGGGTTTCATATATATGGAGATTCCAGCAGGGAAGTATGCTGAGTTTGACGCTTCGGGTTCAGATGGACGGGTTCAGAATATACGAGACTTTATCTATGGCACATGGCTTCCTAATTCTAATTTTGAACGGAGGGAGGGACCAGATTTTGAAATTACGGACGTGATGAATTCCTCCTATCCAGATCATTTGAGCATGAAAGTATACATCCCCATTGAATAAAACTCTCAGGCTCGATCATAAGGAATATAAAAAAAGCACCCGAATAAATTCGGGTGCTTTTTGGTGCTAATGCAGGGATTAGCGGTTGTAGAATTCGACGATTTGTTTTTCATCGATATCTTGGGACAATTCGCCACGCTCAGGCAAACGAATGAATTTACCTTCCAGAGCTGCGTCATTGTACTCCAGGTAAGCTACCAAGTGGTTGCGGTTTTCCAAAGCTTCTTTGATGGAAGACAGGGAACGACTTCTTTCACGAAGACCGATCACGTCGCCAGGGCTTACTTGGTAAGAAGCGATGTCAACTTTTTTACCGTTCACAGTAACGTGACCGTGAGCTACCAATTGACGTGCGCCTGCACGGGAATTAGCAAAGCCAAGACGGAATACAAGGTTGTCCAGGCGGCTTTCCAGCAAGAACATAAAGTTTTCACCAGCGATACCGTGCATGTGTTGAGCTTTGTTGAACAGGGTACGGAATTGTTTTTCACCCAAGCCGTACATGTGACGCAACTTTTGTTTCTCTTGAAGCTGCATACCGTAGTTGCTGATTTTTCTCCGTTGGTTTGCACCATGTTGTCCCGGAGGGAAAGGGCGTTTCAATTCTTTACCTGTGCCGCTCAGGGAAATACCGAGACGACGGCTCAATTTAAATTTAGGACCAGTGTAACGTGCCATTATAGAGTTAACTCCTTCATAATTAAAATTTGAGTTGGGGCTCTCTTTGCGCTCCAATTTGTTCGGCGCTACCTATTAAGGTGAGACGCACTACTGACAGAAAAGTTCAGCCGCTGTCCTGTCAGCAACAAAAAAGATGAGGGTGACACAAACTGTTACGCCCAAAATTTAAGATCCGCACAGTAGATAGTTCTGCCGTACAGTCTTTTTCAATAATATATACTACATGTAAGAGTAGGACAATGTCAAGAAGAGAAAAAGAATGAAAACGTCAAATTTTGTCGATAGGGCTTTAGAACTAAAAAAGTGGGACGAATTTCTGGAAAATGGATGCAAATTTCTAGAGTTGGGAGTAAAATAGATCATATTATGAGCTATAGTGGTGTATAGCCGCTGTCTTGGTACAGCTAATTTTGCTGTGAAGGAGCGCCTTAATATGTCGGAATTTTCAACAACGGATCAGCAAATGCTTGACAGTAAAACGGTCCAGGCTAGCGGTGCTCCGCTGTTTGATGATAAAGGATATACTTCTTTTGCCTGGCTCCAGAACATGGATATGACACCCTATGATTTCCCCTATATTAACCAGCTGCTTGTTCAAGGATATCGGAGTTGGTTACAACAGGGCAATGGTATATCCTGGATTAACGAAGAATATACTGCTGTTTTTAATTTTATAGGTGTTCGTGTTGCTGGTAAAAAAGAAGATGATGACGAGGATTTGGATTTGGTCGAACGTTGTTGCATATCTAGAGAGATGGAAGTGAGCCAGCGCAAACTTCGTGATGGAAGCCTTTCGTTTGTGTATATGGTTCCCATACTATGCCGTAATTACAAGAGCGAGCCCTTTGCCGCTCTTCGTTTTACACGGCCTGCTCAACATTCTGTCCCAAATCTGGACACATTGTTATCAGCTGCTTTACATTTTAAATCCTGCTTTTACACGAAGTTTGAGTACATATTTATGGAAGATGTCCTTGGGATGCGGAATCGAAGCGATCGTGAAGGTAGACGCCGTTCTATTTTATTTCAGATTGTAAAACGGATGCATGACAAAATTGACGTAGAAGGCGTGCTGGATGAGGTATTCGGGAGCATCGCCTATTTGTTTCCCCATGTAGATATCACCTTGTATATGAGTCAGGATCGACATAGTCGCAATCCGCAGGTCAAACCTTTACTGCTGCATGAACGGGACGAAGATGTATGCGTCCGTGCATTTATGAAAGGGCAAATGGCTGTGAATGAGCCTGTCGGTACACAAGATGAAATAACTGAAATCGGCATCCCATTACGTGGTAAGCAGGGCGTATACGGTGTTTTCCATATGATTCTTCCATCGGGCGCGGATAGTATGAAAAAAGTGGATGTAGAGCTGATTGCCATGATGGCGGATACGGCTGGCACCGCATTTGAAAATGCAAAGCTGCTTGAGCAATCGAATGTACTTATCCATGAATTGCGTCTCATTAATGAACTGGTTCAGCGCTTGAATCAGAGCCTGAAGTTAAATGAAATATTTGAATTTGCCGTGCAGGAGTTATTAAAAATGTTCATGGCGGACTTTTGTTGTATTGTACAGCTTGACCAGGATGGAAACTGTTTTAAGGTCATGTCGAGTAATGTGGAAAGCTTAAGACTGGAAAGTTACCCTCTTGAAGATGGATTTGCTGGACTAATACGCTTAACAGGGGAACCAGTGATTGTGTCGGACTATAGAAAGGATGGGAAGATATCCTCTCATTTTATGGATGCGACGCACTCCCAGTCTTTGATGGCTGTACCTATGAAGACCAGCGGTACTCCTAAAGGGGTTATACTATTGTCCAGCAAGCTTCCGCACTTTTTCTCTTACGATAATTACAAAATGTTGCAAATGCTAGCCCCTCATATCGGGTTGGCGGTAACCAATGCTATGCTGCACGCTGAGGTGCGGCGGTTGGCTAATATGGATATGTTAACAGGTCTGTATGTACGTCATTATGTGGACCAAATCATTCAGCAACATCAGGAAAAGGATTTCTGTGGATCTCTTATTTTGGTAGATATTGATCAATTCAAACAGGTGAATGATACGCATGGGCATCAGACGGGTGACGAAATTTTGAAAAGCGTCAGCAATATCGTTCGTTCGGCGACTCGCGATGAGGATGTATGTGCGAGATGGGGCGGCGAGGAGCTTGCCATTTATTTACCGCAGCTGGGGGTACAGCAAGCGCTCGGATATGCAGAAAAAATACGTTACCGCGTACAGCATGAAACTGAGCCTCAGGTGACTGTTTCTTGCGGGATTGCTGAATGGAACTGGCTGGACGAGCAGATCAGTATTGAATCTTTATTTTATAGGGCTGATATGGCCTTGTACGAAGCAAAAAATGAAGGACGCAATCGAATAGTTGTTGATCATGTAGCCAATGTGTAGAGAATATTCCTAGGGAATGTTCTCTTTTTGTCTTGTATAACCCATTGCGGACAGGTAATCCTAAACGTAGCTATATCGTGTGTATGATTGAACTATAGGGATAACACGATGAAGTGAACCAGGTAGCATAACTGGCTTGAAGCAGGATTATTGCTCATGAGTACAGTTATGTTCAGGATAGGACGGATGATGGGATGCATTGGAAAAAGCAATGGATGATGCAGGTTTGTGGTGTGTTGCTTGTAATAGGTGTGTTAAGTGGTTGTGCACTGGATCGACAATATACGCCTGAGCAGATTTTTAAGAGAGCAGTTGCAGGAATGGCTGGCAAAGAGATGGTAACGTTTACTGGACGGACTGCAATTAGAGCAGACAGTGGTCTGCCAACGAATAAGCAGTTTGAATATCGCGGTAGGCTAAGAAATCACGATGAATTGACCATGCACTGGGGTTCTGCAGAGGCTTTCCGTAAGCAAGGTGGCTACACAGCTCTGAAACAAGGTAAGTCCGAGCATGATGTTACACAGGAACGTTTTATTCGTCAGAGTGGGAAATGGGTTTCGCTGACATCCGGTTATCCTCCTGTGGTTGGAAATGGTATGTTAAATCGCTTCAATCCGATTCAGGAGCTTGAGGAATTAAATACACTGAATAAGAGCATTCGTATGGAAACGGGAGCTGCCCGGGGAACTTGGGTGTTGAGGATTGAACCGGAATCTGCTTCGGCAAAGCGCTGGTTGAAAGATCGTTTAATAAAAGAAATGAATACGTTAAACCCTCAAATCGTGATATTAAAAACGCAGCAGACAGGAACGAATCGAGAGCTGCGAAAGAAGCTGAGCCAAATATGGGCGCAAAGTTGTGAGGATATGAATAACCAGCTGGAGCAATCCATTGTGCATACGGTGTATCATTTGACCATAGATCGCCAAACAGGTTTACCCTTAAAGCTTTCATCCGAATGCCAGATTACCCGACAGGGAGAAAATGAAGATCTGCATCAAGAGGCTTTGATAACCAGAGTTACTTTTGAGGACTACAAGTAACGTGGCGGGCGTGATACAATGAATTTTGAATTAACCATCGTTCAAAAAGAATGAAATAGAGAAGGAGAGACACTACATGAAAGATCCTAGAATACTTAAGCTGGCGGAAAATCTGGTAGGTTACTCTGTTGAAGTGCAGCCTGGAGAAAATGTATTAATCGAAATGATTGGTACAGAGCGCGACTTACTTAACGCCATCATTCATGAAGTTGGTAAAAAAGGTGGAAATGTTTTTGTACAACTTACAGACCGTAAGGTACAGAGCACCATGCTTCGTCACGCGACAAAGGAGATGCTGGAGACCTGGGCTGAGATTGACCTTAACCGGATGAAGCAAATGCACTGCTATATCGGAATTCGTGCAGGTGAAAATGTAAATGATTTGTCAGATGTGCCGGAAGATAAAATGAAATTGTATAATTCCATTTATCAGCATGCGGTACATAGCGAACAACGGGTGAAACACACCAAATGGGTAGTGCTGCGTTATCCGAATGACAGCATGGCTCAATTGGCGAATATCAGCACAGAAGCGTTCGAAGATTTTTATTTCGATGTGTGTAATCTGGATTATGCAAAAATGGACAAAGCTCAAGATGCATTGGCAGACCTGATGAATCGGACGGACAAGGTACGGATTAGTGGACCGGGTACGGATTTGAATTTCTCTATTAAGCAAATTGGAGCTATCAAGTGTTCAGGTCAATGTAATATCCCGGATGGCGAAGTATACAGCGCGCCTGTACGTGATTCCGTTAACGGAACGATCAGCTACAATGCACAAACCCTGTATAATGGCATTACTTTTGAAAATGTTAAATTCCGTTTTGAAAATGGTAAGATCGTGGAAGCAACGAGTAACGATACGAAGCGGCTGAATGATATTCTCGATTCTGACGAGGGAGCACGTTATATTGGCGAGTTTGCCATCGGGTTTAATCCGCACATCTTACATCCAATGAAGGATATTTTGTTTGACGAGAAAATCGCCGGCAGCTTACATTTTACACCGGGTCAAGCTTATGAAACAGCGGATAACGGTAATCGTTCATCGATCCACTGGGATTTGGTGTTGATTCAGCGTCCAGAATATGGCGGTGGTGAAATTTATTTTGACGATGTTTTGATTCGTAAAGATGGCATCTTTGTACTGCCTGAGCTGGAGCCATTAAACCCTGAAAATTTAAAATAACGATATCCGTTCTTGCTGAGAAAGCGATTTCAATGTATCATTATGGATGAGTAACGATACATGACAATTCAGTAAAGCGAGGGATTTCTATGTCCAATAATAACGCGGCGGTTGTTGAAATTGCACAGACGGCGAGCAAGTTCACCTCTTCCATCGTCCTTCATTCCGAAAATAAGTATATTGATGTGAAAAGTATACTGGGCTTGTTTACGACCCTAGTCAGCAGCCATAGCTATGAACTACACGTTCATGGACCAGATGCGGAGGAAGCCAAGAAAGCGATCATCGAGGTGTTCGAGAAGCACGGACTTCATATTTCAGTAGCCAGCTAACTTTATTCTTGAAGCAAAAGCATCCCTACCTGTAACTGTAGGGATGCTTTTTTTGTCAGGTTCTTGTATTAGCCTGCAATTTGGTCTAATATTAAGGATAGGACGTCTTGTGCGACATTGAGACATAGGGGGGAAGAATCCATGACTTCATCTGATTTGCAGGAACAATTGAATATCAAGGCTATTAATCTGCTTCAGGAAGATGCAGATAAAATAAAGAAGCTTATTGAAGTACAGATGGAGAATCTGGCAACCCGTTATTGCCCTCTCTATGAGGAAGTGCTGGATACTCAGATGTACGGATTTTCCAAGGAAGTGGATTTTGCGGTTCGCGCTGGACTTCTTCCGGAAATGGTAGGTAAACAGCTGGTCAGTGAGCTGGAACGCAATCTGGCTATTCTATATGAGGCCATGAATAATAAGGCCAATTAGGAAGACGGTTGAATTGATGAGAGCATGCGGAGCTTGAGAGCATGCTTTTTTTGATGCCTTTTTTTAAAAAAATGTTCTTTTAGGATGGTAAAAGCGCATCCCCTTCCACCATCCTAATGAACATTTTAAAACCTTAAAAAGCTACACAAGAAAGAAGGATACACCTAACAATACATACACTACCAATAGCATGAGCCCCTCATACCAGTTGGTTGAGCCGTCTTGGGTGATGGATTTGGCGATAAATACAGCGACAGCAATGGCGACCAGCTCAATAGTAGTGAAAACAATATTCATCGTGTTTCCCATAAAGTAACTGACAAATATCAGCACAGGGGCAACAAATAGCGCAATTTGCAAACTGCTGCCGACAGCTATTTCAACCGATGCACCGATTTTATTCTTCATCGCCAGTAAAATAGCAGCGCTGTGTTCGGCTGCATTACCAATAATAGCGACGAGGAAGGCACCTACGAACAATTCGCTGAGCCCAAATTGGGTCGTAAACACCTCCAGCGTACCTACCAGCCATTCGCTGACAAAAGCGACCATGACGGTAGCAAGTATCAAATAGGCAATGGATTTGTTTCTGGACCATACAGGGGCATGCTCATGTGGTAATTCTTCATCTTTTTGTTCGGTCACATCAGATAAATAGTCCTTATGCGTAATCATAGAAAAAATAAGCCACGCAATATACGCGACAATGAGCGTGCCTGCGACAATGAGGCTGAGCGTATCTGATTCGCTATCCGTGATAACGTGTGTGTTCAAAAAGACAGCTGGAACGAACAAGGCAATAACAGCCACAATCATCAGAGAACCACTTAATCCAGCCAGCGATATATTGAAATTTTGTACTTTGTACTTTAAACCGCCAGCGAACAGACTTGCTCCTAGCACCAACAGCAGATTGCCGATGATAGAACCGGTAAGACTGGCCTTTACCATATCGTAAAGACCTTCTTTAACAAGAAAGATGGCGATGATCAGTTCGGCTGCGTTACCAAAGGTGGCATTTAAGAATCCACCTAAACGTTGGCCAGCATAATGCGCGACGCTTTCGGTCGCCCTGCCGAGGAAACCGGCTACGAATACAACAGAAATTGCACAAATGACAAATTGGGCTATAGCGTTCCAATGCGTGTAATGAGCGACTGCGCTAAGAGCAAATGTCGCTATAAGCAAAGCGGGAGATAACCATTTTTTCAATGAAGAGCACCTCGATATCAATAAATGTGTACAAGTTTGGTGAAAGCTGTCACTTCAGCATTTTGCATAATTCGATTCCCATCGCACATAAGTACAATATATAGACGAACTAAAGCGTTTCGATCTATATATTGCTGATTGGAAAACACTCTTGGGGTTTATGCAAAATGCTCACTTGTATGGATTTTCTAAATTAATATACCCAAAATGATATAGGTTGTAAACGAAAGTTGTTTTTCATACGTAGGGTTTGCATTTGGAGTGGCTGAGGCTTTACAATACAAATAAAGGATGGATGAAGGGGGACATAGGTCATGGCAGAGCAAATTCAACAACTGGAAGCAGGAAACATCAAGATTTCCAACGATGTCGTGGGTAAAATTGCCGGGATGGCCGCATTAGAGACACCGGGCATTGCTGCAATGTCAGGCGGTTTATCGGAAGGCTGGGCCAAAAGGCTGAGCGGTAAAAATGTGCAAAAAGGCGTATCAGTGGAGGTTGGACAGCTGGAAGCTGCCATTGATCTACGTATTATCGTACTCTACGAAACACCTATTCATGAGGTGTCCCGAATTCTTCAGCAAAATGTACGAGAAGCCGTCGAAAGTATGACAGGTTTGCGGGTCGTGGAAGTGAACGTAAAAGTGGAAGGTGTCGCGTTCAAGGACGACGCAGTGTAATAGAATCAAGGACCGATAATTCTACATTTTTAACCAATTGTATACATGCCGGGAATTCCGTAGGATAACCCGAATAAAAACACGAAAACTGGTGGTTATAGAATCGCCAGTTTTCGTTTTATGAATCAACAGCATAGCCATTTTTGCAGAAGGTTTCCGTATTTTTATACATAACCAAAAGAACTTCCAAAGCCACCGTTGTAAGTGGTCCTTGGAAGTTCTTTTTTTAGCGAAAACGGTTGGTTCTACGAGTTTGAAAGCGATTGGGTACTTCATTACGGACAGCTACCCCTGTGGTGCGTTCCTGCACCGCTTGTTTGGTGTTCTCACGAGAAATACTGAGCATAATGCCCATCGAAAACATCATGACAAGCAAGGAGGAGCCACCAAAGCTGATAAATGGAAGCGTTACGCCAGTGATTGGAATTGTTTGGGTTACACCGCCGATGTTAATGAAGGCCTGAATGGCGATCAAACCCATGATACCGGTGCCTACCAACGTTCCGAACGGATCATGGCAACGCAGAGCAATGATCATGCCTCGCCAAATGAAATACAAATATAGCATCAGGAATATGGCTGTTCCGATAAATCCGAATTCTTCACCAATTACAGAAAAGATAAAATCATTAAATGAATTAGGAAGATAGTGAAGCTTGATAATACCTTTACCAAATCCTGACCCGTTTAAGCCGCCTTCACCTATAGCTTGCAAGGACTGTACCAGATTGTATCCCGTTCCTTGTCTATATTTCTCGGGATTAAGAAAGGCCTGAAAGCGTCCGATTTTGTAATCTTGCTTGGCAGCAGCTTGTCCATCTGTGGTTCCAGAATCTCCTCCAAACAACGACCCAATACCAAATACAATGGAGGCGCCTAGCACGAGCAGAACAATTGATGCTGTAATATGCTTGACACTGGCTCCCCCGGCATAAATAATCAGACCACTCGTAGCAACCAAAATGAAGCAGGAGCCTAAATCAGGTTGAAGCATGATGAGTCCTGCAACACAGCCTACAATGACGGTTACAGGTATGTAGCCAGTCCGCAGATCTCTAAAGCGATCTCCTTTTTTGACAATCAGTGCAGATAAGTAAAGAATGATGGAAATTTTCGCAAGCTCCGTTGGCTGGAAACCAACACTACCAAACCTGAGCCAGCTTTTTGCGCCGTTAAGTGAGCCTGTAAAAAGAACGATGATTAGCAGTAATATAGTTATGAAAAATAAAGGTACAAAAAGCTTTTTATATTTTTCCATCTTAATATTCATAGCTACCAACATAATAAAAAGTCCAAGTACAGCAAATGCAGATTGGCGCTTCACAAAATATAAAGAGTCAAAATTGTATTCTTTATTCAGCAAAGCTACGCTGGAGCTGGAGCTAAATACCATAATTACACCGAATCCAACCAGTAACAAAGTGAGGATCAGCAATTGGAAATCCGGTGTGCCTCTTCTTCGAGTCTCCGGCTTCGTATTTCTCATATCAGCTTCCCCCGGTATTCGCCACAAGGTATATTCCTCGCAGACGGTTATCATTTTATCGTTTACCCATTTTATCATATTATGTTTGATGGGCTTCTGCAACCTCCCTGGAGCAACAGATATCACAACAATTCCATATCTGCTACAATAGGATAAAAATGAAGACTTGAGAGCAGCGGTGCATACGTGGTGACGCTGCATGATGAATCGGGAACTTGCCCGGTGCTTTAAAAGGAGAGGTGGAGCATTATGACACAACATGCGATAGACAAGACCTGGTTTGACCAGTTGCAAGAAAATATGGTGGAGTGGCGTAGACATTTACATAAGAATCCCGAAATTTCCTTTCAGGAAAGCAAAACTGCAGCTTTTGTAGCGGATAAGTTGGAGAGTTGGGGAATCGAGATTCGCCGTCAGGTAGGGGGACACGGTGTTGTAGGCACCATTCGTGGTGCTAAACCCGGGCCTGTCGTCCTGCTGCGTGCCGATATGGATGCTCTTCCTATTCAGGATGAAAAGGAATGTGAATATCGCTCCAACGTAGACGGAGCCATGCATGCTTGCGGCCATGATGGACATACATCCGCGCTACTTGGAACGGCTTACTATTTCAGTCTGAATCGGGACGAGCTGCAAGGAGAAATTCGGTTGTTGTTCCAACCTGCGGAGGAATTGCTGCCTGGCGGAGCGGTCAGTGTAATAAAGGATGGTATATTGGAAGGTGTGGACGTCATTTATGGTATCCATTTATGGACACCTTTTCCTGTCGGAACGGCTGCGAGTTGTGCAGGGCCGCTGATGGCGGCGGCAGATGATTTTTATATTGAAATCACAGGTAAGGGTGGGCATGGTGGGATGCCTCAGTCCACTAATGATAGTGTCGTGGCGGGCTCAGCTCTTGTCATGCAATTGCAAAGTGTCGTAAGTCGTTCAGTCGACCCATTACGACCTGCCGTGCTGACGGTGGGAACCATCCAAGGGGGCTCTGCGCAAAATGTGATCGCAGAAACGTGTCGCTTGAGTGGAACGATTCGTACGTTTGATGAGGAGACACGAACGGTGATGAAGGAGCGACTGCATGAGGTAACAGAGCTCACAGCCGCAACATACGGTACAACAGCACAGGTTCGCTATATTATGGGATACCCACCAGTTGTCAATGACGCACATGAAGCATCTCGTTTCTTTAATGAAGCAAAATCTGTTTTCGGCAAGGAGAATGTACAGGAAGCGTCGAAGCTGATGCCTGCTGAAGATTTTGCGTATTATTTGGAACGTGTGCCAGGTTGCTTCATGTTCGTAGGAGCGGGTAACCCAGCTAAAGGAGCGGTTTATCCACACCATCATCCTAAATTTGACTTTGATGAGGATGCTATGATTAACGCGGTTCGGTTGTTTATTGCGATGTCTACGGGATACGCTGCGGAACGAAAAGCAGGGGCAATTAAGGGCTAAAATGAGTTGAATTGGGAACGGTTCAATCTGGAGTATGAGCTGAATGAAATGGGGTACCCTACTCTTGAAAAGGAGGGAGTACCCATGAAAAAGGTTCAGGAAGTTATGACTAAAGAATGCGTAACGGTTACCCCGCAGGACAATATTTATGAAATTGCGGTCAAAATGAAGGACAATGATACTGGTTTTATTCCGGTTGTGGAAAGCGAAGGCAGTGATAAGTTGATCGGCGTAGTAACGGACCGTGATCTTGTCGTTCGCGGTTATGCGGCTAAAAATTCGGGTTCGGGTTCAGTCGATACGGTTATGACGACAGGTATTCGTACAGCCAGTGCGGACATGTCGGTGGACCAAGCAGCTGAACTGATGGCGGAGCAGCAAATCCGTCGGTTGCCTGTGACGGAAGGAGACCGTCTGATCGGGATTGTCTCGATCGGGGATTTGGCTGTTCGTAATATTTTTGCAGACAACGCTGGAGAGGCGCTTAGTCATATTTCCGAGCAGGTCCACTAGAAGAATAATTAAGGTAGGCATTTGTTTGGGAGGTCTTTACCCCGGGCGTTAAATCAGGAGTTCAACCCGAATATGGGTTGGGCTCCTTGCTATTCTGGTTGATATTCGAATAAACGGATAAGCTATTTATTATATAACTGAATCAATTTCATAATACCTTTAGCTGCTTCAATCAAAACTAGTTATAGATCAAAATGATTCGATTTGTCTGTATCTAGTTACAACCACCAAACTTTAATGAGTTATGAAATTGATTCAACTTTAAAATGATGTATTGTTAGATTATCAGGAGGTAGTCATGAATCCAGATCATCCTTGTATTGTACAACGTGATTTTACCGTTCTGCTGGAAATGGCCTTGCCCGGTTCGGAATGGGCTCGTTCACAGTTGCAGATTTATGCGGAGCTGGTTAAAAGTCCGTCCGCTTTTCATACATACCACATCACTCCACTGTCTTTGTGGAATGCAGCTGCCCTCGGATGGAGTGCTGAGGACATTCAAAATAGTTTGTATTCCATGTCCCGTTGGGATATTCCACGTGATTTGTTGAATGATATTGAACAGCTCGTTTCTCGTTATGGGACGTTGACGCTTTCACGAGAGGGTACGGAAGAAGAGCGAACTTATAGCACAGATACGATTGACGCATACCGTGCTGAGCATGAGCCAGACGGAGGTATAAAGACAGGGAAAGCCAACAGCTATACAATAGGTGATCGCTTGATCTTGGCAGCAGAGACCCCCGCTTTACTGAATGAGCTACTGACCAAGCAAGAGCTAAAACAGCTTGGTTTACTTCGCGTTGATGAGGAAAGCGCATCGGTCCCGCCCGAAAATCGGGGCTTGCTCAAGCAGGAATTAACTCGCTTGGGATATCCCGTTGTGGATACGGCAGGCTATCTTGTAGGGAATCAGCTTAGTTTTACCTTGGGAAAGGGACAAACGAAGTTGCAGCTTCGTGATTATCAAGTAAAGGCCGCTGATGCGTTTGAAGGAGCGGACGGCTTAGGGGGTAGTGGTGTACTGGTGCTTCCATGCGGAGCTGGAAAAACAGTGATAGGCATGGCGGTGATGAATCGGCTTCAGTGTGAAGTGCTTATTCTAACATCTAATACTACTTCTGTACGGCAATGGGTAGAAGAATTAAAGCAAAAGACGGATATTTCTGCCGATTCCATCGGGGAATATAGTGGTCAGAAAAAAGAAGTGCGCCCGATTACGGTGGCAACATACCAAATTTTGACACACCGTCGCACCAAGGATGGGGATTTTGAGCATATGAAACTGCTGAGTGAGCGGAAGTGGGGACTCATTATATATGATGAGGTTCATTTGCTGCCCGCGCCAGTATTCCGGGCGACGGCTGACATTCAGGCTACCCGTCGTTTGGGGTTAACGGCCACGCTGGTTCGAGAGGATGGTTGTGAACGGGATGTGTTCTCTTTAATTGGGCCCAAACGGTATGATATGCCATGGAAGGAGCTGGAGCGACAGGGCTGGATCGCTCAGGTCGATTGTGTGGAGTTGCGGCTTCCAATGACAGCTGAACTTTTGGAGCGCAGTATGCGTGCTGAGGGCAGACAGCAGTACCGAATTGCAGCCGAAAATCCGATCAAACTGGAGGCGGTGCGTAGCCTGATGCAGCAGCACAGTGGTTTGCCCACGCTCATTATTGGTCAATATTTGGACCAGTTGCGTACATTGGCTCAGGAGCTCGGTGTCCCACTGATTACGGGTTCAATGAGCCAGACGGAGCGGGTGCGTTGGTTTGATGCATTCCGCAAGGGTGCAATTCGGACCCTATTGGTGTCCAAGGTTGCAAACTTTGCGGTGGATCTGCCGGATGCAGCAGTAGCCATAGAGGTATCGGGCAGCTTTGGCTCTCGCCAGGAAGAAGCGCAGCGACTGGGACGCATTTTGCGACCAAAGTCAGGCGAGAATAAAGCTTATTTTTATGCTCTAGTGACGGAGAATAGCAAGGAGATGGATTTTGCAGCTCGTCGTCAGCTGTTCCTGATTGAGCAAGGCTATGAATATGCGGTTCGCAGATTTAGTGTGACAGAGGCTATTGGAAGCAGGGATGCTAAGTCTGGAGATCGTGGAAAGAAAAAGGAGGCCTAATCAAGAATGGGCGTAACGAACACGCAAGACAGCTGGAATGAGCTTTCATCGGATGAGCTGCTGGTACTTAGACGATGCTTTATTCGGCACGCGGGACAGCCCATGAAGGAAGAAGAACCTATACAGCTTACCCGGGGATCGTTAAGCGGAGTCGAAACGAAACTGGCACTGCGTGGATTACGTGCCCGGGGCTGGCTGGAGGCTGTTACCAAATCGTGGGGCGAACGAATTTTATATATCCCGGTTTATCGACTACCGGATCTGTACGATATGTTGTTAGAGGAAAATCCAATGAACATGATGCATTCGGATCATCCGATAACGGTACATGAATCAATGACAGGCCTGGAGTCGGAATTGCTGCATGCGTTGTCACGTATTGCAGTACAGGGCGTCCCTTTGACGGCCAAAGGAACCATACATAAGCGATCATTGCAAAAATTGAATGAACTGACCCCCTTTCGCCCGGAGGACCTGATGGGTCTTGGGTTGCATTATGCGCATGCAGAGCTGTATCCTGTGCAAACGGTGGTCATGATGGATTTGCTACTCAGTTTGGGGCTGTTAGTGAAAGAAACGGTGTCTTTTCGCATTCAGGAAACGGAACTGGCGACTTGGATTCGTTTGTCTGCTTGGCAAATGCGCAAGCATATTTTTGCTACACTCATGGAAAGATACGGCAAGGCCGAAGCATCCATGCAGCATTTTCGCTATATGCTGTGTGCCGTCTCCCAGTATATGGGAATAGAAGGGTGGATATCTATCAAGTGTCTGCTGCAATGGATGCTTCAAGTAGGCCTAATCCAGCAGGAGAGTACGAGCGGAGCTGATTCCAAGAACGGCGCCCTTTTAGACCTTATTCCTACAACCTCAAATCCGGAAGGGTTTGCGGGAGAAACGGGTTCTGATTTTAATTTTAATGGATCTTTCATGGAGGGATTGGAGGGTTGGCTGAAGGCCCTGACTGCGTTTGGAATGGGTGATTGGGGCCAGACTGCATCGGGTAAACTGTGTTTTCGCTGGAATGTATCTGTGTTAGACATGCTTCGTCCCAATAATTACGAGGATACAAATCAAGAACAAGGTACTTTTTATGTACAACCTGATTTTGAAATATTGGTTCCGCCAGATGTGGCATATGATGTGCGCTGGCGACTGGAATGCTGCTGTGAACGTGTGACAGGAGATCGGATGGCAATATACCGGATCACCAGAGAAAGTGTTACAGAGGCAATCGAGTTAGGGATGGAAGCTAAAGCAATTCCTGCTCTACTGGACAAGTTCAGCCGGACAGGCGTGCCTGATCATGTACGTATGGCGGTAGAACAGTGGGCAGGCGATGTCGGACGGACGGCATTTGCAACGGTAACACTTTTGCGATGTAGCACACAGGAGGATGCAGACATGGTTGCACGCCATCCCGCGCTGGAAGGATTGCTGGAACGGCTTGGCGACAAGGACTTTATTATTCCGGCGAGCTCTGTTGTCAAAATACGAAAAACGCTTGCTGCAATAGGATTAGGTCCACGTCGTGAACCCGAAGGTGTGGACGAGCCAGCTCATCATTATCCACTGATTTCGGAAACAGAGAACATAAATTCAGGCAGCCTCAACAGTGAAATGGAGTCCGAACCTATTCAAGCCCGTTCTATATTTTCCCAAGAGGGGAGAGCAGGTTTGGTTTATACAGGGCGAACGCTGCACTTTTACGAACAAGAGCATACACTGCCTGATCCGTCTGACTATTTTCCAGAAAGATCTACAGTCCCCTCCTCATGGACAAAAGAATGGAGGAGTTACCATACTTCCACTGCCCGGCAGTTGATCGAGCAAGCGATTCGTTGGCAGGCTGCTGTGGGGCTGCGAATCGGTGGGAAAGAGGTTAAATGGATACCGGAGGCGGTGGTTTCCGGTGCACCATGGAGTGTCACAGGCTGGTATGCCTCAGGAAGGGATGACGAAACACTTTCTCCTGCGACCTTACAGCCAAGTGAATGGTCAGACATGCGCTTGCTGGTTCCTTTTACATAGTAGGGCCAGGAAGTGCATGAAACTCCTTCTTCTCAAAAGAAGGATGTGGTATGATAAATGAGTCTACTTTTACAGGGTAGAACTTTATATAAAGTGAGATGAACATTCATGAGCGTAGCCGAATTGAACACGGTCAATATGGCAGAAGTGCTTATTAACGCCTATGAATTGGGCGATATGGTCAACCGATCCTTTGAGGTATCGGATTATTTATATTGGAAACAGCGTGTGGAATTGAATCCGTCTATTCAGGCGTGTGTACGCAAGCTGGATGCCAAAAAGGAGCTATTCGCGGAAACGGAGCGTTTTGGGCATTTTCATCCGAACTATCATGAAGCGAAGGATGCAGTGCAGGTCGTTGAGCTGGAACTGGAACAATTCGTGGATGTTAAGGAGTTCAAACGAGCCGAAAAGGCGCTGGATGATATGCTTCATGCCATGTCTGAAACGATTGCATATTCCGTGTCCGAGACTATTAAGGTGCCGAGCAACGATCCGAATGTGAAAAAAGGCGGATGTGGCAGCGGAGGGAAATGCTCCTGTGGATAGGTCATAGGAATGATACCGAGTGGAGGGGAGATGAAGCGAATGTTTGCCGAGCGGACAGGGTACATCATTTGGGTAAGCGATATCAAGGCTGCCCGCAATCTGGAGAAATACGGAAATGTCCACTTTATTTCAAAGCGTATGCATTATGTAGTGATATATATGAATGCGGATCGGGCAGAAGACACCGTTAAAAATATTCGCAGACTTTCCTATGTGCGTAAGGTCGAGCGCTCTTTTCGAAATGAGATTAGGACGGATTACAACGACGATAAGGAAAAGATGAAAGAATATGAGATATAAGATCAAATGTCTATAAATTGTAAACTTTTCTTGAAAGGTCAGCCTACAGGCTGGCTTTTTTTTGTGAAGTCAGGACTTTTGCATAATGGTCTTGATGCTGTTAGACCTAAAAAATCTTTAAATATCACCCATAAACTTCAATTTTGTAACTTGTAGTCCCGGGTCTGTTGAGGTAACATATGAATATATTGGTAGATATAAAGACCTATCTGGTGGGGAGAGTGATCCCGTGCGTGACAAAGCAATGCAGCGATGGAGTACATACGAACCGTTCTATGTGGAGATGGGCGATAAAAAAGTCGCCGATATCGTGATAACAAATCATGCGAAAACACGTTACTTAGATCGGGTAGAGCAGAAACAGTCCGAGACGAATCATATCGCCGCCTGGCTTTGGGAATGCCTGAAGCAAAACAGGATGGAGTCCTATTATCATAACGAAGAGGATGTATATTTAATTGATGGTGATCTGGTCGTCGTGGCCGAATTTGGAGAGTTGCCCGGCGAGATGGATATTGCGGGGAATCCGCTTCACAAAATGATTGTCATTACCTTTTTGGGCCGGATGTCGGAGACCATTGAATTAAGGGATTTGAAGTCATACTATTCATGGTTACGCCATTCGCGGCGCATGACACTGATGAAAAGCACTCGTAAGCAAAAATAGACGGTCATTTGGAGAACGGCTTCAGATGAAAAAATCTCCAAACTTCCTGAATACCGTTAAGTTTAAGTAGAAAGTATGCAGTTATTAGCTGCATGCTTTTTTTATTTTCCAATAATAAAACTACCCAATTCAGTAAGTTTACTTGGAAATGCTTCGACAGACGTTTTTCTTATGTTAAAATAGGGAGAACAGAGGGGAGAGGGCTGTCAGTATGAACTTTCATCAGTTGCACATTTTTTATACCGTAGCGGAACGCGGGAGCTTCTCGGCGGCGGCACAAGCGCTGCATATGACACAACCTGCGGTGACGATGCAAATTCAGTCTTTGGAAGATTATTTTGGCACAAAACTGCTGCAACGTTCGACTAAAAAAATCGAACTTTCAGAGGCGGGAGCGACACTCCTGCCTTTTGCGAAAAAAAGCATGCAACTGATCAGGGAAGCTGACGAGGCGATGTCTGCTTTTACTCACATGTTGGAGGGAAGATTGCATATTGGCGCCAGCCTAACGATTGGTGAGTATATTGTACCCAGAATGCTGGGACCGTTTGGTCAGGAATACCCTCATATACGCATGGCGATGAATGTGATGAATACAACTCAGATTATGGATGATATACTAAAACATCAGCTGAATTTAGGACTGATTGAGGCCCCAGTCCAGCATCCGGATATCGTGGTGGAACCTGTGATGCAGGACGAACTGAAATTGATTGTGCCTTCAGGACATGCGCTGGCCAAGGCTAAAAAAGTGGTTCTGGAAGATGTGTTCAAGCATCCTTTTGTAGCCAGAGAAAAGGGATCTGGTACACGTCAAGTAATAGAAGATGAGCTGAAAAATCGTGGTATGGATGCCTCCCGACTTGGGATTGTAATGGAGATGGGGAGCACTGGAGCGGTTAAATCGGCGGTGGAGGCTGGACTGGGTATTACCATGCTATCACCATCTTCGGTGAAGCATGAAGTTGCGCTCGGATTATTGAAAATTGTAAATATTTCAGATATCACGTTCAAACGAGAATTTTATGCAATTCATTTGAAGTCGGCGTTGTTGCCGATTCCGGTAGTAACCTTCCTGTCTTACTTGCGTCGTCATGATCAGGGAACGGACGTCCTGAGGGACTCGCAGGACGAGCTTGCAAAGGTGAAAGAGAAGGAGGATGTATAATGAAGGAGCAGATTAACGTAAAACGATATGATTTACACACACACACCCAAGCATCTGACGGAATGCAACCACCTGCAGATAATGTGCGCTGGGCCAAGGAAAAAGGACTGGCAGGTGTGGCCATTACAGATCATGATACGGTAGCTGGCCTGGAGGAAGCTCTGGAAGAGGGAAAACGCATAGGAATTACTGTGGTGCCAGGAGTGGAAATTAGTACTCGAGCTGGCGATAAGGATATTCATATACTCGGTTATTTTATGGATTACCGCAATAAAGTGTTTTTGGAACGGTTGGAAAAGCTTCGCCAGGCACGGGATACCCGTAATGATTTGATTTTGAGTCAATTGCGTAGTCTGGGTGTGGAAATCACACTGGATGAAGTGGTGGCTACGATGGGCAGACCGCTGGCACCAGATGAAAGCATTGGACGTCCGCATATGGCGGATACGCTGGTTCAAAAAGGATATGCGAAGGATATGCGGGACGCGTTTGACCGTTACTTGGCGGAAGGAGCGCCCGGATATGTGTCTGTACCCCGTGTAGAGCCTGCGGAGGCCATAAACTGGATTCGTGAAGCAGGAGGGGTACCTGTGGTGGCCCACCCTGGCTTGTACGGAAATGATGAGCTGGTTCGTTCTATTATAGAGGAGGCGAAGCCTGCGGGCTTGGAGGTGCGACATTCGGACCATGATGCTGAGGCTGAGAGCCGATATACTGCGATGGCGGCGCAATATGGGCTCATTGCAACTGGCGGCTCGGATTTTCACGGCGCGCGTCAAGGTGTTATTTTTCACGGTGATCTGGGTAGCCGTAGTGTGGAAGGGCAGGTAGTCGAGGAATTGAGGAAGGCTGCTGTTGGACAAAAGTAAATAAAAAGCCCCTTGCCTTATGCATGGAACACAAGAAGTGTATCGTGCAAAGAACAAAGGGCTTTTTTTGTGGATTCAATAGGCTAGTAGGACTTAGCCGTTTTTGATGCGATTCGGCAGCTTTTTGACTAGTTCCTCATCGGGTGTAATGAAAAGCGTACGCTGATGGTCGTAGATGACAAAGCCAGGTTTGGCTCCGCTAGGCTTACGTACATGTCGAATCAGGGTGGCGTCCACAGGTACACTGCTGGACTGCTTGGCCTGACTAAAATAAGCAGCGAGTTGAGCTGCTTCCTCCAGCGTCGCATCTCCGAATTGCTCAGCACGTATAACGACGTGTGACCCCGGAATATCCTTTGTGTGCAGCCAGGTGTCATTTGGTCCGGCCAGTCGATTTGTTACATATTCATTTTGCAAGTTGTTTTTGCCAACCAGTAACTCGATACCTTCGGATGATGTATAGACGTGCAGGGTTGGACGGTCGTTTTTCTTCTTTTTCTTTCCTTTTTTGACCCGATCTCTGAGATAGCCCTGCTGAACCAGTTCTTCACGTATTTCCTCAATGTCATTCATAGAGGCATGGGCTAGCTGCTGAAGAAGACTGTCCATATAACGGATTTCTTCGTGTGTTTTCTCCAGTTGTTCGTCAATGACAGCCAGGCTGTTTTTATATTTGTTGTATTTTTTAAAATACCGTTGTGCATTATCCGACGGGTTGAGTAGTGGGTCCAGTGGGATGGTCATTGGACGCTGTTCCTCATCATAGAAGTTGGTGAGCGTCACTTCTTTGTCCCCTTTTTTCACCTCATGCAGCGAAGCGAACAGCAACTCTCCATAAATGCGAAATTGATCGGCATCTTCCGCCTCGGCCAAATCCTGCTGGAGATAGTCGAGTTTTTTTACATTTTTACTTCGCTCGTTTTGCAGAAACCGCAGTAGGTCACTGACCTTTTGCTTAACCGTATCCCTTTCTGCCTTTTCACCGAAGAAGTCCTCCATACACTCACTGATCGTAGCGTATTCCTTACGTTCTCCTTGGATCAACGTCAGCGGAATAGCTGAGAATATCACTTTATCTTGTGCATTTAGTCCAGATACCGGCTGAAAACGATGATTCCGCACGTCATCCATGATGTGACTGAATGTACTCCATAGTGAATGATCACTACCACCAGATACTTCATTAGTTACTCGAGTTAGTATCTCTTCAGCAATGAGGGGACTGAGCCCGGTAAAAGTGTTCACGATCCAGCGTTTGGGGGTTTCTTCGGCCTCAATCGCTGTTTGATACGAGGATCTGAAAGCCGCCTCTTCTGTTTCTAGTGGATTCAGCTTGTTTTGTTCAGGAGGCTCCGTGTATTGAAAGCCGGGCATAATGACCCGATAGCTGCTAATAGACGGTGTAACATGATGAATGCCATCTAGCATCACGCCTGTTTCCGGGTCAAGCAAAATAATGTTGCTGTGTCTGCCCATCAGTTCAATGATAATTCGTTTGAGTGAAACATCTCCCAGTTCATCACGTTGACGTACATCCATGTGAATAATACGCTCCATGCCCACCTGCGTGATTTTCTCAATAACGCCTCCTTCGCAATGCTTGCGAAGAAGCATACAAAACATAGGAGCTTCTGTCGGATTAAGAAAGCTTTGTTCTGTAAAATGTACACGCGGGAAGGTCGGATTAGCTGACAGCAGCAGCTTTACGCTTCCGCCTTGTGCCCGCAGATTCAGCACGATATCGCGATCGTTTGGCTGATGTATTTTATTAATGCGCCCGCCTCGGATGCCTTGCAGTTCGTGTACGATAGCGCGGGTTACGATTCCGTCCAATGCCATAATTATGTTCTCCTTTGAAGCAAATGTATTTTCGCCTTCCTACTATGATACATAACTTTGGGACAAAACTTAAGCGGCTTTGTGATATTTCAGATCCTGTCCGAATAGATTGAATCTAGAAAGTCTGTCCAGCTTATCAGCAATCGTGGCACAAAAATATAATAACGGGCAGCCATCCTACGCACAACCGACGGAAGCGGACTATCTGACCGGGAGGGAATTGGGGAGAATGGAACAAGCACACTGGCACCAATTAAGCAATGAACAGCTTTCAACAAGTCTGGAAGTCGACCCGAAGCAGGGTCTTTCGGAGGAACAGCTTGCGGAACGAAGAGAAAGGTCAGGATGGAATGAGCTGAGCGAGGGGAAGCGAGTTTCGGCGATCTTGCTGCTGCTCAACCAGTTCAAGGATTTTATGATGCTTGTATTGATGGGAGCGACCCTGATATCCGGCCTGCTTGGCGAGTATTTGGACGCGATTACCATTATTGCTATTGTTGTACTGAATGGAATTCTTGGCTTTGTACAGGAATTCAGAGCTGAGCGTTCATTGCGAGCTTTGAGACAACTATCGGCTCCGACGGCCAAAGTGTTGCGGGGCGGAAAACGAATTCAAGTTCAAGCCAGAGAACTGGTACCGGGTGATATTGTGCTGCTGGAAAGTGGTGATCGCATTCCCGCAGATGTAAGGTGGTTGAGTACGAACGGCTGTGATGTAGAGGAGTCCGCCCTGACAGGTGAATCGGTTCCGGTGAGTAAGCATTGCCGCCCTATTCATGCCGCCGAGGTACCACTTGGGGATCAAAAAAACATCGGTTTTATGGGCACGATGATGACTAGAGGAACCGCACAAGGAATAGTTATACGTACAGGTATGAGTACCGAAATGGGTAAGATCGCAGACTTGATAGAAAATACGGAGTCGCAGGAGACACCGTTGCAGCACAGATTGGAGCAATTGGGCAAAATTTTGATTATCGTAGCGTTGGCGCTAACGGTGCTCGTTGTCGTAGCAGGCATTTTACATGGACAGCCAGCCATGAGCATGTTCTTGGCCGGAGTGAGCTTGGCTGTGGCGGCTATACCGGAAGGGTTGCCAGCTATTGTGACGATTGCGCTCGCATTGGGTGTGCAGCGTATGATTAAACGAAAGGCGATTGTGCGTAAGCTGCCTTCTGTTGAAACGCTCGGCTGTGCATCTGTCATTTGTTCCGACAAAACGGGTACCCTGACCCAAAATAAAATGACGGTTACCAAGCTATGGCTGGACGGCCGCTTCTGGGGAGTTACGGGAGAGGGCTATGACCCTCACGGGCATATTATGGATAGAGACCTTCCTGCCGATCTTAAAAACGGACAATCTCTGCGTAGACTGCTGCAAGCCAGTGTGCTTTGCAACAATGCGGAAATTGTTCAAGCCGATACAGAGGAGCTACGTTCGAAAAAGAAAACCAAAGAGCCGACGCCGTCCTCCGTTTGGGAGCTAAAGGGTGATCCGACGGAAGGAGCGCTGGTCACGTTAGCTGCCAAGGGGGGAGTCACGCGACAAGGGCTATATGAGCTATACACAAGGGAGCGAGAATTTCCTTTTGACTCGGATCGGAAGCGAATGTCGGTACTCGTACGCCACCAGGGAGGACACATTGTCTTTGCCAAAGGTGCACCGGATGTATTGCTGGGCCAGTGCTCCTACATTTTATGGGAAGGAAATGTCGTTCCGTTAACGGGTACGCTGCGCCAAAAGGTACTGGCAGCTAACGAAGGAATGGCCTCGGAGGCGCTACGTGTACTTGGTGTCGCTTACCGTGATATCCGCGCGCATGAGCGTGTCTCCACGGTTGAGGAGGCTGAAGCACAACTGATCTTTATCGGGCTGACAGGCATGATTGATCCGCCACGTCGCGAGGTTCGCGAAGCCATTGGCAAGTGTCGTCGTGCTGGCATTCGCACTGTGATGATTACCGGAGATCACGGTACAACTGCAGAGGCCATTGCACAGCAGCTGGGCATTTTTCAGCGCGGATCCCACGTGTTAACAGGACAGGAATTGTCTGCGATGGATGATGCGTCGCTGGACAAAGCCGTTGATACCGTCTCTGTATATGCACGGGTTTCGCCGGAGCACAAGCTACGGATCGTCAAGTCACTGCAAAGGCGCGGACATGTCGTAGCCATGACTGGAGATGGCGTCAATGACGCTCCAGCGATAAAGGCGTCGGACATCGGCATTGCAATGGGTATTACAGGGACGGACGTGACCAAAGAAGCGGCTGCGCTTGTTCTGAGTGATGATAATTTCTCTACGATTGTAGCCGCAATTGAGGAAGGACGGAATATTTACGAGAATATCCGTAAATTTATCCGTTATCTACTCGCCTCCAATGTGGGTGAAATTTTGACGATGTTTTTTGCCATGATGGCCGGGCTGCCATTACCTTTGTTACCGATCCAGATTTTATGGGTGAATCTGGTGACAGATGGCCTACCAGCGATGGCTCTGGGGGTGGACCAACCAGAAAAGGATCTCATGGAGCACAAACCTCGTGGCGCAAAGGAAAATATTTTTGCTCGTCGACTGGGCTGGAAAATCATTAGTCGTGGCTTGTTGATTGGTTTATGTACGCTAGCGGCCTTCTGGCTGACATTACGTATTGCACCGGATGACGCAGGACAACTGATCAAAGCACAGTCCGTTGCCTTTGCTACGCTAGTTCTGGCGCAGTTAATTCATGTGTTTGATTGCCGCAGTTCCCGTTCTATTTTCCATCGTAATCCGTTTCAAAATAGTTATCTTGTGCTTGCCGTGCTGTCTTCAATAGTACTAATGCTAGTGGTTATGTACGTGCCTATGCTGCAACCTATTTTCAAAACGGTACCGCTCGGTTTGCGTGAGTGGGCGCTATCCATTGTCGCAGCTGGGATTCCGACGTTTCTGATGGGAGCGGGAAGTGTGTGGGGCGGTCGACGCAACCGTCGTCGCGGCGGAAATACACACTTTTCAGCGGGACGTACGAAGTTTTCATCCTAGAAATCGGGTTATGCATATCGCATCGCTTTCCCACTATTGCCCTGTATGATATCATGGGATCAAAGCTTCATGAGGAACATGACATCAGCAGCAACGGCGGAGGTAAGCTATGGAATTCACAAAAATGAACGGTCTAGGTAATGATTTTATCGTTTGGTTTGGGCATCAGGAGTTGCCGTCTGACGCCTCGGAATTAGCTGTTCGGCTATGTGATCGACATTTTGGTGTTGGCGCCGATGGGTTGGTATATATATTGCCATCAGAAAAAGCGGATTTCTGCATGCGCATTATTAACTCGGACGGCTCAGAGGCCGAACAATGCGGTAATGCTATCCGTTGTGCTGCCAAATACGTATATGACCGTAAGCATATCAACCGTGAACAGATCACGATTGAGACGCTGGGTGCAGGTGTACAGCAGGTCGAACTAACTGTAGAGAATGGACTTGTTCGTATGGTGAAGGTAGATATGGGAGAGCCAATTCTTGAGGGTTTGAAGATTCCGACTACTCTGGATCTGACTAGCGTAATTAATGAGCCCATTGAAGCTGGAGGAAGTGGTTTTCGCTTTACGGCTGTATCTATGGGGAATCCGCACTGTGTCATTTATGTGGAGGATGCGCCAAGCTTTGATCTGGAAGCCTGGGGGCCAAAGCTGGAATGCCATCCGTTATTCCCTAAAAAAACAAATGTTGAGTTCGCCACGGTACGTAGCCGTAAGCATATAGATATGAGAGTATGGGAGAGAGGAGCCGGGCCGACGCTAGCTTGTGGAACCGGGGCCTGTGCTACGCTTGTTGCTTCTGTACTAAACGGATATAGCGACCGCCACGCCATTGTAAGCCTGAAGGGCGGCGATCTGGATATCGAATGGAGCGAGGAAGATAATCACATATATATGACGGGTCCGGCTGAGATCGTGTACGAAGGTCGTCTGTTCTGAATCATGTGACTATAAAGATAACGTGCAACTACTTATGAATCGTATAGAAGTGAGTGAAAAGAAGACCTTAGTAGGTCTTCTCAGATTGTCGAGAAACCCCGTCATTTTGAGACGTGGGTTTCTTTTTTACATCATAATGCTCTGGTCTCTGGAGAAGCAGGGGGGTTACCCCTGTTTCTCCAGGCGATCTAGGTGGATCGCCATCTTCTTCATGTTCTGCACGGCTGCCGTCATAAGGGCGTGTTCCCTGACGTTTGGAAGACCGCGCAAACGGCAATAGCGAAACCCATGGAGCTCTTTGGCATCCGCGAAGCTTCGCTCAATCGTCTCTTTTCGTTTGCGGTACAGCTTTTTACCAGATGGGCTCAGCCGGTTGCTCCGTACCCACTCTTTGCTGTCTTCCCAGACATGCCGAGTCACCACTTTGCGGTGGTTTCGAGACTGGGTACACTGACTTAGCAGTGGGCAATGCTGGCACTGAGCTGGGTCAGAGGCATACTGCCGGTATCCCTTACGGTCCGTCGTTCGGTAGGGCAGTTCCTGTTGGGCTGGGCATCTATACGCATTGCGTTTGGCATCGTATTCAAACTTCCATTTCGGAAACAGTCCTTGTCTGGGATGGAATCTTCGGTGAGCAATCACGGCAAAAATCTTTCGGTTCTGCAAACCTCGGCAAATCGGCGTTGTTAAATAACCTGAATCTAGTGCAACAGCTTCTACTTGAAAACCAAAACGTTCTCTTTGGCGATCCAAACGGAACAAATAGGGGACAGAATCATGTACATTCCCCGGTGTCACATGCACGTCCGTAATCAGATTGTACTTCATATCCACCGTGCGGTGGTCCAGATAGAAGAAGCCTTCGGGCTTGCCATCACGGATCATATAGCCGCTGTCCGGGTCTGTTTTGCTCACTTTAATTTCTTTTTCTTCGTTCACTTCCTCTCGGGATTTTAAGGCTTTTTTCCGTGGTTTCTCCGGTCATCCTTCACCGCTTCGTTCAGCTCGTCCATATAGTCTTTAGTATTCTGCAACACTTGTTCTTTGGTGTACTGGTGCCTGTTAGCATTGGCTTTGACGTGTGTGGAATCGGTGACGAGAACACGCCCACCCACCATTCGGTGAGAGATCGCCTGCAGCACAATTTCATCGAAGATATCTTGAAAGATCGTGGTGTCTTTAAAGCGAGTACGACGATTCCAGCTAATCGTCGTATGGTCCGGAACTTTATCCGTTAAGCCCAACCTCAGAAACCAACGATAAGCTAGGTTCGTCTGAATTTCTCGCTCGAGTTGCCGTTCTGAGCGAATGCCATAGAAATAACCGAGAAAGATCATTTTAAACAATACGGTAGGATCAATGGCAGGACGCCCGTTGTCTGCACAATACAGTGATCGAACTTTATCATCGATAAACGAAAAATCGATATACTTATCTACTTTGCGGAGCAAGTGATCTTGAGGAACCAGATCTTCGATGGAAACAAATTCGTAGGATTGTTGTTTTTCGCGGTTGGAGCGTAGCATATCAACACCATCCGTTCTACAATAGTTACCTATATTATACAACATTAACGCGGTGTCGTCTTAAACAAAATTAACATAAAATAGGCTGTCGAGACTTTCTCGACAGCCTGAGAAGACCTTAGTAGGTCTTCTTTTTTTGGACTTAGATGCCCCTGTATACAAGGAATATGATGAACAAAGCAACATTCTGTCTTTTTTTGGCGCCTGAACGATGTATAATATAGAAAATGAAAAACAATAAGGAGGCCGTTCATAGTGCGGAAATTTCGTTGGATTTCAGCAGTTACAGTCTTCATATTTGTAGCCACCGCGCTTCCGGTTCAGGCGGCGACCATTCCTGCCGCCGCGGAAACGACGGATAAGCAGGTTGGGTCGCTAACTCCGACAGTGGTAAGCCGTTTAGAAAAAGCGGTGCAAGAACTCATCGGCTCGAAGACAGCATTTCAATTTGACGATGTGACGGATATGGGGAAAACTTGGATTGTAGAGGGCGGACTAGAAGATGGAACTGCTACGTTGCAGACAGAATATAATAAAGAAAAAAATAGAGTAGATTCTACAACCATACGATATAAAATAAGCAGCTTGGGAAAAGCGATGAACGCGCCACTCAAGACGAAAGTGCTAAACAGCGCCAAAGCGTTTGACAGCAAGCGTCCTTTGCAATTTGAAGCATTTTGGCGGGTCAAATCCCCTTATCAGTCCAACAAGCCATCAAATTACTGGGTATTTTGGGGCGCAGGAGAACAGGCTTCCTCGTTGTATGTGGATGTGGATCGAAGTAACGCTATTACCATCAACGCGGACTATGCGCTGAAGCGGGTGGACCCTCTGATACTGAACCGTGCAATGAATACATTTAAGCGTGTGAGTGGACAGCCAATTAAGGTGCAGCACGCTTCACGGTACAAGGACGAAGCGAAGGGGCTTTCATATTGGTCGTTTGAGGATGCAAACGAGGCCAGTGAGGTCAAAATTAGCGCGGTAACCGGTAAAGTGCTGGCCGTATCCACCTATGGGGTGGACTGGAATGATGACGCAGATTTCAAAAAAACATTTGCAAGCCCGAAATATACTGCCTCAGAAGCTTTGAAGCTAGTCAAGCCCAAGGCTCAGATGTTATTTAATATCAATTTGACCGGCTATAAAGTGAAAGTTCAAGGGAATCAATATACGTTCTACAAGCAGCAAAAGGGAACGGATTCTATTGTGGCTAAAGTGAATAAAAAAGGGACTTTTTACGCTTACTCTCTCCATTCTTCCAATGGGAAAATGTAGTAGGAAATAGAAAAGATGAATCAAGCCGCTCCACTCCTGATATCATATTGTCGGGGAGTGGGGCGGCTTTTTTAGTTTTTGGCTTATGTTTGAAGTCTCTTTATGTTACATTAGTATGAAAATAAAGAGCGGGGTGGAGCAGAGGACATGAAACCGGATTTGCGTACTGTGCTGAATCGTGAAATTATTGTCGGAGACGGCGCAATGGGGACTTTTTTATATCAGCTAGGATTTCCAGTAAATACGTCTTTCGAAGAACTGAACATCACTTCGCCTGATGTTATATCAGACGTGCATGGTCAATATTTAAGTGCAGGAGCTCGATTGCTGGAGACTAATACATTTTCTGCAAATGATTATAAGTTAGCCCGGTTTGGACTGGAATCTAAGGTAGAAGAGATCAATCGTGCTGGTGTGAGAATTGCCAGAGATGCGGCCGGACCTGAACATTATGTGGTGGGTGCAGTGGGTTCCATATGTGGGGGAAAGCGGCTTAACATATCAAAGCTGGAGCTGGCAAGAAACTATGAACAGCAAATTGATGCCCTTCTCTCCGAAGGAGTCGACGGTATTTTGTGCGAAACGTTTTATTCACTGGATGAAATACGCATAGCGCTTCACAGTGTACGTAAATATAGTGATATTCCGGTGATTTGTCAGTTTGCGGTCGATCAGGTTGGTCGTACTCAGGATGGTTTTTTAGTGGCGGAAGCTTTTTCGGTGCTGCGTAATGAGGGGGCAGACATCCTTGGATTTAACTGTCACTCGGGTCCGCAGGGAATTATGAGTGTAATGGAGCAGCTGGACGGCCCTTTGTCTGTACCGTTGTCCGTATATCCGAATGCGGGACTAGCAGATTATGTGGACGGTCACTATGTATACGGTGCATCACCTGAATATTTTGGAGAATGTGCCAAATCCTTTGTAGACCTGGGAACGAGGCTGCTCGGTGGTTGCTGCGGAACTACACCGGATCATATTGCTGCTATATCCAAAGCCTTGAACCGTTTGCAACCGCCTCCTCTTGCTTCAAAAGAAGCTTTGTCGAAAGAGTCCTTTCAAGTGGCGGAGCAGATTGCAGATGAAGGGGAACGAGGAAATGGCAGACATACCAGTGAGCCCAACATCGTGGATCTTGTAAAGGAACGACATACGGTCATTGTAGAACTGGATCCTCCGCGCGATCTGGACATTACGAGGTTTATGCAAGGTGCTCATGCGTTGAAGAAAGCCGGGGCCGACGCGCTTACACTGGCTGACAACTCGCTTGCAGTCACTCGCATGAGCAACATGGCGCTTGGACATTTGGTCAGTATTGAAACAGGCTTGCGTCCATTAATTCATATAGCATGTCGTGATCGCAATCTGATTGGTACTCAATCCCACATGATGGGTTTTGACGCGCTCGGTATTGACCATGTACTGGCGGTTACTGGAGATCCGGCGCGGTTCGGTGATTTGCCAGGCGCCAGTTCGGTGTATGATATGACCTCTTTTGAAATCATACGTATGATCAAGCAATTAAATGATGGTGTCGCATTTTCCGGTAAGCCACTGAAGCAGAAAGCTAATTTTGTGGTAGGTGCCGCATTTAATCCTAACGTCAAGCATTTGGGTAAAGCCGTACAGCGGTTGGAGAAGAAAATTGCCTCCGGAGCCGACTATGTTATGACTCAGCCCGTATACGACCACGAGTTGATTGCAGCCATCGCGGAAGCGACACGACATTTGGAAGTACCGATTTTTATCGGTATTATGCCGCTGGCTAGTGGGCGCAATGCAGAATACTTGCACAATGAAGTACCAGGCATTCAGTTATCCGATGAGGTGCGTGCACGTATGTCTGGTCTTGAGGGTCCGGAAGGACGAGCAATGGGTGTGTCTATTGCCAAGGAGTTACTCGATACGGCAATGGAACATTTTAATGGTATCTATTTTATGACTCCATTTATGTTCTATGAAATGACAGCTGAACTGACTTCTTACGTATGGCAAAAATCAGGCCGCGCACAGGCCCCCTTGTTTCGACTATAATAATCAATTACAATAGTATAATGGATGTGATGCCGATGTCATTGAGTATGACCGGATACGGTCAAGCCATCCTTCATTATGAGGGCTATAAAGTGCGCTTGGAATTGAAATCGGTGAATCACCGCTATTGCGAAGTGATGATGAGAATTCCGCGCGAATGGACTCGTTACGAAGATGGCTTGAGAAGAACGGTTCAACAGCAGATTAAACGCGGTCGTATCGATGTCTTTATCCACAGGGAACGTGATGAAGAACAGATGCCCGCCGCGCGGTTAAATGACACTGTGGTGCAGGCTTACCTGCATGCAGCGGAGCAGCTGGCGGATCGTTATGGAGTGAAAGGAACGTTAGGGATAAGCGATATTCTTGCTTTGCCTGACGTTCTGGGTGAGCCTGGAGAGGCTTTCCATGGAGACGAAGAGGACTGGGAAGAGCAACTACAGCGAGCTTTGAATGAAGCTTTGCAAGGTTTACTGGAGATGAGAAGGCGAGAAGGCGGGCATTTGGCGCAAGATGTGAAATCCCGTATTTTACGTCTGGAATCCCTGCATCATGAAATGACGGTGCTGGCTCCTCATGTTGTGAGCGACTACCGTAACAGGCTGAAACACAGGCTTAAAGAGCTTCAGGACGGTTCATTTACGCTTGATGAACATAAGTTCGGAATGGAGATTGCGTTATTCGCGGATCGCAGCAATATTGATGAGGAACTTACCCGGCTTCAAAGTCACTTTGGGCAGTGCAAGGGGTTGCTGCTATCGGACGAGCCGGCCGGTCGCAAATTAGATTTTTTAATCCAGGAAATGAATAGAGAAGTCAACACGATCGGCTCCAAGGCTAATCATCTCAACTTGGTTAATTTGGTCGTTGAGATGAAAGCAGAGCTCGAGAAAATTCGTGAGCAGGCTGCAAATATTGAGTAGCTACCTGGTAGCGGCACGGCTGCAAGAGTCACATGTATAGGGGGAAAGACCTGAATATGGCAATCAAATTGATCAATATTGGTTTCGGCAATATCGTGTCGGCCAACCGAATTATCTCCATCGTCAGTCCGGAGTCTGCTCCGATCAAGCGGATTATACAGGAAGCCAGGGACCGTCATATGCTAATTGATGCTACCTATGGCCGCCGGACGCGGGCTGTTATTATTACAGACAGTGATCATGTAATCCTGTCTGCGGTGCAGCCGGAGACGGTCGCTCATCGCCTATCCACTAAAGATGATGACAATGACGAATAAAAATGGAGTGTACTATGGCTAAGGGATTATTATTTGTAATATCCGGACCTTCGGGTGTCGGTAAAGGGACGGTAGGCAACGCATTGCGTGACAAGCTACCAGAGATAACGTACTCCGTTTCTGCTACAACTCGAACACCTCGTTCGGGTGAACAGGATGGAGTGACCTATTTTTTTAAAACGCGTGAAGAATTTTTGGGTATGATTGAACGAGATGAAATGCTGGAGTATGCTGAGTATGTAGGGAACTATTATGGTACTCCACGTGATTTTGTAGATCAGACGCTTGCGCAGGGAAAAGATATTTTTCTGGAGATTGAAGTTCAGGGAGCGCTAAAGGTTAAAGAAAAATTTCCAGAAGGCATATTCATTTTTCTGCTTCCGCCTTCGCTAGATGAATTAAAGGATAGAATCAGGGGACGGGGCACAGAAACTCAAGCGACCATAGACCACCGTATGTCGGTAGCTGTGGATGAAATGAATCTGTTGCGTCACTATGATTATGCGGTTGTCAATGATGAGATTGATTTCGCTTGTAAACGAATAGAATCCATTATTATCGCCGAACATTGTAAGGTTCATCCTTAAACGAGGGCTTTACATATGCCAAGCGTACCTAAAGAGAAATAATACTGTATAAGCTGAGCTTGAAGGTGTACACTGGAGTTCAGCTTATACAGTCCCAAAACTACATGAAGAGGTGTCTATTCGTGCTGTATCCTTCCATTGATGAAATGATGAAAAAGGCAGATAGTAAGTATTCGTTGGTTGTAGCGGCTTCACGTCGTGCCAGACAGTTGCGCGAGGGTGAAAAGACGACTCTCAAGAATCCTAAATCCCACAAACAGGTTGGAGTGGCGTTGGAAGAGATTTACGCGGATCATCTGCGTCTTGAAAGCGGCGAAGACGAGTAAGAATTATACACAACTATTATAACCGGGCGCAATGCCAATTCCTTTGACAACCGCAAGGTTGTTATTTTTTTAGGTCAGGGGGAGTTAACGATGTTGAAGGGGAAAGTTATTATTCTTGGTATAACCGGTGGAATTGCTGCTTACAAAGGGGCTGCGTTATGTAGTAGGTTGACACAAAAGGGCGCCGATGTTCATGTGATTATGACAGCCTCTGCTAAGGAGTTTATTACCGAGCTTACACTGCAGTCGCTCTCTCGTAATCCGGTGTACAGTGATACGTTTGATGAAAGAGAGCCGTCCGTCGTATCCCATATTCATCTGGCAGATGCGGCTGATTTGGTGCTTGTTGCACCTGCAACTGCGAATATTATTGGAAAAATGGCGCATGGCCTTGCTGATGATATGTTGTCTACAACGTTGTTGGCTACAACAGCGCCTATTATGGTGGCACCTGCGATGAATGTACATATGTACACTCATCCGGCAGTCATGCAAAATATGGAGACGCTTGTATCACGTGGTGTGAAGATGATTGAGCCTGGTGAAGGATTACTGGCTTGCGGTTACGTTGGCAAAGGACGTTTGGAAGAGCCGGACACAATTGTGCAAACGATAGAGCACTTTTTTGATCAGCAAGCCCAGGAACAAAAAAACAACATTAAGTCTGAATCCCGATGGTTTGGTGGCGAATCTGTGGAGGCTCAAGTGCCTGAGTCACCTGTGAATGAGAATGAATCGGTGTTTTCAGGTAAAAAAGTCATTGTAACGGCTGGAGGCACGATCGAGCGAATTGATCCAGTGCGTTATATCACAAATGATTCATCTGGAAAAATGGGCTTCGCCATTGCAAAAGTGGCTCAAAAGATGGGGGCAGAGGTGCACTTGATTGCTGCCAATACCAGTGCGGAACCGCCTGCTGGTATTATGCTTGAAAGAGTCCAGTCGGCTGAAGACATGTACGCAGCTGTATTAAAACAATGGGAAACGAGCGATATGGTCGTTATGGCTGCTGCAGTTGCAGATTATCGACCACGTGAGATAGCACAGACCAAGATCAAGAAAAAAGATAGTGTATTTACGCTAGAGTTAGTGAAGAACGTCGATATTCTAGAATCACTCGGACGGAGTAAGAAACATCAATTTTTAATTGGCTTTGCAGCTGAAACTGAACATTTGGAGACGTATGCGAAAGATAAATTAGAACGTAAAAATTGTGATTTGATCGCGGCAAACGATGTAACTGTGAATGGTGCTGGTTTTGGCGTCGATACGAATGCTGTTCAAATTTATGACCGAAGCGGGATCGTTGAGCGTATTCCTGTACAGTCAAAGGAAGAAGTTGCGCGTAAGTTGCTTACTATAGCCGCGGGACGCATGGGTGGGGTGCTGCATTAATGGAGACGGGCAATTTAGTTGCCAAGGTCATTGTCGATGTACCTGCCAAGGATACGGACCGCACCTTCGATTATCTGATACCGGATTCAATGAGACCTTGGATTGAGCCGGGTAGTCGGGTAGCTGTGCCATTTGGCAAACGGACGGTGCAGGCTTTCGTCATCTCGGTAGTCCCAGCTGAGGAACCACCGAAATACAGGATGAGAGCGATTCAGGAGTTGCTGGATTTGGTGCCACCTTTATCTGCCGACCTAGTCGAACTGGGCAAGTGGATGAGTGAACGTTATGCTTGTAATCAAATTATGGCATTGCAAGTGATGATTCCTACCGCGCTCAAAGGCAAAGCAGAACGTTATATCTCAATTGCGGAACAGCATGAGTTAACGCATCCACAGCGTAGTATACAACCGAATCAGGGCGATGAGCTCGAATGGGCACTTCTGACCGACGATGGTATGAGTGATCCGACAGAGCGTCGGATTGTCAGCTTCATTCAGGAGAAGGAGCAAGTCCCGTTGCAGCAACTCAGTCGACGTTTCCCTGAGGAAGCGGAGGTTATTAAATCACTGTTACGCCGGGGTGTGCTTCAGGAAAGTCAAGTTATTAAAGACAAGCTTGGCAAAAAGACCATGAAATCCGTTGATCTGGCTATCGGCATAGACGAGGCATCAACGGTACTGGAGCAATTTTCTGCCAAAGCACAGCGTCAGCGGGAGGTACTTGCTTTTTTGCTGGAACGTAGCGAGTTTTTGCCTCTGTCGCTCAAGGAAGTCATGACCTCATTGAGTGTGTCTGCTGCAACGGTTAAGGCGCTGGAAGATAAGGGCTATGTGTTGCTGGAGGATGTCGAAGTGTTCCGCGACCCGTACCGGGGCAGACACTTCAAGCCTACAGAGCCACTCCCTCTCACAGCAGAGCAGCAGTCGGTGTATGAACGGATTATTCGCCAGCTGGACACGCGTGAGCAAGGAGCTTATTTGTTGCATGGAGTCACGGGGAGCGGTAAGACGGAAATTTATCTACAGACGATTCAACGTTGTATCGAGCAGAATCGGCAGGCCATTGTGCTGGTACCTGAAATATCGTTAACCCCACAAATGGTTGAGCGTTTTAAAGGTCGGTTTGGCGATCAGGTAGCAGTGATGCACAGTAGGTTGTCTGGAGGAGAACGGTACGATGAGTGGCGCAAAATACGCGAAGGCCGTGTGAAAGTGGCGATTGGTGCTCGCTCGGCAGTATTTGCGCCTTTTCGTGAGTTAGGTCTTATTATTATGGATGAGGAGCACGAAACGTCCTATAAGCAGGAAGAGACACCTAAATACCATGCGCGTGATGTCGCCATTCGCAGAGCCCATCAGCATGGGGCTGTCGTTATTCTCGGCTCGGCTACACCGTCGCTGGAAAGCTACTATGCGGCTCGCTCACAAAGCAACGACGAGTTTGCGCCGTTGCTACTTGAAATGCCAACTCGCGCATTGGGGAACACGTTACCCGAAGTACATATCATGGATATGCGTGAGGAACTGCGTGCTGGCAACCGCTCTATGTTTAGCCGTGCGTTGCATAATGGGATTGCAGAGCGGTTAGAGCGTAAGGAGCAGACGGTGCTCCTGTTGAATCGGCGTGGACACTCCACATTCGTCATGTGCCGTAGCTGTGGCTATGTGGCGGGCTGTCCGCATTGTGATATTTCGCTTACGTATCATCAGCGGTCGAACAATTTACGTTGTCATTACTGTGGTTATTCCGAGCCTGTGCCTCAGACTTGCCCTGAATGCGGTAGTGAGCATATTCGCTATTTCGGTACAGGTACCCAGCGAGTGGAAGAAGAGCTGGCGAAGCTATTCCCCGGTATACGTGTTGTTCGAATGGATGTTGATACAACGACAGAAAAAAATGCCCACGAAAAGCTCCTCAAGCAATTTCGTGATAAAAAAGCGGACGTGCTGCTCGGTACTCAAATGGTTGCCAAAGGCCTGGACTTTCCCGATGTGACACTGGTTGGTGTCATTACTGCGGATTCAGCTCTCAATTTACCGGATTTTCGGGCTGCGGAAAAGACATTTCAGCTGTTAACACAAGTAGCTGGACGTGCTGGGAGACATCAATTGCCAGGGGAAGTATTCGTACAATCCTATACTCCAGAGCATTATTCGGTGATTCACGCAAGTCGCCATGATTATGCTTCTTTTGTGAGGGAAGAATTGAAACACCGCCGCAATTTGCACTATCCACCATATTGCCGTCTTATTTTGGTAACCTTTTCTCATGAACAACTCCCGGTGCTGGTCCGGCTGGCAGAGAATTATTCAGCAACACTACAGGGACGGGCCAGACAACGAGGCTGGTTCGGGAATATGGATCGTCTTACATCGGATGTACTCGACATTTTGGGACCAGTAGCTTCACCCATTTCGAGAATCAAGAATAGATACCGATTTCAATGTATGATAAAATGGCGTGGAAATATCGACGCGATTAGTTTGGCTCAGCAAGTAGCTGATGAAATGGCCGAATCCGCACAGGCGCAAAAGTTGCTGATTAGTCTGGATGTTGATCCACAAATGCTTATGTAGAGCGTTGCCACAAAAGTTATTAGCACAATTAATGCGGACAAGTCGTCCGTACATAGGATAATGTAGCAGTCGCGTTTGTGATGAATACAGTTAAGCCTAAACGAAGGAAAAAGGATAAAGAGGAAGGTGTTCTGTTGTCATGTCAATTAGAATTATAGTGTTGGAGCCGGATGATGTATTGCACAAAGTAGCAAAGGAAGTTACTAAAATTACACCTAACGTGCAAAAGCTGCTCGACGATATGGCAGATACGATGTATGAAGCGGAGGGTGTAGGTCTTGCTGCTCCGCAAGTAGGTATTTTGAAGCGTCTCATCGTTGTAGATGCTGGAGATGAACATGGTTTGATTAAAATGATCAACCCAGAAATCGTGGCCGAAGAAGGGGAGGACTTGGGTCCAGAAGGCTGCCTGAGTATACCAGGGTTGAACGGGGATGTGCGTCGTGCCGAGAAAGTTACAGTCAAGGGACTGGACCGCGAGGGTAAGGCCATTACCGTTACAGCGACAGGATTGCTTTCTCGTGCTTTTCAGCATGAAATCGACCATTTAAATGGAATTTTGTTCACGGATATTGCAGAAAAAGTATATGAGGTTGCGCTGGAACAGCCAGGACCGAACCGTCAGATAGGAGAGTGAGGTTCGATGAGTCAAGACATTCGTATTATCTTTATGGGTACGCCTGAGTTTGCAGTGCCTTCGTTGAACATGTTACTGGATAATGGTTATAACGTGGTCGGTGTGATTACACAGCCCGATAAGCCACAGGGACGGAAAAAAATATTAACGCCTACACCAGTTAAGGAAGCGGCAGAAAAACGCGGATTACCTGTACTGCAACCGACCCGCCTGCGCCAGCCAGAAGCGGTGGCTCAGGTGGCGGAGCTGCGTCCTGATCTGATCGTAACCGCAGCCTATGGGCAAATTTTGCCAAAATCCGTACTAGACCTGCCTCGTTTCGGCTGCCTGAATGTGCATGGTTCGTTACTTCCCCGTTATCGGGGAGGTGCACCGATCCAGCGTGCGATTATTAACGGTGAGACCGTGACGGGTGTGACGCTGATGTATATGGCGGAAGGACTGGATACTGGCGATATGATATCGCGAGTTGAGGTTGCTATAGAGCCAGAGGATACCTCCGGTACGATTTTTGAGAAGCTAAGCGTAGCTGGAGCAAAGCTTTTGCAGGGCGAGCTGCCTAAATTGCTGGCAGGCCAATCAGACCGTACGCCGCAAAACGAGGACGAGGCGACCTATGCTCCGAATCTGAACCGCGACGATGAGCGTATTTCGTGGAGTGACAATGCACAGCAGATATACAACCGGATTCGCGGCCTTGTACCTTTTTCCGGCGCGTTTACGCTTTGGGAGGAAAATGTTTTTAAAATATGGGCTGCTGAGCAGCCTTTCATAAATAATGAAGTGAGTGGCTCAAATGCTCCAGCACCCGGAACGGTTCTTCAATTGACCGCTCGTGGCATTGAGGTGCAGACAGGCGAGGGAACTCTTTGGCTGACTCAGGTTCAACCGGCTGGCAAAAAGGTTATGGATGCCGGAACCTTTGCGCGCGGCGGACAGATGAAGCCAGGCACGGTGCTCGGATGAGCGGGAGTCACTCCCGTCAGGGAGGCAAAGGCAAGGGAGTGGGTGCCAGATCCGGCAATACTCGCAAACAGACGGCGCGGGAAGTTGCACTTGATGTGTTGACCGGTGTGGAGCAAGAGGGTGCGTATAGCAATCTTGAGTTAAATCGTCGACTTCAGCAGGCAGGTTTATCTGCAAGTGACGCTGGTCTGGCGACTGAACTTGTATACGGTACAGTCGCACGCCGAAATACACTTGATTATTTTTTGAATAAATTTGTTCAAAAAGGAACGGCCAAGCTTCAGGCTTGGGTACGTTCGTTGCTGCGGATGAGTGTGTATCAGGTGGTGTATCTGGATCGAGTTCCGGATCATGCAGTCGTTAGTGAAGCGGTGACCATTGCCAAGCGTCGTGGGCATCAGGGGATTTCCGGTATGGTCAACGGCGTGCTCCGCAGCATGCTGCGTGAGCCGGACAAGCTGCGTATTCCTGACGATTTGTCACCAGAGGAACGGATTTCATTAGAACATTCTCATCCACAGTGGCTGGTTAAGCGTTGGATTAAGCAATACGGTGCAGATACTGCTGAGGCTATCTGTCAGGCTAATAATGAGCCCCCTGCGGTCAGCGTACGGGTGAATACGACAATGACCAGCCGTGATCAGCTGCTGGACGAGATGCGCTCAAAAGGACTTGATGCCGTTCCTTCGGCAGTTAGTCCCTATGGGATTGTTGTTCGTAGCGGTGGCAATATGGCGCTTACCTCGTGGTATACGGACGGCTCGCTGTCCGTACAGGATGAAAGCTCTATGCTCGTTGCCGAAGCAGTTGCTCCTGAGCCCGGTATGCTGGTACTGGATTGCTGTGCCGCTCCAGGCGGCAAAACAGCTCATATGGCTGAGCTGATGAAGGATCGCGGTCGGATCGTTGCAAATGATCTGCATGCCCATAAGCATCAATTAATCCGTGAACAGGCTAAACGACTTGGCCTGGATGCCGTGGAAACAGTCACTGGTGATGCGCTAGAACTGAAGGAACGATATGCCCCAGCTTCTTTTGACCGTATTTTGCTGGATGCACCATGCTCTGGCTTTGGAGTAATTCGTCGTAAACCGGACCTGCGTTGGAGCAAAACTGCGCAGGATGTTCGCGACATTACACAGCTTCAGCATGAGCTGCTGGATAGTGTGGCGGGACTGTTGAAGCCAGGTGGCATTCTGGTATACAGTACATGCACGATTGAGCCGGACGAAAATGAAGGACAATTGACTCGGTTTTTAAGCGAACATTCGGAGTATGAATTGGCAGAGGGTCATTCCTTCCCGGACGTGAGCCGCGAAATGGATAGTATACAGGGAGGCTCGGTACAGCTGTTACCGCAGCATTTCCACAGCGACGGATTTTATATCGCGCGCCTACGTCGGGTGAAATAGCGCGGAAGAGAATTCCATGCAGCTGCCCACCAGCATTTCCACATTCCGCCGGAACATTTCCGGCGGTTTTTTGCATGAAGACGAAAAATTTTTACCCCCTCAGGGATTTGTGCTAAAATAGGAAGAATGAAAAATACGATCTGCGATCAAACAGAACTTAATGAAGAAGGAACGGGTGCAAACATTGATGAAACCTTTTATATATGATTTAACTTTGGAGGAGCTTCAGGACTGGGCCAAGAACAATGGCGAGCCTGCTTTTCGTGGAGGACAAATTTTTGACTGGCTGTATGTGAAGCGGGTCAATGATTTCAGCGAGATGACGAATTTGCCCAAGGCGCTGAGAGAGAAGCTTGAGGAGCAATTTAGTTTTGTGACGCTTAGTGAAATTACAAAGTTGGAATCAAAGGACGGTACAGTAAAATTCCTGTTCGGTTTGCATGATGATCATGCCATTGAAACGGTCATTATGAGACACAATTACGGAAACAGTATTTGTGTAACGACACAAGTGGGTTGCCGAATTGGTTGTACTTTCTGCGCTTCGACGCTTGGAGGCCTCAAACGGAACCTGACAGCTGGTGAAATTACTGCACAGGTAGTACAGGCTCAGAAAATTTTGGATAAAACGAATGAACGAGTGAGCAGCATCGTGATTATGGGCTCGGGCGAGCCTTTTGAAAACTATGAAGCGACCATGACGTTTTTGCGTACAATGGTTCATGAAAAAGGTCTGAACATTGGTCAACGTCATATCACAGTGTCGACCAGCGGTATTGTACCGAATATTTATAAATTTGCCGACGAGGATACCCAGATTAATCTGGCAATATCCATTCATGCGCCTAATGATGCACTTCGGTCGAAGCTAATGCCTGTAAATCGGCGTTATCCCTTTAAGGATGTTATGGATTCTCTACGTTACTATCTTGCTAAGACGGGGCGGAGAATTTCGTTTGAATATGCCCTGATTGGTGGGGTAAACGATCAGGCAGAACATGCTGAAGAGCTAGCGGATGTGTTAAAGGACATGCTGTGTCACGTTAATTTGATTCCAGTCAACCATGTGCCTGAGCGCAAGTATGTGCGCACATCGCGTAGCGATATTTTTAATTTTCAACGTATTCTTGCCGAAAAAGGCGTCAATGTGACGATCCGGCGTGAACAGGGTCACGATATTGCCGCTGCCTGCGGTCAGTTGCGTGCAAAGCATATGGAGTTGGGGTGAAACCATTTGATCAAAACAGTTCATGTCAGCCATGTCGGACGTGTACGTTCGGTGAATGAGGATTCTGCCTGGATCAGGCACTTAGAGCAAGGCTATATTCTTGGGATTGTTGCCGATGGTATGGGGGGGCATTTGGCCGGTGATACGGCCAGCCGCCTTGCGGTAGAGACACTTGCCGCTGATTTGGCGACGCTGGAGAGCGGATTATCCGCACATTCTTTGACGGCGGCGCTCAGCGACGCTATTTTGCATGCCAATGAAGTCATCTTCCAGACGGCTGCACGCGATGAGAAGTATCATAATATGGGAACGACAGTTGTTGCGGTTTTACTATACGACGCATCCGGAATTATCGGACATATCGGTGACAGTCGCGCCTATGTCATATCCAAAGGAGCGGTACGTCAGCTTACAGAAGACCATACTTTGGTTAACGAGCTGTTCAAAAACGGTCAGATCAGTAAGGAAGAACGGGAGAACCATCCTCGTCGCAATGTACTGACACGGGCGCTGGGCACTGATTCCGAGGTGAAAGTGGATATTGACTCCATTACGCTGGAAAAAGGCGATGTACTGTTACTGTGTAGCGACGGATTAAGCAATCTGGTAACGGAAGAACAAATCAGTAAAGTAGTAGGTGCCGCAGAGAATCCTTTGGAGGAGCGTGCGGATCGTCTGCTACATCTGGCGTTGCTTGCCGGAGGAGACGATAACATTACTGTAGCTTTGTTTGAATTGCCCGATGACACGGTTTCATTGAATGAAAAGGGGTGTGACGCATGATCGGGCACCTGCTAGGGGGAAGATACGAAATTATTGAGCGTATCGGTGGCGGCGGTATGGCTCTGGTGTACAAGGCTCAAGACATTTTGCTGAATCGCAATGTCGCAGTTAAAGTGTTGCGCCAGCAATTTGTTCATGACGAGGAATTTATTCGCCGGTTTCGGCGTGAGGCGCAGTCTGCGGCTTCGCTTTCGCATTCGAATGTGGTCAGTATTTATGATGTCGGCCAAGAGGATGAAATCCATTATATTGTAATGGAGTGCATCGAAGGTAAAAATTTGAATGAGATTATTAAAGAACGTGCGCCATTGCAAGTGGATGAAGCAGTACGGATTGCTTCCCAGATTTGTGATGCGCTGGAGCATGCTCACCAAAATCAGATCATTCACCGAGACATCAAGCCTCATAATATATTAATTGGACGTAATGGACGGGTTAAGGTAACCGATTTTGGGATTGCTAGAGCTGTTACGTCAACGACCATTACCCAGACGGGTTCTGTTGTAGGTTCTGTTCATTATTTTTCACCTGAGCATGCAAAGGGTGTCGTCACCGGCGAAAAATCGGACTTATATTCTTTAGGTATTGTCTTATATCAAATGCTGACGGCGCAGCTCCCTTTCCTCGGAGAAAGTCCAATTAGTGTAGCGCTCAAGCATTTGCAAGAGGAGTTTGAGGAACCGCGTAAAATTAATCCGTTGATTCCGCAAAGTGTGGAAAATGTCATTCTAAAATCCATGCGCAAAAATCCAGAAGAGCGTTATCAATCGGCAGATGAAATGCTAAAAGATTTGGAAACCTGTTTGCTGCCGGGACGGCGTAATGAATCCAAGCTGGAGTTTACACATTTGGATGATGAGGATCAAACACGGGTTATTCCGGCTATTAAGCCTCAACAATTAGGGATGTCTTCTAGCGGGGAAGATGTACCTGCCCAACCGCGTGAGTCTGAACAGCTTCCGAGCAAGCAATCGTCCAAGAAAAATAGAAAAAAAGCGATCTTGTGGGTAACACTAGTGTTGGTGTTACTTCTGTGCATGGGCGGAGTGGTGTACTATGTGCAAAGTGTACTTGTCGTGCCTGAGGTAAAAGTACCAGGTGTATTGACACAAACAGAAGACCAAGCGAAGGTTAATCTCAGTAAAGCGGGTTTACTCATTGAGGAGCCAATCCAGCATGAATACAAAGAGGGGATCGCGCCTGGAATTGTATTTTATCAAAGCTATCCTGCAGATTCTTTAGTCAAGGAAGGAACCAAGATTAGTCTGAAAGTCGGGATTGCCAAGCCGCTCACCCCAATGCCGGATGTAAAAGGCCAAAGCTACGAGAATGCTGTTAAGCTGCTGACCGCCCAGCAAATTAAGGAGACGCAGATTCAGCAAAATGAGCAGTTCAGTGATCAGGCCGTTGGGACCGTCCTTAGTCAGACTCCAGCTGCAAATGAGCCATTTGATAAGGATTCAGTCCAAGTTGTGCTCACAGTCAGCAAGGGCGCTGACACTGTAAAAATGCCAAGTCTCGTAGGGAAAACGCAGAACCAAGCGGAAAATGAGGTCAAAAAGGCAGGGCTGAAGGTTGGCTCGATTAAAGAAGAATTTAGCTATGAGCAGGAAAAAGGAAGAGTAACCAAACAATGGCCGTCCGAGGCAGGCAGTGAGTTGCCACCAAATACGGAAATTACGTTTTATGTAAGCACTGGTTACCCGCCAGAAGCGATTACGCTGCCATTTAATGTGCCTGTTGCACCGAAGGAAGAGGGTAAAAACAGCAAAATTCGTATTACTTATACGGATGCACGTGGAGAAAATCAGGAATGGGGAAGCCGTACAATTAATACGACACAGGTGTTCACTATCAACCTGCTAATGGCTCCGAACAAAGACAGTGTTGTCTCAGTATTTAGAGATGGTGACTTTATTGATACGTATCCGGTCTCTTATATTGATGCGAAAAATGGAACAGTGACGATGCCTCAAATTGCCCCACCTGCTGGAACTTCACCAACGGATACACCTGATGGTAATTCCTCGCAAAATGGAAGTGGAAACGGCGAGGAAGGTGATAACGGGGGATCTTCTAATGATAGTGGTGACGGTGGAGGCGACTCGAACAATCAGGAGGGCACAGGAGGTAATGGTGACCCTTCCGCCTTTGTTCCTGGAACGAATTCCACGGGGGCTACGCGCAGTGAGTTGGCAGTTAGCCATAAAAACAACCAAGGTCACGCTTCCCACAAAAAGAAGGAAAAAGTGATTGAGGCTGTTCAGCATCAGTAAACGTGCAATAGGAGATGCTTAACCTGCTATACGCAATAAAACTTAAACATTATGAAGGAGGACATCTTACACATGCCTGAAGGTCTGATCGTCAAGGCGCTTAGCGGATATTATTATGTCTCCAGCCTGGATCAGGATGGGCGTCCGGTATCTGGCGAAGCTACGGTACAATGCAGAGCACGCGGCATTTTTAAGAAAAAAGAGATCACGCCTCTTGTCGGTGATCGGGTCGTTTACGAACTGACTGAGAACGGGGAAGGTATGGTCAAGGAGATTAGAAAGCGTACAACGGAGCTGATTCGTCCTCCGGTAGCTAATACCACGCTTGCTGTGCTGCTGTTTTCCTTACGTGAGCCGGATTTAAACCTGCCTTTACTGGATAAATTTTTAGTCCATATTGAGCACGCCGGGCTGGATACGATTATCTGTCTGACTAAGCGCGATTTGTATGAAGGCAGCCCTTCAGAGGATGACACCGTGCTGACCGTTCAGGAAATGTACCGGAAGATCGGTTATGAAGTGCTGGTAACCAGTGCCCGTACCGGAGAAGGAACGGTTGAGCTTAAGAAGCTGTTGGCTGGTCAAATCAGCGTGTTTTCCGGGCAGTCAGGTGTAGGGAAGTCTTCCATGCTTAATGCTTTGGAGCCTGGGTTAACGCTCGAGACGAGCGCCATAAGCAATAAGCTGGGCCGAGGAAGACATACGACTCGTCATGTAGAGCTTATTCCTTTAGACAACGGAGGGTTTGTAGCAGATACGCCGGGGTTTAGCCAGTTGGATTTTCTGGAGCTGGGTGTGGATGAACTATCTCCCTGTTTTCGTGAATTCCAGCAGTATGCGGAAGGATGTAAATTTCGGGGGTGTACCCATATTCACGAGCCTGGCTGTAAAGTAAGAGAGGCCCTGGAAGAAGGACATATTTCACAGGGACGGTATGATAGCTATTTGCAGTTCTATCAGGAATTAAAAGAAAAAAAACGGAGGTACTAAGTTTATGTTAAAAATAGCACCGTCGATTTTATCCGCTGATTTTGCTCGCTTGGGCAGTGAAGTTGCGGAAGCTGCGGCAGGAGGGGCAGACTGGATTCATGTGGATGTAATGGATGGGCATTTTGTATCCAATATTACATTGGGTCCACCTATCGTTCAGGCTATTCGTCCGCATACGACTCTTCCCTTGGATGTTCATCTGATGATTGAGCATCCTGAACGTTATATTGGCGATTTCGTAAAAGCAGGAGCCGATATCATCACTGTTCATGCTGAGGCGTGTGTTCATTTGCATGGTGTCCTTCACTTGATCAAGCAGCAAGGCGCTCTGGCTGGAGTGGCTCTCAATCCGGGTACTTCACCATACGCGATCAAGGAAGTGCTGCCAAATGTAGATATGATTCTAGTGATGACGGTCAATCCTGGCTTTGGAGGACAGTCCTTCATTCCAGAGACGTTGAATAAAATCAGACAAATCCGTGCTTGGTTGAACGAATTGGGTCGTCCAGACGTACATATCGAGGTAGACGGAGGTATTGCGGAGGAGACGGCACCAGCCGTATTTGAAGCGGGGGCTAACGTGCTGGTGGCTGGTAGTGCGGTATTCGGCAGAGCAGACCGCGCAGCGGCTATTGCTACGATTCGGGACAGTGCAGCTCGTTTGTCCAAGTGAAGCTGACCGAAGCATTGTGGATGACTGTCGCGAGCATGGCGACGGGGTTGACCCTTAGCTGTTTCTCGCTTGTGAAGGCTCCTTGGAATGTCGTTCTTTCACTTTTGGCTGTTCTAGTTGTGCTGTTTTATTTTCGTAAAAATGAACGGCGTGGTTTACGAATAGGTTTTGTGGTGTGCAGCGTACTTTATTATATCCTGTTTATTTTCATACTCTCAGCATATCTCTATGTTCGCGGACTTGTCTGATGGTATAGCCTGGGATGGTTGTGCATAAATATGGTTACATGAGCGGGATTCTCATGTAGCCTTTTTTTGTGGGGTAACAACCCTTGACAGGTTGCATAAACTACAGAGAACGGATGCAGGAGGATGATGGGGAGGGTGAGGCATGAAGTTTTACACAATCAAGCTGCCAAAATTTCTGGGTGGATTCGTTAAAGCCATTTTGAATACATTCCAGAAAAACTGAATTCAACGTAATGTAAACACAGGATGTAGGATGAAAGCTAGAGGTACACAGGGCACGCTTCCCGGGCATAACAGATAGGTAGCTCGGTAGTAAAAGATAAGAACGCACGGGAAGGTGCCTGACATTTTGTTCTCCTGAACTAGGCGGATATTACTTTTCGAATAACCAAAAAAGCACCCGTTTAAAACGAGGTGCCTTTTGTTTATAACGATATTTTTTTACGACTACACGCGAGTCACTTTACCGGCTTTCAATGCACGAGTGCTGACATAAACGCGTTTCGGTTTACCGTTAACGAGAATGCGAACTTTTTGTACGTTGACGCCCCAAGTACGGCGATTACGGTTGTTAGCGTGAGATACGTGGTTACCGCTGCCAGGCTTTTTGCCTGTTACAGAACATTTACGAGACATGATTCCACCTCCTATTCTGAAAATAACCAAATTCCATATGGAACGGGTCTCTCTTCAGGCCGACTGGGTCAGCCGGACTTTGTAAGTCACTAACCTGAACAAAACAATACTTAAATATAATATCATAGTCAAAAAAGCTCCGTCAACTGATTCAAAAACTTTATTTATTTCTCTTTCGCATTATAGTACAATATGGGATAGTTATTGTTGCGATTATTTTGTATTTAAATGGAATGTGAATTCTTATTCCAGTCATGCCGGCGGTTCAGAGGCGGGACTATAGTTATCATTCCAGCCGATGATTTATTGTGGGGCAGTTGACTGGTTTTTCATTGTATATGACCTGTAGAAGAACAACCAGACGTGAGTACAAGAGCTTATGAAAGTGTGACATTCGTATTCGTCGTCTGGCTTTAGTATAATTTAATTGAACCTGTAGGCACAGTTGAATAAGGTGTGGTGAAGGTTGATAGTAAAACAAGTGTATTAAGCTAGGAAGGGGAATTCTCTTGAGTAATCGTTCTTTGAATGGAACAGATTTTACCGCAATGGTTTTAGCCGGGGCGGAACAATTACAGCAGCATGCGGAACATGTCAATTCACTAAATGTATTCCCGGTGCCAGACGGTGATACGGGAACCAACATGAATTTGACGATGAGCGCGGGCGTAACGGAATTAAAGAGGGGGGATTCTTCCTCCATCGGTGTCATGTCCGGCATATTATCCAAAGGTTTGCTGATGGGAGCCCGCGGCAATTCAGGGGTTATCCTGTCTCAGTTGTTTCGTGGCTTCAGCCGTTACGCTGCCCCATACGAGGAATTGAATACCCTTCAGTTCGCATCGGCATTGCAGAGCGGGGTGGATGCGGCCTACAAGGCGGTGGTTAAGCCGGTGGAGGGTACAATTCTTACCGTGGCGAAGGAAGCGGCCAGGCATGCTGTGTTTTTCTCGCGCCGGACGAACGATATCACGGAACTGATGGAAGAAGTGCTTGCCAAAGCGAAGGAAACGCTTGCCATGACGCAGGACATGCTCCCTGTACTGAAGCAAGTAGGAGTTGTAGATTCGGGTGGGCAAGGTCTTGTGTATATTTATGAAGGCTTTATGCAGCATCTTGGAAGCGGCTTGGTGACGTCTCCAATTGCAAAAAGTGATAATGCACGCCAGGTTTTTGCTCCTCACGTATCGGAGAGACCTACTGCTCCTGCAGTTGTTCCTTCCCCAGATGCGCCGATTTCTGCGCAAGCGAAGCTCGAAACGGATAATATTGAATTTTTGTATGATATGGAGTTTTTTATTAATCGACAACTGGGCGATGCGCAAGGTACCTATTTTGATGAGGAAGCCTTCCGGAAAGCGTTATCTGTAGATGGTGATTCTATTATCGTGATTTCAGACGATGACGTCATCAAGGTTCACGTGCATTCTAAGGCTCCTGGTGAAGTACTGAATTTGGCACTGCGTTACGGAGAAATTACACAGATTCGTATTTTAAATATGCGCGAGCAGCATCGTGATTTGTTGTCTGCGGGTATGGATGTTGCTCCTGAGCCTGAGTGGTTTGCTGAAATACCAACAGAGCCTGTACGTGAGGAAGAGCCGTCTGAGCCTCCCGCTCATGAACTGGCATCCTTTGGTTTTATAGCTGTGGCTTCCGGTGAAGGAATTGCTGATATTTTCAGAAGTTTAGGCGTCGATGTTGTCCTTGCTGGCGGCCAAACAATGAATCCGAGCACAGAGGACTTCGTTAATGCGGCCCGCTCGATTGCGGCTCAACATATTTTTATTCTTCCGAATAATTCCAATATTATTTTGGCGGCAGAACAAGCACGTGAACTGCTAGAGATGGAACGTTTGGTGTCGGTTATTCCGAGCAAAACAATTCCTCAGGGCATTGCGGCAGCATTTGCCTTCCAGGAGGAAGAGGCTTTTGAGGTAAATCAGGACAATATGCGTGACGCAGTCACCCGGGTGAAGTCTGGGCAAGTGACCTACGCGGTACGGGATACGACGCTTGATGATCTGCATATTACAGCAGGGCACTACATCGGTATTCAGGATTCCAAGATTGTTGCGACCGAGGAACACTTAATGGCAACGTCCCGCCTTTTGCTAGCGAAAATGCTGGTGAATGGCGATGAAATTGTTACTATTCTTACAGGTTCGGACGCGAATCAAGAAGACACAGATCAGCTTGTTGCATGGATTGAAGAAAATTATGCGGATGCTGAAGTGGAAGTTCATGAAGGTGGTCAGCCGATTTATCCTTATTTGTTCTCAGTGGAAACCTGATGTGCTTTTGCGCGTCCATGGAAGTCCACTACAAAAGGAGGTCTGACTGATGAGTAGTACCATCATTTTGACGGATAGCACGGCTGATATTCCATCGGAATTAGCAGACCGTCTCGGTATAGTCGTTGTACCACTGACAGTGATGTTCGGCAGCACAGCTTACCTGGACGGCATTGAGATGTCAGCGGCGCAGTTTTACAGCGAACTGGTGCGGGCTGATGAGCTGCCTACGACTTCACAGCCTTCACCAGCCCGTTTTTTGGAGACGTACACGACACTGTTGGAGCAATACCCTGAGAGTCAGGTTATCTCTATCCATTTATCCTCGGGTGTGAGCGGAACGTATCAGTCTGCTTTGCTGGGCAAATCCATGCTAGAGAAGCATGAACATAGAGTGACTGTGGTGGATTCCAAATCAGCTTCATACGGATACGGTATGCTAGTGGTTTATGCGGCAGAGCTAGCGGCAGCCGGGCACTCCCCGGCTGATATTGTTCGGGCTGTGGAACGTCGTGGAGAGCGCCGTTGTTTGTATTTCCTGGTGGATACCCTGCAATACTTACAAAAAGGCGGACGTATTGGTAAGGCAGCGGCAATGGTGGGCACGTTGCTTAACATTAAGCCGATACTTTCGATTGACAAAGAAGGCATTATTTATTCGGTTGATAAGGCGAGAGGGCATAAAAAAGCGACAGCGAGAATTATTGAACTACTGGAGCGGGACTTAAAAGGCCAAAAAATTAATATTGCTGTGGGTCATACGGCAGATCGCTCAGCGGCAGAAGCGTTCGTGGCTCAGCTGGCAGAGCATTTTGAGCTAGGAGATCGAATATATACTGAACTTGGCGCTGTGATTGGGACCCACGTAGGGCCAGGGACGATTGGCATTTTTGTGTGGCCGGCCGGAGATGAGAGGTAATATGCTGCAATTGGATCAAATACCTTTAAAACAAATACATGGCGTGAGTGCTCTCAAAGAGGGAGAGCTTCACGCTTTTGGCATTTTTAACATACAGGATATGCTGGAATATTATCCGTTTCGGTATGAAGATTACCGACTGCGCTCGCTAAGCGAAGTGAAGGACGGAGATAAGATTACGGTACAAGCCAAAATTATGGGCATTCCGGTGCTTCAGCGTTACGGGCGCAAATCAAGGTTGACTTGTAAATTGATGGCCGAGGATTGGATGTTTACCGCAACGTGGTTTAATCGGCATTTCATGAAGGAGCAGCTAACCTCAGGTCGTGAAATTGTGGTGACTGGTAAATGGGACCTCAAACGTATGCAGATGACTGTTGCAGATTCTGAGTTTCCTGATAAAGGAGTAGCCCGCTCGGGGACACTTCAACCGGTGTACTCTATAGGCGGCAAGATCACCCAAAGCTGGATGCGAAAAATAATGAACCAGACGCTCCAGCAGTTTGGTGAAATGATCCCCGAAATATTGCCTGAGTTGCTTGTACGCAAATATAGTATGATGCCGCGCAAGCAGGCTATTGCGGGTATACACCAGCCTCAGGACAACCGCGAGGGGCAAGAGGCTCGTCGGCGGATGGTGTATGAGGAACTGTTTTTATTTCAGTTGAAAATGCAGGCATTCCGGGCGTTAAATCGCGGTCGTGCGGACGGGGTGGTACATACGGTGGATAACGCCACGATTCGTGAATTTGTAAGGGCTTTGCCTTTTGAATTAACGGATGCACAGAAGAAGGTAGAGCTTGAAATACTGCACGATCTACGCTCACCTTATTGTATGAACCGTCTGCTTCAGGGGGATGTTGGGTCAGGTAAAACAGTTGTTGCTGCCATCGGTTTATTTGCCACAGTACGTTCCGGTTTTCAGGGAGCGCTGATGGTGCCAACCGAAATATTGGCCGAGCAGCACATGCGATCGCTTCACAAGCTGTTTGAGCCCTTTGGAATCAGCGTTGGTCTACTGACTGGGAGTACAACCGGGAAGAAGCGTAAGGAACTGCTAGCTGCTCTCCAAATGGGTCTGCTGGACATTGTAGTAGGCACCCATGCTCTCATTCAGGAGGATGTATATTTTCGTCAGCTTGGGCTTGTTGTAACGGATGAGCAGCATAGATTCGGAGTGAACCAGCGAAGTGTACTGCGTCGCAAAGGCTATAATCCCGATGTGCTGACGATGACGGCCACACCGATCCCTCGTACGCTGGCCATCACTGCGTTTGGCGATATGGATGTTTCTACGTTGTCAGAGCGGCCGAAGGGGCGTATTCCAATTTCCACCTATTGGGTGAAGCACGAACTGATGGATCGGGTACTTGGTTTTATTTCCCGCGAGGTAGACCAGGGACGGCAGGCTTATCTGATTTGTCCGTTGATTGAAGAGTCGGAGAAGCTAGACGTACAGAATGCCATCGATTTGCATATTCAAATGCAACAGGCTTTTCCACATTACCGCGTTGGGCTATTACATGGACGAATGACTCCCGCAGAAAAGGAAGAAGTTATGCGTTCTTTCTATGCGAATGAAATTCAGTTGCTCGTTTCAACGACGGTTGTGGAGGTAGGGGTAGACGTTCCCAATGCGACACTAATGATCATTATGGATGCGGATCGTTTTGGACTATCCCAGTTACATCAATTACGTGGACGAGTCGGACGGGGTGCACATGCCTCGTATTGCGTATTGATCGCTGACCCTAAGTCGGAGGTTGGTCAGGAGCGGATGAAGGTTATGACCGATACGGACGATGGTTTTGAGGTGGCTAGACGCGATCTGGATTTGAGGGGGCCGGGTGACTTTTTTGGTACCAAGCAGAGTGGGCTACCCGAGTTTCGTTTAGCAGATATGGTAGCGGATTTTGAGGTGCTGGAAAAGGCGCGTGAGGATGCAACTGATCTGATCAAGGATGCGTCCTTTTGGACATCTCCGCAGTATGAAGCATTGCGCGGTTATTTGCAAAAAGAGCAGATTTTTCAGGGGGATCTCATCGATTAATCCACCATGAATTATGAGATTGTTTTAAACGTTTTAAACAGATAGGCACAATGGACAGGCTGGCCGTCATATATTTGGGAATGACCGAATGATATGGGAGGTGTGGCAACATTGAGCTATCAGCAATATGGAATCAGTCCGCAACTGGTGGAGCGGATTAAGTTGAAAATGAAGAATCGTGCGCTCAAGGAGCGGGTTAAGCAGCAGATTGAAGGTGTGACTAAAGCGGACCTGCAAAATAAAGCTAAGGTGCGTCATCTTGTGAAGTCCACTTCTGCTATTTTAAACGAGCGTTTGACGGCTGCGCAGGAGGAGCAATTGACCGCCTTCGTATTGGCACAAAAAATTGATCCGTCCAATACATTTCATCTAATCAAGCTGTGGGGAATGTTCCGTTGATTGCTATTTGAAGAGGTGCTTCAAAGCGTTCTCCATGTTTTTTTGTGAAGCACAGATAAAAAAAGGATTGCCTGATATCAGGCGATCCTTTTTGGTTTGTTTTAGTTCATTCCCCGGGCAATAGCTAGTGTGCACTTATCATGAGACTTTTTATTTGTAATGACCGCCAATTTTGATAGAGCGTTCCATGGCCTGCCCGGCATCTGTTAACGATGATGCTCGCATGATGATGGACTGACCATACCGATCCTTTAAAGTGTCCGTCACCTTTTCCAAAGCACGGGATCGCTCCTGATCCTCAAATAAATCCAACTGATATAGTTGATCATCCACCAATCCGCTTAAAGTAACCCCTGCGCGCTTCACGGGCATATGATTCCAAAAAGTATAAAAGATTTTTTTAACGGTTTCATATACTTTTTGGGTATGGTTTGTAGGATCGGGTATCTTCATTTGTCGGGAGAACCCAGTTGGTGCCTCGTAGGGACTGCATATACAATGAACAGTCACAACTGAGCCCATATATCCTTTGCGGCGGGCGTCCCGACACACCTCTTCTGTTAGTTCAAGCAGGATGGTTTCCACTTCCGCAGGCTGGAGATAGTCGCGGGGAAGAGTCATCATATGACCGATGGATTTGGGAGGTGTATTAAATGTTTCCGGCTTGACCGGGCTGTGATCGATCCCGTTAGCAGTCCGCCATATCACCTCTGCCTGAATATCGGACTGCTTGCCGAAATGAGACCGGAATCTGTCCTGTAGCCGGGGTAAGGGGGTACGTGCGATATCTCCAATGGTGTGTAGTCCAAGCTTCTCCAAATGCCGTTCCATACGCGAACCAATGCCGAACATAAGACGTACTGGCTGAGGCCACAGCAACGCTGCAATATCGGATGTAGGCAACAAGAAAATGCCACTGTCATTTTTTTTAGCCCATATATCTGTCGCGGTTTTAGCCAGCATTTTGTTGGAGCTGATGCCAATTCGAATCCATACTCCTGTTTGTGCCAGTACCTTTTGCTGAATTTCACTTGCAATACTCACCGGATCTCCGAACAGAGAGAGACTTCCGCTCATATCCAGAAACTGTTCATCAATGCTGAAAACTTCAACCAAATCCGTATATTCATTATAGATTTCTGTTATTTTTAATGAGACATCGATATAATGCTGCATACGCGGGCGTACAATGATAAGGTCAGGACATTTTTTCACCGCTTCTCCCAGACGTTCTGCTGTAGATATACCGTATTTTTTGGCCAGCGGACATGCAGCTAAAATAATGCCTGAACGAAGTGCAGGGTCACCGGCCACAACGAGTGGCTTATGTTGGTATTTGGGATCATCTGCTTTTTCGATGCTGGTATAAAAACTTTGGCAGTCCGATAAGAATATGGTTCTATTTCTGCGTTCCTTCAAAAATTCGACCTCCTCTCCTGATAGGTGTTGATCATCCTACCAAAATATTCTTGAATGTATACTCTTATAGTAGTATTATATACAGAACAAGTGTTCCTAATACAAATGTATTTTTTGGAACGTTAGAGTTTACGTAAAACCTAACATGGCGTATCATAATATCTTGAGCAAAAACAAGTGGAAATGAATGAATATTGAGGGGAGAAAACCATTTTTATGAACCCAAAACGTCGACCATCATCTCAAAAACGCAGTAGGTGGCGTATTTTTGGCAGAGTTTTGCTAATTAATATCAAGTGGTTCTCGTTTGCGGGTGTACTTGGATTGCTATTTGCTGGAGGTCTTATATCCGGCTATGTAGCGGCACTGGTTCATGATGAACCTGTACGATCACGTCAGTTGATATATGAAAAGGTAAATGAGAACGCTCTGACCAGCTTTGTATTTTTTAATGATCAGGTAACTCCGGTTGGAAGAATGCGCATGGAGGAGGATCGACAGCTCGTTGATCTGAAGGATGTCCCTCAGTCGATTGTGGACGCCCTCATTTCAACGGAAGACAGCCAATTTTATGAGCACCGTGGTGTGGATTTAAAGGGAACAGCTCGTGCCGTTAAGCAGAAGCTTTTGAATGAAAACCGCCAAACAGGCGGCAGCACACTGACGCAGCAGGTAGCCCGAAGGGTTTTTCTCAGTCTGGATAAGACGGACAGCCGCAAGGTGAAGGAAATGCTGCTAGCATTGCGTATGGAACGGTTTATGGGCAAGGATAAAATATTAACGGCTTACTTAAACAAAATGCCTTTTGGTAATGGTTCCGCTGGTTACAATTTATATGGAATCAAGTCTGCTTCGTTAGGAATTTTCAATGTAAGTGATCTACATAAGCTTCATAGTGCTCAGGCGGCTTATTTGGCAGGTCTCCCGCAACTGCCATCTGTTTATTCCGCTTTTGATGGTAAAGGGAACTTTGATGAAGAAGGCTTCAATAAAGCGATGGAGCGTCAGCGTGTCGTGTTGGGAAGAATGCTGGCAACAGGTAAACTTACGCTATCCGAATATAATGAGGCGCTTCAATTTGATGTGAAAGCCACTCTTGCGCCACATCGCGAAAAAAGTTATAACACATTCCCTTATTTGATGCTGGAGACAGAGCGGGAAGCGGCCCAATTGTTAGCGCTCCAGCAAAATCCGGATATCACGCCAGCCGAAATTTCCAAGCCTGAGCATGCCGAGCTTCTTCAAAATACGCGAGAAGAGTTGCAAAGGTCCGGATATCGAATTTATACAACGATAAATAAGAAAATTTATAATAATATGCGGCAGATTGCAGCCAATCCACAAAACTTTTCTCCATACAGTAAGAAGAAGGGATTAGAGCAGATTGCAGCAATCATGATTGATCATAAAACAGGGGCTGTACTTGGTATGATCGAGGGCAGAGATTTTAATACCGAGCAAATGAACTATGCAACTCAAATGACACGTCAGCCCGGTTCTGCCATGAAGCCTATTGCTGCTTATTTACCTGCTTTGGAAAAAGGCTACACTCAGCCAGCCGGTCTTATTGATGATTCACAAATCATATTGAAAGACGGACGTAAAGGTTATCATATTCCTAAAAATTATAACAGACGGTACGAGGGGCTTATGACAGCCCGTGAAGCACTCAATCGGTCAATCAACATCCCTGCGCTGAGGCTGTTCTTATATGAAGTTAAAATTCCTAACGCTTGGAATTTTGTGCGTTCTCTTGGAATTACGACCATTCAGTCGCAGGATGAACATGCACAGACAGGGGTTTTGGGTGGACTAAGTAAAGGGGTATCCGTCGAGGAACTGACCGCAGCATATGGAACGATTCCCAATATGGGTGTATATAATGCACCTCATCTGATCAGCAAAATTACGGATGCCAACGGGAAGATCGTATATGAATTTAAACCGCAGACGAGACGTGTATATTCGCAGCAAACCGCATTTTTGATGACGGATATGCTCAAAACGGTTATATCAGATCCGAGGGGAACTGGCAAACGTCTGCAAAATGCTTTTAAAAGCTATGGTGACATTGATATCGCCGGTAAAACCGGTACGACACAAAACTTTGGTGATGTGTGGTTTATGGGGTATACACCTGACGTTACACTAGGCGTCTGGGCTGGTTACCGCCAACAGGTTAATACACTATCTCAAGAAGGCCATTCCAGAGCACAGTCAGTGTGGGCACTGATCATGAATGAGGCGGTCAAGGACCAGCCTGAGCTTTTTAAGAATAAGCACTTTATACAGCCGGAAGGTGTTGTAAGAGTTACGGTTTCTAGCCTTACAGGTAAGCTACCAGGGCGTTATTCCCGTCAATCGGGTCAACTCGTGACTGACTGGTTTAATCAAAAATATGTGCCTACCGAGGTTGGAAGAGAACAGATTCCGCGTTCTGCTAGACCAGTGGTCCCATCCAAACCAGATATCAAGGAAAAAGCAGTCCCAGAGGTTGAGGTCCCTGCAATAGATCAAGAGAAAATTCCACCAGAGGAAACGGATCCTGCTATTCCTGACGCAGACACAGAGGTAGATATGCCTGATGAGAACAACGATGTGCCATCAACAGATACTTCGCAACCTTCTGTTGAAAATGAACAGGAGACTCCTTCTGAATCGGAAAGCCAGAGTGAGACTCCAAAAAACCAATCTGATGAAGTTACTTATCCAGAAATAATATCTGATCAACCCAAAAACTAAGCGACAGGAACGGTTTAGTTTAAAATGCCGTTCCCAACAATGTCTACAGTGACCTGCGGATGAAAACGAACATTGGGGTATTCTTCATTCCAATCTACACTTTTCCATACTACTGGATGATGAGCGATCAACTGTCTGTCTACGCCAAAGGCATCACATCCATTTTCCTGATTGCTTTGAGGATCATCTACAGTCTCTAGCGTTTGCGACAACACGCCTTCAGGAGTGAGATCATAAGCCGATGCATTTGCCAATCGGGCATCCTTCAAATTGTTCTGATCCCAGCAGCCTGTTATAAACATGAGTAGAGCCAGCATTCCAAGCGCTCTGCTCTTTTTTATGTTTCAGGTCCCTCCTTTTTTTTGAAGAGATAGGATAGAATTAGCAGCAGAAAAAGGGAACACAATTAGGGGGAAATAAGTAAAATTATTGGGCGTAGAACCAATTCCTAGTTATTATTTGATGATATGCGCCAGCTCTAATGGCAAAATAGCTGGATGAAAAGTAATCGTCGCAATGTAAATGGCAAGCAGCGTAAAAGCGATTAAAAAGCTCGTCATTCGAATCGTTCTTAGAAATGAACTAATAATCCAACGAGCGTGATAATCGTCTGGGCTTTGGTAAAATGCAGAAAAAGAGATGGGAGCTATTAGAGTAGTTGGGCTACCATCAGCCAAAATCGCAATCCGTCCCTCCATTAGATTGGCGGTCACACCATCCGGTCGTTCCGTCTGAGCTATTGAGGGAAGAGAATAAGAATTGTCCTCCTTAAATTCTTGAATAAAACCGGCAGGGAGCGCCATATCGGAGGAGATTGCTTTAATTCTCGTTTTCACTGCTTTCACCAGCTCAGGATTAGCCAAGTCTTGAACATAGACAATAACGATTTTAGTTCGGGTTTTAGATCCCACATAAAGTAGCGTACAACCAGTGACGGGGTGACAATTTGTTTGCGAATCAGATTCAGATTGATGGATAACTGCTCAAACATTTCTGCTTAATTCAACGGAAGCTGCGTCATGTCCAGCCAAGAAAGCACCCCCTTTTGGATGAGATAGGCATAATGTGTGCCAAATGGACTGAGTTTATCCATGATCTGGTGACTTATCCATTCTTGAATCACCAGATTACAAGGAGGCTTAATCTTACGTCGGATCAATTCCTAGATAGTGTCCCAGTTTCCGCCGGACCTCGCTGCGAGCAAAGGATGAAAGCATGAAAAATCGCCTTTGATAGCCACGGCATGCATACAAAACCTCTACGCCTTCATGATTTCGGATTTCGCTGTAAATTTTAATTCCTAGTGTTTTCATTCGCGCTTTTGTCTCTGCTAATTGAACAGCTACGCGCTGTTGTACTCCAGTCAGGCTACGAACATACAAATCGGGCATTTTTAGAGGAGAGGTATTTATAATACGAATGTCTCGTTCCAGCACATCCAGAACAAGAGTTAAAAGTACACACATCTTGACCAGCCCTGTGTCTTCTTCAGAAGGTAAAGGAGCTTTGCTCTTGTGGTTCAGTATCTTTTGGCTTGGCATAAAAATCTCCTTTACTCCGAGTAAGAATACAATATATAATCAGTATATAGAACGTATGTTCTATTTATACCTCATCATAGGAATTTTTCCATGGCTAAAGCAATCATCAATTATTGGAAAAGTGATGGGGAGCGATACCCATGTGCCATTATGTAAAGAATCTTACGTTTATCGCCAATGACAGTCAAACAGAGTTTATGTTAAGCTAATGGATAAAAACTTACATAAAAGGGGAGATCGTTCTGACTGCGGTCAGCCTTTACTATTTAACTTAAGAAGTGGAGAAAGAAGGTATACATATTGTCACGTTCGTTATATGCAGCTTTATTACTGTTGAGCCTCATTTGGGGCGGTTCGTTTATGTTTATCAAGGTGTTGTTGCTACATCAGGTAGGGCCGTGGACTATTGTATTTCTCAGGTCCAGCTTTGGGCTTATTTTTATTGTCTTGTTAATGATACTTATGCGCAGGCCGTTTAAAATCAAAAGCATTCCGTGGAAATCGGTTACTCTGGTAGCTTCGGTCAACATGGTCTTGCCATGGACATTGATCGGTTTTAGCGAGACCAGAATAGCTAGCAGCATGGCTTCTGTATTGAATGCTACCACGCCCATATGGACCATGTTGGTGGGGCTTGTTTTTTTCGGAGCTATTTTTCATCGAATGCAGTGGTTAGGAATGGGTCTCGCTTTTGTAGGAATTATTATTTTATTGGGTATTAATCCTGCATCTATTATTTCTGTTGATCCTGTGGGTTTTGGGTGTATGCTGCTTGCGACTCTTTGCTACGGATTTGGAACACAGCTCTCCAAACGTTTTCTTTCCAATCTTTCCATGTATCAGGCTACCTTTGCGACACTGCTTGGTGCGGCGGTAGGGGGTGGCATTATGATGGCAATGGTGGAGAGACCTGATTTGTCGATTGTTTCTGATTCAGGTGTATTGGGTTCTCTTATAGGACTGGGAGTTTTGGGATCAGGAGTAGCATATATTTTGTTCAACTACATGATTTTGCGGGGGAGTGCGGAATTTGCTTCTTCGGTGACGTATTTTGTACCAGTAAGTGCCATTGTATGGGGCTTTTTGCTCTTGAATGAACATATCGGCTGGAACGTTCTAACCGGGCTGGTCCTTATACTTGGAGGAGTGTTTATGGCCAATCAGCGTAGAACCGCCAAATTAAGTGGATAATAATCTAAACAAAAATAAAATACGATTTGGGTTATATTAAATGTACATTCGCCAAACCTTCGGTATAATGCGTTAATTCACACATACAATAAAGCATGCTCACACATAAAATAAAATATGGTGCAGCAAAAAAGCAAGCTGTTTAGCAGGTGACAAGGTGTGGTATAATAAATTATAGAATTATATGTACCACAGAAATGTCGGAGTTTTATTCCACAAAAGAAAGGATCAGGATACCATGTGTCCCCGAAGGATACTTCCCCAAAGGACGATTTGGAAACGATTTGATCTGTCTTATACTTAGCTTTTCCGCGGAGTAACGTCAAGTTGCGAAAGCCAACTCTGCGGAAGAGGGGATTGTACATGCGAAGGACCAAGTCCTCCAGGCACATCTTACCTGGTAGTTTCCGTAAGAGTGGGTTCATCCACATCAAACTTACGAGAAACCGAGGGAGCCTGTATGAGGAAAACTTACGAATCTATCGTGAACAATGGAGCATTGAGACAGATTGCTGTCATGTTGCTCGGAACATGCATTTTAGCTTTTACGTACTATCACATTAATGCCCAAAATCATTTGTCAGAAGGCGGATTTGCAGGCTTGGCCCTGCTGGGACATTACGCGTTTGGTATATCTCCAGCATGGAGTATGTTGCTGCTTGATATTCCCGTCATATTGCTGGCATGGGTACTGAAGGGCAAAAGATTTATGCTGCTTGCGTTAATCGGAGCCGTCGCTTTTTCACTGTTTTATGCAGGATTTGAGAAGTATTCGACTCTGGTTATAGATCTACATGGAAATCTGCTGATAGCTGCTCTACTTTGTGGGGTGCTTACAGGTTTGGGAGCCGGAATCGTACTGCGATTCGGTGGAGCAACCGGGGGCGATGATATCTTATCTCTGCTGATCAGTGAGTGGCGCGGGTGGAAAATCGGCAACGTGTTTATTGTCAGTGACATCATCGTACTGGGATTATCACTATTGTATCTGCCTATGAAGGAAACAATGTTTACAATACTGGCTGTGTGGCTTGCCGGAAAAATAATTACATGGACGACCACGTTCCAACTGCACCGACCTGTGAAAAAGGTACTGCCAGCGGCTATACCCGCTAAAAAGGTGGTTGCCAAAACAGTGCCGGTCGTCCACAGCCTTCGTCAATAAGGAAAGGGTGTTACGTTAGGAGAGAAATCTTCTTACGTAACACCCTTTCGCTGTATTCAGCTTCTATCAGGAAGGTTTTAAAGTAGACTGAATGCGTCCGTTTTATATTTTTTCTACTGTTTCTCATCTTGCTCGGCTGGATGATTATCGTTCCATTCCTCGGCTTGGGAAGTGGCAATCGCAATCGAGCGACCTTCTTCATAGCCGTCACGGAGTAGAGCGTTAGCAATATCAACGGCTTTTTCTCGCACACGAGGTTCCAGGTTTTTCATGGATGGAGGGTAATCATGTTTGTCCCAAGGCATAGTTGCACACTCCTTATAGCAGATGATGTATTATGTATTACCCGTTGTAGGATTAAACAAACGGAAATCAAAGAAATGAATATATTGTAAAATGTATCTTGAGAAAAAGCGTATAATGGTGTGCAGAATACCAGAAAAAGGAGTGAAGCATTTGCTTGCCTGGGGTTTTGTTTTTTTGCTGACTATCATCATTCATACTACAGATAGCTTGTCCTATGCTCTGCGGCTTGGTGGTTTGCGAGCGCGTCGGATTGGATTAGCGTTAACCGTTGCGGGAATGCTGCTGTTGGTTTCACGCACCTCTAACATGGCGCAGGGGCCTTTACTCGGAGGGATGGTCGATCAGGCTAAAGCTGCAGCACAAGTGGGCGGAACGGATATTGGACTGGAACTATATATGCATGGGGTACTGCTGGCAGCAACCGTTGGAACCATACTTGCTATATTACTGTATCCAACAGTGGTACGCATGTCAGCCAGATGGATTGTGCATTTGGAGCATACCGGATCTATTCCGGCTTTGGTGCGTCATTTAATGCTGCGAAGTCGCTGGAAACATGCAGGCTACTACATAAAACGTCCCACCTGGTCCATGCTTACTTCACTGATTAGCGGAGCGATACCCAAGCGTCTAATTATTCTGAATATAGCTGTCACTTCGATTTATACAACAGGAGTAGTATCTGCTTTATATGCATCATTCCTGTGGCCTGCTCAAGGTACAGCAATGTCAATGTCGTCAGGTCTAATCAATGGCGTTGCAACGGTATTATTGACCTTGTTAATTGATCCAAGGTTGGCGGTCCTGTCGGAGAAAACGCTACGAGGGGAGCTACCCTTAACTCGGATGAACAGTATGTACGGCTGGATGATCATGTCGCGTTTGGCAGGTACTTTATTAGCTCAGCTATTGCTAGTACCGCTAGCAATTTGGCTTGGATGGGTAATGAGTTAATTGCTAGCTTTCGTAATGATGTGCTGCTGCCATATCCCAAAAAAGGGCTGACCCGTGATCATCTATTAAAGATAGATCGCGGGTCAGCTCCAATGATTTTATGGTTACTTACTGTTCAAATAATGACTTATATGCTCCGTATCCTTCACGTTCCAAGTCTGCTTGAGGCACGAAGCGGAGCGCGGCGGAATTGATGCAATAACGCAGACCATCTGGACCAGGACCATCATCGAATACATGCCCTAAATGGGAGTCAGCTTCGCGACTTCGCACCTCGGTACGGATCATAAAATGGCTGAGATCGGTTTTTTCTTTGACATTATAGCTGCGCAGCGGACGGGTAAAGCTGGGCCAACCGCAACCTGCATCATATTTGTCCAATGAACTGAACAAGGGCTCTCCTGATACGATATCTACGTAAATGCCTTCACCCTCATGATCCCAAAACTCATTTTGAAAAGGGCGCTCGGTCGCGTTCTTTTGAGTTACTTCGTATTGAATAGGCGTCAGCCGATCTTTAAGATCGGATTTATCAATCTTGCCAGACCAATTTTGTTCGATAAAGTCCTCACGTCCCGAACCTTTGCGGTAGCGTTTGTAATGAGCGGGGTTTTTCTTATGGTAGTCCTGATGATATTCTTCTGCTTCATAAAAAGTGGTCGCAGGCAGGATCGGTGTAGCAATGGGCTTGTCGAAGCGGTCACTTTGAGCCAAAGCTTCTTTAGAAGCTTCTGCCTTGATTCGCTGCTCTTCATTATGATAGAAAATAACCGTTTGGTAAGATGAACCTCTATCGTGAAACTGTCCACCTTCATCCGTCGGATCAATCTGCTGCCAGAATAGCTCCAACAGTTTTTCATACGGGAAAACTTGTGGATCAAATGTAATCTGTACGGCTTCCACATGCCCCGTTGTTTCAGAGCATACCTCTTCATAGGTAGGATTTTCGGTATGTCCCCCTGTGTATCCAGATCTAACCTTCAAAATACCGGGTAATTCCTCAAAAGGGGAAACCATGCACCAGAAGCAGCCACCTGCAAAAGTTGCTTTTTCTACCGTGTGTGGATTGTTGGTACTCATATTTGTCACTCCAATCTGAGAATGTTTAATTAGTTGTTATTTAAATAGCTTACAATTAAATTATATACGAGATTTTTGCAAAATCCAACGAAACGTCAGAAACCAAACGGCAGTGTAACTGGCTCTGTCCTCAAAATCGCCATGAAACATCCTACAGAAACGGTAGCAAACTGTCGCATTAAATTCTATTGATGCGTTGAAGCCTTTTTCGGTAGAGTATAAAGCCGCCGCCCACCAATGCAGTATATAGCACCAAAATGAGCAAACCAGTGATTGGGTGTTCTGCAAAGGTGCCGCCAGCATAAGCATACACCGCAATTGCGGGAAGCTTGCCAATAGCTGTACCTAGGATAAAGCTCCAGAACGGGAACCCCGCTACTCCAGCGTATACATTTACCGCTGCCTGGGGGATGACCGGAATCAGGCGAGCCAGCAGAACAGCAGCAAAAGGCTCCCTTTCCATGACCCGATTGAAGCGCTCCAATGCAGGAACCCGCTTCAAATAGGCTCGTCCTTTGTCACGAAACAGGGTACGTACTGCAATGAAAACGACCAGTGCAGCCATGGTAGTGCCTAGCCAGCAAATCAGAGCACCTTGCCAAGGACCTGCGGCATAAGCAATAGAAGCGATAATCAGCTTGTAAGGCACAAACGGTATTAACGCGAATAAAAATGCGAGCAGTAGCAGAACTGGAAAGGAGGTTTGCTTGTCCGCCCAGGCGAGCCAATCATATCTGTAGATAAACGCGATGCAAAGCAGCGAAACATAAGCAGCGGCAAGTAGCCATTTTTTCATTTACATACCTCTTTCAATATCCCTGTACGGCTTATCGCTTATACAGAAAAAAATAGGGTTCACATTCCTAATAATGTGTGCTATACTGCCACTAATAGAATAGTTCCCAAAGGGGAGTAGCTCAACGAGTAAAGTCGTCATTACGGGATTTTTAATCCCCGGCTTTATTGGCAACGTAATGTTGTAAGCGAGACCTTTGCCAGGATTTTAGGAATCCGGGTAAATGGTCTTTTTTTGATGCCAAATTTGGGTCAGCGCCGTTTCCGGATTCCGTGAAATGGCGCTTTTTTAGTATAAAGCGCTGAACTATGTACAGTATAACAAATAAATAAAAAAGGTGGGAGAAACGTATGGATTTGTTGTCAATTGAGTTTTTAACCGCATTAGTATCCATCATTATCATTGATCTGGTGCTAGCCGGTGACAATGCAATCGTAATCGGTTTGGCGGCTCGCAATGTTGATAAGGCCAATCAAAAGAAGGTCATTATTTGGGGGACGGTCGGAGCGGTCATCATTCGTGTGATTGCTACGGTGCTGGTCACGTATTTATTGCAAATTTATGGATTGCGTTTGATTGGGGGACTCGCACTTATCTATATCGCCTATAAGCTACTGGTCGAAGAGAAGAAGCATGAAATTTCAGCCACGAATCAAATGTGGGCAGCGATCCGCACCATTATTATCGCGGATACGATGATGGGGCTCGACAATGTACTTGCTGTAGCGGGCGCAGCTCATGGAAATATGCTACTCGTTATATTGGGTCTTGCAATCTCTGTTCCAATCATGGTGTGGGGAAGTACGATTATCTTGAAGCTGACAGAACGTTACCCAGTAGTTATTACGATTGGGGCTGCTGTACTTGCTTATACTGCTGCCAAAATGGTGGTGGCGGAACCGTTGATTGCACACTGGTTTATGAACGGGGTCGTTAAATACGGCTTTGAGGTTCTGGTTGTGGTTCTGGTTGTAGCCATTGGGATGCGTGTTAAAAAAATCAAAAGTGAAAAAACAAGAAAGCAAGTGCAGCACGCCTAAGCTAACTTACATTGAGGTAAACTTAGCTGAAGCTGAATGTTCATGCCATAGAGGCTGTTCCGTTATTGTCCAACTGGACCCGGAGCAGTCTCTTTTCTTTACTTGTCAGCAGACTTCCATGTAAACTAGACAACAGATGAATGAGTGATTAGAGGTGGGAATGATATGGACAAGCAAACGAAGACAAGGGTAGCCATTGCGGGACTGGGTGGTATTGCTCGTAAAGTATATTTGCCGTTACTGGCTGCACACCAAGGTGTAGACATTGTAGGTGTCATGAACCGTTCACAGGAGCCGGTAAGTTCCGTCATGGAGCAATATAGGTTGCCTAGAGGAACGACAGATGTGAAGGAGATGCTGGCATGGGAACCGGAAGCTGTATTTATACATGCCGCGACCGAAGCTCATTTTGATCTGGTTATGGCGTGTATTGAAAAAGGGATTGCCGTGTATGTGGATAAACCGTTGTCCTATGATGTTCGTCAGAATCTGGAAATGACCGCTTTTGCGGAAGCACAGGCCGTGCTGCTGGCGGTGGGATTTAATCGGCGTTTTGCCCCGCATTATGTTGCTGCTAAGGCTTGGTTAGAGGAAGCGGGTGGATTCAGTCAATGTGCGGCTATTAAACATCGTACTGGATATGATCGAAGACCGGCGGCACAGACGGTTTATGATGATTTAATTCATATGCTTGACTTGCTTTTGTGGCTGGGTGGCGATGATTATGAACTGCTGCATAGTAGTCTGAATACGACGAGTGAAGGATATATGGATGCTGCGTTCGGGACTGTACGTTTGGGAAATGCCACCGGAAGCTACAGTATGAGTAGACAGGCAGGAGCTGACATAGAAAAACTGGAGCTTCACGGGGCAGGACGGTCTGTTGAAGTAACAAATATGGAACAGGCTGTTTTTATGCAAAAAAATCATTCACCATTAACGCAAGCTTTTGGAAGCTGGGATACGATTTTGGAAAGACGAGGATTCACAGGAGTCGTGAATCATTTTCTGGAGCATATTCATCGTCCGGAGGAGTGTGCTGTACGAGCTGGAAAAGTATTGGAAAGCCATATGCTGGCTGACGAACTGATCAACCGTTTGAGTGATTAATATGGAACGTCCGAACATGATCTTAACAGTCCAGACAGACATCAAGAATTAGGTTGAAGGAGAAATGAATGAATGGAAGAAGATAATCGTGGTAAACAGCTAGAAGAAGCCATCATCGAAAATTATAAGCAAGAAGAAGATATGATGATTCTTGTATTTGCGCAATGGTGTATCAATCACGGGTTGGAGCCAGAGGAATTATATCGTGTAGCGTATCCGCATCAGGATAGCAACGAGCGTCTGCTACGAGTACGCAAATTGACTGTATCGCGTGAAGAAGCGGGTGATATTCCGCTGGATACAGTATTAGGGGTACTATCCATGTTCGGAAATGAGGACTTGGCGATGGTCGTATCCGAGGCGGCTGCCAGCCTTCCGTCGGAACGGAAATAGGGCTAGCCAGAATAAAGGATATACTGTTATCATTTATGGCATCATGGACTCACTATATTTACTTAAGACATTGTTGATGGGGAGGTAAGCTGACGATGGAAGATATACCTGTGCCAAGCACCTGCAAAGGTTGTGAAAGAGATATCTCGATATCGGAAGAGCAAATTACCAGAATTCTAACCAACATGAGACCCAAAATGGAATGTGTAAACGATGAAGTGTACGAAGCCAGACTGTTGGCCTGCTCACAATGTGAAGAGTTAATGTCCGGACATACGTGTGGTATCAGCGGAAGTATTGTTCGTGTACGTGCTTTGGCGGCAGCTCAAAATTGTCCCAGTTACCATGGTTCACGGTGGATAGGAACAGCCTAAAAGATACAATGCTCAGGCTCGGCTGAACCTGGATTACGGGTTAAAGTAGTCATACCTTGGTCTGCCTTAATGGCAGGCTTTTTGGTTTGATTGGACCTTTTCTTAACGATTGACAAAAAGTAGACAATAAAATATATTAAACACGTGAAATATTTTTATTTAATTATTAATAAATATATTAATGTTTGCTAGATGTGATGATGCGTAAAAATTAAAATCGAAAGAAGCTCGGTGGAATGAGTGATATTTACACCGAAATGAAAGCGTAAACATTTATGCGGGTGTTCCAACAATCTTAATATTTTTGGGGAGGGTTTGTTGTGAAGGGTTCTATTGTTGTTAATACCGATTGGAAACAAGGCATTATTAATAAAAACATTTATGGACAATTTGCTGAGCATCTTGGACGTTGCATTTATGAAGGCATATGGGTTGGAGAGGACTCACCGATTCCGAACACAAACGGAATTCGTAATGATGTGGTGGAAGCGCTGAAAAAGCTGAATATTCCTGTGCTGCGCTGGCCGGGAGGCTGTTTTGCCGATGAATATCATTGGAAAGATGGTATCGGACCCAAAGGAAATCGTAAGAGAATGGTAAATACGCATTGGGGCGGTGTGGTTGAAAATAATCATTTTGGCACACATGAGTTTTTTCAATTGTGCGAGCTGTTAGATGCAGAGCCTTATATTTGTGGAAATGTCGGCAGTGGTACAGTTCAGGAAATGTCGGAATGGGTAGAGTACATGACCTTCGATGGAGAGTCCCCAATGGCTGCATGGCGTCAGGAAAACGGTCGTGAGAAACCATGGAAGCTCAAATATTTTGGAGTGGGTAACGAAAACTGGGGTTGTGGCGGTAACATGCGCCCAGAATATTATGCCGATCTGTATCGCTGCTATCAGACATATGTCCGTAACTATGGCGAGAACCGCATTTATCGGATTGCAGGTGGGGCGAATGTGGACGATTATCGTTGGACCGAAGTGTTGATGCGTGAAGCTGGGCATCTTATGGACGGTTTGAGCCTGCATAACTATACGATCCCGGGAAACTGGGAAGGGAAACGGCAAGCACTCGGCTTTGATGAAGCGGAATGGTTCGAGACGATGAAAAAATCACTGCACATGGATGAATTGATTACTCGTCATTCTGCTATTATGGACCAATATGATCCTGACAAAAGGGTCGGACTGATCATCGATGAATGGGGAACTTGGTTCCTGACTGAGCCAGGGACCAATCCGGGCTTCCTGTATCAACAAAATACGATGCGCGATGCGCTGGTAGCTGGGCTGCATCTACACATTTTCCATAATCACCATGACCGAGTACAGATGACGAATATTGCTCAAATGGTCAATGTTTTACAAGCAATGGTTCTGACCGAAGGTCCTGCTATGCTGTTGACGCCGACATACCATATATTTGAAATGTTTAAGGTGCATCAGGATGCGCAAGCACTGGCTGTTCATGTAAAGGTAGGCGATTATGAATATGACGGGGATTCCATCCCGCAAGTAAGCGTGTCCGCCTCCAAGGCGCAGGATGGTAATATTCATATCAGCTTTTGCAACGTCCATCCGGGCGAGTCGGCAAACTTGAATTTGGAGCTAAGAGGACTGGAAGAGGTTAAAAAGATCAGTGGTGTTGTCCTTGCCAACGACGATATGCAGGCACATAATACGTTTGATCAGCCAGAGCGTGTGAAAAAGGAAGCTTTCACATCCTATCAGCTTCAAGGTCAGCATTTGGATGTTACACTGCCACCAATGTCAGTAGTGATGCTGACAATTGCTCCGTAAAAAAGCTGGGTCGTGGTATGTAAGCAGTATCCACTATTATTGGTTATGAACAAAGAGAGCGTTCAGGTGAACGCTCTCTTTGTCCTACAATTGCTCGCGGTGAATCACCCTGAATTCCTTAGGCGACATACCGAAGCGGGAACGAAATACACGGTGAAAATACGTGTAATTTGCAAATCCTGACGATTCGGCGGCTTGTTCCAGTGACATGGGACTGAAAATGATTCGTTCTCTCGCCATGTTAAGCCTGATGTCCAGCGTGTACTGCATAATGCTCGTATCGAATGTTTCCTTAAACAGATGCACTGCTCGGGATACGCTGATACCGACGTGTGAAGACACGTCATCCAGTTTGAAGTTAGAGGATGCATTTTCTTCAATATAATTTTTAATCTGATACGCAAGATAGTTATGATGAGTAGCGATAGGATGATCGGATAGCATACGGTCAAACTCCAAACATAAAATGCGTATGTAATAACTTGATATTTCCGGGTAAGGATTAGAAATACGTCGTTGCTCCATCACAAGCTGACGAAATAGGCCAAGCAGGGCTTCTGTGAGCTGAACCTTAATTCTGTTGGGTCGTTTATGATGGTTCCACCACTCATCTACCCAGGAACCACCGAAAAAAATGTGATAATCTCCGCTTTCCACGACCAGCTCTCCCATGGGATTCAACTCACTATGAATATCCAGTTCATAAGGCTCGGTAGGATTGAATAACAGTAGGTCACCTGCCTCAATCCGTGTCATTTCCCCGTTAATGCGGGCTTGGCAACGTCCATCTGTTTGCAAACGGAATAAATAATTTTTGATCCCCTCAGGCTGGTTCGAATAAAAGGGCTTTCGATGGAAGGAATAGCCTGCGGTAAGAACCTGACAAGGCTCGACGATAGACATGATGATGACTCCTTTGGGCATATGGCTGTTTCAAATATTGACCAGATTGTTCATGTTTTAATCATATTATTCATTTTAAACGAAACAGAAATAGAATACTATGTGAACTGTAAAGCTTACATGTTAGATGAGAAAGTACATGTTGGAGGCCAAGGAGTGTGACGACGTGGAACGAATGAAGGCCGGGATTATCGGATGCGGTACTATTAGCTCGGTATATCTTGAAAATCTCCAAAAGAGCCCACTCATTGAAGTGGTGGCCATCGCTGATTTACTGGATGAGAGGGCAAAGGAGAGGGCCGATAAATTCAACATTGAAAACGTATACAAATCGGATGAATTACTGTGCCAGCCTGAAATTGAGCTTGTATTTAATCTGACCGTGCCTGGCAGCCACGTATGGTCAGATATAGCGATACTAGAGGCAGGCAAGCATGTGTACAGTGAAAAGCCTTTGGCGCATTGAAATTCACGGACCATCGTGCCAATGCTGAGCTGGCCTACCATGTGTTAGAAGCCATGCATGCTTTTCAGCACTCATCATTGGAAGGCAATACATTACGCTGGTAAGTACGTTCAAGCCGGACGAGGATGTGTATTATGGAACAGATATAATGGTTCCTAACTTAAAGAGGTGAAGGGTAATGGCTAAAGTAGGATTGCAATTGTACACCGTAAGGGAAGAGCTTGAACAGGATTTTGAAGGTACATTGCGCAAGGTAGCTGAGCTTGGCTATAAAGGAGTAGAATTTCATACCTTTTTCGGACGCAATGCCAAGGATGTCAGAGCGCTCTTGGATGAACTGAATCTGGAAGTTGTCGGAACTCATGTACAATATTCTCGCTTGCTGGATCATTTGGATGAGGAGATTTCATACCACAAAGAATTGGGCAATAAGTACCTAATCGTTCCTTATTTAACCGAAGAACAGCGGGAGTGGGATGAACTTTTTGCTAATTTAAATCGTATTGGTGAAAAAGTGAAGGAACAGGGTTTGATACTGGCTTATCATAATCATGATTTTGAATTAACAGAAAAGATCAATGATCGCCCAGTATTCGATGCTTTATATGATGCAGTTTCCGATGATTTGTTACAGGTCGAAATGGATACTTGTTGGGTATACTACGGGGGCTATGATCCAGTGGAATACATCGGACGTTATAATGGACGCCTGCCTATCATTCACTTAAAGGATATGGCACGTGACGAGCAGCAAAAAGCAGTGACTGTAGAGCTTGGCAAAGGCGAAGTGCAGCTTCAGGCCATTACAGACGCCGCTATTCAGGCAGGTGTGGATTGGGTCGTCGTGGAACAGGATTTCTGCTCAAACCCTCCAATCGAAAGCATTGAAACCAGCATTAAATGGCTCCAACAATACGCAGCTCAGGGAGGAAATATTCATGTCTAAAACACTTAAAATCGGGATTATTGGTTGTGGAGGCATTGCCAACGGCAAACACTTGCCGAGTCTTGCCAAGCAGAAGCGTGCGGAGATCGTTGCATTTTGTGACATCATTCAGGAGCGCGCTGAAGAGGCAGCAGAAAAGTTTGGTGTTGATGGCTCGCAAGTTTATAGCGATTACCGTAAGCTGTTAGAAAATAAAGACATTGAAGTCGTACATGTATGTACACCTAACGACTCGCACTCGGAAATTACCGTAGCGGCGCTTGAGGCAGGTAAGCATGTGCTGTGTGAAAAGCCGATGGCTAAAACTGCTGAGCAAGCACGGGAGATGCTTGATGCGGCCAACCGCACAGGTAAGAAGCTGTCCATAGCGTATCAAAACCGTTATCGTGATGACAGTTTGTACCTGAAGCAATTAGTCGAGCAAGGAGAGCTTGGAGAAATTTATCTGGGCAAAGCCATTGCTCTACGCCGTCGCGCGGTTCCGACTTGGGGAGTATTCTTGGATGAAGAGAAGCAGGGCGGTGGTCCTCTTATTGATATTGGCACGCATGCACTAGACCTGACACTCTGGCTGATGGATAATTACAAGCCTAAAAGCGTACTAGGTTCAACTTTCCATAAGCTAGGGGATCGTAAAGATGCGGCAAATGCCTTTGGGCCTTGGAACCCTGAGGAATTTAAGGTAGAGGACTCAGCTTTTGGTTTTATTACGATGCAAAATGGAGCTACGATTGTACTGGAATCCAGCTGGGCATTGAACGTTGTAGAGTTTGGCGAAGCGAAGACACTGTTATGCGGTACCGAAGGCGGAGCTGATATGCAGGATGGATTGCGCATTAACGGAGAAAAGAACAGCCGTTTGTTTGATACGAAAATAGATCTGGATGCAGGTGGTGTTGCCTTTTACTCTGGAGAGACGGAAAATGAAGCAGACCGCGAAGCCCGCCTGTGGATCGAATCTATTCTGGACGACAAAGAACCTCTTGTGAAGCCGGAACAGGCACTGGTTGTTACTGAAATTTTGGAAGCTATCTATGAATCGGCACGTACGGGAAAAGCTGTCTATTTTGACTAAGCCGTAATTATCCCGAATAGACCATCGTTATAATGAAAGCAGCTTTTTTCACATATGATACAGGGGGGATTTCTTTTGAAACTTGGAGTATTTATGGTGTTGTTCGGTGGCCGTTCGCTGGAGGAAGCGTTGGATTATGTGGCTTCTCAAGGATTGGATGCTGTAGAAATCGGTACAGGCGGCAACCCGGGGGATAAGCATTGTAAGCCGGATGAATTGCTGGAGAATGATGCAGCGCTCAAAAATTTTAAAAAGGCAGTAGAGTCCCGCGGACTAACGATTAGCGCACTTAGCTGTCACGGCAATCCTCTTCATCCGCAAAAGCATTTGGCCCAGGCTGATCATGATACGTTTCTTAAAACCGTTCGATTGGCAGAAAAGCTGGAAGTTCCAGTTGTGAACACTTTCTCCGGCTGTCCGGGAGATCATGAGGATGCGAAATATCCAAACTGGCCTGTGGCTCCGTGGCCTAATGATTTTCAAGAAGTGTTGAAGTGGCAATGGGAGAATAAAATTATTCCTTACTGGACCGAGACGGGGAAATTTGCAGCAGATCATCATGTTAAAATTGGATTGGAGCTACACGGAGGCTTCTCCGTTCATACACCAGCGACCTTGCTTCGTTTACGTGAAGCTGCGGGAGAGGTTATTGGTGCTAATCTCGATCCGAGCCATATGTGGTGGCAGGGAATTGACCCTGTGCAGGCAGTTCAAATTTTGGGCCGAGAGGGAGCTATTCACCACTTTCATGCCAAGGATACGACGATTGATCCGATTAATGTAAATAAATATGGACTTACCGATATGCAGGAATATACGAAAATGCTAGATCGCGCTTGGCAGTTCCGTACTGTGGGTTATGGACATGATGTAAAAACCTGGGCAGATATTATCAGTGCTCTGCGCCTGGTGGGATACGATCATGTAGTGAGTATTGAGCATGAAGATGGTCTGATGTCCGTGGAAGAGGGCTTTACTAAGGCTGTCCACAATCTTCGCCAGGTACTGATTGAAGAACCGCTGAGCGAGATGTGGTGGGTCTAACCTAATAGGGGGAAATGTTGATGATTAACGTCACCATTTGGAATGAATTTTTGAACGAAAAGTTGAATGATGAAGCCAAACAGATATACCCTGACGGGATACACAAAGCGTTGGCTGACGGCCTGGCAGGAGAGGGATTTGCCATTCGAACAGCTACACTGCGTGATGATGCAGAGCATGGTTTGGGAGAAGAAGTCTTGAATTCCACAGATGTGCTGCTGTGGTGGGGGCATAAAGCCCATGATCAGGTGAGCGATGAAGTTACGGCGCGTGTTGTCAAGCGAGTGCAGGAAGGAATGGGCTTAATCGTGCTGCACTCAGGCCATTTTTCCAAGCCATTCAAAGCCCTGATGGGCACTAGCTGCGATCTGAAATGGAGGGTGGCAGGTGAACAGGAGATTATTTGGTCGGTGAATCCGTCACATCCCATTGCAGAAGGCATTGACGCCAAAATATTGTTGAAGCAGGAAGAGATGTATGGCGAGTTCTTTGATATTCCTACGCCGGATGAACTGGTATTTGTTAGTAACTTTGAAGGCGGCGAAGTATTTAGAACCGGATGTACCTTCCGCCGAGGTAGCGGTAAGATATTCTATTTCCGCCCAGGCCATGAGACCTATCCGACTTATTACCAGCCTGACATTTTGAAAGTTATTGCAAACAGCATTCGTTGGACTTCTCCGACAAGTATTAACAAACCAATATATGGTAGAAGTGAACCAGTAAGACCTCTCGGTGGAGTGTTGGTATAATGACAATCATCACATATTGATGAGCTGTATAATGAACAGATTGATAGGCGGAACCTCTTGGGATTCCGCCTTTTTGTATTTAACGATTTAGACATATACCTGCTGTGTTGGTTTGTTGTATAATCAGTTTTGGTCATGGCAACTTTATCGGCGCAGGTATTTAATTTAAGAAGAAAGTGTTTTCTTTCGGGATAAAGTATGCTAAAATGATATATACTAACAAAAGGAAAGCTTTATCAAACCGAAATGCAAAAGAAGGTGAAAAATTTGGAAAGTCAACCGCAATATACAAAAATGTGTCCGCGTTTTGAAACCGCCTTTTCATGTTTGGGCAAGCGTTGGAATGGATTAATTATTCAATCCATGATGAGCGGTCCTAAGCGGTTTAAGGATATTTCCAATCTGATTCCCACAATGAGTGACAAAATGTTATCAGAGCGGATGAAAGATTTGGAAAATGAAGGAATTCTTACACGTCATGTATATCCAGAAACTCCTGTCCGCATTGAATACGAGCTAACAACCAAAGGCCGTGCACTTCAGCCGGTTATGGAACAGATTCAATTTTGGGCTGAGGAATGGATTAGATGAGCACCAAACTAAATAAGCGTTTTTCATAGCAAAACAGCCTTTTCCTAGAAAAAAGGCTGTTTTTTATATTGCGTTTAGGACTACTTATCCATTTTGCAGAAATGATGTGCTTAGGCAGCACGACTTAATAGCCTTTGACGCGCCCTGCAACTGAGAATAATGCTGCTGTTGCACGGCGAGGCACACGGGTTTGAATATCCAGCGCGGCCGAACGGAATGTACCCAGACAGGAATGACAAAGTCTCCCTGCATAAATAGGGGAACGGCAGGACTCACAAGGATAATCAAGCTGACTGTATGTGGAGGGAAATTTGCCTGCTCTTACCCAATCTGTGAGCAATTCTATAGGTGTACCAGTTACGTCACTGAGCTGGCGAGTATGAGTAGAAGGATGCTTCCATAGATAGTTAGAACAGCGGTCCAAGAATATATTTTCTTCCTGAATACAAGTACTACAGAGGTTTCTAAGGTTTTGACGAAAAACGGAACCGCATTTTGGGCAATTAGAAGTATGTATCTCCATAGAAACCAGTCCTTTGTATCGAAATAAAGTGAAATTTTAAAATTTATTAGTTACATATTACTATGACATTATACCTATATCAATCTTTATTTATAGAATCTTTGACCTTTAAGTGTATGTTAAAATCTGTGTTGACATGACTCTATTACTTATGTATCATTACTTACATAAAGTTACTTGATGAATAAAATAAATTGTTTATGATAAGGGGATCTTTATATGATGCCATCTTTATTTTTGGCCCATGGCTCACCGATGCTTGCTATTGAACAGACGGACTATACTTCATTTTTAGAGCAACTGGGGAAAAGTATTCGTCCTAAAGCAATAGTTATCTTTACTGCTCATTGGGAAACACAAACGTTGACAATCAGTTCGATGGATGACGTGTACGATACTATTTATGATTTTGGCGGTTTTCCACCGGAACTGTACACAGTGAAATATCCAGCACATGGTTCTGTGGAACTGGCCAATAAGCTGAAAAAATTATATGAACAAAAGGGCATTGACGTAGAAACTGATCGGGTGAGGGGATTGGATCATGGATCTTGGACATTGTTGCATCGTATGTATCCTGAGGCAGACATTCCGGTAGTTCAGATCTCTGTAAATCCATATCTCTCGCCCAAAGCACAATATGCTATTGGTGAAGTGCTGCGAGGACTGGGAGAACAGGATATTCTGGTCATTGGTAGTGGCGTGACTGTTCATAATCTGCGTATCGTCAAATGGGGGGAAACGAAAACAGAACCTTGGGCTATAGATTTTGATGATTGGATTATTGAAAAAGTACAAAGTAGAGATATAGAGGCTTTGGATCACTATGAAAGCGAAGCACCGTATGCTCGCCAGGCCGTACCCAGAGCAGAACACTTTGTACCGTTGTTTATTGCAATGGGGAGTGGCAATCCTGCAAACAAAGCCAAGGTTATCCATAGAAGCTATGAGATGGGGAATTTAAGTTATCTATGCTTACAGTTTTAAAGAGTGTCGCCAGAAGAAGGACTGTCATTAAAATGCTTCGCTACTGCTCCTGTATAAGTAGGGGAGTGGAAATAAATTAGGGAGTGTTATAAGCTATAGTGGCTTATAACACTCCCTTTTACATAAAAAAACGATTTATTATATCCGGCAAATCTCACGAGGGCATAGTTCACAATGACATACACCTTGCAGCATTTCCAAATCTTTGACAACAATCATACCATTATCATATTCAACTGCATTTTTCTTACGTAGATCACTAAGCATCCGGTTTACGCTTTCCCGGGTCGCACCGATCATATTTGATAAGTCAGTATGAGTAATTTTTTTATGAATCAGGATATGTTCGCCGTGAGGCTCACCATAGGTATTGCATAGACGAATGAGCGTTGAACATAAAGCGCCTGGCTTGCCGTACATCATCAAATCGCGGAACTTAGTCTGAGTAATGCGGTGATGTGAACCCATCCATTTCATAAAGTCAATCGCAAAATCACAATGCTGGCAAATAAGCAGTTCCAAATCTGTATGATCGATTACGCCAATATCACTGTCTTCCAGAACCTCAGCAGAAAAGGAATGCTTAGTACCGAAAAATGGATCGGCTTGACCAACAAGATCGCCGCTTTGATACATATATAGAATAAGTTCCTTGCCCTCATCCGTTGTTTTGGTTACTTTCACGCGTCCGCGCTTAATATAAAACAGCTTATCCGCTGTATCTCCTTCCCAGAACAGATGCGAGCTTTCTGGCATAACTCGATCTTTCATCATTACTTGCAATCGGTTGAAGCTGGCCTCCGAGAAGCAACAGGTGTTGCCGCGGGCTTCCATTACATTTGTAGGGTTTCTCATCGTCCATTTCCCCTTTGTATCCTATGTTTTTTATCTGCAACTTGATCAATTCAAATTCATTATATACTTGTGCAATGAGTTTTTGGGGCAAGAAGAGGGGGTAAAAGTGGCAGAATTCCAAACTTTGTGATTTAATTCACTTCATAAAATAAAATTTTAAATAGATTGTGAAAAAAATCACAATATATCTTGAAAAGCTGTGTTACGATCAGTGCGTGAACAAGAGATAGTACACGAGATAACAGGAGGATGAGGGAAATGGCTGTTAAAAACGAGGTTATTCAAAAAGAGCAAAGCGCAGAGCAGTATATTCAAACGCTGATTGACCGGGGGAACCGGGCACAGCAAGCTTTCATGAGTATGAATCAGGAACAGATTGACGAAATCGTACAAGCTATGGCACTCGCAGGGATGGATAAACACATGTACCTGGCGAAGTTGGCTGTTGAAGAAACAGGACGCGGTGTGTACGAGGACAAAATCACCAAAAACATGTTTGCAACAGAATATATCTATCATAGTATCAAAAATGAAAAAACCGTCGGTGTCATTGAAGACAATGATTTTGACAGTTTTCAAAAGATAGCAGAGCCAGTCGGTATTATCATGGGGATCACTCCAGTGACAAACCCGACTTCGACTACGATGTTCAAAGCGCTGATTGCCATTAAAACACGTAACCCAATCATTTTCGGTTTCCATCCATCTGCTCAATCGTGTAGTGCGGAAGCAGCCCGCGTCTTGCTCGAAGCAGCTGTTAAACATGGTGCTCCGGCCGATTGTATTCAATGGATTGAAGCACCTTCGATGGATAAGACCAATGTATTGATGAACCACCCTGATGTGGCGCTAATTTTGGCAACTGGTGGATCAGGCATGGTTAAGGCAGCTTATAGCTGCGGTAAACCAGCACTTGGTGTAGGTCCTGGTAACGTGCCTTGCTTTATTGAAAAAACAGCAGATATCAAACAGGCCGTGAACGATCTTATCCTCTCGAAATCTTTTGATAACGGTATGATTTGTGCTTCGGAGCAAGCGGTTATTATCGAAGAGCCAATCTTCGAACAAGTGAAAAAATTGATGATCGCTAACGGTTGCTATTTTGTAAATAAAGAAGAAGCAGCTAAGCTCACTCAAGGAGCTATGAATGTCGAGAAATGTGCAGTGAACCCAGCTATTGTCGGGCAGTCTGCTGTGAAAATTGCTGAAATGAGTGGTATTACAGTACCAGCAGGAACTAAAATTTTGGTCGCTGAGATTGAAGGGGTAGGAACAAAATTCCCATTGTCTGCGGAAAAATTGAGTCCTGTATTGGCTTGCTATAAAGTAAAAAATGCGGAACAAGGTATTCAACGCGCTGCTGAAGTCGTGGAATTCGGGGGCATGGGTCACTCGTCCGCTATTCATTCGAACGATGAGGATGTTATCGCTCGGTTTGCAAACCGTTTGCAAACAGGACGTATCATTGTAAATGCACCTTCCACACATGGTGCGATTGGCGACATTTACAACACCAATCTTCCTTCGTTGACACTTGGTTGCGGTTCGTACGGTCGTAACTCGACTTCGTCGAACGTATCGGCAGTCAATCTGATTAATGTGAAAAGGGTGGCGAAACGGACGGTGAATATGCAATGGTTCAAAGTACCTTCCAAAATCTATTTTGAAAAAAATTCGACACAGTATCTTGCTAAAATGCCTGATATCACACGTGTAGCTATTATCACAGACCCTATGATGGTACAACTGGGATATGTAGATCGTGTTATTCATTATCTGCATCAGCGCCAAACACCAGTAGCTATCGAAGTGTTCTCTGAAGTAGAGCCAGATCCATCGACAGTTACGGTAGAACGTGGTACTGAAATGATGAGACGTTTCCAACCGGATTGCATCATCGCACTGGGCGGCGGTTCGCCAATGGATGCCGCTAAAGGCATGTGGATGTTCTATGAATATCCAGATACTGATTTCAATAACTTAAAACAAAAATTCATGGATATCCGTAAACGGATTTACAAGTACCCACGTCTGGGCCAAAAAGCACAATTTGTAGCTATCCCTACAACATCGGGTACAGGTTCCGAAGTTACATCGTTCGCAGTAATTACGGACAAAAACCTGGGCGACACGAAGTACCCACTGGCTGACTATGAGTTGACTCCTGATGTGGCAATTATTGACCCAGTGTTTGTATATTCGCTGCCTAAAACAGCTGTAGCGGACACAGGTATGGACGTTCTGACACATGCTATCGAGGCTTACGTGTCCGTAATGGCTAATGACTACACAGATGGTCTGGCAATTAAAGCCATTCAATTGGTATTCCAATACCTAGAACAATCGGCTCTGACCGGTGATAAGCTGGCTCGTGAAAAAATGCATAATGCTTCCACACTTGCTGGTATGGCGTTTGCTAATGCATTCTTGGGCATTAACCACAGTCTTGCACATAAATGGGGTGGACAATACCATACAGCGCATGGCCGCACGAATGCCATTTTGATGCCGCACGTTATTCGTTATAATGCGAAAAAACCGACAAAATTTGCTTCGTTCCCTAAATATTCGCACTTTGTTGCGGATGAGCGTTATGCAGAAATCGCGCGCATACTGGGACTGCCTGCACGCACCACCGAAGAAGGGGTTAACAGCTTGATCGAAGCGATCCGTAAAATGAACAAAACACTCGGTATCGAGGAATCGTTCCAACAAATCGGTTTCGATGCGAAAGATTTCGAATCACGTGTAGATTATCTGGCTGACCGCGCATTTGAAGATCAATGTACAACTGCGAATCCTAAGTTGCCACTGGTTACTGAGTTGGCTGATGTCTATCGCAATGCCTTCTACGGACGTTTTGACCAATAATATAATAGGTAAGAAGAGGCTTGTGAAAAAGCATTTTCTCGTTCAATACCGATGCAGGCTCTCTATATAGAGGGCCTGTTGGTTTGGGAAGGGAGGTGAACGGCAAGGCTAAGGATATAGGTGCGAAGCTAGGGAAAATAAAGTGACAAAAATCACTCATATTGTGATTTTTGTCACATACTACACTCTATCATTATTCTACAATAAGGGTGTAAGAAAGGTCCCGACACTGAGCGTAAGGCATCGGTGAACAGGCCGGGCTCAAGAAATAGCTTTATCGTGAAAAAAATCACAAGTCCGGAAGACCAAACAATTTGGAGGGATTTACATGTCGGTGATTGAGAGAGAATTACAAGAGCAACAATCTGGCTGGAGAGGTTTTAAAAAAGGCAAATGGACTAAAGAAGTCAACGTCAACGATTTTATTGAAACCAATATCTTACCTTATGTTGGCAATGAAGAATTTTTGGTTGGTCCTACGGCCAACACAACTGCATTGTGGGATATTGTATCCGATCTTACCAAAAAAGAGTTGGCAAACGGCGGCGTGCTTGATGTAGACGTGAATACGCCATCCACTATTATTTCACATAAACCGGGTTATCTAGACCGGGATAAAGAGCAAATTGTCGGTGTACAAACAGATGCTCCATTCAGACGTTCTTTACAGCCGTTTGGCGGAATTCGAATGATGATCGACGCTTGCAAAGCCTATGGTTTTGAAGTGCCAGAAAGTATCATTGATATCTTCACTCATATTCGTAAAACTCACAACCAAGGTGTATTTGACGCTTATACAGATGAAATGAGAGCGGCTCGTAAAGCTGGTATCATTACTGGTCTGCCAGATGCATACGGCCGTGGTCGTATTATCGGTGACTATCGTCGTGTAGCTTTATACGGTGCAGACTTCTTGATCCAAGATAAAAAGCTGCAACTGAAAAGCCTTGAAGTTGATTCCATGGAAGAAGACGTAATTCGTCTGCGTGAGGAAATTTCCGAGCAAATTCGTGCTTTGAATGAACTGAAACAAATGGCTGCTGAGCACGGTTTTGATATTTCAAAACCTGCTAACAATGCGAAAGAAGCTTTCCAATGGGTATATTTTGGATATCTTGCAGCAATCAAAGAACAAAATGGTGCAGCAATGTCCTTAGGACGTGTATCTTCCTTCCTTGATATTTACTCTCAACGTGATATGGAAGAGGGTACAATGACAGAAGAACAAGCTCAAGAACTGGTCGATCATTTTGTTATGAAATTGCGTATTGTTAAGTTCTTGCGCACACCTGACTATAATGAACTGTTCAGTGGAGATCCAACTTGGGTTACTGAGTCCATTGGTGGTATGTCCGTAACTGGAGAAACTCGGGTAACTAAAAACAGCTTCCGTTTCCTGCACACCCTCTACAATCTGGGACCTGCACCGGAACCGAACCTGACTGTACTGTGGTCGGAAAAATTGCCTGAAGGCTTCAAAAAATATTGTGCGAAAGTTTCTATTGAAACTAGCTCCATTCAGTACGAGAATGACGATCTGATGCGTCCGATTTATGGAGACGACTATGGTATTGCTTGTTGTGTATCGGCAATGAAAATCGGTAAACAAATGCAATTCTTTGGTGCTCGTGCTAACTTGGCTAAAGCTCTGCTGTATGCAATTAACGGTGGTAAAGATGAAAAATCTGGCGTCCAAGTAGGGCCTGAATTCCCAGCCATTACAGGTGAAGTTCTGGATTATGAAGAAGTGTTGAGTCGCTTCAAACCTATGATGGAATGGTTGGCCAAACTGTATATGAACACTTTGAATGTTATTCACTACATGCATGATAAATATAGCTACGAACGCATTGAAATGGCGTTGCATGATCGTGATATTCTCCGCACCATGGCTTGTGGTATTGCGGGTCTGTCAGTTGCTACCGACTCCTTGAGTGCCATTAAATTTGCAAAAGTTAAACCAATCCGTAACGAAAAAGGGATTGCTGTTGACTTTGAAATTGAAGGCGAATACCCTTGCTACGGTAACAACGATGACCGTGTAGATAACATCGCTGTGGAACTGGTAGAGAGCTTCATGAGCATGATTCGCAAGCATAAAGCTTATCGTAATGCGCTTCCTACTCAATCTGTACTGACTATTACTTCTAACGTGGTGTATGGTAAGAAAACAGGTACAACACCGGATGGACGTAAAGCAGGCGAACCGTTTGCACCAGGGGCAAACCCAATGCACGGCCGTGATAAAAAAGGTGCTTTGGCATCTCTGAGTTCCGTAGCCAAATTGCCTTATGAACACAGTCTGGATGGTATCTCGAACACCTTCTCTATCGTGCCTAAAGCACTGGGTAAAGAAGAAGAAACACGCAAAACAAACCTTGTTTCGATGATGGATGGCTATTTTGGAAGCCACGCACATCATCTGAATGTCAATGTGTTTGCTCGCGAACAACTGTTGGATGCAATGGAACACCCAGAAAACTATCCACAGCTGACGATCCGTGTTTCCGGTTATGCCGTTAACTTTATCAAGCTGACTCGTGAACAACAATTGGATGTTATTAACCGTACTTTCCACGGTACAATGTAAATAAGTATTACAATGACGCACGCATAGCGGATGCGGGAAGGATGATGCAACATGTTGAAAGGACACATACACTCATTGGAAACCTTCGGGACCGTCGATGGTCCCGGCATCCGCTTCGTGCTCTTTATGCAAGGATGCTTGTTGAAATGTCAGTATTGCCATAATCCGGACACTTGGGCCTTGAATGAAGGCAATCCAATGACCCTAGAGGAAGTATTGGCTGAAATTGAACCGTATTTAGCCTATTACCGTTCTTCGGGAGGCGGATTGACCGTATCCGGTGGAGAACCGACATTGCAAGCTCATTTTGTAGCAGAGCTGTTCAAAGAAGTGAAACGTCGCTGGAATTTGCACACGACACTGGACAGTAATGGCTTTAATGATGCGGGCCGTATCCATGATCTGCTGGACGTAACAGACTTGGTGTTACTTGATATTAAGCATATTGACAACGACAAGCATATTAAGCTTACAGGCAAGTCCAACGACCGTATGCTAAGCACAGCTCGCTGGTTGTCTGAGCAAGGGCGTAAAATGTGGATTAGACACGTATTTGTACCGGGTATTCATGATGACGAGCAAGATTTATTGAATTTGGGACGGTTTATCGGAACGTTGAACGGAGTCGAGAAATTCGAAATTTTACCTTACCATCAAATGGGTGTTTACAAGTGGGAAATGCTCGGTAAGGAGTATCCGTTGGAGGGAGTTCCATCTCCTACAGACGAAGAAGTTCAACGTGCTTACCGACTCATTGAAGAGGGTCGTCTGGAGACTGCAGGAAAGAATGCTGTCTGTCGTCCATCATAATGTAAATGGTGCAAAAGCTATTTCTTAGTAATGAAGCCGCCGCCACATCAGGTCAGATGGGTGGCGGTTTTTTGTTGTTGAATTTTTTGCAGTCACAGGAGAAAGTTCCCTTTTTTTCATGATAAGCAAAATTTCCAGAAACTTTTTAACAACTGACGCGTCTAATAGTATGACTTTTTACGGGAATGATAATAATTTGGTGATAGAAGGAGACAGACAATGAATTTCAAGAAATGGACCATGCTCACCGCTTTGGCGGTAGCTCAGGTGGCCGCAGTAGCCCCTGTAGGAGCAGAAGCAGCATCAACAACCGTTCAATCCACCGATTCGGTTAGCGCACAGCAGGCTCAGACCAATGTTGCTGATTCCAGCGTTCAGAATAGTATCGGAGCTCAAGAGGGAACAGGCACACAAAACAACACGGTAACACCAGATAACACAGGCGTAACCAATGATCCATTGACTGGCCTACCTACGGATACAACCAACGGATCGAACGTATCCAATGATGTATACGGTGGAGACGGAACGATCACCAATCCTGGTGGAGCTCCAACAAACATGGGTGCTAATCAACTGATTTTGTATTTAAACAGCGCGAAAATGGAACAAAACGGACAGGTGTATACGGCAACTCAGCCGATGACTGTTAAGGACGGAGTTTCCTATGTAGCTATCCGTTCACTTGTCAGCCGTGTCGGATTGCAGTTTAGTTATGACACTGCCACCAAAGAAACCGTAATCACACAAGGAACAAATGTCATGCGCTTCAAAACAGACAGCAAGGTTTATACGGTTAACGGTGAAGCCAGACAAATGAAGGGACCGGCTTTTCAGCAAAAGAACGTATTTATGGTGCCGTTGACCTCGATTACACAGGCCTTAAATATTCCTTATACTGTGAATAATACGACTAAACAAGTTATCATGGATTTGAATCAGAAGCCTAAAGCTTCCTTCACGGTTCAGCAAAAAGATATCTATGCGGGCGAAACCCAAGTTACGTATTTGACGAAGGAATCTTCTCCTACAGGTCTACCGATTGTGAACCAACGTTGGGAAGGTAAGCAGGACGTATTTCAGGAGCCGGGTACATATGTAGTTACCTATTCTGTTCTTGACTCTGCTGGAAACTGGAGTGATCCTTACTCAGTTACAATTACAGTAAGACCGCCGAACCAACCGCCAGTCGCTCTGTTTACTACAGATAAAAAAGAGTACAAGATGGGTGAAAAGATCACCATTACGGACCTGAGTACGGATGATGAGAATGCTATTACTAAGCGTGATTGGGAGAACAAGAAACTTGCCTTCTTCCAACCAGGTGATGTAACGATTACGTTAACCGTGACTGATAAGCACGGCGCAACAGGTACCAAAAGTGAAACGATTAAAATTACGAATGAACTGCTGTACAACGAAGATGATTTCAATAAAATCTTCACACCATATGGTGATAAATATACAGTAGACGGCAGTCAGGTGCCTACCATGGCTACCATTCCTTTGACAAGTACATCTTCACCGCGTCTTTTGATCCGTGCTAACAGCCCGGAACGTGTATTTCAGGACGGAATTGTGTATCAGGAAACCGGATCAGGAAGCACGCGCATACTCGTCCATCATGTGAATGAAACGGGTCGAGATGTGAAAATGTACGTGATTGCAACCAACAACAATATTACTCCTGCCAACATGAATGTCGAAAATTCCGGTTTTGCCGGACCATCTGAATTTGCAACGGCTGCGGGTAAAGTCTCGATTCAACGATATTTTCAATCCATGCAGGATGGAAGCAAGCGTTCTAGCACAGTTCTAAATCCTGGCGAAAGCCGCGTTATTTTACAGGATCTGAACGCACAAAAAATCAAGCAAAAACAAGTCATTTCTCTGTTATCCGATTTATATACGGATCAACCTATTCAATACACGGTTATTGTGTTAGATGCAAATACAGATCCGTTGACCGTGTTGCCTACTTTGGCAAAACTGCCTAAGGACGGTATTCATAACCGTGGAACGTACGCTAATTCGGATATCTCACTCAATTATACCGAAGAGGTTGGTAAAACAGCTCAACGTATCGTTCTTGGCGATAATAAGGTAGACCCGAACCTGATTGGTACGGATGGTCTGGACGGCTCTTCTGCTTCCAATGCCGGTAATTTTGGTGTTGTATATAAAGTTAAATTGGATCATGTAGCGCCGTATTCACTGATTACGTTCAACCCGCGTGGAGGCGAATATTCCGGCTATGCGATGGTAAACAATCAGGTTGTGGGTATCCCGACAAACGGCTCGGTATGGGCTCCAAATGAGATGAGTGTGCTGTATCGCACAGGGCATATCGAGGAAAGTGTAGAGATGTATTTCACTGCTGCTGCAGGAAGTAACTTGCCGGTTTCCGTAGTAGTTATGCCTTTACCAGCTATTAAAAATTAATATGAATTAACCGGTACTGTTTACCGGCTTAGACCTTGGGTCTCGTCATTCACCGTTTAAAAGTCGATGTCACTTGCAGAATATAGGCGTTCTCCTGCTGCGAATTTGATCGTAGCGCTGGAGAGCGTCTTTTTCTTATGTATAGATGCGAATATCTCTTATAATATTGACTTTAATCGTGGTATAATAAATAGATGCAAGCCTAAGCCTGCATCAGAAAACCTGAAACTACAGACAGGGGAGGGTGAAACGCATGCTGACAAAGGATGAGATTATTGCAACAATGTCCGCTCAGGGGCTGCGTATTACAGATCAGCGCAAAACGTTGGCCACGTTATTTTCCGAGAATGAAGGGTATCTGTCCCCCAAAGACGTTTATGAATATATGGGTAAGAAGTACAGTGGACTTAGCTTTGATACAGTTTATCGTAATTTGCGTGTAATGCAGGAATTAGGTGTGCTGGAACAGGTATCTTTTGAGGATGGAATGAAGTTCAAGGTGAGCTGTAATGAGCATCATCACCATCACCATATGATTTGCTTGAGCTGTCAGAAAACATTACCGATTTCTTTTTGCCCAATGCAAATGACGGATACAACGGATCAATTCCAAATCGTCGAGCACAAGTTTGAAATTTTTGGTTATTGTAAAGAATGTCAACAGAAGAATGGACATACTGATAGTAATTCGGATGGGGGATTCAGACAGACGAGCAGTCACACTCACACTCACAGCCACGGGGGCTACTGAAATGAAAATCACCACACGCAGAGTGGTACAGGCTCCGATTAAGTTTTATCGTTCCTATATTTCACCGTTAAAGCCGGCTACCTGCCGATTCTATCCAACGTGTTCAGCGTACGCGTTGGAGGCGGTAGAAGTGCATGGTGCGCTCAAAGGTTCATGGCTTGCTACTAAGCGTATAGCCAAATGCCATCCCTTTCATCCAGGAGGCGTAGATTTGGTTCCTCCTGCAAAAAAGGAGACAGACAGGTCTAGCGAAGATCGTTTGGCTACTCATTCCGAGAAGAGTCTGACTTGACAGCGCTATGCGGATTTGGTTATATTTTGGTTAATATTGTTTTCCTGCGAAGGGATGAGTAGGGTGAATTGTCCAGTACAGAGAGCCGGGGTTAGCTGCAAACCGGTCTGGAGCGAAGCCTGAATATGGTCCTGGAGGAACCTTTTTCGAGCGTATTTGCCACAGTTATTTGTGCACGGGAGGCAAACGTAAGGGGGAGGCGTGTTCCAGCGTTAATGGGCGGTCAGATGTGACCGGTGAAGCCTGTAGTCTGCGAGGATACAGGAAAATTGGGTGGTAACGCGTGAGGTGACTCTCGTCCCATAGGGGCGGGGGTCTTTTTTGTGCCCAATTTGTTCCAAATTCATAAATTGGAGTACCATCATGTCAGCAGGTCTTATCGAGCTGCCGTGAACAAAACAGGAGGCAACATACATGTCCAATGAGAACACATTTTACATTACGACACCGATCTATTATCCGAGCGACAAGCTACATATAGGTCATGCTTACACGACAGTTGCGGGAGATGCAATGGCCCGTTACAAGCGGCTACGCGGTTATGAAGTGCGTTATTTGACAGGAACGGATGAGCATGGTCAGAAGATTGAGCAAAAGGCAAGTGCAGCTGGCAAAACGCCACAACGTTTCGTAGATGACATTGTGGCAGGCATCCAAGACCTGTGGCGGAAGCTCGACATTTCCAATGACGATTTTATCCGTACTACGGAGGAACGTCATAAGGCTGTCGTACAGGAAATTTTTGATCGTTTATTAAAACAAGGCGATATTTACAAGGGAGAATACGAAGGCTGGTACAGCATCCCTGACGAGACGTACTACACAGAAACTCAGCTGGTTGACGTGGTGAAGGACGCTAAAGGCAATGTGACTGGAGGTAAGAGCCCGGATAGTGGACACCCTGTAGAATTGGTCAAGGAAGAGAGCTACTTTTTCCGCATGAGCAAGTATGCTGATCGGTTGCTGCAATTTTATGAAGAGAACCCGCAGTTTATCCAACCGGAATCCCGGAAAAAAGAAATGATTAACAACTTCATCAAGCCGGGGCTAGAGGATCTGGCTGTTTCCCGTACAACTTTTGACTGGGGTGTTAAGGTCAAGGGGGACCCGAAGCATGTCGTATACGTTTGGATTGACGCACTTTCCAACTACATCACAGCCTTGGGATATGGTTCTTCTAATACTGAGCTGTACGATAAATTTTGGCCAGCAAATGTGCATATCGTGGGTAAAGAGATTGTACGGTTCCACACGATATATTGGCCAATCATGCTGATGGCATTGGATCTTCCGTTACCTAAAAAAGTATTTGCACATGGTTGGTTACTTATGAAAGATGGTAAAATGTCGAAATCTAAAGGCAATGTGGTAGACCCGGTAACGTTGATTGACCGTTATGGTCTGGACCAACTTCGCTACTACTTGCTGCGCGAGGTGCCTTTTGGGGCAGATGGAACATTTACACCAGAAAGTTTTGTAGATCGAGTTAATTCGGATTTGGCAAATGATCTGGGCAACTTGTTGAATCGTACCGTGGCGATGGTAGATAAATATTTTGACGGCAAGGTTCCGGCTTATGAAGCAAATGTAACAGAATTCGACGGAGCTCTGGAAGACATGGCAACATCGACTTATAGCAAAGTAGAAGAAGCCATGGAAAACATGGAGTTTTCCGTGGCATTAACGGCGATTAGCCAATTTATTAGCCGTAGCAACAAATATATTGACGAGACGCAACCATGGAATTTGGCTAAGGATGAGGCAAAACGTCGTGAATTGGCATCGGTTATGTTGCATTTGGTAGAAAGCTTGCGCATCGCTTCCATCTTACTTCAGCCATTCTTAACCCGTGCTCCTCATAAAATTTGGGAACAGCTCGGTATTAGCCAAGGTGAGCTGACTACATGGGATAGCGGCAAGCAGTTTGGTCGTATTCCGGAAGGAACACAGTTGGTCAAAGGTAATCCGATCTTCCCACGTCTGGATTCAGAGCAAGAGGTTGCTTTTATCGTGGAAGCAATGACAGGAGGTAAGAAACCAGAGGAAGCTACGACACAAGTTCAACCACAGAATGCATCTGAGACGAGCCAGGAAGCGCCGGAGGCAAAGGAAGAGATTGGCATTGAGGATTTTGCCAAGGTAGAACTGCGCGTTGCTCAGGTCGTCGCTTGCGAGCCTGTGAAGAAGGCAGATAAACTGTTGAAGCTCCAACTTGATCTTGGTTATGAGCAGCGGCAAGTAGTATCAGGGATTGCGAAGTTTTATACACCTGAAGATATCATTGGGCGCAAGGTGATCTGTGTGACCAATCTTAAGCCGGTAAAACTTCGGGGAGAGCTGTCGCAAGGTATGATTTTGGCAGCTTCACATGGAGATCAGCTTACGCTCGCCACCGTACCGGAAGGTATGCCGAATGGTGCAGTTGTAAAGTAGTACGCTAGTTAATAAAAGAACGTAATGAGCGTATGCCCGAGAATCATTCTTCTTGGGCATGCGCTTTTTGGCGTGCATCATATTTTGCTCCCGCTACACGTATGTTTAGTAGGCAGGGCTTGTTTGCTCGTGTTCACTTAAGACAGGGGAGGAAATGAGGATGACAGATATTAACGCCGGATTGGCGATCGTAGCCGGACTGGTTTCTTTTTTTTCACCGTGTTGTTTACCGCTGTATCCATCTTATTTATCGTATATGACAGGGATGTCTGCGCGTGAACTGGCTGAAGGACGGCATAAGGCCGAGGTTCGTTATCGTACGATGGGGCATACACTTGCTTTTGTACTGGGCTTTTCGGTCGTTTTCTATTCACTGGGTGCAGGTGTCGGGTTGCTTGGAGAATGGTTTGCCAATTATGGGGATACGCTAAGAGTGGTAGCAGGGTTACTTATTTTACTAATGGGACTGGTATCTCTCGGTGTGGTAAGTCCTTTGATTCTAATGAGGGAGCATAAGCTTCGCTGGACATGGAAGCCTGCCGGGTACGCCGGTTCCTTTGTAATCGGAATTGGTTTTGCGGCAGGCTGGTCGCCCTGTATCGGTCCCATGCTAACAGCTATTATCGCTTTGGCTGCAGTAGAGCATCACATTTGGTTCAAACTGATTACAGGCTATGCGCTCGGGTTTGCGATTCCATTTTTTGTATTAGCTTTGCTGGTAGGCTCTGTTCGGCTATCCTCTCGCTATACCTCCATCCTCATCAAAACAGGTGGCATACTACTTGTTATCACTGGCATTTTACTGGTAACGGATCATATGACCGATGTAACGCTATTTTTACAACGGATTACCCCGGGTTGGATGCTAGTTATGTGAAATACTCAATACGACTTAAAGGAAAATGTTCAAAAATACGCTCTGTGATAAACTCTCGCAGTGCATTTTGCTGTTCATCGGGATAAACGTATTTGTTTTGTCCCCAGCGTCCCCATTTTTTCTTGCGTTTCTCTATGTCCATCTCCAGCTTGGTTTTCGGATAACGTTTCTCGATGACAGCTTTGGATGTTTTGGTGAAGCGATGCTGTATTAATTCGAACGTCAAATCTTTTGTAGCATGCTGGGGCAAGGTTTCTCCCAATTTGCGCAGTAACTCGCCGTAACCTTCTTCCCAGCCGTCATACCAGATGATGGGTGCAATGATGAACCCCAGCGGATAACCGGCTCGTGCGATTTTGCCCGCGGCTTCAATACGTTCCTCGAAGCGGGAAGTTGCAGGTTCAAACTGTTTAATAACATAATCGGAATTAATGCTAAAGCGGATGCGAGTATGACCATTATGTTTAATATCCAGCAATGGATCAACATGATGATATTTAGTAACAAAACGCAGACGGCCAAATTCCTCATCTGCCATGAAACGAATCAAGTCTCCAAGCGTTCCGGTGATATGCTCCAAACCAACCGGATCGGAGGTACAAGCTGCTTCAAAACGGGTAATTTCAGGCGCACGCTCCTCGATATAAGCTTTAGCTGCTGATAAGATATCGTCAGTGTTGACATATACACGAATATACGGCTTTGCTCCCAAGGTTGTTTGTAAATAACAGTAGTGACAATGCCCCATGCAACCAGTCGAAATGGGGATGGCATATTCAGCAGAAGGCTTGGATTGATCAAAAGTTAACGTTTTACGGATACCAACTACCAAAGTTTTTTTTGCCATTCGGTACTTTTCAACTTCAGTTTCACCTGGTAAATTGGTAATTCGGTTGTGAGAGGTAGTCATCCGGTACGGAATATCCTTGGCTTTAACCCAATCCATAATACGCTGGCCCTTGGGATAATTTAGTGCGTCTGGCTCAAAAAACACCAGGTCAGGCAAAAATGGCTTGGTTCCTCTGGTTTGGACAGGAGTACGCTCAAGCGTAGACATGGCTAACGCTCCTTTCAAAATAAATCCACAGTGCTCTGGTGTCCAACTTTAACATATTGCCGCAGAAGTAAACGATACAGGGACGACGATATTAGTGTACCCGGCTTAAATTGAACAAATCGTGGCAATAGATGTGAGTGAAGGGATGAGACTTGCCAATGGGCAATGATAACATGTATCATTACATAGTAGGTTTAACGCAGGAAATGAAGGCGGTAAGCGCCCGTTCAATAACAGAAAAGAGGGAAACAAGTGCCAACGCCAAGCATGGAAGATTATTTGGAACGCATTTACCAACTGATTGATGAGAAGGGATATGCTCGTGTCTCGGACATCGCAGAGGGTTTAGAGGTGCATCCTTCGTCCGTCACCAAAATGATTCAGAAGTTGGATAAGGACGATTATCTTGTATATGAGAAGTATCGGGGACTGATTTTGACACCAAAAGGGAAAAAGGTCGGCAAACGGTTGGTTGATCGCCATCAGTTATTAGAGCAATTTCTGGATATGATTGGGGTTGAGAAGGACCTGATATATAAAGATGTGGAAGGTATTGAGCATCATTTGAGCTGGGATTCCATCACCCGTATCGAAACATTGGTTGAATATTTTCGTCGGGATGAAGATCGCTTGCGCCAGCTTCATGACATACACAAGGAATTGAGTGGAGATTCCTAAAAGCATCTGTCCTTATGGACGATGCTTTTTTATTTGTTCCGACCGCAACAAATATCCGGTGATTAGCGTCTATCCATTATATAGCAGGACAATATAGGGGTTAAAATTAACAGGGTTAGCGGAGGATTGTAATAATATGAATCGAAAGAAAATAGTGGCATTGGCTGCAGGCATACTCTTAGCAGTGCAGACTGCCATCGTTCCTGGAGTCCAAGCAGCTTCAACTGGTGATATTGAAATTATATTGGACGGACAGTCCCTGCAAAGTGACGCATCACCGTATATTGTACAGGGAGCCAATGTTACGATGGTTCCTTTGCGAGTGATTAGTGAGGGATTGGGCGCTCAGGTCAACTGGTCGGAATCGTCCGGTACGGTAACGATTACAGCACAGAACAAAAATATATCTATGGAGAATGGTGCACAAAGCGCTACGGTGAATGGTAAGTCAGTTCGACTGGATGCATCTGCCCGTATGACAAGCGGAAGAGTCATGGTGCCACTGCGTTTTGTTGGGGAAGAGTTGGGATTAAAAGTGGATTGGCAAGCTTCAGAGCGAGTCATTACGTTAAGCAGTGGTAAGGAAGGTGTCTCTACGGGTGGGAGTAGCTCGGCGGGAAACAGTGCTTCCACATCAGATACGTCTGCATCTGGCAATCAGGAGAGTGTAAGTACGGATCAGGGAGCCAGCGATAATGAGCAGACGGTTGTCACTTCACCGTCAACGTCTACTAGTGAGGACGGTTCAAGTTCTTCACAGGCAAATGTTGTTCAGGTAAAGGCTTCAACTTCCATGCGTGGGGCATGGATTTCTACCATCAATGGAGATTGGCCTTCTTCCGCTGCCCGAAGCAGCTCCGAGAAGCAAAAGCAGGAGTTTACTAAAATGCTCGATGATTTGCAGGGGATGGGCATCAATGCGGTATTTGTTCAGGTTCGTGCCAGCGGTGATGCGCTCTACCCGTCAAGTCTCGTACCCTGGAGCAAGTATTTGACCAACACCCAAGGTAAAAATCCAGGCTATGATCCCTTGAAATTTATGATTAGCGAATCGCATAAGCGAGGGATGGAATTCCATGCCTGGTTTAATCCGTTCCGTGCGAATTCTACAGGAACAACCAGCGGTTTGGCTGCAAACCATGTGGCTAATCAACACCCGGACTGGATTGTTAAGAATGGTAGCCAATTGTACATCAATCCAGGAATTCCGGCTGCACGTCAGCATGTCATTGCGGCGATTATGGAGGTCGTGAACGGATATGATATTGACGGCGTCCATTTGGACGATTATTTTTATCCTTACAGCGGGACTTTTGATGATGATGCGACCTTCAAAGCATATAATGCCAACAAAATCTCTAATAAGGGCGACTGGCGGAGAGATAATGTGAACAGTTTTGTTCGCGATTTGGGCAAAAGCATTCATGCCAGCAAGTCTAAGGTTCAATTCGGAATTAGCCCTTTTGGGGTATGGCGTAACAAATCTCAGGACTTAACGGGTTCAGACACGAAGGCAGGCGTTACAGCGTATGATACGACGTTTGCGGATGTGAGAACCTGGATTAACAAAGAGTGGATTGATTATGTAGCTCCACAAGTTTACTGGAGTATCGGTTTCCCTGCGGCGGGATATGACAAGCTTGTCGCATGGTGGTCCAATGAGGTCAAAAATTCAGATGTTAAGCTGTATATCGGTCATTCTCCTTATAAAATCGGCACCCCTGAAAAGGGCTGGCAAACGGCTCAAGAGCTAATTAAGCAGCTTGAACTGAACAAAGATTATAAACAGGTCAAAGGGGATATTTACTTTAGTGCACAGCATTTGCGTAAAAATCCATATGGACTCATTCAGCTTCTTCAAAATTATTATCAAATGTGATATAAATTGGATCATATAGGTTCTATTTGGGCCTCCGTTCTCATAGATAAGCAGTAGAACTGCTTACTCCCAAGAGAACGGAGGTTTTTTGATCTATGCTGATCAATGCTGTGTTCCAGGGTGGAGGGGTTAAGGGAATTTCGCTGGCGGGTGCAGTTAAGGCTGCGGAGGAGCATGGAATTGTATTCAATCGTTTAGCAGGTACATCATCAGGTGCTATTGTAGCTGCTTTATTGGCTGCGGGATACTCTGCGGATGAAATGAAAGCCGTAATTGAGAAAACCCCCTTGGTCAAGTTGTTACGACGTTCTCCAGTGTTCAATATTAAGTGGATTGGACCAGCAGCTCGTATCTTTCTTAAAAAAGGTCTCTACTCAGGGGAGGCACTGGAGCACTGGGTACGTGAGCTGTTACGAGCTAAGGGAGTGCGTACGTTTGCGGATTTACCTCCTGGCAAACTGCGCATTATTGCATCAGATATCACGAATGGACGCATTCTGGTGCTACCTGAGGATATCAAACGTTTTGGTATCAATCCCTCTTCACTGGAGGTAGCCAAGGCCATTCGGATGAGCACAAGTATCCCTTATTTTTTTGATCCCGTTATGTTAAGGCTTGATTCTGCACTTGCCAAGGGAAAGACCTTTTCTCAGCAATTTATATTTGTAGTTGATGGGGCTTTACTAAGCAATTTGCCTTTGTGGCTTTTTGATGAGCCTGTAAATGAACGTGAGGCCAAAACGATTCCAACGGTAGGGTTTCAAATGGTGGGCAAGACGGGTACGGAGACCAAAGTTTCTTATATACGGGGTCCTTTGACCATGCTGCAGGCTATTTTCGATACCATGCTATCAGCACACGATGAACGATATATTGAGCAGGAGAATCGGTATCGGACGATTAAAATTCCAACATTGGGGATCCGCACTGCACAATTTAACATTTCTACAGTGCAAAGTGATTTGCTGTATGCTTCCGGTGTGCAGGCAGGGGATGCTTTTTTCCACAAGTGGAGCATCACTTCTTACCAGCAGCAGTATAGCAAATACCAATTGATGAAGGATACCATGTACGCTATGAAATGAACACTAATTGGCAGTTAAAGTAATTTAAAAGGGTGTAAAAAAGGAGCCTCTTCCCGGTCATATTTGAATATGCGGGTGACGGCTCCTTTGTGCTGCATTTTAAAGGATGATTATTATCGTTAATGATATTTAGGTTGTTCTTCTTCATTTTTGCCCTTGGAACCTTCAATCACATGAAAAGGATACGCTTTGCGCTTGCCCGTAGTCTGCTGCTTACGTGCGTTGGCTGTTTTGGCCATGGTGCGCACAGAGGGTTTGATTTTGGGAGTACGATTGCTTTGTCCTGGCAGGTATTTGTATAGCAGAAATATAACTGCAAAAACAAGGACGGGAATGAGTAAACTCATGAGAAAGCCCCAACTTCCTCTCCACAGCATATCCACAATCCCATATGCACCCAAAGCAAGGGTAAGCCAGAAAATAACAGCATGTCTGTTCATTATTCACTCATCCTTTCACAGGATCAAGTGCAGGACTGTTGAAGGTCTCCTTTACAGGTACATTTTCCAACTCAGCATCCAATTCAAGCATACGCTTAAATGAGGCAATGGATACCTCCACTTGATCATCAGTCGGTTCTTTGGTGGTAAGTAGTTGCAGCCACAGACCGGGGTAACCTAAATAACGAAGTACCGGAATTTCACGAAGAGCATTGGTCAGCTTGAGAAATTCAAAAGAAAGCCCCAGTACGATCGGAAGCAGTAGAAGCCGTTGCCCCATACGCTCCCACAGATTATCGTAGGTGAATAGGGAATAGACTAGTACCCCGATGATCACGGTCAGCATAATAAAGCTGCTACCGCAGCGGTAATGCAAACGGCTGTATTTTTGCACATTGGCCGGGGTTAGTTCTTCTCCAGCTTCGAATGCCGTAATTACTTTATGCTCTGCACCGTGATATTGAAACAGTCGTTTGATCAATGGAGTTTGGGAAATGCCCCATAAATAAGCCAGCAGCAGAATCAGCTTAATGGCTCCTTCGGCGAGGTTATGCAAAATTTGGCTGTGAAACAAGCCGTCGAACAGGAAGTCTTCTACAACAACCGGAACGAGGGTTAACACAATTTTGCCGAACAAAAAGGAGATAATCCCGACTGCCGCTACACCGATCATCATACTCAGACTCCAGCGAGATTCTTCTTTTTTCTTTTGCTCAGCGCGTTCTTCCGGATCTACTTCATCATCAGCATACGCATCGGCTGAATAGTTCAAATGCTTGGTACCTTTGGCGCTGGAGTCGATGATGCTTACAATCCCCCGCAATAAAGGAATTCTGCGGAATTTGGATACCCAGGATTGCTCCTTGCGTGGTACTTCCAAATATGTGATTTCGCCAGTTTTGCGGCGAACTGCCGTGACATTGACACGCTTGCCGCCGAACATGACACCTTCAATGACTGCCTGACCACCGTAGCTCACAGGCTTGGATGCTTGTGACAACCGTCTCACCTCTCTTAATACATGCTTTTTTGTATATTGTATCGAATTTGGAAGGGAATATCTAGTTAGATGAAACTGGTGTAACCACAGGCTTATAAAAAAAGCATTTATGGAGCGTCAGACTGCTCACATAAATGCTACTCATTATAAAACTTCGGAAACAACCTATTGCGTAATTGCCCCAACAACCTGGTCAACCAGTCCTTTTGATGAGAGGGGGCCGCCAAATGTCCATGTCGTACCGTTCAGTGGATAGGTGCGTTTTTCTTTAACGAAATTCAGACCGTTCCAGACCGAATTATTTTTCATAGGTGCCCCGAAAACATCATCGTCCGGCTGCACAATATAGATAAAGTTGCTGTTCTGAACAGCAGACAGAGCTTCAATACCGACGGTTGTAAAGCCATACGGTTCAACTTTGCTTGGTTTCCAATCATTAATCATACCGATCTTCGCCAGTGTTGCCACGACGACTGAGTTATCCGAAAACATACGGAGGCTGGCCGCATTTTGCGAAGTGAAAGCTTGTGTCAGTACATAATGATAATCCGACTTGCCAGCAGCGGCGAGCTTTTCTTTGGCTTCAGCATAATGCTGATCCAGTTCGGCAAGCACCTGCTTAGCTTTTTCTTCTTTTCCCAGAGCAACTGCGATGCTATTAAAAATTTCTACCATTTTATCATGATCGTAGCCATTACCATTGTTCAGATTATATTCGATCGTAGGAGCGATGGCCTTAAGTTGCTCATAGATAGCTTCATTCCCATCAACATTGGAAATGATCAGATCCGGTTTCAATGCAGCAATTGCTTCCAGATTCGGCTCGTTACGCGTGCCGACATCGACCACGCTACTATCCAGAGCCGCCTCCGGTGTCACGTATACCTTGTAGTTGGCATTGTCAGCATTACCCACCGGCTGAACGCCCAACGCAACCAAATCCTCTGTAAATGTCCATTCCAGCACTACGACACGCTGTGCGGGCTTGTCGAGCGTGATCTCACCACGATTATGCTTTACCGTCACAGGACCGGTCGCTGTGTCAGTCGGTTTACTACCCGATGTGGCTACCTGATCTTTGTCCGATGCATTGTCGGCTGCTCCGCAACCTGCCAGAGTGAGCGTAAAAACCATTAACAATAAAATCCCGATGAATCCCTTTTTCATAGAAGCGTTCTCCCGTATATATGTTTTTATAAAATGATAATGATTATCATTTTCACCATTATATTATGATAGAGGATTGAAATTTTGTCAATGTAAAAAACGGGTCCGTACCCTCAAGTCGAAAGCTGCCATTATTCAGCATTCCTGTTCATTGTTAAACTCTCCCCCCTTGGAGCATACTACCAGCAAAATGGAATGCAGAATCCGATGGAAGTACATGCATATCCGATTGCGATAGTCTTTACGATGGGAAAAAGTTTTCATATTGAAAGGGGATTAAACAACATGAGCGAAACCTTCTCTATACCCAAGATAGGACATAAACAGGAGCAACCTCGTGGATCTCAGGATCAACGTAATCATAACGACAGTGGTAGAGGCAGGCAGCAGTCAGGCAAAATACATACGCCTCTCATTCCTTTTGCGCTTGAGTTGGGTTTTTTTTCGGGTTTGCTCTGGGGATTGCTGCGCTGGCTGTTTTATAAGTTGCACTTTACTGTAGTAGCGCCTGGCTTTCTCGCAGAGCCTTTTTTCAAGCATTCATTTATGAACACCATGGCGGGACATCTGGTAGGGCTACTGTTTTTTATTGGATTATCCGTCGTAGCTTCACTGGTGTACACTCTGTTGCTGCGCAGATTTAAGGGTCCTTTACCCGGCATTGTGTATGGCCTGATTTGGTGGGTTGTTTTATTTGTATTAACAGGTCCTAAGCTAGGGATGATGAATGCTCCTGATCGGTTAACATGGAATTCCCTGTATACGGAAATTTGTGTGTTTTTACTGTGGGGACTATTTATCGGATATACCGTTGCTGTCGAGTATACGGATGAAAGAAAGCGCGAGCCTGAGAAAGCTGAGGGCTGAACGTAACAAAAACTTCTCAAGCGCCTATTCCCTGTGTTAAAATAGCATTTGGTTATTTGACAGAGGGGAGCGGAATGAAAGATGAAGAATGACCGGGTGTTAAAGCTGCGGCAGGCGCTGGGCGAGCATAATCTGCGGGCTATGCTGATTACTAGCCCTGTCAATCGTCGATATTTGACAGGCTTCACAGGTTCGGCAGGTTATGTGCTGATTACGGAATCCCATAGCTATTTGCTGACTGACTTTCGCTATATGACGCAAGCGACCGAACAAGCCGAAGGCTTCACGGTAGTGCAGCACGCTGCACAGGTCATGGAAACGGTGAAAGAATTGCTGTCTTCCCATCAGATCAGCGAAACAGGCTTTGAGCAAGACGCTGTAACTGTTGCGACGCATAAAGCTTATAGCGAAGATTTGTCACCTATTTCACTGGTTCCGGTGTCGGGCATTGTAGAGAAATTACGGGTGTACAAGGATGCAGAAGAGCTGGAAGTGATGCAGCGGGCAGCGGATTTGGCAGATGCTACTTTTGCACACATTTTACCTTACATCAAGCCAGGTGTCAGCGAGCGTGAGCTGGATCTGGAAATGGAATTCTTCATGCGCAAGCAGGGAGCTACATCCTCTTCATTTGACACAATTGTGGCTTCTGGGGTTCGTTCGGCATTGCCTCATGGCGTAGCCAGTGCTAAGTTAGTACAAGCAGGCGAGCTGATTACGTTTGATTTTGGTGCGTTGCTGGATGGCTATTGCTCCGATTTGACACGTACAGTGGCCACACAAGGGGATTTAGCGCCCCAGTTGCGTGAGATCTACGATATTGTACTTAAGGCGCAACTTCACGCACTTGAACATATTAAGCCGGGCATGACAGGCCGTGAAGCGGATGCACTGACCCGGGATATTATTGCAAGCCATGGCTATGGAGACAATTTCGGGCACAGTACAGGTCATGGTCTGGGTCTTGAAGTACATGAATCTACACGCCTGTCGAAGGCGAGTGATGATATTCTGGAGCCGGGTATGGTGGTAACGGTCGAGCCAGGTATCTATGTGCCTGGATTGGGCGGTGTACGGATCGAGGATGATATCGTTATTACAGATAGCGGCATCAAATTATTAACACATTCGAGCAAAGAATTTACAGTCGTTTAATAACGATAACAGTCCTGTAGGAGGGGTATTTTAGTGATTAACGTTAATGATTTTAAAACAGGTTTGACCGTCGAGGTAGACGGAGATATTTTTACGGTGCTGGATTTCCAACACGTAAAACCGGGTAAAGGTGCAGCATTCGTACGCTCCAAGTTGAAAAACTTGCGTAACGGTAACACCGTTGAACGTACATTCCGTGCGGGTGAAACGATCGGTCGGGCGCAAATCGAAAACCGCGGTGTATCTTATCTGTATGCTAGTGCAGACGATCATACATTCATGGATAATGAAACATATGATCAATTCACATTGTCCAGCGATCAACTGAAATGGGAACTTAACTTCCTGAAAGAAAACATGAATGTAAATATCGTTAGCTATAATGGCGAAATCCTGGGTATTAACCTGCCTACCAGCGTGGAACTCAAAGTAATCGAAACAGAACCAGGTATTAAAGGTAATACAGCTACAGGTGCTACCAAAAATGCCAAATTGGAAACGGGTTTGAATGTTCAAGTTCCTTTGTTCATTAACCAAGATGACGTATTGTTAATTGATACACGTGACGGCAAATACATGTCTCGCGCATAAAATTTGCTGCTTTTAGATTTCCTCTGTCCTTGTGAAGGGCAGGGGATATTTTTATAAGCACTAATATTAAAAAACAATGGCTCCGCACAGCACTTTCGTATTATACTGTACTAAAGTTATTCCGCAGGATGTCACGTTCAAGTCGTTGGGTGCCATCTCAAGGTTACATACTGAGTCTGAGGGAGTGAATATCGTTGTCTTTGTATGTCATGAAATTCGGAGGCAGTTCCGTCGGTGACACGGAGCGCATGAAACGCGTGGCAAAACGCGTTGTGGAGAAACAGAGTGAAGGGCATCAATGTGTAGTGGTCGTTTCCGCAATGGGAGACACGACAGACGAACTGATTGACCAGGCCAAATTGTTGAATGAGCAGTTGCCTGCACGTGAGTTGGATATGTTGATGACGACAGGTGAGCAAATTTCAATCGCCTTGTTGTCGATGGCTATTCAGCAGTTGGGTCATGAAGCGGTATCGTTTACGGGATGGCAGGCTGGTTTCCGTACTGAATCTGACTTTGGTCGAGCACGGATTACGGATATTCAACCTCAGCGTGTGCTGGATGCACTGAGCAGCAACAAGATCGTTGTTGTAGCTGGTTTCCAAGGGATGTCTGTAGAGGGAGACATTACGACGTTGGGACGTGGTGGATCTGATACGACGGCGGTTGCGCTGGCGGCGGCGATTCAAGCGGATGCCTGTGAAATTTACACGGATGTGGACGGCATTTATTCAACAGATCCACGGATCGTGAAGGTTGCTCGTAAGCTAAAAGAAATTTCTTATGATGAAATGCTGGAATTAGCTAATCTGGGTGCAGCTGTATTGCATCCTCGTGCGGTAGAATATGCCAAACATAACCGGGTACCGCTGATCGTGCGGTCCAGTTTTAACCATAATGAAGGAACGGTCGTAAAGGAGGATGCAGTAATGGAACAAGGCGTTGTAGTCAGTGGGATTGCATATGATAAAAATGTAGCAAGAATCAGTATTTTGGGCGTCGCCGATATTCCCGGCGTACTGGCGAAAGTATTTGGAACACTGGCGGCAGCCAAAATTGATGTAGACATTATTGTACAGAGCGGGGTTGAAGCTGGTAAAGCGGATTTCTCCTTTACAGTAGCTCTGACGGATCGTGAAGCGGCACTGGAGACGCTGGAAGGTATTCGTGGAGAGCTTCCGTACCGTGAAGTAACGTCTGAGGAAAACTTGGTGAAGGTTTCCATTGTAGGTGCAGGAATGGTTAGCCATCCGGGTGTTGCTGCGCAAATGTTTGCCGTACTGGCAGAGCAAGGCGTTAGCATTAAAATGGTAAGCACATCTGAAATCAAAGTATCGTGTGTAATTGAAGCGGGTAAGCTTCATGAGGTTATTCAGGCGTTGCATACAGCTTATAACCTGGACACCGAGGAGCAAGCGTTTGTGGGTGGACCGCAAGACCGTCGTTAATAACTGCAACGTGATCTAGACACTGAATATGGCTAATGTGAACGATGCTTATGACAGATAAAGGTTGATACATTATATGCCCTCTATTTATAGTTTGATAAATCATAGAATACAGCAGTAGGTTAAGAGGTTGTTCCATCAGTGAGAGTTAAACTGAGGGGAAGCCTCTTTTTTTCTGAATCTATCTTTTCTACCCAAGGGTTTCCCTTAGCCGACAAGGCTTTGAGAGGCCCTTTTTTATTTGTGCAAATTAGAGAATGGTGCTTAAACAAGCGGGAGAAAGGTCTGTTGAGTGTTGATAGGAGTTAGCAAAAGTTTGCCTAGGTTTTCAATATATTTTCGGCATAAAAAGCGAGAGTCAACCATAGACTTGTCTTAAAGAAAAAGGACAACTGTGAGGGGGCTGCATCGGTATGGAATGGCTGGAGTTATTTCCCGAACCGTTGCACGGTATACTCGGAAGGCTTCCAGAAACGGTATTTGAGCAACTGGAAGAAATCCGGGTCAGGGAAGGAAGGCCGTTGGAAATTAATGCAAACGGTGAACATCATTTTGTAACGTCTGCTGGTCAGCTGACTTTGAACCATGTGGAAGCCTATAAGCCTGACCGTGAGGATGCCCACCGACTGCTGGATTTTATCAGCAATCATTCCCTCTATACGATGGAAGAGGAGCTTCGTAAAGGGTTTATTACGATCCCTGGCGGTCATCGTATTGGCTTGGCAGGGAGAACCGTGCTCAACCGAGGACGAGTGGAGCATTTGAGGGATATAAGCAGCTTTAATGTAAGAATTGCGCGTGCAATTCCCGGCATAGCTGATCGGATATTGCCTTATGTAGCAGATCGAATGTCCGGGAAAATCCGGCATACCCTCATTTTGTCCCCTCCTCAGCATGGCAAAACGACACTGCTTAGGGACTTGGCTCGGCAACTCAGTTACGGAGGGATGGAAAGCCATGGGGGGCGACGGAATGGACTCAAGGTAGGCATTATAGACGAACGCTCTGAGATCGCTGGTAGTCACAAAGGTATCCCGGGTTTTGATGTCGGGCCTCGCACCGATGTATTGGACGGATGTCCGAAAGCAGAAGGCATGATGATGATGATCCGCTCGATGTCACCGGATGTCCTCATTGTTGATGAAATCGGACGACCGGAAGATGCGGAGGCGGTGCGCGAAGCGCTCCATGCAGGCATTGCAGTCATTGCTTCCGCACATGGTCGCGATGTGGCTGAAATGGCGACCCGGTCTGCTTTTGCTGGATTAACTACAGGACAAGAGCTATTTCAACTCTACGTCATGCTGGAGCGGACGAGCCGGGGCGTCTCATTCCGACTGGCAGATGCCAAGCAACGCAGGCTTACACTGTCTGGAGAAGGGCAGAATGGGGGTATCTCCTATGCTTAAGCTGCTGGGTGCAGCCTTGGTTATACTGGCCGCTACGCTGGCAGGTTGGCAACGGGCAAGGCAGTTTGCAATGAGGCCGCGGCAAATCAGGGAGTTGATTCTTGCGCTGCAAAGATTGACCACCGAGGTTTCCTACGGGGTGTCTCCGCTACCAGATGCTTTCGCCAAGACAGGAGAGCCCTTGCGAGAGCCCTTACGCACTCTGTTTCAGCAAGCCTCACGCTGGATGCACCCCTCTTTTGGCCTGACTGCCAGAGAAAGCTTGCATAAAGCCATTGAAGACTCGTGGAGCCGTTCCTCTATGAAGCAAGCCGAGAAGGAAGCGATGCGGCAGCTTGCTTACAGTCTTGGAACCAGCGACCGTGAAGACCAGATCAAGCACATTGCGTTGACCATCCAGCAGTTATCCCATGAGGAAGCGCAGGCGCAGGCAGATCAGGTGAGGTACGAGCGTATGAGCAGGAGCCTGGGACTGCTGATCGGAGCATTGATCGTCATTTTGATCTATTAGCGGGGTGCTCGAATGAATTTAGAAGTGAACGCAATTTTCCAAATTGCCGGAATTGGCATTATTATCGCTATGATTCATACCGTATTAAAGCAAATGGGCAAAGAAGACATGGCGCACTGGGTAACGGTCATCGGCTTCGTCGTGGTCCTGTTCATGGTGGTGCGAATGCTGGATAACCTTCTGCAAGAGATCAAATCTATCTTTCTTTTTCAGTAGGTGGACACATGGAAATTATTCAGGTGGTGGGCTTCGCCCTCATTGCCACAGTCCTTATTTTAGTCATTAAGGAACAGAAGCCGATGTTTGCCTTTTTGATTGCAACAGCTGCGGGAATCGTCATTTTTTTGCTGCTGATTGGCAAGATCGGATCTGTGGTTGCTGTACTGGAGCGACTGGCCCGGTCTTCAGGCATGGACATGATCTATTTTAAAACCGTCTTGAAAATAATCGGTATCGCTTATATTGCTGAATTTGGAGCGCAAATCGTTCGGGATGCAGGACAAGACGGGATTGCTTCCAAAATTGAGCTTACCGGAAAGGTACTCATTATGGTGCTCGCAATCCCAATTATCAGCATTATTATTGATACCATTCTGAAGCTGATGCCCGCCTGAGGGGGTGATGCCATGAAAAGGCTGGGGGGCATGCCGAATCTCAAAGTAATTGCAATGTTGCTGCTATGTCTATGGTGTGCCTCGGCTGCGTTCCTCTTTGCAGATACACCGACAAACGAATGGATCAGACAGCAGGCGGAGCAAATGCCCAAAGATGAAGTAGAACATTATTGGGACGGGCTCATGCAGCAATATGGCGGATTTTTCCCTGATCAGAAAACGCCTTCCTTCATGGACATGCTGCTTCCAGGCGGTGAAGGGTTCAGCATAAAGGGTGTATTGAGCGCTATAGCTGATTTTTTCATCCATGAAATCCGAGTAAATGCCAAGTTGCTCGTCACCATCGTCATGCTCAGCATTATGAGTATGGTGCTGGAAACGCTACAAAGCGCTTTTGAAAGCAAACAGGTCAGCAAAGTGGCCTACGCTATCGTATACATGGTCATTATCATTTTGGCGATTAATAGCTTTAGTGTAGCGATTGGTTATGCCAAAGAAGCGATTGATAGCATGATTCACTTCATGATGGCAATGTTGCCTTTGCTGTTTACTATGCTAGCCTCGATGGGGAACGTCGTAACAGTTTCGGTGACCCACCCGCTGATTGTATTTATGATCAACACAGTCGGAACAGTCATTCATACGCTGGTTTTCCCGCTGCTGTTCTTCTCGGCTGTGCTGTACTTGGTCAACTCGCTGACGGGCAAATACAAGCTGACCCAGCTAGCCGATCTGTTGCGGAACGCTGGAGTAGCAGTGCTGGGAGTGCTGCTGACCATTTTTCTAGGAGTCATTTCGGTACAAGGCTTGACATCGTCCGTTACTGACGGATTAACGATCCGTACAGCCAAATATATTACAGGTAGCTTTGTTCCGGTGGTCGGCAAGGCGTTGGCAGATGCGACAGATACAGTTATTTCGGCTTCGCTGCTCGTTAAAAATGCCATTGGTCTGGTAGGAGTCATTATTATTTTGTTCCTGTGCGCCTTTCCCGCCCTCAAGATTCTGACGCTGGCGCTCATTTATAAAGTGACAGCAGCGATCATGCAGCCTTTGGGTGATACGCCTATCGTGGCATGTCTGGATGCGATCGGCAAGAGCATGATTTATGTTTTCGCGGCGCTGGCAGCAGTGGGATTGATGTCCTTCCTTGCAATTACAGTCATGCTCGCAGCAGGCAATATGACAGTCATGATGAGGTGAACCAATGCACGTAAACCAACAAGGGGGAGGAGAGTGACGTGACCTGGCTGGCAGGCTGGCTCAAGGAACTGGTGCTAATCGTGTTGCTGGCTTCTTTTGTCGATATGATCTTACCGAGCCGATCTATGGAGAGGTATGTCAAACTCGTTCTCAGCCTGCTTATTCTGCTGACGTTGCTGTCTCCGGTCGTGCGCTTACTGAGTACCAGTCCTTCCGAGGTTCTAGGGCGAGCATTGGATCTTCAACGTCAGGCTGAGACAGGCAAGAGGGAACCGACATTGGAGGAGATTCTAGCAAAAGGCAGCCAGTTAAAGCTACAGCAAGAACAAAGCTCCATGCAATGGGCTGGCAAAGAGGTAGCTAAGGAAATGAAAGGACAGTTGGAACAGTATACTGGGTTAGCAATTCAGTCGGTCCAGGTTACCCTTGCAAAGATTCAACAGGAGGAATCAGGGCTGGAGGCAGGAACGGGTGTCCAGTCGGTAGTGGTCCAATTGGCAGAACAGCAGCCAGAAAAAGAAAAGAAAAACACAGACGTCTCGCCTGGTGCAGATGTCAAGCCGATTATGGTGGAGCCTGTAACCGAAAAGACAGTGAATATTCGTGTAGAGCCAACACATGCAAAAACTTCAGATTTTAATGAAGGAACGCGAGAGAATGATCGTAATCCTGACAAAACTGTTGAGGACGGAAAGCCAACAGATACGAAAGCATTTGGCTTAATTACAGGACTTTTACGTGAAAAATGGGGGATAGATAGCAAAAATGTTCAGGTGCTTTCTTCGCAGGATGGAACACATGAATGGTAACAGGAGGTGAGCAGAAATGAGCAAATGGCTGAAAAAGCTGGAGCAATGGCTGGGTGGAGGGGCGGATGGGGCGAAAAGGTTCAATTCATTTCGTTGGTTGCTTATTCTTGGCCTTATCGGTGTAGCGATTATGCTCTTTAATTCATTCGTTAATGTAAAAAAGGTTGATCCAGAAAACGTAGGGCGTGAGCCGCCTGGCGTGATGAAAAATGAGCCTACGTTAGAGACAACAACAGGTGAAGAAAGTTCTTTTGCCGGGATTGAGAAGGTTTTTGAGGACAATATGAAACAGATGCTGGAGCAGATTGTTGGCGTAGGAACCGTTGATGTCATGGTTACGGTAGACTCCACCGAAGAAGTTATCGTTCAACGCAATGTAAAGGACATGCAGGAAGAGAACAATGAGACGGACGCCAATGGTGGACAACGGCACACTACTCAATATACACGTGATGGCGAAATTGTCACCTATGAATCATCTGGTGGTCAGCACACCCCGATTGTGACAAAAAAAGTAAAACCGCAGGTGAGGGGAGTGCTTGTTGTGGCTATGGGGGCAGAAAACCCTACAGTGAAGCAGCTAATTGTCGATGCTGTACAGAAGGGGCTAAATGTACCTTCCTACAAAATTTCAGTCGTACCGCGCAAGCAGGGATAATTTGGAATTCAGGAACAAAGAAGTTTATATTTTAAACCATTAATGAATATGGAGGACGGAACATGAATAATAAAAGACAAACCGTTTGGCTGGTGTCCATGCTGAGTTTAATGGTCGTGCTGTCTGCGTATTATTTGTTTACGGAGGACTCAAGCCCTGCAAATCCACCAGTAGCCGATAGTGAACAAGTGAGCAAGGTTAAGCAGGATGCCGCACAGGAAGCAACGACGAAGGCAGAGGAACAATTGAACGAACTGAAGGTAAACGAAGTAGTGACGAATGGAGAAGTAACTGATGGAGCATCAGCAAATTCCACAAAGTCGGATACGGCTTCTACAACTGACCCAGCAACAGAAAACTCAAAAGGCGACAAAGGTACGGCAGCTACCCCTACTACTGAACCGGCGACATCCAATCAAAACACAACAGCGACTAAGACGGACGCGACAGCACAAAATGACGACAAAGCAGCCTCTACAGCCAAAACCGACCAGCAGGTACTGGATCAAGTGGCAACTGATCAAGCTGCCCAACCTACAGCAGCAGCTGTGATTGACAACTATTTGCTGGAACGGGACGTGGAAAATCAGAAGAAAAATGATGAACTGACTACCGCAATGAACGACAGCACACCAAAGAAAGCTGCGGAGGCTCAAAAGGAATTACATGTACTTGAAGATAAGCAGGCTAAAATTACTGGAATTGAAGAAGAGCTTCAGCAACAGTTCGCCAATGCGGTCGTCCGTGAGGAAGACGCTGATAAATACAAAGTAGTGGTTCTGAGTGAAAAATTGGATGCTAAGCAAGCGGTAACAATTGTCGACAAAGTCATGAAGGAACTGAATGTAACGCAGGATAAGATCAGTGTCCAATATGTTACACAATAAGACAAAAAACGCGAAAAAGCCCGGATTTCTGCATTATTCCGGGCTCTTTCTATTTTTAATGATTGTGATATAATACATAAAGCTGTTTCAACAATGTTATCAGCAACCGGCAAAATGCTGAAGGAGTGATTAATAGAGATGTTTAAATTAAGCGAGATTAAGGAATTGATCAAGCTGGTGGATGAAACGTCTGTGCATGAGCTTGAAATTGAAAATGAAGGAACTCGCTTGTTGATCCGTAAACCGGGCAAAAGCGAAATCGTTACAGTACAGGCTCCTGTGGCAACACCTGCTTATGCAGTGGCACCACAAGCTGTTATTCCAAATCCACAAGTACAGTCCGATGTTGGATCTACAACTGCTGGAGAACCGAGGGAATATGCAAGCAATCTACATAAAATCGTATCTCCGATGGTAGGCACTTTCTATAGTTCTTCATCACCGGATACGGCTCCGTATGTGAGTATCGGCAGCAAAGTGGGCGAAAAAACAACGGTATGTATCATTGAAGCGATGAAGCTGATGAACGAGCTGGAAGCTGAAGTGAAGGGCGAAATTGTGGAAATTTTGGCCGAAAACGGACAGTTGGTCGAATATGGCCAGCCATTGTTCCTTGTGAAACCGGAGTAAAAAGCTTGTTTGCACCCTCTTTTGAGGGTTCGGCAAGACTGCTCCCAGGGAGGATAAAGTCATGACATTTCAAAAAGTATTGATTGCGAATCGTGGAGAAATTGCGGTTCGTATCATTCGCGCTTGCCGCGAAATGAATATTTCGACAGTTGCTGTATATTCGGAAGCTGACAAGGATTCGTTACATGTGCGTCTCGCAGATGAGGCTTACTGTATCGGACCGACGCTATCTAAGGACAGCTACCTTAATTTTACGAATCTGATGAGCGTTGCTACATTGACTGAATGTGATGCCATTCATCCAGGTTACGGATTTTTGGCGGAAAACGCAGACTTCGCTGAAATTTGCGAATCGTGTAATATTACGTTTATTGGTCCTTCTCCTGAAGCCATTAACAAAATGGGAGATAAAGCCGTTGCCAAGCAGACCATGAAGGATGCCGGAGTTCCGGTTATTCCGGGTTCAGACGGGCTGGTTGAGGATTTGCAGGATGCGATCGGCATCGCACGTGATATCGGATATCCGGTAATTATCAAGGCCACAGCAGGTGGCGGAGGTAAAGGTATTCGTATCGCCGAAGATGAGGATAACCTCATTCAGCAAATCACTACTGCTCAGCAGGAGGCGCAAAAGGCATTTGGCAATGCGGGTGTGTACCTAGAAAAATATTTGACCGGTATGAAACATGTGGAAATACAAATCATAGCGGACAAGCATGGTAATGTTGCCCATTTGGGCGAACGGGACTGCTCTGTGCAGCGTCGTCGTCAGAAGTTGTTGGAGGAAGCACCATGTCCTGTACTTTCACAGGATGTCCGTGAAGAAATGGGTCAGGCAGCTGTTCGTGCAGCTTTGGCCGTTCAATACTCTGGTGCAGGTACTCTCGAATTTTTGCTCGGCCCGGACAACAATTTCTATTTCATGGAAATGAATACACGTATTCAGGTAGAACATCCCGTAACAGAAATGATTACCGGTGTAGACCTGATTAAGGAAATGATTTCTGTCGCTGAAGGGCATCCGCTTTCCTTTACGCAGGAAGAAGTCACCATCAATGGTTGGGCGATAGAGTGCCGTATTAACGCTGAGGATCCGGATCGTAATTTTATGCCTGCACCGGGTAAAATCGGATTTTATCTGCCTCCAGGCGGTCCTGGGGTACGGGTAGACAGTGCAGTATATCCAGGTTATAGCATTCCTCCTTATTATGACTCTATGATCGCCAAGCTGATTGTGTGGGCACCTACACGGCAGGATGCAATTGCCAAAATGAAGCGGGCTTTGACTGAGTTTGCTATTGAGGGCATACCCACAACGATTTCTTTTCATCAGCGCTTGCTAGAGCATCCGACCTTTATTAAAGGCGATTTTGATATTAAATTTTTGGAGGAAAACGAAGTTTAATCGGTATATTTCCTCCGTTTGTCATAATGAACGCCAAATGATATAGTATGGATAATAAGTGAGCATGTCTGCTTTGAAATCCAAAGCTGGAATGAAACTTATTTTGACCGAAAGGTGTTGAAGGTATGAGCACAGTGCCAACCGAATTCGAACGTACAGAAATTGGGGAGATTCAAATTGCCCCAGAAGTTATTGAAGTCATTGCCGGACTGGCTACCGTTGAGGTACCGGGCGTTGCGGGAATGAGTGGCGGATTTGCTGGTGGGTTTGCCGAACTGCTAGGCCGCAAAAATTTATCTAAAGGTGTAAAAGTGGAAGTCGGACAGCGTGAAGCTGCTGTAGACGTCTCCGTCATTATTGAGTACGGTAACCGTCTGCCTGAGGTGGCTGCTGCTATTCAGCATAATGTTAAGCGTTCGATTGAGAACATGACAGGTCTTAACGTTGTTGAAGTGAACGTGCAAATTCATGATGTTCAATTCAAAAATGCCGATAAAGTAGAAGAGCCGGAAGTGCTGGGCGCCGGACGGGTTAAATAGAGCGATACTTTGTACAAACCCCCGACCCTTATGGGTCGAGGGTTTACTCTAATTTAAGGAGGCTGTGCGTTTCGTGGCTAAAGTTATGGACAGACTTCTGCTGTTCTTGTACAGCTTAAGTATCGGAATTATTTCCATTCTCGCCATCCTCCTCCTGAGCGGGGCCATTCCGTATGTTTTAAGTATTGAGGATGAGCGAGTAGTGTGGTTTACCAGCCTGATTATTGCAGGGGTTCTGTTGTTATTGAGTCTTCGTTTTTTTTATATCTCTATTCGACGGAACCAAACCGTACAGCATTCTATTGATCAACGAACGGAATACGGTGACATTCAGATTTCAGTGGATACCATTGAAAATCTGTGCCTCAAAGCAGCTTCCCGATTTCGCGGGATGCAGGATTTGAAAGCACGCGTTCGTGTGTTGGATTCGGGACTTGATATTACGATTCGGGCGGTTGTAGACGGGGAAAGCTCCATTCCGGTGTTAACCTCCGAGGTACAAAAGGGGGTACACGATCATGTGGAAGAAATTACAGGAATTCCTGTGTCCAATGTATCGGTGTACATCGCTAATGTTTCTCAGTCACCCAGCTTTAAGAGTCGTGTGGAATAGAGGTGATTTTCCCTGATGCCCTGGAAAGAAATATGGGGAAGTTACAAGGGCCGGATCATGGGGATCACGGCTGGTATTTTTTTCGGTTTTATTTATTTGTGGGCAGGCTTTTGGAATATGTTGTTCTTTGCATTGATGGTGTTCATCGGATATACGCTAGGAAGACGTAGCGATTCAGCGCTCGGTTCATTCCTCCCTTGGAAGGAATGGGGCGATTGGTTGTCGCAACGTTGGCGTCCTTTTAAATGAACCCTGTGATACGTGTTCTCCAAAATAGAGCTGTAGCTTCTTTGCGCCCAACGTTTTGGAGGATGCGTTCACAGGTTTTTTTGTGGAAATTGGTTAGAATGAAAAATAGATATAGGCAAGCGTAGGAGGCAGGGCATGAAAAGACGTCTGGCGAGGGAATTAGCGGTACAGAGTATGTACCATATGGAAATGAATGAAGTGGATGCGGCAGCAGCCGTGGACATGTTGCTTCAGGAAGCCGCTGAGGAAAACGAAGCGGAAGTTGTCGTTAAAAATGCAGCAGTGTTAAGAGCGTATGTCTTGGAGCATGTGCGGGGTACGTGGGAGCACAAGGAAGCCATTGATGGGCTGCTGGTGGATTATCTTAAAGGCTGGCAGATCAGCAGACTTTCACGTGTAGATCGTCAAATTTTAAGGCTTGCGGCATATGAGATGATTTTCCGTGAGGATGTTCCAGCCAAGGTAGCTGTTAATGAAGCGATTGAGTTGTCGAAGCACTTTGGTACCGAGGAATCCGGTAAATTTGTTAATGGTGTACTGGGACGAGTGATACAAGAACTGGAGCAATTGAAAGCACGTTTTTAAGTAGAGACTACTGAATCAGGTTGGAGAGTGGTAAAACATGTCAGCACCGATCATTGATGGTAAACAAATCTCTCAGGATATTCGCGCAAGCATTCAGCAAGAGGTCATTCGTCTGAAAGAGCACAGCTTTCAACCCGGACTGGCTGTTGTATTGGTAGGCGAAGATCCCGCTTCGCAAGTGTATGTTAAAAACAAGGAAAAGGCATGCCATGATCTCGGCTATTACTCCGAGGTTCATCGGTTGGCAGCAGATACTTCGCAGGAAGCATTACTGGAACTGGTAAACAAGCTGAACCATCAAAGTACCATCCATGGAATTTTGGTGCAACTGCCGTTGCCAAAGCATATTCATGAAAAAGCTGTCATTGACGCGATTGCAGTGGAGAAGGATGTGGATGGATTCCATCCGGTGAACGTAGGGAATTTGGTCATCGGTGACGATAGTCTATTGCCTTGTACTCCTGCTGGAGTCATTGAGTTAATTAAGCGTGCTGGAGTGGAGATAGCCGGTAAACATGCGGTAGTTATTGGTCGCAGTAATATCGTGGGCAAGCCAGTGTCTTTATTGTTGCAGCGTGAAGATGCTACGGTTACGATGTGCCACTCCCGTACAGCGAATATTGCGGACCTAAGTCGACAAGCAGATATCTTAGTCGTTGCGATCGGCAAAGCCAACTTTATTGATGCTTCGTTCGTGAAGCCCGGAGCGGTAGTGATAGATGTAGGGATGAACCGTCTGGAGAACGGAAAGCTGGCGGGGGACGTTGATTTTGAGAGCGTGAAGCAAGTGTCTGGTCCGATTACGCCTGTTCCCGGCGGAGTAGGGCCGATGACAATTACGATGCTGATGCAAAATACGCTCGTAGCGGCCAAGCGGTCGCACGGTTTGGCATAAGGACAGCTGCCTGTGGCTGAACAACGTATTTACTCTATAAAGGACCTGAATCGTTATATCCGGATGAAATTGGAGTCGGATCAGGTGCTGTCTGATGTATGGATACGCGGGGAAATTTCTAATTTTACGCATCATTCAAGTGGTCACATGTACTTTACGCTCAAGGATGAGGGGAGCCGCATACGTTCGATTATGTTTGCAACCCATAATCAGCGGCTCCCTTTCGTACCGAAAGAAGGTACGCGTGTTATTGCCCGGGGAAACGTATCCGTGTACGAACGAGATGGACAATATCAGTTTTATGCGACTCAAATGCAGCCTGATGGTATAGGAAGCCTTTATTTAGCTTACGAGCAGCTCAAGCAAAAGCTGGATGCAGAGGGACTGTTTGATACTGCTCGTAAGCGTAGCCTCCCTGCCCATCCAGTAACCATTGGCGTGATTACGTCACCGACTGGAGCGGCTGTGCGTGATATTATTACGACACTTCAACGGCGATACCCGCAGGCTGGAATTGTGTTGTATCCTGTGCTTGTACAAGGAAAAGGTGCCGCCCTCTCGATCGTCAAGGCAATTGAAGTTATGAATCGTATGCAAGAGGTTCAGGTGATGATTGTCGGACGGGGAGGTGGCTCATTGGAAGAACTGTGGGCGTTTAATGAGGAAGCGGTTGCGCGCGCCATTTACGCATCGATCATTCCGGTTATTTCGGCAGTTGGACACGAAACGGATTTTACCATTGCCGATTTTGTGGCTGACTTACGTGCGGCAACGCCAACCGCAGCAGCCGAGTTGGCCGTGCCTAATCAGGCAGAGCTACGGGATCAGCTGCTCCAGCGGGAGCAACGGTTGCGTAACGCCCTCCGGCAGCGGCTGGAAACCAGCCGTGTACGCTTGGCGAGGCTTCAGCGTTCACCAGTCCTGCTGCACCCACGCCGCTATATGCTACAGCATGCAGAGCGAATGGACATGCAGCATCAGCGTCTAATCCGCGCAGCGCGTAACCGTTCTCGTTTGAACGCAGAAAAGAACGCACGTATGCGTCAGGTACTAGAACGGTTTAATCCGCGTGAACAAATTCGTTCAGCACGCAAGCAGACGGATATGGCGCAACGTCAGCTGGAGTCTGCGATGCGTGCTATTACGAAAACGGGACGGCAGCAGTTGCACACGGGAATTCGTCAACTGGATGCGCTGAGCCCACTCAAAGTCATGGCCCGAGGCTATAGCTTGGTATACGATGAGCAGGAAAAACGGCTGATTAAGTCGCTCAAAGACGTACAGCCGGGAGATTCCATCAAGATTAAAGTGAGTGATGGGCAGTTGGACTGCCAAGTATGGGGAATGAAGGAGGACGCGAAGCACGGTGGCGAATGAAACGGAATTGAATTTTGAAGCGGCTATGGCTGCTCTTGAAGAAATTGTCGGACAACTGGAGCATGGAGACGTTCCTCTGGAGCAAGCCATTGATTTGTTCCAGCGGGGGATGAAGTTGTCTCAACTTTGCAGTCAGAAGCTGGAGCAGGTTGAACGTAAAATTGAAATGATCGTGGAAGAGGATGGAGATTTGCGCAAGAAGCCTTTTGGTGGGGGACTGGATGAAAACGGCGGTGAAGGACTTGAATAGACCGTCGTTCAAGGAATATTTGACCGGGACGACGGATGCGGTTTCGTCCGCACTGACCGAGCAATTCCCGGCCGATTGGGACATTCCCGATGTTCTTCGAGAATCCATGAATTATTCACTCACCGCAGGCGGAAAACGGCTGCGGCCTCTGCTTGTGATCGCTGCTGCTGAAGCATTCGGTGGAAGCAGGGAAGCTGCGCTGCCAGTGGCATGTGCGGTAGAAATGGTACATACGTACTCCCTCATTCATGACGACTTGCCAGCCATGGATGATGATGACTATCGGCGAGGTAAGCTGACGAATCATAAGGTATACGGCGAGGCGGTTGCCGTCCTTGCGGGTGATGCTTTGTTGACCCATGCCTTTTACAGTATTGTGCAAGCAGGACGGCGTCACGGTGTTTCGTCTGATTCGCTATTGTCCATAGTTGAGGATTTGTCCGAAATGAGTGGCGCGCGGGGCATGGTAGGCGGACAGGTCGCCGATATGTCAGGCGAGCAAGGAATGACGGGGATCGAGGAACTGGAATATATCCATCTTCATAAAACGGCTGATTTGATTATTTTCTCGCTCTTGGCAGGTGGACGGATTGGTGGGGCGGACAAGGGTCAATTAGAGGCGCTTCGACGCTTTGGACGAGATTTGGGGCTGGCTTTTCAGATACAGGACGATATACTGGACCTCATAGGCGATGAGAGTAAAATGGGTAAGAAAACGCAAAGTGATGTTGAACAAGAGAAGGTCACCTATCCGTATTTCATTGGTATGGACGCATCTTTGCAGCAGGTAGAGGAACTCACCGCATCTGCTAAAAGAGTGATAATAGAGAGTGGTATCCCCGATTCTTCTCGTTTGCTGGAGATAGCCGATTACCTGATGAAGCGTGATCATTAGTTGCGTTAGAGCTGTTTTGACTTGTCTGCGTTTAAGCACAGTCAAAAAGTGTGATATAATACTTGTTAACTTTACTCACAAACTTGAAGGAAAGCGGGGAGATATGCGTGCTGCTTCCACACATAAAGCAACCAGGCGATCTGAAATCACTGTCGGTTGAGGAGTTGGCTTCTCTAGCCGAGGAAATCAGGAGCTTTTTGATTGAGAAGCTGTCCGTGACTGGGGGGCATCTGGCATCGAATCTGGGAGTGGTTGAGCTCACGATCGCCCTGCATTATTGCTATAACAGTCCGAAGGACAAGATGATTTATGACGTTGGGCACCAAGCCTACGTACACAAAATATTGACAGGGCGAATGGACCGTTTTGATACACTTCGTCAGCGTGATGGACTTTGTGGTTTTGTAAAAAGAAGTGAGAGCGAGCATGATGTTTGGGAAGCCGGTCATAGCAGCACTTCTCTGTCGGCCGCAATGGGAATGGCTTTGGCTCGAGATTTGAAGGGCGAGGACAATAAAGTCATTGCAATGATCGGAGACGGCGCGCTGACTGGGGGGATGGCCTTCGAAGCGTTGAATCATATCGGACATGAGCGCAAAAATTTAATGGTAATTCTGAATGACAACGAAATGTCCATAGCACCTAATGTAGGGGCCATGCATAATTATTTGAGTAAAATCCGCTCGGACCGCCATTATTTGCGGGCAAAAGATGAGCTGGAAGTTTTGCTGAAAAAAATACCCGCGATCGGCGGTAAACTTGCCAAATCGGCTGGCCGTGTCAAGGACAGTCTTAAATATATGATGGTGCCTGGTGTACTGTTTGAAGAGCTGGGACTTACGTATCTCGGTCCAGTGGACGGACATGATTTGCCGAAGCTAATCGAAACCTTCCAGCAGGCTGATAATGTCACTGGCCCTGTATTGGTGCATGTCGTAACCACCAAGGGCAAGGGCTATAAACCTGCGGAAGCAGATTCACACAAATGGCATGGAATCAGTCCCTACAAAATTGAATCGGGTCAGGTACTCAAAGCTGTAGGTAATCCGATGTATACGGAAATTTTCGGTCGAACGTTGATTGAGCTGGCTGAGCAGGATGAGCGCATCGTTGCGGTCACACCCGCTATGCCTGGCGGATCAGGTTTGGTACCGTTTAGTAAAGAGTTTCCTAGCCGTATGATTGACGTCGGCATTGCTGAACAGCATGCAGCTACCATGTGTGCTGCGTTGGCAATGGAAGGGATGAAGCCGGTGTTTGCGGTGTACTCCACTTTTATGCAGCGTGCTTATGACCAGATTGTGCATGATATCTGTCGTCATAATGCGAACGTAATGTTCGCGATTGACCGTGCAGGTTTTGTTGGGGCTGACGGGGAAACTCATCATGGCGTGTTTGATGTGGCATTCTTACGTCATATCCCCAATCTTGTGCTTATGATGCCAAAGGATGAGAACGAGCTACGTCATATGATGAAAACAGCGCTCGACTATGAAGATGGTCCAATTGCTTATCGTTACCCACGTGTTAATGTGGTTGGCGTGCCGTTGGATAAAGAATTACAGGCTATTCCCATCGGCAGTTGGGAGCTCCTGCGTAAGGGTGAGGGCTTTGCTGTAATTGCATCAGGACCGATGCTCCAGGTGGCGACAGAGGCTGCGGAGGCGATGAAACGGGAAGGTTTGCAAGTGGGCGTCGTGAATGCTCGTTTCCTGAAACCTTTGGACGAGGATATGTTGCGTGAGCTGGCTCGTCAGCATACGAAGCTGATCGTATTGGAAGAAGCTTCTGAAGCAGGAAGCTTGGGTAGCGCTGTACTGGAATTTTACGCTAAAGCCGAAATACAAGAGGCACAGGTGCGCCTAATGGGGATTCCCGATCTGTTCGTGGAGCATGGCTCCATCAAAGAGCAGCGTGCTGAAGTAGGTCTCACCATTGAAGATGTATGCTTAAAGTTGCGTAAATGGGCTGCTGAGCCAGCATATGGCATGGGACAATCTGTATAGGGTAACTTGAAGTGAAGACCATGACGTTTATAAAAAGTATGACAAGAGCAGCCTGGCTGCCTAAAGGGAGATTAACATGTCTGTTCCGAAGGAACGCATTGATGTATTACTTGTAGAACAAGGCTTTTTTGAAAGCCGTGAAAAAGCTAAAGCTGCGATTATGGCTGGGCTAGTGCTGGCGGACAGCGAACGGATCGAGAAGGCGGGGATGAAGGTACCACGCGCCAGCGAGCTTAAAGTTAAGGGTTCGGTGCATCCGTATGTAAGCCGTGGAGGATTGAAGCTGGAGAAGGCCATCCGTCAATTTGAGCTGGATATGAAGGGCAGGACAATGCTGGATATTGGCTCGTCCACTGGAGGTTTTACGGATTGTGCGCTTCAGCATGGAGCTGAATACGTATACGCCATTGATGTGGGTTATAACCAGCTGGATTGGTCGCTTCGTAATGATGAACGAGTATGCGTAATGGAGAAAACGAATTTCAGATATATGACACCCGCGGATTTGAATGGTTCCGTGCCGAATTTTGCTAGTATTGACGTTTCCTTTATTTCATTACGTATTATTTTGCCCCCGTTGCTTGCCTTGTTGCATCAACCTGCTGATATTGTAGCTCTAATCAAGCCGCAATTCGAAGCTGGACGCGAAAAGGTCGGAAAATCCGGTGTGGTCCGTGATCCTGCTACGCATAAAGAAGTGTTGCAGACCATTCTGATGTTTGCACATGAGCTTGGACTTACGCTGCAAGGTTTGGCTTATTCACCTATTACAGGTGGAGAAGGCAATATTGAATTTTTAGCGCATTGGCGTTTGGATGGGTTTCCTGCTGCAGAATCGCAGTTGGAGAAGATGGATTTCAGACCACTGATTGAACGTACCGTTCAGGAAGCAGGTCAGACTTTTAATAATGGTCCATCGCGTAAGTAACATTCAGGGGTTCTCCATGAGTTCTGTGAACTTAAGGGAACCTCTTTTTGGTGTGAGGGATTGATTATAGAACTCACGTTCGCCTATAATGAGATGTACAAAGGAAAAGGGATTTTACATCTTGTCCTAGAATATGTCCATGAGGTGATCGGTCCATGGACACAAGATATGATACGGTTATCATCGCTGTGATCGGGGTGATATTAGGAATATGGGCTTTGTATAGCCTACGTGCCTGGTTGAAGGAGCCAGAGCCGCTTGTGCTAAAGACGATACCGATTAACGAGGACTTGGACGAAGGACCTGCCACACACCTACTCGAAGAAGCAGGATATGAAGTAGTGGGCGGGAAGATGAAAATACCGCTTGCTTTTAAAGTGAACGGACATACCGTGTATAGCCGTTTGTTTATAGACTACGTGGCTGTACGAAACGGTTCGACATATATGGTCAAAACGTCACGCCGCAAGAAACCAATGGAGTGGAGTGGTCCTGATTTAAGGGACAGGCTCATGCCGTATTTATTGCTCTATCCGGGTTGCGCGGGTGTATTGTACGTTGATACGGACGAGCGAAGTATTCGCCTTATTACATTAGTGGAAGACCTCGAAGAAGAGGAATATGAAGGTTAATCCATAGGAGGATTATATGAAGGGTCAACGACATATTAAAATTAGGGAAATTATTTCACAACATGAGATTGAGACGCAGGATGATCTGGTTGAAGCATTGCGTAAGGCTGGTTTTCAGGTCACACAGGCGACCGTATCGCGTGATATCAAGGAGCTACTGCTCATCAAGGTCCCAATGGACGATGGCAGATATAAATATTCGATGCCTTCAGATCAGCGCTACAATCCAGCCCAGAAACTGAAACGTACGTTGGTTGATAACTTTTTGCATATTGACTACACAACCAATCTGATTGTGATGAAGTGTCTGCCGGGAACAGCCAACTCGATTGCTGCTTTATTGGACAATATTGAATGGTCCGAAATTATGGGTACGATTAGCGGAGATGACACCATTTTGATTATTTGCCGATCGGAAGAAAACAGCGAAGCTATCGTGAATCGTCTTATGGGCTACATTTCCTAATTATAATGGCTACGCATATTAGGCGTTTTAATTTGTACATCATAGAGGTGAAAGAACGATGCTGGTCACTTTGTCTATACGGAATTTGGCGGTCGTAGAGGCCGTCGATGTTCATTTTTATAAAGGGTTTCATGTGTTGAGCGGGGAAACAGGTGCTGGTAAATCCATTATTATCGATGCGCTTGGGCTAATTGCAGGCGGTAGGGGCTCTGCTGATTTAGTACGTTACGGTTGTGATAAAGCAGAGATGGAAGCCTTGTTTGAACTGCCAGTAAAACATCCCGTTTGGAATACACTTGAGGAACAAGGGATTAAGGCTAATGCGGAGGAGCATTTGCTAATTCGTCGTGAACTTACGGTTCAGGGAAAAAGCTCTTCTCGAATTAACGGCCAGATGGTTAATTTAACGATGCTGCGTGAGGTAGGTGAACAACTCGTCAATATACACGGGCAGCATGAGCATCAAAGCCTGCTACGTGCAGATCGCCATCTGGCGCTGCTGGATACGTTCGGTGATTCGGTGATCGGTCCGGTCAAAACGCTTTATCGGGAGCGTTACAATGCTTTTGTCAAAGCGGAAAAAGAAGTAAGAGAACTGCAAAGCTCCAGTCAAAAGGCTTATCAGCTTTTGGATATGTACCGATTTCAACTAGAAGAGATCGCTGCGGCGGAGTTGAAATTGGGAGAAGATGAATTATTGGCAGAAGAACGGGTCAAGCTATCCCATAGTGAGAAAATGATGGATGGGATATCAGGAGCATACGAACTCTTAAGCGGCAGAGGTGGACTGGATACGATCAATAACGTGTTGTCCAGATTGAACGATGTCCAAAACTATGACAGCAAAAGCCTTCAGCCCATTGCAGAGCAGATTCAGTCTGCTTTTTACCAGTTGGAGGACGCAGCATTCCAATTACGTTCTTATCGTGAGGATATTGAATTTAATCCAGGCAAGCTGCATGAAGTGGAACAACGTTTGAATCAAATTACCGGATTACAGCGAAAATATGGTGATAGTATAGAGCAGATTTTGGAATACTATAGCCGTATTGAGCAGGAAACCGATCTGCTGGAAAATAAAGATGAGCGGCTGGAGCAGCTTATTGCAAAACGGGACGAGTTGCTGTCCGATTTGCTTGAGATTTCGGAAGAGCTTACAGAAGCACGTGAAATTTGCGCTGAAGAGCTTGCAGAGCAAGTGGAGCAGGAGTTAAAAGACCTGCAGATGGAAAGAACGTCACTCAAGGTGCGCATTGATCCAATTGAAGATCCACGCGGATATGAGTATAAAGGTCTGAAGGTAAGACCTACCAAGCAGGGTATTGATAATGCGGAATTTCTTATTTCCCCCAATCCAGGTGAGCCATTGCGTCCACTTGGCAAGATCGCTTCAGGCGGTGAGCTATCACGTATCATGTTGGCGATGAAAAGTATTTTTGCGCGTCATGATCAAATTCCAGTACTCATTTTTGACGAGGTGGATACCGGGGTGAGTGGTCGTGCAGCTCAATCCATTGCCGAGAAGCTATATCGTTTATCTTCCGTTTGTCAGGTGTTCTCCATTACTCATTTGCCACAGGTGGCATGTATGGCAGATCATCAGTACCTTATTGAGAAAAATGTTCATGACGGACGGACCATGACTCAAATTGAGGGACTTACGGAGGACGGGCGTGTCAAAGAATTGGCACGGATGCTGGGCGGTGTGGAAATTACCGAAAAAACATTGCATCACGCACAGGAAATGCTGAATTTGGCGGAAGGAAAGAAAGCCTGAAAAGAGCGGCCGGCGTAATGTTTAACAGTTATAAAAGCCTGGGGGCAAGGTTACCTTATAGGTACGCAATTGGCGACCACCTTTACTCGTCAAGCGAAAGAAGCAAAGGGAGCGTGACAGCCATTGAATTTTTACTCCAGGATCAAATTGCTCGGTCTTTTGCTTGTTTTTCTTATGTGTTCTATCGGTAACGCTCAGCATGTGCAAGCAGCGCTGCCTCCACAAGCTTCTTTGGATTTGTTCGGTTCTAAAAGCGTGAGGACAACCCAAGAAAGTGTAATTCCCGATTTAAAAGTATACCCGGGAGGGCAGACGATTGGGGTTAAAGTAAAATCTTCAGGAGTGCTTGTCGTCGGTCACCATATCATTCAGGAAAGTAATGATCGTAAGGTATCACCTGGTGAAACAGCGGGGATTCGCCTAGGGGATCGGATTACACACATGAACGGCAAACCACTCAATAGCCTGGCAAGGGTTGCTGAAGTAGTAGACGAAGCAGGTAAGAATAAAAAGGCGCTCGACATTACGCTTTGTCGAGGTGAGCAGACCATTTCCACCAAGTTAACACCAGCATATGATCAGGATGATAAAGCATGGCGGCTTGGGTTGTATATTAGGGACTCGGCTGCAGGTGTAGGTACATTAACGTTTTACGCACCAGACCAAGGTGTATACGGGGCCTTGGGCCACGTAATTACCGATATGAATACCCAAACCCCTATTGTCGTGGGAAGCGGAGAGATTGTGCAGTCCAATGTGACATCAATTGCGAAAAGCCAAAGTGGGGAACCAGGAGAAAAACGCGCTCATTTTCTCAAAGATCATCGGGTATTAGGAAATATTGAACGAAATACGAATTTCGGAATCTTTGGGAAAATGTCAGATGAGCCGCAATATGGATTGTATTCGACTCCTATTCCGGTGGCTCTTGCGAATGAAGTAAAGGAAGGACCTGCAGAAATTTTGACTGTACTGGAAGGTCAACAAATTCAGCGGTTTCAGGCGGAAATTGTACACATTTCTCAGCAGGACAAACCGGCAACCAAAGGACTTGTGATTCGTATTGTAGATCCAAAGCTGTTGGATAAGACCGGGGGAATCGTGCAAGGAATGAGCGGTAGTCCGATCATCCAAAATGGTAAGCTTATCGGGGCTGTAACACATGTATTTGTGAATGATCCTAAATCAGGTTACGGTTGTTTTATCGAATGGATGCTGCGCGATGCAGGAATCATGCAGAATAACGTAAGCTTAAAATCATCTTCTAATCTTAAGGCGAGCTAGTGGCCTTAAGATTTTTTTGTCGAAAAGCAGGGGAATAGCTCATAATTGCAAGATAAACAATCAATTATAATAGAAACTATAAAAAAAATAAATAAAAATAATTTTCGACAGAAGGAATTCATAATTCGATGTCGAAATCATATACTCCGACAAGAAATATTTATATACTGTAAACAGATATCACAATGGAATATCACTCAATGAGGAGGAAGTACATTGCAAAAAATTGAGGTATTGTTGGCAGATGATAACCGGGAATTTACGAATTTGCTTGCTGAATATATTTCCGATCAGGAGGATATGGAAGTTACAGGAATCGCCTATAACGGCGAAGAAGTGCTCCAACGCATCGCAGAATCCCGCAACATACCTGATGTACTTATTTTGGATATTATTATGCCTCATCTGGATGGTCTCGGTGTATTGGAGCGTTTGAGAGAAATGAACCTAACTCCACAGCCGAAAATCATTATGCTGACTGCATTCGGACAAGAAAATATTACACAGAGGGCCGTACAGCTCGGGGCGTCTTATTATATTTTGAAGCCGTTTGACATGGAAGTGCTGGCTAACCGTGTTCGCCAATTGGTGGGACCTCAGTTAGTTAACAGCAGTCCGGTGACCATTTCATCCATGCGGTCCAACGTTGTACCTATGGGTAAGACGAAAAACCTGGATGCCAGTATCACGGCCATCATACATGAAATTGGTGTACCAGCTCACATCAAGGGCTATCAATATTTACGTGAAGCCATTACGATGGTGTACAATAATATCGAAATTTTAGGAGCCATCACCAAAACATTATATCCGGCAATTGCCGAAAAGTTCAAAACGACGGCATCTCGCGTAGAACGCGCCATTCGTCATGCTATCGAGGTAGCATGGACCCGCGGAAATATCGACAGTATTTCACACCTGTTCGGTTACACCATTAATATCAGTAAGTCCAAACCAACCAATAGTGAGTTCATAGCGATGGTGGCAGATAAGCTGAGAATTGAGAACAAGGTGTCCTGAAAGGATCAGAATGATTGATAAAGCAAGGAATTCTTGGGTTTTGACATTTATGAATGATAATTGTAGGGACGGCTACGAATCTCCATAACAGTCGTCCCGATACCGATTAACTTCTGAATAGTAGACAACTGATACCGCCTTTTTATTGGTTCTTCCAAAGACCAGTAAAGGAGCGGTATTTTTTATAAACGATTTTGAAATTCCCCGTCACCATATCAAGTATCTACTTGAGACAGGACGAGTAAAAGCTTGTAATCCAATAAGTACTAAACAATTTTGGTCGGAAGTGGTGAACAAAACGAAATGAAATATTAAAAAAATAATATATAAATTCAAACATTGGATAAAAATTTCAAAAAAACATATTAGTACCTTTTTACTATTGTATATGGATTAGATAAATGCAATACTAGAATGGTAGCTGGCCAGCTTAAATACTTTGCCCATAGGAGGCTTGGTTGTTGTGAAAAAAAGAATCGCCGTAATTTTATTGTTTATGTTTGCAATGTTCTCCACATTTAGTTCTGTAAGTGCAGCCGACGGAACCGTTCCGCTGTATCGTTACTACAACAACGTTGACCATTTCTATACCACTAATTTTGATGAGCTTGGCAACGGTATGAGTGGATATAGACTTGAAGGCATACAAGGTTACATTTTCTCGCAACAGCAACCAGATACATCACCGTTATATAGATACTATAATGGTACAGATCACTTTTATACCATTAATTTTGATGAGCTTGGCAATGGCATGAATGGTTATAGCCTTGAAGGCATACAAGGTTACATTTTCCCGCAACAGCAACCAGACACATCACCGTTATATAGATACTATAACGGTACAGATCACTTCTATACCACTGATTTTAACGAGCTTGGTAATGGAGGATCCGGTTATTCTTTTGAAGGCATAGCAGGGTATATTCCGAATTGAGACGCTCACCTCAGGAATCGAAAGTTCATCGCAGTGGTGGCAGATAAACTACAGATTGAGAATAAGGTGAAGCATAACAATTCAGCCAATACCGCTGATTTATTGGGTCATCCGTGACCAATAGATCAGCGGTATTTTTTTATGGAAGATTTTGAATTTCAACTGTATAGTTTTATGCTTTACTGTTCGTCTAAGAATATTGCACGTAAAACTTTAGTAGTTACGAAACTGACCATAAAGTTGTTCGGTAAGCATTTACAAGATCAGTATCAGATTGAATACGTGAAGAAAGTTCAGTCTTGACACTTCCGGCAGTACATTAAATATTTGCAGGAACCTTGGAAGTATACAGTAGTCAATAGGTGGAGACTAGGAGAAGAAGCACCTAGAGAAATATTCAGACCTCAAGAAGAACATTTCCACAACCACAATTGCAAACTATATTCGGAATATAAAGGTGTTCTTCAATTATCTCTACGAAGAGGAACTTGAAATACCAAAAAATCCGGTTGAAGCATTGAGAACCCGAAAGTATAACGTAAGGTAAATAAGACTTTAACAACAGAACAAATCAAAAAGGTGTTGGGTCAATTTGATGCGGCTACTTTTCATGGGTATTCGAAACTATGCAATTACCTGTTTACTGCTTGGTAAGGGGATGAGAAAAGGTGAATGCCTGAGTCTACAGCCAGAATCCTTTGATTTCAAGCACAAAAGTATATTTGTGAAGAATGCTAAGAATAAGAAGGAGAAGTATGTTTATTTTTCCTTCAGATCAGTTAACAAGATAAAAAGCTGGATGCGTTATAAAGACCGCTACTCTGAAGCCTATTTCTGCATTGCCAACCTTATATTCTGTCTAATCAATCGTACCGCTGCCAATAGTCTGCCATGGGCTTTGCTTGTATTAGCTTTCGCCCTTTAAGTACTGTTGTACGGCTCCTTCATTAAAGATAATGGCATGGTGAGCGTCTCAGCTTTTATTCTAGTGGACGTACAATGGTGTTGGTGCGAAGAATATGCTTGATCGACAAGTTCTATTAGAAATATAATTGAAACAATCTTTCAAATGAGGTGAATCGGATGTCTTTCCGTATTGTTCGAAGTATTTAGTTTCCGGGTTGGAAAAAACGCGTACCAGCCGTCAAGGGGGGAGTTTATCCTTTTGACTAAACAAACTAAAATTTTGAATATCGGTCTGCTAGCCCGTAGCTTTTATCCTTATTTGGAAGGTGAAAAGTAAATGAATTCAATAGAGTATAAAGAGTTTTATGATAAGATTGGAAAAATCAACGGATGGGATTTCAGTAAGGTGAAATGTATCTCCAAAGGCGTAAAATGGGACTTCTACAATGAAGTAGCGAAGACATGCAAGAAGTCGGACATATTGCTTGACATCGGTACTGGCGGCGGGGAAGCCATTTTATCAATAGCAGATTCTGCATTACTTCTAGTTGGGATTGACCATTCCACCGGAATGATTGAAACAGCAACCAAGAATTCTGCTGAATCAGACATAGCAAATGTTCGTTTTCTCCAGATGGGTGCTGAAAATCTAAATTTTCCTGAGAACTTCTTTAATGTAATCTCTTCTAGACACTCATGTTTTTATGCAAAAGAAATAGAAAAGGTGTTAGTAAAGGGTGGTATGTTCCTGACACAGCAAGTAAGCGAAAACGACAAATTAAATATTAAAGAAGCGTTTGGAAGAGGTCAGGCATGGGGGGCTAAGAAAGACTCATTAAAAGCTAAATATATTACGGAATTAAGTGATGCGGGCTTTAACGACATACAGTCATTTGAATTCAATGCAACCGAATATTATCAGACTCCTGCAGACTTAATATTTCTCTTGAAACACACTCCAATTATTCCCAACTTTGGAGATGAAGAAATTGATTTTCATATACTCCAGCAATTTATTATGGACAATCAAACCGAAATAGGAATAAGGACAAATTCAGAACGATTTATGGTGATTGCTAGGAAGTAAAACATAAAAGGATACCCGCTTTTGGGTATCTTTTTTTTAATTTAGAAGTTTGATGCAATAAGTGAATAAAGATTTTCAGCATCTCTCTTGCTATATATGACGGTACAATTGTTGGGAATTATAAAACATAATGCTCTACAAGAGGTTTATAAAATAAGCCTGAATCAGTTGCACCAACCATCACGAGGAGAAAACTCCCTTTTGTAAACAGTTCTGAAATTCTCTTTAAATTTGATATAAACAATGTGTCGTTTCTTGTCGATATAGTATCTAATTATAAAGAGAACTGAGGAGCGAATATATGAAATTTAACATCCGAACAAAATTGATATTGGGTTTTCTTGCGGTAATAATCCTATTGATCGTGATTAGTACAGTATCTATCTCCAGAATGAAAAAATTAGGTGACACTTCGATGGCAATCGATAGTCATTGGATGCCAAGTGTGACCATTCTGGGGACACTAAATGGTGATGTATCTGATGTAGAGCGGATTTCATTAAACATTATTGTAGAACGTGACCCAGAGGAAATGGAGAAGGTTCAGGCCGAATTTGATAAGGTTCTAAAAAAGGTTGAGGACGGCCGAAAAACATACGAAAAATTAATTGCTACCCCTAAAGAACGCGAAATGTATGAAGAATTCTCCAAAAATTATACGGAGTATTTGGCTAAGTTGCCAGAAGTGATTGAAGCGGGTAAAGCTAATGATTACACTCAATCAAGCATCCTTCATCAAGAGTCCTATAAGTTATGGTATAGTTCAAACGATATGATCAGTCAGCTCATTAAATTGAATGCAGATGGATCTAAACAAACTACGAAAGAAGCGGTTGACAACTTTATTTCAGGTAGACAACTGGTCATCGTTTTGAGCGTTGCAGCCGTTATATTAGCATTGATCATGGCAATCATCATAGCCCAAATTATTTCTAAACCTATCTTGCGAATCAGTCGTGCTGCTGAAAGTATCGCATCGGGTGATCTTACAAGTGAAGATATCATTGTGAAGGGCAAGGACGAAATCAGTACGTTGGCACATTCTTTCAATGTCATGGTTGAGAACCTTCGTGAACTGATTCAATCTGTGAGTAAGACGACTGAGCTGGTAACCACTTCCTCAGAAGAATTGACGGCCAGCGCAGAGCAAAATAGCCAAGCTTCTGCACAAATAACCGAAACGGTGCAAGAAGTAGCTACTGGAACAGGAGACCAGGTAGATATGGTGACGAAATCGTCCCAAGCTATTGAGGAAATGTCTATCGGTGTTGAGCAAATCGCCATCCGCGCGCAAAATGTATTCGCATCTGCGCAAGATGCGGCCCATAAATCGGCTGAAGGTAACCAGATGATTCAACAGGCAGTTACGCAGATGAACGCCGTGAATGATTCGATGAATGGATTGGCAGATCTCATGGCTGGATTGGGAGAGCGCTCAGACGAAATTGGCAAGATCATTGATGTTATCACCAATATTTCTAGTCAGACCAACCTTCTTGCCTTGAACGCTGCGATTGAAGCGGCCCGTGCAGGAGAACATGGTCGTGGATTTGCTGTAGTTGCAGGCGAAGTTCGCAAGTTGGCTGAACAATCGGCTCATTCTGCTCAACAAATTACGGAGCTTGTGGGATTGATTCAAAAGGATACTACCCATGCTATTGAGGCGGTAGCGTCCAACGGGAAGGATGTCATGACAGGTCGTGAAGTTGTACAAAATGCAGGCGCATCCTTTGAACTCATTCAGGAAACCGTAAATAAAGTGGCCAGTGAAATTGAAGAGGTTTCTGCCGGATCAGAACAAATGTCTGCAAGTACTGATGAGATTGTTGGTTTTGTCAGACAAATTTCAGCAATTGCTGAAGAGGCTGCAGCCGGGACACAGCACGTGTCTGCTGCGACTCAAGAACAACTGGCATCGATGGAGGAAATTGCTTCCTCTGCAAGAAACCTGTCCAAAATGGCAGAAGATCTGCAAGGACAAATTGGTAAATTCAAAGTATAATTCATATACTGCTTTTTATGTCTCAGAGGAATAGCTGCTCTATTGTGAGCGGCTTTTTTCTGTTTTTTATTAATACATTGCAATTAAAGAGTGGAGATAAGAAGAGCCTGTAATTGGAACGATATGATATAATGGTGGGAAATTCTTTGGGTTGGAGTGACATCATGGACAATAAGACTGAACTTAAAGCAAGTGACCTACGTCAGTTAGCGATAGATAAAATCATAGCCACACCATTTTTGAATGATTTTAAGTATCTGAAAAGCAGAAAAGTTTTGAAAAAAGACACCAAGGAATTTATATTTGAAATTTATTTTGGTGCGACTAAATATGGTGCATTAAAAGTTTATATTATCGTGGAATCCAAAAAAATAAAAAAGAAGTATAGTACGGGGGCTTGTTTTCAGAGTGAGTTGATTGCTCTGACTAAGAAATATACGGGAAACAGGGATTACCTTGTGTCCACAGAAGCAGAAAGAGAGCGCGTGATCCAAGAGATTATTGAAGATATCTACACTTTCGCGTTGCCTTTTTTCAAGCGATTTGAACATATAGAAACACTAGCAGAACAAGTACATAAGTCAGGTTTTTTACCGCATCGCAAACGCTTTGATAAGTTTAATCCGTTGACGAAAAGATTCATTGATTTTTATTATCAAGGGGAGTAATGTAGCCATCTGAGGCATTTTTGTTCTTGTTCTCACCATTGAGCAGTAGATAAGCATTTTGATAAGGAGAACGATTTCCCTAGAGTAGATATTATCGTTTTTTAAAAGGATGATGTACAATTTGTAAAACGGTCAATGTACTCCTCAGGAGAAGATGATTTACCTAACATGCTCAATTTCTTGCTAAGAGGCGAGTCAATGTTGCATTAGAGGGTACGGTTTTTATGTGGGTAGGCATTGGATGAACAGCACAGAGGCTGTACACACGGGTATATTTTAATGAATAAAACTATAGGCTAAGTCATCGCATTGAACGGGCTAGTGGTATTAACCCAATTGATTCTAAAGCAAAGGCGGGGATGAGAGCATGTGGAATAGTCTGACTTGGGTGTTCTTCGGCGTGTTGTTGGTGGCATTGGGTTGGATTGTTAAAGCAAGGCGTAATCGCAGCAGCAACAAACAAGTGAATGAACAGCGGGGCAGTAATGTCGTTGAATTTCGTCCTCGTAAGTCTGCTCGACAATCCCGAACTGGAAATGAATCTAAGTCTAAAGGGTCTTCCGGTTCACGCGTGAATACAAAAGCAGCAGGTATTCAGGCCCAAACTGGATTTGGACTGTCTGACTCAATCCAGGGCACTGGCAAGCAAAAATGTTCCTTTTGTAAAAAAGAAGAGAAATTAACCTTCTATGCGGATGACAATGGATCGCTGTATGGGGTCTGCAAAGAGTGTAAGCATAAGGCGGAAAGACAAGATATGTTGCCACTTTAGTCTATACAGACTGTTGAGGACCATCATTAAGAGAATTCTTAAACTAATAAAAACTCCCAACCCATGTAGTAATTGGTTAGGAGTTTTTTGCCTATGTTCTACATTGTTATCTAAGTTGCCTGTAAATTAATTCCTCAAGCGCATCTGCTATGTGATCTGGTCCATAGGATAGCTCTTCCCGGCTTAAGCTCAACCAGGCATGACGCTCATCCATATCAAAGGCACTCTCCAGCCAGCCAGACAACCCTCTGCCCCTGCGGTCTACTTCTACAAGCACATGCACACCCTCGGGTTCCAACTGCATAACCAACTCTAGTTCCTCGATATCCCGTGCATATTCCGAGCCGGGCGTAAATTCAAACTCCTGCACGAATGGAACACTGCGTCCAAGCTTGGGGTGACGTTCGCATGAGGAGGAGCGGAATCGGAAACCCAACAGGTGAACCGCCTCAAACACTGTATTCATATAGGGATGTGGCTCAATTTTGAGTGAATCACGATCGGTCGGGTCCAAAGCCATGCCAATATCTAATGCTGTTTCCAGCCAGACGGGCTGTTTGGCGTGAGTAACAGGAGTTTCCAACGGCAATCTGAAGGAAAAAGGAATTTCAAGCTCTTGTCCTTGCTCTAGATGAAAGCCGTCAGATACCTTAATTCGTGCAATGCAGCAGGTGGTGGTAGTTTTTTTATCATCGTGCTCCACGATATATTCAGTCTTGAGCTCGATGTCAATTTTGCCGATTTCCTGATCAATTTTGCCGCCTTTGATGCGCATGACGCCACTAAGTTCTTCCCCAGGCACATATACGGCTTGATCCACCAGCGTATCGACTTTAGCTGAACCGATTCCTGCGCTTGCTAAGATTTTGTTAAAGAAACTCATTATTCCGTCCCCCCATATAATCTCATGGTCATGATATACAAACGAAGACTAAAAACTTGTACAGCTTAACCGGATATACGGGGGAATGATTCGAATCGTTCCAAAAAAATGCAAGAAAAAAGTCACTGATACTCACGTAGGCATATTGCAGTTTGTCGATCCATCTGTCTACTAATCGCAGTTCACTTTATGAGGAGGTATAAAGCAATTTCGACAACGAGGCTCATAAGCCTCAGAGTCGCCGATCATCACAATAGGTCCCACAGTGGAAGGTTTACCATTTACCATACGTTGCGTAAATACTGCTTCCGAGCTGCCACATACAGCGCAAAAGGAAGTCAGCTTCTCGATGTCATCCGCCATGGCGAGCAGACCACCGACATAGCCGAATTCCTTGCCTCGGTAATCCAGATTCAGCCCATCGGCAATGACATGCTTGCCGCAATAAGCTAGCTCTTGTACGAGCGACATAATATGACGACTGAAAAACTGGACTTCGTCAAAGGCAACCACGTCGGCATCTTGTGTTTCTTGCAAAATACGCTGAACGAGCTCATCTGTGAGTTTTCTGGGGATAGAGATAGCGGGCAGCCGATATCCGATCCGGCTTACTATTTCGTCCTCGGCATAACGATTATCTTCAGCGGGTTTGTAAGCGACCACTTTACGATGCCCGTATTGGATTAGTTTTTGACAGCGGCGAATCAATTCGCCGGATTTTTCACTGAACATGGGGCCTGTAATAATCGTAATTCGTCCTGTAGGCAAAGCGAATTCCCCTCTCTCTAACATGTACATAACACTGTTAATCTTCTTCTCCGAAAGAAAACGCCATTATAGATTACCATAACCAGCCGTATACAGACTAGAGAAAATATATTGATTTTCGACATGTTTTTGTATGTCCATTCCTAAAACGTAAATGTGGTCGTCATTGCTCTGCCGCCGCGGGCATGATATGGTGAAGCGTAGTGGAATGAAGGGAAGAGTGAAAGGCATGGACGAAAAAAATACGGATTATAGTGCCAAAAAAGGAGCATTACTGGAGCAAGGACTGATCAGCCCGCAAGCTCTAGAACTCATCACTGAGCTGGAGACAGAGCTGAACTTTCTGCGCAAGCAAAATGAATCATTTCGCAAGGCGCTGCGAGCCAAATCAGCACAAAGTTCAAGGATGTCTACCAAATTACGAGATGCGCTGTATGAATGATATGGAAAGAGATCTGGATTAAAGGGTTAACTTTTTTGTAGCCTATGCCTAAACGCTATATTTTGTACAGTGAAATAAAGAGAGTACAATAAGCTATATATAATCAATTGTTAATGGAGGAGAAACATGACTATACATTGTGATGTCGCTATTTTGGGTGGAGGAACCGGGGGGTATGTAGCAGCTATTCGTGCCGCCCAGCTTGGCAAAGAAGTGGTTATCATCGAAAAGGACAAGCTTGGCGGAACCTGTCTGCACCGTGGTTGCATTCCGAGTAAGGCCTTGCTGCGCAGTGCGGAAGTATATGCGACAATTAAGGAAAGTGCACAATACGGTATTGAGACATCGGGAGCACAGCTTGTATTTCCCAAGGTTCAGGAGCGTAAGGAAGCCGTTGTGGAGCAGTTGCATCAGGGCGTTCAATTTTTGATGCGTAAAAATAAAATTACGGTGCTGAGCGGTAAGGGACGCGTGATTGGGCCGTCTATATTTTCTCCAAAAAGCGGGGCAGTTGCTGTGGAATTAGAAGATGGCGAGATGGAGACGATTGTTCCTGCACATCTCATTATTGCAACGGGATCACGCCCGCGTGTGCTGTCCGGGCTAGAGCCAGATGGCGAATTTATTCTGAGCAGTGACGAAGCGTTAACGATGGAGGAGCTACCCGCATCCCTGATTATCGTGGGCGGTGGTGTGATTGGCGTGGAGTGGGCTTCCATGCTAAATGATTTTGGCGTAGAGGTTACGGTGGTTGAAGCCGCGAATCGCCTCATCCCCACGGAAGACGAAGACGTTTCGCGTGAAATGCAGCGCTTGTTAACCAAGCGTGGTGTCAAGGTGCTGACGGGTTCACAAGTGCTGGCTAAAACATACGGCAAAGATGAGGAAGGCGTACAGATTGACGTGCAAAAAGGGGAAGAAACCGAAACCCTCAGCGCTTCCAAATTGCTCATTTCTGTAGGGCGTCAGGCCAATGTGGAAAATATCGGGCTGGAAAATACGGATATCCGCGTAGAGCATGGCTTTATCTCGGTTAATGAGCATTTGCAGACGAATGAGCCACATATTTACGCCATTGGAGATTGTATCGGCGGCTTACAACTGGCGCATGCGGCAAGCCATGAAGGTTTGCAGGCGGTTCATCATCTGGCGGGCGAAGAGTTTCACAGTGTACCTAACCATCTGATTCCGCGGTGTATTTATACACGGCCTGAAGCCGCGAGCGTCGGCTTAACGGAGCAAGAAGCCCGTGAGCGTGGACATCAGGTGAAGACAGGGAAGTTCCCTTTTCAAGCTATCGGAAAATCGCTAGTATACGGCAGTCGGGACGGCTTTGTCAAAGTAGTGGCCGACGAGAAGACCCATGATATTCTCGGTGTACATATGATCGGTACGCATGTGACGGATCTGATCAGCGAGGCCGCTCTTGCGCAACTGCTGGATGCTACGCCGTGGGAAGTCGGACAGCTTATTCACCCGCATCCGACGTTGTCGGAGATTTTGGGAGAAGCGATGTTGGCCGTTGATGGACAGGCGATTGGCATATAGACCTTTCAAATAAATCGGTGCTTTTCTTTTTGGGCAGAAAAGGATTATAATGGGGTTAGCCAGAGTTTAGTACCAGGTTTTAAGACAAGATGGTACTAGGTACTGGAAGTAGGATGTTTGACACTTAAGGAGGTGCCTCAATGAGTTCTAAAGGCGCTGTAGACGCTGGCTTCAGACATGAGCAGCTGGGACTTACTCACGGACAAGTTATTGATATGTACAGATATATGTTGCTCGCAAGAAGATTTGACGAGCGCAACATGCTCCTGCAACGGGCAGGGAAAATTAATTTCCACGTTTCTGGCATTGGACAGGAGGCGGCACAAGTAGGTGCAGCTTTCGGCCTTGACCGGGAAAAGGACTATTTTCTTCCCTATTATCGGGATTATGGATTCGTGCTTGCGGTAGGAATGACGCCGCGCGAACTGATGCTGTCGGCATTTGCTAAGGCAGATGATCCCAATAGCGGTGGTCGCCAGATGCCAGGTCATTTTGGTAGTAAACGGCTACGTATTGTGACAGGCTCCAGCCCAGTAACGACACAGGTTCCGCATGCAGTGGGTGTAGCTTTGGCTGCCAAAATGCAGAAAAAGGATTTTGTATCATTTGTTACGTTTGGGGAAGGCTCCAGCAATCAGGGAGATTTTCACGAGGGCTGTAACTTTGCTGGTGTACAGAAGCTGCCAGTCATCATTATGTGCGAGAACAATCAATATGCGATATCGGTTCCGATTCATAAACAGTTGGCAGGCAAGGTAAGCGACCGTGCATTGGGATATGGATTCCCAGGGATTCGAGTCGATGGTAATGATGCGTTGGCCGTATATGCGGCGGTGAAAGAAGCACGGGAACGTGCTGTCCGTGGTGAAGGTCCTACGTTGATCGAAGCCATGATGTACCGTCTGTCTCCTCACTCCACCTCGGATAATGATCTGGCTTACCGAACCAAGGAGGAAGTGGATGAGAATTGGGCCAAGGATGGCGTAGCCCGTATGAAAAGCTACTTGATTGAATGCGGCATTTGGGATGAGGCCAAGGATGCGGATCTGTCGGCTGAGCTGCTGCTCGAAATCAAGGAAGCGATTGAATATGCAGATAATGCGCCTTTTCCAAAGCCCGAAGATACGCTGCTGCATGTGTATGCAGATAGCGATGGGGAGGGCCTGTAACGATGGCGATTATGGAATATATTGATGCGATTCGTCTTGCGATGAAAGAAGAGATGGAGCAGGATGAAACAGTTTTTGTATTAGGTGAGGATGTTGGGGTGAAGGGCGGTGTCTTTACAACGACAAAGGGACTGATGGACCAATTCGGTGAGCAACGTGTCATGGATACGCCATTGGCTGAGTCGGCTATTGCCGGGGTAGCGATTGGTGCAGCCATGTACGGAATGAAGCCGATTGCTGAAATGCAATATTCGGACTTCATGCTTCCGGCGACGAATCAGATTATTAGTGAAGCAGCTAAAATCCGCTACCGCTCTAACAACGATTGGAACTGTCCTGTTGTAATTCGCGCACCAATCGGTGGAGGGATCTTTGGCGGTTTGTATCACTCTCAGTGTCCAGAATCTATCTTTTTTGGTACGCCGGGTTTGAAAATTGTTGCTCCATTTACACCTTATGACGCAAAAGGATTGCTGAAAGCAGCCATTCGTGACCCTGATCCAGTGCTATTTTTTGAAAATAAAAAATCCTACAAGCTGATCAAGGGTGAAGTGCCTGAGGATGATTATATCGTTCCGATTGGCAAGGCTAATCTATTACGTGAGGGTGACGATATTACGGTCATCGGTTATAGCCAGCCTTTGCATTTTGTCATGCAGGCTGCTGAGGAATTGGAGAAGGAAGAGGGCATTACTGCACAGGTTGTGGATTTGCGCACACTCCAACCGCTGGACCGCGAAGCCATTGTTGAGGCTGCACGACATACGGGTAAGGTATTAATCGTGCATGAGGACAACAAAACGGGCGGCATCGGTGCCGAGGTATCGGCTATTATTAATGAGGAATGTCTGTTCGAGCTGGATGCACCGATTGAGCGCCTATGTGCTCCTGATGTGCCAGCCATGCCGATTAGCCCACCGATGGAGAAGTTTTATATGTTAAACAAGGATAAAGTGAAGGAAGCCATGCGCCGTCTTGCAATGTATTAATATAGGGAAGATTGGACGAAAGCATTCCAAAAGTGTAGTGGGGTAGCGGTAAAACGCGCCCTTCTATGATGTTAAGGAGTTGAAAAAATGTCAGACCAAACACAATGGAACGACGTGACCATGCCACAATTGGCAGAATCGCTCGTATCGGCGACAATTGCCAAATGGCTCAAACAACCTGGGGAAACGGTAGAGCAATTCGAGCCGATTTGCGAGGTTATTACAGATAAAGTGAATGCAGAAATTCCATCCACATTGGACGGCATTATGGGTGATCTGTTGGCAGAGGAAGGTCAGACAGTAGCGGTAGGTGAGTTAATTTGCCGTATTCAGACGAAGTCGGCTGCACCTGCAGTGGCATCAGGGGCGACACCTGTTGCACCAGCATCTCAAAGCACCGTACAAACACAAACTCAGCAGAGTGCTGGATCGGATCAGTCCATGAGAGGACGGTTTTCCCCAGCGGTGCAAACCCTGGCTGCTGAGCATAATGTGGACTTAAGCCAAGTACCAGGCACGGGCATGGGGGGACGAATTACCCGCAAAGACGTGCTGAATTATGTGCAGCGGGGCAGTTCCGCTGCCACTGGAGCATCTGGACAGCCGACTGTGACGGCAACAGGACAAGGCTCTCCTTTTGCAGGAAGACAGCAGTCTGCCCCTCAGTACAGTACACCGATTCAAAATATGGACCCTGCTATTCCGGTTCGTAACAGTGGGATTCATTTGACGGAGGCTCCAAAAGCTCCTGTGATCGAAGTTGAGGGTGGCAACAATAACAGATCCGAGTATTTTATTGATGTTACACCCATTCGCAGTGCAATTGCTCGCAATATGCGACAAAGCGTTTCGGAAATTCCACATGCATGGACGACGATTGAGGTGGATGTGACCAATCTGGTGATGCTCCGCAACAAGATTAAAAACGAATTTAAGCAAAAAGAAGGAATTAATATTACGTATCTGGCTTTCCTCATGAAAGCAGTCGTGAATGCAATCAAGGAATATCCGATTATGAATTCGGTCTGGGCAGTGGATAAAATTATCGTCAAAAGAGACATCAATATTTCGCTAGCCGTGGGTACAGAGGACTCCGTTCTTACCCCTGTTATTAAAAAAGCGGATCAGAAAAATATTGCTGGATTAGCTCGTGAAATTGACGATTTGGCACGTAAAACCCGGGAAGGCACGCTCAAATTGGACGACATGCAAGGCGGAACGTTCACTGTAAACAACACAGGCTCCTTTGGTTCCATTTTATCTTATCCGGTGATTAACTATCCGCAGGCTGCAATTCTTACCTTTGAATCCATTGTCAAAAGACCCGTGGTTATCGATGATATGATTGCAGTTCGCTCAATGGCTAATTTGTGCTTGTCGCTGGATCATCGTATTTTGGATGGAGTGATCTGTGGACGATTCTTGCAACGGGTTAAAGAAAATCTTGAAGGCTACACTTTGGATACGAAGCTGTACTAATCATCCGAACAGTTGAGGAAATGTACGGAGAGGAAGTGACAGGCCGTGAACAGACGACCGCTTGATGTAACCTATACGAATAGGATGGAATATGCCCATGCATGGGATGTCCAGAAGGAGATTGTGGGAAAGCTGGATGCGGGAGAGGCAAGAGAAACGCTTATGCTTCTCCAGCATCCACCGACCTACACGATTGGCTCTCAGCGGCATCCTGAGCATTTGCTCCTCACACCAGAGCAACTGAAGGAGCAGGGAATCAGCGTCTTTCAGATTGACCGTGGGGGAGACATTACATATCATGGGCCGGGGCAGCTTGTCGGATATCCTCTACTTATGCTCGGCAACCGGGAGGCGCTGAATCTGCATGGATACCTTCGAAGTCTGGAGGAAGTGATCATTCGGTTGTTGGCATCTTATGGGGTTGAGGGAAGTCGTAAGCCTGAATATACGGGGGTATGGATCGGGAATCTTAAAATTGCGGCCATTGGTGTCAAATTCAACAAGTGTAAGCACCGCCGGGGCTTCGTAACCAGCCATGGCTTTGCCTTTAACATCAAATCAGGGATACAGCATGAGGGCTTTGAGGGCATTGTCCCGTGCGGAATTCAGGAATACGGTGTGACATCATTGGAGGACTGCATACAGAAGCCTACGTCGGTGGAGCAGATTGCGAAGGAAATTGTACCGTACTTTGAACAGCAATTTTCATTTGCTGCGCAATGGCAAACGCATTCTTTCCAATAAAGGTAAGGCGGGCTATTGTGTATTTACACGGGAGCCCGCCTGTTTGCTTTACGTAACAGCTCGTCCACTCAAGGCTTCATAATGCCTTAGAGCAGCCGGATACCTTGAGCGGTATAGTTATTATAGTGGCATAATAAACGGCTCAATTACCATGAACAGTGTAGAACCAATCATAGCTGCGAGCATAATGTAGACGAAAAAACGAACCCATTTTTTGTTCGACATGTGTAACTCCTTTAGGATAGGTTTAAGTCATAGATAAGAACATCTATCCGTATTGTAGCGTAATCGGGAAAGAGAGGAAAGTTTAATGACAGTAAAAGTAGTAAAAGACCGAATCGTACAGGAATTTATGGAACTCGTACAGGTGGATAGCGAAACGAGAAATGAGCAGGAAATATCACGCGTCCTAAAAGAAAAGTTTAATGCTCTCGGGCTGGAAGTAATGGAAGACGATTCTCGTGAAAGAACTGGACATGGTTCAGGCAATCTGATCGTCACCTGGAAAGCGGAAGGTGTAGAGCAAGCACCCAAATTATTTTTTACCTGCCACATGGATACCGTTACTCCGGGTAAAGGCATTAAGCCGCAGTTGGGTGAGGATGGCTGGATTCGTAGTGACGGTTCAACGATTCTGGGGTCTGACGACAAGGCGGGAATTGCTGCTTTGTTCGAGGCGATTCGTGTCGTGCGTGAACAGAATATTCCCCATGGTCAAATCCAGTTCGTGATTACGGCTGGCGAGGAATCTGGTTTGATGGGGGCACGTGCGATGAAGCCAGACGTGCTAGATTCTGATTTCGGATATGCTTTGGATTCGAATGGTGAGGTCGGCTCTATTTGTATAGCTGCCCCCACGCAGGCACGTATTGAAATGAAGATTACTGGGAAGTCCGCTCATGCGGGGGTAAATCCCGAAGATGGCATTAGTGCCATTCAGGTCGCTTCTAAAGCAATTTCTAAAATGAAACTAGGACGGATTGATAAGGAAACGACCGCTAACATCGGCAGTTTTGAGGGCGGCGGCGCGACGAATGTGGTATGCGATTTTGTGTTGATTCGTGCAGAGGCACGTAGTATTGTGCAGGAAAAGGTTAATCATCAAATTCAGCATATGCGTGAAGCGCTGGAAACCACCGCACGCGAATTTGGTGCACAGGGAGAGTTCCGCAGTGAAGTCATCTATCCGGCATTCAGCTTTACGGAGCATGATGAAGTTGTACAGGTTGCACAACGTGCAATTCAAGGACTGGGACTGGCAACGCCAACCTTTCATTCCGGTGGTGGCTCAGATGCAAATGTGTTCAACGGGCTTGGAATTCCGACGGTGAATTTGGCTGTGGGCTATCAGAACATCCATACAACAGAGGAAAAGATCAAGGCCGATGACCTGGTGAAGGTTGCTGAAGTTGTCGTAGCTCTGATTCAAGAAACCACAAAATAAACTTGTATCATACACTTGCAATATATTGAAAAAAGGTTCAGGTTAAAGACAGGAACAGTGTTCCTTCGTCTTTAGACCTGAACCTTTTTTGGAACAACTAGCGAAGCGATAGTGGCTGTAGGTCCGTGTTCCTTTTGCCATTGGCGCAAGAGTGCTTGAATCTGCCAAGCTTTACCAACGATATGGAGGGTGCTTTCAGTACGGTAGCTTTTCATTTCTGCATCTCCTCATGACAGGAAGTTTGTTATTCTACCACCAGCTTATGTACAAAGTGGACAAGTTAGACTAACTTTGGTGATAATTAATAAAGAAAGATAGATATGAAGGAGGAAACTTACTGATGAACGAGCAAACGAATGGACAATTGAACAATTCAACAAACGATGCACCTCGCAAGCCTTATTCGAATCCTGCGCTAGACGAAAAGACCGTGTCCACACAGCCTATCTTTGAGGGAAAGGTTATTACATTACAGGTGGACACGGTAGAGCTTCCCGACGGCTCCACTGGAAAGCGTGAGATCGTAAAGCATCCAGGTGCGGTGGCTGTTTTGGCTCTACATGAAGGGAAAATGCTGGTCGTGGACCAGTACAGACAGGCGATGGGGCGCTGTGAGGTGGAAATTCCTGCAGGTAAGCTGGAGCGGGGTGAAGACCCGATGGAAGCAGCGGGACGTGAGCTGAGAGAAGAGACAGGTTATACTGCCAAGTCGTTGAAGCTGCTGCATTCCTTTTATACCTCTCCTGGGTTTGCGGATGAAATCATTCATCTGTATGTGGCCGAAGAGCTGGAGTTAGGTGAGATGGAACCGGATGAGGATGAATTTCTGGAGCTGTTTGAGGTGACGCTGGAAGAAGCACAGACGCTCATTCGCGAAGGACGGATTAGTGATGCCAAAACGATTCTGGCCGTCTATGCATGGCAACTCCGCCAACTTACAGGGAGCTTCTAAGCGTATGGATGAAAATATAGTAGAACTTAACGACTACTTTGCAGACTTGCATATTCATATTGGCAGGACAGAGAAGGGAAATCCGGTCAAAATTAGTGGCAGTCGCGATCTGACCTTTGCCAACATAGCTAAGGAAGCCTCCGGTCGCAAAGGAATTGGGCTGATCGGTATCATTGACTGCCATGCACCTAATGTACAGGAGGATATTCGTACCTATTTACATACGGGTGAAATGAAGGAAATCAGCGGCGGGGGTATCGCATACCGAGATACGGTTATTCTCCTTGGCACGGAGCTGGAAATACGTGCCGAAGGTCGTCCTGAGGCGCACGTACTGGCCTATTTTCCAGATCTGGTGGTGATGGAGGATTTTACCCAATGGCTGGCCCGGCATATGAAAAATGTTAATCTCAGTTCACAACGAATCTATGCACCGCCACGCGAGTTGCAGCAGCAAATTTACGGACGTGGAGGCATTATGGTGCCAGCGCACGTGTTTACTCCTCATAAGGGCATATACGGCAGTTCAGCGGCCCGTATGGAGGAACTGCTGGATATGGAGCTCATTAGTGGGGTGGAGCTGGGACTGAGCGCAGATTCGTCTATGGCCGGTTTAATTTCGGAACTGGATCGCTTCAGCTTTCTCACGAATTCAGATGCCCATTCACTCGGGAAAATCGGACGAGAATACAATAAATTATCACTGGCGAAGCCGTGTTTTGATGAATTCAGAATGGCTTTGGAGCGGCGGGAAGGACGACGGGTGCGTGCCAACTACGGATTAAATCCAAAACTGGGCAAATACCATCGCTCTTACTGTCAAAGCTGCGGTACGATTATTGACGAGCAACAGATGGCGGATGAACGCTGTCCTGACTGTGGTCATACCAAGCTGGTGCGAGGAGTGCTGGATCGAATATGGAGCATTGCCGACCGTGAGCAACCCATGATTCCCTCCCATCGTCCGCCGTACATTTACCAGATTCCACTGGAATTTATTCCAGGTCTGGGCAAAGCCAAGCTGAACCAGCTATTGGCTGCATTTGGAACAGAAATGAATATTTTACATGAGGTTACACAGGAGGAGTTAGCAGCAGTCGTCGGAAAAGTGCTGGCAGAGCAAATTGTGCTTTCACGCGAGGGGCGACTGTCGCTTGTATCCGGTGGTGGTGGAACATACGGCAAAATAGCTAAGTCCTAGTAAAGTCTTGTCCCTCTAAAGGCATATCAGCGTCTGCTTGTTCATAACCATAAATTATCTATGCCGCTGGCTTGGCACATCATTCGTGATGTTTGATCCGCAGCGAAAGCTGCCCCATTTCTAGCCATCAGCCGTCGGATTACGGTTGTTTTTTGGACAAACAAGCAGATGAAAGGGGCAGGACGCCGATGCAATGGTTTCGTCATACGTTAAAGGATCAGACGCCATATTATGTGTTCTTGGCTGTGCTGTTTCTGGTGGGAGTCGTCTTTGGCGCACTTATGGTAAACGCACTCTCGCTGGAGCAGTTACAGGATTTGTCCCGTTACCTGAAGGATTTTTTTGTAACGGTCAATCAAAACGAACAGGGCTTCGCTGATTCGCAGGCGGCTTCGACCTTTTGGGATAGCGTATCTTTACATCTGAAATGGGTCGGCCTAATTTGGGTGTGTGGCCTTTCGGTTATTGGTCTACCGGGTATTCTTGTATTGAATTTCCTCAAGGGTGTGCTAATCGGATTTTCAGTAGGTTATCTGGTGGGGCAATATTCGTGGAAAGGACTGCTATTTTCTTTGGTTTCAGTTGCTCCCCATAACCTGCTCGTGATTCCGGTACTGCTCGTCTGCAGCGTGGCTGCGATGACTTTTTCCATCCATATGATCAAAACCAAAATACTCGCTACCCGGCCGTCAGACGGAATGCTGCGTCCGTTGCTGTCTTACGCAGGGTTGACTGCTGTGATGATCGTGCTTCTTATTGGTAGCGCGTCCTTTGAAACTTGGATCACCCCGGTTATGATGCAATGGGTCACTCCTATGCTGACAGCTTCCGTGTCATCTTGATCCGTTTCAAAATGTTTGACTTTATTTGTATAGACCCCCTATAATAATAGGAGTGAAAAAAGTGCAGTAGGCAGTAGCTTTGCAGGGGGAGGGAGACACATGGAAGCACGGATCGAAAAAATTAAGCAGCAGCTGCAATCCCAGGGCTACAAACTAACGCCTCAGCGGGAAGCCACCGTCAGAGTTTTACTTGAGAACGAAGATGATCATCTGAGTGCGGAAGATGTATTTATGCTCGTCAAAGAGAAAGCTCCCGAAATCGGTCTGGCAACCGTATACCGTACCCTAGAACTGCTAAGTGAACTGCATGTCGTGGAGAAAATTAATTTTGGTGATGGCGTTGCGCGTTATGATTTGCGCGGCGATACAACCAAACATCACCATCACCATTTGATATGTGTGCAGTGTGGCAGTGTAGATGAAATACTGGAAGATTGGCTTGGACCATTGGAGGAGCGCTTGGAACGGGAATATAACTTTACCGTAGTGGACCATCGTTTGGACTTCCACGGTATTTGTTATCGTTGTAAGGCGAAGAACGATACGACCGCTCAGAAATCTTTGGGCAAATCCAGAAAAAACAAATCTCAGGACTAAAAGCTGACTACCCAAGCTCTCACCGACGAAGATGCGTTCGGGAGAGCTTTTTTGGTTCGGAGCCTGTTGTTCGGGATTAAGCGGTATAAAAAGGAATAGCTTGTCATACCCTTCCATAGAGAGTCCTAATTAGGACCATATTCTGGGGAAAAGGCGGCTGATCCACATGGTACTATCGTTGCGGAGAGGACTAAAATGGCTACGTTTGGTAATCTTGTTCGGGGCGCTGGCATGTATGTTCTTTTTTAGCCTCAGGCTGTTTACAGATTGGATAACACCTGTAGATCATTACCGAATACCGGAAGGACATGCAGTGAAGGTATTTGGCGGACAAAAAGTAAATGAAGGGTCCGAGCATCGAATAGCAGTGTTGGAACGTTTGCGTTTCTTTTACTGGTATGGTGAATAGTCTAAGTAATCGGTCTTGATGAGCTTATGAAATGATGAAGGTAGCACACGAAGAAGCAGGCGCTGAGACTGAACCGCTGTATGCAGAACAAGGAGACTTTTGGAACTCATGAAAATGTACATTCAACCTTTCGTTCAATTTATGGAAGAGGAAAAGGGTTTGTCGCGCAGCACTTTGGAAGCGTATCAACGAGACGTACAGCAGTTTGTCGAGTTCGCAGAAAGCTGTGGTATTGAGCAGCCGAATAATGTCCAACGGTCACATCTGGTACTGTATTTGGGCCATTTGAAGGAACAGGGAAAGGCTGCGGCGACAATATCACGTAGCGTCGCCTCCATTCGCTCCTTTTTTCATTTTCTTATTCGGGAGGGAATTACGATCCATGATCCGTCTGTTCTGCTGGAGCTGCCCAAAGCGACTAAAAAGAAGCCCTCGGTGCTAACGCAGGATGAGATAGAGCGTTTGCTGGCCGCGCCAGATGTGACTGCCCCGCAAGGGGTGCGAGACAAGGCGATGCTGGAGTTGCTGTATGCGACGGGCATTCGCGTATCAGAGCTGATTGCCTTAAACGTGCGTGACGTGCGCACCGATTTGCGCTTTGTGCATTGTGGCGGCGAGGCAGGCAAGGAGCGTGTTGTACCGATCAGCCGTGAGGCATCACAGTGGGCACAAGCCTATATGGACGAGCAGCGTCTATTATTGCTGAGATCCGGGCAGGGTGAAGAAGCTCAGGTAGAGCAGGATGCCATGTTCCTGAACGTATCTGGACAGCGTCTCAGTAGACAGGGCTTCTGGAAAATGATTAAGAAGTACGGCCAGGAAGCAGGCATAAGCGAGGATATCACGCCCCACACGCTGCGGCATTCCTTTGCGGTACATATGCTGGAGGGCGGAGCGGACTTACGCTCTGTACAGGAAATGCTGGGTCATGCTGATCTGTCAACGACGCAGGTATATGCGCAGACGGCCAGACGGAATATGAAGGAAGTATATGAAAAGCATCACCCGCACGGCGGCAACCGCACTTCTCATGAAAGCAAAGATCGAACATAACGATACTTTGGTTTCATAGAAAATGTGATAATGACTATAACTTTACGATTGTACAAGTCAGGAGAGATATTAATGTCAACAGCCAACCAAGCTACAATTCAGGAAGCAGCAGATTATATCCGCGCCAAGAGCGGAATACGTCCAGAGATTGGCCTTATTCTGGGATCGGGTCTCGGTATTCTGGCCGATTTAATTCAGGATGGAATTAGTATTCCTTATCAGGATATTCCCCATTTTCCTGTATCGACGGTAGAAGGTCATGAGGGTGAACTACTGTTAGGCACGATTGAAGGTCGCGCTGTCGTCATGATGAAAGGGCGCTTCCATATGTATGAGGGCTATGGCCCGCAGCTGACGGCTTTCCCAGTTCGGGTGATGAAGCAATTGGGGATTCAAAGTCTGCTGGTGACGAATGCAGCAGGTGGTGTAAATACTTCCTACGAAGCAGGCGATCTGATGGTCATCTCGGATCATCTTAATCTGACAGGACAAAATCCGCTGATTGGACCAAACGATGCCGGTCTGGGCGTTCGTTTTCCAGATATGTCGGAGGCGTACAGCCGCCGTTTGCGTGAAATTGCCAAGCAAACGGCTAACCAACAGGGCTTCAGCCTGCAGGAAGGTGTATATGCTGGATTGCTGGGACCTAACTATGAAACGCCTGCTGAAATCGTCATGCTGCGTACACTGGGTGCAGATGCAGTGGGTATGTCGACCGTATCTGAGGTTATTGTAGCCCGTCATGCAGGAATTGAGGTACTGGGCTTCTCTTGTATCACAAATATGGCCGCAGGCATTCTGGATCAGCCTTTGTCCCATGGTGAAGTGATGGAGACGGCAGAGAAGGTACGTGAGCAATTTTTAAAACTTGTGCTAGCGATTATTCCACAAATGTAGATTGGGGATCATGTTCAACCGAAGTGGTGGACATATATCCCAAGAGCCCCATATCCAAACGCCTTTTGATGGCGTGGGTATGGGGTTCTTTTTTACATACAGCGGTTGATTTGAGTAACATCTCCTAATGGAGAGGCTGTGTGCTCAATGCAGTTGAATTCGCTTTTTCTGCTACAGCCAGTGTATGTCGTTCTTGCACCTTGATCACAATAACCATAAAAATAATCCAGTAAATGGATAGCGAGTTCAGGAAACGGCTGTCCGTTATATTGTTCAATATGATAAACAGGAAAAAAACAGCTGCCGTCAGCCATGTATACATATCTGCTTTGCCAATTCTAAATTTAAATAAAGTGGTTATGGCGAGTGTAATGGTTGCCAGTAGTCCTGTAAGGCCCACATCGATCCACAGATCTCGGAAACCGCTATGGCTGCTTGTCAGATCAAAACGAATTCCATTCGCATAGATACTGGGCCGGGCTGCCCAGTAGGAGCCATAACCATGTCCGAACCAGTAATGGCTCTGAATCGCACCAGCAATCCCCTGCCAGATTTCCGTTCTTCCAGTTAAGGTCGTTGTCTTTCCGAATTCCGACGCAATCGCATCTCCATAAGTAAAAGTGAACACCAAACCCAAAAGAACGAGCAAGCAGGAACAGCTAATGAAGAAACCACGCAACGCAATGCTTCGGATTCTCTTGAATAGCAATATAAACAATATAAATACGAAGAACGAAGATGTCAGCATCAAAGAGGTGGTAGATTGGCACTTGATGAGCAATAAGGCATTGAGTAAGATGAAGCCAATATGCAAAACTTTATGTTTACCCCTGAAAAAGTAAATGACATGTGAAACAAAACCTAACAGAGAGAGAGTTCCGAGTGTATTTTTATGACCAGAGATGCCCTTCCATAGCCCAGTATGTTCCACGCCACCATGAATAGCAAAGGAGGGAACGAGCAAAACGGCGAGTAAATTGAGTATGCTCAAAATACTTAACGTAACGACTAAGAGACGAATGCAGCCCTGTATTGTATAATGGGTGGCCAAATAGAGCCCAAAGGTAGAGAAGGCAAGAAATTTGAGAACCATCAGCAAGGAAGAGGTCTGCTCTTGTTCAGCCCACAAACAGGAGGCAGCGATGTACAGCATGAGTAAAGTCAGCAACGGATTGTCGGCTAAGGTTGCGATCAATGATCTGAGTGAAGGTAGTAGCATGATATAGCTAAACAACAAGATGAGCAGGGAAATCGTGATAACTCTGGGAGACAAACCCTGACAAGCATAGGGAATCGAAAAAGCCAGTAAACCAGCTACTGTAAGTATATGTTTCACGGTTCCACCGCCTAGATACGTTATGTATCTATAATATACAAAACGTATCTTCTTGTACAATAATAATAAAATATTTATTTTCATTTTTCCCACGCCTAGAGCAAGCCCTCTTGTGCATATACTCAGTCCATGCTAAGAAAATGAAGGATTCTTCGGCTGGTCAAAGAGGAACTTTTTACGTTTTTAAACATGGGGGTGTTCGGGTGGCGGATCATTTTTTTACAGACCGTTTGAAGTTGAATTTGAGTGGTACGGGCAAAGAGTTAACGCCGCAGCAATTAAATGAAAATTTTAAAACCATTGAAAAAGAATTCATTGAACGCAGTGTAAACGTAAGCTGGTTTGGAACTGCTGGTGATGGTATTCAGGATGATACGGCAGCTTTGCAGGAATTGATTAATAAGACCCCCGATTATTCTATTCTTCACATTCCCAGTGGACGATACAAAATAACCTCTACCCTACAGATTCGCAAGCAGGGTGTACGCATTTTTGGCATTCATAAGGGCAGATACCGACAAGGCAAAGGGGTTACGTCGATTGAATATTATGGTACGGGCCCTTGTTTTCAAATTGGAGATGAAAGTCTACCAACGTTTAGCGGATTTCAAAATGTGCAGTTTCATGACTTATCGATCCGGTACGAGGGGGCTGACAGAGCCACATTAAATAATCCGTTTTCGCAGTCGGTGAAGCGTGGATATTATGGTAAAGGTACTTTGGGTATTCAGGATTGGAAGGGCGGCGGAGTTGCCCTGGATAATGTCCTAATTGAGCATTTCGAAACGGCTTTTTGGGGCTACGAAAGTGATGTCAATTTATTTAAATGCACAGAGATTAATTACAATAAAACAGGGATTCACTTGCAGAATAGAAGTTCACAGTTTACTAGCATAGCGCTTTTTACATTGGGGAACGATACGGCATTGGATCTGAATAGCTCCAACGGGGCTAGATTTTTGGCTAGCCAGCACATTAAGGATGGAAGTTCCAATGATATTCCCATTCTCATTAATGATTTTATGAACGCTGAATTTATAGGCTGCTGGTTTGAGGGACTAAGCAGAGAGCATAAGATGACAGTACCTTCTTTTATTCAAATTGGTGCTACTAAAGAAACCAAAAATGTGGCATTGCGTGACTCCATTTTAGCGATAGCGGATAAATTCAATGATACCCAATCCGTATGTAACTATTTTGTAGATGTGGTCATTGGCAAAAAAGTTTTGGTGGACGAGGTGGGAGGGTATCCCCGTAATCTAAAAAAGCTTATTTCTTTCTCTGGTAGTTCTTCCACACAGCAGGTGACACTTCGCTCACATTTGGATTTTAACTATAACAATAATCGTTATGACGAGAATAATGGGACAGGGCAGGCTTTGCTGCTGGTCGAGAAATACTCGAACAACGGAATTGAGCATTTGGACGAAACCTTTGTTAAAGCCTACCTGGGAGCGAGACAAAATCTTCCGGCAGGTAGTTGGCAGAAGGTGAAGTTCAATCAAATCAACCAGGATGAGCTGATCGAATTCGATGCGGTGAATAGTCGATGGCGAGCCAAGCGAGCTGGGAAATACAGAATACAAGTCTACATTTCGACCGATCCCCAAGTTGATGGAAACCGTACACGGTTAGCACTTCACTTGAATGATGAGCAGCTTGCCGGGAGTTCCGCCTATGCTTATCTCGATGACAGGATAATTGGCGGACTGAACTATAGTGCATTGAGTGGAGCAATGGAACTTAGACTGGAAGCGAATTCTTTTATTGATATACGGGTGTTCAGTCAAAATGCAATGGATATTCTACCAGGTGGAGGTATCACATATCTCACCGTAAGCCGAATTTAAACAATTATTTCACAGACGATAGATGTTCTGTCATTTTAGATATTGGAAAATGCGCACCATGCTGACTCAGCTTGGTGCTATTTGATGTTTTTAGTCATATGGAATATTTTTCTTTCATTCTGACGACAATGGTTAGCAGCACAGCGAATAGGCTGGAGGAGTAAGTAAATAGGCTCCGGTGGTTTACGCCAATATGTTGAGGAGGGAACCGATTGTGAAGAAAAAAGTGGTGGCGTTCATCCTGGCTTGCCTGATAGCCTTGACTGCCGTCCCTGTCGGCGGTTGGGCCGAAGAAAGCATACCTGATAGCAAAACCAAAGAGGGATCAGCGGCTGAGCTAGCTCCCCAGGCTCTCTCGGCGATCCTGATGGATGCAGATACGGGCACAGTCATCTATGAAAAAAACAGTCGTGAAAAGCTTCCTCCAGCGAGCATCACCAAGATTATGACGATGTTGCTAACAATGGAGGCCATTCAGGATGGCAAGCTTAAGCTGACCGATAAAGTTCGTGCCAGCGAATATGCATCTTCAATGGGGGGCTCGCAAATTTTCTTGGAGCCGGGAGAAGAAATGACGGTCGATGAGATGCTGAAGGGAATTGCGATGGCTTCAGGCAACGACGCCTCTGTGGCGATGGCTGAGAAACTTGCAGGGTCTGAGCAGGCATTTGTTGAGATGATGAACGCCAAGGTGCAGCAACTCGGGCTCAAGGATACGCATTTTGCCAATTGCAACGGTTTACCCGTAGAGAATCACTATTCTTCTGCGCATGATATTGCGGTTATGAGTCGGGAGTTGTTGAAATACCCGCAAATTACGAAATATACGGGAGCCTATCAGGACTATTTGCGTAAGTCCTCAGTCAAGCCCTTTTGGCTGGTGAATACGAATAAACTTGTCCGTTTCTATACTGGAGCAGACGGGCTGAAAACAGGCTATACGGCAGAAGCAAAGTTCTGTCTTTCCGCTACCGCGAAGCGTGATGGCTTGCGTGTCGTGGCTGTCGTGCTCGGGGAGCCAAATACGAAGATACGCAACAATGAAGTGTCTTCCATGTTCGACTATGCATTTTCTCAATATACAATGAAATCCATATACAAGCCGGGTGAATTGCTGGGCAGCGTAAAAGTTGAAAAAGGCGTGTTGCCAGAGCTGAAAATTCAGGCTGATCGTTCTTACAGTGTGCTGGTGAAAAAAGGTGGCAACAAACAAACGTTGCGTCATGAATTGCAACTGGCCCCAAGCCTCAAAGCTCCTGTCCGGGCTGGTGATCCAGTTGGTAAGCTGGTCGTCTATCAGGATGGACAACGGCTTAAGGAGTTTAATATCACTTCGCCTGTGGCTATCGAGAAGGCCGGATGGTGGAAATTGTTTAAACGTACCATGTCGAACCTATTTTCTTTGTAGATTTTACGGGGTTTTCTTCTAGTTTTGTCGGAGGGCAGGAATCGTCTGCGGCTACGTAGAAATCCTTGTCCAAGACCGGGAGGAGAGTGAGCAAGCATGAACCTGCAAATTGAAATGGAGCATCACCGGGGGGTACTGATTGTAAGGCTGTCTGGTGAGCTTGATCACCATACGTCGGACATGGTCCGTATGCAAATGGATGAGGCGATTCAGCGCCGGCAATGCGAGCATATTGTGCTCAGCCTGAAGAATCTTCAGTTTATGGATAGCTCCGGCCTTGGCGTTATCTTGGGACGGTACAAACTGATCAAGCAAAAGGGCGGAAAAATGGCAGTCTGTGATGTCAATCCGCCAGTACACCGACTGCTGGATATGTCAGGGCTGTTCAAAATCATGCCCATTTATGACAACGAGGGAAATGCGCTCACGGAACTGGAGGTAGTGTCATGAGAGAAGGCACGGGTAACAATTTCATGAGCTTGCAGTTTGCTGCAAAATCCGAGAATGAAGCATTTGCTCGTGTGGCTGTCGCGGCCTTTATTTCCAGGCTTGATCCCACAATGGATGAGCTAAGTGATTTGAAAACCGTGGTGTCTGAAGCGGTGACAAACAGTATCATTCACGGCTATGACAGCGACCCGTCAGGTGTCGTAACGATTAGAGTCGGGATTGAAGCGGACGTGATCACGTTGGTTGTTGAGGACGCAGGCCGAGGAATTGAGGATCTAGAACTCGCCAAGCAGCCTTTATATACGTCCAAACCTGAATTGGAACGCTCCGGCATGGGCTTTACAATTATGGAAAATTTCATGGATGAGTTTGAAGCAGTCAGTGAGCCGGGCGGAGGCACGTCGGTCCGGATGAAGAAAAGGATTGAATCCAAGAAAGCTTTATATAATTAGGAGTTGATCCTATGGAAGCAGGAGGAAAAAAAACTTCGCACAGCTATTTAGAGGATGCGGAAGTCAAGCGGCTTATTGCATTGAGTCAATCCGGTGATAATGAGGCTCGTGAGACACTGGTCAATAGTAATATCCGGCTCGTCTGGTCTGTCGTGCAGCGCTTTATGAACCGGGGGTATGAACCTGACGATCTTTTTCAAATTGGTTGCATTGGCTTGTTAAAATCGGTGGATAAATTCGATCTCAGCTACGAAGTCAAATTTTCAACATATGCAGTACCGATGATTATCGGTGAGATTCAACGGTTCTTGCGTGATGACGGTACACTCAAGGTTAGCCGTTCCTTGAAGGAAACGGCCAATAAGGTCCGCAAAATGAAGGACGAGCTATCCAAACGGCTCAACCGCCTGCCTACAGTCAAGGAAGTTGCTGATGAGCTGGGAGTGACGCCAGAGGACGTTGTTTTTGCGCAGGAGGCCAATAAGCCGCCTACTTCAATTCACGAAACGGTGTTCGAAAATGACGGTGATCCGATTACACTTATGGATCAGATTGCTGACGAATCCCAGGAAAGATGGTTTGACAAGCTGGCACTCAATGAGGCCATTGGCGGACTATCTGAGCGGGAGCGGTTGATTGTGTACCTGCGCTATTACCGGGATCAGACGCAATCAGAGGTTGCAAGTCGGCTTGGTATTTCTCAGGTGCAGGTATCACGGCTGGAAAAAAAGATTTTACAACTGATCCGCGATCAGATTGCCCAATAATAACAGTCAGGATCTTAGTGAAATCCTTATGCTTACGTATTTTTAAAGGGTATTCCAAAGCCATTTTAATGGTCAGGGGTACTCTTTTTTGCGTGGGATAAAAGACAATACACAGAATAGGTTTCCTTGCTTCGTTCCATACTAACTGATAATTACGAGGATAAGGAGGGGATCGGATGACTCATACTCCGGCTCCTACAGTAGCTCCTATTGTCTACTTGCGGCTCCGCAGCCGTGTCCGCATGATACAAGGACAGGATTTACATTTGGGTGATGTAGCCAATTTGCTGACTAATCCTGAATGGGAAAAGGAACTGCTTGAGCTTGTTCTCAAGCGGCCGCAGCACCAGGACGGTAATCTGATACTGATAGATATGCTGCAGATCATAGCAAAAATTAGAGATCATATTCCGGGGGTCGTAGTTGAATCTCTTGGGAAGCCGCATGTACTTGTCGAACTCGTGGAGAAACCCCGTAAGCCGTCCAAAATACTGTTTGTTTTGGTATGGGTGCTTCTGTTTTTTGGCTCTGCGCTGACAATTATGAATTTTCATGCCGACGTTAGCATGATGGAAGTACAGGTTCGGATTGTGGAGATGATTACGGGACATAAGGATGAGCATCCGTACCTGTTTCAAATTGCTTACTCAATCGGCATCGGCTTTGGCATGATCGTTTTTTTTAATCACTTGTTCAAGAAAAATTGGAACGAGGAGCCGACACCGCTGGAGGTGGAAATGTATCTGTACCAGGAAAATGTGGATCAGTATGTTGTGGCAGAGGAATATGAAAAGATGGCCCGTCTGCAGACAAAGGCTAAGAAACCATGATATTTGTACAGGCTGCACTTCAGATTATTTTAGGTATTGCTGGGGGCCTTGCGGTGGGTAGCGGTGTAATTGCTTTTTTTATTGTGCTGGATATCATGCCGCGATTAGCTCAACTCACCCGTACGTATAAAAAATCACGTGCATACGAAAAAGCAATGATTATAGGTTCAGTGCTGGGGACTGTGGTCGATTTTTGGAACATTTGCTTGCCACTACCGGGCATATTTACATGGATACCTGGGCTATTTTGCGGAGTGTTTATTGGTTTGCTCGCCGCGGCTTTAACGGAGGTATTAAATCTCCTGCCTATACTCGCCAAGCGACTCCACATGACCGTGTATATGCTCGGTCTGCTAATGGCAATGGTGCTTGGTAAGGTGACGGGTTCCTTATTTGACTGGTTTGTATACAACCGTTAACAACGAAAGCGAAGGGGACAAGGAATATGGATCACAGAGCGGATCAAGAGCATCGGGAGCAGCATCAAGAAGACGGGGTAATCGGAAGGGAATATCATACTGGCGAAGAAAAGTTGAGTCCATGGCAGGAAAAGCAGGCGCAGGAATCTGCACGTTTTAAACACAAAAAAGAGAGTGAGCGATCTGATAACGTAGAGGAGTCCGTTCGCTACTGGCAGGCCGAAGATAATATATCGCCGAGGATGAAGGATAACAAGAATACACTTGAAACAGTATTAGGTTTGGGGGAGACCTTTGATGTCGTATTCAGGGAAATGACACTGGGAGGGCGTCATACTGGATATCTGTTCCTGAATACCTTTGCGAAGGATCAAATTATGCTTGAAGTGCTAAAGCGGCTCACCTATCTGACGCCGGATAATCTCTCTTCCGATGGACTACAAGCGTATTTCGAAAACTTTATTCCACATATTCAGGTGGAGAAGACAGATAAGATGTCAGTCGTCATTAACAAGGTACTGACGGGGATGAGTGCCTTTTTCATGGAAGGTGAACGTTTTTCCCTTATTCTGGATACCCGTAATTATCCGGTGCGTAGTCCAGAGGAACCCTCTTTGGAGCGGGTTGTGCGCGGTGCCCGCGACGGGTTTACTGAAACAATGCTTACAAATGTAGGTCTGGTACGCCGGCGTTTGCGGGACCCAGGACTTAAATTTGAGGCTATGCAGGTCGGACGCCGAACTCGAACGGACGTATGCTTGGGCTATATTGACGATATTGTAGATAAGGTGATGGTGGATACTGTACGAGACAAAATTAAAAATGTTAATTTGGATGGTATTCCGCTGGCCGATAAGCAATTAGAGGAGACGATTATCAATAAAGGTTGGAATCCATATCCATTAGTACGATATTCGGAGCGACCAGATGTCGTGGCATCGCATATTATGGAAGGGAGACTCGTTATTTTCGTAGATACCTCACCCAGCGTGATGATCTTGCCTACCACTTTTTTTGACTTGTGTCAGCATGCAGAAGAAAATCGGCAAACCGCTTTTATGGGAAGTTATTTGCGGTGGGTACGTTTTTTAGGCATATTCGCCTCAATGTTTCTGCTTCCGATGTGGCTGCTAATGGTCATCAATCCCGAATTAAAACCAGCTTTTCTTGATTTTATTGGTCCTCAAAAGGAAGCACATCTTCCGCTGATTGCACAGTTTATCATCGTGGAACTAGGGGTCGATCTCATGCGAATGGCGGCTGTGCATACTCCGACACCACTGGCTTCCGCTATGGGCTTGATCGCAGCCATTCTGGTCGGTGATATAGCGGTTAAGACGGGACTTTTCGTGAATGAGGTCGTGCTGTATATGGCTGTCGCTGCCATAGGAATGTTCGCAACACCGAGCTACGAGCTGGGGCTGGCAAATAGACTGATTCGACTATTCCTGCTGGTTGCTGTTGCGATTTTTCACGTACCGGGCTTTGTCGTGGGTACGACACTGATCATTTTGATGCTGACGCTGCATCGGTCATATAATTCTTCGTATTTGTGGCCGTTCATTCCTTTTAATGCCAAAGCGTTAGCTTCCATCTTGTTCCGTATGCCTGTACTAGATGCGGCTAACCGCCCGTCATCTAACAAAACGAGGGACAATACGCGTATGCCCCATACGGATGCCGACACAGATTCGAACTCAGGCAATGGACAGGAGCATTAATATAAATGATCTGCATAAAAATCCATTGTTCTTGATGTTTTTTTTGCTATACTGGTGTAAACATTCGATGGAATATGACTAGCTTGTTCCAGAAAGAGAGGCGCCAGAACATGTATTTGCATGGAAGCAGTAAAATTAACAGCAATGGACATTTGGAGATCGGCGGTTGTGATACAACGCTTTTGAAAGAGCGTTTTGGCACGCCGCTATATATTGTTGACGAACAGTTAGTCCGCCGGCGTTGCCGGGAATTCATAGAAGCTTTTCGTGAAACTGGATTGAAGTTTCAAGTTGCTTATGCAAGCAAAGCGTTTTGTGTTATGGCGATGTGCGCTTTAGCTGCTGAAGAAGGGATGTCGCTTGACGTTGTTTCCAGTGGAGAATTATTTACTGCGCTACAAGCAGGGTTCCCGGCAGAACGAATCCATTTTCACGGCAATAACAAAACACCGGAAGAAATTGAAATGGCGTTAGATGCGCAAATTGGTTGCTTCGTCGTCGATAGCGAAATGGAGTTGCATTTGTTGCAGGCCCTTGCCTCTGAGAAGGAACAGCAGGTGAATATCTTACTGCGGGTTACACCAGGGGTTGAGGCGCACACGCATGAATATATGGCCACAGGTCAAGAAGATTCGAAATTTGGCTTTGACATTGGGAACGGTACAGCACGCCAAGCAGTGGAACAGGCTATCAAGCTAGATCATCTTAACCTGCTGGGGGTACATTCTCATATCGGTTCGCAAATATTCGAAGTGAATGGCTTCCAAATGGCTGCTGAACGGGTTGCAGCTTTTTCCAGAGAAATTAAGGAACAGCTTCAGTTTTCTTTCAAAGTGATTAATCTGGGTGGGGGATTTGGCATTCGCTACACAGAGGAGGACACACCGCTGAAAGTTTCCACCTATGTGCAGGCTATCGGCGAAGCGGTGAAAACTTATTTTTCAGGACTTTACGATGAACTTCCAGAAATTTGGATTGAGCCGGGACGCAGTATTGTAGGCGATTCAGGCACGACCTTATATACGGTAGGAAGCATCAAGGATATTCCGCAAGTACGTAAATATGTTTCGGTAGATGGTGGGATGACAGATAATCCACGCCCTGCACTGTATCAGGCCAAGTATGAAGCGATGCTGGCTAATCGAGCGCAGGATACGAACGAAGAGACGGTGTCCATTGCGGGCAAATGCTGCGAAAGCGGCGATATGCTGATTTGGGATGTAGAGCTGCCTCGTATAAATAGCGGCGACTTGCTCGCTGTTGCCTCAACCGGAGCTTATAATTACTCGATGGCGAGTAATTATAACCGAATACGTCGACCTGCAGTTGTATTTGTCAACAACGGTGAGGCCGAGTTGGTGGTGCGTCGGGAAACCTACGAAGATATGGTACGCAACGATGTTGTGCCACAGCGCTTGGTTCGTGATCAAGCCAGTCCGGCGGTTCAGCCCAACGCCAAGATTACGGTTTCGTCCTGATTTTAACATTGTAAGATCAAGCAGGCCATTGAGTCGGTAATCATATACCGGGGTCAATGGCCCTTTTTTTTTGGACAAGACTTTGCTAAGCGCGGCAATTCATAGTAAACTGGAACTTGATGTTATTTAGTTCTCAAAACAGGTTGAAAAGGAGATACAAACAATGAAAAAAGGTAGAATAGATCTTGAAAACGGCGGTATCGTCGAAATTGACTTTTTCCCAGAAGAAGCTCCAAACACCGTTGCTAACTTTGAAAAGCTGGCAAACAGCGGTTACTACAACGGTTTGAGCTTCCACCGTGTCATTCCTGGCTTTGTTGCTCAAGGTGGTTGTCCGATCGGTAACGGTACAGGCGGTCCTGGTTACACGATTGACTGTGAAACAGCTACGAATACAACAAAGCATGCCAAAGGCGTTCTGTCCATGGCTCATGCAGGTCGCAACACAGGTGGCAGCCAATTCTTTATCTGCTACGCTCCACAACCACATTTAGATGGAGTACATACTGTATTTGGTAAAGTAACCAAAGGTATGGAATTCATTGATGCTGTAAAGCAAGGCGACAAAATGAAAGAGGTTAAAGTATTTGACGTGTAATTTTACCGTTAATTACATGATCTTTTTTAAATAGCGTTGCACCTAAGCCGTTCTGTCTTTGGACAGGACGGCTTTTGTTGTCTTTTGTTTGACGGTTTATTGATTTTCGCAATCACGTAGGCATTACAGTGCGTAAGATCACATTCGAAAAGTAAGTGTTGTGATAGCCTTTTCATAAGAATGCAATTTCCAATTTTTTTTATATGAGTATTCAAACTCGTTAAGGATTGGAAAAGAAGGGGGCTTATCACATTGTCTATTTTAACGAGCACAAATCGACTCGGATTTTTTGAAATCCGGCTGGAATCCATTGGTGGACTCGGCGCTAATCTGGCTGGCAAAATGTTGGCCGAAACCGGGGTGCTTGGTCTGGGGCTGAATGCTTCAAATTTTTCGTCCTACGGTTCGGAAAAAAAGGGAACTCCGGTTAAAAGTTTCGTCCGTTTCTGTGAGCCAGAAGTCGATATTCGGGATCACAGTCCGATTGAGCAACCGCATGTGGTAGGCATTTTCCATGAAACGTTATACAAAACGGTAAATGTAATCAGCGGACTGCCAGCGGATGGGATTGTAGTGGTTAATTCCACGCGTCCGGCAGAAGAAATACGGGCTGATTTGGGACTGGTATCCGGAACATTAGCGGTGGTGGATGCGATGGGCATCGCACTGGAAGAGCGAACCAAACTAAATACGTCCATGCTCGGTGCCTTGTTCCGTGTCTGTGACTTCCTGGACCCGGAAGCGATGAGATCGGTTATACGCAGTACCTTTGAAAAGAAAAATCCACTGTTAGTGGAACCTAATCTGCGTACGTTTAACCGTGGTTATGATGAAATGGAACTGCACGTATATCCGGTTACTGATGACGCGCAGGATCGGGTTTTTGAACGTCCGCAGCCATTGCTGGGATACGAAACGCAATTACTGGGGGGCGTTATTGCAACTCAGGGAAACAGCATAACGAGAGATGTTAGTGGTTCACGTCAGGGGTATGTGCCTGAATATGAAGTTGATAAATGTACCCATTGTGCCAAGTGTGATTCGATTTGCCCGGATTACTGTTTTGTATGGGAAGAGCAAGCAGACAAACGCGGAAGAATGATGCCATTTTTGCAAGGGATTGATTACCAGTATTGCAAAGGATGTCTGAAATGTGTAGATATTTGCCCATCGGGGGCACTAAGCTCGCGTCGCGAGCAATGGGGATGGGCTGAACAGAATCGAGTTGCCCACCAATTTCCGGTATATGAAGGAGGGCGTGCGTAATGGCAAAACTGGAGGAAGAACTCAAACAGACAGGCGCCGCGCAAGTGACAACGTTCGAATCCGGTAATGAAATGGCAGCAACGGCGGCTGCGCAGATTAATTATCATATGATGGGATATTTCCCGATTACTCCATCTACCGAGGTAGCGCAGTATCTAGATCAGATGAGAACGAGAGGTCAGCATAATATTAAGCTGGTTGCAGCAGACGGAGAACACGGATCGGCAGGGATTTGTTATGGAGCTGCCGCAGCGGGAGCGAGGGTGGTGAACGCCACTAGTTCGCAAGGTTTCCTGTACATGCTGGAGCAGTTACCTGTTCAGTCAGGTACCCGTTTTCCTATGGTTATGAATCTGGTGACACGAGCTGTCAGTGGTCCCCTAGATATTCGCGGAGATCATTCGGATCTGTACTATGGTTTGAATACAGGCTGGGTCATTTTGACGGCAAGTACACCACAGGCTGTGTATGATATGAACATTATGGCACTAAAAATTGCAGAGCACAGCGATGTTCGGCTGCCTGTAATGGTCGCATATGACGGTTTTTATACGTCCCATCAAAAACGTAAAGTGCAATATTTTGCCGATGCTGAGACCGTGCGTGGTTTTGTAGGTCCTAACCCGAACTTAAATTATCCGAATATTACGGATTTTGATCATCCTGTTACTGTGGGCGCGCATATGAACGGCGATGACTTGACGAATAATCATGTTCAGCTGTCCGAAGCACTGAAGCTGTCAGAAGGAGTATATGAGCAGGTAGCAGCAGAATATGCCGCTTTATCCGGTCGGGAATACCCGATTTTAGATCTGTATCAAATGGAGGATGCTGAGGTTGCGGTATTTCTGTTGAATTCGGCGGCTGAATCGGCCAAGGATGTGGCGGATCAACTCCGCGCGCGCGGAATTAAAGCTGGTGTGATACGTCCGAACATCATCCGACCGTTCCCAGCCGCACAACTGCGGGAAGCATTACGCAATGTCAAGGCGTTGCTGGTAGGTGAGCGTGCAGACTCGTATGGGGCAGACGGCGGTAATTTAACGCATGAAATTAAAGCGGCCTTGCAGGAGGACCCGCTGAATCGGACACTCGTGTTGAGCCGTATCTTTGGCTTGGGCGGCAAAGATTTTTATGCAGAAGATGCAGAGGCGTTCTTCCAGCTTGCAATCGAGGCGGCAGAGGCCGGACGAGTAGAGAAGCCCTTTGATTACTACGGAATTAATTCGGGTTCACCGGACAAGGTGATGCCGCAAGTTATGCAGCCGCCACGTGGTAATGATTACCGTACGGGTCTGATTCAGGTTACGCCGGACGAGGAGACTGGGAAGCTCAAGGTCAAGGTACCCCCTTTGCGGTCGTTGACAACCAAACCACGGCGTCTTTCACCAGGCCACGGAGCTTGTCCAGGATGTGGGGCATTGTCTGCGCTGGAACTGTTTTTCAAAGGTATTGAAGGGGATATTGTCGTGCTGTTCCAGACAGGCTGCGTATATGTGACGACGACAGGGTATCCATATACATCACACAAACAACCGATGATCCACAATCTTTTTCAAAACGGGGCCGCTACCCTTTCAGGAGCGCTAGAAGCTTACATGGAAATGAAACGGCGTAATGAAATTGAGATGTCGGACGATCCGACCTTTATCATGATTAGTGGTGACGGTGGGATGGATATTGGTATGGGTTCTGCGATTGGTGCGGCTCTGCGTAATCATAAGCTAATCATGCTGGAATATGATAACGAGGGGTACATGAATACAGGTTCACAGCAATCTTACTCCACTCCGCTCGGTCACATGACCAGTACGTCGGGTGTAGGTAAAATGCAAAAAGGAAAGCAAGGGCATCACAAGGATACCGTGCAAATCATGGCTGCTTGTAACATTCCGTATGCTTTTACCGCTGCTGAAAGTCATCCGCAGGATATGCTGCGTAAAGCAGCCAAGGCTCAATGGTATGCAAACAACGTGGGTACGGCCTATGGTAAAATCCTGTGCGCCTGTCCGCTGAATTGGAAATCCGAAGACAGACTGGGTACCAGCATTGTGGGCGCCGCAGTCGAGTCCTGTTTCTTTCCTTTGTACGAAATAGAGCAAGGCAGTACGACGATTACGTACAATCCGGAGGACAAAGGAAAACGAATTCCAGCTGCTGAATGGCTGAAATTAATGGGTAAAACGAAGCATCTTATTAAGGAGGAGGCTACGCTGGCGACCTTTGAACAGGAGATTGAGCGTCGCTGGACTATCCTGAAAAAGAAACATGAAATTTCAGAGCTATAATCCTGTTTTTTGCATAATCATCGATTAACATTGTTAGCCGCTGTTACTGTAGTGGCTCGATCAAGATTCTTTGCGCTTTTTGCGCAAAGAATCTTTTTTGTCGTTTATGGGTTGAAGCATAAAAAAACAGGTAATGATTTCCGATATAGGAGTGGAGGCCTATAAGAGGCACGTTAAAAAGTTTTCTTCTGAATTTTAAGATGCAATGAGGTGCAGGTAATGATTAAGCTGAATACAGTTGAAATAATCGAAATTATAAAGAAGCAAATCCCTAAGGTTATGAACATCAAGCCAGTGGAACTCAAGTTTACGGATGATTTTGGACGGACCTCGCTGGCAGCGACAGAACACAAATTTACGCTGACGAACCAGCATTATTCTGCCAAGGTGATGGATTGCGTGTTAGAAACACAAGTACGCCCCATTTTAATGTGCGAAATTATTTATTTTCTAAAATGCGAGTTTATTGACGGACATGTTGATGTACGACTGGATTATGAAGCATGTTCTGAGGAAGGGCGAGGACCGGTTGCTTCAGCCGTAATTACCTTTGATCATGCAACAGAGCTGGGAGTCGAGGAACTGGCCGATCTGATTGACTTGGCGCTTCATATGAACGATAAAACCTGGTTTGAAGAACTCTCCAGCCAATATGTCAAAACCAAAGCAGGAGCTTCTATTTGATAACTTGCTTTTTTTAGAGGTCGGTGCTAATATACGTAACAAGTTTAATGTTAATTCAATTAAATAAGAGCAAGATCCTTCGGGGCGGGGCGAAATTCCCCACCGGCGGTGATGACATGTTTGTGGATCGTTTTTGTGAGAAACAGCATGGCTTAGTCCGTGACCCGGATGCTGAATGATCAGCAGAAGGTGGACCTGGTGCAAATCCGGGACCGACAGTATAGTCTGGATGGGAGAAGGATACGAAGCGCATGTGCATGACGTGACATGTGCCGATTTTTAGCATACCCAATTGTGCGTACGGCTTATTTCGTTGTAGGACAGCATCGGGCGATAGCTTGCTTAAGCTTTCTTTTTGATGGGTGTTCTGAGCGTATTTGGTTGTATACTCAGTCATGCTTTCTATTGGCAAACCTATGATTTCATGTCGTCTTAAGATGCAAATGAACTGCGCTTGTATACTACAAATGTGACTCTCATCACCCCCATGACGGATTGAATCCGAACTGGGGTTTTTTTGCGCTTATAGCTGATGAATTAGGGATAAACTGAGATGTAGTGGAAAGGAGTGAAGGCATGTTTACCGGATTGGTCGAGGAAGTGGGTCGTATTCAAACCATTTCCAAAAGCGGTGAAGCGATGGTGCTGGGGATTTCGGGTTCCGTGGTGTTGGGCGATTTAAAAATAGGAGACAGTGTCTCAGTGAATGGCGTTTGCCTGACGGCGATACAGATCGGTACGAAAGACTTTAAGGTTGATGTGATGCCGGAAACCTTTCGTAGCACTAATCTGAAAGAGTTGAGATCCGGCAGCCGAGTCAATCTGGAGCGAGCGATGGCGGCGAGTGGAAGGTTCGGAGGACATATCGTGCAAGGACATGTGGACGGGACGGGAACGATTCGCGGGGTGACATCAGACCAGAATGCAGTGGTGTTCGAAATTGAGCCTAAAAATCAAACATTATTTAAATATATTCTTCTCAAAGGGTCAATCACAATTGATGGTATAAGCCTCACAGTTGCACAGCGTACGGGAGATACCTTTGCCGTATCCATTATTCCCCACACCTTATCCGAAACGGCCTTACAAGCCAAACATGAGGGGGATACCGTCAATATCGAATGCGATATTTTGGGCAAATATGTAGAACAGCTTTTAAATTACAGAGGTGCAACGGAGGCGGAGAGAGTAGAAAAAGCTCCTCTCAGTTTGGACTATTTGGCGAAATACGGCTTTGCCTGATATTGAATGGTAAACCTGTTTAGGAGCATTCGTGGCACAAGACATAAGGAGGAAAGTGTTATGGATAGAGGTAGCCAAACAAGTGCAATGGCAAACGTCATAGAGCATGGTGAGTTGGAACATGACGAAGAGATTCGTTTGGATTCCATCGAAGAAGCGTTGGAGGACTTGAAAAACGGTAAGGTTGTCATTGTAGTGGATGATGAACAGCGCGAAAATGAAGGCGATTTTATCGCTTTGGCTGAAAAAGCGTCGCCTGAGGTCATTAATTTCATGATTACAGAAGGTCGCGGGTTGGTCTGTGTGCCGATCACACGACAAAGAGCCGAGGCCTTGGAATTGCATCCTATGGTAAAGCAAAATACAGATTTCCACGGTACTGCCTTTACGGTATCGGTAGATCATATGGAGACAACAACGGGGATTTCAGCGGCCGAGCGTTCCTTGACTGTACGCGCCTTGGCAGACGAAGCAGTCACAGGAAGTGATTTCCGCAAGCCTGGTCACATGTTCCCGCTGATTGCTCGCGATGGGGGTGTCTTGCAGCGTGCTGGTCACACGGAGGCGGCTGTTGATCTGGCTCGACTCAGTGGCTTCAAGCCTGCTGGAGTCATTTGTGAAATTATAAAGGAAGATGGCTCAATGGCCCGCCTGCCTGATCTGGCATTGGTCGCTAAGCGACATCAATTGAAGCTGATCAGTATTCAGGATTTGGTGGACTACCGTCGTCGTTTGTCATTGTAAATAATTTAAATTAAGAGAGGTTGATTAATTATGGCACGTTTTCTAGAAGGTAATCTTGTATCGAACGGTTTAAAATATGGTATTGTGGTGGGCAGATTTAATGAGTTTATTACGAGCAAGCTGTTAAGCGGTGCAATTGACGCACTTCAACGACATGGTGCACAGGAAGATGAAATTGATGTAGCCTGGGTTCCGGGTGCATTTGAAATTTCACTAATTGCGCAAAAAATGGCTGCAAGCGGCAAATATGATGCCGTAATTACGCTGGGTACGGTCATCCGTGGTTCTACTTCACATTATGATATCGTCTGCAATGAAGTGGCCAAGGGTGTGGCAGCGAGCAGCCTAAAAACGGGAGTACCTGTTATTTTTGGGGTAGTGACTACAGAAAACATTGAACAGGCTATTGAACGAGCAGGTACGAAGGCTGGTAATAAAGGTTGGGATTCAGCACTGGCTGCGATTGAAATGGCCAATCTCGGCAAGCAATTTTAATGATAGGAATAGCTGAATAGAACGGTATAAACTGCAAGGGGAAAAAAGGGATTAGATTGTTAAGCAAGGCGATGACGTATATACTACAGAAAGAGGGATTGATAACGCAGAGCATAAGTGCTATAGGGAAAGGTATTGTTGAATGATGATTGGAGTAAGGCAGGGGGAAGCACATTGACAGTCGTAAACTACAAGCTGGAAACATTCGAGGGTCCGCTGGATCTACTGTTGCATCTGATTGATAAAGCCGAAATCGACATTCAGGATATCCCGATTAGCGATATTACTGATCAGTATATGGCTTTTTTGCACAGTATGCAGGAGCTGGAACTGGACATTACGAGCGAGTTTCTGGTGATGGCGGCGACGCTCTTATCCATTAAGAGTAAATTGTTGCTTCCCAAGCCACCTGTGATGGAATATGACGATTTGGATTTTTATGAGGAAGAGGATTATGATCCACGTGAGGAACTGGTCCGCAAGCTGGTGGAGTATCGTAAATATAAAGGGATTGCTCGCCATCTAAGTGAACGTGAGTGGGAGAGGAGTCTAATTTATGGCAAAGAGCCAGAAGATCTGAGTGCATTCCTGCCCACTGAACCCGTAAATCCGGTGCATGGGCTGCATGCAAGCGATTTGGTCGCAGCCTTTCAGCGTGCTTTGCGCAAAGCAGAACGACGTACGACGGTAACCCGTGTTCATCGGGACGAAATTTCAGTCAAGGACCGTATCCGGCAAGTTATCGGGGCTTTAGAGATGGTGGGGAATGGAGGACGGCTGCTGTTCTCCAAGCTGATGCATGAGGATATGTATCGGCATGAAGTGGTTGTGACCTTTTTGGCTATCCTTGAACTGATGAAAATGAAGCAAATTTTCTGTTATCAGGAGAAGCTTTTCGATGATATTGTAATGGAGTGGAGAGGGGATTTACGGGTTAATGGATTATCTGAAGCTGAAATCAATTATTGAGGGACTGCTGTTTCTAGCAGGAGAGGAAGGGTTGTCCACCAAGCAGATCGCCGACATTGTAGAGCAGCAGCAAGAGCTGGTTGAACAGTGCCTGGAAGATATGAAGCAGGACATGGAGCAGGGGGGAAGAGGCCTGCAACTTGTCCGTATTGCCGGTCATTATCAGCTTGCAACTTTATCCGAACATGCACCTTACTTTGAAAAGCTCGCATACTCTCCGGCACGTGCGTCACTGTCTCAAGCTGCTTTGGAGACGCTGGCCATTGTGGCCTACCGCCAGCCCATTACAAGAGTTGAAATCGAAGAGATTCGGGGGGTTAAATCCGAGCGGGCCATACATACACTGGTCAACAAGGAGCTCATTGAAGAGAAAGGTCGAGCGGAAGCCATCGGACGGCCGATATTGTACGGAACGACGAAATCATTTTTGGATTATTTCGGTCTGGGCTCTCTGGCAGATCTACCGCAACCGGAGCTGTTCGAGAATTCGGACAATTTGGAGGAAGAGACTCAATTATTGTTCGAGCGTCTGGAGAGTAGCCAGCCTGCGGCCAACGATCTAGATCTTGAATCCCAATAAAGTTGCTCCGGATCTTGCGGCTCACTTATGTAAAAGTTCAAACAGACAGCCAGTCCTCATATCGTTGGGGGCTGGCTGTTGGTATTTTAAGATGCATGATTTTCCGGCGAACGGTCATACTATTTTTGCCATGATATTCTATAGCAAAAAGGTAGGGAGGACACGCCAGTGTGGAAATGGATCAGTATCGCCATCATCGTCGTTATATTACTTGTACTGGCAGTTCTGCTCTCTCGTATTCGTTTGAAGCTGAATATTGCCAAACATGACAATGATGATCGGGCGCATCTAGAGATCAGATTTCTATACGGGATGATAAAAATGAATTACGATGTGCCGGCCATTCTCATAACAGGGTTGAAAAAGGGGCTTCTCTATCGGCTAGATCGCAACAAAAACATACATAAAACGGATGCTTCCGTGGATAGCGGTAATATTGATACAGTAAAAATCAAGCAATTTATACATGATATACGGGTTTTGCTCAAGGGAACGAAATCCTTTAATAAATGGTTGCGACATACATTGGCACATGTGACGATGTCCAAAATGGAATGGTCTACCAACATTAGTCTTGCTGACGCAGCATATACAGCTACCTCAACTGGTATTTTGTGGGGATTAAAAACAACCTTGATCGGTTATGCTTCAAGCTTTGTACGCATGGATTGTACCCCTAAGCTGTATGTTGTGCCCTATTGGGTGGATCGCTTGCGTTTTACCACCACTTTGAACTGTGAAGCAAACGTATCGCTCGGCTATTTAATGTTCTCCATGCTCATCTTATCTTACCGCATATGGCGCGTTCCGGGTGGACCGGAGGCATGGAAACGGGTTTTTTTCAAAAAAAATGCGGCGGATCATCAAGCTAACAATGAATGGTAAACAGTGGAGAGAGGTGAGACTCAATCCTTTCTGAACTATCGAATGACATACATATTTCCTTGAACCCCTGCGCACAATAGCGAAAGAAAAGGCAGTCTACGCTTGAGATAAGCAGAGGAGGAATAAATCATGTCAGATCACCCGATTCAAGGGCTCATGCAAACCGCAATGGAAAACATCAAAGCCATGGTAGACGTGAATACGATTGTAGGAGACGCAGTGGAAACACCCGATGGTTCTGTTATTTTGCCAATCAGTAAGGTGGGATTTGGTTTCGCTGCCGGGGGAAGTGATTTTAACGTAGACGAAGAGGCACTTCATACTTCCTCGGCGTCGGGTAATCATAGCGGGAAGGAAGGGCATCCTTTTGGAGGCGGTAGCGGTGGTGGTGTATCTATTCATCCCATTGCTTTTCTGGTTGTTGGCAAACAGGGGGCACAAATCGTTCCATTGGACAATCAAACGCATCTGATTGAGAAGCTCATTGACTCCACGCCATACCTGATTGATAAGGTTCAGTCTATCTTCCGGAATTCAGGCGGCGACTTGCAGACTCCCCCCCCACAGGTACCTGTAGATGTTGCTACGGATCACAGTAATTCTGGCCCGGCTTACTTGTAAAAGTTATTGAAATTAAAAGCATTCTCTCAGGAAGGTATCCCAAAGCCGAGTATAGGCTAAGGAATACCTTCTTTTCTGCTTGTACTTGGGCCTATCCCCGAATATACTGCCTTCCCCCAATGAAAGCATGTATATGGTGACTGTATTCCTGTTGATATAAAGTATGCAGCGAGATTTCATTTTTTCGATTTCCTTCGGTAGCAAACTGCGATAGGTAGATGAAGTCCGGATAGATCACTTCATTCGTCAAATAAGCGGATACCGTGGCATCAGGCCGACGATGTTGATTCAGGGAATCGATAATACCTTTCGCCGGCAAGATGCCAATCCCATGTCCATAAAACAAGTCTTCCTTCAGCTTAACGACATTTTCTCCTTTCCATTCTAATGTTTCAGACGACACATCCGGATTGTTGAAATACAGAATATCGCCAGGAGCCGCTTTATGACTTCCTTCCTGCTGTATGAGCCTGAGGTCGCTGTCATAGTGCCAGTCATACAGCAGCATATCTGCAAAAATCCGATTAAACTCACTTTCCAGAATGGAATCCAGCACTCCATTGTACAGCACAATAACCATAGCTGTTGCACATTCAAAAGCGTATTGATGACCGTTTAAAAAGATATCTCTGATGCCTTGGGCTGGTGTGACACCTGCTTTGATCTGAAAGCCACCTTTTTCCGTTAAATTCCAAAATTGCGGGTTGCAACGTGCGGTAGCAAAAGTGGCAAAGGATACACCGCTTCGATGCAATGCTTCTGCGGACTCTACAATCCGCGATCTTAAAATCATTTCAAACTGTAGTCGCTGCATGTTATAACCCCTCGATCCATATTTAACGTTTAGTAACTAATATATATGTGCTCAGGAGGGCATGTTGCTTGGTTTGTGTAGAAAGAAAGCGAAAAAGGAGCAGCTAATGGCTAGTCCTGTAAAGGAATTTTCTGTTATAAAGGTGGACATACTTTGAACAGCTTGGACATAGAATGGTACAAGACTTGTTTAAAACCGGAGGAATCCAAATGTTTAAAAAAAAGCAACACATTCACGCGGACCACAGCCATTTCTTGAATAAGGCACGCGCATTTGTTTTGCCGCTGGTATTTCTGCTTATTTTGTCATTGCCGCTTACGTTGCTAAGTCCGCAGCCCGCTCGGGGAGCGATAAAAACAGAAGTAGCGCCGCCCGCATTAGGAACCCATGCACAGGCTGCTTCTTTAATTGATGTTACATCAGGAAGAATCATTTATTCTACCGAAGGTGACCGGGAGCTACGTATTGCCAGCCTGACCAAAATTATGACAGCGATCGTGGCTATTGAACATGGACGCTTGCAGGACCGGGTAAAGGTGAGCCCAACCGCGTATGCCAAAGAAGGGTCCTCGCTTTTTCTGCAAATGGGTGAACAAATGTCATTGGAAAATATGCTGTACGGCTTAATGCTCCGTTCTGGTAATGATGCCGCTTCTGCCATTGCTGAGCATGTGGGGGGGACAGAAGAGGGATTTGTTCATTTGATGAACGACAAGGCGGTTCAGCTTGGGCTAAGCCATACACATTTTGCTAATCCGCACGGGCTGGATGCCGAGGGACATTATTCCTCAGCCAATGATATGGCCCGGCTTACTGCTTATGCGCTGCATAATCCAACTTTTGCACGTATCGTAAAAACAGAATTGAAAAAAGCACCGAATCCCAACGACTCTTGGGACTACTCATGGCACAATAAAAACAAAATGCTGCGGCTGTATGACGGAGCTGACGGGGTGAAAACAGGCTTTACCAAAAAAGCGTTTCGCTGTCTGGTCAGTTCGGCTACACGGGACGGTCGCCAGCTCGCTGCTGTTACCTTGAATGACGGGGACGATTGGAACGATCATGCCCGTATGCTTGATTACGGATTCCGATATTATCCGCTCATTCCGATTACGGACAAGCAGCAACCTATCGATGGTTACCCACTATTAACAGGTACAAGCTTTGCCTATCCTTTACATGATGGCGAGAAAACCCAGTTGCACAAAAGACTGGTGTTGTATAAAAATTCCGCTTCTGCCGATAGAGCGGACGTATCTTTTGGCTTACGAGGACGGGTTGAATTCCTTTTGGAAGGTAAACTTATCGGTTCTGTTCCTGTGTATGCAAAAGGTAGTAAGCTGCCTGCTCAAAATACCGTACAGCCACAGAAGGAGACTCCAACTGCACAAGAACCTGCGAACAATACTCAGCAACGAGGTTGGACGAGCAGATGGAACGAAATCCTTAAAAATTTGTTTGGAGCATAGGGCAACCAGGAAATAGAGCTGTACGTGTCACATCATTGGGAAAAGGAGGAATCAGCCATGATTCATCTCATATGGGTGGCTTTGATTTGTATTGGATTTGTATTTGCTGCCGCGCAGGGAAATATTGAGGTGGTGACGAAAGCGGCTTTTGACGGGGCAACTACGGGGGTTACAGTGTGCTTTGGACTGATAAGTGTGCTGGTGTTCTGGATGGGCATGATGCGGCTGGCTGAAGATGGCGGGCTCTTACAGAAAATATCCAAGCTTCTTTCTCCTTTGGTTGCCTTTCTCTTCCCTGATGTTCCGCGTAATCATCCCGCTATGGGTTACATTTTGTCCAATATGAGCGCCAATCTGCTGGGCCTGGGGAATGCAGCCACACCGATGGGAATCAAGGCGATGCAAGAGCTGCAGACGCTCAATCCAGATAAGCAAACCGCCACACCAGCCATGTGTACGCTACTCGCCCTGAATACAGCCAGTATTACGCTTATTCCTACGACGTTGATCGCGATACGGCTAAATTTTCATTCCGCACATCCGGCAGAAATCGTCGGTACGACACTGGTAGCGACCGCAATAGCCACCTTTGCTGCAATTGCGGCGGATCGTTGGTACCGTAGTCGAGAATTGCGCCGCCGTCCTCCAGCGATTCCGCCGTCCCAGTCATCCTTGGCGCCACTCGCCCCACCAGCACCAACATCAACATCTACTGCCTCTTCAACGACGTTGCCCGCATCTTTACCTGCCGTTCCGCGAACGGGAATCACGGCTGCCAAGGGCAGGGACACCACTTGGAAAGGATGAGGGAGGCATGCTTAATTTTATAAACCTCGTATCGACTTGGGCCATTCCGGTTATTCTCGCTTTTATTCCTTTATATGCATATGCTAAAAGGGTCCCTGTCTACGATTCTTTTGTGGATGGAGCCAAAGACGGATTTTCTACCGCCATCAGCATTATTCCTCATCTCGTAGGCATGATGGTGGCAATTAGCATTTTTCGAGCATCCGGCGCCTTGGACTATTTGATCTCTTGGGTTACCCCTTGGATTAAACACTGGGGTGTACCGGGCGAGATATTGCCTTTAGGTTTGCTTCGTCCATTGACGGGCACTGGCTCACTTGCGTTTACGACGGATCTAATTCGCACCTATGGCCCGGATTCCATGATCGGTCGGATCGCTTCAACGATTCAGGGCAGCACAGACACGACGCTATATGTGCTAACTGTATATTTTGGTGCGGTAGGTATCCGCAATGGACGGTATGCTTTGAAGGTAGGACTATTTTCAGATGTGGTTGGTTTTGTGGCAGCCATTGCGATTTGCCTGCTTGTATTTTAATTTCTGCATCGTTTTTTGAACGGGGGTTGTGATTTTGCTCATGGATGGGTATCATTAGCATGAGGTGAATTAGCGAACATGGAAAGATTGCAGAAAATATTGGCCCAAGCTGGTGTAGCTTCCAGACGTAAATGTGAGGAGCTTATTCAGGCGGGTAGCGTGGAAGTGAACGGGGTTGTCGTAACTGAACTGGGAACGAAGGCAGACCCTGATCAAGATATGATTACGGTAAAGGGACGCCCGATCAAAACCGAGAAAAAAATCTATTTGATGATGAACAAACCTAAAGGGGTCATTACGAGCGCTTCCGATCCGGAAGGCCGTAAAATCGTGTCAGACTATCTGAAAGGCGTTAAGGAACGCGTATATCCGGTGGGACGTCTCGATTACGACACCGAAGGACTGCTGTTGCTCACCAATGATGGCGAGTTCGCCAATCTGCTGACCCATCCCAAGCATCATGTGCCCAAGACATATGTGGCAACAGTCAAAGGCGTTCCACATGGTACTGAGCTGGACAAGCTGAAAAAGGGAATCGTGCTGGAAGATGGCATTACTGCACCAGCCGAGGTAGAATATAAAGATGTAGATCCGAATGGTAAGGAGTCTGTGATCCAGATTACCATTTATGAAGGCAGAAATCGCCAAGTAAGACGGATGTTTGAGGCCATTTCACACCCAGTCATCAGACTCAAGCGGATAGCCTTCGGAGATCTTTTGCTACAAAACTTGAAGCGCGGTCTGACCAGACCCCTAACCAAGGACGAAATCAACCGTCTCATTCAACTTGCCAAATCAGACAACACGAAAAAGAAACGGACAGGACGGGGGTCATAACCCCGGCCTTTTTGGTGTAAAGAGACTGTTGGATGAGAGTAAAGTTTGACCAAGCACGGGAAAATAGTAAAATAGAGAGAATGCTTTTTTTAGCGAAGGGGCTGGGAATATGTCAGAACAAAGCAACCGCATATTAATTGTAGATGATGAAGAACGCATTCGACGCCTTCTGCGGATGTATCTGGAAAAAGAAGGATATGCAATTGACGAAGCTGAGGATGGCGAGATTGCCCTCCAAAAAGCGACTGCAAGCGATTACAGCATTATTTTGCTCGATGTGATGCTTCCAGGGATGGATGGGATTGAGGTGTGTACACGGCTGCGTCAGACCAAAGCTACACCTGTGATTATGCTGACTGCCAAAGGCGAGGAAGTGAACCGTGTACAAGGCTTTGAAGTCGGAGCTGATGATTATGTGGTTAAGCCCTTTAGCCCGCGAGAAGTCATTTACCGGGTGAAGGCGATTTTACGCCGTTCGTCGGAAACTGCCTTTTTAACGAAAGAAGCGGTACCAAGCAATAGTATTGTTTTTCCGAATCTTATCATTGAGCATGATGCGCACCGGGTAACTGCGGGTGGGATTGAAATCAGTCTCACGCCTAAAGAGTACGAGCTGTTGCATTATTTGGCGGTGTCACCAGATAAAGTCTTTTCACGCGAAGAACTGCTGAAAGACGTTTGGAATTACGAATTTTTTGGTGACCTGCGCACTGTGGATACGCATGTGAAACGGCTTCGTGAAAAGCTGAATAGGGTATCGCCAGAGGCAGCCGCTATGATTACGACCGTGTGGGGCGTAGGTTATAAGCTGGAGGTTCCAAAATAACGTGAACTTCTGGAGATCGCTGGTAGGCAAGCTGTGGATCACCATCATTTGCCTTGTAGGCTCTGTGCTTATTTTTTTAGGGCTTTTTTTATTGCCGTACATCAACAGAAATTTTGCGGCGTATGAATCGACGGAAATCAAGCATTTGTTCACCTATACATGTATAGTCGGATTTTTATTGACGACCTTTTTTGCCCTATTTCTTTTTACTAAAATCACACAGCCTATGCAGCTGTTGATTCAGGCGGCGAATGCCATTCGTGAGGGAAGGTATGATACTCGGCTTTCGCTGGTGACCAGTGATGAAATTGGAGAACTGGCGAAAACTTTTAATCATATGTCTACGGAACTGGAAGCAACGATCCGCAGTCTGAATGAGGAGAAAAACCATTTATCCAGCGTACTGCGAAGCATGTCTGATGCAGTAATCACCTTCGACAGAAGCGGACAAATCATCTTGACGAATCCGCCGGCACAAAGTTTGCTGAATATCTGGGAAAAGCTGGAGTGGCAGGAACGTGATCTGGAGGAGTTTGGAGCTTCTGTACCTGAGCCTTTGCAGTCTCTGTTCCATACCGTTATGGACAGGGGAGAGGATGTCGGAGACTATATCCATGTCAAGAAGGGCTCCTGGTCGGTGCAGATGGCGCCTCTGTATACGGATAATGCAATCCGCGGTGCAGTAGCTGTGCTTAGAGATATTACGGAAGAAGTGAAGCTAGAGAAGATGCGGAGCGATTTTGTGGCCAACGTATCTCATGAAATCCGTACACCTTTATCTATGATGCAGGGCTACAGTGAGGCGTTGCTGGATGGTATGGCGGGTTCACCAGAAGAATCCGAGGAACTGGTGCAGGTCATCCATGATGAGTCATTACGCATGGGAAGGTTAGTCAAGGATCTGCTTGATCTGGCCCGAATGGAGGCTGGTCATACAGACATGCACCGACAGGAATTGGATGTGAACGAGTTGATCGAGCGTGTTCACCGTAAATTTACGGTACGATCCAAGGAACAGGGACTGACACTCGATTACCATGAGCATGGCCAGCGTTTGTTGCTGCCTGAGGCAGATGAAGACCGGTTGGAACAGGTATTGACCAATTTGCTGGATAATGCATTTAGACACACACCCGGTGGGAAAAAGGTTACTATTGCGGCGGATCGAATTTTGGGAGAACGGCATGAGTTAATCCGTATTCGGATTAAGGATGAAGGTGTAGGCATTGCCAGCGAGGATCTACCTTATATTTTCGACCGCTTTTACAAGGCAGATAAAGCCAGAGTACGTGGTGAGGATAAAGGGACTGGCTTGGGGCTTGCTATTGTCAAGAATATTGTAGAGGCTCACGGAGGCTCTGTCTCTGCTGCCAGCGTATTGGGGGAAGGGACGGAATTTACTATTTTGCTGCCTATCTCCAGCAAAACTAAGCTGGGTCTGTAACAGGCTTATAAGCCCAATCTGATATCCCCCGGTTTGCAGGCATCCTCGGAAGAGGGTGCTTTTTGTTGAAAAATCAACATTTATCTTGTTCAACGTGGAACATCCTGTTTCAAAATGATTACTCACATGATAGATAACTCGGTATAAGAAAAAGACGCCTGGGTAGCCAGGCGCCTCTCTTTATTATAAAACCATGGACCTCTCAATAGGGTCTGGAACTAATCTAGCACTACTTCTTGGGCAGTATTTAGTTCTGGCAAACCAACGAGTTGAATCAGTACGTCTTTCGGCACGGCTTTATCGACGGTCAGGATCATGATAGCTTCTCCGCCGACAATTTTACGCCCTACTTGCATAGAAGCGATATTGACGCCGTTCTCCCCAAGCAAGGTGCCGACACGACCGATAATGCCTGGTTTATCATTGTGCGAGATGAGCAGGAAATGAGCTTCCGGTGCCACGTCTACTGGGAACTGGTTCAACCTAACAATACGTTCGCCATAGCCTGCCAGCAGGGTGCCAGATACACGTTGCTCTTCGCCGCTCTGCGTTTTGAGTGTAACGGTAATCAGGTTGGTAAAACCCTTGGTGGCGGGCGCCTGAGATACGACAAGATGGATGTCACGTGTTTTGGCCAGATGTACAGAGTTTACAATGTTCACATCGCTGCCCAGATGACGGCTAAGTACGCCTTTCAAAATATACCGTGTCAGCGGCTGTGTATCCACAGAGGACAAATCGCCAGCGTAATCTACCTGAATTTCACGTACAGCCTGATTCGTGATCTGAGCGGCAAAGCTGCCCAGCTTCTCTCCAAGCGAGAAATATGGCTGCAATTGCGTCATGACGTTGGATGGTACTGGAGGCATGTTGACCGCATTTTTAAAAGGCTCATCACGCAAAATATGCAGCACTTGCTCGGACACGTCGATAGCTACATTCTCCTGAGCTTCGACAGTCGAGGCACCCAGATGTGGTGTAACGATAATTTTCGGGTGGCTCAGGAATGGGTGGTCCTGTGCTGGCGGCTCTGACTCAAATACGTCAAAAGCTGCACCGGCAACGATACCTTCATCAATGGCTTCAACAAGAGCCATTTCATCGATAACTCCGCCCCGGGCACAGTTGATAATGCGCATTCCTTTTTTCATCACTTCAAACTGTGGACGAGCAATCATATGTTTCGTTTCCGGTGTTAATGGTGTGTGTACGGTCATAAAATCTGCGTTGCGGATAATTTCATCCACGCTCGCAAGCTTAATGCCCAGCTTCTCAGCGCGTTCTTCCGTTAGAAATGGATCATAGCCGAGGATACTCATGCCAAATGCTTTGGCACGTTTAGCCACCTCACTGCCGATACGTCCCATGCCGAGGACTCCAAGTGTTTTGTTACGCAGTTCGACACCGAGGAATGTTTTACGATCCCATGTACCGCCAATGGTTTTGGCATATGCCTGTGGAATATGACGTGCTAGAGCCATCATCATCGCAAAAGTGTGCTCACATGTCGTAATCGTGTTGCCGTCAGGAGCGTTAATAACGATAATCCCGCGTTGTGTTGCTGCTTCGAGGTCGATGTTATCCACTCCGACCCCAGCTCGCCCTACAACCTTGAGGTTCTTACCTGCCGTCATGATGCGTTCGGTTACCCGAGTTTGGCTTCGAACGAGTAATGCGTCATAGTCACCAATAATTTGAACCAATTCATCCTCGCTGAGACCTGTGTTCTTGTCCACCGTGACATCGTCTGCATCCATCAGTTGCTGGATGCCCAGGTCACTGATTGGATCGGATACTAACACTTTAAACATTTGGTTTCCTCCTCAAAGTTAACTTCTTTTATGGACAGGATGCACTTCAAACTGAAATACATTCCATAAAGAACATGAAAAAACTTGAAATGCTTCTAAAAGTACAGGAGAGCGGTGTGAAATACTAGTGTGATAACGCATTGACGCAGAAAAGGGATGGAATAGCATTATGCACCAAACTAACGACCAAAAGTCTTATGCGGAGACGCTTTGCGGTTTTCGGGCATCAAAAAAACCCCCGAATCACATACTATCTCCATAGTAAGGGACGAGAGTTATCGTGGTACCACCCTAATTCGCAGCCATTTCGCAATGGACTGCCTTCAGCGGTCATAAAATGACCGAAAGGATAACGGTTTTCTGCCGATTGCATCTAATGCCGGGAAATATTCCCCAGACCTCGGTGCAATAACTCAGGAGCGCTGAAAGTAGTTACTTCGTCACCGGCTTCCACCCAAGCACCGGTTCTCTGAGGACGAAATCAATACCTTTTCTCCATCATTGTTGTTGTCGCTAATAATTTTTTCATAATGTATCATGGCTTACATGGGCATGTCAATAGGACATGCGACATGTGAGGATAGCAGGCTAGATATATAGCTACAGAATGCGGAAAATTAAGATTTAAGTCTTCTTGAATCCGCCCGACTTTTTGGCTATGATGCTAAAGAAGACTATGCAGAGGACTAACTAACTATGAAAAAGCTTAAAGTGAAATGGAAAAGAGCGCAAATTCATGAATTGAACGACCGCTTGCTGCTTTACAATTTGTATCTAACTCAGGGGCTGACCCTGCTGATTGGCGCAATCTGGATATTTTTTCAGAAAAGAAATTTGTTAGAACTATTTGCATTGCCGAACACTCTGCACGTCTTATGGTGGGGATTGGGATTGGCCGCCGCTATGTTACTTGTGGATCTGTTGCTATCCCGGATTATGCCTGAGGATGCTATGGATGACGGTGGTATTAACCAAATGCTATTTCAAAATCGTCCGGTTTGGCATATTATTTGTATAGCAGCTATCGTTTCTATCTGTGAGGAACTCTTGTTCAGAGGTGCGATTCAGTACAGCATTGGTCCTTATTGGACAAGCATTTTATTTGCGGTGATTCATATCCGATATTTACGGCATTGGATTCCCACTGGCTGGGTTTTTGTTAGCAGTTATGGATTGGGCTACATATATGTGCAGACCGGTAGTCTGTGGGCACCGATCATTTGTCATTTTGTGATTGACCTTATATCTGGTTTAGCGTTACGTTTTCGGAGGTATGAAGAATGAATCAGGAACTTAGCAGAGTGCAGACCTATGGTAGCCGTCGAAATGGTCGCAAAGGCAAGGAAGAGGACAGGTCAAAATCTAAACCAGTTCGCTCCCGTGCTTCACGGCCCGTGCCAGAATTGGCTCACGTTGCCGCTGCACCAGAAGTTGCTGTGACGATGGAGGGTGACACTCCTGCCAGTGAGTACCGAACGCGGGCAGAAATGTTTCCGTCCCGCCGTATTCGGGTAAGCAAGTGGTTTTTAAATTTTTTGAGCACTCTTTTTGTGCTGATTACTGCAGCATTACTGTGGTGGGGCGTCAAGGGTGCACCACCCATCAGTGAAATGCTTTGGTAATATAAAGTTATTATGGACGTCTGTGCTTAGGTCAAGGCGCGTAATGATACGGCGAAAAAGCCTCCATCTCCACATGAATAACGGAGAATGGAGGCCTTTATTGCATCATCTATAGTTAATCCGGAGTATACGCAAGTGTCTACTAGCTAGCAGGAACCTCAATCCCTTGCGGATCGACAAATTGGTAACCCTTTTGCTCAAGGCGCGTCAATAGACTGTCCAGCGCCTCAGCTGTCCATGGCAGTTCGTGCATCAAGATATTGCTGCCTGGATGAAGTTGTTCTGTTACATTTTTGAGAAGTGCCTCCGTTTTATTAGGCTGATTCTTTTTCATTGTCCAGTCCAGAGAACCGACGGACCATGTCATGTATAGGAGACCGTTTTCCTTAGCGACCTTGCGACCTACGTCCCCGCCTGCACCATGAGGGGGGCGGAAGAAGACGGGGGCTTGGCCTGTAATGTCCTTAACAGCTTTTTGTACCGTTTCAATCTGTTTTTTGACCTCGGGCTCAGATTTATTCTTCAGCACGATGTGATCCCAGCTATGGTTGCCGATGGGCTGTCCACGGTCATGGATAAGCTTAAGCAACTCAGGATGCTTTTTTACACGGTAACCGTTTACGAAGAAAATTGCTTTCGCTTTGTGTTTGTCCAGTACATCTATGATTTTGTTAATCATGGCTGCTTCCTTAGGACCATCATCAAAGGTCAATAACACGACTTTTTTTTCGGTACCTTGTTGGTCAGGGATTACATTGTAAGCTTTGTCCAAGTGATACATTTTGTTATTGATAGTTGCAGATGTCGCAGCTCCTGTTTCGTTGCTTTCGCTGGTTTTATCATTTTGTGCATTGGTTTTATCCGCTGAGTTATGTTCATCACTGCCTGCTTGCTTACTGCTGTTTTTTGGGGAAGAGACGTTGCTCTGATCTTTGGCGCTGTTACTTGAGTCAGACGCTACCGAATCCTGCTGGTTGCTTGTTGCCGCAGATTCAGGCTTGGTTGCAGTGCAAGCACTAAGCAGCAGACATGCGGTGAACAAAATGGCTGCTGTTTTTGTACCCATTATTTCATCTCACCTTCCTGTATTTTATACCGTATGAGTTTGTCACTACTGACGAACACTATGCTTGATTCTACCACAAAGGGAGGTTCTAATTGTGAAAACATCTTCATTTTTCCTGGGAATCGTTTTGGGCGCTGTCGCAAGCTCTATGATCTCCCGTAACCGCAACATGTTGGGCTTATCTATGGACATAGGTGGAAAAAAAGGCGGCAATTTAGTGCAGCAAGCCCGTACTAAAATGATGGACGCGGCATTCCCCGGGATGGGCGAGATTACGCTCAATAAAGAAGACACCCATAAGGATCAAGACCATCATTCACAAACAGATAAAACCGCTTATAACGCCCATACTGCCAAGAACAAAGAAGAGAATATGAAGTTGATTAAAGACTTCATCAGCACAAGTCCCGATGTTAAACGTGAGGTCGAGCAAATTTTGAAAGAAACTCATACAGCCGTACCGGGATTGTAACCCAGAAACCTTTATTCCGAATCATTTTGCGGCTTTTTTGTAAAAGCCGTTCAAATGATTCTTTTTTTTATCTTTTTATTGCGTGCATTTACGATTATAAAATGATAACATGATTACATAGAACCATTTTCATCACAGGCATCATAATTGCATCATAATCTGTTAATAACACTCGGCTGCCAGGAGGAGGGTCCAGTATGAAAATAGAAAGATTAAGTCAGGACAAGATACGGATTTTCCTTACCTTTGACGATTTGAGCGAACGCGGTATTCAAAAAGACGATATGTGGCAAGAAATTCCTAGAGTTCATGAGCTGTTTACCGAAATGATGGATCAGGCATACAGTGAGCTGGGCTTCGACGCCACGGGACCGTTAGCTGTCGAAGTCTTTGCGCTTCCTGCTCAAGGAATGGTTGTTATCGTCACTCGGGGTAAATACGACCATCAACAGTATGGTTCGGGTCCCGATGAGGAGCTTCCAGAGGAAGTCTACGAAATGGAAGTCACGTTGGAGCATAGTGATTCCATCGTTTATGCGTTTAGCGATTTCGAAGTACTCATAGAAGCGGCTCATATGCTTCGTAGCAACACTACGGAAGCAGGTAAGCTGTATCATTATAGAGGAAAATGGATTCTGCATTTGGAACCAGAAGAAGTAGAGGAGTCCAAGCTTGCCGCTTTAATCGCGGTTCTTGCTGAATTTGGAGAAGGCTCATCCGTTACACCAGCTATGTTGGAAGAGTACGGCAAACTGGTCATTCCTGAACAGGCAGTTGCTGTCATCTGCACTCATTTTGACAGCCGTTCTTGATTCGTTTTATCAAAAGTGATATCGAAGTGAATTTGTCGGCTCTGCGCTGAAAGCAGAGCCGACTCATTTTTATGGAGGGATGATCGGTGCTTCTGTTTTCAGTTTTAGCGGCAGCCACAGCGCCGGGTCTCGCCTTATTGATGTATTTTTACTTGAAGGACAGGTATGATTCGGAGCCACTGCACATGGTTATTAAAGTGTTTTTGCTCGGCTTTTTGGTGGTTCTTCCTGTCATGATTTTTCAACGAGGGCTGCTGCTTTGGCTAGGGGATCACACGTTAATCCAGGCGTTCGGCATTTCAGCCGGAGTGGAAGAGTTTTTTAAATGGTTTCTGTTGTATCACATCATCTATAATCATACCGAGTTCGACGAGCCTTATGATGGTATTTTGTATGCGGCCGCAGTCTCACTCGGATTTGCAACGGTTGAAAATCTGTTATATGCCTGGGCGGGCCATGCTTCGGTTAGCATGATGCTGATGAGATCATTGCTACCGGTATCCGGTCATGCGATGTTTGGCGTAATGATGGGCTACTACATGGGGAAGGCCAAGTTTTCAGAAGGCTTGAGGAGCAAATACATGTTGCTGCTGTCATTGGTGCTTCCATGGTTCTGGCACGGAGTATACGATTTGATTTTAACGAAATTTTCGCATGACTGGATCTGGTTTATCATTCCACTTATGGCCTTTCTATGGTATGGAGGAATGGCGAAGATCAGTCGGGCTAATAACCGTTCTCCTTTTCGTTTGTTAAAACGGGAAGAAAAGGTTAACATGTAACAAAATGGGACACACTGATCTGACAAACCTGTTAGAGAAAGAGGTGTCTTTTTTGCGTATAAAAGTTAGAATTCATTGTAAAAGATGCGGAGAACGCTTTGTGCTGAGAGGACGCATAGAGCAAGGACAGATTCAGACCGGCTTTAAACGCTGTATTTGCGATAACTGTGAGTTTATTGTTGAAGTCATGGAAAACCATGCATAAGAGAGCTTTCTTCTTGTCACACTATCGGTAGTGTACTTGAAGAAAGGAGACTCCCAATATGTATAAGCGACTTAGTTCCGTATTGTTCCCGGTGGTTACCCTGATGATGATAGGAGCATTTGTGTGGGGTTATCAGCAAAGCCAGATGAGAAAAGAGGTGTCTCTTCAGGCAAATAGCATGTCGATAAAAGCGGAAAATCAATACCAGCGTGCGTTTCACGATTTGTCGTTTCATATGGATCAGCTGCATTCTCAACTCGGTAACGCGGTTGCTGTCCATAATACTTCACACGCGATGCACCGCAAATGTTTGATGAACGTGTGGAGGATTACAAGTGAGGCTCAAAATGAGGTTAATCAGTTGCCCCTCAATGTAATGCCTTTTAATCATGCTAAAGATTTGCTGTCACATCTATCTGCATTTTCGTATCAGACCGCTGTCCGTGATCTGGATCACGAGCCCTTAAACGAGAAAGAAATTTCGAACCTGAAAACGTTGTATAACAATTCCAAAGAAATTTCGAAAAACATGCAGGAAGTGCAGCAGAAAGTCATTAGCAAAAATTTGCGCTGGACGGATGTGGATATGGCGGCAGGTTCTCAAACTGGGCCGAAGGACAACACCATTATTGATGGCTTTAAAACCGTGGACAAAAAGGTGGAAAACTATAAAGAGCTGGATTGGGGACCGTCTGTAGCCAGCATCTATGATAAACGCTCTGTGAAAAAAATGAGTCTCCCGCCAGTAAATGCAGAACAAATTAAACAAAATGCTGCTGAATTTACAGGAAAACCGGAAAGTCAGATCAGGGTGAACGAAAACGGTAAAGGAACGGAATGGGCATCTTATACAGCTACCCTGCTAAATAAGAAGCAGCCTGTGGCCAGTATGGATTTTACGAAAAAAGGCGGCAAGCTTATTTCTTATCATGACATGAGGGCAGTAGGTCCTAAAAAAGCAACACGTAATGAAGCGATTCGCTATGCTAGTGAATACCTTGAACAAAAAGGTTACAAAGACATGAAGCCCGTTGCGTATGATGAAAGCGGGAATTTAGCTAACATTACATTTGTGAGCCAACAAGGGGATGTGATTATCTATCCAGAAAAAATCGCAGTCAGATCAGGCCTTGATAACGGACAAGTGATCGGTTTTCAAGCCAGTGATTATGTGTATGAGCATAGTCATCTCCGCCGCATACCGCAAGCGAAATTGAATTTGAATGCAGCACGAGCAAAATTGAATCCTGAGTTTCGTGAAACTTACCACCGTAAAGCCTTAATTGAAAATGAACTTTCGAATGAAGTTCTCTGTTATGAATTTGGTGGTAAAATCAATGGTTCCGTTTACCGGATATACATTAACGCCAATACGGGGATGGAAGAAACGATTGAAGAGGTTAAAGATTCAGATGAACCTCAGGTTACTGCAAGTAATGCCTAGTTGATTACATGAAAATGAATCAATAGTCACTCTAAACCTCCTTCATGAAGGAGGTTTTTTGTGCTTTAGTCATAGATCAAACAAATATTATGCTTAATATAGGCACAAAGTCGTGGTATTATATACCTTAATTAGAGCTTTTAATGGACAAGGATGGTGGATCATTTGTTTCCCAAAATTAATGATGTGTTATACATACAAGTGGCAGGTACTGACCATAAGGACGAGATTTTTGAATTTAAGTCTCGTATTGCAGAAGAGGAGTCACAGAACTTTTTAATTGAAATTCCTATGTCACAAACAAGTGGGCATTTGAAAAAATTGTTTCTAGGGGAAGAACTGTCTATATTTTTTTTGAGCGAGGGTGGGATTAAAAATTATTTTAATACCCACGTTACGGGTTTCAAAGAGGATATCCTCCGGATGATTCGTATCCACAAACCTGCTCCAGACAGCATCAGCAAAATTCAGCGTCGAAACTTTCTTCGGGTTAAGGCCAACTTGGAAATTGCTGTAAAGCATGGTGCGAACGAGTCCAGATTTGTAGCAGAGACACATGATGTAGGAGGTGGGGGTGTTTCTTTTCACACCCAGGGAACTCATCATCTTGAAGAAGGAGAATCATTGTCTTGCTGGATTTTAGTTCCATATAAAAACGGTACTCAGGAGCATGTTCCGTTCCAATCTGAAATTGTGCGCATTCAGCAGATGGAAAACGGTCGCAAACTCATTATGCTGAAATATGAGGAAATCGCTGATCAGGAGCGCCAAAAACTGATTAAATATTGCTTTGAAAGACAGCTGGAATTCAGGGGGAAATCTTAATCATCCGAAATTTTTCTTTTTTAGTAAACCTGTCGCTTATTTTGCATCGCCTATAAATGTGTGGTATAATTTTCACGTCGCAGGCAATGCCTGCTTTTTTCTTGAGGTTAGGTTAGGAGGAATTCCCTGTTGGCAAGGCAACATGTATCTTCAATTAACAAAATAAATGTAGCCATTGATGGACCTGCTGGTGCAGGGAAAAGTACAGTGGCCCGCTTGGTGGCGAAATCACTTTCTTATGTATATGTAGATACTGGAGCCATGTACCGAGCAGCAACGTGGTACATGATGCGTAAGGAAATTCCTGCAGAAAATGTACAAAAAGTGCTTCAACATGTACCTGAGCTGGTGATTGAATTAGTACCGGACCCCACAGGCCAAAAGGTTTATTGTAACGGGGAAGATGTAACCACTGTGATCCGTTCGATGGAAGTGACTAGCAACGTGTCACAGTATTCAAGTATTGCCGGTTTACGCACTCGTTTGACTGAAAACCAGCGTGAGATGGCTGCACGCAAGGGTGTCGTTATGGATGGTCGCGATATTGGAACAACTGTACTTCCCGATGCGGAAGTCAAGGTGTTCATGACCGCAAGTGTTCAGGAACGTGCCTCCCGCCGTTTTAAAGAGCTGAGCGAAACTGATGATATCACTCTGGAGCAACTGGAACGTGACATTGCGGCACGTGACAAGCTTGACGAGGAGAGGGAGGTATCTCCGCTTCGTTGCAGTGAGGACGCCATCGTGCTCGATACGACCCAAATGGGCATTCAGGATGTCGTTGATACGATCGTATCTTATTGCTTAACGGAGAAGGATGGAGAGATCAGCCAATGATATATACTGTATGCGCCAGTATTTTGCGTCTCATTTACCGCGTTCTGTTTAGACTTGAGGCGGTAGGCAGGGAAAATGTTCCTGCTGAGGGTGGAGTGCTGTTGTGTTCTAATCATATTAGTAATCTTGACCCTCCTACAGTTGGTATTTTGCTGAAGCGAAAGGTTCACTTTATGGCAAAAGCCGAGCTGTTTAATGTTCCTGTACTGGGTCCACTAATTGGGAAACTGGGAGCTTTTCCAGTCAAACGTGGCGGTGTAAGTAAGGAATCCATTAAGCTGGCATTGAACATTTTGCGTGATGGTAAGGTTATGGGAATCTTTCCCGAAGGTTCCAGAGGAGCTGGGGGAATCGGTAAAAAGGGTGCTGCAAGCTTTGCGCTACGCAGTGGAGCGGCTGCCGTTCCGGTCGCCATTATTGGTGATTACAAGCTTTTCCGTAAAACGAAAGTGTTATACGGTAAACCTGTCAATTTGGACGATTACCAAAAGGGTGCCGATATCGAAGGAGATCCACTTGAACTGGCAACAGAAGCAATTATGTCTCGTATTCGCACGATGAAGGAAACGGGTAAGCCTACGAATAACTGAAAGGCTTGTATGAATTGTGTCTAAGCTCGGAAAACTAGAACAAAAGTTTATTTATGTTTTGAACTCTGCCATGCGCAGGTTTAAATAAATGGTTTTTTTTGAATTGAGGAGGGTATTGACATGTCGGAAGAAATTAAAAATCAAGAAGCTGCTGAAGCGGCAAATCAAGACGAGCTCGATCAAATCGTCTCCCTGAAAAAAGGTGACACCGTTAAGGGTACAATCGTGAAATTGGAAGATAACCAAGCGGTAGTAAGCATTGGATATAAATACGATGGAATTATTCCAATTCGCGAGTTGTCTTCTGGTCTGGATAACGCAGAAGAAGCAGTACAAGTAGGCCAAGAGGTTGAAGCTAGAATTATCAGCATTGACGATGGCAAGGAAAAACTTGTTCTGTCCAAACGTGCAATCGACAGTGAAAATGCTTGGGAAAAGTTGGAGCAACTGTTCGAAAGCAAAGAAGTATTTGAAGTCGTTGTAAATGATGTCGTTAAAGGCGGCATCGTGGTAGACGTGGGTCTGCGCGGATTTATCCCTGCATCCATGGTAGAACGTCACTTCGTAGAAGATTTCAGTGATTACAAAGGCCGCACATTGCGTGTTGTTGTAAAAGAACTGGATCGTGAAAATAACAAAGTGATCCTTTCTCAAAAAGACGTTCTGGAAGCAGAATTCGAAGCCAACAAGCTTAAAGTAATGGCTGAGCTGAAAGAAGGCCAAGAAATCGTAGGTACGGTTCAACGTCTTACTCAGTTCGGTGCTTTCGTAGATGTTGGCGGCGTGGATGGTCTTGTTCACGTATCTGAAATTGCTTGGACTCATGTCGATAAGCCTTCTGATGCAGTTTCTGAGGGAGACCAAGTGAAAGTAAAAGTCTTGAAAGTAGATCCTGAAAAAGGAAAAATCAGCCTGAGCATGAAAGCTGCACAGCCTGGTCCTTGGGAATCGGCTGCTGGACAATTCAACAACAATGACATCGTAACAGGTGTTGTAAAACGTCTGGTTAACTTCGGCGCATTCGTTGAAATCGCTCCTGGCGTGGAAGGTTTGGTTCATATTTCCCAAATTTCCCACAAACACATTGGAACTCCACAAGAAGTTCTGGAGGAAGGGCAAGAAGTGAAAGTTAAAATTCTTGAAATGAATCCTTCCGAAAAACGTGTTAGCCTGAGCATTAAAGAAACTGAGGAAGCTCCCGAAGCTGCTCCTAAAGCAGAAAGAGCACCACGTGCATCTCGTGCACCTCGTGAGGAACTGAATAATCCTAACGTTTCCCTCAATAATTCCGGTCTGAGCATTACGCTCGGCGAGCGTTTTGGCGATAAGCTGAACAAATTTAAATGAGTTTAAATCAATACATTTTATAATATGCATAACGTACACCATCGGCGGACCCAGAGGGTTCGCCGATTGTTGTTACATGACCATATCGCCAATAGGTATGTTTTTTGCTATGATGATAGCGGAAGAATTGACAGGAGGAGTGAATTTATGGCAAGACCCGTTGTGGCTATCGTTGGTCGTCCGAATGTGGGCAAGTCCACTATTTTTAATCGGATAATCGGGGATCGTTTGTCCATCGTGGAAGATAAACCCGGAATCACTCGTGACCGTATATACGGTATATCGGAGTGGAATGGTAAATCCTTCAGTATTATTGACACCGGCGGCATTGAGATTGATGGTGAGGATGTCATTTTAAAATCCATCCGTATGCAGGCCGAACTTGCAATAGAAGAAGCAGATGTAATTGTATTTATGAGTGATGCGAAAGCAGGAATTACACAGTCAGATGAAGAGGTTGCTCAAATGCTATATCGTTCGGGTAAACCGATCATCGTAGCTGTCAACAAGGTGGACAACCTCAGTCGCGCCGATCTGATTTATGAGTTTTATTCTTATGGATTTGGTGATCCAATCGCTGTTTCTGGTAGCCATGGTACAGGGATAGGCGATCTGCTAGATGCCATTACATCCAATTTGCCTGAGCTGGAAGAAGATCACTATGATGAAGACGTTATTCGTGTTGCCTTGATCGGCCGCCCGAATGTAGGTAAATCTTCACTGGTTAACGCCATTCTGGGAGAAGAGCGGGTTATCGTTAGTGACATTGCAGGCACGACACGTGATGCAATTGATACACCCTTTGAAAAAGACGGTCAAAAGTATGTACTGATTGATACGGCAGGTATGCGTAAACGTGGCAAGGTATATGAAACGACCGAAAAATATAGTGTAATGCGTGCCATGCGTGCCATTGAGCGTGCAGATGTTGTATTGGTCGTTATTAACGGCGAGGAAGGCATTATTGAACAGGATAAGCACATTGCTGGCTATGCTTATGAAGCGGGTAAAGCTTCGCTGTTTGTCGTTAACAAATGGGATGTCGTGGACAAGGACGACAAAACGATGCACCAGTTTGAAACGAAAATTCGCGATCACTTTTTGTTTATGACATATGCTCCGATTGTGTTCTTGTCTGCAAAAACGAAGCAACGCCTGCAAAAGCTGCTTCCTGTTGTACAGCATGTGGCACAGCAGCATGTGTTGCGTATTCAGACACATTTGCTGAATGATGTAATTTCCGATGCGGTTGCCATCAATCCTCCACCAACAGACAAGGGACGTCGTCTGCGCATTAACTATGTGACCCAGGTTGCTGTTAAGCCGCCTACGATGGTTGTATTCGTAAACGATCCAGAAATAATGCACTTCTCGTATGAGCGTTATCTGGAGAACAAAATCCGCGCCGCCTTCAATTTTGAAGGAACTCCAATTCGAATCTTTACACGGCGCAAGTCTGACGAAAGTTAGGAGCGAATAGGTTGATTTTACAAATCGTTGCCATCGTACTCAGTTACTTGCTTGGCTCTGTCAGCTTTAGTTTGCTGTATGGAAAATTAAAAGGAATCGACATTCGCCAACATGGGAGCGGCAATGCCGGTGCGACGAATACGCTGCGTGTGCTTGGAAAAGGCCCAGCTATTCTGGTACTGCTGCTGGACGTTCTTAAAGGGGTTATTGCGGTACTAATAGGGCACTGGTTAGGTGGGGAATCATCCTGGGTACCGGGTTTGTGCGGCATTGCGGCGATTGCGGGCCATAACTGGCCGGTATATTTTCACTTTCGTGGAGGAAAAGGTATTGCGACTGCTATTGGTGTATTGGCATCGCTTGCCTTACTGCCCGCACTATATGCCGGAATCATTGCGATACTTGCAATTGTAATGACTCGTTACGTATCCCTTGGATCACTCATATTTGTCATTTTGACCCCTTGGATATTACTCGTGCTTGGTTTTGCATGGCCGTTATTCTGGACGGCTCTAATCATTTGTCTGTTCGCTGTGTGGAGACACCGTACCAACATAGTCAAGTTGGTACGGGGGAATGAGAATAAGCTTGGCTCCAAAGGAGGAGATCGTCTTGTCTGAGAAAATAGCTGTGCTGGTCGCGGGGAGTTGGGGAACAGCCCTGGCTTCCGTTCTTGCGGCCAATAACAACGATGTCTCTGTCTGGACGAGAAACGAGCAGCAAGCAGCTGAAATCAATGAGAAGCATACAAATGAGCATTATTTACCGGGCTCTATTTTGTCTGATCGCATTTCAGCTACAACTGATATGCAGACTGCGGTATCTGGTGCTAAAGCAGTGATAATCGTATCTCCTTCTGCTGCTGCTCGTCAGGTAGCACGTAGTCTGAAAGCTCATTTTAGCAAGGATATGCTGGTAGTGCATGCCATTAAAGGTTTTGAAACAGAAACGCTTAAACGTATGTCCACGGTGATCTCGGAAGAACTGGAAGTCGCGGAGGGCGATATTGCCGTGCTGTCTGGTCCGAGTCATGCGGAAGAAGTGGTGAGGAAATGTCCTACAACGGTCGTTGTAGCTTCCTCCAATGAGCAGGCTGCACAGGCTGCTCAGGGGCTGTTCATGAACTCCTATTTCCGTGTCTATACAAACCGCGATTTGCTCGGTGTGGAACTGTCCGGGGCGCTAAAAAACATTATCGCATTGGGTGCGGGAATGTCAGATGGGCTTGGTTTCGGTGATAATGCCAAAGCAGCTTTATTGACCCGTGGGTTGGCTGAAATTACCCGTGCCGGAGTTGAGATGGGGGCTAATCCATTAACCTTTGCCGGCCTAGCTGGTATTGGCGATCTAGTGGTCACGGCAACGAGCCGTCACAGTCGCAACTGGCGTGCAGGGTCACTATTAGGACAGGGCCAACAGCTTGATGATGTGCTGGAATCTATGGGCATGGTCGTAGAGGGGATTCGAACGACAAAAGCGGCATACGCCATCTCTCAAAAATTAGGTGTTCAGATGCCTATTACAGAGGTACTGTATGGAGTACTGTTTGAAGGACGTGACGTCCGTAAGGCCGTTGAGGCGCTGATGGGTCGCGACCCTAAGACCGAGATGGAAGTCATGCCACTTCAGACTTGGGAGCAATGGCATTCTTAAAGGCTCAGATGAGCTTTAATAATATAAAGGCTGTCTCATGGTAGATTTTTTCTATAATGAGATAGCCTTTTTTAGTTAGGCGTTTGGCATGTCTTATGTACGCTTAATCACCTTTTGTCTCCGCCACTCATAGACTGAGTTGAGCAATGGCGGAGGAGGGGAGATTATGAATAAAAACTTTCCGAAAGATGCATTGAAGGCCATTAACAAAAAAGGCGGCAAAAACATATCCGAAAATGCAGTGAAAAAGCTGGCAGGCACGGTAAAGGCGGACACGCTTCAAAGCGAAGCGCAACTGCGTCAGCTTATCAAGCAAGTGTCTGCGATGGCCAACATTCCGGTGTCGGAAGATACAGTAAGGGATATTGTTGGTGCCGTCAAAAAGAGCGGAATGAATCCTTCCAATATGGAAGCGTTGATGAAAATGATGATGAAAAAATAGACCGCTGGCCGCACGCCAGTTAGTATTATTCACCGTGGACCGGGAAGGTTCGCGGTTTTTTTATATTTTGGAGTGGGTAACCGCTTTTACAGTACACAAAATATCGAACTGCCCTGTCGAACATGTTATAATGATGCCCATCAGGAAACGGAAGGAAAGACAGCAAAGGAGGAAACAATGTTGAAGGAGGCAATATCATCGGTGTTAGTAGACAGGCTTCCTCACAATCTGGCAGTTGCGCTGAGTAGCTTGGCTGAGAACTGGTCAACAGTGTCGGTTCCGTGGATGCTAGGCGGGAGTTGTTCACTACTTGTACATGAAGTTGAACTGGATCGCCTGCCTCGGGACATTGATATTTATGCGGATATTCATGCAGCAAAGCAACTTCATGCGCACCCCCTGGGTATAAGTATAGATCGACAGCAGGTTGATCGTAGCGGCTCTTACGTTTCATTGCTGAGCCACTATGATCTGGAGGGATTTCCAGTCGAGTTGGTGGGGGGATTTGAAGTATTATGTGACGGAGCGTTATACCGCTTAGAGATCGAGCGACTACTTTGGTCGGCTGGTGTTCAGCTTGAGCTGGGGAGTGCTTCACTGCGTCTGATGCCGCTCAGTCATGAACTTTTATTCAATATATTGCGAAATCGACCCGACCGATATAAAGCGATTGCAGAAGTCATGAAGCGCGACCCGCGACGTCATATAATTGTACTGAAGCAGCTACTAGTCAGTAATATTTGGAATGAGGAGCAATTGGACAAGCTTGTAGAACTTCTGCCTTGGCCAGAGTTGCACTCCGTCATCCAGATGGGCAATGAAGTATAAGTTGTGTGTGTTAGGAGAAAGACAACTGGAGGACTATTCATGAATGTGCAGATTACGTTTAGGCCGTCAGGTAGGCGCGTACAGGTCGGTCAGGGTACGTCATTGCTTCAGGCTGCTCGTAAAGCGGGTGTATATATCCCCACTCGTTGTGACGGAAAAGCAGCCTGTCTGATGTGTAAGGTACAAATATCACCGGAATGGGCTGAATTTGCAGACCAACCCAGAGATGCAGAGCAGCGTAAGCTGGGGCCTTTACTGGATGAAGGAATGCGCTTATCCTGCCAGGCACGTGTCCAAGGCGATATGGAGGTAACCATACCGGAGGATAGGCTCAAGGCGGCTATCAGACGGCAACTGGAGCGTCAGGCGCTGGATGATGAACTGTGGTAATGCCGATTATATCAGGAGAATAGAAAAAGGATGTTTCCGACGACTCTAAACGGTCAGGAGAAACATCCTTTTTTTATTTAATCTAGCGACGAAGTCATGGGAGAGTCTTGCCCCGCATATATTAGGTGAGTGGAACCAAACGTAAAATATCGTTTCTGCAATGATCGCTCTGTCGTAATCTATTTTTCAAAAAACTAAACATATTTTACGGAGGGGATACATATGATGGTATCAGTCCAAATGCATGTACGAGTTTACGCCGTTTCGCCGATTCCATCAGTCTCCTGAATCTCGGCGGCGGACGACTTCCGGGCATTTTAAAGGCTGTTCTGCCGCATCTGGGATCAAGCAGTTGGTTGAACACGAAGCGGATGCTCTTTAAGCATTTTTCCTTCGGAGACTTTTTAGGAGGGGATTTCATTGGAGAAAGTAGACATTTTTAAAGACATTGCCGAACGTACCGGAGGAGACATTTATCTTGGGGTCGTCGGCGCAGTCCGAACAGGAAAATCAACGTTTATCAAGCGGTTTATGGAGACGATTGTTCTGCCAAACATTACAAGTGAGGCGGACCGTGCCCGCGCCGTAGACGAGTTGCCGCAAAGTGCGGCAGGCAAGACGATCATGACGACGGAGCCTAAATTCGTACCGAATAATGCCGTCCAGATCAAAGTAACGGAAGGACTGGATGTGAATGTACGTCTGGTTGACTGTGTAGGATATGCAGTAGAAGGAGCAAAAGGGTACGAGGATGAAAATGGTCCGAGGATGATCTCCACACCATGGTTCGAAGAACCCATTCCTTTTCAGGAAGCGGCAGAAATTGGTACACGCAAGGTTATTCAGGAGCATTCGACGCTCGGTGTGGTAGTCACTACAGACGGCACGATTGCGGAAATCCCGCGCAGCTCTTATGTAGAGTCGGAGGAACGCGTCATTGAGGAGTTGAAGGAAGTTGGCAAACCATTTGTTTTGGTTATCAACTCCACGCATCCTCGCAGTGATGAAACACTCCAGCTTCGCGGTGAGCTGGCTGCCAAGTACGATATACCAGTTATGACACTCAGCGCGGCGACGATGACGGAAGATGATGTTACAGGCGTACTTCGTGAAGTATTGTATGAATTTCCGGTGCATGAGGTGAATGTAAACCTGCCGAGCTGGGTCATGGTACTGAACGAAGAGCACTGGCTGCGTAGCAATTATGAAAATTCCGTTCGCGATACGGTTAAAGATATTCGACGCCTGCGTGATGTAGATCGAGTGGTTGGCCAGTTTATGGAATATGAATTCATCGACAGGGCCGGATTGAGCGGGATGAATATGGGGCAGGGCGTAGCTGAAATTGATCTGTATGCTCCCGATGAGCTGTATGACCAGATTTTGGTCGAAGTCGTCGGGGTAGAGATTCGTGGCAAGGATCATTTGCTGCAAATGATGCAGGATTTTGCCCATGCCAAACGAGAGTACGACCGCTTCGCCGAGGCGCTGGAAATGGTCAAGACAACGGGATATGGCATTGCCGCGCCGTCGTTATCTGAGATGGCACTAGACGATCCGCAGTTGATTCGTCAGGGTACAAGGTTTGGTGTGCGGCTCAAGGCGACAGCACCTTCTATACACATGATTCGTGTCGATGTGGAATCGGAATTTGCTCCGATTATCGGAACAGAGAAGCAAAGTGAAGAGCTTATGCGCTATCTGATGCAAGATTTTGAGAATGACCCAATCAAAATTTGGGAGTCAGACATTTTCGGACGTTCGCTGCATTCCATTGTACGGGAAGGCATTCAGGGTAAAATCGCCATGATGCCGGACAATGCACGCTATAAGCTGCAGGAAACGCTGGGTCGTATCATTAATGAAGGCTCCGGCGGTCTCATTGCTATTATTCTTTAAGGGTAAGCCACACCTAAAAAATGTATAAGAGAAATACCGTGGAGAGCAATTTGCTCTCTACGGTTCGCAAAAACAAAATATTAGACTGACCTCCAAAACCAGACAGGGGTAGCCATGGACGAGAAAATAAAGTCCTAGACTACCTCTGTTTTTATTGAGCTTTTCGTTTCTCATAAAGTGCTGTAGGCGAATTTTTCCTATTCATTAAAAGCGTAGTTCTGATATTCGGCTGGACAACCCCAATATTGAAATACTATGCGTGCAGGATCGTCAATCGGTAAGTATACTTCAATTCCAGGATACATGTGGCTACTTACAGAAAGATGAATTTGCTTGTAGCGAATAGGGACTAAATCGTCCGCGGTTCCCATTCTGGCCAAAATAATTTTGGGTTGCTCAATTTCACTTGCTGAGTCCTTTGGCTGCATATTCCAATATTTATTAAGATCATCGTATTTTTGAAATCTGTCTATTAACTTCGTATACCAATGGTCGTATCGGGACAACATGTTATATCTTTTGAAAGCTTGTATCCCAAAAATAGCATGAGACTCCCACTGTTCGAACGACTCAGCATCGAAGGTAGAACGGGGACGAATGGAAAAATCGGAGTTAAAATGAAAATCTACTTTATTCAGTTTGCCATTCATAAAAGAATCGGAAGGAATATCAAATAAATGGCGAAACGGTTCATTTAACCCTTTGATATCTAAGGTATGAGTAACAATCATCGCCGGAAATGGCAAATTACTCATGATTTGCTGTGTTTGCTCCAGCGCCAGCTCTAGAGAACGTCCTTCGAGTTCGTAATGGATCGGAAGATATTCAGCGGCGAGGAGAAGGTCATTGCGCTCATGTGAAGTACACTCCAGATACTCAGCAATATGGATTATCGTTTGCCGGTCCGGTATTCGACGAGACCGTCCAACCAATAGATTTTTATACGTAGGACATGCCTCATCATTAAGCTCCTGCTGAGTAAATCGTTTTAATAACGGGTGTGATAGCTCAGTATATTCCCGTTGACGCTTCATGCGAACAGCTTCAATCTCTCCCAAAACGTTTTTTAATGTTTTATATCGGAAGTCCTTGTGCATGGTCATCCTTTTTCAATCCTTTTCATAATGAGGTGTAGTTCTACACTTGGTGCAGATAGTTCCCTACAGTATACTACAATGTGAAAAAGGGGAGCTATTTACAAGGGTTTCTCAATGAGAATGATGGGGGAGATCATATGGTTCGTGCAATTGTAACAGATCCGTTTGCTTCAGGATATTTCGCAATAAAGGAAGTTTCAGTCCCGCAGGCCCAGCCTTGGGAAGCGATCGTTCAAGTACAGGCCTTCTCTCTGAATCGGGGTGAAGTTGTAGATGCAAGAAATCATGGAAGACAGAGCAGACCAGGATGGGATTTTGCCGGGATTGTCATCGAGCAAGCCAAAGATGGCACGGGCCCGAAACAAGGAAGCCGTGTCGTAGGACTTCTCCCGATGGGAGCATGGGCCGAACAAATTGCCGCTCCTACTTCATTAGTGGCTGAATTTCCTGATGATATTACCTTCGCCCAGGCTGCTACTTTACCAGTAGCCGGTCTGTCAGCGCTCTATACACTTCGAAAAGGAGGAATGCTGCTCGGTAAGCGAATATTGATATCTGGATCGACTGGCGGAGTTGGGACTTTTGCACATCAGCTAGCGGCGCAATCAGGAGCTTTTACAGTAGGTGTAGCCAGAACAGAGGAAAAAGCTCTACTTGTTCAAGAGGCTGGTGCTAATGAGGTTATCGTTGGCGATCCGGCGATTTCCTCGCTGGATACATTCGGACCTTATCATCTCATTGTGGATTCAGTAGGTGGGGATACGCTAGCTGCATTACTACCTCAGCTTATGCCAGAGGGGATATGTGTGTCCATGGGACATTCGTCCTCACCTTACGCAACGATTAATATCAGGGGCTTAGGTGGTAGAACTTTGTATTGCTTCTTTCTAGGTGAGGAAATAAATCGTTATTCCCCAGCGGGAGATCTAAAATTACTAGGTGAGCTTGTATCAAAAGGCCAGTTAGTACCAAAAATCGAAGTGGAGGCATCGTGGAAGGAAATTGGAGCTGTAGCCCAACAACTGATAGATCGGAAATTTTCCGGTAAAGCAGTGCTCCAAATAAGTTAGATGTGAGCGTTCTCCTATTTAAAATAAACAGACAGATTGTATCTTCGACCCAGGCTCCGCCTTGATTTCAAATTTAAGCAGCAACCGTTTTCCGGTATTCAATCGGGGGGGCGGTTGTTTGTTGTGTGTTGGCCTATAAAACCGGAAAATTTTCTATATTTAATAAAACCTATTTACATACTTGGTTTAAAGCGATATATTAAGTATCAAATTTGAATCATTTTGTGGTTGAACGAGGGGGAAATGAAATCATGGATATCCAAAAAGAGTTCCAAAGACACAAAAAGCTAGGACTGGGAGGTATCATGCTACTGGTGCTGGTTTTGCTGGTCACTGCATGTGGCGTGCCGAAAACAGAGAGCGGCACTCAAGGGACAAGCACTGCGGAATCGAATACAACAAACGAAAAAACGGACAACTTAAATCTAAAGGGTAAACGGGTTGCGTTGATCATGGAGTTTAACACGGGCACATTTTCGCAACAGTATGTTCAAGGTGTGGAAGAGGAAGTTGAAAAATTTGGCGGTACGCTGACTAAGTTTGTGGCAGATAACGATAAGGCTAAAATGGCTTCTCTGCTTGATAGTGCGATTAACCAGCAGTTTGATGTCATTTTGACTGATCACGGTGATGCATTACTGGAAACAGGGTTGAAAAAAGCAGTTTCCCGCAATATTCCAGTTATCGTGTTCGATGCTGCCGTCAATGTTCCGGGTGCGGTAGTGCTCTCACAGGATGACCAAAGCATGGCTGAGCTAACGCTGGAGCAAATGAAGAAGGATATCGGTGGCAAAGGCAACATTGTGAAAGTATGGGTTGCCGGATTTGCGCCGATGGAACGTCGTCAGGTTGCTTATGGTGCATTTTTGAAATCCAATCCGGATATTAAAGAAATTGCGACTTTTGGTTCGGCTCAGAATCCTGCGTTGGATACGCAAGCCAAAATGGAAGCTGTATTAAAGCAATATCCTAAGGGCGAAATTACAGCCGTCTGGGCGGCATGGGATGAATTTGCCAAAGGCGCAGCACGTGCCATCCAACAAGCGGGACGTACGGAAATTAAAGTCTACGGCATTGACATGAGCGACGAGGACTTGCAAATGATCCAAGACCCGAAAAATCCTTGGGTGGCCTCGGCAGCCGTAGATCCAACAGATATCGGGCGCGTACAAGTGCGCTATGCATATCAGAAGCTGCATGGGGATAATCCGGAGGAGAAAGTCGTACTGAAGGCTGTATATGTGCAACGCGAAGCGTTGCCGGATAAGCAAATTTCCACATCCGAGCTGTCCCAATATGTGAAGGGCTGGGGCCAAAGCGAACAGGGCTATAAGGATTGGATGAAGGAATATGAAACGTCCAAATAAAATGTTTGCATAACGCAAAGGCGCGCTTCGGCGCGCTTTTATCATAAGCAGGCGTGAGGGGGCACCATGAGTTCACAAGTATATACATTGGAAATGAAGAAAATTAGCAAACAGTTTGCTGGTGTAGATGCGCTGCGAGCCGTGGATTTTACAGTGCAGGGTGGCGAGATTCACGCTCTGCTGGGCGCCAACGGGGCAGGGAAAAGTACATTGATGAAGATTCTGTCCGGTGCGTATCATTCCGATCAGGGAGCTATCGTAGTTGGTGGCAAGGAACTGAACATTAGTTCACCGTGGGAGGCCAAAAGAGCGGGAATTCACTGTGTGTATCAGGAGGTCGATTCAGCGCTTGTACCACAGTTAACTGTTGCTGAAAATATTGTAATGGACGATTTGTCAGCCCCTGATGGTCGATGGTGGACTGCACCGGTTTCTATGCGCAGACGAGCGCGTGAGGCATTAGCACGTCTGGAGATAGATATTGACGTGCGACGATATGTGTCTGAATTGACGTTGGCAGAAAAACAGCTTGTACTTATATCACGCATTCTGACACAGCAAGCCAATGCCATCATTTTTGACGAGCCTACGGCGCCGCTCAGCGAAGAAGAAACGCGACGTTTGTTCCGCACAATCCATACACTCAAGGATGAGGGAGTTGCATGTATCCTCATCACACACCGATTGCCGGAGGTTATCGAACACAGTGACCGTGTTACGGTGATGCGTGATGGTGAGCGCGTGTTCACGGGACCTGCGTCTGATTTAAGTGTAGGTGACATCGTTACGCATATGCTTGGGAAAACATTTGAGGAGGAATTCCCAAAAACAGAGGTACCGATTGGTGAAACGGTATTGGAAGCGAAAGGGCTTCACAAAGGATTACGAGTGCACGGCATTGATGTACAGGTCCGATGTGGTGAAATTCTCTCTATTGTGGGTTTGGTTGGTGCAGGCAAGACAGAGCTGTCACGACTTCTTACAGGAGCAGACAAGCCGGATAAGGGAGAGCTGACCTTTAAAGGTCGCTCCATTCGATTGAGGGAACCAGCGGATGCGGTAGCTCAAGGAATTGTGTCCATACCCGAGGAGCGACGTAAGCAGGGGGTGCTAATTGAGGAGAGTGTGGAAAGAAACCTTAGTCTTCCGCTTTTGGGCAAACTGAGTGTCCTTGGTTTCATCAGTCGACGTAAAGAACGAAATAACGGTAATGGGATTGTCGCCTCTCTCGGTATTAAGACACCATCGCTCCGTCAGAATGTTAAATATTTAAGTGGCGGGAATCAGCAAAAAGTTGCTATTGGGAAATGGCTGCATTCCGGAGCGGATGTATTTGTTTTTGACGAGCCAACCAAGGGTGTAGATATAGGGGCAAAAAGTGATATTTTCCGTATCATTGGTGAGTTGGCGGAGCAAGGAAAAGCGATCATTTATCTAACCTGTGAATTTGCTGAAGGGATTGGCATTGGTGATCGGATTGCAGTGATGTATGATGGCAAAATTATAAAGGAATTTGCTCGGGGCGAAGTGGAACAGGAACAGCTTCTGTTGTATGCCAGCGGGGGTGAAGAGGTGCATTCATGAAGGAAAAATGGTTAAACGTCTCATTTCGTTACGGTGCCGTAGTTGTCATTATAGGTGTGTTGGCGTTTTTTTCATCTACATTACCTTATTTCTGGACTTATGATAATTTAATGGACATTCTTGGCTCGATTGCCATTGTGACTTTCGTTGCCATTGGTGTGACATTGTCACTTATCGTGGACGGTTTTGACCTGTCGGTGGGAGCTACAGTATCTTTGACAACGGTCGTTTCCGCTTCTTTAATGGTCTGGTATGAGCAGCCTGTTGCGGTGGTCATTATTGTGTCTCTGATTGTCGGCGCTTTGGTAGGACTGTTGAATTCATTATTGATCATTAAACTGCGTATTCCTGATTTGCTCGCAACCCTTGCAATCATGTATATTGTAAGCGGGATTCACAAAACGTACGCACAGGGCTATACCATATATAATCATATGCAGTTTCCCGATGGTAGCAAGGCGCCGGGGGAGATATCTCCTGCATTTCTTTTGCTGGGGCAAGGTAAATGGTTGGGTATCCCGATTTCGGTTATTTTACTGTTGCTGGCTGTGGCGGCAGTGCATGTTTTCTTGACCTATACAAAGCATGGGCGTCAAATGTATGTAACGGGTGGAAATAAGGAAGCTGCTCGTCTGTCGGGTATACGGGTAAAAAAAGTCCGTACTCTGGCCTATGTTGCTTCAGGTGTATTTGCGTCGATTGCCGGTATTTTGTATGCCTCGCGCGTAGGCTCAGGCCAAATTGACGCGGGTTCCCCCTTGCTCATGGAAGCGGTAGCTGCAGTATTCGTCGGTTTTTCGGTCTTTGGTGCTGGTAAACCCAATGTCATTGGTACATTTATTGGTGCAGTTTTGATCGGTGTGTTGGTTAATGGACTAACGATGATGAATGTGCAATATTTCGCCCATGATATTGTCAAAGGAGTAGTGCTGGTACTTGCGCTGGCCGTTACTTTTTATGTGTTAAACCGTCGTCGTACTTGAAATTGTCTGTGGACTGTATTACTATAAACCTTGTTCCACGCAAGCAGGGTGCCATAAAACGCCAGTTTCGGCCTATATTGCGGAGGTTAGGTATATTCTATGTATATTTAACGACGAAACGGAAACAGATGATAACATTATGGAAGGCAGTACGCCGCCCGGGTTATTTTATACAGGCGACCTCATATCGGTCATTAACACCGATAACCTAAATGCTGGACTACACTTGAATTGGGAGGTGAATATATTGAATAAAACGGATTTGATCAATCAGGTTTCTGAAAGCACTGAATTGTCCAAGAAGGACGTAACCAAAGCAATCGATGCAGTATTTGAGGCGATCTCTGGAGCGTTGCAAAGCGGAGATAAAGTGCAACTGGTAGGTTTCGGGAACTTTGAGGTTCGTGAACGTTCCGCACGTAAAGGACGTAACCCGCAAACAGGAGAAGAAATCGAAATTCCTGCGAGCAAAATTCCGGCATTTAAACCGGGTAAAGCGCTTAAAGACGGAATTAAATAAGATTTCTTACATATTCCCAATGCGCTGAAAAGACCGTGAATTTGATTCACGGCCTTTTCTTTTTGTCCTGTTTACTTCGTGGTAGGGGTGCTATGGACTGGAGAAGAGGAAGCTGCCCTGCCGTTTCGCGAGGCATAAGCGATCAGCACTAGGGGTTCACCTGTTAGCTCGGCAAATTCATGCTCCAGCTGTTGAAGCCGTTCGATTTGGGCAGGACTGAGATTGGCGGGAAGGTAGTTTTTCATCAGATCCGTTCCTTTCTTTAATAGATGGGACTGCACGGATAGTATGGCTCGGGACATGCTAATTATTGCAGGAGCACGGGAAGCATGTAGTTGACAAAACAAGCTTGAATCTCCATCATAAAAAGTATAGCTTCGGCTCTCAGGGAGGAAAAGGATATGGAAGATAACGTGACGGGTAGCAGTGAGTACGTCGTAATTAAAGCGAAAAGCAACGGATGTCAGGTATTTGGTTTGACCAGAGGCCAGGATACACGCTTGCATCATTCAGAAAAATTGGACAAGGGCGAGGTACTGATTGTCCAATTTACGGATCATACTTCTGCTATTAAAATTCGCGGCAAAGCCGTTGTGATGACTAAGCACGGGGTAGTAGATACGGAGGATTAAAATGCAGGCATAGCCTGCTTTTTTTTGTTGTAGAATGAGAGTGAGGACCTTTACCGTAGCAAACCCACATTATGAGGTAGAGGTCAGGGGAGGCTCTGATGAAACCTTGGATTGTATTCGGTGGCTCCATTCTCATAACCATCGCAGCAGCTGTGTTGCTGCCGTCTTTACAAGTGCTGGACTCAGGAACCGCAGCAGTTCGTGAGACACAGGCGACGATTTCGCCTCAGCAACGGGTGCTGCTGTCAGATGACAATCTGGTGGATACGCTGAATGAGCTACCGTTGACTACACCGATTGCAAGCGCAAGCTGGGAACATTCAGTCCTGACCCTGGATGTCAAACTGTCCAAGGAAGAAACTGCCCCGCTAGAGATTTATCAAAACATGGCGGAGATTGCCGCTTTTAGCTTTTACGGAACGACGAATGTGCGGCAATTGCTGCTTCGGGTGGTGACGCAGGACGAATGGTCAGGAGAACGTCATTTGCTGCTTGCATCCGATATACGCCGGAACGAGTGGACGAACGAGACATTGGAACAGCTGAGAAGCCGGGAAGGCGCGGAATTGCCAGAGGATTTGAAATCCCGTTTCCGCATTACAGTAACGCCCATGTGGCAAAACAGGTTTAACGGTGTATATACAGATTAGATGTTTCTGCCGGTGGACCTACAGTACTTTAGTCGCGAATCATTTTAAATTGTGATATAATATAAGGCATTGCAATTATTTGAGTATAGCAGAAAGTCATGTCTCGGAGGCTTAGGATGAAACCGTATCGCGTACCCCAATTAGCAAGGAAATATGTGGAATACGACATGATTCAACAACATACGGAAATGCCGGCTTTTCCTGACAGCCGTACCCGTTTGATGTTTGTGTTTTTGAACCGGAATGCGCAGGAGCTGCATGCCAGTGAGGACGAACTGTACGCATTGGTAACCTCACTTGTGCAGATGGGGCTGGATACGCATGATATGATTGATACTTTATCCGGTATACGGAGCCCGGAGGAGATGCGTTCCAGACAGCTGAAAGTGTTAGCTGGGGACTATTTTAGCAGTCGTTTTTATCAGCTGCTTGCACTGGCAGGCCGCATTACGGCCATTTCGAAGCTGAGTGATGCTGTATGTGAAGTGAACGCAGGGAAAATGAGTCTGTACTGGGGAATGAAGCAATTCCGCTTGGATGCAACTCAGTATTTAACTCAGATGGTTCGTTTCAAAAAGGAGCTTTTTTTATCATTCACTTCACTTGTAGCAGAACAGGATCAGGAAATTTGGAAGCAGCTTCTCAACAAATTTGCCCTCTGTGATACCTTGGTGGAGGAATGGGGTAAGCGGACAGAACCGGACAAGTCCCGTTTCGGATATATGTTCTGGCATATTTATGGTAACGGGGACCGGAACGAGCAAGCGTTGCTTTCAGAGAGTGGTACTGACACTGAAGCATGGCGTAAGCTTGTTCTGAAATACAAAGCCGAGGATGCGATACTGGACAAGCTTCGCACGGCTGTTACACACATCCGGCAGATCCTGTCAGATGACCAAAATACGGGGATCGAGGAATTTGAACGCATGCTTGAGCCTTTCCTAAAGCTGCTAAATAGTCCGCACCCAGTTGTGAGGGAAGGTTAGGTGAACGTGATGGGATCAAGCGACACCAAGCCGAAAGAGCAATTCGTTCATGGCGTGTTTGAAAGCATAGCAGGTAAATACGATTTGATGAACGATATACTGAGCTTTCGCAGACATAAGGCTTGGCGGAAATTTACGATGAAAAAAATGAACATGCGTCGCGGCGATACGGCAATTGATCTTTGCTGTGGTACATGTGACTGGACGCTTGCGATGGCGCGAGCAAGTGAAAGTGGTCACATCGTAGGACTCGATTTTAGTCAGAACATGCTCAATGTTGGCGAGCGTAAAATTATATCAGAATCCCGTGAAAAGCAAATTAAGCTTGTTCAGGGCAACGCGATGGAACTGCCTTTTGAAGATAATTCATTTGATTATGCAACGATTGGTTTCGGTCTGCGCAACGTACCTGATCTGCGCCACGTGTTACAGGAGATGCAACGAGTCGTCAAACCTGGCGGGCAGGTCGTATGTCTAGAATTGTCCAAACCTACTTGGCAGCCGTTCAAGGGAATTTACTACACATATTTTCAACACATCTTGCCCATGCTCGGCAAATTGTTCGCCAAACGTTATGAGCAGTATAAATGGCTCCCTGATTCGTTGGCGCTTTTTCCAGGAAGGGATGAGTTGGCTGGCATCTTCCGTGAAGTCGGATTGAAGGATGTTCAGGCTCATTCTCTCACCGGAGGCATTGCGGCATTGCACATTGGAATCAAGGAGAGTCAGCATGTTTAAGAAAATTGCTATTTTTTTGGAAATGATTAAAATTGAACATACGTTATTTGCGCTCCCATTTGCATTCATGGGGGCTGTATTGGGGTCAGTTGTCGTGACAGGCAACCTTCCCTCGTGGCCGCAGATCGGCTGGATCCTGCTAGCTATGGTTGGCGCACGCAGTGCTGCTTTTGGCTTCAATCGTATGATCGACCGGGTGATTGACGGGAAAAATCCGCGCACAGCAGGACGCGCTATCCCGGCAGGGTTGCTCAAATCAAGCGAAGTGGTAATTTTCATTATCGTCAGTCTGGTGTTGTTATTCTGGGCATCATTCAAGTTAAGTCCGCTGGCGTTCAAGCTGTTTCCGCTGGCCTTTTTTATGCTCGTTTTTTACTCTTACACCAAGCGTTTCACTTGGCTTTGCCATATTGTACTTGGTCTGACCATTGGTTTGGCGCCACTAGGCGCGTGGGTTGCGGTAACGGGACAAATAGATTTGACCGCTATCGTTCTGTATCTCACGATCGCATTTTGGACGGCTGGATTTGATGTTATTTATGCTTGTCAGGATATAGATTTTGACCAAAACGAAGGAGTTTATTCTATTCCTGCCCGTTTTGGTGTAGCAGGTGCATTGAACATCGCTCGGGCATTCCACGTCATTACGGCGATCGGATTTATTGTACTGTTCTTTATTGCAGATTTAAGCTGGTGGTATCTGGCGGGCATGATTATTTCGTACATCATTTTATTTTATGAGCACTATATCGTATCTCCAAAAGATTTGAGTCGTTTGCAGACGGCATTCTTTACTATGAACGGTGTACTTAGCACTGTCGTATTTGCCTTTACACTGATTGATTTGGTGGTGCGTTAATACTAATGAATAATCAGGTGAGCGAACATCAAGGCAAACGAATCGTTATTGGCATTACAGGCGCGAGCGGAAGCATTTATGGTGTGCGACTGGTAGAGACTCTGCTGGACTTGCAATACACAGTTCACCTGATCGTGTCTAATGCTGGCTGGCGGGTGTTGAAAGAGGAGTTGGGCTGGAATGTGACTGACCGGGAAGGGGCTTTGAATGAACAATTCGGAGGCCGTCCCGGTTCTCTTGTATACCATCCGTTCACAGATATTGGAGCTTCGATTGCGAGCGGCTCTTATTTGGTGGATGCGATGATTATCATGCCATGCTCGATGGGGACGTTGTCAGCAGTAGCACACGGTTCGTCCGATAATCTCATGGCGAGGGCAGCGGACGTGATGATAAAGGAAGGTCGTCCGCTGATCCTTGTGCCTCGTGAGACACCTCTACATGCCATTCATTTGGAAAACATGCTTAAGCTTGCGAGACTTGGCGTCAAAATGATTCCGGCTATGCCGGCTTTTTACTTTCATCCGAAGACGCTGGATGATATTGTGCTGTTCCTCGTAGGCAAAGTATTGGACAGCTTGCGTATAGAACATCAACTGTTTACGAGATGGGGGGATTCCGATGCCGACACCGGACACCAAGACAATCACAATCGGAAAAATTAAATATACAAACGCTTGGCCTATTTTTCATTATTTTAATCCTTCTGAGCTTCTCCATTCGGCGGAGATGGTTTCTAAAGTTCCGGCTGAATTGAATCAAGGTATGTTGAATGGGAGTTTGGATATCAGTGCGATGTCCTCCTTTGCGTATGCATCCGGTGCTGAGGAAATGCTACTGTTGCCGGATTTATCCGTCAGTGCAGATGGTCCTGTGCAATCCATTTTACTATTTTCACGCAAGCCGCTGGACGAAATCAAAAACGGAACCATTGCATTAACGAATACGTCTGCTACATCCGTGAATTTGTTAAAAATTTTGATGCAAAAGGCATGGGAAGGTCAGCCTTCCTATTTTGACTGTGAACCGGATCTTGACTTGATGCTGGAACAGGCAGATGCGGGGCTACTGATTGGAGATCACGCGATTAAGGCATCTTGGCGAAACGAAGGTCTGTATGTTACGGACCTCGGAGAAGAGTGGAAGCGCTGGACGGGCTACAGTATGACTTTTGCTGTATGGGCAGTACGACGTGCTGTTGCTGCTCAAAATCCCGCAGCGGTGGCTGAAACTGCGAGTGCGTTCCGCGCAAGCAAGCAGCGTAGTCTGTCGGACTTGACGTCTGTTATTTCTGAAGCATGCGAGGAAATTGGAGGTCTGCGAGATTATTGGGAGCGCTACTTTACTAATCTGTGTTATGATTTTGGAGAGAAGCAACAACAAGGTTTAGAGCTTTACTTTCAGTATGCGCATGAACTGGGGCTGCTTGACCGACGAGTAAAGCCGCTTCTCTGGAGTGACAATACGCTGACACGGGTGAAAGAATGAAACGATTGGATTTGTTCGGTTTATTAAAGAAGGATATGAACTTTATAGAAGAAGAGTTGTACCGCAGTATCGATAGTACGGAGCCGTTGATTAATGATACGTCGCTTCATCTGCTTAAAGCAGGGGGCAAGCGTTTGCGTCCCGTATTTGTATTGCTGGGAGGCAAGTTTGGAGAATATGATCTGGACAAGCTCAAGCGTATAGCGGTACCTCTGGAACTGATTCATTCTGCCTCTCTCGTTCACGACGATGTGATTGACGATGCGGAAATGAGACGCGGTCAACCCACCGTGAAGTCCAAATGGGACAATCGGGTGGCTATGTACACCGGAGACTACATATATGCACGTGCGCTGTCTATTGCTGCTGGATTGCCGAATCCCGACATTCACCGGGTACTGTCTAAAGCGCTGGTGCAGATGTCCATTGGTGAAATGGAACAAATTCGTGATTTTTTTAATGTGGATCAGAGTGTGCGTAATTATTTGCTTCGCATACGGCGCAAAACGGCTTTATTAATTGCGGTTAGTTGCCAGCTGGGAGCTATGGCTGCAGAGGCACAGGAAAGTGTCAATTCCCTGCTGTACAGCTACGGCTATAACGTAGGTATGGCTTTTCAAATTCAGGATGATCTGCTTGATCTGTGCGGAACAGAAAAAAAGATCGGAAAGCCGCCGGGCAGCGATATGAGACAGGGGAATATTACGCTTCCGGTGATTTATGCGCTCGAACAGCCTGAGTTGCGTGCAGATCTACTGGCTGAAATCCGCCGCATTCAGGATGGAGATGGGCTAGGAGACGCACGCAAAGCGGTGGATATAATCAAAAAAAGTGAAGGAATCGCTAAAGCTGAAATTCTCGCCGACCGATATATTAATAAAGCGCTAAACGCGCTGGACTTACTACCAGATGTCAAAACAAAAAAGACGCTACGCGATATTGCTCATTTTGTAACACGCCGCTCCTACTAAAGTTGTGTTTTGGGTTTGCTGTGACAAAATGCTTTAACCAGTTCCAAGCTTTCTGTTACAATACAGTTTAGTACTGTATAAATACATTAGATTGGATTGGGAGTGAGCCGATGGATCGTACTTTTTTGATGGTTAAACCGGATGGTGTACAACGTGGATTGATTGGACGTATCATTAGTCGTCTGGAAGACAAAGGCTTTAAAATGGCGGCTGGCAAGCTTGTACAAGTATCAAGAGAACAGGCAGAACGGCATTATGCGGAGCATGTGGGCAAGCCTTTTTTTGAAGAGCTTGTAGGTTTTATCACATCAGGCCCTGTGTTTGCTATGGTATGGGAAGGGGATAACATCGTTACGCTTTCCCGCTTGTTGATTGGTAAAACACAAGTAACCGAAGCTCTTCCGGGCACAATTCGTGGAGACTTTGCAGCACATACACCGTTTAACCTCATTCATGGTTCAGATTCACCGGAGAGCGCAGAGCGCGAGATTGCAAATTTTTTCATGCCGGAAGAATCCGTTCGGTATGAAAAAAGTGTGGCGACCTGGGTGTAAGTTTAATTACGTATGAAGAAGGATGGTAGCATGACGGATATGGAACTGGGTCAGACGGACCCCGATTACACAGCGTTTATCCGCAAAATCAAGGACAGCACAGGTATTGATCTTGCACAATACAAAGAAGCACAGATGAAAAGGCGGTTAACTACGCTTTGCAACAAAAACGGGTTTCCCAGTTTTGTTTCTTTTTATGATGCCATGATGAAGGAAAAACCTCTATTCTATGAATTTCTGGATCGGATGACGATCAATGTTTCGGAATTTTGGCGTAATCCCAATCGGTGGGAAGTGCTGCGAGATACAATCTTGCCACAACTGCTTGTGGGGAAGCAGAAGCTTAAGCTGTGGAGTGCGGCCTGCTCGACTGGTGAAGAGCCTTATAGCTTGGCTATGGTTCTCGACGGTAAAGGGATTTTGGGGAATTGCTCCATTACGGCTTCCGACATTGATGATGGTGCATTGGCAAAAGCCAAGGAAGGCAAATATTTGGAGCGTTCGCTCAAGGATGTGCCTGAGCAGGTAGCTAGCAAATATTTTAAGCCGGATGGTGCGATGTATCGAATTGATGACCGTTTGAAACAAGCCGTGAAATTTCAAAAGCAAAACTTGCTGCTGGATCGGTTTGAGGATGGCTATGATCTCATTATCTGTCGAAATGTAATGATTTATTTTACAGAAGAGGCCAAACATACGTTGTATCAAAAGTTTGCAGCCAGTCTTCGTCCCGGCGGAGTATTGTTTGTCGGTAGCACAGAGCAAATCTTTTCTCCTAACCAATATGGTCTGGAATCGACGGAAACCTTTTTTTATCGCAAAAAAGCATAAGCCTGCAAACATCATCCAAAGTTTTATAGGGACTTATTTATATCTTTGAGTAATTGATGGTTGGCTTATTAGCAAAGCACGTCCTTTAGCCCCTTTGGCTAAGAGGCGTGTTTTTGTTTATCTGCATACACGTGGCTTTTCTTGTCAAAGAAAGGTGCGTATACTATAATGAAGCACAGTTAAAGATTTTAGCGATGCACAGTTTAACAGTTTAAAGGGGGAACGCGTCATGAGTTTACGTTATTTAACCGCGGGGGAAACGCATGGTCCCCAGCTAACTGCCATTGTAGAGGGTATGCCGAGCAATTTAAAATTGGATTTTGAGGAATTGAATTTTCAGCTGCACCGTCGTCAGAAAGGATATGGACGGGGTCGGCGTATGCAGATTGAAAAAGATACGGCGAAGATTGCTGGAGGCGTACGTCACGGATACACCACGGGTGCACCGATTGCGCTGGTTGTGGAAAATAACGATTGGAAGCACTGGCAGAACATTATGAATATTGAACCTATTGAAGGCAGTGATGAAGAAAAGCGTCGGGTTCACCGGCCACGTCCGGGTCATGCGGATTTGAATGGCGGAATGAAATACAACCTGAAGGATCTTCGTAACGTGCTGGAGCGCTCCAGCGCACGTGAAACAGCAATTCGTGTGGCATGCGGCGGTTTGGCTCGTCAATTGCTGGCTGAGTTCGGAATCAAGGTGGCAGGTCAGGTCATTCGTATTGGGGAAATCGAAGCTCCTTACCGCGATTTGCCGATTGATGAGCTGATTGCGGTGACAGAAGCTTCCTCGGTGAGAGTAACCGATCCAGAAACCGAAAAGAAAATGGAAGCATATATTGATCTGATCAAGCAAGAAGGTGATTCAGTCGGTGGGGTAGTGGAATGTATTGTAGAAGGTGTTCCGATTGGTCTGGGCAGTCATGTACAGTATGATCGGAAGCTGGATGCACGTATCGCACAAGGCGTCATGTCGATTAATGCATTTAAAGGCGTGGAAATCGGCATCGGTTTTGAAGCAGGAGAGTTGCGCGGTTCACAGGTGCATGACGAGATTCTATATGATGAGGAACGTGGATATCACCGTCGTACCAATCGTTTGGGTGGTTTTGAGGGGGGCATGACGAATGGAATGCCAGTTGTGGTTCGTGGCGTAATGAAGCCGATCCCCACACTCTACAAGCCTCTGCAAAGCGTCGACATTGATACGAAGGAGGCGTTCACTGCACAGGTTGAGCGTTCGGATGCATGTGCAGTACCTGCGGCTAGCGTAGTTATGGAGCATGTGGTAGCTTGGGAGATTGCAAAAGCTTTGCTAGAAAAATTCGGCGGGGATTCGATTGAAGAGATTCGTGCGAATATTGCATCCTACGAAGAACAATTGGGGCGGTACTAAAATGAGTACGCTGACGGTACAGCTTGGCGAACGTTCTTATCCTATTCATATTGGACGAGGACTGTTATATCGAGCCGGAGAGTTGTTGAAAGAACGAGGAATTGCGCAAAAAAGCCCGTTGTTGATTGTTTCTGACGAAAATGTAGCGGGATTCTACTTGGCAACATTGGAGAGCAATCTTCAGGCATCTGGCTACAAGACAGTGTCCTTTGTCGTTAAGCCAGGTGAAACCTCCAAGTCGCTTGCTGTATTTGAGCAGGTCATAACAGCAGCCATTGAGGGCGGCTTGGATCGCAATTCAGCCGTTATTGCACTTGGGGGTGGTGTCGTGGGTGATTTGGCTGGATTTGTGGCAGCTTCTTATATGAGAGGTGTCAAGTTTGTACAGATCCCCACTACGATTCTGGCCCATGACAGTAGCGTGGGCGGTAAGGTCGGCATCAACCATCCTTTGGCGAAGAATATGATAGGAGCTTTCCATCAACCGGAACTTGTGTTGTATGACGTAGATACGTTGTCTACACTGCCTCCTCGTGAGGTATCTGCGGGGCTTGCTGAAATGATCAAGCACGGCTTGATCTGGGATGCTGATTTCGCCCAGTGGTGCCGTGACCATGCGACTGATTTGCTTGCACTGGATGCGACAGCTCTGGAGTACGGTCTGGAAAAGGGATGTTCCATTAAAGCCGAAGTGGTGTCACGCGATGAACGAGAACATGATTTGCGCGCTATTTTAAACCTAGGTCATACGATTGGTCATGCGATTGAAGCTATTGCGGGATATGGTGAGTTTTTACACGGGGAAGCCATTTCGATTGGAATGGTCGGCTCCGCACTTCTGGGCGTGAAGCTGGGGGCAGATCCTTCTTTGGTAGATGCAACGAAGGATATGTTGTCTTCACTACGGCTACCGACCTCCCTTCCGTCACATCTCGATACAGATCGGCTGCTGGACGCGATGATGCATGACAAAAAGTTCAAAGAAGGCAGCATTACTTTTGTCGTCCCACGTAGCATCGGGCACGTGGAGGTTGTGAAGGATATTTCCGTCTCTTACATCCGAAGAGTTATTGAACAGTTAAAAGAGGGGGTGTAACGATGTACAATCGTGGAATTCGTGGCGCGACGACCGTAGCGAATAATGAAGAAAATGAAATTTTGGAAGCAACAAGCCAACTACTGGAGGAAATTGTATCCTACAATGAAATTCAGCCAGAGGATATTAGTAACGTATGGATTACGGTGACTCATGATCTGGATACTGCCTTTCCAGCCAAGGCCATTCGTCAGCTTGATGGCTGGGATATGGTTCCGCTCATGTGTGCATTAGAAGTTCCTGTGGCAGGTAGTTTGCCCAAGTGCATCCGTCTGATGGTACAGGTGAACACTGATAAATCCCAGCGGGAAATTAAACATGTATATTTGAACGGAGCGCAGGCCTTAAGACCGGATCTAGCTTCCCAAGGGAAATAAGTGCCTGTTTTTTAAGTTGATGGTTGCCAAAGTAACATCCCATGAGATATAGTGTGTGTAGCAGAGTTAAGTAGAGTAGAGTTAGCCAGAGACAGAGTTGAGATGAGAAGAGTGCAGCCTTAGCCAATTCCATATGAGATTACAGAGATCGGCGGTAGCGGGTAAGCTTTTGTCTATGAAGAGATATTCTTCTACAGAGAAGCTTATTTGAGGCAACCTGCGCGGTTAAACCAAAGGGATGAGTGTATACTTATCAATTTGCTGTAGTCATTTTACATATGGAGCATTCTTATAATTTCAATAACTGACAGCCTCTACCTTACCGGTAGAGGCTTTTTTACGATTATAGAATTTATAAAATTTTCAGCGGAGCTGAACAATTCTATAATCGCAAGAAAAACTTCCGCTACACGCGGTCTGGCCTCCGTGAAGGTACGTCGATAGACGTTTTTCTTATATTCTCTCCTTTGGTTCTGCGCCAATTTGGAAAGGAAGTGATCTCATGTTAACGCCGCATGTGGAGCAAGTGATAACGATGGCGAGTGAATTTAACCTGATTCCTGTGTACAAAAAAGTGCTGGCTGATATGGAGACGCCGATTCGGATTTTCCGTCGGTATGCCGAGCGGGACCGTGCCTTTCTGCTAGAGAGTGTAGAGGGAGGCGAGCAGTGGGCGCGACATTCGTTCATCGGTACAGACCCGTTTCTAATGGTCTCGGGTAAAAAGGGACGTTTGATATTGGAACAACACGGTAAACGGCAAATATTAAACGACAAGCCGATTGAAGCGCTCAAAGCATTGCTACGTAAATACCGCAGTCCGAAACTGAAAGAAATGCCTCCATTTACAGGCGGGGCTATCGGATTTTTTGGATATGACCTGCTTCAATACTATGAAAAGCTGCCAGAGCACTCGGTAGATGATTTGAATATGGATGATATTCGTTTTATGTTCTGCGATCAAGTCATTGTCTTTGATCATGTGAAACAGCAAATTTTGCTGGTTGGCAATGTTCATGTAGGCGAAGGGTTCCGCGATGAGGATATTCGAGCTGCTTATGCTGATGTGGAACGCAAGTTGGAGGAAACGGCACAGTATCTGCGCAAGCAGCCTCAGCCTGAGCGATTAGGATCGGCCTCCATTCCAGATGATGTGGAACTGGGTGAGATTCAATCCAATGTGACGAAGGAACAGTTTATATCAAACGTAGAGCAGGCGAAGGAGTATATCCGCTCCGGTGATATTTTTCAGGTTGTACTATCCCAGCGTTTTCACATTGATACAGAGGCCTCTCCTTTACAGGTATACCGCGTGCTGCGCACGATGAACCCGTCGCCATATATGTATTATTTGAAAATGGATGACGAGATCATCGTAGGCACTTCGCCTGAGGCACTCGTCAAGGTGGAAAACGGCCGGGTAGAAACCCGTCCTATTGCAGGAACGAGACCGCGTGGGGTAACGGAGACAGAAGATGTGGCACTTGCTGAAGAACTGTTAAACGATGAAAAAGAGCGTGCAGAACATCTGATGCTGGTCGATTTGGGAAGAAATGATTTAGGCCGTGTATCACAGTTTGGCACAGTCAAATGCGATACGTTTATGGAGATTGAACGCTATTCCCATGTCATGCACATTGTTTCCAATGTGTCGGGTGAGCTACGTGAGGACAAAGATTTCTTCGATGCTTTCCTGTCTTGTCTGCCAGCCGGCACCGTATCAGGGGCACCAAAGCTGCGGGCCATGGAGATTATTGCTGAGTTGGAGCGGGAAGCACGTGGACCCTATGCAGGGGCAATTGGATATTTGGGCTTCTCGGGCAATATGGACGCTTGCATTACGATTCGCACGATTGTGTTTAAAAAGAACCGGGCTTATGTCCAGGCAGGCGCTGGAATTGTGTGGGACTCAGTTCCGGAAAGCGAGTATCAGGAGACGGTGAACAAAGCAAAGGCATTGCTGAAGGCAATCCGCACGGCAGAAGTGATGTTCCCGGCAACGACACAGCCCTATAACAGCGTCATCAACCAGGATTATTTGTACACTCCGTAACACGCAAAAATCTGATTTTGAGGAGGAGACGACAATGGAACGACATGACATGATGCAAGTGGGGTTAAGCCGGATCATGGAGGGACAGCATCTTTCGCGTACGGAGGCCCGGAGCGTAATGGAACAGATTATGAGTGGAAGTGCTACACAGGCGCAAATTGGCGGGCTGCTGACGGCTCTTCGTCTCAAAGGGGAAACGGTAGATGAAATCACTGGTTTTGCCGAGGCTATGCGTAGCTACGCTAGTCCAGTGCAAGCTGAAGAAGGCAGCGGTCGTCTGCTGGACACATGTGGTACTGGAGGTTCGGGTATTCACAAGTTTAATATTTCCACGATATCCGCGATCATCGCAGCTTCGGTGTCTGTACGGGTAGCAAAGCATGGCAACCGTTCTGCAAGTGGCCGTGCCGGGAGCGCTGATGTCCTGGAGGCATTGGGAGTCAATATTCATTTGACGAGTGATCAGGCTAGGTCATGTCTGGACCGAATCGGCATCTGCTTTTTATTCGCACAGCTGTATCATCCGTCTATGAAGCATGCCGCCGCGCCGCGCCGCGAACTGGGTGTGCGGACGGTATTCAATATGCTGGGTCCATTGACGAATCCGGCTGGTGCGGATCGGCAGTTGTTGGGCATTTATGACGCCAGCAAAACGGAAGTCATTGCCGAGGTATTGAACCAGCTCGGCTCCAAACGGGCCATGGTTGTCAGTAGTCTGGATGGACTAGATGAAATTAGCATTTCAGCTGCGACACGAGTATCCGAGCTAAGGGACGGCAAGGTTCACACGTTCGAGCTTCATCCGTCGGATTTGGGCTTGCAGACGCATTCTCTTGATCAGGTGCTGGGCGGTGACGCACAGGTTAACGCAGATATCATACGACGAATTTTAAACGGAGAGCATGGAGCTTATCGGGATGTTGTGTTAGCGAATGCAGGAGCGTGCATTTATGTATCAGGCACAGCAGCTACCTTGACGGACGGAGTAGCACGAGCGGCCGAAGCCATTGACTCTGGACGGGCACTTTCCAAGCTGGACCAATTAATACAGGCAACGGGGGAATATCAATATGTATCTTGATAAAATTGTGGTGACGAAGCAACAAGAAGTGGAGCAGCTTAAGGAGCATTTTCAAATAAGTAAAGCTGAACGATTAATTGCTGATTTACCTGCGACGAGAGGATTCGAAAATGCGATCGCGAGCGGGCGCAACCGTCCGCTCGGACTGATTGCTGAGGTGAAGAAGGCTTCCCCATCCAAAGGGCTGATTCGACCGGATTTCCATCCGGTGGACATTGCACGTGCATATGAGGGAGCAGGAGCGGATTGCATTTCTGTACTGACAGATGTGACGTATTTTCAGGGAAGTCCTGAATATTTACAGCAGATTCGCGATCAGGTGAAGATTCCACTGTTGCGAAAGGATTTTATCATTGATGAACGGCAAATATATGAAGCTCGTTTGCTGGGAGCGGATGCGGTGCTGTTGATTGCCGCTATACTGGAACCGCGTGTATTAGGGTCCTTTTTACAAATCGCCAAGAACCTTGGGCTGGACGCATTGGTAGAGGTGCATGACAGTGAGGAGCTTAAAGCGGTGCTGGAGCTGGGGACAGCAACCTTGATTGGCGTAAATAACCGAAATCTGCGAACATTCGAGACTCGTCTCCAGACGACGGAGGAGCTGATCTCACTAATTCCTAAAGGGATTACGTTCATCAGTGAGAGCGGAATTGCTGGACCGGAAGATGTAAAGTATCTGCATTCGGTGGGTGCACACGGCATCCTGGTAGGGGAGCATCTGATGCGCAAGGAAGATGTGGGACAGGCTGTAACCGAATTGATGGACGGGATTAAAGTATGAACAAAACGGGCGTAAAAATTTGTGGACTTCAAAGCGTTGAAGTGCTAAAATCTATGGTAAACTTACCGGTCGATTATATAGGTTTTGTGTTTGCCGACAGCAAGCGCCGGATTGACGGCGTACAGGCTGGAGAGCTGCTTCGCGTATTGGATGAATGGACCTCAGGCAGCAGACCGCGCAGCGTGGGCGTATTTGTGAACCCTGGTGATGCACTGTTAAATGATGTGATGGAGAAAGCACCCTTGGATGTCATACAGCTGCATGGACAGGAGAGTCCAGAGCGCTGTCGGGAAATCAGGGAGTATTTTGGTATACAGGTATTCAAGGCATGGTCTGTGGACAGTCAAGGACAGAGAGAACGCTCGGCGGACGAATTGGATGCCTATGTCGGAACAATTGATGCTTTACTGCTCGATACATACGATCCCCTGTATGGTGGCGGTTCTGGAAAAACGTTTGCGTGGGATCGAATTCCTGCCTATCAGGCTTGGACCCATCAACATGGAATTCCTTTGTTTGTAGCCGGTGGGCTGACTGCCGATAATGCGGAAAAGCTGGTTCATGAGCATCATCCCGATGGGCTGGATGTATCCAGCGGTGTAGAGACGAACGGAGTCAAGGACATAGCAAAAATCACAGCATTCGTGGAAAGGGTGAAGCAGGCATGACACAATTACCTGATAACAACGGACGTTTTGGAACATTTGGAGGACGTTTTGTACCGGAAACGTTGATGAACGCACTGATTGAATTGGAGGAATCCTACCGTAAGTACGCGGATGATCCCGAGTTTAAAGCAGAGTTGAACGGGCTCCTAAAGGACTATTCTGGTCGGGAAACGCCGCTTTATCATGCGGAGCGTCTGAGCCAGCATTTGGGCGGGGCTAAAATTTACCTGAAGCGCGAAGATTTAAATCATACCGGTGCCCACAAAATCAATAATGCATTAGCTCAGGGATTGCTGGCGAAGCGTATGGGTAAACAGAAGGTTATTGCTGAAACAGGCGCAGGACAGCATGGTGTCGCGACAGCAACTGTGGCTGCGTTGCTCGGATTGGAATGCAAGGTGTTTATGGGCGAAGAGGATACTGTGCGCCAGCAGTTGAACGTCTTTCGGATGCAGCTTTTGGGTGCAGAGGTCATTCCAGTGACATCGGGTACACGTACACTTAAGGATGCTGGTAATGAAGCCTTGCGTTACTGGGTCAGCCATGTCCATGATACGTTTTATATTTTGGGTTCAGCTGTCGGCCCGCATCCATATCCAATGATGGTGCGGGACTTCCAACGTGTGATTGGTGATGAAACGCGTCGCCAGATCCTAGAGAAGGAAGGCAGATTGCCGGATGTCATCGTGGCAGCGATCGGTGGCGGAAGCAATGCCATCGGCATGTTTTATCCTTTTATTGAGGATCAGGGTGTCGCTTTGATTGGCGTGGAGGCCGCTGGAAAAGGTGTCGAAACAGAATTCCATGCAGCTACGATGACCAAGGGAACACAAGGGGTCTTCCAAGGCTCTATGAGTTATCTGCTTCAGGATGAGTACGGACAAGTGCAACCTGCGCATTCCATCTCGGCTGGACTGGATTATCCAGGTGTTGGACCGGAGCATTCATACCTGAAAGATATTGAGCGGGCCAAATATGTTCCGATCACGGATCAGGAAGCGCTGGATGCGCTTCAGCTCCTCTGCCGTACCGAAGGAATACTTCCTGCATTAGAGTCGGCACATGCAGTTGCGCAGGTTGTCAAGCTGGCACCCACGTTGACGGCAGATGATATTATCGTTATTTGTTTGTCTGGACGCGGGGATAAAGATGTGGACTCCATTATCAAGTATTTGGGAGGAAATCCGTCATGAATTTAATTGATCAGGCGTTTGATCGCCTTAAAAATGAAGGCAAAACGGCATTAATTCCTTTTCTGACGGTAGGCGACCCGGATGTGGATACGACGATAGAGATCATTCGGCAGTTAGAGTCGGCCGGAGCTGACATATTGGAACTGGGTGTACCCTATTCCGACCCGCTGGCTGATGGTCCTGTAATTCAGCGCGCGTCTGAGCGTGCACTGAAACGGAAAATTTCCATCCGCACGTGCATGGAGACAGCTTCTCTGGCTAGGGCGGCAGGTTCAAACCTGCCTTTTATTCTGTTCACGTATTATAACCCTGTATTACAGATGGGGATGGATGCTTTCTTTGCAGGCTTGCAGGAGCACGGTATCAGCGGATTGATTATTCCGGACCTTCCGCTTGAGGAAGCGGAGGAGCTGGGAGGACGGGCAGCAGAGGTGGGTGTGCATCTGATTCCTCTGGTGGCTCCAACGTCTGAACAGCGGATCGAGCGAATTGTCCGTCAGGCCCGTGGATTTGTATACTGTGTATCCTCGCTGGGTGTAACTGGGGAAAGAGCTTCCTTTTTTGAAGGTATAGAGGGCTTTATCGCGCAGGTCAAACGGCATACGGATATTCCGATAGCGGTCGGCTTCGGGATTTCTACTCAAGAACAGGTAGCCCGGTTTTCAAACATTTGTGATGGAGTTGTAGTCGGCAGTGCTATTGTACGTCAGGTAGAGGAGGCCATTCCGCTACTGAATGATTCTGCACGCAGGCAAGAAGGTCTTTTGCAAATTCATAATTTTGTGGCACAATTAAAGCAATAATGGGTGTCAAAATATAAAGTAGTAAATATAGTTCTGATTGGATAGAGGAGGTAGGGGCATGCAACCTAAACCGCATATTGTACATTTGCCAGTATATCAGCCCGGTAAACCGATTGAAGACGTAAAACGTGAGCTGGGACTCAATGAAGTCATCAAGCTCGCCTCGAATGAGAATCCGTATGGTAGCTCTCCTAAAGTATTGCAGGCTATTCAGCAGGAGTTTGCTAACATTAGTGTGTATCCTGATGGAAGTGCGGTAGCTTTGACACAGGCACTAGCTAAACGGACGGGTTTAAAAGAGGAACAGTTTATCTATGGCTGTGGCTCTGACGAAATTATTGCGTTGATTACGCGTGCTTTCCTCCTTCCTGGAGAAGAAAGCATCATGGCCGATCAGACATTTTCCGTGTATAAAAGTAACGTGGAAATTGAGGGAGCGGTTGCAGTTGAGGTGCCTTTGCGTGATGGTGTACATGATTTGGATGCTATGCTGTCCCACATCAATGACCGTACAAAAATTATTTGGATATGTAATCCAAATAACCCGACGGGCACGATTGTACCCGAAGCGGAGCTGATTGCGTTTTTGAACCAAGTACCAAAGCATATCATGGTTGTGCTGGATGAAGCTTACGCCGAGTTTGTGACGGATCGTTCTTATCCCGACGGCATTCGTTTGTTGCCAGTGTATGAAAATCTGGTTGTACTTCGCACCTTCTCCAAAATCTATGGCCTTGCTTCGCTACGCATTGGTTATGGTATGGGAGCTGAGTCAATTATTCGCTTGATAAATCAGGTTCGTGAACCGTTTAATACTTCACGGGTAGCACAGGCTGCGGCTATTGCTGCTTTGGAAGATCAGGAATTTGTTCAAGAATGCCGGGATCGTAATGCAGAGGGCAGAGCTTATTTGCAAAATGAGCTGAAGCGTCTGGGATTGGAGTCTTTCCCAGCACATGGTAATTTTATTATGCTGGATGTACGTCGTCCATCCGGTGAGGTATTCCAGGAGTTGCTTCGTAAAGGTGTGATTATTCGCGCAGGTCATCACAAATATCCGACATATATTAGAGTGTCCGTTGGATCACAACCGCAAAATGAGTTGTTTATTCGTGCGCTGGAACAGGTCCTGGGGGCGGAAGCGGCGAAAGTACGCCTATAATTTCCGCAGATGGGATTTGATAATTGATGAAGATTGCCATTTTCGGCGTGGGACTGATAGGTGGGTCCCTCGCACTTTGTTTTAAAGGGAAGCCGGATATTTCGGTTGTCGGCCATGCCCATCTCCCTGAACTGATGGAACCGATGTTAAGCCGTGGTGTCGTGGACACCGCGACTCTTTCGGTTGAAGAAGCGGCAGAGGATGCCGATTTTATTTTTTTATGCGTACCTGTGGGCTTATTGGAGTATTATCTCGAACTGTTAAGCAGGCTACCGCTTAAAGCGGGTTGTATTATCACTGATGTAGGCAGCACGAAATCGGCAATTGCCAAAAAAGCATCAGAAATTTCTTTGCGCAATGCTTACTTTATCGGTGGTCATCCGATGGCCGGTTCGGAGCGTTCCGGTGTAAAGGCTGCTTCCGCGTTGCTGTTTGAAAATGCATATTATGTGCTTTCCCCGGCAGAGGGTGTGCCTGAGGAAGCATACTGCTCGCTGGAACGTTTATTAAAATATACTAATGCTCATGTTGTGCGTGTCGAACCAGCTATGCACGATGACATTGTCGGTGCGATTAGCCATCTTCCGCACATTATTGCAGCAGCGCTGGTGAATCAGGTGCGAAAGCACAATGATGATAATCCGTTGTACCGTACATTGGCTGCCGGTGGGTTCCGTGATATTACACGGATAGCCTCTAGTGATCCGGTTGTGTGGCGGGACATCTTACTGAGCAATCGTGAAGTTTTACTAGGTCTGTTGGAAGAATGGAACGGACAGATTGAGCGTTTTACCCATTTACTGAGAATACAAGACGGTGAGGGAATCGCTGACGAGTTTTTAACAGCTGGGCACTTCCGCAGTGAACTGCCAGAGCGTCGTAAAGGAGTCATCGTCTCCACGTTTGATCTGTATATTGATGTACCGGATACCCCAGGGATTATCGGGCGAATTGCTATGGAACTGGGGAATCACAGCATTAATCTGAGCAATATGCAAATCATTGAAAGCCGGGAGGATGTCCCAGGCATCATGCGGCTTTCCTTCCGTCAAGAGCAGGATTGGGAGCGTGCCAAGACACTGCTGGATTCGATGGGCTATAAAGTGGTGGTATAAAGGGTGAAGAAAGTATGAGTTTTCGTTAAAGGAGGGGCTCCGCTCCGCTTCTCCAGATTCAAATGAACCTCTACGCTATGGTTCGCCTTAAAAGCACCACACTTTCTGGGAGTGAAGTAGTAAGAAAAAATCTAAAGCGGGTGAAGGTTCTCTTCGCTCGCTTTTTTGTTACTTGAAGAGGTAGTGGAGCTACGCGTTATTTTGTAATTACTATCTTTCTATACATACCGTTGAACATTATAGGTGCATCCTCTTTGATCCGCAGTTTTGTTTTTTGGGTTTCAAACAGTTCTTCAAAATTCAACCCTATATCGGTTCCTAACACCTTAATAACGGGCCTTATCGTTTTTTTGAATAATGAGGGCTTTTTTCCTTTAGGAGAAAACTTATCGAAAATAATAATTTCCCCGTCTTTTTTCAAAACCCGCACCATCTCATCGAAGCATTTATTTGCGTTAGGTACTACTGAGAGAATTAAACTTCCTACTACTATATCAAATTGCTCATCCATAAAATTCATTTGTTGAGCATCCATTTCCAAGAATTTTATGGAGTTTTTGGCAAATTTATCTTTTGCTTTGTTAAGCATTTCAGGTGAATAATCTATGGCAGTAATATCCAGCCCGTAGTGATTTATTAATTCTAAATCTGCTCCAGTTCCTACACCTACAAAAAGTATTTTTTGCTCGCTATTAAATGACTTTTCTTGAAATATGATCTTTCTAGAATTGAGGAAGCTACCTGAATTGAAAAAGTTATCATAAATTGGAGACCAAATCTTATATACAGCCTTGTTCCACTTATTATTCATTTCCTGCCCCCTATCTATTGAAAAAATTAATTATATAATAATGTGTTTTAATAGGACAACCAAATAATTGGTGAAATATTGATGTATTTTATCAACCCACATATGGGGTAGGTGAGTAAGGTAAAGAGGAGTATTGGAAAACAAAAAAAAGACCACCCGGGTAAAGCCCCGGGTGGTAGCTACTTTTAGTGAAGTAGCTGAGTAGGATAGGAGTGGAGAGAAACCATACTGTACTTTTATTATATGTATACGTTTTCATTTTGTCAATGTTTTTTTAAAGCGTTTTCTTTTTTTGTGTAATTATCCTTATTGGTTTATTTGATGGCACGCTTTCAGTAGGTTTGTCATTTAATCTTGAAAAAATTTAAAATCCATTGAAAAGCTGTATAAATGAATTAGTTGCCAGCGTTAGGGAGGCATTGATGGAAATCGTGGGGATTTTGGACTTTTTTACTGGCGGTCATTTTGTGGTACAATGGGTAAGTCCATTTTGGACGTTGAATATTGTTGGGGATAGCACCGTTAATGTTGGCACTACATAGGGTAAGAAAATAACAAATGTTCCATGATGCTGTTTCATCCATTTGCGCAGAGGGCGCAACTTTTTTTGACCTGTTCGGTATATATAGACAGAATCGAACGGGAAAACAGCACATGTATGGGCGAGGAGGGTCTCACTCGGATGATGACAGATTCCCAGATGATTCAGGAAATCAAACAAGGTAATGTTGAGGTTTATTCAGAATTAATGAGGCGTCACCAACGTAAAATTTTAGCTTTTGTTTATCATATGCTGAAAAGTTCGAACCTGGAAATGATTGCTGAGGACTTATGCTCGGAGACGTTTTATAAAGCGTATCGGAGCCTGCACTCTTTTCGCGAGGTAGACGCATCGTTCTCCACTTGGTTATATACAATTGCACGCAATACGGTGCTAAGTGAGCTTCGCAAGCACCGTAGCGGTCAGGTTCCATTGGAGGAGAGCGGTTATGTACCGGTAGCTCCATCGGATGTAATTCCGGAGCAGGCTGTCCTTCGCGGTGAGAAGGTAGAGATGGTTCGTGAAGCGATCAATAGATTGCCTGAGAAGCAGCGATCTGCGCTGATTTTGCGTGAATATGAGCAATTAGATTATCAGGAGATTGCGACTATTTTAGGACAGACCGTCAGTGCGGTGAAGTCGTTGCTTTTCCGGGCAAGAACCAGTGTGAAGACGCAGTTGGAGCCTTATTTTTTTGAGCCTCTCTATGAGGAAAACGAAGGGATGAGCAGCCAATGAAATCCAGGGACACTGAGGATTTGTTCGCTACAGGCAAAAATGTATCGAAACAAGACTCGGAGCGCAGACGGGCCAAAAGCTCGTCTGCTGGGTGGGAACATGGTTCGGAAGAAAAAGAGTGGGATTTGTCAAAAGAAAATCGATCCGCTATTCGTGATATTTCCTTTGAAATAACAGATGATAAGCTAGAGGCCATGAATCGCAGAGTCATGGATCGAATTTATGAAGAATCACCGTGGCTTGTTCCGGGTGAGCATCGACGTGCGCGTGTGAACCCAGCAGCCCGTAAGTATATGTCTGTATGGATCGCTGGCTTCTTGGCCGTATTTTTATGCAGCTTTTTGTTTTTGAACTGGAATGGAAGCTCCTCTAAGGAAAATCCCCCTCAAGCAGCTCCTGTCATGGATACGGGTATTTTACCGACAGGCCTGTTGGAAACTACAAGTACATCTCCACAATATCAATACCACATTAAAGATGTGAATAGTGGCATTATGGACCCGCTGGTTGCTAGCATTGTTCCTACTTATCCGCAATACTGGATGCTGTTGTCTGTATTGGCACTTGCGCTTGCTTTATTTTCTCTGGGCTGGATCCATCGGACGAGAAGGGTCAGAAGTTAGCAGGACAGCTGGACTCCAATATGAATTCATAACAATGCCTGAATAACAAAACAGCGGAGGAAAAGACACGATGCTTATTGGCTTAATCAGACATGGATTGACGGATTGGAATGCGGTAGGGAAAATCCAGGGCCACAGTGATATTCCGTTAAATGAGGAAGGACGCCAGCAGGCACGCTTGCTTGCAGAACGATTAAAGAGAGAGTCTTATCATTGGGACGGGCTTATTACAAGTAGTCTCTCCAGAGCGAAAGAGACCGGGGAGATTATTGCTTCTGCTCTGCATCTTCCGTTGCTAGAATCTGATGATCGACTAAGAGAACGTGCTTATGGTCAGGTCGAGGGCATGACACAGGCCGAGCGTGAAGAGAAGTGGGGAGTCGACTGGCATCTGCTGGATCTAGGGCAGGAAAGCGATGCGGATCTTCAGCTTCGCGGGCTAGGTTTTATGGAGGCCATTTGGACGGAAAATCGGGACAAGAATCTGCTGGTCGTTTCCCACGGCGGTTTTTTGGCTAATTTGTATAAGGCTCTGTATCAGGAAAAATTCACGGAACGAATCGGCAATTTGTCACTTAGTATACTTCAGCGTGAGGATATGGATTGGGCACCACTTTTGTATAATTGCACGAAGCATTTGCAAGAGAAAAGTGACTGTAACTCAAAAAGTTAGTAAAAGACCACGGCTTCTACTCATCGTAGAAGTCGTGGTCTTTTTTGTTTTTTAATTATACCTTTGCAAAAAAAGAGGTTTAGAGTTTGAACAATCCGTCAAAGCTGTGGGTACAACAGGTAAGAATCAATTCCGGATGACAGTCCAGTGACGAGGCGATGGAACAATGAATCTGGCGGATATGCTGACATTTGCGGATATTGTGCATTTGAACAGAATCGCGGTGTATTACGATTGTGACTGTAAACCTAATTCCAAGCATGAGTTGATCCAGGGGATTTTGACGAAGCTCGGCAGCAGTAGTTTTTTTGAGGCGCAGGTCAAGGAGCTGAGGTTGTCAGAGGTAAGGTTTTTGAACGCACTGCTGTTCGATGACCGACCGTATTTCAGCATGGAGGAATTGATTGCAATAGCCAAACAGTCTGTTGAGGAGGACGAAAATCCTGGTGAGCGGCCAAGAGATATTGTGACCCGTCTGCGTTCTAGTGGCTGGTTGTTCAACGGTTCGACGCACAACACGAGGTATTTGTTCCAAATTCCGTTGGATATGAAGGAGCGTTTTCGACGTGTTATGGTACATGACTTCCAAAGCGGAATGACACGGGTAAGCGAACCGTCATCGTACCGGGATGAAGGGCATCTACTGGCAGAGGATTTACGGCTTTTCCTTCAATACATGGGGCAGCATGAGGTTCCGCTAAATCCCGAGGGGGCTTGGTACCGTCGCAATCAGCAGCAGCTGATGGAGCATTTGCACATTGCGGAGCCGCTTTTGGGTAAGGGAGGATGGCGTTTCGGGTATGGTTCCTCTTTTAAGTTTTATCCAGACCGAATGGCCCTACTGTATGATTATGCCCGTCACTCCAAGTACATCGAGGAGAAAGGGGACCAGGTTGTGCTGACAGCAAAGGGAGAAGCGCATCAGGAGCATACAATTGAGGAAGAAATGATACAGCTATTCAGGTTTTGGTTAAGACTGTATAAAGGAGCCGTTCCTAATTTGCTTTCTCTAGTCTACTGGATTGGAGAATGTGCCAGGCCGTGGACGTCCTCAGAGTCGCTTTTTGTACATATCGGCCCACTGATTCGACCGTTTTACTATGATACGCCCCGTTCGGTCTTTGATCAGAGAATTATACGAATGATGCTTCACTTGGGTATGCTTCGTCAGGGTGAACATCCGACGGGACCCTCTGTACAGATGACAGCCTGGGGGCTGAAGTTGGCGGGAGAGTGCCGCATTGGGCGGAACGACTCGGGTATACGGCTCCATTGACAAGCAACACACATGTTGATAGAATTTCACCCAAAATGAGAGGGTGAAGTTGATGCTGATTCACTATAACGGAAACATGCCACAGCTCCATTCATCTGTCTATGTGGCAGAAGGAGCAAAAATTGTCGGAAAAGTAACGATCGGCCAAGATTCCTCTGTATGGTTTAATGCCGTACTGCGCGGAGATATGGCGCCTATCTTCATCGGTGAACGCTGCAATATTCAGGACGGTGTCGTGGGACATGTGAACACGGATCAGCCCCTGTTGCTGGCGGATGACATTTCGATAGGTCATGCTGCAATAATCCACGGTTGTATGGTAGGCAAAGGCACTTTAATCGGTATGGGGGCCATTGTACTCAACGGAGCGGAGCTTGGTGAATATGCTTTAATAGGAGCAGGGTCGGTCGTTACGGAAAATACCAAAATACCACCCTATACTCTTTCTCTCGGTACACCTGCCAAAGTGGTGCGCGAATTGACAGATGCAGATTTGCAGCGGATGTCACGAACGGCACTCAGCTATGTGGCGAAAGGAAAAGAATATAGGATCTCTTAAACTCATGTTGGAGGTGCATCCTATGGATAAAATGAAGGTTACTTATGAAGTAATGTTGGGCCTGTCTGCTGAAATGGTTTTGGACGAGGCATTACGTAAACACCGGAGTGAAAAACTCTACAAGGATATTGATGAGGCGCTGGCCTCCGGAGATGAAGTAGCTTTTCGTCATCTTACGGATGAGCTGAAAGCAATGAGTTAGAATAATCTTAGGAACCCTAAGTTGGATTTCAGACCAATTGTTAGTTCGAGATCATAATCATCAAACCTGACTGTAGCGGCGGTCAGGTTTTTTTGATACGCTTGGATATGATATAGTCTTTGTAGGATGGGCCTGTACAAGGCAACCGTCGTATGAACGGAGGATGAAGGGCGTGTCGTTATCTTATTTGTGGAGCCGGTCGTTCTTGACGAGCCGGCCTTTTTTGTGGCTGCTGTTCTGGTGTAATCTGGTAGGAACAGTGTATGGGTACATATGGTATGGGGGGCAGTTGGAATATACTCTAAATTATCATCCGATGTGGCAGATTGTATTTGTGCCTGATAGTCCGACGGCGAGTCTGTTTTTTACGATCTCTATAGCATTTTTGCTCTATTCTCCGCGTCTCAAGAGCTTGAAGGTCATTCGACAGATCATGGAGGCGTTGGCTGTTGTCACGAGTGTAAAATATGGCATATGGGCTTCAGCTATTATTTTTTGGGGAGTTGCGCAGGGCGGACATATGATATGGCAGGATTGGATGCTGGTGGCATCTCACACGGCAATGGCGGTCGAAGCGTTACTGTTCGTGCGTTTTTTCACCTGCAAATGGGCTGCTTTATGCCTAGCCGCACTCTGGACATTGTTAAATGATACGATGGATTATACATTTGGTATATATCCGTATCTTCCAAAGACGCTAATGGATAATGTACCGCAAGTGCGTGCGTTTACCTATATGCTAACCCTTGTCAGTATCGTAGCAGCATGGCTTGCCATGTTTGCGCGCAATCGAATGAGAGTAGAAGTGAAGAAATAGAAAGGAATCCGTGATGATCATAAAATAAGAAAGAGCTTTAATCATTTAGCTACACAAAGTTTTGGTTTTGATTTTGAAGAAAGTTCTAGTCCCGGTAACCTTGCCATACAGTAAGGTGAGGAGGGATGTCCCATGATTAGGGGTCAGACGTTTCAAATTACGATACGTATTGTTTCGAGTGTTGTATTATCTATGGTCCTGCTGCTGTCCGTCTGCGTCCCTCCAGGTGTGGCAGAAGCGCATGATCAATCAAAACCCATAGGAAATACAAAAGAAATTGAGGAACTGGATCATGCAGCTGCGATACTGTACCGGGATGTGATGGACGGGAACATTGAAAAAGCGCGCGCGGATGTAGCCGAGGTGAGTCGATGGTTTGGCACCGGACAGGTGCAGGCAGCGTTATCTGTAGAGGCCATTCATGCTTTGTCCGGCAGCATCCTTGAGGTGCAGCAAGCTACACAGTCCGTCCAAGTATCACCAGATGAGTGGGTGAAGGCTGCGGCCAATTTACGACTTGCGACAGATGCGCTTGCACATCCGCGTCAGCCCTTATGGCAGCAGTATTATAAGATTTTAAAAGAAGATGTTAGCGGTTTGAACAGCCAGTTTGCTAAAGGTAACATGAAGGGTTTCAAAGCTGGAGCCGCAGTGCTGGAGGACCATTATGAGACGATTCGTACAGCAGCATTGATACATGGCAGAACAAGTGAGGTTGTCCGGGCTGATTCATGGATTTCCTACGTCAAAGGATTGGGGGATCAGCAATACGCAGATGCCTCAGCGATTAGAGGGGCGTTGGATCAGGGAAATCCGACGTTTAATGCCTTGTTTGGACGTGAAAAAGACGCCACTGCACTGGCGCCATTTATCCCGCGTGAAAGTGAGCGCCGGGCAGAATTGGCAATCGGCATGATTGTTCTGCTGGCGCTGGTCTATGCAGGTTATCGTAAATATCGAGCTGGTTTCTCTGGATAACGATGCAAATTCGAACATTCGCGTCGTTGGCTGCTGAGCCATCCATATAGATTAGCCCATCGCCCGGATTTCCGGGCTATTCCTCTTTGAACCCCTCTCCATGTACATCATGCACATCCTGTATGATAATAAACGCCCGTGGATCAACCGATTTAACAATTTGGTGCAAACGTCGTATTTCCTGACGAGGCACGACACAATAGGCAACATGCTTGGCCTGCTTGGAAAATGCACCTACAGCCGGAATAATAGTAACTCCGCGATCCATGTCTCTAATAATAATATCCGCAATGTCCATCGTGTGGTCGCTGATAATCATAAAGGCTCTGGCGGAATAGGCGCCTTCTTGTATAAAATCAATAATCTTGGACGCGATGAACACGGCGACTAATGTATATAGAATTTTTTCTTTTGGTATGTAAAGTAGTGAAGCACCGATAATGACGATATCAATGACCAGCATAATCCTTCCCATACTCCAGCCAAACTTCCGGTTTAGAATACGAGCGATTATATCCGAGCCGCCCGTGGTGCCGCCAAAGCGGAACACAATACCTAATCCGGCTCCAAGCGTAACCCCCGCATATAATGAAGAAAGTATAAAATCGTGTTCAGTTTGAAATGTTCCCATCCATCCGAGATGAATCATTTTTTCATACAACCACAGAAAAAAAGTGAGCGACCCAATACCTACCCCTGTATATAGAATTTGCTTGCCCCCAAGCATTTTCCATCCAATTAAAAATAAAGGAATGTTCAGAAGCAATGTGGAGAGAGAGGGTGAAATCGAAAAAGCATAATTGAGCAGCAGGGTGATCCCAGTAATACCACCTTCCATCAGTTTACTGGGTATAATAAAATAAAGCAGACCGAATGCATAGATGGCGGTCCCGAGCACAATGGGTAAAATCATTTTAAGCTGTTCCATGGACTTGGATATCTTCATATAATCCCTCGCAGTAGCAGTTTAAGGAAGAACGACTTCATGCTGATTTTGCTAATCGCAGCTCCTTATATGTAGTATACCTTTTTACGGTAGCTTTAAAAGACTGATGACAGTAAGTTGGGGTCATAAGTTCACAATTAAAAAAAATTTGTTTTAAAATGTGCTTTACGATAACATATGAATAAACCTGCACATGGGGGGATTGCGTGTTTCATGGAAAAATCATTAGATGAAATTCAACGTGAGGTAGACCAGTATATATCTCAATTTAAGGAAGGGTATTTTAGCCCTTTAGCGATGTTGGCCCGGATGTCTGAGGAAGTCGGGGAACTGGCGAGGGAAGTCAATCACTCCTTTGGCGAGAAACCGAAAAAAACGGATGAGGCGGACAATTCCATTGAGCTGGAGCTGGGGGACATTTTGTTCATCACCATCTGCTTTGCGAACTCGCTAGGTATAAATTTGACCGAGGCACATGATAAGGTTATGCATAAATTTAACACACGTGATGCGAATCGTTGGACCAAAAAGGACACCGATTAGGCGCTTTGTACATATGCTGTACCAAACCGGTTACCCGGAGGTGCAGTGTCATGAAGGCGGAGGAATACGTTCAGAAAGCTTATCAGTGCATTTTGCAGAACGATTTTGAGCAGGCCGTGGAATGGTTTGAAAAAGCAATTTCAGCTCAGCCTGATCATGCGGAGCATTATTTCCGGTGCTCGGTTACCTATGCTCGTAGTGGTCGTTTGGAGCAGGCTCTCGCATATGCAGAGCATGCGGTTCGTCTCGCTCCACAGCAGGATGAATATGTTCTCCATCTACATGCGCAGGAAGCCAGGCAGCATACGGAGAAGGCCAGAAAAATGCTGGATGTCGACAGAGCTACGCCGCAGGTGCGTCAGGATGCGATCTTGTTACTGGAACGAGCAATAGCCCTCGATCCGTTATGTGGGGATGCTTTTTTGCTGCTCGCATTGATTTATGACGAAATGAATGAGTATAAGCTGGCTGTGCAGGCTGCTCGTGAGGCGGCTGCACTGTTTCCTCACAATGTGCAGCTTGCCAACCTCATGAAGAAGTTATGCCAGCAGATGAATGAACAGATCTAGCACAAATGGATGCATAAGGAGTTGTAGGGATATGTCAGAACCAATAAAAGTGGCTGTTGTAGGAGCAGCAGGGCGTATGGGCCGTGAAGTTGTCAAATTGGTTCTTCAAGATGAGGAACTACAGCTTGTGGCCGCAGTGAACAGAACACATGCCGGCAGTGATGCCGGCCTTCTCGTCGGACTACCGGAAGCGGGTATCGCTATTGTGGAGGATGTGGAGCAGGCATTACTGGATAGCCGAGCGGATGTCATGGTCGATTTTACGGGGCCGCGTTTTGCATATGCACATACAGAGCTTGCTATCAAGCATGGAGTTCGTCCGGTTATCGGAACAACAGGGTTTACTCCCGAACAGATTGATGAACTGGACAAGCAGTGTCGTGAGCAGCAAATTGGTGGTCTGATCGCGCCAAACTTTTCAATTGGCGTCATTTTGATGATGCGGTTTGCGGCTCAGGCAGCGAAATACTTCCCACATCTGGAAATTATCGAATATCATGGTGACCAAAAATTGGACGCGCCATCGGGCACAGCCATTAAGACCGCAGAGCTGATCGCCGAACAGCGTGAAGAGCTGCGACAGGGTAACCCGGAAGAGGAAGAAACGTTAGAAGGATCACGGGGAGGTTACTATCAAGGGTTTCGTGTCCACAGTGTCCGTCTTCCCGGTGTGTTCGCACAGCAAGAAGTGATATTCGGAGGGTTTGGACAATCTCTGAAGATTCGTCAGGATTCTTATGAACGGGCGGGCTATATGCCGGGTGTTAAAATCGGTATTCAGAAGGTCATGGAGCAGCCAGGGCTTGTATATGGATTTGAGCATTACATCGATTAAGAATACGCGAATGATTGGACGAATGAAATTATAGAATGAGGCAGGAGGAACTTCGAATGTTAAAGATTGCATTTATTGCGCATGACCGAAAAAAGGATGAAATGGTAAATTTCATAACGGCCTATGAGCATGTTTTTACAGATCACAAGTTATTTTCAACAGGTACAACAGGTCTGCGTATTATGGAGCAAACCAAGCTTGAAATTCACCGTTTCATGTCCGGGCCGCTTGGAGGAGATCAGCAAATTGGGGCCATGGTTGCGCAAAATGACATGGACTTGATTATATTCTTGCGTGATCCGCTCATGGCACAACCGCATGAGCCGGACATTAGTGCCTTGTTACGTTTGTGTGACGTGCAGGGGATTCCTTTGGCGACAAACGTTGCAACTGCTGAAATACTGGTGAAAGCGCTAGACCGAGGCGATTTTGCTTGGCGTGAGCTGGTACATAAATATAAACCGGGCATTGACCAGCAGGGTGATATATAATGACGCTGGACATCCTGATTTTCGGAGCTCATGCTGACGATGCAGAAATAGGAATGGGAGGCACGATTGCCAAGCATACAGCCGCTGGTTTAAAGGTGGGCGTGTGCGATTTGACGCGGGCTGAAATGTCATCCAATGGTGATGTGGATACTCGTATGTCAGAAGCTGAACATGCTTCGAAAGTGCTCGGGCTTGCTGTGCGGACGAATTTGGGTCTGCCTGATCGTGGATTATATGTAACTCCTGAACATGTAGCTGCAGTTACAGCAGAAATCAGGCGCCATGCACCGAAAGTCGTATTCGCTCCTTATTGGGAGGATCGGCATCCAGACCATGTCATGTGTAGCAAGTTGGTGGAGGAAGCGGTATTTAACGCGAAGTTGCGACGTTTTATGCCAGAAAATCCTGCGGTACAGGTAGAGCAATTATATTTTTATTTTATCAATGATATTGGCAGAACGGATTTGATTGTGGATATCACCGAGCATTATGAAGTTAAGGAACAGTCGTTATTGAGTTATGCTTCGCAATTTCAGGCAGCGCCTGGAAAGGATACAGTGTCCACACCATTAAATCAGGGATATGTGGAACGCGTAAAAGCTCGCGACTCGTTGTTGGGTCAGCGCAAATTGATTTCGTATGCGGAAGGCTTTGCGTCCAAAACGCCATATCTGGTTAAGCTATTCACATAAGAATTCTATACTTGAGCATTTTGCAGAGTGTTAAAATAAATCGGCAGAAAAGTTATCACTGGTGATCGGAAGGAGGCAGCTAGCTTGAATGACAAACTGAAAATTGGGATTACCTGTTATCCGTCGCTGGGTGGTTCCGGCGTAGTGGCTACTGAGCTGGGCAAGTTGCTGGCAGAAAAAGGGCACGAGGTTCATTTTATTGCCAATAGCATTCCGTTCAGATTAGGCGGGACGTTTCAGAAAAATATTTTTTATCATGAGGTTGAAATTAACGATTATTACGTGTTTAGATATCCGCCCTATGATTTGTCACTGGCGACCAAAATGGCCCAAGTCGCACAAATGAAGAATTTGGATGTACTCCATGTTCATTATGCGGTACCACATGCAGTATGCGCTTACTTGGCGAAGGAAATGGTGGGTGATCATCTGAAGGTGGTAACCACCCTACACGGTACGGACATTACAGTCTTGGCACAGGATGAGTCGTTGAAGGACCTGATTCGGCTGGCTATTAACAAAAGTGACGCTGTGACGGCGGTTTCCAAAGATTTGATTCGGGAGACGATAGATGCGCTGGAAATTACACGGCCTATTGATTTAACCTATAATTTTGTAGATAAACGGGTGTATTATCCACGAGATGCCGCTGCGCTTAGAAGAGACTTTGCCCAACCGCATGAAAAAATAATGATGCATATTTCCAATTTCCGTCCTGTCAAAAGGGTGGGCGATGTGTTGGATATATTTGAAAGAGTGCAACGAAAAGTGCCTGCGAAGCTGCTGCTGGTGGGGGAAGGACCGGATCTACCAAAAATCCGTTGCAAAATTGAGGATTTAGGACTTCAAGACAAGGTCTTCTTTTTAGGTAAGCAGGATCAGATCGCAGAAGTGATTTCTATGGCGGATGTGCTGCTGCTTCCCTCGGAAAAAGAAAGTTTTGGTTTGGTTGCGCTGGAAGCAATGGCCTGTGGAGTGCCGACAATCGGTTCTCAGGCCGGAGGAGTTCCTGAACTCGTTGTGCATGGAAGTACGGGGTATCTTGCTGAAATTGGTAATACTGAGGCGATGGCTGATTATGCAGTTGAGCTGTTGTCCGATGAAGCGATGGCGGAACGTTTCCGTGAAGCGTGTCTGACCCGCGCCCGTACCGTTTTTTGTGATGAGCTGATTACCCGTCAATATGAAGAAATCTATTACCGTGTGTTGGGACGCGAGGTGCCGGATCTTAAACCGATCAGCGTTTAAGGGGGCGGACTCGCGTCCGTTTTTTATATTGAATACTTGCAAAGGGGGAAACCCTATGAATACAAATACTTGGCAATGCGCTGACCAAGAGATGGCACTTCATGGCAGAGAGGTCATACATACACTAACAGCAGCAGGCCACGAAGCTTACTGGGTTGGCGGCTGTGTGCGGGATGAGATATTAGGACGAGCTATTCATGATATGGATCTGACCACTTCGGCTGAGCCTGAACAGGTCTTAGCGCTATTCCCTCATGTTATTCCGACAGGAATCCAGCATGGGACGGTAACGGTTATGCAGGGTGGCCATGCGTTCGAGGTGACCACTTTTCGTACAGAAAGCGGTTATGCCGATCACCGCCGTCCAACGGAAGTTGCCTTCGTGAAGGATATCCGTGAGGATCTGATGCGACGGGATTTTACTATGAATGCGATTGCGATGGCAGAACACGGAGAGCGGGTGGACCCGTTTGGGGGAGGAGCCGATTTGCGAGCTGCTCTCGTTCGTTGTGTGGGACGAGCTGAGGAACGCTTTGAGGAGGACGGGCTGCGAATGCTGCGTTGCATCCGTTTTGCCTCTGTATTTCGGTTCCGGGTGGCCTACAATACCTGGAAAGGTATGATCCGTCGCAGAGAGGGACTTCGATATATAGCCATGGAACGGGTACGAGTCGAGTTAGAAAAGATGCTAGCGGGGCCTGACCCATTACGTGGATTGGAGATGCTGGGACGTAGCGGATTGCTTGGCTGTACGAAGGTTCCGGTTCCCTGGGAACAATGTGACGCACAGGCGCTCAAGGAGATCGTGCAGCTGCCAGCAGAGCTACGGTGGGGTCTGCTCCTTATGTCTTGTAGACTTAGCTCCGAGGCAGCGGACGAGCTATTAAGAGCTTGGACCTTTTCCAACGCCGTACGTTTGCGTTTGGTTCATTTATTGGAATGGGAGACCGAGCTCATCAGCCATGCTGTTGCCATAGCTGACAACTCTGTTTCGAGAGATTCTGACCCTATCAACGACGAGGTACTGCGTCGTAACTGGATTCGATTGTTAATTAAGCTGGGAAAGGATACAGCTTCAGACTGGCTGGAGCTTCACAAGACACTGCCTTCTTCGTTCCGTGGATTACCACCGTGGGTAGAAAAGCATGTGAAGAAGATTGCCGAACTGGCAAACTCGTGGACACAGCAGGCTGTCGTCGTTCGTATCAAAGATTTAAATATTACTGGAAATGAACTGGTTCAGGCAATGAATCGACCAGGTGGACCTTGGCTGGGGCAGATGATGGAACGGCTTTTACAAGCGGTCGCTTGCGGAGATATCCCGAATGAAACAGAAACATTGCTTCAGGAAGTGAAACGGGTGATGAGTAGTGAATAATCATGATAGACTGTTAGGCATACTGGAGGAAGGTTCATCCGATTACGTATCTGGTGAGGAGATTAGCCGACGCCTCTCCGTTAGTCGCACAGCAATATGGAAGCAAATCAACAAACTGCGTGAGCTGGGTTATAATATCGATGCCTCTTCGCGCCGGGGCTATCGGTTGATATCTCGGCCTGACCGATTGGAAGTATCCAAACTGGCAGATCTATTAACTACACAATCGTTTGGCCAGCGTATCATAGTGCTGGATTCGACGGTATCCACTCAGCAGGATGCTATGCGTTTAGCAGAAGAGGATGCGCCGGAGGGAACGGTAGTGCTGGCAGAAGAACAGACGGCGGGTCGGGGACGTCAGGGACGTAAATGGTATTCCCCTCGCGGCAAAGGGATATGGATGAGCATTGTATTGCGCCCCACCCAGCCCTTAGCTTTTACCCCCCAGCTAACGCTACTTACAGGTGTAGCAGTGTGTAGAGCCATTCGTCGGCTGACGGGTGTGGAGGCAGGAATCAAATGGCCAAACGATCTGTTGATTCATGGTCGCAAAGTATCCGGTATTCTGTTGGAATCTGCAACAGAGGATCAACGGGTCCGCTACTGTATTGCAGGGGTCGGCATTGACGTAAATTTAAATAAAGAAGATTACCCGGAAGAGCTATCCCATGTAGGGACATCCTTGAAAATAGAAGCAGGGCTTGAAATTGACCGTACTGCACTGATTGCTGCAGTTCTGGAAGAAATGGAGCTGCTAAGTAAGTTGTATGCCGAGCAGGGGTTCCAGCCCATAGCCATGCTGTGGGAGGCGTTATCCGTGACGATGAACCGCAGCGTTCGGGCACATATGGGACAAGGAATAGCGGTAGAAGGTACAGCGGTGGGCTTGGACCCTTCAGGGGCACTAGTGATAGAAACGAACCAGGGTGAGCGGATTCAGGTTATTTCAGGGGATATACAATTGTAGAAGCGACCCTAGCTGAGTATACGACCACAATCTTTCTGTTTCCTGTGTGAAACTTCACGTGAAAAAGCTGATGTTTTTTGTTATACTGTGCAGGAGGCGGCATCGGACGGTCCGAGCTGCACTCCAAGGGCACATTGCTCTACTTTAGCAAGTTTGTAAGACCATCATAACTTCATTTGAAGGTTACGTTGGATTCTGCTCTGAGCCGAACAGGACCGAGACAGAAGGGACGATCTCAAAATGAGTGTCTTTTTTGGCTGTTCGGACCTTTTGATGACGCAGATGTACAGGCGTTCATAAAAGGTTATTTTTTGTGCCAAAAAAAGATGGAAGGGAGCCATTCGCGATGGCAGGAAAACAAGCGCTGAATATTGTAAAAATGAAAAAAATGAAGCAGGAGGGCATTCCGCTCAGTATGCTGACCGCCTATGATTATCCATCGGCTAAGATAGCCGAGGAGGCGGGAATTGACATCATTCTCGTGGGGGACTCGCTGGGTAACGTAGTTCTTGGTTACGATTCGACCATCCCTGTGACCTTGGATGATATGGTGTACCATTCCCGGACAGTTGCAAGAGGCGCTGAGAATACATTTATCGTAGCGGACATGCCTTTTATGACATATCACGGCAGCATATCCGAAAGTCTTCAAGGCATCCGCCGTCTGATGCAAGAAGGACATGCGCATGCTGTTAAATTGGAGGGCGGAGCTGAAATTACCGATGTCGTAAAAGCGACTGTTCAGGCAGGTGTACCTGTGCTGGGACATATCGGGCTTACTCCGCAATCAGTTAATCAAATTGGTGGCTATCGCATTCAAGGTAAGGACGAAGCAGACGCACGCCGGTTGATGGCAGATGCCAAGGCATTAGAGCAGGCGGGTGCCTTTGGTATTGTCTTGGAATTGGTGACTGAGGAAGTGGCAACGGCGATTTCTAAAGAACTTTCCATTCCAACCATTGGAATCGGTGCAGGACGTGGATGTGACGGTCAAGTACTTGTTTATCACGATCTGATTCAGTACGCATCTCCTTATTTCAGCAAACGCTTTGTTAAAACCTATGCCGATGTAGGCGGCTTGATCCGTAGCAGCATTGAGCAGTATGTGAGTGATGTGAAAGGGCGGGCATTCCCGGCCGCAGAGCATGTATTCAGCGCGGATGACCGTGTTGTGGAGTCCCTGGAGTCCTTGTACGGACAGGCAAAAGGACAAGCGCAGAAACAAGCTAAGGAAAAGGTGGAATCTCAGTCATGATCATCGTAAGAGAAGTGGCTCAACTACGCAAGGTTATTGCCGAACGTCGGCAACTTGGAGCCAATGGAGCAAAAACGGTACACGATTCTGCCTCTTTACTGCAACATAAAGTCGGCTTTGTACCAACGATGGGATACCTGCATGAAGGACATGCGAGCTTGATGCACAAGGCGCGTGAAATGGCAGATACGGTGGTGCTTAGCATTTTCGTAAATCCGATCCAATTTGGACCGAATGAAGATCTGGAAAGCTATCCCCGCGATGAAGCTCGTGATTTGGAGGTAGCACGGCGTGAGGGCGTGGATATTGTATTTTTGCCAACTGTAGCAGAAATGTATCCACAACCAACCCAAACCAAAATTCGTGTATCCGCTTTGACAGATCGCTTGTGCGGTGCTTCCCGTCCCGGCCATTTTGATGGTGTGACTACGGTGGTAGCCAAGCTTTTTAACATGATAGGTCCTGATTTGGCCTTTTTTGGGATGAAGGACGCACAGCAGGTTGCTGTGCTCCAGCAGATGGTGACTGATCTCAATATGAACGTGACTATCGTACCTTGTCCCATCGTCAGAGAGGCGGATGGTTTGGCCCTCAGCTCCCGTAACGTGTATTTAAGTGCAGAACAGCGCGAGCAGGCATTGGTGCTGTCCCAGTCACTGCGTAAGGTGCAAGAAGTGAGCGAAGATATTGTAACAAACACAATTACGATTCGTCAGTTACATCAAATGGTGGAGTCCACCATTACTTCCTCTCCTTTAGCAGACATTGATTACATTGAAATTTTAACTTTTCCCGGTCTGGAGCCCCTTCTTCCCGAGCAGCGGCTATGTGATGTTCAGGAAGACATCATCGTAGCGCTAGCTGTGAAATTTGGCAGTACCCGACTGATTGACAATATAAGAATACAGAAGGCGGAGGTGCTTTCCCATGTTTAGAACCATGATGAAATCCAAAATTCACCGCGCTACGGTTACGGAAGCTAACCTGAACTATGTGGGGAGTATCACTATAGATGAAGATCTCATGGAGACATCGGATCTGTTGGAGAATGAAAAGGTTCAAATTGTAAACAATAACAATGGAGCTCGACTGGAAACCTATGTTATCCCCGGACCGCGTGGGAGCGGTGTGATCTGTCTCAACGGTGCGGCAGCTCGTTTGGTGCAGCCTGGTGATACAGTCATTATTATTTCCTATGCTTCCATGTCAAATGAAGAGGCCAAAACATACAAACCAACAGTGGTATTTGTTGATGAACATAATAAACCAGCCCAAACGATGAACAAAGAAGTACATGCGACGATCATGTAATGAATGGGAGTGCGGATGAAACCCGTCTTTTAAGCGAAAAATGTGAGTGTATTAATCCATCTTTCATAAGGGCGGGATGCACATGTTCCAGCATGTATTCGCAGAAATGAACAGCATGTTAGATGATATCGTGAAGCATTACCCATCAGCCCAGGGCTCCCGCAGGCAGGAGCTGCTACAGCACTGGAGTCTGCTGCGGAGAATGAGTGACGGAATTATGGATGAGTGGCTGGCCTTTGAGGAAAAAATGGTGTGCCTGCGTGCGGCCGGCTTTTCCGCGGAGACCGATATGTCTGACACGGAGCTGCCTGAAAAAGAGCTGCCGGCTTTTAGTCGGGGGCAAGGGTATTATCGATTACTTATGTACTCTGAGGCGATCCAACAATTTGAGCAGGTACTACAGCATTTTCCGAACAGTTGGCAGAGTCGCATGTATATGGGAATGGCCTATTTTCAACTAGATGATCCAGCAGAAGCTGTATACCATTTTCAGAAGGTGCTGGACCTGACTGAGCAGGCAGGACTAAAAGCGGTCATCTATAATGCGCTAGGCTGTCTGTTGGCAAAGCAGGCTGACGTAGAGGAGGCGCAAAAATGTTTTGCTCTCGCACATCAGTTAGATCCTGCGTTACCCGAGCCGCTGCACAATATGGAAGCCTGTTTGTCCGGTACCGAAAAGCTTCGATACGACAGCTCCATAATGACCTGGATGTAGTTGTCAGACACCGAGTAAGACGATGCATGCCCACCTCCTGAGGCGGCGTATGCATCGTCTTTTTTGGCTGTCTTAATTTCCAAACACGCGATCTTCTGCTATGCTAATATACGGAGTTATTATTTTTGTAAGTGTCATAAGAAAGGATTAAGCCCGAATGAAATTTGCGGTATTGGATTTTGAAACGACAGGCACCCAGTCCGCGGATGACATCATTCAAGTCGGACTTGCAATTATAGATCATGATAACAGCATTTCCCGTGTTTACGGCTCTTATGTGAACCCTGGCAGATCTATTCCACCTTTTATCACTGGATTGACCGGAATTACAGACGATGACGTGAAGGATGCACCTGCACTTGAAGAAATGATGATGGAGCTTGTGCCTATGCTGGACGATGTTGTACTGGTCGGTCATAATGTGGCGTTTGATTTTAATTTTTTGCAAAACGCTCTGGATCGGTGCGGATACTTGCCATTTAGCGGAAGAATCTTGGATACAATGGATTTTCTGAAAATTATGTTTCCATCACTATCTTCGTATCAGTTGGGTTTTGTGTCTTCTGAGTTCGGGCTGGCACATGATCGCCCTCACCAAGCAGACAGCGACGCATTGGCTACGGCCGAGGTGTTTTTAAAGTGTCTGGGTGAGCTTCAAGCATTACCTCTGATAACGATACAGCGGCTTAGTGATTTGTTTGCAGAGGAAGACAGTGACCTTGGATGGTTTCTTGATGGGGTGCGTGAAGAGAAAGAGCTTGATCCTATTCAGGATTTGGAGGGATATCAGTTTTTTCGTCAGCTTGCGCTAAAAGTGGAAGATTGGACGGAGCTAGCTGCTCCGCGTAGAGAAGATGACCCGAATCCACTGTCAGGTGTTACCTTTGAGGAGTACATGGATGATGTGCGGGACAATTTGCGTTCATCCTTGAGTCAATATGAGGAGCGCGAGGCGCAGATACAGATGATTGAGGGTGTGAATCAGGCACTGAGTGAAGACAAGCATCTGCTGATTGAAGCAGGTACAGGAACAGGGAAGTCTCTGGGTTATTTGCTCCCATCGCTGTATCACAGTGTGAAAAAGGGACAGCGCGTTATGGTGAGTACACATACGATCAACCTGCAGGAGCAATTACGCGAGCGCGACATTCCGATGCTGACCAAGGTGATTCCGTTTCCGTTCCGGGCTGCTATTTTCAAGGGTCGGGGACATTATTTGTGTCTGCGTAAGTTTGAACATAAAATAAACAGAAGAGACTTCGCTACACCGAAGGAAGATTTAATTACAGCGGCTCAGATGATCGTCTGGTTGACGCTAACAGAAACCGGTGATGATGAAGAACTGAATCTGAGCAACCGTGGAGGGGATTTCTGGGAAACGGTGGCGAGTGATTCAGAGTCCTGTCTTGGTCGTTCCTGCCCATGGTTCCGCAAATGTTATTATCATCGTGCACGCCATGAAGCAGGAATAGCGGATGTTGTTATTACGAATCACTCTAAGTTGTTCACAGACGTCAAAGCCAGTCATCAGTTATTGCCGAGCTATGAACATCTGGTGATAGATGAAGCCCATCACCTGGAGGAAGTAGCTGGTAAACACCTAGGTATGCATATGAAATATTTCACACTCGTGCATACACTGACGCGACTGTTCAAAGACAGCAAGAATGGACAACTGCCTTCACTTCGTCAACAGTTGGCGAAATCGGGGCACGAGAAGTCGGCAGATTGGGCCTCAACTATCGACCAGCTGTATCCGCTCGTGTTAGAGGTGAAGGAAACTTGGGACCTGCTAAGCGACAAGCTGTTTGGCATGTTGCCGGAGCGAAGTGATGCGACACCGGGTGAAACAGGACAGTTTTCTTCCCGTCTCAAACCTTCGGCCAAGCCTGCAAAGTGGGATCAGGCGGGAGCTTTGGAAAATCAGCTATATGTAACGATGAGCGAAATTTTGCGCAAGGGCGACAAGCTGATGCTGGACGTCAAGGAAGAACATGACGATTATGCGGCGGATAGCCTTATTACAGATATCACGGGTCTGCTCAAGGATTTGGCGGGGATTCGAGAAAATTTGCGCTTTTTTATCCGACTCGATGATGAAACAACCGTATACTGGCTCGAGGCAAGCGGGCAATTCCGTAGTAAATCATTGCAATTTTATGCGGTACCCGTCGATGTGAGCCGCCAGTTGAAAGAAATGTTTTTTGACAAAAAAAGAAGCATTATTCTGACTTCTGCTACCTTGTCGGTAGATAAGTCGTTTCAGTACATGATCGATCAGCTCGGCTTACAGGAGGCCGCAGATCAAGAGCGGCTGATGACTTCGCAGCTCCCGTCACCCTTTAATTACAGGGATCAGGTGTTGCTGGTTATTCCACGGGATTTCCCAAGTGTGAAGGGCAGTGTAGGAGATGCGCATTTTGTAGATATGCTCGTTAGCTCTCTAGGAGCGACTGCTCAGGCGACACGTGGGAGAATGCTCGTTCTGTTTACGTCCTATCGGATGCTCCGGCAAGTGTATGAGCCGCTCAAAGAGGCCTTAGCATCCAGCGAAATTACTGTGCTGGGACAAGGTGTGGACAGTGGAAGTCGCAGCAAGCTAACCCGCCGGTTTCAGGAAGCGAAAGCTTCTGTATTGCTGGGGACCAGCAGTTTCTGGGAAGGCGTCGATATTCCGGGGAAGGCTCTGACTTGTCTAGCCATTGTTCGCTTGCCGTTTCAACCGCCGAATCACCCGCTGCTGGAGGCAAAAAGCGAACTGCTCCAGCAGCAGAAGAAGAATCCATTTATGAAGCTGTCTGTACCGCAAGCGGTCATTCGCTTCAAACAGGGATTTGGTCGGTTGGTACGTACAGCGAACGACCACGGGGTCGTTATCGTTTATGATACGCGTGTGATTGAATCCTATTACGGAAAGCACTTTTTGTACTCGTTACCGGGACCAAAAATGGAGCATATGCCATCGGAGCAAATGGTGCCCCGCATCGCCGAATGGCTCCAATCCGCCCCGGAGACAGAGGCATAACGGACGGACATAAGTATGTTCGTTACAATTAGGGGGAGCAAGTATGAAATCAGATAAAATTTCAGAGGCTGTCGTACGGAGGTTACCCGTATATTTACGTTATCTGAATGCACTGCACAAACGGGAGGTGGCTACGGTCTCTTCTCAAGAGCTGGGACAGAGGCTAGATTTGAACCCGGCCCAAATCCGTAAAGATCTTGCTTATTTTGGAGATTTTGGTCGGAAGGGTATCGGTTATGATGTTTCTTATCTCATTGAGAAAATACGCCATATCCTGAAAATCGACCAACAAATTAATGTAGTATTGGTCGGAGCGGGTAATCTGGGGCAAGCCCTTTCGAATTATAACGCTTATTTAAAAGACAATATGAAGATTGTGGCGGTATTTGATGCGTTTCCGGATAAGGTAGGAACCAAGATCAATACATTGGTCGTGCAACCGATGGATGAACTGGAAGCGACTGTGAAAGAAAAAAACATTCGAATCGGGATTATTACCGTACCTGATTTTGAAGCACAGCACGTGGCTGATAGGCTTATTGATAGCGGAATTGGAGCGATCCTGAACTTTGCACCGACTACTCTCAAGGCACCAGCCAACATTCGGATTCATGCCACAGACTTTACAACTGATTTGCTTAGCCTCGCTTATTATTTGGAGGACGGAAAGGAAGAAGCACAATATGACAGTGAATAAATGGATGATTAAAAACGGATCTTTTGCCGTAAATGGACCAGAAGCAGGGGTAGTCCATGGTTTTATGATTGTGGAGGATAGTCGTATTACTTATATTGGCGAAACCTTGCCTGCGGGTGAGGAAGAGACGGAAGCGATCGATGGTAAAGGGCTATTGTTTTTACCTGGTCTGATCAATACTCATGGTCATGCGGCGATGTCTCTACTGCGTGGGCATGGAGATGATTTGGCACTTCAAGTATGGCTTCAGGAAAAAATGTGGCCTATGGAAGCCAAGTTTACATCTACAGACGTGTACTGGGGTACGTCCTTGTCTGTGCTGGAAATGCTGAAAGGTGGAACAACAACCTTCCTCGATATGTACGATCATATGGATGAGGTGGCTCGTGTGGCTGAAGAGTCAGGTATTCGTGCAAGTCTGATGCGTGGAGCAATTGGACTATGTTCGGAGGAAGAACAGCGAATCAAGCTGGCAGAGGCCGTGACTTTTGCGCGTAACTGGCACGGTAAAGCAGACGGCCGTATTACAACGATGATGTCACCGCATGCGCCATATACATGTCCACCTGCGTTTATTGAAAAATTCGTACAAGCTGCGCATGATCTGGACTTGCCACTGCATACGCACATGTCTGAGACGATCGCCGAAGTAGAGCAAAACGTACGCGACTACGGTTTGCGTCCGGTTGCACACTTGGATAAGCTTGGCTTTTTCTCCCGTCCTTCGCTTGTTGCCCATGGCGTTCATTTGAACGACGAAGAAATAGCTTTACTGGCAGAACGTGGTGTAGCGGTTTCCCACAATCCTGGCAGCAACTTGAAGCTGGCAAGTGGTGTGGCAAGAGTGCCTGAATTGCTGCGTGCAGGGGTTACGGTTTCTCTCGGAACGGATGGTCCTGCCAGCAATAATAACCTGGATATGTTCGAGGAAATGCGTCTGGCAGCACTTATTCACAAGGGTGTATCCGGTGACCCTACGGCAGTTCCTGCAAGTGAAGCGCTGCGTCTGGCAACAGAATACGGTGCAAAGTCGATTGGTTTAAAAGAAGTAGGAGCGTTGGCAGCAGGCAACAAGGCTGACTTTATCGCGTTGGATCTGAATCAGGCACATTTCTTGCCGCGTACAGATCTTATTTCCCATGCGGTATACTCTGCAAGCGCCAAGGACGTGGCTCATGTGTGGGTAGACGGTCGTCAGGTTGTGAAAAACGGCGAATGCCTGACTATGGACGAGGAACGTATCAAACATGAGGCACAAGCCGCCTTTGAAGGGCTGCTGTCGCGCTAATTCAGGTGTCACATCCCCTTAGAGAGGAAGCACGGGTTTGAAAAATAAGAAAAAATGGATAGCGGTCGCCATTTTGGCCGTGATACTGATCCTGGTCAGCATTTTCTGGTATTATTCCTATGTTACTCAAGACCAGGTGGCTGAGAAAAATGCCGCTATCATTAAGGCCAAGCAATCAGGTGGTCTGGTTAGCACGACTCAAACATGGAAGTCTGTGTGGGATCAGGTATATTGGGTGGTTCAAGGGAAAAATGCACAGAATGAAAATATAATGGTATGGGTTCCTTTTCAAAAAGTGGAGGGACAACCTAACGTACCTGCCGCAGATAATAGCGGTGTTCATACCGAGCTGCTGAAGAACGGAGTCGACGAGCAAAAAATGACGTCGCTAATTCAGCAGCAGCTTCCAGGTGTAAAAATTGTAAGCCTCCAGCCGAGTGTGTTCAATGGCGAATATGTGTGGCAGCTGTTTTACGATGATGGAAGCCATCATTACTATGCCTTTTACCGTTTTTCAGATGGGGGAGCGACGGGGGTAAAGTATACTTTGCCCAATAACTGAGCTGGTTGAGGATCAGCAGATGTGGAATGAATGACTAGTAAATGATTAAAAGCTCAAGAAAAAGACGTAAATGCGATGAAATTCGTATTTACGTCTTTTAGTCTTGCTATGCCGTAAAGATGAGCTGAATGCCAGCGAAGCATCTTTACCTACCCAACTTCTCTCCTAAGGCAAATTCATCTTTATGGCGGGCAAGAGCGATCGTAAGATCAAATCCTACATGCAGCGTCCCACCTCCACCATAACCAAAGATTTTGCCTCATCACAACACCTCCACACATTGCCTTCGATTTTAGATATACGTTATGATATACTATATTTTATAAGTGATAGACAAAAATGATAGAAAAAAGAATTGCTGATCACTGTAAGATCATGCAATTTGGTTGTTTGTTGACATTCGTCCCGTTTCTTCTGAGTTTTACATTTTGAGAGGAGGATGTTGTTTGAAATTGCGTGCAGTTCCTATCGTTGTGGCGGCAGTTTTGGCAGCTTTGCTGCTATTTGGGGGATGGTTCATTTACCGTCAGGTTACAATGCAAAGTCCTCTGGAAAAACTGGTTTCTCAATATCCAGGCGTGACAAGCGCTCAAATAGATATTAAACAGGATCAGGTTGTATTGAAACTAGATCTCAAACCGCAGGCGGATGTGGCCGGATTGGTCGATGTAGTTAAGCAAAAAGGACAATCCATCATTGGCAGCCGCACCATTAAGCTCGATATTGCAGACCGTTCCAATTCAGCACTGAATCAATGGTGGTCTGAGGCTATGTTTCCTGTAGCCGAAGCGATGGAAAATAGAAAGTATACTCAAATTTCATCTACAGTTGAGCATATGAAAAAGAAAAAGACGGGTATCAAAGCTGATACCGACATGGATTCGAACAATGTCTATATCCGACTCAGCGAAGGGAAAGCGACCAAGTTTATCGTTTTGCCACGTCAATCTCAGCAGATGGGGGTATGGCCTAATGCCTAGATGGATCAAGGAAATATTAATCGGCATTGTGCCGGTAACCATTATATTTCTCGTTTTTATTGGGGTAAATATTATCCCTCTTCTAGTTGCTGGTGTGATGTTCAGCGGCTTGTTAATGCTCATGCATGCTCGTGGAGGCTTGGCCGTAGGTGCTGGGCAAGAACGTAAACGTAAAAAAAATGGCCCGGACAAGCTGACTTTTGAGGAAATCGGTGGGCAAGAAAGCGCTAAGCAGGAGCTGCGTGAGGCCTTGGATTTTTTGAATCGACATGATGAAATCTCCAAGTTTGGTATCCGTCCATTAAAAGGCGTTTTGCTCACAGGTCCTCCGGGAACAGGAAAAACACTGATGGCTAAGGCAGCGGCACACTATACTAATTCTGTTTTTGTTGCAGCCTCAGGTAGTGAATTTGTTGAAATGTACGTTGGTGTTGGAGCAGGTCGTGTGCGTGAGTTGTTCCGGGAGGCACGTACTCGTGCAGCCAAGGAAAAGAAGGAAAATGCAATTATTTTTATTGACGAAATCGACGTAATTGGTGGTAAACGTGAGGGTGGACAGCAACGAGAATATGATCAGACTTTGAATCAGTTGCTGACAGAAATGGATGGTATTTACTCGGTAGATACACCGCGGATTTTGATCATTGCGGCAACAAACCGTAAAGAAATGCTGGACAGCGCCTTAACGCGCCCAGGGCGTTTTGACCGTCATATTCAAGTGGATTTGCCTGATAAGAAGGGCCGTCTTCATATTCTTAAAATTCATGCCAAAAACAAACCGATTCAGGAAGATGCGAATCTGGATAAAATTGCTGAGGAATCTTATGGGTTTTCTGGCGCACAGCTGGAGAGCGTAATGAATGAAGCGGCAATCTATGCGATGAGACAGGATCAGAAAATGATTGCACAGAAACATCTGTCGATGGCAATTGACAAAGTGATGATGGGTGAAAAGACAGATCGAGAATCGACCTTGGAAGAGAAAAAACGTGTAGCGATCCATGAACTGGGACATGCTATTATGGCCGAAATTGTTCGTCCTGGTAGCGTAAGCCAGGTTGCACTTAGCCCACGTGGGAAAGCGCTTGGGTATGTGCGCCATAATCCACAGCAAGAGCATTATTTATACACCAAGCAGTATCTGGAGGAGCAGATTATGATCTCGCTCGCAGGGGCTACGGCAGAAGAAATGTACTATGGCGGTCGAAGTACCGGCTCTAGTAATGATTTTGAGCAGGCGCTGAACATCGTCCATACGATGATGACTTCCGGTTTGACTTCACTTGGCATTATTAACATGGAAATGGTAACGAAAGAAGAACTCATGCGGGAAAATGGCGAGATTATGGCTGACCTGCATACCCGAACTTTGGAACTGCTGGAAAAGCATCGTCCTGTGTTCGACAACTCACTTGACATCCTAATGAAGGAGGAAACTTTGTCTGGAGACCAATTTAGATGTCAATTTAGTGAAAATGCTTTATTACCAGCATAATTTTTTATGCTGGTTATTTTTTTTTACTTTTAGTCCGTGCTAAGATATTATTATCTATTGGGACATAAACATGTATTTTTCGACAAAGAAGGATACAATATATGAGAGTGACCAGGAAAGGGTGGAGTTAAGAATCATGCAATTTAAAAAAATCGGCGTCATCGGCGGCGGCACCATGGGACAGGGGATTTCTGAAATGCTCGCGTCCAAAGGAATCGATGTGCTGCTGGTAGAGCAGACACCAGAGAAACTAGACTACGCCTACAATATGATTGAAACGAGTCTGGACAAACAACTGGAAAAATGGGCAATTACTCAAGCTGAGAAAAAATTGATCTTATCCCGCATTCAGAAAGTATCCCATTTAGCGGAGCTCGGCAGCTGTGATATGGTCATTGAGACTATTACAGAGAATCTGGACGAGAAGAAAGCAGTGTTCCAAGAGCTGGACCATGTGTGTCCAAACAATATTATTCTTGCAAGTAATACATCCACGCTGAGCCTGACCGAGCTTGCCAGCTCGACCAAGTATCCAGAGCGTGTTATTGGTATGCACTTTATTTATCCAGTATCCCGTATTGATCTCGTAGAAATTATTCGTGGTTTAAAAACTTCGGATGATACCTTTGAAAACACTAAGATGTTCGTGGAAGAAATAGTGGAGAAAAAAGGAGTCATGATTTATGAATCTCCTGGATTCGTAACAAGCCGGATTATCTGTCTGCTGATTAACGAAGCGGCCCATGTACTTCAAGAAGGCGTGGCTTCCGCTGATGATATCGATGACGCTATGCGAATCGGCTATAACTTCCAAAACGGTCCTTTGGAAATGGCTGACCGCTTTGGTCTGGATTCCGTTTTGGCTGCTCTGGAGCGTATGTTCCGTGAATTTGGTGAATTGAAATATCGTCCGTCCATCGTACTAAAGAAAATGGTGCGTGCAGGTAACCTGGGCGTGAAATCGGGCGAAGGCTTCTTTAAGTACGACAAGGATGGTGACCGGATATGAAAATTCTCGTAATCAATGCAGGGAGTTCTTCTCTGAAATACCAATTGTATGATATGACGGACGAGTCCGTTTTGGCAAAGGGACTGGTAGAGCGTATCGGTATGGATTCCTCCATTCTGACGCATAAGCCAACCAATAAAGAAGAATACACCGAAGTTAGCGAAATTTTGGAACATACTACAGCCATCCGTAAAGTGCTAAACGCACTCACAGATGCTGAACATGGTGTAATCTCCAGTACTAGCGAAATTCAGGCTGTGGGCCACCGTGTGGTTCATGGAGGCGAAATCTTTAAACAGTCAGCAGTTGTAACGCCTGAAGCGAAGAGTGAAATCCGCCGCTTGTTTGACCTGGCGCCACTGCATAACCCTGCTTCCATGATGGGGATTAAAGCGGCTGAATTGAATATGCCAGATGTACCGCAGGTTGTAGTATTCGATACCTCGTTCCATCAAACCATGCCTGAAAAAGCTTATATGTACGCCATTCCAAGAGTGTTGTACAATAAGTACAAGGTTCGTCGTTACGGTGCCCACGGTACTTCCCATGACTTTGTGAGTAAGGAAGCAGCCAAATTCCTTGGTCGTCCTTTGGAAGACCTGAAGATTATCACTTGTCATATCGGTAATGGTGGTAGTATAACAGCAGTTCAAGGCGGTTTGTCTGTTGATACTTCCATGGGGATGACTCCACTGGAAGGCCTTATGATGGGTACTCGTAGTGGTGATTTGGACCCAGCAATCGTACCTTATGTCATGAACAAAGAAGAATTGACTGTCAATGAAGTCAATTCCATGCTGAACAAGCATAGTGGACTTTTAGCTATCTCCGGTATCAGCAGTGACATGCGTGAAATCACAGAAGGTATGGAAAAAGGCGAAGCTAATTCTACATTGGCATTTGAAATGTATGAATACCGTCTGCGCAAATACATTGGATCGTATGCTGCCGCAATGAACGGGGTAGACGTAATTGCATTTACAGCAGGTGTAGGCGAGAACTCCATCGTTCTGCGTAAGAGAGTGTTGGAGCAATTGACATTCCTCGGTGTCGAGCTGGATGAATCGTTGAATGCTATTCGTTCTGGCGAGCCTCGCCGGATTACAACTGCAAATTCAAAGGTAGAAGTACTGATCATTCCAACGAACGAAGAACTGGTTATTGCCCGCGACACGTTCCGTCTGGTTCAGTAGTTCGGTTCGAAAGTGTAAACTTTATGCATGTGGACTATTGTTTGAGTTCCGCATGCACCAAACAGCGAGAGCAAACAGCCTGACCCAGGGGGAAGGGCTGTTTGATTTTCGGTTAAGAGGAGAGAGACGGTCATGACGAATAAAAGTACGATTGCCCAAGTGGGTCGCCATGTAGGGGAAACGGTTACAATCGGCGCTTGGGTAAACAATAAACGATCTAGTGGTAAAATTCAGTTTCTGCAACTGCGGGATGGCAGCGGGTATATTCAAGGGGTTATCGTGAAAAGCGAAGTGTCCGAGGATATTTGGAATGACGCCAAATCCTTGACTCAAGAGAGCTCCCTTTACGTTACTGGAGTGGTGCGTGAAGAACCGCGTAGCCAATCAGGCTTTGAATTAACGGTTACAGGCATTGACATTATTCATTTGACCGAAAACTACCCGATTACACCCAAAGAGCACGGTGTAGATTTCCTGATGGATCATCGTCACTTGTGGTTGCGTTCCGCCAAGCAACGTGCTGTTTTGATCGTACGGGCGGAAATTATCCGTGCTGTACAGGAATTCTTTAACGGCAACGGCTTTACGAAGGTGGACCCACCTATTTTGACTCCTTCCTCTGCAGAAGGCACAACAGAGTTGTTCCACATTAAATATTTTGATGAAGATGCGTATTTGACACAAAGCGGACAGTTGTACATGGAAGCCGCGGCAATGGCGCTGGGCAAAGTGTATTCCTTTGGTCCAACTTTCCGTGCGGAAAAGTCCAAAACACGTCGTCACCTGATTGAGTTCTGGATGATCGAACCTGAGATGGCTTTTGTGGATCATGAAGAATCCTTGTGCGTACAGGAGCAGTTTGTAAGCCATATCGTGCAATCTGTTCTGAAAAATTGTGCGAAGGAGCTTGAAACTATCGGACGCGATGTTTCGAAGCTGGAGCAAATTCAAGGCGAATTCCCACGTATTACGTATGATGAGGCGATTGCCTTCCTTCAAGGTGAAGGTTTCGATATCCCATGGGGGGAAGACTTTGGTGCTCCTCATGAAACGGCGATTGCCGAAAGATATAACAAGCCTGTGTTTATTACACATTGGCCGACACACATTAAGGCATTCTATATGAAACCAGACCCGACCCGTCCAGAGGTTGTTCTGTGTGCCGATATGATCGCTCCTGAAGGCTACGGCGAAATTATCGGGGGTTCCCAACGGATTGATGATCCAGCATTGATGGAAGAACGTTTTAACGAGCATAACTTGGCTCGTGAAGCCTACCAATGGTATATGGATCTGCGCACCTATGGTACCGTTCCGCATTCTGGTTTTGGACTGGGCCTGGAGCGTACAGTAGCATGGATTTGTGGACTCGATCATGTACGTGAAACGATTCCGTTCCCACGTATGCTGTATCGTTTGTATCCGTAACCGATGACCGGATCATTCGACAAGACATCAGCGGCAGAATGGGCGGAGGGAGTAGCCTTTGCTATGGAAGCCGGAATGGTCCAGATTCCCTACGCCCTGCTCAAGCATTATCGAACACTTCGGCTGGCAGATGGCGAAATGCTGCTACTGATGCAGTTGCTTGCCTTCAAACAAGCGGAACGTAATGAATTTCCGACATGGGAACAATTGCAGGCCCGTATCGGATGCACTGCGAATGAAATCGCACTCTATTTCAGTAAGCTCATGAAAGAAGGATTTTTGAGAATTGATTCCGTAGAAGACCGCAGTTCATCTGTACAATTCGAACGTTACAATTTGACGGGGCTGTATCGTAAGTTGGCAGAATGTATGATCGCCGAGCGTAACGAGCAGCACGATGAAGATGACATTTTGTTTGCCGGAAAGCCGGATTTACTGAATGGAATATCGGAATCCCCGCTTACAGAAGAACGGAATTTGTTCACGATTTTCGAGAAAGAATTCGGGCGACCATTATCACCGATGGAATACGAGACGATCACCAGCTGGGTGGATCAGGATCGGTATCCCGAGGAGCTTATTTTGCTGGCTTTGAAGGAAGCGGTATTTGCAGGGAAGGTACATTTCCGGTATATAGACCGTATTTTGCTGGAGTGGAGCCGAAACCGTGTCCGTAATGCACAGGATGCCAAAGAATACGCCCAGCGATTCCGTGGTGGCGGACGCAATTAATGTATCGGTCTAAGCCTTTTAGGTAGTAGACTTATATATGAAGGCTGTTACTGCAGATTGGCTATTGTGCAATGAGGACAACATGGAATATCGCCTGTGCGCGTGAGCTAAGCCGAAATGAAGACGAGTAAATAGGCTTTAATGATAGAGGACACACCATTCCGTCAGGAGGGTGTGTCCTTTTTAAATTATTTTTTCGAAATATGCAGGGGAAGGAAATTTCCTGGCGTCTATAGTATTGGGAAGGGGGAGAGCGTCATTGATATAGAGAGAATCATTGAACGAATACGGTCTGGTGACCGGCAGGCGTTCCGTGAGATCGTAGAGCTGTACAGCAAGCATGTATTTCATATCGCCTATTCGGTGCTGCATGACAGCAAGGAAGCAGAAGATGCCGCGCAGGAGGCATTCGTTCAGGTGTACAAGTCTCTCCCCCAGTACCGGAACGAAGGTTTTAAAACGTGGCTGAGCCGAATTGCGCTCCACAAAGCGCTGGATATTAAGCGCAAACAGGACAGACGCCCCGCAGAGCTAATAGACGTCGCACAATCCCTTGTACAGCTCCCTTCCCGGGATGAGGATGTGCTGACTCGTCTCATCCGCGAGGAGCAAATTAAAGAACTATCGCAAAAAATCGCTCAGTTGCCCCAGCAACATCGGGATATTATTCAAGCCTACTATATGCAAGGCAAAACCTACGACCAAATTGCAGAAGAGACGCAGGTAGCTTTAAAAACGGTAGAGTCGAGACTCTACCGGGCGCGACTATGGATTCGAAACCACTGGAAGGAGGAGGAATGGCAATGACTGACCAACAGGATAAACCGTGGATTGAAGGGAAATCGAATGACTGGCATGCTTACATTGCAGGAACTTGCACGATAGAGGAATCTGCCCGGCTGGAAAGGCTCCTGCTGGAAGACGAACAGGCGCTGATGTTATATCTTGTTGCACTGGAGCAATTGGAGTCAACTATGAAAGATTATTCTGCCTGGATGGATACGGAGCGCTTCACAGATCAGGTAATGGCCGTTCTTCCCGAGCTAGAAGCTGAACCGAGTCAAGTTATGTTCAAAAAACGCCGCTGGTTTGAAAAACCTGTGTTTCACTATGTTGTCGCCGCAAGCCTAACGTTGATCTTGTTGTCCAGTGGAGCCTTTGACAAAATGATGCCGCAAACAGACGGAAAGCCGATTCCTCCAAAAGAACGCGTCTCTTACAGTGAAGAGGTCATGCGAGCTACCACGACCTGGCTCGATAAATTAAAGCCCTAAATCTTCGGATAAAGGGTGAGACGAAAAACTCAAAAACAACAACCTTCAGATGGGGACTTCATTAAAATCCCATAAATAGAAAGGAAGTGTAGCGATGCCTTATACGGAAAGAAGCAAGCTCTTGGCATTTCTATTGAACATCATTCCCGGTGTGGGACACTATTACTGGACCAGAAAAGCCAATGCGTTTGTATACACCATTTTGTTTTTCGGATGTCTGGCGGGAGGATTATTTTTTTCAGTGGTATCAAGAGACGAATTACCTTTATTGGCCAGTATGTTTGTTGCCGCTCTTTTTTGGGGACTGAGTATGCTGCATATTATTATTAGCTTGTTGCGTTATGATCCTCGTGCAGCTGCTGTTCCATATCCCCCTCATGTAGGACCTAATCCATATGGTTATTACTCGCAAAGTGGGCCTTATGGACAGGCTGGTTTAACAGGAGAGGTACCGGAGGAGGCAACACACGCAGATACGGATTCACCGGGGGCAGGAATGGGATATGGCCCAGGCTATAACCATTATCAACAAGGACACTATGGTATGGCAGGATCACCTGCTTTTCAAAAAGGATCGGACAATGAACGATTTTTTACGATTTTGCTGTCGTTCATTCCTGGATTGGGACACCTTCACTTGGGCCTGATGCAGCGTGGTTTGTCTTTTCTGCTATCTTTCTTTGGCTTTGGAGCGATCCTCGTTTTTATTACCAGCATTACAAACGAATCCGGATTTTTGGCGTTTGCGGGCGTGTTACCGATCATTTGGCTGTATTGCATGTTTGATGCGGTGCAGCATGTACATCGCAAACAAGCGGGAGAAATGCTTCAGGACCGTACTTTGTTTGAGGAACTGGAATATGGAAGAGTCGAGGGACGGCGGAGTAAAATGCTGGCTACCATTTTATCGGTATTTCCCGGTGCTGGACATATGTATATCGGTATGCAAAAGCGTGGACTCCAGCTCATGCTTCTGTTTTTAGGAGGCATCTATGTACTGGACGTGCTGCATCTTTCACTTTTTTTGTTCCTGATTCCGGTGGTCTGGTTTTATAGCTTTTTTGATGCGTTGCAGCAAGTAAGCCGTTATGGACGGGAGCCGCTGATCGATAAGCCTGTGATCGGTATGTTTGCACAATATCACCGCTGGGTAGGCTTGGGGTTACTATTGCTAGGAGCCTATTACATCTTAATCAACGTATTAGTTCCTACTTTGGAACGTCTGTTTCCGAATGGAGAGATTTATAATTTGGTTGACATGTATCTACGAACGATTATCGTATCCTTATTGTTGATCGGCGGTGGTATTTGGATGATGATCGGGAATTCCAAATCTAAACGAGTAAAGGAGAAGCAATAGAATGGATACTGAATTTTCAAAGAGTGAGGCTCCCTTTAAGGGAGCCCATCATCCTCAGAGCGATGGAGGAGGCTCCACAGGTATATTGGGTACATCATCTAACAAAAATAATTCCTCTAAAGCGTCAAACGCTCCGGCAGGGGTGTGGAAAGTCGGAAGGCTGTCCATGGGACTTTTCCTCGTCCTGCTGGGGAGCATAACGTTTGCCTCCAAGTTTTGGGGAGCGGGCATACTGGACCAGGCTTTGACCTGGTGGCCTGTCGTTTTTGTTTTGCTAGGTTTGGAAATTTTAATGTATACTGCTTGGAAGGGGACGCGTGAGCGTATTCGTTATGATGTATTCAGTATGTTTATTACGGCGGTATTGGTTTTTTGCTGTATCGGATTTGCCTTGGTCAGTTCATTGGGGATCACTCCGCAAGTCAGAGAAATAATGAGTTCGGTTCAGGAAACAAGGGTTCTCCCAGACTGGCATGAAAAACTGCCTGCCGAAGTGAACAAAGTGATTGTACAGGGAGAAGATCCTTATGCGGTCAAAATTGACGCAACCAGCTCACCGGAAGTGCATGTGTTCGGAAGTTATGTATACACAGGCAAAGAGGACGAAATAAAGGGTCAAGATTTATATCAGACCAAGCAAATCGGCGATACCTTGTATGTATTACTGGGTCAAATTCCGACACGGTTCATGCAGACTCAACAGCAGCTTGATGTTACGATTGCTGTACCTGAGGGAATTACGGTTACTGTGCGCGATAGCCGAGGAAATATAATTGAAAAATAGGGAGATTTTCCGGCTCCAACTTTACATTTTGTATCATTCACGCGATACTTGAAAAGGAAGCCTGAGATGTCATCCATGTCGCTAACTAATGGTGCATTTGCTTATCAGGCGAAACTTGATGGTGTGCAGTCGAATAGCGATTGTGATCGGAAATGAGGGAGAAAAATGATTTCGTTGAATCCTGATACGCTTACAGGGCGTGAAAATTATAAGCTGTTGACCGGAAGTATTATCCCAAGGCCGGTAGCCTTTGTAACGACTTTGAGCAGCGAAGGGGTGCTGAATGGTGCGCCGTTCAGTTATTTTTCCATCGTTGCCTCCGAGCCGCCACTGCTGTCTGTATCCGTACAACGTGTCGATGGAGTATCCAAAGATACAGCACGTAATGCGATGGAGCATAAAGCTTTTGTCGTACATATCACAGACGAGGACAATGTGGGAACGGTGAATGTGACGGCTTCCCGTCTGCCGCCGCAGGAGAGTGAGATTACACTGGCAGGCCTTACCCCGGTCAAAAGTACAAAAATCGCAGTTCCCGGTGTGACAGAAGCGAAAATACGCATGGAATGTATTCTGGAACAGGTGATACCGCTAGGAGGCGAGGAGGACACACCTGCTTGTGATCTGTTAATCGGACGCGTAGTGCAGTATCATTTATCCGAGGAAGCGTACCAAAATACGTATGTGATTGCTAAGGAGTTGCGTCCAGTAAGTCGGTTGGCTGGGAACAATTATGCGAAGCTAGGAGAGCAATTCACGCTGGAGCGTCCCCAATAGGGGGCGCTTTTTTTACAGCACGCCTTAAATTACATCGGAAGGATTCTTATTCATCACATTTCCTTTATGAAGGCAATGTTTAATCTGAATGTTGATATTATTGTGGTGTTTCGAGAGCCAAGTGTTTAAAATGAGTCCCTATTTTGTTGGAGTTCCCTGATGAAAAAACATTTGCCATTGACCATCGTTTAGTTTCCAAATGGAACTTCTTAATGACCTATTTCCATCGTCAATCGATTTAGTACAGTATGTTGAATGTACAAAATCTGACGACAACAACTTTATTTTAAAGTTGGTAATTATAAATGGTATGTAGTTCAAAGGAGCTCTATCATTTAAAAAAATTAATTGCAATGATTTGTCGTATTTTTTACCCGAAGAGCCATATTCAATATAATCATTAGCTAATAGCTTTTCAAAATCTTCTTTTCGATAATGCATTAACTGCTTTTCTAAATTCAATATAATCTCATGTAATTCTTTACTCACCTTATCACCTCAACTAAGATTTTATGTCACCACTAGGATAGGAAACTTTTTTAATAAAAAAGAGAACGTACCGTGCTTTTCGCTCAGGCCCCGTTCTCGATATTCAATAACCGCTTTTACTAATAATGATACACATCTTTGAGACTTATGAGTTTATTTACTTCAAAGTTTTCAGCAGCAGGGAGCGATACGTCGTTTCAAACAAAAATTCAAACGCCTCCAAATGCTTTTTAGCCTCAAATACATCACGGCCCCACGCATAAATGCCGTGGTTACGCAATAAAATTCCAGGCACCTGATCATTCAGTACACCAGACACCAGCCTGGCAATCGAGGCAATATCCGCGTAATTAGGCAGCACAGGAATATCAATCGCAGCATTTTCTTCCCAAATGTTAAAAGCCTTGATCAGCTCAATACCTTGGATAGGTACAGCGCTTTGCTCACCATAATATTCGGAAATCAGATTGTTAAACACGGTATGCACATGAAAAACTGCTCCACAGCCTGTCAGGCGGTAAATTTCGCAATGGATGAGCGTCTCTGCACTTGGCTTGAGGTTTGTGGCTTCTGCTGCTTTTCCGTATTGGTCTACGAACAGAAAATCCTCAGGAGTGCGTTTGGTTTTATCTTTGCCGCTGGCGGTAACTGCAAAATAAAATTGTTCAGGATGAAAATCACCGATTCGGATCGACAGATTGCCGCTTGTGCCTGGGAACCAGTTACGAGAGGCGAATAGCTCCTTGACATCAGCGAGTTCTTCCAACGAACGGCGTTTTTCCTCGAATGAAATGTCTGCCAAGTTAAAACTCATTTACAGCACCCCTTGCTCCTGTTTTTGCTTTAAATCCTCGATAATGTCATCAAATGTTTCAAAGGGTACATGTGGTACGCCAAGTTCTTGACACTTTAAAGTCAGATGCGAACGGGAGTACACAAGATCGGCAATTTTAGCTCCTTCAAAATCGGTCAGACTGTCGCCGATCAAAATCCGTTCATATTGTTCGGGAGAGTATTGACGAATCACAGTCGTTTTACACATGCCGCAGTCATTTGTACACGGCTCCTCACATGGATGCGGCCACGTAATCTGGATGCGCTCCTCGGAAAAATCTGCTTTGTTGCAATAGACGTGGTCGTGTGGAATATCGAATGGTTTTAGCAATGGATCAATAAAAAAATCAATGCCGCCGCTGGTAACGAAAAATTCAATCTGCTGCTCCCGTACATAGTCCAAAAAGCGTGCAAAGCCCTCGCGTATACCAGCTTGTCCAAGTACATATGAGATAATTTCGCCCTTTTGCTCCGAAGGCATCAAGGCGAACATCGCACCTACGCCTTCACGAATGGATGTATGCCCATTTACGATCTGATGCATGATGGGCTCACAGCCTGCAGGCTGAAAATGCTTCATAATGGCGACAATATTATCGCTGTTCGTAATTGTCCCGTCAAAATCGCAAAAAATGACGGGCTTCTTTGCTGTGCTCATCGTTCACCTCCCCATATGTCAAGCGCAGATTGCAGCTCGGGGTGAGTACGGGCGTATTCTGCCAGCGGGACATTCTGCTGTACGGCTTCAATCGCCTGCACAAAGGCGCGCCCACCGGCTTCTGTACCTAGCGGATGGCCGTGAATCCCACCCCCGGCGTTGACAACAACGTCAGTACCAAAGTCACGTACAATTAACGGCACGAGGCCCGGGTGAATCCCTGCGGAAGGGACAGGCATGCTGGCCTTCAGCGGTAGATCAGGGGTGATCAGTTCATCGCGGATCGCCATGTTTTCCTCACGCGGCATCGTCACTGAGCCGTAGGGAGAAGGGAAGAGGACGAGGTCAGCGCCAGCCAGCCGCATAAGCTGACCAAGTAGAACGGACGCCGATATACCATAATGTGGCGACGGATAAGCAGCTCCCGCCAACGAAGGATGAGCAGCAATTGGCACCGAGACGGCGGGATCGCTGCTAAGTTCATGCAGCACATCGTAACCGTAGGCCAACACGTTAAACAGTAACGCGTTGGCACCCGCGTCGATGGCCTTGAGAGCTTGCGTCTTAAGCTGCGAGGTCGGCCCCGTTAAATTAGCCGCATACAGCAGCTTTTTACCGGTTTCGCGCTCAGCCGCTTCGGCAGCTTTGATGCAGGCTTCGACTCGTTTCTCAATTGGTGTCAGCGCATTTTCAAACAAGATCTCGTCATCCTTGATCAGATCGACACCGCCGAGAGCCTGCCGGGTAAACTGTTCACGAAGTTCGTCCAAATTGAGGCCAATCACAGATTTGAAAATGCTCATGAGCAGAGGGCGATCATGCACGCCGAGCTGCTCGCGCAAGCCGCTGATACCGAATTTCGGTCCGGGAAAAGCAGAGCGGAAGGCTTCCGAGAAACCCAGCTTCGTTAGTTTAATTCGGCCGTCCATCGAAATTTTGCCGAAGACTGTGACCAGCAGTGCGGGAATATCCCGGCTGAAGTTGACATCCGGGTAAGCGATGGTCAGGTCGGCGTACCGTTCACCAGGACCTCCATCGTGAATATCCACAGAATGAACCGAGCCAAGATGCTTTTGCATCGCGTCCCGTTTGGCTTGCGGGAGCTCAGTCCAGCTGCCCACCGTCATGCCGATGGCAATAGATTGGGCCTTTTGGTTAAAATCGGCTTTGTCATCGTATACCCGGTAGGTCGCCAAGCAATAGCTCATTCAATTCCCTCCTTGAGTACAGCTCCCATCTCGCGGGATCGTTCAGCGCACCGCTGCACCGCCGCAATCACCGTTTCATAGAAGTCACCTTTGTCCAGCATTTCCAATGCAGCTACCGTAGAGCCATTAGGAGACATGATTTTGTGGCGAAGGGCAGAAGGCTCCTCTCCGGTTTGCTGTACCATGCGTGCCGCTCCAAGCGCGGTTTGCACCGTTAGTTCGTGCGCTTGCTCAGGGGTCAAGCCACCACGAATTCCCCCGGCAATCATGGCTTCCATCAGATAGTAGACATAGGCAGGGCCGCTTCCAGATATCCCGGTCAAAACATCCATTTTCTCTTCCTCTATAACCGTCACCGTACCTACAGATTCGAACATCGTAAGCACATTTTTACGCTGGTTTTCGCTGATCTCTTTGGAAAAGCTAATGCCTGTAGCTCCCAGCCCAATCGAGCTGGATGTATTGGGCATCGTCCGTGCGATCGGCTGCTTGCGACCCAGTAAGGTTTGCATCGTACGAATGGACAATCCAGCGATGACCGATATGATCAGCTGCTCATCAGACAGAAGTGGGCCGAGCTGTCCAAGTGCTTGTGCAGCATCCTTGGGCTTCATGGCAAGCACAATGACTGGAGAACGACGCAGAAGCTCGGTTTTGGCGGCATCCTCGGTTTGGTACAAGACTCCATATTGCTTTTGGAGTTCCTCAAGACGAGCCTGATTACTGCGGTTGATAACGGTAATACCACTACGTTTAACGACAGAACGAGCCGTCATTCCACGAATAATAGCCTCTGCCATTGATCCTGCCCCGAAAAACGTAATTTGCTCGTTAATTAAAACTTTCGTTTGTGATTCACACATAGATTCATAACCTCCAAGGATACGGATTGATTTTTGTTATTATTCCCTGATTTGTCCAGTACCGTACACGCGATATTTGGTTGAAGTCAAGGCAGGCAATCCCATTGGACCACGGGCATGTAATTTTTGTGTGCTGATTCCGATCTCGGCACCAAACCCGAACTCAAAGCCATCCGTGAAGCGGGTAGAGGCATTGTGGTACACGGCTGCCGCGTCCACTTCTTGCAGAAAACGCTCGACATGGGCTTGGTCCTCGGTGACAATACACTCAGAATGCATCGTACCGTAACGGGCAATGTGCTCCAGTACTTCGTCCAGATTGTCCACGACCTTGACGTTCATAATGTAATCATTATACTCGGTGCCATAGTCCTCTTCTGTGGCAGGAACAGCCCAAGGAACCAATTCTCGTGTGCGTGCACAGCCGCGTAGCTCAACCCCCGCATCACGAAAGCGTTCTGCCAATCCTGTTAAGTGTGCTTTTGCATAATCCGAGTGTACGAGCAATGTTTCCATCGAGTTACACACGGACGGTCTTTGCACCTTGGCATTCAGTGTAATCGCTTCGGCCATTGCTGCATCCGCTGTAGCGTCCAAAAAGGTATGGCACACACCTGCTCCGGTTTCGATGACAGGTACGGTAGCGTTCTGAACAACATTTTGAATGAGTGAACGCCCGCCACGTGGAATAATTACATCCAGCAAGCCGTTCAAGGTGAGCATTTCGTTGACCGAGGCACGGTCTGAATCTTCAATAAGTTGAAGTGCCTCGCGTGGCACAGCTGTTGCGTCTAGTGCCTGCTGGAGTACTTCGATAATCTTGCGGTTGGAGAAGAGGGCGGCCGAACCACCGCGTAGCACAACCGGATTACCTGTTTTCAAGCACAGGCCCGCGGCATCCACGGTTACATTTGGACGCGCTTCATATATGATGCCGATGACACCCAGCGGCACACGTATCTTCTCAATTCGCAGACCGTTTGGACGTTCAATTTGCTCAAGGGTGTCGCCGACCGGGTCAGGTAGTGCCACAATTTGGCGTAATCCTTCGGCAATTGCCCCGATTCGGTCCTCGGTCAGCGTGAGGCGGTCGAGCAGTGATTCCGATGTTCCCAATTCCCGTCCATGTTTCAGGTCATTATGGTTTGCTGCAATCAGCTCTTCAGTATGATTTACTAGAGCTTCAGCCATAGCAAGCAATGCTTCGTTTTTCTGTGCTGTAGTCAGGCGGTTCATGACCCCGGCACTTTTTTTGGCAAGATTCGCTTTGGTTCGTACTTCGCTAAACTGATTCTCCTCGGTTGTAGCTGTGTTTGTCGTTAAATCACTCATGTTACGGCCTCCCTACATACATAATGTAATCCATTCATCCCTGTGAATCACCTCAAGCCGGTGAATGGGACCAATTTTGCCCACAACCTCACCACTCGGTAATCCTTGTACCATTCGAAGCTGTTCATCGTCATAATTGACGATGCCGCGTCCTAACACTTTATTTTCCGGTCCGAGCACCTCAACGACATCTCCGGCATGAAAGCTGCCCTCGACACGTCGTACGCCAACCGGAAGTAGACTGTGTCCTCCGTGAACCAGCGCTTCCTCGGCCCCTTCGTCTACATGCACCGCGCCCAGAGGGGTGGACATAAATCCAAGCCATTGTTTTTTCATCGGAAGTGAAGAGAGGTGAGTGTCAAAATATGTTCCTGGTCCGTGTCCTTCGACGGCTGCGTCTAAATCGCCATTCGCGCTTACACGTCCCACATATACAGGCACACCACCGCGTGTAGCGACTTTGGCAGCTTCGATCTTGGATCGCATGCCGCCAGTACCTACAGATGATCCGGAACCTCCAGCTAATGCATAAATCTCCTCTGTAATTTCTTCGATACGTTCAAAACGTACGGCATTCGGATGCTTGCGCGGATCTGCCGTATATACGCCATCAGTGTCCGTAATGATAATCAGATGCTGAGCTTTGACCAGATTGGCAACCAGCGCGGACAGCATATCGTTATCGCCGAATTTCAATTCGTCAATTGATACCGTGTCATTTTCGTTAAAGATCGGGATAACCTGCTGGCGCAGCAATTCTTCTACGGTCATTCCGGCATTGTTCATCCGTTTGCGGCTCAAAAAGTCACTACGGGTTAGCAGAACCTGCGCGATCACTAGGTCAAAATCTTTAAAAGCCTGCTCATAGGCCTGCATGAGAAGAGCTTGGCCAACAGCCGCTGCCGCCTGCTTTTCATGTAGCAGCTTAGGGCGAAAAGGGTACCCAATCTCTCTGAATCCCGCGGCTACTGCGCCTGATGTAACCAGCAGCACTTCATGACCTTTTGCACGAAGCAAGCTGATTTCCCGGGCAAAATAAGCGATGGCTTCCCGATTCAAGCCACCTTCCACTCCAGTTAGAGAGCTGCTACCGATTTTAATGACGATACGTGTTGACATGACGTCCACTTCCTTAATTTTACTCTTTTTAATGCAAAAAAACTTCCATCCTTTGTATGCAAAGGACGAAAGTTTGTGCTTCCGCGGTACCACCTTCATTGATGATTCATGATCATCCCACTTGAAACCTGTTAACGGCAGGGGCCGCCTGATTGCGCAGGGCGCTCGGGGATAGGAGTTGGGAGAGAGTCCAGGTAAATTCTTGCAGCCTATCGGAATTTACTCTCTGAACAGGACCGGGTCTCTCTTAATAGTCCCTTCAACGCGCTAAATGATATTGGATACAGAATACCACGAAAAGACCAGGTTTGGCAAAGAAGTTGTAGCTGGAAAATACGGATTAACCAAACAGGTTTAGCTTGCCAATTCGATCAGCCGCCTCGGTCAGTCGAGCTTCTGAGCTCAGCAGCCCCGCTCGCACATATCCTTCGCCGCCACTCCCGAAGCCGATCCCTGGAGCGACAGCCACCTTGGCTTCCCGCAACAACAGATCGGCAAAAGAAGTAGAAGTATAGCCCTGCGGCACAGGCAACCAACTGAAAAAGGAGCCGCTTGGGCGTGTCGCCTTCCAGCCGATTTGCCCAAGTGCATCATAAAAAGCGTTACGGCGCGATTCATAACGGGCAACCAGCTCGCTTACGCAGTTCTGCGAGGCCGTCAAGGCTGTTGCTGCGGCTGCCTGAATGCCGCCAAACAAGCTTACATAAATATGATCCTGCAGCAGGTTAATCATCGAGATGATTTCGGCATTACCGAGCGCGAAACCAACACGCCAGCCCGCCATATTGTACGTTTTGGACAAGGTATAGAACTCAATCCCCACGTCTTTAGCACCCTTAGCCTGTAGGAAGCTTACCGGACGTTCGCCATCAAATCCAATAGCGCCATAGGCAAAATCACTGGCAACCACAATGCCGTTACGTTGCGCGAATTCAACCGTATCCTCGTAAAAGGAAAGTGGAGCAGTAGCCGAGGTAGGATTATTCGGATAGTTAAGGAACATTAGCTTAGCGCGGCGGCGGTCTTCCGCGGAAATGGCTTCATAGTCGGGCAGAAAACGATTCTCTTCCTTTAATGACAGAAAAGACATTTCCGCTTTAGCCAAGGCTACACCTGACCAGTAGTCCGGATAACCGGGATCAGGGACGAGACATACATCACCGGGATTGAGTAGGACTTGTGGGAGCTGAACCAAACCCGTTTTTCCGCCAAACAGGATGGCGACCTCACTTTCAGGATTGAGCGTTACACCGTAATCCTCCTGATAGCGCTGGGCAACGGCTTCCTTGAGAAAGCTATAACCGCGAAATGGCGAATATTTATGATATAGCGGGTTATCTGCTGATTCCTGCAAAGCTTTTACAATATGAGAAGGAGTGGGGGTATCGGGGTTCCCCTGTCCGAGATTAATGACATCATGCCCCGCCGCGATTTCACGGTTTACATTTTGTACAAGTGTGGCAAAAAATTGAGTGGGTAACTGTTTCATGACGTCAGAAGAAGGAATAGAAAAATGAGTCATCCATGTACACGACCTTTTGGAATAGTTTAAGAAATAATCTATCACGATTTTACCGAGCTGTATAGGGGGAATTAAGCTTGCATGGTTGCGTAATCCAGACTGATCGGGCTATGATGGGAGAAAATACCGGACAATGGGTCACGAGAAGCTCCGGCACACAAGGAGGATGAAGGATTTTGACGTATCAGGAAGCTCAGCCGTTCAGTGTTGCACTCATACAAGCTCACATAGAGATAGGAAATCCCCCGGAAAACCGCAGTCATATCCGAGCTTTAATGGAACAAGCGATGAAAGCCGAACTGAAGCCGGATCTGATTGTCCTGCCAGAAATGTGGAACACAGGCTATGCCTTGGAGCGCATTCATGAGCTGGCGGACGAAGAAGGGACGGAGACTCGGGCATGGATAGCAGCATTTGCCGCCACCCATCAAGTGAATGTAGTAGCAGGGTCAATCGCAGAGAAAAAAAGCGACGGTCATGTGTATAATACGATGCTCGTTTTTGACCGAACAGGCAGAGAGGTTGCTTCGTATTCCAAAATTCATCTATTCCGACTTATGGATGAAGAAAAATATTTGCAGCCTGGCGAAGAAAAGGTTTTATTCGCACTGGATGATGGGATTCAGGCAGGTGCGTCGATCTGCTATGATATCCGGTTTCCTGAACTAGCCCGCAGTTTGGCCCTGTCGGGCGCAAATTTGTTGATCGTACCCGCAGAATGGCCTCATCCTCGGCTGCATCACTGGCGCACCTTGCTGACCGCACGTGCTATAGAAAATCAAATGTATGTCATTGCTTGTAACCGGGTAGGTCGCAGCGGAGATACTGATTTCTTCGGGCATTCGCTTATTATTGATCCATGGGGAGAAATCATTGCTGAGGGCGGAGAGCAGGAGGAGATTCTCACAGGAACGATTGAGTCTGCCTTGGTGCAGGACGTGCGTGGTCGTATTCCGGTGTTTGAAGATCGGCGTCCCTCACTGTATGACCGATAATCAGTGTAGAAAGGAATACTCCATGCTTAAGGAACGCATTGAATTTTTGTGTAAAAAGAAAAACCTGTCCCGTAAAGAGCTGGTAGACGGGCTGGTGACACCTGCACATTTTGCGAATATACTGGCCGACCGTTACCCGTTAGCAGAGGATCTGGCTGAGCAAATTGCTGGGCGTTTAGGTGTAAACCCATCGTACCTCTTACGTGCAGCGGCAGAGGATGAGGAAACGCTGGCTACAGCGGATAAGATTTTTACAGAGCTGTCCAAGCTGGCTAATCCTGCCACGGAAGGCTATGTGGATCAGCTGGAGGATCGCAACGATTCACTGGTAGTGGAAATGACGACTTATTTGATGAAGGCCGTTTATTACCAGCAATTAAATGACCCAACGGCCTATGAATATTTACATCAAACCTATTTGAATTTTTATTTGGAGAAGTTTGGTCGTTCGGATGAGGTGGAGCTGCCCGCACCGCTAAAAAAAGCAATTTTATTTTATAAAATCCAGTATCTCCGCTCTAAAAATCATTATTATGATGTGCTGAATAACGTTACGCAGTTAATCCGATTGGTGGAAGAGGGGACGGAAAACTGGCTCAATGCGCAAAACATTATGATGGAGGCCTGCATTCAGGTTAAGCAATTTGATCAGGCGAAGCAGGTATTCGAGCAGACGATGCGAAGGGTGTATGATGATCGGCTTTTTCACCGTTTGACGGGCCTGTATGTAGCTTACAGCGGATATTGTTTTGCCATGGGTTCTGTACAGGAAGCACTGTTAACGCTGTCTATGGCTGAGGCCAATCTAGTCTATTTGGAAAATGCGGCAGATATGCTCACGACCATCCTGAACAACCGGATTATTATGCTGACATCGATTGGAGAGCTGGACAAGGCATTGGAGGAAGTAGGGCGTTTTGAAGCGCTGGTGAGTCGGGAGCGGGAGGAAATGCAGCAGATGATGCTGCCCGTTACGCTGATATATCGTTGTGAGATTGCGTTTGTGCGGAAAAATTGGGGCCTTCTCTCACAGCATTTGGATCAGCTTCGCCAAACCAATCTGACAACAGATCAGCAAATGGGGCTTGATTTTTATGAAAGCCAGCTTGCGCTTGCTCAGGGAAATCAGGACGCCTTTTGGATGCATGCCTTGCAATGCTTGCCTTATTTTGAAGCTCTTCAGCATCCAGCGCGGCTTGAACAGTTATATGAAACGCTGGCTGTGGTGTCCGAGGACAGTCGTCGTTATAAAGAATCATCTGCGTATTATCGTAAACTGGTCTATCTTTTAAGAAAAAAATAGTCAGAAATCATTCGCTTTTCACAAAACTATCGGATAGATTGTTCGAAAGAATACTCGGAAGTGTGCAAAATTTTGTGCGAACCGTGCCAAAGTTCAAAAATAAACCGACAAAATACAGGTTGAAGCTCCTGTTTTTCCGGTTTTTTTGTATGTGCCAAAACGTATTGTGATGTCAGGAACCGTCTTCTATACTGAATTCATAAGGTACGACAATACAAAATACGAGGTGCAATCACATGATGAACTTTTTCGGTAAAAAGAAAAAACAGCAGGATGCGATAGAACAAGCAGACCAACTGATGAATAAAGGCCTGTCAGGCTTATTTATGAAAGGTCTAGTACCCAAAGAGCATCGGGAACAGATCAACCAAAGCCTAAATTCGGCAAGACAAGCTCAAACAGCGGCTAACGGTGGTTTGGCGATGGCAGCGACTGCGGTTATTATTTCGGTAACAGATACCGGGAAGCTCGTGAATTTTGATCCGATCGTAGTGCTAGTGCTAGATGTGACAGAAATTAACGGCAATCGATACCAAAAAACGTTGGAAACGCTCGTATCCAAGCTGCAAATCCCGCGGCCTGGAGATACGGTGGGTCTGGGAAGCAACCCGAAAAATCCATCAGAGCTGATCTATATGGGTCTGGTGACAGCGTAAAATGAATGAGGTGTTTCACCCTATCTTGCTGACATATATTTTAAACAGATGATTGAAAAGGGGTTTTGAAGAATGAAAGGATTTTTGAGTATGATCGGGGTACTTCTAGTGTTTGGTGTAGGCTTCTCACCATTCTTGGCTAACTACTTATGGAATGATCCATTTTTGATTATGGATGCTCCGTGGTATCGGCCGTTAATTTATACAGGCTTTGCGCTTATATTTCTACCTGGTATTATAGGTGCGTTTTTCGGAGGGGGTAAAGTCAAGAAGGGTGCTCCTGGGGTAGGGATCATTACTAGTGTTCAGCAAACAGGGACTTATGTAAACAATCAGCCGCAGGTAAAACTTGGGTTGACCGTAACCAAACAGGGAGAAGACAAATATGATACTGCTTTGACGACGATTATTCCTTTAACTTCCATGGCTCAATTTCAGCCAGGCTCGATCATTCCACTCGTAATATCGGAGAAAGACAAAAAGAAAGTAGGACTTGACCTGAAAGGGCAGGTGTCGCAGATGGATTTGCAAGCGTTAATGAATGAGCAAATGGTCAAGCAGGGCGTATCGCCCGAGCTGATGGAAATTGCCAAAACCGGTGAGCAGGCATATGCAAAGGTGCTGGATGTTACACCCATGGGTGAAGCGGGATCCGATAAAATTAAGCTTCAATTTACGCTGAGTGTAACGAAAAGCAACGGCGATACCTTTAATGTAACCACGCAAAAGGATGTTTTTTCTTCCCAACTATCCAAGCTGCAGCAAGGAAGCATTATAGAGGTCATTTATTCACCTCAAGATCCTTCGAAATTGGTCTTTAAAACACAAGTGAGTGAAGCCGAGGTACAGCAAGCATTTGGTTCTTCTCGATCATAAAAAAGTTTTTTATGATACCTGTTTCAGATACAGCCTATAGGTGTATTATAATAGTATCCCGACACCAGGAGGTTGATAACGATGGATAATCAAAGTAGATCCGAACTGGCGAATAGGGATGGCCTGTCACGGCCGAGAGGCTTAAATAGACAGGTTGTCGGAAACAACTATGAAATGGGCTATGATCAGGACAAAAGTCCACCACATCTAGGGAGACCCTGATCACAACAAGGCGAGGACAGACACTTTGGGATCACACAGCACATTGGAACTGAGGTAGGACATTCTTGGATACCAAGACTAGAGACCTTAAGGAAAGAAGTGATGCGGGATGGATAAAGTGGAGTTTCCGAGCAAGCGTAGAGTAATCAGGCGAGGCTGACATGAATTTCAAATGAACATGAAATGTGGTTCGTTGAAGACAGATGGAAGCAACATCGCAACAGTGTAATCGAACCCGTGATCTAATTGCAGTATTGAAAGTATAGGGGCGAAGCCCCAGGACCGTCTTCCTCTCTGGCTTGGGCTGGGGAGGAAGACGGTCCTTTTCACGTTCGAGGCTACTTTTGAGAAAGTTGCTCGACCGTTTCTCGGAAGGTATCAATAAAAGCTTCGGCAGCTTTAGACAAATAACGTCCGTTCCGGTAAGCAATGGCCAGGGTACGGCTGGGAGTAGGTTCGGCGAGTGGCAGCAATGCTGGAACAAACTCGCTACTGGCGGCCCGTGCGATAAAACGTGGGACGAGTGTCACGCCCATACCTGTCGCTACGAGCGATTGAAGGGTCTCCATATTAGTGCTTTCAAACACCACATTGGGTTCAAAGCCTGCTTGATGACATAGATCCATCGTCAGCTTGCGAAAGCCTTGCCCTTTTTTCAGGACGACAAAAGGCTCGTCTTTCAGTTCTTCCATATGCACTGGCAGCGGCTGGGTACCATTTTTACGCAGGGCTAGGGGATGACCCGGAGGAACAGCGAGATCAATCCATTCTTCACCGATGGGTACATAAGAAAGTGTAGGTTCTACTAAGGGAAGAGAGAGCAGGCTGAGATCTGTATCGCCACTTGCCGTTTTTTTCTCCAGATTCATGGATGAATCTTCGACTAACACGATTTCAATGTCTGGATGAGCCCTCTTGAATACAGGCAGCACATGCGGCAGCAAATGGGAGCCTGTGATAGGCATACTGCCAACGACGACCTTCCCTTTTCGCAGCTGAGAAATATCGTCCATTTCCTGCCGGAGCTGCTCGACTGCATCAACTATTTTTTTTGCCTTTTCTACAAAGCTTGCTCCTGCATGTGTTAATTCCACCGTGCTGGTGTTGCGTTGAAATAAAAGTACCCCAAGTTCTTTTTCAAGTTTGGACAATTGTTGGCTCAAAGAAGGCTGAGCAATATGCAGTTTTTCTGCTGCGCGTGAGAAGTTTTTTTCCGCTGCAATTTGCAGGGTGTACTGAAGCTGTCTGAATTCCATCGAATTTCATGCTCCTTATCTTATAAACTTTTCCTATTACATCATAGACTGATTATACAATAATAAAATTAAATGCCCAGTCCTGACGAATCTCATGTGTCACAAGTATTATATAGATGAAGCGTTTTGTCACAAATATCGTCTTTTAATATAGATAATGAATTCCTTTAACATTCTCCTGATAAAACATAATTAATCTTAGTTCTGGTTGTACAAAAAAGATCTGGGAGGAAAATGAATGCTAAAATGTTGGGGGCTACATACGAAAAAATCGGTGGCTGCACTCGTAGCGACGATGATGCTAGCAGTAAGCGGTGGGACGGCGATGGCAGTCGAAAAGGACACGTCGATTAAAAACGTAATTATTTTGATTCCAGACGGTATGGCTAATGACGCCACTGCACTGGCTAGATGGTACAAAGGATCCTCCTTAACGTTAGACAGCATGGCAAGCGGCATGGTGCGTACGCATTCTGCGGATGCTCCAATTGCCGATTCTGCTCCAGCGGGTACTGCTTTTGCCACAGGACATAAATCTCATACTGGGTATGTAGGTGTCCTTCCTGATGAAGCGACAATGCCTGGACAACAACCCATTGCAGGGGGTGACGCCAAAAAACCTGTAGCTTCCATTCTTGAGGCTTCCAAGCTGGCAGGAAAATCGACCGGAATTATTGCGACTTCCGAGATTATGCATGCGACACCAGCTGATTTTACCGCACATTATCCTGATCGTAAAAATTATGATGCACTCAGCATGCAGCAAGCCTACAACGGGGTTGACGTAGTGTTAGGTGGAGGCGGCAAGTTTTTGGAGGCAGCAGGGCGTAAAGATGGCCAAGATTTGGTAGCCCAAATTAAAGACCAGGGTTATGACTTTGTCACGACACCTGAAGGGTTGAAAAAATCGACCTCCAGCAAGCTCTGGGGCAGCTTTTCTCCCGAAGCCCTTGCGTATAACCTGGATCGCGATGCATCCAAGGAACCTAGTCTGGCGGAAATGACATCGAAAGCCATTGATGTGTTGTCCAAAAACGATAAAGGCTTCTTCTTAATGGTAGAAGGCAGTAAAGTGGATTGGGCCGCCCATGCAAATGATCCAACCGGAATTATTAGTGACGTGCTTTCATTTGACGATGCGGTGAAAGTGGCTGTGGATTACGCCAAACAAAACCAAAATACTGTCGTCGTAGCAGTGACAGACCACGGAAACGGTGGATTGACGATTGGTAGCAGCGATACAACTAGCAATTATGACAAAACGCCTTTAGCTGCTTTTATAGACCCGCTGAAAAAAGCGAAGCTGACGGGTGAAGGCTTGGAAGCCAAGCTGAATGCAGATCGCAGCAATATTAAAGAGGTGCTTTCCACGTATTTTGGCATCACCGATTTGACAGACGAAGAAGTGAAAACCATTAAAGATGCCAAAGAAGGCAGCATGAACTATGCTGTCGGACCGATCATTAGCAAACGTGCGAATATTGGCTGGACTACAGGCGGACATACAGGAGGCGATGTCGTGTTGTACACGTACGCGCCGAACGGAGACCGTCCATCCGGTGTAATCGACAATACGGATGTAAATAAGTATATGACACGTGTACTTGGACTGGACTTGGATACAGTCAGCAAGCAGCTTTTTGTTCCTGCAAAAGCCGCTTTTGAAGCTAAAGGAGCCAAGTTTACTGCGGATACGAAAGTCATTACAGTGACCAAAGGCAGTAACAAGCTGGAGCTTCCGGTATACAAAAATATTGCTATGCTGAATGGTAAAAATACCACGCTCAACGGTGTAGTTGTATTTAACGGTGTTGATTATTTTGTACCCCAGCAGGCAATTGATTTGATTCAGTAATATGCAGAATCATCGACAAGGGCTGTTTCTTCCATTAGAGGAAGAGACAGCTTTTTTGTGTGTTGAGCTAAATGTGTATTTTTTGAGGCGGAAGTTGAAGAAGGTTTTTATAAAATGGGATTTTTTGTGAAACTAGTCACGTTACATCTTCTTCGATATTGCTAGAATAATACATGTACGGTACAAGCCGCTGATGATGCGAAGTCCGGATGGACGAGGGAAGAAGGGATGAGTCACGGACGAATTATTACTGCGTCTGGCTGACGGCAAGGAATGGACGCATACGGAAATGATGGAGTTGCTGACACGTTTGGATGATGAGCCGACGCTACGGGCTCAACTGAGGCACCTGGCAGCTCGCACCAAATTGGAGCGCTATGGCAAAGGTGTTTTTTTACGGGGATTAATTGAATTCTCCAGTATATGTCGTCAGGACTGCATGTACTGTGGGCTGCGTGCTTCGAATAAACAGGCAGATCGTTACCGTTTGCAGCCGGAAGAAATTCTGGCCTGTTGTGCGGAGGGCTATGAACTCGGCTATCGGACCTTTGTGCTGCAAAGTGGGGAAGATTACTGGTTTACAGCAGCCCGGCTGACGAAATTGATTCGAGAAATTAAAAGCCGTTTCGCGGATGTGGCAGTCACACTGTCCATCGGTGAACGAGATGATGAAACTTATGAGCAATTATACGAGGCGGGCGCGGACCGTTTTTTGCTGCGGCATGAGACAGCTTCCCCCCGTTTGTACGCCAAGCTGCATCCGACGATGACGATGGAAAGCAGGCGCAGCCGTCTACTGGCTTTGCAACGAATCGGCTTTCAGATCGGGGCCGGATGTATGGTGGGGTTACCAGGACAAACAAATAGTGAATTAGCAGACGATTTGGTCTATCTGCATAGCCTGTCACCAGATATGATCGGGATTGGTCCTTTTTTACCGCATAGCAACACGCCGCTTCGGGATGCCAGTCAGGGGAGCATGGAAAAAGCTCTCGATATTATTTCGTTATCCCGACTGGTTGTTCCAGATGCACTTATTCCGGCGTCCACGGCAATGGGAACGATTCATCCCCAAGGCAGGGAGAAGGCGCTTCAGGCAGGGGCAAATGTGGTGATGCCCAATTTGTCGCCACTGGCGGTGAGGCCTAAGTATGCGATTTATGAGAATAAAATATGTTTGGGAGATGAGTCTGCCCAATGTCGTCATTGCCTGGAACTGCGGATTCGTGGAGCGGGATTTGAAGTCGATATGGGGCGCGGTGATAGTTTGAGGGTGCAACGACAACTTATGAGATAGGAAACTTTGTGAGGCTATGACGGAAACATTGCAGTAACCATAAATAAGGAGATGGGTATACGTGAGTGGAGTACGGGAGAAAGTATCGGCGGATTTTATTAATGAAGCAGAGATTATGGCAGCAGTGGAGCAGGGGAAACAAGAGGCAACAGATCGACACCGTATTTTAGAAATTTTAGAAAAGGGGAGAGCCTGCCGGGGACTGAGTGCGAGTGAAGCGGCGGCTCTTTTACATGTGGATGATCCTGAATTATTGGAAGAGATGTTCAAATCTTCGAGGGCAGTCAAAGAGCAAATTTATGGCAACCGGATTGTGTTGTTCGCCCCTTTATATGTAAGCAACCACTGCGTGAATAACTGCGAATATTGTGGTTATAAACATACCAATGACAGCTTTACTCGTAGCCGTCTGACACCGGAGGAATTGGTGGAGGAGGTTAGAGTGCTTCAAGAACTGGGACACAAGCGACTCGTGCTGGAAGCGGGAGAAGACCCAGTTCATTGTCCCATTGACTATATCGTCGATTGTCTGCGCCAGATCTATGAGGTCAAGGTGGATAACGGCAGCATTCGGCGGATCAATGTGAATATTGCATCCACAACCGAAGAGGACTATCGGAAGCTGGCAGAGGTGGGCATTGGAACGTATATTTTATTTCAGGAAACGTATCATCGTGAAAGCTATCGTAAATTCCACCTGCAGGGACCAAAGCGGGACTTTGATTGGCACACTACGGCAATGGACAGAGCCATGCGTGCGGGTATAGATGATGTGGGGATCGGTGTGTTGTACGGTCTGTATGATTTTCGCTATGAGACCGTAGCGATGCTGAAACATGCCGAGCACTTGGAAGAAGCCTTTGGCTGTGGCCCTCATACGGTTTCAGTTCCACGATTGCGTCCGGCTGAAAATGTAGATCTGGAGCGATATCCGTACCTGGTCAACGATGAGGATTTTATGAAAATTGTATCCGTTCTTCGACTGGCTGTCCCTTATGCTGGAATGATCCTGTCCACGCGCGAGGAGCCGGAATATAGGGACCGCGTCATTGGTCTAGGCGTGTCGCAGATTAGTGCAGGTTCAGCTACAGGCGTAGGGGCATATGCAAAACAGGAAACTGATGATAAGCCTCAATTTGAGGTGGGGGATCATCGCTCACCATCGGAAATTATTAAAAGTCTGTGCCGTGGCGGATATATGCCGAGCTACTGCACAGCTTGCTACCGTGAGGGGCGAACTGGAGATCGTTTCATGGAGCTTGCCAAATCAGGACAAATTCATAATGTATGCCAGCCGAATTCGCTGCTGACCTTCCAAGAATATCTGCTGGATTATGGGGATGAGGAGGCACGTGAACTGGGAGCTGCCGCTCTGCGAGAAAATCTGGAGCGTATACCACGTGAATCGACGCGCCGTTTGACGCTTGACAGACTTGAACGACTGGAAGCAGGCGAACGCGATTTGTATTTTTAGCAATTTATATTATTCGTAGTATCATTTCACGCTATGAAATCTCATGATTTATAATGAACTTGAAAATAAAAAGCAGTCGCGTTGAAATCAGCGCGACTGCTTTTGTGTGTCTGGAAAAAAATATGAATACCGAGATGAGGACTTTTAGGAATAACTGCCGGCCTCTACAGCTTGCTCCCATGCCAGCATAGCAGATGGGAAGCATTCAATAGCACGGGGAAAGACCCCCTGTACATAAGCGATGAAAACACCATAGTTCACAATCGGCACGCCGGCAGCTTTCGTTTCCGACATTCGATGAAGCATCGTACGCCGATTGAGCATGCATGCACCGCAATGAATAACCAGTGCATATTCGCTCAGATCATCAGGGAAGCTGGAGCCGGATGCATGCTCAATGATGAGTCGTTTGCCTATCGTTTGGCGGAGCCAGCGTGGAATTTTCACTCGACCAATATCGTCAGATTGGCATTGGTGAGTGCAGGCTTCGGCAATAAGTACACGGTCTCCATCCTTGAGGCGATCAATGGCTCTTGCACCTCGTACCAGTTCGTCCAGATCGCCTTTATGACGGGCAAACAGGATAGAAAAAGAGGTGAGAGGCACATCTTTGGGCGTGTCAGCCGCTACTTTCATAAAAACCTGTGAATCGGTAATGACCAAGCGAGGCTTGCGTCCCAATCTCTCCAGTGTCAATCGTAGTTCATGTTCTTTGGTCACTACGGCGATGGCATCACTCTCTAGTGTATCGCGGATTGTTTGCTGTTGTGGCAGGATCAATCGGCCTTTTGGTGCAGCTTTGTCGATGGGAACGACCAGCACAACAACATCGCCGGGTGACAACAGGTCACCGACGATACGGAAACGATCCTCGTTTTGGGGGAGTGTATTCGTGATAGCCTTTTTCAGTTCCGTGTCTCCCCGGAGCAAAGATGCACTGAAAGGAATCAAGGTGAGATCCAGTTCAGTTGCCAGTTTTGTAGCCGTTTTATCTGATTCTGTAAGGGTATCTATCTTATTCAATACCCCAATAACAGGAATTTTTTTGATGCTGAGCTTTTCAAGTAGCTCATACTCGAATGGTCCGACTCCAACGGTAGCATCGATGACCAGCAGGGCCAAGTCTGTACTATTAAGTATTTCGAGCGTTTTGTTGCGGCGCAGCTCTCCGATCTCACCCTCATCGTCCAGTCCGGCGGTATCTACCAAAACAATGGGACCCGCAGGGAGCAGCTCCATCGGTTTGAAAACGGGGTCCGTGGTCGTTCCTCCTACAGGAGATACCACAGCGGCGGGCTGACCGGTCAGGGTGTTCAGAATGCTAGATTTGCCTGCGTTGCGGCGACCGAGCAGGACGATATGTGGTCGGTTGCTGCGAGGGGTATCATTCATTCCCATGGTGAGTTCCTTCTTCCTGCCCCGGAATTCCGGGCTTGGTTACTGTATAGGGATGGCACAATTGGTCAATCCGCGAACGGGTCAGTAGGCCGCGATCTTCTGCAATATCCTCTGGTGCGCGACCTTGCGCAATAGCTGCAGATGCAATGGAGGCAGCTTCATCATAGCCAAGCTCCGCGACCAGCGCGGAAGCCATCACGGCTGAGTTACGCAGATTTGTAGTACAGCGTTCCTCACGCACGATCAGGCCACGCACACATCGTTCTTCGAATAGTCGAACCGCGCTGTTCAGAATATGTAGCGATTCCAGCAACGATTCGGCAATCAGCGGCAGGAATGCGTTTAGCTCCAACTGACCCGAGGCAGCGGCCATAGTGATAGCCGCATCTTCGGCTATCACACGCATGGCTGTTAGTCCTGCCATTTCAGCTATTACCGGATTGACCTTGCCAGGCATAATAGAGGATCCGGCCTGAACTGGAGGCAGAGTGTATTCGCCAATACCACCGAAAGGACCAGAGGCCAGTAGGCGAAAATCGCCAGATATTTTGTACAGATTCACGGCGGCTGCTTTGAGTAGACCGGACACCTCCACAAAGACATCCATATTTTGAATCGGATCCATCGGGTGGTCGCTGCGACTCAGTCCAAAGCCGGTCTCATCCGCCAGTTTTTCGACCATACGATAGCTGTAAGCGCGGGGCGCATTCATACCTGTGCCAATCGCCGTGCCTCCAATAGGGATTTCCCGCAGCCGCTCTTCGGCCTTATAGAGACGCCAGCGGTCGCGCGCTATAGCCTTTGCATAGGCACCAAAGCCCTGCCCGGCCATCATGGGCAGGGCATCTATTAGCTGAGTGCGGCCTAGCTTGAGTAGGTCGGCATATTCTGTTTCTTTGTGCTGTAAAGCATCCTGTAACGAAGACATTGTGTCACATAAAGGCCGAAGCAGCCGTATCGCTGCAATTCGTAGCGCTGTGGGATAGACATCATTCGTAGACTGACAGCAGTTCACATCATCCAGCGGATGTACAATTTCATACTGCCCTGGTCTGCCTCCTAGCTGTACGATGGCCAAATTAGCAATGACCTCATTTACATTCATATGGGTACTGGTGCCTGCGCCGCCTTGCATAGCATCCACGGTAAACATATGTTGGTGTCTCCCGGCGAGTATTTCATCACAAGCATATACAATGGCAGAGGCCCGTTGGACAGGAAGCCGTTTCTGCTCTCCATTCACTTGAGCGGCTACTTTTTTTACCAACACAAGAGCGTGGATCAGGTTTGGGTTCACAGGCCTGCCACTGACCGCAAAATTGTTCATCGCGCGTGCGGTGTGAATACCGTAAAAGGCGTCTGCGGGAATTTCCATCTCTCCTAACGCATCCCGCTCGGTTCGCGTATTTGTAGGTAGAGGGAAACCTTCAGTCATAGACCTGTTGCCGGAATGCGTGTCATATGCAGCAGCTGACGTGCACTTGCAGCGCGTTTTTCCTCAACCCGAGCATGAACCAGATCTGGCTCGACCAGCTTGAGGGCTTGTGTTGGACATTTACCAATGCAGGCCGGGCCGCCGTCCACACCTTCGCACAAATCACATTTGCTGGCAATCATGCGTTCTTTGGGTTGCAAACGGCCTGACATATTGGTGTACAGTCCGTCTTGAACGACAGGCTGCCCGTTTCGATACTCGGGTACCATGGTAATCGCGCCGTAAGGGCAGGCGATCATGCAGGTTTTACAGCCAATGCAGCTTTCACTGTTAATGAGAATGCAGCCATCTGCGTTCGTAATGGAGCCGTTCGGACAAGCGTTAGCGCATGGGGCATCCTCACAGTGACGACACTGAACGGGTGCAGTGACTCCAAATGATTTAATAACCTTCAGACGAGGGTGAAAATGAAACTCATCATCTGGTGAGATAAAAGGGTTCTCCGCTGAATGTGCGATGACACATGCGATTTCACAGGTACGACATCCGATACACTGGTCGGGATCAGCTAAAACAAAACGGTTCATACAATTCGACTCCTCTCTAACTAACGACAAATATAATGTATACAGCATAAAAAACTTAACGTATTAATGAATGGAGTAATCCGTATCCCCTTTGATAGAAATAGTGCTACTGCGGCTTTGCTTGCCGGGCCCCCGTTGTTGGAAGGTCGTGTGCAGAAGATGATGCGACACATGACCCAGCGGCTCACCTAGAAATTCATCATAAAGTTTAATGATGTGAGGGTTCTCATGCGATTTTCGTACCTGGCGTGCAGCATCATGTCCATAGATGGAGGATTTACGTGCCCGATAAGCTTCAATTCGTTGCTTTTCTAACATGATCTTGGGTTGTCCCCCTCCACTGATACATCCGGCAGGGCAGCCCATCACCTCAATAAAATGATAATCACATTCGCCCGCCTGGACACGATCCAATAGCTGATAGGCATGCTGTAGCCCGGCGACGACCGCTACCTTGAGCTGTAGCTTGCCTACCTGAACCTCAGCTACTCGAATGCCTTCCTCACCACGTACAAAATCGAGTTGGAGCTTCGGCAGTTTTTCATTCGTCAGCAGCTCGTAACCTGTACGGATGGCAGCTTCCATGACTCCTCCAGTGACTCCAAAAATGGAGCCTGCACCGGAATATTGCCCTAACGGTGAATCGAATTCTTCATCAGGCAGGTTTGCAAAATCAATTCCGCTCTGCTTGATCCAGTATGCAAGTTCACGCGTGGTCAGTACCTCATCCACATCACGGTAACCGTCTGATTCCATTTCAGGACGATCGCACTCAAATTGTTTACAGGTGCATGGCATGATGGCCACGCTGTATATATTCGCAGGCTCCACCTCGTCCAGTTGTGCGCCATAAGACTTGATAAGCGCTCCTAACATTTGCATCGGAGATTTGCAGCTGGATAGATGGTCTAGCAGATCGGGATATTCAATCTCGGCAAATCGGACCCATGCTGGACAGCAGGATGTGAACATAGGCAAAGGACCGCCTTCGGTCACGCGACGAATCAATTCCGTGCCTTCCTCCATGATGGTCACGTCAGCTCCAAAGTTGGTGTCATATACCCGGTCGAAACCAAGGCGGCGCAAAGCAGCAGCCATTTTCCCAGGCGTCAAGGTGCCGAATGGCATTCCGAATTCCTCCGCGAGTGAAACACGAATGGCCGGAGCACATTGGACGATCCGAAACTGTCCAGGTTTGGTCATCATATCGCTTACCTTATTCAAGTTGTAGCTATAATAGGCAGCGAATAGCGGCTCTCTGATGTCGGCAGGCATATCGCGTTCTTGTATACGCTCCAGCCGTCTAGCGGCGCTTTCCTGTGGAGATGAACCTGCCCAGTCAGATGCGTATACGCTGCATATTTGTACACATTGACCGCAAATAACACATCGGTCTGCATTAATGGTTTGCGGTTCTCCAGGCAGTCCCTCTATGGCATCTACTGGACAAACCTCAGCACAGCGTCTGCATCCCGTGCAGAGCTTCGGGTCAATATGAATGACAGGGTCTGTGCAATCAGTCGTCTTCATACAAGGAGGTGAAGAGATCTTGTCTATAGTGGTTGACATGTTTTTCTACCTTTCTGCGGCTGATTTTGACCTTACAGGCGTGGGAAAAAGACTTCCCGCCGAGGCTCTGGAGGCGAGTCGGATATACCTTTGGCCAGCCGTAGGACATGATTCGGGCAGGCATCTACACATGCAGGCTGTCCGTTCTCTGTTTCCGCACACAGATCGCATTTGCTTGCCGCGGTGCGGGGAAGGGCCACTCGATTTGCCCGGTGAGTCAGGCCGGACTGCGTCACAAGGTGTCCGGCCCGGTAGACCGGAGACACCTCAATTGCCCCGAAGGGGCAGGCCAAAACACAGGAAGTACAGCCGATACATCGATCCTCATCTATCATGACGACTCCGTCCTCCTGACGAATGGCCTGCACCGGACAGGCATGTGCGCAGGGGGCATTTTCGCAATGCCGGCATTGCACCGGCACATACGTATCCCCTGTACGAACAACATACACCTTGGGTACGACAGGAACGCTGACGGTTCCGACCGAAGCTCCTATACCGTTAGCCTGACTGTGAACGGCGAAGCACGCCAGTTCACAGGCTTTGCAGCCGATGCACTGCCCGGCGTCTGCGACTACAAAAGAAGAAGCAACAGCGCTTGTTCTACCGGCTGCTCCCATTCTACTCATCGAAGCTGACCGGGTATCAGTCGGACGGTGCATCATATTCCCTGTGCCGCTCATCTTGTCACCTTATCAGCCAAAACAGCTTCCTGGACGTTCATCTGTTTGCGAATCTGTTGGTACGATTCATGTACATCACGTTCGGCCTGAGCTTGGTCGGCTATTCGTTCCAGGCGGATGGCACAGTATTTTAATTCCGGGGTTTTGGATACCGGATCGAGAAAATCAGCGGTCAGCTCGTTGCATGCTCCAACCCACCAGTGATAGGTCATGTAGGTCGCACCTTGTTGCACACGGTCACTGATTTGTGCCCGAGCCATGATGCGTCCCCGGCGGGAGGATATGGCAACAATTTCACCATCCAGAATATTCAGATCTGCTCCGTCTTCCGGGCTAATCTGAATAAAGCCAGGCTCATCAGACAATTGGCGCAGCGCACGGCAATTGCCAGTCATGGTACGAACGGAGTAGTGGCCTACCTCACGGACTGTAGACAAGACAAGCGGGTATTTTGCATCCGGTTGTTCTTGTGGCGGACGCCATTCGCAGGCGAATAATCTGCCTTTGCCACTAGGTGTCGAAAATTGATTTCCTTTATACAAATACGGTGTACCTGGATGATCCTCAGTAGGGCAGGGCCATTGCACGCCGCCTTGCTGCTCCATTTTTTGGTAGCTGGCACCGGAGAATAATGGGCAGAGGCTACGCATTTCATCCCAAATTTCCTCTGTGTTTGCATAGGACATAGGGTAGCCCATGGCGGTAGCAACCTCGCTAATAATAGCCCAGTCTGGCTTTACATCACCCTGTGGCTCGACGGCCTTTCGGATGCGCTGAAAGCCCCGATCTGCCGAAGAATATACACCGTCATGCTCGCCCCAAGCAGTAGAAGGGAGGATGACATCGGCATGCAGCGCTGTTTTGTTCATGAAAATATCCTGGACCACGACAAATTCCAATTGGTCTAGGGCTTCACGCAACTCGGCGGCGTTCGGATCACTTTGTACAGGGTCTTCGCCGAAAATGTAATAAGCTTTCAGCTTGTTCTCCTTCAGGATGAGGTGTGGTACCTCCGTAAGTGGATATCCTTTTTTACGCGGCAGCTCAACACCCCATGCTTTTTCAAACTTTTTGCGAACCGTGGTGTCTGTTACATCCTGATAGCCAGGATACACATTCGGTAAAGCACCCATGTCACAGGAACCCTGTACATTGTTTTGTCCCCGTACTGGTCCGATACCCACATTCGGCTTGCCCAGATTTCCGGTCAACAGTGCAAGGGAAGCGAGCCCCTTTACTACGTCAACGGCCTGTGAAAATTGGCATACGCCCATTCCGTACAAAATGGTAGCGGTAGGGGCCTTTGCATATTCCCTCATAGCCGCCCGGATATCGGCCGCCTTGACCCCCGTAATGCCTTCCGCATATTCGGGAGTATATTTTTTAATGCTGTCTACATATTCGGCAAAGCCTTCTGTGTTTGCTTCCACATATCGTTTGTCGTACAGTCCTTCATGCACAAGTACATGACCAAAAGCGTTCACCAAAGCCATGTTCGAACCGCCCTTTAAGGGTAGCCACATATTCGAGATACGAGCTGTTTCGGTCATGCGCGGATCGCATACAATAATTTTGGCGCCTCTTTGCTTGGCAGCTACAATGCGTCTTGCGACGATCGGATGTGTTTCGGGTGCATTATATCCAAATACGAAAATGAGATCAGAGTGTTCAATTTCAGGAATAGAGTTGGACATAGCTCCATCTCCGAGCGAGTAAGTCAAACCTGCCACAGAAGGGCCATGGCATACACGAGCGCAATGGTCAATATTGTTCGTGCCAATGACCGCCCGCATGAACTTTTGCATGACATAATTGGCCTCATTTCCCGGACCACGTGCGGAGCCCGTTCCCATAATGGAGTCGGGTCCGTATTTTTCCTTAATTGCTGACAGCCGTTCGGCAGTATATTGAATGGCTTCCTTCCACTCCACTTCCTCCATAACTCCATTTTTGCGAATCATGGGCTTGCGCAAGCGTGCAGTCAGAATTTGCGGGTCATTCAGAAAATCCCATCCGTAGTGTCCTTTTAGACACAACGTTCCTTCATTCGTACGACCACCAGCCGGCTCTGCGCCAATTACCTGTCCTTTTTCCACCAGCAAATGAAGCTGACAACCGCTCCCGCAGTAGGGACATACGGTCAATACCTTGTCTGCCATAAGTGCAGCACCTCTTTTATATGAAATAGATGAAACTCGAAACATAAAAAAAGCCAATACAAAAATGCCGCTTTACGCTGCATCCTGTACTGGCTTATCCGCGAGCGAGGAGACAAGGCTCCTTCCCGCTAATCCAACCGGTGTATGTGTTGTAGTTCTAGAGTAATGATAATGTGTCCGTCTCCATGGACGGAGGGGCAGACCTCCCAAGTATAAGTGAAGGGACTGCCGAGTGTTTTTTCGGCTTCGTTCATAAACTCCTTTTCCAGATAGGGACGAAGGACGTCCCAATATTCTCTGACCTTGTCCTCAGCCCCTTCATGAACGAGGATTTCGGACAGATTAGACAATGTACCTCGAATTTCTACCGTAATCCGGAGCGGCGAATCCAGTGAAACCTTGACGTTGTCCGGTCCTTTTCCCCGGTAGTGTTTGACAATACATACGGCCAACTTCCTGATGCGCTCACGGTATTCCAATTCGGTATTCAACATCTGGACACTCCGCTTCGAATCAAAATAAAGGCGTACTTGCCGCGCATGCCAGACAGCCTGTGTAACTAGTTTAGAACAAGACGTAACCGTCCCGACCAAAGTGGTCTGCCCAGCACGGCGTATCACTCTTCTATGGTAGAACAGGTTGGCCCGGAAAGATGTGAAATTCATTACACTGAACCAAAATTTTACATGGATTAGCCCCCTCTTGAAGCAGCTTTACCTCTATGGTTTGTATGATGCTTCTCGTTCTATCGCATTGCTTGTACAGTTCTAATACAAAAGCAGTAGATGAATTTATTATTATTACATTGAACGAAAATGCTAGTCGAACACCAGAAAATATAAATATGTTATCCAAAATAGGTGATATCGTACGTGATTCTGCAACTACCATGATATGTGTGGGATTGGAAGTGGTATTCGTGAACATCATCTTCAGGTTATGCGAATTCCGGAAGATTAGTTGCTAAGAGGAATACTGGGTACGCTAAATCATCAATCCAACGCTAATTTGTCTGTACACAAACCAACAGATCCTAAGCAGATCGCCCAAGTCATTGTCTGTTACAAACACCCGACGAACAGCGTTGGTTTTCAAGTCGAGACCCATAATAAAGTGGCAGCAAAGCAATTTATCGCACTGTACAATCGCTTTCATCATGGGGTAAAGTGCGGGTTCAAGATGTAGAATCTATGCGAAATTCAGTTGTAGAAGGGCAACTTAAAGGTCGCCAAATGAAGAAATTACTGCAACGTGTGGCTGAACATAAAGCCGCAAGTCAAGCCATGTATAAATAAAGAGAAGAGGTCCGTGCTAGAATGCATGGGCCTCTTCAAACCTTTAATAATTGATTTTATAAAACTTTACTGTTTAACCAGAACGGATAAATCGCCTTCAAAAACTTGCTCCTCTTTGTGGTTGAAAGTCGACAGCATTACAGTAACGAGTCCTGTTCCATTCCTCATCTCTTTTACTCCAATCACTTCAACGATGGTGTACAATTCGTCGCCTGGATATACTGGCTTAATAAATTTAATATTATTCATAGCAGTTCCAGCAATAACCTCATCACCGTAACTCCCTGTTTCAACCCAAAGCTTAAAAGAAACAGCTAATGTTTGAATTCCTGAAGCGATAATTCCATTAAACCTGCCTTTTAATGCTTTCTCTTCATCTAAATGCATATATTGCGGGTCAAACTCCCTTGCAAATCTGGTAATATCCTCTTGAGTTAATTTCAAAGACTTGGTTTTAAATACTTGTCCGATATAAAATTCATGAAACCGCATTATTACACCTCTTGATTAAATTATTTGCTTATTTATAGAGTAGCATAATATCACCAATCAAGTTAAACTGTCCGTTAGCTTAATGACGTATTGTCCGTCTACAAATTTATATTCACTGAACAATATTTCCCTTTAAAACTCGTAGCGGTATAGCAGCAAATTAATTTAAGATACAAGTATGAAAAGCCTCTGATAATTCAGGGGCTTATTTTGCGTCTTGAGGAGGTGACGAAATACATGGCAAAGATAAAATCCACATTGGATATACAACTGGATCTAACCAGATCGGTTCAAGAATTGACTGAGGTTATTTCTGCTGTAATTGCTTCACAGCCAGCACGCCGGAAAGAAATTCTTATAGGTTTGGATATTGCGGTAGGAAATGCATTAGCAGAGATACAGGCCCAAGAGGAAAAGAATCAAAAAGCAAATGATGATAGCTCAGGAAAAGTTTCCTGAACGGAGAGACGGGGGAAGAAGGTTGGATAAGTGGGAGTTTTTAAGTTCTGTACTGCTTTAGGAAGCAGCGCTGTGACGTATTTTTATGGTGGGTGGTCGGGAGTATTGGGGGTGTTACTTGCTCTGGTCATTATTGATTATGTGACCGGATTATTTGCCGCTGCCGTAGAAGGTAAGAAGGGTACCGGACCAGGTTTAAAAAGCAAGATTGGTCTTATCGGTATAGCTCGAAAGGTATTTATTTTTGCAATGGTAGCAGTATCCCATCTAATTGATGGAGTCTTAGGCGATTCGCACCTATTCCGAGATGCGGTCGCCTATTTTTATATGGAAAATGAGCTACGGTCCATTTTGGAGAATGGTGGCAGACTCGGCGTTCCTATCCCGCCTGTGATCCGACAGGCCGTAGAAGTTTTAAAAAGTAAAAGTGGTAAGGAAGGAGAGAAAGAGGATGCAACGACGAAACAGCCGTAATGCCCAAGGAATAGACGTATCCCGTTATCAAGGAAAGATTGATTGGAAGGCGGTTAAACCGACGGTATTTCATTTGCCTACATTAAAGCAAGTCAGGGGCAAGTTATGTTGACCCAACATTCATTACAAATGCAAAAAAGCCAAGAAAGCAGGCGTGTTGTTGGGGGCCTATCATTTTTTAGATGCCACCAGTGTTGACACAGAGAAAGCGGATGCACGGCATTTTGCTGATGTGTAGGATCAGGTTGGAGGTGCCAAAGCGCTGGAGCTTCCTGCGGTGATGGACTACGAAAACAATCCTGGCAAGCTCTCCAAACACTTATTAGTGCTGTAGCATTAGCCTTTCTTTTGGAATTGGAGCGCCTGACAGGACGAAAGCCAATCATTTACACGGGTAGTGCCTTTGCCGCCAATTTTAACGCCTCATTGGGCGGTTACCCATTATGGATAGCCCGGTATAGTGACACTCGCGTCCCAAGCGACACAGTGACATGGAAACGTTGGGATATTTGGCAATACAGCGACAGCGGCAAGGTAGCTGGGATAAAAGGGAACGTGGACATGAATGAGTTTGACGGTACAGCGGACGAGCTGTGTAAGCGATTCGGCGCTGTTGTCCCTGCACAAGAGACAGAATCCGTTACACCCGGCATATTCCGCGTCAATGGCAAAGAAGCGGGGAGAGCACTTCTACATGGCTCCAGAACTTATGTACCGTTGCGGTCTTTGGCAGATGTATTGGGCTTTTCTTATCACTGGGACAACACCCGTAAGGAAGCGTATTTAAACAGAGCCAAGCTGCAAACTGTCCAACTTGTAGAGGATACGGCTTATGTGCAACTCAAGCCAATTGCAGAAGCTTACGGGCAGTAGTGTCCTGGGATTCAAAAAATAAAATCGCATCGTTGAAAACGAAAGGGGAAAAGTAATCATGCAATCAATTATCGAAACTGTGCAACCTTACGTAAATACCATCTCCACAGCCGCTGTGGGTGTGCTTACAGCGTTTGTTTTAGGAGGTCTGAACAAAACTCAAAACTAAGGTTAACGTGTGGCTAGAAGCGCGTACTACGGCGGCACAGAGGGAAATAATCCATAAAATTGCTGGGGAGGGCTTTGCTTTTGCTCAAACAGCATTTAAAGAAGCTGGAGGAGAACGTAAGCTTCAGGAGGCTTTGCAGTATGCTTCACTTACTCTTTCCAGTCAAGGTATCGTAGTATCCCAAGTAGAGTTAAAATCCGCGATTGAGAAGGCATATCTGGAGATAAGGCCAAAACAAAAGTGGCACTCGCTACTGACGTACAGACAAACGAGGAGGCAACACGGGCAGCAGCTAAGGAAGCTGTATCGGGGCTTGCTGCAAAGCTTAATGATTTCTTGGCTCGTGCTACAGCAGAGGTATCATCCGGTCAGGTTCAGACAGCAACTGAGTCTATTCAAGAACCAACAGAATCAGTACAAGCGCCTGCTACGGAGCAAGACTAATACGGCTATAGTTACAAAGTAAACACTAAACAGATAAGGAAAGCCCGAAAGATAGCGTAAACTTGCTTCTTTCCGGCTTTTTGGCATGTTGCTAATCAGAGCAATTACTTGTTCAGCAGCATGAAGTTATTGATGAAACCCTCTTCTTGTATAAAGATGGGGGTTTGAATTTTCGATGTGAAATCATAATAATATACGCCGCGCCCTTCCTCCTCATTTTTCTCAGAGGCGCTACCCAAATAGTAGACACCCTTGCCGTCGGGGGACATATAGACAAATTGGCGGGATAAAATAGGCAACTTGATTTTGGTGCGTTTACCTGTTGCAATATCAATCAGACTATACTCTGGATTGCCACCATTAATGAATCGAGTGGTTATGAGGAGCAGCTTATCATTACTGCTGGACATCGATGATATTTCTTGATTTTTTAGTGTAATAACAGAACGCTCTTGCTTAGTGACGCTATTGATTTCTGTAACCTTGTTATCCGGTGGGATCATAATGGTCTGTGTTCGGTTTGAGATTTCTCTTTGTTCATCTTGCTCCTTAGCTGAATAATGTGAACTGTAAATTGCTTTTTTGGCTGGATTATAGGTTATAGACCAAGTTTGTTCTTCATGGTTTTTATCTTGGTTTTCATCATGCATAAATTTCATGGCGTGCGTTGTTTTATTGTAGAAAATAGTTTTAAGTATACGTTCTCCTTTTTTGACCGCAACCAGAACGAGTGGGCCATCTGGAGTAGTTGGTACGATACGATTGATGGCAAACAAATTATCGGTAAGCTGTTCGTTTTTTTTGGTATTCAAGTCATACGAAAATAACTGGTCTCCCTTATCACCAACACCGGCAGAGTAATAAATTTTGTGATCAGGCAAGGACACCACAGAAAGCGGGTACTGGGAGGTATAGGGGACGTCGGCCAGCTTGGTCACTTTCTTACTACTCAAGTCGTACGTCATTACACGCATAACCATGCCTTGATCTGCATTTTTCCCATTTACATATTCTGTATAAGTCATGGATAGATATTGGCCCTGACCGGCTAGAGCTGTCTTTTCCCCTGATTGGGTTTTTATGGGTACAGCAGATTCTGCGGGTGGAGCAGTAGAGGGGGAGCAGGATGACAATAAAGCTGGCACGAGCAGGAAAAGTATAAAGAACTTAAAGGATTTGTAGTGGCGTGTTCTCAAAACGAGACATCCTTTCTGAAATAAGTGATGAATCAAACTGAATATGATAACGAAAAGGGAAAGGATAGGACGCGAGATCCTATCCTTTTTCGGTGCAAAGATATTAAAAATCATAGGAATATCTTGCTGAAAATGAGACGTACGAATGCCATTCTAAACCTAGATCCTCTACACCCGTTTTCCAAATATCAATGACTGCATCTGGAAGACTCCCATTATCAGCTTTATAAAAATTAGCTACGATATCATTATCATAATTTCTTACCCGAATTTTTGTCCCAAACTCGGGATTATCAATGGCTCCTTTTGTTGCACAGTCACCTCTTTGAAGTCTATTGGAATTTTCTCCATACGTGTCTGTGAAGTTTGTTCCTCTCCCTGTGCCTCGAACATAGCCATCAGATGTTCCGCTAATTTTAATTTCATTATCATGATTTCCATATGTATATGCCCCAGGTGGTTTGCGTGTACCGCGTGGTAATGCTTGAAGCGAAACATTATTAGTAGTAATCGCATTTTCTTTTTGATCAGGCAAGATAATATCTTTGATGTAACCTTCGCCGTCATAAATAACTTTTAAACCAGGCTGAGGGTCAGGGTTATCAATATGATATACCGGCAGTGATTTGGTTGCTTCATCGATTTCTTTATCCTGTTGTTTTTCTTTTTCTAGCTCAGCCTGTTGTTCAGCAGTAAGTGGGGCAATAGCAGCTTTAGATTTTTGCTGTTCAGGTACTGGAGTTCCTTTTTCCAATACAACCATGTTATTGTTCTCATCATATTGGATGATGGTACCCGCTAACATGCGGTCAGGGATTTTATCTCCTTTTTCGGCATGAGAGATTGCCGGGCTGACGACTCCCAAAGAAATGAGTAGCGTTGCAGCCAGAAAAGCTTGTGGAAGAAATTTTACTTTCATACAAAGTACCTCCTTGAAAAATTTGTAAATACAAAGCCAGCGTAAAGGAATCTACTAATATTGTAAACCTTTTTATGGCATATATGAATATATTTAATATTTTTTAAGATGGGTATAGGCTGCGGAGAGTGTTCTTTACGTCATTTCATGCCACCGATTATGCCGAAGTTCTTTAATAAAATGCAAAAGAAATAAAGGTTATTGACAACTGTTAAATTATGGACAACAATAGAATGCAATAATATAAAAGTTTTGGAATTTCTGTATGAAGGGTGGATATGACATGAAGCATACACCTACGATTAGAGCAGAATTAGACGGATATTTAAAACAAGAAGGTTTGAGTCTATCGCAATTTGGGCAAGTTGCAGGCATGAATAGGGGGGCGCTAAGTGCCATTGTGACAGGAAACAAGCCTATGTCTGTTAACCAGCTTGATCTAATTACTGAGGCGATGGGTTTACCGGAAGGCCACTTTTACGACTTATTTATAGAAAACTACATCATCGACACGCCCCCGAATATGAGACGAATCGAGCCATTTTTGTATCGTTGTGCGGAGTTGGACAAGTTGGATGCGATCCGTCGAGTGGTAGGAGCCATCATGGACAATCTACTTTATTCGCCCAAACTGTTTGACATTGCAGAAACCCTATTCGCTCAAGGACGCCATGCTGCGGCGCTGCTGCTCTATGAGAGCGTAGCAGAAGCAGAGAAGTACCAACATTCTGAACGTCTGGCAGTCTGTCAATATCGAATATTTACGATTCAAATTGGAGATGATCAAAGTCGGAATATGAAGGCAGCTATACTGTTTGAGCCTTATGTCGAGCGTTTGGATGAAATAGACCAGCTTGACGCATTGAAGGATTTGGCAAACGTATATAGGTCATTACGTAAATGGGACAAGGTAGACGAAATGGCAAGGCAAATGAGAGCTAAAGCGGAAATCCAGTATAGTTTACAACACCAAGAAAAACGAAAGTTTCTAGATGATGAAAAGAGAACAAGAGGGCCGTTATTTGGATACATTGCTTATGCTGACCTGTTGTGTGCTAGTGTTTGTGAAGCTCAAGGCGATTATCAACAAGCTCTACAATATACATACGCCTATGCGGATTTAGACTGGGTTAAAGAGGATGACGAGGACACAAAACACTGGGTAAACCTGTTCAGTCACTGGGCGGTAGGAAATACTTACGTATATAAGCTGTTGTCAGGAGAAATAAGCCTGCTGAACGATTATGTTGAATATATTGCTACAACATCAGCCGCTAACGAGAATGAAAAGCTTTCAAAACTGCTGAATGTTATAATCGCAGCAAACCAGTTTAGCATAGATGTAGACGATATACTCAAACGATTTGAAACGCTAATTGCGACTTTTTCACAACAACCATCATCAGATGATATGTATACCCGACAAGTGATACCGGATTATATCGCGTGGTTTGGTTACGAGTTAGGTTTTTATTATTTATACCGAGGGAAGTACATTGATGGCTTTAAATATTTGATGAATGCAATGGTAAAGTCACATATAATAAATAATGAAACTTACTTTATAAACTGTATGGGGTTGTTTGTTCGTTTTCAAGCCCATGCAGTTCCTGAAACTAAAGCTGAGTATTTCAATTTTATTGAAAGGGTGTGGGAAAACAATGTTCAAAAAAATGGTACTTTTAGTCATCGCGGCTAGCTTTTTGTTTATTGTTACTATGCCGGACCAAGCCTTTAACCACCACCATAGTATTCAGCCTAACGTTACCATTGGAGGATTTTAAAGAAAAAGCTCTGCTAACCTTATGGTTGGCAGAGCTTTCTTCAGTGTAGGAATTACCACACGATTTACTCGAATACTATTTCTGAAGTGATCAGCATGAACTATACATATAGAGTGTCAAAGTCGGATATAGAACTTTTTGCAGATGCGTTAGGCCAGGTAAGAGTATATGTAGTACAGCCGTTGAGCAATGAGTTGATAACGGTCGTTGACTACGGCGGAGTAGTGGAAAAGTTTTCGCCTGATGCAATTAAGATTAACGAGTCGTATTTCTTTCGTAAGCAGTTTGAATTTAGAGTAGATCTTAAAGAACCTACCAAATTGTAATCGGTAGCCTTAAAGGTAGACCATAACAAAAAATAGGAGAGGAAAAGGATGAAGAAAAGAATATTTCTGTTCTCGATTTTATCTTTAGCTATAGCAACTACGGTAGGTGCTGCTTCAGCTTCACCAAGTATAACTAGCAAAAACACCATAATTAATCAAAGATCGGGGGGAAGCGCAACTGTAAAAGAATCCTTTAGTGTCCCTAAAGGATGGGGTCATGTTAAACTTCGTATGAAGAATCACTCTGATCATCCAGTAAAGGTAAGTTTAACTCACAGCGGTTCAAACAAACTATATATTGAAGGATTAGTAATCGCTCCTCACGACACAGTGACTTGGAAATCTACTGACCAAGGTTTCAGCGACGGTTTGCGTTCTGGAGACTACATACTTCAGTGGAGAGGCAGCGACTATAAAGTTAATGGGGAAACATGGGGGGTAGCTGATTCACAGCCTGGAAATCTCTAAGTTATCCTAGCTATACAACTGTCCTTCTAGCCGTTTGGTGAGGAGGGCTAATTATGCGTTTGTTCAAGCCAACAAGTGAATTAATCCCCTTAATTGTTCGGTAGAGCTTTTTTTCATTGATCAGTTTGAATTTAGAGTGGATGTGAATAAGGACTCCGCTGGTATGTAACCAGTATGGAGTCCTTTGGTGTTTATTATTTAGTTGAATACTCACTTACTTCAACGTAAGGATTTTGTTGAATATTACGTAGTCTTTACGGTTGCTGAATGGTCCCTTGTTGTTATTGTGCTTATCAATGGCAAAGAATGAAGGACCTCTACCAGTATCCTTTGCGTCATACCAAGCGGTGAAAGCATTCAATTCTTTTTTACTCAGATCGAATTCTTTATCAAACCCATTACCCATGGTTACAGTAAGAATAGCGCGGTCACCAGTTGCTTGAGAGGCCTTATCTGTATCGGACGAACCAGGTGTTGTAGACGGATCTGGTGTTGGTGTTACCGGCAAATTATTGTACATCTCGAAGGCTCCAAGTGAAAATAGAGAATTACCAGTATTACTAGTGATGTTCAAACGGTATTTTTTATATTTTGTTTCATTGGTAAATGAAATTCTTTTTTCTCTTTTTCTTTCCAGTTAGTAATATTTTTTTGTGTATCGAGAATGACCCGTGAAACACCGTCCGACCCTTCGAACATCCAATCTTTTGGCGATTCGGTTAAACTAGATCTACGTGGAGCCAACACATATTTGTTGACAACTACAGGACTTTCAAATTCATAAGCAATCCAGCGTGGATACTTCGCCACGCCTCATAATATAGTATTGAGAAGATTTAATATAATTCCAAGTAATAACAGGGGAGTAGGATCGATCTTGGGTAAGTCATCAGTTAGATAAATATGCAAATATTTAGATTGTATTTATAGATTGGCAGGTTTATGTTTAGACACATTTCGAGGAATATACTTCCAAATATATACAGTAAAATAATGAAGCCTCTGTCACTCCACAAGGAGGAGGTCAAACTGACCCTGAGCAACTCTCAGGTAATCGCGCAATCATGGTATTGACCATGACTACCGGTTTGGACAAGGAATTTGACTTAAGCATGAAAGAGGTCAATGACTTTATCGCTTGGTTGAGAGCAGACAGGCTGGTACTGGATTGACTAAGCATTTTTTGTTAAGAAGCCCTTCCTTTAATCAAGACCTCGCATAGCCTATGGAGTATAGTACCCTAAAATAAAGGAGGCGTTACGTGTGGGGGAAATGAAAAGAGACTACGCGGGAATCACCGGAAGAGTTTGGACGTCGATAGCTGCTGTCTTGGCACTGTTCATTTTGCTGGTAATCATCTTGAAATTAATTCATTTATAAAGATTCTTAAGCTCCACCAGCAGCCACATTAGCTCCTGAGGAATGTATAAGGTTCGCCGTTCGACCCGTCCCCGACCTTAAAGAAGTTGGTGAAACAACAACGTTTTGAAAACAACAGAATGACCTTCAGCCGCTTTTCCGGAGTGGGTAGGGGAATAACCCCTTAACGACGCCTGATCCACGCCGGAGCGGCTGAAATAAGTGGACTGTTTTTACTATTAAGAGCTGATAGAAATCAGTGCAAGGAACCGCCTATATTCACCTCATCTATTCTTATAGCCTTAACCTATCACTTCTATAGATATCATATCTTAGACCAATCAGACATCCCGTGGTATATTGTTGACATTCAAGAGAGAGCCGCTCAGCTTCTCTCCACTAGATTCGAAAAACACAGGGGTGAATAATGATGAGTAAAAAGACTATGTTCGAGAAAATTTGGGATAACCATGTCATCTATCAGGAAGCAGGTAAGCCGAGTATTTTGTACATCGATCTTCACCTCGTACATGAGGTAACATCGCCACAGGCGTTTGAGGGATTACGTCTTAGCGGCCGTCAGGTACGTCGTCCAGAGCTTACGTTTGCAACGATGGATCATAACGTACCGACTAAGGACCGTTACAATATTACGGACCCGATTTCCAAGCAGCAAATTGATACATTAACTCAAAATTGCCGTGATTTCGGTGTCACACTGTATGATTTGGATACGGTGGATCAGGGTGTCGTTCACGTTATGGGGCCTGAACTTGGTCTGACTCATCCGGGCAAAACGATTGTTTGTGGTGATAGCCATACTTCCACACATGGGGCGTTCGGAGCACTCGCTTTTGGTATCGGAACCAGTGAGGTAGAGCACGTAATGGCAACACAATGTCTCCAGCAAGCCAAAGCCAAAACGATGGAAGTTCGCTTTGTAGGTACCCGCAAACCTGGTGTGACAGCAAAAGACATGATTTTGGGTGTCATCGCCAAATACGGTACAGATTTCGCTACAGGCTATGTTATTGAGTACACAGGTGAATCTATTCGCGAATTGAGCATGGAAGAGCGCATGACTGTGTGTAACATGTCCATTGAAGGCGGAGCCAGAGCAGGAATGATTGCACCGGACGAAACCACCTTCAACTACTTGCGTGGACGTCAACATGTACCGCAAGGAGACGCTTTCGAGCAGGCGGTTGCTGAGTGGAAAGAGCTTGTCACAGATGAAGGCGCTGAGTTTGATGTCGTGCTGGAGTTTGACGTAGATGCTTTGATTCCTCAAGTAACCTGGGGCACCAGCCCGGGAATGGGTACAGATATTTCTTCAACCGTACCGATTCCGGCAGAACTGCCAACCGAAAATGAACGTAAAGCAGCTGAAAAAGCGCTTGAATATATGGATTTGAAGCCAGGTACTCCGATCACGGATATTGCGATTGATTATGTGTTTATCGGCTCCTGCACCAATGGGCGGATTGAAGATTTGCGTGCAGCCGCTGAGGTTGCCAAAGGTTACAAGGTTTCTGACAAAGTAACGGCCATCGTCGTACCAGGTTCGGGACGTGTGAAAATTCAGGCTGAAGAAGAAGGACTGGACATCATTTTTAAAGAAGCAGGATTTGAGTGGCGTGAAGCAGGATGCAGTATGTGTCTTGCGATGAATCCAGACGTACTGCAACCGGGACAGCGTTGTGCTTCGACTTCTAATCGTAACTTTGAAGGTCGTCAGGGACGCGGAGGACGGACTCATCTGGTATCTCCAGCAATGGCAGCCGCTGCGGCGATTCATGGGCATTTTGTTGATGTACGGGATTGGAAATTCAAGCAGGAAGAAGTAGTCCGCTAGGATACAGGGGGAGGAATTACGATGGAAGCTTTCACAACATTAAAAGGAATTGTAGCACCTGTGGATCGGGTGAACGTGGACACAGACGCTATTATTCCTAAGCAGTTTTTGAAACGAATTGAGCGTACGGGCTTTGGACAGTTTCTGTTCTACGAGTGGCGGTTTGATGAAGAAGGCAATATCAATCCTGAATTTGAACCGAACAAGCCTCGTTATGCAGGGGCGTCTGTGCTGATCTCTCGCGCTAACTTTGGCTGTGGCTCCTCACGTGAGCATGCACCGTGGGCGATTATGGACTATGGGTTTCGTTGCGTAATTGCTCCGTCTTATGCAGATATCTTCTATAATAACTGTTTTAAAAACGGTATATTGCCGATCAAGCTGTCTGAAGAGCAAGTAGAGGAATTGTTCCAGCGTACGGCGCAGCATGATAACTACCAACTGAACGTAGACCTGAATGAAAAAACAATCACAGACGACTATGGTCTGAAAATTGAATTCGATCTGGATGAACATCGCCGTCAGTTCCTGCTGCAAGGCTTGGACGATATTGGACTGACACTCCAGCATGAATCTGAAATTCTGGCGTATGAACAAAGACGCGCTGCGAAACAAGGCGCATAATCATAATTCCCAGTTTAGGTTCAATACGAAGCCATATAGCTTGCTCATTTGTTAGACAGAAAGCCCGTACTGGCAATCCTTTTGCCTGCGGGCTTTTATCATGCTCAAAAAATAAATTGGAAAATAAGGGGTTGACGGTTCGACTCAGCATGGTATTGTAAATGTAAAATGGTTGAAGGACTGTGTCTGTGAGAAACACCAAAAAATACATATATAAGTTAGGGGAATGAGGATGAAGAAATATGGTTGGGTGATACTAGCGGCTATCTTGATTTGGTTGTGGCCGTCCTCCCCTCATGTGAACGCGGCTGGAGCAGATTTGTTTTTAGATGGCAAAAGGGTGGAAGCGCCTGCAGATGCCAAGCCTGAAATGGTCAATGGAAAAATCATGGTACCGCTAAGGGTGGTTGGGGAGCAGCTTGGATATCAATTCAAGTGGGAACCACAATCCTATAAAATCTCAATTCAAAAAAATAGTACCGATATGTCTATGTATGTAGGCCGTACATCGGCTGATGTGAATGGAAAAACAGTTAGTCTGGATGCACCTCCTGTGCTTCGGGGCAGCTCAACCATGGTTCCATTACGTTTTGTTGGGGAGCAAATGGGACTAAAAGTAGATTGGAATAATAAAAGTAAATCCGTAAATCTCAGTCAAAAGGCTGCAACTCAACAAGCAAATAAACAGTCACAATCCCAACCATCGTCGCAAACGTCAACACGGAGTACAACAAGCACCAATAAAACGTCTTCAGCAACAGTGACGACAATAAACCCAGTTGAAGCAGATAAGCATACTGAAGCTGCAGCTTCACCAACCAAGCAGCAAAATACAGAACGGACCGCAGCAAATGCGTTGCTTGTAAAAAATATTACTTTTGAGGGTGAAACGTTAAAGATTTCTCTGAATAAAGATGTTACCCCTAAAGTATCCAAAATGACGGGGAATGATCGTATTGTTGTAGATTTACCCGGGACTTCACTGGCGACTGATTTTCTTCAGCCGTTCCCGATTCGCACCGATGGCACGCGGGCGTTGACGAATAGTGACAGTGAGGATGTGCAGGAAATTAGATTTGCTCCCGCAGATGGACGAGATGGGGGCGTACGCATTGTCATAGCTTTAAATCAGACACGTGATTACGATCTTTCAACCAATGGCCTAGGTGATATCACCCTTCAATTGCGTGAGCGTAGTGTGAATTCAGCAGTGGTAACACCAACGAATGTCGAAGGACGGCGAATCGTCGTAATTGATCCCGGACATGGTGGCAAGGATCCTGGGGCAGGTAGTGTGACTGGGCGACATGAAAAGGAATTTGCATTGGCGGTAGCGTTAAAGGTCGAGCAGCTTCTGCAAAATGATCCCGATATTCAAATCATATTGACTCGTAATGGAGATACGTATCCCACGCTGGATGAACGACCACAGCTCGCTAATAATCAGCAGGCTAGCGTGTTTGTTTCCATTCATGGTAACAGTATGCCAGCTTCTAATAACGGAAAAGCTAATGGGTCAGAAACCTATTATGCACGTCAGGAAAGTTTGAGCCTGGCCACGATCATGCACAAGCATCTTGTAGCAGCAACCGAGTTCAAGGATAACGGCATTAAAGTGGCAAACCATGTGGTGACGAGAAAATCACAAATGCCTGCAGTATTGCTGGAGTGTGGCTACCTTAGTAATCTATCAAATGAAGCAGCCATGTTCACAGAAGAAACACAAGAGAAGATCGCTGAAGGTATTGTCGATGGGTTGAAGGAGTATCTCGGAACAGCAGGCACAGGAGCAACGGAACCACTTAACTAAGTGAGGTTTACAATAAAAGCTACTTTCCACCTTATTAATGAAAATTCATGGGGGTGAAAAGTAGTTTTTTTAGTTTTTTCGGCTGTGACTTTTGACGGAAAGCAAATGATCTATATTTTTAGTCAAAATTCGACAAAAGTAGTTCTTTGGCACGTATATTTCTGTTATGATGGAATATATTCGCAACTTTTGGTGTGAGATAACGTCTAAAAGGTTGTCTGATATTACATAAGCGCGTATATCAGGTCGCCGCACCGGAGCATGTGGCAAAAAAATTATGAATGGAAGGGTGACGAATGAAGAAATTTGGTTTTTTGTTGTTATTATTTGTCTTCATGTGGGCGGTTCCGGGTTATGGACATGCGGCTTCGAGTGGAACACAAATCTATCTCGACGATCAACAGTTAAGTGTCCCTAGTGGTGCTAAGGCACAAGTAATTGGCGGAAGTACAATGGTCCCGCTACGCGTAATTTCTGAAAATTTGGGATATGACGTGACATGGAAGCAGCAGGCGCGAACCATAACGATTGAGAAGGACAGTACCTTGATCCGAATGATAATCGGAAGTAAGACGGCGACTGTCAATGGAAGCGACATTAGTCTGGATGCTTCGCCTCTGCTGCGTTCCAATTATGCCCTTGTACCGCTTCGTTTTATCGGCGAGCAAATGGGACTGGACGTAAAATGGGACAGCAGCTCCAAGTCCGTAAAATTATATACCCGCAGTAGCGGGTCTGGAAACGGGGAATTTACACCTCCCAAGTCCGGAAATAACAGTACAGGTACTGGAAGTGTAACTGCACCAACGAATAATGCAAACTCAGGTGTTACACAGGTGCAGGGAATCAGTTTCAGCCAAAACCGTTTAACTATCACAACAGCCAGTGCCGTTAAGGCGAAAGCGTTTACGATGACAGGCCCTGATCGGGTAGTGGTGGATTTGCCAGCGACTGCGTTTGCTGACAATTTCGGAGACCAGCAAAAGCTGGATAGCAGCTTAAATGGTTCGCTGGACATTGAGAATGAAGCGGATGTGTCCGGTATCCGTTATGCTTTATTCCAAAAGGAACCTTCAACGGTGCGCGTTGTTATTGATTTGAAACATGCCATGAATTATACCGCATATAATGATGGCTCGAATCGTGTTATCGTCGATCTGGCTTCCAAAGATTCAGTGAATACCATGCCAGACGCAACGTTACCAGATGGCTCACAGCCGGATGACACACAGACATCACCAACGAACAGCAATGGTAAAAAGGTCGTTGTTATTGATGCTGGTCATGGAGCAAAAGATTCTGGAGCAGTTGGTGTTTCGAGAAAAAACTATGAAAAGACCTTCAACTTAGCGATGGCTCTGAAAGTAGAAAGCATATTAAAGCAGAACCCCAAACTTGAGGTTGTGCTGACACGCAGTGATGATACATTCTTGGAGCTTAAACAGCGCGTAAAAGTAGCTGAAAACCTTAATGCTAACGTGTTCGTGTCCATTCATGCTAACAGCAGCGGTAGCTCAGCTTCCAACGGTACAGAGACGTATTACCAGCGTAGTGCAAGCAAAGCGTTCGCCAACGTTATGCACAAGTACTTTGCACCTGCGACGGGCCTAACAGACCGCGGCATTCGTTATGGCAATTTCCATGTAATTCGGGAAACGACTATGCCAGCCGTATTGCTTGAAGTAGGATATCTGAGTAATGCAAAAGAGGAAGCCACACTGTTTGATGAAGATTTTCAAAACCGGGTAGCTCAAGGGATTGCAGATGGAATCACAGAGTATCTCGACGTAAAATAAATCTTCAACAAATCGCTTGTCAACGTCAAGCAAGGAGGGGGACATATGAACAAGAAAATCGTAATTGCAGGTCTGCTGGCACTGTTTGCCATTGCAGGTGCAGGGTGTGCCTCTAAGCAAACAACGGCTCCTGCGACTCCATCTCAGGAAACACAAACTTCTAATGCACAAAATAGCACACCCGAACAGACGACCCCTGATCCATCGGCTCAGTCTGCTGAAAATAATGGGGCGAGTCAAACACCTGCATCTCCGTCAACAGAGCCTACAAAGACCAAGACGGACACGGAAAATTCAGGAGATCGACAAACACAACAGATTACGGTGTACTATACGGATACTCAAGAGAATGGCTTGAAAGAACAGAAAAAGGAAATTACCTATCCAAGCGAGCTGGAAAAGTTGCAAAAAGCGTTTGAAGCTCTGCAAAAGAGTGGGGATTCTGCTCTAATCCCGTTGTGGTCCGAGAAAATTTCCGTGCATAAGATCAAATTGGATAACGGTGCATTGACTTTTGATATTTCCCTGCCGGACGAGGCTCGATTGGGAGCTGGCGGCGAGGAATTGGCTATCGATGCCTTGAAGAAAACGATGTTCCAATTCAAGGAAGTCAAAACGCTGGATTTGCTCGTAGATGGTCAATCTCTAGAGTCCTTAATGGGGCATGTAGATTTGGATCATCCCATGAGTCGCTAACCGATCAGACGCTATGAAAATTTCTTGGGAATTTGCACACTTTTCACGTGCAATCTGTGACAGATAATGATAATATAGGAGTGTATTTCTCGCCTATGCAGGCAGTCATGCACAAATAGTATTCGTTTCTTTCCGGATGATTATTTAGAGTGACCGTCTTGATGCGGGCTATCCCGTATCAAGACGTTTTTTTTGGTAGGAGGTAGGATTTCCGTGAATGCAGCAACCGCACGTCATATATTGGACACCATCGGTACGATGTTTCCGGATGCCCATTGTGAGTTGAACCATGACAATGCTTTTGAATTAACGATCGCCGTGTTATTGTCTGCTCAATGCTCCGATCAGATGGTCAATAAAGTAACGGCAGACCTGTTTCAAAAATACAAGTCACCTGAGGATTACCTAGCTGTTCCTCTTGAGGAACTGGAGCAGGATATTCGCAGAATCGGCTTGTACCGAAACAAGGCCAAGCATATTCATAACCTCTGTCGTATTTTAATAGACCAGTACGGGGGAGAGATACCTTCGGAGCACGATCAACTGGTTAAGCTACCCGGTGTTGGCCGCAAGACGGCTAATGTCGTTGTATCTACTGCTTTTAATGTACCAGCTATTGCGGTAGATACGCATGTAGAGCGCGTTTCAAAACGACTCGGCTTTGCAGGGTGGGATGATTCAGTGCTTGAGGTGGAAAAAAAGCTGATGAAGAGGGTTCCTAGGGATGAATGGTCTTTGACCCACCACAGGCTCATTTTTTTCGGGCGCTACCATTGTAAAGCTCAAAACCCTCAATGTCAGGTGTGTCCGTTGCTTGATGTATGCAGGGAAGGCAAGAAACGTATGAAAACGTCTCTTATCAGAAAAGATAAGGAACGTAGAGCTTAAAGACCCACAAAGGTAACAAGAGGGTTTAACCATTTATGTGTAGAAAAGGATGAAGAGTATGAAGTGCATTTCGGTATATACAGACAATTTTGAAGCATTCTCTGATATTTTTGAGCAAATTGTAACAACAGAATTTGCTGAAAACGAAGAGCGCGAGCTTGAGGGAATCACGGTTAGTCATTCCGGTGATGTACCTGAGCATTATCTGGAGCGTATGTCACAAAAGCCAGAAGTGGTCGTAATGAAGGATAAATCCCGTGGGATTACGATTTTACAGCATGGTCAAGTATTTGAAATTTTGCTGCCAGTGCTTGAGACTGCAGCCAATTAAGTTCAATTAGCGGACGACATGCGTTGCATGTTCCGGTATAGGCGGCTCGGCTGGTTTAACCAGCCCGAAGGCGCATATATACACGAACCTTGCAGACCATCCTGATGTGGATAGAGCCTCTTCCAATGAAGTGTGCATACATTTTGTACCCTGAATTATGGTGTCTCGTTCCGCATGTTCCAAAAGGTGAATGTACGTAATGAGCAGGCTCACCCGTTGTTTACATATCTTGCTTCGTCGTTGTCCCTTGAGGGCTTTGATAAATGCATTCGGTTGCCTAAATACTTATTCCTAATGATCCGTTTTGGACAGAATAAAATGAACTTTTTGTTATCATGTACGAAAACAGCGTTCCCTAAAGCCAGGTACTGGCGGGGAGCGCTGTTTAGTTTTTTTGATGTGATGATTCTCACAATGGCTTAGGAATGCTACAATATAGCTATTTGGTGCAGACAAGTGATAAGGAGTGGAACCGTAGCTTATGATGCAAACGATTACAGGGGATGCGGGAAAGTGGTTGGATACGATAGAACAGATACAGAATACACTGCGTAAAGCCGGGGATGAAGCGGGAGCGAAGGCGGTAGGGGATCTGCTGGAAAAAGCATATGCGCAGGAGCTGACCATTGCCTTTTGTGGACATTTTTCAGCGGGTAAATCGAGCCTGATTAACAGCCTGTGTGGTAAAACCGTCCTGCCATCTGGACCGGTGCCTACGAGCGCTAATGTAGTGTCCATCCGTTATGGACGTCCGAGAGCACTCATTCATCCAGCCCAAACAGCGGAAAATCCAGAGCCGGAAAGCATGGAAGCCTCCCTGTCCGAGCTTGCTGAGTATTGTAAAAATGGTGGAGCCTATGAATCGGTTCAAGTGTGGGAGGATGTTCCCATATTATCTAACGGAGGAGTGCTGCTGGATACACCCGGCGTCGATTCCACAGACCACGGACATGCGCTGGCGACACATTCTGCTTTACATTGGGCAGATATTGTTTTTTATGTAATGGATTACAACCATGTCCAATCTGAAAATAATTTGTCTTTTGCCAAAAGTTTATCGGATTGGGGCAAGCCGTTATATTTGATCATCAATCAAATCGATAAACACCGGGAGCGGGAGCTTTCATTTACACGTTATCGTAATGAGGTGGAGACTAGCTTTCACGCCTGGCAAGTTCATTATACGGACATCCTTTTTACTTCCTTGAAGGAGCAGAATCATCCATGGAACCAGTGGAAACAGTTGACGCACCTGATTCCGAAATTGCTGGAGCGAAAAACAGAGCTTTTGGCATACAGTTTAGTGTCCTCTATGCATCATTTGGTAGAGCAACATGTAGAGACTGTGCAGTCAGCTGAAGAAGAGGAACTGAACACACTGCTAAAAGAAGCGGGTGGGGAAGAAGCCATTTTGCGGCTGGATATAGAGCAGAAAACCTTGCAGCAAGAAGACGAACACTGGAAGATGCTCCCGGAGCAGGAGCGTAAACGGCTGCGTCAAGAGCTGGATCATCTACTGGAACACGCACATTTGACGCCAGCGGAGCTACGTGAAGCCGCAGGCGAATACTTAGAGAGCCGCAAGCCGGGCTTCAAAACAGGACTATGGTTTGCAGGAGGAAAGACTGAGCGAGAAAAGGAAAGCCGTTTGGAACGGCTGACAGGAATGCTGACTGATCAGGTGGAGGGACAATTGCTTCCTCATGTACGGGAGCTTCTGCGGTCTTGGGGTGACGGTCAGGGGTTGTGGACCTCTGCGATGGAGCAGGAGCTGGATGGCATCCGTCCTGTGATAGACCGGCAACTGGTAGAGCAGACGGTGAAGGAAAATGCGTTGTCGCCAGAGTATACGTTAAACTATTGCAAGGACCTACGCGCTGCTGTGACCGCCGATTGCCGCCGCAAGGCGCTGACGCTGCTAGACCGCCTGCTGGCCCAGCTAGCAGTGCGAGCCAAAGCCCGCCGCGCGGCTCTCGCAGAGAAGCACACTGCGCTGTTGGCGCAGGCGGAGGCGGCGAGCCGCTACAGCACTCGCGTGCAGGCCTCGGCTTCGTACGCCAACCTGTTGCGCAGCTTGCTGCCGCAGGCTCCCGCGCCAAGCGGGTTGCCCTGTGCGGACGCGCCTGCATCGGCGTCCGATACCGCCGCTGCTGCGGCGCCAACGGGCGTTGCGCGCCCAGGCATCGCTGGCCCGCGCAACGCATCGGCACAGCCGCTAGCAGGGACGGCGGCAGCACAGCCTGCCGCTGGAGGCCGCCGCACGCGGTTGGATGCAGCAGCGGCCCAATTGAAGGCTGCCGCTGCCCTCGTAAGTCCGTACCCTGCCATGCAAGCGGCGGTACGGGATTTACATGCCCGCGCCGCTGCGCTGGAGGGCGGGCAGTTTACGCTGGCGCTGTTCGGAGCGTTCAGCGCTGGGAAATCCAGCTTTGCCAACGCTTTGTTGGGTGAAGCTGTGTTGCCCGTATCGCCGCATCCGACGACAGCGGCGATTAACCGCATAATGGCGCCTGCAAGTGCTGAGCGCCATGCCACGGCTGACGTCCATATGAAATCAGTGGACGCGTTGCGGGAAGATCTTAAATACTCATTTCGGTTATTAGGATTGGGAGAGCCAGGGGCAGCGGGCTGGCAAGAAGCCGTTCATGCTTTATCTCCGGAAGGCATCCATCCTGCGGGCAGGCCTCATTATAGTTTTTTAAAGGCTGCCGCAGCCGGATGGGAAGAAGCTGAAAGCTTGCTGGGACAACAGCTTCAGGTGAATTTAGAGCAGTATCGGGATTTTGTCGCGTCTGAGCACAAATCATGCTTTGTGGAGCATATTGACCTTTATTATGATTGTGCTCTGACCCGTCAGGGCATCGTGCTAGTGGATACGCCAGGAGCGGATTCTGTGAATGCACGGCACACAGGCGTGACCTTCAACTATATGAAGCATGCGGATGCTCTTGTATTTGTCACCTATTATAACCATGCGTTTACGCAAGGCGACCGGCAGTTCCTGAATCAACTAGGTCGAGTTAAAGAGACCATGGCACTGGATCAGACGTTTTTTATTGTTAATGCATCAGATCTGGCTTCTTCTGAAGAAGAACTGCATTCTGTTACCCGGCATGTACAGGAACAACTACAGGCGAATGGAATCCGAAAACCACGTATTTATCCGCTTTCCAGTATGCTGGCGTTGGAAGCTACCGAACAGGGAGAGGCTTCGCTGCGTTCAGCTTCACGTTTTGATGCATTTGAAGATGATTTCTCGGCATTTGCAGCCGAAGAGCTGGCAGGTTTGTCCATCGCTTCGGCTATGCAGGAACTGGCCCGGCTGCGGAACCGCATAGAGCAACATGCAGCCGATGCCCGCTATAGCGTGGAAGAACGGGAGATACGATTAGAGCGATTAACTCGCATCCGTGGGGAATTGGAGCATACACTCCTAGGCCTGACTGATAGCAACGGTGCATCTGTGTTATCGGGCGAGACCGATGAACTGCTGTATCATGTACGTCAAAGGCTGTCCTATCGGACTGGAGAATTTATGGCAGAGGCGTTTCATCCATCTGTTCTGCGTGAAGGAGTAGGTGATCTTCGTTCGGCTTTTGCATCTTGTGGTCGTGAGCTGATGCGTTTAATCGAACTGGAGCTGTCTCAGGAATTACTGGCAACCACACTCCAGCTGGAAAAAACGGGACAAACTTTGGTGCACAAGGCTATACAACAGTGCGTAGAACACATGAACCATCAGTTGCCAGGACTAGATTGCACAATACCTGAATCGAGAAAATGGGCTGTTCCCGAGCTGAAGGAAATTTCCCTGCAGGAGTCCATTCATTGGAAGGATTATTGGAATAGCTTTAAAAATCCAAAGCTATTTTTTGAAGGAACTGGTCGAGCGAATCTACAAACCAAACTGGAGCCGATATTACGCGAGCGAATCGGGGAAGCTGTGGATCAGCAACGTGAACGAATGTCTGCTTTTTACGTTACGCTGATGCAGGAGGAACAATTGTGGCAGAAAGCTCAGCTTCGAGAGCAAATGCTGGAGACGACTCGTGGCATGGAGCATGCCCTTATGGGCGGTGAGCAGCCACAGGTTTGGGAAGAACTTGCTGGCAAGATTGCGGCTTTGGAGTAAAGATAAATATGTTCACCAATGATTAAAGATCAGGACACCGGGTTGTGGGACAACCCGGTGTTTTATGCATGCTCCAAAAAGAAAGCAATACTGAGTAAATAGCCACATTCAATAATAAGAAAGCGATTTAATTTGTCTAATCAGCCACCAATTGATAACCTGCCTGAATACGGCTCGTTATCCTCTTTGCCGCCTTGGAACGCGAATGGTAAACTTCACTAAGCCATATAACAACGTCGTGCAACTAATGGAGGGACATTGACATGGAAGTGCTCAGGCAACTGCAAGTTTTTTTTCGCGAGAGGAGACACTATCTGTTTCTTTCTATTTTATGCCTTGCGATAGCGACGGCTCTGGGACTGGTGTATCCGAACCTGCTCCAAAGGCTTATTGATAACGCTATCATCCCCGGTGACTTCGGGAAAGTTCCGGCGCTGGCTCTGACTGTGCTGGGAGTAGTCATCATCAAAGGGTTCATGCAATTTTTACATGGTTTTTTTGGTGGACGGCTAGGTAACTACCTGGCATACCGCCTCCGCAATGCTTGTTACGAAAAGCTGCAATTTTTGTCCTTTAGATATTATGACACGGCCAAAACGGGTGATCTCATGTCCCGACTGACTGGTGATTTGGAGGCAATTCGTAACTTTATTGGGTTTGGTTTTGCCCAACTCCTCAATGTGCTACTGATGGTCGTATTCGGCTCTATGATGATGCTGTATATTAACTGGCAGCTCACCCTCATTACGATGATCAGCATGCCATTGCTGCTCTTCGTCACATTCAAGTTTGAATCCCGGATTCATCCCACCTTTCAGGAAATGCGGATTGCCCTTAGCGCCTTGACGACAGCAGTCCAAGAAAACATAACAGGTGTGCGAACCGTCAAATCTTTTGCCCGCGAATCATATGAAGTTGAGAAATTTTCAGTACGTAATGAGCAATACAAAAGTAATCAAATTCAAGCTGCTTCCTTATGGAGTCGGTTCTTCCCTGCTATGGAACTAATTGCTTCTGTCAGTGTGGTCCTTCTGTTGGGCATGGGCGGGTATCTGGTCATTCAGAAGTCAATGACCTTGGGGCAGCTCGTCGCTTTCTTTAGCTTAATTTGGTATATTATCGGCCCCATCTGGAGCATTGGCTTTCATATCAATAACTATACGCAGTCCAAAGCTTCTGGTGAAAGGGTCTTGGAACTGCTAAATCAGTCCATAGATGTAACCGATGAAGCCGGAGCACTTACACTCGATGCCGATCAGGTGGAAGGACATGTTACGTTTGAACATGTTACCTTTGCTTACGGAAATAAGCTTCCTGCTGTTGTTGACATCAATTTAGACGCACCGCCAGGATCAGTCATTGGAATTTTAGGAGGAACGGGGTCAGGGAAGTCTACCATTATTCAATTACTCATGCGTGCTTATAATGTGAATGCAGGAAGTATCAAGTTGGATGGCAAGGATATACGTCACTTGAAGATTCGTGATTTGCGTGCTCAAATTTCTTCTGTGTTTCAGGAGACGTTTTTGTTTTCGTCCTCTATACGTAATAATATTTCATATGGTTTAAGCCATGTCAGTATGGATGACATCATACGCGTTTCCAAACTGGCTCAGGCGCATGAATTCATAACTGAACTACCGCTGGGATATGACACTGTCGTTGGAGAACGTGGATTGGGACTGTCCGGAGGGCAGAAACAACGGATCGCCATCGCGCGCGCACTACTCAAAAATCCGAAAATTCTGGTACTGGATGATGCTACCAGTGCGGTCGATATGGAAACAGAGCATGAAATACAGACCGGTTTTCAAGAGGTTATGCGTGGTCGAACAACATTTATAATCGCTCATCGAATCTCTTCGCTTCGCCATGCCAATGAAATTGTGGTGCTTGAGGAAGGACGAATCGTCCAGCGTGGAACACATGAACAGCTTATTGCTACTCCAGGTCCATATCAGGATGTGTATCATATTCAATACGCCGATTACATAGCTCAGGCTCCAGACGGTGTATCCGAAGGGCAGGTGAGACCATGAATATACCCGCAGAAAAAGCCAAACCGTTAAAAAAACCGACGAATGAGCGCTTTGTCTATCAAGATGATGATGTCATTGACAAACCGTTTAACTGGTCAGAATTCAAACGTTTGCTGGCATACATGAAGCCCTATGCCCGTCAGATTCTGCCGATCCTTCTGGTCATGATGATTCTTGGTACCATTACCAAACTGACGGTTCCTTATTTGATCAGTCTGGCCATTGATAAGGCAATTGCTCCCGCATGGCCTGCACTACCCAGCGTAAAGTTACTGCTGCTCATCACGGGTGCCGTGCTCTTGTTATATTTAATTCAATGGGCAGCCAGCACGTACCGCATTAAATTCACCAATATTATCGGTCAACGGGTTATTTACGATTTGCGTGAAGATTTGTTCAAGCATATTCAAAAGCTATCCTTTAACTTTTTTGATAAGAGACCGGCAGGTTCTGTATTAGTGCGCGTGACGAATGACATTAACTCGCTACAGGATCTTTTTACGAACGGTGCAGTGAATGTCCTGATTGACTGCGTACAGCTTATCGGAATTATTGTCATTTTGCTGCTTATTAACTGGAAGCTCGGTTTGGCAGTAATTGTGACCGTTCCGATCATGTTTTTGATCTCGACCAAGCTGCGCGTTCGCATCCGTCGCGCTTGGCAAGAAGTGCGTATGAAGAACTCGCGTATCAACTCTCATTTGAATGAGTCTATTCAGGGGATTCGTGTGACACAAGCGTATACGCAGGAGCAGGAAAACATGGCTTATTTCGACGATATGAACAGCTCTAGCAAAAAATCGTGGGATAAGGCTTCTGCCATGAATCAGGTTTTTGGCCCACTTATTGATATTACCGGAGGTTTTGGTACGCTTGTGCTGTTCTGGTTTGGAGCGCATTTAATTCAGACAGATCAGCTTACAGTGGGACTGCTGGTTGCGTTTGCCAACTATGTTGGGAACTTTTGGGAGCCGATTAATCGGCTGGGCCAAATGTATAATCAGTTACTGGTTGCGATGGCCTCGTCAGAACGAATTTTTGAGTTTATGGATGAACAGCCGAATATTGCAAACAAACCGGGAGCAAAAGCCTTGCCACCCATTCGGGGTGACATCCAATTTGAAAAGGTCATTTTTGAATATGAGAAGGGACGTCAGGCGCTTAAAGGTATTAGTCTTTCCGTCGAAGCGGGTCAATCTATAGCGCTTGTGGGTCACACCGGCTCAGGTAAAAGTACAATTATTAATCTGCTCAGCCGTTTTTATGACATTACGTCAGGGAGGCTTACGATTGACGGTCAAGATGTGCGTGATGTCACGGTGGAGAGCTTGCGAAGCCAGATTAGCATCGTGCTTCAGGATACATTTATTTTTTCGGGGACGATACGCGATAATATCCGATTTGGCCGTTTGGATGCAACGGATGAGGAAATTGAAGCGGCTGCGAAGGCGGTCAATGCTCATGAATTCATTGTTCACTTGCCAGCTGGCTATGAAACAGAAGTAGAGGAGCGGGGGGGAATGCTGTCCATGGGCCAGCGACAGCTCTTATCCTTTGCTCGTGCCTTGCTGGCTAATCCGCGAATTCTTATTCTGGATGAGGCCACAGCCAGTATTGATACAGAAACGGAGTTGAAAATTCAGGAGGCTCTTCAGGTTTTACTGGAAGGCAGAACTTCTTTTATGGTCGCTCACCGTTTGTCTACCATTCGAAATGCTGATCATATCGTTGTACTGGATCATGGGGAAATCCAAGAAAGTGGTAATCATGAACAATTGATGAAAAAACATGGAATATATCGGGGGCTGGTGGAAGCACAGTTCAGATTTTTGTAAAAAAAAGATCAAAAAATCGCGTTTTTTGTAAATTTAAATGCCGAGCACTATTGCATTCTTGGAGCTAAACCCTGAAAATAAAGATGAAAAGAGATCAGAGCAATTTTCGTCAGAGGGGGAAGAGTTCAAGATGTGGGGTGCTCCTTTTTCTGCCAAGGCTAAGAAGATGCTGCTGCTGGGTAGCGGCGAATTGGGAAAAGAAGTCATTATTGAAGCTCAGCGGCTTGGCGTGGAATGTATTGCTGTTGATCGCTATGAACTGGCTCCAGCAATGCAGGTAGCCCATCGCTCTCACTGTCTGGATATGCAGGATGCTGAGGCGTTGAAGGCACTAATTCGTGAGGAAAAGCCCGACATAATTGTACCTGAAATCGAAGCTATTGCTACGGGTGCTTTGGAAGAATTAGAGCAAGAAGGATTTCACGTAGTACCAACGGCCCGTGCCGCCCGTCTTACGATGGACCGGGAAGGTATCCGCAGGCTGGCTGCCGAGAAATTACAGCTTCCGACTGCTGCCTATCGTTTTGCAGATAACTTTGAGCAGTTGCGGTCGGCGGTTCATGAGCTGGGCACGCCATGCGTGGTCAAGCCCTTGATGAGTTCGTCGGGTAAAGGGCAGTCTGTATGCCGGGCAATCGAAGATGCAGAATCCTGCTGGAATACGGCGCTGGAAGGCGCGCGTGCCAAAACTACACGTGTCATTGTTGAAGCTTTTGTCCCGTTTGAGAGCGAAATCACCTTATTGACCGTCAGATCGGTTTCGGGTACGACTTTTTGCCCACCGATTGGCCATATTCAGAAAGATGGGGATTATGTCGAATCCTGGCAGCCCCATGGCATGACGGACAAGCAGCTTTCGGAGGCGGAAGACATTGCCCGTACGATTACGGATGAACTGGGTGGTTACGGATTGTTTGGCGTAGAGCTATTTTTAACGACTGATGGCGTCATATTCAGTGAAGTATCCCCTCGTCCGCATGATACAGGTATGGTGACCATGATCACGCAGGATTTGTCGGAATTTGCACTTCACGTGCGGGCCATCCTCGGATTCCCAGTGCCATCTGTCACGTTGCTTACACCAGGAGCTTCAGCTACTTTGAAGGCAGAAGTGGCTACGCGGGATTTTGTAATAAGCGGTCTGCATGATGCATTATTGCTACCCCGGACACAGGTGCGAGTGTTCGGGAAGCCAGAAACCAAGCCGGGTCGCCGGATGGCTGTAGCGCTTAGCGCTGCAGAAGATGTGGAAACAGCACGGAAGACGGCCGAAGAAGCTGCTAATATGCTGAAAGTGGAGGTAAATCATGTCTAACAATGTGATGATTCCAGTACTGACAATTCGTTCCGTAGAGCTTGGCGATTGCGAAGCCGTAACAGGACTACTAAGAGAAGTCGGATACCCGATGACTTGTGGTGTAATGAAAGAAGTTATGGGAACAACGCGGGAGGACAGTCAAGCGAATATGATGGTTGCAGAAATGGATGGTCGTGTTGTCGGAGTAATCGGCATGCATACGGCTCAAAGCTTGGCTTATCCTGATCCTGCCGTACAAATCACCATGCTAGTCGTGAGCGGGGAGTATCGCGGCGAGGGCATTGGCAAGCGCCTGGTGGCTTGTGGTGAGGAGTGGGGACGTGCGCAAGGATGCTATCATTTATTCATTACTGGAGCGAATAACCGCATCAAACAAGTAGAGGCCCGGGCTTTCTACAACCGAATCGGCTTTGAAAAGCAAGGCTACCGTTTCAGCAAAAAGCTTAGATAATCAGCCTACAACAAGACAATTTAATACTTAAAGCCTCACTACTTTTAACTTAGTTCCGCATGGTTCATTCCGAGCGGGGCTATTTTTTTTCCAACTTTTATACCATTGATCCTGCTATAAAACATGATATACTGCTAGAGTAAAGATTACAAAGTTGTAACCGGACGCGTTCACACCAAGGCATTTATACAACAAGGAGATGACGAAATGAAGAATATGTTGAAAAAAACACTTGTGATGGGAAGTCTAAGCGCCATTTTATCCGCAGGATTCATCGTTCCGGCATCAGCTTCACCAGCTGACGATTTGACTGCCCAACTACAACAGTGGTTTCAAAATAACGGATATACCGTCAATATGTCCAACGGGACGACTACGATAACAAAGACCGTAATTAAGGATGCATCTGAAAAGGACAAGGCTAAAAACAAAACAGCAAATCCTTCATCCGGCAAGCAAACAACAACCAAACAAGGTAGCCAAAAGGCTTCGCAGTCTAGTAACAAGCAACAGGCCCAAAAACAAAACACAAACTCAGGCGCGGGTCAGTCTGCAGGGTCTGATGCACAACTCAGCAAGTCCCAATTTGCAGCTGAGGTTGTAAAGCTTGTAAACAACGAGCGCAGCCAAAAAGGTCTGAAGCCCCTTACATCTAATGCGAAGCTTACAGAAGTAGCCTTAGCCAAGGCGAAGGACATGAGCACGAACAATTACTTTTCCCATACATCTCCGACCTACGGTTCACCCTTTGATATGATGAAAAAGTTCGGTGTAACTTATACGTATGCGGGTGAGAATATTGCTATGGGACAACAAACACCACAAGAAGTAATGAAAGCTTGGATGAACAGTCAGGGACATCGTGAGAATATTTTGAAGGCAGAATATACGCAAATCGGTGTGGCTTACTACAATGGATATTGGGTACAAGAGTTCACACGTAACTAAGATGATAGTAAATACGTTCGAAACGTCATGCCGCTGTTATGAAAAGATAGTGGCATGACGTTAATCTGGAGACCCGCTGACACGTTCAGCGGGTCTTTTGGTGTCTCTTATTCCTCCACAGGCATAACCCTTGCTTTATACCAGAAAAGACATAAGGGACGTATTTATAGTATGATAGCAGCAAGTTGAATGGATAGCAGACTATTTATGGAAAGCTAGGTGAGCAAATGAGCTACGAAATCGTGCATGAAGGTGCCTTTGCTATGCTCAAGGTGCAGTTGAACCCCGGGGAAATGATCAAAGCGGAAATGGGAGCAATGGTTTCCATGTCTTCCAGTGTAGATATAAAGGGGACGGTAGACGGTGGACTGTTACGTGGTTTAGGCAGAATGCTAAGCGGAGAAAAATTCTTTTTTCAAGAACTGAGGGCAGCCCGTGGGCCGGCTGAAGTGTTGTTAGCCCCTGCCAGTATAGGTGATGTACAAGCGGTGGAATTGGATGGCACGTATAGGTTGATGGTCCAAAAGGACGGTTTTCTAGCTTGTACAGAAGGCATTGAGGTTAGCACCAAAATGCAAAACCTGATGAAAGGTTTATTCTCCGGTGAAGGTTTTTTTATCGTAGAAATCAGTGGTCGAGGTACGGTATTCCTATCCTCTTATGGAGCCATTCATCCCATTTATATCGCGCCAGGAGAGGAGCGTATTATTGATAATGCTCATCTGGTGGCATGGCCGGATTATATGGATTATAAAATTGAAAAAGCATCGAAAGGCTGGTTGTCCAGCGTAACGAGTGGAGAAGCGCTTGTATGCCGTTTTCGCGGTGAAGGAACGGTACTGATACAAAGTCGAAATCCGGGCAGTTTTGGACAATGGATCAAAAGTTTCATCCCTGATAGCAAATAGTTTGATTCGTTTGATTAGAGATAAGGATGGTCATTTGCCATCCTTTTTTTGCATGTTCATGGGAAATTATATGTGACTCTAAGCATTTATTGCGCTTTTATTCCGAACGGTTTATTTGCAAAATGATATAAGAAGCTTTATGTTTATTTCACTAAGCTATCAGGAGGGAACACGAGTGAATTCATCAAAATGGATTTGGCGGTCTGTCGGTTCCGTTTCCATTGCCGCCACATTGCTATTATTGTACGGATTTATTACAGCAGTACAAAGTATCACGGCTCCAGAGCCAATGGTTAGCACTCAACCTGTACATTCCGGTTCATCGCAGACACAAACTGCGCCATCCGCTACTAATCAGACGGGAGAGTTTCGGGTAGCTGCCATTGGAGATTCGCTAGCCAAAGGCACGGGGGATGACTCCGGAAGTGGTTTTGTGCGTCGGTCGGTGAGCTTGTTAAATAATCAGGAAGGCCATAAGGCTCAGCTCATAAATAATCTGGGGATTAATGGACTGACGACTCAAGGACTATTGACCAAGCTGGATGAGCCTGGTGTTTCTTATGTGTTGAAAAAGGCTAACGTTATTATGGTCTCGATTGGCGGAAATGATTTATTTCAGGGGGCTCAGGCTGCCCAAACCGGCAAAGAGCCGCCTACACTCAGTGGTTTGCGTAAAGCTGTGCCTGATGCCGCCAAACGTCTGCAAAAAGTGCTGACAAAGGTAGGGAAAATCAATCCGAATGCTAAAATTATCTATGTCGGATTATATAATCCATTCAGTGATCTGCAGGAAATGAAAATTCCCGGTAATCTTGTGGTAACAGAATGGAATCTGGCTGCCATGGCAATTACCAACCAAAACAGCAATATGACTCTGGTTCCAACTTTCGATTTATTCCAGCAAAATTTGCCCGTCTATTTATCATCCGATCATTTTCATCCAAACGGACAGGGCTATCAGGCAATCGCTGAACGTATCGCGCAAGGGTTTGCAGTTGCAAACACGAAGGATGCCGATAAAGTGGATAATGAACAACAGTCTACAAGCAGCCAACCTGCTGAAGTGAAAAAGGGAGGGAACAACTAATGAGCATCCAATCTGCTGACAAGAACGGGACTGGAATAACCGAAAATTCGACCTCAAGGGATGCAGTGTCCAGTTTCCATTCCGCCAATCAGGTTGGCAGCACAGGCAGAGACAGAAGCAATAACGAAACAGTTCTCTCTGTTCAGCACGTTAAGAAACGTATCAAACGCAAAATGATCATTCATGATGTAACATTCGACGTTCGTGCGGGTGAAATTTTCGGATTTCTCGGCCCTAATGGGGCTGGGAAAACGACGACTATTCGTATGCTGGTCGATTTAATTAAGCCTACGGAAGGGACGATTACTGTCTGTGGACATAATGTAAATCGTGACCCTGAGCAGGCTTTACGGCATATTGGTTCTATTGTGGAAAATCCAGAGGTGTACAGCTATCTGACAGGTTGGGAGAATTTAGAGCATTTTGCCCGTATGCAGCCTGGTGTAGACGAACAGCGTATCCGCGAAGTCGTTGAGCTGGTTCGGCTCGATCGCCGTATCCATGATAAAGTAAGTACGTATTCTCTCGGAATGCGCCAGCGTCTTGGTATAGCCCAAGCCTTGCTCGGTAGACCGAAATTGCTGATTTTGGATGAACCGACCAACGGGTTAGACCCCAAGGGGATCAAGGAAATGAGAGCTTTTATCCGTTTGCTAGCGGCAGAAGGCATGGCTGTATTTGTTTCCAGTCATTTGCTTAGCGAAATCCAGCTGCTATGTGATCGGGTGGCAATTATAAGTCGGGGAAAGGTGCTAGCTGTAGGTGGTGTACGAGAACTGGTTGAGACGCACTCACATATGGCCGTATGGCAACTGGAGCCTCGTGATCAGGGTCTTGCCATATTGCAAAATTCTCCGCATGTGCAAATGATTACGAACGCCGATGAATTAATTGATGACAGTATTGTTGCAGGTAGCGGAGCCGATGCAATTTTTACAGAAATGGATGAAGAGCATATTGCGGAGCTGGTGACACAAATGACGGCTTCCGGTATTTCCGTAAAAGGTGTAACCAAAATCAACCCTACACTGGAGCAGCTATTCCTGAAAATGACGGAAGGTGAGATACTTGAATAACATTTTACCGCTCGTACAAAATGAAACACTCAAAATTATCAAGAAGAAACGATTTTATGTCATTTTACTAGTTTTACTTGTGCTTGTGCCGATTTTTACGTACGCTCAGATGAAAGTGGCAGAAAACAATCGCGAAAAATTCGGCAATGATTGGCGGCTTGAACTGCGTCAGGCGATTACCGATAATCAAAACTCGCTGGGAAGTGACCGGGTTCCCGAGGAATGGAAGACCTACCGTCGGGTCTTTGTGCAGCAGATGCAATATTATTTGGAAAATGATGTGAATCCGAATGAGCCGAGTGGTGTCACTTTTACCAGAGAGTTTATGGATAATTCCATAAATCTGTTCGTTCCATTGTTGATTATGGCTATAGCCTCCGACTTGGTTTCAGGAGAACGGACGACAGGCACGATAAAAATGTTACTGACCCGCCCAGTCAGGCGGTGGAAAATACTGCTGAGTAAGCTGCTGACATTGTACATGTTCGTTTCGCTCATCATTTTGGCTGTATTTGTAATTAGCTATGTGATATCAGGCTTGTTTTTTGGTTTTCGCGGTTTTAATGTTCCGGTATTTACCGGATTTCAAATTGTTGGATCGACGGTGGATTTGTCTGCTGTACATGCGATTCCACAATGGCATTATCTGATGCTGCAAGCCGGATTAATCTGGTTTGTCAGTCTTGTGGTAGCTTCGTTAGCCTTTATGGTATCTGTCCTGGTACGAAGTACGGCGGCAAGTATCGTGGTCATGATGGCTGCACTCATTTCGGGCACTATTTTGACAAACATGGCTTCGTCTTGGCAGAGTGCTAAATATTTATTTATGGTTAACCTCCAATTAACCGATTATTTATCTGGAAGCCCCGCCCCGATTGAGGGAATGACTTTACCCTTTTCTTTAGCTGTACTGGGCATTTGGGGGACTGCGGCATTGATTGTTTCATTCGCCGTCTTTACGAAACGGGATATATTGAATTAAAATGGACAAGGTAAAAGAAAACATCTGTTTGCATTTTTGGTGAAAATCATCAAGAATAAGGCAAAACACGGTTACGATTAGACAAAGGGGGAGCATGAATGGTCGACAAAATCGACTTGTCTGCGGGAGTGTCCGGCACACAAAGCGGAGCTTCAGAATATGGCGCGGACGACATTCAAGTGCTCGAAGGGCTTGTGGCAGTTCGCAAACGGCCGGGCATGTACATCGGGAGCACCAGTTCTTCGGGGCTGCATCATTTGGTATGGGAAATTGTAGACAACGCGGTGGATGAACATCTCGCCAAGTTTTGCTCTCGCATTGATATTACAATGCATAAGGACGGTTCCATTACGGTATCAGACAACGGGCGCGGTATTCCTACGGGAATGCACAAAACGGGAATTCCTACGCCTCAGGTTGTATTCACCATTTTGCACGCCGGAGGTAAGTTTGGCGGTTCGGGATATAAAAAGTCCGGGGGTCTGCACGGTGTAGGTGCATCTGTAACGAACGCTCTTTCGGAATGGCTTGAAGTAGAAATTTACCGGGACGGCAAGATTCACCGTCAGCGGTTTGAATATTGGCAGGACAAGAAGGGCGTGGAGCATGTCGGGGAACCGACCACAGGCCTTGAAGTGCTGGGCAATACTAACAAGACGGGCTCGAAAATTACTTTTAAACCGGATATTCGTGTTTTTCAAGCAGGCATTCATTTTAACTACGATACGTTGGCTGAACGCCTTCAGGAGATTGCTTTTCTAAATTCGGGCCTTCGTATTCAACTTAAAGACGAACGCAGCGGAAAGTCAGATGAGTATTTTTATGAGGGTGGCGCAAGTCAGTTTGTTGCTTTTCTGAATGAGGGCAAGGATGTGCTGCATGACGTTATTCACTTTAATGCCGAGAAAGAAGACATTGAAGTAGAGATTGCCATCCAGTACAATGCGGGTTATACAGAGACGATTGCTTCGTTCGTTAACTCCATTCCGACACGTGGCGGAGGTACGCATGAAACGGGATTCAAAACCGCTTACACTCGTGTCATGAACGACTATGCGCGCAAAACGGTGATGTTGAAAGAAAAGGATAAAAACTTGGAGGGCAACGATCTACGTGAGGGCATGATGGCTGTAATCAGTGTCAAGATGGCTGAGGTTGAATTTGTCGGTCAGACAAAGGATCAGCTGGGTAGCGCTTCGGCACGGAGTACAGTGGATGCCATCGTATCTGAGCAGATGCAGCGTTTTTTGGAAGAAAATCCGCAGATAGCACAAACTTTGATCAAGAAGGCAGTTCAAGCATCCAGAGCGCGTGAAGCTGCACGTAAAGCTCGGGATGAGATGCGTTCCGGTAAAAAGCGCAGTGAAAGTTCCAATTTGAATGGTAAACTGTCGCCTGCGCAGTCCAAGGATTTTACACGTAATGAGTTGTTTATTGTGGAAGGCGATTCGGCTGGAGGATCAGCCAAGCAGGGACGGGATTCCAAAATTCAGGCCATCTTACCGCTAAAGGGTAAGCCGATGAATCCGGAGAAATCCAAACTGGCGGATATTATGAAGAATGATGAGTACCGTGCTATTACAGCAGCTATTGGTGCGGGGGTAGGAACAGAGTTTTCGCTGGAAGACAGCAATTATTCCAAAATCATCATTATGACCGATGCAGATACAGATGGTGCGCACATTCAAGTGCTGTTGTTGACGTTCTTTTATCGGTACATGAAAGAGCTTATTGATGCAGGACGCATATTTATTGCTCAACCGCCATTGTATAAAATAACTCGAAAGTCGGGTAAGCTCGAAACGGTGCGTTATGCTTGGACTGACGAGCAGCTTGATAATTATTTAAAAGAATTTGGACGGAATTTTGAGCTTCAGCGCTATAAAGGACTTGGGGAAATGAACCCTGATCAGTTATGGGAAACAACGATGAATCCCGATTCACGCACCTTGTTACGCGTTCAGATAGAGGATGCAGCCAAGGCTGAACGTAGGGTGTCCACTTTGATGGGTGATAAGGTGGATCCGCGCAAACGCTGGATCGTGGAAAACGTAGATTTCACGGAATACGTAGAGTAGTGCTATCAAAAGAGGTGTATACATGAGCTTATCGGAGCAGTTTTTGCCAGCTTTTCTGGAGGAAGTGGTCGGTGACCGCTTTGGCCGATATTCCAAATATATTATTCAGGATCGGGCGATACCCGATGTACGGGACGGATTAAAACCCGTACAACGTCGGATTCTTTATGCAATGTACGACTCGGGCAATACGCCGGATAAAGCATATCGTAAATCGGCCAAAACCGTTGGGGACGTAATGGGTAATTACCACCCCCACGGTGATTCGTCGATTTACGACGGCATGGTACGGATGGCACAGCCCTGGAAAATGAGTCACGTGCTGGTGGACGGTCACGGTAACTGGGGGTCCCAGGATGATGATCCGGCAGCAGCTATGCGTTACACGGAGGCTCGCTTGTCTCCGATCGCAATGGAAATGCTACGCGATATTGAAAAGCGTACGGTTTTGTTCAAGGACAATTTTGATAACTCGGCCAAAGAGCCTGTTGTGTTGCCGTCTCGTTATCCAAATTTATTGGTGAACGGTTCCAGTGGAATCTCGGCGGGATTTGCGACAGAGATCCCTACGCATAGTTTACGCGAAGTTATTGATGCCAGCATTGCTGTGATGGAAAAGCCGGAGATTGAGTTGGAAGAGATTATGACCTTTATTAAAGGTCCTGATTTCCCGACTGGTGGACTCATTATGGGTGGCGAAGGCATCAAGGACGCTTACCGTACGGGAAAAGGACGCATTTATATTCGTTCCAAAACGGAAATTCAGTCCTTGCGCGGAGGTAAGCAGCAGCTGGTCATTACCGAAATCCCATACCAGATCGTCAAATCAAGGCTCGTAACCGCCATGGAAAATATCCGTTTGGAGAAAAAAGTGGAAGGAATTGCCGAGGTTCGTGACGAGAGTGGACGAAATGGTTTGCGCATCGTTGTGGAGCTGAAGAAGGAAGCCGATGCAGAAGGAATTTTAGCTTATTTGCTAAAAAAAACCGACCTACAGGTGGCATATAACTTCAACATGGTAGCCATTGTGAACAAGGCGCCACATCAGCTTGGACTGAAGTCCATTTTGGAAGCGTATATCGCCCATCAACGCGAAGTTGTCACTCACCGTATCCAGTATGAACTGGAAAAGGCAGAGGATCGTGCCCATGTGCTAGAAGGTTTGGTCAAAGCACTGAACATTCTGGATGAGGTCATCGCAGCCATTAAAGCTTCCAAAAACCGCCAGGACGCGCAAAATAATTTGCAATGGATGTTTGGTTTTAGCGAACGTCAGGCTGATTCTATTTTGACTTTGCAGTTGTACCGTCTCACCAATCTGGAAATCACCACGCTTGAAAAAGAACTGGGTGACATCCAGAAAAAAATCGCGCAATATCGTTCTATTCTGGAAAGTGACCGTAAGCTGATCAGCCTGATTCGCAAGGAACTGTTGGAAATTCGCGAAAAGTACGGCATTGACCGTCGTTCAGATATCCAGGGCGAGGTAGAAGAGATTAAGGTAAACCTGGAAGTCATGGTAGGAGCAGAGGATGTGTTGCTGACACTCTCGAAAGATGGCTATGTGAAACGTACAAGTATGTTGTCATTCACTCGTTCAGGCGGGGAACGTTCAAGTTCCGGTGTTAAAGAAGGGGATTACGTTACCCAATTACTTGATGTGAATACGCTGGATGTATTGCTCGTCTTCACTCAGCGCGGACAATACTTTTTATTGCCTGTACATCAGGTGCCAGAGTATAAGTGGAAAGAGCCGGGCACTCCAATTGTCAACGTCATTCCGTTATCGAAGGAAGATCGTATCGTAAGTGTTATTCCGCTCAAAAACATTGAGGAAATCGGCAAAAGCCTGGTATTTGTAACCAAGAAGGGCCAAGTAAAGCGTACAGAATTGAAAGAATATGCTACAAAACGTTCTAGTGCCGTAGCCGCCTGCAAAGTAGCAGGGGACGATGAGGTATTATCGGTAACGTTAAGCGAGGGTACCCGGGATATTATGCTGATTACCCGCGCGGGAATGAGTATACGCTTCAAGGAGCAAGAGGTTAATGCGATGGGCCGCGTCTCGGCTGGTGTCAAAGGTATACAGCTGGCGGAAGGCGATGAAATTATCGCGGCGTTGTGGGTAGAAGAGGATGAAGGAGAAGTGTTGGTGCTGACCGAGTCTGGTTATGGTAAGCGTACGCTTCTGTTGGACTATCCTACACAGGGAAGAGGCGGCAAAGGTATCACCACCTTTGAGTTCAAGGAAGGCAAACGAGTACGTTCGAATGGAACTCGAATCGTGGCAGCTTTCTATTGCCGTGAAGCTGTTCAATTATTTGCAATCACAGCAGAAGGACAAACGATGTCCTTCCTTTCGGAAAAGGCTCCTTTGACCGACCGAAAGGATACAGGCAAGTTGCTGGCTCCAGTGGAGAAGAAGGACGAAATTGTGAATGTGCTGCTGCGTAGTGAGCCGCAAGCTTCTCAGTCTATAGAATAATAGGAAAAGTCAAGCGCTTATTAGCTCGAAAAAGAGAGGTCCTCTCGTGCCATTCCGGCACGAATGAGGACCTTTTTGCCGTCATGGTGTCGAACTCTGACCAGCCTTCAAAACCCAGGTGAGACTTCCTTCCCCTTTTCATTTCATGCTTCAAAAACGGCAGGAAACCGGGGCTAAATGGCGAAAATTTAATGTGATGAAATACAATCCGGACGGTGGCCCATACGGTAACTTTGATGCTTTTACTGACCCTGTTATTTAAAGGAGTGAGGCAAAATGCAAACGACTGAATTTGCGAAAATCTGGTCCAGAATGGCTAAGGATTATAAGGTTCATATGGAGCAGCAGCTGGCTCCATCACTAACGGAAGCTCAACTTACGGTGCTGGAGGTTTTGAACGAATACGGCCGTATGAAACCGTCTCAACTAATCCCATATCTCGCCACCACACCAGCCGCGGTTACGATGCTGCTGGATCGGATGGAGCGGAATCGACTGGTCACCCGTTTCAGAGATGTAAAGGACCGTAGAATTGTATGGATTGTTATCTCGGATCAAGGGAGAGAAGAAGTAGAGCGTGGATTGCGAATCCGGGATGATTTTCTGGGTTCTGCACTAAACCGTATTTCTCAGCACAATCAAAATTTGCTGGTTTATTTGTTGGGGAAAATTACAACTAAGGCGAAAACTTCAGTAATGACACGTGAGGCTGAGGGAGTAAAGGAACAAATAGAACGAGCAGAATAACTAGAATGGTGGCTACATGAAAAGTAGCTGTACGCAGCAGGTTATCATTTTAAGGTAAGTAGGAGTGCGCGGATGTAAATACCTATCGTGGTATTCATACCCGCGCCTTTTTTGTGTTGAAGTATAGGTGGTATTTGGGTGAATGTTGACATTTACATAAGAGATGATAAAATAATAGTTATAAATAAATAACATTTCGCATGCAAATAGTTGCTAGTTTATGTATATGGATTGTGAATTGGGTAATAGAAAGAAGGATGGTTTCAGTGAGTGACAGAGAGGAAGACAGACTTGAGGTGTACCGGATTATTCAATCGGTAAGGGAGATTAACAAAACGATATTTTATGCCTTCTGGAATGAGGAGCAGCATTTGGATCTGACGGCCATTCAGCATATGGCTTTGGCAATTCTGAATAAACGCCCCGACATCGGGTTATCCGAGTTGGCAGACATAGCGCATGTGGGAAGCAGCTCTATGAGTGGGGTGGTTGACCGCTTGACCAAGGCAGGATATATTGCTCGCGGACGGCATGAGCATGACCGTAGATCCTTAGTGCTGACGCTTACGCCGGAAGGGAAAGATATCATGCAAAAAGTAGACGACATGTGGATGGAGCGCGTCTTGCCCATTCTGGACATTCCGAAGGAGCATCTAGAGATGGTCCTGGATATCCATAAACAAATGATTATGAAATTAACACCGAAGGGAATGAATCAACTTGAGCAGTCCTCAAATGACACTACCAGGTAATGTACGCAGAGCACCCATTGTGGCCGCTCTGTTGATTGGCGCGATAGTAGCGATATTAAATCAGACGTTGATCAGTGTGGCTTTACCGAAAATGATGAGTGATCTGAATATAGATGCCAATATAGCTCAGTGGCTTAGCACGGGCTTTATGCTCGTGAATGGGGTATTAATCCCGGTGACCGCGTTCTTGATTGCCCGTTTCTCCACTCGTAAATTGTTTATTAGTGCGATGACTATTTTTTCAATCGGCACGCTGTTATGTGCTATAGCACCGAGCTTCAGCATATTGCTGATCGGTCGGCTTATTCAGGCCGCGGGGGCAGGTATCATGATGCCCTTAATGATGGTCGTTATCTTGAACATCTACCCAATAGAGCGTCGTGGCCGGGCGATGGGAACCCTGGGGATTGCTATGGGTTTTGCTCCAGCCATTGGGCCAACCTTATCCGGTTATATAGTACAGCATTATGACTGGCGGGTATTGTTCTGGATCATCCTGCCGATTTCAGTAATTTCGATTGTGATCGGATTTATTTTTCTAAAAAATGTAACGGAGCAGTCCAAGCCAAAGCTGGACATTCCCGGCATCATTTTGTCTACGCTCGGTTTCGGTGGACTGTTATACGGCTTTAGTGATGCAGGAACATCAGGTTGGGGAAGTATTCCGGTCCTGTCTACGCTTATCGTTGGGACAATTGCGCTTATTTTGTTTATTGTTCGCCAATTGAAGGCAGATGAGCCTATGCTGGAGTTCCGTATCTTTAAATACGATGTGTACAGCTTGACGACAATCATTAATGTGATTGTGACGATGGCTTTGTACGCCGGTATGATATTGCTTCCGATTTATTTGCAAAATATTCGGGGTTTTACACCGCTCCAGTCCGGTATGCTGATGTTACCAGGAGCGATTCTAATGGGGCTCATGTCTCCTGTAACGGGGGCTATTTTTGACCGAATTGGAGCACGCTGGTTGTCTGTAATTGGTTTGCTGATTATGGCTATAACGACTTGGGAATTTACACGGTTGACCGAAACAACCACCTATATGACACTGTTAATTAATTATACGGTGCGGATGTTCGGGATGTCGTTGCTGATGATGCCGATCCAAACGGCCGGGTTGAATCAGCTTCCACAACGATTGAATGCACATGGTACGGCGATGAGTAACACGCTGCGTATGATTTCCGGCTCGATTGGGACGGCAATTCTGGTGACAGTGATGTCTACACAAAGCAGCAACCGTTTGACATCGATTATTACATCTGAGGGACTAACCGTGACGGATAAAGCAGGGATGCTGGCTGCAGGTAATCAAGCTACAATTTATGGGATTAACTCGGCTTTTATCATTGCAACAGTGTTGAGTGTGGCCGCTCTGATTTTAGCGTTTTTTATCAAAAATACGAATGCAAAAAACGCCCATCCCCATCAACAGCTGGTAAGCAGCAAGAAGGGGCAGTCCGTGGCTTCCTCGTCATAAAAGGATAAGATTACGCATTAATTTAATTTTCTACAAAAAGGAACCTGTAACGCATGTGAACAAACATGCATTGCAGGTTCTTTGTGCAAATGGGGATTGAGGATGTAGATATCCAGATGGAGCAGGGCTTTTCGGTTCAAATTTCAGTCGTAATCATGTTCTCGTAAAGCGACCTGGGCCATTCATCCCATGGAAATTGGACAGGAGGTAACGAGTGAAATCTCATATCGTCCTTGCTAACCGGATGCGGTGCTCCAGCGAGTAAGGACCAAAGCGCCAGCTGTTGACCGGGCCGACTCAGATGACCCCCATATTTTTGGTCACCGTAGAGGGGACAGCCGATCGCCTGCATTTGCACACGAATTTGGTGTGAGCGTCCGGTGTGCAACTTAATCTGCACGAGACTGAGTCCATCTGCTTGTCCGATTACGCGATACTCCAAAATGGCTTCCTTCGCACCAGCCGTGCCAGGCCGAACCGTTTGAACCGTGTTGGTTCGACTATCCTTTAGCAGGTAATGGGTCAGACGGCCTTGCGGGGCCGTAGGAACGCCATTCAGAACGGCTGTATACAGTTTGTGAAAATGACGACTTCGAACCGACTCTGACAGGCGAGAAGCAGCTTTGGACGTCTTAGCAAAAATCATGGCTCCACCTACAGGCCGATCCAGTCTGTGAACTAAACCCAAAAAAACGTTACCAGGCTTATTGTGTCTAATTTTTAAATCTTCCTTGAGTAAAGACAACAGATCAGGATCACCACTGGCATCCTCTTGCGTTGGAACATTGACAGGCTTTACAACCGCCAAAACATGATTGTCCTCATATAGGACAGGGATGTTCGACTGTGCATGTTCATGCCGAGTAAGTTCATTTTGAGTCATAAGAGGAATTTAAGCCTCCCAGCGTCCGAGAATACCACAAGGCAAATTCAATCCCGAGCGTGTGATCGGCAATCCGATTTCACCAGCGCTAATTTGGCCGCCGTATTTTTGTTGCATTGTCATGCTCAGCATGTTGCGCAATACAGTAGGCGAAATACCTGTAGTATAGGAGTTAATCAGCATGAACAGCGGTTGATCCGAAATGATGCTCATGCAGGATTCAAGAAACGGGTATAAGCTTTCTTCAAGCTTCCAAGTTTCTCCGTTCGGTCCGCGCCCGTAAGAAGGAGGGTCCATAATAATGGCATCATAACGGTTGCCCCGACGTTGTTCTCGTTGCACGAACTTGAATACGTCGTCCGTAATGAAACGTACCGGACGGTCAGCCAGACCGGACAATTGAACGTTTTCCTTTGCCCACTGTACCATGCCTTTGGCGGCATCCACGTGAACCACACTGGCTCCAGCATACGCAGCAGCAGTAGTGGCTCCTCCCGTGTATGCAAACAGGTTCAGTACAGAAATGGGTCTGCCTGCACCTTTGATTTTATCCATCATCCAGCTCCAGTTTGCTGCTTGCTCTGGGAAAAGACCAGTATGCTTAAAGCTGGTCGGTTTAATGTGGAATTTAAGCGGTCCATAGCTAATGGTCCAGCGCTCAGGGATAGGTTTTTTCATATCCCAGTTGCCGCCACCGGAGGAACTGCGGTGATAATGCCCATGAACATTACGCCATTCAGCTGTTTCCTGGGCCAAAGGCCATATGATTTGCGGATCGGGACGACGCAGGACAATATCACCCCAACGTTCTAGTTTTTCACCACCGCCTGTATCCATTACTTCATAGTCTTTCCATTCTTGTGCTACATACATGTACAATCCATCCTTCAGCAGTCAATTCAGGATTCAGGCAGCAAGCTGCACAGAAATCCCCATATGGAGTCTATTGTACAACAAACCACAGCAACAATCGAATGATTACATAAATAAGTAAGTAGTCACTTGGTCTAAAATATTTTTTCTCGGATATACTTGTAATTATAGCGCTTCCATATTAAAATGAAGCCAATCCCACTTGTACGTACAACCATCCGTTTTTTATTATAATAATGAAAATGGAATAAATTGTACGTACATAATATTTTTTTATCAACACAGCTGAAATTCTACTTCATTAAACAGGCCCCTAATTAATTTGCTTATCCATAGGTTTTCAGCCAGCAGCCGCATGTCATGCGGCTGTTTTGCGTATATTTCCCCAAGATTAAACCTAGTTTTTGAAATTAACATTTGACAATGAGAATCATTATCAAATATTATTTGAGTAACAGGGAGTGAAAGCATCCCATATTTCAAATAAAGGTGAGGGATGAACTTGGGTAAAATCATGATTACTTATGCCAGTTTGACCGGTAATACAGAGGAAATTGCGGAATTGATCGCCGAGGGCGTCCGTCAGGCAGGACATGAGGCTGAGTTGAAGGCTTCGTATGATTGCAGCGCGCAAGAACTGCTCGCATATGACGGGTTCCTGCTGGGTGTATATACATGGGGAGATGGTGAGCTTCCTGATGAATTTTTGGATTTTTACGAGGAACTAGACGAACTTGATCTGTCTGGTAAAAAGACGGCAGTATTTGGTAGTGGAGATACATCCTATACGCAATTCTGTGGTGCAGTGGACTTGGTAGAGGAAAAAGTCAAAGAACGCGGCGCATCGGTCATTCAAGAGAGTCTGAAGATTGAATTCAATCCATTGGATGATGATAAGGAGAATTGCCGAGCTTACGGAAGACAATTTGCACAGGCTGGTATTGAAGTGTCCTGAGAAGAGAGTGAGGGATAGGTATGCGCAATAGCGATAGCTTAAGCGGCTTTCCTCTTCTGCACGACTATCAGCTGGAGGAGATGTGGAGAACTCCACAGCCAATCCGTCAATCACAGAGGAAAAGAGGGCGTGAGGGCTGGAATTGGCGGCAACGGGTTCAATATGCAGTAGGGCATGCGCTCAACGAATACTTTGGAATGGAAGTAAAGGTACGGCGGGAAGTCCCTGTCCAGTATGTGCTGGAGAAATGGTGGCCCAAGCAGTCAGACAGCTTTGAATCTTTGTTCCATTATTGGGATGTCAAAAATAAAGTGTCAGGTGAGTTGTCAAAAATTTGTGGCTTAAATAATGACTTGATGGTGCCTGTGATGCTGTATGAACAATTTTGTACGTCTGTGCCTGAGTTAGAGATCAATATTTCGCTTATTGTTCAGGCTGCTTGGCAACTATCAGCAGAAACAGATTCCCTGCTCATTCAAAAGTACATCGTTGACTATAATCCTAACGTTATTAGTACATTCCAACATATGACAAATGTATTTTGTTATTACGCATTTGGGGCCCTTCCTCAGCTTATTGAGGTATACTGTCTGCTGGAAGGCAAGAAGGTCCGCTTCATTCCGGGGCCTGCTTCTTTACAGCAATCTCTGGATTATGTGAGGCTATTGAGGGATTCCAAAGATGATGTACATGGGACGTCAGAACGCTGTCGTTGCGGGGGTTGCATGGAAAAGCAAGCTTCTCAAGGGAATAGAATGAATAAGAACACGAAGGAAGGACAGGAGGCGAAAAACTGCAAACAACGGTCAGCTGTACCTACGCCTTTCTCTTAACATTATTGTGTAACCCTTTAATTGTAAACTATCCCTTTTCGTGAAAGAGCCTTGGAAACAAGGTTCTTTTTTATGAAAAAAAATTATGAAAAAACTGAAAATTTATGTTGCCTGAATAGATAAATATATCTATAATATTTCAATGTACAATAGTTATATGAAAATATTTAAATATAAAAGACGGTTTGTGGACCATGGATCAGATTGTCCTATGTACATAAAATAAGTCCTGTCTTTTGCATGGCACGTTGCCATGTGTTTATTTACGTTCTCCATTTGGTTTAATGGCCTAATATTTCAATTTTAAAATATTAGCGTTGAATAATAAAAATTTTTTGGACAACAGGGGTGGAAGAAGTGAGTAAGAAAACTGTATTGCCAATCCTCATTGTACTGCTCGTTCTGAGCGGTGGAGCTATTGGCTACTATTATTGGTATCAAGCAACACACTTTGTTAAAAGTGACGATGCGCGCATTCAAGCCGATCAATATAAGGTAATGCCGCAAATCTCCGGAGAAATAAGCCACATTGATGTGGAAGAAGGAGATGTTGTTCAGCGTAATGAACCGATTGCCGAGCAGGATGTATCGGGGCTGGATGCGAGCATGATCAGCAAGTCCGTACTGCGCGCGCCGATCAATGGAACTGTCATTAAGATTTATTCGAAAGAGCATGAAATCGGATCGCCGGGTAGTGCTGTTGCAACTATGGTGGATATGAACAGCTTGTATGTATCCACGAATATTGAAGAAAATGACATTAACCGCATTAAACCAGGACAGCTTGTTGACATTACGCTTGATGCAGCAGGGGACCAGGTGATTCAGGGTAAAGTTCGTAAAGTAGGCGAAGCCTCCAACGCCGTGTTCTCACTCGTTCCTGCAGTCAACACAAGTGGTAATTTTAACAAGGTGACTCAGCGTGTGCCTGTAGAGATTGCTGTGAACAAGCCGAAGGATCTGAAGCTTATTCCTGGAACGAACGTGGAAGTAAAAATTCATACACCTTAAAAAGGAGGGGTCCATGTGGCTGCCAATGATATTGCTGCTGCTCCTTCGACAGATTCTTCCAAAGAACGCTGGCTTGCCTTTTTCGCTATCGTTTTAGGCGCCTTTGTCGCCATTCTGAACAACAGTCTGATCAATGTCGCCATTCCTAGATTGACGACGGATTTAGGATCTACGACGACACGTATTCAGTGGGTTATTACAGGTTACACGCTTGCATCTGGTGTAATCGTACCGATTACCGGATATATGGAGCAGCGCCTCGGATACAAAAAGTTTTTGATTCTAGCGCTCAGCGTATTTTCGCTGGGAACGGGAATATGTATTTTTGCATGGAGTGATTCTTCCCTGATCGCAGCACGGGTGCTGGCTGGTCTGGGCGGTGGTGTTATTATGCCGCTGAGTATGACGATTATTTACAAAATTATGCCGCGTGAACAAATCGGTATGTCCCTTGGTATATGGGGGATCGCCGCAATGGCAGCGCCGGCTGTAGGGCCTACGCTTAGCGGATATTTGATTGAGTGGTTTAACTGGCGGTTCTTGTTTATTGTCAGTGTGCCGGTTGCTTTATTTGCAATTTTAATGGTTATTCTTCTAATCAAAGAGCCGCCTAAAGTAGAGCCGAAGCCGTTTGATCTACCGGGCTTTTTGCTGGCCGCAACTTGTGCCGGAACACTCTTGTACGCATTGACCAACGGCCAGCGTGATGGCTGGACTTCTTTTGGAATTGTATCCCTGCTGTTTATTGCTTTCTGGGCACTTGTTTTTCTGATCTATGTAGAAAGCGGCAAGGATAATGCTGTAATTGAAATCTCATTATTCAAGAATTCAAAGTATACGATTAGTGTTATTGCCTCTAGTCTGGTCATGATGGGGATGTACGGAGGAACGTTCCTAACACCGTTGTTTTTGCAAAATATCCAGCGTGTGTCACCGATTGATACTGGTATTATCCTCATTCCACAGGCCATTGCCATGGCGGCTATGATGCCTATTGCCGGGAAGCTGTTCGATAAGTTCGGAATTGTGCCTTTGGGGCTTGTGGGCCTGACGCTAACCAGCTTTATGACCTATCATCTTCACCAGCTTACGCCAGATACTTCGCATGCCTGGTTGGAAACCGTAATGGCATTACGGGGTCTGGGAATTGGTATTTGCATGATGCCATTATCCACGGTCGGTATGAATGCCGTTCATCCGAGCAAGGTAGCCAATGCATCTACAGCATCCAATCTGGTACGTACTGTAGCTGCATCTATGGCGATTGCAGTGCTAACCGCCATTATGCAAAGCCGTTCGGCTGCTCATGCCCAGCAAATTTCGGAGTCCATTACACCAGACTCGGCTCATACGCTACAAGCGACATTGGGCAGCTCATGGATGTCATCCATAAGTAGTTTAATCACACTAGATGCCACATCAAGAGGGATTGGGGATACGTTCCTCATTTCATCCATACCGCTGTTTTGCACGATTCCACTAATCTTTTTGTTTATTCAGAGGAAGAAAGCAAAGACACAGCCGGAAGCTTAATCAAGGAACTATAAAATACGACTGGATGGCTTACATTATTTCCACGGACAGAAAGAAAGGGAATTATCATGAAAATATTGAGAGTAGAAAGTACATTAGCGGCTTTAGTGCTCGGCGGCGCAGTGCTGGCAGGCTGCTCCAGTAATAGCGGGGCGGCTCAGGATATGGTCGTTCCGGTTAAAATCAGCCAAGCACAGCAGGGAATTATCGGACAGGGGAATATTTATACAGGAACGGTTACACCATCGGAGACGGTGAACATCGTGCCTAAAGTGGGCGGTAAAGTGGTTGAACTGCCTGTGGATATTGGCTCCGAGGTTAAAAAGGGTCAAGTACTGTTCAAGCTTGATGATAAGGACATGCGGAATAATGTTGCGAAAGCCCGCGCCGCAGCAGCTGCGGCAGCAGCCGGAGTAAGCACCGCTCAAGCATCCCACGAATCTACGATGGTTCAGGCAAACTCGGGCTTAGTGCAGTCCAAGAGTGGCGTGATTCAATCCCAAAGTGCAATCAATCAGGCACAGGGAGCTATTAATCAAGCCACTACAGCCGTAGAACAAGCAACACATGGTGTCTCCTCGGCAGCCAATACGGTGAAACAAACGCAGCAAGCTTTGGCAGATGCACAGAAGAATGTAACACGTACACAAAGTCTATTTGATGCAGGTGCGAGCACCCAAGCTCAATTAGAACAAGCCAAAACAGCAGTCGTGAATGCGGAAGCGGCTTACAATAATGCACAAAATGCGCAGGCTAACGCGCAAGATCAGCTGGTAGCTGCGCAGAAGGCTCTAACTACAGCTCGCAACAGCTATGATTCAGCAAAAAATAGCTACAGTAATGCAAATAGCGGTTACAGTAATGCGCAAAATCAGCTCAAAGTATCTCAAAATACTGCGGTTATCGAGTCCAGCCAACAATCTCTTAAGCAGGCTCAGCTGAATGTGAACATTGCTCAGGATGCATTGGATGACACCGTTGTTACATCACCGATCAATGGTATTGTGGGCACGAAAAATGCAGAAGTGGGCGAAATGGTATCCGCTCAGTCTCCTGCGCTGGTCATCGCTAATCTGAGTACGGTCAATACATTGATCTATGTTCCAGCGGAGCAGATCAACAATGTAAAAGCAGGTGACAAGGTACAGGTTCGTGTTGCAGCTTCCAACATTGTAACAACAGGTACAGTTAAAAATGTAAGCCCGTTGGATGCAAGTGGAAAAGGCTATCCTGTAAAAATCTCAGTAGCGAATCCAGACACGAAACTGAAATCCGGCATGTTGGCTGATATCAGCTTTGTCGCTGCCAATGCACAAGAAGGAATTGTGGTTCCTACTGCGGCAGTTCAAAAGGATCAAGGTAAAGAATATGTATATGTTGTAAACGGAGACCATGCGAAACGTAAGGAAGTGAAGACTGTTCAGACGGCAGGTTCACAAACACTCGTTACCAGTGGCTTGAGCAATGAGGAGAATGTGATCGTGAATAATCTGGCATTGCTGTCCGATAACTCACCGATTACAATTAGCCAATAATTAGGCTCTAAACTTACGTACTATATAATAGTAGAAGTTTATTATGAATATGCAAAGACAGCCTGCTTAGCGGGCTGTCTTGTTTTTATTTCATTCAGCAAATTTTACATAGGATTAATGTCGATATGGGACTATTTTTGACGAACATTGGTAGAATAGGATAGACTAAATTGGAAATAGATAGTTTACGAGATCTCAGACAAGCGATCGGAGGAATTGTAAGATGGAAGTGAAATTGGTAGTGGATTATGAAGCTTATGAGAATGGCCAAACGATGGCTAAATCTATTGAGGAACTGGCAGCCAAGCCGGAGAGCGCGCAAGTTACAGATCTCATCATTGGAGATTGGGGCGGCGCCTATGAAAGTTCACCAGAGGATTTTATCCCAGTGTTAGTGAAACTCAAAGATCAATTCCCTAAGATACGCAAACTGTTTATTGGTGATATGGAATACGATGAGTGTGAGGTTTCCTGGATTAACCAGACGAATCTGTCCCCATTGTTAGAAGCGTTTCCAGCATTGGAGTCCTTTCATATCAAAGGTAGCCAGGACCTGAGCTTGGAGCCGCTTCGTCATAACCATCTTCAAGAATTGGTTATTATCTGTGGTGGTCTGCCTGTGAGCGTTCTTGAGCAAATACGTAATGCTGAACTGCCTGAACTGCGCAAGTTGGAACTGTATTTGGGTGTCGAGAACTATGGCTTTGACGGTAGCCTGAAAGATGTTTTGCCGTTTTTAGACAGCAATCCTTTTCCCAAACTTACATACTTGGGACTCAAAGATAGTGAAATACAGGATGAAATTGCTATTGCAGCAGCTAATGCCCCTGTGATTGGACAATTGGAAGTGCTGGATCTCTCACAAGGTACGTTGTCTGATAAAGGTGCAGAAGCGCTACTGGCTAGTGAAAGTATAAAAGGGCTGAAGCATCTGGATTTGAGCTATCATTATATGTCTAGTGAAATGATGCAACGTTGGAAAAGCTCAGGTCTATCTGTGAACGTGGAAGATCAACAAGAAGCGGATGAGGAAGATGATTGGCGCTATCCATCACTGACTGAGTAATTTGTACAAATGGATTTCTAAAACGGACTGTTTTCAAAATTAAATTGATCTAAAGTGAGGCGGCTCTATGGTTAGGATGTCAGACTGTAATGTCAGCGAGCCGTTTATCTTGTTCGGTAATCCGGGAAATCGTCGAACTACTGGGCTGCAGGAGGCGAGAAGCAGATTAATGCTTCCGCCCGCTCTGGAGGTTTCCTATAAGAATGTGCTGGAAGCTATTCGGCAGAAACAAGGTCTGAGCGAGCTGATGTTGCGAATAGCTGCACGAGCTACGCAAGAAAGCGTGAATGGCAGTTCCTTTGTGCAAGAGAGCATTGATCAGTTACTGGCGGGGCAGATGGACAGTGGTCCGCTGCTTCGTCTGGATGCACCGGGCGAAAGCTTTGAGGTAGAGCGTGAGTTGATTGCTCTGGGTGCCTCGGATGGTGAGGGAGACGATTCTCTGTTGCCATGGCCCGAATGGACACAAGGCACAGGTATATCGGCGGCAGAAGCGCGATGTCTGCAGGAGCAGCACGGTCGTATTTGGCACCCGGCACAATGGTTCCGGGGCTATTGCCGTCTGCTGGCCTGGCTACGGGATGAAGTGGCTCTGCTCTGGCCCTCGTCACACTGGATGAACGACCCGGCGGAAGTTGCCGTGATGTTCGACAAACGGCGTTGTAGCGCCGATTTAGGCAAGGCAGATATAAGGGTTCCACCAGTGCTTGCATCTTCAGGTGGTGCATTTCGTGATGTTGTCGATCTGCACACGGCAATGAAGGAGAGCGGGTTTCACCGCGTATTTGTGAAAATATTTTGTGGGTCCGGTGCTTCTGGTGTCATGGCCTATCAGGTACATCCCCACACACACGCGGAACTGGCAGTGACCACGATTGGAACGGAAATCATACACGGACAGCGCGTGTATTATAATGCCGGACGATTGCGTCGTTATACGGATAAGCAGGACATTCATGCTATCCTTAACTGGCTATGCCTGGAAGGGGTACATGTGGAGCGCTGGATTCCCAAAGCGACCTTGAATGGGCGTGTTTATGATGTGCGCCAACTCGTGTGCGGATCAGAAGCTTGCCATGCGGTTTTACGTTTGAGCCACAGCCCTATTACGAATTTGCATTTGCGTAATGAGCGGCTCTCGCTGAAGGAAGCCGGATTACCGCAGAATACGGTGGAATCGGTCCAGCTTACGGCGAAAGCCGCTATGAGTGTTTTTCCAGCCTCCATGGTTGCTGGACTGGATGTGCTGGTTCCGGCTCATGGTGGTCATCCCTATGTGTTGGATGTTAATCCGTTCGGTGATTTGCTGTACCGGGTTGAGCATCAGGGTTGGAATCCGTATGAATGGGAAATGCAGCACCTCGCTAATAGGAGCGTGGGTACGGAAAGGAAAGACAGATATGACTGATATGAATCAAATTGTCGGCTCTCATGATATTGTCATGATTACGCTTGATACTCTGCGTTATGACGTAGCAAAGCTGGAAGAAGAGAACTGTCCGAATTTGTGCGGCTCCGGGTCGTGGGAAAAACGCCATACACCGGGTAGCTTTACCTATGCTGCACATCATGCTTTTTTTGGCGGATTTTTGCCGACTCCAGCGAATACAGATAAGACTTCACATATTCGTCTGTTCCACACCAAGGATACGGGATTGCGTACGCATTCACATACGTGGCTGTTCGATGCCCCGGATATTGTGTCCGGGCTAGAGGGTGAAGGTTATCGGACCATCTGTATCGGCGGCGTTATTTTTTTCACAAAGAAAAATAAGCTTGCCAAGGTGCTGCCTGGATATTTCCAAGAAAGCTACTGGCGTATGAACTTTGGTGTTACCAACCCCCGTTCGACGGAGAATCAGGTGAATCATGCTCTGAAACTGTTGGAAAATGCAGACCCGTCACAGCGCTTGTTTTTATTTCTGAATGTATCAGCGATCCATGGGCCTAATCATTATTTTGTGAAGGGCGCAGCCAAAGATTCAGTGGAGTCTCAACGGGCAGCCTTGCGGTATGTGGATGGTGAACTTGGACGTTTGTTTGATGCTTTGCGAAATCGGGGCAAGACGTTTTGCATGGTTTTTTCCGATCATGGTACAGCTTATGGGGAAGACGGCTATGAAGGACATCGTCTGGCGCATGAGGTAGTCTGGAATGTGCCTTACCGCGAATTTATTTTATAGAGCAAATAGAAGTATAGATTGCACTGGTAAAATATCAAGAAATCAATCCAGCGTGAGGAAGGAGCAGAAATGAAAGCCATAAATCTGAATCACTCGCATCCAGCGGATGCGCCAGCCCCGGAGATAGACACAAACTTAGCACCGTCTAGGTTTCAGTGGCCTGAAACTCCTGCTGAATGGGCAAGCACAATCCGTGAAGCTCCTTACCGCTCCTATCTGTACTCTTACCCGCATAAAACGGCCTATCGTCCGTTTGATACACCACTCTTATTACAGGAGTTGTGGGAGAAGGAGGAGTTAGAAAGCTATTTTTTGTATATGCATATTCCATTTTGCGCGGCTCGCTGTGGGTTTTGTAACCTGTTCACTTTGCCGGACAAGCGTCTGGATGTACATAAGGAGTATGTGGATGCACTAGAAAGACAAGCCAAGCAATGGGCACCCATTATGGGGCGTCGACCTTTTTCACGTTTTGCGATCGGCGGCGGTACACCGACCTTACTGGAGGCTCCTTTGGTGGAGCGCTTGTTTGACATTGCGGAAAATATTATGGGACTGGACCCTAAGCGAGCTTCTATTTCGGTGGAGACCTCTCCCGATACTGTGACTGAAGACAGGTTGGAGGTGCTCAAGCGCCGCGGGACAGATCGTGTCAGTATGGGAATTCAGAGCTTTGTGGAATCAGAAAGTGCCGCCATATACCGACCTCAGAAGCCCAAACTTGTTAGAGAAGCACTTGAGCGGCTGGTGGAATACAACTTTCCTTTGCTGAACGTAGATCTGATCTATGGCTTGCCTGGTCAAACGGTGGAAACCTGGCTGTATTCTTTAGAGGAAGCCCTGTCTTACTCGCCAGGAGAAATATTTCTTTATCCGTTATATATTCGAGAAAATACGATTTTAAAGCCAGGCTATACCGGGCTGGATCATGATATTCGCCTTAGCTTGTATGAAGTGGCGCGCGAACGGCTCAAACAAGCAGGATATGTACAATACTCCATGCGCCGTTTTGCAAAAAATGATGGTATATCCAGCAAAGAGCTTTTGCCCTACAGTTGCCAGGAGGAAGGTATGGCTGGTCTGGGGTGTGGTGCACGCTCCTATACACGCAATGTCCACTATGCCAGCCGTTATGGGGTTAGTGCAGCAGCTACCCGTAGCATTATCGCAGATTATGTTGCTGCGGAACGTCATGATCTGGCTGACTACGGCTTTATTTTAAATGTGGATGAGAGTAAGCGACGCTTTATCTTAAAGGCGCTTCTTCATCGGGAAGGTTTGGAGCTATCAGCCTATGCAGAGCGCTTCGGTGTATCCCTGTCGGACGATTTTACAGGAATGTCGTTGCTGCTGGAATCCGGTATGGCTGTCGTCGAGGAGGGCACGCTGCGACTTACAGAGGAAGGAATGGCCTATTCCGATGCGATTGGGGACTGGATGATCTCCACGTCAGTACGTGAGCGTATGGAAGGATATGTAGGCGCATGAGAGCGACCTTATATTATCGTGGTTCGTTGACCTCGTGTAACTATGCTTGCCCTTATTGCCCGTTCAGTAAAAACGTTGATAGTCGGGAAACGTTGAACAAGGATCGGGTCCAGTTGGAACGTTTTGCTGATTGGGTACGGGAACAGGGCGTTTTGGGGCATCGTCTCTCTATTTTTTTTAATCCGTATGGAGAAGCCTTGATTCATTCCTGGTATCGCAAGACCATGATTGAGTTTTCCCACATGGCGCATGTGGAAAAAGTGGCGGTACAGACGAATCTCTCGACGAAGCTGGATTGGACGAAAGAACTGAACGCGGAGACTGCTGCGCTGTGGGCTACATATCACCCTGGAGAGACGAAAGAGCAAGTTTTTATATCGCAGGCTATGAAGCTATATGAACTTGGTATTTCCTATAGTGTCGGTACCGTCGGGTTAAGACAAGCCTTCCCAGCTATTCGTTCCTTAAGATCGCAACTTCCAAGGGATGTTTATTTGTGGGTCAACGCCTACAAGGATCGACCCCATTATTATACAGATGCTGAAGTCACTGAATTAACTGCGATCGACCCCTATTTTCAATGGAATTTAAAGGATTATAGCAGTCAGGGACGGGCATGTCGCGCCGGTGAAGATGTATTTTATGTCCAGGGTGACGGAAGAGTAAAACACTGCTATCAGGATCGACGGGTGCTTGGACACTTATATAGGGATGGTCTTGAGGGTCTGAGTGGCAAACGTCCGTGCCGGATGAGAGAATGCGGCTGCTATATCGGCTATATTCATATGGAAGAGCAGCCGTTTCGGGAAATGTACGGTAGTAGCTTACTCGAAAGAGTGCCGCAAGTACAGCTATCTCCGGTTCCATCATTTAGCAGACAGGCTATTCATAGAGATAATGAATCCATATAGCAAGGGTTGTCCACATCTAAATGTAATACTACAGCACCTTGATCTATTAGAGAAACGATCAACAAAAAACCGACCCTTGCCATCAAGCAAAGGTCGGTTCATTTGTTTTATAATAACTCTATACGACTGTTCTATGCGAAATAATCAAGTTTGGACAATAGCAGTAATTTCTTCATCCAGATCTAATCTGATTTGTTCGCGATAGGCACGAATATTGTATTCGGAATATAGGTATCTCAGAATGGCTTCTATCATATTGGCTTCCACCAGATATTGACTGCGGCCCTGTACATGGACTTCTGCTGAATAACCTGTATCCTCTTCCCAGCTTAGTTCTACTGTCACATCCGTGGGCTGGACACCTTTACGTTCAGCCATATGCAAGCAAATAGCGTTGACAATCTCATCCATACTCAAAATCATAGCTTAGTAACGTCCTCCACGGGAATCATCTGGTCTGCGACGATTTTTAATAGCACGGTAGATACCTACTCCGATCATGATCAGGACGTAAATGGCCAGAACGTTAACGGCAAGGCCAAGCAAGCTACCCAATGCGCCCATGTTGCCGAACAATCCGCCGAAGAGCATACCTGCCAAACCGCCCAGCATCATACCTTTCAGAAATCCGCCGCCACCGCCAAGGAATCCACCGGTTCTGCTTGTATTACCAGCAGTTGCCCCTGACTTGGCTCCGCTATCTGACTTATTAATTCCATTGCTGTCATTCGCCTTGCTTGGTGTAGATTGGTATGATTTAGGTCCGGATTTAAACCCGCCGCCTCGCCTTGCGTCAGCTGTAGATGGTGCGATCATAGCAATGAGTAGGGTAAAAGCCATCATCAGCATCATCATATTTTTCAAAGTGAATGTTTTTTTCATGTAAATATAATCCCCCTTAGTAAATTTGTTTATAGGTCAAACAACCGCTTACCAGTAATACGAATGGCATGGAAAAGGGTTTCAAAGAATTTTAATTTTTAAAAAATTAAATAATAACGTCCCATAAATCCTATGCATGGATTGGCTAAAACATTCAGCTTTGCGGCTTAAGTGAAAACGGATTAGTGTCAGCACTGACATCACCGGCAAGCAGCATACGCAGAACCATTTGGCACCATTCCAGACCTGCTTTAGCATTCAAAAGTCCTTTTTGTACTAAAATATAGTCACCAAAGTTCTTACTGCCAAAATGTAAATTCTCTGCAGGAATATCGTTCAGGATATCCTCAAGATGCTGGATTTTCTGAATAAAATGACGTTTGCGTTCCTCCAGCATACGATTGGCACTACTTTTGTCCGTTAACCAAAGACAGAACAGTCGAAGACTTAATTCATCCCGTGTAACCGGAGCAGCTAACGCTTCCTGGGACCATTGCTGAAGCATATGGATTCCCTTGTCGGTAATGGTATACATTTTCTTATCAGGCTTGTCGGACTGCTGAATCCAACGGGAGGCTAGCAGTTCCTTGCTCTCCATACGGGCCAGTAGCGGATAGATCTGACTGTGCTTGGCCTGCCAAAAAGGCTGGATACGCAACATCAGATCATAGCCGGAGGATTCCTCTCTTGCGAGAAGCCCCAACAGACCATACGATAGTAAATTCATAGATCTTATCTCCTTCATCCATCATAGTAACGGTTGTAACAGCACTGCGGCAGCTATTCTGCAGCTTCATGAAAAGTGTACACTGAAACTGTATGGTTTGACAACTTTCAGTCAGGTCGTTCACAGGTTAGCCAAAATTGACTCTTGTCATTCTCCACGTATATGTGCTTTTTTTCATAAAAAAGGGTAGTTTAAGCTCGTATGTACGAGCTTAAACTACCCTGGTAACCTTCTGCCGAAGCGTATCCTATTTACTGTTCATTTCCATCAACGAGAAGTGTTAACGCTCCTGTATCTGGATGAATAACCATGCCGTGAACGGGGGCATTAGGAGGGAGAAGCGGGTGATTTTTAATAAGCTTCACGGTAGTTCTTACCCCTTCTTCAATGTTGTCAAAACCTTTTAACCATTTATTTAGCTTAATTCCTGAATTTTCTAATGTATTCAGCACTTCCTGAGAAATTCCGCGATCGAGCATTTCATTGACCATGTGGTCTGCATTTAATGCAGCCATGCCGCACTCATAATGACCTACAACGACGACTTCGTCTGCTCCCAGCTCATACAGGGCGACTAGCACACTGCGCATTACACTTCCAAAGGGCTGTGAAATAATAGCACCCGCATTTTTGATGATTTTCACATCACCGTTGCGCAGGTTCATGGCTTTCGGGAGTAACTCCGTTAGCCGTGTATCCATACAAGTGATAATGACCATTTTTTTATTGGGGAACTTGCCCGTTCTATAGGCCTCGTATTCTTTGTTTTCTACGAAAACACGATTGTACTCTAAAATTTCTTTGATGTGATTCACGATTGTTCCCTCCAGATTCTATTAAAGTTTGATATGTACAGCCCAACGTTTATTTTAGGTCTTAGGAGCTGGTCGTACATGTTGTGTGTTGATTATACTTTTTAATATAAGTATCATCAAGTATAGGTATTGTAAAGTTTTATCCATTTTAAGTTAAAGAGGTGACCTCAAGCATGGCGCAACAGACGTTGGATCAATTGGCGGCTTTAAAGGAGCTTTCACACAAAATCAGTAGTTATGGCGAAGCAGTAGGTCTGCTGCACTGGGATTTACGAACTGGTGCTCCGCGCAAGGGTGTTGACATTCGGTCGGAGACGTTGGGTATGCTGTCCACTGAAATGTTCAAGCTGATGATCTCGGATGAAATGGGACAATTGCTGCAATTTTTTGCCACAGTAGATAAGCTGGAGCAACTGGAAGACAATGATCGCAGATTGGTGGAGGAATGCCGTAAAAATTATGACCTTAATCGTTCGGTTCCGGCAGACCGATACCGGGATTATAGCATTCTCGCAGCGCAGGCAGAGAGCAAGTGGGAGGACGCAAAGGAACATAGCGATTTTGTCGGATTTGAACCCTACTTGTCTAAAATCGTAGACATGAAGCGTGAATTTATCGGCTACTGGGGGATTAAGGATACAGAGTATGACACGCTTTTGGATCAATATGAGCCGGGGATGACGGTTGAAAAACTGGATGCTGTGTTTGATCGTCTCAAAAAGCGCCTTGTGCCACTATTGTCTAAAATTCAGGCTTCACCGAACCAGCCGGATAAGAGCTTTTTAGATGGTGTGTTTGATGTGAAGCAGCAGGAGAAGTTCAGCCTGTTCATATTAGGTCAGATGGGGTATGACTTTGACGCAGGTCGCTTGGATGAGAGCGTACATCCTTTCGCAACAGGATTAAATCCAGGTGATGTGCGTATAACAACACATTATCTGCAAGATGATGTAACTAGTGCTATTTTCAGCTCGTTGCATGAAGGAGGCCATGCGCTGTACGAACAAAATATTGCTCCTGAGCTAGCAGGATCACTACTGTCGGGAGGAACCTCTATGGGGATTCATGAATCCCAGTCCCGCTTGTGGGAAAATAAAATCGGACGCAGTCGTGCTTTCTGGGATCGGTATTACGATGATTTGCAAAAGCATTTTCCTGATCGCTTGGCAAAGGTTACGGCAGATCAATTCTATCGGGCAGTCAACCGTGTGGAAAATTCACTTATTCGTATTGAAGCGGATGAGCTAACATATAATTTACATATCATTATCCGTTATGAAATTGAAAAAATGTTGTTTAATGAAAAGCTGGATGTGAAGCGTCTCCCTGAGGTGTGGAATGCGAAATATAAGGAATACCTAGGGTTACTTCCACCGAATGATGGACTGGGCGTACTTCAAGACGTTCACTGGTCCGGTGGTGATTTTGGCTATTTTGCTTCCTACTCGCTTGGCAATATGTATGCAGCACAAATTTTGGCGACATTACGCAAAGAGTTACCAAATCTAGATGAATTAATCGCTGCTGGAGAACTTGAGCCGATCAAGCAATGGCTGACCGAACGTATTTACCGTTACGGCAAGAGCCGGACGCCTTCCGAGTTGATTGTAGCCATTACAAGTGAAGATCTGAACCCGGATTATCTCGCCGACTACCTGGAAGAGAAATATACCTCCATATACAAGCTGTAAATCATATGCCATCTTCCCCACGTTCCCGGGCGAACGTGGTTTTTTTTTGTGCAATTAACCAATATATCGACAACCGCATAACAATATATGAAGTCAACGGATGTAAAAAGGTGGGGAGGGAATAAGGATGAAAAACGGCGCTCGTTTCAAAGCTGTGGTGGCTGCGGCACTACTCGGATTACTGTTGCTCAGTGGGTGCACCCCCAAAGGGGGGGAGCAGACAATTGAGATCAGACTAGGCGAGGTAGCCCGTACGGTCTTTTATGCGCCGCAGTATGTAGCCTTGAGCCAGGGAATGTTTGCTCAGGAGGGACTGGATGTCCAATTGGCAACGATTCCCGGGGGGGACAAGGCGATGACGGCGTTGTTGTCCAACCAGGCGGATATCGCGCTCATCGGCGCGGAAACATCTATTTATGTGTATCAGCAAGGAGCAGAGGACCCTATCATTAATTTTGCCCAACTGACACAGAAGGATGGAACCTTTTTGTTTGCCCGTCAAACGCAAGATAACTTTGCATGGGAAAAGCTGAAAGAACAAAATTTTTTGGGGCAACGCAAGGGCGGAATGCCGCAAATGTCACTTGAATTTACGCTTCGCAAACACGGCATTGATCCTCATAAGGATCTGAAGCTGATTCAAAATATTGATTTTGCTAATGTTGCCTCTGCTTTCGGCTCGGGTACAGGGGATTATGTACAGCTATTTGAGCCACAGGCATCTATTTTTGAAAAGGCAGGTCGTGGGCGGGTAGTTGCCTCTATCGGTGTGGAGAGCGGCGAATTGCCGTATACGGTATATATGGCTAAGCAAAGCTACCTGAAGGCAAATAGCGAGGCTGCACAGAAATTTACAAATGCTGTATATCGGGCACAACAGTGGATTGCTACGCATTCACCTGAACAGATTGCCGAAGCAATCACGCCCTATTTTAAAGATACAGATTTAGCTATTTTGACGAGTAGTATCAAGCGATATAAGGAACAGAGCACCTATGCTTTGAACCCGATGATTGAGGAAAAGGAATGGAAGAACTTACAGGATGTCATGACCTCGGCAGGGGAGCTTAAAAGTCCAGTTGCACTGGATAAGCTAGTGAACCCAAGTTTTGCACAACAAGCGATTTCGTCAAATTCTACCGGAAATACTGAACCGCCTGTGAAAAAGAGCACAACTGAATCTACGGATGCAGGTGTCGATGCTGGAGGTTCGTCATGATGGAGGAACGGAGTGATCTAACTTCGGACGCGACAAGACCGATGGTGAGACTGGAGCAAGTGACGCATGTCTATGTAACGGATCGTGAAGCTTCGCTGGCGGTTGAGAATATTGATTTTTCCGTAGAGACAGGGGAGTTTGTCAGCTTGGTCGGCCCAAGCGGCTGCGGCAAAACGACGATCCTGTCCATGATCGCAGGGCTACTGCGTCCAGCGGCAGGCCAAGTCATGTTGCAAGGTCAGCCGGTAAGTGGGCCGAGTCCAGAAGTCGGTTACATGCTGCAGCAGGATTATCTGTTCCCGTGGCGGACGATCATGGAGAACGCATTGTTGGGTCTGGAACTAGCCAACAGAGTAGATGAAGCTGCACGTGAGCAGACAAGGCTGTTACTGGAAGGCATGGGTCTGGGAGGGAAGGAGCATCTGCATCCATCCCAGTTGTCTGGGGGAATGCGCCAGCGCGTGGCGCTGGTACGGACGCTGGCGACCAATCCGGGATTGCTGCTGCTGGATGAGCCGTTCTCCGCGCTGGATTATCAAACCAAGCTACAGCTGGAAGATCTGATTGCGGAAACCTTGCGCGAGCGGAGGAAGACGGCTATTTTAGTCACACATGATTTGGCCGAAGCCATTGCGGTCAGTGACCGGATTATAGTGATGGGTCGAAATCCTGGTCATGTCCGCCGTACCTTCGAGATTCCAGATTGCATCCGAGAAGCTCAGCCTTTTTATGCACGCGAGCAGCCGGGTTTTAATGAGCTTTTTCATGAAATATGGGGTGAACTGGAGGCTTCGGGAGCAAAGGAGTGAGTTAACGAATGAAGGACGAAGCGGATCAGCTTGAGCAACGTTGGATTCAAGGACTACATCAGGCGTATTTACGCAGCAGGCGTTCGCAACGATGGTTAGTGACAGGGGTACAGACAGCTATTTTACTGCTTTTGTTTGTATTATGGGAAATTGCAGGTCGATTGAAGTGGATTGATGTACTGTTGTTCAGCTATCCGAGCAAAATTTTCACCCAGATCGGTAAGGATGCGGTCAGTGGTGAATTATGGGGACATGTAGGTGTCACCGTGGGAGAGACGATGGCGGGGTTTTTACTCGGTACACTGTTAGGTACGTTGCTGGCTGTACTTATTTGGTGGTCACCGTTTTTGTCGAGGGTGCTTGACCCCTATATGGTCGTGTTCAACAGTATGCCTAAGGTGGCGCTAGGTCCAATTTTTATCGTTATGTTTGGGGCGGGATTTACTGCTATTCTAATGACAACCCTCTCCATTACGGTCATCATTACGACACTAGTCGTATACAACAGCTTTCAGGAAGTCGATTCGAATCTAATCAAAGTGGTTCGCACGTTTGGCGGATCACGCCGTGATACGTTTCAAAAGGTGATTTTGCCTGCATCCTTTCCTGCAATTGTCTCTACACTAAAAGTGAATGTGGGTATGGCATGGGTTGGCGTGATTGTTGGTGAATTTCTGGTGGCTAAAAACGGCTTAGGCTATTTGATTATCTATGGTTTTCAGGTATTCAATTTCACGCTGGTTATGTCCAGTTTGTTGATCATTGCTGTCGTAGCTACTCTGATGTATCAGGCGGTCGTGTATGTGGAGCATCGCCTGCTTTCGGGTCGTCCTCATCGGTAATAATAAAAGTTCTGAACATTTGTGTAAAACGTGAAAATAAAGTACCATGAAAAATGAAAATACTTAAAATTTATGAAAATGCTAAAACAGATTTCATCCAGAGAGGACAGAATTTTTTCATGGGCTTTCGTACGATTAAAACGGCTATTGCCGCATTAATGGCCGTACTTATTGCGGAGGGTTTTGGCATTCATGGTGCTACCTCAGCAGGGCTTTTAGCGATATTGGGGGTGGATGTCACACGCAAGAGAAGTCTCCGTACTATTTCGGCGAGATTTTTTGCATCCGTCGTGGGGCTTCTTTTTGCTTGTGTTTTGTTTGTAGTATTCGGATTCCATGATTGGGTACTGGCATTATATATTTTAACGGCGTTTCCAGTCATTGTACGGGTGGGCTTTAAAGAAGGGATTGTCACCGGTTCGGTCGTGGTTTTTCGCGTATTCAGCGGCGGCGTGATTGATATGGAGGTACTGCTGACCCAGCTAGGTCTGCTAGTGATTGGACTGGGTTCCGCAATGATTGTCAATTTAGCCTATATGCCGGGTTCTGATAATACCATGCAACAAATTCGGCAGGAGGTAGATCGGACATTTTCTGTTATATTCAGAAATATGGCCAATACGCTGCGTAGTCCAGCATACATATGGGATGGCAAGGAAGTTATTGAAGCGAACAGCGTGATAGCCAAAGGGGTCACTGAGGCGGGACGTTCCTTGGAAAATCAGATGCTTCGTCCCCAAGAGGGCTGGAATGTGTATTTTTATATGCGAAAAGAACAGCTGGATTCGATCCAAAACATGATGCAGTTGATCGCACAAATGTATCAGCATATGCCGCAGGCCAAGCTTCTGGCTGAGCTGTTCGACCAGCTTAGCAATGACGTTTTGGCTGGACATTATACGGGACAGACCGAGAAGCTGCTGGAGCAGGTTCGTGAAGAATTTAAAGCCATGGAGCTTCCCGCAACCCGGGAGGAATTTGAGATTCGTTCGGCATTATTACAGCTTACACATGAGCTTCATCAGTATTTGAAAATTGCGAAAAAGGACAAGGCCCCTACTCCAGTAAGAAATTAGAGTAAAGGCCTTGAGCGGCTACTATCCATGACGGACAGTAGCCTTTTCTTGTTCAGTGTCGGTAGAAGCCGGATGGTTTAAAGTCCGTTTGTGCCGAATTCGGTCTGTGATCCATAAGACAGCGGTGATCAGGCAAGGATACAGCATAGCCCATCCGACAAAGGGGAAAACGACCGCTGTAGAGATAAACGATATCCAACTAATGGCAACGCCCCAGCGACTACCACGTAGAAGTTTAATTCCTGCTGCGCAACCGCCGAGATAGGTCAGAATAAAGGTGGCGTTCGGGAACTGGATCAGGTTAGTGAGTGAAACAGTACCACTACCGTACAACACCATAATGATCACGAAGCAGACGCTAAGAAAAGCAATGCCTCCGATAGGGGTGTGGAATCGTTGGGATAACATGCCCATCCAGCGAAAGGCCTGTCCTTGCCGGGATAAAGCATAAGCGACACGTGAAGCGGCACCCACATAAGCAATAATAGTAGCGGTACAAATAAAGATACCCGTCAAGCCTGCAATTATCGCGCCCCATGGCCCAATAGCCCGACTAATCACCCATACGAGCGAAGCATCCGAACCCCCTGCAAGGTAACTTTGTGTGCCCACAGTAGCCAGCGCTGTTAAGAAATAAAGCAAACCAACAATGACGGCTGCAATGGTCACACCTCTAACGGCCGCCCGCCGGGGATTAGTGAATTCCTCTGACATATGGGACACGGCCTCCCAACCGATAAAGCACCAAAACAGAATCGCGGCCGCTTGACCGACGGAGAGCCAGCCATGTGGAGCAAACGGGGTGAAGTGGATTGTTTTCATCTGAGGAAGTGCTGCGGCAATGGCGAATATAAGGACAGCAACGATAGCTATGACGACTGCGATCTGAATACGTCCCGCGACCTTCATGCCGATCCAATTGATGATCAGGCCCACCGCCAGCATAGCAGCGGCTAACATCATGCGGCTTTCCTCTCCCCAGCCCATGGCTGCGGTCATATAGCCGGCTCCGGTGAGTGCGGCAACAGGAGCCCCAATCGGAACTGACATGAGAAAAAACCACCCGATATAAGCACCGGCACGTGGTGAAAAGGCCAACGTGACAAAATGTGATACCCCACCCGCATTCGGGAATTTGGCGGATAGAAGACCCATAGAAAGTGCCATTGGCAAGATGAGCAGGGTCATAAAACCCCATGCCAGCAGCGATGCCGGTCCCGCCATTTGGGCGGCAAGACCAGGCACAATCAATATTCCCGAACCCAGTACAGCTCCGATATAGAGTGCAATGGCCTGTGGAAGACCAATGGTGGATTGAAGTTTACTTTCACTTGTCATGCAGAAAAGCCTTCTTTCTATTGTTATTTTCTCCAGCTTATCAGATAATCAATCTATCGGAAAAACGGAATATAACGATTGCTTGCATCGGAAAAAACGATTGAAGGAGCGGATTATGGAATCGCGGCATTTGTTTACCTTTTTAAATGTAGTTGAGGCAGGCAGTTTTACGCGAGCAGCGCGTATACTGGATTATGCACAGTCGAGTATCACTGCTCAAATTCAAACGCTGGAGACTGAGTTGGGTACGCCGCTTTTTGATCGCATTGGCAAGAAAATCATGCTGACGGATGCCGGGCGACGTCTGCTGCCCTATGCGCAGGAAATTTCCAAGATGCATGCTATGGCTAAGGATGCGCTTCGTTCAGAAACGGAATTGGCAGGCACGCTGAAAATAGGAGCACCAGAGTCTCTGGCCGCTTTTCGTCTACCGAGTCTGATCCGTGAGTACAGGGAGCGGTATCCGAAGGTTAAAATTGTCCTCAAACCCGGCGAATGCTGGGAATTACGCGATTTGATCCGTTCCGGTGAGCTGGATTTGGCTTTTTTGCTTCAGCCCGAGACAGAGGATAGAGAACTGAATGTCACCACGCTTATTCACGAGCCGATGGCCTTGGTTGCGCCACTCGAGCATTCGCTGGTTACCTATACCCAGGTAGAGCCTGCCGACTTGAAGGATGAAACCATTTTGCATACAGAGGCAGGATGTACGTACCGTATCCTTTTTGAGCAGTATCTGAATAAACACGGTATTTTTTCAGACCCTAGCCTGGAATTTTGGAGTATTGAAGCCATCAAGCAGTGTGTCATGGCTGGGCTGGGTATTGCGTTGCTCCCGCTAGTAACGGTACAAAATGAGCTGCGAGAAGGTAAAATGGCGCGTTTAGCCTGGGATGACAGTGAACAGCAGGTGGCTACTCAGGTCGCTTATCACACGAAAAAGTGGAAATCCCCGGCTCTTAGCGAATTTTTACAGATCGTTGAGCAGCATGTAACACATTGGCGTGCATGAGTTCAAGCCATCACGGCATATGCTTATACAAATAATATTTTTTCCTTTTCGCCTATTCACTCAACATTCGCCCACAACCTGCATACATATGTATGGAATGATTGATTGTATGGAGGAGGTTCAAGAATGGCATTAAGTCATAAAAATCGTAGAGAGATTATTACCAAAGCGATCTGTGGTAAAGGTCGCAGATTCTCTACCGTAACCCATACCGTAACTCCGCCGAATAATCCGACGAGCATTTTAGGGGCATGGATTATTAACCACCAGTATGAAGCTGTGGCGGCGGGGGACGGCATTGAGGTCGTCGGGACGTATGATATCAATATTTGGTACTCATACGATAAAAACTCGCAGACCGATGTTGCCAAGGAAACGGTGTCGTACGTAGAAAATGTGCCGCTCTCGTATCTTGATCCGAAGCACCGGGCGTCTACAGTGGAAGTATCCGCCGAAGCTACACAGGAGCCGAGTTGCGTCGAGGCCAGTGTGTCTTCTGGAGGTGGCAGCGTAATGATCCGGGTCGAGCGGGAATTTGCGGTGGAGCTGGTGGCGGAAACGAAGATTGTTGTAGAAGTATTCCCGAATGGCAGCAGCGATAATTTTGACAAAGACTTTGATTTTGGAGCGGAAGAGGGGGACTATGAGGAGCTCGACCCCGACCTCATTGACGACGAGCTCTGACAGAAGCAACCAAAAAGAGGGCCGCTTACTCTTGCGCCGGCTGATTCTGCGCAGGGGGCAAAGGCCCTCCTTTTTTGTTGTTGCGGGTTGAAATTGGATTGAAATCCGTACGTAGTTCGTAGGGGGGATATAATGCAGCAGCCAGGACAGGCGCTCATACGCTTCAGGCAGATGCCAAATGATGAAAAAAAGCGTAGACTGGAGCGTTCAGGCATAGCGGTGCAGTGGATGGATAGCAGTATAGCAGATTTTGCGATAGGCTACGCGGTGCAAATCCATCAACTGCGAGTATTGGAGATTCGTAGGCGTGCCATCGAAGGCCCTTCCAAAGTCCGCGCATACGATCTGTCTGAACTGGATCAACATTCACCGCTCTATGTCCGGATGGAGCGGCTAGCTGTACGTGCGTTGTATACACTGGGTTTGGACAGTGGTGAGGTGATACTGACGCCGCTGGGGGAGCGCAGCTGTCAGGTGCGTGAAGTCTCGGCACAGCCATGGTTGAACGATAGACGTTTGGCCGCGCTATATGAAATTGCTGCGCGCGAAGGGGATGTTGAGGGTGAGAATCTTTCAGCGCAACGAGGGAAAGATCGACTACTCATCGGAATGGACCCTGAATTTGTGCTGATTCGTATGCCAGAGGGACGGGTCGTGCCGGCCTCAAGATATTTGGGTCGTCTCGGCATAGCCGGCTGCGATGCTGTTACGCGTCGAGGACGAACGCTGTATCCAGTCGCTGAGCTTCGTCCTGCTCCGAGTGGAGATCCGGACCGTCTGCTGAAGCACCTGCGTCAAGCTTTTGCAACCGCAGCCCGGCGCATTACCGACCGCACACTCATCTGGCAGGCGGGGGGGATGCCGCAACCGGGTTTTCCACTGGGCGGACATCTGCATTTCAGCGGGGTTGCGCTAAACGGTGCCTTGCTCCGGGCACTGGATAACTATTTGGCACTGCCTTTGGCGCTACTGGAAGACAAGCGTGCGGCCCGGCGCAGACCGCATTATGGCAATTTGGGTGATTTTCGACGTCAGTCGTATGGAGGCTTTGAATATCGTACACTGCCCAGTTTTCTTATCTCGCCACAGCTAGCGAAAGGTGTGATTGGTATGGCGTTTCTCATTGCTACTCAATATCCGCGTTTGCAACGTAGGCCGCTGGGTGAAGAGGAGGCTCACAGAGCCTTTTATGAAGGAAATCAATTTGTGCTTAAGGAGTATATGGAACCTCTTATTTTGGATATGGTTTCACTGGAAATATACTCGCAATATGAAGCTTATGTAGCGCCATTGCTGGACAGCCTCCGCAAGGGGAAGCAGTGGGATGAATCACGGGATTTGCGCCCCTTTTGGAAGCTTACGTAAAATCAAGTGTCGACACCAGGAATGGTTTCATGTTATCGACTGTCATTTTTGATATAATGAGAAATAATTATAAGTTTAAACGGAACAAAGTGTGGGGGTTAGTAAACGGTATGTCTAAATATACACCGATGATTGAGCAGTATTTATCCATAAAAGAGCAGGCTAAAGATGCATTTTTGTTTTTCCGTCTGGGAGATTTTTACGAGATGTTTTTCGATGATGCAATTCTTGCATCCAAGGAGCTGGAAATTACACTTACGGGTCGTGAGGGTGGCGCCACGGAAAAAATTCCGATGTGCGGCGTGCCTTATCATTCAGCGGAAAATTACATACAGCGCCTCATTGAGAAAGGTTATAAAGTGGCCATCTGTGAGCAAATGGAGGAAGCCTCAGCTACGAAGGGAATGGTGCGGCGGGATATTGTCCGCGTTGTGACCCCGGGTACAGTAATGGAAGGCAAGGTGCTGGGTGATAAATCCAACAACTACATGGTATGTGTCACAGAGACGGACGGGATGCTGGCTCTTGCGGCGTGCGACTTGTCAACAGGTGAATTGTATGTGACCTCTGTGCCTGATTCGAAAGAATGGCTACTAGATGAAATAAACATTTATGAGCCGTCCGAAATGTTGGGGGATGGTCATCTGCTTGATTTTGTGGCTTCCCGTATGTCCCCCGTTGGACGGCGTGTTGTGTATACGGCCTGGGACAAATCCAAGGATGATTTGGTTCGGGATCAATTTGGCGAAGCCACGTGGGCAAGGCTTACGGAGGAACGCAGACGGTGCGTATCACGCTTGATTTCCTATTTGAATGAAACGCAAAAAAGATCGTTAGGCCAATTGACCCAAATCTCCGTATATGAGCCAAACCATTTTATGATTCTGGATCCATTTACCCGCAGGAATCTGGAACTGGTGGAGACAGTACGTGAACGCTCCAAGAAAGGCTCGCTGCTGTGGCTGTTGGATCGCACAGAGACTTCCATGGGAGCGCGTCTGTTGCGTCGTTGGATCGACAAGCCGTTGTTGAGCGGCAGTCTTATTGAGGAACGCTTGGAGGCGGTGGACAAGCTATACCACCAGTTTATTTTCCGAGAGGATGTACGTGCTCAGCTTAAAGAGATTTACGATCTGGAGCGTCTGGTTGGGCGGATTGCCTTTGGTAGTGCTAATGCACGTGATCTGATCGCTCTCAAGCTGTCGCTGGTCCGAATTCCTTCTTTACGCGAATTGTGCGCTGAATCTCCTTCGAAGACGCTGAGACAGATTGCACAAACGCTGGATAGCTGTACAGACCTGTGTACATTGATTGAGGAAGCGGTGGCGGATGAACCGCCGATTTCCGTAAGGGATGGAGGTCTTATTAAGGAAGGCTACCATCAGCGTCTGGACGAACTGCGCGAGGCGAGTGTGAACGGTAAACGTTGGATCGCTGAGCTAGAGGCCAAGGAACGTGCAGCAACCGGCATTCGGTCACTTAAAATTGGATATAACAAAGTATTTGGTTATTATATCGAGGTGACCAAATCCAATTTGGCCTCATTACCAGAAGGTCGATATGAACGCAAACAGACGTTGGCGAATGCGGAACGGTATATTACACCGGAGTTGAAGGAAAAGGAATCTCTAATTCTGGAAGCCGAGGATAAAATGGTTGATCTGGAGTATACGCTTTTCTCCGAGCTTCGCAGTAAACTAAACGCTGAAATTCCCCGTTTGCAAAAGCTGGCAGAGCAAGTGGCTGAAATTGACGTGTATCAGTCGCTGGCATCGGTTAGCGCGGAACGGGGATTCGTGAAACCTGAGCTGACTACAGGATATGATTTCGTAGTGGAGCAGGGTCGCCATCCCGTGGTGGAGGCTGTAATGAAAGATGGCGGTTTTATCGCCAACAGCACGGTATTGGAGGAAGCGGATGCGCATATTCTACTTATCACCGGGCCGAACATGGCTGGGAAAAGTACGTATATGCGTCAGGTCGCACTTATTGCAATTATGGCTCAAATTGGCTGTTTTGTCCCTGCTGCACGTGCCAAGGTGCCGATGCTGGATCGCATTTTCACACGGATCGGCGCAGCGGATGATCTTATCGGCGGGCAGAGTACGTTTATGGTCGAAATGGCAGATATCCAAGTAATGACGGACAAGGCAACTCCGCGAAGCTTGATCATTATTGATGAACTGGGACGAGGTACGTCTACCAGTGAAGGAATGGCAATTGCACAGGCAGTCATCGAATTTGTCCATGACACGATCGGCTGTAAGGCACTGGTATCCACGCATTTCCATGAGCTGGCGCATTTGGAGCAAGGCCTGTCTTCGCTGCGAAATTACTCTATGGCCGTGCAGGAAAGCGGCGACAAAGTGAATTTCCTGCGCAAGCTCATACCGGGAGCGGCTAGCAGTAGCTATGGTATTTATTGTGCTCGGCTTGCAGGCTTGCCCAATAACATTATTGAGCGAGCGAATGGACTGCTGAATGGTTTTGAACAGGCAGCGGCTCAAGTAACGGCAGGTACCGAGATAGTAGTAGGAGGGAAGGAAGGGACTGATCTTCGTACAGTTTCAGGGACAGAGGATATTTCTTCTTTGACCAAATATAATTCAGGCCAGACATTGCGAGAAAGCGGAGAAACTGCATCATCAGCTCAGTCTTTATCACAGCAGGCGACCCTGGTAAAAGAAGATACTCTACAGACTGTGGAGGATTCCAGCAGGTTGGAGCAAGGAGCAACCGAAGTGGTACAGCTGTCCATTTTTGGAGAGCAGGAGCTTGCCACCTCCAAGCCCCACGCAGAGACAGTAGAGACGAATCCAATTGTGCGCCAAATTTTGCGCAAGGTGAAGAATGCTGATGTCATGAATATGACTCCTTTACAGGCAATGCAGCTATTAAATGATCTTAAAAATAAGGCCAATGGCCTGTAGTTAAAATAAGTGACATTATTCTTATTTTTCATCGCACTTTGAAGTCAGGAGGAGGTTAAAAGGATGTCTAAAATTCGGGTACTGGATGAACATATTGCGAACCAGATTGCTGCCGGTGAGGTCGTGGAGCGTCCAGCCTCCGTCGTGAAGGAACTGGTGGAAAATGCGATTGATGCAGGCGGTACGCGGGTGGACGTATGGGTAGAAGAGGGCGGCTTGCAAAGTATCCGGGTGACGGATAATGGAAGTGGCATTGAGCCTGAAGACGTGGAAACGGCATTCTATCGGCACGCGACAAGTAAAATTGGACATGGTCGCGACCTGTTTCAGATCACAAGTCTCGGCTTTCGGGGAGAGGCGTTGCCAAGTATTGCGGCAGTATCGAAAGTAGAGTTGCTTACAGCAGCCGGAGATGACGGGCGTGCCCGTAAATTAGTGATTGAAGGCGGTAAGCTGTTACTTCACGAGGATGCTGCTAGTAGGCAAGGGACGGATTTTACCGTACGGGAGCTGTTTTATAATACACCTGCAAGGCTGAAATATATGAAAACAATCCAGACCGAGCTGGGACACATTTCGGATGTATTGTACCGAATGGCGCTTTCGCACCCGGAAGTGGCCTTCACATTGCGGCATAATGGCAATACATTGCTGCAAACGCTGGGCAATGGTGATTTGCTGCAGGTGATTGCCGCTATTTACGGAACTTCTGCGGCGAAATCCATGCTGCTGCTAGAAGGAGAGAGCCTGGATTACCGAATTAGTGGCTATGTCAGTCGCCCAGAGTGGACGAGATCAAATCGCAATGCGATCTCGACAGTAGTGAATGGACGTTTTGTACGAAGCTACGGGCTTAATCAGGCGTTGCTCAAGGCGTATCATACCTTGTTGCCGATCAATCGTTTTCCGCTGGCTGTGATCCAACTGGAAATGCATCCTTCTCTGGTGGATGTTAACGTTCATCCTGCCAAGCTGGAGGTAAGGTTCAGTAAAGAAGCTGAACTGTTTCAGCTGGTTGAAGATTCGGTAAAAGCTGTCTTAGGGCAGCAAGTGCTGATTCCGAAGGCAGTCAAGCGCGAGATCGGTGGCAAGGACAGTGGCTCGTTTGTGCAGGAGCAGTTTCACTTCTCGAAGGGAAATGGTGCGGAAGGGGATGCTCCTTCCGGCAAAGACCGGGGGGGAGCACTGCCACCTTCCGTAACTTCGCCGGAGAGCCAGGAATCGCACCAATCCAATTACTTGAACAGGAACGAAGAGAATAACAGGGGTAGCCAGGAGCGTGAGCAACGTCCGAGCAGGGATAGTCTCTCAGCCATTGGACGGGCAAACAATCTTTCAGGTAAAAGTATTAATGATGATGAACTGGATGCAGATTTTGTGGAAGAAAACAACGGGAGTGAAGTTAAAGGGGAAGTGCCGCTTCCTGATGGGGCGACCGTACAGTCGTCCGAAGGAGATAATGCCGCAATAGGCACAACTACCTTATACAGCAGAGGGATACAGGAAACAGCTGCTTCTGCTGCTTACCCATCTTCTATGCCGCCGATTGCAGGACAAGCTACGGATTCCCGTCATTTCGCGGATCAGAAGCCGCGCCAGCAACGTCTGGATGCGGAGCAATTGGCAGCGGTGTCGGGAGAAGTTCCAGAGCTGCCTACTTTTCCTGAACTGAATTTAATCGGTCAGCACCATGGGACATATCTGATTGCGCAGAACGACCAGGGCTTGTATTTAATTGATCAACATGCCGCACATGAACGAGTCAATTATGAATTTTATTATGAAAAATTCGGCAATCCCGAGTCAGTATCGCAGGAGCTGCTACTGCCAATTACACTGGATTTTACGCCTTCCGAAACGGAAAAGTTGAAAACAAGGCTGCACTGGTTTGAACAGGCGGGGGTGTATCTGGAGCATTTTGGCGGTCAAACCTTCCGTGTCAGCTCTTACCCGTACTGGCTTCCCCAAGGGGAAGAAGCGGATGTCATTGAGGAAATGGCCGGATGGGTGCTGGAGGAAAGAGCCATTGATCTTGCTAAGCTGCGGGAAGCAGCCTCAATCATGTGCTCCTGCCGGGCTTCGATTAAAGCAAACCAGAAGCTGACTGATCGGCAGGCTATTGTGCTGCTAGAGCGTTTGGCAGCGTGCAAACAACCTTATACTTGCCCTCATGGGCGACCTATTGTGGTTTCCTTTTCCACATATGATTTAGAGAAGCTGTTTAAAAGAGTAATGTAAGGGAGTATATATATGTTGCAGGATCGGGAAAACCGTGAAGAAGAGCAGTCGAGCCTACGGGAAAAGCAAGTCGAATTACTCGTCACGACAGGGGATTCCCCCTCGGCTGAGGTTGTGGAGCGAGCGAAGTTGCTTGCAGCCGAGTTAGGGGCGCTGTATGCCCCTCGTCGTGGCATATCGGTAGCTAAGCTAATTGCGGCTCACAGAGTCCGTCAAGCGTTGGTTCTGGTGCAGGGCGCAGTAAGGCTGATTAGCCCAGAACAACCACCGATGGCTTTTCACCCCAGTATGGGCTTCATTCGCGCCAAACGGGTATTAAAGGGTGAACCTGACCCGATGTTGACGGCTGCCCGGATCGTCCCGGGTGATACCGTGCTGGATTGCACTGCAGGACTTGGTACGGATTCTCTTCTATTTTCAATTGGAACGGGAAGCTCTGGACAAGTCACGGCTGTGGAGAGTTCTTTCCCCGTCTACGCTTTAATCAAGGATGGAATGAGGCATTACCGTTCCGGCAACGCTGAAGTAGATAAAGCCTTTTCCAACATTGACGTTCGTTTTGGTCATCATTTGGACTATTTGCGTAGTTTGCCGGATCGCAGTATAGATATTATTTATTTTGACCCTATGTTTCGTGATCCGTTGCTCGATTCCAGCGCAATTGGTCCATTGAGAGGGTTGGCAAATCCAGACGCGTTGAGTGAGGAAAGTATTGTTCATGCGAAACGGATTGCACGAAAAAAAATTGTATTAAAAGAAAAACGGGGTAGCGGGGAATTTGCCCGCCTCGGCTTCCGTGTAGAGCAGCGGGGCACAACGAAAACAGTGTACGGAGTGATCGATATTGACAGTGGCACCTAAGCCTAAACTACTCGTTCTTGTTGGCCCGACTGCGGTTGGCAAGACGAAACTAAGCATTGAGATGGCTCGACAATTTGACGCGGAAATTATTTCCGGGGATTCCATGCAGGTATACCGTCATATGGACGTTGGAACTGCCAAAATTTCCGAACAGGAAATGGAAGGAATCAAGCACCATTTAATTGATATTCATGAGCCTGAATACCCATATTCAGTAGCCCAATTTCAGGAGGACTGTCGTCGTCTCATACCTGATATTCAATCTAGAGAAAAGCTACCGTTTATCGTAGGCGGAACAGGTTTATATGTAGAATCAGTCTGCTATGAATACCAGTTTTCCGAGGTAGGGGCTGACGAAGCTTTTCGTCAGGAGCAGCTGGACTATGCCGAACAGTTTGGAGCTGACGCGCTTCATGCGCGACTACAGGCGGTTGATCCCGAAAGTGCACTTCGTTTGCATCCTAATGATCGTCGTCGTGTCGTTCGGGCATTGGAAATTTACCATGTTAGCGGAACGACACTTAGCTCTCAACTTGCCAGTCAAAAAAAGGAATCTCCCTACCAACTCTGCATCGTAGGTTTGACAATGGATAGGCAAATGCTATATAAACGTATTGAAGACCGAATTGACGGGATGCTCGATCAAGGGCTTGTTGCTGAGGTAACCTCCTTAATGGAACGGGGAGTGCGAAGCGATGCCATCTCCATGCAAGGTCTAGGCTATAAAGAGATATCCTCCTACCTGCGGGGAGAGGTGTCTTTGGAAGAGGCGGTGACTTGGCTAAAACGGGATACGCGTCATTTTGCGAAGCGACAGCTCTCGTGGTTTCGCCATATGAAGGATATCCAGTGGGTAGATGTCACTGATTTCGGAAATTTTTCTGCTCATGCAGCCCAAATACACGAAATTATAGCAGGAAAGTTCCGGACAGACCTTGAATATACTTCAAAACAATCCAAATGATTATTGGGGGTACGGCTAAAATGAACAAGTCCATTAATATCCAAGATACGTTTCTGAATCAATTGCGCAAGGATTCTATACCTGTAACGGTATACCTCATCAATGGATTTCAGGTGCGAGGGACGATTAAAGCATTTGACAATTTTACGATTGTGATCGACTCGGATGGAAAGCAGCAGCTGATTTACAAGCATGCCATCTCCACCTTTACACCGCAACGCAATGTATCGCTTGTACAGCAACAGGATAGCGCTAGCGATAACTGATTACGGCTTGACGGTCGTCCGGGTTCATGAAACTTTTCAGGCGTCCGTCTCGTCTAACTGTATAGGAATGTGACCGGGAGCAACCTGATCAGGGTTGTTCTTTTCATTCCGTTTACTTTCAAGTTGCCGACAGCAAGCTTTAAGCTTATGTTAGGTACCATATGATTATTCGCGAAAGGGAGTCAGGGGAATGCCAAACGATTCATTGTCCAGATCCGGCAATCGCAATAGAAACACATCTAAAGAGAAGCCGAAGGGCAAGAAAAAGAAAATTACAGGTAAGCGAATTGGATGGACGCTGTTTATTACCGCGGCGGTAGCTATATTTTGCGCACTTGGTGGCTATTTATTTGTCATGGTAAATGGCGAAAAAATTTACGATGCGAACAAGGACAAAATCACAGTGAATGAGACATCAAAGGTTTATGACCGCAACGGTGTGCTCATGGGTGAGTTGTCTGTGCAAAAAAGTGATCCTGTCAAAAGTGAAGAAATACCAGACTTGCTCAAAAAAGCTTTTATTGCAACCGAGGATAAGCGTTTTATGGAACATCAAGGAGTTGATATTTGGTCTATCGGCCGGGCAGCCGTTAAGGATATCGTGGCCCGTTCGGCAGTGGAGGGCGGCAGTACGCTAACTCAGCAGCTGGCCAAAAACTTGTTTTTGACACGTGACAAAACCTTTTTCCGTAAAGCGACAGAGGTATCCATCGCAATGGCGCTGGAGCGGAGGTTGACTAAAGATGAAATTATTACTCTCTACTTAAATCGGATTTGGTTTGGACGCTCCTATTCTGGAATTAAGGCAGCGTCGGAAGGTTATTTTGGGCAAACCAACTTAAAAGAATTAAAATTGTGGCAAATTGCTACACTGGCAGCTATTCCGAAAGGGCCATCCAAGTATAATCCGATCAGTAACCCGGAGAACTCGAAGGCACGACGTGCGGTGGTTCTCCAGCTGATGTTTGAGCAGGGGATGATTGGAAAGCAAGAGATGGAAGAGGCCAAGGCTGTAAATTACAATTACAAACAACCAGAAAAAGTTCAAAAGTATCAAAATTTTATGGAATACGTCATGGATGAGGCAGAGGATGCACTGCCAGGAGTTAGCGGCAATGATCTGATTATTGGCGGTTACAAAATTCATACCACAATGGATGCCCAGGCTCAAAATGCGCTGGATCAGGCGATGGCAGATGATGACATGTTCGAAAAAAGTCCTGACGATCAGCCAGTTCAAGCTTCGATGGTCATTATTAACAACCAGACAGGTGGAATTGCCGCTATGGCACCCGGACGGGATTACAAAAAGGGAACCTTCAATCGTGCGACACAGAGCCGCAGACAGCCAGGATCGGCCTTCAAGCCGATTGTAGCCTATGCGCCAGCTCTCGAATCCGGTAAATTTACGATGGATACTCCTTTGAGTAACGAACGCCAGAGCTTTAACGGATACAGTCCGAAAAACTTGCATGGTTACTCGTCGACCATCAGCATGCTCGACGCGATTACGAAGTCTGAAAATATTCCGCCTGTATGGTTGCTGAACCAAATCGGTGTGGAAAAAGGGGTTCAATTTGCCGAGAGCGTAGGCATTCCGATGGACAAAAACGATCACTCACTTGCTATCGCATTGGGTGGATTAAGCAAAGGGACGAATACCCTTGAAATGGCGCAGGCGTACAGCTCATTTGCCAATAAAGGACAATTCCAAAAGGCTTATTCTATTAAGCAAATTAACAATAGTGATGATCAAGTAGTTTATACTCATGAAGAGGAAACTAAATCTGTAATGAGTGAAAAAACGGCTTATGAAATGACAAAAATGATGCAAAATGTAGTCAATAGCGGCACAGGTCGCAAAGCACGCATTGACTGGCCTGTAGCCGGTAAAACGGGTACGACCCAAAGTGGAATTAGCGGTAATAGTGGTAACCGGGACATCTGGTTTGTCGGTTATACGCCAGAATATACCGGAGCAGTATGGATGGGTTATGATAAGCCGGACAGTAAACATATGCTCAGAAACTATAGTGGGCAGTCGGCAGCCTTTTTCGGAAGGGTCATGGGTGAAGCTCTCAAGGGGCATCCGGTTACGCAATTCAGCGAGCCGAAGGGATATGAACCACCAGTTGAGCAGAAGCCAGAAGAGCCGGTTCAGGCTACCGCTCCAAGCGGACTGAGCGGGTCTTATAGTCAGGACACCCAAATTGTATCGTTGTCCTGGAATGCGGCAGAGGGAGACAATGTACAATACCGTGTTTATCGTAAAGAGTCTTCCGAAGGAAGCTTCAGGACGATTATGGAGGCGATGAGAGGCACGAGTGGCGAAGATACGTCTCCTGTAGCTGGAAAAACGTATCAATACTATGTCGTAGCTTATGGAACGGATGGTAAAGAATCCGCAGCTTCGAATACGATTAGTGTAGAAATTCCGACAGAGACTACTCCGATAGATCCGCAGCTAGGAAATGATCCTAATCAGGATGGAACTGTACCGGATAATGGCGAGAATATAGATGGTCAGGACGGCACAGACCAGGGGAATACGACTCCTGGAGGTACTGATAACGGTACTGGTTCTGACCAAGTACCAACGTCTCCTGGAGGTAACAATGGAAATGGTACTGGAGGCACAGGCAACAGTAACGACAATTTTGGGAACGGAAACGATACAAATACGGGGAATGGTCAGACGACTACGCCGGATTCAGGTATAACTGATGAAAATACTATGACCAATCCAGAAAATACAGATGCATCTACCACAGGTGCTATTATGGATGGAAGTCAGGAAAGCAAATCCAACGGTCATTCAAACTCCAATCGTGGACGTCACAACCGGGATTAGCAAATATGTTTTATGTAAGATGATATTGGCTTCAAATCAAAGGTATTTTCGGACTGTTTTGACAGTCTGAAAATACCTTTTTTGCTGTAATACAGGGGTTCTTTTTGAGTGTACAGTTTAAATATGGTAAGCTGGTTTTACCAATGTTGGAGAGGAACATCATTTATGAAGCGCAAATTCGGAGACCGGGCCAACTGGCGCAGAATCACCAATCGCAAGTTTGCTTGCCGGTATGTAGAAAGTGACGCGTTTACAGGATATATGACCCTGTATACCATTTTGAGTCTCAAGGAGCCGTTATGGAAGAGTTACGGTGGTCATACGTTTTGCATAGCCGATAAAGGATATTCCTGGCTGCAATATTATCCAAAAGGTGAGCACTATGTGGTGACTGCTATGTTTGACAATCGGGAGCAAATCGTTGAATGGTATATTGATACCTGCCGAAATCAGGGTGTGACTGATCAAGGAGTCCCTTGGTTTGACGATCTGTATTTGGATGTTGTGGTGCTTAAAAACGGTGAAATCTTCCTGGTGGATGAGGATGAATTGGAGGAGGCATTACAACGGGGGCATATCTCAACGCAAGAGGCAGAATTGGCTAACCGTACAGCGGCTGATGTGTTACATCAGATAGATGCCCACGTGTTCCCTTATTTTAAAATGTCGCTGAAACACCGATCAGAATGGTTTCACAACGGTGATTTCAAGAGAGAACGGTGAAAGTTTTGCAGTGGATTAAAGACATCGGGCCCCAACGCCCTGAGTTGAAAAGCAGGCAGAGTCGCCTTAAGAAAATATCTATGGTAACCAAGCGTCTTGTACTTTCTTTGATAATTTTCATTTTGATCGGATTGGTATGGGCAGGAATCCGAGTGTGGAACATGAATACGGCCGCCTCTACCACTCCGCTCCAGCAAGTGCAAATTGGTATCGTATTAGGTGCTTCTATGTGGGGGGCTGAGCCCAGTCCTGGATTGAAGGAAAGGCTGGAAGAAGCCTTGCGCTTATACCGCAACGGGACGGTACAGCATCTAATTGTAAGTGGTGGACTGGATAAACCCGATTTTCCGTATACGGAGGCTGAGGGCATGCAACGCTATTTGGTAGATAGAGGGGTCCCTGTACAGCATATTGTGTTGGAAAACCATGCGACCAGTACTTACGAAAATCTGCTCTATAGCCAGCGCATTATGAAGGAATATGGATGGACCTCTACCGTGATCATCACACATAGCTATCATGGCCCTCGGGCGATGGAGATTGCTCAATTCTTAAAGTTTGATCATCCTCAGATGGCTCTGACGGAATCTAAAGTGCTGAATATGCCAATTCATCAATCAAGAGAAGTATTGGCATACGCTAAATGGACGCTGCAACGGTGGTGGATCAGCGCTCAAACTTGGGTTGCCTGAATTAAAGAAAAGGCTTTGTGCACGTTCCCGTTGCTTTTATGCTAATAAGGACATGCCAGACCGAATACATTAATAGGGTAAGCTGTGCCTGAAGAAATGTTGAGGTGATGGATGCATGAACGGACGGGGAATCGCCGCGGGCAAGCGGTCGGAGGAGAGACCTTCCAGACAAATTAATGTCGTGCTGCGTAGCCCGGAGCCGATAGCTTCGGTGACTGTGGACGAGACGGAAGTAGTGGCTTCAACCAAGTCACAGGCGCTACCGCAGTATCTCAGTCTTTATCAGGAAATTCAGAAAGAACTCGATCATCTCGTCGGCTTGGATAACATCAAAGACCTGGTATTTGAGGTATATGCCTTTTTGCAGATCGCCCATATGCGCACGGATGCAGGACTGTTGAGCAATGCCCACGTGTATCACATGATTTTTAAAGGAAATCCAGGTACAGGGAAAACGACAGTGGCCCGCATTATCGCTAAAATGCTGCAAAAAATGGGGGTACTGAGCAAAGGTCATCTGATTGAGGTGGAGAGGGCTGATCTGGTCGGTGAGTATATTGGCCACACGGCGCAAAAAACGCGAGATCTGGTAAAGAAATCTCTTGGCGGCGTGTTGTTCATTGATGAGGCTTACAGTTTGGCACGCGGAGGGGAAAAGGATTTTGGAAAAGAAGCGATTGATACCTTGGTAAAGTCCATGGAAGATCAAAAAAATCAATTTATTTTGATTCTCGCTGGATACTCGGGGGAAATGGACTTTTTTTTACGAACGAATCCTGGTCTTCCTTCTCGCTTTCCAATCCAGTTGGATTTTCCTGATTATACTGTGGATCAGCTCATCCAAATTTCCGAGATGATGGCCAAGGAGCGGGATTATATTCTCATGCCTCAGTCCATAATTAAAATGAAGGAGCATTTGCTAAACGAGCGTAATGACAGTCTTCATGCATTTAGTAATGCACGCTATGTTCGTAATGTGATTGAAAAAGCGATTCGGCACCAAGCTGTCAGGTTGCTTAATCAGTACAGGAGCGGGCAACCCGGCAAACAGGAATTGATGACGCTGCGTCCAGAGGATTTGAAAATGGATAAAAGATAGGCGATAATAGGAATCTGAATCACATCGAATGCTATGACATCGAACGGGGGCCGGCCTGAACATCAGGTCGGTCTCTGTTCGAGAGTTGACATGAAAATAAAGGAGCAAACAATATGGCGAACTCCACTCATGATACACAAACCGAAATGCAGGACAAGGCGGTTCTGGTCAGTCTGATTACGGATGAAGTCAAACGATCTGGCATTAATACGGAATACTCGTTGGATGAGCTGGTGAAACTGGCTGAGACAGCGGGAGTTGAGGTACTGAGCGTCCTGACACAGAATAAGGAAGCCAAGGACTCAAAATGGTTTATTGGTAAAGGAAAAGTAGAGGAATTGCGTGCAGTTGCTGAAGAATTGGGAGCGAATACAGCTATTTTTGATCAGGAGCTCTCGGGGGCCCAAGTACGGAATCTGGAAGAAAGTCTGGATCTCAAAATTATTGACCGTACACAGTTGATTCTGGACATTTTTGCTCAACGTGCAAAAACCCGGGAAGGTATTATTCAGGTTGAACTGGCACAGTTGTCATATTTACTCCCCCGATTGTCTGGACATGGCAAAAACCTCTCGCGTCTTGGCGGCGGAATCGGAACACGTGGTCCTGGTGAAAGCAAGCTGGAGACAGACCGTCGCCATATTCGTGACCGAATCAGTGATCTGAAACGCCAACTGGAGGAAGTGACCCGTCACCGGTATTTGCACAGGGAGCGCAGACAAAAGAGCGGTATTGTTCAGGTTGCACTTGTTGGCTATACCAATGCGGGCAAATCGACGCTGTTGAAGCAACTGACAGCAGCCGATGTATATATTGAGAACCAACTGTTTGCGACGCTGGATCCTACCTCCAGAACAATGGAACTTCCGAGTGGAAAAGAAGTTATTCTTACGGATACGGTCGGTTTTATTCAAAATCTTCCTCATGATTTGGTGGCTTCCTTCCGGGCTACTTTGGAGGAGGCGAATGAGGCACATCTCATTTTGCATGTCGTGGATGCGTCTTCGGATATGCGAGACGAACAGATTAAAGTTGTAGAGACGATCTTACAGCAGCTAGGGGCTGCGGACAAGCCTCAGATCGTATTATTTAACAAAAAAGATGCCTGTACCCCTGAGCAACTCGAAATGCTTCCTTCCGGGGAGGGTTATTTGAAAATCAGCGCTTTTGATGAAGGGGATTTGCTGGGCATTCGTGAACTGATTCAAGAGCATCTGAGTGGTGATACGCTGAGATTTCGCATTCCTGCGGAACGTGGAGATTTAACATCGGTGCTTTATCGAATTGGAGATGTACTACTGACAGAGTATGATGGCAATGATGTCATTTATGAAGTTGAAATTCAAAGAGGCGAGTACGAAAAGTATGGTCATGCGCTCAGCGAGTTCACAGAAGGTTAACATCTAATGATGTTTTTGGGTCAATAAAATGATAATGCTCATCGTTCAAAGTGAACAATAATATAACATGAATAGCCTAAGGCTGCGTAAGAGAGAGGGTCAAGAAAGTAAATGGTAGTTTTTAGTCCAGAAATACAGCAAATTCAGGAAACGGCAGAACATAAAATACAAGAACGTATACAGCACATAGATCATATTGTAGATTCAAATCAGTGGAAGGTAATTCAGGCATTCCAGCGGAAGCAAGTGAGCGATTTCCACTTTGCGGGTTCGACGGGATATGCTTACAATGACCGGGGACGTGAGGTGCTGGAAGAAGTCTATGCGGAAGTGTTCGGTGCGGAGGCAGCGTTGGTGCGTCCGCATTTTGCTTCGGGTACTCATACAATTGCCACTGCTTTATTTGGTGTGCTACGTCCAGGGGATGAACTGTTATACATTACTGGGAGGCCTTATGATACACTGCACAAAGTGATTGGTAAGCCCGGCGACGGAACAGGATCATTGCAGGATTTTGGCGTTACTTATGGGGAAACCGCACTAACAGCGGAAGGTAAAGTGGACTGGGAAGCGGTGGAGTCTGCGATCCATGCCAATACCAAAGTGATCGGTATTCAGCGTTCACGCGGTTATGATTGGAGAGCTTCGTTTAGTGTAGCAGATATTGAAGAAATGACAGCACGTGTGAAGGAAATAAAACCTGACGTCATTGTCTTTGTTGACAATTGCTACGGTGAATTTACCGAGAAGCTGGAACCTACTCAAGTCGGTGTCGATTTGATGGCAGGTTCGTTGATTAAAAATCCCGGTGGTGGCATTGCAGAAACGGGTGGATATATCTGCGGCAAACAAAAGTATGTAGAACTGGCATCCTACCGATTAACTGCACCTGGAATTGGTGGAGAAGTAGGAGCCATGCTAGGTACTACACGAGGCATATTTCAGGGACTATTCCTTGCTCCAACACTGGTTGGGCAAGCGGTTAAAGGGAGCGTATTCGCAGCTGCGGTCTTTGAAGAGATGGGATTTGAGACCAAACCTGCCTGGCATGAAGAGCGTACGGATTTGATTCAGGCTATTTCTTTTAGTGGACCAGAGCATCTAATTGCTTTTGTACAGGGCATTCAGCGTGCGGCTGCCGTGGATAGTCATGTGGTGCCGGAGCCGTGGGATATGCCGGGTTATGAGCATCCAGTTATCATGGCTGCAGGTACGTTCATACAAGGGGGAAGTTTGGAATTATCCGCAGATGCTCCTATTCGTGAGCCTTATATTGGTTACATGCAGGGGGGGTTAACCTACTCTCATGTTAAATTTGGAGTACTTATGGCTCTGCAAACGATGAAAGAACGTAAATTATTGTGAGTTTTTCTAACATGTCATTGACACTTTGCATCAGCTAAATGTACAATAAGGTGTATAATAGATCACTGGAAGGTTGATGACAAATGGGCGACGAAATTCGCAGAAATATGGCCTTATTTCCAATAGGTATTGTCATGAAGCTAACGGACTTGTCAGCGCGTCAGATTCGTTATTATGAACAGCATAACTTGATAGTTCCTGCCCGTACATCGGGAAACCAACGTCTTTTCTCTTTTAATGACGTAGAGCGTCTGCTTGAAATTAAGGCGTTGATCGAGAAAGGTGTTAACATTGCGGGAATTAAACAAGTCATGAATCCGGTTACCAAGGAATCGGAGGAAGCTACGGTTATTACTGCAGATACGGAAGTTAAACGCCGTGAAATGTCTGATACTCAGCTTCACCGCTTGCTGAAACAACAACTTGTTGCAGGCAAAAGACCAGGACAGGTATCCCTGATCCAAGGTGAATTATCACGGTTCTTCAATAAGAGATAATGCTTTGACTTACCTCTTGGTATAAGGTTGCCTTACTTTAAAACCAGGTCTCATCATTTAAGTAATTTATAGAACAACTGATTCGTATATAGTCGTTACAGAAAGGGAGAGGTTAGAGTGAGTTATAGCAGAGAAGATATCCTTCGGATTGCGAAAGAGGAAAATGTTCGTTTTATTCGTTTGCAATTCACAGATTTGCTGGGCACTATTAAAAACGTTGAAATTCCGGTTAGTCAACTGGAAAAGGCATTGGATAATAAAATGATGTTTGACGGATCTTCCATAGAAGGTTATGTGCGTATTGAAGAATCTGATATGTATTTATATCCGGATTTGGACACTTGGGTTGTATTCCCTTGGGTAACCTCGGATCGTGTAGCTCGTTTGATCTGCGATATTTACAAGCCGGATGGAGTCCCATTTGCAGGTGACCCGCGGGGCATTTTGAAACGTGTACTTAAGGAAGCCGAAGAGCTGGGATACACTTCGATGAATGTCGGACCCGAGCCTGAATTCTTCTTGTTCAAAACGGATGAAAAAGGCGAGCCAACTACAGAACTGAATGACCAAGGCGGGTATTTTGACCTGGCTCCGATGGATCTGGGTGAAAACTGCCGTCGTGAAATTGTACTTAAGCTTGAAGAGATGGGCTTCGAAATTGAAGCATCCCATCATGAAGTTGCACCTGGTCAGCATGAGATTGACTTTAAATATGCAGACGCGATTAAAGCTGCGGACCAGATTCAAACGTTCAAGCTCGTTGTTAAGACGATTGCTCGTCAGCATGGTTTGCATGCTACCTTTATGCCAAAACCTTTGTTTGGTGTAAATGGCTCTGGTATGCACTGCAATCAATCGTTGTTTAAGGACAATGAAAACGTATTTTATGATGAAACGGACGAACTCGGATTAAGCCAGACGGCCCGCCACTATATGGCTGGTATTCTGAAACATGCACGTGCAATGGCAGCGATCACGAATCCAACAGTAAATTCCTACAAACGTCTCGTACCTGGTTATGAAGCGCCTTGTTATGTGGCTTGGTCTGCAAGCAATCGCAGTCCAATGATTCGGATTCCCGCGTCTCGTGGTCTGAGCACTCGCGTCGAAGTTCGTAACCCTGATCCGGCAGCGAATCCTTATTTGGCCTTGGCAGTGATGCTGAGAGCTGGTTTGGATGGGATCAAACGTCAGTTGGCTCTGCCAGCTCCGATTGATCGTAACATTTACGTGATGTCTGAAGAAGAGCGGATTGAAGAAGGCATTCCAAGTCTGCCTGCAGACTTGAAAGAAGCTTTGTCTGAACTTATTCGTAGCGAAGTTATCTCTGACGCACTGGGTGACCATGCATTGGCCTACTTCTATGAGCTTAAGGAAATTGAATGGGATATGTACCGAACCCAAGTTCATCAATGGGAACGTGATCAATATCTGACGCTTTACTAAAATGGGAAATCCCTTGGCGCTCTAAGCGTTGAGGGATTTTTGCTTTGGGGGTAGTATATGGATATTATGAAGTTGAATTATAAAGCGCCCCCAAATTGCCCCCAAACTTTTTATTATCGAAATAAATTCTCAGTAAAAGACTCATATTTCCCCATGTTATTCGATTCTATTTTTTTTGAAATATGAGCATAGATGTCTGATGTTACTTGGATGCTACCATGTCCCAAGCGTTCCTGCCATATTTCATATCAGCACCAGCTTCTAAATGCAATACTGCGTGCGTATGTCGAAGAGAATGGATAGGTAAGGGGGGGAGTGCCGTTCGTTTTAATATCCTAGAAAATGAATTGAACAAAGACGATTTCGGGATCGGACTTCCATCTGTACGACACATAATTAGATTAAGATCATGCCTATACATTTCGCCTAAAGTGATCTTGTTTTGATTTTGAACATTTAGGTGGTGTCTTAATGCAGCCAATAAGGTGTTACTTATTTTTAAGGTTCTTTTTGAGTTGAATGTCTTTGTATCACCAAATAAATCATCAGGATTCTCAGGGAGATCGTAATCTAAAGTTTTACTAACGGTTGCCAAGCCATTTTTTAGATCAATGTCTGGCCACTGTAACGTGCCAACTTCTCCTTTTCGCATACCTGTTCTAACATAAACATAAAGAAAAACCAATAAATATATCCGTATTTTTTTGCATTTGCTAGAAATTCAGGAATGTGCTCTGACTCAATAAATTTTACTTTATCTGATTTCTTAATCCCCCTGATAGTCACACCTTCACACGGATTCTTATCCAGTTTACCGAGCGTAACAGCCTTTTCTAGCGCGTCATGCATAGTGGAATGTATGAGTTCTACTATACGTCTGCTATAAACTTTATCCCCTCTACCTTTACTCTTAGAAAGCTTATTTATGAATTTTTGATACATGAGCGGCTTTAATTTTTGTAATGTGATTTTTTTGAAGTGGGGTTTTATGTGCTTTTCAATGTTGTACTCATGAAGATTCAACGTATTATGGAGACGTTCTTTGGTGGAACTTCCCGATTGAAGAACCACCATATTGCGGTACACCATTGGATGCAGACTGGCCGGATTATCATACACATTGGACGCCAATAACCATACCTATAATGGATAGAACGGGGCAAGGACATGCCGGAAGTATTTAAAATGCCGAAGTATCCATGTGCATTCTGTAAAAAGCGAAGGCGACACAGCTTTGTGATTTCATAATTGACCACTACTTCACAACAGCTAAGGATGAAAAAGGACGAATGATCGGTATGCAACATGAAACATGAAACATGAAACATGCAATAACCAAATGTGTACGGAATGCATGGTTATTTATGGCGGGCTTGAATTTTGCCCATGATGCAGCAAGCTTTGGAAATATATACAGGACAACCATGAAAGAAAGCCGGGAAGACTCTATGATACCGTATTTGGGAGGAACAACAATGACAGATAAACAACAACAGTATCCAAAATTGACGTATGAACAGCTTGAGGAATTGCATACAAGAATGGAAGAAAACAGCTATTGGCAATTACAACTGGGCTAAATATGAGGAAGGACGAGCTGACAAAGCAACAGAACGGCATGAGGCTGCTCTCCGAGATCGGGACGCTGTATATAAGAAATTGGAAGAGGCTGAATCCCTTATACAACAAAAGGATGCAGAGATAGCCAGGCTGAAAGCTCGCCTCCAAGATGTTTCTACAGTCTAGAAGAGCAGCGGAATATAAGCGATTCAGTAGAGCGTGACTCATGAATTACGCTTATACCTCTATACTAAGTGTTACTTCAGTTATCTTCTTTGATGATATAGATGCAGTAGATATAAGAAAAACAAAGTGGCTGCTAAACAAATATACTGACTTAATTGATGTAATCAAAAACTATGAACATTCATTAGAGCAAATTGAAAACGGAATGTCGGCTTATGACTTGCTTTCAGCCGAAGGCTCTGTAGCAAAAAGGGTAACAGGTCAAGAACTGACGGCAGACGTGACGGCAAATACTGTTTTGCTCAAGGATCAGCGTCACATAAATTACAGGTTTTATCTCCTCATTACAAACAATATCCGTTTTGCAATCTCTAACATTAGGGATGCGCATGAAAAGCTTGCTGCAAAACTTTTGTTCCTAGATGGGATGAAGTATCTAAAAGCTCAACAGTATATGAGCAGAGAGTATAAAAAAGGGATTCATGGTATATCAGCTACGACATTCGCTGATAAAAGACGTAAGGCCATAGAAAATTTAGCGAAAAGTCTTAAAGTCAACCGAACATTGGATTTTGTGATCATCGACTATGGACGGGGCCGTAATAAGGAAGGAGAAATTGGACTTAGAATGCCAGAAGTAAATTAGACCGTAAGGGCTTAAGCCTTTGCGGTCTTTATTGTTGATGTCTAAAGTCTAGACTGAAAAATAAAGTATTTTCTTAGTGCTTAGGTTAAGATAAGTCCCCTGTTTAAGCACTACATGCTACCCGCGTACGTTCTTTAATAGGTGATTGGAAATGGAATATAAATGAGGAGGACTTAGCCCAAGCGAAGGCGCGCGAGCGTTCTTTTTATTGAACTAACTGACAGGATAGCTCAATCGTTTCTCGAATATTTTCTGAGTTGGATAATTTAATGAACTTTGTGAATATAACGTTATCTGAAAGATACGAAATAATTATTTTTTGAAGGGATGATTAAATTGAAGCAAGGGATATTAGTTTTTCTAAATGGAACTTCAAGTTCTGGAAAGACCTCCATATCGACTGAACTCATAAATCAGAAAGAGATCCTTTTTTATCATTTATCAATTGATGATTTTTTTAATAATTACTATGATTTTATTAATAATAAATTTCCAGATGATCCTCCAAAAGAAATAGATCATCAAGTTGTCTCACAAATCCTTGATGATTCCATATTTTCAGTGTACCATTCGACAATTAAACTGTTATTAGAATTGGGTTTTAATGTAATAGCAGATACCATAATCGACAATGACAAGAGATTTAATGAGTTTCTTGATCAATTTTTCGATCAGCCTACGTTATTTATAGGTGTCATATGCTCGGAAGAAGAACTCATAAAAAGAGAGCAAAAAAGAGGAGATAGACAGATTGGACTAGTAGCTTCACAGTTTAGCAAAATATATTGCTTTGGTGAATATGACCTCGAAGTAAATACTGAAGAGATGAATCCAATAGAATGTGCCGAAAAGATAATAAGTTTTATTAAGTCCAATAAGGAATACTCGATTTTTAAGAAATTAAGTAAAAGAAATGTTAGTGTTTCCTAGATGGCGTATTCACCAGATAACACCATATTCAAACATTGGGCTACGCCCCTCGGTCTGCCCGAGGGATTTAGGGATTAAGCTAACGAGGAACGTTAGTTCAATGGAACAGCGACAGTCTAGGACTTTTTTTCGTCCTTTGCTGTCGCTGTTTCAATTTCTAGGCTCAGTCTACTACTTTATTTTCTTCTGATAGTAAGAACTATGTATATCCGTAGTAGGTACGGAGTAGAAAGGATTTACACTCTATTCAGGAACAAATAAAATCCATTCTAGGAGGCAATAAACATGGCACATAGTTACGCTTACTTGGACAAGGAAAAAATTCTCCATCTCCATCCGTTGGAAGATGAAGCAGTTAAGTATGGCAAGTATATGGGTTCAAATCTGGATTACGACGAAAGTGGCTTCCCGATTATCGGCGGTGAAGGTGTAGTTTACTATGTAGACAAAGACACAGCTTATGTAAACGGAAATGAACATGATGGCAAACAAATTGCTGTACCAAGTGGCCTTAAAACACTAGCTGATCAACTTCTGTAATCGTTAAGATTTAAACGTGGTGGCGGAATAGACGCAAGGCCGTGATACATGCCTCGCCCACATCGAAACTAACTACAACTAATTCGAGACAGCCGTAAAGAGAGTCATAATACCCCATCAATAAGGGCGGCAGTGGCAAGCGCATGACGGAGGGTTAGGGCGCATTCAAAACTAAATCTATGAGAAAGACATTCGGGTACTATTTTTATAACGAAACGAAGGATATAGCGTTACTAATGGATCTGTTCAATCACACTGAACAGAAGGTGACATTACGTTATGTAGGTATCCTTCAGGACACTTTAGACGATGTTTTGAAGGATTTTGAGTTGTAGCAATTCTCTACAATAGGGTAACCGTGAATTCAAAATGGGAAAAGGACAACAAAACAAATAGCACCAAGCAATCTACGTGTTTTATGAGTTACCGAGAATATATAGTATAGTGAATTAGTTTTACATTATTTAGTTTAACAAGTGCTAGTTTTCTAGTAGTTAGAACAACATCACGAATAAATGCAAGTGGAGCGCTAGATTTATTTTTAGGCCTCCGCGTTAAAACCAACTCGAATACTTTGGTGGTGGTGAAAATTAAGTGAGCAGAGAACGAAATCCAAACCGGAAAAAGGCGCTGAAAATGTGGTTGGATAGCGGACGTGAAATGAAACTTAAGGATATAGCGTTAAAGCTGGGTGTGAGCGATTCCAGCATCCGCAAATGGAAGGCACTGGACAAGTGGAGCGAGCTTCCCGAAAAAAGAAAACGCGGGGGCAAACAGGTAATAGGAATGCAAAAGGGAATAAGGGCGGAAGTGGTGGCCCTCCTGGGAACGACAAAGCAGTCACACATGGATTCTTCCGTAAATTTATGCCTCAGAATCCTGAGTTTCTTGAAATCATGGACGCAGTTCAAGAAATGGACCCAGTTGAAATGATCTGGTACAACATAACAACCCAATTCCAAGCCATCGTATGGGCACAACGAATTATGTTTGTTGAGGATAAAGGGGGAAATGATTAAAGAACTTAAAAAAGTCGAATATGAAATACACAATAAAGGCACTAGGAAAGAGAAGAAGCTTGAGCAAGTAGCAATTAAAGAAGAACATGAATTTCAATTTTCATGGGACCGTTATTCCGGGGTTTTATGGCACGCGCAGGCGGCAAGGAACCAGTTAACCAGCGGAAACATGAAACAGCCTGGTCAGAACCCTTGCGCGGTTCAATTCCGCAGCGTGTCTTCTATTTTTCCATCGATGGGAGAGGTATTGTGAAAAAGAGTCCGAAAACAGGAAAATGTATGCTTTGCAATGACCCTAATCCGAACCGGGAGAACACAACAATGGGCGCATCCTTTTGTAATACGTGCTGGGAAACTATGAAGTCCGGTGATGAGGATAAACTGGGTGAGAGAATTGTCTGGGACGAGTGTTTGATGGAAATAAAGTGTTAGACCGTGAAAATATAGTTCTAGACTGGCAGCTGCGGCGTTAAGCCAACGGGCAGGATGGTAGATAAAATATGTTATTATTGGATTGTGCAAAGTTTATTCCGCCTATTCGAAGGGAGATTAGTAGAAATGCAAAGTGCTCAACAGGTGCTAACAAATTATTTTCAAGCATTAGGAAGCAGACAGATTGATAAAGTGATCGAATTGGTTCATGATGAAGCGAAATTTATTATTCTTAAAAAAGAGCCTTCTAATAAAATTCCTTTATACGGCACATTTCATGGAAAAGAAGGTGTTAGAAATTATTTAAACTTATTAGAAGAAGCAGAACAAATAGAGAGTTTTGTCCTTCACAAACTCATCGGTAATAAGGAAGCAGCGTGTGCATGGGGGAATTTCCGCATCAAGGTCAATGTAACCGGGAAAGTGTTCGAGAGTGATTGGGCAATTATTTGCGAAGTAGAACAGGAGAAGATAATGTTTTTTCAAATCTTCGAAGATACTGCCGCACTAGAAGAAGCTTTTGATTTAAGAGACTGTTGATGTTAGTGCACCTACACATCACTATGCTGAGTAATCATACGAAAACGTAGGTTATTGGCCGGTAACATATCGAATTTGGTCAAGTATGCGCTACGCTAACGAAGAACGTTAATAGAATGATAACAGCGGCAGTCTAAGACTAATATCGAGAAAGTGAGCAAAAGCCAGCTTATAATGGTTTAATTGCCCATTTTCCGGTATTGTCTGGTCTTAGTTCTTTGACGGCCATTTTCTAATATCAGTAAAATGGTCTTGTTTGTTACTAAGTACAAATGCTTTTATGCAACAGCGTAGCGTTTTGCATCCCGCTTGCGGGAATAGAACCTATCGCTGTTTCTTTTTTCGGGTTTTAAATAAGCGCCTCGGTTCATTTGGTGCTCTAAATACATAGGCAGATACAAGTCACTCATTTGGGTGGCTTCTTTTATTGCCTTGAAAGGATTTTTGGTTTGAAGAAGAAGCAGAAGAAAGGAATTTTGCTATACATGAAAGGACCACCAAAAAAGCCAAAAAAATGCAAAGGTTGTGTATGGGGGAAGTGGGATGGGGTTAAGCAGTTTTGTTCCCGTACAGCTTGTGTGAAAGAATGAATTAATCCCATCTAAAATATCTTGCCTTACACAACGTTACACTTCTATGCATAGGCTATCAGGAAGTAAAAACTTTCTGAGGAGTGTGACAAAAATGTATTATACCCACGGGGGAATACAGTATTACCCAGCAGGTAGACCGCCACAACAGCATATTATAAATCCAAATCAGGTTAAAAATTACCTAAATCAAGCCGTTGATATGAGGATGAGTAATGGACACCGTCTTTGTAACGTCTTTATTACGTATGTGTCTCCGCAGACAGATAAAACACAACCAGACTATGGAGATATGACTTATGTAAGAATTATTGATGGGAAGTTCGTTTCTTTATCAAATAATACACAAAACATTGACGAGGTCGGACCTGCTGGTTCCTTATGTGGTCATCGACCATCGTGGTAGAATGTTAAGCACCCATTGAGGTGCTTTTTCTTTTGCTCTTATACGCCAATATGTGAGTTGTTCTAGGCACTTTTTCCGTTATCCGGACGAATACCGGAAAGAGTACAGCAAAGAGCAGAGAGAGGGCATACACACGCTCTGACAACCTGTTAGCCTGCTACCCGAATAACGAGAACCAACTCAACTCAAGTAGCCTTTTGAACATTTACACTACCTCTTTCATAGTATATGGCAGTTGATAAAGAGAGGTGGCTACTGATGGAAATACCAATAACAGGTTATGTTGTTCATTCCAGTGATTCCGACTCTAACCATTCGCATAAGCTTTTTATTAATTCGTGGGACGGTAGGCCAGTTAATGTTCACGTACATCCTTTTAATGGGAATACATCACTTGATGTAGGACACTACCACCATTACGCTGGAGTAACAGAACCAGCTCCAAGTGGTGTTCCGCATGTTCATAATTATTATGCAGAAACATCATTTAACGATCAACATACGCATCTAATTAGAGGTACTACAGGACCAGCCATTCACTTGACAGGTGGTGGGCATTACCATCATTTTGAAGGGTATACAACAGTAAACGGTAGAATTCCTCACGCCCATAGGTACAGTGGAAATACCGGAGATGAGAAAGACTACCGATATTAATCAATTTGAAAAACTCATCCCCATACAAATAGTGGGACTGATGGAGTTGGTTATGGCGGCATGTTTACCAGTGTCGGGGTTATTCTCGTACTATTTATACTGCTTATGATACTTGGGGGTTGTAATGCTTAAAGGACTCAGCCACAGGTTACTGAAGATTCGACTTTATGAATACAGTGTAATTGGCCAAACAATTTAAAATCAGTAGTAACAATGACGAGCTACTACTGGCTCGTCTTTTCTTGTTCCAAGGTGCTGACGCTTAGAAAGCACCTTGGATGGGATGGATCGGCTACACTCTTCTAGACAGAAAAATTGTGGTCTAATATAGTAGACTACAGACCAACCTAGAAGGAGCAAACGGATCATGACTAAAAAAGAAAGACGTACCTTTAGCGCTGAATTTAAAGCGTAGATGGTTCAGCTCTATCAAAGTGGCAAAGCACGAAAGGATATCATTCAAGAATATGATTTGAATCCTTCATCGTTGGATAAATGGGTGAAACAGAGTTCCATCTGGATCCTTCAAAGAGAAAGACAACCGGACTCCAGAGGAATTAGAACTGCTCGAACTTCGAAAACAGAACAAGCAACTGCTCATGGAGAATGACATATTAAAGCAAGCCGCGCTGATCATGGGACGAAAGTAAATGTCATTCGCCAGAATAAACATAAATACTCGGTATCAGCAATGTGCGACGTCCTAAAACTCCCGAGAAGCACCTATTATTATGAAGAAAACAAAGTAGAAGTGACATCGGAGGGTGAGCTTCCCTCTCTGATTATGGACATTTTTCAAAGCAGCCGTCAAAACTACGGTACGCGTAAGATCAAAAAAGCGTTACACCAGCAAGGCTTTACAGTATCCAGGCGGAGTATTGGACGAATCATGAAGGAATACGGGTTGGTTTCCTCGTATACGGTTGCTCAGTACAAGCCTCATCCCACGAGATGCAATGAAGCCAAGCAAGCGAATGTACTGTACCGGAAATTTGAACAAGAGCAAACGTTGTCTGTCGTCGTAAGCGATCTGACGTACGTCCGAGTGGGTTCATATTGGAACTACGTATGCTTCTTTGTAGATCTGTTTAACCGCGAGATTATTGGCTACAGTGCAGGCCCTCACAAGGATGCCAAGCTGGTTTGCCGTGCTTTGGCTTCAATTAAGGGCAACCTGAATGACATTCAACTCTTCCATACCGACCGAGGCAATGAATTCAAGAATAAGCTCATCGACGATGCGCTAAAGGCTTTTCAGATTGAGCGTTCTTTGAGCATGAAAGGCTGTCCCTATGACAATGCCGTTGCGGAAGCTACTTTTAAAATTTTCAAAACGGAATTTGTGAAGAAACGTCATTTTGAAAGTCTTGCTGAGCTAACCACAGAATTACATGACTATGTACACTGGTTTAACCATATTAGGATTCACGGTTCTCTGGATTACTTGAGTCCAGCTGAGTTCAAGCAGAGACACCACAAAAAAATTGTCTAGTTTAGTGTTTACAATCCATATGTGTTGGTGTTGGATGCCTTGAAGCCTTAGAAAGAAAACAAGTCATTACACCCGGGTATACTGGTACTTCTAAACCACTCACTCTCGAGAGTGACGAGTCGAGTTTTACATTGTTTTTCCTTATAGGATGGCTAGTTTGATGAATAAATACTATGCGAGAAAAATGATCTTTACTACTTACTACAGCGGCAGGTCGGTCTCAGAAGATTAAGGAAATTCGATTACTGGAAGCTTTGGATGAGAGACAGATTTCTGTTTTGAAAATATGCTAAATGATATTTTAGGAGCATCAGCCAAACAGCAAATTCCGTTTCCATATGGGTATTTTGGTGATTGGTAACAGGTAGTGGAACTTATAGGAAGATAACCAAAAGTCCACATACTAAAAAGAAGGACCCAAAGAGTATAGATACAGAGCCTCTAAATTTCATGTCGTCAATGTAAGCGTCGCTTGGTTCTGAGTCACCTTTGATCTTCCAGGCTTCGTTTGCACGCCATCCCCAAGTGGGAATTCGTTTACTTAAAATACCAAGTGAGAAAAAAATAATCGCGATAAAAATAAGCATGAATCCCATTTGATCAACTCCTTAAGTAAACTATACCAAAAAAGAACGACAGATGGAAAGTGTCGTCCCTCAAGGATAGATGGAAAAAAAGAGGGCTTTGCCCTCCATATGATGGTGTAATGTTAATCTGAATAGGCAACCGCATTAAAACTTTCTATTCCTATTCGGGTGGCATCCGCTGTGCAAAATAAATATAAGGTATACACTAATTCATTTGATGGTGGTAGAGGGACATTGTAATCGGATGCATTAATGGTAACGACCTGTACAGCGTTTGGGTTTGCTTCGGAGACACTAACAGAGTAAAGAGCGTATGCAACAGGAGAGTCGAGAGTGCCTCTAACAATAGAAATAGCAATAACGGAGTCAAAAGGTGGAGTAGTGGGAAATGAAAGCTCAGCAATCCCTGATAATTGTACACGCATATTTTCCCCAGCGCCCGTCACGTCTAAGCCAAGCTCTGCGATGGCAACAGGAGTATTGGCTGGCATGGAGATTGAGATCGTATTACCGTAACTTGCGTTTTGAGATGTTCGAGCATCTAACAATCTAGTCATTATCTCATCTCCTTTTTTGGGTAAAGAATTTGCAAGCTGGAAATAGAAAGATACATACTGTGCAGGGGCTGGATCGGTTGATAGTAGGGCTATTAAGCTTTAGAAGGATAAGCAGTAATAATCTAACACGATAGGGTCAGACCTATGCCTATTTTCCCAAGATCAAGTCAACAGCCCAATCTTTTTGGTTAATTGCACAATAAGCTACTTTGACTAGACTTTGGAGGTGATCATTAATTATGTTTAGACATTATTATTGGCAAAAGAAAATGCATCGGAGAAAATTTAGAAGATGTGTAGTTAAAAAAGTCAAAGTTTTACCGAAAGTTATTGTTAAAGGGATCCGAGGACCTCAAGGACCTCAGGGACCGCAGGGAGCGCAGGGACTGCCGGGTCCACAGGGAGTTCCAGGTGCTCAAGGCCAGCAAGGGCTACAAGGTTTTCAAGGAATTCCCGGACCAACAGGACCCGCAGGAGCAGTAGGGCCAGCAGGAGCAGTGGGGCCAGCAGGACCAGTGGGACCGGCAGGAGCGGTAGGACCCGCAGGAGCAACGGGGGCAGCAGGGCCAGCAGGCGGCGGGATATCAGACTTCTTAAGTGTCTTCCGAGCAGATCCTGGTACGGGAACGGACACAGTTCCGGGTAACTCACCAATTACCTTTACTGGAGTTTTGGCTAATGTTGGTGGTGCATTTACTTTCACTCCTCCATCTACAACGATAACAATCAACGAAACGGGAAGCTATCTAATAGATTTTACAATTCATAACCAAGGTGATGCTGCCTTTAACCTTACCGTAAATGGAATCCCTGTTACTCCTGTTCCCTTCACGGGTAACGGTGGCGGACCAATTTCGGCAGAAGTCATTATTACTGTAGGGGTCGTTCCTACAACTATTCAATTGGTAAATGCAAATGCAACCCCAGCCCAACTTCATAACTTTACCAATACTACTCTTACTATATTAAAGTTGACCGTTTAAGCCATTTTTAATGATATATAGAACATTATATGTAGCCGCTTTAGAAAAGACTGTACGATTTCATATCGTCAGTTTGTCTAATTCACTTATAGTAAGCAGACGAATTTATGGGGGAGGGATTGTATAGCATGGCAAGAGAACGTAGTGGCAGTAATAAGATCCATTAAACACTATCACTACTCCAAAGCCTATCTTTAAAGTTAAAATGGTAAATCCGCAGTAACATTGTAAAAAAAACAATGATATTATTCAAACATTGAAATATGAATGCTAAGAAGGTTAGGAAACTTTTCCTACCTTCTTTTTGTTGTGGCATTTAAAAAAGAAATTTATTCGCACGAAGATCAATAGTAAATCTGGATAAGTCAGACGTTATTCTGTATTTATAGTAGTTTGCGAATGTAGTCCATCCGGCATCGGTTAGCGTCAAAGATGGACATTGGTAGGGCGAACAGTTCCAAGTAACTCCAATCAGTGAGGCATTTTTAACTGGCTGTCAAAAAAGCATCAGCGGGCGTAAATAATTGACCTGAATCACACTAATGGAGATTTGCCGGAGCTACTTGTATCTGTATCGCACACAAGTTCACCAGTGGGAACGTGATCAATATCTGTACTTTACTAAATAGTGAAACCCCTTGGGGCTCTAGGGGATATGGCCCATTGGTGAGATAAACCAAGACACCTTCAAGGTAAATGGAAATTCTCTTTCTGAAAATGCCATAGTGGTAAGCGTAAAGGCACAGCATAGTAAAACAGCAAAGGCAATCGAATCATGAAGCTAAAGATTGCTGACAAATTGTCGAAAACATCAGTAAGTTCTTCAACATTAGTCATTAGAGAATCCAATGTGGCTAAGACAAAGAAGAAATTAGACAGTGTTGAGAAGGCTATAGCTAACTATAAGTCCTTCTCTTTTTCTTCCGAATTAGCATGGTCAGGAAAAGGAGGACAGGCAGAGCAATCTGAAAGATAGGCCAAACTCGAACCAAGGCTACATGAAGACCGAACCACAAAAATTCGGTTAACCTAGAGGAGAGAAACGTAAGGGCGTATATGATGATACTTAGCAACAGTAAAGCAGGCTTATATCTAAAGGGGGTTATCGTTTGAAGCCCAATGACGGCACCAAACATAAAACCAGCCGTTTTGATTCCGATTCCAATAAATAGAATCATCGAAAACAGGACATCAGCTCTCTCAACGATCTTCGGTAGCTGAATTAGTTGTGTAACCTCAAATAAGGGATAGGTGCTTGATGCTGCCCATTCCGGACCTAAAACCAGGATTGTTAGTTCATTCATTACAATGAGGAACACAGCAGTGATCCAGTAAACAATGACGATTGACCGCTGTAATTTACGTTTATCCGTAACAATCTTGAACAGCACAAGAAAAAGAACCGTCTGCCCGAAGGGAAAAGACACGATCTCGGGAATGGCAGCCTTCACTACGGGAGTTAGACCATTCTCCAATACAGGAAATAAAAATTCAAAGTGAATGAGTCCTGTAAAAGGAGTAAGCAATAATAAAATGCCATAACCAAAAACCAATAGAAGAAGGAAGATATGACATAGAAGGAACCAGACCCTCGGTCCAAACCACACTACATCGGCACAGACAATTAACGCTATAAACGTAATAACTTCGGTAGGAGTTCTGTTAAGTAATGTCAATGCGCCGAGCTCACCAATGTCCCTGACACTCCTGGAAGCTTCATAAGCAAAGTAACTGATGAACAGAAGACCACCCAGACTACCTATCCATTTTCCCCAATAACGGCATAGGAGCTCGTACAAATCTCGATGTGGATCAAGTTTATGCATGTATAAATACATGATTAGCAAGACGAAGCCTACAAGTGCGCCGATCAGCATGGCTAGCCATGCATCCTGCTTGGCTGTAGCTCCCAAGAGGAATAAGGTTGTACTGCCAACCTGAAACAAGGAAAAAGCGATAGCTAACCCGGATACCCTGGTGACGGTTTTATTCATACTTTTTAAGCCCCTTTATACAAAATGGGTTAGGTTTGACTTCCGATATGCTTCTGTAGGAGGCCAGGACGCTGAATCCGTGCATCCACTCGAATGTCCAGTTCTATCTTCTTGAATTCCTGATCCCAGTCTTTTTTCACCGTTCCCCACTCCCTTGGGAACCTCCGGTGAATCCGGTCAGCAAAACCAGTTGCGTCTACACCAAGTTCCTGAAGTTTAGCCCAGCCCTTATTTATCGTACTGGTCACTTCTTTTGCAATCTCTTCTTCCAGATCATGTATGGTCTTCGTCTTGGAAATATCCTTAGTGCATGTAGTTTCATTTAAAGTCCCATTAATTTTCACTCCAACCTGCATAGTGTAATGAGAACTGGTTTTTCTGGGTGTAAGCTTTACATTAGCAGAGTTTACTAGTATGGAAGAGTACATTTCCCTACCGGGCTGTTTGCTGCATGGGAACGAAATTTCGCTGTTGTTAATCTTTTGAGACAGATAAGATACACCCAGACTCTCTTCCTTGTTGAGAAACCCTTTGAGCTTTCCTTTTTGGAATACCGCCAATTTAGTCAATGCCAGTTTGAGCGGGGCCGAGGTTTTTTTGAAGACATCCAGACTCTCTGCTTCCTTCACATCCTGATAGTCCCCTTCTCCGGTCAACTCGGCGACCGGTACTCCAATAGATTTGGAATCCGAGTTCATGCTTAATACGAAATCATAAACCCTAACTTTCGGAAACACCGATAAAATATCACTCTCTTTGTCGACTAATTCAGCCATGGCGACGCCTTGAAGTTTTTCAGGCGGCAGTAATTTCTTTAATAGATCGGATGCTAAGCCGTCCGTTACAATCATAGTTACCATCTCCCTTGCTTCCGTATTACGAAGATAAAAATCAATTAAACGGTCCATTCCTTTCTCAGCCGCTCTCTTACCGATAAATACAACACGATTATGTGCTATGTAGATTTGTCTTGATGTTTTTAAATTGCTGTACGATAACGCCTGGTTATAGGTTTTGGACTTTACTGAGAATACATGGGATGCCGGTTGAGAAGACCCTCCCGTTCCTCCTCCGGTACCACTTGCAAGGGCGGAGGGAATAATAATCTGATAGGACATCATCCACTGTCCGTCGTCCATCATATCTACTCCTGTAGCCGCAGTTACCCACAGCTCATTCAGTTCGACTCGGTTCCAGCAACCCGCCAAAATGAATAATATGACCAAGGCCAAAATAAATCTACCTAATTGGGACATATCGGTTCCTCCTTACGCCATGGGATCTCGGCTGTGTTCCCCCGCTTGTTCTGCAAATGATTCCTGTTCCGTTGCCTGTCTTACTGGATTGACATCCCCAATCATTTTCGGCCGTTTCTTCATCTTCCACCAAGGTACACGCACAAACAGGTCTTTCATATTGCTCGTATAGAAAGGTGCGAGCGGCATCATATAAGGAACGCCGAACGAATTCACAGATACTAATCGAACGAGGATGGGAACCAAGCCCGCCAAAACGCCGTATAATCCAAATAAACCCGCTAACAGCATTAGTCCAAATCTGAGCAAACGAACAGCCCCCGCCATATTGATCGCAGGTAGTACAAAGTTGCAGATAGCTGTGAATGAAACCACAATCACCATAGCTGCAGAAACCAATCCCGCCTGTACAGCAGCTTGTCCAAGAACCAATGCCCCAACGATAGAGATTGCAGGCCCTACGGCGCGCGGCATTCGTACTCCTGCTTCGCGAATAACCTCAAAGGTCAGCTCCATTAGCATTGCTTCAAGCAGGGCTGGCAATGGTGTATTCTCTCTCTGCGCAGCCAAAGTGATGAGCATTGTTGTAGGCAGCATTTCCTGGTGAAACGTTGTTGTTGCAATAAAGAATGAGGGTAATAGCAATGCCAAGAAAAAGGATGCCATTCGAACGATTCGAAGAAAAGATGCCAGATCATAACGTTGGTAGTAGTCTTCACTGGATGCGATGAACCGAAAAAAGGTTACAGGAGCAATCAATACAAATGGAGTCCCATCAACCAATATCGCTACTAACCCCTCAAGCAAGCTGCCTGCTACAGTATCCGGGCGCTCAGTGTTATATATGGTTGGAAAGGGGGTCCATACCCCATCTTGAATAAATTCCTCGATATATCCACTTTCGAGAATACTGTCCGTGTTAATGGAATCTAATCGTCTGGAGATTTCCTTAACCACCTCTGGATCTGCAATGCCTCGAATATATGCCACCGATACCTTCGTCTGCGTGTATGATCCGATAATTCGAGAATCAAAGTGGAGTTCAGTTGATTTGATCCTTCTCCGGAGGAGTGCGATATTGGTGGATATATCCTCTGTAAACCCCTCTTTAGGACCGCGAATTACTGTCTGCGATGTTGGCTCCTCAACCGCTCTTTTAGCCCCCCCGCTCATAGAAGCAGCAAAGGCCTTGGTGCTGCCTTCGACAAGGAGAACCACCTGTCCATAAAGAACGGCATGGATAAGTGCTTTCTCATTTTTAAGGCAAGTGATGCCCCCAATAGGAATACGATCCATCAACCAACTTTCAACATTACGATCGGAGAGATCCCCATTTCGAATACCTGCAGTAAGTTCCTCCAGCAGTGTCGTTAAAATTTGCTGATCAATCAGGCCTTGAAGAAAACCTACAGCGAGAACCGGATTGCCCTGTTTATCGTTCAAACAACGAAGAATGAAATCCGTGCTATGTCCTATTTCCTGCTTCAGCAAGGTCACGTTGTCCTTAAGCGTGCCACTCAGTTCCTTGGATAACTCAGTCGTTTTTTTATCATTAACTGGTTCAGAGCTCGTGCCATTTTTAGATCGTGAAGGCTGCTTAAACAGCCATTTTTTTAACTTGTCAACCATAGCAATACAGTTCCCTTCTAGATAGCGGTTAACTGTAATATGTTGCTATTCCACGATTTATATGTACACACCTTCCAAAAGATGTTTTTATATCAATTTATTTCAACTATGTTTACAATAGTAGAAGCTTTTTTAGTGGCATACGGCAAAAATTGTTGGCCGGTATAGACACAGTCTAAGAGAAGGGCTTGCGGATGTCGTTTTTGTATTGGATGGATTCGTTGTAGCCAAAGACCTTCATTCAGAGTTTTTAAAAGATGAGTCATTTCGAATGGTGGTATCTCCAGATCATCTGCTGGCATCTCGTTCCTCATTGATTGTTGATGACTTTCACAGAGAACAAATTTGGTTGCTTTACCATAGGATTTACCGGATATATCATTTTCTGCGCAAATGCTCTGGCATCGGGAAAAGTGGATTTTCACATCGTTGGCTGCTCTAATACATGTTGCAAAGAATGAATTAAAATCAAATGAAGCATCTGGCTCATAAGAGGAGCACTTGCGAAGTTATTTAAAGCACAAAAAAGTCCTCCGGAAATCACCATTTAAAGATATTCTTGCCAGATGTCATTTTTCGTTGGCTACCGTGAGGGAGGCAGAGCACTTAAATATTGCTTTTTGATAGCTGTCCACTTGACAGGAGGCGCTTCAGTTTGGAGAGGTTTTTACTCTTTTATAAGGGGAGACGATATTATGGAAGCAAAACCCGCTGTAGAATAATATAGCTCTCAGTCTTAGTGAAATAACTATTAGAATGCCCCCAATAGAAAGAATCGGCAGCCATGGATAAGAAAATAAAATAAAATCCTAGACTGCCGATGTTCTATTGAACTCTCGTGTCCCTTAAGTTCAATCGCTTCCCTTTTCATAAAAGTTGTTGTGCAAAGCTTTCTGCCGTTTAAATCATGTCTTACTCCAAGTCACTTTGTAAATTTCTAATCTCCACCGAGTTCAATCGTTTTCGTGGCGACACGGTCATGAAATTCCCGATCATGTTCCACGAATACAATGGTCGGCGTGTACTCAAGCAACAGCTCCTCAATTTGCATCCGGGAAATCACGTCGATAAAGTTGAGCGGTTCGTCCCAAATATGCAGATGAGCCTCCTCACATAGGCTTCTCGCGATTAGAACCTTCTTCTTCTGCCCGCCGCTAAACGCCGATATATCCTTCTCAAACTGGATGCGGGCGAAATCTAGCTTACGTAACACGGCCTTAAATAAGCTTTCGTCAATTCTGTGCTCTGCTGCATAATCGGAAAGCGTTCCTCGCAGATGAGAAGTATTCTGGGATACATAGGAAACGCGAAGCTGCGGCTCCCGCTGAAACGTACCTGTATAATGTAGCGTCTCATCGTTCAGCAGGCGAAGCAAGCTAGACTTACCTGAACCATTTGGACCTGAAATTGCAATCCGATCTCCTGGTTCGATCGTCAGACAAATGTTCTTGCAAACCGCTCTTTCCCCGTAGTAAATCGTGACGTGATCCAGCATAGCCAGTTCCGATTTGGGATACACGAGCTGAGAGATCGCAAGGCTTTCTGACTGTTCGATATTTCGGAGCAATTTCGATTTTTCCTCTAAAGCGGCGTGTTGCCGCTGTTCGATGGATTTCGAGCGTTTCATCATTTTCGCTGCCTTATGCCCGACGTATCCCTTGTCAAGCTTGGAGCCGGAGTTTCGTGTGCCGTTCTTCGATTTTTCGGTCTCGAAAGACCAGCCGCTAGTACGTTTAGCAGAAGCAGATAAACGCTGTATGTCTTTGTACAGCTTTTCGTTTTGTGCCATTTCGAACGTATCTTGGCGAGTTTTGTTCGTCCACCAACTGGAGAAGTTGCCTTTTTGGATTTCGATATTCGTTTTGTTGATCGATAGAATATGATCCACGCAGCGGTCGAGAAAAGCCCGGTCGTGTGAAACAAGAATAAAACCGCGCTTCGTATTCAGATAATCGGCGACAAGCTTGCGTGCGTGCAAGTCGAGATGATTGGTCGGTTCGTCGATGAGCAGAAATCGATTGTCTTGGATGAATAGCACGGCCAGCAATACCTTCGTCTGTTCTCCTTGGGACAGCGATTCGAATGGCCTGTACAACACGTCTTCTGAAACCTTAAGCAGGTTCAGTTCGCGCATCAACTTCCAGCTCTCATAGCTTGGCACGATCTCTTCGACGACGTCTAAGGTCAAATACTCCGGGTGATCGACGGGAAACGGAAAATAATCAAAGGCGACTGGTGTGGAGATCGTACCGCTGTATTCGTATTTCTCCTGCAACAGGTTTAAGAACGTCGTTTTCCCCCGACCGTTTCGCCCCGTAAAGCCCAACTTCCAGTCTGTATCAATTTGAAAATGAACATTTTCGAATATGGGGTCATAGCTGCCTGGATAGGCAAAAGTAAGATTGGTTACCTGAATGGCGGGCATGGCAGTCATCCTTTCGTTTGGAAATAAAAAAGAGCCGCAAGAAAGGTGCTATCTTGCGGCTCTAATCCATACGAGGAAATACGGCCCCATTTCAAGGGGCCGTATGACTGTCCGGAGAGGGAGCGCAAACGAAACGCAGACCTTTCTTGCAGAGATGAATAAAACGACCACAGCCGATCGCTGAGTCCGTTCTTTTCGTGATCTCAAAGCAAGAAAGTTCTACATGTATCCGTTCAACTCCCGTCATCAAATTACATCCAGTTTATCACAATAGTAATTTAACTACAACCTGCGTAGCCCTGTTAGGCTGAAGCCTCGCGTAGTTCGACATGCTCCTTAGATCGATTACTGTTATTCAACTATCCTGCTCGTTCGTATTAGGTTAATAACATATGGGTTTTTAAACTCCCTAGCGTTATAGCAGCAGAACCAATTTAAGATATAAGTATAAAAACCTCTGATAACTCAGGGGCTTATTTTGCATCTTGAGGAGGTGACGAAACCCGTGGCAAAAATAAAATCCACATTGGATATACAACTAGATCTGACCAGGCCGGTTGAAGAATTGACTGAGGTTATTTCTGCTGCCATTGCTTCACAACCAGCACGCCGGAAAGAAAAATACTTAAAGGATTGGATATAGCAATAGGAAATGCATTAGCAAAGATACAGGCCCAAGAAGAAAAAGATCAGAAACCAAACGATGATAGCCAAGGAAAAGTTTCCTGAACAGAGAGACGGGGGAAAGAATGTTGGATGAGTGGGAGATTTTTAAATTTAGTGCCACTTTAGGTAGTAGCGCGGTAACGTATTTTTACGGCAGGTGGTCGGGAGTATTGGGGGTGTTACTTGCTCTGGTCATTATTGATTATGTGACTGGACTATTTGCTGCTGGCGCAGAAGGTAAGAAGGGAACCGGACCCGGCTTAAAAAGCAAGATTGGTCTTATCGGTATCGCTCGAGAGGTATTTATTTTTACAATAGTTGCTGTATCTCATCTAATCAATGGAGTCTTAGGCGATTCGCACCTTTTCCGGGATGCGGTCGCCTATTTTTATATGGCAAATGAGCTGCTTTCGATTGTTGAAAATGGCGGCAGGCTTGGTGCGCCAGTCCCGTCGATCATTCGGCAGGCTGTGGAAGTTTTAAAGAGTAAAAGCGGAGAAAGGAAGGTGACGGGGAAAATGCAGATAAGCAAAAAAAGGTAACGCGCAGGGAACGACGTATCTCGCTATCAAGGCAATATTGATTGGAACCTGGTCAAAGCGGGAAGCGCGACATTTTGCTGATGTGGTGGATCAGGTAGACGGTGCAAAAGCGCTGGACTTTCCTGCGGTGATGGATTATGAAAACAACCCCGGCAAGCTGTCCAAAACGCTTATTAATGCTGTGGCGTTGGCCTTCCTGATCGAGCTGGAGCGGATTACAGGACGTAAGCCCATTATCTATACGGGCAATGCATTCGCAGCTAATTTTAATGCTTCATTAGGTGGCTACCCACTATGGATAGCCCGTTACAGTGAAACGCGCGTACCGAGCGATACAGTGACGTGGAAACGTTGGGATATTTGGCAATACAGCGATAGTGGCAAGGTATCCGGGATAAAAGGAAACGTGGACCTGAACGAATTTGATGGAACAACGGACGAGCTGCGCAAATCGATTTGGCGTTATTGTCCCTGGCCAAGAGACAGAATCCGTACATCCGGCACATTCCGCGTAAACGGTAAAGAAGCGGGGGAAAGCCCTTCTATATGGCCCCAGAACCTATGTACCGCTACGGTCTTTGGCAAATGCCTTGGGCTTGTCTTTTCGTTGGGACAATACCAGCAAGGAAGCCTATTTAAGTGGATCCAAGCTGCAAACTGTCCAACTTGTAAAGGGTACAGCGTATGTCCAACTCAGACCAATTGCTGATGCTTATGGAGCGGTAGTGTCTTGGGATTCAAAGAATAAAATCGCATCGTTGAAAACGAAAGGGGAAGAGTAATCATGCAAACAATTATCGAAACTGTACAGCCTTACGTAAATACCATTGTCACAGCCGCTGCGGGTGTGCTTACAGCGTTTATTTTAGGAGGTCTGAAAACTCAAAACTAAGGTTAACGTGTGGCTAGAAGCGCGTACCACGGCGGCACAGAGGGAAGTAATCCATAAAATTGCTGGAGAGGGGTTTGCTTTTGCTCAAACAGCATTTAAAGATGCTGGAGGAGAACGTAAGCTTCAGGAGGCTTTACAGTATGCTTCACTTACTCTTTCCAGTCAAGGCATTGTAGTATCTCAAGCAGAGTTAAGGTCTGCGATTGAGAAGGCATATCTTGAGTACAAGGCCAAGACAAAAGCGGTACTAGCTACTGAAGAACAGCCAAACGAGGATGCAGTACAGGCCGCAGCTAAGGAGGCTGTATCTGGTCTGGCTGCAAAGCTTAATGATTTCTTAGCTCAGGCTACAGCGGATGTGGTCGCTGTTGTTCCTACTCAGGTGCAGTCTGAACCCGAGCTTATTTTAGCGCCGGTAGAAGCTGTAGAAACGCCTATGACCACGGAATAAAAGGATAAAACCAGTACCCTGCTGGTGTGTGCTGGCAGGGTGCCTAAAAATGTATTTATTAGGAAAATTGAATTATTTGCATATTACTTTACGATATTATCATTGTTAATTGAAGTTTAAAGGCGGGTTGAATAAGATGGTGTTCAATATACTAAGTATCATAGTGATTATCTTAGGGTTATATGATTCTCCAACAGGCACAATTAGTTTAACAGGTGGTGATTTTCACCAAGGAATGAGAGTATTAAAGATTGAAAAAAATTTTAGAGCATGGCAAGGTGTCGCTTCTGACGGGACACACATTTACCTTACATCTGATCGTGATGAGAACTTCAAACTTTCCAATACAATATCTGTTTATACAATGAACGGTGTTTTTGTAACTGAGAAAACGAAAGCTTATACAGAAACAGATCAAAGAGGGCTTTTTATGTCTTTTGGAGATTGTTACATAATAGATGGTTACCTTTATGCAACGGTATATAATTTTAATTCGGGGCCATCAACAGAAGAACGTATTAGCAGGATAGTAAAGTATAGCTTGCCTAATTTAAAACAAGTAGATGAGTTCAATATAGGGTATGGCACAGCAGAGTCTTTAGCAAAATTTAATAATACATACTGGATAGTTTACCATGACTTAAATGAGATCAGACAATTTAATAAAGATTTTAATCTAATAAGATCATACCCCTTATCGGAGAACTTTGGAAATGATGGTGGTTATCAAGGCATTTTTTTTGATGGGGATGAGTTATACGCTAACCTACATGGCTCGAATAAATATGGAGAAAATTATGCGCAAGGATTGGATCATTACCACTTTAATGGTAAAGAGTTTAGATTTATTGAGCGGATAAAACCCCCTACATATGGAGCAGGTCAAGGTGTTGAAAAAGTTGGCAAACTATATCTATGGGCTGATCGTCCTGAAAATAGCATAATAGTTACCGAAAAAATTAAGAATTAATTCTGTTTCCGTTTGCTAAGATGGATTTGGATGGAAATTTAATGATATGAAAAATCACTAACCAATGCATAATCACTACAACACATACGGAAGCAGCGTTGTGCAATCCGAAAGAATCGGTGATACCCTACTGGCATACCATGGTGGGGTGTTTTGTGTATTTCTACAATTAAATTCAATAAATGAAGTTCAAAAATATGTTAGATTTTCAAGTGTAAAAAAGAACATAATTGTATAATAATTCAAGTTGTTGGCCAACCATACTTGTTGAAAATAAAACATAGAGGTGCTAACTTGAAGAGAATAGCTAAGTATTTTTCCGCAATTTTATCCGTTATTTTATTATTTAATATTTTTGGTTTGACTGTAACTTCAGCTTCAGCTGAAGAAATCACTCATCAGTCTGAAGAAGTTACTGAGGAATATGACAGACAATTGGATAAAGTGTATGAAGAATACAAGGAAAATCAGTCTGGCGTTCAATCTGAATTTGATCAAAATCACATTACTCCCTTTGCAGCTCAACCAGCATCAATTGGTCATATAATTAAGTTTACAATACAACAACTTTTCAAAAGAGGTAGTTCTGTTGCTGTTCAAACCACAACAAGAAATGTTATAACAAACTTAACTAAACATGCCATTGAAGAAGCTATTAAAGATGGAATTACTACTCTTTTGATTGACAATCTGCTTGAAGGCAAAGCATCCGGTATGCGAGCAGTTGAAAAATATGTCGATATTCAAACAGGAGCTCGTGTTGTTTATGACCCTATATTCAAACGGTATTTTTTATATTTCGTTTCATTGCTAAATGAGAATTCTTTTTTCTCATCTTGGCTCCAGGTAGTAATATTTTTTTGTGTATCGAGAACAACCCCCGGTTTGGAAAAAGAGTTTGGCCTAAGTATGAAAGAGGTCAATGACGTTATCTCATAGTATGAAAGCAAGCAAGCTGGTTTTGGATCGGCTTCATATACCGTCGATAAGCACGACAACAACAAATGCCCATTCAGTAGCCGTAAGAACTACATGCTGTATGATCGTATTCTAACATTTGAAGTAAGTGAATACTCTAAATAAATTTAAATCTCTGCTAACCTTCATTGGTTGGCGCAGGTTTTTACTGCTTTATGGATTAATAGGGATAGACTTCATTAGAATAACGGATGATGATCTTCTTTAAAATTTTTTTCTCCAAACAAGCTATAGAACAACAAGGAGCCAGATAATGGCTCAACATTTGATCAAAATGTAAACTATGGATGGAAACCAGTAGCTTTAGCTCAGAGGGATTTTCTTAAAGTTTTAGTTGGGGTAACAACAGAAGCGTACATAACCATTAATGGAAAATATTGGAATATGGTTTTAAGTAACACTTACAATTACTAAGATATTTTCTTTCCCTGTTGGCGAATTGCTAGCAGGTCTTTTTTACGCCCTTTACCAAGTTAAAAATATGTTTACTACTTAATATTTTCTGTATATATTAATATTTGGAAATTAATTTTCTTAAATTTTCCCTACAAAAATAGACTAAATTAATAGATGAGATTATCTCAATGAGCATTTCATTAAGAATAGAATACAAATCCGGTGGTGAGCCAATTGAGTTTGTAAAAGGTGAGATCACTGGCTTTACTTATAAAAATAATAGTTCCATAAACCTTTCAGCTAAGTCTCCAAACTTGGCTCATTCGCTACATATTCGAAGCAAAATTCCGCTTCATTCGCTTCCTTCAGTTATAGACAATGCGGATAATTCCAACATGCTGTATACATGGGCAAACACAGACTATAAACCTGATAGTGAGGATTACTATCGCAAATGTAATATCCAAATCGATAGAAATGAAAACACAATCCGAGATATTACGTTTACACATGCTTATGTAGTTAAGTATCAAGAACAGATTGATACCAGTAAAGAGATCCTTGAGTTTGAACTTGTTCTAAAACAAAAAGAAGATCAATTGAGAAAAATTCAATACAGTCCTCAGTTAGAATCTAAGGAAACAAGAGAAAAGGATCAGTCTGATGTCTCGCCAAAAGTACTGGAAGGTGCATATAGTAAGAATATGTTAGTGTATGCAGGAAATATTACTTTTCCGTTTGAAAATCCGATGGTAGAACTAGAAAAGACTTGGGTACGAGGCGTAGAGAAGGTAAAAGATTCGACAGACACTGTAATACATTATCCTGATCGTAAAGCATTTGCATTAGTAGCTGTTCCTATAGCTCGAAAGAAGTACGGGGACATCACAGCCCATTTACTTCAACATTCACTTGACTACAAACCAGGAAATTTACACTTTAACGAGTGGTCATATGAGGCGCAGCAAGTTAAAAAATCTAAAGAGCACATCGCAATAGTTAATGATGAAGTCAAAAAAGCTAATGGTAAAAAAGTTAAAAGTTTTTCTTATAATGGATCTGCGCAATTAGAAAGTGATAGAGATTTATATAATGCTTTTCACAACATGTATTATGAAATAAATGGGGATTACGTTGACGGGCAATGGAAAATTACTACAATATATTATGATAAATATAATTTCGAGTTTAATTTTAAACGAATGTTTACTGGGAACAACAAACTCGGTTGGGCTGCGGCCAATCTAACAAATATAATGGAATCATGGGGAACACTCAATGAGTATACGTCTTATGTAACAGTAACTGATACAAGAAAAGCCTAGAAGTGAGGTATGAATTGCAGATGAAGTTTAGATATATCTTTATTTTGATCTTGGTCTCTCTACTAGTTATAACTACTACTATAATTTTTCTAGTAAATTTTGCGGATAATACGAACTATAAATACCCAGATGGAAAAGATACCGTAGAATATTTTGGTGACGGGACTTTTCAAATTTTGAGAGGGGGGCGGGACAACTGTTTAATACTTTATAATCATCTTGCTGCTCCAACGGAAAAAGCTGTTGATAATATTGTGTCATATAAGATAAAAAAAAATATCGTATATATGGTTGGGGAAAATGGCTTCATCAAATTGGATTCAAGTACCAACACATACGTGAAAAAGAAACGGATTTCTGACTTTACTTCCGAAGATAGAGAGATATTTAATAAATTAACGGAAAAATAGAAGCTATCATAAACAAATGTGGTAGCAAGGGAGATTTAACTTGTTCACAAAGGTTAACTTAACATGCGCTTTAGTTGAGCTATTGTTATGTAAGTATTTTAAATTTATAAAGAATGGTTACCACCAGTGGTGATATTATGATTATTAAAATTGAAGGTTTCTTTTTTCAGAATTTGATTACTGGTCCCCTATGCACACAAGAAGAACTATATCAAAAGTATATACAAGCAAAAATGCTGAGTCTTAATATTAGAGATTTACCTGATATATTTTGTCGACTTCATAATTTTGATCGATTACGTTTTGAAGATGACACAGAGGTTGGTTTCGTGATTGATACAGATACGGACAGGATATATAGACCGATATATTGATGTTTAAAGCGATGTATTCGAAAGATATCTTCCCATCTCCTTTAATTACAAGTAATGAAGGACTCACATAACTGGCTACTATATTCGATTTTATAATCAAAGTCGATCACAACGAAAGTTAAATAAGTTGCCTCCGAAAGAATATCGAAAGCAGCTTATAGTCTAGGGGCTTTTTTCCGTGTCTATAAAATGGGGACTTGACCACTAGCTAAGCTAGTGTTTTTTTATTTACCTGCATGCCCTATCATAGAACGTATTTAAACATATATTAAGGTAACGACAAATAAAGGAGGTTAAAAGAGAGGGGTGCCTATGAAAATACAGGTGGCGGCGGTGTATGGACTTCTACAGCGGCAATTTTAGTGCTCTTTATTCTCTTAGTTATCATCACTAAATCACTTTGGGTTTAGTTTGTAAAAAGAACTGTTGGAAAATATCATTTCACTCATGGATATTCAATAGTTGAGCCCATTGAGCGCATAAGCTATTTGGCAATAGCCACCGTATTCGCTTCTCTTTCGGCAAATACTTGGTGGATTCCTGCCATAATAGTTTTGCGCTTATTGTATTTCATTTTATCTTTTCAGTAGCGAGTCAAGACCACTGCTGGCTTATCAGGCTTCTGTTAGATAAAATTCTCAAAGAGGTGGTAGGATGAAGGTTGAAGTAAACAAATGTAATTGCAGCATCAAAAAACCAATATATCTAAAGAGTAATGTTACTATTACCACAGTGGGTAAGGGGGCTACAGTGCTGCAAATTGATGCTAACTAGGGATAATGGAGCTTTAACTTCGAACAATTCAAACCGGGCATTGAATGTAATTATTAAAAATTTAACAGTGCATGGTGTAGCAACAACCGAGCCTGATAAAGTGCCAAGTTATGTTAGCATTACAAATTATGGTATTCTGTTGGAAGGTAGTAGCTATGTGAACGATAAGGTACTCTTTGAGAAAGAACATAGAGATTAAAAATACAAATATGGGGCTCCATATAAAAGGATTTTCCGACGTAACGGTACAGAATAGTGAATTTCACGACAACGGTGGGGGTTCTAAAAAATCTAGCCAAAGTCCATACATGTATTGTGACGATACGTGAGCTTTAGCTTTAACTAATTGCCCAAAAAGTACCAATAACTCACAATAATGACCTTGCCAGTACGAAATCACAACTAATACATATGGAGAAGTTAGTACCTAGCGAGTGAAAGTTAAGACTATGAAACTGCTATTAACGGTCGGCAAACCACTTGACGACGATTGATCCACGCCGGATCGTAGCCTTTTCCACTGCTCTAAAGTCGGCTTGATTCCAAAAGTGTATTTAAGTAAGTGAATACTCTAAATAAATCGAAAAGCTCTGTTACCTTAATTGGTCGGCAGAGCTTTTAACTGTTCACGGTTTTTAAAATATATCCAGGTATTCTTTCTGGAATTTGATGAAATCTTGCACACTGTCGTGATAGGTAAATCTACCGCCATTTTTATCAATAATCCAGTTGATATTCTCGTCATTTAACAAGATTCCATACATGCAGTGATGAAGCAGTTCAATTTGCTTTTCATCCCTAATTCGGATCAAATGTTTTTCTTGTTCGATAATGAGGTACCATTTCGTTTCTGTTTCATCTACATCCGCATCCACATACAGTATTGATACCGACAAGGGGAATGGCCAGTCAAACCATTGTCCTCGCTTGTCTTCTCTATAACCTTCAAATGCCATGGTTATTCCCTCCTACTTGGATAATTTCCTGATTAGTTTAAATGTATCTAACGTGCTGCGATTGTACGCTTAATTAGGTTCTTGTCTTATCCTACTGGCACAGGAATATCGCCCCCATATTCTTCTCCTTGGCTTCACGTACACCATCATAAACATCTGTAAAAGTTCAGTGTCACTTTGGCAACCGTCTAATTCCGCTATTGTTGCACAATAGTTGTATCCGCTTTTATCGTTCATTGTTCTGATCTGTACAGTATACGGAAAACGACAGGTAATAAAGAAGCTGAACGCTTTGTTACCCGATATCAAAACGCTATTACCAATACTGTACAATTATTCTACTGAGCAATGATGTGGTCCAACATGAAGGACTGGAGATAAGAACAGGTAGCAGTGTAATGGACATAAAGGCGCGTCTGCTGGTTTTGGAAGAGGGGACCACAAGAGCGATATACGCTCTATATTGTAATCATAGGGGGCTGGGATGGTGACCAAAAGATCATTACATTTTCTCGTATGGAAATAGGCGCTGTATTAAACCTCCAATGATATGGAGCAAGGATACACTCATGTCTTGAATGTATCTTGTTTCTGGAGGGTCAAAAGTGAAAACCCCTTATTCACAGTCCGTTTTGAGCTATAACCAAATTTTAATGTGGCTTTGTGTTCTTTCGTTTTTAGTGTGTTAAATGAAATGGTTCTTAATATCTCTTTACCTGATATTGCTGATGAATTCAATAAGACACCAGCCATTACAAATTGGGTGAATACTGCCTTTATGCTAAGTTTTTCTATAGGAACAGCTATATACGGAAAGTTATCTGATCAGTTAGGTATTAAAAGGTTGCTCCTGTTTGGAATCATAGTGAATTGCGTAGGATGATTAATTGGATTTGTGGGACATACTTTTTTTCCAACACTTATCTTGGGACGATTTATACAAGGGATTGGTGCAGCTGCATTTCCTTCACTTGTGATGGTCGTAGTTGCTCGCATATCCCAAAAGAAAACAGGGGAAAGGCAATATGGCCTCATCGGGTCTATCGTAGCAATGGGTGAAGGGATAGGACCGGCTATTGGTGGGGTGATTGCTCATTATATTCATTGGTCTTATTTACTGCTTCTTCCTGTTTTAACGTTTGTAACTGTTCCCTTCCTGATAAAATTATTGAAAAAGGAAGTCATTTCAAAGGGCTCGTTTGACAATGCAGGAATCGTGCTTATATCTCTAGGTATTGTATTGTTTATGTTGTATACAACTTCTTACAGAATTTCTTTTCTGGTGATAAGTGTTCTATTTTTCTTGATCTTTTTAAAACATATCAGACAAGTAACCAATCCTTTTGTTGATTCTTCATTGGGGGAAAATACTGCATTTATGATAGGAATCCTTTGTGGGGGGCTTATGTTTGGTACCGTAGCTGGATTTGTTTCTATGGTCCCTTATATGATGAAAGACGTTCACCACTTAAGTACCGCAATGTTTGGCAGTGGAATTATTTTTCCTGGAACGATAAGTGTTATTTTCTTTGGTTTTCTTGGAGGAGCACTTGTTGATAAGAAAGGTTCCTTACATGTGCTAGCAGTCGCCGTTGCATTTCTTGCCGTCAGTTTTTTGGTAGCTGCTTTCTTTATTGAAATGACACCTTGGCTGATGTCTATTATTCTAGTCTTTGTTTTCGGTGGTCTTTCTTTTATTAAAACAGTAATATCCACTATTGTTTCAAGTAGTTTAAAACAAGAAGTAGCTGGCGCAGGAATGAGCTTGCTTAATTTTATAAGCTTTTTATCAGAAGGAACGGGGATTTCAGTTGTAGGAGGCTTATTGTCAATACGTCTTATTCATCAAAAATTTATACCAATCATTAATTTTCCATCTGCTTATTTATATAGCAATATGTTATTGATTTTTTCAGTGGTCATTATAATTAGCGGGATTTTATCTGTTATTGTATATAGACGTTCAGTTTCAGATTCCTGATAAGAGCAAAAAAGGATTACATGCTGAAAATGATCGCATCCTCACGTTTGAAGTAAGTGAATACTCTGAAAATAAATCAAAAGCTCTGCTAACCTTAATTGGCCGGCAGAGTTTTGTGTGCTGATCAGTTTGATTTTACTAGATACGGGAAAAGTAGCAATGCAAAGTGTGCGTACAAGATAGTATTGTTTTTAAATTCGGCCTTATTACAGAAGGATAGGCTAATTTGAATACTTAAACTTATAATACCAAAAAATCGCTTTCTCATGGGCTGTGGAAAAATTAGAATATAGCATAGTATCAACTCCGCCGATTACAAAGTTATTTTTAGCATAGAATCGACAAGCTAAAATATTCACATCCTGTGTTTCAAGCATAAGGCCAACAAGATTATTCTGCTTAGCCCACTCGGTTGCTTTACTCAATAAGGCTGCTCCGATTCCCTTGTGTCTCCAGTCTTTAGCGACGGCAATATCCTCAATTAGAGCATAGCCATTCCAATTAGTACAAAGTTTAATTTTCCCAACACAGTCGTTCTCATCATAATATAAAAAAATAGATTTTCCTTGTTCATTAATATAACTGATATCGACGTCATCATCCTCATACTGTTTAAAATATGGTTCGGGAAAACTTTCTTCTATATATGACCAAATGTTGTTCTCGTATTTAGGTATAATTTTTCCTGACACAATAAAGCCGTTATTCTCATTTGACTTTTTAAAATCCCCCATATTTGAAAGTGACATTTTAATTATCATGGCTTGTCTCCTTCTGGTTTAATTTCTCTATGCACATTATTCTAAAAGAGAACCACTTTTTCCTGTCTGTTAGATTTATAAAAGAGTAAAATAGTAGCGACTGTTCAACTATGTGTGATATTTACGATCTCGTCCGCTTGCTTAAACGATTCATAGCAGTAGTTAGGTGTGCTGCTTAACACAAAAAAGCAGGAAGAATTTCTCCCGCTTTTTGCATGAAAACGATTATTAACGTCTGCGTTGTCTATCGTTTACGCTAAACAAATTAACAGCCAGTGCGTTACCTCTTGCACGCGCAGTGGCTCTTTGATTGGAACGGATGTTCAATCTTCTTCTTCTTAAATCACGTCTGCAATGTCTTCTGCTCATAATATCACCTCCCTTCAAGAAATGAAGGTGCGGTTGAATCTTAGTGGCGTTTATGCTTACGCTTGGAAATTTTGATATTCAAGGCATTGGTTGCTAGTGCATTTCCGCTTCCTGTTTTAGCAGCTGCGGCTTGAAAGACTTTAACGACCAGATATCTGTTTTTCCCGATGCGATGCTTATACGTTTTAACTCTATTTCTGATCATCTGCATATCTCCTTTGCTTAGTTCTGCTATATATATATGTCAATTGTGATAGTAATGTATCAGCATAAATCTATTAGAAGCAAAAAGAAGCTAGTACCTATATCCCTAAAGGTTAACAAAAAAACTCATGCGAACCTGTCTTCGCCTTTTCAACTTTACGTTGCAGGAGATGTTACAGGCAGGTCGGCATGAGTCTAATGTGTAGAATAAAGATAATATGCAGTTTGTATGAAAATTATTTACTATTAAGGGTGTTAAGTTTTTTTTCGTAGTACGCCTCTTGGACAAGAATATGATTCAGTTGTTCTGAGAGCTGTTTATATTCTTGGCTGGCCTCTGGGTAATTATTTCTTTCGGAAATTACAGCTTCAAGTTGCTTTTCTAAATACCTGAAATGGATGAGTATTTGTATGTACTGAATACGATCGTAGGTTGTTATGTGTGATTTCTCTTCTGCATACAAATGATCCATTGTTGGAACTGCACAGCTTACGACGATAAATATCATAACAAACGCTGAAATTATTATTTTTTTCATTTAATTCCTCCTACAGGGCTATGAATAATTAATATACCATATTTAGCTAAAAGAAAGAAAGATCTATTAGTTTTGCCCACAACAGTATAGCTGTTCAAGATCAGTGGGGGATTATTTGAGACGATGAGGCTGATTTTATAGTAGATACAATAGGAATAGGTTGCTAAAAGGAAAGAATAGTTGTGAGATACATAGTAAGCATGATAACAATACAAAACCGGCTTGCCCTAGGCAGCCGGTTTTGTATTAGGGGATAGAATAACGGGGAAGGAAGAACGAGAAATCAGTGGAAGTCCCGGAAGAGTCCTACAACTTTGCCCAAAATACTGACGTGTGTCAGACGAAGCGGTTCAAAGGCTGGATTTTCAGGTTGAAGCCGGATATGATCTTTTTCTTTGTAGAAGGTTTTAACTGTAGCTTCGTCTTCATCTGTCATAGCTACAACAATATCGCCATTATCAGCGGTCTGCTGCTGACGTACGATTACATAGTCTCCGTTAGCAATCCCAGCCTCAATCATGCTTTCGCCTACAACAGATAACATGAATATTTTATCCTCACCAACAAAGTGTTGGGGAAGAGGAAAGTAATCTTCAATATTTTCTGTCGCCGTAATAGGAAGACCAGCGGTTACTTTGCCGACGACGGGGACACGACTAATGGAGTAATTAATCAAGTTGCTGTTATCCGATTCGTCTTGACCGAGTAACTCAATAGCCCGTGGTTTTGTAGGATCGCGGCGAATGAGTCCTTTTTTCTCTAAGCGATCCAAATGACCGTGAACCGTAGAACTGGAGGCCAATCCGACAGCCTCGCCTATTTCGCGTACAGAAGGGGGGTATCCCTTTAGACGCACTTCATTGCGGATAAATTCAAGAATGGCCTGCTGGCGGCTCGAAATCTTAGACATACCGTATCAACCCCATTTAGTAACGTTTGGGAAAATTATAGCATAGAACCTCCGTTCGTACAAACATAAGTTCTAAATAATCCCTAAAAAAATTGCGAACTTTTGTTCTCTTTTCTATTGAACAAAACAAACGTTCGTGTTATATTGTGAAAACATAAGAACAAACGTTTGGAGGACACAACCATGATGAAATATAGCACCTATCAAAGTATTTTTCCAATGAATATAGAAAATTTACAGGAGACCCGAAAAGAGGGTAGGGCGCGTTTTATGCAGATTATTACCCATACTCTTTTACTTAAGCTTCTTATTATAGTGATTGTTGCTTGGATTGCAGGAGCAGGTGTACTTACGGTTTTCGCGGCTCCTTCAGCTTCCAAGGAAGAAGTGACTAAACTGACAGTACAACCTGGGGATACGTTGTGGCAGATTGCCGCGAATCATAAACCGGAACGAATGGATACACGAGTATATATAGAAGGAATTGTGCGGATTAACGGTTTAGAGGATCGGGGAGTGCAGGCAGGTCAGGTACTCAAGCTTCCTGACTTATGATCTATAGACTATTAGAGCTTGTCAGGGAGCGTAATGCGGGAGCCTTGACAAGCTCTTTTCTACATGTCAAAGTGTATTATATCTTTGCTTTTATGGAGGGGACACAATTTGGATATAGACAGCTTGGTACAGCGCATTAATGAATTAGCGCGCAAAGCAAAATCCGAGGGATTAACAGAAGAGGAAACCACAGAACGTGCCAATCTTCGGGAAATTTATTTAGGTAACATTCGTCGTAATTTTCGGCAGCAGCTAGAAACGATTGAATTTGTGGACGATGATACATCGAAGGGAAATGACGGGCTGAAGCATTAATGTTGTTAAAGCGCCCAAGCCTGCAATTTGCCTTTTGTTTTAGGTACCTCTCATGGTATCTATATAGATCAGCTTTGAGGCAATTGTTTTAATGTAATATATCTGGGAAGGAATTGAGAGATGGCCCGATCATTTGAAAGAAAAGTACGCAAAAACACAGCGCATTTAAATAAATCGCGCAAAAAGCAAGGTATTCAAACCATTAGCGGCGCAGGTTCTGCAATGGATATTTTTCGTGGCCGTAATATTACTGTGCCAATTATGCTGGCTGGTCTTTCTGTATTGTACATGCTTATGAGTTACTTTTTGACTAAGACCGGTATGCGAGGGATGGATTGGCTTGTATTCGGCCTGTACTTGATGCTGGCTGTTATCTTTTTTATCCGTCGTCCTTATCTGAAAGTGGGAAAGGATACTCTCTATATGCTGAAAGGTGGTAGAGAACGTCCAATGACGGCAGGGGACATGAAAGCCATCAAGATTGAAAAGGGTTACGTAACCGTTGAAAGAAAAGGTAAGGGTGGTAATTTCATTTTCACAAAATCATTAGGTCGCTATGACACGGATGCCATTGCAGAGCGACTTGAGAAGTTTGCGCTATCCAATCAGATACAGGTTGACAAGAAATAACTGATTTAGCCTGTAGCTCTGTAACAAAGGCCGTATGATGTTATTTCATATAACATGCTGCGGCCGCTTGCTTAATATGGGCACACATAACGATTCAAATGCTTAATCAAGCAAATAGGCGTACATATACTGTGGAAAGAGAGTGGATAATTCAGATGACGATTCAGGCGGTAATGTTTGATCTTGATGATACCCTTTTGTGGGATGAACGTAGTGTAGAAGAGGCATTTGATGCAGCGTGTCAAACAGGCTCCCGTGAAGCAGGTGTTGATCCAAAAGCTCTGGAGGAAGCCGTACGTAAAGAAGCACGCGCTTTGTATGAATCCTATGAAACCTTTAGTTTTACTCAAATGATCGGCATTAATCCGTTTGAAGGATTGTGGGCGAATTTTACAGCGGGTGAGCAACCTGAATTCCGTCAATTGGAACAGTTGGCCCCTGTTTATCGAAAGGAATCATGGCGCAGAGGACTCCAGCAACTAGGGATAGATAATGAGAAGTTGGCGGAAAAGCTGGCTACCCAATTTGCTTCGGAAAGACGCGCACGTCCCCATGTATATGAAGAAACGTTTGAAATTCTAGAACAATTGAAGGGACAATACAAGCTGTTATTATTGACAAACGGTTCCCCTGATTTACAACAGGAGAAACTGGATGGAGTTCCTCAATTAGCTCCTTTCTTTGATCATGTGGTCATTTCAGGTTCATTTGGTCGAGGCAAGCCGGATCCGTCTATATTCCAGCATGCGTTGGGGCTTCTTGGTATTGAGCCTGAACATGCTTTAATGGTAGGAGATAAGCTGACGACTGATATTCAAGGAGCGTTGGCAGCAGGTGTTCACTCGGTGTGGGTGAACCGAAACGCCAAAACCAATACCACAGAGATCAAGCCGAAGTTTCAAATCAAGCATCTGTCTGAATTGGATGGAATTATTCAGTCGTTAAAGTAAGAAATCTACACCTTTAGAAACGAGTATTAAGAAAACTCCCTTCGCTCGATTGTCACAGAGCAGAGGGAGTTTTTTATTTACACAAGGATAAATTCGTAATTATGCTTTAATGAAGGTTGGATCTTCGAACGGTTCCGCAATCCAGCCATTTTCTTCAATGAACAAGCGGACTGCTACGATCTTTTGATTCTCCATTAAAGTGAAGAAGTGAGGTATATTTTCGGGTACGGAGATAACGTCCCCCGGTGAAAGCTCTACGTTAAAATAGTCGATCTCTTCAGGTCCTTTAATAATAAAGATGCCTTTACCAGCGATAATGGCACGGATTTCATCCTCGGTATGGGTGTGAATTTGCTCAAACTTGGCCAGCAACTCGTCCAAATTCGGCGTTGCTTCAGATAGAGTGATAACGTCCCATATTTTATATCCGCGACGTGCGGCTAAATCCTTGATTTCGGGTTCAAATGTTTTGAGAACAGCGGCCTTTTGATCATCTGTTAAGGTAAAGTTCTCTTGCAGCTCCCCGGACAATTTGGAAGCATCCCAATGTTCATACAATATCTCGTGACTCTCCAGAAATTCACGTACTTGTTCTTCACCGCTAATTCTTTCATTCGTATTACGTATTAAGATTTCGGCCATGTATTTATCCCCTCTTTTCCACTTGGATTAATGTTATATAAAGAATACCATGTCTTGAAACGTTGTACAATACAGGATTTCAACATTTTATAATGCAAATGAACATAGCTAAAGGATGCAGGGTTAAGTACGTTTAATAATGCTACAAACTATAAAAATGGATAAGAGAAGTCGTTTTTACAAAGAACAACCTGTATAAAACGTATGTTTTTACTTCAATCTATCTAAATGATACGGTTTCTGCTAAACTAGGATTTAACGTTTTGCGGGGGTGAAGAAATTTGGATAAAGTTAGCTTGCAGGATGCATTACAACGAAGAATACTCCTTCTTGATGGGGCCATGGGCACCATGATTCAACAGGAAGACCTTTCCCCCGATGATTTTGGTGGGGAAGAGCTGGAGGGCTGTAATGAAATGCTGGTCTTAACGAGACCAGATGTCATTCAAGGGATTCATGAAGCCTACTTGAAGGCTGGGGCAGATCTAATTGAAACGAATACATTTGGAGCAACATCCGTCGTTTTGGCGGATTACGATATACCGGAACGTGCCCGTGAAATTAATCTGGTGGCGGCCAAACTGGCGCGTAACGCGGTGGATAAATACAGCACTGCGGACAAGCCTCGCTTTGTAGTAGGAGCTATGGGCCCAACCACGAAAACCTTGTCTGTCACAGGTGGTGTTACATTTGCTGAGTTGATTGACAGCTATCAAGAGCAGGCCTTGGCGCTTATTGAAGGCGGCGTGGATGTACTCCTTTTGGAAACCTCACAGGATACGCTTAACGTCAAGGCTGGAAGCATCGGAATTCGGCAGGCTTTTGAGCAGACAGGTATCGAGCTTCCACTAATGATTTCAGGCACGATTGAGCCCATGGGAACGACGTTGGCCGGACAAAATATCGAATCCTTTTGCATATCACTGGAACACTTGCATCCAATTTCAATTGGGTTGAATTGTGCTACAGGTCCAGAGTTTATGCGTGATCATATTCGCTCTCTGTCTGAAATGTCCTCTGCAGCTATTAGCTGTTATCCAAATGCGGGCTTGCCCGACGAAAATGGTCAATACCATGAATCGCCTGATTCATTAGCACGTAAAATGACTGCTTTCGCTGAAAAAGGCTGGCTGAATATTGCTGGGGGATGTTGTGGTACCACGCCTGAGCATATTCGAGTTATGAGTGAAAGTATGTCGCAGTTTGAGCCGCGTCCGCTGGTAGGTCATCATCCTCCTGCCGTATCAGGCATTGAGCCTGTATATATTGAACAGGACAATCGTCCGTATATGGTTGGTGAGCGAACAAATGTTCTTGGCTCCCGCAAATTCAAGCGTTTGATTGTGGAAGGCAAATATGAAGAGGCGTCTGAAATTGCCCGTGCTCAGGTAAAAAGCGGAGCGCATGTCATTGATATTTGTGTGCAGGACCCGGACCGCGATGAAATGACGGATATGGAAGCGTTTTTGAAACTGGTTGTAAACAAGGTAAAAGTACCTTTGGTGATAGATACAACGGATATTAAAGTCATTGATAAAGCACTTCAATATTCGCAAGGTAAGGCGATTATTAACTCCATTAATCTGGAGGATGGTGAAGAGAAATTTGAGAACATGGCTCCTCTTATTCATAAGTACGGCGCCGCTGTTGTTGTTGGTACGATTGATGAACGCGGACAGGCTATTTCACGTGAGGATAAGCTTGAGGTAGCTAAACGTTCTTATGATCTGTTGGTGAACCGTTACGGTTTGGCAGCGGAGGATCTAATTTTTGATACGCTTGTATTTCCAGTAGGAACAGGTGATGAGCAATATATCGGTTCAGCTAAGGAAACGATTGAGGGTATTCGCATTATTAAAGAGGCGCTTCCCGGAGTGCATACTATCTTGGGCATCAGTAACGTTTCTTTTGGTTTGCCGGAAGCGGGTCGTGAAGTGCTCAATTCCGTCTACTTATATGAATGTACCAAAGCAGGTCTGGACTATGCGATTGTAAACACTGAGAAGCTTGAGCGTTATGCATCCATTCCAGAGCATGAGCGGAAACTTGCGGAAGACTTGATCTATAAAACAAATGACGATACTTTATCCGCTTTTGTAGCAGCTTTTCGTAACAAGAAAGTGGAGAAAAAAGAAAAGATATCAAACCTTTCGCTCGAAGAAAGACTGGCTTCCTACGTAGTGGAGGGAAGTAAGGAGGGACTCATTCCGGATCTGGAGCAAGCGCTTGTGAAATATTCTTCGCTGGAGATTATTAACGGCCCGCTGATGAAGGGGATGGAGGAAGTAGGACGACTGTTTAACAATAACGAATTGATTGTAGCAGAGGTGCTGCAAAGCGCTGAAGTGATGAAGGCGTCCGTGGCTTATTTAGAGCCGTTCATGGAGAAGAATGAATCCTCAGTAAAAGGTAAGATTTTGTTGGCTACAGTCAAAGGTGATGTGCATGACATTGGTAAGAATCTGGTGGAGATTATTCTATCCAACAATGGTTACCATATTGTGAATCTGGGTATAAAAGTACCACCAGAACGCATTATTGAGGCTTACCGTGAAGAAAAGGCCGACATGATTGGCTTATCCGGGTTGCTTGTTAAATCGGCACAACAAATGGTGCTGACCGCACAGGATTTGAAAAATGCGAATATTGATATTCCAATAATGGTGGGTGGAGCTGCTTTAACACGTAAGTTCACTAAAAATCGTATCCGTCCTGAGTATGATGGTCTGGTTGCCTATGCAAAGGATGCTATGGATGGCCTAGATATTGCCAATAAGCTTATGAATCCTGAGTCCCGTAAAAAAATGGCCGAGGAGATGGAGGCTGAGCGAGAAGCTGAAGCGGCAATCGTCGTGGAAGCCAAGCCGCTCCCTAAACTCACTCGAGCTGTGCGCTCTAACATTGCTCAGGATCTGCCCGTCTATATTCCACCAGATACGGATCGCCATGTACTGCGTAACTATCCACTGAATTATATTTTGCCTTACGTGAATATGCAGATGCTAATGGGGCATCATCTTGGTTTAAAAGGCAATGTTGAGCAGCTGCTGGCTTCGGAAGATCCGAAAGCGATTCAGTTGAAGGAAACCGTGGACAGCATCATGTTTGAAGCTGTGACAGACGGAATCATCCAGGCACATGCCATGTATCGTTTCTTTCCAGCGCAGTCGCAAGGGAATCAAATTCTGATCTATGATCCGTCGGATGTGAGCAAGGTACTGCACACATTTACATTTCCGCGCCAGCAGGTAGAGCCTTATCTGTGTCTGGCTGATTTCTTGAAATCAGTGGAATCCGGAGTTATGGACTATGTGGGTTTCATGGTCGTTACAGCTGGTCATGGGATTCAGCAGATATCTACCCAGTGGAAAGATAAAGGGGATTATCTGCGCTCGCATGCACTTCAAGCGGTAGCACTCGAAGTAGCAGAAGGGTTAGCGGAACGGCTTCACCATATTATCAGGGATAGCTGGGGTTTTCCGGACCCTGCCGATATGACAATGAAACAGCGGCACGGTGCCAGATATCAAGGCATTCGGGTATCCTTTGGCTACCCTGCATGTCCAGATCTGGAGGAACAGGGGCCGTTGTTCCAGTTGTTAAAACCTGAGGATATTGGCGTTGAGCTGACGGAAGGGTTTATGATGGAACCGGAGGCTTCTGTATCAGCCATGGTGTTCAGCCACCCTCAGGCGCAGTATTTTAACGTCGAAAAGGTTTAACACCTTTATCAGATGGGATAGCAAATACCCTCCGAGCTTCGGAGGTTTTTTGCTGGTCAGCAGGAAGAAGGTTAATGTTATGGAATTTTATTTTCTCGGTACAAATGCAGGGGTGCCTACGATTCAGCGAAATGTAACGTCCATCGCTCTTCGTTTGCTGGAAGAACGAAGAAGCATGTGGCTGTTCGACTGCGGTGAAGGCACTCAACAAGAGGTATTGCGTTCGCCGCTCAAACTAAGCAGACTTGAAAAAATATTTATCACCCATTTGCATGGGGATCATCTTTTTGGTCTGCCGGGGCTGCTGTCGAGCAGAGCGTACCAGGGGGGAACGACACCACTGACGGTATATGGACCGCCTGGAATCCAGCAATATATCGAGCTATCTTTAGGGATCAGCCAATCGCGTATCAATTACCAACTACATATTGTGGAGCATACGGGCGGGGTTCTGTTTGATGACGGACAATTCCGGGTAGAGTCAGCTTTGCTGGATCATCGGATCGACAGCTATGGCTACCGAGTTGTAGAGATGGATAAGCCCGGTAAGCTTAACCAAGAACTGTTGGAGCGATATGGAATCAAGCCCGGCCCGGTGTACGGTAAGTTAAAGCGTGGGGAAAGCGTGGAGGTAGAGGGTGGAGTTATTTTGCACCCTCAGGATGTTTTGGGTTCGCCGAAAAAGGGGCGTATCATCACGATTTTGGGGGATACGAGACCTTGCCCGAATACGGTAGTGCTGGCTCAAGATGCAACTGTCGTCGTTCATGAAGCCACTTTTCTGCATGAACTGGCAGATACAGCGTACGAGTATCATCATAGTACGGCGCTTCAGGCAGCGGAGGCTGCAAAAGCCGCAGGTGCGGGTCAGCTAATCATGACACATTTTAGTTCTAGGTATAAAGATCAGGAGCAGCTTCAGCCATTGCTGGAGGAAGCGCGAAGCATATTTCCCAATTCATTGCTTGCGGAGCAGCATGTGTTGTTACCGGTACCCGATATCGGTTAATAAACGATTGGAGAAGATATGTGCATGGGTACCGGGGCTTGCTCCGGTGCCTTTGTTTTTCACCGAAATTATTTTCCGGGAAAGCGCAGGATGCGACAAGAGATGAGAACCCGTACACGGTGGTGGGGATGAATTTGTTCTACCACATATGGAGGTATGTCATATTCGCGTTTCTATATATCGAATTTAAAGGATTTTATGTCTTGAGCATGATCAGGAAATACAGAAGATTTCCTTTGAGGAAATAGCGCCTTCGATGGATTTCGACGAAGATGTGAACTTATGTCATGTGAAAGCGACGGCTTTTAGCGAGGAATGGCGCTATTTTGCACGGTTTGCCAGCAATTCATGGACTTCATAAGCATTTTTGACTTAAGATAGATGGGATGAATGGAGACAGCCGATTATTTTATAACCTGAATCATTAAGGTGGTTAAATAAGAAGGAGAACATCGTTCATAGGATGAATTATAATTTTCAATGCTATGATGTGAATGGATTTGAAGTGGGGGAGGGGATTGCGATAAAATCGTTACTAATTGATCTGGATGGAACCCTTTATCATGGAAATCGGATGATCAAGGGTGCGGATCTGTTCATATCCCGATTGCGTACAGACCAGATACCTTATGCTTATGTTACAAACAATGCTTCACGCACACCCGAATCGGTGGCTGAGCATTTGGTTGGTATGGGAATTAAAGCGGCCAGCCATGAAGTATATACTTCGGCGTTAGCAGCTGCACAATATGTAGCACAGCAAAGTCCTGGAGCTCGTGTATATTGTATTGGTGAGACAGGATTACGTGATGCACTCACAGGAGCCGGTTTGCAGCTTGTTGAGAACCATCCTGATTATGTGGTGCAGGGGATAGATCGTCAATTTACATATGATGCGCTGGCCGCTGCCATGCGTTGGATTCGGGAAGGAGCCACTTTTATTTTGACAAACCCGGATCTCCAATTGCCTTCACATGATGGGCTAACGCCAGGAGCAGGTACGATTGGAGCAGCAATTGAAGCGGCTTCACAGGTAAAGCCTATTGTCATCGGTAAGCCTTCAAGCGTATTGATGAATTATGCACTGAACCGCTTAAACATTAGGGCGGATGAAGCTCTGGTTGTGGGCGATAATATGCTTACAGATATTGCGGCAGGTGCAGCAGCAGGTTGTAAAACAGCTCTGATCCTGTCGGGCGTGACGACCCGCGCTAATATGGACGAGCATGTGCGTACCGTTGGAGTAAAACCTGACCTGATGTTTGAAAATCTCGCTGAATTGCAGGACTGGATGAAAGAAGAGCTGAGATAATAGAAAAAAGTATATGTCTTAGAAAACTTGCGAGCATTAAAAGCTATGTAGCTACGAAAGGAAAGATGTTGATATGCCGGAACTTCCTGAAATGGAAAACTACAGAATCTTATTATCCAAACAAATTTTGGACATTCCGATTACTGGAGTGACGGTTAGCCGTGAAAAGTCCATTAATACTGAAGTGGAAACGTTTGAGAAGCAATTGCTCGGAACGACCGTTGTATATTTAGAGCGTCGAGGCAAGCATTTGATTTTTCATTTAAACACGGGCGGGCGGCTCGTACTTCATCTGATGTTGGGAGGGCTGTTATTTCTGGGAACGGAGGAGCAGCGTCCAGATCGTACAGTTCAGATCGAATTAGATTTTAGTGGAGTAAAGCTTTATTTTATCGGACTGCGCTTAGGTTATCTGCACTTGCTGACGGCTAAAGAAACAGAGGAGGCTTTGTCAGACCTGGGACCTGACCCGTTAGACCGCCGCATGACGTTGGAAAAGTTTACAGCACGGCTGAAGGGACGCCGGGGGATTTTAAAAACAACACTGGTGAATCAGCAGATTTTTTCAGGTATTGGCAATTGTTATTCGGACGAAATTGCTTATATCGCCGGATTTACACCGGGTTCCAAAGTACAAAACATTGTGCAGTCGCCAGAAAAAGTGGAAAAGCTATACCATGCCACTCAATCCGTACTACGTGAAGCTACTGCGGAAGGTGGGTACATGGAAATGCCTCTAATGGAGGGAGACACACTAACAGGTGGATTTGATCATCAGTGTCGAGTATATGACCGCGAAGGAGAAGAATCTCCAAGTGGAGGGAAAATTGTAAGGGTTGAACTGGCGGGGAAAAAAGCATTTTATTGCCCGGTACAGCAGCATGATGCCTAAATTGCTCATTGGCTCCCATGTGAGTACGCGTGGTGGCTTTTCCAAAGCCGCTATGCGTGCGCGAGAGCAGGGGGGGCGTTCATTTCAATATTTCCCGAAAAATCCTCGTAGTCTTAGGTTGAAGGAATGGAGTGCTACTGATGCTGCTGCTTGCAACGCTTACTGTATAGAGCATCAGCTTCATTCCATTGCTCATTCGCCATATCCCGTTAATCCGGCTCATGGGTCCGATCGTGGTCAGGAACTTTATGAGCAGACGATTGCTTCATTACGCAATGATCTGGATATTGCTGAAGCCTGTGGGTCAAAAGGGATTGTCGTTCATTTTGGTCACATGCATTCGTTAGACCCTCTAGAGGGCTATCGTAACATCATTAACTGTTTTAATGATGTGCTGGAAGGCTGGCAGGGAAATGCTAAAATATTGATTGAAAATCAGGCGGGGGATCATGGACCTATGGGAACCACGCTTGAGGAAATGGTGCAAATCCGTCAGTTGTGCCGGTATCCTGACAGTATCGGCTTTTGCTTGGACACTTGTCATGCGTATGCAGCAGGATTGTGGAACGGTGGAATGGACGAGGCTTTGATCGATAAAGGAAACCGTCTCGGCTATTGGTCAGCTCTATGCGGAGTTCATTTGAACGATTCTAAATACCCGTATGGCTCTAAAAAAGACAGACACGCTCGTGTGGGGCAAGGCTACATTGGTACTGAGGGCATGCGCTGGATGACAGATCAGGAGGCTGTAAGAGGCATTCCTATCGTTTTGGAGAGTGAGACGGGACCTGATGGGACACATCAGGAGGATATTCAAATGATTCTAAGCTGGGAGTAAATCAGTCTGATTGATAATAACTATCTTTGAGACTTGTGAGCTTGCATATATGGGAAAAGGAGGAGAAGTTGATGTATTTGTTTATGGACGATTATCGGCCTTGTCCTCCGGGCTTTAAGCTGGCAAGAGATGCGGAAGAGTGTCTGCTACTGCTTCATGAATACCCTATTACGATACTATCGCTAGATTATGATTTGGGTCCAGGTCAACCTACGGGAAAAGATGTGGCTGCTGCTATCGCAGGGAGACGGTTATATCCACGTGAAATTTACTTGCATTCCTCCAGTCCAGAGGGGCGGCGAGCCATGTATGAGCTGCTCTATGCGAATAAGCCAGAGGGAGTCACCGTGCATAATGGGCCCATACCCGAGGAGCGTATGCGAGAGATCAGAAAAGGGTCTGAACAATGAAAGAGATCGGACAAAAAGACGCGCGCCGTGCCATATGGGAGGGATGCAAGCTGGCTTTGTTTGTGTACACTCCCATGTGCGGAACATGCGCAGCTGCCCGTAAGATGCTGGAGGTAGCAGAGCATTTGCTCCCCGAAGGAGCAGTGGTGCAGAGCAACATTAACTATATTCCTGAACTGGTACAGGAGTACCGGATATCCAGCGTTCCCGCGCTTCTTATATATAATGGTGAAAACAATAATCCTGAAATCATCTACAAAATGGAATCTGTAGAACACTTGCTGAGCAAAATAAGGAGCGTGATGGAATGATATCCATGAAGAGCATTACGTTGCAGCGGGAAGAAAGACGGATATTGGACGATGTAAGCCTGGATATACGAGAAGGTCAACATTGGGCTATTCTGGGTCGCAATGGTTCCGGTAAAACAACTTTGCTGGAAATGATGACAGGGTATATGTTTCCAAGTCGTGGTACGGTTGAAGTGCTTGGGCAAATGTATGGTCAATGTGATGTGCGGGAGGTCCGCAAGCAGATCGGATATATCAGTCAGACCTTATTGGAAAAGCTGGCGCTAAAAGATCCAGTTTGGGAAGTAGTCGCTACAGGTGCGTATGCTTTTTTGCGCTTTTATCAGGAAATTCCAACAGAGGCAAAAGAAAAGGCCATATCTTTGCTGGAGGGTATGAATTTAGGTGACTTGATTCATCATCCGCTGGGGACGTTATCTCAAGGAGAACGTAAAAAGGTGATGTTGGCCCGCTCACTGATGGCGGAACCCCGTCTGCTAATTATGGACGAGCCTTGTGCTGGGTTGGATCTATTTGAGCGGGAAAAAATGCTGGTCGAGATTGATCGGCTCCGCAAGCGGGACTTATCAGTGGTCTATGTGACTCATCACATTGAGGAGATTGTCCCCCTATTTACACATGTTGCATTGATTCGTGATGGTAAGGTTGCAGCAGCTGGACCGAAAAAAGAAGTTTTAACGAAAGAATTGATTATGCACACATATGAAGTTTCGGTTGAGCTGGATTGGGATGGAGAACGTCCCTGGATTCGGGTGTGCGCTGGAGGGTAATGTTATTTTGGAGGAACTATATATGAGTACAGATGAACAAAGTGAATCTACTTTGTCATCATCAAGATTTATTTGTACGGCCAATCACGGTTTTGCACCCTATGCTCAAGAGGAGCTTAGAAGAATATTTGGCTCTGTGAAAAGTACGATGCTTTTACCTGGTGAAATTTTTCTGGCTACATTACCTGCGGAAGAAATTGAGACAGTGAGGACAATTACAGGTCAGCCGCCGATGTTTTTACGTCACTTGTTTCCTGTTCATTTTCAGGAAGAAGGAACGGATCTGGTTCAGGTGCAGGAGCGTCTGGTTGCATTCATCCGTAACCGCAAGGAACTGATGGATCAACGTGTTTCTTTACAGGTGCGCAAAGGATCTAATAGCAGCTGGACTGAAAGCGCAGGTGCACTTAAGCAGGCTTTGAGTGAACAATTAAGTGATCTACCTATGGAGCAAACAGTACAAGGCGCCGATGTTATTGTGTCCGTTTTTGCAGATACAGATACGTGGTATGCAGGTGTATCACGTCCTGAGGACAACCTATCGGATTGGAGCGGAGGTGCGGTTCGTTTTCAGAAAGAAGACGGACAAATTTCCCGTGCCAAATTCAAGCTATTGGAAGCAGAAGTAACGTTCGGCATAGATTTTGGCGCTTTCCATCAGGGACTGGATATTGGGGCAGCACCGGGTGGATGGACTTCCTTCTTACTGGAGCGGGGACTGAAAGTTACTGCGGTTGATCCGGCAAAGATGGAGCCATCACTGATGAAGTACGCCAATCTGACTTTTTTGCGTAAAAATGCAAGTGAAGTCAAATTTAAAGAGAATTCGTTCGATCTGCTGGTTTGTGATATGAGCTGGAGTCCTAAGCAAATGGCAAGGCTTGTTACTGATTTACTATATAGTTTGCGAAGTGGTGGTACTGCTATCGTTACGGTCAAGCTAATGCATAAAAAGCCCTTGGCGCTCATTCATGATGTAATTGCTTCATTTGAGGAGTCCGGCATGCAGATTCAGCGAGCTAAGCAGCTATTCCATAATCGAGATGAGATTACCCTGTACATGATTAAGTATGGAAAATAACACTTTACAATAGATACAGGTGTGCTATATAATAAATCCAAATTGTTCCTTAAAAATAATAATGATGTTTAAATCAAGGGAAAGCATCCCGCGAAACGGTTTTCATGGCGACATGGAAATTTGATTTTGCGGCAGCTTTCCCTTTTTTGCGTTGTTTGCTTAAGAAAGGAGGTAGGAGAATAATGAAGCAACCATCACAGTTGGAATTCGGATCAATTGTTGGTGAGCGTTACCGTATTGTGCGCACATTGGGTTCGGGAGGAATGAGCCGCGTGTTCATGGCAGAGGATTTAAAACTGCCAGGCAAGCAATGGGCAGTGAAGGAGTCGGTTGCCGAGCCACAAGTGATGAAGCTTGTACGCACGGAGGCAGAGATGCTGATTTCACTAAGCCATCCACGTTTACCAAGAATTGTTGATTTTTTTGAGCATCCCCCATCTGGTGCGGTATACCTGGTTATGGATTACATCGAAGGAATTACGCTGGAAGCATATATGAAGGGTTACCAAGGCTATATTCCACAGGAGCAAATCGTCCCATTCGCTTTGCAGGTACTGGATGTGTTGGATTATTTGCATACCCGTCAACCACCAGTCATTTACCGGGATCTGAAACCAACGAATATTATGCTGACACCGGAAATGGAATTTATACTGATTGATTTTGGAATAGCGAGGAGCTACAAGGCTGAGCTGGATCAAGATACGGTAAAGCTGGGCACAGTGGGCTTCGCTGCCCCGGAGCAATATGGAGCAGGTCAGACGGATGCTCGTTCAGACTTATACAGTTTGGGAGCGCTGCTATTGTATCTCTGTACAGGAGGAAAATATAGCGAGTGGACTGCGGGAGTAGAAGGATATATACGCGGGGAATTGTCTCGTCATTTGATTCCAGTAATTCGAAAACTGCTGCGTGAGAATCCTAAGGAACGATTTCAATCCGCCGGGGAGGTCATTGGAGAACTGCGTCGCAGTGCTGATTTTCAACCTGCTCAACAAGGAATATCCGTTAATGATGCCTCAATGGATTATGCAGGTACAAGGGTAGTGGCTGTACTGGGTGTCTCTGCCGGCTCCGGTGCTACGCATACAGCAATTATGGTGAGCCACTATCTGGCTCGAAGATCCCGCTCCGTAGCTTTGGTTGAGCTGCACAGCACAGCCAAAGCATTTGCCCGACTTCAAGAAGTCGTAGAAGGCACATCCGTTGGACAAATGAGTTCAAGTCGGCGTTTTGAAGTCGATGGAGTACATTACTGGCGACAAACATCGCGTGCGGATGTCATTTCTTTGTTGGGTGGTTCTTACAGATTTATCGTACTGGACCTGGGGAGTGGGCAGGATAATGAACGTCTGGAAGAATTCTTTAGAGCCGATTATCCGCTCGTCGTTGGCTCAGGGGCCGAATGGAGGGTTCAGGATATAGCAGGGCTAACCCGATCTCTTCAGCGCCACCCACAGCACAAATGGAATTACTGCTTGCCATTGGCAACTTCGGAGGCGGTTCGCAGGCTTCGTAAGGAGCTGGATCACGATAAAGTATTTGCTCTACCGTTCCACTCAGACCCCTTCGAACGGGATGATGAGATGGATCAGGTGCTGGACGAGCTGTTTCGCGGAGTTATTCCAGACACCCGGAGAAGACGCTTCGCATTCCTTAAGCGACGGCGCTAAATAGAAAGTATATATCAAAAAGAGGCAGGGGAGAAGTTGTGTGTCCAAGCTAAGAAAAAGCAGTAAACAAAAACTGTATGCCGGTTGCATTGGCGCTGGGATTGTTGGCATTATCTTTGCCGGCTACCTTATGGTTAATATCCATCAAATGAATGAGGTTAGGAAACAGGCTGAGGTAGAGGCAGAACTGAAATGGAAAGTGTATGAACAAGAGCAACGAACCGCGAAAAAAGGCTGGGCGGTTGTCCGTGATATTTCTCCAGGTGAACAGATTGCATCTAATGATTTGAAGGGAATTAAAGTTCCCGGTTCTCAGGCTCCATCAAATTTGCTGGCAAATAAAAGTGAAGTTTCCGGAACCACAGCCAAGATTGAGCTTAAAAAAGGATCTGTGCTTACATCGTCTATGATTACTGCTGATGAACCCACACCTAAAGATTTACGCAACCGTGAGCTAAAGGTGGTGGTACTACCCAACAGTCTAAAGTCGGGGGACGAAGTAGATATCCGCATACAATTTCCAACAGGTCAGGATTACATTCTATTATCCAAAAAGAAGATTTCCCGACTGGAAGGTCCAATTGTCTGGGTCACTTTGAATGAGCAGGAAATATTATCGCTTTCGAGCGCGATTGTTGATGCCTATCTGCATAAAGCATCCATTTATGCTCTGACGTATGTCGATCCCCAATTTCAGCCTAAGGCAATCCCGACCTATCCACCTAACGCGCAGGTGTTAGCGTTAATGAATAGTGATCCGAATTTGATACACATTGCTGAACAAAAGCTGTCTAAGCAGCTGCGGGATTCCCTTGAAAATGCAATTAGTTCATCAAACAGTGTAATTTCAACACCCGTGGAAAGAAGTCTGAGTGAGGAAATTGCAGCTCAACATGCGGGTGCTACTATAGAAAACCCAACAAGCGGGATTGATGTTACAAGAAATGAATATGAGAATGAGCAGGATCATCAAGAACAAACAAAGATTCTGACGCAGGGTGGAAGCTCTGACCCGTATGCCAAATAAATGAGAGAAAAGGAACGGAAGTATGAAAACATGGATATTTGCCGGGCTTTGTGACAAAAGCGATACCTTGTTATACATCAGCAGCATATTAGCAGCTTCCGGCCAACGGGTACTGCTTGTAGATGCTACGCTGCGGGGACGGTATCGGTATAGCATAGGGATGCTTGACAAACCACTTCCCATTACGCAGTTTAGTGGTTTTGATGTAGCAATTGGATTTACAGCATGGGAAGACCTGCATATAGGTATGACGGCTGATCAGAAGGCAGAGCAGGTTTATGACATTGTTATTTTAGATGTAGAGTTACTTGATTTTTGTCCAATTTCTGTTTGGAAAAGGGCAGAACTGCGAGTTTGGGTCAGTGATTATAGCCGCATGCTAATGCATAACGGACAGAATTGGCTTCAGCATTTATTCAGTCAACCTGAATTCCCCAAAGATCTTGTATTTCACAAGCTATTTTTACAGGCCGTGGATTGTGGTCTGGAGGAGCCGTATCTGTGGGAATACATGAATCATTTCCCGGCATCTTGGCAGCAAGAGCCATATATACTGCCATGGGATGAGGGGTTGCTTGCTCTGAAACTGGAAAATGAGCATAAAAAACAGCTAATACTAAAACCGCTATCCAGAATGTATAAGAAAGAACTATGCCGTTGTATTGGGGAATGGATGAGTTGGGAATTAAAGGTGATTCGTCGTGCGCTAAAGCGTGCGGAAAGGAGTAGAGCATGAGTACCATTTTGTTTTGGAGCCCCATTAAGGGGGCTAGTGGAAGTAGCTCTTTGGCGGCAGCAATAGCAATTACCATAGGCAATCTATATAGAGGAAGACTATTATTGACTCATTTGGGTCGTAGACATACTGGTATTGAATCAGGATTACCTATACAAGAGTATGGTATGGATGATCCAACCCTACAGCTTCAGGAAGGGGGCTGGGATGCTGCCGCACGTTTAGTTCTGCGAGGGACACTGTCTAAAGAAAATATTCGTAATTATACGACACCTGTACTCGAACATACTTTGGATGTACTTGAGGGAACCTCCAGCTTTGGAGCTGCACCGCCGTTACTGTCTCCAGGGCTTGTACGGGCAGTAATAGATACAGCGAACCAATATTATGATTTAACGCTAATTGATGCAGGAAGTGGAGCAGGATGGGGGGCTGTACAGCATGAAGCATGTGCACGAGCCAAACTGGCTGTTCTTTCACTCACTCAGAATATGCGAGAGTTAGACGCTTATTTTGAATCCGTGTCTCCGTTATCTACCTACTCATCGTTACCCTTATTAATAGTACTTGGAAAATATGATGTGCATTCTCAAGTGAATGAAGCGAATATTCGCAGGAGATATGGCTACAAAGGTGCTCTGTATACAGTCCCTTATAACACCGGATTTATGGACGCATGGAACCGCAGGGATGTGATCGGCCATGTGCAGCGTGAGGTACGAAGTGGAAAAGGGCAGCCTCGCAAGCTTTTTATGACTGTAGGATGGGCGCAGAGTATACGTCATATCAGCAAAGCTATTCTGGAGGCGGCAGAGTCCGATCTTCGGCTCAAGGCTTTGGAGAGGGGCGCTTAAATGCTGTCCGCTCAAATGATCAACGGATTGATTCTTACCTGTATAGTATTGATGTGCATCGTACTGATTATTGTTAAATATCGAGGGAATTTTCACTCGCGACATTCAACCCTTCGAGTAGAAAAAAAGAATGAAGATGCCACATTCGAAACATTAATAGAGTATATCAAAAATGCACTTCATGAACTAAGTCATAGCCAGATGGCGGATGCCGGATTGCATGAAGAGGAATATAGACGGCGTATCCATCAAAGGGCGGAACTACGCAGGGCATTAAAGGACTGTGCCAATGGTAGCAGTGGAGATAAACGTTTTGTTAAAAATCTGATGGCTGAGCTTCTGATTCACGGTTACGGCTTGAACGAGAAAATCGTCGATACTGTTATGCCATTCTCCAGACCTGAGTTGTTTAGCATACAGGATCAATTCGAAATTATATTTTACCAATACCAGCAGAAGTTTGGCGCTGATGCACTATCACGTTTACTGGATACTTATGACTTGGCCGAAATGAGATATTCACAGCAAGGTGAAGAAGATGGAAGTTATCTCGTTACCGCAGAGGACATTCGTTATATCTATGATTGTGAGTACCGGCCCCTTTCCTTTTTGGAGAAGGTGGATATTATTGTCCAGCGGATTTATCAGCATTATAAAGGCTTTTCCGTCATTGATGATATTCGTGACCAGCGGATCGACGGTGTAAGTGGGGGCGTCAGTGGTATGCCGGAAGGTGGGATTCCTGCATCATCAGACTGGCCTTCCGATGGGTATGTATTTGAACAAACAACTATGCCTACTGCCAATAGTTATGAGAGCGTATGGATTTTTTATAAAGGTAAAACGATCCATCTTTCGTTCCTTTCCTTCGGATCTGAGCGTGAACTTAAAAGGGTGTGCCAAAATATTTACAAATACAATTACCCGGGACAGCTTTCCGAAGCAAATGGTTATAAGGTCAATGAAATGAAGGATGGGTCACGGGTAGTGGTGGTACGACCTCCTTTCTCAGAATCGTGGGCTTTCTTTGTCCGTAAATTTGATATTCAAAGCGCATCGCTGGAACAGTTAATTAAGGGACAAAATGCTGATTTTCCAATCCAGCTACTTTCTTATTTAATGAAAGGCAGCCGGATTACTGCTATCACAGGCGCGCAGGGCTCAGGTAAGACGACGTTGTTAATGGCGATGGTCAAGCACATTTATGCTTCGTATACGCTTCGCGTTCAGGAAATGGCTTTTGAACTGCATCTACGCAGCATCTACAGTCGCCGTAACATTCTTAGCTTTCGAGAAACGGATCATATTTCAGGACAACAAGGGCTTGACTTACAGAAAAAAACAGATGGAACCGTCAATATTCTAGGCGAAGTAGCAAGTGATGAAGTAGCTGCTTGGATGATTCAAATGTCGCAGGTTGCCAGTCTGTTCACCATTTTTACTCATCATGCCAAAACATTTCGTGATCTCGTGTTTTCACTTCGTAATTCATTGCTCAAAACAGGAGTATTTCAGCATGAAGGCATTGCTGAGGAACAGGTAGTTCATGTCATTAACTTTGATGTGCATCTCAAACGTGATGCGGAAGGGCGACGCTACATCGAACGGATCACAGAATGTGTGCCGCGTGACCCGGATCATACGGATGCAGGCTCCAATGCTTCAACGAGCTACAGTTATCGCCACGTTATGGAATATCAGAACGGAAGCTATATACCGATGGAGCCCTTAACAGCCAAAAATGTACAAGAAATGTGTGAGCAGATGAATGTAAATGATGCCAGAGATTTCCGCAGTTTTTTGACCCGCTATTGGGAGGAAGACTATGAGTCTTAAAGAAATTTTATTATGGATTTTACTTATATCAGGTGGGGGCTTTACGCTTCTATATATAGCTTTATGGGGGTTGCGTAAGCGCAGTAGTCATGCAGTTCGCAGAGGACGAATTTATTCTGTGAAGGAAGGTCGCAAGGGAAAAGCGGTACTGCAACGTGAGCTACAAGCCTTACTGCATAAGTTGTACACGCTGTGTATGAAGGTCCCTTTCTTGTCCGGATACATCACGAGTATACGTAAGCGACTAGCTGGTCAGCATGCCTACGATGAGTACAAGCTTCGCCTACAGACGATGAAGATGACACTGTTCATCTGGGGAGCTTTTGCTTGCAGTGGTGTTGTGCTGGTCATGATGAAGCCAGGAATAGAGTTTGCTATATTAGCCGTTTTATGCGGAGTGGTAATCAACAGTCTTATTTTGGATATGGCCATTAGCCGGATGGAAAAAAGGCTACTTGCACAGATGATCGAATTATTCGCCAATGTGCGTCACTATTACCATCAGCACGGTATGGTGGAGGAAGCTATATCCGAAGCGGCCGATTTGGCGGAGGCAGAGGCCGGAAGACACGCACGACTCATCCATGAGGCGCTAACAGATGTTGATCCGCACGAAGCATTGGAAAGATACTATGAATCGGCTCCTAATCGATTTTTAAAAGCTTTTGCCGGTATCTCGTATATGGTAATGGAGTTTGGTGATCGGGTTGAGGAGGGTGGCTCCATTTACTTGAAGGGGCTCGGCAGTCTCGCACGCGAAATCCAGTTGGAGTTGCTGCGAAGAAATAAACTGGACTATCTGTTAAAAAGTCTAAACGTGATCGCACTAGCACCTGTTTTCTTTACCATCCCAATCGAGACATGGGCGAGATCCAGCTTTCCCTCCATGGATGAGTTTTATCAGGGAAAATTGGGTTATATCACAAAATTATCCGTTTATATTGTGATAATCGTATCTTATTTCCTATTACAGAAGCTACAACAGACCGACGAGACAGGATATCGTGCGGGTAGAGGACGGAGGGTTTGGGAGCAGAAGCTATACCGTTTTCCTATCATTCGTAATGTGGTGGATTCTTTAATTCCGCGTCAGAATATGTCTTCTTATTTTCAAATAACCCGCCTATTAAAGGAAAGTGGTGCGGAGATTAGGCTGGAGTGGCTCTACATACGCAGAATGGCTCTTTGTATCATAGGATTGGTGCTCAGTATCAGTACGATATTTTTTTTACATGAAGCTGAGAGAACGCATATCCTTCACGCACCAGTGCAATCGGGTCAAATGTTTGGACGTTTAAGTCCGGTGGAGCAAAAAGAAGCTTTGAAGCAGAGTGAGATTGATCGCAAAATCATGCATTCGCTGAACATGAGGTCGAACAGCACATACGAACATACGTACGCTGTTTTAGAGCATAATGCTAATGGAACTGCTACTCCTGAACAGTTATCCACAAATACTTGGCGTATCCTCCAAAAGCTAAAAGATTGGAATGATGAATACATCAAGTGGTGGGAAGTGCTGATTAGTTTGATTGTTGGGTACGCAGCCTATCAAATGCCTATGCTTTTATTATATTTGCAACGAAAAATGCGTCGGTTGGATATGAGGCATGAGGTGTATCAATTTCAAACAGTTATTTCCATTTTACGGGTTATGGAACGAATGTCTGTCGAGGAAATATTGGAGTGGCTGAACAGATTTTCAGTTATATTCAAAAGACCTCTGCAAAAATGTTTGCTTCATTATGAACATGGGCCAGAGGCAGCTCTCGACTTGCTAAAAGAAGAAGCGCCTTTGCCGGAATTTCAACGTCTCGTGGATAAGCTTCATTTGTCTTTAGGTAAAATTACGATTCGAGAGGCCTTTGATGATTTGGAATCCCATATGTCCTACTATTTCGAACAAAGAAAACAGGAGTATGAAAAAATAATAGACAGTAAGGCTATCTGGGGAAGGATGATTGGTTTTGCCCCGATGTATGGTCTTATCTTTTTATATTTGGTGATTCCGTTGATCGGCATGAGCTTTGTTCAAATGGATAACTATTATGAACAAATACAAAAAATTCAGTAAGAAAGTTAACCTATGACTAATACAAAATAACAAGCTAGGGGAGAAAAATAATGAATAACGCATCAACAGCTTTAAAGGTAGCCGCTGGGATATTTTTGACCATCGCTCTAATTACGATTGTAGTTATACTATTTATTTCAGCCCAGGAGGCGACTAAAACGGCACAAAACAATTTTGCTGATATTCAGACCGAATTGTCTCAAGCCTCTTTTACGGTATATGACGGCACAACGATTAGCGGTTCCCAGGTGACCAATGCGCTGCGGAAGTTTCAGGGGAAGGACCAATTCGGCATTCAGATTAAAACCGGCAAAAATATGGCAGGCCAGTGGTACGGTAATGCTCTGAACATTAGCCCAGACAGTGAACAGTATGGCGCCGTGAATGGTGGCAGTGATAAGACAGGTAAAATCACGAATACACTTAATGAGAAAGAGAATGAATACGTAAATCCGAGTGGTAAATTTAAAGCTGAAATCGTCAAGGACAAATCGAACGTTGTCCGTGGGTTGTTGTTTATCCAGTCCTAAGCACTACAGCAAAGATAATAATCAAAAGGGGGATGAGAGTATGTCTGATCACGCTTCAAGCATGCTGCGGCTTGGTGTGTCAGTTATTCTGTTCATAACCGCATGTGTAACGGCAGCAGACTTGTCCAGCCAGCTGGATGGTGCACTGGAATTAAGATCACAGCAAGAGGAGCATTCTGAAGGGCGAATAGCCCGTACTGCTGGGGCGGGGTTGCCGGGACGGATAAAAGGAACTCAGGTCATACAGGCAATTCGCATGAACTTACAGGAGGGGATTTCGATTCATGTCGACGGGACAGAGTATGATGTGTATTCTGAACCGTTTGAGCCTGATGTGTCGACCTTGGATGCTTCTTCTTTATATTCCATATACCCACAGCGTAATGGGAATGGGGACATAACATCTGTACGTTTTGAGAAATTGGGGGAGGAATGAAGTGGTTCAAACAATATCCAAGCTGTTGGGGGCGCTGATCGCTGTATTGCTTTTGTACATCGTACCCGCAGCTCAAGCTGCTGAACGGCAGGATGATATATCCGGGTTAAATACATATCATTCAACTGTACGTTTTGTTGATATGGTAAGAACCAAAGGTTACATTACACCGACGATGTATAACGATTTTATGCGTGATCTGGAATTGACAGGCAATACGTACGAAGTTGACTTGGAACATATGCACAAAAAGTATGTACCGGACTATGCAGATGCCGCGAAGCCAGACAGTTTTCTGGGCAATTATGAAACTGTATATGATGGGTACTATAATCCGCAAATCTTGCCTGTACTGTTTCCTGACAATCAGCAGCCAAAATCAGATCAGACACGTCGGTATACCTTGATGGCCGGGGATTATTTTACGGTCCGGGTACATAATACGAATCGGACTCCTGCGGACTTGTACAAATCATGGCTTCTTGGTGGGGCAGGTAGCGGCAAGCCGGCAGTTACAGCTTCTTACGGGGGCATGGTTCTGAATGAAGATTACTGATTTTGCGGTCATATTTATACTTTTGTTTTTGCCCTTTGGTGTAGTTAGTGACTTACGGGTGCAGAATCAGCGTGAAGTGCAGCAGTTAGAAATGAAATATACGTCGGCTCTCCGTACCGCAGTTCAGGATGCAGGGGTTGTGCTCTCACAGAATGAACGTCAGGAACGCGAGGCCGGATACGGATCGGATAAGTTTTTTCGGGTAGATAAAGAAGCAGCGCTGAACACGTTCCTGCACACCCTTTTTCTTAATGTAGGCATTGATGGGGATATAGTAGCACAACGTGCATTATTGGATTACATACCGGCTATTGTAATTCTGGATTATGACGGTTATTATGCGTTTACCTCAGAAGCCTATACAGACGAGCATGGACAAGCTGCTATTGGCCACAAATGGAGCGAAAAAAAGCCATATGCCTATGTTGATTCAGTAGGCAACAGTGTGGGGTTCACCTTGGATAATTATGTGCACGCATACGATACTCGAAATCACAGGTGGGTAGAAGGCTTTCAAAAGGAACTTCAGGATCAGACCGCTATATCTTTGCTGAATAATTCAGAAACTTTTGAGCAAATACGTCGTTCCACCATTGTTCGCATCGTTCAAGAGGACTTGGCGCGAATTATTAATGTCCATAACGAAAAAGCAGCGCGTAACGGCATAACTTATTCGTTCACGCTACCGATCATTCCGCAAGAGGAGTGGTACAACACGGTAGATGATGTGGGGCTGATCGCGTTTATCCAAGGCATTCCGGTCGGAGACAGGTATTACAATAACTATGGATTTGGTGGTGGGAGAGTCGTTAGAAAGCAAGACATTATCGGTGGCATAGAACCAGATACTGGAATAAAGTATTTTTATAGAGATTTATGTCCAGCTCCCTTTAAAGCGAGTGAACGTTTCACGGATGAAAAATCTGCAGCAGCTGCGGGTTACTTTGAGTACAAATGTTATAATGGCTTAAAATAATCACCCTCATGGGTGGTTTTTCTTTTTTTAGGCAGATCCATACCAAAAAACCTTAAAATTCACTGTTTTCAATATTCCGATATGGTTGCAGAATGTGCTACAATAAAGCTTTGAAAGAAACGAAATGCATATGAAATAAGAACAGTCGGCAACGCCGATGACAATAAGGAGCCAAAAACAGCTTATGAGTTTATTGACTGTAGAAAATGTATCCCACAACTTTGGGGACCGCGCATTATTTAAAAATGTTTCCTTTCGATTGCTTGCGGGGGAACGTGTAGGTTTGGTAGGAGCTAACGGTGTTGGTAAATCGACACTCATGAACATTCTCACTGGAAAATTGCTTAAGGATGAGGGTAAAGTGGAATGGACTCCACGTGTGCGTTACGGCTATCTGGATCAGCATACCAAGCTGACACCGGGCAAAACGGTACGTGATGTATTGAAGGATGCTTTTCTTCCTTTGTTGGAATTGGAAAAGGAAATGATGCAGATTACTGACAAAATGGGGGATGCTTCTCCTGATGAGTTGGAAGTGTTGCTGGAACAGATGGGTGAAATTCAGGAGCAACTGGATATGGGGGATTTTTACCTCATTGATGTGAAGGTTGAAGAAATGGCGAATGGACTAGGTCTGTCGGCCATAGGACTGGATCGGGATGTATCCGCACTTAGTGGCGGGCAACGGACAAAGGTTCTTCTTGCTAAGTTGCTGTTGGAAAAGCCGAATGTCCTGCTGTTGGATGAGCCTACCAACTATTTGGATGTAGAGCATATTGAATGGCTTACGCGCTATTTGAAGGACTATCCCTATGCCTTTATTCTTATTTCACATGATACTGAATTTATGAACCAGGTCGTTAATGTTATTTACCATCTTGAATTTGCCAAGATGACCCGTTATTCAGCTAATTATGAAAAGTTTCTCGAAATGGCGGATCTGAACAAAGCCCAGCATATTGATGCTTATGAGAAGCAACAGGATTTTATTAAGAAACAGGAAGATTTTATTCAGCGTAATAAAGCGCGTGCCTCTACGTCAGGCCGAGCAAAGAGCCGTGAAAAGCAGCTTGATCGGATCGAACGTATTGATAAGCCTGAAGAAGCCGCAAAACCAACCTTTCAATTCAAAGAGGCACGTGCAAGCGGAAAGACGGTATTTGAGGGTATTGATTTTGAGATTGGTTATACACATGCCCTTTTGCCTAAAATGTCCATGACGATTGAACGTGGCGAAAAGATTGCAATTGTCGGCTACAATGGTGTCGGTAAATCGACATTGCTCAAAACCATATTGGGAAAAATTCCGCCAATCAGTGGAAAAACTTATCAAGGTGATTTTTTGCAGCCCGCTTATTTTGAGCAGGAAGTAAAGGCCGAGAAAATTACACCGATTGACGATGTGTGGAATGAATTTCCGCATTTGAACCAGCATGAAGTACGAGCGCATTTGGCGCGTTGCGGTTTGAAAAATGAGCATATCACGCGTCCGCTATCTGCGCTCAGTGGTGGAGAACAGGCTAAAGTCCGTCTTTGCAAACTGTTAATGCGTGAAAGCAACTGGGTACTGTTCGATGAGCCTACCAACCACTTGGATGTTAAAGCAAAGGATGAGCTGAAACGTGCCTTGAAGGAATACAAAGGGACCGTATTGCTTGTATCTCACGAACCGGACTTTTACGAGGATTGGGTAACCAAAACGTGGAATGTGGAAGAGTGGTCAAGTAAAGTTAACTAAAATCAGCTAAATCCAGTTCCAGCAAATTTCACACGAAGTGGGGTTTGCAGAATTAGAAAAATATGCTAAGCTATCTTTAGCTTATACAATAAAATAGTCACACTAGGGGAGCCGCCCATGCGGCTGAGACGGAATAAATGGATTTCGGACCCTTTGCACCTGATCTGGGTTATGCCAGCGTAGGGAAGTGAGCGCCGTACAAACAAGGCAACACCATCTTTATTTTTGTTTGTGCGTGGGACGATACACGTATACGGATTCATGGTCCGTTCGATTATTGGACGTTCGTTAAACCACTTCCTTGGGGAAGTGGTTTTTTTGCGTTTCGTTCATTTTAAGTAGTTCGAGCTTCCGTAGACGATTCACATATAATCCCCTTTCATTCCTGCTGGTAGACGTGGCTGGCTAAGCTTAGATCCTTTAGTCCAATGTGAGGTGAAGACAAAATCGAATTACACGCAATTTCGATGGAAAAGGGCACTTTTGCACAAGCCGCCCAAGTGGCTGCTGTGATTTGTCCGTATGTTCATTATGTACACGCACGTTTAAAACAGAATGGTGCCTCTGCATTGCTTTCTTTGACTCGCAGCCTGGTGGAGCAGGAAGTTCCTTTGCAACAAATTGTAGTAAATGATCGTGTGGATGTAGCTTTACTTACTTTGGTCGGAGCCGTTCAATTACCAGCTAATGGATTACCTGTTGTGGATGTGAAAAGCCTACTTCCAAAGGGTACACGCTGTGGAGTGTCTGTACATTCCTTGGAGGAGATGCAAATTGCTGAGCGGGCAGGAGCGGACTATGTACTTTATGGTCACGTATATGAGACCCATTGTAAGCCCGGTATTGTACCGCGGGGTTTAGCTCAGCTTGAACATATTTGCAGGTTGTCGAACATTCCGGTGATTGCGCTAGGCGGCATACAACCGCATCATATCCCGGAGCTTTATAGGGCCGGAGCAAGCGGAATTGCGGTGATGTCTGGTATATGGGAGGCTGAGTCGCCCGTTGCAGCTGCAATGGAGTATAGGCGAATGGCAGACCTTGTAGTTCACAGCCTGTAGCGAGAAAACGAGAGTAGAGGCAAGCTGAAAGCAGAAGGGTTTATGGAGAGGAGATACGGAACAAATGCTAAAGATACACACAGAGGAAAGAGCGATTGGACACGCTGAATGCTTGGTCATAGGTGGAGGTGTCATCGGCAGTTCCATTGCTTATCATGTGGCCAAGGAGGGAAGAAGTACGATTATGCTGGAACGATTGATCCCGGGTGAGGGAGCCTCAGGAGCAGCGGTTGGAATGCTGGCAGCGGAAAGTGAAGAGTTCACCGACTCTGAGCTATCACGATTTGCTCGCATAAGTCGAGATGCATTCCCTGAGCTTGTCTGTGATCTAGAGCGTTTGTCAGGTATTTCGGTGGAATTCCGTACTGAAGGGTTTGTGACCCCTTTCCGTACGGAGACTGAAGGCCAAAAACGCTGGAAAGCTGCTAAAACGCGAGAGGGTGATTGTCCTATCTGGTGGGATGCGAAAGAATTGGCCCGACGAATTCCAGGTTTGGATGAACAAGCGATCGGGGCAATATATCGTTCAAAGGAGACACAAGTGGCTCCTGTCCAGCTTTGCCGTGCTTATGCAGGTGCTGCTGCGGTGCTGGGAGCAACGGTATGGTCTGGTACACAGGCAGAGCAACTGGTCATACAGGATGGTCGAATTTGCGGTGTCCGCACAGATAGTGGTTTTTTTTCCTGCGATCAGGTCATTATTGCCGGAGGCTTGGATAGCATGAAATTGCTAGCGCAGGTTGGGTTTGAATATCCACTTTATCCGGTCAAGGGCGAAGCGGTAGCGGTCTCCTTGAAGGATCACCCGTTAGAATATACCATTTATGCTGATGATATTTACCTCGTGCCTAAACAGAATAACGAGCTTTGGATTGGGGCAACGAGCCTTCCACATCAATATGACGAAGAGGTGACCGTAGGAGGCTTGGAGGGGGTGTTGGCACGTGCCTCTGCCTGGCTGCCGCGCGTCCGTGAAGCTTCTTTTATACGCGCTTGGGCGGGCTTACGTCCGCAGGCTGTATCAGGTCATCCTTTTATAGGAATTGTTCCTGGGGTCGAGGGCGTATATGCTGCAGTCGGGCATTATCGTAACGGTGTCCTGCTGAGTGATGCTACCGGGCGTGCGATGGCAGCTATGCTTAATGGGGCTTGTGCAGCAGAACTTGGGATAAGTAGTTTTTCTTCTGAGCTCCTCAAGGAGAAAAGCTTATGAAGCTGACGATTAACGGCCAGAGCCTGACCTTTTCTAATCGAATCACTCATGTGAATCAATTGCTACATGAGCTTGATGTAAAGGTGAAAACCGTAGTGGTGGAGCTGAATCGGCATATATTGACCCGTGAAGATCATGATGAAGCGGTACTGAAAGATGGAGATTGCCTAGAGATTGTACATTTTGTGGGAGGCGGTTGATTATGTTAACCATTGGAAAAGCATCTTTTACCTCGAGGTTGTTGTTGGGAACAGGAAAATTCTCTGATCTGGATATCCAATCCCAAGCCGTAGAGGCTGCTGAGACGGAAATATTGACGTTTGCTGTACGGAGATTGAACTTGGAGGAACGGGATAAGCAGCATTTTCTCGATATGCTGGATTTGAGCCGGTATACACTTCTTCCCAACACAGCAGGGGCTACAACAGCAGAGGAGGCGATTCGTATTGCCAAATTGGCAAAAGCCTCCGGCCTGTGCGATATGATTAAGGTGGAAGTCATTGGGGATAGCAAGACACTGCTGCCGGACCCATTTGAAACGTTGAAAGCTAGTGAAAAGCTGTTAGAAGAAGGCTTTATCGTGCTGCCCTACATATCGGACGATGTGATTCTAGCAAAGAGGCTACAAGAGCTTGGAGTACATGCCGTTATGCCTGGAGCTTCACCGATTGGTACAGGACATGGTTTGCTTAATCCGTTTTCATTAGGTCTAATTATTGAACAGGCGGAGGTTCCGGTTATTGTCGATGCGGGTATTCGCTCACCCGGTGACGCGGCAATAGCGATGCAGTTAGGGGCAGATGCTGTTTTGTTGAATACAGCCGTATCAGGAGCGAAGGACCCGGTAAAAATGGCAGAGGCCATGAAACTGGCTGTTCGTGCTGGAAGATATGGTTTTGAGGCGGGGATGATTCCTGTAAAACGTTACGCTTCAGCAAGCAGTCCGATAGAAGGTATGGTTCAGGCATGAAGGTAACTGACAAATCCGGTGCAGGAGGAACACATTCAAGTGACCGTTATTCCAGACAGGAAAGATTCGCGCCCTTTGGACCGACAGGACAACGTCGGCTTGCTTCTTCCCACGTACTGATCATAGGTGCCGGAGCGTTAGGTACAGGTATTGCGGAAACGCTCGTTCGCGGGGGTGTAGGTACAGTGAGCCTCGTAGACCGGGATTATGTGGAATGGAGCAATTTGCAGCGCCAGCAGCTTTTTCAGGAAAGTGATGCTGCGCAAAGATATCCCAAAGTAGTAGCTGCTCAGCGAAGATTAAAGGATATTAATTCGGAAACGGTTATACATGCACATGTACTGGATGTTGGGGTGGAAGAGCTGGAAGAGTTGATCCAAGGGGTAGATCTCTTGATGGATGCAACCGATAATTTCGATACCCGACTTCTTATGAACGACATGGCACTCAAGCATCGGATACCTTGGATTTATGGGGGATGTGTAGGCAGCTATGGTGTAACCTACACCATTTTACCGGGTCAAACGCCTTGTCTTCACTGTCTGCTGGGAACTATACCGTTTGGTGGGGAAACCTGTGATACCGCCGGGATTATTCCGCAGGCTGTACAGATGGTCACGGCTAACCAAACTACGGAAGCTTTCAAACTTCTTGGCGGATATCCGGAAGATTTGAGAGGAAAGTTACTTTCGTTTGATTTGTGGAAAAATGAGTATGTAGCGATAGCGGTAGATAGCGTTAAAAAGGAGAACTGTCCTTCTTGCGGCAGCCAACCGACGTATCCCTATTTGTCGGCCTCTCATCGGCAGAAAACAGATGTTTTGTGCGGTAGGGATACCGTTCAAATTAGACCAGCAAACCCGATCCATCTGAATCTTGCAGAAACGGCAGATAGATTTGCTTCTTTGGGAGAAGGAAAAGTAGAGCGAAATCCGTTTTTGGTTTCCTTTAGTACAAGCGAGCATCGCTTGGTTGTTTTTGCAGATGGCAGAGCGCTGATCCATGGGACAAAGGACGTGGCAAAAGCAAGAAGTCTGTATCATCGCTATTTGGGTTAAACGATAAAAGCAGAAAGCCATTCTTTGGAGAATGATTTTCTGCTTTTTTGTTACAATAATATTAATATGCTTTAATGGCTTATAACACAAACTTGTTCGTATCCAATATGTAATGCTATGTCCAAACCAGGTGGGTGAAAAGGTGAGCCCGTTAATTTTGCTTGTGGATGTAAATGAAGCGTCTCCCGTAATTGTTCGTCCATTGGAGCAGGAAGGTTATCAGGTGGTTCATGTTAGCAATACGACGGATGCAAGCTCTTATGTAGCCCATAATCCTGTGGATTTGTTGCTGCTCAGTATAGAAGATGAACAGACCGTTTCGCAAGGCTTGCTTCGCATATTGCAGCAATACCATCCTCATGTCCCGCTATTAGCAATGACTTCATCAGATAAGGAGGACCATATTGTTTCCTGTTTTGAACAAGGAGCACATGATGTGATCGTTCTGCCCTTTTATCCTAGAGTTTTTCAGGCTAGAGTGGCTAATTTATTGCGGATTTTTGGTATTGAACGTGATGTGAAAAGGGCAATCGAGGCGGGTGATTTACATATAGACAATGCAAGCAGATTGGTGAGCAGAGGGGGACAAAAGCTGGAATTAACTCCGAAGGAATTTGATCTTTTACTTCATCTGGCGATACATCTTAACCAAGTTTGTAGCAGGCAGAAAATTCTGAAGGATGTTTGGAAACATGATTATATCGTTGATACGAACGTTGTAGATGTCTATATCAGACATTTGAGGGCTAAAGTAGATAAGGGGTATAAGTTTAAAATGATCCGTACGGAACGAGGTATTGGTTATTCACTCAGAACACCAACCGTATCAGAATAGTATTAGGTATATAAAAAAAGCCGGAACTTTTCGTCCCGGCTCGCATATTTCAAAATGAGTTTCTTACTACAGTACGCGGCGTGCTTTAATGTATGTTCTTTTCCAGTTGCCAGAGTTCAAATTGGAGATGGTCACGCCAGGTCCGCCGTAAGTGTGCAAAATTTTACCCCCGCCCATATAGACTGCTACGTGGGTAATGTTGCGTCCTGTAGCACGACTACCGCTTGAAAAGAAAACTAAGTCGCCTTTTTTCAGATTGGACTTGGATACGGCATGTCCGACTTTAGACTGTTGAACAGAAGTACGCGGCAAATTTACTCCGTATTTCTTGAATATGTGCTTCATGAAAGAAGAACAGTCAAAATTACGTGTAGTGCTTGTGGAAGCTCCAAACTTATAAGGAGTTCCCATATATTTTTCACCGTAGTTAATTACTTTTTGGCCTACCGAAGTCGTAGTGGCGGCTTGTGCCGTATTTGTTCCCTCAATTGCAAAAGTACCAAAGCCGATCGTGGCTGCGACCCCTGCTATAATTACCTTTTTTATGATTTTCTGCATATTCATGTTGTAAGTACCTCCAAAAATTGATTTGTGCAATATTTTGCTGAGTTGCTAACTAACTGACAGCGTTGAGTATAACAGTTTTGAAGCCCCCTAATAGTTGGAAAAGAACTCTCAAATGCTTGAGGGACAAGACTTACACAGCGATTATTAAAAAACGATTAAAAATTACAATTTGTAAAAAATATATCGATTCATGGATTTCTATAAACGGAAAAATCCTTGTTCATCAAGGGTTTTGAGTGAAAAACAATTTATATAATGGTTACAACAATGTCATAATTAATCCTTGCTTTGAATAACGAGTAGTAGACCGCTTTTGATGGAAATCGTACCTTTTGAAGCCGTTAGCTTATTACTGACAGCACGTGATTGTCCCATTTTGAGGGTGGCATTATGTAACGGATACATAAATCCTTCCAGTTGTATGCCTGTTACTTCGGAGGTCATAGGAAGCAGGGAGGTATATGTATAGCCCATAGGTTGGATCTCAAGCGTTGATCCGGTGAGCTCAATATAATTATGTGCGTCCATAATAGCGCAGCTAATATGATGCTGCATTGCGCGTACCAATATTTGAACATTAGCCAATGTGTGGTCCATCCGGGTGCCAGTCACACCAAGCATCAGTACTTGATCTGCCTGTTCGTCCATAGCGATTTCTAAAGCAAGCTCAGTATCTGTTAAGTCTTTAAGTACTGGATCGCACGCAATCATACGTTGGCTTGCTGATTCTACCTTTTCTTTTTCCACTGGTGTGATCGAGTCAAAATCTCCTACAGAGATATGTGGTGTAATACCGTGCTCGATCAGGAAAAGAGCACCTTTATCTGCACCTATAATAAAATCATCGGGCTGTATTTGATGTAAATCTTCTTCATTAAGACGACCACCTGAAAATACAATCGCTCGTTTTTTTGTCATAATCAACATCCTTTCTTTCTGATACGATCCTATATATACCATCGTTTTTAAGTATACCGCGTTAAATATGGCTTGCACAATTTTGGAGGACATGGCTACAATGAAACAGAAAAAAGGAAGTGTAACGTGTAATAGGAAGGAGAACGAAATGATTAACGTTTTGTTTGTATGTTTGGGCAATATTTGCCGCTCACCGATGGGGGAGGCAATACTGAGACATAAAGCGCAGGAACGGGGATTGGGTGCAGAAATCGGGGTGGACTCGGCCGGGACAGGCGACTGGCACATCGGAAATCCTCCGCATGAGGGAACACTAAAGCAACTTAAACTGCATGGAATCAGCGAACAAGGCATACAGGCGCGGCAAATAACGGGCCGTGATTTTGACGCGTTTGATTATATTGTGTGCATGGATGACTCTAATGAACGAAACATGCGAAAGATTGCAGGTGGAGCGGAGGCAGATATTCTAAAATTTATGGACTTGCTCCCTCAAGAAAAATTAAGAGAAGTACCCGATCCATATTTTACAGGGAATTTTGAAGAGACCTATCGATTAATGGACGCAGGGTGCGAGGCCTTACTGGACAAGATCGTAGAAGAAAAGCTATAATGTGAACGACAGATGACGGCAATCATTGCCGTTTTTTGTTATACATTTTTGAAAGCGCAACCAAATCATGAAAAAGAAGAAGGAGCTTTATGACCTAGTAGGTCAAATGCTCCATTCCCTTTAGTTACCTGGGAGAATTTTTACTCAGGCGCGATCCAAAAAATACATTAGCGCGTCAGGCAACTCGTTTTGCCAAAAGCCCCACAAATGTTTGCCATCCTTTTCACGGTAAGAAACTTCAGCGTTCCGTTCGCGCAGCAAATCTGCGCATTGACGGTTAAGCTCTACAAAGTTGTAAATGCCAGTATCACTCTCAAATGCATCTTCCTGAAGGCCAACCGTCATCCACACCCGCAAATGAGACAGATCTTTCTCACGGGCGATGATTTCCTGCGAAGCTTCATAGTAAGCACCTGAGAGGCTGATAATGCGGTTGAACAACTGAGGATACATCAAAGCCAAATGCAGAGACACACTGCCTCCCAGTGAATCCCCCGCCAAAATACGGGACGCTGCATCTTTTCTTATAGGATACTTTTGCTCTACATAGGGAATAATCTCTTCTGCAAAACAGGCGGTATACGCCTCAAAACGATTGCCAAAGGGAGCATACTCCTGCGTTCGAATTTTTGTATTCACTTCCACACCTACAATAATGAAGGGTTCGACGCCCTCATCTAGAATGAGGCGGTTGGCATGAGTTGCAATGCGGCCAAAATTGAAAAATTCTTCTCCGTCCTGACAGTACACGACCGGGTAGCTCAATATTTCATTATAGCCGGGCGGCAAATAAATCCGGAGAGTTCTGGTCTCGCCAAGAAAGCGGCTGTCTACTTCGTCTTTAAGGATGGTTCGTTTTAAATACCGAGAATCCGTCATTTTTCGTCACCTTTCTTGGGTATTATTTTGCATTCGGGATCACAATAAGTTAAGATTACCCTGATTGCAATAGATGTTTAAAATTTCAATCATGTACTAAGCTGTTACAGTAAAAAACATACCCTGTTACACACACAAAAATGTGACAAACTCAAAAAAAATAACTAAATCTTTGACGCGAGCGATATAACAGGTGTATAATAATCCTATAACAGCGGAACTTGATATTCAAATTTTTTTGTTGAGGTGAAGAAAATGAGCAAGGTTCCTTATGAAGTTTACACAGAGGAAGTTGAGGCGCTGTCCGTACTTTCTCCGGATGGTGAAATTATCAATAAAGATATGTTGCCTAAACTTACAGATGATCAATTGAAAGAAATTATGTATCGAATGGTATTTACACGTACTTGGGATGACCGTGCCGTTAACTTAGGCCGTCAAGGGCGTCTCGGTTTCTATGCTCCGGTATCCGGACAAGAAGCAACCATGGTTGGTAGCGAATATGCGCTCCAAAAAGAAGACTTTATTGCTCCAGGCTACCGCGATATTCCGCAAATCGTTTGGCATGGCCTGCCATTATACCAAGCTTTCTTGTATTCCCGTGGTCATCAACACGGCGGCCAAGTGCCGGACGGTGTTAATGTACTGATGCCGCAAATCATCATTGGCGCGCAAATTTTGCATGCTATGGGTATTGCTATGGGTTACAAGCTGAAAAAACAAAAACAAGTCGCCATTACATATACAGGTGACGGCGGTTCTTCCGAAGGTGATTTCTACGAAGGCCTGAACTATGCTGGTGTATACAAGTTGCCAGTTATTTTCTTTGTGCAAAACAATGGTTACGCGATCACGACTCCATTCTCAAAACAAACGGCTGCTCTTTCGATCGCTCATAAAGCAGTAGCTGCTGGTATTAAAGGCGTGAAAATTGACGGCATGGACGTGCTTGCAGTTATTAAAGCCGTTCAAGAAGCTGCAGAGCGTGGACGTAATGGTGAAGGTGCTACTTTGATTGAAGCCGTAACGTACCGTTTCCGTCCGCATTCCCTTTCTGATGATGCAACAAAATATCGTTCTAAAGAAGAAGAAGGCGAATGGAATGCGAAAGATCCAATTGCCCGCTTTGCGAAATACCTTGAGAAAAAAGGTCTTTGGACTGAAGAAGATACAGCTCGCGTAAAAGAAGAAGCTAAGGCAAAAGTGAATGAAGAGATCAAAAAAGCCGAGAAAACAGAAAAAATGACAATTCCTGGCCTGATTGATAGCATGTTCGAAACAACGCCTAAGCACTTGGAAGAGCAAAAAGCTGATTTTAAATAATTGAACTTGAAAGAGACCGGGCGGTAACCCGATCCGGTCTGCTTTTCGATTGACCTGAACTGAAATTGATCTGTCAATGTTTAAGGAGGAAATGAAGCAAATGGCACAAATGAACATGAAAGAAGCGATTCGTGACGCACTGCGCGTAGAGTTGAAACGCGACCCTAACGTCCTGCTTTTCGGTGAAGACGTAGGTCATGTAGGTGGCGTATTCCGCGCTACAGAAGGTCTGCAAAAAGAATTTGGCGAAGAACGTGTATTCGATACTCCGCTGGCGGAATCCGCAATCGGGGGTCTTGCTGTCGGTTTGGGTATTCAAGGCTTCCGCCCTGTAGCTGAAATCCAGTTCGTAGGCTTTATCTTTGAAGCGCTTGATCAAATGGCAATTCAAGCATCCCGTATGCGTTACCGTTCCGGTGGACGTTACAATTCTCCAATCGTATTCCGTACACCTTTTGGTGGCGGTGTTAAGGCAGCCGAGCTGCATACAGATTCCTTGGAAGGTCTGCTGGCTCAAACACCTGGTATCAAGGTTGTTGTTCCATCCAACCCTTATGATGCAAAAGGTCTTATGATTGCGTCTATTCGCGACAACGATCCTGTGTTTTTCATGGAGCATTTGAACTTGTATCATGCATTCCGCGCTGAAGTTCCTGAGAATGATTACACAGTTGAACTGGGCAAAGCTAATGTAGTTCGCGAAGGTTCCGATGTGACGATCATTACTTACGGTATGATGGTACACACTTCGGTTAAAGCTGCGGATGAGCTGGAAAAAACAAAAGGTATCAAAGTAGAAATCATTGATTTGCGTACCATTAGCCCGATTGACATTGATACCGTTGTTGCTTCTATTCAAAAAACCAATCGTGCCATCGTTGTTCAAGAAGCGCAAAAGAGCTCCGGTGTAGCTGCTGAAGTTATTGCACAAATTAACGAAAAAGCAATCCTGCATCTGGAAGCACCCGTTCTGCGTGTAGCAGGTCCGGATACCGTTTATCCTTTTGCTCAAATTGAAGATACTTGGTTGCCAACGCCAACACGTATCATTGATGCGGTTAATAAAGTATTGGAATTTTAATTAAAGCACACCGTAAATTTGGGAGGTTTTAAACGTGGCTAAATTTGAATATAAATTCCCGGAGCTAGGTGAAGGTCTTCACGAAGGCGAAATCATCAAGATGCACATTAAGCCCGGCGACAAAGTAACAGATGAAGATATCATCATGGAAGTACAAAACGATAAGGCTGTAGTTGAAGTTCCTTGTCCGGTTAATGGTACAGTACAAGAAGTATTTGCCAAAGACGGTGACATCTTTAACGTAGGTCAAGTCGTAGCTGTAATTGATGCAGAAGGTGAACTTCCCGAACAAGAAGATGCACCAGAAGCACCAGCTGCTAGCCCTGAGCCAAGTGCTGCTGCACAAAGCGGAGCTGCAGGTACAGCTAGATTTGAATATAAATTCCCAGAGCTGGGTGAAGGTCTTCACGAGGGCGAAATCATCAAGATGCACATCAAGGCCGGCGACAAAGTAACCGATGAAGATATCATCATGGAAGTACAAAACGATAAGGCTGTAGTTGAAGTTCCTTGTCCGGTCAATGGCACAGTACAAGAGGTATTTGCCAAAGACGGCGACATCTTTAACGTAGGTCAAGTCGTAGCTGTAATCGCTGCAGAGGGTGAACTTCCAGAACAAGAAGAAGCACCAGCTGCTGCTAAACAAGAACAGGATGCTGCACAAGGCGGAGCTAACACTAAACCAGCTGCAACTCCTGCTGCTTCTAACAAAGATGTACTAGCTACACCTAGCGTCCGCAAATTTGCTCGTGAGCAAGGTGTAAACATCGCTCAAGTGAGTGGCTCCGGCAAAAATGGTAAAATCACCAAAGAAGATGTAGAAGCTTTCAAAAATGGTGGAGGCCAAGCGGCTGCACCAGTAGCGAAAGAAGCTGCAAAAGCACAAGAGCCTGCTAAGAAAGAAGCGAAAGCTGCAGCAGCATCCGCACCAGCAGCAGATCCACGTGCTGAGGAAGAGCGCGTACCATTTAAAGGTATCCGCAAGGCTATTTCCAATGCTATGGTTAAATCGGCTTATACGGCTCCGCACGTTACGATTATGGATGAAGTAGATGTAACTGAACTGGTTGCTTTCCGTACTCGTATCAAACCAATTGCTGAGAAGAAAGGCACAAAAGTAACATACCTGCCATTCATCGTAAAAGCTTTGGTTGCTGCTTCCCGTCAATTCCCGGCTCTGAATGCCTCAATCGACGAAGAAGCAAACGAAATTGTCTACAAAAAATACTACAACATCGGTATCGCTACAGATACAGACAACGGTTTGATCGTTCCTGTTATCAAAGATGCTGATCGTAAGAGTATCTGGATGATTGCTGATTCCATTCGTGATCTGGCTGTGCGCGGTCGTGATGGAAAATTGGCAGCAAATGAGATGAGAGGAAGCACAATCTCCATCACTAACATCGGTTCCGCAGGCGGTATGTTCTTTACTCCAATCATTAACTTCCCTGAAGTTGCGATTTTGGGTACTGGACGCATCAGTGAAAAAGCAGTCGTGAAAAACGGTGAGATTGTTGCCGCTCCAGTAATGGCTCTTTCTCTGAGCTTTGACCACCGTATTATTGACGGTGCAACTGCTCAAAACTTCATGAACTATATCAAACAGCTGCTCGCTAACCCTGAGTTGCTTGTTATGGAGGTGTAATCAATGGTAGTAGGAGACGCTTCTCTGGATATTGACACATTGGTTATCGGTGCGGGTCCTGGCGGCTATGTAGCTGCCATCCGTGCCGCACAATTAGGACAAAGCGTATTGATCGTTGACAAATCTGAGCTGGGCGGTGTCTGTCTGAACCGTGGATGTATTCCATCCAAAGCTTTGATCTCTGCAGCTCATCAATACGAAGCAGCTAAACATGGCGAGTCTTTCGGTATTTCGGCTGAAAATGTAAAAGTAGACTTCGCTAAAACACAAGAATTCAAAAACGGCGTTGTTAAGAAAATGACAGGCGGCGTAAGTGGCTTGCTCAAAGGCAACAAAGTTGAAGTTTTCAATGGTGAGTGCATGTTCATCAACGAAAACGAAGCGCGTGTATTCAACGAACATGAATCACCACGTTACCGTTTTAAAAATGCAATTATCGCAACAGGTTCCCGTCCAATCGAACTGAAACCATTCCCTTTTGGTGGACGCATTCTGTCTTCTACAGAAGCATTGAACCTGCCTGAAATTCCGAAAAGCCTGATCGTAATCGGTGGTGGATACATTGGTGCAGAGCTCGGACAAATGTACTCCAAATTCGGTTCCAAAGTAACGATTATTGAAGGTATGGATACAGTGCTTCCTGGTTTCGACAAAGATATGACTTCGATCGTTGCGAAAAGCATGAAGAAAACGGGCATCGAAATCTTCACTGGCGCTAAAGCGGAAAGTGCAGAGCAAACAGATAAAGACGTAACAGTGAAATTCTCCGTTAACGGCGAAAGCAAAGAAGTAACTGCTGATTATCTGCTTGTAACTGTTGGACGTCGTCCAAACACAGACGGTGAACTGGGGCTGGATCTGATCGGCCTAGAACTGGATGAGCGCGGAATGGTGAAAGTTGATCACCAAGGACGTACTAGCATTCCTCACATCTTTGCAATCGGCGATATCGTAGCTGGTCTTGCTCTGGCGCACAAAGCTTCTTACGAAGGTAAAGTAGCTGCTGAAGCAATTGCAGGCGAGCCGTCTGTAGTAGATTACAAGTGTATGCCGGCTGTCGTTTTCACGGATCCAGAATGCTCCAGCGTAGGCTACACAGAGTCACAAGCCAAAGAAAAAGGCTACAATGTCAAAGTTGGCAAGTTCTCTTATGGAGCAAACGGTCGTGCGGTTTCCCTGAACGCTGCTGAAGGTTTTGTGAAAATCGTTGCTGACGCTGACACAGGTTTGGTACTGGGTACGCAAATCGTAGGTCTGGAAGCTTCCAACCTTATTGCTGAGCTGGGTCTGGCGATTGAAATGGGTGCTACACTCGAAGATATCTCCTTGACTATTCATGCTCACCCTACATTGGGCGAAATCGTTATGGAAGCAGCGGAAGTCGTGCTGGGTCATCCGATCCACGCATTGGCACCACGTCGCTAATACCATTTTTCATTATCTCGTTTTCGTTTTCATACATGACAAAGATAGGCAAGGAGCGCTATATCTGCGCTCTTTGTCTCTTTTTTTTCAAACTTTAGGATTTTCAGGACTACCATGAAAATTCACACAGTACATGGTCAACGAAGTACCGTACATGATAAACTAACTATAGATATGGGTGCAGAAAAGAATTTTAAAGATTAGAATCTGGCGATGCCAGGTTTTTATTCATGCTCAAAGGAGAGGAATAACGTGCGTAACTATTTGGAACTGCTGGAGGATATTTTAGAGAATGGAGTAAAAAAAGAGGATCGTACAGGAACGGGTACACTATCTGTTTTCGGAAGGCAACTCCGTTTTGACCTGGCCAAGGGCTTCCCCTTGGTGACCACCAAAAGAGTACATTTGAAATCCGTTATTCATGAGCTGTTATGGTTTTTGCGGGGAGATACCAACATTTCTTATCTCAAGGAGAACGGAGTTACCATTTGGGATGAGTGGGCAGACGAGCAGGGGAATCTGGGGCCTGTATATGGGTCGCAATGGCGCTCGTGGGAAACAACAGACGGACAACATATTGACCAAATTGCGAATGTCATTGAAGCTATTAAAAAAAATCCGGATTCACGTCGACACATTGTCAGTGCTTGGAATGTGGCTGAAATCGAATCGATGAAGTTGCCGCCATGTCACTTTGTATTTCAGTTCTATGTAGCTGGAGGGAAGCTTTCCTGTATGCTAACGATGCGTTCTGTGGATACCTTTTTAGGGTTGCCGTTCAATATCGCAAGTTATGCATTACTAACGCATATGGTTGCACAGCAGTGCGGTTTGGAGCCCGGCGAATTTATTTGGTCAGGCGGCGATGTGCATATTTATTCAAATCATATGCAACAAGTGCATACACAGTTGGAACGTGATCCTTATCCGTTGCCTCAGTTGAAAATTCTGCGCAAGCCGGATTCGATTTTTGATTATACCTACGACGATTTTGCTTTTGAAAATTACGAATATCATCCAGGGATTAAGGCGCCTGTCGCCATTTGATTAGAGGAGGTGGGAAAATGGGCATTTCAATGATATGGGCTATGGCACAAAATGGTGTGATCGGCCGAGATAACAAACTTCCCTGGCGCCTCCCTAGAGACATGGCCTTTTTCAAAGAGCAGACGATTAATAAAACGGTACTCATGGGACGCAAAACGTGGGAATCCTTTGGAGGAAAAAGCCTGCCAAACCGGCGTAACGTTGTCTTGACCCGAGATCTGCGCTATCAGACGGAAGGTGCGGAAGTAATTCATTCAATGGAAGAAGGACTCCAATTAGCAAAGCAGGAAGAGTTAATGGTCATCGGAGGAGCAGAGATTTATTCACTGTTTTGGCCACATGCTGATCGGCTGATTGTGACTCGGATTGAGGAGGTTTTTGAAGGCGATACAACCTTCCCTGAGCTGGATTGGAACGGCTGGAATATAGTTAGTGAGACCCCAGGTATCAAGGATGACAAAAATCCCTATGAGTATCGTTTTGTTGTTTACGAGAGAACCGAATAAGAATAGACTATATCCGACCCCACTCATTTGAAAAATTAATAAACCATATAAAAAATCCTTTTGGCTGTTGATGCAGAAAGTTGCATAAGTTTTCATCACTTTTACGCTGTATTGTGATACAATAAATCAAATTCAATGAGAACAGACCCTTTCATAATACAAATAGACAAATTCGAATTTGACTTAAATTCTGAATGGATGATCGGGGTTCATAAGCGAAGAGATGGGGGAACGTAACATGTCTACACCAACTGGATTTATGGAATACACACGACAGCTTCCTACAGACCGGGACCCGGCAGAGCGTATAAAGGATTGGGAAGAATTCCATAAGCATATGTCTGAGGAAGAGCTGCGTACCCAAGGGGCGCGTTGTATGGACTGCGGAACCCCTTATTGTCATACGGGGATGGATATCATGGGAGCAACTTTAGGCTGCCCGGTTCATAATCTCATTCCGGAATGGAACAATCTCGTATATCGTGGTTTGTGGAAGGAAGCGCTAGAGCGGCTGCACAAAACGAATAACTTCCCAGAATTCACAGGTCGTGTTTGTCCTGCGCCATGTGAGGGTTCATGTACTGTGGGACTGATCGGACAGTCTGTTACAATTAAAACCATTGAGGAAGCTATTATCGAAAAGGGTTTTGAGGAAGGCTGGGTTGTCCCTAATCCGCCAGAAAAGCGTACAGGCAAACGAGTGGCTGTTGTCGGTTCGGGTCCGGCAGGTTTGGCTGCAGCGGCTCAGCTTAACAAAGCAGGGCACAGCGTGACTGTGTATGAGCGTGCAGATCGTGTGGGTGGATTATTGATGTATGGCATACCGTCCATGAAATTGGATAAAAAGGTTGTTCAGCGGCGAGTGGATTTGCTGGAGGCTGAAGGTATTCAATTCATCACCAATACGGAAATCGGCAAAGATATCCCTACCGATCAGTTGATTGGTGAATATGATGCTGTTGTTCTATGCGGTGGTTCTACGAAGCCAAGAGAATTCAACATTGAAGGTAGCGATTTGAAGGGTGTTCATTATGCGATGGATTATCTGAATGGTACCATCAAAAGTTACTTGGACTCCAATCTGGAAGATGGCAACTATTTGTCTTCCCAAGGTAAGGACGTTATTGTAATCGGTGGCGGTGATACGGGTTCGGACTGTGTAGCTACTTCTTTGCGTCATGGTTGTCGGAGTGTCACTCAATTTGGCACACATACCAAAGCACCTATGGAGCGTGACCCGATTGCCAATCCTTGGCCACAATTTCCAAACGTGTATTCTCTTGATTATGCACAGGAAGAAGCTAAGGCGCTGTTCGGAGAAGATCCACGTGAGTTCTCCATCATGACGACCAAATTTGTAGGTGATGAAAACGGTAATCTGAAAGAGCTGCACACCATTCAAATTCAACGGATTGTTGATGAAACAGGGCGCAAAATCTATCAACCGATTCCAGGTACGGAGCGCGTATTCCCTGCACAAATTGCTCTTATTGCCATTGGATTTGATGGTCCTGAGCAAACGATTGTAGAGCAAATTGGCTTGGAGACGGATCGTCGTTCCAACGTTAAAGCACGTTATGGAAAATATGTTACTAATGTGGATAAGGTTTTTGCTGCAGGTGATATGCGTCGCGGACAAAGTCTTGTTGTGTGGGCTATTAATGAAGGTCGAGAAGCTGCGCGTGAAGTTGATAAATACCTCATGGGCGCTACCGTTTTGGTGTAATTATAAATTTTATGTTACGGATCAGTCAAAGCTCCATCTTCGGATGGGGCTTTATTGTATTTCAAGCTGAGTCTGCCAGAAGCGAAAAATGAATAAATGATTATTGAGCTGTGAAACATTGTGAAATATATGTTATATAATATAACTTAAATTTAATCGTATCACCATATATTTCTTATCTAAATTGATCATAACATAAAAAAGAGTGTTTAGTGTAGCTTTTTTATAGAAAAAAGAATTATTTCACAAGAAAATCTGATATATATGTAATGTAAATTAACATATACATAACTTTCGGTGACTATTTAAAATCATGACCTGAGAGAACCATGGTATCTATGGTATAATACACGTATATTGTTGAAGCGTTTGACTAAATGAATTTACAAAGGAGCTTTCGTCGGGAGAAGGCTCCTTTTGCATGAGGCCGGGATACCTGTGTTTTCATTAATATCCATGTATATGTATGATTCATGGAGGAGAAACAGAAGGCCGTCAGGAAGGAATGGAGTATGAATGAAGACGTTGATTATTGCTGAGAAACCGGATATGGGACGGACGATTGCCGCTGTTATGGAGCCGCGGGCTAAAAATAACCGTACCTATTTGGAAGGGGAGAAATACATTGTAACCTGGGCGATCGGGCATTTACTGGGTTTGGCTGAGCCGGATGCATACGATGCTAAGTACAAGCGATGGAATATTAAGGATCTTCCTATTATCCCTGAGCAGTTCAAAATTGTACCGAATCCGAAAACAAAAGATCAGCTGAAAATGATTGGTGAACTGGCCAAACGCTGCGATGCCATCGTAAATGCTTGTGATGCTGGACGGGAAGGGCAATATATTTTTGCGTTGATCCAACAGCAATTAAAGTTGCGTCAGCCAGTTAAGCGACTGTGGATTTCAGACTTGACAGCGGAAAGTATTGCGACAGGCTTTGAACGATTGCGAGATGCTTCGGAGTTTGAATTTCTGACTCAAGCTGCGCGGGCACGAAGTGAAGCGGACTGGCTGATCGGCATGAACGCTTCCAGAGCGTTCACAACACGACATAACACACTGCTGTCGGTAGGACGGGTGCAGACTCCCGTGCTGGCACTGATTCATGACCGGGAAAAAGAAATTGAGGCATTTCAGTCTCAAACCTTCTATGACGTGTGGGCAGAATTTAAGCAAGATCAGATCAAGTACAAAGGTGCGTGGCAGGGGGATAGGCTGACGAAGCCAGAGGAAGCTGAGGAAATCGCTGCGGCTGTTCGCGGAAAAATAGGTAAAATCACCAAATATGACACCAAGCAGACAAAAGAGTATCCTTTTAAATTGTACGATTTAACGCTGCTTCAACGCGAGGCGAATGCCAAGTACGGTTATTCGGCCAAAAAAACACTGGATGTGGCACAAGCGCTTTATGAGCGCCACAAGGTCATTTCCTATCCGCGTACCAATTCTAACTATGTGACAGAGCAAAATATAGACGGCATGCACAAGGCACTACGGATGCTGGGCACAGGTCCTTATGCTGATCTGGTCCAACAAGCGAACCCCAATTTGGTTCATAAACAGAATAAATCGGTCTGCAATCCATCTCGTGTTGAGGATCACCATGCTATTTTGCCGACATTAAAAAGGCCAGGAACACTAAGCAAAGAAGAGCAAAATGTATATGACCTGGTTATTCGCAGGTTTTTGTCGCATTTTTTTCCGCCTGCTGAATACAAAATGCATACCGTAATGACACAGGTGGACAAGCATCTGTTTAAAACAAATATTAAAGAGCTTCTTTCCTTGGGGTGGAAAGTAGTTTTAAGTAAGGTTGATCAGGATAAAGGTAAAAAGAGCAAATCACCGAAAAAAGAAGATGAAGAGGAAACGGACGAGTGGACGGACAAGAAGTTTGAGATTGATGCGGGGCGTCCCGTGGATTGTGTTCGCGCCGAGATGAAAGAAAAGGCAACTCAGCCCCCTAAAAGCTACACGGAGGGTACATTGCTTAAGGCGATGGAAAGCGCGGGTAAACAGATGGAGAATGAGGAATTGCGTGAGGTCATGAAGGATGCCGGTTTAGGCACACCTGCGACGCGGGCCGCCACAATTGAACGATTGAAAAAGGTTGGCTATATTGAAATGAAGGGTAAAAAGATTCTTATTACGGAAAAAGGAAAGATGGCTATTGACCTGATCCGTCATGCTGGGGTTGATCTATTAGCCTCCCCGGAGATGACAGGTCAATGGGAACGTCGCCTACATCAAATTTCCAAGGGTGAGGCGGCTCAAGAGAAGTTTATGGAGAACGTTAAAAGATTTACGTTGTCCATCATTGATAAGGTGAGGCAGCAGCCGCCGGCTCCGGCAAATGCCTTTGGTGAGGAAGCAAGGGGGAAGCGTGCGGTTGGAAAAGAAGGCGCAAGTAGTGCGCGTGCGAGCGGACGCACCGCCGCCAAAGGGGTGGGGCGTGCTACATCAGGACGCGGTGGCAGCGCTGGAAGCGCAACGCTAGAGCAAGCAGCACCACCAGCACGCAGCTCTTCCGACGGATCCTCAGGCATTTCAGGAAGCCAAAGGCAAGCTTTAGGTAGCTGTCCACGCTCTAATTGCGGCGGAAGCATTATTGAAGGGCGTAAAGGGTATGGGTGCAGCCACTACAAGCAGGGTTGTGGCTTTGTCGTCTGGAAGGAATATGCTGGAAAGCAGATTACCGAAACGATGCTCAAGTCCTTGTTGACGAGGGGACAGACGCAATTGTTGTCTTTTAAGCGTAAAGATGGATCGACCGTCAAAGCGCGAATTGTTCTGAATGAACCTGGTACAGGACAACTTAGCGTTCGAGAGGAATCCTGAGACAGGGTTTAGACCAATACAAAAAAGGACCCTATCCGAGGGTCCTTTTTTGTTGGTGCAATTGTATGCTTTCGTGGATAACCCGTGGTACTTCCGTTAGCTTCTGTATCGTATACATCACGGAGTTCACGTTTTTTTGCAGTTCAACCATATTGTAAATCCATTCCTTAGGCTGCTTGAGATATACAGCATGAATACCTGCGGCAAGGGCTGGAGAAACATCAGTGCGCAGAGAATTCCCGATCATCCAGGTGATGCTTCGGTCCAAGCGATTCATCTGGATGATTTCTTCTAGGGCTTCGACATTTTTATGCTGGCGAATGTAGATGCGGTCATCAAAGTAGGTAGCCAGTTTCATTTGTTCAATCTTTCTTTCTTGAATGATCTGCTCACCGCCAGTATACAGATGGAGGGAATGCCCTGCTTTTTGGAGGGAGTTCAGCGTTTCGACCATGCCTGGATATGGTTCGATTTCCTGTTCGTACACACTTCGGCCAAGAGAGCGAAGCTCCTGCTCTTCCCGAGAATCGAGACGGCGTCCGAATTGTTCCGAGAAAAATTGGTACGTATCTATCAAAGATTGTGGGAAATGCTCGCTGGCAAAGCCTACTTGATGAACTCCAGCCACATCAATTTCGATTTGTTTTTCACGAATCGTATTTTTCGTTAGGTTATGATTTGCAAACCATTCCTGAAGCAAATCGAAAAAGTGGTTGAGGATCAGGTCAAAATACTTGTTGCAGTGGACTAAGGTGTCATCAAGATCAAATAAAATGTGCTGCTTCGGATACGACATGATGCATACTCCTTCCAAGCCAAAGCTTTAACGTTGCTTCGGTTATAACTAAAAGTACAATTCAAATTACAATCCAATATAGGATTCCAAAAATACCTGTAAATCAGCCGCGCCATCGGGACGGATGCTGAATCTTTCCTTATGATAACGTCCGATGTGAATTCGGAGCAGACCAGCGACTCGTAAAATCATCATATCAGACATGAGTGTATCTTCCAAACGGCTCAAATCATGGCGCATATCTTCGAGAGACTTAGGACCTTGAGCTACATAACGCAGAATTCGTAGCCGCTGCGGATCATTAACCGCACGAGTGAGCCGTAGCAGAAGCGTAGGCGGTTCTTCCTCGCTCTCCTCGGGGATATCTACTGGATACTGGATCAGCAGTGTGCGGGTATAAAAACAGTATGAATTAATCGGGCGATTATGGACAACTGGAAATAGGACTACTGTATCCAGGTCTTCCATGTGTGGCACGACTAGTCCAGCTGTCGCATATTCAACCAGTGCTCCCGGTTCCATTTTACTCAGCAGCATGCGCTTTTCCGCAGCGTCTTCTTCTGCCAACACACGCAGTTCGCCTTCCAGGGCCCGAAAATAATCACGATCCCACAATTTGAGGAGTGGTGCGTATACCTTACGAATGCGTAAAGATTCTTCAAAGGTTAAAAAAGGGATATGCGGAACGAGCAACTCAAACATATCTTTATCCGGACCGTGGTCCAAATAAGAGATATAATCAGATATTTCATCTGATTCCGGACGAAGTAACGCCCAAGCATAGAGTGCGTCATAATCGCTAAAAGGGCAATCCTGAGCTGTAGCCAGCTCAGTACGAACTTCATGTTGTAGTCGTGCATCTACCTTGTCGATCCATTCATGGCCCAAGTCCATATCTTGAACCCACTTTTTAGTCACATAGGCCATGAAGCTGCCGAGCAATTCATAAATTGGAGAAGTGTCTATTTTAATTTGATAACTCATGGAACCCAATGCCTCCTATTCTGTCTTCTAGCCCAGAGCGGTGAACGTAATTAAGCCCGTCCATAAGCAAAACATGAGCATTTTAATGATTGCTCACTTATTTATTATGGCTTGTTCTGCCAGGGATTGTCCACTATAATATGAAATAGTGCGTTGTGACGTGAATGGGTTCGGATTGAACATACGAGGCTCCTTAACCGAAGGGAGTCAGATACATACCAGACAAGCTCTTTCCGTAAAATCGTCATCTCAGATGGCGATTTTTTTCTTCTATTCTTTAATACGCAAATTACACCTGAATTTGTATGTGATTTGCCGGTTTGGCAGGACGGCATGGAATACATAGTGATAAGAATTATTATTGATTATGGAATCAAATGCAAATCATTTCTTAACATTGATTTTTTAATTATTTTATTTGTTCGATCAGGAGGAGCTAGGATGTCGTCGTCGTTACGGGTTCATTATTTTATTTTAATTGCTGTTATTATTGTTGCTGGATTATGCCAAGGTTTATTATTACCTATTCTGTCTATCTCGTTGGAACAAATGGGAGTTTCATCTTCACTAAATGGAATGAATGCGGCTGCTCTGTATATTGGTTCATTCGCAATGACGTTGGTGGCAGAACGGACATTGGGCTGGTTAGGGTTTAAAAAGCTGATGGCCGGTGGGCTTGTGCTAGTGCTCATTACGCTGCTGCTGTTTCCGCTAATCCCTGATATTCGGATATGGTTCATACTGCGTCTGCTAGTAGGTATTGGCGACAGTGCATTGCACTACTCTGCGCAGCTATGGATATTGCTGGTGACTCCAGCAGAGAAGCGAGGGCGCAACATTTCCTTTTATGGTATGTCTTACGGTCTGGGTTTTGCATTAGGACCATTAGGATTATGGCTACTTGATTATGGAATGCTGGTTCCATTTGCTGCGTTGGCCTTATTGTGCTTGCTTGTTTTGCTGTTGGTGTTAATTAAGCTGCCGGACTCCAGACCAGAGAAGCTGGAGTCCGAGGCGCGTCCCACTCAAAGATTTCGTCGCAGCTACAGCTGGGCATGGTACGCTCTTTTGCCTGCATTTCTATATGGCTATATGGAAGCGAGCCTGAACAGTAACTTTCCAGTCTATGGCCTGCGTATTGGCTTTCATACCGATGAAATCGCCGCCTTGCTGCCGTTCGTCAGTTTGGGAGGGTTAGTTCTGCAGCTGCCGCTAGGGATATTGAGTGACCGTTGGGGACGTAAAAAGGTGCTAATGAGCGTAGGCATAGCAGGGGGAATGACCTTTATGTTGCTACCATGGAGCGGCAATCATTTTATGTTCACTTTGATATTGCTGACTCTAGCAGGTGGTTTAGTAGGCTCCTTTTTCTCCCTCGGTTTGGCCTACGCCGCTGATCTGTTGCCCAAATCTTTTTTAGCAGCCGCGAATGTACTGGCATCCTTTCATTTTAATCTGGGAAGTGTGATCGGACCTAATATTAGCGGAGGGTTGCTGGACTTTGGAACTCAAGGCAGCATGTTTCTTGTCCTTGGTGGTAGTTACATTGTTTTCGGATTGTTAGGTTTGTTTTCCAGAAAAAGAGTAACGGCGGTTTAAAACTGCGGTTTGCATGGTATTTGTTTCACATTTACTATAAAATATAAACAGTATTGATGGTGCGCAAAGGGGAATCACTTAGATGATTAAAATTCGGAAGCTGACCAAACAAGTGGGACCTGAACGGACCCAGCTACTTCGAGGAATTGATGCTGAAATTCATCAAGGCGAATTCATAGCCATAGTGGGGCCAAGTGGAAGCGGCAAAACGACGCTGCTTCGCTGTCTTGCTTTACAAGAGCCATGGGATGAAGGCAGTTTAATTGTAGGTGGCAATGATGTGCTGAAATCCGGTTGGACTGGCAAGATGAAAATAAAGCGGGAATGGGCATACCTGGAGCAAAACCCGCATCTAAATATGAATCGAACCGCTCTTAAAAATGTGCTCATTGGCAGATCCGGTCAAACTCCAATGTGGAGAATGGTGACCGGTATGGTGCGTTCCGACGATTATATGGGAGCGATGGACGTACTGGAGGATCTGGGTCTGCTGGATAAGGCGCATGATAAATGCGACAAGCTCAGCGGTGGCGAGCGGCAGCGGGTAGCGACTGCGCGTGCTCTCGTGCACGGAGCTAAAGTTATTTTAGCTGATGAGCCTGTAAATGGACTTGATCCAGCTTCGGCAGCGCATGTATTGGAGACTTTTCGCAAGCTGTGTTCTGACGAGCGGGTGACGATCATGACTGTACTGCCGTTGGAAATGGCTGAACGCTTTGCTTCCCGTATATGGGGGTTGAATGATGGTGAATTGGTGTTTGATATTCAGGGGAGACGATTGACACAAGCGGAAAAGAACAAATTGTGAAGGGGACGGCAAGAGAAGTGAAAATAATGCTGTTGAGAATGGTGACTGGCTGCTGTTCCTTGCTGCTCCTTGCTGGATTTTTAAGCGGCTGTAATGTTATTAGCGATCCCATTTCGCTGATGGAGACACCGACGATGTCTGACGAGAAGCAGGAACTGAATGGTGCAGTGAATACGCAACTAGGGGCGGTACAGCCTTTAAGGCCGAATGATCCAGATGACCCGACGCCAATTCGAACGGGTGATTTGAACAATGATGGCACAGACGAAGCAGTGCTCTTTTATGAAACGCCTGATGAGAGCGTAAAAATACATGGTGCCTTGTTTGAAGATCAGGGGGGAACGTGGGTAAAGAAGCTGACGTTTGATGGGGAAGGCACTGTGCTGGAGTCATTTAAGCTCGTGGATTTAACGAATGATGGAACACTCGATATTGTAGCGGGTTTTTCCAGCGGAGATAGTGGCGATGGCGGGGACCAGAAGGGACTCATCGTGTATTCCTATACCGGAGGAACTCTGGAGAAAATATATGCTACAGGTTATACGGACTTCGTCGTAGATGATTTTAAGCATAACAAGATGGACTTAAACGGGGATAAATTGAATGATTTGACGATTATCACGCTGCGACGTAATGAATTCTTTACAGTTAAAACATTCCAATTCAGTGGGGGGACCTTTAAGGAAATCGGATCGTTGGATTTGGACAGTCAGGTCTTAGATGTCTATAATGTCGTTGCTGGCAAGGTAGCCGAGGGTAGGCAGGGGATTATTATAGACACCAAAATTGCTCAGACCACTACCGTTTCCAATGTTATTGTGATGGATCACGGCAAGCTTAGGAAGCTTAATCTTATGGATGTCACCTTCAAGGATGCGACCATCGCCAGTGGTGATGTGGATGGTGACGGTATTCTGGAATTTGGTAATTTGGAGAAGCCTAAAGGTTGGAGTAACAAGCCGCTGGATGAGGTTCCATATTTTGTGTCGTTCTATCAGTGGGACGGGGCGAAAGGAACGATTTTTAAGCAGCAGCAGTATCGTGATTCTAATGAACAGGTCTACTTCAGATTACCGAAAGAGCTGCATGGCAAGGTGACGATTGATCCGAAAGTTTCGAAGAAGGACAGCTATTTGCGCTTTATTTTGGATGATACAGACAAAACGATAGCGGAAATTAAATTTTTCTCGTTGTCACAATGGGAGCGAAACAACGAAGGGTATAGCCAACTGTGGCGAACGAATGCGCAGGTCATTGGCATTAAGCGATCCAGTGAGCTGGAACCGCGTAAAACCATTAAAAACAAGCTGGGGGAAAGGCAGGTAGAGTAGAGTGAGTAAAGTTTTAATCATGGAAGACGAGGAATCCATTCGCAGCTTTATCGTCATTAATTTGAAACGTAACGGTTTTGAGGTGCTGGAGGCGTCGGAAGGGCATGAGGCTCTGAATATTTTGAACACGGTGCGGGATATTGATATTGCACTGCTTGACGTAATGGTACCCGGTATGGATGGTTTTGAAGTCTGTCGGAGAATCCGGGAGACGAATGAGCGCATCGGCATTATCTTTCTCACAGCGAAGGTACAGGAGCAGGATAAGGTATATGCCTTGTCTGTAGGGGCCGATGATCATGTGAGCAAGCCTTTTAGCCCGACGGAGCTGATTGCACGTATTCAATCGTTATTGCGTCGGGTGAATGTTCATCGTGAAACAGCAGCCAAAGTGTCCTTCCAGTCTGGACCGTTCACCCTGGATTTGATTGCTAAGCAATTTAAGAAGAACGGGCAGCTGATTGAGCTGACACCGACTGAGTTTTCTCTGATTCAATTTTTTCTGGAAAAAGAGAACACGCCGCTCAGCCGAGATGTTCTACTTGATCACGTATGGGGCAAAGAGTATATGGGCGATCCGAAAATTGTAGATGTGAATATCCGACGTCTTCGGCAGAAAATTGAAAACAATCCATCCGAGCCGGCTTTTTTACAAACAGTTTGGGGACATGGATATAAATGGAAAGGTCAGTCTCAATGATCAAAAAGGGAATTCGCCGACAGATTGTGCTTCACTATTTTTTCGTAGTGTTCTTAGCGCTTCTGTTAGTAGAAGTCATTTTTATGTTTGCACTCCGGTCGTACTATTACGATTCCATTTACAAACATATCGAAAGCCGTATCGAATCGGTAAGTGAATTTGCACCCAAATTTAAAGAGCCGGAACAGTCTTTGCAATCGTATTTGTTAAATACATTTTCTCTGCCCTTTACTGAACTGCAGTTGCTCGATGAACAGGGAAATGTAATTGATAACTCAACGAATTTTGCAGCAGATCTAAGTGTGCAAACAAGTGATGTGACACAAGCATTAGCTGGGGATACGGGCAAATGGATCGGAAAGCAACCGAGCACGGGGCAGCAGGTGATGGCGGTATCTCAAAAACTGGACAATATCGTCGGAGACCAGGTGTACGTTATTCGGTATACAACCTCGCTGGAATTGGTAAATGATAAGCTGTTTACGATTACGCTGTTTTCTCTTGGCATCATGGCAGCTGTACTGGTTATTGTATTTGTGGTCAGTACAGGGCTCGCGAATTCCATTGTTAGACCGATTAATAATATCCGCGATGTATCTGCTCAGATGGCTCAGGGGAGGTTTGATACACGCATTGAAGGCGATTATCGGTATGAGTTGGGTGAACTGGCTTCGACTCTGAACTATATGGCACAGGAAATTGTCAGAACAAATCAAATCAAGGATGATTTTATTTCATCTATATCTCATGAATTGCGTACTCCGCTTACATCTATTAAGGGTTGGAGTGAAACGTTAAATTCTGGCGGCTATGACCCCGAAGAGACGAAAATCGGGATGAAGATTATCTCTAAAGAGACGGATCGGCTGATTGGCTTGGTGGAGGAAATTCTCGATTTTTCCAAGCTGGAGCAAAATGCCATGAAGCTTGTAATGGGAACGGTAGATCTTCGGGAGCTTTTGCAGGAAATTATGCTGAACGTATGGGCCAAAGCAGAAATGAAGCAAATAAAACTTCAGCTTGATTCGGAAGAAGCGGCATATTTCGTCCATGGAGACGGTAACCGTCTAAAACAGGTATTTTTGAACATTGTGGATAATGCTATCAAGTTTTCGCATGAAAGCTCAATTATTTTTCTGTCGCTTCAACGGGTTGATGGCAATATCGAGATATCCGTACAAGATACAGGAATTGGAATTAGTGCTGAAAATCTTGCCAGAGTAAGAGACCGCTTTTTCCAGGTAGACCACCAAAACGGTGGTACTGGACTGGGATTGGCAATCTCACAACAGTTTGTCGAGCGCCATCATGGTCAGATGCTCATCAGAAGTGAACTGGGGGCTGGCACCACTATTACGGTTTCATTACCTGCTCTGCAAGCAGAGCAATCCGTGGAACCACCACAACTCACTGAAGAATAGATTTAAAGCCTACTTATAGGTGCAATTAGAAAAACAGCCAGTCCTCTTAAATCGGGAGGGCTGGCTGTTTTTGATTTGGGGTAACGTTATGAAGTAAAACCTTCGGCACGCAAGCGTGTATTGCGCTCGTAAGCTTCTTTCAGCATACGTGTAGTTTGCGGCCGTACCGCCATTTTACCAAATACCACTTCATTGGGTCCGATGACCATAATTTCGCCCGGACTGCCTTTAATGACAGCACCATCGCGAATCACAGCACCTTCACCGATAATCGCATGTTCAATATGGACGTTACGTCCAATGCGTGTGTCCGGCATAACGATACTTTCTTTGATGGCTGATCCTTTACCTACCTCGACACCACTAAATACAACGGAGCGTTCAATTCGGCCCTCTACTTGACAGGAATCATGCAACAAGCTGCCCAATGGCTGCGTTTGACGGTTAGGTACCTTTTGTGCGCTCAACCTTGTGCGGCGTTCACGTGTATACATCGGCCAATCCTTACGTTGAAGGTCGATCGCACAATTCTCGTGTAACAAATCCATGTGTGAATCCCACAGGCTTTTAACGGTACCTACGTCCTTCCAATAGCCCTGGAATTCATAAACGTACAAGGATTCTTGATCCGCTAACATTTTAGGTATGATATCTTTACCAAAATCATGACTGGATTGAGCATCCTGTGCGTCTTCTAACAGGTAGTTTCTCAAGTAATCCCATTTGAAAAGATAAATACCCATAGAGGCCAAATTACTTTCCGGTTTCTCAGGTTTCTCTGCAAATTCTGTGACACGTAGATCTTCATCCGCACTCATAACACCAAAACGGTGTGCTTCATCCCAAGGTACCTCCATGACAGAAATGGTAGCCGCAGCTCCTTTTTCCTTATGGTGGTTCAGCATTTCGCGATAATTCATATAGTAGATATGATCACCGGATAAAATAAGCACATGCTCCGGATTTTGGCTGTCAATATATTCAATATTCTTATGAATAGCATCTGCCGTTCCTAAGTATTCAGCGTTACCTGTGTTGTAAGATGGAAGCAGGGTAATTCCTTTGTCATCTGTTTTTGTAAGACCCCATGGTGTTCCATCCCCGATATGTTCGTGCAAGGATTCTGCCTCATATTGCGTCAGTACACCTACAGTATCAATGTCTGAATTTACGCAGTTACTGAGAGGAAAATCGATGATTCGGTAATGACCGCCAAAAGGTACGGCGGGTTTTGCAATCGTTGAAGTAAGGGGAGCAAGACGGCGTCCCTCTCCGCCTGCCAGCAGCATGGCAATGCATTCTTTATTAAACATTTCGTTTCCCTCCCGGTTTAGTTGTCAGTGTAGTACATACATAAACGGTATGGGGTACTCTTGAAACCATTAGGTATATAAGATTCCCCAAAAACTAAGGTTTATTTTTTTCCTAGTCATTTTTCTGTTCATTGTGGCTAGAATGGGGTAATAACTCAAGTCAGCTTTGAGCCAAAAGCGAATGCATTACCGATTCATACATTTTTACTTACAAACATATAAGGGTGGTGACGTGATGACAGACCAAACTCTTCCGCAACAGGCTATTTCATCGGAAGATATTTATTTGTTTCATGAAGGAACGCTTTATCACAGCTACCGATCTTTGGGTTCCCACCTTACTGTGGAGAACGGAGAACAGGGCGTCCGTTTTACGGTCTGGGCTCCTCATGCTCTCCATGTCGGGCTTGCTACAGATCGCAACAACTGGAATGGGGAACAGGATTCCTTATATAGGGTTCCCAAATCCGGTTTTTGGAGTCGTTTTTTTCCGGGGATATCCCAAGGAACTTTTTACAAATACGACATTACGGGTGCAAACGGTGAACGATTTCTGAAAGCAGACCCTTACGCGGTACGTGCTGAAGTGAGACCGGCAACGGCTTCTGTGGTAGCTTCTATAGATGGTTATACTTGGAACGATGCGATTTGGCGCCGAAAACGTAGAGCACCGTATGGAAAGCCTCTACACATATATGAGCTTCATCTGGGCACTTGGAAGCAAAAAGAAGATGGTACGTTTTATACATACAGGGAAATAGCTGAGCTTCTTGTGCCTTATGTGACTGATATGGGGTATACACATATTGAACTGATGCCGCTGAGTGAACATCCGTATGATCTTTCCTGGGGCTACCAACTTACTGGATATTTTGCACTCACAAGCCGTTATGGAGAACCGCATGATTTTATGTATTTGGTGGATCGTTGCCATCAGGCGGGAATTGGAGTGCTGATGGATTGGGTCCCAGCCCATTTTGCAAAAGATGCTCATGGATTAAGGCTGTTTGACGGATCGCCCCTGTTCGAATATGCGGATCCGCTGATTGCGGAAAAGCCCGGCTGGGGAACGCTGACGTTTGATTACAGCAAACCGGAGGTGCGTTCTTTCCTGATATCTAATGCGTTATTTTGGATGGATATGTACCATATTGACGGCCTGCGCGTAGATGCTGTGACGAGTATGCTACGGCTGGATTTTGAAAAGCAGGACGGTCAATATCGTTTTAACTCTAAGGGAGGTATTGAAAATGAGGAGGCTATTGCCTTCCTTCAACAACTGAATGAAACAGTATTCCGCTATTATCCGTATGCTCTGATGATGGCAGAGGAGTCCAGTGCCTGGCCTATGGTAACTTCCCCGGTAAGCGATGGAGGACTCGGTTTTAATTACAAATGGAATATGGGCTGGATGAACGATACGCTTGATTATATCGAAACGAATTTCGATCAGAGACCGGAGCGCCATAATTTGCTGACATTCCCCATAGCTTATGCGTACAGCGAAAATTTTACACTGCCATTGTCGCACGATGAGGTTGTTCATGGTAAGAAGTCGCTGCTTGATAAAATGCCAGGTAACTATGAGCAAAAATTTGCCGGGCTTCGAGCGCTTCTCGGTTACCAACTCACCTCGCCGGGCAAAAAGCTATTATTTATGGGAGGGGAATTCGGCCAATTCATCGAATGGAAGGATGAGGAGCAGCTTGACTGGTTTCTGCTGGATTATGACAGTCACCGTTCGCTGCACGCTTTTACGAAAGCGCTGAATCATTTGTATATTCAGGAAAAGGCACTATGGGAACTGGATCATTCGTGGGATGGATATCAGTGGATTGAGGCGGAGGACCGTGGGCAGAGCGTAATTACGTATTTACGTAAAAGTAAAAAGCCAGGAGATACATTGGTCGTGCTTATTAACTTTCAGCCCGTACCGAGAGAGAACTACCGAATTGGGCTGGAAAAGGCCGGGAGTTATATCGAACTGCTGAACAGTGATCATAAGGACTTTGGGGGAAGTGGCCAGCTAAATACCGGAATGATACGGACCGCCCGTATTCCTTGCCATGGTCAGCTTCACAGCTTGGAGGTGACTATACCACCCCTGAGCATCGTTATACTCAAGAAAGCGCCTCGGAGGCCTAAAAAAGCAGATTAACCACATAAGGAGGAAGCATATATGAACATTTTGTTTGCGGCAGCAGAAGCACATCCATTTATTAAAACAGGCGGGTTGGCTGATGTCATTGGCGCACTGCCGAAGGCACTTCGTCAGGCGGGGTGCGACGTCCGAATCATTTTGCCTAAATATGCGGGGATTCCCGATACTTATAAAAAGTCTCTACGTCCGGTAGCGGTAAAGCAAGTAGCCGTAGGCTGGCGTAATCAATATTGTGGAATAGAGGAACTGACATTAGACGGAATCAAGGTTTATTTTATAGACAATGAGTATTACTTCGGTCGTGACGGTATTTACGGTTATATGGATGATGGCGAACGCTTTTCCTTTTTTAACCGAGCGATTTTAGAAATGCTGCCTGAACTGAACTTTCGGCCGGATATTTTGCATTGTCATGATTGGCATACAGCAATGGTTCCGCTGCTTCTGAATGCCGATTATCGACATTTGCCCTTCTACAGCGATATTCGCACGGTGTTTACCATACATAATCTGCTGTATCAGGGGGATTTTCCGTATGAGGTCTTAACTGAGCTGCTCAACCTGGATGGGAGCTATTTCACCTCCGAGGGTGTGGAGTATCATGGCAGACTGAATTTTATGAAAGGTGGGCTTACGTACTCGGATCATGTCACGACCGTGAGTCCGACCTATGCAGAGGAGATTCAAACGGAATTTTACGGATATGGGCTTGAGGGTCTGCTTCGTAAATTGGGAGATCAGGGTCGCTTAACAGGGATTGTGAACGGAATTGACACCAAAAGCTATAATCCTGCTACGGACAATCGTATTTATACGAAGTACCGAACGAGTCTGACAAAGAAAAAGGAAAACAAAATTGGTCTGCAAAAGGAGCTGGGTCTGCCGGTACGGCCGGACGTACCTATGATTGCCATGGTAACCCGACTTGTAGATATGAAGGGGCTAGATCTGGTAACGAGAGTGCTTGATGAAATCTTGTATTATGATGATATCCAGTTTGTCGTTTTGGGAACAGGGGATCCGGCTTTTGAGCATTGGTTCCGTGAGGCAGCGGGACGCTATCCACTGAAAATGTCGGCGCAGCTTGCTTTTAGCGAACCTCTGTCACGAAAAATATATGCGGCAAGCGATATGTATCTTATGCCATCAAGGTTTGAGCCTTGCGGGATCAGCCAACTGCTAGCGCTTCGTTATGGAAGTATCCCTATTGTGCGAGAAACTGGGGGCCTTAACGATACCGTGCAGGCTTACAATGAGTCTACAGGGGAAGGAAATGGATTTAGCTTCACGAACTACAATGCACATGATATGCTGAACACCATTCGTCGTGCTGTTCATTTTTATCGCCAATCTGAGCATTGGTCGAAGCTTACACAGACGGCTTTCGCAGGAGAATATAGTTGGGATGTTTCAGCCGAAGCGTATATGGATATTTACCATTTGCTCACAAAGACGGACTGAACGGAGTAGGAACACCATATTCATATTAATGAAAAAGGGAATCCCTTTAGCCAGTGTTTGGCTGAGGAATTCCCTTTTTTGCTATGATCAGTCGCCCCCGCCACCACAGCTGCTTCCACATGAAGAGCCGCTGCTACACGAAGAATGGCTACCAGAATCGCCTGAATCATGGTGAGAAGAGCCTCCATGATGAGAACTGTCATGGGAGGAATGATGATGCGAGTGATGCGTATCCCAGTTCGAGCAGCCGCTTGCCGAGCTACAACCAGATGAGCTAGCTAACCCGGCATTGCCTGTAGCATCCGGGTGCATGTGTATGGCAAATTGTTCAGGTTGATACCATGAATACCATACAACAGCTAATAACAGATAGTCGACCTGTAAATAGTTGACCTTAGGCAATTGCTTACCCTCAGGATCATCCACCGCTTTATTCACCCGCTCGCGCAGATGTTGTACAATCTTATGAACCGTTTGTTGGGCTTGCTGTGAAATGGCTATATTCTCCTGAGTATTCCAACGGTTACCTGCTGGCTGCGCCGAAGTTGTGAGTTTGTAATAATGTGAAAGCTCGTCGTTCGGTAATGGATGATTAAAAAAAGTCCCCCACAAACTGGCGCTATAGCGGTTCCAGCCAAAGCATTCCACATACAACCAATCAAACCACGCACGCTCCTCCGGCATCGGCTGAGAGCCGCCAGAATGGGGCGCATGGTGAAGCATACGACCAAAAAAAGCTTCCGAGAATTGCTGATATTCGCGGGTAAACATCAACATTTCGTGCCATAATTCATCCACATCACTACTGAACATAGGCACACGATTCATAATCGCGCATAGCATAAAATATCGTTTTAGCTCATGCCAACGCCAATCATATTCTTGCTCCGTAATCTCTGGGTGGGCTTCCATTACACGATTCCTTACGCTATGAGCATAGGAGACGGGAATGGATTGCTCCAATAGCTGCATCAGCTCCGTAATCTCTGGATGACGCTCCTGCGTAAGGGAAGAAGGAGAAGGGGAGCTGAGGAAAAAAGCATTCCGGCGCCGTGTTTTTCTGTTTCCCCGGTTCCTGCGTATTGCACGGAATATAAACCAAAAAATGATGAGGTCTATCACAATAAACAACGTCCAAAAGCTACTCATACTATCCATGATGGCTGGCTACTCCTTTCTGAAATAACACGGAATTAAGATTTAGCGTTCGTTATTCAGCAGAGCGAATTCTTTTTTTATCTGGGCTAGCAGTTCAGGATTCGTGATTACATCGCAAGCAGTCCATGCCAAAGTTCTCGCAGCCAGCAGCATTCCTTCCATGGCTCGGTCCTGCATCGCCAAATCGCGGAATTCTGGTGTATGCAAGGCATGCTTCTCGTCAATAACTTGAATGTAAGGATGGATAGCAGGGCAATGAAGCGATACATTTCCGATATCCATAGAGCCATGATCTTCGCCTTCCGTTATATCTTCTTGCGAAATGCCAGCCTGTACCAAATTTGCGGTAAACGCATCGGAAAGTACACGGTTCGTGACCATTTCATCATAAGAAGTCTCATAATTGGAGGTCTCCAAACGACACCCGGCCTGTAAAGCAGCTCCTTCAGCAATTTGAATAACACGGCGAGTCAGCGGGTTCAGTTCTTGACGTGTAGCGGCCCTTACATAAAATTGCGCTGAGGCGTAATCAGGAATAATATTGGCTGCTTGGCCACCCTGATTAATGATCCCATGGATACGCACTGTGCTTTTTACTTGTTGACGGAACGCATTGATGCCATTGAACGTTTGAATCACAGCGTCCAGCGCGTTAATGCCTTCGTGCGGGCTGGCAGCCGCGTGAGCGGATTGACCAAAAAATTCGAATTGTACAGCATCAATCGCCAGCGATTTGCCTGATTTTTCGTAACGATCATAAGGATGCGTCATAAGTGCTATGTCGCAATCATCAAACAAACCGGCAGCGGCCATAGGGACCTTAGCACCACGAGTTTCTTCGGCAGGTGTGCCGTATACCCGTACTTCTCCACCAGTTTCGTCGATGATCGACTTGAGGCCAACGGCAGCACCGGTACTCATCATGCATATCAGATGGTGCCCACAGGCGTGTCCTAAACCTTTCAGAGCGTCATATTCTGCCAGAAAAGCGACAACCGGCCCGGATTTTTCAGCTTTGTAAGTTGCAATAAAGGCTGTTTCTATGCCCAATACGGGTGCCTGGATCTCAAAACCGTGAAAAATGAGTTCTTCTTTTAAACGGGCAGCGGCCAGAAATTCCTCGTTTCCAAGTTCAGGATTTGCCCCAATATATAACGAAATGTCCTTAAAGCGTGGGGCATGCTGCTCAATTGTCTTTTGAATGGTCTGTTTAAAATTCATGCTGAAAACTCCTTTATATAAGCTGTAATGTAGGTACTGTGCTAGGTATGCTGAAATTGTACTATAACATTCATTGCATAATCATGCATATTCATTTATAATGACACAATCTTATTTATTATAAAGAATTTAAGGAGAGAAAAAAAGATTGAAAAAGGCATATCGTTTTACCGCCCTGGTTTTGACGGCGGTTATCTTGCTGTTGACGGGTCTTCCCATGCTCAATGCATACGGAACGGAAGCAAAGCCACAGAAAAAACTTGTAGTGGGCATGAGTGCCGACTTTCCGCCGTATGAGTTTCATAAAGTTATTAACGGTAAGGATACTATTGTTGGCTTCGATGTGGAAATCGCGAAGGAAATCGCCAAAGATTTGGGTGCGGAGATGGTCCCTGAGGACATGAGTTTTGACTCTTTGCTACCTGCTCTGCAAAGTGGTCGCGTAGACTTGGTACTGTCCGGTATGACACCGACGGATGAGCGTAGAAAAAGCATTGATTTTTCAGATGTATATTATCGCTCCAAGCAAGTCATTATGGTACGCCCAGAGGATAAAGACAAATATCCTACGATGGCTGCTTTGAAAGGCGAGAAGATTGGCGCGCAAAAGGGGAGTATTCAGGAAGAAATTGCTCAAAAAGTACCCAATGCCTCTGTAACCTCACTGGACAAAATATCCGATCTGGTACTCCAGCTGCGGACCCAGCGTATCAACGCTGTTGTGATCGAAGATACGGTTGCTAAAGGGTACACGTTAGATGGGACCGTAACACTTGCCAAAGCGATACCTGAGGATGCCGGAGCAGAAACTGCTGTAGGTATACGTAAGGGGAACGCAGAATTGCTTGCCTCTGTAAATAAAACGTTGGCTCGCCTGAAAGCGGACGGGTCGATTGAAAAGTTTTCTACAGAAGCGAGTGCACTCTCGGCAGATCGACAGGTTTCTTCTAATAACATCGTAGATATTTTTTGGAAATACCGCAGTCTTTACGCTACGGGTATTGGTTACACTCTGTTGCTGTCTGCACTCGGAGTACTGTTTGGATTTATCATTGGTCTGATCGTATCCTTGTTGCGGATGAGTGGTATACGCATCATTGAGTGGTTAGGTACCACATATGTGGAGATCCTGCGTGGCACACCTATGCTGGTGCAGCTCATGATCATTCACTACGGGATTGCTTTGACGCTGGGTGTCAATTTTACTCCACTCCAGTCCGGTATAATCACATTGTCTCTGAATAGCTCGGCATATCTGGCTGAAATTTTCCGTGCAGGTATCCAGGCAGTAGACCGTGGACAGATGGAGGCCGCACGCTCATTGGGTATGGGACGAGGCAAAGCTATGCGTCACGTCATTTTGCCACAAGCGTTTAAATCTATTTTGCCTGCTATAGGTAATGAGTTTATTACAATTATTAAAGAATCCTCCATTATTTCGACTATTGGTATGGTGGATATTATGTATCAAGCCCAGGTCATTAAGAATATTACCTACGAAGGATTAAGTCCGTTCATAATCACAGCCGCTATTTATTTTGTAATGACATTCAGCTTGTCTAAGCTGCTTGGTTTATGGGAAAGGAAGTTGAGAGCCAGTGATCACCGTTAAACAATTGCGTAAATCGTTCGGCAAGAATGAGATTTTAAAAGGCATTGATATAGATATCGCCAAAGGAGAAGTTGTCGTTATCATCGGTCCCAGCGGTTCGGGGAAGAGTACGTTTTTGCGTTGTATGAATCTGTTAGAACAGCCGACGGATGGGGAGATTTTATTTGAGGGCGAGCCGATTACAGCTCGTGGTCATAATATTAATGTAACCCGGGAAAAAATGGGGATGGTGTTCCAGCATTTTAATCTGTTCCCACACAAAACAGTGTTGCAGAACCTGACGCTTGCACCGACGCAGGTTAGAAAACAGTCAGGTAAGGAAGCGGAAAAAATTGCATTAGAACTCCTGCGTACCGTGGGGCTCGAGGATAAGAAGAATACCTATCCGAACCAGCTATCCGGTGGTCAGAAGCAACGTATTGCGATTGCGCGTGCTTTGGCCATGCAGCCGCACGTAATGCTGTTCGATGAGCCGACTTCTGCATTGGACCCTGAAATGGTTGGAGAGGTTCTGGATGTAATGAAGAAGCTCGCCGAAGGCGGTATGACAATGGTAATTGTAACGCATGAAATGGGCTTTGCCCGCGAGGTAGGCGATCGAATTATCTTTATGGATAACGGTCAAATTGTGGAGCAGGGTGCACCAGACCAGGTATTTGGCACTCCAAGCCATGATCGCACTCGTGATTTTCTTGCCAAAGTATTGTAAGAAAGTGCTGGTCTAATCATAAAAGAGCTCTCCGTTGACGGAGGGCTTTTCTTATTTTGTCACCATTTCCCCATACTTTCGTAACAAATATCGATTTCTTAATGACAAAATTGTAACGAGTGTAGTATGATGTTCAGGGTTCCCAACATTTTCATGCGGATAAGGTTACAAAATTGTGATATTATGCAGTAAGCCAAAACTTACCGGGACAGCATGCGGTTAGACAAGCGCTGAAATGCTGGCCCAAACTATGGGAAGTGCGGGGGACGTAACAACGGCAGCCATTCCGATACGTCATAAGACGATGAGGAATATGCCTAGGGGTGAATTGCACAAGCATAGGGCTTCTCCTGAGTCCGAATCCGACAGCTAACTTCGCAGGCATAAAAGAGGAGGTACATATCTTTGAAACATTTAAAACATATTGGTAAAACGATGAAAATTGCGGTGCTTGCCGCAGCTATTGCAGGGTTGGCACAGACAGCTGGAATAGCGGATGCTGCCTCGCTTCACACTGCCAAAGAGGGCGATACCTTCTTTTTGCTTGCTCAACGTTATGGAGTATCGGTAGACGAGCTAACAAAGGCTAACCCAAACATTGCCTCCAGCAATATATATGCAGGTCTGCAAATTAAGGTGCCTGGCGAAAAAAGTGTAAAGGCAGCTTCGGAATCGAAGCCGCAGCTTCTTACGGAGAAAGCAGCAGCGAATGAGGCGCCAACGATTGAAGCTTGGGGTAAAACATTCAACTATAGCAAAATAGTTGACGTTAAGGCTTCAGCGTATTCTGCCGCAGCCGATGAGAATGGTAAATGGGGCGCAGTGGACTACTACGGCAATCCGCTTAAACTAGGTACAATTGCGGTAGATCCTAACGTCATTCCGATGGGCACGAAAGTACTGGTTACAGGCTACTCCCATCCAGGTTTGCCGGATCATTCTTTTGTAGCTGTCGCTCGCGATCAGGGCAGCGCCATTACAGGAAAGCGGATTGATATCTTTATTCCAGGCAACAAATCATTTGTGAACGACTTTGGATTTCAAAATGTGAAGCTGTACGTTATTGATAAATAGCATTGTACGTATATACAGTTTAATTAAACATAATATATATTATGTAAACATAACGCCTATATTCGTATATATCTAGGTCGGACTCTTATCAGGTCCTATCCGTAAAAAGGCTGTCTTGACGAGCAGAATACTTCTGCTGGTAAGACAGCCTTTTTACGTTGCTTTAGCTTGGACCTCAATTATAAACATACTGTTATTTTCGTTCCGATGTGTGGAGTAGCCGGGGGACTGTCACAAATTTGTAGCCCTTAGCTTTTAGAGAGTGAATTAGACCCGGCAAAGCTTGGACAGTGCCTTGCAAGTTGGAACTTTGACCTCCACCAGCGTGCATTAAAATAATAGAGCCAGGCCCTGTAGCTGGAATCACATTTCGCTGAATTTGTGTTTTACTTAGTCCCTTCCAGTCGAGAGAGTCTACATTCCAGTTGACAATCATGTAGCCATGACGACGTGCCCACTTTATTTGAGGCTCTGTAATTTCACCGTAGGGTGGACGAATCAACTTGGGGCGAAAACCTGCGCTGGCTTGTAAAATACGTTCTGTTTTTGTAATCTGGTTGCGAAAGCGTTCTGGTGTAGCCTTCCTAAAATCCGGATGAGTATAGGAATGATTTCCTATAGCATGGCCTTCACGGATAATACGACGTATAATCCCCGGATGCTTTTCCGCACGGTGACCGACGATGAAAAAGGTGGCTTTGATGCCGTTGGCGTGTAATACGTCCAAAACCTGCGGCGTATACCTAGAATCGGGCACATCATCAAAGGTTAAGGCAATTTGGCGGGTGTGTGGGCCGCACATTTTAAAAATGTCCGCATGTTTTTTACGCAACATTGCTAATGTAGGAGTAGCTCGATCTGTACTCAGATGTACAGAAGAAGCAACAGCTGCTTCCTTGGGATGGGGCGTTCCGATCTTGGGAGGCGCATCCGCGTGAACGGGTAAACTTGAAAATGCTAGTAACAGTGCCAAGCATGGCAACACTCCCCTGTACGGCATATGTATCCCCCCTTTTCGTGCAGTGGTACCTAGTGGTGCTCTCGACTATTATGTACCTGTCCTATTAAAAATATGCTGGTTACCAAGTTAGGCTCATAAACGTCTGGAAAGAAGTTCGCGATGAAATGATTATCAATGAAGATGATGGAGCTAAACGTACATATTCTCTTAAACATGACCGAAAACAAGAGCATTTTCGCAAGTTTTAGCCTTACAACGGATTCGGTATCCCGTGACAGCTGGTGTATAATGGGGTTGCAATTCATAATTATACAGACATGGAATTGAAGGAAGGAAGGATAAAAGTGACCGACTTGTTTACTCCTTATCAATTAAAGGGGCTTTCTTTAAAAAATCGGATTGTTATGCCCCCGATGTGCCAATTCAGTGTGGAGGCCGAGGATGGAAATCCGACGGATTGGCATCATGTCCATTATGTGAGCCGAGCAGTAGGAGGTGCTGGTCTTATTATTGTGGAAATGACAGCGGTTCATCCTGATGGACGTATTACGGATCGTGATTTAGGTATTTGGAGTGACGAACATATTCCTGCATATCGTAAGATTGTAGAGGAAGTTCACAAGTATGGTGCCAAAATTGGCATTCAACTAGGCCACGCTGGACGCAAGGCCGAAGATGCTGAGCAACCTGTGGGTCCTTCTTCGATTCCTTTTAGCGAACGCCTTAAAAAGCCGCACGCCTTAAAGACAGCAGAAGTCAGGGAACTGGTTCAGGCATACAAAGAAGGCGCGCGCCGCGCGGTGGAAGCCGGTTTTGATACGGTTGAGATACATGGCGCTCACGGCTATCTGATCCATCAATTTCATTCGCCTTTAACAAATACGAGAGAAGATGAATATGGCCAGGATCTGTCACTGTTCGGTGTTGAGGTCATACATGCTGTTAAAGAGGTTCTTCCTGCTGATATGCCTGTGCTTATGCGGATATCTGCCAAAGAATACGTCGAGGATGGATATAATGTGGAATACATAACAGGTGTAGGGGAACGATATCGTGATGCAGGTGTGGACATTTTCCATATCTCTTCTGGTGGCGAGGGTCCAATTGGTTCTGGCGGAGGGCCGTCTGCGCGTGCTGGCTATCAGGTGGATTTAGCTCATACCGTCCGTGAAAAGCTGAATGTACCTGTAATTGCTGTTGGATTACTGGATGATTATGAGGACGCCCGTCGGGTTGTTCAGCAAAAAGAAGCTGATCTGGTAGCAATAGGCCGCGCCATGCTGCGTGATCCCTATTGGGCGTTGCATGCATCGCGGGAGCTAAAAGTACAGGCCGACATCCCAGAGCCTTACTTGCGCGGCTTTTAGATAATTTTTGAAACCCTCTTTGCAAAGCTTGCGTAAACATGTGTACAGAGCTTAAAATTTAAGCATTCAACTCTAGGAGGAACTTCACATGTCTATTTTCAAACGATTAAGAGATCTTACGATGTCCAACATTAACGCCATTATTGACAAGGCAGAAGATCCAGTTAAAATGACGGACCAATACATTCGTGATATGCAAGAGGACCTGGAAGATGCAGAGAAAGCGGTAGCCGCTCAAATTGCTATTGAAAAGAGATTCAAACAGCAATACGAAGAACAGGCTGCTTTGGTAAAGAAACGCGAAGAACAGGCACATACCGCTGCAAAAGCACAAAATGTAGATCTGGCCCGTCGCGCGCTGGAAGAAAAGAAATCTGCTGAACAAAAAATGAACGAGTTCAAAGCTGGTTACGAACAGAACAAAGCTGCGGCCGATAACCTGCGTGGCAAGCTGGATGAAATGCGCAGACAGCTGACAGAAATGAAAAACAAGCGCGAGACACTGGTTGCCCGTTATAACGCAGCTAAAGCGCAAACTGAAATTAACAAAGCTATGAACGGTTTTAGCTCTGATACGGCAACTGCCGGATTGAAGCGTATGGAGGAAAAAATGCTGCAAGCAGAAGCACGTGCCGAAGCGAGCAACGAAATGTCTTCTAAGGAAAAATCGTTGGATGAGGAGTTCAAAGAGCTGGATAAGAAAAGCGCCGTGGACGATGAGCTTGCCGCTTTGTTGAAGCAATACGAAAATAAATAAGAACATTTAAGCAGTGCCGCCAAGTTTGATTGCTCAGGAAGCGAAGGAGAAACGTTTTCTCCTTCGCTTTTCCCTGCCCGCAGGCGTAAAACATTATATGAAGGTCAAGAAGATGTGGAGGATGGTATGAAATGCATTTTTTAGAAACGATGAAAGCAATGCTTGTATGGACTGGTGCGGGAGCTATTTTGATCTTCGCATTAATGTATGTCGACTCTTTATTCACGAAGTATAAGGATTTTGCCGAAGTGAAAGCTGGAAATATGGCCGTAACGGTACGAATGATTATGAAGCTGGTTGCACAAGGCTATATTTTGTCAGGCTCTATCGCTACAGCTAATAATTTGCTCGAAGCGCTTGTGTATTCTGTGATCGCTTTTGTCATCCTGCTTGTTTTGGAAGTTATTGTACGTCTGCTGTTGCGGTACTGGGCCCAGTTTGATCTGGATAAAGGTACACAGGAAGGTAAAATTGGTTTCGGCCTGTTTTCAGGAGCGCTGCATCTGGTTGGCGCCTTGATCATTACAGCATGCTTCTAGGCTAAGAAAGGCAGGAATATAACCATGGGTGTTTGGAAACGAATTTCAAATCTATTTGCTAAGCCGGAGCCGCCAAAAGCAGAGAAAAGCATGCTTCACTTAAATCCAGGTGATATCTGTGAAGTTTCGCTTGTCACCTATGAAGTGGTAGGTCGTGTACATAATCGTGCCCGGAATGCCGTTGTTTTGACACTTCAGGATGGTAATCAAATCAGTTATCTTCATATAGAGGAACGGGAAACACTGCAATTCGGACTATATCAGGCCATCGACGGCAGACTTGACAACCCTGAGGAAGTGCCGACCATTTTAGAGCTGGATGATACAACGTATCATTTGGAGGAGCAATATTCTGGGCAAGTTACCGTCATGGGCCGTGCTCCTTTCCGACAGGGTGGAGAGCAGCACGTTTGGCAGTACCAGTCTGATAATTACCATTTGTTGCGGGTAGAGTGGCAGGACGGTCGCTTTATGCTTTATGAAGGAGAAGAAGTGATTACCGGAGACGTCAAGGTTATTCGGGCAAGCTAGGAGAGGGTTACACATGAGCAAACGCACCTGGCAGTATGCATTAAAGGTCTTTGTGGCGCTGAGCTTGTTCGTATCCGTGTTAAGCGGTTGCGGCGCGCCAAGTGTAAAGGATACGTATCCGCTGGAATCGGTTAGTGGCAGCGGAAATTCAACCTCGTATGTATACCGGGCAGCTGGCAAGACAGTCCCGGAAGTAGCGGAGGAATTGAAAGAACAGCGTACACCGGAACAAATGTCACCGCAGAGCAATGAGCGGATGTTTCTGGTATATAGCGATGAGTGGTACCATTTGCAGCAAGATCCAGCTAAGAAGGAAGATACACTCATTGAAATTGACAGTAAAAAGTATGTAGAACAAAATTACAGTTCAAGCTTTTTAAAAGGATACTTAACCGCAACTGTGCTGGATGCTCTGTTTGATTCCTTACGTGGTTCAGGCTCCTATCGGGGCTACTCCAGCAGAGATGTATACCGACCTTCTCAGGGCCAATATCGTGCTCCTACAGTGCAGGAGAAAAAGGCGATTCCGCCGATTACGGTGGAGCGGAAAGGTTCGGTTACCCGTAGAGGGAAGAACTCGGATTCTAGCGTTGGATCAAGCGGAAGTTTGTTCGACAGAGGGTCCAGCAGTTCACCGAGCAGAGGCTCGATTTCACGTGACCGGAGCGACAGCGGCGGTTCCAGCATATTTGATTCGCCGCGTAAATCTTATAGTAAGCCCAAAACACGTAGCGGTTCAGGTAAAATCAGCCGACGAAGTCGACGATAATGGGTAAAATTTTATTTTCTTCTAAAGTTGTTTGCGGAACTGTGGAGCTGTTGCACAGTTCCTTTTTTGTAGTTTGATATAACCTAAAGTGAATTGAACGGTGCTCCTTTGCTTCGATTTTATTGCTGTCTATTTTGACCTACACTTGATCAGAGCTTATGTGTTCAATACCATCGTCTTCAATAATGTTGCTTTTTTTGATATGGAAATGACGAGCTATCTTTTCTATAGCACCCATCCGTGGTTCAGAAAGTCCGCTCTCCCAAGCTGAAATTGCTTTATTGGTAACCCCAGCGATCTCAGCAAGTTCTTGTTGAGTCAAATGATATTTTATACGTAATTTTTTAAAATTCTCACTTAAAGCCACTATAATCCCTCCACCCCAAATTAAGTAGATTATAACCTTGATATCGAAAAAAAACCAACATAATACATTAGCAAAAGCAACGTCGCTCACTTGGGGTGACTTTTTTTGTTAGTATAAATGGGTGTCGAGTTTGAAGAAGAAAGCCAGGGGAAGAAAATTCCACCTCATATTTATACAAAAAAATCCAATTTACTAGATTATTTCATTGCCACATCTATTAGTAAAATATACAATTACATCAGGCGAAATAGGAGGATGGTGTAACTGTGTTATCTGCTTTTTTATATATTTTACTTGGTTTTTTCGATGCTTTAGCGGCAGTTACTTTGGTCTTGAAGATTTATATGCTCCCCGTGTGGGAAAATCGAAGAAAAATACTTCTCTATGCAATTGGCATAACTTTGTTTTCCTTTCTCATGAGAGAAGTAATAGGCATGCCTAAATTAGATTTTCCGCTTCAGTATTTGTTAATGGTTCTCTTTTTAAGATTTGGTTTAGGGATCAAAACATATCTTGCGGCTTTTTCTGCTGGTTCCGGTCTTACAGCTTACATTAACCTACAGCTATTTGTATATATATTTGCAAACTTTTTCGGAGTAGCACAGCCAGGTGTTATAAGTGATACAGCTGGCTCTTCTATATACGTTATACAGTTGTCTTCCATCCTTACTGCGTACTTTATTTCTTTTGTGATGGGTAAATATAACTTTGGATTCTCATTTATCATTCAACCCCCACATGATTTTTTGAAAGGTGAAAATTACCTAGCATCTCTAAATAAAATGTTCATTATAGGGTCCCTAATATCATTTGTCACTATTTTTGTTACTTTGTATATGCTCTATAACTCCAATACGATAGGATTACTTTCCATCTCATTACTAACTTTTGGAATATCGTACTTCTTATCAGAGAAAGGAGATTACGAGGATGCTAGAAACGCTATCGAGGCACATCGCATCAGAAATAAAGAAAGCTGATCCTGATGGACCCACAAGTGTTGAAGTGATGGAGTATGCGATTGGTATAAAAATTACCGAAATTTCAGCAGTGCTCATGGTCGCAGTTATAGGATGGATAACAGGACATTTTTGGGGGGCATTACTAGCTCTGGCTACGATCATGTTTGTAAGGAGATTTTCAGGAGGGGTACACTTCAGCAACCTTACACTTTGTGTCTTCTTTACAACGGCCATATGTGTAACTATACCTTTTGTCTCTTTAAGTTTAGCAACGATTTTGATAATTAACGCTTGTTCATTATTAGTGATTGTACTATATGCTCCCAATCATTTTATCTATATTAATAAGACCAAACATCACAAATATTATAAAACGATATGTATTTTAGTTTGCATATTAAATTTTTTTATACAATCTCACATAATATGTTTAGCTTTAATTATACAAGCATTCAGTATTCTTCCTTTATGGAAAGGAGGTGAGCGAAAATGGATAAGAAATTGGCGAGAGCTTTAAGTATAAGCCTTGGTAAATACGCTAACGAGTCTACGAAAAAAGAAAAAACAATTTTTGGCGCTAAACCTGTACCAGCTGAGCTGAAGAAAACAGAAAAGAACTGAATTTAATGGAAGAGGGAAAGCGAATCCTAGCCACTCCATTGCTTGATGACAATTCACTTGGAGATTGCTCTTTTTTTTGTGAGAATCACCTAGTTGCGATTGAATTGTGGAAGCCTAAAAGCAATTATCACATTCCGCTTTTTCATACTTCTCATGGAAGATTTACAGTTCCCACCACCCTCCATGAATGTTCCGTAGGCTTACCCACTTTTTGCAATTTGGACGGATCTAATTTGGTTAACATCACACAAGTGGACAAGATCATTACGGGAGATTATGGAGGGGGGCAGGTTGTTTTTAAAAATCAAGACATTAAAGAAAGTATAAATTCAGCAAATTTATCTCGATGGAGACAAATATATGCAGATGCAATGAATGCCGATAGAGAAATTCGTTATATTTTCGGATCGGAAATTAAGGTAGTGGGTAAGGCAGCAGTGAGCGGTTTTTTTAAGGTAATGAATATGCACAGTGTGGATATGTGGGAACCTAAAAAAAATTATTATGTCCCGCGTTTCAACTCTGGAGATCGTTCTTATACAATCGGGCTAACCGCACAGGCTTGCAGGGAAGCTTTTCCGTATCTATATCCAGCTTATAAAGATACCCTGATAAATCTCGACTTGGTTTGTGAAATTGAGTCTAACGCATTTGGAGGGCTGGTACGATTCGAAGGATCTGACTTCACTTGCTCGATGTCTCATAATAAACTTAAAGCGCTTAAAAAACTGTGGAAATGACCCATGAAAATTCAGGGGTCATTTTTGTTACCAGATTTAAATGAATAAGTCAATAATCAGTTAGACTAGGATAAGCCGGACGGGTTCGATTTAATTCGACATATTTCCCGTTTTTAATCATTTTCCATGTGATAAAATTGATTATGAAAAAAATAACAATCTTTTAAATAAAGGTGAAAACAATCTACATATAAGAAAAGGAGGGTGAAAGCGGGATATATATTGTAAATGCCGGCATGTACAAATGCCCCGAAGGAAATGCCTGTTTGTCAGGCAAGTTCCCACTCATATAAGTCCTCAGCTTTACACTCCAATATCCTAGAAATGAGGACTGCCGCCTCGAATGACATTTTGTCACGTCCCGCGATCCAGTTGGATATTTGTTGCCGCGAATATCCAGTTCGTCGGGCGAGCCATGATTGAGTGCGTCCATGAGATTTGAGTTCCTCTTTCAAAAGGCATTTCCCCCGAGTAAGTTTTTGCACCTTACTTGCTCCTAACAGGGGAAAAGTGTTTCGTTCAGAGTATACAGGTAAATTACTTTTTTATCAATTATATTGTGGAGTTGATTGGATGGTTGCAGATAAAAATGAAAATGTAACTTGCACTAGCTTTTATACAATAAAGATGGCACGACTCGCTTCAGGATATAGTGAGTTAATAGCTTGCAATATACTTGGTATGTCAATGAATGAATTAAAACATATAGAGGAAGATTCATCCGATTTAACAATAGCTCGAGCACAGCAAATGTCCTCGTTATATGAGGTTTCAATAGATTCAATCTATTTCGGAAAAATTAATATAAACTAATAAAATAGAGAAATGACCGGATGATACGCAAAATTAAAAACTGAAATCTACCAAAAACAGCCGCGATATGATATCCAGGCTGTTTTTTGGCGGATAAAGACTTGGAGCAATTCAATAAATACCGTTTGGATTTGCCAGATAACGGTTTTAGCGTTATAACAGAAAGAGGGCATTTAAGAAGAACGGAGTGAGAATATGAATCATACATCATTAAACGCAGAAAAATTCCAGCGTAAAGCAGTTCAGGTGGAAGAGGCACAAAGCAGGATAGCTAGTCATGTTAAACAGGGTGAAAGGGAGGACGTAGGGCTTGAGCAAGCACATGGTCGCTATCTGGCGATGGATTTGACTGCGCCACATCCGTATCCCCGCTTTCGTCGTTCTGGTATGGACGGCTATGCGATCCTTGCCTCGGACACTGAAGTCTGTTCGACCGGTCAGGAAATCTGGCTACACGTGATTGATGAAATTCCTTGTGGCACTGTATCGGACAAGCGGGTGGAGACGGGAATGGCAGCCCGCATCATGACAGGAGCACAACTACCTGAAGGAGCGGACACGGTGGTTATGCTGGAGGCGACACAGCTGCGTGAGGAAAATGGACAGACATATGTTGGCTTAAAGAAGCGTATGGAAGTTGGCAAAAATGTGACACAAATTGGTCATGAGATTAAGGAAGGTCAGCTTTTGCTCAGTAAGGGAACTTGCGTGGGAGCGGGGCATGTCTCAGTACTGGCTACTTTTGGTGTACATCGGGTGCCTGTTTACAGGAAGCCAAGGGTGGCTGTCTTTTCCACAGGGTCAGAATTGCTCGCAGTGGATGAGCCGTTACAACCGGGAAAAATTCGAAACAGTAATACATATATGCTGGCTTCTCAAATCAGAGAGGCAGGAGGAGAGCCGTTCATTTTACAAGCCATTCATGATGATTTGAGTCTTGCCCGTACCTCTGTACGTGAAGCCATAGCTGCCTATGATATCGTGGTCACGAGTGGAGGAGTATCGGTGGGGGATTTTGATATTATGGGTGACCTGGTACGACAGGAAGATGTGAATATGCTGTTCAACAAAGTTACGATGCGTCCAGGAAGTGTGACCACAGCCGCAGTGATTGACGGCAAGCTGTTATTTGCGCTTTCAGGCAACCCCGGTGCGTGCTTTGTAGGCTGTGAGCTGTTTGTACGGCCGACGATCCAAATGATGTTATCTTCGGCACATCCATATTTACAAACCTGGACGGCGAAGTTAGGCGCAGATTATACGAAGGTAAACAACTATACACGCTTTGTACGCAGCTCTTTGGAGATACGTGGTGGGCAAGTATACGCGATTCCTGCGCGAGCAGATGAATCTAGTGTCATGGTGACCATTAAGGACAGCGACTGTCTGATCGTGATTCCTCCTACAACAGAAGGATTACGCAAAGGTGAAGAGGTGCGAGTACTGGTATTACAAGGTGGACAGGTAACGTGAATACGAAACATCCATTTGTATGTCAAATCGTCGGATTCAAAAATACGGGGAAAACGACCTTTCTCGGAGGGTTAATTCGTTATGTGCAGAAGTCAGGTCTACGCGTAGCAGTGATCAAGCATGATGGACATGAATTTGAAATGGATCATGAGGGTACTGATACGTATAAGCACCGACAGGCGGGTGCTGAAGGCGTAGCTATTGTTTCGGCTGGAAGAACAGCTATTTTAGAGGAGAATAGTCAGCCTGTCACCAGTCTGATACGGCATTTTCAGGCCTATGATTGTGTGTTGCTGGAAGGCTTCAAGCAGGAGGATTATCCGAAGCTGGTCATGGTTAAGGAACAATCGGATGCTCAGCTTACCGTTAAGCTGACAAATGTACAGGGGGTAGCGGTTTGGGAGCATCAAATGGATTGGGCTCAACGTCACTACTCAGATGAAATGATACAAATATTTCCTGCTGAGGCCAACGGACCCGCAGGCCGCTGGCTACTCGAACAGATTCAAAAGCAGATAGAAGGAATGAGGAATAAGCAGGGGTGAGACATCAATCGGCTGAGTCGGTTAGAGTCTCTACCCGCCGTTCGATCGCCTGGGACATGGTTTTGTCAGTCAGGTGGGCATACACTTCTGTTGTTTCTGTCGAAGCGTGGCCCAGTTGTTCCTTTGTTTTGTAAATATCATTTTGTAAATAATAATCAGTAGCAAAGGAATGACGAAGCTTATGCACGGTAAGGTAAGGCTTACCGAAACGCTTGGCGTACTTGATGATCATTGCCTGAATCGCTCTTTTGGTCATCCGTTTGCCTTCTGTACTCCCGTTAGGACGTGTGACAAAGAGAGCCTTTTCTTTTTTTGGAGCGCGGTAACGGGTATGTCTCAGGGACAAATAAAGTACGAGATCATCTTTGGATTGCTCGCGGAAATACACCGGCGTTTTAAAGGTTTCGTCGTTATTGCCTTTGCGATACACATATAATAATTTATTGTTTATGTCTAAATCATCCAGATTCAGATTGACGATTTCAGATACGCGCAGGCCTGAGTTCAAAATGAGGCTGGCGATGCAGGCATCCCGTTCCTTATTTAGTTCATAGGAGTACAGCGCCTGCTTATTATCGGCCAAATCCTGACCATAGCCTTCATAAATATAACCGATGAATTCAAGCAGTTCTTCCTCTTCCAGTATTTTACCTTTAAGCTTGGCCGCCGTATCCTTGGGTTTATGTATACGCTTGATTTCGACCTTGGCCATAATGTTGCGTTTGAGCAATGGATAAAAATTTTCATCCTCAGCGATCTGACTTAAATAATGAAAAAGCGAACGCAGAGACGACAGCTTACGTGAAATGGTTATACGGGAGTTGGAGCCTTCGAGCTTAGTAGACAGAAATAATCGAAAGCCTGTAATACTGTCCATGTGAAGTGTCTCCAACTCTTCAAGTGTAACTTGGGCATTCGTTTCTCCGGCAGACAAGCCTTCCGAGCGAAGCCATGAAAAGAAAGCTTCGTAATCCCGCACATATTCTAGTAGTGTGGAAGGGGACAGGTCGGGCAGCTTATAATCCATAAATTGCTGCACGTACCATGGTAATCCCGGCATTTTTTCATCTAGTTTGCGCCGGTCGATGATCTTTTGTATATTCATTGGGTTCCACCTCGTCCGGTCATAATATATATGTATTTTAGCATATTTTGAACAGCACTGGATGGGATGTAATTCGAAGTTAAAGAACGGATTGAACCGCCAAGAGAGGTGAAAGTATGGGGTATAATATCAAATCGGAACTGAAGCTGTCTATTAAGAGTGTACCGGAGTCGCAAAAGGACATTATTGTACAGCTCATGCAATTTTATTTATACGATTTTACAGCCTATCTGCGAATTGATGTCACTGAGAAGGGGACATTCCCGGCTTATCCAGACTTGTATCAATATTGGACGAGCGGCGAACAGAAGTTGCCTTTTCTGATTTGGAGACAGGATGTTCCTGTGGGCTTTGCACTCGTTGACCGAATGTCCAGCAATCGAGAAGCTGACTACTACATGGCTGAGTTCTTTGTACTTCGTCCTTATCGGCATAATGGGGTTGGGACTTGGGCGGCTCATGAGCTGTTTGGACGTTTTAACGGACGCTGGAAGGTGACCCAGATGAGTACGAATAGGCCGGCACAATCCTTTTGGCGTAAGGTGATTGGAAGCTATACGAAAGGTGAGTACAGGGAACAGACACATCCCGTAAGAGGAAACATTAGTCAGTTTTTCAATACCTGAAAAATTCTAAATAGATAAGTTAGTAATGAAAAAGAGTTGGGGAGAGTATCCTATCGGCTCTTTTTTGTTGTAAATTCAAGTCTTCTATGATAAGAGAGCTACATTCTACAGGCTGTTCATGGTAAGATAAGGATAGAAGCATATAAATTCAATAGGAAAAGAGGGTATTATGCTAGAAAAATGGGTTCAGGAATTAAAAGATGGTGAACAAGAGCTGATTGCGTGGAGAAGACATCTACATCAGCATCCCGAGCTTTCTTTTGAAGAAACGAATACATCTGCTTTTATCGCCGATCAATTGCGCTCTTTTGGTATTGAGGTAAGAACGAATGTGGGTGGAAACGGTGTGCTCGGGTTTTTAGAAGGCGGTCAGCCAGGTAGAACGATTGCATTTCGTGCTGATTTTGATGCACTTCCTATTCAGGATGAAAAGGAAGTGCCTTATAAATCGACCGTTCCGGGTGTTATGCATGCCTGCGGGCATGATGGTCACACGGCTGCATTACTTGGAGTGGCACGCGTGTTGAGCCATAACCGTGAGGCGCTGAAGGGAAAGCTTGTGTTTATTTTTCAACATGCAGAAGAAAAACCGCCTGGCGGAGCCAAGTTTATGATTGAGGATGGCTGTCTGGAAGGGGTAGAGGCGGTATACGGTATTCACCTCGCGTCTGAAATTCCTTTTGGTAAAATTGGATTAAAGAGTGGGCCTGCGATGGCGGCTGTCGACGCGTTTACGATCCAGATCAACGGTAAAGGCGGGCATGGCGCACGACCGCACCAGACGGTAGACTCTATTGTTATCGGCAGTCAAATTGTGAACGGGTTGCAGCAGGTGGTTAGTCGCAGGGTGGACCCTATTGAATCAGCAGTGTTAACAATTGGGGTATTTCAAGCTGGAACTGCCTTTAATGTGATTGCAGATAAGGCCAAAATTGAAGGGACTGTACGTACGTTTAATAAGGAAGTGCGTAAGGAAGTCGAGAATGAAATTCGCAGTATCGTCAAGGGGTTGACTGAGGCTTATCATGCCGGATACGAAATGGACTATTTGAATGGCTATCCTTCTTTGGTGAATGCCGAAGCCGAAACGGAGCGTGTACGCGAGCTCATCGGCAGACTGTATGGAGCAGACGCTTTTTTGGATTTGAAGCCGGTCATGGGAGCAGAGGATTTTGCCTATTATTTGGAGCAACGACCGGGAGCCTTCATTCATGTAGGTGCCCGTAATGAGGATGAACGAACGCATTTTGCTCATCACCATCCTCACTTTGATTTTGATGAGCGGGCATTGCTCGTCTCAGGGCATATTTTTTTAGCTCTGGCGCTTGAATACTTGCAATAATATGCATTTGTTTATGACTAAAGCCAGTATTAACGGAAGTAACGGAAGCTGGAACCGCGCATAGCGCGGTTTTTTTGTTGTAAATCCAAGTATTTTGACACCCATAAAGAATGAAAATAAAGTAATTAATTCACTATGTGAAAAATTCATAATAGAAATAAATAAAAGGTGTTAACTCTGAAGGAAGTCTAAACCTCATACTATAAGCTGCGGAGCAGGAGATAATATCGCATGATCTTGATTTTTCGTACAAGGAAATGAAAAAAAGATGACGAATCTATTGAGCATGACAACAGTGTAAGCGCTAACAAATTGGGTGTTGCACTATATTTATTGGGATGAATGGGGGTGAGTCTAAGAGAACATTTGTCAGAATTGTGAGAAGCAACGATAACGATAGGAACGAATTCGTATATTCAAATGATTATGAAGAAGGAGGTTGAATTCATTGACTAAGGCAAAAAACAGGTTGAAGATTGCTTGTTTGGCGCTTGTGGTAGCGGGTGCTTCCTGGACAGGAATGATAGCGCCGACTCATGCTGCTTCAAGTGACGATTACAGTTGGAAAAGTGTCGTTACGGGTGGAGGTGGTGGTTTTGTACCTGGCATTATTTTTAATGAAACGGAAAAAGACCTGATCTATGCACGTACAGATATTGGAGGGGCTTACCGGTGGAATGCTGCCAATGAGAGCTGGATTCCGCTGACGGATTCTGTGGGCTGGGAGGATTGGAACCAAAATGGTGTCGATGCACTAGCAACTGATCCTGTTGATCCAAACCGTGTATATATAGCTACAGGTACGTATACTAATTCATGGGATAAACAAAACGGGCAAATTATGCGTTCCACCGACAGGGGCAATACGTGGCAGACGACCAAGCTTCCTTTTAAGGTGGGGGGCAATATGCCGGGGCGCTCGATGGGGGAACGTCTGACGATTGATCCAAATAGGAATAATATTTTGTTCTTTGGAGCTCGAAGTGGTAATGGACTATGGAAAAGCTCTGATTTTGGAGCAACTTGGAGCAAGGTGAGCAGTTTCCCAAATCCAGGGACGTATGTACAGGACCCTTCCAATGAATATACCAGCGACATTGTCGGTTTAGCCTGGATCACCTTTGACAAAAAAACAGGCTCTTCGAGTAAAGCAACGCAGACGATCTATGTAGGTGTAGCAGATAAAAAGCAAAGTGTCTATCGCAGTACAGATGGCGGGACAACCTGGTCTGCTATAGCGGGACAGCCTACGGGCTATTTGCCACATCACGGTGTGTTATCAATGGACGGCAATCTATATATTTCTTATAGCGATGGAGCCGGTCCATATGACGGAACAAAGGGTGAACTGTGGAAATTGAATACAGCCAGCGGGCAGTGGACTAACATTAGCCCCATAGGTAGCAGTAGCGCGGACAATCATTTTGGATATGGTGGACTGACGGTGGATGCCCAGAAGCCAGGTACACTTATGGTTGCTACGTTGAATGCCTGGTGGCCGGATGAAACGATTTACCGCAGCACGGACAGTGGGGCAACCTGGAGTCCTATTTGGGAATTTGATGGTTATCCGTCTCGCAAGCTGAAATATAATCTGGATATAAGCGGTGCACCTTGGCTGACTTTCAATGCCAACCCGGCTCCACCGGAAGTATCGCCCAAGCTGGGGTGGATGATCGGTGATCTGGAGATAGATCCATTTAATTCAGACCATATGTTGTACGGCACCGGAGCTACGATTTATGGCTCTAAAAATCTAACCAATTGGGATAAAGGCGGAAAGCTGGATATTTCAGTAGCCGCTAAAGGGGTAGAGGAAACGGCGATTTTGGATCTGGTGAGCCCTCCAACCGGCGCGCCTTTGGTGAGCGCAGTAGGTGATGTCTCTGGATTCAGACATGACGATTTATTCAAGGCTCCAGCTAAAATGCTGGATAATCCGACTTTTACAAGCAGCGAAAGTATTGATTATGCCGAGCTGAATCCTTCTTTTATGGCTCGGGTAGGTAAAGCGGATTATAAAAAAGATCCAAATGCCAAATCCATCGGTATTTCCAATGATGGTGGAGCCAACTGGTATAAGGCAAATAGCGAGCCTTCTGGTACAGCAGGAGGGGGCAGCATCGCTGTAGCAGCAGATGGTAATGGCTTGCTGTGGAGTACCTCAGACAAAGGTGTGTTCTACTCCAAAACTGGTGGCAACTCATGGACAGCAAGCACAGGGATTCCAGCGAATGCAAAGATCGTCTCTGACCGAGTGAACCCTAATAAATATTACGCATTTGCCTCCGGGAAAATATATGTGAGCACCAATGGTGGCGTATCCTTTACGCCTTCAGCGGTAACTGGCTTACCGACAGCAGGCAATGCTGATATTGATGCTGTACGAGGAGCAGAAGGAGATGTGTGGTTCGCCGGAGGCTCCGAGGATGGGGGGCCATATGGTTTATGGCATTCCAACGATTCCGGCGCTACGTTCACCAAGCTCTCTAATGTGCAGGAAGCGGATTTTGTAGGCTTTGGTAAGGCAGCGCCGAACCGCACGTATGCAGCGGTATTTATCGTTGGTAAAATAGATGGTACACGTGGATTTTACCGATCGGACGATGCTGGTGCAAACTGGGCGCGCATTAATGATGACAAACATCAATATGCTCGAGTGACCAAAATTATTGGGGACCCGCGGGTTTATGGACGTGCTTATCTGGGAACGAATGGCCGCGGCATTCTGGTGGCAGATCGTGTGGGTGGTGATCAGCCATCTACCGGGCAAGCAAGTATTACACCAACGACTGCAACCTATGGAGTGAATAACAACAATACAGATATTACTGTCAAGCTAACACTTAACGGCAATACGCTGGAAGCGATCAAGCAGGGGAGTGTGGTGTTGAACAAAGGTGAAGATTATACGCTTAGTGAGGATACAGTCGTTCTTACCAACAAGTATTTATCTAAACTTCCTAAAGGAGAGACAGCACTAAACTTCCATTTTAGTACAGGCAATGATGCGTTGTTTACGATTACGGTGAAAGGGGATACGCCAAGTGAGCCAGGAACAGGCGAGGGCGTTCTGAAGGTGCAAACCTTCAATGGGAATGTATCCACCACAAGCAATACAATCAGTTCCAAATTTAAAATAACCAATACGGGAACCTCATCCATTTCCCTAGCAGATGTGACATTGCGTTATTATTACACCATTAACGGGGAGAAAACACAAAATTTCTTCACGGATTGGTCGAGCGTCGGTACAGGGAATGTGATTGCTAGCTTCAAAACATTATCCAATGCGAAGCCAGGGGCAGACTCTTATGCAGAAATTGGGTTTAAATCGGCTGCGGGTTCTTTAGAGCCTGGTCAAAGTGTGGATTTGCAAACCCGGATATCCAAAGAGGACTGGAGTAGTTACACACAGACCGATGATTATTCATTTAATCCTACAGCAAACAGTTTACAAGATTCTGCTAAAATAACCGCTTATCTGTCTGGAAGCAAGCAATGGGGAATTGAGCCCTAAACCTTAATAAGGATAATCCTAAGTCAGCCACTCTAATGAGTGAGCTGGCTTTATTTTGATGACCTTGTTGTCCCGCATTCTTTTTTTAGGAAAAAGCAACGACAAGTTGAAAACAGCAACTAATAGAGATTCAAATTAGATAATATAATTATTTCATTATATGAAAAATTAACAATAGAAAAAAACTCTTTCTCGCATACGATCTCAATATAACAAACACACCACCTTAAGTAGAAAAAAGAAGCAACAACAGGAACGTATGTTCTTTTATCTCGAAAAAGAAACGCTCCTGTCCTTAGACAAAAAGCGTCTCTAATCCATTTTTTATATTATCATACACCTCAAACAAGATGCCGGGATACTGAAATTAACAGTGTCATCGTAATGACATTCATAATCGTTGATAGTAATACTGTTTGTGCGGCAAAATCGGGTTCATTTTTATATTCTTCCGCCAAAATACTTGTATTAACTCCGGTAGGCATACCCGATGCAATGAGCAAGGCTTGAGCGGGAATCCCTTTAAGACCCAGTAGCAAGACGAGCAGAAAACCGACCAGTGGACCTGCAATCAGGCGTAGTACCATACTGATGTATACGGCTGTCCGGCGCAAACGAAAGGGATATTGCACAATTTGTGCTCCCAAAGTAAGTAGAGCCACGGCAACCATCGACTGACTAATATATTTCAAAGGTTCAGCCAGTAAATTAGGCAACGGACTATGCAACAGATTTAGGAGCAAACCTAGTGCAAGTGCATAAGGTACAGGCATTTTCAAAAAATTAATTAAAATTTTTCGAGTGTTAGCCTTACCGTTCTGTACAACAAAAGTACCGTATGTAAATGTAACAAAGCTTTGAAAGGTCATAATCAGAGCCTGAACGGAAATGGCTAGCGGATCACCTTTGAACACTAACTGATTGATTGGTAGACCATAATTTCCTGAATTATCTAGCATTACACTGTTTGTAAAAGCTCCACGCATTCCAGGGCTGTATTTCAGCGATCTGGCGACGGTAGTACTGATTACGTACAGAATAGCTATGTACAAGGCATAAAAAAGTGAAACCTCACCCATGAGCATTAAAGAAATTTCCGAGTGATATAGACCCGTAAACACAACTGCGGGGGTGATATAATAAAAATTGATTTTAGCTAAGGTATACAAATCCAGTCGAAAATAATATTGCATGATACAACCAAAACCGATAAGTACAAAAATAGGTAAAACAACGTCCAAAAGAATGGTGCCGAACATGTCTGTTTCATCTTCTTTCTATTATGCGAATGTAAAGGCTGTTTCTTATAAATGCATGGGCATTTTCTCATTATACTGTGTAAATAGGTTAGACGTATAATAAAATTTTATAGTGGTTTTGGTAATCTGGACTGCAGCTATAGTGGTGTCTCACACATTAAATAAAAAAAGATAAAAAATCAGCTTAGAGAAACCGTTAATACATCTAGGGACGATTGAGCCCGGTGTTTACTATAAGGAGGAATCGCATCATGAAAAACACTTGGACAGCTTTACTAGCGTGTATACTGGTCTTGGGATTGGCAGCGGGAACCGCTGAAGCCAAGCAGGGACGCGGAAATGATCAGGGGAACAAACAGGAAGCAAAGACGTCTGTTAAAGACGGGAATGAAAAGAGCGGGGAAGAGCTAATCAATCCCCATGACTCAGACAATGATCAGTCCAAAAAACAAAAGGACAAAGCATCCGGTAAAAAGGATGAAAACAGTAAAAAAGACAAACACGCAGAAATCAGAAAAACTGAACCTGTTACAGTAACGGATGATACATACGGGGGGTCCAAAGACCATAATGGTCACAAGGGACGCAACGGTTACAAGGGTCTGCTTCACGCGGTAGAAAATACGAAGGATAAGCCGGCAGGAGCGGTTATTGCGAATCTGCTGCTTACGAAATACCCGGACCGTTTGACTTCGGAGCAGGTTGCTGAACTTGAATTGATCCGGAATTCTGGTAAAGCACTGACTGAGGCAGCTGAGCTACTGGCTGAAAACGGAAATGTGACAGATGCCGTTTACATGCAGGAGGAGGCGGTACTGGCTAATGTGTCCGATCTGGACAGCTACAAAAAGCTGGGTGAATTCTCGAAGAAGGCCGGACGGCCGTCGGGTATGAAGCTGTTCGTGAATGGTGAAGAATACGACGCCAAACCGATTAACCGCAATGGGACCACACTTGTTCCGTTTAGAACAGCTTCCGAAGCTTTGGATGCAAAGGTTTCCTGGGATCCGAAAGAAAAGGCTGTTACTGTCACCCGTAACGGCGTGTCCGTCAAATTATTTGTTAACAGTCCGAAAGCATATATTAACGGTCAGCCGTATTCTATCGAGCAGCCAGCATCCATAGTGGATGGGACGACAATGGTACCTGTAAGGGTAATCGGAGAGGTCTTGGGGACAAATGTTAAATGGGAGCCTGAGAGCCAGTCCGTTGTTGTATACGAGCAGCCAACAACACCTGCATCAACATCATAACGTGCTGTAACAAATATTTTGTAAACAAAAAGGGCCCCTGACTAAATGTCAGGCCTTTTTGTTTTACCTTGCAATGAATGATTCCGTATTCTTTTTAATGGTGAGAGGATAGATAGCCTTCATGATACTACCAAGCTATTCGCATTATGTGCTGGTCATGTGTACAATTAAATAGAGAACACTGACAAAAGGGAGTGTTATAGATGGATTTAGGATTAACGGGAAAAGCAGCCTTTGTTGCAGGTTCCAGTAAAGGACTCGGCAAGGCAAGCGCACGGGAGCTGGCACGCGAGGGTGCGAATGTCATCATTTCAGGACGGAACGAAGCAGAGCTTCAGCGGACGCAGGCGGAATTACTGGAAACAGCGAGTGGCCGCGTTGAATATGTAGTTTGCGATGTAACAAAACCAGAAGATATCTCCCAGGCCATCCGCCGTACAGCTGATTTGTTTGGCACCGTTGATATTTTGGTTAACAATGCGGGTGGGCCTCCTGCTGGTACCTTTGATGATTTTACTGATGAAGTGTGGATGCAGGCCTTTGAACAAAATTTACTTAGTCATATCCGGTTGATCCGTGAGGTGTTACCCTATATGAAAAAACAACAAAGCGGTAGGATATTAAATATTGCTTCTTCCTCAGTTAAGCAGCCAATTCCGGGACTAATCATTTCAAATACGCTACGTACTGGAGTCGCTGGATTGGCGAAAACATTGTCTCTGGAATTGGCTCCTCATAATATTCTGGTACATACTGTAGCACCGGGGAGAATTGCAACCGATCGCGTGCGTAGCTTGGACGAGCATCGAGCTGAGAAAACCCAGCAAACGACGGATCAGGTTCGAAAACAAGCAGAAGAGGGCATTCCATTGGGGCGGTATGGAGAGCCTGAAGAGTTCGGTAAAGTTGTTGCTTTTCTGGCGTCTTCAGCTTCATCCTATTTGACAGGGAGCACCATCCTTGTGGATGGCGGAATGATTAAATCGTTATAAAATAAAGAAGCGTGCCAGCCTCAGGTTTAATAGGGGGCTGGCACGCTTTTTTAAAATTTATTTAGGGAGTTGGAAATGTTCATTCAAGGACTGTTCAGCTCTCGCGGCCTGGAAGTTCACAACCCTCATCCGTACATACACCACCTGCATCCTGTTTGGACGAGCTGCCACTTATCATAGTGAAAGGTGAGCGTCCATCCCATGCTTTTTGAAGTGCGTCATGAAATACTTCCTCCGGCTGGGCACCAGAAACGGCAAATTTTCGATCAAATACAAAGAATGGTACACCCTGAACACCCAACTCAGCGCCTTCGGCTTCATCAGCTCTAACTTCGTCGGTAAAACGGTCACTGGCTAATATAGCAGCCGCTTCCTTTTGATCTAGACCAACTTCAGTAGCCAGCGCTGCCAGCACTTCATGATCCCCTGTATGCTTGCCTTCGATGAAAACAGCATGGAATAAGCGCTCGCTCAGCTCCAGCATTTTGCCTTGTGTTTGAGCCCAAAGTGTTAAGCGGTGAGCATCAAGAGAGTTCGTCGGCACCATGGCATGAATATTATACTCAAGACCCGCAGAGCGTGCATTTTCGTTCATTCGATCATTCATAGCCTGAGCCTCTTGCAGACTGACCCCATATTTAGCGGCTAGTTCTTCATTGATCGTTTTACCACTATCTCTCACAGCACCCGGGTTCAATTCGAAACTCTTAAATGTCAATTGCACCTCATCGTGATGTGGAAATTTCTGTAACACTTGCTCCAAACGGCGTTTACCAATATAACAGAACGGACACATATAATCAGACCAAACTTCAATATTCATCAGGGATAAGCCTCCATGTATACGTATTTTATTGTGTAACCGGGAGCATTGCTCCTCACTTTAGAATGTGTATAAAGGTGAAACTTCATTAGTTACAATAAGAATTATAAAGCTAAAGGATTCAACGTGCAAATAATTAATGCTTGTCAAAAAATTAATGCTGTGATATTTTATATGTGTAACCGGTTACACATTGGAGTTGAACCTACACTATGACAACAATTAAAGAAGTCGCCAGCTTTGCAGGGGTTTCCGTAGCAACCGTATCCAGAGTTATTAATGAAACTGGGTACGTACACGAGGATACACGTCGAAAGGTTGAGGCTGCTGTGAAGCAGTTAAATTACAAGCCTAATGAAGTTGCACGTTCTTTGTATAAAAAGAAATCTAGATTAATAGGTCTCTTGCTGCCGGATATTACGAACCCGTACTTTCCCTTGTTAGCCCGTGGGGTAGAGGATCGAATGCAGGAAAATGATTTCCGGATTATTTTCGGTAATAGTGATGAAGATCGCCAAAAAGAATTGGATTACATGGATACTTTTGTTCAAAATAATGTCGTTGGTGTTATTTCTTCTACCAATGATCCCGATGCCGATTGTTACGCCAAACTGAAGATCCCGGTCGTTTTTCTCGATCGAACTTCCAGTGACAGCCTCTCCGTATATGCAGATGGAGCCCATGGCGGTTGCTTGGCTGCTCAAGAAATGGTTGCACGCGGCAGCAAGCAAATTACAGTCATGCAGGGCCCTGCACATATTCGTCCAGCACAAGATCGTTTTCGCGGGGCGGTTGAAGAGCTTCAGCAATCCGGAATTGCTTACCATGTGGTCGAGACAACGTCCTTTTCGTTCAAGGAGGCCGAGTCGTGGGCCAAAGAGCTGTTTAGCAAGTATCCCGATACGGACGGAGTTATCGCAAGTAATGATATCGTGGCTACAGCGGTGATGCATGAGGCACATAGATTAGGAAAGAAAATCCCGGATGATGTTCAAATTATCGGGTTTGATGATATACCACTAAGTAGTTTGTTATTCCCGCCTTTGTCAACGATTCGACAGCCTGCTTATGAAATGGGCTGGGAAGCAGCAGGACTACTCATTCAGTTGATTGAGCATTCGCAAGTAACGAAGTCAAGTGTACCTAATCTTCATTCGAAAGTACTTACCTATTCAAGCATACAATTGCCCGTCAAATTTATAGAACGGGATACAACGAGAAGGGTGGATAATGATGGCTAAAATTTCGATTATCGGAAGCAGTTCTATGGATCTCGTAGTTACTTCGTCCAAACGTCCCGGTGCTGGTGAAACGGTATTGGGTGAAAGCTTCACAACCGTACCTGGAGGTAAAGGAGCCAATCAGGCAGTAGCCGCAGCACGACTCGGAGCCGACGTTACGATGATTGGACGTGTAGGGGATGATCATTTTGGGAAGCAGATTTTACGTAATTTTGAAGAAAATCATGTTCATACCGATTATGTGAAACCGGTTACACATATGGAAAGCGGTACAGCGCATATTATACTAGCTGAAGGCGATAACAGTATTGTCGTGGTAAAAGCAGCGAATAATGAAGTGACGCCCGCCTATGTGGAAGAAGCGCTTGACGTCATCCGAAGTTCGGATATTGTGCTAATTCAACAGGAAATACCAACAGAAACGGTTGTTTACGTAAGCGAGATTTGTGCGAAATACCAGATACCCTTGTTGCTGAATCCAGCCCCGGCTCGTGAAGTAGAGGAAAGCGTAATTGCGAATGCGACCTACATTACGCCAAACGAGCATGAAGCTGCCATTATGTTTAAGGATTTAAGTCTTCAAGAAGCGCTGCGCAAATATCCCAACAAGCTGTTTGTGACTGAGGGCAGCAACGGTGTACGGTTCTTCGACGGAGAACAGGAAGTCGTGGTTCCTACTTATAAAGTAGAAGCTATTGATACGACAGGTGCAGGAGATACGTTTAACGCTGCTTTTGCAGTGGCTTTAGCTGAAGGAAATTCGCTGGCAGACAGTGTGAAATTTGCTAATCGTGCTGCGTCATTATCCGTTACCAAATTTGGTGCCCAAGGTGGAATGCCAACCCGTCGTGAAGTGGAGGAGCAAATATAATATGAAGAAACATGGAATCCTAAACAGTCATATATCCAAAATACTGTCGGATCTCGGCCACACTGACTATATTGTCGTGGCTGATGCTGGCTTACCTGTTCCTGAAGGCGTTACCAAAATTGATTTGGCCCTTAAACTGGGTGTTCCATCCTTTCAGGACGTCGTTGATGTCATTGCAGCAGATATGGTGATCGAAAAAGTAACGCTGGCCGAAGAAATCAAACAAGAAAATGAACAAGCATTACAGTATATTATGCACAACTTTGCAGGGGACCAATTAGAACAGCCACAGATTAGTAAGCAGGTTGCCGTCATTGAGTTTTGCTCTCATGAACAATTCAAGGAGCTGACCCGTTATGCAAAGGCGATCATTCGTACAGGAGAGGCTAAACCGTATGCCAATTGTATTTTGCAGGCAGGAGTTCATTTTGGATAAATCAATGTTGAATAAAAAGGAGGGTACAGCATGCAGATTCAAATGAAAGGAATTCACAAAGCCTTTGGAACCAATCAGGTACTGAGTGGTGTTCACTTTGATCTTCGTGAAGGAGAAGTACATGCCCTCATGGGTGAAAATGGTGCAGGCAAATCAACGCTGATGAATATTCTAATCGGACTGCATCGGCGAGATGAGGGAACGATCATCATTGACGGCCAGGAAACCTATTTTGCTGACCCCAAAGAAGCGGAGCAAAAAGGAATTGCTTTTATTCATCAGGAACTGAATGTGTGGCCGGAGATGACTGTGCTGGAAAATCTGTTTATCGGCAAGGAAATGACATCCAAGTGGGGCTTACTAGATAGCTCCAAAATGAAAGCGCTAGCAAATGAACAATTCAGCAAGCTTTCGGTAAACCTTCCATTGAACGGTGAAGCAGGCGAGTGTTCAGTGGGTCAACAGCAGATGATTGAAATTGCCAAAGCACTCATGACAGATGCTAAAGTTATCGTGATGGATGAGCCGACAGCGGCCTTAACCGAACGGGAAATTCAGAAGCTATTCGAGGTTATTACTTCCTTGAAAAAAGTTGGTGTTTCGATTGTGTATATTTCACATCGGATGGAGGAAATATTCGCGATCTGTGATCGGATTACCATCATGCGTGATGGGAAAACGGTGGATACTCAGGCGATTCCCGATACGAATTTTGATGAGGTTGTACGGAAAATGGTAGGTAGAGAGCTGACTGAACGCTACCCGGTAAGAACGCCTGCTTTGGGAGAAGTGGTGCTGGAGGTCAAAAATGCTTCGCATAAAGGGTTGTTTGAAAATGTGAATTTCACTGTACGATCTGGGGAAATTGTAGGTTTTTCAGGCTTGATGGGCTCGGGACGGACCGAGATCATGCGTGCGTTATTTGGACTGGATGCTTTGGATCGTGGTGAGATTCATGTGCGTGGAAAAAAGGTGTCTATTCGTAAACCGGATGATGCAGTGAAACTAGGGATTGGCTTCATTACAGAAGACCGAAAAGATGAGGGTTTGGTGCTGGATTTTTCTATCCGGGAAAATATGGTACTGCCGAATCTGTTCAGTTTTACTTCAAAAGGATTTATTTCAGGTAAAAAAGAGTTAGATTTTGTTAACACTTTAATTAAGCGCTTACAAATCAAAACCCAATCGGGCGAAACAACGGTTCGCAGTTTGTCAGGTGGTAACCAGCAAAAAGTGATTATTGCCAAATGGGTAGGTATTGGTCCGAATGTACTTATCCTTGACGAACCGACGAGAGGTGTGGATGTGGGAGCCAAGCGGGAAATCTACCAGTTGATGAACGAGTTGACCGAACGTGGAGTCGCGATTATCATGGTATCCTCGGAACTCCCTGAGGTACTCGGCATGAGCGATCGTATTGTCGTAGTGCACGAGGGAAAGATCAGCGGAGAGCTGAGCAGGGAAGAAGCCACACAAGAAAATATTATGACGCTAGCTACAGGAGGACAGTAATATGACAACTATGAATGAATCAAAAAGCAGCAAAGGCTTTCAAATGTCACAAATCACACAGAAGCTTGGCCCATTGTTGGGGCTCATTATTTTGGTAATCATTGTATCGGTCTTAAATCCCAGCTTTTTGGAACCGCTTAATATTTTGAACTTATTGCGCCAGGTATCCATTAATGCGTTGATTGCGTTCGGTATGACCTTCGTTATTCTCACAGGCGGAATTGATTTGTCAGTCGGCTCCATATTAGCACTATCCAGTGCGTTTGTCGCAAATATGATGCTGGCCGGGTTCGATCCTATTTTGGCGATTATCATCGGTTGTGCATTGGGTGGCGTGATGGGGATGGTCAACGGCTTGATGATTACGAAAGGTAAAATGGCACCGTTTATTGCTACACTAGCAACCATGACTATTTTCAGAGGATTGACACTCGTTTATACCAACGGTAACCCTATTACAGGACTCGGAGACAGTCTGGTATTTCAATTGTTCGGACGTGGCTATCAGTTCGGTATTCCGGTTCCAGCGATTACGATGCTCATTACCTTTGCTGTTCTATGGATCATTTTGCATAAAACACCATTCGGACGCAAAACGTATGCCATTGGTGGTAACGAGAAGGCTTCAATTGTATCTGGTATTAAAGTACCGCGTGTAAAAATCTGGATTTATTCTCTGGCTGGAATGCTTTCCGCGTTGGCGGGAGCTATCTTGACTTCACGTTTGAACTCGGCGCAACCGACAGCAGGTACTTCTTATGAATTGGACGCCATTGCGGCTGTCGTATTAGGTGGAACAAGCCTCTCGGGAGGACGCGGACGAATCGTAGGTACATTAATTGGTGTGCTTATCATCGGTACGCTAAACAATGGCTTGAACTTGCTGGGGGTTAACTCATTTTATCAAATGGTGGTAAAAGGGATCGTCATCGCTATTGCTGTATTGATTGACCGTAAAAAATCCGCATAATACACCTAATCTGCGTAGAAGGAGACACATAAATATGAAAAAGCTTACATTAATCATGACTGCCTTGCTGCTCCTGCTCATGACAGGGTGTTCCTTGGAACCGCCCGAGTGGGCGAAACCTAAAACGGCTGCAAACCTGAAGGACATTAAAATCGGCTTATCGATCTCAACGCTGAATAATCCATTCTTCGTTTCTCTCAAAGACGGAGTTGTGACAGAGGCCAAAAAACAAGGAATGCAGGTTATTGTTGTGGATGCACAAAATGATTCGGCGAAACAAAGTAATGACGTGGATGATCTGATTCAACAGGGAGTAAACGCGTTACTTATAAATCCGACAGATTCGTCGGCCATCTCCACAGTGGTACAATCAGCGAATGCATTGAACATCCCGGTGATTACACTGGACCGTTCTGCTGACAAAGGAGACGTAAAAGCACTTGTCGCTTCAGACAACGTAGAGGGAGGACGAATGGCTGCCCGATATGTGATTGATCAAGTTGGAAAAGGTGCCAAAGTGATCGAGCTGGAAGGTGTTCCAGGAGCATCCGCTACCCGTGAACGCGGAAAAGGATTTCATGAAGTAGCAGATAAGGATCTGAAAGTCATAGCTAAACAATCGGCCGATTTTGATCGGACGAAAGGTTTGAACGTGATGGAAAATCTGCTGCAAGGCAACCCGGACGTTCAGGCAGTATTTGCCCACAATGATGAAATGGCGTTGGGTGCGATCGAAGCAATCCAAAGCTCAGGTAAAAACATTCCAGTCATCGGTTTTGACGGTAACGAGGATGCGCTTAAGTCAATTAAGGAAGGGAAACTGACAGCCACCGTAGCTCAGCAACCCGAGCTTATTGGTCAATTGGCGGTGCAGGCAGCCAAGGATGTACTTCAAGGTAAAACCGTGAAAACATCCATTCCCGCTAAGCTGGAGTTAGTGGATCAATCGAAATAAAAAGGGCGCTTGACCCAACATATTAAGCTATTCGGACTGATGCTGTAATGCGCATCAGTTCTTTTTTTTGGCTATTCTACGATGACGATACATACACATAAATGGAAGTTTTTTATTTTTGTATTGTAAGAAGAGACGGTAAAAGATAGAATAACAATTATATGATAATGAGAATCACTATCATATTATGAATTGTATATATCTAAGGAGGACGTATATTGTGCAACAAAGATACAGATTAAAATGGGAATCCACGCTTTGTCTTGTGGTTCTTTTGATGGTTGTATTGAGTGCATGTGGAAACGCAGCTAGCAACAACCAGACAAATGACAAGACCAGCACTAATGATCCTTCCGGACAATCCAAAACGGTTGTCATGCGCGAATATACTGATGCTACTGGTAATAAGATCAGTATCCCTGCAAATCCACAGCGAGTTGTCACGACACAATATTTGGATGCTATGCTGGCCTTGGGAGTTAAGCCTGCAGGTGCTGCTTCCCACTTGTTGGAAGGCGACTATTTAAAAGGTAAGATTGACGGAGTTGCGAATATTGGGAACCCGACAAATGTAGAAAAGGTGCTGGAGTTACAACCGGACCTGATCATCACAACAGAATATACCACGCCAGAAGTGAAGGAGCAGCTGGAGAAAATTGCTCCAACCGTGGTCGTTTCGTTTGGAGATGGCGACTTATTTGAGCAACTGCGGAATGTCGCAGCCGTGCTGGGTAAGGAGAAGGAAGCCGAGCAGTGGATCGCTAGTTTCAACAAAAAGGCTGAAGAAGGTCGAAAGAAGCTGGCTGGAAAATTCAAAAAAGATGAAACGGTTACGATTTATATGGCCTACGATAAGAATGTGTTAAGGGTATACGGAGCGCGGAATGTAGGACATGTTATTTACCGTTCACTGGAATTGAATCCTCCTGAGTACATACGCCAGAAGCTGGCGAAGGACCCGAGATTTAATTATGTTTATGATGTTATTTCAATGGAAAAGCTGCCTGAACTATCAGGAGACCGAATTATTATGCTGGTTTATGATGAAGCGAGCAAGGACGGAATGCTTAAGCAAATTGAACAAAGTGCACTGTGGAGAAATCTTCCGGCTGTCAAGAACCACAAAGTGTATTTCATCAAAGCAGATCCGTGGTTTACGTACTCACCGCTAGCCGTTGACCAATCGCTGGATGAGGCCGTTAAAATGTTTTCCGTTGATCCGAAGTGATCAGTTCAATTGAAATTAGAAAGGAGAAGTCATGACTATGCTTAGACGATTTTTTGAATACTACCGTCCTTACCGGACTTTGTTCATCATTGATTTCTCTTGTGCCTTGCTGGCAGCACTGCTGGAGTTAGCTTTTCCGCTTGCAGTCAACCGGGTGGTCGATGATTTGCTACCCAGCGGGAACTGGAAATGGATTTTATATGCCTGTCTAGCTCTACTCGGTATTTATGTCATAAGTGCTGCGCTGAATTACGTAGTTACCTATTGGGGGCACAAGCTGGGTATTAACATCGAATCGGACATGCGTAAAAAGCTATTTGATCGGGTACAAAAGCAATCTTTTCGCTTTTTTGACAATAACAAAACAGGGCATCTCGTTTCCCGTATGACCAACGACCTGATGGATATTGGGGAAATTGCCCACCACGGACCCGAAGATTTGTTCATCGCGTTGATGACACTTGGGGGAGCCTTTGGTATCATGCTCAGCATTAACTGGAAGCTGGCTGTACTGACTTTCATCATTGTACCCCTCATGATTTACTTGTCTCTTTATTTCAGCCGTAAAATGTCTGCTGCTTTCCATCGTATGTTTTCTGATATTGCGGATTATAACGCTCGCATTGAAAATAATGTCAGCGGGATTCGCGTTGTTCAAGCGTTCTCCAACGAAGCACATGAAATGGAACGTTTTGCTGAGAATAATGGACGTTTTCGTAAAACGAAGCTGATCGCGTACCGGATTATGGCCTGGAATTCCTCGATTAGTTTTATACTAATGAAGCTGGTTTCATTGTTTGTGCTTGTGTGTGGAACATGGTTTGTTATCGAAGGACAGATGACCTACGGGGAATTTATCGCATTTGTGATGCTGTCTAATGTATTCCTGGGGCCAATTAAACAAATTAATTCTGTCATCGAAACGTATCCGAAAGGGATTGCCGGCTTCCGACGGTACCTGGATTTGCTGGAAAGTGAATCGGATGTAGAAGATCTGCCTGGGGCCAAGGCGGTTAGCCATCTTAATGGAGATATTCAATTTGCAGGTGTAACGTTTGGTTACGAAAACAAAGATAAGGTATTACGCAAAGTAGACCTATCTATCCATGCAGGTGAAACCGTAGCACTTGTAGGTCCTTCAGGAGCAGGTAAAACGACACTTTGCAGTTTGTTGCCTCGCTTCTATGATGTCGAGGAAGGTAGCATTACCATTGATGGGATGGATATCCGTGAAATGAAGCTGGATTCGCTGCGATCCATGATTGGTATCGTACAGCAGGATGTATTTCTCTTTGATGGAACGATTCGTGAAAATATTGCTTACGGTAAGCTTGATGCTTCGGAAGAAGAAATTTGGGATGCTGCTCGTCGAGCTCAGATTGAAGACCTTGTTCGCTCATATCCGGATGGTCTGGATACAATGATCGGTGAGCGAGGTGTAAAGCTCTCCGGTGGTCAAAAGCAACGTTTGTCTATTGCCCGGATGTTCCTTAAAAATCCGCCTATTCTCATTTTAGATGAAGCGACATCAGCATTGGATACAGAGACAGAAGCCGCGATTCAGCAGGCGCTGACAGAGCTTTCCCAAGGTCGCACGACACTCGTTATCGCCCATCGTCTGGCAACAATCAAAAATGCTGACCGCATTATCGTAGTTGCAGATCAAGGAATTGCCGAGCAAGGCAGACATGAAGAGTTATTGGCAGTAAAAGGAGCGTATAGTCGCCTGCACCAAGCTCAATATGGAACGTAAATAGGCCGATATGACACCGTAAATAGAGAGAGGAAGATTGGGCTTGACAAAGAAAATGTGGATTGTGATGATGCTTCTGTCAGTCATTTTAGTTCTTACCGCCTGTAGTGGAAACGTGAAGCAACCGGATGAAAAGCAGAATCAAACTTCTAGTGAACAAAAGTCAGAGGAAATGAAAACAGTCAAAACGATTCATGGAGATATTAAGATTCCGGTTCACCCTCAGCGGATTGTAGTAGATATGTACCAGAATGATTTACTAGCACTAGGGATTAAACCTGTGGGAAGTGTTAAATATTATCTGGATAATCCGTTTTCGAAGGAGCTTGTGCAGGGCATTGCAAGCATTGGAGATCGCGGCAGCGTATCCATTGAAACAGTATTGACTCTGGAGCCTGACTTGATTCTAATTGGTTCCAAAGATGCTTCTGAATATGAAAAATATAGTAAAATTGCTCCGACCATCGTCATTCCTTATGGAACGTATAAAAATGTGCATGAGGAACTGACAGCTTTTGGTGAGCTACTTGGAAAAGAACAGGAAGCCAAAACATGGCTTGCCCAATACGATCAGCGGATGCAGGCTGCACGTGACAAGCTAAAGGGTATTATTCAGCCTGAGGATACGTTCACCGTAATGGAAGCTTCGGATAAAGAATACTATGTATATGGTGATAATTTTGGCAGAGGAGGACAGGCCGTATACAGAGGACTCAATTTGACACCTCCGCCGCTTGTCCAAAAAGAATTATTAGGTGAGACTCAATGGAAGTCGGTGTCAAAAGAAGTCATTAATCAATATGCAGGCTCTTATATCTTTCTGACGGTTAACAAGGATTTGAGGGGTTACAAAGGAGACAGCATATGGAAATCACTGAATGCGGTCCGGCAAGGTAAGGTTTTTGAGCTTCAGGAGGATCGATATTGGTACTTCGACCCGATTGCCATTGTAGGACAAGCTGAGGAAATCGCAGATATGATCGTCCAGCGGAATAAAGAGAACGCCGCACAGAAGTAGTCGTTTCGGTGTTGTTCGCAGCCCTTTGGTATTTATGCCGAAGGGCTTTATTTTTTCACAATAGGGTAGAGCATTAGGCACTCCTCGAAATTTGCTATTGAAGCTATTGCCACATTAATTTACAATAGTAAAGATTGCGTGATAATAATTCTCATTATCAACATCATCTTCAACACAGTTCGTGATAGCTACATACTATTCAACAGTAAGGGTGAACAATAGTTATGAAATTATCAGAATCATCAGATGGCCCCGCTCAAAGTAAACATAACCAGTCGCCGACTCAATTCCACTCGCGACCTTGGGCGGCTACGCTTATCCTGACAGTTGGGCTTGGAATTTTAGCGTTCGGTATCGCGCTATCCCTATCTTTTGGTGCAGCCTCTATTAGGCTAGAAGAGGTATGGAACGCTGTTTTTCATTTTAAACCCGAGTTGCAAAACCATCAAATTATTTGGGAAATCCGTCTACCTCGAATTCTGGGTGGGGTTTTAATCGGTGTTTGCTTTGCCGTTGCAGGTGCAATTATGCAAGGAATGACTCGAAATCCACTTGCTGACTCGGGCTTGCTTGGACTGAACTCGGGAGCCAGCTTGGCGATGGCGATTTGCTTTGCACTTTTTCCGGGTTCTTCTTTTTTACAATTAATGTTGTATTCCTTCGTTGGTGCAGCTCTGGCTGTTGTGATGGTATATGGTACAAGTTCTATATCCAAATCAGGTCTCACGCCAGTTCGTCTTGTATTGGCGGGTGCAGCTGTCACGGCATTGCTGTCTGCCTTAGGAGATGCGATCAGTTTGTACTTTAATGTTGGACAGGATTTGGCTTTTTGGTATGCCGGAGGGCTTAGTGGAACCAAGTGGGTTCAGCTCGGTATAGTTTTGCCTTGGGTTGTGGCAGCTTTTATCGGCGCTCTCATGTTGTCGCGCTCCATTACGCTGCTTAGTCTGGGAGACGAAATTGCATTGAGTCTTGGTCAGCGAACTGGGGTGGTAAAGGTAGTCGGGATGATTCTTGTTCTGATTCTGGCGGGTGCAGCGGTGTCATTGGTTGGCTCTATAGGTTTTGTGGGATTGATTATTCCCCATATAACCCGCAAGCTGGTTGGCGTCGATTATCGCTGGATTATTCCGTGCTCGGCCATTATGGGAGCTTTACTCATTGTGTTTGCCGACCTGGCAGCCCGTATGATTAATGCGCCTGAGGAGACACCAGTGGGTGTACTTATTGCCTTAATTGGGGTTCCGTTCTTCCTTTATCTGGCACGTAAGGAAAGGAGGGCACTGTAAAATGAATAACGTTACGAATGGGGCTATTGCCAAAGCTAGTCATCGTAAAAAAATCCATGATTGGATGGTTGTTGTCATTCTGCTCATATTGCTCATTGCTGCGTTCACCATAAGTGCAAATACGGGAACCATCCGACTTTCGCCAATGGAGCTATTTAGAACCTTGTTTGGGCAAGGGACTCCACAGCAGGAATTAATCCTATTTGAATTCCGATTGCCACGAATGGTTATTTCCCTTCTAATCGGTGCAGGCCTCGCTGTTTCTGGCTGCATTATGCAGGGAGTTTCGCGTAACGGTCTAGCGGACCCTGGTATTCTGGGGATTAATGCGGGCGCCGGGCTGATGGTCATGCTGTTTGTATTGCTTTTTCCATCTATGCAAACTACGAATTCATTGTTTTTACTTCCCGCTCTTGCGCTGATTGGATCAGGAGCAGCTGCTATTCTGATCTACGCGCTTTCTTACAAGAAAGGCGAAGGAATTTCCCCAACAAGGCTACTACTGAGCGGGATTGGTGTAGCGGCGGGTATCAGTGCTGCGATGATCATTATGACTCTTAAGCTGACACCTGAAAGCTACACGTTTGTAGCTAATTGGTTAGCAGGAAGCATCTGGGGCTCAAACTGGAAATTCGTAATGGCTCTGTTGCCTTGGCTGATTGTATTACTTCCTTTTGTATACTACAAAGCAAATGTGATGAATGTGCTTAATCTGGGGGATCAGACCGCATCGGGGTTGGGTACACCTATCGAAAAGGAACGTATTCTCCTTCTGGCTGCTGCGGTTGGATTGGCCAGTTCTAGTGTTTCGGTTAGTGGCGGTATCGGCTTTGTCGGTTTGGTGGCTCCACATTTGGCGAGAAAGCTGGTGGGCCCGAAGCATAAAATGTTGCTGGTAACCTGTGCTTTAGTCGGAGCACTCCTGGTACTTGTAGCGGATACGATCACACGATCTTTACCTTTACAGAAAGAAATTCCGACAGGTTTGATTGTAGCCATTCTTGGTGCGCCATACTTCTTATATCTGCTGAGTCGCTCCAAAGGGTAACATCCGAAAGAGTACTACCTGTCAATTAAAGGCTACACACAACAAATAACCTTCAACACCACTAAGGAGAAGTGGGGCTGAAGGTTATTTTTTCATTTGATTAGCAGCCTTTCATCTCAACGGGAAGTATTCAAGGCATGAGAGGTTTGATGCAGCTCTCTGATCATTTTATGCAACGTGTAATTTTCCTGACGTGTCACGCCGTGTTGATTTTCCTGAACCAGCAATTGATGGATGTTTCGTTTTAGAATTTCACTTCGACGTTCCAGCATTTCGGTACTCATAAATAAATGAACACTCCCTTTGTCATGAATAAACCTACATTTTTGAAATGAGCATAGGTCGAATATAAGGTTGCCTTTCGACTTCTTTAAGTATATCGTGCTGAATGATCAAGGGAAAACGGAGCTAGACTGCAAATTACTTTTTCTCATCATCCATGCCGTGTCGACAGCGACTCACCCCATGAGTTCTTAGATATACTTCCTGATGCTGGCGATAACAAGGGATTAGGGGCAATTAACTTAATGTATATAATTTGACTGTCTCATGTTTTCTGATTTAAAGGCTATCATGGGGAGTTGGGGTTCTTGTGTGGAACATGACGGTTGGACAGCTCGAATAATAGATCATTCGATTTGTGTTCAATATGAACATACAGTTGCGATAACAGAGGATGGTCCTCAAATTCTGACACTGCTATAAAGTAGTAGTGCCTTTCTGGTTACTGGCGAACAAAATTATAACGAATATGAACCGCATTTATGCGTTTTTTTAATGCTAAATGCTTTCGCTCGGCTGCTAAATAAGGGGGAAAACGCTCTATTTACCCTTGAAAAGCGTTTAAAAAACAGCGTATAATATAAATTATACGCTGTTTAGGTTTAAAACGACTTTTGGAATCTCTTCTGCGTAAGATGTCGATTGAATTGTCGATAAAAATAAGACGAAAATGATCGTTTTACAGTATATTTCGGAATATGAACTGAATTGGAGGCGAGCGGGATGAAAAAAGAGTTGCGACATGTGGAGCTCGATACAACAGAAGAAATTGATGAAATATATACTGAGGAGCTGGAAGCTTTTTTGATTTGGATGAAGGATGCTGGATATACGATACATACGCAAAAAAATTATATAGGGGATGTGAAGCAGTTTTTACGCACGTTGCGTGATAAACCACTCGATCAGGTGAAGAAGATTCATGTTATGTCGTATTTGTCTAAAGCGCGGGAGGGAGGAGCCGGAGATAGTACGCGGAACCGGAAGCATGCAGCGGTGAACAGTTTTTTTAAAGCGCTACAGGAATTTGAGTTATGCAGCACAAATCCGGCAGCGGGAATTAAAAAAGCAAAGACTGAAAAGAATCGTATGCCCGTCTATCTGGATGAAAAGGATATTCATCCGTTTTTGCTCGCGGTGGAGGGGAAATATGCAAATCGTAATATGGCAATTTTTCTGCTGATGGTCTACATGGGATTGCGGGTGGGGGAGGTTCACTCATTGAATGTCTCGGATTACAGTCGAGAAAGACGTACCTTAGATGTGTTCGGTAAAGGACGTAAGTGGCGTACTCTCCCGGTACCGGAAGCCGTGTGTGATTTTGTGGAGCATGCGTTGGAGGAAAGATTGACGCCGTGGAGAGGTAAAGAGGATGCGATGTTTGTATCCCAAAAAGGTCGCCGTCTGGCAGTGCGCACCATTCAACAGATCGCTACAGAAACGTTCGAAAGATTCCAGCAAGATAAGAGTATAGAACGCCGGGAGGCTTATTCCAGCCATAAGCTGAGACATACATTTGCGACAATGCTATTGCGTAAGGGAGCAGATCTGCGTACCGTACAGGAGCTGCTAGGGCATTCATCCATTCAGACAACCACAGTATACACACATGTCACTGATCGGGAAAAAGAAAAAGCAATGGATAAGCTGGATATTCAGATACCAATATCAGGATTATAAGTACAGCGTGAAAGTTGAGATTAAATGAAAATGAGTTTACATAATAATAATTATGTAAACTCATTGGGCAGAATTACATCCTGACTTGAAAATCACATCAACGGCATTAGGTCATTACAATCATGAACGTAGTATTCTTTTTCATAGCGTTAGTCTTGTTTTTGATTGATTTGTTCCAAATGATGCCGCAAATGCTGAATATAATCGTCAACTAGCCACTGTAATGTTTCGGTGGAGTGGTCATCTTTTTGAAATCTTTTCTTAGAATCGAATGATGTACATGAGTTTAAAACATTTATGATTTGCTTATTCAATAGTTTCCATAGGTGTATGACATCCACGTAAGAGAACACTTCCTGATACTGATTAGCTGCCACCCATTCATTTTGCGCATACGATTCAATTTTGATAGGGGATGTTGAATGCTTAATCATGATAAATCTTCGATGATTATTAGAAGCGGAGTCGCATAGATGTCCTAGTATTTCTTTTTTGGACCATTTCTCCGAGAACGGTTTGGCATTAAATTCATGTTCTGTGATCGAAAAAATTCTTTTTCATAATCCTCGATGATTCTCGCCAGTTCTTCAACAGCATTCTTCAATAGACTAGCCTCCTTATTTTAATGATCGTCTTATGATTAGCATTAGAATAATTCAAAATAAGCTGGAAAGAAATGGTGAATTAAAGGTTAGTATGATATTGCCTTGACGAAAGCTAACACAAATTTATTTAAAGAAATAAATTTGAACCTGGTACTATGGTAGTTAATTTAAATGAGGACGTTCTCATGAAAGAAGAACATCCCTATCAATTTTTGGAATCCTACAAATCTAAGCATAAGATGCCTTTGTATCCTAACGTTAGAATGATAACAAAAGTGATTATTCGATGAGTGCCGGATTGAGTAATACAAATAAGAGGGAAACCGTCTAGTTTACATAATATATATTATGTTTTCCGTTGGTAGAATCTGCAAGTGGATCGCTCTTGTTAAGTGTCCGCTTGCAGATTCAAGTTTCACTGACAATATAAAAATAGCTTATTTTTCAGTTGAGAATATACCCGTGCGTCTACATTTCATTTTCTGGGGGAGATTCGATCATCACTCCTTCGACATGCTTGCGTCTCAGCAGTTTCCGTTTTTTGCGGTTTTCCTTGGTTTCTAAAACAATATCCAGATCATAGTCGTCAGGATACAGTTCAGTAGCAGCGATGTGAAGGACGAGCCTCTTTTTGTTAATGCTCAGTTTTTGTCCTTGGATCAAAATTCCGACATTCCCCCGTTCATCCTCGGTTTTGTATACAATTCCAGTTCGATCCAGGTAGCCTACATAAACACTATCACCAAGGGCAAATGGCTTGGTTTTGAGAGGAAGTTCTTGTTTCCTCCGTTTTGTGGCTGTATCGTCAAAAGCCGCTTTTTTAGGAAGAGACTTATTTGCATCATCAGACATTTCATCATCAACACAAGGGGGAATAACAAACGATTCCTGTGTATTTTGAGATGCTCTGCCCGCAGAAATGGCCTCGGAACGCTCGATAATACGTGTCCACATGCCCAGCTTCAGGGCAATTGCATATGCGTAGCTTTCTCCGGCCTCTCCAATGCGAAGTCGGTACAAAGGCTGTAGCGTTTCGGTATCAAACTCCATACGAGCATTCTGAAATCCCGGTGTATTTTCAGCAAAATGCTTAATTTCGCTAAAGTGCGTTGTAGCCACTACTGTCGCCCGGCGACGATGGAATTCTTCTAGCAACGCGATAGAGAGACCTACTCCTTCTCCCGGATCGGTGCCGGATGCCATTTCATCAATCAGGATCAGAGTAGAGTTGCCTGTTGTCTCTAATATGCTAATCATGTTGCGGATGTGTGCAGAAAAGGTGCTCAAAGCATGTTCAATGCTTTGCCCATCCCCGATGTCTACCACAATTTCCTCGAATACAGCCATTCGGCTGCCATGCAAAACAGGTACCAGTAGTCCCGATTGCACCATTAGTGTTAAAAGACCGACGCTTTTGAGGGCCATCGTTTTTCCGCCTGTGTTCGGTCCGGTGATGATGAGTGAGGAATATCCTTCGCCAATTGAGAAATCAAGCGGCACCATGGTATGGGACATCAACGGGTGACGTGCACCTTGGATGTCTATAATCCCGTTAAGGTTAAGTTCGACAGGGATAGCATCCAGAGTCATGGCGTATTTGGCTTTTGCCAATAAAAAATCCAATACACCTACTGTCTCTGTATTGATGCTTAGTTCCCGGTTGTATGACTCAGCCATTGCCGTCAGGTCTCCCAGCACTTTCATTTCTTCTTTTGATTCTTCTGCCATGTTCGCGCTCTGATCGAATTGCAGATTCGTAATCTCGGCAGGTTCAACGTAAACCGTTTGACCACTTCCTGATTCATCCAGTACATTACCTTTCACTTGTTTACGGAATTCTTTTTTGATTGGAAGCACGTAACGGCCATTGCGCTGACTAATCATATTTTCTTGCATAATGGATCGGTGACGGCTGGTGAGAGAGTCAAGTTTTCTCTTGATACGTTCTTCAGTAACCGCAATTTTTTTGCGAATTTTAGCTAGTTCTTTACTGGCCATATCCGTCACACGTCCCGAATGAATACATCTTTCGATTTCGGATAAAAGTGGCTCCATGCTATACATGGAAGATGCATAAGCGCTGACGGTTGGAGCAGCGTCCGCCTTGGAATGCATATATTTTATCAGTTGAATACAGCTTCGAATGAATTGAGCCATATGAGAAAAATCACGCTCGCTGAACATATACCCGGTTCCGAGCAGTTGAAGAATGTGCTCCATACCTTCCAACGAAGGAACAGGAACGCTTGCTCCGTGGCGAATGATCTGTAACGCTTCGTTCGTTTCGTCAAGACGAATCTTAATGGTACGGATATCAGTAATTGGCCGCATAGTAGCAGCGTGACGCTTACCCAGGTAAGAAAAAGCACATTCAGAAACTCTTGTTTTAATTTGATCATATTCCAAACGCAGCATTGTAGTTTCGTTCATGAATAAATCTCTCCTTTGGTTGTGTGGTGTAAGGATTTAGAAAACCTTGCTGTTAAAATAAAAAAGGGCGGAGAATGAACAAAACGTTCATTCTCCGCCCTTAAGGAAAGAGGGAATTTATCTTCAAATAAGCCTGTTATTCAACTTTTGTAGTTCCGAGTTCCGTGTTTCCAATTCATTCACGCAATAGTTCTTTGCTAAGCTATTGGGATCGTGAAAGGAAGACGTTTAAAGGGAAGTTACAAAATCTGAAAACAAAAAAACCGCGCTGAACACAGCACGGAATAGAGCCTGGATGAAGATAATCCCGAAGGCGATTTATGATATCCGCATGTTCTTAACTAATATCAGGGTAACAACACGGCAACAAACAAACCTGTCCCCGAAGGGTACAAGCGCCTGATGATACTCCCTGAATATGCAATTGCTTAGTTAAGAACATTCACCGACATCAAAATCTCTCCCTTAATTGAAGATATAACCATACTATACGATTGGACAGGCGTTGAAGTCAAGTCCTACTTCTTTAATACGCTACAATGGTGATCATTATATTAACATAACATATATTATGTAAACTCGATATCTAATAAAGTTTTGTTATCTATTAAATGATAATGAGAAGGATATTCAACAGGCTATTAACCGCCTTGTCCAAGGTGGAACGGTCATTGCTATTGCTCATCGCCTCAAAACGATACGAAACGCGGACCGTATTGTAGTATTGGACAAAGGAATGGCCGTAGGGCAGGGACAACATGATGAGCTGTTGGATGATAACGGCCTGGATGCACGATTGTGGAAAAGACAGCATGAAGGAAGAGAGTCATAATCCGTCTGAAATTATGATACAAACATTAAGAAACCGCCCCGGAGGATGGCATATCACCTCTCCAGGGGCGGTTTCTTGTGCTGCTATTCAGAATCATCGGCTATGACAGCTTGTACAGGCCGCCTGTCACGAAGCAATGGTAACAACAGCGTCGCTCCGACCAAAAACAAGCCGGCGCTCACGGTATATACGGTGTTCAGGGAGGATTCGTGTTTGAGTGTTCCGCCAATACTCATACCGACGACCATCATCCCGGAGAACAGGGGAGAGAGGGCACCACCGACGCGGCCGATAAAAGCAGCTTCGGCGTTTTTCATCATCATTGTGTTGATACCGATATGAATGCAAGGATAAAATAGGCCGCTGAAAACTTGTAGTGCCATGGTCAGCACAATATTGTGCGACCATCCGACTCCAAAGGTTGTCAGTGTGCTGACCAAAAGTCCGACCACCAGCAGTAATTGCGGCTGTACTTTTTTGGCAACCCCCATAATCAGACCGCCTCCCACCAGCATAGCCGCTCCGTTCGCCATTAATGGCCATTGCAGGAATTCCTTGTTTTGTCCAAGGTTCTCGATGGCGATAAAAACCATTAATGGTTGAATAAGTCCGACCGCTAGCCCAATTACGGTGAATGTTCCCCCAAGCGTGCGAAGTGTGCGGTTATTCCATACATAACGTATTCCTTCTTTAAGCTCTTGAATGAAATGAGGGGGTTGATCATCTATCTCAAGTGCTTGTTCATCTTGTGGAATACGAGTCAGGACAAGCGCCGAGATGAGAAACAATATTCCGGTTATAGACATTGAAATGAAAATTCCAAAGTGTTGATAAATAAATGTACCGATAACGGGGCCGATAACCATAAATAATGCCATGAGAGATTGAAAAAGGGCCATCACTCCCTGAAGCTGTTCTGGTGCTACATGCTGCTTAAATATCTTCATCGCAGACGGCTGAGAAAATTGAGATAGAATGGCCGAAAAGAAAGTGGACAGCAAAAGCACCTGCCATGACCCGTACCATAATGCCAACAAGACAATAAAAATAGAGGCAGCGGACAGCAAATCGCAACTAATCATGGTCCGTTTGGGCCGCCAACGGTCCGCGAATGTTCCTCCAATGATAGCGAACAGAAAAATAGGCATGAATTCAGCAACTGAAATGAGCGACACGTATACGGGATCATTATGAGTCAAATCTGTTACATACAACAGTATGGCAAAGTTGCGCACCCAAATGCCCAAATTTAGCAGCGCATTGGAGGCGATTATGGTCCTTATATATGGATTATTAAACAACTACAAACTCTCCTTTCCTTTTCCAGGGTACAAGATCCTTAAGATGTCATTTTAAATAAACAAAAAATATTTTTGTCTATGTAATAATAGATAATATAATAAATTAACTACTATTTAGTCAAATGTTTTTTGAATCATGAAGAAAGTAGAGCATAGAAAATAAAGAGGTCAATGATCGTTAAGAACGTGAAATAGAATAGTAGTAAAAGTACTCACTTTAAACTTGTGAATTAGGAATGATATCTAATCGAAAAATTAATTTACATAATAAATATTATGTTAACTAAAAATATTTATCTTAATAATAGGCGGCTGAATCCGATGTACCTTTTAAAATCATAGTGATATAATTACGCGTACATGCCTGAAAAGGAGCGAATGGAACGTAAATGAACTTTCAAGTGGATTTTTTATCTTTTTTTGTAATTCAGGTAGATGGAAAAGAAGGACAGGGTGGTAAGTCCTATAAGCATTACGCTACGATGGACGACTACGATTATGACGAAAGCGATGTTAAAAAATTTCTGGACGGGGAATTTACTCGTATTAGCAAGCGGAAGGTTGAAAAAAATCCCAGCACAGAGCAGGCACCGACCAAAATCGGCCGCTTTATCGTCGAACCGGAGCATGAATTGAGCAGTAATCCGAATTTTAATATGTTCGCCCGACTGCGGGCAGCAGAGGATAAGGAAGATTTTAAAAATGCTTGTGACGATCTGGTGCGGATGTATCTGGATACGAGCGCAGTACGCGGCGGAGCGCTGATCATTGTACAGGCAACCTTGAATACACACTCGGATGATCCGTTTATTTTTGTGCTTAAATGTGATTTCGAGCCTAAAATTGCCAGAATTACTGAAAGCAGTCTGGTGAGTGAGGTCGAAATGGCTATTTCTGCGCGTAATATGAAATCCATCATGTATCCTTACATGCTTGAGGAGGGGATGAACGATGAGTGGGAGCTTAAAATTCACCAGTCTTCGCATGCCCGGTATTTTGAGGATTTTTTGAAATTCGTGACCTATGAGCAATCCATGCCGGAAATCGTCAATGAGCATGTCATGGGCTTCGTTCAGAACTATGTAGAAACCAAATGGCCGGATGCATCTAATGAGGAAAGACAGCAGGAAGAGCGCGATCTGGAATTGTGGGCGGCGAGCGAAAAACGGGATTTGCAAGGGAAATGGGAACCACTCCAGGTCGTAGAGGCTGCACAGCATATTGTCGAGCTGAAACCAGAGATTGAAGTGCGTTTCAAACTAGATGATACGGCCGTGCGTGGGCTACTGTCCGACTTTGGCGCCAAGCTGCATATCACGAAACTTCATGATCGATATGCACTTATTATTGAAGGTGACGCATTTACGTTTGAAAAGGGATTTTCACCGATTGAGCTGCTTCAACCTGAATCGTTTGAAACGGTGGCTGAGCGGCTAAAAGAGAAACGCCAGCATGAAAATGAGTATGTGGATGGCGATACGCCACCTTGGTAATTTGAATGCATAGCAGGACGACAAACTGAACTTTTACATTATAACGACTAAAAAACTGGCCTCTCAACGGATATTACCGCTGTGGAGGCCAGTTTTGTTTAGCTTTTATGTTCCCGATCTACACATGAACTTTGCTAATTTGATCTTTCAGCTTGTCCGCAGATTGAAGCAACTTTGCACGTTCCTCGTCATTGAGCGGAAGATCCAAAATTTCACGTACTCCATTGTGATCTACGATACTTGGAACGCCTAAATATACGTCAGATACTCCGTTATAATTTTCCAGCAAGGTGGACACATTAAGTACCGACCCCTCGTCTCCGAGAATGGCGGCTACAATTCGGTCGAGAGCCAGCCCGATAGCATAAGAAGTTGCGCCTTTAGCATCTATAATTTCATAGGCAGCATTCTTGGTATTTTCAAAAATTTCATTTTTCGTTTCTTCACCCAGTTCAAGCGGAGTTCCAGCAACGTTGGCTGTGCTCCATACAGGTAACTCGGAGTCACCGTGTTCTCCAATAATATGAGCGTGGATGCTTCGTGGATCGATGCCCTTTTGCTTCCCGATCAAATAGCGGAAGCGTGCGCTGTCCAGCAACGTTCCTGATCCAATGACTCTACTTGAAGGCCAACCACTGCGTTTCCAAGAGATGTAGGAGAGAATGTCCACTGGATTGGTTGCGATCAGCAAAATGCCGTGTGTATTGACCTTGACAATATTATCAATAATACTTTCAAAAATTTCGGCATTACGCTTCAGCAAATCAATGCGCGTTTCTCCCGGCTTTTGTGAAGCGCCTGCTGTAACAATAATGATATCTGCATCACGGCAGTCTTCATAATCACCCGCCCACACTTTGACACCGCCGAGAAAGGGAAGCCCATGATTCATATCGAGCATTTCCCCCTTCGCCTTTTTGACGTTGACATCAATAAAGACAAGTTCTGACATGCGTTGGCGCAGCAGTAGGGTATAGCCGGTTGTTGTGCCAACCGCTCCCATGCCGACAATGGCCACTCTACTTCGTTTGTAAGGTTTTAAGCTCATAAAATCCTCATCTCCTTCTCGGGTTGTATACCTTTTCATTTTGGGGTATTACTTAAAAATTTATCTTTCCAACTTAGTGTACCGTATATATTTACCCACGGCAAAGAAATATGACATTTTTCCTTGACTTCAAAGGCGAGCTCGCTAATAATTAATCGAATGATAAGAACACGCACTAAAGCGTTGCAGCACCGATATTGACGTATGAAATTATGGAAAGAGGATTCGGCATATGGACTTATTTCGAAAAAAAACAGGACTGCTCCCGCATGAGGAAAGCGGATCTACAGGTCACTTAAAGAGAACAATGGGTGCCTTTGATCTCACCATGCTAGGTGTAGGATGTATTATCGGTACCGGGATTTTTGTTATTACTGGCAAGGCAGCAGCAGAAAATGCAGGTCCTGGATTGATGCTCTCCTTTGTTATTGCAGGTATTGCCTGCGTACTAGCAGCCTTATGTTATGCGGAGCTATCATCTACAGTTCCCGCAGCTGGGAGCGCTTATGCGTATAGTTATATTGTATTTGGAGAAATTTTGGCCTGGGTACTGGGTTGGGACCTGATTCTGGAATATGGAGTGGCGGCCGCCTCTGTGAGTAGTGGATGGTCTGCATACTTTCAAGGCTTGCTGGCTGGATTTGATATACATTTACCGCTGGCTTTAACCGCAGCCTTCGATTCGACCAAGGGAACCATTATTGATCTACCAGCCGTGTGCATCATTATGCTCATCACACTGTTACTGAGTCTCGGAGCCAAGGAGACGGTTCGATTCAATTTAATAATGGTTTGTGTTAAAGTCGGAGTTGTATTGCTATTTATTGCAATCGGTATCTTTTATGTTAAGCCTGACAACTGGACACCATTTTTGCCTTATGGATTTTCTGGTGTTTTGAGTGCTGCGGCAATCGTATTTTTTGCTTATCTGGGTTTCGATGCCATCTCAACTGCAGCCGAAGAAGTTCGCAATCCGCAGCGGAATATGCCCATCGGCATTATTTCTTCTCTTGCGATCTGCACGGTATTGTACATTGCCGTTTCAGTTGTGCTAACGGGAATGGTACCTTATACGCAGTTGGGGGTAAGTGATCCTGTTGCGTTTGCCCTCCGTTTTATTCATCAGGATTTCGTAGCCGGATTGATTTCAGTCGGAGCGATTGCGGGGATGACCACCGTTTTACTGGTGCTGTTGTTTGGTCAAACACGGTTGATTTTCTCCATGTCACGTGATGGTCTTTTACCCGTTTTTTTATCTAAAATAAATGCCAAAACTCAAACACCGATTCGAAGCACTTGGCTGGTAGGTAGTATTATCGCATTGGCTAGTGGATTGTTCCCGTTACATGCACTGACCAATTTGACGAGTATTGGAACCCTGTTCGCTTTTGCTGTGGTATCGGTAGGGGTTATCGTTCTGCGCAAGAAACGCCCTGATTTGAAAAGAGGCTTTACTGTGCCGTGGGTTCCGTTGCTCCCGCTTTTAAGTGCGTTGGTTTGCATCGGTCTGATGCTTCAGCTTCATATTAGCACCTGGATTGGATTCATTGTGTGGCTCCTGCTTGGATTGCTGATCTATTTCTTCTATGGATACCACAAAAGTTTGTTGAACCGTAAATCCTAATAAATTTTAGTATAAAAAGCCGGCATCCTGCACTTTTGTGAAGGGGCCGGTTTTTTTTGTCATTACGCGAAATGTGTCACATAGAGGCGTTTATGGTATAATTCTGTTTCAGATAAGCTTTTGGCACGTGATTACAGCATGCCATCGAGGGAGGATTTTTATATGAAACTGCGCTGGCGTGCGCTCTTGGGGGGAGTACTACTGCTGATAGGTATTCTGCTGACTGCCTGTTCTGCTGAAGCCCCAGAAACGTTAACAAAACCTCCGATTGAGGAACCTGATGATCAGGGTCAGACGATTACTATTAATCCACCAGTGACTCCAAAGGTGGGCGATCCCAACGCCAAATATGTAGTTCAGACGCGAATAGCGGATTTTCATTTGATTGATAATAATAAAGGGTTAGTTTGGGGAGTTACCCATAATGAGCTCCGACTTTATGATACTCATGATGGCGGAAAGACATGGAATAATATTTCCCCCTCCGAAAACGTCCAATTTCAAGACAAACTTGAATATGGAAAGGACATCAGTTTCACTGATTCGCGTCACGGTTGGGTTGTCCGCCAAAATTTGGACAAAACAGCAACCGTCATTCTGAGAACAGCAGATGGAGGACAGAGCTGGGATGTTTCAGCGCTTCCAAGCGGGGATCATGTGAGCTCGATCCAATATGTAAATCCAACTACTGGCTGGATCATGGCATATGTAAAACTGAATGAGCAGGATCAACAAAAACTGTTGTATCACACCACTGACGGTGGAGCCACGTGGAATAAAGTTGCGCAAAGTTCTGGTATGACATCCAACAAATCAGGCTCAGGTTTACCCGATCGGGGCAGTCTGGCCGGGATGAGCTTTTCTTCCAACAAGCAGGGATTTGTAGCGATCAATCTAGATAACAGTGTTAAGTTGTACAAGACTTTGAATCAAGGGAAAACCTGGACGCCGGTAGCTAACAGAATTCAGGGCTGCCCTCAGGCCAAAGCAGAAGCCCAGCAGTCTCTGAAAGGGAGCAGTACCTCGTACTGGATTCCAGTTCTTTGCTCTGGGGTTAACGGCACAAAATATAATGGACTGTTTACAAATGATACAGGGGCCCAATGGAGCGATGTATCTTTGGGTCTGAGTAGCAACATTAATTCTATTATCCCTGGCCGTACGTTTCTAAACGAAAAGGAAGGGTGGATCATAACCGAAACCGGATTGACCCGTACATTGGATGGGGGGAAGACGTGGACAAGTCTCACAGGCAACAAAGTGCTACCCTTGAAGCTAAAAGACTACCCACGATCGGTCAAGCTCCGTTTCGCCTCTTCTTCGGTGGGTTGGCTGCTTCTGGAACGCCTTGATGACAAGAAGTCACTGCTGCTGAAAACGACGGACGGCGGTGCGAACTGGAGAATTTTATAATCGCTATAAAGGTGATTGCCCTGGGGTATTTTTCTCAGGGCGTTTTATTTTTAAAAAATTTAAATTTTATACGACTATATGTGAAAAAAATCACAAACTAACGAATAAGCCGCTGTTATACTAAACCTGTAAACAACGATAGGAGTGATAATCATGAGAGCGAATCAGGATCATATGTTAACCCAATACTACCTACAATTTTGTTATACTTGCCAGGATGCCTATGGTTGCACGACTGAAGAGGACTGCAAGCAGTGTGCAGAGCGTTACGCTGAAGACGAAGATCATGAAGCTCTGGATGAAACACAACGTTATCTCCAGCTTGTACATGTGTAAATCAATGAATCATTCTGATATCGCCATATCTTGAGCCTCCCGGATTATTCCGTGGGGGCTCTTGGCGTTCTTGAGGGTTGCTATCAAATTTGGGCAGGAACATACATATACTGTTATGGAAAGCTTAGGTCAGGTCAGGATGCCCGGTCGTTTCCCTGTGGAATGCCTGGCGGAGAGGAGTGCGGTGCATGGGTTTTGAATCATTATGGATGTTCGATTGGCTGGGCACGGTACTGCCCGTATTTTTCGTTGTCGTGTTGGGTATTGTCGTGTTGTCTGCAGGCAGGGAAGTCATGGAATGGAGTCGGAATAAAAGGCAGCCTGTACTGACGGTCGGTTCCCGAATTACGGCCAGAAGGACACATCTCCAACAGAGGCGGCAGGAGGAACAAGGGACTCGCACCTATACTTTCTATTACGTAACCTTCGAAGTGGAAAGTGGCGACCGGATGGAGTTTAAGGTATCTGGGGAAGAATATGGTCAATGCGCTGAAGGGGATGAGGGACGGCTTACTTTTCAGGGTACAAGGTATATCGGGTTTCAGCGTCTTAATCGCTATAGCTTGGAACAGGTTAAAATGTAGAATTCAGTCTAATTATTTTTGGATTCATTTACAGCCTTCTGTAAGAAACCAGGGTAGGGGGCTGTAGATGTTTCTTGTTCGACACATTTTGGTACATATATATTAGAACAGAGTAGTTCAGAGGAGGAATGATTCGTGTCATTTGAGGGACAAGTTGTTATTGTAACAGGAGCGGCGCATGGCATCGGGAAAGAGGTCGCTTTTGCCTACGCTGCTCAGGGTGCCCATGTTGTATTTGCGGACTACAATGAGGAAGAGGGTGCCGCAGCCGCTGCAGCAGCCCGGAACGAGGGCTATCAGGCCATTTTTATTCCTTGTGATGTACGGAAGGAAGAAGATATTGTGGCGCTAATCCGTGCCACGGTAGAAGAATACGGCACGATTCATACGCTAATTAACAACGCAGGCGTATCCAAATGGAAATCTCCATATGAGTTAACGCTAGCAGAATGGGATGACATTTTGAATACTAACGTACGCAGCTGTTTTATTGCCACTAGGGAAGCAGCTAAGGTGATGAAACGAAACGCAGAAGGTGGCTCTGTGGTCAATATGACCTCTACACGAGCTTTCATGTCAGAACCGGATACAGAAGCCTACGCGGCATCCAAAGGAGCTATTGCGGCCCTTACACACGCGATGGCTATATCGCTAGGAAAGGACGGGATTCAGGTCAATTGCATCAGTCCAGGGTGGATTGAAACCGGGGATTATGAGCAACTGCGTGCAGAAGACCATCAACAGCATCCGTCTGGGCGAGTAGGAACCCCTAAGGACATCGCACGGGCCTGTCTGTATTTGACACAACCCGGCAATGATTTTGTAACAGGCACGAATCTGGTAGTAGACGGTGGCATGACACGTAAAATGATTTACGAGCCATAATAAAATCCTAAATGAGTAGTCCCAATCTAGGGGCTATTTTTTTGTTTCTGGACTGTCACCCATTGGGCATTTGTACCATACGATAGGGTATGTGATGGAGAAGCGAGGAGGGGACGCGTTGGCTGTAATCAAGACCAACTCAGAGGATGTAAGGACACTCGCCCGATTGATGCGGGCAGAGGCCGAAGGAGAAGGAGAGCAGGGGATGCTCATGGTTGGCAATGTCGGAGTAAATAGGATTTTGGGCAATTGTCTGGATTTTCGGGGAGTTCGTCTTATGAACGATATGGTGTTTCAGAGTCCAGGCGGATTTGAAGCTACCCAAAAGGGGTACTTTTATCAAAGAGCTCGTGACCGTGACATTCGTCTTGCCCGGCGTGTCATTAATGGGGAAAAAATACGCCCGGCGTCCAATGCATTATGGTTTTTCAGACCGGCAGGAGACTGTCCGGACACCTGGTATAACCAGACCAATACTGGACGTTTTAAAGCCCATTGCTTTTTTAGCCCGACTGTACAGGATTGTCCTGCCGTCTTTTAGAACGCTTCAACATGAGTTTGAATAATTTAAAACCATTTTAGGAGGAATTTACATGATTTCACAGCAAGCTTACCGTCCTGTTTCTTATCCTGCTGGTGGCGGGTATCCCGAATGGCCCAGAGGGATGAATCCGGTCGGAACTATGCAGCCCATCAGCACCTTCCCCCCTCAGGTTAATAGCGGTAGTGCGATGACACCGACTGGTATGGTGGTACAGAGCCAGACTCCACAATTTGAGCAATCATATATTGAAAACATTTTGCGCTTGAACTTGGGCAAAACAGGTACCTTTTATATGACGTATGAAAATAACCGGGAATGGAATGCGAAAATATTCAAAGGTATTCTGGAAGCAGCGGGTCGTGACCACATTATTATCAGTGATCCGGCTACGGGCAAGCGGACGATTTTGCTGATGGTGAATCTGGATTATGCTACTTTTGATGAGCCATTGTTGTACCAATATCCCGGCGTCATCGGGAATCCGGGTGCATCCCCGGTTCGCTGATGCCTTCATATATATGAGTCTACATCCTCTGCCAGACGGCAGGGGATGTATTTTGTTTATAATCTTTCTCAAATATAGTAGCTTTCTTGGTGGTAAGCAGCGAAAACGAGAGCTTTACGACCTAAATGATAGTGGAGCTGTTTTTTCTGACATTGCTTGTGGTTTGACTGTATAGAGTATAGTTATATAATTAAATATAAGCTGATGAATAATCTAATCATTTATGCGGAATATGGCTTTGGAAGCCGGAAGGAGTGAATGTGTTGGGAAGTTGACGCTGCTTATGATGTGTTATCGTTCTGTCTATGATGAAACTATCCGAAGGAGGTGCGCCTGTCTGCCGTAATGACGGCTGATGGGGAGCATATTGAGTGACCCTTTACCGAGTATGTTTAACTTATTTATTGTTTTTGCATTAGTACTATTGAATGGTTTTTTTGTATCTGCGGAATTTGCCATGGTGAAGGTCAGAGGCAGCCGTATTGAGACTTTGGTGGAGGCGGGCAATAAAAAGGCCGTATACGCCGCCAATATGTTACACAACTTGGACGCTTATTTGTCTGCCTGCCAGTTGGGTATTACACTAGCATCGTTGGGACTAGGATGGATCGGAGAGCCGGCCATCGCACATTTGATCAAACCTGTATTTACAGCCGCTGGATTAGGAGCGGTATATGTGCACGGTACTGCCGTGGTTATTGCATTTATTGTCATTACGATTCTGCATATTGTGTTGGGTGAATTGGCGCCCAAAACGATAGCTATTCGTAAATCTGAGACCATTACGCTGTATTCAGCCATGCTGATGACTTGGTTTTACAAGTTGATGTATCCATTCATATGGGCGTTAAATGGAATGGCGAACAGCCTGCTGCGTTTATTCCGTCTGGAGCCGGTATCCGAAAATGATGATTCCGCGCATACGGGGGATGAAATACGTATTCTGATGAAAGAAAGCAATAAGAGCGGACTAATTGATAATACGGAATTGGCGCTTGTTGATAATATATTTGATTTTACCGACACGACCGCCAGGGAAATCATGATTCCGCGAACTGAGATGATCTGCTTATACAGTAATGAGTCCACAGAAGAAAATCTCGCGATTGCGACGGAAAGCATGAGAACCCGTTATCCAATCTGCGCCGAAGATAAGGACCATATTATCGGCTTTATCCATATTAAGGACCTTCTGCGGGCGAACACACTGGATACCCGTACGATGATTCGACCGATTCTTGCTGTCCCTGAATCTACACAAATTAGTGATCTGCTCAAACGCATGCAGCGTAGCAAGACGCAAATCGCAATTTTGATTGATGAATATGGCGGTACATCGGGTATGGTAACGCTGGAAGATATTATGGAAGAAATCGTTGGTGAAATTCAGGATGAGTTCGATCAGGAACGTCCGAGTTGTGAGCAGATTAATGACGAGGAATTTTCCATTGACGGCATGTTATTAATTGATGAAGTGAACGACCGCTTTGGACTGGATCTTGATCATGAGGATTATGATACGGTAGGGGGTTGGCTATACTCACATGTCGAGGTTATTCCCCCACAGCCTGGCCAGTCTGTAGTGTTTGAGGGGTGTATGTTCACGGTAGAAGAGGTTGAAAACAAGCGGATTTCACGTATTAGGCTGATAAAACAGCCTTTCGTCGTGGAAGAAGCAGGAGTCTCATAACGGAATAAATTTGGAGAGCGACCTTGAAAGATGTGGGGTCGCTTTTTAATTTGTCTTCTTTACAGAAAGGACATGAATTGATATGATGTTCGTGTGATTGTCAACCTAATTATAATTATTTGGGTTGACAATAAGAAAAGAATTTCCTCTACGCTGAAAATTTTATCCATTTACATGATCATTAAATTTTGGGAGGCAAGAAGTATGAATTTACAAAACAAGGTTATAGAATGGGGCTCGTTGGCTGAAAAAGCGATACATGGTAGCCATGTTACGCTGGAAGAAGGTATAGCGGTACTGGAAGCCGACGATGAGGAGTTATTACCGATTATGCAAGCTGCATTTCGAGTACGACACCATTTTTACGAAAAAAAAGTAAAGCTCAACATGATCATGAACGCCAAAAGTGGCTTGTGCCCGGAGGATTGCGGTTATTGCTCACAATCTATCGTATCCACGGCGCCTGTGAACAAGTACAGTATGTTGGACAAGGAATCACTGTTGGCTGGAGCTAGGGAAGCAGTAGCACGGAGAGCAGGGACGTATTGCATCGTAGCTTCGGGCAAGGGCCCAACAGATCGGGAGCTGGATCAGGTGATTGAGGCTGTACAAGAAATTACTCACACAATGCCACTCAAAATTTGCGCTTGCTTAGGGATTCTCAAGGGAGATCAGGCACGGCGGTTGGCAGAGGCTGGGGTACATCGATACAATCATAATTTAAATACAAGTAAGGCCAACTATCCCTCGATTACAACCACACATACATACGATCAACGCGTCGAAACTGTGAAAATGGCACAATCTCACGGAATGTCTCCATGCTCTGGCGTTATTATCGGGATGGGGGAAACGAATGAGGAAATCGTTCAAATGGCTTATGCCTTACGGGAGTTGGATGCTGACTCTATTCCGGTTAACTTCTTGAATCCAGTCCCCGGAACCCCATTGGAGGGAGCAAAGCGAATATCACCTATCCAAGCTTTGAAGGTGCTGGCACTGTTCCGCTTCATCTGTCCATCCAAAGAAATACGCGTTGCAGGTGGACGAGAGTTGAATTTACGCTCGTTACAACCGCTTTGCCTGTATGCAGCGAATTCAATTTTTGTAGGAGATTATTTAACGACAGAAGGCCAAGAGGTCACATTTGATCATCAAATGATTGAAGATCTTGGTTTTGAAATTGAGATGTGTGCCCTTTCAACCGTATAATAGAAATTGTACAAACTTGGAAGGGAGAGTTAAACAATGAGCGAAAAAGTATTTATTAGTCCAGGTAAATATGTGCAAGGGAAAAATGTGATTGATAAAACAGGTGAGTATGTTAAGCCATTAGGCCGTACTGCCTTGGTTATTGCGGACAAGCTGGTTTGGGAGATTGCAGCCGACCGCGTGGTAAAAAGTCTGGAACTGGCTGATATTACAGCAGTTAAAATTGAATTTCAAGGGGAAGCCTCCAAAAACGAAGTCAACCGTATTGTGGATCATGGACGAAGCGCCCAGGTCGACATTGTCATTGGTGTAGGTGGCGGTAAAACGCTGGATACCGCTAAAGCTGTAAATGAACTTCTCGGTTCCTCAGTTGTGATTATTCCAACGACTGCTTCTACAGATGCCCCTACTAGTGCACTATCTGTTTTGTACACCGACGAAGGTGCATTTGATACGTATTCCTTTTTCAGTAAAAATCCGAGCCTGATCCTAGTGGACACAAAAGTCATATCTCAAGCACCGCCCTTATTCCTCTCCTCAGGCATTGCAGATGCCATGGCGACGTGGATTGAAGCCCGTGCGGTCATTGAAGCTCGCGCAACGACAATGGCTGGTGGTTTGCCAACTTTGGCGGCAGAAGCCATTGCGTCCAAGTGTGAGGAAGTTCTTTTCGATTACGGACTGCAGGCTTACGAATCCGTGAAACGCAAAGTCGTCACACCTGCGCTTGAAGCGGTAGTGGAGGCGAATACGTTGCTAAGCGGTTTGGGCTTTGAAAGCGGCGGTTTGGCAGGCGCACATGCGATTCACAATGGTTTTACCGTTCTGGAAGGAGATATTCATCACCTAACACATGGTCAGAAGGTAGCTTTTGGCACCTTAGTCCAGCTTGCCTTGGAAAAAAGACCTTTGTCCGAGGTGGAGCGGTATATTGACTTTTATCTAAAACTCGATCTGCCTGTCACGCTGGAAGACATTAAGCTACAGGAAACTTCCCGAGAGGATTTGTACCGGGTAGCTCAGGCTGCTACCAAAGAAGGCGAAACTGCTCACAATCTACCATTTGCTGTCACAGCGGATGATGTGCTTGATGCAATTTTTGCGGCTGACCAGTATTCACTTGCCTATAAGGCCAAAATTGGACATAGAAACTAACTCCATACGAAATAAAGTAGATTCAAAGGCCGCTGATCAGCGGCCTTTTTTCCATTATTTAACTTGCAACTTATGTTATGATTTTTATGGTACATAATCAGGAAATGCCGGGAGTATATTTAGGGCTCCCCTAAAATTTGAGAGGAGTTTAGCGATGGCAAAATGGAACGTAGAAGATCAAGGTATTCAATATACTATTGAGTACAAGCGTAGCTTAACTGGCGGGAGAATTATTGTGAATGGAAGCGAGCAGAAGGTTAAAAGCCAGAATGCATTTTTGAACTTGATTGATTTTCCTATTAAATTGAAAGAAAAAGCTGTAAATGTTGTTGTCATTGGTAACAAAGCGGATTTAGCTATGGACGGTGTATATCTTGGGTCCAATCAACCTTATGTTCCTGTGAGTAAAGTTCCGGGCTGGAGTTGGGCTTTTGTCGTGGTCAGCTTGGTTATAGGATTGCTATTTTCGGGGATTTTCGGTGTGTGTATAGGAATATTGGGCAGCATGTTTTACGTGAAATCATCTTTATCCATGCATCAAACCACCAATCGAAGAGTTGTAAATTGCTTTATTGTCTTTTTCATCATCAGCGTGATACAAATTGTTTTTGGAATTGCAGCGAATTCTTGGATTAACACGTTGTAAAATAGATCAACTTAGCCTAAGGTTGAAGCAAGAAGGCTCTCACGCATGAAGCGGTGAGAGCCTTTTTGCCGTGTTAGATCGCCCAATTTCCTTTACGGAAGATAGGTTCCTCAGTACCGTCCTCAGTAACGCCGTTGATGTCCATTTCACTTGAACCAATCATAAAGTCGACGTGAGTCAGACTGGAATTCAGGCCGTTGGCAGCCAACTGCTCTTGAGTCATATCCTTGCCGCCTTTAAGGTTAAATGCATAAGCATTACCGATGGCCAAGTGGTTAGAGGCATTTTCATCAAACAACGTATTATAGAATAAAATATTTTTATCAGAGATAGGTGACTTGTGAGACACAAGAGCAACCTCACCCAGGTAGTGTGAGCCTTCATCCATTTCTACGAGATGCTGAAGAGTTTCCAAACCGGTTTCTGCCTGAACATCGACAATACGTCCATTTTCAAAAGTCAGTGAAAAGTTGTCGATGATATTTCCGCTGTAGCTAAGTGGCTTGGTGCTGCTGACCTTACCGTTCACTCCCGTTTTAAGCGGAGCTGTAAACACTTCCTCAGTAGGCATATTGGCTACAAAAGTATGTCCCTGTTGGTTGACGCTTTCAGCCGCTACCCACAGATGATCTTTTGCCAATTCGATGGTGAGATCTGTGCCTGGAGCCAGATAATGCAGCTTTTTATAGCGTTTGGCATTTAAAATATCAGATTTACTGGAAAGGGTTTTCAAATGCTCTTTCCATGCCTCCACGGGGTTATCCAGATCCACACGCACGGTGCTGAAAATGGCATCCCACAGTTTATCCATTTGCTCGGAAGCTGGCAGATCAGGGAATACTTTGGCAGCCCATTCTGCAGAAGGATAAGCAATCAGAGACCAACTGAATTTGTCGGCCATTTGATATTCGCGGTATTGACGTAATTCATGTGACCGCACGCGCTGAGCAGCAGTAATTCGGCTGGACGGAATCCCCTGAAGCAAATCCGGATTTTCTGCAATGACATGCAGTACAGCTGCGCCATTTTCGACCTCTTCAGTCATTTCGGCTGCATACCATTTGGGAGCAATATTAAAAGTTTCATCAGGAGCTAGTTCATACTGTAATCGAGTAATGGTTTCATCACTCCATTTTACTGTAACCAGCTTGGCTCCGGCAGTATACGCTGATTTGACGATAAGTCTCACGAGTTCGGCGGACAAAATTGGTGCATGAACGATGAGTGTCTGCCCAGGATGGACATTGGCGCCGACCCGAACGGCTAACTCGGCATATTTTTGCAATTTTTGTTGAAAATCTGACATGTAACTTTCCTCCATTTCACGAAAAGCCTTAAATAAGGCTTGGGTAACTTGCACAGTTTTTTTGCAAATTCCACACATAGCTTATATATTGTACAATGTAACGAAAAGGTTCACAAATTAGTTTTGGTACTATTTAGTGAAAATGAAAGGGCGGATAGATGAATGACAGAGCAAAATTCACCTCAGGAAGTGAAAGAAGTACATATTCAACAGGCACAAATGACAAGAGATGAGAATGGTGCTTATTTGGGTCAAGTGGTATTTGGAGTAGACGGGCAGAGTTCTGTATATGAAATCACATTCCACAGTAAAAGGGGAAAGGAATGGGATTACAGTCTTCATTTTGCGGGAGAGCCACGGGTGGAGGAAGAGATGCTGCAAATGGATAGCTGGATTGAAGAGAACGATGATTTATTCGACTATTTGCTAGATACGGCATGGAGCAAATTACCCGAGTAATGTAAACATGGTCTATTTTCGTGACAAGCGGATTATATTTAGCAGTGTCCGCATAATCTGCTGACATGGGGGAAGCCTAAAGGTCGATATTAACAGTAAATTCCATGTGAATAGGAGGGTGAAGCTTTGGCAAATCATCTGTTCACCGAAGGAATGACGGCAAATGAAGAGGCTGCTCCCGATCTCCTGAGCTTACGGACGCTGTTTGTAAATATGTGTTTTATTGGGGAGCCAGGAAGCCGTTCCTGGGTGCTGGTGGATACGGGGATGACAGGATTTACAGACTCGATTATACGCCTGGCAGAGGAACGGTTCACTGGCCCTCCGATCGCTATTGTGCTTACACATGGTCATTTTGACCATGTGGGTTCGGTTATTGAGTTGGTACAGCATTGGGGTACACCTGTTTATGCACATCCTTTGGAATTACCTTATTTGACGGGAATGAAGGATTATCAAAAACCTGACCCTAGTGTAGGGGGAGGTTTAATGTCGGGCATTTCCTTCTTATACCCCAATGATGCTATAGATCTCGATGATCGCATCACCTCCCTGCCCCAAGATGGCAGTGTCCCTGGTGCCCCTGGTTGGAAGTGGCTGCATACGCCAGGACATACTCCTGGTCATGTATCGCTTTTTCATGAGCGAAGAAGGTTAATGGTGGCCGGTGACGCTTTTATTACGGTGAAACAGGAATCGGTACTGGCCGTTATTTTACAGGAAAAAGAAATACACGGGCCTCCTGCGTATTTTACAACAGATTGGCAAGCTGCGCAGCGCTCGGTGGAAATGCTGGCCAAGTTAAAGCCTGAGATTGCAGTTACAGGACATGGTCATTACATGCATGGTACTGAGCTGACATATCAGCTGGAGCGACTGGCAGGAGATTTTGAGCACATGGCTGTACCCAAACAAGGACGTTATGTGTAGTCATGTGTGAAGGACGATGCCTTGCGGGGCATCGTTTTTTTTGTGGACGTGGAATTTTTTTGCTCAGCATGGTATAGTCAAGCCAAAAGCTAAACGCTTTCATTAAACATCGTCATTTCATCAAGGAGGATTTTTTGATGACACAACAACATGCTGCAATTGGTGATCTTTATTATGGAATACCGGCGATTCGTCTTAAATTTGGACGATATGAAGCGGTTGCCCTGCCGGGAAACGGCGCAAATCTGATTTCTTTTCGTGACAATGAAACGGGATATTCTTTTCTGCGTGAGCCAGATGCTGAGAGCATAGAGGCTTTTAAGCAAAGCCCATCCGTTTACGGAATTCCTTTCCTGTTCCCTCCGAATCGGTATGAGGATGGAAAATTCCTGTGGAATGGTGTTACATATGAGCTGCCGATAAATGAAGAGGCGACCCACAACCATCTGCACGGCTTTTTACACACTGTTCGGTGGGAGGTCGAGGACTACGGTTCCGGGGAGCAGGGCAGCTATGTGGTAATGAATCAGCATGTAAGGGAAGGACATCCCATGTTCCGCTATTTACCCTTCACCTTTACCATGAAATTAACGTACAGTCTGGACGAATTTGGCCTGCATCAGCGTTATGTGATCCATAACGAGGGCGATCAACCGATCCCCAATTTATTTGCCTTTCACACAGCGATTCGCGTTCCGTTCGTACCCGATAGCTCGCCTGAGGACTACAAGATTAAGGTCACAATCGGTGAGCGTCGTGAGCTGACGGAACGGTTGTTGGCCACAGGTCAGTTCCAGCCTTTATCTCCGGAAGAGGAACTGCTGAAGACGACGGGAGTTAGTCCTTATTTTGCCTCTATGGATAATCATTACACGGCAGCTCCGCAAAATGGACGCAACTACATGGAACTGACACACAGTAAGACAGGTGCTACCCTCGTATACGATGTAGGTACAGCTTATAAGCATTGGATGATCTGGAATAACAAAGCGAACAAGGAATTCATCTGTCCTGAGCCGCAAATGAACATGATCAATGCACCGAATCGTCCAGACCTACCAGCGGAGGAGATCGGATTGATAGCACTGGCTCCAGGCCATATTTTTGAAGCAACCAGCCGTTTGTATTGTATTACACCTAATAAATCGAAATCCTAGCATTTAAATTTATCCTTATAGGCCTGTATCGTGTCCAACGGTGCAGGCTTTATTTGGGGTTGTAAAGCACAGGTAAGGGCCAATGGGGAAGGAGGACGAAAAAGGTTGCAGAATGCCAAGCAGTCATAGTATGATACGAAACAGGAGATGATCAGATGAATTTTCCTTTTCAAGCCGTCAAACGCAAGCAAATCGCCGATGAAGTAGCTGAACAGCTGCAACGAAAAATTGCTACTGGTGAATGGGATGAGGGCACTAAGATTCCAACCGAACCTGAGCTCATGAAGCTATTCGGAGTCGGGCGATCTACAGTACGTGAAGCGGTTAGCGTTCTGGTGCATGCCGGTCTATTAGAGAAAAAGCAAGGACACGGAACTTTTGTTTGCCAACCGACAACTTCTCAAGAGCCATTGGATTACCGTCTAAGCCGTGCTGAAATTATTGAGGTTTATGAAGTGCGGAGTGTGTTGGAACTAGAGATTGCCAGATTGGCTGCGTTACGTCGTAAAGACGAGGATCTACGCTTGATGCGTGAGGCGCTGGATCGTCGTGCTGCAACCCTGGCCGCTGGAGATATGAACGGGTATTTGGATGCGGATATCACTTTTCACTTGGCTGTTGCCGGAGCTACACGCAATAAGGTGCTTACAGATGTATATGGCAGCTTTGTAGAGGCCATTCGCAAGGCGTTGAACAATCTCATTACCGATCCGGCGATGCAAAATCATTTTACTGTGCAGCATGAAAAAATATATGAAGCAATCCGGGATCAGGATGGCAAGGCTGCCGAGCTGTATAGTATTCAACATTTGGACGGCACCAAGCTGGAGCTGCAAAAGCATATGGGAAGTTCATAATTTTTTTTACTCTTAAACATCAGATGATCGGATGAATAAAATATTTAAACCTTCTACTTGAGCATCTCCTAAAATCAAACCAAAGGTGGTATCTGTATGCGCAAAATATGGGTGTTGGACACAACGTTAAGAGATGGAGAACAATCACCAGGAGTTAGCTTAACTAGCACGGAAAAGGTGGAAATTGCCCTTCAGCTGCAAAAATTAGGCGTAGATCGGATTGAGACCGGCTTTCCAGCAACCTCGCCTGGTGAGATCACCAGCATGCAGGAGATTGCCAAACAGGTTACCCAAGCGACACTGGTTGGTTTTGCGCGCTCGAAAGAACAGGATATTGATGCGGTCAGAGAGGCGCTACGAGGAGCAGAGGATGCCTGTCTTCATTTGTTTCTGGCTACCTCACCTATTCACCGCCACCATAAGCTTCGAATGGATAAAACGAAAGTATTAGAGACCGCTGCTGCTGCCATTCGTTATGGACGCAAGTATTTCAGCAAGGTAGAATTTTCAGCAGAGGACGCCAGTCGTACCGAACTGGACTTTATTTGTGAGGTCGTAGATATGGCGATTCGTGCTGGAGCGACAATCGTCAATTTACCGGATACGGTGGGATATGCCTCGCCGGATCAGTTCGGTGAAATGTTTAGAATTGTAAAACAACAAGTGCCCGGTATCGAAAAAATACAACTTAGCACACATTGTCATGATGATCTTGGTATGGCAACAGCTAACACGCTGGCGGCCATCCGTAATGGTGTAGACCAATTTGAAGGTACCATCAATGGCATCGGTGAGCGAGCCGGAAATACACCTATCGAAGAAGTTGCACTGGCCCTTGACACCAGAACCGAGCTTTATGGTGCACAAACGAGTCTGGTTTTGGAGGAACTGTATGCTACCAGTCGCCTAGTGAGCAAACGAACGGGGATGTCGGTGCCGGGAAACAAGGCCATTGTTGGAGCCAATGCGTTTGCTCACGAGTCTGGTATACACCAAGACGGGATGCTTAAAGAGCGTACAACATATGAGATCGTGTCCCCTGAGCGTATTGGTCTGAAGACGAGTAAACTTGTGTTGGGCAAGCACTCGGGTCGACATGCATTTAAAGAAAAACTGGCGGACATGGGGTTTGATGCTTTGACGGAGGAACAGCTGCAAGAGACGTTCCGCAAATTCAAAGCATTGACGGATAAGAAAAAACAGGTGTTGGATGAAGACTTGCTCGTCCTGATGGACGAAAGCCGCAATGCCTCGCCTCAAATGTACACACTGGATTCCATTCAGGTGTCTTATGGTAATCAGTCGGTTCCAGTCGCATCCATTCGATTGGGTAAACAAGATGGGACAGCAATTGATGAAGTGGCAATGGGTAACGGTTCTGTAGATGCGATTTTCCATGCTATAGACAAGGCCAGTGGTGAAGAGGTGGAGTTGGAGGATTATTCGATCCAATCTGTAACTTATGGCAGAGACGCATTGGGGGAAGTGCACGCCATTTTGAGGCAAGGAGAGTACACAGCTCTGGGAAGAGGCACAAGTACTGATATTTTGGAAGCTAGCGCCAAAGCTTACATCGATGCGCTGAACAAGCTACTGGGCAGAAAAGAAGTACATGCCAAAAGCAATATCACCATTAGTTGATCCTAGTGGTCAGGCTTGTAGACGAATTTTCCTTCTTCCTCCTCTGGCCTCATCGTAAAAAAGCGCTTGCAAAATAAATGATAACATTTGAAATTTAATGTATAATAGGCAAGAGAGATCACCATATTTTGTCTGAATTACATAGGCCAAGAGGAGGAAATGAGTTGAACTACCGCATTGAAAAGGATACGTTGGGCGAAATCAAAGTACCGGCAGACCGTCTGTGGGGAGCGCAAACACAGCGCAGCAAGGAAAATTTCCCGATTGGCTCGGAGAAAATGCCATTAGAGGTCATACAGGCGTTCGCGGTGCTTAAAAAGAGCGCGGCGATCAGTAACTATAAGCTGGGTAAGCTATCACAGGAGAAGCAGGACGCGATTATTTATGCAGCGGACGAGATTCTCGCAGGGCGGGTTGATGACCATTTCCCGTTGGTTGTATGGCAGACAGGGAGCGGAACGCAGTCCAATATGAATGTGAATGAAGTGATTGCTCATCTGGGGAGCCAATGGTTACAAGAGCAGGGAAAGGATGCGAAGCTGCATCCCAATGACGATGTTAACATGTCGCAAAGCTCGAATGATACGTTTCCCACGGCGCTTCATGTAGCGGGTGTCATTGCAGTGGAGGATCGTTTGTTGCCTGCCATCGATAAGCTGAAAGAGACTTTTCAACAGAAGTCAGAGCAATTCAAGGATATTATAAAAATTGGGCGAACCCATTTACAAGATGCGACACCGCTTACGCTGGGTCAGGAAATAAGTGGTTGGTATGCAATGTTAGACAAGAGCAAGCGAATGATCATCGACACGGTGCAATACATGAAGGAGCTAGCGATTGGTGGTACAGCGGTGGGGACAGGAATTAATGCTCATCCAGAGTTTGGCTCCCGAACCTCAGCGGAAATTTCCAGTTTCACTGGCAAAACGTTCACTTCTGCACCCAATAAATTTCATGCACTGACCAGCCACGATGAAGTGGTGGCCGTACATGGAGCAGTCAAAGCGCTCGCTGCCGACTTGATGAAAATCGCCAATGATGTTCGTTGGCTGGCAAGTGGTCCGCGTAGCGGCTTGGGCGAAATCACGATTCCTGCTAACGAGCCAGGTAGCTCCATCATGCCCGGCAAGGTAAATCCGACCCAGAGTGAAGCACTGACGATGGTCGTTACGCAAGTCATGGGTAATGATGCAGCTATCGGCTTTGCAGCAAGTCAGGGTAATTTTGAACTGAACGTGTTTAAGCCAGTAATCATATACAATTTTTTGCAGTCTGTTCATCTGCTGGCCGATTCCATCATTGCTTTTAATGACAACTGTGCCGTTGGCATCGAGCCTGATCTCACGAAGATTGAGCACAATTTGAATAATTCACTGATGCTGGTGACGGCATTGAATCCACATATCGGATATGAAAATGCCGCTAAAATCGCCAAACTTGCACATGCAGAAGGGCTGTCCCTAAAAGAAGCGGCACTCCGCAGCGGACTGTTGACTGAAGAACAGTTCGATCAATATGTTGTACCTGCGCATATGATTCATCCTAAAGCCTAAAGCACGACGATTGTCTCTGCTTAAGCCTTATAAAAAATATACAAACCAGCTCATGGAGTGCGATTTAGCACAAACCATGAGCTGGATTTTTTATTTTATTATATAATTTTTTGTTTAGAATTAGTATTCTGTGTGATTTGAGGGTATATAGATAAAAGGCGAAAAATTGAACATCTATTTTCAAGATAGGAGAAGCCGTATGGAACAGACAACCGTTATTAATTTTATTGTGCTTTTGCTGTCCGGCTTGCTGCTGGTCGGTGTGCTGACTACCAAATTTTCCAGCCGTTTCGGTATGCCTGCGCTTGTTTTGTTTATTGCCGTAGGCATGGTGCTCAGTCAGTTTATTTATTTTGATAATGCCTTTATCACACAACTAGTTGGCATTCTCGCGCTCATTGTAATCTTGTTTGAAGGCGGGATGCAGACAAAGTTTGCAGATGTTAAGCCAGTTATTCGACCTGCGTTGTCATTATCAACGTTGGGGGTCATCATTACGACTGTAGTCATTGGCGTCTGCGCCAAGTTTATTTTAGGCGTAAGCTGGATGGAATCCATGCTGTTTGGCGCTATTGTTGGTTCGACGGATGCGGCAGCCGTGTTTTCCGTTCTAGGAGGTAAAAACATCAAAAAGCGAATTACCTCGACGCTTGAAGCGGAATCCGGTAGTAATGACCCGATGGCTGTATTTCTCACAGTAACATTGATTGAGCTGATACATCACCCTGAGCAATCCATTTGGATACATATCTTGTTATTTTTATGGGAAATGGGCTTTGGTTTAGCCGTTGGTTTTGTACTCGGACGCTTAGGTGTATATGCCATTAATAAAATGAATTTTGATTCATCCGGTTTGTATCCTGTGATGGCATTGGCATTTGCGGTCTTGACGTATGCGGCGGCGTCGTTACTAGAGGCAAGCGGATTGCTGGCGGTGTATGTCATGGCGATTGTATTGGGAAATTCCGACTTGACCTACAAGCGATCTATTATTCATTTTAACAATGGCTTCGCCTGGATGGTGCAGATTATGATGTTTGTCCTGCTCGGGTTATTGGTCTTTCCCGATCAATTGCTGGGCATTGCGTGGCAAAGCTTGGCGCTCTCCTTCATCCTCATGCTCGTGGCTCGTCCAATAGGCGTGTTCCTAAGCTTGCTTTTTTCCAGGTACTCTGTGCGCGAGAAAACACTGTTATCCTGGGCAGGACTGCGTGGGGCGGTACCTATTGTACTCGCAACCTATCCTTTACTGGATGAGATGGATGTAGGACCTTTGTTTTTTAATGTTGTATTTTTCGTCGTGCTCACTTCTGCGATTATTCAAGGTACCACTATTTCGTGGCTAGCGGTAAAGCTTGGCTTGATGGACCCTAACGAGACGTCGTCTCCATCACTGCTGGAATTAGTTTCACTGGGAAAAACTACTTCGGAAATCAACCACATTCAGGTACAAAATGGGATGTCGATAGCGGGCAAAGCGATTCAGGATATACAGTTGCCTGAAGATATTTTATTCACAGCCATCATTCGGAACGAGCAAATTATTGCCCCGAGAGGCACGACGGTGATTGAACCGGGCGATACTTTGTACGTGCTTAGTCCCAAACTCAAGCGACAGCAGATGAAAGAGCTGTTCATGCTGCTCGAACCGGAGGCTGCTCCGTAAATAGGATATCACCCCTACATTTCAGTCCTTCACATTTATGTGAAGGGCTTTTTAATGTATTCTTTTTCAGAGTGGATGAATCTGTTAAAAAATTGACACTATCATTCTACAAAATTAGTTTATGATATTGTCGTTAGATGTCGCAGCCTATCGTTACGGATCATTTGATGGGCAATAGTGATGAAATACGATAGAAGTCACCAAACAGGAGAGATGATAAATGAAACCGGAAGTCTTGCCACAGCGTGCAGCAGCTCGCAGGCAGAAAAATAAGAAAAAGAAACGAAAAGGAAAATTTGGTCGCTTTATGCTGCGACTTTTTATTGTATTCCTGTTAGCGGGAATTGGGGGTGGTGCATGGTTGTTTTTAACCCCTTCTGGCAAGGACATGCGCTATTTGGCTGCGGACACGCTGATTACGACTCAGCATCGTCACTGGGCGAAATATTTTATCGGCGAAGCAGAAGCGAAGAAACGAGTGGCTGAATATTCGGCCCGGTTCGAAGAGATGGGTGAGGAGAAGGATAGACATACAATCAACTTGCCTGATCTGATACCTACCAAAGTACAGCAAACGCCGTTGGTTGAAGTGGAAGAAGTGTCGGGTCGTAACTATCATGGCTATGTTATGACGGTGCATGACCCCACTAAAATTAGGCTCGGGGTTCCTGCTAAAGTCGGCCGGGGAGAACATGTATCTAGCATGGTCGAGCGTTTGGGGGCTGTTGCTGGAGTAAATGGCGGTGGCTTTGCTGACCCCAACTGGAATGGGAATGGTTTTAAACCGATTGGCGTTGTCATTTCCCAGGGTAAGATATACTACAATGATATGGGTAGAAATGCCTCTGTTCAAATCGTAGGTATTGATAAACAGGGGAAAATGATAGCTGGTCACTATTCGTTGTCCGAGTTGTCCAAAATGAATGTGCAAGAAGCGGTTACTTTTCAACCACGCCTAATCGTGAATGGGAAAGGTCTGATTCGTAATGCAAGCGAGGGGTGGGGAATTGCCCCCCGTACCGCAATGGGGCAAAGAGCAGACGGTGCCATTATATTCGTGACCATCGACGGTCGTCAGCCTGGGTACAGCATAGGTGCCAACTTGTATGATATGCAAAATATTTTGCTTAAACATGGAGCGGTTATCGGTGCTAATCTGGATGGAGGTTCTTCAACGGTGCTAGTCAAGGATAATGCCATTGTAAACAAGCCTTCTTCTGAATACGGAGAGCGCTATTTGCCGACTGCGTTTCTCGTATTTGAGCATCCAGAGACCGTTAGTATCCCGAACATATGGGAAGGTTTGAATCCTGGAGACATTGACGCAGCCAAAAAGAGATAGATCAGGAATGAACTAGTTCATTAAGTGAACGGAGACTGATGATGAAGCTAAAACGAGCAGGATTTCAGCGATTGTTTGTCGCCTTGTTAATGCTATCCTTACTCTTGACCACAATGCATCAGGCGGCTGCCGAAGCTACTAAACAGGGTGCCATAGCGTCTCAATCAACGCAGTTCATAGATATTGTTATAAACGGACAACCTATAGACAGCAAGGCTAAACCTCTATTGATCGACGGAAAGCTCATGGTTCCGCTTAAACCTTTAGCCGAAGCTGTAGGTGCAACCTACCACTGGGATGTCAAAAAGAAGCAGATTACGCTACAAAAGTGGACAGAACCCTTGGTTCTTAAGGAGCAATCACGTAAGAACCAGTAGCAACTTACCTTTGAGGTTGTAAGTGAAGAAGTATATATATCTCTGAGAGATGTTTCGCTTGATTTAGGTTATACGTTGGAGAAGTTCACTACAGGATGGGGAGACAGCAGTACCACTTTCTATGGGCGTATTACTACGGATAAAAAAGAAGAACTGCTGGGTACTACTGGTGATCCGATAACTGGACTCCCGGCTAATACCAAACAAATTATGAAAACCTTCAAGCTGCCGTGGGAATCGCGTACAGATGCCCAGCAGGTGATGGAATAAGTTAAAAGCAGCAATAGCAAATGAAAATATAAGAAGCGCGGATCGTTGAAGTAAAGATACTTCCGGTACGCGCTTTTTTCGATAGGATTTGTACTTTTGTTGCTTCGTGCTTGCGTAAATATCTATTAAGCATCATTATCTGCTTCGAGAAACACGGAGATCAGAATTCGGGCGTTGTTTTCTCCCACATTTTTGACATAGTGGGGGATGGCTGCTCTCCAGCTAAAGGAATCTCCTGCTTCCAGGGTAGCTGTATCCTCGCCTTGCTCCACGTATACCGTGCCCTCCAAGATAAAATGAATCTCATCCCCTGCATGAGCATGCTCTTCTTCTGTAGATGAGCCGGGCGGCATTTCAACGAGCATCATTTTGACGTTACCCTGCCCCCCCAAATGATCGACCTGGAGCTTGTTTTTACCATATAAGGTTTTACGGCGCTCGTCCTTGCGAATCACTTGCATCCGTTCCTCATCTTTAAGAAGCAGAAAAGCGAGAGGTACGTTTAGCGCATTAGCGATGCTGTCCAATGTAGCGATGGAAGGGGAGGTTTTATTATTTTCTACTTGACTCATAAACCCTTGCGATAGTCCGGTTCGTTCGCATATTTGCTGAATGGATAAATTTTTACGTTTACGAGCAGCGCGTATGTTGCATCCTATACTCATAGAGCGTTCCTCCTATAAGGAAATATAATATATACTAATGTAATATTTATCATACCAAATATTTTGTTGACAGACCACTGTTTCTTATGATAAATTCACATTACAAAATAATTATTTCTATTACTAATAATTCGACTTTGATTCACAGTCATGTGTAGCGGCATAGATTCAGACAGTATTATTTTTTCAACCAAATTATTAGTAATATAAATTAATTATTCATATGCACTTGTGTGAGTGTAATAAACAAACAGAATGGAGAGATAAATATGAGTTCAGCAAGCAAAAATATTTCTACAATTATGCGGGTGGCACTGGGAATTTTGTTTTTGGCACACGGAATTGCTAAATTCCAAATGGGGTTGGGTAATGTAGCAGGCTGGTTTTCCAGCATTGGCGTTCCAGGATTTTTAGGTTATGTCATTGCGGTGATTGAGTTGGTCGGCGGAATTGCATTGATTCTTGGATTACTTACCCGCTATGTATCTGGGCTATTTGTGATTGTTTTGATCGGCGCTATTTTTACAGCAAAATTGTCCGGCGGGTTGATGGGGAATGGCCAAGGAGCTGGCTATGAACTGGATATTGCTTTTATTCTTGTAGCACTTCATCTGGTATTTGCACCAACGACTCGCTTGTCTCTGGATTCGTTGATCGGCCGTCGTGAGTCAACCGAACAATAATTTTTGAATAGCTTTAGTCCTCCAATCCATGTAGAAAGAGGGAAATCTCATGACAGCACATATTCATGACAACACCAAAATCGGGCAGGTTTCATTAAAAGTAAGCAACTTGGAACGTTCTATTCAATTTTATACAGAGGTCGTTGGTTTTCAGCTGCTGCGTCAAACGGCGGATACCGCTGAATTGACTGTCGATGGGAAGCATGCGTTACTGATCCTTAACTATATTGAAAATGCAGTTATTCTGCCGCGCCAGTCCGCAGCCGGATTATACCACTTTGCTATTCTTCTACCGAACCGTGTAGCTCTGGGCCTGTCTTTACGTAATCTGCTGGCTCATGAGATTGAAATCGGACAGGGAGACCATGATGTAAGTGAAGCCCTATATATCCATGACCCCGATAATAACGGAATTGAAATCTATACAGATCGTCCCCATGATCAGTGGAAAAAGGATGAAAATGGATTTTACATGATGGGAACAGATCCCGTGGATGCAGAAGACTTGGTTGCGATTTCCGAGAATTTACCTTGGCAGGGACTACCTCAGGGAACGGTAATCGGGCACGTCCACTTCCATGTGTCTAATTTGCTCAAAGCACAGCAATTTTATTGCGATGTGCTTGGCTTTGACATTACGTGCCGGTATGGCTCTTCAGCCTTGTTCGTTTCCGCAGGTGGTTACCACCACCATATGGGCTTGAATATATGGGCAGGTGAAGGAGTCCCACCAGCTCCTGAGCACGCTGCCGGACTGGATTATTTTGAATTGATCGTACCAGATCAGAATGAATTGAATGCCGTTGTGGCTCGTTTAGAGGCAGCAGGCTATGGGGTGCAAGAACGCGATGGCGCCAAGTATGTAGCTGATCCGTTCCGCATTCAAATTAAACTGGTTAACGGTCAAATCTCGTAACATAGAAGGAACTCAACAGAAACAGAAAAGGGTATTCCTATAAGCCGTAAAGGCTGGGAATACCCTTTTTTCGTATACCTAGAACAAGCTCCAATCCAAATCCCGAGACATCGTCTCCAGCAAGTGTACACCAGCTGTACTGTTTCCCATACGGTTCAGAGAAGGTCCAACCAGTCCAATGCCATAGCGTCCAGGTACCATCGTCATAATACTGCCTGATACGCCGCTTTTGGCAGGTAGTCCGACTTGAATGGCGAATTCCCCTGAAGCGTCATACATGCCGCATGTCGTCATAAATGTTTTGGCGATCTGTACATAGCGGCGGGGAATCAGCGGTATACCTGTCACCGGATCACGGCCGTTGTAGGCTAGTACAAGTCCCATACGTGCTAAATCTGTACAGTTCAATTTGACAGCACAATGTCTGAAATAAACTTCAAGCACATCCTCCACATGACCTCTTAAAATACCTTTTTCCATTAGAAAATAAGCAAGAGAACGGTTCAAATGGCCTGTAGCTGATTCTGAGTCGTAGACATCCTGATCATATTCCAATGTGTCATTGTGGGTAAGCAGGCGGAAAAATTGGAGAACACGGGCAAATTTCTCTTCTGGACTGTTCCCGCGAATCAGAGAGGAGATCGCGATTGCCCCCGCGTTAATTAGTGGGTTAAACGGAATCCCCGGCTCAACCAGTTCTAGTTTCAACATGGAATTAAAACGGTCTCCGGTAGGCTCCATACCCACCTTAGAGAAGACAACGTCCTCTCCATTATCCATCAAGGCCAGAATGAGCGTAAATACCTTTGAAATACTTTGCATCGTAAATTGGATTTCCGTATCCCCGGCTACCACGGTTTCACCTGCACCGTTCATTACAACAACACCAAGCGCGTTGGCCGGGGCTTTGGACAGTTCGGGAATATATGCTGCTACCTTGCCATGAATATACTCATGACGGCTTTGTTCTACCCATTCCGGCAGTTTGGTCTGTAATCTCTGCCACTCCGATGTCATTTCTTTTCCTCCAGTCGAGTAACCAATCTGTGGTATTTTATTGTAGAGCAAAAAGTAGCTATATACTTATTTTAAAGAAATTTTCAGTCAAAAAACAAGCTCTGATGTCATTTCTTTTTCTCCAGTTAAATACCCAACCTAATGTAATATCGGGATTATAGTTTATCCCCTGTAGTCTTCATTCTCTTCATCCAACTGCCTATCCAGAAATCACTTCTAAGTGGCACATATACCTTTTTTAGCATTGGTTCATAAGAAAGTTTCCCATCTTTAAAAAAGTTAATAGGAGAAGGAGATGAAGTGAAGCATGGTACACGGTATGTTAGCGGATTACCCGCGTGAGAAAACGATTCATCAACTGTTCGAAGAGCAGGTTGAGCGCACACCGGATCACATAGCAGTTGTATTTGGGGACAAGCACTTGACGTATGCTGATCTGAACAAACAGGCTAATCAACTAGCACATGTTTTGCGGGCTAAAGGTTTAGAACAAGACGAGGCTGTCGGAATTATGGTCGAATGCTCATTGGAAATGATCATCGGAATTTTCGGGATTTTAAAAGCTGGGGGAGCCTATGTTCCGATTGATCCTGAATACCCGAGGGAACGTATACGCTATATGCTGACGGATTCTGGTGCAAATCTCCTGCTGACCCGGCTTCCAATCCACCAGCAAACAGAACTCGCCAGTGTTGTACTGGATTTGATGGACGAGCGGAACTATGGGAAAGAAACAGGGAATCTCTCATCTAAGCAAGGTTCCGACACCCTTGCTTGCATTATGTATACGTCTGGCTCTACAGGCGTACCTAAGGGCACCCTGACGATGCACTACAATATTACACGTGTTGTTAAAAAGCCGAATTACATCCAATTCTCGACAAAAGATAGGATATTACAAGTGGCCAGTTTTTCGTTCGATGGTTCTACATTTGGTATTTATGGAGCTTTGCTTAACGGAGGCACTCTCGTTTTGAACTCACAAGATCAAACCATGAATGCACGTGAGCTATCAAGCGTCCTACGGACACAAAAGATCACGAAATGCTTCGTCACGACAGCACTTTTTAATGCATTGGTGGATGTGGATCCCGATTGCTTTGCAACAATTGAAACCTTGCTATTCGGTGGTGAGAAGGTTTCAGTCAGCCATGTGCGTAGAGCGTTTGCCCGTCTAGGTCCGGGCCGCTTAATTCATGTCTATGGACCGACGGAGAGCACGGTATTTTCTACTTATTATCATATCGATCATTTGGACGAAAATGCAAATACCGTACCGATCGGCAAACCCATCAGCAACACGAAGGTTTACATCTTGGATCAAGAGCAGCATCCTCTGCCACAGGGAGTTGCAGGTGAACTGTACATCGCTGGCGATGGATTAGTTAAAGGTTATTTGAATCGTCCAGAGCTGACAGAAGAGAGGTTTATTCAGTCTTCATGGGTACCTGGAGGCAGGTTGTATCGAACCGGAGATTTGGTGCAAGAGCAAGCGGACGGAAACATCGAATATATCAGCCGGATCGACGATCAAGTGAAAATACGGGGTTATCGAATTGAGCCTGGGGAAATAGAGTCGCATTTATTAAAAGTAGATGATATACAACAAGCGGCAGTTATTGCCCGTGAAAAGGAGGCCGGTCAAAAGCAACTGGAAGCATACTTTACGGCGACCAAAAAACTGACAGCAGATGAAATTAAAACGGCTCTCTCTATAAAGCTGCCGAATTACATGATTCCATCTTTTTATATACAACTAGAACAAATGCCATTGACACTGAATGGTAAGCTGGACCGCAAGGCACTGTTGGCCCTTGAAGAGAATATGCATGGTGGAGCAGAATATGTGTCTCCTAAGCCAGGACTGGAAACGAAGCTGATGGACATCTGGCAGGATGTATTGGGTGTGCAGCAGTTCAGTGTTTTAGATAGCTTCTTCGACCTCGGTGGGCATTCTATTCATGCGCTTACATTAATGTCGAGAATGGAGCGTGCAGGATATCACGCCACTTTAACAGACATTTACCACTATAAAACGATTCGGGCACTCGCTGATTATCTTCATTCAACTCAGAATAATATTGTAGGGTCCGAAAAGCAACAGGACATCATAAAAACAACTCAAGAGTTGATATCTTGGCTTCACCAAGAAACAGATGGTGTTTACGAGCTGGTGAAATACCAAGTAAGGGATTTTATTCACGAAGTTAGAGATATTCAGGTGCTTTACTGCGACACGGTGGCTGACGTTAACCATATCATGCGGATCATGGACGGGAAAATAACTCAAGAGCTACTGCCACACTACATTGTACCACTGCATCAAAAAACTAAAATGGCTGATCTATACTGGACCATGGATGAAGAGGTATTTTTCCAACGTCTGGGCTTAAAAAGCATGGATCTGGATCAGGTGGAAGGTTTACGCAAGCTTCTGGAAAACGATTATTTGAAAAAAGATCAGTGGATTAAAACAGGAGCAGTGGCACAAGAATATCCGCTAAGTGGAATTCAGCAAATGCAAATTTCGTTTGATACACCTCCAAGTTTAGGTATATTTAGGCTGGATGAGTGCGTGAATTACGATTTTTTGGATCAGGCTTTCGCTCATTTTGTACAAAGTCAAGGATTACTGAGAAGTGTCCCGGTCCAAAGAGATGAATGGACTTATTGGAGGGAATACGTACCTTCTAGCGATGGTTTACCAAAACTCAACATCATTGATGTGTCGGATTACAACCCATGTGGTCCCATTACGGACATGATAAATGATTATGTTACGAACACCCGTTTCGCCGAAGAACATACTTTGTTCCACATGTTTGTGCTGAAACGAAACCTTCGTGAACATTATGTCATAACTATTTATCATCATGCGATATGCGATCGGGTGACCTCGGAAGTAGCTGAAAGACAGTTGGTTGCTTACTACAGGAGTCTGCTTCAAAATCGACCCCTTCCTACGGATGAAGTGAAGCCCTATGTGGAGTATGTCAATCTAATCCAAAGTGGACCGAAAGGAATTACGGAACAAGAATTGATATCAGCCTTTAATCTGGAAGCGTTCCAAAAAAGCAAGCAAAATGTCTTCCAGGCACCAAATCTTCGAACGTGCACAGAAGCCTACCTGTTTAACGTAAGCATCCCTGCTGAAAATCCTTCTTTGGAGTTTGCGCTTTCTGTCTATACAAGGGGCTTGCAAACTTATTTAGGTATGGATAAGCTACCATTGTTATTTTTATATGATGGAAGAAGGTACGAGGAGGCGGCTTATTATAACACGGCCGGTGAATTTATTGATTTTGTACCTATGCTGATCGAACTGAAACAAAATCCGGATGAAATGATGCAGTCTGTCAGAAGCAGACTGGAATTATTAAAACACCATACGATTAATTTTATGCATCTTCTTACAAGTCCTGATTACAAAGACAAGTGGGAACGTGCCAGAACATTTGCACAGTTTGGGAAGCAGTACGAGCAACTAGACTTATTCATGTTTAACTATTTAGGAAACAGCGCTAAGGCAGACTCAAAATACAGCAATTATTATGATGAAACTATCATAAAGCAACCCAATCCGCTACCGATCTATTCACTGTTCAATTGCATTGCTTCTTCCTACACGGACGGCCTTATTTTTTCTATACGATGCAGTTACGAGATAGAGGTTGAGGAAGTCAGGGCTGCATTTTATCAAGCTGCCGGTATGGCATCCCGGATAGGGGAGGTTTAATAACGTGATGGAATCAGCTAATACATCTAATCAGAGTAGTTCTGATAGGCCGCGACGTTACTTGCCTTTATTTTCTCAGCAAAAAGGAAATGCCGGATTGCCCGAAGGCGATGATCAAGCACTTTACAAGATTCGTTTGGGGACAAGACAGGTCAAAACGATTATGGGTTTTGTACAGCATCATCAGTTGGGTATGCCTTCTTTTATAACAGCCATATGGTCCGTACTGCTATCCCATTACTCCAATCAATACGCTCTGCCTGTTTTATATTCCGTGGTATCAGACAAGGAAAGGAAAGACTGTCGTCTGGATTATCCATTACTCATTCATATACAGAAGGAAGATCATCTTCTCTCTTTGATACAAAGGATACAAATGGAATGGAACAAACAACATAGTAGCGACGAATTGAGAGAGGATTTTTCGCAGCAAACTAAAGTTGATCCTCCATCAGGGGCAGGGAAGGATTTCTTCAATGTGTGTATCGCAGAGATTTATGCTGACTTTCCTTCTCCAAGTTTAAATGCGGAAAAGTCCCCTCCCCTTTACGGTATAGATCAGCCAGAAATCGCGCTCTGCTACCGGTATGACCCGGATATATTGGAGTGCGCAATACAGTATGATGGCAGCCGTTTCGAAAAAATGCAAATCGCCAGATTCGCAGGCCATTTCAAAACACTGCTGGCAAATGCACTCCTTCTTCCGGAGAAGACGGTACTATTTCACCCCATGCTGACCACAAGAGAACGCAGACAGATGCAACAATGGAATGATACGGAACAAGCCTATCCTTTGGATAAAACCGTGGTTCAATTGATCGAAGAGCAGGCTGGCCGAACACCCGATGCAATCGCTTTAGAGTTTGGAGAGCAGAAGCTGACCTACTATGAGTTAAATCGCCGGGCAAATCAAATCAGCCGCATGATTTTAGAGTCGTATTCGATACAGGGGCATGGCGTTCTGCCGACCGTCACGCTGATTGCCATCGTCTTGGATAGAAGCGCAGATGTGATCCCGTCGATGTTTGGAGTTATGAAAGCGGGCGCTGCTTATCTTCCGATCGATCCCCAATATCCTGGGGAACGGCTGCGATTTATTTTAGAAGATGCACAGGCCCAAATGATTATAACGCACAGCCAATTAGTAAGTAGGCTAAATCCATATATTTCTCAAATGGGTAGGGGAGCATATTCGCTGATTTGTGTGGATGAATGCTTGGTGCAGCAGGACTACTATCCCTACGAAAACTTGAAGATCAAGGTTACACAGAATGATCTCGCTTATGTCATCTACACATCCGGTTCTACTGGAAAACCGAAGGGAACCCTTATTGAACACGCGGGTCTGGTTACGTTGATCCCTTATCTTGTTGAAAAGTTTGGTATCACCTCAGATTCAAGAGTCATGCAATTCGCCTCCATTAGTTTCGACGCTTCAGTCTATGAATGGATCGGCACGCTATCAGTAGGCGGAACAGTGGTTGTTCTGTCAGACGAGGAACTGCCTCCTTATGCAGACATTTCAGATATTCTTGAAGAGAAAAATATCCACGTTGCGATGCTAACGCCATCTGTGCTGCGAACGATGAAACATAGAGAACTGCCAAGATTGCGGACAATTGTATCTGCTGGAGAACCCTGTACGCCTGATATTGTGGACTATTGGGGAAGAGGAAGACGATTCGTGAACGCTTACGGGCCGACCGAAGTGACGATTATTTGTTCTACTTCCGTCTGCAGACCGGGAAAAGAAATTACGATCGGCAAACCCGTCTATAACAAACGTTTATTCGTTTTGAATCCATTCGGCAGTCCTGTGCCTGTCGGCGTTCCCGGCGAACTATGGGTGGGCGGCATAGGGCTTGCCAGAGGATATTTGAATCGTGAAGAACTGACTCAGGAACAGTTCGTTCACAAAGAGGTTGTAATTAGCAGTGAATATCCGCCACACAGTGAGCGGCTATATAAAACCGGGGACATTGTGAAATGGACGCCGGATGGTGAATTGGTATTTATCGGCCGTATCGATGAACAAATTAAAATCAGAGGGTATCGTATCGAGCTGGGTGAAATAGAACATCAGCTCCGCCAACATCCTGACATCGGTCAATGTGTCGTTCAAGCCTGGAAGGACGGGTCCTACCATAAACTGGTGGCCTATTATACTGCCGTAGAAGAGCTGAAAGAGGCCGATCTGACACAGCACTTAAACTCTGTATTACCAGCTTATATGGTTCCTTCATATTTTTGTTATCTGGAGTCAGTTCCAGTAAATACAAACGGTAAAGTCGACCGTGGAGCTCTCCCTGATCCGAGGGGGACCTTATTTATTCAAGCTGATGAAGTTGTGGAAGCAGACGAGGACGGTTTCGAAAAGCGCTTGCTTTGGATTTGGCGGCAGATTTTAAAAAGAGGAGATATCGGGGTTAACGACCATTTTTACGCGGTTGGGGGAGACTCAATTCTTGCCATTCAGGTCGTATCTATGGCCAGGGATCATGGTATCATGCTTACTCCAAGACAAGTTGCGGAGCATCCAACCATTCAGAAATTAGCTGCTGTGGTTACTTGGACAGACAATGATCAAAAGGAAGATCTCATCGTTGACTTGACAGGCGAATTTGGTTTGACACCGATCCAGTACTGGTTTTTCGAGCAACAGTTTGTAGAGCCGCATTATTTCAACCAATCCCAGCTGTTTGTACTCCGTGATTGTGATCCTGTGAAGCTGGAAACTGCCATTAATCAATTGATTCGATTACATCCAGAGCTGTCGATGGAGATCGTAGTCAAGGAACATGTGTATTCGCAGCGCTACCGAAAGGATGTTTCCATTCAACTGGCTAGCTACACCCTTCAACAAGTCGATTATCCCGAATCCGAAATTTCAAGCATTTGTGATACGTGGAACAGACAATTGAATTACGAGACGGGTGCCATGATGTATGCAGGAGTAATTCAAGGTCACCCTGACGGTAAAACCCGTCTGTTTATGACTATACATCATCTAGTCATTGATGGAGTGTCTTGGAGAATATTGGTTCAGGAATTGTATCAATTGTATCAGGGTATAGCGCTGCCTACTGTTTTAAATCCATACAAGAAGTGGCATTCTGCATTGATGAGTTATTCTAGACATAAAGATACTTTACGTCATATTGAATATTGGAAAAAAGTGCAGCATCAAACCGCAGCATTTGTACTGCCAGTAGACCATTACCCGGATCGTAAAAAGAGCAGTGAATCTTCGGAATTAGTTACAATGCTTACTCCTGACGATACGGAACTGCTTTTGCATCATTGCTCTCAGGCTTATCATACTGAGATCAACGACCTGCTACTTACAGCCTGGTCCCTGGCGCTCTCCGCTTGGTCTGGACAGAAGACGATTGCGTTTCGCTTAGAAGGCCATGGACGTGAGCACTTTGTATCCGATATAGATCTGACAAGAACCATCGGTTGGTTTACCTCCATGTTTCCGGTATGCATTCAGATTACGGACAGTTCCCCCTTGGGAGCGACGATTAAATCTGTCAAAGAGCAGTTGCGTTGTATTCCTCACCGCGGCATGTCATATGGCGCTTTGAGATACTGCCATCCGAATACAGAAGTCCGTTCCGAGTTATCAGCTTCTGAACCTCAGGCTCTTTTCAATTACTTGGGCCAGTTTGATCAGGAGAATGCGAGCGAATTAAACCAGTGGTTAGGGTTTACAAGTGACGCAGCACAGGATTATAGCTCGCCGCTTAATCATGGAACAAGCCTATTGGAACTCAACTGTTCCATTGTTCATGGCAAGCTGCATTTGTTTATGAAATATAGCAAATGTCACTATGAAGAAGTGACCATCACTCAGTTGTTAGATACTTTTATAACACGTGTGCTTGCTATTATCGAACATTGCAGCCGGACTGAACACCAAGAGTTCACACCTAGTGATTTTCCATCAGTGTCACTGGAACAGCATTCGCTCGATCAGATCGTACAGACATATCATTGGCAATATGGTGTAGATAAAATGATGCATCTAAGTCCCTTACAAGAAGGACTGCTGTTCCATTATTTAGATCATCCTAGTTCCGATCAATACTTTGTGCAGGTTAGTTGGAAATATCATGGTAGGCTAGAGGTAGACCGTTACCGGGAAGTCTGGAACAGCATCATTTCTGAAAATGATAGCTTGCGGACTTGCTACATTTGGGAGGCGTTGGACAAGCCCATACAATGTATTATCCAAAATGCAGAATGGGATTGGACATTTTTGGATTTTGAAGCAGAGCAACCAGAGCAGCAACAAGAGTGTATCGAACGCTGGATGACAATGGATCGTAATCGCCGTTTTGATCTGAGTCAGCCTGCATTCCGCATAACACTGATTCAGACTGCTTCAAACGAATGGACGATGATCTGGAGCTACCACCATATTTTGCTGGACGGTTGGAGCCTGCCGCTACTAATAAATCGAGTTCATGAACTCTATGTTTGTAGCCTGCAAAACCGGATGCCACAGCGCAGCTTGACCCGTTCTTATGAAACTTATATTCGTTGGTTAAACAATAAGGATCGCACAGAGGCCGAGTTATTCTGGAAGGCATATTTAGCCGACGTAACGGAGCCAACCCAACTACCGATAGAGAAGGGCATACTTCCCGAGGCACATCAACCGATTGAGAACCAGCAGATCGAGACTCTTTGTATTGATCCGAGACGAACCAAGCGGATCGCTGATTTTGTTCAGCAAGCGCAAGTTTCGCTAAATACGTTGGTGCAGTTTGCATGGGGTAAAGTGCTACAAGTCTATCAAGATGCGGATACAACCATATTTGGTATGGTCGTTTCCGGAAGGGGATCGGATCTTGCAAAAGCGGATCAGATCACAGGTATGCTGATTAATACGCTGCCTTTGGTCATGCACTGGAATGTCGAGCAAACCATCACTGAATATGTACAAAAGCTGCACCAAACCATTCAGAAACTAAATGACTACAGCTATGTGAGTCTGAATGAACTGAAGAGCTGGACTGGTATTCAAGGACATATCATGTTTTACAGCATCGTAGCATTCGAAAATTATTTGAACGACTATCGGCAACTAGAAAATGAATTGAAGATGTCAGCTATGGAGGAACGAGAGAAAACGAATTATCCAATGACGATCACCGTTGCCAATGACGGGGAACAGATCACCATCAAGTTTATGTATGATGCAGATCGATTGAACCAAGAAACGGTTTGTCGACTGGCAGAGCATCTGCTAAATACGCTGGAATATGTGCTGGAATACCCGAATTACAACGTCAGAGACGTTTGCTTCATGAACAAGGATGAATATGAACGAATCGTCTACGACTGGAACAATACGTATACAGCATATCCCAGAGAGCGTTCAATTATTGATCTATTCCAAGAGCAAGCGGAGCTGCGGTCTTCACAGCCTGCAGTAATTGCGCACAATCAGGTTATGTCCTACCACACCCTAAACCTCATGTCCCAGCACGTTGCCAAGATGTTAACGGATGATGCTGATGATAACAATCATGGAAAGTTTATTGGAGTTTACTTGCCGCGCTCTCTTGAATTCATTGTCTCCATCCTGGCGATCATGAAAGCGGGATATGCCTATGTTCCCATTGACCCCGATTATCCGGCAGCAAGAACCCGCGAATTAATCAAGGACGCTGGACTGGACACCATTATCACTTCACAGGAAGGAGCGGAACGTATCTCGGAAGCCTGTAAGGGAATCCGTTTAATACTGATGGATACAAAGTATTTTGACCAAAATGGAGTTGTGGAACAAGAAGAGAAGGAGAACATGATTGCTCCAAATGATCTTGCTTATCTAATGTATACATCCGGATCGACGGGAAAACCGAAAGGCGTTATGGTGGAACATCGCAATGTCATTCGCTTGGTCAAAAACACCTGTTATTTTCCGTTTTCTTCTGATATCAGATTGCTTTATACAGGTTCGCCTGTTTTTGACGCTTCTACGTTTGAAATTTGGGGGACGCTGCTGAATGGAGGACAGCTGTTTGTAGTTTCAAAAGATGATCTTCTAAATATACATGTGCTGGAGCAGCGGATGAAGGAGTGGAGAATTAATACACTATGGCTAAGTTCTGCACTGTGTAATCACTGGATTGAAGAAAATGAAAAGATATTTGCTAGACTCCAATGGTTGCTCATAGGTGGGGAAGTTTTGTCGGTTAAGCATATCAATCGTATCCGTCTTGCCAATCCGGAACTTTCGATTCTCAATGTATACGGTCCTACGGAGAACACCACCTTTTCGACGAGCTACCGGATCGAAAAGCCTTTTGAGCAGAATATCCCTATTGGCAAGCCCATTAGTAATTCAACTTGTTATATTCTGGACAAACGGGGCCGTGTTCAGCCTGTCGGAGCAATCGGGGAATTATGCGTGGGGGGAGACGGGGTTGCAAGGGGGTATTGGCGGCAAAACCAATTGACACAGCATGCGTTTGCACCGAATCCATATCGCTCTGCCAAAGATGGTGAAAGAGGTACGAATTCAATTCTATACCGTACGGGAGATCGGGCGAGATGGCTGCCAGACGGGAATATCGAGTATATCGGACGGGCTGACGATCAGGTGAAACTTCGCGGCTATCGAATCGAACTCGGAGAAGTCGAGTTCCGTCTTAGCAGCTATCCTGTAGTGAAAGAATGTCTGGTCTTTATCCGGGAGGTTTATGGCGATTTGCGGATGATCGCTTACTATACAGCGGAAGAGGAGCAACGAGTGGAGCAGCTTCATACTTTTATGGCTGAAGGTCTTCCTTCTTATATGTTACCGTTTCGTTACGTTTGGCTGAAATCGTTCCCATTAACGGTTAACGGGAAAATCGATCGTAAAAATCTTCCTTTACCTGAAATCCATAGCAGCGATAAGGAAGCAAATGCTGGACCGAAGACTGAACTGGAGCAAACCATAGAAGAAGTTTGGAGCATGGTCCTGAAGCTTGATTACATTGGCAAGAATGAAGATTTTCACACGTTGGGAGGCCATTCGCTCCATGCACTACGAATAGCCAGCCTGCTGCAAAAAAGCGGATATCCGGTTACGGTCAACCAAATATTTCGCGAACAGACGATCGAACGTTTGGCCCTCTCATTGATCAATGCAATGACGGATACAGCAACTGACCTTTGTCCGAACATGGATATCCCATATCAGTCTATAAGAAAAGAATACCCGGATGACGGATTTCCGCTGTCTGCTGTACAAAAACGTTTTTTCCAAAGAGATCTCGTGAATTATAACATGTTTAATGTACCTTACTTGGCTCGGCTCAAGAATTACATTCCTACAGAATTGCTGAACGCGTCGATTGAACCACTATTGAACAAACATGCGGCGTTGCGGCTGTCGTTTGCTCAACTGGATGATGAATGGTATCAGTTTGAGCAGAAAATAAGTGCAGGACAGGTAGTTTCTTACGTAGATTTGCACATGGTCTCAGGGTCGCATGACGCCTACATTTCGGAATACTGCTCGAAAGTGCAGCATGAATTCGATATCAAGGAAGGACCTTTATGGAAAGTTGTGTTGTTTGACCATTATTGCGAAAAGAGACAACAGGTGATATTACTTCTGTTCCATCATTTAATTTTTGACGGGATTTCCATAAACATTTTTTTAGAAGAGTTGAGATATCTTCTCTTGCCGGGAAAAAGGAGTGATTTGGCGTTACATGCGGAGGAGAAGGAAAGCAGTTATCGGGATTGGTGCATAGCGTTGTCGCAATATGCGGCAAAGGCCCCTTTTCCTAAAGCATCCACTTTCTGGAGTAAGGTTGTGGAAGGCGGCCAATCTTTACAGGTTGACAGGGAATCGGAGATACAGCCTCTTCACCGACACATGAGAACTATAACGTATGATTTACTTGAAGGAGAGGAGCATATTCTTCTTCTAAAGGCATTGGCTATGAAGCATCATACTACTCCACTGAGCATCTTACTGACGGCGTTGTCACAAGCTTGTTTCCAATTGAAAAAGCAATCGGATTTGCTGCTGCATGTGATGTCTTATCAACGTGAGTCTTTTTTGCCGGGTATTATGATTGATCGTACTATCGGTTTTTTTGCCGGTGCATACCCCCTTCGAATTCAGATTCCAGAAGGAGAACTGTTGGGGAATTGGGAAACGGCACTGAGACATGTCACACATACGTTGCGGCATATACCATCTGAAGGCTTGGATTATTTTATTTTACGACATATGATACAGGGAATTTATCTAGATAAGGAACCACTAAGGGACGGAACACACATGCTTTTCCATTACCAATCAGAGGAAATGAACGGGATAGCTGATGATTTGTTTGAGCCTTTACCCATATCTTACGGAAATACGAACGCGGCGGACAATCCCTCTGCTTACAAGTTAAATATGACGGCAGGTCTTAGATGCGACAGATTAAGTTTAACCTGCTATTATAGTTCACTGCATTATAAGGATCAGACGATCGCTGAGCTAATACGCCTCATATCCAGACATCTGTGCCAAAGCATCAGTGTTCGCCCATATACCATGATAGCGGAGGGGAGCTTCAGATTATGAAAATATATGAATTTTGTCCATTTTTCAATGAAAATCGCATTGCAGATATTAAAATAAAAGAAAATTCCGGTTGGATTGATGAGTTGCACGTGATCGAAGCTAACAAGACGTTCAGCTATTTAGATAAGCCTCGGAACTTTAATCCAGATTATGTTGGTCCCAAGGTCATTTATCATCCATTTCATGCGGATCAAATGTTTCGTGAACCTGAGAAGCACTCATTGTACTTTGATGTGGATAGCTGCGGTGCGGATAACTTTGACCGCTGGTACTGGCGTCTGCTCAGCCATAACAGTGCGTTTCATAATGAGGCTTGCCAAAGAAACAAGAGTACCTCTATCTTGCAGGATAAGGTTGAGGATGATGATGTAATCATTTTGGCTGATTTTGATGAGATCATTGATAGCCGGATGGCGGATCGTATTGTTTCGGAAGTGAAGAAACATCAAGTTATTACAATTAAAATGCACTACTCTGTATTCTTTCTGAATCTTTTTTGCCAATCTAATCACGGTGCTCCTTATTGGAGCTATCGCGTGTTCGCCATGACCGGCCGGTACTTCAAAAGTATGCCTTTCTTACCCGACTATCTCAGGAAGAAGGGGATTGCTGAAGCGCTGTATCATGACATTTATTGTCTGGAGGAGCCAGCTGGATTCCATCATTCATGGCTTGAATATCAGAAAACCGCGCTTCCCAAACTGCAAGCTTTTGCCGCCAATGTAGAAGATAAAAGTATATTAAATGCAGAGTATATTGATCAGTGCTTACATGATAAAAAGCTGTACTATATTGATACTGAACTTTATGTTGATAACTCAAAATCGTTTTTGAGCAGTCTACAGGAACTTAAAACAGATGATCTTTGGTACAATTAAAGGGAAAAGAGATCAAATAAAAACTGCCGACGGGGTCGGCAGTTTAGTTTAAAGACCTTCTGATGTATCAGGTTGATTTATCGGAAGGTTGTTTTGCTATGTACTTGGAATCAATAGTAGCTGCTTGAATTCAATGAACTTATGAGTGCAGGTAACAGAGCAACAGCCATAATGATATAGATCACGATTACAATAGCGGCCCAAAGAAGGCCTGCTTTAGCGTAATTAGCTTTGCTCGGATTAGTCGAGCCGCTAAATGCCCACACAAACAGCATAATAAGTCCAACTACCGGTATAGCCATCAGAAGTAAACTGATCATCCATTCCTTGAATGAGACTGGAGGCGGGTACACAGGGGCTGGTCTGGATGGTGCTCCTTGTTGATTGTTTTGCGGATTAAACTGGTTAGACAATTGGATCTTCTCCCTACGTGATTAGTATGTTGTGTTTCCTATATTGACCAAAACATCATACATGATATGACAATAAGCAACAAGTAAAATTCAGTAAACAGTCTAATAGTACTATCAAACGATTAAAAATAGGTCTATACACCCTATTGACGAAGCAGTTTTTATATATTATTGTATTGATATTAACATTTTGTTTTTATCAATTGATTCAAATTAAAAGTTACATAGAGCATTCGCCACTTTTGACTCAAAAGCGATGAAATACCCATATATGAACAGGTAGGTGACGCAAGTGACAGATGGATTGAAACATGATTACAGTGGCTTGACGGAAGAGGAATTTTTGGCCGCTTATGATGCGAGTGAATATGAGCGCCCATCCGTAACGGTAGATATGCTGCTATTTACGGTAATGGATCAGCTCCAACAAAATTACCGTAAGCTGCCGGAGAAGACCCTACAGCTTCTTTTGATCCAAAGAGGGGAGCATCCCTATATAGGACAATGGGCGTTGCCAGGTGGTTTTGTAGGCATAGATGAAAGTCTGGAAGAAGCTGCACGACGCGAGCTTAAAACGGAAACGAATGTGGATCAGATTTATATGGAGCAGCTATATACTTGGGGAGATGTGGCACGTGATCCACGTATGAGGGTGATCAGTTGCGCTTACATGGCTTTAGTTGACCACGATTCCTTGGAGGTACAGGCGGGGGATGATGCCGCTGATGCCCAATGGTTTGAGCTGGATTACAGCGTAGCTCAGGAGACGCGGACGAATCAGCCGGAAGGTTACACATGGGAACAAGACATTGACATCACATTGAAGCATGGGGACATCCATCTGTCAGCCAAAGTAAAAATAACTGAAATTCTTAAGGGAAGAACCATTGAAATCAAGCGAGAAGTGCTGGAGTCACAGGGAATTGCTTTTGATCATGCCAAAATTATTGCGTACGGTATAGAGCGTCTGCGCAGCAAAATAGAATACACAGATATCGCATTTCACCTGATGCCGGCTCTATTTACATTAAGTGAGCTTCAGCAGGTGTATGAAATTATTCTAGGTAAGGAGCTGTTGGCTGCAGCTTTTCGTCGCAAAATAGCTGATCTCGTGGAAGAAACCAATGAGTATAGAAAAGCGGCCGGACACCGTCCATCCAAGTTATACCGATTTAAGCCTCGGTCGCGTTTTATGTAACATAAGGAATATGAAATGAGGAATCATCATGGAAAAGTTTACGTTTTTTTATCGCAGTCATTCGCCGTTTTCGCAATGGTATCCTTCTGATTTTGTCGTGGATGGAATGGAGTTTAACTGTGCCGAGCAATATATGATGTTAAAAAAAGCCCAGCTTTTTGGGGATGAAAAGGCGGCCTTGAAAATTATGCAAGCCCCTACTCCAAGGGAACAAAAAGCCCGTGGCCGCAGTGTGCGCGGATTTGACCAATCCTTGTGGGAGGCCAATTGCCGGCAATTTGTGTATGACGGTAATTACGCCAAATTTACACAAAATCCGAATTTGCTCAAGCACCTGCTTAAAACGAAAGGAACCACTCTGGTTGAGGCTAGTCCAACCGACACCATTTGGGGTGTAGGCTTAGCTGAGAACGATGCTCGTATACGGAACCGCAAGCTATGGCGTGGCACGAACTGGCTAGGAGAAATATTGACGAATTTACGTGAGGATGTATTGCAAAAGGAGGAATCGTCATCATGAAAAATACAATGAATTCCCGGAGCAACCGAGATGCCCGGTCGCATATGGCGCAGGAAACACTATCCATTTTGGAACATGGGTATTATACGAATAACAAACAGGCTCAAGTAAATATGACAAATGACATAGGGAATGCGGTCACAGGCTCGAAGTTATATACACCTTCTCAGCTGGTAACTGTAAAACAAGAGGCAGAGCAAAGAATAAAAAGTATATTGGAGCCTTCTTCTCGCATAGACGAACAGAGGATCATTGCAAAATTGGAGGTTACGGGAGAAAGCACGTTACAGGCGGCATACAGACTCCAGGTAGAGGAGAAGCTGACCCACGTGGCGTGTTTGAATTTTGCATCAGCCAAAAACCCGGGAGGTGGATTTCTCGGAGGCAGCCAGGCTCAAGAGGAAAGCTTGGCTCGTTCGTCAGCGTTGTATCCTTGCATTTCACAAATGGAAGAGATGTATGGACATAATCGGAAGCTGCGGAGCTGTTTTTATTCAGATTATATGATTTATTCGCCTGAAGTTCCGGTATTTCGGGATGATCAGGGAACATTGTTGGAGAAGCCGTATCAAGTCGATTTCCTGACCGCACCTGCTGTAAATGCTGGAGTGGTGCGAGAACGGGAGCCAGAGCAGGTGAATCGGATTGGTGAAGTGATGCTGGAGCGAATCCGTTACATTCTTGGAATGGCTAAGCAAAACGGCGTAGAACATCTTGTGCTGGGAGCCTATGGTTGCGGGGTATTCCGCAATAAGCCGGAAGAGGTTGCCCTCTGGTTCAAGCAAGTAATTGTAGATGAAGGATATGGTTTGCTGTTTGACCGGATTGTTTTTGCAGTGTTGGATCACAAAGCAGAGCAACGTACTTTAAACAGCTTTAAAAATGTTCTTTCTTGAAGTAAAGGCAGTGCATTAAATCGTTTACTATAATATCTCATGAAAAAGGAAGGTGCTGAATGGAACCATCTTCGAATATAACCTGGCATGTGTCCGATATTGATAAGCAAGCGCGTCAGCTTTTGAATGGCCATAAAAGTCCGGTGCTTTGGTTTACAGGGCTGTCTGGTTCGGGAAAATCAACGGTATCCTCCACACTTGAAAAAGCGTTATATGCACGAGGCATACACACGTTTATTTTGGATGGGGATAATGTTCGGCATGGTTTAAATCGGAATCTAGGTTTCCTACCCGCTGACCGTAAAGAAAATATTCGTCGTATTGCTGAAGTTGCAAAGCTAATGGCACATGCGGGTGTCCTAACCATTTGCGCCACCATTTCCCCTTATCGGGAAGATCGTGAAATGGTAAAGGAGATTTTAAAGCAAGAAGGTTGCTATGAGATATATATACAGTGCAGCCTGGAGGAATGTGAGCGACGCGATCCAAAAGGAATGTACAAGAAAGCGCGCGCCGGAGAAATTCATCATTTTACGGGGATTGATGCTCCTTATGAAGCACCGCTGGAACCGGATCTAATCGTATCCACTGAAGGGCGGGAGGTAATCCCGTCGGTTCAGGATATCTTGGATTTTCTCGATAGCAAGCAGCTACTTTTATGATTTTATGATGAATTCTATATGAATATTGTCTGAAAGCCTCAATGGCAAAAATTCGAGAAGTGATCAAAGGAATCATTACAGAACGTGAAAATGGAAGTATACCTATTAGTAAATAAATACAGTACTGCATATACGGCAAGCCTTAGGGGGCTTGCTTTTTTGTTTATGATTTTAAACTAATTCTAAATCCTATATTATAATTATTATAAAAAAGTATTGATTTTTGTTTGTGCACAATTTATAGTGAAAGACACATAGTCAACCAATTCATTCAAGAGGTGATTTCAATCATGAGTAACCAACCAACGAACCTGACTACAAGCTGGGGCGCTCCTGTTGGAGATAATCAAAATTCGATCACAGCAGGCTCGCGAGGTCCCGCACTAATTCAGGATGTGCATCTGCTGGAGAAATTGGCACATTTTAACCGGGAGCGTGTGCCGGAACGCGTCGTTCATGCAAAAGGTGCAGGAGCACACGGATATTTTGAAGTTACTAATGATTTGTCTGCATATACAAAAGCAAGCTTCTTGTCTGAGGTGGGCAAGCGTACACCGATGTTTATTCGCTTTTCTACAGTGGCGGGTGAGCTGGGCTCGTCCGATACTGTACGCGACCCGCGTGGTTTTGCGGTGAAGTTTTATACAGAAGAAGGTAACTATGATCTCGTGGGCAATAATACACCTGTGTTTTTTATTCGGGATGCCATTAAATTTCCTGACTTTATTCATACGCAAAAACGTCATCCCCAAACCCATCTGAAAAACCCGAATGCGGTCTGGGATTTCTGGTCCTTATCTCCTGAATCGCTGCATCAGGTAAGTATTCTAATGTCTGACCGCGGTATTCCAGCTACTCTTAGACATATGCATGGTTTCGGTAGTCACACGTTCAAGTGGGTAAATGCCGAAGGACAGGCAGTATGGGTGAAATATCATTTTAAAACAGAGCAAGGTGTGCAAAATCTTGATGTGGATTTGGCTGCGAAAATTGCTGGTGAAAATCCGGATTATCATACAGAAGATTTGTTTAATGCCATCAAAAAAGGTGATTTTCCTGCATGGAAACTTCATGTGCAGATTATGCCGGTAGAAGATGCAGATACGTATCGCTTTGATCCATTTGATGTGACAAAAGTATGGTCTCAAAAGGATTACCCGCTGATCGAGGTTGGACGCATGGTGCTGGATCGCAATCCTGAGAACTATTTTGCTGAGGTAGAGCAGGCGACATTCTCCCCGGGTTCATTTGTTCCTGGTATTGAGGCATCCCCGGATAAAATGTTGCAAGGACGCCTGTTTGCCTACGGCGATGCACATCGCTACCGTGTAGGTGCAAATCATAATTCGTTGCCGATCAACCGTCCGCATGCGGAAGTTCACAACTACCAACGCGATGGTGCATTGCGCAGTGACAGCAATGGCGGAGGATCTGTCTATTACGAGCCTAATAGTCTCGGTGGACCCAAAGAATCACCTGCGCACAAAATGGCTCCTTTTGAAGTGTCTGGCGAAGCTCAAAGTGTAGCCTACGATCATCATGATCACTACACACAACCGGGCGACCTATACCGCTTGCTCAGTGAAGAAGAGCGTGCACGCCTGGTCCGAAACATCGTAAATGCGATGAAGCCCGTAGAAAGTGATGAAATCAAACTGCGTCAGATCGGACATTTCTACAAAGCTGATCCTGAATACGGACGCCGTGTAGCCGAAGGTTTAGGCTTGACCGTTCCTCAAGGCGAGTAGAGGTATCTGCAAACTCCTAACCTGAAAGCCGTATGAATAAATAATAAAAGGATGTCCCAACACCACGTACATGGTGGATGGGACATCCTTTGTTTTTGAGAGCGATGTAAATCAGGTGCTGCTATATCCTCTGCAAGCGAGGTAAATAGATTACAAGAAACAGTGACCGTCCTAGTGCAAATACGATAAAGGATAGCCAAAGTCCGTGATTCCCATAATGGGGAACGCACCAGAAGAGAGCGATCAAAAAGCAGAGCAATGAAATCAGCATCGAATTACGGATCGGATACGTTACCGTCATCCCCGTAAACACACCGTAGAATACCAGTCCCAGCCCGGCTGCCAGTGGAAAGACCACAAGCCACCCATTATAAGGGCCTGTAAGGCTAATCACTGTAGCATTGTCCGTAAATAGTGAGATAAGCGGCTCTTTCAGTGCGAAATACAATCCTCCTGTCACTACGCTGGTCACCAGTGTCCAGAACCAGGACAAGTGAATAACCCTTTGCAGCATTTTACGATTCCCGGCACCCCGAGCCTGACCTGTCATGATGCTACTAGCGTTGGCGAACCCATCAAAAAAGTAAGCCATAATGTAATGGATCTGCAACAAAATAGCGTTTGCCGCCAATTGATCGGTTCCAAAGCTCGCACTGCGCGCCGTAAACAGATTAAACATCGTCAGCAGACAGGCTGTACGGATCATAAGATCAAGGTTTGTTGCCATGACACTTTTCAACTCTGAAGCTCCAAACCATCCTCGCCAATTCATCTGTCCGCTTTGCTTCCATTCTCTCCAAATCGATGAGCGGAACACCAGAACGAGACCCAATATACATGCAAGAGCCTCCGCAATCAGAGTAGCGCTTGCAACACCAGTGACATTCCAATGCATCATCTGTGTAAATACAATAGCTAATACCATATTGATTACGTTCATTGTAATTTGCAAAAATAATGTAGCCTTCACACGGGATAATCCCATCAGCCAGCCGAGCAGCACATAGTTCACCAATGTAAGAGGGGCTCCCCAGATACGAATGTTAAAATAAATTGCTGCCTGCGCTGCCACATCCTGAGCTGGATGGATTAGCTGCAGAGAAGCTAACAGAATGGGCTTTTGTAACACAATGAATACCGCACCAATGAGTAAAGCAATGGCCAGTGGGCGCATGAGAGCAGCTATGCCCTGGTCGTTATTTTGTGCCCCCGCGGCTTGGGCCGTGAAAGCTGATGTGCTGACTCGCAGGAAGCCAAACAGCCAATATAAAGTATTGAAAATAAGAGTGCCCACCGCTACACCGCCTAAATACGCGGAATCGCTCAAATGACCGATTACAGCTGTATCCACCGCACCGAGTAGCGGGGTTGTAATCGTCGAAATAATTAAAGGGATAGCTAAAGCAAGATAGGCTCGGTGGGAAGGCAACATGTTGAAAAAACCTCCAGTAATGATTGTGTGTAGGGATGGCGATCCGAATGAAATAATGCTTCCTTGGGAAAATGCTCAAGCACACTGCCTTCTTTCATGACCATGATTCGATCACTCATAAAGTGCACAGCCGCCAGATCATGTGAGATAAACAGATAAGCCAATCCTAGCTCATCCTGCAAATCCTTGAGCAGATTTAAAACGGTGGCTTGTGTGGTCACATCCAGACTTGCTGTTGGCTCGTCCAATACGATAAAATCCGGCTCTGTGCTGATGGCACGTGCGATGGTTACACGCTGCTTTTCCCCACCGCTAAGCTGATGTGGAAACTTGTCCAGATAGCTGGCTGGAAGCTTTACCATATCAAGCAAATGTTCTGCTATATCCCGACGTTCTGAGGACATACCCGTCATAAAAGAAGGAACATAGTACTTAAGCTGGTCCAGTGGCTCCAGCAGGGATTGCAGGATGGTTAGTCTGGGGTTCAAAGCCGCAGATGGATGTTGAAAAACTGCACCCAGCCTGCTGCGAATCCGTTTTAACTCGCTCCGCTTTAATCCCCGGATAGACTGCCCATCTAGTCTAAGCTCACCTTGATCAAATGGGTCCAATGTCAATATACAGCGAGCGAGTGTGCTTTTCCCACTGCCGCTTTCCCCGACAATGCCCAGACATTCTCGAGGGGAGATCGACAGAGCAACATTTTGCAGCACCGTTTTGCCTCCAGTGTAAGCCTTCGTCAAACCGGAGACGGTCACGACAGGATTAGACGTGTCTTGCCGCTGAGCGCAGGCAGCTTGATTATTCATGTGCAGCGCTCCTTTCCATTGCGTCCTGTTCTTCAGTGCTGTTGTAAGGTAAACGTGCTGGAGCGCCCGGAGACAGCGGCGGAATAGCTGCCAATAGACGACGAGTATACGGGTGGTCCGGATGGTTCAGCACCGCTTGCGTTTCACCTATTTCAACCAGTGAACCTTCGCGCATCACTGCGATTCGATCTGCATACTTGCGTACATGACGCAGATCGTGAGTGATCCACAAGACGGAAATACCCGTTTCCGTCCGGATTTGGTCAATGAGCTGCAGCACCCGATGAGCTGTGAGCGTATCCAGCGCCGTTGTGGGCTCGTCGGCAATAAGTAACTTCGGCTCCAGTAGTAGTGCAGCCGCAATAGCTACCCGTTGCAATTGACCGCCGCTGAGTTGGAACGGATAGCTGCGGTACACACGCTCGGCGGGAAGCTGTACGCGCTCCAGCACCTCGATACAGCGCTGCTTGCGCGCCTTGCGATCTTGCTTGCCATGGGCGCGCATCAGCTCGTCCAGTTGGCTGCCTACACGCAGAAAGGGGGTGAAAGCCCCGTGGTAGTCTTGAAAAATGTAGGATATTTCACTGCCAAGCAAAGAGCGCCTTTGTTTAGCGGGTAGATCTAGTAAATTATTGTCCTTCCACGTAATGATACCTTCCGCTGTAACAGAAGAGGGGAGAAGGCCGCCGATAGCGAACGCCGTCATGCTTTTGCCGCTACCACTTTCGCCGGCAAGAGCACACCATTCCCCCGGACGAACGGCAAGCTCCAGTTGCTCTACAATCGTTTTTACATTGGTCCGAATCGTTAAGCCTTCAATAGTCAGCATGTGCCAATTCACTCCTCTGTCCGGGTTTTAACATCATAACGGTCGCGTAGTTTATCTCCAAATACGTTTGCTAGTAGCACGGTTAGCACGACAGCTATCCCAGGAACCAGCATCAGGTGGGGAGCCATTTGAAAATACGCTCGTCCTTCATTCAACATAGTACCCCATTCCGGAATTGGTGGCTGTGGACCTAAGCCCAAAAAAGATAGGGAGGCAATCATTAAAATAATTTTGCCGACATCCAGCGTAGCCAGCACAAGAACATTCCCTATTGCATGGGGGAGAATATGTCGCATGACAATCCGCAGGGAGGAGGTACCCGCCAGTATGGATAACGAAATGTAATCCTTTTGCTTTTCTGCCAGCACGGTACTACGCACCAGGCGTGCATAACTAACCCATTTTACCGCAGTTACCGCGAAAATAAGATTTACTAAGCCTGGTCCGAGCAAACCGCTCAGCACAATGGCAAAAATATAATCTGGTAATGTCATGAAGGCATCGACCACCCGCTTGAATACACGATCCATCCAGCCTACAATAAATCCTGAAAGCAGACCAAGAGGGACCCCGACAACCAGCGAAACGGCCAAAATCAACAAACTGGTTCCGACAGTCGTCCGAAGTCCAGCTATGACTCTCGATAGTACATCTCTGCCCAAATGATCCGTTCCCAGCCAGTGCGTAGCGCTGATCGATTGTAGTCGATTCCCCATCTGGATACGATACGGATCTTGCGGTGCAAGAAACGGAACGACTGTAATTGCTGAAAGAATGAGCAGGATGGAGAGCGACACGATCCATGTTTTGGACAATCGCGTTCTAGTGAGCTGCCCGTTTTCCGCATGTACGGATTTTATCATGATAAACGTTTCTCCTTCAAAGCGATTTCAGGATTGACCCAACGGTAGGACAGCTCTACCAAAATATTGATACATACAATGAATACAGCCATAAATACGGTATAGCCCTGAATTATGGGGTAATCCCTTGCAGCAATGGCATCCACAATCCATTTTCCCAGCCCCGGATAGGCGAATAGCACTTCAATCACGACTGTGCCTCCCAGTAGGCTACCTATACTCTCACTGAATACCGTAATGAGTGGAACTAGACTGTGACGGAGCATGTGTCTGAAAAAAATGCGGATGGGGCTGATTCCACGCGCTTGCGCCGCTTTGATAAAGTCTTGCCCCGAGCTTTCAATCAGACTTGCGCGAATCATTCGTACATAAACGGCCGCCATTGCTAATCCCAAGGTAAGAGAAGGGAGTACCAAATGAAAAGCGGTTCCTTCGCCCATAGACGGCAAAATGCGCAATTTAACTGCAAACCATTCGATAAACAAAAGCCCCAGCCAAAAGCTGGGAATCGAGGAGCCGATTAAGGCAAACACACGACTGGCGCTGTTAATCCAGCGGTTACGGTAGAGCGCAGCCATCGTTCCCAAGGGTAGAGCTATTAGCAGCAAAATGAACAGAGAGCCTCCGGTCAGCAGCAGCGTATAAGGCAGTTTTTCCATAAACTCTGTGAATACCGGACGATGGGTTAAATAAGATTGTCCAAAATCAAACTGAAGCAACTGAACCAGCCACTTACCATATTGCACAGGTAATGGTTGGTCCAGCCCTAGTTGGCTGCGCATATCCGTAATTTGCTGATTGGACACAGCTACATCATCGACTCGGAGAATGCTCCGGACGGGATCGCCCGGAACAAGCTTAAGCAGACAGAAGCTCACAAAGGAAAGAATAAGAAAGAACAAAACTAGTTCAAGAAACTTTTTGGCCATGGATTTGAACATGCTAGTTCACATCCAGGTCCTGGGTTAGCAAGTAATATTCACTTTGGCTAGTTACCCAGTTATGTACGTAATCGCGATAGGCCACTACGTTGTTTGGATGGACCAGAAAGGATTGCAGATTTTCTTGGTCAATCAGTGTGACAGCTTTCAGCGCCAGCTTGTTGCGTTGTTCCTCATTCACGGTTGTGTTCAGCTGTGAAATCATACTCGCGAGTTCCGGTACATGCACACGCCCATAATTTAGTGCTCCTTCAGGCATGTAAGCCGCATTTAGAAAATAGCTTGCATCGCCGCGCGGGGCTGTAATGCTACTATAAGTCGCTAAATCCCAATCCTGATGAGCGGTAAGATATTCGTCAATATTATCAACCTGACGGATATCAATCGTAATGCCAAGTTCTTTAGCATTAGCCTGAATCAGCTGGGAAATGAGTGGAAGTTCCGCTCTCGACTGGTAAGTTAGTAATGTAAGTTGAAGCGGCTTGCCGTCAGGGGTTGCAACTTTTCCGTTCTGCACTGTATATCCAGCTTGCTTGAAGCCTTCTCGTGCAGCATTTAAATCAAATTTTTTCGTAATATATTCCGGCGAAAATGGAAAGTCGGGCAAGAACGGCCCTTGAGCAGGGGTTCCCTGGCCGGACATAATACCGCTGGCAATCTCATCACGGTTGATCAGGTTATCGAATGCCTTACGCACAGCCGTCTTTTTCAGATCGTTATTGTTCATATTGTAAATAAGTTGATGCGTTCGCAAACTAGGAAGCGAGTCAACCTTAACAGTAGAATCAGCTTTCAATAGCTCCAGGCTTTCAATTGGCGGGCGATACACAATATCAGCAGTTTTGGCTTGAAAAGCAAGCTGACGTGCATTGGCGTCTTCGTTAAACATGAATTTGGCATGCTTCAACTTTACTTCACCGTTCCAATATTGTTCATTGCGATCTAAATTCAGTTCACTTCCAGCACGGAAGCTGGCAACCTTGAACGGTCCCGTCCCAGATGGGAGGTCACCTGTAGCTGTGGTGTCTATAATAGCCGTATTCGGATGAACCAGCTCAGACACAAATTCTGGGAAAGGCTTGTCTGTCGTAATGGTCAAAATCTGTCCATCCGCATGAATATCACGGATATGTAGCGCATTTTTGACCGATGGATTGAGCTTTAACGCTCTTTCCAAAGAGGCTTTGACAGCAGCAGCATTGACGGTTTTACCGCTGTGGAAGTTCACACCTGATCGGATGTTGAAGGTCCAGTGCTGTCCGTCCTTGCTGTTCCATTTGTCTGCAAGCCAAGCTTCCAGCTTAAGATCCTTGTTCACTTTGATCAGTGTTTCACTTACTCCAGCACGAACAGCTGTGTAATTTACATCTGAATGGGGGTCTATAGTAGGGCTTTGCACGTTGAACAATAAGGTGACACTTTTATCTTGTGGTGCAGCAGATGGAGAGGGTGAAGCTGACGGAGATGAAGCGCAGGCTGCCATCATCACCGCCATTACCGCAGGTATAAATAGTTTAAAATAAGAACGTTTAAACAACAGGGAGTCCTCCTTAATAGTAATCGTAATTTTTACGCTTTAACTCATAAATCATATCGTAACCAAATGAAGGTGCTTTGTAAATATGTAATTGACGAATGTGTATGTAAATTCATATCAAAAAGACTGCTAACCAATAGTGATATGGTTAGCAGTCTTTAAGTTTATTCACATATTTTTAATTTGGGGTCACATGAAAATTATGAATTAGTGCATGGGAGCTTTGGCAGTGCCATGTTCAACATGAACTCTGCGGATGAAAAAGGCAAGGATCAACCCGATCACACTGATGATCATCGCAAAGAAAAATGAATTTTGTGATCCGATTGTCATGGCATTGGCCATTTCATTTACGGATTCAGGCATACTGGATTGGCTCAAATAGCCTTCCATACCTTTGGAGAGAATGCTTACCGCTACAGCTGTACCGATTGCACCAGCAACTTGTTGGAGCGTACTCATAATGGCTGTTCCGTCTGGGTATAGATCCATAGGGAGCTGATTTAGGCCGTTTGTCTGAGCTGGCATCATAATCATGGAAATGCCGATCATCAAGCAGCTATGAAGCACAATAATGAGTACAAGAGTTGATGTTGTTGTAATGCCGGACAGGAAAAACAAAACAGCAGCTACAATCACAAGTCCTGGAATGACAAGCCACTTGGGACCGAATTTATCGAACAATGAACCCATAATAGGAGACAAGAGGCCGTTGATAATCCCACCGGGCAAAAGTACTAAACCTGCTGTTAGAGCAGACAGAGCCAGCCCCTTTTGCAAAAAGAGTGGAAGAATCAGCATCGTAGAAAGGATCGTCATCATACATAGGAACACCATAATAACGCCAATAACAAACATAGGGTATTTAAATACACGCAAATTCAACATAGGCTGCTTCATTTTCAATTGACGTACAGAGAACAGTATCAACGATATCAGACCGACAATCACAGGAAGCAGAACCATCAGGCTAGCCCAACCTTCGCCACCTTCTCCGGATTTACTGAAACCGAACACGACACCGCCGAAGCCAATGGAAGATAACAGGATAGATAAAAAATCAATTTTGGGCTTGGTCGTTTTTGAAACGTTTTGCATAAATAAAATACCGCAAATCAGTGAGAGAACCAAGAACGGAAGGGAGATCCAGAAGATCCAGTGCCAAGACAGATTTTGCAGTACCAGTCCTGCAATGGTAGGGCCCACTGCCGGTGCGAACATAATGACCAATCCGATGATCCCCATAGCCGCGCCTCTCTTTTCAGCTGGGAAAATGATCAAGATGGTGTTAAACATCAATGGCAATAACAACGCCGTGCCAATGGCCTGAAGAATACGTGCGATCAATAGCACTGAAAAAGTAGGTGCAAGCGCAGCAACGAGACAACCAGCTATTGAGAACAGCAACGATGTAACAAACAGCTGTCTTGTCGTAAAGGTTTGAATCAGCAATCCCGATACAGGTACTAAAATACCAAGTGTAAGCAGATAAGCGGTTGTCAGCCATTGGGCTGTTGCAGTTGTAATATGCAAAATCTGCATCAAATCATTCAGTGCAATGTTAAGTGCCGTTTCACTGAACATCCCAATAAAGCCGCTAAGGAGCAGCGCAATCATAATAGGTAGCACCTTGAACGTTTTGGGTTCAGAGGGTGAACTTGTTTGACTCATTGTACTCATGTTGTTTTTGTTCCTCCAAATAAATTAATAGTGTTGAATTATAACAATCGGTCTATATATAATAAACATGTTGTTATTTTTTTGTCAAAGTATAAGTTGTAAATATTAAATAATGAAGGATGCTGTATATGGCTGCTAAACCCGAATCATACGAGAATATCGTACAAACCGCATCGAAGCTCTTTTTTCATCAGGGGTATCACGCGACCGGACTGAATCAGATTCTTGCGGAGAGTGGATCACCGAAAGGGTCACTTTATTATTATTTTCCGCGTGGTAAAGAAGAATTGGCTTTGGAGTGCATAAGAAGAGGGAATGAGTTTATAAAGCAAAAATTAAAACAGACACTGGACGGGAATGATAATCCAGTGCTAGCCATTCAGGATTTTATTCGTAATACAGCTGAGGAGGCAGACCGTACCGGCTTTAACGACTTCATGCCGATTGGCTTCTGGGCTGCTGCGGAAACTTCCTGTATTAGTGAATCGCTACGTCATGCTTGTGTGAATACGTTTACAGATTGGCAGCACATCTATATGGAGCGTCTTCAGGAATCGGGCTGGGACGAGGAAAAGGCACGCAGTCTGGCGGTACTTATCATTTCGATGCTCGAAGGTGCATTGATTTTGGCCGTTACGCAACAGAGCAGTGCTCCTATTTATAATATCGTGGATTACATTCCACAGTTGGTCAAATAATCCTGTCTCTTCAATTTTCAATCTCTCCTAATGAGCTCCAACAAGTAACTTTAGAGAGCCGATGTTCTCGTTTTTGAGAACTCGGCTTTTTTGTGGTTCTGAGACGTAATTTTACTCACATTACCAGCACCAAATGATGAAAAGTATGGTAAAATAGAATGAATTTGATTTTGATTTTGCACGAAAGGAAGGGTGATAGCAAGTGGCAAAAGCGAAGGTACCCAAACGGCCTACTCGGGATGAATTTGTACTGGAGGAAATCGGGAATCAGCTTGTAGAAGCACAACGAGAGCAATCCGAGGTTGTATTGACCGTATGGGGACGCGCAGAAACAACCCGCGGACAGATTGTTAAAATGGACCCAAGAACAGGGAAGGTTCATGTAGAGAGTAATGGAGAAACGGATAAAGTTCCTTTTATGGATATTATGAGTGTAAATTACCCGAGAGATTAGTTGTTGTGATTACATAAATATAGCAGAAAGGGACAACAAGAATGACAAAGTTAGAGTCTCCCTTACTGCGAGGGAAAGTAACAATTTAAAATTCGCGTATACAAAAACAACCGAGTGGTTTAGAGCCATCGGTTGTTTTTGTATACTGCTGCATGAGTGGGAAGAGAAAGCCGCGTTGTTGTATTGGCACTTGCCCTTGTATATGCTTATGCAGCTTTTATCGGGCTGGTATGACTCGCACGTGCTTCGGCTTTCTTAAGCACCTTACGATCAAAAATGAAGGGGCCAAACGGCAAAAGTGAGGCAATCAAGGCAGCAAGACTTTGCAGTAGCGTTATTTTCCGCATAATCAGCATGACCACAGTCGCTACAACATAAGCCACGAACAGTACCCCATGGATCATACCCACCCAGCTTACTATTTGCGGTATTCCAGCTGCGTATTTAAGTGGCATAGCGATACACACAAGCAGTAGATATGAAATTGCTTCAATATTACCAATGACACCAAACATCTTAAAGGCATTTTTGAACATAATACACCTCTTTCTCTTATTACTTAAAATTTAATATATCCTATAATGCATTGTTATTAAACGGTAGAAAGTTACGATATATCGAATATTTACGGCAGATGCCAACGTCACACAGCTTAGCGCTCCTGGAAACGATAATTGTAATTTCATTTAACTTGTCAAAATGTGTATCCCTATTGTATGCGCGACCCCCTATCAGTAAAAATACGGTGTGAAGCCTAAACATTTTGTATGCAAATTCCGATAACAGTTAAATGAACGTGTGTACATTATGGTACATATTTTAAAAGCTGGATTGCAGCAGAAGGGCTTGTAAGCTTAACTTATTAGTTTTTGACAAATAAAATTTCCATACTGGTATCAAGGAGAGCATAGAATATGAATAAAAAACGTTTGCGTCAATGGATGGCTCCGTTCGCAACGGCTACACTGATTTTGAATACGGGATATGGCATTTTGACACCCGATGCAGTGGCTAGCGCGTTGCCGACTGAGAGGCATTACTCAAATCTGACAGGCCTAAATACAACACAGTTACATACCAAATTAGCAACCGCTCAAGGTAGTCAAGTGCCTGTTACTTCAGGTCCGAAAGTGACTACGTTAACCAAAGGTTATGGTCAGAACACCTATCTTAACCAAATGCTAAAAGTAATGTCGAGCCAAATGGTGACTGCGAATATCGCGCCGGCAGAGGTAAGCAATCTGACAGCGGTTCCTACAGAAACAACAAAAGTAAATTTGTCCTGGAACAATCCGTCGGACATCAATTTTGACCACGTAAAAGTGGTTGGTGTTACTAACGATGTGTATGTAGATAACATTAGAAGTAACTCTTATATGTTAAGCGGTTTACAGCCGAACACGACATATACCTTTCGCGTGAAAACGGTGAATAAGAGTGGAAATGAATCTCTCGGTACAACAATACAGGCTAAAACGGCTTCCGTTGATGGTCCTGTGGATAAGACACCACCAGGAGAAGTAAGCGGACTGGCAGCGACGAATGTAGGATATAATGGATTTACCATCAATTACATATTGCCTAAGGATGCTGACTTAAGCCAAGCGATTGTCTATTTAAATGGTACAGAAATTCAAAGAACCACAGGCACGTCTTACACGTTTAATGTCTTGAATGCTGCCACAGCCTATACCGTAACGGTCAAAACGATAGACAAATCCGGAAATATATCTCAAGGAGTTAGTATTCCAGTTACAACTTCTACGGTCTCTACCGATATCGTGCCCGATGTGACAGGTGCTTCAGTGACATCAGTTAATAACTATAGTGTTACTGTTTCCTGGACAAGGCCTAGCGGAATTAGTACGGTCAGTCTGTATAAGGACGGGCAACTGGTAACCGATTCAACAGGAACATCCTATACTTTCAACAATCTTTCGGCAAGCCAGACCTATACGTTCACGATAAGATCTAAGCGAAGCACAGGTACATTGTCCTCCGGTGTGAGACTAACTGCCACAACGGACAGTACGTCTTCCAATTCGTCAGAAGTGTCCAATCTTGAAGTAGATAGCAAAAGCGACACCTGGATCAAAATCACCTATGATATGCCGAGTCGAGCCGACAAGGTGAAGATATATGTGGATGGTGATTATAAGGGGACTACAAGCTCTGAGTCCTATAAAATCACGGATTTGCGAGAAGGACGCTGGTATGAGATTAAGGTCGTGACTGTCAATAGCAATGGAAGAGAATCTAGCGGTGTAAAGATATCAGAACGCACAGATTCGGATGGTTACTACTCTTCTTCATCTAGTTCATCGAACTATGAGAAAGCAAGAGATTTGATGCGAATTGCGGAAAACAGTCTAAATGCGTCCGACTGGCGTTCTGCCAGAGATGCAATCAGTGATCTGCCGAGCGGAACCCGTAAAAGCGATCTGCTGGATCGGCTAGAAGCTATTCGCAATAGAGCGATTGGTACCGGTAGTTCATCATTCGGGACGAGTTCTACTACGACAACCACTTCTGGTACAACGTCTTCATATCCTAACAATGCGGTTTCCTCCTATTCATCTTCGTTCACCCTGACACCAGGAGCTAAATCAGCTTATGTCGATGGTCGTGCTACGACGATGGCTCAGGCTCCTCGGATCATTAATGGGGCGACGATGGTCCCGCTGCGCTTTATCAGTGAACGGATAGGTTACGAGGTGAATTATGAAAAATCGACCAAAAAGATTATTCTGAATCGACCTACAGACGGCAAACAGGTAGTGCTTCAAGTCAAGAATTCGACCCTTGCCGTATATGAGTTAAACAACTCCCGAAGTTATTCGACGAACATCACAGCTCCGGTTATTGTTAACGGCTACACGCTGGTTCCATTACGAGTGATTAGCGAGCTTTCGGGGTATCAGGTGAACTATAATACTGCATCCAAACAAATTACGATTACCAAATAAATGCATCTGTTAAAAGAGTTCTAAAGTGAAAACTTTAGAACTCCTTTTTGTCTACTATCCAATAAGTGTACGTAAAATGCGAAAAGGGGCGCTTTATAAGCGCCCGCTAATAGAGTTATAAATTGACAATCAGCTACTCTGTAAACAAGTTATTTTGACTAAAATGATATTAAGCTGCTTAAGATCTTCTACAGTTAGTTGAATACTCAGCGTTTGAAGATTAGTTTCGATCTGATCAGGCTTGGTCGCACCTGGAATGATTAAGGTATACGATAGGATTGATTCTCGCTTGTATGATTCATGCACTGATTGGTATCTCAATGCTTACCTGTCCGCCGCTTGTCTGGGTGGAGTTGGTGATGATCAGTTGTCCGCCATGTAGGTTGACAATGGATTTTGTTATATACAGGCCCATACCGTAATGTCCACTCAATCTTCTGGATGAATCACCCATATAAAACTGCTCGGCGGCCTGTTTGAGACCTGCTGGAGAGAAGCCCGGGCCTTCGTCTACGATGCTGAACCGAATACAGTTTTCAACAGATTCTACGATCAGCTGGATCTCGCTGTATTCAGGCGCCTGATCTACCGCATTAGAAGCAACATTCATAATGGCACGCTCAAGTAGCACTGGGTCTGCATACAGCGTCTTAGGGAGGTTATATACAGCGAATGCTACAGATATTTTTTTGACAGCAGCCAAGGCCATTATCTGATCTTTCACTTTCGATAAATAGAAGTCAGCGTCCATCGTTTCCGCCCGCAGGGTGACTAGTGTTTCCGCTTTTGAAATGTCAATGAGAGTTTTAATATACTGCTCCATCTGCCTGGTGCTTTCCGCAATATAATCCGTATAGTTCTTTTGCTCTTCGGACTGTTCGGTCTCGGACAGTAGCTCTACGTTTCCACGAACGATAGTGAGTGGTGTTTTGACATCGTGTGCTAGAGCGGAAATTTGCTCGCGGCGGGATTTTTCGAGATTCCACTGTTTCTGAAGCGATGTCTTTAAAGTTTCTTTCATTTTATCCATGGAATGCAGCACCTGATCGATCTCCATCACGCCACTGAACTTGATTGAGAAGTCCAAATCCTGTGCTTGAATTTGTTTGGTAGCCTGCTGCAATCCGATCATCTTACGTGCCAGCTTTCGTCCGAAGGAGGAAGCCAGTAAAGCACCTCCCCCCAGGAAGGCGATACAGAACACGGCCAAAAAGGACAATTCTGCGTTCGGCAGATATTGACGCAGGATAGGAAGTTCAAACTGTGCCGAGACAGAATAGCGCATCACAGTAATTTCATCATGATGTGGAACTTTTACATAGTTATAGGGAAATTGATACGCAGTATTGCTCTGCTGCGTAACACTCCAAGCGGCTTGGGCCTGGTTTTCAGAAAGATTTCCTTCAATGAGGCGGCCTTCCGAAGTGAACAATGCGTACTTATACAGTTTTATCTGAGAATTCGGTTGCAGGGTCTTGCCCGCTTCAATGATTGACTTGTCCTCCCGTACCTGCTTCTCCGCATAGTTCGCGGGAAGAATGGCCCCATAAGATATCAGGGCATAGAAGATGAGGACCAGGAACAGAGCGAGCGCAATCGTCCCAATACAAAACATAACTAAATAACCCAGGAAAATGGTTCGTAATTTGGTAGTCTTGCGTGCTTGTTGTACTTTGGTTACTTCCATCGGTAGCCGATCCCCCAAACCGTCTCCACTGGAGAAACCTCTACTTTGCCAAGCTTGGCCCGGATATTTTTGACATGCTCTACAATGGTGGCGGAATCGCTGTCCCCATCCAAGCCGAAGACCGCTTCGTAAATCTGCTCCTTAGAGAATACCTGCCCCCAGTTCAAAGCTAGAAACTTACATATCTCATATTCACTTTTGGTAAACGGGACTACAACATTCTGAACGGTGATTTCCTTGCCAGACAGATTGAAATGAACTTCCCCGATGCAGAATACATTACGCCGTTCACGATTCTCCCGTCTGAGATGGGCGTTGATTCGTGCGCGCAGCTCTCCAGTGCCGAACGGTTTGACAATATAATCGTCGGCTCCATCCCCAAGCCCCAACATCACATCGTTCTCCATGGATTTTGCGGTAAGAAACAGTATCGGACAGTCTACCTTGCTGCGAATTTCCCGGCAGAGTGTGAATCCGTCCATGGTAGGCATCATCACGTCAAGCAGTATAAGATCAAATGCTCCGAGCTGCATGGTGAGAACCTGTGGGGAGGCGGAGACCACCGTGACAACATGGCCATCTTTCTGCAAAATATTTTGAAGGAGTGCCAAAACGGCGGGTTCGTCATCAACGGCCAACAAGTTTGCCATGCTTTATTCACATCCCTTGCTTTCTTTACTCTAATCTTTACTCCAACGAACTTTGTCCTTCCCAACGACAAATCCATAACCCTAATAATACCATGATGACTAAGGTCCCTACTACGCAATATCTGATTCCCAAATCGAGCTGTATAGCTTCAGGGATAGAATCAGCTGAGCTTACGCCGTATTGCACCCAGATCGTGATGAACCGGGCCGCCCAAGCAGAGGGAACGAATATCCAATTATGATCACCCAGCCCTGTAAGAAGCAAAGCGGACAATAGACTCTCCATAATACCCAGGCCGATGGAAGCTCCCTTACCGAACCGCAAACTAATGAAAAAATGCAGAATATAAAGGAACACACTGGACACAAACAGAATGCAGGCAGCCAACACATAAAACTTCAAGCCATACGGGGACTCTTTCATAAGATATATATAGCCAGCCCCAAAGCCGCCTGAGGCAAGCAGCACACTGCCAAATCCCAAGCACAGGAGTAGGCTAAGCTTGCTCAAAAAAGGTAACAGCTTCACCGGCGAGGTCAAGAGGTGTTGGAAATTTCCAGCGACTGACTCCTGCTCAACAGCAATGGAGCATACAATACCAATCATGATAGGAAGAACCACAGCCAGGACCTGCAAATAGCCGTCTATCTTCGAAATCGGTGAATACGGAGTAAAGGAATAGTAGGCTAGAAAAATTGCTATCCCCAAGATCGGCACAAGCAGCTGCACGAGCAATAAGGGCTGCCTTCGAAGTTTAAGCACGTCAGATTTCAGATTGCGGAAGAAAGATATCATCTTACTTAGCCTCCCGTTTACGGAAAGACATGGCCGTCAGCACTGACAGAATCATGAATAGACATACTGTGATCAACAGGCCGGGAACAATTATGCCTCCATCCAAAAGTGGATCTCCTGAAGGAACGGCAAGCCCATTAGGCAGCACTTGGATGACGGCGCACATCAATCGCGCTGGTATAGCATAGGGTACCGCCCACCATACAGAAGACGTAGCGAACAAGACGGTGCAGGCTACGTTGCCCAGCATGTTGATGATTAGGGTGGCAAACATGCCTATTCGATCCGTCAGGAACAGGCAAAGTGGAACTTGCCACAAAAAGGTGATGAAGAGGATCAGAGTTGCAGCGACGCTTTCTGCTAGTGTCACGGAAGTTGAGAATACGAATCCGCCAAGAGTTATCCCTATAAATAAAATAATAGAGGAAACCATTAAGAGTCTTACGCAAACCCCGATTTTACCGTACCATACCTGAGCCAAATCTACAGACATGCCAAGGACAGCACGGTATTTCAGCTTCTTGCCATCCTTTTGGATCACTCCTGAGCATATTAAGGTGAGCGCACCTGGCAGCAGCATGAAATACCACCAATTGTAGCTGGCGCTTTGGAGCATATGTCCCCCCATGAGCACGGTACACAGAAGAAGAGTAACGATGGGGGCCAGCCAGACCAGCTTTTTCGTAAAGGTACGCTTTAATTTTAGATGCTCGGCGGCTATATATTGCTGCATCCTACTCATCCCCTTTTCGGTATTCCTGTGCAATCTGCATGAACAACGATTCCAAGTCTTGTCCTGGTGTAACCGCCTCTTGGTAAGCTAATATGCCACCAGCGATAATACCGACATGGTCAACGATTTGTTCGACTTCGGATAAAATATGACTGGAAAGAATTACGGTAATTCCTTGCTTCGGGAAGGAGCGAATCAGCTCGCGTTGCTCCTGAATGCCAATGGGGTCAAGTCCGTTGGTTGGCTCATCTAAAATTAGTAGTTTGGGATGGTTGAGGAGCGCAATAGCAATGCCCAGCCGCTGTTTCATGCCCATCGAGAACTGGCCAGAGCGCTTTTTCCCGGTATGAGTCAAATCAACAATGTTCAGTACTTCATCAATTCGTGAATCAGGTAGTCCGAGCAAGGTTGTACGAACCTTTAAATTCTCTCTAGCAGTCAAATTCTCATAGAGTGGAGGAGATTCGATCAGTGCGCCGATCTGAGCGAGATATTTTCGTGACCAGGGTTTTCCTTGGAATAAAATTTCACCGCCTGTCGGACGTAGCATACCAGTTAACATTTTCAAGGTGGTTGATTTTCCAGCCCCATTTGGGCCAAGTAGCCCATAGACGGAATTCTCCTGAATAGACAGTGTGACGTTGTTCACCGCCTGTTGCCGTCTAAAGGTTTTGCAGAGATTTTTAGTCTGTAAAATAATGTTATCCATATCAGTTCATCCTTTTCATTCGTTCTGACAACTACTTTACAGATCAATTCTAAGAACTTTATAAGGATAGAAATATTAATGTTTCAAACTTTATGCATTCATGCGGTATTCGCTATAATGGATACAGTGATTTAGGAAAGGGATGTATTCATGAAGAGGGTTATCGTAATCGGAGCAGGAATTCTGGGGGCATCGACAGCATACCAGTTAGCAAAATTGGGCGCTGATGTCATTCTTGTAGACCGCAAAGATAAAGGACAGGCGACTGATGCAGCTGCTGGCATTATTTGTCCCTGGTTATCACAGCGACGCAATCAAGCTTGGTACCAGCTCGCCAAAGCGGGCGCACGTTTTTACCCCGGATTGATTGAAGAACTTAAAAGCGAGGGGGAAACAGAAACTGGCTATGCTCAAGTTGGAGCTCTCAGTATTCATAATGATTTGGAGAAAATTAAAAAAATGCAGGAGCGAGCACACTTACGACAAGCGGATGCGCCAGAAATCGGTGAGATTACGCAACTAAATGAAAAGGAAACCCATGAACAATTTCCTTTGTTAGTAGAAGGTTACCATTCTGTTCATATTAGTGGTGCCGCTCGTATAGATGGTCGGGCGCTGCGTGATGCGTTGATCCGATCAGCACAAAGAAATGGGGCAACCCTTATCCATGGGGATGCTGTGCTTCAATACGATTCCGACCATGTAACAGGAGTAACGGTCGGTGCAAACAGCTTCTCATCTGACGAAGTCATTGTTTGTGCAGGTGCATGGGCCAATCAACTGATGCTGCCTTTGGGCATTCATTTTAAGGTTAGTTATCAAAAAGCACAAATTATGCATTTGCAGGTTTCTAATAGGCAAGACACAGGCACCTGGCCTGTAATCATGCCGCCTTCTGATCAATATCTGCTTGCTTTTGACAAGCAAAAGATCGTAATAGGGGCGACTCACGAAAATGAAATCGAAGGCTACGATACAAGAGTAACAGCAGGTGGAACGCAAGAAATCCTAAATAAAGGTTTAGAATTAGCACCTGATTTAGCAAATAGTACTTTTCAGGAGGTAAGAGTTGGTTTCCGTCCTTTTACACCCGGTTTTCTACCGGTGATCGGAGCTGTTCCTGGCTGGAATGGCCTTATAGCGGCAAATGGGCTTGGAGCATCCGGGTTGACCATGGGTCCCTTTATTGGAAATCAGTTGGCAAAGTTGGTACTTGGAATGGCCTTGGATATCGATATCAATGATTATGATATTCAAAAAGCAATAGTTGAAAGTTGATCCTTGACTGAGGAGAACAATATATATACTGAAAAAGTCGCCATACTGGCGACTTTTAGTTTTAGTACTATATTTATTTTATACGTCATTCATCATGTCATTGAGATGCGAATTCTTCAACGATTGTGTTGCGAATTGCATGTTTTTTAAGTAGTCAATTTTATAGATACAGGAGTAGATCACATTTAATACATAGTCAAAGGCAATTTGCGACGAAAATGTACCAATCTTGGCATGTTTTACTTCGTCATTAGGCACCTGGATACAGATATTACTGAGTTTGGCCAATTCATTTTGACTGGTTGCTGTAATTGTGATAAAAGGAATATTTTCATGTGTAAAGTGCTTTGCTGCTTTTAAAAAGATCGGTGATTTTCCGTGGTAAGTTAAAAAAACAGCGCAATCCTGTGGCGTAAGATTAGCCGTATGGTACGCCCACTCAGACAGCTCCGTAGCTATAACCACATACTTGTTAATTTTCACTAATTTATTTTGGAAACTTTTCGCACGGATTTGTGAATCTCCTAACGCATATATAAAGATCCTTTTCGCTTGATCCAGCAATAGGGCTGTTTGCGACAATAAATCATCATCCATGAATGTAAAGTTTTTTTCTATCGTTTCCTTCATTAATTCTGCAATTTCTTTCGCCACTTGAAGTGGGGATTCATCAAAACCAAATGGATAGTTGGGGTCTACATTGGAAATGTTCTGGGTATTCTGCTGAAACTCCCGAGCAAGTTTGATTATGAACTCCTTGAAGCCAGATAGCCCAAGTTTATGTGTTAATCGATTAATCGCGGAATGCGAAGTATATGTTGCCTTTGCAAGCTCCTGAATATTTAAGTGCAGGATAGTTTCCTTATGAAGCAAAATATAGGATGCAATGCTTTTTTCGTTTGGTGTAAAGTTTTGCATTTCGGATAATTGCATCAGTATTTTCAACAGGTTCACTCCGGTTCAATTGAAATGACGTTTGATAAAGGATCTAAAATAAACATTTTGTTTGAAAATAAACAAACATTTTTAAAAATATTCGGTTGATTGTACCATTTTGGCGGCAAATCCTTTACGATCAACGTTCTTCTTCTATAATAAATGAAAAAGAGCCTAGGGGGAATTAATATGCTTAACATCGGTTATATTGGGAATGGCAAAAGCACCAATCGGTATCATCTTCCTTTTTCATTGACCAGAGATCATTTGAACGTAAAGACGATCTACGCCCGTAATCCAGATAAAGGGGAGTGGGGGAAAATCCCTGGTGTGCAGTATACTGATAATCTTGAATCTCTAATGAACGATAAGGAAATTCAGTTGATTGTTATCTGTACACCTGTAGAATCCCACTACACTTATGCGAAAATGGCACTCGACCACGGGAAAAATGTACTTGTTGAAAAACCCTTTATGTTAACGAAAGAAGAAGCTGTGTCCATCTTCCAATATGCCAAAGAGAAAAATCTGATTATACAGTGCTATCAAAACAGACGTTACGATTCGGATTTCCTCACTACCAAGAAGGTTATTGAATCAGGAAAACTCGGTGATTTGTTGGAGGTGGAAATGCATTTCGATTATTACCGCCCTGAGACCCCCAACTCCACTTCTCATTTTTCCAAATATAACAGTTACCTCTATGGACATGGCGCTCATACCATTGACCAGGTTCTTGCCTATTTTGGGAAACCTGACACGATCCATTACGACGTGCGCCAATTGCTCGGTTCTGGAAGAATGAATGATTATTTTGATCTAGATTTTTATTATCCCTCACTTAAGGTATCCATTAAATCCAGCTTTTTTCGTTTAAAAGAGCGGCCGAGTTTTGTTGTATACGGCAAAAAAGGCGTTTTTATAAAGCAGACAAAGGATCGTCAGGAGGAGCATCTTAAATTATACTATCTGCCTAAGGGACACGCCGATTTCGGCATCGACCAGCCTGAGCATTATGGCATTTTAACATACCTTGATGATAAGGGCGAGTATCATGAAGATAAAATCGTTTCTGAAAAGGGAGACTATGCCCGAGTGTATGACGATATGTATCAGTCGATCGTAATTGGTAAAGAAAAAGTGATTAAAGACGAAGAAACGATAATGTGTATGGAAATACTTGAAAAAGGTATAGAGGAGTGCAGCTAAAATGAAGTTAGGAATTGTCGGAGCAGGGATGATCGTAGGGGATCTATTAAGCTTTATTCAGGAAATCCCGACCATTTTACTAAAGGGCATTTGTTCTAGACCTAGCCACAAGGGGAAATTACTGGATTTACAAAGTAAATATGGAATATCTCAGATTTATTCGGATTACAGCGAGATGCTGATGAGTCGTGATGTGGATACAGTTTATATCGGGTTGCCTAATCATCTTCATTATTCATATGCGAAAGAGGCATTATTGAGTGGTAAACATGTCATCTGTGAGAAGCCGTTTACTTCCAATTTGCAAGAATTTCTAGAGCTAAAAGAAATTGCTCAGCAAAGAAAACTGGTATTGGTGGAAGCCATAACGAATCAATATTTGAAAAATTATTTGTCAATGAAGGAGTATCTACCTAAGCTTGGTGAGATCAAAATAGTGGAATGCAACTATTCTCAATACTCATCTCGGTATGAAGCTTTCAAAGCGGGAATAATCCAGCCTGCGTTTAATCCGGAAATGTCTGGTGGAGCCTTGATGGATATTAATTTATATAATATTCATTTGGTTGTTGGATTTTTCGGGAGCCCGAAGAAAGTGCAGTATTGGGCGAACATGGAGCGTGGAATTGATACTTCAGGTATGCTGCTGCTTGATTACGGTGACTTCAAGTGTGTCTGCATAGGTTCAAAAGACAGTACGGCTCCCAATGCAGTGAACGTTCAAGGCAATAAGGGCTATATACACATGGCAAGTTCAGCAAATATATGCGACTGCTTTGATTACACTGCGAATAAGGAAACGCCAATCCGGGTAGATCAGAAAGATCATCCCCATCGAATGTATGACGAATTCGTTGAGTTTGACCGTATCATCGAGGAAAAAGATTTGGAAAAAGTCTCAGAAATGCTTGAACACAGCGAGAGGGTCATGAATGTCATTGAGAAAGCCAAGCAATCCGCCAATCTTGTATTTGGTCCTGATAAATAAAGAAGCAGCTCAATTACTGAGTTGCTTCTGATCCGTAATTCCCACACAGCGGACACTGCATAACGGATAACCACTTCTTCGTTTAATCCTTGATTTCTCTCTTCAGTCATGTCTTTGATATCATTACTTCAAGTCATAATCCAATCACGAGGAAGTCTCTTTAGTTAGAGTGAATAATTCAGATGAAAAATCATATTTCTCCGTAATATTAAAATCCTGGTCAGCCTTATAAGGCGGGGTGAGTATAAGTCCGATGTTCATTAACTCGCTGCCTGTAAAACGTCGGTCCAATTCTTCCACGAAATATACTGCCATTTCGTCCAGTCCGATGAGCTTTAGCCGTGAATAAGCTGCATTGGGGCGTGAGAGAACCTGGTACCAGCCGACGAGAGCATGCTCACGTTCTGCATCAATGGTCATCCATGCTGTTTCATTTTTTTCAAAGGGACTTAGCAGACGGTAAAAGGTTCCCTGTGTAATTAATCGTCGGTGACGTTTATATACTTGTATTTGTTTTTTAATTACATTGCACTCTTCTTCGGACAACGCCAATGGGTCAAGTTCATAACCGAATATACCAAAGTAGGCGACATTGGATCTAGTTTGCAGCGGTGCCGTTCTGCCTACCTGGTGGTTCGGGATGCTTGACACATGAGCACCCATACTGCTAAGCGGATAGGCCATGGAAGTGCCATACTGAATCTTCAGACGTTCTATAGCCTCGCTATCGTCGCTTGTCCATGCTTGCGGAGCGTAATAAAGCATCCCTGGATCAAACCGTCCCCCACCGGAAGCACAGGACTCAAACAAAATCTCAGGGTGTTCGGTAATCAGCTTCTCATATAAAGCATATACACCCAGGACATAGCGGTGAAAAAATTCGCCCTGTCTTTCCTTGCCCAGAGATAACGAATAGGCTTCTGAAATACAGCGATTCATATCCCATTTTACGTATTCGATCCGAGCAGAAGAGAGCACGTCATCCATTAACTTAAACAGGTAATCCACGACAGGCGGTTGGGAATAATCAAGAACATATTGATGACGTCCATGCTTGCGTTGACGGCCGGGTGTTCCCACAACCCAGTCTGGATGCTCCCTCATAATATGAGAGTCGGAGTTAACCATTTCCGGCTCGAACCAAAGACCGAATTTCATCCCGAGCTGATTGATCTTCTTTGCCAAATTCGAGATCCCGTTCGGTAGCTTTTCAGGATTTTCAAACCAGTCACCGAGGGAAGAGGTATCATTGTTTCTTCGACCGAACCATCCGTCATCCAAGACAAAGAGTTCAATCCCCAGTTCACCTGCTTTTTTTGCCATATCAACTATTTTCTGCTCAGTAAAATCAAAATAGGTCCCCTCCCAGTTATTGATCAATACAGGTCGTTCCCGCTCGGTCCAACTGCTGCGAATTAAGTGTTTATTGTACAGGCTATGGTATGCTTGGCTCATGCCATTTAAACCGCTCTCAGAATAGACCAGAACTGCTTCAGGCGAATAAAAACATTCTCCTGGCTTCAGGGTCCAGCAGAATTTGTCAGGATGAATGCCGATCATCAATCGGGTAGTTGAATAGCTGTCCACTTCCGCCTGGGCAAGAAAGTTCCCGCTGTAAACGAGATTAACCGCATATACTTCTCCTTGGTGTTCCTGTGATCCGGGTTTGGCAAGCGCCAGAAATGGATTGTGAACATGACTACTAATTCCTCGAGTGCTCCCAATCGACTGTAGCCCAGGTCTCAATGGTGTACGCTCCACATGACGTTCCCTGCCCCAAGCCCCTGATAAATGAATAATTTCATATTCGGCTTCAGGAAGATCAAGACTCAGGCTCATTAGACGGTTGACTCTCAGGGGATTATTCCCGGAATTCGTTATGGATACGGATCTCGTGATCACGGGCAGTTCGCTGAAGATGGTGTAAGCAAGCACGGCCACCGTTCCTGTAAGAGAATCGGTCAGCGTGATGAGGAGTGTCTCTGCTTCATGTGCTTCCTTACAAAACGTAGCTGGAAGATGAGGAATTTTAGGTTTTCCAGTGATTACCTCGTAATGGTCATAAGTGAACTCCATTATATGAGATCCGTCCTCCTGTATGATCTCAATTGCTGGCTCTCGAAAGTCTCCACTTCCCGCAGAAGGAAATTCCTGCTTAATACTTTCCAACGATGTCACCAAGTCACTATCAAACTCACCGACAGACACGGGACGATAGCTTCGCTCGATAAAGCGGTCATATTGACCAAGGTACTCTATTTTTTTGCCGTAATATAAATGCTCCAATTGCCCGTTCTCCATGACACGGAAAAGATAACTACAGTATTTGTTCGTTAAGTGAAATGTCCGTTCCTTTTGGTTAACTTGTAGACTAGCCATGTACATAGCCCCTTTCAAAATATGTCGAACCACTTGAAAGCGTTATTATTGAATCAGCATAACAAAGATAGTGATAGTAAATACATGACTTTTTTTAAGTTGGATATGGGAAAAACAAAGAACCTTACAAAAAAATATAGTTTAGAGCCAAATTTTTTCTGGACATTTGTCATCCTTAACTTATGCTATACTGTTAAATTAACAAGCATAGGTTCTTTATTTGGAAAAGTGAGGAGGATGCCAATGGGCCAGAATATGATTCAATATGTTGATACGTATACCAGTTCAGAGCATAAAAATATATCAGATTTGATTTTGTATAACTGTGGCACAGAGCTCTGCTTATCCAAACAGGATTTTGGACCCATCGCCCGCGATTTTAATCTGGTTCATTTTGTACTAAAAGGACGAGGTAGGCTGGTGATTGACAACAAAAATTACGATATAGGAGAAGGACAGGCTTTTTTAATTCCGGCCAATAGGGTAGCTTATTACCAGGCGGATGAAGCCGAGCCTTGGGAGTACAGTTGGGTCGGCTTTATGGGCATTAAATCCGACATCTACCTGCAGAACATATCACTTCCACACCAGAACCCTTATATAATTGATATCGAAGATATTACGTTCTTTCATTCCACGATTATTGAGATGTTGCGGATCGGAGATAACACGCTTTCTTCATCGCTGGCTATACAGGGGTATTTATTCCATATTCTTGCCAAACTTGTACACAATTTGGGGGAAACGATGTCGATAAAGGAACAGCTTCCTTATTCGGTGCAAGCGATAAACTTTATTGAGAAAAACTACATCAGTGGCATCCAGATTAGTGAAGTAGCGGAGTACCTTGGTCTACATCCGAATTATCTGACCTCCGTTTTCAAACTAGAAACTGGTGAAACGCCTAAACAATATCTGATAGTCCTCAGGATTAAAAAAGCGTGCGAATTGCTGCAGCATACAGACTATTCGATCCAGGTCATATCTAATTCGGTCGGCTATACCGATCAGTTGACCTTTTCGCGAGCTTTTAAAAATGTAATGAGCATATCACCCAGCGCGTATAGAAAAAAATTTCTTTGATTTTGCTATATAAATCTATAAAAATATTTGTATTTAGAAGCGGTTTTTTTTGCTATCGTAAAACTGTGGATTTTTTCCTGCATGGCATTTTAACGATTGTAGGAAGAGTACTTTTTACGGGAGGAGAATTTCGCGCGTGAATTTCATTATTGCTTTTATTCCAGCCCTTGGCTGGGGAGTTATGCCGATACTGGCGCATATTACAAAAGCCAGTCCCCGAGAACAGCTGACAGGTACCGTTATTGGTGCTGTGCTGTTTTCCCTGTGCTTGTACACCATTCATCCTACCTCATTAACACCGATTCATTTTGTGGTAAGTTTTATATCTGGTATTTTTTGGGCCGCTGGACAATTGCTCCAGTTTCAAGCTTTTCAAAAAGTAAGCGTATCGATCGCCATTCCTGTGATTTGTGGTCTGCAGTTGATAGGGACGACGCTATTTGCCGCACTTATTTTGGGTGAATGGATAACAGGGTACCAATATGCGATAGGCGTTGGTTCTCTTCTGTGTATATTGGCAGGAGTTCTGTTAACCAGCTATCAGGGCAAGTCTGCTGGATTGCCCAAGCCTTTGCCGGTACCCATTATCATAATGTTGGTTTGCTCGGGGTTAGCGTTAAGCAGTTATGTCGTGATTAATCAGTTTTTTCATATATCCGGGCTATCCGTCATTCTGCCGCAATCGCTCGGTATGCTATGCTCAGCCATGGCCATGAATCTGAAGGGCAAAAAGCGGCTACGATTCTCTCTGGTGGTTCGCAATTTGTCGACAGGATTGGTTTGGAGCATTGCGAATCTAGCACTATTTATTTCCAATGGGCTGATCGGCATGGCGGCTAGTTTTCCGATCTCTCAAGCGAGCATTGCTATTGCCTGTGTTGGCAGCATTTTAATATTTAAGGAAAAGAAGAGTCCTCAGGAATGGATAGGTATACTTGCGGGAATTACAGTACTGATGATAGGAGTAGGAATGATCAGCATGCTCAAGCCTTAAAGAATCATTTTGTATCTTGTATATGATCAGGTGTTTTGACTGTTTGCCAGTAGGAACCACGAGACCACGTTCTTTTAGTAACGAAAAGAGCTTATCCATCTATGGGGTACGCTTTTTGGGATTGACAGAGGTAGGACTGCATGAGAAAATGTACGCGCGTACATAAAATGATTTGGAGGTGGGTAATATTGTTTCGCGCAAGGAAGTAGCCGAACTTTCCGGCGTGTCTGAAGCGACAGTATCCCGGGTCTTGAATGCGGTAGGTCCTATCAAAGAGGATACGCGAAGAAGGGTTCTGGACGCAGCCAATCAGCTTGGATATGTTCCCAGTGCGCTGGCCCGTAACTTTGCCCGAAGGAAGAGTGGCCATCTTGGTGTGGTTATGCCTTATGTCCCGAAGGCGCACTTGTTCTCAGCCTATTTTTTCTCTGAGATGCTGAGCGGTATCGGAAACAAGGCTAGAGACAGCGGACTTGATCTGCTTCTATTGTTCCGGAAGCCGGGGGAACGGATTGATTACAGTAGTCTTTTCCGTCAGCAAAGGATCGATACCTGTATCATCCTTGGAGCCAGGGATGACCACGATGAGGTGGAAGCTCTAAAGAGGCTTCAGGAAGAAGGACGTCCGTTCTGCGTCATGAATCACCATTTTGAAGGGCAATCGTTCTGTGAAGTGGATGCAGACCATGTAGAAGGCAGCCGGGCGGCTGTAAGTCACCTCATCGAGCAGGGATACAAGCGGATTGCCTTTCTCAACGGCCCGGATATCTATTCCAATAGTACTGAGCGAATGAAGGGTTATCGTACCGCGCTTCAGGACGCTGGGATTGAATATGACCACGAACTGCTTCTGGAAGGTAACTATAGCCGTCGGAGCGGACTCGAAGCCTCAGCTACAATCGCAGACCAATTGAATGATATTGATGCTGTATTTGCGGCGAACGACCGGATGGCTCTTGGGGTAATGCAGGGTCTCCGTGAGCGCGGACTGGCAGCTGACCGGTTTCCGGCGTTTGTAGGCTATGACGATTCGGATGCGGCTGAGATGGCTGTTCCGCCGCTAAGCAGTGTCCGCGTACCTTTTTATGAGATGGGGGAGCTTGCAGCCTCGAAGCTTATACCCGATTCTCAGCATCTCATTCCGGCTCTGGAACTAACCGGGTGCGACTCAATAAGAGAACTCCTATCCACAGAACTGATTATCAGGGCGTCATCCATTCGTCAATAACACCATTCGTCAAAAATTCGTTGAAACTCAGACCCATAAGGAGGATCACGACATGTCTAATCGTCTTCGTATCGGAATGGTTGGCTACAAATTTATGGGCAAGGCTCACAGCAACGCTTACCGAAGTCTACCCATGTTCTTCCCAGATGCCCCGCTGCAGCCAGAGATGTCCGTTATCTGTGGACGCAACGAGCAGGGGGTTCAGGCAGCTGCCCGCCAGTACGGCTGGACCGAAAGTGTTACGGATTGGCGTGATCTAGTGAAACGTAACGATATTGATCTCATTGATATTAACGCCCCGAGTAATGCCCATAAAGAAATTGTCGTGGAGGCTGCCCTCCATGGCAAGCATCTGTTCTGTGAGAAGCCGCTTGCGCTCTCGCTGGCGGATTCACGTGACATGCTGCAGGTAGCAGAGCAAGCAGGGGTCAGACATATGGTAGGCTTCAACTATCGCTTTTCACCGGCTGTCCAGCTGGCAAAGCAGCTAGTCGAGAGCGGTCGCCTAGGCAAAATTTATCATTTTCGTGCCTTCTTCCTTCAAGACTGGATCATGGACCCGTCCTTCCCGCTGGTATGGCGGCTGCAAAAAGACGTGGCCGGTTCTGGCTCTCATGGTGATCTTGGCGCCCATCTGATTGATCTCGCTCGCTTCTTGGTTGGCGAGTTCCATGAAGTGATCGGCATGAGCGAGACATTCATCCAGCAGCGCCCGTTAGCTTTGGAGATGAGCGGGTTGAGCTCCAAAAGAAACACTGAAGCAAATGCTCCAATGGGAGAAGTGACAGTCGATGATGCCACGCTGTTCCTGGCACGCTTCGCCGGAGGTGCGCTGGGCAGCTTCGAGGCCACACGTTTTGCTGCCGGACATCGGAGCACCAATTCATTCGAGATCAACGGTAGCCTAGGCAGTGTGCGGTTTGACTTTGAACGAATGAACGAACTGGAAGTGTATTTCACACAGGATGAGGAAGACGTTCAGGGCTTTCGCCGCGTACTCGCCACCGATCCGGCACACAAGTATTCTGAAGCTTGGTGGCCTGCAGGACATACGATTGGATTCGAGCATACCTTCACCCATGAGATGCTTGAGATGTTGAGTGCCATCTCTGAAGGAAGGCAACCGTCGCCGAACTTCCGTGACGGTGTTGCTTGTCAGGCTGTGCTTGAAGCGGTAGAACGATCCATAGAGGAACGCCGCTGGGTATCCATTGAAGAAATGTAGTATAACAATACATTCCGAAAGGTGAGTGGATTACAGATGCGCAAGGCACTGATTGTATGGGGCGGATGGAACGGACATGAGCCGGAGCAGGTGGCGGCCATTTTTGAACGCATTTTGAAGGAAGAGCAGTTCGAGGTGGAGGTGTCTAATACCCTTGAAGCCTACCAGGATGCAGAGAAACTGCTTGACCTGGACCTGATCGTTCCAATGTGGACCATGGGACAGATTGAGCAGGAACTGGTCGATAATGTCTCCGCTGCGGTTCAAAGCGGCGTAGGTCTCACAGGCTGCCATGGTGGCATGTGTGATGCCTTCCGGAACAATGTGGATTGGCAGTTTATGACAGGCGGGCAATGGGTTGCGCATCCCGGCAATGACGGCGTAGAGTACATGGTGAACATGAAGCGCGGCTCCAGCCCACTTCTAGACCATATTGAGGATTTTCAGGTCAAAAGCGAGCAGTATTACCTCCACGTAGACCCAGCAGTTGAAGTGCTGGCAACCACACGCTTTCCGATCGTACCAGGCCCCCATTCAGCTAATGGGCCAGTGGATATGCCCGTTGTATGGACGAAGCGCTGGGGGAACGGCCGCGTCTTCTACAATTCGCTGGGGCATCACGCAGATATCATAGATATGCCTCAAGTGACCGAGATGATGCGCAGCGGATTTCTGTGGGCAGCAGCAGGCAAACAGGCGGTGGCCACCCGGGGCAGCTCTCTCGCAGAGGCTTATACAGGCATGACAGACAACCAGCAACGCTAGGGTGAACAGGATGGTATCCGATGTAACAAAAGAATGCCATTATCCATTTTTTCTGAAGAAGAAGGGAGTCTAGGCATGAACAAAATGAAAGTAGGCATTATCGGGTGTGGTAAAATTAGCGGAATTTACATGGAAAATTGCCATCGTTTCGACATTCTGGAGCTGTACGCTGTAGCGGATCTGGACCAAGGTCGGGCAGAGGAGCAGGCGGTAGCGTTCAACGTTCCGCATGTATATTCGGTAGATGAGATTTTGGCTGATCCGGAGATCGAACTCATCATTAATTTGACCATTCCGGGCGTTCACGCCGACGTATGTCTCAGAGCTCTTGAGGCAGGCAAGCATGTCTATGTGGAGAAGCCACTTGCCGTCACCCGTGAGCAGGGTCAGGCTGTCTTGGATCTTGCTCATCAAAAGGGACTGCTTGTCGGCTGCGCACCAGAGACCTTCTTCGGTTCCGGTATACAGACATCATTGAAGCTGATTGAAGACGGAGTCATTGGGAGTCCGGTAGCCGCTACGGCTTTCATGATGAGCCGTGGACATGAACATTGGCATCCTGATCCTGAATTTTATTATGCAGTCGGCGGCGGTCCAATGTTTGATATGGGCCCTTATTATTTGACGGCTCTGGTGCAAATGCTGGGTCCGATTGCTGCCATTTCGGGCATGACAGGCAAGGCGATGGACCAGCGAACGATTACGAGCGAGAAAAAGAAAGGCCAGACTATCCCAGTCGATATTCCGACCCATGTGGCCGGGTTGCTGCGCTTTAAGCAGGGAGCTGTCGGTACGCTGATTACCAGCTTTGACATCTTTGGTGGAAGCACTCTGCCACCGATTGAGGTTTACGGTACTCATGGCACGCTGCAGGTGCCTGACCCGAACACGTTCGGAGGGCCAGTTCGCTATAGGCTGCTAGGCGAGCAAGAATGGACAGAGGTACCGCTGCTGCCAGGATACCAGGAGAATACACGGGGCATCGGTGTTGCCGATATGGCCTACGCTATCCGCAGCGGACGGCCTCACCGCGCTAGTGGAGAACTGGCCTACCATGTGCTGGAAGCGATGTGGGCGTTCCATGATTCTTCCGATCAGCAGACCTTTTATACGATGCAGAGCACATGTCAGCGCCCGGCGGCTTTACCGGAAAACCTGCCCTTGTATACGTTAGATGTGTAAAATAATGTAAATTTTACATCCCGCTTTGAATGTTCATTTCTATTAAAAAGAAGACTCCAGCTCCGTTTTGACCGGGGCTTGGAGTCTTCTTAGTTCATTTTCAGGAAGGATTTTAATTGCGGGTATAAAATCATTCTTTACCGGTTGTTCTAGATATGTTATATTGTTGGCGTGGGAGGAGTACACGGATAAGAAGCCAAAAGTTATGGGGAGTGGTGTGAGTGTGAGATCTTGCCGTGGAGCTCTTCTACGAATATTAGAATGATCATTCTAATTATAACAGATGGAGAAGGGATGGATTGAACATGGAATATCGTGTATTAGGAAATACAGGCCTTAAAATAAGCAGTTTTGTATTAGGTACAGGTACTTTGGGTTTTTGGGGCAACAATACGGAGAAAGAAGCTGCAGTCATGTTAGATGAGGCTTTGGCTGGAGGCATTAATCTGATCGATACAGCGGATGTCTATTCAAGTGGTCAATCCGAAGAAATTCTGGGTCACATCCTAAAAGGACGCAGACAGGATGTTATTCTGGCCACGAAAGGCGGAATGCCCATGGGCAGTGGGCTTAATCAATCCGGTAACTCTAAATATTGGATTAAGCGTGCAGTAGAGGGAAGCTTGAGAAGGTTGCAAACGGACTATATCGATTTGTATCAACTACATCAGCCAGATCTCCATACTGACATTGAAGAGAGTCTTGACGCACTTACGGACCTGGTTCGTGAAGGAAAGATTCGCTATATTGGTACATCCAATTTTCAGGCATGGCAAGTGACCGAAGCACAGTGGACTAGCGAACGTAAAAATACAGCACGCTTTGTATCCGAGCAAGCCCCATATTCCATTGTGAATCGGAGTATCGAATTCGATTTGCTTGCTGCAACTGCAAAATATGGAATGGGCGTAATGGTTTGGAGCCCACTTTCGGGTGGTCTACTAACGGGAAAATACCGCTCAGGAGAAGCGGTTGCCCCAGATTCAAGAGCAGCGAGTTCTCTAGGGAAACTTTCAACAGTTGTAGACCCAAATCGAGAAGAAAACCGAACCAAGTTTGAAGCCGTTGCTAAGCTCCAAACCCTTGCAAATGAAGCAGGATTAACTTTGCCTCATCTTGCCATGGCATTTACACAAGCTCATTCGTCAGTTACTTCTGCTATAGTGGGGGCAAGAACAATTGAGCAACTACGTGAAACGTTAAAAGGCAGTGACATTCGATTAAACACTGATATCCTGGATGCGATAGATGCTATCGTTCCGCCAGGAGTAACCCTGGATGCCCTGGAAAAAGGATGGACGCCTGACTGGTTACAAGCAGACAAACGAAGAATCCTGGGTTAAATATATAAGACAGACCTCATAGCTGTAATGTATTCACATATTTTAAATCTAGTTTGCCGATCCTTCACTAAATTGTATAATGATTATTCGAGGTGATGACGATGGCAAGATCAAAAGAATTTGAAGTTAATGAAGTATTAGATAAAGCGATACACCTGTTTTGGGCACAAGGATATGAGAAAACTTCAATGCAAGATTTGGTTGAGTTTATGGGCATTCACCGAAGAAGTATCTATGATACCTTTGGGGATAAGCATGCCTTATTTATGAAAGCTCTCGAACGATATGAAACGAAGCAGACCAGCAAAATGAGGTTTCTGATTGAAAAACAAAAACCGATCAAAGAATCAATTCGGGAGTTGTTTGAGGCGACAGTAAGAAACGAAGGAGAACCTCTAGGGTGTTTTCTCGTGAATTCAGGTGTGGAACTCGGCGTGTTGGATCCTGAAGTTGCATCCTTAGTTGATGAAAGTTATTCGCGAACTGAGGAACTCTTGACTAACCTTGTTCTGAAGGGTCAACAATCGGGTGAATTCAAGGCTGACTTGGATCCTGTAGTTATTTCTCATTATTTAATGAATGCGTGGTTAGGGCTACGTACGTTGGTTAAGACAACAACGGATCAGCAAAAATTAAAGAATATTATTGATATGACACTGACCGCTTTAGATTAAAAGTGAAATTACAGCATGACAGGCAAAAGGAGTTACCTCAATGGAGGACTGTTTGTTTCCGTGATACAAGTTTTTTCTTGTCCCTCTAACATAAGAAAGAACTTGTATCTTACGCCTCAAACATGTCAAGGAATACCGCTCCAAAATTACAATTCTTAGCCACGAAAAAATTCTTTATTGTTCGTTCTAAAATTGATATGCTAATAGCAAGTCAGATCTAACTGTTTTTTTTACCCTAATAAGAATGGTCGTTCTAAAATCGTCTTTAAAACTTATTTACACTAATATGCATGTTATGAAGGAGAGAATATTATGAAGTATACAGTTATTACAGGAGCAAGCTCGGGGATTGGATATGAAACGTCATTGGCATTTGCGGCACGTGGCAAAAACCTAATCTTGGTAGCTAGAAGATTTGATAAATTAGAAGAACTCAAATCAGCAATTCACAATATTGACCCTAATGTAAATGTTATTGTTCATACAAGTGACCTGTCTGTTACAGATCAAGCCTACACACTATATAACGATTTAAAGGAATACCAAATTGAGACCTGGATAAACAATGCGGGACTCGGTGAATCTTCTTTTGTAGCAGAACAGAATTTAGATAAAGTTGAAACCATGTTACGTGTTAATATCGAAGCTTTGACCATCCTTTCTACACTATATGTACGAGATTATGCTGATGTAGAAGGAACTCAGTTAATTAACGTTTCATCTGGACTTGGATATGCCATTGCTGTTGGGAGTGTTACTTATTCTGCATCTAAGTATTACGTTAGTGCCTTCACAGAAGGACTTGCAAAAGAACTAGAAATAAAAGGTGCAAAACTAAAGGCAAAGGTTTTGGCACCAGCTATAACAGAAACGGAATTTGTGAAGAAATCATTAGATGCAGAAGATTTTGATTATAAAGCAAACATGCCTAAGTACCACACTGCCAAACAAATGGCGGGCTTCATGGTGGATCTTTATGACAGCAACGAAGGGGTAGGGATTGTAGACCAGAACTATAATTTCAATCTCAGAGGTCAAATATATCCGATCATTTCAGAATTTTAAATTCAATTTATAGATCTGTTGAGTTTATTGAAAGAGGAGAGTATCCAATGAAAAGTTGTGGAGTAAAACGAAGATTGGAAAAATGGAGCTGCCACATCGTTTAGCAATGGCACCAATGACACGTAGCAGATCGCAAGAAGATGGCACACCGGGAGAGCTAACATCTCTTTATTATGCTCAACGAGCGTCAATGGGACTCATTATTACGGAGGGTACACAACCTTCTGATGATGGTCAAGGGTACTTATGGACACCTGGGATTTATACGGATAAACATATTGAAGGATGGAAAAAGGTTACCGATGCAGTGCACGAAGCAGGTGGATATATGTATATTCAGTTAATGCATGCTGGTCGTATGTCGCATCCTGATAATACACCACATCATCGTCAACCTGTTGCACCATCTGCAATCGCGCCTGGTGTAGAGATGTTTACTGCTAAAGGTATGCAGGAAATCCCCGTTCCCCGTGAGTTAAGTGTAGAGTACATTCAAACGACTATAGCAGATTTCCGGAAAGCAGCAGCAGCGGCTATTAAAGCAGGTGCGGATGGCGTTGAAATTCATGGAGCCAATGGTTATCTGATTAATCAATTTATCGGAGAAAACTCGAATACACGAACAGATCAATACGGGGGATCTATAGAAAATCGTGCTCGCTTTGCGATCGAATTAACAAAAGCCATCGTCGAAGAAATTGGAGCAGAAGCAACAGGCTTCCGTATTTCGCCAGGGACACCTCTAGGTGGGATCCAAGACGGAGAACAAGGTCCTGAACTTTATCGCTATCTTGTAAAGGAATTAGCTCAATTGGATCTAGCTTACCTTCATGTCATGCATCTAGGAAATGAAAAGCTGCTCCAAGACATTCGCTCAATATGGACGAATCCATTGTTAGTCAATCGTGCAGGACGGGCTCTGGAAGATCTTAGCACGGATTTAGATAGTGGCCTTGCTGATATGGTGCCCGTTGGTGTGTGGTCATTAGCCAATCCAGATTTGGTGGAACGACTTCAAAAAGGAGCGCCATTGAACGAAGCAGACCCGACAACATTTTTTGGTCTGGGGAGTAAAGGTTACACGGACTATCCGACGATACGAGAATTAGAACCGCAAGAGGGACTACAATAGCAAAAGAGTGGAACATGGCGTACAACCGTAAATTGTACGCCATGTTTTTAGCCAATAGTTTCATGGTTATGCTATCTCCAAATTAGCAAAGGAAGAGGATGAATATGAGAGCAGCACAAATACAGAAATATTCAAAAAAAATCCAAGTGGAGTTAAATGATGTTGACATGCCACAGATCAACAACCATGAGGTGCTTGTCAAAGTAAAGGCAGCAGGTGTAAATCCACTGGATATCCTAAATTTGAATGGTAGTGTTCGGATGATTGCTGACTATAAGTTGCCATTAACTTTAGGAAATGAACTATCTGGGGTTATTGAAGCTGTTGGTGATGATGTTTTGAATTTTAAGGTTGGTGACCCTGTTTATACGAGGTTGCCGCTTAATAAAATCGGTGCTTTTGCCGAGTATGCGGCCGTAAATGAAGATGCTTTATCCATCATGCCTGAAAATCTATCTTTTATTGAAGCTGCTGCTGTACCCCTTACTGCCTTGACTGCTTATCAAGCATTGCACGATGTACTCCATGTCCAGCCGAATAAAAAGCTATTCATTCCTGGAGGAACCGGAGGATTTGGCGCTATGGCAATCCCCATTGCCAAATCACTGGGGTTATTTGTTATTACAAGTGGAAGTGAAAGAAGCAGATCACGTACAATGTCGATCGGGGCTGATCAGTTCATAAATTATAAGGCAGAGAATTATGCTAACATACTGTCCGAAATCGATTATGTGATCGACACCTTGGGGACCAAAGAGATCAAAGCTGAACTGGGTATTTTAAAACCACAAGGGAAATTGGTATCATTGAAAGCCGGACCTAATTATCGCTTTGCGGTTGACAATCATTTTCCAATGTGGAAAAAAGCATTGTTTGGTCTAGTGGGTGCTCGCTTAGATTCTTTAGCACGCAAGAATCAAAATGAATATCGCTTTTTATTTGTGCAAGCCAATGGAAGTCAATTACAAGAAATCACTAAACTTGTTGAAAAAGAAAATATTAAGCCCTCTTTAGATTCAACTTATACGTTTGGTGACATTAACAAGGCGCTGATTAAAGTGTCGACGGGCCACTCTCAAGGCAAAGTGATTGTGACCTTCTAAGTAATTTCTAGTTCACATACTTTTCTATCGTGCTTCGGACTGCTCCGGGACCTGCCAGCATTTCATGAAACATGGCTTCAATCTTGTCGCCCAGACCAATTTCATATAATCGGACACCGAACAGTTTGTCATCTTCGAGGAGGCAGCGAACCTCGGAGGTCTGATCGCCCAGCTTCGTATTCTTCAAATATCCCTGCAACGTATCCAGTAACGGGTCCGGACTGAGTGTGAAGGGTTCTCCTTGATCATCCACTCCCAGCAAATAGCGACACCAGATCGCAATGGTCAAGGGAATAGCAGTCAAGTTCGTAGGATCAAGTCCTACTGTGCCAACATAAGACTTTATGGTTTCACCAAAACGGATGCTCATCTTTTGAGAGGTATCTGTTGCAATCCGCTGTGGCGTATCCGGAATATAGGGATTGGCGAAGCGTTCCTGCAATACCTCATCAATAAATGGTTTCGGTTGAATAATACCGGGATCAACTACAACAGGCAACCCTTCCTTGTAGCCGATAGTTTCCACCAGACGACGTAATGTGTGATCCTTCATTTCATCTGCAATAAGCTCATACCCAAGCAGACACCCAGCTAGCGCCAGCGCTGTATGCAGCGGATTGAGACAGGTAGTGACTTTCATCTTCTCCACTTTGTCCACTGTATCCCGATTCGTGAAAATGATACCAGCTTCCTCCAGTGCAGGTCTCCCGTTCGTAAACTTGTCTTCAATGACCAAATACTCGCTAACCTCAGCATTGACAAAGGGAGCCGTATACGTATGCCTGGAGGTAACGATTAACTCCATGTCGGCTAACCCCAGTTCCTGAAGAGCAGACTGTACTTGCAAGGAAGGGCGGGGGGTAATTTTGTCGATCATGGTCAGGGGGAAGGTTATTTTCTCCTCATTCTGCAGATAGTCTGCAAATCCTTCCTTTACCAGGCCTCTGCGAGTCCACTCCTTGGCGATGGCAATCATACTATCCTTTAACAGATCGCCGTTATGGGAGCAATTATCCATGCTCACAAAAGTCATTGGAAGTCGCCCCTTTAGATAACGCCGATAGGCAAGCGAAGTAGCTATGCTCATCACATGCGCTGGTTGTTCAGGGCCATTCATCAAATCCCTCTCTACAACAGCCAGATACTTGCCGTCGGGCCCGGTCAGAGCGTATCCTTTTTCCGTGACAGTAAAGCTGGCCATCTGCAGGGAGGGATTCTCAAATATTTCAATCAGACGGAGGTAGTCGTCTGGACGATTCTGTTCTGCCGCGATTTCCTCAACGATGCTTGCGACCACGCTCTTGTGAAATCTTCCGTCTGCACTCATCAGCACCAGTAAGGTTAAATTGTCGTAAGGCTTATAGGCTTTGTCGATCATTTCAAAATCAAAGGCTTCGGCTGCAATAATACCTGTATCCGCTTTCAAGTTATTCAGCAGTTGTTGCTGCGCATTGGCTATCAACCCTCGAAAAATATTGCCTGCGCCAAAATGCACCCATTGCGGTCTAAGTCGGGTGTTATGGGCTACAAGCTCCAGATCATATTTCGGCAATTCAATACCTGCTGCTTCCCAGGCCGCCTTATCTAAAAGGCCTTTCCGGTCAAGTTGGAGCATTTATTTCACTCCTTTGCCTTGAGCGAGACTATCCCAGACACCAAGTAAGTACATAACTCCCAGTGCACGGTCATACAAACCATAGCCTGGCCGACAATTCTTTTCTTCCCCCCATAGATGTCTACCGTGATCTGGACGTACATATCCCTGATAGCCGTTCTCGTGATAAGCTCTAACTATTTCCGGTACATCGACGCTTCCGTCCTTCCCGCGGTGTGACACTTCAATAAAGTCTCCATTCTCAAACACCTTGACATTACGAATATGCGCAAAATGAATACGATCATGAAACTCCCGAATCATGGCTGGTAAATCATTCTCAGGATTGCTTCCCAGTGAGCCTGTGCAGAAGGTTAGACCATTATATGGACTGCTCACTGCGTCTAGGATGCGCCGGATGGTCTCACGACTCCGGACAATTCTCGGCAATCCGAAGATGGGCCATGCTGGATCATCAGGATGAATGGCCATCTTGATGTCAGACTCCTCGCAGACCGGGATGATGCGCTCAAGAAAATACTTTAGGTTGTCAAACAACTTGTCTTCTGTGACATCCGCATAAGCAGCAAAAAGTTCATCCAGTCTCGCCAACCGTTCCGGTTCCCAGCCAGGCATGGTGAACTTCCCAGCTCCCTTGAGAATCCGATCCACCATTTGGCGGGGATCATCAGTAATGGCAGCCTTTTCATAAAAGAGGGCATTGGACCCGTCAGGCAGTTCCTTGTACAGCTCTGTTCTGGTCCAGTCAAAGACAGGCATAAAGTTATAGCAAATCACCTTAACTCCCACTTTGGCTAATTTTCGAATGGTGTCGATATAAATGTCAATATATTGATCGCGGGATGGTAGGCCGATTTTGATATCATCGTGGACATTTACACTTTCTACGACCGCCGAACTAAAGCCCTTGCTCGTAATCTGATCAGCTACCTCCTGAATTCGCTCCATTTCCCATACTTCACCAGCTACCTTATCATGTAAAGACCAGACAATGCCCATAACTCCAGGAATTTGCCGGATATGGTCCAGCGTAATATTGTCGTTGCCTTCTCCATACCATCTCCAGGTCATATTCATAACGATACCTCCCTGATTATATTCGTCTGTCTTGTATACAAGATTGAGTTGATCATAAATTATAGGGTTTGTTCTTGTCAATGATAATTATAAAGGGATTTATCACCTCAAAATGCTTTATAATAGTTCTAGATTTATAAAGTGAAGGTAGGAATGAAATGTTGACGAAAGAAGAAATCAAGCAGCTTTTGAAAAATGATATTTTGTCACTGACTTTAAAGCCGGGTACTCTACTGAGTGAGACGACTTTGTCAGAACGCTTCCAGCTGTCCAGAACTCCGCTACGCGATGTATTAAAGTGGCTTGCGCTCGAGTCCTACATTGATATTTATCCCAAGAAGGGGAACATTGTGTCCTATATTGATCTGGAGTCCGTTGAGCAAATTATTTACTTAAGAAGCGCATTGGAAAAGGAGATTATGAAGGAGCTTTCTTCGCAAATTACATTAAGCGATGTGCAGGAGCTGAGCGATATTCTGGACAGACAGAGAGCTGTGATCGAAGAAGATCATGCGACGGATCAATTTCTCAGTTTGGATGATCAGTTCCACCAAACCATGTTCCAATTGGTGGGGCGGGAGTTTCTTTGGCAGCTCATTCAGCAGTCAAATGTTCACTATATCAGATATCGCAAGCTGCATATGCTGGAAACAGGGAAGCTGATGGGCATCTGGCATGAGCACCAAGCTATGCTTGAATACATGCTGAATAAGGAAACAACCAAAATGGATGATCTGGTTCATCATCATCTTAGAGAGGATATCCATTCGCTCGATTTTCTTCGGAAGTTCGCTGATTATATCAAGAAATAAGGCGGCTAGCTTAAATTAACTTGTATGAATATTGAGGAAGTGGGGGAGTCATGGAGGCTGTTCTACGAGTTGGATATATCGGTGAAAGAGCGAGTAAGAAATGTGAGACTGCAGCAAAATTTATGGGCGGAAACGAGCTGGCCTTTGTCATTCCGTTTTTGCTCGTGAGTATTGTTATTTACCGTCAGGCGGTGGCCAAACTGGAGGAATTCTCACAGGAGTTTTCAGACTTGTATACATGTCAATTGAAAAAATACTGAAATATTTCTATGATTTAAGTGAAAAATGCCAGACCAATTCTAGATTATAAAGGGGGTAACCGTATGTGTAGATATGCAATATGCGGCCCATATAAAGATATCTTTGCCTGCTTTACCTGCAGGAAAGTATATAAGCAGACATCACGGTTTGAAATGCCGAAGGATGAATATGAACGGATTGTCCATGTCTGTCCGCAATGCCAGGCATCCATGCATGACATGGGTCATGATTTTCAGGCCCCGAAGCAAACGGATATCAAACAGTGGAAAAAGGTAGAGCTACTATATCAACAAGGATACACTTACCACTCCTGCGGCTGTGGTGGCCCCGGGTACAGACCCTCTCGGCTGATAGAGGTGCCTGAATTTCTGGAAACACAGCGAACGTTTGAGAATAAGGGAGAGGCGCTGCTGTACCGGCTTTTGCAAAGCTAGAACAAACGTATTTTGAAGCGTATCCAACAATTCGAAGAAGTCTACTCGTGGACAGGTTTTCTATCGGAATTTGTTTGATCGAGCAAAGCAGGTGTTGTAAGGTAGATCGACTTGGAATGAGATAATATTCTATGTCATGCAGCACCTGTCGGGTAATAAGAATTTCATCCCATTCATTGCTGCGAAATCGCGGCTTTTTTTATTTTAAGAAGTGATAGCGGAAATCAAAAAAGAACCTGGATAGTTTTATCAGGTTCTTTTATATTGCATATAAAACAGACACGATGATATAATCAGATTATCTTTTATAAAGATGTAGTAGACATAAATAACACATCTTACAATTAAATCTTACCATGCCGCTAAACTCTTGTCAAATGTTTTTTTCTCAATTTAATGGTTAGGAGAGATGTTGAATGAATTCACTAGTTCTCGATTTTCAAGAAATGGATAACACTCAGCTTTTGCTTGTTGGTGGAAAAGGGCTACACTTAGGGGCATTAACCAAAATGGAAGGAATACAAGTGCCAGAAGGGTTTTGTGTTACAACAGTGGGATATCAAAAAGCCATCGAACAAAACGAAATGATTCATGCTTTGTTGGATCGGCTAACTACGCTTAAAATAGAAGATCGAGAACAAATTTATGGAATTAGCAAGAAGATTCGACAGGCCATTATGGAAGTAGCCATTCCTTCCGATGTTGTGAAAGCAGTTGCTCACTATCTCTCCCAGTTTGGCGATGAATATGCTTATGCCGTGCGTTCTAGTGCGACCGCTGAGGATTTGCCGCATGCTTCTTTTGCTGGTCAACAAGACACTTATTTAAATATTATCGGCAAAGAATCCATCTTGGAGCATATCCGCAAATGTTGGGCTTCTTTATTTACGGAACGCGCGGTAATTTACCGAATGCAGAATGGATTTGATCACAGCCAAGTTTATTTATCTGTTATCGTTCAAAGAATGGTGTTCCCACAGGCTTCAGGGATTTTATTTACCGCTGATCCCATCACTTGCAACCGAAAGCTGCTCTCTATCGAAGCCAGTTTCGGACTTGGAGAAGCACTGGTCTCTGGCTTAGTCTCTGCCGATTGTTATCAAGTACAGGAAGGGGAAATCGTCGATAAGAGGATAGCAACCAAAAAATTGGCTATCTATGGACGAAGAGAAGGCGGAACAGAGACTCAGCAAATCGATCTCGATCAGCAAAGGACTCAAACCCTTACGGAACAACAAATTTTACAACTGGCACACATTGGAAGACAGATCGAAGAACACTTCGGCTGCCCCCAAGACATCGAATGGTGTTTGGCTGATGATACATTTTATATTGTCCAGAGCCGGCCGATCACCACTTTATATCCCATTCCTGAAGCAAATGACCAGGAGAATCACGTGTATGTATCTGTCGGTCATCAGCAAATGATGACTGATCCTATTAAACCACTGGGGATATCTGTTTGGATATTAACAGGTGCCACGCCCATGTTTAGAACTGGTGGCGGAAGGCTGTTTGTGGATATCACGATGGGCCTGGCTTCACCAGCTGGCAGGCAAAATTTATTGGATGTTCTAGGGCACTCCGATCCGCTCATAAAAGACGCGCTTATTACCATCATAGAGCGGGGAAATTTTATAAAATCGGACCCATATGACACAAGCGAACCGGGGCCCGTTAAAAGCCATAAGGGTATGTCGTCTGCGGATATTTTGGAAGAAGCAGGAAACGACCCGGAAATTGTTGCTGTTTTGATTAAGAGTAGTGAGACATCGTTATCAGCATTAAAACATAATATCCAAACGAAATCAGGATTGGATGTATTTGATTGTATCCTGGAAGATATGCAGCAACGGAGGCAGCGAGCGTCAGAACTGAAAAATTTGAATGTGATTATGGCCGCCATGCATGCTTCAGCATGGATCAATGAAAAAATGAATGAATGGTTAGGTGAAAAAAACGTAGCAGACACACTTTCCCTATCTGTACCTAACAACGTCACTTCGGAAATGGGTATGGAGCTACTGGATGTTGCAGATGTGATTCGTCCCTATCCGGAAATAATTGAGTATTTACAACAGGTAAAGGATGATAACTTTTTGGATGAACTGGTTCAATTCGAAGGTGGGCAGCAGGTGCGTGATGCTATTGCTGTTTATCTCGACAAATATGGAATGCGATGTGCCGGGGAGATCGATATTACAAGAACACGCTGGAGTGAAAAACCAAGTACACTGGTACCTATGATCCTCAGTAACATTAAAAACCTTGATCCTGGCGCCAGTAAACGAAAGTTTGAGCAAGGGCGACAGGAAGCTTTGAACAAAGAACAGGACTTATTAGCCCGATTGAAACAATTACCGGGTGGTGAACAAAAAGCCGAAGAGACAAAACAAATGATCGACCTGATCCGGAACTTCATCGGTTATCGTGAATATCCGAAATACGACATTGTTAGTCGCTACTTTATTTATAAACAGGCTTTACTAAAGGAAGCGGAACGACTCGTACAAGCCAACGTTCTTCATGAAAAAGAAGATATTTACTATCTCGCTTTTGAAGAATTGCAGGAAACCATACGCACAAATAAACTGGATTACCAGGTCATCGACAAACGAAAAGATGAGTACAGATTATATGAAAAACTAACTCCGCCACGTGTTATCACGTCTGATGGGGAAATCATTACGGGTCAGTACAAACGAGAAAATATCCCTGCCGAAGCTATTGTAGGCCTCGCTGTTTCTTCGGGTATTGTAGAGGGGCGGGCACGTGTGATCCTGAATATAGAAGGGGCTGATCTGGAAGATGGCGATATACTAGTCACCGCCTTTACCGATCCTAGCTGGACTCCATTGTTTTTATCCATAAAAGGCTTGGTTACGGAGGTGGGTGGACTGATGACCCATGGAGCCGTTATCGCACGTGAATATGGCTTGCCAGCCGTTGTCGGAGTGGAGAATGCGACCAAACTGATAAAAGATGGGCAACGAATTCGCGTGCATGGAACCGAAGGGTATATCGAAATATTGTAATGGCTGAATACGCTAAGTAATAGCCTCTGTCATAATGGACGGTATTAAATGCAACCTGTCATGGATAAAAGGGCGATTATCCTGTCGTCCTTTTATCCATGACACAAAGTACCCCCCAAAAATATCAACTGATTTTAATTTTTGGGGGGAATAATTTAAGAACTTATTTATTTGATGATCGAAAAAACACATTATTTAATGTGTAACAATAATCAGGAACCTTTAGGAGTTATCAATGGTTCCCTTGCTGCGATCAACACAATGATTTATACATAGCTGATCCGATCTAAATCTCTTGTGCTGCTGTGTGATTATTTATGATCATCTAATTTATGCGTACATGCAGAGGAAGACACACCGAAGTGTTTTTATTCAACAAAATCCAAAAGTGATTTCTATGATGTCCTACGTTATTGGGGTAAAGTGACAGACTTGACTTGAGCAGAGGTATTTCCGTAAATATCTTTAGCCAGCACGAGAATATGCAGCGTATCGCCCTGGGAGGCACCATCCTGTTTATATTTAGTAGTTGGAAGCGTTGCTGACCAATTGGTTTTATCTTCTGTAATAACGACACGAATGCCATTGACATAAACTTTAAGCTGTGCGATATCGCTTTGATCTGTGACTGAACCTTCCAAAGCGAGAACATCATCCGTGATTGAAGCATTCAACTTAAGTTCAGGGGTTCCTGTTTCCTTGCGTTTAGAGGGTGGGAGAGAAGTTTGCGGGTTATAGGAAAACGTTTCATCCTCAAGAGCTGGCGTGCGTGCTGCAATAGGACGGTTTTTGGTAGCCTGCTCATAGGAATAAGCGTAACGAAGCAGGTCGTTATCGCTGTATGCGGCACCTGCCATTGTCAGATTAACGGGCATTCCGGTATCCTTCATAGCGCCCATACTCACAGACACACTTGGGATCCCGTACTCGCGTAGAATAAAATTCGTATTGGAGAAATAGTTGCCATTCTCCCAAGCCTCCTCATAGGATGTTTCATTCACATCGGAGTCAGCTTTACCGATATTCGAATTTGCCGGGAATACAATAAAATCAAGGTTGTTTTGCTTCATCCAATTTTCAAAATCAATCTTTCGTACATTTTCAAGCCCCCGTAGTCCTTCTTGAAACTGAGGAATTTGTTCGTAAGGGGTGACGCCTTTCTTTATGGTTTCAATAAATATGTCATAGTGGCCAAGGTCTCTGCCACGTTTGGCATCTACCGAACCGGGTGGATTCGGGAAGACGGTTGCAGGGTCTATATTAGCCCATGACGGGAAATTCGGATCGTCCACACTTTTAAGGAATTCCTCAGCTGCATAGGGATTAAGCAGCCCGAATTCCTTTTCAGCCCACTTTGCCGGCATTAAACCACGTTCTTCAGGTGTTTTCGCTGTTGCCCGGTCCTTCTCGCTGTTGGCCTGCAAGGGGAAGTCAACTTCCACAACCTCAGTTCCAAGAGCAGTTAAATCCTTTACAGCTTTTTCCCATAATGCCTGTATCGAAGGTCTGAATTTGATCGGAGTTGAGGTTTCATGGTCCTTACCGATATAGATTTTCGGAACGCCAATGCGTTTGCCTTGCAAAGCTTGAATATCTCGTAGTTCTAAATAGGATTTGGGACGGACACTGTTGACGGAAGGGAGCCGAACGGCTTTCTGTTCTCGCCAGAAATCACCCTTGGTAATCTTATCTTCTACAACGATCACGTCAAGCAAGCGGAGCATGTCCTCGACAGTCCTCGTATGTGGGACAACGACATCCCGTATAGGGAAGAGAGGCCAATTCCCCCGAATGGAGATTAGGCCTCGCGATGGCGTGTAGGCAATTAAACCATTGTTCGATGCTGGTGATCTTCCAGAGGATACCGTTTCTTCCCCCATGCCGAAGGCAGCGAAGTTGGCGGCTGTTGATACACCAGATCCGTTAGAGGAGCCGGAGTACCAGGCTGCAGCCAAATAATTTGGATTGTACGGACTTTCAGCACGGCCATAAACACCTCTTTGCATTCCCCCTGCTGCCATTGGCGGCATGTTGGTTTTACCAATGAGCACCCCACCGGATTTACGTATCTTCTCTACTGTAAAGGCATCGTCCTTTGACATCAGGTTTTTGAAAGCTGGAGATCCAGAAGCGACAGTAAGTCCCTTAACCTTGTAACTGTCTTTAACCGTGTAGGGGATGCCTTGCAGAGGCCCGGTTTTAATACCTTGCGCCCTAAGTTGATCAGCCTGAGCAGCTTCTTTTAGTACGTCGGGGTTCAGAACAGGGATGGAATTCAGTCGAATGCCACTAGAATCATAGGCATATACCCGGTTAAGGTACAGGGCGGTGAGCTCGACACTTGACAGTGCTCCTGACTTCATCGCTTCCTGCATTTGAGCAATCGTAGCCTCTTGCAATTGAAATGTGACTAGAGAGGAGGCGGGGTCACTAGTTTTACTAGAGGATGAGGGTGAAGGAGCGGCGGATGCAAGCGGGCATCCCGTGAAAGTTAAAATCATACCAACTGCAATCCATTTGCAATAGTTGCTGACTACATACCTTGTATTCGCTTTTAGCGTTCGTGCGTACATAGCATTTCACTCCTTAAAATTAGGTAGGATCAGGAATTTAAAAAGAGAGGGATGAGAAAGGCACTTTTATAGCATAAATGTTTCTAATTATACTACTTATTTTCATGTAGAATGTCAATTTTTGTAATGCACAATACAAAGAAATTCGTTACTTTTAAGTGTGAAATCTAGTAATCCATGAGTCAGATTGTTGCATCATCGCTGATTCAAGTTTTGAAATGAAAACGACACCGTTTTGGTGCCGTTTTTTCGCGGGAGGAGGCAATAGAGGCTTAATTCTTACGTTTTAATTTATGACTTGATTCCTTTTTAACAGCTCCCATAATTGATCAGCCACATCATTTGGCGATTGAGGCATGTTATTCAGAATCCACCATTGCTTCAGAAACAAGTAAGGTTGAACGTTTGGTATAGGAATAGGTTAAAAACCGATTGGACATAATTAAATGTGTTGGTGAACGGTTCTGGAAGGAAATATATGCGTACATATCATGACATTTTAATTCCTGCACCAATGAATAAAGAGTAATTTTAGTAGGTAACTTTGTGTCAATGTACAACAGAAGTCTACATTATCTATATTTACATATGTACAAAATACGGGTTTTGTGAACATGTATAAAGAAAACCGTATAACAGCTTGGCTTTAGCGGCGTTGTTGTACATTTGTACATTGACACAAAGTTCCCTACTTAAGCAGTTTAATCGGAATTTTGAGTAACTTAGTTTTTTTCTCCAAGCGAATGAGGTGATTTTTTTATTATCAAACTAAGTAGGAAACTTTGTGTCACTTATTTGACGAGCCCTACATTACTTATCCATATTATTAACCGCATTTCACATTTCTTCATCTGTTAAATGTGTATAGATCATGATTGTTTGTATTGAGGAATGTCCTAATTGGTTCTTCAATCTAGGCACATCATTGCTCTCTAAGTGGTAACGCGTTGCAAATGAATGTCTTAGAGAATGCACGATTAATGCTGGTTTTCCAAAAGCTGAAGCATACTTTTCAATTAGTTTTTCAATGGATCGCTGAGTTAAACGTCGGCTTTTTCCTTTACGACCTATGGGAGCTGCAATAAACAAAAAGCTTTCATTTTTTTCTGGGATATATCTGGATTCTCTAATCTGCAATAAGTAACTCAAAGTTTGCATAATTTTGTAATCTCGAATAAATTTATCTTTTTCATTTGTCCTTGCTTAATGATGCTTATGAAACAATCGTTTCTGTGAGCATCATATCCAAAAAGGCAAATTAACTTATATTTCAATCATTTCCAAGAATTATGGTGTATTAGATTATTTAGATTACGACGTCTCTCCCAATTCACTTGCTCTAGGATTGGTTTTGTAGGATAAAAATCCGTATAACCTAATGAAACCAAAGCAATAGGATCAATATGTGGTGGAATATTTAGTATTTCCCGTACGTCTGTTTTCTTGTAAAAACTCACCCATCCCATAGCTATTCCTTCTGCATAAGACGCCAACCACATATTTTGGATACAACAGGCGACGGATAGAATATCTGTTTCAGGAATAGAATTTCGCCCAATTACATGTCCCCCACCTCTAGTTGGATCACATGTAATACAGATCGTTATAGGTGCTTCCCTTATACCCTCTAATTTTAACGAGAGAAATCTTGTCTTTTTTTCATCTTCATAGTGTATGGACAAGGCCTGTATTTCTTTATGACATGCATACGCCAATCGTTCTTTAACTTCTTGAGAGTCAATTACAATAAAATCCCAAGGTTGCATAAAACCAACGGAAGGTGCATGATGACCAGCCATTAATATGTTGTTTAACTTATCTTTGGATATGGGTTTTCCATTAAATGATCGAATATCTCTCCCTTCAAAAATGGCTTTAAATATTCCTTTTCTTTCATTATCATTTAACAATTTAATTCCTCCCTTAAAACAAAAATCCCCAGAATGCGCCAGTACTCAGATTATTATGACAGGGTTTCAGGTTCAAGTTTACATTGAAGTTGGTATTTTATGATATAACTCTTATGCTTGAAATCAATATTATCTCTTGCAGTTCATTATCAATCCGTAGTCTAAACTGCCTGACCCTCAAAACAACGAACTACGATCACAAAATTATAAACTTTTCACAGACTGACTCAATTGAACAACCCCACATAAACTATCTGGGACTTCAAAGCCCGGCTTATCTAAAGATAAGGCTTTAACTTATCAATTGCGACTTGGAACAAATCATCCGGCAGCAGTTTATAGATATTGCCATCGATCACGTACATCTGCGTTGTCTTCCTGCGCGCTGACCAATAATTAAAATAGCCGAATAGTCGTTTTTCTTCCCGGCTTTGATAGCTGATCCAATGTACTTGGCAAGTTCCATTTCCTCAAACTCAGGCAACCTGTCCCAATACATGAGATTCTAAAATATGTATTCATCGCTTGCTGCACATCAAATAATAATAGTCCAAATACTCGCTCCATATAATCAGCGATTCTGCAAATACCTTGGCATTGTCAAGAACTCTTTCTATATAGGTCACAAAATCTGGTTGTAGTGCTTCTCCAAGTGCCACAGCTTTTGCTGCAATGACATTCATAAGTGGGCTCCCCTTGTATCCCTGGGATCAACACCATAAGAAACAAAATTATAAAAAAGTTATAGGAAACCATTATGATATCGCTTTGGGACTGCAAACCGGCAGCGGTAAGACTCTAGTTAGAAAGGTAACCCCAAGAAAGAGATTTTCGAAACAGTTACGAGTTCGCTGGCATTGGCGGCATCCAGATAATCCGCCCCCAATGCCAGAATTAGATTGTATTGTTCCTCACGCGACGCTTTGCCCTCTCAATGCACAGTCGGCCGTGGACAGTGGCTCCACTTTTGTGAACACGACAAAATCGGCGTCAACTTCATTAAGTGATCGTGCTACTTTATCCAAGATCCCTATTCGTTTCGTGAAGGAGTGTCCGGTAACCATTATTATATCAATCGTTCACTCTTTGATATGCCTGAATCCCAATCTTCAAGCGCTGCAATCCATCAGTTAGTCGTTTTTTAGGGCAGGCGTAGTTCAATCGAATGAAATCGTGTCCATTGCCGCCATAGATGGCGCCGTCCGAGACATACAGCCCCGTTTCTTTCCTTATGAATTTACACAGTTGACTTACATTAGGAGTTATGTTCCGGCAATCGATCCAAGCCAAATAAGTCGCTTCCGAATGGATAATTCGGAGCTGCGGCAGTTCACTAGCCAGATAATGTTCGAGATATTGCTTGTTCGCCATGAGATATTCCAATAAGGCTTGCAGCCAGGGTTCGCCTTCCGTAAAGGCAGAGATTGCTGCTTCAATCGCAAAAAAGTTAGGTTCGGCCACTTCATCGGTGTTAATGCCACGGTGTACAAGTTTACGAATCTTCGAATTCGGCACGATAATACTTGAAGTTTGAATTCCCGCAAGATTGAAAGTTTTCGTCGGTGCCACACAGGTGATGCAATTTTGTGCGATCACTTCCGATACGGAAGCTAACGGAATGTATTGGTGGTCTGGGTGTGTTAAGTCGCAGTGAATTTCATCGGAAAGGATAAGGACCTCATGTTTGACGCAGAGCGTGCCGAGTTTCTCAAGAACTTGTTTGTCCCATACTTTACCTATGGGGTTGTGCGGATTGCAGAAAATCATAAGCGTTGTGTCAGGATCGGCTAGCTTTTTCTCCACATCGTCAAATTCGATCGAATATCCATTGTCTTTGTAAATCAACTCACTTACTAGAACTTCTCGTTGATTGTTCTTTATGGAGTTGTAGAAAATGTTATAGACAGGCGCAAGCACTAGCACTTTGTCGCCGGCTTTGGTCATTTTGCGTACGATAGATGATATCGCCGGCACTACCCCCGTGCAAAACATAATCCATTCTTTTTGGATCTGATATTGATGTCTCTTTTCCCACCAATGGGCAACTGCATCATAATAAGTATCTGGTATCGAGGTATATCCATAAATACGATGGTCTAATCTCTTTTGCAGAGCATCGACTATAGCAGGCGAAGTCTCAAAGTCCATATCCGCCACCCACATCGGCAACTCTTCAAATCCAACATCCCATTTATAAGAGTTAGTGGCCAAACGCTTCGTCATTTTATCAAAATTAAAGGACAAATCGATCACCTGCTTTATCCAGCTCATATCGGGTGTAGGCAGCGTTGATTTCTTCGTCATTGATGATGATTTCGCCGATATCCTTTGCTTTGATTTTCCCTGAGATTGGATTTTTCACGCTATCAATTGAGGTCTTGGTTTCCACATCAATGGTTGAATATTCGAATGCCAAGTCGGTATTCAGAATCGTTCCGTTCTCGATTACGAGACGGTCCATGTAGCACATTCCCTGATTGCTTTCGATAGTACAGTTGATAAAGGAGATGTTTTTCGAATTCCAGCCTAAATATTCTCCGATGATCAATGAATCATAGACGGTGACATTCTCGCAATTCCAGAAGGCGTCCTTTGAAATAATCTTCGCATTGCGAATCTCCATATCCTTAGCTCCGTCGAATGCGTAGTTCCCCGCTAATGTGAAATTGTCGATATTGATATTTGCACTATTCATTCCAAAGTAATCACCTTTTGCGGTCACATGATGCAAGTGAATATCTTCGCAATTCCATAAGGTTTCTTGCGCGTTGGGCAGATCGACATACGTCAGTCGGATTCCGCTCGAACGCCGAAATGTCTTTGGCGCCTCTATTACGCTGTCACTGATGACAATTTGATGTGTATACCATATTCCCGATCGGGCCATATCAAGGAAAGTGCTACGATTAACACGAATATTATTGCAATACCACAAGGGATACTTCCATTTAAAAATGCTATTATCGATAGTAATATCGTTGCTTTCCTTCAGGGGGGACTCGCCATCTGCAAAAATGGAATTAGTGACCATGAGGTTCTTTCTCTTGAAAAGTGCTCGTTCTCCGGTAAGCATTTGTTGATCGATCGTTTGCATAATACTGTCTCCAATCGCTCAGTACTAGCTTCAAATCTTCTCTGACCCCATAATTCACAGAATAGCAACAGAGGGTTTCAGATTTATTAGAAGCTTATATAAACGGCAGCATCGACGGCTGCCGTTTATATGTGTTAATCCATTTACTATAGCTTAATATATACTTCATCCAGTACGGGTTCTAACCAATCTGTTTGTCCTGGTGTAAGAGCTAAGTGAACAAACCAGCTGTCCTTTGTAGCCCCATGCCAATGTTTAATGAACGCTGGAATGTTTACCACATCGCCTGTTTTGAGTAATTGAGCTGGCCTTCCTTCTTCTTGATACCACCCCTCACCGCCAGTAACTAACAACACTTGCCCAGTGTGATGAGAGTGCCAGTTGTTGCGGGCACCGGGAGCAAAGGTTACATTCCCGATTGCTGTATTGAGTGGTGCTGGATCGGTAAACACCATTTGTAAGTACGCGTCTCCGATAAAGTTTTTTTCGACTTTTTGACCCAATGGGAAGAGTGTGCTATGGCTTAAGTGCTCGTTCTTCATTTTTCATCTCTACTTTCTTATATTTTTAACGTTATCCAACTTGAGCTGTTGGTCGAATGATCATCTCATTAATGCCCACATCCGATGGTTGCTCGATGGCAAAGGCAATGGCACGTGCGATGCTGTCTGCATCGATTGCTATCTTGTAAAAATCATCTAAGCCCGCTTTCATTGCCGGATCAGTTGTCGTCTCCAGCAGTTCGCTGGTCACAGCCCCCGGCGAAATATTGGTCACACGAATATTTGTACCACTCATCGCTTCTTCTTGACGCAAGCCTTCAGAGATTGCTCTTACGGCATGTTTGGTACCACAATAAACTGTCCCGCCTGGGTAGATGTTGTGTCCAGCCACGGATGAAAGGTTAATAATATGACCTGATTTCCGTTCTCTCATAGATGGAAGGACTGCCCCGATTGCGTACAATACCCCTTTGATATTGACATCGATCATTCGGTCCCATTCATCAACCTTTTTCAAAGCAAGAAAAGCCTGCGGCATGATTCCAGCATTATTGACTAAAACATCAATTTTTCCAAACTCGTTAAGCGCATATGCAGCAAGATCCTCCATTTGTTGGTGCGAACTTACATCCGTCACTTTATATATAGCTTGTCCGCCGCTTTGTTCAATTTCATCTTGTAATTTCTTTAACCGGTCTTCGCGGCGAGCGGCAAGAACCAATTTTGCTCCTTTGGATGCCAGTTCTTTTGCAGCTGCTTCTCCAATACCGCTGGACGCTCCTGTAATAATAACTACTTTTTCTTGAATATTTGACATTTTAGATAAACATCCTTTCTTAATTTTAGGTACACTTTCATCTATAAAAAAAATCTATTTTTTCGCTTAATTTCTCTTTCTATTCTGGAATGATTTCATTCACACAACTCAAAGCATTTAATGTTCTCGGAAAACCCATATAAGGAAGGCAATGAGTGATGGCCGTGATCATCATATCCTTGTCATTGCCTACATTCAGGTTGCCTTGCACATGTGCCTTGACTTGACTTTCACAACCGCCGAGACTACTCACAATACAGAGGGTCAGCAACTCCCGTGTTTTCAGATCAAGGCCTCCACGAGTATAGAAGTCACCAAAACAGAAGGCAGAAAGATAGTCCTGTATATGCTTTTGATTGTATGGGACATTCTTCCTGTTCTTTTCAATGATATCGCCAAAGATTTCTACCTGCACTGCAAGGCCTTTGTCTAACCGATTCTCTTCTTCAACCTGCTTTTGACTTTCGAGAGGTAACTCGATATTTCTGGATTGGAAAACCTCATTAATCTCCGCGATGGCATTTAGCGTTTTAGGGAATCCTAAATAAGGGGCACAATGGTAAATGGCCTCTTTAATTTCTACCGGAGTTAGTCCAACGTTCAGTGCAGCATGAGCATGCGCCTTGAGCTGAGGTAACGTTTGATTCGTTACAAGCACCACCAGAGTGATAAGCTCACGTTGTTTATCGTCCAACTTCCCTTGATAAAAAACTTCCCCAAAAATAAAACGGCTCAGGATGTCCTGAAAATCAGGATCAGTAGCGTATGCTCCCGGCATTCCATTACCAAATAGCTGTTTAAATGTTTCTTCACTCTTTTCAATTCGATTCATAACTGTGCCTCCTGCTTGTTTTTTTTGTGGATGAATAAGACCCACTGAAAGAATGACGATAATTGCGACGCGGTAACCTCCAATTCCCGTCTCTATGATGAAGCCAACAGGCTTAGCATCACCATTCTTCTAGACAAGTTTAGGATTCAGCGCATAAGCCACATAATCCTTGGCACTTTGCTCTAGCTCCTCATCTGACAGGTGTTGCATTACACCATACAAGATATATGGTGTCAAATAGCGTGTTCCAATCAAGTTACTGGTTGCCTGAAGAGGTCGCAGCAGCTCGGAAACGGTGTATTTAAAATTACCGTCTGGTAAATAGTTTTCTTTAGCAGCGCCGGTAGAAACGGCAATCAGCAGCTCTTTTCCGTGCAGCTTGTCCCCTTTGCTTCCAAATGCCCAGCCATGAGTTAGGACTACATCCTCCCATTTTTTCAACAATGAAGGCGTACTGTACCAGTAGAAAGGGAATTGCAAAACGATGCGATCATGCTGCTCCAATAGCCTCTGCTCGGCAGCGACATCGATCTTCTCATTCGGGTATGCCTCATAAACACGATGAATTGTAACACCAGCTTGCTTCTCCATTTCTTCCGTTAAGCGACGATGAACACGGGAAGCAGTTAAATCAGGGTGAAAAACAAGAATGAGTATTTTCATTTTAAATTTTCTCCATCCAAGAATTTTTTTTCTATCAATTATTTAAATGGATACCAAGTTCAAGAGCTAGTTTAATAATTGGGCAACTGTGTTCTTTATTTAGTACTCATTGATGGGAATCACGACCTGCTCACCAAAGCTCAAACAGCCATGACAAAGACGATGTACTTCTAATCCGGTATTACCAAGTTAACTATTTTACTCCTCATTTTTCAGTGGACTATTTACAGCTTTGTCTGCTAAAATCCGTCCTGCAACACCTATATTATCTAGTTCATTTTCCCTTACGAACACAAAGAATGCTTGTTCAGGTATATTCATGATAGTTGAAGCTGATGTAGTAAGGTCTTTTACTAACTTTCTTTTTTGCTCTTTAGTTAATTTAGCTGCTTCAATTGTAATTACAGGCATAATTTATTCTCCTTTATTGTGAGTTTATGTCTAATGACGACGAGCTGACACAAAAACTCATGTGCATCTCTCTTATCAAAGAGACCGTGCGACACCAATTTATATGAATTTAAAAATGACCAACGATTCGGTGCGGTACATATGGTTCTTCCAAAAACGCAATTTCTTCAGCAGTTAATTGAATAGATAGAGCAGCTTCTGCATCTTCGAGCTGGGATATTTTTGTCGCACCGACAATAGGAGCGGTTACCGGTTCTTTATGCAGAAGCCACGCAAGTGCGATGTGAACCCGGCGAACACCATGTTTCTCTGCCAAACTCGCAACCCGGTTCACCACCAATTGATCCGCATCTGTTGTTGCATCATATTTTTGTTTTGCAATTTCATCAGTTTCGGCACGATGTGTTGTTGTCTCCCGCGCCAATCTTCCTCCTGCGAGCGGGCTATAAGGAATGACCCCAATTTTTTCTTCCTTACAAAGTGGGAGCATCTCTCGCTCCTCTTCACGGTAAATGAGATTTAAATGATTCTGCATTGATACAAATCGGGTCCACCCATTCTTCTCAGCTATATGTAAAGCTTTCTCAAACTGCCATGCCCACATTGCAGAGGCTCCGATGTATCTTGCCTTACCAGCCTTAACTATATCGTGCAATGCCTCCATCGTCTCTTCGATAGGCGTGTTATAATCCCAACGATGAATTTGATACAGATCGACGTAGTCGGTTTTCAATCTCTTAAGGCTCTTATCGATTTCGCTCATGATCGCCTTGCGGGAAAGTCCAGCGCCATTGGGTCCTTGATGCATTCGTCCATGTATTTTAGTCGCGATGACAATTTCATCACGATTCGAAAAATCCTTTAATACACCTCCAATTATTTCCTCACTTGTCCCTTCAGCGTACACGTTTGCAGAATCAAAAAAATTGATTCCAAGCTCCAGAGCTTTTTTTATGATCGGACGAGCGCGTTCTTCATCAAGTACCCATCGATGATGACCTTTTCGTGCGTCTCCAAAACCCATACAACCAAGACAAATCCGGGATACATCCAAGCCAGTATTTCCAAGTTTCGTATAATCCATTTCATGGTTCCTTCCTTTCGTTTGGTGCGATCTTGACTTGCCTCAGAACGGGTACGCGTACTGATCATTGAGTTTAGATAACTCCAAATAAAAAATGAACATTGATTGTTTAATCAACTTACGTTTATAATTCTAAACGGAAACAAAATGCTTGCAATAATCAATTTCTTTCGATGTGTGGATTACTCAACAAATTATCCGTAATTGCCGATTATCTCAGTAAGGGGACTTTAAAAATGACTAAAGTGGACAGAAGGGTACTCAAATCTCAAGAAGCCATAAAGAAAGCAATACTTGAACTGATGACTGAAAAAAACTTTGATGACATTACAATTCGGGATATTTCTGATAGGGCAAATGTTAATCGAGGAACAATCTATCTCCATTACATGGATAAATTTGACTTGCTAGATAAGATAATTGAAGAACATATAAACAATCTCCGTGAACTTTGCCACACAGCATCTGAAATGAGTTTCCAAGAAGGAAATTATGTCTGGTTCGAATACTTTGCAGACAATCATTTGTTCTTTTCAACCATGCTAAACACGAAAAGTTCAGCTTATTTTCGTACTCAATTCCTTGATTTAGTCGTCCAGGAGTACAAGGTAGAAGTCGATGTAACAGAAGGAAAAAATCAAGGCTTAAGTGAAGATGTCATTCTTCAATTTTTTGGGGCCGCGGTCGTGGGGATCGTAGAATGGTGGTTTAAGAATGGAATGTCAGTCCCCCCTCGTGTCATGGCAGAACAAACTGGGATATTGTTAGATAGAAATTTTTAAATTGCATTCCCAACAAATCTAGTAAATCGAGTAATTTCTTGTACTGAGGTTATTTAAACAAAATTCTCATCCTAATTTTGTGATGAGGGTAGGGTTTTGAATATTGTTCTCGCATTCGGAACTTGAACACTAGAGATAAGGCCCATACCCGGCACAGTACAAAAACATGAAGCGGCACCCGCTCCATGTTTTGTACTTAAATTCATAACTTTATTTCCTATTGAGAACACGATCCCGAATAACAAGAAAATGCTTACCACAAGAAGACTTGCTCATGTTAGTGAGAACAAGAGAATATATCGCATTTTAAATTAAGGGTCTTGTTTAGAAAAAGTTTGTAAGCGTCACATCTGGTCGACTGTGATTCCATCATCAACTAGCTATGGCTGTATAAACTTAGTCTAAATCTTCTCCATTGCTACTAATTACTTTCTTATACCAATTAAAGGACTTTTTCCTACTACGACTTAACGTACCATTTCCCTGGTCATCTTTATCCACGTAGATGAAACCGTATCTTTTGTTCATTTCTCCAGAGCTTGAGCTTACTAAATCAATGCACCCCCAGGTTGTATATCCTAGCAACTCTACGCCATCTTCTTTTACAGCAGCTTTAAATGCTCGGATATGTTCACGAATATACTCGATTCTGTAATCATCCGAGATACATCCATTTTCATCAGGCTTGTCCGCAGCTCCCAACCCATTCTCGACAATAAATAATGGTTTTTGATAGCGATCATACAATGCATTTAATGTAATTCTCAGCCCGAGTGGGTCAATTTGCCAGCCCCATTCACTTCTTTTTAAATGGGGATTTCGTAATGTCGGAAAGAGATTGGCAGCGGTTTGAGTATTAACTGCTGGGTCGGCACTTGTTAATCGCGAACCATAGTAACTAAATGAAACGAAGTCAACTGTATTATTTTTCAGAAGCTCCTCATCATCATCTTCCATTTTCAGATGTATATTCATTCTTTCGAACATTTTTTTGGCATAATTCGGGTATTCACCACGAGATTGTACATCCACAAAGAAGTAATGCTCTCGATCCCTTGTTATGGCTTTCCATACGTCTTCAGGAGCGCAAGTATAGGGGTAAGTGCTGGCACCCGCCAACATACATCCTATCTTGAATTCGGAATTTATTTTGCGTGCAATTTCAGTAGCTTTAGCACTCGCGGCCAATTGGTGATGAGCTGCCTGATACTTCACAGCTTCTTCATCTTCATCTTCATCAAACACCAATCCTGAGCTCCCGAATGGTAGGTGTAATAACATATTGATTTCATTAAAAGTTAGCCAATACTTCACTTTATCTTTGTAGCGAGTGAATAGTGTTTCGCATAGTCTTTCATAATAATCAACCATTTTACGGCTTCTCCAAGAACCGATGGTTTTTACCAAATGCATCGGCACATCAAAATGAGTGATCGTTACTAAAGGCTCTATATTATATTTTAAACACTCATCAAAAACATCATCGTAGAACTTCAAACCTTCTTCGTTGGGTAATGGATCATCCCCATTTGGATAGATTCGTGTCCATGCAATAGATAAGCGGAAGCATTTGAAGCCCATTTCTGCAAATAAAGCAATGTCTTCCTTATAATTATGATAAAAGTCGATGGCTTCATGGCTTGGATAGAAATGTTCATCATCACATTCCATCATTTTCATCTTACCTTTCATTACAGAAACGCGATCCTGTCCTGCGGGTATAACATCGACGGTTGACAATCCCTTATTCCCTTCCAAATATCCACCTTCACATTGGTTTGCAGCAGTTGCTCCTCCCCATAAAAAGTCTTTGACTAAAGTCATTTATAATCCACTCCTTGAATTTGATATGGTTACACTATTAGGACTAACAACTCATTGTTAAAATCAGTGACTGCACTACTGTTATTAGTTAGCACATCAGCATAACTGTAAGTATTCGTAACGATCACCGGGGTCTGGGTAACATATCCTTCCTCTCTGATTTTCTCCAAATCAAACGTGATTAGTGTCTGTCCCTTGGTAATTCTCTGACCCTCTTCAACATGAGCTTCAAAGTACTTCCCATTCAGTTTAACGGTGTTCAATCCTATATGGATGAGTATTTCAACCCCATCATCGGAGAGTAAACCGATTGCGTGTTTCTTGGGAAACAGCGAAACAATTTTCCCATCAAAAGGAGCGACCACTTTTCCTTCGCTTGGCTCAATGGCAACTCCTTTTCCCATTGCTTCTGTGGAGAAGGCCGCATCTTGAACATCCTTCAATGGAATCATTTCACCTTTGATAGGACTTGTAATAACCGTATTTTTAAGTGTGATGATTTTATCGTTTGTGGTGACTTTATTCTGCTCAGACGTTTCTTTCTCATATTTTAAGGTTAATAAGTAGGTAAGCACTGCAGTTATAACCGTTGTAATTAATAATGCGATGAGTATATTATAGAAATTCCAAATGTTTTCTCCAATATAAAGCGGAATAGCTGGAAGCCCTGATGAACCTGTTGCATAACGTGAAACTTCCATAACCCCTGCGTAAAGCCCTCCAGCAGCGGATCCAATCATAGCCGCAACAAGAGGATATTTTTTAGGTAAATTAACACCGTAAAGTGCTGCTTCTGTAATTCCCATTAAGCCTGTAATTCCACTTGTAGTGGAGATTTGCTTGGATACTGTATCCTTTGTTCTCCAACTGACAATCAACGCGGCTACACCTTGCGAAATATTGGATATCATGGCTCCAGGTCCAATGATATTTTCATATCCCAATGTCGTGATTTGAGCCAATGATAACGGAACGATACTGTGATGAAGTCCAAACATAACAAGGAGTGGCCAGAAGGTTGCAATTATGAAAATGACCACCCATGCTCCGTGCGATCCCAAAAAATCAAACCCCATTGCCAAATATGTTCCGAAGAAAGAACCTAGCGGTCCTAGTGCAGTTAAGGAAATAAATCCAACAACCAGAATGGTAAACATCGGAACAAAAATAATTTTTACAGCGTTAGGAATGACTCTTTTAAAGAATGGTTCAATGTAGGATTGCGCCCACACGGTTAATAGAATCGGAACAACCGATGAACTGTAAGCAACAAGTGTCAATGGAATATTAAAAACGCTAACATTATTACCCGCAGTTCTCAATAGATCCAGATTCGGATGAAGCAATATCCCAGCCAACACAAGTGCCAGTACAGGGCTGCATTTTAATTTGTTTGCAGCCGAATATGCTAATAAGAAGGGTAAGAAATAAAAAATGGCATCCGACATGAAATTGATTACATAGTAAGTTTGTGACGCTTTTGAAACTACATTAAATAAGATCAGCAAAGCCAATAGCGCTTTTATCATTCCCGCGCCTGCAATAGCCGGAACGATTGGACTGAATGTACCTGAAATAAAATCGATTAATTTGCCAAAAACGCTTACATTTTTTTCGTTAGATAATGTATCATCTATATTTTCTGCATGTTTTATATATTTGATCACTTCCTCATATACTTCTTCAACATGGGTGCCAATAACCACCTGAAATTGTCCGCCGCTTTCAATCGCATCAATCACGCCATCTAAAGCTTTAATAGCGTCTTGATCGGCTTTTTTATTTTGGTTTAGTGCGAATCTAAGCCTTGTCATACAATGAGTTAGTGTTGATACATTTTCACTACCACCAATCTTCTCTACAATATCCTGAGCTAATTTTTCATATTTTTTGCTCATTAGAAAATGCCCCCTCTTCTTGTTGTTGAACAATGAATTACGCCTTTTATTTATTAAACATAAACAACTTTACCTGCTAAATAAAAAAAGTTATTTATCAGTAATATTTAAAGGCTTCATTCAAGCTGCACCTTTAAGATATCACTAGATAAATAACCTTATCCAATACCTATAATCTATGTTTTATTATGCTTGTGAGGCATACTTGATTAATTGAATTAAGTGAGAAGTAGCCTGGTTAAAAATCTTGTGTTTCTTCCAAACAATAACACAACTAAATTTGAGTTCTGGAAAAAATGGTCTGAAGCAAAGATGTTTTGAACCTGTCATCGCAAGAGCACCTTCAATACAAATAGCAGTTCCCATACCATTATCTACAAAATTAACTATGTTAGAAATTAAGTTGTATGTGGCTAGAACATGTATATTTTCATATTCATCAGCAAACCAATTAGCAATTTCATTTTGTACTGTTGGACGACTAGAAAGAAGTAAAGGAACTCCAACAAGATCATTGGGAGTAACATATTCTTTTTGTGCAAGAGGGGATGAAGCCTGTGTTAGAATTCCCCATCGTTCCTTTTGAGGCAATCTGATGAAATCGTATTTTTCAATATTTATGGGCTCTAATAAAATCCCAATTTCAAGTAATCCTTTGTCTATTTTTTCCTTTATATCATCCCCTGTTCCGCTATAAATATAATAATTAACCTGTGGATACTCTTCATGAAAAGCTTTTAATGTTTGAAATAAATAATGCGATGTTAGTGATTCGACGCTTCCTATAGAGATAGTTCCTCCAACCAGATTATTTTGATCTTTGAATTCTCTCTCTGTTTTATCCGCAATCGTTAGGATTTCTTCTGCCCTCTGACGTAAAAGCATGCCAGCATCCGTTAATGACACCTTTTTTTTACCGCGAATAAGCAATTGAGTTCCTAAATTTTTTTCTAAGTCAGCTAATTGTCTGCTTAATGTCGGCTGTGTTACATGTAGTACATTTGCTGCATGCGTAATACTTTCCAAACGAGCGACTGTAAGAAAATAACGAAGCACTCTTAACTCCATGTTTCCCCCTGTTGACAATATGTGCTTATGAATAGATTCAATATGTCCTAGTAATTAACTTACCATCTTAAATACCGTTCTTTCAGTTTACTTTTTCACACACTTCTCTGCCATTATAACCATTAATCAGTTCTATATGCATATGTTTATATGTGGAATTGAATCGATATATGGGAAGGACTTGGGTACTGTTACGTGAACATAGTGTTGTTGGGTTTGAGCATTTTGTGATAAGGCCTCCCCAAAATTAGTTACGAATTTTCATGTTGCTGAGCCGTTCCACGTTTTCAGGATCGTGAAGGGATAAGATTAAACTCTCTTTGGAATCCAACGTAGCAATCCTTTCCATATCTTCCCTACTCATTTCAAAGTTAAAGATATTAAAGTTTTCGATAATTCTTTCCTTATGAACGGACTTTGGAATCGCAACAATTCCTCTTTGTATCAACCAACGTAAAGCAACTTGAGCCATGGATTTATGATGTTTCTCAGCTATTGATGCCAATACTTCATTTTTGAAAATGTCATTTTTCCCTTCAGCAAATGGTCCCCAGGACTCAATCTGAACATGGTGATCCTTCATAAATTGAGCATTTTCTACTTGTTGTGTAAATACATGCGTTTCAACTTGGTTTACAGTAGGAACGATTTCATGATGAACGATTAAATCCATCAGGCGATCATTTAGGAAGTTACTTACGCCGATTGCCCTGATCTTCCCCTCATGATATAATTCCTCCATCGCACGCCATGAACCATGGATATCGCCAAAGGGCATATGAATGAGATACAGATCCAAATAATCCAGTTGCAGTTTTTTCAGTGATGTTTCGAATGCTTTCCTAGCACTCTTGTAACCTGCATCCTGAATCCAAAGCTTTGTTGTAACGAATATTTCCTCTCTGGGCACGCCACTCTGCTTGATGGCACGACCGACTGCTTTTTCATTGCTATAAACAGCAGCGGTATCAATCAAGCGGTAACCTTCCATTAGGGCATTACAAACCGATTCTTCGCATACATTTTCATCATCAATTTGATAAACCCCAAATCCGAGTATCGGCATCTCGACACCATTGTTTAGTGTAACACTTTGCATTTTAGATCCTCCTGTTTTTTATACTCAAGTCTTAGAATGCTGGGGCCTCGCATAGATCTTAATGTTCGCAAGCGATTGGTTAAGTATTGGATTCAAAGCTATTTTTGGTACCGGATAATTTTTTTATCCCTTTAACCAGAATGAGATAGGTAATTATAGATAATAAACTTGTAGAAAAAATAATAATTCCAAAAGGTATAGCAGAATTTTCGCCTGCAATTCCCACAAGTGGAGACGTAACGGCACCTAATGCGAATTGTAAAGTGCCGAGCACGGCGGACGCGCCCCCTGCAATATGCCCCTGCGATTCCATTGCTAATGTAAAAGAGATGGGGCCAATGATCCCAATGGATAAAGCGAATAAGAAGATCGAAATAAACATAGCTGATAATACTCCATGTACTAGTACTATAAATAAGACTGCAGCAGAAGATATAAACGCTAGTATTATTCCGATCAAAAACAATCGACTTTCCGTTACCCGGTCTGCAAGCAGTTTGACGAATTGAGATCCCAAGATAATAGCAAGGCCATTCAACGCAAAGAGGATTGAAAACAGTTGCGGCGACACGCCGTATATGTTTTGATAAATAAATGGGGTACCTGCAACATAGGCAAAAACACCTGCGAACAATATGCCATTGACTAGAGCATACCCTATAAAAGACCGCTTTCGGAATAAGCTATTATAATTTTTCATCAACGCACGGGGACTGCCTGAAATACGTTGTTGTACAGGTAAGCTTTCCTTTAACCCCCATATGGTTATCCCAGTTAACCCTATGCCTAGCACCCCTAAAAATATAAATACACCTAACCAAGAGCTGTATGACATAACCGTACTTCCAGCCGTAGGGGAAATTAACGGTGCCACATTGCTTATCATTGTCAGCAACGATATAAACTTAGTCATTTCAATCCCACTAAACCGATCTCGAACAATAGCGCGCGAAATAACGAGTCCAGCGGACGCAGCAACCCCTTGTATAAATCTTAAAGATATAAACCATCCTATGCTTGGTGCAAAAGCGCATCCAATAGAGGAAAGGATATATAGTATCATGGAAATCAACAAAGGCTGGCGTCTTCCATAAATGTCGCTTAAAGGTCCCATTATCAACTGTCCTAGCCCTAATCCTAACAGACTAGTGGTTAAACTCGCTTGAACCGCAGTTGCGCTTGTTCCAAAAAAAACAGCGATTTGCGGAAGTGATGCAAGATACATATCGACGGTAAACGGCCCCAACGCCGAAAATATGGCCAATATTAGAGCAAAACCGAGAGAATTTTTTTGGGTCTTATATTTCATTCCTTTTACTCCTATGATTGTTTTAATGCTTTCTTTAAACTAACGCATTTGCTTTAGATGTTATGGGTTTGTTACTTCTGCCCCCATAGAATGAGCGATCTCACACCATGTGTCCGAGTCCACCAAATCCAACGACCGCTATATTTTAGCCGGAATCAACACCCCAATGGCGCAGCGGCGGATACGTTGTGATCCCAGTACATAAAAGTGGAGCGGCGACATCAAGATTAATGCCGTCTAGAATTCGAACCACGAAATCCTCCGTTATTACAACGATATGGGTGGAATAACCTCCCTGCGTATATTGTCCATATCTATCGATGACTCCGTAGGTACTCGTATGTCCATTAAGACAATATTGCTCCTTTCCTCTACGGCAACTCTCGCACTCTCCACAGGAATCAACCATACAGCCAACTCCTACTCGGTCACCAACAGTATACTTTGTGACTTCCAAACCAATCTGGGCGAAAATTCCAGCGTGTCCTGGAACGGGAGGATATTGGACTGGCCCTCAATCTCCACGGGCAGTATGGATGTCAGAGTGGCAAATACCCGCATACTTGATCTTAATGAGAATATTATGCGGCTTAAGATCACTGCGCTCAACTGTAGAACCTTCTGGACCGAACACAGCACGTGCATTAGCATTAATCATATATAACCTCCAATGAATAGAATTTTTATCAGTTAGCTATTTAGAAATTAGTAATGATTATCCACACTTCTTTATTAAACACCATGTGAACACCCTCTTTTCTAAATTTAAGTTCTCCTTTTTTTAGGTAAGTAAGCCACGGAGAGCGAATAAACAATACTGGTTGTTTTATCAACTTATGTCTATTATTATAAAAAAAGAAACCTAAGTTCAATGGTTAAAAAAGCGCAATTTGTTGAAATAGCAACATCATCACGAAAAGTGTTCATTATTTTTTGATCAGGGGGAAAAGAGAAGATGATTAAAGTGGATCGGAGAATCCTAAAAACGCAAGAATCCTTAAAAAAAGCCGTTATTGAACTGATGGCTGTAAAAAACTTCGATGACATTACCATTCAAGACATTGCAAACAAGGCAAACGTAAACCGCGGTACAATTTATCTTCATTATCAGGACAAATATGATTTATTAGATCAAATCATGGAAACACACATTAATGAATTAAAAGAAATGGATACGTGGGCATGTCAGATGGAGTGGGCTGATGCTCTTGTTCCATATTTCGAGTACTTTGAGAAAAATTATTTGCTTTTTTCAACCATGCTAGCAGCATCAAAAGGTACACCTTCATCTTTTAGAACGCGGCTACTTGCTTATTTCATGGAAGGGTTCAAAGGGGAGATTGACAAAGAAAGCGGGAAAAATACGGAATTAGTCGAAGATGTGATGTTGCAATATGCTGGGACTGCTTATGTAGGGGTCATTGAATGGTGGATTCGAAATGGAATGCCCTATTCACCGCAAGTCATGGCCACGCAAGTTGGCACCTTGTTAGAAAGAAGTTTTTAATCGGTATTATATTCTGTAAAGAAAATGACCTTTTTCCTTTTCAATAAAGGTCACAGTATATAACGAAACACTAAAACAACGGCAGCCGATTGGCTGCCGCTTCTGCTTGTTTTTTCATTTTTTTTGTTAGAGTTTTCATATTCTTTCTCGGTTACGTTTTCTAACCGGTCTGTATCACCCCAGTGTGAGTACTAAGTATACAAATCCAACTATCCTTCGTAACCCATGCCAATATTTTACGTTCGGTGGAATGTTCACCACATCGCCTGTTTTAAGGAATTGAACTGGTTTTCCGTCTACTTGATACCAACCCTCTACTCCAGTAACTAATAAAACTTGCCCAACATAATGAGAGTGCTAGTTATTACGGGCGTCTGATGCAAAAGTTACGTTTCCGATAGCTTTATTGAGGGAGACAGGATTGTTAAACACCAATTGTAAGAAGGCGTTAGCGATAAAGTTTTTTCTTCTTTTGACCCGACGGTAAAGATGGGGCTATTTCTTAAGTGCTCGTACGGAACTGTCAAAAAATAACTATGATGGAGGTTAATACAAAAAATCTGTGATATTAGAATTTGAATCATTGTGTCTTGTATTGAGTAAAAAATCTCTAAGTTCAACTTCTCTATCTTGCCAACTAGCATCATGCTCTAACGAACAAAGAAATTTTTAAAGCTGCGGGTATTAATGAAAAAGAGATTACTCGTCTTATAAAGAGATGCTTGATGTGGGATAAAGATACAAATATCATCTGGGGTTTTAGGGCTCTCATACCACAAAAAAGAATTTCTAATTATCAAAGAAAAGCCCAAACTTCTGTGGACTTAAATGCTCGGTCATTCTGATCCCAAAACAACCACACTTTACACCCATATTAGAAACGACGAGCAAAATCATATGGTGATCTTCTACACTTTAATTGGACAAAAAAATTAAATGTAACAGATACAAAACATCGATATGTATTGTAGATTGGAACAAAAAATAATCATGTCATTCCACAAAGTAACTCTAACTATAGCCGCCCCTTTAAATATTACAAATTCCTCGAAAGAGGCAAACTTGTTGTCATTCTCCCCTAAATATAAAAAAATCCTGATATTATCAGGACTTAGTTGGGGTAAACTTGTTGTCATTGTACAACATAGGCAATACTTAAAACCTGGAAATAAATAACTAAATTAATTCACAAAACCTTTATTTTTTTTATCTGTTGTGATTTTGATCAGTCCGTTTTAATTGAAATCCGATGTTTTCTATGACTATAAATATAGAGTATCAAGAAGGCTATCTACTTTACTGTTTGTGAGACTGGTTGGGTAGGGCAGAACAATCGGTCAAAACGGCGCATCAATCCTTCAAGCGGACCAACAGGAAGCTTAGCAAACAACAATCCCAGCAACAGTGTAACAACTGCAACTATTACGTTGCCGAACGGAACTCCGTCCAGACTGTGCCCAATCTTTGCCAGATACAGAAACCAAACTATTACAAATTGAATGGCATACATGGTCAGAGCCATACGTCCGACTGCTGCAAAAGGCAATAATACAGTAGAGGCTTTTTTGGATATGAGACATGCAACGCCCAATACCAAGAATGAAATTCCTAATCCTATCATCGTTTGGAAGGTCGAAGCGGTGTGCGGAGCCGACTGCAAGAGCATATGCCACATTGGTGATTCCGTATTAAGCGGCCAAATTGCGTATTCATCCGGTGGCTGTACAGGAGCAACTCCTTGCATCCTTACCAGCCATTGTTCAAAGTGGAGACTCCAATTCGGAAGTACAAAAGCAGCCAGTGCTTTGCCAATAACAAGCATAACGATACCACTGCCTGCGAGTATGAGAGCTGTGCGTAATCTGGTCAGGTCAAAGCGGCCAATGGCCATACCAGTAACAAATGCAGGGATCAAGGCGATAGCAGACATTGGACCTCCTGCAATATCACCAAGAAGATAAGCTTTTGAGAAAATACTTGATCCCAGAATCATTAGCGGCGGGGCTGTCACGAGCAAAACTGCTGCTGTTGTAACAATGGTGCGGGTCGAACGGCGAAATAACATAAGGGCCAGCACAAACATAGCTGAATAGGCAGGCAAAATGATGCCATATGGAGTGTTCAGCATAATAAGCAAATAACCAATAATATCAACAAATACTGCACGGGCTAGCATTCGCGCACGGAAAGCGGCCGTTTCCGCTCCCCATTCCATCATGCGCTGTGCCATAATGGAATAAGATATACCCCCGCACAATACGAATAATAGTGTCGTGTTTCCGGAAACAATCGCAGAAACGTTTGGGTTCGATCCGAAGTGCTGCAAATACATTCCCAGCACCGCCATTCCTCGTACTGCATCAAGTGCTACAAGACGCCCGGTGCCCCGCCTTCTTTTCGACTCTTCTACAGAGTTTCGAGAAGGAATATCGGTTTGTGTAACGTCGTAGGATGAATTGGATATACCTGCTGTATCTACTTCTTTATCATCTAATTTATTAGCAACCGTCTTTTCATTTACTTGATTTTCATTCAATTGGCTATTTACGGAAAAGGCTCGTATTTTGATATTGGCCTCTTCCTCATACTCTCTGACGGATCTGCTTATCAGTTTGATACTGCTTAGCAACTTGCATTCCTCCTTGAAAATCCTGGACTCGTATTTTTCATCAACCCGCATGTACAGGATGATGTTACGCTATAGTCCAATATATCCTGCAGATGTCGCTAAAGTTTGATCAAGTTGTAAACAAAATGTCACAGTAGGCGAAACCGTTTTATCGCGAAAACAGCCTTATTCACAGTTGATCACTGGAATAATGCTGTTTGCAAAATTACTTAGGATTTGCTGGGAACAGCATTAAAAATGGAATTGGCCAGCAAACGGAATTGTTGCTGCGAATGAGCACCATTGGTGAGATCATTAGAGAACACAGTAATATTCTTTTTGTTTTCTATATAGGTGAAGGCCATAATCTTTCCTCTTGCAGCATCGTGACCTGGCCACCAGCCCGCTTTGAAGAAGTTTTCTTTATTACTAATGGTTGCAAGAATTTTTGCAGCTTTAGGTAGTTTCGTAATGTAAGAACCTGTAACGGTGTAGAAGTATTCTTCGTTATCGTAAGGGGCTGTAATCACATTATCCTGTTTGACATTCGCTAGGAAGACCCCTTCGTATCTTTCCCATGTCGGTCCAGCAAACGCAAATTGAGGAATACAGTTTTTCACGTTACCCATCCCCATATTTCCATAAGCAATGTATGGTTTCCCTTTCTCGACAAGTTTATCGGAATCGAATGTATTCACCAACACATCGGCATGCTGCTGATCATCGGTCACTTTAAAACCGAGATTTTTGAGCACATAAGCCGATTCGCCGAGAGCGGCTACCGTAGAAGGTTTAAGAACTTTACCAACGGGTTTGTTATTGCCGAATGCCGTGACATCAAGATAGTATTTCGAGGCCAGCGGGTTCAGATCATCATAGGCGACTGCAAAGTCACCCGCTTCATATCCTGTTCCGCTTTTGGATAGCATCGTAACCACTTTGCCGGATTTAAGCAATTCATTAACCGTTTTGATGGCATCGTTATTGGTGTTTAGGATTAAGACATAGGCAGAATCATTCGGCATTGGTGTGGCCGGAATCGATACGGAAGTCACCGGAGAAGTTTTGCCCGCAAACACTCCGGTTTCTCTAACCACATCACGTTCAAATCCTCGCAGGACAGGAAAATCCTGCACAATCTCGCCAGCTACGGAAGCATAATCTGAGACGTTAATACCATCATATAAAACCATGTTTGCAATGCCGTGTTTGGCCTGGTGCATATTTATGATAAATGAACCCGCAGGGTAGGTTTTGCCAGCAGTACTTACAGCTTCTGTCGAGCGTTCAACCGTTACTCCATTGCGGATAAGATATTCAATCATCCGATAAGCTTCCAGCGGATTTTTTTGAAGACTCTTATCGATCGGCAAAACGTAATACTCAGGAAAAAAATTCTCATTACCGTGACGAGGGCGGCCAATAACTTGATTTTTGACATTGACTAGATACCGATCTACGGCATAATCATCGATGTTATTGATTCCACGTTCATATACTTTTAGCTGGTTCAAAAATAAATTTTCTTTCTTTTGCATAACATAATCGGTTGCTGCAGCGACACTATAATACAATGCTTTGGTCGACTCTTCATTCGATTCAGGTGTTTCCAGCGTATGTCCCATTGCACCATGGTGCATGGCGAAGACAGCTGTATAGGCTGGAGACGCATCGTCCCATCCTGAAGAAGTCCCCTTGGAAACATATTTAGGATTTTCGACTGTTTTACGATGTTCTTCATAAGGAATATGGTAGTAATCATACTTTGTGTTTGCTATACCTGCTTCACCCATCGCTTTTGCCTGTTCTACCATGTTATCCATAAGCAGATCGTATTCAATATTCGGATCGTGAGGCGGTGTGGTAGGCTCAATCAGAAAATTCTTATCAAAGCCATGCAGATCTAGGAAAGAAATCGGCGACCACTTGGCAATTTGCTCTGTAACACTGCGTGTTTCAGGCTGGGTTTGATAAGAATTATCCCGATTCAAGTCAAAGTATTCAGCATTATAACGTTCGGTATGCACCCTTCCATCTGGATTTTCCGTATACAGGAACAGGAAAAACACATGTTCAAGCGCATCATCCATATTCAGAGTGACCGTACTCGATTTTCCATTGGACGAGGTGGTCTTGTACGTAACATTTTTATCGAGAGCCATGGTCTTAAAATAATTGATAATCGCATCAAAGCCCGGCGCTTCATTTGGATGAATATTGTTGATCCAGATGGGCACTTGATAATCTTCGAATGCACCTGATTGAATATCGTTCTCCAGCTTTGCAGGATCATTCAGCATGGCAGGATGAGTTACATTCTGATATTTGTCAATCGTTGCTTGATCTTTGGCAACCACAGTCATATACATATCGCGGCCTTCAACGGATTTGCCGATCGACATCGTTTTAATGTATCTGTCGTTTTTTTGAGCTGCTTGTGCCGTAATCGCATCAATCTCCGGCTTCAGTTCATCATACGTACGGAAGCTGTCGTATGGGACCAACTTAATGGGGGCCTGGGCAACGGTTTTGCCGTTGACTGCTGCAGCCAGTTCATAGGTTCCCATCAATGAGGCGTACAGTGGACGCTGCAGACTCGGTTCGGCAAGATTTTCCGTACCGTAAGTAAGACCAAAATTGATATTGGCAGTGACTTCTCCGTTTTCTGCTTTGACCTGAGTAACGGTGATAAAGGGGGCGCCATTATAATCGTGATCCTTGTACGATTTCCATTCCGATAATGGCTTGCCACCATAAGTCCAGCTTATTTTCTTTATATTGGTACCCTTCGGAAGCTTAAATCTAGCTTTAATGGTTCTTTTCTTCGTCATGGATGCCAGATTGTTATCCAATTTCAGTGTCGGGATATTTTTAACCTGCGTTGAGATTGTTTTTGTTGATTGACTCTGTTTATCGTTTAACAACGTGCTTTCTGTACGTTGTGCAGCATCAGCCATAGCCATGTGCGGAGCAGTGATCTCCAGAAGCATGGCGGCGGATATGGTTAACGCCAAGCAGAACCTTACTATTGGTTTTGTACCCATTCTTTTTCCCCCTATGGATAACCGGAAGACCATGTTGTGCTCATAAAGAGCATTTAACAGACTATTGTCCGGCAAATTACGATTTTATATATTGTCCAATCCTATTCAAGATCTGTTTTCTGCCCGGAAGGATTGTCTGTCATCGAATGAGAAGCGTCGGAGTTTATGGTACTTTGCACAAATTGCTTCAAATCAGTTCGACTTTTTACATCCAGAACAGCTGCTTTGCCCACATAAGTTTCTTTTAATAGCTTCATTGGCGGTATTTGTTCATTTCCCTTTAACGTACTTTGATACCCTACCGAAGCTAAATTCCACATATCGGAGACTGACAAATTGGTATCGATATACGGACTGATTTCCTCTAGAATGGAAGGAAGCTTCATAATGGAAGTCGTTGTTTTGACCTTCTCGGCTAATGCCGTAATAAATTGGCGTTGTCTTTCTGTTCTGGAATAATCGGACATGGCATCATGACGAAAACGAACATATTGAAGCGCCGTTTTGCCGTTGAAATGCTGCTGTCCCTGCTTTAAATTAATATCGTACTCATGCAGATCGGCCTTGCTTTCATAGTACATATCCTTTTCGACATAAAAATCGAGTCCGCCTACAGAGTCCACGAGTTTAATAAACCCCTGGAAATCGGTATATACATAAAAATGAACAGGCACCCCCAGCAATTCACTGACTGCTTTCATCGCCGTATCCGGCCCATGCGTAACAGCCGTGTTGATTCGGTTTTTGCCGTATCCGGGAATATCCGTATAAGTGTCACGCAAAATCGAAAACACATGGATATGCTTATCGGTAGGATTCAACGAAACAACCATCATGCTGTCGGATCTGGGTACCTCGCCCTTGTCGCTTCCACGGGCATCCACACCCATCAGCAAAATATTGACAGGCTCAGTTCCCTCCCATGCTGGAGCTTCCAGAGCTTCGGTATTATCGGTGCTTACATTAATGAACGGGGAGTTTGCCGGAGCCTTATTAAATCCTTCCAGCCCTTTGTAAATCGAAAAGAAATAATAAAAAATAAAGCTTACAGCAGCGACCACAAGTAACAATGTTACAATTAATATCCTCTTTTTCCTCTGTGTCATGTCATTCTTCCTTTCCGAATTATGAACGCGCCTGTCCCTTCTGTATTTAAGATTTTTGCAAGGCTGCTACGAGGAGTGAAGTGTAATATCGGCTACCCCCTGGTTTTAAATGGACGCCATCTCTATAAAAGTATTCATCTTTGCCTACACTGGCCGAATACCAGTCCACCACGCTGACGTTGCTAAACTCATCGGCAACCTGTGCAATCGTGTCATTCACCGTGTTTTGCCATCCTTTCGGAACCCGGGTGGTGACCAAGATTACCTGTCTGGCTCCAGAAAGGGATTGCAGTACGTCGTGCAGTTGGTCTCTGCTAAACGGACCATTGGTGCCGAGTTCGATAATGACTTGGTCTCCCAGTTTGCCTTGGGTGGCTAATTCATTAATGACTTTTACAGCTTGAGACATCTGCCGGCCAACCTTGCCGTCTACCGTCATATTCGGAAGCTGCTCTTTTAAATAAGGCTCAATTCCGACCGTAACCGAATCTCCAATCATCGTGACGCCCTCGCCGTTTAAGGACGCGGATGGTTGAGCTTGTTCTCCGCTGGTACTGGAAGCCCCAGGCTTTTGTGCAGCAGGCTGCATCGCATCAAAATTGTATAGAGAAGAATCCTTGCCGCGTGGTTCGTTATCATCCGAATTTTGCTTTGAATGTAGATGGAGGCCTATGGCTCCTATGACGATAAGAAGAATCATAAAACCCCATAATGCCCTCACTTTTCTGACATTTTTTTTGTTCATACCTAGTTCATCCTTTCCTTTAACATGCTAGTAAGTTTTATCCTGTTTGATAGCATCAATCAAAACCGAGGCATAATACTGAGCTCCTTCTGGTTTCAGATGGACACCATCGTCATAAAATAGATCGTTGCGGTTTTCGCTGGCCGAATACCAGTCGATAAGTCGTACATTTTGAAATTCACCAGCAATTTCACGCAGATTGTCATTTACGGTATTCTGCCACCCTCTCGGTACTCTGGTCGTTATCAGATAAATTTGCCGAGAATCCTGTAGTGAAGTCAGCAAGGACTTCAGTTGACTCTGGTTAAACACGCCGTTGGTGCCGAGTTCAATAATAATTTTATGGCCAAGCTTGCCCTGTGCCCGCAGGTCATCAAGCGCATTCCCAGCCTGTGACATTTGCCGTCCCACCTTGCCATCAATGGTCATACCGGGGAGCTGCTTTTCCAGAAACGGGGCGGCATCCAGAATGACGGAATCTCCGATCGCCGTGACCCCCTCTCCTTCTGCTGAATGGCCTGTATTTACATCGGAAAAGCCGGATTGCACCTTTTCTGTCTGGACGGGTTCCTGGCTTACAGTTGCTGGAGCATCAGGCACAGGATCTGGTGAATTCGTCTTCCATGATGTCAGGACCAGAATAATGGCGATAACAATGACGACAAGGCCTAACTGGCTGCCAGCGCCTGACCTGCGGAGTGATTTTAGGGTCCCGCGACGAATGGGCTCTTCGATGTATCTGTAGGAAAGACTTGCCATTATGAAACTGGCCGTTACCTGCAGAGCAATACGTATATAGCTGGCATCTTCGGTATTCACCACCGGACTTGACAAAATAATGATTGGATAATGCCAAATATACAGACTGTAAGATCGCTTACCGATCCAGCTCAGAGGCCGGCAGCCGAGCCATCGTTCCAGTCGATTGGCCGGATGAACAAGTACAGCAATAATAACTGCAGTAATGAGTGATAAATAAAGAAAACCGCCGCGATACAGCGAATCATCAAACTGGTTGGTCTGACCGATCATGATAAACAGCATTACAATGCCCAGCACGCCAGTCATATCCAGCATGGTCCGTGACGAAGAGGATACATTTTCGCTCAGTCTCCAGCTGGGCCAGATTATCGCCAGAGCCGCTCCGATCAAAATGGCAAACACCCGCGTGTCCGTCCCGTAATACACCCTGCTCGGATCTGTTCCGGGTTCGTATATCACGGCCATGGCTATGGCGGATACGGCGGCGCAACCCAGAATGTATAACATCAGTCTTCCTCGTCGCGGCGCAAGGCACAGACCGATCAGTAGAACAAGCGGCCAGATGACGTAAAACTGTTCCTCAATGGAAAGCGACCAGAGGTGACCGATTGGAGAAGGCGGGCCAAAGCTCTCGAAATATGAAACATGATGAAAAATGAGATACCAGTTGTTTACGTAAAAAAGCGAGGATACAAAATGGCCTCTTAACGCCTGCAGTCTGGAGAAATCAGTAATTAAAAGCCACAGTGCCACTGCAGTCAGCATAAAGATCATGGCCGGCAGTAGTCTGCGCATTCGTCTGATCCAGAATTGTATAATGGAGAAACCACTGCGCATCCTCCATTCGAAAAGAATCTGATCCGTAATCAGATATCCTGATAGGACGAAGAAAATCTCCACCCCCAGCAGCCCACCTTCTGCCCATCTGAAATGAAGATGATAAGCAATAACAGCAAGCACAGAGATGGCTCTTAGCCCATCCAGGCCGGTCATATAACGTTTTATGGGTTGATTCAGGTGCAAATTCCGGTTTCCATTCACTATGGTCCATTCCTTGTCCTTATAGGCTAATGATCTTGCTTCATTTACTATAAAAAAAAGATGTCGCGAAAGTTTGATCAACATGTAAACAAATTGTCACAACGGTTGCAAAAAGAAAAACCTTATTCCGGCTGAACAACCGAAATAAGGTTTTTGACGTCTACAAACATGGCGATCCTCACCGCTATTTCAATTCAATGATCAATGACTCCTTGCTAGGAGAATCCGTTGACGCAGTCTGCGAGGAATCCAATTGTTTTTGTCCTTGAAGCAGTACACTTTTATTGTTCGGATTCCAGTATATATGCGTCGGCACAATTCCGCGATACACCGGTTCCTTATACAGTATATTTCTTCCCTGCACCTTGCCTACGTAAGTAACATTTTGATCATACTCGGTGTATGCGATATTTTTCCTGTCAGGCGAGAATTCAAAATCAAACACTTTTTCCAGAATGACGGAGAGTTCGCCGTTTCGCCGATCATATTCATACAGTGAATTATCCGTTCCGAGAAACACAAACTGGTCGTTATTCATCCAGGCTACTGAATCTCCACCAATCTGACGCTCGTATTGAAATTCAATATTCTTCCCGGAAACCTTCCCCATGGTTAGTATCTTTTTCTGACCTTTTTTTGCACCAAACAACTCCACCAGTATGCTGCGGCCATCATTTGCAATGTTAACACTCAAAAGCGTGTCTTCCTTCATAATGCCTTTTAACTGATACTTGCCAGAAGTTTGAGACCCCATATCGTAGATGTACAGGCTATCCGCTCCATTATCAAACGGATTTTCTACCAGGTAGCCGATATACGAACTGTTGGCCGACCAGGAAACATATTGTACATAAGACTCGTTTCTAGTACTGATCCTGTCTATTTCCTTTTCCTTGCCATCCTGCAAGGAAATAAGCCTTAGGGTTGTCTCCGAGGAAGAACGAGAAAATTCGCAAATATATTTCCCATCGGGAGAAAGTGTCGTATTGGAAGTTACCTTACCGATTCCGGGTATGGCCTTGCTCTGCTCATACGGATAAGTTAAACGTTCCACCGTGCCTCGCTTCAGTATGGTCATGGCTCCGAACGATGCGATAACGGCATTTCCAGACGACCATCCCAGTAGCTCCCCCCGATTTGCAAAACGATCCGGAAGCCGATATATTTTTTGAACCTGAAACGGCCGAGAGCTTTGATCGGTACTGGAAACTTCATTGCTGTCGGCGATGACGACGGTCTCTGTTTTTGGTTCTGAACCGCATCCTGACAGCAGTAATACCACGAGAGATAGGACCAGCAGCATTACAACATATTTATTGCCCATTATTCATTCTCCGTTCCCCGCGGTTTCCAGCGCTTTAAATTCTACCGTAACGATGGTTTCATTATGCTCGTTTGCAATCGAGATGGAACCCGCAAATTCTTCAACGATGGATTTCACAATGCTGAGCCCCAATCCTACACTGCCTTCCTCCGCACTGTCGGAATGAGCTGGATAAAATGGCTGTAACAGGTGTGACAGATGTTCTGCCTCAATCGGATCGCTTGGATTGCTGAAAATCAAGCGGATCTTTTCTTCTGCCCGTACTGCTTTTACCGTTACTACCGAAAACGGCAAACTATATTTTATCGCATTATCTATCAAGTTGATGAACAGCTGTCTGATTCTGTCCCTATCGGCCAACATCATCAATTCCTCATTCATCTCATATTCAATGGTCTTTTTATAGCGCTGTGCCCGGATCATCATCGATTCACATACATCCTGCAGAATTAGCCCGATATCTACCCGATCAAGCTCATTGATCATGATATTTTTGCGTGAAACTTCCAGTAGTTTTAGCACCATCGCATGCAGGCGTTTGCTCTCCTCGATAATATGATTCATCCCTTTGCCAAAAAAAGCACGGTCTTTCTCACCGTTCATTCTGATCAGCTCCGCATATCCCAGAATGGAGGTTAATGGCGTTTTCAGTTCGTGAGTAATATTGTCAAAAAAGCGCTTTTCCTGCTGGTGAAGCTCTTTCAAATGGTCCCGGTCCTTCTCAATAATATGAATCTGTCTACTAATTTGATCAATCATATCGTTAAAATTCTCAGCCAGTCGGCCAATTTCATCCCTGCGTTTAAAGTGAAGGCGGATATCCAGATTCCCGTTTTTCACCTCAGTGGAGGCTTGCGTCAGTCTGGTCAGCGGGATGGTAATATGCCTGGAAAGAATATAGGAAAACAGAAAAGCTGCCGCAAAAATCGCCAGGGCAATATAGAGGGTAATCTGCCGAATCTGTCCGGTTTGTTCGTAGAGTGAGCTGAAATCTTTGTAAAAACGCAGTATGCCCACCTTTGAACCGTCTATAACAACCGGATAGGAGAAAAGGACAGTCGTCTTATTACGATCATAAGTAATGCTGTACGCTGTATTGCCACCAATCGCCTGCTGCAGATCGCTTTGCATGTGCTGCTGAAAAATGGAGCTGTCCGGGGCATAAAGCAATTTGCCCTCCACCGTATACACGCCAATACTGCTGTCCGTGGTATGGTTCAGATTAGTTGCTATTTCCCTCGCAATTTCTCCAAAATACAGCTCATTGCTACTGAAATGGTTAATCAGGAAAGCCTGACGCACATACACGTTGCTGTTATTTTTCAGTCCGATCAGTTCGGAGGTAACCAGATTCTGATTGCTTGTCCGGATAAATTCCTTGACTGTCTGATTGAGCACGACAAAAGAAAGCGAAAAAATCAGAAAAAAACCGATCAGGAATTTGATGCTGATTTTACGTATCATGCTTATCCACCCATTTTTTTAAATTTGTACCCGATTCCGAAGACGGTAGTAATGCATTCGGTGGCGTCTAGCTTTTTGCGGAGTCTCTGGATATGCGTATCAACCGTACGGGTATCTCCGACAAAATGATAACCCCACACCAGATCAAGCAGTTCGGAACGTGTAAAGGTTTTGCCCTGATGTTTAACCAGCATCATAAGCAGATCAAATTCCTTGGGGGTCAATTCAACAGGACGGCCTTCTATTTGGACGAGTCGTTCTTCTTCGATCACTTCAATATTGTCAAACCGAATGACGGCTTTCGTGGCTTCTTCCCTGTCCGAGCTGTTCGCCTGCTCCACTCTGCGCAAAATGGTTCGAATGCGTGCAACAACTTCGCGCAGATCAAAAGGCTTGGTAATATAATCATCGGCACCGAATTCAAGGCCTAGAATTTTATCGGTAATGTCCGATTTGGCTGTAATCATGCAGATCGGTATGTTATAGTCCGTTGTCACCTTTTTGCAAATGTCTAGACCGCTCTGGTCAGGTAGCATCCAATCTAACAGCAGCAAATCGGGCTGAAACGACTGCAGCTCATGCATTCCCGTTGCTCCACTGGCCGCTGTGCGTGTCTGGAACCCCTCCATAGAAAGCCCGTACGAAAGCAAGTCGGCAATCGGGGCATCATCTTCGATAATAAGAATCTTTGCTTTATTCATCGTAATCCTCATCTCTTTTTTTAATACGGTAGGTTTATGACATTGTCCATTATATTAATCATTCAGGGGAAAACAATCAAATGTATATTGTAAATCCTCATACCCACTATCAGCATATAGCCCCACCTTTTCTGTTATAAGAAGCCGTACCATGAGCGTTTTTCGATAAAAACTTAAGCAACATAAGCGATAAACAAACTAAGGTTGCTTATAGGAAGTTCATCCCAGTTCCAGCTGTTATTGGCCTATTCGAAAGGTCAATCATAAATAACGAAATCTTCGCCTGATGTGAAAGTGATGTGTCCGTTGTTTTGGAATAGCTGTTTGTTACCTAGCCAGCATTTTGTCCAGCAAGTCCTCCAGCTCGGTTGAAGGTCGTTGTGACTGAACCCGTTGAGTAAGAATTGCTCACGGTTCCGTTAGAATTGTATCCGACTAAACCACCAGCGCGGGACAGTCCATCCACTTGGCCAGTCGCATAACTTTGGCTGACGGTGCCTTGAATATTATAGCCTGCAATTCCTCCAACATATCCAGTAGATTTGGTTCCCCTCACGTTGACAGCCGATATAGACTTAGTAATCGACGCGTTGTTAACACCCGACCAGACCACTCGCATAATCATAGGTGCCCTCTCCGAGCGCTTCTACACTGCCGGATGCAAATACATTACTGATTTGACCGAAACTTGTACCAGTAACACTTCCTACGTTCCTATTTCCGATTATGTTAACATCCATTAACCGAACGTTACGAACAATACCTGTAGCCATTAAATTGCCAAAAAAACCGACATTCATTGACAAGGGCTGATTAATCGTCAAGCCGGAAATCGTGTATCCGTTCCCATCGAACACACCCGAGAAATTGGCAATCGGGTTCCAAGTACGATCCGTTAATTGGATATTAGCACCCAATTTGTAATAAGCGTTCGGATTAGTCCTGATATCATCCAGCATCGCCGCTGTCGTGATGATATAAGGGTTATGTTCCGTACCGTTTCCCGTTCCGTAAAAAGCATGTGCCCGTGAAGGGGCGACGGGAACAATAGCTGCGGCAAGAATAATGACTACTAGGATTAATTTTAAATAAGAAGTAAGCTTTTGGTTTAGACGAAATTCCTTAATTAATGGTAACAATAAAAGTTCCTCCTTCTTATGCGACAAATAAAATCATCTGAATTGTTTAGGCTAATGCCACCTCATCTCATATAGTACTAAGTACAGCAACGCTATTTTCTCTCAAGGAAAAATTTAAATTTAAGCATGAAAAATAACCGTTCATTGAAAGAACGGTTACCCGCTTTTCAGTTTGTTTTATCGCCGCTGCCTTAAATAACATTCCCCTGGCCTACTAAAATCAGGATGCGATTATATGCATTGCAATATCGACATACATTAAATAAATATTATATATGAAACGATGCTGCTTTCCTGTTCACACAATTACTGTCTCCTTTGTATGTTTTGGCTGTTATTTTGATACGAAGATTTTAGCATGGTATAACTGAACAAATTTTGAACATTCACACTTCTGCTTCTTCGAAGAATGCTCTAATCATAAACCTGGCTTAGATATTAATGAACCGAGAAGACTCAGCTGATATGTGACGGTTTCATTGCCCCTAAAGCCTCCATTTAGACGACTTCTAGAGCAACTTTGTATTGTCTACCAACAACAGCAAGCCACTAATCCTAGACTAACAGATTAGTGGCTTGTTCGTGGAGTTTATAAGGGACTCATATTAAAGTTCTCAGCGGAGTTTCTTGTTCAACGGGTCCTTAAATTTCTTTCCCATTTGACTCAACAACTTTTTTGTACCAATAAAAAGAATCTTTTTTATAATGCTTTAATTGTTTGATATCATCATCTGTTCGATCTATATAAATTAATCCATACCGTTTTTTATATCCGTTACTAGTGGATAATAAATCGATGGCAGACCACGGATTATAGGAAATGACCTTTACACCAAAATCAATCGCTTTTTTAACTGCGAGGATATGTTTTTTCAAATAATCAATTCTGTAATCATCATGAATCCTCCCATCAATGGTCAACTCGTCGTATGCACCAAGACCATTCTCTGTGATCATCAAGTGCATATTATATCTTGTATAAATATCACGCAAAATGTATTCCAGTCCAGTTGGATCTATAGCCCAGTCTGTAGTCTCCAGAGCAGGATTCTCGCACATTTCATAGAAGCCCGGATGTGTTTCGAAGCCAGATATTTCTCCCTTGATACCAGAGACATTAACTCCCGACCACTGTTCATCGGCAACCTCTGGACAGGCTTTGGCTGTGTCACTGGCATAGTAATTCAGAGCCAAAAAATCAGATTTTAAATATGAGTGGTTGATTTCAAATGGTTTTTCGCAATAATTTGTTACCTCTAGATCCATTCCAATTAATACCTAGTGATCATATTCTAGCTCTCCATAAAACGTGACTTCTCAGTTAAGCTTCTTACTAAAAGCAAACCATCTATTTACCCCAATCTTATTTAACTTGGTAGGTGTGTACATACATTCACCCCATTATGGGAGAAATTGTATCAATGGAATGATTCGTCAAATACTTCAATATTCCTTTTTCTAAGAGAATCTAATTATGTCGAAATAAATCCTATAATTTCGATTAAAGCGAAATTATCTTATGTCATTCCCATAAGTAACTCTATCTAATAGCCGCCGCATTAAATATTACAAATTCCTCGTAAGGGATAAACTTGTTGTCACTGTACAGTTGCGCCATGCTGCACTTGACGTGTATATTTTCCCCACATATAATTGAAGTCAATAAAACATATGAACGGTTGCTCATATGTTAATAAAATAGAAAGCTGGGATATGTATGGCAGGACATAATCATGGACATCGACACAACAATAAAAAAGTTTTGCTGATCTCCTTCATCATCATCACTACTTACATGCTGGTCGAAGCTTTTGGTGGATTTATTACCAATAGTTTAGCTTTGTTCTCGGATGCAGGTCATATGTTATCGGATTCTCTTGCGTTGGCGATCGCTTTGTTCGCGTTTAAGTTTGGAGAGAAAGCTGTCAATAAGGAAAAAACCTTTGGTTACAGGAGATTTGAAATATTGGCTGCAATGCTAAACGGTGTTACTCTGATTGCGATTGCCTTATACATTTTTTACGAAGCGATTGAAAGGTTTATAAATCCTCCAGAAGTAGCTACAGTAGGGATGCTAGTTATCAGTATTGTTGGCCTGTTCATTAATATACTCGTTGCCTGGATTATGATGCGAGGTAGCGATACAGAGCACAACCTGAATATGAGAGGTGCTTATCTGCACGTCCTCAGCGATATGCTGGGATCTGTTGGAGCGATTATTGCCGCTCTTCTGATGATGTTCTTGGGATGGGGTTGGGCAGACCCACTTGCTAGTGTAATTGTCGCAGTACTTGTCCTTCGCAGTGGTTACTTTGTTAGTAAGTCTTCCCTGCATGTGCTTATGGAAGGAACACCCCGTAACATTGATGTAGAGGAAGTCGTACAAGCCATTTCGCAGTTCGAAGGTGTGAAAGCCGTACATGATGTGCATATTTGGTCAATTACTAGCAACTTAAACGCTCTGACTGCGCATATTGTAGTTGATGGAAATAAAACAGTGTATGAAACCGAGGCCCTACTGCATAGTATCGAGCATATGCTGGAGCATAAGAACATTCCTCACTCTACTTTGCAGATCGAGTCCGAACAGCATAGACACGATGAATCCATTATGTGCACTATAGAGTCAGGTGCGCCGGATGCACATGCACATCATAGCCATTAATAAAAGGAGGACTGTTTGACTTTTTTGGAGCGGCTGAATCCTCGACCGCTCCCCTAAGTACCAATGCACTCCTTGGAAATTTGTTCTGTAGACTTAGATCCAAGTCTGTTAACGCAAAATGGGTCATTCCTTCTTAAATGGAGCGATGGCATCTAGTATAAACCTCATTATTTTCTCAAAAGTCAAATTCATATCTGAATCGAGATAATTCAAGTCTGCCCACCATCACAATACGGTTTTTCGTACGCATCTTTACCTACGCGATTGCCCTTTGATACGATTCAATCAGTGATTCAAGGTGACCTTATTATTTTTGAAATGGTGACTTTTCCGTTCTCTTTACATATTAATAGCACCTGAAGCTATTCCCTCTGACTTTTCCAATCCAAAAAAGAACTGACCGTCGTAGCTTCTTTCTTTTATATGTCCAGTAGTATATAAATAAAGATTAATAAAATGAGTGGACTGTTTAATCAGTGCCTTTCATAAAATTCTGAGTCAAATGGAGTGAAGTCTCTTTTAGAGTATTAATAAAAATACGTGTCGCAGCACTCAGGTATTTATCTTTCCTGTAGATAATTCCTATATATCGAGCAAGATTAACATTTAAAATGGGAATAATTCTGATACGAGGATGGTTAAGGTACTCTAAGTAAGGTCGCGGTAATATAGTTACCCCTATCCTATCTATAACCATATTAATTAAAGATTGCATGGTTGTAATTTCAAAGACCGGTTCTGGAATAAACCCCACATCTTTACAAGCTTTATTTATAAGCTGTCTTATAAAATATTGTTCAGGAAGTAAGATGGAAGGTGTTGTTTGCAAGACTTCTATACCTAATTTATCCTGATTCTCTAACGGGTGTCCAACAGGCACTGCAAACGCCATTTCCTCTCTATATAAAGAAATAGTTTCTAATTCATCCCCTTTCATAGGTAAAAAAACAATGCCTATATCCAGCTTATTTTCTAACAGTTGTTTTTGAATATCCCCAGTACGTAATCCAAACACAGATATCTTAACACCAGGATATAGATGATGAAAACTACGTAATGTGGGCGGAATGAGGTAATTTTCAACGGTTAACAAGGTGCCTATAGAAATGGTTCCTCTTTGAAGGCCATTTAGTTCATCTATTGAGGTTTTTGCCTGTTCCAGTTCATGAAAAATGTTACGTGTATACTTTAAGAGTAATTCCCCTGATTCCGTAAGAGCCGTCTTTTTACCAATGCGATCAAATAAAAGTGTGCCAATTTCATGTTCTAACAAACGAATTTGTTGACTTAAAGAAGGTTGAGAAATCCCTACCTTTTCTGCTGCTCTTGTAAAATGTAGCTCTTGGCACACAGCGTAAAAATATTCAAGTTGTCTTAACTCCATTCTTAAGCCTCCTGATTTAAACGGTAATAGTTCCTACCTTTACATTTTGCAAGTTTATTAACATGAATTTCAATAGGAATACTATAAACAATCTTAGATATTACACATTATATCATAGGTAAAACCTATGGTTATTATATAAATAATTGAATTGTACTATTGATTGAACTGTCTTAGACTATTAGTTGCACAGAGATCCATTTAATCCTAAAAGTATAAATTCTTTAAACTGTGTAAAAATTTTGTGGGGGTGATAAGATGGGTAGTCAAAAAACAGAGATTATCTACTACAGTGAGTTTTTAATAAAGAGTAGTAAGCCTGCCGTTCGAGCATGTTCATGGAAATGGAAAGACATTTATCCATTACTCAATTAATCTGTATCGGAAGGCTTTCTTTAAAGTGGCCGTGGAACATTGTCACTCATTCATAATCATACAGGGGATACGCATGGAACTTCATCAACTATGAAAGTAGTCGTCCAAATTTTTAAACCTGGTGGGCATAATAAAGCTCATCGTCATACTAATGTAGCTCTCAATCTAGTATTTCAGGGCGAGGGTTATAGTATCGTGGATGGAGAAAAGATTGAATTGAAAAAAGGCGACCTATTCTTAGCTCCTCCTTGCTCTGCTCATGAGCATTGCAACACTTAGCAAACAGAGGATGCTATTATTTACACGTTTCAAAATGTACCGGTTCTTACTTCAATGGGCACTTGGTTTTTAGAGAAACCGGTGGGTAGTACACCTCGTCACATAGTCAAACCAGATACACAAATAAAGAATAACTAGAAAAGATTAGTTAATACTTTTGGCCTGAAGAATGTAACCAAACTTTAAACAACATGAACATAGAACAATTTAGTCATTCAAATATACCTTTTAAAAATTATCTGAAAGGATTAGTATTTGACCTTATGTACAAATTAGTTCTTGTAATGTATATACACTGGAGGATATAACTGATGAAAAATTTTAATGTTGCTATTCCAACTCCCTTTCGTGATGATGAGAGCTTATATTTAGAAGGATTCAATCCTATTGTTAAACATTTAACAGATAACGGGATAGATTCACTACTTGTGTCTGCTACGACAGGCGAACAAAATTCAATGAGCATTGAAGAGCGTATCCATATTATTGATTATTTTAATCAACAAAAATTTGAAAATGTTGAACTGATGTTTGGCGTATCAGCTACAACAACAAGAAATGCAATAAAACTGGTTAAAAAGCTTGAGGAATCTGTTTTTGATTCTATTCTAATTCAGTTTCCACCTTACATTCAGCCGACACAACAACAAGCTATTTCTTATATCAATGAGCTGCTACAACATACCACCAAAAACGTTGTCCTTTATAATAATCCTTTCCGAACAGGATTTGAGCTAAGTGCTGAATCATTAAAGACTGTTATTAACCAGAAGTACTCTAACCTTGTAGGACTTAAAGAAGAGAGTGATGCCAAACGTCACCATAATACTGACTTACCAGATGATTTCATCATGTTCGCTGGTGGAGATGTAAATCTTACAGAAAAGATAATGAATGGATGTAATGGACTTTCTAGTATGGTAGGAAATGTTTACCCACAAGAAATCAAACAAATTTTTAATGACTTATTAATGAATAAACCAGTAGACCTTTGGAAGATAAAACAATTAATTAATAAAGTTACAAGTGGTCAAGCCATCATAAACATAAAAAATCACTATAATTCTTTAGGTATAAAAGTAGGGGCTTGTCGTTCTCCTATTAACTAACGGGAGAAGTCCAAAAATTCGCTTAATTTAATTAAAATGTTTAAAAGTAACCGTCAAGTAGAAAACAACATTTTATTATGTTCTCTGCTTTACGGTTACTATTGTGGAACAATATGGAAGTGTGGCAATTCAAACAATAAATGAATTGATTACCTAATTTAGAAAAGCTTTAGTATTAAATACGGAGGATCTATAGCGATCATGGGTATTTCACAAAAAACCAATCAACTAGGACAACCGAAACCGGATCTAAAGCCTAGAATAGGATTACTTATTATAGGTATCATCCTAATGGGAGCCAATCTCAGAGCCCCACTAACATCAGTGGGTCCACTAATAAATTCTATACGTGACAGTTTAGGCATATCTAATATACTAGCAGGGACAATAACTACAGTACCTTTACTTACTTTTGCATTCTTATCCCCTTTTGCCCCTAAGTTAGCTCAACGTTTTAGTACGGAGTTTATCCTATTTATTTCTTTAATCTTATTAACCATTGGATTTGGAATACGTTCTTTTGGTGGTGTAATAACCTTATTTATAGGAACAATCTTAATTGGTTCATGTATTGCCATTGGTAATGTATTACTCCCCAGTCTTATTAAACATAACTTTGCACAAAATGTAGGAATGATAACAGGGATTTATATAGTCTCTATGAATTTATGTGGAGCTATTGGATCCGGTATAAGTATTTCCATCTCCTCATTATCAGGGTTAGGATGGTCAGGAGGTCTCGGATGCTGGGGAATCTTATCTCTTCTTACACTTTTCTTTTGGTTACCACTAATACAAAATCAACATAAATCTATTAGATTTGTACAAACTAAAAAGAAAGTTAAATCTATAAACTTATGGCATTCTAAACTAGCATGGTATGTCACGTTATTTATGGGTTTTCAATCCTTAATCTTTTATACCATGATAACGTGGCTTCCTGAAATTCTTGAACAAAAAGGGCTGAACACTCATGAAGCTGGCTGGATGTTGTCTTTAATGCAATTTGCTATGCTTCCTACTACGTTTATTGTCTCTATTTTAGCTGGACGTTTAAAGAAGCAGCATCCATTAGTACTGGTTTCAGTCATCTTGCTTATTGGAGGGGTATTCGGTATCTTACACGGAAGCACGATCCTTATTCCAATATGGATAATTATGGTTGGAATTGGAGTGGGATTTGCCTTTAGTTTAGCTATGATGTTTTTTAGTTTACGTACTCAAGATACGAATGAGGCAGCAGAATTATCCGGTATGGCTCAATCATTAGGTTATCTTTTGTCTGCTATCGGCCCTGTCTTATTTGGATGGTTGCATGATGTGACACATAATTGGAATACTTCCTTACTGATGTTAGTTTTAACTTCTGTTATTATCTTTATCACGGGTATAGGCGCAGGAAAAAATGAATATGTAGCATAGGATACCAGTCAGTAAACAAGAATACTTGGTTTTTAACCCAGTCTCAAAAACATTTGTTTTTGGGACTTTTTTGTAATTGGTATTAATATATAAAGGGGAATGGATAGTTGAAAACAAGAGAACTTCTTACCGACTGTCGCTATTTTATTGAACTAACGTTTCCCGTGAGTTGGACAAGATTATTAGAACTGAATGCTAATCCGTTGAATTTATGAATCCCAGTTCCAAATTTGGCGAGATCATTTCTTTATTTCCTGGGATCTTTCGAATTGATCCACTTAATCATTAAGCTCCCTGGAAATGATTTAGTTTCCTCACTCAAGCTCATGGAAGCGCTGCATGCTATTGTGCCGAACGGTACGACATATTTCTTGCAAATTACAATTAATATCTATTTTACATTACTTTCTCATAACCTCTTATCTACGAATTTCGCAAATATCTTTCAAATGTAAAGTATTCGCGAAAAAATTGACTATCCTGCCCTTTAGTTTAATAAAAGGGCGTCTGTCGCCGTCGATGAAATCCTATCGGGAATGTAACAATGTTCTTGTCACCCGACAAATGATAAATTGTCAATTAGCTGGAGAATATTATTTAAAAACACACCTAATACAAAATGCAACTCACCTCCATCTAGAAGTAAATGAACTTTGCCAAATTATTTTCTGATCTTGCTGATGAAAAATGGATATTTAGGGACCTTTTCGTATGATTTCCTATGTGAATGTGATATTTAGTATACTTATATATTCATTAAACTTGACTTTTGATGCCCATAATAAGAACGTGCATCACTAATCCCTTCTGCTCTTCTGCATTACAGGTAAATAAGCTCTTCACTACAAATCCAGACGACCAAACTCCCAACCTAACTTTCCTCATCTCTTTTGTAATCTGTCGTGCTGATTGAGCACAACAAAAAGAGATCAACGGTCGGAACACGTTGATCTCTTTTTGTCGTCTCACTCTGCTTTTCTTTTTCTACCGTTCTCGTCACTCGCAGACCGAGGAGATATAAACTCAGTATCCTCAGGGTTATGTGTCCCCCTCTGTTCTATTTCTAATGCCTACATTTTTTTGGTGTTTGGATATCCAATGTCACTGGATCATTTCAAACGGACAAAATGTATTTCTCCAAGCCTATTTTCAAACCGTCTTCATCATTACTCGATGTAACCCAGTCGGCAATTTTCTTAACTTCCTCTGGCGCATTCCCCATTGCAATTCCTAGGCCTGCGTACAAAATCATATCCATGTCATTATAGTTGTCTCCAATGGCCATCGATTCACGATAAGTAATATTAAATATCCCCTCGAGTTCCTGAATGGCATACGATTTGGACACCATCTCATCCATAATTTCCAGATAGGTTCCCTTGGATTTATAGACACTGATACCAGTAACTTCATTTTTGATTTGTTGTACAAGCCGCTCAACGTCTTCGGGAGGTCCCATGCATAAAATTTTGTGAGTATCATGATCTTCTTCTATATATGAGGAAAGCACCCTCTGTATGGGAGAGCCATTAATAATTCCCGCTTCCTGAATTACCCAAGGATTTTGAGTGTTATCAACGATCCACTGGTCATAGCCATATAAGTTAAAACTAATAGAAGGATAATGATCCGATACAATATCGTATATTTGTTTAATGCTCTTTTTCGATAAACAGATGCTATGGAGGATTTCCCTATTACAGCCCAATATTAGACCACCGCTATAACAAATGACGGGAGCGTTAATATTGAGCTCTTGCTGAAGAGGAAAAATGCTGCTTGGCATTCTCGCTGAAACGAGTACAAAAGGGATATTTCCTCCCACAACCTTTTGGATTGTATTTTTGGTGTCGAATGTAATTTGATGTTTTGAATTTAACAACGTCCCGTCAATATCGCTAAAGATTGCTTGTATCATGGCCCATGCTCCCTTGCGATTTTTTATCACTTTTCTTCCTCAAGCACCTTGATAACTTCTACTCCGCTATCCTGCAACATCAGCAATGAATGCTTCGGGGCATCCTGATTTGTAATTAGAATATCAATTTCGGAAAAATTCAGACCTTTAAACGGGCTTGTTAAATTAAACTTTTTGAAATCGGCAAGTAAAAATACTTCTCTGGCACGCCTCGATACCAGCTTTTTAACTAAAGCATCATCACGGTTCGCAAAATACACTCCGTCTTCCATAATGGCGGCAGCTCCTAAAAAAGCTTTGTCAAAAAAAACATCGTTCAACTGCATAGCCGTGTCGTAGTCATAAAAAAAACGGTTTTCATGATTAAATTTGCCCCCAAGCAAATTTATGTTAATTTCACTTTTTGCTGATAAAGCTTCTGCATTATCCAACGAGTGTGTGTAAACCGTCAGATTCTTGTCCAATTGCCCACAGAGCAGTTGAATGGTAGTCGATACATCCATGAAGCATACATCTCCGTCAGCGATATGCTCAGAAGCTGCTTTTGCAATAAGCATCTTTTGCTTTGTTGCTGAGGTTACACGTTCCTTGTAGGCTCTTATTTCTTCTTTTAATAAGGGTAAGGCAATACCTCCATGGGTTCTGATAACCCCCCCTTCATGAACAAGCTTAATAATATCCCTTCTTGCCGTATCTCTCGAGATGTTCAATAAATCGCAAATTTCCGAATTTGATAATTGGTTACGGCTTTGGAGATACTCCAAAATTTTCAAAAGTCGTTCCTCTTGGTGAATATAATCCCTCCCCCTTTCCCTATATTCATTATAAGCAATTTAACGCTTTTTGTTAAGTGTTTTTAAGTGTTTTTTTCAAAAATTAAGCAAACCGCTTATATTGAGTATTTCACATGATAAGTCCCCGATCCGCATGCACATCGCATTAAGAGTCCAGGGACTTTATTCATTTTGCCTATTTATTGATAAATTCAATCTTTTGACATCTGCAGTGTTGGTTTTTACTTTTCGCAGTTGCGTGTTTCTCGCACATTTAATTTGAAGTGGATTGATTATAAAATGCTTGCACTCCTCGCGTATTAAAATAGGAAACTAATCCACATCTAATCCTACAACCGGCTCCATAACACACTCCCTAATATTAAAGTTGCGGCCACTCCCACGATGGTTCCCCCATAGCTTCGCTTGTGATACGAGATCCCTGTCTCAACCAGCTCAAACATGGTCATTGAGGGCAGTGAGAGAACTGTTTTCACGACGGGGCCCGCCCCAATAAAGTCAACGTTCTCTCGGCTACCGCCATCATATGATGCCTAAGAAAAAAGGCCAACCAGAAATCTCTGATTGACCTAATAACACGAAATAAAGTCCTAGACTGTCGCTATTTTATTGAGCTAACGTTTCCCGTTAGTTTGACAAGATTATTAGAACTGAACACTAAATCCGTTGAATTTATGAATCCCAGTTCCAAATTTGACGAGATCATGTTCCCTCAGAAATTTAACTGCAATTTTTACTTCATCTAAAATTATTGGATTAAGTCCTAATGTATTGTGAGAACCGTATACCATTTTGACGTTGGGTATTCTTGCAATCTTTTCTAATGAATTCACTAAATCAACAGGGTTCGTTGAAGGATAAAAGGCATATATTGGCACTTCATCATAGAGCAGATCGCCAGTAAATAAATACCCTTTTGTTTCATCGAAAACTGAAATATGGCCAGGAGAATGTCCTGGAGTGTGATATATAATTAATCTTCTGTCCCCTAGATCGAATATATCACCATCCTTCAACAAACCTGTCGGCTTTCCTTTAAAGGGTTGGTATGTATCCGGATTAAACCTTTCTGGAGTAGGCAAGGTTATATCTCTTCTAATATTCTTCCTGATTTGCTCTATTGTTAAGCCTTGAATCCCGTTAATTAGCCAGTCTTCATCTCCTTTATGGACAAAGATCCGTTCAAATTCGCCATGGTTACCTATGTGGTCAGTGTGGACATGTGTCGTAATAACTTTTAGAGGTAAAGATGTCAACTGCTCTATTATTCTTTTGATACTATCAATCCCAAGCCCTGTATCAATTAATACCCCTTCTTGATTTCCCAATAATAAAAATGAATGTACTTTCTCCCAACGTCCGTATTCACTAATTGCGTATGTATTATCATCAATCCGTTGCACTGTAAACCAAAGATCTCTAATCATAGAAGCCTCCAAATTAGATTCTTTACGTCTTCTAAATTATACACTTAGCATTGAAATTTTGCCCGTTAGCTTAATGAAGCATCGTCAGTCTAAAACTTTATTTTCTTTTACCCGCCGCGATCTAATAACTAACTCCATTTGCTTATTCGTCAGGGGCTACACTAATCTGCAGTGGGTCGATCTGAAAATCCTCTCCCTCCTGGGAAAATTGTTAAAAAACTTTTCCAATGTTCCCTTGTAAGACAGGTAGGATAATAGAAATTCCAGTCGCTCTCCCCCTGTTAACGCTCTCCTGATCATAGTGTAGCCTTCCTCTCGCAAAAACCTACAACTTAAAATGGTTGCAATATGTCGAATGCTGAAGTAAAGTTTTTTTAAGCTCATTTCATATAGGAGGATAACAATGATTTATAGAAACGCTACTGTTGATGATATATCTGCTATAGTGGAATTACAAAAAAAATATCACATTACAACCATTAGTGAAAAAGACAAACCTGATGGCTTCGTAACAACCTTATTTACAGAAGAACAATTTAAGGAATTAATTGAAAAAGAAAATGGAATTACAATTGCATGTCATGACCAGAAGATTGTTGCTTATGTGATGGCTGCCTCATGGAAGTATTGGGCTAAGTGGCCTTTTTTTCAATTTATGATTGACGATTTGAAAGATACAGAATATAAGGGAACTACGCTTTCTACTGAAAACACTTATCAGTATGGGCCAATTTGCATTGATATGGATTACAGGGGGACGGTAGTACTCCGAAAGGTTTTTGATTTTTCCAGAATGCAAATGAGTAAAAAATATCCGATATTGATAACTTTTATAAACCACATCAATCACAGATCATACGCTGCCCACACCAAAAAGCTTGGTCTTGACGTGATTAAAAGCTTTGATTACAACAATAATACTTACTATGAATTGGGTTGTTACACATCAGAATGATTGGATGTAATTGTAATTTTGGACCATCCATAAGCCTATTTTACCATCTCAATACCAAACCTCATGGAAATCGCCCTTCAACTAGCCTACCAGGCCAGTTGAAGGGCGATTAGAATTAGAGATATTACCGATTAAGATCGAAACGACTAGCATTGAATCAGCTTAACTTACCGGTCAAAAATTGTGCCTCCCCCAGTCCAAAACTCCAATCATCATCATTATTTTCAACAATAGATACCATTAAATCGGTTGGTGCGATGCCGCATTCAGCTTCTAACCTTTCAGCCAGCAAGGAATAGAGCTTTTGTTTCTTCTCTTTTGGCCGGGCTTTGCTTATTATGGAGAGAATAACTAGACTATCGGTACGGTTAAATCCTAGCCCAGTATCCTCAATAATCATATGGTCCGCCGGGTGTTCGTGAATGATTTGGTAACGATCTCGCTCAGGAACGTCAAAAGCTTCCACAACAACTTGGTGAGCAACATCCAAAAGTTTTTTCAGGCTTGCTTTATCTCGTCCTTTAATAAGATCAAAACGAAGTAATGGCATTTTAACTTCCTCCCTTTAATGAAAATTATTTTTCCCTATTTATTATCACCCATTCTAAATAAAAGAAAATTTCCGGGCAAGAACACTGGCTTGATCAATGGTTTGTTTTACAATTGAAGCGGCAGGTTGGTCGCCTGCTAACCGAAGACCTTGGCCCGCCCAAAGTGACATATACTCGGGGTCGTTCGCTTTTGCAGCTGCCTGACGAATGTCCCGGGTCATCGCGTTTTGAATGGGGTAAGTCGGGATTGTTCCGGGGTACTGATGCATGTCAATCATAAATTTTGTTTGAATGCCTCTTGAAGCTCTTCCAGAGTAAGCACGTGTAATTTCAGTGGAGTCCTCATTTGACGAGAGGATTTTCTGGTTGTACGTTTCATGGGCGCCGCTCTCGGGGCAGGCTAGAAACGCAGTGCCCATCTGTACTGCGGCGGCTCCTAATGTAAGGCTTGCTACAAGTCCACGCCCATCCATGATTCCTCCTGCTGCGATGACCGGGATCGACACATGGTCAACGATCTGCGGAACAATAGCCATAGTGCCTATCAAAGCATGGGAAGGGTCTTTCATGAAGGTCCCCCTATGCCCGCCTGCTTCGCTCCCTTGAGCCACAATTGCATCTGCGCCAGCTGCTTCCAATTGCTTGGCTTCATCAACAGTTGTTGCAGTTCCAATGATGAATATTCCATGCTGTTTCATGGTTTGGATCACGTCTTGGGATGGTACGCCAAAAGTGAAACTAAATACAGGTACACGCTCCTCCAACACTACCTGTAGCTGCTCCTCAAATGATTCTGAAAACTTCATAAGAGATGGATTTTGAGCCGTGCCAAGTTTGATGCGGTATTTATTCAGATAATCTGTCATCCGGTAAATTGCTTCTTCCGAATCTTCTGATTGCTCAGGCACAAACAAGTTTACTCCAAAAGGCTGGTCCGTTCGTTGCTTGATCTTTTGGATCTCGCTACGGAGCTGCTCCGGTGTTAAGTATCCGCCCCCTAGGTTGCCTAGCCCACCGGCATTTGAAACAGCCTCTACTAATTCGGGCGTCGAAACGCCACCAGCCATCGGCGCTTGAAAAATCGGGTATCGAATTTTAAGAGCACGCGTCAAATCAGTCTCAAACACCTTTAAAAACCTCCTTTTATTGAAAATTAGATGAACTCGTGCCTTCAAAAAAGAACAGACCCTAACCTCATGCCGAATATATTGGGAAGGTCATACTGGCAGCATGACACCAACGACTTGCAGGATCAGCGCAATAATCAATGATAATAAAATCTCAGACTTTTCAATTATATTCGTTAATAGCATCCAATCTTTTGAACAGTTTATTAAACTCTTTTAATTTAGCCTTATCCTCGACTTTGATCCCTGAACAATAGAATGAAATATTGCCATTGCCTTCATCTAAAGAATTCATTTCTTCCAGTACTTTTTTTAGATTTTTTGCAGTACCATTATTTCCATCAATTATATTAACATCCGATGAAAATAATTTTCTAAATATATCTTTAAAGTAAGAAAAGTGAGTACATCCTAAAACAATAGTTTCATACTAACTTAAATCATATATAGATAATTGTTCTTGAAGATAAGGCAGCACTATTTGCTCGTTAAACTCAAAACTTTCTGCAAACTGGACTAACCTCGGAAGAGGTAATAAATCAACAGTATGTTCGATATCTAATTTAGTAATAAGATTTTGAAGTCTTTCTTCCCTTAGAGTCAAAGCAGTAGCAGTTACTAAAACTCGTTTATCTATATTTTTTTTTGATTTAACAGCTGGTTTTACGACAGGCTCCATACCAATGATTGGAATACTGTATTTTCTCCTTATTTCTTCGATTGCTGTGCTTGTGGCAGTATTACAAGCAATCACTATCGCTTTTACTTTTTGCTGGCTAATAAATTCTATAGCATTTAAAACATACTTTTTAACTTCATCTTTCGTTTTGTGCCCATATGGAACATTTAATGTATCTGCGTAATACATATAATCTTCATTAGGTAAAACTTTTAATGTATCATGCAATACAGTAATGCCTCCAATACCAGAATCAAAAAAAACTATTTGCATTTTTTATTCCTCCAATAAGGAATCAATTCACCAATTCCATTTGTATCTGATTCCAAAGCAAACTGCCCAGGATCTAACTAAGCTCTTGACCAGGATGAATGTGAGCATGGTTTAAATTTCCTATCGCTCCTTTTTGACTTGAAATGACTGCACCGGATAGCAATATTATAGCAGCAACAACAAGCACTAAAGTGGCAAGAAGTAGTGATAGGCTATAGCTATGCGCCACTTCTAAAACGATTCCGGCTCCGATTGGACCGAGTATTTGCCCGATACCAAAAAATCCTGTCATCAAAGCAATTGCTCTATTACCACTGGATGGTCTAGACGTACGAGCCGCGGCGAGAGCAAGCATGGAAATGCCCATAAAAGTGCCTCCAAAAAGGACAGATCCTAACGTCACGCCGAATATATTGGGAAGCCATACCGGCAGTATGACCCCAACAGCCTGCAGGATAAGCGCAATAATCAATGGTTTGATGTAACCGACTTTACTCGCCCACCAGGACCAGATCACTGTTGATGGTACCGCCGCTATCCCAACGATAATCCAGCTAAAGTCAGCAAAACTTGACATATGAGGCATTTGCTTAACCATTGCTACAAGAAACGTCGCGCTTACTACATAACCTAACCCCTCAAGTCCATAAGCAACAAGAAGCCAGCCGAAGATAGATGGAGTTTCCGCTGATGAACTCAGGGATTCAGCATTTTGAGTTATAAGTTTCGGCTCTTTATCGTGGATAAATGACCAAACGGGTATGATAAGGATGATACTAATGATCAAAAGGCCGATCCAAGGCCCCCTCCAAGTGAAAATGCTAAGAAAAGGCGTAAGTAAACCAACTAAAACAATACCAACGCCAACTCCTCCGTAAAATATACCTACCCATTTTTCACGCTTATCTGAAAACAACGTATCCAACACTAAACTTGATGATAGAACGAAAATAAGGCCGCCGCTAATTCCAGCAAGAAAGCGCAAAATCATCCACCATAAAATGATGAAGTGATTCCCATAAGTCCCGTTAAAATGATGCAGAGTACCAATTGCATCCGAAGATGATAGGCTCTTCGGGATCCCCAGGTTATGAAACCTGCACCAAAGGCAGCGATAAGGTAACCCAAGTTATTACTCCCTGCCAAATATCCGGATTCCGTAGCGGATAGATGAGCTTGTGATTGCATCAATGGAAGTATGGAAGTATATGAAAAACGTCCGATTCCCATTGCAATAATGAGCATAACTAAACCACCGATCATGGTCTTTGTGGAATTAAACAATTTCGCATTTTTAGCTCCTGAATTCTCCATGAGACTGACCTGTCACCCTTCTAAATTCAATTTACCTCTCAATACATCAATTAATATGAACATAAATCCTAGTTAACATTAAAAAAATCAATTCCTATAACAAGAAATGACGGTAGAAACCATCCGGGATTTACCAACTTTTGAATCTTCAAATTCTATTGTTTTCCTAAAAAATCCAACATTAGTTCTCCAATTTCATATGCATGTGTTTCCAATGCAAAGTGCCCAGTATCTAATAAATGAATCTCGGCTTTAGGTAAATCTTTCTTAAAAGCCTCAGCACCAGCCGGAATAAAGGAAACATCATTTTCACCACAGACTGCTAGCAAGGGCGACTGATATTCACGGAGATACTGTTGAAACTCCGGGTACATTTTTACATTATTTTGGTAATTCTTTTTTTTATATCCATTCTTAGGTAAATTCAATTTTCTTTTCAGACATCACATTGAATCTTGATAATTAGGGCTTTCTTAGCGGATCATGTTTTACGATGTTACGAGCAAATGAACGGCGAGCCTTGACAAAAACCATTGCAAAAGAGGCAAAAAAAGACCCCGAAGTCTCTTTTCAGGTTCATCACCAGCAGTTGTGTAAGCGCAAAATAGCCCCCACCTTGTTCCCAAGATGAGGGCCTGTTAGTCTTAGTTTGATTGAAATAGGCGGCACGTCAGTGGGAGCGAAGGCGATCATGGCAACAATTCGTCTAGCTCAACCGGATCTTTCGGATTCGCAAGCTGCGGAAGCTGTTCGAGCAGGTCCGTCAAATACTTGAAAGGATTTAGCCCGTTTTTCTTTGCTGTTTCAATGACACTGTAGATCGTTGCACTGGCTTTTGCTCCGTGTGGCGCATTGGAAAAAAACCATTTTTTTCAATGATAACGAGCGAATACCAGCCGCTTCCGTCCGGTGAAGAATAGACGGTCGAGTACGCAAACCACATCGCCCCGGCATCGTGTCCGCTGTCGATATGCAATTTCACCTTCAATTTGTCATTAGTCCTATTGGCGATCCGCCAACATTTTAACTTTATCTTGACTAGCTTAAACCATGCTATTAATAGTAAACAAAGTAACGAATTTCACCGATAATGTTACTTTGTTTACGGGATATCTTAACTCTGTAAACAACGTATTCAGCGTAGTGGTGCCTTTACAATGAGAGGCATCGGATAACCTTGCTAGGTAGGGCTTGCTGAACGGGTCACATTTTACAGTGGAACGAGCAAGCGGACCGCGAGTCTCAACCACAGCCATTGCAAAATAGACAAAAAGAGAACCCGAAGTCTCTTTTCGAGGTTCATCACCAGCAGTTGCAGCCCGATCACGGTCTCGCTCGTCGTCTGAAGGTGTGCTCGAATACGGCCAAACCCATAACTGCGCTTGCCTTCGCCGAACTTGCCTTCCACCGCATTGCGTGCGGCTGCATCCGTCTTGGCGATTTTCTTTTTCTCCTGCTGATCGGCTGACGGACGACCCAACTGCGGTCCGCTTAAGCGAATTCCCTCTTTGCAGAAGCGCAAGTTGTCGCGGGTTCGATAGATCTGGTCGGCCAGCACCGCTTTGGGATAATAACCAAATCTGGCGCGGTAACGCTCTACGGCGTCCTGCAATGTCTGCCCTTCGTTGTAGCTATCCCACGACAGATGCTCGCGGAAAGCGTAGCCGTTCACCACGCTAATCGCCAGCTTCTCTCCGAACTCGACGTTTGCCCTGGCTTTGCCGCGCACGATCGGTCTGACATGTGGCTGTGCGATACTGACAATCCGATCCGATATGCTGTGTGTCCGCTTGTCATACATCGTTTGCTGCTGACGATAAAGCTCTTGAATGACCAGCAGTTCCTTGTACAAACGCCGCGGCAGGCCGCTCGTCATATCGGCGAGTTCGGCGATCATGCGTAGATCACGGGAAACGAACCTGAGCTGCTTGCCGATCGCTTTTCGTATCGCGCGCGGCTTCACGCGCCGCTGCTTGGCAACCGCCAGATAGGCTTGGCGGGCACGCTCTCGGTATGTTCTGGGCTTGCGGGTCTTTCCACGTTCCGGTTCGTGCAGGATGTCGATGATCTTCTCCAGCTTTTCTCTGGCCTGATTCAGTAACGACAAATCCGTCGGGTAGGCGATATCCGCCGGCGCGCAGGTAGCGTCCAGCAGCAGTTCGCCCTCGTTCGTCAGTTCCATCTGCTGTGGCTGCGTTTCTGAAGGCTTACCGGACGCTGCGTCAGTTCCGCTGCCAGGTTCATCGTCGTCCGATGAATCATCCGACACTTGCGCGCTTCTTCCAGAGCGATCCATTCATTCACTTCATCCAGAATTTCGCCACCCAATCGCTTGCGGAAATGCGTCATGAGAGAATGATGAAACGGGCGGCGGTACCGATATTCCGGCAGACCGAGGAAGTACTGCAGATACGGGTTCTCCAGAATCTGACGAAGTGTCTCCCGATCATCGGTGCCAAGCCGCTCCTGGATGATGAGTGCGCCGAGCGCGATACGGATCGAAACGGCTTTTTGGCCCTTGAGGCTTTTCTTGAAGTTTTTCGCATACTTCTCTTCGAGCATCCACCACGGAATCATCTGGGCCAGCAGCACCCAGCGGTTATCTTCTGCGAGCTTTCCGCCGAACGGCAGAAAAAAGTCGACGGGCAGGTTCATCTGGTTCTCGGTTCGCTGATACAATCCTGACGCCTCCAAGTGCACGGTTTTTCACGGGGCTGCCCCGTTTTCCTTCGACATAAGAGGCCCTAAACCCTTGTGCCTGTTGGAGTTTTGATTCGTTCAGCAAGCCCTAGGTAAACCGTGTCCTATGGGCATCGGCGCACGTGTTTAGACTCCGATGCCGCGAGGCTCATTGTCAAGGCGAATACGTTGTTTACATGTCTTCGATGTACACGCCCTTGATAATCAAGGATTTTCTAAAAGCGAGTTGAGATAATTAACGAAAATATACGCTAAGTATTAAACGGATTAATGACCCTTTGGCGGCTCAAACATCATATTGTTTAACTGGTTCACAAAAATACCTTCGTTCGGGCCCGGGTTGTTTCGAAATACTTTCGCTTCTTCCACTAGAACCTCGTCCGCATCCGTACCAAGTACCTTCATCGTTTCATCAATGAATGATGCTAGTAGCATAGAGCTCGGATCGTTATTGAAATACGTTTGAACCCCTGGCGGCGCAATTTCCAGGATTTTCACCGATGTGTCTTTAAGCATGTACCGTTGGGATAGCGTATAGGAATGGAGCGCTGCTTTCGTCGCACTATAAACAGCAGCACCCGCCAGTGGCACGAATCCAAGTGACGAAGTCGTGTTGATAATAACCGCTTCTTCTTTGGACTTCAAATGCTCGAGTATCTACATAACTTTTCACAAATAGTATATTGTACATATTTTTTAGAGAGAATGCCTGTTTTAGAACCTTCTCTTTGTTCTTATTCAAAAATTTAATTGTACAATTCTCTAGGGCCTGTACGCAAACCTATTTGAGCCATAAACGAATTGAAAGCAGCGTCAAAAAAGCCATGAACATGTTCGCTGTTTTTTCATAGCGAGTGGCCAAGCGTCGATAGTTTTTTACTTTGTTGAAAAAGCATTCAATTAAGTGTCGCTCTTTATACGTTTCAGAATCTAACGGGCGCTTTACCCGCCGATTGCGTTTGCTTGGGATAACCGGAGTGATCGCTCGGCTTTGCAAAAGCTCCAGAATGGCATTGGTATCGTAGGCGCGATCAGCCAACACTTCGCCCGGGCAGAAGTCCAGTTCATGAAGAAGGCGATAGCCGGTGACAGAATCGTGGTCTTGTCCTGGCGTCAATTCGAAACGCAGCGGATAGCCGAGCGCATCCACCATCGCATGAATTTTGGTAGTTAATCCTCCGCGCGAACGTCCGATTGCTTGCCGGTCCTGCCCCCTTTTGCGCCCGCTCCATGTTGATGGACGCGGACGATGGTGGCATCGACCATGACCTGCTCCCAATCCGGCTCGATGGCGACATGCTTCAGTATTTCACCCCAAATATTCGCTTTTTGTAGCCGCCAGAAAAAGCTGTAGGCTGAAAACCAAGGGCCATAGTAACTCGGTAAATCCCGCCATGGCGCGCCCGTTCGAGCAACCCAAAGCACGGCATTGAGCATCTGGCGCCGATCCTTGGGCGGACGTCCTCCCTGTTTTTTTCGGGCTGGGGGCAACAGGGGGTCAACTATATTCCATTCTTCATCCGTTAACTCGTATCTTCGTCTCATGTGCCTTATTTTACTAGATTTCTACGAGTTGTACAGTTTGCGTACAGGCCCTAAAAAAATCGGGCTGAAAAAACGCATTTTTCAGCCCGATTTTGCTTATCTTTTTTTAAAATCCACCTTAGTTCTTACCGCCATAGCCCTTATAAGTAGAGTAAACTGCATCTGCATATTGATTGGCCAGAATAGGACGGCCATAAGAATCTGTAGCTCCCGGATACCAGTAATCTCCTCCGTTATAGTGTAATAAGCCGTTATATATATTGCCGAATTTAATAATCTTTTCATTTAAAATCAGGGCGCCCAAGTATACCTGATCTTGTTCACTGCCGTGATTATAAGCAGGGACAAATTTTGAACTGAATTGAGATAAATAAGCATTACGTGTGTTTGGTTCTACCTGCATCAATCCGTCGCCGGCTGATGGACTGCCTGGTAAGCCTGCTCCAAAGCTGCTTTCCTTTTTGATCACAGCACTCAGCAATAAAGCAAAATCTCCGCCTTTACCGAATTTATCGCCCGCATTCATTGTGTATGTCCATATGTGGCTTGGAACTTCGGAAGGCTTTGTTACTGAAGGACCTGTTGGTGGCGTTGTTGGCGGTGTTGTAGGTGGCGTAGTTCCGCTGCCGCCTTTCTCCCATAAAGCAGGAACAATAGGTGGTTCCCAACCTACGAGGGAAGTATGTGCCTGACGACAGGTATAAGTACTTCCACTATATGTTACTGTATCATTTACTGCATAGGCAGTATTTGGTGCCCATGCTCCCCTAGCGGCTGCGCTCACCGGCAAGACTGCGCAAAAGGTGGATAAGAATACTGCTAAAACTACCAAAAGTGATGTGGCTTTAAAAGAAAACTTTTTGCTAGTCATTTTCAAACCTCCTTGTATTTTTCTTCTGATATTTTCCTGTGTTGCTCATTTTCAACATTTATCAGCACTATTTCCCCCCCTTTGTTTTCACAAATACTTCAAGTTCATTCCATAATTAAAGCGCTTAAACAAATGATTACAATTCTGGTAATACAGAAACATGGAAATAATTCCAATAGGACGTAGGTTCTACTTTCTTGAAATTTTTGATTAGACTGGAAAGAGGCTAAGTCTACAGGTCATTAAAGTCAACCTAAAAACTTAGCCTCTTGATTTCATATTAAATTTTAAATAAACTTCAGTCTTCACATAACATTGTCTGCAAAGTCGATGAGACTACTATTTATTATTGCTGCTACATCCTTTTTGTAATCGTGTATAAAAAAATGATCCCCGTCAAACATATGAATTTTACAACTTTTGGACGTATAATCATGCCATTTTGCAACGTCAAAAATAGTGGCTCCCTTTTCTCTTTTTCCCCACAATACACTTATATCGCAGTCAAGCTTAGCGTTTTTTTCAATGTGCCTGTATGTGTCAGTAATTCTAAAATCCGCTCTGAGTATCGGTAAAAACAACTCCATTAATTCATTGCTTTTCAGAACCTCTTTGGGCGTGCCTCCCAGCTTAAATACCTCATCCACAAACTCCTTATCCGGCAAATCATAGAGTACCTTCTTCTTACTTACAAAACCCGGAGGATATCTGCCGGAAATAAACATATGGACAGGATATGGATGTCCGAGCTCCTTTATTCTATAGGCAAGTTCATATACAAGTACACTGCCCATACTGTGGCCAAACAACGCATAAGGTTGTTCTTCAAGGTTGCTTATGATAATACGGTGTATATCTTCAAGCGCTTCCTCAACACTTCCGTAAAACGGTTCACCAATCCTGCTGCCTCTTCCCGCAAGCTCAATCGGGAAAAGCTCAATCCTATCATGCAAGTATTGTTCCCAATATTTATATACTGCTGCAGAACCTCCTGCATACGGCAGACAAAACAATTTAATCTTATCCATTATATCTACCCCTTATATCTGAACTATTGGTTGATCTCTTCCAATATTTCTTTAATAATAGCCGCATTTTTATCTATATATCCTGTACTTAACATATCAAAATGACTGCCAAATCCGTTATATACTTTGAACTCTCCCGTTGTTGCCTCTCTCCATCCTTCACATAAATCAGCTTCACCTTCATTGTCTTGCTGCTGTGATATAATAAGATGGATATTGGAGTTTATCTGTCCCGAGTTTATAACACTTCTAGTGTATTTATGATAATTTCTTATTCTTTCAATGGCCTTTTCAATAACTGCCTGGTTATCTCTAAACATGCCTTTTATAAGTTTCTCATTTTCTTCTATAAATTCTTTATCCTGTTGCTCAGCAAGTTTCTTAGCATCTTCGCTTTCTTCCTCAATAAGGACAAATGATTTAGCCGAATCCAGAAAGATTATATCGGATACATGATGTCCAGTTTCAATTAATACTTTAGCAACTTCAAATGCCAGATTACCTCCTGCCGAGTAACCAAATAGAATATATGGGCCCTCGGGTTTGACAGAAGTAATTGCCTTCACATACTCCTCCATCCTGCTCTCATTTTCTATAAAGTCAAAGGAATATATGGAATAAGCATTCATTTGTTTTGATAAACTACCATAAGCTATTCCATTTCCTCCTCCTGGAGGGAATGCAAACATAAGACTCTCCATTGCTGAATTAAAATGAATTGCCGGACTTGGTGTAATATAATCATTGGCGTACGTATTGTGTATAAAACGGGCAATTTCCTTTATGGTTGGGGCCATATAAAAGTCTTTTAGTGGTACCTCAACATTTAACTGTTCATAAATTCTGCTTATAAGGGATATTGCCTTCAGTGAGTATCCTCCCAGTTCAAAGAAGTTATCATTCACACCAATTTTTTGTACTCCAAGGGCATCATGCCACAGCAGTGCAAGCTTCTCCTCAACTTCACCGCAAGGCTCTACATACTCTACTGATGTAGCTAAAGTACCGTCATTTTGGGGTAAATTATTCCGATCTATTTTTCCATTGGCTGTCAAAGGCAGCTTTTCCAGCTGAACAAAGTATTGTGGTATCATGTAATCGGGAAGTTCTTTTAAGAGAAGCGCCCTTAAATCTGATATTGTAAATTCACTTTCCCCTGCTATATAAGCACACAAATACTTGTTGCCCTCCTGGTCTGTCTTTGCAATTACCGCAGCTTCTTTTATTGAAGGATGCTTTAATAGCTGCACTTCTATTTCCCCAAGCTCTATCCTAAAGCCCCTAATCTTTACCTGATGGTCTACTCTGCCTATAAATTCGATGTTTCCGTCAGGAAGCCACCTTCCAAGATCACCGGTACGATACATTCTTTCTCCAGAGCTGAAAGGATTAGCTACAAATTTTTCCGTAGTCAATTCAAGTTTGTTCAAATAGCCTTTTGCCAGCCCATCTCCAGATATATATATTTCACCAGTTGTATTAACCGGTAAGATATTCATGTCTTCATTAAGTATATATATCTTATAATTCTGCAATGGCATACCTATAGGTATACTTGTTAGATTTCTCACCTTCTCACGGCTTAAATGGTAATAAGTTGAATCTACGCAGCATTCTGTTGGACCATAAACGTTTGTTATAGTAGGGTTATTATCTTTAAACCGATCATAGAAACCTTGTATACCTTTACATGAAAGTTCTTCCCCTCCGATAATAAACTGTATAACTGAAAGACTTTCGCCAGGACTGGCAGTATCTGTTAAAAGCTTTATATGTGCTGGTGTTCCGTCTGAAACAGCAATTGAATTCCTGTTATAGTACTTTAGAAGGCCCTCACCATCTAGCCTTGTATCCTCAGGAACTATAAACAGCGTATGGCCAAGGAGAGAAGCCGCAAATATTTGTTTTACAGATGCGTCAAAAAAGTAAGGGGACACAAGGGCAACATTTAAATAATTATCATAATTTTCATAGACAAGCTTTCTTAGTCCATAAACCAAGTTAACTACACTTCGATGCTCTATCATTGAACCCTTCGGAACTCCAGTAGATCCCGATGTATAAATGATATAAGCTAAGTCCTCTGGTTTATTTATTTTATCAAGGTTTTCAGCACTTCCAATGTATATTTCAGGGGAATCAAGCAGTAATATATTACCGTAAAACTCTGCTTTATCCGCTAAATGTGATTGCGTCAACAGCATAGTTGCATTACTATCTTCCAGTAATTTTTTTATTCTTAGTTCAGGAAGTTTGGTTGAAATTGGTAAATAGACACCTCCTGCTTTTAAAATTCCCAGTATTCCAACCTGCATATCTACAGATCTTTCTACCATTATTCCAACTATGCTGTTTTGCTTTACACCATTACTTCTTAGTGCTCTGGCAAGCTGATTTGCCTTTTCATTGAGCTGCCTGTAGGTTAATTGCTTGTCCTCAAACACTACAGCTACATTATCAGGTGTCCTTTCCACTTGGTCTTGGAACAGCTCATGTAGAGTCTTATCCCTAGGGTATTCTGCCTTTGTATCATTAAAACTATTTAGTATTTGCTGTTTTTCATCCTGAGATAGTATATTTATTTCGGACAGCATCTTTTCGGGGTAAGCTGTGATCTCTTCCAGTACATTGATGAAATGGACCCCAAGTTTTTCTATTGTCTCTTTCTTAAACAGACGAGTAGCATACTTTAACCCAAATACAATATTATTCTGGGTCTCTTGGGCGTTTAGGGTCAAATCAAATTTGGACGCCCTGAACTCATTATCATAGGGCATGAACCTTAGCCCATTCATCTTAAATTCTGATGCCTCTTTATTTTGCAAGACAAACATAGTATCAAACAGCGGATTTCTGCTCAAATCCCGCTTAATGCTAAGCTTCTCCACAAGTTCCTCAAATGGGTAATCCTGGTTTTCATAAGCCCTTAGAGCGTTTTCTTTTACTACCATCAAAAACTCGCTGAAATTCTTTTTACCTTGAGGGTAATTCCTCATAGCTAGGGTATTGACAAACATGCCTATGATGTCCTGCAAATCTGTATGTGGCCTTCCTGCTATAGGGCTTCCAATTACGACATCTTCCTGTCCGGTGTATTTGAAAAGAAGCACATTGTATGAAGCTAGAAGCACCATATACAGTGTTGCTCCATGATCCACGGCAAGCTTGTTCAGTTTATGTGCAAGTTCCCGGCCTGTTTCAAAACTGACCATATCGCCTTCAAAACTCTGTATAGCCGGCCTTGGGTAGTCTACCGGCATATCAAGTACTGGTATTTCTCCCCTAAATGCCTGGAGCCAGTATTCTTCTTGTTTACTGATTGTGCCGTCAGCAAACAATTTATTCTGCCATACGGAATAGTCCTTGTACTGAATCTGAAGTGCTGGAAGATTCATTCCTTCATACAAGCTTATGAATTCTCTTACCAGTATTTCATCCGACACCCCGTCAGATATGATATGGTGTTTATCAAGCATCATGACATGCCTGTCTTCTCTAATTTTTACGAGCCCTGCTCTTAGTAAAGGAGCCTTGCCAAGGTCAAATGGCCTTATGAATTCATTTGCTGCTTCTGAGGCTTTTTCTTCGCCGGTTTCCATGTACATGATACTAAATTCCACCTCATCATGGACCTTCTGCACCGGTTCACCATCTACCATATGGAAGGAGGTCCGGAAAGCCTCATGCCTTTTTACCAGCTGATCTAAGGCTTTCTCAAAACGTTCTATATCAATACTGCCTTCTAACAACATAAACTCTGGCATATTGTATGCCACCCTTGCTCCTTCAAGCTGATTTAATATATACAGCCTTCTTTGGGAAGACGACATAGGATAGTATTCCATTTCTCCAGTGGGCTGGATAGATTGATAAATACTCTCTTGGGCTTCCTGGATGTACTTGGTAATTTCTGCAATTGTCGGCAGCTTGAATATCTCCTTAAGAGATATATTTACATTGAACTCTTTGTGAATTTTGGCTGCAAAGTTTATTGCTTTTAATGAGTGCCCCCCAAGCACAAAGAAATTATCATTTCTCCCTATTTTCTCAACCCCCAGGATATCCTGCCACAATTGTACAAGCTTCTCTTCCACTTCACCTGAAGGTGCTTCATACTCTACTCCAGTATTTAAATGAGCAGCAGGGTGGGGCAAGTTCTTCCGGTCTATCTTACCATTGGCTGTCAAAGGCATTTCATCCAGCTGCATGAAGTATGCCGGGATCATATACTCGGGCAATTCTTTTGAAAGGCATTCCCTTAGTTCAGTTATTGTCAGTTCATTTTCCCCAACGAAATATGCACACAGATCCTTGTTCTTCTGTTGGTCTTCCTTTACAATAACCACAGCTTCTTTTATTGAAGCATGTCTTAATAGCTGAGCCTCTATTTCTCCAAGTTCTATTCTAAATCCCCTTATCTTTACCTGGTGGTCCATCCTGCCTAAAAATTCTATATTCCCGTCAGGCAGCCATCTTGCCAAGTCCCCAGTACGATACATTCTTTCTCCCTTTATAAACGGGTTAGATACAAATCTTTCTGCAGTAAGCCCCGTCTTGTTTAAATAGCCTTTGGCAAGACCATCCCCAGATATATATAATTCCCCAGCGATACCTATAGGATTTACTTCTAATTTCTTACCAAGTATGAATGCTCTGGTGTTTGGCAAAGGACGGCCTATGGGGATATTATCCAATCTACTAAGCCCCGCCGCAGTAATCAAATATTCCGTAGAATCCACACAGCATTCGGTAGGACCATAAACATTTGTGATGCAAGGTTGCACATCCTCAAATCTGCTTAGGAAGTCTTTTACTGCATCAAATGGAAGAACATCTCCGCCTATAATAAAATGTCTCACTTTTAGGTTATTATCTATAGGAGGAGAATTTAACATCATATTTACGTGTATGGGCGTTCCATCCGAAATATCAATCCTATTTTCACTATAGAAGTCCAGCAGCTTTTTACCGTCTTTCCTTGCTTCCTCCGGTACAATGTACAATGCATGCCCCATTAGCAGTGCTGCGAAAATCTGCTGCACCGAAGCATCAAAAACATAAGGGGCAATGAGGCAAACATTCAACGGTGATTCATATTTGCTATATATTCTCTGGAACAGACCCTCTACCAGGTTTAATACACTCTTATTATCAATGCAAACACCTTTAGGGTTTCCCGTTGAGCCAGAGGTATAGATGATGTACGCTGTATCACCAGGCTTATTTATACATTTTATATTCACATCGTTTATAAAATTATAATCATAATCAGATAAATCAATAATCTCACCATCGAAATCATCACGATCCATAAGATGATTTTGGGTGAGTAAAATTTTGGCCTTGCTGTCCTCCATCATATACCTTTTTCTTTCCAATGGATAATTAGGATCTACAGGAAGGTACGCCCCCCCAGCCTTGATTACTGACATTATACCTATAACCATTTCAGGCGAGCGGTCCACCATTATGCCTACAATATCATCAGGCTTTACTCCCTTTTCTCTTAATGCCCTGGCCAATTGGTTTGCCTTTTGATTCAGTTCTCGGTAGGTTAATTGTTTACCTTCAAAAACCACTGCAATATGATCAGGAGTCTTTTTCACTTGCTCCTCAAACATTTGGTGTATGGTTTTATCCAGGGGATATTCGAGAGCAGTATCGTTAAAGCTGTATAATACTTGCTGTTTTTCTTCCTGTGATAACATTTCGATTTCATAAAGCCTTTTTTCGGGGTATGCTGCAATTTCTTCCAGCAAATTGATGTAATGAGCCCCAAGTCTTTCAACAGTTTCTTTCTTAAACAGTCTTGTACAGTATTCGAGTTCAAAGGCTATACCATCCTCAGTCTCAAATGCATTTAAGGTGATGTCAAATTTTGATATTCTGCCTTCTATCCCTTTGTTGTACGGCTTGAAGCTTAGATCAGACGTTATGAGCTCTGCTTTTCCAACATTGTATATGGCAAACATGGTATCAAAGAGGGGATTCCTGCTCATATCCCTCCTTATGTCCAGCTTATCCACTAATTCTTCAAACTGATAGTCCTGATTGTCGTATGCTTTCAAAGCATTTTCTTTAACTTCTTTCAAGAATTCAATAAAAGTCTTTTCTCCTTGCGGGTGATTTCTCATGGCCAGAGTGTTTACAAACATACCTATGATGTCTTGAAGGTCAGCATGAGGCCTTCCAGCTATAGGACTTCCCACAATAATATCTTCCTGTCCAGTGTATCTAGATAACAGCACATTGTATGCAGCAAGAAGCGTCATATATAATGTAGCTCCATTGTCTGATCCAAGCTTGTTAAGTCTAACCGCAAGCTCGCTATCAGCTTCAAAGCTGATGTAGTCTCCTTCAAAGCTTTGTACTGCGGGTCTTGGGTAGTCGGTGGATAAATCCAGCACAGGGATCTCTCCCTGAAAGGTTTGGAGCCAGAATTCCTCCTGCTTACTTATGGCAGCTCCTGCAAACAATTCCCTCTGCCAAACTGAGTAGTCCTTGTACTGTATACGCAGTGGAGGAAGTATTTTCCCTTCATATAAGCTTATAAACTCTCTTACCAGTATGTCGATGGACACTCCATCCGATATGATATGATGCATGTCAAACACCATAATATGTCTGGCTTCTCCAATCTTTACAAGTCCAACTCTTAATAGTGGAGCCTTTCCAAGGTCAAAGGGCCTTATGAATTTCTCCACTATTTCGGGAACCTTCTCTTCACTGGTTTCCAGGTACATGATACTTAGGTCCGCCTTGTCATGGACTTTCTGAGACAGCTCTTCCTCGATCATATGGAAGGAGGTTCGAAAGCTCTCATGCCTTTCTATCAGACTATGAAAAGCCTGCTCAAAACGTGCTTTATCAACAGTACCTTCCAGCAATATTATGCCAGGTATATTGTAGGCGATTCCAGCTCCTTCAAGCTGGTTTAATATATATAGTCTTTTCTGGGCGGAAGACATGGGATAATATTCCATATCCCCAGCACGTTGAATGGACTGATATAGGCTCTCCTTTGAGTCTTCAATGTAGCTGGCAATTTCTAAGATGGTTGGTGTCTTGAATATTTCCTTAAGAGGTATGTCTACATTGAACTCTTTGTGAATTCTTGCTACAAGGCTTGTTGCCTTTAACGAGTGTCCTCCGAGCATAAAGAAGTTATCATTTCTTCCTACCTTCTCTATTCCAAGGATGTCCTGCCACAGCAGCGCAAGCCTTTCCTCCACTTCACCTGAAGGCGCTGCATACTCTGTTCCTGTATTTATTCTTCCATCAGGCAGCGGCAGCGCCTTTCTGTCCAATTTTCCATTTATGGTTAACGGTACTTTTGCTATCCTCATAAAATAGGATGGAATCATATAATCGGGCAGCTCTTTAGATATAAGCTCCCTTATTTCGGTCACTGTCACTTCTCGGTCAGACACTATATAAGCGCAAAGATACCTGCCTACACTTGAATCCTCCCGGTCAATGACCACCGCCTCATTTATATCAGCATGCTTCAAAAGGGCTGCTTCTATTTCCTCAAGCTCGATTCTATACCCTCTTATTTTAACCTGGTGGTCTTTTCTGCCGGCAAATGCAATATTCCCGTCAGGAAGCCACTTTGCAAGATCTCCTGTTTTATACATCAGTTCTCCAGGCATAAATGGGTTCGGTACAAACTTTTCCCTGGTAAGTTCCGGTTTTTTCAAGTATCCTCTCGCCAATCCTGCCCCGGAAACACAGAGTTCACCCTCAACACCTATGGGCTTAAGATTATTGTTTTCATCAACTATAAACACCCGGGTATTGGTAATAGGTTTACCAATAGGTACCGACTTATCGGCCGTCTCACAATCATCTGCTTTCCATACCGTTGCACATACGGTTGTCTCAGTAGGTCCATAAGCATTTATATATGAAATCCTGTTGCTCCATTTCTTTAAAAGTTCGGGAGTGGAAGCCGAACCTGCTGCAATTACCTTCTTTAAGGAAGTTACTTTTTCCGGGTCCAGATTTGCCAGATACGGAGGTGGTAAAGTAGCAATAGTTATCTCATTTTCATTTAGGTATTCTTCAAATCTTCGATAGTCATTGATAATATCGCTTGAAGATATATATAGTGTTGCTCCTGCCAATAGTCCCATAAATATTTCCCAAACTGCAGCGTCGAATGAAATTGATGCAAATTGAATAATCCTATCGCTTTCACTTACATTTAAGCGGGTCTTGAAAAACGCCTCCAGATTTGCTACCCCTTTATGTTCTACCATAACCCCTTTAGGTTTTCCTGTAGACCCAGATGTATAAATGATATATGCCAAATTTTGCGGTGAACATACCACTTCCAAGTTCATAGGGTTTCCGGCATAAAGGCTTTCATCTTCTATGTCTATATACTTCCCGTAAAACTCCACTTTCTCCAGGAATTTCTTTTGGGAAATCAGCACCCCTATCTCGCTGTCCTCGAGTAAATATTCGATTCTTGCCTTAGGGTAGTCAGGATCTATAGGCATATATGCCCCTCCGGCTTTAAGTATGCCAAATATACCTATGACCATCTCCAGTGAGCGTTCTACCATAATACCCACTATGCTGTCTGGTTTAACTCCCTTATCCCTCAACACTCTTGCAAGCTGATTTGACTTCTCATTGAGTTCCCTATAGGTTAGCTGCTTACCCTCAAACACCACTGCCGCATTGTCAGGTGTCTTCACCGCTTGTTCCTCAAATAGTTGGTGAATGGTCTTTTCCCTGTGGTATTCCTCCGTTGTATTATTGAAGCAGTGTACTATTTCTTTCTTTTCCACTTCGGTGAGTATATCAATATTCCTAATATGCATATCGGGATTATCGGTTACAATTTCTATTACCGACTGAAAATGTCCCTTGATTTTTTCTATGAAATTACCATCATATACCAGTGAGTTGTAACTGAATTTAATAGATAATTCCTTACCGCCATCAACGAGTATCCCAAAATCATAATTCGTCTGCTCGAATATTTCCATTCCAACTACGTTTAAAATGCCATTACTGGATGAAGCATTAACCGCTTCATCCATAGGGTAATTTTCAAAAGCCATAACATGATGTATCAAGGCATCTTTCAAGCATGTTTTTGACTGCACATCCGCCAGAGGATAGAAACTGTACCGGTCAGATTCAAGCACCGATTGCTGCATCTCTTTGATCAGTTCGGTAAAAGTTTTATCCTCATCACAACTCACCCTTACTGCAACGGTATTTATAAATAAACCCACCATGCTCTCAATTCCCTGTATTTCATGAGGCCTTCCCGATACCACCTCACCAAACACCACATCATCGGTATTGTTATACCGCTGTAATAATATCCCCCATATGGTCTTTATAATGGTACTCATGGTTGTATTGTTTTTGGCTGCAAACTTCTCAAGATCGCTAGTTATTTGTTCAGATATTTTAAACTCCGTTTCTTCAATCCTGAAATCATCACTTGCAGACCTGCCGTTTTGGGGAAGGACTGTCTGATGCTCGTAACCTTTAAGATAGGTTTCCCAGTAATCTGCGGCCTCGTTCTGATTTCTGCCTTCCAACCATTTGATATAGCGGCTGTAAGGATATACCTTTCCTGACTCCGGCTCCCGGCTATTCATCAGGGCTTCATAGTTTTCCATAAATTCTCTAAATATATTTGCGAGACTCCACCCATCAATAATGATGTGATGAAAGCTCCATACCATGTTATAAGATTGGTAGCCTGTTTTAATTACACTTAATCTTGTTAAAATATCCCTTGATAAGTCAAAGCCCTTTTTTCTGTCTTTAACCCTGTATTCTTCTATATACCTATCCCTTAGTTCTTCGGCAAGGGAGGTAATATCCTCATAGCTGACAGACAGCTTTCTTTCCTTCATGACTACTTGTAAGGGCTTGGCTACATTTTCATACAAAAAAATTGTTCTCAAAGCGTCATACTTTTCAATAATGATATTAACGCTCTTTTCAACACAATCAATGTCCAGGATGCCTTTTATAGAAAGTGATATCTGCTCAAAGTAGGCGTCTGAATTTTTATCCATCATATAGTGGTACAATATCCCTTGCTGCATAGGAGTGAGCCGGTACATATCTTTTATGTTTTGTTTCTTCAAATCACTCATAAGTACTCCTCCTTAAATACAAACTCTTTTTATTCGAAGTTATTCAATACGTCTTCAAACTCATCCATATTCAGATCGTCTACTGTAAAATCACTGAGTGTAGCTTCTGAATAGTCCATTTCTGCACAATGGGTTATTATGTTTACTAAATGCTTTTTAAAACTCACCGCTACCCCTTCAATAGTACTCTTCTCATACTCGCCCTGGTTGTAGCTAAAGTTTAATTCCAGCTTCCCGCCTTCTACAGTTCCGCCGTTAATATCAATACAATACTCACTTTTATAGTTTGGTCCTGTAGACTCTCCGGCAGGAATATCAGACACTCCAAATAAATTGTCTACATTATCCTGGTTGAATTGACCGAGGTAATTGAAGCTTATTTCAGGGTTTAGATTAAAATTTAAATCGGCTTTGTTTTCCGGCAAGGTAAGATATTTTAGTATGCCGTAACCTATCCCTTTGTTAGGTATCTGCCTGATGTTTTCTTTTACCGATTTGATCATGCGGGAAATATCGAGTTGTCCGCTGACATCTAACACCACGGGATACTGGGTGGTGAACCATCCCACGGTCCTGCTTATGTCAATGTCTTTAATGATTTCCTCCCTGCCGTGCCCCTCCAGACTGATCAGAACCTTATCATTTCCGGTCCATTCCCTCACTGCTAATCCCAAGGCGGTAAGCAATATGTCGTTTACTTCTGTGTTATAAGCATGGTTTACCCGCTTTAGCATCTTCTCAGTCTCTTCAATACTCAGCTCGATCTTGACGCTATTGTTATTCATATACCTTCTTTCTTCAATCTCTCGGTCTTTTGGAAGCGGTATTGTTTCAGTTTTTTCCAAATTGGTCCAGTAATTTATTTCTTTTAATAGTTCAGGGCTATTGGCATACTCATCAAGCCTCTGTGCCCAATCTTTGAAAGAGTCGGTCTTGTTGCTGAATTTTATTTCATCATTGTTTAGCGCCTGTCTGTATCCTATGTCCAAATCTTCCAGTATGATTCTCCACGATACCCCATCAACTACAAGGTGGTGAATAGCTATTAGCAGGTGGTCCCCTTCTTTAGTCTTAAACAGACCAACCTTAACTAAAGGACCGTTATACAAGTCCATGCTCCTCTGAATCCTCGACGCTTCCAGCTCTATTTTTTCCCGGTAATTATAGCTGTCCCTAAGGTCTACAATTTCCAATGAAAAATGTTCACCTTCAAGGTTTTTGTTGTATTGGAGTATATTTTGATCCTCTATTTTTACCACTGTTCTAAAAATATCGTGGTGCTCTACAAGCTTTGACAATACTTTTCGAATAATAGCTTCTTCAAATCCGTTACGCCCATATATCATTATTTCCTGATTAAAATGATGGATATCCTTGCTGTCTTGTTTATACAACCATCTTTGTATAGGTGTTATCGGTACTATGCCTTCTACCGGGCCTTGATGAATTCTTCGGCTTGTAGATTGTATATATTCGACGAGTTCCTCAATTACAGGATGTTTGAATAAGTCCCGCATTTCAAGCTTTAGCCCATGGACGTTAAGACGCGACATTACCTGTATGGCTTTTATTGAGTCTCCTCCAAGGCTGAAGAAATTATCTTTTACCCCGATGTTTTCAGTTTTTAGTACGTCTTCCCATACTTTGGCCAGTATTTCTTCTCTTTCGTTTCTAGGAACTACATGCTCTACTCCGGTATTAATATTCCCCTGTGGTTCAGGCAATGCTTTCCGATCAATTTTACCGTTGGCATTAAATGGCATCTGTTCCAGCTTCGTGAAATATGCTGGTACCATGTAGTCAGGTAGTTCGTTTAAGAGATGCTCCCTTAGCTCGGAAATGGTCAATTCATTTTCCCCTACAATATATGCACACAGGTACTTCTTCCCTTGCTGCTCTTCCTTTGCAATAACCACTGCTTCCTTAATAGCAGTGTGCTTCACCAGATGTGCTTCAATTTCTCCAAGCTCTATTCTAAAGCCTCTTATCTTTACCTGGTGGTCGATCCTGCCCATGAATTCGATGTTCCCATCAGGAAGCCGCCTTACTAAGTCCCCTGTGCGGTACACTTTTTCGCCGGGAATAAACGGGTTAGGTACAAATTTTTCTGCTGTCAGTTCAGGTCTATTCAAATAGCCCCTTGCAAGACCGCTTCCACCTATCACAAGTTCACCGGCCACTCCTACAGGAGTTAATTGGTTGTGCTTGTCCAGTATATAAAGGTATACATTCTGTAAAGCTTTCCCTATAGGTACTGTTATAAGTTCTTCTGCTATTTTCTTTGTTATACTGTAACCCGCTGCATATATCGTGGACTCTGTAGGCCCATAGATATTTTCCAGAGATGTGTTCTCTGAGACATCGAAAAGCTCATGGACAAGCTTTTTGGGCAGCGCTTCTCCAGCAGCAAAAATATACCTGAGAGTTGATGGCAGTTTTATACCATTATCTTTTAAAGTTTGTACCATTATATTCAGCATTGATGGTACAAAGTTTACATGGGTTATCTTATGCTTGTTTATTACCTCTACTAACTCCATAGCTTCCTTTTCCACACCTTGGCGTGATATTACAAGCTTTCCTCCGTTGAGGAACCAGCCAAATATCTCAGCTACGGATACGTCAAAGGTATAAGTTGTTTTAAATAGAAAAGCGTCTTCCGCTTTAAGCGGATACATGGCCTGGAGGGCTGTAATTATGTTTACAACGCTAGTATGCTCAATCATTCCACCTTTGGGCTTCCCTGTCGAACCTGATGTATAAATGACGTACGCAAGGTCCGAGGGTTTGTTTACATTTTCAAGCTTTGAGTTCTCTTCATTTAAATATTCTTCCTCCAGATATATAATATCCGCATCAATCTGCTTATTTTCCATAAAGGTCCTGGAGGTCAAAAGGATCTGGGAACCACTATCGTCCAACAAATACTTTATCCTTGTATCAGGATAATTAGGATCTATCGGCAGATACGCCCCTCCAGCTTTCAATATGGCAAATATCCCCACAATCATCTCAAATGAACGTTCGGCCATAATTCCTACAATACGGTCAGGCTTTACCCCTTTGTTCCTCAATACTCTGGCCAAATGATTTGCCTTTCCGTTCAATTCCCTGTAAGTCAAGTGCTTGTCTTCATATACCACAGCTATGTTGTCAGGTGTCCTTTCCACCTGCTCAGCAAACAGCTCATGTATGGTTTTGTCCTGCGGATAGTCTTTCTTAGTATTATTAAAGTCTATCAGCAACAGCTTTCTTTCTTCATGACTTAATATAATAAGCTTGTCAACTGACCCTTTGGGGTTATGGATAAACATATTTAAAATATTAATAAAATAGTCTATACACTCTTCTGCCTGTTTTCTTTCCAATACTTTGTCCGAGTAGATCAAGCTTATATTAAGATCATCGAATGTATTACTTACTGTAAAGTCAAGACTTGTATTGGTTGCTTCATATTCATCAACTGAAATTCTATCTTTAACATCACCGATTTCTTTGTTTATTATCTCGTTATATATATGAAAATCCACATAATTGAATATGGTATCAAATAAAGGATTTTCCTCTTTGTTTTCTTTTCCGCCCAGGATATTTATGATCTCAAATAAAGGCAGTCTTCCATAAAGCTTTAAGTTTATTAATTTCTTTTCTGCAACTTTTATCAATTCCTCCCATATATCGATTTTATCAAAACACATTTTGACGGGAACCGTATTTAAGAAGCACCCCAGCATCTTATCTCCATCTTCGCATACAGGTCTGTTATTTTCTACCAAACCTACGACAAAGTCATCCTCGTATGAAAGCATATTGAGCATATAAGTGTATGCAGCAAAGCAAAGTGTCTTTAAGCTTACATCATATCTTCTGGCAGTACTTCTTAAATCACCTAAAAATTCCTGACTTAAATGGCGTGTTACATGGTCTACTTTATAAGATTTTTTTGTTTTTCCATGAATATTTGCAGGCATATTCAACCTTTTATATTCACTTAATTCCTCTCTCCAATAATTAATTACTTCCTGGTTGTCCTTAATTGTCATTTGGTCTGCTATATAATCTTTATAGCTGCATTTAAGCCGTGTTGGTATATAATCTTTTTCTTGCTTAAGCTTAGAGTATAGGTTTGAAACTTCCGTAATCAATGAAGCAACACTCCAGCCATCCAGGATAGCATGGTGGAATATCAGAACCAGACAAATATGGTTTGCGTCAAGTTTGAATATTCTTATCCTCCAAAGGGGCTTTGATATATCAAACGGATTCGCTCTGTCATTTTCCAAATATTTGTTTATATACTCAACCTGCCCTGTCCTGCTAAAATTCATGATATCTATCTGCTCAATATCAAGACTACTGCCCTTATAAACAATTTGCACAGGAGTTTCAAAATCCTCTAAATTAAAAACCGTCCTTAAAATATCATGTTTTGACGTCATTAGAAGCATCGCTTCTTTAAATGCTGGGAAATCAAAGTCTTTGTCATTCAGATGAAATGCAAATTGGTCATGATAAACTGCATTTTCATAGTCTTTTTTGGAATGATAAATCATACCCAGCTCTATGTGACTCATCGGATATATATCTTCCATGTCCGAAGGTAACTTTTCTGAGAGAGTTTCATTCATCAATATTCGCTGTTTAAATAACTCCAGTTCTTCCCTTGCTTTACCCATCTTACTGTTAAAAGCTTCCGTATCTTTTACTTTTAAGAATGCAGACAATCTCTCAATATCAGGATTCATGTATATATCCCTGATTTGGATGTTTATATCCAACTTTTTGCATATTGTGCTGACTAATGATATTGCACGTATAGAATCTCCGCCTATTTTAAAGAAGTTGTCCCTTATTCCTACCTGTTTTGCTCCAAGCACTTCCTGCCATATTTCAACCAGTTTCTCTTCCACTTCATTCCGCGGCGCTACATATTCTGTTCCCGTACTCATACTTCCGTCAGGCTCGGGCAATGCTTTCCTGTCTATTTTTCCATTAGGGGTCAATGGCAGCTTTTCCATCTGCATAAAGTAAGAAGGGATCATGTAGTCCGGGAGCTCTTTTGACAAGTGTTCCCTCATCCCCTGTACGGTTATTTCTTGATCCGGTACGACGTACGCACAAAGATACTTATTTCCGTCAGCTCCTTCTTTGTCCAATACCACTGCTTCTTTTATTGTTTCATGCTTTAATAACCGGTTCTCTATTTCACCCAGTTCTATCCTGTAGCCTCTTATCTTTACCTGATGGTCGATCCTGCCCAGGTATTCTAGGTTGCCGTCAGGCAGCCACCTTGCCAGGTCACCTGTCCTGTACATCCTTTCACCCGGTGCGAATGGGTTTGCTGCGAATTTTTCTTCTGTAAGTTCCGGTCTGTTCAAGTACCCTCTTGCCAGTCCATCCCCTGCTATGCATAGTTCTCCCGCTACTCCTATCGGCTGCAGGCCCTTTTCCTTACTGACAACATACAACTTAATGTTATCTATGGGCTTTCCTATTGGTACAAGCTCCAATTCTTCTTCCGTGGAGCAGCCAAAGTAGGATACATCTACTGTTGCTTCTGTTGGTCCGTACAGGTTATGCAGGCTTGTTCCTTTTTCTTTGTACAGCAGCTTGTTGAACTTTTCTACTTGCTTCAGGTTCAGTGCTTCTCCACTGGCAAATACCTGCTTTAAGCTTGCTATTTCCTCTATTATCCCCTTTTCCTCTACATACTCTAAAAATACACTCAACATGGATGGTACAAAGTGCATTGTGGTAACTTTATTTTTTTCGATTGCCTTCACGATTTCTTCCGGATTTTTTTCTCCTCCCGGTATCAGCAGGCAGACTTTGGCCCCAGTAAAGCTCCACCACAATAATTCCCATACCGATACGTCAAAGGTATAGGGAGTTTTCTGCAGGATCACATCACCTTCAGCTATCGGGTATTGCTTCTGCATCCAGTTGATCCGGTTGATTACGGAGTAGTTCTCTATCATTACCCCTTTGGGTTTGCCGGTAGAACCGGATGTATATATTACATAAGCCAAGTTTTCAGGTTTACTAATTAACTTTGGATTTGATACATCCCCAGTAAATAGTTCCTGATTTTCTATGCTAATAAATTCAGCATTTCTGTAACTACCTTTAGCATTTATAAATTTATCCTGTATCAGAATAATTTGGCTGCCACTGTCATCAAGCATAAACTGGATCCTGTCTTCAGGGTATTCAGGAGCTATGGGTAAATAAGCCCCCCCAGCTTTTAGGACAGCCATGATCCCTATGATCATTTCCGGGGAACGTTCTACCATAATTCCCACTACACTATCAGGTTTTATTCCCTTTTCTCTTAATTTTCTGGCCAGTTGGTTTGCCTTTTCGTTTAGCTCCCTATAAGTCAGCTGTTTATCTTCAAACACTACAGCAATATTATTGGGTGTCCGTTCCACCTGTTCCTCAAAAATCTGATGGATGGTCTTTTCCCGAGGGTATCCTGCTTTTGTATTATTAAATTCATATAATATTTGATGTTTTTCGTCTTGTGACAGCATATCAATTTCTAATAGCCTTTTTTCAGGAAAGGCTGCTGCCTCTTCCAATACATTAAGGTAATGGGCAATAAGCCTTATAACTGACTCTTTCTTAAACAACCTGGTAGCATACTCCAATTCAAATGCAATACCGTCCTCTGTTTCCTCAGCGTTTAAAGTCAAGTCAAACTTGGATATTCTTACTTCACTGTCATAGGGCATAAACCTTAGCCCATCCATCTTCACTTCTGATGCCTCGATATTTTGCAGTACAAACATAGTATCGAAAAGTGGATTTCTGCCCAGATCCCTTTCCAGGTTAAGCTTATCTACCAGTTCTTCAAATTGGTAATCTTGGTTTTCGTAAGCCCTTAAGGAGTTTTCTCTTACTTCATTAAGGAAGTCCACAAAAGTCTTTCCACCTTGAGGCTGATTCCTCATGGCTAGCGTGTTTACAAACATACCAATAACGTCCTGAAGATCAGTATGCGGCCTTCCTGCAACGGGACTTCCAACTATAATATCTTCCTGTCCGGTGTACTTGGACAAAAGGACATTGTATGAAGCTAAAAGTACCATGTAGAGCGTGGCACCATTATTCACTGCAAGTTTGTTCAGTTTAACAGCAAGCTCCTTGCCTGCTTTGAAACTGATCACATCTCCCTCAAAACTCTGTATAGCTGGCCTAGGGTAGTCTAGCGGCATATTAAGCAAAGGAATTTCTCCTTTGAATACTTGGAGCCAGTATTCTTCCTGCTTACTAATTGTCCCATCAGCAAACAGCCTGTTCTGCCATACGGAAAAATCCTTGTACTGAATCTTAAGTTCCGGAAGTTCCTTACCTTCATACAGGCTCATAAATTCTCTTACCAGTATGTCGTCAGACACCCCGTCAGATATAATATGGTGCTTATCAAACATCATAATATATCTGTCTTCTCCAACTTTTATAAGCCCAACCCTAAGTAAAGGAGCCTCATCAAGGTCAAAGGTCCTAATAAATTCACTGGCTATTTTCGCAGCTCTTTCCTCATCGGTTTCCATATACATAACACTAAAATCCACATTGCTATGGACCTTTTGTACCGGTTTACCATCTATCATATGGAATGAGGTACGGAAAGACTCATGTCTGTCAACAAGCTCCCTAAAAGCCTGTTCAAAGCGCAGTTTATCGAGTTTGCCTTCAATTAGCATAATACCAGGCATGTTGTATGCCATCCCAACTGCGTCAAGCTGGTTTAGAATATACAGCCTTTTCTGGGCGGATGAAATTGGATAGTACTCCATCTCCCCAGCCGGCCCAATAGAATGAAATACACTCTCCTTTGCAATCTTGATGCACTCGGCAACTTCAGACATATTTGGGCTCTTAAATATTTCTTTAAGCGGTATGTTTACATTGAACTCTTTGTGAATCCTGGCAATAAGATTTGCTGCCCTTAAGGAATGTCCCCCCAGCTCAAAGAAATTGTCGTTTCTTCCCACTTTCTCTATACTAAGGATATCCTGCCACAACCCCGCAAGTTTCTCCTCCACTTCACCCAAGGGTGCGACATACTCTATTCCAGCATCGATATTGCCGTCAGGTTCGGGCAATGCCTTCCTATCTATTTTGCCATTGGGAGTCAGCGGCAGCTTTTTTAACTGTATAAAATAGGATGGTATCATATAGTCTGGAAGGTCCTTTAAGAGATGTCCCCTTAGTTCTGCTATTGTTAATTCATTTTCCCCTGCCACATAGGCACACAGATACTTGTTTCCCTTCTGATCTTCCCTTGCAATAACTACTGCTTCCTTTATTGAAACGTGCTTTAGCAGTTGTGCTTCTATTTCCCCCAGCTCTATTCTAAATCCCCTTATCTTTACCTGATGATCTACTCTTCCTAAAAATTCCATATTCCCATCAGACAGCCATCTGGCCAGATCCCCTGTACGATACATCCTTTCCCCTGGTATAAACGGGTTAGGTACAAATTTTTCAGCTGTCAGTTCGGGCCGGTTTAGATATCCCCTTGCAAGCCCTTCTCCCCCTATGCACAACTCACCCAAAACCCCTGTAGGCTGAGGTCTCAAGTGTTTGTCAACAACGTAGTATTTTATATTTTGCATTGGCTTTCCGATAGGTACACTCCCGGATTCCAAATAGCTTCCCAGTCTCTTTTCGTAATAACTGGAATCTATGGTGGACTCAGTAACCCCATAGCTATTAACAACCCGCAGTTTCTCTCCATACCAGGATTGTAATCTTTCATAATCTTCCACAGAGAGAGTATCTGATCCAAGTATAAGCAACTTGAGGCTATCAATAATCAAAGCATTATCATGGATATAATCCATAAGAGGAATAATCAGTGCCGGTGTGGATTCAAAGATGGTTATTTTATGGGTTTTAATAAGTGAATATAATCGTGCAGGATCGTATCTCTCCTCGGATGAACAAATAACCATTTGGCCTCCGTTGAGCAGCGTTCTCGAAACATCTCCCACAAATACATCAAAAGAAAAACTTGCGATTTGCAACAGCTTTACATCCATATCCGCAAGCCTATATTCCTTTTTCCATGCGTAAGATATGTTGACAAGACTTCTATGCTCTATCATGATCCCCTTTGGCTTTCCTGTGGTTCCTGATGTATAAATGACATATGCTAAATTACAAGATTTATTAATGACAGGAAGATTTTCTGTTCTCCCGTTGTAATTCACACAGTCATCAAAGCTTATAATATCAAGATCAAATTTAATTTTTTCTTTATGATGTTCTTGCGTAAGAATAATTCCAGCCAAGCTGTCATCGATCATATATCTGATTCGTTCTTCAGGATATTCGGTGTCTATGGGTAAATACGCGCCTCCTGCTTTAAATACAGCAATTACACCTATTATCATTTCTATGGACCGGTCTACCATTATAGCTACTACACTGTCAGGTTTTAATCCCTTGTCCCTTAAGATCCAAGCCAGTTGATTGGCCTTTTCATTAAGTTCTCCGTAAGTCAAGTATTTATCTTCAAATACTACTGCTATGTTATCAGGCGTCTTTTCCACTTGTTCTTCAAATAGCTCTTGTATGGTCTTATCCTTAGGATATTCTACTTTTGTATCATTGAAGCCATAGATTATTTGCTGTTTTTCCTCCTGGGACAACATATTTATTTCCGACAACCTTTTAAACGGATTTGCGGTTATCTCTTCCAACACGTTAAGGTAATGAGCCGCCAACCTTTTTATAGTCTCTTTTTTGAAAAGCCGAGTACAATATTCAAAGCTAAAAGCCATACCATCTTCACGCTCTATTGCATCAATGGATAGGTCAAATTTTGATATTCTATACTCTAGCCCGTTATTAAAAGGTCTGAAGCTTATACCAGGTACTGCAAATTCTACCTTAGAGGCATTTTGCATGGTAAACATAGTATCAAACAGTGGGTTTCTGCTCATGTCCCTCTTCAAGTTAAGCTTCTCAACCAGTTCTTCAAATTGGTAATCCTGATTGTCATAAGCCCTTAGAGCGTTTTCTCTTACTTCATTCAAGAATTCTACAAAGGTACTATCTCCCTTGGGGTAATTTCTCATAGCCAAGGTATTTACAAACATACCAAGGATATCCTGCAGGTCTGAATGTGGCCTTCCGGCTATAGGGCTTCCAACGATTATGTCTTCCTGTCCGGTGTGCTTAGACAGCAATATGTTGTATGCCGCGAGCAGTGTCATGTAAAGCGTAGCCCCATTATCCCTTGCAAGCTTGTTTAATTTATTCGTAAGCTCACTGCCTGCTTCAAAGCTAAAAAAATCCCCTTCAAAGCTTTGTATTACAGGCCTTGGATAGTCTAGCGGCATATTCAGTACAGGTATTTCTCCCTGGAATGCTTGGAGCCAGTATTCCTCCTGGCTGCTAATTCCGCCCTCATCAAACAGTTTATTCTGCCATACAGCGTAGTCCTTGTACTGTATCCGAAGTGCTGGAGGGTTGTTTCCTTCATAAAGATCCATAAACTCACGAATCAGTATGTCCATGGAGACACCATCGGATATAATGTGATGCATATCAAACATCATAAGATGCCTGTCTTCTCCCGTTTTTACAAGCTCTACCCTTAGCAGAGGAGCCTTGCCAAGATCAAAAGGTCTGGCAAATTCCCCAGCATACTCTGCGGCTTTTTCTTCGTTAGTTTCAAAGTACATCACGCTGAATTCCACATGGTCATGAACCTTCTGGACCGGGTTACCATCGATCATGTGGAACGATGTTCTAAGAGTCTCATGCCTTTTTACCAACTGCCTGAAGACTTCCTGGAAACGCGCTGTATCAATGCTTCCTTCCAGCAGCATAATACCAGGCATGTTGTATGCTGTCCCTGCCCCTTCAAGCTGGTTTAGTATATACAGCCTTCTTTGTGCAGATGACATAGGGTAGTATTCCATTTCTCCTGCCAATTTGATTGACTGATATAGGCTCTCCTTTGAGTCTTTAATATATCTGGCAATTTCTAAGATGGTTGGTGTCTTGAATATTTCCTTAAGAGGTATGTCTATATTGAACTCTTTGTGAATTCTTGCTACAAGGCTTGTTGCCTTTAACGAGTGTCCCCCAAGCATAAAAAAGTTATCATTTCTTCCTACCTTCTCTATTCCAAGGATATCCCGCCACAACAGCGCAAGTTTCTCCTCTATTTCTCCCGAAGGTACTACGTATTCTACGCCGGTATTAACATTGCTATCGAGCACAGGCAATGCTTTCCTGTCTATTTTTCCATTAGGGGTCAATGGCAGCTTTTCCATCTGCATAAAGTAAGAAGGGATCATGTAGTCCGGGAGCTCTTTTGACAAGTGTTCCCTCATCCCCTGTACGGTTATTTCTTGATCCGGTACGACGTACGCACAAAGATACTTATTTCCGTCAGCTCCTTCTTTGTCCAATACCACCGCTTCTTTTATTGTTTCATGCTTTAATAACCGGTTCTCTATTTCACCCAGTTCTATCCTGTAGCCTCTTATCTTTACCTGATGGTCGATCCTGCCCAGGTATTCTAGGTTGCCGTCAGGCAGCCACCTTGCCAGGTCACCTGTCCTGTACATTCTTTCACCCGGTGCGAATGGGTTTGCTGCGAATTTTTCTTCTGTAAGTTCCGGTCTGTTCAAGTACCCTCTTGCCAGTCCATCCCCTGCTATACATAGTTCTCCCGCTACTCCTATCGGCTGCAGGCCCTTTTCCTTACTCACAACATATAACTTAATGTTATCTATGGGCTTTCCTATTGGTACAAGCTCCAATTCTTCTTCCGTGGAGCAGCCAAAGTAGGATACATCTACTGTTGCTTCTGTTGGTCCGTACAGGTTATGCAGGCTTGTTCCTTTTTCTTTGTACAGCAGCTTGTTGAACTTTTCTACTTGCTTCAGGTTCAGTGCTTCTCCACTGGCAAATACCTGCTTTAAGCTTGCTATTTCCTCTATTATCCCCTTTTCCTCTACATACTCTAAAAATACACTCAACATGGATGGTACAAAGTGCATTGTGGTAACTTTATTTTTTTCGATTGCCTTCACGATTTCTTCCGGATTTTTTTCTCCTCCCGGTATCAGCAGGCAGACTTTGGCCCCAGTAAAGCTCCACCACAATAATTCCCATACCGATACGTCAAAGGTATAGGGAGTTTTCTGCAGGATCACATCACCTTCAGCTATCGGGTATTGCTTCTGCATCCAGTTGATCCGGTTGATTACGGAGTAGTTCTCTATCATTACCCCTTTGGGTTTGCCGGTAGAACCGGATGTATATATTACATAAGCCAAGTTTTCAGGTTTACTAATTAACTTTGGATTTGATACATCCCCAGTAAATAGTTCCTGATTTTCTATGCTAATAAATTCAGCATTTCTGTAACTACCTTTAGCATTTATAAATTTATCCTGTATCAGAATAATTTGGCTGCCACTGTCATCAAGCATAAACTGGATCCTGTCTTCAGGGTATTCAGGAGCTATGGGTAAATAAGCCCCCCCAGCTTTTAGGACAGCCATGATCCCTATGATCATTTCCGGGGAACGTTCTACCATAATTCCCACTACACTATCAGGTTTTATTCCCTTTTCTCTTAATTTTCTGGCCAGTTGGTTTGCCTTTTCGTTTACTTCCTTATAAGTCAGCTGTTTATCTTCAAACACTACAGCAATATTATTGGGTGTCTTTTCTACCTGCTCTTCAAACAGTTGATGTATAGTCTTATCCTTAGGATACCGGACCTTTGTATCGTTAAAGTCATATAGTATTTTCTGCTTTTCTTCCTGTGAAAGCATATCAATTTCTGACAACCTTTTTCCAGGATAAACCGTTATCTCTTCCAGAACATTAAGGTAATGGGCTGCAAACCTTTCTACAGTCTCTTTCTTGAACAGCCTTGTGGCATATTCCAAATCAAATGCAATACCTTCCTGGGTTTCCCGAGCATTTAATGTCAAGTCAAATTTGGATATTCTAAATTCATTTGTATAGGGTATAAACTTAAGCCTATCTATCTTCAATTCTGATGAGCCGGTATTTTGCAATACAAACATAGTATCAAAAAGAGGATTCCTGCTCATATCCCTCTTTACATTAAGCTTTTCCACCAGTTCTTCAAACTGGTAGTCCTGATTTTCATAAGCCCTTATAGAGTTTTCCCTTACTTCCTTTAGAAACTCAGCAAAGGTCTTTTCTCCCTGGGGATAGTTCCTCATGGCTAAGGTATTTACAAACATACCTATTATGTCTTGTAAATCTGTATGAGGTCTTCCAGCTATAGGGCTTCCCACTATAATATCTTCCTGCCCCGTATACTTAGACAGCAGTATGTTGTATGAAGCAAGCAATGTCATGTAAAGAGTAGCCCCATTATCCCTTGCAAGCTTAATAAGTTTTCCCGTAAGCTCACTGCCTGCTTCAAAACGGATAAAACCTCCGTCAAAGCTTTGAACCGCAGGCCTTTGGTAATCTACTGGCATATTCAGCACAGGAATTTCTCCATTAAATTCCTGGAGCCAGTATTCCTCCTGCTTCTTTATTTTGTCCCCAGCAAATAGTTCCTTCTGCCAAACAGAATAGTCCTTGTACTGTATACGGAGGGAAGAAGGGTTATTTCCTCCATACATATCCATGAACTCATGTACCAGTATATCCATGGACGTACCGTCAGATATGATATGGTGCATGTCAAACATCATGACATGCTTGTCTTTTCCCGTTTTCACAAGGCCTACTCTTAGCAGCGGAGCAATTCCAAGATCAAACGGCTTTATAAATTCTTTTACGATTTCCCCCACTTTTTCTTCGTCAGATTCTAGATACACTACACTAAAACCCACAGGATCATTGATCTTCTGGACGGGTTCACCCTCTATGAAATGGAAAGATGTTCGAAGGGTCTCATGCCTATTTATAAGCTGTTGGAAGGTCTTCTGAAAAAGCTCCAGATCAATACTGCCTTCAACCAGCAAGCTGCCTGGCATATTGTATGCTGTCCCTGCTCCTTCAAACTGATTTAATATATACAGCCTTCTTTGGGCTGATGACATAGGGTAGTATTCCATCTCTTTAGCAGTTTGGATGGATTGATATATACTCTCCTTTGCTTCCTTCATATACCTTGCTATTTCCGCTATAATTGGAGCCTTAAATATTTCCTTAAGAGGCATGTCTATATTGAACTCTTTGTGAATTCTCGCTACAAGGCTTGTAGCCTTTAAAGAGTGTCCACCTAACATAAAGAAGTTGTCATTTCTTCCTATCTTCTTAATTCCAAGGATGTCTTGCCAAATCAGTGCAAGCTTCTCTTCAAATTCGCCTATAGGCGCTTCATACTCTATTCCCGTATTTATATTACCTTCGGGTTCAGGCAATGCCTTCCTGTCTATCTTGCCATTAGCTGTCAATGGCATTTTTTCAAGCTGCACAAAGTATGATGGTACCATGTATTCGGGCAGTTCTTTTAAGAGATGCTCCCTTAGTTCTGATATTGTCAGCTCATTTTCTCCCGCTATATATGCACACAGGTATTTACTGCCCTGATGGTCTTCCTTTGCAATCACCAAAGATTCCTCAATTGAAGGATGCTTTAGCAGTTGTGCTTCTATTTCACCAAGCTCTATCCTAAAGCCTCTTATCTTTACCTGGTGGTCTATTCTACCCAGGTATTCCATTTCTCCATCAGATAATAACCGGACCAGGTCTCCAGATCTATATAACCTCTCTTCCGGCTTGTACGGATTTTGAACGAACTTTTCCTTTGTAAGCTCCGGTCTTCCAAGATATCCTCTGCAAACTCCGTCTCCTCCTACACAAAGCTCTCCGGCTACTCCAATGGGAACAACTTTCATGTTCTTATCCATTACATATGTTGTAAGGGTTGGTATAGGCCTTCCTATGCTGCTCACATTAGATCTAATTTCTTCCTCTTCTATCTCTTTATATGTGACATGCACTGTTGTCTCGGTTATTCCATACATATTGATGAGTCTAGTCTGCGGGTACTTCTTTCTCCATTCCTTCAACAATGCAGGCTTTAATGCTTCCCCTCCGAATATGACATATCTTATCTTAAGTTCTTTTTCTTCATATGATACTTCTTCATTGGCTATATTATAGAAGGCTGAAGGTGTCTGATTTAATACGGTCACCTTCTCATTCCTTAGAAGTCTCAGATACTCTACATTGCTGCGTGCTGTCATTTTAGGAACTACCACCAATCTGCCCCCATATAACAACGCCCCGTACATCTCCCATACGGAAAAATCGAAACTCATAGAATGAAACATAGTCCATACATCATTTTCGTTAAAATCAAACTGCATTTTACTGTTAAATAACAGCCTTACTATGTTTCTATGCTCTATCATTGCCCCTTTGGGTTTACCTGTAGAGCCTGAGGTATATATTAAGTAAGCTAGATCGGAAGGTTTATTTACCTCCGATAAGTTATATTGTTCATCTGAATATTCCTGCTCATCTTCTAAATTTATTACTGTACCTATTGATGTATATTTGTCTATAAAATGTGATTGGGTCAACAGGATCACTGCCCGGCTGTCTTCCAGCATATGACTTATTCTTTCCTCAGGATAATCTGGATCTATGGGAAGATATGCCCCTCCTGCTTTTAATACCCCTAGGATTGCTACTATCATCTCAAGTGAGCGTTCTGCCAGAATACCTACGATACTGTCCGGTTTGACTCCTTTAGCCCTTAATACATGGGCCAACCCATTTGATTTTTTATTGAGTTCACTATATGTAAGCTTTTTACCCTCAAATACCACAGCTACATGATCAGGGTTCTTCTCTGCCTGCTCTTCAAAAAGCTGATGGATAGTCTTGTTTTTAGGATACTGTGCCTCTGTAGCGTTAAAGGTATATAGGATTTGCTGTTTTTCTTCCTGTAACAGTACATCAATTTCCCACAACCTTTTTTCAGGGCATGCCGTTATCTCTTCAAGAACGGAAATGTAATGGGTTCCAAACCTTTTTATTGTCTCCTTCTTAAACAGCCTGGTACAATATTCAAGGTTAAATGTTATACCTTCTTGACCCTCTACCACTTCAAGCATAAGGTCAAATTTTGCCTTTCTGCCTTCCAGCCAGTTGTTGTATTGTTTGAAGTTTATACCCGATGCTGCAAATTCTGTCTTGCTTGAAGTGCGCAGTGCAAACATAGTGTCAAAAAGAGGATTCCTGCTCATGTCCCTCATGAGATTAAGTTTTTCTACAAGTTCTTCAAACTGGTAGTTCTGATTTTCAAAAGCCAAAAACGCATTTTCCCTTACTTCCTGCAAGAATTGGACGAAGGTCTTTTCTCCCTCAGGATAGTTCCTTATGGCCAAGGTATTTATAAACATACCAATGATACCCTGCAGGTCAGCATGGGGCCTTCCGGCTACAGGACTTCCAACTATGATGTCTTCCTGTCCAGTGTATCTGGACAGGAGTACGTTATATGCAGCCATCAGTACCATGTATAAGGTAGCTCCATTATCTGTTGCAAGCTTATTTAGTTTGACTGAAAGTTCAGGGTTTATTTCAAAGCTTACAGCATCTCCTTCAAAACTTTGTACCGCCGGTCTTGGATAGTCAGTAGGCATATCCAGTACCGGTATATCACCCTTAAATGTCTGGAGCCAGTATTCTTCCTGCTTCTTTATTGAGTCTCCGGCAAACATCTCCTTCTGCCATACAGAAAAATCCTTGTACTGTATCCGTAGTGGCAAAAGGGTCTTCCCTTGGTACAAATCCAAAAACTCACTCATAAGTATATTGACTGATATACCATCTGATACTATGTGGTGCATGTCAAACATCATAACACGCCTGTCTTCGTTCGTTTTTACAAGTCCTACTCTCAGTAATGGAACTTGGCTAAGATCAAAGGGCGTTATGAATTCTTTGACTATTTCTGCTGCTTTTTCTTCATCCAGTTCCAGGTACGTAATACTGAAATCCACGTAATCATGAACCTTTTGTACTGGTTCACCCTCAACCATATGAAATGATGTGCGCAGAGCCTCATGTCTTTTTACTAGCTCCTTGAATGCCTGTTCGAAGCGTACTGCATCAATGTTTCCTTCCAGCAGTACGACGCCTGGCATGTTATATGCAGTACCTGCTCCTTCAAGCTCGTTTAGTATATACAGCCTTTTCTGGGCAGATGACATAGGGTAAAATTCCTGCTCTCTGGCAGAAGGTATTCTAGAAAAGGCATTTGGCGTATATTTTGAAACATCTTTTCCTTTTTCTTTTAGCATCGTCTCAAATAGCTTTCTTTTTTCTGGAGAAAGAGATTCTATTCTTTTCATCAAATTATCCATAACTTCGTCCCTCTTCTCTATTTCATCTCTTTTAATTCCTATTTATAGATTTTCAATCATGCTTAAAATTTCTTCGATTTCCACTGTATCGTTAAGTCTATTTTTAATACTTTTTGCTATTGCCGAAATTGTAGGACCCATAAACACTTCTTTTAATGCAAATTCTATGTCAAATTCTTTATGAACCCTTGATACAAGATTGGTTGCCTTTAATGAGTCTCCTCCTAATTCAAAGAAGTTATCATTTACTCCAATCTTCTGGACTCCAAGGATTTGGCTCCATATCAGTACAAGCTTCTCCTCAATTTCACCGAATGGTGCAGCATAGTCTACCCCTGTATTAATATTTCCATCAGGGGCAGGCAGGGCATTTCTATCTACCTTGCCATTCGCTGATAAAGGCAGTTTTTCCAACTGTACAAAATATGAAGGGATCATGTAGTCTGGCAGATCTTTGGAGAGATACTCCCTTAATTCCGGTATTGTCAATTCACTTTCTCCAACTATATATGCACAGATGTACTTGTTCCCTTGGGGGTCTTCCCTTGTTGCTGCCACAACTTCTTTTATTGAAGAATGTTTTAGAAGCTGAGCTTCTATTTCTCCAAGCTCTATTCGGTATCCGCGGATCTTAACCTGATGGTCTATTCTGCCCAGGAATTCGATATTCCCGTCAGGCAGCCATCTTCCCAGGTCTCCTGTTTTGTACAGCCTTATCCCCTTTTCTTCTCTGAAAGGATCTTCAAGGAATACATGGGCTGTTTTTTCAGGGTCATTTAAATAACCCCTTCCTACACCTGTTCCAGAGACGCAGATCTCTCCTTTTACTCCGATAGGGCACAGGTTCATGTTTTTATCTGTTATATATAGATTCATATTTTGTATAGGCTTGCCTACAGGAATGTTCTCTCCTTCATGAGCAGCTTCCATAGTATATAGAGTAATATCGTCCGCTGCCTCTGCAGGTCCGTAGGCATTAACTACTTTAGTATTTGGACATAGGTCAAACCATTTCCTTACTATGCCGGATTTTACGGTTTCTCCCGTTATCAGCAAGTAATGAAGTTCTTCCGGTTTATTCCCTGTATTTTCCACATACTCAAGCATTAAAGCAAGGTATGAAGGTACCACCTCAAGGACCGTTATGCCATCTTCTATGATCCGATTCGTAAACCTTGCAACATCCTTTACTATTTCATCTGGATAGATGATAATTTGAGCTCCTATGGTTAGGGCTGCAAAGAACTGCCATACAGATACATCAAAGTATTGAGGCGAGTTCTGGGATATTATGCTGTTGTTAGTTATACAAAGTTCCTTTATTTCCGCATGGATGTGGTTTATCATGCCAAGATGCTCTATCATAGCTCCCTTTGGTACACCAGTTGAACCAGATGTATATATAACATAGGCCAAACTATTTATGTCTATATCTAGATCTAGGTTTTCGCCACTTTCAGCCTCAATCTCTTTTTCACACTGGTCAAGGTATATAATTCGGCCTTTATAGTTCTCACTAAGCTGCTGGGTCACATAATCTGATAAGGTCAACACATAGGCAGCTTTAGATTCCTTAAATATATCAAGCACCCTTTGTGTAGGGTATTTTGGATTTACAGGTATGTAAGCCCCCCCTGCTTTCCATATACCAAGTACCGATTCTACAAATAAGGGTCCCCTCTCCAGCATGACAACTACGGCTTCTTCTCTACCAGTGCCAGCCTTTAGCATGTACCTTGCTATCCTGTTTGCCCTTTGGTTGATCTGGCCATATGTAAATCTACGGCCTTCATACGCTACTGCTATATTGTCTGGACGTACTTTCGTCTGCTGCTCAAACAGGTGGTGTACCGTCAGGTGATGTTCAAATTCAACCTTCGTATCGTTAAAGCCGTATATTATTCGCTCCTTTTCTTCTTGGGATAACATATTGATTTCTGATAGTTTTTTTTCAGGGTTTGAGGTTATCTCTTCAAGGATATTAAAGTAATGCTGAACAAGCCTTTCTACCGTCTCCTTCTTAAACAGACGTGTAGCATATTCCATCCATAATATTATATTATGACCATCTGGTATCAACTGGAATGTTAGGTCAAATTTTGATGTTTTACTTTCAACCGGATATTTGGAATACTTTAATTCACCACGATGTTCCATAATATGCTCATCAGAAGGAACAATATTAAACATAACAGTAAATAAAGGATTTCTGCTTGAATCTCTCTTTACGTTAAGTTTTGTCACAAACTGATCAAACCTGTATTCCTGATTTTCATATGCTTCTAAGGAGCTTTCTTTTACTTCTTCCAAGAACTCAGTAAAGGCCTTATTTCCCTCTGGGAAATTCCTTAATGCCAGGGTATTTATAAACATCCCCAGTATTCTTTCAGTATCAAAATGAGTTCTTGCCGCTATAGGAGTACCAATAATTATGTCTTCCTGTCCTGAGTATTTATACATTAGTGTATTTAATGCCGCAAGAAGTATCATATACACGGTGGCTCCTGTTTGGGAGGAAAGTACATTTAATTTATCCATCAAATGACTGTCTAAATCAAATAGCAACCTATTTCCTTCAAAGCTTTGAAGGACAGGCCTAGGATAATCTGTAGGCATATCAAGGATAGGAATTTCACCCTTGAACCTATTAAGCCAGTATTCTTCCTGCTTTTTGTAAACCTCAGTGCTAAACAAGCCATTCTGCCACTGGGCAAAATCCTTATATTGCACCTCCATTGCCGGAAGGCTTTCACCACTTAATATAGAAACTATTTCATCAAAAGTCCTGATTATTGAAGTTCCATCCGAGACTATATGATGTACATCAAGCAAAAGTATTTGCCTGCTAGCATGGATTTCTATAAGACCTACTCTTATTAAGGGTGCTTTGCTTAAATCGAACGGTCTTACAAATTCATCGATTATTTTCTCTACTCCGTCTTCCTCAGACTCAAAATATTCTATAGTAAAATCAACTTCATCTTGTATCCTTTGCACAAGCTCCCCATCAATCATCTCAAAGGATGTCCTAAATGCTTCATGCCTTTGTATCAATGTTTTTAATGCTTCCCCAAGGGCAACCCTTTCAATCCCACCTTCAAATAAAATTCCCACAGGTATGTTATACCCAATGTTGTTACCCTCAAGATTATTAATGATATACATCATCTTTTGTGCAGATGAGGTTTCATAGTACTCTTTTTCAGAAACTTTAGGTATTCTTTCAAGCTCAGCCTTACCCATATTTAGGGAACCCTGTTCTGAAATCTTTCCCGATTCGTATAGCTTTGATATCATTTGCTCGGAAAGATCGTATATGCTGGAACCCTTAAGAAGTTCTACTATGGAAACAGGTGTTTTAAAGGCAACCTCCATCCTGTTTTTTATTTCGGTGGCCATTAATGAATCCATCCCAAAAACAGTTAGTGGTTGTTTGGTACTTAGATCCTCAGGATTATAACGCAAAACCTTCGCTACTATTGTTTTAATATGCATTTCAACGATATTCTGCCTGCTCTGTATTGGAGATGAAATAATATCCTCCAGGATATCAGCATCCACCTTTGATTTATTTATATTCTCTTGTTGTCCTGACTCATCTTGCAAAAGAGTTTTAAGCACATGTGGAGAACTCATGGGTGAGAACCATTTTTCCCCAAACGTTTGCCACGAGAGTATAGGTAGAACCACAGACTGTGCAACAGCTTCTCCAACAAGGTGCTCCATAGCCCTAATTCCCTTTTCTACCGTTACAGATTCTATGGATTTTTGTATATAATACTCCGGATCACGTTCCATAAACCTTGCAGCCATTCCAACCTCTGACCATGGTCCCCAATTGATACTCAGTGCAGGAAGTCCTCTCGATAAACGGTAATGTGCAAGTGAGTCCAAAAAGGCATTCCCAGTTGCATATGCTCCCTGGCCTGGTGAACCAAATACAGAAGCAACTGAAGAAAATAAAATAAAGAAGTCAATAGGCCGTCCCTCTGTCATACGGTGAAGGTTCCATGCACCATTTACCTTAGGCGAAAGGACCCTATAAAAAGTCTCATCTTTACTAACCTCAAGAAATTGATCATCCGTAATACCAGCAGAATGTACAACACCTCGAATAGGAGGCCTTTCTTCCTTATCAAAATCTTTAAAAAATCCAGCAAGCTTTTCCTCATCAGTTACATCCACTGATCCAATATATACTGTTGCCCCCTGGGACTCCAGCTTACGAACAAACTCAATCCTCTCTGCAAGGCTGCTGCCTGGCTCTACATTGTTCCATTCAGAACGTTTTGGAAATTCTCCGCGTCCAAGCAGTACCAGATGTCTTGCTCCCTTGGCAACCATCCACTGGGCTGTAATCATACCTATGCCACCAAAAGCACCTGTAATAACATAACTTCCATCGGGGCGAAGATGTACGGGTACTTGATGCTGCATATCAATCCGCAGTTTATCGATTCTTGCTGCAAGTCTATTCCCATTACGGAAAGCAATTTGGTTCTCTCCATTACCTAAGACTTCTTTTAACAGCATTTCCATTTCACCCGCATTGGCCTCTATGTCAAGGTCTACAAGGCCTCCCCAATTTGAAGGCAACTCATGGTAACCTATGACGGTGCCAAGGCCCCATACCAACGACTGTAAGAATGCAGAATTTGGAGTAGCCCTGTTGATCATTTGGGCTCCTCTTGTAATAACCCACAGCTTAAAATTTAATCCCAGATTTGTGGTTGCTTGTACCAGGTGTTTTAATACAAACAGGTTTTCAAAACAAGCTTTTTCTATAGCTGTATTGCTAACTTCCTGGATCTCAAGGATATTGAGGCTCCACATATATACAATACCTGTTAGCTTCGTTTTAATTTTTGAGAATTCATCAAACAACGCTCTAAGATCCTCAATGCTTCGAGGGTTTATATATATCTCACGCTCTTCATACTGCCAACCAAAACCCTCACCAGGATATACCATAAAGCATTCTTCTCCCCTTTTTTCAAGGAGATTTGCCAGTTCTTTTCCTGCTGCTTTATGATCCACAAAAATAAGCCATGCTCCAGAGTTAGCAGCAGCTGTGCGGGTATCAACTTCTTCACTTTTTAGAAGCTCCCAGTTTATCTCATAAAGATAATCCTTAACTCTTCCAGCATCAGACCCTCCACTATTTCCAAGTTCCTTAGTTCTTATGCCCAGTATTTCGGCGATTAGATTTCCGTCCTCACTATATAGACGGATGTTGGCGTTCAAATTATTATCTTTCCTATCTACCAACTGCGTATGACAAAGCATGACAGGCTCCGGCCTTCCATAAAGCTGCACCCTGTCTATTCCTACAGGTAGGAATGATTGGCCTTCGTTATTTTCATCTTCATTAAGTGGTGCAACTGCCGCAATGGTAACCTGGAAACAGGCGTCCAATACCGCCGGGTGAAGACCGTAGATAGAGCTATCAATCTCCAGTATTTTAGGGATCTCGATCCTGCCAAGAGCTTCGTTATCACCTTTCCATATCTTGTCTATACCTTGGAAATAAGGACCATAATGGAAACCCATTTGATAGAAGGTTTTATAACATACTTCTTTTCCGTATTCTTTGGTACAATTGCCAAGTATTTGAATCAACTCATCTTTAGCAGTGATCTTTATGTTTTGCCGTTTTCTTATTGTGCCGGATGCATTGCATGTCCAAGTCTTATCTTGTCCCGGTATCCTGCTTGAAATCTCGAATTTTGCGGTTTTTGGATCCAAAACCACCTGCACCACAGGTGATACTCCTTGATTTAAAAATAAAGCATTTTCAAACTTTATATCTTCAACTGTATAAAAACCCTCTCCAAAATAGCTTCTGGCACAAGCCATTCCCAGCTCTACATACCCTGCTCCGGGGAAAACTTCTATACCTTGTATTTTATGATCAGAAAGATACGTCATATAGGTAGTATTAAGTTCAATCTCCCATATAGGGCTGGAAGTTTTCAAACGGCGTCCTAAAAACTTGTGCTTATTTTTTCCCTGCCTAAATTCACTTGATTCCTGCGTTTCCATCCAGTATTTATCCCATTGCCATGGATAAAGAGGGAGACTTACAAACTCACCTTGGTACCGGTAAATCTTGTTCCAATCTATAGGGTATCCCAGTGCATATAGATTCCCTAAGTTCTCCAGTATTGAAACCTGTTCGTTTTCATTTCTTTTTATAGAGAACAACTTCTTACCTTCAACGTTTTTAGCTGACAGACAATCAGAAATAGAAGCTGCTAAAACAGGGTGAGGGCCCACCTCAATAAATAAGTTATAATTCAACGAAATCATTTCATACATTGCTGCTTCAAAACGTACCGGCTCTCTTACATTTTTATACCAGTAATGTCCATCACACTCTGTACCCGTCAGCATTTTCCCTGTAACCGTGGAATATATCGGTATCCCGGCAGGCTGGGACTTTATTCCTTTTAATGCCTCCAATAGCTCCTGCTCATATGGTTCCATTTGGTAACTGTGATACGCTACATTGACCTTTAAAAGCCGCGCAAAAACCCCCTTATCCTGCAACTGTTTTTGGATCTGCTCAAGGGCATCAGGATCACCTGACAAAGTTACCGAATTTGGGCTATTGATTGCTGCCATTGAAACACCTTTTATGTTCTCATCCAGCAGGGCCACAACTTCTTTTTCTGGTAAACCTACCGCCAGCATTGTGCCCTTGTTTACTGCTTTTTGCTGTGCACGGCTTCTGTGAATACTTACCAACATGGCATCTTCAAGGCTGTAAATTCCTGCAACATATGTAGAAGCCACTTCTCCAACACTGTGTCCTACCACCGCATGGGGTATAATACCCAAGGATTTCCATACTTCAGTCAAACCCACCTGAACAGCAAAATTGGCAGGTTGAGCAAACTGGGGCTGGTCCAGACGTGAATTCTCCTCATCGGCGAGAAGTTCCTCCAGTAGAGACCATCCAGCATACTGACGTGTAAGTTTATCACATTTTTCTATCATATTTCTAAACACAGGGTCTTTTTCAAGGAGCTGTCTGCCCATAGCCCACCATATGGGCCCCATACCTGTATATACAAAAACAGCTTTATTGTACTTTCCTGCCTCAACATTTCCCGCAGACATCCCCTGGCGTGCTTGTCCTTTAATATACGCTTCCAGGTTTCCTGCAAGTTCTTCCTTTGAAGATGCCGAAACCGCTAGTCTATAGTCATGATGGGTGCGCTTTTTGCTCATCATGCTTCCAATATCATATAAAGAAATACTTTCTCCACTTCCATTAATAAAATCAACATACTTTTGCGCATAGTTTTTTAGCGCCTTTTCTGAGCGCGCAGATATGGGAATCATATATGGCCATCCGGTATTTACATTAACTTCAGGAGTACCCTCTTTTTGGAGATCTGTAGCTTCCTCCAAGAGGATATGGGCATTTGTTCCTCCAAAACCGAATGAATTTATGCCAACCAATGCAGGTTGCGGCAAAGGCTCCAGGGTCTGAGGAATTCGTATACATAAATCGTCAAAGGGAATTTTAGGGTTTGGATTCTTAAAGTGCAGATGTGGAGGTATTTGCTTATGCTTTATGATTAGTGAAGCTTTTATCAGTGCGGCAACTCCTGCAGCGGCCTCAAGGTGGGCAATGTTTGTCTTAACAGATCCGACAATACACTTTTTATCTTTTGGCCTGTCTGTTGAAACCACTCGTGCTATTGCATTAGCCTCAATAGGGTCTCCAACCGGAGTGCCGGTGCCGTGAGCTTCAATATATGTTATATCTGAAGGTGATATTCCTGCCTTTTTGTATACCTCCTTCATTAAGTTTTCCTGAGCCTGCCCGTTTGGAACAGTAATCCCGTCTGTGTGGCCGTCCTGGTTTACACCCGATCCACTTATTACGGCATAAATCCTATCTCCGTCTTCGATAGCATCTGACAGGCGTTTTAAAACCACAACGCCGGCTCCTTCTCCTCTTGCATAACCGTTTGCACTGGAATCGAAAGTTTTGCACCGTCCATCGGGAGATAAAAAACCACCCTTACTTTCCGCTATGGTATACTCAGGTGTAGCTATAACACTTACTCCGCCTGCTATTGCGAGATTACATTCATTATTCAATAAACTCCCGCATGCAAGGTGTGTTGCAACCAAAGAGCCCGAACACGCTGTATCTACAGACAAACTTGGACCTCTGAAATCATATATATATGAAATCCTGTTGGACAACATTGTCATCATCATACCCGTTGCCGAATGTGTATCTAAACTTTCAACCGATTCGTTTTTAAATTGTATTGCTTGATAGTCAAGGGTGAAGCCCGCTACAAAGACACCGGTATTGGTTCCTGCTAGCTTGGCCGGATCCAAGCCTCCATCTTCCATTGCTTCCCATGATGTCTCCAGCATCAGTCTTTGCTGTGGATCAAGAAAGGCCGCTTCCCTTGGAGAAATACCAAAAAACAAAGGGTCAAACTCATCTATTTTATCTAAAAATCCACCATGACAGGTGTAATGCTTGCCTGGCTTTGATTTGTCAGGATCATAAAACTTTTCTAAATCCCAGCGGCCTTCGGGTAAATCGGAAGTCATATCTTTTCCCGCAGTCAATGCTTCCCAGAACTCCTCAGGCCCCCTTATTCCTCCTGGAAAACGGCATCCTATTCCTATAATGGCGATTTTATCCATAACTTTCGACCTCCAATACTTTATTTATATTCTCTTGAATAGCTTGTCTGATAATTGAACAACCCTGCTGCAAAAGTTCAAGCTCGATGGTTAACGGAGGCATAAGTTTTATAACACTGTCTTTTCTTCCTGCGCTTTCGATGATTAAACCGTTTTGGTAACATTCCTCTACTACTTTTTGCGTGATTCGCTCATCCTCCACATTGGAAAAATCAATACCCCAAATCAAACCTGCACCTCGAATGGTCAGGCCCTTATGTAATGACAAAATCTGCTTGGTTAAATATTCTCTTACAAATGCTTCCTTATATTTCACAGACTGTTCCAAATTATTCATTTCCCAATATTCCAACGCAGCTGTAGCTCCAATGAAAGCAAGCTGGTTTCCCCGGAACGTACCGTTATGCTCACCAGGCTTCCAGACATCAAGTTCCGGTTTCATCAGCAGAATAGACATGGGAAGACCATACCCGCTGATTGACTTGGAAAGCAGTACAATATCAGGGATCATCCCGGCACGTTCAAATGAAAAGAACGGTCCGGTGCGTCCGCAGCCAACCTGAATGTCATCGCAAATCAGTAGAATACCGTGTCTGTCGCTAAGTTCCCTCAGCCTGAGCATCCATTCGGGTGAAGCTATATTTACGCCGCCTTCCGCCTGAATGGTTTCAAATATAATAGCCGCCGGTTTTTCGATTCCCGAGTGACCGTCGTTTAGAACGGCTTCCATGTATTCAATAGTATCGAATGAGTCAATTGGACTCTCGGAGTATGGGAAAAAGGTAACATCGGATAATACTATGCCGGAGGAAGATCTTTTCTGAATGTTGCTGGTAACAGCCAGACTCCCCAGCGACATTCCGTGAAATCCTCCCATAAACGCAAATATACCAGTCCGTTTAGTGAATGGCAGTACCAAGATACGGAAAAATTTCTTCCCCAATTACTTCATGTCTTGAGAAATAAGTGATGAGTCTTTCGTATCCGTATTTATCCTTTATGTGTTCTTTTAAAAAGTCCTGATCGATCATGTTTACACTCAATGATAATACAGTAATATGAAAATAATTCCAATAGGTCATAAGTTCTACTTTACTTGAAATTTTTATCAGGCTGGAAATCTTAAAATGAGAGCAACGTATTATAGCAAGGAAGCCACCTACATTTTTTGAGCGTGTATCGGGTTTGTAGAAGTAAAAAGGTATCCTTCTAATAAAAACTTCTTTAGTTACAGGTTGGTAAGCAATATTATCGTCAACGCTCCACTACCCGCCGGATATATATCGCTAGCTCCAGAAGTTTGGGCTTACCGGACGCGCTGGGGTTATGGCGGCAGCCGCAGGACCGATCGATGAGGATCGGACGGATTGACGCGGCATCAATGCGTCAAAGTCAAGAGGCCGCTGAAGAGCTTTCGTAAGCTTTTTTCTGTTGCGGACGGAACCACGAGGCAGCAAGAGCGAGTAGAGAAGTCCCTATTAGTGCGATGATGACCCAGCGGTAACCGTGAATGACGAAAGCAAAATCAACGGCAGAAATCACATTATTCTTTCCGGAATACAGCACGTTCTTCAGGTGGGCTGGCAGCGCTGCGCCGACGATGGTTAAAGAAAGATCCGTACTCAGCACTTGACCCAAGTTATATAGCATGGACCGCAGTCCATTCGCCACCCCGCGGCTTTGCTCCGGAACGCTTGACATGATCTCCGTCGTATTGGGGGTAAGGAATAAACCGGTCCCGACCCCAATTAACAACATGCCGCAAGCGGTGACCCCGTAAGAGAAATTTCCACCGACCACGAATAGGAGTAACCGCCGGTGTCAGCACACGATCACGCTTTGATCGCTTGCTGTAGCCGGGAACTGAGAATGTAGTCTGCAACTGGCTCTTCATCCCCCATTTAAATAAGCCGCCAAGATACCCAGACGTTACCTTGCTCTACACCAACCTGGTAACAACCTTGTTTCCTTGATCGGCCAGTTACGGATTTACTTGCATTTTTATGGTAAAAATAGAAGGCTCAATTTTGATTTTTGTCCCAGTCCAAGAAAACAACTAATAACAATAAATGAAAAAAGCCGCAAAAGTCGCGGCTATTGTGAAATACACTGTCAATACAAAGTATTACCACGAATCTTATAGAATTCGGCAACAACCAGTGGCTGAAATACAGTTTATAATAGTATAGCTTCTTGCTCTAAACGCTTGCCCGTACACAACATCTCTCGAATTAATCCGTGAAACTAGGAATTATCCGTGTTTTCCAGTAGCTGCTCCAATTTGACTTGATAATCTGCAGTGAAGGTTTCTGCCCAATCCAAATGCTGATGGAAAGTAGTCTTATCCATACGATAGGGTCGTAGTTGTGGAAACACTGATTTTTGCAAATGCCGGAATATTTGGAACCCTCCCCAATCGATGTCGCCCCAAAACTGAACTTCAATCTGAAGACCATTTTTATCAAATTTATCTTGGATTTGCCGAAGAAAAAATCGTTTATCCGGTCCTGGAAAACTTCCAAGATAAACAACAATGATCTTCTTCTCTAACAAATTACCAATTCTCGATAACGATTGGATATATTCATGAAATACAGTTTTATTTCCAATGATAAGAATGCGTTCAGCCCTCAAATCTATCACGCGGCCTGCTTTCATTAATTGCGAGTGAACCGTCACACCAAAGAATAGTCGCTCTGGGAGAGATTCACCCATTTGTAATTCAATTCCTTACAAGGCTTGAAGTAACAATTTAGTTTGGACATAATCTTTACTTCAACTGAGATAAATTTGTCAATACTGACTACTAGATCAAAGTTGGAGGAATAAGCACATGGTGACCTGAAGCGGATTATTGTCAAAACAAGAATTACGTCAATTCGTAAAAGAGCATAATTTTCAATCGGCAGAAGATATTCAATGGACATTAAAGGAATTATTTGCAGATGTACTTCAAGAAGCATTAGAAGCCGAACTGGATACGCATCCCGGTTATGAGAAACATGATGTAAAAACAAACAAACGAGAAACAGCCGCGACGGCTACAACAGTAAGAAAACCGTAACCTCCGAATACGGTGATGTAGAATTTGAACCTGTAGTCGTGAAGAAAAATCAAACGAATGTGACCGGCATTGAGGAGCACATATGTATGCGAAGGGTATCAGTACACGGGACATTCAGGATCATTAGAATAAGTCAATATCTCCGAAACGCTGGCTGATTAATTCTCGGTACTGTCCGTTCTCTATGCGTAATTCGTCCAAAGCATCTTTATACGTACTTATAAGCTGTGTTAAATGAGTAACCTTGGCTTGCAATTCCCGGTGCTCCTGGGCTACAATCTCAGGACTTGTAATCGTTGGTTCTCCTTCAGAGGCCGAGTCTAGGATTAATTGTATTTCCTCATTCAATTTGGTGAACCATTTTTCCAAATATTCCTTATAGGAACCCGTCCACAACATTCGCGAGCTTTTCAATCTGATTCGCGAGCTTTTCAATCTGATTCGCGGGCGTTTTGCAATCATATCGTACACATCTGATTTTGAAAGACGCGATAATCGCCCCTTTTTGACATCATTTAAAAGCTTTCTTTTTACTTGTGCACATTCCCATGCAAGTCGCTGCTACTGAAAGAAACCGGACGAGCCAATTTACTTTACCTCCCCACTTAAAATATAACAAAGCACTTCTGCATTAGTTGGATTAGGCTTCTCTTTAGACTGTTCACGAAAGTATGCCTTTGCTTTCTCAAAGAGCAATGAATGCAGTTTTTTCGCCTCATTTGGCGGCATTTTAAATTTATTTACCCAGAGACTTCTTTCTGTTTTGTTCAACCGTTCCTTTATATCCTCAGCCTTCTGAAAAACCATTTTTCGTTGTCCTGTGGACTTGAAATTTTTCTCTGCATCGAGACAATAGTAATAATGCAACATTTCACGAAATATGTCGGCCTTGTGCGCATCTTCTGTACCCTCATCAGGACTATAATCATCACATGCTCTACAATGCCCGGGTGTATGACCACAGTTTAGCAAGACATGTGCATTACAATTATGCGTATAACCACCTACGTTAACCTCGTGTAACTCATCTTCCAAATCAATAACTTTACCTTGGAAACGTGGTGATTCCTCTATAATTTTCTGGGTTAATTTATATGCTTCATCTAGCTTTTGAGGCGTGACCTCAAACTTAGATGAAATTTCGGTTATCTCATCAATGGCTACATATTCAGTAGACGAAATTCCAGCCCCTTCTGTCTTATCAGCATCCTCCCCTTCCGGTTTCTTTCTCCAAACGCCTTTTTGAAGTAGATGACCAAACTTTGCAACTTCTTCTGCAGGCATTGTTTCCGTATAAGGCTTTTTTGAGGAAGGATGACTATGTCCTGCCTGCCTCTCTAGTAGCTCATCATTGTCTCCTAAGATACGCCGATAAGTAAGATGGAGCGCTCTTAGATTATGGGGTGTGAAATATGGCTTCCTAAGTTCAGGCCATAACTTCGATTGATTGCGAGTTAAAAAATTATACAGTCCGCTAGTTCGTATAGGGCCATCATTATGTTTTGAAGCCAGTAAACGAAGTTCCGTAAGGCCATCCCCACCCCACTCTCTTGGAAAAAATATAGGTTCTGATGGGGCAAAATGAATCAATTCGTTAAACCATCTTGCAGCATCGCTCTTCACTAGAGCGTGATGAACCCATTCATAGCCGTTTCGATCGGGTTGATTGCGAATGGTCTTGGTTTTGTGAAAACGAATCCAGGAATTATCCTGCGAATCTATAAATAAAGCATTCTGAAGCAAATTAACTATTTCATGAGGCCTTGCTGCAGTTGATAACATCAACAGGCAAGCCCGCCTATGACGAAAGTCCATCAGAATGTTCTCGTTAATTAAAGGAGTTTGATCGTTCATTAAGGTCTGCACAAGAATATAAGCTTTGGACATACTAAATACTCGTCCATGATCTTTTGACATAACACGTCTAGGTCTTGGCATAATCCGTTCTATGTTGTATGAAGCATTTGTAGTTCTTATAAGCCACCTAAGCCAATGTCGAAGCGCCACTCGGAAAAACGTCTTATCTTCTTGTCCCTTCATCTGGCCAAAAATCTCTGTGTATACTTCTGATATTGAATTCTCGCTTATGTCAGTAAGACCTTTTGATCGACATTTGATTGCAAAATACCGGATGTACTTGACTATCGCTTTCCAATAATTTATGCTGATAGTTTTTTTACCGTATCTGAAAAGTAAATTTCCTTCATCGTCGTAATAATCATCAGTTATTGAATTATTCACACGTTGCCTCAAGTAAGAAAATGCAAAGGTATAGAGACTCTCCTCAAACGGCGTTTGGGTTGGATATATTCCCGCGGCTATCCAGACACTTCTTTCCGCTTCATCGCAAGGTATGACCGGTTTATTTTCAATCAAGGAATCTGTTTCTTTAGCTAACATCTTACCTAGGAGGGTTAAACTACTTCTATGATATTTAGCGATCTTACTTGCTTTTGCTAATACAGAGGAAGTAATAATATGATTACCCTCTAACCCTTCCTTAAGGGCGTAACCTGCGAACCATAAGCAAACTACAGTTCGAAGCAAAGGAATCCTTTTCTTTGCCTTTTGTAGTTGTTTTTCGCTATCCATCGGATACAATACCGGATAGTATTTATCGTAAAGCGCATCAAAGTACTCAAAATTCGGTAACTCGGGAAAAGGAAATTTATTGAATTCGGTCTTTGTTGGAAATACGATCTCTAAAGGCAAACTGATCCGTTGTAAAAAGGCAAGCAGTAATACGTAATCTCTTTGGGTGCCGGGTAACTTGAAAAATATTGTGGGTTGTACCAAATCCGTTAAGGAGCTTGATAAAATAGGTTCAACCCGTCCCCAAGTCTCTGCCGATCTGTATTGTTCATACTCCGATCTTGTCAGATGCTCTCTACTCTCGAATTGTCCCTTTCGCCTTACAGTAATGGGTCCAAATCTCAGGGATTGCCAAGCTAATATTTGCGACACGATTTCACCTCTTTCCAATCTAAGCTCAGACTAGTCGACTGATAACCTCTATTTGAATCTGTTCGTCACTATAGCCGAAATGCCGAATCATGTCCCCAAGCAACGCTATTTGCGTAGCTAATCCGGCCGCCTTGGCGTTTTTGGTTGTAAAATCCCGACTGCCTCGCATCATGTTCCACATGTCCTTGGTTAATCTGGCCAAAGTATGAAATGCCTGTGCTGCTTCACTTTTTCGTATGGCGAAATGATGACAGGAAAAACACTTTGCCTCAAAAAGGCAAGCCCTCTGTATTAAACATCTTCCTACACCTGTAGGAGCTGGAAGCCCGAATTTTGCAAAGAATTCATCTAAAGATAGCTCTTCAGATCCCAAAGCTTTTATCAATTCGTCAGGCTCAGTTTGTTCGCTGGCAAGTGCTTCGAAGATTCGCCAAATAAACCGTCCCGCAATCTCACCATCCTGATATTTCTTAATAGTAGCAAATAACAATGCTTGACGGGAGAGATTACTTCGTAAGTATCGATTCAGCATGGTTTGATTTTCATGACCTGCAGCAAGTCGTGCTAACTCACTGTTCCCGGTTTCGATTGCAATGTGAGTTATGAGATAGTGTCTGTAACCATGAGCCTTCCCTTTTTTATCTCCATGTCCAATAAATTCTGCTATCTTGTAAAAAAACCTATATATTTGTCTTTCATTCAAAATCCAGGGATATTTCTCCAATTGAAAAAGATGCACATACGATGCATCCGCTCTTTCGTTCCGTATCGGTCGGAAGGCTTTATCGCTCGATCTTTTCTGTAAAAATTCGACCGCTCTAAGACCTGCAGAATCAATTATAGGAAATTGGCCGTTACGATGTTTAGCTTTCTCAATACCTGAATATGGGCTGTATAATCCTACCGCTGATGGAGCATTAGGCAATGGCAGCATACATTCTTCAGCCTGAAGATTGAGCAGATACGTTTTACGCACCGGTGATGAGGCAATAATTAACCAAAAAGCGCGACATAAAACTTCAACATCATCTTCGGGATGATAATTTTCAATTGCTTCCTTCATGAGCATCGGGAAGTTTGGGTCATCAAAAGCGAGGCCATCACCGGAATATGTTTCTTCTTGGGCCTCACGATGAATTCCAGAATATAAATCACTGGGCCAGTCAACGTATGTTGGAAAAAATGTATGAGAACCTTTCCCCCAATCAAAGAATAACTTTATGTGTAGAAGATTGTTCCCGGTATACTTAGCTGAAAACTCCTCTCCATCGTTATTCTTTGAAATGTAATCAAACAAATCGAGAAAATCTTCATACTCGAGAGATGAAGCATCCGACTCCCCGTGCTGGTCAAGCCATTTAAAAAATTTATGCAAAGCACTGCCCGCTTTACGAATATAATAGTCTAGCGAATTACTTCGTTTTAAATGCTCGCGAAACTCACGTGCGATATCCCCCCACTTTGGATGCTCACAGCAATCGTCAAACAGTATTCTTTGCCTACGTCTTCCTGGTTCATCCGAATATCCAAGCTCAAAAAGAATGTCCTTTAAACACTTGGCGTTATAACGTTTGTCGTTCGGACGCATTACATCCGCTAACGCTATATCTTCTTCCGTGAAATCGCCCAGCGGTTTCATAACACCTAGAAGGTGTATAGATAGTTTGTTGAACAAACCTATACGGTTTGAGTCTTTTTTGCGGATGTTTTCTGCTTCTGAATTTTTGAGGAGGCCCATTTTGACGGGGAAATCCGACAGATTAACACGACCTCTGGTTGACAGGTAACAAACCAAGTCGTTTCGACGATATTGTGCTACTACATCATTTCCCTTGCAAAAACCTGTATGCCAAGCCCAGAAAATGACATACCATAGGTCTCGACTGTCGCGATGCCGAAAGGTTGGTCTCTCTTCAGGCGGTACAGCTAACCAGTTATCCGGGGCCGGAAATGTAGTAAATAATTGAAGGACGGGATTTTTTATAGAAGAAAATACTTGATTCACATGATTCAAACGCAGCGTGTTTTTTAAAAATTTGCGAAATTCCGATAATGGAGTCCATTCTAGTGTCATTCCGAGTCCTCCTCATGCGCGTGGATTCCCTCTGAGATCTCCGCCTGTCGCATAAATACCCTCCCTAAATGATCTACTTTACCTTTTTCGTGTCATTATTTGACTCAGGTATCTAATGAATATATGTATCGCGCGTAATCACGACAGAAGAATGCCCCAACCACTTGCTGATCTCTTCGAATGGTCTGCGATATCTTAGGAGAAGTGATGTCGCGAATAAGTGTCGGAAGGTGTGTGGATAGTAGGAACGTAGGTCTACGCTTCCCCCAGTTCGTTGAAATAAGTCATCAGCCAAATTATTATACTTACTGTAAACGCCTTTCTTACTTAATGGCTTCCCTTTTGAATTGTTTGACTCTGATACAAATAGATAGCCATGATCTTCACTTGTGTAATAAGACAAAAGTTCCCGCCGCTGAAGAAGTGCCCAATACAGAAGATCAGTGAACTCCTCTTGTGTTGGAAATCGGATATTTTTCCTGCTAAATGGATCAATTGTTTTGTGAGTTATCAACGCCACGTCCCTGCAGGAAGCCTTCGTTTTCCATCCCGTATCAATGACCCAATTCCCCCGCAACCCGCGTTCTTTTACAAACTGCAAGTTCCCGGAAAGAGACTCGGTTAATTCCTCTCTTGCTGTATGATACACGTTTAAGTTGGAAGGAATTGTTGACGGCTCAATTCGAATCTCAGCTGCTTCACTAGGGCGTAATCCAAAGTAACGCAATATCGCAAAGAGAAGAAGATCCAAAGCATTTTCATACGGATCGATCAATTCAAAGAACATGTCTGCTTCGGTCTCACTAAAGACCTTGTCGTGGTTAATGGGAGAGGCTTGCCTGCTCTTCCCTCCTCCAGGTCCTGCAGTACCGGAATCTCGAGCAATATTTTCCACATCAAACACTATCCGCACCCTACTACCCGCAGTACCCGCTATTAATGAATGATTATCTCTTATTTCTTTTCTCGGAACCTGCTCTAATGGCAGGTATTTAAATCTTGTTGTTCTATCACGCAAGAACTTCAGATATGCACATGCAGTATAGATGATCGGAGCAAGTGCACCAGACGGGTACTCACACCAGTTGGTTTTCTTTAAATCGTTATGACTGCTTCGAATTACGGTTGATAGCTTCCCTTCTGCCATTGCATGTTTGTTAAGGGGGATATTCTTTAACATAGACCAATGAATCCCGTGAGTCGCCACCTTTAAATCTTCAAATGGCTTGTAACCTTTTGGAATACATCGAAGGTAATCCGCAAATCCCAGTAATATTACTTCAATAGGATACGGTCTTACCTGCTTTTACTTCGATATTATGGATATGTTCAAAATCTTCCTCTAGCCTCCAGAACATCATGTAATCCAAGAACTTTTTCAGATTCTGGGCATGCCCTGTAACCGTATTCATTTTTAGCTTTTCCGTAAATAATAGATTCATTAAAAATGTTGTAGCTTCATGATGAGTACTATGATTTGGTTTAACAATAGCGATCACTTGGGTACCTTCTACTTGATGTATGTAATGTAAACCATCAATGTTAAGGGATTTGTAGTATCGGGCATACCCAACCAATCGCATTGTTTCCCCCATTAGCTGTGCTATGCTCAGAAGCTCTTTACACACACACTCCCCCCCTCTCCCAAGCATTTTTATTCATTCCTCTGTATAAGTTGAGTATAGAGGGACCACCCCCACCTCAATTATGTTTCCATAATTTTCTTTAATTCTACACAATACGTTGCATTCTGACAACAATAATTCACCCCCTATCCATAGATAAGATAAGGGGTTTCGAGATTTACATTATTTACTTCCCATTTATCAAAAGCTCAATTCCAGAATCAGATACAATACCGATGCCATTTCGAATGATAAGCTATTTGACTATTCGATTTGCTTGGAGTGACTACAGGACTCACGGGTATTCTGTATTAACAAGAGTCAGTTGTTAGTTTTCTTCTTTACCTGAACAGGTACATTAAAATCATCGACGTTAATATGTCCAAACCCGCCTTTGGAGTGGTCAACCACCTTTATATAAAGCTCCTCCCCGATATAATCCGTCGCATCCCAAATCTTACGTTGATATTCCTCATAATTGGTCGCTGTCTCTTTAAATAACTCTTTGTCGTCCGACGCCCGAACCAGCGCAACATACAGACGATCTATATCCCGGCCTCCGCTGATAAGGAAGTTGATCTTACCGTTCCCACCAAGGACGAAATTTTGAGATCTTAGCGCTCCGGTTAAGCTGTCGCCGCCGGCTTGCTCGTTGAAGCCCCACAAATGGTAGCTGCCCGGAATTTTATGCGACGGGTTGAAGAAAATGTTGTCCCAGAAGAACTGGGTATTGGTCACATGGACATTCTGGAAGGCGTCTCCTTCCGTCATCCATCCTGTTAAGTCGCCCGTAGCAAAATCATGGTTAGGCAGCTCTGTAATATCCTTATACACAGAATTATCCCACTTATCGGGTACATAGACCGGAGCAGCCGGTTTACCCGTTAAGGCATTCATATCCCATACTTGCATGGATTTGATATTGATATCGCCATCGGCCCAGATCTGTAAGCCTAAGGAGTCGTATCTGCCTACATAGACACGAGTTGTCAGCTTCTTCTTGTAATTTGCAAAGGCTTCAATGACCGAGCGATCAAGAAAGATATGGAGTTTCAAGTTCTCTCCTTCAAGATCTACATATCCTCCTTGAATGCCGTCTACACGCACATCCGGATCAATGCTGCTCTTGGTTCGATCCACATTAAACGTCCCGTTCTTCTTGTCGTAGTAAATGAGCGTCTCTTCTTGGCCTTTTTCCGAGCGTCGCACCTTGAGACCAAATTTCTGGGCTTCACGCGGATCAATCTCCATCACAATCTCTAGCATGTCGCCTTTGACATTCTTAATCAATTGATTGGCACTCTCCAAATTTTTGTCCGAAAAATCAACCCATTTTTCCCCTCGAAGGCTCTGCAGTTCTTTAATCGGTTCGATATGCAATTTATCATGCTTATCGAGGCTTAGGGAAACCGGCAAAGATAAATTATGAGCCCATCCAGATTGATATTCGGCTTGCGGTGTTCTTACATTTTGCACCATAGAGAATACGACCGTTCTTCCGTCGGGTGTGACCAGACCGCTCTCTGCGGTTAAATAGCCGTCACCTACATCCATTTTGGAGGGTGCCTCCTGATCAGGAATAAATTTAAAGTTATCCCGGTCCCAGGTCCCGATCCAGTAAAAGACCTCAACATCTCTTTGCACATCGTTCGCTGGAGGAACATGCTCCGGCTTTTCATGGGGATTAATCATGAAAATATATTTTTGCTTGCCCGTACTATCCGTGCCTAATGGCAATAACACTGGTAGCTCCCATACCGTACCCAACTCCGGATAACGGCTTCTGTCACTAACGTATAACGGCCCCTTATATTTCCAATTGTACATATCTTCGGATACATACACCAAAGCTGTGCCGCTGCTGAAGTCTGGAAGACCAGATGTCACTAACTGATACCACTTGTCCACCTCTTTGTCGTACCATACAAACGGATCGCGGAACTCGTTGTGGATGCCTTTTCCGTTCTGCTCCGTTACCGGTTTAGGATATTTCCCCCATTTTTCCAAATAGGGATCGGACAAATCCGCCGGAGTTGCCAACCCTGTTCTTTGGTTCGGCGACAAGGAGTCGTTGCCAGCGGTATAGAACAGAACAGGATTGCCGTTTCGATCATACGCTGCACTGCCTGACCACGTGCCGTCCGGATCTAGGGTGCCCGCTTCGGGCGCAAGAGCAGGTCTTACATTTTCCCAGTTCACCATATCGTCACTCACCCAATGCCCCCAGTGGATTTGATGCCAGAATGGACCTTGCGGGTTATGTTGATAAAATAAATGGTATTTGCCGTTATAGTAAATCGGTGCATGTGCTTCATTCATCCAGTTTTGCGGAGGCATCGCGTGGTACTGGGGTCGGTGCTGATCTCCGTCAAACACACTTGGATCCTCATCAATGTCCGCATTCGGAATTTTCGGAATTGAACCTCCATGAAGCGCCTTCACGCTCTCATATCCAGCAAGTATCTCCTGGTTCGTAAGGGCTTTATTATGCAGCTTCACTTCATCTAGGAGTCCGCTGAACATATTGAAGGAGAACACCCCTGCTAACTCTACAGGTTTATTATTTTTCCCGATGATCAGGCTTTCGGTAGATGGTGTGATCGGAACGTTGACGGGGGTTGCTTGGGAAGCCACTTCCTCACCGTTTAGATATAACTTAATTTTTCCATCTTCTTTACTGAAAGTAGCGGCCACATAATTCCACTTGTATTTTTCCAACGGGTGATCCTTTACCCATACCTGAATCCACTGACCGCCGATGCCTACTTGCATCGACCATGTACCGTGCCGATACATACCAAGAGAAAAGCCTTCCGCTTTATCCTGGTCGGATTGGTTTACGATCGCAGACAGCTTGTTTCCGTCTCCCCACTCATAGCTACGCGGTGCAACCCAAGCTTCGATGGTTAACGCGTCGCTTATAGGCACAGTATCGTTTGCATTGACCTCAATATAATTCGAGTATCCATCGAACAATAAGGCGCCGCCTTTTATTCCGCGCGGAGTCCATCTCGGATCCTTCGACGCCATATACCTGGCGTTGTTAAATACATAGTTCACATCGTGCTTAAGATCGTGTACTTTCTCCAACGCTTTCTTTCCTGCGCCTTCATCAAGGTTTAAGTAGAAAATAGTCCCCCTACCACTTGCTTGGAAACTATCAACGGCAATGCTGGCTTCATTGGAATGATCGACAACCTTTACATAGAGCTTCTTGTTGTAGTGTTCTTGCACTTTCCATGAGATTTTCTCGTTCGCGCTGACATTCCCGGTTTTCATAAGCAATGTGTTGCTGTTCGCATCGAAAAGTGCAACATATGCATTTTCTGGTTTGAGGATATCCAAAACAGTAAAATTAATTGTTCCGGTTCCCTGAAGCGTGAAAGTATTAGAAGTGATGGAGCCCTTTCCTTGCAGGGAGGATTTGGCATAAAAGTTCCCTTCTTTGCTCGCATGAGCTTCATCAGTTACTTCAAAAGCATCTTCCTCAACCGTCCAGCCATCGAGATTTCCGGTTTCAAAGCTTGGATTATCGATTTCATAGCGCTTGAAATCCGGCTTGATATCCGTCGCAACAATTCCTTCAGCTGGCTCCGACTCATGGTACATGGAGAATGCGTCCGCAAAAATGACTCCCCAATCCGAGGTTGCATTATCGACGACCTCCACATACAGTTTCTTGCCCAATTGTGTGGAAAGATCCGCCTTGTATTGCACCATATTGGCAAGCCGCATGCCCTGCGCAGGATCCGGGAAGCCAACGTCGGCGAATGCGCTATTTCCGTATCGGGCAATAACTTGTCCCGTATCGACTTCCACAATATTTATAAATACCTTGTCTGGGTTCTTTGCACCGCCAAGCTTGAAGCTGATCCAGCCGCTTCCGCCCAGCTCGAAAGTGCTGGAACGAAGTACACCTGTCGCAGATTCGTCATACTTCCAGCCGTTTAAATGATAAGCTCCTTCCTGGTTATACGGTATTTTTTCTGCCCACCAAGTCGTTTCGTCGGTTACGCTATTCGGACCGAACGCATCGCCTTTGATAACGGTCCATCCCGTCAAATCTCCTGTTTCAAATCCAGGATTCCGGATTTGATAGACTGAATCTGTAACTGACAATCCCATGTCATTCTTAGGAATATTCTTGATTTGATAAATCGCATCCGTAACCGATGATTTCACATCATTCTTAGGAATGAGCGTTTCTCCAGCAACAGTTCTATTTTCGGACGCGACAGAGATTCCCGGAACAACAAGCTGGAGCACCATAGCCCATATAACCATTCCCGATATCCAACATTTTCCTCTTTTGACTTTCCTCATTCTCGAGCCTCCTTCGAAACTTGTTATACTTGCGAACATCGATACCTCATTTCGAAATGCTCTCCTTGTACAAAGATGAATAGTCATGAAGAAGGGAGAATATGAATGAAACGTTTCCAAACGGAGGAATGCAAAGTTTCTTGATCATTTGTGCATACCCCATTCGTAAGGAGCGCCTAAACAACCGTCTTACCAAACGGACTGCATATCCCATATATCCAAGGATTTAACAAACGGTTCTCCATCTCCCCAAATCTCGAGTCCCAAAGCATCCATACGGCTCGGATATACCCGGGTTGTCAGGCTTTTCAATCCGCTTGCATAAGCTTCGACCATGGAGCGGTCCAAATAAATGTGAAGCTTCAGATTCTCCCCAAGCAGCTCCAACTTACCGCCTTGAATCCCTCCGCACTTTTCTCCAGGATGCAGGGTCGTTTTCGAGCGGTCGACCATGAGCAACGCTTGATTCCAATCATAATACAGCAGAGTTTCTTCCTCTCCGTCCGGCGTACAACGGACCTTGATTCCGAATTTTTTGGCGCTGCCGGGCTCCAATTCCAATTGAATCTCAAGCATGTCACCATGAACATTCCTAAGCTGCACATTAGTTTCAGCCAATGACTGGTCCCGAAGCGATAGCCGCTTAGGGCCACGCAGCGATTGAAGCTCCTGAATCGGCTCTATTCCCAGACGTCCGTCATCCCTCAAATACACGCTTAACGGCAAGCCTCCGTTATGAGCCCAACCCGACTTATATTCCATCTCGGAGGTCCGGTCGCCTTGGGCTATCGTAAAGACGATATTTCTGCCGGTCTTCGGATCAACCATTCCGCTCGGTCCGGTAAAATGGAAATCCCCGACATCAATCAATTGAGGCTCTTCTTGATCGGGGATGAACGAAAGATTTTGCTTGTCAAGTTGTCCGATCCAATAGAACACCTCGACATCCGCTCCCTTCCCCACAGGGCTGACAAGCAGCAGATGTTTGTTCACTCCCTGCTTGTCACTGCCAAGGGGAAGAAGCACAGGGAGCTCCCAGATGGGTCCAAGGTAAGGAAACTTCTGAATATCCGCTTTAAAAAACGGCCCTTTATACGTCCAATTCAGCATATCCTGTGACGCAAATGCCAGTGCTGCTCCACCTTCAATTCCGGACCCGACCAGAGCATACCAGCCGTCATCGTCCTTCCATACGAATGGATCTCGGAAATCCCCAAATGCGCCCATTCCCTTCTTCTGCACGATCAACGGCTCTGGATGTTTGACCCACTGAACCAGATCCGGGTTTCCGTCAAGGGTATAAGTGCTTCGGGCAAGCGCTACGCTCTGATTCGGAGAAGCGCTGTCATTACCTGCCGTAAAGAACAAGACAGGAAGTCCGTCAGCATCATAGGTTGCGCTTCCCGACCAGATCCCGTCCGGTGCGAGCTGATCCTTTTCGGGCGCCAGGGCCACGGGTAGATCACGCCAATGCACCAAATCCTGACTTACCCAATGTCCCCAATGGATCTGATGAAAGAACGGCCCCTGCGGGTTATGCTGATAGAACAAATGATATTGCCCGTCAAAATAGATCGGTGCATGAGGTTCGTTCATCCAATGGGCCGGCGGGCTAACATGATATTGCGGTCTGTGCCGATCAAGTAGCAGTGGCGTTCGGTCCAGCTTGATCTCGTCATAGTTTAATTGTGGCCGGATACCTTCATGAAAGGTATCCAGCACATGCCGATAAGAAGCGGCCACTTCTTCCGCGCTCAGCGCCCGATTATAAATCTTGAGTTCATCAATGATACCGCTAAACATGTGCAGGCTGAACACTTCCGCCAGCAGGCTGCTATGGTTATTCTTGCCGATAAGAAGATCCGTGTCCGCCGCCTCAGCCAGGCGGGAACCACGAGGCACGGCAGCTGAAGCGATTTCACTGCCGTTTAAATACAGCTTGATTTCCCCTTGGTTCCCATCGAACACAGCATTCACGTATGACCATTCATTCTTGGGCAGTTCATGGCCGTCCGGCGACCAAAGTTCCTTCCAGTCTCCTCCTTCCAGCCCGACTTGGAAGGACCAGGAACCGTGACGGAACATGCCGAGCAGATAACCCTGCTTGCGATCCAGGTTGTAGCGGTTCACGATGGCGGACAATTTGCCATCATCCCCCCATTCATAGGAGCGTGGGGCTACCCATACTCCTATGCTTAACGCTGATCGATACTCTGGCTCGGTGTTCTGATTTCCCTCATCGAACGAATGCGCAATGTAAGTCGAATAACCATCGAACAGAAGCCCATTTCCAATTACCCCCTGTCTCCACCGTGGAGGGCAAGGTTGAGTAAACTCCGCTTGGTTAAACACGTACTGGATATTATCCTGGACTTGGGATACGCTCTCCAGAGCGCTTGTACCGGTTCCTTCATTGAAGGCCCAATACATAATCAATCCCCGATTATCGGTTGCATGGCTCATACTTCAACCCTCCTGGATGTCTGCTCCGTTGGACCATTAGGAATATGAATGGAGTTAAGAGCATGCATATAAAACGAGTTCACTACAACTTCCCCTGATTTCGCACTTATCTCAATACGATCCATCGGAGCATCAGGGAATATTTGATCCGTCAGTGCAACCAAGCCCTCATTCGCGTACACTTCAACCGCGTTGCGATCCAGCCAGATATGCAGCTTGATCTTCCCATTCTCCGAAACCATTCTAGCACCGTGCTTGCACGCAAACGACGGGTGGAAATCACTCAGGCCCGATTTCGAGCGGTCGATGAATAGCCATTGGCGCACAGGGTCATAACCGATAATAGTCTCACTTTGCCCAGAGGACTTCATTTTAATATGAACCTCGTCTTCGGAACGAATGTCGATATCCGCTTCAATTTCAAGCAGAACATCATTCGTTTTTTGCGTAAACGGCACCTCTGGCGTAACCTTAACCTCATTCCAGCAGAGCGTTCCTTTCCGCAGCTGCTCTATTTCCCGAACAGGCATTTGGGTCAGAACTACGCCCTCGTCTCGACTGGTCAATGACAAGACGCGAGGCAGAGTCATTGTGCCTCTCCAGGCCCCGGTAGGCGTTTGGTTAGCATATTTCCAGTTGCTCATCCATCCGATGATCACACGCCGTCCGTCCTGCTCAGCTATATCCGACCAGGTGACCCCCGCATAATTGTCCCGGCCATAATCCAGCCACAGGATATGATCGGCCGGATGGTCATTAATGAACGTATTTCCGTCGAACTCTCCGATAAAGTATTGCGTGCGTGAGCCTTCTGGACAGTTGGGATTATCTCCGATGCTTATGATAAGTACCCATTTGGAATGTCCGCTGTCATCAACCGGCAATTCAAAGAGATCAGGGCATTCCCAAACTCCGTCATGCGAGCCTTCACTCTTTCCGAATTCGCCTGACAACGACCATTCACGCAAATTGTCGGAACGATAAAACCGAACGTGGTCTCCCGCGACAAGAGCCATAATCCAGGATGCACTTGGCGAATGCCAGAACACCTTGGGGTCCCGGAAGTCGACCAGATCATGCTCGTCGAGTATTGGGTTCTCCTCATATTTGTGCCAAGTTCGGCCTTTATCGCTGCTGTAAGCCAGGCTTTGCCGCTGGCGAGGTTGTTCGGTCTCCGGACAGCTGTCTGCATGAGTGAAGAGTGCGATCAATCCATGGGAACCATCGAACAGTCCGCTGCTATTATTCCAGTCAACCACACAGCAACCGGAGAAAATAGCGCCATGCTCATCCGGGAACAGAGCGATAGGCATATGCTCCCAATGAACCAGGTCTTGGCTTACCGCATGACCCCAGTGCATTGGTCCCCATTGGTTACTATAAGGATGGTGCTGATAAAACAGATGATAGACTCCCTCGTAATAGACTAATCCGTTGGGATCATTCAACCAATGGGAGTGAGGTGAAAAATGAAAACCCGGCCTAAATCTATCATCATCGTGCTGTTTATTTGTCTCGATTATCTGGGTAATTTCATCTGTCGTCGGCATAGATTGAAGAGCCCCTTTCCGTGTGGTTACTAATGCACCGCCGGCATTAGCAAAAGTTAGCATACCGATGATTTGCTGTTTGGTCAGCTGATTCAAATAAACACCGGCTTTCAGTATCTTATATAACAAGCAGCCCAGAAAAGCGTCGCCGGCTCCTGTCGTATCAGTGGCCTCTACTTGAAAACCCGGCACATATCCGTCATGATCAGCTAATCGGTAATAGCAGCCTTTTTCCGCTAAAGTTACGAAGATCCCGGCGATGCCGAATTGCTGTTGCAGCTCTAGCGAGCCTTTTTCCACATCAGTTGTACCCATTATAAAGTGGAGCTCATCTTCCGATATTTTCAGGATATCTGCATACTTCATGCCCCAAAGGATATTCTGTTTCGCTTCCTCTTTACTCTCCCATAAAGCAAACCGGATATTCGGATCGAATGAAAGCAGGACTCCTGCCTCTTTAGCCTTCACAACTGCCGCTCTTGTTGCCGTACGGGCCGGCTCATGGGTCATCGACAAAGAACCAAAGTGCAGTGCATGGCAGTTTTCAATCCTATCGAACGGGACATCCTGCGTGCGCAAGTATGTATCCGCTCCTGGTTTCCGGTAGAAGCTGAACGATCGGTCTCCGTTGTCATCCAGATGAACAAATGCCAGCGTTGTATTGGCTTCATCTGTAAACGTAAGCGCAGACACGTCGATGCCGCCGTTCATCAAGGTATCGTGCAGCAAGGAACCGAATTGATCATCCCCAACTTTGCTAATCAATGTCGCTCTAGCTCCTAAACGGGATAGAGCAGCTGCTACGTTAGCCGGAGCCCCTCCAGGATTGCATTCAAACTGCTCGTTGCCTCCCGTGGTACGACCTGATGGCGTAAAGTCTATCAATACTTCCCCAATGGTTATTACATCAAGCACAGTTTTCTCCCCACCTATCGTTTGATTATTTATTTTTTAAATTTGCATTATATCGATCCAACCCTTTTTGATAGATCTCCATTAATTCGTTCAGCCCCATCTTCTCGAGTGTCTTCACATAGCTGTCCCACTTTTCATCTACCTCGCCATCGACGATGAACTTGCCTCTTTGGGTATTTACATATTTAATAAGTTCTGGCTCAATCCGATTGATTTTATCTAGTTCATCCGGTTCAAAGAAGATGCTCGCATAGTTTTCCTTTTTCATATATGGAGTGTAATATTTCTCCAAATACTCAGCACGCTTCTGAGCTCGGGGTTCCATATCAACAACTTTTCCGAAGTCATCGAAAGTAATGACGCCCGGATTTCCTGTGCCTGGAGCCACTTTTTGACGGAATTCACCTGCGGAGACTCCCTTGGGAAGCGGCAGGTTCACCAATTTTCCTTTTTCGTCCTTCTTGAATACGACATCCAACGGACCCCAGTGAATTTGAGCCGCCATGTAAGGGTCATACTGTTGATCGATCCAACGCATCGTCATTGCCGGATAACGGTTCTCCTTTGTAATCACGAAGCTACCTCGTCCCGGACCGCCGCCGTTGTTGCGACCAATCATTTGATCTCCATTTGGGCCTTTAAGCGGGGGCAGCAGAGCATAATCCTTACTACGCTCCGGTCCGACAACTTCTTCGACTTCCCACCAAACGTAGGAGCCGAGCGTTTCATCTGGTGTTTTGCCTTTTGCTAAATACTGAGCGGCATCCTGGGTGAACGATTCAGGGTCAATCAGCCCCTGCTTATACCAGTTATCATGAATATATTTTAATGCTTCCTTATATTGAGGTTGCGTAGCGGTAAAGATCACTTTACCTTCGCGGACGATCCGATGTTCCAAATTATCCGGAAGACCGAAAGCTCCGAATATGCCAGCAATGTCACTACACCACTGCATGTGCATAAAGCTTAATGGGATTTCATCAGCCTTGCCATTGCCGTTCGGATCCTTCGTTTTAAAGGCAATCAAAGCCTGCGTGTATTCGTCCAGCGTTTGAGGTAATTTTAGGCCCAGTTTATCGAGCCAATTTTTATTGATGACGTGAAAGAAGGGGTTGGTATCGAGCTTATTCTCTTCCCACGACGGCAGCCCATAGATGTGACCGTCTGGCGCTGTGATGGCTAGTTTAATATCAGGCCGTCGATCGAGAAGCATCTTCAAATTAGGTGCATATTTATCAATTAAATTCTCCAGCGGAATAATGGTTCCGTCTTTACCGTAATTGATTAGATCGTAATCTGTGAATCCAGCTCCGTAAAAGGCATCTGGCAAATCTCCGCTGGCCAACAACAAATTTTTCTTCTCTGCAAAGTCAGTGTCTGGAATGTTTTCCCAATCAATTTTTACGTTTGTTTGTTTTTCCAGCCGCTTAAATATTTCCATTTTCGAGTAATCTGGCGCTAAAGCAGCTTTTGGGGATACCATCTTTAATGTCACCGCTTCTTTAACAATCGGAAGACCGGTTTTATTAAAATTTGCATCCTGATCTGGATTCACCGTCTGATTTTTTGACTCGCCTCCGCCTCCCGAACATCCGCTAAGAGCAAACATTCCAGCCAGCATTAGAATTCCAGCCCTTTTGAATAATTTCATCGTACATAACCTCCTTATGTCAGTCCACAAGCTGAGAACTTCCCTTGTCCTAGTTATTTACTTGTCTGAATGCTGAATTTAGGTATTCTGTTGCACATTCCCCCTTTCAGGCACCATGACAATGTTAGCCTTTGATCGAGCCGATCATCACGCCTTTAACAAAGTATTTTTGCAGGAAAGGATACAAAATCAGCAACGGTAGGCTGGATACCATGATGACACCATATTTGATAAGCTCTGTAACGCGCATCTTCGCTGCATAGGATTCCACGTCTATCATCATGCTCGAGTTGGCCTGATTCTGGACAAGAATGTTGCGAAGGACCAGTTGTAATGGATACTTGCTTTCATCGTTCAAGTAAATCAAAGCGTCAAAGAAACCATTCCAGAACCCGACAACATGATACAGTACCATTACGGCTATAACGGACTTAGACAAAGGTAATACGATGCTCCAAAAAAATCTGGTATTGGAACAACCATCAATGGAAGCGGCCTCCCACATTTCATCCGGGATGGTCGACTGAAAAAAAGTCCTTACGATAATGACATTGAACACACCTCCCGCTCCAGGAATAACAAGTGCCCAGATCGTATTCAGCATGTGAAGATCTTTAATCAGCAAATAGGTCGGGATCAACCCCCCACTAAAAAACATGGAAATCAGTAAAAACCACATTATTACCGACTTTCCTGCCAGTCCTTTACGAGCTAACGGGTAAGCTGCACATACGGTCACGGCAACTCCGATTAATGTTCCTAGACTCGCATATAAGATCGAATTGGCATATCCAATCCATATAGATGAATCGCTGAATATTCGCCCGTATCCATCCAGCGTAAAACCCTTTGGAAAGAACCATACTTCACCTGAGTAGATGAGATTGGGGTCACTGAGTGAAGCAATCAATACAAAATACAGCGGGAATAATACAAGCAACATAACTATGGTCAGCATGACGTAGTTGACGATGTCAAACCACATGTCTCCCTTGCTTTTTCTCTTTAATAATTGATTCAAAATGAACTCCCCCTTACCACAGGCTGGTTTCTGTCAATTTTTTTGCGATCCGGTTGACGGTGACTATCAGGATAATATTTACAACTGAATTAAACAGGCCAACTGCTGTAGAAAAGCTGTATTGTGCTTTTTGAATCCCGATTTCATAAACATAGGTCGGAATAATATTGGAGGTGGCATAATTCAAATCGTTCTGCATAAGGAAAGCCTTTTCAAAACCGATACCCATAATGTTACCGAGTGCGAGAATCAATAAGATGACGATCGTCGGCAAAATGCTTGGAATATCCACATGCATTACGCGCTTCCATTTGCTTGCTCCATCCATGATCGCGGCTTCATGCAATTCTGGATTGACCCCTGCCAGCGCAGCAAGGTAAATGATGGTAGCAAAACCTGTCTCTTGCCAAACCCCTGATAAAATATACAAAGGGCGGAACCACCCTTCGTCGGCCAAGAACATAATGGGGTCCCCTCCAAACCAAGTGATGATGTGATTCACAATTCCGCTGTTTGGAGACAGAAAAACATTAAGCATACCGACGAGCACTACGGTCGAAATAAAGTGTGGTGCATAAATTACAGTTTGTACAATTTTCTTGTATCTCTTGGCCAGCATCTGATTGAGCATAATCGCTATAATAATCGGAGCTGGGAAGCTAAATACAAGCGATAGAACACTGAGTGTAAGCGTATTAGTCATGATCGTCCAGAAGTTATAGGAATCGAAAAAATCAATAAAGTGCTTAAAGCCTACCCACTCGCTTCCCCAGATTCCCCGACTTGGTGAAAAATCCTTAAAAGCAATTTGTATTCCATACATTGGATAGTACTTAAATACGAGATAAATAATAATGATTGGCAGCAAAAACAGATATAGTTCATAGTCACGTTTGATCTGGTTCCATATTTTGCGATTTGGCTTGATCGTAGAATGATCCCACTCACTAGTTCTTGAATTCACCATTACACTCCCTTTCTTGTAAAAGAATATTTTCATTTTTGAAACGTTTCCAATTTATTAAAAGAAAAACGTCAGCCGGTGATCCATACCATAAATCCACCGAATGAGCTAAAGTTTTTCCAAAGTCAAAAACAACCTTGCCTAAGATAGCAGGAGACGATACATTTGCTGATCCAAACTTATTCCTTGGATCTTTTAACAGAGTAGTCTGATTGTCAAATGAAACGTTTCCAATTTATTATAAAAAAAAAGGCGAGTTTGCAGATCCAGACTGAGATCCAACTGAATGAGCTAATATTTATACAATAAAACTCATGTCGTTTCGCCTTGCCTGAAGATAACGGGGAGACGATACACTTGCTGATCTAAAGTTATACCATCCATCTTTTGATACAGTAGTCTGATTGTCAGACGTGCCATCTCCTCCACTGGCTGCCTAATTGTAGACAATATCGGATGAAAATAACGATGATCCTGAATGCCGTCATAACCGATGACCTTTACATCTTCTGGAACTCGAATACCCTGCCTACCTGCTCTTTCTATATATTTGGCGGCAAACATATCGGTAATAGCGAAAATGCCATCCACATCCCGATGCTTAGATAGAAATTCGCCAAAATAGGCTTCGTCGTCCACAATAGGATCTGGTTTCTCGTATACAACATGGTCTACACCCAATTTTTTCGCCTCATCAATGAAACCTTTTCTTCGATTCATGGTTTCACTAAAAATGGAAGTGACGCTTCCCATAAAAGCCGGTTTTTGGGCCCCTGCCTTAACAAGTTCCCTCAAAGCTAGACGGCCTCCCTCATAATTATCTGAGGTCACACAAGTGATTTTTTTGTTGAAATGTCTGTCAATACTTAGAATTGGAATGTCATTGCTTACGCTATTTTCTATATCATTGTAAGTAATGCCGACAATACCAGCCACTTTGTTTTGACGTAGCATATCCAGGTAATACAGTTCCTTTTCGGGCTTGCCGCCGCTATTACATAACATGAGCTTAAAGCCTTCCCGATCCAACTCATCCTCAATGTAATAAGCCAGTTCAGAAAAAAAAGGATGCCAGATACTTGGAAGCAGCAAGGCTACCATCTTGGATTTCCTCATTTTAAAATTTCGAGCGACTTCATTAGGAAAATAATTCAGTTCTTGTATAGCTTTCTCCACTTTCCTTCGTGTATCTGGTTTTACAGAGCCCGAGTTATTAATAACGCGGGACACCGTTCCCACAGCAACACCAGCTATCTTAGCTACATCTCTAATACTTGGCATTTAACCCCCCCATATCTCTTATGGGAATTATAATAGCACGAAGTTGGAAACGTTTCAATAATCTTTGAAGCGCTTTTTTTCTGACTTTCTTCATTACCTACTCCGCATATGAATTTGTGTCACCTGATTCAATCGAACCGCTGAGGAGTACCAACTCCATTCCGGCGGGACGGGGATCTTTTTGTCATCGATACTATTGAGTCAATCGACCCCCTAATCATTAACGTAGTGTTTGCGTGACCCTTCTTTTTTCTTTTAAGCTGCTTTAAAACAAGGCTGCCGAAATTTTCGGCAGCCTGTTACTATCTTCAAGACCCTATTTTCATTGATCGCTCCGGATCAACCGCCGAATTTGATACAAATCGCCCTCCATGCGGAATTCGCCTGGAGCCATTCCTGTATACTTTCGGAACACTTTGCCGAAATAATTCGCATTCGAGAAACCGGACTGTTCCGCCACCTGCTCCAATGTCAGATTTGCGGGCTCCAGCAGAAGAGCAGCCGCTCTTTCCAACCTCATACGAGTTAAATAGCGGCCGGGAGAGAGGCCAAGCTTGCGCTCAAACTCACGGGTGAGATGAAATTTAGAACATCCGGAGACCTCCGCCATGTCCTGAAGGCCAATGCTCCGATGCAGATTACTGTCAATGAAGGTCTTACAGCGTTCTACAACCGGAGGCAATGGGACGCTGCTGGCAAGAGTGACAAGATGACTCGCCAGTGACATGGCCAGTGAATAAGCAGCCCGTGAGCACTGATACATATCGCGGTAGCTGTTCTCAATAGCTTCCCGATAAGTCACCCACAGGAGATGCTCCAAATCGGTCCCCGGCTCAATCCGGAAAATGTAGCCGCTTATGTCCAGCCATTCCTGGAGGAGATGCAGCGCCAAGTGTGACAGTTCGAAGTAAAGCACTTCCCATCTGGGAGAATCAGAGGGGAGACGGTAGATATGGTCGCCCGGAACATCAGCCAGAAAAGCATCCCCCGGCTCGAGGGAATGTCTCCTCCCCCCCGTTTCAATCTCACCGCGACCATTCAATGTATATTGAAGCACACAATGGTCTCCGGTACGGTTCCGTCCATCCCAGATATAATCATGCGAAGTAATCAGCTCATATCCAGCACCTTTTAACAAGATATAGGGCATAGGTGTTATAAAGTGAAAAGATATCGAGGACTGCTTCTCTTTCCCGTTTCCCTCCCCATGATTCACAGCAATATTTCACCCTCCTCAATTTATAAAGTTACTCTTGTTTCGGTTCTTCTGCACCTTTACGCTAATGATGAAGACGAATTTTCTATAATCAGTTATTTCATACGCTTACTAAATTATAACACTAAAAGGAGCACGATTTCACTTATGGGCATTCATTACGATGAGAAACGCATGGTATTTCACCTGCAAACCCCCGGTTCCAGCTACTGCATTCAGATTGTTCGCGACGGCTACCTTGGGCATTTATACTGGGGACGACGAATCGCCATCTACCAGGATTCTGTACCTTTTGATTTTATCGATCGGGGCTTTTCGCCGAATCCTGACCCTGCTGACCGAAGGTTCTCCTTGGACAACCTTCCGCAGGAGTATCCGGGTTACGGGAACGGCGATTTTGGCATACCCGCCTATCAGGTCGGCCAGTCTAATGGATCTGAAATCTGTGATTTCCGTTACCAGACTCATCGGATATTCGCCGGCAAGCCAAAGCTTCCAGGTCTTCCTGCCACTTACATCGAGAGGGAGGACGAAGCGGATACGCTGGAGCTTGTGCTTGAAGATGCACTGACCGGTCTGCGTGCTACCTTAATTTATACTGTCTTTAACAAATACGACGCCATCGCTCGGTCGGTTCGTTTCGACCATACCGGCTCCGACAATCTGGTCCTTCTTCGCGCGCTCAGCGCCAGTATCGATTTCAGAGATGACGAGTATGACATGTTGACCTTCTACGGTACGCATACCAATGAACGAAATATTGCGCGGAGACCCCTTATGCCCGGCATCCAGAATGCGGAAAGCCGGCGAGGTGCCAGCAGTCCCCAGCAGAATCCGTTTCTGGCCCTGCTTCGTCCTGGCGCTGATGAAGACAATGGCGAGGTATACGCGCTCAATCTCGTTTACAGCGGAAACTTCATAGCCCAGGCCGAGGTTCAGCAGTACCGGACGACTCGGTTGTCGATCGGCATCAATCCGTTTGGCTTCTCCTGGCAGTTGGCTCCCGGAGAAAGCTTTCAAACGCCCGAGACCGTCATGGTATACTCTGCACAAGGCTTGGGCGGGATGTCCCGCGTCTTTAATAGGCTCTACCGCACGCGGCTCAGTCGCGGCAAATTTCGTGACGCCGAACGGCCGATTCTAATTAATAACTGGGAGGCCACCTACTTTGACTTTAACGCCGACAAGATCGAAGCGATCGCCCGCGAAGGGAAAGAACTTGGTATGGAGCTCTTTGTCCTGGACGACGGTTGGTTCGGCAAGCGGGACAATGATTTGAGTTCCCTGGGCGACTGGACCGTTGACCGTCGCAAGCTTCCGGAGGGGCTGGACAATCTGGCCCGGCGGATAACCGGAATGGGCATGCAGTTCGGTCTGTGGTTCGAACCGGAGATGGTCTCACCGGACAGCGAACTCTACCGGCGCCATCCCGACTGGTGTCTTCATGTGACAGATCGTCCCCACACGGTGGGGCGAAATCAGCTTGTTCTCGATCTGTCGCGGCGGGATGTATGCGACTATATTGTTGGAGCGCTGTCCGATGTTCTGTCTTCCGCACCGATTACTTATGTCAAATGGGACATGAACCGCCATTTGACGGAGATCGGCTCTGCCCTGCTTCCGGCGGAGCGCCAGCGCGAAACGGGACACCGGTATATCCTCGGTCTGTACAGGGTATTGGACGAGCTCACTTCCGTCTTTCCGGATGTACTGTTCGAGAGCTGTTCCAGCGGAGGAGGGCGCTATGATCCCGGCATGCTCTATTACATGCCGCAAACGTGGACAAGCGACAATACCGATGCGATCAGTCGGCTAAAAATCCAGTACGGCAACAGTATGGTCTATCCGGCTGTGTCTATGGGCGCTCATGTTTCGGGTGTACCGAATCATCAAGTCAACCGGGTTACTCCTCTTGACACCCGAGGACATGTCGCGATGTCGGGAAACCTTGGCTACGAACTCGATCTTACCAAGATGTCGCCGCAGGAAAAGATAGCGATCAAGTCCCAAGTTGCGCTATATAAAGCAATTCGCCCCCTTATCCAATTCGGAGAATTTTATCGCATTTTAAGTCCGTTCGAGGGCAACGAGGTGGCCTGGGCCTTTGTTTCTGATGACCAGAGCGAAGCTGTACTTGCTTTCTTCCGAGTGCTGAGCCAGCCGGGTGAAAGGGTGCCTATTCTGAAATGCAAAGGATTGAATTCGCGTTACCTGTACCGCCATCACGAAACTGGAAAGATATACGGAGGTGACGAGCTGATGTACGCCGGTTTGACACTTCCAAGAATAAAAGGGGATTTTATCAGCCTGTTCTGGCGGTTTAGTAAGATCGACGAGCAATGAATGTATCAAAGCAAAAAAATTAGAAGTCCAACAGAAAGCAGGGCCTGAAATCATGAGATTTCAGGCCCTGCTCGCTATGCCCCTTCGCCGTGGTTATATTATTTTGAGAAGCAAAAATCAACTGGCAAATGTGCTGTAACAGCTTGCCGGTTCTCCGATAAATCCAAGCTACACCATCATTTTAAGTGAACACGAAGCAGTGGGGACACCGTCTACCACCCCAGCGCCTTCCATCGTCTCCACCGGTTTCACCATTTCCTGGTCGTCCGGGACCAACACTGGTGTGATCACCGGAAAGCCCGCCTGCTCGATTTCGGAAATATCAAATTCCAGCAGCTGTCCTTTCTTGATTTTGTCACCGGTCTGAACTCGTAGAGTAAACCCTCTTCCCATTTGTAAAGATCAATGGAGCGATAGAGCATGGCTCAGCCGGTAAGATTGGAACGTTGCGCTCCAAACGGCATAAAAGCAATCTTTCTGTTTCCATACTTTGGGGTCGCGACAATGATCGGTATACCCGGACGGAGGTCCGCTTATAACCGGGGAGGAGAACTTGTGTATACGTCCATCTCTCTCCATTTGAGCCATACACTGATAAGGCACTCGCTCCCAACTCTTATCATGTGTATTGCCGGTGTACCTGAGGTACAATCGCCCATTGTGTTCGATTGCACTGCCCGAGTATACTCCATGACTGTCAAAATCCCGGTCCGGTTTTAACGCCACTCCCCGGTTCGTCCAGTGAACGAGATCCCGAGAGCTGGTATGATACCAATATTTGAGACCATGCACAGTACCGAGAGGAAAACATTGATAGAACAAATGATACTCTTCATGAAAAAAAGCAAATCCATTCGGGTCGTTCAGCAACCCTGTCTCAGGCTGGATATGATACCCCTGGCGCCAGGGGCACCTTGCCACTCTGGCGGCCAGACCGGAGATTTCCTCCGTATTGGTATCTTCTAATCTTCTGTATCTCTCTTCTTTTGTCCACTCCACAGCAACCTCCTTACTGCAAAATAGTTCCAAGCATGCTTAAACTTACGGTCGATCCGCTGCTTCGCTTGAAGTCTCCCCTGAGGCTGACGCATTTTTCCGCTTGCCCCAGAGCAGGGTGATGAGAAACGTAACCAGAAAGCTGATGCCCATGCCGATACAGAAATCAGCGATGGACTGTGGACGGATTGCGATAATACCGGGTAGCGCCGCCGGTCCCATTGAAATGGACAGCACATGTGCGTAAGCAATATAGGCGGAAGCCAGGCCGGAACCGATCATCGCAGCAATGAACGGGTAGCGAAGCTTCAGGTTGATTCCGAACATTGCAGGTTCGGTAATACCGAGCAGCGCGGATATGCCGGCAGCTGAGGCGATACTCTTCGTCTTGCTGTTGCGTGTGATGAGAAAGACGGCCAGCGTAGCCGCGCCCTGAGCGATATTCGCCATCGAGGCAATCGGAAGCAAGAAGGATCCGCCCGTCTTAGCAACGTCCGACAATAGTTGGGTATCCACAGCGAGGAAACTGTGATGCATTCCCGTTATGGCAATCGAAGAATAGAAAAAACCGAAAATACCTCCTCCAATGAAACCCGTCGTATCATAGAGCCAGAAGAGACCATCTGTCAGTCCGTTGCCCGCGGCGCGAAGGACCGGTCCAACAACAGCAAAGGTCAAGAGGCCGGTAACGAGGACAGACAGCAAGGGAGTCAACAGATTATCAAGATAAGATGGAATTACCTTTCGCAAATTTTTCTCGATTACCGATAAAATATAGGATACGGCCAGTACTGGCAGAACCGTTCCCTGATAGCCAACCTTTTCGATTGAGAAACCGAACAGTTGCCAGGTGGGTACTGTCCCATCTACAAGTGCCTGGCCGTAGCTGTAACCATTAAGCAGATCGGGATGAACCATAATCATGGCCAGCGCCGCACCCAAATAAGGATTTCCACCAAACTTGCGAGTGGCCGAGAAGCCGATCAGGATGGGAAGGAAAACAAAAGGAGCGTTGGCGAATAAATTAATAATGCTTGCCCAATCGGCAATACCAGGGTACATTTCGACCAGAGACCTGGGACCAAACAGATTGCTGGCAGTCAGAACATTGTTGATCCCCATTAATAGACCCCCGGCAACAATCGCCGGAATGATCGGAACAAAAATGTCGGAAAGTGCTTTCACAAGTCGTTGAAGCGGATTCATTTTAGCTGCTCCTGCCGTCTTTACATCGCCGGTGGACATTTCTCCGAGACCCGTAAGTTTGGCGAACTCGCCATACACGTTATTTACAATCCCGGCTCCAAGGATAATTTGATATTGCCCTGCTATAGAAAAAGTCCCTTTAACAACGTCCATTTGATCAAGCGCTTTTTGATCAAGCAAAGATTCATCTTCAAGAACGAGCCGCAATCGCGTCGCACAATGAGCAGCTGCCGTTATGTTTTCCTTACCTCCCAGGGCATCCAGGATGTCAGCTGCAACTTGCTTGTAATCCATATTTCTCTCCTCCTAATATTATGAAACCGGTTCCAATTTAATTAAAAAAAATGTTCGTTACCGACATTGGCCGGTAATTTTTGTTCGAAAACAACTGCCCCCCCTATTACTTTCTCCGAAGAAGGTTATTGCCCCACTTCACCACTTCTCGCTCCCTTCAATAAGCCCCTTTTGACCACCCGTAGGATTGGATGGACATACAACCCTTGCCATAGGAAAAAAATTGCTCAATTCAAAATGTTTGTTTTATATTAAATTTTGTAAGGGGGCTGTTATTTGATAATAAAACACTATCCATGTCATCCCCAATGGTAAGTTAATGCGATGGCAGGGTAAAAAATTGCCCCTTCATTAACACAAAAATCCACCGCAGAAAATAAAGGGTCGTTGCTGCTTCCAGCCCGGTTTTCCTACACTCTGACCTGAACAGACTGAAACACGAGGATTATTTGCTAAATCCATAAGAGTGCTTGCCTGCCAATCGTCAGGAAAGAATTTAAGCATCTCTTGGCAGAACAATGTGGGTTCTTACGATATTCAGGAATCGGTTTATTGAATACTTAAAGCCTCCGTTTCGTCTCCGGTGAGTCCTTCGTCTTCATCATCTACCATCGTCTCTACCCAATTAATGTCTGCAAAAGCTATCTTCATGTACTCCATCAGTACGCGCTGAGCATTGAATCCTACCTCATCAATCATAGATTCCTTAGTAAAGTTTTCTGCAACTAACCAATCAAAAAACATAATATAGTCATGGCAATAGTTCAGAAGCACTGATAAACCTCCCCACCTATAAGTTCATCACTTTGGTCGTTTGATCAATGATGAAACTGAAATCGCCTCTTGCAAGTGGTGAATTATATATTATTATACAATTTTATCTATGTATTCCATAAAAGAATTCTCCTTGGACGCAAACCATCATTCTGAATCCATTACTATAGAAAAAAGCCGCCATTAAGGGCGACTTTCTACATCCTATGTTCTGTCCTCCAAGAGCTTCAATCTTAATTTGATCGCCCACCATCAATAAAGGTTGTTTTTCAATCTGGGCACATTAATGTTCTCTAGGTGATAACGGGTTGCAAATGAATGTCTCAGAGAATGCACGGATAAAGCTGGTTTTCCAAAAGCTGAAGCATATTTTTCAATCAGTTTCTCATTGGTTAAGCAGAGATGCTCTTCATGAACAGCTATTATTGTCATCAGAAATTTTCGTCCATATCGAAATAGAAATCAGGTTCTCTCCCGTTTCCGGTAACTGTTTCTGGAACGGTACTGCTGCGGAGATCTTGCCGGATAACGTGCGGGAAAAGAAAACATATGGACCAGATGGGTAAACGGTATGGAAGCGAACAGAAGAAACGCCAGGATGATGTGAAGCTGAAACACGAAAGGAACCATGTGCATCAACCCGTATTGCGGATTAAAGGTGAACAGGCTGCGAAACCAAGGCCCGATGGTCGTACGGTATTCATAGGCCACCACAGTCGTATTATACACGATGGTCATATAGGTACCGATGGCTGCGATGATCAGGACTAAAATCACTGCAAAATAATCACCAAAACCCGCATGGGCCCTTACCCGACGGTTAAGGATTTTGCGCATAAGCAGAAGAACCAGACCGATGACGACCATCAGACCGGCAAAGCCGCCCCCCGCGATCGCAAATATATGATAGGTCTCATCGGATATGCCGAAGAAATGATAAACACTGCGCGGGATCAACACACCCATGATATGGCCAACAAACGCGAAAATGATCCCGTAATGGAACACAGTCGAACCGATTCTGAGCCATCTTTTTTCAAAAATCTCCGTGGAAGGCGCCGTCCAGCTGACCTGACGAAAAGCAAACCGATAGAGCAAGCCAAAGATCATCACCGTCAAGGTGAGATAGGGAAACACGACCCACCAAAAGATACCAGTCATCATTATACCTCCATTCCATCGCACGTTTTGTAGACAGGTAAGCCCGAATCGCTACGAGCCGTACCGTCCATGCCAAACAGGATAGGATAAGGCAGTTCATCCAGATCGGCGCTCTCCCGCTTGCTCTCCAGCATGCGAATTTCTTCTTCCGTAGGGACCTCGAAAACATCGGTCATCAGAAAGTTCAACAACTCGGAATAGGGACTGTCTTCAGACAGATGCTTCCGAATCCGCTCTGTGGCTGCGGCCAGCCGGAGTTCAAGCGCGCGTACATGAACATTGTCGGACCTTACGGCCAGCAGCTCGTACAACAGCGGAATGAAGTCGCACAGCTCCCCGCTCGGCATCATAAAGCCCGCATCCCGGACAATATGCTGAAGCAAAATCAGAGCTGCCCCACGTTCCCGACTGTCACCCAATTCATGAGCGGTCAGATAGAGTCCGGTCTTTTCCTTCCAATCGAACGTCCAAACATAAATTTCCTGAAGCTCCTTGGGAGGAACCGAGAAGATAGCCTCGGCCGCCTGGCCAAACCTGCTCGCCAGCTCATTATCTTTCATTTCCTCTTGGACGGCTGCAAGCAGTTCCTCCTTCATTTCCTGAAAATCCTCATAGGGATATCCTAGCAATCTGGCGCAGGCCGCCAGCAAAACGGGCTTATGTTCCATCATCCATGTCCTCCCTTGCGAAAAGATGTGACGTGACCGCGCTTGACGGGGTAATGGATTCGATGCTGCATGCCCCCTGCTTGTAATGAAGCTCTTTCGCGCCATCCATTTCCCTCCGGGCGGTTGGGATCACAAACCTTTCGTTATATTTGGCAACAGCGAACAATCGGGTCATCTCTTCAATTTCCTCCACTGTAATTCCCGCCTCTCCCAAAAGCTGGCTGTGTCTGAGATCATCCATGCCGCCAACGGCTCGCTGCCGCCTATGTACACGCATGGCGGTCATTTTAAGCAACACTCTACGGATGACGGAGGTATCCCCTGCCGTAAGCAGAGATGCCAGATACTCCATTGGAATCCGCATCTGATCGACGGCGGGAATATAGTGATCGGTCTGAAGCTCGTCTTCTTCAATATGGTTCATAATCGGGCTAAGCGGTGGAACATACCACACCATAGGGAGCGTGCGGTATTCCGGATGAAGTGGCAGAGCAACCTTCCACTTCATGGCAAGCTTGTAGATCGGCGAGCGCTGTGCCGCATCGATCCAGGAATCGTTGATCCCGCTTCTTCTCGCCTCCTTGATCACTTCCGGCTCGAAGGGGTCAAGGAACACCGAAAGCTGGGATTCATACAAATCCTGCGGATTCTCCACGGAAGCTGCCGCCTTGGCTCGATCTGCGTCATAGAAGACGACACCGATATAGCGAATCCGGCCCACACAGGTTTCCGAGCAAATCGTGGCCATGCCCGCTTCTGTCCGCGGGTAGCAGAAATTGCATTTTTCCGCCTTGTGCGTATTCCAGTTGTAGTATACCTTGTGGTAGGGGCAGCCGTTGGTACAAAATCTCCACCCCCGGCAGGCGTCTTGATCCACAAGTACAATACCGTCCTCCTCCCGCTTGTACAAAGCTCCGGATGGACAGGAAGCCACGCAGGAAGGGTTCAGACAGTGCTCGCAAATGCGGGGCAGGTACATCATGAACGTCTTCTCATACTCCATGGCGATCTGTTCCTGAAGCTGCTTGACATTCGGGTCCAGCGGTACGATCTCACTCCCGCCAGCCAGGTCGTCATCCCAGTTCGGGCCCCATTCCGGCTTGTCCATATATTCTCCGGTAATCAGTGATACAGGCCGCGCGACCGGAAGATGCTTCCGCTTGGGGCTATGAATCAAGTTATCGTAATCATAGGTCCACGGCTCATAGAAGTTGTCCAGGCTGGCCATATTCGGATTGTAAAAAATATTCGCCAGTTTGGTGATTGGCCCCCCCGCCCGGAGTGCCAGCTTTCCGTTGCGCAGAACCCACCCGCCTTTAAATTTCCTCAGGTCTTCCCATGCCCGAGGGTAACCGGGACCCGGCCGGGTTTCCACATTGTTGTACCACATGTATTCCGTTCCGGGCCGATTGGTCCACGTGTTCTTGCAGGTCACCGAACAGGTATGGCAGCCGATGCATTTGTCCAAGTTCATGACCATGGCGACTTGCGCTTTAATCCTCAAGCCAGTCAACCTCCTTTAACGGTCGGATGATTGTCATCGTATCTCTCTGACTTCCTGTCGGCCCGTAGTAATTAAACCCGTAGCTCAGTTGGGCATAGCCTCCGATCATATGTGTCGGCTTCATCGTAATTCGAGTCACACTGTTATGGGTACCGCCGCGCTGCTTGGTGATAGAGGTACCCGGCACGCCAAGCGTGCGATCCTGGGCATGATACATATAAGCGATCCCCTCTGGAATCCGGTAAGTCAGCACCGCTCTTGCTGCGATGACTCCATTCCGGTTATATACCTCAATCCAATCGTTATCCTTGATCCCGATCGAAGCCCCGTCTTTTTCGTTCAGCCAGACGACCTGCCATCCGCGGAACAGCGTCGACATTTGATTGGTGTCGATGAACATCGTATGAATTCCCCATTTTTGGTGCGGGGTCAAATAACGGATCGTCATCGTTTTTCCATTCGCTGGCACTTCTTTCTCACCCTTAAAAAAAGGAACGTGCTCCAGCGGCGGCAAATAAAGCGGCAGCCCTTCACCGAAATCCAAAATCATCTCATGGTCCAGATAAAAGCTTTGTCTGCCTGTTAAAGTGCGCCATGGAATGCTGTACTCCGTATTTAAGGTAAAGGGCGAGTATCTCCGATTGTCCTTCTCCAAGCCACTCCAGACCGGAGTTGAGATCGTATGCCGGGGCTGAGCAGTAATATCCAGAAGCGTGAAAGCCTCTTCTTCCCGAGGTTTTGAGATGTCCTCCAGCTTTTTGCCGGTTTTGGTCTCTAACGAACGCCAGCCTTCCACGGCTCGTTCTCCGTTCGTGGCGCCAGACATCAGCAGAATCGCTTCGATTACCTGTTTATCCCGGAATAGATCCGGCTGTCCTTTGCCAATCCCCTCATGTTTCGATGCCCCCAGCCGCTCCATGAGCTGGCCGTACACCTTGTCGCCGGGAATTTTAATCCCCTTTGTTCCATAACCCTTTTTAATGTTCGGTCCGATGGTAATCATTTTTCCATACACGTTCGGATAGTCACGCTTCACCAATAAAAAATGGGGCATCGTTTTGCCGGGCACTGCCTCCGTCTCTCCCTTGCGCCAATCGCGGATTTTTCCGTGAACTTGGGCGATTTCATCTGGACTGTCATGTCCGAGCGGAGTCATGAGAACATCCTCGCAGGCTGGCAAATGTTTCTCCGCCAATTGGGAGAACGTTTTGGCGATTTCCCGAAAAGCGTCCCAATCGCTTTTGCTTTGCCAAGGCGGTTCAATAGCCGGATTAAACGGATGGACAAACGGATGCATATCGGTCGTGCTTAAATCGTATTTTTCGTACCAGGTCGCTGCTGGCAGCACGATATCCGAAAACAGCCCTGAACTCGTCATTCTAAAATCCATGCTGATGAACAAATCGGTTTTGCCTTCCGGCGGAACATCATCCGTCTTCACCGTCTCTGGCCGCCACGAATGGCTCGGGTCCGTCAACACCTGATTGTCCGCCCCGATCAAATGTTTGGCAAAGTATTCATGCCCTTTACCGCTATCGCCAAGCAGATTGGACCGCCAGTTGAAAAAGACACGCGGGAAATTGTTCGGATCATTGGGGTGCTCCACCGCAAAATCTAGCTCTCCCTCTTTAACCATTCTCGCAATTTCCTGTACGGCCTCCTGATCGTCCGAAAACCCTTTTTCTCGAACCTGTCTGGCCACATCGATGGAGTTCTGGTTGAATTGCGGGAATGAAGGCAGCCACCCGAGCCTTACGGCCAGCGCATTGACATCCGCAGGATGCATATGGTTAAACCGCCCGCCCCAGGATGGTTTCTGCTCCTCATTGACCTTGGCCTCATAGCGGAACTGCTCCGTCGCGAAGTAGAAGAAGGAGGTTCCGTTTTGTAAGCGGGGAGGCTTGATCCAATCTCCTGCAAATGCGATCTGCTGCCACCCCTCCACTGGCCTCACCTTTTCCTGACCTACGTAATGGGCCCATCCGCCGCCATTTACTCCCTGGGAGCCCGTGAGCAGAACCAAATTCAGAATGGAACGGTAGATTTGGTCGCTGTGATACCAATGGTTCGTTCCTCCGCCCATGGCGATCATCGATTTTCCACCTGTCTTGGCCGCATTTTCGGCAAACTCCCTCGCTACCTGAATGCAATGAGATTTCTTGACGCCAGTAATCGCCTCCTGCCAAGCCGGTGTGTAAGGCTTCGGATCGTTATAATCGACCGGATAATCGCCTTGCAGTTGCTGTCTGGGTACACCCACATGAGCCATCATAAGGTCATAAACCGTCACGACTTTGAGCGTCCTGCCTTCCACACTCGGCAAATGCTTTACGGGAACTCCACGCCGAACTGTCCCTCCCTCCGATTCCACGAAATAAGGAAAGTCAACGAGAGCCACTTCATCCGCCGCATCAATAAATGACAGCAGAGGATCCACTACTGTCCCGTCAGGATTTTCGAGATCCAGGTTCCACCTGCTGTCCTGATCCCAACGGAAGCCCTGGCTGCCGCTCGGAACCATCGGCGCTCCTGATGCCTCGTCCCAGACTACCGTTTTCCATTCGGCCAACTCCTGGGCATCTCCCAAGTCGGAGGCCCGGAGGAAGCGGCCCGAACGAAACGCATCGGCATGTTTCTCTAGTATCACGAGGAAAGGAAGGTCTGTAAATTTTTTTGCGTAATCCGTAAAATAAGGGACTTGCTGATCCACGTAGAATTCTTTGAGAATGACGTGGGTCATAGCCATGGCAAGCGCGGCATCGGTCCCGGCTTTAGCTGGCAGCCAAATGTCCGCAAACTTTTCATACTCGGCATAATCGGGGCTGACCCCGACCACCTTGGTGCCGTTATAACGGGCTTCCACCATGAAATGCGCATCAGGAGACCGGGTTTGCGGAATGTTGGTCCCCCAGATAATAAAATACTTGGAGTTATACCAGTCGCCGCTTTCCGGCACATCTGTTTGTTCTCCCCAAACCTGCGGCGAGGCAGGGGGAAGGTCTGCATACCAATCATAAAAACTGAGGATGGTCCCGCCAATCAGCGACAGGAAGCGTGTCCCTGCCGAATAACTCACCATGGACATGGCCGGGATCGGGCTAAAACCAACAACACGATCTGGACCGTATTGTTGAATGGTATGGATAATAGAGCTGGCAATCATCTGACAGGCATCATCCCAATCCGCCCGAACGAAGCCGCCTTTCCCCCTGGCCTTGACGTATCTGTCACGCTTTTTGGGATCGCTGACGATGTTTTTCCAGGCCGTGACCGGGTCCTCAACAACTGCCAGCTCCTCACGCCACATGTCGTACAAATCACCGCGGATATAGGGATACTTCACCCGGATCGGGCTATAGGTATACCAGGAGAAGCTTGCCCCGCGCGGGCAGCCCCGGGGTTCATACTCGGGGAAGTCGGCTCCTGTGGTCGGGTAGTCCGTTTTTTGTGTTTCCCAGGTGATAATGCCGTCCTTGACGAAAACATTCCAACTGCAGGAACCGGTACAGTTTACGCCATGTGTCGACCGAACGACCTTGTCATGCTGCCAGCGGCCACGGTATAGGCTCTCCCAATCCCGGGATCTTGGGCTCTCCTCGGTCCATCCCTCGTTTATGGCCTCTCCGCGTTGCAAATATTTCAACGCATCAAGCAGCTTGTTTTTATGTTCAGCCATTGCACAGATGCTCCTTTCCCTGCTGGTTTACCGGGTTAAACCTTTCCCCCGTCAGTTTGAAGCTGTCTTGTCCCAACTGAAGCTCTTCCATAAACACTTCCCAATCCGCTGCGTTGCAAGCCGCGATAATCAGGCGCTGAAGCTCGTTCAGATCCTGCAGCCGGCAGATTTGTTCTTGCACAGGCTGCGGCACTCCGCCGAATCTCATCTCAAGCAAGGCAAGCAAATCATTCCGATCATCCCGGACAAATTGTTCCGTTTCCACCTGATTCATCTGGTTCGCCTTCTTTCGTATCCATTTTTCCAACTCATTCTGCCGACCTTTGTTAGAATTTCATCATTTTAAAATAATCGGCAATCATCGATTTCTTAATCTTTTCCGCCGACTGTTTAAAAAAGGTCAAGACCTCTTCATCGCCGTCTTCCACCAATGCCCAGGAAAATTTCCTGCTGGTGACCTGCCCCAATTCCTCGCCAAATCGGAGGTAGACGGTGATGCCGTGATCATCGGTCCGGCCACCCGCCTTCACATCATAAGGATGAAGGTGGAGCATCTCGAGCTCTTGTACCAGTAGCCGATACAGTCTCGGCTCCACAGATTGAAGTGGTTTGTCGGGAAGCATCGCCGCCAGTGTATAGGTCTCATTTTTCATGGAGCAGTCCCTCCACTTCTTTTTCCAGCATGTTCATTTCATCCCGGTTATGCAGTTCATCAACGATAATCAAAGCCTGAAAACGAGCAAGAAGCTCGCCACCCACCTTGCTCTGCGCCAGCAGTTCCTTAATCTCAGCGACAATTTCTCGCATTAATTGATGATCGCGAGTCAGGGAAATAATGACGTTCTTCAACTCCGACTTGATGCCCACAGCTTCTACATATAATCCTTCCTCTTCGCTGGCTGCGTGCTGGAGCGTACGCCCCTCCCAATGCTCCACCGTGATGTAGGCAATTTCCTCCGCTTTGTCCAATTCACCTTTTTTTATACTTCTGTCCAACAGCTCGGTAAGTTCTCTTGCTTCGCCTAAGGCCGCCTCATGAATCATCGAATGACTGTCCACATGTCTCAATGCGGGTCCTGACATGAATCCCCCGCCTCCTTTCCTGTTGCTTTTTTTGAGAAATGATTTTGCGCTAGCCCGCCGCCTTCACCTTCCTCGATTACGGAGTCAGCCTGCGAAAGGTCGCTGAATATAGCCACATAATGAGTGACATTCTGCTCGTTCGTAATTGCCGTTACCGAGAGCCACTCTCGAAAAACCTCCCCGCTTGCCTTGCGATTGACGATCTTTCCCTGCCATTTTCCGGTGGTCAGCAAAGTGACCCAAAAGGCATTATAGAAAGAGCGATCTTGGAAGCCGGAGTTGAGTATATTGGGAGTTTTTCCAATCACCGCTTCTTTGGGATATCCGGTGACCTCGGTGAAGGCGGCGTTTACGGTATGGATCACGCCCTTGGCATCAGTGACCATCACGGCATCGGCTGTGGACTTGATAATATCCGACGCAAACTCCAGCTTGTTGCTGAAAAATACCCACAGAACAAGTATCAGGCTGGCCAGCGAGGCCTCGGACAAGGCCATAAAGCCGATTGCGTAGTGGCCTGTCCACCCAAACAGCAGGGTAAGCAGCAGTGGAGGAAAAAAACCGCCCAGACCGCCCGCGGCAGAGACGATCCCGCTGGCGATGCCCCCTTGCTTTGAAAAGTATAGCGGGACCAGCTTGAACACCGCGCCGTTCCCGATACCGGCGCACACGGCTACCATCAAACAACCCAACGTAAAAAGAGGCATGGTCAATCCGAAAGAGAGTAAAACTCCTGACAAGGTTAGGCCGGCAAACACGAACATAAGAACTACAAAAGGATTGAACTTGTCGGACAGTATCCCGCCTACTGGACGGAGAAAGGTAGCCAAGGCGATAAAACCCGCCGTCCTGAGTCCGGCATCCACCTTGCTTAATTCAAAATAGCTGACCAGAAAACCGGGGAGATAGATTGTAAAAGCTACGAAGGAGCCGAAGGTGATGAAGTAAAATATGCTGAAAAACCACAACTTTTCGTTGCGATAAACCTGCTTGAGTTGATTCTTCCAGGACCTTCGTACGCGCTCTTCGTGCTTATCCCCTAAAAACAGATTCAGTAGAGCGAAAAGGGCGAGCAAAATCAAAAAAAACTGAAGGGCTCTTGACCAGCCGATCGCATCAGCCACCCACGGTGCACCAAAGGTAGAGATGGCCGTACCCAGATTCCCGATCCCGTATATCCCGTTGATGGTGCCCTGCTTTTCTTTGGGATAATATTTGGGCAGTGAAGTCACACCGACCGAGAACGTGGCTCCACCTATCCCAAGAAAGAAGCCCCCGACCGCCAAATCCAGAAAAGTATTGGCCTGGCTCAAATAGTAGACAGGAACAAGCAGAATAAAGAAACTGACTGTATTCATCAGCCTTGCCCCGAAGCGGTTGGTCAGAATCCCCGCCGGAATTCGCAGCAAAGAGCCCAAGATTACCGGGATCGCGGTGGACCACGCTCTTTGTCCGAGCGTCAGCGGAATATCCTGACTTATGTAAGAAATCAGGGAAGAGATCAAGACCCAGACCATAAAGGAGACAACCAGACTTAAGGTTTGCAATGGCAACTGAATTTTTTTTACCATGTATAGCTCCCCTTTGAAGATTATTCGAATTGCAAATATAGGATATAATATCCATTTTTGACAAACTTCTGACCTTTCAAACATTTGATTTGGGGAGGTAACAAATGACGACTCACTTGCAACCTGTGATGGAAGGATGCTTGCCATGATCGGCTACGATGTGGAAAAATATTTTCGGAAGATGCTCTAGCTGGCGGGCAAAAATCAGGTCAACTTTTTATGTAGAGCAATTGCATTTGTATTTTATGAAGCTCAAGCGATTAATAGTTTTTCCACGTCCATGAGCAGTTCTTCGCCTGTCATATTTGAATACTTTTGGCCACATAGAAATTCTAAACCACTGTCTTTTTCTATTGTATAGGATGAAAAACTCCAACTTGACATGGTTAATCAAATTAGTAGGTTTCTATTGATTGTTACGCTGGAAAGATAAGCATCGTTTGCAGAAATGGGCATATACCCAGGTGATTTTCAAAATAAAAAAACGCTCTAGGTTATCCTAAAACGTCTTTTGAAAATAGAAATATTAGCCATAGAGGTCAACATCAAATGATTAAAGTTTGAGCTTGTACCCGATGCTCTCTAACGGGTAACATCAAACTGAAATTAAGATGCATATTGTCAGAATAGTAACTAGCAGCAGTCCATCTTGTTCTGCCCCAATTAAAATATTATTATCGCTGTGTAAATATGGTTGCAATAATGTCTATCACCTTCTATAGACTTGGAGACCTTAGGCCCTTTTTGATCGCTTTAAGCGTGATTATGGCGTAAAGACGAGGCTGAAACTAATGAACGATCGAAATAGATAAACAGACTCATTGATTCATTTATTGGAATAAAGCAAGCAATTTGGCGGTCTTTTTAGACCACCTTTTTTATTCTCAGAAGGTCTTTTAAAACAATTTTTTTGAATGGCTGCTGAAGTCTGAAACTTCAAAGTAGAACCTATAAATCCTTGCGGACAAAGCGGCGCAGCCCGAGTCCAAAGAGCACAGCCGTGTAAAATGCCGCGTATATCAAAAAGGCTGTTGAAGGAATCTCGTCGATACCAAACGGTCCACTTGTGCTTACCGGGATGAGTCCATTAATATTCTCGAAGCTGAACAACACTGCCTGCATTTTACGCTGCAGTCCATCGGCAGGCATGATCAGGGACAGGACACCCGTTATATTGTTCAGGGTCTGCATGGGACCTGGCTCCAGACCCACAGAGCCGATGATTTTTCCAACCATGCCACCGAGCCAACCAGCCCCATAAAGCATCGTCATGACGACACCATTCGCAACCGATGACAAATAGCCGGATCCGAACATGGACACGGTTACAAGCAAGGGAACGACTGAAGCAAATAGCAAAAAAGACTGCACCAGCACTACCGGATCACGCGGGATCGAAGCATGCACATCGGTGATCCACAAAATCAGGCTGTACAATACCAAGGCATAGATTACACCAAGCGAAACATAGCCGAGCCAGCGGCCCGTATACCATTTCCACCTCGGAATCGGCCGTGGCAGCATCGCCTGCATGACCCCCTGCTCCGCCTCACCCGCAATCGTGGAAAATGAGCTAAAAATCGCTAAAAAGGCGAGTACAAAACTTGCGAAGAAAAAACCGAGCATCAAAATGAACATCCCGAGCGTAAATTCCTGGATCATAGTTTCATTATTCGTACCGCCTGTGATCACCCTAGAGGTAGAATCTCCTGCGATGGCGCCGGCAATAAACCAAAATCCCAGCAGGAATACAACAGTTAATAAAAGTGTCAGCAGGAGGACCCGTTTGCGCAGTAGCTCCTTCCAGGTCATGGTCCAAATAATCCTCATTCCTGTTCCCCCCTATGATTCAGCCCTGCAACAGCCTTCATGAACCACTCTTCAAGCCGTTCTCGAACTTTGGTGACTTCATATAACGTCATCCCCTGTCCGATCAGCAACGTATTGATCCAGCCTGCCTGTTCTTCGCTCTCCAGTTCCGCTTCAAGCCAGACGGTATCATCTATGCCCCTCTCTCCTGTAAATCCGCCTTCGGCTTTTCCATCTGTTATTACTCGAAAGCTGAGCTCTGTCGTATCCATAAGCCAGGACAGCAAAAAAGGCGAAAATCCGCCGACTTTAAAACGCCAGCAGACTCGCTTCTGGAGCATTTCGGCTACCCGCCCATGGCGGAGAACCTGTCCGTTATTCAAGAGTGCCATTCTGTCGCATAATACTTCCACATCCTCAAGCAGATGGGAGTTTAAGAAAATCGTTTTCCCCTGCTGCTTCAGTTCCTCAAGTATATTACGTACATGCATTCGTCCAACCGGATCCATGGCGGAAGAAGGCTCGTCAAGAAAAATCACGGCCGGATCATTCACCAGCGCGCAAGCCAGTCCAAGCCGCTGCTGCATGCCTTTGGAATAATGCTTAACACGGTCCTTCCCCCGTTGACCCACACCTACCATGTGCAATAGCTCAGGAACTCTCTTGTCGATCACCTGCTTGTCCAAACCGCATAATCGCCCATGCAACCGGACGACCTCATCACCGGTAAGCCATTCCTGATACCGGTACAGCTCGGGGAGATACCCGATTTGCCGTTTCGCTTCGAGCGTTCCGATGGGTGCACCCATCAGGGTTGCTCCTCCGGCCGTCGGATGGATGAGCCCGACCAGCATTTTCACAAATGTGCTTTTCCCGGCTCCATTGGGGCCGAGGAAGCCAAAGGCTTCCCCTTTCCCTACGGTGATGGTCACGTTGCGGCAGCCGCGCCCGTTGCTGTATTCCTTGGTTAATCCTTTAGCGTCGATTGTCGGCTTACTCATGCCTCAACCAGCTCCTTAAGCTTGTTCATGAAATCAAACTCTGACTCATAGGCGCTCCCACCTTCAAAGGAAAAGACCTGTCCGTCTTTGATCCAGATAGCGGTACGATTCGTCATTGATCTGTACTTCATGTTTGTAACCAGAACCTTGGTTCCTCCAATGGTAATCTCAGAAGTTTCAGCACTTTTATTAACCACATATGGCATAGGAATGGAACCTGCCAGAATGCGGCTGCGCTTTACCTTCTCTTTCAGATCGGAAGGCAGAATCGGAAGCTGAAGAACGGCATCCACCGCTTTTTCTGTATCAACGGACGGATCTACCGTAATTTCTGGAGCCTGCATCTGTGTCAGAGTTGCCCAGTGGTCCTGATCGGTACCCAAATCGTAATTTACGCTTTCATGTGTACTAAACGCTATTTCTTTATTGTCCATCGACTCCGGCAGCAGCTTCGTTGCCCCTACACGCTGCATAGCTTTATTGAGCTCATCCACATTCAGCATCATTGTAATTTTTTGTGAAGGAGTAACGTACACACTTTCCTTCGTTCCGGCCACATTTACTGGAAGAAGCTGATATCCGAGCTTAGAGACGGCTTGTTCACGCGTAAAATCACCCTGTACGTTTCCGCTTTCCGATGTAAACTGGCCAAAGGTGTTTTCTATGTCGGCCGATTTTCCCGGAACCAGTTGATTAAACATACCTTCGAGCGTGCTTTCGTCAACTGTAGCGATATCCTGCACCCGGAATTGATTTAAAAATGCCGCCAGCGCGTTATTTCCCACAGGGGTTGTAAGTACGACGCCAAAGATAACGGCTGCCGCCACCGCTGCGGCCCACTTTCGGCCCTTGCCTGCCCGCCGGCGGAAAGAAGCAACCGGAGCCGGAGCATCAACTTTCAAACTGGATTCCGAATCCTGAATTGCAGCTGAGTCCGCTGGCGGCCTAAGGGTATCGGCAAGCCTCAGAACGTCCTCTTTGTTATTTGCGTCCCCGGTCTCCCACTTGGCGTTTACCGGCTCCATGGCCAGCTTCTGTAGCAACCTCTCCCAGGCTTCATGTGTACTTTTGTCAGCTTCTGAATGCTGCAATTTAGTTGTCATATCATTTCAATCCTTTCCGAATATTTGATTAGTCCTGCCTTGCTATAGCCTTGCTGGATGTGGCCTGCAGCTTGCGTGTCGCTCTTTGGAGCAGACTGCCTATTAGCGGCGACCTGACATTAAGCTCTTCCGCGATCTCCGCATAGCTGTAGCCGGAGTAGCGCAGAAGCAGCGCTTGGCGGTCTCGTTCGGGCAGTCTGTCCAGCCAAGCCTGAACCTCTTCCTGATCCAATCGACGCATCAGCGCCTCTTCGCCGGATTCAGAAGCGACTTCCCCTTCATACATTATCTCCTGCTTATTCTGCAGCTTTCTCTCTCTTGCTCTCTTCTCTAAATAATCGTATCCGATTCTTGTCAGTACCCGGTGTAGCCATGCCCCCAGGGTTGCCGGGTTGTCCGGCGGATTTCTGTACAGCCTCAGAAATACTTCCTGCGCCAGATCGTCGGCTGCTGCTTCATCTCGCACAAGCGCAGCCAGTTTTCTGCGTACGGTTGGATAATGCTCATAAAATATGTTGCGGAATGGTGAGGATTCCGGAATACTCATTTTATAATTGCCTCCTTTTAAGCTGCAGCTATTAGGAAGACGAACCTTCTTCCTTTTTTGTATCATGCTCGGGAGATTTTCTTCGAATTTTTTTAGGCTGCACTTAATTGGACAGTCCAATGACATCAGGATTAAGAAATTGTTAGACATTAGAAAACAACTTTATTGTACAAAGAACTATTGTATTTCAGCAAAACCTATGCTCGTCGCTCTAACGAAATTTGTGTATGTACGTCGTACCGACTACATCCATCATTGTATTAATGATTCATTAAACCGGTAAAAAAGCTTTCCATAGCCACCTTTTCGGGTGATTATAAAAAGCTAATCTGTTTTGGAGCGTCTATAACGATCGCTTAAAATTTCCCAGAAAACTGTTTGACAATGCCTTTTGTCAGGTCCGCTAGAACTAAATACTGAACGACACTTAACTTTTCATTATTTAGTATGCATGGGGTTAATTGATATTGAACCTATGACTGGAATAGGAATGGAGGGAATATTATCAGTAACGATTACTAGTCAGTGTTATCACGTTGAGCGCCCTCCATCGTTTTTATTGCAATGTAAAACGCCCAATGTAACCGATATATTTGAATTGACGGCCGAGACATTAAGTCTTTGTGCTGCTGAAATGGCTTTATGAGGGCACGAAGCACCCCCTGCCTCGACACGCCTCTCCTCAATGATAGTGTTCTGTGAATTGAGTGGATATCCTTCAGAAAAATCAGTAGATTTCTAGAAGATTGTTATGATTCTTTGGAACTATTCTACCAAATAAAAACCCCTTCTTTGTAGAAGGGGTTTCAAATATACGAACCTAGCTATTCATGCCATGATTATTAAGTTGTTGGAAGCTATTCATGCCGTGATTGTTAGGTTGGATCGTTGCTGCACCAGTAGGGATGATTACGTTACCTAACAGAAACAATACTACTGCCATCATACCTAATGCCTTTTTCATCTTTTAACACCCTTTCTAGGATAGTTTTGTTCAATACATTATATTCATTCAGCTGTTCTTTAGTTGCATGAACACTAAATGAAACAAATAATGCATTGATTTTTTTATATCCAGTATCATCCTTAAGTTTATCAGACATTCGCAATCCCTTGAGGGATATATTTAATGCATTGTAAATATTACCATTAGTAAAGTGGTAAAGGGACATAAGATATAAATGATCTATATAATAACGAATATTGGCTTCCGTTTCGTACTCTCCATCCAGAGCGTCCAAATTAGGCTCAAATTCTTTTAATGCCCAATCAACGTTACAGTTATGTTTTAAAGCTGACTCCAGTATCGTAATAATCCCCGGCAACAACTCTTCTTCCTCGGCATTGTGTATAAATTGCACATATTCAGGAAGCGTCTCCATATTACCTTCCAGCAAATTCAAAACATATGTATTGGCATTTGCAATCATCCTGAAATGTGCTACATCCTCCTTCCCCTCATCGTCCAATCCAGATATCCATCCCAATTCAGAGTACTTTTCAATACAATCCCTGGCTGCTGAGTAATCGCCCATCTTTTGCAATGCGATACCTTTCGCCACCATAGAATATCCAAAATAAAAAGCAACACTTCGTTTAAGTCTTTTAGTATCAATTCTCGGCTGCCCTTTTGCTTGTCTAAGTTGGTCTTCTTCATAGAATGCGTTGATTGAGTGGTGGAGTTTATCCGCAATATGTACCATAGCATCCCAACCATCTAGTGAAAACTCTGCTTGCAGCATTTCATACAAAAGGTTTATGTCACTTATTGATTCTAAAACTGCCGAGTTAAACATATAGCTGCCTCCTGATTACATTTTTAACCAATAGTATATTATAATTGGGCAATGGTCAATTACGTAGTTAAGTGAGCTATTCACAAGTTGAATCTTCTCTGAATTTTCGCATATGATGTGAGACACTGAATTGGCTTAGCCCAAGTATTTTTGCATACTGTGCCTGTTTAAGTCTTGGACGCAGTTCCATTAAATCTTTCAGTCTGCCCCTTGTTATTTCAGACTTACGTTTCTTTACATTCTAATCTCTGTAGTAGTCAATTCTACCGCTGGCGTGGGGTGCTGCCTCCTTTTAAATCATGTGTACATACGATGATAGAAAGCTTTCCTGAAAGTGCGTTAGCTGATCGACTGATCCCGCAAAAAGGTAAATACATACATTGGGAAGATCAGTCCGAGAACTAAGTTACCCAGACGGTTCGACTCATGTTTGAAACAACGTTACCATTTTATGATCTTTTACGATGCGTTCAGTGCTGTTATTTGGTGTAAAAACAGAGGATTTGAACGAAGGCAATGGGTCCATTTGGCCTGCTGCCTTCTCGTTATGATTAAGTTATCGTCTCTCGTTAGTCCAATCTAGACTATTCTGAATCTTGTTCATCCTAAGCCAACCAGAAATTTAAAACAGAGGATTTTCTTCGAGTGGTTGTGTCTCACGTAGATCTCTAGCCTTCCGAACAGAGGGCGAGTAAAAAACGTCACTATGCATATGCTGAATTTTATCCCAGTTGCCAGGATTGGTCGTGTCTGGAGAGCGGTGCTCCAGAATGGCCTGATATAGAGCCGTTTTTTGTTCCAAATGGGCAACGTGCTGTTTGGCTTCTTCGAGCTTAATGAGCGCCGCTTCCTTATGCTCCATCATGAGTGTGTAGCGTTGCGGAATGGTCGAATCCCCTTCGAGACAGAAATCGACGTACATTTTAATGACTTCAATCGGCATCCCGGATTGCTTGAGACATTTGACGCCATGCAACCAGTTGATCGATTCTTCGTCGAACATCCGAATGTTGTTTTGATTGCGCTGTACGCTTGGTACCAGGCCTTTATCCGTGTAAAAGCGTACAGCGTGCTCGGTGAGTCCCGTTATCTGGGCAGCTTCTTTGACTGTATGCATGTGGAATCCTCCTTGGAAAAATAAAAATTTTTGAAGATGGCTTGACTTCGTGTAACACGAAGGCGTTAGGCTTATTGTAATGCAAGTCGACCGTAAGCGGAAGCCCACTGAGGTGCCCGATTTCCGAGTTTTGCGGCCGTTTGCGTTTTACATTTGGACAATGGGAGGAAATACAATGCAAACCGTAACATTAAACAATGGTGTGAAAATGCCGATCATCGGCTTTGGTGTCTACCAAGTTCCAGATGCTGAAGAATGCGAGAACGCTGTATATGAAGCGCTGATGGCTGGTTACCGCCTGATCGACACCGCCTCCGGTTATTTGAATGAGGAAGCGGTCGGTCGTGCGATTAACCGCAGCGGCGTACCGCGTGAGCAGCTGTTCATCACGACCAAGCTCTGGGTTCAGGATGCCGGCTACGAGAGTACCAAGCACGCATTTGCCAAATCCTTGAAGAAGCTTCAACTCGACTATCTCGATCTGTACCTTATTCACCAGCCATTTGGCGATTACTACGGTGCATGGCGTGCGATGGAAGACCTGTACCGCGAAGGCAAGATTAGGGCGATCGGTGTCAGCAACTTCCTACCCGACCGCCTGATGGACCTCATCGTTCATAACGAAATCGTACCCGCCGTCAACCAGATCGAAACGCACCCGTTCTACCAGCAAACAGAGAGCGCAGCTTTTATGAAAGAGCACGGAGTTCAACACCAGTCGTGGGCCCCATTCGCTGAGGGACTTAACAACATGTTCAAAAACGAAGTGTTGCTCTCGATCGCAGAAAAATACAACAAGTCCGTCGCTCAGGTCGTATTGCGCTGGCTTGTTCAGCGTGAAGTCGTTGTAATTCCAAAATCGGTGAGAAAAGAGCGGATCGTCGAAAACTTTGACATTTTCGATTTTGAGTTGAGCGCGGATGATATCGAACAAATCTCGGCCCTCGATACGCGGGAAAGTCTTTTCTTATCGTATCGCGACCCGGAAGTCGCCAAGATGATGGGCAACTGGAGAATCGATCTGTAAACCTTGATCGAACCATAAACTTATCACTCGTTTATCCTCATCTATAAAGAAAGGGCAGAGCGGTTTAAAGTGAACCCTGTCCTTTCTTTACTTGAATTGACCCTTGGATTCGCTTTTCCGCTTTATAAGATGCCACCTTTCGCTTAATCATAATCCCCCCTATTAAAGCAATAATTCTAGTCTGTTTCTAATAGAAGATTTAGACTAATTTATTCAACGAGCATCTCTGTTAGCGCAATTCTCAGCTTGTGTTCGTAACTAGATATTTTCGGTTTTGTCAGTTGGAAGCTGGGACACACAAATATCTACGCGAAGTGCCGAGGATTCCAAGGGAATTTTCCAAGCTTGGTGCACGCTGTTTGAGTTTGGCTAAAATGTCATAGTACTGTCTAATTCCCGCATCCAGATTCCTGCGTGTCTCTGTGCAAATTGTTGGAAGGAGACAGGCGCCTTCCCAGTCACCCTCATTACAGTATCAGTACTTAGATCTTCCGCTCCTTCCTCGCGAATTTTACGGTCGAGTCCGGTCATGATCTCAGCATAATCCTTGCTTATCCCTGCTGCTAACCAGCTGCGGGTGAATTCATCATCTGATATTGATTAGTCAAATTGAGAAAGGAAATGCGATGCCCTCTTTTGAGATCATTAGCAAGCTTGCGGAGCGATTAAATTGCTCTATTACTTTTCTCTTAGAAGAAGTGGCCTCGGAAACCGTTTCTCCTCCTCCCTCCATTCCTACTCAATTGGTAAGGGCGGAACAATATCTTGAAAGCAATTTGTTAAATGAGTTTCTAAACATAATAAAGAGTATAGAAATCACAGAGGAAGAAGCTGATTTAAAAGCCCAACTCAATAACAAAAGCAAGCGCACAAAAAAATGAGTGAATTGTATATTCTTATAGCTGAAGCTTATTATCACCAAAAAGATTTTGAGACCGCTTCGTATTACTACAGGCAAGACCTCCCTGCTCAATAACAAAAAACCTCAGGGCTTCTTCCAGATGGATAAGGTCCCTGGGGTTTAACCATTATATTTCCACTTATGGCTCATAGCGCTCCATAATGATGACCGCATTGTGGCCGCCAAAACAAAGGAATTGCCTTAAGTATCAAGGATTGTAATAATGCAACTTATTTGGGTAACGTACATCAGGTGTAACAACAATACATTCCCCCATCATGGTCAAAAAAGAGAAAGAAAAACCAGAAAAAAATCCTGGAATTTTTCCGCTTTTTCTTTAGGCTGTCACATCAAAACGCTTTGGCTGCCAATATGGCTTGCCGGATTGCTGATTCCTTTATGCTCTGCGCTTGGTCCGGCTGCTCACTGATACCTTCAACAAAGATAGCCTGCACATCGTCAATGCCCAGTAAATTCATGATAGCTTTTACATAACTATGGCTGTACTCTACATCTTTGAACTTCCCATGGGAGAGAACCGTGCCGGAAGCCTGAATGTGCATCACTTTTTTGTCCTGCTGCGTCCCAATCAAACCGGACAAACCCCGCAGCCCATTATCGGCTCGCTTAATAGTTTTTCCCGGAACTATAACCGCGTCAATGTACGCTTTCAGAACCGACGGGAAAGAATAATTCCATACCGGATTGACAATGACGATTTTATCCGCAGTCATGAATTGGTCCGTAATCTCGCGCATTCGCACCGCTTTGACCTTCGATCCCTCGCTCAGTTCATCGAAAGAAAGACCACTTGGTGGCTGCCCCCAGCGTCTTAGAAGATCGGCGTCGATTTGCGGAAGATCCATGCGATACAGGTCCAAATGAATGACCTCATCTCCTGGATTGGCCTCCTGATAGGTTTCGATAAACTGTTTGCCGACTGATAGGCTGTATGTACCGTCTTTTAAAGGATGAGCGGTTACGTACAATACAGTTGCCATGATAAATCCACTCCTATGTTATGATTAAAATAATTGAGGATACAATGCTATTAATAGCAATTCTAGCTATGCTGTTCGTGGATATGAAAGAGCTTCCCCTACTCCATGACTTCCACTGTCTGGTAAACATTCAGCAGTGGAACTTTTTCGAGTCCTATTGAAAATCGCTGAATATTATCATTACTAACTCCCTTCTTAATGTAATCATTATAGTTACAGAAAAAAATGAGTGTCAAGAAGGATCATGAAATGCAGACACCAATTTTTTGACTTTTATTGGCCGTTCATAAACTGCATGCCCCACAGGAAGACCGCTTTTCTCAAAGATGTAAAACAAAAAGAAACCGTCTTGGTAAATGGAAGTGCGACCCACCATTTACGAAAGGAACGGTTTCTTTGTACTATCACCTTGTTCGTGTTGTCAATGAGGCTGTCCATCGTTTGGACGATCAGATTTTCAGGGAGGCTTGCACACCTAAGTTTCTAAAGAATATGCGAGAATCTGGTCTTTCGTTAGACTCTTTCCTTTGTTCCAAATATCGCGTATTTCCTGTTCAATTAAAACATGTTGAAGATCAAGAAGCACTGCATTATGCTCCACGGGAAAATTCGGAACGGCAGCACCTCCGAAGCTTTCGCGACATTTCTCAGCAGCACTCAGAAGGATGACCGCTTCTGGATAAGCCTTCTTTGCCCATAAAGCTATAGCCAACCCTTCTATTCCGCGAGAGAGAATCCATGTCCCTTTGTAAATTTGGCTGATCGCAATGCTATTTTTGAAGCATTCAATGGATTGATCGGTCTGCCCAAGTTTCAAGGCAGCATAACCGAGGCTTTCGTACGGACCGGATACTTCCCATTTATCCTGAACCGATTCGAAGAAGTACACGCTCTCTTTTAGAAGCATGGATGCTTCATGATACTCCTTTTGTTCCAGCTTTAGCTTTCCGTAAGCATGCAACGAAGCCGCCAAATTCCACATGTCCTTCGTTTTCCTGGCAATATCAACGCTCTCCTTAACGAGAGGCTCGGCATCTTTCAAAAGTAGCTGTTTGATATAAATAAATGCCATGAGACGAAGAGAAGAGGCTAATTGTGCAGAATGGTTCAGATCACGGGCGAGCTCAGCGCTGCGTGCAGCTGAAACCATGGCTTCTTCAACGTTTCCTTGAACCAATTGAATGACGCCCCGCCCATGCAATGCTTTGGCAAAATCTCCACCAGGCAGTTCTTTATGAACGGTACTTTCCAGAAAACGATTAAGCCAAAAAATCCTCTCCTTTAATCTGCCTTCATGAAGCCAGAACCAGTAAAGGTTTGAAACCATATGAAATCCAATTGAGTTGGTATGTGCATCATTCTGATAACACCATTGCATGGCTGAGCGCAGGTTTGCATATTCTTGTCTCACTTCATCAAGGCAGGCATCACGCTCTCGAGTCCTGAACTTGGCCTCGGCACGATTCAAAATTTGGCTGTAATATTGAGCATGACGTTCAAGAAGAACATGTCTGTTACGGCCGTCAGTTTCTTCCCGCATCTTCTCGCCAGCATATTCCTTAATGGCTTCCAGCATGAAATAACGGATGTAGCGGTAGTCATCACTGGTTTCGATTGAGACGAGTGACTTGTTGACCAGTCCGGATAACAGATCAAGCATATCTTCCCGAGCAAGTTTATCATCACGGGTGGGCAATGTGGGTTCGCAGCTACAGATCCGCTCCACTGCCTCCAACGTAAACCCTCCCGAAAATACACTGAGCCTTCTCAGAAGCAGTTGCTCCTTGCCGGTTAGTAGATCGTAGCTCCAATCGATTGTAGATTTCAGCGTTTTTTGCCGAGGCACAGCATTTCGTTTTCCAGCAGTCAATAATGTCAGCAGACTCGCCAGACGTTCTTCCATCTGTTCTAATGTCAACATACTCATTCTGGAAGCCGCAAGCTCAATGGCTAACGGAATCCCTTCTAATTTTTTGCATATGGCACCTACAAGCTGCAAGTTTGCCAGCGTGGGTTGAAGCTTAGGAGCAACCAAAAGCGCACGTTCCATAAACAGTTGCACGGCTTCAAATTCCTTGATTTCTTCTTCGGAAAGCACCTCCAGCGAATACTCCTCACCTGGAAAGGATAACGGGGGAATCCGATAGACGTATTCCCCCGAAATGTTCAAGGCTTCTCGGCTCGTGACCATGATGCTTAGTGTTGGCGCAGCCATCAGGAGTGATTCAGCTAAAGCCGCGCATGCATCAATGATGTGTTCGCAGTTGTCGAAAATAAACATCATTCTTTTCTCGGAGATTACATCTAATATGGTTTGGAGATCAGTTCGATTCCCTTGATTTTGCAATCCCATAGTGGATAACAGATACTGGCCCAAAAAATGATGATCCTTTACGGCGCCGAATTCGAACATCCAAATACCGTCCGGATACGTTTCAGCAAGCGTTGAAGCGACTCGAACAGCAAGTGATGTTTTCCCTATCCCTCCGGGTCCTACGATTGACACAAGGGAATGGAACTTCAGCTGTTCTTTCAGGTCAGCCATGGATTGGTTTCTTCCTATAAAGAGAGAAGGAGGCTTCGGTAACTGACTTTGCCTTGCAAGTGAAACGGCTTGCGTGGCAACCCGACCTTCCTGCGCGGAACCTTCGAACGAAGCAACGGTTTCAAACCAAGTGACATCAAAATCCGGAAACTCCCGTTTTGTTGCAGAGCGCACTTCCGAAAAGCGTTTTACTGCAAGCCAAAGCTCCTCAGCCTCTTTCCGCTGGGCTCCCTCCAGGAAGAGTCCTTCCTCCAAAAAGACTTGAATCAAACGTTTGAGGCTGTCAACGCTGGGAAGACGATCTCCGTTCTCCCACTGTTGAACGGTTCGTGGATCGACGCCAACTTGCCTTGCCAAGTCAACTTGCCGTGTTCGTTTGGAAAGGTTATGTCTAGCGGGCCTGGAACGAATTTTTTTAATCCAATCATGGGGCCAATCTTTCAAAGATTTTTCGTCTTCCATCTTATCACCTGGCTTCAATAGTTTGAGCATCTCTGACACGAACTAACACGAACTCATGTACATTCGTGTTCTGGATTTTAACAGATAGAATAAAGCATATCAACAAAAAGAGGAGGTAATCTACATGCCTTTAACGCGTATCGTCACGTTGGAAGGACGTTCGAGCGAAGCTAAAGCCCGTATTAAAGAGGCTGTCTCGCAAACGATCGTGGACAAGCTGCAAGTGCCTGAAAATGATCGTTTTTTGATTATCGAGGAACACAACCGAGAGAACTTCAACTTTGATCCAAACTGTCTGGACATTGAAAGAAGCGATGGATTTCTCATCGTTCAAATCATTTTGAATGTCGGCAGATCGTCTGAAGTAAAAAAAGAGTTCTATGCGGCATTAGCTGAACAACTGCATGAGCAGTGCAACATTAGAACCGAGGATGTTTTTATCAATTTAATTGAAGTCACGAAAGACAACTGGTCTTATGGCAACGGTATCGCCCCTTTTATTGTTTAAATCGTAATTTTATATAAGAAGGAGAGAAAATATAATTATGTCGACTATTCTTTATATCACTGCGCATCCTGGTAATCCTGAAGCATCTTACAGCCTTTCCGTTGGCGAGCAATTTGTACAAGCCTATCAAGAAAGTCACCCAGAAGATAAGATTGTGCACGTAGATCTGTATCAACGAGACATTCCGCATATCGATGCAGATGTATTGGAGGCATGGGGCAAGCTTCAAACGGGAGCATCGTTTGATCAATTGACTGCCGCGCATCAAGAAAAAATAACCCAACTGAATCATTTGCTCGAAGAGTTTGTCACTGCGGACAAGTACGTGTTCGTTACACCCATGTGGAACTTTTCTTACCCTCCGGTATTGAAGGCATACATTGATTCCTTTTGCGTCAGAGCCAAAACATTCAAATACACGGAGAATGGCCCCGTTGGACTGCTGCATAACAAAAAAGCATTCCACATTCAAGCTAGCGGCGGCATCTATTCGGAAGGTCCTGTAGCGGAACGCGAGAATGGAAGCCGTCATTTGAAGACGGTTTTGAATTTTGTCGGCGTAACAGACTTTGATAGCCTATTTGTGGAAGGTCTGTCCACGGCGGGAGACCGCGCTCCCCAAATCAAAGCCGAAGCAATTGAAAAAGCGCGCAATGCTGCGAAGAATTTCTAAGAGTATGTTTCGATAGCGATTGGAGATTAGTCAATATCGTGGCAATGGTTTGTTACATCACATTAATCTGAATAAACCCGGCACCGCCGATTTGACCAAGGGGGAAGAAAAATGAAAGTATCTTATCATGGACATTCGGTTGTAAAAATCGAAACCCATGGCACAATTATTCTTATTGATCCTTTTATTACAGGCAACTCCAACACCGATCTGGAAGCAGCCGACGTGCAGGCTGATGTAATCCTTCTGACCCATGGCCACGGGGATCATGTTGGAGATACTGTGGAAATTGCAAAACGAAATGACGCGCTGGTAATCGCATCGGCAGAGCTAGCGGATGTTCTCAGTTGGCAAGGTGTACGAACCCACGCCATGAGCATTGGGGGAGCTTATCAATTCGAATTTGGAAAAGTGAAATTAACCCAGGCTTTTCATAGCTCAAGCCTCGTTAATCTGGAGACTAAAACAATCATCTATACGGGAATGCCTACAGGGATTCTGTTCACAGCAGAGGGCAGAACGATTTACCACGCAGGAGACACAGGTTTGTTCTACGATATGAAGGTGATTGGAGAACTCAGCAATATCGATTTGGCATTTCTGCCGATCGGAGACAACCATACTATGGGTCCAGAAGATGCTGCGCTGGCAACTGAATGGCTTCAAGCGAAACAAGTTGTGCCGATCCATTTCAATACGTTCCCTCATATCAAACAAGACCCTCACTACTTCGCTTCGCTTCTAAAGGAAGGGGTAGGGAAAGTGTTGGAACCGGGAGAAGGGCTCGAGTTGATTCCCTGACCTGCTAGTTGAATTTAGTTATTTCCAAAAAATCAAAAGCGGGCGCTCTCCTCTGTTGGACGGCGCCCGCTTTTGATTTTTTGGATTTTAATGGTTAACTTTGGAATCAACTGCTCTTAAGAAGTATATTTTAGGTATTAGAGGATAAAATATGCTTTATCAATAAAGCAAGGGGGTTAACTTGTGTTGTTAGGTTGGTTTAGAAACGTTCTGAGACCTGAAAGAAGGCGTAGACAAGATAGTGAAAAGTCCAATCAGCAAACAACTGACCCCATTAATCCGTCATTGCCCCAAACTCTGTCTTTACTCAAATCGAAACTCGGACAAGGTCCTGATTTTATCATTCGTAATTTTTCCGAAAATCCTGCCCATGCCGGTCATCTCGCAGTATGTTATATCGAGGGATTAATTGATCAAAACTTACTTTCCGATTTAATGGAAGGTTTAATTACAAAAAAACTCTCTGAATCTTCCTCTAAGCTTGGTGAAAATAGCACGGTCTCTCTATTAAAGAAGACAATTCCAGCAGGAAATATTCAAATGATACATTCGCAAAATGAGGTATATCAAGCCATTCTCTCCGGGAATGCTGTCATTGTCATCAACGGAAACAACTATGCTTTGGCAGTTTCCATCGCAGGCGGAGTAAGACGGGCTATTCAGGAACCCAGTACTCAGACCGTAGTACGGGGTCCTAAAGAAGGATTTACAGAGGATGTCTCAACTAACATTACACTGATCAGAAGAAAATTGCGGACACCTGACCTTAAATTTGAAAGTCACGTTATTGGACGATATACACAAACTAAAGTCATATTAGCTTACATTGAAAATGTTGCTAATCCAGAAGTAATACGGGAAATTACAAAACGGCTTCAATCCATTGATACAGACAGCATACTTGAAAGTGGCTATATCGAAGAATTCATACAGGATGAACCACTTAGTCTCTTTCCCACCATGCTAAACTCAGAGCGTCCGGATACTGTCGCAGGTAGCCTTTTAGACGGACAAGTAGCTGTTCTGGTTGATGGGACGCCATTCGCTCTGATTGCACCTGTAACTTTCTTCAATTTCTTTCAAACGGCCGAAGACTACTACCAGAGATATGACATTTCAACTTTTTTAAGGGCTCTTCGTGTGGTATCTTTTCTAGTCTCATTGTTGCTTCCCTCTCTATTTATAGCCTTGACGACTTTCCAACAGGAAATGATCCCCACCACGCTGTTAATTACGCTGATGGCTCAACGGGAAGGAACTCCTTTTCCTGCATTAATTGAAGCATTAATGATGGAATTGATGTTTGAAGTGATTCGTGAAGCAGGTGTGCGAATGCCACGGGTCATCGGACCAGCCGTTTCCATTGTAGGAGCTCTGGTTATCGGGCAGGCAGCGGTGCAAGCCGGACTGGTCTCAGGTGCAATGGTTATCGTTGTTGCCTTCACTGCTATATCGAACTTTGTCATCCCGTATTTTGGTATGGCTTCAGCAGTCAGGTTGTTGCGTTTTGCACTTATGCTACTGGCGGGGGCTCTGGGCTTATTCGGTATTCTGATAGGAATTATCCCCCTTCTTGTTCATCTTGTATCTCTCAAATCATTCGGAGTTGATTATTTTGTGCCCTACAGCCCCACCTTTAAATCTAATATGAAGGACCTTATCATCAGAGCTCCGTGGTGGGCTATGAAAACCAGACCTAGCGAAAAATCAGGCCATAACCAGACAAGACAGGCAGCTCACCAATACCCTGCTAGTTCGGATGAAATCAAAAATAATGACAAGTCTGATACCCAAAAATAGGAGAGATCAATGGTGCGGCAATTAAGAGTTAGTTATGTTCTGTTTATTGCAGGGTTATTACTTACAGGGTGCGTAGATCGTACAGAATTGAACGAATTAGCCATCACAACAGCAACTGGAATTGATGGCCATAAGGGCGACTGGATCAATACCTATCAAATCATAATTCCATCAGCTATGACGACTGGATCAGGTGGTTCTTCCACCGGGGCATCGCAAAGCGCTGTACATACCTTTTCTACACATGGAAAAACATTGAGAGAAACCGTTACGAAGAGTAGCCTGGAATACCCGCGCAAACTATATTTTGCCCAAAATAATATACTCGTTATTGGAAAAAAAGCAGCAGAACAAGGCATTGAAGAGATTATTGATATTTACCTCCGCAACCTTGATTCACGAGAAACTGTAAAAGTATTCATTGCCAACGGAGAGGCTCGTGATTTTTTAAAAAAGCTTGTACCACCAGAGAAAATTCCTGGTCAAGCTTTAGAAAAGATTATAGAAAGAGATAGCAAATTAGGATCAATCTACCCCGCAATATCCATGTATGAATTTATCTCGAAAATTAGCTCCGATAGTGGCGCAGCCGGAGTTCCAGAAATATCTCTTGAGGGTTCAGAGCCGGAGAAACTAGACTCTGTTGATGTTTTCAAGGAAACCTCCGCCAAAAATAAACTCAAGTTATCGGGTTTAAGCATTTTTCAGAAAGACAAGAGAGTCGGCTTTCTAAATGAAAAGGAAAGTATGGGGGTTTCATGGTTAAACAACCAGATTAAAAACACTACTGTAAACTATGTAGATGGGAATGTTACGTCCGCTTTCCTCATCCGGAAAGCCAAGATTAAGGTTACGCCAATCAAGAATTTAAATCATTATTACCTAAACGTTGACGTTAAAGCTACCGGTGATCTTCTGTCAGCCTCTTCCCAAAGAGAAATGAAAAATATGCAAAGTACACATCAATTGCAGATGCAAGCAGCAGAAACGATCAAATTGCAAATTCAGGAAGGCTGGAAAGCCTTACAGCAAAAGAATATCGACCTTATCGGTATTGGAAATAAAATCCATCACAAGTATCCAAAAGACTGGAAAAAAATAAAAGAGACGTGGCCTGGAGAGTTAGCAAACATGGATATAAAAATAGATGTAAAAATGAAGCTTGCACGTCCAGGATTATTCGAAAAATCTTTTAACGAACTGTTGAAATAAGATAAACAGGGAGAGGTGAATTGAAGCCATGCGTCAAAATACAATCCGACTATCCGAGTTGATCATTTGTATGTCTTTATTTGAAGTTGGAAGTACAACTTTGTTTTTAATGGGGGCTGAAGCAAATCAAGATGCTTGGTTAGTCATGTTGATAGGAGCTTTAGCAGGACTACTTCTGCTAAAGCTCCATCTTGTTATTCACCATCAAGATCCTGAATTAGATTTGTTCATGTTGTTTCGCCGTTACACTGGGAAATATGTGGGCACACTCATCAATTTACTTTTTGTGCTGTATTTTACATATGAAGCTTCTCGGAACATACGCGATTTAGGCGAGGTGACAGTAATGACATTGCTCCGCCAAACCCCTTTGTGGATCATCATCTTGATCACAATCGTGGTTGTATCCAACACGGTTCGTTACGGCTACAAAGCATTTTTCTTATTTTGCTTGTTCCTTTTCCCTTTTTTTGTACTTGGATACGCCATAATTAGTATATTAATTCCGGCAACTGGTCTCTTTCACTTGGAAAATTCCCTTCCAGTTTTAGAGGAAGGATGGAAACCCATATTTAAAGCCGCTATTCCTGAGCTTATCTCCTTTCCATTCGGACAAACTGTGTTATTTCTTGTATTTTATCCGCTCGTACATAAAGGCCGGAATCTCACAAAACCCGTTTTCTTTGCCTATATAGTGACCGCACTTGCTCTAACATTTATTAATCAATTGGATATTTTTGTTCTCGGACCTAAGATCGCCGCTAATAGCACACTTCCACTTTTGGAAACCGTTCAGTTGATTGAATTAGCAGATCTGTTCGAACGAATGGATGCCCTTTTCACCTTGCTTCTTTTTCTTGGCTTGATCATCAAAATGTCTTTATTTTTTAACGGTGCAGTGATAGGACTTGAAAAAATAACTGGAGTCGGATTTAAAAAATGGATTCTTCCCCTTGCTGCACTTATTTATGGGCTTTCTTTTTTGTCGCCTAACTATACTCATCACATGGTAATCGGTCGGAAATTTGTTCTTAATTCCTGGTTTCCTATTTTTCAAATTCTCCTCCCTTTGTTACTATTTGTGGTTATTGTCATCAAAAAAAGAAATCTAAAAAGCTGAGACCTTTTCATTTATGGAGTGTATCGATAAGGTACATCCTCGCTTCATAAGGACGCATTTCTATTTCAGACATGTTATTTGGATAATTGGATATTAGCAACTGCTTAGTCTCTGCCAGCTCTTTCTGAAGTGGGAGATGGGTTGTGTATTTTTGAAAATTACATACTACAAGTAGTTTGGCTCCTTTCAGCGTTCGAGTGTAAGCGAACAAATCTTTATTCTCGGGATACATCAGCTCATAATCCCCATATATGATCACTTCATGATCTTTCCTTAATCGGATTAGTTTCCGATAATAATGGAATATGGATTCAGGGTTATTTAAACTTTCTTGTGCATGGATATCCTTATAATTCGGGTTTATTTTAATCCAAGGGTTCCCTAATGTAAAACCAGCGTTGTCGGAAGCGTCCCACTGCATTGGTGTTCGAGCGTTATCACGCCCCTTTGCAAAGACTGACTCCATAACTTTGTCTTCAGGGTATCCTTTCTCAATTCTATCTTTGTAGAAATTTAGTAACTCAATATCCCGATAGTCTTCAATTGGATATTGAACATTCGTCATTCCTAATTCTTCCCCCTGATAAATGTATGGTGTGCCTCGCATGCCATGAAGAAGGGTTGCCAACATTTTAGCCGATTCTATCCTGTATTCTCCGTCATCTCCCCAACGAGAAACGATTCGGGGTAAGTCGTGATTATTCCAAAACAAACTGTTCCAGGCATCCCCCTTCAGCTCTGTCTGCCATTTAGACAACACTTTTTTTAATTCTAAAAAATCTAGAGGCTTAAGATCCCACTTCCCTTTCCCCGCTTGTTCGTCCAAACTAATATGTTCAAATTGAAATACCATTGAGAACTCACTGCCGTCCGGGTTGCTATACAATTTGGCGATCTCTGGCGTAGCGCCCCATGTTTCTCCAACCGTCAGCAGGTCTCCAGCTTTTTGAAACGTCTCCTTGCTGAGTTCCCTGATATACTTATGCAGATTCGGCCCGTTGCTGGTAATTTTCAAATCTGGCTCTTTTCCGATTAAGTCAATTACGTCAAGTCGAAAACCGCCTACACCCTTGCTTATCCACCAATTGATCATTTCGTAAATCTCTTGTCGGACTTTTGGGTTTTCCCAGTTGAGATCCGGCTGTTTTACAGAAAAAAGATGTAAATAATATTGCCCTATCTCGGGTACCCATTCCCAAGCTGAACCACCAAAGATGGAACCCAAATCGTTTGGTGGTATTCCTTCAACGCCATCTCTCCAGACATAATAGTCATGGTACGGATTTTCTTTGCTTTTTTTTGCTTCTTGAAACCAGGGATGCTCATCGGAAGTATGGTTTAACACCAAATCCATTATGATTCGAATGTCACGCTTCCCAGCTTCATCAATTAACATCCCCATATCATCCAAAGACCCGAACATCGGATCAATATCCCGATAGTCCGAAATATCATAACCAAAATCATCCTGAGGGGATTTACAAACTGGTGATAGCCAAATTGCACCGACACCAAGTTGCTGCAAATAGTCCAGACGGGAAACAATTCCTTTCAAATCGCCGATTCCATCACCATTACTATCTTGAAAGCTCCGTGGATATATCTGGTATACAACGATTTCTTTCCACCAATTTTTATTTTCCATTGTTCATTACAACCCTTCCAATACACAAATAGTATTTTTATCTTAAGCAAGTCACAGCATATAATTACTCTTTTACCGATCCTACAACAATTCCAGTCACAAAATATTTTTGAAGCAGCGGATAAATCAGCAGCAGCGGGATGACAGCGACTACGATTTTGGCCGCATTTAAATTTTTGTTTGAAATTTCAGTCAAGTTGCTGAGTTGTGCTGAGTTGGTGCCGGATTGAAGAAGTTCCGCAATGTTCACATTAAGGGACTGAATATAAGTCATTAGCGGATAATTGCTAACTTGGGTCATATAGATCAAACCGCTGAAGAAATCATTCCACGTTCCCACGATACTGAATAGTGCTACCGTCGCCAGCGCAGGGATGGACACGGGAACATACACTTTAAACAGGACCTGGAGCGGATTCGCCCCATCGATGAATGCTGCTTCTTCTAGCGCCTTAGGTACAGCAGAGAAGAAGTTCATGACAAGGATGACACTGAATATAGGGACCGCACCCGGTAGAACAAGCGACCAAATTGTATTAAGCATATCGAGGTTTTTGATCAGTAGATAACTCGGGATCATCCCACCGCTGAACAGCATGGCAAAAATCATGACATTCATATAAATGTTTCTGCCTCTAAATTCCCTTTTCGACTTGGAGAGCGGGTATGCCATTAAAATAATAAGAATCATGTTGAGAATAAGTGTAAGCACAACACGTAGAACAGATATGCCAAAGGAACGCCAGAACTGAGCATCATCAATAATTTTCGTATACGCTGCTGTTGTAAAATTGACCGGTACGAGACCTACAGCATTAGCTGACACGGCCTCGCTGCTGCTGAATGAAATCGCAACGATATTCCATAAAGGAAGAAGGCAGATCAATGCCAGCAATATGACGATGGTATTGATGACAAACCGGCCAATTCGATCTTTTAGGCTTACAGAATACGGCATAGGCTTTGCCTCCTTAGAATATTTTTCGGTCGGTGTATTTCTTGGCCAAATGGTTGGCGGATAATAGCAAAACAATACCGATCACTGACTTAAACAGACCAACAGCCGTACCGAAGCTATACTGTCGCCCAACGAGTCCAATCCGATATACATAAGTATCCAGAATATCCCCCGATTCATAGACAACCGGATTATACAGATTATAAATTTGATCGAAGCCGGCACTCAAAATATTGGTCAGACTCATCACTCCCATGAGCAGGATAATAGGCAGCATGCCTGGCAATGTAATATGCCATACTTTTCTCCACCAGCTGGCTCCATCCATTCCTGCCGCTTCATACAGACCCGGATCAATCGAAGTAATTGCAGCCAAATAGACGATGGAACTGTAACCGAACTCCTTCCACACGTCTGTCCCAATAATCAGCGGCTGGAACCAGGTGTTGCTGCCGAGAAAATTAATATTCTCCAGACCGAAAAAAGCCAAAATTTGATTCACTATTCCATCCAAACTGAACATGTTAACAACCACGGATGCTAGAACTACCCAGGATAAAAAGTGTGGCAAATAAACAATTGTCTGTACGGATTTTTTAACGAATTTGATGCGGATCTCATTTAACAAGATGGAAAAAATGATAGCCATCATTGTTCCCAATAGAATCTTGGCAATGGCAATCACCAACGTATTACTAAAAACCTGTGCGATGTCCGGCAGCTTAAACATATAAATAAAATGCTTCAGCCCTACAAATTTGGAGCCAAACATCCCCTTGGCTGGTATATAATCCTGAAACGCCGTAATGACACCGACCATCGGAACATAGCTGAATACCAGTAAAAATAAAATCCCCGGAAGCATCATCAAATGATACATGGCACCCGTGCCCAACCGACCTTTTGCTCTATCATTTCCCTGTTTCATGGATGGACCCCTTTCCTGAAGAAAGGCTGCTTATCGCAGCCCTTCTAGCAGTTCATGATTGTTTATTTTTCGGATGCAGCTTCGTCTTCAATTTCCTGAATTACCTGGTCACCACCTTGTTTCTTCCAATTGCTAACGAAAGTATCGAAGTAATCCAGAGATTCTGCACCAGTCACGATTTTGATGAAAGATTCCTGCTCCATCTTGGTCAGATTAGCCCATGTCTGTTTCATGCTTGGTGTAGTGCCAGAGAAGGCGGGTGTCATCCAAACGAATTTGTTTTCCCGTGTCAGTTTGTCGATGAGTCCCACTCCGTTGATACGCGAGTGATATTTCGCCCAGGATGTTACGTTATCCGTATCCATATCGCTCAAGTAGGTTTGAATACTTTTAATATTGTTCTTTGATTCTGTTGTCCGGACCTGTTCCAAACTAATCTCCCCTTTAATTCCGCGAACAATGTCAGAGTAATCATCCAGCAGCGAGGTAGCCGAGTTGACTTCAATATTAAAAGGTCTGGTAGAACCGTCTACGCCGTTCTCTTGATACTTGGCGGCTTCTGGCATAGATGTTTCCACATTTTTATCATTTGCCAATTTATCATAGAAAAGGTTTACTATTTTAACGGCGAGTTCCGGGTGTTCATATCCTTTTCTCACAACGATAAACTGATTAGCTGGATTGGCGTGTGCCACGTTTACCTTTCCGTCTGCATCCTCCAAAGTGTAAGCCGTGAATTTCGCATTCTTATCCATCTGCTTCACGCTACTCAGACCCCAGTCAGGAATATGCCATGGTCCAAAAGCAATACCACTTTGGCCGTTGGTGTACAGTGCCGTAATATCATCAAATGTGCGTGTTCCAAATTGCGGGTCGATGAGGCCTCTCTTGAACCAATCTGCCATGACGCCTAACATCTGCTTGGTTTCCTTTGTTGTCGAGCCATAAATAATGCTGCCGTCCTTCCCCTTCATCCAGTATTGAGGGAATGCACCCTTGGTGGAGGCAACTCCCAGCATGGTATAGGCAGAAGCATTATAGTCACTTGTATTCAGGGTGTTCACAAAGGGAATACCTACCGGTTTCCCGGATTGGCCAGGATCTCTTTTCAGGAATTCCTCAGCCGTTTTCTCCACATCATCCAGCTTGATGGCCCCGTCTCCGTCTGCGTCAAGTTGGATTCCCAGTAGATCCAGCCAATCCTGACGAACCCAGACCATGGTTGGCGCGGAATCTAGGGAAGTAGCCGGAAGTCCCATTAAACGTCCATCTATCGTTGCACTGTCTAATGCACGGCCCTCATAAGAGTCGTAAATGTTCTTGATGTTATCTGTGGCATATTGTTTGTAAATTTCCGTCATATCTTCAATCAGATCATTATCAACCAGTTCTTTGAGTTCATCCTTGGAATCAACACGCATCATGTCAGGCAGTTCCCCAGAGGCGATGGCGAGAGAAACCTGACGGCTGTAATCTTCTCCGTTGGCTTCAAATTGGTCTTTAATCTTAGCGTTAAACGTTTCTTTAACTAGCCGAGTATACGCGTTGTTCTCATACGTATCTCCAGCCGGCAGTTTCGGGTTGGCTGTAGTTACACGACCCATCGTTACGGTTATTTCGTCTTTATAGGCACTGAATGGGTCTCCCGGTGTTGCCTCATACTTGCCCGCTTCCTCCGCAGTGGGAGGGTTGGAGGAGCCCCCACAGGCTGCAAGGGTTGAAATCACCAGGGCAGACATCGACAGCGCAGCCAGACGTCTCGTCAACAATTTGCTTTTTATGAACCATTTAGTTCTCATCACATTCGATTCCCCTTCGTTCTGAATATTTCTCTATCATTGTTGTTTGCGCTTTCATTATAAAGCTCGGAGAAGACAAATCGAGATAGGGATTGAACGTCTGTTTGGATAGAGGAATGTATGCGGTTTCATTTGGGATCAAAAAGCCAATGTTGGCTTGTAAGCATTTATCCTACCTACCGACATACATTTGTCTATCCTTACTTACTAATCAAAGTGAAGAACAAAAAAACCGGCAGCTCCTGAAACAGGAATCGTCGGCTTGATTAATGGAATTATAAACGTGTCTTATAGAATTTATCGTATCACATTCATGATGGTCTTCAGCGATGGTTATGGAGTGCAGTCACCTCCACAGTCACTTGATCGCCCCCTTGTTTCTTCCATTCCTCGACAAATTGATCAAATGAATCGGTCGGTTCAGCGCCTAAAATAATTTTTAAAAATGTATCATGTTCCAGTTTTGATAGTTCACCCCAAGCCTTCTCCATCGTTGGAGTTCGTATATAGGTAAGGCTTCGAACTTTATGGATGTTTGGATCGAAAAAATTTCTTCCGCCTACTAGAAGCGAATAACCCCGCATAAAGCTGTTGCTGTGTTCATTCCAATAGGAAATACCATATTGATCATAAGGCTTCAATTTGGTTTGTTTTATTGTCGAAACCAAATTTTCCAGCAATTTGTATTCAGACTTGTCCTTGAAATCGGCGGGTGTTTTGGTTCCCATCAGAATATCCTGCGCGGCCTTTGTTTCAAATCGTGCTTCATCTGTCGGAGCTAAGAAATTGCGGCCCAGCATAAAACGCGTACCGTACTTGAACTCATCACGAAGGTACAGATTGTTAATTTTTATGATCGCTTCGGGATGAGCATATCCTTTTCGTACCACCAAGAATGAACTTGACGGATTATCCACCTTCACATGGTATGCACCGTTTGCATCCAGTGGGAGTGCGTATGCTTGCCAGTTCGCCTCCGGCTCGTTCTGCCAAGCGCTCGGAAGGGGCCAGTACCCAGCATAAAAACCTTGAAAGAACATCCCCGCCTGACCGTTAATAACTGTTTCTTCCGCTTCTTTGCGGAGACCCAGTTCTGGATCGAGAAGGCCTTTGGCGTACATTTCACGCAGTTTGACCAAGGCGTCCTTCGTTTCCGGTAGAACCGAACCGTATACAGGTTTTCCATCTTTGCTCAGCCAATATCCCGGAAAAGATCCATATGCTGCGAAGATTGGCGTTAGATCAAAAGAAAAAGCACTGTTGTTGAAATCGTTATACAGTCCAGTGCTTGAAGCAAGGCCAATCGTATCCCGCTTACTGTTTCCATCTGGGTCATTCTCCACAAAGGCCTTGGCGATAGCTTCCAGATCATCTACCGTTTTCGGCGGTTTCAGTCCAAGACGGTCCAGCCAATCCTGTCGAATCCAGAGCATGCTGAAGTCTTCCGCTGTCACAGAAGGAACAGCCATTATCTTGCCAGCGAAGGTCACTTGTTCCATAGCCAATCCGTTTGTGCTATCAATAATTTTTTTTATTTCCGGTGATGCGCTGCTATTGTATGCCTCGGTTAGATCTTCAATTTCACCAGCCTTGATCATCTCGTTCAGCTGCAGCTGATTTACAATCATGGCATCCGGCAGATCATTGCTGGCGATAGCCAGGTCGATTTTCTGACTCAGATTTTCCTTCGATACCTGCCATAATACCTGGACATCAATGTTAAGGTTTTGTTTAATCACCGTTTTCCATATATTCTTCTCAAGTGTTTCTCCTCCAGAGAGATCCGCGCCTGTTGGGTCTACCGCATATCCCAGTCGGATGGAAACGGGATGTTCATATTTCCCAAATGGATCGGCAGCGGCAGTGTCCGAGATTGTTTTCGTTGGTCCCATTGGCGATTCCCGGAAGTATGGTTTGCTGAAATATACGGTCACTGCAATTAAGCTGACGACAAGAACACATGCAGCCATCTTCTTAATCATCGCTTTCCCCTCTTTCGCCCGGTTTATTGGTCATCTGGGAGAGTACGCTATTTATCCCCTCTGCCGAGGTGTCGATATTCGCTTGGTAGCAGACCTGTCAATTCGCGAAAAATTCGGCTGAAATATTTTTCATCCGTATAACCCACTCGCTCCGCAATCCAGAAAATCGTGTTGTTTGTATTCAATAAATACTCTTTAGACTTCTCTATTCGTATAAATCGGGAGTATTCATTAAAGGTTTTCCCCATCAGATCCTTGAAGCATTGACTGAAATAGCTTCGGCTGATGTTCAGTTGCTGGGACAGACCTGAAGCTGTAAAAGCTTGGTCCAAATCATTGTGCATGATCATAATCGCTTTTTTCACGGCGTCTACAATTTCCTGTGAATACGAAGTCTGTTCATCTGACTTACGAATGCCCTCAGAGGTCTGCTTGATCCACTCTTCTACCTCGTACCAGGATTGAAAAGAATGGATCATTGAGATTCTACCCAGCGTAGTCTGGGCAAAAAGGTGATTCCATTCCATAACTATAGAGTATAGCAATCCCATCAGCTGGCCTTTATGCAGTCTTAGTGATTTGAGCTGTTCAATCAGTTGGTTGTAGTAACTATCGTTGTGGGTCCATGGTGATAGGAACCAACTTTGCTTAATACAATCCATGTCTTCATCCTTCGGTTCTATTGGAAAAGAGTCCTCCACATCCATCGAAACGGCAATGACAGGATCATAAGGGTTGTATGCATAGAATAAGGACGTTTCTGTATAATTCATAATCCAGTTTTGGATTTGCGACCATGTTCGGTCTTGTACATCGGATATAACCAGCAAGGCGCCTTGGGGAACTTGATCCAGGGATTCCTTCAGTTTATGGAACAGCTGATCCTCTACGTCCATGGGTGCCGTCCACATCCAACAGTTCCGTTCAACCTCCCATCGGATCTCGTCTACATTGGATGTCAGTTCAATCGGCCAGCTCTGTCCTGACTTGCGATCCAGTGAAACAAGTGCATACACATGGCGATAATGGACATTGGTCTCACTTAGCAGAGGCAGCTTTCGTCTTGTATTCGCCAGCTCGTCAATCCGAGCATGTATTCGATGCAGCACGTGTTCGAATTGCTCCTTCTCGAGCTGAACTTTGGCTATATAGTCGATGGCTCCAAGTCTGAGCGCTTCCTGGATATAATCGAAATCTTGATGCAGTGTTAATACGACAATATGTAGTTCTGGATAGAGCTGCCTTGCAGCTCGCATCAGTTCAATACCTGACATCACCGGCATCGCGAGATCCGTCAACATCAGATCGACCGGTTGGGCTTTCAGAAAATCCAGTGCTTTCAACCCGTTACTTGCTTCTCCTACAACCTCCATATTGAACTCGTTCCACGGCATCGCAGAGCTTATTCCTTTTCGTACTAATTTATCGTCATCCACTATCAATACCTTAATCATCCTCAAACATCTTCTCCTTTGATAGGAAGTATGAGCAGTATACTTGTCCCTGTACCCAATTCACTTTCGATCACCAGTTGTGCTTGATCTCCGTACTGTGCCCTCAACATGCGGTGGACATAATTGAGTCCAATGCCCATCCCTACTTTTTTATGTTCAGTTATACGATTATTCAGAAGTCTTTGAATCGCTTCCTCGGTCATGCCTGCTCCATTATCCTGTATTAAAATATTCAGCGTTTTAGCAAGTGTAACTTCAATTTGAATAAAACCTTCGTCACTCAGTCCATGATAAAGTGAATTTTCAACCAACGGTTGCAAAATAAAACGAGGCACAGGTATTTGAAGCACTTGATCATCCGCTGAAATACGTACGTCAAATTCAAAGTCATATCGAATTTGCTGCAAGATTAGGTACTGTCTTAGCGCATCAATTTCCTCTTCCATCGTGGATACTTGCCCTAATTTACCCAAATTGTAATACAACAGCTTGTTTAAGGATTGCACCAACTTGTCAATCTCCCCTTGTCCGTTCATGACGGCCAGCCAGTGCACAGTATCCAGCGTATTCATCAGAAAGTGAGGATTGATCTGATATAACAATTTTTCCACTTCCAAATCTGCACGAATCTTCTCTTTCTGCTGCACTTCCTTGAACAGGTCGCCGATTTGATGCTGCATATTTGAGAATTCCCCCAACAGAAAATCAAACTCGGGAATTTGAGTGCGGGTCTGGCTGCCTGCCTTTTGTGGATTCTGAGACATTCCGTTAATTTCCGAATGGAACAGACCTAATGGTTTGTAAACCATCTTCCACAGAAGCCAAGCCAGAAATACGGTAAAGCCGAGAAAAAATAAAGCGACCAGTAATATTTGAAGCAACCACTGGTTTTTCTCCTGTTGATACTTAGCCTGCGAAATTACCGATATGACGCTCCAGTTCTGACTGGAGTCCTCCTTAAACCAATGGTAATCACGGGATATTCCATCTTTTGCAGTACCTTTCGATATGCTGGAAAAATTCTCTCCGACCTTCATCGCTTCTGGAATTTCACTGTAAACAATGTTGCCCTCACCATTCAGGATTAAATGCGATAAAGCTCCTTTGTATTGATTGTAACCCAGTATATCCTGTGTAAGACGAAAGCCGGATTCGATGTAAATATATACATCGTCCCTTTGAGGCAGCTGTACCTTTCGCATAGCAGATAAAACAAGCTGATCATCAAATCGGTTCATACTCATATGGGGACCATAGTACGCAATGCCATATGATTTGGAAAGCACAGGCAAAGACTCGGGAGAAAAACGATCTTTGATGGGAAAGTTAGCGAACTGTGTAGTGCCTTCTTTCTGGAAATAGTATAAGGTCAGACCTATATTCGGATTAGTAAACGTTACGACATTTAACTCATTCTTTAATTCATCTCTAGCCTCAATCAATTCAAATATATTGGAGGAAGGCTTCAAGACTTCATCCAGTTTTTTGCCTAATGTACCACTATAGGATAATTGCTGAGTAACATGATTCAGGTTGGTAATTGAATTTTCCAGTGATGAAGTTACCTGCTGTAGATTGCTCCTAATTCCATCATTGATTTTATTCGCAAAAATGGAATCAATGGTATAGTAAGAAATTGCAAATATACTGATAAAGGGAATAAATGCGCTGAGAAAAAACAATAAAAAGATTCTTTTTTTAAGTGTCATTCCGACCCATTCTCCTTAGGTAAATGAAAGAGCAAGCCCCTGGTTATGAGCTTGCTGTTTATGAATAACAGCTCTATCAATTATCGTCTTCCTCATAGGCAGCGACCTATTTGAAAATTGGCGACATCTTAATCCGATTCAGATTGAAAAAATCAGGATACCTCCATCTCGGGGAGGTCCAATTCTGTTCATAATTATAGATTGATATTCAAATATGTCAAACGCTTTCATGGAATTCATAGAACTTATTCTCTCTTCCTCTTTGCATACAGCAACAAATAATTTCTCTCCTTCACTCAGCACTTGTAGAAATTGTTCTCTGGCCAAGTTGGGAGCAAACACCAGTAACGCGGCCTAACGATTCATATTTTTCCTTCTTACTAACGTTTAGCTGTAAACCTCTTGTTCCAGCACCCGATTTACAGCCTTGATAAAGGCAAGATAACCACCATCTGTATCGTGCCGATGAGGAAGAGCCAAAAGCATTGTCTCTTCAACCTGGTTATCGTCTAACTCATAGCTGTTTGTCAGGATTTCTCTGATCTCATCGACGGGTGTACCGAGAGCAAACTTCTGAGCTGCTTTATAGATATCATAGTTCTCATAGATATCCTTCCGTGTCACCTTCTGCAAATCGATAAAATCATATATTTTTTTAACGAAATACAGCACCGCCAGCACAATTGAGATCAGACCCGCAATTGTTAAAATTTCATTCATTCCCCATACCTCTTTCCCTTTCCACTCAGTTGACAGCTTAGCCGATGAAACAGACGAACATGGGAGTGCCCATCTCACATGCCAAACCTCCTTATCCTCTCTACTTCCGAATTCAGCGTAACATTTTCACCATTAGTTTAGGATTAGGGTTTTCATATAGGTATAAAGATCACCTTAAGATTTAGATGACAGATGAAAAATAAAGAGACCATGCTCCAAAAGAGCATGATCTCTAATTACATCATTATAATATGATTACCTAGCCATCATCTCCAACCTGAAGCATACGATAACCAACTCCGATATGTGTTTGAATAAACTTAGTTTGTGATGATGTTTTTTCTATTTTTTTTCTCAGCGTTGCCATAAACACACGCAGGGCAGGAATGTCATAGCTGTGGCTGCCCCAGATTTCATGCAGAATAAAATTATGGGTCAGTACTTTGCCTACATGTTTTGCCAGCAGGCAAAGCAGTTTATATTCGCTTGGGGTCAGGTGAATTTCTTCTTCTCCAATCCATACGCATCCTGCTGCATAATCAATTCTCAAATTTCCATTAATAAAGCTGGAAGCATCCTTCAGGAGCTTATCACTGTCATTTCGAATTCTTCGTAAACTGACTCGAAGTCTGGCCAGCAGTTCTTCTACACTGAAGGGCTTTGTTAGATAATCGTCCGCTCCGGCATCCAGCGCATCTATTTTATCCCGATCTTCGCTGCGTGCGCTGACCACGATAATAGGCATATTCGACCATGCACGAAGCTTTTTTATGATATCTACACCGTCCATATCCGGCAGCCCCAAATCCAGAATCATTAGGTCCGGCTGCTTGGATACTGCTTCTAAAATCGATGCTTCCCCTGTTTCAGCCGTATGGTATTTATAACCCTGTGTCTCCAGGGTTGTCGTAATCAGCTTGCGGATGGGTTTATCGTCCTCCACAACAAGGATAAAAGGTTTATTCATGAACATTCACTTCCTCAGCTTGCAGGGTAAAATAAAAAATCGTCCCTTTAGGGACATTGTCCTTAACACCAATAGTACCTCCATGAGCATTCACAATTGATTTGCACAGAGAAAGCCCCAGCCCTAATCCACGGCGTCCGTCCCCATGAATGTTGTCTGCCGTATAAAACATCTCAAACAGTCTGACCTTGACTTCTTCTGAAGAAATACCGGGGCCATCATCTGAGATTTCTACAACGACTATATGTCTTTCGTGTCTTGCGGAAATCGTGATGTGAGAGTCATCTTGGGTATACTTGATTGCATTATCAATCATATTGATCAATACCTGAACAATAAGTCGGGAGTCCATTCGAGCCATCATCAATTCATCATCCAATTCCGTCTGAATGACATGCTTCACACTGTTGCGATTCACATGAAGCAGAGCCTCCGAAATGACTTCCTCCATTAATTCTGCCTGAAAATTAAGATTTAGAGTACCACCTTCGATTCGACTAATGGACAGCAAATTTTCTACTAAATTGATCAGCCACATGGAATCGTCATATATATCCGTATATAGACCTTTTTTTTGTTCCTCGTTTAGTACCTCTGAGTTTCCAAGAAGAATCCCCGCATTGCCTGAGATGCTGGTAAGAGGAGTGCGTAAATCATGAGAAATGGACCGAAGCAGACTGGCACGGAGTTGCTCCTGCTGGATTTGCATGGAGATCTCTTGTTGTCTTTGGTTCAGTTTTTCTTTCTCCAGCGCCAGCGCGCATTCTCCCAGCATGGCAAGCATTAGGCTATTTTCAAAAACTTCTAAAGGTTCTTCCTTATCCATTACAATAGCTACCACCGCAAGAACCTGATCTCCTCCACGCACCGCATGATATAGACACTTAGCGCCAAAAAAAGTATCCGTCGTAGCTCCTGCACGCTTGTTGTTTTTATATACCCACTCTGCAACTGCACGTTCGTAGCCTCCTGTGTAGACCCCTGGATCAACTGCAGATTCTTTCTTTGGAAAAAACTGCGGCGCCAACAGTACCCCTTGGTCAACTGAATAGAAAATGACCATTCTGTCCAACAACTTCACCATTTGATGCGCCATTTCATTAATAATAGCCGGAGAGTCTTTGGCCTGTTGCAATTTCCGGCTTGTTTCCAGAAGCACCTCGGTACGGTAAGCTTTTTGCGCGGATTGCCGAGCCTGCTCTCTTACTCGCATAGTTAGTGTACTCGTCATGAAAGAAGCAGCCAGCATGACCAGAAAGGTGACCGGATAGCCTGAATCATAAGCCTGTAAAGAATAATAAGGCTCGGTAAAGAAATAATTAAACACAAGTACACTCATAACCGAAGAAATGGCGCTATACATTCTGCCCTTGGTCACAATTGCATTTAACAAAACCCCTAGAATGTACACGGTGATAATGTTAGCTTCTCGGAATTCCAAATACTTAAACCACAAGCCAATAATTGTGCACACAGCCAAGATAACAATGGTCTTGATAGTATCTGCCAACGACAGCATTGGGTATTTTTCGTAAAAAGGCAATCTTTTATATAAGGAGGACTGAGTATAGGGGATAATATAGATTTCAATATTAGGAAGCAAGGCCGTTAGTTTATCCATTACATTGGATTTTGCAAGCCCTCTCCTCTTGTAAGGGGAGCGTCCTAGGACAATTTTCGATACATGGCTTGTTTTGACATATTCGGCAATCTGTCCTGGAATATCGTCTCCATACATCGTTGCGATTTGTGCACCCATTTGCTCAGCCAGCCTAAGGTTTTCCCTTAACTCCGCTTTATTTTTTGATGTCAATTCTCTCACTTCTGGTGTTTCCACAAACAACGCGGTGAAATGACCATGAAAAGCTGCCGCCATTCTTGCTGCTGTTCGGATCACTTTCTTATTGGAAGCAGCCGAAGACAGGCAGACCAGAATATGTTCTTTCGTATCAGATTCATTTGTTATCGCCTGCTCACTGATTTGCTCCGCAATTCGGTTTAACTGACTTGCTGTATTACGCAAAGCAATTTCACGTAGAGCCGTCAGCTTCTCCTTGGTAAATAAATGAGCCTGTGTATTCTCCCCCTCAGGATAAATCTTTCCCCTATTCAAACGTCCTATTAAATCATCCGGTTCAATATCGACTAATTCCACCTGATCAGCACTGTCAAATACACTGTCCGGTATGCGTTCGTCAACGGAAATGCCAGTAATGGAGTAAACAATATCCGTTAGGCTTTCGAGCTGTTGAACATTCATCGTCGTATATACATGAATTCCTGCGCGAAGAAGCTCCTCGACATCTTGATATCTTTTTTTATGTCGGCATCCTGCCGCGTTGGTATGGGCCAAATCGTCCAATAATATAAGGTCAGGGCTTCTCTGGAGCGCTTGGTCCAGATCAAATTCCTTAGTTGAGGATTCTTTATTTGAAATTTTGATGTAAGGAAGAAGTTCAAGTCCTTCCAACAGCGCCGCAGTGTATGGCCGGGCATAATGTTCAATATATCCAACTACGATATCTATACCCTCTTTTTGCTCTTCGTGGGCGTCGCTAAGCATCGCACAGGTCTTCCCAACACCTGGTGCATATCCAACATAAACCTTCAATCTTCCTCTTCTTTTCCTTACCGGCAAGTCAGTAATTTGATCAAATATGGACTCGGCATCGTTCTGTTTTGCTGCCATCCTGTGCCCACCCTCTATTATATATCTCTCAATCCTTAGTATATCATGGGCAAAATCAGTACCGTATTACGAATTCGCCTACAGCATTAAGATTGTATTAAGATCCGTTCTTATGTAATAACATCCTTAAAGAAGCCTCAAAATCCTGATTCTATACTAGCTTTCTCAGTGGAAGGATAGCAGCAAAATAATATAAAAAACTTTCTCAAGCTGGCTAAGTGCGAACTTAAATAAGTTTCAGTTTTTTTGAAAAGCCTATACAACAAAAAAAGCCGCCAAAATAGCGACTTTCAATAGGACTATGTTCTTGTCCCTCGACAAATGCTGATCTGAACCGCCAAGCTCAATATTGCATTGCAAAACGACCGAGCCGTAACCTTGCATTAGCGGGTAAAAGAATTCATGCAATGAGATAGGTTTCCCAAAAGCAATTCATACAAGCCGCTCCCCTGGACCTCCCGACCAAGCTGTATTTTCTTTCTTGGAAGTCAACATCTCTTCGCCTGTGCTTTGTGCTTTGGGGAAAGTATAGCTATTGTTCGTTTTCCCTATAGCGTTGCTTGCTGTCACTTCCAGCGTATAGCGGGCACCGGGCAGATCACCCGTGCCTATCGTTAGTTTGTGGTCGGTAGTAAAAAACCGCCGTTCAGTCTCTAAGTACCACTGTCGACATCGGTGTAATTGAGCATCTCCTGACTATCCCCTTGGAATGTTCCTTCCGGTTTATCGATCGGAACCGTCGGTTTTGTCCCATTGGGATTTTGCGGAGTAATCCGTCCTTCCTTGATCCATCTCTCGCCACTTACGGCATATCCAGGCATTTGCGATCCGGGTATCTGATTTCCACTTGAGTTGAATATGACCTTCGCCTGCGTCCAGTCCGGGGCCCTATACACGAACCAGCCATTGCCTTCATCCTGCATGGCCACGCCCGGCCAAGCAGAGCCTTCCCTGAGCGGAGTCATGGAATCATCGTAGTAGTAGATGTTCGGTACTCCCCAGCCGGAAGGCTTGTAGAAATGAACGGTCATGCCCGAGCTCGGTTCCTCCTTCGTATACCTGAACATCTTCTCTGTTTGACCAGACAAATTCGCGGCGACTATTTTCAGAACAAACGTCGATCCGATTGGAGTTCCAGCGCCAATGCTGACCATATCTCCCGAACTGAACGGAGTCACCGGCCCCCCGTTCAAAGTGTAGGTTGCCGAGTCTGCATTGGAATAGTTCATTCTCACGTTAACAGAATCTGTGAAAAAGGCTCCTTCCCCAGGATCGACGGATACTGACGGAGTTTGTTGCGCTGCGCTATACAGTACGGCGATCCTGCCTCCGTCCAGATGGCCGGTAATTCTGCCGTTCGACACCGTAAACGATCCACCACCATTGGCCTTGTTCTGGTAAACGCCGTCCTCCAGTCTGGTAGGGGAGTTGATTTGAGCATTGCCTCCAAGATTCACAATCGTCATGCCTTTGGTTCCGCGTTCAACCTGCATAATTTGATTCCCTTGCGTCCTAATGTATTCGTCTTGACCTACCATGGCATTGTGGAACTTGTTAATGGCAACGACGTCCGGGTCCTTCCAGAGCGTATTCCCCGCATCGCCGAGCCGATTCGCAAATTTCCCACCTCCTGTCGGTCTGTTGAAGAACAGAGAGGTCGTCTCCGCCCGGGAGGCGATGATTGCCCAGCCCATTTTGATTTGCCAATCGTTCAACCCCGTCGATTCGCTGTTGTCGTTGGCATAAGTGTCATGCGATTCGACCCAGGTAACTAATTTGGAGGGGCTTACATTATTAGCGTTAAAAGATTTGGCCGCATCAACATTGATGCCACCGTGATAACCAACGGCGCTTCTGACACTGTCCCCATAGCTGGAGGCGGCCAAGCTGAGGTAATTGGCATAGCCGGCAAAGTTGTCAGCTCCACCTTGAAGCACTTCTCCGTAATTAAACAGTCTATCTTTATTGTTTAACGAACCCAGTACCCGGGGCCAGAAGTTGGAGCCCCCCGGATCGTTGGGCAACTCAATATGCTTGGCGGCGTCGAATCTGAAGCCGTCGGCGCCCAAGGAAATGGCGTCATTCAGGAAGCCGATAATGATATCTTGCAATTCCTGATTAGACGTGTTGAGGTCGGGCAGACCAATTCCCCACTGTGTGACTTGCCAACGGTCATTCCAGTTTTCCACACCTCTGGCCTCATGCCAGAAATAGCTGTTATTCTTGATTGCCGAATCAACATTATGCGCCGGCTGATACTGCTGATTTCCACCGCCCGCATTCCCCGTATGATTGGCGACAACATCAACAATGATACTTATGCCGTATTTATCCGCTTCCTGGCAAAGCTGTCTGAAATCATCCCTGCTTCCCAATTGAGAGTTGCCGATTTTAAAGTTGATGGGCTGGTACAAAATCCACCACTTGCTGCCTTCTGTCAACCCTTCCTTGCTGGCTTGGATTGGCGAAGTTTGCACCGCTTTAAATCCCGCCTGAGCCAGTTCCGGAAGGTTTCTGGTGATGTTGTCAAAAGACCAGTTCCACGCATGAAAAATAAGACCATCCTTCGTTCTTTCCGGGAGTTCGTAGTTTGCGACAGCCGATAGCTTCGCATCCGAACCTCCTAACTGCCGAACATCGGCATTCGCCTGTGCTTCGGGAGTAAAGCCATTCGTTTGCAACAACAATACGACAAAGAGAACGATACTCCAGGTACGCCTCAAGATGGGGCTTGTCTTCCTCCTCATACTAAACTCTCCTTTTAAATTTTATTTTACAACCAACCTCTCTTGAGAGATTAGGAGTAAATAAAAGAGGGCAAAACAACATGTATACGCTTCCAAAAAGGGCAATCGTTTGCACATAATTGAGCTCAACGACATGATTTCATTTATTTGACAATTTGTCAATGCTTATATTAAAGATAAATTTCCAACGGCCTTTTTTCCCCCTCATTATTATTCACTGTGCCTTCAAGACTTTTTGGACGTTGACTTCAATTACGAACTGGTTTTCTTAGATTTGAATAATGTCCCTGCAATTGCATTGACTAGTAAAAGTATGGTTGATATAATCATAAAAGGAAAAATCATTGGCATAGTGCCCTGTGGATGTTTTTTTCATATTTTCTTTTGTAAGCGCGTACAATGATTTATTTCCCTACATACCATGGAGGAGGCGATCAATGAATCTATTTTATCCAAATAAATGCCTTTCTTTTTTTTACTTTTAATGCAACCGGTTGCAAAATCCATTCCACTAAATATTATCAGGAGGTTGTTAACTTGCTAAGAAAAAAAACTGGGCGTTTTATTTCTTGGTTGATTATTTTATCGCTTTGCTTCAACTTCTTCGGCTTACCCGGCGTAGCTTCGAGTAACAACGATTATACAGCCACCTACACGAATTCCACAGCGACTGCTCTTCCATCGACAACCGCTTCGATCACGTCTACCGTTACCGCAACGTATGCACCTACCACAACAACTAAATCAACTCAAACTGGGTTAACGGTTCACTTTAAGAAACCTTCAAGCTGGAATTCAGCGATTCGAATCCATTACTGGAATCTGAATCCGGCAACCGTTCCGATAAGCGGGGCGTGGCCGGGAATCCTGATGAAGTCGGATGGAAATGACTGGTACAGCTACACCATTGCCGATGCCACAGGCTCAAGCCTCATTTTCAATGACAGTAGCGGCAAACAAACGGCCGACTTGTCCCGCAGTGTGAAAGAGGGCTGGTATTACACAGATAACACATGGTATGATGTCAGCCCGGAAATGCCTAAAATTCCGGCGATTTCCTCCTCTCCTGTACCCAAAACATATGATTCGTCCCAAACGGTGACGCTTTCCAGCACCAACAGTGACGATAAGATTTACTATACGATAGATGGTTCGACACCTACGACATCCTCGACCTTGTATACCTCTCCAATCCAAGTTGCTTCCTCTTTGACCATTAAGGCCTTCGGTATCAACTCAATCGGTCAAACTGGAAATGCATCCTCTTTTGATTATGTAATTGACCTGAATGCAGATCTGCAAGCTCCGACAATCACAGCGAATTTGCCTGCCGGGCATTCTGATTCCTCGGTGACTGTATCCTTTAACCTGAAAGATAACAAGGCGGCAACGACCAAGGCATACTATACGGAGGATGGTACAGAACCAACCACAAGCTCAAAAGTCTATATTCTCGGCAACGCACTGACCGGATTGACTGGACCGTCTATTCTTATCTCCAAGACTACGACATTAAAATTTCTCGTTATAGACGGCGCTGGTAATCAAACCAAGCAGAGCTTTGTTTATAATATTGGAAATAAGAAGGATTTTCGGGAAGACACCATCTATTTCGTGATTACTTCTCGGTTCTATGACGGTGATCCGAGCAACAACGTGCACGCATGGGATGATGGAAAGGCGCGCAATCCAGATTCGGACCCGGCTTGGAGAGGAGACTTTAAGGGGCTGATTCAAAAGCTCGATTATATCAAAGCCCTCGGATTCAGCGCCATCTGGATTACACCTGTTGTGCAAAATGCCAGCGGTTATGATTACCATGGTTACCATGCTTTAAATTTTGCCAAAGTAGACCCACGGTATGAATCGGCGGGAGCTTCTTATCAGGATTTGATCAATGCAGCCCATGCCAAAGGGCTGAAGGTTATTCAGGACATCGTCGTCAATCATACGGGTAATTTCGGTGAAGAGAATCTGTACCCCATGTTCAAGAAAGATCCGGCTAAACCGGATACTGCTAACAACTTGGTGAAAACTACGGATAAGCTGCCACCAAACTATGATACTATGACACCCGATCAGCAGTATCAGGCAAGGCTCGCCTTAATGAAGAACGAGGGAACGAACAATAACATTTACCATACAGAGAAAAGTCTTTCCTGGGAATCCTATACGGTTCAGACTGGTCAGATAGCGGGAGATTGCGTGGATTTGAACACGGAAAACCCTGCAGTTAACAAATATTTAATTGATACCTACAATCACTATATTGACATGGGTGTTGACGCTTTCCGTGTCGATACGGTGAAGCATGTGAGCCGGTATATTTTCAATAAATACTATATTCCTGCCTGGAAAACAAGAGGCGGCTCGGATTTCTATATTTTTGGAGAAGTAGCCACACGTTACAGAGATGTTTGGAACAGTGGAATTCCGGCGATCTCGACGCCATTCTATACTTGGAAAAGCTCGAAATCGTATCCGGGCGATGGAAAGAATGACTACGCCTCCAATAAAGCGTCAGTTGAACAAGAGTGGACGGACAACTCTACTACAGCAGGACAGCCAACCTCGAACAATGCTCTCTTAAACGGAAATACCTATCATACGCCTGACTATTCGATGAAATCGGGCATGGATGTGATTGATTTTCCAATGCATTGGGCATTCAAGACCGCGCATGAAGCATTCAATATGAGAAGTGGCGACCAATACTATAATGATGCTACGTGGAATGTAACCTATGTCGACTCGCATGACTATGCTCCTGACCAGGCTCCGGAAAATCAAAGATTCGCGGGCACACAGGACACTTGGGCTGAGAATCTCGATCTGATGTTCACCTTCCGCGGAATACCCGCTATCTTCTACGGCTCCGAAATCGAGTTTCAAAAAGGGGCAACTATTGATACAGGTCCAAACGCACCGCTAAGCAAAACGGGACGAGCATATTTCGGCGATCACGTGGAAGGCAATGTTACGGTACAAGATTACGGCAAATACACAAATGCTACTGGCACGCTTGCGGAATCGCTCAACCATCCTCTGGCGAAACATATCAGACAGCTTAATTTAATCAGAAGAGCTGTTCCCGCCTTGCAAAAAGGCCAGTATTCCACAGAGAATGTGTCGGGCAATCTGGCGTTTAAGAGAAGATATACCGACAGTGCCAAAGGCATTGACAGCTTTGCATTGGTCACGATTTCAGGAAACGCCACGTTTACCGGAATTCCGAACGGAACCTATGTGGATGCGGTGACCGGTGATTCCAAAACCGTTACTGATGGCAAGATTACCCTGACATGCTCCGGCAAAGGAAATGCAAGGGTATATGTATTGAATGGTAGAGGTGGAATTGGAGAAACGGGAACCTATCTGAAGTAAACGGTAGTATGTCTTAGATAACTGAAGCAACCTCAGTTCGGTATTGCACTGTGCTAAGGTTGCTTCCAATTAAAAAGTATATCTAAGAGAGAGAGTCAGGATATTGCTCTGAACTAAATTTTTAACGGATGGGAGTGAACCAAGATGCCCCAACGACAGCTTCTATGTGCGTAAATTCTTCCGTATATTTAATGACCAACAACCATCAAGTATTAGCGGTTATCCTGCCCCTAGAACTGATAAAGCGTGAGCACGTACCCTGCTCTCTTGTCCATTCCGTTGTTGTTTATCCCCCCTGCATTGCTCCCCGAAGGATAGAGGCTATCAGACGCTTAATGTATGAAAAAAATGATTTAGATGGTCGGCAAACAATTTAGGATTTTCCATAGCGGCGAAATGACCGCCTTTATTCGCTTTCTCCCAGTACGTAATATTATAGACGCGTTCTACCCAGCTTCGGGGAGGCGTGGGCAGCTCCTTGGGAAATAAGGAAACCCCTGTTGGAACAGTAACGCGCTGACCTTCGGTGAAATGCAGTGGCATTTGAGTACCTTCAGTATATATTCGTATGGAAGAAGCAAGCGAATTGGTAAACCAGTAAATCGATATGTTGGTGAGGATATGATCAAGTGAAAAAGACCTCTTCATATCTCCGTCACAGTCACTCCAACCTCGAAATTTTTCTACGATCCAGCTGGCAAGACCGGTCGGGGAATCACTTAATGCAAAAGCCAGGGTTTCCGGCTTCGTTCTATGAAGGGCGCTATAAGCACCTTCTCGCTCCAACCACTCATTGAGAGCATGAAGAAATCCATTCTGTACGAACTCACCCGTATGGCTCTTATTCCTTATTATTCACGCGATCCCGAGACCAACGACTGTTGGATAACAGCTTTGGTGTACGGGAAAGTTCAGTTAGTTGCACAGCATATGATCCAATTGCTACCGGATAGCCGCTGGATCGTATATCAGGGACGCATTGTATTTCTCATTTCCCTCGTTGATTCATCCTGTAAAATCATTGCTGAAGACAAACGATTTCTAGAATTTCTCCAAGTAAACGGTCTAACTGCTTCGCTGAGTAACTGCTTTAGTCATTTAACTTTTTTGCGAAAATATTATAAGCAATGCCTAACCGCCGTCGAGATTGATTTCCAACTTAATTCAAACAAGCCAGTGTATATGTATGAGGACTATCTCTGCGAGCATATTGGAAAGATCATATCGGAACAGAACGATCTCGCTGACTTCTGCCATCCAGTTATCCAAAAGTTAATTGCTTATGACAATGGCCACAAAACAAGTTTACTGCCCACCCTTGAAGCCTATCTTCAATATGTGGACACTCCAAATCTTGCTGCTAAAACACTTTTTATTCATAGAAATACTTTGTTCTATCGAATCAACAGGATACGTGAGCTTTTCGAGGTTGATCTAAGCGATGGTGATATTCGCCTGAAGCTTCAAATGACTCTTCATTTTCTAAAACTGAAAACACAACGCGGCGATCCTGAAGATCAGAGATAGAAGGCTAAGAGTATGCAAAAAAACATGCAGACAAAATTTCTTATCGATACTTTGTCTGCACGCTGGTCTTTTCTAGCTACCATAAGCATTCAGATAGTTCGCTGCTGTTCTAAGATGAGCAGCAGTTTTTCTAATTCCATCATTATTCAGCTTACCAGCTTTAGGCCAACTGCTGAACCGAGTACCATCGCGATGAACAGAATCCTCGCGGTATTACGCGGTTCACTGTAGAAGATCATGCCCAATATGGCTCCGCCAGAAGCTCCAATACCGGTCCAGACAGCGTAGGCCGTTCCCATTGGTAGTGTTTCCATGGCCAGGGATAGAAACAAAAAGCTCAATCCAAAGCCTGCAAGCAAGTAAAAAGCAGACAGGAAATTCCGGTCTTTATGGAGCTTATTAATCATGAGAACTCCCATCATCTCAAATACGCCTGCCAAAATAAGAAATACCCAGTTCATACGTCAGTGCACCTCTTTTCCTTGTTTCTTCTCTTTACTCTGTATTTTGAGTCCTACAACTCCGAGCAGAAGCACCCCGATTAGCAACAATTTAGATCCCTTTACCTCAGCACCAAACAACAAAATTTCTGCTAATACAGTGCCGGCCGTTCCCAATCCGACAAATACTGCATACACCGTACCTACCGGAAGCGTACGGGAAGTCATAATCATGAGTATGAAACTTACTAAAATGGCAACTAAAGTGCCCCCCCACTCTAACCAGCCGCTGGCATGTTTCAGGCCGATGACCCATCCAACTTCGAATAATGCCGCAACTACAACAGATAACCATGTCTTGTTCATTCTGTGCTTCCTCCTTTTAGATAATGCTGCAAATGTAGTATGAATTTATAGCAGCAATAAAAAAAAGCCTGAGAGAATACTGCATACAGCAGTTTTTCTCCCAGGCTTTTATCCCTCCGTGGCACAGTACGACGACTGTGAGTTTTCTCTCGGACCAGCCGATATTATCGCGGAACCCTAGAAAACATTTTTGAATTCAATTTTATAGTTAACATTATACATATTAGTGAATAAAACACAATATAAAATCAATAAAAATTCGTATATCTCCCTAAACTTATATCATTGTTTTGGTCATTATGAAATCAATTTGTTCTTCATCACCCATATAAAAAGAGTGTGCGCCAGTTTGAACAAACCCCATTTTCTTATAAAAAGCAATGGCGTTTTCATTTTTTTCCCATACACCGAGCCAGATTTTCTTTTTATTATGTTCCATTGCAATTTCCATAGCTTTATTTAGCAGATATTTACCAAGCCCATGTTTTTGAGATCTGTTTTTTATATAAACCCTCTCAATTTCGAGCGACTCATTACCCATTTTTTCGGATTGGGCATTGTTCATATTTACCTTTAAATATCCAGCAAGTTCTTCATTGAAATAGATGAAAAAGAATTCTGAAGAGACGTTGGACAATTCCTCCTCCAACTGTTTAAAGTTAAATGCTCTTTCCAGATAGGCCTTCATATTTTCAGGTGAATTCAGATCCTTAAAAGTATCGTTGAATGTTTCAATACTTATTTTTTGGAGTATTTGTAGATCTTCACGGCTGCACTTTATTATTTTTACAGTCACTTTAAATTATCGCTCCTTCATGTAAATCAATAATTTCTCTTGTTCCCTTTTTTTACAAATTCCCATTCATCACCTATATTTTTTCTTACTCTTTGAAGAAGATTAAAAATGGTGTTTACTTCACTTTCCGAAAATCCCGCTAATGCAACATTATCCGAATAATCATGTTCTCTTTTTATAAAAGGATAGACTTTATTCCCTTTTTCTGTTGGAAAGAGTTTATTAATTTTTTTGTTATGCTGATCCTCTTCCTTTTCAATAAATCCGTTGATAACAAGTTTTTTTATAGCACGAGATGCGGTTGTTCGATCTACTTTTATCATCTCAGCTAACTTTTCTTGAATGATTCCTGGGTTTTCACATATTCGTACAAGGTATAAATATTGTCCTTTTGTAAGGTCATATTCTTTGAATTCAATATTGCTTATAGAATCTAATGCTCTTGCGATCATTCCAATTTCACGAAGTACTTCCTTCATAATGGACTCCTTTACCCCTATTTTGTTGCAAATGCAATAAAAATGATATATATTGAATTTACCTTATTTTTATTGCATTTGCAACATAAAATTATATTAAAGAGGTCGAGTAAATTGAAATATATTTTTTTCGTATTAGGAATTTTTATATTATCCCTTGGAATTTCGTTCACTATACAATCAGACCTTGGGGCTTCACCTTTTGATGCACTTTTAGTAGGACTGTCTATAAATGTGGGGCTTACTGTGGGAAGTTGGGAAATCATAATAGCTATAATATTGATAGGTTGTAATTCGCTTTTAAAAAGACAAACACCAGAAGTTTTGGGGTTGTTAACAGCATTTATAACGGGTATTGGTATTGATATGTGGCTTTTTTTATTACACAATTTGATAACACCTGAACTATGGTACAGCAAAGTTGTTTGTTTTGGAATTGGTTTAGTTGTTGTAGGATTAGGAACTGCAACATATTTACAGACAAATTTTGCACCCATTCCAGTTGACCGATTAACATTAATCATACAAGAATTTACTAGAACAAATCTATTTTTTTCGAGAACATTCATCTACCTTATATTCTTGATCATAGCAGTCCTTTTAAACGGACCCATTGGCATTGGAACCTTGTTAACCGTTTGTTTAGGGGGGCTAATACTCAATTACTTTATGCCATTTACTAAAAAAATACTTGACCGCATATTAACACACTCTGCTACATCACCAAATCATGAGAAAGATAAAAGAGACTGAAGCTTGATGCTCATATCTCTTTGTTTCGATCTTAAGTTTGTCTTGGTCGAGCTTCAGTCATAGCATTTTTTTCGGGACTAACGCCTGCGCTTGTTATCCTGCTAGCTCCTTTGCTTTGGGAAGAGACGCCGTTTTAGTGCAGCTAGTCGGATTCTGTATCATTATCCTCTCTCTTATCGTTGTTAGATACAAGCGAGATCTGCAAGTAGGACAGTATCAAGACTGGCAATGGGGCATACTGGCCATCTTGTTTTATAGCCTTTGTAATTAAGATTAGACAAGTTCCTTCTTCAACAGATGTAACTTTTAATGAGCAAAACAAAAAAATCAAAAAAATGAAGGGACACTTTTAGAACGTGTCTCAATTCTATCTAAAAGAAAAAATGAGTCGTCAAGAGATATTCGGCTTAATTCTTGCATTGATTGGAATTATCGTAATTAAAATGATGGTTTAATCAAATTGGTCTTTAAACTGCATATGAATCAAACCAGCAATTTCTAACAAAAGAAGACCCGCGTTATTGAAACGCGGGTCAGATTGTCGAGAAACCCCGTCATTTTGAGACGTGGGTTTCTTTTTTACATCATAATGCTTTGGTCTCTGGAGAAGCAGGGGGGGTTACCCCTGTTTCTCCAGGCGATCTAGGTGGATCGCCATCTTCTTCATGTTCTGCACGGCTGCCGTCATAAGGGCTTGTTCCCTGACGTTTGGAAGACCGCGCAAACGGCAATAGCGAAACCCATGGAGCTCTTTGGCATCCGCGAAGCTTCGCTCAATCGTCTCTTTTCGTTTGCGGTACAGCTTTTTACCAGATGGGCTCAGCCGGTTGCTCCGTACCCACTCTTTGCTGTCTTCCCAGACATGCCGAGTCACCACTTTGCGGTGGTTTCGAGACTGGGTACACTGACTTAGCAGTGGGCAATGCTGGCACTGAGCTGGGTCAGAGGCATACTGCCGGTATCCCTTACGGTCCGTCGTTCGGTAGGGCAGTTCCTGTTGGGCTGGGCATCTATACGCATTGCGTTTGGCATCGTATTCAAACTTCCATTTCGGAAACAGTCCTTGTCTGGGATGGAATCTTCGGTGAGCAATCACGGCAAAAATCTTTCGGTTCTGCAACCCTCGGCAAATCGGCGTTGTTAAATAACCTGAATCTAGTGCAACAGCTTCTACTTGAAAACCAAAACGTTCTCTTTGGCGATCCAAACGGGACAAATAGGGGACAGAATCATGTACATTCCCCGGTGTCACATGCACGTCCGTAATCAGATTGTACTTCATATCCACCGTGCGGTGGTCCAGATAGAAGAAGCCTTCGGGCTTGCCATCACGGATCATATAGCCGCTGTCCGGGTCTGTTTTGCTCACTTTAATTTCTTTTTCTTCATTCACTTCCTCTCGGGATTTTAAGGCTTTTTTCCGTGGTTTCTCCGGTCATCCTTCACCGCTTCGTTCAGCTCGTCCATATAGTCTTTAGTATTCTGCGACACTTGTTCTTTGGTGTACTGGTGCCTGTTAGCATTGGCTTTGACGTGTGTGGAATCGGTGACGAGAACACGCCCACCCACCATTCGGTGAGAGATCGCCTGCAGCACAATTTCATCGAAGATATCTTGAAAGATCGTGGTGTCTTTAAAGCGAGTGCGACGATTCCAGCTCATCGTCGTATGGTCCGGAACTTTATCCGTTAAGCCCAACCCCAGAAACCAACGATAAGCTAGGTTCGTCTGAATTTCTCGCTCGAGTTGCCGTTCTGAGCGAATGCCATAGAAATAACCGAGAAAGATCATTTTAAACAATACGGTAGGATCAATGGCAGGACGCCCGTTGTCTGCACAATACAGTGGTCGAACTTTATCATCGATAAACGAAAAATCGATATACTTATCTACTTTGCGGAGCAAGTGATCTTGAGGAACCAGATCTTCGATGGAAACAAATTCGTAGGATTGTTGTTTTTCGCGGTTGGAGCGTAGCATATCAACACCATCCGTTCTACAATAGTTACCTATATTATACAACATTAACGCGGTGTCGTCTTAAACAAAATTAATATAAAATAGGCTGTCGAGACTTTCTCGACAGCCTGACCCGCGTTATTGAAACGCGGGTCTTCTTTTGTTAGAGTTCATTGAGCTTACTCAAAGTGGTACCTTTTATATAATCTAAACAATTCGGAATATAAAATGGAGCTAATCCATCTTATACTCTTCCCCTAATATATAATGTGCATAATCAACCTAAACTGACGAATTGTTTATAATACTTAAATTTTCAAAGGGAATTGTATTTTTTTTAATGTTAGTACATGAGCGTTGTGTCGGAAAAAGAATACTTTGCAGGCAAGGGCAGTCGGACAAGCCGCCACCCTCTGCACACGCAAAGTGAAATCATTGCATTTTAGAAAACGGATTTAGAAAACAAAGTCGATGGAATCCGGTGAGAAGCCTTCCGGCTGCTCGTCCGAGTTCACCTGAATATCGCTTAACAGCAAATCTGGATCGATTCCAATCTGGGACAGGATCGCTATCAAATCTCTGGTTAATCTCTCAATAGCGTCAGCCCCAAATAGCTTCGTGCAATATTCAAAGGAACCCTTCATCTCCCCATCTTCATCACTCATAGACAAAGTCAAATCGAATTTGGAAATACGATGCTCCCGAACATACGGGCTGAAGGACAGTGTTTCAAGCTTCGCTTCCGGCGACTCTGTGTTTTCCAGTACAAACATGGTGTCGAATAACGGGTTACGGCTTGCATCCCGTGTTACATCCAGCTTTTCCACCAACTCTTCCAGTGGATAATCCTGATGCTCGAAGGCTTGCAGTGTACGATCTCTGGCTTCCTGCAAGTAGCTGTGGAACGTTTGGTTGCCCTTCGGCTGATGCCGGATGGCTAGCGTATTGACGAACATTCCGATCAGTGGCTCCAGCTCAGGCAACAAGCGGCCTGCTACCGGCGTACCGATGATCAAATCGTCCTGACCGCTGTATTTGGACAGCAGAACGGTGTAGGCGCTCAACAGTACCATGTACAGTGTACTTCCGGTCTGTGCCGCAATTCGGTGCAGTTGCTCGGATACATTCGCGTCCACTGTAAATTCATACATCGCACCCTCGAAGCTGCGAACAGCAGGTCTAGGATAAGCAATTGGCAAATCCAGTACCGGCAATTCTCCGGCTAAATGCTCCAGCCAGAAGTGTTCCCGGCGTTGGTATGATTCACGCTGCATCTCCTGCTGCTGCCACACGGCGTAGTCCTTGTACTGAATTTGCAGCGGCTCCAATTCCTGCCCTTCGTACAGTTGTACCAGCTCCTGCACGATATTGTTCGACGATACACCGTCTGAAATAATATGGTGCATATCGTACATCAGGAGATGGCGCTCTGGTCCGGTTTGAAGAAGACGGACACGCAGCAGTGGTGCCTGACGAAGGTCAAAGCTGCGCACAAAGGACTCGATATAGGCATCGGCTTCGGACTCCCTGGCCTGCAGGTGCTCTACTGCAAACTCCACTTGATCGTACACCCGCTGAACGACCTCGCCTTCCACCATTTCAAAAGAAGTCCGCAGCGTTTCATGGCGGGCTATTAACTGACGGAACGCATCCTCCAGCCGATCGGCCTGAAGCGGCCCCTCCACGGTTAATACACCCGGCATATTGTAGCTGAGATCCCCACCTTCCAGATGGCTCAAAATGTACAGTCTTTTTTGAGCCGAGGAAACCGGGTAGTACGCCTGTTGCGCCGCCGCAGGAATCACCGTATAGGTGTCTGTGCCGTGCGTTGCGATGAGCTGGGCTTGCTGCTCAATCGTAAAGTGTTGGAACACCTCACGCAGCGTAATCCGGCTGTCCAGTTCCTGATGGATTTTGGCCACCAGCGTCGTTGCCCGCAGGGAGTGCCCACCCACGTCAAAGAATGAGTCGGTGACTCCTACGCTGGACAGCTTCAAAACATCCTGCCAGATTTGGGCTAGCTTGGCTTCCAGCGGCGTCCGCGGTGCAACGTACTCCAGGCCTCCTTCGAGGCGTGCTTCCGGCGCCGGCAGCGCCTTGCGGTCGATTTTCCCGTTCGGTGTCAGCGGGAAACGATCCAGTTGTACCACATACGTCGGGATCATGTAATCCGGCAGCTTCGGCTGCAGCGCATTGCGCAGCTCCGGCAAACTCAGGGACGCTGAAGCTATGATGTAGGCACACAGGTCCTTGTGTCCGTCTTCGTTTTCCCATGCTGTGACCACGGCTTTCTGAATGCCATCCACGGTCAGCAGCTGCGCTTCCACTTCGCCCAGCTCGATCCGGTACCCCCGGATTTTCACTTGGTGGTCAATCCGGCCCAAATACTCAATGCTGCCGTCTGGCAACCACCGGGCCAGGTCGCCCGTTCGGTACATTCGGTGTGCGTAAGTGCTGTCCGCTGGATCGGTTGCTGCCGCAACAGCGAACGGATTCAGGACAAACTTCTCTGCCGTCAGCTCTGGCAGATTCAGGTATCCTCGTCCGACACCTGCACCCCCGATATAGAGTTCACCTGCGATACCGATCGGTACCAGCTGTTGCTGGCTGTTCAGGATGTACACCGACTGGTTCGCGATCGGCGTTCCGATAGATACCGTATGCTCCCCTTTTTCCAGCAGTGCGTTCAGGGACTCCATATCTTCAATCGTATAAGCGGTCGCATCTACCGTCGTTTCGGTCGGACCGTACACGTTCGTAATCACCGGACGATACCCGGCCCATTTGTGTAGGAACACATGTACCAGCTGCACGGATAATGCTTCGCCACCGATCAGGTAATGCTTCACTTCCGGTGCTTCCGTCACACTGACGCTTTCGTTCAAAATATGCAGATGCGCAGGTGTGCCGTCCGACAGATCAATCCGGTGCGTGCGGTAGTAGGCGATCAAATGCTCTCCGCTCAGGCTGACGTCACGGGACACCACATGCAGGGTGTGGCCTAACAGCAAGCTGGCAAAGATTTGCTTCACCGAAGCGTCAAATACAAATGCTGACAGCCATGCGACATGAAGCGGCTGTTCGTAACGACTGTATACTCGTTTCCATAAAGCATCTACCAGATTGCTAACACTGCTCTGCTCAATCATGACCCCTTTCGGCTGACCGGTGGTGCCTGACGTATAAATCATATAGGCCAGGTTATGCGGGCCGGCGATAGGGATCAGGTTGCTCGCATCCTGTGCTCCCAGTTGAGCTTGAGCGTCCTCGTCATCCAAGACTACAGCTCGAACTGTGGATGGCAAGCTGAGCGACAGGTTGGCAACTCTACTTGTAATCACGACCTTGGCCCCACTGTTTTGGAGCATGTAGTCGATGCGCTCCTGTGGATACATCGTATCCATCGGCACATACGCGCCTCCGGCCTTCAGTACCCCCAGAATGCTCACCAGAATATCCGCAGAACGTTCCAGCAATACGCCCACCGGTTGATCTGCTTCGACCCCTTCCGCTCGTAACACACGAGCCAATTGGTTCGCACGCTCATTTAGCTCAGTGTAGGTCAGCGCGGTGGCCCCAGACACAACGGCTATCCGCTCAGGGTTGCGCTCAGCTTGCTCTTCAAAGCGTTCGCTGAGCGAATGGCCTTGCACCTGTCTGTGTTCAGCACAACGCACGCTATGTGCATTCGGATCATTGAACACCTTCAGAATCTGCTCGGTTTCTTCCGCCGTAATCAACTCCAGCTCTCCCAGCTTCGCATCCGGATTCGCCGCCACGGCTTCGACCAAGCGAACAAAGTGACGCGTCATCCGTTCTACCGTTTCGCGCTCGTACAACGCAGTTGCATACTGCAATCCAAACTGGATGCCTGCCTCTTCCTCTCTAGCTTCCATCATCAAATCAAACTTGACTGGCGTTTGTTCCAGGCCGTATGGACGGAAGCTCAGGTTTGCCAGTTGCAGTTCGCCTTCCTCAGTCGTTTGCAGCGTAAACATCGTATCGAACAGCGGATGGCGGCTCATATCCCGCTTCACGTTCAGCTTTTCCACTAGCTCCTCAAACGGATAGTCCTGGTGCTCGTAAGCTTGCAGGGCACGCGTCTTCACATCCTCCACATAGCTTCGGAAGCTTTGCTCTGACGTCGGATAGTTCCGCAATGCCAGCGTTCCGACGAACATCCCAATCATCGGCTCCAGATCGGCATGCGGTCGTCCGGCAATTGGTGTGCCGACTACGATATCTTCTTGCCCGCTGTATTGGTGTAGGAGTGCAGTGTACGCTGCCAGCAGCACCATATACAGCGTGGAGCCTGTGTACGCCGCCAGTTCTTTCAGCCGTTCGCTGACTTCACGTTCCAATCCGAACACCACCGTATCGCCTGCCGTACTTCGCACCGCCGGACGGGCAAAGTCCGTAGGTACATCCAGCACTGGCAGCTCACCCTGGAAGGTGCCCAGCCAGTACGCTTCCTGACGTTGCATCCACTCTTGATGGGCTTCGCTTTGCTGCCATACCGCATAATCCTTGTATTGTATCCGCAATGGTAATAGCTCTTCACCGTCGTACAAGCGGACAAATTCATCGGTCAGTACACCCATGGACACGCCATCCGAAACGATGTGGTGCATATCGAGCATGAGTAAATGCTGCGGTTCCTGCTCGGTTCCTTGTACGCCCAAATCTACCAAGCCTACTCGCAGCAGCGGAGCAGCTTGCAGATCGAACGGTCGTACAAACTGCCGCACCCGTTCTTGTACTTCCTGGCTGACCATCGTGTCCGCATCCGTGGTTGTGTCCTGGTCTGTACCCATAGTCGCAGCTTCTGCCTGTACCTTTGTATATTCCAATTCAAACGGCACAGTGTCCTCAATCCATTGCATTGGCTCACTGTCCACTAGTGCAAAGCGGGTACGCAAGGTCGCATGACGGGCGATTAATTGATGGAACGCGTTTTCTACCCGCTTCACATCCAGGGGTCCGCTCACTTGCAGCACCGACGGCATGTTGTAGTTCACATCATACGGGTCGAACTGATGCAGCACATACAGTCGTTTTTGCGCCGACGATAACGGGTAGAAGTTGCGTTCTTCCGTTACTGGAATGGACGCATATGTTACTTGATCCAGATATTCCAGTACGACTGCCAATTGCTCAATCGTTGGTGCTTCAAAAATACTGCGCAATGGAAGCGGCTTGTTCAGCTCCTTGTGAATCCTCGAGGCGAGCGTCGTCGCCCGCAGTGAATGTCCACCAATCTCGAAGAAGTTTTCCTTCACGCCGACCTGCGCCAGGCCCAGCACATCCTGCCAGATTTGCGCCAACTTCACTTCCACCCACGTCCGCGGTGCGACATAGTCGGCTACGCTTTGCAGGCTGTCTTCTGGTGCTGGTAGAGCCTTGCGGTCGATTTTACCGTTCGGTGTCAGCGGCATTTGTTCCAGCTGTACCAGATAGGAAGGGATCATGTAACCCGGCAGCTTCTGGCTCAAATCGCTGCGTAGCTCACTTGCGACAACTTCCTCATCGGCGACCACATAAGCGCAGAGCTGCTTCTGCCCTTGCTCATCTTCCCGTGCGATGACCACAGCTTCTCGCACTGCCTCCAGCTTCAACAGCTGCGTTTCTACCTCGCCCAGTTCGATCCGGTAGCCCCGAATTTTCACCTGCGCATCGATCCGCCCCTTATATTCAAGCGTACCGTCCACATTTAAGCGTACCGTGTCACCTGTGCGATAGCAGCGTTCTCCGCTGCGGAACGGGCTATCAATGAACTTTTCGGATGTCAGGTCCGGACGGTTGCGGTATCCACGTGCCACCCCGTCACCGCCTACCAGCAGTTCACCCCATACCCCGACGGGTTGAAGCCGCATCGAACGGTCCACGACGTACGCTGTTGAATTATGGATCGGTCTACCAATTGGCACCGATTCCGATTGCACACCGGTGATCGCATGCACTGTGGAAAAAGTCGTATTTTCAGTCGGGCCATAGATGTTACTGATTCGAAGGGACGGATGGGCCTCCAGCACCCGGTTCATATGTGGTACGGACATCACATCACCGCCGACCAGCAGTTCCCGTATCCCCTCGAACAGCGCCAAATCCTGCTGAGACAACTGGTTAAAGAGCGGTGTGGTCAGAAACATCGTGGTAATACCGTGACTGCGCACTGCTTCCTTAAGCTTGAGCACGTCCAAAATGATATCCTGACTCACTAGCACCAGCTGTCCACCGTTTAATAGAGCGCCCCAAATTTCGAAGGTGGATGCGTCGAAAACAATAGCCCCTGTCTGCAAAATGCGCGTGTCAGCATCCAACTGCGCGTAGTTTGTATTTTTCACCAAACGTACGACATTACGATGCTCTACCATGACACCCTTCGGCTGCCCCGTCGTACCTGACGTATAAATGACATACGTTAGATCGTTCGGACCGGACAACGGCTCCAGGTTGGAACCATCCTCGTGATACACACTTTGTGCTCCATTCAGCACCAGTACCTGACCATCAAAAGCTACTTTGTCCACCAGATGGCTTTGCGTTAACAACAGCTCTACTCCCGAGTCGTCCAGCATGTAGCGGATACGCTCCTCCGGATACGTCGGATCGATGGGGACATATGCGCCCCCAGCTTTCAAAATGCCTAAGATCCCCACGATCAAGTCTACCGAACGCTCGGTCATCAGTCCCACCAAACGATCCTTCGTCACACCTTGACTACGCAAGGTGCGCGCCAGACGATTCGCACGTTCATTCAGCTCGCGATAGGTCAGCTGTTCTCCTTCAAAGAACAATGCTGGCTGTTCCGGTGTGTGTGCCGTTTGTGTCTCGAACAGGCCATGGATCGTTTGCTCGCTCGGATACTCGGCGGCTGTATTGCCCCATACGCGGAGAATTTGCTCGCGCTCCTGCGTACTTACCATATCCAGCTCCTGCACCCGAGTGTCCGGCTTCGCTACCACCTGCTCCAATAGCTGTATCAGATGGCCCTGAGTCCGCTTCACGGCTTCACGATCATATAACTTCGCATTGTATTCAAATCGGATTTTCATCGCTTCCTGCGGCATGACAACCAGATTGAAATCATAGTTGGTTTGTTCAATCATGCCGGCATTGCGAATTTCAAAGTCCGACGCTGCCCCTTCGCCAAGTTGCTCGACCTGCTCCTCCACCGGATAGTTTTCAAACACGATAATGTGGTTGATCAGGTCTTGCTTTTGCTCGGTCAAGGCTTGAATTTCATACAGCGGATACGTTTCATAATCTTGAGAAGTCAGCGCCTGTTTCTGATTCGTTCTGATCAGGTCGGCAAAGGTGTCCTCAGCCCCACTGCGGATACGTATTGGAATGGTGTTAATGAACAAGCCCACCATGTTTTCGATCCCCGAAATATCCGCTGGACGACCCGACACTACACCACCAAAAACAGCGTCATCACTACCGTTGTACTTTTGGAGCAGCAAGCCCCAAGCTGTTTGCAGCAATGTATTCGGGGTCACGTGGTGCTGCTTGGCCACCATTTCCATACGTCCAGTCAAATCCTTGCCCAGATCACACAGGATATGCTCAAATTGGGCATCGTCCGCTTTCACGCCTACTTTTCCGGTCGGAATCGAAGTTTGCTGATCATAGCCGAGCAAATAATCCTTCCAGTAGGAAGCTGCTGCTTCTTCATCCTGTGCTTCAAGCCACTCAATATACTGACTGTATGGAGTCACGGGGGCAAGCTTCGGCTGTCTATGCTCCACGGCTGCAAAATAAGCCTCAAACACCTCATCCGTGACTAACGCCACACACCAGCCATCCATCAAGATGTGATGAGAGCTCCACACAAAATAATAATCCTCATCACCTGTTCGTAAAATCGCCACGCGCATCAACGCATCCCGGGACAAATCGAATCCGGCTGCCTTGTCCTTGCGAATAAATTCCTGCACATACGCGTCACGTTCCTGCTCATTCAGATGACGCAAATCTTCACATCTGAAACCAACCTCCTTGCGGCGGAAAATCACCTGCACAGGCTCATCCTGCCAACCGCTGATGAAATTAGCTCTAAAGATCTCATGCCGCTGCGCCAAATGATTCAAGCTATCTTGGAAAATATCCGCTTGGAAGCGTCCGTGCAAATCAAAGGTCGTTTGTTCAAAATAAGCTCCTGACGCTGCATCCATCAGACTATGGAACAGCATGCCTTTTTGCATCGGCGTCAACGCATATACATTTTCCAGTTCCCCGATGTCACGAGTCCGCTCTACCAACTGATCCAGCTCGGCCATGGTTACATGTTTAAGCATGACATCGCTTGGCGTCAGTTCTTGCTGTTTGCGGCCTACACAATGCGCAATGATTTCCTGCAAACTGATTTTGAACTCTTCAGCTAACTGCTCCATCGTTTCATGACGATATTCCTGCTTGCTGTAGCTGATTGTCAATTGCAGTTCGCCTTCCGAAATCAGTCCGTTCATATCCAGCGTGTGCGATCTGGCTGCATGGGCGCTAAGCTCTGCACCGCTAGCGTAAGGAGATACGCCAATGGACTGACTTTGCATATCTTGATCAAATTGTCCCAGATAGTTAAAGCTGATTTCAGGTTCGGTCACAAAACGCTCTTGCTCACGGGCTGCGGACAGGTATCTCAACATCCCGTAGCCAATGCCCTTTTGCGGAATGCGGCGGAGTCCTTCTTTCACCTGTTTGATGCGCTGTGAAAGGTCTTGCCCCACGCTCATATCCAGCACCACCGGGAATTGGGTCGTAAACCAGCCCACCGTCCGCGTAATATCCAGTTCTGGCAAAATGGACTCCCGTCCATGGCCTTCCAGGCTCACGAGCACTCGTTCCAAGCCCGCCCAGCGATGAATAGTCAGTCCTAAGGCGGTAAGCAGCAAATCATTCATCTCCGTGTTGTAGGCACGATGCGCCTGTTTTAACAACTGCTCCGTTTCCTGAGCTGTCCACGTAACTGTCATGTTCTCGCTGTCCCTATTCAAGGAATGAGAATGGGATTCGTCTTTTGGAAGCGGCTGATATACGCCCTGTTCCATTTCCTGCCAGAATGCGAGTTCTGCTGCCATGGCCGGACTGTTCGCATATTGAGACTGTCCATCCGCCCAGGTGCGGAACGAATCCGTTTTGTGCGGAAGACGAGCCGTTTGTCCGTTCAATGCCTGCTCGTAGGCGGTTGTAATATCCTCGAACAAAATTCGCCAAGATACGGTATCCACCACCAAGTGATGAATCGCCATCAGCAAATGATCACCATCTGGGCAATGGAACAGCCCCAGTTTCACCAGCGGTCCTTCGCTTAACTGAATACCCGCTTGAATTTCATTCACTTTAGCCTCGATCGCCGCTGACACCTCAGTCTCATGGCTGAGGTCTATACGTTCCAGCGTATACAGCTCGCCCTCCCCAATTGCGCGGTTCCAGGCTTCATATCCGTGCTCCGTAGGACGGAAAACGATCCGCAGTGCGTCGTGATGGCTAACGATTTGATCCATCGCCGTGCGCAGGGCCGGTTCATCAAAACCGTCCTTGCTATGCAGCATGATGGACTGGTTATGATGATGAGCATCCGTCAGGTTCTGCTCAAAGAACCAGTGTTGCACCGGTGTCAGTTTCACAGCGCTCACCACTTCGCTCTGATCCGCCAATCGGGTCACCGATTGGACTTTCAGTGCCAAGGCAGACACGGTTGGATGACTGAACAGGTCTTTCATCTCCAGTCGATAACCTGCTTGCAGCAATCGGGAGGATACTTGTAAGGCTTTGATCGAATCGCCACCCAGCTCAAAGAAGTTATCCTGCGTGCCTACCGCTTCCACGCCGAGCACCCCGGCCCATACCGCAGCCAGTACTTGCTCCACCGTGGTACGCGGTGCCACATAGGCTGCACCCGTATGGATGCTTCCTTCCGGTTCCGGCAAGGCCTTACGGTCGATTTTACCGTTGCTGGTCAGCGGGATCGTCTCCAGTTGCATCAAACGTGCAGGCACCATGTGCGTTGGCAGTCCGGCTTCCAGTTCGGCCTGTACCTCCTCGATCCGCAGCTCAGCTTCTCCTGTGATGTATCCGCACAAGTACTTGTGTCCACGCTCATCCGTCCGGTCGATGACTACCGCTTGACGTACACCCGGCACCCGCTGGATCGCCGTTTCGATCTCGCCCAGCTCGATCCGATAGCCCCGGATTTTCACTTGATAGTCCATCCGGCCGATAAAGTCCACATTGCCGTCCGGCATCCATCGCGCCAAGTCACCTGTGCGGTATAATCGTTCACCTGGCACGAACGGATTGGCTACGAATTTCTCGGCCGTCAGGTCCGCACGGTTCAGGTAGCCTCGTGCTACCCCAGCTCCGCCAATGCACAGCTCACCCAGTACGCCGATCGGCACCGGATTCAGCTGGCTGTCCACGATGTAGAAGCGTGCGTTCAGCCATGCCTGTCCAATCGGCACATTACCGCTGCTTGGCAGCTTCGACAGTTCTTCGTCGTAGAAGCTGGAGTCGATCGCCGCTTCCGTAACACCATAGCTGTTCATAATGCGAATATCTGCGCCAAATCGTTCTTGCAACACCCGATAATCCGTCACGCTGCAGCTATCCGAGCTGGTAATCAGCAATTCCAGACTGCTCATGTCCAGTCCCTGCTCATATACATGCTGCATAAACGGTACGATCAGGGCTGGAGTCGATTCGAACACGGTAATCTGATAGTCGCGAATCCAGCCATACAGACGGCTCGGATCAATGCGGTCGTCTTTCGGACAGATAACCATTGTGCCGCCGTTATAAAGCGTCCGGGCGATATCACCGACGAACACGTCGAAGGAGAAGCTCGCCAGTTGCAGCAGTCGTACCGGGAACTGGTTCAGACGGTAATCCCGGCGATAGGCCGCAGCCGTATTCACCAAGCTGCGATGCTCAATCATGACGCCCTTCGGACGTCCCGTTGTCCCTGAGGTGTAGATCACATACGCCAGATCCTGCGGTTCGTTGATGTGATTGACGTCTGTGGTATCTCCGGTGTACAGCGACTCATCGTCCAGTGCCAGTACGGTGTGCAGACGCAGCCCTGTTGCGGGTTCGGATGTAGGTTGGCTTTCCTCGAGCCATGCCTGTGCACGCTCCTGCAAGCCGATTTGGGTCAACAGTACCGTCGCACCACTGTCCTCCAGCATGAAACGAATACGTTCGGACGGATAATCTGCATCCAGCGGCACATAGGCGCCTCCAGCCTTCCACACCGCCAGTACGCCAACCAGCATGTCGACCGAACGTTCACTCAAAATGCCAACAATCGACTCGCGTCCAATGCCTTCATTTCGCAGTCTACGGGCTAATTGGTTCGCACGCTCGTTCAGTGTGCGGTACGTCAATTGTTGTTCCTCGTACACCACCGCCACATGATCTGGTATAAGCTGCGCTTGTTCTTCCACATAGGTATGGAACAAGGCTCCTACTTCAACAGCAGCAACATCCGATACCCCCACATCTCCAAAACCGTAGATGATTTGTGCCTTCTCCTCGACAGTTACCATATCCAAAGCTGCCAGTGGCTGCTGCGGATGAAGAGTAATCGCACGTACAAGTTCGGTAAAATGCTGTGCCAATCGCGCGATGGTCTCAGGCTTGTACAGCGCCGTGCTGTATTCCAGACTGCACAGAATGCCTTCCGGCTGCTCCACGGCATCCAAGGTCAGATCAAATTTGGCCGTATGATTGTCTGTCGGATACGTTTTAAAGGTCAGACCTTCCAGCTCGAACTCCTGCTGCTCAAATGTTTTCAACTCAAACATCGTGTCAAACAGCGCATTCCGGCTCGTATCCCGCGTTAAATTCAGCTTTTCAACCAGCTCTTCAAAAGGATATTCCTGATGTTCGTAAGCACTGAGCGCATGCTCTTTGACCTCTTGCAAGTAGTCTAGGAACGTTTTGTCACCAGACGGATAATTGCGGATTGCCAGCGTGTTGAGGAATACGCCTACCAAGCTCTCCAGTTCCGCATGTGGTCTTCCGGCAATCGGCGTGCCGACGATAATGTCTTCCTGTCCCGAATATTTATGCAAAAGCGTGCTATACGCGGCCAGCAATACCATGTACAAGGTGGAGCCGGTTTGCGCGGCCAGCTGTTTCAACTGTTCGCTGTCCTCCAGGCTGATCGCAAATTCCAATCGCGCTCCTTCCAGACGCTGTACGGCTGGTCTTGCAAAATCCGTAGGCATATCCAGCACCGGAATGTCACCAGCCATCGTGTTCAGCCAGTAGCTTTCCTGCTCACGAAGACGCTCACTTTGCATATCGGCATGCTGCCAAACCGCATAGTCCTTGTACTGGATGCGCAGTGGCGGCAGTTCCTTGCCTTCATACAATTGAGAGAACTCCTGCACGATAATTCCTTCCGTGACGCCATCCGAAATAATATGGTGCATGTCATAGAGCATGACGTGTCGCTCCGGTCCGGTTTCCACCAGCTGAACTCGCAGCAATGGTGCTTGTGCGAGATCAAATGCACGTACAAAGTCCTGTGCGTACTGCGGTGTCTCTTCTTCGCTTGCCTGCACATGCTCCACGCTGAATGCGACGCCCGATTCAATCCGTTGAATCACCTCACCATCCACCATCTCGAATCGGGTTCGCAGGGCTTCATGACGGGCAATCAGCTGGCGGAAGGCTTGTTCCAGTCGCATTTTATCCAAGGAACCTTCGATAATCAACGCTCCTGGCATGTTGTAGCTAACCTCTCCACCTTCCAGGTGACTCAGCACGTACATCCGTTTTTGCGCCGAGGAAACAGGATAATATTCACGCTCCTCCGCCACAGGAATAGATACATACGTTTGCTGGGTCTGATCTTCACCCATCACCTGCACCAATTGTTCAATCGTCGGATATTGGAAAATATCTCGCAGAGCCAGCTTGTAATTCAGCTCCTGATGGATTTTCGCCATCAGTGTTGTCGCGCGCAAAGAATGTCCTCCGACTTCAAAGAAATGGTCCTTAATACCGATCTGCGGATGATTCAGAACGCTTTGCCAAATACGTACCAACTGCTCTTCCAGCGGTGTGCGCGGTGCCACGTACGCCGTGCCTCCTTCGAGGCGCGCTTCTGGCGCAGGCAACGCTTTGCGGTCAATTTTTCCGTTCGGTGTCAGCGGGAAACGATCCAGTTGTACGACATAGGTCGGGATCATATAGCCCGGCAGTTTGGGCTGGAGTGTGCTGCGCAGATCCGGCAAATTCAGCGCCTCCGAGGCTACGACATACGCACACAGATCCTTGTCTCCGTCTTCGTTTTCCCAGGCGGTGACGATGGCTTTCTGAATGCCGTCCACGGTCAGCAGCTGCGCTTCCACCTCGCCCAGTTCAATCCGGAAGCCCCGGATTTTGACTTGATCATCCATCCGGCCGATAAAGTCTACATTGCCGTCCGGCATCCATCGCGCCAAATCGCCTGTACGGTACAACCGTTCACCTGGTACATACGGATTCGCTACGAATTTCTCGGCTGTCAGGTCTGCACGATTCAGGTAGCCTCGTGCCACCCCGGCTCCGCCAATGCACAGCTCACCCAGTACGCCGATCGGCACCGGATTCAGCTGGCTGTCCACAATGTAGAAGCGTGCGTTCAGCCACGCCTGACCAATCGGCACATGGCCGCTGCTTGGCAGCTTCGACAGCTCTTCGTCGTAGAAGCTGGAGTCAATCGCCGCTTCGGTGACGCCGTAGCTGTTCATAATGCGGATATCCGCACCAAACCGCTCTTGCAGCACTCGGTAGTCCGTCACGCTGCAACTATCCGAGCTCGTGATCAGCAGCTCCAGACTGCTCATGTCCAGCCCCTGTTCATGCACATGCTGCATAAACGGTACGATCAGGGCCGGAGTCGATTCGAACACGGTAATCTGGACATCGCGAATCCATCCGTGCAGACGGCTAAAATCAATCCGGTCGTCTTTCGGACAAATGACCATCGTGCCGCCGTTATAGAGCGTCCGCGCGATATCCCCGACGAATACGTCGAAAGAGAAGCTCGCCAGTTGCAGCAGTCGGACTGGGAATTGGTTCAGGCGATAATCCCGGCGATACGCCGTAGCCGTATTCACCAGGCTGCGATGCTCGATCATGACGCCCTTCGGCCGTCCGGTTGTCCCGGATGTATAGATCACATACGCCAAATCGTGCGGTTCGTTGATGTGATCGACGTCTGTCGTATCTCCGGTGTACAGTGACTCATCGTCCAATGCCAATACGGTATGCAGACGCAGCCCTGTTGCCGGTTCGGATGCTGCTTCGCTGTCAGACTTCGAATCTGATTTTGAGCCTAAGTTTTCATTTAGGCTGTCTCTTTCCATCGTTTCAGCACCAGCCGCTGTTTCCAACTCACCCTCAGTCTGCCCTCCGGCCAAGGCCTGTCGGCTTTCCCCAAGCCATATCTGTGCTTGCTCCTGTAAGCCGATTTGGGTCAACAATACCGTCGCACCACTGTCCTCCAGCATGAAACGAATCCGTTCAGACGGATAGTCTGCATCCAGCGGCACATAGGCGCCTCCCGCCTTCCACACCGCCAGTACGCCGACCAGCATGTCTACCGAGCGTTCACTCAAAATGCCGACAATCGACTCGCGTCCAACGCCTTCATTCCGCAATCTCCGCGCCAATTGGTTCGCGCGCTCGTTCAGTTTCCGGTAAGTGAGCTGCTCCTCCTCGTATACCACCGCCACATGATCTGGTACAAGCTGTGCCTGTTCTTCCACATAGGTATGGAACAGGGCTCCTGCTTCAACTGCCGCACCATCCGATACTCCCACTTCTCCAAAACCGTAGATGAGTTGCTCCTTTTCCTCAACGGTTACCATATTCAAAGTTGCCAGGGGCTGTTGTGGATGGTATGCAATAGCTCGAACGATTTCCGCAAAATGCTGTGCCAATCGCGTCATGGTCTCAGGCTTGTACAACGCCGTGCTATATTCCAGACTGCACAGAATGCCTTCTGGCTGCTCCACTGCATCTAAAGTCAGATCAAACTTGGCCGTATGATTTTCCAGCGGATACGAATTCAGGGTCAGACCTTCCAACTGCAACGCCTGCTGCTCCAAGGTTTTCAACTCAAACATCGTGTCAAACAGCGCATTTCGGCTCGTATCTCTCGTCAAATTCAGCTGTTCAACCAGTTCTTCAAAAGGATAGTCCTGATGCTCATAAGCACTGAGCGCATGCTCCTTCACCTCTTGCAGATAATCCAGAAACGTTTTGTCGCTGGACGGATAATTGCGAATCGCCAGCGTGTTAATGAAGACACCCACCAGATTACTGAGCTCCGCATGCGGTCGTCCTGCAATCGGCGTGCCGACGACAATGTCCTCTTGGCCCGTGTATTTGTGCAAGAGCGTAGTGTACGCCGCCAGCAGCACCATGTATAGGGTAGCGCCTGTTTGCGAAGCCAGTTCTTTCAGGCGTTCACTAACCTCACGCTCCAATGCAAATTCGATCGTATCCCCTGCCGTACTCTGCACCGCCGGACGGGCAAAGTCGGTTGACAGATCCAGTACAGGCACTCCGCCCCGGAAGGTGCCCAGCCAGTACGCTTCCTGACGCTGCATCCACTCCTGATGGGTTTCGCTTTGATGCCATACGGCATAGTCTTTGTACTGAATCCGCAATGGCGACAGTTCTTCACCGCCATACAAGCGGACAAACTCATCGGTCAGTACCTCCATCGACACGCCATCCGAAACGATATGGTGCATGTCGAGCATGAGTAAATGCTGGGATTCTTGCTCTACTCCTTGGACACCCAGATCCACCAAGCCTACCCGCAGCAGCGGTGCAGCTTTTAGATCAAACGGACGGATAAACTGCCGTACCCGTTCTTGTGCTTCCTCGCTAATCCTCGTGTACGTAGCCGTAGTCGTACTCTCTACCTGTACCTTCGTATATTCCACCTCGAATGGCACGGTATCCTCAATCCATTGCATCGGCTCATTGTCTACCAGCTCAAAGCGGGTACGCAAGGTTGCATGACGATCAATTAGTTGACGGAACACGTCTTCTACTCGTTTCACATCCAGCGGACCGCTCACTTGCAGCACTGACGGCATGTTGTAGTTCACATCACTTGGATCAAACTGATGCAGTACATACAGTCGTTTTTGTGCTGAAGATAACGGGTAGAAGCTGCGTTCTTCTGTTACCGGAATGGACGCGTACACCACTTGATCCAGACCTTCCAGAACGGCTGCCAGTTGTTCAATCGTGGGTGCTTCAAAAATACTGCGCAGGGGAAGCGGCTTGTTCAACTCCTTGTGAATCTTCGAGGCCAGTGTCGTCGCCCGCAGCGAGTGTCCACCAATCTCAAAGAAGTTTTCCTTCACGCCGACCTGCGCCAGGCCCAGCACATCCTGCCAAATTTGCGCCAGCTTCACTTCCACCCACGTCCGCGGTGCGACATAATCGGCTCCGCTTTGCAGGCTGCCTTCCGGTGCTGGCAGGGCCTTACGGTCAATTTTGCCATTGGGACTCAGCGGCATTTGCTCCAGTTGTACAAAGTAGGACGGCACCATATAGCTTGGCAGCTCTCGGCCCAGCTCACTTCTCAGCTCGCTGGCTCCTAGCTCTTGCCCGGCGACATAGTACGCCACCATGTGTTTTTGTCCCGTTTCGTCTGCACGCGCCATGACAACCGCTTCTCGCACGGACGCTACTTGGAGCAGCTGCGTTTCGACCTCGCCCAGCTCAATCCGGTAACCGCGGATCTTCACCTGATGGTCGATCCGGCCCAGATATTCAATGTTGCCGTCCGGCATCCATCTTGCCAAATCGCCAGTGCGGTACATCCGTTCATAGCCTGCTTCCCCGCCGGCAAACGGGTCGGCTACGAATTTCTCGGCCGTCAGCTCCGGACGGTTCAGATACCCACGTGCCACACCGACACCACCGATGCACAACTCCCCTGCAACCCCAATCGGCTGCAATTGCTCCGTGCCTTCCTTCACGATGTACAGGCGAATGTTTTGAATCGGTTTTCCGATCGGAATGACTGCATATTCTTCCGTCGGCTCGCAATCAAAGTACGATACGTCCACCGTCGCTTCGGTTGGTCCATACAGGTTGATCAGCTTCGCTCCGGTCAGGCCCGACACGAGCCGTTGGAAGCGAGCCACATGCTGTGGCGGCAAGGCTTCACCACTGGCAAAGACATGACGCAGCGTTGCCAGTTTCACTTGCATCACTTCCCGTGGCTGCTGCTCCACATACTCTAGGAACGCATGCAGCATGGCAGGTACAAAGTGCATCGTGCTCACTCCATCGCGGGCAATCGTGTCCACGATGTCTTCCGGGTTCTTTTCCCCGCCTACCGACAGCAAGCTCACCTTCGAGCCGACCAGCGACCACCAGAACAGCTCCCACACCGACACGTCGAACGTAAAGGCGGTCTTTTGCAGGATCGTATCTTCCGCACTCAAGCCGTACCGATCATGCATCCACAAAATCCGATTCAGCACAGAATGGTGCTCCACCATCACGCCCTTCGGTTTTCCCGTGGAGCCAGAGGTATAAATGACATAGGCGACATGGTGCGGTCCGGCCAGTGGCTCCAGATTCGAGCCGTCTTCGTGGTAAATGTCTTGGCCAGCCTGCTCCTGACGATCCAGCACCAGCACCTGGCCGTCGAAACTCAGCGATGCTTGCTCCGCCAGATGCGATTGCGTCAGCACCAGCTTCGCGCCCGAGTCCTCCAGCATAAAGCGGATACGATCAGCCGGATATTCTGGATCAATTGGCACGTAGGCTCCGCCTGCCTTGAGGATCGCGTAGATGCCTACGATCATCTCTAGCGAGCGCTGAACCAGTATGCCTACCGGCTGATCCGGTTCAACACCTTCCGCACGCAACGTCCGAGCCAAACGGTTCGCGCGCTCATTCAGCTCCGCGTAGGTCAACGATTCCGATCCGCACAACACTGCCACTTGCTCCGGTGTGCTCGCTACCTGCTGCTCGAACAGTGAACTTAACGTCTGATCTTGCGGATAATCTGCCGCCGTATCTCCCCACACCTGAATGATCTGTGCCTGTTCTTCTGGTGTCACCAATTCCAGCTCATTCACACGGATATGTGGATTATCGATAATTTGCTCGATGACATGCAGTACATGTCCCCGCATCCGCTCGATCGTAGACCGATCATATACATTCGCGTTGTATCTAAACATGATGCGGAAAAGCTCATCTGGCATCACAATCAAGTCCAGATCATAATTCGTTTGCTCAACAACCTCTACATTCGTAATTTCAAAAGCGGATGGACGAACTTCACCCAACTGCTCGACTTGCTCCTCAACCGGATAGTTCTCAAATACCATAATGTGGTTAATCAGATTTTGCTTCTGCTCGGTCAGCGCCTGAATTTCATATAGCGGGAAGCTGTCATATACCCCCGAAGCCAACGCTTGCTCCTGCGTTTTCCGCATGATGTCCACAAACGTGGCATTCCGTTTACTTTGAATCCGAACCGGGATCGTATTAATGAACAGACCGATCATATGCTCTACACCCGCAATATCCGTCGGACGTCCAGATACGACACTGCCGAATACAACATCCTCATTGTTGTTATATTTCTGCAAAATAAGGCCCCACACGCTCTGCATCAGTGTATTAATCGTGACCTGCTGCTGCTTTGCAATCCGATACATGGCTTCGCTCCGCGTTGAATCCAGATCTACCGTTATTTTTCCAGAAATATATTCGCTGGTTTCACTTGCTGTAGTGGACACCGTATGATCCCTGCTGTCCGCCACGTGGTCTTTTGATGCGGTATCCGATCCAGGTAACAACGTCTGCTGTTCAAAGCCCGCCAAATAGCTGCTCCAATACTCTTTTGCCGCACGTTCATCCTGACGCTCCAGCCATTCAATATATTGACCATATGATGTAACAGGAGCAAGCTCCGGCTGCTTCTGCTCCAGCAGTGCAAAGTACGTACCAAACACTTCGCCTGTAACAAGCGATAAGCACCAGCCATCCATGACAATGTGATGGAAGCTCCAGACCAAGTGATACGTTTCTTCATCGGTTTGCAATACCTGTACGCGCATGAGCGCATCCGTACCCAGATTAAAACCTCTAGCTTGGTCTTCCTGCTTAAACGCCTGGATATACGCCTGTTGCTCCGCTTTCGGCATTTCGCGTATATCCTGGAAGGAAAGGTCGCTATCTTTGTGACGGAACACGATCTGCAATGGCTCCTGACTGTGCCCTGTCTCAAACCGATGGAAATTCGTCCGCAGTGCTTCATGACGCTGTGTCAGCAGATCCAGGCTCTTACGGAAAATAGCAACATCAAAGCTGCCTTTTTGATCAAACGATGCTTGCTGGAAGTATGCAGCTGAGTCTGGCTCCATCAAGCTATGGAACAGCATCCCCTTCTGCATCGGCGAAAGAGCATACACATTTTCCAGTTCGCCCACAGAAGCCGTTTGCTCCGTCAATTGCTCCAGTTGTTCCAACGACAAGCCTTTGAACAAGACATCGCTTGGGGTTAGTTCGCTCCGCTCTTGGGAGGCACAATGCGCGATCACTTCCTGCAGGCTTTCCTGCAGCAACTGCGCAAAGTTCTCTACATTTTGCTGTTGATATACCTTACTGTCATAGCGAATGTCCAGTGTCAGCCCGCCTGCTGTAATCATGCCGTTCACATTCAGCGGCTGCTCCAGAACGGTATGATCACTCATCGGCTCTCCACCTGGATGCGAAGACAGCCTGATATCCCCATTTTCCAAGTCCTGATCAAACTGTCCCAAATAGTTAAAGCTAATTTCAGGCTGCAAGGTCAAGGAAGGATGGACATCATGCTGAGACATATATTTCAAAATGCCGTAGCCAATGCCCTTATGCGGTACATGGCGCAGGTCTTCCTTCACCCGCTTGATTCGCTGCCCTACTTCTGCCTTCCCATCCACATCAAGCAGCACCGGATATTGGCTCGTAAACCAGCCCACGGTACGTGTGATGTCGATATCTGGAACAATGGCTTCCCGGCCATGGCCCTCCAGATTGACCAGTACGCGCTCCTGACCGCTCCAGTTATATAACGCGGTGCCGAGTGCAGTTAACAGCAGATCATTGACCTCGGTGTTGTACGCACGATGCGATTCCAGCAGCAGTAGCCGGGTTTCCTGTTCGCTCCAAGCCACGCTCACCGTCGCAGTGTCTCTGATTAGAGAATGTTGTCCCTCCGCTCTCTCTTGATCCTTAGGCAACGATGCAACTTCCATTTGGGCAAGATGCTGCCAATATTCGCGTTCGTTGTCGATCGCCGGACTGTTCGCATATTGAGACAACTGCTCTGCCCAAGCAGAGAAAGAGTCCGTTTTATATGGCAAGCGAATCGCTTCTCCCCGCACGGCCTGCTCATACCCCGTGGCAAAATCCTCAAACACAATCCGCCATGAAATCCCGTCTACGACCAAATGGTGGATCGCAATCAGTAAATGATCTCCATCCATGCAGCGGAAAAGTCCCAGCTTCACCAGCGGTCCTTCATCTAGACGAATAGAACTTTGGATGGCATTGGCTTTCATTTCAATCGCCACCGTCACATCTGCCGCGTCTTCGACACCCGTCAAATCAACAACGTCCAGACTGTACAGCTGACCTTCGTTCAAACCACGATTCCACGCTTCATAGCCCTGTTCGGTCTGACGGAAGACCATACGCAGCGCATCATGATGCTCCGTCACCTGGGTCACCGTTTGATGCAATGCGGCTTCATCGAATCCTTGTGCTCTATACAGCATCACCGATTGGTTGAAATAATGTGGCTCTGCTGAGGATTGTCCAAAGAACCATTGCTGTATTGGGGTCAATTTAACTGCTCCCGAGACCACCCGCTGATCGGCTGTGCGGCTAACTTTGTGTACATGACTGCTCAGCAGTGAAATGGACGGATATTGGAACAAATCCTTCATCTCCAGCTTGTAGCCCGCTTGCAGCAAGCGGGACGATACCTGGATCGCTTTGATCGAATCGCCGCCCAGATCAAAGAAATTATCCAAAATGCCGACTCTCTTTGCTCCTAATACAGACTGCCAAATGGACACTAACGTCTGCTCCAGTGCTGTGCGCGGCTCTACATAATCCGCTCCGCTTTGCAAGCTGCCCTCCGGTGCTGGCAGTGCCTTGCGGTCGATTTTACCGTTCGGTGTCAGTGGCATCTGCTCCAGCTGGATGAAATACGAAGGCACCATATAGTTGGGCAGATCCTCACCCAGTAAGCTACGCAGCTCCCCAGCGCTTACGTCTCTTTCAGCGACATAGTACGCCACCAGTTGGTTTTGCCCCTGTTCGTCCGCTTGGGCCAGTACGATGACCTCTTGCACGTCTTCCACTTTCAAGATTTGTGCCTCGACCTCACCCAGCTCGATCCGGTAGCCCCGGATTTTCACCTGATGGTCAATCCGGCCCAAATATTCGATGTTGCCGTCTGGCATCCATCTCGCCAAGTCACCCGTACGGTACATTCGTTCATAGCCTGCTTCACCAACCGCAAACGGGTTCGCTACAAATTTCTCCGCCGTCAGCTCTGGACGATCCAGATATCCACGCGCCAGACCTGGACCAGACACGCACAGCTCACCTGCTACGCCTACCGGAGCCAAATGTCCATGCCCATCCACCATGTATACCCGATGATTCGGCACAGGACGTCCAATGGAAATGAGTTGTCCAGCCCTTGCATCCTCGGACACCGGCCAGATGGACGTTGCAACTGAGTTTTCAGTTGGACCGTAGCCGTTGTAGTACGCCACTTGATCCTTCCACTTGTATACCAGTTCGGTGGAAGATGCTGAACCCGCAGTGAACAGAATACGCAGGTGTGGCATCCGCTCTGGCTCCAGATACACCGCATAGGTCGGCGGCAAAGCGGCCACCGTGATGTGGTGATCCGCCATATATTGCTCAAACCGCTCGTAATTCAAAATCGTCTCTGTCGTTGGCACATATAACGTGGCTCCGCAGAACAGCGCTTGGAAGATTTCCCAGCAAGCCGCATCAAACGAATAGCTAGCGAACAGCAACGCATGATCCGATGTGCTCATCCGAAGCGTCTGATCAAAATACGTTTTCAGATTGCACAGCCCGTGATGCTCCAGCATAACGCCCTTCGGCTGCCCTGTTGTACCCGATGTATAAATCACATACGCCAAATCATTTGGACTGGACCACGGCTCCAGGTTGGAACCATCCTCGTGATACACCGTTTGCGTTCCATCCAGCACCAGCACTTGGCCATCGATAACTGCTTTGTCCACCAGATGACTTTGTGTCAACAGTAGCTTCGCCCCCGAGTCGTCCAGCATATAGCGGATACGCTCTTCCGGGTAGGTTGGATCGATGGGGACATATGCGCCTCCGGCTTTTAAAATCCCGAAGATGCCCACGATCATATCCACCGACCGCTCGGTCATCAGACCCACCAAACGATCTTTCGTCACGCCTTGACTGCGCAAGGTACGAGCTAATCGATTGGCGCGTTCATTCAACTCGCAATAAGTCAGCGCTTCTCCTTCAAAGAACAAGGCTGTCTGCTCCGGTGTCTGCGCGGTTTGCACCTCGAACAAACCATGAATCGTTTGCTCGCTTGGATACTCGGTCGCCGTATCTCCCCATGCGCTGAGAATTTGCTCGCGCTCCTGCTCGCTTAACATATCCAGCTCATGTACACGGATGTCCGGATTCGCTGTCACCTGCTCCAGCAGTTGCACCAGATGGCCTCGGACTTGCTCTACACTTTCCCGTTCAAAGGCCAGGGCATTATAGCCAAAGCTCATGTGAATGGTGTTCCCGGGCAGTACCACCAGGTTAAAGTCATAGTTGGTCTGCTCGACAGACTCGGCTCCGGTGATCGTGAAGCTGGACTCATCACCGCTGCCTAATTGCTCGATTTGTTCCTCGACCGGATAGTTCTCAAAAATAAGAATATGATTGATCAAATCCTGCTTAAGCTCCGACAGTCCCTGAATTTCATACAACGGATACGTATCATAGGTATGGGAAGCAATCGATTGCTCCTGGGTTTGCTTCATCACATCGGAGAATAAACTGTCCACTTGACTGCGGATACGCACCGGAATCGTATTGATAAACAGACCAATGATGTGCTCCACATTCGGAATGTCTGCCGGACGTCCAGATACCACGCTGCCAAACACGACATCATCGGTGCCATTATATTTTTGCAGCAAAATACCCCAAACGGTCTGCATCAACGTATTGATCGTCACCTGATAACGCTTGGCTATGCGCTGAATACCAACTGTGAGATCCGCGCCCAAATCAAAATCTAAACGCTCCGACTGATACCCCGTTTTGCCCTGAATTTTAGCCTGTGGCAAACGAGACTGCTCCTCATATCCTTCCAGAACCTTGCTCCAGTAGCTTGATGCGGCCTGACGATCCTGCTGCTCCAGCCATTCGATATATTGACTGTACGGCGTTACAGGGGCCAGTTCCGGTTGTTTATGGGCCAGGATCGCAAAATAGCTCGCAAACACTTCGTTTGTCACCAGCGACAAGCACCAGCCATCCATCACGATATGATGGAAACTCCATACAAAACGGTACGTCTCCTCACCTGTGCGCAACACAGCGACACGCATCAAGGCGTCTTGTGCTAGGTCAAAGCCTCTTTGCTTGTCTTTACGCGTAAATTCGAGCATGTATTCGTTTTGCTGCTCGTCCTTCATATCCCGCAAATCTTCCACATACAGTTCACTGCGCTTATTGCGGTACACAACCTGAAGCGGTTCATCCTGCCAGCCGCTGTAGAAGTTCGTGCGCAGTACCGTATGCCGCTGCATTAAAACATCCAAACTGGCCGCAAATGCAGCGATATTAAAATGTCCTCGCAGATCAAAGGAGGCCTGTTCAAAATAAGCTCCCGATTGCGAATCCATCAGATTATAAAAGAGCATCCCCTTTTGCATCGGCGTCAGTGCGTATACATTTTCCAAATCACCGGTATGTGCCGCCTGTTTCGCAATTTGTTCCAGTTCTCTAGTCGTCAGACCTTTGAAGGATACATCACTCGGGGTCAGTTCCGGCTGTTCCTGAGCGACGCAATGCGTAATCACCTCTTGCAAAGCGGATTGAAGCAGTCCTGCCACACGTTCCAGCGTTTCTTTACGATACTGCTTACGGCTGTAAGCAATCGTCAAGCGCAGCGTGCCTTCCGAGATCATCGCGTTTAAATCCAGCGTATATTGCAGCGGTGAATGTGCATCCTCTGTCTCCCCTGCACTATAGGGTGACAATGCGATTCCACTGTTTTGTAGATCCTGATCGACCTGACCCAAATAGTTAAAGCTGATTTCCGGTTCTGCTGCAATCGTATGCGCTTCATCCGATGCAGACGCAGGAGACAAGTAGCGCCAAGTTCCATAGGTCAGCCCTTTATGTGGAATCCGGCGCAGACCTTCCTTCGTTTCTTTAATCCGCTGAGCCAGTGTCATTTCCTTGCCGGTCTCCAGCAGCACTGGATACAAGCTCGTAAACCAACCTACGGTACGTGTAATATCCACCTCTTGCAGGATCGCTTCCCGGCCATGGCCCTCCAGATTCACCAGTACCTGTCCGGCGCCTGTCCAATTGTGCACCGCCAGTCCCAGCGCGGTCAGCAGCAAATCATTGACCTCGGTGTTGTAGGCGCGATGGACCTGCTTTAACAGTTGCTGCGTTTCAGCTTCGGTCCACTCTACCGTCAGCACTTCGCTGTCTGCGTTTAAGGAGCCCTCGTAGGTAAAATCCTTAGGCAGCGGTGCGGCTTCCGCTTTGGCCTGTTCCAGCTGCTTCCAATAAACTTCATCCGAGGCAGCCTCAGGACGGTTGGCGTAAGACGACAACTCCCGTGCCCATGCTTGGAAGGAATCCGTTTTATAGGGCAATCGTACAGGCTCGCCTTTGCTCGCTTGCTCGTAGCCAGTAGAGAAATCCTCAAACAGAATCCGCCACGACACCCCGTCTATCACCAAATGGTGAATAGCTATGAGCAAATGATCGCCCTCGGCTGTGCGGAACCATCCGAGTTTGACTAAAGGTCCTGCGGACAGGTCCATTCTGCTTTGAATTTCCGTTACCTTCGCTTCCAGCGCTTCTGCATAAGTTTCCTGTTCACGGTAATCCACCGTTTCCAGCGTATACAGCGTGCCTTCCTCTACAGGGCGTGTCCAAGCCGTATAACCTGCGGGAGCCTGATGGAAAACCGTACGAAGCGCATCATGATGCTTCACAAGGTGATCCATGACTTGCCGAACCACTGCCTCGTTAAAGCCCTCAGCGCGATAGAGCATGACCGCTTGATTAAAGTGCTGCGGACGCTCGCGCTCCTGCGCAAAGAACCAATGCTGGATCGGTAGCAACGCGGTTTCCCCGCTCACTTCTCCTTGATCTGCCATACGGCTGACCTCATGCATATGCGGTGCCAGTGTTGCAACCGTTGGATACTGGAACAAATCCTTCATGTCCAGCTTATAACCGGCCTGGAACGTACGCGATGCGATTTGGATGGCTTTGATGGAATCGCCACCCAGATCAAAGAAATTGTCCAAAATACCGACCGTCTGTAGTCCCAGTACCGACTGCCAGACCGCTACCAAAGCGCGTTCTGGCGTGGTACGCGGCTCTGCATAATCAGCTCCAGTTTGCAGGCTGCCTTCCGGTGCCGGCAGGGCCTTGCGGTCAATTTTGCCGTTGGGACTCAGCGGCATTTGCTCCAGCTGTACAAAGTACGATGGCACCATATAGCTTGGCAGCTCCCGGCCCAGCTCACTTCTCAGCTCACTGGCTCCTAGCTCTTGCCCCGCAACATAGTAGGCCACCATTTGTTTTTGTCCCGTTTCATCCGCACGAGCCATGACGACGGCTTCGCGTACCGATTCTACTTGGAGCAGCTGCGATTCGACCTCGCCCAGCTCAATCCGGTAGCCCCGGATTTTGACTTGATGGTCGATCCGGCCCAGATATTCAATGTTGCCGTCCGGCATCCATCTCGCCAAATCGCCGGTGCGATACATCCGTTCATACCCGGCTTCCCCTCCGGCAAACGGGTCTTTCACAAATTTCTCGGCCGTCAGCTCTGGACGGTTCAGATAACCTCGGGCTACGCCGACACCGCCGATACACAGCTCACCCGCAACCCCAATCGGCTGCATTTGTTCCGTGCCTTCCTTCACAATGTATAGACGAATATTCTGAATCGGTTTCCCGATGGGAATCACCGCATATTCCTCATCCGGCTCGCAATCGAAGTACGATACGTCCACCGTCGCTTCGGTTGGTCCATACAGGTTGATCAGCTTCGCTCCGGTCAGGCTCGACACGAGTCGTTGGAACCGGGCCACATGCTGTGGCGGTAAAGCTTCACCACTGACAAAGACATGGCGCAGCGTGCCCAGCTTCGCTTGCATCACTTCCCGAGGCTGCTGCTCCACGTACTCCAGAAACGCATGCAGCATAGCGGGTACAAAGTGCATCGTGGTTACGCCATCGCGGGCAATCGTGTCCACGATCTCTTCCGGGTTCTTTTCCCCGCCCACGGACAACAGGCTTACCTTCGAGCCGACCATTGACCACCAGAACAGCTCCCACACCGACACGTCGAACGTGAAGGCGGTCTTTTGCAGGATCGTATCCTCCGCACTCAAGCCGTAACGATCATGCATCCACAAAATCCGGTTCAGCACGGAATGATGCTCCACCATCACGCCCTTCGGTTTTCCTGTGGAGCCGGAGGTATAGATGACATAGGCTACATGATGCGGCCCGGCCAGTGGCTCCAAATTCGAACCGTCTTTGTGGTAAATGTCTTGGCCATCCTGCTCCTGACGATCCAGCACCAGCACCTGGCCGTCGAAACTCAGTGAGGCTTGCTCCGCCAGATGCGATTGCGTCAGCACCAGCTTCGCGCCCGAGTCCTCCAGCATAAAGCGGATGCGGTCGGCCGGATATTCCGGATCGATTGGCACATAGGCTCCGCCTGCCTTGAGGATCGCGTAGATGCCTACGATCATCTCCAGCGAACGGCGGACCAGAATACCGACTGGTTGATCCGGTTCAACACCTTCCGCACGCAGCGTCCGAGCCAAACGGTTCGCTCGCTCATTCAACTCCGCGTAGGTCAACGATTCCGATCCGCACAACACTGCCACCTGATCCGGCGTGTTCGTGGCCTGCTGCTCGAACAGTGCACTTAGCGTCTGATCCTGTGGATAGGCTACCGCCGTATCCCCCCAAACCTGAACGATCTGTGCCTGTTCTTCTGGTGTTACCAATTCCAGCTCATTCACACGGATATTCGGATTGTCCACAATTTGCCTGATGACATGGTCGATATGGCCCTGGATACGCTCCATAGCAGACCGGTTATACACCAGAGCATTGTATTCAAGCAGGATAGAGATATCCTCGTCAGGCACGACAATCAGGTTAAAATCGTAGTTGGTTTGCTCGGCAAGTGCCACATTGGCAATCGAGAAGCCTGTTTGTGCCTTTGTCTCGCCGGAACCGCCCATCTGCTTCATCTGCTGCCCAATCGGGTAGTTTTCAAAGACCATGATGTGATGAATCAGGTCTTGTTTTTGTTCAGTCCGTGCCTGAATATCGTAGAGCGGAAACGTATCATAGACACTGGAGGCCAAAGCCTGTTCCTGTGTGCGCTGCAATACTTCAGCAAATGTAGCATTCCGTTCACTTTGAATCCGAACCGGTATGGTATTGATAAACAATCCAATCATGTTCTCCACACCTGGAATGTCTGCCGGACGACCGGATACCACACCACCAAACACAACATCCTGATTGTTATTGTATTGCTGTAAAATAACGCCCCACACGCTTTGCAGCAAGGTGTTAATCGTGACATGTTGTTGCTTGGCTATTTGCTTTAATGCGGCACTTCGTTCTTTGCCCAACATAAATGGCAGTTTTTCCAAAACATAGCCGGAATTTGAACTTTGACCGCTTCTGTTTGTGTCGTCATCTCGTTCTGCCACAGAAACATGCGTATTCTCACCAGGCAACAAGGTTTGCTGCTCAAAACCCGCCAAATAGTCACTCCAATAACGGGTCGCTTCCTGTGCATCTTGATGTTCCAACCATTCGATATAGTCACTATACGGCTTGACAGGTGCGAGCTCTGGCTGCTTATTCTCCAGCAAGGCAGCATAGGCACCAAACACTTCGTCCGTCATCAGGGACAGGCACCAGCCGTCCATCACAATATGATGGAAGCTCCATACAAAACGGTATGAGCGATCACCCGTGCGGAAGACAGCTACTCGCATAAGCGCATCCTTGCTTAAATCAAAGCCTCGAGCTTTGTCCTGGGCCACAAATTCAGCTACAGCCTGTTCACACCCTCTGACATCCTCATAAAAGAAGCTCGGATTTTTATGACGATAAACAATCTGCAACGGTTGACCATGCCAGCCACTATAGAAATTCGTCCGTAATATCGCATGTCGACTAACCAGCAGCTTCAAGCTTTCCTCGAATATAGATGGCGCAAAGTTGCCCTCCAGATCAAAGGTCGCCTGCTCAAAATACACGCCTGTTTCTGCATTCATCAAACTGTGGAACAGCATACCCTTTTGCATGGGGGTTAACGGATATACATTTTCCAATTCCCCAACCGTCTGGGTCTGCTCCTTAATCGTATCTAATTGCTCCAGGGTCAGACCTTTGAACAGTACATCACTTGGAGTTAATTCGATCCGATCTCGTGTGACACAATGCTCGATAATCTCAAGCAGATTGGATTTCAACAGATTAGCCAGCATTTGGACGGTGTCCTTACGGAAGGCTTTGCTGTTATACCGAATGTCCAGTTCCAGGATGCCGTTCGTTACGATCCCGCTCACATCGAGCGCATATTTCATCTTCGTCCGGTCACTAACGACCGATCCCATCGAGTAAGGAGACATACGAATATCGCTGTTTTGCAAGTCCTGATCCAGCTGTCCGAGATAGTTAAAGCTCACTTGTGGCTCGGCAAAAGCTTGATGTTGACCAAGATGCAGTGCATCTGCTTGCTGAGCCATGGCTTGGCCGGATTCACTCAAATATCTCCAGATTCCGTAGCCCATTCCTTGATTCGGAATATGACGCAGACTTTCTTTTACCTGTTTGATGCATCCCGACAAAGCCTGATCACGACCGATGTCTAGCCATACCGGATATGGTCTCGTAAACCAGCCTACCGTACGAGAAATGTCCGTATCCGGCAAAATGTTCTCACGTCCGTGTCCCTCTAAATGAATCAGACTGCGTTCATGACCCGTCCACGTATACAGCGTCATGCCCAAAGCCGTCAGAAGCAGATCGTTCATTTCCGTGTTATACGCACGGTGTGCTTGCTTCAATAATCTTTCTGTCTCTTCTTCCGTAAGCTGGAAGGCCACTGTATCCGTGTCAGCTAAGGTAAATGTTTCGGCCTGCGCTTGATCCTCAGGCAAACGTACTTGGTCAGCCAAAGCAGCTGCGTTCCATTGTTCCCAGTAGGCGTGTTCACTGTCCATGGCTGCGCTATTCGCATACTCGGAAAGTTTTTGTGACCAGGAACGGAATGAATCCGTTTTGTCCGGCAGCTGAAGCACTTTCTGATGAACGGCCTGTTCATAGGCAGTAGCCAAATCCTCAAACAAGATACGCCAGGATACCCCGTCCACGACCAAATGGTGAATCGCCATCAGGAGATGATCGCCATCTACACAGTGGAACAAACCTGCTTTAAACAGCGGCCCTTCATGCAGTTGGATACTCCTTTGAATTTCACTGGCTTTCGCCTCAATGGCTGCGCTGAGCGTGGCTTTATCCGTCAAGTTCGTAAAGTCCACCACATCCAGATGATACAGCTCACCTTCCTGTATTCCGCGATTCCATGCTTGATAGCCTTGTTCTGTCTTGCTGAACACCATCCGCAAAGCATCATGATGCTTTGTCAGCTTGCCAAGCGCCTGACGCAGAGCCGACTCGTCAAACCCCTGCTCCCGGTGCAGCATAACCGCCTGATTAAAATGATACGCATCCACTTGCTCCTGCGCAAAGAACTCGTGCTGGATCGGAAGCAACGCCGTTTCTCCGCTTACTTCTCCCTGATCTGCCATACGACTGACCTCATGCATATGCGATGCCAGGGTTGCGACGATGGGATAGCGGAACAAATCCTTCATGTCCAGCTTGTAGCCGGCCTGGAATGCACGCGATACGATTTGAATCGCCTTGATCGAATCGCCACCCAGATCAAAGAAATTGTCCAACATACCGACGGTTGGCACACCCAGGACGGACTGCCAGACCGCTACAAGCGCTCGTTCCGGTGCAGTGCGCGGCTCTACATAATCCGCACCGCTGTGCAGATTGCCTTCCGGTGCTGGCAGGGACTTGCGGTCGATTTTACCGTTCGGTGTCAGCGGCATCTGCTCCAACCAGATGAAATACGACGGCATCATATAGCTTGGCAGTTCTTGTCCCAGCTCATGTCTCAGCTCACCGGCTCCCAGTTCTTGACTCGCCACATAGTACGCCACGAGCTGTGTTTGACCCGTTTCGTCCGTGCGTGCCATGATGACCGCTTCTTGCACCGACTCCACCTGCAACAGCTGCGATTCGATCTCGCCCAGTTCGATTCGGTAGCCCCGAATTTTCACCTGATGGTCCATCCGCCCCAAATATTCAATGTTGCCGTCCGGCGTCCATCTCGCCAAATCGCCTGTATGGTACATCCGCTCATGGCCTGCCTTACCCCCAGCAAACGGATTAATCACAAATTTCTCGGCCGTCAGTTCTTCACGTTTCCAATACCCACGGGCCAATCCTTCCCCGGCAATACATAACTCGCCCGGCACACCGACGGGCTGCAATTCTCCACTCGCATTCATGATATAGATTTGGGTATTCGCGATAGGACGTCCGATATTAATCTCTTGAGCATGGGTCAGTTCCTGCACGGCCGACCACACCGTCGTTTCTGTAGGTCCGTACATGTTATAAATACGGGGACCGTTTATTGCTTGCAGTGCCGCGAGCAGCTTGGACGGAAGGGCTTCGCCCCCGACCATAATTGCCTTCACGCTTTGCAGCGCGCGCGAGCCTGCTTCATGACCCAACAGCATTTGTAACCGGGATGGGGTCATTTGCAACATCTCAATATGATGATGAGCAATCAATTCACCCAGCGCCTGAGGATTCACCTGATGCTGGCTGTCGCCAAGCACAACCGTCATTCCACCCAACAGGGGGAGAATGGTTTCCAATACGAAAATATCGAATGAAATGGTCGTGAGTGACAACATGGTTTGGCTCGCTTCAAAATCAATGACTTCGCGCATCCCAGTAATAAAGTTGAGGACCGAGCGATGCTGGAGCATAACTCCTTTCGGATTTCCAGTCGAACCCGACGTATAGATGACATAAGCCAAATGCTCTGGGCGGGCAATCGTCTCCAGGTTGCTGCTCTCTCCCTGATACAATGCGGCATCCTCAAGAAACAGGGTATTGGCATGGCAATGGTGTTCTTCTGCCAGATCACGACGGGTTAGAAGCACTGCAGCCTCGCTGTCTTCCAGCATGTATGCAATACGAGAGGATGGAAATTCGGGATCAATCGGCACATAAGCACCGCCTGCTTTTAGCACAGCCAGCAGACCTACGATCATTTCCACGGAACGCTGCACCATCAGACCGACCAGCTTGTCTGTTCCTACTCCCTGTGCTCGAAGCATTCGTGCCAATGAATTGGCACGTTCATTCAGCTCCCGATACGTCAGACGCTGATGTCCAAACACCAATGCTACCTGATCCGGCGTACACTCCACCTGCTCCTCGAACAGCTGATGGATCGTCTGATGGGACGGAAATGCACAAGCGGTATCATTAAAGGCCGCTGTAATCTGTTGTTTTTCTGCTGCTGTGAGTAGTTCCAGCTCTTCCACCCGAACATGCGGGTTGAGCGAAATTTGCTCCAGCAAACGTGCAAAATGTCCATACAAACGCTCAATGCCTGCTTGATCAAAGCTGAGCGTGTTATACATAAAACGAATCTTGATGCCTTCACCCGGCATCACGACGACGTTCAGATCATAGTTGGTTGCCTCTGTAGACACCACGTTCGAAATCGTAAATTTATCCTGCCCATCGCTGCCTAACTTTTCTACCTGCTGCTCCACCGGATAATTTTCAAAAATCATAATATGATTGATTAAATCCTGCTTCTGTTCGGTCAGTGCTTGAATTTCATACAGCGGGAACGCATCGTAAGCATTGGAAGCCAGCGCCTGCCGCTGTGTTCGTTTCATCAGCTCGACAAAGGTTTCACCTGGTTCAGACTGCACGCGCACTGGAATCGTGTTAATAAATAGCCCGATCATGTGTTCCACGCCTGGAATATCCCCCGGGCGACCGGATACAACGCTGCCGAACACGACATCCGTACTGTTGTTATATTTTTGCAACAGAACGCCCCATACGGTTTGAATTAGCGTATTGATCGTGACCTGATTTTGTTTTGCCATCCGTTCGATCTGCGCAACCAACTCTGGCTGGAATTCGCAATCCAGATCTTCAGCGACATATTCCCCGGTGTGCATCGATTTCGGCTGTGCTTTTTGCTGTGGAAGCGTAATTTGCTGCTCATAGTCCGCCAGATACCCACGCCAGTATTGCAAGGCTGCCTCACGGTCTTGACGTTCCAGCCATTCAATAAATCGACTGAACGGCGTGACAGGCTCCAGTGCTGGCTCATGACCCGCGCGCAGTGCCAGATAGCTGCCAAATACCTCCTGTGTCATAAAGGACAAACACCAGCCATCCATCAAAATGTGATGGAAGCTCCAAATAAAGTGATACGTTTCATCCCCGGTTTGTAGGATCGAGATACGAATGAGCGCGTCCTCCGCCAGGCGGAATCCTTTGGCTTTATCTGCAAGGGTAAAAGCTTCCACACGCGCTTTACGTTCTTCTTTTTTCAGTCCGCGCAGGTCTTCATAGTACAACTCTCCGCTGCGGTTGCGGAAAACGACCTGTACAGGCTCATCCTTCCATGAACTGATAAAGTTCGTCCGCAATGCCTCATGACGCTGTACGAGCAGATCCAAGCTCTTGCCGAAAGTAACCACATCAAAACGCCCGTTCAATTCAAAGGTGGCCTGCTCAAAATACGCCGCCGAATTCTCATCCATCAGGCTGAAGAAGAGCATGCCCTTTTGCATCGGTGTCAAAGCATACACATTTTCCAGTTCACCCATATCTCGCGTATCCTTCACCAATTGCTCCAGCTCGTCCAGCGTTACATGGTTTAACAGCACATCACTTGGGGTCAAAACCGTTCTCTCTTGGGCGACACAATGATGAATGACTTCACGCAAGCTGGATGCCAGCAGCTCTCCAAGCCGTGCAATCGTCTCATGGCGGAATTGCGTTGTACCGTAGCGAATCGTGAAAATCAGTTCTCCATCCTCGATGACTCCATTGATATCCAGTGCAAAATCCATAGCCGCATTCGTGCTGACAGGCACACCGATGGAATAGGAGGAAGGCTCCAGATCATTGCCTTTATAATCCTGATCGAATTGGCCCAAATAGTTAAAACTGATCTCAGGCTGAGCCTTTAACTGCACGCCTGCTTTCTCCAGAACATTCGTATCCGACAGGTATCGTAAAATACCATAGCCGATGCCTTTCTGCGGAATATGACGCAGCCCTTCCTTGACCCGTTTGACCAGACGAGCCGTATTCCCCCCTTGTCCCAGACTTCCATCCAGTACAACCGGGAACTGGCTCGTAAACCAACCGACTGTCCGCGTAATATCCACATCCGGTACAATAGCTTCCCGTCCATGGCCCTCCAGGTTGACCAGCACCCGTTCAGAACCAGACCAGTCATATACGGCTTTTCCGAGCGCAGCCAGCAGCAGGTCATTCATTTCCGTGTTGTATGCGCGATGAGCTTGTTTGAGCAACTGCTCGGTTTCCTGCTTCGTCCAGCGGACCGTCACAACCTCACTGTCTCCAAGCAATGCATTGTCATTCGCAAAATCCTTTGGCAAAGGCTTCGCCAGACTCGCTTCTGCTTGTTCGATATGCTGCCAGTAGGCTAGCTCACGCTCCATCGTCGCCCGATTCGCATAGGCTGACAGTTGTTTGGCCCATACCTGGAACGAATCTGTTTTATGCGGCAGTCGAATAGCTGTGCCTGTTTTACCTGCAACAGCCTGCTCATAACCGGATGCCAAGTCCTCCAGCAAAATACGCCACGATACGCCGTCCACAACCAAATGATGAATGACCATTAATAAATGGTCGCCCTCAGCGCAGTGGAACAGACCGAGCTTCACAAGCGGACCCTCGCTCAAATGAATGCCTGCTTGAACTTCACTCGCCTTGGCTTCGACAGCGGCAGATTCGTTCTCCATTCCTCTAAAATCTACGATGTCCAGTGTGTATAGCTCGCCTTCCTCTACACTGCGGTTCCAAGCGGCATAGCCCTGCTCCCTCTCACGGAATACCGTGCGCAATGCGTCATGATGCTGGACAATACGGTCCATTGTACGGCGTAGCGCGTCGACGTCAAAGCGCCCAGCTCGGTACAGCATCATCGCCTGATTGCTGTGGTGCAGATCAGCAGGCTGCTGCTCGAAGAACCATCGCTGAATGGGTGTCAGATCTACCTTGCCTACTGCTTCTTCCTGACTGGCCATCTTGCCATCTGTACGAAGCAACGGACTGAGTGCCGCTACTGTCGGATTGCTGAACAGGTCTTTCATCTCCAGTCGATAGCCTGCTTGCAGCAAGCGGGACGATACTTGCAGTGCTTTGATCGAATCGCCACCCAGTTCAAAGAAGTTATCCTGCGTGCCTACCGTTTCGACACCAAGCACTCCCGCCCACACTGAAGCTAATACCTGTTCTACCGCAGTACGTGGAGCCACATAGGCTGCGCCGGTATGGATGCTTCCTTCGGGCTCCGGCAAGGCCTTACGGTCGATTTTTCCATTGTGGGTCAGTGGCAAGGTCTCCAGACGCATCAAACGTGCAGGTACCATATGTGCTGGCAGTCCTGCTTCTAGCTCGGCCTGTACTTCCTCGATCCGCAGCTCGGTTTCTCCTGTGATGTATCCGCACAAGTACTTGTGTCCACGCTCATCCGTCCGGTCGATGACTACCGCTTGACGCACACCCGGCACCCGCTGGATTGCCGTTTCAATCTCGCCCAGCTCAATCCGGTAGCCCCGGATTTTGACCTGATAGTCCATCCGGCCGATAAAGTCCACATTGCCGTCTGGCATCCACCGCGCCAGGTCACCTGTGCGATACAATCGTTCACCGGCTACATACGGATTCGCTACGAACTTCTCGGCCGTCAGGTCTGCACGGTTCAGGTAGCCTCGTGCCACGCCAGCACCGCCAATGCACAGCTCGCCCAGTACGCCGATCGGCACCGGATTCAGCTGGCTGTCCACGATGTAGAAGCGTGCGTTCAGCCATGCCTGACCAATCGGCACACTGCCGCTACTTGGCAGCTTTGACAGTTCTTCGTCGTAGAAGCTGGAGTCAATCGCCGCTTCCGTGACGCCATAGCTGTTCATAATGCGAATATCTGCGCCAAACCGTTCTTGCAGCACCCGATAATCCGTCACGCTGCAGCTATCCGAGCTGGTGATCAGCAGTTCCAGACTGCTCATGTCAAGGCCCTGTTCATGCACATGCTGCATAAACGGTACGATTAAAGCCGGTGTGGATTCGAACACCGTAATCTGATAATCGTGAATCCAGCCATACAGACGGCTTGGATCAATGCGGTCGTCTTTCGGGCAGATGACCATCGTGCCACCGTTATAGAGCGCCCGCGCGATATCGCCGACGAACACGTCGAAGGAGAAGCTTGCCAGTTGCAGCAGCCGTACCGGGAACTGGTTCAAACGGTAATCCCGTCGGTATGCCACAGCTGTGTTTACCAAACTGTGATGCTCGATCATGACACCCTTCGGACGTCCCGTTGTACCGGACGTGTAGATCACATATGCCAGATCCTGCGGCTCGTTGATATGTTCCACATCCGTGGCATCTCCGGTGTACAACGACTCATCGTCCAGCGCCAATACAGTACGCAGACGCAGCCCTGTTGCCGGTTCGGATGCTTCTTCGTTGTCAGAACTCGAATCTAATTTAAAACTTACGCCTTCACTCAGGCTGCCTCTTTCCATCGTTTCAGCGCCAGCCGCTATTTCCAACTCGCCCTCAGACTGCCCTCCGACCAAGGCCTGTCGGCTTTCCTCCAGCCATGCCTGCGCGCGCTCCTGCAAACCTGTTTGCGTTAGCAGCACTGTCGCACCGCTGTCCTCGAGCATAAAGCGGATCCGTTCGGACGGATAATCTGCATCTAACGGTACATATGCACCTCCGGCTTTCCACACCGCCAATACGCCGACCATCATGTCCACCGAGCGCTCGCTCAAAATACCAACAATGGATTCGCGCCCAATGCCCTCAATCCGCAATCGGCGGGCAAGCTGGTTCGCACGCTCGTTCAGCTCGCGATACGTAAGCTGCCGCTCCTCGTATACCACTGCCACGTGATCCGGCACAAGCTGCGCTTGTTCTTCCACATAGGCATGGAACAACAATTCAGATTCTTTTTCGTCACTCCATGCAGATACGCCTACTGATCCAAAACCATCGATGATTTTTGCTTTTTCCGCAGCAGTCACCAGCTCCAACTCATCTACCAGCGCATCTGGTCTGTTAATCGCTTCTTCAATCATATGCAGCAAATGCTCGCGGATTTGCTCGACAGCTGCACGTTCAAACACCAGCGCGTTGAATTCCAAATGAATGTCTATTTCATCGCCTGGCACAACCGTAATGTTAAAATCATAATTCGTTTGCTCTGACATTGAAGCATTAACAATCGTAAAACCGTTCGTGTCACGGCTCCCCATGTGCTCCATACGCTGTTCCACCGGGTAGTTTTCAAACACCATAATATGGTTCACCAGGTCCTGTTTCTGCTCAGTCAGGGCCTGAATTTCATACAACGGATAGGTTTCATAGGCACGGGAAGCCAGTGCCTGCTCCTGTATCTGCTTCATTAACGCAGCAAACGTAATATCTTTCTCACTGTGAATCCGTACAGGAACCGTATTAATGAACAAACCAATCATTTTATCGATGCCCGGAATATCCGCTGATCTGCCGGATACGACACTGCCAAATACAACATCCCGACTGTTGTTATACCGTTGCAGCACAACGCCCCACGCCGCTTGTAGCAGTGTATTAACCGTTACCTGCTGCTGCTTGACCAGCTTGTTCATCTGCTTGGTCACTTCGTGGCCCAGTGTAAACGAAAGCTTATCCCCTTCATATCCCTTGGCGTGACCGTCCAGTTGCTTCGCCTGAGGCAGCACTGTTTGCTGCTCAAAGCCAGCAAAATAATCACTCCAGAACCGTTCAGCCTCCACGTTGTCCTGCCGATCCAGCCATTCAATGTATTCGCTGTATGGTGTTACCGGAGCGAGCTCCGGCTTGCGGTCTTCGAGGATGGCAAAGTACGTATTAAATGCTTCCCCTACAACAAGGAACAAGCACCAACCGTCCATCAAAATATGATGGAAGCTCCACACAAAACGATACGACTCCTCGCCTGTACGTAAAATAGACACCCGCATCAGCTCGCCTGAGCTGAAATGAAAGCCTTCGGCTTTGTCGCGCTCAGCAAAATCAGCAATATATGCGTCCTGCTCACCTTGTTCCATCGAACGTACATCTTCAAAACGGAACCCGGCGTGCTTGTGACGGTACACCACCTGTAAAGGCTGCTCATTCCATCCGCTATAAAAATTCGTTCTGAATATTTGATGGCGATCCACCAGCTGATTTAGGCTTTCGGCAAAAGCCTCCACTTGAAAGCTGCCTTGCAGATCAAATGTCGCCTGCTCAAAGTACGCCCCAGATTGCGGCTCCATTAAGCCGTGGAACAGAATGCCTTTTTGCATGGGTGTGAGCGAATAAATGTTTTCCAGTTCTCCCGCATTAGCCGTCTGCTCTACAATATGATCCAGCTCTCCAGCCGTCAGTCCTTGGAAGGACAAGTCGCTTGGCGTCAGCTCTGGCAACTCTTTATCCACACAGTGAGCCAATACCTCACGTAAGCCCTCCTGCAACAGATCAGCCAGCTTTTTGATTGATTTTTTCATAAACATTTTGTTGCTGTAGCTGATCGTCAGTTCCAGTGCACCGTCCGTGATCATGCCGTTGATATCCAGAGCATACCGCTTGGTCAACGTGTCACTCATGGAAGCTCCGATGGAATAAAGAGACATGCGAAAGGCATTATTCTTTAAATCCTGATCGAATTGTCCGAGATAGTTAAAGCTGATTTCTGGCTCGGCAACAAAAGCTGCTTCTCCTTCACCGCTAGCAAGATATCTCAAAATCCCGTATCCAATCCCTTTATGCGGCAAACGGCGCAGCCCTTCTTTGACGTTCTTGACACGCCGTCCTACATTCCGGTCCTCGCCCATATCAAGTACAACCGGGAATTGGCTGGTAAACCAACCGACCGTGCGCGTAATATCCATATCCGGCAAAATCGCTTCCCGTCCGTGACCCTCCAGATTTACAAGCACCTGACGGATGCCTGCCCACTCATAAATCGCAGTGCCCAGAGCTGTCAGCAGCAGGTCGTTTGCTTCTGTATTGTAGGCCCGATGAGCTTGTTTCAAGAATTGTTCCGTTTCTTCGACCGTCCACGCTACGGTCAGTGTTCGATCATCCTGATGCTGTCGCTTGGCCTGAGATTTATGAGTGTAATCCATAGGCAAGGATGCCAGACTCTTCCCTGCTTCCTCCACCTGCCCCCAATACGCACGTTCCTTCTCCAACGCGGCGCTGTTCGCATAAGCGGACAGCTGATCTGCCCACAGGCGGAAAGAATCCGTCTTATTCGGCAAGCGGACAGACTCGCCCCGTAAAGCCTGCTCATAGCCGGATGCCAGATCCTCCAGCAAAATACGCCATGATACGCTGTCGACCACCAAATGGTGGATCGCCACCAGCAAATGGTCTCCATCGTTGCAACGGAACAGACCCAGCTTTACCAGCGGTCCTTCGGATAGATTCATTTTGTTTTGAATTTCAGTTGCTTTCGCCTCAATCGTCGCGCTCAGAATGGCTTCATCCGTCAAAGCCCTAAAGTCTAGCACGTCCAGAAGATACAGCTCGCCTTCCTGTATTCCGCGGTTCCACGCTTGGTAGCCTTGCTCGGTCTTCCTGAATACCATCCGTAGTGCATCGTGATGCTCGGTCAACTGGATTAGCGCCTGATGCAAAGCAGCTTCGTCAAAGCCCTGCTCCCGGTGCAGCATAACCGCCTGATTAAAGTGATGCGCGTCTACATGCTCCTGTTCAAAGAACCAATGATGGATCGGAAGCAATGCCGTTTCCCCGCTCACTTCTCCCTGATCTGCCATACGACTTACCATAAACGGTGCCAATGCTGCGATGGTTGGACAGCGAAGCAGATCCTTCATATCCAGCTTGTAGCCTGCCTGGAACGCACGGGATACGATTTGAATCGCCTTGATGGAATCGCCGCCCAGATCAAAGAAATTGTCCAAAATACCTACAGTTGGTACGCCCAAGGCAGACTGCCAGATCGCCACGAGTACCCGTTCCGGCGCGGTATGGGGCGCTTCATATTCCGCTCCGCTTTGCTGACTGCCTTCCGGTGCTGGCAGGGACTTGCGGTCGATTTTACCGTTCGGTGTCAACGGCATCTGCTCTAACTGAATGAAATACGACGGCACCATATAGCTTGGTAGCTCCCGCCCCAGCTCACTTCTCAGTTCACTGGCTTCCATTTCTTGACTGGCCACATAGTACGCCACCATTTGTTTTTGACCCGTTGTTTCGTCCGCACGGGCCACGACAGCCGCTTCTCGTACCGACTCCACCTGCAATAGCTGCGATTCGATCTCGCCCAGTTCGATCCGGTAGCCACGGATTTTAACCTGGTGATCCATTCGTCCCAAATATTCAATATTGCCATCCAGTGTCCATCTCGCCAAATCGCCTGTACGGTACATCCGTTCATAGCCCTCTTTGCCTCCGGCAAACGGATTTTCCACAAATTTCTCTGCCGTCAGATCTTCGAGATTCCAATACCCACGGGCCAATCCTTCCCCCGCAATACATAACTCGCCCGGCATACCGACTGGCTGCAATTCCCCGCTCGCATTCATGATATAGATTTGGGTATTCGCGATCGGACGTCCTATATTAATTTCTTGAGCATGAGTCAGTTCCTGTACGGTCGACCAAACCGTCGTTTCTGTAGGTCCGTACATGTTATAAATACGGGGACCATTTATTTCTTGCAGTGCTGCGAGCAGCTTGGACGGAAGGGCTTCACCTCCCACCATGATTTCCTTCACGCCTCGCAGCGCGTGGGAACCAGCTTCATGATCCAGCAGCATCTGTAGCCGGGATGGTGTCATTTGCAACATGTCTATAGAATGATGAGCAATCAACTCACCCAGCGCCTGAGGGTCCACCTGATGCTGATGGTCGCCAAGCACAACCGTCATTCCGGCCAACAGTGGCAAGATGGTTTCCAAGACGAAAATATCGAATGAAATGGTCGTGAGTGACAAAATGGTTTTGCCAGCTTCAAAGTCAATGATTTCATGCATCCCGGTAATAAAGTTCAGTACCGAACGATGCTGGAGCATAACTCCTTTTGGATTTCCGGTCGATCCAGAGGTATAGATGACGTAAGCCAAATGCTCTGGGCGAGCAATCGTCTCCAGGTTGTTGCTTTCTCCCTGATACAATGCTGCATCCTCAAGAAATATTGCATTGGCATTGCAATGATGCTCTTCCAACAGATCACGACTGGTCAGAAGCACTGCAGCCTTGCTGTCTTCCAGCATGTATTGAATACGAGATGACGGAAATTCAGGATCGATCGGCACATAAGCACCGCCTGCTTTTAGAACAGCCAGCAGGCCTACGATCATTTCCACGGAGCGCTGCATCATCAGGCCGACCAGCTTGTCAGGTCCTACTCCCTGTGCTTGAAGCATTCGTGCCAATGAGTTCGACCGTTCATTCAGTTCCCGATAAGTCAGACTCTGACTTCCAAACATAACCGCTGTCTGATCTGGTGTGCATTCTGCCTGTTTCTCGAATAACTCATGAATCCCCACATCGTCTGGAAAGGGAACTGTGGTCGCATTAAATACATTCATAATTTGTGCCCGCTCTTTGTCACTCATCAGTGACAACTCCTGAATCCGCTGCTGTGGCCCTTTCACCATATGCTCAACCACACTCAAGAATTGACGAATAATTCGGGCGATTTCCTGCTCGCTGAACAGCTCGGTCCGATAATCCAGTTGCAATACAAGTTTATCGTCATCCAGCATATCAATCATGGCAATATCAAAGTCACTCACTGTATCTCCGCAGAAATCGGTATGCACCTGCTGAACAGCTTCATCAAAACGAGAGAAGCTCAGCGTACGGTACTGAATGGTAACGCCAAACAGGCGGCCAATATCCGTGCCGCTTTGTTGTTCACGCAAATCCTGTATGATTTTGTTATACGGATAACGCTGATGCCGCAAAATGGACGACTGCTCCTTGCCAACACCCTGTAGGAAAGTAAGCAGCTCGGATTCCGGCTCAACTTGCAAACGTGTAGCCACAGTGCTGACGAACATGCCCATTGTATTTTTTTCCTTCTTCAACGTACGGTTAGCATACAATGTACCAACCGTTAAATCTTGTTCACCTGTCGTTTTATGTAAATAAATATACAGAGCAGCCAGGAAAAATGTAAAAATACTGATGTTATGCGCCTCGCAAAAAGCCGTGACACCACGATATAATTCGTGCTCCAGTGTATAGGTCTCCCGGCGTGCAGCCGTGCTTACTGTGAGCGGATTGTACGATTTTAAACCTGTAACCTCCGGCAAATTGGCAAATTTCTCCGTCCAGTACATCTTATCCTTTTGATAGCGGTCCGATTGCTCATAGCTTTGCTCCGTCTGAATAAAATCGAGATATGAGTTCGCTGGGGCCGGCGCATCTGAACCTGTACCATGCACAATATTCATATAATTCCCCGTAATTTCATTAATGGCCTGCTCCATGGTAACGCCATCCGAAATAATATGATGCATCTTGAAACTAAACCAGGTGTCTTCTGCCCCCAGCTGCAAAATAGTAAACCGATACAGCTGCGAATCCAGTAAGGGGAACGGCTGTGCGTTGTGATGGCTGACCCATAGCTCAGCTTCCTCCGGGGTAACCTGAAGCGTTTCTATGCTTTGAGCAGCAAACGGTTCCACATATTGATAGGGGATGCCATCCCGAGCCGTGATTTTGATACGAAAAGAATCGTTTTGTGCAATCACCCGGTTCATTGCCTGCTGCAATGCATTTATTCGAACCGTTCCCTTGATTTTAACAGTGGTAATAATCGTGGACGTGTTGCGATTGGGATACACAAGCTCCGTGTACCAAATACGTTGCTGTGGTTGGCTTAATGCAAACAGTTGAACATTGTGCTGAGTCATACGTATCTCTCCTCGCGAAATAGATAGGGGTAAAGTAACTCCTCATAAATGACCGCCCTTGTCAAGGAACTAGTCATGCGTGTCTTTTCTCCGGCATTAAATTGCCAATGGTAGTCGGCAAAAGCGATCACTCCTGATATACCATTGAGATATGGGTGCCTTCAAAGAGCTGAATTTGAATCGAAACAAGCGCATCTTCTTTTTCATCGCTCACACTTTCGCAGTGCAAGCTTTTTTAGTTGTGCGGACATAGCAAATAACTCTGACTCTGGATGTATGAAAATGTGCATGGAATGAGAATATTTTTGAATTATGCTGAGAGTACATCTTGGTGGTGGGTTGTAGAATGGTTGCCACAATATTAACAACGTAGTGTATCATGATGTGTGCTGTCGAATCTTGGCTGGAGGGTATCGATGCTGTGAGATACATGAGCTGCTGCAGCGTGGTTAGGAGCGTGATTCACGACTGCGCTTATGACTTCCTGATTTTGTACATGGATGAAAAATGATGGTCATCGGACGGGCCAACGGGGTTCCCAGGCTGCTAAGGATACGTTTCACATACCTTAAAAATAATGAAGTTGTCTTTTGCAATACGGGAGATGTGGGACGGATTTACTGGATATGATGCTATGGACAGGGAATCTTACAGTTTGGCCTATACAACTGCCATGCTGTTTCAATTACAATCAGTGCCCCCATACATTGTCTAAAAAAGAGAACAGCTTATGTACTTATGAAGCCATTTCGGGAAGCAGTGAGGGCATGTTGTCCTGCTTGATGTCCATGGAGCTTCTGTTGAACAACTTCTATGTTCTGCAAGCCATTAAGCAAAGTCCTCATATCGGGCGAAAATAACTGGATCTTCTCAGTCAGATAGATCACGATTTTTAAAAACTAAGACATGATCGGAGTCGCCATATAAATTTCTCAAATCCTCTTATTGCCCAAAATTTCACAATAAATCCTTATATCCCTTTTTTCCTCCCAATACTTTCTAGCTATTTTAAATATACAAACTTTAAAACCGATTAGCATGGGACAAAAGTTCCAAATTGATAGATTTCATGAAATCCATAAATAACCCATATTATTCTATTATTTTTATATCTTCAAATACAAGAATTTCACTTTTTTATTAAATTGAATACCGATCATGACCCGTTAACGTGATTTAAGACAAAATTTTTGATTTTATAAATTGATAAAATCAAAATGACGTAGACTTGCAAAAAAGTCCAAAACCCTTGTATCAAAACAAATTTTACGTTACACATCATTAACACAAATGTAACAAATCAATTCTGACATCATCCGACAAATTTCAACTTTTTCAGCAATATTCTTTAATCACCTATATAATGGAATTTATTCACATCAAGCTGAAGTGATTCAAAATTAATAACTCTTCATTTTTTAAATATATAGTGACTTTTCATAGCTCTTTTGAACTAATTCACATGCAAAATTTTCTTTAATTTTCTTCTGAAATTTCATTTCAGATTAAATTTTTCTCTAATTTTAGCTAGAAACTTTGCTTTTTATTTAATAGAAACGTTTTGATCTTCCTTTAAAAGTATAAATTTTTAGAAAAATCATAACTATGGAACTATTTTTTTCGCAAAATTCAATGAACCGAAAACATAAAAATAGCAAGCCTCCATGTTGCAAGAGACTTGCTATTTTTATGTTTTGGCGACTTGACCCTTAAGAATGAAGTGAATACTGCCACAGCGAACGTACCAGAAACATTTGTTGTGTGATGTATACTGTGTACGAATCGAATCGTTTTTGTTGCCGAGCTCATCACAACCGATTGAGCTTCTGCCCTGTGATCAGACATGGAACAAATCCTTTGCAACCACTCACCAGATATCCAGACAAGCAATCGTATATCACGTCTTTTAGATGACAAGGGATTCCCGCGGCTGTCCACATTAACCGATTCAAACTGGTGCGAGAACTGAACCGGATAATCAGAGCTTGGCTTCTACGCCTACTTTGCTGCAATAAGAATCTTTCTTCACCCATCCACTACATCTGCTTGTAAATCTGTTGCAATTTCAATCATCTTAGGCACGACAGCCTCATTGGAAATAGCCACGTACACATCCCCCATGTAATGACGAAAAGGTATTTCTACGTCAGCATACTTCCACATGAAAAAATCTCCCTCGATCGACATGGTGCTCTCAGCACCTTGTATGATAAGCTCCCGTGAATACGAAAAGTCTGGCTGGGATGCAAAGTAATCTTTGCACTCCTCCAGGGAAATGGATTGCTCCACAGGATTTTCCTGCATGGAACGGGTGATTCGAAAACGCTGGTTCATTGATCTGCCTCCACAATTATGATTAAGAAATTCTGACTCTTATACCTTATAATGTCCACATGATGATGTTAATTAAGTTGGAACTATATGGATATTCATTATACTTTCAAGCAGTTACTTTTTAGGACGCATGTTCAAACTGACTGTTGTATAGATCGGCATAGAAGCCGCCTTTTGCTAGCAATTCCTCATGGTTACCCATTTCGATAATGTCACCGTCCTTCATGACCAGAATCAGATCCGCATTCTTGATCGTCGAAAGTCGGTGAGCAATCACAAAGGAGGTTTTCCCCACAGTCAGCTGGTCCATCGCTTGTTGAATCAGCAATTCCGTACGCGTATCGACCGAGCTTGTGGCCTCATCCAGAATGAGCATAGGTGAATCTTCAATCATCGCCCTTGCAATGGTAATCAATTGCTTTTGACCCGCAGAGAGATTGGCTTTGTCATCCAGAACTGTATCATATCCCTGCGGCAGTGTTTTAATGAAACTGTGCAGTCCCACCGCTCTACATGCAGCTTCTACCTGCTCATCAGTAACATGATCTTTGGAAAAGACGATATTGTCACGAATCGTTCCTTCGAACAGCCAGGTATCCTGAAGCACCATACAGAATAATTCATGAATATTCTCACGCGTTAATTGGCTGATCGGAGTTCCGTCAATGTAGATTTCTCCATCGTTCAGCTCATAAAACCGCATGAGTAAATTCACGAGCGTGGTCTTACCAGCGCCTGTCGGACCGACAATGGCGACTTTCTGACCAGCTTTAGCTTTCATAGAGAAGTCTTTGATAATCATATGGTCTTCGTTATAACCGAAACGAACATGTTTGAATTCAACATCCCCTTTGGCGTTATCCAGCTTCATAGTCTTGTCACTTTCATCCGCCAATTCTTCTTCACCCAAAAATTCGAATACACGTTCACTGGCAGCGGCCGCCGATTGCAGATTGGTTGCAGCCTGTGCCAGCTGTGACAAGGGCTGTGTAAACAGACGAATATACACCATGAAGGCGACAATAGTTCCGATGGTTATAGTCTGTTGGTTGACCAGCAAAGCTCCCACAACACAGACCGCGACATAACCAAAATTTCCAATGAACATCATGACTGGCATCATCAGACCAGACATGAACTGGGACTTCCATGCATTTGTATATAAGCGGGTGTTAATGCCATGAAACACTTCCTTGGCTGCTTGTTCCCCGTTATAGACCTTGACTACGTTATGACCAGCATAGGTTTCTTCGATATGACCGTTGATCTGGCCAAGCTCCGCTTGCTGTGCTACAAAATATTTCTGTGAATGCTTCATAATCACGCTCATCAGGCTAAAGCCGATCAGCGTAGCTACAATTCCGGTAACGGTCATGATCCAGTTCGTATAAAGCATCATAATCAAGGCTCCCACGAAAGTGGCCAGCGCACTAACAAGCGTGCCGAGACTGTTGTTTAGCGTTTGTCCGATGGTATCGACATCGTTGGTTACGCGGCTAAGCACATTACCATAACTCGTAGAGTCAAAATACTTCAAAGGCATATGATCGATTTTTCGAGACAGCTCTGTTCGCATCTTCTTTGTAAGACGCTGTGAGACGGTTGCTGTAATGAAGCCCTGAAAATAGTTAAAAATAAGACCAAATCCATATAAAAGCGCTAATACAAAAACAATCTTCTGAACAGCACTTACATCAATCCCGGTTACGATTCCTTCCTGAATCAGGTTGGCAATATCACTGAGCTTATCTGGGCCAATCACGTTGAGGGTAGAGCCGACCAGGGCCAGTACCATAGCGAGTATAATCATAGGCACATAGGCCTTGCTGTAGGATGCAAGCTGGCTGATGGTCTTTTTAAAATTATTTGCTTTTTCACCACCACCCCTGCCCCCCGCGGGACCTTTGCCCATGGGACCTGGACCTGGCTGATTCATTTTCATTTGCTGGCTGTCGACGGTGTGTTCATTCTTATCCATGTATGAGTTCCTCCTTCGAAAGCTGCGAATATGCGATCTCCTGATAGGTGCTGCAGTTCGTCATCAGCTCTTCATGCGTGCCACTCCCTACAATCTCCCCCTGGTCCAGCACGATAATTCGGTCAGCGTCTTTGATAGTGCCTATGCGCTGACCAACAATAAGTGTCGTAGCGTGGCCGGTTTCTTTTTTGAGAGCGGAGCGCAGAATCCGATCTGTTCTGTAATCTAGTGCCGAGAAGGAATCATCGAAAATATAAATTTCCGGCTGTCGGTAGATGGCACGCGCAATCGACAGCCGTTGCTTTTGACCACCGGACACGTTCGCTCCACCTTGCGAAATTCTACCCTGATACTGACCATCCATTTTTTCAACAAACTCCGTTCCTTGAGCAATACCAACGGCTTCTTTGACGAGTTTCTCTGAAGCTCCTGCTCTTCCGTTAACACCATACGAAACGTTGGATACCACCGTACCGTTGAACAGTACAGCTCTCTGGGGAACATATCCGATTTTGTTATGGAGTGCCTGCTGATTATAGTTCCTGACATTCACACCGTCCACGAGTACCTCTCCCTCGGTCACATCATAGAAGCGGGGAATTAGATTGATCACGCTGGTTTTGCCGCTGCCTGTAGCGCCAATAAAGGCAACCGTCTCGCCTCGTTTCGCCGTAAAGCTAATATTGCGAAGCACGGCCTCCTCCGCGTCCGGATATTTGAAGCTGACATTACGGAATTCCACTTGCCCCATAACGCTTTCTTCTCCAGTCGTCTCATGCCCGTTAACGATACTGGATTCGGTATTCAAAACCTCCATGATCCGTTTGGCAGAAATCGAAGCTCGAGGCATCAGGAAGAAAATCATACTTACCATCATAAAGGCCATGACCACCTGCACCGCATAAGAGGAGAATACGACCATATTAGAGAATAGCGTAATGCGGTCCGGCACGGCCGCTCCGTTAATCAGGTAAGTGCCAACCCAATAGATCGAGACACTCAGACCCGACATAATAAAGGTCATACCCGGGCCAACCATTGCCATTAACCGGTTCGCAAACAGGTTTGTATTCGTCAATTCGGCATTAGCCTGCCCGAACTTCTCCTCCTGATACTGATCTGCATTATAAGCGCGCACCACCCGAAGCCCGGTCAGATGCTCACGTGTTACTCTGTTCAGATTATCGGTGAGACGTTGGATTTTTTGGAAACTCGGAAGAGCGAAAATAACAATGACACTCAGCATCAGGATCAGGACAGCCACAGCCACTCCTGTAGAGGCGGTCCACTGCCAGTTTTTATCCGCAATTTTTGCAATGGCCCACACGGCCAGAATCGGCGCCTTGATGATCACCTGCAGCCCCAGCGCAACCACCGTTTGAATTTGGGTAACATCGTTCGTGGAGCGGGTGATAAGGCTGGCTGTTGAAAAGTTGTTCATCTCTTCCATGGAAAAAGATAAGGCCTTGTCAAAGACCATCGCACGCAGACGCATGGCCAGCCCTGCCGCGACCTTTGCCGCAAAATAGCCGACAATAATAGATGCAATCATACTGCCGACGGCACAAAACAACATGTAACTGCCGGGAATCAGCAGTTCGGACATAGGTGTTCCTTCTGTTTGCAGCTTGGTCGTAATTTCCGCCATATAATCAGGTAGCTTCAGATCAAGCCATACCTGCACAACGATGAAAGCCAGGCTGCAAAGCACGAGCATCCATTCATTTTTTTTGAGATATTTGAATATCTTTAGCATTCCGTTGCTCTCCTTTTATCTGATAGTCTTTGATGTCTGGTGAAGTATGGTGCTCCTGCGTCTGCATAGAAATTCAGCTTCTAGAGACAATAAGCTTAATGAGCCGGATCAGTTCTTTGGCATCCTGTTCGTCTAACTTTCGAAGAACATTCTCGGTCCATGTGATTCCTTCCTTATGCCTATCAATCATAAATTGCTTACCTGAATCCGTAATGAATACAATCACCTTACGTTTGTCATTGACATCAGTACGCCGTACAACTAGTCCTTTCTTCTCAAGGCTCTTCAGTGCCGTTGCTACTCGTCCCGTACTGACGGACAAGTATTCGCTCAAGTGGCCAGAGGTAACCCCGTCCTTATTGAAATTCAGACAAATGAGAATCCCCATTTCGCCACGTGAGAAGTGCCCTCGTTCCTCTAATGCTGGTTTCCGCGATTTGACGATATACTCGAATAGTTCTGTCGCTAATGCTTTATAATCCAATGGTCACAACACCTTCTCGCTAATACCTTATAGTATGAGATAATTAATCTTATAGTATAAGATAATAATAATGTTGGGTTACAAAGTCAATTAGAGAAAATATGGAATACAAAAAATCCTCCGTAACCAGCTTGTATTTTCACCAAATTTTCCACACAAAAAGTTCAATGGAAATGCCAAAAACTCGAGGAGTGGTTTGCAAGGCTTTTACCAACCTTCACTTCTAACATTGGAAGCTACATTGCATTGTAACGTCCATGGTATGAATAACCATCTTATAGTGCCACATATCACAACACCTAAGAGCTAAAACCGAATCTCATCTTATGTATCTTCCTCTGACATGCTCTCTGTGGTCGCATAGTTCATTGAATTAGACCTTCTGTAGAGTACCTTGATAGAGTACTTTACAAAAGGTCTAAAGGACGTACTTTTTTCGCTTAATCGACCATTTCCATTTCAAAGTCTTTTATCGTTGCATTCGGTCTTAAAATCTTTTCCTGGTCAAATATAGCTAGCGGTTCACCACCATTTTAACTTTGACAGGCCAATTATGATTAGCAAGAGCTCAGTCTTAGAACCCTGTAGTATACTGTGTAGGGATTGCAGTTTCTTTTTTCAATTTTGATGCGGCTTCCAGTGACCAATAAGGATTTCTCAACATCCCTCTACCCACAGCAACTAGATCGGCCTCTTCATTTCCGATAACTGCATTCGCCAATATTGGATCTTCTAGTCTTCCAACGGCCATCACCGGAATATCCAAAGCTTCTTTGATCTCTTTTGCTAAGGGGACTTGATACGCTGCGTGAGTTCCTGGTCTGCCCCATGCAGCTATAGGTCCCTCACCACCAGATGAAATATCAAACATATCTACTCCTGCCTTTTGATATTCCTTGGCAAAAGCAATGGTTTCCTTAATACCATATCCACCTTCTACGTATTCTTTGGCAGAAATACGCATCAAGAGCGGCATATCTTCTGGCATTTCACCCTTCGCTGCCTGGATGATTTCCCGACCAAAAAGGGTAAGTTCTTTACCATATTCATCTTCCCGTTTGTTCGTAAGCGGCGAATGAAATTGATGAATCAAATAGCCATGTGCACCATGAATTTCAATGCTGTCGAATCCAGCCTTGACAGCGCGAGCTACAGCAGCACGAAATTTCTCAACCAGGCCTTTAACCTCTTCTGTTGTAAGCGCGCGAGGTTGTTTTGAATTTTCATCAAATGCAATAGCAGATGGTGCTACAGGAACTTCAGCATCTTCCGCCTTGCGTCCGGCATGCGCGATCTGGATTCCCACTTTGGCACCGTAGCTATGACAAGCATCTACAATCCGTTTGAGAGCAGGAATCTGCTCATCTGACCATAAACCAAGATCAAAATCGGAGATACGACCATCCGGCTCTACATCTGTCATTTCAATTATGATAAAACCAGCTCCGCCTACTGCACGGCTAACGTAGTGCATATAATGCCAATCTGTGGCAACCCCGTCCTTTTGGTCAACCGAGTATTGGCACATTGGAGGCATAACTACGCGATTTTTCAATTCCAAACCTTTAATTGTATAGGGACTAAATAAATCTTTCATGTGAGAAAGACTCCTCTCTGAGTTATATTAGGAAATACAACAAAAAAATGCATGCACATGCATATATACTAACATGTTTGTTTCATTTGTCAACTCTAAGCATGATTTCAGACTCTTCAAAGTAAGATTACGTCATTTACTCGTTTGTTGTAGTAAGCCACTTCTTCGTCTATATCGTAAAACCGGCATTGCCTGACCACGTAGTCATGGGAGCCATACGCTATTCTTCATAGTGATCCCGCTTTTCAAATTAATTAATGCACATTTTGATTGCTTATTTTTCAAAAAAATACGTGGATGATTTGAATAAACTGTGAGCGCTTCTGGTTTCCACTAGGAAGCGCTCGTACTGTATATTAATTTTTGATGTGGAGGAAAATCTACATTCTCATGCTCTCCATAAAAAAGCTCAATGCGTTGGACACCCACTTCTTGGGATGAAGAACAAGCTGAATTTCCAGCTTGAGTTCGGCATGCTCAAAGGGTAACACCTTCAGCTCTTCCCGTTCAATCTCCTCCAGCGCAGCCATTAGAGGTAGTATGGATATACCCTCTCCAGTCTTGATGCTCCGTTTGATCGCTTCCGGATTACCCAGCTCCAGGCTTACGCGATAGGTGATTCCATTTGCTCGAAGCACTCTCTCCAGCAGTTGTCTGTAGTTGCACGTATGCTCGGGCATAATCCACTCCGCATCCACCAGATCATCCAGGCCGATTCGCTCTTTAGCGATAAGCGGATGGTTCGGATGGACAATCAGCACAAGCGGTTCTTCTCGAATCGTAATCCACTGCAAGGCCGGATTGCTTGAATCGTCCGCGAGGATCAGTCCAACATCGGCATCCCCTTCCCTGACCTGGTGCAAAATCATCTCTTCGCGATCCGTATGCAATCGTATGTTCAAATCAGGGTATTCTTTGCGAGTCGCCTGCATAAACGGCGGCAGAAAATACGAAGCGATGGAATCCATAGTACCGATCGTCATAGAGCCCCCGCCCTGCTTGGCCAATTTTTCTTTCGATTGCTCGAAAAGCTCCAGCATTTGTCCAGCAAGCTTGAACAGTTCTTCCCCGGCAGAGGTAAGACGAATCTTGTTGTTGCTGTAGCGTTCGAACAATTTGACTTGATACGTTTTCTCCAGCTTCTGAATCTGGGTCGTGACGCTGGATTGTGCGTAACCGAGCACTTCTGCTGCTCTCGTAAAGCTTTCACGAATAGCAACTTCCCGAAATGTCTGAAGATAAATGAAATCCATTCTGGCCACCCCATCAAAAATTTTGATTAGAATCATCGCTTATTATAGATAACTCCGATGCTGTCTCCTATGTTACATTAGATTTAATTCAACGGGAAGGGATAACTGATGATGATGATGAACGAACAACATATTCATGGGATTTTCATACCGCTGATTACACCTTTTACGCGTGACTATAAGTTGGACATCAATTCGTACCGGAAGTATGTTACCTATCTTGCAGGTCATGACATTCAGGGACTGGTTGTTAACGGTACGACAGGAGAGTCGCCAACCGTATCCTGGGATGAAGTGAAGCAAATGGTACAGGTGACGCAGGATGTTCTGAAGAGCATGAACAAAACCATTCCGATCGTCATTGGCACTGGAACGAACGATACCTATTCAACGGTGCATCGGACGGAAATGGCGGCTGAATTAGGAGCGGATGCAGCCATGGTGGTCACTCCGTATTACAACCGACCGACGCAGGAAGGGATCTTGGAGCATTTCCGTGTCGTATCTCGTGTAGGCCTGCCTGTGCTTGTATATGAGATTCCGGTTCGCACGGGCAGTCGCATGACAATAGATACCATACGCAAGGTGCTGGACCTGGATGGCGTAATTGGGCTCAAGGACAGCACGGGCGGTCTAGATCTGCTCTTAAAATTGACCCAGTACGAGACCAAGCCTGTCCTCTGCGGAGAGGATGCCTATTTCCATGCCATGCTATGTCAGGGAGCTGCCGGCGGTATGCTTGCATCCGCTCATCTCAATATCCAGAAGTATGTGGATACGTACCAACGTTTTGTAGCTGGCGACATGAACGGATCGCGAGACAGTTTTAAGCTACTGGAACCGCTGATCCAGCATGTATTTGCAGAGCCAGCCCCGGCCGCGATCAAGTGGTGGCTTACCCAGCAAGAGATTATTGCCGCCGAGCAATTGCGCCTGCCACTTATGCCACTGTCGGATCAGGTGAAGCAGGGTCTCCTGAATTCAATCGTATCCTGATAAATCAGCTTATCTCAGACTACCCAATCATAACGTAGAAGAAGCATCTCCTAGTCAGGAAATGCTCAGATTGTCGAGAAACCCCGTCATTTTGAGACGTGGGTTTCTTTTTCACATCATAATGCTCTGGTCTCTGGAGAAGCAGGGGGGGTTACCCCTGTTTCTCCAGGCGATCTAGGTGGATCGCCATCTTCTTCATGTTCTGCACGGCTGCCGTCATAAGGGCTTGTTCCCTGACGTTTGGAAGACCGCGCAAACGGCAATAGCGAAACCCATGGAGCTCTTTGGCATCCGCGAAGCTTCGCTCAATCGTCTCTTTTCGTTTGCGGTACAGCTTTTTACCAGATGGGCTCAGCCGGTTGCTCCGTACCCACTCTTTGCTGTCTTCCCAGACATGCCGAGTCACCACTTTGCGGTGGTTTCGAGACTGGGTACACTGACTTAGCAGTGGGCAATGCTGGCACTGAGCTGGGTCAGAGGCATACTGCCGGTATCCCTTACGGTCCGTCGTTCGGTAGGGCAGTTCCTGTTGGGCTGGGCATCTATACGCATTGCGTTTGGCATCGTATTCAAACTTCCATTTCGGAAATAGTCCTTGTCTGGGATGGAATCTTCGGTGAGCAATCACGGCAAAAATCTTTCGGTTCTGCAAACCTCGACAAATCGGCGTTGTTAAATAACCTGAATCTAGTGCAACAGCTTCTACTTGAAAACCAAAACGTTCTCTTTGGCGATCCAAACGGGACAAATAGGGGACAGAATCATGTACATTCCCTGGTGTCACATGCACGTCCGTAATCAGATTGTACTTCATATCCACCGTGCGGTGGTCCAGATAGAAGAAGCCTTCGGGCTTGCCATCACGGATCATATAGCCGCTGTCCGGGTCTGTTTTGCTCACTTTAATTTCTTTTTCTTCGTTCACTTCCTCTCGGGATTTTAAGGCTTTTTTCCGTGGTTTCTCCGGTCATCCTTCACCGCTTCGTTCAGCTCGTCCATATAGTCTTTAGTATTCTGCAACACTTGTTCTTTGGTGTACTGGTGCCTGTTAGCATTGGCTTTGACGTGTGTGGAATCGGTGACGAGAACACGCCCACCCACCATTCGGTGAGAGATCGCCTGCAGCACAATTTCATCGAAGATATCTTGAAAGATCGTGGTGTCTTTAAAGCGAGTGCGACGATTCCAGCTAATCGTCGTATGGTCCGGAACTTTATCCGTTAAGCCCAACCCCAGAAACCAACGATAAGCTAGGTTCGTCTGAATTTCTCGCTCGAGTTGCCGTTCTGAGCGAATGCCATAGAAATAACCGAGAAAGATCATTTTAAACAATACGGTAGGATCAATGGCAGGACGCCCGTTGTCTGCACAATACAGTGGTCGAACTTTATCATCGATAAACGAAAAATCGATATACTTATCTACTTTGCGGAGCAAGTGATCTTGAGGAACCAGATCTTCGATGGAAACAAATTCGTAGGATTGTTGTTTTTCGCGGTTGGAGCGTAGCATATCAACACCATCCGTTCTACAATAGTTACCTATATTATACAACATTAACGCGGTGTCGTCTTAAACAAAATTAACATAAAATAGGCTGTCGAGACTTTCTCGACAGCCTGAGCATCTCCTAGTCAGGAGATGCTTCAATTTTTAGCCGGAACTGGCACCCTTCTGAAAAACGAATTTAAGAAGATACCTTCTATACTAGAACGCTATAAGTTACTGGTCTAAAATTGGTGAAGATGAATGTAGCACATAGCAATTTGATGTTTGAAGACGTGTCTTCTATTGAGCTTAAAATGTCCGAAAGATCATTGCGTTGCTTGATCCCCACCCAACCCTAACTGTCTGTCATCAAGATACATTTTTTGCAAGTCCCTCAATCTGAAAAGCTCACAAGCAATAGCTGGATGGTTGCTAGTAAATCCAGTTGCAGCATTAAGGGAATTCTTTGTGTACGCGAAATCATTGCAAAAAGAAGCTGCCGATGAATTTCATCGACAGCTCTTCTCTTTTACGCAGTATACTCCTCAATCCTATTCGCTGGACAACTCCTTGAGCGATTTGACTTTACCATGGGGATGCTGTTCTTGCTTTCGTGACTTCCAGGCTGCTTCTTTCCTTTTCTTCTGGTGAGCCATAACAGATATCCTCCTTTGGAAATTGTGATGTATACTACTTTCTTAAGTTGTCATTTCTCAGCTCTGTTCATTCATAAAACTAAATTCGTTGGATTTTTCTAATAACTCAGGGTGCAATCTGGATAAGCCAACTAGCCTTCTTGGAGGCGAGAAATGTAGCTGCATGTGGAATCGGCCTTTACCTTGCGATAAGAGGATTTAGTACATATAACTGCGCCCGCAAGATTGGAAGGAGCGGAAGAAGGCTATTTGTCGGCTGAACCGCTATAAACTGTGCTTAATTTCGATGTCGCCCTAATACCATTGGGACCTTCAATAATAATACGACCTTGTTCCGTAAAACTTGTTCCTTCCCAGTCAGTAGCCATATCCAAATAATCGAGACCCGCGCTGTTTCCTTTCCAAGACCATGCTAGATAACCTACTCCCTTTTGCTCAGCGTAACTCATAATGGTAGCCTCATCAACATCACCGCTCGTATGCTTGATGCCGAATTCGCCAATCACGAGAGCCAGATTTTTATTCAGTACATTATCCATGTTGCTTTTTACTGTAGCAGCATTTCCACCGGCATATTCGTACAAATGAATAGAAAACATCGTATTTTTAAGCGGATCTGCATTAAAGACTTCTGTTCCGTAGTCAAAAATAGATTGCGGATACTGTCCCCATCCTGCACCGTCAACCATGATTGTGTTTTTGATGCCAGCATTTCTAAGCTTGGGTATAACAGACTTGTAGCCTTGCGCCCAGCCTCCGCCATCCCATGTTCCATACCATTCGTTCGCAATATTGAGGATAACGGTGCTTTCTTTTCCAATGAGTGCACCTTTCATTTCAATCCAGTAATTCGCAATATTATTCAATACAGTAGCGCTATCAGACCCTGTACCATCATGTACTTCAAGGACAACAACCAATTTGTTTTGCTCTGATAAAGTGATTAAATTCTGTAGCTCAGACAGATTGTCTTTTGTCCATTGCTGACCATCCGACAGTACGATTCTGATGGTGTTCGCTCCCGTTCTCGCAATGGCAGGGATCGCTGCTGACTCTTGACCCTTATACCATGTATAAGCGTGATTGATTCCTCTCATTACGAACGGATTTCCGTTGGCATCGTACAGCGTTGTTCCGTTAATATAAAAGCCTGTATTCTCAGAGGTAGCATTTGTCGTCACATTTATGATATTGCTTGCTGTTGAAACATTCCCTGTTGCATCCCTGGCTTTTACGGTGAAGCTATACGTTGTATCGGCGGTAAGTCCTGTCACCGTATAACTTGTCGTGTCGGTTGAATCGACCAAGATTGTTCCATTATACACATCGTAGCTGGTAACACCTACATCGTCTGTTGAAGCATCCCATACAAGACTTACCGAAGTGTTTGTTTTGGAAAAGCTTTTCAGGTTCGCTGGTGCCGTTGGTGCTGTAGTATCAGCGGTTGATTCGACAAGCGTAAACTTCCATTTCTGCTGATCATTTCCGTTATCCACCCATTGCTGTACATTTGCCCCATCATTAGTATAACCCCCGATTACATCCAGCGCTTTACCGCTAGATTTAACGAGCAACTTATAATATCCGCCGCCGACGCTAATAATCTTCCACTTTTGATTAGATAAGTCGTTGTCTGTCCATTGCTGCACATTAGCACCATCTTCGAGAGAACCTCCAGCTACTGTTAATGCTTTACCGCTGGATTGCACAATCAGTTTATAGTATCCATCGCCAACGTCGATCACTTTCCATTTCTGCTGGGGTCTGCCGCTGTCCGTCCACTGCTGCACCTTGGCTCCATCGGCAGTGGAGTTTCCTGCTACCTCTAGGTTTTTTCCGCTATGTTGTGCTGTTAGTTTATAAATTTCACCTGAAACAATACTTGTGTCGGACGCGCTAGTGTTCACATCAATCACATTGCTTGCAGCCGACGCGTTCCCAGCAGCATCTCTGGCTTTCACACAAAAGCTGTACGCCATGTTAGCTGTTAAGCCAGTAACGATAAAGGACGTTGACGCACTGGAGCCTATTAGCTTTGATCCGTTGTAGATGTCGTATTCGGCAACCCCTACATTGTCTGTAGATTCCGTCCACTCTAAGCTTACCGTCGTATCAGATATAGAGGAACTAGTCAGACCGGAGGGCGCTGTTGGAGGTGTGTTATCCTCCGGTTCGTCGGCAGAATGCACTTCGAATTCCCAGAGAGAATATCCGTAGCTAGTAGCCCTTTCGATGCCGTTCATTCTTACATACCTTGCGTTTGTTGCTTCGAAAGATATCTTCTCTATTCCTCCCTCTCCAGTCGTAGTGGAATAGACGGTAGTCCAATGATCATTATCCGTTGATGTTTGAACTTGGAAGGACTTCGCATAAGCGGCTTCCCAGTTAAGCGTAACCCCATTGATTTCGGTAGTATTGCCGAGATCTACACTTATCCACTGTGGATCTGAATATTGTGAAGACCACCTAGTTAGTGAATTCCCGTCAATCGCAAAATCAGCCGCCTTAGTCGAATCTTCGACGGAGCTTGCAGTTGCCGATTTGGTCAGAACAAGGTTTTCGGAAGCGCTCACATTTTTGATCGGCAACAGACTAATAAGCAGACCAAACAAAACCAAACATGTTATGGTTTTTTTCATCTCAAAACCTCCAATTCATATAAATAAACAACTGATTGATTAGTCCTGCATTATTCATCTTGAAGTTCACTAATTTACCTAAATTGTCTTTTCTGGGGCGCCTCCTCTCTTCATAGCTTTCTATTCAAATCTTCATACCAGAGGCTTAATAAAGACTCCTCCTTTAACCGCTTTCATTTAGAGTTACATCACTTATTTCGCTTCGATTGATTTTCTATATCGTCCTCCAGAGATAAAATTCATCAAAGCGACCTAAAGCATATATATTTTTGTCCTCCAGCACTATTCCTTGATTAATAAAAAGTTTTAAAATCTATTTGAAAAACTCATAACAATGCGCCTGAATCATGTAAATTATTTAATTAGCTGTTATTGTAACTCCCTAAAAGAAACGTTTTTTAAAGAGACTATGAGCTGATGATCAATTATTCAGCAATGATGCAAGTGAACCGCCTTCCCACATTTCCCACTAATTCAGTGTCAAACCATCATTATAAAGATTATAGGCACCTTTGAAGGCTTACTATAAATTTTATCCAAAACAAAAAAAGCCGCCAAAATGGCGACTTTATTGGGTAACCGATTTCAACGTACTTTTACATAATAAGACGCTTCTGTAATTAGTTTTAAGATCCATTATAGGGGATATTCGCCTAATGTGCAGCTTCCGAAAAGTACAAGCGGAGTAGAACCAGACAAACTGTAAGCAGATCATTGTTCTCTTATAATCCGTGTATGAACTTAGTTATTTAATATAGGTATCTCTCCAAGCAGATTTTTTAAATTAATAGAATCCCACGGCATATGCTCCGTTATACCTAAGCCAACTACATCTGTTTCTTCAGATAGTTCTCTAATCAGATTAAGTAGTTGGGGCATTTGCATTGTTCCCGCAGGAGAATAATTATAAGGTGCTTCAGGGTTGGCGAATAATAAAGAACGAAATGCTTTTGGGTCAAGCACATCTAAATCAAGGTGAATAGCCAGATGCTTAATGCCACTTTCTTTAATCCACTCTTTTATAGATTCAGTACTGTTTGTTAACTCTTGAGCTTCTGCAGTTCTAATCCCTAGTCTTTGAATCACTTCTGTATCTGGTTCTGTTGGTGCTATACCTAGTCTTTGAAACGCTTCTGAAATCACTTCTATTTCTTGCTCTGTAGGAGTTGCTAATCCTGCGATAAAAACATTTTCTGGTTTTAGAGGGATTTTCACATGCTTTGCGAATTCCTCATCTCCTTCTCCCAACAGATTTCCGAGCGGTAATGTATGTCCGTTATCATAGCCTACATATCTAACTAAATCACTGTGAGCATCGATCCAAATTAAACCTAATTCCCCACCATATCGTTCGTTTAAATAGGCAAATGGAGCTTGTTCCACTAAGCAGTCACCACCAAACATTACAATGCGATCTGGCTTATGAGCATCAATGATATGCTGAGCAGCCTCTAATTGTTCAAGTAGCTGTGTTCTCCCATTCATACCGTTTTCGTTTTCAAGTGGAGTTCCATCATAAGCTTGAACTGGAACATGAATAAGGGGTTGATCATTATCCGGAGCTAGCCAAGCAAGCAGTTCGGCTCCAAAAGAGTAATTAGGATTGTTTCCCCCTTGCCATTGTGGCATTAACAGGCGTATTGTTTTTTTAGTCATGTTATTCTCTCCTTTACTTCAAAAGTAAGGTTAGTATAAACTGAACACAAATAAAAACGTAGTACGCACTATTTTGATAGGTACTACCCGAAAGGATATTGTAACCATGAGTATGGCTGAATTTAAAGGTAAAGTTAAAAATATTCAAGATACACCTTTTGGTTATACAGTTTCATTGATTGGTGGTAAATGGAAAATGGTTATTATTTATCTCCTAGCCGAAAACCGGACCGTTCGCTTTAATGATCTGAAAAGACAGATAGGGGCTATTACTTATAAAACATTGAGTTCACAACTAAAAGAATTGGAAGCGGATGGTCTGGTAAATCGAAAAGAATATCCTCAAATTCCTCCTAAAGTCGAGTACAGTCTCACAGATAAAGCAGAAACGCTATTACCTGTTTTGGAAGGGTTATGTGAGTGGGGAACAAAAAATCAAAATAGTTAAATCCAGTTTTCTACTAAAAAGCCTATATGCGAAAAGTATGCTGAAGATGCCGTATTCCTTATTCTCCAACGGAAGAGACAGCATACAGCCGTTCTGCAAATTCTATTATCTTAATTATCGCTTCAAGCCAGATTTATTTCCCGAATCACTTCAAGCGGAACCTTCGGTTTACGGAAACGTTCGATAGAAGCTTCGACTGAATAAAGGAAATGCTGTTGTTCACGATGCTTTCCTTTTCCTGATATCGCCCCAAAAACTCTTCGCCCGTTTCCACATAATCATGAAGAGTTAAAAATATCCGAGACCCTATGCTCCCATCCGTCATTGGTAACCACCGGACGATACGGATCAATAGTCTTCGTCAGATGATAAATGGTTTGCGTGAACTACTGCTGCCTTACATCATGTTCAATGGTCGATATGCCACACGATTCATTGAACGGGCCCAAGTTATGATACTTGGATGATTGTACTGCTGCGGTACGATTTCCAGCCATTCCTTGTAAAGCGGCTAACCGCCTGATCATTGAACTCAAAGGTCGACGCCATTTCCGACCAGACGAGCATGCCTTTCACATCACACCAATATAAAAAGCGTCAATAATATTGTATTAAATTATTAATTTTGTATTAAATACCGATCATGTTCGATTTCTCTGGTTCAAGAACCCATAGGAAAGACAGCGATTATTGAGCCGAACCTTGTACACAAAAACAACATGTTATTCCCTTGCTTAATACAATAAAAAGCCACTGATCTTCGGATTAAGATCAGCGGCTGATGCTCTTTTTATTTTAAACTTTCTTTAATACCCATACTCCATACGGTTCCAATGGTACGGTACCAGTAAGCTTGCTACCGGAAAGGAGATCTTCCGTCTCCACACTCAGTTTAACCTGAGCCGTTTCTCCGCTGTAATTCAATAGAAATACCAGCTCTTCTTGTACATCCGCACGAATAGCAACTTCTACCGTCGAAGGAGCTTGGCACCACCCCGCAAGCGGAGATGCCACCGGCAGCTGTCTTAGAAGCTCAGCCGCTATCGGTAAGTCAAAAGCTGCGCCCCAATAGTAGACCAGTCCCTCGCCAACACGATTGACGGTCAAGGCCGGTTTTCCTTCATAGTAGCTTGATGCGTACTCTGCAAGTACTTCTACCGTATCAGCATGAACATTCAAAATGTCGTTGAAGTCTGGAGCCCAAAAATCAAGGGCTTGTTCCTTAAACCGCACCGATACAGGTGATGCCGTCCCATTTACCATCGTAAAGTCCTCTACATGAACGCCACTCATTTCGGCTGCAGGCCCTGGGAGTAGCTGCATACGGCAGTGACCAAACTCGTTCTTATAACCGGTGCGGCAACCGAAGATCAGGATGCCCCCATCCTCTACATATTTTTGTAACATAGCTGCCGTACTGTCTCGTAGGATCGCCGGATGCGTGTATACCAGCACCTTGTAATTGGCCAGTTCCCGCAACTGTTCTGATTCCTTACCCGGACGGATTGTAACCATATCCGAAGGTATATGTCCATACTGCAGTGCCTTGTACCAGCCGAGCTCACTTTGCTTTGTCAAGGGACCATACCATTTATCCAACTCGCCATCCCACTCGTTATCATAATCGCGAAGTAGAGCAACCTCTGCCACGTAGCGTTTGCTAAGAATCCGCCCTCCAACCTTTTGCAGCTCCTTACCGACGCGACCTGCTTCTGCGACCCGACGATTCGACTGATTGTGATAATCATTAATTCCATGCCAGTACATTTCCGTACCAAACGTTGCCGTTCTCCAGCGGAAATACAAAACCATGTCTGCCCCGTGAGCAATGCTTTGGTAGGTCCACAATCGCATCTGCCCCGGGCGTGGAGATGGCATCTCCATTCTGTTCACCCATCCTCCCGGACCGGATTGCTGCTCCATCACGCAGAAATTTGGTGACATCCCTCTGACGTTACTTAAAGAAAGCCCCCACTTGCGATCCAGCAATGGCTTCTCCCCTTGGTCTGGATAAATGGTACTGAATTGAGGGTAAGAATCGTACGAGAAAAAATCAAGTAGTTGATCCGTCATCCTATGGCTATCCAAATGCCCGAATACACCGTTGGTTGTCACCCACTGATTAGGCGCCACTGACCGAAGTATGTCCACTTGTAGCTTGGCAAACGAAATGGTGTTATCGGATATAAATCGTTTCTCGTCCAAAGCCTGATGAGGATTTGTTGACCCGGATATGGTTGGACGAGTTAGATGAACCTGCTTCCAGCTGTCATAAGTTTGATTCCAGAATACAGCACCCCAAGCCTTGTTGAGCTGCTCCAATGTACCGTATTTTGCCTCTAGCCAGCGCCGGAAAGCCTGATGATCTGCCTCGGCATAGAAGACGTTTATCTCGCAGTTCAGCTCATTATCAATTTGCCACCCAATGATGGCCGGATGATCTTTGTAATGTTGTGCCATCGCTCTTGTAATACGTGCGCAAAGCTCTAAATAAATGGGACTACTGTAGTTATAATGCCGACGCTGACCATGTTGGAACGTGACCCCCTCCATGGATACGTTCAGCACCTCGGGATACTTATAAGTAAGCCATGCTGGTGGCGTAGCTGTTGGTGTGCCCATGATCACTTGAATCCCGTTCGCGTCTGCCTGCTCCAAGAAACGGTCAAACAGCGTGAATTCGAACTTTCCTTCCTCCGGCTCGAAGATCGACCAAGCAAATTCTCCAATCCGAATGATGCTGAAGCCCAGTTCCTTCATTCTTATGAGATCGTCCGACCACAACGATTCGTCCCAGTGTTCAGGATAATAACAAGCTCCCAAATGAAAGCGATCTAAAGATAAGGATTTCGGCATGCTCCAATTCTCCTTCAGTAGAAGTAATAGTACAAAAATGTTATTCTCTGATAATCGTATCTATTGTAATATAGGAAAAAATGGATTAGAATAACTCGATTTTGCTAATTGAATTACTTTTTTGCTAACTTAGTCAAGGAGATGGATACATGATTAAAATAGATTGTTATCTTCCTTCGCCCATTCTAAATAAAGGTATGCTGTTTCCCGAATCGTTAGGGCGTTACAAGAACTTCCCCAATCATGGGGAGCGAAGGAATGCAGGATTACTGAAAGAATACAATTTACATATCATTTTTGCAGGCAAAGGCGCTATTGTGCATGATGGGAAGGAAATCGAGCTTACCCCTGGCATGGGCTTTCTTTTCGGCAAGCATACGACGCAGCAATATCGAACTAAATCCGAGGATCCCTGGGATGTCCGATGGATTCATTTTGACGGGCAAGATGTAGATTCGCTATTACAAGGCCGAAGCATGCACGGACCGTATCTGTTCTCGCTCCATCGGCCAGAACGTTTAAAACCGCTGATGGAAGAAATGTTGCAACTTGCCCAAGCTTACCGTCACGACTATGATGTACGGATCTCTTCCCTGCTTTATGAAATTCTTCTGGAGATCGTCCACCATTCCAACCAAATTTTCGGCACCTTCCCCGGCGGTACCGTCCACGAGAGGATTCGTCATACGGCGGAATATATTCGTATGCATTGTCAGAACTTGCTCGATTTGAAGACAATGGCTGCGACGTCAGGTTATAGCTCCTTTCATTTTAGCCGGCTCTTCCATCAGATCATGGGCAGTACCCCAGCTCAATATTTACTCCAATGCCGAATAACGTTGGCCAAGCATCTCCTTGTATCCACGGCACTCACTGTAAAGCAGATTGCACTGGAAACTGGCTTTCATCAAAGCAGCTATTTTATCAAGAGGTTTCGGGAGCAAACAGGTATCACACCGGAGCAGTTTCGTCAGCTAAGAAGGATGGGTTAGTACAATCCCAAAACTTCTTCAATAGCTGGGCGTGTGTGTATGGTAGCATACAAATTGAAATTACAAATTTGACAGTTGAATAAAAGAATAAGCGGCCGCTTAGGACGTTTGGTTAACATGTCCTACGCTACCGCTTCTGTTAATGTTTTTATTTCGCTTATATTTGGGATTAAATTGTCTGTTTGGATATCGCTCCGAAATATTCTACAACTACCTCACGGAATTCCAGAGCAGCCCGCGAAATATACCGACTCCTATGCCATAATAAAGCGATCTCCCGTACCAATTCGTGATTTTCTACTTGGAGATATCTAAGATGTTCCCGTGAATTCCTTGCCGTGCTTGGTATGAAGGCTATGCCAATTTCAGCTTCCACAAGCGTACTGAGCCTTGCAGGTTCATCCCCCTCATACACATATTTAGGTACAAATCCTTCCGATTTGCATACTGAGTCCACTAAATCGCGAGTACCGTAGCCTCTCTTCACACCAACAAACCATTCATCCCTTAGATCTGTCAATGTTACACTGCTTCGATCTGCCAGCCGATGCCCCTTTGGAACAGCTACAAGGATTGGGTCGATAAACACGATCTGGCATTCGATGTTATCCCCCTCTATTGGAGGTGAGGACAAGCAAAAATCGACCTCGCCTCTATGAAGAAGCGTTACCATTTCCTGTGTGGTCAGCATTTGCACATGAAAATGAATATAAGGTCGCTTTTTCCGAAACTCTCGCAGGATATTGGGTAATGTGCTTGCGGTGGTCACCGCCAATTCGAGAGTGCCATATTCCGGGCTGGATAAATCGCTAAGCTCCTGCTTCCCCTGCTCCAATTCAAATAGAGCCCTCTCTGCACGGTGAAGGAATCTGCTTCCGAACTCATTCAATCGCAGTTTCCTCCCTGTTCGATCGAATAGAGGAACCCCCAGATCTTCCTCCAGACGCTGAATCGTTTTGCTCAGCGACGATTGAGTAACGTGCAGACTTCGTGCAGCTTCGGTCACATGTTCCAAACGAGCTACCGTCAGAAAATATTGCAGTTGAAGAAGTTCCATTATGCCCTCCATTCATTCCCTCAAGTCAATGAGATTATAACATCAAATGCGTTGGAATAAATAATCGATTTCAAGTACGATGACATTAATTCGCTATGGGGGGACCAGAAATGAGCGTTCGCAGCTGGTGGTTAATGATTTCAGTTGGTCTAGGGATACTATTGAACCCATTAAATTCTTCGATGGTTTCAGTTGCTATTCCAAGTCTACAAAATGTGTTCCATCTTGACTTTACAGGTGTTTCCTGGATTATTTTTTCTTTCTACATTGCAAGTAGCATCGCTCAACCTGTCATGGGTAAGGCCAGCGATTTATTTGGTCGTAGGAAGATATTCCTTACCGGGCTTGTTGTAGCCTTCATTGCATCATTATTAGCTCCATTATCACTAAATTTCGGGTGGCTCATCATGTTCCGCATTGTGCAATCCATCGGAACAAGCATGATGGTTGGAGTTGGAATGGCTATTGTTCGAATTCATATTACAGAGAAACAAGCAACTGCGTTGTCTGTTTTGTCCATATTCCTATCTGGAGCAGCAGCAATTGGCCCCTTTATTGGCGGGGTGTTGATTCATTGGTGGAATTGGCCTGCTATCTTTTTCATCAATATTCCGTTTGTGGTGGCCAGCTTTGTATTGGCTTGGAGGAATATTCCTAAGGACGAACTGCCAACATCCGTAGCACGCAACATGTCTTTTCGTAAATGGTTTGATTTGATTGATGCAACAGGGATTCTGCTCTTCACATTGGGTCTGGTTGCCCTGCTCGTTGGGTTACTCTCGGCAAAATCATCTGGGCATATCTCATTAGGAAATGTCATTGTCGGGCTGATAGGCTTCGTTGCGCTGGGGGCATTCGTACGACATGAGTTAAAAGCGACATCACCCTTCATTCCTTTACGCACATTCGCCAGTTACCCTGCGATGATTTGGATTAATGTCGAATTCATGCTCGTTAACGTACTATATTACTCGCTCTTTTTCGGGCTTCCGTCCTACTTGCAAATGGTACGTCATGTCAGCGAATTCCAAACAGGCATTCTCATGCTAAGCTTAGGCTTGTGCTCGCTAATTACTTCTCCCATTGCAGGACAATGGATCGATAAATCAGGACCCAGACCGGCATTGCTGGTGTCCGCAATTCTGATGACATTGGGGTCAGTGTGGCTGGTGACATTGAATCCAAATTCACCGGTTATCAGCGTGTGTTTGGCTCTAGCTGCATTCGGTATTAGCAATGGTTTGAACAATGTAGGTATGCAAGCAGCCCTGTTCCAAAGTTCTCCAAAAGAAATAATCGGTGTAGCATCCGGATTATTTAGCACATCAAGATATCTGGGAACCATTATCTCTTCATTATTGATAGCTATCGTAATGGGAGGTACATTTAGCTTCAAGGGATTTCAAATGCTTGGGATTATCCTCACGGTAATTGCATTGTCTTTGGTATTCATAAGTCGGCGGCACCAGAAGTCAGCGCAATTGCATGAGTCATAGGTTCACCAAGTTCATATCTCAAACCAATGTGTGGCACGGATCATCATGAACCAAATGTCATTTATCTGGCGTAAAGATGGTGTCTCCCCTCAAAATGGAAGGCTTTACGCAGGATGGTGGAAAGAAAGTTTATAAATAAACACTAGATAATCTAGGTACATCACATAAATCGAAGAAGGGAAGAATCCGAAAGAAAGAATAACATTTCCCCAGCTTTTGATATACTGGGAAAACTCTAGTAGCTTCAGGATTTTAATAAAAAGGAAGCTTTTTTGTTCGATTGAAAATTGGACAATCAAACAGGAAAACTTCCTCAACACATATTTAAATGATATTTTATTCGTCGTTTACATTAGTTAATCACAGTACATCACTATAATCTTTTAACTTCTTGGATACGAATCAGTCGTTTCTTGGTATTCTATCGGACAATACAACGTTTGATTTAATGTTTTTGGCTTAAAGATGGTTACAACAAAAAACGCCAATTTGGCGACTTTTTATACATAGTTGTTGTCCTTCGACAGTAATGAACGGTCAGGCGTCGCCATAGATATGTAACTAAGTAAGTAGAAAACTCCAAAGCAGTTCATCTCCTTATTCAGTTTCTTTGATGGCTACAATGCGCAAGCGGCTAGTGCCTATCATCCACTGACCACCTTGATCAAGGTTTGACTTAACTTTTGCCTCGATGGCGCGGTAGGTCGACCCTTTATCAGCAGATGTAACGTGATTCGCCCTCCCATTTCGTACTAAAAAACCGCTGATTTGTTCAGATCAGCGGTTTGAAATCTCAATTTTCCCACATATTCATCAACATACTTTTAGATTTGTTTATTTTCTGAATTCGGCTTATCAAAACCTAACAGCACTACCCTTTGAGGTGTAAATGAAGCCATTTGTTGAATCTTTTTTTGCTTTTATCTGATAATCATTGATCTAAAAATCACTTCGTTGTGGCCTCGTACAAACGCTGTAAAATGGTAACAGCTTCAGCCCGTGTGACTAGCGCTTTTGGGTGAAGGTATCCTTCATTAGCGGTAAGGACCCCCATCTTGGTTAGGGTGTAGAATGCTTCTGCCTTTTGATCCTGGGAATCTCCATCATAGGAGTACTCTTCTCCAGTCTTGTCGATGTACAGCACCGGATAGTAGGCCGAGAAATTATCATTGTAATTGGCTTGACGAACTTTCATATCCTTGTACTGCGCAGCTGCGGAGATCACTTCCTCAATCTCAGGATGAAGCGTCTGATTGGTATAATTCGTCCGAAGAGAGGCAATCATCATCACATCCCAGCGGGTCAGTGGTTTGTCAGGCTTGACATAGAATTGATAGTTTGGATATTTCCCCCCAACACTTTCAGCATACGGCCAAACATAGTCCCCGTTGAATATTGCTGCAAAATCTTTATTCGCCCAGTGTTTACGCGCATCCACAAAATCGGAAGATTCGCCGGAAGAACGATCAATTTCTAGAAAAAGCTTGTGAAACATATGTACAAATTCCGCTTTCGTTATGGTTTTGCTTGGCTTGAAGGTCCCATCTTCATAGCCCTTGACAATGCCCTTATCGACCATGGAACGAATCGATTCGGCAGCCCATTCATATTTTGTTCCTTCCACATCAGAAAACGTGTTTGCCGCGAAGGCAGATTGACCGAAAAACAGTGTCGTCGCAACCAACGGGGCGATAAGCCATTTCTTTTTCAACATCTCTTTCCACTTCCTTTAGGTAAAATTTATGTATAAAATAGTTCTCTAGACTCAATTTTATATCGGCATTTCAAAAGAAAATGATGATATTAATGAGAAAATAGCGTTGAACTATCGTTCTCAGTTACTTTAGCGAACCCACCCTCCAGTATTCGCATTCTTTTCTGCTAAACCCCTCCTACTTTCTTCATTTGATATTTCCAATAAAGCAATTCTTCATCCTTGTGACAAATTTGAAATCCTAACTTCAATAACAAATTCTTAGAGCTGATATTGTCAGGTACGCATCTTGCCGTTATGATTTGGACTTCTTCATGATTTAATGACCACTCTATTATTTTTTGAGCGACTTCATAGCAATAGCCTTTGCGGCGATGGCTTTCATTCGTTGCAAAACCGATCTCAATCATACCGTTCTGGTCAGGTTCTCCTAAAAAACCAATCCCTCCAACAATTTCTTGGTTATCCTTATCTACAATGATCCAAGAATCAAAACCTCTAGTGCCATTATTTTTATCAGGCCCCGGCCATTCATCACTGGTTTTATAACCCAAAGCTTCAATAGCACCTATATCACGTCGGGCTGCTGCTTCGATTAAATTAAGATCAAGTGTTTTTAATAAGAGCCGATTCGTTTGAAGTTCATATATTGTCCACCTTTCTATTTACTTAGATTGAATCTTTCATTCAAGAAATCTGGTTGTATTTGATCCAATTGGAGTAATTCCCTTCTATCCCACTTTGCTAAAAATTGGAAAAGGGTAGGAATGAACATACGTCATTCCTACCCTCATATCAACTGCTATTTGGGCCACAAAAAAATCCGCGCTGAAACAACACGGATTGGACTCATTATAACAGGTATCCCTAAGGATCTGGTAATATCCGTTGTTCTTAACTAATTCCGAAGCTTTCAAATCCCACCCGTAATACAAAAATTGGGCAGAGAAATAGTAAGTACATGAAAACCCCTTTTTATGGAATTGGATTAGTAAAGAACAGCTCTAGACAATAAAATCTCTCCTTAGTGAATTACCCTTATTATACCAAGGCCAATTTTATCTGCTGACCTTTCACTTGTTACAAAAGCGTTTTCCCAGGTCCTCCGATTTTGACTATATTTTGATACCATTCATCCGGAAAGTAACCATCTGGGATTGCACATCGAATGTAGCCTCCGACCTTTAAATATCTAAAAACATAACTTAGCTGCTTGAACTCCTTCAGCGTAATATGCAACAATAATTTTCATTAATGTGATTAGAATACTCGTTATTGAGTGATAACCCTACAGGCCTTTTCCGCCTAGGGCACGCAGTTTAATAGGCTCCGCTCCGACAATCAACGGTCGGCCGCGTTGTATCGACGCCAGTACCTCTTCGTTCTTAAGACTGGCTGCATGAGCATCTGCATCTTTCCACACTTCGGTCACATACACCGCATTCGGGTCGTCGTCTGACACATTGACTATATACAAATAGCAGTCAGTATTCGACTTCAACAGATCGGCCGCTTCTAGCAAGATGCCTGCAAGAGCATCCCTTTGCCCTGGAAGTGCCATCAACTTTCCATACATAGCAAAATGGTTCATGATCCTCATCCTACCCTCGAGTGAAATTTGACTTCATCTTATCATAATGTTACGCAATGTCAGCGTAATTTCAGCAAGTTTCTCCACAAACGCTAAAAAATAGTCGGTACCATTCCTCCATCCATACGGATTGGAGAACCTTTAAATGCAGATGCATAAGGGCTACATACAAATGTAGCTAGTCTTCCTATTTCAATAGGCTTGATAAATCGCTGTATTTCAGATTGAGGCAGGTTTGTAACCATAAAATCTTTCTCTTTTTCTGAAAAAGTCATATCTTCATGAGGATACATACTCTCAATTATTTGGTGCACATTCTCAGAGAGCGTTGGTCCCGGCATGATCGTATTGACTGTAACTTCTGTTCCTATTGTTAATTTAGATAAGCTTTTTGACAATGACAACAACATAGATTTTGTCATACCATACTGAGGCATTTGTCCTGAAGGCATAATTGCTTCTTCACTCGCAATAAAAATAAGGCGACCATAATCATTTTTCAACATTTTAGGTAAATAAAATTTTGATAATCCATTTGCAGCAAGAACGTTAGTGCGGAAGTATTTTTCCCATACTTCATCGTCTACGTCCACATATTGCATAATTTCATAAATACCCATATTGTTAACTAAAATATCAATTTCGGGGCATTTTTCAAATAAGGCTTCTCTTTGTCCAATATCCACAATATCGGCTGTAGCATTTTGAGGGGAGGTAGCTGGGAAATCTGACTTAATTTCATTTACAGTTCGTTCTACCTCTTCATAATTTCGTCCATTAATTAGTACATTAACACCTTCTTTGGCTAGTTCAATGGCAATTGCTTTACCTATGCCTTTCGTTGATCCTGTAACTAAAGCTGTTTTATATTTTAATCCCATATCCATAATACACTTCTCCTTTTTTAAAACAATTGTGCTCCGGATAGTGATTATATTATCTTGTCTGGATTGTCCAGTAACTAGCATATTGCGCCAAAGTTCTTGTTTAACACGCCAAATGACAAAACTCATTAGGCAGTCCTAGCGTGCTCCTGATATCGAGTTTGTACCTAAATGTTCAGTCCGCCAATTTGAAGGCGTATCCCCCTCCCATTGGCGGAAGGCGCGGTAAAACGAGTTTTGATCTTCGTACCCAATCAGGAATGCTACCTCTTTAATATCGAGCGAGGGGTCTGCCAAGTACTCTCGTGCCTGCTCATGTCTAGCTTTTGTCAATAGAATCTTGAAGCTCGTATTTTCGTCAGTAAGACGGCGCTGCAAGGTACGATCGCTCATACTGAGCTCCTTCGCCACAGCCTGAATGTCGGGGCGCCCTCTTGTAAGGCTGCGTTTCATGATCCATTTGACCATCTCGGTAATTGAACGGCTGCGCTGCTGTTCATCCAACGATCGGTCCAGAACAGGAGTCAAGATTTCCAGCAACTCTTCGTTGTACGAGACAAAGGGGCGGTCCAGGTCTCTTCGATGTAGCGTCAATCGGTTACATTTTGCACCAATCCGGATACGACAGCCGAAATAAGCTTCAAGGGCTTGTATATCGCCCATGTAGTGCGAAAATTCAACAAGCTGCGCTTTCAAAGGTTGACCTGTGCCCCGGCGCCCAATCTCCAGAAGACAAGCCAGCGTGCTACCAACCAGCATCGGCGGACCAGACTGCTCGGGAGATAGCCACTCCAGATCAATTGTACAGTGCTCGCCCTCCTCCGTGATATGTAGGTTTTCCGGGGGACACAGTTGTTTGTACCGAGCCATTCGGTTTAGAGCGTCGCGATAGTCCCGAGCGTGGTAAGTCGCTAAGACAGTCGGTGGGTACTTTGCTGTATCAAAGACGGTCACAAGTCTGATGATTCCTTGGGCTGTGTCACCAATGAGATCAGAATATGCCTGCCAGATCGCGAAATATTGGGCGGTGGTGACTACTGGTTCAGTAATAATGGTGATCGGCAATCGTGCTTTGCGTGCTACGTCGTGGGCGCCAAACCCTAACTGACATAATCCTGCCCACAATCCTGGCGGGAATTTAATACGCTCAGAGGTAAGAGACTTCATATATATGGGCCTCCTTTATATACTTACATATTCATTGGTTTTGGTTGCGATGAGGTCCCTCTTAAGTACACATAAGAATACTCTTAAGTACGTTAAGGTGTCTACATTAATGTAATAAGCTGTGGAAAATGTTACATCATATTGTTATCTGGGCTACTTTCAATCAATGATGAGTGATTTGGCGAATTACTTAATCATGATAAAATTCTGTTAATGCATGAACGACTCATTCTCAACACCAAAAAACACACCCATATGTTTATGAGTGTGTTTTTAAAACCCCAAATCACCGACACTCCTAGGAATGTCATTCCCTTAATACTGATTATTCTAGCTCTTTCATGGATTATTTTATGTTTTCATGGAAGATTTAGAGTGAAATGTGTTGATTTAAGGAGGAAATAGCGGATTTAATTTTTATGTAAAAAGCAACTTAAAAATGATCAAGCCATAGAATTCGGTTGTGGAGCGATACCCGCTTGAGTTTTATGGTGGGCAAAACTATTTTGCTCACCATTTCAAAGGTTTACTGATTACTTAAATGCATCCCAAAATTTCATTAAATAAATCTGTTTGTTTCTCTCCAGATTCCTATATATCTCTCTTATGATGGATCGAAAAATAGAGCAGATCTAAATAGTTCTTCGAATCACGCTTTTGGTTGCTGCCGCCTCAAAAATCGTCTCAATCAGCACCAATACACGGTGTACTTCTTCATTTTTGATCGCAATCTCCGCTTTTCCTTCGATGGTGGAGACAAAATTCTCATAAAAGCTTTCTGCAGCAGCAGGTATTTTCTCAATCGGGAACTTAAGGGTGGATTCCTCAGACGGCGGCGCCATCGTTTTCGTCAATCCTTGACCTGCTTGAATCGGCTTGGGTTCCACGTGAGCAACATCTGGATTTCGGGTGACGATCTCTCCGCTCAAATCCCAATCTCGAATCACTGCGGTTCCTTCGGTTCCTTTAATATACCAGCGTGGCAGCTTTACGTAATTGGTTGTACCCACTTCAATGACTGCTGTCAGGCCGTCCTTGAACTCAATAAAGCTGGCAAAGCCGTCATCCACTTCAGTCCCCAAAATATAGCTTAGGGTAGCAGCTACGCTTTCTATTTTGCTGTCCGTAATCTGAAGCAGCTGGTCCAACAGATGTACTCCCCAATCCAGTAGCATTCCTCCTCCATACGCCTTTAGTTGCCGCCAGTCACCTGGAATGCCATTAGCTCCCTGAACTCGCGATTCCAGCTGGAAGAGCTCGCCCACGGTCTTATTGCCAATTATATCTTTGATAATTCGGAAGTCTTCATCCCATCGACGGTTCTGATGTACCGTAAACACACGATTTTCTTTCTTTGCCACCTCAACAATATCCAAGAAATCCGCGCTCGTTATCGTAACCGGTTTTTCGCAAATGACATGCTTTCCGGCTTGTAGCGCCTGGATCGCGATTTCCTTATGAACATCATTAGGTGTTGCTATCAAAACAATATCGACGGCCTCATCGGCCAGAACGGCGTCCAGGCTCGCGTAGGTTTTATAGCCGGCAGCCGCAGCCAGTTCCATCCGGTAATCGACAATATCATATACACCGCCAACGGCAAGTTGCTGATTAGATTCGATCAATTGAACATGGTAGCTTCCCATGCCTCCATAACCGATGATGACTACATTGTATATACGATTGTCCATTTTCATCTTCCTCCACTCCTGATTTAAGCCCACCGCCTATCAAGTGGGTGCTCATGTCAATAAATTTTAATGTCCTCGTAACTCACCCTTAACTTCGTCGGATAGCTCTATCATACAAATCTCATGAAAAGCTTTCCTCCTCATTTCTTGCTGTTTTATTCCCGAATATTGTCCTGCGGTATTTCAATGGTGATGTTCCTGTCGCTTCCTTAAAGAGATGATGAAACGTCTTTACACTACTGAACCCTGCCGCCTCTGCGACCTCAGTAATCGGATTGTTTTCATTCAACAAGATCCATTTTGCCTTATTTAGTCTGTAATCATTCAAAAATGCTACAAAGGTCATCCCCGTATTCTTCTTAAACAGCCTGGCGAAATAATAAGGACTGAACCCCATATAATCAGCGACATTCTTCAGCGAGATGGTTTCATGATAATGACATTCCACATACTCAAAAATACGTTCCAGTTTATAAAGAGTGTCCTTGGATTGTGTTAAGGTTCTTTCTGAGAGTTCAGGAAGCCTTGGGGTTATGCTTCTCGGCACTTCACGCATAATAAGAGTCAACATCTCAAACACCTTGGCTTTGATCATATAAGCATGGCCTTCGTGTCGGTTGACGTTCTCATCATAAATGCTTTGAATCAGAGGAAGCATTTTAGCTGCTGTTTCTTCTGGCCAGTTCCAGCTTGATTGCTCCATCTCCGTAAATATATATCTTAGAGGGCGTTTCTGATCACTTAATGTGGAAACCTCTTGAAAAAAGCTCAGATCAAATTGAATAACCACCCGTTCGCTGTCGGGAGAGGCCAAGAAATAATGAACATCACCCCCATTTATAAACTGAACTTCACCTTGTTTCATGCGTATCGAAATATCGTTAATTCCCAGATCCAAGGTTCCCTGGGTCACATAAATAATTTCAATTTCTTTATGCCAATGAGGATAGCAAAGCACGTCGCCTTTATTAATAAAACTCCGGAAAGGAAAATGTCGGTCAAGCTCCGGGATTTCTAAATAAAAATTCATTTTGGTAGACTCCTTTTGCAGTAAAGTTCAAAAAGCCGTGCACATGACTAATGATAATTATGCTGCACTGCATTCCTTTCTTCCCTTCTTCATGCTTCTCCTTCTCAACTAGCGAATAAAATTCCCTCTCCCTTTTGAATTGTAAGCGTTTAACATTCGTTTTTCTACCCTATCAATCATAGTTGCTATGAAGTAAAGCAACTGTTAGGCATCTTTACTAGGTATCCTTACTAACATTATTGCAAACTCAAAGTTATGACTTAATTATGAGCCGTTTGGCGTTCGAGAACAATTTGGACTGATCTTATTCCCTCCTGCCGCTTGCAGTTTCTTTAGATAAAGGTTTCACCTTAACTGGATTAAACATAATTGAAGTTAAATACGTGTAAAATTGTCAAATTAATTTTTTACATTTTCTATATAAAAATATATATACATTTCCAATGTGATGGTATATTCTAGTAAAAAAAATACTCATATAAAAAATATGACCTACTGGAGGGACAGGCCTTGAAGAGACTATTCGCTTTAAGTTGTGCTTTCTATCTGTTAATCGGCGTCACCAGTGTGGTGCTTGGGGCATTACTGCCGACTTTACTATCTCACTATGGACGGGGGTACAGCGATGGTGGATTACTGCTGTTCCTGCAGTTTTTCGGATTTCTTGTCGGTGTTCTGCTCACCCCCTTCATGGCTCTGCATCTGGGTCGCAAGTCCATGTTATCCATAGCCCTGGGTAGTATCGTGGCAGCGTGCATTATCTTGGGTGTACTACCCTCATGGAATTGGGTCATCGCAATGGCCATCTGGGTTGGTTTCGGCTCAGGCATCATTGAATCGTCCATCGGAGCGTTTACCATTGAGTTCACGGAGGAGCAAAAAGCCGTGGCCATGTCTAAGCTGGATGTCTATTTTGCACTTGGTGCACTGCTTATTCCGGCGATCGTTAGCCTGTATATCTGGCTTGGAATGTGGAATCTAACCTTTTACACCATCTCCCTTCTCACTTTTGTCTTAGCGCTGTTGTGGCTTACCATGCCTACATCCGCCTCCTCTCACCTTACCCAAGCAGACATCCGAACTACTGAACGTTCAGTTGAACAAGCCCGTTACTCTGGACAGCATCGTGTATTGCTAGGAATCTTCATTATATTCTTCTTTGTTTATATGGGTCTTGAACTGGGGCTCATGAACTTCCTACCTTCTATTCTGACAGAGACGCTACATCTTCAAGGATCCGTAGCCTCGCTGGGTGTCAGCGTGCTTTGGATTGCAATGATCATTGGTCGTATGTTCTCAGGAAGGATTGCAGAGTCAGCAGGATATATTCCTTACCTGCTGTGGAGTGCAATCGGTACTTTCTGTTTCCTAGTTGCCATGGTGTTTATATCCAGCCAATGGGCTACATACCTTATAATTTTCGGTGCAGGTCTATTCATGTCTGGACTCTTCTGTATCGCGCTTGTCTATGCCAACGTGCTGATTCCAGGAATGACCGAGCGGACGACCAGCATTCTGATTGCGTCGGGCGGAATTGGCGGCTCGGTGCTTCAATATGTAATTGGCTGGAGCATGAGCGAATGGCCAGTGGCGGCTAGCCTCTGGATTTTAGGAGGGTTTACTCTGATTTTGCTGCTGGCACTTATTCTCACGCATCTGTGGAATGATCGGGGCAGCCGAGTCGTTGACTCTCTTGTCCATCAGGGCAAGGAAGGATGATATTGTTTTAGTTCTTAGGGGAGGTGAGGCCTATCGCAGAAGCACCGGATTATGCTCCCTTGTCCATGAGGGCAAGGAAGGTGGATTTCTTATTTTGGGGAGGTGAGTTCAGCCTCGTTATGCTCTGATAGGGTGGTAGACTTTATAAAGATGACTTAATAAGAATGTATATTCTGATATGGAGGGGAAATATCGTGCATACGTTGACCAAAGAACGTTTCAGATATGGTAAAGGCATTACTCTAATTGACGATTCGGGTAAGGAGTATTTGGATGGCGTATCCGGCACCTTCAACTTGTCGCTCGGTTATAACCACCCTCATGTCGTAAGCAAAGTACAGGAGCAAGTCGGCAATCTTGCACACATGTCTTCTACTTTTACAGAGCCTTATGTCGAAGAAGTCCTAGATCATCTAATCCAGTATGCCCCGAACGGCATAGACGCCGGATGGATGAGAGATATTACCGGCTCCACAGCGAACGAATGTGCTGTGAAGCTGGCCCAAAAATACACCGGAGCAACCGATATCATCAGTCTGCATCTATCACATCATGGACAAACCCAGTTTGCAACAGGCATTTCCGGTAATGCCTTTCGTCGCAAGAATTTCCCTAACTCAGTTGCAGCAAATTCTCTGCATGTGCCTGCCCCCTACTGTTATCGCTGTCCTTTTAATTCTTCACCAGACAAGTGTGGTCATCATTGTATTGACGCTATATCGGACGCCATTGAGTATGGAAGCTCAGGGTCTGTGGCCTGCATGATTATTGAACCCATTCTGGGCAACGGAGGTAATATCATCCCGCCTGCAGGATATTTCAAGCGCCTCCGTCAGCTATGCGACGAGCATAGGATGATTCTGATTGCAGACGAAGTGCAGACCGGAATCGGGCGGACAGGTTACATGTTCGCAAGTGAACTGTTTGACATCCAACCGGATATTATTACTCTCGCTAAGGGTCTGGGTGGTATTGGAGTCCCGGTTGCGGCGGTATTGATGCAGTCTCGTCTCGATGTCCTGGAGAAGCACGAACATTCCTTTACTTCGGGCAGCAATCTGATCTCGGTCACGGCAGCCAAATCCACATTGGAGGTTGTAACCGAGCCCGGTTTTCTGGAAGCCGTCCGGTCCAAAGGAAGCCTGCTCGGATCCCTACTGACGGAGATGGCCGACAAGTATGATTGCATTGGTGAGGCTCGTGGCGTCGGACTGATGTGGGGACTGGAAATTGTAGACGAGGACGATGCCCCGGATGCAGTGAAAAGCAACGGGATTATCGATCGCGCATTTGAGGAACAACAATTAATTCTGAGAGGTTCCCGTTACGGTTATGGGAATGTGGTCAAAGTCAGACCTTCCCTCACGGCTACCGAAGATGAGATTGCCGAAATTGTTAAACGGCTTGACGCCGTTCTTGCTACCCTTCACTAACGATCTGCCCAATAAGCAAAAGGAGGAATTATACATGCTCGCACTTGTATATAAATCAGCTTGGGATGTCGCACTTGAGGAAAGACCTATCCCGGAGATAAAAAAAGATAACGATGTACTCGTCCGGATTCGGGCGACTGGCGTATGCGGTACGGATCTAGGTATCATCAGTGGCAAATATCATGCCGTGCCTTCTACGATTTTGGGGCACGAATCAGCGGGGGATGTGATCGCTGTAGGACCAGCCGTCAGTTCACTGCAGCCTGGAGACCGAGTGGTGATTGATCCAACTTACTACTGCGGCCAATGCGAAATGTGCCGGACAGGAAGACAAAATCATTGCACACACAAATCCGTAACAGAGACCGGAGTCAGCGCAGACGGTACGTTCACCGATTATTATGTGACTGAGGACCGTTTTTTGTACAAGTTGAAGGACCATATCAGCTACGAAGAAGCGACGCTGACCGAGCCGCTGAGCTGTATGCTGACCGGAATCAACCAGATTAACCTGCTGCCGAACTTCACAACCGTTATTATAGGCGCAGGTCCGATCGGGATTCTGTACAGCTATGCTCTTGCTTCGAAAGGCGTAACTGGTTGCCTTGTTGACATCTCGGAGGAACGGCTCGCCATAGCGGATTCTATTGCCCCCGAACGGTGGTCCGCGCACGCCACACTGGAATCGGCCATTCATAAGCTGGCTCCGTTAAAAAATCAGGTGGACATGATTGTGGACACCACAGGAGTGGTCGGCACTGAGGTACTAAGCCAGCTTGCGAGCGGCGGGTATTTGATGCTGGTGGGGCTGAGAGATGGGATAAGCTCGTTTAATCCGAAAGAGGTAGTTGACCGTAGCCTTAAAATCATCGGTTCGATTGATTCTCTGGGCACGTTCTCCACGGCGCATTACCTGATTGAGCAGCAAATCATTCCCGCCAAAAAAATCATTACCCACTCGTATCCGCTGGATGACTACCATGAAGCCTTTAAGACGCTTGGATGCAATATCAGCGAGCGGACACTTCAGCCCTCGTCTCAGGCGATCAAGATTGTGCTGCAATCTAGTGGCTCCGACAACTAAATTTAGCTACTAACAAGGGGGAGAATGGACATGACGAGCATCCATCATGTTACACCGACGAATAATGAATGCACAGGAGACCTATCCGCGTCCGTTCCAGTCAAAGCGGTCATTTTCGACATGGACGGGGTGTTAGTAGACAGCGAACCGATCTACTTTGAGGTCGAACGCAGCTCCTTTGCCCATTTCGGTGCGCCCATGACGGAAGAAGAGCATCACACCTATGTCGGAGTGACACTCGAATCCATGTGGCGTCAAGTGCTGGACAGGCATCAGCTCACCAATACGGTGGAAGAGGCCTTGTCCTATCACCGAAAAAATGTGATGCAGACAATGATTGCACACGAGGGCCTTGCGGCGATCGATGGACTGGAGCGGTGGCTGGACTGGCTGCAAGAGAAAGGGATTCCGGTCGCGGTGGCCTCTTCCTCTCCGCGGGCGCTGATTGATCTCATTATGGAAAAGACAGGACTTGGCCGTTACTTTGACATTCGAATCACCGGTGAAGAGGTACTGCAGGGTAAGCCGGCACCGGACATCTTCTTATACGCCGCCGAGCAGCTAGGCATTGCACCAGCCCATTGCATCGTTATTGAGGATTCACATAACGGGGTCCAGGCAGCCAAAAGTGCAGGAATGTACTGTATCGGCTTCCATAACCCCGGCTCCGGCCGGCAGGATCTGTCCAGAGCTGATCGCTGTATTCTCAGCTATGACGATCTGTGGGCGATCAAAGAGAATTTGCCGTTTGATGAGCAGTTGCTTGCCAAGAGCAAGAGTCGAAACATACCGGAAGGCATACCCCCTTTATAATCATATGGAATCGTCCGATCTTTACTATGATTGAGGGTATTAAATAATGCCCCTTGGAATATACACTGGAGAATGTCATTTTTCCTTCCCTGTGTGTACTCTAAGGGGCGTGCTTTACGTCAAATCGGTATAGTTAGAACACGTACGTTTCCGGTTCAATAGAAAAAAGGGGTGCTGTTAACACCCCAAACTGGATTCAACGATATATGTCCTGCTTCATCTGAACGGTAATTTTGCGTATATTCAGCTCTTTCTGTCTTCTTCGGTAATCAGAGAACTGTAAGCCGGAATTTTAACTGTTCCTTTCTTCACCTTCACATCCTTTGAGGTGGAGAAGACCACTTTCCATTTACCCTTATCGGGATCTTTCATCTGCAAGGTAACCGGCTCTCCAGACAGGTTATGATATACATACAGTGCTTCTTTGCCTGAAGTACGTTTAAATGCGGTCACGCTGGCAGAGCCTGCTTGTATAGGTTGCAGACTGTCGCTGCGTAAAGCTTCATGTTTTTCCCTCAGACGGATGAGTGTGCGATAGCTTTCCAGCAGGGAATCATCGTCTCTCAGCTGCGCTTCCACTGATACCTCGCCTTTGTTGTATTTGGGTTTCTCCCATGTCGTTTGACCAGGGCCCTCTCCCTTGTACCAGCGCATAGGCTCACGAAGAAACTCATCAGGCTTCTCTCCCTTCATACCAATTTCTTCGCCATAATAGAGGAACGGCTGACCCGGAAGCGTTAAAAGAATGGAAGCGGCCAGCTTGGCTTTTCGCACATCCCCGCCTAGCTCGCTCATGACACGAGTCTGGTCATGGTTGCTCAGGAACGGAGCATCGAGTGCCGCCTTATTATATGATTTGTACAGTTGCAGCGTTTTCTCGGCGAATGCCGCGATACCCTGATCTCGGCCGTTTTTCACGGACTTCAAAATCGTTCCGCCCAGGTCAAAATTAAACAAGGAGTGGAGCTGTCCGTAATAAGGAGCTATGGTCTCCGGTTTGTCCCATACCTCTCCTGCCAGATATACATTTGGATTTACCTTCTCCATCTCGGAACGAAATTCACTCCACCAGGCAATGTTCTTATCCGCACCATCTTTCGTCTGTCCTCTAAAAATATGCATCGCCGCGTCAAGTCGGAACCCGTCTGCACCTTGCTGCAGCCAATACTTGCCGACTTTGATCATTTCTTTGCGGACTTCGGGATTGTCAAAGTTCAGATCCGGCATGCCCGACCAGAACGTACTGTAGAAATACCCTTCGCCATTCGGATTCTTATGCCATACCTGCTGACCCCACGAGCCCTTTTCTTCCAAATCTGTGTTCTCATCCGCCCATACGTAATAGTCGTGGAATTTGCTTTGCGGGTTGGCACTGGCCTCCTTGAACCATGGATGCTCGCTGCTTGAATGATTGATAACAAGGTCCATGATCACCTTAACGCCCTTTCGGTCCGCTGCTTTCATCAAGGTGCGGAAATCATTTAGACTCCCATACTGTGGGTCCACCTGATAGTAATCAGTTGCATCATATTTATGGTAGCTTGGAGATGGATTTAGGGGCATAAGCCAGAGGCCGCTGACCTGCAAATCCCTACCCGAATGGGGTTTTCCATCGTTTAAGTAATCAAGCTTTTGTGTGATTCCTTTCAAATCACCATGTCCGTCTCCATTCGAATCATAAAAAGAATTGATATAAATTTCATAAAATACGCCGCTTCCAGTAGAAACCGGAGGCTTATGTCCGTTCGATTCCTGCTCTGCCATTGCACTTGAAGCGAACATCGTGAGCATAGGCACCGTTAACATGGCGGTGGACAATCTTCTTAAGCGTTTGTTACGTGTCAAAACAAATCAGCTCCTTTGATTGTTATGGGTGCGCTTTCATTATAAATAGAAACAATCCAAAAAAAGGGGATATTTATTATCTATTATGGTGGAAAATATCGATCTTATTGTTTTATCTCTGTATTGAGCCAAAAGAGGAGCAGACTCTATGTCTACTCCTCTTTTCATCCAATCAGTTCAAGAAATATATCTCAATTTAATACGTTGGGAAGCTCTGTGAAGCGAAGACTTCACTGCATTCTCACTCTTGTTTAAAATTCTAGCCGTTTCCTTTATGGAGTATCCTTGGACTAATCGCAATTCAAGTACCGTTCTTTGCTCGGTATTACTTGCCATCAAGAGAATTTGATTGACCTCCTCCTGAATTTCAAAATCAAGGATATCCCAGTGATAGTGGAGCAGCCCCTTACGTAAAATGTATTCCTCCATCTTTTTTCGTTTTCTCATTAAATCTATAGCTAAATTTTTGGCAATTCTCAAAAGGTAAAACCGAATACGATCTTGGGGCAAGTCAGGCGAAGCTCTTATAAACCGAATAAAACACTCATGCAACAAATCTTCAGCATCCTGTTTGTTATGCAATATCCTCAATAGATAGCCAAAGAGGTCTGATTTGCAAGATAAATATAGATCCTCCAGATCTTTAACATCCATATTATTGCGTATCCCTTCTGCTTTGATTGAAATCGGTACGTTACTTGATAGTCTTAAATTCATATCCCTGCTTTTTTAAATATCTTATGATTTCAGGCAAGGCTTTGGCTGTTTCTTCCTTCCCATAAGTGTCATGCATGAGTACCACTGCTTTTTCTCTAGTCCCAATATTTCTCATGAATTCACTAATTAATTGCTCAGCATTCTTACGTGCACCCTCTGCATCTTTAGGTAACACATTCCAGTCAATCTGATGGTAATCCTTATCCTGTAGTGCTTTGTCCAGTACTTCCATACCATCGGGATCATTTCTCTGCCATGTCATGTGGCCGCCTGGAAATCGAATCGCTCTTGTGGAAAAATTCTGCCCCAATATTTGCTTTAAAACTTGATTTGTTTTTTCAATATCATTCATAAAACTGCTCGAATTCACAGTCTGATTCGGATACAAATAACTGTAGTCATGTGAGTAGGTATGATTTCCGATCGCATGTCCTTCCTTAACCAATCTTTTTGTTATTTTTTTAGTCACTTCATTTTCCTCTACTGCTTTTCCTACCACAAAAAACGTTGCTTTCACACTTTCTTTTTTAAGAATATCTAATATTTTAGGCGTTACGGTAACCGATGGACCATCATCAAAAGATAAATAGACTACTTTTTTACCGTCAATCCCCTCAGGTCGCTGCCCTTGCATTTGCTGATTTAAGTACTTTTCAACAAATGCTGCATCTTCAACACCCGAAACATTTTGTAGAGAAGATTCGCTCCCTTTGGATTTGTTATTTAGTTTGTCGGTTGATACTGATTCTATTTTTTCTGCATATTCAATCGTTTTTACTGGCTGTGGTTTACTACTAAAGATGTCAAAGAGTTTTATAATCATTAGAACCATACAAATGAGAATAATAAACAGTAGTCTTCTTCTCTTCCTCTTCATTCGATGAGCTCTGGTTCTATTTTGCACATAGCTTTTTTCCATAGTATATATTCCTCCAAAAATCTAGAAGCAGTTCACGTTTTATGTTGCGACCATGTGCCCATTCAATTATTCGTATCTCAATGCATCTATTGGTTTTAATCTTGCTGCTTTATAAGCCGGATATACCCCAAATAGAATGCCTGTACCTGCAGAGCTAAGAAACGAATATAGGATCGGCGAGATTGTAAATTCAATGGTCATGCGTGCTGTTGCTTCGATTATTTTGGAGGCGCCTACGCCTGTAACAACCCCGAGCATCCCCCCTAGCAGACCAAAAATGACCGCTTCGGACAGGAATTGAATCATAATATCTCTTGGCTTGGCACCAATAGCTTTTCGAATACCAATTTCTTTCGTGCGCTCTATAACCGACACCATCATAATATTCATAATTCCGATTCCCCCTACCACAAGTGAGATCGCAGCTACACCTCCCAGCAAGCTGGTCATGATATTATCTACACCGGATGCTGCACCTGCTGCTTCGGACAGACTCATTACTTGAAATTGATCCGGTTCCGAAGGTTTTAGCTGATGCGTCACACGCAAGCTTTCCAATATGTCTGATTGAGCCTGACCCATCAAGCCTGGTGACTTGGCGGATACCTCCAGACCAGTAATGTTTTTCTCACCCAGACGGTTCATCATGGTTGTAGCCGGGATGTAGATTTGATCATTTGTACTGTAGCTTAAATTCGTAACAGGCTGAGAATTCAATACTCCGATTACTTTGAAAGGGATCTGTTTGATTTGAAACGTTCGTCCCAATACGCCTTTGGTATCTCCACCAAAAAGACGCACAACCGCTTGGCTTTCCAGAATGGCAACATTCCTACGTTTATCCATCTCATCGTTGGTAAATGTTCTGCCCTCGGCAAAGGAAAACTTTTTGGCCTTGTAAAATGAAGCAGATGTCCCTACAATGGTTGCATTATAGTTATATCGCCCCCATGCAGCTTTTGAACTGCTTGAAATACGGGGCATCATTGCTGCAATCGAACTCTTTTGTTCCAATGCCTCGACATCTGTCCACGTAAATGAGGGCAAGGTATCCTGATTTATTTCTTCCTCAGTCATTGGCATGACGGGAGCAACCAAAAGTACGTTATTTCCTAACTTATTGATTTCCTCCTTAATACTGGCCTTTGAGCCATTCCCGATGGCCATAATGGCAATCACCGCTGCCACCCCGATAATAATACCGAGTATCGTTAAAAATGAGCGCATCTTGTTGGTAGTTAAGCTGTTCATCGATACACGGATCGTTTCCATCAGATTCATAGACTTACCACCCTTGATGAAATTCGTCTATTTGCAATAGGCTCATCTCGCTCAATGTTACCATCCCGAAAGCTGATCAATCGTTTGGCATATTCCGCTACTTCCAGTTCATGAGTAACCAGGACAATGGTTTTTCCTTGCTCATTCAAGCCTTGGAACAGCTCCATAATCTCGATGCTCGTCTTCGTGTCCAGTGCACCCGTAGGCTCATCTGCCAGCAGAATGACCGGATGATTCACCAAAGCTCGGGCGATGGAAACCCGCTGCTGCTGACCGCCAGAAAGCTCGTTAGGCTTGTTATACATCCGTTCTGCAAGGCCCACCATCCGAAGCGCCTCTATAGCTCTTTCCCGACGCTCCTTGGCAGGAACACCTGCATACATCATAGGCAGCTCCACATTTGCTAAAGCTGTAGTACGAGGCAGGAGATAGAATTTCTGAAACACAAATCCTAGCTTCTGATTTCTAATCTCTGAAAGTTCGTTCTCACGAGCATCCAATATGGAGTAACCATCCAGATAGTATTTACCGGTATCCGGATGATCCAGGCAACCAATAACATTCATCATGGTGGACTTGCCTGAACCAGAGGGCCCCATGATAGCAACAAACTCCCCTTCGCTAATAGATAAGTTCACACTGCGTAGAGCCTGAATCTCCTGACCGCCTACTTCATACCTTTTTTTCAGCTCTTTAATTTCAATAACGGTGTTATTGGATTGAGTTTCACTCATTGTGTCTGCCCCCCTCCACTGCCATTCGGGTCAGCACTGCTGTTCTGAGGAGGAATAACAATGGTTTCACCTTCCTTGACACCGGACTTGATTTCGGCCTGATCCGCTGTATAGACACCCAGTTTCACGGGTCTAAACTCATAATCGGCCGGATTCGCTGTGTTCTTCGCCACATATACTCCATCCACACCGCCTTCAGACCTCAAGGCAAACAATGGCACAGACAGCGCATTTTTGTGTTCAGCTAACAGTAGAGATACATCCATATTCATCCCCGGTTGCAGCCTTATGTTTTGGCTATCCAAAGACAATTCAATTTTGTATGTAGTCACATTGGCTTCCGTCACCGGCTCTGGAGAAACAAAGCGTACTTCGCCTTTAAATTGTTTGTCCGGGAATGAATTCGAGTGCATTGTCGCCTGAAGTCCGGTCTTTAATTTAGCAATATCACTTTCGTTCACCTTGGCAAGAACCTTCATAACCCCTGTGTTGGAGTTATTCATGACAATAAAAGGTGCAGTAGGACTAGTGCCCACATCGCCGTTGACCTTCAAAATAATCCCGTCCCACGGCGCCGTAACCTGTAATTTACTTAGAACACTTTTCTTCTGCTCTAATGCCGTTTCAGCCTGCAATAAAGAAGCTTGTGCAGATTGGATGTTGGAAGCTTCAGGTGGGGACTGTGCAGCCTTTAATTGTATTAATGCTGTTTTATAGCCCATTTCCGCCTCTTCGATCGCCTCAGTTTGCTTAGTCTGTGCCTTCTTGTACTGCAGCTCTGCATTGCTCATATCCAGTTTTGCCTTATCCAGATTTTGCTTGGCTGTCGCCAGGTCACTTTCTGCTGCCGCATCATTCTGAACCAGATAAGCCTGGTCATCATAATCCTTCTGGGCTTTATCCAAAGTCACCTTGGCTGCCTCCTTTTGCGCAGCAGCTTCCTCTAATTCCATCGCGTTCTTGGCTGTTTTAATCGCCATCTGTGCCTTTAAGACATTTGCTTTCTGTAGCTCGATATCATTTGTTTTGGGTCCGCGCTTGGCTTCGTCCAGTTTGGCCCTTGCAATTGCGACATTAGATTCGGCATCCTTAATTTGCAGCCTGGCATCTGAATCATCTAGTCGTGCTAGCACCTGACCTGCCTTGACGCTATCTCCTGCTTTGACATTGACAGCGACGAGCTTGGCACCCTCGATATTTGTAAAATTAATATTTACTTCCTTGGAAGCCTGAACGGTTCCAGTCACGCTAAGCGACTCGGTTATGTTAGCTTTTTGTACCTGTACGACCTGATTCGCCGGAGCCTCCACAGGTTTTTCCTGGCCCCTTTTCATGTAGAGCGTACCGCCAATTCCCGCTATAATGAGCAAGATCAGAATACCTATGCTCCTTTTCACTCTTCTTTTCTTTCTTAATACTTGTAATGAATTTTTATCTTTCTTTTCTGTTTCCGACAATGTTATATCCCCTTAAATTGTATTTTTGCTAAATCCTATACACTCCACGGCTTGTTTAAAGCATGTTGCAGCAGCGTCATTTGAACAATGAGTTCATCCATATTCCGTTCGATTTGCTTTACTTTCAACTGATTCGTGGCGACCTCCGTACCTGTTGCAAATCCACGTGCCTTTCTTTTGCGAGAAATGTCCAACACTTTACTAAGGTTCTGTAGATTACTTCGCATTTGTTCGTATTGTTCTTCATTTTGCTGTAAATTAAAGTACATACTTTTCAGTGTTTCTGCCAGTTGATCCTTGGTATTTTCCAGTCCACCTTGTGCTGAATCTACATCTATCTGTTTAATTTCATAGTCATCCGTTCCCGAGTTCCACGTGTAATATTTAATTTCCATTTTTGCTAGCTTGACTGCCTCCTCCTGTCTCCATACCGAAGGACTCGCTGAGATGGCACGCGACACTAGCGTATCCAGATTCGTGTTATCCATTTTCCGGTAAACGGGTCTGTCCACCAGTTCATATAAATTTCCTTGTGACTGTCCCATTTGTGTATTAAGCGAATCCTGCGCTTTTTGCAGTGCAGCTTTAGCAATGTCTACATTCTTTTGAGCCTCTATACGAGTCTGAATAATCGTACTTCGATCACCTGGAGAAATTTTTCCACGGTTGGCCTTCGCTTCAGCAGCTTTTTCCTCCAATAGCGCAAGCGAAAGTGCATCCTCACTACTCTTTACTTTGTTATCAGCCAGAAGTACGTCATAATAATTCTTCATTGCAGTGTAATCTGTCTGATCTTGGGCAAGTTCGATTTGCTTTTTGGATTCCAAATAAGAAACTGTCGATGAAGCATACCCCTTCCATGCTGAACTACTAGCCGCATCTTCTTCACCGTTGCCTTGACCTGCCGGAATGAAGTCCAGATTCTTGCCTGCATTTTTTAGCATAATCCGGTTGCGATCTATCGTCTGCTGGGCTTCCTTCAAGCTAAAACTATTGGATTGTGCCCACTGCTGGGCTTGACTCAGTGTTAATTTCACACTTGCTTTGGTAACCTGCTGCTGCGCCTCCTCTGCTTGAACAAAGGACTCTGATAAAGAACTGGCCGACAAGGCGAGCAGCAATAAAATGAACATACGTTTTTTCATAGATATCCCCACTTTAAAAATATGGTAACGACTAAGGTCGGTTCTTAAATAGGTTGTTATATGAATTATGTGTTTTCTTCTGTATCCCACTTGAGACCTTACCTTCTATTCGGTGCACATTCCAGAAAGGAGGAACACCGTCCTGCCCTTCTGCAACTTTTTACACACAACGTACCGTTCCTTATAGTATCTTTAAATCTAATTGACGAAGATACAGAGAACGTACAATAAGAAAGGAAAGAAATTGGATGGCCCAGAAGCACAGCATAATCTGAATCAGCGTAAGATGAACGGGTACTCCATATATTACAGATGGTTCTGACATCACTAAACAAAGCACCATTCCCATAGACGATACGACTAATGGCAAAAGAAACAGGAATGCAATTTGTCTGGAAGCCGATTGTCTCATTTCCCTTGAGTTTAGTCCAATTTTCGATAAAGCTCGGTATATTTCTTCATCTCGCTGAAGATCTACATATAGTCTGAAATACAGCAGGCTTACTGTACTTGCCAACATAATAATGGCGATAAATCCGCCAATAAATTCACTAATAACCAGATCCATCTCCGATGTCAAATAGTCTACGGCCCTAGAGTTAAGCACCCCTTTATTCACCCTATTGGCCAACACAGAATACAACCATACCTCTTGTTGAGTTTCAGAAGTTTCTAAGGAAAGCTGGCCATTCTTCCATTTTGGCACAAAATAATAAGTAGATTTAAATGCCAACGGATCATTGAAATACCGATGTTCAATTAAATAGTCGTAAGTTCGATCAGTAACAACAAGTAGCCTTCCTAGTTCAGAGACGATATTTCCATCAAACTTCAGGTTATGATCTATCGTCTTAGTATCCATAATCTCAAGATTCATCATATGAGATTTCCCTTGCTTGTAAGTTAGCTTTTTTTCAAAAAGGGTTTTCTTTTCTTCGAGAGGCATCTCGTTTGGATCGATAATGAAAAAACCTTGATTCTCCCGAAGCGTAGGTACCTGTTTTAGCTTCTTAAACTTGGAAGCAAGTGCTTCATAGTTGGATTGTTTCATCACTGGCGCAATCTGTTCCCGAAAAGGGAAGACTAATACTTCACCTTTTCCATAATCCACCCCAGCCGTATACAGATTTTGGTCAATCTCTTTTTCAAGCTCGTTAGAACTTACAACATCAGAAGTAAATGCAAATGAATAAGATTGCTCCCTAAGAAATCTTTTTTGCTGTTGCATGGAGTCAAAAGTTGATGCGGCTCCTACACAGGAAATGATAGAAATGAGGGTAATCAATGAAAAAAGCCCGGCATTATTCCTCATTTTATATGTGATCTCAGATAACCATAACAAACGCGATCCGCTCCAAGACCATTTCCTGTTAGCTCTAAGCAATTGAATGAATAGTACACATGATTGAGTATAAAATAAGTAAATACCCAGAGATCCCATTATAATTGTATATTTAAAGGTGTCTCCAACCGAATAGTGCAATATATAAAAGGAAAGGGTCCCTAAACGATAAGGTGCCAGATAAATGTAGGGTGAAAAATCAAGCTTCATTAAATATACAGCCGCTCCGATTAATACTACGGCAAGAATGGACAGACTCCATGAAGCTTTAGGCTCTTTGTTGAGCTGAGGAGCCTTGCTAAAAAGCTGCTGTAGTTTAAAACGTCGGATAAAGAAAACAGACACAAGTGAGATCAATATAAACAAAAACATAAATCCAATTCCTGTAAAGGCAAGTGCTTTCCAGGGAAAATAAAATCTTAAATACATTCCTATGACATTGGAACCCATAAGCAGGAAAAACTTCGCTGAAACAAATCCTCCGATCATCCCGGTCACCAATGATAAAAAGCCTATAATTAGATTTTCAAAAGCTACCAAAAAATAAATTTGCCTATGACTTGCTCCTAAAATGGTGAGTATACCAAATTCTTTCTTACGTGCAGCAACAAAGATATTATTTGTGTATAATACGAAAAAAAAGGAAAATACAAAAATCAATAGATCCGCAACCTGTAATCCCTTTTTTACATTAGCTGCTGTGATTACATTCGAGACATCCGGGTGAAAAATAAATACCGCATATACGAAAAAAATCGTAATCATCAAGGAGCTGCTTAAATAATAAGGAACGTAAGCACGCGCATTGCGTTTGAGATTATTCCATGCTAACAGACGAAAGCTCATGTGCATGTCTACTTCCCCCCAAAAAGGAGAGCATATCTATGATTTCCTGAAAAAATATTTGCTGACTATGACTACGACGGATTTCATTATATAACTCACCATCTTTAATAAAAATTACCCGGTCGCAATAGCTGGCTTCCAAGGCGCCGTGTGTTACCAGCACAATTGTAGAATAGTCTACACGGTGGACAAGGCTCAGCATTTCCATTACAACACGCGAAGACTTGGAATCGAGATTTCCGGTTGGTTCATCTGCAAGCAGGAGCGAAGGAGAATGAATCATAGCCCTGCCTATGGCTGCACGTTGTTTTTGTCCCCCCGATACCTCATAAGGCCGTTTGTCCAAAACATCTGTAATATCCAGTTTTTTCGCTACCTCTTCCAGTTTGTGCTCCATTTCCTTTAACCCTTTTTTATTGAGCATCAGAGGAAACAGTATGTTTTCTCCCAAAGTGAGGGTTTCCAGCAAATTATAATCTTGAAATACAAGGCCCAGTTCTTTGCGGCGAAATAAAGCCAGCTTATCCTTCTTGAGCAGATGTGGATTTTCTCCTTTAATGCTAACCTCGCCAGAAGTCGGCATATCAATGGTCGAAATCATATTTAATAATGTAGTCTTCCCACTACCAGACGGCCCCATAATACCAACAAACTCGCCTTGTTTGATCGTTAAATGGATATTGTTAAGAGCTCGGTAGGGAACCTTGCCATAGTATATTTTGGTAACTTGATCCATTCGTACAATCTCCATCGTTCATTCCTTTCTTTTCCTATGCTATGATCATAATCCATCCAGATAAGTGAAGCGACCGATTAACATTACAAAAACCTTAAATGTGTTGTAAGGTTTCTCATTTGCCAATGGAAAACAGGATTTGAACCGTCGTCCCTTTACCAACCGTCGATTTCAATTGAATATCATGATTCAGTCTTTTGCAGATTTCAGACACCAAATAGAGTCCCATCCCGGTTGATTCACGATACTTCCGCCCATTTTCACCTGTGTAATAAGCCTCAAATACCCGTTCTATGTCTTTTTTAGGGATACCAATCCCCTCATCCTTTACTTCCAACACAATGACATGCTCTCTTACGTCAGACATCAGCTTCAGACTGTGAGCATGACCTGAAGAGTACTTTATCGCATTAGTCACCAATTGATTAATGATAAATCTTAGCCATTTGGCATCGGTAATCACACTCAACTGCTCGTCCACTTCATTGGAAGGATAAATTTCGTTGCGGATCAATAATCTTTTGTTATCATAAATCACATCACTAACCAGCTTTCGTAATACAACAGGCTCCACATGAAAGTCAGGTTCAAAGGATTCCAATCGTGACATATACAAAATCATGTCCAGTCCTTTTCCCATTCGATCAATCTCATCGTGAATCTGATCCGATTCGGGGTCTATTCTTCCTTTGAGGATTAAATGAATAACAGAAAGAGGAGTTTTCATCTGATGAACCCACTGATTGATAAACGTAATATGATCGCGCTGCTGATGCTCTAACTGATGAATTCGGGACTGATACAATCGATAATATTGCAAAAGCAAATGTTGTAAAGAAGCGGCTAACGGATTAAGTACCTTCATCTGAATAAGCTCATCTAAATCTTTAATGTTTGTAGTGGATAATATGCGATATAAACCAGAATACATAACGAACCGGAACAGCAAATAGACCCCCAATAGGATGGACCCAAAAAAGACGGAATATAGGGCCGTCGACCAGTTACGGTAACCATCCATCCAATAGATACTTAACACAAGAAAAAGTTGGATGATATTAAAAATGACCAGCGAAAAATGGTCACGCCAAAAAAGCTTCACCGTTCTTCCTCCTCAGTCAAGTGAAGCCGATAGCCAGCGCCTCGAACCGTCTCTATGATATCCCCTAGTCCCAGCTCGCTCAGTTTTTTGCGGACACGAGTGACATAAACATTCAGTGTGTTCTCCCCTACATATTGGTCATCATCCCATAAAGCCTCTAAGATATGAACTCTCCCTACAACCTGCTTAGGATATGTCATCAATAGCTCCAGGAGGGCCGCTTCTTTATGACTCATCTCTACCTGCTTGTCATGGTATACAAGTTCCATAATGTCGGGATACAAAGTCAAGCCTGACACCGTTAAGGATCGTGATGGTGGAGCAACGGCATAGGAACCATAGGCACGCCGTAAATTACTTTCTACTTTGGCCAGTAGTACTTCGGGATAAAATGGTTTCGTAATGTAATCATCTGCTCCGTTTTGCAAAGCAATGACCTGATCCATTTTATCATCACGTGCAGACACAAAAAGGATGGGGCATGTAGACTGAGTCCGTATTTGCCTGCACCAATAAAATCCATCAAAACGAGGTAGATTCACATCAAGTAGTACCAAATCAGGCTTTACCTCTTCAAAGATAGCCAGAACTTGATCAAAATTTGAAACAATAATTCCTTGATAACCATATTTCTCAAGATAGGATTGGAGCAAGGAGCTGATTTGAGGGTCATCCTCTACTATTAATATCTTCTGCATCGTGTTTTCTACCTTCTTAGTGCTTGAATTTTTAACAACTGATTTCTCTATATAATGCCTTTATTTGATCGTTCAAGCAATAACAACAATCTAACCCCCTTTGGTTGTAGATGATTAGGAGTTTTTCATGGTGGTGTATATTGAATCCCGAATTATATACATGGTGCCGAGCACCAGAGTGATTAACAATATAATTATAATAACGATAACTGTGACTGTTATAATAGTTCTTTTACGATTTTTTAATGTTTCATGGAAACTTTGCTTTGGATCTTTCAAAGTCTGCTTCACTTCTTTCCTTGCCTAGCTGTTTACCAGCATAACAGCTTCTACATAACGAACAACAGTTTAAACTTACAAAAACCTTTATTTTACTGTAAGGTTTCTGATTAGCCACAAACCATCGTCGGATTGAATTAACGTATGTACATATCAAAAATGCCCGGCTAGAGAATCTTTTTCTGATTCTCTAGCCGGGCATTTTATCCTTTCTACCCTTTTACAGCAGAACCTACCGTCATCGCCCGCTCCACTTGTTCACTCAAGAACAGGTAGACAAGTACCATCGGTAAGGAGGCCATAGTCATAACAGCTCCCATGGCTCCCCAATCCGTACTGTAGGAACCCTGGAAGAAAAGTAAGCCTAGAGGCAATGTTTTCATATTTTCATCAGAAATTAGAATATAGGCCAAAGTGAACTCATTCCAGTTGTTCAAGAATTGAAAAATGGCTACCGTCGCAATTGCAGGCAATGCAAGTGGCATAATGATTTTCAGGAACAGTCTATAAATATTAGCTCCATCCATGCATGCCGCCTCTTCAATCTCCTTAGGAATTGCTGTTAGGAATCCATAGAAAATCATTGACGAGAAAGGAAGCCCAATTGCGATATAAGGAAGAATAAGAGCTCCGTACGTATTCGTAAGATGAAAATCGCGAACCAGAATCGCCAGCGGTATCATGATAACCTGCAGTGGCATAAACATTCCTATGATCATATAAGTCCGGACAGCTGAACGAAACCTCCATCTCATACGAGCCACTGCGAAGGCAAACATCAGAGCCAGCAAAAGAATGAACAAAGTCGAAATCGTTGATACGACCAGACTGTTCAGAAAGTAACGGGGAATATTAAATTGCGTCCACGCATTGATGTAATTTTCGTAACGAAAATGCGTTGGCAGTCCAAATGGGTTAGAGACAAAGATCTCATCGTTGTTCTTGAACGAGTAGGAAACCATCCAGAACAACGGATAGACCGAAACAATAAAATACAACCACAGCGGTATCTGCAGAACAGCTTGTCTGAACTTGCTCAAAGCAGTTTTACTCATTTCGTTCTCCTTTTCAATACACGCCTTATCAGGCGGTTTGTCCGCGGTCGAACAGCTTATTGATAACTACAGTTGCCAGTAGTGAGATTAGTACAAGCAGCACGGATACAGCACACGCATACCCATAATTGCTTTCCATAAAAGCATAGCGGTAAATCATGAATGTCAATGTATAGTTTGTAGTGCCGGGCCCTCCGTTTGTCATAATCAGCATCTGCACAAAGGCCCCTATTCCAGATGTAATCGCAATAATGAAGCAGAATTTGTACGTTTCCCTCATCAGAGGAAGTGTGACATGCCAGTGCGCTCTCCATTTGCTGCAGCCGTCAATCGTGGCGGCTTCAAAGTAGTCCTCGGGTACTGACTTAACTCCTGCATATAGTAGCGCAAATTGATACCCCATAAACTGCCAGGCATTAACGAAGGCGATGGCAATAATCGATGCTGTCGGGGAGCTCAGCCAATTTTGCTGATAAGGGATGTTCAGGATATCAAACAACCGATTGATCAATCCGTTAGTTGGGTCATAGATTGCGATCCACAGCTGGCACACCACGGTTACCGATAAGACAACTGGGATAAAATAAGACGTTTTCAGTATTTTTCGCCCGCGTGTGCGCGGGTCCGCACAGATTAGCGCTAATAGTGTTCCCAGTCCGATCTGAAAGACCGCTAGCACAATGGCAAATATTAATCCGTTCTTAAGCGAAGTAGCAAGTAGAGGATCGGAGAACAGTTCCCGATAATTACTCAGTCCCGAAAAGGTCAGCGTACTCAGGCCATCCCAATCATAAAAGCTGCGAAGAACGGTTTGCAGAACGGGATATATCAAAATCACGCTATACAGTATCAAAGCAGGGAGGAGAAACAGTGCGAGTGCCGGTTTGTTCCCCAAATATTTATTCATGTCTTGCTTCCACCCCTTATCTTCGGAACAGCATCCCCTAGCGACTTATGCCGCCAAGGGCAGCCGAGTTCCTGAATTCTCAGTTTTCTTTATCCAATGTGCTATTCAGATTGTTCACAAAATCGTTTTCAGAAAAGTTGTCTACCATCAAATTCTGAGTATTGTCATTAATAGTGTTCTGAATTTTTGTACTACTCAGAAGTTGAGCATATTCCTGCGCATTTGGCAGCAACTCTTTGACAACTCGCTGCATCATTGCTGGAACATTGGAGGCGATTGGCTTATCCACTTTCTGCGAAACAATTGGGCTTCCAAGTTGAGTGTATCTGTATTCGGCTGACTTTGTGGCAAGGAATGCCGCTACCTTTACGGCTGTTTCCTTATTTTTGCTACTCGATGATACTGCGTAGCCCTGTGGAGAACCTGAGCCGTCAATGAAATATTTGGATTTCTCGTAGGTTGCTTCATCCTTTGCAGGCCAGTACATCCAGTCGACCTGGTCGCCCAGCTTTTCCTGTGAGCTGTAAATTTCCCATTGTCCATTCACGAACATGGCAGCTTTGCCCTGATAAAACAGGGACGAAGCCTGATCATAATTGGTATTCGTCGCGTTTGCATCGAATAATCCGGCTGTTTGCAGTTGCTTCATCTGCTGTGCCGCTGTTACGAATGCTTCCGGCAATGCTTTTACACCCTTCTCATCAAGTGCTCCGAATCCACGCGGCTGCTCCCTTGTAACCAGCCCATTATAGAAAGCGGTCGTGATCCATTTTTCTTTGGCAAAGATTGACATAGGTACGTAACCAGCAGCTTTCAACTTTTTCGCTGCATCGGCCATCTGGTCAATCGTCTTAAGCGGTGTTTTAATTCCTACCTTCTCGAAAATTGACTTGTTGTAATAGATCATTTGGAATTCAATGCCGGTTTCGGGATAAGCATACACATGGTTGTCTGGAGCTATCAAACGCGATTCAACACCCGGGTTAAGATTCTTCTTGAATTCGGCCGTTGTGTCATAGCTGTCCAGCACCTCAACATTTTTCGATTTTGCGAAAGTTTGCAGGACAGCCCAATCCGCTAAATAGACATCCGGCATATTGCCCGTTGCCGCATAGGTTTTAAGCTTCTGTCCTCCGTCCTGTACGGCAGGATCCAGTTCAATTTCTACGTTTGGCATCTTCTTTTTAAGCTCTTCCACCGCATAATCGAACGGCTTTATGGTATCGTCATCAAAATGTTGTGCATACACCTTTAATTTGATCGTACCGTCCCCTGCCTCGCTCTTGGAAGAGGTCGAGTTATCTTCCCCACAAGCAATCAATCCAATCGACATAGTGAGCACTAGCAAAGCTGCACTCCAACTTTTGTAAGTTTTTTTCATTTGCTTAATCCCCCTCATGCAGTGTGTTTTATGTTTGCGCTTTCATTTGCATGACTACAGTATACTGCCGCTTCTATTCTTGATTAAGGAATAAAACGGGCATAACCAGTAAAAAACGGGACAAATAGAGCAGCGGTTCTCCGTATATAGGAAAACCGCCAGGCTTAAATCGAAGTTGTCCTGCCTCGCAGGACAGGCGCTACCTTTTTTTGAGTTGCTCATATTCAGTGGGTGTCATGCCAAAGCGTTTCTTGAAGCATTTGCCAAAATAATTGGGGTCACTGTATCCTACACTTTCAGCGATTTCTGACAGCTTCCGATTTCCTTTCAGCAAAAGCTCCTTAGCCTTCTTCATTCGGATGTGTGTAATATGATCCACTATGGAAAAGCCAGACTCCTTGCGAAATACGCGGCGCAGGTAGCTGGGATCGACGAAAACTCCGCACGAAACCTGCTCAGCAGACAGCTCTGAGTCTGCATAATGTTCCTCAATATAGTTGATCGCCGCTACAAATAAATTGGAAGCCTTCGTAGGACGCATATTCTCCATCAGTTGGATCAGCTTGCGGTATAGAGCGAGCATCCAACCTTCAGCAGCCTCCCAGGAATCTAACTCTCGCAGCCGTTCGTAAGGAGAATTGTCTCCTCCATTTTCCCATAGCCGGTCATAAGGAATGCCTCGTTCACTGGCAAAGGAAAGGGCTAAAGATACGATTCCCATAAGCATCGCATCTGCGTATTCGTCTCCCCATTTATATTTACTAAGCTGACGGATTGCCTTACGGACCTCCTCTAGCGTTTCACTGTCTTTCATTCGGAGGTCAAGCACAACCGCATCGCGTAGATGGCCCAAATCAGGCATACCTACTCTGCTATGCAACACTTCGCCGCCCTGTCCCCTTAACTCTGCACTTTCGCTCTCCTGTGGAAGCACCGGTAGCTTCGGCTTAATGCGTTCCAACATCGAGAGCATTTCTTCTGCATTGAACGGCTTCAACAAATAATCCTGTACTCCGGTTCGAACCGCCTTCTGTAGGTATTCAAATTCGTTATGTCCAGATATGAATACAATAACGATGCGTTCGAACTTGACTTTCAACCTCTTGGCTAATTCAATTCCGTCAATGAAGGGCATATTGATATCTACGAGGGCGAGATGTGGCTGATGCCGCTCGGCTTCCTGAAGTGCTTCCTGTCCGTTCCTTGCTTCGCAGCAAACCCGAAAACCATGAATTTCCCAATCTATCTTCATACGCAGAAAGTCTCGGAACAGCGGTTCATCATCGACAATCATCACTTTATACATTTTGGTGTTCACTCCCCTTTGGCAGCATCGGCAGCGACAGGTCAACAGTTGTTCCCTTCGTGAGCACACTTTGCACGGATATCCCATACTCCTCGCCAAAATACAGGCTCAGCCGCTGCTGAACGCTGTAGGTGCCGATTGATCGTATTCCTTCTTCCGGCAAATGTCTGGACACAATGGTCTGAACCTGTATTTCGTTCATCCCCACACCGTTGTCCTCCACTCTAACGACCACCTTATCGCCCTGTCTAAAGGCAAAAATGCGGATAAAACCTTTTGTTCCTTTCTTCTTAAGGCCATGGTAAATCGAATTCTCGACAAGCGGCTGAAGCGAGAGCTTCGGGATCGGTGTACCTTCAAACTCGGGAGGAATATCCACTTCATAGCGAAACACATCGGGATAACGGATTTGCAGAATCGTCAGGTAATCATCAGTAATCTGAGCTTCCTTTTCTAAAGTGATTAGTTCCCGTCCCTTGTTCAGCACCATTCGATAAAAATCTGCCAGCGCTTTTGTAGTATCTCTAGCCTCCTCATTACGATCTAACTCATTGAGTGCATAAATGGTATCCAAAGTGTTGTACAGAAAATGCGGTTTAATTTGGGCGCTTATCAGTGCAAGCTCATATTCACGCTTACGGTTCTGTTCCTGCCTTACCTCATCCAGCAGTTCCCGAACCCGTCTTACCATAAAGTTAAACGCTTCCGCAATGGTACCGATTTCATCTTCAGTACGGACTGTCGCAACAGGTTGCAAATCACCAGTTACTACTTTTCGCATGGCCTTAGTCAATTGTTCGAGAGGACTAACGACCATTCTGGACAGAAAGCTAGCACCCAGCCAGGAAAAAACAAGGCATAACACACCGATTAATAGCGACAATCTAACATTTTGCCGGACATCAGCTGTAAGCAGGCTAAGAGAAACAATATTGACCAACTTCCATTCCATTCGGTTATAATCAGTGACCGTTATCAGGTTGCCCTCATACTCGAATGAGCACGTTCCATGGGATGCATTAGGGGCACAACGTTGGATGGCCTCACCCAGCTGTGGATTCACCGGATTCATCAGCATCTCATTGTCTTCTGCCACAGCCACGCGCATTTCGTTATCTAAAAAATAATAAGATTTGGGTGCATCTGGATCGCTGGAACGAAAGTAATCGGACAAACCTTCTTCCTTCACTAACAGAAAAAGCGTTCCATATGGTTCGCCGGTGTCTATATTAATGACCGTCTTCCCCAGCGTCAAAACGGGAGAGCTCGGATCTGGTGTTAGGAAATCCCTCTTCTCCATATCAAACCAGAGGGCCTGTCCATAACTTTCAGATTCCCTTACCCGCTTAAGCATGCTATAGATCTTGCGATCATCCCCGCTTTCGGTATAAGAGGCGAAAATCTTCCCTTCGTTATCAATGAAGACAGCGGCATCCACCTCACGAAAGATTGACAAATCAATGGATAGGCGGCTCAGCATCAAGTTTCCAAACTGAATAGGCTCCATGGCAGTATCAGGTTTGGCACCGTATGAATCATACATCCGGTTAATATTCGTGACCATAATATTGGCCGCCGTCTCCACACTCCTGAATATGTAATCGGTCCTAGACAAGATAAGCTGAGACTCATCGACCACATTGCTGGTAGTTTGGTCTATCAAAGAACGGCTGAAAAGTTGGTTGGACAATAGTCCAAGAATAAGCAGAGAAACAATAATTAGCGGAAGAAATACCGCTATAACCTTGCTTTTAAAGCGAAGTCGACCAAACCACTTACGAGCTAGTGACAGAATATTCACCTAGAACCCCTCCGTCATCAAGAGAATATCCATCATGTTAACACAAACAATCTCTACAGTAGTAGATCAAAAATAAAGTTTAAAAAATTCAACCGTCCATCTTGAAAGTACTTTAGAGATGTGTTAGGATAAAGTCGATTTTTAGTAAAATTATTAACTAAAAAGGTGTGAGCTCTTTTGGCAACCATTAAAGACATTGCCCGCGAAGCGGGTGTGTCTGCCGCAACCGTTTCAAGGGTTTTAAATAACGATCTGTCACTGTCCGTAAGCTCAGACACCAAAAACAGAATTTTTTTGGTTGCCGAGCAACTCGGGTATAAGCCTACCCGGCTGAGGCAATTAAAGCAGAATACGGAACGGGCCGGGAAAATGGTCTCCCTCCTGCTGTGGTGTTCTATTGAGGAGGAAAGAGACGATCCTTATTACGCCTCGATCCGCCGTGGAATCGAACTGCGCTGTGAAGAGCTTGGCCTGACGTTGGGACAGACCTTGCGAGGCCGCTCGTCCATCGGCACCTTACAGAAGGCGGATGGTCTGATTGTTGTGGGCGGCGTTGATCCTGAAGAGGTATTCAAGCTTCATCCTGACAAGAACACCATTGTCCTTGTCGACCAGTACCATGAACAGTTGGAGTATGATTCTGTACGACTTCATTTCAGACAAGCTGTTGATCAGGCACTCGGACATCTACTTGAGCTTGGCCATCGACAAATCGGATTTATCGGCGGTAAGAGCGACGGTGAGCGAAGGGCGCATTATTTTGAACGATTCATGCGGGAACAAGGGTTGTACAATCCTCAATTCGTCCGTATAGGTTCCTGGAGTACCGCGGATGGTTATCTCATGATGAACGAACTCCTAGCCCAACAGGAACGACCGACAGCCTGCTTCGTCGCAAGCGATCCGCTCGCTATTGGTGCCCTCCGCGCCCTTCATGGACTTGGAGTCAAGGTACCAGAGGATATGGCTGTTGTTGGCTTCGACGACATTGAGATGGCAGCCTTCGTGCAGCCTCCGCTAACCACTATCCGTGCATATCCCGAACAGATGGGAAAGGCTGCTGTGCAACTGCTCTCTGAACGGTTTGAGGGGCGTGAACCACCTGCGTATAGCGTGATCGGGACTAAGCTTGTCATTCGAGAAAGCTCATGCAAAAAAGGCTAAAATTAGTACTTGAGAGTCTTATTGTCATTGATTAATATCCTTTCGTAAAACAATCAATATGATAACCCCTGAGGAGTGAATATCATGAACATTCATGTTAACGAAGCGCTTGGTTTGTTTCATTTGCAGTCCAAGGATTGCAGCTATATTATCCAGCTTGTAGAAGGATATCCCGCACATGTCTATTGGGGAGCTCAACTTCATCATGACCAAAGTCTCGCAAGTATATTGGAACTTAGGGAGCGTTGCTCCTTCTCTCCCACTCCCGTTTCTTCCAGTCGTATAATTTCTTTGGACACGCTTCCTCAGGAATACCCCCAGTATGGAACAAGCGACTTTCGTCAACCGGCTTACCAGGTTGCACTTGCGGACGGTACTCGAACTACTGAGCTAAAATATAGTGGTTACCGTATTGAACCAGGTAAACCCAAGCTCGAGGGACTTCCTTCCGTCTATGCCGAATCGGATGATGAAGCCACAACCCTCTATATGATCCTTGAGGATCAATACTCGGGGCTTAAGACTACACTGCTCTATACTGTATTTGCGGACCACAGTGCCATTGCTAGATCTACTCTTTTTGAACAAAAGGGAAGCGCTACCATGAATATTGAACACGCCATGAGCGCCTCTGTCGACTTCGCCGATTCCAACTACCAAGCCCTCTACTTACCTGGAGCCTGGGTTCGGGAAAGACATATCCAACGCCGCGACCTCGGACCTGGCTCCATTCGGCTCGAGAGTAGACGGGGCTCCAGCAGTCACCAAATGAATCCCTTTCTGGCACTGCTTCGGCCTGATGTGACTGAAGATCGTGGGGATGTGTACGGTTTCAGTCTAATCTACAGCAGCAACTTCGTCGCACAGGCAGAAGTAGAGCAGTTCAATCAGACTCGTGTAAGTATCGGAATCAATCCCTTTGACTTCTCCTGGCGGCTTGAGCCGGGTCAGTCATTCCAGACTCCTGAAGCCGTATTGGTCTTTTCCGAAGAAGGTCTTGGGGGCATGTCGCGCACCTATCACCGACTCTATCGCACACGTCTGTGCCGAGGGGCTTACCGTGACAAAGAACGTCCGATTCTCGTGAACAATTGGGAAGCCACATATTTCGACTTCGACGCCGATAAAATCGAGGCGATTGCCAAAGAAGCGGGGCCTCTTGGAATTGAGCTGTTTGTTCTTGATGACGGTTGGTTTGGTAAGCGAGACAACGACAACAGTTCGCTTGGGGACTGGTTCGAAGACCGCCACAAGTTGCCCGGCGGTCTTACTGACCTGGCCAAACGGGTTAATGAACAAGGATTACAGTTTGGTTTGTGGGTTGAGCCGGAAATGGTATCACCTGATAGTGAACTGTACCGCAACCATCCCGACTGGTGCCTGCATGCGGAAGGTCGGCGGCGGACGGAAGGCCGATCCCAACTGGTGCTCGATCTCTCCCGCAAGGAAGTATGCGACTACTTGTACGAGACGCTTAGCTCCGTATTTTCGATCGCTCCAATCACTTATGTCAAGTGGGACATGAACCGTAACATGACGGAGATTGCTTCGGCTACAGCCCCTAGCGAACGACAAAAGGAAACTGCGCACCGTTATATGCTCGGACTTTACGATCTGTTGGAACGTCTGACCTCCCAGTTCCCGGACATCTTGTTCGAAAGCTGTTCTGGAGGCGGTGGGCGATTTGATCCCGGAATGCTCTACTATATGCCGCAGACATGGACCAGTGATGATACCGATGCCATTGAAAGATTGGCTATCCAGTATGGAACAAGCATCGTGTACCCGGCCAGTACCATGGGCGCACATGTATCGAACGTGCCGAACCACCAGGTGGGACGAAACACCTCCCTCGCCATACGTGGCGACGTGGCAATGAGCGGGAATTTTGGCTACGAACTTGACCTTACTGCATTTACGAATGAAGAAAAAGAACTCGCTGCCAAACAAATTGCCCAGTATAAAGAAATCCGTTCCCTTGTACAGCAGGGAGATATGTATCGACTTCTTAGTCCGTTTGAAGGCCGAGGCGACACGGCCTGGATGTTTGTTAGCGAGGACCAATCCGAAGCGTTTGTCGCTTACTTCCGCGTACTTGCTGAACCAAATGGGCCCATCCGGCGACTAACTCTAAAAGGACTTGGCCCAGATAAAAAGTATATAATCGAACACGGGGCGACAGGCAGCACTGCAGTCCATACGGGTAATACCTTAGTGGAAGATGGCGGTTCCCCCTTCCGCGTAGCGTTTGATGGCGAAATTTTTGGAGGCGACCGCCTAATGAAAATTGGGCTTGTTGTCTCGGATCTCTCTGGAGACTTCACCAGCTCTACTTTCCGCCTTAAAGCTATTTCCTGCTAATTGTGAATCTGGCCAGTGACGATAAAAAAATCAAAACAAGGCAGACCGATTTTCCGGCCTGCCTTGTTTAATCACTTTGGTGCCCGTGTTGCTAACCGTGACTCTCCATGTCACTTACCAAATACGCTCGCTTAGTCTCAATTTCGTCCTCTATATCTTCCAGCATATGACCAATGCCTTCTTAAGTGAACGTGTCTGTAATCACAACTCTAAACAATTCATTCAACTTTTCGGTGTCTTTAACTTCCGTCTTCTGATTTCGACATTATTCATCCTGATTTCCAATTTCTCATTCATCTAGATTTCCGCCGATGTACGATTCAGGATGGGACGCTTTGAAAGCACACGATTCGATAACTCCATCAGGCTTTTTATTTCATAAGTAGGTTGAATGCCAGACGCGTTTGTTTTCCCAGCAGGGTTGAACCAACAGGTATCAATTCCGTATTTGTTGCCTCCTTGAATATCGGAGGTCAAAGAATCACCAACCATGAGAACCTTACTCTTATCTGAAATGTCTAGCTTAGTAAATGCGTAATCGAAAATACCAGCTTGTGGCTTTTGGCAACCCACTTCCTCTGAAATAATTATCTGTTCAAATACATCACGCAGCGGTGAAAGCTGAATTCTGGAGGTTTGCACCTCTTTGATTCCATTCGTAATGATCGCCAAGCGACAATCAGACAGCATATCACATAATTCAACCGCTCCGTCCATTAAAAAAGCACCTTCACCCAAATAACGTAAATATGCAGCACTAAAAGCATCTGGATTAAAGTCTAGATCATGAAAAGTAAATAATCGCTTAAACCGCTCCACACGCAGTTGCACTGAGGTAATATGTCCTTCCTCTGCCTCTCGCCACAATACGCTGTTGATTTCATCATAACTAGCTTTATACTCCGTGGCCCCTTGTGGCAAGCCAAATTGGGTAAACGTATTATGTAGCGCATAACTCTCTGCCTTTTTAAAATCAAACAGCGTGTCATCGACATCAAATAAAATAATTTCGTATTTCATAACGACCTCCATATCATTGCTTTACGACTATTGTTCAGTTCCATGAGTCTTAGATTGTTTCTGATAGTAGTACAACGAAAAACTAACAATACATTATTACCTTTCGGTTATTATACAGAACCTAGTTAAACCGTCAAGTCACTAATAACAAAGTCATAGTATTTTGTCATCGGTGCAAAAGGTAAATAACGCTCAATAAGAATGCCCGTAAAATTAAGGTGATTCTCATTTTACGGGCTTCTGAGCATCTAAGAGATGATTTAGCAAAAATCCTAGTGATCTTCATTCATCCATTCGGCTAATGTTTGATCAAAACAATGAGGTTCTTCAAACATTGGGTTATGCCCACTATATTCAAAAATCACTTTTTTCACGTTTTCGTAGGTGTCATCGACCCTATCCCATAAAGAAACTGGCGCAACCAAAAAATCATACCTTCCCAAACCAATATATACAGGTTTATGGATATCCGCCAAGGATTGTATTAAATTCATGTTACCGAAAGCTTCTCCCCATAAATAATCAATGATAGGCATATTCGTGTATACATCCTTCCACATATAAGCCGCATCGTAAGCATAATCATAAAAGGTTTGGGCTCCCATTCGTATACACATGTGAACAAATCTTCTATCTGGGTCTCTTTTGATATCTTCCTCTAATAAAACAATGTCCTTTTCAAAACGTTCCTTTCTTTCTGGGCTGGCCGTTTCATAAAAGAATGAAGAGCTTTGCCGCTGTCTTTCTTGGCTGTTCGTAGGTGCTGAATTTAATAGCACCACTTTTTGAACATAATCCGGGTATTGTTTAGCATATTCCAAAGCCATAAAGGCATGCCCGGAATGTCCTAATATGATAAATTCATTTAGATGAAGGCATTGTCTTGCTGTTTCTATATCATTAATAACTTTATCCAAAGTATAGTCTTCTGGTTTTAAAGCTCGAGTCGGTTTTGCAAACCCTCGATGATCCAGAAACATAAACTGAAACTTTTTATATAAATGGTCTGAAAATAAACGAGGATAATATACACTGCTGCCGATCACCAATATCGGCCTTCCGTTACCTCTTATAGCATATTTCAGCTCAAATCCATCACTAATAACTGTTTGATAAGTGCTCATTTATAATCACCTTTTCTTTTTTCAAATCACTCCCTTTCCTTTGTGTAATTCCCTTGTATTCTCCATAGAACGTTCCAACACTTCAACTCACCTCAGAAAGTACATTTATTTTTATGAGAAAAGTTTAACATGGTTTTTTCAAAAACAAAACGGGTTTACTTTTGTCTTACTTGTCTTGACTTATGGCATTCATACAAGATTTTTGACAAACACATCTTTTTGGAAACAAAAAAACCGCGATTATCGCGGTTTTTTATATAGAGGTCATACTTTTATCGTGCTTGGCGACGTCCTACTCTCCCAGGACCCTGCGGTCCAAGTACCATCGGCGCTGGAGGGCTTAACGGTCGTGTTCGGGATGGGTACGTGTGGAACCCCTCCGCTATCGCCACCAAACATGAATTTGCTATGCAAATTCTTCCGTAAGGTTATTCGGTTCACCACATATCGTGTGAATGAATAGCCATGCGCTTGTCGTATGTCACTTATACATACCTTCAAGGTTACACCCTGAAAACTGGATCCGAAACTCATTTGCGTTTTATTTTAGGATAAGCCCTCGACCGATTAGTATTGGTCAGCTCCATGCATTACTGCACTTCCACCCCCAACCTATCTACCTCGTCGTCTTCAAGGGGTCTTACTAATTGGGAAATCTCATCTTGAGGGGGGCTTCACGCTTAGATGCTTTCAGCGCTTATCCCTTCCGTACATAGCTACCCAGCGGTGCTCCTGGCGGAACAACTGGTACACCAGCGGTACGTCCATCCCGGTCCTCTCGTACTAAGGACAGCTCCTCTCAAATTTCCTACGCCCACGACAGATAGGGACCGAACTGTCTCACGACGTTCTGAACCCAGCTCGCGTACCGCTTTAATGGGCGAACAGCCCAACCCTTGGGACCTACTTCAGCCCCAGGATGCGATGAGCCGACATCGAGGTGCCAAACCTCCCCGTCGATGTGGACTCTTGGGGGAGATAAGCCTGTTATCCCCAGGGTAGCTTTTATCCGTTGAGCGATGGCCCTTCCATGCGGTACCACCGGATCACTAAGCCCGACTTTCGTCCCTGCTCGACTTGTAGGTCTCGCAGTCAAGCTCCCTTCTGCCTTTGCACTCTTCGAATGATTTCCAACCATTCTGAGGGAACCTTGGGGCGCCTCCGTTACTCTTTAGGAGGCGACCGCCCCAGTCAAACTGCCCACCTGACACTGTCCTCGTACCGGTTTACGGTACCAAGTTAGAACCTAGATACGATCAGGGTGGTATCCCAAGGATGCCTCCCTTCAAGCTGGCGCTCAAAGTTCGACGGCTCCCACCTATCCTGTACAGATCGTACCCAAATTCAATATCAAGCTGCAGTAAAGCTCCATGGGGTCTTTCCGTCTTGTCGCGGGTAACCTGCATCTTCACAGGTATTAAAATTTCACCGGATCTCTCGTTGAGACAGCGCCCAAGTCGTTACGCCATTCGTGCGGGTCAGAATTTACCTGACAAGGAATTTCGCTACCTTAGGACCGTTATAGTTACGGCCGCCGTTTACTGGGGCTTCGGTTCATAGCTTCGCTCTTGCGAGCTTACCACTCCCCTTAACCTTCCAGCACCGGGCAGGCGTCAGCCCGTATACTTCGCCTTGCGGCTTCGCACAGACCTGTGTTTTTGCTAAACAGTCGCTTGGGCCTTTTCACTGCGGCCCCCTCGGGCTATTCACCCTACCGAGGCACCCCTTCTCCCGAAGTTACGGGGTCATTTTGCCGAGTTCCTTAACGAGAGTTCTTCCGCGCGCCTTAGAATTCTCTTCTCGCCTACCTGTGTCGGTTTGCGGTACGGGCACCTTCTCCTGGCTAGAGGCTTTTCTTGGCAGTCTGAGATCATGACCTTCGCTACTATAATTTTCGCTCCCCATCACAGCCCAGCCTTACGATGTGCGGATTTGCCTACACATCAGCCTCACTGCTTAGACGGACATCCATCCGTCCGCGTCACTACCCTACTACGTCACCCCATCGCTCATAACGGATTACGGTGGTACAGGAATTTCGACCTGTTGTCCTTCGACTACGCCTATCGGCCTCGCCTTAGGTCCCGACTTACCCTGAGCGGACGAACCTTCCTCAGGAACCCTTAGGCTTTCGGCGGATCTGATTCTCACAGATCTTTTCGTTACTCATACCGGCATTCTCACTTGAATGCAGTCCAGCGCTCCTTACGGTACACCTTCAACCCGCATTCAACGCTCCCCTACCCCTGATGCAAAGCATCAAGCCATAGCTTCGGTGGTGTGTTTAGCCCCGTTACATTTTCGGCGCAGAGTCACTCGACCAGTGAGCTATTACGCACTCTTTCAATGGTGGCTGCTTCTAAGCCAACATCCTGGTTGTCTGTGCAACTCCACATCCTTTCCCACTTAACACACACTTGGGGACCTTAGCTGATGGTCTGGGCTGTTTCCCTTTCGACAATGGATCTTAGCACTCACTGTCTGACTCCCGGAACTAAATCTATGGCATTCGGAGTTTGACTGAGCTTGGTAACCCTTGCGGGCCCCGCACCCAATCAGTGCTCTACCTCCACGATTCTTTTTTCCGAGGCTAGCCCTAAAGCTATTTCGGGGAGAACCAGCTATCTCCGGGTTCGATTGGAATTTCTCCGCTACCCCCACCTCATCCCCGCATTTTTCAACATGCGTGGGTTCGGGCCTCCAGTGCGTGTTACCGCACCTTCACCCTGGACAGGGGTAGATCACCCGGTTTCGGGTCTACGTCCACGTACTCAAATCGCCCTATTCAGACTCGCTTTCGCTGCGGCTTCAGCTCTTCACCTTAACCTTGCACGGGAACGTAACTCGCCGGTTCATTCTACAAAAGGCACGCCATCACCCGTGATTTTTCCAAAGGAAAATATCATAGGGCTCTGACTTCTTGTAAGCACACGGTTTCAGGATCTATTTCACTCCCCTTCCGGGGTGCTTTTCACCTTTCCCTCACGGTACTGCTTCACTATCGGTCGCCAGGGAGTATTTAGCCTTGGCAGATGGTCCTGCCGGATTCATACGGGGTTTCACGTGCCCCGCACTACTCGGGATCCGTCTCGAAGAGAACAAGTTTTGAACTACAGGGCTTTTACCTTCTTTGGCGGGCCTTTCCAGACCTCTTCATCTAACCGGTTCCTTTGTAACTCCATGTGAGACGTCCCACAACCCCAAGGAGCAAGCTCCTTGGTTTGGGCTAATCCGCGTTCGCTCGCCGCTACTGACGGAATCACTATTGTTTTCTCTTCCTCAG
>NZ_CP168516.1:2385000-3910000 GCF_059491915.1 Paenibacillus sp. Paensp38
AGGTTTGCTGAATACTACATGTAAATTATACCGATTTATTCGTTCTTTTAGCTCCAGCCCATCCCACGTCTCGTTCATGATTTGAAGAATAAATCCCTGGGTATCAAACGAGCTATAAGCTATTTATACTTCTTTCACCGAAAGAGCGAAGAAAATTCGCTGTGTACATATTTTTTCAAAGGCTGAGCCATCTTGTATCTCCTTTGGAGTCCAAAAGTAACGATAGTTTTACCTTTGTCTATGATAAAGCCTTATCATGGCGAGGCCAGACATACTAAAAATGCCAGGTTCTATGATGAGAACCTGGCATTGGCATGGATGGCTTAGGAATTGTGGGAAGGGGCAACTCCTCCAATCTCTCCAGAAGGAATCTGATACTGGCGAATATCCTTAACCAGAAACATAATCAATCCGCATAGTACAGTAATCAGTCCACTGAAAAAAAGAACCTCACTCAGAGAAAACCGTAAAGCTAGCGCCCCTCCAATCACGGCCCCTAATGGCAGAGCCGCATTCGACAAGGTGTTTAAAAAGGCTGTAACACGTCCCAGTAACGGCAGCGGTGTAATAATTTGAATCAAAGACGTTTGCAGCACATTGATGATGCCAGTAAAAATGCCTAATAACAGAGCTGCCAGCAGCTTCATCCACATCTCGGGTACAAGGGAAAAAACATAGATTGCCAGTCCCATGGCTACCCAGGAAACCGCGATGGTAATGCCGTTCTTTTTCAATACACTGACCAGAAAGGAACCGATGAAAATACCGATAAAGTAGGCTACATACAGCAAGCTGTAATAGATTGGCGAGCCATAGGATACTGCGATAGAAGGCATGGCAATGACCAAGATCGCCATCGAAAAGTTTGTCAGCGCAAAGAACGGAAGCATAATTCTCAGGAAGGTGTGCCGTTTTACAAAAAGATACCCTTCTTTCAATTCGTTCAAATAGTACACGAGCTTTAGCGAACTCCTTCCGTTCGTGTCTTCCACCGGAGGAGCATCAATTTGCTTGTTGAGCCTGACATATACAAAGCCTGCCAGAAACAGCATCGCGCCGGCTAGAAAAAACGTGTTTTTCATCCCCATTGCGATGATGAGCGAGGCTCCAGCCAGATATCCGACAATATTAATAACCTGATCCGTCGACAAAATCATGGAATTCGCCCGGACAATCAAATCCGGCGAGCCTATCAATTGCGGCAGCATTTTACTATTGGCCGGATAAAACAGTGTGGAGAAGCAGGATGCAATGAAGACAATAACAAGGATAGCGACCAGATTGACCATCCCGTCCTGAATGAGAAATGGGACGACCAAAATTAGCACAGCCTGCGTAAACAAGGCGATACTGGCTAACAAAGGCGGTGAATAACGGTCCACCACAGGACCCACGAGAAAGCTGAAAATCGACGCCGCAGATACGGCCGTATACGTGAAGCTGGTCATCGCCACCGACTGTGTCGATTGCTGAACAAAATACAGCAGGACGATAGAATAAATGCTGTCTGCGATATTGGCAGAAGTACGAGATGCAAAAAATCGGATAAAACGGCTATCCTTAAACAATGGATTCACATCTTCATCTCCTTACTGCAAAATGGTCAAAGCATTCAAGAGCCTGTCACTAGCAGTCTGGAAGATTTGATGGATATACTGGTCGTTCTCATGATATGGAATGGTAAGTGAGATTTTCAGAATATCCCCCACATGCTCTGACTCAAAGAAAATAACCTTGTTGACATTGGCCTTTGTGCCTTCGGTATGCAGATTGTCGAGCAATTCTGCATCCTCTCGTCCCTCACCCAAATAGTTGAATACGATAGGCAGCTGTTCAAGTCCTTTTATCAAAATGCTGCTAGATATCGGGTAAGCTTTCTCCATTTCAGCATTGAAGATCAGATTGAAAAAGTTCAAATGATAGCGTGAAGCAAAGTCCAGGTGGGTATGGATACTCTTTTCATAGGATTCAGAGTCATCTTCCTGCAGCACAACGGGTATATGATCAATACACTCGCCTACGGTTCCAAAATAGTTTCGGTCGCCATATTGTCTTCCATAATTAGTAATCCAAAGCGGAACATCAGAGAGTTGGAAATAGCTGCTGAAAAAACTTACAGCCATTTGAAGCGAAATATCCCACATATTCGCAGCGCCGTGCTGCTCTGAAATGTCGCTTAAATTCAGCTCCCAACGATATCTGGTAGTGTCCGCATAGTTGCGTTCTTCGGTCAGCACATGGATACGATCATTATTCTCACCAAACGTTTGGAGTTTGAATTGCTCGCTGATTTCCTGATCCCCGATTCCTTGAGGGCCTTGGCGGATATGGTTTACATATTCCCGGTATTGCACCTCTTCTGTCGCATGTGCCGTCTGCTGCGGACGATGATATTCATCAAGGAGTTGTCTGCGCAGGATGTCGCTGCTCGTAGCATCAAAAATGATGTGCGAGCAAGGGAGCAATAGCAGATGTTCCCGCAAATTTAAGCGAATCAGGACGATCCGGTACTGCAGCGACTGTGTAAGTTTATAAGGTTCTAAAAATAACTTAGAAGCAATGGAAGAAAGAAGCCTGCGTTGTGCTTGTACCGGTTGACCGGAGAGATCAACAGTCGGTAAAGAAAAATGCTCTGGAACTGGACGCAACTCCCATTCCCATGCTCCGGATGATTGAACAAGTACGCTTCTTAGCAATTCATGGCGTTCAATAAGCCGCTGAATCGTTACGGTCAAACGCTCGGTGTTCAAGTAGCTATCTAACTGCACAGCCATACCCGAGCCTGTAAAATGTTGCAAATGGTAATGCTGAGCTGGTGCAAGCGGATAGCGCCCAATAGCATTCAGACTTAGTATATTGGTATTCCACTCAGTATTTAACTCAGCAATGCTGGCAAGCCATACATCGGCCTGTTGTTTAAGTAAGGTTTCTTGTTCTTCGTTTGTCGGTATAGCTCCGAGAATTCTATCTGGTTCGTCGGTTCCCCAGCGGACGATATAATGCGGGTGCAGGTCTGGATGGATATGAGATTGGATAAATTCTGAGATTGCCTGAACTTGTTCTACGTGAAAAGGCTCCACTTGCAGGAACAAATAGTTTTGATTATCGGTGGAAACAGTCTGAAGAAAGACCTGTACACCAAACGCTTCTGTAATAGCCCGCTCAACCTCCTGAGCTTTCGCAATGAGCGTATCCGCGTTCACTCCGCCCTCTTCAACACGTTGTAAAAGATCAGACAAACTTCTTATTGTCTGATATTGAAGCAATTGATGTATATCCAGCGGAATGTTCGATTCATGTACTTTCGATACCAGTTGAATGGCCTTCAATGAATGACCTCCAAGCTCGAAAAAGCCGTCGTCAATGCCGACCTTTTCAACGCCAAGCACCGCTTGCCACAGGTTCGCCAACTGTTGTTCCACTTCATTTCTTGGAGCAACGTATTCCATATCGGAACCGCTGGTCATTTCTGGCTCAGGCAATGCTTGGCGGTCGATTTTACCGTTCGTTGTCAGGGGAAACGCCGGCAGGAACACATACTGGGCAGGAATCATATAATCCGGCAACTGGCCAATCAAATGGGTCTTCATATCACTCTTGGATAGCGGTACGTCGGTTGAGATATAAGCACAGAGCGTTTTTTGACCATCCTTCGTGCTTTTTACCGCTACGTGCGCCTCCCGAACTGCATCATGTTTCATGAGCTGGGTTTCAATTTCGCCGGGTTCAATACGATATCCGCGGATTTTAACCTGCTGGTCTATCCGTCCGAGATACTCCAGATTGCCGTCCGGTAGCCATCTGCCCAAATCACCTGTCCGATATATTTTTTCGCCCAGAATGAATGGATTAGGGACAAAATTTAGCTGGGTCAGATCATCCCTGTTTAGATAGCCGCGCGCCAGACCATCCCCACCAACACAAATTTCCCCTTGAGCACCAATAGGCAGCAGCCTGCTTGAAGAGTCCAAAATATAAACAGTTGAATTGCCAATTGGGCGACCAATAGGAATGCGGTTATATTCCTTATCAATCGGGAAATAAGTAGAGAATGTTGTGTTTTCTGTGGGGCCATAGACGTTGATAACGTTCAGTCCCGGAGAATGTGCTCTAACCGTATTAATGATCCCAGGTAAAAGCACATCCCCGCCCACCAGCAAGTGCTTTAGAGAAGCAAAGAGATCTGGTTTATGCTGTGTGAGTTGGTTAAACAAGGGCGATGTCAGCCACATCGTTGTAATATGATATCGATCCAGCGCTTCACCAAGCTGAACAGCATCCAAGATTATGGATTCCGGTACAATGTACAAACGCAATCCGTTCAGCAATGCTCCCCAAATTTCAAAGGTACAGGCATCGAACACGAGCGCCCCGGTCAGCAAAATGCGTTCGTTCTCGGCAAATGGTACGTAATTGGTGTTCTTCACCAGCCGTATGACATTCCGATGTTCAATCATGACACCTTTGGGACGTCCAGTTGAGCCAGATGTATACATGACATAGGCCAGATCGTCTGCCGTTGTCGATTCGGAAAAAATGAAGTCGTCGGAGTCGTCGGAGCTGATGTCGGCCAGATCCAGAACTGTACCGGAAAAATCGAAAGTGTGCATCTGTTTTCCCTTGTCGGATAGGGTTAGCAGAATTTCGCTACCGCTATCCTGAAGCATAAACATAATCCGTTCCTGCGGATAAGAAGGCTCCAATGGCAAGTAGGCTCCACCCGCCTTCAAAATACCAAGAATACCGATAATCATTTCTGGTGAACGTTTAGTCAAAATGCCTACGATGGTATCCGGCGCAACACCCAGTTTCTGCAGCTTCGAGGCCAGCTGATTAGCTTTTTTATTTAATTCGCGGTAGGTTAGCTCACGATTTTCAAATACAATAGCTACTGCATCCGGTGTTTTCTCAGCCTGTTCTTCAAATACGTGATGTATGGTGTGGTCCGATGGATACGGTCTCCGTGTATCGTTAAAATCAAATAAGAGCTGCTGTTTTTCCTCCGCTGTCAATAGATCAATCTCCGAAACCCGGATATTTGGGTTTTGAATAACTTGCTCCATCATTTGGATGAGGTGAGCAGCCAATTGTTTGATCGCATTTTTGTTATACGTCAGCGCGTTATAGCTAAATTTGATTTCCAGCTCGCGCCCAGGCATGACGATTACATTCAAATCATAATTCGTCTGTTCAATATCCTCTACTTCACCAACACGGAGTGCTTTGGTTTTTTTTTCTAATCCAGTAAGTTCTTCCGAAACGGGAAAGTTTTCAAAGGCGACAATATGCTGGATCAGGTTTTGTTTTAGTACACTATGGGCTTGAATATCAGCCAAGGAAAAATAGGAATACCGATTGGACTCCATTAAGGAATCCTGTATAGACGTAAGCAAGTCGGAAAACCGCAGTTCAGCGGAGCTTTTAATACGTACGGGTATGGTATTAATGAATAATCCGACCATATTTTCAATACCGGGGATTTCATCAGGTCTGCCCGACACAACAGACCCGAAAATGACGTCCTTACTGTTGTTGTACGTTTGTAGTAATAAGCCCCAAACGGTTTGAAATAAGGTGCTGACGGTGACACGGTTTTGCTTGGCGATTTGTTCCATGCCTTGGGTCAGCTGCTCTCCCCATGTGCATATGAGTTGCTCTACCTGAAATGAAGGATCGACGGATTGAGTATAGCCGGGCACGACAGTTTCATTTTCAAAATCAGCCACATATTGTTTCCAGTATGCTGCTGCTTCCTCTTTATTTTGTCTTTCCAACCACTGAATAAAGCTGCTAAATGGCTGGACAGGCTCTAATTTTAAAGGAGTATCGTCCCGAAGCGATGTGTAAATATCAAAAAAATCTTTGGCTACCACCCTCAGACACCAGCCGTCCATAATAATATGATGAGAGATCCAGATGAGCTTTGAGGTGTCCTCATCCCACTGTACAAGCGCTAACCGGATGAGAACCTCCTTTTCCAGATCAAAACCTCTCTGCCGCTCTTCCTGTAAAATGGCTTGAAGTCGTCTGTGCTTTTCCGCATCCGGTAAACTACGCACATCTTGGGTATGGACAGGAGCAGCTAATCGTTCCCCCAGTACAACCTGAAGCGGACGATCCGCCTCCTTATACATGAATACCGTACGGAAAATATCATATCGGTCAATCAGCTTTTGTAAGCTTCGGCTGATTAGGTTGGTATCCATAGCTTCATGAATGGTAATGATCGTTTGTTCGAAATAAGCCTCTGACTCTTCATCAAGTATGGAATGAAATAGCATTCCCTCCTGCATCGGGGATAGCGGATAGAGATCTTTAATTTTCACTTGGTGGTTTAACAGCTTATTTGACAAGCGATTTGCAATATTTTCAAACTGGTCCAGAGACAATTGCCCATATGTAAAATCCGTCGGGCTTTGTTCTGCTGTATCCTTGGCACAGCAATGGCGAATAAGTTCGATCAGATGATTCTTAAAGCTGGCTGTAAGTCGCTCCACCGTCGATGCTTCATATTCACGTGCGTTGTATTCGAATACAATGCGGAGTCTTTCGTCAGCCACCGCACCATGAATATCAAAGCTGGGCGCTTTTTTAGTCAGAGGGTTGATTTCAGTACCGGCAAACGTGGATAGTGGCGAGGTACGCCATGTCGTACCTTCTCTGGCTTCTCCGTCAAAGCTAAAGTTTATCTCAGGTGGCTTGGCAGAAAAAAAGGTTACCCTATTCTGCTGCTCCCTGTCGGTCAAGTAGCGTAAAATGCCATAGCCGAAACCCTTGTTGGGTACGCGTCGCAAATTGTCCTTAACCAGCTTGATTTGATGGGCCAAATCTTCGGGTTTGCTCACATTTACCACCAACGGATACACGGACGTAAACCTGCCAACTGTACGTGATACGTCAATGTCTTTAATCAATTCCGTCCTGCTATGACTTTCCACCTGGACTGCAATTTCAGCATGTCCGCTCCATTCCCGGTAAGCCAGTCCTAGCGCCGTCATTAAAATATCATTTGTTTCTGTATTGTAAGCATGGTGCGCATGTTTTAGCAGGTTTTCGCTTTCTTCCCGGCTGAGTGTCACTTCGGATTTGCGCACGTCACGGATCAAGCTATCTGGAACCTCATGATCTTTTGGCAGCGGAAGTATTTCACGAGCTTCTACCGTATTCCAATAGCTGATTTCCTGACGCGCCAGCTCGCTTTGTGCATACTTGGACAAACGTGCTGCCCATTCTTTGTAGGAATCGGTCTTGGCGGGTAACTGTAGCTTTTCACCGTTAGCTAACTGTTGGTAGGTTGTTTCCAAGTCTTCCAGCAGGATTCTCCACGACACACTGTCTACGACAAGATGATGAATGACGATTAACAAATGATCGGATTCCTGCAGCCGAATTAAAGCCAAACGTACAAGCGGGCCGTTACGCAAATTAAAACTGCTTTGTAACGCGTCAGTGAGCTGCGCGATTTCTTCCTCAGGCTGGTCAGCATGTGAAAAATCGTAGCTTTCCAATGTAAAGTGTTCACCTTCGGCTGTGCCTCTGTTATAGGCGACAGGTTCTTTTTCACGTTCATCAAAGGTAATGCGCAAGGCATCATGGTGCATGGTCAGCTTGTCCACGGCGCTTCGCAGCCAGGTTTCGTTCCATCTTTCGGGGTTCTGGAGCATGACAGCCTGACTGTAATGATGACGTTCTATACGATGATGCTCAAAAAATTCCCATTGGATCGGTGTCAACTCCACTGTACCTTGTACCGCCCCCTGCGGGATGGTCCGAATTACTTTTTTTATATAAGGAGCAATCAAATCAATCTGCGGATGGCGGAACAAATCCTTCATGTCCATTTTGAGGCCCTTCGCGTTTAATCGGGCTGCGATTTGCAACGCTTTGATCGAATCGCCACCAAGCTCGAAAAAGTTGTTGCGCAGACCAATCGGCTTAACGCCAATGACTTCCTCCCAGATGGAAGCGAGTGTTTGCTCCAGTTCGCTCTGCGGCGCTTCATACTCGACGTCGGTCAACACAAAATCTTCGGGTTCTGGAAGCGCACGTCGATCAATTTTACCGTTATGGGTCAAAGGTAATTGATCCAGCACGATAATATGTGCGGGCACCATATAGCTTGGCAACTGCTTGGCAAGCTCTGTCCGCAAGAAGGATTTGTCGGTTGTACCTGCTACGTAGGCGCACAAATACTTTCGTCCGGTTTTATCCGTTCTATCCGTGACCACCGCTTGGCGTACCTCATCCAATTGGAGTAAGGCCGACTCAATTTCACCAGGTTCGATGCGGTAGCCACGAATTTTCACCTGAAAGTCAATCCGACCGATGAAATCAATGTTGCCATCCGGCAGCCAGCGTGCCAGATCTCCGGTGCGGTACAGACGCTCTCCCTTTACAAAAGGATTCGGTACAAATTTCTCCGCCGTCAGGTCAGGACGGTTCAAATAACCGCGGGCCACAGAAGCGCCGCCCAAACACAACTCTCCGGCTACGCCGACAGGGAGCGGACGAAAAGCCTCATCCACGATATATACTTTATGATTCGGCAGTGCCTTTCCAATCGGGACGATACCTGATGGAGGCAAACGTTCAGCTGTTTCTTCATAAAAGCTGGAATCAATAGCCGCTTCGGTTACACCGTAGGTATTCATGATGCGCATCGTATCGCCGAAGCGATTCAAAAGCGTCCGATAGTTTTCAACGCCAAAGCTGTCCGCGCCTGTAGTAAGCAGCTTCATGGCGCTGACATCTGTACCGTGTTCATATACATAGTCCATAAGCAGCGTCAACAAGGCTGGTGGAACTTCAAACGTCGTAATTTCGTGCTGTTCGAGAACCTGGGCCAAAGCTGGAGGATCGTTGCGCACATCCTGTGGGCAAATGACCATGGTGCCTCCGTTCACGAATGTCTTGGCCAGATCACCGGCAAAGACATCGAACGACATACTGGCAATCTGAAGGAGCTTGACGGGAAACTCTTTTAACTGGTGAGCTTCTCTATAGCCCCACGCCGTATTTACGTAATGGCGATGCTCGATCATCACGCCTTTGGCGTTGCCCGTCGTTCCCGATGTGTAAATGACGTAGGCCAAAGCCTCGGGATCATGAATAGGTGCGTAGATAGGCGCTTGTTGATGGGAATGCTCCGCTTGTGAAGCCTGTTGAAGTAACGCTGGCAAGTCCAGCACTTCCCCCGCAAAATCCACATCGGCTAATAGTTCAGTCAAGGAAGACTGCGTGAGCATAATCGTAGCTCCGCTGTCCTGAAGCATGTAAGCAATTCTTTCTTTCGGGTAGGTCGGATCGACAGGTACGTAGGCAGCTCCCGCCTTCATAATCCCTAACACAGCGATAATCATGTCTGCTGAACGCTCAAGCATCACGGCGACGAGATGCTCACGCTTGCCCCCACGGTTTTGCAGTGCTTGAGCAAGCAGATTAGCCTTCTCATTCAGCTCATGATAGGTAAGTGCGGTGTCTTCGTAGATGACGGCGGTCTGTTCCGGGATACGTTCTGCCTGCGCCTCAAATATTCCATGAAACGTTCCAGCAGGATAGTCGGTAATCGGCCCGCTCCATACATTGGTGAGTTCCATCTCTTCTGTAGCGGTCAGCAGACGAATGTTCCGCAGCAGGAGTTCTGGTGTACGTGCAATTTGGACGAGAACATGCTCCAAATGCCCAGCTAACCGTGTCATCGCTTCATCGCTGTAAACATAGTTGTTGTAGGACAGCATAAAGCTCAGCGCTTTTCCGTCTTCTACTTCGATGTTGAAGTGGTAAGGTGTTTCTTCGGACAGCTGAGCGTCCTCCACGACGAATCCAAGTCGTTCCTTTAGATCAGGCCGGCCAACCATATCCTGCAGCGGATAGTTTTCAAATACAACAAAATGGTCCATGAGTTGCTGCTTGAGTGCTGACTGGGACTGTATTTCAGCGAGTGAAAAATAGTCATATGCCCGTGATTGAATCGCGCTGCGCTGCACTTCGCGAAGCAGACCTGAGAATGGCAGATCTGCATCCAATTTGATTCGTACCGGTATGGTGTTAATGAAAAGTCCCAACATCTGTTCAACACCTTCAAGCTCCGGCGGTCGACCGGAAACAACGGTGCCGAAGACGACGTCTTCACTTTGGTTGTATCCTCCAAGCACCACTCCCCATGCAGCCAGAAACAGACTGCTAAGGGTTGTTCCGTTGCGTTCAGCCACCGTCCGTAATTGACGGGTTGTTTCATCCGTGAGTGTTATTTTATGCTCATGCAGCAAGTACCCGGTATCTGGCTGGAGCGGATGGGCTACAGGTAGGGTAGGCAGCACAGCTGGCTGATCATAGTCGTTCAGGATGGACCGCCAGTATTCCTTCGCCGCCTCCTTATCCTGCTTATCCAGCCAGCGGGCATAGCCAGTATAGGGCTGCGGTGTCGGCAGTTGTACGGGCTTCCCCGCTTTCAGTGCTTCATAAGCCGCGAACAGCTCGTCCATAACGATGCCGAGGCACCAGCCGTCCATAATAATATGATGAAAGCTTAAAAGCAGCGTGTATGCGTTCGTTTGGGTTTGAAGCACAGCCAGACGAATGAGCAAATCCTTGCTCAGATCGTAACGATGGTTTCGGTCTGCGTCTGCGTAGCTGCGAATGGCCTCTGCTTGCTCTGCCTCGGGAATATTCGTCAGATTCTCATAACGAAGCGTTGGATTTCGTTCCTTAAACACGATGAGCCGCGAACGGGAAGCACTTTTATGATAAATATTCGAACGAAGCGTTTCGTGACGCTGCACCAGAGTCTCGAAGCTCTTTTGCAGAGCCTCCAGGTTCAGTTCACCCCGGATGATCATTCGTACTTGCTCATAGTACGCCTGTGATTCCGGCTCCATCACTGTATGAAAGAGCATCCCCTCCTGCAAAGGCGTTAAATTGGCCACTTTTTCGATTTCAAGCCTTTTACTCATCGGATTTCCCCCTCAATCGAATATTTATAGGCTTTCATAAAAATGCTTCATCTCTTCGAACTCTTCCAAATCCAGATCATCTGCCCCTACGTCTGTTGGTGTCAGTTCCTGACCGGACTGATTAAGGCAATGACGAATGGTATTCAACAGGTGTGTTTCGAAGCGGGAGAAAAGTTGTTTGACCGTGCGCTCTTCATATGCATTCCTGTCATAGGATATACGGATACTTAATTTTCCGTCCTCCAACCGGCTATCCATATAAAGAGCATAAGATGAACCATTACTCACATCCTTGGTACCTGGTCCAATTTCAGCTTGCAGCGGCGATATTGAAAAATAAACCGATTCCGGGTGTGGGGAGTCTATATAACGGAAACCAATTTCCGGATGACGAAAACGTTTAGAATCCGTTGGATTGCTGGCTTCGGTCAGATATCTCAATGCACCGTAGCCCAATCCGTGATTTGGAACCTGCCGAACCGTTTCCTTCACACGCTTGAGCAACAGCGCTATATCATCCGCAGATTTGATGTCCAGTACAACTGGATACACGGACGTAAACTGCCCTACCGTTCTGGAGATATCCAGCGAATTTGTTTCAGCCTGCTCTCGGCCAGGGTTCTCCACGTATAGTGCAATCCGTTCTTGTCCTGACCATTCGGACACTGTTTGCCCCAGTACGGACAGCAGTACTTCCTCCGGCACGGTATTATAGGCATGATTGACCTGTGTCATCAGATGCTGGGTTTCGTCAGTTGATAATTGCAGGTGGAGCTGATGTGTTTGTCTCTCCGATCCAGAATCCGTAATGACTTCATGGTCTTTGGGAAGCGTTCTCCACTCTGACAACTCTATCTTGTTCCAATAGTCCTGCTCCTTGAGCAGCTCTTTACTATTCGCATAATGTTCAAGATGCTCTGCCCACGTTTGGTAAGCGTTCGTTTTGTCCGGTAAAACAATCGTTTCCCCATCCAGAGCTTGTCCGTAGCCTGTTGCCAGATCTTCGAGCAAAATATTCCATGAAATGGCGTCAGCCACTAGTGGGTCTACAGCAAGGAAAAGATGATCTCCGCTATCCAGACGGAAAAGCCCTGCCCGAACTCGTGGTCCTTCAAACAGCCGCAGGCTGCTTTGAATCCGTTGACATTCAGCTTCCATCTGGCTGCGTGCTTCGCTTTCCGTTCCCGTAAGCGACAGTACCTCCAGCGTGATTAGCTGTTCATGCAGTCCTTTGTGAGCTTGCGTAACCGACTCGTCAGCCTGTTGTAATAAGCCAAGGCGCAGAGCATCGTGGTGCTCTACGATTTTCTTCAATGCGGCTCGCAATGGCTGCTCGTCAAAGCCCGACTTTGCCAACAGCAGTACCGACATTGCGGCAGGAAGTGCCTCGGATGCTGGATGCCGTTCAAACCCATCGAGTAGATGTCGTTGTATCGGTGTCAGTGGTACTTCTCCATCTATCGGACCTTGCTCTATCGGACGGGACAATGTTTCTGCATAGCCGCTCAGGATTTCAATGGACGGATGCTCCAGTACGTGTCGGATATCCAGCAAATACCCGTGGAGACGCATGCGTGCGATGACTTGAACTGCTTTAATCGAGTCGCCTCCGAGCAGAAAAAAGTTATCCTGAATGCCCACCTGATCGCGTCCCAAAACATCTTGCCATACGGCGGCCAAAGCTTCTTCCACATCATTTCGCGGCGCTACATAGGCCACATCCGGTCGGAATAGCTTTTCAGGCTCCGGCAATGCTTTTCGGTCGGTTTTTCCGTTCGGTGTCAACGGTATCCGATCCAGAAACACGAAGTAAGACGGAACCGAATAATACGGGAGCAACTTGGCGGCATGTTCATGAATGACCGTTAAGCTTGGTGTTTCTTCTGTATGCAATACAATGTAGGCACACAAGACGGATTCTTGCTCTTTGTTTTGATATACAGTGACGACAGCCTCTTGAATTGCAGAATGGCTCATCAAAGCATTTTCAACCTCACCCAGTTCGATCCGGAATCCACGTACTTTCACCTGATGGTCGATTCGGCCGATAAACTCCAGATTTCCATCTGCTTTCCAGCGAACGAGGTCACCCGTTCTGTACATTCGTGTCCCTATTGAAAATGGATTATCCACAAATTTTTCTGCCGTCAAATCCTCGCGGTTCCAATAGCCACGCGCCAGCCCTTCTCCTGCAATGCATAGCTCACCCGGTATACCGATTGGCTGTAATCTGTCCTGCGCATCCATGACGTAAATTTGCGTATTCGCAATGGGGCGTCCAATGTCAATCTGATTGGCATGGGTAAGTTCCTGCACTGCCGACCAAACCGTCGTTTCCGTAGGTCCGTACATGTTATAAATACGGGGGCCATTCAATTTCTGCAATGCCTCCAGCAGCCTGGGTGGAAGCGCTTCTCCCCCAACCATAATTTCCTGTAGACCTTGCAGCGCACGGGAGCCTTCCTCATGACTCAGCAGCATGTGCAGCCGCGATGGCGTCATTTGCAGCATGTCAATATGATGTGCAGTAATCAGTTCGCCAAGTGCCTGAGGATCGACCTGATGATGGCGGTCGCCTAGCACGACGGTCATTCCGCCTAGCAGCGGCAGAATCGCTTCCAAAACGAAAATATCGAACGAAATAGTGGTTAGCGATAAAATCGTTTTGTTCGCTGCAAAGTCAATCACTTCACGCATTCCTGTAATAAAATTCAGCACCGAGCGATGCTGGAGCATAACTCCTTTCGGATTTCCGGTTGAGCCAGAAGTATAGATGACGTAAGCCAGATGCTCCGGCTGAGCAGTGGCTTCCAGATTGGTCCTTTCTCCTTGATATACTTCCTCATCTTCGATAAACAGGGTGTTGGCGCTGTAATGGTGTTCTCCTACCAGATCGCGACTGGTCAGGAGCACGGCAGCCTCACTGTCACTCAGCATATACTCAATACGGGCTGACGGATATTCAGGATCGATAGGCACATAAGCGCCACCCGCTTTTAGCACGGCGAGCAGACCGATAATCATTTCCGCCGAACGCTGCACCATCAGGCCGACTAGCTTATCGGGTCCTACACCATTCGCTTGAAGTATCCGTGCCAGTGAGTTAGCACGTTCGTTCAAGTCCCGGTAGGTCAGACGCTGATTTCCGAACGCCAATGCTATATGACCCGGCGTCTGTACGACCTGCTTTTCAAACTGCCTGTGAACTGTCTCATGGTGCGGGAAAGGTACGACGGTATGATTAAATTCGGTTAGCAGTAATTGCTTCTCTTCATCAGATACGATCGTAATATCGGCCAACCGCACCCCGACATCCTGCGTCACCGTTTCCAAAATTCGCACAAAATGCTCTCCCATCCGTCGGATGGTCTCCGGTTTAAACAGCTTTGTGCCATACTCCAAAGTGAAGGACAAACATTCTTTTTCCTCGGTCACATGCAATGAAAAATCCACCTTGGATATACCCGCGTTGAATTCTTCCGGTTTAAAACGAATGCCTCCTGTTTCCAAAACATCTGTGCCGACATTTTGCAAACTGAACATCGTATCGAACACCGGGTTTCGACTTACGTCGCGCACCAGTTCCAGTTTGTCTACAAGCTCATCAAACGGGTATTCCTGATGCTCCAGTGCCAGCAGCGAGTTTTGCTTAACCTCCTGCAAAAAGGATTGGAACGTTAAAGAAGATCGCGGCTGATTGCGAAGAACCAGCGTATTGACGAACATGCCAATCATCGCTTGCGTATCCACATGCCGTCTTCCGGCAACAGGTGTACCCACGATAATGTCCTCTTGGCCAGTATATTTGCCCAGCAGGACATTATAAGCCGCCAAAAGTACCATAAAGATCGTAGATTCGGTATCTTGGGCCAATTTGTAGAGTGTGTTAGTAAGTTTGGATTCCAAGGTGACGGTCAAGCTGTCACCTTCAAAGCTTTGTGCTTGTGGACGCGAAAAGTCCGTAGGCATATTTAGTACAGGAAGCTCACCCTTCAAGGTCTGGAGCCAATATGATTCATGCGCTTGCAATGCGTCGTCAGTGATCTGCTGCTTCTGCCAAGCAACAAAGTCTTTGTAATGAAGCTGAATGTTCGCAAGCTGTCTGCCCTGATACCGTTGAATGATTTCATCTAGCAGCACGGCCATGGAGAAACCATCGGACACGATGTGATGCATATCCACTAGCAGATTGAAGCCACCTTTGATAAATTCGTACAGTTCGGCGCGGAATAAAGGAGCTGTTCCCAGATGAAAAGGCTGAACAAACAAGGTCCGAGCCTGTTTTGCTTCTTCCTTGGAAATACGGGTATATGGAATGTCGAATGGAATCGTGTCCCGAACTTTTTGTACCACTTCCCCGTCTTCCAGATCGAAATACGTCCTAAAGGATTCATGACGCAAAATAACTTCCCTAACGGCTTCAATGAAGCGGGGAACCTCCAGATCTCCCTCTATGAAAAGCTGACCTGGTACATGATAGGCCTTTCCACCTCCCAGCTGATCCAGCACGTACATTCTCTTTTGGGAAGAAGATACCGGATAGAAGGCTTGCGATTTCACAGATACAATCGGTTCATAGTTCTTCTTTGTTCCACCCGCAATGTATGTAGCCAGCTCAGCAATCGTTTGCAGCTCAAAAATGTGGCTGAGTGGAATGTGTACACCCAATTCCTTATTGACTCTCGACAGAATGACCGTCGCTTTTAGTGAATCACCACCCAGTTGAAAAAAATTATCGTCATCGCTGATATCTGTTACATTCAGAACGTCCATCCAAATGTTCACGAGTTGATCTTCTACGCCGTGGTTCTCAGGAGCGGTGTCTGTTTTAGTCAATACACTTGCTTGTCCCGGCTCTGGCAAAGCCTGTAGATCAGGCTGACCATCCGGCAGAAGAGGAATATGATCCATAGGAATCCAAAAACGGGGCTGCGTATAATCTGGAAGAATTTCGATTGCAGCCTTTTTCAGTGCGTCTTCTTCCCATGGCTTCGATGCGTTTGCGACCACATAGGCGGTTATATATGAGACTTTTCCAGCTTCGTCCGTTTGCGGTGTAATGACGCAGGACTCCAATCGGAAAGTTTGCAGCAGGTGTTTCTCCAACTGCCCCAAATTAACCCGATGTCCGCGAATGTGGATAGTCCGATTCAAATTGCCAATATGTCGCAGCTTGCCATCGTTTTCTACGTAAGCCCATTCTTGGGTCGTTCCCAACAGGCCTGCTCCTGAGGCTTGATACACCTCCCCTGCTGTCCCAACAGGTGCCAAATGCTTGTAGGCATCGAGGACGCAAAGATAGTTTCCGTTGGCGTCGGTATTTGCTGCCCATGCAGTTCGAAGTTGTTCGTTCTCCGACGCACGGAGTAAAGTCAGCGCGGAAACGCGGGCCCCTTCTTCCTCTACAATGGAATACAGCAGATTCAGGAAATATCCTGACCAGGCTTCGATAATGTTTGGCTGAAAAAGATCCGAATTGTAGTCGAAATCAAGACGTAATTGTTGCTGCGCCTCTGTCACGTTCAAAAACAACTCGTATTTGCTGAATGATACCTCATTCTCAATGAGTTCCACTTCCAGTTCATGGAATTGAAAACGCGGAATCGGTCGATCCATATTGAATACAGCGTTAATGACAGGCAAATGCCTCAGCCCCAGCTGAGCGAGTCCCGCAAAGCTGTACTTTTGGAAGCTATCCAGTTCATTCATGCGCTTTTTGACTGTTTGGACATGCTCCGTAAAAGTAGCATCAGGACGCACTTCGCTGATCATCGGAAGCAAGTTGACACAGTTGCCGATCAGAGAGAAGGCGTCCATATGGGATTGTCCTGCGGTGGGAACCCCCACCGTTACTTCCTGCTGCCCTGTCAGCCGATGTAGAAAAATCTGAAAGGCGGATAGCAGCGTTATAAAAAGACTGCTGCCTAGCTTTATGCTGGCGGATCTCAATTGTTTAACGAGCGGCGCTTCGAGCATTACGGTATGTCTGCTTCCTCTGGAAGACGGAATCTGTATTCCCCTCACCGGAGATGGCAAATGGAGAACAGGCTGCTGCTTTTCTAGCACTGCCGACCAAAAAGCTAGGGCCTCATCTTTCCCGGCTTTCAATTGATCCTGCTGCCAAACAACGTAATTCCGAAAAGGTACTGGATCGGGAAGGTTGTAGGCAGCATGTCGAACTAGCGCAGAATAGATGTGTTCCAGTTCCTGAATGAATACACTGATTGACCAGCCATCCGCGATAAAATGATGAAACGTAAAAACACCCAGATGCTCTTCATTCGATATTTTCAGCAGATGAATCCGGAATAATGGCTCGCCTGGCGTCATGGCAAATGGGGTTTCACTGTCCTTGATCATCCATGCCCAGATATGTTGTTCCTGTTCATCTGGGCGATAACTGGTAAAATCATGAAGTGGGATTTCCGCTTTCACCACAGGAGCGAACACCTGAGTTTCCCCATCGCCGCTCATAAAGATATGTAAGGCTTCATGACGGTTTACAATGGTCTGGACAGCTTGGTTGAACGCCTGCTGCTGAAGTGGACCACGAAACCGCAACAAGGCGGTTTCGTGTAAAGATTGAGAGTCACTTCGATCTGAAACAGAAGCGAACCAAAGCTGCTTTTGCTCTGGAGTTAACGCAATAACAGTTTCTGCTGCTTCAGCCTCTGGAGGTACGGTTACAGGTACAGGTTGCTTTCCCGGCCCCGGGCCGTTTCCATTCGGGGGCGGGTCCGATAAAAATCCCCCTTTACGCAGCTCGTTCACGCTATCCTTGACCGCTTGTACGATTCGCGCAATATCTTCCTCGGTATGGGCCGTAGACAAGAAGCAGTTTCGTCCCTCCCAGATATAGATGCCTTTGTCCAGCATGTGATAGAAGAACAGCTCCAGATCGCCTTTGAGCACGAAGCGGAATAGGGAGCCAAAGTGAACGACCTTCATAGGTACGCGTTCGTCAGTGAAATAGCTGTTCAGCTCCGCTGCTAACGCCGAGGTGCGGCTGTTCAAGCGATTTTGCAGTTGCTCGCCATGCTTCTCCAAATGATCCAGCACCGCTAAGGATGCAGCCATTGCCAGCGGATGATGGCAGAAGGTTCCTGCCACAAAGGTTCGCTGCTGCTCATGCTGCGGATAGGAATCATCCCCGAAGCTCCACGTGCCTCCGTCGATCCCGTTCATAAAGGCGGCTTTTCCGGCTACGATGCCGATGGGCAGCCCGCCGCCAATGATTTTACCGTAGGTTACGAGGTCGGCTTGTACCCCAAACCACGCTTGGGCTCCTCCGGGCTGAATCCGGAAGCCTGTGATGACTTCATCAAAAATGAAGGCAGTACCCGACTGCTCCGTTATCTGGCGAATTTCCTGCAAAAAGGCTTTAGGCTGAAAATCTGGTCGGCGGCTTTGTACCGGCTCCACGATAACCGCGGCCAGTTCATGCGCATGGGTGCGGATATAATCCAGAGAATCGTCCGCCCCATAATGAAGCACGACGACATCGTCCACCATATGCTGCAAGATACCTGGAGCTAGAGGTGTCGAATGCTCCTTGTCATCACCCGCGCTCCCCAGTGCCAGCACCCCGTCGAATGTACCGTGATACGAGCCAGCAAAAATGACGACTTTAGCTCGTCCAGTGGCAGCACGTGCCAAACGGAGCGCGACCATGACGGCTTCCGTGCCGGAATTATACAGGGCAATCCGTTCCACGCCGGTCATCTTGCATATTCGCTCGGCGACCTGTCCGGCCATGTTGGACATGGGGCCGACACACATGCCGTTCTTCAGCTCTTCTTCAATTTCTTCACGAATAAAGGCTGGATTGTGTCCGAACAGATTCACACCAAAGCCCATCGTCAAGTCGACATATTCATTGCCGTCCAGATCCCAAATTTTTGAACCATCGGCGCGTTGGGATACAATTTGATACACCATTTCCTTCAAAACAGGCCGGAAACCAGCCACATTGCGGTTATTGGCGTATACGGAGCGATACTGCTGGGTGTACTGTTTGGTGCTACGCGTACGGGCCGTGTAGCGTTCAATCAGTTCTTGTAGGTGTTGTTCCTGACGGAGCGAAAGCAATTCACGTGCTTTAACATCCAGCTTTTTATAAGGCGTATACGGCTTGGCTTCATTGCCTGTCTGCTTGAAAACAGCCTTTACGGATGGTGCTGGTGCTAATGCAGCCGCGACTTTCTGCTTGGATTCGGTACGGATGATCTGCGCACTTTCACTACTTGCCGGTAGCAAAACGCCCGTTTCCGGGTTAAATGCCTCGGAAGCTATTACGGATGCAAATGGCTGATGCCGGAGAACATCGAGCTGCTGTGACATCAGATGTAGCTGTTGCTCCAAAATTCGCTCTACAGCCGCAGGAGCTGTAGCGATTGGAAAGCTTTGAGCCCGTGTTTGTCCAGCCGTGTCTATGGCATAAACGGATGCCGCAGCCGGAACAGCGGATTCATGAGACGGTTGGGTTAGCGGGAAAGCTGCGTGATCAACCTGATTCAGAGTTGTTTCTGGTCGATTTTCCACAGATTGAACCGGGGTTTCAGCAGAAGTGAAAATGCTGACCCGCTCGGCTACGTAGCTGGCCAACAGCTCCAGCGTGGTCAACGATTCGAAAAATTCGTTCATTGGAATGTCCAGTCCGAAGGTATCCTTGATACTGTGGCGAACCTGGGACAAATTAATGGAATCCAGCCCAAGCTCCAGAAAATGTGTTTGTGGCTCCAGTTCCTCCAGACTGAGTTGGGACACGTTACCGATCATTTTCGCTAACTTTTGAAGAATAGATGATTTGTGCTGATCGGTAGTAGATGCTGGCGCTGAATACTCGTTCCCCATAATTCCAGACTCCTTTGCTTTTGAGTTTTCATGAACTGGTACCTTCTGTTCCGTTCGAACCTGTTCGGGTACGTTAATCCAGCATCTTTTCCGTTCGAATGGATACGTAGGCAGAGAAACCTTTTTATAGTGCTTACCTGCATAGAGGGCATTCCAATCGATCTGCGCTCCTTGCACATACTTGGCAGCCAGTTGCTCCAGTGATTGCAACGTGTCCAAGCTTCCAGTGACCATCTCTGCGCCACCTGTGCTATCCGCTTTCCCGGTGTATACACCTTCGACGACTCTACCTTGTTCGTGTAACTGAAGCACCTTCGCCTTCAACGCATCCGCCCCTGCGGCAGTAACAGCAATCCGGTGATTCAGGTGACTTCTGCCTGTGTTAGCCGTATAGCATACCTCCTGCATCACGAGTTCTTCCGCACATCCGAACCGTTCTGCGTACCGCCCGACCAGCTCGTGCAAAGCGGATTCACTCCGCGCTGACAGGGTCAGCAGCAGTGGTGATGATCTATTATTGCTGTCCGTTGAGGCTTGGTCTGATTCTGCCCTCGCTATATATTCCTCCAGCACCACATGGCAGTTTGTCCCGCTGAATCCAAAGGAACTCAGGCCGCTTCTTCTGGGGAAACCGTCCGTCTTCCATTCCCTAAGCCTCGTATTGGCATATACCGGGGATTCCTCAAAATGGATCTTTTGGTTTGGTGTGCGAAAATGAACGAGCGGCGCAATCTGTTGGTGCTTCATGGACAATACGGATTTGATCAAGCCCGCAATCCCGGCGGCTTCGTATAAATGACCGATATTCGTTTTGACCGTGCTGATCGCCACAAACTGCTTACGCTGTGTATGCTTGCGGAAAGCCTTGGTAATGCCGTCAATCTCAACCGGATCACCCAGCTTGGTGCCGGTGCCATGTGCTTCGATATAACTTATCGTTTCAGGATCAATCCGTGCATCACGCCACGCCTGCGAAATCACTTCTGCCTGAGCGAGGGCATTCGGCGCGGAAATACCAATCGTGCTGCCGTCCTGATTGATGGCACTTCCCTTGATCACGGCTAAAATGTTGTCACCGTCTTGTTCCGCTTTGCGCAGCGGCTTCAGTAAAACGGCTCCAACTCCTTCACCCCAGCCCGTTCCGTCCGACTGGTCGTCGAAGGCGCGTGCTCGATCATCGGAGGATTCCATGCCAATGCCCGCTTTCAGCGGCAGTAAAATCGTTTTCACTCCTCCTGCCAAGGCCATGTCGCAGTCTCCGCTAAGGATGGACTTGCAGGCCAAATGCACTGCCACGAGGGATGAAGAGCATGCTGTATCAATGGTTAGCGCCGGACCTTTTAGATCGAGCAAATATGCAATCCTGCTGGAAATAATGGATGATAAATTACCAATGGCAAAGTTCGGCAGCGCTCCCGGTTCCACCTCAGACAACAAACGCTCGTATTCGAAGCTGGTTTTGGAGAAGCCGACATACACGCCGACCTTTCGGCCTGCCAGTTGCTTACCCCCATACCCCGCATCCTCAATCGTGCTCCAGGCTGTTTGTAGAAATAACCGTTGATTCGGGTCCATGAGTGAGGCTTCCCGTGGAGTCAGCTTAAAGAAGGAGTAATCGAACTTGTCTACTTCATCCAGATAGCCGCCTTCTGCAATTTGCATATTCCGTCCTTCCGTATTCAAACGGGAAATGAAATCTTCGGCATCTTTTCTTCTTTCATCGCTGTACGGGCCGATATTGTCAGCCCCTGATGCCACATTCGCCCAAAACTGCTCTAATGTTTCCGCTTGAGGAAACTTGCCTGACATGCCGATGATGGCGATATCCCGGACATTTGCTTCCTCCTTGGTCTCGGACTGTGCTGTTGCAGCCGGGTCGCTGCTCATGCCCTGACTAGAGATATATGCAGCAAGCTTGGCGATGGTCGGATAGGAAAAGAAGTCCGTCACCTCAATATGAATCCCTAATTGATCCTCCAACAGGTCCACAATTTGAACGAGCTGCAAGGAAGTCACTCCGATATCAAAGTAGCTGTCGTCCGTCCCGATCGACTTTACATTTAAAATATCCTGGCAGATTCCAATCAGCTTCTGTTCTATCTCTCCTTGAGGTAAGACTACACGCTCAGCTGCTTGCATGACTCGAGTAGCCTCGGCCAGTGCTGTCAATATTTCATCAAATTCGCCCTGCTCATAACTCTGGGCTAATTTGAAGCGCTGAACCTTTCCACTGGTTGTTTTAGGAATACGCCGGATCGGAACCACATCCTGAATATGCCAACCTCCCCGGTAATTTAGATGACTTTTCAGCTTTTGGACAAGCGGTACAAAATGCTCTATCTTTTTCGTGTGCATCACAAAGGCAATAATACGATCCTGCCTCGTTTGCGTATCATGTACACCGCACACGGCTACTTTTCCGAGATCCACACCATCCAGTTCCTCGGCAATCCTCTCGATGTCATGCGGGTAGACATTCTGTCCGTTCACGAAAATGATATCCTTGGCTCTACCAGTAATAGTCAGGCGACCGTTCCGCATAAACCCTAAATCGCCGGTGATAAGCCAGCCATCCTCTGTTTTGACCTTCGCGGTAGCCTCTGGATTGTTATAGTATCCGGATGTCACATTTTTGCCGCGGATCTGTGTGTGTCCAATCACCCCATCTTCAAGCACCTGATTTTTTTCATCGCAAATGCGGACAGAGGTACTGGCCAACGGATACCCCAAATCCACAAAAGTAAGACACCGCTTGTCGGACTTGTCCACTTCTTCTATGGGTTCACCCACGTGTAACTGCTGCCGGTTCAAATGAATGGGTATAAAGGTGCTTTTGTCCAGAGGTGGAGAGGAAACTCCCACACTCGCCTCTGCCAATCCGTAGACAGGAAACATCGCATTTTTATTCAAACCGTGAACACTCATTGCATCCATAAACACATCACAAAGCTCCACAGATACGGGCTCCGCTCCATTTAAGATCATACGGACATTTGACAAATCCCAGTTAGCTGCTGTTTCGGGTTTATACTGATCGAGAAAAAATTTATATCCAAAATTGGGAGAGCATATTTGAGTCACCTTATGCTCCGATACTTTTTTTAGCCATAAAGACGGGCGTCTGATAAAAAGTGCCGTTGGCATAATCAACTGCTTGGCATTAGCGATCACACAGGTTAAATGAAATGCGATCAATCCCAGGTCATGCGTAAGCGGCATCCAGCCCAAATAAGCATCCTTGGAGCTCATGCCCGTTTGATTTGCGACATCCCGAATATTGTAAACCAAATTTTCATGCGTCAGCATGACTCCTTTGGGATCACCTGTAGAACCTGAGGAAAATTGGATAAAAGCTAAATCCTCCGGTTTGGGTATATGGGCAACACCTTTACTCTGATTGGAAAAATCGAATATATGGCTTGAAAAAGTCGCTTTTTTAACGGGCTCAAAGGAATCCAGCAGTTCGTGCTGGTGCGAGTATTTTTCCAACTGCTCCAATACCTTGTCATCTGCAATCATATAAGGGCGGGAAAGTGTATTCCAGATTTTAAACAATTTCATTTTATGCTCATCATTATTCCCTATGCTTACAGGAACAGGAACGATTCCACCGAGTAGGCAACCCCAAAATACATTCACAAAGGTATGATTGTCGTCGATCTGCATGATCAGCTCATCGCCAGGTTGTATCCCTTTTTCCTGTAATTCATAAAGTACCTGTGATGCTTGCTCCAGAAGTTTACAGTAGGATACGTATTCCTCTTGTTTATCACCAGAAATAAAGGTGATTCCGTTCTCATCCCGGCTTGCACGGTCATGAATGATTTCAATTAAAGTTTGAAACTGTTCCATCCTGATCCCTCCTCAATTGCTCTAGCATTACTTTCTGCTCTCCTTCGGAGACCTGTTTGGTTTGCAACACCAGGCGAATACACTCCAAAATCTCCTGTCTTTGCTCAAAAGCAGGAGGTGAACCGCTCCCTGATTCAGAGCTTCGAAGTAATTCTTCCAGTCTTTGAACAGGTAAAATAACACCCTTTCGATAATCATCTTCATTCCAATTGGCATTGGGGGTAGATACCGCCAGTGAAAGGGAACGAGCAACCCAATCACGGATTGAGAAGCGGCGTTCCAGTTCAACGCGATCCAAGTCTCTATCCACGGACAGCAATTCAATGGTAGTGCTTATTTCCTTCGCCAAATTTTTCAGCACCGTTCGTGGACCTAACTCGATGCCTTGTTCCACGCCATGATTCTCCATATACTGCATGGTTTGAATCCAGCGAACCGGGTGAGTCATTTGCAAAATCAATCCTTGACGGATGCTGTCAACATCGGGGTATGGCAGAGCGGTCACATTGGAGATCACGGGCCACTGCGCTTCATGGAAAGTGTATTTTTGCAGCTCGATGGTCAGCCTGTCCGCAGCATGCTGCATAAGCGGACTATGAAAAGGGCCGCTGACCTGCAAGCGAGTAATTTGGGCCCCCCGCTGTTCTAACTTGTCAGCTACCATAGCTATCGATGTATGATGACCAGAGATGACATACTGATTAGGCGAATTGTAACAAGCAATAACAGCAGGCTGATCGATTGGGGAGTGCAGACGACAGAATTCTTCCACGGCGTTCAACTCAGCTCCGCGAATGGCAATCATGCTGCCCAGACCGGCCTCTGCGGCTTCTTCCATGATGCGTCCTCGCTTTTGAACCAGTCGTAAAGCGTCGCTAAAGGATAGAACACCGCTACTTACCAGAGCTGAATATTCACCCAGGCTATGACCTGCTGAAAATTCAGGGATAATTCCGATTTCATGCATATAACGCCGGAATGCAATGACACTGATCGTGAGAAGTGCGGGCTGAGTATAGAATGTTCTGGATAGCTGGGTCATCGGACCTGCCATGCATAAAGCTTTCAGATCATATCCCAAAATATCAGCAGCCTCTTCGAACAAGCGATCCGCTTCTGCAAAGCCGCTATGCCACGTAGCCCCCATTCCTACATACTGAGAGCCTTGCCCAGGAAAAACCAAAGCAATGCGATTCATATCAAACCCCTTTCCTCCCCACAAAGATGTGGCAAAGCAAAAATGTTTTTACGATTCAGGTGTTAATGTACATATGTATGAAGACAATAGCTGTAGAGATAGATGTAGCAAAAAGCAACAAAACCGATTGTCAAAAAACAGTAATCGACATGTAAAAATGAGTTGGTTATGGAGTTTCCATTCGTGGTGTGATTGAGATCAAAAGTCAGATGTGTGAGTAGACTTGGAAGTGTAAAAAAACTTGAGGTATACTGGAATTCCAGGCTTGGAACCTAAAATTCAGTATCATAGATGAATGTAATGAGAAATTGTTGAGGTCATACAGGATGTTTTTCGATGTTAAGTATTAAATGAGAAATATTTTATTTATATAATAGATATGGACTCGAAAAATGTCAATATCTTTTTTAAATTCCTTTAATAAGGAAAAAATGCGATATATGAATGATTTTGTTTCAATATAAATATAAAAGTAAATTAAAGTATGTCGATATAATGTATAAGTATATTATATACACAAACAATGCCCTCTTTTGTCTAAAAATCAGGCATTGTTTGTAATTTTTAATGAATTCCCAACGCTCGTACATGGATAGCAGATATGGATGCTTCTCCGCTGTCGCCAGTGTCACCGCAGGGGCACCCAACTGATCACGAATAATCGTGTGTTCTACTCAATTCGTTTTCTCCCGTACCCTTGGCCTGTGCAGCCGGGTCTACAGCGAACCACATCACAAACGGCAAGTCGATTATAAAATCAAGGGCTTATTTTTCGAATGGCTAACAGTAGCCTGAATGACCCCGTTAATTTCCAGCACATAGCAATCATTGTGTTTAATGTTCTCCCGAATGAGAGCAACGTCTGCCTGAGTGGCAGGCCACTGGAGTCCCAACTGCCGGATCATTTCGTACGCTTCGTAGGTCACATACTGTTCGTCTGCACTAAGTTATCTGAATGTTCAGGTAAAATCAATATCTATGTCATCAATTTTAACAACAGTCATTCCTTGATAAGGGGGTTTACGCTCCAAAAAAGTAACAGGAACGTAAAAGTCCGAATTATCTTCTTTCTTTATACCCAAATGAATGTATCTGCCACTAAAAATGTTATACAACATAAACTCAGCATCAATCATGCTTTGGGCTAACTGAGGATTAAAAATAATAAAGCTAGGTTGATGTAGTAATTTATGAAGAAATGGGAAATGTCATATACGATAAATGGTTCTCTCATATCCGCCTAAGTTGGCTTTTTTCAGCATTTCTAAAGTCAGTGTTCCTTGTCTTAATTTTGGAAACCCTTTTTTTCCACGATATGAAGACCCAGTTTTCATTTTATGTATGCAAAGTAAATGAAGAAGATCAAAAGTTCTAAAATGCAACCTGATGCCACGCTTTTTATGACGAATTTTATAATGAAAAATTAAGTTACAAAGGTGCTCCTCATAAAAGATACTTCACTTATCGTCGCTTTAGCAAGCTGATTTCTCACTTTGTCCTTGTTAGCACCCATAAAATAAATGTCTTAAAACCTTTCAGATACATATCTTTAGGAACAAGCATAATAATCCAGTATTCTGCTATTCTTACTTTTATTTGATATGGACGTAATACATATCCATGCTCATACATATAATAGCACTCTTTAGGCTAACAGTTCACTTTGAGTTCAGAGGAATTTCTTCAATTAAACTTGCGTCTGTATGGCGAACATTCCCTACAGCTTTAGAAACGGGATACGAGTTCATTAATCCAGCAGGGTATGACCAAGGCATTTTTATACATGTTCCATTTTTGTTATTTCAATGTAAGAACTACGTCACCCTACTTTTCGTCAGGACTAGGTTACTTCTATGTTATTCCTTCTTAGTTTCCATATCCTTTCATTAAACTGTTTAAATATCTAATTCCGAAAAGTTAAAAGAGAGCACAGCCCATTATGGCTGTGCTCTCTTTTATCGTGCTTGGCGACGTCCTACTCTCCCAGGACCCTGCAGTCCAAGTACCATCGGCGCTGGAGGGCTTAACGGTCGTGTTCGGGATGGGTACGTGTGGAACCCCTCCGCTATCGCCACCAAACATGAATTTGCTACGCAAATTCTTCCGTACGGTTATTCGGTTCACCACATATCGTGTGAATGAATAGCCATGCGCTTGTCGTATGTCACTTGTACATACGTTCAAGGTTACACCCTGAAAACTGGATCCGAAACTCATTTGCGTTTTATTCTTAGGATAAGCCCTCGACCGATTAGTATTGGTCAGCTCCATGCATTACTGCACTTCCACCCCCAACCTATCTACCTCGTCGTCTTCAAGGGGTCTTACATACTGGGAAATCTCATCTTGAGGGGGGCTTCACGCTTAGATGCTTTCAGCGCTTATCCCTTCCGTACATAGCTACCCAGCGGTGCTCCTGGCGGAACAACTGGTACACCAGCGGTACGTCCATCCCGGTCCTCTCGTACTAAGGACAGCTCCTCTCAAATTTCCTACGCCCACGACAGATAGGGACCGAACTGTCTCACGACGTTCTGAACCCAGCTCGCGTACCGCTTTAATGGGCGAACAGCCCAACCCTTGGGACCTACTTCAGCCCCAGGATGCGATGAGCCGACATCGAGGTGCCAAACCTCCCCGTCGATGTGGACTCTTGGGGGAGATAAGCCTGTTATCCCCAGGGTAGCTTTTATCCGTTGAGCGATGGCCCTTCCATGCGGTACCACCGGATCACTAAGCCCGACTTTCGTCCCTGCTCGACTTGTAGGTCTCGCAGTCAAGCTCCCTTCTGCCTTTGCACTCTTCGAATGATTTCCAACCATTCTGAGGGAACCTTGGGGCGCCTCCGTTACTCTTTAGGAGGCGACCGCCCCAGTCAAACTGCCCACCTGACACTGTCCTCGCACCGGATTACGGTACCAAGTTAGAACCTAGATACGATCAGGGTGGTATCCCAAGGATGCCTCCCTTCAAGCTGGCGCTCAAAGTTCGACGGCTCCCACCTATCCTGTACAGATCGTACCCAAATTCAATATCAAGCTGCAGTAAAGCTCCATGGGGTCTTTCCGTCTTGTCGCGGGTAACCTGCATCTTCACAGGTATTAAAATTTCACCGGATCTCTCGTTGAGACAGCGCCCAAGTCGTTACGCCATTCGTGCGGGTCAGAATTTACCTGACAAGGAATTTCGCTACCTTAGGACCGTTATAGTTACGGCCGCCGTTTACTGGGGCTTCGGTTCATAGCTTCGCTCTTGCGAGCTTACCACTCCCCTTAACCTTCCAGCACCGGGCAGGCGTCAGCCCGTATACTTCGCCTTGCGGCTTCGCACAGACCTGTGTTTTTGCTAAACAGTCGCTTGGGCCTTTTCACTGCGGCCCCCTCGGGCTATTCACCCTACCGAGGCACCCCTTCTCCCGAAGTTACGGGGTCATTTTGCCGAGTTCCTTAACGAGAGTTCTTCCGCGCGCCTTAGAATTCTCTTCTCGCCTACCTGTGTCGGTTTGCGGTACGGGCACCTTCTCCTGGCTAGAGGCTTTTCTTGGCAGTCTGAGATCATGACCTTCGCTACTATAATTTTCGCTCCCCATCACAGCCCAGCCTTAACGATGTGCGGATTTGCCTACACATCAGCCTCACTGCTTAGACGGACATCCATCAGTCCGCGTCACTACCCTACTGCGTCACCCCATCGCTCATAACGGATTACGGTGGTACAGGAATTTCGACCTGTTGTCCTTCGACTACGCCTATCGGCCTCGCCTTAGGTCCCGACTTACCCTGAGCGGACGAACCTTCCTCAGGAACCCTTAGGCTTTCGGCGGATCTGATTCTCACAGATCTTTTCGTTACTCATACCGGCATTCTCACTTGAATGCAGTCCAGCGCTCCTTACGGTACACCTTCAACCCGCATTCAACGCTCCCCTACCCCTGATGCAAAGCATCAAGCCATAGCTTCGGTGGTGTGTTTAGCCCCGTTACATTTTCGGCGCAGAGTCACTCGACCAGTGAGCTATTACGCACTCTTTCAATGGTGGCTGCTTCTAAGCCAACATCCTGGTTGTCTGTGCAACTCCACATCCTTTCCCACTTAACACACACTTGGGGACCTTAGCTGATGGTCTGGGCTGTTTCCCTTTCGACAATGGATCTTAGCACTCACTGTCTGACTCCCGGAACTAAATCTATGGCATTCGGAGTTTGACTGAGCTTGGTAACCCTTGCGGGCCCCGCACCCAATCAGTGCTCTACCTCCACGATTCTTCTTTCCGAGGCTAGCCCTAAAGCTATTTCGGGGAGAACCAGCTATCTCCGGGTTCGATTGGAATTTCTCCGCTACCCCCACCTCATCCCCGCATTTTTCAACATGCGTGGGTTCGGGCCTCCAGTGCGTGTTACCGCACCTTCACCCTGGACAGGGGTAGATCACCCGGTTTCGGGTCTACGTCCACGTACTCATTCGCCCTATTCAGACTCGCTTTCGCTGCGGCTTCAGCTCTTCACCTTAACCTTGCACGGGAACGTAACTCGCCGGTTCATTCTACAAAAGGCACGCCATCACCCGTGATTTTTCCAAAGGAAAATATCATAGGGCTCTGACTTCTTGTAAGCACACGGTTTCAGGATCTATTTCACTCCCCTTCCGGGGTGCTTTTCACCTTTCCCTCACGGTACTGCTTCACTATCGGTCGCCAGGGAGTATTTAGCCTTGGCAGATGGTCCTGCCGGATTCATACGGGGTTTCACGTGCCCCGCACTACTCGGGATCCGTCTCGGAGGGAACAAGTTTTGAACTACAGGGCTTTTACCTTCTCTGGCGGGCCTTTCCAGACCTCTTCATCTAACCGGTTCCTTTGTAACTCCATGTGAGACGTCCCACAACCCCAAGGAGCAAGCTCCTTGGTTTGGGCTAATCCGCGTTCGCTCGCCGCTACTGACGGAATCACTATTGTTTTCTCTTCCTCAGGGTACTTAGATGTTTCAGTTCCCCTGGTCTGCCTCTCACTCACCTATGAATTCAGTGAGTAGTGACTGTCGATGAAGACAGCCGGGTTTCCCCATTCGGACATCCCCGGATCAAAGCTTGCTTACAGCTCCCCGAGGCCTTATCGTTGTTCGCCACGTCCTTCGTCGGCTCCTGGCGCCTAGGCATCCTCCGTGTGCTCTTTGTAGCTTAACCTAGATTTTTCTTTGATAAAAGAAAATGTCGATGTTCGATAAAGAATGATTTTTGCCAAAGGCAAAAGATCTTTCCTTACCTGCTACCTTTATTTCACTTGTTTACACAAGATCAGCTTAAAGGAATATTCTAAAACGCAATTTCGTTTCGGTATCCAGTTTTCAAGGTGCAATTCGCTTCATCGAAGCGAAACCCGATGAATATTTCGGTTCCACACGGATGTGTGAATGAAGTATTCGTCGAAGCTTGAGAGTTTGAGCTCTCAAAACTGAGCAACGAGTGAGTAAGTTCAGGATATTCATTTCATTCACACGAATGTGATGAACCGAATTGAATATCCGGTCGCAGGTACATGTACCTGCGAATTTGAATGTTTCCATCGCAGGAAACGATTCTCCATAGAAAGGAGGTGATCCAGCCGCACCTTCCGATACGGCTACCTTGTTACGACTTCACCCCAATCATCTACCCCACCTTCGGCGGCTGGCTCCCTTGCGGGTTACCCCACCGACTTCGGGTGTTGTAAACTCTCGTGGTGTGACGGGCGGTGTGTACAAGACCCGGGAACGTATTCACCGCGGCATGCTGATCCGCGATTACTAGCAATTCCGACTTCATGTAGGCGAGTTGCAGCCTACAATCCGAACTGAGACCGGCTTTTCTAGGATTGGCTCCACCTCGCGATTTCGCTTCCCGTTGTACCGGCCATTGTAGTACGTGTGTAGCCCAGGTCATAAGGGGCATGATGATTTGACGTCATCCCCACCTTCCTCCGGTTTGTCACCGGCAGTCTGCTTAGAGTGCCCAGCTTGACCTGCTGGCAACTAAGCATAAGGGTTGCGCTCGTTGCGGGACTTAACCCAACATCTCACGACACGAGCTGACGACAACCATGCACCACCTGTCTCCTCTGTCCCGAAGGAAAGCCATATCTCTACAGCGGTCAGAGGGATGTCAAGACCTGGTAAGGTTCTTCGCGTTGCTTCGAATTAAACCACATACTCCACTGCTTGTGCGGGTCCCCGTCAATTCCTTTGAGTTTCAGTCTTGCGACCGTACTCCCCAGGCGGAATGCTTAATGTGTTAACTTCGGCACCAAGGGTATCGAAACCCCTAACACCTAGCATTCATCGTTTACGGCGTGGACTACCAGGGTATCTAATCCTGTTTGCTCCCCACGCTTTCGCGCCTCAGCGTCAGTTACAGCCCAGAGAGTCGCCTTCGCCACTGGTGTTCCTCCACATCTCTACGCATTTCACCGCTACACGTGGAATTCCACTCTCCTCTTCTGCACTCAAGCTCCCCAGTTTCCAGTGCGACCCGAAGTTGAGCCTCGGGATTAAACACCAGACTTAAAGAGCCGCCTGCGCGCGCTTTACGCCCAATAATTCCGGACAACGCTTGCCCCCTACGTATTACCGCGGCTGCTGGCACGTAGTTAGCCGGGGCTTTCTTCTCAGGTACCGTCACTCTTGTAGCAGTTACTCTACAAGACGTTCTTCCCTGGCAACAGAGCTTTACGATCCGAAAACCTTCATCACTCACGCGGCGTTGCTCCGTCAGGCTTTCGCCCATTGCGGAAGATTCCCTACTGCTGCCTCCCGTAGGAGTCTGGGCCGTGTCTCAGTCCCAGTGTGGCCGATCACCCTCTCAGGTCGGCTACGCATCGTCGCCTTGGTAGGCCTTTACCCCACCAACTAGCTAATGCGCCGCAGGCCCATCCACAAGTGACAGATTGCTCCGTCTTTCCTCCTTCGCCCATGCAGGAAAAGGATGTATCGGGTATTAGCTACCGTTTCCGGTAGTTATCCCTGTCTTGTGGGCAGGTTGCCTACGTGTTACTCACCCGTCCGCCGCTAGGTTAGTTAGAAGCAAGCTTCTAACTAACCTCGCTCGACTTGCATGTATTAGGCACGCCGCCAGCGTTCGTCCTGAGCCAGGATCAAACTCTCCATTAAAGACCAACCGAAGTTGGTTTATAGAAAGAGCGATAAGCTCATTTTGAAACTGACGAGATAAAAAATATCTCTTGTTTGCTTCCATTTTATACAGCCTGGAAGGCATGTACCAAAATTTCAGCGTTGGATTTTGTGAACAAAATCCCTACTCACTCGTTGTTCAGTTTTCAAAGATCAAGTCAACAGCCGTTTAACTGGCTGGATATATAATTTATCACGTGTATACCTATCAGGCAAGTTGTAATATTTTCCAATTTACTAGTTTGTATTTCTACACGGTGATTTACCTGGAACAACTGAGACTCTCTTATCTCCTACTTAAAGCGCAAAGTTGATCAGGTATAAACATCATAAATCAGAAAAGCAGAAGCTCTTTATGTATTGGAGGAACCGCTACTTCCGCTTTTTTAGATAAAATCCTGAAAGTTAGCTTAGCCTAAAGCTGTAGCTAAATCCTGTATCAGAAGTTCAGCAGGCTCATGCCCTACAGCTAGGCGGATAAGCGATTCGGGCATGTGTTGTTTTTCTAGACTCTGCTTATTGAAGCCGTAGTTTGGTGAGATCACCTGGCTCTCCATAGACCCCCAAGATACACCGATCCGAATCAGTCGCAGTTTATTGATCACTCTGCATATATCCTCATAACCCGAATCTTTTAGTTCAAAACTGAATAATCCGGCATACCCTTTGAGTTGCCTACATGCCAGCTCATGTTGTGGGTGAGAAGGAAGTCCGGGATGATTCACTTTTGAAATGGCCGGATGATCTGATAGAAAACGAGCAACCAACAGAGCATTTCTCTGATGGGCTTCCATTCGGAGCGGGAGTGTTCTTAGCCCCCGAATGAGTAGCCATGCTTCAAAAGGGGCCAACGAGCCGCCAATCAACTCATACTCTTCAGCATACATACGATTTATTATCTCTTTAGAAGCGATCACTGCCCCTGCAATTAAATCATTATGACCACCCAAGTACTTGGATGCGGAGTGAACAACGATATCTACGCCCCATTCTAATGGTTTTTGAAAAAGGGGTGTAGCCCATGAATTATCTATGATTGTGCGGATGCCCTTCGCTTTGGAAAGCGAAGCTACCTCCTGAATATTTACCATATCGAATGTGAATGAGGTAGGAGACTCCATAAGAATAGCACGGGTCTGCGGTTTGATGGCATCAGCAACTGCTTCCGTAGAAGTGGAATGTACAATTGTATAATTTATATTGAACTTCGATAAGTATTTAGCTAGGCTGACGGAGGTTTCGTATATGTGTCCGACCAGAATCAGATGGTCCCCGGCGGATAAACTACACATTAGAGCCGCACTGATAGCAGCCATTCCGGAAGCAAAGCACTTGCAGTCCGCCCCACCTTCCAGTGCAGCAATCATTTGCTCTGCAATCTGAACGGTAGGATTGGTTCCCCTCGAATAGACATAATGCTCCTTTTCATTATTAGCCGCTTCAGCATAATCTTCGTAAGTATCAAAGAAAAATGGAGCAGTCTCATAAATAGGAGGAGCAGCAGCCTTAGCAAAACACCCTAGTTCGTCCTCAAATCGGAGACAGATAAGCTGATCATCCGAGAAACTCAAATCTGATCACCACTTTCTGAAAAATTTCAAACTCATGAGGTAGTCTCCTCAATCCGGGACTCAAATATTCTATAGGGTTATTTCAAAAATCTTTTAAAGAACTGCTGGATCTAAAAATGATAATTAAATGCATGAAATAAATATGGAGCAGTGAATGGAAGCAATGAGTAAAAATACACTCAGGGTATCAGAGTTGATCATCTGTATTTCATTGTTTGAGCTGGGAAGTACAACCCTGACTGTTCACCTTGCTCCTCTTTTTTGGCTTAATTATCAAAATGGTCTTATTTTTAATGCTTTTTCTATCTCATTGGCACGATATGAAGTGTTCCATCCTCGCTTAACTCTGCATAGGCAATCTCATCGATACTATCATATCCCTGCTCTCGCACCTTAGCCTTAATCTCTCCAATATCAATTGTTTTCCCACGCATAGATTCATTTAGCAACCTTCCCTTATCAATGACAGTAACAGAAAAAAGATCAGGCTGTGCATCTATTCCCATATCCTGAGCGGCGGGTGGCTCGTATTCAGGTTTCCGCATGACTGACAAGGAGCCGTTCGTCTCTAACGTAGCGTACCAGACCTCACGCAGAGAAAAAATATTTTGCTGGCGTAGCATGGAGAGTAGCTGTGTAAATTCTATGTCATATTTCTCCAGCATTTCTTGATTAACCTGCCCTTTATCCACGAGCAGCACTGTTCGACCTTCTGCCATATATCCAAATTTCACAAAATGGGTCGTCGCTTTTTCAAAAAAGTAGGCCAGCGCGCACCATAGTGCCAAAGCAAATAAAAGCTGCCCAATGGTCACCTTATCGTCATATAACGTATTTCCCACAATTTCGCTTAACACCAATGATGTTAGGAAATCGAGTGGTGTTAACTGACTAAGTGTTTTCCGACCTGTAATAAAAGTAATGATCCACAAGCCAAAAAAGCTGATGATCAATTTGACACCAATCGAAACAAATACCTCCATAAATAGGCCTCCCGGAAGAAGTTGTTTTGTTATGTGTTATTTACACCGGCCTACCTCAGCATAAACAGAGGATTATTCCTGAAATGTCCGAATAAAAAAGCCCGCTACCAACTAGAGGCAGCGAACTTTTTAATTACGGCTAGTATATAATCTTAATCAAAGGCAATATGCCAGCTCCCGTAATTTTGTGCATAGTGACATCATTGCCCGCTAGCTTGGACTCTGGAGTCATGATTATCTACTTTTCACAAGCAGCTGAATCGCTTCTTTAACCAGCTTATCCGTGTCTCCTCCAGCCTCTTGCTCTTCCAATATACATCGTTGCAGATTCTCTGCTACAATTTGGGCAATCGCTTTATCTGATGCGTTACGTACGGCAGATAACTGGCTAACGACGTCTTTGCACGATTTTCCTTCATCCATTAAACGAAGTACCCCACGCACCTGTCCCTCAATCCTCCTCAGGCGCGTTTTCAGTTCATCACTGTAATTGTAATCCATAAGTAATGCACTCCTTTTTCGACTTACCATATACACGTATAGGTATATTATAAACCAAAAAAATAAATAGGATACCCTAAATAAATAGATTCACCTTGCCCTGGGAAGCATCCCCCAAGTAGGCGGCTACCCCAGCATATTCCAAACCGTCGATTAGCTCTTCTTGCTGCAGCCCTAACAAATCCATGGTCATGGTACAGGCGACGAGCTTGATCCCCTGCTCTCGTGCCAACTCTATAAGCTGCGGCAAGGAAAGCGCATTGTGTTTTTTCATGACATGCTTGATCATCTGTGGACCGAGTCCGGCAAAATTCATTTTGGATAGTGCCAGCTTTTTGGGTCCACGAGGCATGATCCAACCAAAGGCTTTTTCGAGTATTCCCTTATTAGTGCTCACGATTTCATCCTTGCGTAACGTATTTAACCCCCAAAAAGTAAAGAAAATAGTTACTTCGTGATCATATGCTGCCGCTCCATTCGCAATAATGAATGCAGCAATCGCCTTATCCAGCTCCCCGCTGAATAATACAATCGTTGTTTTGGGTGTGCTCATATGGATTCGCTTCCTTTAGTCTCTCCAGCCCATTCGGATATGCCTGAAAGCACAGATTTGACTTTTTTAGCGCCTTTGGCAACTAATAACTGACAAGCCATTTCACTGCGTGCTCCAGCTTGGCAAATCACTGCGATCTCTTCTTCCAAGTTCAGTTCAGAAAGTCTGTTCTCCAGTTCGCCAAGAGGGATGTGCTTAGATCCAGGGATATGTTTAAGCGTAAATTCAGCGGGTTCACGAACATCGAGTAAAATGAAGTTCTCTTTGCCAGAATATTTTGCTTGTAGCTCTTCATGGCTTATCGTAGAAGAAAATACTTGCTCCTTCTTCACTTCAGCTAGATTTGCTTTTTGTAGATAATGTCGCATTACATCTCCTTCTTGGAGAGTGCCCAAATATTGATGTCCGGTGTTTTTGGCCCAGCTCTGAAAATCGACTAATGAACCTTTGTCAGTCGCCTGAATCTCCATAATCTTTCCGGGAACGAGCTCATTCATAGCCTTTCTTGCTTTTACAATAGGCATAGGACAAGCTAGCCCTTTACAATCAAGAATATGATCTGCTTGGATATTGTTAGTTGATGACATTCTATAACCTCCGCCTGTTTTTTGAGGGGCTTAGCTTAGTTAAATCTTTTATACATATACCCCTATAGGTATTAGGATAATGATACTCACTTCTCTTGTCAACTTATTTGGCCGTTTCTTCTCAGAAGCAAACAAAATCATGTCTTAAACAAATAAAATTAAAAGCAAAAAAAGCCGCGCAAAAACGCGACTCTATTGCATAAACATAAACCAAAATTAATCGCCTTTTTTCATCAGTTCTGGCAAATCCAGCGACATTGAAATATTACACAGCATACCTCTAGCGAGAAAAAGCATCGTTCTTTCCATTGCTTGTTCAATACCTGCCCGTCGGAAAGCATCATACACCGTCGTATGAATTTCACGTAACCCTTGCTGCATCACGCTTACAACCTCATCCTCGCGAATCGTCTGCGCCTGCATTTGCAAAAGTGTTTCATTACGGTATTCCGTCATAATTTGCGAATAGGCTGCAATTAGCTCTTGCTCGAGCTGCTCAGATGAGGCCGAATGAATGACGCTGTGAAAAGAATCTATGATACGTGTAAATGAAACCTTCAGGGCTTCAACAAGCAATGCTTCCTTGGTAGCGAAAAAACGAAAGACATAGGGTTGAGAAATATTGGCCCGTTCTGCAACTTTGGCTGTTGTAGCTCGGTAGTAGCCCATCTCAGCAAACACTTCAATGGCAGCAGATATGATTTCCTTTTGGCGATTTATAGATGTTGACGTAGCTTTAGTCATGTTTTTTCATCCTTTTATTTAACACAGTTTTCTGATTAGTGATTAATCAATTACAAAATAGTATAAACGACATACCCTAAAAATGCAATGAGCTTGAACAAAGTCGCCTCCGCAATTCTAACGGAAACGACTCTGTTATATGCATCCAATTATGGCGTTTTAGAGTTAAAATATAATCGGATATAATTGACCTTTTGCGTTTTGGTTTGATAGGAAAATACTAAATTATAACTAAGTCCTGATGTGTTATTGATCGTATAATTAGCTTCTGCTGTGTCAGGTATGTCTCTAGAGGTATCAACGGTTTCCGTAGGTTGGCCTAAATCGTCAACAATTTGTTTGATAAGCAACTTTTTATATTCTGGATCGGAAGATGTAATTTCTGTAACTTTATCGCTTCCATCCAGCATGATGTCTGTATGATACTTAGCGTAGCTTCTCATAGGGCCAGTAGAACCAGACTCGGATTTCCCCCACAGCTCAAATAAAAGATCGCTGCTAGTTCCCAAGCCAAGACCTTTAGGCAAATTCGGTAAGGTTCCCTGCTTGGCTGCGCTAAATATAGCGGCTGCAGGGCTGTGTTTACTGTGAGGTGTAGCTGTACTATTGGCAGGTTCTTGATGGGTCGAGGTTGAGGTTGAGGTTGAGGTTGAGCCTTGCCCATTAGTATTGAGATCCGTGTTTTGATCTGTAGAACTAGCAGGCGATGTGACTGTTTCTGCTTTAGTAGGAGCAGTTGATTTTGCTTCCCCGCTATTGCTGCATCCTGTCATCACAGCAAAACCTATCGCCAATAAAGCACTAGTGGTGATTAGCTTGTAAGCCAACTTTTTACGATCATAAGATTGATGTGTATGCTTCATTATAAGATCACTCTTTCCTTGTTCATGGGTACAAACCAAGTGTAACCGAACCTCGTTTCCAGAATACCTCTACTTGTTTCCAACTTGTAAACAAGGACATTAATGATTTTCTAATATACACTATTTACGACCATAAGATCCCAGCTGTTGTTTAGAAAAGGAGTAAGGAGAGTCACTCTTCTTTAACCATATATTCCCTTTAATGATGAAGATGTATACAGCAAAAACAAAGTAGATCGTACCCGCAATCCAGTCTATTGCCGTTGGGATGTCTCGCTGTACTATTGCATGTATATACCAAATTCCGACTGGAACATGCAGGAGAAATGCCGTAAACAAGCCAGGATTATATAGGGTTTTTGCTTTAATATTTACGACGATACCGTGCCAGACGACCTGAAAAAATCCCATAAAAACGGGTGCGAGTCCAAGCCAGATTACTTGCGGAAACCATACGGGGAGCAGGTAAAACACATAGGCAATTGCAACATTGATAATCATCGCTGATTGAGTGTTTAAGGGGTAATGATCGGGTGCTTCACTTTTAAACATAACGTTGTTAAATAAACCAGCAAAATATCCAGGCCAGCGGTACTCCTCAAATTGATGAAACAATATAGCTACAAAACTCAACCATAACATGCCTGTTATATCCGAAAAGATAGCTTGATTCATAAGCAAAACAACACATACGACCACACCGATTATAGCCCCTGCATCTTGCCAATATTTTCTCAAATAATTCATATTAGTCACCCCTATGCTTTATTTTTGATCAAAATATCTTTCAAACAGCAGATTTAATTGTTCCTCTATTGAAGGTATTTTCACAACTGCCCCTGATTCAAGAATCGGACTCATCAGTGCGGGCAGAAAAATAGCTCCGAATATTTGCATCATCATCGCTAACAAGCGCTCCGGCTGTTGCTCGCCTGTCAGCTCCTTGATCGTGTTCTGAACCTTTGGAAATCCCATTATATTTAAAAACCTTCCGTATTCCTGTTGAGATGTAAAGGGCGTGCTGCCCATGGCAATAATTCGCGAAAGAAGCTCTGGATATTGACGAATGACCTGTAAATAGTTATGTAAAAATTGTTTCAGTCTATCTTGGGGGGGGATCGCTGTATTATCCAAAATAGAAAAGGTATGTTGAAAGCCATTTAATATCACTTCAATAGTTTCACTGAGCAAATTTTCCTTGGAGCCAAAATAATAATTAACTAATGAAATATTAGTAGCAGACAGATCGGCAATTTTTCGGATTGTAACCGCCTCAAAACCTTCCTTTTGAATAAATTCCAGCGTAGCGTCTAAGATTTTTTCTTTGGTTTGTTGTTTTTTGTCTGGGTGATTCATGTTTTTTCTCCTCCTGTTTTGTTCAATCATAACGGACAAATGAAACGGACAACTTTATATAAGCAACTTTTCAAACAACAATTTAAACAATGTTTAAATTGTTGTTTGAACTCAGTTTAGCACTTTATATTTCACAAAACAAGGAGTGATTTGAGATTTAGGGAATAGAAAAACCCGCATACGAATGAGATCGTTTGCGGGTTGATTGAATTGAGGTTGAGAAAAGGACTAAATAGCCCAATTTCCTTTGCGGAACACGGCTTCTTTACTTCCATCTTGCAGTTCGCCATCAATATCCAGCTCAGCTGAGCCGATCATGAAGTCAACATGAGTCAGACTGACATTGGCACCATTCTGGAGCAGCTCCTCCCGGTTCATTTGTGTCCCATTTTCCATATTAAATGGATACGCACTGCCTAGGGCCAAGTGACAGGAGGCATTTTCGTCAATACCTGTATTGTAAAAAATACGATTGAGATTGGAGATCGGTGAATCGTGCGGCACCAGTGCAACTTCTCCCAAATAGCTGGCCCCTTCATCCGTAGCGAGCAAATGAGTCAGATGCTGCTCGCCGGATTCTGCTGTATATTCAGTGACTTTACCGTCCTTAAAGGTAAACGTTATGCGATCCACCAGTTGTCCATTTAAATTGAGTGGCATGGTACTTGTGACATGACCATTCACACCTGTACGCTTAGGCATCGTGAACACTTCTTCTGTCGGCATATTCGCGACAAAGTAATCTCCGCGCTCGTTCTCCCCACCGCCGCTGCGCCAAATATGCCCGTCAGCCAGTTCAATTCGCAAATCTGTTCCTGGTGCACGATAGTGGAGACTTTTATACTTTTTATGATTCAGCTTGTCTTGTACCTGTTCAAGGTTTTTCAAATGTTTCTGCCAATTCTGAATAGGATCAGAGCCATCTACACGGTTCATTTGGAAGATTGTATCCCACATGACACATATACGATCCTCTTCTGCTACATCTGCAAATACTTTATCGGCCCAAGCCTTCGTCGGCGCTTTAATCAAACACCAACTAATTTTATGATTTCGGGTATATTTGGAAAAACCCTCTCTCGCCGTAGCTGCCGCCTTGGTCGCACGAGAAACCTTTTGTGGATCAATGCCTTGATATAAATCGGGGTTCGGCACTTTAATCGTTAGTGTGGCTCCACCCTCTTCAGCAAATTTCTCCATCATTTCTGCCTTCCAAGCAGGGTAGTAATCGAAGCTAGCTTCGTCACCATGTTCAAAACGACTACGTGTAATGGAATCATCCTCAAACTCTACCTGTACATATTTAGCGCCTGCTTCATAGGCTTTGCTGACAATCAGGCGTGTAAACTCAACAGTTTCCAGTGGTGCAGTTACCAAAAACACCTGTCCAGGCTGAATGTTAACCCCTACTCTTACAACCAGTTCTGCGTATTGTTCCAACAATGATTCAAATGTACTCATTTTTCCACGCTCCTGTTCCGTTTTGATTATATTGAATAATTTTATCATTACAGTACGGATTGCTTCTCCAGTTCACGCAGCTCCACTCTTCGTATTTTGCCTGAGCTGGTTTTAGGGAGTTCTTGAATAAACTCTATTTTTCGTGGATATTTATAAGGCGCCGTCCATGTTTTCACATGATGTTGCAGTTCCTTCACTAACGCCGGTGATCCTTCTACCCCAGCTTTGAGTACGACAAAAGCCTTTACAACATGTCCACGGATTTCGTCAGGGCTGGCTACGGCAGCACATTCCTGCACGGAGTAATGCTTCATAAGCGCTTCCTCTACTTCAAAAGGACCAATAGTATAGCCAGAACTGATAATGATATCATCCCCACGTCCTTCGAACCAGAAATATCCATCCTCATCTTTGCGAGCCCGGTCTCCCGTAACAAAATAATCTCCGTGGACACTAGCTAATTTGCGTTCTGGATCATGGTAATACGTATGGAATAATGCCGGCAGATCAGCGCGTACCGCAATATCGCCCACTTGCCCCGGAGCCAGCGGAATGCCATCCTCGTCTACGACCTCAACGAGTCCCAGTGCAATAGATTTGCCCATCGAGCCTGTACGCAGAGGTGCATCCTTTAAATTACCAATAATTAATGTGCTCTCCGTTTGACCGTAGCCGTCACGAATCGTAATGTTGAACTGCTCCTGAAACTTATTAATGACCTCCTGATTGAGAGGCTCTCCCGCAGAAACTGCGCTGCGCAATTGGGATAGATCATATTGATCCAAACCATCCGTTTTCGCCATAATCCGATATTCTGTCGGCGTACAGCACAACACTTGGATTCCGTACTGCTGCATGAACTGCAAATAGCGACCCGGACGAAACGGACCATTATATACGAATCCGGTCGCTCCATTCCCCAGTACAGATAAAAACGGACTCCAAATCCACTTTTGCCATCCTGGTGCAGCTGTAGCCCATACTACGTCTGAAGCTCGAATATCCAACCATGGTGATGTTATCCGCAGATGAGCATATCCCCAGCCATGGCTATGTACAACACCTTTAGGATTTCCCGTGGTGCCCGAAGTATAGGCCAGAATGGCCATGTCGTCACGGTGCGTCTTCACAGCTTCAAAAGTATCTTCCTGTCCATCCATCAGCTCATTCAGCACGAGCCAGCCAGATACATCTAGCGTGTCGTCCCCGGAGACCACGATACGATAATCCAGAGTAGGCAAATCATCGCTTATTTTGTCCACTTCACCTGTTACTCCGGTCCAGGCAATGACTGCGCGTGCTTCAGAATGGCGAAGACGATATGCAATATCCTTGGCACGCAGCATTTCTGAAGATGGAATGACAGCAAGCCCCAGCTTCAAGCAGGCTAAATAAATTACATACGCAATAATACGCCGTGGTACTACGACCAGAACTCTGTCACCTTTGTTAAATCCCAGACTTGCGAGTCCTCCAGCCAGTCGATTAGCCTTTTTCAACAGCTCTCCATAGGTGATTTCTTCGTATTCTCCTGTCTCACTCAGCCACTTAAGTGCTGTTTTATCAGCCTCATGGTGTTCCATTTCCGAAGTCATATTGTAAGATTCAGGCGCAAGCCATTGTTGTTGATCTGTCAAATTATACCTTCCCCTTTATACATAAGATGAGATCCACTTTCTTACTGTAGTATAACACGTCTTAGTACCAGGTTCTAATACCAGAATCATTTTTTTGGAAAAAAAATGAATTGGGTAAAAACAACCACAAAAAGAAAGAGCCTGATTTCAGACTCTTTCTCTTCACTGCAATCTTGATCTACAACTGGAGTTCTACCACTGTATAAGCCGCTTCCTGACCATTTACGAGCAACGCAATCCGATGCGTTCCCGCATAATGGCGACGAGTTGTCAGGTCTGCAAAACGGTGTGTCCGTGTACCTGTAAGATGGGTTCCTCCGGGGACCGTTTTGTCAGATAGCAAAAACAGTTTACGTGAAACTTGTCCTCTCGCCTTTACAAAGTCAATGCCGTACTCGATGCGGACTCGTACCGGGTCACCTTCACGAAGCTGAAGCGCGTAGCTCAACTCACAGCTATCACCAAGCTTTAGCACGGCAGGGTCTGTGGTGAAAGAGGCACCCGTGACCAACGGTCCCCCGTCTGTTTCATCCGCATAGCCGAACATTGCCATCACTTCGGGGATGGATTTGCGAATCAGGGTCCGGCAGCCATGACGCACAATCCAGTCGGTGTCAGGATGTGTCCCTTTCCACCGTTGAGCCGTAGCAATGACCACATCAGGATGATCCTTGGCAATATCGTTCAGGTTGTTGGCTACACTTTTACGTACATATAGTGATGGATCGGCTTTCAGTAATTCCAATACAGCCAATACTGGAGCAGGATCGCGCTTAAACACAGGCAACGCCTGTCCCCAGGGTAGCCGTGGACGGCAGCCTTCGCTGGCAAGACGACGAACGTGCTCACTTTGATGTCCCGCCCAGGTCGTCATCTGCTGCATCATCCGTTCCGGTTCACGCAGGAGGAAGGGTCTTACGGCGAACTCCGCAGAGGACCTAGATGTGAATCGCTCCAGCGCCTTCATGGACAGGTCCCAATGCCCTTCTCCCTGCCCATACACCTCCACAAAATCGGGGAAAAACAAGTACGGAAAACCACTACAATGCTCATCTATAGTAAAAAGAATACCCAGAGCTTCTTCATAATTACTGGGCAAAAATGCCCCTAATGTTAACGAAATACGCCGTATTCGTTCTTTCAGCTCCAGCTCATCCCATTTTTCATCCATCACTTGATGAATAAATCCGATGGTATCGAACGGCCTGTATGCAGACTGTACTTTTTCACCGAATTGTTGAAGAAAATTCTCCGTGTACATATTTTTTAAGGGCTCAGCCATTATATATCTCCTTTTGAATGAGGTTGAGAGAATTGTAGCAAGGCATACTAAAAATGCCAAGTCCTATGATGAGGACCTGACATTTTTACATCAACACAAGAAATCGATTTAACTTATAATTCGTGTTGGACAAACCAATTGGTAATGCGTTGCAGTCGTTCCACGCGAAGCTGCGGGTGCCCTTTTCGTGAAAGCTCGTGACTTGAAGCTGAAAAACGGACAAATTGCGTAGGTTTCCCCAAACGACGCAATGCTGTAAACAGCTGTTCTCCCTGCTCTATAGGGCATCGCAGATCCTGCTCCCCGTGCAATATGAGCAGCGGTGTGTTAATTTGCTGCACATAAGCCAGCGGAGATTGCCTCCACAAGAGCTCGCAATCCTCCCACGGATTCCCGCCGACTTCATCTTCAGTAAACGAGTACCCTATGTCGCTCACTCCATACATTGACAGCCAATTAGATATGGAGCGCTGGGTTACAGCTGCGCGGAAACGATCGGTATGGCCAACAATCCAGTTTGTCATAAAGCCACCATAGCTGCCCCCTGTTACACCCAGCTTTTCCGGATCAATGAATGGGAACTGGCGTATAGCCTCGTCCACTGCGCTCAGTAGATCAGTGTAATCGCGTCCGCCGTAATCTCTAAGGACGACATTGGTAAAAGACTGTCCGTACCCTCGGCTTCCTCCGGGATTCGTGTAGATGACTGTATATCCCTGAGCGGCCAGCAACTGAAATTCATGAAAAAAAGAATTGGAATACATGGCATGAGGGCCACCGTGAATCTCCAAAATGGCAGGATAGGATACTCCCTCCTTAAACCCAGCAGGCTTCATTACCCATCCCTGCACCCGTCGGCCATCCTCAACCTCCGTCCAAAAGCACTCAGGCACACTGATCTCAATCTCATCAAGCAAAGAATCATTTACTCGTGTCAGCCGTACCTCAGTTCCTGAATGGATCGCAATCCGGAACAAATCGCCTGGTAAAGTTACATCGGTGGAAGCGGCAATGATATGCTGCTCATCCGGTGTAAGCTCGAATTGGTAAATTTCTCGATCTCCTTGCGTTAAAATTTTAAAAGTTCCATCAAGCGCAAACTGATATACGTTTACATTCCCTTCAAGAGTTACTAGCGTATACAGGGATTGACCATCCGCACTGAAGCGTGGTGGTCCTACATGAAGATGTGAACGCATGTCGCTCATACCCGCATTACCAAGGTGAGCGTCAAGCGTCTCACTAACGCATACTGCCTTCCCCCCACTGGAAGGAACCGTGTACAGTCGGGTCTGAGTAGCGCCTTTGGCATGTCGATCATGGCCGTAAAAGGCAATCGTTGAACCGTCGGGAGAATAAGCAGCACTCTCGATGTGCAGTTCAGAATGGGTCAGCTTAAGCGGTGCTGCGGCATCATCATTTGAAATCGCAGGAGTTATCGTAAACAAATCATTTAGTTCACGTAAATCCGTATCCTCTTTCGAATGTTCTGCGATTCTGGCGACGAATAAAATACGTTGAGCATCCGGTGACCACACAGGCTCTGCCACATCATAAGCGCCGGAAGTCAGTTGAACTGTGTGCCCCGAAGTCATATCCGTTACATACAAGTGATCACGAGTATCATCCCACAGTCCATAGCCGTCGGATTTAGCTTTCGTTCGATTAACAACTCGTCCCTTAAGTTGCGTCTCCTGAGTTCCTTCATCGGATATCGGGCTTGACGGGTTCTCGGCCGTTTTAGCTACAAACGATATGCAGGTCCCATTAGGAGACCAGGCTAATGAACGAACGTTGTTCTCTACGTATGTAAGCTGTCGTGCCTCTCCCCCGCGTTCTGGAATAATCCATACCTGGCGCTTGCCGTCTGTTGTACGGAGAAAAGCTAGTTGTGATCCGTCGGGTGACCAGACAGGCGTTTCATCTTTCGGTCCGTATGTAAAGGGTAATGCGCTAGCGCCATCGGACGATAATAGCCAAATTCCTGAGTTATAATCTGTCCGCTCTTTATTAATATACTGTTCTACGTAAGCGATTTCACCACTAATAGGATGAATAGCTGGATCGCTAACCCAGTGAAGTCGATATAAATCCTCGGCTGTTATACAGCGCTTGGTCGTGCTAAATTGCGAGTCGCTCAAAAAAATTCCTCCTTATATCATCAGATTCCACATTTTCAAATTTTAATTAATCCGATTAATTTTATGTGATTATAATAATTATACAATTACGTTACTCTTTTAATTTATTTCTGTCAATTTGTCCAAAATTAAAAAGCCCCTCTCTCAGTCGCTATCGACCAGAAAATACCGTTATTTCGGTTAATTTCATGAGAGAGGGTAACGTTATTCATCAATCATAACTGAAAATTCATTCGCTCCAAGCCCCTTTCAGCGAACGAATCGGCTTCGTCTGTTCCGGTTGATCGGGTCTAATTTTGGTTGGCTGTCTCGGCTTCATTTTTTTCACGAATGTAAGTGGAGAATAATTCAGGATTCACCACTTTACGCAGTAAATGCATCGTCCCGTCCCCTGTTCCATGGTCAAAAGCATGGATACGTTCATATCCCCAACGCTCGTACATGGATAGCAAATAGGGATGCTTTTCTGCAGTCGCCAGTGTTACTGCAGGAGCTCCCACCTGATCACGTATAATCGTTTGCTCTACCCAATTCAACAATTTTTTCCCATATCCTTTGCCCTGGGTAGCCGGGTCTACAGCAAACCACATCACAAACGGTAGATCGGTTATAAAATTAAGGGCTCTATTTTTGAGATGGCTAACGGTAGCCTGAATGACACCGTCTACTTCCAGCACATAGCAATCATTATTTTTAATATTTTCTTGAATGAGAGCAACGTCTGCCTGAGCGGCAGGCCATCGAAGCCCCAACTGCCGAATTGTTTCATACGCCTCATACGTCACATACTGCAATCTTTCTGCGTCCTCTTGGAGTGCCAGACGATAGATTTCACTCATACTAACCCGCCTCCTTATAGTGTTTTTATAAAACGCGTGAACCACTATATAATTATTCCTATCTATTTAATCAGATATAAAAGTTAAAATAACTGTAGCATGCTCACCATCCAGCGACAAATTAATTTTTTCTATAACTCCATTTAAAATAACAATATCCCCTCGAAAGAGGGACATTCGGTAAATCAAAGTCAACGCAAAAAAGCCCGAAAGCCGGGCTCCTTTACTTTCTTGACGAATAAAATGCTGTCCATGCCTCAGGCATTTTCAAACACAACATGTTTGCAGTGTTACTCCGCAGGGGCAGTAAAGCTGCGTTTGGCAAACTCGCTGTCCAGCATATAAAAGGCGTTGCTGTCTCTTTCAATGCGTTTAAGCTTCTGGATAACACTGTCGAACAGCGCTTCTTCCTCGACTTGCTCATCAATAAACCATTTCAAGAAATGGATCGTTGCATGCTCACGTGCATCGAGGGCCAAGTCAGCCAAATGATAAAATTTTTGCGTGTTTTGCTGCTCATGCTTGTAGCCATGCTCAAATACGTCCAGCATGGAATCGTAGCTGTTCTTGGGCTCTGGTAATGCAGCCAATGTAGCACGTCCTCTACGGTCATTAATGTATTTATACAGTTTCATGGCATGAAACCGTTCCTCCTCAGCTTGTACTAGGAAGAAGTTTGCAAACCCATCCAGACTTTCACTGGAGCAATAAGCAGCCATCGCCAGATATACGTGAGCGGAGTAAAATTCAAAGTTCATTTGCTCATTCAGAGCCTGTGCCAAATTGTCATTCATGTCTCAGGTCACCTCGGTCATGTATGTAATGATGTAACGATCATAGTGTACCACGAATCCGATCACAAAAAAACGGACGGAAATGAATCCAGTTCAGTGCTCTCACATTCCGCCCGCGATTTCCACAATCAGTTCGCAATCAAGGCTCCAGGCCCCAGACACGTTTGTCGTTTATATACAAAGGTGCTTTGTCCCAATCCGTATAAGAGGTCTTGGTAGAATCATAGGAAAAATCATCACTTTCGTTATAGTCGCTCCAGTCCGTCTTGTTCATGCGAATTTGAATATCTCCTGTATTTTCCCCTGCTGCCAGACTTCCCGCACCAGCTCCAAAGGAGATCTCCAGATAATAATCTGCACCTGTAACGGCCTTATCCAGTTTCACAAAACGTCCCTGAACGTTACTACTACCCAACTGTGCATAGTCACAATGGAATTCCTGTGACTTGTCGCCATCTACGGTATAGTAGTATCTCAGCTTAACATTTTTCAGTTCGACAGCCTCTTTACCCTTGTTTACAACACGGAACAGTGGCCGAATCTGGTTATCTCCCGGATTAGTGTCGCCCACGCGGTATTGGGCAATCACGTCTCCCGTTGCTGGAATGGGAGCTGCCGTAGGCTTAGCACTGACCTCGACAGAATCCGGGCTGGTTCCTAAAGAATTTGTTGCATTTGCTACATAATAATAAGTGGTTTCATTCAGCACTCCTGTATCCTTGTAAGTGCTGTCTGTTACCGTTGCTACTGTGGTATAAGGACCACCACTGGTTGTCGAGCGCTTGACCGTATAGCTATCGGCACCCGTCGCTTTGCTCCAAGTGAGTGTAACCTGAGCATCCCCTGCGTTTGCCTTCACATTTGCCGGAGCTTTGGGAGCTGTCGGCTCGGTTGGTCCACTACCGTTAATGAGACGGTCATACTCAGCATAAGCCGTTGCCATATCGACTTGGGACCAGAAACGGTGATACGTAAATTCTGGAGCACCTTTATCCCATTTTTTGGTCTGATTGTTCCAAGAAGTCGTGTATTTATCTTTAAGATAGGACCATTGCGGATCTTTAGTGATATTAGGCCGGATATCGCTATAGCTGGAATAGGTACCATTGCCGCCCTTGGACGGGTCAGAAGCGGTAGCGTCTGTGCCAGGGATCGTGTTGCCTTGTCCAGTCTTACCACTCCAGCCGTTCGGGATATACACTTCTTTAGTAAAATAACGATAATAATCCTCGCGAGCTTCCTTCGTTGTAATACCTATACCATCGTTATAACCCCATGCAGCATCAAGCAAAGCTTTAGACAGATCCTTAGCTTCCTTGCCTAACTCGGAATAGTCTCCTTTTTCAGCTTTCGTTCCAGCAGCAAAGAAAGTAAGTGCTTTAACATAGCTGCCCAGTACTCCGGCATCCTGCCCCGGATTCTTTGTTACCACATGGAGATTGGTATTCCCTTTATGATTGGCAAATCCGCTCCAGGTTTCAGGCTTTCCACTCCACTCCAGATTGCTCGGCAGCCAGAATTCGCCTTTAGCTGCTGTAGTAGCCACTTTCGGATTTTTGCCACCCAGAATACGCTTGCCTTGTGCATCCAAATAATATCCCTGCACGTCAGTCACAGGCCGTTCGTTGGCAAATACATAGTTCTTGGACCATGCGATCCAGTTTTCCGTCACTTGTTTAGCCATTTTAAACTGCTCGGACGAAGTATCCCCTTTCTTGGCTAAAATGTAGTACAGCTCGGCAACTCGCTCGACAGGCCAAGCCTGCATCCCGAACCAGTTATTCGACGGTGGATCGTTATATACAGGAGCCCCTGTATAAGCCATGCCATAAAAGGTACTTGTGCCAGATGGATAAGCCTTGTAGGCACCATCCCAGCTATTCGTCGCTCCGCCTGCAATGGCCCCCTCATCGGATTGCAGCCAAGTATAAAACTCCAGTTGGCGCTTCAGCGAGGTCGCCCAATCCTGTCCCGCCGTTGGTGAATTCGGTATTAATCCACCATCTTGGTTGGACAACGCATATGCTGCGACGACATTTTGGTAGCCCTGATGTGCATGGCTGGCACCAATACGCCAAGCCCAGTTGCCGCTTTGGCCAAGTCCGCCGCCCCAGGATGTATACCATGCCATCAGATAAAGACTGGCATCCTTGCCCGTACCAGCAATTGGACTTCCATTGGAAGCGCTTCCGGTTTTCTGGAAGTATTTATCGTACATGCCGTAACGCAAAAAGTCTCCCATCTTTTTGGCTTTATCCAAATATACGGAGTTGTCATATCCCAATTCCTTAGCCCAGTACATCGCTTGAACTGCCCGTGCATCTGCATCGGTGGCATTCGTGTAACGCCATTGCTGAGCCGGGGCATTATTTTCCTTGGTGAACAAGCTCATAAAGCCTTCATTAGGCTTGCCAAACTTTTGATTGTCTTGCGATGGATGTGGTACAACCTCCCAGACCGATTCCTGTTCCCCGCGCTGGAAGGTGTTTACATAGGCTGCTGTATGCGACGGATTCAGAAGATTTCCGAAACCGTACCAATTATCCACGTCCAACAACCAGTGCATCAGATAAGTCTGGTTGTTGCCATAGGTTGCCTTCAGCTCAGAGTCCAGTGGATCCTTGCCAGCACCATACTGACCACTTAGGCGGCTTGGGTACTGATCCGGCTGCGAATATTCTGCTGCATAAGTGGCGGGGCTGTTCGGGTTATAGTTACTCATTGTCGGTTGCTCTTCCTTACCGTCGCCTTCATTAACAGGAATGATATATTTCTCCATGTTGTCCCACGCGGATTCCAAATGCCCCCAATCCCCGGTATAATGACCATACAGTACTTCCAGCCACATCCAGTAGCTGTACGCTTCCGAAGTCGTTAAGTGTCCGTAATCCGGAGCCTCGCTCATGAGCGTTTCAACGGAATGATAAGGTATGCCTTCTTTTGAAAAGTATCCGCTAGCCGGATCCTTCAGCTGTTTATACAATTGTAGAAAGCGTGTCGATTCCGGTGTTGTAGCTGATGCACGGTCGGGTTCTGCCTGAAATAAGCCCAAGGTTAACGGAAGTACCAAAATAGCTGACATGACCATAGAGACAGATTTCCTGAACACGGATTTTCTGCTGATCACTTTGCATTCATCCTCTCCATTATCAATTTTGACTTTACACAAGATTTTATTCCGAAAAATGACAGCACAAAAAGACAGCACCATCACCTCACTTTCCCATAAAAAAGGTGGAGGACACGCTGTCTATTGCTCCAAATGCTTCGCATTGGCCCTGGAAAAAATATACCACACTAGGCGCCAAATGAGAGTCGAAAAATTATATATGTTTAGAGTTTCACAAGGAAAATTGACGAAATCAATTGGAATCGGTACTATTTCACAGGGAGGCGTTAAAACATGAAAATTTTGCTATTGCTTGGTTGTATCGTGATGTTTTTAGCCGTAGCGCTTGGAGCGTTCGGCGCACACGCATTGAAAAAGAGACTTTCCGCAGACATGATGAGCATATTCCAGACAGGAATTCAATATCAAATCGCTCATGGACTGGGTTTGCTGCTGCTTGGAGTTCTTGCTGACAGACTTGTCCATTCTTCTCTCATCGTAACCGCAGGCTGGGTTATGCTGGTGGGTATTCTCCTATTTTCCGGTAGTCTGTATGCCCTTAGTATATCCGGTGTGAAAAAGCTTGGAGCAATCACCCCCATTGGCGGGTTGGCTTTTTTGGCAAGCTGGGTCATTGTGATCGTGGCGGTTGTGCAGGGTTAAACAAGGGTAAAGAAACAGAGACTTGGAAAAGGAGGCGCTTCCAAGTCTCTCGAATTATTAACGTAGCATTCCTGAGTATTATGATAGAATACATTATTTCGTCTGCACTTGTTGCGCTTTCTGAGCGGCTATCCGGTGTCCTTCGATATAACGTCTGGATTCAGCCATCTCATGCTCCTGAGCAGCTTCCATAATAATATGAACCCCCGGCTTGTACTGCTCCAGCAGTTCCATGTAGAGGCCATAGTTCATGTCTCCAAAACCCGGCGGCACCGTCTCAATTTCACCCGACGATGACAAACGCCGGTCTTTGGCATGCGCAGCGATAATCCGGGGGCCCAGCAGTTGGAAAGCTTCCCGAATGATCTCATCCTGCTGCGCCATATTTTCCGTTTTCAGCAGATTACCAGGATCAATCACAACACCGATGTGTGAAGAGGGCACTTCTTCCAGAAAGGTAGCCAACTCTACGGCAGTTCCTACCAAGTGATCGTTTGCAGCTTCCAATCCTACGAATACGCCCCACTTCTCCGCTTCATCTGCTAATTCACGCACTACTTCCCTTACAACTCTCCAGTCACGTTCCGTATAGGCGGTACCATCCTCATTACGTCCCACTTCAGCTGCAACCATGGGTGCTCCTAACAGACCCGCATATCGGATCAGCTCTTTAAAGCGCTCTACATTTTCACGCAGCAATTCCTCATCCTGTACAAAAAAATGCAAATAGCACCCGAGCACCGATATGGAAACACCATGCTTACGAAATTCTTCTGCGATAGACAGTGCCAATCCCGGATTGAACTTACCCGGTTTATTAAAATCCACATCACTGATCGCTCTCCACGGAGCCAGCTGAACATGAGTAAAGCCCGCTGCGCCTACCTTTGCAGCCAATTCGCGATAAGGCAACTTGCCAAACAAATGTGCCAATACACCTACTGTCACTAAAATTCACCTCTTATTTTTATTTTTGTATGCTACTTGTTACCGTAATCTGCTCCAAGGTCTCATTGATGATGTGCGTAATCCGCTCCACTTCATCATGAATAAAAAAGTGTCCTCCCTCAAAGGTAAACATACGAAATTGCTGATCCGTATGCTGTGCCCATGCCTCCGCATCTTGTAAGGTCACCGTGTTATCGGTCATTCCCGTCAAAGCGGTGATAGGACAATGTAAAAGTGCGGCTTTAGCCGTGTACTTATACAACTCAACAGCTTTGAAATCCGCTCTTAACACGGGCATAAAATAGTCGTATAATTCCTGATTGTCAAAAATCGCTTCCGAAAGCTGACCGTACCGCTGCAAATGCGTCCTGAACTGATCTGCGGGCAGATCGTGTAACCACGGGGAATTTCTTGGGACATGCGGTGCCCGTCCACCCGAAACGAACAGATGAGCAGGCTTGCCATATCCACCGGCCACCAGCTTGTAGTACAGCTCGAATGAGATCATCGTCCCCATACTGTGGCCGTATATGGCATAAGGATTGCCGGGGGCTATCTCTTCGCTGATCTTGTGCATCAGATCCTCGCTCATCTCCTCAATGCTTTCCTTAAGCGGTTCCCCAGAACGAATACCCCTGCCCGCTAATTCCAGTGGAACAAGCTTAATCTGCGGAAGTAGCGACTTTTTCCATTTGAAGCTGACCGACGCCGATCCGCCTGCATATGGGATGAAAAATAATGTGATAGGTGCCATTCTTGCAACCTCCTGCCTTGCTAAGTTCTAACTTTTTCATTTTAGCATAAAAAGGTATATTTACCCATTTCAAATATTTTGCAAATCCCAGAAGAAAGGTTGAGAAAATCAAGCGCATTTTACATAAAGAGGGGAATATCTTCCTAAAGGAAGAACGGCTTCATGTTTGAATATAATCATGTATTGGGCCTTTTATTTTTTCAAATCGAGAGGAGTTCTGCGCCATGAAGTATGGTTTCTTCGATGATGTCAATCAAGAATATGTCATCCACACCCCTCAAACCCCTTATCCTTGGATTAATTATTTAGGTAATGAACGATTTTTTGGACTGATTTCCAATACAAGTGGCGGCTATGCATTTTACCGGGATGCTCGCTTACGTCGCTTAACCCGTTACCGTTACAATAATATTCCTGTCGATAACGGTGGTCGTTATTTTTATATTTATGATGATGGGGATTATTGGACTCCAGGCTGGATGCCGGTCAAACGGGAGCTGGAGCAGTATGAATGCCGCCATGGACTTGGTTATACCTCAATTATGGGAGAACGCAACGGTATTCGAGCCACTCAGCTGGCTTTTGTACCCCTATCCTTTGACGGCGAGGTCCATCAGGTTAAGCTTCAGAACACATCGTTACAAACCAAAAAGATCAAACTCTTTTCGTTCGTGGAATTTTGTCTGTGGAACGCCTATGACGATATGACCAACTACCAGCGCAACTTGAACACGGGCGAGGTTGAGATACAGGACTCTGTCATTTATCACAAAACGGAATACCGTGAACGCCGCAATCACTATGCTTTTTTCTCTGCTAATCGTCCGCTAGCGGGTTATGATACAGATCGTGAAGCTTTTCTGGGACTCTACAACGGATTAGATCAGCCTCAAACGGTCGCCGCTGGGCAAGCCTCGAACTCTATTGCCAGCGGATGGTCCCCTGTCGGATCACATTGTATTGAGATCACGCTGGAGCCAGGCAAAGAAACAAGCTGTAACTTTATACTCGGTTATGTGGAAAATCCCGAGGAAGAGAAATGGGAGTCCCACGGTGTTATTAATAAAAAACAGGCACATGCCATGATTGCGCAGTTTGCGGATGAAGCCGATGTAAAGCAAGCTTTGAGTGAACTCCGAGCCTATTGGAACAATCTGCTGTCCAAGTACACCCTTCAAAGCCACGACGACAAGCTGAACCGAATGGTAAACATATGGAACCCGTATCAATGCATGGTTACATTCAATATGTCACGTTCAGCTTCGTATTTTGAATCTGGTATCGGACGTGGTATGGGCTTCCGGGATTCAAATCAAGATTTGCTCGGCTTCGTCCACCAAATACCGGAGCGGGCACGGGAACGGATTATCGACATTGCCTCTACTCAATTTGAAAACGGCGGAGCTTATCATCAGTACCAACCGTTAACCAAAAAAGGAAACCACGAGGTTGGCGGTGGCTTTAACGACGATCCGTTGTGGCTTATTGTCGGTACCGCAGCGTATATCAAAGAAACGGGAGACTTTGGCATACTGGACGAACAAGTGCCCTTTGACGGAAATGTAGAGCGTGCGGCTACGCTGTTTGAACATTTGAAGCGTTCTTTTTACCATGTAATAGATAATCTTGGTCCGCATGGTCTTCCACTCATTGGCCGAGCTGACTGGAACGATTGTCTGAATCTCAATTGTTTTTCCGCTACACCCGATGAGTCCTATCAGACAACACAAAATTTGGAGGGCCGAGTAGCTGAATCCGTGTTTATCGCCGGACTATTCGTATATACGGGACCGGATTTTATTGAGCTTTGCAAGCGCAGAGGTTTGGATGAAGAAGCATCCACAGCTCAAGCCCATGTGGATCGTATGCGAGCAGCTACATTGGAGCATGGTTTTGACGGGGAATGGTTCTTACGTGCGTATGACCATTATGGAGACAAAATCGGAAGCAAGGATTGTGAGGAAGGTCAAATTTTCATTGAACCTCAAGGTTTCTGTGTCATGGCAGGAATTGGTGTTGAAGAAGGCTTGGCACATAAAGCTCTCGATTCTACACGTGATCGACTGGAAACTCCCTACGGCATCGTGCTGCAACATCCATCTTATTCCCGTTACCACATCAATCTGGGCGAAATCTCATCTTACCCTCCCGGGTATAAGGAAAATGCCGGTATTTTCTGCCACAATAACCCGTGGATTATGATGGCGGAAGCCGTAATAGGACGTGGAGATCGCGCTTTTGAGCTATATAGCAAAATTGCACCTGCCTATCTGGAGGACATCAGCGACATTCACCGCACCGAGCCGTATGTGTATGCACAAATGATTGCGGGCAACGATGCTGTTCGTGAAGGCGAAGCCAAAAATTCCTGGCTGACGGGTACAGCGGCGTGGAATTTTATAGCTATTACTCAATCCATCCTCGGTATCCAGCCGGAATGGGACGGTCTGCGTATTGACCCGTGCATTCCTACAGCCTGGGACGAATTCATAGTCACCCGCGTCTTCCGTGGCGATACCTACGTGATCCATATCACGAATCCACAGCATGTCTCCAAGGGTGTAGCTACGGTTACTGTAGACGGTACCCTCCTAACGAATAATATTCTGCCGGTTGCAGCGGATGGGGCTATCCACCAAGTAAAAGTGTTACTAGGTTAACAAGTTCATGGCCTTCAAAAAAATTAGCTTCAACTTCATCACATAGTATCTTATAATACGAGAATGGCTAAAGATACATTAAGTGTGGTGACATCATGAACAAGACAAAACGGCTTACTCAAACCATGGATTACAAAACAAAGCAAGCCCACTGGGTACGCAAAATGTTATTACTGTATTGGATGATTATAGCTGTACATTTTATCGTCCAGCTGGGCAGCTACTTATTTCTTGATTACGCCGCTTCGCCTTATGAATTTTACGTCGGAACCCTGATTGTTCCTACGCTAATCATGAGTGGTTCCAACTTACTGGCAGAGTTGGCTCATTTTAAATTTAACAGGTATTCTTTTGTGATCCTGTTTATGGCAAGCACCGTCATTTGCTGGATGATTATTCGCCTAAATTATGATATCCGGATTATTCCTGCGCTATGTTTGTTGCCTATTTTCTCTTCTATTCTGTTCTTCAATCGTCGCTTAATATGGCTTTCCTTTGTATTGCAAGTGGTCGTCTTTTTTCTGTTGCTGGCAGCAGATGGATCATTCCGCAGCTATTTGTCAGACTTTGATATTGTGGCGATTCCAACCTTTTTGATTATGTCCACCTTTCTTGCTCTCATTATTCAGGCCAGCGGCCGCGATTTGTTAGTGGATTTGTATAAAACAAAGCGTGCCCAACAGGAATTAATGATCAGTAATGCGATTATCAGCAAAATGTCAATGACTGATGGTTTGACAAAGCTGTACAATCATTTGTCCTTTCAAAACTTTTATGAAAAAGCACTCGAATATGCCGAACAAGGAGCGATCATCCATCTGGCGTTAGTGGATATTGATAATTTCAAGAAGATCAATGACACTTACGGACACCAGTTCGGAGATAAAATTTTGGAAGGCATCTCGCAAATCATTACAGAACAGATTACCGCAAATGACATTGCAGCTCGCTATGGCGGTGAGGAATTTGCTATTTTGATGTTCGAGCATACTTTCGAAGAAGCTTATCAGATCGTCGAAAACATCCGGCGTGAAGTGGAGAAAATGACCTTTCATGAGAAATTGCAAATCGTTTCTGTAACCGTAAGCATTGGACTGAAAAGCTATACAGAGGAAATGAACAAAGATAAAGATGTATTTTTTCAGCAAGCAGATGACTATCTGTACCAAGCTAAGCGCTCCGGGAAAAACAAAATTGTTGCTCTTAATCATATCGCTTAATGTAAAAACACTTCATTTGATGAGACTCCGGCATGAGCTTGCCGGAGTCTTTTGAATATAGAGCTTAAAATGTAATAGAGTTGACAATTCCATAAGTTGAAACTAAAATCGTTACATATGTATTGGTTATTTACTTACGATAAATAAGTTCGAAGGAGATGGTTTTTAAATGTCAACCCTCGTTATTGTCGTTCACCCTGATCTTGCGGAATCTCGCATTAACAAAAGATGGGTGCAAGAACTCAAGAAACAATCCGGCGTGACCGTTCACAACCTGTATGAAGTATATCCGGATGAGCAAATCAATGTCGCCCAGGAGCAGGAACTGCTAGAGCAGCATGACCGTATCGTTCTGCAATTTCCTTTTTACTGGTACAGCACTCCTTCCCTACTGAAAAAATGGCTGGATAAGATTCTAACCTACGGCTGGGCTTATGGGAGCGAAGGTGGCAAGCTACAGGGCAAAGAGTTGTTGATTGCCTTGTCTGCTGCCAGTGTTGAGGAAAACTATCAACATGACGGACGGAATAGGTATACGATCGAAGAGCTACTGAGACCTCTGGAAGCTACAGGCCATATGATTGGTGTCAAATTGCTCCCTTATTTCGTACAATATGGTGCTGCAGTATTGACCGATGAGCAACTAGACCAATCCGCACAAAAATACGCGCAAACAGTTATTTCTTAATTTTTTACTAGAAAGCCCCTTGGACGGCGCCTGTCATACCTGCTTTACAGCAGACGGCAGCTCCAACCAAGGGGCTTTACTGATTGATTACATCGTAACCAAGGTACTGGTTACCTGTGCCATGCTTTCTTTAATGATGTCGCAGCCCTTACGCAAGTTTTCCAAGCTTATCGTTAACGCTGGCATAATTTTAATTACTGTATCGTTACGTCCAGCACGCTCAACAATGAGTCCCCTACTAAAGCAGAGAGTCGTTACCTCCTTGGCGAACGCTTCTCCCAGATGAGATACATCAATCCCCCAGATCAATCCCATGCCGCGAATTTCAATAAGAGGATCTATGGATTGGATTTGTTCACGCAAGAACTGCTGAACAAAAGCCTCTTTTTCCTTCACTTGTGCTTCCAGCCCTACCGTATCTCTGAACTCCAGCGCAGCCTTTGCCCCGACAAAAGCAAGCTGATTTCCACGGAAAGTGCCGTTATGCTCACCCGGACTCCATATATCCAATTCTGGCTTGAGTAGCAACAGAGACATTGGCAAGCCGTATCCACTGATCGATTTGGACAAAACAACCATATCAGGAACGATTCCCGCCCGCTCGAATGAGAAGAACGAACCAACTCGACCGCAACCGACTTGAATATCGTCCACAATAAGCAAAATATCATGATCATCGCACAACTGTCGCAAATCACGCAGCCATTCGGTATCTGCAATATGAATGCCGCCTTCAGCCTGTACCGTTTCCAAAATGATCGCGGCAGGCTTTTCCACACCTGAATGGGTGTCTGTTAAAAGCTGCTCCATATACAAAATGGTATCCATTCCGTTAAATGTGCTGTTATAAGGTATAAAGGTAACATTGTTCAGGGGAACCCCTGCGCTCTCTCGCATGGAGGTGTTGCTGGTAATCGATAAACTACCCAGCGACATTCCGTGGAACGCACCCATAAAGGCAAAAATACCATTTCTGTTTTTCACCTTGCGTGCAAGTTTCAGTGCTGCTTCCACCGCATTGGTTCCGGTCGGTCCGCAAAATTGCAGCTTATAATTCAAGCCCTTGGGCTGGAGAATACGCTCTGAAAAAGACTCCATAAACTCTTGCTTGGCCGTCGTGTACATATCCAGACCATGCATAATCCGATCGGATGTTAAATAATCCAATAACCGGTTTTTCATAAAATCATTATTATGCCCATAGTTCAAAGCCCCAGCCCCGGCAAAAAAGTCAATGTAACCCTTGCCTGTCTCCGTGTACAGTACATCGTTTTTAGCTTTGTTGAATACAACTGGAAAACTTCTGCAATAGGATCTTACATTGGACTCCAGCGCTTCGAATGTGTTCATGATCTCTCGTCCTCCCGCTGACCTGATTTTAAAAACATACAAGCATGGAAAGCAAAAAAAGTGTAAATATGTAATCTAAATGAGAAGACAGTCTGAATTCACAATGGGATATCCACACCAAAGAATCATGAGTACGATTACAAGAACAATTAAAGTACTAAAATTAAATACAGAGATAGCACGTGAGAGTAGATTAGTAGAAGATTAAATAGTGGGTTTTTCTAAGAGGCCTATCAGAGGATGTCAACTCCTATGTAATAAAATACCATAATTTTCATTTAAGTCAATGCATGTTTCTGAGGTGTTTTGTTAAATTTTTGTAATTTATCATCAGCGGCTTGTAGTATATTGTTAAAACAAAACGAAAAATGTCGTATTATAGTGATAAATCTCAAAAATAGTACATTTCCATATCAAATAGATATACATCTGGACTAATTGTCCACAGGATTGTCACAACAAACCTGATCTTTTGACAGACTGTCCAAAGGAGTTTACTCTATCAACAGAACCTGTCAAAACTTGTTGTAAACATTGCAGTTATCCTAACTATTTGGCTCGAATTTGATAGAAAGATAAGGAAATATGATCATGTCTAATGTTTTGATTATTGAAGATGACAATATGCTGGGAGATACCCTTTCCTTGTATTTAACAGGAGAAGACTACAACGTTACTCGAGTGGAACAAGCGTCTGAGGGTATTGCAAGGCTTAAGGTCGTACAGCCCGATATTATTTTGCTGGATCTGCTGCTTCCAGATTTGGATGGCGTGAATCCCTGCCCACTGATACGCAAGCATACGGACGTCCCCATCATCGTGATTTCTACAGAAAACAACATATCAGAGCGCATTCGTACACTTACGTTGGGAGCAGATGATTATATTTGCAAGCCTTTTAGTATGCAAGAGCTAAAAGCACGGATGGAGGCTCTTTTTCGTCGTATTGAAATCACGCGCTTACAAGGAAGTGGCAGAGCACCTGAACCTGAAACGGGCATTACTTTGGATCTAGCGAGAAGAATGATTACCGTTAACGGACAAAATGTGGAGACAACATATTCAGAATTTGAGCTTATGAAGCTTTTTTATTTGAACCGAGGAATTGTATTCAGCAGGTATGCTTTAATTCAGGCTCTCCGTGGCACAGACTCCTTTATTAACGAGAGGGCCGTGGACGTACATATTAACCATTTACGCAGAAAAATCGAAAAAGACCCTAAGAAACCGCAATTGATTAAGACCATCTGGGGAATCGGCTACAAATTTATGCAATAACACGGTCAGCTCCAAGGAAGTGATGACTTGATTTGGTTAATATCCTTCTGAACCGTGCTCAGATGCTCTTTCCAGTCTGGATACAGTTCTCCTGTTGAGGTTTCATTGCTGCGCTTCAATGCCTTTTCCAGCTCTATAACCTTTGCCAGCAACTCAGGCGCGCACAGGTTCCCCGTTCCTCCCTTAAGCGAGTGGATTAATCGAAGAGCAGAAGATAACTGTCCATTGTCCATTTTTCTCACAACTCTTTTATCGAGATACTGGTATTCCTGTATCCATTTGTAAAGGGCAAATTGAAAAATATACACCTTGCCATCCATACCTGCTATCGACTGCTCAGCGTGAATACCATGTAAATCTTGCAGCCACGCTAAATTAATCCAGCTAGTTAACACTCTAGCAGCGGTCAGTTCATGGACAGGCTTGAGCAACACGGCATTAATACCGGCACGAAGACAAACTTCCTGTTCATGCTGCACAGCATCAGCGGTAAAAGCGATAATGGGAAGCCTGTTAAAAGCTTTGTTTCTCCGAATATGTCTCGCCGTCTCAAAACCATCCATCTCTGGCATATGCAAATCAAGCAGCACCATATCCCAGTAACGCAGTTCAAGTAACGCTATTAGTTCCCTTCCGTTTGTGACCATCGTTACCTCAAAGTTACGCTCTGCTAAAAACTCGGTAATCACCACCTGGTTAATTTCGTTATCCTCTGCTATGAGAATTTGATACTTTTGTGTTGTATCCCCTATCTCATTGCGGGAACTCATCGTCGCATGAGTCTCCAGAGTATTACCATCTGCAGGCACTGAATCTTCCTTCTTCCAGCAGAGAACCTCCAGCAGAGCGTTCCGGGTAACGGGCTTGGACAAAAAGGCATCCACACTATGATCCATGTCCCCTGCAGCTATTTTTTCCATCTGAAACACGGTTGTAAGTCCAATGATCTGAGTTATCTGCTTATCCAGCATTTGAAGCCACTGCCTCCGGGAGTCCAGTTCTCTCAAACCTTCCATCCCCATATCAATGATAACATAATCAAAATGCTCACCCTTTTGAAAAGCATCCACACTTTCTTGGAAGGATGAAATAGTGAAAGGTTTTAATCCCAAGTCTTGCAGTAGTTCGTTCAAGCTGTATCTCACCAGTTCATGCTGCGTAACAATTAAGGCTTTGCCTTTGATTTGTTTTTCTATTCGTGTACTTCCTGCATTCAATTCCCCAGTTTCCAGCTCGACATTAAAGTGAAATTGACTGTACTCTCCTAATCGGCTTTTCACCTCTACTTTCCCCCCCATAGCTTCAGCCAAATGCTTGCTAATGGCCAAACCCAGCCCAGAGCCCCCATATCTGCGGCTGGTTGATGTACTCGCCTGGATAAAAGGGACGAATAGCTTGTCCATACACGTCTCGGAAATTCCTATGCCCGTATCTTCTACCATAAAAGAAACGCCTACTCGCCCTTCCTGCTGACTTAGCATTTTTACCTGTAACAATACATGTCCCTGATCCGTAAACTTGATGGCGTTGGTCAGAAGATTTGAAAGCACCTGCTCCATTCGAAGCGGGTCTCCCTTAAAGCTTTTCGGTAACGCCGGGTCCGTTATAAATACGACCTCTAATTCCTTATCTTCTAGCAAAGTTCCAACGGTATCTGCGAGATGCCGAAGCATTTTTTCCGGCTCGAATTCTACCTTTTCCAGTTCCAGACTGCCGGCTTCCATTTTGGAAAAGTCCAATACGTTACTGAGCATGGATGAAAGGGTACGAGAGGAAGTGAGAAGCTTGTGGAGGTAATCTCTTTGAACGGCAGTCAGTTCAGTCTTATTTAACAGCTTTGACAGACCGATGATTCCATTCAGCGGGGTGCGGATTTCGTGACTCATATGAGCCAAAAAAATGCTTTTCGCACGGTTAGCCTCGTCCATCTCCTTTCTTTTCTGCTCTGAGGCTTTATACTCCGTAATGTCCAACACGTGACCGATAACATGCCTAGTAATCCCGTCCTCCATAACCGGATGTAAGGTAATAAGAGCCGAATATTCCCAAAAATCCAATTCAAATACGGTCCGATCACCGAACCAGGCCTGTTTGTAGTATTGGCAAAGCTGCTCCATCGTTTCAGAGGAAAGCTCCAAAATGTCCCCAAGACGCTTCACATGCTCCCTTTTATTGTAGTTGACTTGCATATTCAGACCCACGCGCTCCAGCAATTCACCTTCAAGCAGCCTATAATAAAATTCATTACCGCTTTTCTCCAGCTTGAAGGTAAAGCCAGGTTGAACACCTAGTAAATTCAGCAGATCACGGTCTTTGTTTAACAAGCGTTGTCCATATGTATACTTAGCGGTGGTTAAAGTGTGCACAAACAGAGTCATGAACATTATACCCATCCCTAACTCTAGCACGCAGGTCAACGGTGTTTTATCGCTTATGCCAAAACATAAGAACAAAATTCCCGCTCCTCCATAAAATACACCTGTGATCGCCTGGCGAACAAGTTGACGCTGAAAAACCAAAACTAACAATAAAATCACGATAGCACATAGCACTAAATCTCGAACCAAGTGTTCACCCCCCCTATAATCTTCCATTTTTTATAATATATCAAAAACACAAAAAAACTCAGGACAGATTCCTTATGCCATAAGGCTTAAAGAACTGTCCCGAGCATTCATTGTACTATAGATTCCATAAGGTTCAAGCTCGTTTTAATATTTGAAACGACTGATCATCATCTTCAAATCAGCAGCCATCGTCGAAAGCAACTGTGCTGAAGCTGATATTTCCTCCATGGAAGCCAGTTGCTCTTGGGAGGAGGCAGCAACTTCCTCAGATGTGGCGGCATTACCGGTTGCAATCGTCGCCAGCTCGTTGGCTGTCGCTGCGATTTCTTGTACACTGGCTGATATTTGCTCTGCAATCGCAGCGACCTCCTCTACCTGAGGTGTTGTCTCTCGAATGCCTTCCATCGCATAACCCAGCTTGACAATGGTTGCTTTGGAAATCTGTAGTCCATCCTGCACCTCAGTCGTGACCCTGTCCATCGTCTTCACTGTTGTTTCGGTTTCATGCTGAATTTCGGCAATCAAGGTGGCAATCTGTGTGGCGGATGTCTGAGACTGCTCTGCCAGCTTACGCACCTCATCAGCAACGATGGCAAAGCCTTTTCCATGATCGCCCGCTCTGGCTGCCTCAATAGCTGCATTCAATGCCAGCAGGTTTGTCTGATTGGAGATATCGCCGATAACCTTCGTAATTTCACCGATTTCATGAGAGCGGGCTTGCAAGGTTTGAATCATCTGGTTGGAACGCTCTACTGATTGATGAATGGAATTCATTTGCTCGCCTGTCTGCTCAACAGACTTTCGTCCTTCCTCGGCTTGCAAGGCAGATCGTTTGGCCAAATCAGCTACCGAAATCGATCGTTCAGCAATTTGGGTGATCCCTTGTGCAATTTCATCCAGGGCCACCGAATTATTTTCCAGCCCTGTAGTCTGCTTCTCTGCACCACTGGCAATTTCTTGTACAGCCTGGGACACCTGCTCACTTGCAGCACTGGTTTGTTCCGCGCTTATTGTCAGTTCATTGGAAGAAATTGTGACATGATCTGCACTGTTCCCTACGTTCTGAATGACAGATCGCAAGTTATTCTGCATATTTTGAAAAGCCACTCCTAATTCTCCGATCTCGTCCTCGCTCTTTACTTGAATGTCCTGTGTGAGATCTCCGGCGCTCACATTTACCGCTTGTTCTTTTAACTTTAAAATCGGTTTGATGATGGAACGGATCAGGAAATATACAATGATAATACCAATCACAAGACAACCGACAATGGTTAGTAAAGTGCTGATCAAAATCGGTCCTGCTGCATCATCGACTTCAGACAAATACAGCGTTCCGCCTATCTTCCAGCCAGTCAGCTTGTTAGTCGCATAGTTCATATATTTGAGCTGGCCCTCATACTCATACTCGTATTCACCAGTATCACTCTGAAACATGCGTGATTCAATATCTGTAATTTTGGTACCTGGTTCCTTCGTCGGATGAACAATGTAAGTATGGTTGTTGTCCAGCAATATGGCATAACCCTCATGACCTACTTTAATATTGTTCAACGTCTCTTTAATACCACTCATTTTCAGGTCAATGCCAATAACACCCGATCCATCTGACGTTGCCTTGGACACAGTAACCGTCATTTGCTTCGAGCTTGCCGAAAGATAAGGAGAACTAATTGCTGCCTTCGCTTGTTCCTTTATCGCTTTATCGTACCAAGGTCTGACTCGTGGATCATAATTATCTGGTAATTGCTTCTGTGGGTAGGTTGTAAATTTGCCGTCCTTCGTACCATAATAAATGGATTCTGTTTCAGGATGGAGTGCAATATATTGCTTAAAGAATTCTTCCAAATTCGCCGCTTGTTCCTCCGTCTCTACCCGATTGCCTTTTAGTCTTTCTGCAAAATAGTCTGCGTCATGTACCTTGGGTTCAATAGTACTATCAATAATAAAATTAGTGCGGACAATGGCCTGCTCGGCACTTTCTTCAATCTGGTTTCGAATCTGCTGACTCGCGCTTATAAACGACAAAGCCCCCACGATCATGGACGGTAAAATCAAAAATGCAATAAAGGCGACCATTAGCTTCGTTTTAAAATTTTTGCTGAGCTTCCTTGCGACTAGCCACTTTTTCCCCGATAACTTCTTCATTAATAAACATCTCCATTTCATTACCTGTATTTCCCAACCTATAGCGAACCTCTTCGTCTTGCCGATGACGACAATCACCCGACAGACTCTCTTTCACATTTTTCACATCTGCTGCTAAAACGCTTGGACATAAAAGATATAAACACGCTAGTTAAATAGGTATATGTACTTATTTTCGAAAACAGCAAGGCTGGTCGGAACCGGTTCTTTGATATAATATACCTAAAAAATATTAAAAAAAATGCAGTATAGATGTTAAGAAAGTGTTAGTTTCATCTCACTATACCTACCACTTAACATGAAAATAATCCCCCTGAAGGTAGCAAACATAGGGTCATTTTTGAAAATCGCCATATATTTTCTACTCCCAAGGGGATTAGGTTCGATCGCTTTATTCAGTTCTAATCCAACAACACCTTCAGATCTTCGAGCCTGGTAACAGGTGCCTGACAGGTAAAATGCTCACACACATATACGGCTGATTTGCCTTCCACAAGATCATAATCACGGATATAAGGAGCCGTCTCTGCAATCTCCGACTGTCCTTCATCCTTCAAAATAACGACCGTATTCGGCCTGAACCCAGCTCGAACCGCCTGAATGAACTGTACGGTCTGCGGATCATCCCTGTGACCCACAATCACAATCTCCTTCGTCGTTCCCGTCGCATACAACAACGCGCTGAGCAACGCGGAGTGGCCTGACGGGTAATGAGCAACCATACCGCCAAAAGCCTTAAACTGCTTGGCTGCATAGTTCTCCAATCCAGATTCACCCGTTAGCCGCGCAAGCCGCACAAAATTATAGGCCGCAATGCTGTTACCTGACGGAATGGCTCCGTCATCAATTTCTTTAGGCTTGGCAATGAGCTGCTCACTATCTGACCCATAAAAGAATAATCCGTCCTGTTCCTCATCCCAGAACAAATCGATCATATTTTGATTGAGCGTCAATGCCCGTTGCAGATATTGTACATCGAAGGTCGCCTGATATAGCTCGATCAAGCCCCACACATAAAAAGCATAATCATCCACATAACCGGGATAAGCTGCCTCGCCGTCCCGATAACGCGCCAACAGCCGTCCGTCCTCCTGTCTCAAATGGTTCCACAAAAACGTCTCCGCTTTCTGAGCTTGCTCTGTATATCTCGTGTCTCCAAAAGCTTGTCCTGCCTTCGCCAGTGCAGCAATCATCAATCCGTTCCACGAGGTCAAAATCTTGTCATCTTTGTGAGGATGAACCCGTTGTTCTCTGGCAGCAAACAGCTTGGCCCGTAGCTCACTAACCCGCTGCTCCAGTTCCTGCTCAGTCAAGTCATGCTTGATCCTATAGGCTTCCAGATTGATATCAATCAGGTTTGGAATGTTGTGACCTTCAAAATTGCCGTAAGGTGTAATCCCATACAAATCGTTGAAAAAGGCGGCATCCTTATCGCCTAGTACAGCCTTTACCTCAGAGTCGTCCCAGACATAGAATCTCCCCTCTTCTCCTTCGGAATCCGCATCCTCCGCCGAATAAAAGGCACCACCTGCATCCGTCATGTCCCTTGCGATATATGTAAAGATTTGTTCTGTAATCCGTCGGTACAGTTCCTTGCCTGTCACCTGCCAAGCCTCTGTATACGCGATGGCCAACAGAGCATTGTCATATAGCATTTTTTCAAAATGCGGCACCAACCACTTCTCATCGACGGAGTATCGTGAGAACCCCATGCCTATATGGTCGTAGATTCCGCCCCGGGACATCGCATCCAGCGTCTTCTCTGCCATTTCCAGTGCCTGTTGATTCCCCGTATGCTGTGCATATCGCAGCAAAAAAGACAGGTTATGCGGAGAAGGAAACTTGGGTGCTTCCCCGAAGCCGCCATATTCCTTATCGAAGGTGTGGCTGTATTCATGGAAAGCTTTAGTCAAGCTCTGTTCATCCAGTTCACCCCGATAACCCGCAAGCAAGTCCTGCCGCTCATGCTCGATCAGTACCTGCTCACTCAACTCCACCAGCTCTTCCGGCTGTTCTTTCCACCGGGTACCCACCTTGCCAAGCAGCTCCAACAGTCCGACACGGCCAAACTTCTGCTCCTTGGGCAAATACGTCCCCGCAAAAAAAGGTTTCTGATCCGGCGTCATCAATATCGTCAGTGGCCAGCCTCCATGCCCCGTCATCGTCTGGCAGATGGACATATAGATATGATCCACATCTGGACGTTCTTCACGATCCACCTTAATGGATACGTAATCCCTGTTTAATACCTCAGCCACTTCTTCATCCTCGAAAGATTCTCTCCCCATTACATGGCACCAATGGCAAGTGGAATAGCCAACAGATAGGAAAATAGGCTTGTTATCACGTTTAGCCATTTCAAAAGCCTCATCTGACCAAGGGAACCAATTTACCGGATTGTGAGCATGCTGTAGCAAATACGGTGATTTTTCCTTGGATAGTCTATTCGGTTTGCTGCTCGTTGTCATGGGACATCACCACTTCCGTAGTTGAATTTTATACTTGGTACTATTTTACCCTAAATGGGTGGTAAAAGTCGGAAGAGATGAAAAAAGATAATGAATCTCAAGCATTATACTCATTAGAATTTATATCAAAGATCTCGAGAGCTTTCAGTAAGGCGTATTCACTTGTTCTGGCCCCTTCTTTTGAAAAATGTGCATCCGGAAACGCGGGCGACATATGATGGTACCCGGGATAGACATGTAATTCCACTAAGACTCCATCAAAGGCCAATTGTTTTGCAAAAAACAAGGATTCATCAATGAATAAATCAATGGTACCTATATTTATATAAGTCGGTGGTAATCCGGCCAATGACTTAGCACGAGCCGGCACATAATACTCACTTACCTCCTCCTGACCCGGTTCATCCCCCAATACAGATTTCCAGCCAAAATAATTACTTTGTTTTGTCCAAATAAACTCTCCTGCGTATGGGTGCTCTGGTGCGGTACTTGTGCGATCATCTAGCATTGGCCTCATTAATCTTAGATGATGGATTTCGAATTCCTTCTGATCACGAATGTACAAGGCTAGGCCAGCCGCCAAACCGCCGCCAGCGCTGCTGCCCCCTACGGCAACTTTCTGAGTATCTATCCCTAACTCTTCCGCATGTTCAATGCACCATTTTAGGCCCGAATAACAATCCTGTAACTGACTTGGCTGTACATGCTCTGGTGCTAGGCGATAGTACACGGATACGCAACAGAAACCATGTTGTGCCGCAAGAGATGCATTAGCAGGACGATCCACGACTGGATTTCCTAAGACCATCCCGCCTCCGTGTATCGAATAATATAGAGGCATCTTATGATGCTTTGATTGTTTGGGCTTAATGATTTCGATTTGAATATCTGGACCATTAAAATAACTTGGCACAATCTTTTTTTCTAATGTAATGGGGAACATCTGCGTTACATCTATTTGTTGCATCATTTGAGATTGATTTTTACGTGCTTCCCTTAGTGTAGATTCGGTAAGATCGGTTGTTGGTATTAAATCAACTGCACTGATAATTTCTGGATCAATCAAATGTCTACTTCTACTTTTTTGTTCCCTCATAGTAATCTTTTCCTCACTTTCTTGTTTTTAAGACAATGAATCAATACATATTTCCCTTCAATTGTTGTTGTCGTTTATATTTATATTTTAAGTTTAAAATCAGCTTTATAAATGAAAACAACGAGTTAGAATCATTTTTGACATAAAAATTATAAAAAAAATGGAATGCCAAAAAAGTATTTCGGAATCTGGCTGTGGGAATGCGAAGGCACATCAAACCTTTTACCAAACAAAAAGACGCGACCGGATTGGTCGTTCATAGCGATTATCCGGTCGCGTCTTAAGCTATCACGTTATGTCCATCTACTTTTTATGTGAATAAACAATTTTCTTAATGGTTTCGGTAGAGAGGAAAAACTCATCAGCTAATTGCTCGATACTGCTTCTATTTTGAAAAGCATTTCTGATTGCGGCATTTCGCTGTTCTAGCAACCATCTCCCGCCACTCAAGCTTCCCCAATCCATATATTCCGTTTTTGGCTTAGGAATATACAGAGTCTCTCCTTGAACATATTTTTGGATTTCTATAATTAATTCTTGAGGTAAAACTTTGGAAGCATTCGTATATCTCAATTTTACTCGCCCCTTATTTTGATTTTTTAAAATAAGGTGCAAAGCCAAAAATATTAAAAAGCTTATTCAGCGTTAAAAATTGTTTCGCCCCATACAAAGTAACGCTTTCTTAATAATTGGCTTTGCATGAGTGTAAGAAGTCACAGACAATCCTAACAGATTCTCCATCAGTAGGCACCCCCTTTTACCTCGCAAGTATAGCATAACTTCTGCTCACCTGGGACCAGCTAAATGATATCAGCAAAAAGCAAGCGATTAAAAATTGAGCTGTTAGATAGCTGATTTTAAATACTAACCATGAATACGAACCACATAAATCCGTAGATTAATGCCACTAGCCCTACAATGCCCAACAAGCAGAAAAGTAAAAGCATAAGAACAAATTTTTTACCATCCATAACCGACTCCCCAATACTTTTTCCAGAGTGTGAGACACACTTTCTAACTTAGCTTCCGAATAAAAATTTGAAATTAAGTGCATTTATCCAGCTGAACAGGAGTCCCCGTTATCCTAAGAGCGGCTTCTAGATGTTACGGATTTACACTTTCTGCTTGGCTAGCCTGTCTTGCGTTTATTTTTTTCATTGCAAATCTTGCTATTGGCTGAGCATGGTAGGCTACACGAGTCGTGCCAATATTGATAATGTATAATCAAGCATAAGACTCATAAAGGAGCATATGAACCAGATGAACAATTTTTTGAATGAATTTGAGGAAAGATTTAGGGCAGGATTTTTGGATGATCTTAAAAGCATACTGAAAGAAGTGAAGAATGAGAAGGTTTACGCCTGTGCTTTTGGCACAGACAGCGATTTTGTCACCTTGTTTCTAGCTGTTAATACAGAAGAATCCCTTGTTAGACATATCACAAACATGAAAGCCGAAGGCCTGTGCGACAGCAAGGAAGATGAAAATTATTATAGATGGGGATTTTGCGAATATCAATATGGCGATGCAACACACTTGAATCATATTAGCAAATTTCTATATGCAACTGACAATGTGCTTGATTATAAAGATGAAATGATAAAAATTATGGCCAAGGTAGTTAAGGAAACAGACGACGTGCTTTTCAATCAATTTGGTCAAGCCAAAGAAGATATTATTTTTTTCGTGTCCATGACGGATGATGATATGGCCGAGGAACTCGAAGATCAGTCTGTAATTCAGATGACAAACGCCAAACTAGTTGATGGCTTCTTGCATCGTTATCAATAGAAATACAGTTTGAAATATTACACTCATTTCGTTCAGGTAGTTGCTTTAATTCGCAATGTGCTTGTCCCATGCATCGATTGATTACGTATCCTTTTCATTTGGTGTATCCCCATTAGATACGAATAAACCTATTTCTCCTCATGGTTCGAGTTGAAATAAGTTTATTTAAAGCTTTCATCCAGATGAACAGGAATTCTCACCATTCAACTTCTTCAAATAATCGGAAAACCATCTTTTTTTCAAATTCATCTAAAGTTCTAAATCCAGATATTTCTTCTTTCTTTTCTCCAAGTTTTATCAAAGTCGCTATTGCTAGGTCTCCCACCTTATAATAACCTAATAGTTTATCTTGAGGTTCCCTTTTTAATGATAATTCACTTAATTTTTTTATCATTTATTCTGTACGGAAGCCTTCTTTTCCTATCTGTGTCATTGCATGATATAAGACTATGGGGTTATTATCTTCTAACAAATTTTCTAACTCACCTATTTGAACCTTCCCCTTCCGCTATCTTCTTTAATATACTTCATTTTAATCCCAGCTAAGAGCTATAAATTGGAATGACCGGGAACATGTTTTATCAGAAATAACCACTATGATGAGTTCCACATTTCTCTTCGCAAACTACGCCGCTATCATACTCATGGTATGGGAATCCGTTTGTTTTACTGAAGCGAGACTCCGGTGCAGCTTATGATTAACGATTCCGATTACCACGTCCGGCTCCATTACATCCTGATGGGAGAGCATAACCAATGTTGCAATATCCCCCCTATGATATGCCGCTGTCAACGCTCTCAGAAAAGTTTTCGAGTTTTCACTTTCCGGTAAGGATAACTCTCCTTTGAGGAGATCCTCCTTGACTGCTTCAAGCGATTTTCGTGCCCGGTGGAGTGCAACTTTTACCGCTCCCTCCGTTGTTTTGAGCATGTCGGATGTCTCACGAATCGAATATCCAAACACATCTCGTAGCAAAAAAACTGTTCTCTGAAGCGGAGATAAATGATTCATTAAGGACTGTAACACTATCTCGATTTCAAAAGATCCATGATCCGGCACAGTTACTTTCGCTTGTTCTCTATTCAATACCCGACTGTAGACTGCTTTTCTCCGTATCTCATCAATCCAGGTGTTCTTCGCAATCCGCAGCAAAAGCGCTTTGGGGTTTGTATGTTCGAGATTGTTTAACTTTCCTAATGCTTTTACCCAAGTATCCTGAGCCAATTCTTCCGCATCCCAATTTGATTTCGTAAGCGACAGACAGTAACGCTTCAGGACTGCCTGTAATTCCTCCAAGTTCTCGATGTTTATTGTATTATCTGTCATTTGTATAGAATCATCTATGTGCATAGGTCCTCTCCTCCACGGTCTTATTCTGCCCTTTCCTAGAGCAAAGCCTTTGTTACCTCCAATGTAAACGAATAAGTGGTTGTAAAAGTTACACCATTTACGCAAATCGTTTTCCCATTGAAACCTCCGTATCTTTTTACGGCCTCGGTTCGTTTACAAGGAGAAATCAACTGAACCAAGAAAATGGGGGTATCACAAATGAGTGTTTATGTTCCATATGTTGTTGAGCAAACTGCTCAAGGTGAAAGATCGTACGATATCTATTCCAGACTATTAAAGGATCGTATTGTGTTTGTCGGGGCAGCCATCGATGATCATTTGGCTAACAGTATTATTGCTCAATTATTGTTCCTGGCGGCAGAAGATCCGGAAAAAGAAATTTACATGTATATCAACAGCCCGGGTGGCTCTACTTCCGCAGGATTTGCCATTTATGATACGATGCAGTACATCAAACCTGATGTACACACGATATGTACGGGATTCGCTGCTTCGTTTGGCGCGATCCTGTTGCTAGCGGGCGCCAAAGGGAAACGTTCGGCGTTGCCGAACAGTGAAATCATGATCCATCAGCCGCACGGCGGCGCACAAGGTCAGGCCAGCGATATTGCGATCAGCGCAAAACGAATTTTATGGACTCGTGAAAAGGCAACCCGTATCACAGCTGAACGGACCGGACAATCTTTTGAAAAAGTCGAAAAAGATATGGACCGGGATTTTTACATGTCCGCTCAGGAGGCACTGGAATATGGTGTTATTGATCAGGTGATCACTTCTTTATAGAGTATGCTCAAACCCTAATGATCCGCAAGAAACTTTAAGAAAATATGAGGTGATATCATGTTAGCAAGTTTACAAGGTAAGGAAGTAACTATTCATTTTATAGATGGGGCAAATGTATGCGACGGGATATTGGATCAGATTGACGACAAGTTTGTTAAATATCTTACGCAATATCAAACGCTTGTTATTCCTATCACATCTATTCGCACCGTATCCATTGACATTAAGGAACGGCAACGCCATAGAGTTGGATTCGCCCCTTGAACCTATTTTAGTATGGGTGTCAATTACATTGTACGGAGGCCCTATATTATGTAAATTTTACATGGAGTAGAAATGCTTCAGCTAAGACGTATCGTTCGACAAACTAAAAGCTGTGATTTTGATGCATCATGATGTCGATCATATAGGTTGTCTTCCTGAGATTTTGCAGGAGTGTGGCGATCATATTAAAGTCTATGCACACGAACTGGATAAGCCGTATATTCAAGGGGAGATCCCACTTTTAAAAGATAGTCACCTTGTGCATCGCCCGAAGGGCAAAGTGGACGATACCTTAATAGATGGTCAGGAACTGCCGTTTTGCGGCAGGATTCACGTCATCCATACGCCTGGGCATACACCTGGTCATATCAGTCTTTATTTAAGGCAAAGTAAGACTCTTATAGCCGGGGATTCGATGTACAGTGTAAGCGGGGTTCTCGGGGGAATTCATGTTCCGACCACACCGGATATGGATGCAGCTCGTCTCTCATTGAAAAAGTATTTAGATCTCGATATTGCATCCGTAGTTTGTTATCACGGGGGATTAAGTAATGTACATGTGAATGATCAGATATTAGGACTTAGTGGCGAGTTAATTTATAGCGAATTGAAGCAACCCCGTAAATGACCGGGGTTGCTTTTATAATGTTCATATGAATTGTATCTAATGCCCACACTTTATTGATAGACACGCACGTAATCGACTAACATTTGGGACGGGAACTGCGTCGAGTTATTGGGAGCACCAGGCCAGTTTCCGCCGACCGCTAGGTTCAGGAGAATAAAGAACGGCTGCTGAAATTCTTCGGTGTTCCCGGTTCCGTTCTCTATATAAAATTCATTGAACTGCTGTCCGTCGACAAACCAGCGGATATACTTGGAGTCCCACTCGATGCTATACACATGGTATTGGGAAAAATCCAGATTGCCCGATACCCGCCCAAAGTCAGCGTGGCCTCCCGCATCCCAATGCACAGTACCGTTCACAGAAGGATTGTTGTTTACACGTTCCATAATGTCGATTTCTCCGCATTTCGGCCAACCTACCGAGCTGATGTTGCTGCCTAACATCCAGAAAGCTGGCCATATCCCTTGACCGGACGGTAGCTTGATGCGCGCTTCTACTTTCCCATAAGTAAATTTTTTCAAGTCTTGAGTTTTGATCCGGGCAGAGGTGTAATTCATTCCGCCATAAGCTTCTTTTTGTGCCGTAATCACCAGATTGCCTCCGGTAACCTGCAAATTCTGCGTACGGTTGGTATAGTACTGCAGTTCATTGTTTCCCCATCCGCCGCTTCCGGTACCGATTTCAGGGGTCCAATTGGACCGGTTTAACGAAGTTCCATTAAATTCGTCGCTCCACACAAGATTCGAGTTCGGTGCTGCGCTTGTATGCATTTCTGGAAGCAGAACGATTAGGAGACTGAGCAGCGCAACCGCACATAATCCTTTTCTTAGCATTAGTTCCCTCCTCAATAATAATAATCCAGGTTCTTAGACACTTCAGAAAAATAAGCCTTCAAGCGGTATTGACCATTGAAACGGGGATCACCTCTCTTTATATTTTTCTTCTTGGACAGCTCATAAGTTAGAATCGTAGATAGACGATTGAAAAAATATACCGCTCAAGCAGGAGTATAATGGAAATAAAATCCATATTCAACCTATATTTAAGTTTTTTTCACAAAAATTACTTCCCCATCTAGATAAAGTCGGTCTTTATAAATCAATAAGAAATTTAACAGCCATTAAAACAAACGTAGTAGCACGTATCGCACCGGACACGGTGTAGCGCTGGCGGTCATCTACGATTACCAGAAGACACGTGGCGGCGAGCATCCACAAATCTTCTTATCCGGAGGAAACCTTCCCCCTCAATTCCGTACAACTCATAGCGATGTCGCCACTTCACTAAGGTGGTAACGCTGTGTTATGTTTTTTTGCTACTTCCACACGGCTGCTCTGTCCTGCTTTTAACTCCTGTATGATGGCTAGTTTCTCAATCGCATTGTATTCGTTTTTCTTAGACAAAATAAAACTCCCCTTCAAGCAGCGGTTTATTTATTAAACCTGTCTACTTGAAGGGGAGCATATCAAAATCGGTACTCTGTTCCGTAATTTATATTAGCGAGGTTACGAACTTCACCTCCGGAAAGCGGTTATCCGGTCCTTTCATTAAGATTCCGCCTTGATTTTTCAGATACCTATCGAAGAAATCCAGCATATAGGCATTGATAACGGAGTTCGCTCTTTCGGGCGCAATCTTTCCTGTAATGCCCAGCATTTTGAAAATCGGAGAAATGAACTGTACGTCGGTAAAATTCAAATGCTCCGTATTTTCGATATAGAGGACTTGTCCTCCTTCGTCGACCGTTTCGCGCATCCGTTCAAGCTCCAACTTTTTATCTTCCGTTACTTGATCCTCCCACTCTCTTGTTGATCCCATACGGTTAAGCTCTGCATCCGTGTAGACCCGGTTATCCATCACCATTTTCAATTTTTCGAAATAGCTTTCCGAGTTGATGAACAAAAACGGCTTTCGTAGACCCTCTCTGTCACGCAGTCGATAAAGCCCTCCATCAAGGTCTATTCCAGCCGTGATTCGCGGATCATAAGAAGCGTCATAGGCCGTCGCTCCGCCGATGGAATGACCGAACGTCCCGACATGACCGAGATCAATCCTCCCTTTTAGATGACTTGGAATCAACCCCGATTGGATGAGCTCGAATTGGTCCAACGCAAACGCCACATCGCCGGTTAAAACTTTTCCCAACTTGTCGCGATTTCCTCTACTCGTCTGGTAATCATGGTCGGGCGAGAATAAGTCGTTGGTTGTGCTGGTCGTGATTCGCCCGTCCGGAAACTCGGTTGCAAATGTATTGTAGGTATGGTCGATCACTGCCACGATATATCCATGACTCGCGAGATTTTCGGCTTGCGACGTGTGGAGGAACCTAGAAGAGCCGTTGCCGGGATTCGCAAGGATCAGCGGGTATGAAGTCTGTACCGAGGAGACTTCGGCCCCCGAATAAGCATGACTGGATACGTACTTCAGGTGTTGAAACGTAAACTCGGGAAGGCCATAGTCTGCGGCCATATAACGTAAAATCTGGGTATCGGGAATAAAGGGAGCGTACTTGCCGGTGCTAGCTTGAGCCGGATACCAGACCTGAACCATCAATTCTCTCTTACCCTCTCTGGCTTCGTCGAAAATCTCTTCCCTATTTGTATCCACGAAATGAAAAGTTTGTGTTCCTACCTTAAATTCGCCTGTCGGTTCAGGTAGTTTAAATACAGGAAAAGCATACATGAGGCCCGCTGTTGCGACCAGCATTATTGCTATAGCGGTATAAGCTGAACCCAACATGAATCGTGGAATTTTTTTGGGGCCGGTTTTTTTAAAAGAGCTATAACCTGAAATGGCTAAAAAAATGATCGTTATGCAATATGGGAAAAATAGCTGAACTCTGTATCCTTCCACCGTCCAATGAATGACCAGTAAAAGTGTGGCAACCCCGCTTGCAACGAATACTGGAATTCTACGCCGTCCTTTTTTTAATAGTACGGTTAATGCAAATAAGCCGATGTTTGACAATAAAAGCAACAGTTCAAACAGCCTCATCTCGATTCTCCTTTCAAAAAATTTCTATTTTCGTTTGTTCTAATCTTATCCTGCCAGGCTGGCCTAAGCTATCGATTTGCCTTACATCAACCTAACAATTTTGTAATTCGATCTTGCGGTATTGGAAGACTCGTAAAACCAAGGATGAATCAGGAAATACCAATAAGTATGTGGTTAATACATCACAGACTCATAACGACTATGGTAGTATCACAAGCGCTGTTGACGTGTTGGGTGTACCAACATGATGCAACGTCGCATTTACTTGTTGGTGGCTCGAAACCAATTTCTGCGACTCAAACACAATATACGGAATATGTACGTGATGCAGTTCACGGCAATGTGACAAAAATTCGTGTTCGTGAAGTCCGATATTATGGAAATTTCACAGGAAGTAGAAAATGCTTCAGCTAAGACGTGTCGTTCGACAAACTAAAAGCTGTGATTTTGACGCATCAAGATGTGGATCTTATAGGAAGTCTTCCTGAGATTTTGCAGGAGTGTGGCAATCATATCAAAGTCTATGCACACGAACTGGATAAGCCGTATATTCAAGGGGAGATCCCACTTTTAAAAGATAGTCACCTTGGGATCCCCCCGAAGGGCAAAGTAAGACTCTTATTGCCGGGGATTCGATGTACAGTGTAAACGGGATTCTGGGGGGTGGGGATTCATGTCCCGACCACACCGGATGTGGGTGCAGCTCGTCTCTCATTGAAAAAGTATTTAGATCTCGACATTACATCCGTAGTTTGTTATCACGGGGGATTAAGTAATGTACATGTGAATGATCAGATATTAGGACTTACCCAAGGATTATAAAGTTAAAGTTCCAGCAAGCTACCTTTTCGTGAAACGATGTTGTTAGCGTAGAAGAATTGAACCAGTGCTTCAATTCTCCTACTGTTTCCTCCCTTCAACCCCTTCTTTAAAGTTTATTTCTGCAACCCATTGATGATTTATCAGTCATAAAAACATCACTCCACGCGTGCTAACTTGTATATAGATCAGACTTTAACTGATTAAAAATGTATTCTTGCATTTGATCTAAAAGAAGAATGATGTTAGTATCTTTGCCATTTTTCAAAACCCACTGAATAGACGTCATTGAGTTAGCAGCATATAGTTCAGCTAAATACTCCAATGCGATCGAAGTTGAAGAATTCTGTTGCTTTAAATAATCTAAACAAGTCCGAAACAAAATTTGTTCAAATTCTTTACGTAAATCGGCGGATATTTCATGAACGGTTAACAATGTTGAAATTTCCATCTTATTTTTAATCATTTGATCGGTTACAAGTTCTATGGCGTTTGCCACCTTGCCATCTTCCATGGAATCAAAACGCTGCTCAATTTCAACTTTAAAATCAGAAGCATACTGTTTAACTATCTTTTCTAGCAAGTCGTACTTATCCAAATAATGACTATAAAACGTAGAACGTCCGATAAGGGATTGATCACAAATTTTTTTGATCGTAATATCTTTAAAATCATGTTGTTGGAGTAATTCAATGAAAGCTCGCTCAATAGCTATTTTTGTTTTATAAATTCTGATATCTTCATTCATTTAACCACTTGCTCCTTATGTGTAAGTTTTCGAACACTTCATATATACCGTGTAAGATATCTTACAGATTATGCGATACTAATTATTTTTTATGTAGTAACTATACTCTATAGTAAGCACATACCCAAATTGAAGGAGGACAATATATGTTTAAATCCTATGTCCATAACGAACAGTTCAATCTTCAAATTAATCGTTTTATCAATGATTATTATCAAGAAGATGATCGAGCACAAGCTGACTTAGAAAAAATGATTCCGAAATTAAAAGACACCCATAGCTGGTATGAAGCTTGGCTCAATTTTGCAAGGGAACGCGAAGACAGCAAGGACTATGACTTAGCCTCAGTCTACTATCAAGCTGCAGAATTTTATCTTGCAACCACAGACCCCAATAAAGAAAAAATGTATCGAAAATATAGAGATACCTTCTATAAAGGCTTTCATGATTTTGATTATGAATCCTACCAAATTCCATATGAAGATTCCTATCTTCCTGCTGTAAAATTGTTGACGCCTGGAGCTACGAAAACATTACTTGTCTTTGGTGGGTATGATTCTTACATGGAAGAGATGCTTAAAATGATGAAATTCATGAAGGGAATTAATTACAATATTATTGTATTTGATGGTCCAGGCCAAGGAACTGCATTAAAAAACGGCCTAAAATTCATTCACAACTGGGAAAAGCCCATATCAACGGTGATTGATTATTTCAAACTAGATCGTGCAAGTCTCGTAGGTGCTTCTTGGGGAGGATATTTAGCTATGCGTGCGACAGCCTTCGAAAAGAGAATCGATAAAGTAGTTGCTTTTAACATTTTCTATTGTGGTTTAGATGCCTTAAAAATGGGAATGCCAGAAGAAACTTACCAAAGCATAGTGCAGCTAGTCGAACGTAATGAAGTAGATCAAGTGAATTCATTATTCGAACAGATGATGACTCACAATATTGATTTGCATTGGAAGATTACCAAAGGGATGGAAAACCGGTGAAGCAACGCCTTTTGATCTCATTAAAAATTTCGAAAAGCACACGATGCACGGCATTGGGGCATTCATTAATCAAGATGTTCTTTTACTAGCTGGAGAAGATGATCAATACGTACCTATTAGCCGACTCGCACAAATCCAACAAGAATTAATCAATGCTGCGTCCATTACAACCAAAGTATTTACTAAAGAAACAGGTGGCGAGCAACACTGCCAAGCAGGTCACAGGGAGTTAGCATTTAATGAAATGAAGAAGTTCCTATAACAACTGTAAATATATATTTTTTTTATACGCAACATGCCCATCAAAAAATCGTAGTTCCATAGCTTCAATCGTTGTTATCCCATTGGCAAGTAAAAACCGACTCCAATTATGGAGTCGGTTTAGTCCATTCATTTCCCCCTGTTATCTCAATGGAGAAGTCCGTAATTTCCTCTGAGCTTTTCAATTCATGCGGCCTAGCATGGTTAGATTTTCGAACCGAAGAACCTTGAAGGAGCGCAAGAAACGAACTTAGATGTCTATCAGCCCTTAATTTCCATTATTTAACATCTGATAGATCCAGGGAGTTAAGTCCACAGCTTCAAACCCTCTTGTTTGTCACTGCAAGTTTAAATAATCAAAATCAACAAAACCACCCGTTGATTTAGTAGCATAATTGAACAAAGCAAAACGGTATCCCATAAAGTGAGGGATTGTATATGACATCGGAAGTGTGTTGCCTATAGCCGTCCAATTTGTGCCGTTAAGACTGTAGTAGAAATATGCTTTATCCATCTGATTTGTAAAATCACATATAAGCTTAAGATATACTCTGTTCTGGGTGAAAGGGACACTTGCCACTTCAGTCATTGCTCCAGAGCTGGCATTCACCATAACAATGGATTTGGAGGTCCCGTTCATCTTTATGCCTACAAATCCATAATTAGCCTGAAAAGCTGCAAGACCGGAATAGTCTCCGTCCTTCATCCCGCTTGTTTCCATTGCAATGATTCCTGTACTTTTCGGTCCAAATGTCCTTTGGGTAAGCGTATTTCTGGCATCCAGAATACTTTTACTCACTTTCCCTGTAGTCATTCTCATAAATCCAGGACGCTGTGTAAGGGACCAATGAGTATTGTCAGGATTGTGGTTCCATTGCCACTCCTTTTTAAGAGTCGCTTCAGAAGACGAGGTTCCTGTAAACGAAACATCGTCCACATAGAAATTCATCAAATCACTTGTTGGGTCTGGGGTTGAACTGTAGGGTGTCTCAATGAAAATAAACGTTTGTGAGAGGTCGGCATCTGCCGGAAGTGTATATGTTCCTTGAATTGTGCCCCATTGGCCCTTGGTTAGCGTGGTGGACCCAAGAATCGATATACCTGTGTAACTTGGACCATTCTGAATACCAAAATTAAATTGCTTAGTGGCAGGACCTTCAGTGTATTTAACCTTTGCAGAAAAATTATACATTCCGCCGGCTGTTACTTTTCCGGTAATTACTTGTCTTGGACCAGCAGCTGTTTGTTGTCTACCGCTGACAAACAAGCTTTTTGAGCCGATGTAATAGTCTGTAGTGGTTGCTGCAACAAATGCAGTGTTATTATTCGTCCACGGGCTTATGGTGGCATTTTCAAATCCACCGTTTGCAATAAGCTGACTGGAGGCTTGAGAAGATGAAAACTCATCAGACGCATAGACCTTCTTTTCGGGATAACCTTCAACAGGAACATCCATCGTAAGAGGAACCTTACCGTTAACACCGAATACCGGCCAATTATTTAACCATGTAACCGGAACAAGATACGGCATACGTCCAATTGCTCCGCTGTCTTTAAACAGCATAGCATACCAGGAGCCAGAAGGAGTATCAACAATTCCCCCCTGTGCAATACCTGAATCATTCAATGACACCTGACCTGTATAGGGTCCTGTCAAGCTACTTGCACGATAGGTTAATTGTGTGCGGTTGCCTCCCGATGGCCAGCATATAAGAAATATATAGTACATTCCCTTGATCTTTTGTATGTGCGCGCCTTCAGCCTTGACTATGAAGCTGGAACCGGCAATATTACTGGCAGCGGAAATAATCACCTGATTAAGTCCCCCTGGCTTGATAGCCTTTGCATCTGCAGTAAGCTCAATAATGCTGATATTATCACTGCCATAAACCAAGAATACACGTCCATTATCAAACAGCAGCGATGCGTCATGATAATAATTGTCAAGCACTGATGATGTCCATGGACCAGTTTCTATATTGCTGGTTTGATAGATGTATGTTTTGCCGGTAGAATTGGAGCCAAAGGACACATAGTAGATGCCGTTATAATATCTAAGGCTGCTTGCCCACGAGCCTTTTCCATATTCGTTCTGCCCGTTGTTAAGATTTTGTGCGTCATTGTTGGCATACGTATCGTAAACATAATTTACGATTTCCCAATTGACGAGATCATAAGATTTCATGATCGGAACTCCAGGATTCATGTGCATGGTCGTGCTAGTCATATAAAAAGTATTACCTACCCTGATAACATCGTTGTCTGGAGAATCAGCATGTATAAACGGGTTTGTAAAAGTAGTAGCTGCAAATACAGAAGTATTGGACATCATACTCATGAATAATGGTAAAACTAATAAAAGCACACTTATCCTCCTATACATATTAGAATCGCCCCTAATCTTTGATAGGTTCAAAAGCTTTTAGTTTTAGTTAATTAAATTGTAAATAATCCACATAGGCATCCCAAGTCCCGTTATCGGTGGTTACGATCAGTCTGACCTCTTGATTTCCGGTTACATGGGTGATATTAGACAAGGTTTGGACCGTCGGCGTAGTTCCCGTAAAATAAAAGGAGCCAACTGTGGCTCCTCCTATTTGCAAGTCTACTCTGGCGGTACTGGAGTTATTCGAAGCACCCCTGACTGAAATACTATGAATAGAGTTGGCAAAATACTGAGTGTATGCACTATAATCATCATTGGCGTATAAAGCGACCCCATTGAAAGGAGAACTGATCTTCCCAGCGTAAGTACCACCGAGAGTCATATCCTCAGCTTCAACCCTTGTTCCAGTAGTATTGGGTGTAAACTGCCAGTAATCAATATTAAATAAGTTACCAGTCCCTGTTCCGGTAAACACTAAGAAAACCTTGTGGACTCCTGTTGCATTGCTTACAGTGGTTTCGACTTCCTTCCAGGTCTGTGTTCCTCCAGTAGAACTGACATTAAGAGTTCCAACCAGAGGACCCGTTGCACTGTCCAGACGTATTTCTATTTTACCGCCTGCATTGGACGCTATGTTTGCTTTAAACGTCTTGGCTCCACCGCTACCAAAGTCGGCATTTCCTACAGCGATCCAATCTCCATTGTGTACGTTTGTCACATTCAGATTACTAATGGGACCGCCGCTGGCTTGAGTAGGCTCGGTTGTGACTCCCGCTTGCCACGCCATGGACTCTGCTTCCACTCTGGTATACGGATTCAGATTGGAGAACTGAGCGATTCCTGTCATATTCCCCTGCACTTCAGCGATACTTCCATCTCCATTATGCGTCAGCTTATTAATATGCGGGGAGCGATAGCCTTTCCCAGCTCCAATTTGAGCCTTGCTGACCGTCTGGGCATGGTACACCACATACCATTCATTCTTAAAGTTAAATACAGCGTGATGGTTGTTGCCGCCCACACCGAAGAACGTATACGGATTTTTCAGGAAATGCCCTTTATAAGTAAAGGGACCCATCGGGCTGTCGCTGACCATGTAGCCAATTTCACCTGCAGGGTACTGTGGCGGGTGTGTCCCGGCAAAGTTGATACAGTAGGAATAGTAGTACTTTCCGTTATACTTATGAAGGCCCGAATCTTCAAACAGGTACGGGGCATCAATGGTGGTAGCGCTCCCAATAACGCTGGTCATATCTGCGCCCAATTTGATGACTCTGGCAGTTTTCGGATTCGCAATGGAGGCCGGATCGGATTCGTTCGGAATGCCGCCGCCGCTATACAAGTACCCTGTGCCATCATCATCCACCAGCACAGCCGGATCAAAAAGCCAGGTTACACCAGCCATTCCCGGCGTATTATGTGTCACAAGAGCTCTGCCCAGGGGGTCTGTCCAAGGGCCGATCGGCGTGTCTGCGGTCAGAACGCCAATGCCGGCTCCACCATTGGCAAAATAGAGAAAGAATTTATCTTTGCCATTGATTTTTTTTTGCGCAATGGCCGGAGCCCAGGAGTTGCCGGCCCACTTGGCAATGCCTCTGCCGTTGTTCTTGTTGTTCGCACCGGCAACCGGAATGGCACCGTGATCCGTCCAGTTCACCATGTCAGCGGAAGAGATGACCTGGATGCGATCCAGTCCGCTGAAGTCATTGTCTTTAATCGAGCCGTCATTGTTATACACATACGTATCACTGGACATATAGATATAGACTCTTCCATCATAGACCAACGCATAGGGATCAGCGCCCAATTTATGGTCCATAAGAGGATTCGAATTCCCTGGAAGCTTTGCAATTGCATTGTTAGCAGCATATACAGGTACCATTGGTAAACAACTCAGCAATAATGTAAAAGCTAATAAAAACACCGAAAATTTTTTAATCATAAACATATTCCTCCATTTTTATATATTATGTCTATTAAAAGTTTACAAATTGCCTATACATAGATTTAATTAGTAATTTTGTATCCTATTTGAAGGTTGGTGCTCCGAAACTTGGACTTGTAACATTTTCAGCAGATATTATAGCCTCCCCTCTAAATTTGTAATCGCTTTCATTTTACGGTGGAGACTCGAATCAAGCCGAATTAGCCAGTTCATCATTTTTATTTTCGCCCAATAAATTTCAGTTAATAGCTTTTTATAATTACCTTGGTTACGATACATACAGCAAACTGCGTTGCACGGGTTCCAGGCATTCTTTTGGATATCAGCGCCTTAATTCACCGATGGCAAGCCATAACAGTCGTCTTCATGCAAGATGGTGCTCTTCGAGCTGTTTGTGCACAAATGTCAATCCCCAAAGTTCAAGGTGCTCAAATATAGTGTCTGGTTCATAGGCAACCCTGTATATTAACGAACTACCGATCGTATTCCCAAATTCCCCTCCCTTCTTTTTCATTACACGTACCGATTGAAAACTTTAACTTTAGAGTTGAACTTGAAAGCTTTTACACAATTACAAAGGAATATTATGTCGTTAGTAAGCGTTGAAGCGAATTTTAGGCTACACAGTCGGGAAAACGATACCCAGGAATATAATACCATAAACGCCACTTTGGAACAAGTGATCGATACTATTGGGCATCATTCCTGCATGGTTCGCCAAGGCTTTATCCTTCCGGGGAGAGCAAAGCATGCGATTCTAATCGTTGCCGGGGAGAAATGCCAAGATCGACAACAAGAAGTGTCGGCTTCTGTCCTTTAACAGACCGTTCAAATTGGGCGACAGCTTTGCAACTTGTGGAGTATGCTAATAATTCCAGGCTGTTGCGAAGCTTATATTCATGCCATTTTATGCGACTAGTTCTAACCAGAATAGCCATCAACCATGAGTTATCTTACAATTCAAACTTCAATCTATAAATAACATTTATCCCCTCTCATTAATGCCCGATCCTTTTCTTTTAGTCGCGGATATGCGTAACAGTAACCATATTCAACGATCCAAGCCAAACTGTTTTCACTAACATTTTTAGATCAAGGATATTTAGGTGTTCAATGAAATTGGGTTTAATATTAAACGGATTGTTACGGAGTCCAAGCGCACTAGCATCGATAACGATTGTCTTTACCTGTCTAAACCTACGATGTTTGCTTTTTGCCTTCTGGACCTCAACAACACACCTAAACTTTCAAAATGAATTGAATACAAACGCTCTACAGCTTGAATAAGTATTCTATTCATTTGGTCCACCTCCATTAGATATGAAAAAAACTTATTTCTCCTCATGGTTCGAGGTGAAATAAGTTTTGAATTAAGTGCATTCAGACGAACAGGAGGCATTACCATTCGATTTCTTCACATAAACGGAAAACCATCTTTTTTTCAAATTCGTCTAATATCTTAAACCCAGTCATCTCATCTTCTTTTTCTCCAAGTTTTATCATAGTAGCTATTGCTAAGTCTCCTACTTTATAATGACCTATCAGCTTATCTTGATGTTCCCTTTTTAAAGATAATCCATTTAATTTTTTAAATATTTCCTCTGTACGAATACCTTCTTTTCCGATATGTGTCATTGCATGATATAAAACTATGGGGTTCTTTTCTTCTAGCAAATTTTCTAACTCATCTATTGAACATTTTCCTTCTTCAATTTTTTAAATATATTCATTTTATTCCACCTTTAAACTGATATTAATTAATGTTCCAAACTGTAAATACTCGCCCCAACTTGAACAAGATCAGGAGATGCTAACTTGCCAATGCATATTCCAATATTTTTCCTTTCAGCCATTGAAGTTGAAATTTGAACAGAGCTAACGCTTAATACCGTCTCAATTTGATTTGCATTTTTAATAAGAATTTTATCACCTATGATTTTTTTTATTTCTGGGTAGGTTAAATGGTCTAATCCTTTGTTTGTTCCTACTATAATTGTACCTTCATCTTTTGACTCAAAAGTTAAACTAACATCCATTATTTTTTCCATTTTAAACGTTACCCCTTTATCGTTCTTCAATATAAAGTTCTCCCTTAACATCACCTATACGCAAATCAGCACTTTTTAATCGGGTTATGGCATCCCTCAGTAGCGTCATCCTTTCTATTGATGTTAAATCGGGAGCGAACCTTGCAGCTCTTATACTAGCTTGGGCTTCATCTAGAGCAAAATTTCTTTTAAATGCATCTGGAGCAACATCATATAATTCAAATGCTCTCCCTGCCTTATATGCCTCATAGTGTCCCACAATTTCATGTGCAATCGTTGCCTTGGCTGACACACGTGAGTTAGCACTTAAGGTTCCAACTCCTGTATGCTCTGCTGGTAATACATCTGTATTTATAATAAATCTATCGTACATCATACCTGTATTCCACTCATCATAAAAACCAGGTCTACTCATTATTATATTATCTTCGGGAAAATCCAACGATTTAGTATACTGAATAATCTCCGTTTTCTGGACATCTGTTAATGGCAATTCATTACGCAAACCGTCCGAAGAAATTTGTCGTAAGTCCACTGCGCCCTCATACTTAACCGATGATTTCAAACTAATCTTAGGTTTGATTACTGAACTAACTCCTCCAAATAATCCTGCTGTACCGATCATATTAGCCCAGTGTTCTTTTGACCATGCATTTGTGGGATTAAATGCTCCCTGAATCATGCCCGTTACACCAAATGTACCGAAATTGAGCATATCATTCCATGAATCGTTTTGTTTAGCTGCCCGTTCCATGTACCCTTGATACATTCCCTTCGGAATGCCGTACGACATATAATCTAGGAAGCTCCATACTGAATCAAATTTTTTCTCATATCGTTCTGAATTAGCTGCTACAAAATCCTGACCAAGCTCCGTTAAGCTATCCGCCGATTTCTGGAGCGCATTTCGTGTATCTGCAACAGGAACTGCGCAAGTATTCGGTGGAGGTGGCAAGCAACCTGGGTCTAGATTCCCATCCTCCATCATATCTGCTAATCTAAATTTATTTGCATGCTGCCGTAGTTCTCTAGCAATCGAATCTGTTAGTGTAACAAAGTCAGCCATATTCTTCTGAGATGTTTGGAAACTATAATAGAATTGCTCCTTTGTTATCCCCTCCCAAAATCGTTCCATAAACGAAATTTGCTGCGATAACTGACTATTCATTTGCATCGCCGTTTGCTGCGCAAGCTCAAATTTCTTAGAGACAGTTATAAGTTGTTCAGGTGTCACTTTAATTGTTGTCATAATTTACCTCGGTTGAGTTCATTAAGACATAATAACATTATTCAAATTTATGGAAAACCATCTTTATTACTAATTGTTATATGAATTAGAAGACTTAATCCCTATGACCTATGACTTATATTTATTAAACGTTGGTGCCTCTTAATCACAATAAAAAGCCTTTTAACTATACACTTTTTTTAAATTTAAAGTACTAGTATCTATCTTAATTTAAATGATTTTTCTATCAAATATTTCAACCATCGTCAGAGCTCCTGCTTTGTATCCAGAAATATAATCTGAGGAAGATAATATAGAAATCAGTACATCATTTAAATCAGATAGTTCTTCAATTAATTCGTAATCTTGTTCCGACAATCTTGTTTTTAATGCTTTCATAGAAGCGGATATTTTCTGATGGACTAGTTCAAGCTCAGGGTTTTTAGGTTTGGTTCGTTCGCTTGGGTACCATTTTCCGTAATATAAATCCTCCAAGATACTCATATTCATCTTCTCCTTCGTGATATAGATAGGGTTTTGAGTTCGAACACAGAGTGCATTTTGTTCCTCAAAAACAAGAATATCTCAGTAAAAAATCAATACTGATTTTTAGCGAATATTTCACTAAAGTAATTGAGGACTAATGCCGAGTATCTGAAATGTGACCAGAGGATTTACAGCGATTGTGAACGCGGTGAAAAAGAATCACGACACATAGTGGATAACACTGTATGGTCGCCAGATTCGATCCGGTTACCTATGGGCAAGTGCTGGACGAAGTCAGCCTTTCTTGGAAAATAAGCTGGACTTCATATCTTCTACTCATTAACGTTAGAAGTCATAACAAGAAAATTTTAAAAAAAATCTTCACTAATTACTAGGTTAGTTTGGAGGGAACGAATACTTTTTGCCACCCCAAGCCACGAGAAGCGCAAGGAATAAGAGTATGAATAACGCCCATGAAAATGATCCCGCACCAAAAGTTTCAAGTAAAATACCCCCAGCCATCCCACCGCCAGCGATAGCCAGATTCCATACGGTCGTGTTAATCGGCATAACCATATCCACTTTGCTCTCCCCTGCAGCCTGAGCAAGCGCCGTTTGCAACAGCGTTGCTGCGCCACCGAAAGTTAAACCCCATACCGTAACAATGATATAGATCATAAGGACATTGGAGTTGCTAAAGCTCATGGCAATAGAAATTAAGACGAAGGAAATAAGACTAATCAAAACAAGCTTACGCAGCCAACGGTCGATGAATACGCCAGTTATCCATATACCTACGAGAGCAGCAATGCCAAAGAAAGCCAGCGCCAGACCCACTCTCTCACCCATCCCATTGGAGGCAAGGAATGGAGCAATATAAGTATAGAGAATATTATGGGCTGTCATCCAGGTCAGAACAACTAATAGTATGGGCCGAATCCCCGGTGTAAGGAAGACTGCATAGATCGAAGTTTGCTTATCGGAGGACTGTCCCGGATAGTCCGGCACCTTCCAAAGCACCCACACAATCAGTATAACTGTCAGTAGTGACATAATTCCAAAAACAGAACGCCAACCCATAAGGTTCCCCAGAAACGTCCCCGCTGGGACACCAATAGCCAAGGCGATCGGCGTTCCAACCATGGCAACGGCCATCCCCCTCCCCTTCAATGTAGCAGATACCATGCGGAGAGCGTAACCGCCGATCATCCCCCATAGAACTCCAGCCGAAACTCCTGCCAGTAGACGGGCAGCCAGCGTCAGTATGTAGCTGGAAGAAATCGCGGTGACACTGTTAAAAACCAGGAACCCGCAAATAGCCAGAAGTAACAGCGGACGCCTCCGCCATTGGCGGGTAACTATAGCTACAGGGATGGCAGCCACTAGGGAACCGATGGCATAGACAGTGACCAGTTGACCCGCCATTGCCTCTGAAATATAAAGTCCCTTGCTTATTTGCGGAAGCAAACCAGCCGGAATCGTTTCCGTCATAATACAGATAATCCTGTCATAGCCAAAGCAAGCAGACCAAGCCAGGGAAAGCGCTCAGAGGAGGCGGAAGAAGCAATCTTTACAGTAGTAGAAGAGTTATTGCTGGACATTAGCGCAGCTCCTTAAAATCGATTTCAAAACAAGTTCAAGCGAAAAATCAAGCATATATGCCAATGATTTGCTCTCCTTTTATTTTACTTATGGATCGATCAATCCACATTTTAAAGATACCTCTCTGTCTTGTCAATTACTTTTGGATCGATTAGTATATAAGTACAAGATATAAGGAGGCGACTCCATGGTTAGAACCGGAAGACCACGTAAATTCTGTCGCGACGAAGCGATCTCCCAAGCTATGATGTTGTTTTGGGAGCATGGATTTGAATCAACCTCTTTGGCTCAACTCAAAAAGGCGATGGGCGGCATCTCCTCAGCCAGCTTTTATGCAGCTTTTGAATCAAAAGACGCATTATTCAAAGAAGCGCTGGACCGGTATTTGGCTACATACGGACAAGTATCGACAAGCCTTACAAACTATTCACTTTCATCGCGCACAGCTATTGAATTAGCCTTAAGAAGTTCAGCAATCATGCAGACTAAGCAGACCCATCCCTTGGGTTGTTTAGTCATATTCTCTGCAAATACATGTTCCCCAGAAAACACTCATATTCGAGAACTATTGATCAGGCAAAGAGCAGTGACTAGGAACAAGTTCTATGCTCGTATTGAGCGAGCTACCAAGAATGGAGAACTTCAAGAATCCACAAATGTTAGCATGTTAACCACACTATTCGTTACCTTTCTGGAAGGTATATCTACGGAAGCCAGAGATGGTGTGTCCCTAGACAACATTGATACAGCCATAACTAAATTGATGGAGCTTTGGGATACTTGTGCCTGAGACTTGAGACTTGAGACTTGAGACTTGCCCAGTCTTCATGAAAATAAGGGCATACAAATAGCAAAAGGCAATCCCCTTAAAAAAGGAGATTGCCTTTTTATTCAGGAAGATTGCTTCTCTCGTAAACGGCTTTATTCAGCTATCCTACACATCAGCTGACCTAATTGAGTATCGAAGTGTGTTTTGAGATAGAATCGATTATTAAATCCCAGTCGTCATAGTGAAGCTCATGCCCGGCACCTTCCAATGTCAGTAAAACCGCACGCGGAATTGCGTTAGCAAGATTTATTCCGTGTTCATAAGGGATAATCGAATCTTCAGTACCGTGTATAACCAGTGTAGGAACGTTTATTTCCCCTGTTCTAGCCAAATAGGATTCCCCGCCTGACAGCATAGCGTGATTATTCATACTGGCCATATTGTTGCTTCTTTTCCATTCTTCTTTTGCTAATTGATAAACCTTTTTCTCATTGAAAGGATGCTTTGAACCGACTAAAATTCTTGATCTACCCACCACAAAATCGACCACCGATTGTTCGTTCGACCAATCTATTGCTCCCATATTCGAGAAATAGTCCATAACCTTTTTCTCCATCGGTGGAAGATCGGAAGCAAAATTTGACGTTGCTAAAAGAGTCACGGTTAATACTCTGTCTGGATGTCGTAGAGCTATCAACTGAGTCAGCATACCGCCCATAGACATCCCTACGATATGCGCTTGCTCAATCTTATAAGCATCTAATACTCGAATCGCATCATCTGCCATGTCTTCGAAGGTATAGTCCGGTTGACCAGATTCATAGGTTGTAGAACGTCCAACATCTCGGTTATCATAGCGAATGACAAAGCGACCTGTCTCAGCTAAACGCTGACAAAATTCTTGCTCCCACCAGACCAATGAGGATTGAGCCCCCATAATCAGTAATATTGCCGGGTTAACTTGCTCGCCGAAACTCTCACTACAGATTTCTATTCCATCGCTTTTTATGAGTTGTTCGTTCATGTAGAATTCCTCCCCTCAATGATATATAACAAAAAAACACCGAATATTACCTTCATCACTTATCCCCATAAAGTACTTACGGTGCCCCGCCTTAGGCAGACAGAAATTACCGATCTACTCGGTCGCTAGTTTAAATTATTTTGTTGCAAGAAATTCAGAAAATCTCTTTGCATAGAGCCAAGAGTAAGAATTTTTTTGATTATCCTAAACCTACAATGCTGGCCTTTGATTTTAAATGACCATATTGCAGAAGACAGGTGTCCAGAATGGTATTTTTGTTCTTGTAAATCAGCAACTTCATATTCAACTTTTTGTACTACTTTTGTGGAAAATAGATTGAGGAAAAGGATAATAATCCTATCATTATTTAAGAGTAATATGGCTCGACTTGTATAAGCCGAAAAGCTCTGTGGAGTTGAATAGCAGACAAGCATGTCAGATTCTCTATAAGGTTCTGCTAGCTTATTGATCGTTTTTTTTGTAATAAATAGCATGATCAAATACCTCTCTATTTGGATGTTTAAATGAATTGATAGAAAAGAATATCCTTCAAAAGTATTATACTACACAAGTAAACTATTCCAAAAAAGGATAGTCATCTGTAGCCTATTTAAACATACTCCCTCCTCCTCACTTTAGATGTGACATATACTCAAATGCTCCAAACGTATATTTCATTGCCTTTTTTGCTCCAAAATGATGCACTGTGGATAATATGACGATATTGGTAGGGCCTGGTGTGAAGGTAGCAATAAAACAATAAATTAAAACTGATGTAATATTCATAAGGAAAACTCCTTTTAGCGTATTCTCATGAAATATTACATCTTAAGATAAATAGCATATAGTATGTTATTGCAGGTATTGTATCCTTCGTAGTCACGTTCTCCCATCATTTTTGCTTTTCCTCATCATACCAAGCCTTCAAAGAAAGAGAATAGCCTTTATCCTCCACCGTTGAAGATGTCATTGACCTTACCGACAACAACGCAATTATGGATTATTGTGGTATTATTTTGGATTATTGTTAATACTACGTATCTGAGGAGGGTGAAAATGAAGTTACATACCAAATTTTCAAGACAATTATGCCAGAATATTGATCTCATTTGTGACTTCATGGGAAACAGTTCGGATTTTGTTGTTCGTGAGATCACGACTGGCCATAAACACGCTGCTCTTTTTTATTTGGACGGCATGACTGACATGCAAAAGGTACAGGATAACGTGATCCGTCCGTTGCATGATCGTGTCTCCTCTGACGAGATCACTTTACCGTTATTGAAAAACGCAATTTTGGACATTGGTGAAGCAAACTTTACTCAAAACTTTGAAGATGCCTTGGAACAGATCCTCTCCGGTGGTCTTCTCCTACTCCTGAACGATATGGATGAAGGATTGGTCATTTCTTTGCCTGGATGGGAAGAACGCAGCATTTCGGACTCGAAGACACAGCCAGTGGTCAGAGGTCCGCAAGAAGCGTTTACAGAAACTTTACGTACGAATACGACTATGGTTCGTCGAAGGGTGAAGGATACAAGAGTACGTCTAACTACCCTAAAAGTTGGCAAAAAAACTAAGACCGATATATCGGTCATGTATTTACATGGGATCGCTGACCCAAAAAAGGTGCAGGACATGATATCCAAGTTAAAGAACATGCATGTGGAAGGCGTGCTTGAAAGCGAATATTTGGAAGAATGTCTCCATGAAGATAAACAATTCACGATATTTCCGCTCTTTTATAATTCTGATCGCCCAGACTCTATTGCAGCAGGAATTATGGAGGGGAAAATAGCGATATTTGTGGATGGATCTCCCTTCGCCATCCTTGCACCTGCGGTGTTTGCAGATTTCCTTCAATCCGCAGAAGACTATTATCAATCCTTTGTTTACAGTAGTATCATTCGAATATTAAGGTACATTTGCCTGGCAATCTGTATGTTGGCTCCGGCCATTTATGTCGCATTAACGACATTCCATCAGGATATGATTCCAACCGTTTTGTTATTAAGCTTATCCGCGCAACGTGAAGGAGTACCGTTTCCAGCATTTATTGAGGCGATGATCATGGAAGTGGTTTTTGAAATTCTGAGGGAGGCAGGTCTTCGTATGCCACGGACGGTCGGTCAAGCCGTTTCTATTGTCGGGTCAATAGTGATCGGCCAAGCAGCTGTAGAAGCAAACATCGTTTCGGCTGTTATGGTCATTGTTGTTGCAATAACTGCCATTTCGAGCTTTGTCATTCCCTCGTACACTTTTGCTATTCCAATCCGGATATTACGTTTCGCTTTCATAGGCATAGCCGCTATGTTTGGTGTGTACGGATTGACTGTTGGTATTCTCATGCTCTTTGTACATCTGAATGGGCTTCATTCATTCGGTGTACCGTATTTGAGCCCCTTTGCCAATTACAAATCGTCGGAGCAGAGGGACGCCATATTGCGTTTTCCATATAGAACTAAAAAACATCGTAAAAACTAAAGGAGTAAACCATCATGAACTCGTATCGATCCACCATTTTATTACTGTTTATGTGCATCTGGCTAATGGTGTTTCTTACGGGTTGCTGGAACAGTAAGGAATTGAGTGCAATTTCCGTCGTGATGGCTCTGGGCATTGATGCCGTTGATGACCAATATGAAGTCAGTTTACAAGTGGTTGACCCATCGAAAATGTCGCAGAATTCCCCCATGGAACGGACGCCAACGATCGTTTTTTCCAAGCGCGCCGATACCATATTTGAAGCTATTCGAAAATTAACAACGGAATCGTCCCGAAAAATGTATATGTCTCACTTAAAGTTTGTCATTTTTGATGAGAAAACGGCAAAAAAAGGAATCAAGGAGCCGCTGGACTTTCTGTTCCGTGATCATGAAGTTCGACCTGATTTCTATTTGGCCGTTGTCAGAGGAAACTCGGCAAAGGAGGCCGTTACTTTTGTAGCTCCAACCGAGATCTTGCCTGCAATGGATATGTATAAGGCATTAAGGCTTTCTGAAAAAGCATGGGCTCCAACTTCCGCGGTCAATGTGAAAGATATTTTAGAGAAATTTACAGAGGATGGCATTGAACCGGTTCTCACCGGTATTCGACTGACAAACGTAGAAAAAGGTCTAACTATTGATAATGTGACAAAGTCGCCCCAACATGTTAAATATTTTTTTACTGGAGTTGGTGTTTTCAAGGGCGACCGACTTATCAATTGGATGGATGATTCACAAAGTAAAGCCTTTACATATATATCCAACCGTGTTTCCAGCACCGTAGCTTCCATCGATTGTCCGAATTCCAAAGGGAAATTTGTTGTTGAAGTAATCCGTTCCAAAGTAAAGATGCGTCCAGAAATAATAGACCATGAGCCGCACATTTCTCTTATTGTGGATACAGAATCCAATATCGGAACGATCTCGTGCAATGCCAACCCTAAGAATGAAGAGACATTTAGAGATCTTCAAGAATCAGCTAAAGAGCATCTGCAACAGTCTTTGAAGAAAGGCATTTCGCACGCACAACAAATCGGTTCCGATATATTCGGGTTTGGAGAAGCTTTTCACCGCAAGTTCCCACGTGAATGGCATAGATGGAAAGAGGATTGGCCACAAAAATTTCAAACGCTTAAAGTGGATATTCAGCTCAACTATCGTTTAGTCCGGTTCGGAGACATTACCAGTCCAATTGATATGGGAATACACAATCAGGAGTGAATGCATATGCTTTATGTGATTCTCGTAACTTCCATTTTAACATCGTTGTATGAGTTTAAAAAATTTAAGGCGAAACAATATGTGCGTGAAATTGTATTCAGCTCGATATTGTTGATTATAGGCGTTATATTGATTATCCTACGGATCGCCAATATTAAACTGCCGACTCCACTGACGGGCATCCAAATCCTATTTCAACCGATAAGCCGGTTACTTACTGAAATATTATCTTAAGGAGGCATTGGGATGAATTCCAACTTGACCGTTCGACAAGCTATTATGTGGTTTGCATTATATCAAATAGGAAGCGCATATCTGGTACTCCCAGCGGCAATTACCGCTGTCGCTAAACAAGATGCCTGGCTCTCCATTCCAGTCTCCTTAGGTTTCCATCTGTTATTGATACCTTTATATGCCTCCATCGCTAGGCAAATACAGGGGAAATCTTTTGTAGAGCATCTCCGTTGCCTCTTCGGTCCCTTGGGCGGGACGATCAGCATCGTTTTCATTTTTTTCTTTCCCTTTCTTGTGTTCATTATGACACTTCGAAATCTGGGCGACTTTATCACGATAGCTATTATGCCGGAAACTCCCTCCGAAGCGATATATTTCATCATGCTAATAGTCATTTATTTCGCCGTTCGATCAGGCCCTGCTGTAATTGGCCGTTGCGCGGAAATCTTGTTTTTCTTCCTTCTTGCTCTGTATCTTTTGGTCAGGATTACCCTCCTTCCTGATACCAACATAGATAATGTGCTCCCTATTTTCGAGTATGGTTTGAACCCTATCGTTCTCGCTTCGTTCAATTTGTTTGCCTTTCCCTACCTTGAAGCAATTCTGTATCTTTTTTTTGCACAGTACATCCCCGATCCAAAAAAGTGGAGAAAGACAGTGATTACCTCTGCATTGATTAGCGGCGGCATGTATTTTTTCATGGTTTTACAAATAATTGCCGTGATGAGTGAAGGTGTTGTATCTAATTTGACATTTCCCACTTATTTTATTAGCCGAACAATCAGTAACGGGGAGTTTCTTCAACGGTTTGAAATTGTTGTTGCAGTGTTCTGGTTTGTCACCATATTTTTTCGACTCACACTACTTTTATATGTTTCAGCGCAGGGGCTTGCAGATGCTTTTCGTCTTCGAAGCGCTAACTCTCTCTTAGTTCCTCTGATCCTAATCGCATTGGCAATGGTTCACTCTATTTGGCCAAATATGCAATTTTTAATCAAGTTTTTTTCAGTATGGCCTTTTTACGCCATGATTTTCGGTATCGTGTTTCCTATTGTGCTATGGCTGGTGGGTAAGAGGCGGCTCGCTAAAATTTCGTAAAAAGTATCACTAAAGTTGCGTTGGCCGTATGAACATACTGTCCTTCAAATAAACTTTTGTTGTACTTACTCATTATTGCAATTTAGCAAGAAGCAACTCCAGTTCCTCCCTCTCAAGATGTCTCCATTGCCCACGCTCCAGATGATCTAAGCTAATATTCATAATTCGAACACGTTCCAACTTGAGCACCCTGTACCCCAAGGCCTTACACATTCTGCGAATTTGCAAGTTCAGACCCTGCGTCAAAATAATGCGGAACTCGTATTTGCTTGTACGATCAACCTTGCACGGTTTGGTAATAACGTTCAATATTTCAACGCCACAAGACATAGCCTGCGTAAACTCGTTTGTAACAGGTTTGTCTACAGTTACTACATATTCCTTTTCATGACCATGCTCGGAACGCATCATTTGATTGACAATGCTTCCATCGTTGGTTAATAGAATGAGTCCCTCTGACGCTTTGTCCAGCCTGCCAATGGCAAAAATCCGCGAAGGGTAGTTAACATAACTAATAATATTACCAGCAACCTGTTCTGCTGCGGTACAAACAATGCCTATAGGCTTATTCAGAGCCAAATATACAGGTTCACTGGAATTATACGGAATAACTTCCCCATCAATCAGCACGATATCCTGTGGCTCTACTTCCGCGCCCGCTTCACAGACAATGCCATTAATCGTAATTCGTCCTGCTGCAATCAGTCTGTTGGTTTCCCGACGTGAGCAGAATCCTGTCTCACTGATGTACTTGTTAATTCTCACGATTCACCTGCTTCTGATTATAATATGTGAGTTTAAATAAAATAATTAAAAAAACACCTGATTGTTCTTGCTTAATCAGATGTTCGCCGTTTACGACAACTTATACTTTCCCGGCTTATTTGCTACTGTTACCGCCGTTTTTATTCCTTGTTGGTTTGGCAGTGCCGCCTTTTGTGCCACCTGCCGCTTTGCTTCCCGGTGCGCTTGTAGAAGCGCTTTTTGTCCTTACTGGCTTCGCAGTTTTGTTCCAGCGTGTCCATCCCTTACTACCTGTGCCTCTGCCGGTCCCGCCGCCCTTGCTTTTTCCACCCATATGATCACTCCATTACTAATCGTTCAGATTTAACTAAGCTATCATACCATTACTTTGAATATAATGCCCATTTGTTTTAAAAATTGAACATGTTGAGCCGCAAATACTTTCGCAAAACGGATCTTACTGTATTTTTGTTAGTTTGCAGGTTAATAATGAAATAAGGCCATATAGTATGGAAAAATAATGATCCTTAAAGGAGTGAAACACATGTCTGTTGATGTTTATCTTAACTTTAATGGAAACTGTCGTGAAGCAGCGGAGTTTTACGCAGAGGCATTTGGGACTGAGAAACCACAAATTATGACGTTCGGTGAAGCACCGCCCAATCCCGATTATCCTCTACCAGAAGAAGCCAAAAATCTGGTCATGCACACGCGGCTTCAAATTGATGGTAGTAATGTCATGTTTTCAGACGTTTTTCCTGGTATGCCATTCGTAGCCGGAAACAACATCAGCCTCGCCATCGTCAATAAGGACGAAGAGAAAATTCGATCGTACTTTCATAAATTAAAAGAAGGAGGAACCGTAAACATGGAACTTCAAGAAACATTCTGGAGCAAATGTTACGGTAGCCTTAAAGATAAGTTCGGAATTGAATGGCAATTAAGTTATGATAACGGAATGACCGACAGTTAGTCTGTTATATTACCCTGCGATAGTTAAGCCCTCGCAAGCTATTCTAATTGAATACTTTGTGAGGGCTTAATATCAGCTTAAAGTTACTCTATACAGCAGCCTTAGAATTCTTCCAAAACCTTGAATTTGTCTCCATGAATCTTATCCAGGTGATCCTCTCCCCAGTAGCATAAATGGTCTAGCGCGGGTTTTAATCCCCAGCCGTAGTCCGTTAACTCATACTCTACTTTAGGAGGGATTTCATTATAAACCTTTCGTGTAACGATCTCATCCTTTTCTAGGCCTCTGAGCTGAGTGGTCAGCATTTTTTGTGTAATGCCGGGTATTAACCGACGAAACTCAGACGTTCGTTTCCGTCCTGTCATCAGATGGTAGATAATTAAAGGCTTCCATTTCCCTCCCATCACCTCTAAAGCCGCTTCCACTCCAACTTGATACTTCTTTTGAACCCTATTTTTTGTCTGTTCAGTCATTTCTTAATCCTCCTTTAGAAGGCTTCGTTTGCTCAGAACAACCCATCACTTCAATTCATTACTCAGATCAGTTTCTAGGGAATCTACCTAGGGCACTTCCATGTTCCTATGGCACCTGTATCATCCTATAGAACTTAGAAGTGCGTACTTCCAGATTATTTTTCTACTGTATATAATAGCATCAAGCATTGAGCATTCCTAGAAGTAAGCTATTGAGAAAGGTAGTGAAGAAGCATGAAAGTATTAACCGTTGTTTCACACCCGAGAAAAGATTCCTTGACCTTTAAGGTTGCTGATCGTTTCGTACAGGGTCTTGCCGATGCAGGCCACGATTATGAGATATTAGATTTGCATGGGATTGGTTTTGATCCTATTTTAAAAGGAGTAGATGAACCGGATTTGACAGTTGCGGAACAGTCCTTTTCCCCTGAAGTAGAAATGGAAATAAGGCGGATGAAGGAGCATGATGCATTGGCATTTATTTTTCCACTTTGGTGGTGGAATTTGCCAGCTATGCTGAAGGGTTATATTGACCGTGTATGGAACAATGGGTTTGCGTACGGTTCGAATCACCTGCATCATCAGCATATCTTGTGGCTTGGCTTGGCCGGCGTTTCGAAAGAACAGTTGAAAAAGCGTAACTATGATGAAATGATTACTCATTTGCTGAATGTGGGAATTGCAGATTATTGCGGAGTTTCCAATTCCAAGGTTGAATTCTTAGATGAGACCCTGAGTTCAAATTCCGGTCATTTTGTAATGCTGCTGGACCAAGCTTATCACTTTGGTTTGAATTATGGCAAGGATTAGGCTTTATTTACAATCCCCTCCGACACGAAGGCCGGAAATCCTAACAGAATGCGAGAAAGAATTATCTTTCCGCAAGGAGACCTAAGTAGTAACGCGAAAAAAGACGTTAACCCAGCCATATTTTGCATGGACATGGGTTAGCGTCTTTTCATTATTCTGCATTTAACTAGCTTTCGACAGCAAGTAAAGGAAATAAGGGGTAACCAGTATGGTGATAATAATTCCGGTTGGAATATCTGCACCAAAGCTGATCGTCCGAGTAAGTGTGTCAGCAATCAAAATGACGAGTGCACCAACTAATGCTGTCGTAGGTAGCAATAGCTTATGATTGGGCCCTACTAGCTTGCGCGCTAGATGGGGACTGACCATGCCTACAAAAAAGAAATTCCCTCCAAGTGCCACGCTACCAGAAGCGAGCGCAACGGCAGCAATCGTCAAGCCGATAAACTCCCTTTTAATTGCTACACCGAGGCCCGATGCTGTCTGATTCCCCAAATTCAACGTATTGAGTGTGTTAGACCTGTAAAAAACGTAAAAACAGATGATAAACACCCACGGGAGCAGCACCATAATATAGCTCCAGTCGTCCCCCCACAGGTCTCCAGCCTGCCATCTCAGAGCAAAGTCATACTGTTGCTTGTCTAGCCGGAGTGTCAACATCAGAGATAATGCGCTGTAGCCACTCCCCATAGCGACACCGGTTAAAATTAGGCCTGTAGGCGAGATGTCTCTTCCCCGCCTGAAAGCAAACATAAAAATCAAGAAAGCTGCCGTGAGGCCGCCTGCAAAAGCTAACCCTGGAAGAAGAATCGGCGATAGCAATCCTTCACTAGCGAACAACGTAATATACATAAGTACAAATAGCCCCGAGCCTGAGCTGATGCCGAGTGTCCCGGGACTGGCCATGTCGTTTTTGAGCAAGCTTTGCATGATACAGCCTGATATCCCCATGCCAATACCTACCAATATAGAAAGCACAATACGTGGCAGTCGAAAGTCAAACACGATCAGGTTCTGTTTGCTCGTTCCTTCGCCCATGATGATCTTGAAAACTTCGAGTGGAGAAAGGTTCATTTTCCCAACGTTCATACTGAGTATAGCCACTAACAGCGTCAGCACTACTAACAGTAAAATAATGCTAATACCCCTGCTATTGCGGGACAGCTTCAACTAAACTCCCTCCTTTGCTTGCGCACAAGGTAGAGAAAATAGGGTACGCCCACCAAGGCAAAAATAATGCCAAGGGGTGTTTCATGAGGGCGATTGATCAGTCGTCCAAGTAAATCCGCCCCCAACAGAAAGACTGCTCCATACAAAGCTGAGGCCGGGATAATATACCGATAATCCGTTCCGACCAAATGGCGCATAATGTGTGGCACGATCAAACCCACGAAGCCAACAGGACCGACGACAATAACCGATAACCCCGTCAGAATTAATACAATTAGAGTTGAAAACAACTTAATCCTATTGGCACGAATACCCAAGCCTGATGCTACATCCTCCCCGAAGCTCAAAATCGTAATTGAGGGAGAAAGCGCGATGGCACAGACCAAACCCACTACAAACAGTGGCGCAATGAAAGCTAATTCACCCCACTTGGCACTGGCTGTACCACCAGCAGACCAGTAATCAAGGGCTTGGCCAATCTCATACTTAATAGCGATAAACGTACTAAATGCACCAAAAAGCATGGAGATGGACATTCCTGCCAGTACCAGTCGCTGAGGCGTCATGCCTCGCTTGCCTATAGATGCGATGTAATACGTAATGCCCGTAGTGATTGCTGCACCTAGGCAAGAATACAGCATGGTTTCTCCGTAGGTGCGACCAGGCAAAAAGGCCATACATAACGCAATAGCAAATGTCGAGCCTGAGCTTATGCCAATGAGTCCCGAATCCGCTAGTGGATTACGAGTGGTTCCCTGCATAATCGCCCCACACACAGCCAAGCTACACCCTACAATGATATCTGCCACGGTGCGTGGAAACCGCAAGGTGTGAATAATCTGATGTTCCGTAATGTTGGGATCAAACTGAAATATAGCCCCCCACGCCAGCTTCAAGCTCATTTCCGCAGCACCAAAGGTAATGGATGCTGCGGTAACCACCAGAAGCAGGAACACGCCCACGATCATGCAGCCTATAAAATGAAATATTCCTTTTTTATTTGGTTCTTTGTGAGTAGACATCGATTACACCCTTAGTTGGTCAATTATGCATCGTTACTTCGTCTGTTCCAGCAATTTGCTAATCATATAATCTAGCTGTCCCGTCATACTAGCAACGTCCGAATAATAGAACAGTCCTGCATATTTCGCTGGAATTTCGATGATATGTCCGTTTTTAACGGCTGGAATGCTGCTCCAGATTTTTGTCTTCGCATATTCGGATTCCTTGCCTTCCTGCTTAAACCAAAGGACATAATCTCCAAAGTATTCAGCAGCTACCTCGTAGGATAAAGAACCACGATTCTCTCCGGAGTTTTTAACCAATGTGTTGAGCTTTTCCGGTTTGTGAAGTCCAAGATAATTGTAAAGCAACGTTCCTCCGCGTGAGCCTGTTTCATAATAAATTCCGTAGGAGCCACTGCCCCAGTCCTCGAAAATGCTAAACGTTTTGTCCTTGAATATGTCGGAATTTAGTTTTTCTTTGGCCTGACTCAGCTTGCTTTCAAACAGTGAAATCACTTTGTCCGCTTCTGCTTCATGTCCTGTGGCCTGACCAAGAAATTTCAAACGTTCTAGGGAGGTCATTTTATCCTCAGGTATCACAAGAACAGGCGCAATTTTAGACAGCTTATCATAATCCTTTGTATCATATGTAATGATGAGATCAGGATCATACTTCATAATTTCCTCAGTTTCCCACTTTTCAATATTGGGGACGTCGTTAAACTTATCGTAAAAAGGCATCGTTTCTTGTTTCCACCCCATGACTGCGGCCGGCTTAATCCCTAGTGTAAATACATCGCCAACATACCAGTTCACGACTACCCGTTGAGGATTAGCGGGCACCTTCACATCTCCTTTTACCGTAGAGACTGTACGTGTATCAGAATCACTGCTTACCTCTTCCTTCGTGGACGACGCGGATTTAGCAGATGAATCAGAGGAGCTGCCAGCATTCCCACAACCTGAAATAACGAAAATCACTACGAATAGTGCACATAAAATCATGTGAAACTTCTTGTTCATCATACGATGCATGTTGTAAATCTCCTTTGAAATATAGTAAGTGCAAAGCATACTTAAAATTAATAATAATGATATTGATAATCATTATCGCTAATATAAAATTGTAAATTTTACCTCACTGATTGTCAACTGTTTCTTGTTTTGTTTTACTTTAATGGGTTCTCCAGTGTGGCTCTTCTATTCGCTTCATGCCATTCCTGATAGATTCCTCCAATTTCATAAAATGCTTTGTTCATTGAAGTTGTCAGCTCCTTCATGATCTCCTTTGTATATTTTAAATGAGTATTTATGTTATCCACTTTATATTTGCGAAGCAGATTCAGATGGGCAATGATGTGAATTGTATCTTCGATGATCCAATAAATCACATCCTCTTCCTCTTTCGTAAGCTTGTTCAGCATCTGTATGCCTCTTTCATACATTTGGAGCGTATAACCCCGCTTGCTCACTTGCACATACGGACTCAGATCATCATAAAAATCCGTACAGAAAGGTCGTCTTACATATTGCTCATACTGCTCTTCATATATTGAAGTTTGTTCAAGCAGTTTAATCGTCATATCTATGAGTTCTTGTTCGCTATATATTTTTTTCATCAGATTTTCCCTTCCCTCTCTCTACTAAATAAATTCAAGTCATATGGACGAAAGCATCGGCTATTCTATGGGTAGTGGTATCCCTGATGTTCAATGGAACGTACGCGCTCGCAGCTTCAGCAACATCAACGTTTATCGTTACGTTTCAACACGCAACCTTGGTATACAACGATCACGTAGGCACGATTAGGCCATTGCTGTCCAGGTGGCAGGTCAATCCATTAGTGAAGGTAACAGCGTAAAGGCCTCCTCCGTTTCTGCCAAAGGTTCTACCGTTAAGCTAAAAGTGACGATAATAGAATGCTAAAAATAGACCGTCACTCCCAGGAGCAGCGGTCTTCATATTTACAAGTCGCGGTAACTGGGCAGGTACCATTTCGGTATATAGGATTGAAAGTCATCATATGCCTCCAATACCTCTTCAGCTCGTTGCACCATATCGTCTACCTCTTCTTTGCCAAATGGAATGGCCCAGTGGATCGATGAAAGCTGATTGCTTGCAATATACAGAGCCATTAATCTAAAAAATAAATCAGGTACATTGTTATTAAAATAACCGTGGATTCGGCCCGAAGCGAATAAAGGACTTAATGCTGCACACCAGGTAATTCTATTGAATTCTTCCCAAGGATCACCATAGTCCATTCTATTAAAATCGATGATACCCAGTTCACCAGATGGGGTAACCACCATATTGCCCACATGATAATCCCCATGCTGAAATGTTTGAGGACGATTTTCTAATAGATGACGGTTTTGCTCAATAAAGCTTATGGCTTGATCTGCTCCCTTTAAGAAAATACCGCATGACTTATAGTTTGTAATATACCTGTTGATTTTGCCATTATAATGCTCAGCCCATGGGGCTCGATCTGGCTCTGCATGAATCTCATGCATTTTTTTCAATGCATCTCCCGCTTGAACTCCAAGTTGATACTGTTGTGCTGCAGCTAACGTGGGGATCATCTCTTCAGCATCTTTCCCTTCGATCCAGGTGAACAAGGAATATACAGATTGACCCTCATTACAAAACCCAAATTCAAGCGGCCGGGACATGAACAGATTCTCCACGTGATTCAGCTTTTTTACAGCTTCAAACTCGCGTTTCTTTTTATCATAATGAACCATATCCGCCATTCTTAGCAGCAAGTCTCTACCATCAGTGGTTCGAATATAATATTTTTTGTCACTGGACCAGCCTCTATGAATCTCTTCCACGTTGCTCCACTTGCTGGCACCCGGTATTTCACTAAAGAGTTGATTCACGCTCATCCCCCCACGTTAAAATAGCCTTACTTACTAACTTACTATATGCTTTCCATAGTTTACCTTTGAAATGACAGAGGAATCAATCTTCTTCCAGAAAAAACTCAAATAAAAAAGGCTGAAAAGACAAGCTGTCTCTTCAACCTCAATATTCACTGAGTTGCCATCGTGAACACCCATCACTTATATTATAAAATCAGTAAGAATACGAAAACTCATGTTTAAATTCGTCTACCCGTTGAATGGTTTTGAGAATATTGCGACCTTCACGTGTACCATCAATAATACGACGAGCTTGTTTACTATCCCCAATATTAATAACTTCTACTTGATGTTTTTTACCATATTCGAGCAAGCTGTCCATCAGCGGACTGTATGAACGCATACCCAAGCATACGAATCCAAGATCAAAAGGAATCTCAAACTCCTGTTCTCCATGCTTTACTTTGAAACGGTCGCTACACACTTCTGTCAAAGCTGTTTCCGTATGGACGTTCACTTCCCGCTCCTCTACCATTTTCATCATGGAGATTCGGGTAATCATATCCAGATCTTTACCGAGTAGCGGCATCATCTCAATAATGGAAACCTCTTGTGCTCCACGCTCTGCGTAATATTCGACGACATCCAGTCCCACAGCCCCGCCACCAACTACAGCAATGCGTTTACCTTCAAACTCCTGGAATTTCTCCATGTTGTGCAAAAGATCAAAGATGGAGAACACTTTTGTCCCCGGTTTGCCCAGTTGCTCATGCAAACCTGCAATAGGCGGAAGAAGTGGTATGGCCCCCGTCGCATTGACAATAATATCAGGATTCAGGGCACTAATCATCGCCAAATCGGCTCGGCTCCCTGTTACAATGTTCAGATTGGTTAACTGTTTGGTGCGTTGAATCAGATAATCAGGGAAATCATTGATGCGTGTTTTGTCTGGCAAGCGGGCAATATCACGGGCCAAACCGCCCAACTCTGGTTTCTCCTCAAAGAGGGTTACTTTGCAGCCTACTTCGGCTGCCGTACATGCTGCTTCCATCCCAGCGGTACCCCCACCGATCACAACAACCTGAACATTGTTTTTAACACGTTGTTTCCGGTATTCAGCTTCCTTGAACAGATCCGGATTTACCGTACAGCAAATCGGTTTACTTTTGGAGATACGATGATCGGCACAACCAATGTTGCAAGAGATACATTTTCTAAGCAAATGTTCGTAGCCGTTTTGCACTTTAAGCACCCAGTTCGGTTCTGCAATCAAGCCTCTACCCATTGCCAAAAGATCCGCGTCACCTCTCACCAAAATATCCTGCGCAGCCTGTGGGCTCCGAATATTACCTGAGGTCATCGTTACCTTCCCGAAATTTTCTTTTACCGCTTTGGCCATATACGAGCGCCAACCATCTGGCAGGTTCATCCCGTCAATCTGGAACTGGATGGAATCATTCAGAGCAGCAGAAACATTCAAAATATCTACCTCATCATTAAGATACTCCAATAACTCGAGTGTATCTTCCAGTGTGTTCCCACCTTCTGTGAACTCTTCCGCGCTAAAACGTAAGCAAATAGGGAAGAATGGGCCTACCACTGAACGAATTTCATCAATGACTAATCTGGCAAAACGGGTACGGTTTTCTGCACTGCCGCCAAATTCATCCGTGCGTTTATTATACATCGGCGAAAGAAACTGACTCAGCAAGTAGGAGTGTCCCGCATGAATTTCAACACAGTCAAATCCTGCTCGTTGCGCTCTTCCCGCTGCTTCTCCGTATTTGCGCACAATGGCGTAAATTTCTTCTTTTTGCAAAGGTCTTGGAATCGCTCCGCCCTTTTTAGAAGGAATATTGGAAGAAGATACAGGCTGAATTCCGTTCAGTCGTCCCGCATAAGCTGAAGCACCCGCATGGTTAATTTGTACAGAAACACAAGTTCCATAAGAGTGTAGGGCTTCTGTTAATCTAAACAGTCCGGGAATAAACTGATCGTTATCCATACGCAGCTGGGTTGTTCCGTTCGTACCCATTGGGAAATCCAGACAAACATTTTCTACTGTTATCAAGCCGGTACCACCTTTGGCCCGTTGCACATAATAGTCAATATGATCCTGAACAAAGCTTCCGTCCATGGCAGCAAAGTTAGTTCCCATTGGGGGCATAACAATCCGATTTTTCAAGGTCATGCGTCGTATGGTTAGAGGTTCAAAGATAGCAGGATAGTGGTTCATTGTTCTTCCTCCTTGCGAGTGTACAAATTTCATGTTCAAGCTTCCATTAAAGCATTCTCATATGTGATTTATTTCACTTTTGGGAATATCGAGATGTTATTGAGTACGATCATTCCTTATGACTTGATTTTATATCATCTAATCCATAAATTCTAATGCTATTTTATGTACTAAATCATAGTTTCAATCTATAGATTAACTGGAGTTAGAAATAAAATAAAAAAGGAACAATCCTGTGAGGAATGTCCCTTTGGTGTGAAAAAACATGCTTATATTCCGGTATCCACCTACCGATCCGTTCTTTTGAAACCATTGGGTACACGCTCCAAAATCCCTTTCCTAACATATCTGTCCAGCAGCCCACACATTGTGGCATATCCATTTTTTCTGAATAAAGGTGCGTAGGCTGAGGCTTTAGGAGAGGTATTCAGATATTTAAGGAAAAATCCTTCGTCGATCACCTGGGTATCGTAAATATAAGCCTCAATAGATGTATGCCGTTCTGGGTGATGCTCCCCAATATTCATAAACAGACAATGATCACCATGCAAATCAGCTGACCATATTCCATCAATAATCAAGTCTGTTTCTTTCTGTTCCAGCCATTCAAACTGAGTTGGGAACGGATCAAACTCAGAAGGTCTGAATTGGTGGGTTTCGGTAGCCATTCGTTCACATAAACGCTGAGCAGATAGTGTGTATTCGTCCCACAAGCCCAGAATAGCCATATCTCTTTCACTCGAGTATTCCCACTCTTGGTCCTCTTCTGTCGAAGTTGGGAACTGTGCGAGTGATTGGTCTATCCCCTTATGTCTCATTGCTGTTTTCTTTCCTCCTATCCATCACTAGAAGTGCTCCATTCAGAAACCAAAAATCCCCTGCCCGAAAAGCCGGGTGAGTCCAATGAAAGGAAACACCCCGGCTTGACGTCAAGGGAGACTTGTCTATCCGTATCAAGATTATACTTTTAAATCACCATCATAGGTGGCAATCATATTGTACAGTTCAGGACGACGGTCACGGAAAATGCCCCATTCAATCCGTCCTACTTCCAGCTCATCCAGGTCAAATTCAGCAGTAAGCACTTCTTCATCGGTACGACCCGCTTCTGCGATCTTGTTACCTTGATGTCCGGCAATAAAGGATGAACCGTAGAATGTAATACTGGAGTCTTCGTCCGTTTCAGTTCCGATCCGATTGGAAGCTATGACTGGAATCAGGTTGGAAGCAGCATGACCCAGCATGCAAGTCTGCCAGTGATCCTTGGAATCGATGGCAGAATCCTGCGGTTCTGAGCCAATAGCTGTCGGATAGAACAAAAGTTCTGCGCCCATGAGCGCCATACAGCGGGCCGCCTCAGGATACCATTGGTCCCAGCACACGCCTACCCCAATTTTGGCATAACGTGTATTCCATACTTTAAAACCGGTATCGCCCGGATTAAAATAAAATTTTTCCTCATACCCAGGACCGTCCGGGATGTGGCTTTTGCGGTATTTACCTAACACTTCACCGTCTGCGTCAATGACGGCAAGACTGTTGTAGCGCGCGTAGTTTTTCTTTTCATAGAAGCTGATTGGCAGCACAACCTGTAATTCTTTGGCGATTTTCCTAAAATGGTTAACCGCTTTGTTGTGCTCCAGCTCAGTGGCATATGAATAATAATCAGACTTTTCCTTCTGGCAGAAATATGGAGTCTCGAACAACTCCTGTAGCAAAATAATTTGTGCGCCCTGCGCAGCCGCTTCACGTACTAACTTCTCTGCTTTACTAATATTTTCTTCGATATTGGTAGAACAGCTCATTTGAGTTGCTGCAACTTTTACTTTTCTCACTTTAGTCCTCCTTTTAGATGTTGTATCGTTCAACGCTTTACAGCAGGCATCTGCTGGGTCGTACAGTGCACGTTACCGCCTTCACGGATGACCGCCATACCGTCTACAGTACGAATGGTGCGATCTGGGAATACATTTGCCAGCACTTGCTCAGCTGCAAGATCACTCTCAGCGGCAGTGCCGCCGAACACTGGCAAAATAATACCGCCATTCACAAAATAGAAGTTAATATAACTCAGTGTCAATCGGCTGTCTTCATAATCCACACGCGGCGGCTGACCGATTCGAATCACTTCCAGCTTACGGCCTTTGGCATCCGTTGCTTGCTCCAGAATGCGCAGGTTTTCCTGCGTGATTTCGTAATTTTCATCCTCAGGATCATCACACACTTGCATAATGACCTTGCCAGGAGCTGCAAAACAAGCAATATTGTCCACATGACCGTCTGTTTCGTCGCCACTAAGACCACGTTTTAGCCATATTATCTTCTCGGCACCTGTATACTCACATACATGCCGTTCAATTTCTTCTCTGCTTAATTCCGGATTTCGGTTGGAATTGAGCAAACACTCTTCGGTTGTAATCAGTGTGCCTTCGCCATCTACGTGCAGTGAGCCGCCTTCCATCACAACCGGTGCATCAAACCGTGGAACTCCAAGTTTGTCCAAAATTTGCGGTGCAACCTGGTCATCCAGGTCCCATGGGGCGTATTTGCCACCCCAGGCGTTAAACTTCCAGTTAACACCTGCCAACTGACCATGCTCGTCTGTGAGAAAAGTAGGGCCGTTATCACGCAGCCACGCATCGCTGTGCTCAATCGGCAGCAGTTCTACCCGTTCCCCAAGTTCAAGCGTCTTAACGCTCTCCAAATCTTCCGGATTTACGACCACAGTAACTGGTTCAAATTCCGCCATGGCGCGTACAATTCCGGCATAGCCCTTGCAAACATCAGCATGCATATCCGGGTAAACCATTGAAGATTTTACAGGCCAAGAAATATACGTGCGTTCATGTGGCGCCCATTCAGGCGGCATCTTATAATGTGAATCCTTAATTTGCATGTATTGAAGCTCTCTTTCTTTTTCATAATGTAGACTCCGCTCCTATCATACAATAATATGATCTTTGTCTCAATCGAAGCGGAAAACTTTCAATAATTTACATTCACATTGGAGTAAATTACTTTGAAAACGTGATTGCTTTCACTGTATTCCCATCAAAATCCTTCACAGTGAATTGTGCACCCTCCAACACACCGTAAGAGGATGGATAGTTTTCTTTTGGCAGCGAGATCGAACCGGGGTTCAGTATAAAGATCCCATTTTCCACATCTGCTACCGGAATATGAGTATGTCCCTGGATAAACACATCTCCCGCTTCTAGTGGTGGTAAATTTCCGATACTAAAGCCATGTCCGTGCGTGACATAGATTCTCCGTCCTTCATGGTATAGCAAAGCATAATCACCCATCATAGGAAACTCCAGCAGCATCTGATCCACCTCTGCATCGCAATTCCCACGCACAGAAACGGCAATGTGGGACTTGTGCTTATTTAGCAGTGCGGCCACTTCTGCCGGATTATACCCTTCTGGTAACGGATTACGTGGTCCGTGGTACATATAATCTCCGAGCAGGACAAGACGATCGGCTTTCTCCTCCCTGAACTTTTCCAGTGCCAATTGCAACCAATGCAGTGAGCCGTGAATATCTGATATAAACATCAATTTCATAATTATTCTTTCCTTTCTGAATAGGCTGAAAATATTCCACTTAAGCACATTATTGCATTATTCCCTAAACAAATCTGTGCAAAAATGTTCTTTCGTTTGGTCATACTCTTTTTAAGACAATAAACTACAGCTCCGAGTGAGCTGTAGTTTATTGTTATTCCTTTTATATTTGTACTTATCATCTTCGGTGATTTTACGGGTGACCTTGCAAGGGTTTTCAACCGCAATCACACCAGAAGGCACATTACCACCGATCCATCCTCGCTTCGCTTATTTAGATACAGAAGTCAGATTTCTTTTAAAGCTTCATTGTAGGATTCCACATGCTCACTCTTCAGAACTGAAAAGCTACTCACATTGAAATTTCCACTAAATTACCTTCTGGATCTTTAATTACGCTTTCATAATAGCCGTCACCTGTCAATCTTGGCTGACCCACTACTTCATATCCTGCAAGCATGAGCTGCTCTGTCTTTTCATTCACCAGTGCTTTACTTCCAACGGAAAATGCCACATGAGCCCAGCCCGTAATATTGATCTGTGGAGAATGATCTACTCCCGTTTTGCGCATAACTTCTAACCTTGCTCCATCCTCAAAGGTGATAAAATAGGACTCAAACCCTTTTGTCGCATTATAATATTTATCATTAGATTTCCCATCAAAGTATTGCTCGTAAAAACTCTTCATCTTTTCTAAGTCTCTCACCCAGATCGCTACATGCTCAATCTTCATTATTTTCCTCCTTCTGTAGCCCTCATCATTAAAAATCATTAATTTATACTGGACTCTATTTTCTGTATAGTTATTATTATCGTTTTAATAAGTCTTAATATATATTAGTAATTAATTTTTCTCCAATTCTAACACCCCTAAAAAATTAGCGGCCGCTTCGTAAAAGAAAAAAAGCGGTCGCTATCTATAAGCCTTCATTTATATATAATTAATCACTGGATTATTTATAAATTAACGTTTCAAGCTTTCACCATTCGTAGCAATAACTTCTTTATACCAATGGAACGATTTCTTCGGATATCTTTCAAGTGTACCGCTGCCATCATCGTGACGATCTACGTAAATGTAGCCATAACGTTTCTTAAGCTGAGCGGTCGATGCGCTGACAAGGTCAATACATCCCCAAGACGTATAGCCCAAAACCTCTACTCCGTCCTCAATAGCTTCTCCAACTTGAACCAAATGATCATTCAGGTAGTTGATCCGGTAGTCATCTTCAACCGTTTTTTCGCCTTTTTCATTTGTAATCAGTTCATCAACGGCGCCCAGACCATTTTCAACGATGAATAGTGGTTTTTGGAAGCGATCATAGAACGTATTCAGGACATAACGTAAACCTTGCGGATCAATTTGCCAGCCCCACTCACTTGCCTCAAGATGCGGATTGATGACACCACCAAGGATATTACCTTCACCTTTGACTTTTTTAGCTTCGTCAGCTGTCTCACAAGTACTCATATAATAGCTGAACGAGATAAAATCAACGGTATGTTTCAAATCTTCGGCATCACTTGGTTCAAAGTGAATAGTAATTCCGTTTTCTTTAAAGAAACGTTTCATGTAACCTGGGTATTGACCTCTTGCGTGAATATCGGCAAATGCCATGTTTCTGTGATCAAATTCCATTGCAGCAATGACATCGTCTGGATTTGGTGTCAGCGGATAAGTAGGCATACTCAGCACCATACAGCCAATTTTGAAATCAGGGTTGATCTGATGACCGATTTTTACCGCTCTTGCACTCGCTACAAGCTCATGGTGAATAGCTTGATAAAGATCTTGCTCACTAAGTTGATCTTTTGGTGTGCTAATTCCTCCACTCATGAATGGTGCTTCAAGAATGGAGTTGATTTCATTGAAAGTCAACCAGTATTTAACTTTATCTTTGTAGCGATTAAATACAGTTGTAGCATAGCGCTCATAAAAATCAACAAGCTTACGGTTTACCCAACCATCGTATTCTCTGGACAAATGTAAAGGTGTTTCATAGTGAGATAGTGTAACGAGTGGCTCAATTCCATATTTGTGAAGTTCATCAAACAAATCATCATAAAATTGCAAGCCTTTTTCGTTAGGCTCCAGTTCGTCACCTTTAGGGAAAATACGTGACCATGCGATAGAAGTACGGAATACTTTGAAACCCATTTCCGCGAAGAGTTTGATATCTTCTTTATAATGATGATAAAAATCAATACCGATCAATTTCATGTTATCTTCTGTGGGTACATCCGTAACGGGCCCCCAACCACCACGAGGAGTTACATCCTGAATGGACCAGCCTTTTCCATCTTCTTGATAAGCGCCTTCGAGCTGATTAGCAGCAACTGCTCCGCCCCACAGGAAATCTTTTGGAAACTGTGTACTCATATTTTCTCCGCCTTTGCTGATGTTTTTTATTAACTAGGATAGAAACACGTTACCCTTATGCAAATGTGTTATAAAGTACTTCTAATTGAATCTTAAGGTTTGTAACGCGTTTCATGTCAAGTTTTATTTTAAAAACATCCAGAACTTATCACAGTATTATCTCCAATAATTACTCCCATATTTATAACTCTTCTATTATTGAGTAAAATGACTATTCTTCAAATGGCGGATCTACATGAATATCTCTATCTGGTTCAGTACTTACCCAGCGTGTAAAGATAACCTGAAAGCCGGCTCGAGTCGGCGCGCAGGCAAAAGGACCTGCCTGTTGTCCCGTTTCATAAGGAAAACGTGCTACACGTACAGTGCGCCAGCTTTGATTTTCGGTTCGGGCTCTAATGATAACCGCGTCCTGTAGTTGTGAAGCACGGATCGTGACATTTTTCCCTACCCAATCGGGTACAGGAGCTAATGACCAATCGGAATAGCCATCTGTGACTACGACTGCCAGCTGAGGAATTCCGTCATTTAATTCGATTCCGGCTTTAATCCACTTTTGTTGTCCTTGATACAGCATTATACCGGCCTGATCGTAAAGCTCCGTAAATGAGCCTAATTGAAACGTGACTTCGATGGCAGAGCCTTCTTCCCAGTCTGTAAGCAGGGAATGTCCGCTACTGCGTTCAAACCCATACAAAGTTTTTTCCCAGTAGTCGCTTCCTTCTCTGGTTTCAACTTTAAGGAACTGGTCTTCTTCTATGGATGATACAGGATGATTAGTCCATGTCCCTGTAGTCCATGCAATCGATTTTTGATTCATTAATCTCATCCTCTCATGCTTTATTGAACGATGCCCTATTTCCTTTTCTCCACCAATTGCAAATTGTACGTCAGACTTTCAAGGGTCACTGAAATCAACCCAAACATGTATTCATCATGAGTATCGTTTTTCACAAAAATTTCGGGCATATGTTCTTTGGGTACATCTTTTAGACAGCCGTTATAAATATCGTCCAACAGATTCGGCTTGGATAACTCTCCAGTCAAAGCGATAGATACAGGGTCTATAATTGCAATAATGGAAGTTATCGTTTGGATCGCCAGAGGAACAAATCCCTCTGTGCTATTTAACTGTTTAAGCTGTTCCTCTCTTGTTAAATCAAAAGGTAAGAAGGAAACTTCCCCCGCAAATTTGGTATTTCCTTTTAACAAATGTCCATCGACAATAAAACCCGCTCCGGGGAAATTGTCTTTTGGAAACGTAACAATAGCAAAGGTTTTATCCTCATCATAATTCTGCATGTTATAAAATCCGTAGACTGTTAAATGCATATCATTTTCAATGGTAACTTCTAATCCGTATTTATCTTGAAGCTGTGGACCTACAGGGACTCCTATGAGCAGGTCGAGATCACAAACATCGATAATTCCTTGATGAACAACCCCGGGGATGCCAATTCCAATGGCTTTGACGTTTCCATAGTTATTAATCAGCTCTCCAATTTTGGTTTCTATGACCTCATAATCAATATGAGGCACAATGGAAGTATTCTCGATGATGATATCACCAAGCAAATTAGCAACAGCATAAGTAAGAGAATGTATACCGCCTTCCGTTTTCACATTTAAACAGATAATATAAGAATAATCAGCGTTATATTTGTAACGTCTAGCCGGACGTCCGCCGTTCGACTCTTCCAATTCCGTCTCTAATACTTCCCCGGTTTGAAGAAGCTCATTCAGAATATTTCCGCAGGTTGCCACACTAAGACCTGTGATACTGGCTATCGATGACTTGGTTGCATATTCCTTGGATTTCAGTGTGTTTTTAACTAACTCTACATTAATTTGTTTAACCCGAATGGTGTTATTGGAGACTGGTTGTATTTGAATACACTCCTTTTCCAGTATTTATTAAAAGGTTTATAATAAGTTGTAATATAACGCTCTGCCTGTAAAAAGTCAATTTGTACGCCTTTTCCTCTTCTCCTCTATCATCATGCTATACTATAAATAAGAAATAAATTTTTAGTGCAGCATTTCTGCGTTGAAAGTCACTTAAATAGGGGGGAATTCTGTTGTCAGCTATTGAGTATATAGCAATCATCGCATTGCTCCTCTCCGTCATACTTTTAATTAAGGTCTACAGCCTTCAATCTCGGCTTAATGACTTGAAATCCGACGTGGAGCGTCTAGAAAATCGTTCAGGAATACAAGGAACATCGCTGTCAGGCACCATCCCTGCCTCTCCTCCACATATTCTAGATGCAGGAGCTTCAGAAGATATCAATGAAAGGTTGCTCCTGCTCATTAGGGAAGGAAAAAAGATTCAAGCCATAAAAGAACTGAGAACGGCTAAGGATCTTTCCCTTAAGGATGCAAAGGATTATGTGGATCACTTGGAAAAACTCTAAAGAAAGGAAGAAATAAGATGAGTGCCAGCAAAACAAACGCCATGCGCATATTGGACGGGCAACATATACAATACAATATTTTGAGTTATGATCATCAAGATGGAAAAATAGACGGTATGAATGTGGCTGAGAAAATCGATAGAGCCCCGGAGATAGTTTTCAAAACTTTGGTTGCACACAGCAAACAAAATCTGTTTGTTTTTGTAATTCCTGTACATAAAGAGCTTGATCTCAAAAAAGCAGCCAAATCCGCGGGAGAGAAAAAAATTGAAATGCTTCCAGTTAAGGATTTGCAAAAGTTTACGGGATATATTCGCGGTGGCTGCTCCCCCATTGGAATGAAAAAGCTCTACCCCACTTTTATCGACCAGCCTGCATTGGAACTGGAAGCCATCGTTGTAAGCGGTGGGAAAATTGGGACCCAACTGGAGTTAAGTCCGCACGATTTAGCTCAAATCATTCAGGCTCAGTTTACAGATCTAACGCATACAGCATAAAACTCACTACATGATCATAAAATCTTTATGCGTATTTTCTTATCCCATACTTCATCAAGCTTCAACCTGGAGAGGAAGATTTAATGATGCATAATGATTGCCCTAAAAATGCAAGAATCCCCCAACCCATCAGATGTGATGGTGCTGGGGGCATCGACAAGGGTCCACGTGATGTGATGAGGGATCTACAGAATCCCGATATGCTGGTTCCCCCCGTAACGGACAATGGTCTCATTCCAAATATGAGATTTTCTTTTTCTGATGCCCATATGCAGCTTAATCACGGTGGGTGGTCAAGAGAAGTAACGGTAAGGGAATTACCTATTGCTACAACCCTTGCCGGGGTGAATATGAGTTTGACACCGGGTGGTGTACGTGAGCTTCACTGGCATCAGCAAGCGGAATGGTCATATATGCTGTTGGGAAGTGCTCGCATTACGGCAGTAGACCAAAATGGACGTAATTTTATTGCTGATGTGGGTCCCGGAGATCTCTGGTATTTCCCTCCTGGCATTCCGCACTCTATACAGGGACTTGAGGATGGGTGCGAATTTTTGCTGGTTTTTGATGATGGTAGTTTCTCCGATCTGAACACCCTATCCATCTCCGATTGGTTCGCACATACTCCCAAAGACGTACTTTCTGCAAATTTTGGTGTACCAGAAGCTGATTTTGCAGCCATTCCTCAAGACCAAGTATATATCTATCAGGATTCCGTTCCCGGTTCTCTTCAAAGCCAAGCGGTTTCCTCTCCCTATGGTACGATACCTCAGTCCTTCAAGCATGAATTACTAGCCCAGCCCCCAATCAAAACGCCGGGCGGAAGCGTACGAATCGTCGACTCCTCCAATTTTCCGATTTCCAAAACCATTGCAGCTGCTCTTGTTGAGATTGAGCCCGGCGCCATGCGAGAAATGCACTGGCATCCTAATAATGACGAATGGCAATACTATCTTGCCGGGCAAGGACGGATGACTGTCTTTGGCGGTAATGGTGCAGCCCGTACGTTTGATTTTAGAGCCGGAGATGTTGGATATGTGCCTTTTGCTTACGGTCATTACATTCAAAATACAGGCTCCAGCACACTTTGGTTTCTTGAAATGTTTAAAAGTGACCGTTTTGCAGATGTTTCCTTGAATCAATGGATGGCCCTTACGCCTACAGAACTGATTCAGAGTAATTTACATGTAGGTACTGATGTGATCTCAAATTTACGAAAGGTAAAATGGCCCGTTGTCAAATATCCCAGTTATTCTTATGACCCTAAAAAGAAATAACCATAAGAGGTCCGATGATTACTATACAAAAAAACACCGTATCTAAATACGGTGTTTTTACAAACTAATTAACAAAGACTATTCCTCAGAGTCTACATTGTGGTAAACCTGCTGAACATCCTCCAAATCTTCTAATGCATCAATCAGTTTATCGAATTGAACCTGTGCATCTTCTGGAAGAGAAATATCATTTTGGGCAAGCATGGTGAGCTCCGCAACGGTAAACTCAGTTACTCCTGCTTGTTTGAAAGCTTCCTGCACAGCATGGAATTGATCAGGCTCTGCATATACGATGACGGCTTCATCTTCTTCAATGATGTCACGTACCTCTACATCTGCCTCCATCAGTAGCTCCAGCACTTCATCTGCGGTTTTACCCACCAGACCAATAACTGCTGTTGAATCAAACATGTAGGCTACAGATCCGCTCACACCCAGGCTACCACCATTTTTAGTAAAAGCAGAACGAACATCCGATGCTGTACGGTTAACGTTATTGGTCAGCGCATCTACAATGACCATGGAACCGTTCGGTCCGAAACCTTCATAACGAAGCTCTACGTAGTTTTCATCGCCAGCACCTTTTGCTTTTTCAATAGCACGGTCAATGATTGCTTTGGGTACATTGTACGTTTTTGCACGTTCTAGAACTACTCTTAGTACCCGATTGGATTCAGGATCAGGTTCGCCTTGTTTGGCTGCCACATAAATTTCCACGCCAAATTTAGCATATATACGACTCGTATTAGCATCCTTGGATGCCTTCTTTTCTTTAATGTTATTCCACTTACGTCCCATAATATCCCGCTCTCTTCCTGTATGAATATACACAACGAACTTCATTATATCCTTGTATATTATATCTCCTAAAGGACATACGAACAAGTTTAAACAACTCTGTTATGGAAAAATAAACAATTCTACCTAATTAGGGATGCTTGAAAATGTGTACTTTCATTTCTCCTCATCTATGGACAATCTCCCTATCCATGTCTAAGATGAAGAGGAAGTCTGACTTGAAGGAGATCATTCACTTGGATGTCTTGTACAAAAAGTTGAGCCATAATCATGAAATCACAGTATACGAAACCACCGAGCTGTATGGTGAAAAGGGATTATTTCGGGTGATGCAGTTTTCAAATACAGCCGTCCAAGGCGCGGTGGACTTGAATCATCCACAACGCATTTTGTTCGAATATCCGAGAGCAATTATCCATCTTATGGAGCTGAACGATCCATCATTTGAAGATGTATTTGTTATCGGGCACGGTATAGGTACAATAGCGGGTCATTTTACAGATAAACGTTTTAAGATTGCCGAGCTGGATGCACAAGTTGTAGAGTTCAGCCGAACATTCTTTGGATACGATCAGGATAATGTGACTGTTGGCGATGGACGACGCCTTCTGGAGAAGGAAGCGCCGGATGCTTATGACTATGTTATTTTGGACGCCTTCACGGAGCTGGGTACGCCCTTGCATTTAGTATCCTGGGAATTTTTCAAGATGGCCAAAGAAAAGCTGGATTCCGAAGGCTCCCTGATCATGAATTTAATGGGCAAAAGTGAACACGACCATTTGATCCATGCCATTCATACAACGTTGCGTGAAGAATTTGCCTATGTCTCAACTTTCTCGCTCCCCTCGGAAGGCGCTGCCGACGTTCAAAATATCATTATGATAGGTCGGGACAAGCCAATCCGGTTTCAGGCACGTCAGATGGCGGACTTTCATGAGATTACACTCGGAGAAGGCCATATTCTACGGGATATAGATGCTTAGTGTAGTTCCAATATTCGTCTCTCTACATCTTCAATACGAATCGTCTCTTTGTTGCAGCTTTTTCGTTCCACTAACTCTACTTTCCCGTGTTCGGCATCTTTACCTACGATGATGCGCACGGAAATACCTACTAAATCGGAGTCTTTGAATTTAACCCCAGGCCGTTCCTCCCGATCATCCAGCAGCACCTCCACACCGCGATCCTGCAGCTGGTTGTATAATTTCTCGGCTATTTGCATCTGAAGCCTGTCTTTCACAGAAATCGGAATAATATGAACTTGAAACGGGGCTAGTGCATAAGGCCATATCATTCCGTTCTGATCGTGATTTTGCTCTACAATGGCAGAAAGGATCCGGGATACGCCAATGCCATAGCAGCCCATAATCATCGCTTGCTCAGCTCCAGACGCATCCAGAAAGGTCGCACCCAGCTTCTCACTATATTTGGTGCCCAATTTAAATACGTGTCCGATCTCAATTCCACGATGAAGTTTCAATTCCCCTTCGTCACATCGAGGACATCTATCCCCTTCTATGACATTGCGCAAGTCAGCCACATGCCGAAGATCTATATCGCGCCTTGGGTTCACATGTCGATAATGGTAATCCAGCTCGTTCGCGCCTGCGATACCGCTGGACATTTGGACAACGGCGTAATCCACCCACACAGGGATTGTCAATCCGCATGGGCCTATGAACCCCGAGGGGGTTCCAGTCGCCTTTGACACGATGTCTGTACTTGCTATTTCGAATTTTTCACTACCTAAAATATGTTTAATTTTCACTTCGTTAACCTCATGATCCCCCCTAACAACTACAGCAATAGGTTGATCGTCAGCCATATAAATCAGTGTTTTGATGATTTCTTTGGGCTCTATGTGAAGCGATTCAACCAGTTGATCTATTGTACACAGGCCTGGAGTATGGAATTTTTCCATTTTAGCTGTATCAAAAGAAGGAGGGCTGACTTGTTCATTTTTATATGAGACAGGAGATATTTCTATTTTTCCCGTCGACCGCGCCACGGATTTTTCAAGATTAGCTGCATATTCACAGCAGGTACATGCTACAATGGTGTCCTCTCCAATATCAGCTAGAGCCATAAATTCATGGGTTTCACCTTCGCCACCAATGGCACCCGCATCTGCTTCTACTGCACGAAAGTTTAGACCACAGCGAGTGAAAATGCGATGATATGCCTGGAACATGGTCGAATAGGTATGATCTAGTCCTTCCCAATGTGCATCAAACGAATAGGCATCCTTCATCAAAAATTCTCTACTGCGAAGCAGGCCAAATCGCGGACGTCGTTCATCCCGAAATTTGGTTTGAATTTGATACAACGTTACAGGCAATTTGCGATAAGAATTCACTTCATTTCGTATTAAAGACGTAATGACCTCTTCATGTGTAGGCCCCAAAGCAAACTCCCGACCATGCCGATCTTGCAAACGCATCAACTCAGGACCATAAACATCGTATCTTCCTGATTCTTGCCACAGCTCCGTTGGCTGCAATACAGGCATCAGCAGCTCCCCAGCCCCTACGCGATCCATTTCATCCCGTACGATTTGCTCTACTTTTCTGAGCACCCGTCTGCCCAGGGGCATATAGGTGTACATTCCAGCCGCCAGTTGGCGGATAAATCCTCCCCGCAGCATAAGCTGATGACTGATCACTTCAGCTTCTGCGGGTGCTTCACGCAAGGTTGTCAGTAATAATTGGCTTTGGCGCATGTGTAGCTTCCTCCTTGTATGGACGATAAAATGTACGCAAAAAGACACATCCGTCAGGGACGAATGTGTCGTGGTACCACCCTTCATTTGACCGTAGCCATACACGGAACGGTCCTTCATTAGATAACGGCGTCTAGCCGGTAACGGTTTATCATACAAACCGCTACAGCTCGCAAGGCAGGGAAACGTTCATTCGCGGCGAGAAACCTTTCAGCCCATGAGTTTCTTCTCTGTATAGCGAGTATTGAACCTTTGATCCTTGGTCTACACTATTCCTATATATTACAATTTTCACCACTTTACACGAAATGTAATTTCTAGTCAAGGAGATAATCTTCTGCTACACAGCAAGAAACTCGTTACCCTGCTCTGCCTGTAAGGGCCGCATAGAATAGATCAGTCTGTCCATCATACAACATGCTCCTTTTACAAATTCAATAATTGAGGCCATTACATACGTGAAGCTCCAAATATGCGCTGTTGTAGGTTAGAGTTCTCTTGATTAATTATGTATCATTCTTTTTAAAATACACGCCCTTGAAAAACACAAAATTTTGCGTATGTGTGCCATACAGCTCCTGAAACCTAGAATGAAGTTTATTCATAGAAAGAGTCTCTGAGACCGTCCGATCCGTTTGCAGGGTCAAGTCGACACAGCTAATTCCAAATTGGCACACTTGCTCCATAGGATAACCTTGGGTAATTCCATATATCATCCCGGCAATAAAAGCATCATCTGCGCCTGTGACATCAATGACCTCTTGAACGGGATGAATGGGAATTTGGCCATGAGTTCCATCCTGAGAGGCGTACAAAACACGATCAGCACCGCAGATAAAAATGACATTCTGAACTCCAAGTTTGTGAAAAATTCGGGTGGCATCCAACATATGCTGATCATCTGTAAGTTCTAGCTCCAAATAGGCTTCAGCCTCCACCGGTTTACATACCAGCCACTCCACTCCATGCAAATTTCGGGGAAGCTTTCTCATCTTCGAGGCCGATACCGAAGAAACGACAATCGGAATCCGATGCTCATGACAGACATGTATGGTGGCTGCAATTACGTTCATAGAGAAATTAGTGTCCAGCAGAACGAGTCGGGATGAGGCAATTAAAGGAGCATTTTCAAAAATTACTGAAGGACGAATCTGATCATAAATCTCCATTTCTGCTGTCGCTACAATCAGTTCACCACGCTCGTTCAGCAAGGCAGTATAAACCCCAGTTGACGGTTCACCTTGGACTTGCAGAGGAACCACGTGCATGTAACGGCTGGACTGTTCGATAATAAATTCACCTTCCGCATCGTCCCCAACTGCGGTCAGCAGGCTGACCCGCTGGCTCAACCTCCCTAAATTTTCGGCTACATTTCGTGCTACCCCACCGCAAGATTGCAGTCTTGTACTGCTCGGATTGGAGGTATGAAGCTGAAATGTACCTTTAATCATGATTTTACGATCCAAATTGGCCCCTCCGATACATAGTATTGGTTTGCTAGAGGGCCAAGGCTCGTCCTGTTCATTTTGGTGGATTTTTTTTAATTTCATCATTTGACTCCTTTCTCGAGTCTATTCGTTAAAATGATTTAAATTTGTACAGAAATAGGCACTATATAAAATTAACACGTTCCAAATGTCATATTCCCAAGAATAATGTCGAGTTCGTTAAAATATCCTAAAGTTACACATGCAAAAAAACACCCTATTGTAAAGATATCTTTCACTTTTACGATAGGGTGATTGGGTTGGAACTACAGCATAGTTCTTCCTTACATTATGTTATTCAGGATTTTTGCAAAATCCTCTATTTCAAAATAAATAGAGCTGCTCCGTGAGGAGGTAAATCTGTGGACAGCTCTTGTGCTAAAACACCTAAATCTACATGGTTCCATAAATCTCTGGCATTTGCCTGACCTTCAATACCAAGGTCTTTTAAGGATACACGCACCTTTGAAGATTCATCCCCAGCATTAAACAAAGCTGCATATACATGCCCTTTCCCGTTATGTGAAGTCCAAACGATATGTTCATCCTTTCTATACACCTGCCGTGCATTCAAACCGTTGCGATGAGCATTTAACACTTCTTCATTAGTCAGCAAAGAAAGAGTCCATGCATCATTATCCCGCAGTTCGCCCCCGAACATCAGGGGAGACCGGAAAATGCTCCACAAGGTCATCATCGTTAGCTGCTCATCCTTAGTAAAGCGTGTCCATCTGTCATGGCTGCCGGAATCTACCGAATCTACCGAACGAATACCCAGATGACCCAGTGGCAGCATGTCGCAATCCGGCCAGTGACCTGGACCTACATGTTCTGCCCATTTCTCGCAGCGCTCAAACATACCATACAGTAAAGGCCATACATCCCAGAAGTCATCAGTCATACGCCACATATTCGCGTTTGCGATTAAATCAGATGCATACTCCAGCGGTGCAGGACCAGGCGATAGACTCAACACCATCGGACGTCCGCATTGGGCGATAGCCCGCCTAATCAATTCAATTTCCGCCAAATGAATACCATAGAGACGTGATGCAGCAATGTCATCTACTTTGACAAAATCCACACCCCATTCCGCATACAGATCAAACAACGAATTATAGTACTCTTGTGCGCCTTCCTTGGATGCATCTACCCCATACATATCTGTGTTCCAGGGACAAATAGAGTTGGGATGCGCAATTTGTCTCGCCGTGGCTGTGGTTCCCAAAATCGGGGTATCCTGATGCACCGCCTGACGGGAGATGCCTCTCATAATATGTATACCAAATTTCAATCCCAGACCGTGTACATATTCCGCAAGAGCTTGGAAGCCTCGTCCATCTGCTGCCGAAGGAAACCGATTCACTGCTGGAATAAGACGTGAAAATGAATCCATTTCCAATGGGACAAACGGGCGATACTGTGAAGATACTGCTCCTGACTCATACCACTGAATATCTACCACGACATATTCCCAACCATATTCCTTCAGATGCTCCGCCATATATTGAGCATTTCCCCGTACTTCCTCTTCCCGTACTGCTGCACCGTAGCAATCCCAGCTATTCCACCCCATAGGTGGTGTATGCGCTGTCAAATGATGCTTCATTTCATTCATCCTTTCATCCAGTAGATCTCATCCTGCTACCAAAAATCCCCTCATCAGTACGTAACTATTATAATGTAAACCCTTACTTTTGTCGCTCGTCTCCTTTTTCATTTCCACTTTTTATACATTTAAGTTGACTAACTAAAAGAATGTGGTACATTTAAAATTGCTTTTAAAAAACTTTGACTTGAATCAGAGGGTGATTTTACATGTGTGAACATACTTATCGAATTTTGTTGTTTTACAAATATGTCAACATTGAAGATCCTGCCACCTTTACGGCAGAGCATCTGGCTTACTGCAAGGAGCTGGGCGTCAAGGGAAGAATCTTGATTGCTGCGGAAGGAATCAACGGAACACTGTCTGGTACAGTAGAGCAAACGGAGCAATATATGCGTGATTTGCGCGCCAATCCGAAATTCCACGATATCGTTATTAAAATAGATGAGTCTGACGGTCATGCGTTCAAGAAAATATTTGTACGCCATCGTCAGGAGCTTGTTACGCTGCGTCATGAAGATGAGCTGGACCCTAATGAAATTAGCGGTAAGCGTCTGTCACCAAAGGAGTTTTATGAACAGCTTCAAGATGAAGATGTAGTTGTTCTGGACGGACGTAATGACTATGAATATGACATCGGTCATTTCCGCGGGGCTATTCGCCCCGAAGTCGAATCGTTCCGTGAATTTCCACAATGGATTCGCAACAATATGACTCAGTTCAAAGACAAGAAAATTCTGACGTACTGCACCGGAGGTATCCGTTGCGAAAAGTTATCGGGTCTTCTGATCAAAGAAGGATTTAACGATGTAGGCCAGTTGGATGGCGGCATTGTGACTTACAGCAAGGACCCAGAAGTACAAGGACGTTTGTTTGACGGTAAATGCTACGTATTTGACGAACGAATCTCGATTCCGATCAATCATACGGATGAGGACGTCATTGTCGGCAAGTGCTTCCATTGTGAAACGCCGAGCGATCATTATATCAACTGCCCAGTGTGCAATCTCCAGCATATTGCATGTCCAGATTGCGAAGAACAGCATCAGCACTATTGCTCTGACGATTGCCGAACCAAAGCGGAAACCGTAGCTACTGCATAAATTGGCAGTATCATTGGTTCATTATAATAAAAGGGATGCCCTATTAGCCGTTCATCATGGCTGTGGGCATCCCTTTTATTGTTTTCACAATAAGTGTCGTAGGCTTCATAGTATATACCTATGGCCTTGATTGTATTTTCATCTTGGACGGGCTCGAAAGTAGCGTCTTATAATGGAAAATGTCATTACAGAAAGGATGGGTGGAATTCATGATTCAAATCGTACTTTCAACTCTATTATCGGTTATCGTTCCGCTGTCCATTCCGGTGATCGCCGGATTTTTACTTGGAAAATTCATGAAGCTGGAAACGAAACCGCTCTCGACTTTGTATTTATATTTTTTAAGCCCCGCCATGATTCTGGACACGCTACTCAAAGCACAGCTTACCTGGCATGATGTGGCGCAGACTGCCGCTTTTTCAATATTAAACCTGCTGCTGTTGTGGGGAATTGCACAATTAGCAGGGAAAATCTTTAGACTGAGCACTCCGGAAACGGCTGGACTTACCTTAATCTCCACACTCACCAATAGTGCAAATTATGGCCTGCCCCTAATTTTACTTGCCTTTGGGCAGCTCGGTCTGGATAAAGCCTCCGTGTATGTCGTCATCCAGATAATTATAGTCAATACCATTGGCGTTTATTTTGCAGCCCGCTCTGAATTTTCTGTTCAAAGTGCTGTTAAGTCGGTGTTTTCACTTCCTGCGATCTATGCAGCTCTACTCGCCATGGGACTGCGGCTACTGGACTGGCATCTTCCCTCAGGGATTCAATCAGGCGTCTCGATGATTGCTGCTGCCTATTCTCCGGTCGTGCTGGCGATTCTGGGTACCCAGATGGCTTATGTAAAAATATTTAAGTTGGAGTCGTCTATTAAAAAAGCCAGCTACGCCGGACTAACAATTCGGCTTCTACTCTCCCCACTTGCGGCTTGTCTTGCTATGCTGATACTGGGAATTTCAGGTCTTTTGTTCTCCGTTCTCTTCATTCTGGCCTCAATGCCGGTTGCTGTAAATGCTGTCATTTTAGCAGAAAAATTTAATGCATCGCCAAAACTGGTTTCCACCTGCATCCTGTGGAGCACGCTTGCCTCATTCCTGATATTGCCTATTCTGATTATGTTGGTGGCAGGTTAGCGAGAAAAAAAGACTCTCTACACCATAGAGAGCCATGCGCGATTCTGTCTCCATTCTACTTGCACAGGCGTTTCAAAAAAAGCACTAAGCGTTTCACTGCTTAGAATATCAGTCGTTTTACCTTTAGCAAATACCGTGCCCCGGCGGATTAAAATCGTATGCGTGTACATCGGTAGAATTTCTTCGATATGATGTGTAACATACAGTAAATTCGGCGAAGCCGGCGACTCCGATAACTGGCGAATGCTATCCAGCAATGCTTCCCGGGAAAAAAAGTCCAAACCATTACACGCCTCGTCCAAAATCAGTAGCTTGGGCGAGGCCATTAATGCGCGGGCGATAAGCACTTTCTGCTTTTCTCCCTGTGAGCATCCCTGATACAACCGATCCACGAGATGAGCACACCCCAGTTGCGTCATAAGCTGAACGGCCTGTTCATAATCTGTATCCGTCGTCTGATCATAAAGTCCAATGGAGGCAAATTTGCCACTAATAACAACATCCTGCGTACGCTGACTCCCATTAATTCTTTCCTGTAAAGAGGAACTGACCCAACCAATAGATTTGCGCAGCTCCCTCAGATCCACATCCCCAAAGGTATGGCCCAATACATCAACACTACCTGTGGTTGGCCATATGTAACCGTTAATCATATTGAGCATCGTTGTTTTACCTGACCCATTCAAGCCGAGTACAGCCCAGTGCTCTCCCTCAGCTACCTGCCAATTGATTTGATCTAGTATGGTGCGGTTATCTCTCTTCCAGCTTACATTGTTAAGTTCAATGACAGAATTCATGGCTGTACATCCTTTCTATTCGTCGTATCATCAGATGTTTATACGCATAGTAAAGATCATCGTTCGTACGTCTAGCTTCTCTTTCATGTAAGCATAGCACAGGGTCACAGGTTGTTCAATTTTAAATTGCCCACTCCATTGTTCATATAGGAGTGGGCTGGCAATGTAGTAATCTACTGGTCAAGATATTTTTTCTTTTTTAGGATCTTTAACTACTTTCTTATCTTTATCTTTATCTTTATCTTTATCTTTATTTTTATCTTTATTTTTATCTTTATTTTTATCTTTATTTTTATCTTTGCTTGGGACGGTGACTTTCCTTTTTTCATTAGCCAGCCGCCAATAGCTTAATACTTTACGGTACATGGACTTATCTGATAATTGGTTAAAAATATATGGGTCTGGCTTCGTATTCACCTCAATAATCCATGGGGTAAAGCGATGATCCAGTCCAATATCCACACCAATTTGCCGGAAATTTGGATATGTTTTTTGCAGTTGTTTGGCGATGGTAAGACCCAGTTCATTTAGTTTCTTGACCAGCTCCGCCTGTTTGCTTTGCGATAAATGGGATTTTAGTAACTGCTCCAAGGCCATCGGCTTGCCACCACTATGATAGTTAGTCACGATTTTACGGGGATGACCCAGACGTCCAATAATTCCAGTAGACTCCCATAGCCCTTTTTCATTACGCTGCACCATGACCCGAATATCAAAATAACGCATTTGATGGCGTAGTAAATGGATTCCCTTTTGAATAAGATAACTTTTCTTCCCCGTATGTTTCGATAGGCTGGTATATAGTGCATCCAAATGTTTAAATTCTTGACGCGTTTCCTCATATTGATAGGCGAAACGCTGGCCAGCCTCCTGCTCTACTCTCATTACACCTTTACCAAAGGTACCTCGCTCGGGTTTTACATAGACCATACCGTATTTCTCCAGCATTGACTTCAAATTTGCTTTGTTATATTTGCGAGTTTCTGGTACATAAGGTTTGATGCTTCCATTCTGAAGTAACAATTGGGTTTTATGCCATTTGCTGCGCGACGCCTGCGCTTGTGAAGAATTCACTTGCCCCTCTCCTCTCTACTCTCAGGTAGAACGCTCTTGTTAAAAAAGATCAATCTATCGTATGCGCTAACTCCCCATTCGAAGCTTCATCAGCCCTGTCCTGCATAGAAATGGACGTTTGACCTTGCCCGGTCGAAAGCGCCTGTCCAAGCATACGATATTGGGAGACGCTGGGAGCGTATATTTGCACATATAGGGAGTGAATAACATGTCAGCGCAATCGGATGGTCCACGGAAGGGTTTCCTTACAATCGATGTTCTGATTCCCGCAATTGATAAAGATATTGCCACACTACCGCTGGTAATTGACAGTCTGCGCCGTCACGTGCAGCACCGAATTGGAAATATTTATATCGTTTCACCGCAAAGCACCGGGATTCGCCGTCTGTGCGTAAACAAGAAATGTACATTTATAGACGAAAAAACGGTGCTGCCCATTACCAAAAAACATATCCATTACGGAACAACGCGCTGGGACCGTTCAGGCTGGCTGTATCAACAATTGCTCAAAATGAATGGCGACAAAATCAGTAAAGCCTCTTTTTTCCTCGTCATTGACGCGGACACGGTTTTGATTCGTCCACATACGTTCCGTAAAGACGGAAAAACGATTTTTTACTACCGCAGCTGGAGCCAGCCTGAGTATTTTCGCACCCATCACAAGCTGATGGGCGTTAAAGCTCCCTCACCAAAGTCCTTTGTTACTCATTATATGCTTTTTGAAAAAGCGCGGCTTACCCAGCTCAAGCAAGTTATCGAGGCCCGTCATGGAAAACCTTGGTACAACGCAATTATCCACAGTATAGACCGGACAAAACAGTTTGGGTTTTCCGAATATGAAACGTATGCCAACTATTTATACAGTAATCAGCCCTCTCGGATGATTTTGCGCAAGTCATTGAATAAAGCGCTTCATCGTCGGGCTTCTTCCCTGTCGCAAAAACAATTGGATGTCTTGGCTAAGAGCTATCGCTCCTTATCTTTTCATCAACGCAAGGTGTACCAGCTTACTCCAAAAACAAAGATTGAATCATCGCTAAAATAGTTTTTAAAATCCTGCAAAATGATGCAGTCCAAAATAGATCTGCATTGAAGGAGGAAACGTCCGTGCGCATCGTATTATTATGCGGTGGTGCCGGAAAACGGCTATGGCCACTATCCAACGAAATCCGGTCGAAGCTGTTTCTCCGGTTGTTGTCCGCTCCTGACGGGCATAAGGAATCTATGCTCGGTCGGGTGTACCGTCAGCTTACCTTAACCGGGCTGGATTCCTCTGCCCTGCTTCTGGCTCATCGGAGTCAGGTAAATCTAGCCTTTCGCCATACAGAAGGTCGTCTGCCCGTTCTGGGCGAGCCTGCCAAACGTGGAACCTTCACCGCTGCTGCACTGGCAGCTGCTTATTTTCACACCAGAGGCACAGGGCTGGATGAAGTTCTCTGCATTGCCCCAGCGGACATGTTTGCAGGAGAGGATTTCTTCCATAGCATAGCAGCGCTCTCCGGCATATTGTTTGAGAGCGGAGCCGATCTGGCTATGCTTGGGACAAGGCCCACTCATCCCTCCGACCAATACGGCTACGTCGTTCCGGGTCTGCAAATGATACGGGAAGGGAAAACTTCCTATGCGCAAGTTGCTCGCTTCACAGAAAAGCCGGATCTCCCCGGAGCACAACAGCTTATTCATCAGGGCGCGCTCTGGAACTGTGGTGTTTACGCTTTTACATTACGGTATATGTTGTCCTGTATGGAGCGAAGTGATCTGCCGCTGAACGATAAAGCATTATGCGCGATGTATGATAGCCTCCCCGTTCGCAGTTTCGACGAAGAGATTGCAGAGCGTGCCGAACATGCCATCGTCCTGCCCTACGATGGCGAATGGCACGACATCGGCAACTGGCAGGCTCTAACAGAGCAGCTAAACAGTCAAGTAATCGGGCGTGGACAGATTAGTGGGCAGACTCACGGCACGCATATCGTTAATGAGCTGCCCTATCCACTTCATGTCATTGGTGTGGAAGATATTATTGCTGCCGCGAGTCCCGATGGCATTCTCATTGCGTCCAAGAGCCATGCCCACGTAATCAAGGAGCAGCTAGGTAAACTTCAACTTCACCCCATGCATGGTGAAACCTCTTGGGGCAGTTACCGAGTGCTGGACGAATTTGATCATCGGAGTCTGAGCGATATACTGGCCATACGGCTGACGGTACTGCCAGATCAACGTTTGAATGGCCGTATTCACGGCAGTGGACTTAAAGTATGGACGATCGTGTCCGGCCGGGGAGAGGTCATGCTGAACGGAGAACGTTTTGCTGCGGCAAGCGGTTCTGTATTTAGCATTCCGGTCGATACGCATCACACAATCCGTGCCGATCTGGATACACCACTGGAGCTAATTGAGGTACGTCTGGGAAACAGCTTGGTGAACGCCTTCTATAAATCCGAGTCCTGACAACACATAGATCAGGATTTTGCAAAATTTGATTCCAGTCGCTCCAAAGTGCAATATATAGACGAACTAGAGCATTTCGATCTATATATTGTTCATTGGAAGTCGCTTATTGGATTTTTGCAAAATCCTCAGATATAATGCACGCTACGGATTCTGAACGAAGGTCGCAGGTCGCACATAAAAAATCGCTCCTGAGCAAGGTGAAAAAGTCCTTGCTCCAGAAGCGATTTTATTTTGTGATGCAGTTACCTTTGACTATTCCGGCTTCTTTTAAAAAATGCTGAACGATCTCCAACTGATAGTGTATGCGTACTTTCTTGGGCAGGCTCCAACCCGTTTCCACGGTAACCGCGCGTGCACCTAAAATACGGGCTACAGCGGTGCGGGAGGAACCTGGAAGCTCATGCAGCCGAAGGTTGAAATGTCGGTCGCTCACCTGTATGGAGCGATTCATTCGCTTAATAACCCGACGAACCGCAGGAACCACCGGGTTGGCCTTGTTGGAGATTAGCGTTTGACCAAGCACCTCGGCATCCTTTTGTGACAATCCATTGGCCTCATGCAAGTCAAGATACCATTCAGGTTGATGCTTTTGTGTTAATTTGAATAGAGCAGCGGAAAGTGGTTGTGTTGCCAGCTGCTTTTTTTTGCGCGGAAAGGTTCGATTAAGATCAGGTATTCCTCTAATCCGTTTGCGGTAAGCCTTTTGGTTTACAATCGGTACAATTATAAGCTTACCCTGGCTAATTCGCAGTTTTTGCTGATTCAAAAGCTTCACCAGTTTCTCAGCAGCTCGTATGCTAGCTATTTCATTACCATGTATCCCCGCGACCACCATCACACACGGACCTTTCTGCCCCCCTGTGACTATATAATAAGGAGTTGCCCAAGAGCCATTTCCGAGCATATATCGTTTGACCTGCATCCCCTTCACCTCCGTATAGGCTGTCGTTGTCCTCTCTTCTGTTCTCGCCGACGGATGATTTCACGGTATAGTCTTAAGTAGTTACTGGTCATCTGTTTGTTGGTAAATCTTTGGTTGACATATGAACGAAGCTGCGCTGGTGACGGATAATTTTTTTGCTGTGCCTTTCCTGCCATTTGGCTAACTGATTTGCAAATCAACTGTGGAAAGCCCAAGAGTACCTCGGGAACGGAGCCATTTTTTAATGCCAGCACCGGTGTTCCACAAGCCATGGCCTCGACCATTACGAGTCCAAATGGCTCTTCCCACAGTGTCGGAAACAGCAGACACTCTGCATGTTTCAGCAGCTTCTGTTTCTGAGCACCTCCAACTGCACCTACATAGCGTATATTCGGATTACGCTGAATTCGTTTCTGAATCTCTTTACGGAAAAATTCTGGAGCTTTGATAGGACCTGCAATAAGCAGTTTTTTTCCTGTTCGTTCTGCAACCTGAATGGCCTGCAATACACCTTTATCTCGTATGATTCTGCCCATAAACAGCAAGTAGCCACGCTTCTCACTGCTGAACTCGTATTCATGGGTGTTGATACCATTATAGATATAAAAACCTTTGCCCCTGCCCATCAGCTGACGCGCTCGTTTACTGACATATACCGGGTTTTTACCGTGTCTCTTCACTGGAAGATGAACGGTGCATACTGATGGACAAGGCAGCTTCCTACGTCCCACAGAAGAACGAAAAGTATGATCATGAATGATATGTGTGTTGGAAGGCATATGCCGGAGTACATATTGGGGGATCTGACTTTGTTTCAAACCCTTGGGGTAGGTAATCAACCGCGCACTGCTCCTGCTCCCACGGGCGGCAAACAGCGATACATGATGCCCTCGTCTCACCAATTCCTCAGTTAATTCATGCACGACCTTTTCCGTTCCGCCTTTGTTAGAGGGTACCGGCTGTGCATCGGGATAGTTGGAAATGACCTGAACAATGGTTAGACGCCGTTTTTTGAGTGCTTTATTCTGCCTTGAAGCCATACGAATTCCCCTTCCTGACCGGAAATACGGTGTGATCCTTACGATGTCAACGGGAATCAGAGCATACTCCCGTACAAGTTATAAATTGTAGTATATAGGTATGTATATTTTGCGTGATTGCTTGTGCCAATCGTCTGCAAGTCGTTTTTTGCCATACGAGCCTATCTATAAGGGGAGTCTATACAATTTGTCAAGCTAAAATTAAGGAGAAAATTCTCATCGTTTTCTAATAAATGAGGACAAAGCGTTGGGGTAACAGGTTTGTAACCATGAGTGGTAAATTCCGGACATTTTATTTGTGTTATTGTCATTTCAGGACATCAACACAATACGAATAACGGAGGAATTTATATATGAAACGTACTTCAAAAAAATTGTGGATGGGTATTTGCTTTACTATGACTTTGGCATTGAGCGCAGGGAGCTTCGTCGTTGGGCCAGCCACCACTCATGCCGCTTCGGCAAGTAAAGCTGATCAGATTATTTCTAAAGGTTCCCAGTTTATGGGTGTGCGTTATGAGCATGGAGCCCCAGCAGGCAATACAAGATCTTTTGACTGCTCTTCGTTCACTCAATATGTATTTGCACAAAATGGCATCAAGCTTCCACGTTCGTCCAGACAGCAATCAACTGTTGGCACTTTCGTACCGCGTAGTCAGCTGAAAAAAGGCGATTTGGTCTTTTTCTATGCGCCAATTCATCATGTAGCCATTTACATGGGGAACGGCAAAATTCTGCATACGTATGGTAAAGGCGGCGTAACGGTTACAGATCTAAATTCGGGCTGGTGGAGCCGCAATTACACAACAGCACGTCGTGTCCTCTAGGATAAATTTTAGTTGATTCCCATCCACCGAATGCTTAACTTACAAATAACAATAAAAAGGGCTGTTCCGCGAGTAGATATTTCTACTGGAGGGACAGCCTTTCCTTTTGTCTTTGGGGCAGCGTGACGATGACTACCGTTCCTTCTCCTTCTACGCTCTCCATACGTATCGTACCCTGATGAGCATCTGTAATTGCCTTGGCAATCGGCAACCCCAGCCCGGTCCCTCCAGTTTTACGATGCCTGGAGCTATCTACCCGATAAAATCGTTCGAAGACCCGCTTGATCTCGCCCTCAGGTATTCCGATCCCATAATCCTTAACCCGGATATAGACATCCTTTTTATCTTTAGATAAGCCTATTTCAATCTCATCCGAGCTGTATTTTAATGCATTATCCAGTAGGATCACTAGCAATTGCTTCATTTTTGTCAGGTTGGCATCCAGCCAAATTTCTTTCTCTTCGGTTAAAATAGAAATTTGACGATCATGTACAGGCTTGAGATGCGCTACTACCTGTTGACAACAACCGATCATTTCTATCCGCTCATGCGGCTCAGGGTCTTTCTGCTGTGAGGAGGCAAGAGTCAGCAACTGCTGTGTCATCGTACGCATTCGCTGAGTTTCTTCATAGATCGATTCAATGGATTCCTTATGAATGTCCTCATCACGCGTGCCCCACCGCCGCAGCATGTTGGCATAGCCCTCAATAATCATAAGTGTGGTATTCAGTTCATGTGAGGCATCTGAAACAAACTGCTGCTGGCTCTGAAAGCTTTCTTCTAATCTCTCCATCATTCGGTTAAAAGTAGCGGTCATTTGGGACAATTCATCTTGATTATGACTGCCAGCGGGGATTTTTTTAAATTTTAAGCTTCTCTCAATTTCCTGCATCGTTTGAATACTACTGGAAATCGGCAGCAATATGGCATTCGCCAAAATCGTGCTCCCTACCAAACTTAGCATCATTGCTCCTACAGTCGAAGTGATGAGAATCGTATTTAAAATATCGAGATTGGTTTCGAGTGCATCCCATTTTTCCACGATCTCCAGCGTTCCCTTCTGATTGCCCTCCGGAGAAAGCACGGGGAGATGGATTACCAGAATTTTATGACCCTGTACATCAGTCAATTGAGAGCTTTGAGAAGTGTTAAAACGAATATCGCCCAGCTTAAAGCGTGACTGGCGACTTACTTCATACAGAAGTCGGGATTGCTGATCAAACACCCTCAGAATAGTATCTCCGGAAAGCTCATCTTTCAATTTTGGACTCCATGCATTCTTCAGAATCATGGTATGTCCGGTTTCGGCAATGATTTCAGTCCACTTATTTTGCAGCACTTCTCTTTCATTTCGCGTAGCGATTTTGACGAACAACAAATGAACCGTGACATCCACAAACAGGAGTATTATCATCACTAAAATAGAACTGAGCAGGGTGATTTTGGTCCGCAGCTTCAATGTTCTTCCTCCCTGATGCAGTACCCCACACCACGTACGGTTTTAATTAATTTCTTTTTGTATCCATGATCAATTTTTTTGCGAACATACCGGATATACACATCTACGACATTCGTATCACCAACAAAATCAAACCCCCACACGTTCTGAATCAATTCATCCCGCTGCAATACCTGATTTTTGTGCTCCATCAGATAGAGAAGCAGATCATATTCTTTGGGCGTCAGTTCGATTCGGTTTCCTTCCCGCACCACTGACCTAGTCTTGCGTTCCAACACCAAGCTATCCACTTGGAGCCTGGACGACAACTTGTCCTCTTTTTGTGAAGCGGTAGCTGTTGGCTCCATTTGATGCCTCATACTGGCCCGCATCCGCGCTAATAACTCCTCAATCTCAAAAGGCTTCGTAATGTAATCATTGGCACCTTCATCCAGACCTGAAACCTTATCAGGAGTCGTGTTACGTGCAGTGACCATAATTACTGGTGTATGATTGTTCACTTTTCGAATCTGCTTCAGCACCTCGACCCCGTTCATTTCCGGCAGCATGACATCCAGAATGATGATATCCCATGTACGTGCTAGAGCTTTTTCCAATCCTTCTCTGCCCGTTTGTGCGATTTCAACTGCATATCCTTCATGGGATAACTCCAACTGAAGCAATCTGGATATCTTCTCTTCATCATCAATGACCAGCACCGACTTTTCCATCGCAAAACCACCTATTTCTATAGAAAAAGCAAATGAGTAACGGAAATGACATTCATTTTTTATTTGATTTTAAGCTTTTATCCGTGTAGTCGCTCTATAATATAACTTTGTTATTCAATTTTTTGATGTTAAGGAGTAATTTATTCATGTTAATTAATGTAGACTATGCTTTATTTCACTGGATCAATGAACTCGCTAATTCCCTCGCCTTTTTGAATGGAACCATGCGTTTCTTGGCGCAATATGCACCGTATTTATTCGGAGTGGCTTTGCTGATTTACTGGTTCACCTTTAAAATGCCGCATCGAATGATGGTTTTAGAAGCCGTTATAACGGTTTGTATCGGCTTTGTAATTAGTTGGGGTCTTGGACATTTGTTTTACAGAGATCGGCCTTTTGTCGGACATTCAGTCATTCAGCTTATTCATCATGATCCCAATGCTTCATTCCCGAGTAACCATGCACTTGGAGCGTTTTCTCTGGCTGCCATTTTATGGCTTCATCATCAAAAATTTCGTGTTCTCTGGGTTATTTTAGCTGTACTCATCGCAGTATCCCGCGTATGGACCGGAGTGCATTATCCCTCGGATATTTTGGCAGGTGCGCTTATTGGTGCAGGTTGTGCCATCGGCGTTCATCAATTCATTCGAAGTCGGAAGCTACCTGGCATCTTTATGCAGGCGGCTATTATATTTTATGAAAAATGGGAGCAGAAGCTGGGGCTCAAGCCTGGTGAACAGGCCAGAACCAAGATGACTGAACACACTTCCTCTGTCCAAATGAAAAGCAGACGCTAAAGCGTCTGCTTTTTTTAGAAACTTCATTATTTATGCAACCCGTTATGCTGTCGATTTAGAGCGAAGTGACAGCATTCGTCGTTCTTCGTACCGCTGATAAAACCAAATACAAGCTGCCATCCAGCAGCCACTCATAAAATAGCCACCCACAACGTCGCTCGGATAATGTACGCCCAAATAAATGCGGCTCGTCCCGATTGCTACAATCAGCAGGCTGCTGAGTACAATAAGAAGGATACGCCCCAGCCTAGAAGGAACATGCTTCCACACTAAAAATGTCAGCGCCGCATACATGCTGAAAGCTGTCATGGAATGTCCGCTTGGAAAGCTGTATCCATTCTCTTCAATAATACGGTGAATCTCCGGTCTCGCACGCTGAAAAAGTACTTTCAGTATCGTATTCAGCATTACCGATCCCAATACACCAGCCGCCAAAAAAAGCAGTTCTCTGCGGTGTCCCAATACTCTATAGAGCACGAACATGGCCATTAAAACAATGATCACAACTGGAATTCCGCTGCCGATCATGGTGAAAAATTTCATTACACGGGTCATGGCGGGCGACTCCAGTTGTCCAATAACCGAAATAATTTCCTGGTCAAAATGCCGAACTTGATGGTCACTCACCCATAATGCGATTAAGCCAAAACCGAATGCACATACTATACATGTGAGCAGAGCCAAGGAAATGGGCAGCTTTGTTGATGTTTGCTTCATTTTCTGTAGTTCCTCCATAATATTCATTGCGTGATAAAACAAAGTGCAGCATTAGCTTAGATATAGGTCTTACTTTGCCCACTTTTCCCTTATCATTTCATTAAAAGAATTAGTTGCATCCTCCACATAATGAAACCCGTTTTCAAAAAATATCACTTTCAGAATCATTTTATAATATAAGAAATTCATATTGACTACAAAATCGCAAGCGGACTGTAGCGAAAAAAGCAGCAACAAAAAAGGACGCCATTCAAGCCTTATAAACGGCTCGAATGACATCCTATGATTACACGTGGCATACTACAAACGTAATTCCCAAGTTAAACAAGCATCATCTACTAATTAGGTTGGTGTGACTTCTCCAAGTTTAACCTTACTCTCTGCTTCCTCTATTGGATAGCGTCTGCGGAACCACAGCGACTGAAGCAGCAAGAAGGTGCCGCTTACTGTCCAATATAATGGCATGGCAGCAGGGGCATTGAAGGAAAAGACCGCCATCATAATCGGTGAAAGATAGCCCATGATCGCAAATTGCTTGCGCTGGTCAGGCGTCATCTGAAACTGAGAAAGCTTGGCCTGTGCCAAGTATACAATTGCGACGACGATTGACAAAATCCAGTCCGGCTGTCCGAGCCGGAACCATAGGAAAGAGTGAGATGCGAGCTCCGGGGTTAAGCGGATTGCTGTATACATACCGCTCAAGATCGGGAGCTGAATGAGAATAGGCAGACAACCGATATTAAGCGGATTGAATTGATGTTCTTTGTAAAGCGACATCATTTCCTGCTGCATACTCTGCTGGCTGGTGGTATCTTTCTTGTTTTCATACTTCTTCTTAATTCGGTCCAAGTCGGGCTGCATAGCGCTCATCTTGCGCTTCATACCCTGCTGGGCACGCGTTTGACGCATCATAAGAGGCAGTAAGGCCAGACGGACAATGAATGTCAATGTCATAATCGCCAGCCCAAAGCTTCCACCAAACCATTGCGCCAATTGCTGAATAAGCCAAGAAAGCGGGAACACCACGTAATGATTAAAAAATCCGGGTGTCTGTGCATTTATCTCCGCAGCATTCGCACCACAACCAGACAGTAGCATGACCACCGCCAACGCTACCATTAATCCAAATATCCGTTCTTTTTTACCCCAAAAGGTGAATCCCTTGAATCGTTTCATATGTTCCTCCTCGTTGATTGGCTGTGCCATCGTTCAACGAGGGAGAACAATCGGATGCATCTTCATCCGGCGCTTCTTTACGCCGGATATGTCGGGCCAGCCGGACAGGCATGTCCTGTCCACGGGCAGACATCGGCATCTGCGGAGAGGCATGAGACCTCACGGGCCCACCTTCGACCCAGCATTCGGGTACATTGCCGTGCAAATGAGCGAGATACGTATAAGTCACTGTGCACAGCAAGCCAATTGTAAATAAATAAGGGAGTAGGTCTTGAAGCTCAAACAAGGGATTCACCTCCTTCGGTTTGTTGCTACAATTATAGCACGAAACCGGACAAGCGACTAATCTTTAATTAGAGATACGGGTTGGATCACAAGCAACTGAAATAATTATTTCTGCTCCTTCGGTCTAATGCTCAAATCCGGTGGAAGAACGCTCTATATTACGGTAAAACTTAACGGATAGCAAGCATACGATTCAATGCTAGTACAGCATCCTGTCTGATCTGAGCATCCACACGAATCACACCCACAGGCTCACCCCGGTCAAACTGTTCCATTGCCCACAGCAAATGGGGAAGATCGATCCGGTTCATGGTTAGGCAGGGACACATATCGGGATTGAGCGATTCAATCTGCTGTTCAGGGTACTGCTGCTTGATTCGTTGCACGAGATTCATTTCTGTGCCAACAGCCCATTGGGTCCCTGGCTCTGCCGCACGGATGGTATCGATGATGAATTTTGTGGAGCCCGCGCAATCTGCGAGCTGTACGACTTCATAAGAGCATTCGGGGTGAACGATGACCCGGACGTTCTTATCACGCTCGCGAACGTTGCGAATATGATCTACTGTAAACTTTTCATGAACAGAGCAATGCCCTTTCCATAAAATAATTTTTACGGTTGCTGGGTCCTGTTCAGTCTCAAGCTGATCTGCCAGCGGATTCCACACGGCCATTTCATTTAGCGGAATTCCAAGATCGTAAGCTGTATTGCGACCTAAATGCTGATCCGGCAAAAACAAAATACGTTCCTTTTGCTTCAGCGCCCACTCCAGCACTTGCTTAGCATTCGAAGAAGTCACGGTAGCCCCACCATGCCGTCCTACAAAGGCTTTGATCTCTGCTGTGGAATTTACATATGTTAACGGAATGATCGTATCTCCTACCAACTCCTGTAAATGCTTCCATGCTCGTTCTGTCTGTTCCACATTCGCCATATCTGCCATCGAGCAACCTGCACGCATATCCGGCAGGACAACAGTCTGTCGATCGGTAGTCAGCATATCCGCTGTCTCCGCCATAAAATGGACCCCACAAAATACAATGAACTCCGCTTCCTGATTTTGTGCAGCCATTTGAGCAAGCTGTAGAGAATCTCCTGTTATATCAGCAAACTGAATAACCTCGTCCTTCTGATAGTGGTGGCCCGGTATGAGCAGCTTGGATCCCCATTTTTGTTTCAGTTCGGCCACTCGCTGCTCCATTTCAGCAACCGTCAGTGTCTTATAATGCTCTGGCATAAGCCCTCGATTTCCTTGTAAAACGTCAAGCATAGACATTAGAATCCCTCCATATCGATGCGGCTGATCGTTCCGCTCTCAGCGAACAGATAACCGCTTTGTGTACATTCATATTTACAAGTGTCTTGACACTTATATTTACACATGCCTACAATAATCTCAAGAGTTTTTGAATGGAATTATTTTTAAGCAGGGAGGATTTGGTGTGATTTATCTCGACTATGCCGCTTCTACACCTATGTGTGGTGAAGCTTTAAATATGTTTAACGTATTAAATAAGGAAATGTTCGGAAATGCCAGCAGCCTTCATGATGCGGGCGGTCAAGCAGCCTACACGCTGGATTACAGCAGGCAACGAATAGCAAATATGATTGGCGGGCAAAAGGAAGGCATCTATTTTACAACAGGGGGAACAGAATCCAATATGTTGATTGTGCAATCGATCCTGAACGGGTTGCCGCAGCATAAAAAGCATTGGATCATGAGCGCTTTGGAGCATCACTCGATGTACAATCTTGCTACTTTGCTGGAACGTCAGGGCTATGAACTGACCATTGTGCAACCGGATCGGGAAGGACGAATGTCTCGCGAAGCTCTTTTACCTCACCTGAGAGAAAACACCGGACTTGTCTCCGTACAACACGCCAATTCGGAAACGGGACTAGTTCAGGACCTTGCTGCCTTATCTCCCCTGCTACGCGAACGGGGTATTTTGCTGCACAGTGATGCGGTACAGACATTTGGGAATATTCTCGTAGATGTAGAAGCCATGGGAGTAGATGCACTCTCTGTATCGAGCCATAAAGTGTATGGCCCCAAAGGCGTCGGTGCTGCATATCTCAAACCCGGAACCCCATGGCGTCCCGTGTACCCTGATACACTACATGAAAACGGATTTCGTCCTGGAACGGTTAATGTTCCCGGGATTGCAGCCTTTGTCGCGGCGGCAGAAATGATGACCGAACAGATGGAGTCGCATCAGGAGCGATATGCTTCCCTGAGAAGACACTTTATTACGAAAATTCGGGAAAGATCCATTCCGTTACGTTGGGTGGTACAGGAAAGCGAGAATAAAGCAGCGCTTCATCATATAGTAGGCTGTTTTTTTCACGGTTACGAGGGACAATATGTTATGCTGGAATGTAATCGCAGAGGTGTCTGTATATCCACTGGAAGCGCATGTGCTGCCGGACACCACGATCCTTCGCCTGCCTTACAGGCGCTTGGAGCATCCGGCCGTGAAGCGTTACAATTTATCCGTGTTTCTTTCGGAAGAACGACCACCATCGAGGAATTGAATGTATTGGTAGATATTTTGACAGACCTGACGCATCGAAAAGAAAGGAGCTTATCCCGTTGACTGAATCTTTAAAACGGTCAGGTACGGATCGCCGCGAACAGCTACTATTGTGGCTCAAGAGCGAATCACCACTGACCGGGAGCGAACTGGCGCGCAGATCCTCCGTCTCCCGACAAGTAATTGTACAGGATATTTCCCTGTTAAAAGCAAGCCAAGAGCCTATCCTTGCAACGAGTCAAGGATACATTTATATGGAGCCTGCGGGTCAGGCAACTCCCTTAGCCTCACGTATTATTGTGTGTAAACATCGACCTGAACAGACAGAAGAGGAACTAAAGCTGATTGTGGACTACGGTGTAAGTGTGCAGGATGTTATTGTTGAGCATCCGGTATACGGGGATCTGACTGCTCCGATACGGGTTGGAACTCGCAAGGAAGTGGACGATTTTATCCGTAAAATCAGCTCCACCCAGGCCACTTATTTGTCCCAGCTGACGGGAGGCATCCACCTGCACACCTTGAATGCCTCGGATGAAGATAAAATTAATGATGCCTGCGCTGCATTGGAGCAAGCAGGCTTCCTAATGACGGACTAACTTAGTGCGCTTAGCGGAGTAAAGAAAATCCTGTCCAGTGTATGTGGAGTGCAACTGTGCTCCACATGGACGGTATGTAAGCAGCGAGAAATAAAAAAATCCCGGCCCCCTCATATAAGGGAATCGGGAATGAACTATGTGAGCTTAATTTCAAGCAGCTCATATTTAATTACAGCCATGGGTGCATCCACATGAATGATACTGCCCACTTCTTTTCCCAAAAGTGCCTTGCCTAAAGGACTCTCATAGGAAATTTTGTTATCAAGAACATCCGCCTCAGCAGGACTTACAATTTTGTATTCCATCTTTTCTGAAAATTCGATGTCATTCAAAATGACAGTCGATCCAATACTAACGGTTCTAAGGTCTAAATTACTCTCATCCACGACCCGGGCTTTGGTCAGCATCTTCTCCAATATGAGAATGCGGGTTTCCATAAACGCTTGGTCGTCCTTGGCTGAGTGATACTCACTATTTTCTTTCAAATCGCCGTAGCTGATAGCCAACTTAAGGCGTTCGGCTAGCTCCTTGCGTTTTACGGTCTTCAGTTCCTTTAGCTCATCCTCCAGCTTGGCCAATCCCTCTTTAGTTAACAATACTTCTTCATTCGACATATTTTATCTACAACTCCTATTTCAGCATTTTGCTTAATTCCAATTCAACGCTCAAAAATACAATAAACGAACTAAACCGTTTTAGTCTAAACATTGCTGATTGAAAACGCTCTGGGATTTATGCAATTGATCATTTGGCTTGCTTTATTGTAGTTTACTCTAAATCGGACCAACATGCGAAATAAATTACTGGATAACAGTAGCCAACTGCCTTCAGCCAGGGTGATTCTTATAGTAACCAATGCTCTCTTATTCGCATATCGTATGATCATAACGTATTTTGATGAGCACTGTAGTGCCGCTGTCCTTGTCCCGAATTTTCATAAAAACCAGGCAAGAACAGTATATGGCGGGAGGAAGATTCAATGGCTTCCTTAGGAAAGAACGGCAATGGGAATGGCAATGGAAACGGGAATCGTAAATCCAAATCCCCACCTAACGGTCAAAAGAAAAATGGATTAAACAGTAATTCGGCTATCTTTTCCGCGCTTCAAGGAAAAAATGTGGAGGTCCTTGTGGCAGCCCTCCTACTAACAGGAAAACTAAACGTCGATTCGGTGACTTTATACAGACAAGCAACATTGTTTTTAGGACTCACAGGAAAATACAAAACACTAGCATCCACTCCATCCAATGTCGATAATATGGTGAAATTTTTAAATGATAACGGGAATATGACACTGGACCAGGTGATACAAGCCTTTTCACAGAAAATAAATAATTAACAAGTGGCGAAAGGAGACTTATGTGGTGAGTGAGTTTGATGGAGAATATTTTGCAGAGGTTGTCATTATTGTGATTCTAGTTGCCATGTTCTTCTATGGCTCCTCAGATATAGAGGGACTTTCCGCTTCGCCAACCCAATCCTAAAATGATAATTCCCGCTTCGTAAAAAATAAAAAAGCATCTATAGACTCTCACGAGGTCAATAGATGCTCTTACTTTTTAACGGCCCATCATTTCTACTTCATGGCCCTTTACTTCTACACTTATCGTTTGACTAGAAACTTCTCCTGAAGCATTGACTAACTCGGCCCGGTACTCATATGTACCCGGCTTTTGATTTTGGATGCTGGTCACTGCACTTTGGGCCTGCGGACTTTGGCTCAGCAGATCCTGCGCGTCGATCAGCTTTCCGTTTTCATACAAGTTGTATTTCGTCGCATTTGTGCCCCACCACATGTTCATAGCAAGAGTATAGGCACCATCACCATCCCAATTGTCATGAGACAGCACTGGAATGCCAGGAGAAGCATCGGTCACTTCGACAGTTAACGGGTCGCTGGTCGTTTTACCAGAAGCGTTGATCAGTTCTGCAGTATACGTGTAGGTACCGTTGGTCTTACCTGTAACAGGAATGACTGCATGCTGTGCTCCAGGAGAAGCCGCTTGCAACGATTGAGTGCCAATCAGCTTGTCATTTTCGTACAACTTGAGTTCATCACCATTCGTACCCCACCACAGATCCATAGTGATGTTGTAATTGCCATCCTTCAGCCCAGTGTCCTGCCCGTTATCATGCGACAGCACAGGTTTACTCGGCACTTCACCTACACCAGTCTTTTCGACTCTAACAGTTACAGGATTGGATACGACCGTTTTACCATCCAAGGTAACGCTGGCTGTAATCTCCGCGCTCCCCTCTTTTAGGGCCTTAAGTTCTCCATACGTATCCAGCGAAACGGATTCATGACTGCTGACATACTGAACAGAAGCGCGGTTTAAATCTGCTTCGCTGCCATCTGTCAGCGTACCCTTGAGATGTGTCACTGCCGTATCCCCAATGTTGAGGGTCGTTTGATCCAGTGAAAGCTCTACTTCTTGCAACTCTGCACCTGCCTGAGCTGAAAAATCATCCAGTCCACGCGGTTTCAACTGATAATTCCCTTTGAAAATCGCCGAAATTCCTTTTAGCTTCACGTGCTGTCCTTCTTGATATGGAAAAGTTGTCCGTGTTAAGCCTGTACGTGCATCGACACGCACATGGTGACTTACTTCACCTGATACTGCATCAAATTCAAACGAACCTACGGGAGTCGCGTCTATCACATTACGAATCATTGCCGTAGGAAGCTCAACCAACTGTCCTTGGCTCGCATCACTGAGTTGGGTGACTTGTACAGCTTCTGGAAGTTGTCCTTCTCCCGTTTTTTCAATTGCCACTGGATCGGTTAACTCTAGCTCACTATTAAACAGTGCCAAGCTTGCTGTAAGCTTTACTCGATCCCCTTGGTGAAAGCCGCTTTGGTTCTGATATACATAAATACCGCCACTTTCATCCTGCATGTAAAAGGCTTGACCACCGAATACACCTGGTTCTGTCGTCACAACACCCTCTAAGGTCACGACTTTACCAGCCGGGAGACTCCGTGCTTCTGCGACACTGATACGAGCTGGAACCGTATTGCCTTCCTCAGGCAACGGCTGGGCCGGGACATCAGCCAACACGACGGATTGAGTCAGCAGATTGCTGCCGTTTTGCCTCAGTCTAAGATTAGCTGAACCACTGGTTCCCGGCTTGATTCGCACCGTCAAGTCCTTATAGGCATGCCCTTTGCCGTTGGACTCCAGACTAAATGTTCCGCTATAGCCGTAAGAGGTTGGCCAGCTTCCATCCGGATTTTGAATCTGGGCTACTTGATTGCCGCCCTCTATATAAATACCTGTGCTGAATCCGCTAATCGTACTATTGGGAGCCAGCTGATCGGCAGTAACTCGAATTTGAAAAGGCTGTGCATTGGGCAGCTGCTCTTGACGAACGATGTTGTACACAGGCTGCGCACTGGCTGTAGGTCCGCCATAGGACCCTGCTTTGAAGGTTCGCTGATCCCACCATTTGTAGCCAGCTGCGGGAGCGGACCAAGGCTCGGCTTGTGGTTCCGTGGAAGCCTGTGGCTCTTCAAAAGGCAGTAATGCCGTCGGCTGGTCCAGCTGTAAGCTTTTCACTTCCGTCAGGCTGGTATACTCCTCCTTCTTGGACAACCAGTCTACGATATTGACCAGTAACTCGGCGTCATCCTGCTCCTTAAAGCCGTCATAGGTTGTCTTCTTGGTTCCTGTCTCTTCGCGCAAATATTTTGGCGTTGCATCTTCGACAGGAGACGAGTCCCCAATGAAAGCAGCTTTGCCTAGTCCTACTTTCGATACAACTGCATAAGGTCCTTCCGGAATGCCGCCTCCATTATACACGCCCTGATCTACCGCGTTGCCCCAAGCCTGATTGGTTTTAGGTAGATATACGATTCCCTTGGCTTTCGCTGGGTCGATAATTGCGAGTGTTGATCCTGCATGCATTGCCACATTACTCACTCCAGCTGTAATGCCGAACGCCTGTGCTGGCTCGACAATCTGATTGGCCGTGATATCGCCTAATGCATTGTAGCGAAAGCGCACACCAAACTGGCTGCCCAGCCAATCTGAGCTGACTACGCCCTGCATTGCTGCCGAGCTTTTTTCTTCCGCACTCATTCCCTTCGCAGGGTCTTCCCATGCACCACGACGATAGCCATTAATGCTCTCCGATCCGTCCCAGCGATTCTTGTTGCGGTCCGCGTTATAATGATCTCCAATGAAAAAAATACTATTGCCTGCTTTTACATACTGCTCCATTGCAGCCTGTTCGCTCTGTTTAAAAGGAATATTCGGCTCTGCTGTAACAAATACATCATAATTCTTTAGATCATTGTAAGTAATGGGCGTAGATTGGCGAAGCTCGTGTACATCATAGCCATTGCTCGCGAGGGCTTGGCCGAAGTCTGAAAATCCACCATCAATCACCCAATCTGCTGCGCCAGCTGTCTGTCCATGAGTATTATCAAACAGCACTTTTTTACCAGCGTTCTCATTGACCACTTTCGCTGCAATGAAGGGGGCTGGGTCCGCCGGACCTTCTGCCCGTACCGGTTGCATGCTGCCCGCAACACCAGCATACAACGATAAAGTGAAAACCATAGCAGTTGCATATTTGAAGCTACGGGATGTAAAACGACGAAAGATTCCCATTCTTTCCCTCCTGTTTGTTGGTTTAAAGCCCTTCTGGGGGGCATCAGATACAAATTTTAGCATTCATTTATGTTCGAATATGCATTGTTTTGTAAATCTTTAGGAATAATGGATAGGAAGGAAATTCCAATAAAAAAGATACACTGTATGCAGCAATGTGAGCACCGCAAATAGGATTTTCCCGGCAGCCCGGGTTCTTCTTTCCCCTGTAATCAGCTTTGCGCCATTCACGATCAATACCCACACGGCAATGAGTGCTGAAATGAGTGGCAGTGTGCAAATTCCCCAGATATACCACGCGGAATAGCCATACACGATCTGATTGTTACCATAGACGACCTGCACTCCGAGAAAAATCGTGTTTAGTGACGCAATGAATGCAAGGTTGGACGAAATGTGATTATTCGTTTTACGGATAGCTTTGATCACATATCTTACGATCCAAATTAGCAAGGTTGTGATGAAAAATAAGGAGGCGGCTGCATAGCTGACAAGCAGAGTCCAGGTGCGGTGCCAAAGTGTCGTTTGCTTCATGGTTTTACTATCCGGGGCAACCATCATCCACGTACCGTTTTCCTGATACAGCAAAATTTTAAGCTGGCCCTCCTTTTCCACAAACAATCCATCGCCTGCTGCTTGAAAAACTTTGTCTGTTGCTTCATTCTCATTTGGGTATTTTCCTTTAACAATTAACGTATGATCATCTTGAATTCGCACGGTGTATGTAATGTTTCCCAGTATTCGAATCCATTTTCCCCACCCATGAACAGGATTAGAATCCACCTGATATACACCCTCAATCTCTGGCGAAAGCTTCACTTGCGTGGTAGAACGAGCCAGTGACTGAGAAGCGGCCTGCGGATTTGCGGGCAGCATTTGGGCTATCGCATCGATGACTTTTCCATGAAGCAGAGTGTCCGTGTCAGCTGAATTAATGATCACAAAAATGCCGATCTTTTGTGACGGAATCAGTACCATTTCGGAAATAAAATCATCAATTTCCCCGGTAGCCCACAGCATAGGTACTCCTGTCTCCAAATGACCACGAAAAAATCCGTAGCCCACGCCATCCAGGCGTGCATCGACTGCAAATTGCTGCGCATGCATCACTTTTACCGTATGTGGTTGGAGCACCACTTTGCCCTCATACTTGCCTTGGTTTAAATGAGTGATCAAGTAATGGGAAAACTCGTTGGGTGTGACGTTCAACGCTCCTGCTCCGGGCAGATTGATATACGACAAAGGCTGTTTCAAATACGCTCCATCCTTCCACTGATACGACTGGGCCTGTGCAGGATGATTTAACGGCAATTCCAGTGTCGCGCTGGGCATATTCATCGGCTGGAACAGATGTGTACGAAGGTAATCATTCAGTCCCTGACCGCTTACTTGCTCCACGATATTACCGATCAGACCGAAGGCGACATTACTGTATTCATACTGAATTCCAGGTTTGCGGATAGGTGGCTGATTTTGAAAATACGTGCTGAGATACTGTTCTGTGGGTAAAACGCCTGCCCGAGTCGAGCTGTTAATGTCGTACAGCGCTTCATCCAATCCTGAGGTATGTGTCAAAAGCTGATGCAAATTGAAAGGCTGATTCTGGTATTGCGTAGCTTTATAGCTGTGGAGATAGTTATTCACGTCTTCATTCAAATCAAGCTTGTTTTGCTCAACCAGCTGCATCGTGGCGCTTGCACTAAATGATTTGGTTAGAGAGCCGACACGAACAATGGTCTTTGCTGGATCGAATGCCATTTTCCGCTCCAGATCTGCATATCCGTAGCCTTTACTAAAAAGAATTTGGGTTCCCTGAGTCACGACGACCGCAGCCCCCGGAATATGCAATTTTTCCAATTTTGTAACCATGATATCGTCCACTTTTTTTTCCAATGAATTAGGTGTTATGCTGTCTATTGCCCATGCCGGAGCAATGAGCAGGTTCCAGAGAAACAACGCTGCTAAAAATGCGGATAGGTAGCAAATGCCTTTATTCTTCATATTGAAGTACCATCCTTACGTATGAAGTTGATTTAATGATTTGAACCGTGCGGTGATTGCATAGCGAGCAGATATTTATACTCCGTATGGAAGCCATCAGCATGGCGCTATGGAATCATCGCACTTCCCATCGCGGGAGTGCACATAATAAAGCGAATCCTGATCGAGTCGTGTAAGCAGACGGCATCTTACCTGTCGATCAGGATTCATGTGTTACAGATTAAAAAATTAGTGATTCAGTTCTTAAAATCATCAACCGTAGATTTTCAAGATTTATGATGTGCTAAATCTTGTGTCATGTCTTTGTCCGTGTTCCGAGTTATCTTTTGTATTGCGGCACGGATACTTTTTACATTTTTCTCGATAAATCCGGGTTCCAGTAGTTCATAATGATTACCAATCAAGCTATGCTCTTCATAGCTACCTTGTGTAGCGTCTTTCCATAAAAGTCGATTATCTCCTGTACCCCTCACCGTTTCCGATCCAACGGCGACAAAGCCGTGAATATTCGCCTGAACGCTCTCTGTATTCACAAGCTGGTTGCCATACACCGCGTAAGCGATCATTTTACGTTGGTACGTTTCATTCAACAGCTCACGGTAGGAGTCGGGAACCTGTTCCAGCATGTCATGAATTTCATGCTCTGTTTCTTCAGCTGTGAAGGGCAGGGCTTCCGCCCTTTTGACCGAATCGAGCATAAAAATATCTGATACGGTATGACCTTGACGTTCCAGTGTGTCAGCAACCTTATGCGCCAGATTACCACCTATGGAATAACCAAGCAGTACATACGGACCTTGCGCTTGCGTGCTGACGATCAAATCAACGTAACGTGCCAGCATGGCCTGCTCATCGGCAGCATCATCCACGAACTCCAATCCATACACGACTGCGTCCTGATCCAGTTGTTTGGCCAGCTCCGCGAACGACAGCCCGTATCCAAGCATAGGAGGAAAGCAGAAGATGGAGATCGGACCGTGTTCATTCAACCGTATGATTGGACTATCGGCCTTGTATTCCAGATCCGCTTTCAATAATGTGAGCGCCTGCTCTTCTATAGTCGGGAAGTCCATAACACTACGGATGGGGAGCTCAATGTCTGTGGCAAGGTGAACTTTGCGTATAAGCTCCAGTACTTTCAAGGAATGTCCACCCAACGTGAAAAAGTCATCATGGATACCCACTTGTGGAATTTCAAGCACTTCCTGCCAAATGGATGCCAGCAACTGCTCCACATCGGTTCGCGGGGCGACATATTCTATACCCGTGTGCAGCCCTTTGTCCGGCACAGGTAAAGCTTTGCGATCGATTTTGCCGTTTGTCGTCAGCGGAAGCCGATCCAGTTGTACAAATGCGGATGGAATCATATAGCTCGGCAGACTGGCCGACATCGCAGCTCGAATCTCACGGACGGTCAGCTGTTCATCGGCAGTGAAGTAAGCACATAATTGCTGTTGACCCGTTCCATCCCGCAAAGCGATAACGACGCTATCCCGCACGGACGGTACACTTGCCAGCCGCGCCTCCACTTCGCCCAGCTCAATCCGGTAACCGCGAATTTTAACCTGTTGATCAATCCGTCCGGCGTATTCCAATATGCCGTCTTCACGCCAGCGAACAAGATCTCCTGTACAGTACAGGCGATCTCCGTCCACCCACGGGTTAGCAAGAAATCTCTCAGCCGTCAGCTCAGAACGATTTAAATAACCACGTGCAACTCCGTCTCCGCCGACAACCAGCTCACCCCAGGCTCCGACCGGTTGCAGGTTAAATGACGAATCCACAACATACGCCGTCGAATTGCAGATGGGACGTCCGATCGGCACAGAATCTAGCTGTTCTTCCGTAATGTGATACGTCGTCGAAAAGGTTGTATTTTCCGTTGGTCCATAGCCGTTAATGATGTTCATGTCCGGATTATCACGCAGAACCCGGTTAATATGGGGTGCAGACAAAACATCACCACCAACCAGCAAATACTTCACATCGCCGAAAAGTTTACTATCCTGCTGTGAAAGCTGATTAAATAACGGTGTGGTCAGCCACATCATGGTGATGCTATGATCCCGTATCGTCTCTTTAAGCTTGGCCGCGTCCAATAGATCATCCTTATGCACAAGAACAAGCTGACCGCCGTTCAGCAGCGCGCCCCAAATTTCAAACGTAGATACATCAAATACAAACGCGCAAGTCTGCAGCATTCGAGTCGATTCATCAAATGGCACATAATCGGTATTGCGGACAAGGCGCACGACACTTTGATGCTCAACAACGACACCCTTAGGCTTACCTGTTGAGCCTGAGGTATAAATAACATAAGCAGCATGATTACCCGCTCCATCTATACCCAGATTGGAAGCATCTGCACTGTAGGACTTATCCTCATTCAGATTAACAATCTGTCCGTCAAAATAGCAACGATCCAGCAAATCTTGTTGAGCCAGCAGCAGTTTGGCTCCCGAGTCCTCCAGCATATAACGGATACGGTCCTCCGGATATTGTGGATCTACCGGCACATACGCGCCACCAGCCTTCAAAATAGCGAGTGTTCCCGTAATCATATCCAGCGAGCGCTCCGTCAAAATGCCAACAGGTTCATCGGGTTTCACCCCTGCATCACACAGCGTATGCGCTAATCGGTTGGCTGTCTCATTGAGCTCCCGGTAGGTCAATGATTGATGACCCAAAGCGACGGCAATATGATCCGGCGTACGCTCTGCCTGCTCCTCAAACAATTTTTGGATCGTGTGATTGCTTGGATATGCAGAGGCAGTGTTATTAAACTCTCCTGTAATTTGTTGTTTTTCCGCCGCTGTAACCAGTTCCAGCTCTTCTATGCAAACATTCGGGTTAAGCAAAACTTGCTCCAACAGATTCACAAAATGTCCATGCAGACGCTTAATGCCTGTTTGATCATAACTTAACGCATTATACATAAAACGAATCTTGATGCATTCTCCTGGCATAACGACTAAGCTCAGATCATAGTTAGTCTGCTCCGCAGCCACCACGTTGGAGATCGGGAATAGTTCCTGCCCGTCACTTCCCAGTTCTTCGACCTGCTCATCTACCGGATAATTTTCAAACACCATAATATGGTTAATTAAATCCTGTTTCTGATCGGTCAATGCCTGAATCTCAAACAGTGGATACGTATCATACGCATGAGAAGCCAGAGCCTGCTCCTGCGTTTTCTTCATAACTTCTGCAAAAGATTCCCCTGCCTCACTAAGGATGCGAACAGGAATGGTATTAATGAACAAGCCGATAATATCCTCTACCCCGATAATATCCGATGGACGGCCTGAGACGACACTGCCAAATACGACGTCACTGTGGTTGTTATATTTTTGCAGCACAATCCCCCAGACGGTTTGTAATAACGTATTCATGGTCACTTGATATCGCTTAGCCGTCTCCTCCACCCGGAGGGTCAACTCACGTTCCAAAACCGTCACCCAATCACTAGCCGTGTTGCCTCCACTCTTGCGACCGGATTTTACAGCTGGTAATGCTGTTTGCTGCTCATATCCGGATAAATAGCTGCTCCAGTAGTCGGTTGCCGCCTTGCGATCCTGTGCTTCGAGCCATTCAATAAAGCGGCTGTACGGCACTGCGGGTGCTAGCTCTGGTACTCTGCCCTCCTGAAGTGCTGCATAGCTTTCAAACACTTCTTTATTTATAAGGGACAGACACCAGCCGTCCATGACGATATGATGGAAGCTCCATACAAAATGATAGCTGTCTTCTCCGGTACGTAAAATCGCTACACGCAGCAGAACATCCCTACGCAGATCAAAGCCTCGTGCTTTATCTTGTAGCTTGAAATTTTTCACCCGGGTATCTATTTCATCCTTCTCCAGATGGTGTAAATCTTCATATTGAAAGCCGCAATCCTGATTTCGATACACCACCTGCAACGGTTCCGTATCTCTGCCAAAATAAAAATGTGTACGCAGCGCCTCATGTCGCCGAACCAGAATATTCAGGCTTTCTGCAAAAGCCCGAATGTCCATCTGACCTCGCATATCATAAGAAACCTGCTCAAAATACGCGTCATTCGCGGCTGCTTGACTATCTAGCTGGCTGTGAAACAGCATCCCTTTCTGCATCGGGGTCAGTGCATATACATTGTCGATCTCACCTGCAGCACCCATTTCAGATAAGAGGCTGTCCAAGCCCTCCACACTCATTCCTTTATAGGAAATATCACTTGGGGTAAGCTCCGGGTGTTCTTTATGGATGCAATGCACCAAAATTTCGCGCAGGCTCGATTCCAGTAATTTCGCCAATCGCTCGATCGTCTCCGGTCTATAGCTGGTACGGCTATAGCTAATCGTCAGACCCAGTTGACCTCCCGAAATGATGCCACCAAAATCCAGCGTATACGTTCGAGCCATGGTCGGGCTCAGCGGCATCCCACCCTCATATGAGGATGATTGCAAGTCGTTCCCTTTCATATCCTGATCGAACTGTCCCAAATAGTTAAAGCTGATTTCGGGGTCTGTCGTAAATAGGGCTGGAGATGCCTCCGGTGCCTGTGTCTGATGATCGGCTAAGTATTTCAGTACACCGTAGCCAATCCCTTTTTGCGGGATGCCGCGCAGTCCTTCCTTCACCCGCTTAATCCGTTGCGAAAGTGCCAGTTCTTCCGGCATATCGAGCAAAACAGGATATTGGCTTGTAAACCACCCTATCGTCCGGGTAATGTCCACCTCTGGTAAAATGGCTTCACGTCCATGTCCCTCCAGATTAATCAGGAACCGATCATTTCCACTCCATGCTTGCAATGCCATTCCTACCGCCGTTAGCAACAGGTCATTAATTTCTGTACGGTAGGCACGATTGGCCTGTTTGAGCAGCTGCTCTGTCTCTGCGTGTGTCCACAAAGCAGTAACCGACTCACTATCGCCAATCAATGGCTTTTCGTGCTCATTATACCCGTAATCCTGCGGCAAAGGAGCCCGTTCCGCTTGTGCAAGTTTCCCCCAATACGCTTGCTCACGTTCCATAGCTGGGCTGTTGGCATAAGCGTGCAGCTGCTCGGCCCATGTTTGGAACGAATCTGTTTTATGAGGCAGCTGAATCACCTGTTCACCCTTGGAAGCTTGATCATAGGCAGTCGCCAAATCCTCGAATAAAATGCGCCAAGATACCCCGTCCACCGCCAAATGATGAATCACGACCAGCAGATGATCTCCATCCGGGCAACGGAACAGCCCCAGTCTCATCAGCGGACCTTCACTTAGAGAAATACCAGATTGAATTTCATTGCACTTCGCTTCAATTATCTTCGCCAAATCTTGCTGGTTTACATCGCTGTCATTATAATCAAAGCACTCTAGATGGTACGGTTCGCCTTCCTCTACACTGCGGTTCCATGCTGTACATCCGTTCTCCGACAAAATAAAAACCATACGCAGTGCATCATGGTGCGATGTAATCTGATGGAGCGCCCGCCGTAGTGCCTGTTCGTCATAGCCTTCCTGACGATAGAGCATGACAGATTGGTTAAAATAGTGTGGTTCTCCCGTTGGCTGTTCAAAAAACCAGCGCTGAATCGGTGTAAGCACTACATTTCCTGTAACCTCGCCCTGCTCGGCTATTCGGTTAACAGGCTGAATATATGTGCTTAGTCCTGCAATTGTCGGGTATTTGAACAAGTCCTTCATTTCCAGCTTGTATCCAGCCTGAAATAAGCGGGACGATACTTGAATGGCCTTGATGGAGTCACCACCCAAATGGAAAAAGTTATCCTGTATTCCGACTTTCGGGATACCAAGAATGGCTCCCCAAGCTGTAGCCAGTGCCTGTTGGACATCCGTCTCGGGTGCCACATAGTCCATACCTGTATCGAGATTGTGCTCAGGTGCGGGCAGTGCCCTGCGGTCTACTTTGCCATTCAGCGTCAAAGGCAGTCTGGAGAGCTGCACAAAGTAGGACGGCACCATATAGCCAGGCAGATCCTGCGACAAAATGTTACGTAAGTCGCTGGCGCTCAGTTCGCTATCTGTTACAAAATAGGCACATAGCTGTTTTTGTCCGTGATCGTCCTGCCGCACGGTAACAACTGATTCCTTCACACCTGGAATCGTGGACAAACGGGTTTCAATTTCACCCAGTTCAATGCGGTAGCCGCGAATTTTGACCTGTTCATCCATTCTTCCCTTGTACTCCAGTACACCATCAGCACGCCAACGCACTAAGTCCCCTGTACGATAGCAATATTCTCCAGACCGGAATGGACTTTCAATAAATTTTTCCGCCGTAAGCTCGGGTCGATTCAGATATCCACGCCCAACACCATCACCACCGACGATCAGTTCCCCCCAGGCCCCGATAGGTTGCAGCTTCAACGAACGATTGACCACATAAGCGGTCGAGTGATCAATTGGACGTCCAATGGGAATAGCCTGGGTTTGCGGTTCTGTAATGTCATAGATGGTGGAAAAGGTGGTGTTCTCAGTCGGCCCATAAATATTGGCTAGGCGAAGCTGCGAGTACTCCTTCAACACACGATTGACGTGCGGTACAGACAACACATCACCACCCACGAGCAACTCCTTCAAGGACGCAAACACTCCGATTTCTTGCTGCGAATACTGATTGAATAAAGCCGTGGTCATGAACATCGTGTTAACACGATACTTGTCAATTGCCTGTTTGAGCTTGGAGGCATCCAGAATAGTGTCATGACTTACCACATACAGTTGTCCCCCGTTCAGCAGCGTTCCCCAGATTTCAAATGTGGAGGCATCGAACACAACTGCGCCCAATTGCAGCATACGTGTATTTTCATCAAGCGTGGCATAGCTTTTGTTTTTCACTAGGCGCACGACATTACGGTGCTCAATCATCACGCCCTTCGGCTTGCCTGTCGTACCAGAGGTGTAGATCACATACGCAAGATCCGAGGAAGATCCCCCTGTTGTAATCGGAAGTGTTCCATCCGTATGAGCGTCAAATTCAGATTTGGTACTCCATCGTTGTTCATCACTCAAATCGATGACCGGAATGCCGGGTTCAAAAGGCATCTGCTCACGTCGTTGTAACAGTAACAGCCCCGCACCGGAATCCTCCAGTAAATAACGGATACGCTCCTCAGGATAATCGGGATCAATGGGAACGTAAGCCCCTCCGACCTTCAAGATCGCCAGCATACCGACGACCATTTCAATGGAGCGTTCAGCCATAATTGCTACTCGCTGTGTCTCTGGCTCGGAACCGCGCCGTATCCCATGGGAAGCGAGAATGCGTGCCAGACGGTCGGCACGTTCATTCAGCTCACGGTAGGTAAGCTGCATGTTCGCAAAGGTGATGGCCAGCCGATCAGGTGATTGCGCTACCTGTTCCTCGAACAGCACATGCAGTGCTTGATCTCGTGGATACGGATAGTCTGCTACCGTATCATTGAATCTCTGCACAAGCAGCTCTTTTTCTTGGGCCGAAACCATTTCTATAGCCGAAAGAGCGATATCCGGCTGTTGAGTAACCGCATTGATAAGCTGCTGCAAATGTTCAGTCAGTCGTTCAATGGTTTCTCGTTTGTACAGCCGAGTTCCGTATTGAAGAGCACAGGAAATTTGTTCTCCATCCTCCACTGCGAACAGACTCAAATCAAATTTGGCCGTCGTTTGCTCACTTGGATAAGATGCCAGTTGCAGCCCCGCCAGCTGCTGCTCTTTTTGCTCTATGTTTTGTAGTGCAAACATGGTATCAAATAACGGATTACGGCTTAAATCTCGATCCACGCCCAGCTTCTCCACTAGCTCTTCAAACGGATAATCCTGATGTTCAAAAGCCTTTAACGCGTTTTCCTTGACCTCCAACACATAATCGCGGAACGTTTTCCCGCCTTCTGGATAATTACGGATTGCCAGTGTATTCACGAACATCCCGATCAGACTGCCAAGATCCGCATGGGGCCGCCCTGCAATTGGCGAACCGACAATAATATCCTCCTGCCCGCTATAGTGGCTAAGCAAAGCCGAATAGGCTGCCAACAGCACCATATATAATGTCGATTCCGTCTGCACCGCAATGCTTTTTAAGCCTGCGCTTTGTCGTTGGTCAAGCGTAAATTCCAGCACATCTCCTTCAAAGCTTCTCACCGCTGGCCGTGGATAATCAGTCGGTAGATCAAGCACTGGTAGCTCTCCTGCGAAGGTATTGAGCCAGTAGTTTTCCTGTTCCCGGTAGCGTTCACTTTGCTGCTGCTTCTGTTGCCAAGCGGCGTAGTCTTTATACTGAATGCGTAACGAGGGCAGCGTGTCGCCTGCATATAAATGAATGAAGTCCTGAATTAGTACATTTATAGAGGTGCCGTCCGAAATGATATGATGCATATCCATGAGCAAAATATGATGCTCTGGGTCTGTTTCAACCAAACCAACTCGGAATAACGGAGCCTGCCTCAGATCGAATGGTTGGACAAAGTTACGTACCAGCTCATCCGTTTCCTTTGGGGTAGCTCCGTGAGCATTAGTCAATTCCATGCAAAAAGGAACCTCGTCATGTACTCGCTGGACAGGTTCACCGTTCATGGTCTCAAAACTTGTGCGCAATGTTTCATGGCGATCAATAAGCTGACGGAATGCACTATCCAGTGCCTTGTGATCAAGTGAACCGGTCAGAGTTAGGACACCAGGTATGTTATAGCTAATTCCCGCTCCATCAAGCTGATTGAGGATATACATCCGTTTTTGAGCCGAAGAGACCGCATAAAATGGCTTATTCTCCGTAACAGGGATGGATTCATAAGTGGTTTGCTCCAGTGCTTCAATAACCTGCGCCAGCTGTTCAATGGTCGGATGCTGGAACAGATCCTTTAGCTGCACATTTCTATGCAATTCCTTATAGATGAGTGATATGACATGTGTCGCCCGCAGGGAATGTCCTCCTGCCTCAAAAAAGTTATCCTTAATGCCAATGCGCTCAAGCTCAAGCACATCTTTCCAGATGCTAGCCAGTTGTGTTTGTAATTGATTTTGAGGAGGTACATATTCTGCGCCTGAGCCTACACCTCCCTCTGGCTGTGGCAACGCTCGGCGATCCACCTTGCCGTTGGGCGTCAGTGGCAATTGCTCTAGCTGTACAAAATACGACGGTACCATGTAGCCCGGCAGCTCCTGACTCAAAGCGCTACGCAGCTCACTTGTCGCTACTTCCGCATGGGTGACCACATATGCGCAGAGCAGCTTTTGCCCCTGTTCATCTTCATGTGCAATTACAACAGCTTCTCGGACTGCCTCCAGCTTCAACAGCTGTGCTTCCACCTCGCCCAGCTCGATCCGGTAGCCCCGGATTTTTACCTGCGCGTCGATCCGTCCCTTATATTCCAGCGTCCCGTCCGCATTCCAACGCACCAGGTCCCCTGTTCGATAGCAGCGTTCGCCGCCACGGAACGGGCTGTCAATGAACTTTTCGGTCGTCAGGTCTGGGCGGTTGCGGTATCCACGAGCCACCCCGTCACCGCCGACAATCAGTTCCCCCCACGCTCCAACAGGCTGGAGCTGCATCGAACCGTCCACGACATATGCCGTCGAGTTATAGATCGGGCTACCAATGGACACAGATCCCGATTGAACGCCAGTAATGGCTTGTGTGGTAGAAAAAGTCGTATTTTCCGTCGGACCGTAGCCGTTAATAATATGTAGATTCGGATGGGCCTCCAATACCCGATTAATATGCGGTACGGACAGCACATCACCACCGACCAATAGCTCCCGCATCCCCTCAAATAGTTCCAAGTCCTGCTGGGATAGCTGATTAAAGAGTGGTGCGGTCAGCCACATCGTGGTAATGCCGTGATTGCGGACAACTTCCTTGAGCTTGGGCGCGTCCAAAATAACATCCTGACTCACCAGCACCAGCTGTCCACCGTTCAGTAGCGCACCCCAAACTTCGAAGGTGGACGCGTCAAAGACAACAGACCCGGTCTGCAAAATGCGTGTGTCGGCATTCAAGCGTGCATAGTTTGTGTTTGTCACCAAACGCACGACATTACGGTGCTCCACCATAACCCCTTTGGGCTGGCCTGTAGTCCCTGAGGTGTACATAATATAGGCCAAGCGACCAGCTGCGCTCGCCTGTGGTTGTTCTTTAGCTGCATAAGTCTGCTGTATTTGTTCTGGTTCTGCTTGTTCTGATTGCGTAGCTTTTGGTTGCATGATTTCTGGTTGTATGGTTGTCGTAGAAGCAAGTTCGGGACTGGCGGAAATGGAGTAGAACGGATCTAGGCAGTCCACGTATCCCGAATCAGTATTCGTCCCGTGCTCATTCGACAAAATGGGATCGTAACGATCAGCATCATCCGTTCCATAAATTGCGGCATCGCTAAGGTCAAGCACCATTCCCTTAAAATCAGTGGGCCGATGTTCCATTCGCTGCACGAGCAGTATGTCCGCACCGGAATCCTTCAGCAAATAGCGTACACGCTCATCCGGGTAATCAGAATCAATGGGTACATACGCTCCACCTGCTTTGAGAATTCCGAGCATACCGACAATCATCTCAATCGAGCGTTCAGCTACAATGCCGACCGTCTGCTCGGTGCGGATTCCCTGCTTACGTAAAGAATGAGCCAGTCGGTTGGCCTTTTCATTCAATTCTGCATAGGTTAGGCTATCTTGCCCATACACTACCGCCACCTGCTGTGGTGTCTGCTTCGCCTGTTTCTCGAACAATTCATGAATAGACGCATGACGTGGATAATCCACATTTGTATCGTTGAAGGTATGGAGCAGCTGCTCTATTTCTTGCTCTGACAGCACTTGTGCTGTGGAAATCGCCAACTCTGGCTGCTGCAAAACAATAGTGTACAGCCGCAGAAGCTGCTCAACAAAGTGCTCAATCGTCGTCTCGCTATAACGGTCGCTACTATACTTTACGTTTAGGGAAACCGCTTCATGTTCCCATTGAAACTGGAAATCTAGTTCAGATTGTACGTGATCCAAAAAATCAGAAATATGAATATTTCGCAAGGATACTGTGGTGTGAATAAGAGGCTTTCCATCCTCATCACGTTGAATGTCAAGTAATTCAGAATAGTTCCAAAAAGGAATGTTTTGATGTTCAATAGCTTCGCCGACAGAGGTTTTGATTTGAGACAGCAAGGCTTTGAAGGTTGTGCTGGAATCCAGCGTATTTTTCAATAAAAGTAGATGGTTGATCGGCTTTGTAGCACCGTTGCTAGACTTGGCTACCGGAATGCCCAGCAGCACACGTTCCTCACCTGTGTATTTATGCAATAAGCTCTCTACTCCAGCAAGCAGGACCATAAACACGGCCCATGGAGCGCCACCTGTTATAGATGATATTCTTTGGGAAATTTCAGTTGGAAATGTGAGCGTGTACGTATGGGAATTTAAACTCGTTACAGTTGTACTTCTGGACACATGGTTAGTGTATGGTAGGCAGATGGTATGATCCTCAGATTCCAGTTTATGACTCCAGTAATTTTTTTCCTTCTCAAATAAGGCTTTCAATGACATCCCTCCTGCTTCTCGGGGCCTGTTCCCCGGTTGGATGGTGCGTTGTTACGTACATGAGCGTTGTGTCAGAAAAAGAATACTTTGCAGGCAAGGGCAGTCGGACAAGCCGCCGCCCTCTGCACACGCAAAGTGAACTCATTGCATTTTAGAAAACGGATTTAAAAAACAAAGTCGATGGAATCCGGTGAGAAGCCTTCCGGCCGCTCGTCCGAGTTAACCTGAATATCGCCTAACAGCAAATCTGGATCGATTCCAATCTGGGACAGGATCGCTATCAAATCTCTGGTTAATCTCTCAATAGCGTCGGCTCCAAACAGCTTCGTGCAATATTCAAACGAACCCTTGATTTCCCCGTCTTCATCACTCATAGACAAGGTCAAATCGAATTTGGAGATGCTGTGCTCCTGAACATATGGACTGAAGGACAGCGTTTCTAGCTTCGTTTCCTGCGACTCTGTATTTTGCAGTACAAACATGGTGTCAAACAACGGGTTACGGCTTGCATCCCGTGCTACATCCAGCTTTTCCACCAACTCTTCCAGTGGATAATCCTGATGCTCAAAGGCTTGCAGCGTACGATCTCTGGCTTCCTGCAAGTAGCTGTGGAACGTTTGGTTGCCTTTCGGCTGATGCCGGATGGCTAGCGTATTGACGAACATTCCGATCAGTGGCTCCAGCTCAGGCAACAAGCGGCCTGCTACTGGCGTACCGATGATCAAATCGTCCTGACCGCTGTATTTGGACAGCAGAACGGTGTAGGCGCTCAACAGCACCATGTACAGTGTACTTCCGGTTTGTGTCGCAATTCGGTGCAGTTGCTCGGATACATTCGCGTCCACTGTAAATTCATACATCGCACCTTCGAAGCTGCGAACAGCAGGTCTAGGATAAGCAATTGGCAAATTCAGTACCGGCAACTCTCCAGCTAAATGCTCCAGCCAGAAGTGTTCCCGGCGTTGGTATGATTCACGCTGCATCTCCTGCTGCTGCCACACGGCGTAGTCTTTGTACTGAATTTGCAGCGGCTCCAATGCCTGTCCTTCGTACAGTTGTACCAACTCCTGCACGATATTGTTCGACGATACACCGTCTGAAATAATATGGTGCATGTCGTACATCAGGAGATGGCGCTCTGGTCCGGTTTGAATAAGACGGACACGCAGCAGTGGTGCCTGGCGAAGGTCAAAGCTGCGTACAAAGGACTCGATATAGGCATCGGCTTCGGACTCCCTGGCTTGCAGGTGCTCTACTGCAAACTCCACTTGATCGTACACCCGCTGTACGACCTCGCCTTCCAGCATTTCAAAGGAAGTCCGCAGCGTTTCATGGCGAGCTATTAACTGACGGAACGCATCCTCCAGCCGATCGGCCTGAAGCGGTCCCTCCACGGTTAATACACCCGGCATATTGTAGCTGAGATCCCCACCTTCCAGATGGCTCAAAATGTACAGTCGTTTTTGAGCCGAGGAAACCGGGTAGTATGCCTGTTGCGCCGCCGCAGGAATCACCGTATAGGTGTCTGTGCCGTGCGTTGCGATGAGCTGGGCTTGCTGCTCAATCGTAAAGTGTTGGAACACCTCACGCAGCGTAATCCGGCTGTCCAGTTCCTGATGGATTTTGGCCACCAGCGTCGTTGCTCGCAGGGAGTGCCCACCCACGTCAAAGAATGAGTCGGTGACTCCTACGCTGGACAGCTTCAAGACATCCTGCCAGATTTGGGCTAGCTTGGCTTCCAGCGGCGTCCGCGGTGCAACGTACTCCAGGCCTCCTTCGAGGCGTGCTTCCGGCGCCGGCAGCGCCTTGCGGTCGATTTTCCCGTTCGGTGTCAGCGGGAAACGATCCAGTTGTACCACATACGTCGGGATCATGTAATCGGGCAGCTTCGGCTGCAGCGCATTCCGTAGCTCCGGCAAACTCAGGGACGCTGAAGCTATGATGTAGGCACACAGGTCCTTGTGTCCGTCTTCGTTTTCCCATGCTGTGACCACGGCTTTCTGAATGCCATCCACGGTCAGCAGCTGCGCTTCCACCTCACCCAGCTCGATCCGGTAACCCCGGATTTTCACCTGGTGGTCGATCCGGCCCAAATACTCAATACTGCCGTCTGGCATCCACCGTGCCAAGTCGCCCGTGCGGTACATCCGGTTTGCGTGAGTGCTGTCCGCTGGATCGGTTGCTGCCGCATCAGCGAACGGATTCAGGACGAACTTCTCTGCCGTCAGCTCCGGCAGGTTCAGGTATCCTCGTCCCACACCTGCACCCCCGATATAAAGTTCACCTGCGATACCGATCGGCACCAGCTGTTGCTGGCTGTTCAAGATGTACACAGACTGGTTCGCGATCGGCGTTCCGATGGATACCGTATGCTCCCCTTTTTCCAGCAATGCGTTCAGGGACTCCACATCTTCAATCGTATAAGCGGTCGCATCTACCGTCGTTTCGGTCGGACCGTACACGTTCGTAATCACCGGACGATACCCGGACCACTTGTGCAGGAACACTTGTACCAGCTGCACGGATAATGCTTCGCCACCAATCAGGTAATGCTTCACTTCCGGCGCTTCCGTCACACTGACGCTTTCGTTCAAAATATGCAGATGCGCAGGTGTGCCGTCCGACAGATCAATCCGGTGCGTGCGGTAGTAGGCGATCAAATGCTCTCCGCTCAGGCTGACGTCACGGGACACCACATGCAGAGTGTGGCCTAACAGCAAGCTGGCAAAGATTTGCTTCACCGAAGCATCAAATACAAATGCTGACAGCCATGCGACATGAAGCGGCTGTTCGTAACGGCTGTATACTCGTTTCCATAAAGCATCTACCAGATTGCTAACACTGCCCTGCTCGATCATGACCCCTTTCGGCTGACCGGTGGTGCCTGACGTGTAAATCATATAGGCCAGGTTATGCGGGCCGGCGACAGGGATCAGGTTGCTCGCATCCTGTGCTCCCAGTTGAGCTTGAACGTCCTCGTCATCCAAGACTACAGCTCGAACTGTGGATGGCAAGCTGAGCGACAGGTTGGCAACTCTACTTGTAATCACGACCTTGGCCCCACTGTCTTGGAGCATGTAGTCGATGCGCTCCTGTGGATACATCGTATCCATCGGCACATACGCGCCTCCGGCCTTCAGTACCCCCAGAATGCTCACCAGAATATCCGCAGAACGTTCCAGCAATACGCCCACCGGTTGATCTGCTTCGACCCCTTCCGCTCGTAACACACGAGCCAATTGGTTCGCACGCTCATTTAGCTCAGTGTAGGTCAGCGCGGTGGCCCCAGACACAACGGCTATCCGCTCAGGGTTGCGCTTCGCTTGCTCTTCAAAGCGTTCGCTGAGCGAATGGCCTTGTAATGCTCCAAGCACGCTATGCGCATTCGGATCATTGAATACCTTCAGAATCTGCTCGGTTTCTTCTGTTGTAATCAACTCCAGTTCACCCAGCTTCGCATCCGGGTTCACCGCCACAGCTTTGGCCAAGCGAACAAAGTGACGCGTCATCCGTTCTACCGTTTCACGCTCGTACAACGCAGTTGCATACTGCAATCCGAACTGGATACCCGCCTCTTCCTCTCTGGCTTCCAGCGTCAAATCAAACTTCGCTGGCGTTTGTTCCAAGCCGTATGGACGGAAGCTCAGATCTGCCAGTTGCAGTTCGCCTTCCTCAGTGGTTTGCAGGGTAAACATCGTATCGAACAGCGGATGGTGGCTCATATCCCGCTTCACATTTAGCTTTTCCACCAGCTCCTCAAATGGGTAGTCCTGATGTTCATAGGCTTGCAGTGCACAAACTTTCACTTCTTCCACGTAGCTGCGGAAGGTATGTTCCGCTGTCGGATAGTTTCGCAATGCCAGCGTTCCGACGAACATCCCAATCATCGGCTCCAGATCGGCATGCGGTCGTCCGGCAATCGGTGTGCCGACTACGATGTCCTCTTGCCCGCTGTATTGGTGTAAGAGCGCGGTGTACGCCGCCAGCAGCACCATATACAGCGTGGAGCCTGTGTACGCCGCCAGTTCTTTCAGCCGTTCGCTGACTTCACGTTCCAGTCCGAACACCACCGTGTCGCCTGCGGTACTTCGCACCGCCGGACGGGCAAAGTCCGTAGGTAGATCCAGTACAGGCAGTTCACCCCGGAAGGTGCCCCGCCAGTACGCTTCCTGACGTTGCATCCACTCTTGATGGGCTTCGCTTTGCTGCCATACCGCATAATCCTTGTACTGTATACGCAATGGCGAAAGCTCTTCACCGTCATATAAGCGGACAAATTCATCGGTCAGTACTCCCATGGACACGCCATCCGAGACGATGTGGTGCATATCGAGCATGAGTAAATGCTGCGATTCCTGCTCGGTTCCTTGTACGCCCAAATCTACCAAGCCTACCCGCAGCAGCGGAGCGGCTTTCAGATCGAACGGACGTACAAACTGCCGCACCCGTTCTTGTGCTTCCTGGCTGACCATCGTGTCCGTATCCGTGGTTGTATCCTGATCTGTATCCGTAGTCGCACCCTCTACCTGTACCTTTGTATACTCCACCTCGAACGGCACGGTGTCCTCAATCCATTGCACCGGCTCACTGTCCACCAGCTCAAAGCGGGTACGCAAAGTTGCATGGCGGGCGACCAGTTGACGGAACACGTCCTCCACTCGCTTCACGTCCAGCGGACCACTCACTTGCAGCACTGACGGCATGTTGTAGTTCACATCATTCGGGTCGAACTGATGCAGCACAAACAGTCGTTTTTGCGCCGAGGAAAGCGGGTAGAAGCTGCGTTCTTCCGTTACCGGAATGGACGCATACGCCACTTGATCCAGACCTTCCATGACCGTTGCCAGTTGTTCAATCGTTGGCGCTTCAAAAATACTGCGCAGTGGAAGCGGCTTGTTCAGCTCCTTGTGAATTTTCGAGGCCAGCGTCGTCGCCCGCAGCGAGTGTCCGCCAATCTCGAAGAAGTTTTCCTTCACACCGACCTGCGCCAGACCCAGCACATCCTGCCAAATTTGCGCCAGCTTCACTTCTACCCACGTCCGCGGTGCGACATAATCAGCTCCGCTTTGCAGGTTGCCTTCCGGTGTTGGCAGTGCCTTGCGGTCGATTTTACCGTTCGGTGTCAACGGCATCTGCTCCAGCTGTACCAAATACGAAGGCACCATGTAGTTTGGAAGCTCCTCGCCCAGTAAGCTGCGCAGCTCACCAGCGCTCACTTCCCTTTCAGCAACATAGTACGCCACCAATTGGTTTTGCCCCTGTTCGTCCGCCTGGGCCAGTACGATGACCTCTTGTACATCCTCCACTTTCAAAATTTGTGCCTCGACTTCGCCCAGCTCGATCCGGTAACCCCGGATTTTCACCTGATGGTCGATCCGGCCCAAATATTCAATGTTGCCGTCTGGCATCCATCTGGCCAAGTCACCCGTACGGTACATTCGTTCGTAGCCGGCTTCACCAGCCGCAAACGGATTTGGTATAAATTTCTCAGCCGTCAGCTCTGGGCGATCCAGATAACCACGGGCCAGACCCGGACCGGACACGCACAGTTCACCCGCTACGCCTACCGGAGCCAAATGTCCATGCACATCCACCATGTACACCCGATGATTCGGTATAGGGCGTCCGATGGAAATGAGTTGTCCTGCTCTCTCGTCCTCGGATACCGGCCAGACGGACGTCGCCACCGAGTTTTCGGTTGGACCGTAGCCGTTGTAGTACGCCACCTGATCCTTCCACTTGTATACCAATTCTGTTGAGGATGCTGAACCCGCAGTGAACAGAACACGCAGGTATGGCATCCGCTCCGGCTCCAGATACACCGCATAGGTCGGTGGTAACGTCGCCACCGTAATCTGATGTTCTGTCATATAATGTTCGAATCTCTCATAGTCCAAAATCGTCTCTGACGTTGGTACATACAACGTGGCTCCGCAGAACAGCGCCTGGAAGATTTCCCAGCAAGCCGCATCAAACGAATAGCTAGCAAACAGCAACGTATGATCCGACGTGCGGATCTTGAGCGTCTGATCAAAATACGTTTTCAGATTGCATAGACCGCGATGCTCCAACATAACACCCTTCGGCTGCCCCGTCGTACCTGACGTATAAATGACATAGGCCAGATCGTTCGGACCAGACAACGGCTCCAGATTGGAACCATCCTCGTGATACACACCCTGTGCCCCATTCAGCACCAGCACGCTACCGTCGAAAGCCACTTTATCAACCAGATGGTTTTGCGTTAACAACAGCTTCGCACCCGAGTCGTCCAGCATGTAGCGGATACGCTCCTCTGGATAGGTCGGATCGATGGGGACATATGCGCCCCCGGCTTTTAAAATCCCGAAGATGCCCACGATCATGTCCACCGAACGCTCGGTCATCAGTCCCACCAAACGATCCTTCGTCACACCTTGACTACGCAAGGTGCGCGCCAGACGATTCGCACGTTCATTCAGCTCGCGATAGGTCAGCTGTTCTCCTTCAAAGAACAATGCTGGCTGTTCCGGTGTGTGTGCCGTTTGTGTCTCGAACAGGCCATGGATCGTTTGCTCGCTCGGATACTCGGCGGCTGTATTGCCCCATACGCGGAGAATTTGCTCGCGCTCCTGCGTACTTACCATATCCAGCTCCTGCACCCGAGTGTCCGGCTTCGCTACCACCTGCTCCAATAGCTGTATCAGATGGCCCTGAGTCCGCTTCACGGCTTCACGATCATATAACTTCGCATTGTATTCAAATCGGATTTTCATCGCTTCCTGCGGCATGACAACCAGATTGAAATCATAGTTGGTTTGTTCAATCATGCCGGCATTGCGAATTTCAAAGTCCGACGCTGCCCCTTCGCCAAGTTGCTCGACCTGCTCCTCCACCGGATAGTTTTCAAACACGATAATGTGGTTGATCAGGTCTTGCTTTTGCTCGGTCAAGGCTTGAATTTCATACAGCGGATACGTTTCATAATCTTGAGAAGTCAGCGCCTGTTTCTGATTCGTTCTGATCAGGTCGGCAAAGGTATCGTCAACCCCACTGCGGATACGTATTGGAATGGTGTTAATGAACAAGCCCACCATGTTTTCGATCCCCGAAATATCCGCTGGACGACCCGACACTACACCACCAAAAACAGCGTCATCACTACCGTTGTACTTTTGGAGCAGCAAGCCCCAAGCTGTTTGCAGCAATGTATTCGGGGTCACGTGGTGCTGCTTGGCCACCATTTCCATACGTCCAGTCAAATCCTTGCCCAGATCACACAGGATATGCTCAAATTGGGCATCGTCCGCTTTCACGCCTACTTTTCCGGTCGGAATCGAAGTTTGCTGATCATAGCCGAGCAAATAATCCTTCCAGTAGGAAGCTGCTGCTTCTTCATCCTGTGCTTCAAGCCACTCAATATACTGACTGTATGGAGTCACGGGGGCAAGCTTCGGCTGTCTATGCTCCACGGCTGCAAAATAAGCCTCAAACACCTCATCCGTGACTAACGCCACACACCAGCCATCCATCAAGATGTGATGAGAGCTCCACACAAAATAATAATCCTCATCACCTGTTCGTAAAATCGCCACGCGCATCAACGCATCCCGGGACAAATCGAATCCGGCTGCCTTGTCCTTGCGAATAAATTCCTGCACATACGCGTCACGTTCCTGCTCATTCAGATGACGCAAATCTTCACATCTGAAACCAACCTCCTTGCGGCGGAAAATCACCTGCACAGGCTCATCCTGCCAACCGCTGATGAAATTAGCTCTAAAGATCTCATGCCGCTGCGCCAAATGATTCAAGCTATCCTGGAAAATATCCGCTTGGAAACGTCCGTGCAAATCAAAGGTCGTTTGTTCAAAATAAGCCCCGGATGCTGCATCCATCAGACTATGAAACAGCATGCCTTTTTGCATCGGCGTCAACGCATAGACATTTTCCAGTTCCCCGATGTCACGAGTCCGTTCTACCAATTGATCCAGCTCGGCCATCGTTACATGTTTAAGCATGACATCGCTTGGCGTCAGTTCTTGCTGTTTGCGGCCTGTGCAATGCGTAATGATTTCCTGCAAACTGATTTTGAACTGTTCAGCTAACTGCTCCATCGTTTCACGACGATATTCCTGCTTGCTGTAGCTGATTGTCAATTGCAGCTTACCTTCCGAAATCAGTCCGTTCATATCCAGCGTGTGCGATCTGGCTGCATGGGCGCTAAGCTCTGCACCACTAGCGTAAGGAGATACGCCAATAGATTGATTTTGCATATCTTGATCAAATTGTCCCAAATAGTTAAAGCTGATTTCAGGTTCGGTCACAAAACGCTCTTGCTCACGGGCTGCGGACAGGTATCTCAACATCCCGTAGCCAATGCCCTTTTGCGGAATGCGGCGTAGTCCTTCTTTCACCTGTTTGATGCGCTGTGAAAGGTCTTGCCCCACGCTCATATCCAGCACAACTGGGAATTGGGTCGTAAACCAGCCCACGGTGCGCGTAATATCCAGTTCTGGCAGAATGGATTCCCGCCCATGGCCTTCCAGGCTCACGAGCACTCGTTCCAGGCCCGCCCAGCGATGAATCGTCAGTCCCAATGCGGTAAGCAGCAAATCATTCATCTCCGTGTTGTAGGCACGATGCGCCTGTTTTAACAACTGCTCCGTTTCCTGAGCTGTCCACGTAACTGTCATGTTCTCGCTGTCCCTATTCAAGGAATGAGAAGGGGACTCGTCTTTTGGAAGCGGCTGATATACGCCATGTTCCATTTCCTTCCAGAATGCAAGTTCTGCTGCCATGGCCGGACTATTCGCATATTGAGACTGCCCATCCGCCCAGGTGCGGAACGAATCCGTTTTGTGCGGAAGGCGAGCCGTTTGTCCGTTCAATGCCTGCTCGTAGGCGGTTGTAATATCCTCGAACAAAATGCGCCAAGATACGGTATCCACCACCAAGTGATGAATCGCCATCAGCAAATGATCACCATCTGGGCAATGGAACAGCCCCAGTTTCACCAGCGGTCCTTCGCTTAACTGAATACCCGCCTGAATTTCATTCACTTTAGCCTCGATCGCCGCTGACACCTCAGTCTCATGGCTGAGGTCTATACGTTCCAGCGTATACAGCTCGCCCTCCCCAATTGCGCGATTCCAGGCTTCATATCCGTGCTCCGTAGGACGGAAAACGATCCGCAGTGTGTCGTGATGGCTAACGATTTGATCCATCGCCGTGCGCAGGGCCGGTTCATCAAAACCATCCTTGCTATGCAGCATGATGGACTGGTTATGATGATGAGCATCCGTCAGGTTTTGCTCAAAGAACCAGTGTTGAACAGGTGTCAGCTTCACAGCGCCCACCACTTCGCTTTGATCCGCCAATCGGGTCACCGATTGAACTTTCAGTGCCAAGGCGGACACGGTTGGATGACTGAACAGGTCTTTCATCTCCAGTCGATAACCTGCTTGCAGCAATCGGGAGGATACTTGCAAGGCCTTAATCGAATCGCCACCCAGCTCAAAGAAGTTATCCTGCGCACCTACCGCTTCCACGCCGAGCACCCCGGCCCATACCGCAGCCAGTACTTGCTCCACCGTCGTACGCGGTGCCACATAGGCTGCACCCGTATGGATGCTTCCTTCCGGTTCCGGCAAGGCCTTGCGGTCGATTTTGCCGTTGCTCGTCAGGGGGATCGTCTCCAGTCGCATCAAACGTGCAGGCACCATGTGCGCTGGCAGTCCGGCTTCCAGTTCGGCCTGTACCTCCTCGATCCGCAGCTCAGCTTCTCCTGTGATGTATCCGCACAAGTACTTGTGTCCACGCTCATCCGTCCGGTCGATGACTACCGCTTGACGTACACCCGGCACCCGCTGGATCGCCGTTTCGATCTCGCCCAGCTCGATCCGATAGCCCCGGATTTTCACTTGATAGTCCATCCGGCCGATAAAGTCCACATTGCCGTCCGGCATCCATCGCGCCAAGTCACCTGTGCGGTATAATCGTTCACCTGGCACGAACGGATTGGCTACGAATTTCTCGGCCGTCAGGTCCGCACGGTTCAGGTAGCCTCGTGCTACCCCAGCTCCGCCAATGCACAGCTCACCCAGTACGCCGATCGGCACCGGATTCAGCTGGCTGTCCACGATGTAGAAGCGTGCGTTCAGCCATGCCTGTCCAATCGGCACATTACCGCTGCTTGGCAGCTTCGACAGTTCTTCGTCGTAGAAGCTGGAGTCGATCGCCGCTTCCGTAACACCATAGCTGTTCATAATGCGAATATCTGCGCCAAATCGTTCTTGCAACACCCGATAATCCGTCACGCTGCAGCTATCCGAGCTGGTAATCAGCAATTCCAAACTGCTCATGTCCAGTCCCTGCTCATATACATGCTGCATGAACGGTACGATCAGGGCTGGAGTCGATTCGAACACGGTAATCTGGTAGTCACGAATCCAGCCATACAGACGGCTCGGGTCAATCCGGTCGTCTTTCGGACAGATAACCATCGTTCCGCCGTTATAGAGCGTCCGGGCGATATCGCCGACGAACACGTCGAAGGAGAAGCTTGCCAGCTGCAGCAAACGTACCGGGAACTGGTTCAGGCGATAATCCCGACGATACGCCGCGGCGGTATTCACCAAGCTGCGATGCTCGATCATGACGCCCTTCGGACGTCCCGTTGTTCCCGACGTGTAGATCACATACGCCAGATCCTTCGGTTCATTAATAGGTTCAACGTCCGTGGCATCCCCGGTGTACAGCGACTCATCGTCCAGCGCCAGTACAGTATGCAGACACAGTCCCGTTGCGGGTTCGGATACTGCTTCGCTTTCATCCAGCCAGACCTGCGCGCGCTCCTGTAAGCCCGTTTGGGTCAACAGTACCGTAGCACCACTGTCCTCCAGCATGAAGCGGATGCGTTCAGACGGATAGTCTGCATCCAGCGGTACATATGCACCTCCGGCTTTCCATACCGCCAATACGCCGACCAGCATGTCGACCGAGCGTTCACTCAAGATGCCAACAATCGATTCACGGCCAATGCCTTCATTTCGCAATCTACGGGCTAATTGGTTCGCACGCTCGTTCAGTGTGCGGTACGTCAGTTGTTGTTCCTCGTACACCACCGCCACATGATCTGGTATAAGCTGGGTCTGTTCTTCCACATAAGTATGGAATAAGCCTCCTGCTTCAGCAGTAACATCCGATACTCCCACATCTCCAAAACCGTAGATGATTTGTGCCTTCTCCTCGACAGTTACCATATCCAAAGCTGCCAGTGGCTGCTGCGGATGAAGAGTAATCGCACGTACAAGTTCGGTAAAATGCTGTGCCAATCGCGCGATGGTCTCAGGCTTGTACAGCGCCGTGCTGTATTCCAGACTGCACAGAATGCCTTCCGGCTGCTCCACGGCATCCAAGGTCAGATCAAATTTGGCCGTATGATTGTCTGTCGGATACGTTTTAAAGGTCAGACCTTCCAGCTCGAACTCCTGCTGCTCAAATGTTTTCAACTCAAACATCGTGTCAAACAGCGCATTCCGGCTCGTATCCCGCGTTAAATTCAGCTTTTCAACCAGCTCTTCAAAAGGATATTCCTGATGTTCGTAAGCACTGAGCGCATGCTCTTTGACCTCTTGCAAGTAATCTAGGAACGTTTTGTCACCAGCCGGATAATTGCGGATCGCCAGCGTGTTGAGGAATACGCCTACCAAGCCCTCCAGCTCCGCATGCGGTCTTCCGGCAATCGGCGTGCCGACGATAATGTCTTCCTGTCCCGAATATTTATGCAAAAGCGTGCTATACGCGGCCAGCAATACCATGTACAAGGTGGAGCCGGTTTGCGCGGACAGCTGTTTCAACTGTTCGCTGTCCTCCAGGCTGATCGCAAATTCCAATCGCGCTCCTTCCAGACGCTGTACGACTGGTCTTGCAAAATCCGTAGGCATATCCAGCACCGGAATGTCACCAGCCATCGTGTTCAGCCAGTAGCTTTCCTGCTCACGAAGCCGCTCACTTTGCATATCGGCATGCTGCCAAACCGCATAGTCCTTGTACTGAATACGGAGTGGCGGCAGTTCCTTGCCTTCATACAATTGAGAGAACTCCTGCACGATAATTCCTTCCGTGACGCCATCCGAAATAATATGGTGCATGTCATAGAGCATGACGTGACGCTCCGGTCCGGTTTCCACCAGCTGAACCCGCAGCAATGGTGCTTGTGCGAGATCAAATGCGCGTACAAAGTCTTGGGCATACTGCTGGGTCTCTTCTTCGCTTGCCTGCACATGCTCCACGCTGAATGCGACGCCCGATTCAATCCGTTGAATCACCTCACCATCCACCATCTCGAATCGGGTTCGCAGGGCTTCATGACGGGCAATCAGCTGGCGGAAGGCTTGTTCCAGTCGTTTTTTATCCAAGGAACCTTCGATAATCAACGCTCCTGGCATGTTGTAGCTAACCTCTCCACCTTCCAGGTGACTCAGCACGTACATCCGTTTTTGCGCCGAGGAAACAGGATAATATTCACGCTCCTCCACCACAGGAATAGATACATACGTTTGCTGGGTCTGATCTTCACCCATCAACTGCACCAGTTGCTCAATCGTCGGATATTGGAAAATATCTCGCAACGCCAGCTTGTGATTCAGCTCCTGATGGATTTTCGCCATCAGGGTGGTAGCGCGCAGAGAATGTCCTCCCACTTCAAAGAAGTTATCCTGGATGCCTATTTGATGATGATTCAGAACGCTTTGCCAAATACGTACCAACTGCTCTTCCAGCGGTGTGCGCGGTGCCACGTACGCCGTGCCTCCTTCGAGGCGCGCTTCTGGCGCAGGCAACGCTTTGCGGTCAATTTTTCCGTTCGGTGTCAGCGGGAAACGATCCAGTTGTACGACATAGGTCGGGATCATATAGCCCGGCAGTTTGGGCTGGAGTGTGCTGCGCAGATCCGGCAAATTCAGCGCCTCCGAGGCTACGACATACGCACACAGATCCTTGTCTCCGTCTTCGTTTTCCCAGGCGGTGACGATGGCTTTCTGAATGCCGTCTACGGTCAGCAGCTGCGCTTCCACCTCGCCCAGTTCAATCCGGAAGCCCCGGATTTTGACTTGATCATCCATCCGGCCGATAAAGTCTACATTGCCGTCCGGCATCCATCGCGCCAAATCGCCTGTACGGTACAACCGTTCACCTGGTACATACGGATTCGCTACGAATTTCTCGGCTGTCAGGTCTGCACGATTCAGGTAGCCTCGTGCCACCCCGGCTCCGCCAATGCACAGCTCACCCAGTACGCCGATCGGCACCGGATTCAGCTGGCTGTCCACAATGTAGAAGCGTGCGTTCAGCCACGCCTGACCAATCGGCACATGGCCGCTGCTTGGCAGCTTCGACAGCTCTTCGTCGTAGAAGCTGGAGTCAATCGCCGCTTCGGTGACGCCGTAGCTGTTCATAATGCGGATATCCGCACCAAACCGCTCTTGCAGCACTCGGTAGTCCGTCACGCTGCAACTATCCGAGCTCGTGATCAGCAGCTCCAGACTGCTCATGTCCAGCCCCTGTTCATGCACATGCTGCATAAACGGTACGATCAGGGCCGGAGTCGATTCGAACACGGTAATCTGGACATCGCGAATCCATCCGTGCAGACGGCTAAAATCAATCCGGTCGTCTTTCGGACAAATGACCATCGTGCCGCCGTTATAGAGCGTCCGCGCGATATCCCCGACGAATACGTCGAACGAGAAGCTCGCCAGCTGTAGCAGTCGGACTGGGAATTGGTTCAGGCGATAATCCCGGCGATACGCCGTAGCCGTATTCACCAGGCTGCGATGCTCGATCATGACGCCCTTCGGCCGTCCGGTTGTCCCGGATGTATAGATCACATACGCCAAATCGTGCGGTTCGTTGATGTGATCGACGTCTGTCGTATCTCCGGTGTACAGTGACTCATCGTCCAATGCCAATACGGTATGCAGACGCAGCCCTGTTGCCGGTTCGGATGCTGCTTCGCTGTCAGACTTCGAATCTGATTTTGAGCCTAAGTTTTCATTTAGGCTGTCTCTTTCCATCGTTTCAGCACCAGCCGCTGTTTCCAACTCACCCTCAGTCTGCCCTCCGGCCAAGGCCTGTCGGCTTTCCCCAAGCCATATCTGTGCTTGCTCCTGTAAGCCGATTTGGGTCAACAATACCGTCGCACCACTGTCCTCCAGCATGAAACGAATCCGTTCAGACGGATAGTCTGCATCCAGCGGCACATAGGCGCCTCCCGCCTTCCACACCGCCAGTACGCCGACCAGCATGTCTACCGAGCGTTCACTCAAAATGCCGACAATCGACTCGCGTCCAACGCCTTCATTCCGCAATCTCCGCGCCAATTGGTTCGCGCGCTCGTTCAGTTTCCGGTAAGTGAGCTGCTCCTCCTCGTATACCACCGCCACATGATCTGGTACAAGCTGTGCCTGTTCTTCCACATAGGTATGGAACAGGGCTCCTGCTTCAACTGCCGCACCATCCGATACTCCCACTTCTCCAAAACCGTAGATGAGTTGCTCCTTTTCCTCAACGGTTACCATATTCAAAGTTGCCAGGGGCTGTTGTGGATGGTATGCAATAGCTCGAACGATTTCCGCAAAATGCTGTGCCAATCGCGTCATGGTCTCAGGCTTGTACAACGCCGTGCTATATTCCAGACTGCACAGAATGCCTTCTGGCTGCTCCACTGCATCTAAAGTCAGATCAAACTTGGCCGTATGATTTTCCAGTGGATAGGAGCTCAAGGTCAAACCTTCCAGCAGTAACTCCTGTTGCTCCAAGGTTTTCAACTCAAACATCGTGTCAAACAGCGCATTTCGGCTCGTATCTCTCGTCAAATTCAGCTGTTCAACCAGTTCTTCAAAAGGATAGTCCTGATGCTCATAAGCACTGAGCGCATGCTCCTTCACCTCTTGCAGATAATCCAGAAACGTTTTGTCGCTGGACGGATAATTGCGAATCGCCAGCGTGTTAATGAAGACACCCACCAGATTACTGAGCTCCGCATGCGGTCGTCCTGCAATCGGCGTGCCGACGACAATGTCCTCTTGGCCCGTGTATTTGTGCAAGAGCGTAGTGTACGCCGCCAGCAGCACCATGTATAGGGTAGCGCCTGTTTGCGAAGCCAGTTCTTTCAGGCGTTCACTAACCTCACGCTCCAATGCAAATTCGATCGTATCCCCTGCCGTACTCTGCACCGCCGGACGGGCAAAGTCGGTTGACAGATCCAGTACAGGCACTCCGCCCCGGAAGGTGCCCAGCCAGTACGCTTCCTGACGCTGCATCCACTCCTGATGGGTTTCGCTTTGCTGCCATACGGCATAGTCTTTGTACTGAATCCGCAATGGCGACAGTTCTTCACCGCCATACAAGCGGACAAACTCATCGGTCAGTACCTCCATCGACACGCCATCCGAAACGATATGGTGCATGTCGAGCATGAGTAAATGCTGGGATTCTTGCTCTACTCCTTGGACACCCAGATCCACCAAGCCTACCCGCAGCAGCGGTGCAGCTTTTAGATCAAACGGACGGATAAACTGCCGTACCCGTTCTTGTGCTTCCTCGCTAATCCTCGTGTACGTAGCTGTAGTTGTATCCAATCCTGTAGCTGTGCCCTGATCCGTAGCCGTAGTCGTACTCTCTACCTGTACCTTCGTATATTCCACCTCGAATGGCACGCTGTCTTCAATCCATTGCATCGGCTCATTGTCTACCAGCTCAAAGCGGGTACGCAAGGTCGCATGGCGGGCAATCAGTTGACGGAACACGTCCTCTACTCGTTTCACATCCAGCGGACCGCTCACTTGCAGCACCGACGGCATGTTGTAGTTCACATCACTTGGATCAAACTGATGCAGTACATACAGTCGTTTTTGTGCTGAAGATAACGGGTAGAAGCTACGTTCTTCTGTTACCGGAATGGATGCGTACACCACTTGATCCAGACCTTCCAGAACGGCTGCCAGTTGTTCAATCGTGGGTGCTTCAAAAATGCTGCGAAGGGGAAGCGGCTTGTTCAACTCCTTGTGAATCTTCGAGGCCAGTGTCGTCGCCCGCAGCGAGTGTCCACCAATCTCAAAGAAGTTTTCCTTCACGCCGACCTGCGCCAGGCCCAGCACATCCTGCCAAATTTGCGCCAGCTTCACTTCCACCCACGTCCGCGGTGCGACATAATCGGCTCCGCTTTGCAGGCTGCCTTCCGGTGCTGGCAGGGCCTTACGGTCAGTTTTTCCATTGGGACTCAGCGGCATTTGCTCCAGTTGTACAAAGTAGGACGGCACCATATAGCTTGGCAGCTCTCGGCCCAGCTCACTTCTCAGCTCGCTGGCTCCTAGCTCTTGCCCGGCGACATAGTACGCCACCATGTGTTTTTGTCCCGTTTCGTCTGCACGCGCCATGACAACCGCTTCTCGCACGGACGCTACTTGGAGCAGCTGCGTTTCGACCTCGCCCAGCTCAATCCGGTAACCGCGGATCTTCACCTGATGGTCGATCCGGCCCAGATATTCAATGTTGCCGTCCGGCATCCATCTTGCCAAATCGCCAGTGCGGTACATCCGTTCATAGCCTGCTTCCCCGCCGGCAAACGGGTCGGCTACGAATTTCTCGGCCGTCAGCTCCGGACGGTTCAGATACCCACGTGCCACACCGACACCACCGATGCACAACTCCCCTGCAACCCCAATCGGCTGCAATTGCTCCGTGCCTTCCTTCACGATGTACAGGCGAATGTTTTGAATCGGTTTTCCGATCGGAATGACTGCATATTCTTCCGTCGGCTCGCAATCAAAGTACGATACGTCCACCGTCGCTTCGGTTGGACCGTACAGGTTGATCAGCTTCGCTCCGGTCAGGCTCGACACGAGCCGTTGGAAGCGAGCCACATGCTGTGGCGGCAAGGCTTCACCACTGGCAAAGACATGGCGCAGCGTTGCCAGTTTCACTTGCATCACTTCCCGTGGCTGCTGCTCCACATACTCCAGGAACGCATGCAGCATGGCAGGTACAAAGTGCATCGTGCTCACTCCATCGCGGGCAATCGTGTCCACGATGTCTTCCGGGTTCTTTTCCCCGCCTACCGACAGCAAGCTCACCTTCGAGCCGACCAGCGACCACCAGAACAGCTCCCACACCGACACGTCGAACGTAAAGGCGGTCTTTTGCAGGATCGTATCTTCCGCACTCAAGCCGTACCGATCATGCATCCACAAAATCCGATTCAGCACAGAATGGTGCTCCACCATCACGCCCTTCGGTTTTCCCGTGGAGCCAGAGGTATAAATGACATAGGCGACATGGTGCGGTCCGGCCAGTGGCTCCAGATTCGAGCCGTCTTCGTGGTAAATGTCTTGGCCAGCCTGCTCCTGACGATCCAGCACCAGCACCTGGCCGTCGAAACTCAGCGATGCTTGCTCCGCCAGATGCGATTGCGTCAGCACCAGCTTCGCGCCCGAGTCCTCCAGCATAAAGCGGATACGATCAGCCGGATATTCTGGATCAATTGGCACGTAGGCTCCGCCTGCCTTGAGGATCGCGTAGATGCCTACGATCATCTCTAGCGAGCGCTGAACCAGTATGCCTACCGGCTGATCCGGTTCAACACCTTCCGCACGCAACGTCCGAGCCAAACGGTTCGCGCGCTCATTCAGCTCCGCGTAGGTCAACGATTCCGATCCGCACAACACTGCCACTTGCTCCGGTGTGCTCGCTACCTGCTGCTCGAACAGTGAACTTAACGTCTGATCTTGCGGATAATCTGCCGCCGTATCTCCCCACACCTGAATGATCTGTGCCTGTTCTTCTGGTGTCACCAATTCCAGCTCATTCACACGGATATGTGGATTATCGATAATTTGCTCGATGACATGCAGTACATGTCCCCGCATCCGCTCGATCGTAGACCGATCATATACATTCGCGTTGTATCTAAACATGATGCGGAAAAGCTCATCTGGCATCACAATCAAGTCCAGATCATAATTCGTTTGCTCAACAACCTCTACATTCGTAATTTCAAAAGCGGATGGACGAACTTCACCCAACTGCTCGACTTGCTCCTCAACCGGATAGTTCTCAAATACCATAATGTGGTTAATCAGATTTTGCTTCTGCTCGGTCAGCGCCTGAATTTCATATAGCGGGAAGCTGTCATATACCCCCGAAGCCAACGCTTGCTCCTGCGTTTTCCGCATGATGTCCACAAACGTGGCATTCCGTTTACTTTGAATCCGAACCGGGATCGTATTAATGAACAGACCGATCATATGCTCTACACCCGCAATATCCGTCGGACGTCCAGATACGACACTGCCGAATACAACATCCTCATTGTTGTTATATTTCTGCAAAATAAGGCCCCACACGCTCTGCATCAGTGTATTAATCGTGACCTGCTGCTGCTTTGCAATCCGATACATGGCTTCGCTCCGCGTTGAATCCAGATCTACCGTTATTTTTCCAGAAATATATTCGCTGGTTTCACTTGCTGTAGTGGACACCGTATGATCCCTGCTGTCCGCCACGTGGTCTTTTGATGCGGTATCCGATCCAGGTAACAACGTCTGCTGTTCAAAGCCCGCCAAATAGCTGCTCCAATACTCTTTTGCCGCACGTTCATCCTGACGCTCCAGCCATTCAATATATTGACCATATGATGTAACAGGAGCAAGCTCCGGCTGCTTCTGCTCCAGCAGTGCAAAGTACGTACCAAACACTTCGCCTGTAACAAGCGATAAGCACCAGCCATCCATGACAATGTGATGGAAGCTCCAGACCAAGTGATACGTTTCTTCATCGGTTTGCAATACCTGTACGCGCATGAGCGCATCCGTACCCAGATTAAAACCTCTAGCTTGGTCTTCCTGCTTAAACGCCTGGATATAGGCCTGTTGCTCCGCTTTCGGCATTTCGCGTATATCCTGGAAGGAAAGGTCGCTATCTTTGTGACGGAACACGATCTGCAATGGCTCCTGACTGTGCCCTGTCTCAAACCGATGGAAATTCGTCCGCAGTGCTTCATGACGCTGTGTCAGCAGATCCAGGCTCTTACGGAAAATAGCAACATCAAAGCTGCCTTTTTGATCAAACGATGCTTGCTGGAAGTATGCAGCTGAGTCTGGCTCCATCAAGCTATGGAACAGCATCCCCTTCTGCATTGGCGAAAGAGCATACACATTTTCCAGTTCGCCCACAGAAGCCGTTTGCTCCGTCAATTGCTCCAGTTGTTCCAACGACAAGCCTTTGAACAAGACATCGCTTGGGGTTAGTTCGCTCCGCTCTTGGGAGGCACAATGCGCGATCACTTCCTGCAAGCTTTCCTGCAGCAACTGCGCAAAGTTTTCTACATTTTGCTGATGATATACCTTACTGTCATAGCGAATCTCCAGTGTCAGCGCGCCCGCTGTAATCATGCCGTTCACATTCAAAGGATGCTCCAGTACAGTATGGTCACTCATCGGCTCTCCACCTGGATGCGAAGACAGCCTGATATCCCCATTTTCCAAGTCCTGATCAAACTGTCCCAAATAGTTAAAGCTAATTTCAGGCTGCAAGGTCAAGGAAGGATGGACATCATGCTGAGACATATATTTCAAAATGCCGTAGCCAATGCCCTTATGCGGTACATGGCGCAGGTCTTCCTTCACCCGCTTGATTCGCTGCCCTACTTCTGCCTTCCCATCCACATCAAGCAGTACTGGATACTGACTCGTAAACCAGCCCACGGTACGTGTGATGTCGATATCTGGAACAATGGCTTCCCGACCATGGCCCTCCAGATTGACCAGTACGCGCTCCTGACCGCTCCAGTTATATAACGCGGTGCCGAGTGCAGTTAACAGCAGATCATTGACCTCGGTGTTGTACGCACGATGCGATTCCAGCAGCAGTAGCCGGGTTTCCTGTTCGCTCCAAGCTACGCTCACCGTCGCAGTGTCTCTGATTAGAGAATGTTGTCCCTCCGCTCTCTCTTGATCCTTAGGCAACGATGCAACTTCCATTTGGGCAAGATGCTGCCAATATTCGCGTTCGTTGTCGATCGCCGGACTGTTCGCATATTGAGACAACTGCTCTGCCCAAGCAGAGAAAGAGTCCGTTTTATATGGCAAGCGAATCGCTTCTCCCCGCACGGCCTGCTCATACCCCGTGGCAAAATCCTCAAACACAATCCGCCATGAAATCCCGTCTACGACCAAATGGTGGATCGCAATCAGTAAATGATCTCCATCCATGCAGCGGAAAAGTCCCAGCTTCACCAGCGGTCCTTCTTCTAGACGAATAGAGCTTTGGATGGCATTGGCTTTCGTTTCAATCGCCATCGCCACCTCTGCCGTGTCTTCGACGCCTGTCAAATCAACAACGTCCAGACTGTACAGCTCGCCTTCGTTCAAACCACGATTCCACGCTTCATAGCCCTGTTCGGTCTGACGGAAGACCATACGCAATGCATCATGATGCTCCGTCACCTGGGTCACCGTTTGATGCAATGCGGCTTCATCGAATCCTTGTGCTCTATACAGCATCACCGATTGGTTGAAATAATGTGGCTCTGCTGAGGATTGTCCAAAGAACCATTGCTGTATTGGGGTCAATTTAACTGCTCCCGAGACCACCCGCTGATCGGCTGTGCGGCTAACTTTGTGTACATGACTGCTCAGCAGTGAAATGGACGGATATTGGAACAAATCCTTCATCTCCAGCTTGTAGCCCGCTTGCAGCAAGCGGGACGATACCTGGATCGCTTTGATCGAATCGCCGCCCAGATCAAAGAAATTATCCAAAATGCCGACTCTCTTTGCTCCTAATACAGACTGCCAAATGGACACTAACGTCTGCTCCAGTGCTGTGCGCGGCTCTACATAATCCGCTCCGCTTTGCAAGCTGCCCTCCGGTGCTGGCAGTGCCTTGCGGTCGATTTTACCGTTCGGTGTCAGTGGCATCTGCTCCAGCTGGATGAAATACGAAGGCACCATATAGTTGGGCAGATCCTCACCCAGTAAGCTACGCAGCTCCCCAGCGCTTACGTCTCTTTCAGCGACATAGTACGCCACCAGTTGGTTTTGCCCCTGTTCGTCCGCTTGGGCCAGTACGATGACCTCTTGCACGTCTTCCACTTTCAAGATTTGTGCCTCGACCTCACCCAGCTCGATCCGGTAGCCCCGGATTTTCACCTGATGGTCAATCCGGCCCAAATATTCGATGTTGCCGTCTGGCATCCATCTCGCCAAGTCACCCGTACGGTACATTCGTTCATAGCCTGCTTCACCAACCGCAAACGGGTTCGCTACAAATTTCTCCGCCGTCAGCTCTGGACGATCCAGATATCCACGCGCCAGACCTGGACCAGACACGCACAGCTCACCTGCTACGCCTACCGGAGCCAAATGTCCATGCCCATCCACCATGTATACCCGATGATTCGGCACAGGACGTCCAATGGAAATGAGTTGTCCAGCCCTTGCATCCTCGGACACCGGCCAGATGGACGTTGCAACTGAGTTTTCAGTTGGACCGTAGCCGTTGTAGTACGCCACTTGATCCTTCCACTTGTATACCAGTTCGGTGGAAGATGCTGAACCCGCAGTGAACAGAATACGCAGGTGTGGCATCCGCTCTGGCTCCAGATACACCGCATAGGTCGGCGGCAAAGCGGCCACCGTAATCCGGTGATTCGCCATATATTGCTCAAACCGCTCGTAGTTCAAAATCGTCTCTGTCGTTGGCACATATAACGTGGCTCCGCAGAACAGCGCTTGGAAGATTTCCCAGCAAGCCGCATCAAACGAATAGCTAGCGAACAGCAACGCATGATCCGACGTGCGGATTCGAAGCGTCTGATCAAAATATGTTTTCAGATTGCACAGCCCGTGATGCTCCAGCATGACACCCTTCGGCTGCCCGGTTGTACCTGATGTATAAATCACATACGCCAAATCATCTGGACCGGACCACGGCTCCAGGTTAGAACCATCCTCGTGATACACCGTTTGTGCTCCATCTAGCACCAGCATGTGGCCGTCAAACGCGACTTTGTCCACCAGATGACTTTGTGTCAACAGTAGCTTCGCCCCCGAGTCGTCCAGCATATAGCGGATACGCTCTTCCGGGTAGGTTGGATCGATGGGGACATATGCGCCTCCGGCTTTTAAAATCCCGAAGATGCCCACGATCATATCCACCGACCGCTCGGTCATCAGACCCACCAAACGATCTTTCGTCACGCCTTGACTGCGCAAGGTACGAGCCAGGCGATTGGCGCGTTCATTCAGCTCGCGATAAGTCAGCGTTTCTCCTTCAAAGAACAAGGCTGTCTGCTCCGGTGTCTGCGCCGTTTGCGTCTCGAACAAGCCATGGATCGTTTGCTCGCTTGCATAGGTTGCTGCTGTTGCTGTATTCCCCCAAACCTTAACGATTTGCTCGCGCTCCTGCTCGTTTAACATATCCAGCTCATGTACACGGATGTTCGGATTCGCAGTCACCTGCTCCAGCAATTGCACCAGATGACCTCGAATTTGTTCTACACTTTCCCGTTCAAAGGCCAGAGCATTATAGCCAAAGCTCATGTGAATGGTGTTCCCGGGCAGCACCACCAGGTTAAAGTCATAGTTGGTCTGCTCGACAGACTCGGCTCCGGTGATCGTGAAGCTGGACTCATCACCGCTGCCTAATTGCTCGATTTGTTCCTCGACCGGATAGTTCTCAAAAATAAGAATATGATTGATCAAATCCTGCTTAAGCTCCGACAGTCCCTGAATTTCATACAACGGATACGTATCATAGGTATGGGAAGCAATCGATTGCTCCTGGGTTTGCTTCATCACATCGGAGAATAAACTGTCCACTTGACTGCGGATACGCACCGGAATCGTATTGATAAACAGACCAATGATGTGCTCCACATTCGGAATGTCTGCCGGACGTCCAGATACCACGCTGCCAAACACGACATCATCGGTGCCATTATATTTTTGCAGTAAAATACCCCAAACGGTCTGCATCAACGTATTGATCGTCACCTGATAACGCTTGGCTATGCGCTGAATACCAGCTGTGAGATCCGCGCCCAAATCAAAATCTAAACGCTCCGACTGATACCCCGTTTTGCCCTGAATTTTAGCCTGTGGCAAACGAGACTGCTCCTCATATCCTTCCAGAACCTTGCTCCAGTAGCTTGATGCGGCCTGACGATCCTGCTGCTCCAGCCATTCGATATATTGACTGTACGGCGTTACAGGGGCCAGTTCCGGTTGTTTATGGGCCAGGATCGCAAAATAGCTCGCAAACACTTCGTTGGTCACCAGCGACAAGCACCAGCCATCCATCACGATATGATGGAAACTCCATACAAAACGGTACGTCTCCTCACCTGTGCGCAACACAGTGACACGCATCAAGGCGTCTTGTGCTAGGTCAAAGCCTCTTTGCTTGTCTTTACGCGTAAATTCGAGCATGTATTCGTTTTGCTGCTCGTCCTTCATATCCCGCAAATCTTCCACATACAGTTCACTGCGCTTATTGCGGTACACAACCTGAAGCGGTTCATCCTGCCAGCCGCTGTAGAAGTTCGTGCGCAGTACCGTATGCCGCTGCATTAAAACATCCAAACTGGCCGCAAATGCAGCGATATTAAAATGTCCTCGCAGATCAAAGGAGGCCTGTTCAAAATAAGCTCCTGATTGCGAATCCATCAGATTGTAAAAGAGCATCCCCTTTTGCATCGGCGTCAGTGCGTATACATTTTCCAGCTCACCGATACGTGTTGCCTGTTCCGCAATTTGTTCCAGTTCTCTAGTCGTCAAACCTTTGAAAGACACATCACTTGGGGTCAACTCCGGCTGCTCCTGAGCCGCGCAATGCGCAATGACCTCTTGCAAAGCGGATTGAAGCAGTCCCGCCACACGTTCCAGCGTTTCTTTACGATACTGCTTACGGCTGTAAGCAATCGTCAAGCGCAGCGTGCCTTCCGAGATCATCGCGTTTAAATCCAGCGTATATTGCAGCGGTGAATGTGCATCCTCTGTCTCCCCTGCACTATAGGGTGACAATGTGATTCCACTGTTTTGTAGATCCTGATCGACTTGACCCAAATAGTTAAAGCTGATTTCCGGTTCTGCTGCAATCGCACGCGCTTCATCCGATGCAGACGCAGGAGACAAGTAGCGCCAAGTTCCATAGGTCAGCCCTTTATGTGGAATCCGGCGCAGACCTTCCTTCGTTTCTTTAATCCGCTGAGCCAGTGTCATTTCCTTGCCGGTCTCCAGCAGCACTGGATACAAGCTCGTAAACCAACCTACGGTACGTGTAATATCCACCTCTTGCAGGATCGCTTCCCGGCCATGGCCCTCCAGATTCACCAGTACCTGTCCTGCGCCTGTCCAATTGTGCACCGCCAGTCCCAGCGCGGTCAGCAGCAAATCATTGACCTCGGTGTTGTAGGCGCGATGGACCTGCTTTAACAGTTGCTGCGTTTCAGCTTCGGTCCACTCTACCGTCAGCACTTCGCTGTCTGCGTTTAAGGAGCCCTCGTAGGTAAAATCCTTAGGCAGCGGTGCGGCTTCCGCTTTGGCCTGTTCCAGCTGCTTCCAATAAACTTCATCCGAGGCAGCCTCAGGGCGGTTGGCGTAAGACGACAACTCCCGTGCCCATGCTTGGAAGGAATCCGTTTTATAGGGCAATCGTACAGGCTCGCCTTTGATCGCTTGCTCGTAGCCAGTAGAGAAATCCTCAAACAGAATCCGCCACGACACTCCGTCCACCACCAAGTGGTGAATGGCGATTAGCAGATGGTCGCCTTCGGCTGTGCGGAACCATCCGAGTTTGACTAAAGGTCCTGCGGACAGGTCCATGCTGCTTTGAATTTCCGTTACCTTCGCTTCCAGCGCTTCTGCATAAGTTTCCTGTTCACGGTAATCCACCGTTTCCAGCGTATACAGCGTGCCTTCCTCTACAGGGCGTGTCCAAGCCGTATAACCTGCGGGAGCCTGATGGAAAACCGTACGAAGCGCATCATGATGCTTCACAAGGTGATCCATGACTTGCCGAACCACTGCCTCGTTAAAGCCCTCAGCGCGATAGAGCATGACCGCTTGATTAAAGTGCTGCGGACGCTCGCGCTCCTGCGCAAAGAACCAATGCTGGATCGGTAGCAACGCGGTTTCCCCGCTCACTTCTCCTTGATCTGCCATACGGCTGACCTCATGCATATGCGGTGCCAGTGTTGCAACCGTTGGATACTGGAACAAATCCTTCATGTCCAGCTTATAACCGGCCTGGAACGCACGAGATGCGATTTGAATGGCCTTGATGGAATCGCCGCCCAGATCAAAGAAATTGTCCAAAATACCGACCGTCTGTAGTCCCAGTACCGACTGCCAGACCGCTACCAGTGCGCGTTCTTGCGCCGTACGCGGCTCTGCATAATCAGCTCCAGTTTGCAGGCTGCCTTCCGGTGCCGGCAAGGCCTTGCGGTCAATTTTGCCATTTGGACTCAGCGGCATCTGCTCCAGCTGTACAAAGTACGATGGCACCATGTAGCTTGGCAGCTCCCGGCCTAGCTCACTTCTCAGCTCGCTGGCACCGATCTCTTGCCCAGCGACATAGTAGGCCACCATTTGTTTTTGACCCGTTTCATCCGTACGAGCCATGACCACCGCTTCTCGTACCGATTCCACTTGGAGCAGCTGCGATTCGACCTCGCCCAGTTCAATTCGGTAGCCCCGGATTTTCACCTGATGGTCGATCCGGCCCAGATATTCAATGTTGCCGTCCGGCATCCATCTCGCCAAATCGCCGGTGCGATACATCCGTTCATAGCCTGCTTCACCACCCGAAAACGGATCAGTTACAAATTTCTCGGCCGTCAACTCCGGACGGTTCAGATAACCTCGTGCCACACCGACACCACCGATGCACAGCTCCCCTGCAACCCCGATCGGCTGCAATTGCTCCGTGCCTTCCTTCACGATGTACAGACGAATGTTTTGAATCGGTTTCCCGATGGGAATGACTGTATATTCTTCCATCGGCTCGCAATCAAAGTACGATACGTCCACCGTCGCTTCGGTTGGTCCATACAGGTTGATCAGCTTCGCTCCGGTCAGGCTCGACACGGTTCGTTGGAACCGGGCCACATGCTGTGGTGGCAATGCTTCGCCGCTGGCAAAGACATGACGCAACGTTGCCAGCTTCGCTTGCATCACTTCCCGTGGCTGCTGCTCCACGTACTCCAGGAACGCATGCAGCATAGCGGGTACAAAGTGCATCGTGGTTACGCCATCGCGGGCAATCGTGTCGACGATGTCTTCCGGGTTCTTTTCCCCGCCCACGGACAGCAAGCTTACCTTCGAGCCCACCAGCGACCACCAGAACAGCTCCCACACCGACACGTCGAAGGTGAAGGCCGTCTTTTGCAAGATCGTATCTTCCGCACTCAAGCCGTATCGATCATGCATCCACAAAATCCGGTTCAGCACAGAATGATGCTCCACCATCACGCCCTTCGGTTTTCCTGTGGAGCCGGAGGTATAGATGACATAGGCTACATGATGCGGCCCGGCCAGTGGCTCCAAATTCGAACCGTCTTTGTGGTAAATGTCTTGGCCATCCTGCTCCTGACGATCCAGCACCAGCACCTGGCCGTCGAAACTCAGTGAGGCTTGCTCCGCCAGATGCGATTGCGTCAGCACCAGCTTCGCGCCCGAGTCCTCCAGCATAAAGCGGATGCGGTCGGCTGGATATTCTGGATCAATCGGCACGTAGGCTCCGCCTGCTTTGAGGATCGCGTAGATGCCTACGATCATGTCCAGCGAACGGCGGACCAGAATACCGACTGGTTGATCCGGTTCAACACCTTCCGCACGCAAGGTGCGTGCGAGACGGTTGGCTCGCTCGTTCAGCTCCGCGTAGGTCAACGACTTTGCTCCGCACAACACCGCCACTTGCTCCGGCGTGTTCGCTGCCTGCTGCTCAAACAGACTGCTTAGCGTTTGATCCTGCGGATAGGCTACCGCCGTATCGCCCCAGACCTGAACGATCTGTGCCTGTTCTTGCGGGGTCACCAATGCCAGCTCATTCACACGGATATTTGGGTTGTCTACGATTTGTCCGATGACGTGGTCGATATGACCCTGGATACGCTCCATTGCAGACCGGTTATACACCAGCGCATTGTATTCAAGTAGGATAGAGATATCTTCGTCAGGCACGACAATCAGGTTGAAATCGTAGTTGGTTTGCTCGGCAAGTGCCACATTGGCAATCGAGAAGCCTGTTTGTGCCTTTGTCTCGCCGGAACCGCCCATCTGCTTCATCTGCTGCCCAATCGGGTAGTTTTCAAAGACCATGATGTGATGAATCAGGTCTTGTTTTTGTTCAGTCCGTGCCTGAATATCGTACAGCGGAAACGTATCATAGACACTGGAGGCCAAAGCCTGTTCCTGTGTGCGCTGCAATACTTCAGCAAATGTAGCATTCCGTTCACTTTGAATCCGAACCGGTATGGTATTGATAAACAATCCAATCATGTTCTCCACACCTGGAATGTCTGCCGGACGACCGGATACCACACCACCAAACACAACATCCTGATTATTATTGTATTGCTGTAAAATAACGCCCCACACACTTTGCAGCAAGGTGTTAATCGTGACATGTTGTTGCTTGGCTATTTGCTTTAATGCGGCACTCCGTTCTTTACCCAACATAAATGGCAGCTTTTCCGAAACATAGCCAGAATTTGAACTTCCACCACTTCCGTCTGGTTCTTCATCCCGTGCGGCTACAGAAGCTTGCGCATTCTCACCAGGCAACAAGGTTTGCTGCTCAAAGCCTGCCAAATAGTCACTCCAATAACGGGTCGCTTCCTGTGCATCCTGATCTTGCAACCATTCGATATAGTCACTATACGGCTTGACAGGTGCGAGCTCTGGCTGCTTGTTCTCCAGCAAGGCAGCATAGGCACCAAACACTTCGTCTGTCATCAGCGACAGGCACCAGCCGTCCATCACAATATGATGGAAGCTCCATACAAAACGGTATGAGCTTTCACCCGTGCGGAAGACGGATACGCGCATAAGCGCATCCTTGCTTAAATCAAAGCCTCGAGCTTTGTCCTGGGCCACAAATTCAGCTACAGCCTGTTCACACCCTCTAACGTCCTCATAAAAGAAGCTCGGACTTTTATGGCGATAGACGATTTGCAAGGGTTGACCATGCCAGCCGCTGTAGAAATTCGTCCGTAATATAGCATGTCGACTAACCAGCAGCTTCAGACTTTCCTCGAATGTGGACGGTGCAAAATGGCCCTCCAGATCAAAGGTCGCCTGTTCAAAATACACGCCTGTTTCAGCATTCATTAGACTGTGGAACAGCATGCCCTTTTGCATGGGCGTTAGCGGGTACACATTTTCCAATTCCCCAACCGTCTTGGTCTGCTCCTTAATCGTATCTAATTGCTCCAGGGTCAGACCTTTGAACAGTACATCACTTGGAGTTAATTCGATCCGATCTCGTGTAACACAATGCTCGATAACTTCAAGCAGATTGGATTTCAACAGGTTGGCTAACATTTGGACCGTATCTTTACGGAAGGCTTTGCCGTTATATCGAATGTCCAGTTCCAGGATGCCGTTCGTTACGATTCCGCTCACATCGAGCGCAAATTTCATCTTCGTCCGGTCACTAACGACCGATCCCATCGAGTAAGGAGACATACGAATATCGCTGTTTTGCAAGTCCTGATCCAGCTGTCCGAGGTAATTGAAGCTCACTTGCGGCTCGGCAAAAGCTTGATGTTGAGCGAGATTCAGTGCATCTGCTTGCTGACCCATGGCTTGGCCAGATTCACTCAAATATCTCCAGATTCCGTAGCCCATTCCTTGATTCGGAATATCACGCAGACTCTCTTTGACCTGTTTGATGCGTTCCGACAAAGCCTGATCACGACCGATGTCCAGCCATATCGGATATGGACTCGTAAACCAGCCTATGGTACGAGAAATGTCCGTATCCGGCAAAATGTTCTCACGTCCGTGTCCCTCTAAATGAATCAGACTGCGTTCATGGCCGGTCCATGTGTACAGCATCATGCCCAAAGCCGTCAGCAACAGATCGTTCACTTCCGTGTTGTACGCGCGGTGCGCTTGCTTCAATAGTCTCTCTGTCTCTTCTTCCGTAAGCTGGAAGACCACTGTATCGGTGTCAGCCAAAGTAAATGAGTCAGCCTGCGCTTGATCCTCAGGCAATCGTACTTGGTCAGACAAAGCGACTGCGTTCCATTGCTCCCAGTAGGCGTGCTCACTGTCCATGGCTGTGCTATTCGCATACTTGGAAAGTTTTTGTGACCAGGAACGGAAGGAATCCGTTTTGTCCGGCAGCTGAAGCACTTTCTGATGAACGGCCTGTTCATAGGCAGTAGCCAAATCCTCAAACAAAATACGCCAGGATACCCCGTCCACCACCAAATGGTGAATCACCATCAGCAAATGATCGCCATCTACACAGTGGAACAAACCTGCTTTAAACAGCGGCCCTTCTTGCAGTTGGATACTGCTTTGAATTTCGGTAGCTTTCGCCTCCATTGCCACGCTGAGCATGGCTTCATCCGTTATATCCCTAAAGTCCAGCACGTCCAGCTGATACAGCTCGCCTTCCTGTATTCCGCGATTCCAGGCTTTATAGCCTTGCGCGGTCTTGCTGAACACCATTCGCAAAGCATCATGATGCTTTGTCAGCTTGCCAAGCGCCTGACGCAGAGCCGACTCGTCAAACCCCTGCTCCCGGTGCAGCATAACCGCCTGATTAAAGTGATGCACGTCTACTTGCTCCTGCGCAAAGAACTCGTGCTGGATCGGAAGCAACGCCGTTTCTCCGCTTACTTCTCCCTGATCTGCCCTACGACTGGCCTCATGCATATGCGATGCCAGGGTTGCGACGATGGGATAGCGGAACAAATCCTTCATGTCCAGCTTGTAGCCGGCCTGGAATGCACGCGATACGATTTGAATCGCCTTGATCGAATCGCCACCCAGATCAAAGAAATTGTCCAACATACCGACGGTTGGCACACCCAGGACGGACTGCCAGACCGCTACAAGCGCTCGTTCCGGTGCAGTGCGTGGCGCTACATAATCCGCACCGCTGTGCAGATTGCCTTCCGGTGCTGGCAGGGACTTGCGGTCGATTTTACCGTTCGGTGTCAGCGGCATCTGCTCCAACCAGATGAAATACGACGGCATCATATAGCTTGGCAGTTCTTGTCCCAGCTCATGTCTCAGCTCACCGGCTCCCAGTTCTTGACTCGCCACATAGTACGCCACGAGCTGTGTTTGACCCGTTTCGTCCCCACGAGCCATGATGACCGCTTCTTGTACCGACTCCACCTGCAACAGCTGCGATTCGATCTCGCCCAGTTCGATTCGGTAGCCCCGAATTTTCACCTGATGGTCCATCCGCCCCAAATATTCAATGTTGCCGTCCGGCGTCCATCTCGCCAAATCGCCTGTATGGTACATCCGCTCATGGCCTGCCTTACCCCCAGCAAACGGATTAATCACAAATTTCTCGGCCGTCAGTTCTTCACGTTTCCAATACCCACGGGCCAATCCTTCCCCGGCAATACATAACTCGCCCGGCACACCGACGGGCTGCAATTCTCCACTCGCATTCATGATATAGATTTGGGTATTCGCAATAGGACGTCCAATATTAATATGCTGAGCATGGGTCAGTTCCTGCACGGCCGACCACACCGTCGTTTCTGTAGGTCCGTACATGTTATAAATACGGGGACCGTCTATCTCTTGCAGTGCTGCGAGCAGCTTGGACGGAAGAGCTTCGCCCCCAACCATAATTGCCTTCACGCTTTGCAGCACGCGCGAGCCTGCTTCATGACCCAACAGCATTTGTAACCGGGATGGGGTCATTTGCAACATCTCAATCGAATGTTGAGTAATCAACTCACCCAGCGCCTGAGGATTCACCTGATGCTGGCTGTCGCCAAGCACAACCGTCATTCCACCCAACAGGGGGAGAATGGTTTCCAATACGAAAATATCGAATGAAATGGTCGTCAGTGACAACATGGTTTGGCTCGCTTCAAAATCAATGACTTCGCGCATCCCAGTAATAAAGTTGAGGACCGAGCGATGCTGGAGCATAACTCCTTTCGGATTTCCAGTCGAACCCGACGTATAGATGACATAAGCCAAATGCTCTGGGCGGGCAATCGTCTCCAGGTTGCTACTTTCTCCCTGATACAATGCGGCATCCTCAAGAAACAGGGTATTGGCATGGCAATGGTGTTCTTCTGCCAGTTCACGACGGGTCAGAAGCACTGCGGCCTCGCTGTCTTTCAGCATGTATGCAATACGAGAGGATGGAAATTCGGGATCAATCGGCACATAAGCACCGCCTGCTTTTAGCACAGCCAGCAGACCTACGATCATTTCCACGGAACGCTGCACCATCAGACCGACCAGTTTGTCAGGTCCTACTCCCTGGGCTTGAAGCATTCGAGCCAATGAATTGGCACGTTCATTCAGCTCCCGATATGTCAGACGCTGATGTCCAAACACCAATGCTACCTGATCCGGCGTACACTCCACCTGATCCTCGAACAGCTGATGAATCGTCTGATGGGACGGAAATGCACAAGCGGTGTCATTAAAGGCCGCTGTAATCTGTTGTTTTTCTGCTGCTGTGAGTAGTTCCAGCTCTTCCACCCGAACATGCGGGTTGAGCGAAATTTGCTCCAGCAAACGTGCAAAATGTCCATACAAGCGCTCAATACCTGCTTGATCAAAGCTGAGCGTGTTATACATAAAACGAATCTTGATACCTTCTCCTGGCATCACGACGACGTTTAGATCGTAGTTCGTTTGCTCTGTAGCCACCACATTCGAAATTGTAAATGGTTCCTGTCCTTCACTGCCCAGCTGCTCTACCTGCTGCTCCACCGGATAATTTTCAAATATCATAATATGATTGATCAAATCCTGCTTCTGCTCGGTCAGTGCTTGAATTTCATACAGCGGGAACGCATCATAACCATTGGAAGCCAGCGCCTGCCGCTGTGTTCGTCTCATCAGCTCGACAAAACTTTCACCTGGTTCAGACTGCACACGCACTGGAATTGTATTAATAAATAGCCCGATCATGTGCTCCACACCTGGAATATCCCCTGGACGACCGGACACAACGCTGCCAAACACGATATCCGTACTGTTGTTATATTTTTGCAACAGAACGCCCCATACGGTTTGAATTAGCGTATTGATCGTGACCTGATTTTGTTTTGCCATCCGTTCGATCTGCGCAACCAACTCTGGCTGGAATTCGCAATCCAGATCTTCAGCGACATATTCCCCGGTGTGCATCGATTTCGGCTGTGCTTTTTGCTGTGGAAGCGTAATTTGCTGCTCATAGTCCGCCAGATACCCACGCCAATATTGCAAAGCTGCCTCACGGTCCTGACGTTCCAGCCATTCGATAAATCGACTGAACGGCGTGACAGGCTCCAGCGCTGGCTCATGACCGGCGCGCAGTGTCAGATAGCTGCCAAATACCTCCTGTGTCATAAAGGACAAGCACCAGCCATCCATCAAAATGTGATGGAAGCTCCAAACAAAGTGATACGTTTCATCCCCCGTTTGCAAAATGGAGACACGAATGAGTGCATCCTCTGCGAGATTGAATCCTTTCGCTTTGTCCTCGATGGCAAAAGCTTCAACACGAGCTTCTCGTTCCTCTTTTTCTAGTCCGCGCAAGTCTTCATAATATATTTGTCCGCTACGGTTGCGGAAGACGACCTGTACAGGCTCATCCTTCCATGAACTGATAAAGTTCGTCCGCAATGCCTCATGACGCTGCACGAGCAGATCAAAGCTTTTACCAAAAGCAACCACATCAAAACGACCGTTCAACTCAAAGGTGGCCTGTTCAAAATAAGCTGCCGAATTTTCATCCATCAGACTGAAGAAGAGCATGCCCTTTTGCATCGGCGTCAAAGCATACACATTTTCCAGCTCACCCATATCTTGCGTATCCTTCACCAATTGCTCCAGCTCATCCAGTGTTACATGGTTTAACAGGACATCACTTGGGGTCAGCACCGTTCTTTCTTGAGCGACACAATGATGAATCACCTCACGCAAGCCGGATGCCAGCAGCTCTCCAAGTCGTGCAATCGTCTCATGACGGAATTGCGTTGTACCGTAGCGAATCGTGAAAATCAGTTCTCCATCCTCGATGACTCCATTGATATCCAGTGCAAAATCCATAGCCGCATTCGTGCTGACAGGCACACCGATGGAATAGGAGGAAGGCTCCAGATCATTGCCTTTATAATCCTGATCGAATTGGCCCAAATAGTTAAAACTGATCTCAGGCTGAGCCTTTAACTGCACGCCTGCTTTCTCCAGAACATTCGTATCCGACAGGTATCGTAAAATACCATAGCCGATGCCTTTCTGCGGAATATGACGCAGCCCTTCCTTGACCCGTTTGATCAGACGAGCCGTATTCCCCCCTTGTCCCAGACTTCCATCCAGTACAACCGGGAACTGGCTCGTAAACCAACCGACTGTCCGCGTAATATCCACATCCGGTACAATAGCTTCCCGTCCATGGCCCTCCAGGTTGACCAGCACCCGTTCAGAACCAGACCAGTCATATACGGCTTTTCCGAGCGCAGCCAGCAGCAGGTCATTCATTTCCGTGTTGTATGCGCGATGAGCTTGTTTGAGCAACTGCTCGGTTTCCTGCTTCGTCCAGCGGACCGTCACAACCTCACTGTCCCCAAGCAGTGCATTGTCATTCGCAAAATCCTTTGGCAAAGGCTTCGCAAGACTGGCTTCTGCTTGTTCGATATGCTGCCAGTAAGCAAGCTCCCGCTCCATCGTCGCGCTATTCGCATAGGCCGACAGCTGCTCGGCCCATACCTGGAATGAATCTGTTTTATGCGGCAGCCGAATAGCTGTGCCTGTTTTACCTGCAACAGCCTGCTCATAACCGGATGCCAAATCCTCCAGCAAAATACGCCACGATACGCCGTCCACAACCAAATGATGAATGACGATTAGCAAATGGTCGCCCTCAGCGCAGTGGAACAGACCGAGCTTCACCAGCGGCCCCTCGCTCAAATGAATGCTGGCTTGAATTTCACTCGCCTTAGCTTCTACAGCGGTGGATTCGTCTTCAACTCCACTAAAATCTACAATGTCCAGCGTGTATAGCTCGCCTTCCTCTACACTGCGGTTCCAAGCTGCATAGCCTTGCTCCGTCTCACGGAATACCGTGCGCAATGCGTCATGATGCTGGACAATACGGTCCATTGTACGGCGTAGCGCGTTGACGTCAAAGCGCCCAGCTCGGTACAGCATCATCGCCTGATTGCTGTGGTGCAGATCAGCAGGCTGCTGCTCGAAGAACCATCGCTGAATGGGTGTCAGATCTACCTTGCCTACTGCTTCTTCCTGACTGGCCATCTTACCATCTGTACGAAGCAAAGGACTGAGCGCCGCTACCGTCGGATTGCTGAAGAGATCCTTCATGTTCAATCGATAGCCTGCTTGCAGCAAGCGGGACGATACTTGCAGTGCTTTGATCGAATCGCCGCCCAGTTCAAAGAAGTTATCCTGCGTGCCTACCGCTTCCACGCCGAGTACTCCGGCCCACACTGCAGCCAGTACTTGCTCTGCCGTAGTACGTGGTGCCACATAGGCTGCACCCGTATGGATGCTTCCCTCCGGTTCCGGCAAGGCCTTGCGATCGATTTTGCCGTTGCTGGTCAGCGGAATCGTCTCCAGTCGCATCAAGCGTGCTGGCACCATATGCGCTGGTAACCCGGATTCCAGTTCTGCTTGTACTTCCTCGATCCGCAGCTCAGCTTCTCCCGTGATGTACCCGCACAAGTACTTGTGTCCACGCTCATCCGTCCGGTCGATGACTACGGCTTGACGCACACCCGGTACCCGCTGGATCGCCGTTTCAATCTCGCCCAGCTCAATCCGGTAGCCCCGGATTTTGACCTGGTAGTCCATCCGACCGATAAAGTCCACATTGCCGTCTGGCATCCACCGCGCCAGGTCACCTGTGCGGTACAATCGTTCACCGGCTACATACGGATTCGCCACGAATTTCTCGGCCGTCAGGTCTGGGCGGTTCAGGTATCCACGTGCCACTCCAGCACCGCCAATGCACAGCTCGCCCAGTACGCCGATCGGCACCGGATTCAGCTGGCTGTCCACGATGTAGAAGCGTGCGTTCAGCCATGCCTGACCAATCGGCACACTGCCGCTACTTGGCAGCTTTGACAGTTCTTCGTCGTAGAAGCTGGAGTCAATCGCCGCTTCCGTGACGCCATAGCTGTTCATAATGCGAATATCTGCGCCAAACCGTTCTTGCAGCACCCGATAATCCGTCACGCTGCAGCTATCCGAGCTGGTGATCAGCAGTTCCAGACTGCTCATGTCAAGGCCCTGTTCATGCACATGCTGCATAAACGGTACGATTAAAGCCGGTGTGGATTCGAACACCGTAATCTGATAATCGTGAATCCAGCCATACAGACGGCTTGGATCAATGCGGTCGTCTTTCGGGCAGATGACCATCGTGCCACCGTTATAGAGCGCCCGCGCGATATCGCCGACGAACACGTCGAAGGAGAAGCTTGCCAGTTGCAGCAGCCGTACCGGGAACTGGTTCAAACGGTAATCCCGTCGGTATGCCACAGCTGTGTTTACCAAACTGTGATGCTCGATCATGACACCCTTCGGACGTCCCGTTGTACCGGAGGTGTAGATCACATATGCCAGATCCTGCGGCTCGTTGATATGTTCCACATCCGTGGCATCTCCGGTGTACAACGACTCATCGTCCAGCGCCAATACAGTACGCAGACGCAGCCCTGTTGCCGGTTCGGATGCTTCTTCGTTGTCAGAACTCGAATCTAATTTAAAACTTACGCCTTCACTCAGGCTGCCTCTTTCCATCGTTTCAGCGCCAGCCGCTATTTCCAACTCGCCCTCAGACTGCCCACCGGCCAAGACCTGTCGGCTCTCCTCCAGCCATGCTTGCGCGCGTTCCTGCAAACCTGTTTGCGTAAGCAGCACCGTAGCGCCGCTGTCCTCGAGCATAAAGCGGATACGTTCTGAAGGATAATCTGCATCCAGTGGCACGTATGCACCGCCGGCCTTCCACACCGCCAGTACGCCGACCATCATGTCCACCGATCGCTCGCTCAAAATACCAACAATGGATTCACGCCCAATGCCTTCCTTTCGCAATCTACGAGCAAGTTGATTCCCACGCTCGTTCAGCTCGCGGTACGTAAGCTGCCGCTCCTCGTATACCACTGCCACATGATCCGGCACAAGCTGCGCTTGTTCTTCCACATAGACGTGGAACAACCCTTCTGATTGCTTTTCATCACTCCATGCAGCTACGCCCACGGATCCAAAACCATCGATGATTTTTGCTTTTTCCGCAGCAGTCACCAGCTCAAGTTCATCTACCAGCGCATCTGGTCTGTTAATCGCTTCTTCAATCATATGCAGCAAATGCTCGCGGATTTGCTCTACAGCCGTGCGTTCCAATACTTGCGCGTTGTACTCCAAATGGACATGAATTTCATCGCCCGGCACAACCGTAATGTTGAAATCATAGTTCGTTTGCTCCGACACGGAAGCATTTGCAATCGTAAAGCCATTCGTGCCACGACTGCCCATTTGCTCCATGCGCTGTTCCACCGGGTAGTTTTCAAACACCATAATATGGTTCACCAGGTCCTGTTTCTGCTCTGTTAGGGCCTGAATTTCATACAACGGATAGGTTTCATAGGCACGGGAAGCCAGTGCCTGCTCCTGTATCTGCTTCATTAACGCAGCAAACGTCATATCTTTCTCACTGTGAACTCGTACAGGAACCGTATTAATGAACAAACCAATCATTTTATCGATGCCCGGAATATCCGCTGATCTGCCGGATACGACACTGCCAAATACAACATCCCGACTGTTGTTATACCGTTGCAGCACAACGCCCCACGCTGCTTGCAGCAGTGTATTAACCGTTACTTGCTTCTGCTTAACCAGCTTGTTCATCCGTTCCGTCACTTCGTGGCCCAGTGTAAACGAAAGCTTGTCCGCTTCATATTCTTTAGCGTGACTGTCCAGCTGTTTTACCTGCGGTAATACGGTCTGCTGCTCAAAGCCAGCAAAATAATCACTCCAGAACCGTTCAGCCTCCACGTTGTCCTGCCGATCCAGCCATTCAATGTATTCGCTGTATGGTGTTACCGGAGCGAGCTCCGGCTTGCGGTCTTCGAGGATGGCAAAGTACGTATTAAATGCTTCCCCTACAACAAGGAACAAGCACCAACCGTCCATCAAAATATGATGGAAGCTCCACACAAAACGATACGACTCCTCGCCTGTACGTAAAATAGACACCCGCATCAGCTCGCCTGAGCTGAAATGAAAGCCTTCGGCTTTGTCGCGTTCAGCAAAATCAGCAATGTATGCGTCCTGCTCACCTTGTTCCATCGAACGTACATCTTCAAAACGGAACCCGGCGTGCTTGTGACGGTACACCACCTGTAAAGGCTGCTCATTCCATCCGCTATAAAAATTCGTTCTGAATATTTGATGGCGATCCACCAGCTGATTTAGGCTTTCGGCAAAAGCCTCCACTTGAAAGCTGCCTTGCAGATCAAATGTCGCCTGCTCAAAGTACGCCCCGGATTGCGGCTCCATTAAGCCGTGGAACAGAATGCCTTTTTGCATGGGTGTGAGCGAATAAATGTTTTCCAGTTCTCCCGCATTAGCCGTCTGCTCTACAATATGATCCAGCTCTCCAGCCGTCAGTCCTTGGAAGGACAAGTCGCTTGGTGTCAGCTCCGGCAACTCTTTACCCACACAGTGAGCCAATACCTCACGTAAGCCCTCCTGCAACAGATCAGCCAGCTTTTTGATTGATTTTTTCATAAACATTTTGTTGCTGTAGCTGATCGTCAGTTCCAGTGCACCGTCCGTGATCATGCCGTTGATATCCAGAGCATACCGCTTGGTCAACGTGTCACTCATGGAAGCTCCGATGGAATAAGGAGACATGCGGAAGGCATTATTCTTTAAATCCTGATCGAATTGTCCGAGATAGTTAAAGCTGATTTCTGGCTCGGCAACAAAAGCTGCTTCTCCTTCACCGCTAGCAAGATATCTCAAAATCCCGTATCCAATCCCTTTATGCGGCAAACGGCGCAGCCCTTCTTTGACGTTCTTGACACGCCGTCCTACATTCCGATCCTCGCCCATATTGAGTACAACCGGGAATTGACTGGTAAACCAACCGACTGTGCGCGTAATATCCATATCCGGCAAAATGGCTTCCCGTCCATGACCCTCCAGATTTACAAGCACCTGACGGATGCCCGCCCACTCCTGAATTGCAGTGCCCAGAGCTGTCAGTAAGAGGTCGTTCGCTTCCGTATTGTAGGCCCGATGAGCTTGTTTCAAGAATTGTTCTGTTTCTTCTACCGTCCACGCTACGGTCAGCGTTCGATCATCGCGAAGCTGTGGCTTGGCCTGAGATTTACGAGTGTAATCCTTAGGCAAGGATGCCTGGCTTTTCCCTGCTTCCTCAATTTGCTCCCAATACGCACGCTCCTTCTCCAATGCTGTGCTGTTCGCATAAACTGACAGCTGATTAGCCCAAAGGCGGAAGGAATCCGTTTTATTCGGCAAACGGACAGACTCGCCCCGTAAAGCCTGTTCATAGCCGGTTGCCAAATCCTCCAACAAAATACGCCAAGACACACCGTCAACCACCAAATGATGGATTGCTACCAACAAATGGTCTCCATCGTTGCAACGGAACAGACCCAGCTTTACCAGCGGTCCTTCATCTAGACGGATGCTGCTTTGGATTTCGTTGGCTTTGTTCTCCAGCAAATGAGCAAAGTCAGACTCCCTTGTGTAATCCACCACTTCGAGGCTATACAGCTCTCCTTCTTGCACGCCTCGGTTCCATGCTTCATACCCACCGTCTGCATTCTGGCGGAATACGATGCGCAAAGCATCATGATGCTCGACAATGCTTTGCAGTGCCTGACGAAGCGCCGTTTCGTCCAGTCGATCCTCACGATGCAGCATCAGAGCCTGGTTATAGTGCTCAGGATTGGATGGCTGCTGTTCAATGAACCAGTGTTGAATCGGTGTCAATGCCACGGTTCCACTAACTTCTCCTTGATCGGAAACGCGGGTCACCCGCTGCACCCGTCCATTCAGCTCAGCAATCGTCGGATACTGGAACAACTCCCTCATTTCCAGCTTGTAACCATTTTGCAGCAGTCTTGAAGACACTTGGATGGCCTTGATCGAGTCGCCGCCCAAATGGAAAAAGTTATCCAGAACACCAATCTGTTCGATTCCCAGTACAGATTGCCATACCGATACCAATGTCCGCTCTACCTCATTACGGGCTGCTACATAATCCTCGCCGGAATCCACGCTTCCCTCCGGTTGCGGCAACGCCCGACGATCCACTTTGCCATTTGGTGTTAACGGCAATTGATCCATCTGCACAAAATACGACGGCACCATATAACCCGGCAATTCTTGGCTCAAGGTGCTTCGCAACTCACTAGCCGCGATATCCACAAGGGTGACTACATATGCGCAGAGTTGTTTCTGTCCCTGCTCATCCTCACGTGCAATGACGACAGCTTCTTGTACCGCATCTAGCTTCAAGAGCTGCGCTTCCACCTCGCCCAGCTCAATCCGGTAGCCCCGGATTTTCACCTGTGCGTCGATCCGTCCTTTGTATTCCAGCGTTCCATCCTCATTCCAGCGAACCAAATCGCCTGTACGGTAGCAGCGCTCTCCGCTACGGAACGGACTATCTACGAATTTTTCAGCCGTTAAATCAGGACGGTTCCGGTAGCCACGTGCCACCCCGTCGCCGCCGACGATCAGCTCACCCCATGCTCCAACAGGCTGAAGCTGCATGGAACGGTCTACGACATACGCTGTGGAGTTGTGGATCGGACGCCCAATCGGCACCGCTTCTGATTGCACTCCAGCAATCGCATGAGTTGTAGAAAAAGTTGTATTTTCCGTCGGACCATAGCCGTTAATAATCCGCAGGGACGGATGAGCCTCCAGTACCCGGTTAATATGCGGTACGGACAGCACATCACCACCGACCAGCAGTTCTTCTACCCCCTCGAACAGCTCCAAGTCCTGCTGAGATAGCTGGTTAAAGAGCGGCGCAGTCAGCCACATTGTCGTGATACCATGGTTGCGCACGGCTTCCTTGAGCTTGGGAGCGTCCAAAATAACATCCTGACTCACCAGCACGAGCTGTCCACCATTCAATAGCGCACCCCAAATTTCGAAGGTGGACGCGTCAAAGACAACGGCGCCAGTTTGCAAAATGCGCGTGTCAGCACCCAGTTGCGCATAGTTTGTATGCTTTACCAAACGCACGACATTGCGATGTTCTACCATAACTCCTTTGGGCTGTCCCGTCGTGCCCGAAGTGTACATCAAATAAGCTAGTCGGTTTCCAAATTTACGTTCTTGTGTCCCAGCAGTGCTGTCTACGACAGACGAGGACGATTCCTTTAAAATCTCATTTTTCGGATTTGTATAATCGGCATAATCCACATGATAAGCCTCGTTTTGCTCCCCATGTACGGTATTCAAGCATTGGTCATCCTCTGCCGCGTACACCTTAGCATCGCTTAGATCCAGCACGATTCCGGTGTATTCCTCCGGTTGCTGTTCTGCACGCTGCACCAGCAACAACTTCGCTCCCGAATCTTCCAACAGGTAACGTACACGTTCAGCGGGATAATCAGGGTCAATGGGTACATATGCACCGCCCGCTTTGAGAATCGCCAACATGCCGACGATCATATCCGTGGAACGCTCAGCAACGATACCTACAGTTTGCTCGGCGGTAACACCGTGTCCGCGCAACGTGTGAGCCAGTTGATTTGCTTTTACATTCAGTTCGCCATAAGTTAAACGGGCATTTCCAAACACAACTGCTGTCTGATTCGGTGTATGTTCAGCCTGTTCCTCAAACAACTCATGAATGCCTGCTTCGTGTGGATATTCCACCGCTGTAGCATTGAATACGTCGACGATTTGCGCCCGTTCTTCCTCACTGATCAGCGACAATTCCTGTATCCGCTTGTGTGGGCCCTGCACCATATGCTCCGCCACACTCAAAAATTGCCGAATAATTCGAGCAATTTCCTGTTCACTAAACAGCTCGGTACGATAATCCAGATACAGCACGAGTCTATCATCATCCAGCATTTCAACCATGTGAATATCGAAGTCGTTCACCGTATCTCCGCAGAAATCGTTATCCACCTGCTGAATCGCTTCATCAAACCGGGAGAAACTCAAGGTGCGGTACTGAATGGAAGCACCAAACAGACGCTGAATGTCCAGGCTGCTTTGCTGTTCACGCAAATCCTGAATAATTTTGTTGTACGGGTAACGCTGATGCCGCAAAATGGACGCCTGCTCCTTCCCTACACCTTGCAGAAAGGTCAGCAGTTCGGATTCTGGTTCGACCAACAGACGCGTAGCCACGGTGCTGACGAACATACCGATGGTATCCTTTTCCTTCTTAGACGTACGGTTGGCATAGAGTGTCCCCACGGTTAAGTCCTGCTCCCCCGTCACTTTATGCAAATAAATATACAGAGCCGCCAGGAAGAACGTGAAAATACTAATTTTATGCTCTTCGCAAAAAGCCGTAACACCACGATACAACTCATGTTCCAGTATAAAGCTCTCCCGGCGTGCAGCTGTACTCAGTGTCAGCGGGTTATATGATTTCAAACCTGTAGTCTCAGGCAAATCGGCAAACTTTTCCGTCCAGTACGTTTTGTCCTTTTGATAACGGTCTGATTGCTCATAACTTTGCTCTACCTGGATAAAATCCAGATAGGGATTGCCTTTGGTCGGCGCATCTTGGCCTGTACCATGCACAATATCCATATAATGTCCTGTGATTTCATTAATGGCCTGATTCATGGACACGCCGTCTGAAATAATATGATGCATTTTAAAATTAAACCAGGTTTCTTCTGTTCCGAGCTGCAAGATAACAAATCGGTACAGCTGCGAATCCAACAATGAGAACGGCTGTGGATTATGACGCTTTAACCATACATTCGCTTCTTCCGGGGTAACTTGGATCGTTTCTATACTTTCTGCCGTAAATGGCTCTACATATTGATATGGAATCCCATCCTGAGCAGTAATTTTGATACGAAAAGAATCATTTTGGGCAATTACCCGATTCATTGCTTGCTGCAAGGCATCTATGCGAACAGTTCCCCTGATCTTTACAGTAGCAATAATTGTTGAAGTGTTCCGATGAGGATACAAAAGCTCCGTATACCAAATACGTTGCTGTGGCTGGCTTAAGGAAAACAATTGAACATCTTGCTGTGTCATCCGTCTCTCTCCTCACAAAATAGATATTTGGTAAAAAGGAAATCGCATATTCATGCGGTTTGTTCCTCGGGATGCTTTCGAAATTGAAGCTCATACAGCTCTGCATAATGGCCGCCCTCGGCAAGGAGCTGATCATGGGTACCTTGCTCTTTCAGTTCGCCATCGGCAAGGACACAGATCGTATCCGCCCGTTCAATCGTAGACAATCGATGGGCAATAACTAATGTCGTACGATCCTTCATCAACTCATTTAAGCCCTGCTGGACTTCATATTCCGATTCTGCATCCAAAGCCGAGGTCGCTTCATCCAATAGCAAAATCGGTGCATTTTTGAGCAAAGCACGGGCAATTGCAATCCGCTGTCTTTGACCGCCGGACAAATTGGCTCCGCGTTCACCGACAATCGTGTCGTACCCCTCTGGCAACTCGGCTATGAAGCCGCTGGCATAGGCTGTTTTGGCTGCAGCCTCCACTTCCTCATCCGTGGCAGTCGGTGAGCCAAAACGGATATTATCCGCTACTGTACCGTGGAACAGCGTAGCCTCCTGTGGTACATAGGCCATCAAATCCCTGACCTCATCCAACGGAAATTCTTCTGCCAAACGACCACGAACCCGCAGCACACCTTCATCCGGTGGGTAAAATCCCAGCAACAACTTCATGACTGTGCTTTTGCCACCACCACTCGGACCGACAAGTGCAGTGACCTGCCCTTCCGGCACGACCAAGTTTAACCTTTGCAGCGTTGGATGGTCAGGCTGATAGCCAAAGGTGATGTCGTGCAGCTCCAGCGCAGCCGGAGTCTGTTCAATGGCGTGGTCTGAACCTAAGGTTTCAACATCGCCATAGAATTCCCCAGATTCACGGGCTGATAAAGCTGCCGTCTCGGGATCGCTAAGCCTAGTCAGCGGTCCCTTCTTTTTAGCCGCGGGGAACTGTTCCTCTTCCTTCGACTCATCCAGAATTTCGCGGATACGCGCCAAGCCTGCCAAGGAGTTTTGTAACAGTGTTACAGCCGCCCCTAGCTCCAAAAATACCGTTGAAATACCGGTTTGCAGTTGTACAATCTGTCCCAATACTCCCAGTTCCATTTGCTTCTGCGATACCAGAATCAATCCGGCGACAAGCACACCGCCCAGCGTAATGAACTCTATGACAAAATTGCACATATCCTGCAAGCCCATATGACGTCCCTGCCGGATGCTGATGCGATTGATGTCCTCGCTTGCATCGTTACATAGTCCACCTACCTTTGTCCTCAACCCAAACAACTTCACCGTCTGCAAACCGGAAAGCAAATCACTCAATCGTTCCGTGAACCTGCTCATCCGTCCCTGTAACTCTTCACTCGTCTTTCGCATTTTCTTCGCGAAATGAGCATTTATCCAGGCTGAAGCCAGTCCAAGTACAACCGCCATAATCCCAAATCGCCAATCCAAAGCCATCAAAATGACCAACGAGCCCAAGAAAAGCGAAATTTCCAGTATAATCGAGCGAATATGAACGGTGTAAGCCTGCTCTAGCGCCTGTACATCGTTCGTCATACGGGATACAAGATCACCCGAATGGTGTTTTTCGGCTTTTTCGTACGATAGCTTGACAATGTGGCCAAATAGTTTCATTCGTACATCAGCAATCGCCAGCTTTACACACCGTTTATACATATAGCTGCACAGGGGGGAGATAAGACTTAATGCCAAAAATGTACCACTGACCAAATAGACCGCTCGGTATAGCTCCTGTACATTGCCATTAACCGCGAAATTCAGCAAATAATGCACCACAAAAGAAAGTAAAATCGTGATGCTGGCATTGGTCAGACTATTGCCAACCAGCCCGGTAAAATACCATTTTCGGTGCGGCTTCATCAGGGACATCAACTGCTTAAATTCATAAAACCCCTGCTTGAAGGTCACGACGCTCACCCCTTTCCTCAGGCAACGAATTACCGTTTTCCGCCGTATGCTGTTCTTCTTCAAAATTTTTCAAATACAGCTTTCGGTACACACCATCACGACCCAGTAATTCCTCATGAGAACCCGATTCCACAATGCTCCCCTGATCGAGTACAATAATGCGATTCGCCTGACGTACGGTTGACAGTCGATGAGCAATGACCAGTACCGTCCGGTTTTGCATTACCGCATTCATCGCATTCTGCACCTGAGCCTCCGACTGACTATCGAGTGCTGAAGTCGGCTCGTCCAATAAAAGCAGCGGAGCATTTTTCAGTAATGCTCTTGCTATGGAAATACGCTGTTTTTGACCGCCAGACAATCCGCCTCCCCGCTCGCTCAACAGGGTTTCATAGCCCTCGGGAAGTTGAACAATAAAATCATGCGCATGTGCCGCTTTCGCCGCCTCGACAATTTCTTCTCGAGTCGCCTCCAAACGTCCATATCCGATATTTTCTGCAATGGTGGCCGGAAAAAGCGACGGCTCCTGAGATACCATCGAAATATGACTGCGCAGGCTTGTTAAATTCCAATCTGTCAAACTCTTTCCAAATAGTTGAATGGTTCCAGCATGCTCTCCAGGTTCATTAAATCCGCAAAGCAGCTTGAAAATCGTGCTTTTACCCCCACCGCTGGCACCGACAATCGCGACCATATCCCCTTGCCCTGCCTGGAAGCTGATATCCTTCAGCACTGTGTTCCCTTCATCGTAGCCAAAGGTCAAATGCTCAAAGCTGACTACAGCAACACTATCAACGTCATCATCACTTTCTGCTCCGCCTTCACTCATTCGGTTGGCTTCCCCATCTGCATCGTCTTTCAAATGAGGCGCCCTATTCTCTCGCTTCTGATCTACCAAGGTCATTTCGCCGTCCTGACGTTCATTCTGCCAATCCAGCACCTCAAACAAATGCTTTGCGGCTCCACCCGCTTCCTTCATTTGCGAAATGATCGTCGGCAGCATGGCAATCGGCTGCAATATGAACGAAATCAGGTATAAAAAAAGTACAATGCCTCCAGCATTCAACTCTCCATGTTGTATCAGGTATCCTCCGTATACAATGACCAAAATAATCGGTGTTGCTAGCATCATCACACCTACCGGAGTAATGGCTGCATAGCGCTTTTCTAGCCGTAAGCCGCGCTTGACGACCTCCTCCATAATCACCATATACTTCTTCAACAGCACAGCTTGCATATTGAATGCCTTGACGATAGGGATTCCTCCGATTGCATCTTGCCCCACAGCGTTCAAATGAGCAATTTTCTCCTGAAGATCCGCGGAGTATTTTTCAATTGGCTTGCTCATTAGTGATGTTATGATCATTCCTATTGGCATGAGCGCAAGACTTGTCAATATCAGTTTCCAGCTTGTCAGTAAAAGCAATATGAGTGATGCCGTAAACACGAGCGGTAAATAGAACAGATTGGCAAACTGCTGGATAAAAAAGTTCTGTAATACTGCCGTATTATTGGTTAGACGGGATACCAAATCTCCGGTAAATTTCCTTTCCACGCTGGAAACCGGTAAATCGCAAAACTTATGTACGAGATCGCCTCTCAAGTCGCGCAGAGCACTAACACTAAATCGCGCTGAAGCGTACCTCATCACAAACTTACAGGGCATTCCAATTAGCGTCATACCAACAACCAGATAGATCATGTTCTGGGTAGAGGAGAATGTCCCCTGTGCCATTTGCTCAATGGCCTTACCCAAAATAATGTCAATAGCTGCCAAACACAAGGAGGTGATCACCGTTATGAAAACCCATAGATTATACGGCCTTACATAACGTGCGAGTCTCCGAAAAGCAGAATTTAATCGAAACAAGGGCATCCCTCTTTTCGCTGCCCACACTTTTTCAGTGCGAACTTTTTATATTGGCTGTGGACGTCGTTGAGATAAACTCTGGGTTTGGATGCATGAGTATCCGTACAGAATAAAATGCGATTTTGAACTATGCTGGAATTTGCATCTTGGTGTGGGTTGGTTGTTGATTGTTGCTGAGATGGTAATAACGAAGTGTATCGTGATGTGTGGGACATTTAACTCTGTCTGAATCGTGGTTGTAGGGTGCTTGTGTTGTAAGCTGTATGAGCTCCCGCCGCGTGGGCCATCGGCGAGGATGTAGAAAGAATGTTCTCGACTGTGCTCATAACCTCTTGTTCTTGTTCATGGATGAAAAAGTGATTACCTTCGAACATTCGAACATCCATAGGTGATGTCGTATGCTGTTGCCAGGCATGCAGTGAATCTGTGCTAACCTCAAAATCCTTCATTCCGCCTAAAACAGTCATCGGACATATCAATGGATTTCCCGGCTGATAAACATAAGTTTCACATACCTTAAAATCTGCACGCAGACGAGGCATAATAATTTGCATCAATTCTGCATTTTGCAGCACCTCTTCAGGTGTTCCCTGCATCAAACGAAGCTCTTCGGTGAAAGAATCGTCTGCTAAATCATGGAGTCGTTTTTTGGAATATGGAATATGTGGTGCGGATTTACCGGATATGATGATATGCTCAGGTAGCTTTCCAGTTTTGCTGTACAATTGCCGTGCTGTTTCAAATGCAATCAGTGCCCCCATACTGTGTCCAAAAAAAGCGAACGGCTTATGTATGTATGGAGCCATAGCTGGAACCAACGATTGAACGATGTCTTGAAGAGTATCCAATGGAGCTTCTGTTGAGCGGCTTTCACGTCCTGGAAGTTGTATAGGCAACACGCTAATGTCAGGCGCAAACCTGGACTTCCAAGAGTTAAATATATAAGCACCACCACCGGCGTAGGGAAAGCAAAATAGTTGGAGCTTCGTAGTCGGTTGGACCTCTGTTTTCGCGAACCAAGATTGTGATCGAGTTGTCATAAGAATTCCTCCATCCTCTATGCAGTTCATAATTTTACAGTAAATCCTTATATCTCTTTTTTTCTTCCAACACTTTCTAACTGTTTTTAAATATACAAACTTTAAAACCACTTGGCATGGGACAAAAGGGCTAAATTGATAGAGCTCATAAAAATAAAATAAAATCCATATTATGTTATTTGTTTCCAAACTTCAAAAGCAACAATTTCACTTTTTGTATGAGTTATCTGTCAATCATGATCTGTTAATTTAGTTTAAAACAAGATTTCAGGTTTTCACGAATTTTGTAAAACTGAACTCATTTTGATTTACATTGAGGTCCCAACCCCTTATCCTACAACAATTTTATCTTTACTTGCCATTAACATAAATGTAACAAATTCAACCTGATATCATCCGACAAATTCCGACTTTTTCCGCAGCTCTCTTCAATCACCTAAATATTGGATTGGATTTGTATCAAGCTCACATAAGACAAAATTAATAACTCTTTATTTTTGTAATAAATATTGTTATTCCATAGTCATAAAGGACCATTTTTTTCATATTTTTTTCTGACTCTTCGTCTAAAAAATCCAGTTCGAATTGAATTTTTCTCTCCTAAATCTATGAATTTTCTTTTCAAACTCTAATAAAAACGTTTCTATCTCGCTTCAAAAGTACCTATTCTCTAGAAATTTATAGCCTTACTTTTAATCTTTCACCCTCTCAAAAAACAGTAGCGGCAAACAGCAAGGCTCCCCGTTGTTGGAGACTTGCTGCTTTATAAATTTCATTATGTTTGACTTCACTATCGGTCGATATGCAGAGTGTTGTAAGCTTTATTGTAGTTATCCCCCAATCTTATTAATTTAGTGGAATGGAGTATATGTATGGGTTCATGTATATATAATTTCCAAAATGCGAAAGCCTTATGGTATACAAAAAGAGCACAGCCCATTAAGGCTGTGCTCTCAGGCTGTCGAGAAAGTCTCGACAGCCTATTTTATGTTAATTTTGTTTAAGACGACACCGCGTTAATGTTGTATAATATAGGTAACTATTGTAGAACGGATGGTGTTGATATGCTACGCTCCAACCGCGAAAAACAACAATCCTACGAATTTGTTTCCATCGAAGATCTGGTTCCTCAAGATCACTTGCTCCGCAAAGTAGATAAGTATATCGATTTTTCGTTTATCGATGATAAAGTTCGACCACTGTATTGTGCAGACAACGGGCGTCCTGCCATTGATCCTACCGTATTGTTTAAAATGATCTTTCTCGGTTATTTCTATGGCATTCGCTCAGAACGGCAACTCGAGCGAGAAATTCAGACGAACCTAGCTTATCGTTGGTTTCTGGGGTTGGGCTTAACGGATAAAGTTCCGGACCATACGACGATTAGCTGGAATCGTCGCACTCGCTTTAAAGACATCACGATCTTTCAAGATATCTTCGATGAAATTGTGCTGCAGGCGATCTCTCACCGAATGGTGGGTGGGCGTGTTCTCGTCACCGATTCCACACACGTCAAAGCCAATGCTAACAGGCACCAGTACACCAAAGAACATGTGTTGCAAAATACTAAAGACTATATGGACGAGCTGAACGAAGCGGTGAAGGATGACCGGAGAAACCACGGAAAAAAGCCTTAAAATCCCGAGAGGAAGTGAATGAAGAAAAAGAAATTAAAGTGAGCAAAACAGACCCGGACAGCGGCTATATGATCCGTGATGGCAAGCCCGAAGGCTTCTTCTATCTGGACCACCGCACGGTGGATATGAAGTACAATCTGATTACGGACGTGCATGTGACACCAGGGAATGTACATGATTCTGTCCCCTATTTGTCCCGTTTGGATCGCCAAAGAGAACGTTTTGGTTTTCAAGTAGAAGCTGTTGCACTAGATTCAGGTTATTTAACAACGCCGATTTGCCGAGGTTTGCAGAACCGAAAGATTTTTGCCGTGATTGCTCACCGAAGATTCCATCCCAGACAAGGACTGTTTCCGAAATGGAAGTTTGAATACGATGCCAAACGCAATGCGTATAGATGCCCAGCCCAACAGGAACTGCCCTACCGAACGACGGACCGTAAGGGATACCGGCAGTATGCCTCTGACCCAGCTCAGTGCCAGCATTGCCCACTGCTAAGTCAGTGTACCCAGTCTCGAAACCACCGCAAAGTGGTGACTCGGCATGTCTGGGAAGACAGCAAAGAGTGGGTACGGAGCAACCGGCTGAGCCCATCTGGTAAAAAGCTGTACCGCAAACGAAAAGAGACGATTGAGCGAAGCTTCGCGGATGCCAAAGAGCTCCATGGGTTTCGCTATTGCCGTTTGCGCGGTCTTCCAAACGTCAGGGAACAAGCCCTTATGACGGCAGCCGTGCAGAACATGAAGAAGATGGCGATCCACCTAGATCGCCTGGAGAAACAGGGGTAACCCCCCTGCTTCTCCAGAGACCAGAGCATTATGATGTAAAAAAGAAACCCACGTCTCAAAATGACGGGGTTTCTCGACAATCTGAGAGCACAGCCCATTAAGGCTGTGCTCTCTTTTATCGTGCTTGGCGACGTCCTACTCTCCCAGGACCCTGCGGTCCAAGTACCATCGGCGCTGGAGGGCTTAACGGTCGTGTTCGGGATGGGTACGTGTGGAACCCCTCCGCTATCGCCACCAAACATGAATTTGCTATGCAAATTCTACCGTATTGAAACTCGGTTCATCACAGCTGTGTGAATGAATTTCAATGCGTATTTCGTATGTATTTCTACATACCTTCAAGGTTACACCCTGAAAACTGGATCCGAAACTCATTTGCGTTTTATTCTTAGGATAAGCCCTCGACCGATTAGTATTGGTCAGCTCCATGCATTACTGCACTTCCACCCCCAACCTATCCACCTCGTCGTCTTCAAGGGGTCTTACTAATTGGGAAATCTCATCTTGAGGGGGGCTTCACGCTTAGATGCTTTCAGCGCTTATCCCTTCCGTACATAGCTACCCAGCGGTGCTCCTGGCGGAACAACTGGTACACCAGCGGTACGTCCATCCCGGTCCTCTCGTACTAAGGACAGCTCCTCTCAAATTTCCTACGCCCACGACAGATAGGGACCGAACTGTCTCACGACGTTCTGAACCCAGCTCGCGTACCGCTTTAATGGGCGAACAGCCCAACCCTTGGGACCTACTTCAGCCCCAGGATGCGATGAGCCGACATCGAGGTGCCAAACCTCCCCGTCGATGTGGACTCTTGGGGGAGATAAGCCTGTTATCCCCAGGGTAGCTTTTATCCGTTGAGCGATGGCCCTTCCATGCGGTACCACCGGATCACTAAGCCCGACTTTCGTCCCTGCTCGACTTGTAGGTCTCGCAGTCAAGCTCCCTTCTGCCTTTGCACTCTTCGAATGATTTCCAACCATTCTGAGGGAACCTTGGGGCGCCTCCGTTACTCTTTAGGAGGCGACCGCCCCAGTCAAACTGCCCACCTGACACTGTCCTCGCACCGGTTCACGGTACCAAGTTAGAACCTAGATACGATCAGGGTGGTATCCCAAGGATGCCTCCCTTCAAGCTGGCGCTCAAAGTTCGACGGCTCCCACCTATCCTGTACAGATCGTACCCAAATTCAATATCAAGCTGCAGTAAAGCTCCATGGGGTCTTTCCGTCTTGTCGCGGGTAACCTGCATCTTCACAGGTATTAAAATTTCACCGGATCTCTCGTTGAGACAGCGCCCAAGTCGTTACGCCATTCGTGCGGGTCAGAATTTACCTGACAAGGAATTTCGCTACCTTAGGACCGTTATAGTTACGGCCGCCGTTTACTGGGGCTTCGGTTCATAGCTTCGCTCTTGCGAGCTTACCACTCCCCTTAACCTTCCAGCACCGGGCAGGCGTCAGCCCGTATACTTCGCCTTGCGGCTTCGCACAGACCTGTGTTTTTGCTAAACAGTCGCTTGGGCCTTTTCACTGCGGCCCCCTCGGGCTATTCACCCTACCGAGGCACCCCTTCTCCCGAAGTTACGGGGTCATTTTGCCGAGTTCCTTAACGAGAGTTCTTCCGCGCGCCTTAGAATTCTCTTCTCGCCTACCTGTGTCGGTTTGCGGTACGGGCACCTTCTCCTGGCTAGAGGCTTTTCTTGGCAGTCTGAGATCATGACCTTCGCTACTATAATTTTCGCTCCCCATCACAGCCCAGCCTTAACGATGTGCGGATTTGCCTACACACCAGCCTCACTGCTTAGACGGACATCCATCCGTCCGCGTCACTACCCTACTGCGTCACCCCATCGCTCATAGCGGATTACGGTGGTACAGGAATTTCGACCTGTTGTCCTTCGACTACGCCTATCGGCCTCGCCTTAGGTCCCGACTTACCCTGAGCGGACGAACCTTCCTCAGGAACCCTTAGGCTTTCGGCGGATCTGATTCTCACAGATCTTTTCGTTACTCATACCGGCATTCTCACTTGAATGCAGTCCAGCGCTCCTTACGGTACACCTTCAACCCGCATTCAACGCTCCCCTACCCCTGATGCAAAGCATCAAGCCATAGCTTCGGTGGTGTGTTTAGCCCCGTTACATTTTCGGCGCAGAGTCACTCGACCAGTGAGCTATTACGCACTCTTTCAATGGTGGCTGCTTCTAAGCCAACATCCTGGTTGTCTGTGCAACTCCACATCCTTTCCCACTTAACACACACTTGGGGACCTTAGCTGATGGTCTGGGCTGTTTCCCTTTCGACAATGGATCTTAGCACTCACTGTCTGACTCCCGGAACTAAATCTATGGCATTCGGAGTTTGACTGAGCTTGGTAACCCTTGCGGGCCCCGCACCCAATCAGTGCTCTACCTCCACGATTCTTCTTTCCGAGGCTAGCCCTAAAGCTATTTCGGGGAGAACCAGCTATCTCCGGGTTCGATTGGAATTTCTCCGCTACCCCCACCTCATCCCCGCATTTTTCAACATGCGTGGGTTCGGGCCTCCAGTGCGTGTTACCGCACCTTCACCCTGGACAGGGGTAGATCACCCGGTTTCGGGTCTACGTCCACGTACTCATTCGCCCTATTCAGACTCGCTTTCGCTGCGGCTTCAGCTCTTCACCTTAACCTTGCACGGGAACGTAACTCGCCGGTTCATTCTACAAAAGGCACGCCATCACCCCTATATCGGGCTCTGACTTCTTGTAAGCACACGGTTTCAGGATCTATTTCACTCCCCTTCCGGGGTGCTTTTCACCTTTCCCTCACGGTACTGCTTCACTATCGGTCGCCAGGGAGTATTTAGCCTTGGCAGATGGTCCTGCCGGATTCATACGGGGTTTCACGTGCCCCGCACTACTCGGGATCCGTCTCGGAGGGAACAAGTTTTGAACTACAGGGCTTTTACCTTCTCTGGCGGGCCTTTCCAGACCTCTTCATCTAACCGGTTCCTTTGTAACTCCATGTGAGACGTCCCACAACCCCAAGGAGCAAGCTCCTTGGTTTGGGCTAATCCGCGTTCGCTCGCCGCTACTGACGGAATCACTATTGTTTTCTCTTCCTCAGGGTACTTAGATGTTTCAGTTCCCCTGGTCTGCCTCTCACTCACCTATGAATTCAGTGAGTAGTGACTGTCGATGAAGACAGCCGGGTTTCCCCATTCGGACATCCCCGGATCAAAGCTTGCTTACAGCTCCCCGAGGCCTTATCGTTGTTCGCCACGTCCTTCGTCGGCTCCTGGCGCCTAGGCATCCTCCGTGTGCTCTTTGTAGCTTAACCTAGACTTTTCTTTGATAAAAGAAAATGTCGATGTTCGATAAAGAATGATTTTTGCCAAAGGCAAAAGATCTTTCCTTACCTGCTACCTTTATTTCACTTGTTTACACAAGATCAGCTTAAAGGAATATTCTAAAACGCAATTTCGTTTCGGTATCCAGTTTTCAAGGTGCAATTCGCTTCATCGAAGCGAAACCCGATGAATATTTCGGTTCCACACGGATGTGTGAATGAAGTATTCGTCGAAGCTTGAGAGTTTGAACTCTCAAAACTGAGCAACGAGTGAGTAAGTTTAGGATATTCATTTTATTCACACGAATGTGATGAACCGAATTGAATATCCGGTCGCAGGTACATGTACCTGCTAATTTGAATGTTTCCATCGCAGGAAACGATTCTCCATAGAAAGGAGGTGATCCAGCCGCACCTTCCGATACGGCTACCTTGTTACGACTTCACCCCAATCATCTACCCCACCTTCGGCGGCTGGCTCCCTTGCGGGTTACCCCACCGACTTCGGGTGTTGTAAACTCTCGTGGTGTGACGGGCGGTGTGTACAAGACCCGGGAACGTATTCACCGCGGCATGCTGATCCGCGATTACTAGCAATTCCGACTTCATGTAGGCGAGTTGCAGCCTACAATCCGAACTGAGACCGGCTTTTCTAGGATTGGCTCCACCTCGCGGCTTCGCTTCCCGTTGTACCGGCCATTGTAGTACGTGTGTAGCCCAGGTCATAAGGGGCATGATGATTTGACGTCATCCCCACCTTCCTCCGGTTTGTCACCGGCAGTCTGCTTAGAGTGCCCAGCTTGACCTGCTGGCAACTAAGCATAAGGGTTGCGCTCGTTGCGGGACTTAACCCAACATCTCACGACACGAGCTGACGACAACCATGCACCACCTGTCTCCTCTGTCCCGAAGGAAAGCCATATCTCTACAGCGGTCAGAGGGATGTCAAGACCTGGTAAGGTTCTTCGCGTTGCTTCGAATTAAACCACATACTCCACTGCTTGTGCGGGTCCCCGTCAATTCCTTTGAGTTTCAGTCTTGCGACCGTACTCCCCAGGCGGAATGCTTAATGTGTTAACTTCGGCACCAAGGGTATCGAAACCCCTAACACCTAGCATTCATCGTTTACGGCGTGGACTACCAGGGTATCTAATCCTGTTTGCTCCCCACGCTTTCGCGCCTCAGCGTCAGTTACAGCCCAGAGAGTCGCCTTCGCCACTGGTGTTCCTCCACATCTCTACGCATTTCACCGCTACACGTGGAATTCCACTCTCCTCTTCTGCACTCAAGCTCCCCAGTTTCCAGTGCGACCCGAAGTTGAGCCTCGGGATTAAACACCAGACTTAAAGAGCCGCCTGCGCGCGCTTTACGCCCAATAATTCCGGACAACGCTTGCCCCCTACGTATTACCGCGGCTGCTGGCACGTAGTTAGCCGGGGCTTTCTTCTCAGGTACCGTCACTCTTGTAGCAGTTACTCTACAAGACGTTCTTCCCTGGCAACAGAGCTTTACGATCCGAAAACCTTCATCACTCACGCGGCGTTGCTCCGTCAGGCTTTCGCCCATTGCGGAAGATTCCCTACTGCTGCCTCCCGTAGGAGTCTGGGCCGTGTCTCAGTCCCAGTGTGGCCGATCACCCTCTCAGGTCGGCTACGCATCGTCGCCTTGGTAGGCCTTTACCCCACCAACTAGCTAATGCGCCGCAGGCCCATCCACAAGTGACAGATTGCTCCGTCTTTCCTCCTTCGCCCATGCAGGAAAAGGATATATCGGGTATTAGCTACCGTTTCCTGTAGTTATCCCTGTCTTGTGGGCAGGTTGCCTACGTGTTACTCACCCGTCCGCCGCTAGGTTGTTTAGAAGCAAGCTTCTAAGTAACCCCGCTCGACTTGCATGTATTAGGCACGCCGCCAGCGTTCGTCCTGAGCCAGGATCAAACTCTCCATTAAAGACCAACCTAAGTTGGTTATAGAAAGAGCGATAAGCTCATTTTGAAACTGACGAGATAAAAATATCTCTTGTTTGCTTCCATTTTATACAGCCTGGAAGGCATGTACCAAAATTTCAGCGTTGGATTTTGTGAACAAAATCCGTACTCACTCGTTGTTCAGTTTTCAAAGATCAAATTATCATTCGGCTTCGTTTGAGCCAGAACAATAATATAACATTTTCAACTAATTCAATCAACCTGTAAATAATTCCAGGCGAGTCATCCACCCCATATTATTGAATAATCATTTTCGGGCTAGACTAACAATATATCAATTTAAAGCAATTAAGTCTATCTGTAAAAGTTCCCAGCTTGTTCAAACTTATTAAAAATCTTTGATCTTGTTTTATTGGCTGGACTAGTAATTTAACACGTATACCAAATTAATTCTACTTGCAATTAATTCCTTTTGATAGATAACTATAGATATTAGACCAAAGTAATTCATAATCCCAATAGACAGAAGTATTACTTAAATGTGTTATTCTAATTTTACATAAGGATTTGCTTTTCCAAATTAGTTCTCGGATGATTTCGAAGGCTGATCTATTCTAGCAGAGAAATTTATCAAACTTTTAGGGCCAAGGTACTTCATACCTTAAACAATAATCAGATAGACGTATATTGTTGGATATACATTTAGTAGATCATTTAGAGGGTTAAGAAATTACGAAGTAGACTAAAGAGAGATGCATGACAAAGATAATTATGTTTACGTCACTCAATAAAAGTGAGGTATACTCGATTCTTATTCCATGGAGTTGATAACTTCATCTGTTCTATGACAGTTAGATTGACCCTAAAATATGAAAAACAGCGGTATCCTTGGATAAGTCCTAGATACCGCTGTTTTATTGAACTATAAGCCATGACTTCAATGTTCAAGAAGATGCCGCTACCGCAAGCGTACCGGAAGAATCAGCTGTATGATGGATACTCCGCACGAAGCGAATCGTTTTTGTATCCGAGTGCATTACGACTGAATGAGTTTCCGCTCTGTGGCCGGGAAGAGAACGAACCCCCTGCAACCACTCTCCAGGTGTTACACCTGTAGCCACAAACATCACGCCTTGCCGTCCGACCATATCATCCATAGATAGCAACGCGCCAGGATCAGTAATGCCCATACGTTTGCAACGCTCAATCTCTTCTTCACCATGAGGCAACAAACGGCCCTGTATTTCTCCGCCCATGCATTTCAGCGCTGCAGCGGCCAATACACCCTCAGGAGCGCCACCAGAACCGATATGCAAGTCTACACCGCTATCCAGGCATGTTTCAATCGCGCCCATCACATCCCCATGGCCTAGCAATTTGATACGAACTCCGCTTTCCCGCAGAAGCTTGATAATCCCGGCGTGCCGTGTACGATCCAGAATGGACACGGTAAGATCAGACAAGGATTTACCGAGTGCTCGTGCAGCTTTTGACAATGTGGTCGGGATTGGGTCCTCAAGTGACAGCTTTCCAGCCAGCGCCGGGCCAACGGCCATTTTTTGCATGTACATATCCGGAGCGTGGAGTAGACTACCACGAGGTGCAGCAGCAATGACCGACAGAGCGTTATTCAAACCATTTGCCACCGTTTCGGTTCCTTCCAGTGGATCGACAGCGATGTCCATAGCCGGTCCTCTGCGATTGCCTACTCTTTCCCCGATATACAGCATGGGAGCCTCATCCATTTCGCCTTCGCCAATGACGACCGTGCCGTCCATGGATACCGCATTAAAATGAGTGCGGATGGCTACCGTAGCCGCCTCGTCTGCGCTATTCTTATCTCCACGCCCTGTCCATTGTGCTGATTGCAGTGCCGCTGCCTCTGTTACCCGAACGAATTCCAATGCCATTTGACTCTCCATACCTATCCCTCCACCTCTCCTAAAATAATTATTACCCTTAAGCAAATGAATATATTTAGGGCAGCTTTGCTGCAATCTTTCTATTTATCTATTAAACTCCTGTATCCTACGTTTTTAATTTTTAGTTATATGAGCAGCTACTAGGCTCTATAACATTCTGATAATTAAACCTGCCGTCTCTTCAATCGCCTTATCTGTAACATCAATAACCGGACAATTCAGCTCTTTAAACAAAGACTGCGCATACGCTATTTCCTCTTCCACTCTCGTCGCTGTAGCATACTGCACATTATTAGGAAGCCCCATAACCTTTAGTCGCTCACTGCGTATTTTCAACAGTAACTCTGGCTCGATCGTTAATCCGAACACTCGACCATGCTGAACATCCTTTAACTGAACAGGCGGTGTCAGCTCCGGTACAACCGGTATGTTGACCGTTTTATAACCTTTATGCGCGAGAAACATGGATAAAGGGGTTTTGGAAATACGGGATACTCCAAGCAATACAATATCCGCTTTGAGAATGGCGCTCACATCTTTGCCATCATCGTATTGAACCGCAAAATCCAAGGCCTCTACACGCCGAAAATAGTTGTCGTCCAGTCGGTGCAGCAGACCAGGCTTCTCTTTGGGATCGTTATGGAACGTATCGGCAAACGCCTGCATCATTGGTCCCATAATGTCGACAGCCCGCACATTCAGCCGGACAGCCTCTTCTTTCATCGCCTCTCTCAATTCCGGCTGTACCAGCGTATAAGCTACAAAGCCTCTACGCTCGGCAACTTCCTCCATCACCCGGCTCAGTTCGTCTTCATCCCTCACGTTCATAAATCTTTTGATCTCTGTGTCCGGTAACTCAAACTGGCGCATGGTCGCCTGTACGACAGCTTCTGCCGTCTCGCCAATCGAGTCTGAACAGATCGCTATAAAATGACTGCTCGCCTGAACCATTCGATTCCTCCCATTAATCCTCTGCTACCATATCGAGCAACATTTTAATAATATTTGTTTTTGTAATACGTCCCACGACTTTCCAGTGCTCTCCTTGCTTGTCGGAGTCGGAAGGGACGACGACAGGCAGACTGTCGATTTGACGGGCAATAATTTTGCGCGCTGCCTCTAATACCGTATCCTCTGGGGAAACGGTGACAACATTCGCCTGTCGGGTCATCACTAGGCTGACAGGAATGGTTGCTGCATTGGGATTCCCTAACGTTACCTTAAGTAAATCCTTGCGGGAAGCTACCCCTGCCAAATCTCCGTCTTCATCGGTAACGATCAAATTGCTCACATTTTCCAAAAAGAGAGCTACAACAGCTTCCTGAATCGTTGTTGTTTCACGTACGATGACTGGAACCCCGTGAAGATCGCCCACCTTCATTTGCAATAGCCGGAATTTTTCCTCCCGGTTCGGCGTGCCCCGCTTTCCAACAAAATATCCGACCTTGGGCTTTGCATCTATGTAATTCAGAATACCCAATTTGGATAGGTCGGTCCGAATGGTCGCCTTACTGAGATTAAGCATTTCCGCAATCTGATCCCCGGTAATTGGGGCATGCTTTTGTACGATGTTTAAAATTTCTACTTGTCTTGCCGTAAGGTCGATGATGAACGTCCCTCCTTTTTTTCTTGCGATCTAATATTGAATATAATACGTCATATATAACAATAAATCAACCTTAAAAAGCATATAAAACATCACATATATAAAATTAAAGTGGTTATTCATGTCTTTTTATCATTTAAAACACTTATTCAACACAAAAAAACGGGCACTTTACACCCTGCTCTTTCGAGTAAGGCGAAGTACCCGCTCTCTTATTCGTATCTTAAAGCATCAATTGGACGCAGCTTAGACGCCTTCCGCGCCGGATATACTCCGAACAACACTCCGACTGCCATACAGCACAGAAAAGAGTAAAGCACGGGCTCTATCGAATACACAATCGGCATTTGGACGAATTTCTCAAGCAGTTTTGCACCTCCGAGACCCACCATTACGCCAACTAGTCCACCCATCAGACTGAGAAAAACAGCCTCAGCCACAAACTGCAGCATAATATCACTACGTTGCGCACCAATCGCTTTACGAATCCCGATCTCCCTCGTACGTTCCGTGACGGACACCAGCATAATATTCATAATGCCGACACCTCCAACGCCAAGCGCAATTGCAGCTACACCGGCCAGCAGCATATTCATAATCCGATCAACCCCGGACACTGTTTTTAAGATTTCCGTCTGGGTCATGATCTGAAAGTCATCGCCCTCTGATGGCTTTAGCTCATGTCTGACACGAAGCACCTGCCGAATTTCTGCACTTGCCTGATCAATCTTCTCCTCTGATGTTGCAGAGGCGTTCACCTGCTGAATACTCATATTGCCTAGCCGTTCCATCCCCGTTGTAATCGGTACATATACCTGCTGACCGCTGTTACTCATATTGGAATTGGAATTTGCCAGCACACCGACCACCTTAAAAGGAAGCTGTTTGATCATGATCGTCTCACCGACCGCTCTGGAGGCATCCGGACCAAAAATATTACGGGCCGCATCACTCCCAAGCACGGCCACATTCATTTGTTTATCCACTTCATAGTGGGTAAACGACCTGCCTTGAGCTAGTGACAGCTTTCTCACATGAACGAATGCCAGTGAAGTCCCCTCAATTTGTCCGCTGACCTTATTGCGACTCCACGTAATATCTGCATTGGTCATAGCACTTGGTGCTACCTCTGCTACTGCTTTTTGCTGCTCTAGCGCATCGATATCTTTTAGAGATATTCCTTTCGTCTGATTGAACGACATGGAACTAGAGCCATCATATGGAGCATAAGGATAGATCATCAGCAGATTATTTCCCATACTGTTGATCTGAGATGTAATCGTAGCCGTTGATCCTTTACCGATGGCTACAATCATAATCACAGCGGCCACTCCGATAATAATGCCCACCATGGTCAGCAAAGATCGCAGCATATTGGTTCGCAAACTGTTGAGTGATACACGGATAATTTCCTTAAACTTCATGCCTTCACTTCCTCTGCCGCCATTCTTCGTTTCCCAACAGGCTGATCCTCTTCAATCCGCCCATCTCGAAAATGAATCAGACGCTTGGCGTATTCCGCAACCTCTTGATCATGAGTAACCAATACAACCGTTTTCCCCTGATCATTCAGACGCTGAAAAATCCCCATTATTTCAACACTTGTTTTGGAGTCCAATGCGCCTGTAGGTTCATCCGCCAAGAGAATGACCGGATTGTTCACAAGTGCGCGGGCAATGGATACCCGCTGCTGCTGACCGCCTGACAATTCGTTCGGCCTATTGTTCATCCGATCGCCTAGACCTACGCTAGTGAGGGCTTCCATTGCCCGCAAACGACGCTCCTTGACAGGAATACCTGCATAAATCATAGGCAGTTCCACATTCTCCAGAGCCGTTGATCGCGGGAGCAAATGAAATTTTTGAAATACAAATCCGATTTTCTGATTACGTATAATAGCCAGTTCATCCTCACGGGCATCTAAGATCGAATAGCCGTCCAAATAAAATTGTCCTGACGTAGGTAAATCCAGACAGCCGATAACATTCATCATCGTGGACTTGCCTGATCCAGACGGTCCCATAATCGCAACAAAATCACCGTCAGCAATATCAAGTTGAACCTCACGCAGAGCATGAATTTCCTGATCTCCGACATGGTACACTTTTTTCAAATCCTCAATCTGAATGACGTATCTCATACCCGTTTAAAAGCCTCCCTGCATGCCGCCCATAGCGGAAGGGTCCGGCGGAGGTTCAGGAGCAGGCACAATAAGCGTGTCACCCTCCTTTACACCTGACTTGAGTTCGACTCGATCTGGCGTATAAAATCCGAGTTCTACGGGCTTGAAAGTGCGCGCCCCTGGATTTGCAGCATTATTAGCGGAAACATACACGCCATCCTGTCCCCCTTCGGATCTCAGCGCAGTCGCAGGTACGAACAGTACATTTTTGTGTACTCCCAAAATAACGGCCACATTCATAATCATGCCCGTTTTGAGCTTGCCTTTCGGGTCATGAACAGACAGTTCCATCAGATACGTCGTCATCCCTTCATCCGTAGAGGCTTCCGGTGACACGAATTGCACCTTCCCTGGAAATGATTCACCCGGATAGGCATTGGTAGTCAACACGGCTGAAAGACCCTTCTTTACTTTGACAATGTCGGTCTGACTTACCTTCACAACCACCTTAAGGTCGTTGGAATCCGAGTTATTCATGACAATGAATGGAGCTGTCGGACTGGTCCCTACATCCCCGTTCACCTTCAAGATTACCCCGTCCCAAGGTGCTGTAACCTGAAGCTTGTTCAATTCATTTTTCTTCTGCTCCAGTTCCGTCGCCTGTCTTCGAACCTCTATCCGTGAGGCTTGAATATTGGATGCATCAGCCGGAACCTGAATTTTGCGAAGCTCTGCCATTGCCGTACGATATCCGATTTCAGCCTCTGAAATGGTGCGACGTTTTTGTGACATGATTTTGCGGAACTGCAGATCCAGACCATCATAGTCCGTCTGTGCTTTATCCAGTGCTTGCTCTGCCTGCTCCAATTCACTGTTGGACACCGCCCCGGCATCATGTAAAAACTTTTGGTCTTCATATGCCTTTCGCGCCTGTTCCAACTGCTTTTGGGAAGTTTTCTTCTGACTTTCGGCTTCTTCCAGCTCAAATGATTCTTGCGCTGTATCGATAGCCATTTTGGCCCGAAGTACATTTGTTTTCTGAATTTCAATGTCCTCAGCCTTCGGACCTTTCTCCAATTCAGCCAGCTTGGCTTTAGATATTTCCAAAGTATCAGACGCACTCTGAATTTGCATTTTAATTTCAGAACTGTCCAGAAGAGCCAGGACTTGTCCTTTCTTCACTTTGTCTCCGGCCTTCACGTTCACCGCTGCCAGCTTATTTTCGCCTGCGCTTGTAAAATTCAACTTCACTTCCTTGGAAGCCTGTACGGTACCGGACGTATCCAGCTTCTCGCTCACATCGCCGCGTTCTACTTTAAGCTTCTCATCCTGAACCAACGGTGCCGCCTGTTCTTTGGGCAAATTTAGGTATACTGCTGCTCCGCCTCCACCGACAACCAGTAGAACAATTGCAGTCCAGATCCACTTTTTTCTCCGTTTTCTCCGTAACTTGATTAAAGCGTCATTTAAAACCGTTTCTGCCAATGCCGTTTCCTCCCTATGTGCTCCATGGCTTGTTCAACGTATACTCATTTTGATCCAACTCGATCGTAAGCTCTTCCATTTGCCGTTCAATCTGGTTCACTTTCAACTGATTATTTTTCAATTCCATCTCAATAATTAGACCTCTGGCCCACTTTTTGCGTGATAATTCCAAGGCCTCTTTTGCTGTACGCAAGCTTTCTTCCAGTTGTACGTATTTCTTTTGATTTTCCTTAACTGTGGCATACAAATTACGGAGAGATTCGGCAAAATCCTTTTGACCTTTGTCGAGTTCCTCCTTAGCCGTATCGACATCCATTTTAGCTAGATCATAAGCACCAGCACCATTGTTAAAATCGAAATATCTCACATTAAGCTCCGAAGTTTTGATGCTATCCTCCAGCTTCCATAAATTTGGATTCATGTCTGTCAGCTGTTGTATATGTAATTCGATATCCAGCTTCTTCGGTTCCTTGTACACGGGTCGATCGACCAATTCATAAGCAGTTCCATTAGGCTGTCCCATGAGGAAGTTCAGGGCATCCCTGGATTTTTGCAACGCAATTTTCCCCTGCTCTACGGTTTGCTGAGCTTGGCTTCTGGCCTGTGTACTCTCGTTTTTCGCATACTCAGACAGCTTTCCGCGCGCAAATTTGGCAAGTGCAATCTTTTCCTCCGCTTGGGCGATTTCAAGCGCTTCTAGATCATTTTTCACCTGATTCTCTGCCACGAACACACTTTGATAGCTTTTCATCACATTAAAATAAATCTGGTCTTTGGCGAACTGCGCCTGCTTTTTGCTGGCTAAATAAGATAGCGTCGAGGAACTGTAATTTCTCCATGACGTTTCATCATCAACATACTCATTGTCTATAAAATCGACAGGTGAATTGCCCAGGTCCTTTTCTGCATTTTTCAGTTCCATTCTGCGGCGCTCTACGTCCCGTTCGGCGGTACGTGTATTGTAACTGTTCGTCTGTGCCCATTCCGCGGCCTGCTTGAGTGTCAATGTAGGTAAAGCCTGACCCGTTATGGATGATGTCTTCGATGGAGCCGCAGCAGAAGGTTTAACTGACGTACTTGATGCTACATTTCCTGATAAACTCTCAGCCTGTACAGTGGAGGCCAAGCCTGATGATAATGACAATACAAGCAGCATGGCAGCCGCTTTTTGCTTCATAGATGAATCTCTCCCCTTTCGGTGCATTCTTCGAATCTTTTCCGTTTTTTTCGACATAAATTTCCACAAACTCTTGCATTCTAATTGTACTTTCAGGTTTGTGTTGGTACAAGGTGTCAAAACAATACATTTTTGTAACCTTTACTTCCAGATTACTCGCTTTATACTACTTTTCGTCCAATCAGATATGGATTCAACCTATTTTTACCTTAACTTTACCTAATTTTCAGCTAATTTTAAGGAAACCAACAGCATCTATTAAGGTTTGGAACATATACTAGAGAAAGAATAACAGCCGCTCACTGGGAGGGTTAATAGATGATAAAAGAATCTCGTATGACAACCACTAACGAACCGTCTGATTTGTGGATGACCCGCTTTTTACGTGAATCAGAACAAAAAAAGAAACAACTCATCCGGGAAGCCCGGAAAAATAACGATATACCACTGATGAACAGCATTTCTTTTCACCTTGCCCAACGGGATCAGCAGCATCTTATCGGATAAAATGACAGATGAATCTTATGCTATAAATAACAGATTACCTCTAGTTATCTGCTTCGTATGCTAGATGAAAAAGACCGGGGCAAATCGTTAATTGACTTGTCCCGGTTCTTTATGATGATCAAATTTAATATAAAACCGCATAGCTTGTTCCGCGCCTATTCTTCCATCTCTGCCTGCGGATCATAGAGATATTGATCCAGTGGAATGCGCCCGTTTTCATTAAACCGTATGCCTTCCTCCTCCAAATACAGACGCTGCAGGGATGCGGACTCATCCTCCTGCAAAGCAATCTCCCCCAAACGGTTGACTACTCTATGCCAAGGAAGCCGGTGTTTTTGGCTCAATGTATGCAAAATCCGCACCACCTGTCTGGCACCTCTTGGGCTTCCGGCCTCTGCCGCAATTTGACCGTAAGTCATTACTTTTCCCTCAGGGATCAACAGTATAATTTGAAGCACACGGGCAGTGAAAGGCTGCATGTTCTAATTCCTCCGTATTACTATTGCTTTTTCAATAATTATAGCACCCTGAACAGATGCTAAAAACCCCTGCTCCTACAAATGTAAAAAACAGGGGAAAACCCATCGTTAAAATTTAGAATCCGCTCAGACCCTGCCTTTTTAAATCCTGTGCTACCAATCGTGCCAGTTCCCTTGCACCTTCATAGTTTGGATGGAGTGTATCACCGTTCATGTACAAAACCAGTGTAGCGACTTTACCAATAGAAGTAAAATAAGCTGAGCTAAGAACATTCAGGTCGACTAAAGGCGTTTGTTCCTCTTGAGCCAGCGCCAAAATAGCACTTCTATACCATCTATTTTCTGCGTTGTGTACATTGTTAGCATTAAAGTCAGTGGCTCGTCCTTGCGGAGTTGACAGGATTACCGTCGCCCCCTTAGCCTTCGCCTGCCGGATCATATCCCGCATCCAGTCCTTAAACTCTGCTTCGCTTTCGTTATGCTTTGGATTGGTGTCATTAATGCCCAATTGGAGAATAAAATAATCCCCCGGCTTAATATATTGGACGATGGCCTCCAACTGACCGTCCTGATGGAAGCCTCTAGCAATTTGGCCTCCTGACGCCATATTGCGAATTTGAAAAGTATTCGTGTTCACAAACTCTGGCAGCAGTTGACCCCATCCCGCCTGCACGCTGCTATCCAGCGGATAATAGTTACATACCGTAGAATCCCCACCGATATAAATTGTTCGATTCGTAACCGGATTGCTAGATAATTGCCTGATTTCCATTGCACTGAGTGTGAAGACCGCCCCCTCTTTGCCTTCAGTAACCAGCAGATTTAGTTGTCCGTCTGTTACTGGAATTTGAAAGCGATCCTTGGCCCCATTCCCTGTCATATTTATGACCTGATACACCCCTTCAGCTGCAATACTCGAACGAGAGGTATCTCCTAAAGTAACCGACACCTCATACAAACCAGGAGGAAGATCAACATCAAAAGTATTCTCGCTTTTCGTACCTGTAACCAGGAAACGTACCGCATCACTTGCCACTCCAGTCCCCGAAGCACTGACATTACGCATATTCTCAGGGGTACGAAAGCCATAGCCACGTGCTAAGTCATAAGACAGCGAAGCGCTCACTCCGGTATAACCCGTTTCGACCGTACCTCCGCCAAAATCAAACTTGTACTCGCCAGCGGATGCCTGGGCCGGGAGAGCTATGCCCACACCTGTTGCACCACATAAAAAAGCTGCTAAAAGCATATGAGTCAATCCTTTTTTCCACACCATTCTTCATTCCTCCTCCAGATTTTTAATTGTACGAAGCAATGGATATTTACTGTAAGCGCATACATAAAATTCTACCCATTGTTGCAGGGTTATGCCTGTGTAATTCTTATGCAAAAGAAAAGTAGTTTAATCGTTAAGCTTGAAACTTGTCTTGTACACAAAAAAGCTTCGCAGTTACATCTGCGAAGCCTCATGAAGCGATATTTCGTCATATCAAAATTACTACATTAATCCGCAACCAAAATTCCGTCAAAGCTCTCTGGACCTACACGTATTGTACCCAGCAGGTTAGCTGAAACAAAAGCAGTGTACACCAATTGTTCCGTAATCGGCGGGTTAAAGTCATCGGCTGAGAATGCAATAACCTGTGGAGCCAACAAACTCAAACTAAAAGTTGACGTGGCCGAATAAACAACAGGGTCAGTAACCAGGGTACCTCTTACAATAGTGATCGTTATTCCGACTAAAGCAAGCGGAAGTTGAAGCGATATAGTTCCTTTAAGCAAAACCCGTGGCGTACCTGTAGCTCCCAGTGTGTTTAACCCGATCTGCCCGAACAATTGAGGCGTATTTATAAGAGTGATCGGAATGGCAATAGAGTTGGCTGTCGAAGCATTTTGGGATGTTCTCCCATCAATAAATGTTCCCATGGTTTCTCCTCCTCTCTCTATCAGATACTCATAGACTATGAAAAAGTTTGTTTTGTGCTTGGACTGAATAACTTGTAAAACACACAACTTCTGATGAATAGGCTAATGTGCAGCCCCTTCTCTAGCCCTGTGAATACACTAAACCAACACTGAGAAAGGAGAGATGTCATGTCTAATAAGTTTAGAGCCACCTTAAGGGGGGCTAATGAAGTGCCTCCTGTCAGAACAAATGCGACAGGAACAGCCGAATTTCTTTACCGTCCAACGAGCCAACAATTAAGCTTTGAACTGACTGTACGCAATATCTCACGGGTAACCGAAGCGCATATTCATCTGGGACGAAGAGGTGAAAATGGCCCTGTTGTTGCTACACTGTTTGGTCCTTCGAAGTTTGGAATAACCGTTAGAAGAGGCGTCGTTAGCGGCGTGCTCCGTGCATGTGATCTTACCGGTCCACTCAGAGGCAGAACCATTTATGATTTGGTGTGCCAAATTAGAGAGGGTAATGCCTACGTCAATGTCCACACGATCCGTCATCCGAATGGTGCTATTCGTGGACAAATTAGACGCGCACCTATCAAACGTTGCAAATAACGAATAATCATGAGTATAAAAAAGAACTTCCATACCACTCATTTTGAGGCTATGGAAGTTCTTTTCTTAATTCAGGATTTTTGCAAAATCCTCAATTCTTAACAAAAGTTAAGAAGTTCATAAGCGTTTCTTAAGCCGTTCCCTTTAGGGTTGTTAAGAACTTTATCTTTTAATAGAAAGAGTTCAACAAGATACAGTTCACTCCTGAAAGGAAATGAAGCTTATGAAGCCTACGACCAAAGAAAAAATTCCCGAATTGCAGTTGGTCAGAGCCATGGCGATTTTAGCCGTCTTGATGGTACATGCCACTTCTTATGCAACGGTTCAGCTTACAAATTCCAGCCTATATGTTGTATACAATGCGCTCAATGTGTTGATGAAGTATGGAACCCCCGTATTTATCGCGCTTAGCAGCATGGTACTGTTCTACAACTACAAGGATCGTCCAATGGGACGACAGCTCTTAAGTCGCTTTTATAAGCAGAGATTGCTGTATATTCTCTTACCTTACGTCATGTTCTCCCTATTTTATTTCATCCTGTCTCTTATGGCTGGCAGTTCCGGACCATGGAGTTTAGCTACACTTGCGAAAAGCTTTGCTCTGAAGCTGGCGACAGGCAAAGCGTATACCCATTTATATTATATTTTTATCATGATGCAATTCTATCTTGCATTTCCATTCGTACTGTGGCTGTTCCAGCGATATCGGCAACTTCCACAATGGTCTATTGTCCTTGGGCTGTTGCTACAGTGGTCATTTGTAATTGGCAATAAATTTCTATTTCAGGTGCAAAATAAGGGCAGTTGGGCACTGTCTTATGTAGCCTGTTACATGCTGGGTGCTGCTCTAGGTTATTACTATCCACAGCTGAAAACGTGGCTTCTGATGCATAAGGGGCAACGAAGTGTTGCCGGAGTGCTGACATGGATCACAATTTGGGCTTTATGGCTGATTTCAGCCACCATGCATGTCTATATGTGGTACGAAAATAGAATGTACGGAATCTCGTATAATTCGCTAGTTTTCGAACTTATGTATAATATGTACAGCCTGTCCAGCACGCTGGTAATACTACAGATTTCCTTTTTAATGTATAGACGACAACATTCCTTTGTCACTCGCAAGCTGGAACGTCTGGGCACACTGTCCTTTGGTGTGTATCTGATTCATCCGTTTTTCCTGCTTCTGTATCGGCAGTTATCACCACATATCGGTTCTCCGCAGCTTATTCATGTGTGGTACGCTGGAGGTTTTTTCTTTGCACTTCTTTGCTCTTGGCTCGTCGTGTCTACCATCTCCCGTTTCCTACCATTTGCTTGGATCCTGTTCGGTCAACTACCGGGAATAGAAAAAAGACAATTCAAGCAAGAAAACCGTATTTCTTCAACTGAAACAGCACTATCCAAAGGCTGACGTCCCCAAGCAAGCGAACTGAGAAGAGTGTCCATAGCCTCCATCTTTAAAAAAGTATATAATACGCCATATTGTATACTGCTGGAAAGAACAGAAAGGGTGCACGGGCCATGCATAACGGAACCATTTTATTAGTAGACGATGAGCCTGAAATTATTAAGCTGATGCAAATTTATTTGGAAAATGAAGGATATCGACTGCTTATGGCACGAGACGGACTGGAAGCTCTGGAGCAAATCAGTCGGGAATCGATAGATGTGATGGTGCTTGATGTGATGATGCCCAATATGGACGGGGTTGAAGCTTGCATGAAGATCAGGGAAACCGAGCATTTTCCGATTATTATGTTGTCTGCGAAGGGACAAGATATGGACAAAATCACAGGACTCAGCGTTGGGGCCGATGATTACGTCACTAAGCCGTTCAGCCCGTTGGAACTGGTGGCACGCATTAAATCCCAGCTGCGTAGAGTACGGAAATATACCCATTCCTCCCCTGTATCGGAGCATGAAATGATACTGGATGAACTCTCCATTAATTCTGCTACGCATGAGGTCACTCTCGCCGGAGAATCCATTAAGCTGACCCCACGAGAATTTGCCATTGTCGAGCTGTTGGCCCGTAATCGTGGTCAAGTGCTGAGCATGGAGCAGATCTATGAAAAAGTGTGGAAGGAGCAATATCTGGAATCCAACAACACGCTGATGGTTCATGTGCGTAAAATTCGCGAGAAAATTGAGGCTGATCCGAGAAAACCCAAATATCTAAAAACGGTGTGGGGCATCGGCTACAAAATGGAAAAATTCGATTAATGGAGGATTCACGTCTTGAAGGCAAAACGATATGATACGTTGGGATGGAAGCTGGCAGCCCTTAGCCTTGCCGCTTTCGCTCTAACCGGACTGATTTTGATGGTGTCTTATTATGGAGCATCTTTGCTACTATGGCTGAATCCTTCCCGTTCATTTTTTGGCACCCGTCTGGTTCGCTGGACCGTAAATCACATTGGGTCCCCACTGATCATGCTGGTAGGCGGGCTACCTACATATATTTATTTCTTTTTCCTTTTTACCAAAAATACGATTGGTTACCTTCGCGAAATTACGACGGGGATGCAAGAGTTTGCTGACGGAGACCTGTCCTATACGATTCCTGTTTCTTCAGCGGACGAGCTGGGTACCTTGGCGAAAAATATGAACACCATGGCGGACAAGCTCCGTCTCTTGCTGGAAGAAGAACGGGCTTCTGCCAAGGCCAAAAACGACCTGATCACTGGCGTATCCCATGATCTTCGTACCCCGCTAACATCCGTGATCGGTTTTTTGGAATATATTGAAACCGACCGCTATCGGGATGAAATTGAGCTGCGCTATTATGTGAACATTGCTTATGAAAAGTCATTGACGCTTAAGAAGCTGATCGACGAGCTGTTTGAATACACGCGTGTGAGCGGTGGCAGCCTGCCACTGGAGCTGGAGCCTGTAGATCTCGGCAAATTGCTCACTCAGCTTGCTGAGGAATTTGTACCCTCTCTGGAACAGGCAGACATGTCCTACCGTGTCCGAATCGTCGAGCCTGTTCGGATTCTAGCCGATACCGACGAGATGGTACGCCTGTATGAAAATTTGTTTTCCAACGCTATTCGATACGGAAAAGACGGCAAACGCCTTGATATCACCATAGGACGCGAAGACGACGAGGCGGTGGTAATCTGCACCAACTACGGCACCCCAATTCCTGCGGAAGATGTCCCGTACTTGTTTGAACGGTTTTACCGGGTGGACAAATCACGTTCCAAGGAAACTGGAGGCACCGGGCTGGGCCTTGCGATTACAAAAAGTATTACCGAGCTGCACAATGGCCGCATTTCGGTTAGGAGTAATCGCAGACAAACAGATTTTGAAACCCGTTTTCCCCTCTATCATGCTCGTTAGGCGGTCTACACGCTAGCCCACTAACAACGTATAGACGATACCTGGCCCGTGTACACCGATCGTCAAATCATTTTCAATATCCGACGAGCGGCTTGGTCCAGTAATAAAATGAATGCCTGCAGGCAGTTGCTCACGCCCGACTTCGTCAAAGCGGCTTAGAATCTCGCCCAGTCGTGTTCGTAAGCGCTCTACTGGCAGAAGAATGATCAGTGCGGTTGGCAAAAGGCTGACCGCACGGCCTTTCTCCGGCGAGGATAGCACCGCTACCGAGCCGGTGTAAGCAGCCGCTTCGTCGGCGATGACGATGCCGATATCCGCCTCAGCGGCGCGGGCCTTCCAATCCTCGACTGGATCGGTGTTCCACACCGATAAACGGACTTGCGGCAGTGCCGATTCCAGCTGGAGCGCATCCAGGTCCGGCTCATTCTGCCGGACGATATAGGCCGCTCCCAGCTCTCGCGCTTTGCACGCGATCCAGTCTGCGGTCTGCTCCAAATTCGGCAGACGCACGACATGCCCGCCAACACTTGTAAAGTTAGCAGTGAACTCCTCGATGCGCCGTTCCGCGCTCCAATCGAATTCGTACCAAAATGCAGGTGCCCCGCGAAACGGCTGAACTGGCGGCTCCGTCTGTCGTGGACGCTTGAGCCGCGTCGCGATGCCGTCCATAAAGCGTACCTGCTTGGCACGGGATTCTTCTTCCATTTGATGAAGCCACGCTTCATGGGCCGCTTTTGCTTGCGCAGAAGGATTACTATGCTCACTCATGCTGCGTCCCTCCTTTACTTCTATCTGCCAAAATCTTCTCCATTCGGCTGAGAACATCCGGCTGCATCACGTTGCGTTCCTGCTCCAGCTTATGCTCCAGCGTGTTCCATTGCTGACGGAAGGATTTTTTCGCCAGAGAGGGAGCCACACGGTACGTATTCCAGCCTTTTAACGGGCCCAGCTTCAAGGTAATTTCACCTTTACGGACGATCGCTTTCTGGGCGATCTGCCCTAGCCGAATCGCCACTGCGAATCGCTTCGAGTTGGAAACTACGGTCGCAAAACCTTTCATCCCTGCCGTTTCCAGCTTATCTCCTTGTCCCGCCTCCACCTTGCGTCTGCGCAAATATACCAGCATATCATGCAGCGGTATTTTGACCGGACAGGCTTCATAGCACGCACCACACAGACTGGACGCACTCGCAATATCGTTCCACTCTTCGATGTTGCTATGAAGGGCAGGCGTAAGCACCGCACCGATAGGGCCACTATATGTCCCGCCATACGCGTGCCCGCCAATGTGTCGGTACACCGGACAGGCATTCAGGCAAGCACCACAGCGAATGCAATTCAGCAACTCTTGAAACTCGGGATTGCCCAGCTGTAGTGAACGTCCGTTATCTACGATGATGATGTGCATTTCGTCAGGCCCATCGGCATCTTGGCTGCGCCGAGGGCCTGAAATACCAGACATATACATGGTCAGCTTCTGCCCCGTAGCGGATCGTGGCAATAATGTAGCCATCACCTCCAAATCTGTCCAGGATGGAATAATCCGCTCCATGCCCATCAGCGTAATTTGGGTTTTGGGCAGAGTGGATACCATCCGTGCGTTCCCTTCATTTTCAAACAGGACCATGGAGCCTGTCTCGGCGATGGCGAAATTACAGCCCGTCATGCCAATATCCGCTTCTAGAAACTTCTCACGCAGCTTTTTGCGGACAAAGCCCGCCAAAATCGTCGTATCCGCGGACAGTTTCTCACCTGCTTCTTGGGATAACAGTTCGGCAATCTGAAAGCGGTTTTTGTGAATCGCCGGAATGACGATATGAGACGGGGGCTCTCCTGCCAGTTGAATAATATATTCACCGAGGTCACTTTCAATCGTCTCAATATCCGCACCCTCCAGCGCCTGATTCAAATGTAACTCCTCCGACACCATCGACTTGGATTTGACGACGGAACGGGCTTGACTATGTGCAGCAATATCCAGGGTAATACGTACGGCATCGGCTGCTGTATCGGCAAAATGGATATGCACCCCGTTGGCACGGGCATTTTCTACAAATAGATTTAAGTAATAGTCCAGATGGGCAATGGTATGCAGACGAATTTGACGGCCCCGTTCACGCCATTCTTCCCAATTTCCATGTTGCTCTGAAGCCACCTGCTTTCCGTTACGCAAACGCTCTGTAGTGAAACGAACTGCATTCCGCAGAAAATCATCATTTAGGGCCAGCTCTGCGCGTTTTTTGACCTTTTGGTTCATGGAATGTGTGTGTACGACGGTCATGCGTGCTTCACCCCTTCGTACAGCAGCTCAGCCAGATGCATCACCCGAACTGGCTCCTCCCGATACCGAAGATTTCCGGCAATGTTCATCAAGCAGGCCATATCTAGTCCGACCAGTACCTCGGCTTCGGTCTCCCTGATATGGTCCACTTTTTCAGTCACCATCGCTCCCGAAATATCTGGCATTTTCACCGCGAAAGTCCCACCAAAGCCACAGCAGTCCTCAGCAAAGGGAAGTGGTACTAATTGCAGTCCCTTTACACTGCCAAGCATCTTCATCGGTTCCTCCTTCACGCCGAGCAAACGTGTGCCATGGCAAGACGGATGATAGGTTACTGTATGCGGAAAAGACGCGCCCACATCGGTCACGCCAAGCACCTGTACCATAAATTGCGTAAACTCATACGTCTTTTGTTCCAGCCTCCGTGCTGAATCGAGCCATTCGGGCTCATCCTTAAACAACTCCGGGTAATGATGAATCATATATGTACAGGAACCGGAAGGAGATACGACAAAATCGCTGTCGTTAAACGCTTTCAGAATTGTTTTGGCAGCAACCCTCGTTTCATCCCAATAGCCGCTGTTATAGGACGGCTGTCCGCAGCATGTCTGTACCTTCGGAAAATCCAGCTGAACACCATATCTGGAAAGCAAGCGTGCCATCGCTTCCCCCACCTTGGGATAAATCGCATCACTCAGGCAAGTAATAAATAAGGATACCTTCATACGGAACACCCCTTACGTCTATGGAATAGCTATTACTTTATAGAGGATACCAGCGGATCGGTTCATTTGAATCTGGAGAAGCGTCAGCGTTTGCCTAAAAGCTTTCCAAAGGAAAGCTCTCTACGTAAGCATAAGCTTGCAGTGGGATTCTCACCTAAACGTGTTTTACATCATCAAAGAATCCCACTGCAACAGCGAGCGTAAGAGCAAATGAAACGCGGAGCGACACTCTCCACCTCGACATTTTTAAATTCACACAACCGTAACTGGAATAGCCTGCTCCGCAAGTTGACTGCGAATCGGATCCGACAACCTCGAATCCGTAATAATCTCGGATACCTGCGACAGGTTCACGACATGCGTAAACGCCTGTTGCCCAAATTTGCTCGCATCGGCCAGTAAAATCACACGGTCTGCAATGCTGACCATTTTCTGCTTCAAACGAGCTTGCAGTTCATTCGATTCACTAATACCGCGATCCAGATGAACCCCCTGGCTGGAGAAAAACAATTTATCCACATAATAGGTTTCCAGGGAGCGCTCTGCGAGCGGGCCTACAAATGACAGCGAGCGTTGAAGCAACTGCCCCCCCGTCGAAATGACCTCGATTTTTTCTTTACCCGCCAGCTCTGTAGCTACCCGAATCGAATTCGTTAATATCGTCAAAGGAATATCCGGTAAACTTGAGGCCATATACCAGGCGGTTGTGCTGGCATCCAGCAAAATACGATCATTCGGCTGAATCTGCTTAACCGCTTCTTCGGCAATTCTGCGCTTTTCCTCTGCGTTCATAATTTCCCGTACCGCATAGGGCGTTTCAGGCTGCTCGTTTTTGACACTTACCGCTCCCCCATGCGAACGGCGCAGTCGTCCCGCCTGCTCCAGACGGTCCAGATCACGACGAATCGTTTCCTCCGTTACTTTGCACAACTCACTCAATTCGGACACTCGTATGCTTCCTTTTTCATTCACGAGCTGCACAATCATCTCATATCTTTCTGCGACCAGCATGGCAATCTCACTCCACATCTTTAATGTACAAAAAGTCCCGCTACCCGCCGGAATTGCCCATAGGCATCCTCCCACGCTTCTGACTCGGCAGGCTCATATTCCTCCACGGAAATAGAATTCGCGATGACCCGGCGGGCTTCCCATATATCGGCGAACTTTCCCTGTGTCATCCATTGTACCGCAAGATTGCCGATTGCGCTCGCTTCTGCAGGTCCCGCCCACACTGGTTTTTGAATCGAATTGGCCGTCCATTGGCACAACAAGCGATTTTGAATCCCTCCTCCGACCATATGTAAACCATTAAACCGTTGTCCTGACACCTGTTCTGTAAGCTCCAAAATGTAACGGTACTTTAACGCCAGACTCTCCAAAATACAACGCGTGATTTCTCCCGGCGTCTCGGGCAATGGCTGTCGGGTATTGCGGCAATATTGGCGAATTCGTGTTTTCATATCCCCGGCGTGCAGAAATAATTCATCGTCCGGATCAATCAAAGAAGTGAATGCTGGAGCCTGTTCTGCCATATGAACCAGTTCAGGGAAGGAATAGGAGTACCCCTGCCGTTCCCACTCCCTACGCGCCTCCTGTAAAATCCATAAGCCCATGATGTTTTTAAGCAGCCTGTAAGTTCGACTGACCCCACCTTCGTTCGTAAAATTAAAACGAAGCGTATCGTCATTGATTACAGGCTGTGCCGTTTCCGTTCCCATCAGGGACCATGTTCCACAGCTCAAGTACGCAAACGAGCGCTCCAGCGCAGGCACGGCAGCCACAGCAGATCCCGTATCGTGCTCTGCTACTGCAATCACAGGAATCGCTCCAATGCCCAAATCGTTCATAACCGACGAGCGGATCGTTCCTGCAACATTTCCTGGCTCCAGCACCTCACCAAACCAGGAATGAGGAATGTTGATTCCAGACAAAAGCTCATCATCCCATTTTTGCTGCAACGGATTATATAATTGCGTGCTGGTCACATTGGAAAACTCATTGTACATTTCACCTGTCAGAAAATACCGTAGCAGATCTGGAATCATCAAGAAATGCTTTGCCTGCTCCAGCAACGGTGAACTCGCATTTCGCATAGCAGCCAGCTGATAAATGGTATTAAACGTCAAAAACTGAATGCCTGTGCGCTGGAAAATAAACTCTTTTCCCAGCCGTTCCTGTACTTCTTCCATTACCCCATGGGTGTGCCAATCCCGATAATGATAAGGGTTGCCCAGCAATTCTCCAGTTTCTCCGATCAGTCCAAAATCGACCGCCCAGGAGTCAATCGCTAGACTGGATGGATTCACTCCCCTATGCTTGGCTTTGATCAATCCTTGCTGAACCTCGTGATACAGACGCAACAGATCCCAGTGCAGATGTTCCCCAACCTTGACCGGATCATTCGAAAAGCGATGGATTTCCTCCACCACTATACGTGAATCCGTCAATTCTCCGAGTAGAACCCTGCCACTGCTTGCCCCCAAATCATAAGCGAGGATACTCACCAGCTTGCACCACCCTTGCCTCTTTGCAAAATCTGCGTGCCATACTCAGACGCTAAGTAAGCTTTCATCGGGTCTGCTGGTAAGCCTTGCTCTTCACGGATCGCTCTGAGCAATGGTGCCACATCAAACTCAAACGCTTGTCGCACAGCATCCTCTGCACCCAGCACATTCTGGCGGCTCGATGCTTCCTCCACTTCTGCATGATTAATTAGGAGCGCTTTCGCATATTGAGTCTGCACATTCAGCACCGAACGAATCATCGCCGGAATTTTTTGCTCAATATTGTGCGACTGATCGATCAAATAAGCAATTTTGTCCACCGTATGCCGAATATCTTTATCCACATCCTGAGCCGCATTTAAAATTTGATAAAAAATCAAGAACAGTTCATACGGATTCGCGGAGCCCACGATCAGATCATCATCCGCATATTTGTAGCTATTAAAATGAAAACCACCTAATCGCTTCTCATCAATTAGAAACGCCACAATATGCTCCACGTTGGCTCCCGGCAGATGATGCCCAGTATCCACCAGCACCTGTGCCTGCGGCCCCAGCTTGGTTGCGTAATTATACGCCATGCCCCAATCGGCAATATCCGTATGATAAAAGGCTGGCTCGAACGCCTTGTATTCAATCAGCATGCGCATGTCAGATGTGAGCGCCTTATACATTTCACTGAGCGCTTCCAGCATCCAATTTTTCCGTTTGCGAATGTCCCCCTGACCGGGATAATTCGTTCCGTCTGCGAACCATAAGCTAAAGTCGTTCGTGCCCGTTTCCTTCGCAATATCTACGCATTCTAGCAAATGGTTGATGGCCTTGCGGCGGATGGCCGGGTCTACATTGGTGACACTGCCGAGCATGTAGTCCTCGTCTTGAAACAGATTAGGATTCACGGCCCCAATCCGCAGACCGAGGCTTTCCGCATGACTGCGAAGCTTGCCGTAATTGTCTACTTTATCCCACGGAATGTGAATGGCAACGGATGGACATAAGCCTGTCACGGCATGAACCTGCGCCGCATCCTCTAACTTTTCGAACGGATCACGCGGCACGCCCGTTTTCTGAAAGACTTTAAATCGTGTACCTGAGTCGCCATATCCCCAGGATGGTGTTTCTATGCTAAGCGCTTTCAGCTTTGCCTTTACTCGCTCCAGGTCAATGCCTCGTTGTTGCTGTTGTTCCTCGAATAAGGCGTACGCTTTGTCACTCATCATGGTTCCTCCTTGGAAAAATGAAGTGAGTTATGGGAGATCGCTTCGCGTGCGGATTGTTCTTCCGATCGCTCCGCTGCTGACCACCCATAAAGTCACTTCTATTTTTAAAGTGTTAGTGTGTGTATAACATGTGGCTTGGATTAGTGAAATAGATTAGTACATTAAATTAGTTCGTTATAATCCTAAGTGTTGAGCCGTTGAAATGAGTCTATCGCTTACCCAGGTTCATTTTAATTCGGCTAGCGTGTAAAGGCAGCGGGGACGCCGCCGTCGATGGTCAGCATACAACCTGTCGTTTTCTCTGCCTTGGATGAGGCGAAAAAGGCAATGCCCTCAGCGATATCCTGCGGGTAAATATTGACCAGCAGCGTCGTCCGTATGCGATAATGCTCCTCCAGCTGGTCGGGCTCAATGCCGTAGGCAGTGGCGCGTTCATTACGCCAGTTGGAGTTCCAGATTGCCGAGCCTTGCAGAATGGCATCCGGCAAAATGGTGTTCACACGGATACCATATTCACCACCTTCTGCGGCAATACAACGGGCTAAGTGCGCTTCCAGCGCCTTGACCGAGCTGTAGGCCGTTACATTTTTACCTGCGTAGACCGAGTTTTTGGAGCCGACGAACACCATGCTGCCGCCAAGTGTCTGCTCCTTCATGAGCTTGAACGCTTCTCGTGCAACCAGAAAATAACCCGTTCCCAGCACATTCACATTTAAATTCCATTCCTTTAACGATGTTTCATCGAACGGACTGGATGTAGCAAGGCCTGCATTGTTGACGATGATATCTACACCGCCATAGGTCAATGCCGTTTCTGCATAGGCAGCCTGAATTTGCTCCTCCTGCGTCACATCCATTTTTACGGCAATGGCACAGTTTTCTCCGTAGCTACTATTGATCTCTGCGGCTACCTTTTGCGCGCCTTCCAGATTCAGGTCTGCCAGTACGACATGTGCGCCTTCATCCACCAAACGACGTGCGGTTGCACTGCCAATTCCGCCTGCACCACCTGTAATGAACGCAATTTTACGGGAAAATTCAACTTCTGCTGGCGCGAGTGACAGCTTATAAAGCTCCAGCGGCCAATATTCCACGTTATATGACTCGTTCTCACTGAGTGAAACAAACTCTCCTAACGTCGTTGCCCCTTGCATGACAGCGATAGCCCGATGGTACAGAGCACCGCTTACCTGCGCATTGCTCCAGCTTTTACCTGTGTTGATCATACCAACACCCGGAACCAAAATTACACGTGGCGCAGCCTCAAACATAACATCTCCCTCATGCCGATTGCGCTCGAAATAAGCTTGATACTGCTCCTTATAGGCTGCTATACCCTCGGCAAGCTTAACTTTCAAGCCCTCTACATCCTCCACATCCGGTGTCCAATCTACATAGAGTGGCTTCATCTTGGTATGGACCAGATGATCCGGGCACGCAGCCCCGACCTGGGATAAAGCAGCAGAATCCCGGCCGTTCACAAACTCCAACACATCTTCCGCGTCATCAAAGGTTAAAATCATCTTTTTCTCATCACTGACCGCTCCCCGAATCGACGGCATAACTTGAGATGCAATGCTACGGCGCTCTTCATAAGTAAGCGCTTTATATTTTGTTCCTCCAAACGCCTGCTTTTCCTCTTGACGAGCTTTAATATAGCTTTCTGCTTCTCGGATGATATCGATCGTTTTGGCATAAGCCGCTTCGGATGTGTCTCCCCACGTAACCAGACCATGTTTTTCCATCAATACCAATTCAGCTTGTGGATGATCGAGTACACCTTGGGCAATCATTTTCGACAGCTTAAATCCAGGACGGATATAAGGCACCCATACAAAACGGTCACCGAAAATTTCCTTAGCGATTTCCTTACCGTTGTGCGCACAGCACAAGCTAATAATCGCGTCCGGGTGCGTATGATCGACATGTCTAAAAGGCAGAAAAGCATGTAATAGCGTCTCAATTGAAGCCCGTGGATGCTTGGCATCTATCATACAGTTCGCCAAATATGCGACCATATCCTCGTCAGACATATCTTCTCTTTCAAATAAAGGACGAATATCCTCCATACGAAGTCCTGTGAAGTTATGCGTTTTCATTGTTGCGAGATCGGAACCGCTGCCCTTGACGTACATCACTTCTACTTCACGCCCGCGAAAATCTGGTATCGTCGTTTTGGCCGAAGTATTACCGCCTCCCCAATTGCACACACTCCTCTCTGTACCAATCAGGTTAGAACGGTATACGAGCTGTTCCAGCATGCTTTTCTGCTCAGACGCTTGTGAAGAAATCCACAGACTTTGTACCATAGGAAAAAGACCTCCAAGTTTAGTTTTAGTTTTGAAATGCTTTATTACAGTGGTTATTCTTTGTTTATGGAGACTATAACACCTTTGTTTTAATTTGAAAATAAGTAATACAAAAATAATCAAAAATAAATTTTAATTTTCATCCATCTGTAATCTGTGTACATTAATCAAAAGCCGCGCCGGGATCAGGTTATGAGAACCTTTTCCGGCACGGCCTTTTGGTAGGTAAATCACTTCATTGCCAAGCATATTACTACAAATCGAATACGTCCGTCCAAAGAAAGACTACTCAGGGAATATCAAGTCGTTTTTTAACGACTGCTGGTACCCCTGCAGCCATGGTAAAGCTGGGTATATCATCTTTAACAAAGGCACCTCCACCTATCATAGACCAACAACCAATGTGACATCTCTCCCGTACCGAGACACCGACGCCGATATAGGCCCCCTCATCTATGGTTACGTTACCTGCCAAATTCACACCAGGGGCTATGGTTATATAATCGCCAATAACCGCATCATGACTCACGTTAACACTCCGATTGATAATCACATGCTGTCCGATCTTAATATTGTCCGACAGGACAGCCCCTTCAAAGATCATACTTCCCTCTCCAATGGTGTTTCTTCGAGACAAACGAACACGCGGATGTATTAGCGGGGCTGCGATACGAAATCCCGATTGAATTGTATGATAAGCGAATCGTTTCTTTAATGCTGGGTCACCCACTCCCGCACATATCAGTTCCACCTCATATTTTAACGCTTTAATGTCGGTCAACGTCCCCAGTACAGGAACCCCATTTACGATCTGCCCTTTCGTCTCAGGCCGTTCGTCTAAGAATCCTATCACTCGAACTCCTAACTCTTCACATAACCAGTTAATTTCCCTGGCATGTCCGCCCGATCCCCAAATCACGAGTTTCCTCATCTGGCTGTCTCTCTTCCCAAGCTTCTTAGAACATTTACAATTCTTCGAACGATAATCTCATCCAGTTCCTCCCACAAGGGCAGGCTGACAATATGTTTGGTAATATGCTCGGTAACATGAAGAGTAGACCGGGGATAACTTTGGAACTGCTTCTGCTGATGGCACGCCGGAGAAAAATAGGTTCTGGCTTCTATTGAATTAGAGGCTAATAACTTAACGACCTCTTGATTCGTGTGTGAATCCGGACTAAGAATAGGGATAAATTGATGGACAACCGATCCTTGTGTTTTTTGTACAGACCATCCTCGTTCTAATAAGTCTGCTTGGAGCAGTTCTTGAAGATAATATTCGTAGATCGTCCTTCTATTCTCCCGTACAGTTTTGAAGTGATCGAGAGTAGCTAAAGCGATAGCAGCGGTATACTCGGATATCTTACTGTTAAGACCTTGGGTGACAGACTCCCTGCTGCTGGAGAAACCGAAATTCCCCGCCTGACGAATTCGCTTAATGAGATCCTGGTCCAAACTGTATACCAATCCACCCTCTCCGATACCAAAAGATTTGGTGGCATGAAAGCTGAATACTACGGCCCCTCCAAAGCCTTTACCAAAATGGGTGGCTTCCTCGGGAGATATAGTCCCAAAACTGGCAGCAGCATCAATGACTACCGGAATTCCTTGCTCCTGCAGCTTATTGTATACAGACAAATCAATGGCTGTACCGAAAGTGGCATAAGGAACGATTACCGCAATCTCATCTCCCAGCAGCTTGACTGCCTGCTCTAACTGCTCCCTATTCATTTGCCAATTCTCCGGTTCAATGTCAAGGAAATAGGGTTCTAACCCGCACCACTCAGCAGCAAGTGGGGTGGCAGCAAAAGTAAAACTTGGCATAACTGCATATTTGCCCTGTGGTCGCTTGCTGTGAGCGATAGCCAAAATCAAGCCGATGGTAGCGTTACTAACAGTCACAGCCGAACCGATTCCATTAAACACTTGCGCAATGACCCGCTCTTCAAACAGGTTATTTAAGGGGCCATAATTGGAGTAAATTCGCGTCTCTTCTATTTTCTCAAAATTAGCAATAAATCGTTCCTTTTTTACTAAACTAGGTCGTAAGAAGGGAATTTCAAACATAAGCCAAGCCTCCTTTGCACATGGGATGAGCAAGTTAGGATTCCAATGTTTTTAATATCATTTCAATTCGCTTGATATCTGCAACAAATTGTGGACGGCCTTTTATACGTTCATGATAAGAATGAAGTGCAGTTTTAAACAAATCGTTGGTATCAAGAAATCCATCATCTCTCGAGGCAATCATAATATCTAACCATTCCGTGAACGCATTTTGACCAAGCGTTTGATTATTTTGATTGGGATGTATTCGAAAATAGCTTAGCGCTTCAGGAATATAAACTGCTTTTCCTTTGGATAGTAAGTTCAACCAGGAAGCTAAATCATTAAGAAGAGAATACTGTTTCCCTTTATAAACTCCAAACCGTTCGATAAGATCTGTTTTTTTGAAAAACACTGTTGTAGGTTCACCAATCACATTTAAACAACGAGTTAATGCAACGTTTGCCAACATTCTTCCGTCCATTATCCTTGTTTCTTCGTATAACTTTTCCGTTGCATAGAGCGGTGGGAGAATAGCCCCTAATTCATTCATGGTTTGCCGATACGAGGTAACCAGTGTGATCTTTTCAAAATTTTCAAAAAAATAGAGCATCCTTGCTATTTTTTCTTTATGAAACATATCGTCATCCATCAAGTAATTGATATATTCACCTGATGCCAAATCAAAACATTTATGCCAATTTCCAAGAAAAAGATTTTTATCATTTTTATAATATTTAACTTGGGGAAAAGAATCTAAATAAGAATCAATCATTTCTTGTACTTCATTCGTTGTACTGTCATCACAGATAATAATTTCGATGTTCGGGTAAGTTTGTTCCAATACACTGTCGATGGCGATTTTTAGTGTATGCGGCCGGTTATATGCAGGTATAACTACACTTACTAATGGGCATTCCACACTTACTCCACCTTTCTTTAATGCTTCGGTGTTTACGACGGAGGTTTCAAACGGTTTATTCGCTATGTTCATATGGGCTGGTATTTTTCTCACATCCCCGAACACATACACATACATATATACTACTGGGAAATAAAATGATGCCAGGAAAATGGTTGTTTCAATAAAAACAATAGCTTACGTCTGAACGGCACCTCCCTCTCGTTGATGTTCGAAACTGGTAAAGGGGAATGATCATGTCATTGAATTTCACTCCGCTACTGACAACTCATTTATTTGTATCGAAGAAGGTTTTAAAGGATCATGTAAAAGAATTGATAGATAGATTGGAAGAAAATAACATTACAATAAACTTGTATGAGGCTGATCAGCCACTTATAGACAATAGCCTCCAAAAACCTTGGGTTTACGTCTCGATCGGAGAAGAGTGGGGAGAATTTTCAGCACTAAAAGCATTGCCTGGTCACGAAAAAAAACGCTGGTTACACTTCCAATCACCTGACGAAATTCAACCTATGCATTTATTTTTCTGCTGGCTTAAGGCAACAGATCCTCTTCCGGAGAATAGAACGATTCCTCCTACACATTTTTCTTCAAACACACCTTTAATATCCGTCTTTACTGCCAGCTACAGATCAAAGGAAAAAATTCAACGACCTTATCAATCTTTATTGAAGCAGACCTACAAGAACTGGGAATGGGTAATCGTGGATGATTCCGGTGATGAAGATGAAACGTACAAGGAGTATTTACTCCCTTTAGAGGATCACCGTGTGCGGAGATATCGCCAGGATTCCCGCAATGGTTATATAGGGGCTATCAAAAGGTTTGCAGCAGGTCTATGTACAGGGGAAATTTTGGTAGAAGTCGATCATGATGATGAGCTAACTCCTGACTGCCTGGAGAAAATCGTCAAAGCATTTCAACAAAACCCTGACTGTGGCTTTGTTTATGGGGATTGTGCTGAAGTGTATGCAGGGAGCAATCATGCACATTGGTATGGCTGGGATTGTGGCTTTGGCTACAGTGTTCATTATCGAGTCTGGCTGCATGAAATGAACAGATGGCAAAATGTACAAAAACATACGACCATTAATGGCAAAACCATTCGACATTTGGTCGGTTTACCCAATCATCCCCGTGCGTGGACAAGGGACTGTTATCATCTGATCGGGGGACATCGCAATGAACTACTGGTTGCAGATGATTACGATATGCTGGTCCGGACGTTTCTTTGCACTAAATTTGCAAACATCCCCGATTTGATATATATCCAATATCGTAACGAACATGGGAATAACACTACATTCCTAAGAAATAAGCAGATTCAGGTTCTTGTAGGGGAACTAAATAGATGCTATTTTCAAAGGATACAAATGAGACTGAAAGAACTCGATTTACCACAGCAATTGCCTTATCGTCGTATATGGGAGACTTCTACGGATGATCCTGCCCGGAAATCTGCTCACGTTATTCAAGAAGATACTTCTAAATTCTCGATATTGTTCCCTATCCCCCATTCCTGTCCTGAAATAGAGCACACCCAATTAATTAAAACGCTCCAAAAGGGCATTGAAAACAACTTTAGGGAGATCGAAATTGTGGTTGTAGGTCGAATTCCATCAGAAATCGAAACCTATGCCTCCAAAGCTCCCAGGGGAGCCATACGATGGTGGCCTATGGAGCCAAATGATTCATTAGAAACTTGTATTCAATATGGAAAATTTATTGCGTCCTGCAAAGAGAAAGTGGTTGTGTTGCCGTAAATTACAACAAGGCTGATTAGAATATTAGCCAACAATTATTTTCCAATACCTTTGTCGAAGTCTCTCTGAATCATTTCCATGAGACTTCGACAAAGGTTTTTTTTGTTACAGCAGGACTGCAAACATGAACTTAAGACAAAAAAAGAACCCAAAAGTTATAAATAACTTTTGAGTCCTCTAAATATACCTTGACCTTAAGCTGGTCCTTGGTCACCTTGCGGTCCTTGAACACCCTGAGGGCCTTGGTCGCCTTGGACGCCTTGAACTCCCTGAGGTCCTTGGTCACCTTGTACGCCCTGAGGTCCTTGGTCGCCTTGAACTCCTTGAACACCCTGTGGTCCTTGGTCGCCTTGAACACCTTGAACTCCTTGAGGTCCTTGATCGCCTTGGACTCCTTGAGGTCCTTGGTCGCCTTGCACGCCTTGAACTCCTTGAGGTCCTTGGTCGCCTTGCACGCCTTGAACTCCTTGAGGTCCTTGATCGCCTTGGACTCCTTGAGGTCCTTGGTCACCTTGTGGTCCTTGAACTCCTTGAGGTCCTTGGTCGCCTTGTACGCCCTGAACACCCTGAGGTCCTTGGTCGCCTTGGACTCCTTGAACACCCTGAGGTCCTTGGTCGCCTTGGACGCCCTGAGGTCCTTGATCACCTTGTACGCCTTGAACTCCCTGTGGTCCTTGGTCGCCTTGGACGCCCTGAGGTCCTTGATCGCCTTGGACTCCCTGAGGTCCTTGGTCACCTTGGTCGCCTTGAACACCCTGTGGTCCTTGGTCGCCTTGGGCTCCCTGAGGTCCTTGGTCACCTTGTACGCCCTGAGGTCCTTGGTCGCCTTGAACTCCTTGAACACCCTGTGGTCCTTGGTCGCCTTGAACACCTTGAACTCCTTGAGGTCCTTGGTCGCCTTGCACGCCTTGAACTCCTTGAGGTCCTTGATCGCCTTGGACTCCTTGGACTCCTTGAGGTCCTTGGTCACCTTGTGGTCCTTGAACTCCTTGAGGTCCTTGGTCGCCTTGTACGCCCTGAACACCCTGAGGTCCTTGGTCACCTTGAACGCCCTGAACACCCTGAGGTCCTTGATCGCCTTGAACTCCTTGAGGGCCTTGAACACCCTGAGGTCCTTGGTCGCCTTGGACTCCTTGAGGTCCTTGATCACCTTGGGCTCCTTGGACTCCTTGAGGTCCTTGATCGCCTTGGACTCCTTGAACTCCCTGAGGTCCTTGGTCGCCTTGCACGCCTTGAACTCCTTGAGGTCCTTGGTCGCCTTGCACGCCTTGAACTCCTTGAGGTCCTTGGTCGCCTTGTACGCCCTGAACACCCTGAGGTCCTTGGTCGCCTTGCACGCCTTGAACTCCTTGAGGTCCTTGGTCGCCTTGGGCTCCCTGAACACCCTGAGGTCCTTGGTCGCCTTGGGCTCCTTGAACACCCTGAGGTCCTTGGTCGCCCTGAACACCCTGAGGTCCTTGGTCGCCTTGTACGCCCTGAACACCCTGAGGTCCTTGGTCACCTTGTACGCCCTGAGGTCCTTGGTCGCCTTGAACACCTTGAACTCCTTGAGGTCCTTGATCGCCTTGGACTCCTTGAGGTCCTTGGTCGCCTTGCACGCCTTGAACTCCTTGAGGTCCTTGATCGCCTTGGACTCCTTGAGGTCCTTGGTCACCTTGTGGTCCTTGAACTCCTTGAGGTCCTTGGTCGCCTTGTACGCCCTGAACACCCTGAGGTCCTTGATCGCCTTGGACTCCTTGAGGTCCTTGAACTCCTTGAGGTCCTTGTTCGCCTTGGACGCCTTGAACTCCCTGAGGTCCTTGGTCACCTTGTACGCCCTGAGGTCCTTGGTCGCCTTGAACTCCTTGAGGTCCTTGATCGCCTTGGATTCCTTGAGGTCCTTGGTCACCTTGTGGTCCTTGAACTCCTTGAGGTCCTTGGTCGCCTTGTACGCCCTGAACACCCTGAGGTCCTTGGTCACCTTGAACGCCCTGAGGTCCTTGGTCGCCTTGGACTCCTTGAACTCCTTGAGGTCCTTGATCGCCTTGGGCTCCTTGAACTCCTTGAGGTCCTTGGTCGCCTTGAACTCCTTGAGGTCCTTGGTCACCTTGGACGCCTTGAACTCCCTGTGGTCCTTGGTCGCCTTGAACGCCTTGAACTCCTTGAGGTCCTTGATCGCCTTGGGCTCCTTGAACTCCTTGAGGTCCTTGGTCGCCTTGGACTCCTTGAACTCCCTGTGGTCCTTGGTCGCCTTGAACGCCCTGAGGTCCTTGGTCGCCTTGGACGCCCTGAGGTCCTTGATCACCTTGTACGCCTTGAACTCCCTGAGGTCCTTGGTCACCTTGTACGCCCTGAGGTCCTTGGTCGCCTTGAACGCCCTGAGGTCCTTGATCGCCTTGAACGCCCTGAGGTCCTTGATCGCCTTGGACTCCTTGAGGGCCTTGGTCTCCTTGGACTCCTTGAACTCCCTGTGGTCCTTGGTCGCCTTGAACTCCTTGAGGTCCTTGGTCACCTTGGACGCCTTGAACTCCCTGAGGTCCTTGGTCACCTTGGACGCCTTGAACTCCCTGAGGGCCTTGATCGCCTTGGACGCCTTGAACACCCTGAGGTCCTTGGTCTCCTTGAACTCCTTGAGGGCCTTGGTCTCCTTGTACGCCTTGAACTCCCTGAGGGCCTTGGTCACCTTGAACTCCCTGAGGGCCTTGGTCACCCTGAACTCCCTGAGGTCCTTGGTCGCCTTGGACTCCTTGAGGTCCTTGATCACCTTGGGCTCCTTGAACTCCTTGAGGTCCTTGATCGCCTTGGGCTCCTTGAACTCCTTGAGGTCCTTGGTCGCCTTGGACTCCTTGAACTCCCTGTGGTCCTTGGTCGCCTTGAACGCCCTGAGGTCCTTGGTCGCCTTGGACGCCCTGAGGTCCTTGATCACCTTGCACGCCTTGAACACCCTGAGGTCCTTGGTCGCCTTGGACTCCTTGAGGTCCTTGATCACCTTGGGCTCCTTGAACTCCTTGAGGTCCTTGATCGCCTTGGGCTCCTTGAACTCCTTGAGGTCCTTGGTCGCCTTGGACTCCTTGAACTCCCTGTGGTCCTTGGTCGCCTTGAACGCCCTGAGGTCCTTGGTCGCCTTGGACGCCCTGAGGTCCTTGATCACCTTGTACGCCTTGAACTCCCTGTGGTCCTTGGTCACCTTGTACGCCCTGAGGTCCTTGGTCGCCTTGGGCTCCCTGAACACCCTGAGGTCCTTGGTCGCCTTGGGCTCCCTGAACACCCTGAGGTCCTTGGACGCCTTGATCGGTTCCTAAAAGTTCATCAGATACTAACCGATGCGCAGGTACTAATTGCCCCAATGCATCTTTACCCCAAACAGAAATTTGAGTTTCATTCACTGCTGGTCCGCTTGTGGTAAACACGAATTCAAATGCGTCTAAATTTGCAAAGAAATTCCTAGTTATAACCGCATTTGGTCCCACTACAACTAGTTGTTGTACATATACTGTTCTACTGCCGTTTAAAATAAAACCCTCGATCAAAACAGTAGAAGAATTTACAGAATCTCGGTTATCTATTTTTACTGTGACCAGTTGGGTGGGTCTGACTCCTAGAACAGGATCGTTTGCAATGGGTCCAGTAGATAATACTGCCATTTAGATATTCCCTCCTTTCTAGTAAAAGCAAGCTTTTCTTGTAAACAATGAGGTCTTTCTCAAGATCATGTTCCCTCTATTTTATTTCTAAAACATGTGATATGATTGTGGCTTTACCTCTGTGCATTTGTTGAGTTTTAAGACTCTAACTGCTCATCCGCAACAATACGCTGAGCACCAATGATTGTACCACTCCCGTTTTTTCCCCAAACAGAAATATCAGTACTTTCTTCTGCCAAACCGCTTGTGGTAAAAACGAATTCATATGCGTCGAAGTTCGCTAGATAATTTCTCGTAACAACTGCATTGGGGGCTAAAGCTATTTGTTCTAGTACATGTAATGTTCGTAAACCATTTAAAATGAATCCCTGAATTAATATTGTTGAAGAATTGACTAAGTCACGGTTTACCATTTTAACAGTGACCTGTTGGATCGGCCTGACCCCACCAACAGGACTGTTCTCAATAGGACCAGTTGTTAATATTGCCATTAAGTTAACGCCTCCTTTACTGGTTATTAACAATAACTCCATGCAATCAAGTAAAATACTAGGACGAAAATAGAAAAGGAACCTGGAGTTCCCATGTATTATATTAATAATTTGTTAGATATGATTGTTTGTTTACCCATTAAAAAACAAGATATTATTTATTCTGTCATTCGGTCCGATCGAGCCTCAAACTACTCGTTGTTCTCAAGTTTTGGAAATCTCCTAATTCTCTCTCAAGGAAAGGAAATGAAAGATTTGCCCCTTCCTATATCATTCCAAACCATAAAAAAAGCACCCTAAGAGAAAGGGGTGCCCTCATCCTTGTTACAAATACCACTTGCGTCATGCTACAACACTCTTACAGATTTGTTTTTTAAATCCTCAAATCGTTCCTGCTTTTGTTTCTCATTCCATAAATAATGAAACCCCCATCGATTTGCGGTATCCCCTTCTCGCAGCTCTTGCTTCAAAGCTGAAAACCGTGAGTTAATATAGTCAAAACCCAAATATTTATAAATTACTTAAATATGTTAGCAAGCTTTGATTTCACTATTTGACTAGCATTAAATTTACTTTTTATCTTATTAGAACCATTTTTTCCAACAATCAACGCTTCTTCAAAGTGATCCTGGATCCAAAACAACCTCTCAGAAATTGCGTACCCGTTAGGTTCAACTTCAAAATAATCCTTTCCTTCCTCAAGAATAAATCTATCATTTCGGGGGTTTGTCGTAACAAGTACACATCCTGTCGATATCGCATCAACGGCAGCCGTAGTTGGAAAACCATCTAAAGCAAATCGATCCGGAACACTGCAATTTAGAAATATATGAGTTCTTTCGTACACTGACTTTAACTCTTCAGGGGAAAGTAGGCCATAGAATGTATAATTCTTATTTTTCAATAGAAGTAATTGATCTTCCCAATCACCAATTAGATTAAGATGAAAATCATCCGTAAGTCGATTAAATGCATCTGCCATAATGGGGAAACCTTTTCTAATGGCATTAAAAGCACAGAATGTTAACTGTATAGGCACTTCAACTTTCTTCTGTTTGAATGTATATAAGTCGGTATTAATCACAACGGGATAATAAATACTTCCAACAATCGATTCCATAACTTCATTGATGTTTGTAAATACGGTCGAACAATGCTGTCCTGCAATGGAAAGAAACTCTTTTTTTGTCCATGGATCCAGTCCGCCACCAGGGTACAAGGTAGCATGAAGATTAATATTTCGGTCATCTAAGAATGGCTTAATATTTAGATTAGGATTTGCTCCTGGCAAATAACTTCCATCCGGAAGAAAGCCATGCCCAAGCAAACTAAGTGTTAAATTTAAGAAAACACAATATACATCTGTAACCCCCTCAGACACTGCAACTTTCATAAAATCAGAAAAAGGATAAACTTTAGAAGGAAAATAATCATCATTAGGTTCAGTTGCAAAGAACAAAGTATCAGGCCTTTGCTCGAATATATTAAAGTTCTCCCAATATCGAAAACCACTTAGCTTCCATGGAAACTTCGTATCAATTACTGCAAGACGCCGGTTAGTATGCGATTGAATTTGCTGACTAAATATTTCCATACTTTCACCCTTTCTTAAGTTGCTGCTCCCTAAAGCTGTACACCACAGGCGTTTCCCGTATACATATGTGGCTACAATGGCCGATGTTCTAGTACAGGATAGCTGAATCATTCCTACGGTTAGAAAAGCTTCTTAAATTTGTAAGGCTTCCGCTGGTTCGCAAGCAGGTGATCCTGTGGCAGGAACGGCGGGTTCGTCAGGCTGGGAGTGTTTGGACTTCCGGCCGCCACTCTCACCATTCATCATATAATTCTTTAGCTCAATTCATCCCACCAAACTTTTGAACAATAATTTTTTGTGATGAACAACGGCTGCGAATACACGAATTCCAAGCACCGTCATATCCGCTGATTAGGTTGAGGTTTGATCGGACCGATTGACTGAATAAATGTCTAAATTTTGTGGGTAAACAAACAATCATATCTAACAAATTATTAACTCAACTTTCGCACCTAGAAAATCAGCCTAACCCCTTGAGTGAGTAAGGAAAAATCGAATAAGTTTTTCCGTATTGACAAAAAACACCTTACTTGTTTGGTATCATGGAAGTGTCAAATCAACCATGCCAACAAGAAAGGTGCGTAACTTTATGTTACAACAACATTCCATGTCTGAATAGACTCGCTTTTCCAACATTTTCGCAACCCTCCAAATGGAGAAATTCTTACAAATTGTGGGGATTTCTAAGTCTTTTAGCTTACCTAGTCCCGCAGTTTTCCAAATCGTCTTCTCACTGGTTTTTGAAGGGTGGCTTTATAACATCCCTGCAGGTAAAGCAGTATGCCTCCCATCAGAATGGAGCGGACACGTTCTGAGAGTTGTACGATCCCCATAACAAAGCCTTTTCACCTACGGCAGCTATCTAATCAACAGCTACTGTCACGCGTGGAGCTGGACCCCAACCTATTTGATTCGTAAATATAAGCTTTAAAATATAATAAGGCCATGCCAGATCAGGTTATGAGAACCTTTTTCAGCACGGCCTTATGGTTTGACCAACTAATCGTCTGTTCGCATTACTTTGGCTAGCAGCTCATACGAGCGCAGGCGCGCTTGATGGTCATATACCTGAGAGGTTGTAATCAGCTCATTGGCTCTAGTCTGGTCTATAATCCAATCTATCTTTTGCTTGACGGTGTCAGGACTGCCAATGGCTGAATACCCCAGCATATTACCACGAACCGCCTCCTTTTCCTGCTCACTCCAGAGTTTCTCCATGTCATCAACTGGTGGCTTCAGTCCTCCGCTGTGCCCGCGCAGCACATTTAGAAACTGTTGTTCTTGTGATGTAAAGAGCCTTTTCGCTTCCTCATCAGAATCTGCAACAAGCACATTAACACCGACCATCACATAGGGCTTATCCAGTGCTTTAGATGGTCGAAAATTGCGATGATACAACTCTAAAGCCTGTAGCAAATGAGCCGGGGCAAAGTGGCTGGCGAACGCGAACGGCAACCCAAGCTGACCTGCCAGCTGTGCGCTGAATCCGCTTGATCCCAGTAACCAGATGGGAATGTCCAGCCCTTCTCCAGGAACCGCTCTTACTCCCGGAACTGCTCCGCTTAGCGCTGGATTCAGGTAAGAACGCAGCTCATTCAATTGCTCGGGGAAATCTTCCCCAGTACTATGAAGCCCTCGCCGCAGTGCCCTCATCGCGGGTTGATCCGTGCCTGGAGCACGGCCAAGTCCCAGATCAATTCGTCCCGGATAGAGCGACTCTAATGTTCCAAACTGCTCCGCAATCATGAGTGGAGCATGGTTCGCCAGCATAATACCGCCTGAACCGACCCGAATCTTGTTTGTATGTGCAGCTACATGCCCGATGATCACGGACGTAGCTGCACTAGCAACTGCCTGCATGTTATGATGCTCCGTTAGCCAGTACCGATGGTACCCCCATTGTTCTGCATGCTGGGCAAGATCCACCGTGTCGCGGAAGGAATCGGCAGGAGTGCCGCCTTCAATGACAGGTGCAAGATCTAATATAGATAGTGCAACGTTCCGCGTAGTCATTATATATAAACCCCCTGTCAAAATATTATTATACGTATTTCCCTCAACGCCTTAATTCTTTGACCTATCAATTGATACGTCAATTATAATAATGTGTCCCGTTATGAATTGCAAATGATTTAAATTTTTAGTTTTTATCAAAAATCAGTTTACTTTTATGATAAGCTCATCTATTATGCAAATATGTGGATAATGGTTATCCACATTAGCCTGGTTATAAATATTGAGGTGATTGCTAGTGCATATGAAAACAGGTGTCGAACAATCTGTCTACGCTCTTCTTCTACTCACGATGCTGCCGGACAAAGCTGTTTTACCTGGGGAGGCCATTAGCCAGCAGTTAGGTGCTTCACCTACTTATTTTCATAAACTGTTACGAAAATTGGTTAGCTCCGATTTGATTACTTCTGTACCTGGTGTCAAGGGCGGGTTCAAATTAAAGAAAAAACCTGAGGATATACGGGTATTTGATATTTACCTGGCGATTGAGGGACAACAAACCCTTTATTCTTCCAGTGGTATATACAACGAAATGCTTGAATTAAAGAAAGACGATCAGTGTTGTTTACTGACAAATTTGATGGAAGAAGCGGAAGCCTCCTGGAAGGCCGTTCTGAAAAGGGAAACCATCGCGTCACTATCCGCTGACTTTTTTAAAGAAGGATATGATGCCAAAATTACTTCTTTGGAAAACTGGATTCAGGAAAAAATGGTCTTGTAAAGAACACTAATTATCAGAGAGGAACATGAACATGAACGATTACTTAGTAAAAGCTCTTGCCTACAATAATCAGGTACGGGCTTATGCCGTGAGAACAACGGAAACGGTAAGTGAAGCCCAACGGCGTCATTATACCTGGCCTACAGCATCGGCTGCATTGGGACGTTCTATGACGGTCGGCGTCATGCTGGGAGCCATGCTTAAAGATGAGGATAAACTGACGATCAGAATCAACGGTGGCGGACCTATCGGCACTATTCTTGTCGATACCAACTCCAAAGGTGAAGTTAGGGGTTATGTAAAAAATCCACAAACCCATTTCGAGCTTAATCAGATAGGGAAATTAGATGTCGCCAGAGCTGTAGGAACAGATGGAGCGCTCATTGTATCCAAAGATATCGGCTTAAAACACCCGTTTGTTGGACAAGTCCCTCTCATATCGGGTGAGTTGGGCGAGGATTTCACATCTTATCTCGTCCAATCCGAACAAATCCCTTCTTCTGTAGGAGCGGGAGTTATTGTTAACCCGGATAACTCTATTCAGGCGGCTGGAGGTTTCATTATTCAGCTGATGCCAGATACGCAGGAGGAAGTTATCAGTTTTATCGAGAGACGCATTGAGAGCATTCCAAGCATCTCCGCAATGGTCATGGAAGGTCTTACGCCAGAGCAGATTCTGGGTCAGATTTTGGGAGAAAGCAACCTGAACATACTGGAAACCATGCCTGTACAATTTCATTGTCCCTGCTCAGAAGAGCGTGTTACCAATGCCATTATCAGCTTAGGGAATAAGGAAATAGAAGATATGATCCATACCGATGGACAAGCTGAAGCTCATTGCCACTTTTGTAATGCACACTACCATCTCACCAAAGAAGATCTCGAAGGGATGCTGGAAACAAACATCATTTAAATATGGGTTGTTCCCAAAAAGTAGGTCTAGCTACTGGGGAACAGCTTTTTCTTTCCCAATGCTTCCGACGATTTCTTTATCCTAAATACGGTAGACTTGTTCATGATGTAAGTGATAATGTTATATTATTCCAATCACCTGAGATGAGGTGCGCTATGCTTGCAAATGATACGCATGAAATTCTGGCTTATTATGATGGCGGTGCAGAAATAGGCAGGTTAGAGCGAGGCATAGGAAAAATAGAACTGGAAAGATCAAAAGAAATCATTTCACGTTATCTCAGCGAGTCTACTCATGTTATTTACGATATCGGCGGCGGTGTAGGGGTCTATTCTTCGTGGCTGGCGGAGCTGGGATACGAAGTTCATCTATTTGATCTATCTTCCCAAGCCATTGAATTCGCTCGTCAGCAGCAACTGAATAACCCCATCATCAGTAAGCTGGAAACCGCGGATGCCAGAAATCTTCATCGTAAAGATGAAAGCGCGGACATCGTGCTATTGATGGGACCTTTATATCATTTAACGGAACAGAAGGAACGAGTAAAAGCACTACAAGAAGCGGCGCGTGTCTTAAAGAAGGGCGGAACGCTGATTACTTCAGCTATTTCCAGGTTTGGCTCGCTACTGTGGGGACTATCGGTGTACGACGAGCGCAATACCATTGTGGAGGAAGATGAGTTCATGAATATGGTTAGACAGGAGCTGACAGATGGTCAGCATGTACGACCGGCGGCCTATCCCTCTTTTATCACACGGTCCTACTTTCATACATCGGATGCCTTGCGTGCAGACTGGCAGGCGGCTGGATTGCCGAAGCCTCGTGTACTGGGCGTGGAAGGACCCGGCTGGATTGCACCCGGATTTGAAAAGAAGTGGGCGATCCCTTCCCATCGTAGCCGTTTGCTGGATATAGCACAGCAGGTTGAAGAGCAGGAATCTGTGATCGGTATGAGCCCGCATATGCTTGCAGTCGGTATCAAGCCTTGAAGCTCATCAACTCTACAACTATGGAGAGATATAGCCTATGAGAAGACGTAATCGTTACATCGTTAAGTCTGCAATCATTCTGATCGCAGCTATAATCGGAATGGTTTATATCGTAAATCTGGATACCTCTTTTAGAAAAGTCGTTTTGGATCGCATGGATACAGCCAAGATTAATACTATTCTCATTAGTAAATCGCCAGACTATACAGACCAATTGGTAAAAGACAAAAATGAAATTCAAAGTACCTCAATGCTCTTGCTGAAATGAAATTAAGAAAATCCAGTGTATTAGATAAAGGTCTTAATTCTGTATACATGCTCAGTATTTTCGTAGATCGCGAAAATGAAAGGGACTTATTTGGAATCACCCCTATATGACCAAAACTATATAGAAATATATGATGAAACCAAAACGAAAAATAAAGTTACTTCAGGGCCTTGGCAGTACAGTTGAGTAGCTTCTGTGTATAGGCTATTGTAAGTACAGGAGACTTTTTCCAGATAAACTGAACTACAGGAGGTCGTTTTTCTTGATGATCATTGAACTGGTGGCCATTATTTCTACTGCTGTCTTATCTACGTTTTTTTCCTTTCGATACCGCTTGTGGAGACAACTATAGTGAGAAGTGAACAAGAGATGCTGCATACCATTCTCCAATTTTCTCAAGAGGACGAACGGGTGCGTGCCGTGATTATGAATGGTTCACGCGCTAATCCACATGCTCCACGAGACGTTTTTCAGGATTTTGATATCGTCTTTCTCGTATCTTCCATGGACAGCTTTATTCAGGAACGTCGCTGGATCAACCATTTTGGTGAATTGATCATTATGCAGACGCCCGATGAGCATATGGAACCTACTTCGACGCCCCATGATCGCTTTGTTTTTCTCATGTTATTTACGGACGGCAATCGCATAGATCTTACACTCTACCCTGCGAATAACATCGCCAATTGGACCCGAGACAGCTTAAGTGTACTGCTGCTGGATAAAGATGGACTGGTGGAGCCTTTCCTACCGCCAAGTCTTCAAGATTATAAGACGATACCTCCAACTGCCCAAGTCTATGCGAATTCCTGCAACGAGTTCTGGTGGGTCAGTACTTATGTAGCTAAAGGATTATGGCGACAGGAGCTGCCCTATGCCAAATTTATGCTAGATCGGCCTGTAAGGGATGCGCTTCACTTGATGCTGGAATGGCATATTGGTATACGAACAGACTTCACTGCAGATCCGGGTAAACAGGGAAAATATTTCGAGAACCATCTTGAGCCTGAACTTTGGACGCTCTACATCCAAACGTTTGCGGATGCAGATTATGAACATATGTGGCAGTCTCTTTTGATCATGGGAAATTTATTTAGAGAAGTTGCCTTGGAAGTAGCGAACCATTATGGTTACGAATATCCGACTCTGGACGATCAACGTGTTACGAACTATCTCCATCGCGTAAAAGCTCTCCCAGCAGATGCTAAGGACATTTATTGATAAAAAACCAGTCGGCACTTAATTTATATGTGCTAGGCTGGTTTTATTTTTATACTCTAAGTTATTCGGTCAGAACCCGGTCACCTCTGCTCGCAGGCTGAGAGATAACCAAAAATTCAACATCCTCATTCGTTTCATTAAACATTTGATGAGGTACCATAGGAGGAACCTCACACCCTTCCTGAGATCCTAATTGGATTTGTTCACCATCCACTTCAAGTACCGCTGTACCTGATAAAATAAAGAAAAATTGGCGTGCATGATGATGATAATGTCTGACCTCATGAGTATTTCCGGGCATCCGCTCATGAATAATACTCAAATCCTTATTTTTCACTAAGCGCCAACCATCACATTGATCTCCCCATATATAATGTTCAGCATTATTTTTACTTATTTTCATATTGAACTCCTCCTTTTTGCAATTACAGTTTCATTTTAAATATGGATTCATAGAGCTACAATCTTATTTTAAAAAACGGCGGGACAAATGTAAAAAACACTCCGACTTAGTCAGACTGTTTTTATATATCCGCCTCGATAATTTCCTCCAACTTAATCCAGCTAAAATCCTCTTCCCCACGGGACAGCTTCACTTCTCGCCGACTTGTATTAATCACCGTGACCAGTCCACGCAGCTCCTCATCATCAAATGGATTGAACACTTTTAGCGTAATAGGCTTACGTTCGTTATAGGATACGATGATGGCCTGTTCAATCTGCTGCATTTCCTGATCGTCCAGTGTCGGTTTGCCGCGCCTACCTTGCTCCTTCATCAGTCTTAAATATGCCTCCCGATGCTCAGGCAAAATCATGCGCGAGCTTTCCCATATGCCATTTCCTTCAAGCTTTTTCCCCATCGTAAGCCCCTCCTATGCTGTTCTGGTTACCGGATGCCATGCCAATACATGATCTAATCGAAAAACACGTGGCTGGCCTGTCTGTAAACAGGTGGCTCGTATCAAGCCATTCTGCACACGATGCACCTCGATACGCCGATGAGACAGTTTGCCCTTCCGATCCAAATACACGATTTCCACGATCTGCCCCACGTATTTTTCCAACATGATCCTTCACTCCTTATCAGAACGTTTGTTTGTATTATATGCGAACATGCGTTTGATTATCAATGTAAAAAAATCCCCTGAGGGATTTGACTCTCTCAAGGGAATTAAAATTCATAAGTGGATAGCTTAATATCTTCTTTATTCAAATCTTTCAGAGGATGGACAGGGCCATTCCAATAAGTGAGAATATCAAGCGGCTCATTAGTACCATGTTCTTTTAAAGAAAGAGATAATTCAAGTAATAAATGGGGAAGTTGATAAGAGCTTGTTAAAAACTGATATTCCTCTGGGCTTTCACAGTCTTCTGCTCGATAGAACACAAAGTATCCCTCGGTATGATCCCCAATGAGTACAATATAGCGAGCAAGAAACATAATTTCGCCATTGGCAAAAGGAATGGAATATGTCGAAGCAGAGATCAAATCTGTCTCTAATCCCTCAATTCGAAGGGTGAGTTCATTGTTAAGAGCATCCATTCTTTCTCTTTGTTCGCTGACGAGTTGTTCATAATTTACAGGGACAAGCCCTCCTTTCTTGATCGTAGCGATCAGTTCGTCTATAAATACTTTTTGAGACAACACTCGATTGCTCATTCTATTCATCTCCATATTCGTGAAAATAAGCATGGAATTCCTGCTTCTACATGTTCAATAATTATGTATTAAAAATCTTGATTCATTAACTATCAAGCAATTTTGTGACTGCATTCACGACCCTTTCCATCTCAAATGGCTTAACAATAAAGTCTTTTGCACCTGCCTGAAATGCTTTTATAATCGCTTCCTGCTGCCCCAAAGCAGAACACATCAAAATGTTGGCTTGGGGATCAAGTTCTATGATCTTTTTAACAGCCTCAAGCCCGTCCATCTTAGGCATATTAATATCCATGGTGATTAAATCGGGACGAAAGTGTGCGTATTTCAAAACAGCATCATACCCGTTTTCTGCTTCCGCAATAACAGCGTGACCTAAATCCAAAAGAATATCTTTAAGTACAGAACGCATAAACAAAGAATCATCCACTACTATAACTGCTGCCAAATTAATCTCTCCAATCCGTTGTCAAATGATATGCACGCCCAAACTTCAATATCGGTGAAAAAACTGGTAAAATTAATAGAAAGAATCTGTAAAAATAAAAACGCTACCAATGAATTATAAAAGAAATTTGAAACTAGCTACTACAGAATTAGTTTTCAAAAAAACGTTTCACAATGACGTAAATCATTTCTGAAAAGCAAATTACAAAGGACTATATATCTACTGTATCTTGAGCACTAGCCATAAAAGCACAATCTTCTTGGATAGTTATAAAAAAACTGACGTCGGTATCATTCCGACGTCAGTTTATAAACTTATTCGTTTAGCATTTCTTATTCATTCAGAGCTTTTTTCAAAGCCTCCAGATTGTTTTTCATCACACCAAGGTAATCCAGGTTCTTCTGTTTGTCTTCATCCGTCAATCCTTCGAGCGGATTCAGTACATCGGTTTTTGAACCGATTTCAGTAGCTACGGTCTCAGCGACCTTCGGATCAACAAGAGTTTCGAAGAAAATCGTTTTAACATTATTTTCTTTAGCGAATTTGATAATACCCGCCAGCTTGTCCGGTGTAGGCTCTTGCTCTGGAGATAATCCGGCAATGGGTACTTGGGTCAGACCATATTGCTTAGCTAAATAACCAAAAGCAGCATGCTGCGTAATAAAGTCTTTACGTTTTACATCTTTCAGACCTGTTTTGAACTCGGTATCCAGCTCTTTCAGCTTGGCGATATAAGCATCAGCGTTTTTCTCATAATCAGCTTTGTTTGCTGGATCGGCTGCTACAAGCCCTGCTTCAATGGACTCCACTTCTTTTTGGGCCAAGACTGGATTAAGCCATACATGAGGGTCCATCACATGATCGTGATCATGGCCTTCCTCTGCATGTGCTTCTTCTCCTTCTTCCTCCTCAGCGGTGCCTTCCATCAGGTTTAACCCTTTGCTCGCTTCAACTACAACACGCTTATCGTTGGACGCGCTACTCAAAGCCTGTTCTGCCCAGCCTTCGACGATACCGTTATAAACAAACACGTCAGCATCCTTTACCTGTGCCATATCTTTGGCGCTCGGTTCCCAGTCATGCGGCTCGGCACCAGCTGGAATCAACGCGGTTACGTTAGCATGGTCTCCAGCAACTTGCTTGGTAAATTCATACATTGGATAAAAAGTGGTGACCACATTCAGCTTGTCTGCTGTTTGTGCCGCATTCGGCTCGGTTTGGGAAGCGTTTGTAGCTGTATTATCAGATTTGGCTCCGCAGCCAGACAAAATAAGTGCTAGTCCCGCAGACAATACAAATGATTTTTTGAACCATGTATTCATATTCATTACTCCTTTATCCGTTAGATTTTTTAGTTATTCTCACTGTAATTACACTCACTGACCTGCCGCATTCTGCCGTCGCGAAGCCTGTTGCTTGCCCAGCTTGCGGACCAGCTTTTGTATACCAGCTCCTACAATCAGGAATAATAACAGCACCATGGCAATTGTCCCCCCTGGGGGTGTACTAAGTTCATACGATGCCGTTAAACCCATAAATACGCCGATCAATGCAGTGACCATAGATATCCAGATGGCTGCCGCGAAGCTCGGTGCAATTCGAATCGCCAGCGCTGCAGGGAGCACGATGAGTGAGGAGACAAGCAGCACACCGACAATCGGCATTGCAGCAGCTACAATCATCCCTGTTAAAATACTAAATGCAAATGAGATGGACTTGACAGGAAGACCGTTGGTCTTCGCCGTTTCTTCATCAAAAGTAATCTGATACAAAGGGCGCCGAAACACGAAAAAGAAAATACCTCCGATCACAGCCACAACGATCATCAACATCAGCTCTGTCTGATTGACAGCTACTACCGAACCAAATAAATAAGCGGAAAATCCTTTGTTGATGCTCTGATTCAGATTCATTAAAATAACGGCCGTCGAGAGGCCACCTACCATAATAATAGCCACAGATATCTCACTATATGTTTTATAAGACCTGCGGACGTACTCAACGATAATCGCGCCGATTACGGCAACAATAAATCCGGTTATCGTCGGGTTAATGCCTAAATAGGCACCTGCTGCCACCCCTGCCAGCGATACATGCGATAGCATGTCCGCCATGAGAGCCTGACGCCGTAGCATCAAGTATACTCCAAGCACCGAGGCCAGCAGTGCAATTACCCCACCGGCACAAAATGCCCGCTGCATGAAGTCGTAGTGCAACATTTCCATCCGCCATCTTCCTTCCTCTCAAGCTCAATAATTCGATCCAGATAATGTTGCACTTCCGATAGTCCATGGGTCACCATGACCACGGTTCTTCCATATTCCTTAACCTGTTGATTCATCAGATCGTAGAAGTGGTAGCGGCTTTCCTGATCCATTCCGGTCGTAGGCTCATCCAAAATGAGCAAATCCGATTCCTGAGCGAGCGCTCTTGCCACACAAATACGCTGCTTCTGTCCACCGGACAATTCGCCGATTTTACGGTGACGCAAATCCCACATGCCTACCTGACGCAGCGCCTGCTCCGTCAGATCATGATCCTCAGACCGCATACGGCGTAACCAAGAGCCATGAGTATATCTTCCTGAACGGACAAATTCCAAAATCGTACTTGGAAATCCGCCATTGAAGGCGGCAATTTGTTGGGATACAAATCCAACAACGAGCTTTTTGCCTTCACCTGTACGATTAGACATGAACACCTTGCCCTTCCAAGGCTGAAGCAAGCCGAGCAACAGTTTGAGCATGGTTGACTTGGAAGCACCATTCGGTCCGGTAATGGCTACAAATTCTCCCGAAAAAATTTCAACATTGGCATCCACCAAGTTAGGAACATCTCCGTAGCCAAATGTGACCTGTTCCAATGAGGCCAATAACATGACGCAAATCTCCTTTTCCTTTAAAAAGCCTGGAGCCATCTGAGCAATCATCCTTTGCGCAGATTCTCCAGGTCGTTTATGATCATTAAACCATCTACCGTAATTATTACGATTTGGTGATAAAAAAATAAGCGTTTGATAAACGTAACCTTTACGCATTAGCAAGTTTAACAGTTTAGGCAAGGTTCGTCAATGTTTTGGCAACTCTTTTGTTTGTTTACTTCACTTTGTCCGGGTACAAGCCTGCAGCCAAGGTTTTCAGTGCAATTGGTGCACGCACGCCTTCAGCCGCCGCGGACAATGGCAGGACTATAAAGCGTTTATTTTTGATCGCTTCCACACCAGCTAATGCAGGCTTGCTCAGGAGTAGCTTCTCTTTATCCGCCAGTGAAGTATCTCCATAGTCGAGAATGACAATGACGTCAGGATTACGGTTCACAACCTCTTCCCAGCTTACCTCAGTAAAACTTTTGTCGATATCATCAAAAATATTTTTCGCCTTCACACTTTCAATCAAAGACGTTAGATAATTGTTGGCAGCCGTAAAGGGCTTGTCTTCTCCGCTGTCATAAACAAACACCTTGGGTGCCTGTTCAACAACACCAATTTGAGTCAGAATGGACTGCACTTGTTCACGCATTTCATTTACCAGCTTTTCTGCACGCTCCTCAACCCTAAAAATACGCCCAATATTTAGTATATCCTGATATACATCTTCTAATGTGGGGCCCGACTTATTTGAGGACTCCTGTATATAGGTCAGCACCCCTTGTTTGGCTAGCTCCTCACGGGAACCCAGATTTTTATCATTAAAGGCACTCTTCCAGCCCGCATAGGCAAAATCCGGTGCAGCGGCCATAAACACCTCTTTGGACGGATATTGTTCGGCCAGTACCGGGATTTTGTCATATTGAGCCTTATATTTTGGCAAAATCTGATCATCCAAATACGCAGTTCCTACCATAGAGGATTCCAGTCCAAGAGCCAGCATAACCTCAGTCGCGTGCTGGTTCAGTGTAACCGCGCGTTTAGGCGCCTCGGGAAATGCCATTTTAACGCCCATGTTCTCAAGCTCTACCGACGTCTCCTTGGTTGCTGATTGGGATGCGGCAGGTTGCTGCCCGTTTGCGGATGGATCGCTTGTTTGGGCCGTGTTTCCTGCTGCACAGGCTGATAACAACAGCATCATTGCCAAAGCGAGCATAACCAGCGGTAACGCGGGCCTGCTATATCTTTTCATATGTACCGTCTCCTCTTTTATTTGTAGTTAATCTTACCTCATCGTATCGCCTTTTCTGTTAACATCATGGATGGCCTCCTCTCCTGAGAGAATCCGGTAAGAAGGTAATATTCGGCTTTCCGGTTTTTGGATGAATGCAGATTTCTGTCTCGACCCCGAATACACTCCACAGCAGGTCTGGCTGAAGCACATCCTCTGTTATGCCGGAGGCTACCACTTTGCCTTCTTTTAATACATACATTCGATCACAATAAAATGCCGCTAAATTCAAATCATGCAGTGCAGCTAGCGTAGTTATCCGAAGTGTTTTGACCAAATCCAGAATTTGCAGCTGATACCGGATGTCCAGATGATTCGTCGGCTCATCCAAAACAAGAAATTTCGCCTGCCCGGCCAAAGCTCTGGCGATCAATACCCGTTGCTTTTCGCCGCCAGACAAGGTGGCAAAGCCCTGATCTGCCTGAGCATTCATGCCTACCCGCTCCAGCGCCTGCTCGACCAGTTCATGATCGACGACAGTATCTGCTTCCAACAGTTTCTTATGCGGATGGCGACCCATCAGGACGATGTCCCGTACTGAGAAATCAAACGTTTGCGGCGCATCCTGACTCACCACTGCCATTTGTCGGGCCGTCTCTTTATACTTCATCCGCAGCATATCCTGGCCATCCAACGTAACCACACCACTATCAGGCTTTAGCACACGATACATATTTTTGAGCAACGTTGATTTCCCGCTGCCATTCGGACCGATCAATCCGACTAGCTCCCCTGCTTTTACCTGGAGACAGATGCCGTCGATCAGCCGTTTGTCGTGAATACTGAAGGTCACGCATTCGACTTCTATATTCATTTTTCGCCTCCAAACGAGTAGGAACTACGACGCAGCAGCCACACAAAAAAAGGTCCTCCGCACACAGCCGTCACAATACCAATCGGTAGCTCCTGTGGAGCCAGCACAAGCCGGGCACATACATCAGCCCACACGACAAAAATAGCTCCCGCCAACAGGCTGACGGGCAGTACACGCCGATGATCTGATCCCACTACCAGCCTAACGATGTGCGGAATCATTAGTCCGACAAAGCCAATCGAGCCACTAACGGATACGACTGCCCCGGTTAAAAGAGACGCCACCACAACCAGTAATACGCGGAACGCCTGTACGTTCACACCAAGCGTTACTGCGGTCTCTTCACCCGTTAGCAAAGCATTCAGCGACCGGTATCGGGTCAGAAGCACAGCCGTTCCAACGACTACAATAAGGCTTGGAATGAAAAGCGTGTCCCATTGAGCACCTGCCAGACTTCCCATCATCCAATACATCGCGTCACGAATGCCTTTTTCATTCGGGGCCGTCGTCACGATAAAGCTAGTCACAGCCGACAGCATCATAGACACCGCCACCCCTGCCAGCAATAAGCGGGTCGTCGATATGCTCCCAGCTACACGGGCTAACGCGAACACCATAAGCATTGCAGCTAACGATCCTATAAAAGCAGATAAAGGCAGCGCAAGTCGTCCTAAAAACCCGAAAGCTCCGAACACAATTACCAATGTGGCTGTCACCGAAGCCCCAGACGAGACACCTAAAATATAGGGATCCGCTAACGAATTACGAATTAATGCCTGTATAGTCGCCCCTGTAACAGCTAGTCCTGCTCCTACGATGACACCTAACAACACGCGTGGAAAGCGGATTTCCCAAACGATATATTGCTCAGGCTTGGTCCATGTCACGGGTATCCACTGGTCCAGCCAGGGAAGATGGGACAGTGCAATTCGCCATATCGTCCCCGGTGCGACAGCTACAGGGCCCAGCATGACCGCGAGTGTGACCGAAAGCAACAGCCCAGCAGTCAGCAGCAGAATTGTTGTAAATCCCCAAGTAGGCTTGCCCGCTAGGTGTGCACGAGAATGATGTTGTGATGGATTAGGTCTTGATGGATTAAGGTGACTCGTTCTCGAAGTCATGAATTACTCAATGGCTTTTCGGCCGCTTCCAGCTTTCTCAATTGTTCCTCGATCTCGGAAGCAGAGAAATTCTCACCCATGACAACCGCTACATCGTTCACTGGCTTTTGCGGGCGGATCGGAATGATTTCCAGCTCCCGATAGGCAAATTGAAACATCATCTGACCCTCTGATTCCAGAAACCGCACAATTCCTTTGGCCCGATAAATTTCAGCTGGCAAACTGCGGAACAACTGTTCAAACTCGTAGCGTGGCACAGGTTGTCCAAAAAAATGCGTGTGAACAACTACATGGTCGTAGGAATGATAATGCTCCCCATGTTCGTGTTCGTGGTCATGGTCATGAGACTGATGATCTGTATGGTCATCATGGTCATACGTGTGCAGATGATTTTCCAAATGAGGATGTTCACTCTCAATATCAACTGCGGATTCCTTATGTCGCGAAACATCCATACGCTCCTCTCCTTGAGTGGAGAAAAAAATTCCAGCGTCCACGTCACTTCGTTGCGTGCTCACAGTCAAAACATATGGATTTAACTCTTTTACGAGGGCCTGTACTTTCTGTAACTCGCCCGCAGCCAATAAATCGGTCTTGTTAATAATCAGTTTGGAAGCGCATCGAAGCTGATCCTGCATCAAACGAAGCGATTTGCTTCTCTCGTTCCCCGAGGCAAAATCCAAAAATTGACGCGCGTCTATGACCGTGATAACGGATTGTAATATCATAGTAGAATAAATTGAGGCGTCTGTCACTGCATCTACAATCTCCATCGGGTTAGCCACTCCGGTACATTCTACAATAATCACGTCCGGCTTATATTCCTCAGCAAGATTCATGAGCTCGACGCCCAAGTCCCCGCGAATGGTACAGCATATACAGCCACTGAGCATTTCCTTCATGGGTGCTTGTCCATTCACCAAACTACCGTCCAGATTAACATCACCCAACTCATTCATCAAAATGGCTGGCTTGAGACCCTTTTCCTTGTAGTAAGCCAGCGCATGCTGAAGAAGAGTGGTTTTACCGCTACCCAAAAAACCGGATAAAACAACAATCGGTATCATATAACCCCTCCTTGTCTTTGCAACATTTAATATGGATCGTACCTTAAAAATTTCCTTCTTGCAATCATTTATCGGATTTTAATCGTAATAATTACTATTAATGAGTATAAATATATATGAGCATGCTCAGATTTGTCAATATAGGGAGGTGATTCACACACAATCCGGCGGGCATGATTGTCCCCTTACAGGCATAGGCTGTAGATAAGAACCCTTATTCCCAAGGAGACGTGGAATGAAAAACAGTACGCTGTTGAAGATGCTGCCTTTTATGATTCCGTTTGCCTTTCTCATCCCTGTGCTTGTCACGCTATCTCCCCAGTGGCTTCGTTTGTTAGATGTGGGGCAGCTGCAGCCATTAAAAACGGTATTTATGGGTATTTTTCTGGAAGCTGTTCCGTTTCTCCTTATCGGTGTGCTCGTCTCATCCCTTTTGCAGTGGCTTGTACCGGAGACATGGATTCGCAAAATAGCGCCTGCACATCCTGTACCGGGTGTCCTGCTGGCCTCCTTACTAGGTATACTGTTTCCCATCTGTGAATGCGGCATGATCCCTGTCGTTCGCCAATTAATGCTCAAGGGAATGCCTGCCTATATGGGTATCACTTTTATTTTAAGCGGGCCCATTATCAATCCCGTGGTACTGGCTGCGACGATGATGGCTTTCCCTTCCCATCCCGAGGTCACTGCCGTTCGAACGGGTTTGGCTTTTACCGTTTCCGCGATCATCGGACTGATCGTGTATGCCTTTGTGCGAGTACATCCGCTCAAACGGTCGTTACTCTCTTTTAACCAGCAAAAGCAGAACAATCAGACTCATCGGCATAATCGCACATGGCGGGGATTTTTTGTACATGCTGGGGACGAGTTTTTGGACATGAGTAAATATCTCATTATCGGCGCATTATTGACAGCCTGCATCCAAACCTTCATCCCACGTAATGAGATGCTTTCGTTAAGTGAAGGAACGGTCGGATCGTACGCCTTTATGATGGGTTTTGCCTACATACTGTCGCTGTGTTCCACCTCTGATGCCTTTGTAGCCACTGCTTTTTCACATACCTTTACACTGGGTCCACTGGCGGCCTTTCTTGTACTTGGTCCGATGCTAGATTTCAAAGGCACGCTCATGCTACTAAGCACCTTCCGCACCAAATTTGTCGCCATCCTGGCCTTGCTCATTGTTTCACTTGTTCTAGTGGGTTCTATAGCTGCTGAATGGTTATTGGGGAGGTGAATACAAACGTGAATTCAACCTTTAGCATCCGCTGGCAATATGGCATTCGCTCCTTGCTCATGATCGGATTGGCTGTATACATCATCTCATTGAGCCGCACGAATGCACTTCATTACTACCTAGCTCCCCATATGCAAAAGCTACTCCTACTCTGTCCTGTACCCCTCTTGTTCATCGCATTGGCGATGGCATGGCACGGAATCGTTGGGGGGCGGGACGGTGAGGATGTATGTGATTGTGAGCACCCGTTGCCGCAAAGCTGGTTCAAAAAAACACTCGTATATGGAATGCTGCTCATTCCGCTCCTATTCGGTTCTTTGCTGCCCAATCAGGCACTTGGTAGTGATATGGCCGCCAAAAAAGGCATGTCCTTCACGTATCCCAACCCGGACATCCGACGGAAAACAGATACACAGACCACGAAAGCATCCACCTCCTCCCTTTTATCAACTGCATCTTCTGTCCCCACTTCGCCCCCTCCAGAGGGGAAATGGAGTCAGGAAACGCTGGATAAGCTGTTCGTTCCGCCTGATAAGTACAATGTGGAATTCGCCGAACTGGCGAAACGCCTGTATCAGCAACCTATCATACAGATCAAGCCAGAGATTTTTTCCGAAACTATTGGAGCCATTGAATTATATAAACAAGCTTTTGAAGGAAAAAAAGTACAGGTGACTGGCTTTGTGTATAAAGACGACAATCTGCCGGGTAAAGGGCTTTTTGCAGTAGGAAGATTCCTCGTCATGTGCTGTACTGCCGATGCCATGCCCTTCGGGATCATCGTCCAATCCCAGAAAGCCCCGTCCTTTGACAAGGATACCTGGGTGACCATTGAAGGAACACTGCATACCGCACAAAAGGGAAACGCTCCCGTACTTGAAATTCGATCCGAAAAAATAACCGCTGTCGAGCAGCCAGAATCCCCTTATGTCTATACCCAAGCAGACTCGGTAGCTACCTTTGATCGCTTGAACACAACACACTAACCCCGCCAAGGAGGAAAAATGATGAACAAAGTTCCTGTTATTTTAATCAGTGGTTTTCTTGGAAGCGGCAAAACAACACTGCTTTTGCGCCTGTTAGCCCATACCCGCCAAATTCCCCTTCGTGCTGTTGTTTTAATGAACGAAATGGGTGAATATAATGTAGACAGCGCTATAATTTCAGAGGAAATGCCTGACGTAACAGTAGAAGGATTGCTAGAAGGCTGCATTTGTTGCAGCAAAAGAAATGAACTGGCAGGGGCTTTGCATACCCTGCTCAGCCAGGAGCCAGATCTGATCTTCATGGAGACCACCGGGGTAGCCAACCCCGAACAAGTACTGGAGGAGCTTCGCTCCCCTCTACTGGCAGATCAGCTTTATCTGGTTCACAGCATCAGTGTTGTGGATGCTGAGCTGTTCCATGAATACAATAGCCGTTTTACGGCTGATAAAGAACTGGTTCGCACCCTGCACGGACAACTGCGCACCGCAGACTTCATTGTGGTGAACAAGACGGATGCAGCAAGCAGCCGTGAAGTGACGAAGGTCGTCAAAAGCATCCGCAAGCTCAACGATACGGCCAAGCTGCAAACTACTGAATATAGCCGGGTTGACCTTGAACCACTGCTAGAGCCTGTTCTGGCCTCCACATCCGTTGCCGCGAAACCTGTACAGACACCTCAACCAGCACCTGCACAGGTCCAGCCCACTGATGCAGATGCACTGTCTGTCCCCATTCCCGTCAAAAGTTCCGGACGACCCAGTATTACCTCTATAAGTACGCCGTTCAAAGTTATTTCTGCACACAGTCATAGCCACAGCCACGATCCCAACCAGACCCACTCGTTTTCCCATTTGGAGAGCTTAACGCTGCATCAATATTCTCCTCAGCCACTCGAAAAACAACGATTGGAGCGCTTTCTGACAGGGCTAGGCTCCTCTCTGCTTCGAGCGAAAGGTTATTGCGTGCTTCCTCAGGAAGGGACAATGCTTTTGCAATTTTCAGGAAATCACTTGGAGTGGCAGCCTACTGCACTTCCCGTGAGTCAGGGATATGTCACGCTCATTGGGGAGCAGCTCGACAAAGCATCCATTACCGACCAATGGGAACAGTGCTTCATTTCGCTATAAATAACAGGTCTAAATTAAGACAAAAAAACCTCCTGCAGATGCAGGAGGTTTTTTAAAAAGCGATGTTCACGGATTATAAGCATAATCCATGAACACAACGCTCGACTGTTCTTACTTAAGGTTATATTTTTTGTTAAAGCGATCCACACGGCCACCGATATCCACGTTTCTTTGTTTACCAGTGAAGAACGGGTGGGAAGCGGAGCTAGTATCTACACGGATAACTGGGTATGTGTTACCATCTTCCCATTCCATCGTTTCTTGCGAATATTTAGTGGAAGCACTCAGGAAAGTAAATCCACAGCTAGGGTCCAAAAAGATAACTTTGTTCAATGTTGGATGAATATCTTTTTTCATTAGTTTCACCTAATCTTTCATGTAGTTTTAGTTTCAACCTCAAACGTACTGGCGCAATACTCCATCAGTTGGCAAAAGGAACGGTTATGTCCCAGAAAAAAAGACGACAGACCTTAACGGTTGGCGCTCAAGCTCGTAAACGACAAGCAAACGATGCCGCATATATCGCATCGCCCATTGCACGAACGCTCCGGATCTTTCGTCAGCCTTCATCGTTATATAAGCATATAGTGAATGGTCCTCCGGCTCGTCCCAAATGCTGACACCAGCACAGGAGAAGTCGGTAGCCACGTGCTTTCGATTCAAAAGGCAAAGCGTGCCATGTAGCTCAGCATCTATCATACAGCCGTGAAAAAAAGCCGTTCTCTTAGATGCAAGCTTTAACTTTAGACGCTCTGTCCACTGGACTAATTCAAGTTTTCGCCGGTTCCATAACGCAGGCTTTTGCAAACTTAACAGGCTTCGCTCAGGAAGCAGGATAATTCAGGTTGCTATACAGCAGGCCTCAAATTATCTAGTTTCACGATGGATCGTGTACTTTTTCAGACGCGGAGAGTATTTTTTCATTTCAAGACGGTCCGGATGATTTCTTTTGTTCTTAGTTGTTGTATAGTTGCGGTCACCGGATTCGGTGCATGCCAAGGTAACAATTACGCGCATTTCTCTTCCTCCTTAATTGGAATACATGGTATACAATTACAATAGTAATTTTTACGATTAGTTTTATTCTATAATTCATGCTCCGCTTTGTCAACCTTAGAGTCACGGTTTATCGCTTCTTCTACCGTGTTCCAGCGATTACGGTACTGTGCAAGCTTCGGATGAAGTTGTAGTGGTTCGCTCGAAAGCACCAATCTGACATTTCTAATCCATTCTCCAAACGATGCATAGGAAGCGCACAAATTTGCCATTTCAGGACTCATGTACAAAAAAAGTGGGGTCGTATACTTTTCCGCCAAAAAACGAATAGCTGCTTCAATCGGCGTATACTTTTTACGCTTACCTTCCCAGCTCTCAATGACAACAGCACTCAAAGCCTGCTCCCGCTGCCACTCTCCCAGCTCGTCCACCCGCTTGTAATACGAACGTACCGGCTGCTTCCACATTCTTCTGACGGTTTCTTCATGCAGCGGATACAGCACCAGCTTTGTAAAAGATAATGCAGCCCCCGTTTCGGCAAAAAGCTCCAGCTCTCTGGCTGTAATCTGCTCGAACGTATCATAGTAGACCATGGTCCCTTTATGCGTCTCGATCGGAGGCTCATAACCATAGGGTACATATTGAAGGTTTCTTGTCATGCCGGACACTCCGTCCTTCCATAGATGAACTTTTCCTTCTATATTATACCCTTGTTTTGGCATGAGGTTACATCAAATGTTTATCCTTGTTCAACAGCAGGCGTATTACCGCGTGGACCCCTTCGGAATTGCAACGCATAAAGTCCCATCGTCACAAGCGCAATCAGTGCAAGCACCGTAAAAATATTGCTAAAGTTGAACACCTGCACATTAGATACGACAGGATTCAGATGAAAGGACGACGAACTATCTAGCGTTTTGCCCAAGATACTTGTCGTAATCGCTCCGGCAATGAAATTCAGCAGAGATAGCAGCCCCATTCCAACACCAATCTGGTCTTTCGACAAGGTACGAGAAATCGTGTTGGACATGGCAATTTGCATGAAGGTCTGACCTACGTTTCCGAAAATAAGCAAAAACAAAATCAGATACGGAGACGCACCCACAAACGTAGACAAGCTGATAAAACAAATAAACAAAAGCGATACAGCTGTATAGACGAGAAACGAATTTCCTTTGCTATCCGCCAAACGCCCCCCTCTTTTACCCAATAGAGCCGAAGCAATAGCAGCCGGAAACATAACCAGTCCAATTATTGCGGGCGTAAGCTGATTGAGACTGTTCAGAAACTGCGGTGCCAAGTACGGCAATCCAAAGCTAATCCCCGTCCCTAAAAAAGCGATAAGGAGCCCGTATGAATATTGTTTGTTACGGAACAGCTTCGGCTGGATGAATGGGTCATGTGCAGTGTTAATGCGCCATATAAACAGTGCAAACAGCACCATACCGACCAGAAAAAACATCATATTGGTTTGCGAAATCGAAAGTAATAAGAAGGCTACTGTTCCACCCAGCAATAATCCACCAAGAAAATCGAACTTCTGATCCTCTCCACGCTGATCGTCCAAATATTTACGAAAGAACGGCAATGCGATCAGTGGCAGCATGGAAATGACGAACAAAAAACGCCAGCTTGCAAAGCCTGTGATCAAACCGGAAATAATCGGAGCCAGTGCAGTACCTAACGCCAAGCCGATTGCTGTGACGCCCAAAGCACGTCCTCTTTTTTCAGCCGAGAAATAACGGACTGGGACGATCATAGCAGTGGCCGGAATAACAGCAGCCCCTGCAGCCTGAAGCAAACGAGCTACAATGAGCATCCAAAATTGATTGGCCAACAGTCCAATAAGCGAACCCAGTGCAAAAAAGATAATCCCAAACGTCAGCAAATCCTTAAGACGATATTTATCTGCCAATTTGCCGTAGGTCACCGAGCCAACCGCATACACGATCATATAGCCAGTCAGCAACCAACTTACATCGGAAGCACTAATATGAAACTCCTCTCGAATCACAGGCATAACGACATTAAACATAAAAGCGTTCATCACTGAAAAAACAAGTGTGAAAGCTAGCACACGCATAAGCTTATCCGCATTCGGATAAGTTTGTTCATTTATCATTTGGTTGTCTCCCTCTCCTGTAAACCTCTTATCTAAGATCGTAATTCACTGCTTTTGAATACCCCTATCCGGGTAAAATCTCTATATATTCGCTCATGCACGGGCGTCCGCAGGGTGGTAGTCGCGGAGAATTTTTTTAAGCAGGCCGCGCAGCGTCTCCGATTCTCCGACAGATAACGTTTCCCCTACCGAGCTTTTAATTGCCTCAATAGTACGTTCAGCTACCTTGTGAATCTTCAAGCCTTCCTCAGTCAAATAGATTTGCTTCATGCGTGCATCTTCCGGGTGACTTTTGCGTACTGCCCAGTTTTTCTTAACGATCCCGTTAACCAGGCTAGTAACGCTTGATTTATCAATAAGCAATAGCTTTTCCAAATCCGTATTGGTGACTCCAGGCGACATCGCCAGTATATAGAGCGTCTGCGATTGTGGGGAGGTGAGCCCCAAAGGGCGCAGTGCTATTTCAATTTCGCGCCGGACGGTAGTGAAAATCCATTTAATTAAATACATCGTGCTCTCTTCCTCCCAAGGAAGACAAACGGGATACACCTCGCTTCCCATCTCACTACGAACCTCCATATCTATCTAATTTTAATGGTTTGAATTCCAACTAATTTTAATCAGCTGTCTACTTAGTGTCAATACTTTCGTAACATGATGCTTTATTAGATAGGGTTAATTTTGAATTACAAATTCATCCTTTATGGAAATATAGGCACAATAAAAGACGAGTCCTTTGAAGGAAACCCGTCTTTTACTTCATTCATCATTCATTTCTGTTTTATAGTTGCTTAGTCCGCAGTTTTCACTTGAACTAGCGGATATTCTTCTCCATCAACGGTAACCGTGCTAGCATCATTCAGTTCCAACCGCTGCCAAAGGGTCAATAGCGTACGATAAGGATACTTCTTCAGATCATACTCCGATGGTGTGTCAGTGTCTGTGTCTGTATTTGCTCCATTGCCACTACCCTCAGTAGTAATCTCCGAAGTCAAGCCTCCGTCCGTGTTGCCAGTCACTGCTCCAGATTGATCACCACTTTTTCCACTGGATGTACCCCCACGAGCTGTGGAACCATTGTCCGTGGATTGTCCATCTGCTGTCGTGCTTTTTGTAGTGGCGCTCCCAGTGTTTACATCACCGGATGGATCATTGTTCGCCTTACTGGCTGCTTCCTTGTCGTTCTGTTCAGCAAGTGTAAAATTTTCGTATAAGTGCTCCTGCTGATCCGCACCGACAATGACGAGCTTCTTCGGCTTAAATTCTGCCTGCTCTGTCGATGTCTGAAACGCAAACAACAGCTTGACCATTTTCGTAGTGGACTTGGTATTAGGCACATGTGTCACTATCGCCGTAGGCTCCTTTTTTACGGGCACTGTAGGCTCTACAGGCTGTTGTTGTACAGGCTTCGGAGTGGCAACAGGCGCAGGTGTGTCAGCAGATCCGATCACCCCGGTTGCTTTCAGGCCGCCTAGCGTACCTGCAATGACAATCAGCACGATCCCGGAAATCACCCCACCTTTACGGAAACGACGAAGCGTTTTGACCAGAGGCGTGTCCGTCTCACGCTTTGCTGCCAAATAGAAATTTTTAAAGGCAGGCTTCGCAGGTTCAAAATATTGACGCCACAGCGTTTTTTTATGCAGTCCCTCTCGTCCTTCCTTTTGGAAGAATAGAAGTAGCGCACGTCTGTAGGATGGTTCAAAACCGCCGCGTGGAGTAGCAAACTCAGGGTGTTCCTCCGACCATCGGATAAAGCGGTACATCGTATCGTTATCCTTTGCCCATTTGCGAATCGAACTGACCAGGCGAGCGAAATCCAATATTCCCTCTCCCGGCCCGTCAGAACGATAAAAGGCAGGCAACAGACGGGCAAAATGGCCTTCCGCAAGCTGCTGGGGCAGCCAGCTGTAAGCCCAATCCTGTACCTTTTCTACTTCGCCGGGCTCCAGACCGTCCAGCACCGACGGTTCCGGGTCCTCCGTGTTAAACCAATCATAAGCCGCAACTAATCGCACAGCTTGTCCCTTAAGAGGAGCAGGCAGCTTTCCAACCCACTGCACCAAATCAGGCCGTGTGAAAAAAGGAATCTGTACGACCTGATCGGGTGATATTTCCTTTAGCTCTACTTCGGTAAGTAAATACCGATCCGACGCTTCCTGCAAGCGTTCTGTCAATCCAGATTGCTCCAGCGGGGACAGTTTGCCTACGGCAGAGTTGCTGTCCCATTGACGCAAGCGTTGGTGAATGGCAGCCACAGCCTCTACTGGTTTTCTTTCCGCACGCAGTCGGCCCATCAGTGCAGATTCTGCCAAAAGCTGAAAATCGGCATTCGCCGACACTTCGATATACCTACTGCCCCATTCGTGCACAACAGCCAGCAGCCCCTTGGCATCCGGTGTTCTTTTCATCTGACTGTCCATGTAGGGAATGAACAGCATTTTTGTCAGTGCCGGATTACCCAACACTTTCGTAAAATATGCCTTGCCTAATGATGGATTCTCTTCAATTGTATGATAAATATACGTGACTGCTTCCGTATTTCTGGCAGTATAAGCATTGTTTAGCGAACGGATTAAATATTCCACCAACCGATTTTCGCTGCTGCGTGCATGAACTTTATAATAGTCCTTGAAACTATCTACCAGGCCTACATCCGGAATATATCCATCCTTCACCCGATCAAATTCATGATCAAAGAACGACAGAAACAGATCATTCAGCCTCATTTTACGTGGCAGCGCATCGGGTGGCGATAAATAATCAGTCAGGCTTCGTAACACAGTGATTCGTTGTTCGTTGTATAATGCCCGCTCTCCCTGCTCAATTCTGTACAACGTAATTAGCTCATGATAGCTGGATGGCGTCAAATCACGCCCGGCCTCCATACCTGTCAGCATTTGCTCGGCAAATTTGAAGAAATCGTCCGGCGTCTCACCATTCAACAACGTACGGACGATCCAGTCAAAATACGGCTGTCTCACCTGCTCTGCATCCACATTAAGTATTCGACTATGATTAGACAGGTCAAATACAAAGTCCTTTTCTACATTCCGATCACCGGGACGCAAACTAAAAGGCTCAACAAACATCAAGTGAATACCTTTTCTGCTGTTCGGTTCCTGTGCATATGTAAGAAATCCGAGTCTGTTCCGAAATGCATAAGGCAGTGCTGCATACAACACACCCAGCAGCTGCTTGGCTGAAGATCCGACCGCTTCTACAGGAACATTCAGCGCTACGTATACCTTTTTGCGACCCGCTGCGGACATCATGACTGCGTATAAAAGCTGTTTGAACACTTCTTCGCTCAGCTGCAATTGAGCCAGCACTGTAGACGGGTCAACAGCCGGAAATACACTTCCACCTGGTAGGCGCTCCAATTCCGGCAAATCCGTTCCCTGCTCAATATCATAAGTATCAACAAAGGAGGTGTTCAGCCACTGCTTATAGTCAGACGGAGATTCACCATGTCCGGCTGGAATCACATAGTTGTGCGTGAAAAGGGCGCTTCGTAGCCCAGTAAAATCCGCAGCCTTATAAATACTGCGGCCAAGTACTACATCCCCGGACTCCGTCCGTACCAGATGTATGGCTTCCGGATAGACACTTTCCTGTTTCTCGCCGCGCGCCGTCAAAGCAGCAGGCGCATCATATACACATAAGGGATGCAGCACCTTTTTAATAAAAGAAGCATCCAATCCTTTGGAATTAGCCACTGTATCGAAGCCTTCCGTAGAACGGAAAATACCACGCCGTTCCCGTGTGTACATCTGCTGTTGTATCAAATGAGAGGTAGCATAACTCACTGTGATTCTCTCCCCTCAATGTACTTCAACTTATAAAGCAGCCAAATAAATGGCTCATCCACACGGATCGGACTAACCAACCCTTGCAGCTTTTGCTCAACCGGATTGCTACCCAGCGCGGAAACCGCGAAATAGGCCGTATCCGTAAAATATACATCCATCGTGCCCTTGAACGGTTTATCCACCTTTTCGATGAAGCGCCGAACTTCGCCATCAATGTTCGCAAACTCATCCAAATCCATATATTTGCGATGCTCCATCGGATTAAAAATATTGCTGTTCGTCTTGATGTATGTGCCTTCTTCATCTGCCAACGCAGTAAGCATATCACTTTTGGTCAGGACGACAGCGGTCGGAATGTCCGTTTTCCCTTTTTCCTGATAGGCGATAAAATCACCGAACATCGTAAGTACAACGTCACGCGGTTCATCATATTGTGAGACCCACTCACCCGGCTTATCGCCAAGGTTAATCTTAATGCGCTCCCGAATAGAGCGGATTTGTAGTGGATCGACCATAAAGAGAATACCTGCAGAATTCTTAATATGCTGTCCATGCAGTCCCAGATAGTCCTGATCTACCATTCCCTCACCGGCAACATCAAAAAACACTAGCGTCAGTGGCGGCTTTTCCTCATCCTTAAATACGAACTGGAAGATAAAGGGCTCCTGCATCTTTTCTTTTTGTGTCGATGTAAGCAGATCGCCTCTTTCAAATAAGGGTTCCTCATACATAGTGCGGAACTTTCGGCTGATCTCTGCATTGAGTGGCATGCAAGCCGCGTCAAAATGATCGGCCGTAACATGTTGCAGCGTGTGAATCAGGGAGGTCATATAAACAGATTTCCCTGCCTGCGAAGCTCCAATAATCGAAATGATATTGCTAGGCACCTTACCCGCAGTCACGGGCAACTCGTTATGGCAGTGCGGGCACAGTCGGTGACGCGTCAGCTCGCCATAACGGTCGGTCAGTCCTGTCAGTACATGATCAGAATACAATCGATGTTCCTCAGGAACATCAAGGGGATGTAAAATCGCCTCCATATCATGCACACTGTCCAAGCCAAAACGCTCCCGATATTTGTTCAACAGCTCATCTTCACCCAAAGCGTAGTCCTCGTCATCTTCACGGTGATGAGAAGCACGGAATACTACTTCCTCCGGGGAGAATTTACTAAAGCAATAAGGGCACACAATATCATAAAATAACGGCCTTGGCGCTGCCTGTGGCTTTCTTCTGAATAAATTGCTAAGAAAACTCATCGGTTGCGGCCTCCTTTCATTCAGGAACTAATTCATATACCGTGCCATATTTCTGGCCGTCCGTAAAAAACAGCCGCACATATTCATCTCCCCCCACTTCAACAGCGGGTAAAACATTCCGTCCCGCAACAAAAGGTGCTGTGAACGGATACAAGGTTCCATCGTCCCGATCTGCGGGATAGCCCCCACGCTTCTTCACGTAGCAAAGCGCCTCCTGCGGGACAGGAACTTCGGCTGTCACCTGAATTTGGACGGTTTTGCGGCTGCGAAACCAGCCTTTTTTATGGTGAACCGCATATCTGATTTTAGCCCTTCCGGTGCTCAACTCCAGTTGGTTGGCTCCGTCTTGCTGACGGATCACGTAAGTGTCTCCATCCTCCCGAACAGCCGGATACACGGTATACCGCACGCGTCCAATGCCTTCAATTCGGTCACGATAGCTGCCAGCAGCCTTATACTCCTCGCGTGTAAAAAGTTTTAGGCTTGAAAAAGGCGGTAAAACTTCACCTTTATTTTGCCCATTCACACCTGCATCGGCTGATTGCTTCGCAATATATACCACGGCTGCGCCCTCAGGCCACTGCCAGCGTAACACAACCCGGTTGTCATCAATTTTGTGGCTCAGCTCCGAAATAATAGGATCACCGGGCTGTGCTTCCCTATACTGCATAAGTTCCAGCCTCCCGTTCTAAAATCCACTGCTGCGTCGATTGCGCGTCGGGGCTTCCGGTGCCCCTCTTCGGCGTCCTGACGACTCACCCTGACTTCCTCCACCGGAAGATCGGCGAGTATTTTCCGCAATCGGCAGAACAAGCGAAAAGACAGCAATAAGGGCTGCCAGTACGAGCGCTGCCAACAAACGAATCATCAAGTCGCCTATAGGCGATCCAGATAATCCTTTTTCCAAAATAAAGCCAGCGAGCAAGCCTGCCGGGACTCCACCAATGGCGAAATTCCGTGCAAGAAAACGGTTATCGAACATCAGCCCAAGAGCTAATCCCAATAGAGCGCCGATAATGACCAGAGCCGTTACACGATAAATGGCAAAATACAGACTGTCGGCATATTCACCTGTCCGCTCCGTTACCAGTGTGCGATCACCGATTTTGTTATATATTTTACCGAACGCCTGAGTAAGTCCTTGGGCATTGGCTACATTAGAATAAGTTCCACCTGTCAGGTTAGCAATATTTTGCAATAAGGCTATACCATCCGACTCTGCCAGTTTCAGCCCGATCGTATTAATCGGAATCTGGCGGGCGATATAAGGAGCCAATGCTGTCTGGGTATCCAGATCGCTAAAACCATCAGAGAGCATAATAACGAGAGAACCTTTTTCCGCATTGCCTTGGGTTTCAATCTCCTTGATCGTCTCGTCCAAAGCAAGCCCGATCTCTGTACCGCCTGACATTATAGTTTGCATACTATCGATTTTAGAATATACCGCTTGCTTCTCTGCATCTGTGCCAATGGGAGTAAATGGCTGAACCAACTGCGCAGCAGATTCAAATGAAACAATGGCTACCCGCTTGTCTCCATCCATTTGGGCAATCAGACTCTTGGCAGCCGTTAGGCGTTCATTATCAGGATCTGTTTGTTGCATACTTCCGGAATTATCAATCACAAGTACGAGGTCCTGTACGCTCTTGCGCCCTTCAGGGTTAACCTGATAGCCCAACTCCAATAGCAGACCTGCCACGAACAACATCACCAACGTAGCAGGCACCAGTAACTTCCAGGATAACCCGGAGTAGCGCTGCCGCCATGAATGTCCATTTAACTGTGGCGAAATCAGTTCGCCAATCAGACAGCCTAGGCCAATGCACAGGGCCATGATGCCAAAATACAGCCCGATCACGATGATATGCGGCCAATGCCCTATCAATTTGTGAAGAATAAGCTCTCCCAAGATGAAGCCTACTACAGCGCCCAGCAAGCCGAACAGTAATAGGAGAACGTTAAATTTACGCTGCTTCATAAGAATCGTTGCTTCCTTCCATCATTAAAGTAGGATGAATATGTGGCTACCGCAATTCCGGCAACCGGTCCACGTCGATTCCGTGAAACACGAAACCATTCGCAGTATATGTCTCATAATACGTTTTGCCGTTGCGGTAAACCATCAGATCCTCCAGATGGAAGCCGCCCATCAAATGCAGTTTTTCCACCCCGCTACTGCGGCGCTCATGCACAAAACCCAGTTTGTAAATACGCGAAGTAATGTCCACATCCATCGCATAAGGAAGAAATTCGCCTTCGTAGTCACCAAAGAAGTACTTTTCTTCATACCGATGCTCATGGGTATAGTCGAGCAAACGTACGTTAATTCCGCCATGTTCCTCTAACGTTTGATACAGTTTTCTAAACAGCTCATCCTTCGGAACGACCAGCCGATTTTCATATGCAGCAGCTACATTCGCACGCCGCAATAATTCTTCTTCGAAGGTCTGATTAAACGGCTGTGAACTGAGAATCAAGGTACGACAGGTCTGCGTAAGTCGATCCACCAATGCGGACAGACCCCCGTCCAGCAATCCGGATACAGGCCCCATATGCCGGGTATCAAAGAATATAGATTTTCCCCGCTTGCTTTCCAGCTCACGCATGACATCCTCTGTCACACGCTCGTAATACTCGAACAGGTTTTGACCTGTGTAACTGTCGGCCTGCCGAATACTGTCCGTTGCAGCTTGATGCAGTTCACGCTCCAGGCTGGCAAGCTGTACTGTAATATGCTTCGCTTGTGCATGCCATTTCTCTAGTGCCAGTTCATAGCGGCGAAGTAACTCCAAATCCGCTTGAATCCGCAGCATGTGCAGCTTGTGCCCGTAAACTGTCTCGGTCAGGTAACGGATCAAGCTGCGCACATTATGCTTATCCATGAGTGGTAGTCGTTGAAAAGGCTGGTCCTCCACCCGCCCGTTATACAGGGTATCCAGTTCAGCGGCACTAATCTGCAAGTCATTGGACGTATCACGAATCAGCCCCCGAACAGCCGTAAGCACATTCCCTGTTTTATTTTCATCCGTCCAGTCTGTCAGCTCGAAAAATCCGATTTCAGGATATTCCTTGGCAGCTGCATTCACAGCCAACTGCAGACCTGATTCCGCCTGAAAATCTCCCAACCGTTTGTGCACAATCCGTTCACAATTATCACGGAAAAAGGCTTCGCAGCCCTGACCAAACAAGGCCTCCTCCGCCTCACGTAATGTCATTCGCTTCAACGAGCCGTAGCTGGCTCCGCTGGTCATCAGTGCACTCATGTCCGTGATCGCTTCATTACCAGGAACTAGATCATTTCGCGTGCGACCGCGCTCAGCAGCATCTAAACCAAAATAATTCAGCTTATCGCGTATGTCCCACTCCTGCTCTGTTCTCATACGCTCTAACAGCTTCACATAAAAGTGATACAGCACCGTAAGTGCGATTGACTGGTTAGGGCGGTTGACTCGGGAAAATCCAGCCGACACATAACCCTGCCGCCCGGATTCCGTCATGATGTTGTTTTTAAACGATGTATTGTTGTATCCCCCATCCTGTGACCGATAGGAATCTCCTGCCTGATAACGGTTTTTAAGAAGCTGAATGTGGCAAATGATGTCACAGCTTTCTCGCAGACTATTCGGCACCGTTACGCCGCGTTCGTTCTTGTCGGACAGCACATAGACGAGATCGAACAACGGCGATGGAGCATGGGATACCGGAATGGTCAATTTGTCCTCGGTCATATGAAGCGGTGCCGTAAACGTATACTCCGGACTCTGGATATAGTCCAGCTCTCGCATGAAAGCAACGGACGTTGCACTACTGTAGCCAAATTGGGCAGTCTGATCGCTTTCATTCACCAACACATACAGATCCATTTGTACCGATTTAAAAGACTGTGCAAAAATATACTCCGCCAACAGTGTAACTTCAGGGATTAATACGTTCATGGGGTCATCCGCTGTCGTCAAGATCGACAAATGGACACGCTCGAACGAAGAATACAACCGACCGTAATCTGCCAGATGTCCACTAGCCCGGCGCAACGCGGTGTTAAGCTCAATTAGCTGCGATTCATGTGTATAAAAGGCTTGGTGTAAGTCACGGCGTATCGTTTGGTGGCCACTTTCCTCCGGTACCGCTATCGTATGAACAATAGCATCCACCGAACGATCTACAGCCGCATGTTCTTCCTGCGAGCGAATCTGAATATATGTTACTCCCGTGCTGTTATCCCACTTGGTTCGGTTGATATCTGCAATGGTGTTCATCACCGGGTTCATGCGATCCCCGATAAAAAGAAACACGGACGGGAAATGGATGCTACTGCGTCCATCCCCGCTTCCGATTAATTGGTCCTCTGCGGCTGCATAGTCAGCCGCATAACGTAACAGCTGCTCTCTCATACTTTATTTCAACTTTCTGCGGATGTCGTTTAATTTTCCAGCCATTTGAGCATAGAATGCATAAAGCTCCGCTCCGTTAGCCAGCTCCACCTTTTCATATTCCAATTGATTGCGGGCCTCTGTGTAAGTTGCAGCCAGTTCATCCAGCTTCGCCAGCAATGGTGTAATATCCTCAGATGAAGTCAATACAGCATCACGGCGATCCGCCTTGCGCATTAGAGCTGCAAATTTCTTTTCCTCTAAACCACGGAAGTTAGTAAACACTTCAAACTCCACATAATTGCGACTCTTCATGACATTGGCAAACGGCTCCCAAGCCTCTTCCTCTTCGTCACGATCATAGACATACAAAGCGCCTTTTTTCGTAATCGTGTCCGTATAGAGTGCCTGAATGAACTGATCCAGCCATTTTTCTTCATCTTGATATTTGCCCAGCAAAGCTTCCAGTTCAGCGGCTTTCGCTTCAATTTGTGTATACTTCGCCAGTTCTTCACGAACCACCTGTGTTAACTCCGGTGAACGGATCAGGTTTTCCTTCGCCATCTCTTCATTGATGCTGCCAAAGATGTCCTTGCTTCCGGCCTGCTCCAGCCCTTCAGCCAGCAGACGTTTCAACTCAGACCATGCTCTTTTCACCTCACCCAAATTCGGCTTGGATTCATGCAAGCGCATATCGTAGCCTGCCAGCATCGCATTCAGATCTAGCGCATGTGAACGGATTACAGTGAAGCGACTGCTCGTATTCTGATCGACATCCTTTTCCCGAATCACGCCAAATGACTTGGCACGGTCAAAATCATTACGAATGCGTGCATTGTATGCTTGCACACGCGAATTGACGTAAGTTTCGCCCCATGACTTTTCAGGAATCGGCGACGGCAGATTAGTCCAGTTGTTCTGGCCTGTTTGCACCAGATGGCGGCCAATACCTTCGCGGTCAAGAATCGTTTTTTCATAGCTTTCTTCATACACTTTGAGCGGCGTATATACAAACAGAGGAACACCATTACGCGTATTGAGCCAGAAAATCCGGTTACGAACTTCACTTTCTTTAATAGTAAAGTGTGATTTTCCAATTGCATTATTTTGATAATTGCGAACGCCTTTTAGGATATTAGGCGACTGTACAGGTACCGAAACGAATCCCCAAGACGGGAAGTACAAGTTGCCAGAGCTATTGCTCAGATGGAACACAGGTACAGCTTCCTCATCCAGTTTGCTCGCAATGTAGCGCTCCACAAATTTTTCAATGGCTTCATCTTGCCCGTATTTCATGACGAGGAAATCCTCCATGGAACGGGTAATGAGATCACCGAACTTATCAGTCAAGAAATTGGAGATTGAGCTGATGATGTCCATATCCTGATCCTTCACCCATTGATCTGAATTTTCGAGCAATTCTTGGGCAAAATCACGAATCAAATCGTCACCGTTGCGGTTATCCAGCAGCTTGGTCACAACTTCAGAAATATCCGGTACACTTACCAGATTCCAATAGTACGTTTTGTTACCTTTGTGATCGGACTGTTCCTCGCCGTTAATCAGCAGATCACCATTCTTCTCGAATATTGCGCTCAATGCGTTCAAAATTTCAGTAAATACATTATAAATGCGGCTATTTTCCTTATTCAACAGGTCATACAGGTCTTCATAAAATTCAATGAGCTGCTCTGTACGTTCCACATCAGCACGCAGCCAATATTCATTAATTTTCGCTTCAATGTACGCATTTTTCTTTTTATCCTTGGATACAAACGCGCTCTTGGCATCGCCCAACTTTTCGTTCGCCTGCTCACGCGCCCATTCAATGTCCGTCGGAATACGGTGCAGTGATTCACGCAACGTCTCCACATATGAAAGCAGCATTTTCAGCAAGCTAAATCCTTTTTCAGTATAAATCATGCGGGATACATAAAACGGTCCTTGCTCAGGATGCAGAAACATCCGGCGAATTTGATCCGTAAACTGTCCTGTAATTTCACCAGGAAGCTGCTTCTTCGCTTTGATATACTCTTCGCGGGCACGCGTCAGGAACGTTTGCTCCAGCTCGGTGTCCATATTGACAACTTGCATTTTAACGACATTGCTATAACTTAACCGTTCACTGTTTTCAAAGCCCGGAAGCGGCTCAGGTACACGGGATTCAAAGTTTTTGATCATGCTATCCAGATCCACGCCCAGCTTGCGGGCAAACTTCTCTACATCCTCTTGATTTGGCGATTGCTCGAACATTTTGGACATTTTGCCAAACATTCGATAAGCCAGATATGTCGTCATTTCCTCCATTGGCAGCACCGCCGAGGAAGCCCCGATAATATTGTAATCGTAGTTTGCTGGATACGCCTTATTCATTTGTGCGATGTTGGTACGGATATTGCTGATATAGTCATGAATGGCAAATTCTTCGCCGGATTGTTTTTCCTCACTCGCCATAAAGTTGGTGATGTTTTCGGCGGTGACATTCATACAGTAATCATAAGCATTTTCCAACAGCTTGCCTTCCGTATTCGTGGCCGAAATGAGATGGCACAGATTAAACGGCGGAAGCGGCGAGTTCACGGTCAAAATATTTCCGTACTGCTGCTTAAAGCGTTCACCACGGCTGTCTACATTCATCCAGTAGTCCAGCTCTTTCAGTGCAGCATAGCCGTTCTTTTTAATATATTCACGTGTATGCTCACTCAGGCTTTTGTTCGCCAAATTGATATCCGGTGTAAACAGATACCCTAATGTATTTACACGGTCTACACCTGCAGAGCCATAATCGCGCTCAATAATTCCTCGGACGATATATGAGATATCGAGGAAAGTACCGCTTCCTGTACCGCCGGACAAACCGGACAGCAGGAACACCATAAGCTTCTTATTGGTGCCCTCAGACAAGGTTTTGATTTTTTTGTCAATGCTTTGAACGACCTGATTAATTTTGGTGAACAGCAGTAATCGTCCTGCCTGACGTACCCCTGCCGCCCCGTTCATACCATCGGTAATGCTCAGCTCTGGAGACAGCCAATCGGTAATGTACGGCTCTAGAATGCTACGGTTTTGCAGCAATCCGCCGATTTCCGCATTGGACAGCAATACAAACTCATTGATGGGGTCCAAACCAATCCCCTTGTATTTTTTGTTGCGGTCTTGTTCATTCGTTTCAAAAGCGAGAAATTCCACATTGTCCGGTTTATCGCTCTTTTTCTTGGAGATCGGATCTGCTGGAAGCTTGAATCTGCGGTTAATTTGATATTTCAAGCGGAGAAGGGCATCAATTCCCGTACCTCCGAGTCCGATAATTAAAATAGGATTATCAATAGTATCCACTCTGATCTTATCGCTTACGATCCCCCCGCCGAGTGATACGTCTAATTGTTGGATATGCTCTCTAACTACTGGTTTCATAGATATGACCTCCTAAGGGTTCGTTTAGCTGTTTACTGAAATAAATTCCAGCAAAATGGTTTTGTCCACACTGGCTAACGGGATGGTCAGACGATCACCGTTTTTGAGTTCAAGACCGTTGCCTGTGTCTACAGCCCGCCCGGATTTTTCAATCGTAATCTCGGAGGTACTGCGCACAATGATACGATCCTGATTGGCTGGTGTGAACACAACCTTGTCGGTTCCAGCAAATTCCGGTGCCAGTTGCAGCAACTGGTGCAGATTAAATTTGCCCCGGAAGGTGTTCAGCTTCTTGTACTGCGGATACGTTTTTTCGCCAGTGTTCTCATCCCGGATTTCCAGTACGATTTGACCGACAAAGCCACGGTTGGCCTTTTTCATAGCCTTCCAGATGAAATATGCGGCAACCAGCAGAACGAGCAGTCCCAGCCCTAAAAGAATGAGTGGCATTAGCTTGGACTTTTCAGCAGGTGTTGTTGGCTGAGTCGTGCCCGTATTTGTACCGCTCGTCGCCCCTGCTTTAGCACTAATGGTTACAGGCTGTGTTTCACGGTAGAAGCTCTTCTCCTCTGCTCTAACGGTTAGTTCGTAGTCATGCTCATCTGGAATCGTATAGGAACCGGTAAAAGAATCCCCTGCGTTGGTTAACGGCACCTCATTCGTTGTACCGGAATCCAGATCCTTGACCTTCAGAACAGCATTCATATTCGCATACAATTCCTGATCCTGAAGATGCTGGCTATTGCTCGTCAGGTAGGAACGAATTTGAACTGCATCGCCTTTTTTGTATGATTTGGCGGGCGGTGCGTCCATTTTCAGCTCCAGATCATAGTTAAATACCAGATTAATATCAATCTGATCCTGCTGGACTCCCTTGACTTGGAGCTTCCAGTCACCAGCCGCAGGCTTGAGCAGTTTAATCAGTGAGTAGCTTTTGGACTTGGACAGCAGCACATCGCTCGAAGGAATCGGCTTGCTGTTGCCCGACGGGTCTATCAGTCTCGCATCCACCGGTTTCGAGGACATGATCGAAATGTTAGCCTCCAGCACACTATCGTTCGGTACGGTTACCGTTACGTCCTGATAGTCGCCGTTTGCCGTAATGGACTGCAAAGGCACCACTTTCAACTTCAAATTGCTGGCGAAAATTTCACTCAGAATGTTCGGCAGGTCATCCGCTGAGCTTGTAATAAAGGACTTGCCGCCCGTTTGCTGCGCTATGTCGGCAAGCTTGTTTTTATTCAGCTTCCCATCTGCATTCAAGCCGATGGTGTAGATCGGAACGCCGCTATTTTTAGCCTCGGCTACAGCCTGTGCCATATCCTGATCGGATTGGCTTTCGGTTCTACCTGTCGTCTTATTAAAATCGTTGTTACCGTCGGCCAGCATGACGAGCATAGGCGCATGTCCAGCTGTTTTACCATCTTGCAAAATGCGGATTGCTTCCTTGACACCCACGGAGGTGTCAGTATACGCCCCCCGGTTCAGTCCGTCAATAAACGTCTTCAGTTCCTGCTTATCCGCTTCGGATGTAATATTAAGCAAGGCTTTCTCACGCTGTACGACATCCGTATACGCTACAATCCCGACCTTGTCATTTTGCGTCGACAGCATATCAATGAACATTTTCATGGCTTCATTGCCAATTTTCCCAGGATCACTGGTGTTCATTGAATTACTTACATCGACGACCAGCACCGCATCCACCTTAGAAGCAGAGGGTGAAGCGGCATTCGCCATCTGTGGCTGCCATGCCAAAATCGAGGTCATGATCATTGTACATATGATTCCGATGACCAAAAACCATTTTCTGTCTCTACTAAACATCGCTTGTACCCCTTTGCCGGTTAATTCTCATTCTAAATTACAGTTGTACTCCCCTACTATTAAATTATAATGAGTTTTACATGAGCGCCAGCTGAAAATACTGCCCGAATGGTCTGAATCCAACCCAAAAGCCTGTTATACCGCGAGATTTTACCAATATCCTGCAGTAATGATATAATTATACCCCAACAAGGGCAATCGGGCACCAGCCTTCTCCTTTATACGACAAAAATAACAATAGCGAAACCCGCCCATGTAAAATATTGAACTAAAAATCCAAGTAGAAAGAGGAAATACACTATGATCTCATACGGATGTCTGGCGATTATGTTTCTTTTTGTCGCCATCAAATCACTAATTTACTATATACATAAAAAACGCGCCCCGTCGATTACACAAATCGACACCGAGCTTCTAGCGCTGCTGAACCGGAGAAGTGAGCACAATGAATAGTTCCAAACAAGCTGTACAATTTCGCCCATTTACCCGCACAGAGTACGCCTTCCAAAAGCTAAGAGTCTGCAAGCGTTGTGGACAATTTACCGCCCTTTGGGAAGAAGAGTGCACATCATGTGGTCGGGATACACTAGTTCCTGTAGAGCAATATGCCAGACTCAGAGCCAAACGTTATTTTCGTAAAGACCTTGCCGTTAGTGTCATATTGCTGGCTGCTACTGTCTTTTTCGGCCACTCGCCGCAACAAATGCTTCTGTGCGGTATCGTCGGTGCGCTTCTTCTGCTGCCCTTGGTGCTTCTACAGCAGGGTATTTATCCTTATGAACAGCGTAGGCAGCTTATACGTCTGTTCAGAGGCCGTATAGGGCAGATCCAGGAAGGACTAAACGTTAATCATAAAAACGCGGTTGCCCTGCGGCAGCTCAGTGAGCGTGTCTCCTATGAAATGCTGCGTGAGATGGCTGTACTCCTTCACAATGATCGGATAAGGCTCCAGCAGGTCGCTCTGCTGCAATCTTTTGTTCTCCGCAAAGACATGGAATTAACGCTCGATCCTCTCCTGATCAAGAGCTTTGAGCCGCTTATGGTCAGATATATCGGAGAGATTGCCAGACTCAATCGTGAGCTGATCAAGGACCGGACATTCCGATACGTAGTCTTTTATGAGCGCCGCATTCTGGAATTAGCAGGGGGCGAAGATATTCTCGTCCGCGTAGCCAGTGCAGCTGTCCGTAAAAAGCGCTACGTAGTCACCCATGCCGCTTTCATTTCCAGATATGTGCGCAAACTGCCAAAGGAACGAGTCCAGCGTTTATATCATATCATTCAAGAGAATCCGTTAGAACCCTTTGGAGATTTGGCCGATGAAGTAAAGATCATGTACCTGATGGAGCAATATAAAAGCTAAGCTGCCATAATGCCCTTCTTTATATGACGTCATCCCGATCACAAATCACTGCAATGAACCAGCAAAAAACCGTCAGGATCGCCAATGTGCCTCCAGACGGTTTTTTAAATTGTGGATTATTATAACATTGTTACTTTTTTATTGGCTATTGGCCTTGCAGTTTTTGCTGCGTATGTCTAATAGAAGTAAAGTTAAAAGCACGCACTCCCTGGCTATCATACACAATAATCTCTTTATTCAAATACGGGTGTAGACCATTAAAGTATCCGGGCATAATCAGTCTGCGCATAAATAGGTTTTTACCCAGCATACGGGGAGAATTGGTCGCTACGACAAGCATTTGCTGGGTTGCAGACCATGGGCTAGGTTGAATATATGACAGACAATACTCGCCTGCCGTAAAATCGCCGCCCAATGTATAACCTTCCTCCGTACATGTAATTTGCAGATCGGCTTGGTGCTTGTGAAGCAGCTCATGTCTGGACAAGCCCGAAGTGACACAAATCACGTTGCTATCAGCCAGTGCTTCCTCCGTAATATCAGTGGAAGACACCACCGGATAATGAACACCGATATACGGATTCCAAGTCGCTGTTCGTGGACTAGCCAAGGCGTTCGCCGTCCGTCTCACCGCCTGTTCTTCCTCCGGTGTAGCGTAGCTGGACGGAAGGACAATGTGAAGACGATCCATATAAACATCAAGCACACCCATACCATGGCTCAAAACGTTTCTTCCCACGCTTTTCGAATCCACAATTTTCTTTTTGGCATCCGATTCTTTTGTAAAGCATCCACTGCTTTCTTCCTCCCGTTCGGCAATCAAACGGTATTCAGGGGAGGGACGTTTATGTGACTGTGTCTTAACAAAGCGAAAGCGACTGTATTCCCGCAAATCCAACACGAAAATACGGGCTCCGATACGAACTTGAGCCAATTCCAAGGGCATGACCTCTTGAGAAAGATGAATGATAAATTCTTCGGCGTGAACTGCCTCGATATCTAACTCACCTGTGGCACTCATTTCACCGTACAACTCGGCATATTCCTCATTTACATCCATTCGCGTCAGTTCCAGCCAGTAAGCCCGGTTATGTCTGCCCCGTTCCGTCCGGTAGGCAATACGCTGAGGTACGACATCTCTTTTCCATTGCATAAGCCAGCCTAGTACACCGTCCAGAAGTCTCAGCTCATGCGTGTCCCAGTGATTAGAATGACGTTCTACGACACCTTTAAAATGATCAGATGGAAGCGCTGTTACTGGGGCTGTAAATGCTTGTGCAAATAAGTAATCCTGATCTCCACATACATTCAATATTGGCATATTCAACAGATTTATCAGATGCTTGGGATGTGGCGCTCCAGAGATAACCGCTATAGCCGCAAAACGAGAAGGATAAGCCTGTGCCATCGCCCAAGCAGCGTATGCTCCGTTCGAATAACCCGTCAGATAGACCCGATCTTCGTCCACTCGATACGCTTGCAGTATGACATCCAGTCCCTCCAAAAAAGCAGCTTCTCCAATATAACTGCCCAACGTTACACCACGGCACGAAAAAGTAACGAATATAGCTTCCTCTTCCCAGCCTCGCCCAAAACCTCGATTCTGAAAATCCGGCAAACCCAGCTCATATCGCTTGCCTGGCATCAGAACGATCAGAGGATACTGTCGGTCAGCCGAATAGCTTCTGGGAAGCTGAATGGTATAGCGTTGCAAACTATTGTCCAAACGGGAGACAAAAAATCCTTCCCCAATTCCGTCATTACACAAAAAGATATGTTCTTCTTGAAGTAAGGATGGGGAATGTGACTGCTCGGTATGTCCATTTGTGAAGATCTGTTTTAATAGCTTGATATATTCACGCACAATCCGGTAATCCCAGATTTCAAAAGGATCTTCCGGCAAATCCGTTAACCTTTTTAATTCTTCAAGCAGGCCCTCTATTTGTATTTTCTGCGCAGAATGAAGAATATCTATAGCGCGGGCTTGAATGTATTGGTCATACTCTTTCTGCAAGCCCTCCACGACGACTGACAAAGGCCGCACAAGTACCGAATACACAAAATGATGCTCCACAGCCTCATGATCCCGATATGTAACAGTGAAGTGCAGCATTCCCGTATTCCTGGCCTTTTCCTCATCCCAGTCATAGCTTTGCTCCTGCTCCCAATGTGCTGGAAAGCGATCCAGCTTCATGCCCTCATCATCCGTTACCTCGACCCATAACGTTTGATCTAAGGGAAGATCTATCCGATCCTTACGCAGTAAATAAAATAAGATCGGGCTGTCTTCGCCCTCCCTGCCAGCACTTTCTTCAACCTCTAGCCATGCCATATGAAAACGTATATTACGCTCTACAAATTCTCGATGCAGTTCTGTCACATCTGATTCGTCGCATACCTGATTTCCACTGATACGAATAGAGCGGGCCTCCTCGGGAATAAACGCAGCAATGATAACTACCGTGTGATCGCCTTCCTCCATATACAAGCGAAAAGGACCGGATTCCGCATATACCAGTGTGCCATCTATCCATATTTGTCCCGTTCCTTCAAAGGGTCTGAAAATCACTTCCTGTGCAGCCATACAACGAAGATTTGAAACCAGCAAAAGCCTTTCTTGTTCGGCCAAAGGCGGAAAAACACCTAGATTCAGTTCCGCAGTCCGAGGGTCCAGCTCGGTCAATAATCGGCACGCTGCCTTTCCTCCGGCTGAAAGCTCTACTCCTTCTTCACCACAAGCCTTTTCCAAATTCCAATCCTCATGGGCAAAATAACTTGACCATTCCCTACCCACACCGCAATTTTCCGGAAGCTCGACTGGACCGACTGCATAAGCAGACGCCAGACGTACCGGATGATCCGACAGCACAGTAGTTGCTTTTTCCAGATGTGTGAACCTCATAACATTCCCCCTCCAGGTTTTTGTTTCCTCAGAGACGTAGTCGCGGTTATATTCCGTTTAACATTCAATTGAACTATATAAAACTATTCGTTATTACCTCTACGTACTCCTCTGTGCTTTTCAAAAAAGAAGCTATTCTCACAACAAAAAAAGAGGCAGCTTCTGCCACCTCTCTTGAACATTACACTTATTTTCTTACAATGCTGCCTGCAAGTCTTCAATCAAATCTTCCAGATCTTCAATCCCAACCGAAATCCTCACCAAACCTTCGGTAATGCCTAACTCTGCACGACGTTCTACCGGAATAGAGGCGTGCGTCATACGTGCAGGAACGCTAATCAAACTTTCAACCGCTCCCAAGCTTTCAGCCAGTGTAAAATATTTCACCTTTTTCAGAAGTGCAACCGCGTTAGCGTCGCTACCTACATCAAAGGAAATGATGCCGCCAAAGCCTTGAGCCTGGATTTTGGACAGTTCGTGCTGCGCATGGCTTTCCAGTCCAGGATAATACACTTTTCTAACCTTCGGATGTTTTTCCAAAAAGGCTGCAATTTCCTTCGCATTTTGCTCAATCGCTTCCATACGCAGACCCAATGTTTTAATACCGCGGATCAATAACCAAGAATCCTGCGGGCCGAGAATAGCACCAATGGCGTTTTGCAGAAAATGGAGTTGTTCTCCCAGCTCGTCGCTGTTCACAACAGCCAGACCAGCTACAACATCGCTGTGGCCGCCCAAATATTTGGTAGCAGAGTGAATGACAATATCAGCCCCGAGTGTAATTGGCGTCTGCCAATAAGGGGTAGCAAATGTGTTGTCGACGATCAGTAAAAGATCATGTTTTTTTACAAGCTCCGAAACAGCGCGGATATCAGTAACTTTCAAAAGCGGGTTCGTTGGCGTTTCGACATACAATGCCTTCGTATTCGGACGAATTGCTTTGGAGATAGCTTCCAGGTCAGTCGTATCCACAAATGTGGACTCAATTCCGATACGGCTGAGCACTTTGCTTACAATGCGATAGGTGCCTCCGTATACATCATCGGTCAGCAAAATATGATCCCCTGCATTAAACAGTGAAAATACCGCATGAATTGCAGCCATACCCGAACCGAAAGCAAAACCACGCTTTCCTTCCTCCAGATCCTTGATCAGCTCCTCCAAAGCAAACCGGGTCGGATTGCCTGTACGCGAATACTCGTATCCCTTATGGACGCCAATTTCCTCTTGCTCATAAGTGCTTACCTGATAAATAGGAACGTTAACCGCGCCTGTATGGGGATCGGTAGGAAGCCCGCCGTGAATCAGTTTTGTTTTGCGTTTCATTTTATATCCCGCCTTCATATATTTTTTTACTCAGATAACGTTCGCTGCTATCCGGGAAAATGGTAACAATATGTGCACCATCCGGTGCATTTTCTGCTTCCAGTAAAGCGGCATGTAAAGCAGACCCTGAAGAACTGCCAACGAGAAGACCCTCACGTGCAGCCAGTTCCTTGACACGGCCAAAAGCATCGACATCACTAATGGTGTGGATGGCATTAAAATATCCTTTATCCACAAATTCAGGAATTAATTCCATGCCAATTCCTTCCGTTTTATGTGGACCTGACTCGCCGCCATTCAAAATGGATCCTTCCGGCTCCACGATGACTGTTTTAAGGGCTGCATTTTGTTCCTTAAGATAACGCGAGGTTCCCATAAACGTTCCCCCCGAGCCTGCACCTGCCACAAATACGTCCACTTTGCCGTCCAGATCGTTCCATATTTCAGGTCCCATTGTCGTATAGTATGCCTCGGGATTATCCGGATTACTGAATTGCCGCGGCAAGTATGCATCTTTTATTTCAGCAGCCAATTCTTTTGTTTTTTCGATAGCTCCTTTCATCCCCTTACTCGTCGGGGTATGAACGATGCGTGCTCCCAATGCCTTCATCAGGTCCTGTTTCTCTTGGCTGAACTTCTCAGGCACAGCAAAAATAACCGAGATATTATAATGAAGTGCTGCCATCGCAAGACCAATACCTGCGTTGCCTGCTGTTGCTTCAATTAATGTCCCACCTGGCTTCAGCTGACCTGTTTTTAATGCTTTTTCAATAAGAGCCTTACCCACCCGATCCTTTACGCTGCCGCCGGGATTCATAAACTCCAGCTTCGCAAACAGGCGAATTCCTCTCGGTAGAGAATAGCTGTTCAGCTCCACTAATGGCGTACGTCCGATGAGTTCAAGGGTATTTTGATATACATTCATAATTTCAAGCTCCTTTTAATGGCGAATCCAAAATAAACCAATGGTCAAAAATTAACGCCTACTGTCGGAGAAGTTCGCTATCATCTCCAAGAAAACATAGTAATGCGGTAAGTATTGATGCAATAAGATTTTATGTGTATTTGAAGCTTTTGTCAAATGGACCAGTCACAATACCCACACCCCCTGCCTGCTTGCTCGATAGGATAGAGAAGATGTCACAAAATATTCCCCGTGCAACATAAGGAGGAGTTCATATATGGGAAAGCAATTTCTAAAGATAGCTGCCGTATATTTTGCCCTCAGTGTGCTGCTTAGTGCCATTATTGGCGTGTCGGGTGATTACAGTCTGTCCAACATTCAGTCTCATATCCATTTATTGGGTTGGACAACGCTTGGAATCATAGGTCTGATCTATGTGGCCTTTCCCGCACTTTCAGTTACTATTCTGGCACATACCCATTTTTGGATGCATAATATCGGTCTGCCCGTGTTGATATTGGCGCTTACAGGTCAAAATTACAAGGTTCCAGAGACTGAAGTTTGGATCGTCACAGGGTGGGTGTTACTCGCAGGGGGGACTATGCTGTTTATGGTGAATGTGTGGGACAGACTGCGCTAGAGCAGATAAGTTCTCTTCATTTGACCATAAAAAAAAGGAGCCTGATCATGTCAGGACTCCTTGATATCTTCATCATATGTTAGCTATATACCAGCTGTACTAGCTAAGTGTCTTACTGTTACTTCACTATTTCATCCTGTACATGTTCTTTACAGAAGTTCTCAACAGCTTGCAGCTCATCCTCTTCAAGTTCAAGATCAATGTAATGATTCGTTACTTTTTCAATTAATTCATACTTCAGCAGTCCTGTCTTTTCTTCGTCTACTAAATAAAGACAACGGATATACAGTCCGTTTTCAGTGTATAGCTCGTCGTCCTCCTCTACCTCTACATCAATGATAAATTCATAACGCTGTCCAGTCAAAATACCAAAAGCATCTTTAATCTGATCTACGGTGTACGCTGTAAAGTTCAACATGTTTTTATTCCCTCCGGGTTTCCTTCAATTACGGTGCATTCTACGCCTGCAGGCAGTAGTTGTTCAACTTGTATACGTACTTCTTGACGACTCAAATCCTGGCCCATGATGGATATCCAGCCCCGATCATTGCGCGAACGAATTAAACGCCCTATGCCTTGTCTGAGTCTAAGTGCCATGTGAGGCATATCTATCTGAATAAACGGATCTGCTGCATCCTTGCGCAGAGCCGTAAAAACCGGATCATTCGGAGGAAATGGCAGTGACCAGATAATAACGTGCGACAGAGAAGGTCCAGGAATATCCAATCCTTCCCATAATGTGACAGCGCACAACACACTTTCCTCATCATTCTGAAAAGCTGAGATCAGATGGCTGATTTCAGCCGAACCTTCGTACAGAAAACGATAGGCAGACGCCTCCGGGTAAGCAACGAGACCCGTCTGGAATGCAGCCAATTCCTCCTGTGAAGGAAACAGGATAAGCGCTCTTCCCTGCGATTTCTCCAGCAGTGCCAGCGCTCTCTGGATTGGATCATCCCCCGCTTGCAACGGGTACAGTGCAGCTTGCATCTGATCGCTGTAGTCATAAGGTGAAGCAACAGAGAACGTTAGCGGATTTTCAATACCGAGACTCTGCGCCATATAGTCAAAAGAGCTTTCTACGGAAAGCGTAGCTGAAGAGAATACGATCGGTATATGCTGCGCAAATACTCGCTCTTTGAGAATCTCTTTTACCATCTTCGGCATAACCACAAGCGTTAATCCATCCTGATCCTCCATCACCCACGAAATGAGAAGTTCAGGACGCTTAAACAAAGCCAACGCGGTTTGAATCATTTCCAAATGTTCTTCCACAATTTTGACTTGATACTCATCCAAAGAGAATAGTCCGCTTTCAAATACAAGCTCTTCCTCGATCATGCCGATCAGTTCTCCAAAGCGGTTTACCTCTCGAGTCAGTGACTCATTCAGGATGAACTCCTTGCGATTAGAACCCTGGACAGGCTGACTGTTCTTATCTAGTGCAGCGAACAAAGCCTCACTTTGGGAGATTGCATCTTCAATCGTCATTGCCAGAGATTCTCGCACTTCTCCCTCCAGCAGTCGGGTAATTATAGACTCAAACTGAGCGTGCTTAAGCTTGTAAGTAAGCGCATTTTGTGCCGCTGTCTCCAGTAAATGCCCTTCGTCAAAAACAACAGAGCTGTGCTCCGGCAGCAACGGCAACTGACCCTCGCGCTTTCTCGCTTCGTAGGTCCATACATGCTCCATATAAAAATCATGAGAGCAGATGACCAGATCTGCCGCTTTGCGATAATGATCACGAGACAACGTCTGACCACAACGATGCCGCTGATGGCAAACGAGACAGTCTTGAAATACATCCCATCCGAGTCTGCTCCATTGTCCATCTGTTAGCTCAGGATATTCCTTTCGGTTCCCGTAAGGAGTGAAGGACTGTAACGTATCTGGAAAATGAACAAAATCCGGTAGATCCTGATAGATATCACGGAAAACATCTGCGTCCTCATCCAGTCCGCTTCGCACCTCATCCAGCTTATTCAGGCAAATATACTGATCTGGCGACTTCCCCAATCTGGCATCAATCGTCAGACTCAAATGCTGTGCCAGCTTGGCGATATCCCCTTCCGGCTTTACCAATTGTTCAATTAACGATTCATCTGCACAGGCGATAATCGCCGGTTTTCTCATGTATCGGGCATATGCAATAGCGTACAGCAGGTATACCAGCGTTTTACCAGTACCCACACCTGCTTCTGCAAAAATGGTCTTTTTTTCCTTATAGGCACGTTCTAGCTGGAATGCCATATAAATTTGTTCATCCCGAACCTCAAAGCCGACTTCAGGCAAAACTTCATAAAATACATCCGCAATCCAGTCACTTGCCTGCTCAATAAACGGCTTGGACGGATCAAAGGCAAAAGGGTAAGTAGTCAATCGGGCTGTGCCTCCAATTCGTTCATAATGTGCATCCTTTCATTATAACGCAAAACAAGCTAAAAAGAACATGAAAACTGTAAGAGCAGCTTATATTTTTTTTATGTCGGTATAAGATTCCCTTTAAAATAAAGGGGCATACTTTCGTCTCGGTGAGATGCTACGTTATATTAATATTTCATAAAGAAAGCTACATAGACATCTACGATGGAAATTTTTTGAGAAATGTCTGTTTTTTCCGTAATAGTAAATGAAGAAAATTATCATGACAAAATAAAAGAAACCAGCTAATGTATTACAAGCATTAGCTGGTTTCTTGTTGATTGATGAATATGCATTAAGCAGAAGCTCGTTCTCCTTAACTCATGTTTAAGATTCGCCAATTAGATCCAATTTTCCCCACGCTTATTAATACATGGTTTTGTTCTTCTCCATCTATATAAAGCTTAACTTCAAGCACCCTTATTTCTTGTATATTCATAGTCTGCTCTATAACATTTTTGTTCTTTTCACTATGACTCGATATTATTTGAGGCTTAGAGTACGTGCTACTCACCTTCATTTCCTTGATTTTCTTTAGGTCCATAGCAGCATTCGCTTCTCCCATAACGATACGTTTGCCCACCATATCCGGATTTGAGTTTAGGAACAGTAACATATAAAATTTCTCCCAATACTGTTCATATTCGATAAAGCTTTTTAAAAAGTTATGGCTTTCAAAGGAAGGAATGGGAGCACCTGCTTGAAGCTCATAGGTATGGAGCAAATTGAAATGATTATCTACTGTATTCGCACGATACTTTTCCACAATAGGAAAACATTTTAACGCACTGTCGAAGTTATGATCATTTACAGCTTCAAAAAAGGCTTCTACCACCAATTCGGGCGTGGAAAATTGCGCCTCAGTGGGTTGTGGCAGATCTGCCTGCAAGTTCTCCAAATAAGTGCTTCCAGGCTGCTCTTTTCTAGCATCTTCAGAGCTGATCTCTCCAGAATGTCCTTTATTCGTACAACCCGCAACCACTACGAACAGCAGCAGGACTACAACTGAACAAAATATCCATTTTCGTTGTCGCATGAATTCATGTTCCCCCATTATTTTGAAAATCAAAGACTACTAAGCTTTCCTTAATAATCGGTGATCTCCTCCGTACTTACAGAAAAGACGATTGCTGATTGTATCGCTGCAACTCTTTTTTATGTACAACAAAGGTATTGGTACAAAGATCGTGGACTCCCTGTTTCTTCGCAGTAAAAGCGACCACAATATATATAAGACGTAAAATCACAAAAGAAACGGCTTTAATCCAATAACGTCCTGAGGCATGCAAGAATCCAAGACGCTTTCCTTCCTTGTCTACAACAATTAAAGAGAACACAAGCTTACCCGGTGTTGCTCTTACCTTCGATGATTCCCATAACACACAGTAAAGCCATGGTACTACGAGCCATAAGATCAGCGGCCAAACCATAAGCAGCACTTGTATGAAACCCGTCTCCTTTATACCCAGAAGATCTGGGATAATGTTAATTGCTCCCCCTACTAAAAGGACTATGCCAGTAAGGATGATCAAATCAATCAAAAACGCGGCTGTTCTTATCCAGAATCCTCCGTACATCCGTCTTTCAGTATCACTTGTTCCTGTCATGATATGTATAACTCCTTTTGAAACGATATTTAAAATCCAGTTTATTCCTTTACACAAGATGATATCATACGGTTACCTACCTATATTGTCAATTTACGAATAAATACTCTTAAACAAGTAAAAGGACCTATTTCCATGCATTAAAATGAAAATTTTTAGGAATTAAGATCTTATATACAATGATTTTTCTTTGATTGGGTACAAAATAAGCGCAGCTACAATCTCTTCCCCCTCTATAAGTAGTACTTTGGCATCGAATTAAATAAAGTCTTTTTTTGTGCATAAAAAAACAGCGCATATGTAAATGAGATTACATACACGCTGCCTCACTATTACTCTGTGGATTTGACAAGCAACAGCTCAGCTCGAATGAGCTTGTTCCCGACCATCTTACTTACTATACATCTTACTCACTATATTTTTTTGCATTCAACACTAAACAAACCTTCTTCACCGCGCAGCTTTGCCAATGCCTCGACAAAGAAATAATCGCCATAGATAATGGGAACGTTGATGTATTTTTGCTCAGGATAGTGTACGGTCCCGTTCATCAGCAATCCCTCATGCTCCTCGCCCCACGCCGTACACGTATGATGCAAGCCCTTGAGAATAGATTCTGCAGCTTCTGTAAAATGCTCCGCACGTGTCGAATATTTTGCCAGCTCTAGCAAACCACTGGCTGCAATCGCCGCAGCCGATGAATCCCATGCCCCTCGGTGCTCTTCTTCTGCTCTAAAATCCCACACAGGCAGGCAAGCATCGCCCAGTTGGGACAGGAAAAAATCAGCCGTGTTCTCGGCCACCTTCAAATAACGCGAATCGCGCGTGTACCCATACGAAAGCGTAAAACCATACAATGCCCAAGCCGTGCCACGTGCCCAAGCAGAACCGGGAGCAAATCCCTGTCCACCATGCTCGGCGACCTTTTTTCCAATCTCCGGATCGAATTCGACCACATGTGCGATAGAACCGTCCGAGCGGACAAATTCACGTGCTACGGTATCTGCATGCTGCACAGCGAGAGCGGCAAAACGCGGATCTCTGCTTACCTCCGAAGCCCAATAAAGCAAGGGTAGATTCATCATACTATCTATAATCGCAACGCCCCGTGTATCCATGTCCTTCGAGGGGAAGTTCCATGCGCGAATAAAACGGCCATTCACGTTAAAACGGGCAGCCAGCAGATTGGCAGCCAACACCCCGCGTCTTCTGGACTCTGAATCTCCGGTCAGCCGATGGGCGGCTACACCGCTGAGCAGCCAAATAAAGCCAAGATCATGGTCTACAGCTTCGCTATTATAGAGTATTTTTTCCAAACGACCCTCGCACCGCTGTGCAATCCCGGCAGCCACACTGTCAGGACGCGCCCGATTGGTCAGCCACAGTAGCCCCGGATAAAAGCCTGCTGTCCACCACGCTTCTTCACGATTATCATAACGTCCACCCTCAGCAACATGTGGAAAAGCGTCCCCCAGTCTTGCCGCTAAGGCAAGGGTCTTATCCAAAGCCAGCTCCCACGATTGCTCCAGCCACGCTTCTGCTTTCGTCATTTCTTTTCCCTCTCCTTTTTCCACATGTTAAACCATATTCATGGCTCCAGCTCTAACTATTCAGGTAACCGAATGATAAAGGAAATGCGGTTGCCTTCATATTCCAGACGCGCTCCCTTAAGTAAACCATTCCGACAGGCTACTGAAGCTAATTCTTCCGGCCATACCACGTTCGTTCCTTCCGTCGTCGGGATAGCTTCGAGGCTTGCGCCTGCGTATTCTACTCGAATGCTTTCCGTTTCTTTCCCGGCTGACATGACATGATGAATTACGCTGCGCTCCCGACCGTCATACGCCATTAAGGGAATAAGTGCCCCTACATTCTGAATATTGCCTTGAATCTCATACGCCACTTCAATTTTGCCAGGTACCTGACGATAATGCGTTCGGATTTCCCTCACTCCCGGGAAGGGACCTTCCCACAGGAGAGTAAAATCCGTTGCTCCGTTAGACGCTGAGCTTTGTTCCAGCTGTACGGTTCCTCCGCCATCCTGCGGGTCAATCCCTCCATCCCGATCGAACTCCAACGTACCGGGAATACCTTCCGACAAGCTGTGCCACTTTCCGTCCTCCGTTTGCCAGGCCGGGGTATAGCTCAGCGGGAAAATATCTCCCTCCGCGAAGCCTGTAAAGCCGCGGTCTGCATGACCTGCTGAGGACGGACCGATCAGCGACGGCAGCGCAGACTGCTGAATACGCACGATGCCCGGAACATTATACGGGTCGTTGACCGATGTTTGCACAAGCATTTGCTGCCCCTCTACGGCTGCAATGACAGTCTGGAACCAGCCATCCGTTGCCAACACCCGGCTGCCGATTTCCGCCGGGATGAAGGTTGGAGAAATGCGATCCATCTCCTCCCCATATAGAAGGGTGTGGGCCAGCACAGCCGCCGTCCACAGACTGTAGCAGGTATGATTTGAATACACCTCAAAGCCATGCCGTGCCTCGGACGAATAATGGTTGCGGACGATATGCAGCTTGCCGTCATCGGTCTGCCAACGGCTAATTGCTTGCCAGCATAGATCTGCTGCCCGTCGGAACGCACCTGCAAGCCCATGCTCTCCTGCCGTAATAGCCTGCTGAGCATGTGTTGTAAAGACAAAGGCAGCAGCCGCTTCGTTCCACTGATGCTGCGCGCTTCTTCCACGCGGCGGAATTTCCCCGTGCGGGGATAGCGCCAGTAATGTGCTGAGCGCCCCCCTGCGAAGGTGGTCACGCAGTTCGAGTGCGCAGCTGCCATCATATCCATTCTCCAGCATCACGCCCAGATGGAAGCGTGTAACGATATCGTAGGCAAATGGGCTATTGGGCCGATCCAGCGGTCCATCCTGATACAGGCCCAAACCGGTAAAACGAGGCAAATGGTAGCTTCGGATATACTTCTCCATCCATTCCGAATCGGCTGCAATTCCTTCCGCTGCACGCAAAAACTCGCCGGAAATCATAATTGCATTCCAGTTGATCATCCGGTTCGGGTTTTTCATTTTGCTCATCGTAAAAATGTAGGTCTGCTCCGGCTGAATTCTGCTCAGTTGTTGCTTCCATGCCGTGGCTTGTTCTGGCAGCAAATTTTTAAGGAGCCGATACGCTCCCATCATCATAATTGGAAAAAAGTCTGGGTGGTGATCGGGCGCTTTTTCCTCCACTACACAAGCTATGCTATGCGTCAAGGCCGCAGCAGCAGATTCCAGTAAATCATGCCGGCCTTCTTTGACCAATACCGCCGCAGCGAACGCATAGGACGGGGTGGAGTAGTACCGTTCACTTTCAGAATGGAGGTCAATGATAGCTCCAGATTCATCCTGATGCAGGGCATATGCGCGAACCAGCTTTTCCAGCACGGCCAGCTTATGTTGGTGAGTCCATCCGTCATTCACTTGGTTCGGTGCGCTTTCCACCTGTTCTATAAATCTCTCCAGTTCCGTCTGCCAAGGGTACGCGCTGCCTGTCTGCAGCTTATTCATCCTGTCTGCCTCCCATTCAAAATGAAAATTAATGTATGGTAAAAAACAGATTGCAATCTACGCTTGCAGAACCGTTCCAGTGATTGGAGCCCAGCTGCAGCGATGTTTTATAAAACACAAAGGGAACTCCGTCATGATCTATGTGCTTCACAGCCTCCACCCCCGCCCGCAGCACGCTGGCATCATAATCTAGCCTGACGACCGCGCTCGTTCCCTTCCATTCCACGAAGTTTGCTCCCAGATTAGGCTGAATGCGGCTGATGAAAAGCTCCTCCACATCCCATGACTTCATGCTAACGCCAGACGTTTCAAACTCAAAATGATCTGTGACGGTAAGCCTTGCTCCCTTGCTTCCCTCCAGCACAGTCCATGTGAAGGAGCGGGTGAAGACTGCCAATTCTTCTACGGGATAAGCAGATGTCAAATCAAGCTTAAGTCTTGTGCCTGGCTGTACCTCCTCCTGCTCATCCAAAGCAATATCCAGTACAACCGCCTTTGCCTTTGCGCCCGATTGCTGCATAGTCCCATTGATGACAGGCACGGAGTGACCTCCGGAGGAGATATTGATAATCGACTCTCTTCCCGGTGAAAAATAGGCCTTCGTGTATAAGCCTGCTCCCAGATCACACAATAGATTTTCGCCACCACCATGAAGGATGAAGTGTCCAAGATCGTTATGATTGTGCGGTTCATTGTTATGCCCAGCCTTCGCTGAAAATGCAAGCATGATACCTGATTCACCCTTTTGGCTTCCATATCCACTATGGCTGGAACTGCGGCTGCGGCACATCAGCCAACCAAGTTGCGGCAAATAATTGGCAACGGTCTCACCGCTCCCAAATGCCAAAGGATTCGTCCAGACCAGATTACGCAATACATGAGCCCAGCGGCGACAGGGGTCTTCCAACAGACCAGGTACGCAGAAAGGGAGTGTAGATGGTCGTTCTTGCAATGAATTCAAATGAGAGATGAGTCCGGAAGGCAAACGTTCCGTTTCACTACTGTCCGAATAATTAGCAAAAATGCCATCCGACAGATGAACCCGCTCTGCAAAGGCTGCGATTTGCCTAATCTTTTCCGAGTTCAGAATATCCACTGCTCCTTCGGTAAACTCACGCAGCATATCGGCAAAATAAATGAAATAACCAAAGCCGTACACCCAGTATCCTACGCCTTCGGGGCATCCCCCGTCCTCACTGTAGCCTGCCAAAAAACAATCCAGTGCGCCCAGCATGCTCTCGATGGCTACCGCTCTGGAAAAGTCATCTTCTACCAGCAGCAATGCTGCAATTCCACAACCCGAAGCACATACTGCCGACCAGTTATGATCTGCGGTTTCCCATCCAAAATGACGAGGCTGCCAAAAAACGGGTTCCAGTACACGACGTTCGATCTCTTCGTGCACCTGAGCGACCACATGGCTAGCCAGTTGTTCTCCTAGCAGCAATAAAATTTCAACCAGCATTTGTGCTGTTTCGGACGTGAATAAATCCACCTGCTGCCAAGGCGGTGTTACTGTGTCCTCTTCATTGACATGTGCAGGAAGCGCCCAGGTGTACTCGCTGCATATGTCCAGCAGACCGCTTTCCACCGCTTTTATCTTTCGAGGCTCCGGCTTGACAACCGCTTCCAGCACTATAGCAACCAGTCGTCCACGCCGTCCAAAGTACACATCCTCATACGGTTTGCGCTCCCCTGTATTAGCAAATTCCCGAAACAGAGACAACGGCAGTTCAGGCCATGATGTTTCCCGATTATCTTTACAGGCACGCTCAATATCCTTCCAAAACTCGGCGTATATCGGCTCAGAGACAGTCGTCCGCAGCCTTTTTGTCCAATTACTCCTTAACCGTTGCCTTGCTGAATCCTGCATACTACCAGCCAGCGCCTTAACGAGCCGCGAAGCAGGCCAAGCCTCCCTCAGAAGACTCATTTGCCTTTCCTCCCCATGAGAAGCATTCGTTTCACCCTCTTTTTTGTTAACGCTTTCATTGTATCTAACAATCATCCTAAATTCAAAGGGGTAGAAAAACAATACCGCAAAACACAAAAGAACCTCCACGCCACGTTGCTGTAGTCATGGAAGTTCTTGTTCTACTCTTTTGCCAGACTGAGTCCAGATTGGCCTGGATTTATCGTTTCTAGACCTTTGGCTTTTCTGGTTTCCAGTTTTTAATTCCGTCATCCTCCAGAATACCCAGTGCTGCATCTGAGATATTAGGATCACGTAGCAAAGCGTCCTCGACTCTAAATTTAATATCGTCAGCATCTGCCAGCGTCATGCCCGGTGTAAGCTCAATCAACCCTTCCACGTGATAGTAGCGTCCTTCCTGCAAAATACGCATTTGATAAATATCCGTAACATGTGTGTCTGCTAGAATAATGGAAGCCACACGTTCTTCGATATCAGGAGGAGCAGATACACCGATCAAACCTACCATGTTGTCGTAACCGACCCGGAAAGCAACACCGACCATCAGACAACCGATGAGAATACTTGAAATACCGTCCAACAGTTTAAAATCGGTCAGCGATGTGACCACCACTGCTAGCAGGGCGAGTACTCCCCCCGTTGTTGCTACCAAATCTTCATAAAATACCAGACGGGTTGGCGGTGCAGCACGCCCCACGTGGCGGAACGCAGTGGTGAAAATGCTTAGCCCCTTCGCTTCTACTCTGGATTCATGCAGCACTTCTTTCATCGCTTTGCTCCATACAAATCCGTCCACCACTAGTGACAAAATCAGCACTACTACATTAATCCAAAATCCATGTGTAGATTCAGCCGGATGCTGAAGCAAATGAATGCCTTCCAATGCGGTTTCATAGGCCATGATCGTTACGACAATAACAGCAACCATACAGAACAGGTTAATCACCCGTCCAAAGCCGGTAGGAAAGCGTTTTGTCGGTTTTTTCTCTGCTAGTACACTGCCCGCGAACACAAACATTTGATTCACTGCATCCGCAATGGAATGCATCATCGTAGCAAACATAGAACCACTACCTGTCAAGGCAAAAGCAATCCCCTTAATCAAGGCAATGCCAGTATTACCTAACGCCGCCGAGCCCGAAGATTTGTTTCCTTTTTTGACCATACTCCAAAAGGAGTCCTCTTTCTGTTTCACTTCCATCTTGTAGCTCCTCCTGAGGTATACATAATCTGTTATATCATCGTTTGTTATGTATTATTTTTAACCCGTCCATATTCTACCTAACCAGCTGAGGAGAATCAATACAAACGATAATATTTTCCATGGAAAAGGAATGCCCCATGTCACCCTACGACATGAAGCATTCCCGTTACAGCCTTCTATCAGACATACCCTCAAGTTAACAACACAGATAATCTACATGCGCTGGCGATCAACATAAGTGCCTGTTTACCAGCTTGATTTCGTAATGCCTGGAATTTGGCCTTGATGTGCCAACTCGCGGAACGCTATACGAGACAGCTTGAATTTGCGCAAGTATCCTCTGGGTCTTCCTGTCAGCTCACAACGGCTTTTCAGGCGTGTTGGAGATGAGTCACGCGGAAGCTTTTGCAAAGCTTCGTAGTCCCCTTTTGCTTTCAATTCACGTCTCAGGTCCGCATATTTAGCTACAATTTCCTGGCGTTTCTTCTCTTTTACGACTTTTGACTTCTTGGCCATGTAAAGCTCCTCCTTGTGTTATATGCCAATCATGAAGGTTCACCATCACTACCACGAGATTGATGAACACGGATATGAACATGATTTCACACCATAAATAGTAATAATTACGATTACTATTTAATATAACGCTGCTCCAAGCGTGTTGTCAACCCAAGCGGTTTGAATCACAACAACATTAAAAAGCCGTTGAAACAGTAGACCCCTTTCACTCTTGTGATCGGTCTGCCGTTTCAACGGCTTTAAAATTTGTTGACTAGCTCTGTTCATTCAGCCAAATGGCAAGCTACCCAGTGATCTGGACGTGCCTCACGATAGAGTGGAATCTCTTTAGAACAACGCCCGATGGCAAAGGGGCAGCGAGTATGGAATTTGCAGCCCGAAGGCGGATTAACCGGACTAGGAATATCCCCCTTGAGCAAAATTCGTTCTCTTTTCAACTTCGGCACCGGAATAGGCACAGCCGACAGCAACGCCTTCGTATACGGATGCAGCGGATTGCCGAATAACTCGTCACGCGAAGCTGTTTCGACCATAGAGCCTAGATACATCACGCCAATACGGGAACACAAATGTTCCACCACGCTCAAATCATGCGAGATGAACAAATATGTCAAACCCCGTTCGGCCTGCAATTTGGCGAATAGGTTAATAATCTGCGCCTGTATGGACACATCCAGCGCTGATACCGGCTCATCAGCGATAATTAGATCCGGCTGAAGCGCCAACGCTCGGGCAATGCCGATCCGTTGACGTTGACCTCCCGAAAATTCATGGGGGAAACGGTCGATATGATATTCGGACAATCCACATAGCTTGAGCACGTCCAGCACAATCTGCCGGACCTCCTCTTTGGTAGCTATACCGTGATCCAGTAGCGCCTCACCAATGGCATCACCAATCCGTACACGGGGATTCAGCGAGCTATACGGGTCTTGAAAGATCAGCTGAATTTTAGGACGAAGCTCCTGCATCGCTTTGGCAGACAAGCTGTGCAGATCCACCCCTTTGTATTTTACGGTACCGTCCGTTTTATCCGTCAATCTAACAATCGTGCGGCCCACCGTGCTTTTACCGCTCCCCGATTCCCCTACCAACCCGAAGGTTTCACCCTGACGGATTGTAAAGCTGATATCGTCTACCGCCCGCACATGTCCTGAAGTACGGTTCATAAACCCGGACTTCACGGGAAAGTATGTTTTTAAGCGGTCTATTTCCAACAATGGCTCAGCCATGAACAACCGCCTCCTCATATAGCCAGCAGGATGCTTTCTGCTGAGCTGAAACTTCTTTTAATGTAGGCTCTTTTATACGGCAAATGTCCATGCAATACCCACAGCGGTCGTGAAAATAACAGGAAGTCGTCAGCTCCAGCGGATTAGGTACCTGCCCGGGGATGGAATACAGTTCCTCTTGGCGCTGATTAAGCACCGGTTTGGACTTTAGTAACCCCTGTGTATAAGGATGCTTGGGATGATTGAACAGCTGTACCACCTCGCCTTCCTCGACGATCTTGCCTGCATACATCACTATGACGTAATCAGCCATTTCGGCGACAACACCCAGATCATGAGTGATTAGCATGAGCGACATATTGGATTGGGCTTTAAATTCACGCAGCATATCGAGAATCTGCGCCTGAATCGTTACATCCAGCGCCGTGGTTGGCTCATCCGCGATAAGCAGCTTGGGACTGCAAGAAACAGCAATGGCAATCATAATGCGCTGCAGCATTCCTCCGCTCAGTTCATGCGGATAGCTTTTTAATATCTGCTCCGGTCGGGATATACCGACCTGTTCGATCAGCTCCAGTGCTCGCTTACGAGCTTCCTTACGGCCTATTTTCAAATGCTCAATCAGTGGTTCGGATAGCTGTTCACCAATGGTCATGACTGGATTCAATGAAGACATCGGCTCCTGAAAGATCATGGATATTTCATGCCCGCGAATCGTGCGCATCTCATTTCTGCTAAGCTCTAGCAGATCGGTTTCCTCAAAACGGATGCTTCCGCCTGCCACTTTACCACCAGGACTCTGGATGAGACCCATGATCGACATCGCGGTAATACTTTTGCCGCAGCCCGATTCACCGACAATGCATACCGTTTCCCCCGGCTTCACACGGAAGCTGATATCATCCACCGCTTTAACCGTTCCTTCTTCTGTATAAAAATGAGTGCTTAAATGTTCAATGGAAAGTAAATTGTCCATGGTGTATGATCACCTACCTCTTATGTTTCGGGTCAAGTACATCCCGCAGCCCGTCACCAAAAATATTAATAGCGATGACTGTAGCAAAAATAGACAGTCCTGGCGGTATCCACAACCACGGTCGTTGCTGAAAATCCAGCACATTGTTAGCGGCATCAATCATATTGCCCCAAGTTGGTGTCGTGGGTAGCACGCCAAGGCCAAAGAAGCTGAGTACAGATTCACTCAAGATAGCTCCGCCAATATTCAATGTAGCGATAACGATCAACAACGGTAAAATATTCGGCAGCAGATGCTTGAACAGCTTTCGACGATTCGAGAGTCCCAGTACCGTCGCGGCTTGCATAAATTCACGTTCCCGCAAACTAAGCATCTGGCCCCTCACCATCCGTGCAATCCCCGGCCAGTTGACCAGACTAAGCATCAGCATGACAATATACATCCGTTGATCGGGTGGAACCTTCCAATCAGATAGCAGCGCGCCCATAATAAATAGCAGGGGCAAACTGGGAATTGTCAGCAGCAAATCAGCAACGCGCATAATAATCTGATCTGCAATCCCGCGAAAATATGCGGATATGACCCCCAGCGTAGCCCCCAAAAAGACTGACAATACCATGGAAGCCAAACCCACGGTAAGAGAAATTTGACCTGCCTGCATCACACGTGTCAGCACATCCCGTCCCAGCTTGTCTGTTCCTAACCAGTGATGGATATTTGGCGCCTTGTTCATCATTAATATATTTGTTTTATTATCGGAATAAGGAGAAAATAGCGGGCCGATAAAACAGAGCAAAAACATAAATACCACGACGAGCAGACCAGCCATAGCAAGCTTGTTTCTGAACAGCTGCCGGAGCGCTTGCTGCCACATTGAAGATTTAACAGTTGCTTGCAGTCTGCCGTTGCTCTTGCTCAAATTACTGCTCACGGATGACATTCCTTAGCCCCCTTCTTACACTTTCACACGCGGGTCCGCGATGCGATACAAAATATCGGACAACAGTGTCCCGATCACGCTCAATATGGCAATTAGCATCGTAAAGCCCATAAGTAGCGGATAATCCCGGAGCGAAAAGGATTGCATGTACAACTGACCGATTCCCGGCCAATTAAAAATCTTTTCAATAATCAGGGACCCGCCAAACAGTGCAGGTAATTCGAAGCCAACGAGCGTAATGGCAGGCAGTAATGCATTTCTCAATGCGTGCGTAAAAAGTACCTTTCTTTCCTTTAAGCCCTTTGCACGCGCTGTGCGTATATAATCCTGCTGGATCACGTCGATCATATTGCTACGGAAGTAGCGGGTCAGCGAACCCAGTCCCAGCAGCGTCATAACGATCACTGGCAAGGTCATATGCTGGAGAACCTCCTTCACATACTCCATACCTGTAGCGTTACTGCCCGTATTGAGCATGCCACCGGGTGGCAACCACTTCAGGTCAACCGCTGCGATTTTAATCAGATACAGCCCGATAAAAAAAGAGGGCACAGACATGGCAGCGAAAATCACTACCATTACCAACGTATCAAACCATGAATACTGCTTATAAGCAGCAACCACACCAATAATGACCGCGATAAACCAGGTCAGGAAGGTCGATATAACGGCCAGCAAAAACGAGTTCCAGATATATTCATTAAATAAGGTCAGCACCGGCTTCTGCTGGGCAAGCGAATAGCCAAAATTGCCATGCAGCGCATTGCCTAGCCAATTTCCATAGCGTTCAAGAATAGGCTTATTGAGGCCGTAAATCTCCCTCAGCTCCGCCTTTCTCTCTGGCGACAGCTTCAGATTGCCGCTAATGAAATCTCCCGGTGTCATGGCATACAGGAAAAAAATCATCATCGATGCGGCCAACAAAATAATAACCATATACGTCAGTCTTTTCGTTAAAAACGAGCTCATGACAGACTCCTTTCAATTCAAGGTCAGGCTACTCATTACGTTTCCCCCATTTGGGAGGCCCCTTGATCCGAACCTGATGTTCTTCACAAGGGGCCCGCAAATGTGGCTTATTTAAGGGACCATTCGAACAGATTACCAGACAAGCCAATGAACGGACTGACCTTTACATGTTCCATCCGACCATTGTAGGCATACACCGTCTTCTTATAGTTGGTAAAAATAACGGGCAGTTCATCGTTTAGCAGCACATATAATTCTTTATATATTTTCTTGCGTTCTTCCATATTCGTCGTAGACAAGCCTTTTTCATATAGCTCTTTTACCTTTGGATTGTTATATCCCTTGACTTCTCCATTGACGAATTGCTCGATTCCATCCGATGGATCTGTCAGCATGCCTGTCGAGAAGGCGGCGAGATCATAATCTTTACCTTCTACTTTGGCTACCATTGCATTAAAGTCTGCAAAGATTTCCGGCTGAAGGTCAACACCAATCGCTTTGTAATTTTCAGCCGCAAGCGCAATAAAGGTGTCTGTTTCTGGACGTTTAGAGGTCAGCAGGTGAATGGTCAGCTTCTGACCGTTTTTCTCACGGATACCGTCACTACCTTCTACCCAACCCGCTTCATCCAGCAGCTTTTTCGCTTGCTCCGGGTCGTAGTTGTATGGATTGATTCCATCGGTCGTGTAAGACCAGAATATTGGGGAAGCTGGAATGTTTGCGACCGCCCCTGCTCCCTGAGCTGCGTCGACATAAATACTTTTCCGATCCAGTCCATAGGTCAATGCTTGACGAACCTTTTTATCCTTAAGCTTTTCATTTTCTAGATTTACTTGCAAATATCCGTAAGTGCTAGGGGTATACGGCAAAATGTTTAAAAAGCCAAGCCCTTTCAGTTTGTCAATATTTTCCTGAGTTGCGGTGAAGGATGCAAAGTCGGTATCGCCCGTTTCAATAAACTGCCAAGCATCGCCTTCTGCTGTTTTGTAAATGAAATGCTGTGTTTTCGGCTTGCCTTTGAAAAAGTGATCATTCGCCTCCAGACGAACTTCTTGCCCCGGAATAAATTTTTCCAGCTTATAAGCCCCATTCCCCAGAGGACTACTATGTAGATTCTTAAAATAATCCAGCTGTCCAAACTTATAATCCTTGCCGTAGTAGGCTTTGGACAGTACATATTCACCCAGAATCGGCAGAGCCAACGCGTTAGGTTTTTCCAACGTCGCAGAAATGGTCTGCGCATCAATTACCTTGATTCCTGCAATTTGTTTTGCCTTGCCTTCCGTATAGGCGTTGCCGCCTTTAATGTTCAGCTTTCGGATTTGACTGTCGCCAGGATAGGCTTTGTCATAGATCAACGTCCAAGTAAAAGCGACATCTTCTGCTGTCAAAGGGGAGCCATCACTGAATTTAGTACCGGGAACCAGATGAAATGTATACGTTAGATTATCTTTAGAAATATCCCAGCTCTTAGCCAGATTGGGCAGCGGAAGCCCCTTCTCGTCTACTGTGACCAGCGGAGTCCACAATTGCGAAATCACGTTGCCGTCATAGCCGCTTTGGTTAAAATACGGAGTAAACACCCCGGCTGGGTCAGTCAGACCCACAATAATCGTGTCGCTTCTCTTTTTGGACACTTCCGGCAATTTGGACATATCAGAGGCCTTTACCAAACTTGTTAATGGCTGCGTTGTAGTAGCTGTCTGTGTGTCCCCATTATTTTGGGCAGTAGCATTGTTGGAGCTGTCCGGTCCACCGTTAGAGCAAGCCGCCAGCAAAATAGAGCTCGCCAGAAGTAGACTGCTAAGTAAAATAATACTCTTTTTCAACATAATCCCCCCGAGTTAAATTATTAAATTCCGATAGAACAAGTTGTGATTAAGAAGATAAACCTCATTATAGGAATTTATTGGGGTTCTGTAAAGGGAGAACTACATTTTTTATGTAAAAAAAAGACGTCAACTCATCTGGATTCCAAATGATCGACGTCTATTTGTTTAAAGTGTTAAAGTCTGACGGGTGCGTGCAGCCTAATTTCGCTCCATATAGCCAAAAATGCTCCGATGCATTTCATCCACAGCCGAAAGCCGTGCGCTATATCCGAGTAATGTTTCTCCATCAAAATGTGCATGAATGAAGCCGGAGGCCCGGAGCTTAAAAATATGGTCGTGCGTGATTCCCTTGGACAGCTTGAGATGACGGACAATCTCAATAAAGGTTCGTGGAGACTGGCTTTGATACAAATATTTTAAAATCCTAAGCCTGCTCTTCTCCCCCAAGCTTCGGATCATTCGATATTCCTGTGGGGATAAAAAATCTTCCTCCTGAACATAAATTCCTGCCGAGTAATGGCATAACAGGAGCGACCCAAATCGATAAATAATATTTATCGGCTGAAAATGGTATTGAGGCACCAGCAACACGCGCGTCAGTCCCTCGGAAGGCTCGAACCGGAAGCCATTAGTGGTACGATCCACCCACTCCATAGAGCTATAAACGCCCTTCTCCTTATTTCTTCGTTCAGCTTCCTGTTCCAGACCGCTTAGAATACTTATATCCACATGGCGAAAATACTCTTCGTCCCAGCCAGATAGCAGTTGCAAAGCAAGTTTGCGAAGCTTCTCCATGTCGTCAGGCAGCGGAATCCCATAGGCTGATGCCTGTTGTTTTAATTCCTGTAAAGTCTGGCTTTCCAAACGGTCTACGACCTCTTCAACGCCCCCCTGATCAGAAAGCATATAGACAAGTCCATAAATAACCTTCCAATCTGCATTGATTTCCATGGACTCCAGCAATTCGGACAAACCTGGAGACAGCGTTCCACTCACTTGCTCCGCCCACCCGGCTGATAAGTCGGTCTTCTTGTAAGCCTTGCGGCAAATAAAGGTGTGTAAGCTGCTGAGCAGCTCAAACACCGGTCCATATGCTACATGTACATCGTAAGGAGCATTCACGTCGTGACTCATCGCTTTCTGTCCTCTTTTCTATCATATCTGATGTCCATTATACATACTATCGTACACCCATTCATTCTTAGTGAGCCATTCGTACGAGAATTTAGCAAAACACAGACACAAATATGAAGGAAACAAGCGCTATAATCAAAGCGCAAAAAAAGCCTGATCTCACCAGACTTTAACTGTTCAGCTATGAATTCAAAAAGGTTGTCTCCCACAAATATCGCAGGAGACAACCTTGGGTCAAATAGTATAATGTTTAAAGTTTGTTAGCTGCTACTTTCCACTCTAAAATTCCTGTGGATGCTGAACCTTTGGATACCATTTCAATTCTTAATTTCGTTGTTTTTACAGGCGTAAAAGTAGTTGTATTATACTGGTCTGCCGAAGCACCCAATCCATTAGCCTGCTTGACATTGGACCAGCTGCGACCATTCCAATACTTAATCTTGTAAGACTTAGGAACATCAATGCCACCGCCATCTTTAAACCAATAGACATCCGTTTGGGATACCGTATATTCTTGATCAAAATCATATTGGACCCATTGTGTACCTGTCTCAGGCCAATTGCCGTACACGGCATGACTTCGATCATTAGAATTAGCAGGTTCAAATCCATCGTTTAGCGCGCTTACATTTTCCCAAGTTGAAGTATAGGAACTGCTAGCCGTTGCCGCAGGCGCAATGTTTACGCTTTCATCAGGATCTATTTCAATTGGGCCATCGTCGTCTTTAGTCGTGATTGGGAAACGAGCCGTATCCTTTTTGATTTGACTCCAGGTATACCGCAGCATCCAAACATCCCAGTCGGTGATATGATCGGAGTTGCCAGCCCACATAATCGTGTTCGTTGGAAATCCACCTGGTGGACGCTCATGTTCTTCATAAAAATCGTTTAATCCAAATCCATGCCCAATTTCATGTTCAGTAATCTCAATCTCATCAGAATTCACCGTACTCAGAACGTATTCATCATTCATGCGCTGTCCCCAGTCGCCGCCGGCTCCCCCGCCAAAATTTTCTGTGGCCCAGAGATACATATCAAAGCGTTTATCCAATCCACCCGGATATGAATAGTTCGGGTCCGAAAAATGCTCAAATCGGGATATTTCATTAGGCGCAACTGGAAGTGCAGCAGGAATTTCCGGTTTTTCAGAAGCTAGTGTATCTAGAATGGTATCCGTATAAATGACCTCGTCAGGCTGCTTGTCTAGGAGCAGTGAAGGATCGGCAACAGCCCAGCCTACCACTTTTACTTTAATATTCTTATAGGGCCAGCCGTCATATCCTTGAAGATGATCTGTCCAATGGTTCATCTGCCGATCTATCATTTTAGCAATATCCTGGCGTTGCTTCAGTGTAACAGGCTTAGAGGATTGCCAGCGTATAACATAATTAAGAGTCCCTTTACCCGCAAAAATTTGATCAAAAATCGTATTTTTACGAGCCGTTGAGCCTTCGGTCAACATTCTATTCTTCCAAACCCATTCCACCGATGATTTGAGATAAGGTGGCATATCAGCCAATGTCGAATCACTCGTTGCTGCAACCACAGAATTCCGGTTTAGATGAGAATCCGCTGATATAAAACTAGCATTTCCCATCAGTAATGAACTAGCAATGACTACTGAAAAAGAAGCCATCATCATTCCTTTTCTGTTCAACATGTATGTACCTCCATATCCATTTGTATTATTGCAGTAGTTTTCCTGAAACGATGATCTCTATCAGCTCTCTTTTCGTGTTTGCGAACTAATCTAGGAGATCAAGAGTACACTATCAATCCTCCTTGTCGTTTTTTGTAAATAATCACAAATCATATTATCACTGGATTATTACATCGTCAATATTTTCCTTAATGATTTAAATTAGGATTTTTAATCGTATTTTGGGACATATACTTACTCTTTGCATGCACAAAACTGGTATTTTATAAAATGAAAAAACCGTTTATTCACTGAATCAATTCCATCGCAGAATTTGATTTTGGAATAAACGGCTCTATTTATAAGCTTTTTCACACTACTCTAGCATTTTTTAGCGGGTAGGAAAACGAGTAGTATCCTTCTTGACTTGGCTCCAGGTATACCGCAACATCCAGGTATCCCACTCTGTTATTTTGGGAGAATTGCCGGCCCACATAATAGTTGGCACAGGAAAACCACCGCTAGGCTCACGCTCCTAGTCTATGGATATCAATGCCGACTCAGCCAGTGAAGCCAGTAGCTTCGCTGTTCCGGGCAACGCACGTTCGTCCAGATCAAAGGCAGGATGATGCCATTCCTGGCTTCCCGCAGTGCCGACAAAGACAAATACACCTGGGATGTTCTTCTGATAAAACCCAAAATCCTCGCTCGCCGAGGACGGTACGGGGCGAACGACTTCCAGACCGACCGCTTCGGCCACCTCTTCCGCGATAGCGGCCAACTTACCGTCATTCAGAACAGGTGGCGGACCCTCGATCCAGCGGATGGTTGCTTTCGTGCTGAAAGCATCGGCAACACCTTTTACGACCTGCTCGAAGCGTTCAGTCACCTGAGCGCGAACATTCTCGTCAAATGTGCGGATTGTTCCGTCCAAATGGGCGCGGTCAGGAATGATGTTCCAGGCGTTGCCACTGTGCAGCTTCGTGACGCTAATGACCGCGCTATCCAGCGGATTAACGCTCCGACTCACAATGGATTGCAGCGCCGTAATGATATGTGACGATACCACGATGGGGTCAATCCCTGCATGCGGCACTGCCGCATGTGTGCTCAGACCCTCCACCTCGATGTAAAAACCATCCGCCGCTGCCATTAGAGGACCTTCTTTGATGCCGACCGTGCCTACGGGCAGGTCTGGCTTGTTATGCAGGCCAAATATGGCCTGCACCCCTGCCAACGCACCGCTGTCCAGCACTTGGGCAGCGCCTTTGGCCTTTTCCTCAGCTGGCTGGAACACCAGCCGAACCGTGCCTTTCAGCTCCTGCTCCCGCTGCTTCAGGAGTATGGCTGCTCCTAACAAGGACGCGGTATGAAAATCATGCCCACAAGCATGCATCTTGCCCGGATGCACCGAAGCATAAGGCAATCCCGTCTCCTCCTGAATAGGCAACGCATCAATGTCTGCACGAAGCGCGACAGTTGGTCCCTCCTGCCGTCCGCCAATTTCCGCTACTAATCCGGTACGCAGCGGCACATCCAGAATCGTTATGTTCTGTTCTTCCAACAGACGGCGGATAAAGGCGGTAGTTTCAACCTCCTCGTTAGATAGCTCGGGATTTCGATGCAGATGGCGGCGAATATCCACCAGCTGCTGCTCCAAAACCTGCTCCTTCGTCCCGGTTGATCCACTCATCCCTATTCCTCCTTCGTGAACCCAAAATAGTTACAATTCTCTCAGACCAACAATTTCTAGGACTGCACAGGCAATCCGGCAAAAGCTTCATGCAACAACTCGAACGAGCGCACGCGCTTGTGTATATCTCTTATTCCTGTCGTAACGATCAGCTCATCGACCTGATACTTCGCTTGAATTTCCGTCAGGACAGCATAAATTTCGTCTTTATTCCCTTTGTTAATTTGCGCTTGTGTAGCTTCAATTGTATATTCTTCACCCGATTGCTTGCCAAACTTTTCTGCACTTTCCAACGTGCCCACCGTAGCCGTCTTGCCACTGGCCAGATGAATTTTGTACAGCTTGTGCTCCCCTGCTAACTCTGCAGCTTCCTCGGAAGTGTCCGCTACGATGACTGAAAGCGCAAAAAGAGCTTTCGGCTCACGTCCATAACTATAATCGAAAGACGCCCGATACGTACGGAATGAGTCCAATGCAACCTGCTCATTACTATTGATAAATTGTGAGAAAACGTAGGGCAACCCCAAACGCGCAGCAATTCCAGCACTGTCTGTACTTGTACCCAAAACGTAAATATCTGCCGGTGTTTCTGGAATCGGATTCGCCTGTAACCCGGCTAACGGTCCTTCTTCAGACGGAATATTATGAATATAGCGACTTACTTCATCAATTTTTTCTTCGAGAGAAGGCGCGTCATGAACGTTTCGTTGTAACGCCTGTGTGGATTTCGGCAGCCCGCCCGGCGCGCGTCCGATTCCCAAATCTACGCGACCCGGTGCAAGAGAGGACAGTACATTAAAGTTTTCAGCTACTTTATAAGGGCTGTAATGCTGAAGCATCACTCCACCAGAACCGACGTTAATACGCTCAGTGCGTGCCAGCAAGTGGGAAATGAGTACCTCTGGCGAAGAGCCCGCAACCTGCTCGGAATCGTGGTGCTCTGATACCCAGAAGCGTGTAAACCCCAATTCCTCTACACGCTGTGCTAGCTTAATCGTATTACGAAGGGCCTGCGCTGCTGTTTCCCCCTCGTGTATGGGGCTTTGATCCAATACTCCGATTTTAATACTCATGTCTCCCTCTCCCGTCTAAATTGAATAGTTATATTCCGGTGTAATCCGTTTCAGGAATTGTTGGGTACGTTCCTCTTTGGGGCGGTTAAAAATGTCGTCCGGTGTGCCTTCCTCGATAATATGACCGCCATCCATAAATACCACATGATTTGAAACATCGCGCGCAAAGCCCATTTCATGTGTAACGACAATCATCGTAATGCCTTCCTTCGCAATCTTGCGGATCACCGACAGCACCTCACCCACCAATTCAGGGTCCAGCGCCGAAGTCGGCTCGTCAAATAAAATCACTTCCGGGTTCAGCGCCAAAGCACGCGCTATGCCGACACGCTGCTGCTGCCCACCGGATAGCTGACTTGGATAATGATTCAGTTTCTCACCCAGACCGACCTTTTCCAGCACTTCAATGCTGATCTTTTTCGCTTCCTCCTGCTTGACCTTGCGGACAACGACAAGTCCTTCCATGACATTTTCCAGTGCTGTTTTATGCTTGAACAAATTGTATTGCTGGAAAACCATAGCCGTCTTTTGGCGTAGAGCCAAAACATCCTTCTTCGCAGGTCGCTTGCAGTTCACTGTAAAATCGCCAATGCTGACTTCCCCATCATTCGGCTTTTCCAGATAATTAATGCAGCGTAGCAGAGTCGTTTTTCCTGAACCGCTCGGTCCTAAAATAACGACGACCTCGCCTTTGTTCACGGTCAAATCAATGCCTTTAAGCACTTCATGTTTGCCGAACGACTTCGTAATATTTTGCAGACGGATCATGATGCTCGACCTCCATTAAACACATTGATTTTTTTCTCCACCAACCCAGATATTCGCTCAATCAATACCGTCAAGCCCCAAAATAGCAGTGCAGCTGCGATATATACCTCCAAATATTTCCAGTTGGTAGATGCCAGAATTTCAGCCTGTGCCTGGATTTCTGTGACAGAAACCGTGAAAGCCAAGGTAGAGCCATGAAGCATCCCAATAACGGAATTCGTCAGATTTGGCAAACTCACCACGAATGCCTGCGGAAATACAATCCGTCTCAGCACTTGCCACGTCGTCATCCCGACAGCATAAGCCGCCTCGATCTGCCCCTTGTTGACCGATTGAATTCCAGAACGGACGACCTCAGACATATACGCGCCACTGGTAATGGAAAACGAAATGAGTGCAAATACCATATAAGGAACATCTTTGGATTGCAGCGGCCAGCCGAAATGCTTCGCTCCCGCATCAATTAACAAAGGCAAACTGAAATAAATAAGCAGCAAATGCATCAGCATCGGTGTGCCACGGATAAAGGTAACGTAACCGTGAGAAATCTGGGATAACACAGGAACCTTATAGATTCGCGCCAGCGCCGTTATTATACCGATGACCAACCCTGCCAGTACAGAAACCACCGTAATCATTAAGGTGTTGGGCAACGCGGAGAACAACCCTAAAAAGGCAGTATATATAAATCCAAAATCCAGACTCATATGCCTTTACCTCCTTTACTCAGACGAGGACTTCTCAGGTAGCGCACCACAAAACTTTTTCGTTTTTCGGGTTCTTTCTGCACTTCATCCCGATGCTCATGCCGGAGAAGCGTATTTTCCAGCACCCTGAACAATTTTTGTAAAATCAGACTGATGACCAGATAAATAAGGGATAACGCGATGTAGGTTTCAACAAAATGCTGGGTAGCCGACCCTAATGTCTGTGATTTCCCTGTCATCTCCATCGCTCCGATTGTAAATGCCAGCGAGGTATCCTTCAGATTGCCAATCACCAGATTGGAAAATATCGGAATCACCACAGCCAGCGCTTGCGGCATTATGATACGTGTAAAGGTCTGATAGCCTGACATGCCGACGGACTGTGCAGCCTCGATTTGTCCTCGGTCTACTGCCTCTACTCCTGACCTGATAATTTCGGAAATAAAGGCTCCACTATTGAGTGCGTAGGTCGCTACAGCAAACCACAGCACATCCCATCTGGAGGAATTGATATCTACCAGCTTTAGTAGCTCTGGCAGGCCGTAATACACCAGAAACAATTGGATTAGAATAGGTGTTCCGCGAAAAAAGGAAACATACACCTGAGAAACACGTTTGAGAAATGGAATGTTATACATGCGAGGCAGCGCAACCAACAGACCAATGATAAGCCCCAATACAAGCGAGCTTGCTACAATAAACAAGGTGATGTGTAAGTAAGACAGCATTTTCGGGATAAAGCTAAAAACATAGTCAATATTGAACTCTCTGCTCATATGCCTGCCTCCTTTCTATACATCAGCGGTCAGAATACATAGAGTACCCTGACCGCTGAAATGTCCAAGTCTATCCTTACTTTTTACTGCTGTTACCTTCCTTTTTCACATCTTCCAGAGACTTCGTGAAATCCTCTCCAAGCCATTTAATGCTCAGCTTCGACAGCGTACCGTCGTCCTTCACTTCCTGAATGGCTTTGTCCAGGTCATCCGCCAATCCTTGCTCATTTTTATTCAGTACATACAGTACATCCGATTGAGTCAAAGGATCACCAACGGTTTTCAGAGCTACTTCTCCTTTTTCATCGGTGTTAAAACGGTTCGCAAAGTCTGTCGTAACGGTAGCATCTATACGGCCACTCGTAATTTGTTGCACCGTATCATTGGCCGCACCACTCGTATAAACGATATTCAGGGCATCTCCATGGTTTTTGTTATATTCTTTTAGCACATACGCCGCATTACTGGTTGGGCTGGTAAGTACCTTTTTCCCTTTCAAATCATCAATGGAATGAATGGTATTGTTATCCTTCGCTACAGCGACTCTGTTCAGAAAAATGCTATATGGATTTTTGTTGAACAGATACTTGGCTTCGCGCTCCGGGTTTTTTTCCATTTGATGCGATACCAGATCAATCTTGCCGGCATCGAGACTTAGCAGCAAATTTCCAAAGTCCATCGTTTTGAATTCAAACTCGTATTGAGGCAGGCGCTTGTCCAGCTCCTTAATCAGCTCCACATCAAAACCTGTTAAATTTCCGTTTTCGTCAATAAAGCATACATTTTTGAATTGAGTACCTGTGCCTACGATAATTTTCTTCACGTCTCCGCTCGAACCTGACGCGCTAGACGCGTTATCTGAGGAACCGCAGCCTGCCAACACCAGGATGATTGCCATAACAGACAATATTGCAAACCACTTTTTCATATGAATCCCCCTCATCTCTTTGTATATCAGCAGTTTGCGACATACATGGTAGCTACAACATTCAATAATTCATAATTCCTATGAGTTTAATCGGTTTTAGGATGTGACTAATTTAACACCTGGAAACCTATACGTCAATCCACCAAGCTATAGAACTTTTCTATAACAAAACAGCACCCCGGAAACCTTCTGTCAGTGCATCTGCAAAATCCGAGGTCACTGCACAGTCTTCTTTGGTCGCTATTATGCTAATCTGCATCGACACCCCAGCTACCTCTGGAACATGGATACGGAACAGTTTCTGATCTTTCACTTCACGGTTCACACAGACATCCGGCAAAAAGGCAATACCCGCTTCTTCCAATACCAGCTTTTTGGCCGTGACCACATTGTCTACCTGAAAAGCAATGTCCGGGGGCTGCTCCAGTGATTCAAAAGCGCGATGAATTCTCATCCAATCTAGTGATCCACATTCGAAAAACACCAGTGTTTCACGTTGAATATCCTGTATGCTGGCCTTTCCTGTCTTCATAAACGGATGGCCGTCGTATACATACAGGGAAATCGGATCTTCATAAAAGGCGAGCGTACGGATAGCCGGATGCATCACTTTACGGACAAAACTAATGTCTACCTCACGGTTCAACAGTTTATGTAGCAGTTGATCCGTCGTAGCCGTCACAATTTTGTAATTAACCTCTGGATAACGGGCACGAAGCTGCTTTAATATTTCAGGAATAATGTAGTTCGACACCGATATCGTGCAGCCAATTCGAATTTGCTGAGGGGCTTTCTTGCGCTGTTGAAGCTTCTGCTTCCCTTTTTGCAGCACTTGGAGCATCTGCTCCGCATAAGGAAGAAACTTTCGTCCATCCTCCGTCAGAATCGTTTGTTTGCTTTGGCGGTCGAATAACTTGCACTCAAGCTCACGTTCAAGCGTCTGAATCCGGGCTGTGACTGAGGGCTGTGACAAGAATAACGCTTCTGCTGCCTTGTTAAAACTTCCATAATGATTCACGTATACAAAGGCTTCCATATTCTCGATATTCATACGCAAGTCCCCCAGTAAGTTTTATATACATTTATCAAATGAGTTAACTTGGTTTTTTGTATCATAAAACTCACTGAACGACCTGTCAATGGAAAAATTGAAAATATCTATAATTTTAATAGCTCATTTAGTTCTTTAACAGAACGTTCCAACCGTGCAACCAATTCTTCAGACAACCCGTATGCTCCATCTGGCAGACGCTCAACCCACTGATCCACTGCGTACACCCCGCCAAGAATATGTCTTCCGCCCAGTGCATTAATAACCGGCTTCAACGCATAGTCAATGACCAGCAGGTGAGCCAGCGTACCTCCGATAAATAAAGGCAGGACAGGTTTCCCTCTTAGTCCCTCCTGCGGAACCAAATCCAGAAATATTTTTAATAGTCCTGAATAGGACGCCTTATATACTGGAGATGCCACAATAATGGCATCCGCTACTGCAATCAGCGAAAGTGATGCTGTGATGTCGGGGCTGTTAAAGTTAGCTGAGACCAAATCCTCTGCTGGCAAGTCGACCACATTCAGTAATGTGACCTCCGCTCCAGCCTGCTGCAGCTGCTCCGTTGTATAGTTAATCAAACCGTATAAACGGGATTGTGTAGACGGACTGCCTGATAGGATGACAACTTTGGACATATTTCTTCCTCCTTCTGTTATGCGTCAACCTTCACTTTGGATCTGGCTGCTGTATAGCGGTTCTCAGGAATAGGCACGCCTAGGTTTTCACGCAGTGTGCTAAATTCATAATCCTGACGGTAAATACCGCGTTCCTGCAAAATAGGCACAACCAGATTTACAAAGTCATGCAGACTCGATGGCACATCAGAACCAATAATGAATCCGTCTGCTCCTTTTCTTTCGAACCACTCCTGCACTCGATCCGCTACCTGCTCAGCGGTTCCGATAAAAGAGGTTCTCGGCGTAGCTGAACGTAGCGCAACCTCGCGTAGGGTCAAATTTTGTTCCTTGGCTACTCGTTTGATTTTATCTGTACCACTGCGGAACGCATTGCTGCCAATACCATCAAGCTCAGGGAATGGCTCATCCAGCGGATATTGTGAGAAATCATGATGATCGAAGAAACGTCCCAAATATTTTAACGCAGCCTCAATCGTCACCAGATTCGTGATCTCTTCATACTTACGTTCCGCTTCCTCCGTTGTATTGCCAATAATCGGCGATATGCCCGGCAAAATGACAATATCCTCTTCGGATCTACCATAGCGTACCCCACGTTCTTTCACATCACGATAAAACTGCTGCGCTTCCTCTAACGTTTCATGTCCTGTAAATACAGCATCCGCTTCCTTGGCGGCCAGGTTTTTGCCATCCTCCGAGGAACCTGCCTGGAAAATAACTGGCTGTCCCTGCTTGGATCGTCCAATGTTCAGCGGACCCTGCACAGAGAAAAACTCACCTTTATGGTTCAATGTATGCAGCTTTTCAGGATCAAAAAATACTCCAGCTTCCTTATCACGAACGAACGCATCCGCTTCCCACGAGTCCCACAGTCCTTTGGTAACCTGTAAATATTCCTCTGCAATTTTATAGCGCTGCGGATGCGACGGGTGCTCGCCTTTGCTAAAGTTAAGGGCAGAGCCTTCCAGCGGGGAAGTCACCACATTCCAGCCTGCCCGACCTCCGCTAATATGATCAATGGAAGAAAACTGGCGTGCTACCGTGAACGGTTCGCTATAGGAAGTCGACAATGTGCCAACCAGTCCGATATGCTTCGTCACCCCAGCCAAAGCGGACAAAATCGTAATTGGTTCAAAACGGTTTAGAAAGTGGGGAATGGATTTTTCGTTAATGAACAGGCCATCTGCGATAAATACGAGGTCAAACTTTCCTTCCTCTGCCTTTTGTGCCTGCGTTTTATAAAATTCAAAGTTAACACTCGCGTCCGCAGGTACTTCAGGGTGACGCCAAGTCGTCATGCTTCCCCCAACGCCGTGAATAATCGCACCAAATTTAATTTGTTTATTCTTAGCCATAACTCTTCCACCTCTCTTGAACATGATTGTTATACCACTTGATTGTAACTTTCCAGCACTTTACCCAACTCTTCCAGATCCGGGTTGAGCAGGGCTTCATATTTGTTATCCCCGCCTACTTCGACGACAGGAACATAACGAACACCATATTTGGTTTCCAGCACGTCACGCAGCGCATCATTTCCGTCCACTTGGATATTTTCATACGGCTGATTTTGGGATTCCAGGTACGATTTGATCTCTCCACAAAAATGACAGCCGGTTTTGCTCCACAATACAACTTTAGGTTTGGACGACATATACATACCTCCGTGAGCTTAATGTTTATAATTCCGATGAATTAAATAAGGATTATATTTATAATGTATCCTGCCGACCCTTTTCCGTCAATCGCTTGTGTAATAGACATTGCTAATTCAACGATAGAAAATTTTAATCTTATATCGTATTTAATCGGTTTATTGGTAGCTCAGTTATTTAAATTTAGGGGAATTGGAGTTTAAATGTGCCTTGACGCGGATATCCTTGGAATAGTAGCGCCCTTGTGGCGAAATGAAATGGGGTTGAGTAAATGCAGGATTGGGCCGAGGTTGCTATACGCACATTAATGGCTGTCGCTATATTATTTTTAATCACCAAAATTCTTGGAAAACGTCAGGTATCCCAGCTTTCCTTGTTCGAATATATAACAGGAATCACGATAGGTAACCTGGCTGCTACCATTCCTATGGAGCGTGAATCCACCTGGTATCTAGGCCTCATAGCCTTGTCAGTATGGGTACTGACAACACTTGGCATTGAATATTTGCAAATTAAAAGCAAGAAAATCAGAGATATAACAGATGGAAGGACAACAATCCTGATCAAAGACGGCAAAATTTTAGAGGATAATCTGAGAAAGGAACGGCTCACCCTGGATGAACTCATGGAGCAGCTACGAAGCAAGAATGTATTCAAAGTATCTGATGTAGAATTTGCTCTCATGGAAACCAGTGGCGAAGTCAATGTGCTGTTAACCAAAGACAAGCAGCCTGTGACGCTTAAAGATTTGAATATGTTTCAGCTACCGGAGAAGGAACCCACAGCAGTCATTATGGATGGACAACTTATGGAGCAACAAATGGCATATATGGGGATTACTCAACAATGGCTGGATGCCAAGCTAAAGGAAAAGAGCCTGACGGTCAAAGATGTGTTTTTCGCGCAGGTGGACACGCAAGGGGAGCTATATATTGACCCATACAGTGATAATGTACAGATGTCCAAGGCACAGGATTCGAATCAAGCTGTGCTGACGCTGCTGCAGCAATGTACAACCGAGCTGCAAAAACTGGCTACGAATTCCAGCGAACAGCAAAGGAAACAGTTGTATGAGCTATGCTCACACAACTTGAAGGAAGCTATCCAGGAAATGCAGCCGGTAAATTCATCTAAGTCCTGAGCACATACGCATATGCCATAAGAGTATAAGCATGGGAGTTAAAAAGGAGCGTCCTTCAGCCGCTTATGGCTTTGAAGACGCTCCTTTTTATATTACTGTGCCGGTGTACATTTCACAGTTGTTGCTGCCTTTCATTCCTTGCCGGCGCAGCGGCAGCATAACCGTAAATACCGTTCCTTCTCCCACCTTGCTGGATACAGAGATAGAGCCGGTATGCATCTCTGTTATTTTATAAGCAATGGACAGTCCCAAGCCGCTGCCTCCTGCAGTTCGGGCCCGTGACTGGTCTGCTTTATAAAACCGTTCAAAAATGCGTTGCTGATCCTGTTCGTTGATGCCCTGTCCCGTGTCCGCAATGCGGATAACCGCCTGTTCACCGTTACTTGAAAGAGAAACAGATATGCTTCCACCCTGTGGTGTAAATTTAATGGCGTTGTGAAGGAGATTTACCCAAACCTGGCCCATCAGATCCTCGTCCGCGTTGATCTCAACGATATCCACCTCAACAGTCATCTCGATTTTTTTAGCCTCCCATTGCGGTTCGCAGGCGAGAATAAGCGAAATTAGCTGCTTGTCCAGCCGATAAAGGGACGGACGAAACAGATGCCGCTCCGAATCCAGAATCGCCAGCTTCATGAGATTATCGCTTAGCTTGGATAGACGAATACACTCCGTCTCGATGATCGTCAAATACCGGTCTCGCTGTTCACGATCCAGATTCTCGTCCTTGAGCGCCTTGGCGAATCCGATTATCGAGGTCAGCGGTGAGCCGATTTCATGGGATACGTTTGAAATAAACTCCTCCCGCAGCTTTTCCATAGCCTTCAGATTTGCAGCCATATCATTGATACTGTCCACCAACTGTACATAAGGATGCGGCCTCCGATGTTTTCCGTTCCTCCCGCCGAGATCCCAATCCAGATTAATGTGAAAGTCTCCTTGCGAAATACGTTTTAAAGCATCGATCATTTCGGTAAAAGCGTGCTGTTCTCTAGGCTGGAAGAAGCGCCTTACCGTCATACTGATAATACCGAAGAAGAAAAAGCCTAGCGTCGTATTCATAAGAAAGACGAACAAACCATGGGGAGCCCATGACATGTGCGAATAGATCGCCTCCATAATAAAGAACGCGGCAGTCCAGCTGAGATACAGCACCAATAACACCAGCATGAGTCTCGCAAGGATATGGAGGAATCCCGGTTCTCGTTTCATTGCCTTACCTCCAGCCGATAACCCAATCCTCGGATCGTACTGATCCGGAAGGAGTGGCTTGCCTCCGGAAACCGTTCCCGAAGGCGTTTGATATGGACATCAACCGTTCTTTCGTCTCCCTCATAATCATAACCCCAGATCTGTTCGATCAACTGGTCGCGGGTAAAGGTTTTGCCAGGATAGCTGGCCAGCTTGAAGAGCAGCTCAAATTCTTTGCGCGGCAGGGTAAACTCCTTCTTTTCAGCCCGGCATTCAAATGTATCACTCCGCAGGACAAGATCTCCGACAGTCACTGATTTGGAAGCCATGATACGATAACGTTTTAATAAAGCCTTCACGCGTGCAACAAGCACCATGGGGTCGAATGGCTTGACAAGATAGTCGTCCGTTCCGAGCGCGAAACCTTTCACGATCTGTGTCGTCTCGCCTTTAGCTGTAAGCATAAGCAGCGGCAGGTCGGTTTGCTCTCTCAGCTTACGACACAACTCCCAACCATCCATTCCCGGCATCATGATATCAAGAACAAGTAAATCGACCTTGATTTGCTCAAAAATGCGCATCGCGTCCAATCCATCCACCGCCTCGACTACATCCAGACCTTCCATCCTCAAAAAGTGTCCGACCATTTCGCGAATATGCGGATCATCATCAACGACCAATACACGCGCCATTTCAATCCCCCCCTAACTAGTTCTGCCTTAAATCTCTCATCCTCGTCAAGAAGACTGCCATCTTATGCTTTACGCATATATGCACGCACCGTAAGCGGCGCGAAGATCGCCACAATGACTGTAGCGCCAAGCAGGGAGATCGCCAGTTCCCCGCCAATCGTTCCCGTATTCGCAAGCTCCCTGACTGCGTTCACAAGATGTGAAATCGGGTTAACGTTCACAAACCACTGTAGCCAACCAGGCATTGTGTCCACAGGCACAAATGCGTTGGAAACAAAAGTGAGCGGAAACAGAACAATCATGGAGATGCCCTGTACACTGGAAGCAGTGCGGGCAATCACGCCAAAGAAGGCGAAAATCCAGCTGACTGCCCAGGAACACACGATGACCAAAAGCGCGGCGATAGCAACACTCAGCAGCCCTCCCTCTGGCCGATACCCCAAAATATACCCCATGGCGAAGGTAAGTACAGTCGCAATAGTATACCGGATACTGTCAGCCAGCAGAGCTCCAGCCAAAGGCGCAATACGTGCGATTGGGAGTGACTTGAACCTGTCGAACACTCCTTTGTCCATATCCTCACGTAGTTGGACGCCGGTAACGACGGAGGTCGAGATCACAGTCTGCACGAGGATGCCTGGAATAATAACCGGCAAATAATGCTGCACGTCTCCTGAGATGGCGCCACCAAAGATATAGGTAAACATAAGTGTGAAAATGATCGGCTGGAGCGTGACATCAAACAATTGCTCGGGAGTATGCCGGATCTTCAGAATGCCCCGGTAGGCCATCGTCATGGAATTGAAGAACGCCTGTCTGAAACTCACAGACTTCTTCAAAGTGCGATCAAAACCTGTCATAACCGTAGTGCTCTTCATGCTCTCGCCCCCTCCCCAGCATGCGCTCCTTGGGACGTCTGCTGCTCGTTTACTTGTGCCCCATGACCAGTGATGGACAAAAACACCTCGTCAAGCGTCGGCTTTTGCACACTCATTTCTGCTAGACGAATCTCTCCAGTACGGAGGGCAATCAGCAGGTCCGTTACCCGATCTGCATTGGCCATCGGAGAAATAATCTTTCCAACTTCCACTGACACGCTGGACTTGACTGAAAGCACCTGTTCAACGATCTGAACAGCTCTCTCAATGTCCTGTTGATTTTGCACTTTGAGTTGCAGAGTCGACGCCCCCACTGCCGCTTTCAGTTCATCCACCGTACCCTCAGCGACTACCCGGCCATGATCGATCACCGCGATTCGGTCAGCAAGTTGATCCGCCTCGTCGAGGTACTGGGTAGTGAGCAGTACGGTGGAACCGGTCTTGACCAGACGCCGGATCGTGTCCCACATCTGGACACGCGTGCGCGGGTCTAGTCCGGTAGTCGGCTCATCCAGGAAGATCAGCGGCGGCTTAGCGATGAGACTGGCGGCCAAGTCCAGTCGGCGGCGCATGCCTCCCGAAAAATTTTTTAACGGTCGCTTGGCTGCTTCGGCCAAGCCAAATTCCTCCAACAGCTCCGCTGCCTTATGACGCGCCTCGGCACGTCCCAGTCCAAGCAGTCTAGAGAAGATGATCAAGTTCTCAGTAGCGCTAAGCGACTCATCGACCGATGCGTATTGGCCTGTTACCCCGATTAATTGACGCACAACCTGCGGCTCCTTTACTACATCGTGCCCGAAGATACGCGCTGATCCACCATCAGGTCGCAATAACGTTGACAGCATTCGGATGGTAGTCGTCTTACCTGCTCCATTAGGGCCGAGCACACCGTAGATCGTGCCAGCATGGACATTCAAATCGACACCGTCAACCGCATGCTTATCACCAAAAGTTTTAACGAGTCCCCTTGCTTCAATGGCCAAGGTCTCTTTTTTGTCTGTATAATCCACATTCATATCCTCCCTATACGGTTTCTATAGCGAGAATAACCCACGTTTATGAACTGAATATGAATAGAAAGATATTGAACCTATTTACACTGTAAAAAAATAATCTCGTTCTACCTTGCTCACTCTTAAACCAAATGTTTTATACCACTCGGATTTCCCTTTTTCCTGCGCTACCTTGTGCAGCTCGTTATGTTTCCAATTTTTTATAGCGTCTAGAGACTCCCAATAGGAAACTGTGATGCCTACTCCATTGTGATCACGAACACTTTCCACACCTAGAAAACCAGGCTGCTCGGCAGCCAGTTCCACCATTTTGTCTCCCATCACTCCGTATCCGCCATCTCCTTCCGTACGTTCAGAAGTAAAGATAGCCGCATAATAGGGTGGCCGAGGAGTTTTAGCAATTGAGTTCATATGTTCCTCCTAAAACAAAAATATATAACCTTTCTTTCATTTGATTATAATCATAAATATTAAATAAAAAAAATGAATATATCTGATATGATACATGAATATATTTCATTAAAAAAATAGGAGTGAACAGGAATTTGTTTAAATATAAGATTTTTCTTTGCGTAGTTGAAATGGGAAGTTTCACAAAGGCCGGGGAAGTTTTAAATCTTACACAATCGGCAATCAGCCATGCGATCTCTGGATTGGAACATGAATTAGGGTTGACTCTTCTGATCCGAGGTCGTTCAGGCATCAGATTGACCAATAACGGAGAAAGATTGATGAAGCAATTTAGAGAGATCGTACAAATGGACGAAAAGCTCTACCAAGAGGTAGCTCTAATTAAAGGATTGGAAATCGGAACCGTAAAGATCGGCACATTTTCAAGCGTCTCTATTCATTGGCTGCCCCGTATTCTAAAAAAATTCAATGAGCAGTTTCCTCTTATTGAAATAAAACTGCTCGATGGGAACTACCATGAAATTGAGAGCTGGATAATCAGTGGGGAGGCTGATTTCGGCTTTGTGAACCTCCCCACGCTAGACACATTAGAGGCGTTGCCCTTAAAAGAAGAAAGCATGCTTTGTCTACTTCCTTCCGATCATATTCTGGGAAAGCAAGCCTCCATTCGAGTAGAACAGCTCAGAGATGAGCCTTTTATTATGCCTGTTGCAGGCTGTGACACCGATGTAAGGAATATTTTTTCACAGCATAATATGTCACCTAAAATCAAATATGAATTAGAAGATGACCATGCGATTATGGCTATGGTGCAGAATGGACTAGGCGTGAGTATTCTTCCTGAAATGATCCTGTCTCACATTCCTTACGACATCTCTATTCGTCCATTGGATGAGAGGCATTCCCGTACTATCGGTATCGCTACCGCTTCCTTAAAAAATGTTTCTCCAGCAGCTAAAAAATGTATGGACTTTATTAATGAATGGATCAACTAGCTTCATCATGTCGGCCAAGGAAGCGGATTTTCAAAACTGGACCAGTCCATATCCATTTCATTATCGTTCAGCAGACATTCATCTAGCTCTTCTTCCAAGTCCGGTCGATTCATTCCGATACCTATCATAACGATTTCGTTCATGCGATCGCCCCATTGTTCATCCCAATGGTCCAGAACCTCGGGGTCCGCTGCGACGATCTCCTGCCGTTCTTCTTCGGATAATGCAGCAAGCCAGCTTCCCGCAGGGCCAAATTGAATAGAGGGTCCTGCCTGACTAATACTCGCTGCCCAATCCTGCGGGGTGGCAATCCAGGCCAAACCTTTGGCGCGAACGATCTCCTCCGGCCAATAGTTCATAAATTCAGCCAATCTTGCAGGATGAAATGGTCTTCTACGACGATATACAAAGGAATTTATCCCATATTCGTCCGTTTCCGGTGTATGGCTTTCAAGCTCCAGCTCCCGAATCCATCCAGCGGATTGACTAGCCTTGTCAAAATTGAACAGCCCTGTATTCAAAATGTCCGAAGGAGCGACCTTTCCCTTGGAAGTACGAATGATTCGGGCTTCAGGCTGTAATCTCCGCAGCACACCCTCCAGCTTATCCAGCTCAGCAGACTGAACCAGATCGCACTTATTCAGAATCAATACATCACAGGTTTCAATCTGGTCTATGAGCAAGTCCGAGATATCACGCGTGTCGTCTTCACCAGTAGCCTGCCTGCGATCCAGTAACGTTTCTCCTGATTCAAAATCATGCCAGAAACGGTTCGCATCGACTACGGTCACCATGCAATCCAGTTTTGCCAGCGAAGCCAAATCAATGCCAGTTCCTTCATCGGCGTACGTAAAGGTTTGAGCGATTGGCACGGGCTCACTGATGCCTGTAGACTCGATTAAGATATAATCAAACTCTCCTTGCTCCGTCAGCTTCTTGACCTCCAGTAATAAATCTTCACGCAATGTGCAGCAAATACAACCATTAGACAACTCGACCAGTTTTTCTTCTGTTCTGGACAAGCCGCCCTCTTTTTTAACCAGCTCAGCATCTATATTCACTTCACTCATGTCATTGACGATGACTGCCACTTTCATTCCGTCCCGATTGTTTAATACATGATTCAAAATCGTTGTTTTTCCTGCACCCAAATATCCGCTCAACACTGTTACTGGTATTGCTTTCTTATTCATCGCTGGTACGCTCCCTTGAATATCGGCTTTTCATTTTCATTTTCATTTTTTAAATCGTAATAATTACTATTAAAACCAACTTTCAGTAATATACAGCATCCCTTTTGCCTTGTCAACCGTAAAAAAACTCTTGAAATGAATGACCTAAGTTATTATTAATATGAGAAATAACGATATTTAAAGAGTTTTATTTTTTAAAGCTATAGATCAGGTTCGTGGAAATATGCAAAAACTGGCGACCGTAGAAGCAACACAATCTCTGGAAGTTCTTTTTGCATTAATGGGAGAATTAATCTTTTTGTTTTAGCGCATATATATTTTTTCCATGGTCGTTCAAATGTGGATCAGGCACCAGAAAAAAGCAGCAGATCAAAGAGAGGCTCCTGATCTGCTGCTTTTTGCCGATGATTTCTAACAAAGAATGATGCTTTATGACGAGTACAAAGTATTATTACCAAGCGTAGGCTTCTGGCGCAGGTTTTCCTGGACCTGGAAAAATCTCATTCAGCTTGGCAAGCACTTCCTCGCTCAATTTGACCTCAGGTACCCGTAGAGCATCCTCTAACTGTTCTAAGGTCCGTGGTCCGATAATTGGAGCCGTTACAGCCGGATGGGAAAGTACCCAAGCCAGTGCAATCACGTCTTCCTTTTCACCCAGCTCGCGGGACAATGCTGCAAATTGCTCCAGCTTCATACGATTCTGCTCCACCTTTTCCTTGGCGCGTGCGCTGCGGGAACCTGTACCAGCTAACGCATTCCGTCCCAGCAGTCCGCCCGCCAACGGGCTCCATGGGATCACACCCAGCCCCAGCTCCTGAGCTGCCGGTAATACTTCAAGCTCGGCGGAACGTTCGTTCAAGTTGTACAAATGCTGCTCGGATACAAGCCCCAAAAAACGCCGTGCCTTCGCTTCGGCCTGCGCCACCGCAATGTGCCAGCCCGCAAAATTACTGGAACCGATATAACCAACTTGTCCCCGATCCACCACGGACTCGAATACGCCCCACAGCTCATCCCATGACACGTTTCGGTCAATGTGATGCATTTGGTATAGCTCTACATGGTCGGTCTGCAGACGTTTCAGAGACGCATCCAAATGGCGGCGAATTTTGTAAGCAGACAAGCCTGATCCTGCATTGGGTCCGTCATGTTCATTTTTCATATCTCCGTATACCTTCGTTGCCAACACGACCTTCTCGCGTCTTCCGCCGCCCTGCTGGAACCAACGTCCGATAATTTCCTCTGTCCAACCTTTACGGTCATGGCCATATACATTAGCCGTATCAAAAAAGTTAATGCCCGCATCCAGTGCGGCATCCATAATTTTAAACGCATCCTTTTCTTCGGTTTCTGGTCCGAAATTCATCGTCCCCAGACATAACCGACTCACCTTTAAGCCTGACTTTCCTAAGTATGAATACTCCATACTACCTCCCGCCTTTGCTTAAGGATTTTAAAATTCCGCAAAATTACATGCCAAAAAAGACCATACTCCGTTTATTCACCAGAACAAACCGCATTGAAACACCCCCAAATGCAATTTAAAGTTTGGAGAGCGCATGCAAAAAGGCCTCCGCACCATGCCGAAGCATAACATGCGGAGGCCACCTCCCCGTACTACCCGCCGAATATTAAAAGAAGGTGACTTTACGGCGGATGCCAGCAGAGCGGAGGATTTGAATCTGGAGAAGCGGCGCGTTCGCCTTTGCCACGGGATTCTTACCTTTTCATGTCTATCTAATCCAAAGAATCCCGTGGCAACAGCGATCGTAAGATCAAATCCTTCGCGGAGCGCGTTTATCCACCGTAACTCACTCTCTATTTAACAATCAAGGAATTAATTTCGTTTCTTTCGCTCGCTCAGCCATTTTTTTCGTATGCTTGCTGAGCGGCTTCTTCAACACCAATCCAAACAGGAAGCAAACACCGATAAATACAAACAGCATCACCACATCCCGTATCACCGTTGAAGCCAACATCCCTCCTACTGTCTCTCGTAACAGACTAACCGCATAGGTAAATGGTACAAATGGATTCAGCGCCTGAAAGAATGGTGTACTCGTCGCAATCGGAAACGTCCCTCCTGAACTGGAGAATTGAAGCACCAGCAGGATGACCGCCAGTCCCTTGCCGATATTGCCGAACACAGAAACTAGTGTATAGGTCATCGCCGTAAACACCAGACTGATCAGCATAGAGGATAGTACAAAGGCTACTTTGGCATCCACATACGCCCCGAGCAGGAACAAGTCACCGAGAGATACGCTCAGCGCCTGAAAAATACCAATTGTGGAGAATGTCATCAGCCGTCCGAAATACACTTGGTAGCTTTTAAATTGTCCTTCCGGGTCATCCACATCTACCCTGAACATTGATACCAGTAGCATCGCACCTACCCAAATCGACAATGTAGTGTAAAAAGGTGACATCGCAGAACCATAGTTAGGGATTGGATATATCCGTTCCTGCTTCAACGATACCGGACTGCCGAGAAACTCACTTTCCTTTTTCACATCCCCCTTGAGCAATGCAATAGCGCGTCCGAGTGCATTTTCGCCCTTAAGCTTGCGAATGGTATCTGCAGCCTGACGTATGGAATCCTCGGCAGCTGGAAGATCGCTCCTTACAAAATTGGCTACTTGGTGCACCGCTTTTTCCGCTTCAGGAAATTTATTTTCAATTAAGTCAGCCATTTTGACAAACTGTTGTTCCGCTTTGGGCAAATCATTACGCACAAAATCTGCCGCCTGATGAATTTTACTTTTAACCGTCGGCAAATCGTTATTTACGAAGTCTGCTGCTTTGTTCACAGCATTCGTAAACTCGCCCATACGTCCCTGAATCGTTGTCGCCGCTTCATGCAGTTTCTGACGGTATTGTGGCAGATCCTGCTGGAGACGTGTTAGCTCTTGCTGGCCGAATTCTGCTGCAGCCTGTGCGTCATTTAATAGCTTTTCAATATTCGGTAGCTGCTCTTGAGCTGTAGTCAGCACATTGGCAGAATTGCGGGCTACGGATTTGATCTGATCTAGCGCCTTTTGAATGGCGGGTGCATACTCCGTATCATAATTGCCCAAAATGTTGTCAATTCCGCTACTGATTTCTCCAGCAAGGCGATCAGTGTCATCCAGCAGATTTTGCGCAGGCTTTTCACCGCGCTGGATGGCATTCCCGATACTAGTTACTGTGCTATTCAGACGGCGGAAACGATCCTCCACCCCGCCCACACGGGAAATAAGTGAATCCAGAGGTTGACTTGGCAAGTATCCGTTCACACGGTTCAGCAATTGAGAAATATGATCCAGCACCCCCACGGCAGTTGTCAGCCTACCGCTGACACGATTCACCGCAGCTTGTGCTGCTTTAGGATCAAAATCCACACCACGAATGATGTCTGTAATCTGAGAAACCTCATTCGCAATTTGTTGTACCAGTTGTAAATCTTCTTTAACTACTGTACCTATCGAATCAAGCGCACCCTCATTTTTGTCCAGAAATTCAAGTAAACCGGTTGTAAAGTCCTTGCCTGTGTCCGCTATCTGCTGTACTTCTGGCAGTGCCCTCTGGGCAGCATTAATAACTTTAAGAGCCGTTTGCGTATCCTCCAGGGCGGTGGTCAGTGCGCTTTCTACCTTGCTAAAATTTTGATCCAGTTCAACAATTCGATCACCAGCCTTTTGAATATCAGGTAGTCTTTTTTGGATATCTAAAATAACAGCGGCTACCTTGTCCAGCTCAGGCATGTTTTTGTCAATTTTGAGCACCAGGTCACCGGCGCGGTTAATTTCAGGAATTTTCTCCTTCAATGCGATAATCTTTTGTCCCTGCGCCTTAATTTTCGGCAAATTTTGCTCCAGCTCCAAGGCCTGTTTGCCCAACCTATCGATATCCGGTAGTCGATTATTTAGCTCCAACACCCGGTTTTCAATGTTACGAATTGTCGGGAGTTCCTCCTCCAACTTTACTCCAGCTTCCTTCAACTTCGTCAATACCGCCTGGCTAGCAGTTTCAATAAAGTTTTGGCTAATCTGGTTCGTCAGAGAGGTTGCCCCCGAAGATGTAATTTTCGGAGCTACTGCATTAATTTTTTCATTTACGGCGTAATCAATTTCCGGCTTTTGCGGATTTTCCGTCAGCACACTCGTAATTTTCTCTGAAAAGTCTTTCGGGATCAGCAGGCTGGCATAATAATCACCATCCAACACACCTTTCCGTGCTTCCGCTTCATTGACAAAAGTCCAACCCAGCTTCTTGTTATTTTGAAGGTTATGCAAAACCTCATCGCCGATATTAATCTTCTTACCATTCACTTCTGCACCCTGATCTTGGCTGGTAACTGCAATTTTAATTCCAGATGTATTCGCATATGGATCCCACATCGCTTTCAAATTCACCCATGCATAGACGGAAGGCAAAAGAATGATGCCAATGACTAATAAAGTCCCGGTCGATACTTTGAATACATTTCTCCAGTCTGTTAAGTAGATTTGCCATATCTTCCGCAACTTCATCACTCCTTGTATGTACATTAACCTGTCGTCCAGTGTTGTATGCACACGTATTGTAAACGATTCGAGCAAATGAAGCCAATCCTGTTACAATATATGCCAAAAGCGTATGGGTCTTATAGAGATCATAGGCTTTTTCTTGCCCCAACTCAAAGAAGCCCTTCAGACCTAATGAATAGGCTCGAAGAGCTTCTTTCTTATACATAGTTATCCATTCTTCAGCAGTCTGGCCGCCGAAAATGCTGCGCCATGACGCAACTTCCGCTTCTCCAACCGTTTGTGCAGCGAACGATTATACAGAACCTGAATGACAAAATACGAGATAATGCCCAGCACCACACCGAAAATCGACATGCCGATCAGGATGTGCAAGCCTCCGTGCAACAAGTCTCTGAATACAGACCAGTTGCCGTGAAACAGCTCCATAAAAGAATGCTCGTGAAGTCGTCCGCCCCTGACATGTACCGGATAATGAGATGGATAAATCCAAGCCCCCACTTGCTTGGCGAATGGCATTAGTACAATTGGCAAAAAGGTCAGCTTACCTACAACGTTACCCACAATGGCCGCAGGCAGCGAGCCGCCAGACAGACGAACAATCGGATAAAAAACAAGGTATACCAGAGAAGCCGTGGAAATCACAATCATCTCCAGCGCAAAGCCAATGGCGAAGCCCAAGGAGATCTTTTTAACTCCTCCAGGGGCGCGCAACAGCTTGATGAAATTCAGCCGAATCGCACGCCCTATATTTTGAAACATATTATAGTTCTTCTTCGATTTATGAGGTTTGAGCCTTTTCGGATTGAGCTTTATCAATAGGAGGACTCCTTCAACAGTACAATTCAATTTCAGGAATGAGTATTTACAGCTCCCATCCTTACTTATGTCTATACTGTCATTATAACCCTCAGCGTTCGAAAAGCAATGCTATTCCGCCTGTTTCGCCGTTTTAGGACAGAATTCGCTTGTAGACATCGTTCTGGAGAGGTACAATGTCCCAAATCTCAGCCGCGTATTGCTGAATCGTACAATCACTAGAAAATTTACCGGAGTGTGCCATATTGACAATAGCACGCCGAGTCCACTCCGAGGGATTCCGATACACCTGTTCAATATGAACCTGCGTATCCACATAGGCTGCGAAGTCCTTGAGCACAAAGTATTCATCATTATGATCAATCAGGGATTGATAAATGGCCTCAAATTCCCGTTCATGCCGCGTAAAAGGAGCATCGTTCACAAGTTGATCCAGCACTTCACGCAGTCTTTCGTCACTGTTGGCTGTTTTGCGCGCCGAATACTGGCCGTCCCGGTAATATGCCTCGATCTGATCCACCTTCAATCCAAAAATGAACATGTTGGCATCGCCTACCATTTCATGCATTTCAACATTGGCTCCGTCCAATGTACCTATTGTGAGCGCACCGTTCATCATAAATTTCATATTGCCTGTGCCTGAAGCTTCTTTGCCTGCCGTGGAAATCTGCTCACTGACATCCGCCGCAGGAATAATCAGCTCCGCCAGTGAGACCGAATAATTTTCAAGGAAAACGACTTTCAGCTTGTCCTTGACTTCCACATCTCGATTGATCGTGTCCGCCACGTTATTAATGAGCTTGATCGTCTGTTTGGCGAGAAAATAACCGGGTGCGGCTTTGGCTCCAAAAATAAATGTGCGTGGCGTCACATCCAGGCCCGGATTACTTTTAAGCTGGTTGTATAGATGCATCACATGCAAAATATTGAGCAGCTGTCGCTTATAACCATGCAACCGTTTGACCTGTACATCAAAAATGGAGGACGTATCCAATCGCACGCCCTGTTTTGCAAAAACATACTCAGCAAGCCTGACTTTATTATTTCGCTTAATCGCCTGTATCCGTTCTTTGAACGTCTCGTCCCCACTGTAACGAAGCAGGTCGATGAGCTCCCTTGGACGGGTCCTCCAGCGTGTGCCGATCGTCTCATCGTACAAGCTTGCCAGCTCCGGGTTGGCGTGCATCAGCCAGCGGCGATGGGCAATCCCGTTTGTTTTATTGTTAAAACGGTCAGGGTACAGCTCGTGAAACGACTTCATCTCTCGTTCCTTTAATATTTGCGTATGCAGCGCAGCCACCCCATTAACGCTGTAGCTGCCGACGATTGCCAAGTGGGCCATACGGATTTGTTCACCGTGAATAATCGCCATTTCACCAATTTTGATGTCCTGGCCTGGGTAATGCTCCAGTAGCATAGCGCAATAACGTTTGTTAATTTCTTCAATGATTAAAGAAATACGAGGAAGCAGCTCCCGTACCATATTAACAGGCCATTGTTCCAACGCCTCACTTAATATCGTATGATTCGTATATGAAACGGTTCGCGTCGTAATATCCCATGCTTCGTCCCAGCCCAAGCCCTTCACGTCCATCAGAATACGCATCAGTTCCGGAATAACTAGGGTCGGATGTGTATCGTTAATGTGCAGTGCTATTTTATCGGGCAAATGGCTATAAGGTAAACGAAGCTTCTCAAACGTACGCAAAATACTTTGTAATCCGGCCGAGCACAGGAAATACTGCTGCTTCAAGCGAAGCAGCTTTCCCTCATAATTGGAGTCGTCCGGATATAGAAATGCGGAGATAGATTCCACCGATCGATTGTAGTCGAGAAAGCGGTAATAACCGCCCTCGCCTCGAATCGGTCCTCGAACGGGATCAAGCGCTGATTCCGCACTCCAAATCCGCAGCGTATTCACCTGTGTATGACCATAGCCTACCAGCGGAATATCGTAAGGGACAGCCCAGACCGTTTCAGCATCCTTTGTCTCGAATACAAGACGTCCCTCCTGTTCGTGGGTTTCCACTCTTCCCCAAAAATGAACCTCGACCTTTTTATCAGGACGACGTTCCTCCCAGACATTCCCTTTCTGTAGCCAGTAATCCGGCAGTTCAACCTGATTGCCGTCCACAATACGCTGTTCAAACAGACCATATTTATACCGGATGCCGCACCCATGTCCTGCATAGCCAAGGGATGCCAGCGAGTCCATGAAGCAAGCCGCCAGACGGCCGAGACCCCCATTGCCTAGCCCCGCGTCCGCCTCCTGTTCTTCAATTTCCTCCAGATCCCAGCCCAGTTCACCCAATGCCTGCCGAACCATATCCAGTACGCCCAAATTCAGCAGATTACTGCCCAGTAGACGACCTATCAAAAATTCCAGGGAAAAATAATAAATCTGCTTCTCTTGTCCTTCTTTATAGGCTTGGTTCGTTTCTGCCCAATTCTTGCCGACTTGTTCACGAATCATGCCACCCAAAACCTTATATACGTCTTCCGACTGAGCCTCCTGCATCGGTTTGCCCAGCCTTCCGACCAGTTGCTCTCGAAAAGCCTGCTTAAATGCTTCTTTATTGCTGAACAAAGTTGTACCTCCTGTTATTTCCGTTTTAATGGCTAAGTATATCCTTTAAATTACGCTATTCTTGGCAATGACATAGGGAACTCTAATGTCTCCAATCAGAGTTCGATCTGGTGAAAGCTGTACATCTTTATCTAAAACCACATTCTCCACAACTGCCCCTTTACGGATGACACATTTTTGCATAATAATCGAGTTGCTTACCCGCGCGCCCTCCTCCACCCGCACTCCACGGAAAAGAATACTATTCTCGACCTTGCCTCCAATGGTGCAGCCATTGGCAACAAGTGAATGATCCACCTCGGCGCTGTGCGTATAGCGGGTCGGGGCTTCATACTTGATTTTGGTGTGTACCGGCTGATTCTGAAACAGGGCTTGATACTGCTGCTGATCCAACAGCTTCATGCTATTTTTATAGTAGCTCTCAATAGAATTAATAACCGCATGATAACCTTCATAATGATACGCATAAATACGCAGTCCACTTGGGTTTTTCTGGATGGCATCACGAAAGAAATGATTATCCTGATGGGCAATGCAATGCTTCACCTGATCCAGATACAAGTCTTTGTCCATCACAAACATTTCCAAATAAATGTTATGATGATCCTGCTCCTGATGAATACCCGTCACTCGTCCGTTCTCATCAATCTCCAGTCGTGCACAAGGATCATGCTCAGATTCTAGCTGGTCTATGGGTTTATATACAAGGGTAACATCTGCATTTTTCTCCTGATGATAACGGTATACATCCTCGATATCCACCTTATTGACATGCTGAGTTCCTGCGTGAATAATGGTTTGCCCCGATGAGCGATGAAAAAAATCCAGATTGTTGTGCACATGCTGCAAATCTCCACGCGATGCATCCGTCGGATCATTCCAGTCCGGTGGCAAAATAAACAACCCGCCCCGTCTGCGGTCTAAATCCCAAGGCCGACCTTCGCCCAGATGATCCAGCAGCGAACGGTATTTGCGGCGGATAAACAGTGCAATATCATGCACCCCTGCATGCATCATATTGGATAAGGTAAAATCAATGAGCCGATATCGACTAGCAAAGGGGACTGCGGCCCCGCACCGGAAATAGGTCAACTCCTTCAACTGATCCAGTTCGTGATCCAGGTTGATAACTCCAATGAGTCGACTCATAGCAGACACCGTCCTTATCCGGGTTAAATTCGTGCATGAAGCTGGCTTTCCTGATCGAACAAAATAATCTCATCAGAACTATCTTCAGGTCCAATAAACGCGTTGTCTTCAATAACGATGTTCTCATTCACGATAGCCCGGTGAATACGTACATTGCGCCCAATTTTTACGTTCGGCATGATGACAGAATCGGTAATGACGCTCCCTTCACCTACTTCGACCCCATAAAATAGTACAGAATGCCTTACTTCTCCATCCACCATGCAACCTTCATTTACAATGCTGTTTTTGAGGATCGCCCGTTGGGTTATATACTGGGCCGGTTGATTGGGGCTGCGAGTATAGATGCGCCAGAAAGGATCGTTCAGATCCAAAGGCGGATCCTGAACCAGAAGATCCATGTTGGACTCCCACAAGCTCTGAATGGTACCTACATCCTTCCAGTACCCAGCAAACGGGTACGCATACAGCGACCGGCCATGCTGAAGCAACAATGGAATGATATCCTTGCCAAAATCATGTGAGGATTCAGAATCGCTTGCGCTTTCCAGTAAATAGCGACGCAACACCTCCCATTTGAACAAATAAATACCCATGGAGGCCAATGTACTTTTCGGCTGTTCAGGCTTCTCCTCAAAGTCATATATTTTCAGATCATCGTCAGCGTTCAGGATTCCAAATCGTTTAGCTTCCTGAATCGTGACATTGATAACAGAAATGGTGCAGTCTGCTTCCTTCTCCTTGTGATAGTGGAGCATTCGACTGTAGTCCATTTTATAAATGTGATCCCCTGACAGAATGAGTACATGCTCCGGGTCATACTGATCCAAGAAATGCAGGTTTCGATAAATTGCATCCGCCGTGCCCCTGTACCAGTTGTTTCCATCTTCTTTCTCGTGCGGAGGTAAAACGAACACTCCTCCATCCAGACGATCCAAATCCCAGTCGCTGCCTACGCCGATATAGGAATGAAGCACCAACGGCTCGTATTGGGTCAATACGCCTACGGTGTCTATACCAGAATGAGTGCAATTGCTGAGAGGGAAATCAATAATGCGGTAAGTTCCCCCAAAAAATACTGCCGGTTTGGCTAGTGTACGGGTAAGTCCTTTGAGTCTTTTGCCTTGTCCGCCGGCGAGCAGCATGGCAACCACTTCCTTCTTTCTCATAACAAAGACCTCCCTGTCATGTGCGTCTGAAGCCATTGTGGCGGGATATTTGATAATATCCATTAAACATGAAAAGACAGTCGTAATCGTTTCATTGGCGAAGGAACGGGTAAGATGTGATGGAGAAGGGTAAATCATAGTTATGCGGAACGAGTGCAAGGAATCACTAAATCGTAAAATCCCGTTCATCTTTTCACATTTTGGATGCTTTTAAGCATTTGGGTATGACAACATGATCATAAGGAGGCGTACTTTATGAAGAATAAGAAATGGGTGGTAGCAGCATTGGGAATGGGTGTGACGTATCTGATGAAAAATAAAGGGGCACGCGATAAGGTATTGAATAAGGTACAGACTATTGTCAATCGTGCGAAAACCTCTGCAAAATCGTAAAATGTTAAAGCTAGAAAAAAGCGAGCCTCTCTGAATCATGGTTCAGGGAGGCTTTTCTCTGCCTCTACAAACAAATTATTGTTCGAGGCTGTATCCGTAGACGGTCAGGCATTCTCCTTATGTTCTTCTACTTCCATGATATGTTCAACGGTAAAGGTTCGATGCGTCCATTCGGAAGAACGGTAAGCCTCTAGGAGACCGAAGGTACGAATTTTCTCCTTGTCCACCTTTTTAAAGGTATGAGTAATCCCTACCTTGCCCTTGAAAGGAAAAAAGGAGAGCCCTACAGTCTGATCCGATAGCCACTCGGCCCAAACTCGCCCGCTTTCATGACGAACAGCCGGGAAGCTCAAACCTTCAGCAAACCATTCATATTCTACTGTAGGCGTACCCGGCTCTCGACTGCACAAAAACAGACTCAATTCGTCGCAAAACAACATTCTCCGTACATCCGTCCGCACTTGATGGTCGAAGGTTACGCCACATGCCAGCTCCTGTTTGAGCCTCAGACGACGCTGTTCCTCCGCTTCCTGATAAGCATGCGTAATCTGCTTGTCCTGAGCATTTTGATGCTCGGTCCGCCCGACTAGCTCCTTGTACATCAAGCTACACAGCAACGCAGCATACGTGTTTCCTTGTTCGACTTCATCAATCCCAAGACGATAGAAAACAAAACGTGGACTGAGTGGAAAATCAATAAATGTATAAGGTGCTGACATATGATCATTCCAGAAAGGAGCAGCGTCTAACTGTATCCAACCCCGATCATGCTCCCTTGCTGCATATACAAAATCCTGCTTATGACGTCTATTCTTGAAGGCACTCTCTTCCCATTGTAAAGCCAACTCACCTGAAATATGGGCATGGTCATGCTGCGTCGTCATGATATAAGCTTGGTCCGTTTCATAAATAACCATATGCTCTCCCCTTCCGTTCGGCGATTCGTGTGATTGTGTACAAACTCTCTGATTGAAGGTCATGGTTATGCATACGTTTATTATATCAGGATAAGGGTAAAAAGGCAGTGGAGTTTTCCCCCTCTTTATATCTAATTCCCCCTTTGATTCTGCACTCGAAACTGCTGCGGGCTCATCCCCTCCAGCTCACGAAACACTTTGTTAAAGTGCTTTGCATTGTCAAAGCCCACGTTAGCCGCAATTTCATAGATCCTGCCCCCTTGACACTCCAGCAGCTTTTTGGCTTCTGTAATGCGCAGCCTTTTTACATATTGAACAAAGCTGAGGCCTGTATAGGCTTTGAACGCCTGACTAAAATACGTATAATTCAAGGATACTGAGTTGGATACTACTGCCATATTCAAATCCTCGCTGTAATGAGCGTGGATATATTGGATAGCACGTGTCATACTACCACTTCTATCGACGTTGGCACTCGCGCCAGCTAGTCTATCTTTCTCTACGCCGACAACACTATCGTATGTGAGGGGGTTCCTCCGCTTCAATTCCTCATTCAAAACTGCCAGTGCACCGAACAGTTCCTCCCTTACAATCGGCTTGAGTAAATACTCCCGTGCCCCACAGCGAATCGCTTCGCGCGCATACTGGAACTCGTCATATCCACTGAGAATGATCACCGAAGGCCTGCGTTCCGGCTCCAGCTCACGAATATGCTGCATCAGCATAATGCCATCCATAATAGGCATACGGATATCCGTTATCACCAACTCGGGCAAAAACTGCTTCACATGCTGCCAGGCTTCCCTTCCGTCCTTGACCAGTACACATTCATAGAGACCGGAAAATTCCCGTTCGATCATAGCTTGAAGTCCCATTCGAATATTTTTCTCGTCATCCGCAATCAACAGCTTGGTCGTCATGGTCCGTCCCCCTCATCATGTAACGTCTAGGCAAAATCAGGGTCACTGTCGTCGATTGTCCGTGGATGCTGTCCAGTCTTATGCCATACTCTTCGCCATACTGCATACTTAAACGGCGATGCACATTATACAAACCGATTCCCCCATTCATCCCGGGCTCGTGGAAATCCATATTCGTTCGCGCTAGACCAGCCATGATGGCGTTTCTTCTTTCTTCAGATATCCCCACTCCGTTATCCTGTATACGCAATTCTATGATATCCTGCTTAGAGCAGGCCTCAATCGTGATGCTGAATGGGCTTTGCAATGTACTCCACCCGTGCTTGATAGCATTTTCGACTACAGGCTGCAGCGACATTTTCAGCATCTCCAGTTCCATAAACGCCGACGATAGATGAATTTCCAATCCAATTTGGTTATCGTGGCGAATGTTCATGATGGCCACGTAATGCTGGATATGTCGGATTTCATCCCGCAACGCAACACACGACCCGGACCATTGGAGATTATAACGCATCATCGAGCCAAGGGAGGTAAGGGCATCCGACAGCGGATACTGCCGTTCTATCTCCGCCATCATTTTTAAATTTTCCAATGTATTATAGAGAAAGTGGGAATCAATCTGATGCTTGAGCGCTAGCAGTTCAGCTTCTTGAGCAGTGGCCTGCTTGTGTACTGCCTCGGCAATGAGCCCGTTAATTCGACTCAGCAGACTGCGAAAATATAAAGCCAGCTCAGCCACTTCTCCCCGTCCATATACTGGAATCTTAAGCTGAAAGTCACCCTCCTGCTCTACTTTTTTCATGGATTCACGCAGGGTATGTAGCTGCTTGAGAATGAAGGCATGCAAGGTATAGGAAATGACGGACATAAACAAAATCAGCATACTAATAATGAGCAGCATGGCATTGCGTTTCTGACGGAGATCACCTAGCGGACCGTCCAGCGCCACCACATTTAGCAGGTAGGCGTCCAACCCTTCTATATAACGGTACAAACCAAGATAAGGCTTATTCCCATAGGTAAAGTCAAAAACACCACCCTGTCCCTGAACGCGGGACTGTAACAGATGGTGCACATGGGACAGAGGGATCGGAATGGGATCAGGTTGAAAGGAAGCTATAGCTATATCGGTAGAAGACACTAATTTTCCACCGTTTGAGATGGAATCCCCGCCGTTCAGAATGAACATTTGCCATGCGCGATTACGTTGCGGGATTCCAAATACCCTAGGTGAAAATAGCTCCAGCCTCATATTTGTTTCTACCAACCCCGCGTGTCTTCCTCCAGTAGACTGAATTTCACGCAGCAGTGCCATATACTGCACTGTCTCACTTTCCTGGCGGGATTGTCCCCCAAGTAAGCTTTTCGGCCCCTTGTACATATCCCACCATATTTTCCCTTGTCGGAGTTGAGCCGCTTTCAGCCAGGAAGCCTTAGGCAATCGTGATTCTTTGAAAATCATCGGCCATATTTCATGCGTCTGGGGATTATTGGTATACAGTCGAATGTTCTCTACATTGGGATTACTGTACAGCAAGTGCTGTAAATTTGGAAACACATTCAAGTTGAATTGGACTAGCTCATCGCTGCTTATTTCACGTTCCTCGGTTAGATAATGAAGCACGTTGCGATCTGAGATCGCAAGCTGTGCGGTTCGCTCCATAATTTCCATATTGCTATGAATATGGGCCAGCTCTGTATCCAACACATACTGATTTTGTACGGTAATGTCTTTCATTGTATTCTCGTACAGTTGGTGAAAGGTATATAGCGAGAACAATACCACCGGGATTAAAATGACGCCGATATACGCGACAATGAGCTTAACTTGAAGGGAACAACCGCCAAGCCGATCGGTCGTTCCCGTCATCCACTGCCATATCGTGCGGCGCAGCAGGCTCTTCATCTGTGAACGTGCACGGCCTGGCATGTAATCACATCCTTAGGGGTTCAATAGATTAAGTTATTGAATTAAATCATTTGGTGAACTGTTCAATTTTCTTAAGGTTTTCCTCATAGGCTTTTTGCTGATAAGCCAATACCTTGTCATAGCCTGCTTTTCTGCGGTCTTCCAAAAAGCGGGCAAACAGCCGATCGAACTCCTCATCCGAGGAAGCCAGCAACAGTTTCGGTAATGCCTTGCCCCAAATTTTGTCTATCTGGCCTGACGCAATGCCTTCTGCCGAGGTTCCGGTCGGTTTGATATTCTCATATTGAGAGAAGCTGTGGGTCTTGCCTTTCGTCCAATCTTCAGGCTGCTTATACGGCTCGACACTGGGCGGCGCCCACTGCAAATTCATATTTGTATCCATCAGCATCCAGAAAGTGAAGGAGGCGCCATACTTTTTGTCAAATGCAGACCGATCCTTGTTCAGCAGCTCCAGTACCTCCGGCTTGAAGGCTGGCTTACCGTTAACTGTGTCCCACAGCTTTCCCTGCTCCCCCAGATACAGATCACGATTCCCTTCCTCGCTAATCAGATAAGTCAGAAATTCAATAGCCCGCTCCTTGTCTTTGACATCCTTCGAAATAAGCGTCACCGTCCACCCGGAAATGCCCGGCCCGGCCAGCGTCGGCGGGTCCAGCTTACTGTTGGAAGGTCCATCCACCGCAATGTAGACGGAGTTGGGATCTTTCGCATGCAACGTCACCTGTTGTGTAGCAAAATCAGAGCGCTGATATAGCATGGCAAAATACCGTCCCTGTGCCACCTTCTCCTCCATTTGCGGACGTTTGTCGATAAATACGTCCTTGGCGATCAGACCCTGCTCATTGGCTTGACGGAATGTTTTGAGCCAGCGAATGTACTCTTCGTCCGATCGACGGTCGTACAGCTTTCCGTCCTTCTCATGTGGAACGGCTAAAAAATTAAGTAAATAGTCTTCAAAAGAATAATTTCCGTTATCCGTAAATTCGTGGAACCCTATCGGGATCAGCGGTTGACCGTTTATCTCCGGGAATTTCTCCTTTGCTTTTTGAAGCGCTTTCAGAAATCCCTCTGGTGTTCTCATATCCGGCTTGCCAATCGCCTCGTACATATCCTTCCGAACCATAAACGTTTGATTGGAGACAAAATTTTGGCCGTATTTTTGGTAATCCTGTGGTGAAGAGGACGCGTTAGGATACCCATATACATTCCCGTCCGTTTGACGATACCATGACATTTTAGCTGGGTCTGCCACTTTAATCAGATATGGATCATATTTCTCGGCCAACTTGTTAAGTGGGAGCACCATCTTGCCCTCGATCATTTTTTTGATCGCATCTTCCCCCCAACTGAGCGTGACAAAATCAGGCAGTTTGCCCGAGGCGAGCATGGTATTCAGTTTTTCATTTTCATTCCCTGCGGGTACGATAAAATTAACGCTGACCCCAGTCTTTTGCGTCACATACTTCGAGGTCATATCCGTTCCCCACTTGTTCGGGAACCAGGAAAAATTCAAATACCAGTCAAACGTAATCGGCTCTGTATCCGCCTTCCAGCCTGGCGTATCTGCCGAAGCCTTAGTTTTCTCGTCCTTCAATTCCGTGACAGCGCCACTTCCACCGGACGTACACCCCGCGAGCGGTCCTATCAGCAGCACGACGGCCAACAGCCCTTTCTGCCATTTGCGAATATTCATCATAAATCTCCCCCTTGGATGATGTGCTAACCCTTGATCGATCCGATCATCAGACCCTTGACGAAATACTTCTGCAGAAAAGGATATACCAGTACAATGGGCAATGTCGTCACGACCATCGTCGCCAGCTTGATCGATTGCGAAGTGACAGACTGGGCAACGCCCCCCGGTGCAGCAGCCATCATTTGATTAGAGCTGGATTGGGCAACAACCCGGTACAAATACGTCTGAATCGGCTGAAGATCCGTATTATTAATATAGATCATTCCAGTAAAATAATCGTTCCACTGGTATACCCCATGAAACAACGCAATCGTCGCTACTACCGGCATGGATACAGGGAGCACGATTCGGCAGAAGATACCGAAATCATTCGCACCGTCTATTTTCGCCGCCTCTTCCAGTGCATCCGGCAGTTCTCGGAAAAAAGCCATAAAAATAATAAGATCAAAAAAGCTGAACATCGCAGGAATGATGTACACCCAAAAGCTGTCCAGCAGTCCGAGATCACGAATCAGCAAATACGTTGGAATCAATCCCCCACCGAAAAACAGGGTAATGGTACCAATCAGCATATACAGCTTGCGCCCGATCAGCTCCTTACGGGAATATGCATATGCAATCATAGCGGTAAAAAACACATGAACAATCGTGCCGATAAGCGTCTTGGCAATAGTCACTCCCATCGCAGTCATAATACCGTTGTTAGCAAATACGGCCTGATAGCTGCCCAGACTGAAGACTCTCGGCCACCAGTAAATGCCACCCCGCATAGCGTCTGCTCCTTCGTTAAAGGAGTTCACCAGCACATACCACACGGGATACAATGTCACAAAACAAATGATCAGCATGAAGACGTTGTTCATGAAATCGAATATCGCTTCGCCTGCTGTTCTACGTTGCAATAGCTGCATGCACCCGTCCTCCTTCAAAATAGGGATGTATTATTCACCCGTTTGGTCACCGAATTGGTAATTAGCAGCAAAATGAGAGCAAGAACCGATTTCAGCAAACCCACCGCGGTAGAATACGAGAAACGGCCCTGCTGAATGCCCACCTGATATACATAAATATCAACTACATTACTTGCACTTTCATTCAGCGAGTTACGCAGGACGAGAATTTGATCGAAGTTGGAGTTCAATATGCCGCTGACCGCCAAAATAAACAAAATGGATATGGTCCCCTTGATAGCGGGAAGTGTGACGTACCACATTTTCTGAAACCGTCCGGCCCCGTCAATGGTGGCCGCTTCGTACATGTCCGTAGATACCCCCGCCATGGCTGCCAAATAGATAATAGCTGACCATCCAAGCTCTTTCCAGATATCCGAGCTAACGACGATAGCCCAAAAATAGCTCGGCTCTGCCAAATAACTGATCGGCTGGTCAATCCACCCCCAGGCTAGCAACAGTTGATTGATCATCCCGGTATCTGCCAGCCACGTCGTTAAGATCCCGCCAAGAATGACCCAAGATAAAAAGTGCGGAAGGTACGAAATGGTCTGAATAGATTTTTTGAACCGTGTAGACCGAATCTCATTCAGAAACAGAGCAAATACAATAGGTAACGGAAACCCGATCGCCAGCTTGAGCAGGCTAATGCCCAGTGTGTTTTTGACAATGTACCAAAAGTTATCATCCTCCAAAAAGGCCCGAAAATGCTCTAACCCTGCCCAAGGTGCGCTTGATATGGTTCCAATGATGTCAAAATGTTTGAACGCAATTAAAATACCGTACATCGGAATGTAATGGAAAATAATCATCCATACCACCCCAAGCAGCGCCATAGTCTGCAAATGTCTTTGTTGAACCCATTTGCGCGCTAGTGATGCTCCTCTTCCCGATCGAACCGGCGGCTGTGGCTGCGGATTTTTCCCTCCTGTACTCATACGAAGACCTCCTTTCTTTGTAATGTAAGCACTTACATTTATTATTTTAAAGGCTTCTGCTTCGTATGAGTAGTACTGGATTTTTTGATTTTGGTATCTAAAGTTCAGGTGGGGATCTGACTATAGGCGAGAATTTTCTTCCATACTTTGGATTTTCATATCTATTAATTTACGAAAAAGACTATCAGATGGTACGATAAGACTATATGTGATTCCAATCATTACCTATATACCTAGATCAGGAGGATTAAGAATGGAAGAATTGGTTCGTTCGATTCAGAAACAGGTTCGAATTAAAAAGTTTGCTTGCTGGGCGGGGCTCATCATGTTTGGTCTGTGTACTTTAGTTGGCATTGCAGCTCAGGAATGGCTTATGACGCTCCTGTCACTCGGGATGACAGTCTTATCAATCTATGGGTTAACCATGATGCGTGGTATGACGAAGTTTACTAAAGAGTATCAACCGGGAAAGGGCTACGGTTATTATCGCCGTACGGTACAACAAAAGCTGCGCTATCTAACTTGGGGACAGTGGTTAGTAGGCGGCCTTATTGTCCTGATGTTCTTTATATTTAACGTCCGACTTAGTGCTTTTCTCATTGCTATCTTGGGTATCCTGACTATTCAGTTCAGTATCAAAAAACGAATTAAAAATCATCAGGAACCCGATGTCACTGAGCTGGAGGAGTTTGTACGGATGGGGATTGTTTCTCCACATGAGCAGACTATTGGTGTATATAAAGATTTTCTACACCTGAGTCATACATTTCGGGGTAACCAAATTGTTATCGTTACAGACAAACGCCTGATTTCTGTATTTGTGGAGGAACAGGGGCGTGCGGTGAAGACGGAAATGTTACTCTCGGGTATAAACAAAATACGCGCCATCGGTACGGGTTTTCAAGGTCAAGGTATATTGCTGTCCGTAAGCAACCGTGACCATAACGAGCTTCACATTCATATGGTCGGAAAAAGCATTTTCTTTTCTCCAGAGCAATTTATAGGTTCCTTGCTACGGGCACTGGATGCAGCGTTAAAAAGCAGATCATACAGTACGGAAGAACCATTCCCGGTTTACCAACAGACAAGGATTTCATTGCATCCGTCAGAACAGGGTTTGCTGCATAAACCTACGACAGCTTAAATATTGTTGGGACATGTACCGCGTTATATATACGGTATGATCGGTCTTCATCATACGCCAAATAGCAAGTAAGCCCTGACCTAAATGAGCTTACTTGCTATTGGGTGTACTTACACATCATATTTTCCAATCAACTGCCTACCTGCTAAAACAACTAATTTTCTACTGTACTTCTGCCTTCTTAATGATTGGCTCCATGATAAAACACCGTGATGAGATCATGACTTGTAACAAACACTAGCAAACTAAACAGACTGAGCGACAGAGAGCGTGAAATCAATTTTTTCATCCTTTAACACTCCTTTTAAAATAGTTATATATTGGTCTTGCTGTGTTGCTGTAGCTTGGGATCTGAAAATTTCAAATACAGCGGTACATTTCCTAAACTCATGTTCATGTTCCATACCCAGGGTATCGGACAGCATGAGAGATTGCAGGATATAGCCCAACGCAACCGTAAACTGTTGTTGCTTGATATAGTAAAGAGCCAGTTGATAGCAGAAGCGAAAATAATAAGATACATTCACAGGCTCTTCAAAATATTTAAAACCTTCAATTTGTTCGGCAAATGATTCCAGCACAGCCTCTAAAGAATAGTCGTATCTCGACGCTCCCTCAACGATGGAAAGAAGCCCCGGTAACAGCTCTTCCGGATTGTTACGAAGAAATTGGATATATTCCTGCAACACTTCGGCATGGCCTGACAAAATATCAAGGGCATACAAATTAGCTCTGGCAGCATAGCGGTAATATTCCACCTCTGCTTCCCCATATTGATCAAGACCATTAAACCAGCCCAATTCTGCATATTTTTCGATGCAATCGCGAGCGGCCTCATACTTGCCCTGTTTTTGGAAAGCCATGCCTTTCATGAGATGACTGTAGCCGTAGTAGTAGACTAGCGGCCGTTTGGTATGTATGGGTTGTATAGGTTTCTTGCGCGCTTTGTAGAGCTGCAATTCCTGATACTTTTGGTTGACATGGCTATACAGCCGGTCGCATAAAGCAATCATATTGGCACCGTCCGCAAATGAAAAAGAAAGCTTAATCATGTTGACAAGTGTGTCTAGATCTGTGATGTCGGAGTGAACAAGATCATCCACTATTCCCGCCTCCTTGTCTGACTTTTTATATTCACCAAACAAAAGCAAGCTCTAAACCCTAACTAAAAATAACTTAATTACGTATTTATTACGTAATTAAGTTATACCATGAATTCAAACATATGACAAGTGCATTATGATAATATATTCCATTTTTAAAATACCAACGAAAGTAGATCGTTCACTTGTTCAATTCCATGTGAAGCAAAGGAAATGCCCTACCTGATCCATCCAGTGCAGAACGCGCCGTTTGTACAAAGCCGTAATGTCTGTAGAAAGCATACGCTTTCTCGTTCTGCTCATTCACGTCCACTTTGAGGTGTTTCCCTTTTATTTTTTCAGCATGCTGGATGAGTCGGCTGCCTATGCCCTGCCCATGGTGTTCAGGGTCCACAAACAGCATCTCTATTTTTAATCCGTCCAGCCCGATAAAACCTGTTGGTTCTTGACTTGTATTCCATTCCATCCAAACTTCAAGTTCTCTTAAAACACCATTGCGTACGATATGATGATAAAATTGAATGTCCTCTTCCGCCAAAAATGTGTGCGTCCGGCGTACAGCCCGCTGCCAAATATCAACGAGTTGATCATGATTTTCTTCCCGATAAGCAACAATTTCATTTTGCACGGTACTTCCCCCTTATTTAAATATCGATATTGCATGTTTTGCAGTAAGTCTAACATGCCTATTTAGAAGCATACAAACACAAAAAAGGAAGCGGAGTAATTCCGCCTCCCTTAGACTACAGCCTTTTACAACGTAACACCGTTTTTAAAAATAGCGAGCTCCCTGAAATTGTTTTTCTCATTGTTCACCCATGTTCCGCTGGCTACATCGACGATGTAATCGACAAAGTTGCGGAGCGCATCTTCCATACTGACATCCTCCACCAATGAACCGGCGTTATAGTCGATCCAATGAGGTTTAGCCTTATATAACGGCGAGTTGGTTGATACCTTCATCGTCGGAACAAAGGAGCCAAACGGCGTACCGCGTCCAGTTGTGAAAATGACGAGTTGGCAGCCCGCTGCGGCGAGAGCTGAAGATGCCACTAGATCGTTGCCCGGCGCGCTGAGCAGGTTGAGTCCCTTGGTCTTGAGACGTTCCCCGTACTGAATGACATCAGTGACCGTGGAAGACCCGGATTTTTGCGTACAGCCCAGTGATTTATCCTCCAGCGTCGTAATGCCCCCTGCTTTATTGCCCGGTGACGGATTTTCGTATACTGGCTGCTTGTAATCCAGAAAATATTGTTTGAAATCGTTAATCAGATGTACGATCTTACCAAATACTTGCTCATCGGCAGCGCGCTCCATTAAAATCGTTTCCGCGCCGAACATTTCAGGTACTTCTGTCAATACCGTTGTTCCACCTTGCGCTGCCATATAATCCGACAATCGTCCGAGTAGTGGGTTGGCAGTAATACCCGATAAGCCATCAGATCCACCGCATTTCAAGCCGATGTTCAGCTCAGACAATGGTACAGGTTCCCGCCGATCTTCTTGCACGGCCGCAAAAATTTCATGAAGCAACCTTACCCCTTCCTCTACTTCATCCGACACATCTTGGGAAAGCAAAAACTTTACCCGCTCCGAATCATATTCCCCGATGGCTTCCTTAAATTCTTTCATTTCATTGTTTTCACAGCCCAAACCCAGTACAAGTACGCCACCTGCGTTCGCATGTTTCACGGCATCGATCAAAATCGTGCGCGTATGTGCATGATCGTCACCCAACTGAGAACAACCATAGTTATGCTTGAGCACAAGTGCATTTTCAAAAGGTGAAATATCTCCCACTTCCTGCTTGAAACGGTTTAAAATAAGTTCAGCGATCCCGTTCACACAGCCGACCGTCGGCACAATCCACAACTCATTGCGAATCCCCACACGACCGTCCTTTCGCCGAAACCCTTGAAACGTACGACTCTCCTGTTCATATAAATGAGGAGCTGGCTTAGGCTTATAAGTGTACTCTTCTACGCCTGTCAGGTTCGTCTTCGTATTATGCGTATGCACATGCTGACCTGCCTGAATGGGCTGAATGGCATGACCGATGGGATATCCGTATTTCAGAACATGCCCACCTACAGGTATATCCTGCAAGGCGATTTTATGCCCACGTGCTACATCCTCGGCTAGCTCCACCCGTTGTTCTTCTTGTGCTCCCCATGCCAGTGTTTCTCCCTGCTTGTAATCACGCAAGGCGACAGCCACGTTATCTTGATTATGAATTTGAATGAATTCCAGCATTCCGGTTTCCTCCTTGCTTATGCTCTGGGCACGCTGTTCCCGGTTAGAGAATCGAGCGTCTCCTTCATTCCTCTGCTTGTAATTTCATACACGTGCTGTGCCGTTTGTTCAGCCAGCCCTTCGATCTGGTTCAAATCTTGACCCCACCATGTTTGCTTGCCGAGTACCCGCTCAGTCAATTGCTTTGCCCCGGCGAGAGTACCGTCATATTTACTCCACAGTTCACCAAACGTGCTCAACACTTCAGCTTCGTCTGCCAACGCAATCGACTCGCCATTTCTATCACCCCGGTAAAATACGAGTAAGGACGCCAGTGAAAACACGATTTTGGCAGGCAGCTCCTTACGTTGTTCTACATACTGGAGCAAGGATGGCAAGTTCCGTGTCTTGAACTTTGACACCGAATTCAACGCAATACTCATAACATAATGACTTACATATGGATTACGGAACCGCTCAATAACATCGTCGGCATATACATTTAATTCCGCTTCTGGTGAGTCCAGCGTCGGAATAATTTCTTCTCGAATCAGCGACTGGATAAAACTGCCCATAATATCATGCTCAACCGCCTGCCCCACTGTGTCCAGGCCATATAAATAAGCTACAGGTGTAAGCGCCGTATGTGCTCCATTCAAAATACGCACTTTCCGTGTACGATATGGCGCCATATCGTCGACAATCAGGACATTCAATCCGGCCAAATGAGCAGGTAATTCCTCTTTAAGCCACTGTGGCCCTTCAATAACCCATAAATGATACTGTTCGCCCACAACAACCAAATCGTCCTTGTAACCCAATTCCGCTTGGATTTCATGAATTCGGTCTTTGGGATAACCAGGTACAATTCGATCCACCAAACTGTTGCAGAACGTATTTGCTTCCTCTATCCATGCAATAAACTCAGCTCCAAGCTTCCATTGGTCCGCATATTTCAGTACGATTTCCTTGAGAGCGTCTCCATTACGGTCGATGAGCTCGCATGGAATGATGACCAATCCCTTGCTCTGATCGCCCCCAAAAAATTGAAAGCGCTTATACAGAAAGGCAGCCAGTTTGCCCGGGAAGCTCTTTTGCGGACGATCTTCTAGCTGATCGTCTGGGGCATAAGCGATCCCCGCTTCCGTCGTATTCGACACAACAAAACGCAGCTCCGGCTTTTGGGATAGTGCTTCATACTCCAAAAAGTCCGAGCCGTACGGATTAATCCCACGAGAGACGCACTCCACAACGGTATGCTCCTTCATGGCCTTCCCATCCTTAATCCCTTCAAGAATAACCGTATACAGGTCATCCTGCTCGTTAAGCTTCTCCACGAGGCCTCCTGGCTGCGGTTGTACAATCACAACTCCCGTATTCCATTCTGCCAGCTTATTCATTTTGTCAAATTGCCAGTCTACAAAAGCACGCAGAAAGTTCCCTTCCCCGAATTGCATCACCCTCACAGGATGCGGGTCTGTAACGATAAAGCTTTTTCTGTTTAATTGATCTAATGCATCTACTTTTTTCATCCGGAGTATCCTCCCACTATTACCATAATGATTTCAACGTTATTTTAGCATAATGCACACGTTAACAAAATAGTTTTCTCAACATTTTTACTTTATAAAAATAATAATGACAATAATATGAACACGTTAACATAAGAGTTTTGCATAACAACCAGCAAGTATATGGACCTCTTTCTGTTGTTTCGCTGCTGAGCCAAGACGGTTAAGGCTAACTATCACCCTATCCGAGACCTTGTCCTTATATACTTTTCAGGAGAATAGACGCAAGAAAGCACGGGCAGGATAACACTACTTACTAGGCAGGAGGAACATCTATGAAGACAATTGCAGATACTATTGTACAAGTTTTGGTCAATGCAGGGGTCAAGCGGATTTATGGCATTGTTGGAGATTCTCTAAATAATATGGTGGATTCCATTCGCAGCAATGGTCAAATCGAATGGATTCATGTAAGGCACGAAGAAGTGGCTGCCTTTGCAGCCGGAGCGGATGCTGACCTTAGTGGCAGCATTGCTGTATGTGCCGGAAGCAGTGGTCCCGGAAATTTGCATCTGATTAATGGTTTATATGATTGTCACCGCAATCGTGTGCCTGTACTGGCTATTGCCGCTCACATTCCAAGCGACGAAATCGGAAGCGAATATTTTCAAGCGACGCATCCTGAACATCTTTTCGGAGAATGCAGTCACTTCTGTGAAGTTATTACGACACCGCGTCAAATTCCCAGAACGGTGACCATGGCCATTCAACAGGCAGTTTCACGTTCAGGTGTCTCCGTCATTGTTCTTCCCGGTGATGTAGCAGCATTGGGGGCGGAAAAGGTACCCGTCCCTGAACATGTCTACCATCCCACTACACCTGTAGTGCATCCGTCAGCTTCCGAAATTTCCCGACTGGCCGAATATTTGAATCAAGGCAAACGAATTACGCTACTATGCGGCGCCGGCTGTTCACAATCTCATGAATTGCTCATGCAGCTATGTGACAAGTTAAAATCCCCCATGGTATCCGCTCTGCGAGGCAAGGAATATCTGGAGTATGACAACCCTTATTATGCTGGATTAACGGGACTGATCGGGTATTCTTCCGGGTACCATGCGATGATGGATTGTGACGTCCTACTTATGCTCGGAACAGACTTCCCTTACAGACAATTTTACCCTGAAGATGCGATTGTCCTACAGGTAGATATAGAGCCAGCCCATCTTGGCAGACGTACTCCGTTAACGTATGGTTTATGTGGGGATGTAAAAGCCACGTTGGAAATGCTGCTACCGCATTTAACATCAGAGCATGATTCCAAGCATCTAGAGAAAACCGTCTCCCACTATACCAAGGTACGCCAGGAGTTGGATGACCTTGCTGTCGGTAAACCAGGTCATACGCCGATCCATCCGCAATATCTCGCCAAGGTCATCAGTGACGCCGCGCAGGAAAATGCTATTTTCACCTGTGATGTCGGTACTCCCACTGTATGGGCGGCGCGTTATTTGCAGATGAACGGTCAGCGCCGGCTTCTCGGATCGTTCAACCATGGTACGATGGCAAATGCGTTACCACAAGCGATTGGAGCACAGGCCACTGAGCCTGACCGACAAGTGATTGCCCTCTCAGGCGATGGCGGACTCACGATGCTGATGGGCGACCTGCTCACCCTGAAGCAGCATCATCTGCCTATCAAAGTCATTGTTTTCAATAATGGCGCTCTCGGTTTTGTCGAGCTGGAAATGAAAGCGGCCGGATTTCTGGAAAACGGTACTGAACTGGTGAATCCTGATTTTGGTGCTGTAGCGCAAGCCATGGGACTCAAGGGCATCCGGGTTGAAGATCCGACCATGCTGGAAGATGCCATTCAGCAAGCATTGGCTCATGATGGCCCTGTTGTGGTAGACGTGGTGGTGAACCGTCAGGAGCTATCCATGCCACCCAAAATTAATCTTAAACAAGCAGAAGGATTTACACTGTGGATGATGAAAGCGATGCTAAACGGACGTGGTGACGAGATTGTAGAACTGGCTAAAACCAATCTCTTTCGTTAAATATAGACGAAGCAGAACGCATTTCAGCCTAAAAGGGGCAGAAACCATAAGTCTCGCATGGTTTCTGCCCCTTTGGCCTACCTGTTAATCAAACGAAACTTAGTGTGGTCTGCCTGCCGTTGATTTCCGCTTCATGAGCGCGGTCTCCATAAATATAAGCTCGCCCTCATTGGACGGTGACTGAATTCGTTCCAGAATGCAGGCGGCTCCGCGCTCGCTAATCTGCTCAATCGGTCTTTTGACTGTTGTTAACGGTGGAGTCGTATACATTGAGAACCCGATATCGTCAAAACCAATGACAGAGATATCCTCTGGTACCTTCAAGCCGTTTTCGAATACCGCATTCATTGCCCCAATAGCCATATCATCGTTAGAGCAAAATACCGCTGTCGGCGGCTCCTGCAAGGAAAGCAATTGCTTCATTGCCTGGCTACCACTTTCAGTATCATAATGACCTTGCACGATATATTCATGTCGAATGGGCTTACCACTATCAATCAACGCATTCATAAAACCCTCGCGGCGTTGCTGGGTAGACTTGAAGCCTTCTACCCCTTCGATGATCGCAATGCGTTCATGCCCACTTTCAACGAGAAAGGAGACCGCTTCATAGGACCCTTCTTTATCATTAGAAATCACGTTTACAATCCCCGCCCCGGACACCTGCCGATTCAGAACAACAAGCGGAATGCCTTGACCGAGCACATGATAAATAAAAGGGTTGTCCGCCTCGCTCTGGCTCATCAGAATGATACCATCAAAACGCTTGCGGTGTATGGCCGAAAAATCAGCGTAATCGTCAATTCCTCGCACAAACAGATTGTAATCTACCCCAATGACATGATTAACACCGCGGATGGTATCGGCAAAAAAACTGGAGCTTGTGCCTTCTGAAATACTGGTGAAAAACAAGCCAATCGTATGCGAGCGCTGGAGAACTAGGCTTTTGGCATTAAAATTTGGAATGTAATTGAGTTGCTCTGCCAACTCCATAATTTTGCGTTTCGTATCTTCTTTAATCAGCGGGCTGTTATTGAGCGCCCGGGAGACGGTTGTATGGGAAACATTAGCCAATTTGGCAATGTCTTTAATGGTAGCTGCCATATACGTATCCTTTCCTTAGTGAGGCTCTAAAAAAATTATATACCCACCATACCACAGGAGCCGCCCGGAAAAGAAGACTTTCACAAATTATACGCGGTTGTCCGCATGTCGACGCTGTAATTCTTGAACCATTTCTGCATGTCTGCTGTCCGTCAGCTTGTACATTTTACCGATGACCAGCATGGCCAAAGCCAGGGCAACAGCCGGATAGAGACAAAGTAATGCTTTGATCCCAAGCAGGGTTCCAGAGGACTGAACCACATTCGGAACATACCCGATGAGCGCTAGTCCAATACCCGATAGAAAGCCAGACAAGGATTGAGCCAACTTACGTGAAAAGTTAAATAACGAGTAAGTAATCCCTTCCTTACGCTCCCCGGATGACCATTCGCCATAATCAATAATATCGGACACGAATGCCCAGGTCACCCCGTTAGGAATACTAATACCAATGAACGAAATACTGGCCAGGATTGTGAAAATGTATACATTTGAAGGCATAAAAAAGTTAATGGAGTCGGCAATGACACTAACCAGCATCCCCAGTATGGCTGTTTTTCGTTTACCGAAACGCCGTACCAGCTTGGGCAGGAACAATACACCCAGTAGCGACGAACCGATAATAATAAAATTCATATAAGCCATTAACTCTACATGCCCCAAGTTATATTCGGCAAAATAGATCAGCAGAGCGGACTTAATATTGTACGCGGATATAGTGAAAATCGTCATCAAAACGAGCACCAGCAAAGGCTTGTTATTCGTAAAAGTATGCACAATAACGCCTATAGATAGCTTCTCTTTTGGCCCGGACTGGCTAATAATACGTTCTTTCGTTCCTCGGTAACATATGATGAAAGCGATCACACCAATGAGTGACATAATCCCCATCACAACCGGATAGCCAACATGGTGGTTAGGAAATAGTAAAATAAGCGGCATGACAACGACACTGGTGACGAATAATGCGCCCAGCGATCCCGCCTGACGGAAAGATGACAATGAAGCACGCTGATGAGTATCCTGTGTAATAGCGGCACCTAGCGAGCCGTATGGAATGTTTACAATAGAGTAGCCGATCCCCCAGATCATATAGGACGCATAGGCGTAAATGAGTTTTCCTGTGGGTGAAATATTCGGCGATATAAAGGTTAGAACCGTAAGAATTGCAAGGATAACGCTTCCAACAATAAGAAAAGGTCTAAATTTTCCACGTGTACCGATATGTTTGCGATAATCAACAAAGGACCCGACAATGGGATCACAGACGGCGGCAAATAGCTTGCTGACCAAGAAAATGCCTGCGGCGGCTCCTGCAGAAACCCCTGCTACATCTGTAAAAAATTTCAGCAAATACAACTGCCCCAAATCAAACATGAATCCGTTTCCAAAGTCACCCATACCATACGAAATCTTTTCTTTCAGGCTAATATGCTCGCCTGTCTTGTTGTCAGTTTGGACGTTCTCCTGCACGATAGGCACTCCCATACCTACACACTCCTCTTTGTTTGTAATTAATTTCACAAAATTAGTTCTGGATTTTGCAAAATCCTCAGTTGATAACTATTTTATTTATAATTGCTCTTACCGGGAGTTTTGAAACAAGCTCCCGGTAAGAGCCCTTTCTTATGAAGTTAGTGAGTCCTCGCCTTAGGGCGTAGTTTCACTTACTATGAACAACCGTTGGGAAATTAAAATATTGCTCGGCGTTGTTGTAGCAAATGTTTTGTACCATGGCTCCGAGCAGCTCCAGATCCTCAGGCGCCTTACCCTCCTGAACCCACGTTCCAATTAAGTCACAGAGTATACGGCGGAAATATTCATGGCGTGTGTAGGAGAGGAAGCTGCGGGAATCCGTCAGCATACCAATAAAGCGGGACAGCACCCCGTAGTTAGCCAGCAACTTCATCTGCTCCTGCATACCTTCGATATGGTCGTTATACCACCATGCCGTGCCAAACTGGATTTTCCCCACATTTCCACCGGATTGGAAACAACCCGCGAGACTTGCCAGTACTGGATAATCAACCGAATTAAGCGAATACAAAATGGTTCTAGGTAATCCTCCTCCCAGCTCCTGTGCGTCCAGCAATGCCGCCAATGGACGAGCGATAGAGCCATCATTTACGGCATCGTAGCCTGTATCCGGTCCCAATTGACGGAACATAGTAGTGTTGTTATTACGCAGTGCGTGGATATGGTATTGCATAGCCCAGCCATGTTCTGCATACTGTTTGCCAAGGAAAACCAGAACGTACGATTTATATTTCGCCTCCTCTAAAGGAGTCACATGGCCTTCCTCCAGCGCCTTATTGAATATGGCTGCAGCTTCCTCCCGTGTCGTTTCTTCATAGACTACAGTATCCAGCGCATGATCAGATACTCGGCCTCCGGCAGCATGGAAATGGCGCACCCGGCTCGCCAGCGCATTCAAAAATCCTTCCAGGCCAGAAACATCCAGTCCGCTGACTTCACCCAACCGAGCCACCCAAGGCCGGAAAGTTTCGCGATTTATCTCCAAAGCCTTGTCGGGACGAAAGCTTGGCAACACTGCGACTGGGAAATCGGTCAGCTTGCTGATTTGTTTGTGGTATTCGAGATGGTCTGTCGGATCATCCGTGGTGCACACCACAGTTACCTTCGAGTTCACAATCAGATCACGTGCGCCAAAGCCTTTTCCCTGCAGCTTTTGGTTTACCTTTTCCCAGATCACTGGTGCGTTCTGTTCATTCAGCAGCTCAAAGACACCAAAAAAGCGTTGAAGCTCCAAATGCGTCCAATGGTACAGCGGATTGCCGATTAGTGTAGGTACGGTTTTGGCCCAAGCCATAAACTTGTCATAATCTTCGCCATCCCCCGTAATCAGGCGTTCCTCAACCCCATTGGCCCGCATAAGTCTCCACTTGTAATGGTCTCCGTACAACCAAGCTTCCGTAATATTCTTGAACGCTTTATTTTCATAAATTTCTTGTGGACTTAAATGACAATGATAGTCAATAATCGGCATATCCTTGGCGTACTGATGATACAAGATTTCAGCCGTTGGATTGCTCAACAAAAAGTTTTCGTCTAAAAACGCTTTAGTCATTACTTTCTCATCCCTTCTATAATCGTGTTTCTCAACAAATTGTTAACGTTAACAAAAATGCTTGTACTGTACTCGTTTTCAATAATAGCATTCTCCACCACATAGCAGATCTCGTGATTAGGCAAGATGATATAGCTGTAATACGATACCTGCACATCATTTCAAGCCGGATTACTTCACTTTAAATTTAATGTTTACGTTAACAACAATTACATTGTAACCGCTATCCTTTGTAGACGAAAGTGATTTTTATCATGTGAGCGAATAAAAAAAATGGCCTACTGCCATTTGGAGCAGATCTGTTCTATATTTTCCCGATAGCTGATACCAAAAGAAAATTCTACAATTTTTAATTTTCCCCGATAAATCAAACTTTGAAAACGTTTTATGTGTTTTTCTCTTTTTTTCAGAAAATTTCTTTCTTGAAAATACCAGTTATTGCATTATAATTGTAATATACATCCATTGTTTTACATTGAAAGTATTTCATTGGTTTATTTCAAAGATGAAAAGAAGAGGTGGTAGCATTGAGTACTAAAGTTCAAGCTGTTCAAACTAAAACTAAAACCAAATCCGATACAAAAGGAGCCGACCTTGTTGTCGATTGTTTGATCAAGCAAGGGGTTACGCATATTTTTGGCATTCCAGGTGCCAAGATCGATTCTGTTTTTGATGTTCTTCAAGATCGGGGTCCAGAATTGATCATATGCCGTCATGAACAAAATGCCGCCTTTATGGCAGCAGCGGTCGGTCGTTTAACAGGTAAACCGGGCGTATGCATTGTTACTTCCGGTCCAGGCGCGTCTAACTTGGCGACAGGACTTGTCACCGCTAACGCAGAGAGTGATCCTGTCGTCGCCATTGCTGGTGCAGTCCCAAGATCAGAACGCCTGAAACGCACGCATCAATCTATGGATAACGCCGGACTTTTCGAACCCATCACCAAGTACAGTGTAGAAGTAGAACATCCTGATAGTGTACCGGAAGCAATTACTAATGCATTTCGGATTGCGACCTCAGCCCAGCCTGGAGCCACATTTGTCAGTCTGCCGCAGGACGTGTTGACTTCGTCATCCGAAGTAACCGCCATTGAGAAGGTTTCCCTTCCCCAGCTTGGAACCGCACCCGCCGAGCTCATCAAACAAGTTGCAGGCCAAATCAAAAAAGCCAAGCTGCCCGTACTCCTTCTCGGTATGAAAGCCAGCACACCCGAAGCTACAGCAGCCATCCGTGCACTGATTCGAAACACGGATTTGCCTGTGGTTGAAACCTTTCAGGCCGCTGGAGCCATTTCCCGGGAGCTGGAAAGCCACTATTTTGGGAGAGTCGGTCTGTTCCATAATCAGCCGGGTGACATGCTTCTTGGAGCGGCAGATCTGGTACTGACGATTGGCTATGATCCTATTGAATATGATCCAAAAAACTGGAATATTCCTGCGAACCGAACCCTTATTCATCTGGATGATCATCAAGCAGATATTGATCATGATTATCAACCTGATCACGAGCTTATCGGGAATATAGCCCTGATTGTGAGTGGCCTTGCAGAAGAATTGCCTACCTTAAAGCTACCTAAAGCCTCCTGCGACCAATTAAATCGTCTTCGTCATGATCTAAACGAGCAAGAAGCTGTTCCTGTACACAGTCACGATTATCTGATTCATCCATTACAATTTATTCGTACACTGCGCAGCCTGATCGACGATAATGTCACTGTCACCTGTGATGTTGGTTCACACTACATTTGGATGGCACGATATTTCCGTTCGTATGAACCGCGGCGCCTTCTATTCAGCAACGGAATGCAGACGTTGGGCGTAGCACTGCCTTGGGGGATTGCTGCCACACTCGTCAACCCCGGTCAAAAAGTCGTTTCTATTTCTGGAGACGGAGGATTTCTGTTTTCATCCATGGAGCTCGAAACCGCTGTACGTCTTAACTCTCCGCTAGTGCATATCGTATGGAGAGATGGTACCTATGACATGGTCGCATTTCAACAACAGATTAAATATGGCAGAACTTCCGGTGTAAAATTTGGAGATGTTGATGTAGTGAAATATGCTGAAAGCTTCGGGGCCACCGGATTACGCGTGCACTCTCCTGAAGAACTGGAAAGTGTATTGCAGCAGGCACTTCATACGGATGGTCCTGTGGTTGTTGATATCCCGATTAATTATCAAGATAATATCCAGTTGGGACGTAAACTGCTGCCAAATCAATTAAACTAACCTTTACCAAGACTTACTCGTGACGTTTTCGTGACAATTATGGAGCAAAACGTTATTTTTTATGATTTTTTTGAGTTATTCTCGTTATTTACTGAAAATTTACGTTTATTATTGAAAAAGAAAGAAAATAAATGCATACAATTACAAAAGGAAGTGTATTACCATGACCGTTGCAGGACTGGAAACCAAGCAAGAAACTGACCATGATATTTACCAAACGTCCACTATGCTCGCTCTATTAGATGGTCTTTATGACGGAGTTGTTGCCTTTGAGGAGTTGCAAAAGCACGGGGATTTTGGGATTGGTACCTTTGATCAACTGAATGGCGAGATGATCGCGTTCGATGGTGAATTCTATCACTTGCTTCCAGACGGTACGGCCCATCGCGTAAAACCGGAAGAAACCACACCTTTTTCCACCGTCACCTTTTTCCATGAAGATTTCACATATACTATTGACCGCCCCATGCATCGTGAAGAGCTGGAAGCTCTGCTGTTAAAGTTGTTTCCAAGCCGTAATCTGTTCTATGCCTTCCGTATGGATGGCACTTTTCGTGAAGTAAAGACACGTACCGTCCCTCACCAGGTGAAGCCTTACAAACCTTTTATCGAAGCGACCAAATCTCAGCCTACGTTCTCTTTTAACGACGCTTCTGGGGTGATTACAGGTTTTTGGACACCTGCCTATGCTCAAGGTATTGGGGTAGCCGGATTTCATCTGCATTTTATTAACGATGAACGCACTGGGGGTGGGCATGTCTTTGATTTTATCGTCGAAAAGTGCACCATCCGCATTTGTCAAAAATCCAATCTGCACCTGGTCCTGCCCGATACCCCGGATTACTTGAAGGCCAACCTGTCCAGAGAAAACCTGGAGAAGGAAATCGCCGTTACTGAAGGTGCGCAGTAATCGCAGCTATTTAACTCATCAATTTACAGACCCTATAGCCAAACAATAAACAGCAAAAGATCACAGTCAGGAAAGAGAATTACTGCTCTCTGACTGTGATCTTTTTATGTACGAGCGTATATATACGTTACTGCTTATGCTCTCACTCCGGTCCACCTATGTCTCGATCTGATCCAGTTTATCTGCATAATATTGAATGGCACGTGAGTACTCCTGTGTAGATAAATCCGAGGTCGTCTCAGCCACCTCCATTAGCAGCTCCTGCATGGCTTTCCCGAATTCCCCCAGATTATATAATACCATCGCGTAAAATACCCGAAACGGTCTGTAATCCGGAAATTCGTCCATTCCTGTGTCCAAGCGGTCTGATACCACAATTCTGCATCATTTTGCTGCTGTTCTAATGCCTTCAAAAGAAGCTTTCGTGCTTCCTCTGCTTGCCCTGTTCGTCTAAGCTCGCCAGCTTGCGCCATGATATCGTTCATATTAATCCTCCACTTCTGACTCATGCCTATCTTTGAGATATATGTTACCCGACATTTGAATGCAATGTAAATGGAGTTTTTCCTAAGATTTAAAATCCAAAAAAACGACTCTCCTTACAGGAGAGCCGCTATATATCCGAAGTTACGGTTTATTTAACCTTCAATGATCCTGCAGTTAGTATTCCTGCTACACGCTGTGCGTCGAAAATACGCGAGAGCTCCTCTACTGCCGTCAAGTACAATAGACCGTTGCCTTCCAGCTTAGGAGAATTGCCAAGTGGAATCGTGCGTTTGATGAGTTGTGCATATAATTCCGGTTCGGTGAGATCACGCTCAAAGCTCGCACTTACCAGCTGCTTAATCAACGCCAATGCACCTGCTACGTGCGGAGTAGCCATCGAAGTTCCGCTAAAAGTCGCATATTTGCCGCCCGGAACGGTGGACAAAATATCTTCTCCGGGTGCAACCAAATCCACCTCATTATTAGAATTACTGAATTCTGAGGCGTGCCTGTCAAAATTGATAGCGCCTACGCTAATCACTTCATTATAGCAGCCGGGGTAGCCGAGCTCGTCCGTTCTGTCGTCACCGTCTCCCTCATTTCCAGCTGCACAGATGACCAAGATTTGGCTAGCTACAGCCTTTTTTACTGCTTCATGCAGCTCTGGCACATCTTCAGGACCGCCAAGTGACATCGATATGATATCTGCCTTTTGCTCAATCGCATAATAGATGCCTTGAATAATCCAGTCATATTGACCGGAGCCCTGCTTGTTTAGCACTTTGATGATGAGCAGGTCTGCCTCTGGAGCAACACCCACGACACCATCCGCATTTTCTGCTGCCGCAATGGTTCCTGCCACATGCGTGCCATGACCGTTATAATCCTTGAAAATTTCCGGATCACCTTGATCATCATCCGTGAAATTCCGTCCGCCAATAATGCGCGCCTTCAAATCAGGATGGTCCGAATCACAGCCCGTGTCCAGCACCGCCACCTTCACGCCTTGGCCTCGAGTCTGGTTCCATACCGCAGGAGCCTGAATCAGCTCTACACCTCGCGGTATTTCATTCACTTGTTGCTCCTGCTTGATCACTTGGTAAGGAATGATATGCACTTTACGTTCCATCCTATTCCCTCCTTCATGGATTCAATCGGAAACCACCCGTCTTTGAAACTATGAAACTTTGAAAACCTCTACTACATTCGAGGTTACTATATTCTAGCAATTTTTGAAAACTTTGAACATCCCCATTTTGCTTATTTTTGTAAAAAAACAGACATCCCCCAATTCGCTTGGAGAATGTCTGTTGTAGGTTCTCTATCAGCCTTAGACGGATTCCGCCTGAAGTTCAGCCTTGGATAACAGCGATTTGTGCTGCCATTTCCGGCCCTTCCAGCGTAAATAGTGGAAAATGCCTCGTACCCACTCATCGCAGGCATGTGCAATCCACACACCCAGCACTCCATATCCCATATGAATGCCCAGCACATATGCTAACGGGATTTTAATCCCCCACATTGAAATTATGGCCATCATTAACGGGAACTGAACATCTCCCGCTGCTCGCAAGGAGTTAATGACAACATGATTAAACACTCGGCCCGGCTCCAGCAATATACAGAAAAGCAAAATCGCTGCCCCTAATTGAATGATCGCCGGCTCATCTGTAAAGATCGCCATCACTTCATATCGGAAAAAGGATACTACCACGATTACAGCAATCGTAATGATCAAAGACCATTTCAGGCTCCGTAAAAGTTGATGATAGGCCTTTTCCTTGTCTCCTGCTCCAATCAGGCGGGCAACAATAATTTCCGTCCCCTCCCCTACAGCCATTCCAAATACCATAAAAAAGTACACAATTGTATTCGAATAAAAATGGGTTGCGATTGCCGTTGTACCCATAAAGCTGACAAACCGGGTCACCATCATTTGGCTAAGCTGATAAGACAACCATTCCAGCCCGGCAGGAATACCAATCTTCAGAATGGCTACCAGCTTACTCCATTGTAGCTGTACATAATACCGGATGCGAATCGGCGCACTTACACGCTTGTACAGCAGTAGAAAAATCCAGACACATGCTACAACACGGCTAATAACCGTTGAAATCGCTGCTCCCGCCACTCCCATCTGCGGCAGACCAAACCAGCCATAAATGAGCAATGCATTTCCTGCAATATGTAAAATATTCATACCAATGCCCACGATCATCGTATCTTTAGTAAAACCATGCGATCGAATAACCGGACCTGCGGTTAGCATGAGCGCTTCCAGAAACAGCGAACCCCCTGCCAGCATCATATAAATCTCTGCATTTTCCTTAATCGTCGGAGTAATATGGTAAAAGGATAGCAAAAAATCCCGACTGACAATAAACATCAAGCTCAATGCCAGACCAAACACCAGATTAAAGGTTAGTGCCGAAGCCGTAACACGGCTTGCATCCACATGCTTTTGCGCCCCCAATAGCTGAGCAATGATCACACCTACACCAAGACCAAGCAGATTGAAAAGTATAATCGTAAATTCAATCAACTGTCTGGACACACCCACAGCCGATACAACCTCATCAGAAACATGGCTTAGCATGAACGTATCCACGCTACCCATCAAAATGTGAAACAACATCTCTATAAAGATCGGCCAAGTGATTGCAAAAACCGTCATCGTTTTAACGACTTGCGCTTGCTTGGAAGCGTTTTCCTGAGACAGTGACATCCTTTCGTATTCCTCCTAAATGCGAACCCAATCATTACTTACTTATTACTTATATCATTTATATCGATAACAATTACTCATTCAAAAAAAGTCATATGCTTTTTCATTTTATAATATTCCAGGTGGTCCCGCAATTGTCCTGTGTGGACTTCATACTTATGTCCGTCTGGATCTGTAAAATAGACTGGCCTTTTGTCCTGTTCATTCCGTTCTCGTCCGGACAAAATGATGACATTAAAAGTTCTCAGCTTGATAAGCGTGGTATTCAACATGATTCGATTGTCCATTGCAGAACGTCCTTCTTGTGGTTTTCGTTCAGGTAGACCTCGTTAAAATAATAATTTCTTATCAAAAAAAGACTATAACATCATCAAGATTGATGTTATAGTCCTTTTTTTAAAACTGGTCAAGAAAAAAACATCTTGGTTTTCATAGTTAAATTCTAGACTACCGCTCTTTAATTCAGCTAACGTTTCCTAAGCCTAAAGTATGGGCTTCTCAGACAATGAGCTTCATAAACTTAGTTGACCTACCTTGTAGTTCTGATAAATATGAGATTCAAAGAATAGAAACTGAAAAGGAAGCAAAGAATTCAGGAAAAATTTTAGTGGATAATGGTTTGAATACGGCTTCTTTCCACCATTTCTTCTCCATTTGCTTTCCTCTCCTTATTTAGCGTTTTTTAAGAATTCAAGCTCTTTGACAATACCGGGAAATAATTTATCTAGGTTGTAAAATGCCAGCAATACAATTTGCAGGGCAGCCAAGATAATTGGAACGTAGATAAACATGAAATGAATAGACGCTAGCGCTGTGGCACTGATTGTAGCTTGTCCACCAGCATATCCCCCCAATGCCAGTCCCCAACCGATGAGTGCCGCTCCGAAACCGCCTCCCGCTTTTGTGCCGAAACTACCCGCACTGTACACCAGTCCTTCGGTGCGCATCCCTGTCTTCCATTCGCCATACTCAATGGTATCTGACAACATGGCAAAGAAGGTTCCGAGAATAGCGGCATGTCCAAGCGCTTTAATAACGAGTCCCAGGCAGACCGCCATAAGACTTGCGGGACTGACGGCAATAACAAGCGATCCCACAATCAGGAGGATACTTCCGATAATGGATGAATTTCGTTTCCCGATCCGCTTGACGACGGGTGGCAATAACAGATAACCAAGCAGGGAAGGAAGGAGTAAGGATATGCCGAGCACCCCAATCAGATTGGCGTCTTTTAACACATAACGTGCGTAGTAAATATTCATACCTGTGCCCAGTGAGTTATTTATGAAATAGACCACAGCAAACCCAAGAATCAATTTCCAATACTTATTACGCATCAGCGCTCCAAAAGCACGTCCAAACGGAATTGGCTTCTGTACAACAGATGGAGTAACCCTTTCTTTGGTACTGAAAAAGGTAACGAGAAATAAGAAGGTTCCGAGCAAACCAAACAGAATAAAGGTGAAAATCCACCCCTTTTGACCGCCGCCGAACGACTTCACTAACGGAAGGGTGAAATAATTAATTAACAAGGCACCAATATTCGCCAGAGACATACGAAAAATATTAAGAAGAGAGCGCTGGTAAGAATCCTGCGTTATCATGGAATTAAGCACACCATAAGGGACATTAATGCTGGAATAGATAATGTTCATCAGCAGATAGGTAACGTAAATGTATAGAATAGTGATCGTCATATTTCCACTTGGAACCGTGAACAAGAGAATTCCAGACAACGCAAATGGCCCGGACATCCACAGTAACCAAGGACGGGCTTTCCCGTGTCTGCTCTTCGTTTTATCGATCAAAGCCCCAATCGCGACATCAATAAACGCATCCAGTACACGCGCAACTAGCATTAAAGTACCAATGACCCCGGCGCTGATCCCGATTACATCTGTGTAAAAGTAGGACAGAAAAGTCATTGCGGCGGCAAACAGCAACTGGCTGGCAAAATCACCGAATCCATAACCCATCTTTTCTTTCAGCGTAATATTTGAATCGGTTTGCTTTGAAGCCTCATTTCCCATTACAACAATATCGCTCGAACTTCTCATGCTCATGCTCCTTTTCCCTTGTTATTCTCTACAATCCCAAGCCATAAGGAAAACGTTTTCTTGATAATCAAAAAAACAAGCCGAAATACCTTGAATTCAGCTAGTTATTTGGTAAAAACAATCATTTATCTCCAGAAAATACTAGAAAACGTTTTCCGGGGTTGATTATACTCCCCCTATAAACCAAGGTCAAGCGCTTTCTTTGCTCTGGAATCTTTGTTAAACTCAATAAACTGATATAATAAATTCAATTGACTTTGAGAACCTTTTTCTAAATAAATACTTGCTTGAAAGTCGGTGTGTACAATGAAAATGACTATAAAAGATGTGGCTCGAATGGCCAACGTCTCCATTTCAACGGTTTCCAGAGTGATCAATAACAGCCAGACGGTGAACAGTGAAATACGCAAACGAGTTCTAGATGTCCTTGAAGCCACTCAATTCCGTCCAAATGCCATAGCGCGGACACTGGTAAAGAATAATACATCTCTGATTGGAGTACTTCTGCCCGAGATTAAAAACAATGTCTTTGATAACATGGTTGAAGGCATCAATCAAGTAGCGCATCTATACGGCTTCGATGTCATAATCGCCTTGTCAGGGGGGGACGCGGACTCTGAAATACACTATTACAATATGTTCCGTGAAATGCAGGCGAGCGGAATTATCATATCGGTAGACGGAATCCGGGATGCGCTATACGCGCTCATTGAAGCGGCGGGAATTCCCTGCATCCTTGTCGGACGGGATTTTCGAGACAAATCCATTCCTTCCGTACATGTTGACAACATAACGGCTGCTTTTGAAGCGGTAACTTATCTAATTCAGCAGGGACATCAGGATATCGCGATGCTGCGGGGAGCTGCGGGAGATATTTCAGTGGGCAGTCAGCGTTTTTTGGGCTATGAACAGGCATTGAAGGCCGCTCACCTGCCAGTACGTCCTGAACGTGTGTTGGAAAGCGGCTTTTCAGTTGAAGACGGCGTAACCTCTATGAGAAAACTTTATCATTCAGGCCCATTGCCCAGTGCGGTGTTCTGCGCGACGGACCGAATTGCCATAGGCGCTATGAACTTTCTGACCGAGAATGGGGTGAAAATACCTGAACAGGTCTCTTTCTTGGGATTTGACGACATTGATATGGCTACAATAATCCGGCCTAAATTGTCAACTGTCCGATATTCAGCATCCGAACTGGGCATGGTCGCCGCCCGCAATCTCATTAAGCTTATTAAAGGAGAGGAATTGGCGGCTGTCCACTGGTCCATATCGCATCAGTTAGAAATTCGGGACAGCAGTGTAAAACATGGGGTATCCTAATCTTTGCATGTTCCTACGCGGTTGCTGGAAGTGCTTCACCGGCTAGGATGGATTTTGTCAGCTCCGACGCTGAATAATGGAAACGTTCTCTTGCAAAGTTTTTCCCAAAAGAGCTTACTACATTCCCATGATTATAATAATAATTATATGGGGGGCTTTTTTTACCGGCGGCCTGATTGTAAGTCAAACTTGGTTAACTTCGGAGGCCTCAGAAGCACCTGAATTTGCTAATAGCTTGTTTGTCTCCTTTGCAAATTTAGGTGTCACGATTGGCACCACCTTAGGCACATGGTTTCTATCACAGATGGGAACACACCTGATTACCTGGAGTGGAGTATTATTTCTGTGCTTGCATCTATCTGCATTGGGTTAAAAATCAAGTTTTTTGATGTACCGAAAAGAAAATATGATCCTTCCTTGTATGCTTTTATCCCTCTTCCTTACAGCGAATCCTGTTCAGCCAATAGGCCCACGCTTCTGTATATTGATCGAGATCTTCCGGATGATGACGAATGCAGGTGGCTATACGAAAATATAGTCCCAGTAACACTTCCCTGTTTAGCTCGTATTCCCCTGTCATCTCCGGCTCAAGCTTCTCTAAGGAAGGCAAAATGGTATCGATGGTCAGCCTATCCGGTGAAGAACAAAAGGCGTATATCAGATCATATAGGGGTTCTCCCACCACGGGATCAGGATCAATAATACCCGTCAATGTGCCATTTTCGTTAAACACAAAATTATGTACTCCACAGTCGCCATGAAGCAAATATTTAATATTCCGTTGCGGCGATCCAGCCACAAGGGTATGAACGAAACGATGATCCTCACGGGGTAAAATGTCTTGTATGATCTTTCCAGATTCCTTCGTTCTGTGCAGCAGAAAATCTTTCCATTCCACAAACGGGTGGTCCGGATAACCATAATGACGTTCCTCACCAAAAGGCTTATAGTGCGAGATCACCTCCGTCGCCAGATGAAGCAACAAATTGCTTTTGTTTCGTCCATGATACTGTGTGAGCCCTGACCTGAACGTGTATACCAAATAACGGTGCAACGGATCTACATAAACCAAACGCGATAGTTTCTCAATCTGTACATAGGTATGTAAAAACTCCGCCTCGGCTTTTACAATCGCATGATCATTTTGCTTAATCACATATCGAGGCCTGGTACCATCCATGACAACAACCACTTCGCTCGAAGTACCGCCGGTCAGCGGTTTGAGATTTTGCATATGGCCTTCAAGCACGCCTGCTGCATAAAGCTCATTCAGGATTAGTTGAACGTCCATTTCACGCCTCCCTCCGTGCGTCTGATCCACAATGCGGCTGGCGATTTTTTGGATAATTTCATTAAGATAATCCCACACGTTCGCCAGCCGCTCTTCTTTTAAAAATAAATCTTTTCATGCTCCGTATAGATTTCAAGCGCCCGCTCCATCTTACGCACATAGGCCTCATCCTGACTAGAACATAGAAATGTAATGTGTCCCGCCTGCGATGGACTGGATTTTGGCGAAGGTTCCAGCAAATTACGCTCAGACAACACCTGTTTCAACCGTCTAACTGTTCCCTGGCTCCCGTCAATTAACTGAATATGAGAAGGCAGTAGTTCCCTTAGAATTTCCTTATAAAAAGGATAATGAGTACATCCCAATACCACCGTACCATATATGTCGAGATTGAACGAAGACAACTCACGGTTAAAATATGCGGACATTTCTGCCCGGTCAAAATTCAACTGTTCGCAATAATGTACTAGCTCCGGCAGAGGTAGTGAGTCCACGCTCCCATGATCGTCAACTCTGGATACGAGTGCTGCATAACAAGATTGTTTCAACGTCAATGGTGTGGCTAACACCAGAACTCTTTTACCATTAGCCCGGTTCATCTCGACCGCTGGCTTCACAGCTGGCTCCATACCAATAATCGGAATAGGATATTCCTTCCTTAGCTCCGCAACCGCGATACTTGTAGCCGTATTGCAGGCAATCACCAGTGCCTTAACATCTTCTTTTAGAATCGTTTGCACTGAAGCCTTGACATAACCAAGCACCTCTTGGGGAGTTTTCGTCCCGTAAGGCACATGAAGGGTATCCGCCATGTATACAAAATTTTCGTTTGGCAAACGTCTTAGTGCCTCGGACAATACTGTAATTCCACCCAATCCTGAATCAAAAAAACCTATCTTCAAGCTACTCACCTTTTTTCATTCAACTATGGTGCCAAATCTTGCTGGCACCATGTTCATTTCCTTCTTCGCCTACTTAAACTATTCTCTTCATTAGACTTTACATTTAAATTTTACCGCAAAACTGATATTTTGCAAAAGAAACACTTGAATTTTACAGTGTAAAAAATAAAGTAGCTTTTCAAAGTAAATTTAATATAAAAGCGTTGACAGATATTATCTTTATATTGTAATATTACATGGTAACTTACTAACTTAACTTACTTATTCAACTTACTTAGGGGGAAATAAATTATGTCTAAAGTATTATTTGTCAAAGCTAATGATCGTACAGCTGAAGAATCTGCAACAGTTAAATTGTATAACGCATTCGTGGAAAGCTACAAATCTTCCCACCCATCTGATGAAATCACTGAGCTGGACCTGTTCTCCGTCGAGCTTCCTTATTTGAACGCTAACATGATCAACGGCACGTTCAAATCCGCTAGAGGCATGGAGCTGAACGCAGAAGAAGCTCGCCTGGCAAACATCGCTAATGGCTACCTGGATCAATTCCTGGCAGCAGACAAAGTCGTATTTGCTTTCCCGCTCTGGAACATGACGATTCCAGCTGTACTGCATACGTACATTGACTACCTGAACCAAGCTGGTAAAACATTCAAATACACTGCTGAGGGTCCTGTGGGTCTTGTAACTGAAACTAAAGTAGCCCTGTTGAATGCAAGAGGCGGCGTTTATTCCGAAGGACCAGCTGCTGCAGCTGAAATGTCCTTGAACTTCATGAGTAACATTTTAACCTTCTTCGGCGTGAAAGACATCGTGAAGGTTGTACTGGAAGGACATAACCAAGCTCCAGATCAAGCACAAGAAATCGTTGCTTCTGCTGTACAACGTGCAGTAGACACAGCAAAATCGTTCTAATCATATATTATGAAGGGAAGAGGATATCCGCGCCCTATATGGGCTGGATATCCTCTTTTTTGTTATAAAATATAAAAACACGTGCTCCCCTGATCTGTAATCAAGTGAAGCACGTGTTTGTGATATGAGATTACGATTACTTCTATTTTAAGGAATGAATTGCTGCACGATTTTTACAACTTTACCGTCACGAAGCGTAACATGGTATGGAAATTGACTGAGGTCCAGAACGTCCTTTTTTGCAAAATCCTTCTCAAACTGTGTCAGCGGAATCGATTCGTTCCATTGTACGTCTGTATCTTCTATGTTACCCGTGTGATCATAAATCTGCACCTCTACCGAAGCATCTGGTGCAACCTGATACACGTCATTTTGCACGGAATTGTTTACGATGTAGTAGCCATCCGGCGCTCCATCCAATCCTGTATTTCCTTCATGCTCCACAAATGCTTTGTCTGCCGCCGCGCCTTCATACCATTCAATCGGGTCTGCCGACAAATAAATTTGTCCGTCACGAATCTCCATTTGGTTTATATATACGGTCTCCTGATTTTCAGCAGCTGCGACAGGCGTGTAGCCTTGCGCTGTTGCTCCTGCCGTCGTAATCAGCATCATCATTAAAGCCAATACGGTCCATTTCGAAGCTAGTTTCATCATGTCTGATCTCTCCTTGCCGTTTGGGTATGTACACGGTGTCTGTAAGCTTCATTACCCTTGTGTACTTATCATAAACGTTGCACGGTTAAAAAGTGTATCAGATACATAAAAAAGAAGTTACGATTTTTTAAGACTTGGTCTTAAAACTTGATAACATGTCCTATTTATCTTTGCTATCTTAATAACCCGACCTGACGTGCCTGTTCTTCGGTGAGAATAAACTCCTCATTTTGCCATACTTCGTCCTCTTTGGTTACAGCAAACATCCCCATGATCTCTGTCCATATTCCTTTGTCGACGGCTTCCTTTTGTGTAATGATAATTTTCATGAGAATTCCTCCTCCTGTAGAAATACATGCAATCCAACGCTGTCGATTTGTGTGGCCCACTACGCGAACAGATGGTAGGTCAAATATAATACTTTTATTTAAAGCCTCTACCTCTTATATGGAACTCACAATGCTTGTCCTAGATTTACATTATCGGAGTGCTTGAGGGCTTCTTGTCCCGCTTATAACATATGTACCCTTTTCCTACCGATATTATTCGTATCTTATTTGTAACCTTAAAATTTTAGTTTATTTTCGTAGTTAGTGACTTCTTTAGAAATGACTAAGCCCTAAAATAAAAACGGCTGTAGGTTATCCTACGAGCCGTTTTCACTAACAATTTTTCTATGCTTGGTTAATCTATTAGTACCATCAACATATACATATTCAATGGCTGTCAAAGCATTAAAGCAGCGGAGCGTTCGCCTTTGCCCCTGGATTTCTACCCTTGAACATACAAACAAGAAATCTGGGGGCATTTCCTAATTTTTATACAGAAAAGTAAAAAGGCTGTACGCATACTGGCTTGGACACGGTTACTTGTTGCCCGGTGTAGGTCAAGCGTCCACTTGCCTTGTCCACTTTGAACGTAACGATGTTATTGGTGTCGCGGTTGGCCACGAGCATATGGTTACCATTTGGAGTCAATGCAAAATGGCGTGGATGCTCTCCTTCGGCAGATACATGCTCCACCAAGCTCAGCTTGCCAGTTGCTCCGTCTACAGCGTATACCACAATGCTGTCATGCCCACGGTTGGAACCGTACAGATAAGCTCCATCCTCCGAAATTGCAACTTCAGCAGTTGTGTTTTCACCTGTAAAGTCAGACGGCAATGTCGGTACGCTCTCAAGCTCAGTGAGCTTACCAGCCTCTGCATCATATGCAAAAGAAGTAATGGAAGAATCCACTTCGTTAATGACAAAAGCAAATTTACCATTTGGGTGGAACGTCAAATGACGTGGACCTGCACCTGCATGGGTTTTCGTTTCACCATGAAGCACCAGTTGTCCTTTGCTGTCATCAATGGTATAAACACGGATCAGATCCAGACCGAGATCTTGTACGAACAGGAAGCGACCATCTGGACTAAAGAAACTGGAATGTGGATGTGGACGATCCTGACGTTCAGGGTGCGCTCCTTTGCCCTCGTGCTGTTTAACATCCAGCAACTCACCAATACGTCCGTCCTCAGTCAGAGACACCAGTCCCACCATACCTCCGTGGTAGCTGACTACAATAAGGTAACGATCAGATGGATCACGCTGAATGTGGCAAGTTGTTGCACCCACGTTTTCCGCACGATTCAGCAATGTAAATGTTCCTTTAACTGGATCAATTTCGAAAGCAGAAGCTTCGCCTACTTTTGCTCCTGCAGCAGAAGTCGTCTCCCCAATGGAATACAGCTTCCGATTTTTGACGTCCACATTCAGGAATGTAGGATTTTTCAAGCCGGAGAACTCATCCTGTAGTGTAAGTGCTCCTGTCTGTTCATTAAAAGTATACGAATAAACTCCGTTACCTTCCAATTCGGCGTAAGAGCCTGCGAATACGAGCAATTTTTGTTGCGCTGTCATGGTTGTGTCCTCCTTGGATTAAAAAAATGATGGGCAATTAGAATGATTGCTCCTGTTACAGATATCGCTTTAAGAGGCGCGCTCCACCACGGGCTCTGTGGACAACGTCACATTTCCCGCTACAGCACGCGAGATCATGCATGAGGTTTCTGCCTGCTCTGCCAGTCGCAATGCTTGTTCGATCTGCGATTCTGTCGCATCGGCGGCCAATTGAACCTGCGGACGATGCACAATTCGGCGATATGTAAAAATATTGTTCGTTACATCGACAATCCCTTCGGATTCCAGCGCCAGTGACGCCACCGGGAGACTCGCGCGCTCCATCATCGCCGCCAAAGTAATCAAATAGCAGGTAGCGGCGGCACCGAGCAGCATTTCATCTGGATTGGTGCCCACACCAGGGCCTCCCATCTCGGCCGGGATCGAAATTGCAGTCCGCAACTGTCCAGCCTCAATACGACCGTCACTGTTGCGCCCCCCGTTCCAGTCTGCCTTGAGCAGAAAGGTATGCTCCATTTCAGGTCACTCCTCTCTCTTATATTATGAATCTTCACACAGGTGAATGTAAAGGTTAGTCAATCTCTTGATTTTTGGTTTCCGTACCCAGCAACCATACAGCCGCTGCTCCGATCAAGATAGCTACGAAGAAAATCACAAAGATAGATGGTAACGCTACGCCCTGTCCTACGAGTATACCGACTGCAAAAGGCCCGATAACGCCTCCAATACGACCAAACGCAGCCGCCATACCCACACCGGTTGAACGGACGGATGTCGGGTACAATTCTGGTGTATAGGCGTACATGGCTCCCCATGCACCGAGATTAAAAAAGGACAAGCAGATACCAGCAGCTAGCAGCATTCCCGCCGTTTCCGAGGTGCCAAACCAAATGGCAGACACGGCTGTGAGCAGCAAGTAGATGATCAGTACGAATTTGCGGCCCAGCTTTTCAATTAGATAGGCGGCGGTAAAGTAACCTGGGAGTTGGGCAAGCGTCATGATCAGCACATACTCAAAGCTTTTAACCAGTTCGAAGCCTTTCATAAACATAATGCTAGGCAGCCACAGGAACATGCCGTAGTATGAAAATACAACTGTGAACCATAAAATCCACAGCATCAGCGTAGACTTGCGATTAGGTCCCGACCAAATCGAAGCCAATCGTGCACGCAGCGGAAGTTTAACGCTTTGCAGCTTGTAACGCGGTGAATCATCAATAGCTCTACGCAGATAAAGAGCGTACAGCGCAGGTACTGCGCCGAGAATAAATGCCATTTGCCAACCATACTTTGGAATAACAAAATAAGCAATAAGAGCCGAAAGGATCCAGCCTGCCGCCCAGAAGCTTTCCAGCAGCACAACCGCTCTCCCTCGTTCTTTCACAGGCACTGATTCTGACACCAGCGTCGAAGCAACCGGCAATTCCCCGCCCAAGCCTGCACCAGCAATAAAACGCAGCACCAGCAGCATTCCGAGGCCTGTCGCCAAAGCTGATAAGCCGCTGGCAATAGAAAAGATCAACAATGTCCACACTAAAATGGCGCGTCTGCCGTAACGATCAGCCAAAATCCCCGCCATAGCGGCTCCGAACACCATTCCTATCGAATTCATTGCAGTCAGCAGTCCAATTTGCTCAGATCCCAGATGCCACTCCTTTGCCAACGCTGCGACTATAAATGAAAGCAGCCCTACATCCATAGCATCAAACAGCCAGCTAAGCCCTGCACTGAACAGCAATTTTCTTTTTTTGGCTGGTGGTAATGAAGTTAAGTCACTCATGATTCGCTCTCCCTTAAAAATATATCGTATGTAGACGTATATTCAGGTGTCTTGTCACCTGTATCCTAGCATCTATTGTACCGTAAGCTTCCTTAATCTGCGAGCTTTTTAACACAGAAAAAAACGGAAGATTGCCTACGGCAATTCTCCCGCCTTCTGGAACCTGCCACTTACCGGTTTTGGACCAGACCGATGATCGTCACCATGAGCACCAGCAGCTGGATGAGTGTATCGTTACTCATTCCAATCGCCTCCATCCCATATGAGATACTCCTTCGGCCGTTTCCCCTCTCCCCGGATCATGACGCTTGTTCCCCAATACATACCTATGCAGGTGGCGGGAAGCTTATGATCAATAATGGATGAAAATCTCCATACGTTTAAGGTTTAATCCAGGACCACTGCAAATCCATTTCCTGAATACATTCACGGTTATCATGTTCATCATTGGCCACCAGCGGGGTCACTGGATAGATGTTCATGTCGCCTTGCTCATACGTGCGCAATAGAGGCAGCAGCTCATCTATGTTCTGGACAGACGGATCCAGCCATGAATTTATATGATCAGCTTCCAAAATAGCTGGCATGCGGGTATCGAATTCACGTATATCCGTATTAGCATGAACTGTCATCATCGTACAGGTGCGTAAAGGCTCCTTACGACTATCATGCCATACTTCATATAGCCCCGCGACCGCAAACATCTTCTGTTCCGGCAGTACCACCCTTACAGCACACATGCGTTTGCCTACTTTTCGCCAATAATAAAATCCATTGCATGGAATGATACAGCGTCGGGTTTCCGCCATCTTGCGATAACTCGGATTTACCCGAACCGTATTTAAGTCTGCATTGACACAATCCTTGCCCCAGTAGGGAATAAATCCCCAACGAAATTCATCAAGTACCCGCTCTCCATCCTGATGCAGCACAATTGGAACATGCTGAGTAGGACTCATGTTATAGCGTGTTTTGTAATAATACATCACCCGTTGTATACCAAAGTGATCCCTCACCTCATCTACATCAGCCGATAACGAAAACCTTTTGCACATTTGCTATTCATCCTTCCGCCTTTTTCACCTATTGTGCGGATATACAAGGAAAAATATGCATATGCAGGTTATGCAAAAATCCAATAAACGCCAAAACATATAGCAATATCCCCGCAGTTGTAAAGCTACGGGGATAGATACTAGCTTATATTGTTATTACTTCTTTTCTACCGCGTGACCGCCAAATTCATTGCGCAGTGCAGCAACCACTTTCCCGTTGAACGTGTCCGCATCAAGAGACCGGTAGCGCATCAGCAGGGACAAGGCAATAACTGGTGTAGCAGCCTGAATGTCCAGTGCTTCTTCAACCGTCCATTTTCCTTCACCAGAAGAGTGCATAACCCCACGGATTTCATCCAGGTTTGCATCTTTGGAGAATGCACGTTCAGTTAAGCCCATCAACCAAGAGCGGATAACAGAACCGTTGTTCCACACACGCGCTACTTGTTCATAATCAAAGTCAAAGTTGCTTTTTTCCAGCACTTCAAATCCTTCACCGATGGAAGCCATCATGCCGTATTCCACACCGTTATGAACCATTTTCAGAAAATGTCCGCTTCCGGATTTACCTGCGTACAAATATCCATTTTCCACTGCTGTGTCGCGGAAAACAGGCTCAACAACCGCCCAAGCTTCCGGATCGCCACCGATCATATAACAAGCGCCATTGCGTGCGCCTTCCATCCCGCCTGAAGTTCCAGCATCCATGAAGCTGATACCATGTTCTTTTAGACGGGCATGACGAGCAATAGACTCTTTGTAATGAGAATTACCACCTTCAATAATGATGTCCCCTTTGGACAACATCGGTTGAAGCTGATCCAGCACAGAATCAACAATTTGGTGAGGAACCATGATCCATAATACTCTAGGGGATTGAGTTGCCTGTACAAGCTCTTCCAATGTAGAAGCCCCTTTAGCTCCATAATCCTTCATTTCTTGGATTGCGGCTGCATTGACGTCGTAAGCGACAAGTTCATGCTTATGATCAATCAAATTTTTCCCGAGATTCAAACCCATTTTTCCCAAACCAATTAATCCTACTTGCATAGTAAAGGCCTCCTGCCGTAGCAAACATATTTTGTATATACTTTCTTGTTACTGTTAAGAACGAACGACTGCTTTCTCAGAGCTTTCGGTTTTTTCATCCAGCCACCATGTAAAGCCTTGCTCCTCTAACAATTGATCTGAAGCTTCTGGACCGTAAGAGCCTGCTGCATACGTGTGTAGTGGAACCTCACCACGAGCAAAAGCTTCCAGTACAGGTTGAACCCACACCCATGAAAGCTCAACTTCGTTCCAATGAGCAAAAAAGGTGGAATCTCCGCGCAGCGCATCAAAGATGAGGCGCTCATAAGCTTCTGGTACATCCTTGGCCTCGGAATGATAATTCATCAGAACCGTTTCCAGTTGACCATTGTTCAGCGGATCTCTGCTGTTCAGACGCAGCGTTACCTTTTCATCCGGGTTAACATGGATGATCAGCAGGTTCGGGTCAGTCGGTTGCCCTTGAGCGGCATAAGGATCTGTGCTGTCCTTTTTGAATTCCACGACGATACGAGTAGATTTTTCTTTCATGCGTTTGCCGGTACGAATATAGAACGGCACACCCGACCATTGTTCGTTGTCAATCCATAGGCGAGCTGAAATGAAAGTATCATTTTGCGAATCAGGTCCGATATCCGGCTCTTCTTTATAGGAAGGAACTGCTTTTCCGTTGATCTCACCGTTGGTATATTGGCCTCTAACCACGCTGGAAGCAATATCAGAAGGATCAAGTGCACGAAGCGCGTCCATAACCTTGCTTTTTTCGTCACGCACCTGGTCAGCCGTGACATGTCCCGGCTTGTTCATAGCCGCCATCATCAATACCTGCAGCATGTGATTTTGTACCATATCACGAATAGCGCCGGAGTGATCATAGTATCCTGCTCGCTCCTCTACTCCTACAGTCTCAGAAGCGGTAATTTGCACATTGGCGATGTACTGATTGTTCCATATTCCTTGAAGCAACGGATTAGCGAATTTTAAGGCTTCAAGGTTTTGAACCATGGGCTTGCCTAAGTAATGGTCAATACGATAAATCTCATCCTCAGCAAATGTTCTGCTCAGGCGATCATTCAACTCACGTGCGGATTCCAGATCGTGACCAAATGGTTTTTCGATAATGAGCCGTTTCCAACCCTTTGTTTCAGCTAAACCACTCTCCCGAATATTGAGGGCAATCACATCAAAAAATTCCGGTGCCACCGATAAGTAAAACATGCGGTTCCCCGGAATTCCCAAGTCATTTTCACGTTGCTCAGCAAGCTGTAGCAGCTTTTTATAATCTTCCGGGTGGTTGACGTTCAATGCGCTGTAACGGAAAGCACTTAAGAACTGATCCATCTGTGCACGGTCTTCATTCACGTGTCTGGAAAAATCCTTAATGGATTGCTCTACATTACTTTGAAATTGCTCGTCTGCCACTTCACGACGCCCCATCCCAATTACAGAAAAGGAAGCCGGAATTTTACCTTCTACAAACAAATTATACAAGGCAGGGTAAATTTTACGTTTAGCCAAATCCCCTGTCGCTCCAAATAAGACAAATGTCATTGAATCCATGAATTATTCCTTCTTCCCATTATAAAGATGAGGTTATTAAAAGTTACCTGAGGAATTAACGTAACCCATAATACACCCAAAATAAGGGGCAAGTCAATCAAATTTTAGCGAAATCGTGAACATTCGATATATCCTGTAATGATAACGTTTTCTGTGGTATGATTGACGAAAGGAAAGAGAAAAAAATGTTAAATATGTCACAGTTGACACAAAGCGTTATAGTTACTATTGGTATACAGAGTTACTTTTAGTATACTGTTTAAAACAACAATGAAATTGAGGGGATTCAGATGAGCGACGACAGGCAGCCTAAGCTTTTGTGCGGTAAGGTGGAACAGTCCTTTCAGATCATCAGCAAAAAATGGACCGCTCTCATCATTCATACTTTGATGGAACATCCCAAACGATTTAGTGAAATTCACGTCTCCATACCCGATCTTAGCAAACGCATGCTGAACGAACGCATCAAGGAACTAGAGCTTTCCGGCCTGATCCTTCGCAATGTCATCACAGAGCGGCCTGTGCGTACCGAGTATTCGCTGACACGCAAGGGTAAAGAGCTAGGTGATGCATTGAATGGTGTGGAGAGCTGGGCCGAGAGATGGCTTTAACTTCTAACAGGAGATCGTCACACATGGTCTCCTGTTATTGTGTTACCCCATGTGGATCATAATACAGACTACAGTACGAAAATAATGGAACAACCACGCAGCAGCTCATGATTTCAGTCTGAGCCAAGGAAGGAAGAGAACGATGGCTTTTGGCATTACCCGGCAGGAGCTTATGGCCTGGAAAAGAGAGGTCAGTCGTGGTGAAATTGCTTTTCTGACACATTACTGGCTGGATGATCGCTTTCCAGGCATTACAACCGTCACCAAGGTGGGATGTTCTGATTTGGACAAGCTGCGCTTATGGTGCAACCATAACGGATTGGACCCCCAATATATTCATCAACGTCAGGCCTATCCGCATTTTGATCTTATCGGCAACAAACAGACAGAAATTTTACGTAAGTACGGCATGAGCGATCAATTAAAACGCTTTGAACTTCATCTCCCAACGAGTACACGCCCATCGTTCTAAACCGCAGCTCTCAGAGCTGCGGTACTTTTGTTTTCATACCCGTTAATACCTTGTGTATCCAAATCGCTGACATAGCTCCTTCTCCCATCGCCACAGTCGCTTGCTCGGCATGAACTCCTAAGTCCCCGGCTACCCACACATTTTCCACATTTGTCATTTTGCTGCGAGGATGAGTTTCAATGTGCTTATTATGCAGCAGATGTACACCCAGTTGCTCTGCCAGCTCTGAATGAACATGATTGCTGCCAAAAGCTAAAAAGCCCCGCTCTGCTCGAACTACTTGTCCATCAGCCAGTCGCACTCCTTCAAAACAGCCCGGTTCTCCGGTTATAATCTCAGAAATAGCGGCTTCCTTATAGCCAATCCCTTTTTCCCACAGCTTTTCGCCCAGCTCGTCCGGCACCTCTGAACGCTCATGATTGACATATACAAGTTGATCGGTGCGCTCTGATAAAATCAGAGCCATGGAAGCTCCTGCTTTGCCAGCCCCCATGACGACCGTACTGCGATCCTGAACCTCATAACCGTCACAATCCGGGCACACATATACACTGTTGCCCAAGCAAGCTTGTAACCCATCCAGTTTTGGAAAACGATCCGTTAGCCCTGTCGCCAACAGCAGCGTCTTTGACGAATACATGGAGCCTTCCTCCACTTGAATGTCAAAAAGCTCATCCCTTTTGACGGCTTTGACCGCCTTTTCTTCAACAAACTCAGTTCCTAGTTTCGTAGCCTCGCTACGTCCACGCCGTCGCAGCTCTTCACCAGAAATTCCCTCAGGAAATCCCAAAATATTATGATATTGATGACACAGCGTAGACCGACCATAGCCGGAATCTATTACCAGCACCCGATGACTGCTGTATCTTCCCAATTGAATGGCTGCTTGCAAACCGGCAATTCCCCCGCCAACAATAATGCAATCATAGTTCATCACTTTTCCTCCTTTGAATGCGCGTTATCCTAGACAGCTGCATAAAACCGCAATCACATCTATGTAAACTTCTCATCCAATTTTAAACATAATATCACCCACTAACGGATGAATTAACCGCTGTGTCTGTATATATCAAAGCTTACATATCTTAAAAATGGAATGGCAAAGAGCACTGTAGATACCCACAGTGCTCTAATCAGGCTGAACCTGAAACGTCATTTTATCGTGAAAATTATTTAAATGTTTTTACACGTTCTTCAATAGGCTGGAATTCTTTTTCACCTGGTTGGAATGTCGGTTTACCAAATGGCATTTCAGCAATCAGTTTCCAATGCTCAGGAATGTTCCATTCGTTTTTCACTTTTTCATCAATCAAAGGGTTGTAATGCTGAAGGGATGCGCCCAATCCTTCTTGTTCCAGAGCTGTCCATACAACCAATTGCAACATACCATTAGATTGGTTAGCCCAGATTGGAAAATTGTCCGCATAGGCTTCGAATTGTTGTTGCAGACCAGCTATCACGTTATTGTCTTCAAAGAACAAGACCGTTCCGTAACCGCTGCGGAAACCGTTCATTTTCTCAGCAGTAGATTTGAATTGTTCTTCATTGCCTACCACTTCCCGCAAAATATCTTCTGTAATATTCCACAGTTTGTCATGATGTTCTCCAAGCAACACTACGGCGCGTGAAGTTTGGGAGTTGAACGAGGTAGGTGTGTACTTTACAGCTTCCTCTACAATCTCTTGAATTCGTTGGTCAGAAATGACCTGTTCTTTGCTAATACCATAATAGGAGCGTCTGTCTTTCAGAGCTGTGAAGAAATCTTTAGTCATTTTGTTACCTCCTGAGAAAAATCAATTACTTTTCGTAACTTAATATACATTGCATATATCTTAAAGTCAAGAGTTTTCTTTTTGAATATTACCAGTTAGTTGATGATTATACGCCACCATTGTATTTTTTCTCACTGGAAGAGGTATGCTTGGTTGCATCCTTGTCTTTCTCCTCCTGTCTTTCCATCTTCAAATCCTCTACAGGAATGGCATCTACCGTCTGCTCGATCTCAAAACGGTCAAACAAGCTTTCCTGCTCTGTTGGATACTGCTCTGCATGATCTCGATTGATCGACTGTTCCTGGTGTTTAGATTCCGTTGTTCCTTCCCCCGTCTGTCCTTTCTGCTCATTCTGATCGTGCAGGTTATCTTCAAATGGGGCCATTTTACTTCCCTCCCTATCGGATTGGTGTCCACAGTATACTTTTACCTTTCACATCGGGGATTAAACGCAAAAAAGAGAAAATCTCCGCAAAGATTTTCTCTACTCGTGTACTTATAGATGGTTGATTGGATTATTCCGAGCTGGATTGACCTGTACACTCATAAAAAAGATGAGGTTCCAGCTTCTCTCCCGTTACGAGCTTCCGCACCAGTTGAGTCCCCGAGTCGGGGGTCATTTGACCATACCAGTCCCCTTGAGGATAGACGATCACAACCGCAGCATCATGACAACGCCCATTACAGCGAGTTCTGGTCGTGTGAATATATGCCTCTGCATTTTGTTTACGAATTTCATCCCGAATTGCCTGTGTAACTTCTTCACCCTCATGTCGCATACATGTGCCTCCATTGCAAATCAATACATGATGCTTCATTGGTTCTAATTCAAAAATAGCCATAGCTTCCCCTTTAATCAACAGTTGTTGGTTTTAAATCAATGTTTACCTGGATAAAGAACAAGCTGTGCTTCCATCTGACCAGCTTCAATCGTCAGCACGATAAATGAATATTCGTCTTGACCGCGTTTGTCCGTCGGAGACCCCGGATTAAGGACAAGCTGACCGTCAATCGTTTTGAGCACCGGAATATGAGAATGTCCATAAATCAGGCAATCCAGCGTTTCTCCCTTAAACGTATTCAATGCGATATTTTCTGTCGTGCCTCGCCAGCCGTGACCGTGAACCATGCCGATTCGCTTGCCTTGGGCTTCAACGATTCGCTGATAGCCTAGACGCTCCACGATGTCCACTCCATCATTGTTTCCGGCAATGCCTTGCACAGGCGCAAATTCAGCTAGACGTTCATATACGAACCAATCCGTCCAGTCTCCGGCATGGAGAATGAGGTCACTGCCTTTTAACTCCTGTACCAGTCGACTAGGCAGTGTTTTGCCTCTGTGCGGCATATGAGTGTCTGAAAGTACGATGATTTTCATATTAATTGCTCCTTACCAGCGTCTTTACACAGATGAACTTTGTTGCCCCACGCGCTGCTGAAGTGCCTGCTCCAAATCTCGCAGCGTAACGGTCTCGAAAAACGTCTGTATTTTCTGCTCTGCCACGGTATATAAACCATCCAACAATGCGTCTATGTTCCTGCCTACCTCACAATTAAGATTGCTATCGGTGTGGATGGCGAACAACGGACCTTCATCCTTAGTCGCTTCATAGATCATTTTCAGATTGATGTTTGAACTGGACATGCTTAGACGAAAGCCGCGTGCTCCAGGCGATGAATCAACCAAACCCGCTTGCTTGAGGCGGCTCATAATCCTTCTCACAACTACCGGGTTTGTATTGATGCTGGAAGCTATAAGTGACGATGTCATTCGCTCCGGTGCCCCTTCAGCCAGAAGAAGCAGACAATGGATACTAACGGAAAAATGGGTACTCATGTTAACCACCTTTATGTGTGTGCCTCATTAAATGTTTGATAAAATACTTGTTTCCATCATACCACAATAGAGGCACCAACACAGTGCTAACTGCACCTTACTCCGGAAAATAGTCATTTTCAGGACGTACTCGCACCTTTAATTGGCGCACACTATATTCCAACTGTTTTACGATATCCTCCAGTTGACGACGGTCAAGTCCATTAAGGTCGGCCGCTGGCTTGGGTGCATTTTTCAAATCACGTATGGTTGCCTGCTGCTCCTGCCACTTGTCCATCAGGTCGGCTATATTCGCATAAAAGCGTTCATAATCCTTGATCACTTCATCCAGAAAGGCATCTACCTCGTCCGGATCATAGCCCCGCATTTTATTCTTAAACTGTTTCTCATGAATGGAGAGCGCGTCCAGCTGAATGCCCAGTTGTTTAAACAACTGCTTTTGCTTATCCAGACGACGCTTCATATGTTCATCCATCGGTTATTCCCTCCTTAACACACTATTCTTTTTATATCACATTCTAGGCTGGGAATAAAAGTCTCTGCTGATTGCCCGGCCCTATGAACGGGTATAAAAGAGCATACGTGTCACTTATACAGACCACGAAGGGGAGAGATGATCATGAATCATTTGAACGATTCGCAGCTTGCAGAGCTGAAACATATGTTGTTGGAGCAGAAAAAGGATTTAGAAAAGCATTTTGAACAAAACGGTCAGGCAAACGCTCAATTGGGAGAAACACTGACAGATTCCACAGGTGAGCTCTCGTCCTATGACAATCACCCCGCTGATATAGGGACAGAAACCTTTGAACGGTCCCGTGATATGGCGATTAATGATTCGCTGCAAGACGAGCTGGAGCAAGTCAATGCAGCCCTTCAGCGGATAAAGGATGGGACATACGGAATTTGTGTGGAGAGCGGGGAAGAAATTCCTTTTGAACGGTTACAAGCCATTCCATATACAGCCTATACCGTCGAGCACACGCCAACTCGAGAATTATCGAATGACCGTCCGGTAGAGGAACAGGTCATGACTCCGCCGCCCAAGGGTGCAGGTGAGGTTCGCCAACGGAATGCAGGACGATTTGATGATGCGGGCGCATGGGACGCCGTGGAAAAATACGGTACATCGAACTCACCTGCAACTGCCGCCAAGCGTGATGTCACAGATTATGATGAAAATATGTGATGCTCGAATGCCCAAAGACTTATTGAAAATACCTATGTATTTGTCATCTAAAAAAGCAGCTTGTCCTTTTGACAAGGCTGCTTTTTTAGATCTTCTATAAATACGGTACACCGCTTATCCAATTTCTATCCGTTTCCGACTGCGAGCTGACTCAATACAAGCATCGATCACCTTCATATTGCTCACCGCATCTTCTGGCTCATACGGCAACGGGACACCGTCAAGCACTGCTTTAGCAAAAGCATCCGCTTGCAGTTCAAAAGAATTAAAACCTTTCAGACGTTCCTCACGCGTAACCGAACCGACGTGGACGAAAATTTGCGGTACCACAGACGTTCTTTCCCAGCCGAACATTTTGGGCATCGCAATCGTACCCTTGCTACCGAGAATTTCCATGTTGGAACGATTGGCTGCCCACATGCCACAATCGAAAGTAAGATTGATTCCACCCGGAAATTCCAGCAAGCCGGAAGCCATCATATCGACGTTGTCATGCTCCGGGGAAAATAAGGCATGTACCGTCACTGCCTCCGGCTCCCGATCCAAATACATACGAGCGGCTGATATCGGATAGACACCCACATCATATAGCGAGCCGCCGCCCATGTTTTTATTAAAGCGCACATTATCTGCCTGATCGGTATTGTTAAACGTAAACGTGCAATGGATGCCGCGAATGTCACCAATTTCCCCACTATTGATAATTTCCTTAATTCTTCGATGTTTGGGATGATAACGATACATAAAAGCCTCTGCAAAGATCACTCCTGCACGTTGACATGCTTCAATCATGCGGCTTGTACCGGCCGAGCTAAGAGAAGATGGTTTTTCACACAAAACGTGCTTCCCAGCCTCCGCCGCCCGAATGGTCCACTCTTCATGCAGATGGTTTGGCAACGGAATGTACACCGCTCCGATTTCGGGATCAGCCAACAGTTCATCATAGCTTCCATAACTTTTTGGAATATCGAACTCCCGGGCGGCCTCAGCGGCTTTATCCGCATTACGACTAGCAATCCCAAGCACTTCTCCGCGTTCGGATTGCTGAATCGCAGGAATTACAGCGATTTGGGCGATCTCCGCAGTGCCTAAAATTCCCCATTTCAGCTTTCTACCCATCATTCTCATCCTTTCGTGGTTAGGAATAGTTGTCTTGTTCCGCTTTGTGCAGCATACCTAAGCAACGGTCCAAATCAGCTTTGACCTGCTTCTTGTACAGTCGGGCTTTCTCCTCCCCATCATCTGTAAAGTGATAGAGTACAATCTCCTGAAAATCCACGCGCGGGTCTGTTCCTTTCAATCGCTTGGTACGGTAAAAAACGCCTTCCTGTACCAGCTCATGCAGCGCCCGGTAAACCTCGCTCTGAGGCGGAACATATCCAAAGCCACTAAACTCATCCTTCATCGATTCGAGCATCTGATATCCATAACCGCGATGCCTCTCCACCATTGTGATCAGATAAATTTTGATAAAAGCCCGCTGGGATATCATAAACGCCATTTCACAGCCTCCTCCACACCTTATTCGTGCACCTTATCTTCCATTATAAACCACTCTGCGTCCATAGACTATTTCCTTTGATGAGATAAGAGTTTATGAGAACTCTCCATCCCTTGTGACCTGTTTTAAGATGATGAGAGATATAGAATGAGGCGATATAGAGTAGTGTGCGAAGCGCTGAGAAATGAGTTTATGGTTTACTATTATGAATTTTTCATATGTTGAAATAATATAATATTAGTTAAAAAAGTATCCCTTGGCCTTATTTCTTGGCTTTGGGATACTCTTGTGAACATATGTGATTGGATTATCAAATCAAGCCTGCTTTTGTACGGCTGGCGGACTCCCAGTCGGACGAGGACGAACCCGAAGCCCCACGATCCATTTGCCCAGAGGCAAACGTGCCAGCAGCCATGTTCCGGCAACGGAAAAGATCATACAGAGAACGAATGAAGCCAGCATACGAAGAACGTGGCTCCAGTCTGCAAACAACGTCTCGTCAAAATAATAGGTCACACGCAGCATAAAGGCATGCATGAGATACGCTCCATAGGACAACGTTCCGATGGCCGTCAGCATACTCGCCGCACGTCCCCCCTTATGAGCAATCCACGTCGCTACCCGATAAGCTACAAAAATAGACGCGACGCAATATACAGCCATGACCGGACGCAGCAGAGACAAATAGTTAAAGGAAAGAACTGTACCTTGCGGTGTCTGGAACTGACCGATCATCTCATACAGCAAGTAGCCAGTAATTACGATAAACAACGGCCAGTATATCATTTGTGCTTTGGTTACCCATGCATTCCAACGCTTGACGTTCATCCCGGCTGCCGCTCCCAGCACAAAATAAAAGAAAAAGTAGATCACATTCCGGTCAGCGTACAGGGTAAACCAAGAGGTAATGACCGGAAGCTGGAGCTTATCCATCGCTTGGTATACGGGTCCAACGGCGAACATGAGCAAAATATATAGCACGCCGAATACAGCCAATGCAGCGGGTCGCCATGTTGATGGCAGTAGCGCAGACAAACGACGGACAGCATAACGAAACACAGGAAATAACACATAACATTGAATAATCATTACGATGTACCACAGATGATAGCTACTTTTCCCGTTCAACAGCTTCTGGAAAAAATCCAGCGGGTGAATATATCCTCCACTTTGAGCAAGCTGATTTCCCAATTCGTATAAAAGTGACCATATGATATAAGGAACGATGATGTCCAGGAATCTTTTACGTAAAAACGTTCCGTACTTTAAGGCTCCATCATAATTGTAAAATAGCACCATTCCAGTGATAAATACAAACACAGGAACTGCAAATTTGGAACACAGCAGTAAAAGTGTCATCAATACCCCGTCCTGGACGCGCGCCCCCTGCGCAACCGCATAGTGTGCGACGGAATGCTGAAGAACAACGGCCGCAAAAGCCAGCCCTCTCAGCAAAGCGACTTCGGAAATTCTCTCTTTTTGACTCATGCCACTCTCCTGTTACATCTAGCAATTTATAAATCCAGGATTTTTTCAAAATCCTCAATCTATTATAACGACAATTCTGTAAAAATATATAGAAGGTTAAACGTGCCAACGGCAAGCTTAGCATCATTTATCTCAGATTTATTCTATGATCCACAAATATGTAAAAGCAGCAGTCCTCCCTCTCGGGGAGACTGCTGCTGTAGAAACAACTCATATACAAAGGAGATAGGAAAGCCTGTTAAATCACGTTCTCAACTAGCCGTTAGGTTTTTACAGGTTCCTTCTCGTATCTGTGTATGCATCTGTACGCGGCGTGTCCGCCACCGTATCATCATACGTTCTGTAACGATCCGCATTCAGCGAACGGTTGGTGCGGAAAATATCATAAACATCCCTGTGATGGTCAGCTGAATCTACCAGCACTAAAATCTTGCCCTGATCGACGTATGTCTCGTATTGACGTGCATCATCCTCTGGAATGCCCAGCCCGACCAGTCCACCGACCAAGCCACCTGCTCCCGCTCCGACAGCTGCTCCGGTAAGAGTAGCCGCGATAGGTCCAGCGGCAAGGATAGGTCCGATACCCGGAATAGCCAAGGCCCCGATGCCTGCCAGCAAGCCAGCGACACCGCCTACAACTCCACCTGTAGCCGCACCTGTTGCTACACCCTCCGGTGCCTTGGTGCCTGTCTCTTCATTAATCGCCCTTAGATCGTCACGGTCACGTGTGATCACAGAAATCTCACTGCTTGGAATTCCTTTGCTCTGCAATTGTCCAATCGCACGAGACGCTTCCTGTTCTGTATCAAAAACACCAACAATCTTCTTTTCATTATAATCGTTTAAGTTATTAGCCATGATAGTTACCTCCCAATATTTTAGTGTCGAGTGGTTCGTTTTTCATTACCCCGCTATTATGACGTTTAAACGATTTTACAAAAATTCAAAAAATCGATTAGCATAAAACAGCTTCTATTTAACGCTTTGGCTTTGCTCTGTTGGTCGCCACAGCTTCCAGTGGATCATCCGGCCAATAATGCTTGGGATATCTGCCTTTCAGGTCCTTTTTGACTTCAAAATAAGCTTCTCTCCAGAAGCTGGACAAGTCGGATGTCACTTGGACAGGTCGCTGGGCAGGTGACAGTAAATGCAATACAATGGGCACACGTCCGCGTCCAATACGAGGCGTATCCCTCATACCGAACAATTCTTGTAGTCGTACGGCCAGCGCTGGTACCTCAGGATTCGAATAATCGACAGGAATGCGGGAACCGCTGGGTACGCGGATATGCGTCGGCGCTTCCTGATCAAGCTGCTGCCGCTGTTCCCAATCCAGCCTGCCAAGCAGCAATGCAGCACTGTCCAGCCGTTGCAGATCGGATACATTTTTGGCTCCTAGAGCAAAAGGCAACAGCCACGATTCCAGTGAATCCAGCAATGCCGATTCCGTGCAGTCGGGCCAGTCCTCAGGCGCCGAGAAGTGCATAAAAATCAAACGAGCCTGCAACTGGAAGGTTTGCCGATTCCATGACAACAGCTTCAGACCGCGTTCACGGACACCCTGCATCAAGGCGGCAGCAACTTCCTCTGCCGGAGGTCGCTCATAGGACGTTTCCTTTAAGACGAGTGAGCCCAGTCGCAGTACCTTGCGGGCTCTCACTGCTGAGGCGGAGCTATCCCAGTATACGCTGGCTTGTTCCAGCAACAAATCGCTGCAATGCTGGGTCAGCTCTTGCAGTTCAACCGGTGCCGCCAACTGAATGGCACCATCTGCTCCCTCGTCGTCCACTTCGGCGGCGACGAGATAGGATGAACGCGACATCCACTCCACTTGTCGGAGTCGCGCGCCCCGGCCGCCGCTAAGCAAAAAGCGGCCGTCCCCTCGGCCCTGCGCGATCCGATCCGGATACGCAAAGGCCAATAGCAGCCCGCAAGCCGCGGAGCCGTCAGGCTCGTCCTGCGCTGCGACTACTGTCGGCAGCGAGGCTAGCAACTGCCGGCTCTCTTGCACGATACGGCGAATCACCGTATCGTCTGCCGTCCGCAGCAGGCTGTGCGTGCTGCGGGCATGGGTCGCCTCGCGCAGGGCATCCAGCCGCGGGCGCAAATCCGTTCCGCCATGGGCGCGGAACGGGTCCCGCTCTTGCAGCAGCGCAGCCAGACGGCTGGCGGTTGGTGCCAGGCCGAGTGCCGCAGCACGCAACAGCATGTGCCCGAGGCGCGGGTGCGTGCCCAGGGCGGACACCTCGCGCCCATGCGCGGTAATGCCGCCTGTAGTGCCATCGGCTGCTGCATCCAGACAGCCGAGCTGGTGCAGCAGACCTGTGGCCTGGCCGTACGCGGCCTCAGGCGGGGCATCCAGCCAGGCCAGCTCGGCGGGCTCGCGCACGCCCCAGGCCGCCAGCTCCAGCGCGAGCGGGGCCAGATCCGCCGCCGCGATCTCCGGGCGGCTGGCTTCGGGGAGCGCTGCATGCTCCTGCGCGCTCCACATCCGGTAGCATACGCCCGGCTGGAGACGCCCCGCCCGTCCGCGCCGCTGGTCGGCGGAGGCCTTGGACACCTTGACGGTAGTCAAACGGCTCATGCCAGTTCGCGCGGAAAACAACGATTCCCGCGACAGTCCGCTATCGATCACCACCGTGATCCCGGCGATGGTCAAGCTGGACTCGGCAATCGAGGTGGCCAATACCACTTTTCGACTGCCCGAAGCCGATGGTCGTATTGCCTCATCCTGCTGCTCCAGCTTCATGCTGCCGTACAGCGGAATTACTTTGACGTGTGCTGGTAAATGCTTTGAAGCCAATTCTCGTTCCGTTCTATGAATTTCTCTGGCCCCTGGTAAAAACACCAGCAGATCGCCTTCATGAGCATGAAGCGCCTTTTCTACTGTCTCAGCCGTAAAGGACTCTAATGAGGTTGACGAAGGCTTGGACATATGGAAGGTTTCTACCGGAAATACGGTGCCTGGACATTTCAGTAATGGCGCATCCCCTAATAGTCTACATACAGGCTCTGCCTCCAAGGTGGCAGACATGATCAATATCTTCAAATCCGGTCGCAGCAGCGCCTGGCTTTGCAGGGCAAGTGCCAATCCCAAGTCTGCATGCAGGCTGCGCTCATGAAACTCATCAAACATAATCAGCCCGACTCCCTCCAACGCCTGATCATGTTGCAACATCCGGGTGAGTACGCCTTCCGTAACCACCTCAATCCGCGTGTTTGGCCCTACTTTTGTATCCATGCGAACCCGGTAGCCCACCGTCTTTCCGGTGGGCTCTCCCAGCGTTTTTGCCATTTGTGCTGCTGCTGCACGTGCTGCCAAACGCCTCGGCTCCAGCATAATTATCTTTTGCCCTACCAGCCACGGCTCATGCAGTAGCTCCAGCGGTGTTACCGTCGTTTTCCCCGCTCCCGGCTGTGCAATCAGTACCGCCGCCGAATGAGATTGCAGTGTATGTTTAAGCTCGGGGATCACTTGCATAATAGGCAGTTGTTTATCTGTCAATGAAATCTCTCCAATGATACGCTTGATGCGTAGAATCTAAGTTTTAGTTCTTTTATTATTGTGAATTTTTCATTACCTGTAATTATTGAATAGAAAAGGTTAAGCTGCCCTCTGGAACTTCTCCTCGGTCTGTCATACATAATTCTTCTAAATCTATTATACAGATATTTAAATTTCCCGTCTGATCATCGCGGCTATGTATGCTTCGTCTTTAGCTTCTATACCTATCGGGATGCACTCACGGCAAGATCGTTTTATAATATAGTTGATATGGATTGCTGAAGGACGGAACACAGAATCGAGGTCACTTTCGTATGGAATTACAGGCCCAACCCATCAGAGGGCGATTTGCCCCAACACCATCGGGATGGATACACTTAGGAAATGCTCGTACCGCCTTATTATCCTGGCTGCACGTTCGTTCCCTGGGCGGAACCTATATTTTGCGCATGGAAGATATTGATATGACGCGAGCTCGCAGCCAGTTGGCGCAAGGGATAATGGAAGATTTGCGCTGGATCGGTCTGAACTGGGACGAAGGACCCGACGTAGGCGGTGCCTACGGTCCCTACACCCAAAGCCAGCGGCTGGATAGCTTCCAATCTGCATTGGAGAAGCTACAGGGGCATGATTTGCTATATCCTTGTTTTTGCAGTCGGGCTGACATTCTGGCTGCCTCTCATGCTCCACATGGACTGTCTGGTGAAGGACCCGCATATTCAGGGGCATGTCGTAATCTTAGCTCTCAAGATGCCGTAGCCAAAGCACAGCATAAACTCCCTTCACTTCGCTTTAAAGTACCGCAAAGTCCAGATGCCGTTATTTCGTTTCATGATCAGGTAGCAGGTCATGTGACCTTCGGTGCGGCAGAAGGCGGCGATTTTATCGTCAAACGAGCGGACGGCATGTTTTCCTATCAGCTGGCTGTCGTTGTCGATGATGCGGATATGCATATGACCGACGTACTCCGCGGGTATGATCTTCTCGATTCAACGCCCCGTCAGCTATTGCTGTACCAAGCTTTGGGCTTGCAGCCGCCACGTTTCGCACACGTTCCCCTTGTCCTAGGCCCTGATGGACGAAGGCTGGCCAAACGACATGGTGGCGTAGCACTCCGAGCCATGCGTCGACAAGGGGTCTCACCGGAAGCAGTCATTGGCTGGCTCGCCTATTTTTCAGGGCTGCTGGATTCACCCGAGCCTGTGAAGGCAGTAGATTTAATCGATGACTTTCATTTAGACAAACTGCCCAAAGAATCCGTCATCCTGACGAAGCAATGCCTCACGAGATTATCTGCACTGCAACGGTAATGAGGTAAAGCACGGAAATCAAAGTGTACGGGCAAGGGCATTCCGTCCTTTGCTCCGCTCGTCTCTATTCCTCCAGTCGCTTACGCATAGCGGACTCATATTCATAAAATACAGATGACGTATTCAGCCCTCTTTCCTCCAGCAGCATACGGAGACGAAGTGATTTTTCAGTCAGCCTGCGACTGATCCGCTGTTGCTCTCCTGCCTCATGGCAAGCGTGAAGCAAATCACGTAGCTGGACACATTCCTTTTGTAACTGAAGCTCTTCCGGTAAAATGCCTGCATTCTTCAACAGCTTGTACGACATCCGCAGCTCCTCTGGAACATGTGACAAATCCTCGATCACCAGTGGCTTGCCCTCTCCCGGTAAATGATCAAACTCACCTTTGGCCATCGCCTCGGCAATCTTCTGCTCTGCCATTCTGGAGAACATCCCCATCGCCCCTTTCCACTCCTTGTATTAAACATCCTATGTACAATCTATATTAAAGAAACCTGGAGTCCTTTGCCACTGTAGCTTACATATCATTAGGATGTCCTGTATCCATAAAGGAGAAAGAGGGTTATTCTTCGATCCCAAGCAATTGACATACTTGTACTCTATATTTTTTGGCCTTACGTGTTCCATGAATGAGATTAGACAAGCGACTAGCAGGAATATGGTAGGTATCACAAAATGTTCTCTGATCCATTTGAATTTCAACTAGCTTTTGTTTGATTCTCCAGCCGAAAGGAGTTACAGGATTTCGTTTGTTCAACAACGCTACCACCTCTTCATAGTATAGGATTTAGGATTTAGAATTTTGATTGGGGTTTGGAGATTGGAGATTGGATTTCACGCTCTTCCTTCAGCAACATGTCATGAACTCATTTGTTAAGATTTCATTTTGTATATTTGGTATTGATTCAATAGTTCATCCAGTTTCATGGATTGTTCAATCACTTTGGGATGCGTTAAAAATCCGTATTTCTTCTGGACTTGGTACAGTTTTTTTCTGGCCCGTTCGACACGAAGTAAAGTCACACCTGGATTCATCAGCATGATTCCCCCTTCTGTGTCATATCTTAATGCAAAACGTAAATTTTTGGTTTTTTTTAAAATACGCTTAACAAAAAAAGTGCTTCTGGAATATTCCAGAGGCACTTTTTGTCGGTATATGTTTATTTTTAGTTGGTTTCAAGTTGTTCACAGGGTAGTTTCAATCAACAACACCACCCATTAACAAAAAAGTTTAGTGAATGTTAATTCTTATTTTACCTTTAAGCACCTCCAATAGTATCGTTAAGCTGAATAATATGGTGTTGGTTATAATCATGATTAGGTACAGCCACGATAAATAAAAAGCTAGCTGCGACGATCAGAAGAACCATTTTTCTTAACATTGTCTAACCACACCTTTTCAATGAAATTTAAAAACTGCGTCTTTGTTTCATGTGCTGCATTCATTCTGAAATGTAAGAATAATCCCATGCAGTTTATAAAATAAGTTTCATTATTTATTATATGTGACTTTAGCATTGCATACATCAAGTGTTTAAAACCATCGTTATACCTCCCTTGATGCAAATAGTAATAAGCTAACTCGTATCCAAGACGTGCAAACTGTTCTGGTATCACTTGTTGGGTATACATATCAGATGACGGATTGTGTTGGGCAAATAAGTCAATTTTCTTTTTAAACCTTCGAAGTATATGATCTACATCTATACTATACTGGTTTGCCGCCGACATAACATTCAACACTTTTGTAACCATTTCTTTTTCAGAAGCATCTGGCGATGCAGCAATATATTCAACATAATTGTTTAGTACACTTATATCTCCAGATAATAGTTTATAGGTGTAGATATTACCTTCTGCCCAATCTTGAAACTGTTTAATCCAATGCAGAGTATCCTCGTCAGTCTCTTTGACCCAATCTAAATTAGCATAGGCGTATGTATATTCTAATGCCTGCTCATAATCGCCTTTGGCCTCATATACACTGGCACACAGTAAATCAGAATATGTAATGTACACAAACAATGGACGGCTCAGCCTCTTTTCAATTTCCGCAGGCTTTCGTTTTTTCTGCTGATGCTCTAATGTATATTGGATTTCCGCTTTATCTCTCATTTTTCGAGCAGTCACATCAAGCCGATCCCATAAACGCAAAGAACGATACACATTCGCCAAATCTTTTAGCGCATCAAGTTGGTCTATTTCATCCAGGCGTTCCACGAAGGGTTCAAATAGCGTTGCTGCCTTGAGATTACGGCTTTGGTCGTCTCCAACTTGAATCGAGAATATACGATATTGGCAGGTGGCCAAGCGTTCAGAATGCTGATATTTCTCCACTTCTGCGACATTCTCATAGAGAGGCAGCGCAGCAGCATGTCGTCCCTGTTCAAATAATGCTTCTGCAACATCAAATAGCCTGGACGCATACAGCGGATTATCCATGATATGCCCTACCATTCGACGGATTGCATCCAGCTTGTCCAGTTCTGCACAACGATACAATAATGGCTCGATTCGCCTAAAATTCGGGGAAAGATCAATGATGTAATTTTCTATGTATAGGTCATAAAAATAGCCTTCTGGCAAATCCATAGCCACAGTAATTCGGTCCAGCTGCTGTACGGAAACAGGACGATGCTGAGTAATCCAATTACTAAGCGTTCTTTGATGTACCCCTGAATATTCGGCAAATTGACTCAACGTCATATCATTTTGTTTTAGATAATACTCAAACTCCGCTGAAATCGTAGGTGTATGCTTCAAGTCATAACCACCCTTCACATAAAAATTCCATTATTTTAAAAATCACCCTCTATTCTTCTCTATAATTAACCATCTGTCAATATATTATGCAACTAATGTTTATAACGAAAATTCAGCATAACTTACACATATTGGGACATGTAGGACGAGTGGCATCCTGAAATGATTGGGTTGATCCAAGTAAAAGGTTTCACAGAGTTGACATGACTAATTCATTTCCCCATGTGGATTCTCACCAGTAATGATATAGAGGTCCCATGCAGAAACTCTGTTGGACCTTTTAATTACATGAAAAATCCCCTGATGTAGATGCAATCAGGGGATACCTAGGTTCATTTCTCTCGCTTTGATAATACGAAGTTGATTATTTCTCCAGTCACAATTCCTGTCAAAATTGCATAGATTCCCATAGCGCTCATCTTATATCCCAAAGCGTAAAATAACCCTATAACTATTGCGTAGCCCAACAAAATCGCTGCATAGCGTTTTAGTAACTTACTCATGGAAATTCTCATAAGCAACTCCCACCTAAATTTATACTTCAACCATTGTAAAAGTCTGGTATCAATTATCAACACAAACTGAACAACATAAGATTTTGTTCGGTTTGTACAAGAGCGACGCCGTCTTCCTTGGATCGCTTTAAAACGATCATTTCTTGGTTGAAGAGGTCGCATATAAGCATAACGTAGCAACATTCTCTTTAAGCCCTTTGTTGGCCACAAGCAATCATTAAATATTCAAAAGTAAATCTATAATGTTGATAGAGTGCATTAAAGTCGAAAAAAAGTGGAGTTTAAAATTATGACTATATAGATGATACGGTTTCAAAATACTCTCTCTGTATATGTCAATCAAGATTTCGGTGTTAATTGAGATATCTTCTGCTCATCATTCTTAGTTAAAGAACCCTTCTTTAAAATTGATTTTTTTGTTTCTGAGTAAGTATAGAGTACTGCTAGTGGAGAATCGTCACCTTTACTCACAAAGTCAAAACTTTTCCCATCTTTATGCCAAACTATAGATGAGATCAATGTAAAGTCCTTATCGGACACATGCATATAGCTGTTACGCTCAACATTGTATAGTCCGATATAACTTGAACCTAGATCACCGATTCCAAACGCAATCTTTTTTCCATCAGGCGACCAGTTATAGGCATCAATCTTTTCGCTCCCGGCTCCGTCACTATTCATCTCAAACATGTTTACAATAGTTTGAGTCCCATCGGATAAATTAATTAAAATAAGTCTACTCCCCTCGTGATCGCTTACATGAAGAGCTACCTGGTTGCTTTTAGATAAGGAAAGTGAGTTAACTCTCAAAGGTCGTGGGTTGAGCTTAACGAGTTGCTCTCCACGCTTACCTTTTATTTTCATAGAATTCACAACTTCATTGGCTTCGGCGGCTTCTTCCCCTTTAGCGTTAGTTAATTTTGCTGTAAAAGTAACGTCTTTATTTTTCCATACAATCTGTTTCCCCGAAACTACAACCTTAGATTTGTCTTGGTTATTATCATACTGAGAATAATCTAAGGTATTCACCTTTTTAACAGTTGCTCTAGATGTTTCTACAGTTGCTTTTTCGTCTACTTTTTTTACACCTTCCTTTGTGCTGTTTACCCCGGTATTATTCACTTCGGTCTGAGGTAGTTGATGATTTGAGCTTGCCTTACCACTACACCCTGAAATCACTAACATCACTATCGCACCTACAGACATAATCTGCACGAATTTCATAGTTTCCTCCTTACAATACAATGTGTCGTTATCCCTGCGTTCCCTTTTATAGTTGTTCTTCTTCTGGAATAGAGAAAAACATTTGCTTCGCCTGATCTTCAGTCGCTTCCCCCAGACGAGTTTTTTTGCCAGCTTTATCAATAGTCCCGAACGTGGTGCCACCCGGAACGCTATAATTATAATAAACTACGCCCTTTTGGATCGTTGGCATTTTGCCGCTTTGTTCAACAATTTTGTTGGTGAGGAACGGCAGGCTTGCATTTTTAGCTTCCTGTTGCAGGTTCAGCCTTGCAGACCAGAGCAGTTCTACATGTGTGTCAATGATACGATAGTAATTCACACTGTCCATGTGTTGTTCAAAAAATTCACTGGATTGGTTTTTTTGGAAGTAGCGAATATAAGCCATACTATCCCCTTCTTTACCTGACAGTACATTAACTTTGGCAATACGTGGAAGACTGTATGCACCATGACGAGCTACAGAAATATCGCTAGATTGGATTTCTTTCTGCATCTCTTCTGTCGGCTTAGCTACGTAAACTGTACGATCTGGGGCATCCCAGTACACTTGAGAACCGGACGCATCTGCAATGAAACGCAGCGGTACCATAACACGACCATTTTTCATTGCAGAAGAGGTAGACAGCGTTACTTTTTTATCACCTACCATTGTCTCTTTTTTACCAGCCACCAGTGTTGATTTTGTTCCGTTATTATCTACAGTTACCGTTTTAGAAGTATTGTTCCAGTTGATCGTTACACCAGGAATCGATCTTATCATATTCAATGCTACTAATGTGGAACCATTCTGAACATAGGGGTCTACATCCCCTGGCATGGGTACGTTATTCACTTGCACAATAATGGACTTGGAGGCTGCTCCAGAAACACCGCTAGCAAGCATACTAAAAGATATTGTTGATGCAAAAGCCGCTTTGAAAAATGTATTCATAATTATATTCACCTCAATAGTGTCTTCTTGTCATCATTTCAAACTAAATTGAGCTTAGTAGTATTAATACATCGATTCAGTATTAGCTAGTGTTTTCTCGTCTCATTAGGAATAGGTTGGATAATATCTGTATAGGATTTCGCCTTTGCAGTGAGATCTTTTTGTTGACCTTTATCATCTTTGTATACAGCTTTGATATTCCCATGCTCATCATTAAACATCAAGATATCAGTCACCCATCCGACGTAATTATAACTTGGTTTTTGGCCAGCACTAGACACAATATCAGACATACCATTTCCTTGCGTAAATTGCCAAACTGCTTTGGCTACTCCATTTTTAACTTCGACTACCGTATTACCAACTCTGTTTAAATACATATATCTGGATGAATCTCCTCTCGGGAAAACGTAAGTATAGCTTAGATTAGCCCCCGGTTTTTCTAGAGAAGAAAGCGATTTGTAAGAGAATTGAATCGGCAACGATATAGCAGCCTGACGGGCTGCTTGTAAATCTTCTGCCTGTAAGCTCTCTTGGTCTACCTTATAATTACCGTCTTGAATAAATAAAATAGACCGAATCTTCTCATAGTTTGCCTTGTAGCCAAAGTTCTCCGACACAAAACGAATAGGTACCAATATCCTTCCTTGAGTCATTTGGACAGGAACGTCTACCTGAACTGCTTGGTTATTTTTAAATGCTTCTTTTTTGTTGGCCGTCAGCTTAATTTGATCTTTGCCTTTTGTGATGAGAGCATACTGACTTTTACTATCCCATTTATAGGTTACCCCAAGTGAAGCAAGCGTGCGTATAGGGACCAAAACACGCCCGTCCTTAATAATAGGTGAAACATCAGTTGCTATAAACTTTCCATTCACATTCACCGCGTTAACGGATATCGGATTGGCAGCATCAGCAATCGCCCAGGATTGAAACATAAGTACGAAGAAAAACACAAACACAATAACCTTTTTCAAGATAAATTACCTCCTTTTTCAATAAGTTCTCTTACATAAGACGTATGTAATAATTCGAAAGTTTCTAATCTATATCACAAAATTCATATGTTTTGAGATGATGAGCGAAATGTAGCGTTCATGGTGTTTTTTGCCCTCCCTAATCCCTTTTCAAGGTCCTTCATTCGCTCCGTGGGTCTTGCCACCTTAGAGCCAGTAGCAATGAGCCTGCTTCCCTGTCTTATCCTGCCTACTCTCCTGCTCACCGATCTGGAAGCCAGCCGCTTGCTACAGTATCCAGGCTGGTTCAAACCAGCCTTTAGGGTTACAACCGGCCATTAAAAAAGAACGCTCTTGGATTCCTCCAAAAACACCTTTTCTAAACAATGACCTTTTCCGAAATTACTTTCCTTTACGAATTATGCTCATTTTTGTAAACTTGCACGCAAAAACTGTATAATAATTGTATAACTGTAAACTAGGTGAGGGGAGAGAACGATGCTAAAAAATCCTTATTATTTAACTTTTGTTCTTTTGGTATGGCTCATAGCTAGTCTAGTTTTGCGAATTTCATATAATTATCCGAACACTCTTTATAACTGGTTGTTAGCATCATTAATAATCCGTTTAATTGTACGCGCTATTCATGCAACATATCAGAAAAATGGGAAGACCAGTAGGATAACTGATTGGGTTGTAGAATTATTTATGCTTCTCATTTCATTCGGAGTTATCATATCCATATTTTCAACTAAAGACTTTTTATGGTCAGATCAATTAATTTTTCTGCTTGCAGAGCTATATTTACTTATTGGTGTGTGCGTTAATCTTATCAAAATCAGAAAAAAGGGGTGCTCCTAGATTTCTCTAGCCCCCTACTAATTGTTTTTTTTAGCCTATCGACTTCCTGAAGCTCGGATCAGAAAACTTAAAAGGAAAGCATAGATAAGGACGTCCCTTATTGCTCAGAACGTCCAAAATGAAGTGAAAAATCTATTTTATTTGATCTTTCCTTACTTCGCCGGAAATAGGTACAATAATATCTGCTAATCCTGTAGTATTTTTAGGCAAAGCTTGCGTTACTGGCTTCTCGGTCCCCACTTTACCATATGTGACACTATGATCCACACGTTCTTGTAAAAAATAATATTGTGTTTTGTCTTCCGATGGACGCTTTCCTTTTTCTTTCATTTTCTTCCTCGAATCTTCTTCTACACCTTCCCAAACTATATGTTTAACATCATCCTTAATTTCATAGTAAGTATATAAATTCCCAACAACATAATAATATCTCAATGCTTCTCCTTCAGGAAAGATATACTGATAATAAACACCCTCCTCGGTATTATGAAGCGCATTTTCATCCTTAGAAGGAAGATTTACAGCGATTTTACGTGCCGCCACCAAATCCGTACCTTGATACAGCTTCTTATATGTTTCTACTTGGTCAGCACTCCGGATAATGACAGTATTTTTGTCCGCTTTCCACTCCACCTCTGCTTTAAAGGCTTCGCTGATGAAGCGCAAAGGCACAACAACGCGATTCTTGTTTAATTGAGCAGGCACGTCCAAAGTAAGTGTTTTTTCTCGATAAGAAGCTTCTTTTTGGCCGATCGTAAGTACAAGTTTTTCTTTTACCCCAGGAGCATTGACAGTCACCGTCTTCTTGTCCGCGTTCCAGACTAGATTAAGCTTTAGCGGCTTTAAGGAAGCTAAAGAAACCATAGTCCTTCCTGCAACGGAAACAGGTGGAGCATCTGAATTAGCGACCTCACTATTGATCACCAATTGAATGGATGGTGCAGCAGAAAGCGGAATAGCAAATGTTAAAAGCATACCTAAAGTAAGCATAGATGAAAGAAAGATTTTTTTCATACCCAACTAACCTCCAATAATTTGTAATTCACTAAAAATCCATTGCTGCTTATAATTTGAATTCATAAGCAAAATAAAGAACATCCCTTGCTAAGGACGTCCTTAATAAACTGGTTCAGTTACTATTGTTTTCTCGTCTCATTAGGAATAGGTTGGATAACATCTTTATAGGATTCAGCTTTTACAGTGAAATCTTTCTGTTGACCTTTATCATCTTTGTATATAATCTTGAAATTTCCATCTCTATCATTACCCATTGTAATGTCTGTTACCCATCCGACGTAATTATAACTTGGTCTTTGGCCAGCACTAGATACAATATCATCCAGACCATTTCCTTCTGTAAATTGCCAAACTGCCTTGGCTATTCCATTTTTTATTTCGACTACCGTGTGTCCAACATTGTTTGAATACATGTATCTGGACGAATCCCCTCTCGGGAAGGCGTAACCATAGTCTTTATTAGCACTGGGTTTTTCTAATGAAGAAAGCGATTTGAAGGAGGATTGAACTGGTAACGATATAGCAGACTGACGGGCTGCTTGTAAATCTTCTGCCTGTAAGCTCTCTTGGTCTACCTTATAATTACCGTCTTGAATAAATAAAATAGACCGAAGCTTCTCATAGTTTGCCTTGTAACCAAAGTTCTCCGACACAAAACGAATAGGTACCAATATCCTTCCTTGAGTCATTTGGACAGGAACGTCTACCTGAACTGCTTGGTTATTTTTAAATGCTTCTTTTTTGTTGGCCGTCAGCTTAATTTGATCTTTGCCTTTTGTGATGAGGGCAGATTGACTTTTACTATCCCATTGATAGGTTACCCCCAGTGAAGCAAGCGTGCGTATAGGGACCAAAACACGCCCTTCCTTAATAATAGGTGAAACATCGGTTGCTATAAACTTCCCATTCACATTCACCGCGTTAACGGATATCGGATTGGCAGCATCAGCAATCGCCCAGGATTGAAACATAAGTACGAAGAAAAACACAAACACAATAACCTTTTTCAAGATAAATTACCTCCTTTTTCAATAAGCACCCTTACATAAGACGTATGAAATAATTCGAAAGTTTCTAATCTATACCACAAAATTCATATGTTTTGAGATGATGAGCGAAATGTAGCGTTCATGGTGTTTTTTGCCCTCCCTAATCCCTTTTCAAGGTCCTTCATTCGCTCCGTGGGTTGCGTTAAGCGAGCGCCAGGAAAGTAGAGCGCCTTGGCCGGACGCTTTCTCCCGGCGTAGGCGCTCTAGTTATCGGCGTGAGTAGCGGCCCAGCGGTGCGTACTGGCTCTTAGGTGGCCGCTCTTGCCCCCTTAGAGCCAGTAGCATGAGCCTGTTTCCCCCACTCTTGTCCTGCTCGCTCCCTTACTTGCCGATCAGCGAGTCTATTTTTTACAGATATCCCGGCTGGTTAAAACCAGCATTTAGGGTTTCAACAGGCTCATAAAAAAAGACTCTTCCGGTTTCACAGAAACGTCCTTAATAATCTTCAACCCACAAAGATACATATATAAATAATACGTAAGCTAAAAGGAAGAACCCAATCACACTAAAAAGGATAATCCAGATAAAACGTTTTTTTAATGGAGACAGGATTTCCCCGCATCGTCTTAGGATTCTCTGACGGGTAGGCAACAACTCATATTCTAATTTCTTTATAACATGTTCTGCTTCTTCCTCATCTCTAACTAAAAGTTCACTCCATAATTGCTCATAGCGTTCTTGAATTTCTTCTTTTTTAGAACTATCTTCTAGAAAAGCCATTTAGCACCTCCATAATAATTCATTTATGTAGAAAAGATTTGGAAAATGTACAGCACCATTTTCCGAAGTTTTCTATTATCCAACCTTACACATTGCCTGCGTAACATAAAGAAAAACACAGGTTCCTTTTTGTTGGACCCGTGTTTTATCGTTTATACAATTAGCTGTGGTCGATGGATAAGGCCCCGCTTATGGTATTAGCACTGTTATATGAACACCAAAGAAATAATTTTTATTTTTATTTAAATTGTAAATGCGTACAAAAATGCGCTCACCTGTTTTAAAAGTGGAACTGGACACAGCGTTATTACTGCCTAATTCATATGCAGTAATGGTATAGCTTCCCGAATGTGGGTAATCCTCCATTCACAGCTCCTCTAATTTTTATTTCTCCTGAGCTGTTTGTAGGGAAATAGTAGTGAGTATAAATAGTGTCTCTTACACCTGAAAATTCAGCAATATAAGTACCTTGGCTGTTAATGTTCCAGAGCGAGGTTGGGTACGTAATGCTGAATAACCCTAAGCTGCTTGAAGTGCTTATTTTCTTAGGATCAAGAGCAGACGTCTTATCTGTTGCTGGATCTAATATTTCGACTTTAGCATCACTCGTTGTTTCTATAACTGGTTTATTCATATTATCTACAATACCAATTTTATCTACCGCTTTTTCGTTACTTCCAGTTCCTACTGGCAGAACTTCGACAGAAGGAGTCGCCTGATCTTTAGTTATTTGCTAGCGGCAGAACCGAAGCGGCGGATACAGAAGCACCTAAAGCAGCAACCATTGTAAGTGTAGCAAGCATAGTAAACCATGTTTTCTACATTTGTAATTCCCTCCATCCTTTAATTTTTATTCTATTGATGTATAATTTTTGTATGCAAATAGTTACTAATCTTTTTTTGTAATATACAACTAATTTTTTATGGTTTTTGGAATATTCATGTTAATTATACAGGCAACTTGATAGTTTTTCCAACGTATTCAATTAATCAATAGCGAATATACCGGAATTGAGTATATAGCACTTTTTTTTGTTAAATGCGTAATTTAGGAAGTTTCACCTTCCCCATGACAACTTGATTTTTCAACAATTATAATCTCGTATATTTTTTTCAGGGAGGAATTTACATGGGCTTTTTGATCTTCGTACCACAGCCTTCAGTGTCGAATAGCCTTCCGTGGAACAATGCAAAAAAGCAAAGATTTGGCCAACTGGCTGATCCCCGCTTTTCTATGTCCATTTCCGAAAAACGGCCTTATTCGGGCTTATCCTTCGGCGGCTCATGGACGTTTACTTCTCCAAAAGCTTCAGCACGTTGTCCCAATCACTCGGCAGTCGGATTTTTGCCTATTCTGCCGGCATTTCTTCGTCTTCAAATTGACTCAAAATGAACTTTCCCTTCTGTATCAATGATGACCATAAACAACCAACCCATGCCCTATTTTTTGACTGTAAAGAAGCCATTATTGCATTTCGAATGCAATGTAAGAATATCTAAAAAATAAAATACAGGCGCCATTTCTGGCGCCTGTATTTTATTCCTACCAAGGCGTTTCCGTTTTGTGTTCAATCACTTTCAATACTTTGGGTTCCAGAATCCGTTTCAATATTTCCAGCGTACGATCGTCATCAGTAGCTCCACCATGCGGATCGGCTTGGATTTGTTTTTTTGCCTGCGTACTTGCGATTATGTCCATGACTTGTTGTTTGGAAATCTTTTTAGATGCTGCGATCTCGACGACAGATGCCCCCTTTGCCAATTCTTGTTTCAAGTCTGCTGGACTCATGTGAAGTAAAGAAAAGAGCTCTTCATCGTTTAAAAAGGCATCCGCAGTATAGTCAGGCTTGCCTTTAGTCATGAAAAAGCCTTCCACGGATGGAGCAGGGCCGCCTCCGATCAGAGAAACGCTGATCGTATTCCCTTGAACGAATGCCTGATAAAACGGCGTTGTTGATCCCTTTTCGGTGTAGTTCAATATAAATGTTTTTTGGTCCGGGTTCTGCATCGGCTCCATGTTACATTCGTACTTACTGGAGCTGCCGTACAGTTTGTTAATGAGGTCATCTACTTTCGATTTGATTTCTTGATCGGTTAAGGAGATGACCGGCTTCTCCTGAGGCTCCCAATTCTCTTGGTTCACTTGTTCGATTTCACCCGTGATACCGTTCAAATCAAGTCGGACCTTTTTGCCGTGAGCTCCCTTTTCCTGCAGCACGATGCTTGTTTGAATGGCTTTCCCCTGACTTGTATTCGTGGGGTCTCCTCCAATCTGGCTGGCGTCGATAATTTCAAACGACTTGGTTTCCGGATAAGAGCGATACAACTTTTCAAGCGCTGCTTGGCCAACCGCATCCATCTTGACTTGTTGGGCTGTCATCGGTGTCCTCGTAATCATTTCAATCAGGGGAGGGGCCGCGAATGCCGCGGTTGGAATCATAATTACTGCAGCAACAATGCCGCCGATCAATCGTTTTTTCATCGTTTTTTTGCTCCTTTGCCGTTGTACGTATTGAGAATAGGATTGTTCGATTCGTTTGGAAACAGCCGGGGGACATTCCATGGTCTCTGCCTCTTGGTGCAGGTACTCGCTGATTTGACTTTCAATAGGCATTGTTCTTTTCCATCCTTTCCAACGGGAGATTTCCCAATTGTTTTCGAAGCGACTGCAGGCCGGCATGATATCTGGACTTGACTGTACCCAGCGGAATATCGAGTAATGTCGCAATCTCCTCCAGCGTATAATCGTGATAAAAGCGGAGGATGATCACCGTTCGCTGTTTATCGGTCAGCTTGTGCATGGCCCTCGATATCTCGGGGTCTGTCCCATCCATCCTCAACGTGGGCTGATCCCAATGATACTCTTCCCGAGAAAAGACACGGATGCGTTCGAAAATTCGGAATCTCCTCCAGCTTTTCACCCGGAATCTTTGCACTTGTCGGATGACCAAGCCGTGCAGCCAGAAGTGGAAAGGACGATTCGGATCGTAGTTGGGAAGCGAGGTCCACATTTGCATGTAGATCTCATTCATAATATCTTCGCGATCCTGCGGATGATCCACCAGAAAAGAGACGGTCCGGTAGACATCCTTGTAGGTGGCATCATACAACGTATGAAACGCCTGCTGATCTCCTTCGATCATTTTTGTGAGCACGTGGTACATAGATTCACTTTGCATTCAGAGGGCCCTCCTGAGTAAGCAGCTTACACCCTATATTGTCGCTCGATGGAAAAAAGGTTCGGTTTTTTATGTTTTCGGTTGGGAGCCTATGGATTGTAAGAAGGCGAGCAGCGGCATGAAAGCGTGGAAGACATGTTGTTCTTCCGTCAGACTGCACGGTGAGCTCAAGGAATTAGGCCTTTGCAGGAGCTATCTGATCAAACCCAATAAAGATGAGTTCTGAACAATAAAGTTGAGTTCTAACTGAAAAAAATACAATAAAGTTGTGTTCTCAAAATTAAAGAGACCCGACGGTAGGTTACATCATAAGAACTCTTTTAGAGCAATAAGGGTAATTGATAATTAATTCAAAACTCAATATTATTGTATATGCTCGAATGAAAATGATGATTTTGTGAGACCAAGAACTCTACTTTATTGTCCGTAGAGGGTTACAGAAGAAAACACCATTTTTTTTTACTCTAGGATCTCCAAAAGAAAAAGTGATCGATGTTATGGGTACTTCAACGTCAATCATAGAAACTCATGGTCTATAGCAATAATGAGGTTATACTATAAATCTTAGTTATTGACTGACAGGTTACTTAATCAATTTAGGAGTGGCAATAATGGTGAAACAAAACTTAGAATATATCTCTCAATTGATCTATGACACATACAATATTTCTCTTTTTATTTTCAAGAATAAAAGTCATCGTATTACTAGAAGTGGAAAACAGCTAAGACATCCTCTTTTTGATTCAATAGAAACATTTATAAACAGGCTCATTCAACCTGGCGATCAACAAAACGTTCCTTTGATTAGAATAACAAACTATCTAGAAACGCTCATTGTATTTCATTCATCTTCCACAGAAACGATAATAATCGGACCTTTCACTTCCTTTGAGGTTACCGAGAACACCGTAAATGGTATTATGCATGATCATCAAATATCCTCTAGTTATCAGCAAGAGTTATGCCATTATTACAGTCAATTAGAGCTGTTAAACCAAAAACAAATTGTATCGCTTTGTTCACTCACGTATTTTTTAATCTACCAAGAGCCTATGGATGAAGAAATAGTGAGATCTCAATTAATGAATTTTAACGAAATTGAACCCACTCATATTGAACAAGCAATACGGCATCTTCGTCTGGAAACGTCTTTTCATTTAGACCATAAAACTGAGCAGAAAATATGGCAATATGTGAAAGAAGGCAAGAAGGAAAAGCTGTTACAGCATTTAGAATCAATTGAAATGGAGGGATTGAGTCAACTTTCGAAAAAAAGCCACCTTCGTAACATTAAAAATCAAATCATCATTTATATTGCACTTGCGACGAGGGCAGCTATTGAAGGCGGTCTTTATCCTGAAATTGCCTATACAATGAGCGATATTAGCATTCAAAAAGTTGAAGAAACGTTTGACCTACAAAAAGTTTTATTAATTGGTGATAACTTATTATTTTCATTAGTTGACCGTATGAATGAAAATAGGGAAAGTGCACATTCTAAGGCTGTGAATACTTGTAAAAACTATATATTCAATCATATATTTGAACAAATTTCGATAAAGGATTTAGCAGACCTCGTCCATTTAAATCCAGTTTATTTATCGCAGCTCTTTAAAAAAGAAACAAACAAACCTATCGGAAAATATATCCAAGAAGAAAAAATAAAAGAAGCACAAAAATTATTGATCCAAACGGACTATTCTGTAGCCGACATTTGTATGTTGCTTCATTTCAATAACCAAAGCCACTTTTCAAGCCTATTTAAAAAATTTACGGGTGTAACACCAAATCAGTACCGAAAAAATACACTCAATCATTAATTGATTGTTCACGAAAAAAACTGCTAATCCATTGCAGATTAGCAGTTTTTTCTTATTAGATGCGTCTATCTCTCCATTAACCCATACCTATTAATAGCATAGATCGCAATATGCACCATCTATTTCATTTAAGGTATTAAGCGTTAATAATGACACCGCCATCTACATTGATTGTTTGTCCCGTAATGTGTCTAGAGTCTTCACTCGCTAAAAACAGTACGACAGGTGCAATATCCTCGTAAGGCGTGCCAAATCTTCTTATAGCAGTTTGTGAGAAACCTAAATAAAGTGGATCTCGTTGACCTTCAGGCATTTGGTCTAAATATGCTTGAATCGCATCTGTAATGGCACCTGGGTTTACGACATTTACATTAATATTGTCAGGTCCCCATTCACGCGCAGCTACTCTCGAAAGACCACGAATTGCTTCTTTAATCGCTGCATATGCTGCATAGCCTTCTTGTCCTTCATTCCCACTTCCAGAGCCAAAGTTAATGATTTTACCACCATTTTCTTTCAGGTATGGATAGCAAAGTTTCATAAAGTCCCATGTTGTAACAAGACCCGTCTGGTAGCTTCGTTCTAGAGTCTCCCGCGTATGATCTAAGAACGAATGAGGTGGCTCAATCGCCATCGCTAAATTTACTAAAATATCTACAGTTTGATATTGTGCAACCGTATCGGAAATAAATGCTGTTGACTCTTTAAGATCAGTAGCATCAAATGCTTTTGCAAATACATCTGCACCTTTGCTTTTACATAATTCAGTAGTTTCGTTAAGCCCTTCTGCATTGATATCACATAATGCCAATTTAGCACCTTCTTCTGCAAAACGAAGTGCAATATATTTACCTAATCCGCCACCTGCCCCAGTAATAACAGCAACTTTTCCAACTATTTTGTTCATAATGTCTTCTCCTTCTTTGCTAACAATTGCTTTAAAATCGATGAAGTAGCCTGTTAGTCAATAACAAAGATTTGTAGTACGGTTTCATTTTAAGCAAATTTTTTAGTGTAAAATATGCATTTTTAAAGATTTTTATAAGGATTTATAGGATGTTTACTTTTTGTTATTTCAAAATATTTAATTTATTTTATCAGGGTTACGTAAGACAATTGAAAGTGCAATTCGTAATGGAAAAGTAAAATCCAGTTTGGAAACAATCAATAATACTCCTGTTTTTAAAATCTTATTTTTGTGCTTAACGATGTAAATGCAATACCTAGAGTCATCCCTTATACCACAATCGGGCGCATTTGTGGAGTAACGCAGGATGAGTACTATTTTTTCTAATGAATAAATTTAAAATTATGGAATTTAGTACACAACTTTATTGTATGTACACACTATCAGCACCAAATATTAAGTTGGCTATAATTTTGTATATAAATCTGTTGGAGTGTAATGGACATGGCCGCAACCAATTTTAGAACTGAAAAATTACTAAAGGAGCTGGAGGCTCTTTTCCAAAATTGATTGAGTCACTTGCAGAGTAAATGGGATCAGAACACCAGACCACTTCAACCTTGAAGTGGTCTTTTTTGTATAGAGAAGAATCTTAAGCTCTACAGGAATGTTTAGCGCAACAAGGCAGCTGATCCATGAGTCTGTGGTCAGCCAATCTATGGATGGAAACTTTTTCAAGTCCACCCGCGTCTAACATACAAATAGAGATTGCTGGTATGCATTCGGAAAGAACGTTGCCATCATGAGAACAGGAGTGGATACTATGAAAAAGCTTCTATGCACATTCGCCGTCATCGGTGCATTATCCGTCGGTACAACCGCGTTCGCCACCGTGGATATTGGCATTACGGTGAGGAGCAAGCCGATCGCGACCGACAGTCCCCCCATCTACGATCAGGGACTGGTGCTCGTGCCGATCCGAGCTGTCTCCGAAGCACTGGGCGCCGCCGTCGATTGGGATGCGAAAACGGACACCGTGGTCGTCCGAAAATGGTCGCAGACGATTAAGCTGACCGTCGGGAAGAAGACGGCCGCGACCGAGACGTTTGGGAATAACTCGTCCTCGTCGGGTCCGATTTCGCTCGACGTGCCAGCGAAGGCCGTCCATAATCGCGTCTATGTGCCTCTGCGCTTCGTCTCCGAGCAGTACGGCTACAAGGTGGAATGGAAAAACAACACTGTCGCCATCGAGTCGCCACTCTCCGATAAGCAGCGGGACGCGCTCTATACCGGCGATCTGGCCGCAAGCAGGAATCTGGCCATGGAAGCGATGTTCTCTGGAACCCATTACGAGCATACGCCACTGCGGACGCTCCACGAATCCGAGGACTACAGCACCGCCTTCCTCTTTCCCGAAGGAGAGGCACTCCGCTTCTTCACCATCGAGGGCAACGAGACGGCGACCTATTACGAATACAAGGACGATTTCCTTGTCGCGACATGGCAGGCCCATTTTGACGGAAGCATTGGAGATAGCTTTCAACTGCTGCTGGAGGAAAAGCTGAAGGACCGTACGGGTCGGACGCCGAAAATCGACAAGCCGCTGGTATTCTACAGCAGAGGCATTGCCGGAGATTCCAGCACGGAGGAAAGCGGCCTGATCGGACTGGACGGGAAGGTCACCCGGATCGGCTTCGAGCATACAGTCGGCGGTTCCGTGACCGACTCGTCTGGAAAGCTAACCGTGACGCAGCCGGACGAGGTGCGCAAGGAGGTCGTTCCCATCCCGCAAAATTAACAGCCTCAACGGATGTTCAAGTCTATTGCTCCTATCAGGAGGCGCCAGTAGGCAAAAAGGGATGGGATAAGATTATAAGTTCTTGTCCTTTTCGGGTACCGATTCATGTCTTGGGAAAGAACATGTATCACGATAAAAACAAAAATCCGCGAAATCCGCGAACCCGATACGTAATATGTTCTTTTCCTCCGACACATCCGTCAGGAGCATCGGAGAATTAACTGAATAGACCAGTGAATCTTGGCGTTTAACATGATTTTTTCGGATAAAAAATAAGTTGGGGCTACCGTGTGGCGCAGCCTCTTCGAAGTTAAACTAACGTTCTCCGTTAGCTTAGTCTTTTCTCAGGTTTTGAACAGGTTGTCCCCGTACTATGAATTTCTTAACATCTGTAGACTGGAATTGCTTAATAAAGCGGGTATTATCTCGTGAACGCGCACCGGATTTTGATGTTAGTCTTGTCTCTGCTCAATGCTCAAAAGGTCGACAATAGACTTGACATAGGAACGGGCGAGTCCACTTGTCATCGAGATGTGAACACCACCTGTTCCAAGCTTCTCTAAGAAGCCTTCGTTCATGACGACGCTTTCGACAGATGCATCATCCCATAAAATGGTTGCAACAATTCCCCTGCTCATTACTGTCTCAACCGGCCGGGACGCCAGCTGTGCGCCCTGAGCAACTAGGAAAAAATTAATGCTACTCTCTTACCTTGAACCAGCGCTCGAAGCGTTCGATGTTGGCCTGTAAATCAGCGCGGAATTGCTGTAACCCACCGATCTTCTGGTCAGCCTCTGCGAGATGCTACCGCAGGATAGAGAGGACTTTCTGCTTAGGTTGTACTCCACTAGGGTCAATGAAATAGAGATCAATAACGTCCCTTATTTCTTCCAGGCTGGCGGTTGATGTTGGTTTGCAGCATAGTACAGAATATAATGACTGGGCTCCTTTCATGCTCATTGAAAGTGTAAAAGAGCCTTATACTTTTAAGCCACGCTTTGAGCCTGATCAAGAAGTACAAATGAAATTTTATGTCCCTTCTGACTACAAGATCGACAAGACTATAATGACGGATCATACATTAGAAGAGTTCGTTGGGCTACATCCTACATTGGTAAAGATTCAGAAGATAATATTCCTTGGCGAAACAGTCAAACCTATGATTATTGTTCTATGCCACGGAGTAAAGTTGTAGTGGATTACGTACATGGAGGAGAGGAAACAGATAATATATTTTTAGATTGAATTCCGTGAGGGGCTGCTAGCCCCTCTCTTTTAAGGAGGATATTTTTATGGGAAAGATGTTGTTCAGAATTATGCTTATAGGTGCATTGTTTCTTTGTTTTTCTCTACCCTATATAGGAAAAATGTCAGCTCAGAGTATAACTCCAAACACTCCATTTTTGAAGATTAACAATTACTATGTCTTGTTCACAGCCCCCAAAGCACCTTATATTGATCAGAATAATCGCTATATGGTACCTTTGAGATCCATAAATGATTTGTTGGGAGGACAGACTACGTTTAACCCAACTTCTAATACGGCTACAATTAAGTTTGGAACACACAAGGTTGAGTTTAAAATGAACTCCACTGAGATTGTTACCGACTCGAGCTCGTCCGTGATGGATACCGTCCCTGTGCTTTATAAAAATGCGATGTTTGTCCCTTTAGGGGTACTTACTAAGCACTTAGACATACACCAGGAATGGGATCAGCAAAATAAACTGTATTCCCTCTCTGGGAAAGAATTAATGAAGACACCTATGATGGAGAATGTAGAAGATTTGGATCATTTTAGAGAACAAGTGGATAATGAAAATGCATTCCAGTTGTTATCGTACAAATTGACCATGGGAGAAAAAATTCATCTGGCCATTACAGCTAAGAATATGACAGGGAAAAAGATTAGTGAGGGCATTGAAGATTTAAATACCACTTTTATTTTTTCTGACAATAGCACGGCCGGGGAAAATAGAAATCGTAAAAGGCCCAGTATAGATAAGGATGAAATTGTAACTCGCGAAGATGACATAGATTATGTGAAAACAATAGAGAATAATAAAATTATCAAACATGAACTGTCGTATATTCTCTTTAAGGGCAGAACGCTAAAGACTCACAAGTAAAAAAGTACTTTTACTTGTAGAGTGGAATGGGTCAATAGTAAAGCTGATCCTAGAAAGGATCAGCTTTACTATTAAATATTAGATTTGTAGTTTCAAATTCCTTACGTTCATAAAAATACCCCAACCTACTCCATTGTCAATTAGGGACAAACTTGATAAATAGTGATTGCTTTCTCCGTTCCGAACGGCGTTTTACTTGACTGATTATTTATGTATTAGAAAGTTTATCAAGAGTATGTCTATATTTTCGACTGCCTTCTTTATTCTGGGGTGTTATCATGACGATCATCATTTTTATTCATATAATCCTCCTCGTGCAAATCTTCGTTTATAAAATAAAAATGCTGACTGTACTGAACCACGACTTGTTCTAAACCAAACCTTTTACCAGCCAACAAATTCGCAATCCACGCACTCATATAGAGTGCGACGACAGCGAAAATGAAGGAATTAATACCCTAATGATATCAATTCCATGCATTTTCGAAAAAAACGATGCCAAACAAGCTTGAATCCACTATCGACTTCTATCAAAAAAATTAATTCGAATCCATTTCGACAAATTTCGAGGTGCGAAGGATCCAGGTTTTTTATGTGAGCTTCACATTCGCACCGTAACCAAGACAATACACTCAGGATACCACAAAACATTTCTCTGTCCCAGACAATGCTCTATTTCTAAAACAATAACGACTCTGCCCCATCAATGACAATTTGTGCGCCAGTAATATGACGCGAATGATCTGAGGCCAAAAATGTTACCAAATCAGCTACCTGCTCGGGTTGACCTGGTCCATCAGCCAACGGTTGTCCTCCTTCGGGAAACTTGACGGGGATGGTAATTTGCTTTAACCCTTCCGACTTCTCCGTGGTTTCATCAATATTCGTCGAAATGGCACCCGGATAGATGACATTGACACGAATACGAAACTTAGCCAGCTCCAGCGCAGCCATTTTAGCAAAACCAGTTTGACCCGCCTTCGATGTGCTGTAGGCTGACATCCCAAAGCTGGTAAAGCGCTGATTTCCATTAATGGAACTGGTAATAATAATGCTGCCGCCACCGTTCTTTTTCAAATGTGGAATTGTATACTTCACCGTCAGGAAGGTACCGTCCAGATTCGTGGACAATGTTTGCCGCCAATCCTCAATGCTCAGATCCTCGATCGGTCCGACGACCCCGTTAATCCCCGCATTAGCAAAAATGATATGCAGACCGCCAAATAATTCAACCGCTTCCAGAACTGCTTTTTCCACACGCACCGGATCGGCAATGTCCACGTCAAATGCCCGCGCTGACCCTTCACGTATAGCATTAATTTCTCTTTCTGTCTCCAAAATACGCTCATTACTTACGTCAAAAAGAGCGACATTCGCTCCTTCTCTAGCCATTTGAATGGCCGTTGCCTTGCCAATGCCAGAACCAGCCCCCGTGATCAGAGCCGTTTTTCCTTCAAAGCGTGCGCCTCCTGCATATGTGTAGCTCATATGTATCGCTCCCTTTCAGTAATCTGTATAATCACAAGATTACCCAAAAGGATATACTTTATAATCACCATTTTTGCGCATTTTTTGCTATTCCTTTGCGATATTTAAGAAAAGTACGAATATTACGCGCATTAGCGCGTCTTTCCTTCTCCTCCTCGTTACATTCTATAAATATCTTAACGAATCGTAATGTTCTATGTATTCATCAAAAAAAGGACGTATACATCCATATCCATGGTTGTATAACGTCCTTTTGCTTATTCATTTACCACTGCAGCTCAATAAATGCAGCATCATCATCAAGTCCCCCGGTATGGGATGCATCCAGCAGTACCTGTATCTGCTCATCAGGGACAGGCTCGCGAATGGGGTCCAAATCGGATAAACCGTCCGTATATACCTGTAATCTCATCGGCATATCTGCGGGAATGCTTCTTTCATACCAATGAGGCTTCCCTCCAATCGGCCCACGACTTGTGGACCAGCGCTCCGCTGTAGAGAAGGTATGATCGAACAGCTCGCTGATTTCTTCGGCATCGTTCCATAGTCGCAAACGTGAATCCCCTTGCCAGGCAAGTCGGAGACGGCCACGGCTGCCACGCTTCGGCAGTTCGATTTTACCGCAAATATACATGGACTGGCTACCCTGACGACGTTTATCTTCCAATACCGAACGCATTAGGCCTGATTCGTGATCCAAAGGCTGCCGATCCAGTTCTTCTGCCGCTGTACCTGCCAAACGTTCAAGGTACACTCTCAATTGATCAGCAGACAGATCTTGTCCCCGTTCCATCCAATCCAGTAAAGAAGAACCCAGATAGCGGGCCGCAAAATCTCCTCGGTAACTGAGCCCGACACCATCACACAAGACAAAACAACAGACGGATTTATGAATACGTACTGCGGCGAAATCCTGTCCGCTTTCTCCCATACTGGCAGATTCGGCAGACCTTCCATAGCCATAACGACACATAAAACGACTGTGATGAGATGATAAAGGCTGATCGCCTGTCTGAGAGCTTATGTAAGCAAATTGCTGAGTCAGCCTTGCATTCATTCCCTTTTTTTTGCTCACGGGGAGCAGGGACAGCGGTGGATTCATGCTTTTACCTCCTTACCGTACAGGCGTTGCGGCCGACATTTGGAACCCAATGGACACCAGTTCCGCACAGGTTCCGGGTAGCATCATAATGGCTCCTTCACCTAACTGATAATCTGCCTCAAATAGCATTTCCCGATAGCTTTCAGGCAGCACAGAAGACATATCACGCAATTTCACAGCATGTTCATCCTGCAACGGCGTATTATGTGTTAGACCTTTCCAGCGACGGGGGTCCTGAATAGGCGTTTCCAGCAACCTGTCGGATAAAAATATATTTTCCACCAGTACATTACCGTCCGGTACGCTCATGCTCATAATACGCTTCGCAATCGGTTCCGGATCATCACCTGTGGAAACTCCATCTGTCATATGACAGACCAAAGGTGCAGGACAGTCCTGCATCCCTGGTAATTCCGCTTGCAAAATACGCTCAGCTTGCAAGAAGGCCTTTGCTGAATCTGAAAACCGTTTGGGTGTCAAATCGGGCAACGAACCAATGGCCGCGATTTCATCAATTCCCTTGACACCATTCAGCAGGTCATACACATCGTCACTATAAGCCAAAATCGCAATCCGATAGCGCGCTGTCAGCCGATTTCCTTTGGTTGATCGAAAAACCATCTGCCGGATCGCCAACGATATAGCTTCATATACAACGTCAATACGCCGCCGCCCCTCCATCAGCATGTTCATCGACGCGCTGATGTCAATCAGGTAAATGATCAGGGCGGGAGTGCGTTGTGAAGCCTGTATTGTATAATTCATGGTTTGTACATGCTCCCCTCAGTTACCTTCTATCTCCATCTGTTTCGTATCTATCATTCCGCCTATATATAAACATATGAAATATTAAATTTTAGGCAGTCTAAAATTCGTATCTCCTAAAAAATTATAAATAGAGGAGGCCCGATATCCTACTTCACCTACCGAACGATAATAAGAAGGATTACTATCATATAGTGTTCTAAAACGCTTCGCAAAGCTCTTTGCCTTCGCAGCGCTGCCACCTTCCTGAGAGGCATACGCCTTGTTGTACAGGGAAATAAGCTGAAGAACGTTCTCCTTGTTTCGTGCATGCATGGACTCTTTTTGCTTTTGTTCCGCCTCGGCTGCTGCCTTACGAGCTGCCTCTTCCTGGGCGGCACGAGCTTCCTGCTCTTTTTTCAAAGCCAAGTATTTTTCATACTTTGCCTGTTGATCATACGCTTTTTGCTTCGCCAACTTGGCAGCCGCCTGCTTATTTTGTTCCTTTTGAGCGAGATAAGCTTCATATTTAACCTGTTGAGCGATAAGGGCTTGCTGTTTCTTCTGCTCTTCCTGTTGCTTTTGAGCAGCAAGTGCCTGTTGTTTGGTCTGCTGTTCCGCTTCCTGTCGTTGTTTCTCCGTCAGCAATTTTTGAGCCGCTTTCTGCTCGGCTGCCAGCTTTTCCTCGGCCGCCTTTGCAGCCTTCGCTGCCTCTTCCTGCTTGGCTGCCTCGATTTGCCGCTGATTGGACTGATCTGCAAGAATATTCACGGCTGGGATTCCAGCTGCCAATAGAACGACTGCGGCCGCAGTTGTCACGATAAACGCTTTGGAGCGATACCAGGCTTTTGTTTTTTCAGGTTGCTCTGGCGTCATGGGATTCAACTGCTCCTCTAGTCCTGTGATCGCAGCTGACACCTCCACATGCAAAGGACTGCCGTCTTCTACAAAATGATACAACGACCGGTATACTTCCAGCGCTGCAGCAGGTTTGTTTTGCTGCTCCAAATCACGTGCCTGTCGGAACAGCTTGTCCGTTACCCCACGCTCTCCTTGCTCCAGGGCGGCCTGATTTAGCAGTGCAGCCTGTTCAGTCTTGAGCGGTGCAGGCGCTGACAAAGAGGATGCAGCTTCACTGGAAAGGCCACCCACCGCTGCCGATTCTATTGTTTCTGTCGCAGCAGGTTCCGGTTCTATAGCCTCAACTGAAATTTCCTGCTCAGTAACCGCATTAAGTACAACCAGCCATTCGCCAAAAGTAGGGCAACTGCTTAAATCCTGACTATCCCAAGCACGGCTGAACAATTCTACCACCTTGCTGCCCCAACGAGATTCCAGCGATTTTCGTAAAATAAAATAACGTTCGCAAGGCGTCTGCATTTCATGCTGATCAAAATAACTTTCGCCCCACGCTTTGTCGACTACTACACGGTCAGACCAGCCTAACATTTCTCCTATAATGATTGCCCCTGCAAAACGGTCTGCATACGCACTCCACAACCCGCTGTGGACGGTACGATGGGCGGCATACCCTGGCGAACCTGCCAATAGAGCGTCTGGACGATCCATTTTAGTACTATACATTTGTTCCACGTCCACCAATTCCACAGCTGACGTGCCTTCAGGCAGTTCCACTTCAGAAAAAAACGGAAGCATCACATTCGGCGCCGATAAATCACAGTGCGCCAATCCTTTTTGCTCCATAGCTGAACCGATCCCTGCCAATGCTCTGGCTAAAGCCAGACTATCGGAAGCCTCAAGCTGACGCTGATCTGTGAGACAATCGAACCATGTCATACCGTGAACCCATGGCATCAGTACCGCATACAGCAAATCAGGCTGCTCGGCAATCAGACTTCCGTTTCTTTCTGGAGTGAGCACATCACGCTTGCATACCTGCAAACCGGGAATATCCCCGTATGCTTCCATATGCTCAGATTGATAAACCATAGCCGGGATGCGGAACTTCGGAAAAAACACCTTAAGGGCTTTTGCCTCATGTGGCGCTCCGTTTTTGGCATTTAGCTGGTATACAATTCCCTGACGCCCTGCTTGAGCATAGGCTAAACCGGGTGCAGCGGGATGTCGTCCAACCACATAAGCTGTGCCGTTTATGATCAATTCGTCTCCCGGATTCGGTTGAAAAGACATGAAACATCCCTCTCCTTACATCATTCAGTATGCTAGTTTTCCTCACCTTATTATATACATCTATGGATGGCAAGAAAACCGGGTATCCGAAGATCGCCCGGTTTTTCCTGAACATCCTGTGCCAAACCGTGAGGAATGGCTCACATATTGCTTCTTAATAGAGTGGTATATGATAAGTTAATGCCTATCAGGCAAGACAACTTATTTCGTTTGGTCAACCGTGCGGAATTTGTTAGCGATAGCTGTCAATTCTTGACTGATGCTGTTCAAAGTCGTTACGAAAGCTTGCATTTGTTTGCTAGCTTCCTGAAACTCTTGGAAGAAGCGTTGTTTAGTCATACCTTCCCATTGACCTTCCATACCTGAGATGGACTGTGTCAAACTGGAAACGATCTGCTGGCTTTGCTCACCACTTTGTTTAAATTGGTTAGCCACCTGATCAACCTGTTCTGGGGTAATTAAAATGCGTCCTGCCATTTTTTGAGTCCTCCTTGATGATAAATAATGTTTTTGTTTATCTGGTTCAAATTGTACTATGGCTATTTAATTCCCTACAAAAGGCAAAGGACCTAATTGTAACAATCCCACTTTTTAACTATAAAACAGCACCTAACAGTATAATATTAACAAAAAAACACCTAATAAGTCCCATAAAGCCGGGAATTGTGGAACGAGCTCAAGTAATTTTGCAATCGATCCAGATTGTCCCGGAACGCGATCCCAACTAAGCGACAGGCTGATCTCTTACTGTAGACGGATCAGTAAAATACCAATCCTGCGGACTGCTAGAAGACGCCTGCATCAGAATATCCTGATGCAACGTTTCTACATCCGAAGACTGTACACCAGAAATGGCATGTACGACAGACTGCGGGTTAGAAATCAGGCTGCTTCCTTCCGAAGCTTGCCCAGGCAGAATAGACGGTGATTGCTGATTCGACCAATCGAGCATCGTGACGGGTCGTCCCAATGGTTGGCTGGCAAATGACAGTATCGTTTGATAGTTGTGGTCAACAGACTGAAACTGCTCTGCCTTTCGGTTCAGTTGTGTACCTGATGTATGGAGGTAAGCATGGATCTGTTCTGACATCCGCTTGGCCTGCATCCAATGATTCAAGATCGCCTCGCGTGCAGATACATCCCAATCCAGCGATTGTAACGCCTGCTCCAAACCTGCTGTTAACTGTTGAATTTGCTCCGCCGCATGCTGTAGCTGCCCGCTAAGCCCCCGAAGCACATCCGGTTCAACTCGAATGCGCATATCCATCACCCTTCTTCTGTCACTTCTTCATTCACTGCCGACTGTTTCAACCAATTTAATAATAAATCCACAAACTGATCTCTTGAAGCCATAGCTGCAATCAGCCAGTCCCCGTTACCACTAGAGCTCATCCGAAATATCCAGTTCATTGCAGGACACAGGACAAAGGCTGCCCGTTGTGATTCCCACTCCCTGCCGTTCCAAACCAGCAATTGCAGTTCTCCCTCAGCTACACGGGAACTCAAAGACTGAGCCAGTCTTGCAGACCCCTCTGCATCTCCGCTAGCCTCGGTCAGTTTACTGCTGATCAAAGACACACTTTCCCCTGCCGATTGCTCGTAAATTTTATTAAACGCCTGCTTGGAGAACATTAGTGCGGGGGATTCAGGCACAAGTCGATCTACCCAACCCATTTTATCAATCAATGTCTCGCAAGCCTTTTCCACATTACCCAGATCGTACAATCGATACTCATCGGGTTCATCAGCGGATTTCACGAGTTCCACTACACGCTCGTTCGTGCAATGGAGATAGCCTTCAAATTGCTTACCTCCCCGCACATAGCGTATACGGCAAGCCCTGTTGGATAATCCCGCGATAGCGACTCTTGAAAAAACAGTAGGAGGCATTGCTAGCTCTTTGCCCTTATCTACCCGCTTTAGATAACCCTTTTCCAAAAGAGTAGCTTTTACTTGCTCCCACTCTTCCGCCAACTCCTCTGCTAGATAGCCCTTAAACGGATCTTCCACCCCAAGCAGTCGGTCAGAACCCAATACGCCTGCCAGAAAAAACAGTTCCTTCGCCTTGAGGGTTATTAACTTCTGCTTGGAAGCTTGAAACGTTAACATTATGAGCCACCTCCCTTCAAACTACAACATGCCATCGGTCACGAATTTTCGTTATCCAATCCTCACAGCTCACTTGCTCTGAGAAGGGAATTGCCGCTTTTATCCTGGTAAATTTGCGCCGTACGTAGTACCCCTGCCCAGGTGGCAGGACTTTTAGTCCACCAGTAGCGGCGTTCGCCTCCGAATAAGGGATACGAAAGAACGATAGATCATTCGAATCTAGTGTTCCAAATAGCATACCGCTTTGGCTTGCCTTGACATCATTAAACCAGTCCACACCAAAGGTAGGAAAATCAGATGGCACACCCGAGAGCACGACATGCACATTGCGATCACGTCCCAACCGTACAATGGCGGAGAGCTGATCCTTTATCATAAAATCATTCAGTTGCTTGCTTAACATATCCGCATCATCAATGACCAGGAGCAATTCGGGATCATTCCCCTCCTTGTTCCGTTGTTGAACAATATCATACACTTGCTGTACCAGAGGTCCCATTTCTTCCTCACTTTCAGCAGCAGCCTTAACATGAGGAAGATGTCGTAATCTAGATAGTCCCCCGCCTCCATAGCGTGTATCAATCGTATAGACTTCCAATTGATCGGGTGATGTGTAATAAGCCAGCGATATAATCCAGCTCATTAGAAAGGAGGTTTTTCCACCCTCCATTGGACTACCCACAATAAAATTGGGCCCTTCTTTCAGATTCAGGAGAAAAGGCTCAAGATCGTCACTCTGTAGGCCTACAGGTACTTCGTAAGGTAGTGCGCCCGATGGTCCACTTGTCCTATCCCACTGCTGAAGCAGTTCCGATAGTGGAATCCGCTCAGGTAATGGTAGGATAGCTGGTGCGTGCTTGCCTTTCCATTCCTGCACAATGCCAGCAATATTGCGGCGTAGCCGTGCTGATCGCTCCGCCTCATCTTCTCCTGGTGAAGGCAGTGCCGTCTGGAACTCCAGCGGAGGAACATGCCCTTTAACCAGAGCGCGACCTGGAATTAACGGTCCTGGCGTTTTGGCTGGTCGCCCTACCGCATAGTAATAGTCACTCGGGTCGGACATTTCAAAAGAAACTGCATTCGGTATGTTACTGCGGAATTTCTCAAACACATCGGTAATCCGGTTCGCTGTAATGATAAACGTGATGCCTAGACTACCTCCTTCTCGCAAAAGAGATTCCAACAGTTCATTTTCATCTGGATAAGCATTACGGAAATTAAGATATCCATCAATAACTACGATAATTTGCGGGATATCCTCGACAGCAGAACGTCGATAAGAGCTTATTGTTTTGACTCCAGCCTCGGAAAGCATTTCCTTGCGTACGGCCACCATCTTGAACAGATAACGGAACAATCGCTTGATCCGGTCATCCTCCTCAGCCATCATAACAGCCCCGATTTGGGGAAGTTCCCCAAAGTCGCGCATCGTTCGACCCATGTCAATGATATAACCGTTCCAATGATTCGCAGCAAAACGCTGAGCCGTGGACATCAGCAACGTATGCAAAAAGGTTGTTTTCCCCATGCCGGGCATGCCATACACAGCCCAATGACCATGATCTAGCGATGCATAAATTGGCTCCTGTCGCTGATTCGGCAAATCATCCACTAGACCAATAAGAGCCTTCAGCTCCAAAGGTGATGATGTACTATCTATTTCGGTGCATGCCGGCAAATTTGTTAAATCCAGCAATTCAGGCAGCGGCGGAAGCCACGGTCCCTGAAGCCGTTCGATCCCTGCCTTAGCAGCCTCATTCGCAATATAATCAATAAATACTTGAAGCTGTTTAGGGGCTTCTTCTCCTTTTAAGCCCGAGCTTGCCCGTTCGCCGCCCGTCAGTAGCGCTTCACGTTTTCCGTTCAGTCTCACTTCATGTACAGGTAGTGCAGAAGAAATATCGCTGTTGCCTATATACGGCGCACCGCTCCAAGCAAACTGCATCTCTTCAAATACTTCGTCACTACCCACTTGGAAATATCCTCGTCCCGGCTTCGTAATCCACGCGGCATTCGGTATTTTCAACATGTCACGGCTATCGCCTTCGCTTTGCACCCGTAAGCAGATGCGGAATCTGGAGTTACTCCAAATCTTGTCATCCACGACACCTGCGGGCTTTTGCGTCGCCAAAATCAAATGGACACCTAGTGTCCGCCCAATCGCAGCAATACTGATTAGCTCGTCCATAAACTCTGGCTGATCCCGCTTTAATTGTGCAAATTCATCAATAATAATAACCAGATGAGGCAGCGGTTGTTCCTGCCGCTGCCGGAGTAGTCTGTAATATTCATCAATATGCTGTAAATTGCCTGCATCGTTCAATATCTTCTGCCGACGAACCAGTTCTGCTTTAAGAGATATTTTGGCACGTTCAATCAAATTATTGTCCAAGTTCGTGATCGTACCCACAACATGCGGCAAGTTAACGAACGTGTTGGACATGCCTCCACCCTTGTAATCGATCAGCATAAAAGCAAGATCATGCGGATGAAACTCGGCAGCAAGCGAGGCTACAATGGACTGGATAACCTCACTCTTTCCTGAACCCGTTGTACCGGCGATCAAGCCATGGGGACCATGCCCTTGACGCTCTATCTTATCATGCAGGTTAATCATAATCTTCTTGCCGCCTGCTCGCACGCCCATTGGCACAGGTAAGGTATCAGGATGGCGGTTACGTCGCCACCGATCTGCCACATCTAGTTCTTCCACACTTGCTACGCTCATCATATCAAACAGAGGCAGCACAGCGGGAATATCAGAAGCAGAGGAACGCTTCAAGCGAATAGGAGCCATGTACCGCGCTAATGCATCGGCTTCCTCTTTTGACAAACGATCCGGTTTAAAACTTTGCTGTTCAACCTCCGCCGACTCTGATTTACGGGCATATACGCCCTGCTCTTTGGAAGCCTCCACAATCAGCTGACACTGCATCGGCAAAGCCTCTTTACGAGAAGCCAGCACAATCGTACACGCATCAATGGTTCGGCCGTCTTCCAATAACAACGGCAGTAACGGTTCTTCCTCAATCAGCTGGGTGTCAGATAAAACAACGACATAACAAGGGACTTCCATCCCTTTGCCTTGACGCTCATTACGATTATTTTTACGGCGGTTCAGTCTGGCAAACAGAAAATCTGCTAATTGATGTGCACTACTACTGCGGTCTGACATCATTCTCTGGATTCGGTCATCATCCCACACATGTGGAAGCCAGCGCATCCAGGTCCATTCACTTTCCTCTCGCTCGTCATAGAAGGAAGCAATTTTCACTTCATCTGGCGAGTGACGAACCGTCACTTGTGCCAAAATGACTCTTAACGCAGCAAGGGTATGTTCCCGATCGCCGACCAATCCAACCACTTTGGATTGAAACAGCGGTAATGCAATGGAAGCAGCGTCTACCAGACGAAATTCTTCTTCCAGTTCATCCGCAGCTCCCAACAAAGGATCTCGGTCATAACCGTCTGGGCGTGGAATTTGCAATTTTATATGAAAGGGAACTTGTCCAGTTCCAATACGCACCTGCAAAAAGTCCTCATCCTCCGGTGATCGTTCCCAAAGTGAACTGTTGCGGTTTTTGACAATTTGAGTGCATATTTGCGGGTCACCGTGAATTTCATATAGTGTGCGAATTTGCTCCTCGCGTTTCATTTCAAGTTCTTCACGATGCTTTTGGAGCTGTTCCCGGTACATGCGGTCCCGTTCCTCTAGCTTGCGCTTGTATTCCTTCTTATTATTTAGATAGACAAAAAAAGGAATCGTATAAGATGTAAGCATCATGACCACAGTGACCATTTGGAACATCAAATAGTTACTGTTGCCCATCTTGCCTGTTTTGCTCATATATACGTAAAAGCCTATAGTCACCAACGTCATCATTAACGGAATAAGTATAGATATAATAGAAAAAGACGGCTTGCTCGGCTCAGCCGGAGGCCGTAAAATCTCCAGCTTCTCCTCTCGGAGCGCCGGCCTTAATCTCGGGGATCGCTGGTATAATGCATTCAAGACAAAAGTCCCCCTTTTCGCTTACTATTTCATTTTACCAAGGTTTCATATAATTTCATGTGTGTATTTACCCATTTTTTTCATTTTGAAACAGAGAACGCCTTCCATACACAGGCGCTTCGTCCTGAGTTGTCGAAAAAGCGCGCTGAATACGCACAGTACAGCCTTCCCGCAAGCCGGATCCTGTAAGTAGCTGGTTATCTCCCACCCTGAACCAGAGCCCTTCCGGGAACTTTGCTTCCATAATATATTGCATGCCTTCCGCCGGAGGCTCGCCGAAAATGCGCACACCCAGCATCAGCTTTAAATGTTCCACCGAGTATTCATCAGCTACCTCGATGTCAAACCACTCTGTTTCCTGTCGTCCTGAAAGCACGGTCAGGATCATCTGTCATCCCTCCCGATCCTTAATATATAGCAAAGTTCACGCAAAAAGCCTATTTCCACGGAAATATGGCTATCGTAACTGTAGCATCCGACTATTAGACTGTCAATTTGTTACAAAATACCCACTCCAAAAATAAAATAGTGACTTTGGTCATAGTTTCTCATATTAGTAGAGTCATTGGTATCAATAATATGTATTGGATCGGTTCTAATATGGGTATATACGTCATTTTGTCGATTAGTTAGAACTAAATTCGATTGTTACCTAGATTGTTGTGAACACTTTGTAAATTTTTCAGACCTTTATGTTTTTATAAGGTGTTTTTAAGGTAATTTTAAGAAACGGGCACTACAATTAAGCCATGAAATAACTCAGGCGAGGTGATTTTTGTGAGAACATTAATTACATTTCAAAACAAACGTATTCCCGTATACTTCAATCAAGAAAATAAGCAACCAGTACAAAAAACATTAAAACTTCTAAGTAACACTTTGGAGAATAAAATCTCCAGCGGCAAGCGTGCCCTTCAAAAATGCCTTAACTCTTTGATCAGTATAGAGATTGTCGGTTGTGAAGCCATCCTGCATAGTGTTAGTGAAAATGATTCATTGGCATTGTCCCTCTATTAAGAGGGACTTTTTTTTGTCCACTTTAGACACACAAAAAAGAGAGGGACATTTCAGCACCCTCTCCATATCAGCAGCTTTAAAACATGATACATGTGACTTACCGCAGCTTATGGATTGATCAGACTTTATTTAAAGTATTCTGCGATAACCTTTTTTACCGCCTCGTTCCTTATTCTGCGCCTTCTCAATCCGTATTCTAAACAGTTCTAGTAAATTAGCGCGTGTATGCTCTTCCCGGCAGTTGTCCAGCTTTTTTAAGATAAAACGGTCAATGGACATATGACTCAGGCTCCTTTACAGCAAGCTGCCCCTGCTTTTCAAGGGGATGATCAGGCTATCCATTTTTAACCATTCTGCCTGTTGTTTAAACAGGTACGTTCCTTATAGGATAAAGCAGGCGGGATTACATACCCTTTAATAAGGGTAAATACATAAAGTTTCGATAATTTTATCACGTTAAGCCTGGAAGCTATGGACAAGGAGCGAACAAAAACCATGAGTAAACACATGATTACCAAAATAGTCTGCAACCTTTTATTCGCATTCTTAATTCTAACGATGCTGGCTGCATGCAGCAGGGAAAAAGCTTCAACCCGGAGTATAGCCCAACATGAAGCTGAAGCACGTGCCTACACCGTAACGGGTAATCCCAACCAAGGTGCATCATCCCTTGATGAACGAGCTGCCAATCATACACCTGTCCATCAGCAAGGCAGCAGCTATGTCGAAATATCAGGTGGCGTCAGCATTGATAAAAATACCGTGAAGGTTACAGGACATTCCAACCTCCCGGCCGGAGCACGGATCAAAGGGAATCTTGCGGTCAAAAACTCCCTGTTAACTGGGTACACGGATGAGACAACCGTTCAAAAGGACGGAAGTTTTGTACTCCAGGTACAACGCCCCGGAATACAGGGCAGTATGGATCTGACTGTTCTGTTCCGTCCAGATGACCAAGACAATGAAATACGAAATCTGTATGGCAGCGGTGGCAACAAATTGGAAGGTCCTTATGTATATCAATACGAAGAAAACAAACAGCTTCTGTATGAAGTTCGGATTGGGGCTGAATTTGATCCTGAACAAGAACGCAATACCCCTTTAGTTAAGCCCGTCTGGAACAAACCTAAGGACTACGGCAGCCCTCAAGTGTGGATTAAGCCTGATGTGAAGCAAGAGGGTAACTATTATCATGTATATGCGCGCAGCAATTTGCTGGAAGGGTCGGACGTCAAACTCAAGATTGATTTTCCGGGACGATGGCAGTTTGGCTACGATGATCAAACCAAAGTTATGCCTGACGGCTCCTTCAGCATGAGGGTCAAAAAGCCGAGCCTTGCCAACCGCTACATCATAGTCATAAGTTTCGAACCAAACGAAGATATGTGGACCAACGCCAAACAGGCGTATGGTACACAAGGAGAACGTCTTTCGGGACCGTTAGTCAAATCTGCAGACGAAAAAGAGGGCTCCAAACAGATTGAAGCCCGTATCCCTATCCAACCCAAATCGTAACTAAACGCAGCATCTAACTTAAAGTTACGGCCGTTCGCCATGAAATACGCTTCACAGATACAGTCTATGACGCGGTTTCCACGTATGAGTAGATACAGAGTCTCATGTCGTCTAGCCGCTACGGCTGTATCGTGACTGGCGTGCCTATACTTACCCTCTCCTGAAGCTCAAGCACATCCTTATTCTGCATTCGAATGCAGCCATGTGACACCATCTTGCCAATGGACCATGGCTCATTGGTGCCGTGAATGCCATAATGCGGCTTGGACAGCCCCATCCAGAACGCTCCGAAAGGTCCGCCCGGATTAGGTTGTTTGTTAATAATCGTAAATTGCCCATGCGGTGTCTGTGTAGCCAGCTTGCCAATACCGACTGGATAATTAAGAACAATCTGATCTCCATCCTTCAAATATAAACGACGATCCGATAAATCCACCACAATGCTGTAGTTCGGCATATATTCACCCCTTTATACCATATGCCGACTACAACATAGATTTTCGTATATTTTTACATTTGATACTTCACTGCAGTTCGGCTCACCACTCCACATCACGTCGCCAGCCACTTCGCTGATCCCTACGCCCCGGGGTTGTGCTTGAACGACTATCTTTCCTGCGCCGGTCTGCTTCCTTACGCGCCTGATATTCCAGTTCCCGCTGCATTTTGCGATAATTGTTCACTCTGGATTCCGACAATTCCCCTCTCTCTATAGCTTCCTCCACTGCACATCCAGCTTCGCCCTTATGCTTGCAATCTGCAAAACGGCACTGCTGCGCCGTTTCCATAATATCCGTGAAGGTATGAGCGACACCCATGGAATCATCCCATAGATTAAGCTCGCGCATACCAGGTGTATCCAGCAAAACGGCTTGCTTTGCGATAGGAAAAAGCTGTCGGTGAGTGGTTGTGTGCCTGCCCCGACTGTCTTCCTCCCTCACATCCTGTGTCAGTTGAACCTCAGACTCGGAGAGCCAGTTTACTATCGTGGATTTGCCACTACCGGAAGAGCCTGTCAAAGCAACTGTAGAGCCAGGCTGAAGAAACGTCTCCAGTTGCTCTCTGCCTTCATTCTGCAAAGCAGAAATAACGATAACAGGTACACCAGGGGCAACTCCCTCCGCTTCAGCAACCCGTTGTTCGACATCTTCACAAAGGTCACTCTTACTCAAAACGACAACCGGGTTTACCCCGCTGTTCCAAGCCATAATTAAATACCGTTCCAGTCTGCGCATATTAAAATCATGATTCAGCGCATTAACAAGGAACAGCGTATCCACATTGGTAGCGATCAGCTGCTCCCTCGTCTCAAAGCCCGCTGCCTGTCTAGATATTCGACTTTTCCGCGGCAAGACGGCATGAATTACTGCATCCGACACTTCATCTGGCGTAGTGATTGCTAGCCAGTCCCCTACAGCAGGCATTTCCGCCGGATCGACAACAGCATGTCGTAGCTTACCTGAAGACACTCCCCAGCGTTCTCCATCCATTGTGATAAGCTTCACCTTTTGTCCATAATCGGCAATCAAGCGAGCAGGACGTACCTGTGTATTTCCTGTGCGTTCCTCAAAGCCTTGCTTCCATTGGTCCCAAAAAACGTTCCAGTAATCAGACCAACCGTATTCATGTATACTCATTGTTTTCCTCCTGAATTCATTGTTCATTTTTGATCGTAATGTTATTTGATAGGTGTACATTTTCTCCCCGCATGCGAACAACGCGAAAAATCCGCAGGGGTTTCCCTGCGGAGGGTATACGATTCAGGTCGATGCGATCCGTTCGTTCACTTAAGCAAGCAGTCTCACAGACCACTCCCCAGAACCAACAACTGGATAACAAGACGCCTAACCATAAAAAATCCGCAGGGAATCACTCCCTGCGGATTTCGTTGGTTCTACTGTCCAACCAACTGCTAAGCCAAGACCATAGATCTATACAGTCTTTAACCGTGCATTGTCCGTGCGGGAGACAAGTCATTCTGCTGCTGAACCCATCCATTCATGTTCGTACGCATATAACATCGCCTCCTCCTAAAATTTCCTTTATCATACAAGTCCATCAATTGTCTGTCAAGGCGGCTACGAAACTTTTTTGAAATCTTGGTCAAGTTTCGTTTAGCGTACCTGATCCCAGCGCGTCCACATCTCACGCGGGTTCAATTCGTACATTTCCCGTTCCCTGTACATAAACTGATGCATAATCAGCTCACGCCGAATCGTTGCAAAATCCTCATGGTATTGCTTGATCCACTCGTTTAATTCACGTTCAGGATACATGCGGCCTGGCTCCAGCTTTTCTGCTAGCATCTGAAGTACGATCAATTTTTTCTTATACTGCGCAGGGATTTGGCGCAACTTGCCGTCCTTGGAAAAAAAATTGCGTAAGACCGATGCCTCTAGCGTTTCATTCAACTCTGACATCTCTTCCTCCCCCTCTCCTTTTTCGAAAATAAATCGCGCCGTCGCCTCGGCATGCTGCCGGATCAATTCTGGATTCAGTGTAAAATACACCGTGTTTTTATCACGTCGTTCCTTAATCAACCCAGTCTCACGAAGTTTGGAAGCATGATGCGTAACAGTCGGTTGGGACAAATTCAGCTTTTTCGCCAAAGCTTGGCCATGCATCTCCCCACGAGACAAAAGAAGTAATATCCGCATTCGCGTTGGATCAGCAAGTGCTTTATGATAATTGACCATTTTATCCAGTTGCATCGTTATTGCACCTCTTTTCACTAGTACATACTTGCTATGCAAACGAATTCAATCACATAAATTAGATATATATCTAATTATATGTTTGCTAAAAGTGGCTGTCAATCTTCACCGTCCGTCATCTCTTTCTGAAAACGGCTGGATATTGTGTTCGCATTGCGGTAGGATTATTATTTGAAAACTTCTCACATACTGAGCTATTTGCTTCAATCCTGAGAGCTGTTTTTAATCGTCAAAATATTGTTAACCCTACAAAACTGGCGTAATAAACCAATACAACTGGAGGTTCATCCAAATGCACGACGTAATCATTATCGGTGGCGGACCCTGCGGACTATCCGCTGCAATCGAATGCAGCCGCAGAGGTTTGCAAACTGTCATTATTGAAAAAAGCAACATCGTTCACTCCATTTTTCTGTATCCGACGAACATGCAGTTTTTTAGCACCGCCGAACTACTGGAAATCGGTGATGTACCGTTCAGCACCCCTAATGACAAACCTTTTCGTCATGAAGCACTGGCGTACTATCGTAAAGTAGCTACACATTATAACTTGAACATTCAGCATTATGAGGAGGCCCAGTCTATTCATCGCCAGGATGACGGTACATTTACTGTACATACCCTGAGCAAAGGAGAAATAACCAAAACGTATTCGTCACGCTATGTCGTTGTGGCTACAGGATATTTTGATCATCCGAACTATTTGGGCATTCCCGGGGAACAATTGGATAAAGTCACTCACTATTTCAGCGAAGCCCATCCCTATACAGGAACCCGAGTCGCAGTTATCGGTGGCAGTAACTCTGCGGTAGATGCTGCGATGGAATTGGTGCGGGTCGGAGCTACGATTGATATGGTATATCGTCGAAGCGAGTTGTCCCAATACATCAAGCCGTGGGTTCGTCCACTGTTTGACAGCATGGTACAAAAAGGGAAGATCACGCTGCACTTAGGCGCACGCATTACCGAAATTCATCCAGACCATGTCGTAGTCACTCCGCTGGACACTGAAGCATTCCGACTCGAAAATGATTTTGTACTGGCACTGACTGGATTTCACCCGGAGCGAAAACTGCTGGAGTCTGTCGGCGTCCACATGGCTGAGGATCTGGACAAACCAGAATTTAATCCTGCCACGATGGAAACGAACATCCCAGGTATATATGTCGCTGGGGTCATCGCTTCAGGCAGCAATGCCAATGAAGTGTTTATTGAAACAGGCCGCTGGCATGGGCGTCAAATCGCGGAGCATATCCAAAGCTAAATATACGAAGGAGAACATCTGTATGGATTACAGCTCACTTATCTTACTGGTATTGGCTGGTCTTGGGATTGTTAGTGGCAACTCTACCGTGACTATTGCCATGGTTGTATTACTGCTACTGCGGGTAACCAGCTTTCACACTGCTTTCCCCTGGCTTGAAAAGTATGGCCTGACGATCGGAATTATTATTTTGACGATCGGGGTCATGACCCCGCTAGCCAGCGGTAAAATCAGCATCAATCAGGTGATGGAGTCCTTCCTGCACTGGAAATCACTGCTCGCGATTGGTATCGGAATTCTGGTAGCCTACCTTGGCGGCCGCGGAGTAACTTTGATGTCTGGACAGCCCATTATTGTGACAGGTCTACTGATTGGGACCGTCATTGGCGTTGCCTTCTTTAAAGGAGTTCCTGTTGGACCTCTAATTGCTGCCGGATTGCTTTCCTTGTTAATTGGCCGCAGCTAAATTCGTACAACAAATATAGGAATAAATGATAGCAATCTGCATGTCGGGCTGAATTCAGTCCCGCTTTGTGGTATACTCATATCGCATAATTTGGTAAATGCAGGAGGCTTGACCGATGTCTCGACAATTTGTAACGGAAGCTGTAATGGTGGCTATATATGGCCAACTTCTTACATCTCCCGCCCCTGTGGAATATATGGTGCCTTACACATCACTGCTAGAGCTATACGAATTCCAGGATAGCACAGAGCCGCTCATGGATAATCCTATGGACGATCAACATGTGAAGCGGAAGGTAAGCGAGTTGATCAGTTATTTTGAGGAACCGTTGAATCAGAAAAAAATTCGGCGTGCGCTTCAGATGCCTTGGGCCAAGAGCTTGCCTATTCTATTCGATGCCAATACATCACTCATTATCATTAATGCTGTTGATACAGCACATTACGGAGAATATTTTGATCCAATTGAGACTGAACTGGTGTTAACAGCTCAGCGTGAATCATTACCCATTCTGACGGATCAATTGGACTGGATCCACCGCATTATCGAAGCTTCCGTACCTGTACATGTGTACGACATTGATGATTTTGATTTTGCACTCGATGGCCCGATACTTAACAACCCTTAACATACGACATACCCGCCTTAACCACAAAAAAGCGGCGGAGCATCATGTACAGGTTCATCTCCTGTAACACGATACTCCGCCGCTTTTCATGTCCAAGAACAATTATTTGCACGCTATGATTGACAGTGGAGTACTAAGCTTGTCCATCCTCAACATAGGTATAAATAATGTCATCATGTTCCTCCAAATACTTAACTTCCAGATGATGGCCCTTGAGATACCAGTAATCCTGGTCCTCCATATAAAACGTAATGCCAGCCGCTTCATGCTGTAATACGGGGTGCTGCGGAGGCTCTACGGCAATTCCCAGAGAAAAGCCTGGATGCAACCCACCGCCAGAGCTATAGCGAACAAAAAAACGGATCGAATCTCCACGTTTCAAACCAAGCTCCTTAATGTACCACTGTGCCGCAGGTTCAGTTACCTGTATGCTCATACGCTATTCTCATCTCCTTATACAATGACGTCTGCTAACTATATCATAGCATTTTTTAGAATGACCACCAACCGTCCTAACCCAGCCAGCTTCTTGGAAAGCCATATACATTTTTTTGAAAAAGGTTTGACAATTCGCAAAAAAGGGTGTTAAGATTCAACCATACGAGAACCATTTTGAAATTTATTACCAATTTGAACGATTACTCATGTTAGAATGAATCCATTTTGAGGAAGAAAGGAGTGTTACCGGTGCTAAAATTTCCTATTGCATTTTACCCACATCTACAAACACAACAACTTCATACCGGAGCATCTCCCCTGTCGCATCCTTCAGAATTGGGCCATTCATGTTGTATGGTTTAATACGAGTGGCTGCCTGCGTTTGAGCAGTTTTTCAGTGGTGAGTGTGCTGAAAATACCTGCGCGCCATATGATATTGAGATTTAAGGCATATCGTCTGCGGACGGTATGCCTTTTTTGCGCCTGTTGTCGGATCATACTTGTGGCAGCAAGCCCTGTTGTTTCTTCAAAATGGTACACAACTCTCGAATGAACTTGTCATGAAAGGATGGGATTCCTCTTGTTTTCAGTACTTAAAAATTTAAGCTGGTTTTTTAAAAGAGAACGAAGCCGATACTCCATTGGACTGTTTTTGCTGATAGCTGTTGGAGTACTGGAGCTTGCTCCACCTCGGCTGCTAGGTAGTGCCATTGATGAAATTGTGCGCGGTTCGATTTCCTGGTCCTCACTTTGGCATTATATTTTGTACATCATAGGCATTCTAGCCGTCATTTACTACATTACGTACATATGGATGCACAAGCTGTTTGGTGGTGCCAATCTGGTGGAGCGCTTACTGCGCACACGCTTTATGAATCATCTGCTGCGGATGACCCCTCCATTTTTTGAACGTAATCGCACTGGCGATCTGATGGCTCGTGCTACGAACGACCTTCGCTCCGTAGCAAGTACAGCGGGCTTCGGCATGCTGACACTGACAGACTCTACGGTCTATCTGAGCGTGGTATTAGTTGCCATGGGCACCCTAATCAGTTGGAAGCTGACACTGGCAGCTATCCTGCCCCTACCTTTTATTGCACTGGCTATGAGCATTTACGGTAAAGCCGTTCATGAGCGTTACACACTGGCACAAGATGCATTTGGTGATATGAACGATCAGGTGTTGGAATCCGTGGCTGGTATCCGGGTCATTCGCGCCTATGTGCAAGAGCGAATGGACGAAAAGCGTTTCGCTGATATTACTGACGATGTATTTCGTAAAAATCTGGCTGTCGCCCGGATGGATGCCCTCTTTGAACCAACAATCCGTTTATGTGTAGGACTTAGCTACGTCATTGGACTCGGGTATGGTATTTATCTGGTATTTCATAACGATATCACGCTAGGCGAATTGGTCTCCTTTAATATGTATCTAGGAATGATGATTTGGCCGATGTTTGCCATTGGAGAGCTGATTAACATTATGCAGCGCGGTAGCGCTTCACTGGACCGGGTCAATGAAACTCTCGATGTCCAGCCAGACGTTCAGGATGCCGCTCAACCTGTTCCAGTGGACCGCCTCGAATCCATCAGGATGAAAGACGTTACCTTCCGTTACCCTACCTCCACTATTGACAATCTGTCACATGTGAGTCTGGATCTCAAACGCGGAGAAACGCTAGGCGTCGTCGGTAGAACTGGCAGCGGAAAATCCACTCTGCTCAAACAGTTACTGCATGAATATCCGACGGGTAGCGGTGATATTTTAATCTCCGGCATACGTTTGGAGGACATTGCAGTAGAACAACTACACAGCTGGATCGGCTACGTGCCGCAAGAGCAAATTTTGTTTTCCAAATCAGTGCGCGAGAACATTCAATTCGGGAAACCTCATGCAGATGATGACGACATTATGGAAGCAATCCGTACTGCTGCCTTCGATCAGGATTTAGGTACCCTGTCTGACGGGCTGGATACACTGGTCGGAGAAAAAGGTATCGCCCTGTCTGGCGGCCAGAAGCAGCGCGTTTCGCTGGCACGCGCCTTTATCGGTGACCCGGATATTCTATTGCTCGACGATGCACTGTCTGCAGTAGATGCCCGGACGGAAGCTAGAATTATTGACAATATCCGACGCAAGCGCTCAGGTAAAACGACTCTGATCTCCACCCACCGCCTCTCCGCTGTAGAACATGCAGACCGGATCGTCGTGTTGGAGCAAGGACGCATTATTGAGGAAGGAACCCACAACGAGCTGCTTCAGACTGACGGATGGTACCGACAACAGTATGAACGGCAACAAGTGGAATCTGATCTGACCTCAGGGGAGGTATCCTAATGAAACCCAATATCGGCAAAAGGCTATTCCAGTACGCACTGACGAGCAAAGCAGGCTTTATCGCCGCTCTCATCGCTTTGGCTATCGGAGTAGCCGCCGAGCTGGCTGGTCCCTTCATCGCCAAAACGATGATCGACGACCATATGCTCGCTATTGAAAAACCATTTTATGAAACAACTCGTGTGGACGACGGCACTGTAAGCTATGCGGGAACCCACTTTAAGCGTGAAGATCGCTTTGAGTCCGGGGAGACTAAAGGTCGCGAAGCGAGAATTTTACAAGTTGGAAAATCTTTCGTATTTGTGGATGGCTCGGTTCAAGTGGCTGACGGTAATCGCTCCTTTACGAACGGAACGCTGACTGTGACACGCGGCTCCGACACCTTTCGCTATGAAGCCAAGGCTCTGACAGCTGATGAACTGTATAGCTTTTACAAACCGGAAATGCCCGGTATCTTTCAGCTGATTGGTTGGTATTGCTTCTTCCTGGTTATTTCCATTTTTGCTGAATTCGGCAAAACATACTGGCTGCAATCCTCGGCGAACAAGGTCATTCAAAAGCTTCGGCTTGATCTCTACGCGCACATCCAGCGGTTGCCAGTTTACTTTTTTGATAACTTGCCTGCAGGCAAAGTCGTATCCCGTGTTACGAATGACACTGAGGCAGTCAAAGATTTGTTTGTGGCTGTGCTCTCAAATTTCACTTCAGGGATTGTGACGATGGCAGGAGTATATGTTGCACTCTTTTTACTGGACTTCAGACTGGGCCTTATCTCTCTGTTTATTGTACCGTTAATGATCTTGTGGATTGTATTGTATCGCAAGGTCGCCACCCGCTATAATACGATTATTCGGTCCAGACTTAGTGAAATTAATGCGATTATCAATGAATCGATTCAAGGGATGTCCATTATTCGCGTGTTCCGCCACCAGAAGCAAACGCAGCAAGAGTTTGAAGAACTGAATGATGACTATATGAAGCATCAGAATAAAATGCTGAATTTGAACGCCTTCACTTCGCACAATTTAGTCAACGTGTTGAGAAATCTCGCCTTTGCCGTCGTGTTGTGGTATTTCGGATCTGAGGCGCTCGGAACGACAGGTAGTGCTGTTTCACTAGGCGTATTGTATGCCTTCGTCGATGTGCTGGGTCGACTGTTCCAACCTATGACGGGTATGGTCAACCAACTCGCCGTACTGGATACTTCTATCGTATCCTCAGGACGCGTATTTGAGTTGATGGACGAAACTGGAGAGCCGGTGACCGACGGCATGATGCCGCGCTACAAAGGCCAGGTAGAGTTTAACGACGTTTCCTTTGCCTACAAAAAGGATGATGTACTTAAGCATATCTCCTTTACAGCACAGCCCGGGCAAACGGTTGCCCTTGTCGGACATACCGGATCAGGCAAAAGTTCGATTATCAACCTGCTATTCCGGTTCTATGATCCGCAAAAAGGAACGATCACCATTGACGGAACGTCTGTCAAAGACATCCCTAAGCAATGGCTTCGCCATCATATGGGTATTGTTCTTCAAGATCCATATTTGTTCACAGGTACGGTAGCCTCCAATGTCAGTCTCGGAGACAGCCGAATCACGAGAGAACAGGTGAATAAAGCGCTGCATGATGTTGGAGCTGACAAATTGCTGGCCCATTTGCCGCAAGGATTCGATGAGCCCGTTATTGAGAAAGGTAGCACCTTATCAGCCGGACAACGCCAGCTTATTTCCTTCGCTCGTGCATTAGCCTTTGATCCGGCAATTTTAATTCTGGATGAAGCTACTGCCAATATTGACACCGAAACAGAAGCGCTCATCCAATCCGCTCTTGAGGTACTTAAGAAGGGACGTACGACCTTTATCATTGCTCACCGTTTGTCCACCATTCGCAGTGCGGACCAAATTTTGGTGCTGCATCGGGGTGAAATTGTTGAACGGGGTAGCCATGACGAGCTTATGGCCCAAGGCGGGCGTTACTTCCAAATGTATCAGCTCCAGTCGGGAACAGTTGCAACAGAATCCGATTCAATCTCTGCTACGCCTCCTGCGCAAAATGATTTACTTACTGGCAAAGTCAGCATTTAAAGCTAGAATAGCCCTATTGCTCAGGACTAACGATGAACATTTGGCATGAAAAAACCAGCAAGTCTCCCCCACAAATTGGAGGCTCGCTGGTTTTATTTATATCTATAACATATGGCTTGTAATTTTATTTAGCTACAGATGTGCCTGTTCCTGTGGGCGGAAGCACTGTTCCATCTACCGCTTTAAGCGTAACCTTATACTTACTGTCTACCATTGTACTTGTGTGGGTATCCGTAATGACCTGAATATTCATTTCCCCTGGCTTTGGACTAGTCAACTTGTAGTAAATTACTGCATTTGTATCACCTACGTAGTCGATGTGATCCACTTCAATGCCGTAACCCGGATTAGGTGCCTGCAAACGAGTAATTGTCACTTTGTTCTGCTGGTCATTCGCCTTCTCTATACTCATACTAATGTTATTTTGGTGAACCGGATCTGCAGGCTCAACCGGATTTTCAGGAGTGGATTCAACTGGTTTATGATTTTGCACAAATTCGGATGCGTTATAGACCATTTCTGCTGCCTCCATCCGGGTTACTTTACGATCCGGGTTAAAATTGCTCTGTTCGTCCAATTTTGCAATTTTGGTCAACAGCAGGAATTGAACTGCTGCGTTAGATTCCTGATCTAGTTTTTTGCCATCCGCTACATTAATGTACATACGGACAGTTGGATATTCACCCGTTGCACTCACTGCTTTATACAGAATATTAGCAAATTGTTCTCTTGTCATACGAGTGCTGGGATCAATATCTGGTGACAAAGGGATTTGGTGTTGGGCTGCAATCCGATAGGACTGAGCATACCATGCGGAAGCCGGAATGTTTGCAAAGGAACCCGTTGTGAAATCAGGCATCACCTGAAGATCCATTGCACGAACAACCAAGTGTACTCCTTGTGCATACGTGAGCGTTTGATCCGGTGCAAATTTATCCTTGGTTATTCCTTGAATAATTCCTTTGTCCTGAAGTGAGTTTACGATCTTCTCCTGTTCAGCTCCCTTTATATCCAGAAAAGCAGAAGCCGACGTAGCCACTGCCAATGAGCAGACGACAAGCAGGGCAGCTGTCACACTTTTGTTCTTTTTCATGAGATACACCTCCATGTTTACTTTGCTTCTATACTTACCGACGCAATAGAATCATCAAATGTTTCAAATATACACAAATTGGTTGCAAAACGGTGGAATTCCTGCGATTAGTGTACCCGTCTAACTCTTTTCTGCTCACAACATTTATGCATACCCAAAAGTGGCTGCAACAGATTAATCTTTTACAGTATTCCTTTGGAAGAGCCAGGTATGGGTAGCAGTCATCCCGCCAGCAAAAACTCGCTCCCTTCGTTCGCTTTGCTTACATCCGATTCGGTGCTTTCAGACCAAGAAGTTGCAGCGCGCATGCCAGAATATCGGCAGTTTGTTCCGCCAACTGAATACGCCATTGTCCACCATCGACAATCCTTTCCTTGGCGTAAAACCGGTTAAACGCCTGGGCCGTATCCAATGCAAATCTCGCAATTACCGAAGGCTCTAGTTGGCGAGCCGCACGTATCAGTTGCCCGTGATAGCGACCCAATTGCTTAAGCAGCGCCCAACCTGCGTCACCCAATATTTCATCCGATACGCCATTCAAATCACGAGAATGGCTATCTTGGACAAGGTCATTGTCGCTAGGGTTAGTATTAACATCAACATCGGCGCGAGCGTGAGCTTTCTCCAGAAGGCTGCGTATGCGCGCATGAGTATACTGCACATAAGGCCCGGTCTCGCCTTCAAAGGTCAGCGCCTCCTCCAACGAAAAGTCCACTTCATTCAGCCGGTTGTTTTTTAAATCACCAAAAATAATCGCCCCGATGCCAACGTCCTCCGCTATTGCCTGTTGTTCCTGTAAACCAGGGTTCTTCTGAGTAATGATGCCTTGAGCACGCGCTACAGCTTCATCCAGCACCTCCTCCAGCTTCACAACCTTGCCACGTCTTGTGGACATTTTCTTACCCGCAAACCGCATTAATCCAAACGGCACATGCTCACATTGCTCCGCCCATGCCTCCCCTGCATGCTTCAGCACCGCAAACACCTGCTGGAAATGCAACTTCTGTTCTCCACCAACGACGTACAGCAAACGATCAGCCTTCATCACTTCATGACGATAAATCGCTGTTGCCAGATCACGTGTCGGATAAATGGTGGTTCCATCCTTTTTCAGAATAAGACACGGAGGCAGTTCCTCGTCTTCCAGGCGAACTACGAGCGCCCCATCACTTTCCTCCAACAATCCTTTTGCTCTTAATTGATCAATAACTGCCTGCATCTTATCATTGTAAAAACTTTCTCCCAGCACATGGTCAAATGCAATGTTTAGACGCTGGTACATACGATCAAATTCACCCAGACTGATTTCAACAAAAAACTCCCATAGTTGTCGAGCCTCCGCATCCCCATGTTCCAAACGTCGGAACCACTCGCGCCCTTCATCCTCCAAAGTCGGATCATGATCGGCCTCCTGATGAAAACGCACATATAGCTTTAGCGATTCACCAATCGGATCATGTTGTAACTGCTCCTCATTTCCCCATCTTTTATAGGCCGCAATTTGCTTACCAAACTGTGTTCCCCAATCCCCAAGATGATTCACACTAATAGGTACATAACCTGTTTCACCAAGTATGCGATACAAGGCAGCACCGATAACCGTAGAGCGAAGATGACCGATACCAAACGGTTTGGCAATATTAGGCGAGGACATATCAATAACTACCCGCTGCCCGTTCCCGATATTAGGCCTGAGGAAATCAGCCTTGCTCAATTCAGCAAGCATAAGCGGAATATGAACCGATCGATCCAAGGTTATGTTTACATAGGCACCCGATGCTGAAGCGGTTAAACCTTCTTTATGGCCTACTAGTTCCGCCAATTCCAGTGCAATGTGCTGCGGAGACTTTCGAAACTTTTTAGCCAGCATAAAACAGGGAAACGCCACATCTCCCCATTCAGGCTGCGGAGGCACCTCAAATAAAGATAAAATTTCTTTTTCCTCCAAGCCCGTATGGGCTAATATCGCTTGAGCAGCAATCCTCATTAACATGATGATCTCTCTCCTTCTTTTTATAGAATCTAACAAAAAAAGCCCCCGCCTCTTGAAATCATTCAAGAGACGAGAACTTCAATATCCCGCGGTACCACTCTTCGTAAATCGGTTGTGCAGCTAAAGCTAACTACACAAATCGCGATTTCACTCCAATGACTAATAACGGTGTCTGCCGGGCTGATCTACTAGAAGTTCTGCTCGTTGGATCAACCGTCTCCCGGGTGCGCTTCACATCGGACCTCATACCGGCTTCCACCTCTTCCGGCTCGCTGTAATGATACGGCTCAGCTGCTACTCTCCCGTTCCGTGACGTTAATTCCATTCATTATACAAACCTATTCAGTAGAAAGCAACCTATTATTTCCTCTTCAGGCACTAGTTCCATATATGTAATTACACTGCCACCAATTGGCGGCATGCCTGAACGCAACGACGGCAGGCTTCTGCACAATGATTGCAATGATCATGGGAATGCTTGCTGCATTCAGCAGCACATACCTCACAGGCCTTGGCGCACAGCTCACAGATTTGCTCGGCAAAATCCGTTCCACGCTGCAGCATTTGGGCAGCAAATCCGCATATTTCTGCACATTCCCTACTCACTCGAATACATTCACGCAGCATAGCTAAATCATATTCCTTCAAACTCGCTACGTAACATACATTGCAAGCGTTCATACATTCCAGGCAAGCATCCACGCATTGTTGGTATGAATGATTCATATTACATTACCTCCCAGTTGTTGACCCTGCTGTACTATTACCCGCTGTCCCTTGAGGTTAATCATTTGATGTGCGCGCTTTCAATAATAAAACAAAACAATATAATCCCGACTTATGTAAGGAAGTGTACTATATTCCAGTGTGCAAATGCAAGGATATTAATCACATAGATTTTTAGCCCCTGTTTCTGACTTGCATACGCTCAGTCATTGCTCTATTGTAAAAAGTGTATGTCTAACCACCGATCAAGGAGTGAACATTTTAATGAATATGTCTTCTGTAGAGGAACACCGTCAGGAATCCCCCCAACAAGTGAATTGCATGGTCGTGACTGTCTCGGACACACGCACCGTGGAAACAGATACTGGGGGACGACTGCTCATGGATCTACTAGAAACCAATGGATATACAGTTGTTCGATATGTCATCGTCAAGGATGACTACGAAGGTATTCAGCAGTTAGTATCCGAAGCAGCGGCACAGGATGACATCGAGGCTGTTCTTTTGACAGGTGGTACCGGTATTTCTCCACGTGATACTACATATGAAGCTGTCTCTTCTCTACTGGATAAGGAACTACCTGGCTTTGGGGAAATCTTCCGTTATTTAAGCTTTGCTGAGGACATTGGTTCAGCAGCTATCTTAAGCCGGGCTGTAGCTGGCACTGTGGGCCAGACAGCTGTATTTTCTATGCCTGGCTCACGCGGAGCCGTTCGTTTGGCAATGGAACGCATTATTGTCCCTGAGCTACGACATGTGATGAGAGAAATTTATAAATAAGCTCCTATTTCCTACATGCTTCAACACAAAGAGGCACCCCATGCATTCATGAGGTGCCTCTTCCAACTATTCTTTTTCTTCAACTTCGGGCTGCATATAGCTGTCGATCAGCTTTTGCTTTAGCTCCCATACCTTCTCGCTCAGATTTACACGATAAATTTCAGGGTTCAGCTTCCGCAAATATTCTGGCCAGAACAGTTTCAACTGTGAAGTATGGTAGGCACGAATTTCATCCAGCTCGGGAAGCTCATATACCTTCTGTCCATTTATAAAAATAGGCTCAAGCATCGGCACGGCTTCGTAATTTTCTACATACTTCTTCATATACGGATGCAAAGGGTTAAACAGCTTCAGGCGCTTACCATTACGCGGACGCTCTTCATCCGGAAAAGAAATATAATCGGCTACAGCTCTCCCTTTCTTCTTATCCACAATGCGATATACATCCTTTTTGCCTGGTGTGGATACTTTTTCTGGATTCCCCGAGATCTTAATCGTCGGCAGCATTTCGCCATCTACTTCACGCTCAACCAGCTTGTACACCCCGCCAAGCGATGGTTGATCCGAAGCCGTAATAAGCTGTGTTCCTACACCCCATACATCAATACGTGCCCCTTGGGCTTTCAGGTTAAAAATCGTATTTTCATCCAAATCATTGGAAGCTACAATTTGTACGTAATCTAATCCTTCAGCATCGAGCATTTCTCGTGCCTGAATGGATAGATAAGCCAAGTCACCGCTATCCAGACGAATTGCATTCATACGCTTGCCCTGACTCTCTAGCATTTTTGCTGTCCGAATCGCATGAGGAACACCGCTTTCCAGCGTATCAAAGGTGTCTACCAGCAGTGTAACCTGGTCTGGCAAAACCTTCGCATAGACGTCAAACGCCTCCTGCTCCGTCATAAAGGTCTGCACCCATGAATGGGCATGTGTCCCCTTCGTCGGGATTCCAAAATGTTCGCCTGCCAGCATATTAGAAGTCGCGTCAAAACCAGCCACATAAGCTGCTCGTGCTCCCCAAATCGCTGCATCTGCCTCCTGCGCACGCCGTGTTCCAAATTCGAGCAGTGTATCGTCACTTGCCACCTGCTTGATGCGCGATGCCTTTGTCGCAATGAGTGTCTGATAGTTCATAAAATTCAGCAATGCCGTTTCGACAAGCTGCGTTTCCATAATCGTTCCTTCAACACGTACCAGAGGCTCGTTGGGAAAAACAAGGGCCCCTTCTTTCATCGAATGGACCGTTCCACCAAACTCAAACTGGCGAAGCGCCTCCATGAACATGGGATCGTACTTCTCCTCCTGTTCAGACAGGTAGCGAATGTCCTCTTCTGTAAACCGCAAATTTGAAATATAATTCACAATGCGTTCCAGACCCGCGAACACGGCATATCCATTACCAAAAGGGAGTTTACGAAAATACGCCTCGAACACAGCTTTACGCTGGTGACTTCCGTTCACCCAGTGGGCGTACATCATATTAATCTGATATTTATCTGTATGTAATGCGAGGCTCGTTGACTGCATTGTAATCATCCTCTCTGACTGTCTCCAGGTTTGTGGCGCTACCGCCTCATCTGTCCAGATTCAGCAATATCCGGCTCCATTTTGTTATCGGACATTGGTGCACAATCGTTAAGTTATTTTACTTCTTCTGGCGTAAAACCGTATCCTCAGCCGATCGTACCGCGGCTCCAAGACTTCCCTCAAAATGACCCAAAGCCCAATCATGTCCAGCTTGATTAAAGCTCGCCACAGCGTCCTTGTATACAGTAATAGCAAAACCTTTGTTATAAGCATCTACAGCCGTATGCAGTACACATATATCCGTACATACACCAATCAGATGAACTTCCACAATACCACGTTCACGCAGCCTGAGTTCCAGATCTGTGCCCGCAAAAGCACTATACCGTGTTTTATCCAACCAGTAGATAAGATCACTTTGTTGCTCATAGAGGCTATGAAGCTTGCCATACAAATGTCGTCCGTTGGTTCCACGTATATTATGCGGAGGAAACAGCTTGCTCTCTGGGTGATAAAGGTCGTTCTCCTCATGCAAATCCACAGCCATGACGACAAAGTCCCCTTGATCTACATATGCCTGCGTAATTGCTGCGATCCGTTCATCCAACTCAATCGCAGGTTGTCCTACAGGCAAACTACCATCCACAAAATCTTTCGTGTAATCAATCACAATTAGTGCCTGCATCGTACGGTCAGCTCCTTATCCTCAAAGTGAAATTGTACGTTCTATGCGTACCTATTACATTAGACGTTACGTGTAGATAGATAAACGCGGTACTCTGTCACTAAAACGGTACAACTGTGCCGGTCTTTGTGAATACTGGTTGGAACTGAGCGGTTTGCCGTTCTCATCACGCACCTCTTCCAGAATTCCCTGTCTGCTACGAGTCGATGTTATTTTGCGAATAAAGTTTGGCTCTTCGAAGTCCGGTACGACACTCTGTATCACCTGATATAATTCACCCAGTGTAAAATGTAGCGGTAAAAACTGCTTGGCGATCGTCGTCTGAAGCATCTGCAACTGAATTTTGCGATAAGCATCTACTATGATATCCCGGTGATCAAATGCCAGCTCCAATTCCTCCAACGCTTCGCGGATTGTGAATAGCCCCACCTCGGAAGCATCATCGGCCGCCTGACGCTGTTCCAACATCCATTCTTCTACCAGCGCAAAAAATGCATGCGATATGATCCAGCCGCGCGGATCACGTCCCGGTCCACTATATACACCCAAATACTCCAGATGCCCGCCGTCCACACCCGTTTCCTCTAACAGTTCCCGCTTGGCAGCTCCATACATGGATTCATCTTCCTGACAAAACCCTCCAGGCAACGCCCAGCGTCCTGCAAACGGCCAACTGCGGCGCTTGATGAGCATCACTTTCAGCTCCCGAATCGGCAATGTCTTTGTTACCGTCTTGCGCTCCCGCTTCGTTAAGGTAAACATAACGATATCCGCCGGAGCTCCATCTGGAGTGCGGTATTTCTTAATGTTATACGACGCCTTTTGCGCCTCTTCGTTTATACGATTGCTATCCATTGGCATCACCATATTATATCGTTTTGATAAATTCATTATGACATAATAAAAATTTTTGTCAAGCGTCAGGCCTTACCTGAATCACTTGCTTGTGTACGTAATACTCGGAAGGTTGCTGTAGATGTAGACCCAAGTGTGCCTTCACTATCCCTTACTTCCGCCTCAGTGGTTATAGTCCGACCTCCCTGATGAAGAATCCGCGCCCTAACCTCCAGTCGGCCTTGCCTCATGGCTGACAAGAAATGAACATTCAGGTTCGTCGTTACACATGGATCCATATTTCGTGAAGCCATACTGACCATCCCCATCGCCTGATCCATCAATGAAGTAAGCACACCCCCATGGACAATACCCATCACATTGGTATGCTCTTGTTTGGCTTCCAAAGCGATCTGTACCTCGTTTGCATCAGCTGCAATCAGCTCACACCCTAAATACTCCCAAAAAGTATTATTTTCGCCCTCTAGCATCTTACCGAACTTATCCATTCCCTTGCTTCCATCCCTTCTATGTTGTCCCATTTCTCTTGATGTCTTATAAATATATACGATGGCAAATTGCTTTCGAAAAAAAGGCGTGGAAGCTACGCCTCCACACCATAAATTTCATTCTAATCACTGCAATTCGACGAGGAAGTACTTTTTCCCTCTTCAACGTTCACCTTCTCAGCAACGGTATCACGAATCGCCATGATCACCATTTGCAGTAGCTCATTAATTTCCACCTGACTCTGCTGAAACTCCGTTACAATTGGAATACCATCAAGTTCTTCCTGTAGCTCCTGTAGCTCGGCCTCTATTTTGGCAATCATTTTTTGATTTTTTAAGGATTCAAATGCAACAATTTCCTTTTGCTTCTTTTTCATCGTTGCAATCAGTTGCTGAATGCGCCCATGATCCTGAATCTTTTCTTCTGCTTTCCGGAATACCTGTACTTCCTCACTGCTACCCAAAATACCTGCTAATTCTTTGGCTTTTGCCAATATCATTTCGCGATTGACCAAATGATCATGCTGGCGCGCCGCCGATTGAAGTTCTGTTTGTTGCAACCGCTCCTCTGTCATTGTCCATCGCTCCTTTTCTCACTTAGACGGCCCTGCACACAACCTTACTCAGACCGCATGCAACCCGCTAGAATATTCTTTTATCCGTTAACTGCTACAGCCGTTTCAACCAGATCACCTTTGATGTAAAAGGTCATAGGTTCCGTAATTTTCACTTGAACAAAGGAACCAATCAGGTCCTGAGAACCCTCAAAATGTACAAGCTTATTGGAACGGGTCCGACCGGCAAGCACTTTGCTGTCATTTTTGCTCTCGCCTTCCACCAACACTTCAACCACTTCGCCACGCAATCGACTATTAAAGCGAAGGCTGTTTTGGTTCACCGCAATGTTCAGACGCCGGAGACGCTCTTTTTTGACCGACATAGGCACATTATCTTCCATCGAAGCAGCTGGCGTACCTTCACGTGGTGAATAAATGAATGTGTAGGCAAAGTCATAGCCGACCTCGCGCACCAAAGATAGAGTATCTTCAAACTGCTCGTCTGTTTCGCCCGGGAAACCTACAATGATATCCGTTGTCAGAGAAACATGCGGAACAGCTGCTTTAATCTTCGCTGCCAGTTCCAGAACACGCTCACGGGTATATTTTCGGTTCATTTTCTTCAATATATCCGTATTACCGGATTGAACAGGCAGATGGATATGCTCCACCAAATTACCACCCTTACCGAGCACTTCTACCAAATGGTCATCAAAATCACGTGGATGTGATGTTGTAAAACGTACACGCGGGATATTGATTTTGCGCATATCATCCATCAGATCCCCGAATCTGTAATTCAAATCTTTCAAATCCTTACCATAAGCGTTAACATTCTGCCCCAGTAAGGTGATTTCTTTAAAACCTTGACGTGCCAAATCCCGTACTTCAGCGATAACATCCTCTGGACGACGGCTTCTTTCCTTACCACGTGTAAAGGGAACAATGCAATAGGTGCAAAATTTATCACAGCCGTACATAATGTTCACCCAAGCCCGCATACCCTCGCGCTTCTTCGGCAAGTTTTCGATAATGTCGCCTTCCTTAGACCACACTTCGACCACCATTTCTTTGCTAAAGAGTGCTTCCTTGACGAGCTGAGGCAGACGATGAATATTATGGGTACCAAAAATCATATCGACAAAACCGTGTTTTTGCATAATCCGGTTAACGACGTTCTCTTCCTGTGACATGCAGCCACACACGCCGAGCAGCAGTCCTGGCTTTTCTGTTTTGAGATGCTTGAGGTGACCCAGCTCGCCAAACACTTTATCCTCCGCATTTTCACGGATAGCACAAGTGTTTAGTAAAATGATGTCTGCTTCCTTCCGATCCTCGGTTGATTGGTAGCCCATTTGCTCCAGCAAACCTTTTATGGTTTCGGAATCATGCTCGTTCATTTGGCAACCAAATGTGTATACGATGTAATGCTTTCCCTCACCGATATGCTTTAGCTCATCCGGGACTGCGTTATCATATAATACCTGTACATCCTCTTTACCGCGTTGCTTTTCTTTTCTATGGTTCGGCTCCGCCATAATGTTGATTTCACGTCCGCGAATACGGATCTTTTTGCTATGCTCATCTTCAGAAATAATCTTCGCATCCGAGAAATCAAAATATTTGGAGTAATCTTTTGTTTTCTTTTCCATTCCTTAGTCACTCCTTACACCATCTATTTCACGAGCTAATTTGTGATTTTACTGTATCTTTAGGCATGGGTAAATTTATTTTAAGTTCTAAAAAAACCTTTAAAAAAGGCATTACACTAAATTATAGCATGATTTATAGGCCATCGCCATAGATCAACCGCAGATACCATTGAGTGCAAAGTGAACTCATGTTCTTTTTGTACATAAGTGAAGTATCTGTGAATTATATAGTATGTAAAAAGCCCGATTCTTTTGCAAGAATCGGACTCTTTAAGCCTTCCGGCATTTAAATCGTGTATATTAGTCTACGATTTCAGCGTTGTCACCGTTTTTCACACCGGCACCGTTCGCTTCATCTGTATCAATGTGCATATCCAAAGCAAAAGAATCGGACACACGTGCAAGAACATTTTCAAATACAAGACCACGTTCGCCGCCAACACGTACTTTCAGCAACTGCTTGTCCTTAATGTCCCATTTAGCTGCATCAGATGTATGGAAATGAATATGGCGGGCTGCTACAATCACGCCTTCTTGCAGTTCCACTTCACCAGCTGGTCCTTTTACTGTGATTCCTGGTGTACCATCAATGCTACCCGATTCGCGTACAGGTGCTTTTACACCAATAGCAAAGGAATCAGTGCGAGAAATTTCCAACTGGGAAGCGGGACGAGCAGGTCCCAAAATGCGAACCTTATCAAATTGGCCCTTAGAACCAATTACAGCTACCGTTTCATTTGCGGCAAATTGTCCTGGTTGGGACAAAGGTTTAAATTCGGTTAATTGATAGCCTGCTCCGAACAAAATTTCAATATGCTCTTGAGTCAGGTGAATATGACGGGCGGAAACGCCGACAGGTACGATTTTACTCATCGTGTGGTCACTCCTTTTTCTCTATACAATACTTTACACATCCATGCTATTATACTCCTATTTTGCCAAGAAAGAAAAGAAGAGCGTATAAAGTTCCCTTTTTCGCCCCAATCATCGTTAAATATCATCCCTATAAATCAGATCAAATCGTCGTTTTAGCGAACAGGAGAAAGAAAAGCATGATTTCAGCTACAATGAGATGAGGGGGGACGACAATAAATATATTAAGGATAAACAGGACACAGAGTATTCCAGTTAAGAAAAAAATGACTCTGAGACGGGGTTTAAGATGACTTAATCTGTACTGATGAAATACCAGTAAAACCGACAAAAAGTAAATAAAAACAGAAGCAAAGGTAAAGCAAAGCACAAAGATATGGTCTACTTGTCCCAAAAACAAGAGCTGAATCGAAGCAGCTAGCATGCTAAGGGAAAGATAAATAAACAAATGACCATAAATAATAGTCTGTCCTGCTGATTGTTTTGATTTATCTACGCGCTTCTCCATATTCTCAAAATATTGCCACCAGATTGCGATGACTAATATAAAAGCCAAAGCGGCAAATACAACGGAAGAAACCGTAAAATGATCGGATTGTAAAACAGAAAGCATACTTATCACAGATTCGCCAAGCAGAATTAAGGTGAACTGTGCAAATCGTTCTAAAAGATGCTCCGTATGGATTGGTGTGATCACCAACTTTTTACGACCAATCAAAGGAACGAGGATATCAACAGCTATACCGGTATATAAAATCAAATATCGAACCCAAGAGTCAAAGAAAAGGGAGAAACTAGAGATGACTATTCCAATCCAAAAATAGGTTCCGAAAAAACGAGCTGTTTCCTGTTTATGAGCCGTTTCTTTGGGCGCCGAAAGTAAATATTGAACGACAGTTAAACCTCTTAACCCAATATAGCCAACAAAAAAAGATACATAATACGCATCAAAATCTATATTCAAACTGGCAGTCATGATTAACACGAAAAACAATTGCAGGATCATAAAGATTCGATGCGTTATACTGTCTTGACCAAAACGGTTGTTGTAGACAGTTTGCCCCACCCAAGCCCACCATATCGGGATAAAAATCATAATGAACTTCTCCATATGTTCCCACGAGATACTACCATGCTCAACATGTAGTAAAACATGAGTGGCCTTAGAGACAGCAGCTACGAATAGTAAGTCATAAAAGAGTTCAAGCCAGGTAACCTTTTTTATTAACATTGTGTAATGGAGCCCCCTCTGGTATAGCGGTGCAGCATGGTGCACCATCAGTCTCGCTCCATTGTCTGCCGTATTTCTGCAAATATTATTTAAAATCTAAGATACTTCTCATTATTTCGTAATCGTTCTCGCTTTGTCAAGAGTGTTCGCAGCCAAAACATCCCCTTAAATAGCTATTTAAGAAGACATTTTAGAAGGCAGATTCGTTTGCAGGTATTCCAGGGCATGACCTCCCAGCCATCCTTTGACTAGCTCCTCAGGGTAATGCTTCAGCAGCAGTTCTGCAAAAGCCGGATATTTCCCCGAGTGTTCCAATCCTTGCACATGGTGCTCGATACCGTCAAAATCAGAGCCAAACATCAAATGCCTTTCGCCCCCTAATGAACAAATATGCTCAATATGCGGTAGCAGATCCTCAGCAGTTACTGTATCCTGCTCTTTGAGAAACATGGTGACGAAGGTCAAACCAATCCGTCCGTTACGGGCGATCAGTGCACGAATCTGTTCATCCCGCAGATTACGAGGATGAGCACATCTCGCAAAGACATTCGAATGCGAGGCGATGGGCGGTAGAGTAGCCTCCTCCAGCACCTCCCAGAAGCCCTGTACGGACAGATGCGACACATCTAACAGCAGTCCCAGGTCATTACAGCGATTGACCAAATCGCGCCCCTTGCTAGTCAGCCCGCCACCTCTATGTTCCATAATGCCGTCAGCTGCCCAGTTCGCATAATTCCATGTCAGCCCAATCAATCGTATTCCCATGGCATAGCATAATTCTGCATAAAAAGGGTTCCCTTCCAGCGCATCTACCCCCTCCAGTGAGAGCAAAGCCCAAGGTGCCCATGTATGATCCGTCCCATTACCATCCAAATACGTTATCTTTTCCGTGCGCTTCTCTTCTCCTTCCCGCTTTACTTGCTCTTCCTGATGCACTGCGGACGCATTTTTCCACATTGCCAAGTCTTCCTTCCACAGCAATGGTCTCAACCCACCGGAGATAGAGGTAACATGCTGCCTGAACAGCTCAATTTGACGTACCACATGTTCAAATCTTGGTGTGCCTAATACCTGTGAAATATATATAGCAAACGTTTGCAACTGCACGTTACCTTCTAGCAAACGTTCTTTTGTGACATCAAGCGATGGATGACTGAAATCGATCTGCGCATCGAGCTGCATTTTACATAACACATCACAATGAAAGTCAACAACTGGCCAATTCACTTTTAGCTTATCATTCATGTATCTTACCTCCATTTATAGATTGAAGCACCACAAATTTATTTTAAAAATCATAGTAACAGACTCACAATGCAAAAAAGCCCGTTTACAAATCGTAAACAGGCTCAGGCAACTTACATTTATTATCTTGGCTCTACAATCAATTTGATCGCAGTCCGATCTTCTCCATCAATAACAATGTCTGTAAAAGCAGGAATACAAATCAAATCCACTCCGCTTGGTGCGACAAATCCCCGGGCAATGGCTACCGCTTTAATGGCTTGGTTTAGTGCACCCGCTCCAATCGCCTGTAATTCTGCATTTCCGCGTTCACGCAGTACTCCTGCGAGTGCGCCTGCAACTGAATTAGGATTGGATTTTGCTGATACTTTTAATACATCCATAGTAAGTACCTCCCCTGGGAATGATGATGGTTTGATTCCACTATTAGATGTTATTCGAGGGTCAGCAAAAAATTCCTGCTTTTTGGTGACAGTTTTCCTTATTCTTTCCTTAAGCAGCTTACAAAAAAGTTAATCCATCCGCCATTCATCTTCTTTGAGTCTGATTTTCTGAATTTTGCGGGCTTTTCCATCGTTATCATTCAGCTCTACGCTGATGGCATGGAAATGCCATTTGCCCATGTCCACTTGAAAACGCACCGGAAGCTGGGTCTGGAATTTCTGTAACACAGCCTCTTTCTGCATTCCAAGCACTCCCTCATAAGGACCTACCATTCCCGCATCTGTCTGATACGCAGTTCCTTGTGGCAAAATTGTATCGTCATTGCTCTGTACATGTGTGTGCGTACCTACCACGATTGAAGCACGTCCATCCAAATGCCAACCCATAGCGATTTTTTCCGAGGTTGCTTCGGCGTGAAAATCAACTAGGATATGTTTATGTTTTTTGCGCAACTCATCGACAATTTCATCTGCTGCACGGAATGGATCGTCAATAGCTGGCAAAAAGGTTCTACCTTGCAGATTAACAATAGCCAGCTCCTTACCTCCACCCTTTACAACGGTATAACCTCGGCCCGGTGTTCCTGGTGGAAAGTTAGCCGGGCGAATGATCCGTGGCTCATCATCTATAAAATCAAATATTTCCTTATTGTCCCAAGTATGATTTCCCATCGTAATCCCATGGACGCCCCAATCAAAAAACTCTCTGGCGATAGCAGGGGTTATGCCTCTTCCCGAAGCTGCATTTTCTCCGTTCACGATAATAACATGCGGATTGTATTTTGATTTGAGCGAAGGAAGATTTTCCCTCAGTGCCTTTCTGCCTACACTGCCGACGATGTCTCCAATAAATAATACGTTGATAGAAAGCCCTCCCTAGTCTGCCTTACATAAATGAAAAGTGGCCCTACAAACAGTGGCCACTTTTCATTGAAATGCTTTTATTTTGCGTATTCTACCGCACGGGTCTCGCGAATAACAGTAACTTTGATATGTCCCGGATAGTCCAGTTCATTCTCAATCGTTTTCGTAATATCGCGGGCCAGTCGGAATGCTTCCGCATCATCAATTTTCTCTGGCTGTACCATGACACGAACTTCGCGTCCGGCTTGAATCGCGTATGATTTTTCAACGCCTTCAAAAGATTCGGAGATGCGTTCCAGCTTCTCAAGACGACGGATGTACGTCTCTAGCGTTTCACGCCGCGCTCCCGGTCTTGCTGCTGATAGAGCATCTGCCGCCCCAACCAGCATGGCGATCACTGAAGTCGCTTCGCAGTCGCCGTGATGTGAAGCAATGCTGTTGATGACGACCGGGTGTTCCTTGTACTTCTTCGCCAGTTCCACGCCAATTTCAACGTGCGATCCTTCCACTTCGTGATCCAGCGCCTTCCCGATGTCATGCAGCAATCCTGCCCGTCTTGCCAGTACAACGTCTTCGCCCAGTTCCCCGGCCATTAGACCTGTCAAGTATGCAACTTCCATCGAGTGCTTTAATACGTTCTGTCCGTAACTCGTACGGAACTTAAGACGTCCCAAGATCTTGATCAAATCCGGATGTAAGCTATGCACGCCCACCTCAAAGGTGGCCTGCTCACCATATTCACGGATTCGTTCGTCCACCTCTTTACGGGATTTTTCCACCATCTCTTCAATACGAGCCGGATGTATCCGTCCGTCCGCTACGAGCTTTTCAAGCGCAGTACGCGCAATCTCTCTACGAATCGGATCAAATCCGGACAAAATAACAGCTTCCGGCGTATCATCAATAATGAGGTCAATTCCTGTAAGGGTTTCAAGTGCACGGATATTACGGCCTTCGCGCCCGATAATCCGGCCTTTCATTTCTTCGTTCGGCAATGTGACGACAGAAACCGTCGTTTCTGCTACATGATCTGCCGCACAGCGTTGGATGGCCAGTGTGATGATTTCACGAGACTTTTTGTCCGCTTCTTCTTTGGCCTGCTGTTCAATTTCTTTAATCATCTGAGCTGTTTCATGACGAACTTCCTGCTCTACGTTGGTCAGAATAATACTTCTTGCATCCTCCATCGTCAGATTGGAAATACGCTCCAACTCAGTTACCTGACTCTTGTAAATCAAATCAATTTGCTGCTGGGTTTCATCGATTCGTTTCTCTTTGTTGGCCACCTGTTCTTCTTTGCGTTCCAGCGATTCCAATTTTTTATCCAGCGATTCTTCTTTTTGCAGCAATCTTCGTTCCTGTCGTTGAATTTCATTGCGACGTTCACGAGTTTCTTTTTCAGCTTCGGCACGGATGCGGTGAATTTCATCTTTCGCTTCCAATACCGTTTCCTTCTTCAGCGCTTCTGCCTCTTTTTTCGCGTTCTCCACGATTTGCGCGGCAGCTTCTTCCGCACTGGAGATCTTAGCTTCTGCAATAGATTTGCGAATAAAATAACCAATCCCGAACCCAAAGAATAACGCGGCTACAGCAACGAGAACGAACCAGATCGCAGTCATCATACTGTTCACCTCCCCGTTGGTTCCTCCAAGGCATTCCTTGGGACTTTTTGCAATTGTCACATTTACTTTGATCGTCAAACTAAGATAACGACACAAGGTCGTTTCATTTCATATGCACATGCTTTCACATGTACAATTCCGCCTGGCATAGCGGCATCACTTGTTATTTGGCGATGAGAACTCACCGGTGGATTCCGCTTTTTTGGAAGGAAAAAGGGCGTTCCACAAGTATCGTTTCATATATATTTTATTATTTGACAAATGGCATTGTCAAGGGAATGCAAACATTAGTAGAGTACCATGCAGCTTTCCATGTAATAACTAGCTCATCCTATCCGTTCATACTAGCCCAAGGTTCAGCAGCCGTTTGGCAATTATTCCTCCCACTGCAACAATTCCTCGTCATCTGAAGCAGCGTCATGCTCGGCCGCAGTGAGATGATTGACCACTCGGCGTGTCATATCCCCCGAATATCCGCGTCTCATGAGAAAAGGGTAGGTTTTCCTTTTTTTCTCCATTATATCACCACGTACCTGATTCCATTTCTTACGTCCGATCGTCAAAGCACTCTCCCACTCCTCATTATCGGTGATTTCACCTAACGCTTCCCCAATAGAGGCTTTAGAGATGCCTTTCTGACGGAGTTCTTGCCTAACCCACATCTTCCCCTTACGTTGGCTAGTTATACGCTGCCTTGCCCATTGGCGGGCGTACAAATCATCATCCACGAGTTGCTCCCTTTCCAGTCGGACCATTACTTCGTCAATAACAGACTGATCCAGTTCTTTTTGCACCAAACGCTGGGCAATTTCCTGACGTGTGCGAGGCTTTCGCCCCAAATATCGAAGCGCGAGTACATAGGCCTGTTGCTTTTCATCTGCCAGAACAATATCTTCCAGTTCTTTTTTGACGAATGACGTTCCTTTGAACATATTGTACTTGATCATTACATCTTCTAATACAGACAATGAATACGGGCCAAAATGAATGATATAGCGTCCACGTTTGCGTCCCTGTCCCTGCTCTACCCTAGTAATCATCAATTCCTCATGATCCGGAAAAAGAGAAATCTCTTGTTGCTTATTTGCTTCCGCAGAATATTCATCTTCATCGTCCAACTGCAATATGTTTCCCTCACTTTGAAATTCACGAAAGCAGTCTTTGGACAACTGCTACGCAAAAGTTAGATTCCGCTGACAAAGCAGCTTTAATTGATGCAAAAATGCCCTGCACAACTGTGCAGGGCATCAGAATCATGCTATTCAACCGGATTGTGCCATAACCCTGGCTCCAGTTCACAAATCAGGATTCACCAAGCTTTATTCAAGCTCCAACAATTCCTGTTCTTCCTTGGCTTGCTGTGCCAACTCTTCTTCTGTAGGCGGAGCAACCGTCGTAATCAAATTGCTTGCCACCCGAATTTTTTGCTCGATCGTACTAGCAATGTTCGGATTTTCCTTCAAAAATTGCTTCGCATTCTCACGTCCCTGACCAAGGCGCTCACCTTCGTAGGAATACCAAGCTCCACTCTTGTCGACAATGTCATGCTCCGTACCGATATCGATCAAGCTACCTTCTTTGGAAATGCCCTCACCGTACATAATGTCCACTTCAGCCTGACGGAATGGAGGGGCAACTTTATTCTTCACGACTTTAATACGTGTGCGGTTACCCACAATGTCGTTACCCATTTTCAAACTTTCAATACGACGAACATCCAAACGTACCGTAGAGTAAAACTTCAAGGCACGTCCACCTGGTGTTGTTTCAGGGTTACCGAACATAACACCTACTTTTTCACGTAGCTGGTTAATAAAAATAGCAATAGTTTTCGATTTGTTAATGGCTCCAGACAGCTTACGCAATGCCTGCGACATCAGACGTGCTTGAAGACCGACATGGGAATCTCCCATTTCGCCTTCAATCTCTGCCTTCGGCACAAGTGCCGCTACGGAGTCAACAACTACAATGTCTACTGCTCCACTACGTACAAGGGCTTCGGCAATCTCAAGCGCCTGCTCTCCTGTATCTGGTTGCGATAGTAACAACTCATCAATATTGACACCCAGCTTGCTTGCATACGACGGATCAAGCGCATGCTCGGCGTCGATAAAGGCGGCTTGTCCGCCTGTTTTTTGCACCTCTGCGATAGCGTGAAGAGCTACTGTCGTTTTACCGGATGATTCCGGTCCGTATATTTCAATAACCCGGCCTCTTGGAAAGCCGCCCGTTCCTAACGCAATATCCAAAGCAATCGAACCACTGGGGATCGTTTCCACTTGCATGTGGGTAGACTCACCCAACTTCATAATGGAACCTTTACCAAATTGCTTTTCTATTTGACGGAGCGCCATATCCAGCGCAGCACGACGATCTGACAATAAACTCACATCCTTCATTGTTTGTACTTTAATAATACCTTGTTTTGACACGCTTGCCAAGCATTTTTTCGAACATACATTCGTTTTTTTATTCACACAGCTCTCTTCTGTAATTACACCTGTCTCTTAAAACAAAAAAAGAACCGCTGGCAAAAGGCTTTGCAACGGTTCTTCCGATAAGGTGATTATATCATGAATATCTATCTAAAACAACTCTACGACCCACACTGTACATAGATGATTAAGAGAGTTTCTCGTTCTCTACCAGCCTGCGCCACAATCTGTACAGAATCGCTTTGACTGATCGCAGTCGGATTGTTTCGCGGTTACCACTCAGTCTCAGTTCATGTACTTCCGTTTCCTTGTCGCGTTCAGCAATGCCAATATACACTAGACCGACTGGCTTACGTTCGGAATACCCAGGTCCGGCTACACCAGTAACTGAAAGTCCAAAATCGCTGTCCATGATCATTCTCGCCTGCTCTGCAAGCACAAGGGCCACTTCCTTACTCACTGCACCTGGCGCTTGATCCCCCTCTAAATAATCACAAGGCACGTTGAGTAATTTCATCTTCATTTCATTGGAATAGCACACGATGCCACCTTGAAACATAGTAGCACTGCCAGGTATAGAAGTGAGGTGTTCCATCAGCAGTCCACCTGTACAGCTTTCTGCCGCACTCACAGTGAGTCCGCGATTGGCCATTAGATCTACGATAACCTTCTCCAGCGTAACATCTTCGCTTGCATACATAAATTCCGAAAGACGCTGCTGAATTTCTACTTCCGTAGCCGTCAGCTTAATCAATGCTTCACTTTCGCTGGCCGCCTTGGTGGATATACGGATCGTGACTTCCCCTTCCTTGGCATAAGGAGCAATCGTGGGGTCTGTCTGGGATTGGATCAGATCTAACAAACGGGTTTCAAGAGCTGACTCACCAATCCCTGCAAATTTTAGCATTTTTGAATAAATTGGCATTTCCTCACCGCTCAATGCCTGCTGAAGCAACCAAGGTTTGGCCTGGTTTGCAAACATCGGTTTGAGTTCCTTAGGAGGTCCAGGCAAAACTACATAAAATTTACCATCCTGTGCAATTGCGTCGCCCACAGCTAGCCCTGTCTCATTTTCAAGCGGAGTAGCACCTTCAATAGAAAGCGCCTGCCGGCGGTTATTTTCGGTCATTTCTACCCCACGGTTACGAAAAAATTGATCTAGCTTGTCCATTGCAAGACGATCTATGTGCAATTTTCGCCCCAATACAGACGCTATCGCATCTTTCGTCAAATCATCCTGGGTCGGTCCCAGACCGCCAGAAAATAAAATAATATCCGCACGCTTCTGAGCAATTCTTATGGCTTCCTGAAGCCGATCTATGTTATCGCCAACCACAGTCTGAAAATATACATCGATTCCAATTGTAGCCAACTCTTGTGACAAATATTGAGCATTTGTATTCACTATTTGTCCGAGCAATAACTCTGTTCCTACCGCAATTATTTCAGCTTTCATCAATTCTTCCTCCTGTACTGCGAATATGATGGGAATTATATAAAGAAACAGCAATAAGTTTAGTCCCTATTGCTGTTTCCATAAAATTTATACTGTTAAACCTTGGAGGAGCTCAGCAAATGGATATTTTTCACGAAATAATCAATACCCGAATAAATGGTGATCAACACCGCTGCCCATATCGCTATTAAATCAAACGGTATACCAAGAAAAACAAACGGGAAATTATTAATGAGCAGCGCTACGATAGCAACAATCTGAATGATCGTCTTTAATTTGCCCCAATTGCTTGCAGCAACCACAGACCCATCCAGCAAGGCAATCTGACGCAGCCCCGTAACCGCAAACTCACGGCTAACAATCACAACAACAATCCACGAATCAATTTTCCCCATTTCTACCAAGGAAACCAAAATGGCGGTTACCAAAAGCTTATCAGCAAGGGGGTCCAACAGCTTGCCCAAATTGGTGACCATATTATTTTTACGTGCCAAATACCCGTCAAGACCGTCCGTGCTGGCTGCTACAAGGAAAATGATAGCCGCAATCAGCTGATTATACGGCAGCTTGAAAGCTCCGATCTCAATCGGTGGCGGATAAAAATCAAAGTCCACCAGCAAGGCCAGCATCATCACCGGGATAAGGCAAATCCGCGTTATTGTAATTCTGTTGGGTAAATTCACAACACACTCTCCCCTGATTATCGTACTTGATTACAAATGGCAGTTTTCGGATTAAATTCAACCCTATGTAAATCGCTTTCGGCGAGCGCTATACACCTGAATTGTCTGCATTTTCGTTACAAGTATAATATGGCGCAAAACGCATGTCAAAATAACCTGCCGCACATCAAGCAACGTTTTTCCTGCAAAATATATGAGGGAAAACGTCTTTATTTCATGTTTGTAAATTGAAGCTCCAATGGCAAATCAGCTTTACGTAGCAATTGAATGATCGCCTGTAAATCATCCCTGTTTTTCCCGGTCACCCGGATTTGATCACCTTGAATCTGACTTTTAACTTTTAGCTTGGAGTCCCGAATAAGAATGTTAATTTTCTTGGCATTATCCTGATCAATTCCCTGCTTCAGCGAAAGACGCTGACGCACTGAACCTAGAGAAGCGGGTTCCAATTTGCCATACTCCACATTTTTGAGGGACAGACCTCGTTTAGCCATTTTAGACTGCAAAATATCAATCACCGCATTCAGCTTGTATTCGTCTTCCGATGCAATCGTAAGAGCTTCTTTCTCAAGCTTGAGGCTACTTTTGCTATCCTTGAAATCAAATCGTGTTTCAATTTCACGCTCCGTCTGATGAACCGCATTTGTTAACTCCTGCATATCCATTTTGGAGACGATATCAAATGAATTTTCTGAAGCCATCGTTTCACTTTCCTTTCCACAACAAAGTTCAATATCTAATTATAGGCTAGTCATTTACAAAAATCCAATAATCGGTTGACTAAAAAGGCGTTCTTGCCAGTTTTCCTGACAAAAACGCCTTTATTTCATTTACGGTCAAAATATCTAATTATGGCTTCGTGTTGGAGTTCGGAACATATCCAAAAGTCCAAGCACAATGTGAGCAAGACCAAAGCCCAGTATGCCATAGCCCCATGCATTCGGTGTCAGATAATAGCCCAGTAAACTGACAATTATACCGAGCCCAGTCACAATCCAGCTGACGGTCATAACGTATACACCTCACTTTGCGGAAAATGAAATGACTGCCTTTCCAGGAATTACAGTCATTAGTATTTCCTCGCACCAAGGCGTTTATTCACCATTAGTAGTTGTAGAATCTGTACCACTTTGTGCTGAATCCGTACTGCTACCTGTCGTAGAATCTGCAGGTAAACCCGTCACCCCTGCACTCGTTCCGGTCGAAGAGGCTTCTCCTTGCTGTAACAGTACACGAGTAGTCGATTTATTATCTGTTATCGGTTGACCTGCTACGGAAATATCTGTGGCAGAAGACCGCCCTGATTTGATATATAAACCTTCTGGACCAATATCGAAAGACATGGCATCTCCACTTTTAGTCATACCATAACTCAGCTTTTCTCCACGGGAATTTTCTCCCTTGTACACTTCAAGCCAGCTTTCACCCGTAGCTTTAATATCAACCTTGGCTGTGGCTCCCGTTGCACTGGAAACTTTAAAAATCGTCGTCTTGCCTTGCTTGCCGTCCTGTGCCACAGTTACACCTTGTTGTGGAGTAGTCGTATCCGGCTGTTGTCCAGTATTTGGAGTAGTAGCATCCGTATTCCCCGTACCATTTGGCTGAGTTTGCCCGGTTTGCCCCGCACCAGGAGTCTGCCCACCAGCACCATTTGGAGCCGTCGTTTGACCATTGTTCGGCTGTGTCGTAGTGGTATCAGGAGTAGACGTGTTTGGTGTTGTACTCGGTGTTGTACTTGGTGTTGTACTTGGTGTTGTACTTGGTGTTGTACTTGGTGTAGTAATCGGTGTTGTGTTTTCTGCTGTTTTTGGAGTTGAATGGTTGTTGCTCACCCAATAAGCATAAATAACCCCAACAATGAGAACTAGAAAAAGCCACATTAACGCTGTAGGCAACCATTTAAGATTACCAATCGTGGCGGGACGGCTGGAGCGTTTCTGTGTAACAGGCTCCATGACTGCTTCCGGTTCAGGTTCAGGCACATTGCTTTGATGCCCTTCCAGAATCTCATCAGGATTCAACCCGACCGTTTCAGCGTATGTTTTAATAAAAGCTCTGACATAAAAGCTTCCCGGCAGCACTTTGTAATCGCCCGTCTCAATGGCTTCCAGATAACGTTTGCGTATCTTCGTCATTTCCTGAACATCGTCAAGGCTCAATCCTTTTTGCAGCCGGGCCTCCTTTAATTGCTGACCCAGTTCTGACATGTCATCATCTCCTTGTGTAATTACGCTTATTTAAAGATCTTCTGTATAACTGGCTGTAAAGGTATCATAAATAATTTCCTCAGCCGGATTATTGCGAAGTTCAATAATGATATTGAAATCGTCAAAGCTGTATCCCGACTCACGTACAAATACATCAGGATGCTCAATCACTTTAGTACTTGGCATGCTCATAATTTCCTGAAGCAGGTGATAATGTCTTTCATTTGACCGAATTGTACTCACAATACCATCAATAATAAACACATTGTTTGGGTTCATTTCTTCTTCAGAGAGCTGACTGCGTACCGTCTGTCGTAGTAGCGTCGAAGATACAAAAGTCCAACGCTTCATTGCGCATACACTACTGGCAATAATGGATTCCGTTTTGCCCACACGTGGCATCCCGCGAAGACCGATTACCTGATTGCCGTCCCTCTTTAATACTTCACCCAAAAAATCGACCAGCAACCCAAGCTCATCGCGTGTAAAGCGAAATGTTTTACGATCATCCGAATCCCGATCGATGTAACGGCCATGTCTTACTGCCAATATATCAACCAGTCTCGGAGCACGTAAGGCCGTGACTGTAATGTTGCTCGCTTTTTTTAACGTGTCTCCGAGAATACGTATCTTCTCATCATCGTCTGTTTCAAGCAACATCCCCCGTCTTTCACCTTCAACACCGTTGATCGTCAGTATATTAACCCCCAGAATACCAAGCATGGAAGCAATGTCTCCCAGCAGTCCGGGTCGATTTTTATGTATCTTGTACTCCATGTACCACTGTTTCGTTTCTTCCGTCACGTTAGCACCTCATTCACATTCAAACCGTCAACAACTCCAAATCAAAGCATTATTGTATCATAAAATAACATCTTTCGACAAAACCAATTATTGAAATTTGATAGGCTGCATTGTGTTGTAAGCCTCAATCACGTTTATGATATATAAATTACAATGGAATTACAAGAACAGCTCTGTAACCATTACAGAAAAGCCCCCAAAAGGGAGCTTTTCATGTTGGTTCTTACTTATGCGTTGCTCTTGGCCAATTTAACCATTAGCCGGGCGATGGTGTGACGCTCGTCCTCATCGGCAACTCCCCACAGTTCTTTCAATGCGCGGTTGGAGTGGTTGGCTGGATCGACCTTCTCATCCAGAAAATCACCGATTTCATAAGCAAGCTCTGAAATGGTATCTTGGCTGATTCCCAGCTTCTCCGCTTGCTCTACACGCTGACCGAGGAACTTTTTCCAAACATCAAAATTCTGAACAACTGTTGACATACTTAAATCCTCCTTAGATGATTCAGATTTAAAATCAACAGTTGTAATATGCTCTTCTCAGACGCTTACTATACTGGTGGATTCCTCCAAGCGCTATTTCCCTTAAGTCACCCATCCTCCGTTAGGACTTATGACCTGGCCATTAATATAACCTGACTCAGGAAGCGCAAGAAAATAAACCAGGGATGATATCTCATCAGGTCGAGCCAATCGTCCGGCAGGAATTTCTTCTTCCAAACTGGTAATTTCGCCTTCATCTAAATGATCCAGCATCGACGTATTCACTGCACCTGGAGCTACTGCATTCACTGTCACCCCGGAAGGTGCTACTTCTTGAGCCAGCGCTTTAGTGAAAGCGTTAATGCCTCCCTTCGTGGTGGAATACAACACCTCGCACGAAGCGCCACATATCCCCCACACGGAGGAAACATTCACAATGCGGCCATAGCGTTGGGAAATCATATGTGGCATAAAAACCTGCGTACACAGAAAGGTTCCCTTAACATTGACTGCCATCACTTCGTCCCATTCCTCTTCCGAAACATCTGTCAACAGCCCATAATGAGATAATCCGGCGTTGTTCACAAGAATATCCGGCTTCATCCCGTGATTATCCAGCTTTTCCCGCATGCGTTCGATCTGCTCCTTGCTCCGCAGATCCGCTGACACGGTCATAACCTTGCCCGAATAAGCCATGCAACGACGGGCAACTTCATTTGCTTTTTCATGGGACTTCATGTAGTGAATGACCACATTCATCCCTACAGCTGCAAAACGCTCAGCAATAGCCGCACCAATTCCGCCACTCGCTCCTGTAATCAGCACAGTTGTATCGCCAATCGCTTTTAATTCTCCGCCCTCAGTGGTCATCGTTTCCCTCTCCCTGGACATTACGGACTCACCACTAGTGATATTGCGAGTTGATCCCACTGGATATGATCTTTCAGACGGCGATTTACATCCTCAAGCGTAATACTTTCATAAACCGGAAGCAGTTGGAAAAAATCACTGCCCCGGAAGCGATGTCTTGTAAATTCATGCGCAATATTTTCTGGTGAATTGAGTGTACGCAGATAACCACCGATTTTCTTTTTGCGTGCCCGTTCAAAATGTTCTGCTGCGAAGCCCTGCTTCTGGATGGACTCCACCTCTTCACGTATTCTCGCCAACAGCCGATCCGGGTCTTTGGTATCTCCACCGATTGCGGAAAATGCATATTGCTGCGTACTATTGTACTCATGGCCAAAACTGTCCGAAATCAGATCCTCATCGTAGAGCTTTTGATACAGTTGTGTACTGGAACCAAATAGGAGATCAAGCATCAGCTTGGTTTCCAGATCATGACGAAGCAATTCTTCACCCGTTAAACCTACTTCTGCCTCCTTGAATCCAAACAGTAGCTTTGGCAGAGAAACGGCCAGCTTCACCTCACGACGTGGTTCTGCAACTGTAGTGGGTTCATCGTCGAAAATCCGCTCAATCTCTCCCTGCGGCTTATAGTCCTTTTTGGCCTGATTGTTACGTACCAGCTCTATTACTTCAGCTGGATCCACTCCTCCCACTACAAAAAGAATCATATTGCTTGGGTGGTAGAAAGCTTCATAGCAACTGTACAGCGTTTCCTTTGTAATCGTACTGATGGATTGAATCGTACCTGCGATATCAATATGCACCGGATGGACCTTGTACAACGCCTCGATCAGACCAAAGTAACTCCGCCAATCGGGGTTATCTTCATACATATTGATTTCCTGGCCAATAATGCCTTTTTCCTTCTCTACATTTTCATCTGTAAAGTAAGGATGTTGAACAAAATTGACCAGCGTGGTCAAATTTTCTTGAATACGCTCAGTTGCCGAAAACAGATATACGGTTTGATCAAAGCTCGTAAATGCGTTCGCCGATGCACCATTAGAGGAAAAGGTAGCAAAAATATCTCCTTCAGGCTCTTCAAACATTTTATGCTCCAAAAAATGGGCTATGCCATCCGGCACCTTTACGGGCTGTTGACCTTCTACGCGGAAATGATTATCAACCGAGCCGTATTTAGTCGCAAATGTGGCGTACGTCTTCTGAAAACCCGGTTTGGGCAACACATAAACGTGTAAGCCGTTATCCATTACTTCATAGTACAGCGTTTCCTGCAAATGCTCATAAGGTATATGCTCCACCGTTATTCCCCTTTCTGGTCTCTCAAGAAATAAATAGTGTCCAGTCGGAACGTCCGGGCGGCATCCTGAACATCCTGCACCTTGACTGCCTCCACCTGACTCAGCAGCTCATCTACCGTCCGCTCTTTACCGGAAAGCTGTCTGTTAAAATCATAGGCGATCATCTCAAAAGCGGAATCCTGCATCTCCTTCAGCAAGTTGCGAATCATCGCCTGCGTTTGGGTCATTTCCAGCTCAGTAATCGCTCCGTTTTGCGTATCTTCCAGTTGCTTGCGGATAATAGTAACCGCTTTTTCATAATTAGGAATTTCAATACCAGATTGAATCGTACCAATCCCTTTATGCCCGTCATATCGCGATGAAGCGTAATACGCCAAACTTTCCTTTTCCCTTACATTAACGAACAGCTTTGAATGCGGATACCCGCCCAGAATGCCATTGTACATCAGAGCGGATGCATAGCGATCGTCACCATACGTAATAGGGGTCCGCAATCCCATGTTGAGCTTGCCCTGGTTCACATCAAGACGCTCTACAACAGTTTGAACATCACGCTCTACCGACTTGGGCTGTTCCGGAACATACCCTGCTTCCGCTGAACGGTTCAATTGAAAATAGCGATCAACAAACTTCTCAACTTCTTCTAGCGTCGTATCTCCCACAACGTATAAATCCATGCTGGCATGATTCAGCCATTCTCCATAAGCCTCATACAAGCTCTGTGCATCTATACTGTCCAGATCAGATCGTTGACCAAGAGGGTGCAGACGATAAGGCTCATCTTTGCACATTTCCTCCATGCAGCGCTCACCAGCATAACGTATTTTATCGTTAACTATAGATTCCAGCTTCTTGCGCACATTTTCTCGTTCCTGCTGAACGTATCCAGTTTGAAATGCATCATTTTCCAATGCAGGCTTCGTCAGCACTTCTCCAAGGAAAGCAAACGAACGATCCAGCAAACTATCCGGACTGTTTACAAAGCTGTCATTAATCGTATCCATGCGAAATTGCACGATCTGATAATCTCCACGTTTATACACATCGAATCCGAAACCTGCGCCATACAATTGCTCTAACTGTTCTCTGAATTGTGTAGTCTGCGGATACGATTCTGTACCCCGGCGCAGAACGAAAGGTACCAGCCCCACTCGAGTTACGGTTTCCTCCCGTAGCGGAGTGCCTACATACAATGATATAGCAAACGTCTTAAAGCGCTTGGTTGGCAGTACATGAATCCTCAGTTGTCTGCGTGTGCCACGCTCGAAACCTGTTTTGTTCAAGTCCAAAACTCCTTTGTGACGTCAATTGGCGTCTAGCCTTTGATTAGCATTAGCTGCTGTAAATCGTCCTCCTGTAAAGAGGTAAAGTGTACCAATCTTTATTCTAACCATGCAAAAGCCAAGAAGCAACCGGAGACAAGCTCCCGGCTGCTTCGGCGTTTTACATGCAAAAAATATGTTCCCCGATGGTTTTCACCTGCGGACGGGTCCAAATCCATTTGGAGGTGGCTGTTTTTGGGTTAAAATAATAGAGACATCCTCCGCTTGGGTCCCAGCCGTTCAGCGCCTGTCGTACTGCCTTCTGTGCAGTTTCATTCGGCGTAAGCCAGATTTGTCCGTCTGCTACAGCTGTAAAGGCCCCCGGCTGGAAAACCACCCCAGATGGTGTATTTGGAAAACTAGGTGACTTAACCCTGTTCAAAATAACCGCTGCCACGGCAACCTGCCCTTCAAAGGGCTCGCCACGGGATTCACCGTAGACCGCATTAGCCAAAATCTTAAGATCGTTTGCAGATAGTCCCATGGTGTTGGCCGATCCCATCGTTTCATCTTTTTGATCCGCTTTATCATTATTGTCCGCTGTGTGTCCCTGAGCGGAACCTTGATTGTTACGATGCATAGGAGTCTCCGTTGGCTTCCAGTTAGGGGTAGCATTCACCAGCTTTAATTTCGTCTTTGCTCCGACCACTCCATCGGGACGGATACCAAATTCCTTTTGAAAACCTTTAACAGCTTTTAGTGTACTGCTGCCAAAATGGCTGTCCACTTTCCCGCCAAAAAAGCCCAGCAACTTCAAACGTGATTGCAACTCATATACATCCTGACCGTAAGATCCAAAATCAACCGCTCCCGAGCTGAATGTCGGCTCGGATGGTTGCGCCGCTTGTACTTTCTGCTGTGTGTTGAGCGACTCTGTTTGCTGCTGTGCAGAGTCATTTTTAAAAAGTCCTGTGTACGTAATAGCCGAGGCTGCGAGGATACCCGTGCAAATCCAGACCATTGTCTTTTTCATATGCTGCGCTCTACCTTTCTTTTGTGGGATTAACAGGATGGCTACGTTTATTATGACAAGCTCCGCTTAAAGCTATTCACCCTTTTAATCTTCTTTCAGCAGGTAGTCGCCACACCTCAAAAAAACATCACAAAAAAACGCTGTTTGTACACTTGGAGTTGTCATTTTAGAACAACTACCTTGCGAACGAACAGCGTTTTAATGTAGTGCTGGGTAGAGATAATGCTTAGGAACTAACTTTATTTTGCTGATATTGCTCCATTGAGATAAGAACCTCACGGGGCTTGCTGCCCTCGTAAGGGCCGATGACTCCGCGAGCTTCCATGGAGTCAATCAGTCGAGCAGCACGTGTATAACCGATCCGCATACGGCGCTGAAGGAGCGAAACGGAAGCTTGTTTAGCCTCTAAAATGATGTTGACAGCCTGATCGTACAGCTCATCCAGCATTTCATCTGCATCAGCCGATACCTCTTCCACCTCCGGCACTAGCGTCTCATCATACTGCGCTTCACCCTGTTCACGTACGTAGTTAACAATATTTTCGACTTCTTGATCGCTCATGAACGCTCCCTGAACGCGGACTGGTTTAGAAGCACCCATTGGCATGAAAAGCATATCACCACGTCCGAGCAGCTTCTCGGCTCCACCCATATCCAATATGGTACGGGAATCTACCTGCGAGGAAACGCCGAAGGCAATACGTGAAGGAATATTAGCTTTAATTACCCCGGTAATTACATCAACCGAAGGTCTTTGCGTTGCAATGATAAGGTGGATGCCTGCTGCGCGCGCCATTTGGGCAAGTCGTGCAATCGCATCCTCCACATCTCCCGCAGCTACCATCATTAAATCTGCCAACTCGTCCACAATAACGACGATGTAAGGCAGAAATGCATCCGGGTTATCTTTCATCAAATTATTGTATCCCTCAATATTACGGGTTCCTGATTTGGAAAATAACTCATACCTTTTTTCCATTTCGACTACAATTTTCTTCAATGCAAGTGAGGCACGCTTTGGATCAGTCACGACCGGAGCCAACAAATGCGGGATTCCGTTGTACACGTTCAACTCCACCATTTTAGGATCGACCATCAAAAATTTGACCTCATCCGGCTTTGCTTTGTACAAAATACTCGTGATGATCCCATTGATACACACTGATTTACCCGAACCTGTTGCCCCAGCTACAAGAAGATGGGGCATCTTGGCCAAATTACCGACAATCGTCTGTCCTGCAATATCACGTCCGAATGCAATAGACAAGCTGGAAGCTGACTCCTGGAAAACGGTTGTCTCCATTACCTCACGCATCGTTACAATGGAAACTTCATTATTCGGAACCTCAATTCCGATAGCAGATTTGCCAGGAATCGGAGCCTCCATACGGATATCTTTGGCAGCAAGTGCAAGCGCAATGTCATCCGTCAGACTCACAATACGGCTGACCTTCACTCCAATGTCCGGCTGAATTTCATAACGTGTTACGGCAGGGCCACGGACAACCTCCAGCACCTTCGCCCGCACACCGAAGCTTTCCAGCGTTGCTTCCAGTTTGCGTGCCGTTTGCATATAATCCTTTTGTCCCATACCTTTGCCTGCATTTTGTGGTTTAGCAAGCAAACGAAACGATGGTAGCTTGTACGGTTTAGGCGGCGGCGGAGCCGGGATAGCTGTATGGGTACCTTCAACCTCTTCGCCTGCCACCCCAGTTGCAATCGTCTGAGCTTGTCCCTGAGCACCTTCTAATGTCCCCTGAATCGTAGTCGAATCATCCATATCCTTATTCGCATTGGCACCCATAAAGTCATCATCCAGGGGTTCGTCAATAATGGAAGTCGTCTGCTCTGCCCCTGTCAGGGACTCTCCAAATTCAGCTTCCGTTCTTCTTTCCTCATGCTTTACTTGTTCGAAGAAATCCCTAATAATCGGCGACCTTTTTACCGGAATTGCAGCTTCCTGCTCAGCGTGTTCGACTACGTCAGACAGCTCTTCACTCTGGTTGCCATTTCTCCACTGGGCCTGCGCGTCCTCAGCTTCATATGGAAAATCATGCTCATCCTCATCGACGGAATGCTCTTCCTTGTCCGCTTTATCTGAATTCTTAAGACCAAACAACTGAAAGAAAATCGGTTGTTTGCGTGCAGGAGGCTGCATTTCGTCAAAGTCATCATCCATGTCTTCCTCATAGGCAGGAATCGGCTCAGACTTGATCTTTCTATTTCCATTACCTTTGCTAGATGCCGAAAGCGGAGTAGCTTTACCAGTCCACTTTTTGCGCACACTTCCCCCAGCTGCTAGCAGCTTGGTCTTTACAATCCGCACCAAATCCACATAGGACAGTTGAGTCATCAGCATGAAACAAATGACGAACATAACAATCATGATCAGTTTAGCTCCCGTGAGACCAAACAGCCACAACAGAACAGTAAGCTGCAACGCGCCTACGTAACCCCCGCTGATATCCTTGTTCAGCATTGAGGAATGGCCCTGCTGATCAGGCGACAGCAACTGCTCGCGCATATCTATATGTATCTGGGTCATCACTCCGCCCGGCTGAAGCGCGTTGATCGGCCCCAAACGCTGCTCCATAGATGAAATAGAACTCATAAGTGTAAAGGCAAATACCAACAGGAGCAAACCCGTTTTACGCGAGTTCCACTGGTTCGGCCACTTGCGGTGAATCATCACCATCAGACCATAATAAATGCCAATCAGAGGGATAACAAAATAGAATTTCCCCAATACGAGCCCAAACATCTTGGATAGCGACCGACCAACTGCCGCTTCACCCGATAACGCAATGACCGCTAATGTAATCAGCACAATGCCGTAAATTTCAAATTTTAGAACTCCGCCAAATGCGGCTTTCTTTTTTCTTTTTCTTCTTCTGGACATACAAGGTCACCCCCCAGAAGAATATTATACCACGTCACCCGGTATCCGCACATATGTTCTTTTTCAGCAGTAAATGACCGATTTCTATACTATTCGACACCTTTTACGACCATTCGATGACTTGACCGGGTCCATAACGCGGATTCAGGTAGGCTTCCAGCGGGCAGTCCAACAACCGTACAATGATCCCCCGACGACTTTCAAGCGGCTGTACCTGCATAAGTAGACCGTCTACTCGAACCTCTGCAAGCTCCTCAGCCTCTTTCCACATCCCTTGCCACACCATTTCCATTGGCATTACAGTATATAATGTCATTGAGATAGCTCCCCGCTATGCTCCCCTGACAGTGTCTCTGTAGGAGTTCCTGTGGCACTGGGAATAAAAGGAGCATACGGAGCCTGCTGTTGGATCCCAGCGTTCCCGTTTTGCTGACGCCGCGTTTCAATAATGGTGTTCAGCTGTTTTAAAGCCTCTCCGATCCCTCCAACCGCGTCCATCAATCCATACTTCACTGCATCGGCTCCCCCAACCGCTGTACCAATATCGCGGTTTAACTCACCGGTTTTAAACATCAATTCCTTAAACTGCTCTTCTGTAATACGAGAATGAGAAACGACAAAGCGTACGACACGTTCCTGCATTTTTTCCATATATTCAAAAGTCTGTGGGACTCCAATGACCAGGCCGCTCATACGAATAGGATGAATGGTCATCGTCGCACTCTCCGCAATGTAGGAATAAGTGGAAGACACAGCAATCGGCACACCGATGCTATGCCCCCCGCCTATCACAATGGTCACCGTTGGTTTACTCATCGATGCGATCATTTCAGCAATAGCCAGTCCTGCCTCTACATCACCACCAACTGTATTCAGCAAAATCATTAATCCTTCGATACGAGGATTTTGTTCTGCCGCTACCAGTTGGGGAATAATGTGCTCATATTTTGTCGTTTTGTTTTGAGGCGGTAAAATGAGATGCCCTTCAATCTGACCGATAATCGTCATGCAAAAAATATTGGACTCGCCTCCAGGCATGGAGGTTTGACCCAGTTGCTGCAAAGCCTCCATAGCAGGTAACGCGGGTCTTTGCCCAATTTCTGGTTGATCTGGCGTTTCCGTTTCCTCGTTGCCAGATGATAGATTGCTGTATTGTTCCATATGGGTGATCTTCCTTTCGCTTTACGCATCTATATGACCCGTAGTCACCCTATAGTATGGGATGTAAATGGAATATTTTATACCTACCCCCATGCTTTTCCTTACCCCGAAAAATCAAAAAAGCCTCTCCTTCCGCGGAAACCGTCCAATATTTCCTGCGGGAAGAGAGGCGACTGTGTGCCTGTGACTTAAGTTTTTAATTCAGGTTTTTGAACAAATTTCAATTGAATCACACTTCCATTATAATTGGCAGGATCATCGGTCTGCGACGAGTTTGCTCATACAAGAAGCGACCCAGTGCATCCTTGACATTTGTCTTGAGGGAAGCCCATTCATTTACATTTTCACTCATGAGCTTATGCAGTGTACTTGAGACAATACGATTCGCTTCATCAAGCAAACCTTCCGATTCACGGACATAAACGAAACCGCGGGAAATGATATCTGGACCCGATTTAATCGTTCCGTCTTGCTTGCTCAGCGTGACAACCACCACCAAAATACCGTCCTGTGACAGCAATTTACGGTCGCGCAATACGATATTTCCTACATCCCCTACGCCTAGTCCATCGATCAGTACGTTACCTGCTGTAACTTTACCAGCTCTGCGTGCTCCGCCATTCTGAATTTCAATGACTTCACCGATATCCGTGATGAAAATATTTTCAGGCTCAATACCTACGCCTTCAGCAAGAAGGGCGTGACGACGTTGCATTCTGAACTCACCATGAATTGGCAAGAAGAACTTTGGTTTCATCAGATTCAGCATCAGCTTAAGTTCTTCCTGGCTTCCGTGTCCAGAAACGTGAATACCTGGATTAGCTGCGCTGTAATATACATTGGCACCCAGACGGAACAGTTCATCAATTGTGCGTCCAACGTATTTTTCATTACCCGGTACCGGAGTAGCTGCAATGATGACTGAATCCCCTGGAAGAATGTCAACCTTTCGATGTGTGGAACGAGCCATTCTTGTCAAAGCGGACATCGGTTCGCCCTGACTGCCTGTGCAGAGAATAACTACACGGTCCGCTGACATTTTGCCAACTTCTTCAGGCTCAATCAGCATTCCATCCGGAATTTCCAAATAGCCCAAGTCCGAAGCAATGCCTACGACATTAACCATGCTTCGACCAATAACTGTTACTTTACGTCCCGTTGCTTCAGCAGCATTAATTACCTGCTGAATACGATGTACGTTAGAAGCAAAAGTGGCTACGACCACACGCTGTCTCGACTTGCGGAAAATGTCTTCCAGCACAATACCAACGCTCTTTTCCGAAGGTGTAAAGCCCGGTTTCTCGGCATTCGTACTGTCTGACAAAAGAGCCAGTACGCCACGTGTGCCAATTTCAGCCATACGCTGCAAATCTGCATATTGTCCGTTCACCGGAGTATGGTCAAATTTGAAGTCACCTGTATGAACAACAGCGCCTTCAGGAGTATCAATACATACACCTACAGAATCCGGAATACTATGGTTGGTTCTGAAGAAGGTTGCTTTTAGTGTGGAACCCAGCTTGATTTCGGAATCAGCATTGATCAAAATACGTTTGGTTTCACCAAGCAGATTCGCTTCCTTCAGCTTGTTTTCCACCAATCCCAGCGTCAATTTGGTACCATATACTGGTACATTCAAATGTTTCAACACGTAAGGCAAACCGCCGATATGGTCCTCGTGACCATGAGTCAGCACAATGCCTCTTACTTTGTCGCGGTTCTCTGTAAGGTAGGAAATATCAGGAATAACGATATCAATGCCCAGCATGTCCTCTTCCGGGAATTTCAGACCGGAATCCACCACGACAATGTCATTGCCGTATTGAACGACATACATATTTTTCCCGATTTCACCGACGCCGCCCAAAGCGAAAATCATCAATTTATCGTTGTTTGTTTTTTTAGACAAATGAATCTAAACCTCCTATGGTAGTTGGACGTCGTACCTTGATTTGTTATTTAATTTTCAAAAAAATACCGCACCCAGTCACTTGACCCCATTATACATGATTAAAATACGAAAAAACAAGTCATCCTGTTCGTTACGCTAGGTTTCCCATTGCCGTCTCAAACCATTAGTATCTGTCATTTTATCTATATGCATGGTTAAAAGCACAGCAAAAAGGACGTCCTATAAGAACGTCCTTCATGCTGGAGGACCTTGTCAGACAATAAACTCTATCGGTTTTGTACCTACCGACTGCCCTTAACAAGGTTACTCCTTAGTATTAATTAATATCCTACATTCCTATTTGTCTTTAGCGGGTAAATAATTTCTTAATAAATTCCGCTTCATCCTCAGTTGGAGGAATGAGCGGCAACCGAACCGAACCAACCCTAATCCCCCGTAATTCCAATGCATATTTTACTGCCACTGGATTAGGCAGAGGATGAGGACAGCCAAACAAACCCTTGAAAATCGGGAACAACTGCTGATGCAACTTTGCTGCCTCCTGAGAGTGTCCTCCTACAAGTGAATCGATCATCTGCTTCATTTCAGCACCTACCACATGGCTCGCTACGCTGATAATACCATAAGCACCTACAGCCATAGCAGGCAACCCAGAAGCATCATCCCCGGAATAAACCAGAAAACCCTCTGGCGCTGCCGCTGCAATCTGTGTAACCTGCGCAAGTGATGCACATTCTTTGGTTCCCACAATATTTGGAATTTGTGCAAGACGCAGCGTTGTTTCAGCTGTTAGACTCGCTCCAGTACGGCTTGGAACATTATACAGTATAGCTGGAAGGGATGTGGAGTTTGCAATACTTTCGAAATGCTGATACATCCCTTCCTGATTCGGTTTATTATAATATGGCACTACCAGTAGAACACCATCTGCTCCTGCCTGCTCCGCGGCACGGGTAAGATGAATGGAGTGACGCGTATTGTTGCTGCCAGTCCCGGCAATAATTTTACATCGTCCAGCTGCTTTTTCTACAACAAAAGCAAACAACTTGATTTTCTCATCATCGCTCAGGGTAGGAGACTCTCCTGTTGTTCCAGATACAACAAGTGACTCTGAATGCTGTTCTTCTATTAAATAATCAATCAACGAGGACAATGCAGTCCAGTCAATCTCTCCTTGCTGATCAAAAGGTGTCACCATCGCGGTAATCAATCTGCCGAAGTTCACCATGCTGCCTCCTTTTTGCAAATCCGAGCACGGACCATGCACCTATTGATGGAGTTCAAATTTATTATGCAATGCGCGTACAGCCTGCACCATATCTTCTTTTTTAACAAGTACCCAGATCGTCGTGTTGGAATCTGCGGATTGAAGGATCTGTACGTCTGATTCTGCCAATGCCTCCACAATCGTCGCCATAATGCCCGGTACCCCGTTGATACCACCGCCTATGACAGAAACTTTAGCACATCCGGCCAGTATCTTAGGTTCTAGACCCAACCCGTTCAATACTTCAACCGCTTTGCTTCCATCATAATCGAACACAGTATAAACTGCCCCCGATGGCGTTACATTAATAAAATCAACGCTGATTCCATGTTCAGCCATAGATTTGAACACTTGTAATTGCAAGTGCTCCATACCCGGCTTTAATTCAACATTAATCTGAGTGACATTGCCAACATACGCAATACCGGTCACGAAACGGTCTACGATGTCTGCCTGCACGTCTTTAAAGCCTTCCGGATGGGTAACTAACGTACCTTCTCCTTCGGAGAAGGTAGAGCGAACACGGACCGGGATATTAGCCTGCATGGCGATTTCAACAGCACGAGGATGGATAACCTTTGCTCCCTGATGAGCCATATTACAAATCTCCGTATAGCTAACATGTGTAAGCGGCTTTGCGTTTTCCACAATGCGCGGATCGGCGGTCAATATACCATTCACATCCGTATAAATATCAACCATATCCGCATGTAGAGCAGCACCTAGAGCAGTAGCTGACGTATCGCTGCCTCCCCGACCCAAGGTAGTCATATCACCGTCTGCTGTTTGTCCCTGAAAACCTGTCACAATGACAACTCTGCCTTGGTTCAACTCTTCAACAACACGGTCTGGCTTTATATCCAAAATACGAGCATTGCCGTATTGATCATCCGTAATAAAGCCCGCCTGTGCCCCAGTTAGCACTGTAGCAGGAATACCTTCCTTCTCCATCAGGCTGCATAATGTAGCAGCAGAAATAATTTCACCACAGCACAGCAATAAATCCCGTTCGCGCTTTGGCAGACTGTCGCCGTTAGACACCGCCCAATCCAGCAGCGTGTCGGTGGCATAAGGCTCTCCTTTTCTCCCCATGGCCGACACAACAACAACCAATTGAAGATTTTGTTCCAGCTCCCTCTTCACATGTGCCAACACAAGTTTACGTGCTTCAGGTGTGGAAAGCGAGGTTCCTCCAAATTTTTGCACCAAAATACCCATTATTTTTCCCCCATATTGGAACGTTACTCCGCGTTTGCAGCAATAATTTCCGCGATTTGCACCGCGTTCCATGCCGCTCCTTTGAGCAGATTGTCGGATACGACCCACAAATTCAATCCACGGCTATTGCCCAAATCACGGCGTACACGCCCCACAAATACGTCAGGTTTTCCTGCAGCTTCAGATGCCAGTGGATAAAGCTGAGCAGCAGGATCGTCCACTAGCGTTACTCCCGGTGCTGAAGCCAGCAAATTACGGATTTCTTCTAAATCATAATCTTTTTTAAGTTCTACATATACAGATTCCGAGTGACCATATACAACAGGAATACGTACACACGTTGCTGTTACGTCCACCGATTCGTCACCCAGTATTTTTTTCGTTTCACGTACCATTTTCATTTCTTCCAGTGTATAACCATTGTCCTGGAATTTATCAATTTGCGGAATAGCATTGAAAGCAATCTGATGTTTTACTGGCAACGAGCCTACTGGCAACAGATCAGGCTGAACTTCATCACCGTTAAGAATCGCTGCGCTTTGACGATTCAATTCATCAATAGCTCGGCTTCCAGCCCCGGAAACGGCCTGGTATGTGGATACTATGATACGAGAAATGCCATACTGATCATATAATGGTTTCAAAGCAGCTACCATCTGAATGGTGGAGCAGTTCGGGTTCGCAATAATGCCTTGATGCTCGGCAATTTTGTCGCTGTTCACCTCAGGCACTACAAGAGGAGCTGTCGGATCCATTCGGAATGCATTGGTGTTGTCAATACAAACTGCCCCATGACGAACAGCATGCGGCGCCAATTCCTTACTTACGTCTCCACCTGCACTAAACAAAGCAATGTCGATTCCCTCAAAGCTGTCGGGGGTAGCAATCTCTACTGGAATTTGCTGACCTTTAAAGCTAATTAACGTGCCGGCAGAACGAGGCGAAGAAAGAAATTTGATTTTGTCCACAGGAAAATCCCGTTTTTCCAGCAGATTTACGATCTGTTCTCCTACAGCGCCTGTCGCTCCAACGACAGCTACATTAAACTTTCTATTGCTCATCTGGTATATCTCCCCTTCTCGACTAAAAAACCATTTTTTATTCTGAAAGCATCCACCGCCAACAAGAAATTAGACCCGATACAATATCGAATCATCTTCTAGGCGAAGGATGCTCAGCAGTTAACTATAATACTTCATGGGGTCTTGCGTTCCACAATCATCGGCTGAAGCTGTTTGCCCTGCAATGCTTCATAAGCAGCCTCCGGAATCAACTCCATGTTAGCTACAAGCGAGTTCGGCTTTTTAACTGGATTGTCCTGTCCGAACGGTACAAAAAAGATATTTTTGGCTACGAGTAATTTGGCGATATTGGCAGCATTTAGGCCCAGTCCATCATTAGTAGATATGGCTAAAAGAAGTGGACGGCCGTTGCGCAATTGCGCCTTGGCAGCCATCAAAACCGGACTGTCTGTCATCGCATTCGCTAACTTACTCATCGAATTCCCCGTCAAAGGTGCAATCACCAGCACATCGAGTATTTGGGAGGGACCCAGTGGCTCAGCCTCCACAATTGTAGAAATGATATCATTCCCTGTTATATCTTTCAACTGTTTTTGCCAACTTTGCGAAGTACCAAAGCGAGTATCCGTTGTTAGCACTGTATTGGATATAATAGGGACGACCTTTGCACCCTCATCAACAAAGCGCTGTATAACAGGCATTACCTCTTCAAATGTGCAATGTGAGCCTGTAATTGCATAACCTACTGTTTTCCCTTGCCAACTCATTGTGCATCCCCCCGATCAGGATTATCTTCCATTAACAACTGCACCAGCGTATTCGCTATAATGGCACCAGCAGTTTTGGGAGCAACAATACCGGGAAGACCAGGGGCAAGCATAGCCTTGATTCCACGCTTTTCCGCATAACGGAAATCACATCCGCCCGGGGCGGAAGCAAGATCTATAATCACGGTGCTCAGTGGCAATTTAGACAGGATTTGCGCTGTGATAATCATAGAGGGTATCGTATTAAAAATCAAGTCAACTCCCTTTGTCTCATGTGCTAAATCCCTTGTCATAAAAGGCTTCCAACCCATTTCCACGGCTCTCGCTGCATCCTCTGCCCGCCGTACTCCAACCTTCACTCTAGCTCCCAATCCCTGTAGTGCCCTTGCCATGGTAAATCCAGTCCGTCCCATGCCTAGAACCATACAATCTGCACCGTGAATCGTAAAATCAGTATGCTGAATGGCCATCATCAGTGCGCCTTCGGCCGTAGGTATAGAGTTGTATATGGCCACATCATCTCGCTCCAGCAGCTCTACCAGCTTTAACTCATGTCTGGTACAAATTTCTTTTAAGTACGTCCGCGCCATTCCTGTATATACAATACAATGAGGTGGAAGAGCAGCAGCATGCTCATTCAGGAACTGAAGCTTCTGTGCTCCGAAAAGTGCATTTACGTTGCCTTCCTCATCGCATCCCACCACCGGCAAAATCAATGCATCTGACGATTCCAGCAGCTTGACAGACAGTGGTTCTAGTGTCACTCCTTTGAGTGGTACTTCAAGCTTGTCAAAACCGACCACACTGACGGTAGCATCCATGTCCACACATTTACGGATTACCTCAAGCTGCCTCGCATCGCCACCCAAAACAACGACGCGTATTCCTGTTAGCATCCGGATCACTCCTTTCCGAGACACGATATGCTTTTAGTCTATGCGAGTGCCCGGAAAGGGGTGAAAAAACACAAAAAAAAGCCGCCTCTTTATGAGGCGACCAGATTGTCGAGAAACCCCGTCATTTTGAGACGTGGGTTTCTTTTTTACATCATAATGCTTTGGTCTCTGGAGAAGCAGGGGGGGTACCCCTGTTTCTCCAGGCGATCTAGGTGGATCGCCATCTTCTTCATGTTCTGCACGACTGCCGTCATAAGGGCTTGTTCCCTGACGTTTGGAAGACCGCGCAAACGGCAATAGCGAAACCCATGGAGCTCTTTGGCATCCGCGAAGCTTCGCTCAATCATCTCTTTTCGTTTGCGGTACAGCTTTTTACCAGATGGGCTCAGCCGGTTGCTCCGTACCCACTCTTTGCTGTCTTCCCAGACATGCCGAGTCACCACTTTGCGGTGGTTTCGAGACTGGGTACACTGACTTAGCAGTGGGCAATGCTGGCACTGAGCTGGGTCAGAGGCATACTGCCGGTATCCCTTACGGTCCGTCGTTCGGTAGGGCAGTTCCTGTTGGGCTGGGCATCTATACGCATTGCGTTTGGCATCGTATTCAAACTTCCATTTCGGAAACAGTCCTTGTCTGGGATGGAATCTTCGGTGAGCAATCACGGCAAAAATCTTTCGGTTCTGCAAACCTCGGCAAATCGGCGTTGTTAAATAACCTGAATCTAGTGCAACAGCTTCTACTTGAAAACCAAAACGTTCTCTTTGGCGATCCAAACGGGACAAATAGGGGACAGAATCATGTACATTCCCTGGTGTCACATGCACGTCCGTAATCAGATTGTACTTCATATCCACCGTGCGGTGGTCCAGATAGAAGAAGCCTTCGGGCTTGCCATCACGGATCATATAGCCGCTGTCCGGGTCTGTTTTGCTCACTTTAATTTCTTTTTCTTCGTTCACTTCCTCTCGGGATTTTAAGGCTTTTTTCCGTGGTTTCTCCGGTCATCCTTCACCGCTTCGTTCAGCTCGTCCATATAGTCTTTAGTATTCTGCAACACTTGTTCTTTGGTGTACTGGTGCCTGTTAGCATTGGCTTTGACGTGTGTGGAATCGGTGACGAGAACACGCCCACCCACCATTCGGTGAGAGATCGCCTGCAGCACAATTTCATCGAAGATATCTTGAAAGATCGTGGTGTCTTTAAAGCGAGTGCGACGATTCCAGCTAATCGTCGTATGGTCCGGAACTTTATCCGTTAAGCCCAACCCCAGAAACCAACGATAAGCTAGGTTCGTCTGAATTTCTCGCTCGAGTTGCCGTTCTGAGCGAATGCCATAGAAATAACCGAGAAAGATCATTTTAAACAATACGGTAGGATCAATGGCAGGACGCCCGTTGTCTGCACAATACAGTGGTCGAACTTTATCATCGATAAACGAAAAATCGATATACTTATCTACTTTGCGGAGCAAGTGATCTTGAGGAACCAGATCTTCGATGGAAACAAATTCGTAGGATTGTTGTTTTTCGCGGTTGGAGCGTAGCATATCAACACCATCCGTTCTACAATAGTTACCTATATTATACAACATTAACGCGGTGTCGTCTTAAACAAAATTAACATAAAATAGGCTGTCGAGACTTTCTCGACAGCCTGGCCGCCTCTTTATGAGGCGACCTTTATATGCATACATGCTCTTAAGCAAGTAAATTCGAAGCTTTTACAAAATAGATATTCGTACATTTTAAACCAACCATCGCCTCAGCGTCCTGTATGACCAAAGCCTCCAGCACCACGCACTGTTTCAGATAATTGGTCTACTTGTTTCAGCTCTACCTCAGGTACAACTTGAAATACCATTTGTGCAATTCGCTCATTGCGCGTAATCGTGAATGATTCCTCGCCCAAATTAATAAGAAGTACCTTAATCTCCCCACGATAATCCGCATCAATTGTTCCCGGTGTATTGAGACAAGTAATACCATGCTTAAGAGCCAGTCCACTTCGCGGACGGATCTGTGCCTCCAATCCCGCCGGCATAGCTATTGCAAATCCGGTTGGAACGAGGCAACGCTTGCCGGGTTCCAGTACCAGATTTTCCTGTACTGCTGCATACAAGTCAAACCCTGATGCAAGCTCTGACATTTTGCGGGGCAGCTCAATATCTTCATTGCCCGCGAGTCTGTTAATTTCCACGTAAGTTAACAAAATAGTCCCTCCTCATATCCTTTACCGCTGAATCACTCGCTCCCACCATCGACAGGGCAAACGGCTCCGAGAACATCCGATCCAGCACTTTGTTCACATCATTCGCCGTCACTTGCTCGATATGTTCGATCATTTGATCCAGCGTATAATGCTGACCAAGCATTAATTCATTTTTTCCAAGCCGATTCATCCGGCTACCTGTATTTTCAAGGCTTAAAATCAAACTTCCTTTTAATTGCTCCTTACCTTTACGAAGCTCATTAGCGTCTAAACCGTTGACAGCCACATCTCGTAAAAGCTCCAGAGTCAAATCCAGCACGTCCTTTGTTTGTTTAGGAGCCGTACCTGCATAGATCGTGAACATGCCACTGTCCGCATGGGAGCTATGATAGGAATAGACCGAATAAGCAAGCCCACGCTTTTCCCGAATTTCTTGAAACAAACGTGAACTCATGCCGCCGCCGATCGCGTTATTCAGCAAAACCATAGCATACTGGAGGTCGTCACCCGTCGCAAATCCAGGTAGGGATAAACAAATATGATTTTGCTCCGTTGCTTTCTCATGATACAACAGTTCACCGTTAAACGCAGGTACTGTCAGCGGCGAAACGGTTCCATGATTGTCAAAATGTCCAAAATGTCGCTCCAACAATTCTACCAAGCGATCGTCAACATTACCAGCCACACTGATAACCGTATTGTCGATTGTATAATGTTCCCTCATATAATGGCTGAGATGTGAGCTATCCATAGCAAGCAGGTGATCTTCGGTTCCGAGAATCGGATAAGCCAGTGGATGTTCACCATAGGCGGCGCGAGATACAAGATCATGCACCATATCATCCGGTGTATCCTCATACATGGAGATTTCCTCCAAAATCACATTCTTCTCTTTTGCCAATTCTTCCTGATCTAGTTTGGAATTAAAAAACATATCAGACAGCACATCAACTGCGATCGGTAGATGCTCATCCAACACTTTGGCATAATAGCATGTATATTCCTTCGAAGTAAAAGCATTAACATTTCCTCCGATGGCATCGAATTGCTCAGCGATTTCCTTAGCGTTAAAACGCTCTGTTCCTTTGAAAAGCATGTGTTCGATAAAATGAGAAATACCGCTATTGTCCGGCGTTTCATTCCGGGAGCCAGTTTTAACCCAGATGCCGAAAGAAACTGAACGCACGGTTGGAATTTTTTCAATGACCACTCTTAGGCCGTTTTTGAGTTGAATTCTTTCCACGATTGGCCCTCCTAAACTGAATTGCATACTTAGCCATAATGTTCAATCCTAACAGAAAAAAGACGTTCACTCAACCGGAACAGGTAGCTGCCGATCAGGAGAAAGCGTCTGACTGACAGTTCCGAGCATAAGTCCCTTACTACGAATGGCATGGATCATGCCTTTGAGAGCAGCCGCTGAGGAATCTGTTGGGTGCATTAATATCAGGGAGCCTGATTCAACCTTACTACTGATTTTGTTAATCACCGATTCCGGTGACGGATGTTTCCAATCTACTGTGTCCAATGTCCACAACACTGTTTTGAGCCCACTTTCTGCTGCTATATCCACCGTTTGCTGATTAAAATCACCCGAAGGAGGGGCAAACCAGTAATTTTTGATACCCAAAGTTTCTTGGAGAAGTACTTGAGTCTTTTCAATTTCTTGTGTGGCTCTGGCCCGACTCAGACGGCTCATATTCGGATGAGAGTAAGCATGATTTGAAAGCTCATGCCCTCTTTTTTGAATTTCCTTGGCGAGATCAGGATTTTTTTTCAACCAACTTCCATCAAGAAAAAATGTAGCCTTGATCTTTTCCTGATCCAACGTGTTCAGTATCGGCAGGATAAATTCATTCCCCCATGCTACATTGATCATGAAGGATACCATCGGCTTTTCGGGATTTCCCCTGTATATTGGAACATTACCGAGCTGATTTAAATGTATTTTAGGTGCCAATTGCCGATATACATATTGAATGGGTCGATCCGGAGATGCAATCGCTTTGCGATAGGTAGCATCCAAATCCACCTCCAGCCCGTTATAGCCTGGAATAGCCCTCCATACCCTGTCGATCTTGGCATCAACTGGCTCCCGCCGCTGACGGGCTGCTTCTGTTCTTAGTCGCTGCATAAGCGCATTATCGGGTAAAGCCGCCATCGCCATCGTTGTTTCAACTTTAGGCTCCCCAACTCCTGTAACGTCTCCATTGCGTAATTGATCAGCGAAGTCACGAACCCCGCTAAACTGTCCGATTACCAGTGTGATGGCTAAACTGGCTACCACCCACACTGCTCTTTTTGTCCTACTCATGATTCCTTCAGCCTCCCGCCCGTTTGTCCACATTGTATGCGGAGAGGAAAAGAACTATGACGCAGTAGCCTCTAGAAGCCCACTTTGGCGCAGCTTGTGCATATGTATGAAAAAAGAGCCAGAAACGTAGCTCTGCCTCTTTCCAAAAGCTTAAACAATGCTATTCAAATCCCTTGTACTGTTAATACGAAAAGCTACTCCTGTCTTTCTAGTCTGCAACATGCAGGTCCTAGGATTTTGCAGGTGCTTCTGCTGTCAGAACAGCCTTACGGGACAGATTGACACGTCCTTGTTGATCAATTTCGGTTACTTTCACCGTAATTGTATCCCCAATAGCAATTACATCTTCAACTTTGGCTACACGCTCAGTAGACAGTTGAGAAATATGAACCAGACCATCTTTACCTGGTAAAATCTCAACAAATGCACCGAATTTCTCAATCCGTTTTACTGTACCGATGTAAATCTCACCGACCACGACTTCCTTTACGATACCCTCAATAATGGAACGTGCTTTTTCATTCATCTCTTGATTTGTGGAAGCGATGAACACACGACCATCTTGTTCAATATCGATTTTCACGCCGGTTTCTTCGATGATTTTGTTGATGATTTTACCACCAGCACCAATAACGTCACGGATTTTGTCCGGGTTAATGTGCATCGTCATAATTTTTGGAGCATACGGAGACAACTGCTCACGTGGCTTCTGGATCGCTTCCATCATTTTGCTAAGAATGAACAAGCGTCCTTCTTTAGCTTGCTTGAGTGCATCCTGCAAAATCTGGCGGTCAATACCGTTAATTTTAATATCCATTTGAATGGCAGTTACGCCTTCCGCAGTACCAGCAACTTTAAAGTCCATATCGCCCAGGTGATCTTCCATACCTTGGATATCAGTCAATACGGAGACATGATCTCCATCCTTGATCAATCCCATCGCTACACCTGCAACCGGAGCTTTAATTGGTACACCTGCATCCATCATAGCCAGTGTACTTGCACAAATACTAGCTTGTGAAGTCGAACCATTCGATTCCAGTACCTCGGAAACCAGACGGATGGTGTATGGAAATTCAGTTTCGGAAGGAATTACTTTGGAAAGCGCACGTTCACCAAGAGCACCATGTCCGATTTCACGACGACCTGGCGCACGCAAAGGACGAGCCTCCCCTACGCTGAACGGCGGGAAATTGTAATGATGCATAAAGCGTTTTGTTTCTTCCAGATCAATACCGTCCAAAATTTGCACATCACCCAATGCACCGAGTGTACAAATGCTAAGTGCTTGCGTTTGACCGCGTGTAAATAAGCCCGAACCATGAGTACGCGGCAAGATGCTAGTGTCGCTTTCAATCGGACGAATTTCGTCAAGCTTACGACCATCAGGACGCACTTTATCATGCGTGATCAGACGACGTACTTCTTCCTTGACGATATCATAGAGAACTTCGCTCACGTCGCTCAAAAGCTCTGGTGTCTCTATGTATTGTGTTTCAAAATGGGCAACTGTCTCTTCGTTGACTGCATCAATCGCCTCTTGACGGGCATGTTTTTCTGCAATTTTAACAGCTTCCATTAAACGTTCAGCTGCATAAGCACGTACTTCACTGTTCACTTTTTCATCAACAGCATGCAGTTTAACCTGCATTTTCTCTTTACCTGCTACTTGCACCAATTGTTCAATGACTGCCACAATGTTCTTAATCTCATCATGACCGAACATAATGGCTTCCAGCATAACTTCCTCTGGAATCTCATTGCCTTCGGCTTCTACCATCATGATGGCATCTTTCGTTCCGGCTACAACCAGGTACATGTCGCTTGCATTCTGCTGTGCAATATCCGGGTTAATCACAAATTGTCCGTCTACACGTCCTACAGCGACTCCACCGATTGGCCCATTAAAAGGTACATCCGAAATGCTAAGTGCTGCTGAGGTTCCGATCATTGCTGCAATTTCAGGTTCGCAATCCTGATCGACACTCATAACCAGGTTCAACACCTGTACATCATTCCGGAAACCTTCCGGGAACAATGGGCGAATTGGACGGTCTGTCAAACGGCTGGACAAAATTGCTTTTTGACTCGGACGTCCTTCACGTTTAATAAATCCGCCAGGAATTTTCCCCACAGCATACAATCTTTCCTCATAGTTTACGGTCAGTGGAAAAAAATCCAAATCTTTCGGCTCACGGGAAGCGGTCACGGTACAAAGCACAACTGTTTCTCCGTAACTCACTTTAACTGCCGCATTGGCTTGTTTCGCAAGACGTCCTGTTTCCAGCACCAGCTTTCTTCCGCCGAGCTGCATTTCTACGCGTTGCTCCATGGTATCCCTCCATTTCATTTCATTGTAAAAGTTCTATACATATTCAGTATTTCCTGCGCAGGTCTTATTCATAAGAAGCTCGCAGGCAAATCAGGATATGTAATTCAAAAAAAGATTCCTCATTTCAAAAAAGAACCCGGCTGCTGTCCGCCGTCGCCTTAGCAGGGACAAGCGGTGAACAACCAGGCTTCTTTTCTCATTACATGTCTGAAAATTAACGACGCAGTCCGAGACGCTCGATCAACGCACTGTAACGTTTAACATCAGTCTTCTTCAGGTAAGCCAAAAGTTTACGACGCTGACCGACCATTTTCAACAACCCGCGGCGGGAGTGATGGTCTTTCTTGTGCGAACGAAAGTGACTTTGCAAGTTGACGATGTTTTCAGTAAGGATAGCGATTTGTACCTCTGGTGATCCTGTATCGGATTCATGAGTTTTGTACTCCTCGATCAATTGCTGTTTACGCTCTTGAGTCAATGCCATCCTGTTCACCTCCTTCATTATAATCGCCATTAGCCTCGTAGCCGCCGGTGAAAGCGGACAACCAAGCTAAGGTTCATCGTTGTTTACACAACATAAGTCAGTATAACACAGCGCCTGTCTTATGTAAATAAATTAGCCTAACAGCTTTTTAGCCGTTTGTGCGTCATTGCCAATTTGGTTGATCAGCTCATCCACCGAAGAGAATTTGCGTTCAGGACGGATGTAGTGGTGAAGCTCCACAAGTACAGACTCTCCATAAATTTGCTGATTAAAATCAAATAGATGTACCTCAAACGACGGATTCAGCACACCTTCATGGAAAGTAGGCTTAACCCCTACATTCATTACACCGTTTATCCAACGATCACCTACTAGTGCTCGTACAGCGTATACACCCTTGATCGGAATCACGTAAGTATCATTCAGTTTGAGATTAGCGGTCGGAAAACCGATCGTACGTCCACGCTTCTCCCCATCCATTACAGTACCCTGGATACGATAAGGACGTCCCAACCAGCGAGAGGCATGCGCTAGATCCCCAGTCTGTAAAGCACGGCGAATTCCAGAGCTGCTCACCTTGTCCCCATCCAGTTCGAACGGTGGTACGGTGTGCACAGACATCAGCTTTCCCCCCAGCGTCCGAAGTGTATTCTCATGCCCTGCTCCCCGGTGGCCAAACCGAAAATCAAAGCCTACTACCGCTGTTTGAATTTGCAATGGAAGCAGCACGTCGCTCATAAACGCCTCAGGGCTGACCTTAGAAAATTCTTCGTTAAAACTCAAAATATAAAGTACATCCACACCCATATCAGCCAGAATAGTCTGCTTGTCCGCAAGCGGTGTTAAATAACCTTCATAATCGCCTTTTTTCATGACTTCCTTCGGATGAGGGTGAAATGTCATGACAGATATCGGCATTTGCTGTTCACGAGCCAGCGCAACGGCCTCGCGTATCACGCTTGCGTGTCCAAGATGAAGACCATCAAACTGACCGATCGCCGTGACCTGTGGACGTCCCCATTGCTGCAAAAGCTCATCACTCAATGGATAAGATAACGATACGGTAATCATTATTAATTCACCTGCATTTCACATCATTTGACTAACTTCGTCAAAATTATAGCACAATTCAAGGTAAGAAAAACGTCTATCGACGTAATTCACGGAAGCCAGACCACGCCTAGCGGAAGTTTTTCTTGCGATTATAGAATTGTTCAGCTCCCCTGAAAATCTATAAATTTTATAATCTTAAAAAAACTTTAATGGGAGCAATCGCGTCTGATTCATCCCGACCAAATATGCCTAAAAACGTTTTATCCTCTTTATACAAACGGAAGGGCTGGTTGTCCGTCACAGGTGGTGAAATCATATTCAGCGACAGGCGTTGGCCTTGCAGAGCCGCAGTTACCTTGGCTTCAGCCACTATATGCTCAGGCATATAGTCAATCGCCTGATCCGTTGTAATAAGCCGCTCTCCAAGACTGCCATCCGCTACGAAACGCTCTATCTCTTCGAAAGTCAGACAACGTTCCGCAGGAATTCCCGCAGACATGGTTCGCTCCAGCTTAACCATCGTTGAAGGATATCCTAATTCACGGCCAATATCAACACACAGTGTACGGATATAAGTACCTTTGGAGCATAAGGCACGAAAAGAAATATCCACATACGCCCCCGTCTCCGCGAATCCCGTCATCTCCAACTCATAAATGCTTACTTCACGGCTTTGGCGCTCAACAGTTTTGCCTTCTCGAGCCAGCTCATATAGACGCTTGCCGTCCACTTTTAGCGCGGAGTACATTGGAGGCACTTGGGAGATCGTACCAACAAAACGCTTCAGAACCGCTTTGACTTCCACTTCCGTCACCTCTACTGGACGTTCACTTTCTTCCGTAATTTCCCCAGTCAGGTCCTCGGTATCCGTGGCAATGCCTAATCGCAGTGTAGCCAGATATTCCTTGGGCCGCTCTTGCATGTATTCCACCACGCGGGTGGCACGTCCCAGACACAAGGGCAAAACACCGGTTACTTGCGGATCAAGCGTTCCAGTGTGTCCGATTCGCTTCATACCTAATAAACGGCGAGCCTTGGCCACCACATCATGAGAGGTAAATCCAGCAGGTTTATAGACTGGTAGGACGCCTTCCCAAGCTGCTTGTTCCTTCTTTATCGGGTTCATAGCTCAGACTTCACCCGCCCTACAACTGTCTTAATGATATCTTCCAGTTTACCCTCTAGCCGACAGCCAGCCGCACGTACATGTCCACCGCCTCCAAATGATTGAGCCAGCGCGGCTACATCTACATTCCCTGCCGATCTCAAGCTGGCCTTGACCGCTTGATCATTAATAACCTTAAAGAAAATGCCTACCTCAACACCACGAATATTTCTTGGGTAATTCACGATGCCTTCCAAGTCCTCATTTACAGCGCCACATTCTGTCATATCGTCAGGTGATACAACGACCCAAGCGACTTTTCCATCCTCGGACATCGTGAGCGTTTGCAATGCTTTTGTCAGCACCTTCATTTGTGGAAAGGTCATTTCCTCGAGCAATTTCTCAGATAAAGAGGGACCATCTACACCGTAAGCAAGTAACTGTGACACAGCAGACATCACTTTCGGTGAAGTGTTGGAATAACGGAAACCTCCTGTATCCGTTAGCAACCCTGTATATAAAGCCGTTGCTACTTCGACGTCCCAGGTTACTGCAAACTCTTCCAGTAGATCAAAAAGAATTTCCGCTGTTGCCGCAGCATCCGACTTAATCACATTAACTGTACCATAAGCATCATTTGTTGGATGATGATCAATATTCAGGATAATGGCATCTTCCGTAAAAAACTGCTCTGTCAAACCAACACGACGGTAATCCGCACAATCTACACAAATGATCCGATTGTATTTCCGTTCTGGCGGTTGCTGGCTCATATCCATAATCTCATCGGCATGCCATAAAAAATCCATGCGCTTGGGAATAGGTCCCTCATTCAGCATGGTAAATTTCTTCCCCAGACATGAGAGAAGCCAGCCCACCGTTACGGTGGAGCTGACTGCGTCTCCGTCCGGCTGTACATGCGATACGATCAGGTAATCATCATGCTCCAGAATAAATTCCTTCGCTTGTTGAAGCGCCTGTTCATAGGTATGCATTGCCTTCTCCTTTACATTCAGTTCATGGTTCCTTCAGACAAACTAAAAGTTTTATTTTTCATCCTTGTCGATATCACTCAGCAGTTTTTCAATTCGACTGCCGTAAGCAATAGATTCGTCAATTTTGAAAATCAACTCAGGAATATGGCGCAGCCGTATCCGTTTGCCGAGTTCAGAACGAAGATAACCGTTCGCTTTGTCCAATGCTTTCAGGGAAGAATTTTTTTGTTCTTCATCCCCGAGCACGCTCAAGTATATTTTCGCTTGGGACAAATCATTTGTAAGATCGACACCCGTTACCGTGATAAAACCGATGCGGGGGTCTTTTAATTCAGTTTGGATAAGTTGGCTTAGCTCCTTCTTGATCTGCTCGCCAACCCGACCTGTACGTATTTTAGCCATGGATGCTCACCTCTCTGCCGTTAGCGCTCCACTGTTTCCATGACGAACGCTTCAATAATGTCGAGTTCCTTAACATCATTATAGCCATCAAGGGTAATACCGCATTCGTAACCTTGGGCAACTTCTTTTGCGTCGTCCTTAAAGCGTTTCAGTGAGTCGATTTTACCTTCAAAAATGACGATGCCATCACGAATCAGGCGTGCTTCTGCTGAACGGGTAATTTTACCGGATGTCACCATACAACCAGCGATCGTACCGACTTTAGTAACTTTGAACACGTTACGTACTTCAGCATGCCCAATCACATTTTCTTTATATTCAGGATCCAGCATGCCCTTCATGGCTTGCTCTATTTCTTCAATGACATTGTAAATGACACGGTGTAGACGAATGTCCACTTTTTCAGCTTCCGCTGTAGATTTCGCCTGGTTATCCGGACGAACATTAAAACCAATGACAATAGCATTGGAAGCTGCTGCCAAAATAATATCGGATTCGGTGATTGCTCCTGCACCACTGTGAAGAATTTTAACGCGCACACCTTCGACTTCAATCTTGTTCAAGGAACCTTTCAACGCTTCGACAGAACCTTGCACGTCACCTTTAATAATGACGTTCAGATCCTTCATTTCGCCATCCTTGATGTGTTGGAACAGGTCATCCAGTGTTACGCGTGTATTACTGCCCAGATCAGATTGGCGTTGTGTGATCGCACGTCTGTCAGCAATAGCGCGAGCTTTCCGCTCATCCTCAAACACCATGAATGGATCGCCAGCAAGTGGAACTTCTGTCAAACCAGTAATTTCAACTGGAGTGGAAGGACCTGCTTCCTTAAGACGACGACCTTTATCGTTGACCATGGCACGCACACGTCCGAAGCAGTTACCCGCTACGAAAGCATCGCCAACTTTCAGTGTACCATTCTGAACGAGGATACGAGCCACAGAACCGCGGCCTTTATCCAGTTCTGCCTCGATGATGGTACCACGTGCCCGTTTGTTCGGATTCGCTTTGTACTCATTCACTTCAGCTACGAGCAGAATCATTTCGAGCAGGTCTTCCAGACCCATTCTTTGTTTCGCGGAAACGTTGACGAAAATCGTATCGCCGCCCCACTCTTCAGGTACCAATTCATATTCAGTGAGTTCTTGCTTCACTTTATCCGGGTTGGCATCTGGTTTGTCGATCTTGTTCACAGCTACGATAATTGGCAGACCTGCCGCCTTCGCATGGTTAATAGCTTCGACTGTCTGTGGCATAACACCGTCGTCAGCTGCAACCACGATAATCGTCATATCTGTCACTTGAGCACCACGTGCACGCATAGCGGTAAAAGCTTCGTGACCCGGTGTATCCAGGAAAGTGATTTTTTTGCTATTAATTTCAACTTGGTATGCACCAATATGCTGTGTAATACCGCCAGCTTCGCCACCGGTTACATTAGTCGAGCGAATGGCATCCAGCAAAGTTGTTTTACCATGATCGACGTGACCCATAATCGTTACAACGGGTGGACGTGTTTTCAGATCCGCAGGATCATCATTTTCTTCCACCGTTTCAAAACGATCTTCTTCGACCGGAATTTTCACTTCTACCTCGACACCAAAGTCTCCGGCAAGCAAGAGGATAGTATCCATATCCAGTTCCTGGTTAATGGTCGCCATCGTTCCGAGCATAATCAGCTTTTTGATGACTTCTGACGCATCCTTGTGAAGAAGCTTGGCTGTTTCGCCTACGGTCATCTCACCGCGAACAATAATTTTCTTTGGCGTGTTGTCGATTTTCTCGCGACGTTCCTGTTGTTGACCTTTACCACGATTGTTAAATTTCCCGCCACGATTGCTACCACCGCGATTATTGCCTCCACGACCACCGTTACCACCGCGTCCGCCGCCTTGACGGTTATCATCAAAACGTCCTTGACCGGAACGGTTACCACCGTTGTTGGAGTTACTGCCTGTACGGTTGCCACCACTACGGTTCGCATTGTTGCTACCTGTGGAGGATGATGTTCTTACAGCCGTACCACCCTGACTACTTCCCTGAGGGCGTGAGTTAGTGCTTTGGCTACCTTGAGGACGCGAACCTGTGTTACCGCCGGGACGCTGTTGTCCTCCCTGTTGTTGACCATTACTGCGGTTTTGTGTACTTTGCTGACCAGTGGGTCTGCTAGTACTTTGTTGACTGCGGTTTTGACCGCCCTGCTGACTGCTTTGCGCTTTTGGAGCGCTGCTTCGGTTACTGTTTTGGTTGTTGTTTGTCCTATTCATACTTACCTGCTTTTCCTGTTGATTTTTGGTTTGCTCAGTTGAATGATTACTATTCTGGCTTGAACCGGCCTGATTCGAGCTTACTTGCACCGTACCTGCTTCGCCTTGCTTGGCCGCAGCATTGGATTTAATATTCTTAAAAAAACTTTCCACTTTACCTACGGCATCATGTTCCATGACGCTCATATGGTTGTTCACGGGAATATCCAGCCGTTTAAGAATGGTGATAATTTCTTTGCTGCTCATGTTCAACGATTTGGCGTATTCGTATACCCGCACTTTGTCTTTGTTTTCTTGTTTACTCAATATACTCCACCTCCGACATTATCCCCGTATGTTTCTTGATCAATTTCGCGAATCCTTGATCCGTCACAGCCAGCACAACCCGTTCAGGCTTGCCGATACTGCTTCCCAAGCTTTCCCGGTCAAATCCTATCATTAAGGGGATTTTGTACGTCCCGCATTTGTCGCGGAATTTCTTTTGAGTATTCATTGAAGCATCTTTCGCAAGAATGACCAGCTTGGCTTCTGAAGACCTGATCGCTTTATAAACGATCTCATCACCTGTTAGCAGCTTGCCAGCTCTCATGGCAAGACCCAATCCAGACAGCGCCTTATTCATCCTGCACGCTGCCTTGTGCCGCCAGGAATTCTTCCTCGACGGCAGCAAAATCACGACTTAGCTGCTCATAAATATCAGGATGAACCGAGTGCTTCAATGCTCGATCCAGTGCCTTGCTCTTTTGAGCCAGCTTGAAGCAGGCGGCTTTGCCGCACAAGTAAGCGCCGCGTCCCGACTTTTTGCCAGTCAAGTCAATCAACACTTCGTCTTCAGGGGTTTTGACGACACGGATCAACTGCTTCTTTGGCATCATTTCATGACAGGCCACACATTTGCGCAAAGGTATCTTTCTCTGTTTCATGCATTAACCCCCCTACACTCCGCTTAATCTACAGAAACGGAATCCTGATGCATTTCATCGGTGGATGTTCTCGGTCTGCCGAGTTCTTCCTCCGCCTGTGTTTCACTCTTAATATCAATTTTCCAACCCGTAAGCTTAGCAGCAAGGCGAGCATTTTGTCCTTTGATACCAATAGCAAGAGAAAGCTGATAATCAGGCACAATAACACGCGCCATTTTCTCTTCTTCAAACACCTGCACTTCGAGCACCTTGGATGGACTCAGCGCATTAGCCACGTATTCATCAACATTATCGGAATAACGTACAATGTCGATTTTTTCGCCACGCAGCTCGTTCACAATAGTCTGTACACGTGTTCCTCTAGGACCCACACAAGAGCCGACCGGATCCACCTCGGCGTTACGGGAATGAACCGCGATTTTAGAACGGAAGCCTGCTTCACGCGCTACGGAACGAATCTCTACAACACCATCAAAAATTTCAGGCACTTCGAGTTCGAACAAACGCTTAAGCAGACCCGGATGTGATCGGGACAGCATAATTTGCGGTCCTTTGGTTGTGTTTTCTACTTTGGTAATATAAGCCTTAATTCGATCCAGATGGCTAAATTTCTCATTAGGCATCAATTCGCCTAACGGGAGAACCGCTTCCACCTTACCAAGATCAATATAAATGTTACGTGGGTCTTGGCGCTGTACAGTTCCTGTTACAATATCTTCTTCCTTGTCCACAAACTTGTTGTAGATCAGTCCCCGTTCCGCTTCGCGGATACGCTGGGTCACGACCTGCTTCGCAGTTTGTGCAGCAATCCGTCCAAAATCACGTGGTGTAACTTCAATTTCAGCGATATCTTCCAACTGAAAATGCGGGTTAATCTCACGAGCCGCAGGCAACGAAATCTCGGTGCGAGGATCCAATACCTCCTCAACGATCAGCTTGCGGGCATATACCTTAATGACTCCCGAGTTGCGGTTCATATCAACACGCACGTTTTGTGCGGTGTTGAAATTCCGTTTGTAACTAGAAATCAAGGCTGCTTCAATGGCCTCAAACAGCACATCCTTGCTGATCCCCTTTTCTCTTTCCAACTCGTTCATTGCTTCAATAAAATCCATACTCATGGATTACTGCTCCCCCTTTCAAATGATGCACCTGCGTACTGGTCGGCACACGAGGCAAAAAAACATGTAGTACATGTCAAACAGCAACAGTCAAATCTGAATTAAAATATGATCGCGAGCCTTGCACCAGCTACCTTGTCATAAGGTATAGCATGCTTCTTTTGTCCGCTTTGAACGGTGAGTTCCCCATCTTCAAAAGAAAGCAAACGACCTTCAAATTCCTTCAGGCCGTTGATCGGCTCGTATGTAGTAACGAATACGTTTTTGCCTACCGCTTTAGTAACGTCCTCCGCTTTTTTTAGCGGTCTTTCGGCGCCTGGTGAAGACACTTCCAGAAAATATGCTGTAGAAACAGGGTCATTTTCATCCAACTTTTGACCCAAATATTCACTGATCATACTGCAGTCGTCCAGATCAATTCCTCCGTCTTTGTCTACAAAAACGCGAAGAAACCAATTACTGCCCTCTTTGACATACTCGACATCGACCAGTTCAAAACCATGCTCTTCGAGGTAAGGTTGGGCCATTTCTTCTACTACTGATTTGATCTTTGGTGTGCTCAAAGATTATAACCTCCAAAAGTGAACTTTCCTGTGTTGAAAAAAAGATGCCCTATTGCATGGACAATGCTTCTCCATCACCGGCATTTTCATTTTCATTTGATGTAATGTTCATTTCGGGCTCACTGCAAATAAACCGGCGTACCGGTTTCGTGCCCAAAAACAACCTTTTCACGTTGTAACTGTATATCAAACAGTAAAGAGTGGGTTTCCCCACTCTTTTAGCAACGGTTTTATCTCCATGATTACCAAAAAAATTATAACATAACCGTAGTTATGTGACAAGTGCCAGAGCTTGACTACTGTGGTTCGGATTAAAACAGAGACAGCTGATTACTCTCTGGAAGACCTCGAAAGCAACCCATCTGAGACAGCATTTCGACAATGGTTTTACTAGCCTTCGATTTTTGTTGAAAATCCTCGACAGACAAAAATTCACCATGTTCACGGGAGGCTGCGATGTTACGTGCCGCGTTGTCTCCAATTCCCTGAAGAGCTCCGAATGGCGGAATGAGTGAATCTCCATCCACCTTGAAGCGTGTAGCTTCGGAACGGTACAAATCAATGGATTTAAAACTAAACCCGCGAGCCGTCATTTCCAGAGCCATTTCCAGGATCGGAAGCATCCCTTTTTCTTTGGGAGGTGCCTGAAAACCGAGTTGCTCGATTTCGACAATCTTCCGCGCGATTGCATCATATCCCTGACAGCACAGCTCAATATCAAAATCGGCTGCACGTACTGAAAAGTAAGTCGCATAATATTCAATCGGATGATACAGCTTAAAGTACGCTGTGCGCACTGCTGAAATAACATACGCTGCAGCATGCGCCTTCGGAAACATGTACTGAATTTTCAGACAGGAATCAATGTACCACTGTGGCACCTTGCATTTTTTCATTTCCTCAATCCATTCAGCACTAAGCCCCTTACCTTTACGTACGCTCTCCGTAATTTTAAAGGCCAGACCTGCGTCCATGCCTGCCTTGTAAATCAAAAACAGCATGATGTCATCACGACAACCAATTACAGTCTTGATGTTGCAAGTATTATTCTTAATCAGTTCCTGTGCGTTCCCTAGCCATACGCCCGTGCCGTGAGACAGTCCGGATATTTGCAGTAAATCGGCAAAAGAACTTGGCTGCGACTCTACTAACATTTGGCGCACAAACTTCGTCCCCATCTCTGGTACACCATAGGTTGCTACAGGCGTGCGGATTTGCTGGGGTGTAACACCGAGCGCCTCCGTGGAGTTGAACATGCTCATAACCTTAGGATCATTCATTGGAATGGTCGTAGGATCGACACCAGTCAAATCCTGAAGCATCCTCATCATGGTCGGATCATCATGACCCAGAATATCGAGTTTGAGTAAATTCGCATCAAAAGCGTGATAATCAAAATGCGTTGTTTTCCATTCCGAGCTTGTATCATCGGCGGGGTACTGTACCGGCGTAATATCCTCGACCTCAATATAATCGGGAACAACGACAATTCCGCCTGGATGTTGCCCGGTACTGCGTTTGACCCCTGTACAGCCCGAAGCCAGCCTATTCAGTTCAGCCCCACGCCATTTTTTATGATGCGCCTCTTCATATTTCTTGGCAAAGCCAAAGGCTGTCTTCTCGGCAACGGTACCGATGGTTCCAGCACGGAATACACTTTTCTCACCAAACAGTACTTTCGTATAGTTATGTGCGACAGGCTGATATTCGCCAGAGAAGTTCAAGTCAATATCGGGAACTTTATCTCCCTTAAACCCAAGAAACGTTTCAAACGGAATATCCTGTCCCTCACCCTTCAGTTTGCCGCCGCAATTCGGACAATTTTTGTCCGGCAAATCAAATCCACTCGGCACACTACCGTCCAAAATCCATTCGCTATGTCTGCATTCAGGATTACCGCAAATATAATGTGCAGGCAGTGGATTAACCTCGGAAATACCGAGGAAGGTAGCGACCACAGAAGATCCAACAGACCCCCGTGAACCTACCAGATATCCATCCTTATTAGACTTTTTAACCAAGCGCTCGGAAATAAGATAGTTGGCAGAGAAACCGTATTTAATAATCGGCTCCAGTTCTTTTTCAAGGCGAGCTACAACCACCTCGGGCAATTCCTCACCATAGATAGATTTAGCCGTCTCATAGCAAGTGTTACGGATTTCCTCGTCCGCCCCATCCAGCAAAGGTGTAAACAGCTTGTCAGGGAACAACTCCAGCTCCTCAAATCGATCCGCCAACTCACTGGTATTCTTCACAACGACTTCATAGGCTTTCTCCTCGCCCAAAAACTCGAATTCTGCCAGCATTTCGTCTGTGGTGCGTAAATGCGCATCAGGCTTACGAATATCTTTTAGCGGACTAAATCCCGTAATGCCATGTATCGTAATATCACGGTACAACTTATCGCGCGTTTCCAAATAGTGAACATTGCCTGTGGCAATTACGGGCTTATCAAGTCGCCGCCCAATTTCGCATACTTTGCGTATTGCCGTTTTCAGAGCATCAGGCCCGCTTACCAGTTGTTTTTCTACTAAATGCATATACATCGTCAAAGGTTGAATCTCCAACACATCATAAAACTGTGCTATTTCCTCGGCTTCTTCCTCGGACTTGTTCAACACAGCCTCGAAGAACTCTCCTTTTTCGCAGCCAGAAATAATAAGCAGTCCGTCTCTCATTTCTGACAATTTTGATTTAGGAATGCAAGGCACACGCTTGAAATATTCGGTATGAGACATCGAAACCAGCTTGTACAGATTTTTTTTACCAATCGGATTGAGGGCATAAATACAACAGTGAAACGGACGAACGGTCGATAAGTCCTTACCCACATAATCATTCAGACGATCGAGCATTTTTAAACCCTTAATTTGTTCCGCATCATTCAGCAAGCCATTCAGCACTTCAGTCAGTGCGACTGTATCGTCAATGGCTCGGTGATGGCTTTCGAGCGCCACTTTATATTTGGTCGTCAGCGTATTCAGACGATGGTTTTTCATTGTTGGAAACAGTAAACGAGCCAGTTCGAGCGTATCCAGTACCGGATTGGTCATTTCAGGCAAACCCATATTTCGAAGGGTGGCCTGGATAAAACCGACATCAAAACGCGCATTATGGGCAACCAATACAGCATCGCCAGCAAAAGCTACAAACTCCTTCATAACAGGTTCTACATCCGGCGCGTCCTTGACCATTTCATCGTTAATGTTGGTCAGTTGCTGTATATTATATGGAATGCGCTCATGCGGATTGACAAAGGTAGCATAACGATCAATTTCTTTGCCATCATGCATTTTCACAGCTGCAATCTCAATGATTTTATTCTGTGTAACCGATAAACCGGTGGTTTCAATATCAAAAACGACATAAGTCGCTGTTTTCAAATTTAATGGCTGTGCCTGCATTACAACCTCAACGGCATCATTAACCACATTGGCCTCAACACCGTAGATCATTTTAATGCCGTTTTTCTTTGCAGCCTTAGCAGCATCAGGGTAGCACTGCACTCCGCCATGGTCGGTGACTGCAATCGCCTTGTGCCCCCATTTGGCGGCTGTTTTAACGTATTGATCAATCGAGGCAACAGCATCCATTGCGCTCATCTTTGTATGGAGATGGAACTCGACTCGTTTTTCCTCTGCTTTATCCTTACGTGTGGGTGGAGCCTGTACTTCAACTAGATCAGAGGGAATCATAACCAGCTCGGGAATTTGCATAAAACGATCATATTCAACTCGACCCCGTACTTTGACCCATTTCCCGTTAGCCAACAAGCTGAGGATCTTCAGATCTTCTTTAGTTTTAGCAAACATTTTCATTTGCAGGGAATCACTAAAGTCGGTCAAATAATACGTAAACAACGTGCTGCCATTGCGCAATTCTTTACTATCCAAACCGAAGATTGTTCCTTGTAAAGTGACTTTCTTCTCTTCGTCCTGAATATCTTGCATCGGAACAGCCGGTTCTTTGATGTCATAACCGAATTGAAGCCGTACGTCTCCTTCTTCTTCATCCAAAGGCGGCATTTCGGATTCCATACTTTCCATCATCTGCTGAATGACTTCGCGTTCTTCCTGCATTTTTTTCTCTTGGAATTGCTGTAACGCCTCCTGGTTACTTTCACCCACCTGGACTTTAATGCGCATAGAAAGCCCGAAATATTTATCGTAAAATTTGATGATAGCTTGATCTATCTGCTTTTTACGCGCCAGTTCCAACGACATACCGTCGCTCATCGTTAGCAATAATAGACCGTCGTCCCACTCATGCACAGCCCGATTCATCCAACCGTTAACCGATGGAATCTCACGATGTACCCACTCTAGAAAAAGTTTCCAGTATTCACTGATGATATCACCAGGCTGAATCTGCTCACTGTACTGAAAACGGAACGTAATTTTTGCGATGTGACTCATTTTTTCCTGTACTTGAATACAGAACGTACGATACACCTGAGCGGGGACCAATGTCTCCTTGGCAATGGTGATGTTCCAATCCTTATTGGTTCGGCTAATCTCCACTTGGTCAATCCAACCGTCCAAAAAATAAGGTTCAACCACTCCCGCCGGCATCCCAACTTGCTTCATTAGCAGTTCCAGCCGCTTTCTCTTTTCTTCAGCTCCGCCCATGGCTCTCCCCCCAATTTCAAATCTACCATTCTGAAAACATGAAAAGCTTCTGCGTCAAAAACATCTCCGACCGCAAAAGCTTTTCGTAGCCCTCTTCAATCCTCTTCACAACGACACATAGATCCTTCGGGACATTGTCCCGTAACAGTTACCATGTCAGCGAAGAGAATGAAGTGAGTATAGTGGTATTGCCCTACTTCTATATTAGTACGCCCGTGCGAACACTACTGTATGCTTGGCAGGTTTGCCACAGCACAAACATGTGGACTTTTGCTCGTTTGTTTTAAACGGTATATTACGACTTGTAGCACCTGTCACTTCTTTAACTTTATCTTCACATTCTTCAGATCCGCACCAGCCTGCCAAAGTAAAGCCGCGTTTTTCTTCCATGAGAGTCTTCATTTCATCCAGCGTATCAACGGAATAGAAGTTTTCTTCCATGAAATTTTTCGCACGATCAAACATCTCCTGCTGTACCTGTGCGAGCATCGCGTGTACTTCCTCAACCAGATTATCCTGCTGCACGATTTTTTTCTCACCGCTGATACGGGATACGAGCACACAGACACCGTTTTCCATATCACGCGGCCCGATTTCCAGACGAACCGGCACACCGCGCATTTCATATTCATTAAATTTCCAGCCTGGGCTTACATCGCTGCGGTCGTCCATTTTAACACGCACTCCAGCTTGTTTCAACTGAGCGAATAGTTCATCTGCACGAGCGATAACGGCAGCACGCTTCTTAGGTGGCCCAATTGGAACCATAATAACCTGCGTAGGCGCAACTTTAGGAGGCAATGCCAAACCACGGTCATCTCCATGGACCATAATCAGTGCGCCGATCAAACGTGTACTTGTTCCCCATGAAGTCGTATGCGCGAATTCCAGGTTGTTTTCACGACTCAAATATTTGATATCAAATGCAACTGCAAAATTAGTTCCCATATAGTGGGAAGTTCCAGCTTGTACTGCCCGTCCATCCTTCATCATCGCTTCCAGTGAAAATGTATCCTTCGCACCTGCAAACTTTTCAGAAGGTGTTTTCTGTCCAGTAATAACCGGAATAGCCAGAACTTCCTCAATAACCTCACGGTATACTTCCAGCATTTTCATCGTTTCTTCACGTGCTTCTTCTTCTGTTTCATGGGCCGTGTGACCTTCTTGCCACAAAAATTCACTTGTGCGCAAGAAAGGCAGCGTGCGTTTTTCCCAACGCACTACATTAGCCCATTGGTTAATAAGCACGGGTAGATCACGATAGGATTGAATCCATTTGGAGTACATATGACCAATCATGGTTTCCGAAGTCGGACGAATTGCAAGACGCTCTTCCAGCTTTTCCCCGCCAGCCTCGGTTACCCAAGGCAGTTCAGGATTAAACCCTTCAACATGCTCTTTTTCCTTTTGAAAAAAGCTTTCTGGAATGAACATTGGAAAATAGGCATTACGGTGACCTGTTTCTCTGAAGCGCACATCCATGGCTTCCTTGATATGCTCCCAAATTTCAAAACCATCGGGGCGGAATACAATACATCCGCGAACAGGGGAATAATCCATCAGTTCTGCTTTTTTAATAACATCAATATACCATCGGGAAAAATCTTCGCTCTGCGGCGTAATTTCCTCGACAAACTGTTTATCGTTCGACATAGAAATGCATGTCCTCCCATACAGACCGTTTTTATATAAGTCCGTCTCTAATTAACCATTAATTAAGCGTAAAATATCGTTATACGTGACCGCAATCATAAGCAGGAATAGCATAGCAAAACCAACGAAATGGACCATTCCTTCCCTGCTCGGATCAACGGGACGCCCTCTTACCGCCTCCACACCAAGGAAAACAAGTCTGCTTCCATCCAGCGCCGGAATAGGCAATAAATTAAATATCCCCAGGTAAAGACTCATTATAGCAGTCCAATACGTCAACTGCTCAATCCCCTGCTTGGCAATTTGCCCCGTCACTTCAAAAGTACGTACCGGGCCTCCCAAGTCATTGATAGAAAAACGTTGAATGAGCTGGCTAAATCCTTGGAAAATAATATCGGTCGTTCTGACCATGGATTGTCCGGCAAATTTGAACGTTTCACCCACACCTGCTTGGCGTTTTGGAAGTTCAGGCACAATGCCCACCTTGCCACCCTTTTGTCCTTCCATTGCACGAGGTGTAATCGTAAGATCAAAGGTCTTATTATCACGGCGAACCGTCCACTTCATCGGCTTGTCTTGAGAATCCGCAATCAGTTTGATCATGTTTTCAACATTCGCACCAATGGCTACTCCATTCACCGATTCGATGATATCTCCCTTATGCAAATCAGCTTCAGCAGCAGGCATACCTGCTGTAATTTCACTAATTTGGACATAAGTCGGGTTGTCCACTTGTATGCCGACCATCTGAATATGCAGACCAAACAAAATAAAGGCAAGAATAAAATTCATCAGTGGTCCAGCAAAAATAGCCAACGCACGCTGTCCTACTGTTTTACTCCCATACTGCCGATCCTTGGGTGCAATCTGTATGGATTGTCCTTTGGTTACCATCATCGCTTGCGGGTGCACAGTGTATTGCTGATCTTCGCCATCCACATCCAATTTTAAAGTTAATGACTGTTCCAGATCAATATCCAACACTTCGCCTCGCACCACATTCTTGCGATTATCCAGTTGATCCAGATAGATGGTTTTAACGACGTCATCCGTTAGGCGTACAGCAATCGTTTGTCCGGTCTCAATTTCATTAACCTCCGGATCCTCTCCCGCCATGCGGGCAAAGCCACCGAACGGCAACAAACGCAACGTAAATCGCGTCTCGTTTCTTTTATAAGAAAACAGTTTCGGACCGAAACCGATCGCAAACTCCCGTACCAGAATCCCGGCGCGCTTGGCAAAATAATAATGCCCCCATTCATGCACCGTCACTATGACGAAAAACATGAGCACCGTCATCAACACTATTTGAATCGTTTCCAATCGTTTCCGTTCCCCTTTCAATGAGATCGAGTTTGTCTTCCTAGATTATCATTATTCTCCGATCCCGCACAAGAGAATCACATTTCGTTTCTAACCCAACATTAGCCTACAACCCCGTGGCTATGCTACGAGTCTCTCCGTCACATGCTTCAATCGCAGACAGATCAGGATTAGCCACATTGACATGCCGCTCCAGCACACGTTCAATAATAGCTTCAATATGCAGAAAAGAAATTTCTCCACGCAGGAAACGGGCAACAGCAATCTCATTAGCTGCATTAAATGCGGTCGGTGCTGTACCACCCATTTTACCACATTCGAAGGCAAGCCTTAAACAAGGAAAACGATTATAGTCCATTTCCTTAAAATGGAGTCTACCCACTTCAGCCAGTGACAACGGCTTCGCCGGGGACTTCATACGCTCAGGATAAGTCAAAGCATATTGAATGGGTACTCTCATGTCCGGATTCCCAAGTTGAGCAACAATGCTTGTATCCTGAAACTCAACATAGGAATGAATAATGCTTTCCGGATGAAGCAACACATGAATCTGCTCATAATCAAGTCCGAATAGCCAATGCGCCTCAATGACTTCCAGCCCCTTGTTTACCATCGTTGCTGAATCAATCGTGATTTTGGCCCCCATTGACCAATTGGGATGCTTGAGTGCATCTTCCACGGTAACTTCACGCAACTGTTCTCTTGTCAAATCTCGAAAAGAACCCCCTGATGCTGTGAGTGTAATATGTGCCACATCTTTCATACGCTCACCATTCAAGCATTGGAAAATAGCTGAATGCTCACTGTCAATCGGCAGCAACGGCACTCCTTTCGCCCGAGCCCGCGCTGTGACCAGATGACCAGCAGTAACCAGTGTTTCCTTATTGGCCAAACCGATCTGTTTTCCAGCCTCAATCGCGGCCAGCGTGGAGTGCAATCCGACACTGCCCATTACAGCCGTCACAACCATATCCGCCTCCGTGTTCGCAGCAAGCTCAATGAGTCCTTCATTTCCCCAATACAGATCCATTCCAGAAGGCAGTAAAGGACGAATTTCATCCGCCAACTGCCGAGTACCCACAGACACTTTTTTGGGTTTATAAAGATGCGCCTGCTCAGCAAGTAACTTTATATTAGAACCACCTGCTAAAGCCTCAACAGTAAACTGATCCGGGTGCATGGACACTACATCCAGCGTTTGAGTTCCAATAGATCCGGTTGAACCAAGTACCGTAATTCTTTTCATGATGCACCTTCCTATCCTGAAAATCACTTTTATCCAGGAGCTCATTGATTATTATTCAGGCAGCTATGCTACTAGTTCCAACCTTCTAGTAGCGCAGAGTGAGCAGCATAGAGATTAGCCTGAGCATAAACTGTAATCAATAGACTCATGGAAGCAGCATCAGCATATGTACAAATGGAAAAACGACAATCCAGCTGTCGCAACGGTCTAGTATACCACCGTGCCCTGGCAGCAGATTACCGGAATCTTTAATGCCGTACACTCGTTTGTATGCAGATTGTACCAAATCGCCCAGTTGTCCCACAACTGCACATGACAAACCGATGCCGATGGCTTTGCCCCATGGCAGCAGTCCACCCGATAATCCAGCGAATACAAGAGCTATAACCAACGCTAAAACGATGCCGCCAATGGATCCTTCGACCGTTTTATTCGGACTGATCGCAGGCCATAATTTCGTCTTTCCTGCCATTTTGCCTACAAAATATGCCCCTGCATCACTTGCCCAAATACAAGCCAATAATAAAAATGTCCATAATAGTCCATGTTCCATATGACGTGATTCCGCAATATACGAAAATCCAAACCCTATATAAACGGTACCAAGAAATAATATAGCTACCGTTTGAATCGGGATTTTATTTTTTGTTCCTACCGTGATGATCATAAAAGCTATCATTACCAGCCAAAGCATACTGGCAAAGGGTAAGGGTGAGTGCAAGCCAAAAGGTTCATACGGGAATACAAAAGCTAATATGCTTACGTATCCAAGTATTGCTGTACCTCCAAAAGGAGATACCTGCGTCATTCGTGCGAACTCATAAAATCCGATTAGGGCCATCGCCAATATAAGCAAATGGTAGGCCAAGCCGCCCCACAGGACCATCGCCAAAAAGAATATGCCTGCCAGAATACCGGTAATTAATCTCTGTCTCAACGGCTTTCATCCTCCATTTACTTCAGTCCGCCATACCGTCGTGTTCTTTGCTGATATTCGATCACTGCTTCGTATAAGTGTTCTTTCTTAAACTCAGGCCAATAAATATCAGTAAACCACAACTCACTGTAGGCAAGTTGCCAGAGCATAAAATTACTAAGTCTAAGCTCACCGCTTGTTCGAATCAGTAAATCAGGGTCTGGCATACCGCTAGAAAGCAACGTACTACCGATCAGCTCAGATGTTATATCTTCCGATTTAAGCTTCCCATCCGCAATTTGACGGCCCAATGTTTGCATGCATTCGGTGATTTCCAACCGACTTCCATAATTTAATGCAAAATTAAGAACAAGTCCGGTATTATTTTCAGTTCGTCGAGTCGCTTCAGTCAGCGCTTCAACGGTATGGGAAGGTAAATGTTCTTTATTGCCCATCATACGTACTTGCACATTTTTTTCAATCAACTCATCTAGCTCAATAGCCAGAAATTCCTGCGGTAAGCGCATTAGAAAATCAACTTCGTCCTTTGGACGCGTCCAATTTTCAGTTGAAAATGCAAACAAAGTCAAATACTTAATACCCAGTTCATCCGCCGCAATTGCTGTGCGTTTCACTGCCTTCATTCCATTTTGGTGCCCTACAATCCGCGGCATTCCAATCCGTTTGGCCCATCTGCCGTTCCCATCCATGATGACAGCAACATGCTGCGGAATATTGTCTTTTGAAATGGCCGGTGTTTGCTGTTTTTGTTCCCCGTTCCACCAAGACCGAACCCGTTTGATCATTCCAGTTCCTCCAGCATTCTCTGAAAATGTGCCTCAGGCTTGAAAAGAGACAAACCCCACCGTAAGGGAGGGGCTGCCAATCTTTTAGACTTCCATAATTTCTTTTTCTTTTGCAGCTAAAACTTTATCCACTTCAGCGATAAACTTATCAGTTGTTTTCTGGATATCTTCCTGATGTTTACGAGATTCGTCCTCGGAAATATCACTTTTCTCCAATTTTTTGATGTCATCATTGGCATCACGACGAATGTTACGAATAGCGATCTTCGCTTCTTCACCGTTCTTCTTTGTCAACTTCACCAAGTCAGTTCTGCGCTCCTCCGTCAAAGCAGGAATGCTAAGACGAATGGTGTTACCGTCATTCGAAGGTGTCAAACCTAAATCGGATTTTTGTATAGCGCGCTCGATATCAGCCAAGGAAGATTTGTCCCAAGGCTGAATCATCAAGGTCCGGCTGTCAGGTGTATTGATATTCGCCAGTTGGTTGACTGGAGTCATTGCACCATAATACTCTACCTGTACACGGTCCAGTAAAGCTGGTGTCGCCCGTCCTGCACGCAAAGATGCAAGATCACGTTGCAATGCCTGGATTGCTTTTTGCATGCGTTCCTCAGCACTCTTTTTCACAGATTGTGGCATTAATTTACACTCCCTTTGACGATCGTACCAATTTTCTCACCCAGCACGACACGTTTAATGTTACCTTGCTCTGTAATAGCAAAGACAATCAACGGAATATTGTTATCCATGCACAACGAGGAAGCAGTAGAATCCATGACACCGAGATTTTTGTTGAGCACATCCAAATACGTAAGCTGCTCATATTTCTCAGCTGTGCTATCTTTAAACGGATCAGCAGAATATACGCCATCCACTTTATTTTTAGCCATCAGAATCACTTCCGCTTCGATCTCAGCGGCACGCAGTGCAGCTGTAGTATCAGTCGAGAAGAACGGATTACCTGTACCTGCTGCAAAAATAACAACCCGACCCTTTTCTAAATGACGGATAGCTCTACGACGAATGTAAGGTTCTGCAATCTGTTGCATCGCAATGGATGTTTGTACACGGGTAGGTACCTCAATCTGTTCCAAAGCATCCTGTAAGGCCAGTGAGTTCATCACCGTTGCCAGCATACCCATGTAATCTGCCGTGGCCCGGTCAATTCCGTTGGCACTTCCAGCAATACCGCGCCAGATGTTACCGCCACCACACACGATAGCAACTTCTACTCCCAGTTCCACTACGTCTTTGACTTGTTCGGCAATGGATGCAATCGTATCCGCGTCAATACCGTAACCGTTAGGACCTGACAGCGATTCACCACTAACTTTCAGGACAACACGCTTAAACACAGGTTTTTCCAAATGATCACCCTCCAATATCATTTATACTTTATGTAACAGGATAGGTGTCCTGTTGCAAGAAATGGAACACTGATGTGTCCCATTTCCATTTTTCCATATGCGATTACCGTTCGTTGGTAATTATTGTTTCACTTGAGACATAACTTCTTCATAGAAGTTGTCTTCTTTTTTCTCCAGACCTTCACCCAGTTCAAAACGAACAAAGCGACGCAGGGAGATGTTCTCGCCAATCGTACTGATTTTTTCGTTGATAAGCGTGGAGATTGTTTTGTCTGGATCTTTGATGAAAGATTGCTCCAACAAACAGAACTCTTCATAGAACTTACCAATACGGCCTTCAACCATTTTTTCAACAATTTTTTCTGGTTTACCTTCGTTCAGCGCTTGTGCTTTCAGGATTTCTTTTTCTTTTTCGATCTCTTCCTGTGGCACTTCTTCACGACGAACATAACGAGGGTTCGATGCAGCGATATGCATTGCAATGTCGCGTACAAAATCTCTGAACTGGTCTGTTTTAGCTACGAAGTCTGTTTCGCAGTTTACTTCTACCAGTACGCCGATACGGCCGCCAGCATGAATGTAGGATTCAACAACACCTTCAGTAGCAATACGACCCGCTTTGTTGGCTGCAGCTGCAAGTCCTTTTTCGCGCAGAACTTCAACCGCTTTTGTCAAATCACCGTTTGCTTCTTCAAGCGCTTTTTTACAATCCAGCATTCCTGCGCCTGTTTTTTCACGAAGCTCTTTTACTGCGCTAGCATTAACTGCCATATTATTTCCCTCCAAATTTGATTTTCAGTGGTATACCGTGCTTATTCCTTAAAAAAAGGGTAGTGAGAGGTTATACACCTGCCAACCACCCTTTTCATTTAATTCATATAGTTATTTCCTAATGGAAATGTTATGCTGTAGTTTCTTCGCCTTGGTTTGCTTCCATAACTGCATCAGCCATTTTACCTGTCAGCAATTTAACAGCGCGGATTGCGTCGTCATTACCTGGGATAACATAGTCGATTTCGTCTGGATCGCAGTTTGTATCAACGATACCTACGATTGGGATACCCAATTTGCGAGCTTCAGCAACCGCGATACGTTCTTTGCGTGGATCAATGATGAACAGAGCACTTGGAAGGCCCTTCATGTTTTTGATACCGCCCAAGAATTTTTCAAGACGATCTTTTTCTTTGCGAAGAATGATAACTTCTTTTTTAGGAAGAACTGCGAATGTACCGTCTTCTTCCCAAGCTTCTAGTTGTTTCAAACGGTCAATACGTTTTTGAATCGTTTGGAAGTTAGTCAGCGTACCACCCAACCAACGTTGGTTAATGTAGAATTGACCAGCGCGTGCTGCTTCTTCTTTAACGGAATCTTGTGCTTGTTTCTTCGTGCCTACGAACAGAATTGTACCATTCTCAGCTGCAATGCTTTTTACAAAGTTGTAAGCTTCCTCAACCTTTTTCACTGTCTTTTGCAAGTCAATGATGTAAATACCGTTTCTTTCAGTGAAGATATAACGATCCATTTTCGGGTTCCAGCGACGTGTTTGGTGACCAAAGTGAACCCCAGCTTCCAAAAGCTGTTTCATGGAGATTACTGCCATCTTCACGCACCTCCTAAGTTTGGTTTTTTGTGTGTCCTCCGCCGACATCATTTTTCATAAAGACTTTCCATTGGAAAGCACCCTTTATAAAATTAACCGACGTGCGTTTTTAACACCGTTAATTAATATACCATAACACTTGCATCGTTGCAACCAACTTTTCGACAATAGATTAGAACAACGCAAGATGTGACGTTTTACGCCTCTCATTGAACTTTTCAGCAAGAATAAAAGCCGGCCACTTCCCAGTCTGGTCAGTTGGACGGCTTTTTCGTAATTTTAGTAATGATAGAACTGAAATCCTCACCTTTAGCAAACTGATAGGTACCGGTACGAATTTTGGTATTGATTTTTTTAGCCTTAGCTGCTGCCTCAAATGCACTAGCATCCGATACGACCCCTGCCCGTTGCAATCCTGATGCCACACTTCTCAAATTGCTTCCGGATGCAATGCTATACTGCACTTGTGGGGTGGCAGGCTGCTTGGGGATATTGGGAGTCGCTGTAGTGCCAGAACTTTGAGTTTGCGGCTTATTCGGACTTTGTGGAACCGATGTGCTGGTCGAAGGTTTAGAACCAGCCGAGGATATGCTGTTTGCAGTTGCCTTTGGTGTTGCTGGCGTTTGAGCTGGTTTAGCTTTTTGGGGTGCAACGGGAGTTTTATTACCTTCCTTGATCACCTTATTACGCCATTCCTCTTCTGTCATTTTCGGGTTAGAGCTGTCACTGACCTGGAGATTTAATCCGGCTGCTGCCTTTTCTAATTGCTCTCGCGTCATGTTTTTCGGGTCTGTGGAAGATTGCTGCGATTGCCCCTGACCGATCAATGCCAGTTGCAATAGCAATGCCCCCGTTATAAGACCAGTACCCATGCCTAGCATAAATGAACGGTTTTTGATCACGTTACATCCTCCCGCTCCGCGAGTTGCAAAATAAGCTGTACTTCACCCCGTTGAATGCCTGATTGCTTAGCTATATAGTCCACTGACTTGCCTTGCTCATGCAGAGCAAACAACTCTTGATAACGATCACGGATGGACTCTGCTTCCTGCTCAGTTTCAGGATCTTGTAATGCCGTCTGTTCCTCCATAGTTATGAGGGGAGCTTCTGAACCAGAGTAGCCTTCCTGCACAGACATTTCAGGTTGCGGACTTTGAAATTGACCGTATGCAACCGCTGCCTGCTGAGAAGCAGTTGTATGTTGTATTTCCTTAGGTACAGGCTCGGTTTGCATAGACACAGTTGCAAACATAGCCTGGCGCTCAAGCTCCACGATACGGCTCCGAAGCTCAGCTACTTGCTCCTGTAATGCCGCCTGTTTCACTGTATGCTCCTGCTTCATACCAGAAACAAGCTCAATCAACTCGTCATTATCGTTTTCAATATCGGCCATATATTGCTCTAATGTGGCCTCGACCTTTTGGACGACGGCCTCTTCTGTTCCCCGGCCTGGCTGACGCTTAGGCTGTAGCCAGGCATAGACAACAGCTGCGGCGCCCAGCAGAACAATATAAATCCATGGTTGATCCACTGCCCATCGTCTCCTTTAATAACGCTTCTCCACCTGTCGGATCAGAGCGAAAAATCAATATGGTGTCCCTTGAACGGATGCTCTGCCGGATGCTCCTTAGGCAGTTCAGCCTCATCTGGCCGGGAGCGGCTCTGCTGGGAAGAATCTCTGCTCTGTCCCCCTGTTTGCCGCTCACCGACAAATGTTTCCGCAGACTGATCTACAGCACTGCTTCGCTGACGCATGTTCTCCGTCTCCAGCGCGGCCTTTTGTCCAAGCAATGCTTGATCATTCATCGGCCGCTGCTGGGACTCACTTTGGTATTTTCCAGCTTCGCTGGTGCGAGGTACGGCAATTTGCAATTCAACAGCCTTCAAGCTCATTGGACCACACCCTTTCCGATTGGGCATCCGTATCTTTCTTCCAAGGAATACAATGTTAAATGTTGTTTATCAGTGTGCCGAATTACACGTAGGAGGACATGCTGATGTCTCCCTCATGATAATAAAACGCCATTCTTTCCACTGAATCTTTAATAAATTTTGTATATCTGCCGATAACTATTTTAGAGCCACCGTAAATCACATTTTTCACTTCTACCCGTGCGCGGCTTGTATCCTCTAATGTTCGTTCAATTTCAAGCATTCTGGACTTGGTTTCCAAAAGCTCCTGTTCATTAGATTTTTTAGTAGATGTCAGCTTGATTCGCATAGCCATTCTTTCAGGTGCAAGCTGTCCGGCGGCGGCAAGCTGATCCAATATGGTAAGAGCCTTATTCGTTTTATCCTGGCTGTCTGTCTGCTGCTTCAAACGTGCGCGGAGTTCTGTCAGTTCATCGCGCAGTTCGGGAAGTACACCCACTTCGATATTGGTAGCTGTGGACATCGTATTACCGACGGTACGAGCCACTACCTTTTTACCAGCTTGTACACTGCCACCTACGATAAGCCCTTTTGTCCCTTCGCAGATTACATTATTACTCGCTTTGATCTGGGAATGCATGATACTCTGGGATACAAGTACATCGCCTCCCGCAATCACGTTACCATCTTGTATAAACGAGCATTTCACATTTTGTGCAGCTTTCACGAACCCCTTATGGTATCCGATAATACCGCCAGTGATTTCCACTGAACCTTCCGCCACAATTTCGGCCCCTTCCACACCACCGATGACACGAATGTCGCCAGCCGCCCGAACCCGGAAACCTGTCAAAACATTCCCACGAATGACGACGGTTCCAACAAAATCAATGTTGCCGACACTATAATCGACGTCCCCGTTAACTTCATATACGGGGAACACATTAAGTTTGCCCTTTTCAGTCGTAGTTACCAGTCCGTCAATAGCCGCATACATCGCAACACCTTCTGGATGAATCACTACATTTTTTCCAACTTTAAAACGCGCCTCTTTACCTGGAAGAAAAGGAATTTCCTCTCCGGTTACAGCAATCCCCGGTACACCTGGCAGAGGATCAACCCGTTCGGCAATCAGTTGACCACGTTTTACATTTCTTAAACGAGTTAGTTCTTTATAATCCACCCGTCCATCCACGGTTTCAAGCGGCTTATGTGCATCTTCGCCAGTCACAATATCAGCCAGATTGATTTTTCCGTCTGTGCCATGGATCGGCTGCTTTCCCTGAGCAATCAGTAATTTTCCGAAGAAATGATCTTCCGGACTTGCCGCAAATACGCGAATTGCATCGGCTATTAAACCGTAGGATATTTTTTGGTTGCTTAGAAAACGCTCTAATTCTTCCACAGAACAGGCAAAGCCTTCTTCACGTTTGGCAAACTCCAAGTAGGCGGTTTGTTTGTCAGGTGAGACAACCACTTTTAAAAACTGGTCCAAAGCATATTGCTTCTCCACAAGGGTGCTCCTTCCGTCTAACTGTTACTGTAACCTCCCGTACGTTAATCTTTACGCATTAGCAAATCCCGTTGTTTGTCCAATGTCGCTCTCAGACGTAATATTGCTTTGGAATGCAACTGTGAAATTCGCGATGGAGATAGCGACATGACCTCAGCGATTTCGCTGAGTGACAAATCCTCGTAATACAATAAAGAAACAACGATACGTTCTTTTTCAGTCAATTTATCAATGCCTTGTGCAAGGGCATCACGAAGTGTAAATTCATTGACCTTATGATCCGGATTTTTCGCCTTCTCGTCCACCAAAAGGGAAAGCCGTGTTTCCGATTCCTCTTCGCGGATCGGATCCTCCAGTGAGACAATCGACATAACAGCGACCTCTTGGATCATATTTTGAAACTCTTTCTCAGAAACGTCCAAATAATGACTCATCTCTTCGTCGCTGACCGTGCGTAGATATCTTTGTTCCAAATGCTGGTATGCATCCTCGATTTTTTTCGCTTTTTCCCTAACTGAACGAGGAACCCAATCCCCTTGACGAAGACCATCCAAAATCGCTCCACGAACACGCCAAGAAGCATAAGTCTCAAACTGCAAACCACGCTCATAGTCAAATTTCTCTAAAGCGTCAATCAAACCCATAACGCCGTTACTCGCCAGATCATCCTTGGATACATTTTTAGGCAAGCCTACTGCAAGACGGCCTGACACATACTCCACAATATGGAGATACTTTTCAATTAACTGTTTTTTTGCTTCCTTGTCACCGTGTTCTTTCCATTGTTCCCATAGTTCGGAATGGTTTAAATGAGCGGCTTTTCGCTCGTTCATCGGCTTCACCCTCCTTATTTGTCTGTCAGGTGACGAACGGCCTTGGCCAATTCTTCAGGGTCCTTGTTGGAAACCAGCTTAGGTGGGTTTAAAGGTGCAAAACCATTATCCCCCTCGTCCGTCTGCTCTGGTTTCGGTTTCAGCAATTCATTCAGGTCTTCATTTTCGTCTGGTGTCGTCAGGTCCAGATTCCCCCCTACGCCATCTACCTGAGAGCTTGCCCGGCTTTGGGCATTCCCCAGATCTGGCCGCGCTACAACACCTAGTGTCCAGCGCAGCACAAATGCAAGTAGGAACCAAAAAACGAAGGCGATCAAGCCACGAATTAAGCTCGTGGTCAGCAGATTGCTGCCAACGGACAACACAAAAGTCAGAATAAATCCGACTACTCCAGACCAAAGATTAATGCGTAAGCTGCCAAATAACATGTTTATAATTCCTTTACACCTTTTTGTACGCTTCGAATATTCAAAACGCCAGTTTCAGAGTCCAACTCAATCGTTCGTCCATAATTGCCGCCTGTGTCCTCCGCAATCAAAGGAATGCCGAGATCTACGAGCATTTCCTTGCATGATTCTACATTACGTGGACCAATCCGCATGGTGTCTCCACTACCAGCAAAGGCGAACATCTGCGCTCCCCCTGCCATTTTGGCAATCAGCCTGCGTCGTTCTGCACCCAATTTCAGCATCCTCTCAAATAACTCGGGCAGCGCCGTATCCGCATATTTGGCTATATTCAGCTGCCCTTCACGCGCAATATCTGAGGACGGTAGCATCACATGTGCCATGCCTGCCAGTTTCAAATGAGGATCATAGAGGGTCAATCCGACGCAGGAGCCAAGTCCTGTCGTACGAATCGAGTTCGGATTGCTGGTAACATTTAAATCTGCCATGCCGACTTTAATGATGCTTTTATCCTCAATCATCGTTCATCGGGACTCCTAACGACCTAAAGATTTTCCCGAACGATTCTGGATCAGGAATCAGGAAAAATTGACCCTCTATCTGATTCTGCCCTTCCAGAAACGATGTGTCAATCAATAATGCAGCATCTCCCATCTGCCCAAACTGCAGCAGTCCGTAGCTAAGAATTGCTCCTGCCATGTCCAACGCCAGCGCAGGGACTGTTGGATACATGGATAAACGTGTGAAATCGGCCAGCGAAGACAGGTAAGAGCCCGCTAAAATGTTTCCGATCTCCGACAGGGCTGAGTGCTCCATTTCGTTAAAACTGTCCTCGTCATCTGAAGGAATATTCGCCAAACGGGAAAGTAAGCCTTTTGCCGCCTGAGGCTGCAATATGAAGAATAGATTGCCGGGGGCTTCCCCTTCTACCCTAAAAAATATTGCAACAACAAGTTGCTCATTTCCACCGACTTTATCGGCAATTTCCTCAAAAGGCAGCATTTGTACTTTGGGCACACCCATGTCGACCGGTTTATTGAGAAGCCGGGAGAGCGCTGTAGCAGCGTTCCCCGAGCCAATGTTGCCGACTTCTTTCAACACATCCAACTTGAAGTCTTCGAGATTCCCAAGATTCTCCATATGTTAATCCTCTAAGCCTTCCAGTTGGTTCATTTCGCTACGATTCAGGACTTCGGACAAGTTCAGCATAATCAACAAGCGCTCTTCACCAATTTTAGCAACTCCGCGAAGATATTTAGCCTTAACTCCGCCAATCACTTCCGGTGGTGTCTCGATATTGTCAGTATTCAGGTCAATAACGTCATTCGCTGAATCAACGATAAAGCCGACTTGCATTTCGCCCACTGCAACGATAATGATGCGGGTTTGATCGGTATATTCAGCTTCAGGCAATCCAAATCGGCCACGAAGATCAATAACCGGAATGACTACGCCTCTCATGTTGAATACACCTTTTACAAAATCGTAAGTTCTTGGAACCCGTGTAATCGGCACCATGCGTTCAATAGATTGGACTTTTTCTACTTCAACACCGTATTCCTCTTCACCAAGCTTAAATACGATAACTTTAATTTCTTCTCCCATGTCTAAAAACCCTCCTTATTGATGTCAGCAACTTCACATTTCTTTCATTTCTGATGAAGACATTATTTAATGAAAACATTCGGGTCAATGATCAACGCAACCTGACCGTCACCCAGAATCGTGGCACCTGAAATTCCTTGGATGTTTGGAAGGTATTTGCCCAGATTTTTAAGGACAATTTCACTTTGTCCCAAAAAGTCCTGTACAGAAAGAGCTGCCAAACGGTCTCCCTTGCGGATGACCACGACCTCTGTCTCTTCTTCTTCATCTTCATTGAAGTCCGGTACCTCAAACAGCTGACTCAAGGAGATGAGCGGGATATGAGAATCGCGGAAAGCAATCATTTTATTGCCATGTACAGAACGAATTTGTGTCCGTTTGACAATCGCAGTCTCCACAATGGAGGACAATGGGATCGCATATTTTTCAGAACCGATCTGTATCATCATGGCTGCAATAATGGATAGGGTGAGCGGCAATTGCACAGAGAAATTAGTGCCTTGGCCCAGTGTAGAGTGAACCGTAACATTGCCACCCAAAGCAGTGATTTTGGATTTAACAACGTCCAAACCGACACCGCGTCCTGATACGTCTGAAATGACTGCAGCTGTGCTAAAGCCTGGAGCAAACAATACCTGATAAGCTTCCTCGTCGGTCATGACCGCTGCTTGCTCTGCTGTCAAAATCCCTTTAGAAATAGCACTGTTTAGTACCTTATCGCGATTAATACCATTTCCGTCATCTTCAATCTCGATGAATACGTTATTTCCGCTATGAAAAGCACGCAAGTTAACCGTTCCTGTCTCAGGTTTACCAGCTGCAATCCGATCGGCTACCGACTCAATGCCATGATCCACGGAGTTACGAAGCAAATGCACCAGAGGATCGCCAATTTCGTCGATAACAGTGCGGTCCATTTCAGTCTCTGCTCCAGTAATAACCAAATCAAGTTTTTTATCCAGCGATTTGGCCAGATCGCGCACCATACGCGGAAAACGATTGAAAACAGTGTCTACTGGTACCATCCGCAATTTAAGAACGACGTTTTGTAAATCGCTGCTCACACGACTCATGTGCTCTACCGTTTCTGTCAGTGCTGGATTGGAAGCTTCACTTGCCAACTGCTCTAACCGCACGCGGTCAATGAGCAACTCGCTAAATAAGTTCATAAGTACATCCAGACGTTCAATATCTACACGAATCGTACGGTTATGCGTAGGGGCAGCTGCCTTAGCTGCTGGCGTCTTACCTGCAGCTGCCTTAGCCACAGAGGCCGCAGCTGAAGACTGCGGCTGGGATGGAGCAGGTGATTGCACGGCAACAGGAGCTTCCTGTACCGCAGCAGTCTCAGCCAGTCCAGCAGTAACTTCGCTCATTTGTTTAAGCGATTCCTGATCTAGTTGTACCACTGAGACAGTGTCAATTTCAGAGATGCCCGCGATTTCCTTTTCCAGCTCCCCAACTTCTTTCTGCGTTATGTAATATAACGAGAAGCTTTGCTCGAATTTCTCCTGCTCAATATCCTGTACCGACGGATAGGCCTTGACGATTTCACCAGAGTTTTCCAGTGTATTAAACACCATAAAAGCACGCGCCGCCTTTAACTGGCTCTCTGAGCTGATTGTTACCTGTATATAGTGAACACGATGTCCTTCAGAAATAGATTGCTCCAATACAGAATACTGGAACTGATCCAAAACAAGCCCAGCACTATCGTTTTTGCCCACTTTTTTAGATGGAGACTCCTCAGTCGCAGCATTTGCGCCGGTCTTTTGGAAATCCCCGCTCACGATGGATTGTAGTGAAGATACAATAGAGGAGACATCCGCTTTTCCGTCGCCTCCCTCTGTAATGTGCTGCACCATGGACTCCAGAGCATCCAATCCCTTAAATAAGGTATCGAATATAAATTCATGCATCGCCAGCTTGTTGTTACGTACAAGATCAAGAACGTTTTCCATTTGGTGGGTAAGCGATGCTAGGTCTTCAAACCCCATCGTAGCAGCCATTCCCTTGAGGGTATGGGCAGAACGGAAAATCACCTGAACGATACCTAGATCAGTTGGATTGCTTTCCAGTTGAAGCATTTTTTCGTTAAGAGATTGCAGATGATCATTCGACTCATCAATAAACATGTTTAAATATTGGTTCATGTCCATTGTGAGACACCTCCTCCATGAGTTACACTCCGATTATTTCACAACTTGTACAAGCTTGGGGGCGATCTCCTGCATTGGCAGAAGGTGACGCACACATTTTAACTCTACTGCTGAGCGGGGCATTCCGTACACTACACAAGTTTCCTCATTTTCAGCAAATGTGGATTGTACCCCAGCATCATAAAGCTTCTTCATCATTTTGGCCCCGTCGCTCCCCATTCCAGTGAGCAATACTAGATGCCGCTCCAACGAGGTTAACGAGAGCAACGATTCAAACATCGTATCTACGGAAGGACGGTGACCATTGCGAGCTTCCTCCGTCTTCAGTGACACAGTGTATTTACCACCAGCTCCTGGTACAATTCTTAGTTGATATCCCCCTGGGGCAATGTAGGCCGTTCCAGTCTCCAACGTCATTCCCTGCTCAGCCTCCACAACTCGGAGTGGACTTAACGTGTTTAAGCGTTGTGCCAGCGAACGAGTGAAGTTTGGCGGCATATGCTGAACGATAACGATTGGAGCAGGAAAATCACCAGGAATGCGTTCCAACAGCGTCTTAAGCGCCCGCGGACCGCCCGTAGAACATCCCACCGCCACTAGTTTGCGAAAGTTGGACGTGTGCACACCTTTTTTAAGTGACAATCCCTTAGGTGCGGCAGGAACTGTAGGTGCCGCTACTGGAGGCGTAGCAGCCGCAGGAGTACGAGTAGCTGATGAAATCACCGTCTTATGGGGCTCCGGCTTAACCAAGCCTGCTTTATCCTTACCATGCAGCGATTTGCCAGCGGCCGTAGTAGTACTGTTTAGTTGCCCTGGTGTTCGTCCTATCCCCTTGGACAAATCTTCCTTCTTCTGAACAGTAGGTGCTTGGACTGACTTATTGCTTGGCTGAGCAGCTGGCTGCTGTTCTATGCGCCCCGCTGTAACAGATGTTCCAGACTGTTGTCGTTTAGTTTCCTGCTTGGCTACTGCCGGGGCGGACTTGCCAACATCACGCTTCGGCTGAGCTGATACAGCAGGTGAAGGAGCAAGCGGAACAACAGGAGACTTGTCTGTCGAAGCTTGACTGCCTGATCGCTTCTCAGTCACAGCCTGTCCTGGAGGCTTTTGCTGTGGCGTTTTTTTCGCTTGTTCCAATGCAGCTTTGCGCTCATTAGCTTCCTTGCGCTCCAGACGACTCCGCACTGCTTGCATAGCAGTGTGCATCTGTTCCAGCAGCGCCTTACTCACTTGCTCAATATCTTGCGCATGAGCGATGGAAGGCTTTCTTATAAAATCGAAAGCTCCTGCCTCCAGAGCCATGATGGTCTCCTTCATGCCTTGTTCATTAATGCCTGACAGCATAATTACAGGTAGCGGATGGGCTGCCATAATCAATGGCAATGCTTCAAGACCATTCATTTCAGGCATCTCGACATCCATGGTGACCAAATCGGGCTGCAATTCCTTCACTTTCTCTACAGCCTCTTTGCCATTGGCGGCTGTACCTACGATGTTGAACGACTCATCCCTTACAATTAAATCTGTAATAATTTTGCGCATAAAGGCCGAATCATCTACAACCAGCACCCGGTAAGCACACATGTTAAACACCTCTGTTTCCTCTCATCAAAATCAATGTACAGAACGCCGCAACCATTTTTGCATAAACCCTTTAATTCCACTCAATGCACCTGATTGCGGAATCTGTGGCATTGCTGCAAAACGGTGTGCCAGATTCAATACATCTCTTGAAGCCGCACATCCCGGAAAAGCAACCATAAATGGTACTTGCCTTTTGACTGCTTGCATGACATGAGTATCATCACTGATATGTCCAAGCAACGGGATATCGATCTCCAAAAAGCGTTTCGCAACCAGTGCGATCTTATCGGCAACTTGACGGGCCTCATTATCGTTATCGGCACGATTGACTATAATTTTGAATACCGTATCCTTTTGCAAACCGCTGACGACTTTAATTAGCGCATACGCATCTGTTAAGGACGTAGGTTCCGGTGTAGTTACAACCAGGCATTCGTCAGCTGAAGTGATGAATTTAAGGTTTTCTTTGGATAAACCTGCACCTGTATCAAATAGAATATAATCCATATCTGCCGCCATTTTCTCTACTTCTTCGGCAAAATAATTCAGATCGTCATCCGATAACGTGAACAATTCGCTCAAACCCGATCCTCCAGCAATATAAGGCAAACCACCTACACCCGTTTGAATAATTTCATCAATTGATTTCTCACGTTTTAGCAGATGTAAAAGATTGTATTGTGAATTGGCTCCCATTAATACATCAATATTGGCCATACCTATATCAGCATCAAACACAAGTACCCTTCGACCAAGGGATTGCAGAGCAAGAGCAAAGTTCAGCGTGAAATTGGATTTGCCCACCCCGCCTTTACCACTGGTGATCGTTATAATTTTTGCTTGACGACTACGTGGGGGCAATCGATATTTATCCAAGGAAGAAGCCATTTGTCTAAGTGATTGGGCTTGGTCACTCATATGGAATCTCCGTTAACTCCTGTTGATGTTTTGGGTCCAAGCAGCATGCTTGTGACCATTTCTGTATCGGGATGAAGCAGGTCATCAGGAACATTTTGTCCATTGGTAATATAGGCCAGCTGCATAGGAAATTGATGCAAAAGATTAAACATTCCACCGCAGCTACCTGTCTCGTCCATCTTAGTAAATACAACCTTACCGAGACCAAACTTGCTGAAATGTCCAGTTATATTGAGCATATCTTTACTTTTGGATGTCAGGCTGAGTACCAGATACGTCTCACTTTCATTAATAGGCGAAAGCAGACTTTGCAGTTCCGAAACAAGTAATTCATTACGATAATTTCGTCCTGCGGTATCCATGAGGATCAGGTCACAATGTTCCAGCCGTTGAATGGCTCTGTGGACGTCACCGGGAGATTGCACAACTTCAAGCGGTACATTCAAAATCGTAGCATATGTTCGCAGTTGCTCGACCGCTGAAATCCGGTACGTGTCAGAAGTAATAAATCCAACTTTGCGATGATGCTTAAACAACTGTTCTGCTGCTAACTTGGCAATGGTTGTTGTTTTCCCTACTCCGGTAGGACCTGCCACATACACAATTTTGGTATCTTTGGAGATCCCTTTGTCCAGTCTTGTCTGAATAAAACTGGCCACTTCCTCACGAAAGGCTTGTTCCCAATCGAAAGTTTCAGGCGCAAAAGGGTGCTCGCTCCGACGCACATATACCTGTTCGAGCCAATACTCCAGTAAATCACGTTCCACTTCCTGTTCCAGCACACGCTCACAAATCTCTTGCAGCGGCTCCGGCCAAGTACTTTCCATTGAAGAGTTTCGGGAAAACCGAGTCATCATAGTCTTCATTTCCCGCAATTCATTAAGCAGAGCCTGATTTTCCTCCGCTCCGCTCTTGTCTGGAACGCTTGCTTCAATGGGCTGTTTAAACAGTTCACTGGATGATTTCATGTTCGAAAGTAATGCTTCATGATCAAGTGCTTGAGACGTAGTCTCCAGATTATTAGCAGACCTAGATGACAAATGCTCAGTTGCTGAAGCTGCTTGTTCTGCATCGATCATTAATTCAGCTTGTTCTTCTTTGGAACCACCCGTCATCTGCGTTACCCGCCGATAAGCTTCTGGAGCAGCTTGTCTGGGAACCACAGGCATAAATGATTTTTCTGGCTGTTCAGGAGCATTCATTGAAGATGAAGCCGCCTGGGCAAGCTCTTGTGAAGATAGTCCAAAACGTCGTGGCTTTTGAGGTTGCTTCTCCTCTACCGCAGCTACCACTTCGATTTTCTTTTTACTGAACATTCCCATGAAACCGCCGACCTTCATTTCCTTTGTACTTAAAATGACGGCGTCTGTTCCTAAGTCACCCCTGATTTGCAGCATAGCTTCTGGCATGGTATCCACTACATATCGTTTCACTCTCATAAGTTCACCACCCCGACACTTTGAATTTCAACGTTCGGCTCCAGCTCACTGTACGACAGCACTGGGACATCCTGCATCGTCCGCTCCATCACTTGCCGCAAATACATACGAATTGTCGGTGACGTTAACACAATAGGCTGCTGTCCAGATTGAATGAGACGGTTGATTTGCTCCATCATTCTTTGATACACCGTTTGCGTTGACACCGGGTCTAGAGCTAAATAGCTACCTTGCTCCGACTGTTGCACGCTTTCAGCAATTTTCTTCTCCAATCCTGGTCCCACTGTAATAACGCGTAACGTCTCCCCTTGTTGGGCAAATTGCTGCGTAATCTGACGGGACAACGCCTGACGGACATATTCAGTCAGCACGTCGGGATCTTTTGTATAAGTACCGTAGTCAGCTAGTGTTTCGAAAATAGTCACCATATCGCGAATGGAGATTTTTTCTTTCAATAGCTTGGCCAGCACTTTTTGTACATCCCCAATCGCAAGCACAGAAGGAATAAGGTCGTCCACCAGCACTGGATAATTCTCTTTGAGATTGTCGACCAGCGACCGTGTTTCCTGTCTGCCAAGCAACTCATGAGCATGTTTCTTGATCGTCTCCGTAAGATGAGTAGCTACAACTGAAGGTGGATCAACTACGGTATAACCAGATAATTCCGCAACATCCTTGGTGTTCTCATCAATCCAGAGCGCAGGCAATCCGAAGGCTGGTTCCGTCGTTTCGATTCCTGTAATAGAATCATCGTCGTATCCCGGACTCATAGCCAGGTAATGATTTAACAGAAGCTCTCCACCGCCCACGGTATTACCTTTAATTTTAATTACATACTCGTTTGGCTTGAGCTGAATGTTGTCCCGAATACGAATGACCGGCACAACCAGACCTAGCTCCAAAGCACATTGACGACGGATCATAATAATCCGATCTAATAAATCCCCGCCCTGCTGTGTATCCGCCAGCGGAATTAACCCGTATCCAAATTCAAATTCAATTGGATCTACCTGAAGCAAATTAATGACACTTTCCGGACTACGGACTTCTTCAATTTGTTGCTCCTCTTCCAGCTGTTCATCGGCTATCTGCTTGCGCTCCATATTGCCCTGCATTCTTCGAGCCGCAAAAAACAGCAGAATCGCCAGTGGAAGAGTTGTAATGATATGAATAGGTGTGAAAAGCCCTAATAATGCAATTGTGGCAGCCACAATGTAGATCAGTTTTGGATAAGAAAAGAGTTGTCCAGTTAAATCCTCTGCCAAGTTGCCATCTGACGTAGCCCGCGTAACAATCAAGCCTGACGCCGTGGATATGAGCAGTGCGGGAATCTGACTGACCAGTCCGTCACCGATGGTGAGGACAGAATAAGTCGACAGCGCCTCTTGAAATCCTTTTCCCTGAACGGCCATACCGATAATAAAGCCACCGACCAAGTTGATGATCAAAATGATAATACTAGCAATGGCATCACCTTTAACGAATTTACTCGCACCATCCATCGCTCCGTAAAAATCTGCTTCCCGTTCGATTTTACTGCGTCGTTCACGGGCTTGCTGCTCATTGATCAAACCTGCATTCAGATCCGCATCAATACTCATTTGTTTACCCGGCATTGCATCCAATGTAAACCGTGCGCCTACCTCAGCAACCCGCTCAGATCCCTTGGTGATAACAATGAACTGTACGACCACGAGAATGAGAAAGACAACAAAACCGACGGCAATTTGCCCTCCTGCAATCCAACTACCAAACGTAGCAACTACTTCCCCTGCATGGCCCTCACCTAAAATAAGTTTGGTTGTAGAGATATTAAGTGCCAAACGAAATAACGTTGTAATGAGCAGCAATGAAGGGAAAATAGAGAACTGTAAAGCTTCCTTCGTATTCATAGAAACGAGTAGAATCATTAAAGCAATAGAAATATTAATGACGAGTAGGATATCCAGCAGCCATGATGGGATCGGGAGAATCATCATAAGAACGATACCGATGACGCCTGCAAGGACAGTTATTTCTTTTATTTTCACGGGTCTCTAGCCCTCCGATCCCTTTATTTCACTTTACCTTTTAATTTATATACATACGCCAGCACTTCGGCAACGGCCTGGAACAGATCAGCTGGTATCGCATCCCCGATTTCGGCTCTTTGAAACAGCGCCCGCGCCAGCGGCTTGTTTTCCATCGTTATAACGCCGTTTTGCTTGGCAATTTCTTTAATTCGGAGTGCAACGTAATCTTGCCCTTTCGCAATAATCTGCGGCGCTTCCATCTCCGAACCGTCATATTTCAAAGCCACAGCAAAGTGCGTAGGGTTGGTAATGATGACATCTGCATTAGGAACCTCCTGCATCATACGCTGCATAGCCATACGGCGCTGACGCTCGCGAATTTTCCCTTTGATCAGCGGGTCACCCTCCATTTTTTTGTATTCATCCTTGATGTCCTGTTTGGACATTTTCAGGTTTTTCTCATGCTCATAACGTTGATACATATAGTCCAATACCGCTAAAACGAACAGCACCACACCAATTTTGAGCCCCAGTTCCATCGTTAATGAAGCTGTAAAGCTCAACATCTGATCGCCGGACATTTCAGCCAGTTTGGGTAGGTCAGCCTTTGTTTTCCAGAGTACGCTGTACACCAGATAACCAATTACGGTCATCTTTAAAACAGATTTCAGGAATTCAACCAATGACCTCATGGAAAAAATATTTTTGAATCCTTTAATCGGATCAATCTTGCTAAACTTGGGCGTAATGCCCTCTCCGGTTAATAAAAAACCGATCTGCATGTAATTCGCTGCTATCCCAATGACAATGGCCCCAATAAAAATAGGTGCCAGCATAATTAAGATTTGCACGCCATATTCGCCCATCATCAGCAGCGTTGTGTTCGGCGTTACCTCCATAGAAAGCCGATTCACAAAAATATCTCGAAATAGTCGAACCGCATGGTCCTTAAAATACCCGCCGAAAATCATGAGGCAAAAAAACGTAACCAACAGGACACCAGCGGCGGGCAACTCCATGCTTTTGGCAACCTGCCCTTTTTGTCTTGCATCCTGTTTCTTTTTGGGTGTAGCTTTTTCCGTTTTTTCCCCTGAGAACAACTGCAGGTTCATAGCATATTTAAATGACAAACTACGTTCCTCCAGACCAGACATTAAGGACGATTACCCATAATATCCAACAAGTTGCGCATGGATTCGAACATCACAGAAAACAATCTTTCGAATATAAAAGCAAAACTTGGCATGAGAAGCAGTAACATGAACAGTCCCACAATAATTTTAAGAGGTACACCAATGACAAAAATGTTGAATTGTGGCGCTGTTTTAGCTAAAAAACCGAGTCCCACATCCGTTAAAAAGGTAGCTACTACAATGGGGGCAGCAATTTGAAAGGCCAGCATAAATGATTCCGCAAAAGAACGTACCAGAAATTCAGTTACACTGCCACCATACAGCTTTACAAAAAAATCATTTGTCAACGGTACCCAATCATAGCTGTATAAGATAGCATTTAGCAGATGATGGTGCCCATTTATACTTAAAAAGAACAATACAGCTATGGCAAACTTAAAATTCCCTGTTAAAGGCGTTGAAGCCCCTGTCATGGGATCAAACACACTTGCCATTCCGAACCCCACCTGTAAATCTATAAATGAACCTGCGGTTTGGATCGCTGTCATGAACAGATATGCAGTAAATCCCAATAACAACCCAATCAGCACTTCACGGCCCACTAACAGCACATACGCTACATCGGTCGGTACCTGTTGATGCGTTCCATATGTAAGATACACGACCAAAGCTAGAAATCCTGAAATTCCGACCTTAAAGATATTAGGTACACCTCGGGTCGAAAAAATAGGCGCTACTACAAAAAATGAGGTAATCCGACAAAAAATCAGCAAAAAAACAGGAAAACTTTGTAACAATATGTTCATAACATTCAGCCTAACCTATATATTTGTACAAATTGTCCAGAATGTTATACGTAAAGTCCACTAATGTGGTCAATATCCAAGGCCCGAACAAAAGCAATGCCAGCAATACGGCGACAATCTTCGGAACAAAGGCCAGTGTCTGCTCCTGAATTTGGGTTGTCGCCTGAAAAATGCTGATAATCAAACCCACGACTAGCCCCAAAATCAGCATCGGAGCGCTCACCTTGAGTACAATGTACACCGCTTGCCCAGCCAGGGAAATAATAAACTCCGAAGTCATTGCCGTCCTCCTTGATTGCTGTCCTTGCATGAAGTACTCATGTGTTAAAACTTAGAAGCAACGATTTGACTACCAAATACCAACCATCTACAAGTACAAAGAGCAGTATTTTAAAAGGAAGTGAAATCATTACCGGTGGTAGCATCATCATCCCCATAGCCATGAGTGTACTCGACACTACAATGTCTATAACTAAAAATGGTATGAAAATCATAAAGCCCATCTGAAAGGCCGTTTTCAACTCACTGATTGCATAAGCCGGAACCATCACCGTTAGTGGAATATCCTGATAATTCTTTGGTTTTTCCATCTTGGTGTATTTCATAAAGAGCAGTAGATCCTTCTCACGTGTATGAGAGAACATAAAGGTCTTGATCGGTACCGATGCCTTGTCCAGCGCCTGAGACTGTGTTATATCCCCCTTGAGATACGGCTGAAGCGCAGTTTCATTCATAGCTGAGAACGTCGGTGCCATAATGAATAAAGTGAGAAACAAAGCCAGTCCAACAAGCACCTGATTAGGCGGCATCTGCTGGGTTCCCAGCGAAGTTCGCACAAAGCCAAGCACAATCACAATTCGCGTAAAACTTGTCATAAGTACAAGCAACGCGGGCGCTACACTAATGACAGTAATAAGTAAAATAATAGACAGCGAGGTGGCACCGGGCTGTCCTTTGTCCGAATTGCCGACTTGAATATCAATGTTCGGAATCGGTTCCGCAGAGGCCGCCGTCACCGAAATGAAGCTGAACAAGACAAGCAGCAAACATGCAAGTATAATCTTTTTTCTCATGAATCTCCCGACCGATCTGTAGTATTCTCCTCATTGCGCAGCTTTTCAAGTTTATCCTTGCGATTCGGCATTTGCCGAAGCTTGGATTCAAACATCTCGTGAAAAGATGTCTCCTCTTCAGGCTGCTGCTGTGCCGCGTTGTTCCGGCGAAGCTTATCCGCAATTTTAGCGAATAGCGGGGCAATCGGGCCGCGCTGCAGAGAAGCTTCCTGCTCCAGTGCGGCCAAAATTTGCTCCACTTCTTCAGGATCGGATACTTTGTCAACAAGCTGGATATCTTCTCCCACACCAATGAGGTACACACTGCTACCTACTTCAACAAGCTGAAGGGATTTATTGGGACCCAGTCCCACGCCTCCCAGTATGCGAACGGAGCGGTTGCTGAACCAGCTCTGATTTCTTTTACTCAAAAACCGTATCAAGTACACGATCAGTACGATGATAAAGATTAGCACGAAAAGGACCCAGGCAATGTTGCCTATATTGCTGGATGTACTCAATGCGTCAGAGGCACCCTGTTGTGTATCCATACTGGGTGCGCCTTAGACACCCAGTGTTTTGTTGATGGCTTCGATAACCCGATCCGATTGGAAAGGCTTAACGATAAAATCTTTTGCGCCAGCTTGAATGGCATCAATAACCATTGCTTGCTGACCCATCGCGGAACACATGATAACCTTTGCATTCGCGTCAATTTGTTTGATTTCCTTCAGAGCGGCAATGCCGTCCATTTCAGGCATCGTGATATCCATCGTAATCAGGTCCGGACGAAGCTCCTTGAATTTTTCAATGGCCTGTGATCCATCTTGGGCCTCTCCTACTACCTCAAATCCATTTTTGGACAGGATGTCCCGAATCATCATTCTCATAAATGCAGCATCGTCCACGATCAAAATACGGTTTGCCATCTGAAATAAATCCTCCCTAAATTATGCTTTTATTGTAATTTTTGAATACGGTCCCATTGACTTACAATATCTGTTACGCGCACACCAAAGTTCTCGTCGATTACGACAACCTCGCCCTTGGCAATCAGTTTGTTGTTTACCAAAATGTCCACCGGCTCCCCAGCAAGCTTGTCTAGTTCAATAATTGAACCTTGTGAGAGCTCCAGAATATCTTTAATTTGCTTTTGGGTCCTTCCTAATTCTACGGTGACTCTAAGGGGAATGTCCATCAATAAATTTAAATTGTTTTCATCCACTTGCGCAAATGCACCGGACTGCAAGTTAGAAAATTGTACAGGTTGTACATTTACATTACGTCCCGGTACTGCGCCGTAGTGATGAGGCGTTCCGTAAGGAGCTTGCGGCGGTACACCAGCTGGCATTCCATAACCCGGTGTTCCATAGCCTGGAGCGCCCTGCTGCCCATATCCCGGGTCTTGAGGATACATTGGCGGTTGTTGTCCATAGCCTGCGTCTTGCGGCGCCTGCGCGGCTGCAGGTGGCTGATGATAGGCTGGTGCAGGCGGTTGCTGCGGAACGCTAGCTTGTTGCGGCACTTCGGGAGCAGCTGTTGCAGCTACCTGCTGTGCAGACGCTTGCGGTTGTTCTTCATCCTCTCCGCCATTCATTAGGATGCTCACCATTTTTTTGGCGAAATTAACAGGTAACAGTTGCATCAGCGTAGAGTCAATAAGATCCCCGATCAATAACCGGAAGGAGACTGTGATGAGCGTCTCTTCATCCGGCAGACTGGATACTCCATCACCGTGCATAGGATCCAAAATATCAATCCCCGGTGGAGAGATATTAACAAAACGATTAAACATAGTAGACATTGAGGTCGCCGACGATCCCATCATCTGGTTCATCGCTTCCTGCACAGCACTAATGTGGATTTCATTCAATTCTTCATCTGCTGGGTTTCCTTCACCACCAAGCATTAAGTCCGCTATCACTTGTGCATCACGCTTTTTGATTACGAGTGAGTTAATACCCTCGAATCCATCGACATAATTTACATGTACAGCTACGTGTGGCTTTGGAAATGCAGTTTCAAATTCAGAACGGGTAATAATTGAAACTTTAGGTGTCGTAATATCCACCTTTTGACCGAGCAGTGTGGAAAGAGCCGTAGCTGCGCTGCCGAACGTTATATTACCGATTTCCCCGAGAGCATCCTGCTCCAGAGGAGTCAGAAAATCGTCAACGGTCTTGCCTGCGGGAGTAGAATCCGTCCCCGCTTCAGACTGTTTCAGCAAGGCATCGATTTCCTCCTGGGACAAATAGTCTTTACTCGTCAATTTCTTCAACTCCTTCGTTGACAATTTCATCAATTTGTACGGCAACACGATCTCTTACCATGCCGGGACTTCCCATAAACTTCAATTTCTCGCCTACCCGGATGGATAGTCCTTCTTTGACAGGTTTGTTCAATGAAATGACATCCCCGACCGAAAGACCCAGAAACTCGGCTACATTTATCCGGGATTCACCCAACTCCGCAATAATAGGGAGCTCTGCTTTGGTGACCCGTAATCTCAAGGCGTCAATCTCTTCGGGCGCCCTTGATTTCTTTTCGGATGTAAACCACTGGTGCGTGGACAGTCTAGCCATAATAGGTTCCAATACCACATGCGGGATACAGAGGTTAATCATCCCTGTGGTATCACCAATTTTGGTACTAAGCGAAATCAGAGCAATCGTTTCATTCGGCGAGACAATCTGCATGAACTGCGGATTTGTTTCCATCGCCTCTAGGCGCGGTTCAATGTCCAGTACCGTTTTCCAAGCCTCTTGCAGGCTATCAAAGGTACGACTGAAAATTCGCTCCATAATCGTCGTCTCGATTTCGGTCAACGCAGTAACCTTTGACGGTGCCGAACCTGTTCCTCCGAGAAGCCTGTCCAACATGGCATAAGCAACGTTCGGGTGAACCTCAAGCACCATACGGCCTTCCAGCGGTTCAGCTTCAAAAATGTTTAGAATGGTCATTTTCGGAATGGAGCGAATGAATTCATCATAAGGAAGTTGCTCCACCTGAACGACATTAATTTGGACAAAAGTACGAAGCTGCGCTGAAAAATATGTGGTCAGATACCGTGCAAAGTTCTCGTGTATCCGCGTCAGACTCCGTATATGATCCTTGGAAAATCTAAGCGCTCTTTTGAAATCATAAGCGCGAACTTTCTTTTGGGTATCTTCCTTTTTAAGTTCTTCCGCATCCATTTCACCGGACGAAAGAGCTGCTAAAAGGGCATCAATTTCCCCTTGTGACAGTACATCCACCAATGTTATTCACCCCCTTACGTGTTCCTGACAAGTTCACCTGGAATCAAATGGCTGCCAGCAAAAAGTCTGTAATTTTGGCGTTCCCCAGGTGACCTTCAGGGAGCGACTTGTTGATGAGATCCGTCAGCTTGTCACTGAACTGGTCCCGGCCTTTAGCCGTTCTGAGCTCATCAGGTTTGGTGTCTGCAAGTAATTGAATAACGATGGGCTTAATACTGATGTCTTTGATTTTTTCAAAAGATTCTTTTGCTTTGGCATCGTTCAATTGAAAAGATAGGTTCATCTGAACAATGTAATCTGCGTCTGCCAGATTTGTTTTGATACCGGTAATTTCAGAGCTCACTTCCACCAATTCATCTGCTGACAATCTTGGAAGTTGTTCTGCCTGAGCAGCTTGCGCATTCGGTATGACTTCCGACTTCTTCCCGCTAAGCGCTGGTATAAGTACAAAGGCCGCGCCTGCAATCAAAGTAATCGCGAGTAAAATTGTAATGAGCCATGGCAGCATCTTCTTCATTCGTCTTCCTCCATTTGTTGCACTTTTATCGTGGCGGCATGCATGCCGATTTCACGGCTGTAACCCTTGATCAAGGAGACGACATCTGCCGCTTTTTCCAATACAATCAACCGTTTCCCCGTCACCAAAGTGACGTATGTATCCGGTGTTTCCTCCACAGTCTCAATGAGCAGCGCATTAAGCCACATAGGCGAGCCGTTCAGCCGCGTTAACGGGATCATCGTAATACCAACCTCCTGATAGGTGCGGAGGAGCCTCTACTCCTCCGCGTTTAAATGAGATTATCGTTTCAAGTTTACAACTTCCTGAAGCACTTCATCCGAGGTCGTAATGATACGCGAGTTCGCTTGGAATCCGCGCTGAGCTACGATCATTTCGGTAAATTCGCCTGTCAGATCAACGTTGGACATTTCCAGCTGACCCGCGATAATAGCTCCACGGCCCTCTGAGTTGGCTGCTCCTGGCTCAATGGCATCAATGTTGGAGTTGACCGTTGTACGATACAGGCTGCCTCCAATTTTCTCCAAACCTTCTGGGTTTGTAACTCTGGCTATACCAATTTGCGTGCCATTATCTACTGTACCATCATCCAGCTGCTGTACAATCGTACCATCCTGCGAGATAGAGACTGCCGTAACATTGTCAGCAAGTGTGATTGGATCTCCACCCGCATCTCCTACAAAAAATCCATCTGCAGTAACCAGATTTCGGTTTGCGTCTATGTGGAAATCACCCGCACGAGTCAGATAAGGGACTTCCTGTGCATCATTCATTTTGATCAGGAAAAATCCGTCACCGTTAATCCGCAAATCCGTCGGATTATTGGTAGTCATTGCACTACCCGGAAGGTGCAGGGTATCAATTGAGCTGACGGACACCCCTAGACCAACCTGCTTGGCATTTTGACCTGCAGTTGTCGTAGCGTCAGGCGCACTTGCACCCGAACTGGTTTGGCTCAAGATATCTTTGAACATCACTCGGCTGGACTTGAAGCCTGTAGTATTTACGTTTGCAATGTTGTTACCGATAACGTCCAGCTTTGTTTGAAAGCCCTTCATGCCCGATACACCTGAATACATTGATCTCAACATTGAGTATAAATCCTCCTCTGATTGGTTGCTTAGTTGACCGCATCAGTCGATCCGCGGCTTTTTCATGGCTTTCCTATTCGGGCCAGCCACTCCATATACATTTTTATGAAATAATTACAGCACTATCTATCTGCGTAAATACGTTATCCTCCATGGACTTCTTATCCATCGCGGTAACAACTGTTCGATTAGGTACACTTACAATCAAAGCCATATCCTGCATTAAAATCAATGATTCTTTGGCGCCTTTGGCAGCTGCTTTATCCACAGCAGAGTTGATTTTCGCCATTTGGTCACTTCTCAACTCTATTCCCCGCTGCTCCAGACGCTTGGCTGCATGGTTGCTCAGCTTGAGCACCTGTTCCTGCAACACCTGACCGAACGGTCTGGCATCCTTGGATACCGAATTTACTCGGTTTTGTGAGATTGCTGCCGGGGGCACGTTGGCGGGAAAAAGGCGTCCGACCGTCATTCTATCATTCATGAGTTCTCACCGCTTCCAGTAGAGGAAGAAGATGAAGTATCCGATGTATTTGTAGCGGGAGTCGTTGTATTAGCCTGACTCACTGATGTTACATCTTTTAATGCCACCTCAGCCGCTCCCATTTTGGCATACTGCACACCGTCGCGAATAACGATAGAATCCACGATTCCACTTTTTACGGTACCCGCACCTGTTTCACCTGTGATGGAGTCTTTTTTACCTGCCTCAATCCAGCTGACTTCTTTTCCTATCAAACCGGAAGCCGTACCCAAAGACTGTCCCAATGCATTCAACTGCGTAGAAATGTTCATCAGTTGTTCCACTGAGGAAAACTGGGCCATTTGAGCGATAAATTCTTTATCCTCCAAAGGCTGCATCGGATCCTGATTTTGTAGCTGGGTGATCAAAATTTTCAGAAATTGATCTTTACCCATAGTCTTAGTATCCTTAGCACTCGCCGTTTTGACATTGTTCACATTGTAATTCGGCCAGACGTTGCTGGTGGATACATTGTTGTCTGTCGTCGTCATTGTGTTCTCACCTCCATCATTACGCTTGTGCTGTAAAGGAGCCTGTCCGATTTATATCATCTGCACGTTGTTCTGCTGTCCAGTTACGGAGTTCCTCTGCCATTTCAGCTACCTTCATAGCATCTTCGCTCTCTTCTCTACCACGAGCTTTGGAACGTTGATTGGATTGCTGCTGCTGCTGATTAGCTCCAGATCCGCGCCCATCCTGATACATATGGGAGGAAAGCGACTCATTGTGCGTGACTTCTACCTTATCCACCTGGATACCTTGGCTCTGGAGACTCGAACGCAGCTGCGACATTTGCTGTTCCAGCAAATCCTTCGCTCCGCTATGCTCAGTCATGAACTGGGCAACCAGATGACCATTTTGCATTGTCAGCTTAACCTCCAGCTGGCCCAGATGATCTGGACGAAGCATGATAGTCGCTTCCGTCAAGCCAGTGTGTTTTACAATGTCAAGTTTCTGCACTACAAATTCGGTCATCTCCTTGGCAAATTGCCGCACATGTACGACTGGTTGAGCCGGAGCCGAAGGTGTTGTTCCTTGCGTTTGTACCGAAAGCTGTCCCGCAGTCGTGATCACTGGAGTCTGATTGTCAGTTGCTGTCGAATCCGCTTGCTCAGTTGCATCTACGAATGCACTCGCTTCATCCGTTGCAGTCGTCTTAACTGCAGACTGAACGAGAATATTAGTTGATGAACGTTGCCCTTCTGAACCTTGTTGATTAGTTTCGCCTTGACTAGCTTGCTGCTGAGAAGCAACAACCTGTTTGTCTGTAGTGGCTGTAGCTACGGTCTGAGTACCATTTGTTCGATTTGCAGAAGGCTGAACTGCTTGTGAATCCCCACCATCAGCAAGTTCCACAGCTTTCATTACACCATTCCACTGCTCATCGGAAATTGCTCCCGTACCTGCCGTTGCGCTTTGGAGCGATTGTAGCAACTGTGTCACCTGGGACTTTTGGTCTCCAGAAGCCTGCTCTGCTACATTGGCAAGTTGTGACAAAGCGTCCTGCAATGCAAATCGAAGAGTAGCCGGGTTGGCTGCCAAGGCTGTTAAGCCTGTCGCCTCTGTCGTTTCTCCACCGTTTAACTGTTGATTTGTTCCGTCGCCTTGCAAAAACTGTTGTACTTGCTGAATCCAAGCTTGAAGAGTTGCAAGCAGAGCAGGATCGGCAGCTACTTGATCATCCAACTTTTCGAGATTCTGCAGCAAAGGAGCCAGTGTTTCGACCAGCGACTCCGTTGGAGCTTCCGTGGATTCTCCAGTCGCAATAAGCGGGAGTACCATAACTAATGGAGAACCGTTCGCATCTGTGCCTGCTGAGCCCGTTTGCCCGCCTGTCATCATTTGCGTAAGTGTTTGATTAAAAGCACCCGTGGTTGCTCCAGCAGCTGTGGCTGTAGTCGTTGTTGAGGCCGTTGTACTGCTAGCTGTCTGACTGGAGCCGAGCGATACACTTTGAGAAATAAGGGTCATTTATTTTTCACCTCCCTTCATTTAAATTACTTACTGCCCATCAGTTTGTTTAAAATTTTTGCGGTCTGAGCCGCATCCTTGGCAGACATATTTTGTAGTAAAGAACCACGTGTCGAATCATCTACTGTATTTAATATGTTTAATGCCTTGTCTGGACTGATTTTGTAAGTTTGCAAAATAAGTTCGGCACCGCTCTTCTTGTCCATGGAAGCAAATGTGCTACTGATTTGAGTGCTTTGCAAACTCTTACTCGTCGTGCCAGCTGTGGTACCTTGATCCTTTTTCAGACGAGACTGCAACGCAGCAACTGACAAATCCGTAGATGGCGTTACGTTTTTCAGAGCCATAGTAATATCGGCTGCTTTTTTAGCGTCCATCTTTTGCAAAATCTTCGCACTGTTGGCAGGGTCCATGTAGCTTAGCAGCTGCACAGTCTCTTCCGTAGTCAGATTCTCCATAATCGGTGCCGCTTTACTAGCTGTCATTCCTTCATACATACTAGCAAGATCTCTGGCCTGTTTTACATAAGGATCTTCATTTGTTGTTCCACCTGTAGTTTGCGTACCAGCCTGTCCCTGCTGACTGGCCTGTGGCTGCTGTTCCTGTTGCGTTTGGAGCGTATTGACCTGATTCTGCAGTTCAGTAACCTTTTTATCTTGTGTCGTCTTAGCAGCGGTAGCCTTTTTAAGCTCCTCCGTCTGCTTGGCTAGATCTGCCTTTAACTGCTGAATGGTTGCTTCAGAACTTTCGGACTGAGCCTTTTGATCTGCCTCTTTCGTCTGTGTAGCCTTATCTTTCGGTTCAGGTACCCAATTTTTAACAACTGGTATTTTGTTCCCTAATGAAATCATTTCGCTTCTGAAGTCCATATTGAACAATGTAAGCAGGACCCCGACCAGAACGATTGTGAACACAATCGGAATCAGGAAAAACATAAACCGTTCAAATCCCCCGCCTGATTCTTTTCCTAAATCAATGTCCAGTTCATTTTCTGCTAACTTCTGTGCCATCGTCTTCCTCCTCAGGCAGCTGATATGCGTATCCTATGACTTTCCGCTTACCGGGCTTTCATGGCAAATCGCACGGAAGCCATTTCATCCAGCTCGTTCTGCTCGCGCAGGAGCACTTCCTGTTGGAATTTCACGTTGGCCTTCTCTCTCGCTTTCAGCCAAACCTGTTCATCCAGCATTTTATCGGTCAAAACGGTTTGTTTGCTTTGCACATTTTGCTGCGCATATTGAACATCCCTATGCTTGCGTGTAATACATTGGTCCAGATGATTAACATAAGCCTGTAATTCCTGAATGGTAGAGAGTGGTGCGCAATCCTCGGCAGCCTTTTGAATGGCTGATATGACTCGATTCCTTTCGCCTACAAGCTGTGTTAATGTCTGCTCCTCAGCCTGCAATTGTCCAACAGCACTGGAAAGCAACCATTCGGCCTGTGACTTTTCGTTGGTTTTCAAGTCTACAACTTTCTGAAAGGAATACTGAAATCTCATCGTTCAACCTTCATCTCCTCGTAAATTCAGAAATCAAACGCTCTCTTACCTCGTCCAGCTCAGCCTTTTCATCTGTTCTTTGTCTTGTAAAATCCCATATATCCCGTATACGCTCCATGGATTCGTCAATTTCTGCATTTGAACCCTGCTGATAGGCCCCAATATTAATCAGGTCCTCCGAATCTTTGTAAATGGCCATCAAGCGCTTAATGTTCTCGGCAGCGTCTATCTGATCTCGTGGTGCGATATCCTTCATAACCCGGCTAATACTCGCTAACACATCGATTGCCGGAAAATGTCCTTTGTTCGCAATTCCACGATTCAAGACAATGTGTCCATCCAAAATCCCGCGCACCGCATCCGCGATGGGCTCGTTCATATCATCACCATCGACCAGTACCGTATAGAAAGCGGTTATGGAGCCAGTAGGGCCTGTCCCTGCACGTTCTAGAAGCTTAGGTAGACTAGCAAACACGGAAGGTGTGTACCCTCTCATTGCCGGTGGCTCCCCTACGGCTAGGCCGACTTCACGTTGGGCCATCGCATACCGGGTAACTGAATCCATCATCAGCATGACATTCAACCCGCGGTCCCGAAAATATTCCGCGATCGTCGTTGCAATAAGTGCACCCTTAATACGGATTAACGCAGGTTGGTCGGAAGTTGCCACAATGACCACGGAACGTTCTAGTCCCTCCGGACCTAAATCCCGTTCAATAAAGTCCAGCACCTCGCGTCCACGTTCCCCGATCAAGGCGATTACATTCACATCAGCTTCCGTATTACGGGCAATCATTCCCATCAAGGTACTTTTACCTACACCCGAACCTGCAAAAATACCAACCCGTTGTCCTTTACCGATAGTAAGCAACCCGTCAATAGCGCGCACCCCGATACTGATTGGTTCCTGCACCCGCGGACGATTCAGCGGATTGGACGGAATATTGAAGGTTGAATATCTCGCCATTCGCGAGGGAATCAATGAGCCATCCAGAGGCTGACCCAAGCCGTCCAGCACCTTGCCTAACAGTTCCGACCCGACCTGCACATTCAACGGTTTCCCTGTTCCTACTACATCACAACCGGGACCAATGGATTGCAGTTCTCCAAGTGGCATTAGAAGCACTTTATTGTCCCTGAAGCCTACAACCTCCGCTTGCAACGGCTTTGCCGTTTTACCCGGATAAATGTAACAAACATCCCCGATACTGGCATCCGGACCTTCCGATTCAACCATCAGGCCGATAACCTGCGTAACCTTGCCATTTACCCGAACCGGGTCCAGCTGGCGCAAATGATCCATGTAGCGCTGCGTATTAAGCCCCTTCATGTCTTCGCTCCTCATTCTCATGTGCCAGACGCAGTAGTTCCTTTTTGATCTCAGCTAATTGCGTATCAATCCGCGCATCCACGCTCCCAAAAGAAGAACGGATAACACAACCGCGATCTTTCACGGTACCATCAGGAATAATTTGCAGTTCTGCCTGCGAATCGACAGTTAATGACAATTCTTCTCGTGCACCTTGCACAAATGCGAAATGCTGAGGCGACACACACAATGTAATGGTTCCTTTTTCCCGCTTACGAGCCAAATTTTTACGAATTAATTCAATTGTGTAGTCCGGCTCAAGGCTAAGCTGTTTCTCAATGACCTTCTCAGCAATAGCACTACTCAGTTCAACCAGAAAAGGCTCAGCTTCCTGAATTAGTTGTTCCTTTATCTCATAGGCCTGACGTAGAATATCCTGTGCTTCTTCCATCATCTGCTCTGATTTCGTCTGAAGCTCGGCCTCAGCCAGCTTCTGACCTTCTTCATATCCTTGCTGAAACCCATCAGCCTTTAACGACTGAGTCAGCTGATCGTCATGCTCGCGTCGCTCCTGCCACCAGGCTTCAATCTGCTGCTGCGCCTCCTGAAGCATCCGTTCCGCTTCTTCAGCTGCCTCGCGAACCTGACGTTCGGCAAAATCCTTAGCATCTTTCAGCATTTCATCCCGTAGCCGTTCAGCCTCATGATCTCGCTGAGGCTCCGGCTCCGTATATTCAGTTGTGATTTCTTCGTCCGTCGTTTCTGGCGCATACGTATGTGCCACATCAATTGTTTTCAAAGCCTCTACAGGAATATATTGGAAAGATTTGATCAAGTTAGACAATGATGTCATCTCCTCCGCCGCGTGCGATTATAATCTCACCGGCCTCTTCCAATCTGCGGATCGTCGATACGATACGTGTCTGTGCTTCTTCCACATCACGCAACCGCACCGGCCCCATGTACTCCATTTCCTCTTTGAAGGTTTCTGCCATACGTTTCGACATATTTCGGAAAATCACATCACGTACTTCTTCACTGGATACTTTAAGCGCCAATTGCAAATCTGCATTGTCGATATCGCGGACAATGCGCTGAATGGAACGGTTGTCCACATTGACGATATCCTCGAACACGAACATTCTTTTCTTAATTTCCTCAGCCAGTTCTGGATCTTGAATTTCAAGCGAGTCGAGAATCGTACGTTCGGTTCCGCGGTCTACGCCATTCAAAATCTGAACAATGGACTCAATACCACCTGCATTCGTATAATCCTGCGTCGCGGTTGCAGACAGCTTTTGCTCCAACACTCGTTCCACCTGGGAAATAACTTCCGGAGATGTACTGTCCATGACAGCGACACGCCGGGCCACATCTGCCTGCTTTTCCTGTGGCAGAGACGACAGAATTGCAGCCGCCTGCTCGAATTGCAAGTACGAAAGCACGAGAGCAATCGTTTGCGGATTCTCATTCTGTATAAAATTCAATATCTGGTTTGGATCAGCTTTGCGGGCAAAATCGAAGGGTCTTACCTGTAACGTCGCTGTTAGACGGTTAATGACCTCAACTGCTTTTTGCGATCCGAGTGCTTTTTCCAATATTTCTTTAGCGTAATTAATACCGCCTTGGGAAATGTACTCCTGAGCCAAACAAATTTGATGAAACTCGGCCATGATGGAGTCCTTCTCAATGGCATCGACCTTCCGCACATTGGCAATTTCCAATGTAAGTTGCTCGATCTCCTCATCACGCAAATGCTTGAATATTTGAGCAGATACCTCTGGTCCCATTGTGATCAGAAGTATAGCCGCTTTCTGTCTTCCCGTTAAACCTTGACTGCTTGCCTTTGCCAATGAACTCACCTCTATTCGTCAGCCAGCCATGTACGAAGCAGATTGACGAATTCGTCGGGTTTCTTTTTCGCCAGACTTTCAAGCTGTTTACGCACTTGACTTTCATTTGTCACACTTTCCATGGTAATAGACGGGAACTCCGTCGGCGTTGGCATGAGTTGCAATTCTTCATCCAACTCTTCTTCCTGCTTACGACGACCGCGTACGATGAGGAAGATTACACCCGCCAGCAGTGCCAGAACAGCAGCTCCAATGCCCCATAGCCAAGGGTTGGAAGCTGAGAAGAATGTATTCGTGCTCGCAGGCGCCGGAACAGCTTGTGAGAACACCGAAACCTTCTTAGCCAAATCAGCGTCTGTAATTGTAGTACCAGAATTCGCCAACGACGCTCTTACGATATTAACCAAAATATTTTGAATTGCTGTCTGAGTTGCAGTATCCAACGTTTGCTGACCTGTTGGTGGTTCAACTGCTACATTAATGGTTAAATCTTTTACAGTGTACGGACTTTGGATAATATCCCTTGCAATTCGGTTAACCTCGTAGTTAATCGTACTTGAGCTCTTATCTGAGCTGGTATTGCCGGAATTAGCTCCTCCGGGGTAGCCCGGAACATCCTGTGTTCCTGTTCCTGCAACTCCTCCGGTTTGTCCACTACTACCTGTATAGCTTTCCTGAATTTGTTGGGCGCTAATTTCAATACCCTTCATTTTTGTTTGATCAACAGGTGTAACTATTTGTTCCTTTGATGTTACTTTGTCGAAATTTAGCTGGGACATCACCAGCACATTTACCTTGTCGTCTCCAACAATTTTCGACAAAAATTGTTGAACATTATTCCTTACATCGCTCTCAAACTTCTTCTGTAGAGCCATGTTTTCTTGAACACCACTAGTGAGCCCACCTTGGCCGCCCTTGGCCGTTGGAATCAACTCATATTCCTTATTAGTGATCGTAATGTTTTCCACTGGAAGATTCGGTACGGCCGTTTTTACCAGATTAAAGTATCCATCGATTGCCTGCTGATTTGGAGTAAAGCCAGGCTCGAATTCCATTTGAATCGAAGCGGAGGCTTTGTCCTTTTCCTCAAGTCCGGCAAAAATGTTTTCCTTTGGCATATTAATGACAGCTTTGGAGCTTTGGACACCATCCATCCGTTCCAACAGTTGCTGTATTTCGCCGTTCAATGCATTATTGTACTTCACATTGAACTCGTTCTCCGTCATGCCAATGGCAGAGGAGGACTGGTCAAAAGCGCTCATGCCGATTGAACCCTTCTGAATCAGGCCTTGAGACCCAACATCTACCTTCGCCTTATCCGCATTAGCGGTTGGGACTGAGATTTGTGTCCCACCAGCATTAAGTTGATACGGTATACCCGCAGAATCGAGATATTTAATGACTCCGGCAGCATCGTTAGCATTTAAATCTCGGAAAGCCACTTCATACTCGGTTTTGGTAAACTGCATCGTTAGCACTACAACAGCGATAATGATGAATGCTAATGTCGAAACAAGTAATATCTTCTGTTTTTTGCTAAAATTATTCCAATACCCGGAAATCTTATCCCGATATTGGGCGATTCTCTCGTTCACTCCGTCACCCCATCCGAAACTTTGCTAAACCCTCTTTACATCTGTGTACGCATGATCTCCTGATAGGCTTCGATCGCTTTGTTTCGGACCTGTGTAGTAAGCTGCAGGGAAAGCAGCGCTTGTTGGGAAGTGATCATGACCTGATCTACATCAACTTTGCCTGCCATGAATTGGTCGGACATCTGGTGCGTAGCGGCTTCCTGCTGCCCTACTTCATTGAGAGCATCCTTTAGGAAGGAACCAAAGTCCTTCAAGGATTCGGAAGGCGTCGCTTTCGCCAACTCATTGTTAGGCGATTGAATCTGCTGTATTACCGGTGTCTGTACATTAAACATGGCGTTCTGAATCATGTTTTACTCTCCCTATTAAGTAATTAGTAGTCCTAGAGCTTAGCGACCGATTTCAAGCGCTTTGGAAACCATAGCCTTTGATGCATTCAGAGCTGTTACATTGGCTTCGTATGAGCGTGTTGCGGAAATCATGTCGACCATTTCTTTCATAATGTCTACATTAGGCATATATACATAGCCATCTTTATCAGCATCCGGGTGACCCGGATTGTACACAGGCTTCAAAGGTGACTGATCTTCCTGAATTTGCGAAACCTTAACGCCAGCAGCGCTAGTTCTACTTCCTTCCATTTGAGCCTTCAAAACATCGGCAAAGCCAGATTGGTTCGGCTCCAAAACAACCGTTTTTCTCCGATATGGAACTGCTTGTCCATTCTCTACTTTCGCCCGAGTTGTCTCTGCGTTGGCAATGTTGCTAGATATAACGTCCATCCGCAACCGTTGGGCCGTAAGAGCAGACGCACTAATATCAAAGCCGTTGTTAATCTTCACCTATTCCTATCTCCCTTCTACCGCTGTTCTCATCATCTTGATGCGCTCATTAATTTCTTGGATGTAGGTATTATATCTTAGTTGATTTTCAGCCATAAGACTCATTTCTCTGTCGATATCTACGTTGTTCATATTGTTATTCATGACTGAGTACCCATCTTTGGTGACCGTGGCATCTGGAATGGAGTTCACAGGTCCTATTTGAAAATGTCTTGAATTGGTTACTTTTCCACGTAGTGGTGTGACATCCCCGTCCATTTGCTGCTGAAGCAGTTCTTCAAATGAAACCTCCGAACGCTTAAAATACGGGGTATCCGCATTGGAAATATTGTCAGCCATCACACGTTGTCTCGTATTTGCCGCCTGTACACCTGCCTGAAGCTTTTGAAAGCTCATATCACCCAGCAGATTCATTTAGCTCCTCCCTCCCAGCGTCTACTCCAAAGTAAGATTCAATAAAACAAGATTTTTCACTTTTTTTCGACAATAAAATTTCATAATTATACATTTCTTTTAGGTCTTAAGTAGAAAATAATAACTTTCTGTCATATATTCTAAGTTTCGTAGAGTTGGGACCTAATTACAATAAGAAAAAAGCCCTATCTTTTTAAAAAAAGAGGGCTTTAGATGCATAAATTGTTAAATTTTTCAGGTTTTTTTCAAGAAAATGAATGTTTTCTTAGCACTTTACACCTGTAAAAGATTATACGTCCTACTTTTGGAATAGACAGAAAAATCATCAACTTGACCATTTTCTAGGTCTAAATGACGGTGCAAGATAGTGTTATTCTGGACCACACACCCTATTTTTAGAAAACCCTATTCATAAAATATACTGACTAAGGTCCCTGTTTTGGGCAATATCTCCCAGCTTCTCACGTACATATTCCGGGGTAATGATCATACGATCCAATGTAAGCTCTGGTGCTTCAAACGACAGATCCTCCAGCAGCTTTTCTAGAATGGTATGCAAACGACGTGCGCCAATATTTTCGGTGTTGCGATTTACAGACTCAGCAATACTGGCAATCTCACGAATCGCTTCCGCAGAAAATTCGACTTCAATCTCCTCGGTACGGAGTAGATCAGTGTATTGCTTGGTCAGCGCATTTTTAGGCTCCGTCAGTATCGACACAAACTCATCCAAAGTCAGGCTACTTAATTCCACACGGATTGGAAAACGGCCCTGAAGCTCAGGGATCAGGTCAGATGGTTTTGCAACATGAAAAGCTCCTGCAGCAATAAACAGAATGTAATCTGTTCTTACCGGACCGTATTTGGTCATGATGGTAGATCCCTCGACAATAGGTAAAATATCGCGCTGGACGCCTTCTCTCGACACATCGGGGCCACTCCCCTTACCCTGGCTGGCAATCTTATCTATTTCATCGATAAAAATAATACCCGATTGCTCAGCACGCTTCACAGACTCCTGAATCACATCGTCCATATCGATCAATTTGGCGGCTTCATCTTGAATCAACACCTTGCGAGCTTCCTTGACTGGCAGCTTGCGCTTCTTCGTCCGCTTGGGCAGAAAACTTCCGAACATCTCCTGCATATTCATACCCATTTGTTCATTCCCTTGCCCAGCAAACATATCGAGCATATTGGGTGCAGTATCCTCCACATCAATCTCTATGACATCATCCTCAAGCTTACCGGACAACAGATCGAATTTAACCTTACGGCGCTTTTCTGCCAAAGATCCATCCTGTTGTGGTGGTTCTTCTTCTATCGAAGTTCCCGTGTTATTGCCAAACAGCATTTCAAAGGGATTACGTTGCGATTTGTTTGACTTTTCTGCAGGTACAAGGATGCTGACAATCCGTTCATTTGCCATGTCCTCCGCTTTGTCCTTCACATTCTCTGTTCGTTCCGACTTGACGATGCGAATGGAGGTTTCCATCAGATCACGCACCATGGATTCCACATCACGACCGACGTAACCCACTTCTGTAAATTTGGTCGCCTCTACCTTGACAAAAGGAGCCCCCACGAGCCGTGCAAGTCTACGTGCAATTTCAGTTTTACCCACACCAGTTGGTCCGATCATCAAAATATTTTTAGGCACAATTTCATCCCGGATGTCATCCGGCAGCTTGCTACGCCGATAGCGGTTGCGTAAGGCAACAGCAACAGATTTTTTAGCTTCCTTTTGTCCGACAATATACTTATCCAGCTCGCATACCACTTGTCTGGGCGTCAACGATTGATTATTCATTTTGCACTCCTCCACCCTTGAATACTCAGAGCCGATTTACAGTTCTTCCACGATAATCTGATTGTTCGTATACACACATATTTCCGAAGCAACCTCTAGCGCTTCCCGTGCCATGTCCTTTGCTTCCATGCCAGAGCCATGGCGTTTGAAAGCACGGGCAGCCGCCAATGCAAAATTGCCACCTGAGCCAATGGCAAGCACATCATCATCCGGCTCGATAATTTCGCCGCCTCCAGAAATGAGCAGCATCCCGGAAGAGTCCATCACAATCATAAGCGCTTCCAGCTTACGCAGGATACGATCCTGACGCCAGTCCTTGGCCAGTTCCACGGCTGCTCTTTGAAGATTTCCGTGGTGTTCCTCTAGCTTATTTTCAAACTTTTCAAATAACGTGATAGCATCGGCCACCGAACCCGCAAATCCTGCAACGACCTGACCACGATACAATCTGCGTACTTTTTTTGCCGTCTGCTTCATTACAACACTGTTACCGAACGTTACCTGTCCATCACCCGCAATAGCTCCTTTGCCATTGTGGCGTACAGCGCAGATGGTGGTAGCATGAAAGGACATATCCATAACGCGCTCCTCCTTTTCCTTCATCCCTATGCCTGTACTTCAGCTGATATAACTCCCGTTTCATTGATATAACCGCGCAAACTTTCCAACGCGCGACTAGCGAGAGCTTCATTCTTTTCCTTTTTGTTACGAATCCGTTTTTCCAACTTTGGAAGCAAACCAAAGTTTGCATTCATCGGTTGAAAATGTTTAAAATCAGCGGTCGTAATATACCGCGCCATGCTGCCTAATGTCGTTTCTGCAGGAAATACAAACATTTCCTGTCCACGTGCTGCTCGTGCCGCATTCATCCCGGCCAGCAGACCAGAAGCTGCCGACTCCACATATCCCTCTACACCGGTCATTTGTCCGGCGAAGAATAGATTACTTCTTCCCTTGAACTGATAGGTTGGATGAAGTTGCTGCGGTGAATTAATAAAGGTATTGCGATGCATCACACCATAACGTACAAACTCTGCCTCTTCAAGACCCGGAATCATTGAAAATACACGCTTTTGCTCCCCCCATTTGAGGTGAGTCTGGAAACCAACCAGATTATACAGCGTTCCTGCAGCGTTGTCCTGCCGAAGCTGAACAACTGCGTGAGGCAGTTCACCTGTATGCGGATTTACGAGACCCACAGGTTTCATAGGTCCGAACAATGCCGTTTGTTTCCCACGTTGCATCATCACTTCGATGGGCATACAGCCTTCAAAATAAATTTCTTTTTCGAATTCCTTGACTTGCGCTACCTCAGCCGTAATCAGAGCCTCATAAAAAGCATCAAATTCCGCTTCGTTCATCGGACAATTCAAGTACGCTGCTTCTCCCTTATCATAACGGGAAGCCAGATAAACCTTGCTCATGTCAATAGAGTCCTTTTCCACAATCGGGGCCGCCGCATCGTAAAAATAAAAATACTCCTCTCCCATCAGTGATTTAATCTGTTCCGACAAAGCTGGAGAAGTTAAAGGTCCCGTCGCAATAACCACAATACCGTCCTGTGGGATTTCCTGAAGCTCTTCATTAACAACCTCGATCAAAGGATGTTGATGAAGCGTATCAGTAATATGACCGGAAAATCCGTCACGATCTACTGCCAATGCACCGCCAGCCGGAACAGCATGACGATCTGCTGCGCTCAGAATCAAGGAGTTCAGTATTCTCATCTCTTCCTTCAGTACGCCTACTGCATTCGTTAGGCCGTTTGCCCTCAAGGAATTACTGCATACCAGTTCGGCAAATTTATCTGTATGATGTGCTGGTGTTTTTACAACCGGCCTCATTTCATATAACTTGACTGGCACTCCACGGCTTGCAATTTGCCAGGCAGCTTCGCTGCCCGCCAAGCCTGCTCCGATGACCGTTACCTTTTGTAGTTCACTCACGTTTAAATCCCCCTGCTAATGTTGTTCTTAAGAAGTCTCTACACTCTCATCGCTCTCTTCCAGCATTTCGCTGTGATCGCAGACAGTACAGTTGAGCTTCGTTCCTTGTTTCGTACGTTTTTCAACCATTAGGCTACTGCAACTTGGGCAAGGCTTAATGGACGGTTTATCCCAGGATACAAAATCACATTCCGGGTAGCGGTCACATCCGTAAAAGATACGTCCCTTTTTACTTCGTCGTTCGACAACATGTCCCTCACCGCATGTAGGACAATCAATCCCGATATCCTTAACAATTGGCTTTGTGTTACGGCAATCTGGAAAAGCAGAACAGGCCAGGAATTTACCAAATCGGCCAAGCTTATAGACCATTTGGCTGCCACACTTATCACAAATGACATCGGATACTTCATCTTTTATTTCAATTTCTTTCATTTCTTCTTCAGCCACTTCAAGTCGCTTCTCGAATGACTCGTAAAAGTCACTCAACACCTTGACCCAATTACCTTCGCCTTCTTCGACGTGGTCAAGATCACCTTCCATATGAGCTGTAAACTCCACATTCAAAATCTCTGGAAAGAACTCCTCCATCTGTTCGATGACCAATTCGCCCAGCTCTGTAGGGAAAAACTTCTTCTCTTCAATAGCAACGTACCCACGTTTCTGAATGGTTTCCAGCGTCGGCGCATACGTACTTGGACGTCCTATACCCAGTTCTTCCAGCGTCTTAACCAGTCGCGCTTCCGTATAACGGGGAGGCGGTTGTGTAAAATGCTGCTTCGGCTCAACTGCTTCTTTTTTTAATTTATCGCCTGGTTGAAGTGGTGGCAGCAGTTTATCTTCTTCGGTTTTACCGTCGTCATTTCCCTCTACATACACTTTCATGAAACCTGGAAAACGAACCTTCGAACCTGCTGCCCGGAATATCGTCTCACCCGCTTCAATATCTACGGACAAAGTATCCATAATAGCAGAAGCCATCTGGCTGGCCATAAAACGTTCCCATACCAATTTGTACAAACGGAACTGATCCCGACTCATAAACGGTTTAACTGTTTCCGGTTCGCGTAACGCAGAGGTTGGGCGAATCGCTTCATGCGCATCTTGGGCGTTGGCCGCTTTTTTTGAATATTGACGAGGAGTTTCAGGTACAAAAGCTTCGCCATATTTTTGAATAATTAATTCTTTCGCTTCCTCTTGTGCTGAAGCGGCGATCCGTGTGGAATCCGTACGCATATACGTAATTAGACCCACGGTCCCTTCTTTACCTAAATCCACACCCTCATATAGCTGCTGAGCTACAGACATCGTTTTAGAAGCACGGAAGTTGAGCTTACGAGCCGCCTCCTGCTGCAAGGAACTTGTTGTGAATGGAGGAGAAGGATTGCGTAAACGCTCTTTCTCTTTCACATCGCGCACCTTGTAAGGCGATTTTCCGATAGCTTCCAACACTTCTTGTACATCCGCTTCGCTGGAGAGTTCTTTCTTTTCACCACGCAGCTTATGAAATTTCGCTTCAAAGGTGCTGTCTTTAATAGCTAGTTTAGCTGTAATCGTCCAGTATTCTTCCGGTACAAACTCACTGATCTCGTTTTCCCGGTCCAGAATAATTTTCACCGCAACCGACTGCACACGCCCAGCGGATAGGCCCTTCTTTACCTTTTTCCAGAGCAACGGGCTGATTTTGTAGCCTACAAGTCGATCCAGTATCCGTCGTGCCTGTTGAGCATTGACCAAATCCATATTGATTTTACGGGGTGTTTTAAAAGCATCTTTGACAGCCTGCTTTGTAATTTCATTAAATACAACACGGCAATCTGCCGTATCGTCCAGTTCCAGCGCATGCGCTAGATGCCAGGCAATAGCTTCACCTTCGCGATCCGGGTCAGCCGCTAGATATACTTTTTTTACTTTTTTTCGGGCATCCTTTAATTCTTTTAGAATTGAGCCTTTACCTCGAATGGTAATGTATTTGGGATTAAAATCATTTTCGACCTCTACGCCGATCTGACTCTTCGGTAAATCCCTGATATGACCCATGGAAGCCTTGACGATATATTTGCTGCCTAAGTATTTGCCGATCGTCTTCGCCTTGGAAGGCGATTCCACGATGACGAGTGAATCCGCCATAGGCTCTTCCTCCTCTCAATTACACACATGAGTATGATAGACTTCCTGAAATGTGGTGAGCTATAGTTCGTAGAGAAGCTACACGATGGAATTGATCTTACAATTGCTGTTGTAACGAAATTCTTAGATTTTATAAACCTTCGATAAAGTTAGAATTCCATTACAAAGGCGAACGCTGTCGCTTTTCCAAGTTCAAATCCAACGCTTCACTAGTACGAGCTATAAATTCAACACATTTCAGGAAGTGGGGAAGGAGTAGGAATCCGCGGCGCGGATAAATGCCATACTGCCCTCCACCTGATGTTTAAAATTAAATTTGTGCATTTACTAAGGACTTTGCAAAAACAACTACTAAATAAGCTTGTATTTTGTGCCCGCTAGCTGGGCGATCCTTTTTTTTATGATTAACGATAACAGAACTGCGTGTAAAAGTCCAAAATCCCATGCCGTAGCATCGAGCAGTTCATCCAGAGTCATGGTTCCCTGTTCGAGCAACAGTATGACACGGTTTTCCTCAGAAGTCTCACTTTCTGGCAATTTGGAGACCTCCTTCAGATTAGGACTCTGCTCTCTATTGTATGAAGAAACCTCCCTTGTACGCAAATCCGCTTCATACTCCTCAATAATATCCGAAGCTTCAGTGACTGTTTTGGCTCCTTGCTTAATCAAGCTCAGCGTGCCTCTACTCTTCGGTGACGTAATGGGTCCGGGAACAGCAAACACATCTCGATTTGCCTCTAGCGCAGCATCAGCTGTAATCAAAGAACCGCTTCTTGCATCTGCTTCGACGACAAGCGTTCCCTTCGTTAGGCCGGCTATAATCCGATTACGTTGTGGAAACATTCCCGGATGCGACCTTGTGCCTGGAGGATACTCTGATACGATCAAGCCTTTGCTAGCCAGCTCTGCAAATAAAGACGCATTTTGGGGAGGATAAATTTGATCGATCGCTGTTCCCAGTACACCAATCGTGTTTCCTCCCCGGCGCAGGGCTGTTTCGTGACAAATACTGTCAATTCCTCTCGCCAATCCGCTAACTATTGTAATCCCTGCATTACATAATCCCTCTGTTAGTATCTCCGCTGCTCTACGTCCATAAGCGGTGGGAACGCGAGTTCCTACCATGGCTACAGAACATGTATGCAAAAGTGATTTATCCCCTATTGTATACATTACCCAGGGTGGATCAACTGTTTCCTTCATTAATAGGGGATAATCCTCGTCCACATAAGTTACCGTTCCAATATCACCGGATTGGACTCGCTGATATCGTTCATGCACCCATTCTTCATCGTAACACTGGGCCGCAATGCGTGCCTGAGCAGGGCTTAACCCTATCTCAATCCATTTTTGTTCGCTAAAATGCAGTAGCTCATGCAATTGATAGTCACTCGACCAAATACGCTGGATTGTTTTTCTTCCGATTCCCTCTAACTCATGTAAGCCTAACAAAAGCCATCTTTCTTCCAAACTATGGTTCCCCCATTCACGGAAGAGTGAACCCTCCCTTATTTTGTGGCACAATGAGTCATTTTGCAAGCGTTTCCCTGATAAGCCTGTCTTAACGCAAAAAAAGCAACCTTTTCATCCCCTGTTTCAGAAGATAAAAAGGTTGCTTACCTTTCTTTCATTATACACTAGCCTGCGGCAAATTTCGATGCGTTTTATGGCCTGTATATTAATGAAGGAACACGATTTAATGTGTCGTGCACAAATTCAAAATACCACGTGCTTCCAGCACACTTACCAGTGTCGAGCCCATTTCGGAAGGAGTCGGTGCCACCTGGATCCCGCAGGCTTCAAGCGTGGCGATTTTCTCTTTAGCCGTTCCTTTTCCGCCAGAAATAATGGCACCAGCATGCCCCATCCGTTTACCCGGAGGCGCAGTCACACCGCCGATAAAACCAACCACCGGCTTCGTCATATTGTCCTTGATCCACTCAGCAGCCTCTTCCTCGGCTGTACCCCCAATTTCTCCAATCATAATGACAGCGTGAGTGTTGGGGTCCTCATTGAAACGTTGCAAAATATCAATGAATTCCGAACCTTTAACGGGGTCACCGCCAATACCAACAGCGGAAGATTGTCCTATACCCCGGGTCGTTAACTGATGCACTGCTTCATAGGTCAAAGTGCCACTACGTGACACAACACCTACATGACCTGGTAGATGAATGTAACCTGGCATAATACCGATTTTACATTCTCCTGGTGTAATAACACCTGGACAGTTAGGGCCAATCAGAACGGTCTTTTTACCTTCCATAAAACGTTTGACCCTAATCATATCAAGCACCGGAATGCCCTCCGTGATACAAATCACGAGATCTAAATCCGCATCTACAGCCTCCAAAATGGAATCTGCTGCAAAAGCCGGTGGCACGTAAATCACGCTCGCTGTTGCGCCAGTAGCTTCCTTGGCTTCGCTCACTGTGTTAAACACTGGCAATTTGACCTGTTGTCCGTTCTCCAGTGTAATTTCTACCTCGGTGCCCCCCTTACCTGGAGAGGTGCCACCTACCATTTGTGTACCGTAATCAAGTGCACCCTTGGCATGAAACAACGCCGTTTTTCCCGTAATCCCCTGTGTAATCACCTTTGTATGCTTATCGACCAAAATACTCACGATCTTCACATCCCCTATCGTTTATTCGGCATATCGGAATGCAAACAGGCTATTGAACAAGTTCGACGATTTTTTGGGCGCCATCCGCCATAGAATCGGCTGCCACGATATTCAAACCGGATTCCGCTAAAATCTGTTTACCGAGCCCAACATTCGTCCCTTCAAGACGGACAACAAGCGGACGAGTCAGCCCCAACTGTTTGGCAGCCTCCACGACGCCGTTCGCAATGATGTCACACTGCATAATTCCGCCGAAAATGTTCACGAAAATACCTTCTACCTTCGGATCGGACAAAATGATTTTGAACGCTTCGGTTACCTTTTCCGTCGTCGCACCGCCCCCCACGTCCAGGAAGTTGGCCGGATCGCCACCGTAATATTTGATAATATCCATGGTTGCCATCGCCAAACCCGCACCATTGACCATACAACCAATATTTCCGTCCAGAGCGATATAGCTTAGATCGTATTTAGATGCCTCAATTTCCTTCTCATCCTCTTCATCCAAATCACGCAGTTCCAAAATATCCTTGTGACGGAACAATGCATTAGAATCAAAATTCAGTTTGGCATCCAACGCCAGTACATTCCCATCACCCGTAACGACTAAGGGATTGATTTCTGCAATCGAACAGTCCTTGTCCACAAAAGCTTCGTATAGTGCCAACATAAACTTGACCGCTTTGTTTACCAGTTCATTAGGAATATTAATGTCATACGCCAACTTACGGGCCTGATACACCTGAAGCCCAATCGCTGGATCAACAACCGCTTTAAAAATCTTCTCCGGAGTAGCTGCAGCCACCTCTTCGATTTCCGTACCACCTTCTTCTGAGGCCATCATTACGATACGTCCAGTCGCACGATCTACGACAACACCGACGTAATATTCTTTACGAATATCGCAGCCTTCCTCAACCAAAAGGCGTTTGACCTCTTTACCTTCAGGTCCAGTCTGATGCGTCACCAGCACCTTACCCAAAATTTCAGCAGCAAAAGTCCGCACCTCATCCAAACCTTTGGCAACTTTCACGCCACCCGCTTTACCGCGTCCACCAGCATGAATTTGTGCTTTTACCACCGTAACAGCGCTCCCAAGCGATTCTGCCGCAGCAACGGCTTCCTCCACCGTATAGGCAACCTTACCGTTCGGTACAGCCACTCCGTACTGTTTCAATACTTCTTTACCCTGATATTCATGGATATTCATTCTGGAATCCTCCTATCAACATGACTGCAACAAGGGCGGTTCACAAGGAAATCTATACTAAACCTACATCATTGTAACATGTTTTTAAAACGCTTTCCTTATAATTTAACCTTATGAATTACAGTATTTTGATATCATTATCATTCCCAAAATCGAATGTTTGGATATTATTGGATATTATATATAATACAAATTCACACAAAAAAAGCACCTCTACAATATGGGATTACTAATCCGCATTAAGAGGCACTTTATTTCTTCAAGCATGATTAGGTATTTTTTCTTTCAGTGGAGATTAACTCATGCCGTAAGATTCGCAGAGCAACTGAAAATACCTTATGATTTTTCGATTTGTACATTCGCTTGATGAACACGATCGAGCAGATCATTGAATTGGAGCAGAAGCGACCCAAATTGATCATGGGTCATACTTGTTTTTTCCTGGATGCATCCAGGTACAGACAGAGCTTTTTCCCGTAATGCGATTCCCTCTGTCGTCAAAGAAATCAGCACCTTACGCTCATCCTGAGTGGAACGCTTTCGATCGATCAGCCCGGCGTTCTGCAATCTCTTCAATAGCGGAGTTAGTGTGCCGGAGTCCAAATATAGTGCCTCACCTAATTCCTTCACTGTACACTCTTCACGCTCCCAGAGCACGATTAGCACCAAATATTGTGAGTACGTCACACCGAGCTTTTCCAGATAAGGCTGGTATAGCTTCGTAATCTCTCTGGAGCATGCATATATGGCAAAGCATAACTGATTATCAAGTTTCAACGCTGCGTGTTCATTGAAGTTATTTTCCATACTGTCTAGTCACCTACTTTCGTCATTATTTTAGCACATTATATAGCAAAGTACATTCTAATTGCATAAAATACTTTACAAACAATAATTATTTTGATAAATTAAATTGTGTAAAATATAAGTTAAGCGAGAGGCAGTGATTGGATTATGATGACCATTCAACAAAAAATGTATGAAACAACAGTAAAAGCGGTTGGTGGACGTAACGGTTATATCGAGTCTTCTTCCCCTGAAATTCGTTTAGATATTGATACCCCAAAAGAAATGGGCGGCGCAGGCGGTGCTGGTACGAATCCAGAGCAATTGTTCGCAGCAGGCTATTCCGCTTGCTTTGATAGTGCCTTAAATATGGTTGCCCGCATGCAACGTGTTAAGCATGAAGGTACTGAAGTAACGGCTACGGTCCATTTCGGCAAAGTGGAAGACGGTGGTTTCGGAATCGGAGTAAACCTCGACATACTGGTCAAAGGCGTCGATCATGAAACTGCAGTAAAACTGGTGGAAGGCGCGCACGAACAATGTCCATACTCCCGCGCTACCCGCGGAAATATTGAAGTGAAACTGAACGTTTTGTAACATAGAGTTAGAATGAATTTCACAACAAGCCCCTGAACCGTATTGGTCGAGGGGCTTGTTGTTTTTCCATCAAGTAACATGGGAGATGATGCATAATCGTATATACGAAATTGATATACTCATAGTATAATCACTATTGTCATAATCTTTTTTGCTTCTCCAGGTCTTTTTGCCTGGAGCTTTTTTTTGTCCTTATTTCCGTTTTCTCTCGTATACATATCCTTTGGAAAAACTTTTTCATAAAAATGATCGTGCTGTATCTGCTAATTTTATCGCCTTTTTACATTTCGGGAAAATTGGAATTTGCTCTATCCATCTGGCGGTATTGAATAGCTTCAGCCACATGTGAAGTCGTAATTTTCTCTGACTCATGTAAGTCTGCAATGGTGCGGGACAGCTTGAGAATTCGATCATACGCACGCATGCTTAAACCAAGTGCATCCATCGTCTGGTCAAGCAACTCCGCTGCATTTTGTTCTAATACCGCATATTTACGCAGCAGCTGACCGGACAGCTCACTATTCCATGAAAAAGGAAGCTTGCTGTATCTGCGGATTTGTATTGCTCGAGCAGCCAACACCTGCTTTCTCATATCAGCAGACGACAGTGATTCTTTTTCCTCCCGCCAATCCTTCGGCTGCGATACTTCAAGCTGAAGATCGATCCGATCCAGCAGTGGACCGGAAATACGTGAACGGTAGCGGGCTACTGCTGCAGGTGAACAGGTACAGCGCTGATGTTCCGTATCATTTCCGAAAAAGCCACAGTGGCACGGATTTAAAGAGGCAGCAAGTAAAAAATGCGCCGGATACTTAAAAACAGCACGTGAACGACTGATCGTGACATTGTGGTCTTCCAATGGTTGGCGCAGTACTTCTAGTACATGACGGCTAAACTCAGGCAGTTCATCCAGAAATAAAATCCCTCGGTGTGCAAGACTGATTTCTCCTGGTTTGGGTATGCCTCCTCCGCCTACCAATCCAGCAGCAGAGATCGTATGATGAGGCGAACGGAAGGGACGAACATGCATGAGATGGGGCGATGACTCCTTCCATTTTCCTGCTGCGCTGTATACCTTGGTCACTTCTAGCGACTCCTTTTCAGTCAAAGGCGGCAGGATAGAGGACAATCTGCGGATGAGCATCGTTTTTCCAGCACCCGGCGGCCCCATAAGCAAAATATTATGCATTCCTGCTGCAGCAATAACTAACGCACGTTTGGCGTGTAGCTGACCCAGCACATCGCTGTAATCCTCCATATTACTGGCTAGTTCCTCTTGCTCGCACAACGCTATATGCTCTGCTTGGGATAAATGGTCATAGGAATGGATTATAACTTGTTTACTGGCAGTACAATTTTGATTGGTCACTTGGCCGTCCGGGGTGTCTTGTACATGCTCATTAACCGGGATAAGATCCACCAGATGGTGTATAGCGTAAATACGTATATCCGCAATTAGACGAGCCTCGCTTGCGTTTTCTTGAGGAAGCAGCACGGAATCGAATCCTTCTCGCTTGGCCAGATCAACCATAGACAACACCCCATTTACAGGACGAATGCTGCCATCCAGTGCCAGCTCGCCAATAAACAGCGTTCGTTCCCCTACTGGTAAAACAACCTGTCCGCTGGTTGTCAGCAAGCCTAAAGCGATAGCAAGATCAAAAGATGAGCCTTCCTTACGCAAATCTGCAGGAGCTAAGTTAATCGTGACACGCTGGGACGGATATTTGAAACCGCAGTTTTTGATTGCTGCTCTCACACGCTCTACTGCCTCTCGAATCGCTGAATCCGGCAATCCGATAATTGCGGTCTGAGGCAAGCCATTGGACAAATCAGTCTCAACTTCGATCAGAACGCCATCTATCCCATATAGGCAAGCTCCATGTAATTTTCCATACATATCAAAAAAGCACCTCTCCTCATATTGAAATGTCCCTCTCGGGAATCATTGCCTATATGAAAAAAGGTGCTTCCAAATTTTCATTTATTGCAAATATAATGTTCTAATTTTAGCTCCGAACATGCTTTCAAAATTCTTGACTAAGTTTATCTAACGAAAGATTATTTGTCAAACAAGGTCAGCTTATCGGCTGCCGGAGTACGTGGCCTTGATTCTGGGATAACGTCAGGATAGCCTGCATATATCATTCCTATTACCTTCTCACCCGGTTGGATTCCCAAATGTTCACGGAACTTAGGCGAGTATAAAAATGGCTTTGTCACCCAAAACGTTCCGATCCCTTTGCTCCATGCAGCAAGCATAAAGTTTTGAACAAGCGCGCTGACTGCTGCAAAATCCTCATCCCAAACCGCTTGACGCGGATCTTCTTCCATCACCACTAAAAGCTGAATCGGGTTGTGCAGAATTCCACTCTCAAACTTGTTGTCTTTACCAATATCGGCTGCAATGGCTTTTGCAAGCTTTTTCCGTCCTTCGCCAGCAAACAACAAAAAACGCCACGGTTCACGCATTTTATGATTAGGAGCCCACACAGCGACGTCCAACAGTTCTTTAATTGTATCTACCGGAATGGAGTCGGATTTAAATCGTTTAATCGTTCGACGTTCCTGAATTACATCTATGACATGTTCACTAAAGGTACGCTTTGTCACGTAAATCCTCCTTCACAGGTACAACTTCTCGATATTCATTTTAAGATGAAAATGATAACTATTCTCAATAAAATATACCTGTAGCTTTCCTTTCTGTCAACCTGCACATTTGAATTCAGTCCCGCACTCTTACCTTCGCAAAAGCTCTTACTCTTTTAAAATGCACCTATTAAATGGTCCGTAACAACTGCCTTTTCGTCAGTTAATTGTACAGAAATCATGTCAAAGCGGATTGGAGCATCTCCAATCCCATTCATATGCAAATATACAGCAGCTGTTTGGCGAACTTGGGCTATTTTACGCGCAGTAACTGATTCTGCTGGCGTTCCATATTTGGAGCTACTACGACTACGTACCTCAATAAACACGAATGTATGCTCCTGCTTGGCAATCAGATCTATTTCACCACTGCGGCATCGCCAATTACGCTCTATGATACGGTAACCCAAGTTTTCTAAAAACAAAGCCGCTGCCTCTTCGCCCATCGCTCCTTTGGCTTTCCGTTGATCCTTGCCTCCAGCCTTCATCTCATTCCTCATCACCAGTCATCCCTTGATGCAAGTCGATCCATTTGATAAATATAGGTAAGCACCTCTGCCACCAACTGATAGAGCTCAGCAGGGATTTGTTCGTCCAAATCAAGTTTGGATAGTACTTCAACCAGCGCAGCGTCCTCCTGTACCGGAACACCATGCTCTTTAGCTTTTTCTAAAATGCTATCCGCAATACGGCCGCTCCCTTTGGCAACGACAATCGGTGCTTCGCTCTCACCAGGCGTATATTTAAGGGCGACCGCCTTCTTTATGGAAGGAGAAGGAGGCTCCAACGGCTCTTTCATATTTTAAGATCGACTCCTTTATACGGCTGAGGTACATAGCTTTGTACTTCAGAAGAGACGAGGCTGTTCTGTTCAGTCCTTATGGGCATGGGCTCGGTACGAAGCGATAGAAGTTGGTATCCTAGTGACTCCAACGCTGTGTGAATGGACTCACGCCCACTGGTTAACAACGAAGCCGCCCATTCATGATCATTATGGAGCTTGACACTTACAATCCGATCTACAACCTGGACATCTACCAGGGTCGGTCCAAGCCCCTTCATGTCCAAATCAAACCAAAGACGACAGTTGGAGGCGTCCAGTTCTCCCCGTTTGCCGCGGCGAGACTGAATCTGGATCGTAGCTGTTTCACGACCGTCCGGTCCAACGAACGGTATAAACATGTGTACTTGTGCAAAAGGCGCCGTTCGGTCTGTATTGAGCAGCAACTGCTGACCTGTCAGGTTCTGTACAACCTGCTGAGCCGCCTCTTTCAAAGCGGGCGGCAGGTCGTCACTGCTCATCAGCTGGAGCAGCGCACCTTTTACGGTGGCTGCGTCTGCTGACACTGTGTCGCCTGACGTAGCCGCTAATCCCGGCAGTGTCTGGGGCATTCCCTCTGGCGACTCCATACGTGCCGTCGCCCCTTGCGCGACCTGTGTAGTCGCGCGGTGCACTTGCTGCTCATGCTCTGCACCGAGCAGCTTCAGTACGCGGCCCACCCACGGATCCTCCGTGGGGGTGAGCTGCGGGCTGGATGCCGCAGGCTGTGAAGCAGCGGCATCCGCAGTCCGCGAGGCGCCAGCCGCCGGCTGCGCTACCTCTCCCGTGGACTGGTCTGGTGCAGCCGTGCTCAGTTCGGGTGGCACGGCTGCACGCAGCTCTTGCAGCAGGAGGCGCAGCCGCTGGAGCGGCGCCTCTGGCGCAGTAACGTTGTTCGCCGCGGATGGTAGCGTAGAGCCAGCGGCTTGCTGTGCGGAAGGACGGTCTGCCATGACTGCGTTTAAGGCAGACTTCGTCCCCGTAGGCTCTGCCGTGGCCGGAGTTGGAGCACCATCGGCATCCTTAAGCTGCGTACCTGCCGCAGTAGCTTGCTGTTGTTGCTCCGCTTTGACGCGGGAGCCGTTTAATGCATCAGCAGCGCCCGATTCAGACGCATTGGCACCAGCATCCAATACCACTGGCGCTCCTCGCCCGCTAACTGCTTGCGGTTCTTCTGAAGCAGTCCCGTTGGATGCAAATGCAGTAGATCCCGCCGAAGTATCCGAATCTGTAGCCAAAACACTCGCTTCGCTTACTGTAGCAGCGAGATTGGCTGCCTGAGTCCCTTTTAACAATTCCTTGCCACCTGTGACTTGTTGTCCTGTTTCTGCCTGTTTTGTAGCAGCAGAGGCAGAAGCATCCTTGGACAATGTTAAAGCTTGGCCTTCCTGTCCATCTGCAATCACCACAGAAGAAGTGCCTGTTGGACTAACTGACGTTCGGTCAGTGCTTTTTATTGTGGCTGCTTCCCCTACTGAACGGTCAGTAGGCGTTCCCTGTCCTTGCTGCTTTAACACCGCTTCAAGTTCTTGCTCCAGCGAAGACAACAGATCATTTAAAGGAGGCCCAAACATCGCTTGACGCAATCCGTTTATGCTTTCTGCCGTCAATGGAAGTCCCCGCTGAAAAGCAACTGCCGCCGCCTGCACAAACGTTCCCAACTGTACATTGCCACTTTGCTTCGCCATAGCTTCTCGCAAAGAAGCCGCATTTTCAGATGTCAACGGCACACCATTCTTTTGCATTGCCTGTATAAGCTCCCTGTTCTGAGCTGTATCCGGCAGTCCCACCGATTCCAATACATCTGTCAGCGCTACGGTTTGCTGTGGTGTATTGGCCACATCGTTCAAAGGTTTAAGCACCGTCATTCCGCTGGGGGAAGCCGGTTGAACCTGAAACGTTGTAGTCTGCCCAGGTTGAAGAGGGGTCTCCAGCTTTGCCCTGACCTGAGAACCTTGTATTTGCAATACAGCCTCGTCGCCGTCCTCAGACACCTTTAATACGACTCCTCTTACGACCTGGCCTGGCTGCATATCAAGTTTTTTTGCCTCTCCCGCCTTCACATCTCCAAGTAATCCCCGAAATACAGATCCGATGTTCATATCGCCCCTCCTCTCACTCTCCCCCTACTCAAAAGGGGCTTATGGTATTAGTTATCCTTTATATCGGCATTGTCCCGATTCATAATAAGTAATCACAGATCAAACAGCGTCGGTTGCTCCGTCAACAGATTTCCCAGAAAGCTGCGTCTATGCATCTTTGTAGGTCCTAGCGCCAAAATTTGTTCCCTATGCAACTTGGTAGCGTAACCTTTATGTATACCGATCCCATATTCCGGATACTTCGCATCCCATTCACCTTTGCACAGCCGATCACGGGTTACCTTGGCGATGATAGAGGCCGCCGCAATAGACTGACTGTTCGCATCTCCTTTAATAATAGAGAGCTGAGGAATAGGCACATCTACCTTTTCTGCATCCACCAGTAAATAATCAGGAGACACATGTAAAGCCTCAATAGCCTGCTTCATAGCCAAACGAGCTGCTTGCTTAATATTGATATCATCAATCGTCTGCGCATCTACATAGCCAACTCCTACAGCAATGGCCTTCTCCATAATCAGCTCGTAGTACGCTTCTCTCTTCTTATCCGTCAATTTTTTGGAATCATCCACACCTTCCAGTAACTCACCCACTGGTAAAATGACTGCTGCGGCCACAACATCACCAAACAGACATCCGCGACCTACCTCGTCAATTCCTGCAATCCGCTCACAAGACTGCTCCCAGCATTTTTTTTCATAATGTAGCATGTCCTTCACTACAATCTCTTTATCTTCCATATTCAATACCTGCCCATCTATATGTAGTTTAACGCGTCATTCATGCCGTAGCTCTAGCGATTGAATTCAGCTTACCACAGACCTTCATCGTCCAAAACCCTTTTCTAACTGCCTTCAAATACCAAAAAAACCTTCCTCCTCTCCGGAGAGATGGGGAAGGTTCTTCCTTGCCACAAAGTGCTATGTTCTGTATCGGTGTACCTGTAGAATCAGTAAGGAGCTTCCAGACTGAACCGTCCCAGCTTCCCTGCACGCAGCTCACGCAAAATGATTTTTGACGCCTTTTCAAGATCCACACGTCCGCCGCTAACAATACAGCCGCGTTTACGTCCGATCGCTTCCATGACGTTGACAATTTCATCAGGATTTTCTGTATCTTCAGGACGTTTGGTGAGCTCAAAGCGCTCTGCCATTACATCCCAATAGTACTGGACCAAATATTTAGTCGCAAAAAAAGCAATATCCTCGACATTCAGAATTTCTTCCTTGATCGCACCTGTAACAGCCAGACGATAGCCTACATTCTGATCCTCGAATTTAGGCCATAGAATACCTGGTGTATCCAGCAATTCAATTTCACCGATCTTGATCCACTGCTGTGCCTTCGTTACCCCTGGACGGTCACCCGTAGCTGCAATATTACGTCCCGCCATTCGGTTGATCAGTGTCGATTTACCGACATTCGGAATACCAACAATCAACCCACGCATAGGACGCGGGTTCATTCCCTTCCGAATCTGCCGATCTATCTTTTCCTTAAGCAACAGCTTAGCCTGAATCGGGATTTCTTTTAGCCCCGTTCCAGTTGTGGCATCCACTGGTAAGGCCACATGCCCCTGTTCCTTAAAGTAGGCAATCCATTGCTGTGATACTACGGGGTCCGCCAAATCTGCTTTATTCAATATAATCATTCGCGGCTTGCCTTGCAAAATATCATCAATCATTGGATTTCGGCTGGAGAGCGGCAATCGAGCATCAATCAGCTCAATAACCAAATCAATCAGCTTTAATTTTGCTTCAATTTGGCGGCGCGCTCTGGTCATGTGACCAGGAAACCATTGAATCGTCACCGTCATCACCCCATTGTGCGTAACTCCAACTTTTACCCTTAGGCTCTTAGTTAGGATTACGGCAGCTATTAGTTATTCTAGTGGTTAATCCACTGCATATCTTTCGCCGGCCAGAAAATAACGTCAGCCCGACCCACGACTTCTTTCAAATCAATATATCCGATCATCCGACTGTCTGTACTATTGGAACGGTTATCTCCCATTACAAAAATATGCCCAGCCGGAACTTTTCCATCCTTAAACTTCTCATTTGGAAAATTTGTAAACTTGTTGTAAAGCTCGCCATTTTGATGCGCTTCTTCCAAAGGAGCTTTCAGGTAAGATTCCTGAATCGGCTTGCCATTTACTGTAATTGTGTCACCTTCTACCTTGACCGTATCTCCTTCAACGGCAATGACGCGTTTGATAAAGTCTCTTCCTTCCTCCGGCACATGAAACACGATCACTTCGCCTGGTTTAGGGGCACGGAAATCATACAAAATCTCATTCACAATGACGCGTTCTCCGGTATGAAAGTTAGGCTGCATCGACGGGCCATCCACAATAAACGGCTTAAAGAGAAGCCAGCGGATTAAAAAGACAAGCACTAACGCAATAATGATGGCCTTGAGCCACTCAAAAATCTCATTTTTTGGTTTACGCTTGGGCGTACCATCCTGATCAGTTGGCTGCTGTACAGCTCCTTGTCCTACTTCTTGCTCCATAGCTCACTGTCCTCTCTTTACGGTCAATAATCCACAGTTCCCTATGTACGTAGAAAAAACGAAAGGAGCTTGTAACCAAGCCCCTTTCGTTATTCGTTGTATTAACGACGAATTTCTTTAATTCTCGCTGCTTTACCGCGCAGTTCACGAAGATAATAAAGCTTCGCACGACGCACTTTACCACGGCGAGCCACGTCGATTTTATCGATTTTCGGGGAATGAAGCGGGAAAGTTCTTTCCACACCTACACCGTAAGAAATTTTACGAACTGTAAAAGTCTCACTGATTCCACCACCACGGCGTTTAATTACAACACCTTCAAACAACTGGATACGCTCACGAGTTCCCTCAATAACTTTCACGTGCACTTTCAAAGTGTCACCAGGACGAAAGTTAGGCAAATCTTTACGCAGTTGTTCTTCAGTGATCGCTTGGACGATATTCATCTATGACTCCCTCCTTCCGTACAGGTGTTCATGCTTCTTCTGGAAACACAACCGTTTCCTTCATCATCCACAGAGGACCACCGTATTACACACAACAGATGTATTGTATCATGGAGGATACCGCATTGCAACAACAAAAAGGGATTTGACCAAACATTATTTAATTGACTTTATTATAGAACAGGTCACTGCCTGCTTTCAAATCCACTCATGTTTAAAGCGTTTTAATGCTTGTCTTCCAAAAAGTCAGCTTTGCGTTGCTCCTCAATCCACACGCGCTCCTTGCCTGTCAGTTCAGCTTGTACCAATAGATCCGGTCGGCGTTCCATCGTGCGACGTAACGCCTCTTGTCGTCTCCAAGAATCAATATTGACGTGATGCCCTGACAGGAGTACATCGGGGACTTTCCAGCCCCGAAACTCCGCAGGCCGGGTATAATGGGGGTACTCCAGCAGCCCCGTACTAAACGAGTCCGTTACCGCACTCGTTTCGTTCCCCAGAACTCCTGGTAGCAATCGTGTCACACTGTCAATGACGGTCATGGCTGGAAGCTCACCACCAGTCAATACATAATCTCCGATAGAAAGCTCATCCGTCACCAAGTGCTCTCGAATACGCTCATCATAACCCTCGTAATGCCCACATATAAAAATAAGATGGTCCTCTTTAGCCAGCTCTTCCGCTTTCTTTTGCGTAAAAGTCTCGCCTTGTGGACACATCAAAATGATACGCGGAGATTTTATGTCTGTGTTACGTTCTACCCCTTCAAGTTGGTTAACTTCATCGGCAGTCTCTAATGTTGGTTGCTCTGATTTATCCAACAGCGCTTCCACAGCAGCAAAAATAGGGTCAGGCTTCAAAACCATGCCGCCCCCACCGCCATAGGGCGTATCATCCACTTGTCCGTGTTTGTTGCCGGCATACTGACGAAAATTAACCGCTTGCAGTGATACAATTCCCTTATCCCTTGCTTTTCCCAGAATGCTTGCATTAAATACTCCATCAAACATCTCTGGAAACAGGGTCAGCACATCCACCCGCATTACAGCAGACCTTCCATTAACCGTACCGTAACTCGTTTTTCACGCACGTTTACATCCAAAATAACATCTTCTATATACGGCAATAGCAGTTCCTTGCCTTTAGGCATTTTGACTACCCATACGTCATTGGCTCCCGGAGTCAAAATTTCCTTGACCACGCCGAGCTCATTTCCGTCCTCGGTCACCACTTCCATGCCGACTACTTCATGAAAATAGAATTCATTTTCTTCCAATTCGCCTAACCGCTCAGCAGATACCTTCAACAATGTACCTTTATATTTTTCAACTTCATTAATATTGTGATATTCCTTAAATTTAGCGACAACCATATTTTTTTGAAAACGCGCTGTTTCAACAGTTACGGGGATCGGTGCTTTACCTTCAGCCGGAACAATCAAAAGCTCACTGCCTTTTGCAAAGCGATCCTCTGGAAAATCTGTCGTCGTTAATATTTTTAGCTCCCCACGGATTCCATGGGTGTTCACAATTTTTCCGACATTAAACAATTGTTGCATCGTGTTCCTCCTGCTTGTAATCGGTCCCGCTCCATATCATCTTCATCATGTACGAAAAAGGGTTAGGACATACATCCTAACCCACTTTCGTATATCTTTAAGATATGATGTCTACGGTAACCCGTTTATCCATCTTAACGGCTGCTGATGCAACCACAGTGCGAAGCGCCTTGGCGATACGACCCTGCTTACCAATGATCTTGCCTACATCCTCAGGATGTACACTAAGCTCATATACAACAAGCCGATCCTTCTCCAAGGTCTTCACGGTTACATCTTCCGGATGATCGACTAAAGCCTTAGCAATGATTATCACTAATTCTTCCATGGTTGACCCTCCGTATCAGCACCTTATTTCTGTAGTTTAGACTCATGAAACTTTTTCATTACGCCCGCTTTGCTAAGCAAGTTACGGACTGTGTCGGATGCTTGTGCACCATCTTGCAACCATTTCAGCGCTTTATCTTCATCAATTTTTACAACCGCTGGTACTGTGATTGGGTTGTAGTAACCGATTTCTTCGATAAAACGACCGTCACGCGGGGAACGAGAATCAGATACCACGACGCGATAGAAAGGAGCTTTATGTGCACCCATACGTTTCAGACGAATACGAACTGCCACGAAAATTCACCTCCTTCAAAAAGTAGACTGTATATTGTTATCCATAATTCCAAGGGCCTATTGGCCTTAGCGGAAAGGAAACTTCATACCTTTACCCATACTCTTCAACTGCTTCATAGCCTTGTTTTTGCCACCCTTAGGTCCCATCATATCTGAGAACTGCTTCATCATGCGACGCATTTCGTCAAATTGCTTTATCAGACGATTTACCTCAGCCAGTGATGTTCCACTGCCTACAGAAATACGTTTGCGACGGCTATGATTAATCATGTCTGGGTTTTGCTTCTCCTGTGTGGTCATAGAATGAACGATAGCCTCAATTCGGCCCATCTGTTTGTCATCCACTTTGATATCTTTCATTTGCTTCATGTTGCCCATACCGGGAATCATATCAAGAATCTGGTCGATTGGGCCAAGCTTCTTAACTTGATCCATTTGCTCCAGAAAATCTTCGAAAGTAAACTCGGCATTACGCATTTTCCGTTCCATTTCCTTCGCCTTATCGGCGTCGATATTGGACTGCGCTTTTTCAATCAGGGACAACATGTCACCCATACCTAAAATCCGTGAAGCCATCCGTTCAGGATGAAACGGCTCCATCGCATCCAGCTTTTCACCCAATGTAGCAAACTTGATCGGACATCCCGTTACAGCTTTAACCGATAAAGCTGCACCACCACGAGTGTCGCCATCCAGCTTTGTCAGTACAACTCCCGTTAACTCTAGGCTAGTATTAAAGTGCTCCGCAACGTTAACCGCGTCCTGCCCCGTCATGCTATCTACAACCAGTAAAACTTCATCCGGGTTGACGTTGGTATGAATCTGGCGCAACTCTTCCATGAGCTCTTCATCAACATGAAGACGACCGGCAGTATCTATAATAACGTAGTCATTTCCATTATCCTTAGCATGCTGCAAACCCTGTTTTGCGATTTCCACTGGGCTTGTCTGATCTCCCAGAGTAAATACAGGAGTATTAATCTGCTCCCCAAGAACCTGAAGCTGCTTGATCGCGGCTGGTCTATAAATATCACCAGCTACAAGCAATGGGCGATGATTTTGCTTTTGCAGCAATTTCGCCAGTTTACCAGATGTCGTCGTTTTACCTGCGCCCTGGAGACCCACCATCATAATGACCGTAGGCGGTTTGTTTGCTTTGGCAAGCTTGGCCTGACTGCCACCCATCAACTCGGTCAGTTCCTTGTTCACGATGTCGATGATGACCATGCCTGGCGTAAAGCTGTCCATCACTTCCTTACCAACGGATTTCTCCTTTACCTTGGCAATAAAGTCCTTTACAACCTTGAAGTTAACGTCCGCCTCAAGCAAAGCTAATCGTACTTCGCGCATCGCCTGAGCTACATCATCCTCAGACACTTTTCCTTTACCGCGCAGTTTACTGAATACATTTTGCAAGCGAGTCGATAATCCTTCAAATGCCATACTTTCGCACCTCCTTGTCTACCAGGGTTGTTTGTTCTTAATCTATATGTCCTACAGTTCCTGCAGGCGATTTACAATTTGATGGACATGTTGCAGAGTACCTTCATCGGACTCACTGATTTTACCGAATGCCTCATACAACGTCTTATTTAATTCATCGAGATCTTGGATTCTGCGCTCATACTTACTTAGCAAACCAAGCTTTTCCTCGTACATTTCCAATACCTGTTCAGCACGTTTAATATGTTCATATACTGCCTGACGGCTAATTTGAAATTCCGATGCAATTTCCCCTAAAGAAAAATCATCATGGAAGTAATATTTTAAAAACATCTGTTGCTTCTCTGTAAGCAGAGGTTCATAGAAGTCAAACAGTCGGTTAATCCGGTTTGTCTTTTCCAGCCGATTCTCCTGACTCATCTTGTATACCTCCATCGTCAAGGAAAAACACTTTACAGTTCTTTTCAACGTTCCTTATGATACCTAAAAGAAAAGAAGATGTCAAGCGTTATCCCTTGTCATACAAAAAAAAGCCGATCCACTGTCCTTAAACGGAAGTACGGATCGACTTTTTACACATTGTTACTTAAACCCTTACTGGAGTAAGATACAGCAGAACAGCCAGAAAATGAAGTATGCTGCCTGCCAGAACAAACAGATGCCAGATCGCATGGTGATATGGAAATGCCCGCCACACATAGAAAATCGTGCCCAACGTATACATAAGGCCACCTACGAACAATAACGTCATCCCTCCGGCGGGAACAGTCGCAACCAGAGGATTCCAGGCAATGGTGATGAGCCAGCCCATCACAATGTAAAACACGGTAGACATAAACAGGAAGCGCTTGGTGAAGAACGCCTTGAACAACACACCGAACAGTGCAATCCCCCAAATCACTCCAAACAGTGTCCATCCCAGAGTACCTCGCAGTGCAACGAGCATAAACGGGGTGTAGCTACCTGCAATGAACAGGTAAATGCAAGAATGATCGAATATTTCGAACAAATCCTTCATTTTTCCTTCACGCAGGCTATGAAGCAACGTTGAATTAGTGTACAACAGCAGCATCGTAATCCCGTAAATCGTAAAGCTGACGACATGCCAAGTGGTTCCTTTCATGCTAGCAAAAACAATAAGCAACACAAGCGCTGCCACGCTTAAAACGGCTCCAATTCCATGTGTAATGGCGTTGGCTACTTCTTCCCGTCGGGAGTAGGTATAGGTGTTTGCCATCGGTTTTTCACCCGGCTTCCTGATTTATATTTTACATACAAGATACATTACATATACGACATCGACAGACCTCTTGCTTTCATTATACATCTGGGCAAACTTGAACAGCAACAGGATGGCTACTTAGTTATCCCAAACGTAGCATGAAAGCCCACTTTAAACGTATCAGTTCTGTTCTTCCTCGCCTGTAGCAGTTGCTTCGACCGTCTCTTCCTGAATCAACCCCGCGAACAACGCATGAACGAATTGCTCGGAATCAAACGGTTGAAGATCATTCACTTTTTCACCTAAGCCCACCAGCTTAACAGGCAAATTCAGCTCCTGACGGATGGCCACAACAATCCCGCCCTTCGCTGTACCATCCAACTTCGTTAGTACTAGCCCGGTTACACCGCTTTTCTCACCAAACAGCTTGGCTTGGTTAAGTGCATTTTGTCCAGTCGTCGCATCAAGTACCAACAACACTTCATGAGGAGCATCTGGAATCTCGCGTTGAATCACACGGAAAATTTTGTTCAGTTCCTCCATCAGATTGCTTTTATTCTGAAGACGTCCTGCGGTATCACACAACAAAACATCCACTTGTCGCTGCTTGGCAGCCTGTACGGCATCAAACATAACTGCAGCCGGATCGGAACCGGATTGCTGCTTAATAACCTCTACACCTGCCCGCTCGCCCCATACCTCCAACTGTTCGATCGCACCCGCCCGGAACGTATCTCCGGCAGCCAATAATACTTTTTTTCCCTCTTGTTTAAAACGATGAGCTAACTTGCCAATGGTTGTCGTTTTGCCGACGCCATTGACTCCCACGAATAGAATGACTGTAATTCCGTCAGGACTCATTTTGAGCTGACTGTTGTCATTCCCCCGCAGCAACTCGGACAGCTTTTCCGACAATACAGGCTGTAATTCGGATGCATCTTCAATTTTGCGCTTTTTCACTTCTTCTCGCAGGTCTTCAATGAGGTTCATAACCGTGTTGACGCCTACGTCCGCTCCGATCAGAATTTCTTCCAGTTCCTCATAAAATTCCTCATCAATCTTTTTGCGGCGAATCATCAAGTCCGTTACTTTTTCAACAAAACCTTTACGTGTTTTTTCCAATCCATCTTTGAACTGTTTTGTGACCGATTCAGTTTTGTTTGCAATGCTTTCCTTCAATTTCCTAAAGAAACTCATGGATTCCCTCCGTTGGTCTGAAAGTATGTTGTTTAATGTCAGGCAATCTCAGCTTCATCGTTGTCCAGCTTGACAGATACGAGTTTGGAAACCCCGCCTTCCTCCATCGTAACCCCGTACAGCACATCAGATTCTTCCATTGTGCCCTTGCGGTGTGTGACTACAATGAACTGTGTCTGCTCCGAGAATTCTCGTAAATACTGGGCAAAACGCACCACGTTTGCTTCGTCCAATGCAGCCTCTACTTCATCGAGTACACAGAATGGAACAGGTTTAACGTGTAAAATGGCAAATAGTAACGCCATCGCTGTTAACGCACGCTCACCGCCCGACAGTAGCTGCAAGTTTTGCAGTTTTTTGCCCGGTGGCTGAGCTACGATGTCAATTCCCGTCTCCAATAAGCGTTCCGGGTCAAGTAACACGAGATCAGCACGTCCGCCTCCGAACAGCTTGGAGAATACCGTTCCAAATTCGCGCCGAATAGCATCGAACGTAGTCTTAAAGCGTTTGGACATTTCTTCATCCATTTCACGAATAACCTGATAAAGTGTTGTCTTGGCCTCCACCAAATCAGACTTTTGCTCATCAAGAAACGTATAACGCTCATGCACACGCTGGTATTCATCAATGGCGCCCAGGTTCACCTCACCCAACGCGGAAATACCACGTTTGAGCCTTTCCACCTCGCTCTGCGTACCTTCAATATCTTCCGGTATAGGGTAACGCTGCTTGGCTAACTCATAACTGAGTTCATAATCATCACTTAATTTTTTCAGAACGTTTTCCAGTTCCACATCAAGTCGATTTACTCCAATTTCCGTTTGACGAAGCAACTCCTCCACTGACTTGAGCTGAATTCGCTGTTCTTTTGTATCGTTTTCAGCCACTTCAAGCTTTTTGGACAAGCTGCTGCGTGCAGCCCGCTTGAATTCCAGTTGCTGTGCGGCTTCTTCCTTTTTCAAACGGTATTGATTGAGATTTTCAATCTGTTTCACGGTCTCCTGCTCATTGGTCAGCAAATCTGCTTCGATGGAAGCAAGCAACGTTTTGTTTTGTCTTGAATCCTTACCAAGAGTATCATAATCCCCACGCAATCTGCGCAACTGCTCTTCCAATGAAAAGCGTTCCTGGTCCAGCTTTCCTTCTCTTACTTTGAGATTCGTGAGCTCTCCCTGCAACTGCTCTTTGGCAGATTCGTTGGCTTTACGGGCGAATTCAGCAGCGTGAATGGCCTGATGCGTTTTCTTTTCTTCTTCCTCCAGCGCAGCTAACTTTACCAACGCTTCTTCCCGGGAAGTTTCCAGCTCCTTGATTTCCTGATCAAAGCCCTTTTTCTCCTGACCAGACGCAGCGACCTGCTCCAGAACATGACGAAGTTCATGCTCCAGTTGCTTAAGTTCCATTGCCATCTGTTGCTCTTCACCGCGCTTCACATCGCCGCCCTGACGCAGCTCGTCCAGACGGGTCTGTGTCTCCTCCAACTGGCGTTTGGTATCTATTGCACTCTGGCGCAACCTTGCAATTTGCTGCTCCGTATCTACAATGTCTTGATCCAACTGATCCAACTGACGTTTGCGTCCAAGCAGATTAGCATTTTTCTTGAACTGGCTTCCACCAGTCATGGAACCCCCTGCATTGACAACATCGCCTTCCAAAGTGACAACGCGGTATCTATATTGGCAACGAGCCGCAATACGGTTTGCGTCTTCCAACGTACGAGCAATGACCACATTCCCCAAAAGACTGCCTACAATTCCGGCATATCGATCATCATACTGAACAAGATCTGCACCGATCCCGACAAAGCCTTCAGCTCCTTCTGCAATTTGGCGTTCTCCTGCGCCGATTTGACGCGGGCGGATAACATCCATAGGCAAAAATGTTGCTCTGCCCAGTTGACGTTGCTTTAGAAAACTAATTGCCTGTCTGGATACGGATTCATTTTCCATCACGATATGCTGAACTGAAGCACCCAAAGCGGTTTCCATCGCCTGCTCTAAATGCTCAGGCACCCGAATCAGCTCTGCTACCGCTCCATGCACACCGTGCAAGGTTTCTTTTCGTGCAGCCTTCAATACCTCTTTAACTCCAAGCATGAAGCCGTCAAAGTCATCCTGCATTTCCTTCATTGTATCTCGCCGTGAAATTTGAGCCTCACGTTTTTGTTCCCATTTACGAACTGTACCCTGGTTTTCTTCCAAAAGTTTTTGCAGGGCCTGGTACTTTTCACTTCCCTGAATATAGCCACTACGCAAACTACTGATTTCCTGCCCCAGCTTCTGAACCGCAGCTTCCAATCCCTTTTTGCGCTGTTCAAGTTGTACTTTCTGGGCTTCCCATTTGCCGGATTCGTCACTTACGCGAGTCACACGCCGTTCCAATGCTTCCTTCTGTTGGTCTGTATAACGGATTTCGTTACGCGCCTGCGCCATCTGATTCATCAGCTCCAGCAGACCACCCTTTAGACTTTCTTCCTGCTCCTGGCTGATTCCGCCTGTAACTCCAATCAGTTTTGCCTCTTCGTCAGACAGCCGCGCACGCAACTCGTCAAGCTCTACATTCAGTGCAGACAGCTTTTCGTTCAGCTGATCCAGTTCACTCTTGCGCTCGGAATGCCGTGATTCGCTTGTACTAAGTGATAAGATCAGTTGTTCCCGATTAGCCGCCAGATTGCGTGTGCGCTCTTTGAGCAATTCGCCGTAGCCTTCACTTTTCTCCGTCGCTTCACTGTATTGCAGCAGATCCCTTTGCAACTGTTCTACTTGCTCTTCCAGCTGGCGTAATTCGTTGCGGTCGCTTTCCAGCATCGCATCATGGCGGGAGACCACCGTAGACAACTGAAGTTGCTCCTGCTGCAGCAAAGCTAATTTGGAAGTCGCATCGCTCCACGAAGTATGAATTTGTTCAATTTGATGGACGTACATAGAGATTTCTTTTGATTTCAATTCACCGCGTAGCTCTTTAAAATGAATCGCCTTTTCTGACTGCTCCTTAAGCGGTCCAATCTGATCCTCCAGTTCACTAACTAAATCGTGAATACGCAGCAAATTTTGCTCCGTCTCATCCAGCTTGCGAACCGCATCTTTTTTACGGGATTTATATTTTACGATACCCGAGGCTTCCTCAAAAATACCTCGACGATCCTCAGATCGAGTACTTAGGATTTCTTCAATGCGTCCCTGCCCAATAATGGAATAAGCTTCTTTACCAATCCCTGTATCCATAAACAGCTCTGTAATATCTCGGAGTCTGCATGATTGCCGATTAATGAAATATTCACTATCCCCACTTCGATGTACACGTCGCGTTACCGTAACTTCACCAAAATCCAGAGGCAACGCCTGATCTTCATTATCCAACGTAAGCGATACTTCACCGTAATTAACAGCCTTACGAGCATCACTACCTGCAAAAATAATGTCCTCCATTTTGCCGCCACGCAGTGATTTGGCACTCTGTTCGCCCAGCACCCAACGAATCCCGTCGGAAATATTACTTTTTCCGCTTCCGTTGGGTCCGACGACTGCCGTAATGCCGCGGACAAATTCCATTTCCGTTTTATCTGCAAACGATTTGAAGCCCGCCAGCTCAATGCGCTTTAAAAACATGCTCAATCTCACCTCTAACATTTCAAATATGCTTGTACAACACCGTTTACCTGATTGATATGAATTATCCCTATTGTAGCATAAACTAGCTTGTTTAAAGCACAGTACCAACACTCACATTACACCAGCAAGCCACGAAAAAAGAGCAAAACGCAGTCCATTCGCCATTACGGGCCGGGACTCCCCGCGGACTGCCCTTTGCTCTTACTTTGTGCCCCCTGCTTGCGTAACCCGTCCGGGCTGCTCAGGTACCGATTACGATTCTGCCAGCTTCAAACGGTTTAAAGCTACTGCCGCCGCTTGCTGCTCTGCTTCTTTTTTGGAGCGCCCCGTACCTGCCCCTAGCCGTTCGCTGTCCATATATACCTCGGCTACAAACTCGCGCTCATGGGCTGGTCCGCGCTCCTCTACAATCTTGTATTCAAGCATCCCCATGTTATGATGCTGTGTCAGTTCCTGAAGCTCTGTTTTGAAATCACTCATCTGAAGTTTACCATTTAATACAATTTGAGGAAAAATATAATGTTCCAGAAACGAACGGACGGCCTCCAGACCCTGATCCAAATAAAGCGCACCTACGAACGCTTCGAATACATCAGCCAACAGAGCCGGACGAGTACGTCCACCTGTCAACTCTTCACCTTTTCCAAGCAGCACATATTGCCCGAACTCAAGCCCGACAGCAAACTTCACCAGAGAAGGCTCACAGACAATAGCTGCACGCAGCTTGGTGAGTTCGCCTTCGGGTCGGTTAGGGTACTGATTGTACAATTGCTCGGACACCGTCAATTCCAGAACAGCGTCACCTAAAAATTCAAGACGCTCATTGTCTGCATGCTGACTGAACCGATGTTCGTTTACGTAGGAAGCGTGCGTAAAGGCCTGCTTCAGAAGCTGCCGATTGTTGAATTGAATATGAAGTTTCTGCTGTAATTGCTTCAAGTCTCCACTCAACGAACTGACCCCTTATGCTTCATATTTTTTTAGAATAACCGTAGCATTGTGACCGCCAAAACCAAAGGAATTGGACATAACCACATTCAGTTCCGCTTTTCTCGGCTTATTAGGTACATAATCAAGATCGCATGCCGGGTCTTGATTATCCAAATTAATCGTTGGCGGAATCGTCTGATGCTGAAGGGCGAGACCACAGATCACGGCTTCAACGCCGCCCGCTGCACCCAATAAATGCCCTGTCATCGACTTAGTTGAGCTGATCGCTACCTTATAGGCATGATCTCCAAGCGTTTTCTTAACTGCTTCCGTTTCGGATTTATCACCGACTGGCGTAGACGTACCATGTGCATTGATATAATCAATCTCTTCAGGATTCAATCCAGCGTCACGGATCGCCATTCTAATGCAGCGTGCTGCTCCCTCTGGATCAGGCTCTGTCATATGATGAGCATCGCCAGAAAGACCGTAGCCAATCACTTCACCGTAAATACGCGCACCACGCTTCAAAGCATGATCCAACGATTCCAGAATAAGAACACCAGAGCCTTCGCCCATAACAAACCCGTCTCTTTCGGTATCAAAAGGGCGGCTTGCCTTTTCAGGCTCGTCGTTACGCGTGGACATCGCTCGCATGGAACAAAATCCAGCCATACCAATCGGACGGATAGTCGCCTCAGCTCCTCCGCAAATCATGGCGTCTGCGTCACCGCGCTGAATCATGCGGAAGGAATCGCCAATAGCATGACTGCCCGTGGCACAAGCCGTAACTGGTGATGTATTTGGGCCTTTAGCACCGAGCGAAATCGACACTTGACCGGAACCCATATTAGCAATCATCATCGGGATGAAGAAAGGGCTTACGCGTTTAGGTCCTTTTTCAATCAGTGCGTTGTGCTGATCTTCCCAAGTTCCCAATCCGCCAATACCGGAACCGACAGATACACCAACACGCTCAGCTTCAGCATTTTCTCCGATTACAAGTCCGCTGTCCTCAAGCGCCAATTTACTAGCAGCAACCGCAAACTGCACAAAGCGGTCCATTTTACGCGCATCCTTACGTTCAATATAATCCTCTGGATTAAAATCTTTAATGGAAGCGGCTATTTTCGTAGTGTACTCACTTGTATCGAAAGCTTCGATTTCACTGACGCCGGATTTTCCGGCCATCAGATTATCCCATAGTGTGTTCAAATCCTGTCCCAGCGAAGTGATTACACCCATTCCTGTTATGACAACACGTTGTTTCAAAGATAATCACCTCTATGTCTACTGCATATTGTATTTTAAGACCGCACACTTTTGTGCGTAAAAATAATATAGAATCAACTAAAGTTAGTAATGCGGCATACTTCTCAGCCTTTGACTAAGTTAAGCTGAACCAAACTCAAAAACACGCAGCAATTCCGCCTTTAGTTCAATCTGTATAATTAGGAGAAAGTCCCGCCTGTAACAGAACGGGACTTTTGATGACATGAATTAGGTATGAGATTGTATGTACTTCACAACTTCACCTACAGTTGTAATTTTCTCTGCATCTTCATCAGAGATTTCCATATCAAACTCATCTTCCAATTCCATTACCAATTCAACTACATCGAGAGAATCAGCGCCTAAATCATCTTTAAAAGATGCTTCAAGTGTAACTTCGGCTTCGTCGGCTCCCAAACGGTCAACGACAATGCGTTTTACGCGCTCCAATACATCGGACATCCGGCTCACCTCCTCTTAGGTATTATACGAAAATTACAATTAAAATGCCATAGAAGAGAGTTTTCTTTGACAACTCTTCATCGGGGCATGCAGATTGGCAACATGCTACTACATATACATGCCGCCATCCACATGCAAAGTCTGGCCCGTCATATATGAGGAAGCATCCGAGGCCAAGAACAGCACCACGTCAGCAATTTCCTCAGGCCGTCCAAGACGGGCCAGCGGAATACCGCTAAGCATATTGTCACGCAAATCATCAGCCAGTACCTGTGTCATCTCAGTATCGATGAATCCGGGAGCTACACAGTTCACTGTAATACCTCTCGATGCAAGCTCTCGAGCAGAGGATTTGGTAAGACCAATCACCCCTGCTTTAGCAGCAACGTAGTTGGCTTGTCCTGCGTTGCCAAGGACACCAACCACGGAGGAGATATTGATAATTCGGCCAGAACGCTGTTTCATCATTGGACGTGTTGCCGCCTTAAGACAATTAAACACACCCTTCAGATTCGTTTCGATCACCTGATCGAATTCCTCTTCCTTCATGCGCATGATTAAATTATCTCTTGTTATGCCGGCATTATTCACCAGGATGTCAATCTTGCCCCAAGCGCCAATCACATCCTTGATCAACTGATCTGCTTCGTCAGCGCGACCGACATTAGCCTGAACTGTAATAGCCTCCACACCTTTGGCACGAATCTGCTCAGCTACCTCAGTCGCAGCCGCTTCACTGCCAGCATAGTTTACCGCCACATTAGCGCCTGCATCAGCCAGCGCCAGCGCGATACTACGGCCAATTCCGCGCGACGCTCCCGTAACGAGCGCCGTTTTTCCACTTAATGGCTTAGACATCATAGTCCTCCCTTGCAAGTATATAACCCGTTAAGGCAATGATTATACTTTTAACGGGCCTCCAAGGCTTCCGTTACAGAAGCAATCGACTCCAGGCTACTTATATTATACAGCTTAACCGTTTTGTCGATTTTTTTAACCAGTCCAGTCAAAACACTTCCCGGTCCAAACTCAACAAAAGTGTCAACACCTTGTTCCAGTAGCCATGCTACACTGTCTTCCCACAGTACCGGAGAATAGACCTGATCCACCAACAGTTGGCGGATTTCACTCCCCTCACGTACAGGTTTAGCTGTTACATTAGCCACCACCGGAATCTGAGCTTCAGAGAAAGTTACAGTCCCCAACTTGTCTGAGAGCTTGGTCGCTGCTTCCTTCATCAATGACGAGTGGAAAGGACCGCTAACCTCCAGAGTAATAGCACGCTTGCCGCCTGCTTCCTTCACACGTTCAGCGACAGCAGCTACGCCCTCCTTCGTACCAGATACAACAATTTGTCCAGGACAATTGATATTAGCTAGTTCGACCAGTTGACCAGACTCCGTAATATCACGGCACAATGCTGTCAATGCTTCACGATCAGCTCCCAACACAGCAGCCATACCGCCTTGTCCATCAGGAATAGCCTGTTCCATAAACTGACCACGTGCACGAACAGTCTCAACCGCATCCGCAAATGCAAGGACACCTGAAGCAACTAGCGCGCTGTACTCTCCTAGACTGTGTCCAGCTACATAATCGGGATGAATGTCCATTTTTTCCTTGAACGCTTCATACAGCGCAATGCTCGCCGTTAACAGTGCAGGCTGCGTATTGGATGTTTGCTTCAAAGCTGTGTCTGGCCCTTCAAAAACCAGTGTGCTTAGTGCGAACCCTAACCGTTCGTCCGCTTGGCGAAATACTTCTGTTGCAGCTGGAACTGCTTCATAAGCATCTTTAGCCATACCTACAGCTTGTGAACCCTGACCGGGGAATATAAATGCCGTTTTGCCCATCGTGTATGCACCTCTCTATATCCAATGCTTGTCCTGTAAAACACTACACAAATTCAATATTATATCAAAAATTCCATCTTATTACCAGACAAGAACCGACGCTCCCCAGGTCAAGCCACCGCCAAAGCCCACCATTAATACACGGTCGCCTTCCTTCATGCGGCCTTCCTCAGCTGCTTCTACTAGGGCGAGAGGGATTGATGCTGCGGATGTATTCGCATATTTATGAACATTAACAACTACCTTTTCCTCTGGCAAATCCAGACGTTGCATCGCCGATTGGATGATGCGAACATTGGCTTGATGTGGAACGAACAGATCAATATCATCTTTGGACAGCCCTGCTTTTTCCAACACATCAACCGTTGCCGTTCCCATAACACGAACCGCGAACTTGAACACTTCGCGTCCGTTCATGTAAATATAGTGCTGTTTATTCTCCAGTGTGTCTGCACTCGCAGGCAAACGCGAGCCACCAGCTTCCAGCTTAAGCAAGGTTCCACCTGCACCTTCAGCCCCGAGATCAAAGGATTGGAATCCTCTGCCTTCAGGCACTTCGCCAATCACTACAGCTCCTGCACCATCTCCGAATAGGACACAGGTATTGCGGTCGGTATAATCTGTAATCCGAGAAAGACAGTCTGCCCCAATGATTAACGCATTATTATAAATACCTGTCTTAATGAAGCTCGTTGCCGTAGCCAGTCCGTATACAAAACCCGAGCATGCCGCAGACAAATCGAAAGCCGCTGCGCCTTTGGCTCCCAGTTTGTCCTGAAGAATGCAGGCAGTTGACGGAAACGCCATATCCGGTGTAACCGTAGCTACAATAATTAAATCCAGATCCTGTGCCGTCATACCCGCGGACTCCAACGCCTTAATTGCTGCTTCATAAGCTAAATCAGATGTAGCCTGCTCTGGAGCTGCAATATGGCGCTCCTGAATCCCTGTACGGCTGACAATCCATTCATCACTTGTTTCTACGATTGCTTCCAAATCTTTATTCGTCAGAATTTTCTCAGGTACGTATTTCCCTGTTCCGATAACACCAACCGGCCGTAATTTATTCATATCGTCACTCACTTCCTGCTGATTTCCTTGGATATACTTTCCACCAACCGGTTTTGCAGGGCCGTACGAGCCTGCCTTACCGCATTTTTGACGGCAACGCCGTCAGACGAACCGTGACTTTTCAGGACGAGTCCACTCAAACCCAGCAAAGGAGCCCCGCCATGCTCTTTATAATCCAATTTACCTTTCAGACTGCGGAGCTCAGGCATAATCAAGGCTGCCGCAAGCTTGGTCTTCAAGGATTTGGTGAATTGCTCTTTTAAGAGAGAAAATATGGCCCCCGCTGTACCCTCTAGTGATTTTAGCATGATATTTCCAGCAAATCCATCACACACCAGTACATCGCAATTCCCAGTTAACACATCTCTCGATTCAACATTACCCACAAAATGGACAGGTAACTGCTCAATAAGTGGAAATGCCAACTTCGTCAGTTCATTGCCCTTCCCAGCTTCAGTCCCCACATTCAGCAGACCCACCCTTGGAGAAGTCACACCGTGAACTTTCTGACGATACAAGCTCCCCATCAGTGCATACTGGGCAAGATGCTCAGGCTTGGCATCCATATTGGCTCCCAAGTCAAGCGCCAGAATACCCTGATCGTCAATCGTCGGTATCATCGGCGCGAGAGCCGGACGTTCAATGCCCTCCATTCTTCCAACCACCAGCAACCCCGTGGTCATTAGCGCGCCTGTATTACCTGCAGATATCATGGCATCCGCTTCGCCTTCTCTGACCATTCGACCAGCTACGACCATTGAAGCATCCTTTTTGCGGCGCACTGCCTTTACAGGCTCGTCCTGCGCATCTATCGTTTCGGATGCATGGCGAATGCTGAGGTTCGTCGGCAACGCTCTACCGTTCAGAACCGATTCAATTCGTTCCCGGTCACCAACCAGCGTAATGTCCGTATCCTTCCATTCCGCCGCCGCAGATAGCGCGCCCTCTACTGTCGCCTCAGGAGCATTATCTCCCCCCATGGCATCAATGGCGATCCGCATGCTGACTTCCTCCTTCGCTATACTCTTCCTCCGTGGAGCGATAAATGATAAAGTTGCCTTGGAACACCATTTCTTCTCCTACGTAGGCGAAAACTTCCACTTTAGCCTTCCCTTTTTGTTCTGGATTTGAACGTACATATGCCTTGGCAATGCACTTCTCACCTAAATGAACCGGGCGGACAAAGCGTATATCCGCTGATGCAGTCAATGCTATCTCATCATTAATCACAGCAACGGCCAATGAATTGGCCTGAGCAAATACATAATGCCCCCGCGCAATGCCAGTACGCGAAAAAACATGTTCCTCTTTAATCTCAAAAATCGAAATACCGCTTCGATCCAACTGCAGATCAACGATATCCCCGATCACTTCATGCAAAGGCAAGGAACGAACCTGGTCGTAGGAGCGCTCAGCCATCAGCTTTAGCCGTTCCCGCAATTCGGGGATTCCCAGCTCCATCCGGTCCAGCCGAATAGTCTGAATACTCACCTTCAGCTGTCTTGTCAATTCCTGATCCGTTACGAATGGATTATCATCAATTAATTGAGTCAGCCGCTGCTGTCTCTGTCTCTTCGGCAAACGTTCGATGTCAGTGACGCCTCCTTTCCCTACAATAAACCATCGTTCAGACGACAGTTCGGGTTACTTTACTTCACTTTCTAACGGCGAAACTTCAAGCCGATTTGTCTTCTTGTATGTATAAAGGAACCCCTTCGGCCCTTCTTTCTTAGAACCTGGTACTAAAACAGTATATAGCATGCTGACGTAAAAAGGAAGCATGCAGACAAAAAAAGTAGCGCCTCACTGAAGTGAAGCGCTACTTTTTTTGCGAAGATTCCAAAGAATCCGCTTATCGGACATTATTGAGAGATGATCTCTCTAGCTTTGTACGTTCCGCAAACTTTGCACACATGGTGAGCAAGTTTCAATTCGCCGCATTCGGAGCATTTCACCATACCTGGTACTGCCAGTTTAAAGTGAGTACGACGTTTGTCGCGACGAGTTTTGGATGTTCTCCGTTGAGGTACTGCCATTATTCCCACCTCCTTAACCAGATCAACCCCGCATAACGGGTATGACTTCTTATCTCATTCAAGACTGAAGAAAATGCCAGAAGCAATTATCTTACAGCCGGTGAATCAAGCCTGCAACATCCACGCATCGGTTCTGTAACTTTCCGGCACAAGCGGATGATGATTTTTCAGAATTGAACTCAATTCTCATTTAAAAAAATCCTTAAGCCCTGCCAGACGCGGATCAATCTTTTCCGTATCGCCATCGCTACTGTCATCGGAGCCAATACTCCAGTTTTGTCCGGTCTTTGGTGCGATTCCCTGACAATCCTCACTGCACAAAGGCGCAAACGGCACATGCAGTACAAACAGTTCTTCACAATACGGTGCAATGTCGAAGGAGTCCTCCGTCACTGCGATAAAATCGCCATCTTCATCCTCCTCTTCAACACTCGAAGAGGTTTGCTTGAACCGTTCACGGAATTCAATCTTTAAATCCTCGTGCATCGGGCTTAAACAGCGTGAGCAGAGCATGTCCAGACCTGCGGTCAACGTGCCTTCCACGCTCATCAACCCTTGACCCAGACTAACGGCGACCAAGTCGGTCTCCAGCGGGGAAACGGCCGTAACATCAGCACGATCATCCACCAATTCACTCACATTAAGAGATTCACGGATAGGAAAAGGACCGTCACTTGTTGCTACTTTGCGAAAAAATAGTTGCATCACTATCACTCCAAACAAACAAAAATTATTATACCGACTGATCGAGTCGTTTGTCAACACCTTTCACTTTACACCACTCACAAATCCACCGGTTTTCCAATGGTTCGACAAGTTTTATGCAGAAGCAAAAATGCATTGTGCTAAACATGTACTGATGAGTATTCGTACCCCCGCCACTCTTCGTGTACAATAATGCGAGTATAAAGCTTTTTCGTCCAGGTCTCAATGGTCTTGTTCATGCCGATGCTGAAAAATCAGTATAGCTGCCCTGAAAACAATCATTCACGGGTACTTAACCATTATTGTCAAAATAGTTATCCAATAAGCTACTATAAGAAAGGAGCCGACATACGGTCTTGAAAACACTCGGTATGATTGTAGAGTACAATCCCCTGCATAACGGACATGTCCATCACTGGGAGGAATCTCTTCGCATCACTGGTGCACAGCGCACAGTGGCTGTGATGAGTGGTCCTTTCCTTCAGCGAGGTGAACCCGCGATTACAGACAAATGGTCCCGCACCGAAATGGCACTCGCCATGGGTGTGGACCTCGTTCTGGAGCTGCCTGTGGCCTATGCCGTCCAGCCTGCAGAATGGTTTGCCCGCGGAGCAATCGCCCTGCTCCATGCGACAGGCATCGTAGACGCGCTCTGCTTCGGCAGCGAGAGCGGAGACATCGCCCCGCTGCGCGCGCTGGCCCGCGTGCTGGCGGCAGAGCCGGCCGAGCTCAAGGCCGGCATCGCGCAGCGCCTGAGCAGCGGCGCGAGCTATCCCGCTGCCTACGCGGGAGCCGCAGCCGCGCTCGCGGCCGAAGGAGCGGACGGCGCTGCGCTCGCCGCCCTCATGCAGCAGCCCAACAATACGTTGGGGCTGCATTACTTGATTGCGCTGGAACGGCTGGGCAGCACAATCAAGCCCTTCACGGTAGCCCGCACGGGATCGGGCTACCATGAAGCCGTGGCCCCTGCGGACGGAGTCATCGCCAGTGCCACGGCCATTCGCCGTCTGCTGCTGGACGGCGGGCCGGAGGCCGCGTCGCCATACATACCTGCGGCGACACTGGGGATTTTGCGGCGCGAGTGGCAAGCCGAACGCGCTCCGCTGCATTGGGAAGCGTTCAGCCAGCCGCTGCTGAACGCCCTGATCACACGTAGCTCGCAGCAGCTGGCGGAGCTGCACGAGGTCACCGAAGGGCTGGAGCATCGTCTGCGACAATCGCTTTACACGCTGCCCCAGCCCTCTGTGGAGGCCCTGCTCGCCGCGATCAAGACAAGGCGCTATACTCGTACGAAGCTCCAGCGGATGTGTGCACATATTTTGCTAAATCATGCCAAAGCCGATATGACTCCGGCTGAGCTGGCGAAAGGTCCGGGCTATATGCGCGTGCTTGGCTTTAACAGGGCTGGACGCGAACTGCTGGCACGTATGAAGCAGACAGCCACCCTTCCGGTATGGGTCAAGCTGTCTGCCGGATCACATCCTCATCTGGACTGGGATACAGCCGCAGCCGCCATACATGCAGCCGGGATGCCACGCCCCGCCATCCGCGACATGTATGCTGATTACTTGCGACCGCCCATTATGGTTTGATGGGCAGCTTTTCCATATAATTCAGCGCATCGCCAAGTTTGCGAACCGGAACAAGCTTCATCCGGGTTCCAATTTGCTCAGCTTTGGTCTTGGCCTCTTTATAATTATCCGCAGGGACGAAAAACAAATCCGCACCCTGACGGTCAGCAGCAACTATTTTATACTTTGCACCACCAATCGCTCCAACCTGACCGTCCTTATCAATGGTACCCGTACCGGCTACACGATATCCCTTACTCAAATCACCTGGTGTCAGTTGGTTATAGATTTCCATGGTAAACATCAAACCTGCCGAAGGACCGCCAACATCCGTAGATGTAAAATGAATCGTTTTACGTCCATCCTTCGGCTCTACCTTCTGTACCGTGGCAATACTGACGCCAAATCCGGAACGTTGCTTGCCCGTCTCACTGTCCGTAATGGTCGTTAAAGGAGCTTGCACGGACAGCAACTTTCCATCGCGCTTTAGCTTCACTTTAGCCATTATTCCCGGTTTTTCGTCCTCCAAAGCCTTCCGAATGGAACGATTATCGGTCACCCTCACGCCGTTCAGCTCCAATATTTCATCCCCGGGGTCAAACACGCTGCTCGATCCCGGGACCTTAAATACATACACGTAATCCGGCACAATGCGATAGGGGACATGGGCACGGGTGTAGGCAGCCTCCATCGCGGAAGACTGGGAATCCCCCATATACCATACCTGTTCTGCCGCATATTCGTCTTCACTTCTTCCATGCAGACGATCCTCTTTGCGCTGAATCTCCGAATTGCGGTCCAACTTGGACAGGCCCAACATGATAACATTGGCATAACGCGCCGATACCGTCGTCATCATAAAGGCCCCCCGTTCGATGCTGTCACCCTCCCGAACTCTAACCATCGGTTTAATCTCATTTGCCCCACCTGGTCCGTAGATCAGATAAGGGGTTGGCATATAGACCAGCACATAGACCATTGCAGCCAGCATTAAGACATAACCGGTTGTAAAAAAAGCTCTTTTCCGGTTTATTCGTTTCATTGCTTCTCCCCCCTTCCAGCCTAACTTCTCCCATCTTATCCAAGTGCCTCTGTGCACCTGTTCTCAAGCCTTTCAAAAAAGCATACATTATTTACGACAACGTATACGAACAACCTATCCCAAGACAGCGAACGTGAATAAACGCTGGAGATAGCATCCGACTCTCCTTAGCATATTTATGAGAGGTGAATTTTTTGATGCAAAAGGAAGCCCATTCCGCTCCTTATTGGACAACCGTACTGCTTGGCCTCGGAGCCATTTTGCTTGTACTGGCTGTTGTCGCCTCACCAGAAAAAGTATTTCAAGCCTCTACTCAAGGCCTTAAGCTATGGTGGAATATTATTTTCCCAGCTATGCTACCTTTTTTGATGCTGTCCGAAATGCTCATCGCCTTTGGTCTAGTACATGGACTAGGTGTCCTGCTGGAACCGTTTATGCGATTCTGGTTCCGTCTACCCGGACGAAGCGGCTGGGTGTTGGCCCTCGGCCTGACCGCGGGATTCCCGGCTGCTGCGGAAGCAGTACGCCAATGGTCACAACAGGAAGATATGACCGCGCTTCAGCTTCGACGTCTAACCGCCATCGCTCATTTCTGCAATCCGATTACCATCCTGCTCGTCATCGGGACAGGGCTACTGCACAATGCTGCCGTAGGCGTGATGTTACTTGCCGTTCACTGGATTTCCGGGCTGCTGGCAGGCTGGATCACCGCCAGACTACCTGTACCGTCCAAAGAATTGCAAAAACGGGAAACGCCAGCTGCCCTTCGGCGCACCTCAGTTTCCCGTACTTCTCCCTCCCTGATCCGATCCGCATGGGAAGCTACCCGTTCTGCCAGAGAACGGGACGGCCGCAGCTTCGGAAAACTGTTGGGCGAAACCGTATCCCATGCTGTACAGACGCTGATGGTGACAGGTGGATTCATTATTTTCTTTTCCGTACTGATTCGACTGCTGTCCATATACACAGGCCAAGGATCGCTTTCTTTCATATGGCCTGCTTGGATGGAAATCCATCTGGGTTCCTATGAAATCAGCCGTCTGCCCTACGATCTCCGTACACAAGCAGCGCTGATCAGTGCTGTGTTGGGCTGGGGCGGCCTGTGCGGCTGGCTTCAAATTACCGCCGTCACCAGACCTTCCGACAAGGGTATCACCTTCACCTTGTCACGAGTGCTCCATGGGATCATTGCTTTTGGACTTACCTTGGCGACATGGGTCCCGCTTAACCGCATCGTCAGCAATACAATTCCCGCTTACGTCAGTCGCAGTTCTGTGTCTTCTTTTGCGGAAAGCGTAAATGAATCCGCCACGCATCCTGTCATGGCCGAAGCCAGCAGCTTACTAACACAAATAGAAGGAACATCTATGTACCCCTGGCAACTAACCGTACTGTCCATTGCGCTGCTGGGTACAATTATAGTTACCCTGCTGGCCTTTTCCTTTATGACTTCATGGTGGAGCCGCCGCGATTTGCGTTGACCTTTGCACGCAGCGCGTCTTCCACCTCCGGTGCCACCAGATCTACAACCTTGCCATCAAAATGCGCAATTTCCTTCACCATACTGGAACTCAGATATGAATAAGCCGGATTGGTCATCATAAAGATCGTTTCCGCATCCGGGTTCAGCTTATGATTTGTAGAGGCTAATTGCAGCTCATATTCAAAATCAGTCACCGACCGGATTCCTCTGACAATAACTTGGGCCCCTTTTTGACGTACATAATTAGCTGTCAAATCACGGAAGCTGTCCACCTCAACGTTCGGGATATTGCGAGTTACCGTTCGCAGCAGCTCCATTCGTTCCTCAAGTGAAAACAGCGGATTTTTACTAATATTGTTAAGAACCGCGACAATCAATAGATCAAACTGTCTGGCTGCTCTTTGAATAATATCCTGGTGCCCCATTGTCACAGGATCAAAGGTTCCCGGATATACGGCAATACGTGGTTTGTGCTCAATCATGATGGTCCTCCCCGTCTGATTCGATGATGCCGAACTTGACCACTCCGGCTTCTGTATGTTCTTCGACATCCGATAAAGCATCGGCTGCAAAATGATAAATGGATAACGCCGTTTCCCCATAGACTGCTTTTCTAACCTGTTCGAACGGCCCGAAGCTTTCCGGATATTCATGTCCCGATTCATACTCCAGCACGATGATTGCATCTGAACGAAGCAAGTTCAATTCAACCATACGGCTCATCAATTCATCTCCGTGTTTGAGACGATAGGGCGGATCCAGAAAAACAGCATCAAAAAGAGCTCCACGTTTTGCCAGCGCCTTGAGCGCTCGTCCGGCATCATTGCGGAACACTTCAGCCTGTCCTTCCAATCCAGTTTTTCGCAAATTTTCTTTAATGACATCAATGCTTTTGGATTCCATATCAATAAAAACAGCCTTGTCCATCCCCCGGCTAAGCGCCTCTATACCCAGGCCGCCACTGCCAGCAAACAGATCAAGTGCGACTCCCCCATCAAAATAAGGACCTATCATGCTAAATAGCGCTTCCTTGACCTTATCCGTGGTTGGCCGCGTCCCTGTGCCGGGAACTGCCTTTAACGGCCTTCCTTTGGCACTACCTGATACCACTCTCACGCTGAAACTCACCTATTTTCTATATGTGTTCATAACCATAGATTATGACGCTATCGTACCACATGCACCGCCGTTTGAAAAACTTAGGATGAGGCAGGTATAAAAAACCATTCCCTGGGCATCCTTAGGATATCGGCATTCAACCAATGTCGTAGACAACCGCGGAGAAGACTTACGTTTCCCCATAAGCTCTTCGTCCGGTTTCTCCTCTCCCATTCGGGCGCTCTTTAAATGGAGCGCCTGATTTTTTTGCATAAAAAGAAGCTGCTTAATAGCAGCTCTCTATGTATCATTTTTCTATCTCGGCATTTTGTTTATTTCAGTAGTTCCTCGGGTGTATCCCCTTGATAAACATACACGTAACTCGCCACTGATACAGCAAATGTAGCAAACATAGACAACGATGTGGCTAACCCATATACCATTTTTCTCATCATTCCACTCACCTCCTTCCCCGGATCAATGTTAGGCTTTGGACCAAAAAAGCAACAGCCACTACAGAGGAACCGATTACAAAATTAGTACATACAAGCAAGGAGGATAACAGCCGCAAGAAGGGATAAAACCGTACTGGAATGCGCGACTGCTTTTCAATTCTGGACGGGGCAAAACATAAAACGAAAATGAGAGCTATTCCGGTAAACAGGTTTGTCCACCCACTATTTAAGGCAATGCAGGATATGTAAGTAAAAGCTGCTGAGGTCACCAACACACATGTCATGCCCGTTTTCAAATGAATGCCTCCTGACATTTGGCGCAGTAGGGCGAAAGCGACGAGAATCGTAACAGCCTCTACCATACGCCCCGTGAAGAATGAGGCGAATAGTGTCAACACAATGATCAGGGACGCATTCAGAATGAGAGCAAGTGCGTATTTAAGTACCGCGACAGAGGCCGGATGATCAGGCACAGTACGTTTGATCTGGTTAGCAAGTTTGAAAGCCATCGCTTCAATCATCCCGGTATTCCTTTCCGATTGCATAATAGATGAAAAATCCCGAAACCAGTGCAAAAAATATCATACTTAACCATACCTCGTTATAATAGAGCACAATAGAAGTTGAAATGAGAGACAGGATAATCAGCGTGATGACAATGCCATATTCTTCTTTGAACTTAAGCTTCTTGAAATTAGGGGAAAAGCCGATCCCTTTTCGATACAACATCAATGAAATAAGCAGTCCTACTGCTGCGCTTACCACTTGTAGCAGATAGCCCTTCAAGGACCCATCCTGCAGCTCAGAAACCGGAAGATTGCCGAACATGACTTTTAAGAGTACCGACTGAACAACGGCATATGCAAAATAACCTGTAACCGTCATAATACCGGACCACACAATCGGAATCTTCACGACCGTAGCGAGTAAAAAAATAAAAAGCAGCATATTTACGACAGGCACCAAATACGAAAGGGAAAACTCCTCTCTAAGCATATAACTTTGCATATTCATAATCAGGTTAACAAAAATGGCCTGCCATAGATAAGGGGTCATTTTAACTTTAAAAATACTCAAAATAAGCGCAAAAACAGCGACTCCCTCAAGTGTGGAGAAAAGCAAAAAGCCGATTGGCTTCAAAAGCATGCGTGCATCTCCTTTACAATTCCAACAAACCTCATCGGTGTATTCAAAAACTTGGATGTACATCGAATATAAAGGGCTGGGAGCTACTTTTCAAGAGGTCTTTTCAATTATTTCATAAATTTATTCAAGCACTTCAACCAAATGTTATCGGATGCCACTTCAAGTTGTAGCTTAGGCAACACTTTCTTTGACCGAATCTCCCTGCTTGCGCACAGGCTTCATACGTGATATAAGCTTTTTCCCCCAACGGATACCGGGCTGTTCAATCCACGAGTAGGTAAACCAAGATAGTCCGATGGTGACTAGCAACGTCATGATAAACATAAGTGTGAGGCTGACTAGGGGAGCAAAAGGTATTTTAACCTGTACGATTAGTCCCAGAGCCAGCATATGCGTTAAATACATGCTGTAGCTAAGGCGGCCGATCCATGACCATACCCGATTAAGCAGCCATATCGGCTGCCAGTGATACAAAGCATACGCTCCCAGCAGCAACCCGACACCTATGAGAACATCGGTCATGCCTTCTAAAAATGAAAATAGCACAGAAACAAGCAGCAAACCTCCACTGACTCGGTCTATACTTTTCCAATGCCGCTCGTCTTTCCAAATGAAAAACAACAATATACCTAGCCCAAAGACAGGCAATTGATTCGGAAACCATAAATACAGATAGTGCCCCCATAAAGAGTGATCACTAATCCATGGATATTGAACACTTACCGTATTTAGCCCCAAGCTTACCACAAGCGCCATCACGACAAACCACGTCGCATGGCGGACGGATCGGATCAGCTTAAATAATAGAGGGATAAACAGATAAAACATACATTCCACCGCAATGGACCATTCCACACCGATAATGCTGTTGATCCAGTACGGATTCAGACCATTCAAAAACAGGACATGAGCTGCGATATTGGCGGCAGTGACTCCCTCCTGATCCCCAAGCCAAAATCGTGGACCTGTCCCGTTCACAACTAAATAGATTCCTAACATCACGTAATACAAAGGAGCAATCCGAAAAAAACGACGCATCAGGTAAGCTGAAATTCTTTCACTCTTGTTACCCGAACGTCTGCTTAAGGACAAAAATAGCGTAAAAGCGCTGGCCATATAAAATAAAGCGACACCTTTGGCTCCTATACTCAAGCCTTTTTGCAACCAACCGTTTAATCCGTCCACATGCTGGCTGACATGCACAAGTAAAACTCCAATAATAGCCAGCGCCCTTAGCGTATCTACAAATTGCAGCTTGTCATCTTCCATTTTCCCCTTAGCTTCGGGCATCGTATCCCTCCATAACAGCCTCAAATGATACATTTTGTATCTATAATACACAAAATGTATCACTAAAGTAAATATCCTCGTTATGCAAAAAAACACCTTCCGACCGCAAAGAAATGCGGCCAAAAGATGTTCATTTTGTCATTTGTTTAAATGAAAAGGTACGGTCGTTACGATCACGTCTTTATAATTAATTAAATAAGCTCTCATCAGTAAGCTGGTCTGATTGTGTAGAATATTTTCCCACCAGTGCTTGGTGATGAATTGTGGAATGAGAACAGTGATATGGTCCTCGTCTGCTTTTTTCCACTCTACTGTATCGATGAACTTGCGAAGCGGATTAATAATGCTGCGATAACGGGATTTCAGTACGACCAAACGTATACCGACATCCCACTCTTCCCATTTCTGTTCCATTTTGCGAATTGCATCATCATCCACACCCACATATACGGCTACCACATTGTCCGACAAGGTTTTGGCATAGCTGATCGTATTCATGACGACTCGCGTAATGCCTGCCACCGGAATAATAATCGTATTGCCTTTCACCATAGGTTTATCCTTGGTAATATCAATGCGCAGTTGTTCAGCCGTATTTTTGTAATGCCTGTTGATCTTCATAAAGAAATACAGAACCAAAGGCAGGAAGATAAAGACTACCCACACCTGGCTAAACTTGGTGAAGATAAAGATGAGCGTAATCGACAGCGTGGTCAGCATCCCAACCGTATTAATAGCAAGTTTGACGATCCAGCCTGGCGGTTTGAGCTTGATCCAGCGAATCATCATACCAAGCTGTGAAAGGGTAAACGGGATAAATACCCCTACCGCATAAAGCGGGATCAGATTTTCTGTGTTGCCGCCAAATACGATGACCAGCAATGCCGAGAAGATACTCAGAAACAAAATACCATTAGAGTATCCGAGCCGATCTCCACGAACCATGAACATGTGCGGCATGTATTTGTCCTTCGCGAGCATAAAAGCAAGCAATGGAAAGGCCGAATAGGCTGTATTCGCCGCCAAAAACAAGATGAGCGCCGTCACGCCCTGAATGATGTAATACATCACACCGCGCCCGAAAGTGGCGTTCGCAATTTGCGAAATGACCGTTTCATGCGGATTAGGACGAACACCGTACCAATAAGCCAGCAAACTGATTCCGATAAACATACACCCGAGAATCAAACCCATCATCATTAGTGTAGTTGCTGCATTTTTGGCAGCTGGCTTGCGGAAGTTCGGAATGGCATTCGAGACAGCTTCTACCCCAGTTAACGCCGAGCAACCCGAGCTGAACGCCTTCAGTAACAGGAACAGGCTGACGTTGGATACCGTAGCTCCAAATTGCGGTGCTGCAGCATGAGCTCCCCCTGCCACGTAATGAATGATACCGCTAATAATCAAAACAAATATGGCAACAACAAATAAGTAAATCGGTACAGCCAGCACTGAGGCAGATTCTGTTACTCCGCGCAAGTTCATAATCGTCAAAAAGATGATCATAATTAGAGCAATGGCGATCCGATGATCATGTAACGATGGGAACGCCGATGTAATGGCATCTGTACCTGCTGATGAGCTAACTGCTACCGTCAGAATATAATCGACCAGCAAAGAACCGCCTGCAATCAGACTCGGACTCTTTCCCAAATTGTCCTGTGCAACAATGTACGCTCCTCCGCCACCAGGATAGGAAAAAATGGTCTGTCTATAAGACAGGATCAGAATGATCAGCAAACCCAATACCGCAATGGATATAGGAATGGAATACCATAGGGCAGCAAAGCCGGCTGTAATTAAAACCAGCAGAATTTGCTCCGTTCCATAAGCTACAGAGGATAAGGCATCTGAGGACAGAATGGCCAGTGCCTTGAGCTTATTCAGCTTCTCATCTTCAAGGGCCGTCGACTTTCGCGGACGACCGATTAATAATCTTTTGACTTTGCTCAGCATTTCGTTGACTCCTTCTTTGGATGAGGGTTTTGCAAAAGAATTATGGATCTTATGTTTATTATGTCACCTGCACATCAGATTGATGAAACAAATGAACTATTATTTTATACTCCCTCTTCCTGAAAAAAACAATAAGGAATGCTCCCTAAAAAGAGCATTCCCGAGTAAGAAAGAGCATTTCGATAAAATACCTTTATGTATACAGTAATTTGAACCTTTCCGGGGTAATTCCTTCAGCTCGGCGAAAAGTTGCCACAAAATGACTGGTATCTCGGAAGCCCACTCGCTCCGAAATCTCCTTTACTGTTAATTGCGGATATTCCGCCATCATTTCCTTGGCCTTCCGCAGCCGAATCACAATCAGATAAGCATACGAAGTCACACCAAACGCTTGCTTAAATAATGTATTTAAATGACGGGAGCTGACATTCATCATAACTGCCATATCGCCTAGACCCACATCTGGACTGGCATAATTTTGCTCCATAAAGGCCAGTACAGGGGTTAATCGTTCCACATTATGGGATAGGGAAGGCATCGAGCTATGTTGTCCATGTTTACGCAGCAGAGTCAGAAAACGATACATATTGGCCGAAGCATCTAATCCAGACAAATCACGTTCACTAACCATGGAATGAAGCATCGTTTCCCCAAAACTGTGCAGCTCGCTATCCGGGTCCCAATGATACCCACGCGTATGCTTCAACCCCAGTGCAGTCAGTACAGCAGCGGCGATGGGGCCGTCAAATGTAATGTATAACGTTCGCCATACCTTGGTCGCCCGTCTGTATGCATGGGATTCCCCAGGTAGCAGCAGAACTCCAGACTGCTCCCCCAGACGAAAGGTCCCCCCTTTAAATGTAAACATCCCTTCACCAGACACCGTCTGAATCCAGTGAAAGCACGGATAGCCCTCTGGACGGGACACATCTTCCTGCCTGCTGTTAAATCCGATACTTTCAATAAAAAGGGGTAAAGAGTGCTCACGCGTAGTCAGGAAAAATCGCAAATGATGGGGAGTTAAAATCATAAAAAGCACCTCCGGCGTATGCGGGTATGTATTTCTCATGTAGATCCATATTGTTATATACACGTTCATTTTATTATATTTAAAAGCAGTTATTTGTATTATAAGATAGAATTATTCTTATATACAGAGGTGATTGGCATGATAAGCAGTAAACTACCTAAAGTATTTTACGGTGGAGATTATAATCCTGAACAATGGGATGAGGCCACGCATCAGGAAGATTTACGGATGTTCAGGCAGGCAGGGATTGATATCGCCACGGTCAACGTATTCTCATGGGCCAAAATTCAATCCGACGAAATCACATATCATTTTGAATGGCTGGATCAATTGATTGACAGTCTTTATGAAAGCGATATCTTCGTTTGTCTAGCTACTAGCACGGCAGCGCATCCTGCTTGGATGGCTACTCGCTACCCCGACGTTCTCCGGGTGGACGCTGACGGACGGAAGCGGAAGTTCGGTGGTCGCCACAATTCTTGTCCGAACAGTCCTACGTATCGAAAATTTGCGGAGCAGATGGCTGGCCAACTTGCAGAACGATACAAAAACCATCCCGCGATCCTCGTGTGGCACGTGTCCAATGAGTACGGTGGGGATTGCTATTGTGATAACTGTGCGGCCGCATTCCGGGTGTGGCTCAAGCAAAAATACGGATCACTGGAAGAGCTAAACCGGGTGTGGAATACTTCCTTCTGGGGTCATACCTTCTATGATTGGGATGAAATCGTGCCACCAAATAATTTGAGCGAGCATTGGGGAGAAAATCACTCCTCCTTTCAGGGCATATCCCTCGATTATGCACGTTTTAATTCAGACAGTATGCTGGATTGCTATCTGCTGGAATACAACGCGATTAAAAAACATATTCCCCATGCCGTGATAACGACCAATCTGATGGGATTTTTCAAACAACTGGACTATTTTAAATGGGCTAAGCACATGGATATTGTATCTTGGGATAGTTATCCTGCGGCTAATACCCCGCCAAGCTATACCGCGATGGCACACGATCTGATGCGCGGCTTGAAGGATGGGCAACCCTTTATGCTGATGGAGCAAACACCGAGCCAGCAGAACTGGCAGGCGTATAATTCGCTTAAACGGCCCGGCGTTATGCGGTTATGGAGTTATCAGGCAGTCGCGCATGGCGCGGACACGGTCATGTTCTTCCAGCTTCGCCGCTCAATCGGCGCATGTGAGAAATTCCACGGGGCTGTTATTGAGCATGCCGGGCATGAGAACACACGTGTATTTCGCGAGGTGGCACAGCTTGGCAGTGAGCTTGGCGCATTAGGCAACACGCTACTTGACGCGACCGTCAATGCCAAAGTAGCCATTTTGTTTGATTGGGATAATTGGTGGGCATTGGAAAAATCAAGCGGTCCTTCTGTCGCCTTGAAATATGTGGATCAGGTGCATAAGTATTATGCGACCCTCTTCCGGCGCAACGTACAGATAGACCTGATTTCCGTTGATGCAAATTTCCAGAAATATGATCTCATTATCGCGCCTGTACTCTACATGGTCAAGCCAGGTACCGCCGAGAAGCTGGAACAATTCACAGAGCATGGAGGCACCTTCGTAACGACCTTTTTCAGTGGCATTGTAAATGAAAACGATTTGGTCACAACCGGAGGATATCCTGGTAAACTGCGTAACTTGCTCGGGATCTGGGTGGAGGAAATTGACGCGCTTCTGCCGGAATCATACAATCGCATTGTATTAAAAGAAAAGGTGGGCGTATTACAAGGTGAATATCAATGTGGTCTGCTCTGCGACCTGTTGCATAGCGAAGGTGCCGAGGTGCTGGCGGAATACGGCGATGATTTCTATCAGGGCATGCCAGTGCTGACACGCAATCGTTTCGGTCAAGGCGAGGCATGGTACGTTGCTTCAGATCCTGAAGAGACTTTCCTTGATGGCCTGCTGGGCTACATTTGTGAGCAAAAAGGGATTCCATCCCTGCTGCGCGCTCCTGCGGGTGTAGAAACCACTGTACGGACCAAAGATGGAAAATCATATCTGTTCATTCTGAATCATAACGCCCAGACGCAGCAATATCATCTGGATGATCAGAAAGGGAATGAGCTAATCAGCGGTAAATACCTGGAAGGAGATATTTCTATTGAAGGCTACGGCTTTCAAGTACTGGAGCTATCATAATCACTCAGATTTGACACATACAGTTCACTTTGCTGCATGAGTATAATCTAGGTATCAAAGGAGTTCATCATGAAACGACTGCTATGGATCGGCAGCTTGTCTTATTTTTTAATCGGCCTGGCACACGTGGTTGTAGGCTCCCTACTGCCTGTGTTGTTAGAGCATTACGGTAGAAACTATACGGATGGCGGTAGTCTAATCTTCGCTCAATTTTCCGGTTTTCTGGTTGGAGTCCTGCTGTCACCGTGGCTTGCCCGAAGTTTCGGCAAACGCCGAAGTCTGGTATTCGCCCTGCTTTTGCTGTGCGCGGCTGAAGTGCTATACTCATTGCTGCCGCCTTGGGATTGGCTATATGTCGTCGGTGCAGCAGCGGGGTTTGGCTTCGGCATGGTAGAAACACTCATTGGCACGATTATTATCAGCGGTATTACTCAAGGAACGGGCGCGGCGATGAGCCGTCTGGAAGTCTTTTTTGGGATTGGCGCTTTGGCTATGCCCGCTATCGCCAGCCAACTTATCGCTCTCGGTTGGTGGCGATTGGCCTTTCCCATCATTTCCATGTTTGCAGCCGTGACCATTATAGCTTGGTTGCGCGGGTCCTTCGGCCCGCTGGACGCTGTATTGGACCCACAGGAACACCGAGATAACAGCCTTAAGCGTTCGACTAATTCACTGAAGTCACCCACGGAGAAGGCTTCTGAAGGTAACCCTATTGGCAATCGGAAGCTACTTACACTATTTATCATCTTTTTCTTTATCTATGTAGGAACAGAGATGAGCCTAGCTAATTTCCTGCCCTCCATGTTCATCGAACGGCTGGGCCTCACTCAAGCCGAGGCAGCACTCAGTGTTACCTGCTTCTGGCTAGCAATGGCTACCGGACGGTTGTTCGCAGGAAGTATTGCTGATCGGTACGGCTATGGTGTCTTTGTAGCCCTAAGCTCGCTGGCGGCGACCGTGCTGCTATGCGTGTTCCCACTGATCAAGGGAACTACCGTTGCCTTTGTCCTTATCACACTGCTGGGGCTGGGCATGTCGGGCATTTTTTCCATCGCACTTGTTTTTGCCAGCAAAATGATGCCAGGCACCGAAGAATCTACCACCAGCCTGCTTATAGGCGCAGGTGGAGTTGGGGGAGCTCTGCTGCCTTTATGGCTCGGAAATAGCATGGATCGTGGTGGAGCAGTCTCATCGGCGTGGTTGCTGGCAGGCTTCACATGTATCCTGTGCCTGCTTGGGGGCATCTTGTACGCCCTATATGTGCGCAAAAAGCGGCTTCAAACCGCCTCATCATGATATACACCTCTACTGGTGCCTTTGTCTGTTCCTTGGTTGTCATCCAAGTGCACATTCAAAGGTGCTTTTTTTACATACTAGACGAATGTACCTTGTACAGTAGCCTGTTTTTAGTCAAAATAGATCGTTTCCTATGAATCACAGGACAGATATCCATGCCTCCTCTAGATGAATGGAGTAGTATACAACAAACCATATGGAGGTGTTTGTATTGGGTCATCCTGAATTAAAACGAAAAAAAGGCCGTAAAAAAAATGTTTTTGTCCGTGCCTGGTTTGATAAGTTAGAAAAAAAGTTTGAGGAGAAGCCCCCAAAGAGAAAGAGCCGCTCAAAACGGAAAGGGTTTGGGAAAGATATTATCGTCAAAAAGCAACTTGTAAGTGTGAATATTAATCATGGTGCTTTAGGGCCTGAAGGGGATTCTGGAACCATAGGTGATTTAGCGCAGTTTGGTTATATTTACAATGTGAAGCCCCAAGTTGTTCCGATTGAAGGGGATGTCATTTGGGATACGAACGGTATACTTACTCCTGGAATTGCTCATGTTCCAGGAACTACACAGATTGCTGTATCCGATACTGGAAAATATGAAGTTCACTTTTCGGTGTCCGGTGTGGAACCTAACCAATTCGCCATCTTTATTAATGGAGCACTGGCTGTGGGAACTGTATACGGCTCAGGAGCCGGGACACAACAGAACACAGGGCAAGCCATCCTTGCTCTGGCATGCGGTGACGTCCTTACTCTGCGAAACCATAGCTCTACTACTGCTGTTACCCTGCAAACACAAGCCGGAGGAACTCAAGCCAGCATAAACGCTTCTGTCCTCATTAGAAAATTGGGATAGGCTTGAACTCCCGCAAAGCCTCAGTGTACTAAAAAAGGGTTTATCCATACAGCGAGGATAAACCCTGAATATTTTTAAAAGGCCATAATGATCCCTTTGTCATTGGCATACATTGAACTAATCCCTCTGGTGGACACAATATGAATATCTTTAAATTGATAGCGTTTCCTCAGCGCATTCATTAATTTTTCCGCCAGCCCAGGATTATTGCAGTGAGTAATGACAATGCTTTCTCCTTCGGTAGCCCGGCCACTTTTTTCAATAGTATCTGCGAGCTTTTCGATAATTTGATTCTGACCGCGTGCTTGAGTAAAAAATGCGATATTACCGTCACCATCCGAGCCTAAAATAGGCCTGATATGCAAGAGTGAAAGTATCTTTCCAGTGATTTTATTCATCCGCCCGTTCTTAACCAAATTATCTAGATTTTCTAAAACAAAGTAGGTTTTCATCTTGCTGATAAAGCTCTCCAAGGATGAAATAATTTCGCTTTTATGATATCCCTCGTCAATCAACTTGCGCAGTTTTAGAGCTAACAAGAGCTGTCCAGCCGAAGCGCTTTTCGAATCAAATACATGAACATCCGCCCCCTCTTCTTCCGCCATATCTTTTCCTACCAATGCACTGGAATACGAACTGGACAGGTTGCTGGATAATGTAATGGCAAAAGAAGTATGCGCACCTTGAAAGGCTTCCTTATATAGCATAGGTGACGGTGATGCGGATCCAATTTTGGTTGTACAGGCTCTCATTTCTTCCATAAACTGAGGTAAGTCCAATGTGTCATCATCTACGAAGCATTTATCTCCCAGCGTCATATTTAACGGGATCGTAGTAATCTGCATCTCTTCTCTAAGCTCTCTCGTTAAATCACAGCAGCTATCTGCTATTATTTTATATCTCACCCGGTACACCCTCACATTATGTTATTTTTCAATAGAACGCGCGTTCATAATACTCAAAGAAAGCTCAATTAACCGTATAAATTCCTTCACATTCTTCTCACCCAAACCTACTACAAGCGCTTCAAAATAACCTTCAATTCTCTCTTGCTTCTGTCTGATCAAGGATTCACCATTTACTGTGAGCCTTACACACATTCGTCGTCTGTCATGCTCAGACATTTCCATAGTCACATAGCCTTTTTTCCTTAATCCCGTAAGCGCTGCCGTAATTCTTGATCTGGATACATGCAGATCATCGCTGAGCAAAGAAGGATTAATTTCATCATCCCGGTGCTGAACTAAATATTGAAGCACATGGTTTTCCCCCTGAACAAGCTCCGTCAGGCTACTGAATAATTCCATGTCATAAATCCGGTTAACGGATTCTCTCAATTCGTCCCTTAGTTCATAATCTTTCATAGTGAACCTCCGCAACACACGTAATACATACAGTTAACTATTAATACTATGTACTATAATGAATTGCCCACGATAATAACAATGAAATATTTGTGAATTTTTATACTTTATCCCCCCCTTGAATGTCCAGTAACAGGAGGTTTTATACCGTGGACTGTGAGACACCCAGAGGAGACAACAAGGAGTGTTTTATTTTATGAGGTTCTGGAAATGTGTTATATCATAGAATTTCAAGGAAAAGGGGGATTTGAGCAGCTCCAAATGAGATTGTTGTTTGGACTATATTAGAGAAGTATTAACATTTACAAGAAAAGGCCAACCACTAAATACGGGTTGACCTCATCATTTAAAGACTGTCTTACGTTTCTAAGAGAAAATGAACTGACTTTACAGCACCGTTTTAACCGTATCTTGGACTTGCTTTAGCAGCCCTTTATAGCCATCTTCATCAAGGTAGCCGATACTTCCAAGCAGCAAGTGACCGACGGATTCAATTCCAACGAAATCAAAAATTCCCGTATCGGATGTGATCTTCAATCCTGCGGTCATACCGATTTCATCGTAGATTGCGTTGGGAGTACCATGTGTATTCACGATAAAACCTTTTTTACCTGTAAGCAGCTTATTAATCCCTTCCGCACCAGCCGTATATGCAAAGCCGTATGCAAATACACGATCAACGTAACCTTTCAGGATAGCCGGAAGACCTGTCCACCAAATGGGAGAAATAAAAGTAATCGTATCCGCTTGTGAGATGTATTCCTGCTCCAATTTAATATCAGCCGGAGTTTGCCCTGCTCTCATAGCGGCAGTATCCTCAGGTTTTAATACAGGTTGAAAATTAAGGGCATAAAGATCGCGTACAACGACTTCATCACCTTTTTCTTTCAAGGTATTTACAACCGTTTCGAGTATCGCGTGATTGAAGCTTTCTGCGTTTGAGTGAGCATAGATAATAAGATGTTTCATTTTAATAACCTCCAGATGTTTTATTGTTATTTTGATATTAATATTAATATAGATATCTATACATTTACTTAAAAAAATTTATAATCTGTTTTTGACATGCTCCAGCAAATATTCCAGTTGTTCTTTTTCTTCATCTTTGAGACCACCATAGATGGTTTCTTGTAATCTATTGGAGATCATCTCAAATACAGGCTCTATCTCTCTTCCCTTATCGGTCAGAAATATCAGGGTAACTCGGCTATCCTCCCTTTCTTTTTTTCTTTCGACATATCCCAACTTCACTAGCTTGTCGATCAAGACAGTGACCGTGGGTTGCTGACGAGAAATTTTTTGCGTCAATTCCTTAATGGAAAGCCCGTCGTTTTGATAAAGGAACATTAGGATTCCGCCATGAGTAGGAACAATCCCTTCAATTCCATTCGATTCGAGCTCAGACACAATCAATTTATTGATCGAGTCTCTAATGGTTCCTATCAGTGCAGCTGCATTATTTTTTAACATACAAGCATTATTACATAGACATCTATATATATCAAGTATTGATACCAGTCTGAACTAAAAGCAAATATGACTTAATCTATAATGGTTCATGGTGGACTACTATCGCAGACGCATAAAAAAGCCAAAATACCCAAGTTCCTTACCTGACTTTGAGTATTTTGGCTTACAGTATTTATTTATGAAATGAAGAGATGTTCAAAGTATGATATGTTTTAGTTGAGCGTTTGAAGTATCTCAGGTGTAAAGGTTTGAAGATCATGAATTCGGCCTTCACGTATTTTCGTAGCCCATGCAGGATCGCCCAGAAGCGCACGCCCAACAGCTACCAGATCAAATTCATTGTTGTCGAGCCGTTCCAGAAGTTCATTAATATCTTGGTGTCCTGCCCCTTTCCCTTCGATATAACTTACAAAATCCTCATCCAGACCTACAGAGCCAACCGTAATCGTAGTTTTTCCAGTCAGCTTCTTCACCCATCCGGCAAAGCTCAAATCGGAGCCTTCAAATTCAGGTACCCAAAAGCGACGTGTCGAGCAATGGAAGATGTCCACGCCCGCTTCTACTAATACATTCAGGAATTGCTCCAGTTTATCCGGTGTATCGAACGGCTTTGCGTTGTAATCATTCATTTTCCATTGGGATAGGCGCATGGCAATAGGGTAGTCAGGGCCAACCTCAGCACGAATAGCTTCCACAAGCTCAATGGCGAATTGAGCACGTTTTATGATATCGCCACCATAGCGATCCGTACGTTGGTTCGTTTTCTCCCAAAAGAATTGATCAACCAGATAGCCGTGCGCTCCGTGAATTTCAACGCCGTCAAAACCCAGTCGTTTTGCATTCGCAGCTGCATCGACATAGGCGCGAATGACCTTGACAATTTCTTCTTCTGTCATCGGCTCGGTCACTTTATTGCCTTCCAGATCCAGCCCCGATGGACCAATCGATAGCGCTTCGGGATTCGGCTGAGATCCCAAAGGACGAGCCATCCCCATATGCCAAAGCTGTGGGAAAATTTTACTACCAGCTTCATGAACCTGTCTGACCACTTCAGCCCAACCGTTTAAAGCCGCTTCCCCATAAAAATTAGGTATCCTCGGCTCACTTGTTCCAGCCGGATGGTCAATCACTGCGCCTTCAGTAATAATAAGACCTACATCATTCTCTGCGCGACGGCGATAATAAGCGGCTACATCCGGTCCTGGCACACCATTTGGTGAAAAAGCGCGGCCCATTGACGGCATTACAATACGAGTCTGTAGGGTTAGATTATGAATGGTATAAGGTTGAAATAAAGCTTCTGTTGAATGAACATTTTGCGGTTGATTACTCAAGGATTGTACCTCCTCATTTTCTTTCATTCTTTTAAAGGATTATATATAAGGCTCGTGCATCATCAAACGGGGTGCAAGTGAAATGTTAGCAATGTTTAATTTATCATTCAACCGACAAAATGTTCATTCTGTTGCTTAACCAAAAGGGTTATGAAATTGTTGTATATCTAAATTCACTTGTTGACAAAACAACACATGTTTATAATGGGGGAATCATTTGATTTACCTGAAAGGAGTGTCTTTAGGATGCCTGGTGTAACTTCACCCAACCCAAACGATCCTCGCGTCATTCGAACACGTAGATTAATTCTCGACGCATTCGTTGACCAATTAAATAAGAAAGACTTCTACACGATTACGATCAATGACATTACCCAAAAAGCCACCATTAACCGCGCCACGTTCTATGCACATTTTCAAGATAAATATGCACTGCTTGAAACCCTTTTGTCAGATGCATTTTTGGAGTATGTTATCAAGAGGATTGATGCTGAGGCACGTTTGTCGGAGGAGATCATTCAGAAACTTATTCTTTCGTTATGTGACTATCACGACTCAAGTAACCAATGCGTTCATAAATATAATTCAGTGGCACCGATCCTGGAAGAACATATTAAGAATCAATTACAGCAATTCATACTTCAACTCATAACAAGAGAAGCCAATAATACAGACCAAAGAACGTTAGAACTTGCCGCGACCATTTTAAGCTGGTCCATTTATGGTGTAACCTTTCGCTGGAATGTGGAAGGAAAAAAAGAGTCTCCTACAGATTTAGCCGAGAGAGCTGTGCCTTTAATCTTCAATGGGGTTGTCTTATCTCTAGTCTCACAAATCTCTTAGTAGAAAATGCGAATAAAAAGGGCCGTTCCCAGTATACTTCGATCAGTTCCTGGGACAGCCCTTATAGTATTTAGTAAAATAATTGCCTCTTTTATTTAAAGAATTTTCTTAAACATCTCGATAACTTGTTCTTTGCTAGGTATAAACGGATTGCCCGGAGCGCAAGCATCCTTCATTGAGTTCTCGGCAAGCAGATCCAAATCCACTTCATTTACACCTAGTTCAGAAAGTTTGGAAGGAATCCCTACTTCCTTCGACAGGTCTTTGATTCTTTGGATTACATAGTCTGCGCATTCCTTATCCGTTTTCCCCTTATCTTCAAAACCGATGGCTTTAGCGATGGCACGAAACTTCTCCGGTACATGCTTGGCATTCTCCTCCTCCACGATTGGCAGCAGCATGGCATTACAAACACCATGAGGCAAATCGTAAACGCCGCCAAGCTGATGCGCCATCGCATGAACGTAACCCAATCCGGCATTATTAAATGCAAGTCCTCCCAAGAAAATAGCGTATACCATTTGCTCACGCGCTTCTATATCATGACCGTTTCTCACTGTACGAGCTAAATGTTTAAAAATAATTTCTACTGCTGCCAAGGCAGTTGCATCCGTTACAGGATAAGCACCTGGCGTAACCAAAGCTTCAATGGCATGGGTCAAAGCATCTAGCCCTGTAGCTGCCGTTAATGCGGCGGGTTTATCTACCATCAGTTCAGGATCATTTACTGAAATCGTAGCTACACTATTCTTATCAACCATAACCATCTTGACCTTGCGCTCTTCGTCCGTAATGACATAATTGATCGTGATTTCAGCAGATGTTCCTGCTGTGGTATTAATGGCGACAATAGGAAGCGATTTATGCTTGGATTTATGAACGCCCTCATACTCGGTTATATGTCCCCTATTGGTGGCAATAATGCCGATTCCCTTAGCCGTATCCTGTGGTGATCCTCCGCCAATCGAAATTAAAAAGTCACATTCATTTTCTTGCAGAAACTGAACACCATCATGTACATTTTTACAAGTCGGATTTGGTTTTACTTCATCGTATACCGCATAGTTCAATCCAATATCATCCAGCAAAGATGTAACCTTGCCTGCAATACCACTCTTCATCAAAAATTTATCCGTCACGACTAGAGCTTTGTTTAAATTCAGTTCTTTTATATACGGCCCAACTTCTTGCAAACAGCCTGTTCCCATAAGATTGATAGATGGTACAAAAAATACATGTGCGCTCATATAAAATCGGCCTCCTAAAGGATTCACTTCTTGTTGCCTCGCTAAATATAAGGGTATTTCTCAAAAGTGAAATATTTCACATGTATAATGTTATCTTTATTTTATTTTGGTGTCAACAATTAAACACAGATATTTATTGGTTTTATTTTTGTTTGTTTACGTTTTTCGAATCAGTCCAATATTTGGTACACAACTAATCGGAGGAAGCCTCGTACAACTTAGATGAACATATTCACAATGAGGTGATGACAGCATGACAATCAACAAGAAAGCATTGCTAGCTCTGCTAGCAGTATCACTGCTCCAAGCAAACCCGTCGTATGCGAAGTCGGTACCGCTGACTCCGGTGACGACCGTTTATGTAGATGACCGCCCACTTCAGCTTGCTGCCCAGCCGCTGCTGCTAGAAGGAACAGCGCTCGTCCCGATGCGCCAGTTGTTTGAGGCACAAGGAGCCGAGCTTTCCTGGAACGCATCCAGCAAAACCGTAACAGCTACCAAAAATGAAGCGGTGCTGACCTACCGTATGGGGGAACTTGCTGCCACCTTAAACGGCAAAACGCTGTCCCTGAATGTTCCTGGACAAATTGTTGAGGGCAACACAATGATTCCACTACGTTTTGTGAGCGAGGCACTTGGGAGCACAGTGAAGTGGGATGCCCTGACCCGAGCGATTCGGATTGTCTCCAGTAACGATTTTTTTACAACGGTTCTTTCGGGAGTCAACCTGCGCAGCAAACCGGATTCGTCGGGAGCTTCCCCTTCCCTGCGGCTTATTCCAGCCAACGAAAAGGTTCATGTCATCCGTGAGATCAATGCCCTCTGGTTGGAAGTGCGCACTAAAGACAACCTGACCGGATACATATCGGCTAAACCCAAATACAGCGATTATACCAGCTCATCTCTGGTGGAACGACAGGGAGATGAACTCATCGCCTACGGAGAGAAATTCCTTGGTACTCCTTATGAATTCGGCGCAGCAAGCGGCCAGACATCGACCTTTGATTGTTCTTCTTTTGTGGGGGAAGTGTTCCGACATACGCTCTCCATCGACCTCCCCCGTGTCTCTTACGATCAGGCTAAAGAAGGCCAGAAGGTCGGGCTAAACGAGCTACGTAAAGGCGACCTGCTGTTCTTCAGCGCACGCGACCTGGAGATCGGCCATGTGGCGATCTATGCAGGGAACAACAAATTGTTGCATACATTCTCCAAAGAACGTGGCGTTCATTTTGACACGCTTGATGGTAAATGGCAGAATCGTTTTGTAACAGCCCGCAGGCTGTTTTAAGACAAACTGGATGGCTAATAATAGCGGGCTATTCCAGTACCACATTCAATATTTTCTGTTTGCATTTTTGCCGGACGCCTCCCTTGCGGTTTGCGTTCAGGTGGCAAAAGGTATTGATTCGTTCCCATTGTTCAACACGTAATTCGATCCTCTTCTCTAGCACTTTCTCTCAAAATCTTGGATCTTCCCCATCAGATCTGCTTAAATAGGATTAATAGAATGTGCAGAAAACACGAATATGTATGCTAATTATAGACAGGAGGAATCGTTATGCAATTTGAGACAAAACGGCTCATCATTCGTGATATTTGTACATCCGATTGGGGAAGTATACATACCTACACGTCATTGCCTGAAGTTACTAGGCACACAGCATGGGGACCCAATACAGAAGAAGATACAAAGGCATATATAGAACAAGTTCTAGCCTCACAGCAGGAAATGCCACGACAAGACTACGAACTAGCCATATGTCTGAAAAACACTGGAATCCTGATCGGCGGTGTTGGTATTCATGTCAAAGATACTAATGCAGAAATGGGCTATATTCTAAACCCAGATTATCAAGGAAAGGGTTATGCAACAGAAGCGGCACGAGCCCTGCTAGGCTTTGGATTTAGCACACTTGATGTCCATCGTATTTATGCAACATGTCGTCCAGAAAATAAGGCTTCTGAGAAGATTATGCAACAGATCGGAATGCAACGTGAAGGTATAATGCGAGAACACTGGTACTACAAAGGCGAATTTCACGATTCATATTTGTACTCTATTCTTTCTGAGGAATATAACAGGACATAAAAGGTATTGTTTACATCTTGGGAAGCATGTTGCTGCGATAAATTGATAGTAAACCATTTTGACTATCTAGTTTGAAAATATATATCGTTGGAAATAGGTGTTGTTAAGAACGTGTCTGAGCCATTCTATGAGGAGTTTTAACGACAAATAGGTTCGAGGAACTTCTCTGAACGATACAATTTTTAATTAAGGAGGGAACAACATGGAAGCTTTTGCAGAATATTTAGCGCATATTGATAACCCCCAACATCGGGCTCGAACGCAAGAAGTATTGGCTTGGGTAACCAAGAAATTTCCAAATTTAATGCCAAAAATTGCGTGGAATCAGCCTATGTTTACGGATCACAGCACATTTATTATTGGCTTTAGCGTAGCCAAACATCATTTGGCCGTTGCCCCTGAAAAGGCAGGGATTAATCATTTTTCTGAGTTAATTGTGCAGGCTGGCTATGATCACACCAAGCAGTTGGTACGTATCCAGTGGGATAGTCCAGTTGATTTCTCATTACTTGAGAAAATGATCGAGTTTAATATTTTGGATAAGGCAGACTGTTCAACCTTTTGGCGGGAATAAAAAAAGGTTCCTTTTCTCGTAAAACTATACACCGAGCATCACAAATAAGTGTTTTTCTTCTCACCCCCTCTACCATCCTTCGAAATCTCATCAGGCTAATGCCCCTTAAAGCGGCTTTATGCTATAATGTGGAAAGTATGGATTGTTACATGCACAGGAGGATTGGAGAAAAATGATTGGGAAATTTTTAATTTTCTCTCTACTATGGAGTTTGCTCGGCAACCCGTTTCTGGCACTGCTCGTACTCTTAATCGTGATCTATATATTGGATCGTAGCTTTGTCGGTGTATTGCCCAGCATCAGCAAACCATGGAAAAGAAGACGCAATGCCGCTCGATTGCGCCAACAGATTGCGCTAAACACCAACGATGTGGCTGCTAGGTTCGATTTGGCTCGTATCTGGATCGAAAGCAAGAAATATCCGCAGGCTTTGGAGCTCTTATTGGAAATTCAATCCCGTTATGAAGACTCAGCAGACTATTGGAACGCACGGGGAACGGCTGAAGTACATACAAACCATCTGGAGGATGGAGAACAACATTTACTAAAAGCACTGGATATTAACCCGCGGGTACAGTACGGTGAGCCTTATTTGCATTTAGCCGCTGCTTTCAAGGAACGTGACGTCAATAAGTCGCTTCATTATCTGCAGCAATTTCAGGAGATTCAGTCTTCTTCCAGCGAGGGTTATTATCTGACAGGCTTGATGTACCGTATGCTGGGACGCAAGGATGAAGCCACTATAGCCTTTAACCAGTCCATTGCCGTCTATCGCTCTCTACCCAAATACCGCAAACGAAGTGAGCGCAAGTGGGCTGCGCGTAGCTTATTTCGTAAATCAATCGGCTAAACAGCGCCTACTAACGCAAACAAAGAGGTTCATAATGGTCAGTTTCTACTGTCATCATGAACCTCTTTCTTTAATATACTTTGTCTGATCCAAAGCATCCTCTCACGCTCGCCTTAATGGCGCATAACCAAGCCGATTCAACTCTTCCGCAATCACGCGATAACCACGACTGTTCGGATGCACCCGGTCTAACGAAAGTAGTGCCCGTTCATAGCCCTCAAATGCGGGATAAATATTCGCCACCCGGTAATTCGGTCCGCCTAATGTATAGAGAAACGAGTTGTACTGACGCACATATACTCCCGCCTCCCTTACTTCTGGAAAAGGATTATATAATCCCACCATTCGAATGATAAATGGCTCACGCTGACCGGACTTTATCTGATACAGGGCATGTACAATTTGGCGTACATGTTCTTTTGTGTGATTCAACGCTTGTGGAATGGAAGAACCCGACAAGCCGGACCCTCCAGCAAGGGCGCTGATGTATGGGCGCAGATCATTCCCACCGATCGTTACCGTTATAAGTTCAGCCCGGCTGATCGCCGACCGAAAAAGTGGATTGTTGCGGACCATGGACAGCAACTCCTGCGATGTCAGCCCGTTAATTCCCAGATTCTCGTAACTGACTGGCGTACGCAGATGTCTTTCTGCCATTCGCCGATAGATAGGTACAAATCCGCCGCTCAGCAACGTCCCTGCACCTGTTGTTAAAGAATCTCCAATCGCTGTGTAGTGGTACGCCAATGAAACCCACCTCCCTCTTTCTGCATAACATATCTTATGTAGAAAGAGGGACGCGGGACCCGGAGATTCGCTTATTCTTCGTCTATTTCATATACACAATGGAATTGCCCACCATCCGGCAAATCCTCTGATCCATACACGGCAAAGCCCACTTTGCGGAAAAAATCTGCCCCCTCCGCATCCGTGTCCACAGTAAGCCGTTTTGGATTACGCTCCTGAATGAGCGTAAGTAGCATACCTCTGGCATATCCTCTATGACGGTTTTCAGGCAACACGGCCAGATGGCGAATTACAGTTGTTCCATCCTCCTGGTCCTCAAAGCCGACAATACCTACAATAAGTCCTTCATCTTCTACACCGAACAGCTTCCAGTCATCCGAGCCTTGATAGGTACGTAAAGCTGTTTCTCCGCGTTCAGGATGATCCAGCACGGCGTAGGTTAACAGCTCCAGAACTTCCTCACGATCTGAATCTATTTTTATATTTTTAAACATTGTTTGTCGTCTCTCCTTAATATCCTAAAATTAGGATTTCACTCTAATTCTCCATAATAAGCAACGGCCAGTTATCAAGCCATTGCTTCTCAAATACACGCTGCCGAAAAGCCGTTGTGTGACGAAACAAAGGGCTTTGCCGTACCCGCATATCCAGCAGATCTTCCAATCCATGCGGACAAATAACCTCTATTTGATCCTTGTCATTCAATCTAACCGCCACCGCCGTTGCCGTCTCTGGCCAGCGGCTCATCGCATCCTCTACCGAGGAATAAGGAGCCTCCCCGTTGCGAAAATGCATCCGAGCCTGATTTTTGACAGACCAGTTACGTCCGGCCTGCTTACGGTTCAAGGACAACTCTAGATACTCATCTCGTTCCTCTAGCGTGTTTTTCGGGTCAAAATAGATAACATCTATATCGTTTAAAGGTGTAGCCGTTGTATAGCCATGGAGCTTATCCCAAACGCGGTTACGTACATAGCCTGCGGCAATACATCCTTGCGGCAACTTCAGCTCTCGCACATAGCGCAAGTCTTCCAGTACCTGCGGATCATTCATATATTGTATGACTCGTAGCACATCTTCTTCCGCCTTCATCCTGCACTCAACTCCCTTTTTATGATGACAGTTGCTGCACCGATTCTCCTCCTTGAGCCGCGATCCGTGCTGTACGCTGCACCAGGCGGCGGCGTGCGACCAGAAGGAACGGAATACCAATCACAACCGACAGGGCAACCGGAACAAAAACAACAAGCGGCGCCGTTTGACCATAGATATCCAGCAACCAGCCACCAAATAAAGGAGCCAGCACGCTTCCCAAATTATTAAATCCGATTGTACCGAAGTAGGTCCCTTTATATTGAGCATCTGCAATTTGGTCAATCAATACGTCCAGCATCGTGAACAATAACACTTCACCAACCGTAAATAGCACCATATCCAGTATAAACATCCAGCCTGAGTTTAGCATACCGCACAGCAACAGGCTGACCGCAATACATATATTCCCTGCAATCAGAGAATTCACCGGGGAAAATCGGCTTGCCAGCCGCACCAGCGGATATTGAAATGCCAATACACAAACCGCGTTGACCGTCAGCATATATGTAAACCATCGAGTTCCTTCCGCGAAGGATAAGGACAAGAATTGAGGCATTGTGGAATTGGAATGCGCATAGCCCATCACACAAAATACCGTTCCCAGCAAAATCGGCATAAACACCGGATCACGGCTGGCTGTACGGAATGCCTCAGCCATTCGCAGTGGAGCCTCTCTCGCCGTTGTACCTATATGCAGATCCGATGCATAACGGGCAAATTGGATCAACAACAGTACTCCGTATAGTGCGTACACACCAGCAGCTACCATGAACGGCGTACCATTGGATGCAGATCCTAACATCAAACCAAGCAACGGCCCTGCCACTACCCCAACATTAATGGCCGCATATCTCATATTATAGATAAGCAGTCTTTTCTCCTTGGGGGTTACATCTGATAACAGCGCCCGCGAGGTTGGCTCGAACAAGGACCTGCACAGTCCATTTAGAGCATTAATGACAAAAAAGGCCCAGGCCGCTTCCGCCAACGCAAAAGCAACGAATACAAGCGCCCAGCTCGCAATGGACACCAACATCACCTTACGCCGTCCGATTCGATCTGAAATATATCCACCGTAAAAGCTGGCAAAAATGCCGACCAACGAGCTTACCGACACGATCACCCCCGTATGAAAGGGGGACACTCCTAAACGGGTGGTAAGGTAAATTGACAAAAACGGGATACTCATGGATGTCGCCATCCGCCCGAAAATAGTACCGACAATAATCGTCCAGGCCAGCGGGTGAATGGAACGCAACTGTTCTTTCATATATGCCTCTTACGTTCTCCTTCCGCGTGCAAGTCTAATAAGGGGGGGAAAACGGTCTAGCACTGGTGAATATAGCGTTCCAGTTCTAAACACGTTGCTTGATAGACAGATTGGAGCGCAGACAACTTCGCTTTCGCATTCTCGAGTCGGTTCTCCCGTGCAAGCTGTTCAATATCCGACAGCAACGAGGACAAACGCCCGACACCCAGACTCACGCTGCCTGATTTCAACTCATGAGCAGCCTCTACTACTTTTGTGACTTCGCCCACAGCAGCCAGTTCTCTTAACTTATTGATTTTGGCAGGTGTATCACTTGTATACATTTCGACCAATGACTCCAGTAGTGCCGTGCTGCCATCCTCGTCCAGCAGCATAATTTCACGTATAACTTCCTTATCCAAAATCGGCTCGGTTTCCGGCTTTGGAAGCCATTTGACAAGCTTTTCAGAGAGCTTTTCAATCGTTACTGGCTTTATCAAGTAATCGTTCACTCCAACCTCCCGGCCCCGTGCCTGATCCTCCTCAGACACATTCCCGGTCAAAGAAATGATCGGTACAGGTGGTTGCTGGTTTTCTGCTTCCCGCTGGCGGATCGCTTTTGCCGCATCATGACCATTTAGCAGAGGCATGTAATGATCCATTAGAATACAAGCGTAGGATCGTTCGGAGGCCGCTTTTACAGCAGCTTGTCCATCCTCAGCAAAATCAATATGCTGGAATCCCAAATGGTTAAGCTGTAATTGCACCACCTGACGATTTACCCGATTATCCTCAGCCACCAAAATAGTTAGAGAATGACTATGCTCACGCAGCAACTCGCTAAATACCTTTAAATCACCATTTTCACGCTTCTCCATTTCGCCTGCCTGCTCCAATCCTTTCATGAGGGGAATTTCAAACCAGAACGTGGAGCCTTGGCCTTCTGTACTGACGACCCCAATTTCTCCCTGCATGAGTTCCACAAATGAACTGCATATCCATAGCCCTAGACCCGTTCCTCCATATTGGGAGGCGCTGCCTTCACCGGCTTGTACATAAGGCTGAAACAGCTTATTCTGATCCTCCGGTGAAATCCCAATACCCGAATCCTGCACCTCAAACCGAACACGTTGGGAGTCTTTTGTTTCCTCCACTAATTTTGTTCGAATGATGAGCAATCCTTCACTCGTAAATTTATTCGCATTGTTCAACAGATTGAGCAAGATCTGCATGATCCTTGCCGAATCTCCCTCCAGATGCTCTGCCACACCGGTATCGGTCTCTATACTCAACCGGTTACCCATCTGATAGATTTGCGGCTCCAACAACTGAGCAACATGGCTCATAATCGCCTGAACTCTGACGTTTCCGATCTCCAGTTCCATCTGTCCTGCTTCCACTTTGGATATATCAAGCAGATTATTAATCATGTTCAATAACAGGGAGGCTGACTCACGTATCACACCGATGGCCTGCCGTTGATCCGGGGAAAGTTTGGATGAACCTAACATTTCGATCATTCCAAGTATTCCGTTCATTGGCGTTCTGAATTCATGACTAACCACAGCCAGAAAAGTGCTCTTTAGGTCATTAGCCCGTACCGCTTCTTCCTTCGTCCGTGATAATTCCGCATTGCTTTTGGCAAGCTGACGCTGCAGATTAACCAGCTCGTTGTTCATCGCTGAAAATTCATTCAGCAGCTTTTCTTCCTCAGCCTTGCTTTTCACTATCTCATCCGTTAATTGTTCGACCGTTTTCCGCAGAACAGCCATTTCTGCTGTCGGTTCCTTCATATTAAAAGGCCCCCTTTACAAAATGACTTACAGGTTCACAAAACCAACCTTATTTCCTGAGCGAAAGTAAGTCACCCGCAACCTCCAGCGCTTCTTCCGCACCTGGTGCGTATCCGTCCGCCCCTACTTCTTGCCACAAGAGGGAATCGAGATTAAAAGGCAAGCCTCCGACCATAATTTTCACATGGCTAGTCGTTGGGTCTTGCCGAATGAGAGCAATCAACTCTTTCACTAGATGGACATGGTAAGCCATGGTAGCTGAGATAGCCACTACATCCGCCTTGTAACTCACAATGGCCTGAAGCAAACTCCGGTTAGGTACATTGGCGCCTAAATAATACGTATCCCAACCATCCATTTCAAATATATCAGCCAGCATACGCACTCCAATTTCATGCTGCTCGCTGCCTACACACGCCGCCACCAGGCAGCGTTCCTTACTTCCACTCCCCATCCATCTGGGATACAGGCTTGAAATAATAAATTGAGTCACGGCAGTGCAAAAATGCTCTTGACCGACGGTGATTTTGCCTTCATGCCATAGACGGCCTATTTCATATTGCGAAATTTGAAAAATATATTTATACGTATGTTGAATAGAGATACCCTCATCCAGCAAGCGAACGATCCAATCCAAAGCCTGTCTGCGATTACCTGAGAGTAAATATTCCAAATATTGAGCCACGTCAGCAGCATAGGGATTATCACCTGTAATAAAAGAGGCATACTCCTCTTTCTTCCCAATTTGCTGTATCCCCAAATCCAGGTGCTCCAGCACCATGACTTTATTCGTATGATCGAAGTGCTCTACCAATGTCTCCTGGATTAATCTGAAATTGATGCTCAAATCTTCTTGGGTTATCCCGAAACCCTCCAGAAGCTTTTTTAACCAAGAAACATACTGTGTAAATAAAATAGGGCTGTTCATGATTACACTTTCAGCCAAATAGTTCAAACTATATATGGAATCCTGTTTTGTCTTTATTTTACCGTTATCCCCAAAACGCTGCAAAAGATCGGGCTGTAATTCGTATTGCTTATGGGTAACTAATTCAGCCAAAGCTCCTGCTTGCATCAATAGCGATTCACCTGCGGTGTATTGCTGTATACTCATGTACAGCTCCTTCCCCGACAAGGTTTTGTATTCGAAACAGGTACTGGGAATTTGTTCCGGACGTGACTATTAGACAATTATACCTGATTTGCGTCTCTACATTAACCCTACTCCCCCATAATACGACAAAAAAATAAAATACCGAAAAGTCGGTATTTTATCTAAAGCAGATTTAACCTGTACATGCACCGTTTATGATCCGTTACTCTTCTGCCCCTCAGCCGTTAGTCCAAGCTTTTTTAACAGATGAATAGCCTGCTCCTTCTCTTCCACAGATAAGCCATCCACGGTCTCCATAATGACACGATGATGCTGCGGGAATATTTGCTCAAAGAAGTGACGTCCCTCATCAGTCAATTCTGCATAAATCACACGCCGATCATCTTGCGAAGCACGACGGGTAAGCAAGTTTTTCTTCTGAAGTTTATCGACCACGTACGTAATATTCCCACTAGAGATTAGTACCTTTTCTCCAATTTTCTGTAAAGGCTGTGGCCCCCGATAATACAGCAGATCAAGCACACCAAATTCTGTTGTATTTAATCCATGACTATGAATGTCCCGATTCGTACGAGACGTGACCGAATTATAAGCACGAGCCAGAACAACGAACAAGTTAAGTGCTAGGTCCTGATCATCTGGTTTTACAGACATATTAACAGCCTCCGTTACTCATATCTTTATTCCAAGATATCTTAATTGTGCGCTTTTGTCAAGTTTAAGCGTTCCTCCCCCTACTCCTACGGCCTAAAAATGGAGGAATTGTCGTCTATTATGTGAAGATTACAGTTCATTATGTAAAAAAAGCCCGCTCTCAGCCAGTCTTAACACACTGATCCAGAGAGCAGGACGATTATATTGCAATCCCTAACTTCTTACGTAAAAATACGTAGGCAATACGGCCGCATAATACTCCCAGAACATTCAGTATGATGTCATCCACATCCATTGTACCTGCGCCCAGCAGCATTTGGGACACCTCAAGAATGACCAGTGCGATCACTATCGTTAACAACAGACTGCCTATACTTCGCATGGACACCCAAATGATAGGCACAAGGATACCGAAGGGAATGAATACGCCAATATTACCGAGCAAATTAACACCCCATACCCGAAAAGGAAACGACTCCATTGCCCGCCAGTATTGCCTGATCGTATCAAACGGCACAATATTATACGAATACGGGGGTCCTGGCCGTAATGTACGACCAAAACCGAGAAACATCCAATATAATAGAAGTCCTGTATATAAAATCAATAACACCAATGCCACATGATGAAGCAGACGGGTCCTAGACATTACTTGTTACGGACGTCGATCTGTCCATTGGCCCGTGCGATAATCACCTGGTCCGCCATATTAATGAACAGTCCGTTATCGACTACTCCCGGAATTTGGTTCAAGCGGATTTCCAACTCCTGCGGATTCTCAATCGTACCATAGCGACAATCGGCAATATAATTACCGTTATCCGTAAGGTAGCGCTCGGCGTCTTTCTTACGCCACTCCGCTTTACAGCCCGTCTGCCGCAAGGCCTCCAACGTCCATTCACTGGCAAAGGGTACGACCTCAACAGGTAAAGGAAATGCACCCAGCACCTTCACATCCTTGGACTCATCGACAATAATAATTAATCGGTCGCTATTGCTTTCCACAATTTTCTCTCTCAGTAAGGCTCCGCCTCCACCTTTCACCAGCACCAGCTGCTCATTCACCTCATCTGCACCGTCGATGGTAACGTCAAGCCTTCCAATCTGATCAAACGGAATGATGGGAATTCCCAGCTCCCTGGCCTGATCTTCCGACGCTTGGGATGTAGCTACAGCCTGTATATGTAATCCTTGCGCTACACGCTCACCAATTTTTTGAATAGCCCAAAAGGCTGTCGAGCCTGTACCAAGTCCTACTTTCATGCCGTCCTGAATCGCCTCAACTGCTTTTTCGGCCGCTTTTTGCTTCAAATTCATTATCATCTCTCCCGCTATATAGGCTAGTATTGATCATCATCCATTTTATAAGAGAACGCTTTATATTAACAGAGACAGCTTTTTACCATAACAAAGGCTGTTTTCATCGTGTTCATACTCCCCAAATCGTTCAATAGGTTCGTATCCCCGCTTGGTATAGAGAGCAATCGCTTCAGGTTGAGCCGCTCCGGTCTCCAATTTAATCCTTACAACTCCCCGTTTTCTGGCTTCCTCTTCCAAAAAAGATAATAGGCTCACCGCAATTCCTTGTCTGCGATAAGAGGAATCGACATAAAATCTTTTAAGCTCCATTTCTTCCGCATCTATAGGCCTAAGCCCTCCACAAGCCACCGGTTTTTCGTCCACATACACAACAGCGAAAACCATCTCTTTAACTTTAGGATTGGAAAAATCAACCAAGTAAATTTCGTCGGCAGAATACCTTTCCAGCAAGTCCTCATCCAGCCTTTGAATCAACTCATGCAGATCCTCGTGATTACTCTCAACCTTTAAAATCGTAAGCTTGGACATTCTTCTTATCCCTCTTCTCTTTGCATAGATATAAGGACTCATTTCGCAAACAATTCACAAAAACCGCGATAAATCAAGCATTTCCAACGTTAAATATGAAAAATGTCCCAAATTGATAAGTGCATTTGACTCTATTATAAAGTATGATGGTTTCTGTTGAATAGTTGCTTATGGACTGTAATGAATTCGAATTTCAAGTTGAAGTATAAATTGGAATATACTGAAACACAGACAGCGTTTACCTATTAAAAATTAATTTTTTATTGTGTAAGCTATTCATTTCAAGGGCTTTTCGTACGACATATATATAGGGATATCTTACTTGTCTATAAAAGGACTTAAGACCTATTACATAAAATTCAAGGGTCTATGATCTCTATTATCATGTTTGTAAGGGGGACTTGATTATCTCATTCGATAAGCGGTTCAACACCATATACAAAAAATACAACCAGGGAGTGGAACATTTTGAAAAAGTGGAGTAGCTTATCATTCTTCACCAAAAACCTATTATTATCCTTCTTCAACATCGTATTGATTGGGCTAGTCCTTATTGTGTCCAGCTATTTGATCCAACGTACGATTTTGATAGACCAATTGCATGGGCAAGTGGAAAAAATCACATTGAAGTGGGCCCAGGGCATTAATTCCGATGAAGTAACCCAAGCGGTTCAAGAGAAAAATTATGATGGACCCATTCAAACCAAACTCCGCGCGTACCTAGATAACATCATGGCGACGAATCCAAATATCTCTCATGCCTATATTTTCGGGACGGAGCTCGAAAATGGCAATCTGACATCTATTGTGGCGATGCCAACGGATCTCAGAGAAGCATTTGAAAAAGATAAGATGCTCGTTGGCTCTATGTATGAGCAACCCAATGTCGTGGCAGTAGGCGTAACCGGTATGCTGGACAGTGGCAAACCAACATTCACCAGCTTCTACGATGATACTTTTGGTACATGGACGACTTTGATGACTCCGATTAAAGATCCAAGCGGCAAAATCTTTGCATATTTTGCAGTCGATGCAGATGCCGGTGCCGTACCTGCAGGATTGACCAAGCTGCTCATTAGCGGCGCTACCATTTTAGTGATTTTCCTACTGATCTGCCTGGCGCTTCAATATTGGGTTGTGAAACGTACGCTGTCCCCGATTAAGCAATTGATGTACGGTATCAGCGAAGTAAGCAGAGGAAATCTGGATGTTCAAATTCATGCAGGTCATGATGATTTAGGACTCGTAAATCAGAATTTCAACGATATGGTAAGTCATATTAACAGCATTATGACCAAGGTGAAGCAGACAACTGATGAAGTCAATGAATCTGCCAAAGAATTGCTCGCAATCTGCGAACAAAACGGAATCAATTCCAACATCATCAATCAAAATATCAGTGAAATCACGGAGAATATCCGTTCGCAGGAAAAAGCAACAGGCGATAGTGCACGTGCCATGGCTGAAATGGCTTCGGTCATTCAAAATATTGCCACGAGTTCTTCTAATGTTGCGGAAGAAGCCAATTCGGTAGAGAAACGCTCTAACGAAGGCAACGAGATTGTAAGTAAGGTGTCATCCCAAATGCACTTGATTACCGATACAGTAACCAATACTTCCCGTATCATCAAGTTGCTGGACAGTCGTTCGCAGGAAATTGGCAATATCATCAGTACCATTTCAGGCATCTCCAGTCAAACCAACCTGCTCGCTCTGAACGCTTCTATTGAAGCTGCGCGCGTTGGTGAAGAAGGTAAAGGCTTTGCCGTCGTTGCCAGTGAAGTACGTAAGCTGGCAGAACAATCTGCGGAGGCAACCAAACAGATTACATCACTGATTGAAGAAATTCAAAATGAAATCGGACAAGCTGTGAAGTCGATGGAGCAAGGAAACGTTGAAGTTCAAAACGGAATCGTCGTTGCTGGACAAGCAGGCGTGCTGTTCAATGATATTCTTCAAGCAACTAAAAATGTAGCATGGCAAATCCAAGAAGTATCCAGCGCTACTGAGCAAATATCTGCGGGTACACAGGAAATGACAGCGACAGCAGACGATCTTTCTTCCACTGTAACCAAAACAGCCAATAACAGTGTTCACATTGTGCAAACGGTGGAGGAACAAAAAGCTTCTTTGGATTCGATTATTGATTCATCCCATAAATTGACATCCATGTCTGAAGAGCTTCAAGAAATTACATCTTATTTCAAAATTGCAGACACCAACCGTAGCAAATCATAATAGCCATTTATCGACTTAAAGTTAATTTCATAGTTAATCATTCATTCGGTAATGCCTCCCTCCTGTTCATGCATTTGAAGGGAGCGAGGCATTTACTGAGTTTACCATTTATATTAAGACATCATACATTCAGGAGGTTAGCGTAATGGCTTCATTACTACAAAACAGTACACAGACAACCCCTTCCCCATTCCTAGTTCCCTTGGATTATGCACGTATACAACGCAAGCATACATCCTCTACTTATCAAGTAGAGTTAGAAGCGTCCATCTCGGAACAATTAATTCAGCAAAAAACTGCGGGAGACAAACAAGCGTTGCTCTTATCAGCATATACTGCATGGGTATATCGCCTTTCCGCAGAAGAAGAAGTTTCTTTTTCTACTTTCGTGCCACAAACTGGTCTGCTTACAGCTTCGCTGACAGTCGAAAAGGAAACGACTTTTCATGAACTAGCAGACTTATTTCAGGAGATGCTCCGTGAGCCAAGTGCATACCTTGCGGAACCACAAGCCGATACTTCATTTTCGACAAATCTGCCTACGGACAGCGGTGTAGAATCCCGTATTATGGATTGGGCTGTCAGTGAACACAATGGCGCTTATCAAATACAGATACGATATGATCAATCACTCTTGCTGGAAACAACGGTTGTCCGATACGCAGAATACTTTGAAACCCTTTTGCGTGGCGCGCTAACCAACAGCCATGCACCTGTGAATTCAATTGATATATTATCGGATGCAGATCGAGCTGCTCACGAAGCTTTAAATAATACAGTCGTGAAATATCCTGAGCATCAAACTATTCATGGAATGTTTGAGGAGGCGGCTTCACAATACCCTGATCGTCCGGCTATTGCTTCCCACACTGGAGAGTACACGTACCGTGAGTTGAACGAACGCGCTAACCAAGTCGCACGTGTCTTGTTATCCAAAGGTCTTACCAAAGGTGAATTCGTGACCATCTTCATGGAACGGAGCTTAGAGACCGTTATTTCACTGCTTGGTATCCTAAAAGCCGGAGGCGTATATGTACCTGTTGATCCCGCCCACCCCGCTGACCGGAGTAGCTACATTGTCGAAGACACGCGTTCTCCTTTTGTATTAACAACTTCCGCACTTATGGAACAAGCGACTGAACTGTGCGGTTCTATTGAAACGGTAAAAGAAATTTTAGCTATTAACGGGCCGCTGGCAGGCTATGCTGCAAGCAATCCGAACGTTCGTGTAAGTCCGGATGATCTAGCTTATGTCATCTATACATCCGGCTCTACAGGCAAACCGAAAGGTGCCCTGATCGCTCACCGCGGTGTTGTTAACCTAGGAGCTGTCGTGCAACGCGATTGCGACATTACACCTCAGGATGTATTGACCCAATTTGCAACCTACAGCTTTGATGCATCCGTTTGGGATACCATTGGAGCCTTGTTTTACGGTGCAAAATTGTACTTGCTGTCTTCTGAAGAGCGTGTATCTGTTGAAGAATTCGCTGAAGCCATTGCACGTACAGGCACGACGATTATTACCATTTTGCCAACTGTATTCTTTAATCAGCTATCTACGTACTTGTCAGACGAAGGCTATCGCAAACTCGCTAATGTACGGATTGTTACTGTAGCAGGCGAAGCGCTGTACGGCTCCCAAGTTCGAGCGTTCCAAAGCAAATTCGGTACAGATACCGACATCGTAAACGTATACGGACCGACCGAATGCACCGTAGCGACAACGACCCATCGGGTCCGTGGTGCCGTGCCTGAGCATGTCGTCAATATCCCGATCGGCAAGCCGATTTACAATTACAAAGTGTATATCGTTAACGATGATAACAAGCTCTGCCCAGTCAATATTCCGGGTGAAGTATGTATTGCTACTCCTGCATTGGCCCATGGTTATCTCCATCAGCCAGAACGTACAGCGCAATCGTTCGTGGACAATCCTTTTGTTCCGGGTGAAAAAATGTACCGCTCGGGTGATATCGCCAAGCTGCTGCCAGACGGTACGATTGAATACGTAAGCCGCAAGGATTCGCAGCTCAAAATTCGTGGAAATCGGATTGAAATCGGAGAAATTGAAGATCATTTTTCCAAACATCCAGGTGTTCAGGACGTTGCTGTGGTAGCCGTCAAAGATCACACAGATCAGAACATGCTAGTTGGCTATTTCACCACTTCGGATGGACAATCCATTCCACAGGACGTTATTCAGTCTTATATTGGGGGCAAGCTACCTTCTTATTTTGTACCGAGCCATGTCGTTCATTTGGAAGCTATGCCAATTTCACCAACTGGCAAGATCGATCGCAAAAAGCTGGCCCTGCGGCCACTGCCGGAAGCGTCTGATCTTTCATTTGGCGGGGAACCTCTTCGCGAAGGAACCGAAACACTCATTGCCGAAGCATGGACTCAAGTGCTTGGTAAAAATAACATTGGCGCTACCGATGATTTCTTCCTGATCGGGGGCGACTCGCTTCGTGTCATTCATGTGCTGGCTATTCTGAAGCCACGTTATGGCGCGCTGCGCATCGGAGATTTTTTCCGCTACAAAACCGTTCGTGAGCTTGCTGAATACGTGGAACAATTAGGTACGGAACAAACGCAGCAACGCAAGCCACTCGCGATTCCTCAAGAAAAAATGGATTTGAATGAGCATCCTATTGAGCTGTCTGATGCTTCTGACTTAGCTGAAGTCCGCGACTTGCGCGTGATTTTGTTGACTGGAGCTACAGGCTATCTGGGCTCGCACATTTTGTATGACCTGCTTCAACGGACAGAAGCCAAAATATACGCGATGGTACGCCCTTCTCAGGACGGTCCATCTGGTATCGAGCGTATTCAGTCCGTATTGACGGGATATTTTGGACATGATATCTCCAGCTTGATCGAAGGACGAGTGAAGGCTGTCTATGGGGATCTGGAGCAAGCTGATCTGGGTCTCTCTTCTGTCGACCGCCATATGCTGGAGCACCAAATCGACGGCATTATTCACAGCGCCGCTGACGTACGTCATTTTGGTGATTCGGCAGCCTTCGATCGCACGAATGTGACCGGAACACTGGAACTGTTGAAAATCGCTCAAGCCAAGCCAGGAGTATCCTTCCATCATGTCTCCACTATGGGAATACCGGAGGATCTTGCTAACGAAGGAAAATGGGAGTCGGCATTGGAGCTTTCTGCCTTCCCAGACGAACTGAATGTGGACAACCTGTACACGAATAGTAAACTGGCTGCGGAGAAGCTGTTGTTCCAAGCAGCTCAAGCGGGTACGCCTGTCTCGATCTATCGCGCGGGTAATTTGACAGCCCATTCGGCCAACGGACGCTTCCAGCGAAATATTGATAGCAATGCTTATTATCGTATGATGAAGGCGATGCTGCTGCTGGGCAAAGCGCCACAAGCCGATTGGCATACGGACTTCACACCGATTGATTACGCCAGCCGTGCTATCGTAGAGCTGTCTGTTCATCAAAAAAGCGCAAACCGTATTTTCCATATCTGCAATCCGAACCCACTGCCATATGATGAACTGATCGCTATGGTAAACCAACTCGGTTACGCAGTAGAAACCCTGCCTTTTGACGATTACAGCGCCTGGTTGCTAAATCCGTCTTCCGGCATTCAGGAGGATGCACTTCACCTTGCTATGGGACAACTAGAAGGTGACGGAGCCAAGGATTCAGCTTACCGTTACGGATGCTCTGTAACCACAGCTCTGCTGGAACAAGCTGGCGTTCAATGCCCGGCAACCGACCTGAATTTTATTCGGAACATGATCCAGCATGCCGTCGAGATCGGTTACTTCCCGACCTCTTCACCGGTATCTGTAAAAGCTACACAGAGGTAACAAAGTTGTGATATTTCCCCCGCGTGTTTTCGGTATGATAGACTAGATTTTGCTAGTTTCATATCTAGTATAAACCTCTATACTTTCAGAATTTTTTTGCATGCGGGGGATGTCATTCAATGAAACACACTTTTTTTAAAAGAACGTTGCTAATCATAAGTTTGTTGGCTATTTTAGGAATTTTGGTGTATGAAGCACGTAGCATATACCACACACCTACAGTTAAAGGGGCTCATCGTACACGCACAGCTAATGCAGATCGACTGGTACGCCATTTATTTTCAATGACGCCTACACCAGATAAAGTATATTACCAAAACAAAGTAATTGTCCTGATGTATCATGAGGTGACCAAGACTCCACCTGATCCCGGTGCTCTCAAGCTTAGTAATTTAACGAGGCAGTTGGACGAAATGAAAGCTAACGGCTTCCACTGGATCACGATGAAAGAGTATACGGATTTTATTTTACATAAAGCCAAGGTTCCTGATAATGCGGTACTTATGACATTCGACGATGGCTACGAGTCCTTTTATACGGACACTTTTCCTGTGTTGAAAAAGTACCAGGTACCGGCAACCAATTTTCTCATCACGTCCACGATCAGCAATCCCAAACATATTGGTATTCCAAAGCTGACATGGGATCAAATTCATCAGATGCATGCTGAAGGCATTGATTTCTACAATCATACCAATGACCAGCATGCTTACGGATACTCCAACACAGCGCGCACCCAACAAAAGCCGCTTCTGATGGCTCCAGTGTATTCGAAAAAGCTGGGGCGAATGGAAACCGAGAATGAGTTCAAACAGCGAGTTTCTACCGATTTGGACATGGCTGACAAGAAGCTGTTCAAGCATCTACACAATGATCAGAATGTACTTGCCTTCCCTTATGGTGGGTATACCAAGGAGACGATGGAAATTTGCCGTTCCTTGGGTATTGACGTTACGTTTACGGTGAAACGCGGGATTAACTCGCCAGGGCAAACGAACGGCTATCGCGTCAATGCAGGTGGAATACACAATATTCCCGAAGTATTGGTGCAATACATGAAGGAAGGTGCTCCCCTTCGCCCACTTCCTTTTGCTCAAGGTCCCAACAAGGTATCCTAAACGTTGGCTAGCTTATTGAAGGATAAAAAAGAACCTTTAAAACCATTTTATGTCGTGGTTTTAAAGGTTCTTTTAATGTATGAGATGTAGATTAGGGCCAGATGCGAATTGCCGCGATAACAGCCAGATGTACCGGGTAAAAGCTACGCCACAACCAACGCGGTACCCGACTATAAAATCCGCTTTCTCCAGTTGCAAAACATACGATCAGAATACTGGACAGCAGACTAAAGTGCTGAAGATTCGCGTGATGCACCATGTCATACACTACGTTCAAAACAAAATGGGCTGCAATCATCATATATGAACGGGTGTATCGATAAATCAGAACCAACAGCAGTCCATAGGCTCCGTAATCCATCTGGCTGAGCTCCATAACCAGAGCTGAGACGACGTACAGGCACGTTACAGCCGTCCAATGCTTCAAGCGGGATGCAGCAGCCAACGCAAGCAACGAGGTCAATAGCGTCCAGATTACGTTCGGTCTAAGCACATCAAACGCCAGCATATAGGGCACCTGAGAAATCAGAGCCAGTCCGAGTAGACGGAGCATATAGCTCTGCATGTCTCGGGTATGAGTATATCCCGCATACAGCGCGTACGCGTAGATTGGAAAAGCAAGCCTGCCGGCAATTCTCCAAGCCGGATCCGTCGGAAAAAACACAAGTCCGACATGGTCAATCAGCATCGTCAGCATGGCCAACCAGTACATACAAGGCCCCCTTATTTATGTTTTACGTTTTATCTTCTGTCAAGCTCAGAATGGCGTTCATGATGTCCGTTTTCGTAACCCGTCCTACCAACTCCCGAATTGGAGTTGAGGAGCTACATTGCTCGTCCAAAACTGGAAGACAATTGACCTGATGCCGAATCAGTTTCGATATCGCTTCCAGTAAAGTGTCTTCTGGAGCAAGCGTCGTCATTTGGGCCCGGCGCGTCATTGCCATGGTCACCGGGACGGTGTGAAGATCGGTATGCCCCAGCATGACCTTCAGCAAATCCTTGCGGGTAACAATTCCAATGAGCTCCTGCTCCTCTCCTGTGACCATCAGGGTACCTGTATTTTGCTGAAACAGCATCAGCACCGCATCATAGGCGGTAGTGTCACCGGAAATCAAAATCGGATCACTAAGTATATCCGCCACCGTCAGCTTTTTGAGCATGTTGCCGATATGACTATCATATTTAGGATGACGCCCTGGCAGGTAGCCTACCTTCGGCTTGGCATCCACCAGTCCGAGCATAACGAGCAGAGCAAGGTCAGAACGGAGAGTCGGACGCGTCAATCCCAGTGTTTCAGCAATTTTATCCCCCGTAACAGGTGCCAGACGCTGGACAATATCAACAATTTCCCGCTGTCTTTCAGACAGTTGAATAATGATTACCTCCTTATGGAGTGGGGTAGAATACATTATAAAGAGCGTAGATCGGTAAATTTCAGCATCTTCCGACAATTCATCAAATTTTAATCATACACCGCTTGTTTTCAAATTTAAAATGTGTCACAATTAAGAATGTAATACATACTAATTATAAGTTTAACGTGTGCAATATGCTACATTTATCAATGAACTATTGTACATCGCATGTGATATGTATTATGTATTATATAAACCTGAGGAGGAAATCAAATGAAATTTTTCTTGGATACTGGTAACATTGAAGAAATCAAACGTATTGAACGTTTGGGTCTGGTTGATGGTGTAACAACGAACCCTTCACTGATCGCTAAGGAAGGTCGAGTGTTCAAGGAAGTCATTCAGGAGATTTGCAGTATCGTTGAAGGTCCCGTAAGTGCTGAGGTTATTGGTCTGAAGGCTGAAGATATGCTCAAAGAAGCTTATGATATCGCCAAGTGGGCACCGAACGTGGTTATCAAGCTTCCTATGACTGAAGATGGCTTGTATGCTTGTAACGAGCTGACCAAGAACGGAATCAAAACGAATGTAACACTGATTTTCTCCGCGGCTCAAGGTTTGATGGCAGCCAAAGCTGGCGCTACTTTTATCAGCCCGTTCGTAGGACGTCTGGATGATATCGCTGTTGATGGTATGAAGCTGATTCGTGAGCTGAGACAAATTTTGGACATTCATGGTCTGAAATCCGAAATCATCGCCGCATCCATCCGCAATATTAAGCATGTAGAAGATGCTGCTCTGTCTGGTGCACATATTGCCACCATTCCAGGTTCCTTGCTCCCTTCTCTGTGGAAACACCCACTGACAGACAGTGGTATCGAACGCTTCCTGAAGGACTGGGAAACCGTACCTAAAGCTTAATTCGCCAGTCATGGCAAACGATATTATATCAACCCAAACAGCCCGTATTTTACGGGCTGTTTTTTTTGCTGTAGAGATAGCAGAACCCAAAACGCTGAACAACTTTTTTTGACAAAATAACTTGTTGTTCATATAATTGTTATAACAACTAATTAATTTCAAAGTAATTTATGTACGGGAAACAGAAAGGAGTACCTATGAATAACTTGCCTCCCGATTGTTCCATTGGGATGTTGCTCGGGATTACTCACCGCAAAATGAGTCAGCAGCTCTTGCAGCGCCTCAAACCTTATGATATTTCCCCAGAGCAATGGTCGGTTCTGTTCCAAATCTATCAGGCTGAGGGTTTAAATCAGAAAGAAATTGCAGCTAAGGCCGTGAAGGACCAGCCTACCACGACTCGAATTATTGATTTGTTGGACAAGAAGGGCTGGGTACGGCGTGTAAATAGCCCACAGGATCGTCGGGCCTATTTGCTTCATCTGACTGAAACAGGCCGACAGCTTGTGGAGAAGACTCTTCCTGTCGAACTTGATACCAATCACGATTTTGTAAAAGGAATTTCCTCGGCCGATCTGAAGCAATTCCGCCGGACTCTTTTACAAATTCACGCCAACATGACCGAATCAGAAAAACAAGGAGAGAACGATTAATATGCAACAAGGCAAGCAACCTCTTTGGACCAAGGAATTTATCGTTCTTACGGTTTCCAATTTATTTTTGTTTCTGGAATTACAGATGATTCTATCTTCCATTCCTTCTTATGTGAAAAATACATTCCACGCTAGTTCCGTTCAGGTGAGTCTCGTTACCACCTTATTCGCTTTAAGTGCGATTGCAGCACGACTCTTTTCAGCCCGTATGCTGGAAAAGGGACATCGCAGTACCCTGATCTTCGTGGGACTGCTGTTTGCATTGGCAGGAACGCTGGGGTACAGTGTTTCGCCAACGATTACAGTGCTTCTGCTCATGCGGATGTTATTTGGGATTGGCTTCGGTATGAGTAGCACGGCCTTTCCAACGATGGCCTCTGACGTCATCCCGCCCAAACGTCTCGGTGAAGGAATGGGCTTCTTTAGTCTGTCCACTAGTCTAGCGATGTCGATTGGGCCGACCATCGGCATTTCGATGCTTCAATACGGGAGTTTCAACCTGCTTGCCTATACGACAGCAGCTGTAATTGTTGTGATATTCCCGTTGGCTTACTGGCTGATTCGTACACTACCCAAAGGGCACATCGAACCACCTATGGTTCCTTTGGAAGAAGGGCGAAAACCGGCATTTAACCGTAAATTGTGGGTTCCCGCCTTGTTGAACATGCTGATGTCTATCACATATGGTGGATTACTCGGCTTTATGGCGCTTTACGGGGATGAAGCAAATCTGGCACATCCGGCCTACTTTTTCCTGTTTAATGCGGTATCCGTGCTGATCGTGCGTCCCTTCTCGGGCCGTATTTATGACAAAAAAGGGGCAAAAGCACTGCTCATCCCTGGCTCCCTGTTTTTAATTGGCGGTCTGATCCTGCTTTCCTACGCACACAGTGATGTCTTCATGTATATGTCTGCTCTTTGCTACGGTATCGGGTTTGGTGTCATGCAGCCGACCCTCCAAACCTGGATGATTCAGGTCGTGTCTCCTAAACAGAGGGGCATGGCAAACGGTATGTTTCTCAATTCCCTCGATTTCGGGGTTGCAGCCGGAGCGCTTATACTTGGCATTATCGCCAAAGCAAGTGATTATGCGTGGATGTACCGTCTTTCCTCGCTGTTTGTTGTACTGTTCTTACTAATCTATGTCATACAAATCGTTGTGAGCCGCAAGCCTAAGACGCATCTCCCTCTAGAAGGGTAGACTATATTTTACAATTGAACATTAGCTCTTACTTGCTTAGTTATCAAAAACACCCGTTGCCATGGTTTCATGGACAATGGGTGCTTTTTCATTTATTTCGCAGGAGTTTTGCGTCTTAGCTTGGGAGAACGAGGCTTTTCCCGGGACACGCTTGTTTGCTCCTCATTTACACTCATACGGTCCGTGGATTTGTCATCTGTGGGTTCATCCTGCTTGGGTCTGACCGCAAACAGCATCAGCAGAGCTGCAATGCCTCCCACTGCGGCCATCACGCCAAAGAGCAGACCATGTCCACTGCTGCCCAGCAGCAAGGATACAACCGGAGGGCCTAGTGACACCCCGACAAAGCGCATGCTGCTATACAGGGCAGTAATGGTTCCGCGTTCCTCTTTTTCAATTCCCTTTGTAATGAGAGAATCCAAACAAGGCAGCGCAAGCCCAATTCCGCCGCCCCCTAACGTAAACAGTCCGATCACCGCATAAATATTTTGGATAAATCCGAGAATGGCAAAGCTGATCGTCAATATGGCCAAACCACTGAAACCGATCCACTTCATACGCTTTTTGTGCTTGCCGATGATCTTGCCTCCTACATAAGAACACAGACAGAGGGAAATCAGCGGAATGGCTAACACAAAACCTTTCCACACTCCATGGAGGTTGTAACGACTTTCCAAGATGTCGGATAAGTAGAACAAGACGCCAAAAATGACAAACATACAAATGCCGCCCATAGCGAAAATAGCATAGAGCCAACGTCCTTTTTCGGCAAGCACCCGCTTCACATTTCCCACAAACTCCCGAAACATAATCGGTTGGTTCTTACGCTTAGGCACATGGATCAGCCAAAGCACCAAAATGAGCGAAATCAGACAGAGGCCTGGAATTACGGCCAGTGGCAAAAACCATAGAACAGCTCCCAATGCGGCACCGAGTATCGGACTTAGCACTTTGCCAAATGTGTTGTAAGTCTCGACGACCCCCAGGTTCTTACTGGCCTCATCCTCATTCTCGTACAGATCACCCACAAGCGGAATGACTATAGGAAAAGCCCCTGCCGCTCCCGCACCCTGAAGTAGACGGCCTGCAATAATGGTCCAGTATGCTGCCGAATCGTGAAGCAGCCATGCTCCCGCTGCAGAAATCCCCCCACCAATCACCGTCAGAATCAGACAGGGAACAATCACCGCCTTACGGCCAAATCGGTCGGAGAGATAGCCCGCAATCGGTATCAGTAAAATGGCCACCACCGCATATACTGTAATCAACATGCTAATCCGAAAAGAGCTTACATGTAGCTTACGTCCGATTTCCGGTAACACAGGAATCAGCATGGAATTACCCAGCGTCATCATCAGCGGGATGGAACCTAACGCAAGCAGATTCCCCTTATTTTGTTGCATCCCGTTACCACCTTTGCAAAAGTAATAACACAGCTGTTCAGATTTGTTCTACAGATGTTATTGTGTTTACATTGGTGGGGATTTATACGGCTACACTTTAAATCCACCGACCCTTGCATTTAGTAGCTGCGACATATCCGCCAGTGTATGAATAGATGATGCAATTTCCTCCATGGAAGCCAGTTGCTCTTCTGCCGCCGCACTGACGCTCTGGGTTCCCCCTGCCGACTGCTCTGCTACTTCACGAATACGTTCTACTGCTTCCACCATTCGCTCTGATCCGCCGGACATTTGTTCTACGGACCGGTTTACACTGTGAATCTGTTCGCTGACCTGTTGAATGGAACTTCCAATCTGACGAAATGCGGTTTCTGCGGATTGCATGACCTTTACGCCAGACTGCACTTCAACCGTCCCTGTCTGCATACTGGAAGCGACATTTCCAACATGCTCCTGAATATTTTGCACAAATTGTGTGATTTCTGCTGCTGAAACCGATACCTGCTCGGCCAATCTTCTTACCTCAGAGGCTACAACTGCAAATCCTTTGCCCTGCTCTCCGGCTCTTGCCGCTTCAATCGACGCGTTGAGCGCCAGCATTCCTGTCTGTTTAGCAATTCCAGTAATAACAGCTCCAATCATGCCAATCTGTTCGGCCTGTTCACTAAGTGAACGTACAGCACGTGCAGAGCTGTCTACACTTTCGCTTACCTTCTCCATCTGACGCATAGCCTGACCTATAGATTGTTCCCCTGCTTCTGCATCTTTAGCGGCTGTATCAGACAACTCATATACCTGCTGGCTCGTAGCTGCAATATGCTCCAGTTCGTGGGCAAGCTCTTTCACAGTATCTGTAGTTTGTGTAATATCGTCGACCTGATGCTCCATACCAGCCGCTAATTCTTCCATTACACCGGAAGTATGACGATTGGCCTGATTCATTTCCTCTGTACTTACGCTAACCCGCTCTGCGGTTACGGTTAATGTACGCGCCGTATCCTGAGCATCCACTATAATACTGCGGAATCCCTCAATAAGCTTGTTGTAGGAGCTTGCAATCATACCGATTTCGTCTTTGGACGTAATATCCAGTCGGCTACGCAAATCTCCCCCACCTTCAGACATTTCCAACAGTTGCTCATTCATATGGTGTAATGGACGAATTGAACGAATCAGAACGATGGATTGAAAAATACTGTAAATGATAACCAGAAGCCCTACAATACTCGTAATCAAGGATGTATTCGTCATCGTTTGGTGCGCTTGCTGTACTTTCACCGTCACCATATCCTCTTGAGCTTTGACGAAGGCTACTACCTTGGTATCAAGTTGCTTGCGCAACACCCGTTCGTTTTCAAAATCATCGAGCAAATCAGAAAATGGCGGGAAAGCGTCATCTCTTGTACTCTGATACCCCGCTGTAGTCAGTAAACGATGAACTTGATTCATATAGGTATTAATCCCCGTCTTGAGATCAGTCATCTTTTTACTAGAATCCTCATTGCCTGTACTAAGCAGAGCTTCTGTCTCCTGTAGCAACTTTGCAACTTCACTTTGCTTGTTTCCGATCTCTTTCCCATACTGTTCGTCACGAGTTAGCAAATATGCCCGCTCATCATTAGATATGCCGTTTAACAAAAATTGAAGAGACTTCGAGTTATACGCAATAGCCTCTTCACGATTCATAATATCCTTGTACTCATTCTCACTATGTACGCTTAAAATGTAATTGGTCAGCAGCATTGCTGCAATCACACTCGGGATCAGTATCGCGCTAAGAATCATTTTGGCCTTAATCGTTAAATTCATGAATCGGTCCCCCAGTTATTTCTGAATAAAATGTCCAACTTACTATATATCGTTTTATTCGATTGTTTTTTTGAATGAAATAGAAAATAGTGTATAGATTTTTAAATATATTTATGTCTATTCAGTGAACATATATATCTTTTTTAATATCAAAAAACAAAAAAATTCAAAATTAGGTAAATGAACTGTTTTCAGTTTGTACTCTTCGAATTTCAGACTATTTAAATGATATACTATGTATTGGTATAGCATAAGCCTCAAGGAGGATCTGCATGAACAGTCTGGAGCTCAAACCGCTTATTCACGTGCTTAACGAGTTGGAAACCCGCAGCTGCCTTATTGAGCAGCAGGGTAACATGATCTTGAATTACTATCGTGAACCTCAAATTGCTAACGAACTCTATAAAATAAATTCCTGCACCAAAAGCGTGATTTCTGCATTAGTTAGTATCGCTATGAACCAGCAACAGGGACCGAAACCGGAGACGCCGATCCTCGAATTCTTTCCCCAGTTGGCCACAGATAGTGATTCTCGAAAACATGATATTACGATTGAACATCTGCTGACGATGTCCGCAGGCTTTAACTGGACGGAGTTTGGCGGACAAAACTCTTTTCCTACCATGAGCAAAACGTCAGACTGGGTGCAATTTGTACTTTCACAGCCATTATCGGATGTGCCAGGCACGCGAATGGAGTACAGTTCTGGCTGTTCTCAACTTTTGGCCACCATACTACGTCATGTTTCTGGACAAACAGTTGCTGAATTTGCCGAACAGCAATTATTCCAACCGCTCGGTATCGAAAGCTACCATTGGGAAACCGATCCTCAGGGCACTCATACGGGAGGCTTCGGACTGCATCTCAGGCCAATGGACATGCTCAAATTCGGGCAGCTTTACCTGAATGAAGGAGGCTGGGAAGGACGGCAGATCATCCAAGCAGAGACGGTTCGATATTCAACCCGTCCGTTTCTCCCTGCTGCCAAACCACAAAAAGCATTTTACGGATGGCACTGGTGGACTTCTTCCTTTTCAGATGGAACAAATACAGGAAGTGAAACGGACTATTTTTACGCTCTCGGCTTTGGTGGGCAATATATTGTTGTCGTCCCGTCGTATGACATGGTTGTTGTCGTTACCGCCGATAAATTCAAAAAGAAACGGACTCCTGTGGATATTTTCCGGCAGTATATTGTACCGCTACTACTCCAGCAGAATGGATAGGAGTAGATAACCAATGCTAAAAGTTGCAACTGATTCTATCAAAAATCTGCATCAAAAAGGGCTTGCCTGTTGGATCAAGCAAGCCCTTTCTTTACATATAATCGCTACATTGTGACATACTTCATCCACTTTCTAGCGCCTTACCTAGCCCAAGTGAATCGTAAGCTCTTGCTGTCCACTGGAAGCTGGTGTAATAATTACACCCTGTTCTCCCGACTGGCTGCTGCCTTGCTCCACTTGAACAACCTCGTGGATACCGCGCAGGACGATCGACCATGGTTTAACAGCACCTTCTGCCTTCACTGTAATGACAGAATCCTTGCGGCTGGCAATAACCGTTAACTCTTCTTCACCTGACGTATTCACGATAACCGTTCGAGCCTGTTGCCCCTCACCAAGCTCAAACAAATGAAGCGCCACTTGATCAGCATAATCATAATCCGGACGACTGTCCTCATGACCGATTGCCAACAGTGTGTTCGGCTTCACGAGCACAGGCAAAGTTGTAAAATCATGATGCTCGTTGACCCAACGACCACCTGACACTCTCTCATTCGTAAGTAAATTTGTCCACTGACCTTCTGGTACATAATACTGTACATTGCCTTCTTTATTAAAGATTGGGGCTACCAAAATGGAATCCCCCAGCATGTATTGCAGATCCAGTGTTGCACAGGTTGGGTCCTGCGGGAATTCCAATACCATAGCCCGCATCATCGGCAGTCCCTTTACCGAGGATTCCACAGCAGAAGGATACAGGTATGGCATTAGCGAGCATTTGAGTTTTGTAAAGCTACGCACCACATCCACTGATTCTTCGTCAAATAGCCAAGGCACGCGATAGGATTCGTTTCCGTGCAGACGGCTATGGGAGGACAGAAGTCCAAATTGTACCCACCGTTTGTATACGTCCGGCGCAGCCGTTAACTCAAAGCCGCTAATATCATGGCTCCAGAAGCCGAAGCCGCTCAAACCAAGCGACAAACCGCCTCGTAAGGATTCCGCCATCGACTCATACGTCGACGAGCAGTCTCCTCCCCAGTGAACCGGGAACTGTTGCCCCCCGGCTGTAGCGGAACGTGCAAATAACGCGGCTTCATTTTTACCCAGCTTTTCCTCCAGCACATCAAATACAGCCTTGTTGTACAAATGCGTATAATAGTTATGCATTTTCATCGGATCAGATCCGTCATGATATACCACATGGGTAGGGATGCGCTCGCCAAAATCAGTTTTGAAGCAATCTACCCCCTGATCTACTAACACCTTCAGCTTATCCTGGTACCAGGCGACTGCAGCCGGATTCGTGAAGTCAACCAGCCCCATCCCCGCCTGCCACATATCCCATTGCCACACGCCACCATCGGCGGTTTTGACCAGATAACCATTCTCCATGCCTTCATCAAACAAAATGGATTTCTCAGCAATATACGGATTGATCCATGCACAAATTTTGAGCCCCTTTGCCTTCAATCTTTGCAGCATGCCTTCCGGGTCTGGGAACATGTCTTGATCCCACTGGAAATCGCACCATTGGTATTCCTTCATCCAGAAGCAGTCAAAATGGAATACCGAGAGTGGCAGATCTCGCTCAGCCATCCCGTCCACAAAATGATTCACTGTGGCTTCATCGTAATCTGTTGTGAACGAAGTGGTCAGCCACAAACCAAAAGTCCAGGCTGGTGGTAATGCAGGCTTACCCGTCAGCTTGGTGTAATTGTCCAGTACCTCTTTAGGGTTAGCTCCTCCAATAATAAAATACTCTAACGATTCGCCGGAGACGCTAAACTGAACCTTTGATACATTTTCCGATGCAATCTCATAGGATACCTTTTCCGGATGGTTGACGAACACACCATACCCTTTATTAGATAGATAAAATGGAATGTTTTTATAGGCCTGCTCACTGCTGGTCCCGCCATCTTCATTCCAGATATCGACCACTTGGCCATTTTTTACGAACGGAGTGAAACGCTCTCCGAGTCCGTATACGTACTCACCGATGCCCAGCTCCAGCTGTTCCCGAAAAAAAGGCTGATCCTGCGGGTCTGTAATATATCCTGGTCCCCGATGTCCGCTACCTGTGACTCTGCGATCCTCGACATAAAAGCCTACGTCCCAGCTCTTTCCACGACCGACTCGCACACTCAGATCGCCGCTTTTCAGTACCGCTGCGTCCTCATCCACCGTAATGCCTACCTCTGTTGGCAAGGTGTGAATTTCAAAATCCGGTCCCTGATGCACCCGTCCCTTATGGTGGTTTAGACGTACCCGAATGACATTCGGCATAGGCGAGCTGTAGGTCGCTTTCAGCAACGCTCCGTTCAGTGTATCTCCTTTATGCTCGATCCGGTGGGTTGCTGCATATACCGTCATGGAAGCATCGTCCGTCACGATATCACGGATTTCAGCAGGATTTTGTATTTCATAGCCCTTGCGAACCAACCAATAGCCATCTGTAAATTTCATCTGTTCCTTCCTCCGTCTCAATCTTTATATTCTTGATTCCAAATCGCTTGTTGGATTTTTTCGAAATCCTCACTATAATAATATTGATTTATGTAAGGGTTTACTTCTTTTATTTTGACGTATTGTATCAATATTTTGATGTTTTCTATATAAATCAGTTTGCCGAAAGGAATCATTGAAATGCAAAGGGAAATGTTACGAGAAAACCGCATTCACGGCAATCCCATGTATCCAGTCAGCGTATATCCGAGCGTAGAGCAATTGAACGGAAATAGTATATTGGAGTCCCATTGGCATGAGGAAATGGAGTTTATCGTAGTGGAACAAGGGACCGCTGTATTTCAGACGGATATGGTCTATACGGAGGTTAGCGAAGGTGAAGCCCTTTTTGTAAACAGTGGCGAGCTTCACGCCGGTTATTTACAAAAAAGTCCTCGCTGTGTATTTTCTGCGGTGGTGTTTCACCCCGACATACTGCACAGCCGCACGCAGGATACGGTGCAGACGCAGTTTATTGACCCATTTATCAGTAAAAAGCTTGTCCCTCCCCCCCACATTCGCGGCGTGCAGCTCTGGGAGCAAGAGGTGCTGGCTGCATTGCGATACATTATCACCAGCCATGAAAAGAATGCGCCTGCCCGTGAACTGGCGACCAAGGCACAGCTCTATAGCATGATCGCCTGCCTGTACCCACACATGACTCCCGCTAACGGAGAGGATGTGATTATGGCGGGTCAGCGCAACAAAGTTGAACGGATCAAAAAAGCGTTGGCGTATATCAACAGTCATGCTCATGAGCCTATACGTTTACGGGAAATCGCAGATGAGATTGGAATGAGCGAGGGACATTTCTGCCGTTTTTTTAAGCAGATGGTTCAGAAAAGCCCGGTAGAATATATCAACTATCATCGGATTCAAAAGGCTTGCAGGTTGTTGGAGCAAAGTGATCGAAAAGTGGTTGATATTGCGCTGGATGTTGGATTTGACAATCTAAGCTACTTTATTGCGACCTTTAAAAAATGGAAAGGCCTGACCCCTTCGCAGTACCGTAAGCAGCACGAAGCAGATCAGGCGCTTGCTGTCCCTTATATAACAGACTGATATGCATAGGATAAATTATTTGTTTTTTTTGGGCTTCATAAGTACTAAAATTATTTTTCTTCCTCTTAATTTAGTAAATATGTAGCCAGCTACACCTCCTAAAACAGAGGGAATTAACCACCCTAACCCTACATTATATAATGGGAGAAAATGGGTGAAAAAATCATTAATTACATTAATTTTTATTCCAGCAGCATTTAAGCCATCAAATAAACTAATGATAAAGGTTAATATCAAACTGCCTTGATATACTTCTGACTTTCCTTTAAATACGGGATGTAAAAAAGTTAAAAATATTAGAGAAATAGCAATAGGATATATTGCCATTAATACTGGCGTTGAAACCTTAATGAGCTGTGTTAAACCTATGTTGGCTACAAGGATACTAAATATAGATAACATGAGAGCGACTCTTTTGTAAGAGACTTTTGGAAATAATCCATGAAAAAAGGAAGAGCAGGAAGTGATAAGCCCCACACTTGTCGTTAAACACGCTACTGTAATCATTAAGCCTAATAGAATAGATCCATAAGATCCAAAATAATAGGAGGAAACCTTAGCTAACACCTCAGCGCCATTTCCTAAAATGCCCAGTTTTTCAACACTAGAAGCTCCCATGTATGAAAGAGACGTATAGATAAAAGCTAAGAGTATAACCGCAATTGCTATCGCTTTGCCACAAATGATCATCAGCTCTTTTTTTGTATTAACCCCTCTATCCTTAATCGCATTCACAATGATAATTCCAAAAATAAAGGCTACAAGAGCGTCCAATGTTAAATAACCCTCTTGAAAGCCTTTAAAAAAGACATTGGATGTATAACCCTCCGCAGGTTCTTGGAATTTTCCTATTGGGTGAATAATAGCTACAATCACAAGTAATCCAATGAATGTCAATTTAATGGGTGTTAGGAACTTTCCGATGACATCAATAATTTTTGTAGGATTAAGTGACAACAAACATGCAACTGCAAAAAAAAGGATAGTAAATGCAAAAAGTGCGACAGGATGATCTACATTGTCTGAAAAAAAAGGCTTTACTCCAATTTCAAATGACACACTACCGGTTCTAGGAATTGCATACAAAGGCCCGATGGCTAGATAAAGGATTGTTGTAAAGACAAGACCGAATACAGGATGTACACGACTCGCTAAAGTTTGCAAATTGCTTTTGCCCGAAAAAACAAAGGCTGTGACGGCTAGTAATGGTAAGCCGACACCGGTAACCAAGAAACCCGCATTGGCTATCCATACATTCTTTCCGGCCATTTGCCCAAGCATAGGTGGAAAGATTAGATTCCCTGCACCAAAAAATAAGGCAAATAGCATTGATCCTATAATGATAATAAAGGACGTAGAAACACTTTTAGACATAATAAATCCTCCAACCACGAACTCACAACATTTTGTTTTTATTCGTTTTCTTTTAATTTTGTATACTATATGTTAATAGGAACGTAGCCAATTGTTGCATTCAAAGAACGGCATCTGATTGCCTAGAGTATGTTACTCTATATACGATCATCGTTTCAAGTAACTTTGTACTTGCAAAAATGAATCATTTCATCCCCTTGCTTTTGCAATTATGAGGCTACCCTATATTTCTCCTCCTACTTAGTGAGCTTAATGAACTATAAGAGAATTTTACACGTAGGACTTATTTCTTACAAGACATAGATGTAGTTACACACACCCGGTAGGTCTCGTAAAAGTTTTAAATTACTACATAATCTGCGGTTTAAGCGAATCATCAACTGATTGTAATAAGCACAGGAAATCTTGGGAAAATGCCCTATGGAAGCAAGCGAATAATCCTTACAATTAATAGTACAACAATGCATATTAACGTTGAATACAATTTGAGCGGCTACAATTGAAGGGGTGCTTAAACATGACGAATTTGGCAAAACGCAACTATTGGTCTCTGAGTATTTTTAACTTCGCTTATCTATTTACATGGTCTGCCGCCATGTCTTTTTTTGTCATTTGGCTGGGACAAAGCCTGGAAATTTCAGAAACCTACACGGGATTTTTATACGCGGCTAATTCAATCGTCGCCTTGATCATGCAGCCTTTGTTCGGTTACTTATCTGACAAGCTGGGCTTGAGAAAACACCTGCTGTACATACTCTTTACAATCCTTTTGCTCGTCGGGCCCTTTTTTATCTATGTATACGGTCCATTGCTTCAAACGCAGTTCGTCATTGGTGCCATTGTTGGTGCGCTATTTATCGGCCTGGTATTTAATGCAGGTAACGGTGTCGTCGATTCGTATATGGACAAAGTTTCGCGTAAATATGGCTTTGAATACGGACGGGTTCGTATGTGGGGTTCACTCGGGTGGGCGGCGGCTACTTTTGTTGCGGGACGGGTCATCAATATCAATGTAAATCTGACCTTCTGGATTGCCTCCGTATCTGCCGTTGTTGCCATGATCTGCATCTTCCTGACCAAAGTCGAAATTTCTGGACAGGAGCAGCAGAAAACAGAATCGTTGAAGCTCATTGATGTGCTGCATCTCGTACGTACCACAAAGTTCTGGTTTCTTATGCTATTCATGGTTGGCGTGACCCAAATTTATGAGGTATATGACCAACAGTTTGCCACATACTTCGTATCGCAGTTCAGTTCCAAAGCGGAAGGAAATCAATTCCTTGGCGATTTGAGCGCTGTGCAGGTTTTTCTGGAATTTGTGTTCCTTTTCGTTACCCCTTGGTTTGTGAACAAAACGACCGCCAAATGGGCATTAATTATTGCCGGGTCGATTATGTCTTTGCGTATTATCGGCTCTTCGCTGCCATTCGGTTCTATATGGGTGGCTGCGATGAAGATGATTCACTCCCTGGAGAAACCACTTATTCTGGTAGCCATCTTCAAGTACATTACCGTTAACTTTGACCAGCGCTTGTCCTCCACCATGTACCTGCTGTATTTGTTTATGGGCTCCCTGGTGGTTTCCATTTTCTCACCCATTGTCGGGCATATGTATGAAGTATTAAATTTCCCGATTACTTATGTAATTCTGGGTTCCATTGCAGGTCTATTCACCATCCTATCCTGTTTTACACTGACAGCAGACAAGAAGAATGGAGAGCGGTATCTGGAAGAACGCCGTAAACAGGATCTGAAAAGAGCAACCAAAAAAGCTGAAGCAGTTCATTCGTAATCTAATGGTTTAAGCTTAACAAAACAGCGGCAGTCTAGGACTTTCTTCTCGTCCAAGGCTGCCGCTCTTAACTCCAGTTGATTTGAAGCTTATTTTAAATCTTGAATACCGACACCGTCTGATTCATCTCTTCCGCCCTCTTGGCAAGCATGTTAGCACCCGCAGACACTTCCTGCATGGATGCAGTAGTTTCCTCGACTACGCTTGCGACTGTTTGAGTAGAATCTGCTGCACGTTCGGAGATTTCAGCAATTTTCTTCATCGATTCCACCATAGAAACGGTCCCTTCATTTACGGATCTTGCTTCTACAGCCGCAGTGTCCACCTCACCGCTCACTTCTTCAACGGCACCTACAATCTCAGAAAAAACGTTACCTACGCCTTCGACAAGCATCATGCCTTCATTCAGAGATTGAACACCTTCATTCATTGAAATCACAACTTCATCTGTTCTTAAGGCAATTTCGTTAACCAGAGAAGAGATCTTGCCTGTTGCTTCACTTGCTTGTGCCGACAGATTACGTACTTCAAAAGCAACAACCGCAAACCCTTTTCCCTGCTCTCCCGCCCTCGCAGCTTCTATACTCGCATTTAGTGAAAGCAAATTGGTTCGAGCTGCTATATCACGGATCATAGCTGTGATCTGTCTGATCTCCGCAGACTTTTCTCCTAGAATATTTACTACTTCAGCGGATTGAGTTACCTTGGTATGCACATCTCTTATTTGAGAAACAGTCGAAGACATTTGGGTTTTTCCGTTGTTTGCTTTTTCTTGTGCTTGGGTTGTGAGATTTGCCACATTCACAAAGCGATTGGTTATGTTCTCTACACTTTTAGAAACGTCTACCGTGTAATTCAGCGTTTCAGCTATGTCTACAAGCTGTGTCTGAGATCCCTCCGCAACCTGAGTGGCACTTATAGCTATCTGCTCGGTAGCAATGCTTGTCTGTTCCGCACTAGCCGTTAACTGTTCAGCCGTAGAGGCAACCAGTAAGGAATTATCCACAACTTCCTTTAAAAGATTGCGAAGTGAATCGCACATTTCATTAAAATCGGATGCCAGCTCCCCGACCTCATCTTTGGATCGGATACTAAGGGGTTCCACTTGCAGGTCCCCTCTCGTTACCAGCTTTATCTGTTCCGCTATCTTTAATATGGGCTTAGTGAACGATTGAGCCAGTAAAAAAGAACCGATAATTCCAAGGATCGTACATATGATAGTCAGAGAAATCATCAAAAGTCTACCTGAATGGTAAGATTGACTCGATTGATTAGCGGCATCAGTAGCGTACTGCTCATTAAGCAGCTTCAGTTTATTCACATCGTCCAAGGCTGCCTTATAAATAGAAGAATTCCCATGGATGATCATGTAGGCCATCACCTTGTCGTTTTCTTCCATGGCCGCGGAAACCACCTTTAGATGGCGGAGATACATTGCCCACTGACCATAAAAGTCGGTGAATAGTTCTTTTTCCTCTGCCGTGGAGGCTAAACTTTGATATTTATTTACACTCTTATCCATTGACGCTGTAGCTTTGGTTAGTTCTTCTTGATAAGTGCTGCGGACGGCTGCATCCTCTTCGAGTATCATTCGAACGGTGAGCCTATCGATTTCTGTAATCTGCTTATCCATACCTTGAAGAAGAATGACTGCAGGTAAAGACCTGTTATTTACCTTATCAGAAGCCTCCCCCATTTCCGACATCTTAATGACGCCTATAACACTTGAAAGGGACAGCACGATCACCAGTATGAGCGCTGCACTAATTATCTTTTTCTTTAACGTTAATTTAAACACCCTTATCTTCCTCCCGTGACTGGTCTCGTATCATCACTGCTGAGCTTTCCAATATATACGTATTTGGCGCAACAGCTCTGCCTTATCTATCTTTCCACTGATGTAGCTTTGGATAGATGCTCCTGTGATGCCCCCATGATCAGGTGGAAGGGTTGCCATGAACGGCAGCGTCTTTCCGCTCGACATATATGACTTGATCGATTTACTCAAAGGATCTGAAGGCACCATGTCAATATTCTTGAACGCCGGTATAACATTGGCCTTGTTAACCAAAAGTTCTTGTCCGGATTTTTCATATACCAGCCAGTTCAAAAACTTCTTTGCTTCCTCTTGCTGCTGAGGTGTGGTAGTTGTGGAGTCGATGAATATATACTTTGTCACACCGACAGTGATCTTAGCATTGTTAGGATCATCCGTATTATCGTTTAGCGGAAGAGGCAAGAAACCGTATTCCTCATTTGCCGTATCATTGCTCTTTATTCCATTCCAAGCCCAGTTGCCCATAAACCAAAGCCCTACCTTGCCCTCTCCCAAAGCTTTGGCTCCATCTTCATACGTACTGTCCAAAGGCAAGTGCTTATTAATGTTGTTATCCTTGAGCAGATCTAAAGTTTGTACCCATCCAGACATTACATTGTTCTGGGACATATCAATGGAGTTATTCTGCATACCTTTAACAAACTCCGGAAAGCCCCCAGGTTGAACAGAATAAGACAGAGCTAAAAGATGAGAGCCGAGAGACCAGTCCATTGGTGAAAGCATGTCCGGTGCTACTCCCGACTTCTGAATTTTAGCCATTAATGAATTCAGGCTACTTCTACTTTTTACCGAGGAAACATCAAAAGCCCCCCCTGTTGCTTTGTCCAGTACTTTCTTATTGTAAATTAATCCGTAGCCTTCTACTGCAAATGGAAACCCCAGCACAGCATCATTTTTCTTGACGGTGTCAAGTCCATTTTCTATCGTATCGGCTACCCACTTCTCTTTACTTAAATCAATAGCTTTATCCAAGAATGTCTGCGTGTCGCCTGGATCAAGCATCGACATGGTAGCTGGACTTCCTGAGCCATACATCGACATCAGCTTTTGATATGCAGACGTCCCCTCAGGAGCGGTTATAATCTCTAAAGATACTTCAGGGTGCTCTTGATTGTATTGTTTTGCTACTTCCTCTAACTGGGTTTTTATTTCAGATTTAGAATTCAAAAGTGTAATCTTGGTCGTCTGCTGTGATAATGGTGAAGCTGAACAACCTATAAACATAATTAAACATGCTAGAGAAATCGCAACTTTTAGCTGTTTTCTCATTAACTTCCCCCCCTAAGGATTTGCTTTCATAAAATTTATGAACAATATTCAATGTTATCGACATAATCCTTCGCGAAGGTTAGAAGTTTTTCGTTGGTAAATATCGGAAGTTAAATAATAGTACAAACAGGTTGTTACGTTAAGTTAACAGACAAGATAGCACAACAAATTTTATCCAATCGCGTCTTAATATGGGGAAAAGTTACTTCACAACAAATTTAATCAAAAAAGGGGCAATCATTTATGAACAAAGCATTCTGCTGGGTTTTTCTTGCAATCTTTTTATTTATTTCATCATCCACTACTTATGCAGCAGAAAATCAAATCAAAGTTGACGGTGTGACTGCTACATCCGATGTGAAGCCCGAAATGAAGAACAACCGTTTAATGGTACCTCTACGTGTTGTTAGTGAAAGTTTGGGGGCTAGCGTCGAATGGTCCAATTCCGAGGTTATTCTCGCTAAAAGCGATATGAAAGTGAAATTAGCAATAAATAGAAGTACAGCGGAGAAAAACGGCGAAAAGATACTGCTTGATGTAAAACCATACACGAAAAACAATCGCATATATGTTCCACTTCGTTTTATTGCAGAGACGTTTGGCTGCAATGTCAATTACAGCAACCTTGCAGTGATTGTTGATACTAAACCACTGTTCATAAACGGTGTACAAGTAAAAGCATTGCAACAGGAATACCGTATGACTTTGGGCGGCGTAGTTCAGCAAATTCATGGCAATGCATATAATGAAACCATTTATAATATTTTCACAAAAGGCAAAGGTGAAAAGGTCGAAGCACCTGAAAACTATTCTTGGAGCTTAACTCTTGACACACCTGGATCTTATTATAAAGATGCACAATACGATTTCTTAGGCCAAAAAGGGAAAAGCTTAGCTCGTTTTGATATGTATTCTTTAATTCACACTTATCCACCTGAACTTTTAACAGGCTACCCAGAGACATTGATTCATGACGTATCGAATGATGAGTGGTATTTGTTTAACGATACCGCAAGAAAATCCATTTATCAGTTAATGGAGACCGCTGGGAAGAACGGTTTTCTGAAGGTTATAAGTAATACCGTTGTATAATGCGATTCTTTCTTGTTACACTTTTTCGTCTCCAAAAGATAAAAGGCGAATTCCCAGCTGAACATAAGCAGCACAGGAATTCGCCTTTATTAACCGATATAAGATGAACTCTTCATTTTACATAGAAAGCGGAATGAAGGTTATTTTTCCATCTGTAACATTTCTGACTCATAGGACTGAAATGCATTTTCCATACCCATCACTACATCTTTAATCTTCATGTATCTTTTGGTATACGGTTCCGAATCGCGAATTTCTTCCCACATATAGTGATATTGCTTCATATCCTCTGTTTCGCATACGACGAAATCGGTGTAGTCCTTTCCAGGCAATGCTTCTGCATCAAAAAACCGAACCTGAACCTGTTCGTTATACTTTTGAATGGTAGCCTGCAAGGTCCCCGCATGTTTTCGACGTTCCTCCCGAGGAAGAGCCAACCAGGAAGGGTAGAATTCCAATAATACAATCATCATATAACGCATATGCCTATCTCCTTTTTTTGGTGAAGCTTGAATGATGTATCGTTATTGTACGCTGCTTGTCTACAAATTCGCATTAACATAGGTTAATGCGGATCACTACGCAGCAAACGACTAAGTGACACAGGGGAGACGCCTATGTAAGAAGCTATATGATATTGGGCAACTCGCTTGTCCAATCCGGGGTATTTGAGGAGAAAAGCGTGATAACGTTCCTTAGCGGAGAGGTACAATAATTCGCGTTCCCGCTCCTCTTTTCGAATGTAAAGTCTCTCTACACTCTTGCGCACGAATCTTTCCCACATATGGCTTGTATCCATAAGCTCCTTCAATACGTGATATGGAATTTCAATGACAACCGAATCTTCCATTGCCTCAATCGAAAAAGTGGAGGCTTCTTCTTGGATCATAGCCCCATAAGAGGTTACGTAATCATCTTCTGGCGAAAAACCAACATTATATTCTCTGCCATCTGCTAATGTATAAAATAAACGGAATAATCCCTCTGAACAAAAATAGGCATGTTTCACAGGCTCACCCGTTTCAATGAGAACCGTTCCCTGCTGAACATGCTTCACACGGGTTTGCTCTACAAACCGGTTCCAATCCTGCTCTATAATCGAGGCATGATGAGCCATTTTTTCTAGTGAACGATAATAGGGATGCATCTGCCCACCTCTTCTTGACTTTTATAAAGGAATCGAAGATAACTTTTATGGCTTCGTATATGAAAAACAGGGGTTATCCCTTAGGTCTGGACAGACCTGCAGGACAACCCCCAGCGACGTGTTCTATCAGACTTCCGCAGCATCCTCTTCCACGAAAAGAGATACCTTGCGGATGCCATCCGCTCCGATGACGACAAGCCCCTGATCCGACAGACGGATTTCAGGGATAACGACCAGTGCGAGCAGTGACAGTGTCATCAGCGCGTTGTTCAGCATGCAGCCGGCTTGCTGAAGCGCGCGGCTGATACTTTCGGACTGCGCTGCCACCTCTGCAAACGGAGCTGGGGACATCAGCCCGGCAATAGGCAGCGGGAAGCGTGTCTCACCCGAGGCGGATACAACCACCACGCCACCACGCAGACCAACAGCCTGCTTCGCCGCCTGGGTCATGAGCTCGTCATCATTACCAATGACGAGCAGGTTGTGACTATCATGCGCGACGGTCATGGCAATCGCAGCCGGCTCAGTGAAGCCGACACCTGTCACAAGTGCGACCGCGTGACTGCCACTGGCATGATGTCGCTCGAAAACGGCGATTTTGCACAAATCCTGCGCAGGATCTGATGCAACTTCACCATCACGCACCGGAACGGTCATCCGCACTTCCTTCGTGTCCACGTGATTTTCCGTAACACGAATCACCCGTACGGGTACGTTCCCCTCCTGTACTGGAGCCGCAATGCGGAAATCTGCTGCACTCAGCTCTCGTCCCAGATGGACCGTGTCCATTACTTCCGCAGGATAAACGAATCCGTCCCAATCGGCGACCATTTGACCGTGCTCGGCCACCAGCTGGCCCGCTGCGATGGTAGCCGTCACATTCACTTCGGCCAATCGGCCATCAAGCAAAATAATGTTGGCAATCGCACCCGGAATGATCGAGCCGATGTCCCGTGCCACGCCGAAGCGCTCTGCCGTATTCAGCGTAGCCATCTGAAACGCGGTTACGGGCTTGACGCCCTGTGCAATGGCATGACGCACAACGAAGTCCATCTGCCCTTCATGGAGCAAGGATTCTGCGCTGCGGTCATCCGTTACCAGCATCATGCGGCGCGTGTCGAGACCCATTTCCGTGCTGGCGCGGATCGTCTCGGCCACATCATGCCATGCGGAACCTTGCCGCATCTTGGCATACATGCCGAGCCGGATACGCTCAGCTACATCCTCGGGCGTGACACACTCGTGGTCGCCCGAAATTCCCGCGGCTGCATAGACCGGCAGTCGCCAATCATCGGAGGCCCATGTAAAATGGCCATCCGCCACCTTGCCCGCGCGCAGCGTGGCCTGAATTTCCCCGATCATCACATCGTCTCCATAGACGACACCAGGGAAATTCATAACTTCGCCCAGCCCGATCATATCCGGGCCCCAGCTTAACGCTTCTGCGACTTCCACCGGGCCGAAGGAGGCACCCGTCGTTTCCAGCTCCGGGCCTGTGGACGGCACGCAGGAAGCCACCTGCATGTAAGCTGCCAGCGGTGTCGTACGGGCTTCGTCCAACATCAGACGAAGCCCTTTTAGACCCAGTACATTAGAAATTTCATGCGGGTCAAAAAAACCACCCGTCACTCCCAGCGGCAGTACAGCCTTAGCAAACTCAGTTACCGTAAGCTGCGTGCTTTCGATATGACAATGTCCGTCCAGTAACCCCGGTGCCATATAGCGGCCTTCCGCTTCAATGATTATGGTGTCTTCTCCAATCGTATGACTGACGTCCCTACCGACGTAAGCGATACGAGAACCTTGCACAGCAATAGACATGCCCGGCAGCAACTCGCCCGATACCACATTGACCAGTGTTCCTCCGCGGATCACCAGTGATGCCTTGCGCTCCCCTCTAGCTGTAGCTACTAACTCGGGTACACACTCCGCCAGTGGCGGGCGTTGAAATACACTCTTCATGTCCATTACGTTTGTAACCTCCGTTTATGCTTCTTACCTGTTTTGCTTATTTGCTTATGTTACTGGAATACGCTCCATAATGCCAGCCAACTCTATATCTATTCAAACATCGCAAAGGTTCCTGTGGCATTTGTCCCCAGCTGATTGCCAATATCCTCTCTACAGAACACGATCACTTTCTTCCACATTGCGGGTATACGTATCCGAATCCCGTAAACTCACGAATGGTGTAATCTCCCCTATGCTATAAATATGCAGCAAATGCATCGCTCGCGTACAGGCGGTGTAGAACAACTTACGCTCACTCTCACGCTGGTATTGTTTCGCTGATCCGTCATAAATCAGGACCGCATCGAATTCCACGCCTTTTGCCAGGTAGGCTGGAATGATATGAATCCCCTTTTCAAAAGCGGGGGTTGTTTTCTTAATTAATTTTGGCTTCACTGACAGCTGTCCTTCCAGCGCTTCGTAGGCTGCCGCGCTTTCGTCAGCATTTTTACAGATCACCGCGATGGACTCATAGCCTTCTGCCAACAATTCAGTGACATTCCCAGCTATCCGTTGATGCAACTTTTCACGTGAACGCACCTCGGTTACCAGAGGCTTCTCACCCTTACGGTTAAACGGTACAATGTGCTCTCCCCCAGCGACCATCCCCCGGGTAAATTCCACAATCTCCTGTGTCGAGCGATAGCTGCGTGTCAGGGAAATCATCTCGGTCTGGTCTGCTCCATACAGGTCATACAATGGTTCTGCATCCTGAAGCACCGAGGCATGGGCATAGATGGCCTGATTAAAATCACCCAGTGCCGTCATTTTAGCCTGTGGAAACAAACGCTTGAAGAACGCCAGTTGGAATGGGGAATAGTCCTGTGCCTCATCAATAAACACGTGACGGATGTTGCTATTGGAACGAAAGCCCAGCATCAGCTCACGCAAATATAAAAAGGGCGTCACATCCTCATACGCTAACTCCCCAGCCTGAATTCGTTGCAGGGTTTGCCGACTAATTTCACTCCAGCTGACGGGCAGCTCTGCATGATTCGCCAGTTGGCTCAACAATGCCTCATTCATAAACAGCTCGCTGTAGAGCCGGGTCGTATCTACGAAGCGAAGCGCCTTAATCCATTTGCGCAGAGGCTTTAAGCGGTCACTGACCACCATACGCGCCAATATTTCTCTTTCACGTGCAAAATCGTCGAAAGTATCGCCCTTATTCTTGGATTTACGGCGCATACGGTTATAGGCACGCTGATAATCCTCCGGCTCCATCAGATCCATCTGTTGATCCACCCATGGAGCGGAGCATTCCTCCTTACCAAAGCGGGCCAGCTCTTTAAGCATCCAATCCCGCAGCAGTTCCAATCGATTCGCCAGTCGCACCGTAGAGTCGAATTCATAAAACTTGCGTGCCATCTGCTCTACTGAAACCACCTCACGTCCCTGAAAGCGGATGGGTTTAAAACGCATGCCCTCCTGCTCCAAATACGCCTTGTAGCCTGTAATCACATGTAGGAACGTCTTAGACGATTTAAAACGGATACCTTCCATCCTGGCTTCATACCCAGGCAGTAACGACGCTGAAAGCACATATTCCAGCTGTTCAAATGGATCTTCTAACTGAAACTCCCGGCCCAAACGCCGCTCCAAATATTCCTGAAACGTGGCCTGAAGCATATTTTCCTCACCTAATTCAGGCAATACTGTCGATACATAACTGTTAAACATCGGATTAGGCGAAAATAACACGACCTGATCCGCTCGTAAGCGATCCCGGTACTTATACAGCAAATACGCTACTCTCTGAAGCGCAGCAGAGGTTTTGCCACTTCCTGCCGCTCCCTGAACAATAAGCATACGGCTTCGGTCATCACGGATAATGCGATTCTGCTCCCTTTGGATGGTAGCGACAATACTTTTCATTTGGGCATCCGAGCTGCGGCTCAATACGGCTTGAAGAAGTTCGTCTCCAATCGTCACCCCTGTATCGAACATAAAACGAATTTGTCCATCACGGATCGAGAATTGACGCTTAAGCGTGAGCTCTCCATCCATCTCCCCTGCCGGAGTTTTATAAGAAGCGGGACCCGGCATGTTATCGTAATAAAGATTGGAAATAGGCGCGCGCCAGTCATAGATCAGAAATTCCTCATCTTGATTATCAAGCAGGGAGGCAATCCCCAGATAAACACGTTCCGCAGTCTGCCCTTCCTCAGCAAAATCAATGCGTGCAAAATACGGTGAATCAAGCAACTTTTTCAAACGACCTAACGCCTCAGTGGAATGCTTGTGTCTTCGTTCCCGCTCAGACAAAATCTCAGACTGCTGACGCAAACTGGTGGACGTCTCGCCCACATCATCCGCCTCACTGAAATTGATCGTTACCTCATCCCAGAAGTCTTTACGCATATCGACGACATCTCCGCGCACAGAACCAACCTCTGTCTCTAGCTTCCGAATACGCCCGCTAATTACTGCGGTCACATCTTCTACTCTTCGTTGTTCTTCATTCCATTGCTGTTCAGTAGTCACTGGCATCGCTCCTGTTCCGTTTCCTCCTGCTCCACGCAGGGCTCCTTTGCGTACAAACTATGCTCTATTATGGACCCGGACATACCCGCGGCATCCCCCTGCTCCGGGAAAATTGACTAATCCTTTGAAGCATGCTATAATGTAAAAAGAAGTGTAACTCACAATTTATGCATATGGTTTTACCATAAAACAGAGCATTCTCTATTGTAGCAAGTTCAGTCCCTGTTCGCAACCAGCGGGCTTTTTTTGTGCGTTCTGGCAACCTTCTATTAACCTGTTCTGACATACTTGAATTCATTACATAAAAAAGCGACCGTTCATCTGATTGATGAATGCGGTCGCTTTTCTTTTAGGAAATTCGCCTATCTGCTCTCTTCCACAGGATGAATATGATCGGCCAATCTGCTCAACCTCTCCAGCTGATGACCATAGTCGTACATGGCCGCAGCCACAATAGAAAGCCGCAGCATTCCTTCCTGACAATGGTCAAAACGTGTAATCGCATGCTTCATAAATTCGCCGTTCGCCTGCTGGAACAATTCACTTTCGTCCTCATTCGGTTTTAGCTTATTTTCGAATTTCAGTAGAGCGTGCTCGTGAAAACGAATCAGCAACTCCAGGTGACTGTCAAAAAAAGCATCCGTTCCCTTTGGCCGTAAAGACTGGAAGTAGTGCCTTTCCACCGCATCCAGTACCTCATATCCTTTGTGTAAACTTCCGAGCATTTGTTTGTATACTACCATTTGTCTCGTTTGACTAAACTTGGAGCGCTTGAGCTTCTTCTGCTCTTCCTCGAACAAATGATATTTGTCCGAAAGCGATTTAATGGCTCCCTCTAGATTTCCTTTTTCCTCTTTAAAGACAGACTCCTTAATCTCATCGGAAATAGCAGTACGCAGCAGCAAGGACATGCTGTTAAAGACATTTTGAATCTGATTAATAAACTGCCTTTTCGGTTTCGGGGGAAAAACGCTAACATTGATGACAAAAGCAGACACAATTCCAATCAAAGTGAGCGCAAATCGAGTCACCGCAAATTTCCAGTCCCCTGAGGCTTCCATTACAGAAACAACGGTCACGAGTGTCAATCCAACCGTATCAGCCATATTTATTTTCAGACATATCATAAGTACCAATACACATACGAGTCCGACTGCAATCGGCTCATTCGAAAATACCATTCCGCCCAGCAATGCCATGATTGCACCTAGTGTGCTTGTTTGGAGTTGATCCAAGAAATAACGCCACGACCTATATATCGACGGTTGCATGGCAAAAATAGCGGCTATCGCTGCCCCCACAGGCGAATGGGTGTTCAAAAGCGTGCTCAGAAAAAGGGCGAGCGTCACTGCAATTCCCGTTTTCAACACCCGTGCTCCAAAAGCCAAAGCCATCCCTCCTGCTTACCTTTCAAATTTATTCATACCGAATTACTATAATGAAAATTCAATGTAAAGTCCATGCTTTATTATTACCCAAAACAAGCGAAGATCAGGAATATTTATGAAATGTACAGTTCCTGATAGAATACATATCAACAGAATTAACTTATTTGCAACAACGTCACAGGAGGAACTCATCGTGTCATGGATTAGCAAAATGTTAGAAGAGCCCCGAAAGTGGCCACGCAATATCCGATTGTTTTTTATGGCCAATCTGCTGTACCAGATGGGTACAGGAATGTTTTCTGTGCTGTACAATCTGTATATCCAAAAGCTTGGCTTTGACGATGATATGAACGGCCAAGTGGTCAGCATGCAGGCGCTGGCGACGGCGTTGCTGTTCATTCCGGTCGGATTTTTGGGGGATCGGATAAGCCGCAAAAATATGCTGGTCATCGGTGCATTATTCAGCGGCCTGGCCTTTCTCGCCCGTACCTTTACAGATACCAGCGGAAGCATGTTGGTATTTGCCGTAATCTCAGGTGTATTCGCTGCCTTTATTCAGGTGCTGGCCGTGCCTTTTTTAGCAGAAAGCATAAGCAAAGCCCAACGTTTAAAAATATTCAGCTATTACTCAGCTCTTGTACTGGCAGCCCAAGTCCTGGGCAGCTTCGGGGGTGGCGCACTCGCAGATGGGCTGCAGACGTGGGGAATCACACCGCTATCCAGTCTGCGGGTTGCTCTGTTCCTTGGAGGAATGGCAACATTGACTGCTTTTATTCCTCTATTGTTCATCACAAAAACTACGGCTAACTTAGAAGCACCCGTTCCTGCCGAATCTTCACCTCAAACAGAACAAGTACAGACGCCGTACAGTACATCCGATATCCCTGCCTCGGAGACACCTACTGCTTCTTCTGATCGCCGGGTTATTGGACAATTTGTTCTGGCCCAGTTTTTTCTTGGACTGGGTTCAGGTCTGGTCATCCCGTATCTTAATTTGTATTTTACGAACCGCTTCTCCGTATCGCTCAGCGCAATGAGTTTACTGATTGCACTCGGCCAGCTCATGACCATCCTCTCCATGTTGATCGGACCTACCCTCGGCAGCCGAATTGGTCTGGTCAGAGCTGTAGTTGGCTTCCAACTGCTTTCGCTACCGTTCCTTCTCATTACAGGCTTTACGAACGTGCTATGGATCGCTTCGATCAGCTTTCTATTCAGGCAAGCGCTCATGAATGCAGCTAATCCGCTGCAAACCGCCATTCTCGTCGAACGTGTGTCAGATAAAAATCGTGGCATTGCCAACTCCATTCTCCAGACGACCTGGATGCTAGGCACCGCAGGTATGGGACCTGTACAAGCCTATCTGGTTACAACTTATGGCAACTACTGGGGCTATGCCATCACATTTAGCATGACAGGTGTTTTCTATATTTTGTCCTCCCTCGTCTATTACAGGATGTTTCGAGAAAAGCGTCCGTCCGCGAACCAGCTTTTACAAAACCCGGCAGGCCCGTAAACAAAATCATGACACAATAAAAGCCGGAGCCTCCAAGCGGACTCCCTTGGAACGTCATAGGATAAATGAGAATGGCGGAGGAGGAATGAAGGCATGCTTCGAGTTGCATTATTTACGGACACGTATACGCCTGACGTGAATGGCGCTGCTCTGACCCTGGAACGATGGATTGGCTATCTGGAGACACATGGAGTATCTACGCTCGTCTTCGCACCGGAGGCAGACCATCATCTGCCCTCTGGGCCGGGTGTAGAGCGATTTCGAAGTATTCCCTTTTTGTTGTACCGGGAATGCAGACTTGCGATCCCCAACGCCAAACAGATCAACGAGCGTCTGTCAGCCTTTTCCCCGCATTTGATTCATGTCGCTACTCCGTTTAACCTTGGCCTGTATGGAACAAGCTACGCAGCCAAACACCATATTCCACTCGTTGCCTCATATCACACCCACTTTGATAAATACCTTGAATATTACAAGCTTCGCTGGCTTGAACCTGCGTTATGGAAATACATGCTCTGGTTTCATAGACATTGCGAAAGGGTATATGTCCCCTCTCAATCAACCATGGAATTGTTGCGCAATAAAGGAATGGGGCAGCTCGAAATCTGGAGCAGAGGCATTGATACCGACCGATTTCAACCAAAGGTGGACCGTCATGCAGTATGGAAGAAATGGGACGTTCATGCAGATGCATTTGTTATTTTGTATGTGGGCAGGCTTGCACCAGAAAAGGGGATAGACACGTTACTGGATTCCTACCTCCAGTTACCTGACGACGTCCGCGCAGCCTCTGTGCTGGTCATTGCAGGAGATGGTCCATTATATAAGGTCAAAACTGCAGCGGATATAGGGGTGCCGGAGCATGCACTCCACTGGCTTGGTTTTGTGAAAGGGCCGGAATTAGCTGAACTCTACGCCGCAGCCGACGTATTTCTCTTCCCTTCCACCACGGAAACCTTCGGCAACGTAGTACTGGAGGCTATGGCGAGCGGTACACCTGTGGTCGGTGCCAATGAAGGCGGGGTAAAAGATAATCTAATCCATGGAAAAACGGGGCTATTGTGTCCGACTGGGGACGCCTCTGCCTTTGCCAAAGCTGTACACCTGTTGTATGAGGACGCCTCACTTCGCGATGCTATATCCAGAACTGGTAGAGCCTACAGTCTGGAGCAGACATGGGACCGTATTTTTGAACGGCTACTGGACAGCTACATGGACGCAGCGACCCTCCATCTTGACAGCCATCCCATGAGGCGAATGTAACTCTGAGGACTTCATAGCTACAGATGCTAAAGGGTGGTTAGAAAATGCTCCTTCACGCATTCTGTAACCACCCTTCATCAGCTTAACTATTTCCCCGTCTAACTACAATTGCAGATAAAAGAAGAAAAGCCTTTGCTAATACCTTAATTGTTTCAGCAGCTTGTTATGTACCCCACTCAACAAAATCACTGCGGTCAAAGCGCCGATGAACGCAAGAAGCATATCCCATTGGGTGTCCCATACATCCCCCTGTGTGCCCAGAAAAGCTTCTGCTGCTGTTCCCGTTGCCTTGGCTACAGCAAACTCAATCAACTCGTATACAGCGCTGATCGCAAGACACACACTAACCGTGAGGAAAGTGAGCCAGCTCCCGCTTCCCAAGGCCGTTTTACGCAACAGCACTTCCCTGACAATGAGTGCGGGTACAAAACCTTGTACAAAGTGCCCAAGTCGATCATAATAATTGCGCTCCAGTCCGAACGTGTCCCGAATCCAGTTGAACAGTGGCATTTCGGCATAGGTATAATGTCCGCCCACAATCAGGATCAATGCGTGCAGCCAGATTAGGGTATATACCAGATTGGTAAACCGAAATCTTCGGTATAGAGCCGCCAGCAGTACAGCTCCCAAAACCGCTGGGAGAACTTCCAGTACCCATGTAAAATAATCCGCCGGGCGAATCAAAGACCAAATGAGGGCAAGCGCCAGCAATACAAGTAAAACAAGCGGGTAGCGATCATTTTTAGACCATGCCGTTGCCTGGTTCATCGTCATTCCTCCTCAGCCCAAAGCTCTAGCCTTCGTTCGTTACGATATGTTTGACACGCCCAACCTGTCCGTCTGCCAAACGCACTTTGATTCCATGCGGATGACGTGGGGAATTGGTCAAAATATCTTTCACCGTTCCTCGCGTCAACTTACCGGTAGGCTGATCCTTTTTAAGTACAATATCTACCTGAAGACCAGCGCAGATGTCGGATCGATTCTGTCCGTTCATTGTAGCTATTCCTCCTTTGTTTTTATATTTATGATGATATTCAGCCACTCAGTTACAACAAAATCACCAACGACGCCATTCGTCCTGGCGGCTGTTCCCCATCCAGACTACGCACATCGTGGATACATAGCTGACGAGCAAAATAACGAATACCATCCCGCTAAACTCCACAAAATGAGTACGTTGCAAGGAGTCTGCCCATATGGAAGATACCTGTGCATACAGTTGAGAAGGCGCAGAAACAATATCCCATGTGTTCCCTCGAAAGAAACGGCCAATATAAATACCCAGGCTGCTCAACAAGAGTACCGCCATCATAAACAGCCAACTAACAAGCCCACCACGTGCACGTTGTACCAACTGTCGTACGGATTCAAGTGATACAAATCCCATTGTCAGACCAAGTATGGCTACCAGCAGCATCCCCAATACATGATTCCAAAAGTACGGATTTCCCCAGAAACGTTGCTCCCCGAGAAACGGATATCTGGCGAATACATGCAGCAAATCTGTGATCAAATAGGGTGTATTGGGATAAAAGAAAAGCCATGCCGCCCCCGTGACCCAGAGTAAAAAAGTCCTCGTTCCTCGCCTCCACGAGCTATACACTACATCAAGCAGCAGCGTCAACAGCATAGGAATCCAGGCCAGCATCATATTCCACCAAATAAAAAGATAAGGGCGGCCCCCTGAGGGCAGTCGCACGTTAATGATCCACAATGTACTGATTACGGAGCATAAGGCCAGTGTTAAAAAAACATAAAGTTTTACTGGATAATTTAACGATCTTAAACGGGCATACATACGTGTCTTTCCCTCCTTGTAACCGTCCTGCCTTCCTGACGTTCCAATTTACACCTGTTCTGGACAGTGTACACCACAATGGCTTCAAGCTCAATGGAAGCGCTCCACCTCTGCATAAATGAACTAAAAAGACATCTATTCTTTGGGAATCGACCCCATCCCGAAAAATAGATGCTTACTGTGTTTTAGACTTCACTCACAGGTAAAGGCGTAGCTCCGGTAGTTTTAATATTCGGGCAGCATGAATTAGCATAATACCGCTAACGGCATTATAAATTCCGTTGCTGCGCTCTGTCCATTCGCCATCTGTCGTCCGGGATGCACAATTCCCGCTTTTGCTCCGTACTGATGCGCATATTCCACAGATTGCACCAGCAGTTCTATCGCACGTTGTCGCTTGGTCTCATCGTCAAACCCGAGCAGAACGGAATTCGTGCTAATTCGGATCTGGTGTATGAGGAAATGTATTGTACACACTCGATATGCCGATTTTCCCCCGCTCAATCATAGGCTCAATCGTCGTTAGCATTTCCCGGGTAATGTTATAATTCAGCTCCACCCTGCTAAAGTCCAACTGACGGATTTCCTCTACAAGTTCTCGGCCGCCCATATGTTTTTTTATATTCCAACAGTTAGATGCTGAATAGATAAATTTCTTACAAATGATCTGTTATCACTCAGCTCCCAAGCCTTCTTTTGTTATGTATATGAACATTATGAAATCGCTCCACATATCACAAAAATAAATTTATATTATAAAAAAAAGCCTATCCATCATCTACTTAAAGACGGATAAGCTTTTACTGTTGTCTAACCTTGTATCCAATTGACTAATGAATGTACTGCCAATGTACCCGGCGCAGCTGCCACAAATGCTGATGAACCGTTGTGCAAAGCCAAAAATTCCACTGTTTTTGGAATACCGGGAGCCAGATCCAGATGGTTGTCGCTGAAAATACCTTCCTGCTCTGCCGATAGCCACACGTGTCGGGCAAGTACATCCGAACACAGCATGAATCTGCTAGCCTCGCTTCCCTGAATCTCTGTCACTTCAATTTTTGCCTGCGGTAAATCCATCTCTTTCGTGTCTGCAAAATAAATTTCACTGGAGATCACCTGTTCACCATTCTGCGTCAGACGCGCGACCAGCATATGCTCCGCACGGTTCAGGCCACTCAGCCATTTGTCGATAGGCAGTATATGTACAATTCCTGCACCACCTGCTGGTTGCTTTACCTTAACATTCTCTTCACGAACAGCCTGGCTGCTTCGGATATGCAAAAGCGTCAGCCGCAGCGTACCTGATATCGGCTCTAGTGTATCGTTGACCAGATGTAGTGCCTTATTCCCCTGTTCTGTATCTGTTGCACTCAACAACACATCGGCAAAGCTACGCTTAGCCGTATATTGGAGCGCTTTCCAACGACCAAAATAGTCCATACTCGACCAGGAGGCAACGGGCCAGCAATCATTCATTTGCCAGTATAATGTTCCCATGCAATAAGGCTTGTGACGACGATGCGCCTCTATAGCTGCTTTCATTGCTTCTGCCTGTAAAATTTGGCTCATGGGAAGAAAACTTGTAAAATCCTTTGGTTCTCGCATGTACCGCTCCATATATTCTTTAATCAGACGATTGCCCGCACCGTTCTTCTGATGTGCCAGCATCACCGCAGATTCCAGTTCCAAATCCTTCTCTTCCGCATAAGTACGAACGGACTTGTATTCAGGAAAAGACTGAAAACCATATTCACTCATAAAACGGCCCACATGTACATGATAATTCTCAAACGGCTCAGACGCGTGCCATACACCCCAATAATGAACATCACCTGCAGTTGAAGACCGATGGGCATGCTGATTCCGATCTCTCGTCAGGTCAATTAGCGGGGAGGAGGGCCAATATGCTGTCTGCGCTGACCAGGTGCGTACCGCCTCCGGTAGAATCCGATGAAAGAGCATTTCATAATCATTCCACAGGCGTTCCCGTTGCTCAGGTGTGTAGTTCTTTTTCCAGCCCCAGCCTCCATTCTCTTCATAATGCGCCCACGCAGAATCGATCTCATTGTTGCCGCACCATAAGGAAATACAGGGATGATTACGCAGCCGCTTGATATTGTCCTCGGCTTCCTGTGCCACATTGTCTATAAAATCTTCATCGCCTGGGTACATACTGCAAGCGAACATAAAATCTTGCCACACGAGCAAACCGTATTCATCACAAAGCTCATAAAATACGTCTTGCTCATATATACCGCCACCCCACACTCGCAACATATTCATATTCGAGGCGGCTGCGCTGGCAATTTCATACCGATATCGTTCCATCGTAACTTCAGTGACGAAGCTGTCATTCGGAATATGGTTAGCCCCTTTTGCAAACACCGGAATTCCGTTCAGCTCAAAATAAAAGCTCTCTCCTGCTGCATCCCGTTCCCGTACAAGACGGATGGAACGCAGTCCCGTTTTTACTGATTTTTCCGCGATTACAGCTCCTTGTTCTTGTTCCACTAATTCGGCCACAAACGTATATAGTTGCGGCTCCCCCAGTCCACGGCACCACCACAGCTTCGGCTTCTTCATCTCCAGCTCCAGCTCCACTGTCTGCTTCCCCTTCAGCAGCCGAACTGGCTTGGACCACACTTTGCCGTCAGCAGAAATACGCAACTCGGCATCTCTAATCTCATCTGCATTTTCGATCTCTACCACTGCCATGAGTTTAGCCCCTGCCGAACTCACTTCGTCCTGTCGAATAAACAAGTCTCTCACGATCAGACCGGACCAAGCCTCGATCCGAACCTCTCTCCAGATACCGCTCGTCACCAGCCTCGGTCCCCAATCCCAACCATAGTGGTAAGGAGCTTTACGTGCGAAAACGCTTACCTTTTTATCGGACAAACCACCGATCTCAGACTGATCATTGGGTGCAGGGAGTCCATAACCTAAGCTTTCCAGCTTGGGTACATCTTCAGCAATCGGAGAACGAAAACTGATTTCTAGCCGATTTTCCCCTTGCTGAACCAATGCCTTCACATCCTGTCTCCATACTCGAAACATATTATTGGCTGACAAGACAGATTGATCATTCACTTTTACATCTGCGTATGTGTCCAGACCTTCCAACACCAACTCTACACATTGACATTGAAGCTGATCTGCATTTATCTCAAAATGGGCTTCATATATCCAATCCTGCTTATCAATCCACTGTACCTCCATCTCGTTCATACCCATAAACGGATCAGGAATTTTGCCATGTCGTAAAAGATCGGTATGCACACAACCCGGCACTTTCGCGCTGAGCCACTCATCACTTTGTGCTTCTCTAAACCTCCAGCCATCCAACCCTATCACATTAACCATCGTCACAAGCCTCCCTATAAGCATGATTGGGAACATCTGGATTCGTCAGTAACATAACAAAAATAACATTAAGCTAACAAAGTAGTCAATCGTTTTTTTGGAACAAGTGACAAAATACAAAATAAAAGTCGCCCTCTGCCCCAAACAGGCTAAAAGCGACCTCCTTTGTCTTCACGATGTATGGTGTCACACACGTATCTGGACATTAACTATATGTGATTGTGCTGATGGGACGCTCACGGTCATCATTTTCCCGACTGATCCGGGGTGCATGAACTTCCCGTATGAATAGCTCAGCATGTAGCAACTTTTTCTCGACAGGCGAGTTCGGGTTCGTTATGCGCCACAACAATTGGTCCACTGCACGCATTCCCAGCAATTCCTTATCCACTCTCACCGTGGCATAAATTGGCATTTGTTCATTCGTATCGTCAAACCCGGTCACTCCGCAACGCCTCGGAACGTCAATCCCCTTTTCTTTCAGCACATCCACGACCTGCGCAGCAGTCACATCATTAGCACATACAAAAACCTCAGGCAGTTTGTCCTCAGACAACTTGTCCATTTCCTCAGCAAGCGCCTGCGCTCCTCCGTGAAGAAGGGCTTTATTTTGTCGCAATTCTACTCCGCTCATTTCCAGTGTAGAACGACAAGCTTCCCAGCGTTCGTAGAAACTGTGAGCGTCATCAATATGACCCACAAACTGAAAGCGGGTATAGCCCCTACACAGCAAATCCTTCATTAATTCACTCATGCATGTGCGATTATCTGTAAACACCGTATCACTTAAAAATGCAGAATCCCAATGATCTACCATGACGACCGGAATACCCATCCGATAAATGTTCAGCAACAACGAAGTTGAAATTGTCCCTACTGTGATAATCCCTTTAATCGCCTCCGGGTTCAGTAGAGAAAACATATCCTCAGTCGAGGGCTCCGTTAACGTGATCATATCCATCCCCTTACGGTTCAGACGCTCGGAAATCCCTTCAAATACAGGTCCCCAGTACCTGGATTCCCTGTTCTGGTGCCGAATATTTGGAAATAACACCAGCACCGTACCCGACCATTCTCTGGCATCTGTGTCCCGAGGCTCTATCCCAGTCATTTTGGGATGACTGCGAAAATAGCCCATCTGGGCAGCAAGCTTAACCAGCAGCGCCCTCGTCTCTTCACTTACACCGGGTTTGCCTGACAGTGCACGCGAAACAGCAAACTTTGAAACACCCGCCGCATCCGCAATTTCCTGTAATGTTACTTTTCCACGCATCTCCTCACCCAACCCTATTCGAAATCTTTTTCTACCTTAGTCTTCTAAATATACAGGTATGCCTATAAACTGGTACCATCGTAGCATACTTTGTTTTAGATCATCAAACGATGGATTTACACAAATCCACACTTTTCATTAAAATATGTTTGCTTAATAAAAAAACAAACTGCATAACAAACAATTATAAATGACTTGACGTGAGGTTCTTTATTTCCTACAATTTACTATTGAAAGCACTTACATTGTGTAAATCATACTTATTAAGGGGGATTTGCAAATGTTCATGAACAGGTCGGTACGACAGAGCTCTATTCTACTCCTGTCTTTGCTGCTGCTCGTTACAACGGGCTGTGCGAATGGAACAGACGGTAAGGCAGAAAAGGAAGATCCTAATGACACCAGTCCCATTACATTTACTTTCTTTGGCGGTGATTCCAGCTCTAACTGGAACAACATGAAGGATGCTGTCGGACAGGAAATTATCAAGAAAACGGGCGTTACGCTAAATGCCGAACATGCTGTCAATGGTCGAGGCGAGGAAAAGTTTGCTTTAATGGCAGCGAGCGGAGAATATCCAGATCTCGTGTACCCTAAATCAGACATTGGCAAGTTAGTCGATGCCGGGGCACTCATTGACTTAACCGACCTCATTGACAAATACGGCCCTAACATTAAGAAAGTGTATGGAGACTATTTTAATCGTATTAAATATAGTAGTGAAGATCCAGCCATCTACACGATCCCGACCAATCTGGGTGTGGATCACATTGCGTTTGATGCACAAGCCGGCTTCGAAATCCAGCACCAGGCACTTAAGAAGCTCGGATACCCTAAAATCCGCACCGTTCAAGATTTTGAAAAAGCACTTAAAGATTATGTCGCCAAATATCCAACCACCAATGGACAGCGAACCATCCCCCTATCACTCGATGCCGAGGACTGGAAAATTCAAATTACAGTGACAAACCCGGCTGTTACTGCTACAGGTGGACCCGACGATGGCGAATATTATATTGATCCTAAAACACACAAAGCCATTCTTCACTACAAGCGCCCAGAAGAACGTGAATATTTCCGTTGGTTGAACCATATGTACAATGAGGGACTGTTGGATAAGGATACTTTTGTGCAAAAAAGTGATCAGTACAAGTCCAAAATTGCCGCAGGCCGTGTCATCGGACTCATTGATCAGGAATGGAACTATCAAGATGCCGAAAATGCGCTCAAAGCAGCAGGTAAGGATGAATTCACTTACGCCCATTTTCCAGTCACTTTAAATGAGAAATACGAGGACCATTCCCTCCAGCCCATCGGCTTCGATACCGCATCCGGGATCGGAATTACAACCTCATGTGAAAATCCGGTGCGAGCTATCAAGTTTCTGGATTTTCTGGCCTCCGACGAAGGACAAATTTTACGTAATTGGGGAATTGAAGGCCAGCATTACAACGTAGAGAATGGCAAACGAGTCATTCCGGCGGATGTGCAACAACGTAAGAACACGGATAACGCTTCTTTTAGCAGAGAGTCAGGTATCGGTTTGTACTGGATATGGGGGCCACATTACGGCGATAGCGTAAAGGACCCTTCGGGCAATTATTACACAACCAATTATCCGGAGATGATTACCGAAAATTATAGTCAAGCCGAGAAAGAGTCCCTTCAGGCATACAAAGCCCATACGTGGAAAGACCTGTTCCCGAACGAAAAAGATTTTCCGGTAAAAGAGTGGGGGGCTGCCTACAACATGCCTGTTCCGACCAATACGAATTACAATGTTATTTATCAAAAGTCGCAGGACATTGTACGCAAACGCATTCCTGAGGCCGTACTCGCCAAGCCAGATCAGTTCGACGCTGTGTATGACCGCATGCTCCAAGAGCTGGATCAGGCGGGTGTGCCAAAGGCTGAAGAAATCTATACTGGCCTAATTCAAAATCGGCTGAAACTGTGGTACGGCGAAAAATAGGGTTTGCCTTTTTAATGAAATATTACAGGGCTGACAGACCATGCTGTTCAGCCCTTCTACATTAACTATTATTACATATTCTGTTTGGTTTCTTTTTCTTTCCAAGAATTACTTTTCCCTGATACACGATTGACGTAAAACAATAAGATGATAGGAATCAACGCAATCCCCCCACACATTACCCAAGATATTTGAATAGGTGTTTGATCGGAAGACAAATCCGTAAAATTACGACTGATGATCCCTGTCACGATTAAACCTATGCACATGCCTAATTGTGAAATCGCAGAATCCAGAGATAGTAGTGTAGAACGATACTCATTAGAGATTCTTTTGTTCAGAAAAATTTGTTTGGCAACCGGGTACATGCCGCGCCCCATTTCATAGATCAAAAAGGTAAGCAGTACAGGATAAAATGTGTTGAACGCACCGGCAAAAATGAGCCATACTCCAATCATGCCGCAAGCATACATGAGTATATGTACATCACTGTATCGTGCGCCTAGCTTTCGAACCAGGTAGCTTCCCAAAGTCATACATAGTGAATACCCTGCCTTGATAAACCCCATAATCCAAATCCCTTGTTCGGAAAGGCCCACCAGACGTGGCTGTTGAAATGTATTTCCAGCCGAGTTTGAAAAGCTGATAAATAAGCCAATCATAAACACAATCCAGATAGACTTATTTTCAAAACCGATACGGACACTTTCTCCGATAATCGTTTTAATGCGGGTAGTGGACGTCTTTCGATGAGCCACATTCTCCTCATCCATATAAAAGAAGCATAGAAAAATGCATACAATAATAGATAAAATGCTAACCGCCCATGGAAGTGAATAGTTAAAAGTTGCGAGAAAGGCCCCCAACAGACCACAAATAAATCCTGAAATGTACTGTATACTGTTAGAGATTGTAAAAAGAACTTCCATGGGCTTATCACTATTTTCCACAACCCATGATTCCAACGAACCTGATTGTAAACATATAGCCAGACCTCCAAAGACTTGCGCAAGCACAAGCACCCCGATATGATCTGTCGAAACGAACAATACACTATAGGCTAGAAAACAACAAAGTCCCAAAATAACAGAGATTTTTCTTCCATACTTGTCTGCAATAGCCCCAGTAGGTATCTCAAACAGAAAAATACTTACAAAGAATACAACCAGTAAGAAGTTCGCACTCTGCAAAGAAAGTCCTTTAGCTAATAAAAAAAGGATGAGCGTAGTCCCCGTGATTTCACTCATAAAAAATTGAAGAAAGCTGACGGAGTAATATAGCTTATGAGGTTGCACTCTCAGGATTCCGTCGATTGCTGTGCAGCCTCATATTCACTTCGCAAAATCCCCATCTGAATAATGTCATAGTATCGCCCTTCCCTGAATAGCTTTTCCCGCAGCCGCCCTTCCTCCTTGAAGCCGCTGGCCAAATAGCAACGGTGTGCACGTTCATTGAACGCATAGACCTCCAGCTCCAGTCGATGTAGGTTCAGCGTATGAAATGCAAATTTTTGTAACAGCCGGATCGCTTCCCGTCCATAACCTTTGCCCAGATCACCGTCACGCCCGATCACAATTCCAAGGGTGGCATGCCGATTCACCCAGTTGATTTTAAATAAGTCCAGTTGTCCGATATAATCCAGGGTGTCTTTATGCGCAATGACAAAACCTTTGATCTCGGGGTTGCCGTCAATCATCATCTGTACAAAAGATTCACTATTCACCTGTGAATGCGGATAGATAAACACGTCGCTTAAACCACGTGTGATTTCCGGGTCATTGACCCATTTTCGGATATCTGGTATATCCTCTTGACGGTATTCTCTCAATACAACTCGTTTTCCAATGATATGCGGCATCGTAATCTTCCCTCCGATTATGTATTTGTTTAAGCACCTTTATGCTTCCATTACTCTCACAAACTCCAGAAAACGTGTACCTTTATAATGAAGCTCCCCACGATCCCCGATCACAATCATACCAAAGTCCCTATCCTTCACCTCCAGCTCCTTACGCTCACCCCCGTCAAACTCAAAGGTGATATAATAATAGGTCGAAGCTGAAAAATCGCCTGATCCCCCACGCACTCTCGTCCGTTTATCCACAACCTTACATGAACGTTGTACCCGTTCGGCTGCTTGATTGGACAGGCCCGCTCCGATCGTTTTGACAATTCCCATAATCATTACAAAAGCAATGAGTCCAAATACGATAAAAAAGATCGTATTAAACGATTGAACTTCCATAGAATCACTTCCCATTCACTTCATCCTTTCTACAGTAAAATGTAAATTTTCCATTCTATTGCCCATTGACAAATCGTACATCTTCACCCTCAAAAACTCCAATACTTTTTTAACATACTTACGAAAAAAAAGTTCTTTCGCTCTTTTCCGCACCCCGCTTGGACTTCTACCCGATCTGGGTCCTCTGATCCCCTCTAGACCGATTGACAAAACTATATATAGATATAAAATAGAGAATGTACTCTAAATATAGTGTAAAAAACGTATTTATGACCGATATCTTGAAGATACAGGTATGAAAATACATGTAAATATAGAGTCAAAAATTTAAAATGGCACAGCCAGCAAGGGATTAGAGCTATGATGGATCTCGGGCAATGCCGTTTTCTTTTTTTCGTTAATTGTTAAGGAGGATGCATACCATGCTGATTGCTTATGATTCCAAGACCGGCAATGTAAAAAGATTTATAAACAAGCTCAAGCTTCCAGCGGTTCAGATCGAGGAGCAAATGACTATAGAAGAGCCTTACGTACTTATTACATATACAACCGGGTTTGGGCAGATACCTGAGAGGGTATCTTCCTTTTTGAAAAAAAACGCACAAAACCTTGTTGGTGTAGCTGCAAGCGGCAACCGTAACTGGGGTGAGAAATTTGCCAAAAGTGCGGATTTGATTGCCGACCACTATAATGTCCCCGTGATTAGTAAATTTGAATTATCTGGAACGTTCGGAGATGTAGAGCGTTTTAAACAGGAGGTGAGCCGAGTTGCGGCATATTGAATTGAACAACATGTTGATGAAACGCGATACAGACGGCTTTTTCCAATTGGAAAAGGACCAAGAGGCTGTAGCAGAATTTATGAAGGAAGTTCAGGAACGGAGTTTGAAGTTTGCTGACACAGCCGCTCAAGTGCTGTATATGATTGAGAATGATTATTATGAGAATTTCTACAACAGCTATACGGCTGACGAAATTAATGATATTTTCCATATCACTCATAGCTATAATTTTAAATTCCCTTCCTATATGGCAGCATCCAAGTTTTATACCGATTATGCAATGAAGAGTAATGACCGTAAAGTCTATCTGGAACATTACCCTGATCGGGTTGCCGCGGTTGCCCTGCATTTGGGACGCGGTAACGCGGATACGGCACGCCTGTTGTCCCGCTCGATGATGGAGCAACGTCTCCAGCCAGCGACACCAACGTTCCTGAATGCAGGCAAAAGCCGCCGTGGGGAATTGGTATCCTGCTTCTTGCTCGAAATGGACGACTCCCTGAACTCGATCAACTATGTGCTAAACACTTGCATGCAGTTGTCCAAAATCGGCGGCGGTGTTGCCGTTAACCTGTCGAAGCTGCGGGCACGCGGCGAAGCGATTAAAGGCGTAGAAGGCGCAGCAAAAGGCATTATGCCTGTGCTGAAGCTGATGGAAGACGGCTTCTCTTATGCGGATCAAATGGGGCAACGTAAAGGCTCTGGGGCAGCCTATTACAACATTTTCGGATGGGATGTGCTGGAGTTTCTGGATAGCAAAAAAATCAATGCTGACGAAAGAGTACGTCTTAAGACACTTTCGATTGGATTGCTGGTGCCAAACCGTTTTTACAAGCTGGCTCAAGATAATGAACCGCTGCATGTATTTGCTCCTTACAGTGTGTTCAAAGCCTATGGAACACATCTGGACGACATGGATTTGGATGAAATGTACGACACGCTGCTCGCCGACGATCGGGTGAAGAAAAAAATAGCGATGAGCGCACGTGACATGCTGACGAAAATTGCCATGATTCAGTTGGAGTCTGGTTATCCATATATCATGAACAAAAGTAACGCGAACCAGGCACATGCTCTTAAAAACGTGGGTCAAGTCAAGATGTCGAACCTATGCACGGAAATCTTCCAGTTGCAGGAAACTTCCGAAATTACAGATTACGGCCAACAGGATACCATCCGCCGGGACGTGAGCTGTAATCTGGCTTCTCTGAACATTGTAAATGTGATGGAGCATGGCAAAATCCGCGAATCCGTTCACGAGGGTATGATTGCGCTCACCTCGGTCAGCGATATGACCCAAGTAGCTAATGCGCCAGGTGTTGCGAAAGCGAACCGTGAAATGCATTCCGTCGGTTTGGGTGTCATGAATCTGCACGGCTACCTTGCCAAGAACAAAATTGCGTATGAAAGCAATGAAGCAAAAGATTTTGTCCGTACCTTCTTCATGACGATGAACTATCATTCCATCGAAAAGAGTATGGAAATCGCGAAAGCGGCTGGACAAAGCTTTTATGGATTTGAGGAATCGGATTATGCGACAGGCGTATATTTTGACCGATACCTGAACACAGATTATCGTCCAACAACTGCACGTGTGCAAGAGTTATTCAAGGGCATCTATGTTCCGACTACAGCGGACTGGGACAAATTAAAAGCAGATGTGATGAAAAATGGCCTGTACCACGCCTATCGTATGGCAATTGCGCCGACTGCCAGCATTTCGTACATTCAAAATGCAACATCCAGTGTTATGCCGATTGTTGAGCAGATTGAAACCCGTACCTATGCCAATTCGACGACCTACTATCCAATGCCTTATTTGCAAAAGGATAACGTGTTCTTCTATAAATCTGCTTATCAAATGGACCAATTCAAAGTGCTGGATCTGATTGCAGAAATCCAGCCGCATGTGGACCAAGGAATTTCGACCGTGCTTCATGTGAACAGTGACGTGACTACGCGTCAGTTAGCACGTTGCTATCTGTACGCCGCACACAAAGGACTTAAATCGTTATACTACACACGCACCAAAAAGCTGTCTGTGGAAGAGTGCCTCACCTGCTCCATCTAAGCATAAATGGTAACAAGCTGTAGTATAAAAATTAGATTTTAAATAGATATGGATGCTTTGCATTAGAAGCTGTATCCAGCGTGTGGTTCAGACCTTTACGGGGCTGGACAAGACCCTCGCGGATACAGCTTCCGTATGTCAAGCATACGATGATTCGCCTGCACTATTTCAATGTGTGTTTCTAGGGAATCTCGCAAGCTGAAGGGAGAATGCTAACAATGACAGGTATACAAGCCGTAAACTGGAATCGCTCGGACGATGATTTTACACTGATGTTCTGGAACCAGAACATCATGCAATTTTGGACGGATGATGAAATCCCGTTGTCTGACGATAAAATGTCCTGGGTAACCCTCAGTGATATCGAAAAAGAAGCCTACATGAAGGTGCTGGGCGGATTAACACTGCTGGATACCATTCAAGGCGGTGTAGGTATGCCGCAAATTATGGAGCATGTGGACGGACTGCAACGCAAAGCCGTACTAAGCTTTATGGCGATGATGGAACAAATCCATGCCAAGTCGTACAGTAGCATCTTTACAACGCTAGCTTCCACGGAAGAAATTGACGGTGTATTCCGCTGGGTGGAAGAAAATCCACATCTCCAAACCAAAGCAGAAACCATTCGTCAATATTATATGAATATCCACACACCGAAAGACCTCTATCTCGCGATGGCTGCGTCGGTGCTGTTAGAAAGCTATTTGTTTTATAGCGGCTTCTTCTATCCTCTTTATCTGGCGGGCCAGGGCAAGCTGACATGTAGTGGAGAAATTATCGATTTGATCTTACGGGACGAAAGTATTCACGGTGTGTACGTAGGTGTACTGGCACAGGAGATTTATGCAGAATTGGACGAGGAAGAACAACGTGATCTTTACCAGACGCTGGTAGGCTTGCTGCGCTACTTGCATAATAACGAGGAACAATACACCGAGCAAATTTACACCCCTATTGGACTCGTAGACGATGTGAAAGTCTTTTTGCGCTATAATGCCAACAAGGCCATGATGAACTTGGGCTTTGATCCACTGTTTGAAGAAGAAGAAGTTAATCCCATTGTATTCAACGGCATCAGCACCCATACTAAGCAGCATGATTTCTTTTCTAAAAAAGGAAACGGCTATGTGCGGGCGATGAATGTAGAGCCGCTGACAGATGATGATTTTAATTTTGGCGTATAAGTACAATTACGTAAAACTGTAAACAAATAGGGTTTCAGAACTTGTCCCTGAGTTCTGAAACCCTATTGCCTAAATAAAGTAGATAGTTTACATATTTCAGGATTTTGCAAAATCCTCATTTACATGCGTTCGCTTATATAAAACTGGTATTGCCGCTGTTATAAGGATTATACCCATAAAAGCGGGTGCGGCATGACCAAGTGATACATAGATTTGACCCCCAATAATAGGCCCAATCATTCTTGCTAAAGCCTGAATAGATTGACTACCTCCTTGAATCCTTCCTTGTTCACTAGAATCGACAGACTTGGAGAGCATCCCGTTGAATGAAGGTCCAAAGATCGAATCACCAAAACCAAATATAAACATTCCAGCGATAAAAAGAGGATAGAATGAGAACAAAGTAGATAGCGCAATAAGACTGTAACCTATAATCTCCGAAACCATTCCAAGAATGGCTATCTGTTTATCATTAAGTTTTATCAAAAGCTTGGGCATGATGAAACCTTGTGAAATGATGTCTTGGAAACCCATAATTGAAAACATAAGTCCGATTAGTGCAGGCCTCCAACTGAAAGTATCCATTGTAAATTGTGAAAAAACGGCCTGTAAAGATCCGTTGGGTATCCAAAGTAAGAACGCAGAGACAAGTAACCTATTTAAGTTTTTCATGGAAAGCAGATTTGCAAGCTGTGTAAATGGATTCAGTCTTACAAAGGTAATCTCTTTCAGTCTATGTTTCTTGTCAAGGCTCTCAGGCATAAAAAAGAATCCATAAACAACGTTCAATAAAGTTATGATTGCTCCAAAATACATGGGTACAGAATAACCAAACTTGGCAAGTAATCCGCCTAGAGTTGGCCCAATGACAGTGCCTACACCTACAACCGCACTCACCCATCCAAAGTATTTGGTTCTCTCTTCTGGAGGAATGATGTCTGCAAAATAGGCGAAGATCGTGCTTATGCTCCCGCCTGTTAACCCTTCTATGATGCGCCCAGCAAATAGTACCCATAGAGCTCCTCCTATGCCAAAAACCAAGTACCCAATTGCGGAACCCAAAAGGCATACTAAGAGCAATGGACGACGGCCATATTTGTCGCTCAAAGCTCCAAGTACGGGAGCCGCAAAAAACACGCAGAATGCATAAACAGAGGTCAGCAGCGTAACAACTATAGCTTGTTCTCCCGGACTGCTTGTATAAGGCTGCACTAAGAATGGGACGACAGGTATTATGATACTGAAGCCTATTCCGCAAAGAAATACAGAGATAAGGCCGAATATTAAAGCGTGTTTATCTACGGTTTGTTCTGTGTTCTGTTCATTGTGTGATCTACATTTGAACACTTCATTTCTCCCCTTAAAGGTTAATTTTCACTTCCTCGGAAGCAAAAATATCGTATCACAATTTTGCTTCCTCGGCAACAAAATAATAACAAAAAAATGCAGCCCGTTCTCAATAGAGCCCGGCTGCCTATGGTTTGATTTTCATTATTCAAATTTATTCCGTCTTAATATCTATACCCTGTTTTTTTATTTCTGCATCCAAATGCCTACTATACTTTTCCAAGAAGCTAATCATACTGTTAAATTGTTCTTCGGTTACCTGCTCAAATACGGCTTTATCCCGCTCTTGAAACTCTTTGTGCAGTTCCTCATGGATGTTATAGATTACTTTCCCTTCCTCAGTAAGCCTAAAATAGACTTCTTTCTTGTTATCCAGCTTCTGGTAGCTTTCGATAATGCCTTTTTTTATAAGCTTCTTAGTTATTTTACTTATGGCACCGGTAGTCATATAAAGGGACTCCGCAAGTTTTGTCACGTTGGAATCTGCATTTCTTTCAATGTATTCGATGCAATGTACTTCAGAAGGCTTATAACCCTTAAGGCTGTCTTCCATCTTATCTTTATTAAGCCAAACCATCTTGTTAAATAAGTCCCTGAAACCCACTATGACCTGTTCTTCTTTGTTCATGGCCTGTCCTCCCACCAGTTGGTGCATTAACAATACAATATAGTATATTTTTGTTTCTATTTCAACAATATTAAAATAATTATTGAATTGAGCACGAGGGCATACACGAAAAAAAAACGGCCAGATCGCTAAAGTAGCGGAATCGAGCCGTTTTACATTTCTTAAGACCGAGCCTCAGTGAACATTTGAAAAGTGACACCAAACTTGTCTGTTACATTCCCATAAGCTGGACTAAAATGGGTTTCCTGCAAAGGCATTCCCACCTGTCCTCCCTGCTGTAGAGCATTAAACATTTTTTGAGCTTGCTCCACACTATCGGTTGTAATACAGATGCTCACCTGATTCCCGCGGCTAAACGGTGACCCGGGAAAGGTATCAGAAAACATGAGCTCTGTCTCACCCACTTTAAGGGTAGCATGTCCCACACGTTCCTTGACCTCTGCGGGAATGGGAAAATCGGGGTTTTCCGGCATTTCCCCAAAGGTTTGAATAAAAAGCAGTTGAGCATCCAATGCCTCTTTATAAAATTCGATTGCTTCTTTTGCATTTCCATCCATCGTGATGTAAGGAATCAAACGTTTGGACATCTTCAACACAGCTCCTTTAATTCGAGGTGGTTAACCCAGCATTTCTCCTGTATTATATACAAAACTTGTCAAGAAAAACAAATCTGTATTCTTAGCTTTCATGCACTTGAACGCCAAGCTGCTTTAGCTCCTTTATCGCTTCCGTAACGTTACGCTGTGGATGAAGCGCAGAGATCATCTGTGCAGTGATCGGAACGCCGTTGAAAATCTGGCTTACCACCCCTAGAGAAATCGGCAACTCATAGTAACTCTCAGCCCAATCCTGATATTCCTCCGGTGTAACTATAATTTTCCCCAACAAAAAGGATGAGCCATCGTCATATCCCTCAGGAAAGTTCGCGTTGCCCATACGCCACTCTTTATCTCCCGCTTCCCTCCACATACAAAAGGTAACGTCCTCTTTCTCCAGTGCTTCATCTTCCAAAAGCTCCATCATATCATCAGGCACACCGTCATATATGCCCGGCCAGACTTCATATTCGTCTCTCGCATGAGAACTTACAGGGGATTCATGGTCAAACCCCTTCAGCAGCACACCTTCACCCGTCCATAGCATATGAATCGTATCTCCAGCGCCATTGTTTACCTCACCCAGGCACACATCACCAGACCATTCAGACTGCATACGATACGTGCGTAACCAATCTTCTGGAGACAATATAATGTCCAGCGCTGACAGTAGTAGCATTCTGTCTTTTAAACCATTCGGCGTTAGCTGTGCATCAAGCATCATATTCTTCATCATTCCCCCACTTTGTTCATGCGTACTAAGAATTCATCTGTCCCTACCTATATCTTTCAAGCTTCGCTCGCTCAACCACCTGCCGAATGAATGGTCCTTTGGCTTCGGTATACGCTGCACGGTCATATTTGAATGCATAGCTTTCTAAAAAATGCCTTCTAATCGTGCTTGGCACAAATCAGAAGGCATTCTCTTGTTCAATTTAAAAATCATTCAGCAACTCCAACCCTATTATTCGGCTTCTCAATCACGATCAGACAGGTGCTGTCTGGCAAAGAAACCTGCCGGCCCTGCTCATCCATGAACTCAACACGTCTAGACAGCGCCTCGGCATAGCCCTCCTGTAAATAGTGGCGGCTCACGCGGATAATCGCTTGTGATCCAAGTGTGCTACGAATACACTCTTCATACTGTGACGGGGTAAAATAACCAAACTGCTCCTGCACTTCATGCACATAGGCTTCCGCTCCCCATGTATAGGTATAGAGAAATTCCATCGCATCGTTCACTGGTAAAACAGCCTCATGCTCCCCCACACGCTCTATTTCAATGTGGCGACCTGCAAAATCTTGCGCATACCGTATCAGCCATTCCATTCCATCCGGCTCCAAGAATCGAATTCGTCTGCGCTGCTCTACTGGTTCGGTCATAATCCCGTCACGAATGATGATACGCCCGCCGGGTGCAAGCACACGATAGGCGCTCTGCAGAGCTGCCTCCACTGTTTGTGGATTGAACCGAATCCCATCTCGTTCAATGTAGGAATAGAGCTCGTGAAGAATCGAAGAGAAGATGACCGTGTCCATACTCCCCGTTTCCACATATTCCTCTAACTGAAGCGCATCCCCTTTGATGACATCCCAACGATGGCGCTCCAATTGCTTTTTACGTTTAAGTGCCTCAATGACATTTACAGAAATATCAAGACCTAATGGCTTCGCATCTGGTCTTTCCTGTTCGATCAGATCCAGCAGTACGCCCCCGCCGGGTCCAATATCCAGTATGCGGGTTCCAGTCACATAATCTAAAATGACCCTTTTGTAATCTACGGTCTGGTTCATATCTGTAAGGTACGTTTCCTCATTGTGAAAGCGATCATACGCATCGCGCCGTAATCCGAACAGATCGAACAGCAGCAGGACTGCTTTGTCATACAGAGGCGTTTTTTCTGCCTCAATACAAAAGTCAATCAGTTTCTCAGCCGCAGATGAAAATACAAAATTAAAAAATACAGTACTCGGCAGCTCTTCTTTATGCTCCACGATCACACTCAAATGAGGATTATGCTTCCGTTTTCCTTTTGAAATGTCCTGCCAAGACAGTGCACTTAAATATTTTTCTATCATTCGTTTTTTATATACGTTAATTTTCTTGACACCACGATAGTCATAGTACATCGTATTCATGAGCGATTCGAAACTGATATGGCGAACGGTCGCAGGCTGTTCCTGCCCTGTGCCATCCCTTAATGTGAGTAAAAATACCTTTACCAGTTCTTGAAGTGAAAAATCCTGCAAAGCTGATTCTACATACCAAAGTGTCCGATTCTCCAACGGAGCCAGCGCCTTCTCTACATTCAACTCCCGCTCTAGTTCTGTGTAAGCCTGCTCGAACGGCTCCCCTTCATGAATGGAAACCGACCGTAATCTTTCCAGTCGCTCCTTTACACTCCAGACTACAGGTGCGTTATCCCATGCAATCCAGCCGATCAGCTGCTCCACTTCACTGCGTACTTGGTCCCATAATGCAGGTTCCACCCCGGCGATAATACACTCGTTCAGGGCCCGTAAAACAAGCTCCAGTTCCTCAGGGCTTAGCCAGCCCTTACGAGTAATTTCAAGCAGCAGTCGATTTTCAGCAAAAGGAATTTCCCCCCGTATATATTGCCCGATCAATCCATGCGTCTCAATCAGAATTCGGGTCATGCTATTGCGCGGGTAAGCAGGGGACTCCGCTTGGGCCTGTCTGACATACAGTTGGGAGGATCCGATATTATGTACAAATAAATTAATACCCTCATGCTGCCAGCGTAGCCGTTCGCGGACTGTGCCTCCTTTGGCTGTCTCAGACCATACCAATACATCCTCCAGTAGCTCTTTAACCCAGAATGACAATGGAAGTCCGTCCAAAATAAGCAACGTACGCTCCACGTAATCCAGTACAGGATTGGCATCCTTTAACTCACCTATAGATCGAATGCGTTCCAAATTTACAATACGCTCCTCAGCCGAAACAAGCAGCTTTAACCAAGTCGGTGTATCCCAGGCCAGATCATTTTCTTTCCTGTAATTAGCAATGGCTTTTAACGATTGCAACATTTTTCTCACCTCGTGTGATTCGGATTCGGTATGCACAGGAGACTTTGAATAAGACATTTGGATTAAAACCTTGTATATACTACACTTTACCATACATTTGTAACTTCCACCTCGTGGAAAATATTAAACATTTGTATCAATCAACCGCTTGACATACTTTCCAAACGCATACATAACCCTCAAGTGCACTAGACAGTGCCACATCAGACAAAACAAATGACCGTAACTTCCATATAAGGAATTACGGTCAGCCTGTTTATTTCCATATACAGTTTAACGACACGACTCCCACTACCTCCATCTTCCGAACTTATCATTCTGGACTTCGTTAACCTGTCCAAAAAATACCTGCATGATCTATTTCTACCTGTTCGAGCTGTTCTTCAAAGCACGGATTAGGTGCAATCTCTTTTACACACTGCCAGCTTTCAGCTTCTTGCCGGGCATATACATGCCAATGATTTTCTTCCCAGCGAAATTGGACAATGTCCGTGCGATCCCACAACTCAGTTTCATTAGAAGGCCTTTCCTCCATCAAGATCAAACAGTTATCCTCTATTTGATAAATGAGCCGCACGTCAGAACGTACGTAGCCTGGCACCTTTAGCGCAATATAGCCATTCAGCAGGTATTCAACCTTTTTAACGGTAAACGGATCGATCCGTTCGTTCACGAGATTTCCACCCCTTGATCAATTCGTAAATATTACGATTTAAATATAGCAGAAATCGAAGTTTTTGAAAAGAGTCCTTCATGCCGTCCCAAAATCAAAAAGATATCCTCCAGCCTGAAGGCTCAGAAGATATCTCATTACTCTTGTTATACGCAGCCGAATCATAATCCCCTATGATTTCTAGAAAGTTAAAGTGCCACTGTGCAACACGTCAACCATCTATAATAGATTTCGCTTATTTATCAACAGAAACGCCATCTGGTACTGGAATACCAAAATCAGGTGTTCCATCTTCTTTCCAGTAGAACGGCTGCACACGTGTATGACGATTCGGATCATACAGCGGGTCGCCTGTAATTTCCTTGTAATTCCGGGCGTGATATACGATTACATCGCTACCATCAGCAGCAACCGTAAAACTGTTATGACCTGGCCCGAATTGTCCTGTTTCCTCATGGGTGCAGAATACCGGCTGAGGTGATTTCGTCCATGATTTCGGATCAAGTAAATCCGCATTCTCATCTGCCGTCAACAGACCCATGCAATAATTGTGGTCTGTGGCGCTAGCTGAATAACTGATAAAGATCCGCCCGTTCCGTTTCAGAACCGCTGCTCCTTCATTCACCTTAAAACCGATGATTTCCCAATCATATTCAGGAGTGGAGATCATCACCTGCTCACCCCGCAACGTCCATGGATTGCTCATTTCGGAAATATACAGATTGGAATTACCGACGATGTCAGGGTCCTTCTGAGCCCACACATAATACAAAACTCCATTATGCTGGAAGGTTGTCGCATCGAGAGCGAACGTCTCCCAACGGGTTTTGATCTGTCCTTTTTCCACCCATTCCCCTTCCAGAGGATTAGCTGAATCATTTTCAAGCACGAACATCCGGTGGTCGAACAGGCCTTCCTTCGTTTCTGTTGTACGAGCTGCTGCAAAATAAATGTACCATTTGTCGTTTATATAGTGAATTTCCGGTGCCCAAATGTTCGCACTTAACGGGCCCGTTTCATATTTGTGCCACACTGCGACAGGCTCTGCTGTACTCAAGCCTTGAATAGTACTTGCTCGTCGAACCTCAATGCGGTCATACTCTGGTACAGATCCGGTGAAATAATAGTATCCGTCACTATGCTTGTAAATCCAAGGGTCTGCCCGTTGCTCAATGACCGGATTATTAAAGGGTACAGTTTGATTCATGGTTATTCTCTCCTCTATGTGTAGTATGTAGTTCATACAATTAATCGCTGATACGCTTTCCCCAAATGGAAATTCCCTTTTCATTCATACCCGTGAAAATTAAAGTATGGCGACCAAGCTCCCAGTCCCATGAAGGAAGCAATAACAATTCTTCCTTAGTTCCTTCGGATGTATTGCTCCAATCCATTGTTAGAGTACGCCTGCCATCAAAGCTCCAGTGACCTTCAAGAGAACCGCTAGTTGCCCGCCCTCCATCTTCTAGACGGAGCTGTTCAGCTTCCACCTGGCCGTCTACTTCCTGCTTTATCACGATGCGCTCCCAGTTGCCGGATAATAGCCTTTTGGGTATATCCTGCTCCTTTTCGCCGGCATAGCGCTCTGGAGAGACGACCGGCCAGCCCTCTGTCGTCCACAATATTCTGCGTACATGCAGGTACGGCCAGCTCTTGTCCGTTTCTCCTCGCGCATGATGTACAATATAATAATCCGCACCGTCCTTCAGGACAGAATTGTGACCTGGCGCAACCCAGCCTTCTCCTTCGCTGAACCGATAACCGCCCAATACCTTGTTTCCAATCTCGTATTGAGGCAAATAGTTGGTATCTGCCATATCATGTCCATTCATGTCCACATAAGGGCCTGTGATAGAATCTGAACGGGCAACGCGAACATTGTAGTCCTCAAACAAAGAATCATACGAGACGAACAAGTAGTATTTACGGAACATTGGATTGTACACAATGTATGGTCCTTCTACAGCACCGTCCTCAGTTGCCCGATCTCTGGCAGCGATATTTTTACCATAGCCAGATTCTTTGAGCTTTCCAGTCTGGGGATCAAGCGGTGTAATATAAATACCGCCGAAAAAAGAGCCGTATACCATCCATGGATTACCCTCTGCATCCAGCACCGGATTGGCATCAATCGCATTCAGCTTGTCATGCTCTTTCGTTTTAACGACCAGCCCCTCATCCTTCCAAGGGCCTTCCGGGGAGCTGGATGTCTGCAATCCGATCGCAGACCGTGTGCTGCCAAAGGTAGAAGCAGAGTAATACATCCGATAGGTATCACCCATCTTGATGACGTCCGGTGCCCACAGATTGGTTGCCGATGACCACGATTCTGCTTCCTTTGGAATGCCGGGGAGTGCATACTGCACCCAATTCCAATGAATCAGATCAGTCGATTTGCGTACCATGACACCGGGTCTCAATTCTCCACCTGTCTTTACATCCGTTGAGTAGACATAATAGCCTTGATCTGTTTTGATAATCGCCGGGTCATGTGCATTGTTAATGGTCCAGCGCTGTTCATCGTTAATCGTACTTTGATCATACAAGTGATCGGGAGGCGGAGCCTGCGGATACACAGGGTCCGGAGTGTTATCCCCACAGCCAGATAGACCCAGCATGAGCAGCATAACCATAACTGTTATTCTCCTCCTTCCTTTACCCATTACATATTGTAACTGCCTTACATCATTCATGCGTACCCTCCAAGTGTCAATTAACCTTTGACACCCGAAATAGCAACCGATTCAATAATTTGTTTCTGGAAGATCAAGAATATAATCAGTACAGGTAACAAGGCTATTATTGATGCTGCCATTATAAGCGGATAGTCCGTCTGAATGGCGTAAGTCGCATTAAAATTCGCGATAACCAGTTGCAATGTCTGCGTTTCTGGTGAGTTCAAGTAAATAATCGGTGCCAAATAATCGTTCCAAATCCCCATGAACCATAAAATAAGCTGTGCCGCAACTGCTGGCTTAATGAGCGGGAACGTAATCGACGAATAGAGTCGGAAATAAGAACTTCCGTCAATTTTCGCAGCTTCGATAATGGCATCCGGTACACTAAGCAAGTACTGCCGCAGGAAAAAGATCATAACTACATTTCCGAACAAACCCGGAACGATCAGAGGCAAAAGTGTATCAACCCAGCCAAGTTTGGAAAACATCATAAACTGTGGAATCATAACCGTTGGGTATGGAATCATCATAGATGCGATGAGTGCCAAAAACAGTTTGTTTTTATGGGGAAATCTCAGCTTAGCAAATGCAAAAGCCGCCACACTGGATGTAAAGGTACCTACAACGGTAACACTTACAGCTACAATCACGCTGTTCTTGATTCCGCTTAACAAAGGCCCTGCTTCCCAAATTTCCTTATACTTGCCAAACTGGAACACCTCTGGTATCCATACTGGTGGAAGAGCAAAGACATCCTGCTTTTCTTTCACTGAAGTGGACAGCATCCAAAGCAGCGGCGCGATCATCACAATCGCTCCAATCGCTAGTGCAATAAAGATAATGATATTGGTAACTTTCGTTTTTTGACTATGGGACATAATCAGACTCACTCCTTTCCGCGAAAATCAATCCCCATCAAAGGACGATTTTTCATTCATTTTGAATTGAATCAAAGTTACGATAAAAATGAAGATGCCGAGAATCATAGCCATCGCGGAGGCATATCCCATTTGCAGGTTTTTAAATGCCTTATCCCAAATATAAAAGACGATTGAGGCGGATGAGTATTCCGGACCCCCTGTAGGTGTCATAATGTTCATTTCAGTAAAGATTTGCGAACCACCAATGATATTAGTTACGACCAGGAAAAAAGTTACTGGTTTCACCATTGGCCATGTAATATTGCGGAACATTTGGAATCCGCTAGCTCCATCTAGCTCTGCTGCTTCATAATAAGAGCGAGATACGCTTTGCAGGGCTGCCAAATATAGCAGCATCGTATATCCGAGACCCTTCCAGACGGTCATGAGGATCAAGGCCGGTTTGACCGTATCCTTATCCATTAGCCAGTTAGGACCCTTAATACCGAATATTTCGAGGAATTGGTTCACCAAACCATAGTCCCCGTTGTATGCCCAGTTCCACATAATAGAAACGGCAGCCAACGAAGAAATAACCGGGATATAGTAAATCACACGAAATGTTGTCGTACCTGGAATCTTGCGATTCAAACCTAGTGCCAGCAGTAAAGCTAGTACAAGACCGATTGGAATACCTAGCATTAAGAAAAGAGTATTGTACATCGATTTATAAAAGAGCTCATCGCTAAATAAATCTTTAAAATTGTCGAGACCAATAAAGTTCATTTGTCCCAATCCGTCCCAGTCTGTAAAAGAGCCGTATAATGAATAGACAAACGGGAATAACGTAAAGATTAGCAGACCGAGAATAGGTGGAAGAATAAATAAGTATCCATATACCTTCTCTTTGCGGTAGAGATTAGATTTGGTTATCACAGGGCTCACCTCTGTTTCTAATTTGGAATGAAGATGATGTTAGCAGCATGATATTCAGCCACTAACATCATCCTTTTTTCCTCTATTTACGCATTATTTCTGTGATTTTTTCTCTTGCTCCACCGCTTTATCCAGCAGTTTCTGCATCTTCGGTTGTTCTTGTTTCACATAATCTGCCGCCGTAATTTTACCATCCAGCACAGGTTGAATATCTGTGAAGAAAATATCGTACCATTCTGCATTATACGTATAGTTGCCTGGTAATGAGCGTCCATAGTCATTTACGATATCAATAAATTCTTGTTTATTGTTAGGCTTGGTTTTCGTATCTTTGGACCATTCATCAGCCATGTCCAGCAGATTCGGAATTTGTACCTTGGCATCTACGAGCTGCTTCATTCCTTCTTTAGAAGTCGTCAGATAGTTAACCAGTTCAACAGCTTCATCCGGGTATTTTGTTTTAGAGGAAACGCCGATACCCAGAGAACCGATCCATGTTGCTGATTTGCCAGTCGATCCGGCTGGGAACGGCAGTAAATCATATTCGAATGGCAGTTTTTCAAATGTACTCATATCCCAAGGACCAACCGGGAAGAATGCCATTTCGCCCTTCATCCAACGTTGGTATGTGTCCAATGTTTGTGATTGTTCAATACCAGGTGTGATTTTATATTTGTTTTGCATGTCAGCAAAGTACTGAAGAGCTTCCGCAAATTTCGGATCATCAATCGTTACTTTCGTTTTGCTCTCATCCAGCCAATCAGCCCCATTACTCCATACAAAGGCTTGCAATGCCCACTGAACGTTAAAACCTGTACCGTATTGATCTGGCTTGCCGTCACCATTGGTATCTTTGGTCAACTCTTGGCTAACCTTGATAAATTCATCCCATGTATACGGTTTGTCTTTGTCAGGCAATGGAACGCCCGCTTTTTCGAACATCGTTTTGTTGTAGCCAAGTGCGAATGGACCTAAGTCCTTCGGCATACCGTAAATATCTCCTTGACCGGCCATTTTACCGTCATAGCGATACAAATCTATACCGTATTTCCAGATGTTATCCAGTTTAATATCCTTGTTCTTCTCAATGTAAGGAGTGAGATTCTTCAATACCCCACTGTTTACATAAGCTTTCACATCTCCAGGGGCAAAGTAAAAGATATCTGGAAGATTATTTCCTGTGATCGCAGCTCTTAGCTTTGTAGCATATTGATCCGCTGCCGTCACGACCATTTTAACCTTTACGCCAGGATGTTCCTCTTCAAATTTCTTGATTACTTCCTTATAAGCCTTTTGTTCATCTGTGCCACCACGGAACATGAATGTCAGTTCCTTACTTCCATCACTACTGGAACTTCCCCCACTACAACCAGCCAGTGCAGCCACCATTAACAACAGAACAACCATTGTTATTGCAAAACCTTTTTTCTTTATCAACGCGACCCCTCCTAAATTTAAATGAAACCGCATACATTTAGTGTTAAAATAACTTCATACCACTCGGCCTAATCTTTAACTGTGCGGTACACAACCCGTTGTTGATTGCCGCTGTGATTATCATCCCTCTCATGTACCATATAATTAACATTTTACTTTATCAATAATGAATTCGTTTACAAACAAAATATAGCATGCCTTTCCTCGGTTCGTCAATGTATTTTTCAATCTTTTTAAATAATTATAAAACATAGATTAGAGTAACATGGAAAGCAAAATTAAATCGTATTTAAGTTAACTTTTATCGAAATAATCAGTGATAAAGCTTAAATACGATTTATTTTTGAAGTAATTCTTAATTCGGAGTTTAATTTGCTCCCCTCTTTATTTAGTAAAAAAAAATTTACAAAAAAGCAGTTTACTTCTTTTTGATTTTATTTTAACATAAATCAAAGTAAATATATAAGCGCTTACATCACAATTTTTATAGATAAGGATGGTCTATAGCTATGATTTATATTAAGGACTTAATGTCAGGATTAGATATTTTTAAAGCACTGGGTTCAGAAATCCGCATTCAAATTCTCGAGTTACTTGCCTACCAGGGACAAAGTATGAATGACATTGCTAACAAACTTAATTTGAGCAACGGTACCATTACAATGCATATTCGAAAATTGGAAGAATGCGGCCTTGTGGAGATCAATACCGTGAGCGGCAAGCACGGCACCCGAAAAATGTGCTATTTGAACAAGGATAAACTGATGGTAGATTTGCGCAGTAGAGAACAAAAAAATGTGTATGAGGTTGAGATTCGCGTAGGTCATTATAGTAACTATCAAGCGTCCCCCACTTGTGGATTGGTGACCCGAGACAGCATTATCGGCGATTTTGATGATCCACGCTATTTTGCAGATCCCGGGCGGCTGGAGTCGGAAATGATCTGGATGGCTGAGGGCTTTTTGGAATACCGTATCCCCAACTATCTGAAAGCGAATCAATCCTTTAAAGAAATTCAATTCTCCGCAGAACTGGGCTCAGAAGCACCCTGCTATTGTGAGGAATATCCCTCCGACATTTGTTTTCACATTAACGGTATCCCTATTGGGCACTGGACCAGCGCCGGAGATTTTGGAGAAGTGCCGGGGGTTCTCAATCCAGATTGGTGGCCACCGCATCTGAATCAATATGGTATGCTCAAATTAATTCGCATCAATCAACAAGGCAGCTTCATTGACGGGTGCCGCATTTCCGAGGTCACAATAGATGATATTAACCTTAACTATAAAAGCGACATTACACTCCGTCTATCTGTAACCGATGAATCAGAAAACAAAGGAGGACTCACTATTTTTGGCAAAAGATTCGGGAATTTCAGTCAGGATCTGCTTGTGCGCGTGCTTTACGATGTGCATGGGGAGGACAACGCCAACTCCTGACTCGCCACATGTAAAAATAGGCCGAAGCCTGTATTCATGGAATACATGTCCTCGGCCTAAACATCCTGATCCTCACTTAAAGAGATATAGATCAATAAATAAAAAATGACTGCTATCCCAAACACCAGCCAGCAAAAGGACAGCAAATGAAGCCTAGGTCCAGCATATACTCCCCATCTCCAAATATCCGTAAGGAGCACCAGTGGCTGCAACAACACATCCCAGCTATTCCAGCGAGCAAATCTGCCTATATATACGCCTATGCTGTCCAGCCACAACAACACCAAAACTACAGCCCATGCGAGCCCCTTTGAACAAATCCTCCTCAGCATATGATGGATCACCAACACACAAAGGGATGTAAGAAAAAGGCCAAGCCCTGCTGCTGAAAAAGACGTAAATAAGATTAACCAAAATTGGGTGTTCAACCAAAAACGTGTATCAGGATTCACATCGTAAAAACGAAACGCATGAAGTAACTCAGTCACCAAATAAAGAGCATTCGGCAGAAAAAACAACCATACCATTGAGGAGAAAAATAAAAGAATACTCCTCACTTTTGTACTTCGCAGTCTGGATAAAGCCATCATGCCGAGAGTGATAAAGACCGGAACCCAGGCCAGGAATATATCCCAGTACAGAAATTGATACATCCTCGTTCCGCTTGTGGACTGTAAATACATAATGAGCCCGAAACAGCCCAACGTAGCTACAAGCAGCACTCCCAACAAGCCGGGCAGCTTGTAACCCTTCCTTCTTAACAGCAAGTTTCCATCTACCTCCTGCCTGAGTTACGTATATGCGTCTTTTCTAATCCTAATTTTATAACGCTTTCATATTAAGAAAGAGGGTCTTTGTCTGTTTACTCCACGTTTCGTATGTCCTCAGATACATGGTTTGTTATCGTCAAGGCATCAAAGGTAACAGCACAGCCCTCCCCCACGGGAGATTGAGCAACAACTCCGACTTTTAGCTGGTTAGGAACATTCATCCCAAAATATCTCGCCAGCTTCCAATGCTGACCATCTGATGAATAATGAAATGCAAAGCAATTTCCAGCTCGTGCCACTCGTAAATACGGATTGGACACGTCCATCGCCCCAGAGATACAATCATCAGATGTATCCCGAGTGACCACACTAAGAATAGATGGAGTGTTTTCGAAATATTCAAAACACAGCTTAGCCCAGCGGGTATCATCCGCCATTATCATCAAACATCCTGAATCATAAGGCTGCTTCATATCAACACGAACCCTCGTCCATATTGTAAAATCACCTTGAAGCGTTGTATGCAAAAAGGGTGCGGACGATTTAGTCGCTGCGCCGGACGGATCCCTAAAGAAATCTGCCTGTGAAGGTGCAAAAATTTGCAAAGACTTGGTATCATCAAATCTCCATTCTGTCGGCTCATTGTTCCAGCTCCAATCCGCCGGCAAAACTTCACCGCTAAAGCGTTCAAATACGTTCATATGGATACCATTCCTCTCTGGCAATATAGTCATATAATACATTGAAATCTGGGGCACAATCCCCTTGATACCACTATATACGTTATTTTCCAGTCGTCAATAATGATGATATGTCTTTAAAGTTTATGAAAAAAAGACTTGCCATCCTGAAATGTTGTGCTTATAATTACACCTAACTTGATACAGTAACAAATTTCAATGACGAGAACGAGTAAGCTATACAGCGGATTTGCAGAGAGTTGGGGCAGGTGAAAGCCAACATTCCGAGGGTAGCCGAACGCCATCTCTGAGAAGCGGGCTGAACCTGAAGTAAGCTCTGCCGCCTTTCCAGCGTTAACCGGAACACGTATTGATGGATACGTGAACAGAGTGTCATTTCCTATGGAATGAAACTAGGGTGGTAACACGGGTATAAACTCGTCCCTTTTACAGGGGCGGGTTTTTTTGTTTTTCAAAAAGGAGGAAATCATCATGACAAATGTATCGACAGTAGTATCTATAACCGATTTTTTGACTCCAGCTGTACGGGAAATGCCGCCTTCAGGCATCCGTAAGTTTTTCGAATATAGTACAGGCAGAAAAGATATTGTATCGCTTGGTGTCGGTGAACCCGACTTTGTAACCCCTCAACATGTCAGAAAGGCCTGTATCACAGCACTGGAAAATGGCAAAACATCATACACACCAAATGCCGGTCTTCCTGAGCTTCGTGAGGAGATTGCCGGGTATCTGGAGAGCAACTTCAACACATCCTACAACCCGACAGATGAAATCATGGTTACCATTGGCAGCAGTGAAGCCCTAGATTTGGCACTACGCGCCCTCATCTCAACACACGATGAAATACTCATTCCGGCTCCATGTTATATTTCGTATTCGCCCATCACGTTTCTGAACGGAGGACATACCGTAACGGTTGAAACCTCTGCGAATCAGCAGTTCAAGCTGACAGCTGAGGCACTTCAAGCCAAGCTGACTCCACGATCCAAAGTGCTTATTCTCTGTTACCCGAATAATCCAACGGGTGGGGTGATGACCTATGAGGATTGGCTACCGATTGCCCGCCTGGTTGAGGAGCATAATCTTGTCGTCATATCAGACGAAATTTATGCTGAACTGACCTATGGACAGAAGCATGTAAGCTTCGCTGCTCTGCCAGGAATGAAAGAGCGCACCCTGCTCATCAGCGGCTTTTCCAAAGCATTTGCGATGACAGGCTGGAGGGTCGGCTATGTGTGTGGCCCCAGAGAGTTGATTTCAGCTATGCTGAAGATTCATCAATATACCGCCATGTGCGCTCCTATTATCGGGCAAATTGCCGCTATTGAATCCCTGCGTAACGGGCTGGAGGAAAAAGATCGTATGATGGAGTCCTACAATCTGCGTAGAAAATGGTTCGTTGAAGGCCTATGTCAGACAGGACTGCCATGTCACGAACCAAACGGTGCCTTCTATGCTTTTCCCTCCATTATGCACACAGGGTTAAACTCAGAGCAGTTTGCCAAGCGGTTGCTGGAAGAAGAAGGAGTCATTACTGTACCCGGTTCCGCATTTGGCTCAGGCGGCGAGGGCTTTATCCGCTGCTCGTATGCATCATCGCGAGATCAGTTGGAAATGGCTTTGGAGCGCATTAGCGCATTTTTGAAGCGCCTGTAAATGCGATTTTTCCTATCTTGAAATGAACATGAGTACTGGATGAACCCTACTGTAACAGCTTCTGAATAAGCTTTTTCTGGTGTGCTGGCAAGCCTTCCGGCCATTCCCCTACACGGCAATAACAAATGTCGGAGATTTCGGCGCTTGGTCGGAAAGTACCCGGGATAACCCGGCCTGTGAAAATGAGATCCACACGGTTCGGCGTCTGACCAAACTGGGCTTGTGCTAATGAGGTGATCTCTACCTCCAGCCCGGTTTCTTCTCGGACTTCGCGCTGTAGTGCGATTTCCGGCTGCTCTAGCTCCATCCAGCCACCGGGAATTCCCCATGGTTGCTTCCGATATACGTGCTTTAATAGCAGCACTTCCCCGGCATCATTCGTAAAAATGCCCAACACAGCAATCAAAAATTTGTGCTGCGCCCGATACACCAATGCATTTTTCAATCGAGTGAACGGCGTGTGCTTATACATGAATACAAGCCAATCCCGTGGAATTTTATTTACCAGCTTAGCCAGCATCGTGCACCTCCTGTTGAGCATTACGGCTGTATAACTGAGCATTTTCCGCATCAAAACAAACAAAAATAATCTCATTCAAACCGGCATGTTCACGTACAAAACGTGTCACTTCCTGTATAGCAATATCCGCCGCCTTTTCTTTGGGGAAACGGTAGATGCCTGTGCTGATATTCGGAAAGGCAATGCTTCGTGCATTCAGTTTTAAAGCTAATTGGAGTGCATTATGGTAGCATTTCGCCAATAGCTCCTCTTCCCGATGGTCGCCACCATTCCACACAGGGCCGACGGTATGAATAACATATTGGGCATCCAGCTTGCCAGCTGTGGTATAAACTGCCTCTCCTACGGGACATCCACCCTTCTTGTTTCTGATACTTACACAATCTTCTAAGATAGCCGGACCGCCAGCCCTATGAATCGCGCCGTCTACGCCACCGCCACCCAGCAAGCTTGTATTGGCTGCATTGACAATAATATCCGCCTTACAACGGGTAATATCCCCTTGCATCACACGTATTGTCACGTTTAATAGTTCAATTTGGGTATCCATTGATCCTCTCTCTCTTCTAAAAATCAACTCGTTTATATAGTCATCTTATAGTCTCTACAGGCAATTTCTACTATATCGTCATAGGTTTTCAACATATAGTGCTTTAGATTTTTCCCCCGTGCGCTTGCTATTGTAGCTAATAACGGCGTATCTATAAGCTCATCAAAGCTGCTGCCCTGCGTATATTCCCGTTCAGACATGTGCAAAGCGACGTCCAATTCAATCATGTTGAAGTAGTAGACTTCTGTAAATATCAGTTCATAGGGCACAAAATCATCTGCTGCTTCCGTTGTCAGCCCCCCATTAATCTCTCCCTTTAAAATCAGCTCCTTCTTCGAATAATTCATATGCACATGGTCCAAATAGATCGCATCTCGTCCATACAATACTCCAATCGGGGTTTGAACGGCCTTTATCTGTGGCATCCACGTTACCCTCCCTTCATCTCTATTTCCCATCCAGCAACATAAGTGCGGTCGCAACCGCATGATCCACAAAAGAACGCTCTGGGCGTGATTTCATCATCACGGTAATCCCGATTAACAAAGAGACCAACATATGCGCCAAAGCCCGTGCATCCATAGTCGCCTCAAGCTCCCCAGATTGAATACCACGTTCGAGGGTCTCCTGAAAGACAGCAGAAAGATACATTTGATGTTCTCTAGTTAAAATTTCGAATTTTTCATCATGAGGGGCTAATTCTACCATCGTGTTGATGCAAAAGCATCCCTTATTGGGTCCCTCCTCGTACTCTTCTGCCACCACTCCTCCAAAAAAATTGTAAAATGCTTCTTTTACAGATGAACTATTTTGCAGTTTAGCCCTAACACAAGCTGCATGAGATAGCGTATATTTGCGCAGCGCGGCTTCGAATAATTGCTTCTTGTCTCCAAAAGCAGCGTAAATACTAGGACGCTGAATTCCCATTTTGAAGGTTAAATCGCTTAAAGAGGTAGCCTCGAATCCTTTTTCCCAAAAAATTTGCATCGCTGCATCCAACGCTTGATCTTCATCAAATCCCCGTGGTCGAACCATAAGCAGCTCCTTCTTTTCGTATCGTTCAGTATATTAAGATTGTATGATTACGAAAAGGAACTGTCAAATATGTACAGGATAAACTCTTGACATAACATATATGCACGAGTTATATTGACCTAAATTAATTACATACCAATCGGTATATTATACTTAACGGTATGTAACTTACAGAAAGCGATGTGGTATGTGAAAATGAAGACGTCAGAAGAAAAAGCGGTACTCCTCCCTCATCAAACGGTAGCAAATGCTACCGAAACAGCCCCCATTCCCTCCCTGTCCCGATCTGTGGCACTCCTATTTGCCATAGCCTGCGGGCTGGCTGTCGCTAACATTTACTATGCACAGCCACTGTTGGATGCGCTGGCAAATGAATTTGGCATTACGCACTCATCGGTAGGCATGGTCATTACCATCACGCAAATTTGTTATGCATTGGGTTTATTGCTGCTCGTCCCGCTTGGCGATCTTTTGAATCGACGGCGGCTGATTGCTGGGCAAATGCTACTGTCCGTGCTGGCATTAATCGTGGTTAGCTTTGCTCCTACTCGTACAATACTACTTATGGGAATGGCAATGGTTGGACTGCTGGCTGTAGTTACTCAAACACTCGTGGCTTTCGCCTCTACCTTGGCTAATCCGACTGAACGGGGGAAGGTCGTAGGTCTGGTGACCAGTGGAGTCGTTATCGGCATTCTGCTAGCACGAACCGTGGCCGGTGTATTAACTGATCTGGCAGGCTGGCGTTCAGTTTACCTTGTTTCTGCTATACTTACGCTGTTTATGGCTGTAGCTCTGTTGCGGGTGTTGCCAAAGAACGAACCCACGAGTGCGACACTTTCCTATCCGCAGCTGCTCCGATCGGTTATCTTGTTGTTCGTGCAAGAACGAATTCTACGCATTCGCGCTGTCCTTGCATTGCTCATTTTTATGGCATTCAGCATATTGTGGACTTCGCTTGTGTTACCTCTCAGTGCCCCGCCTCTATCTCTTTCACATACAGCCATCGGAGCCTTTGGCCTGGCTGGAGTCGCCGGAGCATTAGCAGCAGCACGAGCAGGGCGTCTTGCTGATCAAGGCTTGGGACAACGGACGACAGGTATCGCACTCGTTGTATTGCTGCTGTCCTGGTTACCTATCCGCTACACCGAGCATTCTTTGTTCGCTTTAGTTCTTGGCGTAATACTTTTGGATTTGGCCGTACAGGCTGTACATGTCACCAACCAAAGCTTGATTTTCAATGTTCGCCCTGAGGCACGGAGCCGACTTACCGCAGGCTACATGATATTTTATTCCATCGGTAGCGCCACCGGGGCTATTGCTTCCACTCATATGTACATCTATGCCGGATGGAACGGGGTGTGTCTATTAGGAGCTGGTGTCAGTGCTCTGGCTCTCATCTTTTGGGCTGTGACCCGACGTTCAACTTGATGGGGAGAATGCTATGGATTGAATCAGAAAAAACCGCCGGGTCCACGACAATGACCGGGTGGTTCTCTTCTGTCACGACAAAATCATCACTTGATTGCGATATAAATCAAAACAGGTTCATCAGGACTGCCATACACTTCAAAATCACCTGTGTATGTCCGCTCCCCTTGTCCCGTGGCAGCCCACTCCCAGATCGTCTGCCATACACGGAAGATAGAAGAGGGTTCCTGAGTTGTCTGAAAAATGGCGTAGCGTGCAGCCGGAATAACAAGTTCTTCAAGATCGTCAGGAGTTTGGAAATCAACAGCCGCTTCCTTCCCGATAAAGAATGTATACTCGCCCAAAGCTCCATTTTCATAGTCAGTATAGCAACCATAGACGGAAGCAGATCCTTCATGCCCCCTGATCCGACCTGGCACACCCTCGCTCCAAAAACGTTCCCACATGTTTGGAATGATCCCGTGAGATGTTTGTTCCTTCTGATTATTTGTACGTGCTTTTAGTCCAATTAAATGGATTTCACCTCGGTATTCCTCCCGAATGGGTCCATCAAGTTGAAGCTCTGTATCCTCTAAAGACCTCCACCTTTTCAAATGCGGTAGGTAATTACGCAGCATCGAAGTCGCTTCTTCTGCCTGCATCCCCTCTTCTACCAGGATAGGCACACACTGCTGAATCATCCCCTCCATAGTCAATTCAGGCTGTACAAATTCGCCTTCCTTGTAACAATACTTGCAATACTCATCCGTTTTATGATGTTGTGCATCCGTTCCATATTGGTCCTCATGCTCCAGCGGCATCCCACAACTTTGACAAGCTTTATCCATCCTCGTAAATCCCCTTTCGCTATCTGATATCAGGTATGCCACCAGTATAACGAAACAAACCTGACAACTATGGGTCAGGTTTGTTTTACTTTAATCTAAGAATTCCTTTATGATTCCCGAACTTCTTCGTAATTAGACGCAATACGCAGCGCCATCTTATGAATCTTATCCCGCAAATGGGCTGGTTCTTTGACAACCACATCCGGTCCCAGGCTTAAAATAAATCCGTACGCCCATGCATCCTCAGGAAACGGGACCGAGACCGTATAGATCCCTTCCTCCTGCTCGGTCAATGCTTCTACGCCAAACCAGTCCTCCGCCAGATGCCTTGAGTTACGGTTAAATTGTAGCGTAAATGGTTGTACGGCCCTGGATACCTCCATCCGCCCCTCATTCCACGGCAACACTTCATAAGAAAGATCCCTGCGAGCAAAAACGGTCTCTGTAACCACAAGGTCACTCATGCGGGAAAGCTTGAATAGACGAAACTGCTCCCTATCGGGACAATATGCATATACAAACCATTGTTGTCCTTTCAGAACGAGCGTATGCGGTTCAACATTCCGTTCTGTAATGGCTCCCCCCGCATTTCGATAGGTAAAGGCGACAGTGCGCGCTTGGCTCATTGCTTCTTTTACCTTTATCAATTTGCCTTCCTGCGCAGCCCGATTTCCCCATCCCGAATGATCGACGATAAACTGTGTGGTATGGACACTAAATTGCTCTTTCCCAGACTCTGGTATAATACTTTCAAATTTATGAAGTAACCGCGACACATTCGGGCCACCCAACGACGAGGACAAACTCTGCAGCCCCATTACAATGTCCTTGACATCATGATCCGTCAACATACTGCGATCCAGGCGGTATCCTTCCATCAAGCCGATCCCCCCATTGGCTCCCTGATAAGTCACCACCGGAATACCTGCCATACTAATCGCTTCAATATCTCTATAGATCGTCCGGATCGAAACCTCATATAAATCAGCCAGTTCCTTCGCTTGTATTCTATTTTTCTTTAGTAGCAAAATGACGATAGAAAGCAATCGGTCAATTTTCATTTTTTCAAAACCTTTCACCATTAATAAAAATAAGCCATGAACTCCTCATCGTATTCCTTCATCTTACTCTATCTCTTATCTTGGGATTTAGCAAAAATCCATTGAGCGACTTTCAATAAACAAGATATAGATCGAAATGGTTTAGTTCGTCTATATCTTGCACTTCAGAGCCACTAGTATCGAATTTTGCAAAATCCGGATCTAAAATGAATCTGTTATTCTTCAATTAAAATAACCTCAGGTACTCTATCCAGCCGAATAGAATGCCTGAGGTTTCAATAACTCCTTACAAATTATGATTCGTAGCGCTTCAGCACAATGACCGCATTATGACCACCGAAGCCGAAAGAATTAGATAGCCCAATATTTAGTAGAGCCTTGCGCGCTTCGTGAGGTACATAATCCAGATCGCAAGCCGGGTCCGGATTGTCCAGGTGCATCGTTGGTGGAATGATGCCCTCCCGTAGGCTTTGCACAAGCGCAATCGCTTCGACCCCGCCCGCAGCTCCCAGCATATGACCCAGCATGGACTTATTCGCAGTAACCGGAATCTGATAGGCATAGTCGCCAAACAGTTTGTGGATTGCCAAAGTTTCAGCGGTATCCCCTACAGCTGTACTCGTTGCGTGGGCACTGATCACGTCCACTTCTTCCGGGGAGATGTGAGCCGAACGAAGGGCCGCTTTCATCGCCAAGTAAGCTCCGGTTCCTTCGGGATGCGGTGCAACCATGTGATAAGCATCCGAACTCGCTCCATAACCGATGACCTCACCATAGATTTCCGCTCCCCTCCGGGTAGCGTGCTCCAGCGACTCCAGTACTAGGATGCCTGCTCCTTCGCTCATGACAAAACCGTCACGATCTTGATCAAACGGCCGGCTTGCTATCGAAGGCTCCTCGTTACGTGTGGACAAGGCTGTTGCATTAGCGAAACTTGCCAAGGCCAATCGGGACACCGCTGCTTCAGCTCCACCGGCAAAAATGACATCCGCATCTCCTGTACGAATCGTCCGAAACGCCTCTCCAATTGCTGTATTCCCAATAGAGCAAGCCGTCACGGGGGAAAGCGTAGGTCCCATCGCTCCAAACGCGATACTAATTTGAGCAGCAGCCATATTTGAGATCATCATGGGTACCAGCGTCGGGCTAACTCTGCCCGGTCCACGCTGTAGCAGTACATCTACATTGTCCACCAACGTATCCAAACCGCCGACTCCCGATCCCACATAAACACCGACACGCTCCAAATCGGTGTGATCCAGTTCCAGACCGGAATCCTTGAGCGCTTGCTCTGCCGCATATAATGCAAACTGAGTAAACCGATCCATTCGTCTAGCATCTTTACGTCCCCATTGCTTTTCTGCATCAAAATCCTGTACCAGTCCAGCAATTTGTGCTTTCAAATCGGACACATCGAATGTATCAATTTTACGTATACCTGAATTGCCTTCCAGCAAATTCTTCCACAACGTGTCCACTTCATTACCCAGTGGGGAAACGACACCCATACCTGTTATCACTACTCTTTGCATAAGCTATTCATTCCTCCTGCTCGGTGACTTACTTATAATCCTCATTTTACCCTCGTCTTATCCTATTACAAGTGTTTGTTTATCCTGGTATAATGAACACTACTATAGTACACGCCTTATTGGCTCACTTCGGATATACCCATTGAATGGAGAGAAAATACCTATGAAAACGGAAGCACGTCTGGAAGCACTATCTGTTTTTCTAAAAACAAAAAGAGCCCGCCTACACCCACATATGGTCGGTCTCCCCCAAGGATCACGTCGGAGAACACCAGGCTTGCGCAGAGAAGAAGTCGCTCAGCTGGCTGGTGTCAGTACGACCTGGTATACCTGGCTGGAGCAAGGACGAGATATTAAGGTGTCCGCCTCTGTGTTGGATGCTATTGCTGCCGCATTGCAGTTGAACACAGACGAGCGCAAATATTTGTATGATTTGGCGATCGAGGCTGGGTCTCACAGCCTTCCTGCTCCTGCAGAGCAAGCCGTCATTTCCCCCTCTCTGCAAAAGATCGTACAAGAGCTACACTACTGCCCTGCTATTATTTCAGATCGGCGCTGTCATATTGTCGGCTGGAACGCCGCTGCTGCTCATGTTTTTATGGATTTTGCCGAGCTACCACATGAGCAACGCAATATGATTGAACTGCTATTCACCAAAAAGGAGTTTAAAAGTCTAGCTGTGAATTGGGAACACTTTGTAAAGGGGTTCCTTGCTATTTTCCGCGCTTATTACGGGCAATACGTGACAGATCCCTGGTATGCACAATTTATACAAAATATGAGCCAGGCCTACCCGGAGTTTAACGAGCTTTGGAATCAGAGCGAAGTAAGCTCTGCACCGGAGGTGCTCATTGAATTTCGTCATGCGAAGGCTGGCAAAATGCTATTTGACCTAACTTCTCTTCAGGTACAAGGCAGTGTTGATCTCCGTTGCAGTATCTACACCCCCAATGCGCAAACCTCAACGGAAAGCAAACTCCAAAAGTTAATGGAAGGCAGCTAAAGGATTTCATCCCTCCTGTTATGAAGATATCATTTTCCGTCCATACTACATCTACGATCTGTGCAAAAATAGATGCCACGTATGTGACAGAACCAAGAGCTTCAACTGTGCTACTACCAGGAGGGAGGGAATCATCATGAAAGCCAAATCGACAAGTTCCCCGCACATACACAATCAAGCGCCACTGCCTGTTCCGGTGCAATTTGATCGAAGCTGGCAGGATGAGCTGGACCAACGCCTACGCAAAGGTGGCCCTTGGGGAGATTGGAATCTGTATCAGCTGGCCATTGAGGCAGAAAAAGTCAAACTGGTGCCGAACTTCGATGAGCTTCAATGTCTACAGCATTTGCAAGACCTCACTCCACTACCCCATCAGCTGGATACCGCTCGGAAGGTACTGTTTCAAATGTCCGGACGTGCCATTCTTGCCGATGAAGTCGGCCTGGGCAAAACGATCGAAGCTGGAATGATCCTAAAGGAATATCTGGTTCGCGGGCTGGCTTCCAAAGTGCTTATTCTTGTACCCGCATCCCTGGTCCTACAATGGGTGCGTGAGCTGAACAGCAAATTCGGTATTCCCGCTGTCGCCCAGAAAAAAGCGTATTCTTGGTCTTCCGAGGTTGTCGTGGCCTCTATGGATACTGCCAAGCGAGAGCCCCATAGTAACATCCTGCTAGATACCGATTATGACCTGCTCATTATAGACGAGGCCCATAAGCTGAAAAATAAAAAGACATCCAACTACCAGTTCATTATGAAGCTGCGTAAAAAATATTGTTTGCTCCTGACAGCGACACCTGTACAAAACGATCTGTCTGAGCTGTTTAACCTGATTACACTGCTCAAGCCCGGTCAATTGGGAAGACATGGCGATTTTTCAGCCAACTTTGTTGTAGATAAACGTCTGCCCAAAAATGAAGATCAGCTCAAGGATGAGCTGTCTAAAGTCATGATCCGCAATCGTCGCGGAGAAGGCCCAGTTCAATTCACCAAACGAAATGTTTCCAATATTCACTTGGAACTTTCGCCGGAAGAGCAAGCGCTGTACGATGGGGTAACCTCTTTTGTCAAAGAGCAATACCAGGCGAATGGCGGAAATTTAAGTAGCATGCTGTCTCTCGTTACCCTTCAACGGGAAGTGTGCAGCAGCCGGGACGCTGTGTTCGTGACGCTGGTCAATTTGTCTAAAAAAATGGCTCCAGACTCTCCCCTACGCGATCGTGTCTGGGATTTGGTTGCACACATTAAAGCGATCAAGGCCAATTCCAAAGCAGAAAAGGCGCTCGAGCTTATCCGTCAGATGAACGAAAAGGTGATCATTTTTACAGAATACAGAGCCACACAGGAGTATTTGCTGAACTATTTCCGTGACCGTGGCCTATCTGCTGTTCCTTACCGAGGCGGTATGAACCGTGGACGCAAGGATTGGATGATGGATCTGTTCCGTGGGCGCATTCAGGTCATGATTGCCACCGAAGCGGGTGGTGAAGGCATTAACCTGCAATTTTGTCACCATATGATTAACTTCGATTTACCGTGGAACCCCATGCGCGTGGAGCAGCGGATCGGACGGGTGCATCGACTTGGACAGACGCATGATGTTAATATTTTCAACTTGTCCACAACCGGAACGATTGAGGAGCATATCCTACATCTGCTGCATGAAAAAATAAATATGTTTGAGATGGTCATTGGCGGATTGGACGTTATTCTGGAGAAGTTTGAGAAGAAAGAATCCATTGAAAAAAGTTTGTATAAAATCATGCTTGAATCCAGTAGCGATGATGAAATTCGCAAAAAAATGCAAAAACTGGGCCACTCGCTGGATTCCATCAAACAGGAAATGGAACAACTGCGCACAGACCAGCCAAACACCGAGAACTTATTAGGCTTAGCAGGCAATACGGTTCCTCCGGGTAAAGCTCGACGCAGTGTGAAGGGAGGTCGCTAGTTTGACCATGGATGCACAGCAAGTCCAGCGTTTTGTCCACACCTATCTGGAAGCTACCGGATGCAGTGTCATTGAGAGGTCACCCCACCATGTAACCGTCAAGCTTTCTCCAGAAGCGGATAAAGCCTTAACAAACCGGCCCTACTATTGGGGATACGTGGAGCGTACTGGCGTTCCAGCGCAGACGATGTCCTTCACCTTCATCTTTGATGGGGAAGCCTATCGCACAGAACAGGAACGTTTAGCGGACCATACACCCCCAACTCCAGCATCAGGCAACGCAGCACAAGATCAGGTCATGGGGCGTTACTTCGGTCATGTACCGACGTTACCACAATTGGGACCTGGACGTATTTTGCAGGAGGAGCTTCGATATGGAAGCCGTCGGCTGCACCAAATTTTTGAAGCCGCACGGGATGGAGGAAAATATGTTTATTTGTTTGAGCAGCCTGATGCCCGTCAGTTGTCTGCCCGCTCTCCCGTAGTCTATGAAGCTTGGCTCAGCATCTGCTATAAAATTGAATTCGCTTGCGATTTGAAGCGTGAGGAACTTCATTGGCTAGGTATTTCGCTCAAAAGCGGCACCATTGTAACCGATTTTGGCGCCATGCTCGAAACCCGGCAGCTCAGCCCGCTGCTGGCGGGCAATATGCATGTACAGCCTGCCAAGCTATCTGTCCCGGAAGCTTCCACCTCGCTTGAAAGCTACCTCACTGAACAACTCCGTCAGCAAGATTATGGTTGGGCTGAGCAGGCGAAGGAACGATTGCGCGAGGAATTGGAGGTCATTGACCACTATTACGAAGATCTAATCAAGGAGCAGAAAGAGGAAGAGGAAAAAAAAGAAGCCATATCCGAGCAGCATCAAGCCCGCCGTAAAGAAATGGTATGGCAATATGAGCCAAAGGTACTCGTATCCGCCATTAACTGCGGGATATTTCATCTGCGGTAACCGATATCTCTCGCTCCTTCGCAGGAAAGTTGCAGAGATATCGTCAGCTTGTAACATCTTGCTTCAGCCTACATCAGTTTCCGCTGCTGTAACCACAAGTTTGGTTAAACATGTCTCCTATGTATCGACAGCAAAAAGCGAACCTGGATATGACATTTATGCCGACAAGGTGCAGCAGTCTTTTTATGGGACAGGCTGTATGCTGGATAGAAAAGAATGCCTCCGTCGGGCAATCAAGCCGACAGAAAGGTGGATACCATTGAATAAAAGTCATTCCGGGCACTATAGCATAGGTATGATCGCAGCAGTTCTGATCGGCCTGTCCGCAGTCTGTCCGTTCGCTTCCATTCATGCGGCTCCCTCAGTCGCACAAAGCAACAATTTAAACTCGGTGTCTCTCTACAACGAAAGCTTGTGGGTTCCTCCATTGAACTCCACGAGTCCTGCTACTCCTTCCCCTTCCCAGGATGACGTTTCCGCAAGTTTTCCTACACAGGAGCAAGGCGTACCTACGGGCGTAAAACAAGCCGCGGACAACAAGGTACAATCCTTATCGTCCCAACCCCCTTTTTCCTTGTGGAAAGATGCTGAGCTGAGCTATCATCCGCTCGGACCTGGAACCCATAGTTGGCTTGTTCAAGTAAACCGTGCAGGAGAATACATCGGCTACCTGATTATCGGATCAGACTCAAATGGCGCATATCAACTCAACGAATATGGGAATGGTCCAGGTGGACCTTATAGTATGGATGTACTTCGCCAATCTCTGGTGTCGCTCACAGAAACCGATCTTTCATCTATCGACAAGCTGCAAATCACACCTATGTATGAGGAACCGCTACTAGCCTACTGGCTGGTGCGTTCCTCTACAAGCAGCCAAATATGTATTGATGCTGTAACTGGCGATCCGTTACCTGTAGAAGTGGCAGATGGGAGTTGGAAACATAAGCTCCAAAGCAACGCATTCTCTTCATCTATACCCTTTTTGAAAACACAGGCGCAAGCGGTTACGGTCTCGTCTGCTCCTTTCGATCCCTATGACGATCTGGGTTGGCTTCAACCCAAGCAAAAACTTTCTGTCCGTAACACAGCCCAATTTATGGATACACTGAGTATTTCACCGCGTATTATATTTTCTGCCACAGGTATCAATTTTGCCTTTGGAGGTCCCTTATCCATTAGTGGGTATCAGTCCTGGATATCCCCAGATCATCCGTCCCAACCCAATTTATATGCGTTAACCTACCATCATGGACTTTCCCGATTTGTACCACTAAAACAGTTATTGTCAGCTGGCGAATTTTATCGTTTGGACTCCTAGTTATTAAGAAACACGAAAAGATCGGAATGATCCCTGCAACATAAAAAGAGACCTCAAATGGCATACCCTATGCCTCTTGTGGTCTCTTTGGCGAGTTTAATGTCGCTCCCTTCGCACTCTGCGTGTGGATTTCATCCACATTTTCAGAGCGAGAGGCAACATGCCAAACCATTTGCTCCCCCACGGCTCTCTGGCTTGTTTTTGACTGCGCCGAACATCACGCGGCGTTTCCATATAGCGAACAATCCGCTGCGTAATATACGTCACCAGTTCGTCACTCTTTGCCATCCTACATGACCTCCTCCAATCTGCGCCCATCCTTTCCATTTACGTTGCTTGGAAATATCGGATTTACACGTTAGGTGCAGATACAACTAGCTTGCTCATTTTCCAAAAGGTCTAACCCTTGTGGGAATAACTATGCATGGTTTCCCTTAAATGGAACATACTATCTTCAATCAGTAAATAATCAATTCGTCCACTGGAGGAATAGAACGTGCGGAATAAAAAGTTAAACAAGATAGGGCTGACAAGGCTGGGATTGAGTCTATGCATCCTTTGCAGTGCTGTATTTGCCCCATTTACCTATATAGCTGCTCAGCCCGACGATAAAAGTAACGAACTGAACAAGTATACAGATGTTCCGCCCAACGTACATTCGTCCTATCACGCTTTTGCCAAGCCCGTTGTCCTGATTGATGTAGGCCATGGTGGTGTGGATGGTGGAACAAGTCACAAAGGAATTTTGGAAAAAGACATCAATCTCGCCATTGCTCAAAAGCTGTACTTGATTTTACGATCCCAGGGATATCCTGCTGTTCTGAATCGGGACAAGGATTACGCACTGAGTGACGACAACCGTTGGCTACAGTCCAAATCCCGGCATCTTAAAGACCTCGCCCAACGTAAAAGCCTAACAGAACAACTGCCCACCGCTTTGGTTGTAAGCCTGCATGTCAATTGGACCAAACGTGCCGAAAAACGGGGACCCATTGTGCTGTATCAGGATGAAGGCAGCAGCTATCTGTTAGCTGAACGGATTCAGCATTCATTAAACCGCTTATTTTGCATGAATAGAAAAACAGTGTACGGAAAACCCTTTTATCTTTTGAATAAAATCCAGCACCCTGCTGTCATTGTGGAAACCGGATTTATAAGTAACGAACAGGACAGAGCTATGCTTTCCGAGGATCGTGGTCAAAAAAGCATTGCAGGAGCTATTGCCGAAGGCATTATTGCGCATCTGACGGCCTGGTAGTGTTGGTGGCTGGGTCTCCCGTCCATCCCCATACAGCTCGCACCAAATCGCTAATACCCACAAATTTGGCCTGCTCCTTTAGCTTGGGAACCGACGAATGAAGAGCGGAGGACGTGTACATGCCCGACACGCCGACATGCCCAATCGTTACGCAGGTGTTGTGCTCATCCAGCCATTCAACCACTTTTGTAAGTTGCCGATTCACATGGGCGTGGGTATGGACATCATCCAGAAAAACATTATTGCGTACCGGAGGCATTCCCTTTTTAGCGGCAAGCTCAGGCACCACTGACCAATAATTAGTACGGCTATCGACAAAAAATAGTCCATGCTCCTTACAAACATCAAGAACTACAGACATAATGCGCTTATCTGAAGTGACCTTGGAACCCATGTGGTTGTTCATCCCTATCGCATAAGGAACATCCTTAATGGCTGCTGTCACCTTAGCGTGTACTTCTTCATCCGTCATATTAGCCTTAATTGCTCCGGGTCCGAGCCATTCGGGCTTTCCCTGTTTTGGCTCCATTGGAAGATGAACAATGACGTCATGACCACGCTTGTGCGCTTCCATAGCGTCCTGTTTGGTTGTAGGCAGGAAAGGCATCACAGCAACGGTAATCTTAACGGGTAAATTTAAAATTTGCTCAGTCCCTTTCATATTGTTTCCCAGATCGTCAATAATGACAGCAACCATCCTTTGCGACTCGCCCTGTTTGTCTATTGCTTCTGCAACACCAGTACTACAGACCATGAATAACATGCATACCGAAATAGAGAGAACTACGGTTCTTCGTATTTTGGAGCTTGAATGGAATACAGGTACATAAGCTGGCTCTTTCCGACCGCGAGATGCCTTTAAAGCCTTTTTTATTATATTTCTCATGTGCAGCTTCCGTCGTGTACTCATTGCGGGTCAGCCTCCTTCTCTGTCCCTTCATTGTGTGAGTAACCTCGTCTAAATATGTATAAGGCAGACCATGGAATACTCCCTAATCTGCCTTATCGTGCGTGGAAACGTATGTTAAAGCCGCTTACCAGTTCTTATCAATAAATTCATCACGGCCCGATTGAGCCCGATCTTCCTTATAGTGCTTCACGTTTTTCTTGTGGTAATCCTGATGATAATCCTCTGCTGGATAAAAAATCGAAGCCGGAAGGATCTCCGTTGCAATTGGCTTATCAAAGCGTCCACTTTGTGCCAACTGCTCCTTGGACTGTTGCGCAAGCTCACGTTGCTGCTCTGTATGATAAAAAATTGCGGGTTTATACTGTGTGCCCCGGTCCTGAAATTGACCTTCCCCGTCGGTAGGGTCTGTTTGTGGCCAATATAATTCGAGCAGCTTTTCATAAGGAAACAGCTCAGGCTCAAACGTAATCTGCACCACCTCGTAGTGACCTGTAGTTCCTGTTTTAACCTGCTCATAGGTGGGATTGGGAATCGTTCCTCCAGTGTATCCTGACACAATGCCATGAATGCCCGGCTGCTCTTCAAACGGAGTCACCATACACCAGAAGCACCCACCTGCAAAAGTTGCTTTCTCCATCTTACATCCAACCTTTCAATAACTTCATCATAAAATTTTCTATCATATCTGGAAATCCATAGTTTGCGTGAAGACAAGAAACGTGTTCAGCTTAAACTATGAGCAAATCCCCAGAAATATAAGAAAAAGGTCTCTAAAACTGCTACGAGAGCAATTCTATAGACCTTTTCTAATGGATGCGGTCGAGAGGACTCGAACCTCCACGGGGGGTTAGCCCACACGGACCTGAACCGTGCGCGTCTGCCAATTCCGCCACGACCGCATATAAATTATCGTTTATCCTCGAAAGATCAATCTTTCTTAGCGACAAGATAGATCATACCATGCATATATCAAGATGTCAAACCTTTTATGTTCGTTAATTTCCTCTTGATAAAAAAGGAATAATAAACTAAAATAAGAACATAGGTTCTCGGGAATGAATGTTCCTTTTCTTCAATCGTTTATGAATTATCATCACATTTTCCTAAGGCGGTGAATGGTAATGACCCCTTTAGATACTACTCAGCATGAATGGTCTCTTGTGAAAAGTTATCTGCTCCTTACCTTTATTCAAAAAGTATTTGAGCGGGACAGCCTAATTCTTGAAGAAAGCGGTATGCTGAAAACCCCTGATCTTTATGTCGAAATGGTTAACGCAGGTGTAGATCGTACCGGAATCCTACTGTCTGAAGTAAAACATGAATTTAATAAATATCACATTCATGTTCTGGACATACAACAAAACCACTCCGGCGTTCACGCCACCTATATAAGTAAAGGCAATAAAGAGCAGTTCAGTATGGCAATGCCAGCATTCCGCAAAGAAATGTATGAGCGGATGCGAGCATATCTGGGGCTCTCAACCTCTATGCCCCATACAGCTGCCCTTCCTTTACTAGAGAAACATCGCCCCGAATTACCAAACAATTCAACTTCCAACCCCCTACGCATCGTTGATCGAAGTTTGGTTACATCCTCTTTGGCTTATAAGCGTAAAACGTCTCGCCCTGCTGCTGTTGCCGCAAGCAGAAGAGCATAATCCCCGCACAATAAACACGCAAAAAAAAAGCTTCCGCAGACACCAACTGTGCTCGGAAGCTCCTTTCCATATCCATCATATCTCCAAATCGATCTATAACCGCTAAGATGAAGCATAAGCATATCTATTAATGATTCGCTTTATTGCAACGCCTTCTGTACACGCGTAACCCCTTGACTTAGAGCATGTCCTCCACCTACCGCTGCGGCTACAGCAATGGTCTCCATAATTTCCTGATCACTAGCTCCTTTGGACCGCGCCTCGTCTACGTGATAAAACGTGCATACTTCATTGTTGGCAAATAAGCCAATGCCTAGTGCAATCAGTTGCTTGGTTTTCTCATCTAAGCTGCCGGCTTGAAAGCACTCTCCGGTAAAGCGATGATATGCATGAACTACCTCGGGCAACTGATCTTCCAAATGGCTGATTTGATCCTTATATGCATGTACTTTTTCGTCCATAACCGTCATTGACACAGCACGTCCTCTCTGTTGGATTTCCCTTCATTACTGTGTCCGATTTAGAGTTTCTGTATGCCTAATGAATCACCCAGTTATTTTTATCCAACACCCATTTGGAACCCATTCCTAATTCAGATCTATCGGATTGTGACGTGGCTCGCTGAACGGCTGATATGTATAGCTGCGATCCAATTTGACCACACGTCGATTCTGGCGCCGAATAAGCACCTGTTCATCATCCCATGCCAGTACAATGCCAACAACATCGTTGGTCTCCAATCCATCGCGTACGACACGCACCTTTTCACCGGAGAGTCGATAAGCATCCAATTCTTCGTCCATAATCATCCTTGTCCCCTCCTTATACACTTTTTTTAATAACACAGCGACCATGATTCTATGCATGAAAAAGTTTAAAAAGAGACCTAAATGAATCATTTAGGTCTCTTCTCACTTACTACTTATATGGATTGCCAACAGAGCGACAAATTATCCCGACTGATTTACACTGTGATCATGTTCTTTTGTATCGTTCTTCTCGTACCAGAAGTCCAGCACTTGTGCAGACAACACTCGCTGATCTACATACTCCACTTGGTGAGCAGTAAATTCTTCTTTCCAAGAGAAGGACAATTCTTCGCATAGGTTAACCAACGTCAACAACTCAGACCAGGCCACATAGCGTTTATACCAAAAAAACTGAGGATGTTCAATCATATAGGGATACAAATCGTCAAATTCCGTATGCTTACAATCCAAGGCACGCTCAAAGTGTACTTTAGCCGCTGCCAGTTTTTCCAGAAAAAACTGTTCGGTCAATTGTTCTTTCCCCATGTTGCTGCCTCCTCTCCAAAACCTTAACTATATTATAAGCGAAATTGAAGCTCATGCAAAGGTTATTATTAGAAATCAGGAACAGGAGTTTTGAATTGTTACTATTCAGCAAACTCAATCTTACCGTCCGCTAACGACGAAATTTTGACCAATGACTCTACACGAATACCCTGCTCACGGATGGTTCTCGCTCCGGCCTGAAAGCTTTTTTCCACCGCGACACCGAATCCAACCAACTCAGCTCCGGAGCGTTGAATGATTTTAACCATGCCTCGCGCCGCATCACCATTAGCGATAATATCATCAATGAAAAGAACACGATCATCTTCGTGAATAAATTGACGAGACAGCATAATATCCGTAACAATACCTTTAGTAAACGAAGGTACGCGTTCACACAGCGCGTCTGGATCAGCTAGTAGGGTCTTTTTACGACGAGCGAATACCAACGGGACACCCAATTCCAAAGCTGTCGCAAACCCGATGGCAATACCTGAGGATTCCACGGTCACTACTCTGGTAATCTTCTCTTCCCGGAAACGTGCTGCGAACTCTCGTCCCATTGCCATTGTCAATTCTGGATCAACTTGGTGATTAAGCAAACCATCCAGCTTCAGTACCTGATCTGATGCAATCACGCCTTCATTTATAATTCGTTCCTTTAATACTTCCATTACATGACCTCCCACGGCATTCCTATGCGGTAAAAGTACCATACTTCACCCGCCGCTTTCAAGCTATAGCTACTTTCCTTCAGGTCATGTGACATTTTTTTTACGCTTATTCCAGAACCATACGGTGATTCCTCCCACAACGATTAAAAGAATAACGACCAGCCCTACCCGATGCGTCACCTTCTCCATTAGCTTCGCCACCTGCTCCCAATGCATGCCCACCGCATGTCCAATCCCCAAAAATGTACCGCACCACAGCAAAGCTCCTGCTGATGCATAACAGATATAGCGAAAAACGCCTAGACGGGTTGTGCCTGCCAGATATGAGGATACATGTCTCAAGCCGGGGACAAAATATCCGAACAGAATTCCCCAGGTACCATAGCGCCCAAACCAATTTTCAGAAGAGGCAATCCTGGAAGGCGTAAGCCTCACCCATTTTCCGTATCGATGCAATAGTGGTTTGCCCAGCAGACGCCCCAGTGTGTAGCTAAGCATCATACCCGTCATACTACCGAAAAATGTGACTGCCAGTGCAGCAATGAAGTTGTAGTGCCCTTGAGACACGAGTCCGCCGAAGGCGATCATTAGCACTTCGTCGGGTATCGGCATACCCGCTACTCCAAGTGCAAGTAAGCCGAACATTGCCAAATATCCGTATTCTAGTATCCATGCAAGGATTTGACCCATAAATTACGCTCCCGTCAAGCTATTCATTAAATTCACTTTAATTATTTTCAGTCTCATCCAGTCATGTCCTATTTCAGTTGAACATAGTTTGTATTATATGCTCGCTGCAGCGTTATTCAAGCAGGCAAGGAGGGACTGGGGATGAAACGTAATATTCATGTTTTTCAGATTGCTTTTACATACATCGGCACAATCGTCGGTGCCGGATTTGCTACCGGACAAGAAATTCTGCAATTTTTTACGCAGTACGGTCGTTGGGCTACTCTCACTATTATGCTGTCCACAATCATATTTGTATGGTTGGGTACGAAAATGATGCTGATCGCTCATGATATTTCAGCCAAATCTTACGAGGACCTGAACAAACATCTTTTTGGCGCCAATGCCGGGAAATGGATTAGCTGGTTCACGCTCATCGTGCTGATTGGCGTAAACAGCGTCATGTTGGCAGGAGCCGGCTCTGTTTTTGTAGAGCACCTTCACCTGCATTACCAAACCGGACTGCTTATTACACTGATTGGTACTTATTTGCTGCTAAGTAAAGGCATTAAAGCCATCTTACACATGAACACCGTGGTTGTCCCTCTGATGATCATCATGTCTCTTCTGCTCGTTCACAGCACGCTCTCCATGCCCAATCCTCAGAGTTTTATTACGAATACGACAGATCACAGTACATTTCGAACCTTGCTCTCTCCACTGCTGTACACGTCCTTCAACCTAACTATGGCCCAAGCCGTGCTTGTACCACTTGGCAGCCAAACCTTTTCCCGAAGAACCATCCGCTGGGGCGGAGTTTTGGGCGGAGTTGGTGTCGGGTTTATGCTGATGGCTGCACACTTTGCCATGTCAGCACATATGCCGGGTATTCAGCAATTTGAAATCCCTATGGGAAGCATTGCTTATCGTCTGGGTGCCTTCGTCGAAATCATATACATTCTACTCATTTTCATGGAAATCTTCAGTACCTTTGTGGCCGACATTTACGGAGTCAGTCTGCAAATTCGTCAACATGTCCAAATTTCGCCCAAGCTCATCACACTATTCATTATGCTCACCTGTTTTTTAATCAGTCAGTTCGGCTTTAGCTCACTGTTATCTGTTCTTTATCCTATTTTCGGGATGCTCAGTCTGATGTGGGTTAGTAAACTGATCATGGCAGGACGCGGGAGACCTTTCCGTTCCTCACGTCCTCACTCCAGCCTTCGGCATTCTGATCCCAAATCAGGTGATACTCGTCATGGTTAGTGTGGAAATTTCAAATACATTTTCTTCAACTCGTTAACCGCTCGACTCAAAGAATAGCTTGATTTAGCCTTATCGCAGGCAGATCTAGCCAACTCATAACGATAGGCAGGATCAGCGATGACCTTTTCTAATGCGTCTGCTAGTGCCTTCGGATGGTCGGGTGGCACGAGCAGACCATTGACCCCATCCTCAATCTGCTCCGGTATTCCTCCCACTTCTGTGCCTACCAATGCCAGACAACTCAACGCTGCTTCCGCAAATACCGAACCAAAGGCCTCCGCTCGAGAAGGCAAAACAAATACATCAAAGAAAGGCATAAACTCTTCTGGATGAAGGGTATATCCATAAAAAATCGTCTCATGGTATATATCAAGCTCTCGCGCCATCTCTTCCAGCTCAGGGCGAACCGGGCCATCTCCAATAATATGAAGCACAAATTCCATATTTCTTTTTTTAAGTTCAGCACAGGCCCGCAATAAAATATCCAATCCTTTCGCCGGAACAAGGCGGCAAACGGTTATGAGCTGTGTCACTTCATTTTCGTGTGGAATGGGCTTGAAGCGCTTCTCATCATATCCATTCGGAATGACTGCAATGTCTTGCGGATTCTGAACGTAAGGAGTTAAATAATGCTGAAAAGAATGAGATACCGCTATCAGGCGATCCGCCTTCTGCTCCATTTCCCCGTACAGTGATACCAAGAATTGGTGTTCAGGCCCGTTCTCCTCTATTTTCCCGTTTAGGATTAACTCCTTCTCATAGGAAGAGTGAATCGTCTGTACAAGCGGGATGTCAGGAAAAACAGTTTTCATAGCAATCCCGGCAATGGGGTGATGAGCATGAATGAGGTCATAGGGCTTCTGAATACGAAGCCGGGTCCACCACAAATAGTCACGGTACGTCTGAATATATTTTTGAACGATTGGATATTGTTCATATCTCGTCCAGTCAAAGGTATCAAAAATTACTTCGTCCCTACCCTTGTTACGAATCCGTTTAGGGATTGAAAATAGCTCCATTTCCCAACGGGGGGATGTAAATCGCTCTTGCAGATATGGAATCATGGATGAAACACCTCCCGGTTGCTCGGGTGGGAAAAAGAGAGCCTGTAGCAATTTCATGACGTGCTTCCCCTTTCAAGCATTAGACTGCCCGGATCACAGATGTATGTATAGGTTTCCGGATTTTCTGAAAGATGATATATTGAGAATAAATGTTAGTCACAAAAGAAAATTATAACATTTTAAATGGGATAAATCCTGTCTATTGTATCGGAACGATATCATCCGTTCAATAGATTGACTATTTTTGCAAATGGAGTCGGTGATGTTGACGTTGTTGTCCTTATCGGGAACCTTGGGTTTCCCATCTCTGGCCGAGGCAGTAAGTGCAGCCTGCGGTTTGTATATTATACTCATGATGGCACTGATGTGCGTGATCATATATAGCAGACAACGAAAAAAAGCCTATATCCTTTTTTCAGTTGCCGCTATTATTATTATGACATATGAAGCCATGAATCTCTATTCAGCAGGCGGAGGCAAGATGCAACTCCAAGGAATCGTGTGGAAAAATGTACTGGAGGCGTCTGCCTTCGTACTCATCAATGCCGCCGTATTTCAACTATACCGGAAGCTAAAACGTGTGCAGACATGGACCTTGCTACTGCTGGGTGCGTTATTGATATTGCCGGTTACTGCCTGGACAGCAGGTTTGTTGCCCGCTTGGATCAGCGCAGCGAAACTGGTTGGGTTCACTCTATTTTATCGAGTACTGGTACTTATACTAAGCCTTGTGTTTATCACCCCACGAATCGGACAGCCAAAGAAGTATGTAGCGGGCTTATTCATGTATTTGCTCTGGCTCGGCTATTTGTGGCTGGGAAATGACATCCCTGAAGAAGCTGGCAGGTCAAACACAGTCCTATATATGTCATTTTTACCATTGCTGTACTACACTACGTTATTCCTCATCCTGTTTGAACGGATTGTGGAGCTGCTCCAAAGGATTTACCGTTCTTCCATCACCGATGGTCTGACCGGGCTATATAACCGTAAATATTTTTCAGGACGACTACGGCGATATATGGATCAAGGAATCCGCGTGTCGGTCATTTTTTGCGATATTGACAATTTCAAAAAGTTGAATGATACGCAGGGCCATGCTCGTGCGGATGAAGTACTCAAACAGGTGGCACAGATTATGGAGGATGAACTGGATGAAATCGGACTGACCGGACGATACGGTGGCGAGGAACTGGTCGCAATGGTTGTGGATCGACGTGCCAAGGTTGGACATGTCGCAGAACGTATCCGCGAGCGGGTCGCGGAGGAAAGCATTGTCACAATCAGTGTCGGACACAGTACAGTGAAGAAGGAAATGAACCCGGATGAACTGGTCAAACAGGCCGATCAAGCGATGTACATATCCAAAACGACAGGTAAAAACAAGGTTACAGCTTATAAAGCAGCCGAAGTGAAAAAAAGTCGGGCAGCACGCGCACAATAAATTGTAAACTGCGATTCGTTGTTAAAAGTTGAGTTTGAATAATTCTCTGTCTGGTTGTCTATACCACAAAATGACGCACAGGAATCTCATAAGAGCCTGTGCGTCATTTATATTTAATCTGCTCATCAAACTTCTGACGTTGCAGATGCTATATCCCGGCCGATCCATGTCAGCTCTTCACTAGTCAGCTCTCGATAGCTGCCCAGTGGAAGCTGTTCATCCAGCTTCAATGGTCCCATGGCCGTTCTTTTCAAATAGGTCACCTTTTTACCAACCGCCTCGAACATACGCTTCACTTGATGAAATTTACCCTCATGGATGACAAGCGAAATATAGGAAATGACTTCTCCATCTGCCTGGTACGGATGTTCGTGGCGAAGAATAGTCAACTGTGCGGGAAGGGTAACATACCCATCATCCAGTTCCACTCCTGCTGTAAATTGAAGAATATCCTCCTCCGTGACATGACCCGACACGGTAGCTTCATACGTTTTAGGAACATGCCGCCGTGGAGAAAGTAGCTCATGCGCTAGTTTACCGTCGTTGGTCAATAGCAATAATCCTTCTGTATCTTTATCTAAACGTCCTACTGGAAAAGGCTCAAAATGTCGTTCCTCCGCACTCAGCAAATCCAGTACCGTCCGCTCCCTTGTATCTTCAGTTGCAGAGATGACACCTGGTGGCTTGTGCAGCATGATATAAATATACTCCCGAAAAACAACACGTTCCCCGTTCACTTCAATCTGATCCTGGTATGGATGAACCTGTAAGCCGCTATCCTTGGTGGTCTTCCCGTTTACCGTGATTATCCCTTGCTTCACCTGTCGCTTGATATCACTACGGGTGCCATATCCCATATGGGTTAAAACTTTATCCAAACGTTGCGTTTGTCTCCCTTTTCCACTCATACCGATGTCCACCTCCAGCCTGTAGGGTATTCATTTTTGAGCATGCCATCCTGCCATTTGCCCCACCCAGCCGAATAACCATCAATGCACACGAGAGTATGGCCTTTGGGCTGGACTTCGTTCCGCAGTGCCATTCTCTCAACGGGGATGGACAAGGTCTCCCCTTTTAAATACCGGATGGCCTCAGCATCTGAACTGGAGAGATTGATGCTTCTAACCGCCTCTGAAGAGCGTAATGCCACCGCCAGCGGGTGTGAAGGCACAAAGCGACCATTCTTGTCAGTACCCATAAACCAGCCTGGTCGCACCACCTTAAGGCCGTCCAAACGATGTGATGCCAGTGGCGACTGATAAATGCGATCTCCATAAACCACCGTATAGCCTGTAAAAGACACTTCCAGTTGCTCCTTCACAAATTGGTGATAGGATTCCAGCACATCCTGTGGGGAGCGTACAGCGGATTTTACATTTTCTTTGCCAGATCGGGACTTAATGCCACCCAAGCCGCGCGCGGACCTTCCTTTACCGGACTTCCCGTCCATTCCTTTTCCACTTCGTTTAGGCTCACCAGTTCCATGTCTTCCTTGACGGCTTGGTGTCTGCGCTTCCCTGACGGATAAAAACGGCTTCTTCCGTGGATACGCTGCATCTATATTCAATGCCCTATCATCCTTGTCCTCAAATGGAGTCAAATCCTCCGATTCAGTGTGATCTTCTATCGCAGCGGCATGCCCCCCCTGATGCTGCAATACAGCGATATAATGGCCTTCTCCCTCTACGAGATGCGGCCAAAGGCGTGCTGTTCCCCGCAGCTCGGGGTATGCTGACGCGACCTCTTCACTCATCCATTCCGGGTGGCCTGGTGCAAAGCCTGCTTCTGACGAAACAGGGACTACGTCAAAATCGGGGTGAGCCTCCAGAAATTCTGCGATCATTCCTTCATTTTCTTCTGGCGCAAAGGTGCAGGTCGAATAGACAATTCTCCCTCCTGCGCTCAGCATTGAGGCCGCTACACGCAAAATGTCCCGTTGCATGACTATACATTTATCTACCGAATGCGTTTCCCATTGTTTTACCATGTCCTCATCCTTGCGGAACATACCTTCTCCCGAGCAAGGTGCGTCAATTAGTATCTTGTCAAAAAAATGTGGAAAGGCATCGGCGATTCGATCCGGGCTTTCATTCAGTACCACGGCATTACGCACACCGTACAATTCCACATTTTTAGCCAACGCTTTGGTTCGGTCCGCGCTAATATCATTTGTCACCAATACGCCGCTTCCTTGTAGTTTGGCAGCTATTTGGGTCGATTTCCCGCCCGGTGCAGCGCATAAGTCCAATACAGCTTCGTCCTGAGCTACATTGAGCAGCTCAACCGGAGACATTGCACTCGGTTCCTGTACATAGTACAGCCCCGCATGGTAGTAAGGGTGTAATCCCGGCTTTGTACCGTGCGGAATATAAAAACCCGTGGCACACCACGGAATCGGCCGCAGTTCGAACGGAGAACATTTCTTAAAGTCCTCTACCGGAATTTTTAATGTATTGACGCGAATCCCGGCATGGGGCGTGTGGTCATAGGCAGTCATAAATGCTTCAAATTCTTCGCCGAGCAATTGCTCCATGCGCTTTACAAATGCTGTGGGGAGCTGTACACCCATAATCGTAATCATCCTGTCCTTTTAAAATAAATTTTATTGTACCATATTCAACCTGTTATCCCGCAATATCCGTGTGATTTACAAACTTTCACTACAAGATGTAATGTTGTATAATAATAAGATTCATAGCTGCATATTTTGAATTTTGATAGGAGAGATTGCATTGAACGCACAAAATTCCAACAAAAAAAAGCTTATACCCGTCATCGGCTTTTTTGTTGTGCTGGTCATTTTGATTGGTGTGCTGCTCGCTTTAAATTCAGGCACTAAAAACAAGCTGTATGGCGTTTCCACAGCCTCGTTAAATCCTGCTACTCAAGAGCTGCTGAATGACCCGAACTATCAGCAAATTATTAAGCCGGAAGATTTACAGAGCAAAATTGACAAAAAGGAAAACTTTTTCGTCTATCATTTCGCCTCCGACTGTGTGCATTGCCGCGCCACTACTCCCAAGCTCTTGCCTTTGAGCAAGCAGGAGAACATCACGATGCACGAATTTAACCTGCGTGAGTATGAGGATGGCTGGGACAAGTATAAGATTGAGTATACCCCTACGCTCATTTATTACGAAAAAGGCGTGGAAAAGGAACGTATGGTAGGCGGGTTGAAGGAAAATCCTTCGGACAATGGATACACACTCGACGATTTCAAAGCCTTCTTTGAGAAATATAAAAAGAACGTAACCTCCTAAGCAAACCTTCACAGACCTGAAAACGATAAAGCAGCCCGATCCTCATGAAACGGATCGGGCTGCTTGCTTATCATGCGCTTCAAACTCAAGGTGCATCCTTCGTTTCCGCTGAGACAGAACCTGAGCCGCCAGCGGCCTGTCTTCGCCTAATAGAAGCTTCCAGCGCCTGCTGACGCTGCTCATGCTTTTCCCCACGCCGAGGACCTCTTTGCTGCGGAATGTTGACCGGAATAGACGACGATGCCTTCTCCACGGCCCGGCGCAACCCGGGCTCGACGATTTCAATCGTCATATCCCGATAAACCGGCGGTTCTTGCTGAAGCTCTTCCGTGCCGGTCATAACAGCTTCAGCAAGCTGACGAGCGCAAATGCGCGCCTCTTCCACCAGCTTCACCATATTAATGCCCAGCGCCTGCGAAGGAGCATGCTCCAACCGGTGGACCGCACTATCCAGCATCATATGTCCACCACGATAGTTACCATTCCGAAAATGATACAGCCCTACAGCAACTTGCAGCAAACCTTTATATACAGGGTCACGGTCCAGCTTAAGCCACAGCTCTTCCAGTACCTCATGACATTCAAAGTAATCCCGATCACGATTGAAGTATACCAAATAAGTCACGTATAGCGGTTCGTAGGAATGGTGTGCCATTTAATACTCATCCCTGTCTTCTTCCTTGGTAGAGGCTTCTAGCATCTCCTTGACCTCATCGTGAAGCAGCTTGATTCCTTCCATGTCGTGCCGTTCCCACAGTTCATTGAATCTGCGCTGCGCATCAATCGTTTCACTGATCTTATGGTAGAAATACAGCCGATGCATGCCTGTTAGCACTTTGGAAACGATATTGGCTTCATCCTCGAATTTTTTCTGCGCTTCCAATATTTCAAGACGCATGGAAGACATCTCATTATCCAATACAAAGGCTGCCTCAGCTGCCTTTTTCAACCGTGTACGCATATTATCAGGCAAGCTTTCACGATACTTATAGCTAAGAGAATGCTCTATGGTTGCCCAAAAATTCATAGCCAAAGTACGGATTTGAATTTCTGCCAGCACGATTTTCAGCCCGACTGCTGTCTGAACCGGATACTCCACAATCATATGAAAGCTGCGATAGCCACTGTCTTTATAATTGGTGATATAGTCCTTTTCATACAGTACGGTCAAATCCTTACGTCTTCTGATATATTCGGCCACCCGCCGAATATCCTCTACAAATTGACACATAATGCGAATACCTGCAATATCCTCGATTCCCGTCTCCAGCTGATCAGAAGGAACCTGTAATCTCTTCGCCTTATCGAGGATGCTTGATATTTTTTTAACCCGTCCGGTTACGAATTCGATAGGAGCGTATTCCTCGCGCTTTTTCAGCTCCGCACGCATTGTTTTGAACTTGACCTTAAGCTCTTCCACCGCCTGATCGTATGGCAGTAAAAATGTTCCCCAGTCTCTTCCGTCCATCCCCGTACCTCCTGTCTCTTCCGACAACACTTTTTTATCTGTGATCTGCACCAACAGCCTCGGTAATGTGTCTAAAGCCGTCCTTTCGAAGCAGCTCACGCAGGCCAGCATGTATAGCTCTATTTACTTCCGGCCCTTCGTAGATCAATGCTGTATAAATTTCAATCAGACTTGCGCCTGCTTTAATTTTGTCATAGGCATCACGGCTCGTGAATATACCGCCTGATCCGATAATAGGAAGCTTACCTTCCGTCTGGCGATACACCCGTCCGATGACCTCTGTGGAACGGTCACGCAGCGGCTTACCACTCAGCCCTCCTGTTTCACTCGCATTTCGGTGCGTTAAACCAGCTCTGGATATCGTTGTATTGGTCGCAATAATGCCGTCTACTCCACTGGCAGCAATCGCATCTGTCATATATTCCAATTCCTCATCCGATACATCTGGCGCAATTTTAACCAGTACAGACTTGGCATTGCCATACTTTTTCGCCTGGACTCCCATCTCTGCCCGAACCGCTTCCAATAACGACTTCAGTTCATCACCATGCTGGAGCTTTCGTAAATCCGGCGTATTCGGCGAGCTAATATTCACTACAAAGAAGTCCGCATACGGATACAGTGCGGAAATACACTTTTCATAGTCCTTATGAGCATCCTCATTGGGCGTGATTTTATTTTTGCCGATATTAACTGCGACCGGAACAGGTCGATGTTTGAGTGCAGCCAGACGCTTGGCCATGCTCTCAGCACCCAGATTGTTAAAGCCCATCCGATTGACTAATGCCTCATCGGGAGGCAGTCGGAACAAACGTGGCCGATCGTTACCGGGCTGTCCCACAGGTGTCACCGTTCCCACTTCCATAAATCCAAACCCGATGGAAGAAAAACCAGTAACCGCTTCTGCATTTTTATCCAGTCCTGCAGCCAGTCCAATCGGGTTGGGAAAATGAATGCCAAACAGATCAACGGCAAGATCCTCCGTTTCCTTGACTCCGTACATTCCTCGCAGTGTCGCTGCTCCACCAGGAAGTGAGCCCGCATGTTTTAAACCGTCAATGACTACATGATGGGCCGTCTCTGGACTCATTTTAAAAAAAACAGGTTTCGCAATCCTTCGATACAACACGATTCATCCACTCCGTTCTATGCCCTTGCACAATCCTAAAAAAACATCTCTACAAAATAGTTTAGCTTTTTCCATACCAAAAAGAAAGTAATTTGCGAGGTGCAACATCAGAACAATTCAGTTGTCATGGAGATGTCATTGAAAATGTATAATCAAACCATTTACAATGGACATAGTAAGACAAGACCTTAGCTCGTTAGAAAAGAGGGATTGCTGATATGAAGACCAAGCGCAAGCCGCCCAGTCTGCAAAAGAAAAAGGATGAGGTGAACAAGAAAGCGATTGTATGGACCGCCGTCAGCTTTGTTCTCCTCATCATTGTAATTATTCTGGTCATTGTTTTAGCACAAGCAGGAAATCGTTAAACACCAAGTAGCAATAGCATCAAAATTTTAATTTAGCCAGTGATAGGTTTTGCGGGGATTCGTCTGGTCATGCTGCGGCTCACTTGTAAATCGAGAACCAGGCACAAGCACTTGATCAGGCAATCCCCCGTTACCAATGACTACCTCCGTACCCGAAGGTACGAGTGCAAACAATTCCTCCACATCCTCTTTACCCATTCGGACGCAACCCAAAGACTCATTTTTGCCAATGCTGTCCGGCTCGTTCGTGCCATGAATGGCATAATTCGTTGCAGACAGTTGCATTCCACGGCTGCCAAACTCACCGTTGGATTTTCCGTTCGGATTTACTACTTTATCGGTAACCACAAATTTCCCTTCTGGTGTTCTTTCTCCACCCAAACCGATAGGATAATTTCGAATAAGTACATTGCCACTTACCAGGGCGAGCCTATGCTTAGATTTGTCCACCACAATTCGCAGCGGTTGCCCCAGAAAAGGCCTTCCGTGCAATGACGATGCCAGTAATGGACTGCTTCCGGCCAACGAGTCAGCGTCTAAATCTACTGCCTTCCCTGTTCCCTTTCCTGGTGAAGCAAGTAAATTACGCATAGGTGTAAAAGCCTTCTTCATCCCGTCTGTCGTACCATACATCGTGTTAGCGGGAAAGTCTCGAGTCAGTTCATCAAGACTCTGGGGAAGACGTTGATGCTGTGAGCGAAAAGCACGCATGGAGCTATTCAGCACAGCTAATTCCTCCTGTCCAGCAGCCCATTTTAGACCTGCTTTGCGAAGATTTTCACTGTCTGACGGCTTACAAGCACACGCAGCTGCGTCGTAAGACTGAACAGCTAATCCGCCGTTTCCTTTGTTCTGTACACTAAGTAATGGTTTCATGCCCTCTCTCCAGAGCAGCCACGAGCCCCCTTGCTCCATGCCCAACACCGTAGTCCTGGATGGCAGTCGGCTAGTCTTAGCCAACATATCAGTAAGCCCCGTTCCAGCTTCACTCCCTTTTCGAGCTTGAGCCGTAAACACACCACCAACCACACCGATCTGGGCCGTCTCCTTCGGATCAGCAGTGGCCACTTTCGTAACTTCAATATTATCAATTGCTGCCTGCTCAGTTCCAGATGGATCAAATGTATTCTCATTTGAAGGTCTCGGTGAATTAGCTGAAGGAACCCATATGAGCAGTAGTACCATTAACGCAGTTAACAGGTGACGTGTTCGAGCCGTTCTTCGCTCCTTCTCCTTGGACATCTGAACCAGTTTATCCTGATATTCCATCCATACGTCTGCCGGAATCTGTTTATGCTCGAAGGCTTCGAACACTTCTCCTGCGCGATTAAAGCAATAATTTGCTTTGCCCTCCTGACCGCTGCTCTCATACTCTTTGCCGAGTAAATACCAGGCCATTTTGTTATCAGGGTGTTTTTTCACATACGATTTAAGATGAGGCGAATGGTTCATCGGATCCTCCTGATCGTGTAATCTTGCATACTTCCTATTATGTATATCGGTAAAAATAGACTTGATGGACAGCACATAAGAAAAACGTCTATCGACGTACTTTCACAGAAGCCAGACCGCGCTTGGCAGAAGTTTTTCTTGCGGTTATAGAATGGTTCAGCCTCCGCTGAACCATTCTATAACCTAAAAAAACAGCACCAACAGCTTACTTTCACCGTTATACGGCGAAGGGAACTGTCGGTGCTGTGCCTATCAAAGAAGCCTACGCTTAACCTTCTTTATTGAACGGCTCGTCTGCTACTTTAATGGAATCCGTAGGGCAACCGTCACAAGCATCCTGCATATCATCAAACAGGTCTTCTGAGATCGCCTTGATGCCTTGGTTGGCATCCCCTTCAAAGATCACTTCAGCCAAACCTTCATCATCATAATCATAAATGTCTGGTGCTGTAGCGCCACAGGCTCCGCATGCAATGCATGTATCTTTTTCTACCCAAGTGTATTTAGCCATAACTTTTCTCTTCCTCCTATACAATCAAACAAACCAGCTTTTGCATTCTATTCACATATTAATACAAACCCAATATTATTACAAATTATTTTCCTTTATCCTTCATGCAAAAAATGCTTATAACGTAAGCTTCTGCTTGCACTAATCTATCCAAAAGTTCACTCCGGAGTTGGTAGATTGTCTTTTTGCAGCGAAGTTCCGCGCAACTTGGAGTTGCGAAGAAGTACCGAAGGATCATCTCCCAGCATCCCAGCGGTCAAAATTGCATTTTCACCAAACTTGTCGCGAAGTGCATCCATCGTCTTCAATAAGCTTTCTTTCTTGGGCTGATCCTGGTATTCAAATAGATCCATTTGAACGGCCGCTTCCTCCTTTGGAATAAGCTGCTGTAGCGTAATCCCCAGCAAGCGCACAGGCTTATCTTCTCCCCAATGGCGACGATATAACGCACAAGCTTCCTTATATATGTCCTCTGCACTTTCCGTAGGAGTGCTCCTGACTTGAGAACGCGTAAAGGTCTTCATATCCGGCGTCCGAATCGTCAATTGTATACCTCCTGCCAGCATACCGTGTCGTCGAAGCCGCCGGGCTACCTGATCACTAATGTTAAGAAGTACCCGTTGGGCTTCTTCCAGTTTGACCACATCCATAGGTAAGGTGGTCGTGTGGCCGATAGACTTGTTTGGCTCCCGCTCAGTGCTGACTGGAGAATGATTAATCCCGTTAGCAGCCAATTTTAACCACGAACCCGTCACACCAAATACCCCAACCAGCATATGTTCATCAGCCTTAGCCAGTTGCCCAATGGTGCGAATGTTCATTTGTAGAAGCTTATCTGCCGTTTTGCGGCCCACACCAAACAATTGACCACAAGGTAGGTTCCACAAAATGTTGGGTACATCACGCAAACGTAGAACAGAAATCCCGCGCGGTTTTTTCAGATCAGAGGCCATTTTGGCCAGCAACTTGTTGGGAGCAACTCCAATGGAACAGGGCAGGCCTAGTTCGTCTTCTACTCTGCGCTGGATTTCCTCAGCAATTTCCATAGGTGTTCCAAACTGTTTGGATCCAGAAATATCCAGATAACACTCATCAATTGAAGTTGCTTCCAGCATAGGCGTATACGAATATGCAATGCTCATAAACGCTTTGGAATAACGACGATACAAGTGAAAATCAGGCTGTATTACGATGAGCTGTGGACAGATCCGACGAGCCTGCTGAACGACCATTCCTGTTGAAATGCCCAATCGTCGGGCTTCATAAGAGCAGGTTACAATTACACCTTTGCGCAGCTCACTACTGCCTGCCACCGCGGTAGGTAGTCCCTCATATTTCTCCGGCTCCTCCGCGGCATGAACGGAACAATAAAATGCGTTCATATCCACATGCAGAATAACTCGCCCGCCAACCGGATAATAAGCACTGACATCTTTCATGCTCAACCCTTCTTTTAACTGTAAATTCACCCGTCATCGCGGGAATATGTGTTTTGATTTTACACTTGAGATACCCTTAAGTACCATTTCTATTTTACATAAAAAATAAAGGTTTTGCGGCTAAAAATGATAATTATATATTACAATTGAAGTCATAAGTTGATATAATCGACTAACATACGAACACGACAAACTAACGCTTTCCTGTTTTTAAGCGTTAAACAACTAAATTAATGTGCTTAAAAAAGCAGAATATCACCAATCTGAGCAATCCGCAAAGGAGGAGTCCCTCATGTCCACCGCTATTTCTATCTTTGACACAACGCTGCGAGACGGCACTCAAGGAGAAGGAATTAGCTTGTCTGCTGATGACAAATTGAAAATCGCCAAAAAACTCGATGATCTCGGTGTTCATTATATTGAAGGCGGGATTCCCGGAAGCAACAGCAAGGATATCGAATTTTTCAAACGGGTACAAGAACTGGGCCTTCAGGCAAAGATTGTCGCCTTCGGCAGCACGCGCCGCAAAGATAGCATCGCAGCACAGGATGTCAATCTGCAACGAATTCTGGAATCCGGCGCTCAGGCTGCTACACTTGTGGGTAAATCATGGGATTTTCATGTACACACTGCCTTACAGACGACACTGGAGGAAAATCTGTCTATGATTTATGACTCCATCGCCTTTTTAAAGCAAGGGGGCATGGAGGTTATTTTTGATGCCGAACATTTTTTTGACGGATATAAAAACAATCCCGAGTATGCAATGGCCGTTATGAAAAAAGCTGAAGAAGCAGGCGCGGATTGGCTCGTGATGTGCGATACAAACGGCGGTACCCTGCCGCATGAGATTCAGGAAATTGTCACTATGCTGCAAAGCCAGATAACGAGGTCACAGTTGGGTATTCATACACACAATGACTGCGAGTTGGCAGTAGCGAACTCTCTAAGTGCTGTACAAGCAGGCGCAAGGCAGGTTCAGGGTACTATTAACGGGTACGGTGAACGGTGTGGTAACGCTAACCTGTGCTCCGTCATTCCTAATTTGCAGCTCAAGCTGGGTTACGACTGTCTAGATACCGAGAAGTTAAGTCAACTCCACAATACAGCCCGCTTTGTGAGTGAAGTCGCCAACGTCAATATGCCTGTGAACCAGCCTTATGTTGGCAATGCAGCTTTTGCCCATAAGGGGGGCATTCATGTGTCAGCCATTCTGCGCGACTCGCGAACTTATGAGCACATCGCTCCTGAACTTGTGGGGAACAAGCAGCGGGTCTTGGTCTCCGAACTGGCCGGGCAAAGCAACGTGGTATCCAAAGCGCAAGAGCTGGGCATCACCCTTGACCCATCCAGTGATGAGGCACGTGGCGTAATTAGCCGCATCAAGGAACTGGAGCATCAGGGATACCAGTTTGAAGGCGCGGACGCTTCGCTGGAACTGCTCATTCGTGAAGCAGGTGGTGAAGTGAAGGAAATGTTCTCTTTTGAATCCTTCAAAGTGCTGGTAGAGAAAACAGCCGGCCGCCCGGTCGTATCCGAGGCATTCTTGAAACTGAATGTCGCAGGGACGAGTGTCTATACTGCAGCTGAAGGCAACGGTCCTGTCAACGCGCTCGATAACGCACTCCGCAAGGCTCTTTCTCAATATTTCCCTGCTTTGCGGGACATGCATTTGGCCGACTACAAGGTACGTGTGCTTGACGAAAAGGATGCCACCGCCGCCAAGGTACGTGTGCTCATTGAGTCTAAAAATTACGAGGACGTCTGGAGTAACGTAGGCGTATCCGAAAATGTAATTGAAGCCAGCTGGGAAGCTCTCTTGGACAGCTTCCGTTACGCATTGTTGGAAGCACCAACTCCAACAAACGATCAGTCAGAGCTTACTCATCATGGATTAGTTAATCATTAATCAGTTGCTCGCATGAGCTTATAAGGTGCCTTTGGCGGTCTACTCGGCTCCCAAAGACACCTTCTTTTTTTGAAGAGTTTCTATTTTGCGTTCCAACTCCTGCTCACTGAGCATGCCGATGATGATTTCGCTGACCTGTCCATGAGGATCAACCATTACATGAGTTGGAAAAGCCACCCCTCCAACTCGTTCAAACAATGCTCCTTGCTCATCAAGTAAAATGGGAAACTGGAGATCCAAAGAGCGGGAAAACTTCTGTACATCCTCCAATCGATCATAACGAGTTACATTGATACCATACACATCTACATCATCTTTGTACTTACTATACAACTCATTCAGCATAGGCGCTTCTAATCGGCACGGATCGCACCATGAAGCCCAAAAGCTAATAACCAAAGCCTTATTGCGCGGGGCCCCTACATCGTAGGTCTTGCCGTTTAACCCCTTTAAAATCATAGAAGGAAGCCGTTGACCAGGCTTTAGCTTTTTCAATACCTCTACCGCATGTGTTTCAGCCTCTACCTCTTTCTTAGCTTCAAGTTTTTCTCTACCATTCCCCTCTTTTAAGGGTGCATTTTTCATGGACAGGGTTGCTGCATAAGTTGTGTTTGCAATAACTCCCCATGAAGCCCCAACCACAACCAGTATAACCATCGCTCTGATGAAAAGAATTTTTTTCACAGTCTTATCACCTGTCTTTCGTCTAAATGACCCTTACCTTCTCCATAGGATGCCCATACTGTCCCCACCTCTAACCTTCTAAATCTGAATAGGACGCAAAAAAACAGCAAACCCACGAAATCGCGAACTTGCTGTTTTGATGTGTATATGAATGCTATGCCTTGTACTGAATCAGGCATGACTTAAATGCGCGTAGACATCTGCCAAATTGGTCACATTACGCTTCAACATTTCCTGAACATAAGCAACCCACAGCTTAGCCGTCATTTTCGCATCCTCTAACGCATGGTGCCGCCCTTCAATCGGAATGGATTGATAGGTCAACAATTCATCCAAACTGTAGGTTTGATGTTGCTGTGGCTCAAGCCATTTGGCAAGCATCATCGTATCCAGAACACGATGAGTCAATTGAACTTTAGATGTTTTCCATAACGCAGCATTCAAAAAGGCCTTATCATGAGCGCTAGCATGTGCTACAAGTACTCGCCCACCTACAAAGGACATAAAGTCGTGCAGTCCATTCATAAGTGGTGGAGCTTCATCCGTCATTTCCTGGGTAATCCCAGTTAGTTCGGTAATGTACTCAGGAATCACAGTCCGTGGATTAACAAGCGTATAAAACTGCTCTTTTTCCATAATCATGTCCCCGACAACCCGAATCGCCCCGAACGATAAAATCTCATCTCCATGCTGTGCTGAAAATCCCGTTGTCTCCAGATCAAAAACTACCGTCTCCAAACGATCCAGCGGGGTCCGCAATACTTCAGAACGCCGTTGCTCCCGGGTTAAGGAGCGAATAAACGCCATCTGTTGAGCCGTAGGAGCCCCCATTACAGATGCGATCGCAGACGGCACTCCTCCTCTGCGGAGAGCGCTCCAGAAGCCACTTCCCTGCGCTGGTTCCTTCATGACCTTCTCCCTTCCATAAATCGCAACTGCCTTTGCAACGCACGATGCAACCGTCGTACCGTCGAAAGCGCCTCGCGCAACTCATGCCAGCCTTTACCTTGTTTCAGCGGCTTTACAGCCAGGTAGCCATTGCTGACCAGCAATCCATCATTCTCCTTCACTGGTGTAGCCATTCGTAGCTGAAGCGCAATCCGAAAGGCACGCTCGCAAGCATCGAGTAAAGGCAACGGTGCCGCTTCCAGTGATGCGAGACGACTGAGCCTTTTGAAGGTGGAGGTTTCCTCTACACCATGTTGCAACGCCAAAAAACGGACTGCGTTCACCAGCGGAATGTACAACCCGTATTTCACATCAAAATCGCCCGCATGCTCACCGAAGCGCTCGGTAACAACCTGACCTAAAATGTTAAGTGTCGCTTTATGCCTCACCGTGTTCCTAAGTACCGCCGAGGGTAAATCAGGATGTATTCGGAACAACTCATAAAAACTTCGTTTCCAGTTTGCAGATAGTCGTTCATCTCCAGCGATATGCCTCATATCAGACGAGATAATCAGATAACGGATCGGCTCCCAAGCAAAATCGTCCGACCATTTTGTTAGCTGTTTTTGCCATTCAGATAATGTTTGACGCCACAACGGCTCCGAGCACATTACTTTCCCCTCACATTTGGGATATCCCAAATACTCTAACATCGCAGACACTTTGCGACCAAACTCTCTAAAATATAATTCTTTGTCGGCAGATATCGTGTCACTGATAATCATACCGTTATCCTGGTCACTCCACAGCGTTGATTCCGAGCGCCCCATGCTTCCGAAGGCTATAAATGCGTAAGGGACGGGAGGAGGGCCGAAGCCATCCTCAACCATCCCTTTTTCGCACATTTGTACAGCTCTGGCCGCGATGCGGTCATGCATTTCATTCGCCGTTTGTAACCAGTCTGATAACGGAGCGGAGGCTTGAGAAGCCAGCAACCATTTTTGAGAGTCGACCCTGGCCCGCCTTAGCGATTCAGGTGTATCTGCATGATCAATCGCTTCGGCGGAACTCACCCAAGGGGCCATATTTTGCAGTTCCATACTTCCATCTCCTCCGCTCATCCATACTGGTTCTTTATATTTTACATATTAGTTCACAATTCCAGAACGCTTTTCAGCCTCAGCAACCAACTTCATTTGCTCAGGATAGCCGTACGTACCGTGTTCACTGATATCCAATCCCATTGTTTCTTCCTCTTCTGTAACGCGAATACCCATAATCGCTTTCATCGCACCCAGAATAATGAAGGAAATGACAAACACGAAAGCCAAAGTGCCAATCAGTCCAAGCAGCTGTACTCCTAATTGGGTAAATCCACCACCATAGAACAGACCCGCTTGACCTACACCAGTTATTTTTACAAGCTCAGGAGTAGCGAAGAACCCTGTGGACACTGCGCCCCACATCCCTGCAACACCGTGCACGGAGAAAGCATATACCGGGTCGTCTACTCTTGCACGCTCGAACCATTGCGCTGTGAAGAAAGTAACGATCCCTGCAACTGCACCAATGACCAATGCCGCCCAAGGTGCTACAAAGGCACAAGAACCAGTAATAGCAACCAAAGCCGCCAGCACACCGTTTAGCATAGCAGGAATATCTGCTTTTCCATATACCATCCAGGATACGAGCAAAGCGAAAACCCCACCTGCCGCAGCAGCAATATTGGTAGTCAAGGCCACATATCCAAAGAATCCGTCGTTCATAGCTGATACAGCACTACCCGGGTTAAACCCAAACCAACCAAACCAGAGAATAATAACACCCAAGATAGAGTACACCTGGTTATGACCAGGGATAATGTTCGGCTTGCCATCTTTATTAAACTTGCCCAGACGCGGTTTGAGCAGCAGGGTAGCGACGAGTGCTGCCGTAGCGCCTGTCAAATGGACTACCGTCGAACCGGCATAATCCTGCATCCCCAACTTACCAAGCCATCCACCGCCCCACACCCAGTGAGCTACAACCGGATAAATCACGATGGAGAACAAAATACCGAAAATAATGTATACACTTAATTTTGCACGCTCTGCCATCCCCCCACATGCGATAGAAAGTGATACCGCAGCGAAAGCAAAGTGGAACAAAAACATAATTGTAATCGGAACATCCAGACCTGAGAGAGCATCAAACGATGCAGCCGCATCCGTACCACTCATGAAGAAACCCGTCAGTCCCATAAATCCGTTTCCGCCATCATTACCAAAGCCGAATCCAAATCCAAGTGCCCAGAAGGACAAAGCCGCAACACCCGTGGTGAGAATCGTTTTACCAGCGACATGACCCGCATTCTTCATTCGAGTCGAGCCTGCCTCCAGCAATGCAAATCCCGCTTGCATAAAAAATACAAGTATAAATGCCAAGAACGTAAAGGCCGTGTTTAGCCCGGCTTGAAGTTGAATATTTGTCGGACCGTCAGCAGCAAACGCACCTACCGGAAAAGCTAATACTGTCAGCATGGCCAATAATACAACTAACCACTTTTTTCTCATGAAGCCCACTCCCTCGAATGTTAAGTTTCTTTACATTTCGTGAAATTCTTATTGTCATTATAATCAGAATACATGAAAGTTGACAAGATTTTTTTTATTATGTTAAAAAAATATGGTTCCAAACACTACATGTCATATTTACTAACTATAAAAGTAGCTTGTTTCTGTTCAAAAAAAGCATAACGTTTGACTGTATGGTTGGGAATCATGTAAAATATTCTTTATAAACACTCCGTTTGCAAATGCTAATATTGAAGGTTGAACGAAGAGCGCGAGGTGAAGACAGATGGGGATATGAAGCTGTATCGAATTGGTGAGCTAGCCAAGACGGCTGGTGTCAGCGAACGAACTATTGATTATTACACAAAGCTTGGTTTGATCACACCTGAAGAACGATCATTGAAAAATTATCGGCTCTATAATGATGAAACCTTAAACAGGCTTGAACGTATTAACCAAATGAAACAAGAGAAGTATAGCCTAGAGGAAATCAGACAGACACTGATTAAATGGAACTCGGTTGCGGGGGAAGAGCACGTCACTGACAAACTAACGAGTCTGGAGATGCACATGCAGCGTCTAGAACGCGAAGTCAATGAACTACAGCCTCTCTTGGGGCAGCTCAAGCCCGTTCAAGCGCGCAAGTTGCTTACTGGTCTACTACCACAAAGCGCCGCTTGTATCGAAGCTCTGAAGTATCTGCTGGAGCATAGTTCTATGATGTAGATACCCTGGCTAGTATGATGAACAATATTGGAGGGTTGCTTTATGATGGGTATGTATATATTGATTATTCTTGCGTTCGGATTATCCTTATGGGCGCAATTCCGTGTAAAAGGTACTTTTAATAAATGGTCTGATGTCCCAAATGAAAATGGGTTGACCGGTTATGATGCAGCTCGGCATATGCTAGATCGCAATGGTTTGCATGATGTGCCTATTGAACCAGTACCTGGTGCGTTATCTGACCATTATGATCCAATGCAAAGAGTCGTACGGCTGTCCGAGCCCGTTTATTATGAAAAATCCATTTCAGCAGTTGCCGTAGCTTGTCACGAGGTTGGTCATGCCATTCAGCATAAAGAGCATTATCCCATGCTGGCACTCCGTCACCGGATCTTTCCGATCGTAAACTTCGCTTCCGGGATTGCACCGTTTCTGCTGATTGCCGGTTTCTTATTCAGCTACACGAACCTGATTGGCTTGGGTATTATCTTTTTCTCGGCTACTGTTGCTTTTCAATTAATTACATTACCGGTTGAATTTAATGCTTCCAACCGGGCCCGAGAAATTATGGTTTCCGAAGGGTTTATCCGTAGTGATGAAGAACGGGGTATAGCCAAAGTATTAAATGCTGCTGCATTAACTTATGTGGCTGCAGCTCTTGTCTCCTTGTTGGAACTAATCCGCTTAATCGGTATCTTCAACAGCCGGGATTAATTGCTTGTGTTGCAAAAAAGGTTGTTCCTCTACCAAGTTAACGGTAGAGAACAACCTTTTTCTTTATCTAAACTATACTCACTGTCCTAAATCCGCTTTTGCACTTCCGTTCGGAGTAGCAACACTACCTTTAAGACCAAAATATTGCAACAAAAAAGTTCGGAATGACTTTGCAACTAATGGCAGTTTATCATCTCTACGATGAATCAAGCCAATAGTTCGCGTGACTTCTGGATCAACAATTGACACTCTTGCAGGTTGAAGCGGGTTGGTCTGAAACAACGCCATTTCAGGCAAAAGGCTAACGCCCATACCAGCCGCAACTAATCCGCGTATCGTATCTGTCTCTTCACCTTCAAAAGCAATATCTGGGGTAAATCCTGCCTCCAGACAAGCCTGCCAGACAATCGGGCGTAACGAATATCCATCTCTGAACAGAATAAATTTTTCTCCCTTAAGCTGACTCAGCGTGATATGTTCGGCCGTGGCTAAAGGATGATTGGGCGGGAGAACAGCAAACAACTCCTCGGTCAGCACCACATCCCCCTCCACATGATCATGACGATCGGGAAAAGGAGATACAAAAGCCAAGTCCACCTCACCCGCTAACACATCACGAATTAAACTCGGATACATCCCCTGTTTAAATCTAAATTTAACATTGGGATACCGCTTTCGGAATTCAGCCACTACCGTAGGAATAAGATGAATCCCCAAACTGTGCGGAAAACCGATGCGGATTTCGCCCCCCTCAGGATCCAAAAACTCATGAACCTCCAAAACAGCTCGCTCTAGATCTTTTATTATCGTCTCAACCCGTTTGCAAAATAGCTGTCCCACTGGCGTAAGCTGCAAATTGCGACCCTTTTGCATAAAAAGATTAACTCCCAGCTCCTCTTCAAGCTGATGAATTTGCCGACTTACCGCAGATTGCGCCACATGTAGCTCCTCGGCTGCCTGAGTGACATGTTCTTTTTGCGCTACCTTCATGAAGTATTGTAACTGTCGTAATTCCACTCCGATATTCGCTCCAATCTGTTTTTCAACATCCGGAAGAAGACGTCAATCGAACATCATCCTCTTTCTTCCCTGCTAACTTACGGTAAAACTGTCTTTAGTGGCGTTTGCGCTGGCCAGTCAATCTAATCAATAATCCATACATGAAAAATCCACTGAGTAATCCCCCAAAGTGAGCGGTCCAATTAATGTTCGCTACAGCAAAAGAAAACAGAATGCCAAACCCAAGCAGCGTGTACAGCGTTTTGCGCGAAGCATCATCCATCAAGGAACGTTGGAACAAGGCAACGTACAGAAACGCCCCATAGATGCCATAAATCGCTCCTGAGGCCCCTACAGAGACTGTCGTTTCCGCCACCATGTTGTAATGGGCAATGGACAGTATGTTCCCTACAATACCCGTGACCAGATACAATAACACATAGCGGAAGGACCCCAGCAAACGCTCCAGCGGAGGAGCGAAGACGAGTATGGCAAAGGAATTGAACAGAAGATGATCAAACCCTGCATGTAAAAACATGGCTGATACATATCGCCACAGTTGATCGGTGAATGGCGCCTCATTAATCAAAGCTCCATATCGGATCAGCGTCAAACTATTTTCCGATCCACCCTGTACGGTGAGTACAATAAACATCACAATATTGATGAGCAAAATCAGACAGGTTACTGGGTAAAACCGCAAATAACTTTTCCAGTTCTCATAACGTAAAAAAATCAAGGCAATCCTTCCTTCATGGGTGTCTCCACCTTATTCAAATTGGACAATGTCTTTTATAAAAGATTATAATAGATTTCGGCAACGATAACCAATGCTAAAAACCAAGGAGGCTATTACATATGGCACAAGAACGTACAGGAGCTGCTACTTTTAAAGGCAATGCTTTGACACTCTTAGGTCCTGAACTGAAGGTTGGAGATCAGGCACCTGATTTCAAATTACAGAAAAACCTGTTAGAAGCAGCTACGCTCCAAGACTTTGCAGGCAAAGTCAAACTGATCAGTGTTGTTCCTTCTTTGGATACAGGTGTGTGTGACGCACAGACTCGACGTTTTAACCAGGAAGCTGATTCCCTTGGGGATCAAGTCGTGGTGCTAACTGTCAGCGTCGATCTGCCTTTCGCTCAAGCTCGTTGGTGCGGTGCTGCCGGTATTGACCGCGTATTGACACTGTCCGACTATAAGGATCATTCCTTTGGCGAAGCTTATGGTGTGTTCATCAAGGAATTCCATTTGGATCATAGAGCTATTTTTGTGATTGATCAAAATGACAAAATTGCTTACGTAGAATACTTGAGCGAAATGTCCGAACACCCTGACTATGACCAAGCGATTGCAGCAGTGAAAAAACTCGTCTAAATCAAGACTGCATATTAAAAAAGCGAGTGAAGGGTTGCCTTCCTCGCTTTTTTTGACGTTTGTCTGCCACATCACTGCTCACACATCTACAATCACTGCACAACCTTATGAGCAGACAGCTTCTTGTCAATCACAGCGAACAGTTGCAAAATGATGCGGTAATTCGCGCCCAAGTCCCCTAGCGATCCGCGTGAAGCAGAATAAATATCCACCGCACTCCGAACTGGTGAGACAGACAATATGGAAACGGTAATGTCGACGGTTCTACCGAACGCCGTTCGCTTCTCTAACGTAATTTCACCTACGGATGCTACCTCATGAAGAACCTTGTAGCCAGGAATTTTTTTTAGAATAGATGATACTTCTTCCCAAGCCTTGTCTCTCGATAAGTTATAATAGCGTGTCTTCATTTGGGGGTCCTTGACCCGGTCGCTTGTACCTTCTTGGCTGCGCACAATCCCTACCAGAGTCCTCTTCAACGACAAGACATTTCCTCCTTCACGATAATCGTTGCCATAATGCAGCACATCGGTTTTTTTGCTGCAAGCGCTTTATAAAACGTTAAACAACAAAAAGTTAACCGACCATACCTGTGGTATGCGACCTTAGTACCTCATGTCTTAGTTTAACATTGTTGCATACAAAAAACACCCTGTTTCTGCAAGAAGCATAAACAGAGTGTATTCATTATCTTTGGAGTACCCGCCGATGCCGTCCGACCATAGCGTCTTCTGAACCTGCTTTAGCAGGTGGGTGACCGCAGAATAAACTTTTGAAGTCCCCTTGTCAGGAATTGACAGGGCTTTTCAGCTATTCATCCGTATAGGTCTCCCTAGACATTGTCATTGGTTCAAAACAACAAATGACCGTAACGTGCATCGCAGGATATGACCTTATTATAGCGCTTCTCACTCAGAAAGTAAATGCTAGGAGAAATATGTTTTATTTTTAGAGGTTATCACTTTTCTTGTCTTCAATGCTTGCCGTATCTTCATCTTTCTGCTTCATCTTTTCCATTTGATCCTGCATTTTAAGGAATGTTCCATAAAAATTAAAGAAAGCGAACCAGGCAACTACACTACCGATGAAGAATAAGAAAAGCACAGGATATTTGACTCCGATAAATATAACAACGGCGCTACCGAGCATGGTAGAAAATACACGGAATGGTCGAATCAGCGTCAGTAAAACCGCATTTTTGATAATTTGTCCGGTAGACATATGATAATGAGCCACCATCGAAAAGAAGTTAAACATAGACACAAGCAAAATAATGATAAGAATGAGCATAATTACGCCCACGATTTGCAAGTTGCTGAGTTGTGTCATATATACGGTATAATCCACATACATGATGACAAACAGTAACGTGTAAAAGATACCCCCGATCAGACTCTGCTTATAGTTCTCTTTGTACCCTTTAAAAAAGGTACGAAACACGCCTGTATCGGTATCCCCCATTACCCATTTGCGAACCACTGTGAACATAGCCGATGTGGCTGGAAATAAAGTAAGCGGTGCCAAAACAGCCATCGCCCAATTCATTTGTAAAGATTCATTAGCCAAATTCTGATTCATTACAAGTAGTTTCAGTATGAGGCAGAACACAAAAGGCGACGAACATAACACCCATAACAAATTTGTAGCCGCCAGTCGGGTAATCCACTCGGTCAGGCGGTAAATACCACCCATAGCTCCTTTAAACTCCAATGTCAGTCTCTCCCTCCGCAAGCCTTGGCAGTTCCAAGACTCATGTTGCTATGCCTATAAATTCCGGCTCTTGGCTATATCATACCGTATTTCAGCCCTAATGCGCCAGTGAAATCAATAAGTGCCTCATTAAAGCAGATTGCTAAAAGGTTCATACATACTGATTCAATCATAACAAAAAAGCCGAAGCTTCATCTGCTTCGACTTTTCATTATTTCATCTCTTATTCGGAAGAGGAATCTTCACGTCTTGCAGGACGACGAGTTTCCCCATTGCTGCTCGGGCGTGGTTTGCGATCTCCACTGTAACGGCTTCCGGAATCACGGTTGTAGCCACCGCCTTCTTTGCCACGGTTGTAACCGCCATATCCACCTTTGCTGCCACTACCGCCGCTACCACCGGAACGGTTGGAATTGTAACCACCGTTGCTGCGACCGCTGTAGTTGGAAGGCTTGCGACCGCCAGAACGCACGTCAGGTTTACGACGTTTTGCACGGATCGGATCTTCTGGAGTCAGCTCAATCGATGCTTCTCTCTTCTCACCAGTCATTAGTTTCAGAGCTGCGGAGAGAAGTTGTACAGAATCATATTGCTCCAGCATTTGAATAGCCAAACCTTTGTACTCGTTCAGCTCACCGCTTTCTACAGCCTCTAGGAGACGTTCAGCAATGATACGTTGTTTGCCTTCCAGAGCTTCAGCCAACGTTGGAAGCGGCTTGCGTGGAATGCGATGACGAGTTACACGTTCGATAAAGTGCAAATGGTCAATTTCACGAGGCGTTACGAAAGACCAAGCTTCCCCTTCTTTACCTGCACGTCCAGTACGTCCAATACGGTGAACATAGCTTTCTGGATCTTGCGGAAGGTCAAAGTTCACAACGTGAGTTACACCGGAAACGTCCAAGCCACGGGCAGCTACATCAGTCGCTACGAGCACATCGATGCTTCCGTCACGGAATTTACGCATTACAGCATCACGTTGGTTTTGAGACAAGTCACCATGCAAACCGTCTGCAGAATATCCGCGTTTTTGCAGAGCTTCAGCCAACTCGTCTACCCGACGCTTGGTACGGCCAAATACGATAGCAAGTTCTGGGGATTCCATGTCGATCAAACGGCTCAATGCTTCGAATTTTTGACGCTCAGGAACTTCGATATAGGCCTGATCAATCAGTGGAGCACTAACTTGTTTAGGAATAACTGAAACATGCTCAGGATTTTTGAGGAATTGTTCAGCCAATCTTTTAATATTAGGAGGCATTGTAGCCGAGAAAAGCATCGTTTGACGCTCGTCTGGAACTTGCTTCAGAATGGATTGAATATCTTCCATAAAACCCATATCCAACATTTCATCTGCTTCATCCAAAACAACTGTGTTTACATCTTCCAGCTTGATGGTTTTACGATTAATATGGTCAAGCAAGCGTCCTGGCGTACCAATAATAATTTGAGGTTTCTTTTTCAAAGCGCGAATCTGGCGTACGATATCTTGTCCACCATAGATTGGCAAAGTACGAAGACCTTTGAAACGGGAGAGTTTTTCGATTTCTTCAGCTACCTGGATAGCAAGCTCACGTGTTGGTGCCATGATCAGAGCTCTGATTTTTTCGTCGCTTCTAGAAATTTTGTTGATCAGCGGAATACCAAACGCAGCAGTTTTACCAGTACCTGTTTGAGCTTGGCCAATCATGTCTCTGCCTTGTAGTGCAATCGGGATGGATTGCGATTGAATTGGTGTTGCTTCTTCAAAACCCAGTTCTGTAATCGCCTGAATTACTTTCGGTTCAAGATCAAATTCTGCAAATGTCGTCAAATTTATTCAAACTCCTTCTTAATGGTGGATGTGGTGGACAATCCACAATGTTGTCTGTATTCTTAAGTAGCGATATTATTGTATAAGTTTTCCCCAATACAGTGACAGTTTATTTAGACCTATAACTGCAACTTTCTGTAATGAATTTGGGGAACCTATCCGATACATCTTAAACGAATTTATCCTTTTTAAAACAGTTTAAATTTTAAGTGTTTCTCTGGACATAGGTCCCTACTCAAGAATATCCACATCGCATTATAGCACAGAACAATTCATGAATACCAGCAAGTTGCTTCCCGTATAATTTAAATGAGGTGAAAATAAGTTGTTAAAAATGGTGTTAAACTGCTTAACTGTCATTCTTGGAGCCGCTGCCATTGCATGCGGTTTTAATCTGTTTCTCGTGCCACACCACTTGCTGAGCGGAGGAGTAGCTGGGCTTTCCATGTTAATCGGCTACTTCACAAAATTTGATATCAGCGCGATGTATTTTATTATCAATATCCCGATGCTTATTACAGGCTGGTTTATTTTAGGCAAGCGTTTTATTAGCCTGAGCATTTTATCCGTTGTCGTTACAACATGGATTTTGGCCTTGGTGCCGGTGCGATCTGTCGTGTCGGACCCCCTGCTAGCCTCCGTTTTTGGAGGAGTGATGATCGGCGTTGGAGCAGGAATTTCCTTTCGGGTAGGGGGGTCTACGGGCGGTTTTGACATTATCGGTTCCATCGTCACTCGTTATCGTGACTTCCCCGTAGGAACTGTACTTGTTGGCATGAATGGACTGGTCATTCTTGCAGCAGGATATTTGAACGATGATTGGAATATTGCACTTGCGTCGATGCTATCTATTTTTGTGACTGGCAAAGTGTTAGATCAAATCTATGTCAGTCACACGAAGATTACCGTCTACATTATTACAGAACACACCGACAAGCTACTGGAGCGGATGTTAACCACACCACGCGGTGTTAGCAAAATAAAAATTGAAGGCGCATTTTCACATACTGAAAAAGACATGCTGATGACTGTCACGACACGCTACGAGCTAGTTGAATTAAAACGGATCATTAAAGAAGTGGACCCTTCTGCTTTTGTCAATATTGTGGAAACGGTTGGGGTGATGGGTTCATTTCGCCGAAGATAAGCACAAACCCAAGTGTCAAAATACAGTTTCTGTGGTACACTATATGTGCGCTGTTCCCATAGTATATAAAGACCAGCTTTACCTGCTATTTCACAGGCACTTTGCTTTTCCGAATCGTATTGAATGATTCTTTTGGAATGATTCCGAGCAGGAAAGGGTGATTTTTGTGGAAATGGAAACGGTAAAACTGTCCGACATTGTCTTAAGATGGTATCCGGAAATGCTCCCTTCTCTCAAAAAGGATGAGCTGAACTCGATGATTGTGCTTCGGGACGGGATGTCCATACTCAAGCCAACGGATGCGCTAGAAATTATTCAGTACAGTATTTGCGAGCATCAAGACAATAATTATCTTCAATAAATTTCTTTACCAAGTGCCGCTTCTTCCGGTTGCATCTACAACTGCGAAGAGAGCGGCATTATTTATGCATTTTTATGGATTCAATGAACATAAGTTGGGTTAATCATGTAAGACTGTGCCTGATGATTCCAGTATAGGTTACAAGCGTGTTGTTTTTCGATACATAACTTTACGTATAATCAGGTAAGCGACATCCATAAGGGAGAGAGTTAGGAAATGAATATGATTTGGGCAATTATGCTATTGGCGATGGGGATAGGCGGAAACGGGGACCAGTCAGCCAATGCTCCAAATGTAAAAGATACGGTGGCAACAACAATTAGCAGCGCCATGATTCAGGCTCAGCACAATAAGATGAAGGTGGATGCCTCCAATCCTCCGGCTAAAATTGACCCACAACCGACGACTCCTGCTATCAAGGGCATCTATGTCACAGCTTATAGCGCAGGCGGTTCGCGTATGACCCAGCTGCTTGAACTGCTTGATAAGACAGAGCTCAATTCCATGGTTATTGATATTAAAGACGATGCAGGTTATATCACTTATCCAACGACCAATCCCGAGCTGCTCAAATTGGGCAAGCCGCAAAAATTCATTCGGGATATTTCCGGTTTGATGGACCGATTGAAAAAGCATAATGTTTACCCGATTGCTCGTATTGTCGTATTTAAAGATACGGTACTGGCCAACAAAAATCCCGAGATGTCTTTCCGTAATCCTGACGGCTCTGTCTGGAAAAACGGCAAGGGAGACGGGTTCGTCAATCCCTATAATAAAGAAGTATGGGATTATAATATAGCCATCGCTAAGGAAGCAGCCAAACTTGGTTTTAGGGAAATTCAATTTGACTATGTACGTTTCCCCGAAGGCTTTGAGAAAAGAGCAGACAAGCTGAAATATACCAAATCAGATCAATCCCGCTCGGATGCAGTCGCTGAATTCGTACAATATGCCCGCAGAGAGCTTGCTCCATTAGGTGTACGAGTATCCGTAGATATTTTTGGATATGCCGCATCCGTTCCTGCTGCGGAGGGAATCGGACAGGATTTCACTAAAATTTCCGAAAATGTGGATGTCATTTCACCCATGGTTTATCCAAGTCACTACACCACAGGCTGGTTCGGTGTAAAAGACCCTGATAAGAATCCCTACCAGACGATTAAAGGCTCCATGGCCGATACACACAAAAAGCTAGATCCGACAGGCAAGCTAAAGCCAATTATTCGTCCTTGGATCCAGGATTTTACTGCAAGTTGGTTAGGAAACGGACATTATGCTAAGTATGGAAAAACTCAAGTAGAGGACCAAATTCGAGCGCTTAAGGATATGAAAGTGGATGAATATTTACTCTGGAATGCCACAAACCGCTATTCAAGCGGAGTAACTTACAAATAATTTATCCCTCCGGACTTCTCGTTATCTAATACGAAATTTAGAAATTATATAATTTTTTTCGAAGGCTGTCCCGTTGTTTGGCGAACGGGTGCAGTCTTTTTTATTACTGTTCAAATGTGGCGGTATCCCTTACAATAAATACTTACATGTTATGATACATACGAATATTCAATCCCTAGTAAATGAGGAAAACAAAAATGCAATTGACTTCAACAACGGGGCAGAAATGGAAGCAGCTTTTATACATTTTGCTCCCTATCCTGATTACCCAGCTTGCACTATCTGCCATGACTTTTTTCGATACGAATATGTCGGGACACTTTTCCCCTGCCGATCTGGCTGGAGTAGCCATCGGAGTAAGTCTGTGGATTCCTGTACAAACAGGCCTTAACGGAATACTTATGGCTATCACACCTATTGTATCTCAATTAGTGGGAGCACAGCGCAAAGATAAAGTCTCCTACTATGTCATTCAAGCACTTTGGCTCTCTCTTGCCCTATCCATGGTCGTTTTGATTGCTGGCATCATTTTGGTCAAGCCTATTCTAAATGGTATGAATCTGGAATTGAGAGTTCATAATGTGGCACTGTACTATCTTTGTGCGATGGCCTTCGGTATTGTTCCTCTATTTGCCTACACGGTGCTCCGAAGCTTTATGGATGCATTGGGACAAACCCGCTTTACGATGTTAATCACGCTCATGTCGTTACCCATCAATGTCTTGTTGAACTATCTACTTATTTATGGGAACTGGGGTTTTCCGCGTCTGGGAGGTGTAGGCTCCGGGGTGGCAACGGCAACCACCTACTGGATCATTATGCTGGTCGCTGGTATCACTGCGCATCGGGGAAAAATATTTGCCGAATACCGAATCTTCAGCAAAATATACGGGATTGCTGCTAGTGCTTTGAAAGAGCTCATCAAGATTGGAGTACCGATTGGATTTGCAATATTTTTTGAGACTGCCGTCTTTTCAGCTGTCACTCTCTTCATGAGTAGCTATAATACAGCTACCATAGCCGCACATCAGGCCGCGATGAACTTTGCATCTACGTTATATATGATTCCACTCAGCATTTGTATGGCACTTACGATTCTGGTTGGCTATGAAACAGGAGCTACTCGCCCGCAGGATGCCAAAGCTTATAGTGTAATGGGCATCAGCAGCGCAGTAGGTCTATCACTGATTACAGCTATTGTACTGCTTATCTGGAGTGAACAGGTCGCTCGACTTTACTCCACCGATCTGCAGGTCATTCAGTTGGCACAGCATTTTCTAATCTATGCGATTTTCTTTCAGATATCTGATGCTGTCGCTACACCTACACAAGGAGCGCTACGCGGGTATAAAGACGTCAATCCAGCCTTTTTGCTCACATTCCTCTCCTATTGGGTCATTGGGCTTCCTGTAGGATATATACTGGCACGCTGGACTTCATTGGGGCCCTACGGCTACTGGATCGGTTTGATTACAGGGTTGGCAGTAGGCGCTATTTTACTTCTCTGGCGTCTGGTGAAAGTACAACGTCGTTTCTCCGAAAAAAAACAACACGCAGAGGTTATTTAGCCTTTGCGTGTCTCGATTACATATGCTGCGCCTAAAGTTATTCGTTTTTTCTCCACAATAGCCACTTCGTTCAGCTTGGGAGGATATAGAAAGTGTCTCTCCACATGTTGTTCAATCTCTTCAAATGCCTGTTCTTCATTTTCAGCAGCGAGAATGACAGTCAGCGCTCCTTCCGAACTATCCACTTCGATTTTGAATAGGTACATGTATGACTACCTCCTGATAGGACTCAAAGCTAAAAAATAGCGGATGACTCGGGTCATCCGCATAATTTTGATCTTTTCCAATATCAGAACCGATCTACTGTACGTAGAAGGCTCTTATTATTGGGACAAACGCAAAGCAAGTTCATAAAGCTCCATGTTGAAATCTTTTTTAGTATTTACAACCTTGTCAATATCTGTGGCTACCAACTTACCGTCGATCGTTCCGCAAGCCTTATCAGATATGCCCTCGATCAATTGGCGAACAGCAAAGTCACCCAAACGGCTCGCCAGGTTGCGGTCAAACGCGGTTGGTGTGCCTCCACGTTGGATGTGTCCAAGCACTGTAACACGAGGCTCATAATCCGGACAGTTTTCTTGGATTACCTTTGCTACATCTTCACCTTTGCCTACGCCTTCCGCAACGATAATAATACTGTGGCGCTTGCCATGCTTGAAATTTTGTTTCATACGATCAGATACTTCGTTCAGGTCAAATTCTACCTCAGGCACCAAAATTGTTTCTGCGCCAGAAGCCAGACCCGCATGCAAAGCAATATCACCACAATGACGTCCCATAACTTCAACAATGGAAGAACGTTCATGAGATGACATTGTATCACGCAGCTTGTTGATTGCGTCCACTACGATACTAACCGCTGTATCAAAACCAATCGTGTAGTCCGTGAAGGAAATGTCATTGTCAATCGTACCCGGAAGACACATGGTTTTAATGCCTTGCTTGGTCAGTTTGTTAGCTCCTTGGTAGGAACCGTCTCCACCAATCACGACTACGCCGTCAATCCCACGGTCACGCAAAATTTGCGCGCCTTTTTTCTGCCCTTCTTCAGTCGTAAATTCCAGGCATCTTGCAGATTGAAGTACAGTACCCCCACGTTGGATAATATCTCCGACGCTTCTCAGATCCATTGGAAAAATATCGTCGTTCAAAAGGCCTTGATAACCACGTTGAATCCCGAATACTTCCAGTCCGAAATACAATCCGCTACGTACGACGGCGCGAACTGCCGCGTTCATCCCTTGTGAATCTCCACCACTTGTTAATACTGCAATTTTCTTAACTGCTGTCATGGTTTATGACCTCCTCAAAATAATCATATAAGCCTTCTTATCCATCGACTGTTTAATAAGAAAAACAAACGCATGAGCGGACTATTTTTCATTAAACGTCTCGAAACAGCGCGAACGTCTTGCTGCTCGCTAACTTTAGGGTCGGATAAATATAAAGCCAGCAATCCCTCGATAATCATCCGGTGAAAGGAGCTGGCAGGGACATCTGCAATATCAGCCCGCGCCCGATTCACAACGTAGGCGATCCGGTTTAGCATCATGTCGGTATCTTCATAATAATTGCAAAAGTTAAGATCTCCGCCCTTCCGGTCTTCGTCTTGATCGATTAGATAATCCAGCAAAATATGAAGACTGCACACATGTGGAAAATACGATGCATGTATTGAGGCAGCCCCCGCATCTGTCAGATGCTGGTCGCTGGCAGCAAGAAACAGCATAAAGACCCCCAGAGTTGAACCGGTAGCCGCAGCAAACTCATTCCAGCGCAACTCTGGTGTACGGTCTTTATGAAGCGACCACCAGTCCAAAAGCGCTTGTTCCCGCAGCTCGGGTTTAATATGCTTGTATACTTGCAAATCCGTGTATAATCGCGCCAAATCCTGAACGTAAGGCATTGCCGCCTCATAGCCCGGAAGCCTGCTTACACAAGACTGACAGGTTGTCACCAGCCCAGTCAAATAACCGCCATCCTCCTGCTCACGACGCAACTCATAATAATTCACTGGCCTAGCCGTCGGATTAATCGCATCCAGCATAGCCTGATGCAACAGCCTGAAATCATCCGGGTCCATGGACGTACTGCGATCACACAGGTTGTCCAGATAATCACTAATGGTCTGATACGCTACGATCAGCGGAATTAACGTCTGCCGGGCAGACATATTAGCTGCGGCATAAACCGCTCCACCCACGCAGTGAAATGTCTTATCCGCTATGCTCGCAAGCGCCTGGCTTCGCAGTTCAGGGTCCGGAATTTGTTCGGCCTTGCTCTTCCAGTTACTCAATTCTTGTTTCGTTTCAGGGAGAATGTGCTTGTACATTCGGCTCATTAGACCTATGGGGCCTCTCGGTACTTGATAACGTCCTTGCTCAACATAACTCAAATGACGGTGCCTCCACATTGTTGTCTACGTAATTATACCTATCCAAACCATATCCATTATAATATGATCGTCCTTTTAGCACAAATGAACAACCTCACTTTTTTCTTTAAAATTCAAGAAAAATGAGCTGTTCTCATTAAAAGACTTTATACCTGTAATGTTTTATTAGCCGAAAATAGTATAAAGGGCCTACCTATCCTTGTCCTCTGCTGGCTTCACGCCTTGGATTCCCTCTCCCATACTTGCCTGCTTCCATTTCCCGAAAGCATAATAGAAAATGACTGCTACGGCAGAGATAGCAAAACCAACAGGAAAGCTCCACCATACAGCATCTAGACCATACTCATCAACAAATGCATAGGCCAAAGGTATACGAATGCCCCATAATGAAATAATGGTAATTAAAAGCGGTATCATTACGGAACCCGTTGATCGAACAACCCCTGTAATGACATTGGTAACACCGAATATAACAAAAGACCACAAGGTGATCATATTAATCCGCATTCCCAATTCCAATGCACCCCCTGTAGAAGGAAGAAACATGAGCAAGGCCTGACGGTTAAACACGTAAATTAATACCACAGCTCCACCAGTCAATACAAAATTATACACAATCCCAATCCAGGTTGTCGTGCGCACTCGATCCCAACGTCCGGCTCCGATATTTTGAGCGGCAAAGGAAGATACAGCTGCACCTAACGCCATTGCCGGCATCTGTACATAGCTGGACAAATTATTAGCTGCTGTATAAGCTGCAGCTGCAACTGTCCCGTAGCCGTTAATCAGATTCATTAAAGCAATCGCGCTGGTAGAGACAGCAATCATTTGCAACCCCATCGGCACTCCCTTACGGACTAGGGTCCAAATAATCTTCCAATCAAATCTAAGTAAGTGAAGCTCTGAAGATGTAATGCGCAAAAAATATTTTACACGATATAGATAAATGAGAATCAACACAAAGCTGATCCCTTGAGCAATCAGGGTAGCAGTAGCGGAACCTCCAATGCCCATAGCAGGAATCGGTCCCCATCCGAATATGAACAGCGGGTTGAGTAGTACATCCAGTACGACGGAAACAATCAGAAAATAAAATGGTGTTTTGGAATCTCCAGCCCCTCTCATTACAGTCATGATGTAATTATAGCCGTACAAAAAGGGCATGCCTGCGAAAATAATACGCGTATACGTGATAGCCATATCTACCGATTCAGCAGGGGTATTGAGTACATGAAGTATCCAAGGCGCACTCAAAAATCCGATAATACCTATAGCAAAAGCGAGCACCAGAAAAAAGACTGCACTTGTACCTACTACACGCTTGGTTTCAGCTACGTCTCCTGCTCCGATATTTTGTCCAATCATAATAGTAGCAGCCATAGTGACACCAAAAATGGAACTGATAAGAAAAAACATTATAATATTTCCGTTGGAAGCGGCAGTCAAGGCGGCCTCTCCCAGAAATTTCCCAACCCAGATCGAATTAATCGTGCCATTTAGGGATTGCAGAATGTTGCCGAACAGCATCGGCAAAGAGAACATAAACAGCGTTTTAGCAATAGGACCTTCAATCAAGGAAGGCTTACGACTAGCCTCTGCTGCACTCATTTTCTCAACTCCTTCAATCTATAATGTCTTCTGCCTAGTTTTATTACGTATAATACCCTATTCCTGCTCAATCTTCTCATATCATAAACGTATTTACGCAAAAAAGCGCAGTCCCTTAAAATAAAGGAACTGCGCTCTCAATTCATAGTTTAACCGTAATATATAAGACATCCGTAGAAACGGAACCATTCTTACAATTCAGTTACACTTACAGTTTGATTACGTTAGCTGCTTGGGGTCCACGGTTACCTTCAGTAATTTCGAATTCAACCGCTTGACCTTCTTCCAAAGTTTTAAAGCCGTCGCCTTGGATTGCGGAGAAATGTACGAATACGTCCTCGCCACCATCCATTTGAATGAAGCCATAACCTTTTTCTGCGTTAAACCATTTAACTGTACCTTTCAAGTGAACAACCTCCTAAAAATACCGCCATCTATGGCGAATATCCATATTATACTTCATGCTTTTTCACAATGCAATTGATGTTTTTCCGGGTTTTTTGGGCTGGAATGATTTGCTTTTGCGGCGGAAACTGCGGTATCATGAACCAAAACATCTATAAAATCGGAGACATGCATATGATGAAAAAACACGAAATATACAAAAAAGACAATTGGAACATGATGACTGTCGAGGTGCAGGGCCGTTACATCGTTCTACGGGAAATATCCGATGATTGGGGCGAGGAAGCCCACACGTTTTTAAGCCGCCCGGCGCTGATGCATTGGGCTCAAAATCGGTTTCCCAAGCAGTCCTTTCAAGATAATGAGGAAGAATGGCAGCGGATCATGAACGCTTTCAAACAGGTCTAGCCTATTCATGGTGTCCAACAGCTATCTCATCTTCATTATTCTGGCCTTCACGCTGGGCGGAGTGCTGATCATGAAGCGTGATACGATACCGACTCCTCTCAAAAAGTGGATGGCCCTCACTGCTGTAATCATGGTTTGCTTTGCCTTTTATCTCATTGTATACAGCTTATTAAATATAGGTTCCAACCCACAGTAAGGAAAATTATACTTTCGGGCGTAAGAGGTCATACTATGGCATAACAAGCCATGGTATAAGGAGGATCTGCCGTTACATGCATCCTGTAAAACCTCTTGCCCTGCTGCTTACGGTAAGCGTGGCGGTTTCTTCGTTTTGGCATCCGTCCCTTACTGCCGCAGCCCTACCCCACATTACGTTCGATCAGAGGAGGCTCTCCATGAGTGAAATTGTAAAACGCGCTGATGCGCCAGTGGAAAATACATGGAAATTGGAAGATCTGTTTCCCAACCGCAAAGCATGGGATCAAGAATACGAAGAAGTCAAACAACTAGCCAAAAAGGCTGAACAATTCCAAGGCAAGCTCAATTCAGCAGAATCGATTGGCAACTGCTTTAAATTGGAAGATGAATTGTCGCTGAAAACCGAGCGTGTATATGTGTACGCACATCTGCATCATGATGAGGATACAGCTGAACCTACATACCAGGGTCTTTCGCAAAAAGCCAAAAAATTAGGCGTTGAGGTTAGCGAGTCTCTTTCTTTTGTGACACCTGAAATTTTGGCACTGCCAGATCATCAGCTCGATGCCTTCATTGAAGATCCGAAGCTTGCAGATTATCGGTTCACCCTTCAAGAAATGAAGCGGGAAAAAGCACATATTTTGGGCAAGACAGAAGAAGCGCTGCTCGCTCAGGTTGGCAATCTGGCTCAAGCCCCGCAAACGATTTTCGGCATGCTCAACAATGCTGATCTGAAGTTTCCAAAAATTAAGGATGAGAACGGCAAAGAGGTTGAGCTGACTCATGGCAGCTACATTCAATTCCTCGAAAGTCCACACCGCGAAGTACGCGAACGTGCTTTTAAAGCGGTGTATGACACGTATGCCAAAAATAAAAATACAATTGCTTCTACACTAAGTGCCAATGTGAACAAAAATATTTTTTATTCTCGTGTTCGCAAATACCCTTCTGTACTGGAAATGTCACTATACGGTGACAATATTCCGAAGGAAGTGTATACGAATCTCATTGACACCATTCATGAAAGCTTGCCCCTGCTCCATCGTTACATGAAGTTGCGTAAGAAGTTGTTAGGTGTGGATGAGCTCCATATGTATGATTTGTTCGCTCCACTTGTGGACGAATACAAGATGGACATTACGTATGAAGACGCCAAAAAGCAAACAAAGGAAGGCCTTAAGCCACTGGGCGCGGACTATCTGGCTTCGTTGCAAAAAGGCTATGATGAGCGCTGGATCGACGTATACGAGAATGAAAACAAACGTACGGGTGCATACAGTTGGGGAGCTTATGGTACCCACCCCTATGTGTTGCTGAATCATAAAAATAACCTGAACAGCATGTTCACACTTGCTCATGAAATGGGGCATGCGTTGCATTCGTACTATTCAGACAACGCATTGAAGTATAGAGATGCACAGTACACCATTTTCCTGGCTGAAGTGGCATCCACAACCAATGAAGCGTTGCTAATGGACTACCTGCTGAACAAATCAACCGATCCAAAAGAGAAAATGTACCTTCTCACCTATTATGCAGATCAATTCCGCACAACGGTATTCCGTCAAACCATGTTTGCGGAATTTGAGAAAATTGTACATGAACGCGCTGAACAGGGGGAATCCCTCACACCGCAGCTTTTATCAGAGATTTACTATGATCTGAATGTGAAATACCACGGACCAGGCATGAAGGTAGATAAAGACATTGAAATGGAATGGGCACGAATCCCCCATTTTTATAACAGTTTTTATGTCTACAAATATGCTACTGGCTTCTCGGCAGCAACCAGTTTCTCGAAACAGATTCTGGAAGAAGGCCAGCCAGCCGTTGACCGTTACTTGGGCTTCTTGAAGAGTGGCGGCAGTGATTATTCAATCAATATTTTGAAAAAAGCTGGCGTTGACATGTCCTCTCCGCAGCCGATTCGCGAAGCGATGAGCGTATTCGAAGAAGTCATTACAGAAATGGAAAAGCTAACTGAAGGAAAGTAAAACCGTGCGCACTTAAAATCCAGCATTGAAATGATGCACGGATAAATCCCTTGTCCATGGCGGGCAAGGGATTTTATAATGTAACGGGAGGAGGTGGCATTTTGAAAACACAATGGTCTTTGATCGCAGCTCTTGTTATTGCTTTGTTAACAGCTGTATTTGCTGTTATTAATGTGAATTCGGTTCAAGTGAACCTTCTATTCAGTATGGTCAGCATTCCTTTGATTCTGCTTATTCTCGGTTGCACTCTTCTAGGTGGACTTATTGTCGGTTCTTTCGGTATTTTCCGCCAATATAGGCTTCAGAGGGAGATTAAACGTCTGACGACTCAGCTTCATACACTACAAGAAGAGCACACATCCACGGTAGAAGCAAACGCGGATGTGACCTATGACACGACTGGTTCTTCCAGCACAGGGTCTACATCCGACCAAGATATAGAGCAACCGTCCTCTAACTCTGATCGGTTGTCCAAATGAGGAGGAGCAACAAATGACGATTCAATTAAATGAGAATTATATGATGAACTTTTTAAATCAGCTACTGAACACACCCAGTCCCAGTGGATATACACACCATGTGATGGAGCTGATTCGTCAAGAAGCGGAAAGCCTCGGGGTACAAATCGAATGGAATGCAAAAGGCGGTGCCATCTTGACTCTGGAAGGTCAGGAAACGGACCATACGGTGGCGCTGAGCGCACATGTGGATACATTGGGCGCAATGGTGCGTTCCATTACAGCACAAGGCACCCTACGTCTGACATCCGTCGGCGGCTTCATGATGAACAGTATTGAGAATGAATACTGCCTTATTCATACCAGAAGCGGACAAACGTATACAGGCACTATTCTGTCCAGCCATCCATCTGTGCACGTCTATGATGATGCACGGAGCTTTGAGCGCAAGGAGAGCCATATGGAGGTACGGATTGACGAGCTTGTCGAGTCAAAAGAAGACGTGCTTCAGCTCGGTATTGCAGTGGGCGATTTTATTTCGTTCGATGCGCGTCCAGTCGTAACACCAAGTGGATTTATCAAGTCACGGCATCTGGATGATAAAGCTAGTGTAGCTGCGCTGTTTGGTTTACTGGAATCTGCTGTACATGGAAACTGGAAGCCTCGACATACCGTTAAATTGCTCATTTCTAACTACGAGGAAGTGGGGCACGGAGCGGCTTACATACCTGAAGGAATCAGTGAGATGATAGCTGTCGATATGGGCTGCATGGGTGAAGATCTGAGCTGCAAGGAAACGGATGTTTCTATCTGTGCCAAAGATTCCTCCGGGCCTTACGACTATACTATGACAACCCGTCTAATTAAGCTGGCCAAAGAGCTGAATATTCCGCATGCGGTAGATATTTATCCACACTACGGTTCGGACGCTTCGGCTGCACTACGAGCAGGTAATAACATCCGTGCTGCGTTGATCGGCCCTGGCGTACACGCCTCCCATGCTATGGAGCGCACGCACAAGCAGGCCGTGGTGAACACTGCCCATCTGCTTGCAGCTTATGTGACAGTTTAATTCGAATAACGACAATCAGCCTGTTACATCGTCGAATAGATCAGTAAATAAAAAAGCAAGTCTTCCGGTTTTTCGGATACTTGCTTTTTTAGTCTGAGCAACATGAAGAAATAGCTCTGGCAGAATGCTATTAATGTGGCTTTATCATTGCTTAAGATTTACTTTGTTCAATCTGCTCGGCCAGCTCATTAAGGTAGGTCCAGCGTTCCATTTGGTGCTCCAAATGCTGTTCTGCCTTCGCTTGCTCAGCCATGAGCTCCTGTAGTCGTGCTGAATCACTAAAAGACTCTTCCATCTGCCGCTGAATGTCGGCCAACTTCTGTTCGGCTTGTTCAATCAGCTCATCAATTTGCTCATATTCCCGCTGTTCCTTAAAGGTGAATTTAAGCTTGGTTTTACTTGTCTCCTTGACTGACTCGGAAGGACCCGCAGACTTAGGCGTGGAAGAGCGATTCGAGGAATCCGTACTCGTCGAGACAGACGTATTCACAGAAGATTGAGCATTTTTACTAATCCATTCTGCATACTCGCTATAGTCGCCCACATGTACACGTACCTGTCCATCCCCTTCAAACGCCAGTATTTTGTCCACTGTTCGATCCAGGAAATAGCGATCATGAGAAACAATAAACACCACGCCCGGGAATTCATCCAGATAGTCTTCCAAAACGGAAAGGGTTTGAATATCCAGATCATTTGTTGGTTCATCCAGCAATAGCACATTCGGTGCCGACATCAGAACACGAAGCAGATACAAGCGCCGTTTTTCACCCCCGGACAGCCTGGAAATAACCGTCCATTGCGCGCTTGGTGCGAACAGGAAACGCTCCAGCATTTGTGCAGCTGTAATCGTCGAACCGTCTGCTGTACGAATCACTTCGGCTTCTTCCTTAATATATTCAATAACACGTAAAGATTCGTTCATTTCCTGATGTTCCTGAGTAAAATAGCCAAGCTTCACCGTCGGTCCCAGCACAACGTTGCCGGAGTCCGGTTCTATATGCTGGGCAATCATTTGGAGCAAAGTGGATTTCCCACTACCGTTAGGACCTAGGATACCAACACGATCACCAGGAACCGCAATGTAGCTCAAATCCTGTATTAGCTTACGAGAATCTACCGATTTGGAAAGATGCTCGATCTCCAATATTTTTTTACCCAGACGTGTGGAGGCGACGGACATATCTACAGATCCAGAACGAGCTTCCGGTTGCTGATCCCTAAGCTGCTCATATCGGTCAATACGCGCTTTCTGCTTGGTGGAACGAGCCTTTGCTCCACGGCGGATCCAAGCCAGCTCATTACGCAGCAGGTTCTTCCTTTTTTGTTCCGTAGACGCTTCCCGCTCCTCGCGTTCTGCCTTCAGCTCCAGAAAACGGGTATAGTTAGCCTCATAACGGAAAAGGCGACCATGATCGAGCTCCAGCATGACATTTGCAACTCTATCCAGAAAATAGCGATCATGCGTGATCATTAACAACGCACCACGTCTTTTTTGCAAATACTGCTCCAACCATTCAACGGACTCATTATCAATATGGTTTGTGGGCTCGTCCAGAATGAGCAGCTCGCAGGGTTGGATCAAAGCCGCCGCCAAAGCCACCCGCTTACGTTGCCCACCGGATAGAACGCCCATACGAGACTCAAACTGGGTGATCCCCAGTCGGGTAAGTATATTTTTGGCCTCACTCTCCAGCTGCCATGCCTGGAACGTATCCATTTGCTGACTTGCTCGCAATAGACGTTTTTGAAGCTCCTCGCTACCCGGGTTTAATTCCAACAACTCCATGGTTTCTGTGTATTCACGGACCGCTTTCATCTCAGGCTGACTGCCATGAAAAATATGCTGGAGTACCTTCATTTCAGGATCAAACTCCGGATTTTGTGCTAGATACTGAATTCGCACATCGTTGTTCACTGCAATATTGCCATCATCCGGCGGCTCTAAGCCGGAAATCACGCGTAAAAATGTTGATTTACCGGTGCCATTTACACCAACGACTCCTATTTTGTCACGTTCATCCATACCAAAGGAAGCATCCTCAAACAACATTTTCTCGCCATAGCTTTTCGTTATATGTTCAACGGTCATAATATTCATACGGATTCCCTACTCTTCCCCAATTTTGTGATGCATCCTGTTTATTTTAACACAGACACAGCCAATGATTAAAAAAACCGTTATCTGAATGAATTCAGTACGGTTTCTTAGCAATAAGATGTCAGGATTTTTGTATTCCGGCTTTACAGCCATGCATAAATAAGTTCGCTGCTAGTTCAGCCGTCTGATCCACGTCACATTCTCGGAAATCTTTATTTAATAAAATATCCATTTTTAGGCGCTCCAACATCCCAATGAATGCCTTCGCATGAAACTCGGACTGCTGTACACCCTCTGACGCCAGTTTATTTTTGACCAAATCAGTATAGTCCTGAATAAATCCCCGCATAAACTCCATTAGATCGGGGTCACTGTTGGGGGTCATAAAAAATAATTTCGTATGCTGCTTGCGCTTGAAATAGTAGTGCAGATGCAAATTTGCCATCCGCAGCAGACCTTCTCCCAAAGTACGATTGATTAATGCGCCTTGCATTTCGGCTAGGTATTGCTCGCAATCTCTACGTGTGACTGCTGTAAATAGCTGCTCTTTGCTTTTAAAGTACAAGTATACTGTGCCTTTGGCAACTCCCGCTTGTTCTGCAATCTCGGAAATTTTGCTTTCATAAAAGCCTTTGGTGCCAAAGACTGTGTAAGCGGCGTCCAAAATGGCTTCATATTTATCTCCGTGTATATCGCCCATCTTAGCACCTCCTTATACAAGGATCGAAACACCGTCAATTCTTATAATAATTATTCCCTTGTAACGATCCCCAGCTCCGTGTTCAGAGTATAAGAAAAATACCTGCAAGAGCGACCAATCCTCCGAAAATAGAACTAATGCTATTCACCCGATCATTACTCATCCAACGCCAGCCTCGTACATAGACCGTCGTTTGTCCACAATGTGAGTCTACTTCTACTTCCCGTCCACAAACCGTGCAGGAACGCATCATTTGCACCGTAGCACCAAGATAGGAATCAGCAAAGGCTCCAGCACTACCGGATATACCTCCAACCAGTGCCCACAGCCATAACGGCAAACTCTGCGTTCCTATGGCGTGTCCAAAGCCCCATGCACCTATGCCAATCAGTAGACCCCCAGCCAAGGCCGCAGCCGTTCCCAATACAGATACTCCTCCTGAGGTTCCAGGTGCCAGCACCTTCCCGTTAAGCACTGAACGGGGTGGCTTACGACTCAGACTGCCAAATTCCGTTGCCCACGTATCGGAAGTGACCGTAGCCATGACACCGACAAAAGCCAGCTGCCACGTAACATGGGGCCATATCGCATAACCCAGGCATAACAGCATACCTAATCCCCCATTAGCCCATACTTGGCCTGCATCCCGGTTGCCGGTTTTGGCATACGACTTTTCCAGCTCAGCCTTGCGCTCCTTTTTGAACCTCGACAGGAGGGTTGACGTGATAAAGAACAAGAGCAATGTGCCGAACCAGAACAGGTTACCCGCCCCATAATATACGGTTCCCATCAGTACAGCCGCAGCAAAGCCAGATAAGGTTAAGGATTTTTTATAAAATGCAGCTCCCGCCACCACAGCAGCACAAAGCAATCCGATGATCCAGTCCATGATATACCCCCGCTTTTGAAATGAATCTCCGTTTTTCTTTATTCGTTCTGTATATTATTGTACAACGCTCCACGCTTATATAAAAGCCGTGTCCCATGCTTTGGCACAGGACACGGCCTTCAAAACATTCCCTTTTTTAATCCTCTTCTGTGGATTCCGTTCACAAATTTATGCGATGGTGAAGCTTCCCTGACGCTCACTCCCCCAGAAAAGCTCAAAGCGATCCCCGCTTGCTGTAGGCCCTACTCCTGCTGGAGTACCTGTAAAAATAATATCTCCCTCGCCCAGTCCATAATGAGTAGCTATATATTCAACGATGTGCTGGATAGAAAAAATCATATTTTTGACATGTCCACGCTGCACTTCCTGTCCATTTTTGAGCAAGGAAAAATCCTGCAGCTCCAGCATGTCCAATTGTTCTAAAGGCAGGAATGGTGTCACGGGAGCAGACGATTTAAAGCCTTTGGCGGCGGTCCATGGATGGCCTTTTTTCTTGAGAACACTTTGTACATCACGCAGGGTAAAATCGATGCCGAATGCAAATGCGTTCAGACACGTATCTGCGGACATGCCCGGTTCGTATTTACGTCCTACAGCTACAACCAGCTCAGTCTCAAAATGAATATCTCCCTGCCCCTGCGGAAGCTCCAGCGTGGCGCCATCCAGCGGCACAACCGCATGAGACGGCTTCAAAAAAATCATTGGTTCTGCGGGAACCTCATTACCCAGCTCCTCCGCATGCAGTTTATAATTGCGCCCAACACAATAAACATTACGAATTTCCACGTTCATTACGACCCTTCACCCTTCCCGCGTATGTAGTCCAATTATTAACGTATAAGTTTACGTATATAGTGCCACATCCGATGCTTGGAAAGCAAAAAAACCCGTTCCCAGCGATCCGGCCAATTGGTGCAAATCATCAATTCAGGATGCAATGAGGCCAATTTCCGCATTATACGGCGGTCATCCACCGTCCACGCCATGACAGTAATACCGCGTCCAGTGAGATCTTTCATCAAGTTTCGATCCAAACGCGGATAGCCTATAGATAAAAAAGTGCATTGTAGCTGTTCCAGTTGCTTTGCCAAGTCATCTGGACGCGCGTCAATAATCAATCCGGTACGGATCTCAGGACACAGCTCCTTAGCCCGGCGTAATGCAGCACGCTCAAAAGAGGTTAATACCACCTCTCCCTCCATCCCTCTCATCGCAATTTCACGGAGTACGGCTTTCTCCAGTCCTGGATACATATCTCCCGCTGTTTTAAGCTCAATATTGAGCGATACGCGGCCACGACATAAATCCAGCACCTGTGCGAGGGAGGGGATTATTTCTCCACGGTATTCTGCACTTTTCCAGCTACCAGCATCAAGTTGTTGCAATGCTTTCCAGTCCGAATCCTTTACTCTCCCTGTACCATTCGTCGTTCGCTCCAGTGTAAAATCATGAATTACCACCGGAACACCGTCCTTTGACAGCTGTACATCCAGCTCAATCCAGTGTACAAATGGTTGCTCCAACGCAAGCTGAAAGGCTGCCATCGTGTTCTCAGGAGCAATCCCCGAAAAACCGCGGTGAGCCACACACAAATTATTCATCTTGTTATGACCTCCATCCACAAAGGAGTCCCTCATACGCTCATTCCGTCAATTCCTATATTAACAATTTCTTTCGAAATTCTATTGAGCACTTACTGTACCATCCGTCCCAATCGAGACATTTCCCGGTGACAGTGCCGCCACTCTCTGCAAAATTTTGCTGGCCTCCGTATCCTTCAATGGGATCGGCTGACCCAGCTCCGCCCGATAAGGAGTCAGCTTCATCTCGCAAGCCCCTTTACGGGTACATGTTGCCTGAAATATCGCTGTATCCCAAGTGGCTGGCACCGTTGATTTAGAAAAAATAAAATTGCCTGTGCTGTATGCAATCCATTTACCTTTATATTGCTCCATCCCTTGAAGCACATGTGGATGACCGCCAATGACAAGATCAGCTCCAGCATCAATAAAAGCGTGCGATAACTCGGTTTGATGGGGCTCAAGTGCAGTTGCGCGCTCCTTCCCCCAATGGGTAATGACAATCACCAGATCGGCCTGCATTCGTGCCTCACGGATAGACTTTACGATAGCGGTCGAATCATAGGCTCCTGCTACACCGGGCTGTTTGGCGCCCGCATTCCAGTTGGCTTCAGGCATAACACGTGTAGTCCCCAACAAGGCAATTTTGATCCCTTTACGTTCAAAATAATGCGGTGCATATGCTTCTTTTGCATTACGTCCGGCTCCAGCATGGGCTATACCCTTTTCATCCAGGTATTTCAGTGTATCCAGTAATCCGCCTGTGCCCTGATCCAAAATGTGATTGTTGGCCAAATTGACAGCGTCTATCCCTGCCGCAGCCAACGCAGTTAACGCTTTGGGCGAAGATTTATACACATACGTTTTATTTAACGCACCCACACCATTCGTTGTCACGGGCGTTTCCAGATTGGCAATCGTCAAATCGTCTTTATGAAACAAGTTTCCGAGATATTGATACGGAAAATCAAACCCATTCTGCTCCAAACGCTGCTCAACTTTACCGGAAAACTGCACATCCCCTACAAAGTGAAGCGTGACTGTCGGAGAGTCTGCACCGTCTGTTTTGGATTTCTTTATATCCTCCGTTCCTCCCTTATCGGTGGATGGATTACCGTCGTATATATCCTTATTGGACGTATCGTTCTGTGCTTGCCCGTCTTTCCCCGAGGACAATTTTGCTCCTGTGGAACTGCCTTCGGGAGCATTTGTGTCAGACGTTGTCGCGGGACGATTGCTTGTGTCTGAAGCAGCAGATTGCTTTGTTTCATCGTCGACAAATTTATTTTCTGCATGGGGGCCTTCATCCAGCTGTTTATTTGACAAGGCTGTAACATTTTCACTGACCGAGGAAGTAGACCGATCTGCACTAGCAGATCCTGTTTGGATTTTCTTCTCCGTTTGCGAATACCCGGCATTTTCCGCAAGAGAGCCACTGTTGTCGTGTTCAAATATGTAATAATAACCGAAAAGACCTACAATCATAAGCAGTAGGACCAGATTTGTAATGATCCAAGCCTTGCCTATTTTTGGTTTTCTTGCTTTTTTGCGACCTTCATTTCGCTGTGATCTGGGAGGGTACATTCTTCACTCCTTCTATGCTATTGCATTTGCATAACTTCTTTATTAGCTGGCGAACTTTACACCTTCTCCATTATATATCAAATTTCAATATAAATAGAACCCCTCGCCTGGATCGCGAAGGGTTCATTATCGAACATTTACACCTGTACCTTGACTGCTTCCTGTTGTGTCGTTTGGACGGCATTGGAGGCCCATTCCTTAGCCTGACGGATGCAATCCGGTAAGCCAATTGCATCATAGCCAGCGCCCAACACATACACTCCCGGCATCTCAGTGCGTAACTCTTCACGCAAATCAGCTATAGCCTGCGGGTGCCCTACCGGATATTGCGGCATGGAATTGCGAAGACGTGTAATTTCCGTGAACAACGGAGTCGCTGTAACTCCCATCATCTCTTTCAGATCCTTACGTACCAGTCCAATCAACTCATCATCCGGTAACTCTACAGTGTCTTCAGCTCCTGCTCGCCCTACATAACAGCGCAACAGCACCTTATCATCTGGGCTGGTATGAAGCCACTTGGCAGACGTCCATGTACAAGCGGTCACGCTGCGTCCTTCTTTACGAGGAACCAGAAAACCAGAACCGTCAAAGACGTTCTCAATATCTGTTTTATCGAAGGCTAGGACCACGTTTGCTACGGAGACGTAATTAACAGCTTCCAGTGCAGCCACATTGACATGATCTCGCAATAGCGGCGCAGCAGCAAAGTTGGGAGTCGTTACAAAAATATCATCCGCCTCCAGCATCTCTCCATTGTCCAGCATAACGCGATATGGGCTGCCTTCACTTGGCGGTGTCTTTGTGAATTTTGTAACAGCAATACCGGTGCGTAAATCACAGTCATACAAATCATTCAGTAACGCATGCACCAAACTTTGCAAGCCTTGACGGAAGGTCAAAAAGGCGCTTTTTTTCGTACCCGTATGTGTTTCAGCTGGTTTTCGACCTGTCATCATTCCGTGAATGAGACTTCCGTATTGCTTCTCTACCTCAGCAAATTGTGGGAAGGTCGCTTGCAAACTTAGTGTCTTCATGTTGGCAGCATAAATCCCTGCCAGTAGTGGTTCGGTTACATTTTCTAGCACTTCTTTGCCAAGTCGGCGTTCAATAAAATCACCCAACGCCTCATCTCCCGGTACACGGCGAGGCGGAATGACAAAATCCATCATAGCCCGCATTTTCCCGCCTAAAGAGATCAAGCCGCTGCGCAAAAAGGGTTTCAGCTCCGTTGGAATCCCCAGCACCAGTCCAGGGGGCATCGGATGAAGCTGTCCTTCATGCAAAATGTATGTCTTTTTAGCCTCAGGATTCGTGCTCACCAGTTCATGATCCAACTCCAGCTCTTTTGCCAGGTCTATCATGGCCGTTTTACGGGCCAGAAAGGAATCTGGCCCCTTTTCAATCACAAAACCATCTTTATGCAGTGTTTCAATTTTTCCGCCCAGCACGGATGCTTTCTCCACCAGCGTAATTCGAGGTGTGTAGCCAGCTTCTTTGTACATTTTTCGTGTATAAAAAGCAGTGCTAAGCCCGGTCAAGCCTCCGCCTACAATTACAATATTACGTAACCTTTGCTCCATTATGTCCTCATCCCTTTTTCCATTGGTCTATGATGACATCACTAAGCGTCTCCATATACAGTGGATCACTGTTGAGTGAATCAATACGCTGAAAACGCATATCCAATTCCTTCGCCAAAGCCTGTGCTTCAATATCCAGATCGTATAACACCTCTAAGTGATCAGAAACAAAGCCAACTGGTGCAGCCAGCACATACTCCACTTGCTCCTCTTTAAGACTGTGCATGGTATCCAAAATGTCTGGCCCCAGCCATGGTTCTGCTGTACGACCGGCGCTTTGCCACGTAAACTGCCAGTTGGTAATCCCCGCCTTGTCCGCAACAGCCTGCGAAGTAGCCATTAATTGCTCTACATAAGGATCACCCATAGCCAAAATCCGCTCAGGCAAGCTGTGCGCACTAAATAGAACACGAACCTCATCCCGCTTGGCTCCAGCTTCTTCAAAAAGCGCCAGCTTGGCGTTCACACGCTCAGTTAGCGTCTTAATCAACTTTGGATGAAGATAATAGCTCTCCACAAATGATATGGCCAGATCCAGTTCCTGTGCCTTAGCCTGTGCGCGCTTAATATAAGTGCCTACACTCATAACGGAATAATGCGGAGCCAGCACGACACCCACCGCAGCACGAATGCCATCTTGCACCATGGCTTCCACACCGTCCTCAATAAACGGTTTCGCATGTTTGAGTCCCTGATAACAGGCAAATTCAATGTCCGGGTTGCGATTTTCCCGATTTAGGGTTTCCTGCAGGTTTTGAACCTGCCGATCCGTATTCTGACGCAGCGGAAACACACCGCCCACAATAGCTTCATAACGATCCTTTAATTCCTTTAGCTGCTCCGGCGAGGGAGCATTACCGCGACGGATATGTGTATAGTAGGCTTCCACCTGATCCAGACTTTCTGGCGTCCCGTAGGACATAACCAGTACACCCACTTTGGTTTTCATTAGCAGATCACCTCTTAACATTTCTAATGGTTTAATTCTTTGACAAAATCGAGTGGGAATACTCATGTACATAATCAGTAAGCTCTCTTAGCTTATCTAGCGAGGCTTCAGGAAATAAACCGTGACCGAGATTGAAAATGTAACCCGGCTCCAAGATACCTTCATCTACAATGGTTTTCGCATACTGCTTGATAACATCGATTGGCGCAGTAAGCACATAAGGATCCAGATTTCCCTGTACACCAAAACCGTTGCCCAAGCGACGACGTCCTTCAGGTATACTTACCCGCCAGTCCAGTCCAATCACATCGGCTTTTAACCCATTCAAGTGTGGGAGCAATTCACCAGAGCTTACGCCCGGAAAATAAATTTTAGGTACATCCAGATCAGATAATTCATGAAAAATACGTGTGATAGTCGGCAGCACAAAAGTTTGAAAATCATAGGGCGAGAGCGCACCTACCCAACTATCAAACAATTGAAAAGCCTTACCGCCATTAGCGATATGAGCTCGCACGTATGTAATAACCATGTCCCCTAGCTTATCCATCAGGCGATGCCACAACTCAGGCTCTCCATACATCATCGCTTTGGTGCGAATATATCCTTTGGAGGGTCTTCCTTCTATTAAATAGCTTGCAATGGTAAAAGGCGCTCCAGCGAACGTAATCAATGGCACGTTCAGTTCACGGTCCAAAATGCGGATCGTTTCCAAAATATGACCCAAATCGCGTTCCACATCAATTGGACGCAACTTGTCTACGTCTGCAGCTGACCGGATCGGATTATCAATAACCGGTCCAATATTTTTGACAATATCAAAATCAACCCCTAGCGAGGCCACCGGATTCATAATATCAGAATATAAAATTGCAGCGTCCACCCCGAGCTTGCGCACGGGCATTAAAGTCACTTCTGCGGCCAACTCGGGCTGGCGGCATATCTCAAGCAACGTGTATTTTTCTTTAATTTTGCGATACTCAGGGTCATACCTTCCGGCCTGCCGCATGTACCATACGGGAATATGATCCACAGCTTGCTTGCGGCAAGCGCGGATAAAAGTATCATTGTAGGTCATGACTTCAGCCTCCAGTTCGAATCATAAATACTATATTTTAATTATGCCCTTTTTCAAGAGTCGTAACAACCGTAGCTCTCGAACAAACCATGACAAACCCATGACATTTGGATAAAGTTTCAATGAAGTGTGCTATACTAGAGAAATGGCTTTTTTTAAAGCTCCGGAGAAGTTATGCGTTGATACGTAGGATTTACAACAGGATGAGAATGGGCAGAAAGGAAGTGAAAGCACATTGAAAACGTGGGAGACGTGGAAAATCAATCTCATTGTGCTTTGGTTCGGTCAGTTTCTGGTCAATGCGGGTATTACGATGATTACTCCGTTCCTCGCTCTGTATCTGGCTCAGGACCTTCATGTGAAGGGAGAGCACGATATTGGTCTATGGGCTGGAGTTATTTTTGCCGCTAACTTTTTGACCTCATTTATGTTCCAGCCTTTGTGGGGCAAGCTGGCTGACCGATATGGACGTAAAGTCATGCTGCTTCGCTCAGGCTTTGGTATGGCTTTGGTCATCGGATGTATGGGTTTGGTCACCCATCCGTGGCAACTGCTGGCGCTTCGCCTGCTGAACGGTACGATTTCGGGTTTCAATCCGGCATCGATTTCCCTAGTATCGGGCACCACTCCCAAAGAGCGAACCGGATTCGCTATGGGGATTATGCAATCCGGTCAGATGGCCGGCACGATTCTCGGTCCTCTGCTAGGCGGATTTTTGGCTGATTGGGTCGGATTCAGACCGATTTTTTATATTACAGGCGCTCTGATTTTTATAGCCTCACTCATTGCAATGTTTCTGGTTAAAGAAAATTTCAGTAAAGCGGAAGCCGCACGCACACCGCAAATTTCGGTTCTTGCCGGATTAAAGGAGCTAAGCCATACGCCCCAGCTTCCGGCTTTGTTCACCGTAACGTTTCTGCTCCAATTTGCCATGATCAGTACGGTATCTCTGCTGCCGTTATATGTGCAAAAACTGTATGGGTCGGCAGAAGGAATTGCGCTGATTGCCGGGTTCGTTACAGCTATAACAGGCGTATCCAATATGATTGCTGCACCGCTCCTTGGAAGATTGAGTGACAAGATAGGAGCGCACAAGATCTTGACCATTGCACTGCTCGGAACGGCGGTTATGCTCATTCCGCAGGCTTTTGTCAATGAAGTGTGGCAACTTGTCATTATCCGTTTTTTCATGGGTGTATTTATGGGCGGTCTGCTACCAAGCGTAAATGCGCTGATTCGCACGTATACACCGGAAGGAATGGAAAGTCGTTCTTTCGGCTTCAATACCAGCTCGCTCGCGCTTGGGAATATGCTGGGTGCTGTCATTGGCGGGGTGCTATCCGGGTTTATCGGCATCGAAGGACTGTTTATCATGTCAGGTGTCCTGTTAATCGTCAACATATTCTGGGTACGCATGAAGCTTTTTGATCGTAAGGCTACGCCTGATTTCAGGTAAGAAACCTTCAGGTAAGACAAGCCCACCTTAACAGACAAGAACCTCCTTGCCCACGCTATAGTGGACAAGGAGGTTCTTTTTTGTATAGATAGCTATACATGGGGAATGAACGCTATTTAACTCGAGCTAGCGCCAATCCATCGTAAGCTGGCAAAAGCGTGCTGACCAGCCGCGGATCTGTTGCTATCGTTTCGTTAAAACGTCTCACGGCCTGAACGGCAGGGCCGTTCTTATCCGTATTCAGCGTCCGTCCGCGAAGGAAACAGTTGTCTCCCGCAATAATGGCACCTGGATTCGCCAGAGCAATCGCATATTCCAGATATACTGGGTAATTTTCCTTATCTGCATCAATGAAGAAAAAATCGAAAGTTCTTCCCTCTTCCTGAAGTTCTTTCAAGCTGTCCGCTGCGGGTCCAATACGATATTCGACACGGTCACCGTATCCATTGTTTTCCATATGTCGATGTGCCAGCGCTGCGTACGCTTCTTTCAGCTCCAGTGACACAATACGGCCCTTTTCTCCCAGCCCACGGGCCAGACATAATCCACTGTAGCCGCCTAATACGCCGATTTCCAGTACATGCTGTGCGCCAGATACTTCAATTAGAAAGGTCAACAGTTTTCCATAAGGATGGGCAACGGATACTTCCGGCATACCTTCTTTAACGATAGCCTCCCTAATACTGCGAAGTGCTTCATCCTCTTGTACCAGCTGGTCTACATATTGTTCAGGCGTCATATTGGGTGTAATTTCCACGGTTCATCTCTCCTTATTACTTAATCATAACGCAGGTAGGACGTGGTGTCCTTCGTAAATTTTTTACCTTAATGATTTGTCTCTTCGAGTACAATGACCTATACTATAGGGATTGAACCAAGCTTACATGATTATGGGGACGGAGTGAATACGTTTAATGACTCAACTGCAACTAATTGCGACTGCGCCAATGGGACTTGAGGCCGTCGTGGCCCGAGAACTCAGAGAACTCGGGTACGAAGATCTAACCGTCGAAAACGGCCGCGTCGTTTTTACCGGAGATTATATGGATATATGCCGGTGTAACCTGTGGCTTCGCACATCAGACCGCGTACTTATTAAAATGGGTGAATTTGCTGCAACAACCTTCGATGAGCTGTTCGAGGGTACCAAAGCATTACCCTGGCAGGATTGGATTCCTGTAGATGGTGAATTCCCCGTAGAGGGACGTTCGCACAAATCACAGCTTAGTAGCGTACCAGCCAGTCAAGGAATCGTCAAGAAGGCGATTGTAGAGAAGCTCAAGGAAACCTACCACACAGATTGGTTTGCTGAAGATGGCCCTCGTTACGTCATTGAGGTCATTCTATTGAATGATCGTGCGTTGCTGACGCTTGATACAACCGGTCCAGGACTGCACAAACGCGGCTACCGTAAGCTCGTTACAGAGGCGCCCCTCAAAGAAACGATGGCTTCTGCTCTTATTCAGCTTAGTCGCTGGAGCCCGGACCGCCCCTTCTATGACCCATGCTGCGGTTCCGGTACTTTATTGGTCGAAGCTGCCATGCAAGCCTGGAATATTGCGCCAGGACTGAGACGTACCTTTAACTCGGAAGACTGGCCTGTCATTGGCAGAGAATTATGGGATCAGGCTCGCGACGAGGCGATGGATTTGACCCGCGATGACATTCCTTTTGAAATTGCAGGTAGCGATATCGATCCAAATGCCATACAAGTTGCTGAGGCAGCTGTAAAAGCAGCAGGCTTTGCTAAAGACATCCCTCTTAAGGTGATGCCTGTAACTAAAGTCAGACTCGAAGGACAATATGGTGTGATGATTACAAACCCACCTTATGGCGAGAGACTGAGCGAACAATCCGAGGTGGAAAAGCTGATCCGTTCACTCGCACGCACGGCAGCCGAAATGAAGACCTGGTCCTTCTTTGCCATCAGCTCCACCAAGCAATTTGAGCATTATTGGGGCCGTAAAGCAGACAAGCGCCGGAAGTTGTTTAACGGCCGGATCGAATGCCAATACTATCAGTATCTAGGCCCTCTGCCTCCGCGCCGCAAAGATACTTCGCCGTTGCAGCCTTAAATAAGATGAAGCCTAGGCCAGGAAACGAACTCTCCGTTCGTTGTTCTGGCCTGATTTGTGCTGTATTTTCTTTACTTAATCATTGAAATGCGCGAGATGAGCGCTATAATAATTAAAGGCATTTCGGTTTTAACATTACGTTAATATGTAATTTATACTAGCCGAACATTTCTGCCAGAGGGGGTAAAGTGTTGGTTATTCGCACGTCCAGTGCAAGTCGCACTGGTAACACGTTCAGCAGAATGCTGCTGTCTCGATATTTTGGACTAGGTCTGTTTTTTGTGCTTATGATCGGCAAGCTCGTACTGATTCACTATAACTTGCATGCCCAAAATATTGACATGAATCCGCTGGATTATGTCATCGCTATTGGTTCGCTTTTACTTGTGAGCTTCTGGACCTTATGGCTGCCACGTCGCGGACGTTTGATTGCTCTTGTGGTGCTCGATATGTTGCTCACCGCGCTCATTTATTCCGACATGGTTTATTATCGGTATTTCCAGGATTTCATTACGATTCCCGTCTTACTTCAAGCTGGACAAGTTGATTCTCTAGGCGGAAGTATCGCATCCCTTATGTACTGGGGGGACATTCTCTTTTTTGCAGACTGGATTCTATTCATTCCGTATGTCATATTTGTGGCTTCCTTACGACGTCGATTTACCACGAATGATACTTATTTAAAAGCATCCCGAAGCTCCTACACAAAGAGGTTCCTGCTTCGCTTCTCTAAAGGAGCATTGGCCTTCCTGATTGGCTATGTATTAACATTTGGGCCGATCAAATATTATACCTCCACGTGGGCAACTGGCATATTTGTCGGCAACTGGTGGTCGATGGCCTTGTACAATGTAACAGGGTTGATCGGATTTCATGGATATGACATCTACCGCTATGGTCAGGATCACCTTGGTCCTCAGCCTACATTGGCTCAAGCGGAATCCGATAAGGATAAGGAATGGTTTAATCAGCACCAAAAGTTGCTTCAGGTAAAAAATGATCTATCTGGCAAGTATAAGGGCAAAAACGTGATGGTCATTCAAGCTGAAGCGTTCATGAACTTTTTTATCGGCAAACAGATCAACGGTCAAGCGATTACGCCTAACTTTGACAAACTGACGAAGGAAAGCATGTATTTCAACAATTATTTTCACCAGACTGCGCAGGGCCGTACTTCGGACGCGGACTTCTCTACACATGCTTCGCTGCATCCGCTCCCTACAGGCTCCGTATTTATCCGTTATGCGGACCATAAATTCGATACGCTACCTTCCATTTTGAAGGATACTGGATATAGTCCCAATGCGTTTCACGTGTATGACAGCAGCTTCTGGAACCGCTACACTATGTATAAGGCAATGAACTATGACAAGTTCTACAGTAAAAAAGATTTTAAAATTGATGAGCCATTGGGCTGGTCCCTGGGAGACAAATCCTTTTTCCGTCAAACGCTCAATGATCTCACTACCGAAGTTAAGCAGCCGTTCTATGCCTATATGGTCGGTATCTCGAGCCATCATCCGTACAACCTGTCACCTGACGCGGTAGATTTAGACGTTGGCGAGTTTGAAGGTACCATGTTCGGAGACTATCTAAAATCTGTCCATTATGTAGATGAAGCACTAGGCGAATTGGTAGATCAGATGAAGAAAGACGGACTGTGGGATGATACGATCCTGATGTTTTATGGGGATCATGATAATTCTATTAAAGACAAAGCACTGTATGAGAAATTTTTAGGCAAGCCACTTACGGATCTGGACATGCAGAAAATCATGAATCAGGTGCCATTGCTTGTGCATCTTCCTGACGGAAGTCAGGCGGGCACGTATACAGAACCGGCAGGTCAGTTGGATCTGACTCCTTCCGTAATGCACCTGCTTGGGATTTCTACAAAACCATATCATTTTATGGGAAACGATCTGTTTAGCGGGAAGCCTCGTATGGTTGTGCTACGTACTGGTGCTTTCACGGATGGACGAGTGTACTACATTCCATCTGAGGACGGTACATTCTCCAAAGGGACCTGTTACAACCTGAGTACAGGCCAGCCTACAGACGTAAACGCCTGCGGACCGGGATATACCGAAGCTCTCAATCGGTTGAACATATCCGATCAGGTTATCACATACGATCTTATTCGCGAATGGGAACCACAAACAAAGAAGTAACTCCTTCTGTATCTGTATCTAATAGACTTTATGTGGGAGGTTGCTGATATAGCATCTTCCCAAACCCCTTTAACGATGTCGCCGCATAACTACTCTGTATATAACAAAAAAGCACGATCCATCGGCTTGTAAGTGCTGTGGATCGTGCTTTTTTATGGATTGTCACTCGACTGCGCTCGTTGTTACCAGTCACAAATGCTTAGGAACGCAACGTTTTTTTGGCCTGTTCAAGCCGTTGTACCTCTTCACCAAGCATATCCTCCGCAACTTCTACTGAGTCGTCACCAAGGCTATCCTTCGCCTGCTGTATGGCATGTTCAGCATGAGTGCGAGACTGCTCCGCCTGTTCAATCAGTTGCTCAGCTGGATGTGACAATGCCTGAGAGACGGCATTGTGGAGCCTGTCCACCGAGTTTTGTGTTTGAGCCTCAACACTGTGATTGTCGAGATTGGAATCATATTGGGCCATGAGTCACTCCTCCTTCTGGGCAGTGGTCTACATCCATTAGCATGGATCAGAAGAAGGGGAACTATTCAAAAATTGCGAATGCTGCGTACTGGAACTATTTGATAAAGCGCGCAGCCTTCTCCAATACTTCATCCTCCGTAGCCGCACTCACATAACGTCCGTTCACATACACAAACGCCCGTTTCCCACAAGGACCGCAATACGATTTGCAGCCGATTTTGATCTCGGCATCTGGTGCCATCTTTTGCAACTTGGGCAAGATTGTTTTCAAGCGAATATGATTGCATTCATCACATACGCGAATATCGTTGGCCATCTGTCATCCCTCCGAGCTCCGGCTTAGTGGTCGCCGTGATTACCTTGGGAAGGGTTAGTAATGACAAATCCTTCTTCGGGGAAGTACAAGTAATCAATTTTCACACCATCCAGCAGCGGCTGGCCGCTTTCCAAAATTACGTCAATGCCTTTATCTGTAGATACGACAGTATCTGTTTCTTTAGGCGTGTCCAAATCCAGCCCGTAATGAGCATGATCTCCATGAGCATGAGTAATAACAACGCGCAGGCTCTTCCCTTGGTTCTCTTCCTTATCCAGTTCAAGTTTCAATACTTTAGCTGCGTTACGAGTAATTTTGCAGTTCATCAAACTTCATCTCCTTCATATTCATTAAATGAAATGTGGTTTATTGGATAAATCACAATTATGTTTAGCATAGCAAAAGGCAATATTCCCATTGTAAAGAAAATCGCGAAAAATCGCAATCACGAAATTCATAAGCTTATCTACCGAACACGTACATGTTGCTTTTCAAGCACATCTGGATATTTTCGTTCGGCACGGGTGACAAACCAATTCATAAGCAATAGCGTAACACCAATATCGTCGATGGGCATAAATGGCATGACATCAGGTAATACCCAATAGAGCAACACAGGCACCGCAAAGAGTAATTTTTCTCCCAGCGGAATCCTTGATGAAGTAATCAATCGGGGCATACGACGAAATACATGTGACCATTGACGGAGAGTTAGTAATCTTTTCCACTTCATAGGTTGTTCACTCCATTTCCAATGCTCCTAAGTATATATACCCCATTGAAGGGACATGTAAAGAGGAACACTTATAAAAAACGTGTTCCTCCTAATACGTGCAAATGATTCGATACGTTTCAGTAGGCCGAATTTTTTACCATGACAGCACTGTTGCCATTAACATGCCCACTTCTGCTGCAATATCATCGTAATCACGCATGGGCAGCGGATTTACGCCTAGACCGACTTCAACGGTAAACCCCGGTTTACCAAATCGCTGTATAAACCAATCCTTGTACCCTGCATCGCTCCCACCCAGCTTTACCGCCCGGTAACCTGTTGCGGCAGCTAGCCGTAAGGCCCAATCTCGGCTCTCCTTAGGCTCTAGATCCCGATAATTCCAATAGATCTCCTGTCCCTGACTGTGTATGGATAACACCATGTCGAACTGTTCGCGCTCCGTTAGATCGGCAAGCGCCTTAGACTCGGGTTCAGACAAAGGTGCAGGCCCTGCATAGTCTCGTCGAGACGGACCTGTTTTACCGCGTCTGCGCACCTCTTCTTCCCAATATGCCGGAAATTGATCGTTGAGGTCGACACCACGAATATTGGCCTTCCAACCGCGATAATCAGCACGTCCTTCATTCCACTTTTTGAGGTCATGATACAACGGATGAGTTGGGAGTATACCTTGTTGCACCAGCTCTACCCCATCCGGGTTGACCATCGGAACCACCCATAAGGATGTATGCTCCAGCAAATCCCGCGGAGAACCTCCATACACCCATTGAGTGGCCACTACATGTTCTTCAGTCCCACCGATCCCTTGTGCATATTGCTCTATAAAACGCAGCAAACAAGGCGTCGTCAGCCATTCATTAGCATGAACTGAAGCATTGGCGTGAATTTTACGCGTTCCCTGCCCAATACGTACATAAGGAATATCCTTCCCCATGACACTGGTTCCAATGCTGCCAACTTCAATAAACGGATATCTGCGGGCTAAGGCCGCTAGGTCTTCCTTTAAATCTTCATATCCATACTCTCCACGTAATCGTACAATCTGATCCTGATGGTCTTCAGGAATAACAATAGTTTTTCCTTCCATAAAATCATGCTCCGCAAGTCCGGGGTTGGCTAGCCGTAACTCATTAAGCTCCACACCAAACTGCTTGGCAATCTGTCTTGCATACTCACCAGGCTGAATAACGTATTTACGATCCGTAGACGGACGAATATATAACACTTGACCACTAATCAGATAGGGTTGCGTGGCGGCCCACGGATTATCTACGATCAAAGTATCCGCCGATAGTTTAAAAGCCGAGGCGACCCGGTGCAATGTATCTCCTTTTTGAACGATATATTCCCTCATCTTCTACGCCCCTTCCATCTGCCTTACTGCATGTTATGCAAACGCGGCGTGTCTTGATGTAGCGAAAAGCAAAACAGCCGACTTCTTTTGTCCAAGGACAAAAAGTCGGCTGTCTCGTTAATCCAAATTGGTGACTTGCCAGACGACAGGCGTTTGGCGAATTTGCTCCCCGAGCCACTGTGCGGCAATGCGCTGGAACAATTCAGGATCGCCGGAACAAAAAAGCTGATGTACCGGCGTTTCGTCCCCAGCTTCCAACTTGTCTTTGTTATACAAAATGGTACTCGTCTCACGCGCCGTTTCATCTGCCGAGCTAATGAGCTTAACTGCAGGCCCCATGACTTCTTGAATCGTTTCCTTCAAAAAAGGATAATGCGTACAACCAAGAATCAAACAATCAATCGGATACGTTTGAATAGGCCTCAATGTCTCCTCCACAACCTGCGATGTCGTCTTGGAGCGGAATAATCCTTGTTCCACCAATGGAACAAGCGCAGGACAAGCATGGCTCACCACGTCTACATAAGGAGACAATTGCTTGAGCGCAGCTGTATACGCTCCGCTTCGAATCGTACCGACAGTCCCAATCACCCCGACATGCCCGGTAGCAGTCGCGCTAATCGCAGCACGAGCCCCGGGGTGAATAACTCCGATCACCGGAATGGATACCTTTTGGCTTATATAGTCCAATGCCGCGGCAGTAGCCGTGTTACAAGCAATAATAATGACTTTCGGATCAAATTGAATCAGAAAGTCAACCATTTGCTCTGTAAATTTTTTAACCTCTTCCGATGGTCGGGGGCCATACGGAGTGCGCGCAGTGTCTCCAAAATAAATGATTTTTTCCCGTGGAAGCTGACGCATGACTTCTTTAACAACCGTCAAACCTCCTACACCGGAATCCAATATTGCAATCGCTTGCTGCACGTACACACCGCTTCCTTTTTTGTTCAAATATGAGTTATTTCATCTCGGAAAGCTATCCGTTGCTACATACCTTATGTCGTATCAGTGTAAAAGGTACCCCAAAAGATTACCCTAAAACGAGGAAGTGATCAATAAAAAGGCTCCATCCCAACGGGAGAAGCCACGAATTCAAACTGTATTCAGTGTTTCACCTATTTTTTACAGACCGTTACAGCGCATCTTTTTCCGTATCTTCTTGAGCAGTCGCTGATGAAATACTAACCTCAGGAATCATTTCACTCTTTTTACGCCATTGCCCAATTTCATGAATGACGGCTGAGGCTGTCTCCTTAATTTTGTCAGTATACTCAATTGAAGTGTCTGAAATTTTCCCCACTAGCTCCTGTCCCTTATCACTTACGTTGCGCGCCTGATCTGTAATATTCTGACGCAGCTCACGACCTGACTTAGGGGCAAATAATAAAGCAGCAACCGAACCAACAATGCTGCCTGCCAACGCGCCTCGGATAAAACTTTTGCAGTTCTCCTTCATCATCATCTCTCCCTTGTGCCCGGGCGAATGCCCATCTGTTAGTGCATTATAAGCATGGGGAGCTTGTCATGACACAGAAAACAAGCCTGAAAAGTTTCACTTTTTTTTAGAGCGGATACGATACAGGCAACAACGGCCCCCATCTGCCAAACAATCCTCACGAACAACCTCGGCATCAAGTAGCTCCTCAAACATTTGCTGCTCGCATTCACAAGCCTTGCGGTAACGGCCTGCAATTTGAGAGATAGGACAATTGTATTCCACAATAGAGTAGCTACCATCCTCTTCCTCGCGCCACTCTGCCATATATCCGGAAGCATTCTGGATGCCCGAAAGCTTTTCCACACGTGAAGCCAGTGTAGTCTCCCCCTCTATATGAGGGGCGTATCGCTTCATCATTTTACGTTTTCTACCATCAAACAGCGAGTAAACAGCTTCCATTCCCTGTTCTTCATCGAGTTCCTCTAACAGTTCCAGTAACAAATGATCATAATTACGTGGAAACTGCTCGCTTCCCTGCTCGCTCAGGCTGTACAAAAACGTCGGGCGTCCCATAGCCTGTCTCACGATTGTAGCCACGATCAGGCCATCCTGCTCCATCAATTTGAGATGCCTACGCACTCCCATTTCGGTAATGCCTAATTGAGCTGCCAAGCTTCCGACGCCCACAGGTCCCTGGGTTTTCAATAGTGTCATGATCATGCGCCTAGTGGGCATTTCGGGTACGATATACTTATCCGTCACTTTTGCCTTTACACTCCCTCGGGCTGGGGACCCAATTCCTTATTTAAATAATCATGCACGTTAGATGCAAAAAGCTCCAGCAACCCAGGCAGCTTTGTTGTAAGCGGGTGAAGGCTTGTCCGGTCCCAATGGAAATACTCCTGCACTAAGGGTTTACGTAAGCCTACCAGCTCTACTAGCGAATGAAATACGGTATCATCCAGTACACCTTCCTCATGAATGATACCGATAATATCCTCATAGCTACTGGCGTCACGCATAATAAATCCGTCGATGATATAGCTTCCTACGTCCGTTACCGTCTCAATGGCCAGATGAAGACAGCGCTCCTGCACTAGCCCCTGCAACAGATCGCCGTTCCAGGAAGCAGAAGTCTGGCGAAGTCCGGCGACAATGTCGGGAACAGCCCCTAGTCGAAGCTCAATTTGTTCCCGGTTGACATAATACAAGGTCCTGCACCTCCAGTACCGCTTTAGATTTCATAATCAACTGCGATAGATACATCCTTCACTTCATTCATGTGTACAATAATTTCCTGGTGCACAGGGTGTACCTGATACGTTTGCAAATCCTCCAGTGTTTCGACAACAGCGGTAAGGGAAATATCATAAGAACGTTCCGAACGAATCACATCCGTACCTACTTCGAGTGACAGCAGCTCTTTGATTTTGCCGTTCATGCTGCGCAAAATGGATGCTGTGTGCTCAATGCTTTCGGGGGAGCGGTCTTTCAATTTGAACAAAACAATATGTTTAATCATGCGTATAGGCTCCTTATCTTAAAATGTTCTCTTGAAAATTTTATCATAACGCCCCACATACGGAAAGAAACTTTGTAATTCTAGCGATCTTTTCCACCATTTTTACCATCAGACTCCTTGTCCTTTAATAGGGCAAAAAAATTCTTGAGCTTCGGTGGGAGCGGTAGACCCATTCGTGAACAGTTTTCCGTAATAGAGATCAATTCATTGGATAAATAAAAATACGTTGCCGCCCCTTTCATGATTTCGGTACCCATCAGGAGGTCCACATGATGCGCCAAAGAAATTACCATTAGCATTAAAGCCTTTCTCGCCAACCCCCAAAAGCCGGCTTTACTGCTTAAACCTTGCCCAGTCTTAATTGCTGCGGCGACTCCAGTCACATAATCGACAGCCATTGCAACCGTGAATAGCACCATTAGCTGATTCCAGCCGCCAAATGCAAACGTAATAAAGGCTCCTGCGGTAGCGCAAATCATACTAAACATACTCGGATTAATATTCATACCTGCTCCTCCTCTCGAGGCGGTTACTGTAATATATGCAGCGACGTGGTAACCCGTAAAGTCGTATGACCTGTGCATAGACATGAATTCATAGATTCATATAAACCATGCTGCAAACTTCACATTTTTGAGCAAATACAACAAAAAGACACCTTCCAAACCACTATATAAATGGTTGAAAAGGTGTCTTTTTTCTTTCATGCTATTCAATTAACGATGATCATTCCAAAAATTAAGCGGAGTCATGTTATCATTCAACGGCTCGAACGAATAGCCTTCTTTCTGCAAAGCAGCCATGATTTGTGGAAGCACCTTGATCGTAGATGGTTTATCATGCATAAGAACGACTGGTGTTCTGCCTTGCTTTTTCAATCTCTTTATATCACTTAGGACAGTCTGTACAAAATGCTGTGGATTTTTAGTATAACGCCAATCATTGGAATCGATGTTCCAGTCCCAAATATGATAGCCTGCACCCGTCAGTTGATCGCGGTATGCTTTCTTCAAATACGGTTTGCTGCCATAAGGTGTACGAATCAAAGAAGTGCGTTTCCCTGTGGCCTTAAATAAAATGTCGTTATCCTGATTCATCTCTGCCAATGCTGCTGCCGGAGATGCATAGATTTTCTTCACCTGATGCGTCATCCCATGCAAGCCCAAACCATGCCCTGCGTCTACCATTCTCTTCATCACTGTGCTATGTTGGCGAATTTCAGGTCCCAGCATGAAGAACGTAGCCTTGGCATTATATTTGTCCAAAATATCCAGCAGCTGCGACGTATGCGCTGTAGGACCATCATCGAAGCTCAAATAAATCGTACGGCTGGATGATGAGGCAGTTCCCTTGTTGCCTGTATTGCTAGCTTTGCCTAGCTTAACAGCCGCGTACTGTTTAATTTTTGCCGCGAATGTATTCAAGAACTGAGCATCAGACAAACTAGCATTTGCGTTCTGAATTCGATACAGATTACTTGTTGGAAGTGTAATAGTGAAGCCGAACGCATCTGTCAAAGTGCGAATTGGCACCATTGTACGTCCTTCATGCTCGAACACATCCCCCTTGTTCAAATCCAGCGTAAAGCTGCGATTATGTCCAGTCAGTACCAATGTATTTCCGTTGGCCGAAGTAGAAATCCCCATCTTTTGCCCTAACGTAACGATAGGAACATACAACTTATCATTTTCCATTACAGGTTTAATCGTATTCGAATCTAGTAACACATCATTGACCCCCAGCAAAGGAGCCTTCGCTTGTGCACTCGCCGTATTCGTATGTATACCCAGCAAACCCAAACAACAGATTGCCATCAAGCATACAGCCATCCATTTTACTTTTAAAAGCTTCATTCATTACACCATCCTGTGCTGTATTTTATAATGTGCGGGAGCTATCTCTAGCTTGTCTATGAAGTTATACAGACATGACGATATAGACATGGCAATATAGACATTCACTCAACATATAGAACATAAACGCATATAAACCGACTGAACCGGACGTCTTTTCGTTCCCCCTATATATACTAATAGATTACCAGACTATAGTAGGTAAATATAGTAAAACAATTTGAAAACAATCTCGCAATCCATCTTACCAAATAAGTTACAAAGTTGTGAATAAATTTTGATAGAACTAGAGACTACCTGAAGAAATATGAAGGTAAGGTACTTGGGGATAGAACTCTGGTATCTGACTAAATATTCTAGGTATCTAATAAACTATGGAATGTCATAGAGGAGTATCATTTAACCCGTTTACAAGGTACTAGGTATTGATAGATATAAAGAAAGACCCTGAGGATTGCCGCCCTCAAGGTCTCAAACTTATTGAATAACTACATAAAACAAGAAAGCTTTTTTGCTATCAGTTGAAGAGAGCAGGTAGTATACGAATGAATCTTTTTTATCTTCCCTCACATAGAATGTCGATTTATACTCTATAAATCGTACTAATGAGGCGAATATGGTTTTTGCCGCATTTAAGTTAAACTCTTTTAGTTTAATCACAATATTATACTGACCATCATCATATTTAACAGAAAAATCTGCGATATTATCCTGTCTTTCAAAGAAGTCCGTTGTCTCTGACCAAATCCCTATCTCATATTCAGTATTTAGATTCTTTGATAATTCTAATAATACATCCTTATTCATCTCTTCTTATCAACTCCAACTATAATTATTAAGGTTTAGGAATATAAACGCCCCCCGAAGCAGGAGAATGGACAGAAATAATTCCTCCACTTTCGTTGGTTACAACCTTATTGCCCCGAGCATCTGTATATTCCCATGTTTTCCGCCCTAGGTCATCAACCTTACTTTTCCTATTCTTTTTATTGTTGTTTATTATGTTGTCAATCGTTTGAGATGAAAACCCTCTCTCATTTGCACGTTCTGCACCATGTTCACTAAATGAATGACCTCCAGGTGTCTTGTCACCTGTTTTAATAATACAATCACCCGTATTAGTATTGTGTACCCAAATTCCTAAATCGGTTACATAATACGTATGGTAGTCAGCAACGGCAAAATTATAAACTGTAACAAGTTCATCTTGTTCGACAAACTCTACCTTGTCAATCGTTAGATTGCTTCCGTCAGCTTTTTGGAGTTTATCGCCCACTCGAAGTTCATCTGCAAGTACCCAACCTTTTCCTTCAACATAGAATGGATGATTATTGGTCGTCTCAATGACTTGCTCTCCAACATTCAATTTAATAATATCATCACGTTGGTTGCGGAATAAAGCTGTTACTTCCTTGTAAGCCAACTCCCCATCAGGATTATTCTCATCTTTGGCGAGAACCTTATCTCCGACCTCAATGTCTTCGATATTCTTCTCCCCTTCGTCTGTTTGAACCTTCGTACCCGCTGTAAAACAATTACATTTCCCTGATTTTATTTTACCGCTATACTTCCCTCTACCAACAGACTTTCCGCCAAAATCACCGATCATCCCCATCGCAGCTATGCCAAGGACTTCGGCATCTGTCCACTTTTGGTATGCACTTAACAACTGATCTTTAGCCCAATCAGACTTGCCAGAACTATTCTTATAATCACTGGTTCCCGTTAATAGATCGTATAAGTAATTGTACTGGTTTGCTCCTCCAAAAATGGACACAAAATCATATCTTTTTCGTATGAAATCCTTGTATACCTGATAATCCCGATTTTTGCTGGAACTCGATTTAAGCCTAGCTTCATTTAGTAATATTCTAAGCTCTTGATAATCAATGGTCTCAAAATAATGTCCGCTTGGGTCCACATAGATTAGTGGATTATTGGCTACATACGTATACCAGTTCAAGCTTTGAGGATTGCTGATCTCTCCCTGATACGTATCCTCGCCCATAAAACGGGCTGTGCCTGGATCATACCAGCGAGCCCGCAGGTACTGTAGCCCGGTCGTATCGTCCCAATACTCACCAGCATAACGCAACACGTTCGGAACGGTCTCTTTGACCTTCTCCGGTCCACCCCAAATATCGTAGCTGTAGCTATTCAGTTCCTTGCCCGAACTATCACTTAGACCTACCACATCACCGTGACCGTTGAGCTGATAATATTGCAACTGCCCGCTTGCCTTGTCCTGTCTGGCCCACAGTTGACCGGACAAGTCATACACGTAAGCGTAAGTGATCTTGGCTGTTTCACCTTGGACCTCGGCTTCTGCAATCAGCTTCGCTTCTTCGTCATAGTAATACCGAGTCGTTTTGCCGCCCTCTGTACGCTCGTACAGTAGACCGTCTCCGTTATAGCTGTACCCTACCTCTTTGCCTTCACCGGTCACCTTTGTCAGACGGCTGGCAGAATCATACGTATATTCAGCATTTTTCATGCCGAACACTTTGCCACTGCCTTCAGCACTTCGGTTTCCATTCGGATCGTAGACATAGGTCTTATTCTTTTCACCAGCGGCTTCGCTGGCAATACGGTTTGACGGGTCATATCCAAACTGGTCTGTTGTTCCGTTTTGTGTACGTCCGATGATGTTTTTATTCCCATCCCGTTCATACCCAAATTGATGTAGCGACGTACCACCGTGCTCCACCGTAACCCCGGATAAATCCAGTCCGTTGTAGCTGAATCGCGTACTCAGCCCTCTGCTCGAAGACTGGCTTTTCAGCAAACCATTAGGGGCATAATCAAACGTCATACGATCCAATGATCCGCCCGCAGCAGCACTCGCTTCTCCCAAACTCTGTACATTTGCCGCACCGGCCCCAGCACTAATGTCCATTTGGGTAACTCGGCCCACACTGTCCAGCTTGGATTGAACGTGCATAGACGTGCCAGCAGCATCTGTTAGCACATAGCCTGTACGAGACTGCTTGTTGTATTCATAGCTGATGTGCGTACCATCAGGGTACTTCAGCCCAGTCAAGGCTCCATCTGATGGATCATAGGCATAGGAGGTCGTTCCCTGACCGTCAGTCATGCTTTTTCTTCGTCCTGCGCTGTCATTAGGTATAATTTGTTTGTTTTTAAAACTGGTTCCGCTGCTTTGGTAACCAACCCGTCTACAATATGCTGAAAGAGTGATCGTTCTGATTTATTTCAAAATTATAGATGAGTTACAATAAAAGCCACAATACAAAACTATATCGCATTGTGGCTAAATGTTTAAATCTTGTATAGAGAAGGAAAGAACTTGCAGGCGACACTCTTAGGAATTTACCCTTTCCCTTTTTAGGCCTTTCACATTTAGGTTTGTATCAATTTATTAAGAGAGTGATACGTATCTTCAGTCATAAATACTCCAGTTATCCTTTCATTAACAAAGCGAACTATATCGAGTGGATCATAATCAACATTCGAATCTATATAAATTAATTCAACGTTTGATAACCCCTTACGAATCAAATCTTCCCCTAATTTTTTATCTCCCTTTCCTAGATAATGCATCCCCAAATTTGTAAAGTTAGTAACATGTTTCGGACACTCTTGTATAGACTCATTTAAAAATGAATCAAATTTACAAATGTCCATACTCTTATAATGCCAAGCAAGAATATAGGACAACATGGAGGAGACTTCACAATTCACTGTACTTTTTAGTTCAAGTGCTTTCCCTATCAGCTTTTCATCTAAGCCACCTAAATACCACTCGGAAAAGAACAATATTAAAACAAAAAACAACAAATTATCTTTGTGAAAGGATAAAGCATCGTTGAGATACCTAGTAGCTCGTTCATAATCTTCAATCGGAGAAAGTGTCTCCAAAATGACCAATCTAGCCCAGCCATCAACATCATCCGGATGTACTTTCAAATAATCTAGCATCAACCTTTCTGCTTCCTCAAGAAAATCACGATTAGCAACTAATTTAGATATAGTATCTTGCAATTTTATATCTTTCATTTTGTCACTCCAATTTATTTAATGAGGTTCCCGATTACCCTATCAGCAGTTCCCGTAAAGGTATTCACGTTAATTACTGTACCATTTTCATTAACGTAAAACCTTATCGTTACATCATATCCGTTAATTTTAGTATGCATTTGGTTCGAACCTTGTTTAAACTTAGAGGAATCTACTGAACCAATTTTTTCAGTTATACTGCTGAATATTGATTGTCTATCTTTCCCTAATTTCATTATCCCATCTTTAATATGATCGGCTGAGAATACATGGCTCTCATATCGCTTAAACAAATCTGTCTTAAAGCTGATTTTTGTAAAGCCTACCGTTCTTACTCGGCCAGCAGACTTTCCGCCAGAATTACCAATCATACCCATCGCGGCCATACCAAGGACTTCGGCATCTGTCCACTTTTGGTATGCACTTAACAACTGATCTTTAGCCCAATCAGATTTGCCAGAACTATTCTTATATGCACTGGTTCCCGTTAACAGATCGTATAAGTAATTGTACTGGTTTGCTCCTCCATAAATGGACACAAAATCGTAGCGTTTTCGTATGAAATCCTTGTATACCTGATAATTCTGATTCTTCTTGCTGGAACTCGATTTAAGTCTGGCTTCATTTAGTAATATTCTAAGCTCTTGATAATCTCTGGTTTCAAAAAAATGTCCACTCGGATCCACATAGAATAGCGGATTATTAGCTGCATACGCATACCAGTTCAAGCTTTGAGGATTGCTGATCTCTCCCTGATACGTATCCTCGCCCATAAAACGGGCTGTGCCTGGATCGTACCAGCGAGCCCGCAGGTACTGTAGCCCGGTCGTATCGTCCCAATACTCACCAGCATAACGCAACACGTTCGGAACGGTCTCTTTGACCTTCTCCGGTCCACCCCAAATATCGTAGCTGTAGCTATTCAGTTCCTTGCCCGAACTATCACTTAGACCTACCACATCACCGTGACCGTTGAGCTGATAATATTGCAACTGCCCGCTTGCCTTGTCCTGTCTGGCCCACAGTTGACCGGACAAGTCATACACGTAAGCGTAAGTGATCTTGGCTGTTTCACCTTGGACCTCGGCTTCTGCAATCAGCTTCGCTTCTTCGTCATAGTAATACCGAGTCGTTTTGCCGCCCTCTGTACGCTCGTACAGTAGACCGTCTCCGTTATAGCTGTACCCTACCTCTTTGCCTTCACCGGTCACCTTTGTCAGACGGCTGGCAGAATCATACGTATATTCAGCATTTTTCATGCCGAACACTTTGCCACTGCCTTCAGCACTTCGGTTTCCATTCGGATCGTAGACATAGGTCTTATTCTTTTCACCAGCGGCTTCGCTGGCAATACGGTTTGACGGGTCATATCCAAACTGGTCTGTTGTTCCGTTTTGTGTACGTCCGATGATGTTTTTATTCCCATCCCGTTCATACCCAAATTGATGTAGCGACGTACCACCGTGCTCCACCGTAACCCCGGATAAATCCAGTCCGTTGTAGCTGAATCGCGTACTCAGCCCTCTGCTCGAAGACTGGCTTTTCAGCAAACCATTAGGAGCATAATCGAACGTCATTCGATCCAATGATCCGCCCGCAGCAGCACTCGCTTCTCCCAAACTCTGTACATTTGCCGCACCGGCCCCAGCGCTAATGTCCATTTGAGTAACTCGGCCCACACTGTCCAGCTTGGATTGAACGTGCATAGACGTGCCAGCAGCATCTGTTAGCACATAGCCTGTACGAGACTGCTTGTTGTATTCATAGCTGATGTGCGTACCATCAGGGTACTTCAGCCCAGTCAAGGCTCCATCTGATGGATCATAGGCATAGGAGGTCGTTCCCTGACCATCAGTCATGCTTTTTCTTCGTCCTGCGCTGTCATAGGTGTAATTGGTTTTAAAATCGGGACCCGCCGCTTCGGTAACTAATCCGTCAGCGTTATATTGAAAGGTAATGGCCTCCGATTTTCCTGTCAACATACGGGTGATGTTTCCATCTGTATCGTAAATATTTAACGTAGTTCCTCCGCTTGATTTCTCAAGTAACGTACGTCTACCCAGCTCATCGTATGAATACACATTCTTTTGCCCATCAGGAAACTGAACGGTCTTCAAATTTCCGGCTAGATCATACACATAGCTGACCTGCTGTCCGGATGGATCAGTGACCGAGGTCATTTGTCCCAAAGCATCGTAATCATAGAGCGTGCGTTGACCATTACCGTCTGTACGGCTAGTGACCATACCCGCATAATTATAAGCTAACGATTCCAGCGGCTGAAATGATCCATTTTTAGCTTCTTGTGTGGAAGTCACACGACCTAAAGCATCTGATACTTCACGCACACGATAACCGGACGCATCCGTCTGAGTAACAGTACGATCCACTGCGTTATAAGTCACGGTATCTGTGGTTCCATCCGCATAGGTCGTCTTCACAGGTCGTCCAAAGGCATCATAGGCATAGCGAGTGGTTGCTTGTTCAGCATCCGTGCTTTCTACCATATCTCCATGATCATCATAACCATATCCGTAAATCGCATCACCCACCTGCTGCTGGAGCATCTGTCCGAATGGATTATACATTCTTTCAGCACTTACTCCATCTGGTCCGGTGACGGTGACATCGTTCGTATCATCCTTATACACCACAACCGTCTGAGTTCCATCCGGATAAGTAACCTTCGTTACACGTCCCAAAGCGTCATATACGTAGGACTCTGTTTTGCGCTTGGCATCTGTTTGGGACTTGATTTCCCCAGTCGGATAATAATCATACGTATACTCAACACCTTTAGGCAAAAGCTGTCTTGTTGGGAGCTGAGAACCATAGGGAGATTTATAATCAATCGAAACATCCGTATAGTTTCTGTCATCAATAAGAACTTTCTGACCACTTACATTCCCTTTTGCATTGTAAAAAGTATAGGTATCTGATAAAAGCTTCCCTTGCTCTGTACCTTCATAGTTTTTCAGTTCATACAATGTACCCTCTGCTTTATAAGTTCGAACTGTCGTTCCAGTTTTTCCTTCACTTATTTTAGTAACCGTCTGGGTAGGTTGAATCCAGAAAAAAGGCTCACTAGAGGTTTTATACGTATGAACAGTCTCCAATCCAGTACTTTGGGATACTTTTAGTGGAAGACCATATTCATTGTAGTCATAGGAGGTGGTTACAGGTTCTGACGAAGAACCTCCCTCCGTATACGACTCTTGCATTTGCACAGGCAAATTCCAGTCCATGGCATCATTATATATGTAGTTTATATGATAGCCGGTAGAATCACCCTCTTGATCATAGCGGTTAAGAACAAGCTTGTCTGGTGTATTATCACCTCTAAAGACTTTACCAAAATGGAAGGTTTCTGTTGTACGCGTCCCTTTAGCAACCACCGTCCACTCAGCATTTTTGCCATAACTTGCTAGATCTTCTCCGGAATACGCGAAATCAAGTTTATTTAAAAAACGATCGCCGGCAGTTGTACTGTACATATCAGCGCGTGAAGCCACCTTAAACACGCCTTGTGTACCGTATACGCCTATCTGCTTGTTATAGGCTTCATACCGAATGTCTGTAATCGATGAAGTAGGTCGTACAATTCGTGTAAGGAGCGCGGTTTCATTGGATTGTAGAGCTCCAGTCTTTCCTTCACCATTTACGACTACATTAAAAGGAGCATCCATAAATGTGTACGCATAGCTTGTGCTTCGGGAAAGAGAATCCAATACTTCTGACAGCACCTTGCTGCTTCCCTCGCCACTTTGGCGATAGGTGTACTGATGGTCCGTGCCCTGCTCTTTAACAACAATTTGCCCGGCATTGTAAGTGAAGTCAAGCTCTTTGCCATCACTGTTTCGAATCGATCGAATAAGCTTTACTCCACCAGAACTTGTATAATCAAACTCCACCCGATTCTTATACGCATCCTGGATTAAAATCAAATAACCGTCCTGATCGATATAATAGTCATTTCCATTCAGCACTGCTATTTTGTATGCACTGCTTACTCCCTGCACACTTGCGCTTTGATCTGTACTGATCTTCAGATCTTTGTACGCATATCCTTCTAGCTGCAAATCATCTCTCAGTTCATAGGAGCCTGTTCCCGGAATATACAAATACCGTTTACCATCCTGTTTCTGCATATGAGGAAGATCCCATTTCCAGCCTCTCCCCAGACCAGAAGCTGCTTCTTCCTCGCGGATGGCACTTGTGTTTGTATACAACCCTTCATTTTGCTGCACACCAATCTGATTATTTGCCAATGAACTGTTATACACACGAGTCAATGCAAAGGGCAATGACCCGGGCAGTACCAAATCCGTATTTTGAACAACGAGCTGTCCTGAAGCGGTGGACACACTGTTGTCACCATAGTCCATTCCATAACGAGACGTATCATCACTCAACCTGCTTTGTGCAAGCGCCGCCTGATCAAAAGGAGCATACACATCTGTTGTAGCTGATACCTGCAACAAACTTTGTTTAAATAAATCCTGCCCGATCAGTCCGCTTTCTCCTGGAGTCGGAGCATATACGGAATCATTTACTCGGGGTATAGATGGGATAACCATCTCAGTCGTGTCTGGAGCCGGCTCTTTACCCTCTTCCTTATCAAGTGGATGTTGAGTTGCCTTTTCATCCTGGGTAGCCTGAGCGGGCTTTTCACCCTCCTTCAGCGCAGCCGACTCATCGGAAGGCTCCACCTTTGCATTTATGCCCAATGTCAGTTCATTCTGCTGTACCCACAAGCTTGGACTTTGTTCTGGTAATGAATTTTCTCCACCATCTTTTTGCCATGCTTTATAAATATCATATAAGGTATAGCCTTTGGATAACTGTGCATTGACCCAAGCCTGATCCTTACCTGTTTGCTGTGCAAGCCATGCTCTGGTAATAATCTGCGGAGTAGAAGACGAAGAAGATTGAGAAGCTGCTGCCTCTCCGTGTCCTTCTTCTCCATATGCCCATGTGCTCCATGGACCCAGCAACATCAGCACACATAGTAGACTACAAATATAACGTTTAAACACTCGCTCACCCCTATTAATAATGCCTATACATCTAATGATCTGTTATATTTTTCCGAAGCCAAGACATCCTTTTAATCTGTAAAAGGAAATACCTTTTTTGTCCGTTTAATGACGTTTCCGTTTAAATCATAATCCAATTGAATTTGATCACCGGTGAATAAAATAACTTTATTCAGTCGGTTTCCTTTGCCGTATTCGTATGAAGTATCTTTGCCAAGCGCCATATGGGCTGCCTTAATTACAGTTTGTAATGCACCGCTATTAATTTCTGACAGCTTCACATAAACCGTTTGACCTGCCTTCATCTCATACTCTAAGACCGTGTAATCCCAACCATATATTTGTGCTTGCTCAGTTGAGGAGACAAGCTGACTACTAAAATCAGGGTCCGTAAACAAGGCTAGAATTGGCTGCTGCGCAGCAAAGTTGGATTTCTCCTTCACCGCAAAACGGTAAATCCCGTCTTCTTTGGGTGTAAACCGATATTTCCCTTGTTGGCCTACCGTAAAGTCAGCTTCCTTATCTATAAGCTCAATTAGCTCGTCCAGCTTGCTGTCATCGTTATTTTTTACAGCAAACACACGATAAGGCGCTCCAAAGTTAACAGCAGGAGTAGTTGCAGCTACGGAAAGATGAATATTTGCGTTAGCTGGCACTTGCTGTTGAGTATCTGTCGCCTCTTTATGTTCTCTAATCACTTTTCCAGCACGATCTGCAACAGTGAACTGATATGTTCCACCCGTTGCTTTCGCATTCGTCAAAACAGGTGCTTCCTGGCTCCCGCGATTGATCCATACTTCCTGCTTGCCGCCAGACAAAGACGTTTTTAATAATGCTGGTTCTGTGCTTGGATCTGCTTTAATGTCATTGTTGAAATGAATGGTTACAGCTTGCGGCGAAGTGACGGTTACAACAAGCGTACCTCCTGCTCCAAGTGAGATTTCAGGTAGAGAAGCATCCATACCTGCCCTATCCACCTTGGAATTCACACCGCTACCTTCTCCATACATGGCATAGTCATAGAGACGGCTTTCGTTTGAAGCATCTGTGGTTAATGAGGAAGCCTGTGAGCCAACATTATGGAATACATAGCTTTCTCCCTGCTTGATGGTAACCTGATTGCCTGTCGGCACCTGAGCATCCTCAACGTCGAATATTCCTAACACAGCTCCATAAGTCACGGGTACATCCGAGACCGTCGTTACAATGGCATAACCTCCAGCCTGTACCAACGGCAATTGAGTCGTATCACTGGCCTGACTGTATACCGTCCCGTCTGCCTTGTAATTCATGTAATTCCACTTCATACCGCTGACTGAAATGACGTCTAGGGCCTTGTCCAAAGTGCTTACATTTATAAATTTCCGGCCTTCACCGCGTTTTAGTGTAATTCGATGGAAGGCAGCCTGCCCGCTAAGCAAAGCCTCCACCTTATTGCTATAGGTAAAGGTAATTGGCCGATCGGATACATTGGTGACAATGGCTTTACCGCCAGCGACAATCTCTGGGTCCACTGTATTGTTGAAATGATCTGATGTCAGTAATCGAAGCACTTTATAACTTGCAGCATCAAAGTGTGCATTGCCACTGCTTTTGTCATGCCGCAATGAATTCGATTGACTATCATGATTACGAAACTCATACGAATCTCCCGGCTCCAGCGTCGTTTGCCCGATACCATTATCATCTTCGCTGGCCTTAAAGCTCCGATAGATACCCCCAAACGTGATTGGCGTGTCACTGGTTACCGTCACACTAGCCTTTTTACCTGCACCAACCAAAAAGGTTGAGTTCCCGGTATTGCGCCTGGATTGCTCTGTATCATCTGCTTTATACAGGACCACATCAAATTTTCCTTTAACAGTTTTGGCTGTGCTGTGCAGATTCCTCAAATGATCACTAATATTGGTAAAAGCATAACTTTCACCTTTCGAAAGTGTTACCCGCAAGAAAGCAGGATGGCTACTCGTTTCCCAGGAAAAATCATCTGTATAATCAAAGATAATAGGATTCGGACCGATCACAGTCACAATGGCATATCCCGAAGGCGGGATCATGGGACCAGACTGGCTGTTAAAACCAGAGGAATTTACCGTTCCATCCGGCTTGTAAATAGCATAGTCGAACAAGCTTCCTACCTTTTTGGAGTTATTGTAGATCGGATTCACCAGCGTACCATTGTTGTGGAAAATGTAGCTCTTGCCTACCTCAAGCTCCACACGGCTGATTGCATCTCCACCCACTGGACGGGCAATAAAATTGCGATATGGAGCCCCATATGTCACCGGGTTTGCAGTGACCTGGGTAATTACCGCGTATCTGTCCACAGCAATCTGCGGCTTCGCCGTAGTGCCACTGCCGCGTGAAGCCTCTGTTCCGTTTGCCAGATAAACAACATAGTCAAGTTTATCTTTAGATGTACCGTCACTTTCCACCGTATCCAATCGGGTTCCCACATTGATAAATTGGTAGCTTTCTCCCTGATTTAGGGTAACCCGCGCATAAGCCGGCTCGCCGGTGCTTTCTATACTGTATTTACCGTATGGAAATCCGAAGGTAACCGCATTGGCAGTGGAACCTGTAATAATCAGTTCCTCGCCATCACCCAAAGAGGGATGAGCAATGCTATTAAGATCAGATGCGGATAAAGTTCCGTCTGCCTTGTATTTTGCGTAATCAAAACGGCGATTGTCTGCATTTGACCCATCATGCTGAATCGAACGGGCAGTCCATCCTTCATTCACAATCCGATAGCTTTCATTTTTAGAGACCGTAACTCGCTCTAGTGCCGGGTCCTCCGATGTACTGTAGGTGAAGACGTCCGTTACTTTTACGGTTAATGCTGCTGTTCCTGTATTCGTAATAAACGCTGTGCCTCCCCCAGGAACACCAATGGGGCTTATGCCATAGTCCATATGGACAGTGCTGATGTCTCCGTCCTCTTTGTAACTTACACTATCGTACAAAATGCCTTTTGATTGAGAAGCGTTGCTATATATGGACTTACTGATCGTATCTGTATTCTCGAATTCATAGGTTTCCCCAGGTTCGATAACAATTGACGTATACTCCACCGCTGCCAAACTCATCATGAGTGCGTTATAAACGCTGTTTGTTGCAGAGGTAGGCGGATTGAAAGAAACTGTTTCATCAGAAAGCTCCTGCTCCTCCTGTACCAAACCTGCCTGATCCAGTTGTACTCCGTCCCTTAAATCTTGTTTTTCCGCTCCTGCCACACTAGGCAAGCACAGCAAAGTGTTTGTTGCTAAAAGTGCCGTCAGAAACCATACCATTACCTTTTTACAAATCATCTAGCTGTATAACCTCCTTTTTTCTCGTCAAAAAAATCCATGTCGGGCTGCAAGGACCCACTTTTATCTCTGTACATCCTTACAATTGTAAGAGAAGAACATGTTACCTCCATTTCCATTAAAAATGTCACATTTTAATATGTCGGCACCTTAAACTTCCATTTTTATAGGCCAAATGGACCTTATTTTCCATAAACCGGTTAAGCCCATGGGATTAAAAGAAAATCAGGAGAGGAGCCACTTGCAAACCCCCCTTCGGGTATAGTAGTATGTGTTTAAAAAAATCGGAGGGTATATGCCTAAACAACAAGATAAACATTCCATTCAGGCGTGGTCTCTGATCAATCGCAAATATTTGGGAAAAGGCGTGCGTGTCAAACGTTTTCGTAAACCAACACGCTGTCAAGTACGCAATCGCGTTTTGCTTGCCGTTTTGATGGCTAATGACATTAAACTGTCCCAACTTGCCGAGGAGCTTTCCATTTCCTCCCGTAGTGTCAGTGCGTGGGTATATGAAGGTCGCATTCCCGGCAACACTAATCTGGAAAAGACATGTAATACACTTGGTTATCCGCACCATATCCTATTTAATGAAGAGGTTGTCCGGCGTTCACCACTCATCTGTCAACCAGCGCCGTCCCGTTTTATGAAACGGACTGTGACTCGTTCTCCGGTTAAAAATCGGATTTTGGCGGGTCTATGCATGGTACATGATATTTCGGTGACCGATGTGAGTCATTGGATTGGAGTTCACCCCGGTACATTTCGGAAATGGTTGCATCAGGGTACCGTTCCTTCGCAAACTTTCCAGGATCAGGCGGAACAGTTTTTCCGTATTCCAAAATCCATTTTGTTTGCTGATGCCATGCTGAAAAAGTAAAAATGTCCGTAAAAGAGAAATGATTGTAATTTTCATGAAAGTCTTTGAAAGGAACGCATTACCATCTTTCATTCGCTGAGACTTTCACATCATGTAATTTCACAGAATATAAAATGCAAAAAGCACAGTCTACCGATTCCTCGGTGTACTGTGCTTTTTAGATAACAGAGCATTTAAATATTTCTTGCTTATATTTTATCAGTATCTTAAGAATGAATGCTTACCGCTTCAGTTGAACGTCCAGCTTCTTCCTTAATGGACTTTAGCTTTTTCATCACCGGGTTGCCTCCACGTCCAAAGTAGTCGTGAAGACGGCAGTATTCCTCGTACAGCTTATCATACACGGCCGCGTTCTCAGGGATCGGTTTGAAGTTCTCGTCCCGTACACGGCCATATGACGCGCTGCTTCGACGATATCATTGTAACCTCCAGTTTAAGCTCCCGCAGCCACTGCTGCGAACATGGCCGCACCCAGCGCAGGAGTTTGGGTGGAAGCTGCAACCTTAAATAAATTCCCGTCCGGTTACGTCAGCAACGTATACCCGACAATAAGCCCTGTCAGGTTAGTGTCGACCAACAGAGAACGGTTACAGACCGATTGCATTGACCCTTTATTCTTGGTTCTGCTTTCATTATATACTTGTACGTACAACTTAGCTAACCTTTTTATGTTTTTTCGATAGATTTATGTACTTATTTTCAGAAAAGATATAACAATAACAGTCTATTTCTGCAATCCAGAAAACAGACTGTTCGGTATGGCGAGAACCATGCCCATCAAATATGAAGCGTTACAGCTGTATACTTACTAACCTGTCCTTACATGTTAAGTAATAAAAGTGACTGATCTCCCAGCCTAGTGTTCTCCAGGCATGACCTGGACAGGCCCTGTAGATTCACGAACGATGAGCTCAGGCGGTAGAATTAACTGACGATCTTCTTCATGGTACCCCTTCTCTTCAATCATCGACAGCATGGTATCGGCAGCACGTAGCCCCAATTCTTCCTTTGGATGCCGAATTGTCGTTAGCTTGATTTCTGTTGCTGTCGCCAAAAACGAATCATCAAACCCAACCAGCGATAGATCATTGGGTATATTCAGACCCGCCGAACGTACAATGTCCAGGAGTCGAACAGCCAACTCATCATTATAGGTCACCCATCCAGTAGGACGCTCTCCCGCCTCCATCGCCAGCAGCCTCGACGCACGTTGTAGCGGAATCTCATTTTTTTCTTCTGTCCGGTAAGTTGTTACTGCGTTCGGGTGTAATGTCACTCCGTATTTGCGGTGAGCGGCCACAAATCCCTTCATACGAAGAATCCCCTGCATATCATCGGTTTTGAAAAATCCAGCCAAGCGTCGATGTCCCAGCTTAATCAGATGCTCGGCCGCCAAAAAACCACCCTTTTCATCATCTACTCGCAGACATGGCGCATCCATTTCCTCATAACGCGCATTGATCATCAAATAAGGGATTTGGCGATTTTCCACGGTTAAATAATAGTTCAGATTGGGGTTACGCTCTCCACTTTTGGTCGGTTCAATAATAATTCCGCTCAGCGGTTGACTTAACAGCATTTCCAGGCACTGACTTTCTTGCTCAGGGTCATTACCTGTACTTGACAGCAGCATCTTGTAGCCCTGGCGACTCAATTTGGATTCAATTCCCTGTACAATGGATGGGAAAATATAATCCGAAATATAGGTTGTAATGACTCCAATAATCTTTGGATCTTCGGGCTGTTTACTGTCACGTGTCGCGACAAAGGTTCCCTTGCCCTGCATTCGAAACAGCCATCCTTCCTGCACCAGTTCACCCAGCGCCTGACGCACCGTTTGCCGACTAACGGCAAAACGTTCAGACATTTCATGCTCAGATGGAAGCTGACTTTGCGGCTCAAGTCTGGATGAATGAATCCAGGACAAAATTTCCTGTTTAACTTGTATATATTTTGGCGCCATAATTTCCTCCGTACTCGCAATATCGTGTACCTGTTTATATTCCACGATTATAGCATACCGTTCATTTGTACATACAAATGTCACAGGAGCAGGATATCCTCGTATTGCTGCCGGAGGTGTAAACCCATTCGCTTATCCCTTCCTTGCCACACAAGATTGGCTGAATATCTAAGGACAATTTACGTAGATGTTGCACATTACGAACGAAGCAATTGATGTTCGTTCATATACTTGAGCCCAGTATAGCGATCACGCAAGGTATGAGCCGTGCGCAATGCACGAGCGAGCTGTTCCTCCGTAACTCCTAGCTCGGCAATGGTAGATGGGCCTCCGACCTGAGCCAGCCATGCACGCATCTGCTCCGACGTAGGCAAAGCCTGATACACCTTAAAAGCCTCTACATCTTGACTGGATGCTAAATCCCTGTACAGGTCAGACAGCAATGCGGATGCTACGCCTACTTTAGCACCATGCAAAACTTGCTTGCGTCCCTCTGCAATAAAATCCATTTCAATTCGATGGGAAATATGGTGCTCTCCCCCTGACGCTGGACGGGAATGATCTATCATCAGCATCGAAATACCGGATGCAATCAGCGCATTCATCAATACCTCGACACCAGCCTTGCTGCCTGCCGCAATCTCATCGACATGCTCTACACAGGCACGCAAAGCCTCCTCGGTAATGCGATTAGCCACAGGCGAATACGGCTCGTTTCCCAAATCTCTGGAAACATGCCAGTCCGCTAGTGAGGTGAACTTACCAAGCATATCGCCAAAACCTGCGGCAGTCATCGTCTGTGGCGCATTTGCCAGCACGGACAAATCAGCAAAGATCGCCTCTGGCGGAACTGCTTGGAATGTCTGCTTGCTACCGTCCACAATCAGTGGTGCGCCTGCGGAGGTAAAACCATCCACCGAAGCAGCCGTCGGTACTGACAAGAAGGGACGATTCATTTTATAACATACGAAGCGAACCAGATCATGAATCGTGCCAGAACCTACAGCAAGTACAGCCTGACTCTTATCCGCCACACCCAGCAGCACCTTCATAATGTAGGTTTCATCAGCGATGACATCCCCTACAGCATTCGGAGGTAAACGGACTACATCAACTGTCAAACCTGCCTCACGGATCAGCTCAGCCACTCTTTTTCCTGCCGCAACCGAAGTATGCTCATCTTCTACCAGAGTTACATGACGATAATCCTGTTGGTTCAAATAAGGAACAACAGCCTCCAATGCTCCATCTCGTACCTCGATAAACAATTCAACCTTTCGGTGAGGATGATCAGCGTTACTAGCCTGCGCCTCTTCATTCCACAGCTTGATCTGTTCATTCATATTCATTTCATCAGCCTCCTGAAAAAGGAATAATTTGCACAAGAATGATACATAATGATTAATAGATTCCGTTTGAAAACGATTACTATTTAATTGTACGCACAAGTGTGTGTCTAAGTCCAGAGAAAAAGTACAAGTTATTTTTTAATTTATACATTTGAAAGGAACATGTTTATGAAATTTGGAACGGATATTGCCTGCGCACTTGGGTTACTGGCAGGTACAACGTTTGGCAGTGGTATTACATTTTTGTTCGGCTGGCAAGCTTACCGGGCCCTGACTTCTGTTGCAATCTTTGGCATTGCGGGGATTATCATTACCATTGCCGTTTTTCGCTTGCTGCACCGTAAGTCGCTTTCCACGTCTAATTCTCGATAAATGCTGTTAGTGAAACGAGTGCAACTTGTATTTTGCTAGAATACATAAAAAAACGGGCCTCTTAAGCCAATTGCATCGCTTGAGAGTACCCGTTTTTATTTTACACATATTCACTTATGAAGTCGTGTCTACCTCTGGGTTAACATCTAATTCATAATCAATTTCATCAAACCCGAATCCAAATAATTGGAGGAAATCCAGACGGTATTGTTCGAGATCGCCCAATTCAGATACATTTTCTGTAGTAATTTCGGACCAAGCTGCTTTGACAGCCTGCTGTACATCGTCTCTCATTTCCCAGTTATCCAGACGGATGCGTCCTTCTTCATCCGTTTCCACCGTGGACCCACTGTATAGCGTCTCGAACAGACGTTGTGCCTGCTCAATACATCCCTCGTGCAGTCCCTTTTCCTTCATGACCTTAAACAGCAAAGAAATATACAATGGTACGACTGGAATAGCCGAACTGGATTGTGTAACCAAAGCTTTATTCACAGAAACGTAGGCTTTTCCATGATAACGTTCCAGTTGCTTTGTTAGAGTATGTGCTGTAGCTTCCAAATCATTTTTAGCTTGGCCAATGGTTCCTTTACGATAGATAGCCTCCGTAATTTCGGGACCAATATACGAGTAAGCCAGTGTGGTTACCCCTTCAGCCAGCAGATCAGCTTCTTCCAACGCTTTTAGCCACAAGGACCAATCTTCGCCACCCATTACCGTGATGGTGTTCTCAATTTCCTCCTGCGTAGCCGGTTCCAGCGTAATTTCTGATACGACACCTGTATTCGTATTCACTGTTTTATTAGAAAAAGACTGTCCGATAGGCTTGAGAACGGAATTAAAAGTTTCACCCGTATCGGGATGTGTCCGTCGCGGTGAAGCGACACTATACACAATCAGGTCTACCTTGCCCAGCTTTTCCTTTACCAGCTTCAATGTCTCCTGCTTAATTTCATGAGAAAAAGCATCTCCATTAATGCTTTCTGCTATGTAGCCAGCTGCTCTGGCCGCTCTTTCAAAGGCTACTGTATTATACCAGCCTGCTGAAGCCGTGCGCCCCTCTGATGCGGGACGTTCATAGGATACCCCTACGGTATCCGCTCCCAGCCCAAAGCTCGCAGCAATACGAGAAGCCAGCCCATATCCAGTAGATGCTCCGATCACAAGTACCTTTTTAGCTCCTTGTATTGATGTACTGTCTTTGATGTAGTTGATCTGACGATTAACATGAGCCGCACATCCTGCAGGATGTGCAGTCGTACATATGAAACCACGAATTTTCGGTTTAATAATCATTGTAAATGGTCCCCCTACTTTGGCATTCATTTAATATGGATGGAATGGTTGTCCAGTCATTACTATATAGCAAATCAGCTTGTGGCTCAACATATAACATAGCACTTGAAGGCAGCCGAAGAAAACCGCCGCAAACATCGTAGTCTATAACGCTTTTTTACTCCACTATTCATTTTGAATCATATTCTAACAACATCACATCTTCTCCTTGCTGTTGTCTTATTTTGATATTAGCTCTTCCCCAAGAACACATTAAATCAATTATTTCATTTGCTGTTATACCATATTCCGTTATATAATACTCCACTTTTGGAGGCATCTGATTATACACATGTCTGCCAATGATGCCATCCTTCTCAAGTTCACGGAGCTGCTGTATAAGAACCTTTTGAGAAACGCCTGGAATACTGCGCTGTAATTCACTTGTCCTCTTTCTACCAGACATTAGTAAGCATATGATTAAGGATTTCCACTTACCTCCGATGATCTCAAGTGTTGCTTCTATGCCTAAATTATATTGTTTCATACGACCACCTCTTCAACGCTAAAATAACTAAGTTGATCTGATTAATTCTATAATCCCATATATTTACTCTAAGTACCATGCACACTTTCTAGTAACTATATTACTTTATTGTGTGTATTTACTTTTTTTATAGCGTACAGAATAATAAGACGTACCAACAAAAAACAAATGATGCTATGTAAGAAAGGTGATTTATGATGAAAACTCTCGTGATTTTAGCACATCCGAATATTGAAGATTCCAGAGTAAATCAAAGATGGAAACAAGAATTACTTCAGTATACCAATGAAATTACTATTCATGAGATTTATAAAGAGTATCCAAACTGGAGCATTGATGTTTTGAGAGAGCAAAAGTTACTTGAAACACATAGTAATATCATATTTCAATTCCCTTTATATTGGTATAGTTACCCACCTTTATTAAAAAAGTGGTTCGATGATGTTTTTACTCACGGATGGGCTTATGGTTCACAAGGTGATAAGTTAAAAGGAAAGAAGCTAGGGATAGCCATGTCCATTGGCGATAAAAAAGAAAATTACTTACCTACTGGTTCCGTTTCTTTCACTGTTGATGAAGTTATAGCACCTTTTAAAGCAAGCGCAGTACATGTTGGCGCCATAACATTACCCTATTTCGCTGTCTTTGGAGCCTCGTTTCAAGCAAGTGACGAAGACATTAATCAGAGTGCAAAGGATTATATCAAATATATATTTCAGTATAAATAAAATAGTTATAATAGTACACGCATCTTACCCATATAAAAACAGGCTCTTGGTGGCATCCAGCCAATCCAAGAACCTGTAAATGTTAGGCATGATGCGGTCGAGAGGACTCGAACCTCCACGGGGGGTTAGCCCACACGGACCTGAACCGTGCGCGTCTGCCAATTCCGCCACGACCGCATATTATGTATTCACACCGATGTTTTTCAATCACGGTAATTTAGATTATATCTTCCATAGAACATAAAATCAAGCTATTTTTATCTTATATTTTCTATGAATCATTCCCGTAAATATAAGAAAATCACTGGATATCACAAACCAGATATGGTAAAATGGGTTCATCAGGAAAGGAGGTGCGTCAACATCAATAATCACATGTTGAACGTATCCCTTACCCGGTCCGTTATTCTCTAATTTACAGAGTTAACGGAGGCGCGGGATACGGATCAAAGCTTTAATTAAGCGCCACGGGTAGAAAGACCGTCCTCGGACGGTCTTTTTTATTTCAACAACATCTTTCTCATACTTGACTATCGGAATAGGATTACATACTGTGAAAAGAGGCGTTACGATGTCGATTAGACCCGCGAATGTAGAAGAGTTCAAGGAACTGGCAGCCATCTGGCTGGATGCTTCCGTAGAAGCCCACCATTTTATTGCTCCGCAGTATTGGGCATCACAAGCTACTGAGATGGAGAACAGGTACCTTCCCCTCGCTCAAAACTACGTTATCATACAAGATGATCATAGCATCGGCGGCTTCGTTTCCATGTTGGATGGATACTTGGCGGCTCTATTTATACGTGTTGATTCTCAAAGAAAGGGCTACGGCAAGTTACTATTAGATTGGGTTAAGGAGCAACATGATGAGATTCAATTAAAGGTGTACCAGTCAAACACGAAAGCATTTAACTTTTACACTAAAAATGGATTTACCATTCAAGAGGAATCTGTAGATACCGAAACTGACGAGAAAGAATTCGTGATGAAATGGACACAACATTAACAATAATGAAGCACCAACAGCTTTATAGCACAAAGGCTCTGCTCCCGTAGAAATACGGCTTAAGCAGAGCCTTTTGCTTTTATTTAATACAACTGACTATGTAGTCTCTTATTTAAGCCCATAAACCTCGGTATATAAAATCTTTTTAAACGGAGCAAAATCCTGTTCAGCCAGCGCACCTGGATAGCTCATAATTTGAAGCCGCAGATCAGCCTGTCCTTCTCTTAATGGGGGTTGTACATAGTCAAAATGGTTTAGATGAAACCCCAAACGTTCGTAAAAACCAATCCTTCTCCGTGTCCATTCATCCCCTGGTGGCTCAACCTCCAGTACTACCGGTTTATCAGACTGTGAGATAAAACTACTCATGAGTTTTTTGCCTAATCCGCCACCTCGTATACGGGAATCTACCGCAATGTGCTCTACAAACCGAAAATGCGCGAATTCCCAGCCTGCCAAAAAAGCCACTGCCTTGCCCTGCTCATTCTTTTCAGTGATAATACGATAGCTTGGATGCTTCAGTAAAGCCTTTTGAGCCTCAAACGTCCTGCATTCTGATGCTGGAAAAGAAGACTCCATAATCGCATATATTTCAGAAAAATCGTGTTCATTTATCATATATTCCTAGCTCCTTTACCTCTAAATCCCCCAAATGACAGGCTGTCTTTATTAAGAGGAAGAGGGATGTTTAGACCTTGTTTAATTCCATAAGTGTCAGCAACATATGTTCCAATAACTCTGGAATATCCTCCATCTGATCTTCATTAATTTGTCTGGAAAATCGGAGTTCAATCCTATTTTGGTATGTAGGTGTCTTCTCTCCGTAAATCTGACTAAGCGTTTGTACCGATCGAAGATCGGGCTTCCAAATTTCGGTCAGTATATTTTCAATCCGCCTGCATTGTGACTCAATATCACGAATTTCCATGTAAAAACTCAGCAACAAGACACATCCCGGAATTTGATCTTTGATTTCCAAAATTTCCGCAGCCAAGTTGTTTAAATCCATCTTTAGTTGAAGTTCTGCCATCACATCCGGCTGTTCCCTCAGTCTGAACTGTACGCCAAATTCACGCGACATCACAGACATTTCCAATCTATCGATCCGCTGAGTAATGTCAATACGTGAATCCAAATTATCCAGATCGTAAACCGCATTTTCCATAGCCACTTTTAAATTATCAAAAACCGTCGGGTCGAACATTTTTCCACCTCCAATTATTGAGTATAACATAGCTTCTGTTACCTCTAAAATAGAATGCCCCTTTTCATGAAAGCATATTAAGATGGAACTTTATAGTATACAGCAAGTTGGTCAATTTATATGTCGAAGTTCGGTGAATAAATTTGTAAAAACACATAATTGTGACAAAAAAATATATATTTTCGTTTATTATTCCAATTTATTGTAATACACTATATAATACTGGATGGGATTAGTAATATATCATATATATCCCACAAAACAAAAGAAGGGAAGAGATTATTAAATGAAAAAGGCAGTTTTTTCCACACTAGGTCTTGCACTTCTATTAAGCACATCCTCCGCTGTTGCATCTGCTCAAGAAGCTCAAGAAGGAGCACCCGCTTTACAAAAGGAATCTATCCAGCTCTTTGGAAATGGGACTGACAGAGAGCCTAATAACTGGTTCGATGAAGCTAGTGAAATACTGGCAGGAGACGACATCTATGGGGAAATAGGCAAACACATTGATGGAGGTTATGACAATACCGATTATTATAAGTTTAAAGCCTTTCAGTCTGGTTGGTATCAATTTAATATTCAAGGGGACATATACCCTAATACATGGCTGAGACTTGGTTTGGCTGACAGTAACGGACACTTCATTAGATATGCAAATGATCGTGAATACTCTTTAGGTAAAAATCTTGAAGCTGGCAAATGGTACTACCTGGTCGTAGAAACACCCGGTGCTGAGTTAGGACAATTATTCGACTATAAAATTACTTCTACGATCAAGTAGATCAAAGGATAAATTGAAGTTAACAAAAAAACACGATCCTTTTTCAGGACCACATTTTTACCACTTTTAACAACTCCTGTCTTACCACAAACGCAGCTATCCTCGTAGGAGAACTACGGATGAACGCTAACACCTTCTCCGTGCTTATGGCTGGTATAAGCTTCTGCATCATGGAAAATCACCATCTTATAACAAGAATTCTATTATACTCACGTATTGTTATTTCTTTTTTGTATATGATTATTTAGTGAATGATATAGAATAACAACCTAAAATTAATATGTATACTTAATGAATATAAACCAAAAAAGTGAGGGCTCTTATTCATGAAAAAAACATTATTAGCTTCATTAGGTCTTACACTTATGTTGAGTACTACTGCCAGTGTCGCTTTAGCTGCAGAAGCAGATTCTGTACCAGTTGCAAAGGAAACCAACCAACTCTTCGGTAATGGAACTGACAGGGAGCCTAACAATTGGTATGATAAGGCCAGCGAAGTTTGGCTAGGTAGTGATATATACGGAACCATAGGGGAACTCATTGAAGGAAGAGACTATGATACTTACGATATGTATAAATTTAAAGCTTTTCAGACCAAGTGGGTTGATTTTAAAATTGAAGGGGATAAGTATCCTAATGCATGGTTAAATTTGACTCTAACAGATAGCGATGGTCATATGATTAAAACAACAGAAGAAGGACAGAATACTTTAGGTAAAAAACTTGAGGCTGGCAAAGAGTACTACTTAGAAGTGGGAGTGCCAGGCTACGAAATCGGTCAATTGTTCTGGTACAAGATTTCCGCCAAAATTGAGGAATAAAGATACTAATTCAGTTTCCTATACAAAAAAGCCTCGCCCCTATCTCAAGGGGCGAGGCTTTTGTAGTTCATTCATTCTTCGGTACAGTCATTTAATCACATCTATTTCTTACGACAAACGAGAACTAAAGTCCTCGTAGGAAAACTGACGGATTACCTTAATGCCTTCTTCGTCGTTGTAGCTGGCGATGGCTGGCAGGTTGACTCCGTTGAACATGTGGTTTTTGACCATGGTGTAATGGGCCATGTCGCAGAATACAAGCTTGTCTCCCGGCTTCAATGGCTCTTTAAAGGAATAGTCACCAATTACATCTCCGGCCAAGCACGTAAGCCCACCAAGTCTATAAGTATGTGCATACTCACCAGGTTTGCCTGCATCAATGATATTCGGGCGGTAAGGCATAGCCAGCACATCAGGCATATGACATTCAGCCGAAGTATCCAGAATGGCAATATCCATTCCGTTCTTCATCGTATCCAATACAGTAGCCACCAGATATCCAGTATTCAAAGCAATAGCTTCGCCCGGCTCCAGATAAACCTGAACACCATATTTATCCTGAAAATATTGAATACAGCGTACCAGCGTGTCCAGATCATAGTCTTCTCTGGTAATATGGTGACCGCCGCCGAAATTGAGCCATTTCATGTTCTTAATGTATGGCCCGAATTTCTCATCCACGACTTTAATGGTGCGCTCTAGCGTATCTGAATTCTGTTCACACATCGTATGAAAATGAATACCGTCCACGCCATCCAGATCCTCAGGTCTAAAGTTAGCCAGAGTCACACCCATTCTGGAGTTGTTGTAGCAAGGATCATACAACGGCGTTTCGATTTCCGAATATTCCGGATTCACCCGAATGCCGATGTCGATTTTTTTGGAAGTTACGCCTTGCACTCTGCTTTTGTAGCGTTTCAGTTGATCAAAGGAGTTGAAAACAATATGGTCAACATACTCCAATAGCTCATCAAATTCACTGTCAACATAAGCAGGTGCGTATACGTGAACTTCCTTGTCCATTTTTTCGCGACCAAGTCTAGCCTCAAACAACGAACTGGAGGTTACCCCTTTTAAGTATTTGCCAACCAGAGGAAAGGTCGAAAACATCGAAAATCCCTTAAGAGCGAGCAAAATACTGCAGCCTGTCCGTTCTTGAACGGAATTTAAAACCTCAAGGTTTTTGACAAGAAGTCTTTCGTCAACAAGATAACAAGGTGATGGAAGTCCTGTAATATCAATATTCATCGCAGACCTCAATCAAGCAACGTTGGCGTAAAGTTCTCTTGCCATGGCAATCCGTGTTTATTTAGGGCTTCCATAAATGGATCTGGATCAAATTCCTCAACGTTGTAAACGCCTGGCTTTTTCCAGAGACCTTTGATGATAAGCATGGCGCCGATCATGGCAGGAACACCAGTTGTGTAAGAAATGGCTTGGGAGCCAACCTCTGCATAACATTCCTCATGATCACAAACATTGTAAACATAATACGTTTTTGGTTTTCCATCTTTCACACCTTGGATGATGCAACCAATGTTTGTTTTGCCTTTTGTTCTTGGACCCAGAGAAGCCGGATCTGGCAAAATAGCCTTCAGGAATTGCAGTGGAATGATTTGTTGTCCTTCGTAATCAATAGGCTCGATCGAAGTCATGCCTACGTTTTGAAGTACATTCAAATGATTCAGATAATTGTCCGAGAACGTCATCCAGAAGCGGATTTTTTTCACGCCTTTAATATTCACTGCAAGAGATTCCAGTTCTTCATGGTACAAAAGATATATATTTTTCGGTCCAATTTCAGGAAGGTCGTATACCTTTTTCTCAGAAAGTGGCTCAGTTTCAATCCATTCTCCGTTTTCAAAGTAACGGCCCTTCGCCGTAATTTCACGAATATTGATTTCCGGATTAAAATTAGTTGCAAAAGGATATCCGTGGTCCCCTGCATTCGCATCCACAATATCAATCGTATGAATTTCATCAAAGTAGTGCTTTTGAGCATAAGCCGTAAATACTCCAGTCACGCCTGGATCAAAACCGCTGCCCAGCAGAGCTGTAATTCCTGCTTTTTCGAATCTTTCTTTGTAGGCCCATTGCCAGCTGTATTCAAACTTCGGCGTATCCGGCGGTTCATAGTTCGCCGTATCAACGTAATGAACACCTGTCTCAAGGCAAGCATCCATTATCGTCAAATCCTGATAAGGGAGAGCCACATTGATAACTACATCCGGTTGAAAGCTTCGAATCAAGTCAATGACCATGTCGGTGTTGTCAGCATCAAGCTGAGCCGTTTGAATCTTCGTACGACCTCCACCCAGCTTCTCTTTAAGCGCATCGCATTTCTCAACAGTTCTGCTTGCGATACAAATTTCTTCAAATACATCTGGGTTTTGGCAACATTTATGCACCACAACGCTGGCCACGCCACCGGCGCCAATAATCAATGCTTTTCCCAAAATAAATAACCTCCTTATTCCATACGCTAATCGCTAATCATTCTTGCAAACAAAATGATTATAAAGACATCCCACCAAATAATCAAGAAAAACGATAATTTGCTGTGTCAAAATTCACAGGAGCATGTCACAAAAACTTTACAAAACCCAAAATTAGGCATAAAACTCCGTAAAGTGAACAGAAAACAACTATTACCCCATACACCCCAGGGAAGTCAGCACACGTTTAACGGAAGTTTTTTTGAATATAATGCGCATAGCCCTAAAGAATTAATACTATCTTATTTCTAAACAAAAGACCACCCCTCCACATCCTATGGAGAAGATTCATGGGGTGGTAAAATGATGGGCTGATAGCGTAATGCCTCATCTACGATCTCTGCCGCACTCAAATCACGATCATCCCAGTAGATCAAATTACTGATCCCCGGATGGGGCGTATTTTGCTTCACTATGGTCAGCATACTGTCGATTTCCTCTTCTGTTCCCTCATCTCTGATGATTTTTTCCACTAACTCTATAAGCTCACTTCGTTCTAAACGGTCTAAATTTTGGAGTTCCTGGTTGGCTTGATCCAGACTCATATAATTGCCCTCCTTTGTATTGAGTATGATCGGCAATGTGTGGGCCCATCCCTTCTTCTGTAAGCGCTATATGGTCTATCATGAAGCTTTAGGAAACGTTTATGATAAATAAAGCCGCTCCCAGTACGGGAACGGCTCTATATAGTAATAAAGCTTGTTAAACCATGATTTTGCAAATATCGTTCGTGAATTCAACTGGATCTTGCAGTGGCAAGCCTTCGATCAGCAAAGCCTGATTATACAGTAATGCCGTATAGAGGTTTACTTTCTCCTTATCCTCGGCAAAAGCTTCTTTCAAAGAATTGAACACGGCATGGTTTATGTTGATTTCCAGCACTTTATTCGCTTTGACATCAGCGTTATTAGGCATGGCGTTCAAGATTTTTTCCATCTCAATCGTCACCTCGCCGTCTGCGGACAGACATACCGGATGTGTCTTCAAGCGCTTAGAGGCTTTAACACTGGATACCTTGCCTTCCAGCAAGCCCTTCATGTACTCGAACAGCTCTTTGTTGTCGTTTTGTTCTGCTTCTGTTTCTTTCTCAGTTTCGTCAGGCTCAATGCCCAGATCGCCGCTTGATACAGATTTGAATTCTTTCTCTTTGTAGCTTAAGAGCATTTTAATAGCGAACTCATCAATATCATCAGTGAAGTACAGAATTTCGTAGCCTTTGTCAGCCACCATTTCGGTTTGCGGCAGTTTTTCAATACGCTCGTTGGACTCGCCGGAAGCATAATAGATATACTTTTGATCTTCTGGCATACGTGATACGTATTCGTCCAAAGTAACCTGCTTTTTCTCTGTAGAAGAGTAGAACATGAGCAGATCCTGCAGAGTTTCTTTATGTCTGCCGTAATCGTTGTAGACACCAAATTTCAATTGTCTGCCAAATGATTTGTAGAATTGATCATATTTCTCCCGGTCATTTTTGAGCAAGGTCAGCAATTGGCCTTTGATTTTGCTTTCGATATTTTTGGCAATCAGCTTCAGCTGACGGTCATGCTGCAGCATTTCTCTGGAAATGTTGAGTGACAAGCTTTCGGAGTCAACCATACCTTTGACAAAGCTAAAATAATCCGGCAGCAGATCAGGGGATTTTTCCATAATCAGCACACCGTTGGCATACAACTCCAGCCCTTTTTCATATTCCTTGGAGTAGAAATCAAACGGGATATTCTCAGGAATAAACAGAATAGCTTGGTACACTACCGCGCCGTCCGCGCTGACATGGATATGCTGGAGCGGCTTGTCGTAGCCATAGCGTTTTTCCGCATAGAAATTTTGATAATCCTCGTCGGTCAGCTCGCTTTTGTTTTTTCTCCAGATCGGAACCATGCTGTTGATACGCTGTTCTTCCTCGTAATCCTCAAACTCGTTGTCGCTTCCCTCTTTCAACCGCTTGCCTGTAATATCCATTTTAATCGGATAGCGGATAAAGTCGGAGTATTTTTTAATCAGTGCTTTTAAACGATACTCGTCCAAATATTCGTCGTAGGACTCATCTTCGGTGTTTGCTTTGATTTTCAGAACAATCTCGGTTCCGACCTCGTCCTTCTCAGCTGCCTCAATGGTATACCCGTCCGCACCTGTGGATTCCCATTTATATGCAGTATCGCTTCCCAAAGCCTTGGTAGTCACTGTAACCACATCTGCTACCATGAAAGCTGAATAGAAGCCGACGCCGAATTGACCGATGATGTCATGACCATCCTTGGATTCATTTTCATTTTTGAATGCCAGTGAGCCGCTTTTAGCAATAACACCCAGGTTATTTTCTAGTTCTTCCTTAGTCATACCAATCCCGGTATCACGCAGGGTTAGCGTTCTATTATCCTTATTGGCAGTTACTTTGATATAATAATTTTCTTTGTCAAAGACCAGTTGATCATCCGTCAATGCTTTATAATAAATTTTGTCAATCGCATCACTTGCATTGGAGATCAGCTCTCTTAGAAAAATTTCCTTTTGCGTGTAAATCGAGTTAATCATCATTTCGAGCAGACGCTTGGACTCAGCCTGAAACTGTTTTTTCTCCATTCGGATATCTCCTTTCAGATGTAAACCTATGTAAGGCCAGCAGATATGAGCTATGCAAACGATTCTACTTTGTTAGCACTCCCATCTTTCGAGTGCTAGCCTACCTTTTTTATAACATTCCTCATTTTTTATGTCAATATCTCGGTTGGCTGAGCAGTAAAATTACATTTTAGGAAATCGCTAGTGTCTAATGTGTTTAAACATCACGTTAAACATTTCGACAGAGGAGGGAAACAGCCCTTGTACATGGGGAAGCAGATTACTCCTGATCCGCAGCTCATCCTCATCCAAATGCTGTAGGTCCTCATGAAAGAACCAAACAATAGGATAATCGCCGTCCTTATGTCTGCTACCTACATTTAAACAAACGGGACCTTGGTCGTCCTCTGCTATTGCAAAAGGAATGTAGCCTGCTGACAGCAGAGGTGACCATTGATCGATCAAATCATAAAATGCCTTTAAGCCTTGACCTACAGGCAGACGCGGGAACTCAACAAACGTACAATCGCTCCAGTATACTCCCGGAATGGATTCATTATCGAATTGTAAAGATACATAATGGTAGGACATGATAAAACTCCTTAGCAGGGGCGGCAGCTCAAAATGGTATTTTTCCTCCATCTCCCGAATTTCCTGTTCAGTAATCTGTGAAGGGAGAGGCTTCCACTTGATCCATCCCTCCTCGTCGACATTCCCATCACGCATTTCAATCGGTACATTTTCTTCCACATCCATAAAAAAGGCTTCATCCATCTGTGCAAATAGTTCCTTCATAGATGTACGAATATCCGCTTTCTTGTCCATGTCCTCACACCTCTTTCCTCTCTATTCGCATTTTGCATCATGGGTTTATGCCAAATGCTCTCTATATGAAAATAGCATTGTATTCATGTGTTACTGCACTTTTAAGTTCAGCTTATCAGAACTTGCTTTTATCACCATTTGCGGAATATTAGTATTACCAGCGCAACGGCTCATAGTTACGCCAGATCATCCAACGTTCTGTCTCGTGAATTAGAGCGGTGCCAATGCTATATTCGTCCTTCGTGCTGCTCTGCAAATCAATCAAATGAAGCATACCACCATACGTTCCAACCGCCAACATGCCTTCATCGGGTGTAACTGCCAGCCCGGATATCGTACTGCCGACAAAATAGCGCCAAAGTTCACGCCCCTCCCTGTCAATCAGACGGAGATAACCGTAGGCATCACCCAAAATAGATCCTTGCGTCAGTGCTGTTGCAGCGTATACTCGCATTTCTTCATTTATCATCGGCCACTCTTCCTTATTCTGAGCAAGACCCTGATCCACCTCAGCAATCGACACTTGAATGGTGGCGCCGTTGTAGAAATGACAGGCATTGTACCAGACATTCAAATCATCTTTGGAAAATACAGCATAATGCGGATAACTAGAATTTGGCTCCAATGTATGCACCGTCTTATCGGACAGATCCATAAGCATATGCTCACTCATCTGGCTACCGTAAGCGATCCAGCGTCCATCCCTCGACACAGCTCCATGGGCCATATCCACAATCGTGTCTTCCAGCTCTAGTTCTCTTCGTTCAGACGTCTTGGGATGGATCAAATCCACCTGATCACCAGCCAACAAATAAACGCCGTAACCGCATACCAGCAGAACTCGCTGTCCATCGCCAAACGGAATCACTTCATCTAATATATCCTCTGGATGCTCTTCATCTCCCAAGCACTCCAAATCAGGAATGGATGCTTTTAAGCGTCCTTGTATATCCTTCCACTGAAAATGTGCTGTCTCTTCTCCTTGCAGATTTAAGTCCGGTTGACGAACAATACGAATCCCCTGTCCATCCACCAACGCAAAATAAGTCCCGTCTGGCGAACAGCCTACTCGATGCAGTCCGGGGATTTGCAAGATTCTATCTTTTCCCGCCACATAGATCATTCCACATTCCCGAGGATTGCCCGCATGTAGAATGACTTCATTGCCTCCATTCATAAAAGCTATCGGCCTAACGGCTTGCAAAGCCTCCTCAAACGCTGCTGTAAGCGGCCAGGATGCAGCCGGAATTTCCCGACGTAACTGCTCTGTTTCCTCTGCCTGATTTGCGTCCTGAATCATACGAAAAATATCTTCAGCCAGTTTGGAGCGTTCGTCTTGCTTTGGCTCTGGCTGCTCCTGCTGCCACTGGCTTTCCATACCGATTCTGACAAATTCATTCACATCTGCAGCATACCTTTTTCCTTCCTGTCGCCACTTTGCTGCCATTTCATGATCCAACCAACTCATTCGCTTCCCCCATCCAGTGTATGTATGCCCCGTTTGATCTACAGGCTTGTTCATTCTGCTAGGTGGTTTCTCACCTTTGTCAGCACAGACCACAGGTCTGTCACTGCCTTCACCTCTTCATAGTCCAGATAGGCATCGTGCTTGTCATAGTATTTTACCGCTATAATCACCATCTGAAGCGTCACTGGCTGTCCAGCAGCCTTAAGGACTTCCACAATACTTTCGAAGGTCGCCAACTCAAACCAGGTTTGAACCTGACGATCTGGCACCCACTTGGGAATAGACTCGTCATGTTCGTTGGTTACGGCTGTACCCTCCTCTGCACATTCCTCTAGCCAATGCTCATCCCAATAATAAATCGGTGTGTGAACAGGGTCCTGATCCCATTGATCTACATTCACATATAACCAGTTATTATGCAGTTGCCCCACGCTATGCACCAATTCCTGCAATCCTTCAAACACACGATAAGACGGGCGCTCTCTGCGACGGTAATCCTCAAGTCTCGTCTCATACCTGCTCATCCCCAGCCACCCCGCTTCCTATATCAGTTAAACACTCAACATTCGTATAACATACATTTACAACTCACAAAATCCGATATAACTACAAGCACCTCGTAAAGTGTCAAGACTACATAAGGAGATTGATCTATTCATGAAAAGAATCACCGCACTTGTTATCCTGTCCTTGCTATTACTTGTAACCCCGATCTACGCTGCTGCCCCAGCACCTATGCTGGTCTATGTGGATCAAAGTAACCACTCCTTCATCCCGCTCCGTCTCCTGAACAGCTATGAAGGGATCACACTCAACATGACTGCCGCGGACAAAAAAATAGAAATCGCGCAAGGCAATACCCGGATCACATTATTCACCGGACAATCTACCGCCAAAGTGAATGATCAGACGGTCCGTTTGCAAAATGCTCCTTTTACCGATAATGGTTCGACCTATGTACCCTTGCAGTTCATCAGCCAATATCTAAACCTGCAAGTCTCATGGCAAAAGGAAACCTCAGCTGTAAGCATTAAGCAGGGTACAACGTCCGTCACGCTTCCGATACTTACTGGTAAGCTACCCGGAAATACTCCCCCCATTACAACGGCTCATAAAAGCTTCAAGGTCGGGTCTCGTACCTTTTCCGCTAAGGTGGTCACCGTCTCTATGCTCCATCCCAAGGTAAGCCTAGACGTGGCTCTAGCAGGCGATACCATTGGTAAAGTGGAAGACTTAAGCAGTCTCGCCAAACGTAATCAAGCGGTTGTAGCCATAAACGGTACATTCTTTGATGCCTATACCAAAAGCTCCTACAAAACGCCTTACGGCTACCTGGTCAGCCATGGAAAGATGTTGAAAAAGAGCTCCGGCGACCAACGGACGGTCTTCACCTACGATGCTAACCATTTATCCGAGCTGGTGTCAGGTTCTGCCTTTGAACAACGCTTAAGTCAAGGCAGCGTCGAAGGTGCTCTTCAAGCTGGACCTCGTCTGGTTACGAACGGTCAGGTTTCCCTAAATGTCAAAGCCGAAGGCTTCAAGGACCCTAAAATATTAACAGGCGGCGGCGCCCGCAGCGCACTCGGAATGAGTCGGGATCATAAGCTGATCCTCCTGACCACCAACGGAGCGACTATACCGCAGCTCGCCCAAATGATGAAGCAGGCCGGCGCTTATCAGGCCATGAATCTGGATGGCGGTGCTTCCAGCGGGCTGTATTACAACGGCTCCTACCTCACCACACCCGGCCGCCAAATCAGCAATGCCATTATTGTAAAGTATCAATAGCCAATAGAATGATAAAGGGCTGTCTTCACGGATCTGTAAGCTGTGGGGATAGCCTTTTTCCATTTCCCCTGGCTTCGGTTGTTCCTGCTTCCACCTGTTCAGGCGGCATGTATGACCGTCACGTATTGATCCTGCAATCTACAATCGAATCAGACCTGTAAAGCTATTGCTGCCTTCGCTTCCTTTTTTTATAGAAAGGTAAATACGGTTGTCTTCTCTGCTTGCCATGCATTCATAAAGTCCCGGTTGCAAAGAAAGGAACATCCCTCCCCATACACACTCAGGCTCCAGCCCACCACTTGTGGCTTCCTCCCCTGCTCCAATAAATAGGTTGCCTGAGGGAACCTTCAAAAACAGCCGCACAGCAGGCTTGTCGATATGATCTGTCATCACAACCTCATACGTTCCGTCCGCTCCCAGATTCAAAAAAGCTACATTTCCTTTGTTCAACTCGCCCAGCTCGTCCTCTTCAATGGACCACCAATCCGGCTCATCGTTCAAGCGATGCTTCAGAGCTTGCGTATCAAATAGGCAAAGAGTCGCCGTGTCTGTCGTAAATTGAAATGGACTGATTGCCATGTTCATCATACAATCCTCCTGATAATAGTCAGCGAATTTCCGTTTTCCCACGTCTTCCGCTATCCGTATTGCTATAGATTTGAGGGAAATTATCCCTGTATGTAAAGTATAACAATGCTTGCAGGGCCAGACAACATGTTGGACTAACACCCATTCTGCATAAAAAGCCCTCCCTCACGATGTCGTGAAAGAAGGCCGATTTGTGATTTAAGCGATGCTAACCTGCTGTTAGATCAGAAAAGACTTAGTAATAATTACCAACAAAATGAACAATACCAAAATCGCTCCTGTGGATGTCCATGCTCCACCGTAACCTACTTCACCCATGTCTGAATCCCTCCTTGCATTAAAGCTTACTCTTATCGTATGTAGAAAAGTGGATAACGACAGGGCGAATCGGCAAGTTTATTGCCATAGAAGGGCTACTCAAAAAATGGACTGATACGTTTGAGATAGATCGCTAATGACTCTGGATGACAACTGGCAGAGAATATCGTTAGTTCTGCGCAACAGCCTGCTCACATCCTTGTGCCTCATCATTTGAAGGAGCGGGGTTTCTAACTGGGATGAAAGAAATTGAGTGGTACCTATAAATACGACAACATCTAATCCAGGGTGGTTTCGGTATGTAATAAGTGCAGCAGGTCAGTCATAGACAGGAATCCGGGAGGAAAAAGGCTGTTGTTTTCTTTCATATATAGAGCTTTTAACATGGAAGTTAACGCCCAGTCACATAGGATAATGCAGCATTGGACTTGATTGTGCTTGTACAGGATTTGGGCTAGTTTCATGTGGTATTGAGATAGAGTGTGGAAATCGGTTATTGAATTATGTAGGTGTTGTGAGGGTCTGGACGGTTGAGGGGGACTTGGAATACAGGTAGAAGGGCTTCTTTCATATCTATTCCTCCAGAGAATTTCAATATTAGTCTTATTATACTCCAAAATAATACTTATAGATATTATTATTATTTATTATATTCATTATTCAATGTTTTCGTTTGGATATCTTGTCTACACTTTTAGAATAGTGAGGTGTAGACGATGGAAGATAAAGAAGTTCTTAAATTAGTGGGTGCCAGAATACGTGCTTTGCGAAAAGAAAAAGGATTGTCTCAGGAGTCGCTTGGGGAAAAAGGTGGATTCCATTTTTCATACATAGAGCAGATTGAGCGTGGAGAAAAAAACGTATCTTTAATAAATATAGCTAAAATTGCTAATGCACTGGATGTTAATTTGATTCAGCTTTTTGCTTATGTAAATGAGGATATTAAGGTTACAAAACATGAAACTGATATACAAGAAATCGTAAAAATACTCCAAAAATCGAGTCCAGAGAAAGTACGCTTGGCGAGGAATGTGATACGGGAGATTACAAAATAAAAGGATTTTTTAGCAAAAATAAAGGAGCCACCTTTAGTTAACAAGGCAGTTCCTATTGCACTATTGTTTTACGTAAGTTCAATACCCTATCGAACATTAAAATAACATATATATATCCAGTATTATCTTAATTTCAAGTTTCTTATATAAAAGCGCGAACCGAATCGAATACGAAATTGCAAAGGATTTCCCGCCATTATGAAATTATTGGCTTCTAGGTAGTTTCTTGCGGTCATTCAATTTTAATTTTCTTTTTACCCTTTTTTGTGGGCAATACCATACGAACATTTTTTAGCTTCGCTTTTCTTTGAGCACTATTTGTAATAAGGTTGACTGTGAAGTTCACGAAACCGCGTTGGATGTTAAGTGTTTTAAAACCAACTCTTCTGCAATTATTGCATAGATTACCATTAATATTCCAGATCCAACATCCACTGAAGTTATAATTAGGAACATGTATGGGGAAACTACCTGACCACACAAGATTTCTTGATACGCTCTCAGCGTAATAATATATTGTTCTATCCCCTACGTTGCCAGTAACAACTTCCCTCGTTTGACCAGGCGCCAAACGGTACCAGGTAGACAATATACCAGTTTGTCCCACAAAGACAAACCCACACCTACTCGCGTGATAGAAAATGGCTACCTGTACGGTAGAATTGGTGCTGTTTCGAAAATAAAGACTCATTTTTTTGTCACTCCCTCTTAATACCATTCTACAATCCATTGTATGCAAGAGTTGTAAATAGGAAGTGGACAAACATAAAAGAGTCTTAGCCTTTTTTAGGATACTCAGAGATTATGCTTTTTTAGAGTTTCCCGCCATCAGTTTGGCGAAACCATATGACCATGTTGTTAATGTTATAGAATTCAATCAAAAGAAAACCCCCACCTAATCTTGTAAAGATCAAAAAACACGTCCATATATGACGTGTTTTTCAATAAAATATCTTTAACTAATAGAACCTTTTAAATATCCTAAACCAAACCTTACTTCCAAATCTCGTCCGCAATCTCTTTAATGAAAGCAAGCTTTTTCCACTGCTGCTCTTCTGTCAGAATATTGCCCTCTTCTGTCGAAGCAAAGCCGCATTGTGGGCTGAGGCAGATGTGGTTGATGTCGACGAATTGAGTCGCTTCCTTAATGCGATTAATGACCGTCTGCTTGTCTTCCAGTTCACCCGTTTTGGAGGAAACGAGACCCAGTACGACCTGCTTTTGATCTTTCAAATGCTTAAGCGGTGTGAAATCGCCTGCACGGTCGGTATCGAATTCGAGATAGTAGCCGTCGATGTTGTCGATGCCGAACAGGGTTTCGGCTACAGGCTCATAGCCGCCAGAAGATGCCCAGGTGGAATGGTAGTTACCACGGCATACATGGGTCGTAACGACCAAATCGGCTGGAAGATCCTTCACCGTTTCCTGATTCACACGGGCGAACAGCTTTTTGGTATCTTCCACATTTTCACCCGCATGCTGTCTAGCTTCCCAATAGTTTTTATCACAGAGCATACCCCATGTGCAATCATCCAGTTGCAAGCTGCGGCAACCCTCATTGTACAACGCTTGAATCACGGATTTGTAGGCTTTGGCGATATCCGTCACCAGTTCATCCAGATTGCTGTAATACGTATCGGTTGTTTCTTTATTCTCTCCGCGCAATAGCTCGGCCAGGAACTGTGCAGGTGCCGGGATCGTTTGGCGTGCGATCGCATCCTCACCTGCTACTTGCTTCAGGAATTTGAAATCTTCAATGAAAGGATGACGGGAATGTCCGATTTTACCGGACAAGCGTGCAGTTTCCGCTCTTGTTTCCACACCTTGGAATTGGTAGCCGTTCAAAAGCTGTACCTTTTCCACACCGTCCAGACCCCACATAAAATCAAGATGCCACCAGGAGCGTCTGAATTCACCGTCCGTCACGGCTTGAAGTCCTACGGATTTTTGCTTTTCCACTAGCTTGATAATTTCGTTATCTTCAATCTTTCTCAGCTCGTCCGCAGAGATTTCATTATTTTGAAATTGAATTCTGGCGTCTTTAATCGCTTGCGGGCGCAAAAAGCTGCCGACCATATCATGTCTAAAAGGGGTCACTTTACGTTGGGATGCATTATCAAGGATGCTGCTCATTAGGGTTATCTCCTTTTTCGCTTCTATAGTGAAGTTCTTGTAAGAAAGATAACATACATTTTCAGTTATAAGGTAACTCCAATAAACTATAGCTAGTTATAGCCTAGGGCTATACCCAACTTTTTATTCCCCTATCGCCTCATGCAGCGCTTCTACATAGACAGTGGCCAGCTTGGAGAGCGCAGCATTTTTATGGCAAATCCATCCCACATTAATAGACTCATCACATTCCAGAGGGACGGAAATAATGTCGTTACCGTTCAGATCGGCACTGATCACTCCGGTAGAAATGGTATAGCCGTTCAACCCAATGAGCAGATTAAAAAGGGTCGCCCGGTCATGGACGCGAATGCTTTTGGGATGCGATAACGTACTGAGAATCTCCTCGGAAAAGTGAAAGGAATTGTACTCCCCTTGCTCAAAGGACAAATACGGATACGGATAAAGCTGGTCAATGGTCACGATGGACTGTTGGGATAGCGGATTATTGGCACTGATAAAAATATGTGGCTTGGCCGTAAACAGGCTGTTGAATTGTAGATTCGCATCTTTTAGCAGCTTGTTAATGACCTTGGCGTTAAATTCGTTCAGATACAGGATTCCGATCTCACTGCGCAGGCTTTTGACATCCTGTATGATTTCATGGGTTTTGGTCTCTCGCAAAGCCAATTCATACTCTTCTTGACCATATTGATTCACCAGATTCACAAATGCATTTACGGCAAAAGCGTAATGCTGCGTGGACACAGCAAAATGCTGTGGTGTAGGCTTGGCATCCAGATAGCGACTTTCCAGCAGCTCCGCCTGCTCAACGACCTGACGTGCATAACCGAGGAATTCCACGCCTTCCTTGGACAAAGAAATCCCCTTATTGGTACGCTCAAAAATGGTGATATGAATTTCTTCCTCCAGATCACGAATCGCGTTCGACAGACTGGGCTGGGAAATGAACAACCGCTTTGCCGCCTCATTCATGGAACCGCGATTGGCAACCTCAATGACATATTTTAATTGTTGTAGGGTCAATGCATGATGTCCTTTCCGTTTGTGTTTCTTCTATTATATAATACATGCCCATGCTCCTGAAAAAGGGAATTAAAAAATACCCCCTCAAAATGGTAACATCCATTTCAAGGAGGTGCTTTTTCACGGCGGCTTTAATTAACGAATTTCACCGTTTGTGGAGATCAGCTTTTGATACCAATAAAAGCTTTGTTTACGAATACGACGCAGATCCTTGAGATCAAACTCCTCACGATCCACATAAATAAACCCGTAACGCTTGCTGGAGCCTTGATGGGTACTCACCAGATCAATTGCAGACCACGGACAGAAGCCGAACACTTCTACACCATCTGTAATAGCCAGTTGAATCTGCTCGATATGTTTGTTGAAAAAGTCAATGCGGTAAGGATCATTCACTACATCCCCTTCTTCAAGCTTGTCAAAAGCGCCCAAGCCATTCTCTGTCACAATCAAAGGCAAGTGGTAGCGAGAATAAATTTGGCGTAACGTGGATCTAAAACCGACCGGATCAATCTCCCAACCAAACTCCGTCGTTTGCAGGTTGGGGTTGACGGAACCTCGATATGCTCCGGGTTCACCCACAATTTCATGCTGATCTCCTGTATGTGAAAAATCATTCCCGTCATCTAAACTTTCTCCTACGGTTTGAGAGGTATAATAATTAAATGCGATAAAGTCCGGGTTCCCCTTCGCTAATATATCCATATCCCCTTCTTCAATGACAGGCTCATAGCCTTTCTCGACCAAATAGCTCCAGGCAATATGGTTGTATCGGCCAAACACAGCCATATCCAGATAGAGCCAGTTGCGAATGGCTGCATAGTTGTCCGCCGCCAGCGTATCTTCAGGCTTGGAACTGGCTGGATAGATAACCCCAATATTCGGTGCTGGTCCAATTTTCGCGTCAGGCAGCATCTCGTGGCACAATACCATCGCCTTCGCCTGTGCGACTAACATATGATGATTTTGTTGGTACAGTACCTTTTGCGGATTTTCCAGGCTTGTATCCAATGTGCCAATAGAACCGGGATGGAGAATCAGCATGTTCTGCTCATTAATGGTTAGCCAGTATTTAACCCTGTCCCCAAAGTTTTCGAACAATGTTTTGGCATACTGCTCGAAGGCATCAATCGTCTCCCTCTTCGACCAACCGCCTTGTTGTTCAAGAGCATAAGGCAGATCAAAATGATACATAGTAACAATCGGTTCAATCCCGTATTTAATTAGTTCGTCAATTAATGAGCTGTAAAACGCGATTCCCTTCTGATTCACTTCACCTGCGCCCAGGGGATAAATACGTGTCCAAGCAATCGAGAAACGATATGCTTTAAATCCCATTTCAGCCATCAGAGCTACGTCTTCTTTGAACATATGGTAATGATCACTGGTTACCTTAAAATCAGTGACTCCTTCGACGTGATTAGCCATGTCAATGACAGAGGGTCCTTTTCCATCTTCGTCCCATGCACCCTCTACTTGATAAGCGGAAGTGGAACCTCCCCAGAAAAAATTTTCAGGAAATGCCTTCAATTGATTATGTTTCATGATATAGTCCCTCCAGTTATAGTTATATCCTTCTGATGTTCGCAATTCATGTATGTGATGATGATGCTTGCCAGTATTACACAACCAAAGTTAACAATACTTCATTCTTTTGAATCTGCTCCTGATTTGTCTCAAATACGTCCACTTTATGCTTCGTGAGTGTGACGATGACAGGCGTTACGATTTCGTATCCTGCTTCAATAATCTGCTCCCTGTCAAATTGGATTAACAAATCGCCCTGTTTCACGCTGTCGCCCTCTTTAATCACTGGATTAAAATGCTTCCCTTTCAGCGCAACGGTGTTAATTCCGATATGAATTAATATCTCTGTACCTGCACTGGAAGTCAATCCTATGGCATGTCCTGTGGGGAACAGCGAGGTTACGACTCCATCTATTGGGGCTACAACCTCACCGACAGACGGTTCAATAGCTAATCCTTTTCCCATGGCCCCTGTAGAAAATGCAGAATCATTCACTTGGCTCAGTGGTGTAGTCTTACCTGTGATCGGGCTGTATATCGTTTCTTTCTTGATATCAATGGCCTTGGTTGCTGTAATAACAGGTTCTGGTTCTGCTGTTTTCACGGATTCAACTGTTTCTGGGGTCTCCTCCTTCACCTTGCTTTCATACCCAAAAATAAGGGTTAGTACGGTTGCTGCCGCGAATGAGCAGGCAATGGCAATCACGTAAACCAAGGTTGGCGTATACACTGGAATCGCAAAAATGTTGTGAAAAACATAAGCCGTCATTTTTACCCCAAAATGTCCATTGATGGCACCGCCTATAGCCCCTGCGATAATGACAATCGGAATGACACGTTTATAGCGAAGCACCAGACCATACACAATCGGCTCTGTCACACCCGCCAGCAATCCTGTAATACTCGTAGAACCGGCAAGAGTCCTAAGTGTTTTATCTTTTCTCGCCTTTAGGAAGATACCAAATGCTACCCCAATTTGAGCAAATACTGCTGCTGCAGCCATCGCCTCAATCGGATCCCCGCCAACACCGATATTTTGAATCGTGATGGGTGTAAAACCCCAGTGAAGTCCGAAGACGACCATAAAGGTCATAAAACCGCCAAGAACAATCCCTGACAAAATGCCACTTACACCGATTAACCATGTCACACCTGAAGAAATCCAATCTCCTACCCCTGTACCGAAAGGTCCGAAAGCCATCGCAGATAGCGGAACCATAATCATTAAAGCCAACATCGGAACTAAAAACAATTGTAAATCCTTAAGAATGATCTTCTTCAAAAACTTATCTACCAACGCATAGATGCTAATGGATATAAAAATCGGGAAAACACTGGCGGAGTAGTTCATCATGACCACCGGTATTCCTAAAAACGATACATCAGAGCCCTTGTCCATCAGCCCCGTAAAGTTGGGTTCCATGAGAGCCGCACCGATCACACCAGCTACATAAGGATTCGCCTTCAGCTTTATACCGAGCGTAATCCCTAGTAAAATCGGCAAAAAGTAAAATACAGCATTCCCAGCAGCAGACAGGATCAGATAGGTATCACTTGTTGCAGACATCCATCCCAGTAAGGTCAAAACCGTTAGGAGTGCTTTTATCATTCCCGAGCCCGCCATCGCTGGAATCAATGGGGAGAAACTACCGGAAATGACTTCAAAGATTGTAGTTATGACCGATGTTTTTTTTCCACTGGATTCACTGGCCGCAGGGGAGTTCGATCCAAAATCCCTGCTTTTCATGATCTCTGCATATACATAGGCAACATGGCTGCCAATAACAACTTGGAATTGTCCTCCGCTTTCAACAACTGTAATGATTCCCTCGTGCTTCTCAAGCGCTTCTCTTTCGGCTTTTCGTGAATCCTTCAGGTCAAATCGGAGTCGTGTAGCACAATGGACAAGCCCATTAATATTTTCTTCTCCTCCAACGAGACGTACGATGTCTTCGCCCATTTTCTTATGGTCCATGTTCATTCTCCTCTTGGGCAGATTGCCTGAAAACAAAAAAATACCTAAACGAAAGGCCTGTATGATCAAAGAAAATGATCACTGCCATTCATTTAGGTATCGCCTGCTTAACCAGTAACAATCCTTATATTTAAGTTGTGAGCCTACTATAAATCACTTAGAAATCGTTTGCAAGCTTTTTTTTCTAAGAACTAGCTATATCATTTCTGGAGGTTACACGCTGTATATGAATCGTCAAATACACTTTTTCGTCAATTGACATAGCACTTTCATGCTTTAACTCCAAATATTGATTGATTAATTGGGTGCATTGAAAAGCCCTCTCGTATTTATCTTTGACTTGGTCATACAAGAAATTATCCCCTGAAGCTAGTTGTTCTTGTTCATTGCTCAGCAATCGTTGGGCAAAGTACTGCAAATGAGTAATAAACCGGGAATAATTGAACGAAGTTTCATCCAGTGTAATCTCGTAGTAATCGGTTACAATGTTGAATATGTCATCAATAATCTCGGTAATCTCAACCGTTTGTTTCATTCCCTGACCGTCTTGTCTTGCATTTACAAAATGCATAGCAATAAAGCTTGCTTCATGCTCATCCATTTGGATGCCAAATTGAGCATGGATGATGTCCAATGCATTCATGCCGATCATAAATTCTTTTTTGTAAAACTTTTTAATTTGCCATAACAGTGAATTTTTAAGTCCTACGGATTTTCTGTATCGAGAGATGGCAAATTGAATATGGTCAATCAGAGAAATATAGATATTGTCACTAAAAATATCTCCCATTTCCTTTTTTGCGCTGCCTACAATTTCATCCGCCACCTTTAAATACTCTACAGATGTTTCCCCAATAAGATCTATTAATTTTTGTGGAATTTTATCGGACTTTAATACAAAGGTTTTTTCTATTTTGTCTTCATCGACCCTCTGGCCATTTTTCTTTTTAAAGCCTAGACCATTCCCTATGACAACAAATTCATGACCCACCTGATTTTCGACTCGGATAACATTGTTGTTAAAAATTTGCCGGATGATCATTTATCTGCTCACCTCATTGATGTAATGACAAAGTTTGTAATAACAAAAAAAACCAAATAACGACTAAATCAATTAGTCATTATTTGGGTATCGCCTGCTCACCAGTAACAATCCCGAAGGGCACTTCACCCCTCATTCAATTACTCTTACTATACCGCTTTCAATGCAGAATAACAATACAATCATGCCAAAAAACCGCCAAACACTCGGAATCCTTTGTGCTTAGCAGTTTTTTAGGTTCATGCTTAACTTTCTTGCTCTTTGCAAAACACCTCTTTGGCAACCTGAATGGCTGAGGCTGCCCGGGGCCATCCTACATAAAAGGCAAGCTGTGTAATGACTTCAACCAGTTCTTCCTCCGAAATCCCGTTTTCCTTGGCCAGGTTCAGATGATAAGGAAGTTGATTCACATGCTCACCCGCCACCAGAGCGGCAACTGTAATAAAACTCCGTTCCCTAAGAGACAACTCACTTCTTCTCCATACATCTCCAAAAAGAACATCCTCCGTATAGGTTACAAAAGCGGGTGCAAAATCACCTATCGTTTCCCGAACACTCGATTTGATTAATTTATGCTTCATACAATCATCTGGGCAAGTCCATTGCCAAAGGACCAATCCTCTAATTCAGTCTCTACCAGTGTCACAAAAACATCCTCCGGTCGGACTTTACATTCAATAGAGATGAGTTCGGCTAATCTTTGGTAAAAATCCTTTTTTTGTTCCGTAGTTCTACCCGATCCCATCGTAATTTGGATGTACAGCAGCTTGTCTGTTCTGGATACATTCAAATAATCGGGACTATAATAAAACTCGCTTTGCTTATGAGCATGAAAAACCTGAAAGTAATCCTTGGGCGGGACCTGAAAATGTTCGATCAAAGCATTCATGATACAGCGGCTAATGTCAGGCAGCTCTTGCTCTGTGTATTGTTGCTCCATGTAGCCAACTCGTACAAATGGCATGTTCATCTCTCCTATCCGTTGGGATAAGATGATTGTACTCCTCTACCCTTCATCTGTATAATTGAAAATAATCATAAATATATTCAATTTCATCGATGGAGATGAGCAAGCGTGGATCTGAAAGAATTAACTACATTTCGTACCATAATCGAAGAAGGAACGTTTTCAAAAGCTGCTGTTAAATTAAACTACGCTCAGTCTACAGTCACGAACCAAATCCAGAGGCTTGAAAAAGAGCTGGGATTTCAACTTTTTAAAAGGGGTTGGGATGCGGAGTTAACGTCCCCGGGCAAACTATATGCCGAGGAGATAGACGGACTTATTCAGCATTGGAATTTTGTAATGGACCAGGCGAAGTCGCTGAAAAAGGAGGAGATCGGCACGCTCCATATCGGTGTGCTTGAAACGGTAGCGGCTACCTTACTCCCCTTGGCTCTGCAGCAGTTTCGAGAGCATAAACCGAATATTACGTGTCATTTTACAGTTGGAAACACGGATGCACTCGCACATGCTTTGGTGGATGGTAAGCTGGATTTTGCTATCTCTGGGGAACCTCACTCCATTCCTTCCTTACACTTTGAATCCATATATCACGAACACATCGCCTTTATTGTGTCCCGTAATCATCCCTTCGCGGCAAAAAGTGAGCTTCAGCTCGAAGATCTGTACGCGTATCCGCTTATCGTTGGAGGTAAGAACTGCTTGTACCATATACGACTGGAGAAAGAGCTTTCACACTTCCCGTCGATGCCGTTTTTTTATACTGTCAGTCAAATCTCGTCGATCCCCACGTTCGTAAAAACGATTCCTTCAGTTGGAGTGGTTCTATCGTCAATGCCTTTGCCGGAGGAACTGGTCACCGTCCCCCTCCAGTTAACAGACCCTAATATTGCCGTTGGACTATTACAAAACAACCATCACCAGCAGTATATGTCTTCGGCCCGAAAGCTATTTATACAGCTGGTTAAGGAGCTTTGCAGGCTATAGCATCTATGCAAGACTACTAATAAGTTATATCATCTTTGCATAAAGAAAAAGCCGCTAAACACTCAGAAACCTGGTGTTTAGCGGCTTTACTATTTTGAAGGCCTAAGAAAATGTGGCCCTCTCTTTATTTTTATACTCTTGTTGTCATACCTGTTATTTCGCTTCAAGCGGTTTTTTCCACAGTCCCAGAATGAGCGCGGAAATTACGGAACCAATCACCACTGCAAGCAAGAACAGCAAAGCATGATTGGCAAGAGCTGCTACAAAAATTCCGCCATGTGGAGCTGGAAGATTGATTTGCCAGAACTGCGTCAGACCACCAGCAATCGCTGAACCTACAATACAAGAGGTTAAGACACGCAGAGGATCAGCAGCTGCGAATGGAATGGCTCCTTCCGTAATGAAGGACAATCCAAGTACATAGTTCGTCAAGCCAGACTTGCGCTCTTGCTCAGTAAACTTATTTTTGAAGAACGTCGAAGCTAATGCGATTGCCAGCGGAGGTACCATGCCGCCCGCCATAACAGCCGCCATCATAGCTCCGTTCGTGTTACCACTGGAAGTAAAGACACCGATCGAAAATGCGTAAGCTGCCTTGTTGAAAGGTCCACCCATGTCAATCGACATCATTCCGCCCAGGATCAGACCCAAAATAACTGCATTACCTGTTCCTAAATTGTTCAGAACGTTGACAAGCCACGTATTAATACCACCGAAAATTGGATCAAACAGGTAGAACATAATCGCGCCTGTAATTAGGAGTCCGAATACCGGGTATAACAAGATTGGTTTTAAACCATCCAGCGTTTTTGGTAGACCTGCAAAAGCTTTACGCAGGAAGATCACCACATAACCAGCCAGAAAACCTGCTGCCAGACCGCCAAGGAAACCTGCATTGGAGTTTACAGCCATCAGACCCCCAACCATACCTGGCATCAGTGCCGGGCGGTCTCCAATACTCATCGCGATAAATCCGGCCAGTATCGGAATCAGGAAGTGGAACGCACCTGTTCCGCCGCCAATCGTTTGTAACAGTTGGAAGAATACATTATCTTCTCCCGCTACCTGTTCAATCAAGAAGGAAATGGCTAGCAAGATCCCCCCGCCTACAACGAATGGTAGCATATGAGAAATACCGTTCATTAAATCCTTGTAGATTTTGCTGCCTACGCTGCTCTTCTCCGCTTTCGACTCTTCAGCGCTGCCTTTACCTTCACTACGATAAATTGGCGCATCGCCGTTCAGCGCTTTGCGGATCAGTTCCTCAGATTTACGAATACCGTCACTTACCGGTCTTTGTAATACAGGTTTACCGTCAAATCTGGCCATTTCAACCTTCTTGTCAGCTGCGACGATTACTCCTTTGGCACGACGAATTTCATCCGCTGTCAGTACGTTTTGTGCGCCTTCCGAGCCATTCGTCTCTACACGGATATTTACACCCATTTCTTTCGCTTTCTTAATAAGAGCATCTTCAGCCATAAACGTGTGTGCAATGCCTGTAGGACAAGCGGTCACTGCAACCACAAACTCGTCAGAATTCGGATTGCCAACGATAACGTCTGGCGTTTGCTGCGCTTTGGCTGCCTCTTTCTTAGCCTCTTTTGCTTTTTTGGCAGCTTCTTCTTCCGCCTGCTTGGTATCAAACAACACAGATACTTCATCCGGTGTTTGCGTTTTCATAAGGTTCCCGATAAAATCGGTATCAATTAAGAGCCGGGAAAGGGCTGCCAATGTGCGAAGATGCGTATTTGCTGCTCCCTCTGGAGCCGCAATCATAAAGAACACTTTTGCCGGCTCACCGTCCAACGATTCGAATTCTACGCCTTTACTGCTTTTGGCGAAAACGACAGTCGCTTCATTCACAGCTTTGGTCTTGGCATGCGGCATCGCAATGCCGCCGCCGATTCCAGTGCTGGACTCTGCTTCACGTTTGTAAATCATTTCTTTAAACAAGGCACGGTCATTAATACGTCCACTTGCTTCGAGACTAGCGATGAGCTCCTCAATCGCCTCGTCCTTTGTCGTCGCCTGCAGGTCCATGATCATCGTTTCTTTAATCATCAGGTCTGTTATTCTCATTTTTCACACTCTCCTAAGTTCGGTCAGCGTGTCGATACACGCATAATAAGCTCATGATGCAGCCGGATTACCGTTTTGAAATCGTGACTTGCGGCCGTAATTGTTCAATTTTCTCTCTAGTAGCCAGATCATCGGAAAACGCAGTTGCGCTTCCGGATGCCACTCCTGCACGGAATGCTTCGATCGGATCGCCATGAAGAGCCAGCGTACCCACGAATCCAGCAATCATTGAATCACCTGCGCCTACAGAATTTTTAACCGTTCCTGCTGGTACATTTGCGTGATACACTTCATCTGCCGTAATGAACAAAGCCCCTTCTCCTGCCATGGAAATCAGTACATTTTTTGCACCTGCTTCCAGCAGCTTACGACCGTAAGTGACGATCTCCTCCTTTGAGTGAATAGTTACGCCAAACAACTCAGCCAACTCGTGGTGATTTGGCTTGATGAGCAGCGGTTTATGAACCAGTGCCTTCATCAGCGCCTCACCTGTGGTGTCGATGACGAATTCAGCCCCAGTTTGCTGGCATACGCTAATCAGCCGATCATAGAAGTCTCCTCCAAGTGACGGCGGGATACTTCCCGACAAGACGACAATGTCATTTTTCTGGAGTGCGGCCAGCTTTTGCACCAACGCATCGGCCTCTTGCTCACGAATCACAGGTCCCAAACCGTTAATTTCCGTTTCATCGCCATGCTTGAGTTTAATGTTAATCCGTGTGTCATCTTCGATCATTACAAAATCAGTTTTAATGGATTCTTCCCGCAATGTATCGTCGATAAACCTGCCTGTGAATCCTCCTAGAAAGCCGATCGCCGTGCTATCTGCTCCCAGCTGGTTTAGTACACGTGATACATTAATTCCTTTACCACCTGGCAATTTCAAATCACGTTTCATCCGGTTCAAATCACCAAGCTTCAAATCGTCAACTTCCACGATATAATCAATGGAAGGGTTCAGCGTTACTGTATATATCATTGTTATCCCTCGATTATCTTAGTTTTCTGAGCGATGGATCGGCGTGAGCGTTCTGGCATCGATTCGGTAATAAGTATAGCTTCCTTGAGCTCGAACAGTTTGGCGAAGGTTACTTCTCCAATTTTGCTGGAATCGGCCAACACATACGTTTTGCCTGACAACTGATGGGCTCGCCGCTTGATTAGCGCCTCTTCAGGATCAGGAGTTGTATACCCCATTTCCATATCCACCCCGTTCGTTCCTAAAAAGCACTTGTCGAATCGAAAATTGTCTAAATTTTGTAGGGCAATACTGCCAATTACGGCTTTGGTATGAATTTTCATCATCCCTCCCAGTAGATAGCTTCTGATTCTTTTACTTACCAGTGCTTCTACGTGGGATAGACCATTCGTCACGACCGTCACGTCTTTAGCTTCAATGTAAGGAATCATCGCCATCGTTGTTGTTCCCGCATCCAGATAAATACATTCGCCATCCAAAATTTCTTTGGCTGCCATGCGGGCGACTGCGTTTTTTTGTTGAACGTTTTTGAATGTTTTTTCTTCCATGCCAGGTTCCTGACTTTTCTGATTCAGTAAGGTTGCCCCACCATGAATCCGTTTTAGCAACTGACGGCCCTCAAGATCTATCAAATCGCGCCGAATTGTTGATTCAGAAGCTCCCAACAGATCAGCCAATTCCTGCAACTTTACAACACCACGTTCTTGTAAGCGCTGTATTATTAACTTGTATCTTTCTTCCGTCAGCATCTTCATTCCCCCAACTGTTTATATCGTACCACAAACCTAATAAAAAACAATCATTTTTCTCCAAAAAGATTCAAAAAAATTCATTCCAACTTCATTTTTTTACAAAATGGTGAATTCCCGCTCTAATCGACATGATTGCGTTTACATTTTAAAGAAAATTCATCTACTTTTATGTAAATTCATTCTTCTTACATAGGAATTCAGCAGTAAACGTTCAAAAACGTTCTAAAGCTTCCATCAGTACTATTTTACCATTATGCGCACAATTCGTCCCAATTTCCCTGAAACCTCATTCAGCTCATACGTAACCATTCCTGATGAGCATTAGGCACCTGTGTACACTAGCGCTGTATTTTAAAATAACAAGAGCCATGACTGCGTGCATACCGCATTCATGGCTCACCTTGTTATGATACATATTCACCCTCAATAATCTTCTCCAGATAATCTTCCGGCTGTGCAAGAAACTCAGCAAAGCTGCACACATCCGCATATTCCTGATGCTCCTCGTCATAATAACCCAGGCACTTCTGCTTTGGATTCCACACCAATATAATATCCGAGTAATTATCTACGTTTAGAGACAGACGCAACAGCTTTTGCCGACCTACCTTCATCTCAACCGTATCGATAATTGAAAAGAACTCAACAAATTGAATATCAAGATCATTTTCTGGCAGGTTCACACGGAGTTGATTCCCTGTCAGAAAGGCTATTAAATCCTTCGGAAGCTTGTAGCTTTTCAAAGCATGTCGTTTATTTTCCAGATTATGAAATGCCGGAGGCTCTACAGACTTTAAATACTCAGCCATTTCTACGTTTTTATTACTTAGTGCAATTGTATATGCCCGTTCTCCATCTTTTTCTGCCAGCGTCACATCAGCGCCTAGTTGAACCAAATACTTCACCATCGAAAAATCGTTGTTGCGCGCCGCCACTGTCAAAGGCGTGGCTTTATATGGATATACCATATTAGGGGCATTGAAATTAATATCTACGCCATGTTCCAATAGTAAAGCTACTGTTTTCAAGTCATGCTCACTAACTGCGTTGCGGAGTGTTGCTCCAGCATGCTGCTTCATATCGAGGCCCAGCTCATGGATAAGCAGCATATTACTTTTGTTACCGTAGTAGGCTTGCTCATAAGCACCAGATTTGACATGATTTTTACCGTCCTGCTTGGCGCCATGGGCGACCACATAACGGACAACCTCTTCGGTACCATAGCGAACAGCCGTCAGGAATGCGGGATTATCCTTTACATTAAGTTGAACCCCCTCATCGACCAGTAGCTTCAAGACTTCCATTTGCCCAGTTATGAGTGTAATATCCAGTGGACTTAATGTCGTATATTTGCTGAGTACGATCCCTTGTTCTATATCCCAGCCTTCGGTCAGCGCCTGGCGTAAAGCGGATATATTGCCTTGAACGATATGCATCGCTATCTCAGGAAGAACCTTGAAATTGCCTACATCTTTTAATTTAATCATGGTTATTACCTCACTCTTTATGTATCTACTATTAATCATGTATATCTATTTTATACCAACCTCTCTTTTATATAAATCCAACAGATTCCCCAAAATTCATTATTCACTCTATCGCAAACAAGTGAGTAATAGAGGTCAAAATACCTTATAGAAGCTATAATTGTATTATGATTCTGTATACCCTGTGCAACCGAAAAGGAGAACATATGAATAGCATTCAATATTTGTCCCAATTTAATTTGCTTCATAGTCTCTCATTAGAAGATTTAATTGAAATGGATCAAATGACCTCCATTACGACTATACCGAAAAAAAACTTTATACAAACTCCAGAGACCTTTTCCGAGGGACTTTATTTTGTGAAAAAGGGCAAAGTACGTCTATATAAGCTAAATGCTGACGGGAAGCAATTTACTTTGGATATCCTCCGCGAGGGAAATGTATTTGGTGAAATGGATATGATTTCACTAGGAACAAGGGAGATGTATATAGAAACGATAGAAGAATGCGATATCTGCCGTATGGACAAAGACCGATTCGAGCATTTTTTAATAGAACATCCCAGGTTCATGATGAACATGATCAAGGTGTTAAGTGACCGAATTTCAGGAATGAGCAGTCTGGCCCAGCATTTAGCTTTGGGAAATTTACAGGATAAAATTTTGTATATTCTTCTGAAATTGTCCGATCAGTTCGCCCTCCAAAGCCGTGATGAGTATTGCAAAATCAATTTCCCTCTCTCTCATCAAGAAATTGCGAATCTGGTCGGGGCCACCCGTGAGGCTGTAACAGCTGCTCTTCAGGAGCTTGTCAAAGAAAAGGTCATTAAAACCGGCTTTAAGACGGTTTACATCCATCGCGAAAAGTTAGTGAAGTTGTAAACTACATTACATCTATACTCCACCCCAAAAAAGTATCGTATACCTATCAGACAATTTACGATATGGAGTGGATGAAATGTTACAACGAAAAGGTGCTCGCAAAGGGTCAGATATTCCTAGTGATGTGCTTCAGCTGCTACAGCAGGGGCGGCTTCAGACGGCGAATCTCACCGAATGGCTGGCTGTCGATCATGTTGTACTATTGCAAAATACTCTTGATGAATTTGACTTGCAGCAATCATTCGATGTCTTCCTGACCGAATTGAATGAGCTGAAGGAAAAGAAGATCATGAAAATGATACCCGCAATCGCGCGAGCGTGGCTTCATGTGTTTGAGCAACAAGCGATAGAAGAACGTATTCGCATCTTTGATGCGATGGCCTCGCATCTTTCAGACAGCATTCGCTGCTGGGCTGCCTACATCATCGGGGTTGATCCCTGTTTAAGTGTAGAGGAAAAATTGGCTGGCATTCGCCCCTTTGCAGCGGATTCCCATTTCGGAGTACGTGAAATAGCCTGGATGGCCGTGAGAGAATCCATATCCTTGCAACTGCTTGAAGGGCTTGCCCTGTTAGACAGTTGGGTGCGAGATGAGGATGCTAACATACGTCGTTTTGCCATTGAATTAACCCGGCCACAAGGCGTTTGGGCCAAGCACATCCCTGAACTAAAAGAACATCCCGAGTTGGCTCTTCCTCTCTTGAAGGCTGTTCAGTCCGATCCGGTCAAATATGTCCAGGACTCCGTTGGCAATTGGTTGAATGATGCCAGCAAAACCAACCCGGAATGGGTTCTTCAAGTTTGTAATGCATGGCTAATGGCTTCGGATACTAAAGAAACGAAGCGAATAGTAACCCGGGCCCAAAGAAGCTTGAACAAAGAGAAATAATTAGAAGACTCCTCCCCATCCAATCCATATCTAGAGTATTCACATAAACTATTATATTTATCTGGAGTATTAGGAATGAGGAATTCCTATGTCTATTATTCAAATCTATCTGGAAGCAGACAGTATCGTATCTGGAAACATTGCTATCACAACAAGTATCAATGTCACTCCAGTGGTTAATCGTTACACAGCTATTGTCGTGCTTGGTAATATATTAGGTGGAGTGACCACTATCCCAGCACAAAATTTCACGAATGATAGTGGTACTTCAGTCGCGGCAAACAGTCTTGTTGTTCCGACCAGTAGCGGATACTACAATGTATTTGTAAATGGGACGTTGCAGCGAGGCGGCTTAACAACGCTTTCTGCTACAAACCTAATTATAAATACAGGCCTGATTGTTGGCGCGACAGTAGTCGTTGAAGTTATTAATTTCAACTCTAGTGCCTCCTCAACCTCTGTCAACAATGTTCAGTAACGACTACCATAAGCGACTGAGCTACGTAAAACAGGACAAACGCCTCTATTTTATAATTTTATAAAAGGGTAAAATTTCCTTTGTAAATATGAAACAGAGGGAGTTATTTCCATGAAATTCAATTTTGTGCATTTCCGATTTTATGTTATTGCACTGATCGCAGTGCTCATGCTTACCAGCTGCACCTCAAAAAATGCTGCAACTGCAGTCCAAACAAATTCTGATGTAGACAATGCGGCTCATAGTACAACAGTTGTAGACAAAGAAAGTCAGCCTGTTCTACCCGTCACAGAGTCGCTGCCTCATACCGTTACCTCGGATGAGGATCTTGTGGCTCTTGCCATTCCCGCTGGCTGGCGTAAATTTAAACAGGGACAACTGGATTCGGTGCTTAGTGTTTGTGACAAAGAAAAAAAGAATGTAGGTCTGGTTTTCCGTGTCCCCAAGTCAGCTTTTGCAAATAATATGACGCTCGACGAATTCGTACAGCAACGTGAAGAAATCTCCGCATTGGGCCTAGAAAACTTTAAGGCTGTGGATACTACCCCAATCCAGATTGATTCCACAACCGCCAGAACAGCCGATTATAGCGGGAAATACAATGGCCAACAGGTCTATTACTTCAGTGCCATGTTAGAGAGTAAGCAGCACTATCTTCAAGTATTAATCTATTCAAGGGGAGGCTCTGCAGTAGAACAACATCACGAATTTGCAACTATAGCCAGCTCCTTGAAAGTCTTAAGCGACTCACAAGTTAAGCCAGACCTTCGCTCAACAACTATTTTGAAAACATTTAAAAGTGAAGATGCCACGCAACAAATTCGTCTCCCTTATATATGGAAGACTGGTTTAATTCTTAATCCAGATGCGCTAATTCAAGCTTGGTATGAAAAAAACGATGCATACATGACGATCATCAAGGATTGGAAATCTGAACTGCCGTATGAGAAATCCTCAATGATCACATTAAAAGATTACGCTGAGTTTTCAGCTCAATTAGTACTCAAAAGGTCTGGAAAAGGGATTATTTCGACAGGACCAGTAAAGGTCAATATAAACGGGAATCAAGGCTTGCAATACGAAGTATGGGTAGAGAGTGATAAAGTAAAAATTGTATATCTAATCACTTATTTGGAACATTCTGACTCATTCTCTCAAATTATTTTTTGGACGAGAGCTGATTATTACGATAATCAAAAATCTGAATTTCAAAGATACACCAAAACATACAGAGAAGAAGAAATATAGACATGATAAAATCCGCCAAACACTTAGGAATCTTTGTGTTAAGCGGATTTTGTCTATATGACTATCACAGCTTGAAATTCTAAAAGCTTCCCCTTGTTTAGATAGGAGATGTTACTTGTACATCCTTTTATTTTTTGTGGGCTAATAAGAGATTAACTATGGTATCCAGCTGAAGGCCTTTCCATAGCTCACTATGCAGAATCTGATTAGCCCCCTTCATCTTCTGAACCGTATACAAAGATGTGATCTCCCATATACTCGGGTAAAACCTCAAGTGAAATATTTTCAAATCCTTCTTTCATATTCAATGCCTTCTTGGTAGGTGGCAGCTTTAGCATCTGATAAATGGTCGGACTTCCGTAATTGCCGCCTTTCGCTGCCAAAACATATATCGATTTATTGGCGACTTGTACAATTGAAACCGTCTCTCCGTCCTTAACGATACCTTGAATTTTCATTCTGGCCTCTGCAGCTTTCTTCTCGTATTCAGTAATCCACTGCTCGGCTTCTTTCTGCTTGCCAAAGATTTCACTGATTCTACGGAATTTATCCAGTGCTTGCACTGCCGCTTGTCCATCGCTGTTGGATGTTGTCGCTGTATGATTAGCCTTCGTTTGCGAACTTCCATTTGTATTCGTCGGAGCCGAGCAAGCTCCCAGCATCAATGATAAACACAGCATAATCATCATGGCCGTTATTTTAACTCTTCCGTGCATGAGCCTGCGATACAAGGTCGGGCTTAAGAGGTTCGATGCCCTGCCAATACAACTGCTGCAACAACTCGTATACAAATTGATGAAACAAGGCTTTAACATGCAGTTTGCCAAGTCCAGAAGCTCCAGGCCATTCTTGCTCCAACAGCTTCACTTTCTCGTACAGGGACAGCGGGTAATGTGGTGCGAAAGCATACTGATTCTGAAAGGGATTTTCCTTTTCCAGCAATTGTGCTATCTCTTTGCGATCAGGCAGGGCCAACGTCGCCCTGTACAAAATGATGTAATATTCAAGCACATCCTCCGCTAGGATACTCAGGCACATTCCTTTTCCGCCATGCAGTACATGGAAACGCTCTATCCTGTGAATACTGTATCCAACCGTACCCGTGCGCTTCCACGCACGGCATATAAGAACGCACTGGCAGGAAGTCGATAGGCTCGAAGCTCCTCTCCTTTTTCGATCTTCCTATGACGAACATCCATCACCTGTATAAAAACATGATTCCACAGCAAAATGTGATCGTTCAACTTCATTACTACCGCTCAGCCCCCATCCAAACCGTTCCTTCAATTCTTATTCCGTCCTATCAGAATTAAATTTATTATAATTGATAATCATTCTCACAAGCAATCGAATATATCCAACTTCGTCTGAACAGTTTAAAACCATTAATTATGTATATATCAAAATATAAGTAAAAAAGCCCTGCAAAAGGGCTATCTTTCTTGCGATTCATTCTACTGTCGATTAAAGCTCTACCTGTATGACTATGTTCCAAATCGTTTGCGGTACCCGCATTTTCGGCATAACTCTTCTACCGCTTCTCTTTTGGAGAACCCGAAGTACAGACGATTTGCACGCTCCCCTTCCACAATGTCGGAAAAAGATTGCTCATGCACGTTACCTAAATTAATGACACCTTCTCCATCCAGACAGCAAGGGACCACCGTTCCATCCACCAATATCGCTGCTTGGCTACGGAGTGCATGGCAAAAGCCTTTTCCGTCATCTTCCGGGGCACTGAGGCTCGGCCATTCAAATTCGTGGTCCTGATTCAAATAAACGTTTGGTGCAATTTTGACCCCACTACCCGGTATCACCTTTTCCTCAATCCGATAGTCCAGTCCAAACTCTTGCTCCAGTCGTTCAAGTGTTTCCCGGTTGCGCTGACGCTGCACATTAGTCAAATTATCTTCAGTCAAGTTCCAGAGACGGAACGAAATAATGACATTGTGTTTCACCGCTTCTCTTACAAACGTGAAGATATTACCCAAATATCCTTCTCGATCCACGGAGCCTTCATGTCCGTCAAAACTATGGAGAGAGAAGTTCATCTGACGCAGCGCTGGTTGCCCAAGCAGCTTATGTTCGGTCTTCGGCAGCAAGGTACCATTAGTGGTAATATTGACCTTTAAGCCTTTCTCATGAGCACTTTCCAGTAAAAGATCAATTTTCGGATGGAGCAACGGCTCTCCTTTTACATGCAAATAGATATAATCTGTATGTGGTTTGACCTGATCAAGCACATTTCGAAAAACTTCCGGATCAATAAATTTTTTGACACGCTGTGTTTGAGGACAAAAGCTGCATGCGAGATTGCAAATGCTCGTTATCTCAATGTATACCTTTTTAAAAGTTTTCAACATGATTTCCCCATTCTAACCTTCATCCTGAGCATCTTGTTTATGCTCACTAATCTTATGATTATAACGGGTTATCACCGACAGGTAAACTCTCCAGTCTCCCCCTTGGTGTGGGCATCAAATGCTCGACACCTACGCCTATCCAAGATTTGTTTGATATTTTCTATTGACCCTAGGTCTGACCTAAGGTTTATAGTGGAGTTATTCAAATATCAGTAAGGAGTCCTCTCATTGAAAGAACACATTACGATCAGCCAGCTTGCTCAGCTTATGAATGTATCTGTACATCAACTGCGATATTTTGAAGAAAAGGGAATCCTCTATCCATCACATACTGAAGAAAATCAATATCGGATGTACGGGCTTCATGAGATTTATCAGCTATCGCATATTTTATTACTACGTAAATTAAATGTCCCTGTCGGTCAGATTCAAGAATGTATGACTTCCTATGCTGCCGATGATTATAACCAGCTTTTAGAGCATTCGTTGCAAAAAGTACAAGCTGAAATAGCTAACTTAAAGATGCATGAACAGTTTATTCACAAAGTGTTAGAAGAATATAATAATCGGACCCAGCAGGGCGATGAGTATCAAGTCAAACGATTAGGTCCCCGTCATTTAAAGCTATGGTTTGCATTGGAGAATGGTCAAGAGTTCACTGCCGGAAACCTATTTGAACACCGCCCTGCCCCACCTCGATTATTTGAAAATGACATGCATTACTTGCCTGATGCTGGACAGTTGAAGCTGTGTTATGAAACGGCGGATGTGGCTGACTATATTCTGGAAGAAGGCAACTATCTTTATAAGCATCTTTCCGTCATTGAAGAACCTGAGATTGATTATGAGATCAAACAAATGGAACGATATGTAGCTCATCACCAATATAACTGCCAAAGCAAGATCATTCTAGTAGAAAAATCTTATCTTTCGATGTTCGACAATAACAAGCTACAATATGAAATTCAAGTCAAAGTAGAATAAATCTTGGAGGGTGTTACATGAGTGCAAAATCTTTTGACATTGTTGCATACCAAAAACAAGACCATGAAGCTGTTTGCAGTCTTTTAGTCGAATCGTTTAAAGCAAAATTCCAATCTCTTGTTACACTAGAGGATCAAGCTATACAGCAGTTGTTAATGCAGGTTTGGGTTCAAAATCCTTATTCTACATCTATGAAACAATTTGTAGCCAAAGAAAACGAAGAAGTTATCGGTGTTCTTTCCCTTAAATGGAAACCCTCCTACTCTTCACTTCCTGAAACAAACCCCATTTCTTTGACTCCGCTCCTAAAACAGTTTGGTTGTTTCAATGTATTTAAATTTTTGGCAGGTATGCATGCGCTAGAGTATACCCCTGCTGCAAATGAGTGTTACATTGATCATTTGGCGATTCGTTCAAGTCATCGTAATCAGGGAATAGGACGCCATCTTGTAGCTTTCGCACAGCAATTTTCGGTTGAATCTGGTTTTCATGCATTGACGCTTCACGTAGCGCATAAGAACCAAGGGGCTATCCGTTTGTATCACCAACTGGCGTTTGAAGTAAAACAATCCAAATATAATGGGTTACGGCATTTTTGGTTCAAGGAGCCTGTATGGCATCTGATGAGTTGGAAAGAGAACCTGCATTCGAGGAGAGAGCATCATTGAAAAAAACACTCAAGCTTACTTTTGGTATTGCGGCAGCTCTGGCTGCTGTCTCGGTACTCATTGTTCTATATCAAAATTCCTACAAGATGACAGAAGAAAAAATACAAATCACGACACCTAAAGGGCTGTTAACAGGTACATTAACTTTGCCTAAAAACTACTCGGGAAAGATTGGATTGGTTATTTTTGTCCATGGGGATGGTCCTATTAATGACACCTATGATGATGGATACAAACCACTGTGGGAAAAGTTCGCTTCCAAGGGTTATGCATCCTTGTCACTGAATAAGCCCGGTATTAACAGCGCTCCTGGCAACTGGCTCGCCCAAAGCATGGAGGACCGCGCACAGGAGATCCGATATGCAATAGACTGGGCAAGAAGCTTACCTATGATTGATAAGCAAAAAATCGGCCTATGGGGAGCCAGTCAAGCAGGATGGGTCATTCCGAAGATCGTTAAAGAGGAGCATGATATAGCATTCAGCATCCTTGTATCGCCTGCCGTGAACTGGATTTCCCAAGGACAATTTAATACCAGAAAAGAACTGGAGCGAGAAGGAGTTACTCCGCAAGAAATTCAAAAGACATTGAACTACGATCAAGAGATTCTACAGTTACTGAAAAGACAGGCTTCTTATGAAGAATATCTAAGCATAGCCGATCCTGACGATATGATTTCCAAAGAAAGATGGAGCTTTATACGCAAAAATTTTCTGTCTGATTCCACCGAAGAATTAAGTCACTTCCATTCTCCTGTACTCTTGGTTCTGGCTGGAAAAGATATTAATGTTGATGCAAAGGATACCGAGCGAGTCTATCGCCAGAAGATACCTCCAGAACTGCTGTCCGTGATTCATTTACCTGAAGCCGACCACTCCATGATGGATGAAAAAATCGCGCGTTCAAAATCTCTAACTTTTTTAACAGCCGTATTCGCCCCAAGAAAATTGGTGAATGACGAGTATCTCGAAATCCTTGCCAATTATGTAAGTGAGCGTTAAACAATGATGTTTTTTCCAAACTTCTTTTGAATATGCTAGGATCTGTTTTCTGTGCATTCAGTTACGCGCTCATTCAACTCATAACTGTTCTCGGTTAGACTGGGAATAGATCTATAAACAACAAAAAAACGGCATCTCTGCCGTTTTTCTAAAAGGATGGACTCTCAGGGACTCGAACCCTGGACCAATTGATTAAGAGTCAACTGCTCTACCAACTGAGCTAAGAGTCCATAATAAAAGTTTGGTGGAGCCTAGGGGGATCGAACCCCTGACCTCATCGCTGCCAGCGATGCGCTCTCCCAGCTGAGCTAAGGCCCCATCATAAGCAAGTTTTATCAACGTTTCAAGCGACTTCTATATCATATAAAATATTTAACCCTGTGTCAATACTTTTATAAAAAAATATAATTTTCTCCCTTCATGGCCCAGAAAAGATACAGTCAGCGATCAGTCGCTGGCTGTATCTTTAGATAACAGTGTTTTCAGTTCCTTCATAAACATATTGATGTCTTTAAACTGACGATAGACGGACGCAAAACGTACGTAGGCGACTTCATCCACTGGGTAAAGCTGTTCCATGACCAGCTCACCAATCTGCTGGCTATCCACTTCTGTGGCTGCTGTGTTGCGGATAGCGTTCTCCACCTGGGATACGATCATATCCAGTTGCTCGACGGATACTGGACGCTTCTCGCAGGCTCGAATGAGACCGCGCAGCATTTTATCACGACTAAACTCTTCACGGCTGCCGTCTTTTTTGATGACCATGAGAGGGGTTTCCTCCACCATTTCAAAGGTGGTAAAACGCCTGGCACACTGCTCACATTCACGGCGGCGACGGATGGACTTGTTATCATTCGCAGGTCGCGAATCCAGCACTTTCGTGCCATTGTAGGCACAATACGGACATTTCATAATCTCACCACTTTCTTTTTCCAATAAATTCCCGAAGACTTTTAGTAATAATTTTGTCAAAACAGATCATAATATGTTTACCATATCGCGAGGAGGTGAACAACAATGGCACAAGGAAACAATGGCAACTCCAACAATCTGGTAGTCAGCAGATCCTCCGGCGCTCTGGAGCAAATGAAATTTGAAATCGCTCAAGAGTTGGGTATCAGCATTCCTCAAGATGGATACCAAGGTAATATGACTTCCTATGAGAACGGTTCGATCGGGGGCTACATCACAAAACGCCTCGTAACGATCGCCGAACAACAATTGGCAGGTCAATACCAATAATCGCGGTAATAATGCAAAAATAACAAGAAAAAGTGTCTGGATGGGCTGGTAAAAACAGCCTGTCCAACGCTTTTTTCATTTTAAAGCGAAAAGCTCATCATGTCATTAACTTGGATTTAAAAATCATTATAAATTTTCGTGTATTGCCTGTAGTAATAAATGACCCGCTGTACATAATGTCGTGTTTCACCAAAAGGGATTTGCTTGATGGACTCTTCTTTTCCATCCCACACTCCCTTATCCAGCCACTCTTGAACTTTACCCGGCCCTGCATTGTAAGCAGCTACGATTGCTACAGGATTATCCTGAAACTTTATGGATAGGTTATGCAAATACCAGGTTCCCAGCTCAATATTGGTGCCAGGCTCGTGCTTGACACTGTCCAGCGGAACCTTTTGAATCTGGGCGCTGTCCATAATCCAATTTGCCGTATTCGGCATAATCTGCATCAGCCCTAGCGCCCCCTTATGTGACTGCTTGCTGGTTTTAAAATTGGTTTCTACACGGATAATAGACGCCACCAAAAATGGGTCTACTTCATACGTCTGTGAATACTGCCGAATCTCATCCTTATATTGAATTGGATAGAACCAGGACATCCAATTTGAATTAAGGAATAGAATCAGGACAAACCCGACAAACAAAATGAGCAGGACTCTTTTCTTTCGCAAAATATTCATGCAAGTCCCTTCCGCTGCCAAAATTGATCAATTTGTCGCTTCGTCTCAGTCTGTGTTCCGCTATTATCAATAACGATATCGGCCAAGCTTTTCTTTTGCTCAATATCCATTTGTGCGGACAGCCGAAGTCCAGCTTGCTCCTCCGTCAGACCGTCTCTGAGCACCAGACGCTGGAGCTGAATATCACGTGGTACGTACACAACCATAATTTCCTCGTACAAGCTCTCAAGCCCCGACTCGTACAGTAACGGAATATCTGCCAAAACAAGCTTGTTCGGCTGTTCCCGTTCGAATGCTTCCATGCGCATACGCATTTCCTCACGAATAGCAGGATGTGTAATCTCGTTAAGTGCCTGCCGCTGGGCAGGGTCTCCGAATACAATCTCTCCCAGCTTTTTGCGATGCAGAGTTCCGTCACTGTTCACTATAGCTTGTCCAAAATGCTGTATGACCGCCGCCAACACCGGATGCCCCGGAAGCATCACTTCCCGGGCAATGGCATCTGCGTCGATCAGCAGCGCACCTTTGGCGACCAAAAGAGCCGACACGGTGCTTTTTCCGGTAGCAATACCTCCGGTTAATCCGATATTCATGCTCTTTCACCTCATAACAGCTTCAATATGCCCATCATAATCAGTAATAATGCCGGCAATACACCCAGCGCCTTCATAAATCGAAATGCTGATAGAAAGAAACCTGCCTTCATCCCTGCAATCAAAAATGTTCCACTGAATAACGTAATAGCCAGCGCAGTAGACAGTGGTTGAAAACCAAGCATAGCTGCCCCGAGTCCCGCTCCGAACGCATCGACCGATAATGCAATACCCAGCCAAACCGCTTCGGTAGCAGATATACTGCCGGAACGGTCCATATCCGCAGCAGACGGGCTTCGAAGAATCCGAATAACAAGCCCCCATTTGCGAAACTCCAGAGAAAATACTGTTCGTTCCTGCTGCTCCACAGAAGCTTCTGCCGACAGATCTTTTCTTGAGCTGGGGAAAGACTCGGTATCAGCATTCTCCATACCCTCCTTCTCCCCAAGAACAGATCTGCTCGCTGGATCAGTCTGTTTTGTAAGAAGCAGACCCCGAGAGGGCTCCACTGAATCCTCTGGCAAATCCTCTTTGCGGTGCAGAGCTTGAATCAAAGAGTAACAGCCAATACAGATCAGGATGACAGCACCGAAAACGGTCGTATATACAGGAGACAGGACACGAGATAGTAATGCGCCCAATTGCATGGATATGCCGATCACCAAACCTGAACATACGGAGATGATAGCAATCGACAACAGTGGAATTTTCATTTTGCGCAGACCATATGTAACACCGACTCCGAAACTGTCCAAACTTAGCGCAAATGCCAGTAACAGCAGGGCTCCCCAATGATTAGCCACTCCAATTCCCTCCCATTGCGAAGGCAGGGTCTTATAACAACCGAAATCCTCCGCAGTATTGGTACTTGGAACAATATATGAGAGGGATGGGCTTGGGGTGACTGCGCCTGTTTAGCGCAGAGGCTGGCAGACCGGACAATGATGTGTGCCCCGTCCGGCTACAACAGATTTTTCGATCAATGTACCACAGTTGATGCAAGGCTTCGCGTTACGTCCATAGATTTGCAATTGATGCTGGAAGTCGCCCGCTTTGCCCTGTCCATTCACGAACGATTTAATGGACGAGCCTCCAACCTGAATGGACGCACCTAGCGTGGAGACAATCGCCTCATGCAAGACATGAAATTGGCTATCCGTTAGGCTTTTGGCTGGCTGTGCTGGATGAATCCCCGCCTTAAACAACGATTCATCTACATAGATATTCCCGATGCCCACCACATATGACTGGTTTAACAGCGCTGCCTTGATCGAAGTCGAACGAGTTCCAACAGCGGCACGCAGCATTTCTGGTGTAAAGGCCTCGTCCATCGGTTCCAGGCCAAGTTTGTTCAGCGGCTTTTCCAGCAAATCCTGTCCTGCTGGAAATAAGTGCATCGTGCCAAACTGGCGCACATCCTGATAACGCAGCTCCGTACCATCTTTAAAATGAAAGATGACATGGGTATGCTTTTCCACAGGATCATGTTGTGAATATAATCCATATCGCCCTTCCATTCGAAGATGGGAGACCAGCACCAGCCCGTCCAGCAAAATCCGCAGAAACTTTCCGCGTCTCTCCACCCCTGTAATCCGGTGATCAGCCAATTCCATGGCAAAAGCGTGGATATCATCGGGCCGTTGAATGATCCGCGGCAGATTCACAGTGACATGATCTATATGTTTATCAACGATAAGCTCGTTTAGCGTTCGTTTAATGGTTTCTACTTCCGGTAATTCCGGCATGATGTCTTCACCTCACCCTATATTATAACGGAAGCAGCGTCAAATTGGGACTATCTACTCATTGAAATATCTTATTTGGCCTCATACCAATTGCTGCCATAGCTTACTTCGGCTTTGAGCGGCACAGCCAGCTTTAATGCAGCTTCCATGGTAGCCGGGACAAGCTCTTTCATCGTTTCCATTTCCTCAGGCGGAACCTCGAATACAAGCTCATCATGTACTTGGAGCAGCATTCTGCTACGAAGATTACGTTCACGTAGCGCTTTATCCATCTGTACCATCGCCAACTTGATAATATCGGCTGCGGTGCCTTGAATCGGCGTATTCATCGCTGTACGCTCGGCGAATGAACGCAGGTTGAAATTGCTGGCGTTAATCTCCGGCAAATAGCGTCTGCGTTCCAACAGCGTTTTTACGTAGCCGTCCCGCTTCGCATCCTTCACAATATCATCCATGTAACGGCGAACGCCTTGGAACACATCAAAATACTGGTCGATAAAGCGAGCCGCTTCCTTCCGCGTAATATTCAAATTTTGTGACAGACCATAATCACTGATCCCGTAGACAATCCCAAAGTTGACTGCCTTCGCAGAACGCCGCATATTGGAGTCCACATCTTCCGCTGCTACACCGAACACATCGGATGCGGTCTTGGTGTGAATGTCCATATCGTGGACAAAGGCTTCCTTCAAACGTTCATCATCCGAAATATCAGCCAGCACCCGCAGCTCAATCTGTGAGTAGTCTGCCGCCAAAATAGACCAGCCCGGTTCGGACGGAACAAATACTTTGCGGATTTTGCGACCTTCTTCAAGACGAATCGGAATGTTTTGCAAATTCGGAAATTGACTACTCAAGCGTCCAGTTGCTGCAACCGTCTGCCGGAAATACGTATGCACCTTACCCGTTTTCTCCGAAATTTCTTTAAGCAATCCTTCAACATACGTCGATTGGAGTTTGGCAATGGTACGGTACTGCAAAATGTTTTGTACAATATCATGATAGGGGGCCAGCTTTTCCAGTACCTCCGCATCGGTCGAGTACCCCGTTTTCGTCTTTTTAATGACAGGTAAACCCAGTTTATCAAACAAAATCTCACCCAACTGCTTAGGCGAATTCAGATTGAACTCTACTCCGGCAATGCTGTAGATCTCGTTCACCAACGTTGCGATCTGGGCTTCAAATTCTTTACCCAAAGCACGCAGTTCTTCTACGTTCACCAAAATGCCCTGCTTCTCCATATCCGCCAAAATGCGGGACAACGGCATCTCCAGCTCATGAAACAGCTTGTGCATTTCCGTTTTCTCCAACTCAGCCTGCTGCACAGGCACCAAAGCTTCAATCACCGCTGCCTTACGCGCCACATGATCAGACAGTACATCCACGTCAGGAACTTTATATTTAGCTCCTTTGCCGAACACTTCTTCGTCAGGACGGATCGAAGACAAGCCATATTTGGCTGCCAATCCGCTCAATGTCTGGTTTGCATCAGTTGGGTCCAGCAAGTATCCTGCCAATTGCACATCAAACTCGGCACCTGCAAACTCAATTCCATGCCAGTGTAAAGCCAAATCCGTACGATGCAGATCATGACCGCGTTTTTTGCGTTCAGGGTCAGCAAGCCATTCGCGAATAGGTGTAGCTGTATCGCTTTGCAGTACATCCAGTGTCATAAAAAACTGCTGTCCCGTTGCGGCAAATATCAGACCTACGATGTCAGCATGATGCGGATTATCGCCATGCGTCTCAACATGCAGCACATCCACATGATCCAACACTTCTACCAATTCGCTAATCCGCTGCTCATCCAGCACTGTTACGTCAGCCGCGGCTTCCTCTACGTCTACCCCAGTACTGCCAACCTCACCTGAAAAAGATAAACGTTCCAGCAAGGACTTGAACTCCAGCTTCGCCAGAGCTGGCCCGGCTGTTTCTGCTTGCAGCCCGCCGAAGGCCACATCTTCCAGCTGCTTGTCCAACGTTACGTCCCGATAAATGGTCGCCAAATCTTTGCTCATTCGCGCATCGTCAGCATGTGTCTCAACGCGTTCTTTCATTTTGCCCTTCAGCTCATTCGTGTGCGCCAGCACTTCTTCGACTGAACCGTATTGATGCAGCAGCTTGAGCGCTGTTTTTTCACCTACGCCGGGAATACCAGGAATATTGTCCGACGTATCGCCCATCAGGCCCTTAAGATCAATAATTTGCAGCGGCTTCAGCCCATATCGTTCCTGAATTTGCTCAGGTCCATACGTCTCCACCTCAGTAACCCCTTTGCGAGTCAAGCCGACTGTGACATGGTCTGAAGCCAATTGAAGCATATCCTTGTCCCCGGTCACGACCAGCACATTGAAGCCGGCTTCGTCCGCTGTCTTGGACAGGGTCCCTATAATATCGTCCGCCTCATAGCCATCCAATTCAAACTGGGCAATGCCGAAAGCGGTCAATAGCTCTTTCAGCAACGGAAATTGCTGGGACAGCTCTGGCGGGGTTTTCTCCCGTCCACCTTTGTAATCCTCGTATCCCTTATGGCGAAACGTTATTTTACCGGCATCGAAGGCAACCAGCATATGTGTTGGTTTGTGCTCCTCTAAGAGCCGCAATAACATCGTCGTAAATCCGTATACCGCGTTCGTCTGTTGCCCGCTCGAATTCGTTAACGGTGGCATAGCAAAAAACGCCCGGTAAATGATACTGTTACCATCTATAAGCATGAGTTTATCCATTTAGCACCTCGCAAGTTCATCAATGCATTCGTAACGTTCTTACGTTTTACGCATTCCTCTTCCTATCTTAACATACAAGACTCCTTTTTCAGAAAAAAACGGCTGCTTCCTAACCAAATTTGCCTTTTGCTCAAAGACAAGTCTGGGTCAGAAACAACCGCTATATACCTGAAAGCTCTACTGGTTCAAATCTGGTCTCTCCCCTGTCACGAGATATACAGTGCTTTCACCGATATTCGTAGCATGGTCACCAATTCGTTCAATGTATCGTCCTACAAGCAACTGCAGCATAGCTTGTGAAGCCTCTGCCGGCTTTTCTACCATAAAGGCGTACAGATCGCTGATCATGTGGCTATACATGGAATCCACACGATCATCCTCTTTGGCCATTTTGTAGGCCAGATCTGTGTTTTCATCCAAATAGGATTTGATCGCATCATCTATCATTTCTTTAACAATGGAAGCCATGTGCGGAATATCCACCAGCGGCTTAATGATCTGCTGCCCTTCCAAGCGAAGTGTCACCTTGGCAATATCAAGCGCCAAATCGCCCATTCGTTCCAGATCACTGGAAATTTTAAATGCAACAATGATCCGGCGCAAATCCTTCGCTACCGGCTGCTGGGTAATAATGAGCTTGGAACCCATATCAAGAATATTCTCTTCCAGCGTATTGAGGGATGCATCATTTTTGACCACCTGCTGAGCCAATTCTGTATTTTTGGTCTGCAAACATTCAATGGCCTGATCGAGCGCCTTCGAAACGTGTGCACCCATTTCGCGCAGTACGGCTCTCAGTTCATCTAACCCTTCATCAAAACCTTTTCTACGTATCATTTCGAAGTCACCCCTTCTGGCATATTCATCTGGTAGGCTTTAGCCAAATCGCCCTGAAATATAATCTTCCGTACGTGAATCTTGCGGCGTGGAAAACATCGTCTGTGTATCCGCCGCTTCCACCACAACACCATTCAAAAAGAACGCAGTTCGACCGGACACACGCGCTGCCTGATGCATGTTATGCGTCACCATGACAATGGTATACGTGTCTCGCAATTCCTGAACCAGTTCTTCAATTTTCATCGTGGAGATTGGATCCAGCGCAGATGTCGCCTCGTCCATAAGCAAAATATCTGGCTGCACAGCAAGCGCCCGGGCAATGCACAACCGTTGCTGTTGTCCACCGGACAAGCTCAGAGCAGAACGCTTCAGAAAGTCCTTGACCTCTTCCCAGAGTGCCGCTTGCCGCAGGCTTTGCTCGACCAATTCGTCCAACTTGTCCTTTTGCCGAATTCCATGCAGACGCGGGCCATAGGCCACGTTATCATAAATCGATTTGGGAAATGGGTTAGGCTGTTGAAAAACCATTCCCACCTGCTTACGCAGAGTTTCTACTTCCATAGTATCGCCGTATATATCCTGACCTGCGATACTCACGGTGCCTTCAATACGTGTTCCCGGTATCATGTCATTCATCCGGTTTAGCGTACGCAGCAGGGTCGATTTGCCGCAGCCGGACGGGCCGATAAAGGCAGTTACCGTTTTTTCAGGAATATCGAGGTTTATATGTTTCAGCGCGTGAAATTTCTCATAATATAAATTCAGCTTATCAATCCGGATTACGGAATCATTCATGGATTTATGATCTCCTTCGTGTTGCAGTTATGATCCTCAAGCATTGCACCTGATTTGCACAATATGAAGATTATATAAGCTGTGTGTAAATTTAGTGTGGTGGATTTGTTAACGTTATGTAAAATGATCAAGAACTTAGCATGAGCTCAAGCTCCTGCGCAATTTCGGCTGCATTCAAAGCTGCTTCCTCTGCGGAACGGGACATTTCACTGTTTTTAGCTTCAATTTCATCGACAGCCTGCAGTAGTTTGGCAAAAGTTTGTGTTCCGGCAGATATATATTGAGAGCCTGTATGAATCTGCTGCATACTCGTATCCGTCAGTTCAGCGGTGTCACGCAGCATTTGCTCGATATGGGTGAGTAAGCCTGTAATCTGTGTGGAAAAAGCTTTCGTCTGGAGTGACATATTCCGCACCTCCTGAGACACAATCTGGAAGCCTCGTCCATGTTCGCCAGCATGTGCCGCTTCAATGGACGCGTTGATCGCCAGCAATCCACTGTGATCTGCCAGTGCACGAATGGATGAAGCCATGCCCGCAATGTCATTCAGCGATTGCGTCAACGCCGTCATTTGCTCATGCTGGCGTTTCATTTGCTCCGTAACCGCACGATAGGAGAGCAAAACATCCTCCAGTTCTACTTTGCCACGACGGGATAATTCACTCATTGAGCGGGTTAGCCGCACACTGTCATCGGCCTCTTTAGCTGCATCCAGCACAGTCAGCTGAATACGCTGGACTCCGTCATAGCTATGCCGAATCACATCTCCCCGCTCTTCGTCCGCTTCTCTTTGCATTCGCTGCACGACGGACAGGATATCACGAATCGTGAGTACACCGAGTAACCGTGTTCCTTCCTTAATCAACACACAGTCGTAAAAACGCTGATCTTCGCGCAGCATCGCCAGTTCCACAATGTCCGATGCCTGGCTTTTCAGATCCACAATTAATGTATCGGGGTCGGCAAATAGGGCCGCAGGCTTGTCATAGAACAACGCCGCAGCAAATCTGCCCGTAAAATGGCGATTGTACGCATCTCTCATAATAATGCCCAATGGAAGATCATTTTTATCCACAACAATGACACAAGGAATATCTTCCTGTGTTTTCATAAGGGCTAACAGTTCTTTACAAGACATATCCGTACCAATGATCGGAACCTCCCGGCATGGCACATAGGTAGTAATCGACTTGTATGCTTCACGTTCAATCACGGCAGTGGAGCTCGGCTGGGTCTTTGGTTCCGTTATCATCGTTCTGAAGTCCCCTTTTTTTAACTACTTGGAGTGACGGGAACATCATATCGGTCATTTGTTGATTCTAGCGTCTAGTTTTGTTAATGAAATGTAAAATCACAAAATGGACACAAAGGTCCCCGGACACTGCGCTGAATAAAGAAAAACGCTCCTCATTTATAATAAATGAGAAGCGCTTCTTTTTTTATTTACAACCAGCTTGTACCCCACTCCACGGATCGAATCGATATGAACCGAGTCGGGATCAAGCTCCAGCTTTTTACGTAAGGAGCTGACGTGCACATCCACGGTCCGTTGCCCGCCAATATAGTCAAAACCCCAAACAGCATTCATCAGATCATCCCGGGTCAGGACCACACCCGGCTTGCGGGACAAATAAAGAAGCACCTCAAATTCCTTGGGTCTGAGGCTGATGGACTGACCTCCAAGAATGACTTCATATTTTTCAGGGTAAATCTCCAGCTCGCCCAATTGAATTTTGGAGCTATCTTTCTGATCAGACAACACTCCTTCATCCCCACCGGAAGTTCTTCGCAGCACAGCCGTCACGCGGGCCAACAGCTCAGAAACGCCAAAAGGCTTCGTGATGTAATCATCCGCACCCGACTTCAGCCCTTGGACAACCTCGGCTTCACCGTTTTTGGCCGTTAAGATAATAATAGGCGTCGTCAGCCCCTGATGGCGAAGTCTGCTCAGAATGTCCAGTCCGTTCATTCCCGGCAGCATCAAATCCAGCAGGATCAAATCGTAGGACTCTCTGGAGGCTTTCTCAAACCCGGCACTGCCATGATCCTCCGTATCCACTTCGAAGCCTTCTTGTATCAAATTGTAGGATAGCAATCTGGCAAGCGTTGGTTCATCCTCAATAACCAGTAAGCGTTGTCCCATAAATAACTTCATCTCCTGTTTACCTGTTAAAGGCGCATTGGTCAAAATCCTGAAACTTTTTCCATACTCATGCGACACCCGTTTATTTTATCACGGCATTGTTAACAGAATGTAAAAAATGGTCTAGTTCATTCTTCCTGTTGCAATAGCGGTAATTCAACTGTAAATGTGGTACCCAATCCAAGCTCACTTTCCACCGAAAGGGTGCCATGATGCAAATCGACCAAGTGTTTGACGATCGACAATCCCAGCCCCGTTCCGCCAGAGTTACGCGAGCGACCTTTGTCCACCCGGTAAAAGCGCTCAAAGATACGTGGCAGGTCCTTCTTCGGAATTCCAATACCTGTATCACTGACTGTAAATACGACCTTTTCGGTGTCATTCTCCCGCTGTATCGTTAGAACCTTAATCTTTACCTTGCCACCATCAAGTGTATAGTTGATGCCATTAGACAAAAGGTTCAGGAAAATCTGCTGAAGCTTATCTTCATCTGCCTCCATAAACAGCTCATCCGGGATATCCATGTGTAGTGAAATTCTTTTTTTGGCAGCTACATTGTTCAGTTTTTCCAGCAATGATTCTATGAACGACGAAACGTGCACCGGCGAGCATTCCAGAGGGGAACGCTTGGACTCGATTTTGGACAGCTCCAGAATATCACCGATCAACCGATTCAATCGTTCGCTTTCATCATATATAATTTGCAAAAATGAACGGGCCGTCTCCTCATCTTTAACCCCGCCACCGAGCAAGGTCTCGGCAAAACCCTTGACTGCGGCAATCGGCGTTTTTAGCTCATGAGAAACGTTAGCCACAAATTCGCTCCGCATATTTTCCAACCGTCGAATAGCCGTAATATCCTGTAAAAGGAACAGCATCCCCCGGTATCCGCCCTCATCCTCATACATCGGAACACCGTCCAGCAACACGAGTCTCTCCTCGGGATTGTACAAATGAACCTCACCATGCAGCCTTTCTCGGCTTTGTATACTGCCCTCAATTAGCTTTGTGAGCTCATAATGCTTCTTCAGCTCATGATACGGCTTGTCTGTCACCCGTTTACCCACGACACCAAGCATTCGCTCAGACTCACGGTTTACAAGCGCAATACACTCATTTGCATCAATCATTAGAATTCCGCCTGTCATATTACTCATGACACTCTGGAGCAGATCCTCATTGTCACGTATCGTTTTCATTTGGTTTTGGAGACTATCAGCCATACGATTAATGGCTTCACCCAGTTGCCCTACCTCGTCCCGGCGCTGCACACCAACCCTTGCGTCATAATCCAGTCCTGATATACGGTTGGCTACCCCAGTAATATGTTCAATGGGCGAGGTGAGACTGCGAGCAATACGATAGCTCACCAGTCCAGCAGCAATAAACAGCAACACTAGACCAATCCCGATGGCCGTCCAGCCGCGCTGCACTCCCTCCTCCACCGCTTTCAGACTCATGGACAAACGGATATATCCGTCAAAACCCTTATCCGATACAACAGGCTCTGCAACGTATAGCATGTTCCGCTGCAAGGTTTCGCTGTAACGAATCGTGCGTCCAATCTTCTCTGTTGAAGCTTGCTGAATTTCTTCACGAGATGCGTGATTTTCCATCTTACGCGGATCGCTTAACGAATCTCCAACCACCGTCCCGTCCTTGCGAATGAAGGTCACCCGCGATTCCGTCAGACGAGCAATTTCTTTCGCCTTTTGAGAATAATAAGAGACATAATCCGTGCTGGACAGGGCATCTGCATTAACAAAAGGGAATGTAGCTCGAAGCAGGTCGATCTCCCGTCCCATGTTCTCCTCTAGCACCTTCATATTCGAATTTTTAAAAATTTGTCCCATCGTGATTCCAGCAGCAAGGACAGATACGCCAATCAAAATCAGCATGATCAGGGTAAGCCTGAAACGAAACGATTTCATAAAATATGCCCATCCTTTATGTAAGTTAAGTCTCATTCTACAGGCTACCTTCATTATGTTCCACTGTGAAAAGAAAAAAGGCTAGGGCATAACACAGCCCTAACCTTTTCCTTGTCCTTTTATCCGTTTATAACTTCACCGCCATTGATATGAATAACCTGTCCGCTTACATAAGAAGAATCATCTGAAGCAAGGTACACATAGGCTGGCGCCAATTCTTCCGGCTGACCCGGACGCTTCATTGGCTGCGCTCCTCCAAACTCGCTGACCGTCTTGGCATCAAATGTAGACGGGATTAACGGTGTCCAGATCGGCCCTGGTGCTACAGCGTTCACCCGAATGCCTTGATCCGCCAAATTGAGTGAAAGGGAACGTGTAAAGGATGTGATTGCCCCTTTGGTCGATGAATAATCAATGAGTGTCTTGTTCCCAGCATACGCGGTAATCGATGTGGTGTTGACGATCGTGCTCCCTTTCTTCAAATGCGGCAATGCTGCTTGCGTCAAGAAGAACATACCGAAAATATTCGTTCGGAACGTGCGCTCTAACTGTTCTTTGGTGATATCCTCCAGCTTTTGCTGTGGATGCTGCTCCGCTGCATTGTTCACAACGATGTCGAGCTTGCCCAGTTCGTTAACTGTCTGTTGAACCGCTTTTTTGGCAAATTGATCATCTCCGATATCGCCAGGAATCAACACGCATTTGCGTCCCTCCTGTTCCACCTGACGTTTTGTTTCTTCCGCATCCTTATGCTCATTCAAGTAGATGATGGCTACGTCCGCACCTTCTTTGGCATACGTGACAGCTACAGCCCGACCAATTCCACTGTCCCCACCAGTAATAAGTGCAACTTTACCTGTTAGCTTGCCAGCGGCTTTGTAAGTTGGTTTTTCAAATTGGGGTGCAGGCGACATTTTGGACTCAATCCCCGGTTGCTGGTCCTGATGCTGTGGGGGCAAAGTTTGCTGAGGTTGATTACTTTTAGACATTGTACATTCTCCCTTCAAAATCAGATATTTTTTAGGATGCAACATTTGCATCCACTCTACTCCTGAATTACCACACAAAGTTATTCGTTAAACGAAAAAAGAACAATGTAGTGATTTGAGCGCAAAAAAAACGGCCTATGCTTATTCAGCACAGACCGTTTTTCAATTTAGCATTTGTCATCATTCGATTATAGACTCTCACTAAATGCATAATTAAATAATATGGCTGTATACCATTAAAAACGTAATTAAAATCAGGAAGACAGCAAGCAGCGTACTGAACATTCGCATTTTGCCAGCATATTGCGTAATAGGCTGTTGGCTACGAATCGCTTCCAGAGACAGCCGTAACGGCTTACCCATGGCTCCCGCAATACCAGAAATGGCGAGAAACAACAGCAAAACGACAACAATCCATGCTACCGAATAAGAACCCCAGGGAAAAATCATATAGATACCGCTAACAAGCACTAAGATCAGCGCAAATTGAGCCAAACGGTTCAATAGCTGAACAGCCGATATCGTTCCTTCCTGCACGCTAGGAGCCAATTTGTCGATTTTGCCCACCACGAAGGGGAGCAATAAATAAAAACCCATCGACAGTGATCCAATAATGTGAATAAAAAACATTTTACAACCTCCACTTCTTTGTTTTCTTACAAACTTTTTTTCCATAGAACGATCATATTCCAACGAATGTCTACCATCTTTTCAGTGTTTTGGGACATGCTTTTCTATGTCAGGATTTTGCAAAGTCCTCATGTAACTATCAATGCATATGAACTCTATTATACCGGGGAAGTGAGTCAAAGCAAAGGAATAAGGAAGAAAACGAATAGATTCCCTATATTCTGTTTATGAGTAAAAGAGGTGTCCCGCGGCCATGACTATGGCTTAGGGACACCTCTTCAGGTAATAGTCACCGTTTTAGTAGAAAATTGAATCTAAACGGTAACTATTTTAATCACACTGCGGACCGACTCCGCGGATTGATCGAGCGCTGCTTTTTCTTCGGCTGTCAATTCCAACTCGAACACTTTTTCGATGCCATTGCCACCAAGAAGTGTCGGTACGCCAAGGAATAAATCCTGATAGCCGTACTCTCCCTCCAGATAGGCGATGACTGGGATAATCCGTTTTTTGTCTTTTACAATCGCTTCCGTCATCTGTGCAAGCGAAGCTGCCGGAGCATAATATGCGCTACCATTACCCAACAGGTTGACGATCTCTCCGCCACCGCCGCGTGTACGTTGTACGATCGCTTCGATACGTTCCTGCGAAATCAGAGTTTCGATAGGTATACCCCCAACACTGGAATAGCGTACCAGGGGCACCATATCATCACCGTGGCCCCCCATAACGAAGCCGCGCACGTCTTCGACGGAAACGTTAAGCTCTTGTGCAATAAAGGTACAATATCGCGCTGTATCCAGCACACCGGATTGGCCAATAACCCGATTTTTCGGGAAACCCAGCGTTTGGTAGGCAGTATAGGTCATAGCATCTACCGGATTGCTCAGAATAATAACAATAGAATCTGGCGCATACTTCTTCACGTTCTCACAAACGGATTTTACAATTCCTGCGTTCGTATTTACCAAATCATCACGGCTCATACCCGGCTTGCGTGCAATCCCAGCTGTAATAATGACGATATCTGAGTTAGCTGCATCCTCGTAATTGGAAGTGCCCGTGATCTGACTGTCAAATCCCTGTACCGGACCGGCCTCCAAAATATCAAGCGCCTTGCCTTTGGTCGGATTCTCTAGTTGCGGAATATCGATCAGTACGATATCACCTAGCTCCTTTTGAGCCAGCAGCAATGCGGTAGTGGCACCGGTAAAACCGGCGCCAACAATGGATATTTTTTTACGTTGAATGGACAAGTGGTATTCCCCTTCCTTACAGGTTACTAATAATGGTATCTGCGAACTCGGAGCATTTCACTTGTGTAGCACCATCCATCAGACGAGCAAAGTCATAAGTTACAATCTTCTTATTAATGGACGTCTCCAGCCCTTTGTAAATCAGGTCAGCCGCTTCTTTCCAACCCAAGTGTTCAAGCAACATTACGCCCGACAGAATGACGGAACCAGGGTTCACTACATCTTTGTCGGCGTATTTTGGTGCTGTACCATGTGTAGCTTCAAAGATAGCATGCCCTGTTACATAGTTAATGTTCGCACCTGGCGCAATACCAATTCCACCAACTTGGGCAGCAAGAGCATCGGACAGATAGTCCCCGTTCAGGTTGAGCGTAGCAATCACATCAAATTCAGAAGGACGAGTCAGTACTTGCTGAAGTGCGATATCAGCAATCGCATCCTTGATAATGATTTTGCCTGCATCTTCAGCTGCTTTTTGAGCTGCATTAGCCGCATCCTCACCGTCTTTTTCCTTGATTACGTCATATTGGGCCCAAGTAAATACTTTATCTGCAAATTCTTCCTCAGCCACTTCATAACCCCAGTTTTTGAAGGCACCCTCGGTAAATTTCATAATGTTACCTTTGTGTACAAGCGTTACACTCTTGCGTCCGTGGTCAACTGCATACTGAATGGCTGCCCGTACCAGACGCTTTGAACCCTCGGAAGAAACTGGCTTAATGCCAATACCAGAGGTTTCAGGGAAACGGATTTTGTTCACACCCAGCTCTTGCTGAAGGAACTGAATAACCTTTTTCACGTCTTCGGACCCTTCAGCATACTCGATCCCCGCGTAAATATCTTCTGTGTTCTCACGGAAAATAACCATATCTACCAATTCAGGACGTTTCACTGGAGAAGGAACACCGTTAAAATAACGAACAGGACGCAGACATACGTATAAATCCAGTTCCTGACGCAATGCCACATTCAACGAACGGATACCACCGCCAATAGGTGTCGTAAGTGGACCTTTAATGGCTACAATATACTCACGGATGGCTTCCAAAGTATCGTTAGGGAGCCATTCGCCGTATGTATTGAAAGCTTTCTCACCAGCGAATACTTCATACCAGGCAATCTTTTTGCTGCCGTTATATGCTTTTTCTACAGCTGCGTCCAGTACGCGCTTGGAGGCTTTCCAGATATCGCGACCCGTGCCGTCACCTTCGATAAACGGAATTACCGGATGGTTCGGAACCTGTAGTTGACCGTTATCAATCGTAATTTTTTCGCCTTCAGTTGGGAGCTCAAACTTTTCAAATTTCGCCATAAGTTCCTTTTCCTCCTCAGATATAAATGGGTACAGGACGAAAGACATGATCTTTATCACAGACAAAAACGTACATCTTTCGTCGTCCCCTCTATTGTACCTTATTTTTTAAATTCAGGGTATACAACCTCAATCTTCCTTCGACAAGGGATTAGCGCAACTCTGGTGATACGTATTTTTGATCCATTGGACCTGTATATTCGGCGCGAGGACGAATCAGGCGATTATTTTCATACTGCTCTAAAATGTGCGCTGTCCAACCGGATACACGACTCATAGCAAAAATAGGTGTAAACAGGTCTCTCTTGATACCCAGTTGGGTATACACAGAGGCAGAATAAAAATCCACATTGGGCTTCAAGCCTTTTTGTCCTGTTACAATTTCCTCAATTCGAACTGACATATCAAACAACGTTGTGTCGCCGTTCATTTCCCCCAGCTCGCGGGACATTTTGTGCAAGTGCTTGGCACGCGGATCACCGTTTTTATAGACTCGGTGTCCAAAGCCCATAATTTTTTCGCGATTATCCAGTTTCGCCTGGATATAGGAGTCCAACTGATCCAAACCACCAATCTCCTCCAGCGTTTTGGCCACAGCCTCATTGGCCCCGCCATGCAGTGGTCCTTTTAAAGCTCCAATAGCAGACGTGATTCCGGAATAAATATCCGACAATGTGGCTACCGTTACACGCGCAGCAAAGGTAGAGGCATTTAATTCATGATCGGCGTGCAGCACGAGAGCCTGATTGAACGCTTTAATAGCCGTCTCCTCTGGATCCTTGCCAGTCAGCTGATACAAAAAGTTTTCAGCGATAGAAATACCTTTTTTAGGCGCAATCGGCTCCAAGCCCTCGCGTATACGTGCTATAGCTGCCACAATGGTAGGCAATTGCGCCTGAAGCTTGACGGTTTTGGTCACATTAGACTCTCTCGACATATCATCCGCCTCTGGGTCATACAAAGCGAGAGACGATACGGCTGATCTCAAGGCAGCCATCGTGCTCAAATCTTTCGGATATAACTTTAATTGAGTAACAATTTCATCCGGAATAGCAGCGTATTCGCTTAACTGGTTGCGAAGCTCCTGCAATTGCTCTTTATCAGGTAATTTCCCAAACCACAACAAATAAGCTACCTCTTCAAAATCGGCGTTAACAGCCAAATCATCAATGTTATAACCCCGGTACGTGAGAACGCCATCTACGATAGAGCTTATGGAGGAAGTGGTCGCTACGATCCCTTCCAGACCTTTAGTCGCTGTCATCGTTACATCTCTCCTTTGTAAAAACATTGTGAACGGACTTGCAATGTAAACATTTTCAAAAGTAAGATATGCCTTTTAAATAGCCGAGTAATGTTAACGCCATATGTCAATATTTAAACCTTCTTTCACTATACTGGATTTTGTCGTTTATGTGAACATTGAGGGCTATTCCAACACATTCAAATGTTTTATCGCTTCCATAAATAAATTTTTGAAACCCCTTACAAAAAATATTGATTCATTTGCACTTTTTTACACAGGTCTTGTCTCCCCCCTTTCCCGCATATGTATAGTAGAGCATTTATTTTATGAAATACTATTGTAAAAGAAAGGAGTCGTGAGAGCTTGAGCCGGTTAATCCTGAATCGCATATTTCGTGCTCTATGGGTGGCAATCGTGATTGTAGCTCTGTTATTGGGCATATATGTGCTTTTCCCTCTCGTCTATCCTTTCCTATTCGCCTGGCTTGTGGCTTATGCCATGAATCCATTGGTTGGTTTTCTGCGTAACAAAGCCCGTATGCCACGTTGGACGGCTGTCACGGTCTCATTATTTGTATATTTAGGTGGAATTGCAATTATCCTGTCTGCAGCAATCACCCGCATGGTTCGAGAAGTTATAAAGTTAGCCATGACTTTTGACGGGCATATTGAGCGTTTTAAAAGCCTGTTTATCGATTGGACACAAAGCGATTTGATTCAAAATGTAATTATTGAAATTAACCATTTCATCCGGGATAATCCGGATTACCAACACACCATTAACAGTAATATTGATAAAACAACTCAAACCGTCAGTTCGGCTGTCACTACGCTAGTCGCTCAATTTTTTAATGGGGTTTTGAACTTGCTGACCTCTCTGCCTAATATGGGAGCAGTTCTAATGGTTATTGTATTAGCAGCTTTTTTTATTAGTAAGGATTGGGACCGACATAGTCGGATGCTCGCAAACACGGTTCCTGATACGATTCGCAAGCCATTGTCGGATATATGGCACGATCTACGTAAAGCACTGTACGGCTATTTGCGTGCACAGTTTATTATCATCTCCATTACGGCATTAACGGTCATTGTTGGGCTGTTCATATTGCGTGTGGAATCCGCCTTTACCATCGGTTTAATGATCGGGCTGGTGGACTTGCTACCTTATTTGGGGGTTGGCATTGTGATGATTCCGTGGATACTGTATGCGTATATGTCTGGTAATTTGGCGCTAGGGGTAGGATTGTCGATCCTTTATATCATCCTGTTGATTGGACGACAGATCGTGGAGCCTAAGGTGCTGGCCAGCAGCGTGGGCTTAAACCCGCTTCCCACCCTTATCGGTATGTTCATCGGGCTCAAGCTATTTGGCGTTTTAGGACTCATTATCGGACCTGTATCACTCATTGTCGTTGATGCACTGAATCGTGCGAATGTCATTCAGGACTTGCGCAATTATATTCTCGCAGGAAGAGTCCGCTAGATCATGGATAGGAAAAACGGCAGCTCACGTCAAAACCGCCGAAACGTAATACTGCCGTTTTTCATTTTTTTCTCCAGCCACTTTAATAAAAAACGTCGGTACAACGCTCGTGTTAAAGGGAACACCAACGTAAAACCAATAATATCTGTTAAAAATCCGGGGATAAGCAGCAAACTCCCACCAAAAAAGACACATAATCCATCCAGCATTTTACGGCCGGGCATTTGTCCCCGATTCATTTCATTTTTCGCATCGGCAATCACCTTACGACCTTCAAATTGCATCATGGCAGCCCCGATTAGCGTCGTCAGAATGATGAGTAAAATCGTTTTGCCTGCTCCAATCCAGTGACTTACCCATATAAACCCGTATAGCTCCGCCAAAGGAATGAGCAGCAGCAACAGCCACAGACGTTTACGCATCATCATGACTTCTGTCCCTCCCCGCCTGTAAAAGCAAACCTTAATGCAGTGTACAGCTCAGGTAGCGCCTGGTCCAGTCGAACGGGCTTCCATTCGGTGTTCACCCATACGTGACGTGTCATCCCAGTGACGAGCAGCTCTCCCGGCAGCGTGTCTGCCTGGGTCCATACCTTTCCCAGATACCTTTGATGCTCATCATCCGTTACCCGCCGAACCTCATAGATATAGTTTAGACGCAGTCTGGAGAAGTCGGTAATTGCGGTATAAACGGTAATTAAATCATCATATCGAGCAGGACTCGCATATTTCGCATTGATTTCAATAACTGGCAGTAAAACTCCACGTTCCTCCATGCTCCGATAGTTAAAACCCGTCTGTCGGATCATTTCGGTACGCCCGATCTCAAACCAGTTCAAATAATTTGCATGATATACGACCCCCATCTGGTCGCTTTCCTGATAACGGACACGTAGCGGTGCGCCATACCAGCGTAATTCCGTTTGTTTCTCCTCTTGAGTCATACAAGCTCTCCTATCTTTGTGCATCTTTATCTCTATTTTGCCCTCTCTCCATTAAACCATATTTACAGCCCGGGAACAAAAAGAGGGCAGACCGACCGGTCCTCCCTCGCAAATCATATATAATAATGCCTTTATTATTGTGGCAACGGCTTGGACAGTTTATAATATCCGCTATCCGAAGCCAGCTTAAGCAAGCTCTTAGCTTGGCTTCCCGCCCAGGCGTAACCGAGTCGTCTTTCCTCACTAATTTTCATGATGTCGGTATACTTTTTGCCATCCCGGTCTGAAAAGAAGTATTTATTGTCTTCCACATTATAGAACCGATACCACATTACACTCGATGCGTCCTTTTGGAAAAACTCCGGACCTTGACGATTGTATTTCATACCGTCGATTCGGTTCGCGTCAAACCATTTCAAAGCACTTTGAGCCGCTTTTTTCACTTCAGCGGTTTGCGGCTGGGACATGAGAAAAGCAGTAATGCCTACTGATTCCGTAGTTGTTTTGGAAGGTAACTCAAATGCCCGGGCTTCAACAGATGCATAAGTAGCCGGATCGTGCTGTGCACCCCAGATTGTTGGTGTACCATTATTTACAATTTGAGATTTAATTGTGTACTGGATACCTTTGTTTAGCGCTTGCTGAAGTCTGGAGCGGTAAGAGTTATCCAGAATATCGCTATCAAACGGCTGCTTCTTGTTCACGATATCGTCAGCCAAAACCATAACTCTGACCATTGCATCATCATTATAAGTTACAGCATCGGAATAATTACCACGTTTAGGGTATACTTGAGGCCAGCCACCGGAGGAATATTGAGAAGTTAGTACGAAGTCAACTGCTTTTTGTACACTGATCTTAATGTCTTTATTTTTGTTTTTTTTGTATACATCCGCCAAAAAGCGAATCTCGGTTGTCGTCGCCTCGTTATCGAACGTTCCGAGTTCAACACCATCCTTGCTCTTCCATGTGGAGCGTGCAGCTTTGCCATCCCATTTGGATTTATAATTCTTTTCCATAGCTTTGAAGAATCCGCCATGTGGCAATTGCCAGGATACAATATTTAAGGCAAGTGTAGTATCCTTGGATGTATTCCCCGTAGAAAACTTACTGAAATCGCGCATCCTGTTTAGGATGCTGTCTGTATTGACAACAGCGGTTGGCTTCGCCACAGCCGACAGCCCAAATAATTGCTCACGATCCAACACACCTGAATTTACATCGTCACCATAAACGTCCCGTCCCACAGCTGAATCTGTGGTAAGCTCATAAGAAGCAGTAGCCGATTCACGTACTGAATCATATGTAGCCGGCACAATCTCCTGTGCCGCAGCCCATGAGGGACTTAGGAGCCCTGACGTTACTGTAATCACCAAACTTGAAAGCGCTATCATCTTTACAGTTGGACACATCTTCTTCTTCATTTGAACCTCTCCCTTATTTTAAGTTGGGTCATTGCGTTCAGTTTAACCTATACATTCTTGCTGAGGATTCTTTTGGATAGTGAGAGGGACTGAACCACTATTTATGCATGATAAATAGTTAGTTGTATTATATGAAAATATATCCAAACGATCAATATATTTTAATTTACTAATAGATTAAAAAAGTTAAAAAACTTTGAAAACAATAAAAATCCTCTTACTAATGCCGGATTAGTAAGAGGATTTTACGTAAAGCTAATATAAAGTAGGTCGATGAGCAACATCGCTTAACCAAATCGACCCATGATGTACTCCTGAGTCAGCTCATTTTCAGGATTCGTGAAAATATCGTTCGTTTTCCCATGTTCAACCAGACTTCCGATATAAAAATAAGCAGTATAATCGGAAATTCGTGCAGCCTGCTGCATATTGTGCGTCACAATAACGATGCGCAATTCTTTTTTCAATTCGGTAATAAGCTCTTCTACCTTGCCTGTAGACACAGGGTCCAGCGCTGAAGCTGGCTCGTCAAGTAACAGAATTTTCGGTTGAACGGATAGAGCACGTGCAATGCAAAGCCGCTGCTGTTGCCCGCCAGACAGCGCTAGAGCGGAGTCGTGAAGGCGATCCTTGACCTCATCCCATAATGCTGCTTTACGCAGGCTGCTTTCGACGATTTCATCAAGCTGTTTCTTCTTGCGCACCCCACGGTATTTGGGACCGAAGGCGATATTATTGTAAATGGATTTGTAAAAAGGGTTGGGACGCTGCCACACCATGCCAATTTGCTGACGCAGCTTGATCACGTCCGTTTCCGGTGCCGTCAAATCCTGTCCATCCATCCAGATGTGTCCCGTTGTAGAGGAAGATGCAATCTCATCATTCATCCGATTAAGGGAGCGCAAAAAGGTCGATTTACCGCAGCCGGAAGGCCCGATCAGGGCAGTCACTGTCTGCTCGGGAAAGGCTAGATTCACTTTTTTCACAGCCTCAAAGCTACCATAATAAATACTCAAATCCTCAGTACTGAACGGATGCGGCGGTTGTCCCACAAGCTGTTCCGAACGCGTAGACTGAACGGATGTTGCTGGTGCGGCGGTTTTTGCCGTTCGCGTAATCACATGTTCCATTGTTCTCCATCCCCTTTCTAATCCATACGTTTGGCAGCTGTCAGACGGCGGTATACAACTCTTCCGAACCATCTTGCACTCAAGTTGAATGCAAGCACAAGCAGCACCAGTACGGCAGAAGCGCCTGCAGCAATATCTTTGGAGTCAGGAGCAATCCCCTCACTATTGACCTTCCAAATATGAACAGCCAATGTCTCAGCAGGTCGCATCGGGTTAATAGGCGATCTAGCATGCAATGGATTCCAATCAGTAAAATCAAGCGGCGGCGTACTCATCCCTGCTGTAAACAGCAATGCTGCGGCTTCCCCGAAAATACGGCCTGCGGCCAAAATGGTACCCGTAATCAAGCTTGGCAGCGCAGCTGGCAACAAAATGGAGGTAATGATTTTCCACTTGGACAATCCAAGCGCAAGTCCAGCTTCCTTTTGCTCCTTCGGCACAGCTCGGAAAGCCTGCTCCGTTGTGCGAACCATCAGCGGCAGGTTAAATACGGCCAAAGCCAAGGCTCCTGATAAGAGGGAAAAGCCAAAATCAAACGTATTTACGATAAGTAGTAGTCCAAACAATCCGATGACGATCGACGGGAAGGAGGACAATACTTCGACGACAAGTCGTATAAAGTCCGTAATTTTCCCCGGCTTTGCATATTGCGCCATGTAAATACCTGCGCCCCAGCCAATCGGAATGGTGATAATCAAAGTTAAGATTAACAAAAATACGGAATTAAACAGTTGTGGGCCAATACCACCGCCTGCACGTAATGTTTGGGGAGCACTGGTTAAAAAGTCAAAAGAAATATGACTGACTCCGCGGGCCAAAATGAAGCCCAGTAATCCCACCAAAAGTGCAACAATGAACAAAGCGAAGAAACAGATTACAAATGTAGCGATCTTGTCGGTCGTTTTAGCTTTCATCAAACCCGGTTTCTCCTTTCAAGCAGCCTTACCAGCAGCACGAAAATGAATGTCATGAGCAGAAGAACAAGCGCCATGCTCCAGAGAGCATTGTTATGAACGGAGCCCATCGCTGTATTCCCCATGCTAAGTGTAATGACGCTGGTCAAGGTCGAAGCGGATTCCAGCAAGGAATGCGGTATGTGCGGAGCATTCCCGATTACCATCTGTACAGCCAACGCTTCTCCGAAGGCACGAGCCATACCGAGAATAATTCCTGTTAAAAGAGCAGGCAACAACGTCGGAATAATAACACGAGCAATTGTCTGCCAGCGGGTAGCACCCAAAGCATAAGAGGATTCACGTAGCCCCCCCGGCAAGGAAGACAACGCATCCGCCATAATACTCGTAATCGTCGGCAAAATCATGACTGACAACACTAGGCAGCCTGCCAGAATGCCGATGCCTTGTCCTCCAAACACGTTCCGTAGCAGCGGGACGATTACGGTCAAGCCGACAAAGCCATATACAACAGACGGAATACCGGATAATAATTCAATCGCGGGTTGAAGTATACGCTTACCCGATTTCGGCACAATTTCCGTCATAAATAAAGCCGCACATAAGCTGAGCGGACTGGCAATTAAAGCCGCCAGTATGGTTACTGCAAAAGAACCCGTAATAAACGGAAGTGCGCCGAAGGACTTAGGCTCGCCATCCGGACTCCATTTGGTTCCAAAGAAAAACTCTCGCAGACTGACTCCATTCACCGCAAATGTAGCTACACCTTTGGAGGCAACAAAATATACGATGGAGACAATAACCGCAACTAAAAAAACGACACAAACCGACGTATATATGCGGCCGGTCCATTCTTCCCAGTAATGTCTTTCTTTCATAACTCGGGATCGTTTATTCTGTTCCATGTATGCCTTCCCTTCAATTGGTCCCATACTGTAACTCCTTTAACCGAAGAATAGAGGCCGGACGCTAGTCCGCCTCTTCTTCGTGAATATACTCGCGTTAGCTGCGTTCATCGAACAGGAGGTGTGACTCTCCTTATTTCGTGATATTACCGTCAGCATCACGTTTCACTTGCATACCTGATACTGGAATGTATCCCAAGTCTACGACATCCGTTTTTTGGATTTCATCTGACAGAATGTAGTCCAGGAATGCTTTCACATGCTCTTTTGGCTCACCTTTAGTGTACATATGCTCGTAAGCCCATACTGGATATTTACCTTGTTCTACATTTTCAACGTTAGCTTCAACGCCATCGTATTTCAAAGCAGTTACTGTGTTGTCGATGTAGGACAGAGCCAGATAACCAATCGCACCCGGTGTTTCAGCAATCAGCTTTTTCACAGTACCGGAGGAATCTTCTTGAATGGAGCCCGGCAGATCTTCTGTTTTTTGTCCCAATGCGTATTTTTCAAATGTTGCACGAGTACCGGAGCTGCTTGGACGGTTTACAATAACGATTTTTTGATCCGCACCGCCAACTTCTTTCCAGTTTGTGATTTTACCTGTGAAGATTTGTACCAATTGATCTTTTTTCAGGTCTGTAACGCCTACTTTAGGATTCGCTACCGCTGACATGGCTACAACAGCTACTTGGTGATCGACCAGCTCATCTGCACCGCTCTCCAGTTTTTCTTTTGCAAACACGTCGGAGTTACCGATGTCCGCTTGTCCGCCGGAAACCTGAGTCAAGCCAGTACCGCTACCGCCGCCCTGTACTTGAACTGCAATGCCTTTATATTTATCGACAGCCATAAATTTTTGTCCCGCTTGCTCTACCAATGGTTGAAGTGCAGTGGAGCCCACAGCCAGAATGTTTCCTGTCAGTTCAGCAGCTGCTTTATTGTCTGTTCCTGTAGCAGCTTCTCCTTGTGGTGCAGCATTGTTACCTGATCCACAAGCTGCAAGTGCAAATACCATGGTGAGAGTCATCAGAATGAACGGCCATTTTTTCAACATTTTTTATTGTCCTCCCCTTAGTTAAGTGACGGTTTTTTATTTATGACCATCAACACTTTTACATTGTAGGCCTGGAATGTTAGACGAACGACGTGGTTTTGTAAAACAAATATAAAATATTGATAGATAAATTATTTTTCGGTATATAATTAATCTATAGTTTGAAATTCATATATGAATGACATATAAGGAGAGCTGTTGGATTCCATGAATATTCTAAAATTGCGTATCTTGATGCTGATCGACAAATTCCATAAGGCGACGGATGTGGCCGAAGCTTTGCAAGTCAAACAACCTACCGTCAGCTTTCATATGAAAAGCTTGGAAAAGGAAATGGGTGTTTCCCTATTCTCTCTTCAACAAGGCAGGATTATGCTAACGGAAGCTGGAAAAAAATTATTACCTTACGCAAAGCAAATCATCTCTCTGGAGCAAGAAGCTAGACAAGCTGTAGATGAACTGACAGAAGAGTCACAGGGTCAATTACATCTAGGTGCTGAGTCGATATCAGGTACCTATCTCCTCCCCACTTTGATGGCTAAGTTTGCTGAGCGGTATCCAGATTGTCGTATTCAGTTGGAGATTCAATCCCCGGATGCAATTAGGCAGCTACTGAAACAGGGGGAAATTGATTTTGCTTTTCTCGACGATAGAGGATCTCTTCCAGAGTATACAGTGGCAGAGCCAGTGGCTTCAGATCAAGTAGGAGTTATCCGTTCTGCACGTGCACCTGAAGTCAAATTAGAGGAGTTCGATGGAACCGATATGCTGGACAAGCACACATGGGTAAAATATAGCGGTTCATCCGTTGTAGATCTGTACTCCTCGCTAGTTAAGCCCCATCTGGAAATCAACTCTTGGGAAGCGGTAAAGCAAGTCGTAAGCGGCGGAGAGGCGCTTGCCTTCTTTCCTGCAAGCGGAGTCGATAATCATGAAAATGCTATTCCCTCGGTGGAGTGGCTTCCTTATCCCGAGGCTGATAACAAAAGGAGCCATTATCAAATAAACATCGTGTATCAACAAGATACACACATGAACTTAATGCAACAGGCATTCCTTAACTTCATACGACAAGAAGGACTAGAAATAAAAAGCTAGAGAACATAAAAAAGAGCATCCAAGTCTTATTGACTTGAATGCTCTTTTGCTTGTTGTAACGATACATACAGCCTCGGTATTATTTCACGGAGGCTTTAATTACGCTTGTGCTGGAACGCAACTAATTTTGATCAGGTTCGTAGAACCGGAATCACCAAGAGGTACGCCCGCAGTAATCACAACCAAATCGCCCTCTTTAACGAGGCCAGATTTGCGACCACCTTCCAGCGCGTTGTCAAACAGACTGTCTGTTGTGTCAACGATTGGTCTGCCTTGTACTGCATGTACGCCCCAGATCAGAGCCAAACGGCGAACTGTTCTTTCCTGTGTTGTCACAGCAACAATCGGAGCTTCTGGACGGTATTTAGAAATCATACGCGCTGTTGTTCCGCTTTGTGTGGACGTCAGAATCGCTTTAGCATGCAGGTCAAGTGCAGAAATAGAAACGGATTGGCTGATTGCTTCTGTGATACTAATTTCTTGAGCCGTTCTTTGTTTTTTGAACAAATCACGGTAGTTCAGAGAGGACTCAGCTTTTTCTGCAATACGTGACATCGTCAATACGGATTCTACGGGATATTTACCCGCAGCTGTTTCGCCGGACAGCATAATTGCGTCTGTTCCGTCAAAAATAGCATTCGCCACGTCACTTGCTTCCGCACGAGTCGGACGCGGGTTACGTTGCATGGAATCCAGCATTTGTGTTGCCGTAATAACAGGCTTGCCAGCTACATTACATTTGTTAATCATCAATTTTTGCGCCAGAGGCACTTCTTCAGCAGGAATTTCCACACCAAGGTCACCACGGGCAACCATCAGGCCATCCGAAGCTTCCAAAATTTCGTCCAGGTTGTCCACACCTTGCTGATTTTCGATTTTGGAAATGATTTGAATATGACTTGCATTGTGTTTCGCCAGCAATTCACGAATTTCCAGTACATCACTTGCTTTACGAACAAAAGAAGCCGCGATGAAATCAATGTCCTGCTCAATACCGAAAATGATATCATTAGCATCTTTCTCCGTAATACCAGGCAAAGAAATTGCAACGCCTGGAACGTTAACGCCCTTCTTGCTTTTGATCGTTCCGCCATTGACAATGCGGCATTTGATTTCAGTGCCTGATACTTCAATAACGGTGAGTCCGATCAGACCATCGTCGATCAGAATGGTGGAGCCGGGCTCCACGTCCGAGGGAAGATCTTTGTACGTAATAGAAATACGATCTTGCGTACCGAGAATTTCTTCCGTTGTCAGCGTAATGAACTCGTCCTGAACAAGCTCAATAGGTTCAACTTCGAGCTTTCCTGTCCGGATTTCCGGCCCCTTCGTATCGAGCAAAATAGCAACATTTTTGTTAAGCTCCTTACAAGCTTGACGGATGTTTTTAATCCGGTTGCCATGCTCCTCGAAATCACCGTGAGAGAAATTCAGGCGGGCTACGTTCATACCAGCCAAAATCAGTTTCTTCACATTTTCCAATGACTCACTGGAAGGACCGATGGTACATACAATCTTAGTTTTGCGCATTTGGGTTTTTCCTCCGTTTTCAAAGGTGCTACTCTTTATATCTTTTTCCAACAATTAAATCTACTACACTTTTTCCTATTTGTATAGGAAGTTCGTCATATTTATTGTTACCCGTTTACAGCGTATTACAACATAGGTTCAGTTTCCGAAGACTTCAAGAAGGTGTATTGACCTATTTTTCGGAATTTCTGATACCGATCTTCCCTCAATTCATCGCAGCTCATATTGGTAAGTTCCGCCAAATGACGTTCCAATAGCTCCTTGATTGCGGCAGCGGTCACTTCATAGTTACGATGCGCGCCCCCTTTCGGCTCCGGCACAATATCCTCGATAATTTCCATGCGAAGGAGGTCATTAGCCGTAATCTTCATGGCTTCAGCTGCCTGATCGGCCTTGGAAGCATCTTTCCATAGAATCGAGGCTGCACCGTTTGGAGAAATGGCCGAATAAATGGCATGTTCCAGCATCAGCACACGGTTACCGACTGCAAACGCAAGCGCACCGCCGCTTCCACCCTCGCCGATGACCACACAAATAACAGGCACCGAAAGCTTTGCCATCTCCCGCAAGTTGCGGGCAATCGCTTCCGATTGACCTCTCTCCTCTGCTGTATTACCCGGATAAGCGCCCTTCGTATCAATGAATGTAATAATAGGGCGTTTAAATTTCTCAGCCTGCTGCATCAGACGCAAGCCTTTACGGAATCCTTCCGGATGGGCACTACCAAAAAAACGTGCAATGTTATCTTTCGTATCCTTACCACGCTGCTGGCCAATGACGGTCACCGGAATACCATTCAGCTTGGCAATCCCGCCTACAACCGCCAAATCATCTCCAAACAAGCGGTCGCCGTGTAATTCAATAAAATCCGTAAACACCTGCTCTATCAAATCAAGAGACGTTGGTCTTTGATGATGACGAGCCAAATGCATTTTTTGTGGTGCTGTAATGTTCGAATATATTTCTTCTTCCATCTCGAGATAACGTTCCTCGAGACGGTTGATTTCATCTGTAAAATCAATTTGCTTATCCTGTCCGAATTGCTTGAGTTCTTCGATCTTCTGTCGCATCTCGACCAGGGGCTTTTCATAAGGCAATTCGCCAGCCATCTATTCCTCCCCTTTCACACTGTGTAGATCAAGCAGTTGCCCAAGGGTATCGCGCAGTTCCTTGCGATGTACAACCATATCCAATTGTCCGTGCTGCAAATTAAATTCGGAAGTTTGAAAATCATCCGGCAGCTTCTGTCTGATTGTTTGTTCAATTACAATACGCCCTGCAAAACCGAATACAGCTCCTGGCTCTGCGATATTAATATCTCCAAGCGTAGCAAAGCTAGCGGATACTCCACCTGTAGTCGGGTCGGTGATAACAGAAATATAGAGCAATCCCTGCTCATCCAGACGAGCAAGAGCAGCACTTGTTTTTGCCATCTGCATCAAGCTTAAAATACTTTCCTGCATACGTGCTCCGCCGGAAGTTGAGAAAATAATTAGCGGCAGACGCTTGTCTATTGCTTGCTCAATGGCGCGCGTAATTTTCTCTCCTACGACTGAACCCATACTACCAGTAAAAAAGTCAAAGCTCATCACAGCAACGACAACAGGGTGTCCATAAATAAGGCCGTCGCCCGTAACGACAGCCTCTCGCAAGCCAGATTTCAGGGTCTGTTGCTCCAGCTTGCTCGCATATCCCGGAAAGTCCAGCGGGTCAACCGAAATCATATCGGCATCATATTCCGTAAACGTGTCTTCGTCGAGCACCATGCGAATACGATCCATTGCATTCAAACGCATATGGTATCCGCACACCGGACACACTTTCAAATTTTTCTCTAGTTCTTTGCTGTATTGAATACTTCCGCACTTGCCACATTTGGTCATAAGACCTTCGGGAATTTCCCGTTTGGGACGATCCGGCATGTCCGCTTGATCGCCGCTCAGCGCCCGTTCCGAAGGGATGGTCGCGTATTTACGCTTCTTTTGGAATAAATCTTTAAACACAACTACACCTCTCCAGCCGTTTATTTGTCAGCCGTAACCGATACAAGGTCCTCTACCGTCTATGCGGCACCTCTAAGCATTATGTTCATACACACGTCAACGCCTGTTCCTAAAACATTACCGCCGATCGTGCATCCTTTGTTCCACTCATGCTGCTGTATCACTTCCGCCGTTCCGGACTCAAGGGCGCAAAATCGAATTAAGCACTTCCTGAATTTCTTCGACTTCACCCGAAGGCACAAGTATCTCAAACTGTTGCTTGGATGCGCTGATGGCCCGGGCCTGCACCATAAAACCTTCTTCAGACAGTTTGAGCTTAATCATGTCAGCCAGTCTGGCCGTCGGTGCAATATAAATCACCGTCCACATGCCTTGTTTCTACCCCCTAAGCCTCAAGTTTTGAGCCCATATAATAGACTCATGATAACATACCTTACTTTTTTCCCGCAACAAAAGCCCTCCTGATCATTTAAGTTCCGTCGGAGGGCCTAGAAAATCATCAACTCTGTTTACACAGGTCAACTAAGCGTCCAATGATGCAGGATAATGCTTGGCATGGAGACTCCGATGTGCAATTCGCGAAGAAGCAGCGGCAGCCAGTCCGGCGACAAGATCGTCTAAAAACACATGAATGCCACTGCCTTTTTGGTTCAGCTGTTCGATAATCCCCGTCTTTTCCTTATCCAGATAACCAAAACTGGTTAAGCCAATCATGCCGTACACACTCGTAATTCCAAGAGCTAGTGTCTCGTCCACTCCGTACAGCGGTTCGTCTGCCTCCATAATGGCTTGCAGCGGCTGAGGGAGAAGTTTTTTTTCAGCCAATTCATCGAGCGCAATGCCTGTGAGCAACGTATATTGAACCTCGCGCTTTTGCAAAACCGCTTTGACACTGTCTATACATTCTTCCATCGTCAAATGAGGATAATATTTTAGCTGAAGCTGAAAAACAATGTCCGCAATGGACTCGATACGAATGCCTCTGCGATTTAGCAAAGTTTCTGCATATTCATAGGACATAATTTCCCTCCCGCTTTCACCGTGCAGTTCTATTCTTTCACCGTGCGGGACCTTATGGTGCAGGGTGCGTGTTGAACCCCTGTTCCGCCAGTTTTCCAAGTGTATGCGGGAGGGAAGGAAAATGTTCATTAAACCGTTACAATAAGGGCGGGTTACTGTGTACCTATTATTTGACTTTCACCGTGCCTTCACCCAACATCGACTCCATTTGATCAAAAAGCTGAGGAGAGGGCTTAATACTGTAAGCATCGCTCAACGCCAGCAGACGCTGGTTGCTCTCATAAAAAAGTACGGTAGGCATAGCACCGGGATGCTCCTGTAGCAGCGCCTTGAGACTGACCAACAAGCTGGCGTCCTCCTCAGCCTGGCGGGTGATCTTGACAAACACCCGCTGACGAGTGGTCGGCTCCGCGCTGCGCGGGACCGGCACCTGCTCACCGCGAGCCGCTTCGACTCCGCGCGGTGAAGCCGCCGCCACGGGGCGATCCGCCTTCGATTGAGGCGAAGCAGATGCAGTGGCTGCCGAAGGCGGGGACGACACACGCGACGCGCTCCCGCCTGGGCCGCCAGCGGCAGAACCAGCAGCTGGTAAGGATGCTCCAGCTGCGGCGGACGAGCGCGTACTGGCACGTCGGCGCTGGAGGAGCCGTGCCAGCGAGTCTTCCGCCAGCGGGGCGGTCTCATCCGCAAGGAGCTTGAAGTGCTCGTCCTGCTGCTGCATCTTGGCTCGAAGCGTAAGCAAAGCCCCCTTTTCAATCCACTGCTGGCTCCGCTTCCACACCTCAGGAAACAACACAACCTCACAGCGCTCAATCTGATCCTCCAGCTCAATGAAGGCCATAGCCTTACCCTGCTTGGTCGTAATCGTTTTGAGTGACACTACCATGCCTGCGGTCACAACAACCGTTTCATCTGGCACATCGCCCAGCTCCATCAGACGATCCGCCTCGCTGTTTTCCAAAAGCGACTCAAAATCATCCAACGGATGCCCGGATAAATACAGTCCCAGCAGTTCACGTTCCAGCTCTAACTGCTGGCTGGCACTGAATTTGGGTACATTGGGGTATTCGATATCCCAATTGGGCATTTCCACAAAACCAAACATATCAATTTGCAAGTCATCCCGTTCCTTGCGCCACTTGACGGCTGCATCCACCGTTTCATCCAGCATGGCAAGCAACTGTGCCCGATGACCCGTCAATGAGTCAAAGGCCCCTGCCTGAATAAGCGATTCAATTACTCTCTTATTACATACTCGCAAATCGACACGTCGACAAAAATCGAGCAGGCTGTCGAAAGGCCGTTCCTTGCGAACAGCGAGAATGCTCTCCATCGCCTGTGTGCCAACATTTTTAATTGCAGCCAGGCCGAAACGGATGCTTCCTTGCTGTAATGGAGTAAACAGCACCCTGCTTTCATTTACATCAGGCGGCAACACTGCGATATCCATACGACGGCAGTCGACGACATATTCAGCCACTTTCCGATGACTTCCCATCACCGCCGTCAGCATTGAAGCCATGAATTGTACTGGATAATGTGCCTTTAGATAAGCCGTCTGAAATGCTAGCACACCATAAGCAGCTGCATGAGCACGCGGGAAGCCGTAGTCAGCAAAACGAACAATCATATCGTAAACCCTGCCGGCCTCCTCCTCCGTGTATCCCTGCTTGATACTGCCTTCAACAAAATGTCCGCGCTCCAGATCCAGCACTTCGCGCTTTTTCTTGGACACAGCCCGGCGCAACAGATCGGCTTCTCCCAGGGAAAAGCCCGCCATGCGCGAAGCAATCTGCATGATTTGCTCCTGATACACAATAATACCGTACGTATCCTTTAAGATCGGTTCCAAGTCAGGATGCGGATAAGAAATCTCGATCTGACCATGCTTGGCCTGTATAAAGTTAGGAATAAAACCCATTGGACCCGGACGATACAAAGCCAGGACAGAAATGATATCCTCAAATACACTCGGCTTCAAATCCTTGAGTACCCGGCGTACACCGGCCGACTCCAGCTGGAATACACCTCCTGTATCTCCTTTGCCCAGCAAGTCATAGGTATGGGGATCGTTATCGGGAATACGGCTAAAATCAGGCGTGTCTCCATGCTCTTCCGCAATCCAGTGTATGCACCGTTCAATAATGGAGAGCGTACGCAGCCCAAGGAAATCCATTTTAAGCAAACCAATGCGCTCTAGATTTTCCATCGAGTACTGCGTCAAAGGTACTCCTTCGCTCCCCTCTTGCAGCGGAACCGCATCGGTCAATGGAGTCCGCGAAATGACAACACCCGCTGCATGTGTCGAAGCATGACGAGGCATTCCTTCAACCTTGATCGCCATATCCAACAGTTCACGTGTCTTGTGCTTCGTTTCATATAGCGTTTTCAGCTCCGGGGTAATTTCTAGCGCATGACGGATATTAATACCTAGCTGCGCCGGAATCAGCTTGGCTGCCTTGTCCACCTCGCCATACGGCACGTTCAATACACGGCCGACGTCACGGACAGCGGCTCTTGCCGCCAGCGTTCCAAAGGTAATAATTTGCGCTACATGCTCATTTCCATACTTCTGTACTACATAGTCAATAACCTCGTCACGCCGCTCATCACTAAAATCGATATCTATATCCGGCATACTAATTCGTTCGGGATTCAGAAACCGTTCAAAGAGAAGGTTGTATTTCATCGGATCGACATTCGTGATGTTAAGCACATAGGCAACCAAACTGCCTGCTGAGGAACCACGCCCCGGTCCCGTTGCAATCTTATGCTTATGTGCAAAGGCAATAAAATCCCATACAATCAGGAAATAATCGCTGAAACCCATACTGTCAATGGTATTCAACTCATAGTTTAGCCGTTGGTTCAGCCTTTCCCGTTCCTCCGGCTGCTTCCATCCGGAATCGCTTCCATAGCGACGCTCCAGCCCTTGCACGCACAGATTGCGTAAATAGGACGAAGAGGTCATTCCTTCCGGCAGCGGGCGATATTCAGGTAAAATGGATTGACCGAATTCCAGCTCCAGTTCGCATTTTTCAGAAATACGCACCGTGTTGGCGATGGCTTCTGCCACATGCGGGAATAAACGAGCCATATCCTCCTGACTTTTCAGATACAACTGACGTGTTGGTATACGCAAACGCTCCTCATCGTCAACTGTCTTTCCTGTCCCGATACAGATCAGAACATCCTGCACGTCCGCATCTGGCTCAGTCAAGTAATGCACGTCATTCGTCGCGACCAGTGGAATATCCAGTTCCTTCGCCAGTGCGATCAAGAGAGGATTTACACGTTTTTGCTCCGAAAGACCATGATCCTGGAGTTCCAGATAAAAATCATCGCCAAAAATGTTACGATATCGTTCCGCTGCTCGTCGTGCCTCGGCTTCCCGACCATGCAGTAAATGCTGCGGCACTTCACCGCCCAAACAAGCGCTCAGGCATATGATGCCTTCGTGATGAGCAGCCAAAGCCTCCATGTCGATGCGCGGCTTATAGTGAAAGCCCTCCAAATGGCCGATGGAGCACAGCTTCATCAGATTTTGATAGCCTGTTTTATTTTTGGCGAGCAAAATCAAATGATATATGGGCTGATCCTTGCGGCTGCCACGCTCCTTGCGCGATCCTGCCGTCATATAGGCCTCACACCCAATAATCGGCTTAATGCCGTTCTCTACACACGCTCTATAAAAAGGAATGGCACCGTACATGACTCCGTGATCTGTAAGGGCCAGCGCCTTCATTCCGTAAGCTGATGCCTGTTTGACCAACTCCGCGGTACGAGCCGCGCCGTCCAGCAGGCTGTACTCGCTATGAACATGCAAATGCACAAATGAACTCATGCGCTTCTCTTCCTTTCACCGCTTGATTTTCTTCAAACTATTTTATCATATCCGCGTTAGTAGCGCCCATAGAATAAAAGTACAGACCTCGGCGGACAAGCGCGGTCTTGATTCGTATACCTAAGGAGGAAAAGAGCATGAGCACTTTTATATCCAAAGCGATTCTCGACTTCTTCATTGCTTTCGGCATCGTGCTCGGTGGAGCCATGCTCGGCGGAATGGGAGCTGTGGTATCGCTTCAGCCGCCCACCCAGACGATGCTAGAGGTTGCCGGAAGAATTAAAATATGGGCGCTTGCTGCCGCTGTGGGGGGAACGATGGACCCGATCCGGGTCATTGAAAGCAATATGTTGGATGGTAATTTGTCACCTGCCATTAAGCAGATATTGTATTTGATTTTCGCCTTTTTAGGCGCTCATATGGGTGCAGAGCTGGTCAAGTGGGTATGCGGCAACGGACGACCGTGAGGTGAAACGACTATGAGAGTTCCCCCTTTTGAGCGCCTGCGTCCTTTTATGCAATTGTCCTCCGTCTTTGTACTCGGTATGATTACGGGAGGCATGATCTACAACGTCATCTGGCATGCCAGCTTCAATCAGCTATGGACGAACAACCAGGATCTCCAATTCCAGCTCCAGCAAGCCGAGGAGGACAACAAAACATTGCGCAAATACAGCAAGCGCCAAACCGTTGTCAAAGAAATCAAGCTGATCGCGGAGGAAGCTTCGGCCGAAAAAATTGATTCTATCAACCTGAAGGAACTTCTTCGCCGTGTCAGTCGTGATCTGGAGGTGCTGCGTGGCAGAGATATGTTCGAGATTGACTCTGACAGCAAGCTGGTACGTATGTTGCTGCACCAAAAAAAATACACCGTTCGTGACAAGGAGTATACGATCCAGGTCAAAACGATGCTTGTAATGGAAGGCGTGCTGCAAATTTGGCTGGAAGCAAAAGAAAGATTGCCTGAAAGCCACTAGTCGATCTATTCGACTTCACACCTTACTCCGATCCATTGTAGACTAACCATGTTCAATGGAATGAAGCGTCATCACTGCTTTGCATACCAAATGATTTTCCCGTGAAATTGCAATTTCTAGCTTGCAGGTGCGGCGACTCATCTCGAGCAGCATCGGACGAAGAACGACAGCATCTTCTATCTGTACGGGTCTAATAAAATATGTCGTCAAATTGTCCAGCACATAATCCTTGCCGCTCATGTCTCTAGCTGCCCGGTAGCCCGCTTGTGTCATCACGTTGACCAGTACGCCTTCCGAGATCGTACCTAAATTGGTCGCCATTTGCGGAATGATAAACCCGCGAAAAAATAACGATCCGTCCTCATTACGCTCCTCAGCAAACCCGTTCCAGATCAGCTGGTCGAACGTCTCGCCAAGTTGCGGCTGCTTTTGGGCGTTACGCAGCGCCTCCAGCACCTCACGCCGTGTAACGGACCCGAGCAGCTTGCGGTTGCGGTCCACGACCGGCAAATAATCCACACCTTCCCACGCCATCATTTGCGCGGCTGAAGCCAGCGAGGTCTGGTAGGTGACCGTTATCGGATTGCGGATCAGACATTTATCCATCGTATGCTCAGGTTGAAGCCCCTCCACATCTTTGCGGCTGACGATACCAATTAAACGATTCCATTCATCCACGATTGCAAAATGATGATGTCCGGTCGTCACCGAAAGTTCTTCAAACTCGGTAAGCGTGCTGTTGATTTTCAAGGTCAACGTTTTCGGTTTGCCTGCCGCAATATCTTCAATCAGCATAATTTTCTTTTTGATCAAGCGGTCAAATATGGCTCTATTAATCATAGATGCCACTGTAAAAGTATCATGGCGTGAGGAAATAATCGGCAGACTGATCTTGTCTGCGAGCTGCTTAACCTCTCGGCTCGTACCGAAGCCCCCTGTGATCAGCACACCTGCCCCCTGCTCCAATGCAAGTGAATGCGCATCCTCACGGTTACCTACGATCAGCAGACTGCCTGCATCAATATAACGGGCCATGGCTTCCTCGCGCATCGCTCCGATCACATACTTGTGCAAAGGCTTCTCCAGTCCCTCACTTCCGCCCAGCACATGTCCTTCTACAATATTCACGACATCTGCAAAGGTCAGCTGTTCGGACAAGCCGCGCGGGCGCTTCTCCACTCGTACTGTTCCAATCCGTTCCTTGGTAATGACAATTCCCAGGTTTTCAGCTTCCTTCACGGCCCGATAGGCCGTTCCTTCGCTGACGCTCATTTCTTTAGCCAACCTGCGCACAGAAATTTTGGAGCCTATTTTCAACTGCTCGATATGTCGCAATAGCTGCTCGTGCTTCGTAACTGTTTCATCTAGCCCGTCCAACTCTGTTACACCCCCAACGTCCAATCTGTATCATTCTGTATCTATTATAGCACAAAATCCCTTTATTTAAGACCTTTGTTCATTTTGAGTTCTCTGCTTTGGAAATAGCAAAAAAAGCGATCCCCTCTTTTACAAGGACCGCTTCTTACTATGATTGATTTGTAATCTGAGAGACAAGCCCAAGACAAGCTAAAAAAACTCACTGCATGCTGCCTTTGTCAGCTTTTTTATCCCATTTCATCTGCCACTGCTGCATTTTGGCCCGCCGCACACGCTCCAGCGTTTTGCGCTTTTCCTCATCCACACCCAGCAAAAAATGCATGTTCGCTCCGATGACTAGCAGCGCAAAAAGTACCCATACTATCCCAAAGCCGTTGACCCAGTTCAAACCGCCTGCAAGCGAGATGCGTGGTAACGCGACCAAGACCATAGCCAGCGCAATCAGTGTATACAAACCATGTTTCCATCTTTTAAAAGAACCCAATCGTATCCCTTCCTCTCCCTGTGACTCTATGTATCTAGTCTATGAGAGGACAGGAAGGAATATGAGACAAACTTACAGAGATGAACCGTACAAATCTTGAAGGCTGTCTGCAATAATTTTGTTAACGTCCTCAATAATCACGCTCAGGCGACGTTCAGCGTCGAACAGGCGACGGATGTTGAGATTCAAACTTAACACCTCGAACAGCTTCTCCATCTTTTCCATCTCTTCCTGTGCTGGCATATCGCCGCTCATCATGCGTTGTTGTACTTCCATTTGGCGTTCACGGAAATCGTCGAGCATTTTCTTGGCTTCTGGATCGGTTTCGATCAGCTTCATCGCTGACGTAATTTCCTCTACCTCTTTGCTTTCCTTCAATGCTTTCGCTAAATCATGGGCTTTGTCGTAGATGTTCATGATTGTTTATTCCTCCAATACAAGTTTAGTGTCAACATTTCACATTGTCCGTCAATCACCAAGGGATATATGTCCTCATATGATGAATCAGTGCTATTACAGCCCATTCACGTTTCCCGTTACTTTCAAGACATCAAGTTGCTGCCCGGAAGGAGATCCACGATGTCCATCAAAAAAACAACGATTCAAATCATCGGATCGGGCATCTTGCAGGATGACGTACTCATGGTCGGCGAGTCCTTGCTTCGCAAATGGAAAATATCCGCTGGCCACCCCGTTCAGCTCGCCTTCGGTTCGTTCCGCCAAGAGGTTACCGTCATATCGGTGCCCCGCTATAGCGGCCTACGTGTGGGAAGCGTGCTAGCCCGAAAAATGGGGCTTCATGCCAATTGTGATCTGCGAGTAACCTACAGCCGAGGTCGCCGGACACTTCGAGTGGGCCCACTTATTAGCGTGCTGGTCAGTCGGGACTATCCCGAACAGCCCGACAAGCCTTTCGGGTCGATCACCCTGTTCTGCCGTGAACTAGTCGGGGAATGCCGCAGACAAGGAGCATATGTGTATTTCTTCACCCCGGAGCATATCGGAAGTCAGCCCGGGCGAGTTCAGGGATGGGTGTATGACGGAGGCTGGAAAAAGACGGTCATGCCCGCCGGCGATGTCGTCAATAATCGTCTTACCTCCCGTAAACTCGAGAACAGAACTAGCGTACAGCATTTCATGAAAGAAGTAAAATCGCAGTACGGCACGACCATTTTTAACGAAAAGTTTTTGGATAAGAATGAAGTATTTGATGCGCTTAAATCAAATTCTTCACTGCGCAAGTATTTACCCGAGTCCCACTTGCTGCAAACTTTTGTTGTTTTCAAAAAAATGTGCAACCAGTATCCCGCTGTTTTTCTCAAGCCAGTGCGCGGAAGCCTGGGTAAAGGCATAATGCGCATTAACAAGCAAACCGATGGCACCTTTTCGGTGCTATCCACAACAGCGGGCACACCCCGCAAGCAAACATATGCCAACGTCGATAAGCTGTACAAAAGCTTGGCGGGAAAAATGAAAACAACACGCTTTCAACTCCAACAGGGACTTACCTTGATTGATCACGGTAAGCGTCCGGTCGACTTTCGTGCGCTTGTACAGAAAAATTCGTCCGGAACCTGGACCGTAACATCCATTGTCGCTCGGATCGCCGGAGGAAGCCACTTTGTGTCCAATCTGGCAAGAGGCGGCACGCTGAGTACTGTCAAGGAAGCACTTGCCAAGACCACGCTGCCCGCAACCGTTAAATCGAATGGGCATACCTCTCTCAAAACAGCAGCACTGGATATCGCAAGCGGAGTAGAAAAAGCAATTCCCGCCCATTTCGCGGAATTTGGTATTGATCTGGCAATAGACAGCACGGGGCGCATCTGGTTGCTGGAGGTCAATTCGAAGCCATCGAAGAATGACAACACGCCGTTAAATGATCAGAAAACTCGCCCGTCCGTTAAAAAAATGATTGAATACTGCTGTTATTCAGCCGGCTTCAAATGAATTCATCTCTTCCAGAGTCTGGCTGCCAAAGGAGCTGTTGTCGGTGTCTCTTGTTGTGCCAGGCACGCTGGGCGTGCTTGTTAGCCGGAATCAGGCCGCCACTCCCCCTATTACCGAAGCCGATTTTTGCCGCAGGCTAAGTCTGTTGGGCAGGCGCTCTGATCTTAGCGTAATGGCGTTTACCGTCGAAGGAGTTTCACCTGAAGATCACTCCATACGAGGTTATGTTTATCGTAACGGAGTATGGACATCCGGCCGCTTTCCGTTGCCGGATATTGTGTATAACCGCTGTCTCCATGTCCACGAGAGCCAGAATGTCAGGCGCACACTGGAAGACATGGCGGAGCAAAATTCGCGCAAGCTCATCTACTGGTCGCGTAACTTACCTGGCAAATGGCAGGTGTATCGCGCTTTACATGCGGTAGATAAAGTACGTCCTTTTGTGCCGCCTACGGCGCCTTACCGGGACACGGCCCAGCTTGTGGAATGGCTAGGACGCCATTCGGAGCTGTTTATGAAGCCACAGACCGGAACACATGGCAAGAGCACACTGTATCTCCGGCTGGCAGAAGGAGGCCAGGGACTACTTGTACAGGGTAGAGACTCCCGTAACCGTCCGTTCCGGCGTTTGTTTCCCGAATTGGATGCAGGATTGTCATGGATCCACGGAATTGCACACAAACGCGCTTATATCGTGCAGCCTTATTTGAAATTAACAAGCCAAAGCAATCATCCCTTTGATGTTCGCGCACTCATGCAAAAGGATGGTAACGGCCATTGGCGCCTGACGGGCTTTGCTGTAAGAGAAGGCAGAAAAGGAACTCTGACTTCTAATCTGCACGGTGGGGGCGAAGCCCATCCGGCTGAGCCATACCTTCGTGAACAATTTGGCGCGGACACCACGCGTCTCATCATCGGGCAGATGAGGGCGCTGTCCTCGACCATTACCAGGGCGCTTGAGGAACGTTATGGCCGCCTTGGCGAGTTGGGAATTGATTACGGTATTGACCAGAGCGGGAACATCTGGCTATTGGAGGTTAATTCCCGACCTGGTCGGGCCGCCTTTTTTCAGACCCGTCAGCCGGAGTGCGCTTTCCAGTCGGTCAACCGCCCGCTCGAATATGCTCGATATTTAATGACCCATTCCAAAGCGACAGGGCCAAAGGGCGCGGGCGCCTCCCTTGAACATACGGTATAGGAGGATAAACAGATGAGTTTAACGCATTGCAATGTGCATTTCTCACAGCAGCCCGACAAGGTGGCGTATATATCCACTGCCTTGTTGAAAAGCCTTAAATTATCCGGAGCCAAGTCCGTTCGTCTGCGGCTCGGTAAGGATCAGATTCCCGCTACAGTAAAACCAATTCAGAAGGCGGGACGCCATCTATACTTGACCTCCGGCTTACGTAATGCAATCCGTGTTCCCAAAAGCGGGGCCATCTATTTGCGGAATCTGGATGGTGATATACAGCTAGGGCCGTTGATTGGCGTGCTGTCTGACGGTACCACCTCCACCACTCGCCCTTTCGGATCGCGCACAGGCTTTATTAAGCAACTGCTGAGGGAAGGCAGCAAAAAATCTTATATTTTTGCCTTCACCCCTCGGGATATCAACTGGCAAAATGATACGATTAACGGCTATTTTCTGTCATCCAGCGGGGAATTCACACGTAAACTTGTACCTTTGCCGGACGTGATCTATAACCGTTTGCCGAGCCGTCGCTCTGATTTTTCCCCGGCGATCAATCAACTACGCGAACGCTTTTCCCGCAAACGAATTCCCTTTTTTAACTGGAGCTTTTTCAATAAGTCCGATATCTATAATCTGCTGGAGAATAACCCAGATGTTAACCGCTATGTCCCTGAATCATATATGAATCCCAGCTCTGAACGTATCCGAGGTATGCTGGAGCGACATCAATTTGCTTATTACAAGCCAAGTGGAGGCAGTCTCGGTAAAGGAATCTATCGTCTGTCCCATGTTCCCAAGCAAGGATATTATGTGAGGTACCGTAAGAAAAGTAGCAATGTATTGCTAAAATTCGCCTCTTTTAATTCCATGCTCAGGATGCTTCACTCCAATCAGGGACAGATGTTAAAAGGTTATGTTATTCAACAGGGTATCCAGCTGATCGAGATTGACAATTGCCCGATTGATTTCCGGTTTCACATGCATAAAAATGGAAATAATCAGTGGGTCGTCGTCGGCATTGGAGCCAAAAAAGCCGGACGTGGCAGTGTCACAACCCATATCAAAAATGGCGGCTCCCTTATGACACCTGAACAGGCGTTGAACCGGGTATTCGGAGACCGAGCGGGTGAAGTGCTTCAACGTGCCAAGAACGTAGCAGTTACGCTCGCTGAAGCCATTGAACACCATCACCAGCATCTATTGGGCGAAATCGGCTTTGATCTGGGCATTGATCAGGATGAAAAGGTATGGATGTTTGAAGCCAACTCCAAGCCAGGCCGATCCATTTTTCAGCATCCATCGTTGCGTGCGGAGGGTAAAGCATCCGTGGAGCATATTTTGGACCACTGTCTTTACCTCAGTAAATTCCGCAGAAAAGAGGAACTATGAATACCCGGGCGGAGCATAAGCCAGTCGTTGCTGTATTGACAGTGCACGACGAAGGGCAATTTTTCAAGGGAAATCAGCGCAATTTCAGGGATATTCTTGAAACGGGAACACGGATGGGATATCAGGTGTACATTGTTACCGTCAGGGACCTGAAACTGGCAGATGAGACGATTAAGGGCTATGTCTTCAACAAGAGCTTACAGACGTGGGAGGAACAGAATTTTCCACCTCCACAGGTCATTTATAATCGCATCCCCAACCGTAATTATGAACTTAAAACCTCTGTGCGCACAAAGTTGGATGAAATTTCACATGCCTCAGGCATTGAGCTGTACAATCCAGGCTTTTTTAACAAATGGGAACTGTTCAAGTGGTTGCGCACCTCAGAAACGACTCGTCAGCTTGTTCCGGCAACCAAACGGTTAAGCAACCTGTCTTCCTTAGGAAAAATGCTGTCTACGTATCCATACCTGTATCTCAAGCCGGAAAACGGTAAGGCTGGAAAGGGAATTATGATTCTTAAATTCCTCCCAGACCATCTAATGGCTTACAGACTGACCATTCAGCATGACAAAAAAAGTGTAACCTACAGATCTGTATCGCTATCCCGGCTGTGGGGACGTATCCGACGGGAAGCAGGCAACTCACCTTATATCATTCAACAGGGTATCGATCTGGCAACCCATCAGAAAAAACCCTTCGACCTGCGTATCCTGGTACAAAAAAATATCCGTGGCTCCTGGAGTATCACCGGAGTCGGTGCCAGACTGGCCGGTAAGGGGAGCATTACCACACATGTCCCGCGTGGCGGGAGTGTAGAGGACCCTTTCAAGCTACTGTCCTCACTGTTTGGGCCTGAGGACAGCACGGATCTACTGAACAAAGTTAAAAGTACGGCCATACAGATTGCACGTCAAATTGAACGCGCATCCGGTCTTTCTCATGGCGAAATGTCCATGGATCTGGGCGTGGATACGCTCGGAACCCTCTGGTTTTTTGAGGCCAATGCCAAACCAATGAAATTTGACGAGCCGGAAATCCGCCAAAAGTCGCTTAGACGCATATTCCAGTACAGCTCCTTTTTGGCCGGACGAATGAAATCATGATCAAGGAAGTGGAATCATGCCGCAAATTAGCGATGTTCAACATTTGCCTGCCCGGAGCTGGCTGCTGAGACGACGACAGTTGCTTTTTTTGGCCCGCAGCTCAGGGGGCATGCGCATTACTCGTAATGCTCTGCGGCAGTTGGCCGTTTTAACGCCCGAGCAATTGAACACCCCTGGCTCCTCCCTCCTGTGCGCATTTGTGCGCACGGAGAAGGGGCTGCGGATTGCCGGATTTTCCCTCGCTCTGAATTACGGGGAGGATGCTTGCATCGTAATTGTTCGTCCGCTTTACCGGGGCCGCAGACTGGGCGCTAGACTGCTGTCCGCCCAGCTCCAACAGCTGCGCCGTCTAACGTGCAGCGTAGCCGCCGACAATATGTCCAGTCTCAAAACCTGTTTCCGCGCTGGGCTTGTTGCGCATGAAATGACGACTGGACCAACCGGGAAACCCACGCTGATATTTCACGGAGAGTTATCCCAAGATAAGCAGACGGCAGAGGAAGGTGGAATGCTGTGCCAAAACCTGTCCTAGGCATCATGACTTTGTATTTGAACAACAAGAAGCAATTAGAGGAACGCGACATATATGAGCGCATGATTGCAGAAGGGAAACGGCTGGGACTGGATATGTATGTATTCACTCCTGCGGATGTCCATAAGGATCGCAGGCTGCTCCTTGCCCAAATCTATGATCCACACAGCGGAAAATGGAGCCGAAAGTGGCGAGAGTTCCCAGACATGATTTTCGACCGTTGTCGGGTACAGCGCAGTGAGCGATATCGTCAGTTGAAGCAGTTCCGATTGCAATACACAGACCTTGTATATTTAAACCGACCCCTGAGTAACAAATGGGTCATTCATCAGCAGCTTGCGAGAAGGTCTGCCTTTCGCCCCCATTTGCCTGCAACAGAGCTGTTCAGTGGATTTCATAGTGTCAAACGGATGCTCAAACAGAATTCACTAGTGTACCTCAAACCGATTAACGGTACGGGAGGCCGAGGTATTTTACGTATTGAACCTGTTAACAAGCAAGGAGGCCTGTATCTGATTGAGGGCCGCAATCGCAAACGCCATATCATTCCCCAGCAGCGGGTACGTCTAGACCGTCTGGAGCCGCGTCTGAGCAGCTGGAACATGGATAACTACATTGTTCAGGAAGGCATTCCTGTGCAGTTGCCGAATGGCAGAGTCCATGATTACCGTATGCTGGTACAGAAAAATGGCCAAGGAGTATGGGAGCTAACCGGATGCGCGGGGCGCATCGGGGCGCATCGGAGTGTCACTTCCAACCTGCATGGTGGAGGCAAGGCAGTACCGATGAGCCAATTGCTAACGCAATGGATTCGTGATGAAAGCCATAGAGAGAAAATCATCAAGCAAGGGGAAAAACTCGGACTGGACATCGCTGCGTATCTGGAAGAAAGCTACGGGGCATTGTGTGAGCTTGCACTCGATTTGGCAATTAATAAGCACGGTCATATATATGTGCTGGAAGTCAACCCGAAGCCAGCCCGCGAGGTCTTTTCGCGTATTGGTGAAAAAGAAACCTATCGCCGCTCCATCGCCAAGCCCATGGAATATGCCTTGTGGGTCTACCACACACAAATTAATCCAAAGCCTCTGGCTGACCACAAAGCAGAAGATAAAACAGAAGATAAAGCAGAAAATAAGACAGAAAATAAGACAGAGAATAAGACAAAGGAAGGCTCCGCGTAAAGTGGCTGCCTTCCTTTCTTTTTTTCATCTGTCCGACAGTACCAGCATGTTTAATTATATGGTGCGTCGAGCCTATTTATAACCAATAACCTGTGTTCCACAGTTACTCAGCGTTTTTATAAAGTGTAAGCAGTTGCGTAAAGTCTGTAATAATCGCATCGGACCCCTTCAACTCATCGTCCACACCAAATCCCGCATAAGCGCAACCGATCACCGTCTGTCCGTTCTTTTTGCCTGCTTCCACATCTGAGGAACGATCTCCTACCATCCATACGTTCGAAATATCGTGCTTGCTCAATAGAATTTCCAGCAAATTCACTTTGGAAAGCGTGCTGTACTCCCCAGCGCTGTACAGTCCTTCAAAAATGGGAACCATTTCATACGCAGCAGCGATCCCCTTTACATAGTCCTCCAGACCGTTACTAGCTACGAACAATCGGACACCTTGCTCATGAAGGGCCTGGAGTGTTTCTTTTACATGTGGATACAGGGCATGACTTCCGCTCTTCAATCCCTCCAGTTCCAGCTGAAGCAGCAGCTCGTCCGCTCTTCTATGGGCCGCTTCGCTGGCTTCCGGCATCACTCTTCTCCAGATTTCATCCAGCAGCATGCCCAAACTATTCAAAATAAGCTCCTCGGGAGGAGTCTCTCCTTCATAAAGCCCTTCGGCGCGCAGCGTATCAAACAGCTTGTGGTACGCAGGAAGCAATAGCGTCTCCGTCTGAAAAAGTGTACCGTCCATATCAAATACCATAGCCTCAGGTTTCTTCAACACAGGTGCATTGTTCATGTAGTTATCAGTCATTCCTTTCCTATGTAGGTTTACAACTCTAACCCCTCTCATGATAAGCAATAAGAGAGGTCCGTGTAAACCTCATTGCGCATACCGCTAACTCTTATATTTTTTTAAAACAGTCCTGAAACAATGCAAACCACCCCACATATCCGTGTGTAAGGCACCCCTTGGAAGGTTGAGATCCACACCATTCCAATACGAAAATCCCGCCTGCTCTATCCATTGCTCCATCGCTGATAGATCCACTGTAGGGTAATCAAACGTCAGCAGAAGCATTCCGTCATCGCGTATGGTCCGGTGAAATTCATGTAAGGCTGCCAAAGACTCCTCAGGTGTTAAATGTTCCAGCACTGAAATACATACAATTTTGTCAAAACTGGCATCCTCATAAGGCAGAGCTGTCAGATTGGCATGTGCGGAGTGGAGCCGAACCGGTAAAATCTCCTGAATGCGCTCGGCAGCCTCCTCTCCGATATCCCGCCGCACCTCGGTCAAAATGGCATCCACGGAAACGATCCGTATATCCAGATCGCAAGCATAGACCTGAGCGCAACGGCGGGCCAACTCAAATTTGAATGGATGTGGAATTCCACACGCTGCATCCAGCACCGAATCTTGACCGGACATAAATTGAAGACACCACTCATACTCATAGGGGCGACTCCACCAGCTTTGGGGGAGTCTGTAAATCATGCTGGAGGAGTTGGGGTCAGAATATACAAAAAAGCGAGACAGATACGGGTCAGACATGTTCATGGATGCTGCCTCCTTTTGGAGAGATTTAAATTACTCTTGCAACACAGCACAGTTCATGACCCCGTTTCTCGCCTTGAAGTTTGGCCAACAATCCCATTTGCTCCGTAAAGGCAAGATCACCGTACAAAGGATGGGCTTGCAGCAAGGCATCCAAACCAGAGGGAAGCTGGCGGGTAAACATAGCCACCGAGCGCAATCCAGACTTTTCCAGTAAGAGCGCCAGCGTATGCTCAGAATAATGATATAAATGATCTTCCTCGGTAAATAAAGGTGAATAAACACCATAAGCCTCATTGGTGAACGAGTTTTTGTTGGGCACTGTAATATATAACGTCCCGTCAGGTTGAAGCTGTTCGCGTAAATCTGTCAAAAATGCAACAGGGTCCGCAATATGCTCCAGCACATGCCAGCATGCTACGGCCTCGTATTTGTGATCCAGTGGTAATTCAGTATCTTCTTCTACTTCTTGTATTTCTTGTGCTTCATTCAATTCCTGCATATCACATGCTTCATCGGTTTGAGTATCTTCTTCGGTTTCACCGTTCCAGTAACCCGGCAATAAATCCACGTCATATTTGTGTTTGGCGTAAGCACGCGAGTCTATGGAAGGTTCAATACCCACTGCATCCCAGCCGGCTTGAAGGGCAGCATGGATAAATTCTCCGGTACCTGATCCAATCTCAAGCAATTTTCCTTTACCGGAGCTGAACATATCCAGTAGCATGAGTCCAAAAAGGGCATGATCCCCATAAGTTGACGCTGCTGCACTATCCCGCATAGCAACCCAATCGGCATTATAAATCTCTGCAATCATATCCTCCGGCTGTATATGATCCACATCATTACGAAAAACCAAGCCACAGGAGCCGCACCCCATCAAGGTAAAGCGTTCATAGTTATGAAATACTCCCGTGTCAGACGAACCACACAGTTTGCATTTACTATAAAATACGTTCTTTGTTTCACTTTTAATTTGTAGACCGGAATTATTCATAACCTGGACACTTGAAATCTCGGCAACATCCATGGCGTTCACATCATGGGTAGCTTCATACTCTGGTGTAGTTTCTTTTTCTCCATTTATGTTGTCCTGATCTACCCAAAGCGTGAGTCGGGGGTTCGGGTCCAAAATAGATTCATATTGCTCTTTCCAGCCATAACGAACACTTGGATCAAGCAACTGATATCGCTGAAATTTGGCCATGCGAATAGCAGGTGTACACCATCCCCAATGCTGGATGCGGTAGTTGCTGATTTCACTGGGAAGGTCAAGCACATTTTCTGGAAATCTCCCACAGTGCAAGGACTGCTCCTTCCATTTATAAGAGAACCCTTCCTTATATCGAATTAAAAAAGGACGGTAATATTGATGAGCCTGCCAATAATCATCATCGCGGTAATGCGTGGAATTCCACATATCAAACAACCTGAAACAAATCGTATCTGCTTTCGTTCCCGCTAACAAAGAATGTACCCCTTGAGCAAAACGGGATTCGAACATTTCGTCAGCATCCATATTTAATATCCATTCCGGAAAAGAAGCCAACGTCTCTCTCCACTGTTGCTTACGTAGTTCCAATTCATTGGTAAAAGAAGCTGTTTCATTGCGTATTAAACGTAATGGGATTCCCTTTAGGATCTCACGGCACAACTCTCCGCTATCATCCTGACTGCCATCATCAATAATGACCGCTTCATCAATATATTCTCGATGACTCCGCAGCACGTCAATGAGCTTGCGATCTGCCTCATTGTATACCGTCATGGTCAGCGTCAATTTGGGTTTGGAGACAGGCGGCGTATGAAGTTCACTTTGTCGTGGACCAGGGAACGTTTGTGGTATAACAAAAGAATCTGCCGTGTACTTGGCAAAGACAGCTGACTCACGGAGGTCATACGGTATAACAGGAGGTTCAGGGAACTTAGATGGACTTGATGATGCAGAAGGATTGAAGGCAGGAGAGTTAGTAGAAGTATCGGAGTGATTTAGATATGCTAAATGTTCTGATTGGTCCGTATGAACAGCGCTCGTTGTAAAATAATTTAGGGTGAATAGTAGCTGCTCTGCCTTCATTCTGTCCGCTTCCCGGTACAGATGCATCGCCGGATAGTGTGTATCCACAAAAAGTGGAAATCCAAATGCAGCTGCCCGAATACAGAAATGTCGATCTTCTCCCCAATAGGAAACGTTTTTGATTTTACCAAAGTGAATCCCTGCTTCCAGTGCACGTCTGCGGATTAGGGTGCAAGCACCTAGACCCCCCACTTCGTACAAACCAGGAACATGCATTTGGTGTATGAAATGCAACTCGCGTTGCGCTCGCTCCTCTGCCGACAACACTTCGCCTTCTTCACGATGGAACAAATTATATTCATCACTAACCCACACCTGAGGCAATAGAGGCCCCTCCGGCTGCCAGCGTGTCCAGAAAATCTCAGATACAATATCCTTCTCCGCCTCCACCAGCTTACATAAGGTACGGGAATGGAGAATCAGGTCTGAGTCGACTAAAAACAGCGCGTCATAATTATGCTGAAGTGCATAATCGATAAGACGATTTTTGAAGTCGGCCACTTTCCAGACGAGGGCTGGCGGCCAATAATGAGTGTGCTCATCACTTCGGTTCTCCACTTGCTGTGGACCTGTTAACAAGGGCAAAACCCTGCCCGGCAGCCGATTGGAAAAATCGGCAAGCCATTGGCTTGAAGTCGGATTGTCATTATCATCGACAAATAAATAATCGGGCAGCACATCAGGTGCCTCCAGTCGCTCTAAAGCTTGAAGAAATAAAGACAATATTTCCGGTTTCTGGTGCACCGGGCTACCGATTAGTATACGCATGATTCAACGCCTCCATCAGGCAGAAGCCTCATAACCGTTCCCCCTCCATATCCTAAGGCATACCATAATTGCAACCGAGCGATATGGGAGTGAGCGTAGTATGAATGGACTTGCACCTGGAAATATCAATGGAAAACGACATCCATACAAAAATACAATCTTACCATCCAAACAACTACTCTTTTTCAGTTTTCCACCCGTTTTCTAACTACATTTAGCCATCAAATTTATTTCCCGGTCGCTTGATAATATCGAATTTCGCACAATCTCCTCCCCCTCATATCAGACTTTGATTTTCTAATTTATTAGAGCAAGATTGAATTTATGATCATCGCACATCCTCTAAACGATCCATAGGAATTACTACATAATGAGCAAGCTATCCTAATAAAATGGAGATTATACCAAGTTTTTTGGGAGGGACAAAGAGCATGGTAACTGTCAGCTTATGTATGATTGTCAAAAATGAAGAAGAAGCCCTTCATACCTGTCTGAAATCAGTCCATGACCTGGTAGATGAAATCATTATCGTAGATACTGGTTCCACTGACAGTACCCAAGAGGTCGCTGCATCGTTCAATGCTCGGGTATACCATTTTGAATGGTGCGATGATTTCTCTGCAGCCCGCAATTATGCGTTTAATCAGGCAACGCAAGAATATCAATTTTGGCTGGACGCTGATGACATACTGGAAGAAAAAGACCGAATATCATTTCTCAACTGGAAGAAACAAGCCACCCTCTCCTATGACAGCATTACGATGGATTATGTGCTGTCTGTAGATGAACAAGGACAGCCGTTGTATAAGCTCAAAAGAAACCGAATTGTGCGGCGTGATCGAAGATTCAGATGGATCGGCTTTGTGCACGAATTCCTGCATGTGACTGGCAGCACCTTTCACAGTAATATAGCGGTGACTCATAAAAAGACACGTGCCTACACTGATCGTAATTTGCATATATATCTCAAGCATCGGGAGCAAGGCACTGCATTTTCTGAGCGAGATCACTACTACTTCGCGAATGAACTATATGATAACGGACGCATACTAGAAGCCATCCAGCAGTACGAGCACTATCTGGGACTCGATCAAGGATGGATTGAGGATCGGATTGCTGCTTGCTTTAAGCTAGCGGATTGCTACGCCCACCAAGGTCAAAAACAGGAGCAGCGTATGGCTCTGCTTCGCACACTTAACCTTGATGTACCACGCGCCCAGTTCTGCTGTGTCTTTGGCAATTTGTTGATTGAAGACGAACAGTATACTCAAGCCATTTACTGGTTTCACCAGGCAACGTTGATAGAGCCTCCACAAGATGTGATGGCCCTAACCAATTCGTCGTACTATACCTGGTTTCCACACTTGCAATTATGCCTGTGTTACGACCGAATCGGTGACATCGAAAAGGCAAAATCGCATCATCGCATAGCTCAGTTGCACCACCCTACTCATCCAAGTGTTTTATATAACGAGAAGTATTTCGCACAACTGAAGCAATAGGGATGAGAAAGACGCGCCGGGGAAAGGTCGTTCAATGTAGCCGACCTTAGTCATCATGCCGATATGTGCTCGGCACGATACCCGGCGGACAGCCTGCAATTTTTCGGGGCTTTTATTTTTACCCCCTCTTATATATAAATGCCCATTGCTGCTCCTCGGGAAGGACCATTTCATTAGCTTAGATTACCTCAAAAGAAAAAAAGTCTCCTGCAAGCTTAAGCTCACCAAGAGACCTCGTATATCATTTTATCAGAACACTTTCTTCCGGTCTCTTTCCCCCTTCAAAATTTCCACTGACTCACGGAAACGGAGCGAATGGATTATTTCACGTTCACGTAGAAACTTCAGACTATCTTGCAAATCCACATCGTCTGTCAGATCAATCAGCCACTGATATGTAGCTCGTGCCTTTTCCTCTGCCGCTATGTCCTCATATAGATCGGCAATAGGATCGCCTTTGGCTTGAATATAAGCCGCTGTAAAAGGAACTCCGGCAGCGTTTTGATAATATAGCGCATGGTCGTGTGCCGCATAATATTCACCCAGACCGGCAGCCTTCATTTGCTCTACGCTCGCATCCTTGGTCAGCTTATAAATCATAGTCGCAATCATCTCGAGATGCGCAAATTCCTCCGTGCCTATGTCGTTCAGTACACCAATCACCTTATCGGGAATCGTATATCGCTGATTCAGATAGCGCAATGCCGCTGCCAGCTCGCCATCCGCTCCACCATACTGCTCCATAAGCAGTTTGGCCATATGAGGATCACATTTGCTGACACGTACGGGATATTGCAGTTTCTTCTCATATACCCACATTCATGTCCCCTCCTTTATAAAAGGTTGTTAAAAGGTTGTACCTGCCTAGACCTGCCACGGCCAAGGGGATTGACTCCACTCCCAAGGATACTTGGAATAGGCACGACCAAAATTTTGTAAAGGCCCATATAGCATCTGATACTCGTTAGCAATCGCCGTTCTTTCCTGCGTCAGCTTATTGAACTGCTCGATGGCCTGTAAATCATCTGGGTGCGTATTCAGATACAAATTCAGCTCCACCAACACAAAATCCACCGCTTGGAGCTTCTCCAGCAACGCATAAAACTGGGCATCCCCCGGCTTGGTTTGGGACGTGCAGCCTTGGGTCGGGTTTCCGGCTTGACTATAGCCCTGAGTTTGGTTCTGATACTGGTTCTGGTATGGATACGGATTTGAATAAGGGCTTTGATATGGATTCGGCTGTTGCTGTCCACTCTCATGCTGATTTTGCTGCTGGAATTGGAATGGGGACTGACCCTGATTTGGATTCTCCATTCTATTCGCCTCCCCCCTGCTTTCTTCTAGGCTCATAAGGGCTGTAAAGCAAAGGCCATAGCGTTCCCTTCGTCAGCGCCTCATCTGGACTGAATTGCGGTAGACCAGGGGGCTGAAATTGCACAAACAAGTTTGGCGGAAGCACATAAGTCTTGCACAGAACGGGCGGACACGGATCGAACGGGCCGACAAACGGGGCATACTCACCTTGCTGTGGAAATTTCACGGGCCGGGACCTCCTTTGGTTGATCCATCTGCTTTACTATTCAACATATGCCGCATCGCCCAAGTCTCGAACAAAAAATCACAGATAAAAATAATTGTTCAAAAAAAATAACTATAAAACTGTTTCTAATCAAAAAGAACCTTTAAAACCACGGTAACGTGGATCTAAAGGTTCTTGCTTCAGCACACTATAATAACTTACATACCTGAACTGATCTTACCTATCTCTGTGGATCAGGACTCAATCGGTAGAAAGCTCATCTTCAATCACAGGCTCAGGCTTGCGGTGAATCTTCACTCTCATTATGCGAAGCCTTGTTGCTTCCTCCACCTCGAAGGTAAGGTTATAAAACTCAATTTTCTTCCCTTTCACCGGAATGCCTTCCAATTCCTTGAACAGCCATCCTCCGATGGAATCCACCTCGTCGTCTTCAATGTTTACTCCAGTCAAATCATTGACATCCTCAATGAGCATACGACCGTCCACAGAGATGAAGTTCTCCTTGATTTCCACGCTTGGGCGTTCATCCTCAAACTCATCATAGAGATCCCCGACGATTTCCTCCAAAATTTCCTCCGCTGTCAGCAACCCGGCCGTTCCGCCGTATTCATCTACCACGAGAGTCATTTGGGAATGTTTTTTCTGCATAAGGCGTAGCACGTGACTCACTTCCATAGACTCCGGCACATTCAAAATAGGACGTACCACCGAAGCCAGATCCAGTTGTTCCCCCTGCTCAGCTAGCAGAAGATCCGTGATATGGACAAAACCGATAATCTGGTCTTTATCCTCAACCGCTACCGGGTAGCGGGAATGCTTGGTCTCGCTGATAATCTTGAGATTTTCCTTAAACGACAAATTCGTATACAAACAATCCATATCTGTACGCGGCAGCATGATTTCACGTGCAAGCAAGTCGGAAAAATCAAAAATATTATCCATCAGCTTAATTTCGTCCTTATCAATCACACCGCTTTTGGCGCTCTGATTCATCAATATACGAATCTCTTCCTCCGAATGAGCCGCTTCGGCTTCACTCGCCGGCTGAATCCCGAATGCACGCAACAGCAAGTTTGCCGCAGCATTCAATACCCAGATCACAGGTAGAAAGACCTTATAAAAAAGCAGCAAAGGCGCCGATAAAAACAACGCCACACCTTCAGTCTTCTGAATCGCTAAAGACTTGGGAGCCAATTCCCCCAATACAATATGCAAAAAGGTAATTACGCAAAATCCGACGACAACGGATATCGTTGTAATCAGGGTGCCGTCAGTTACACCGAGTTTGTGCATGAGTGGCTCTATCAGGTAGCCGGATATTGCTGGCTCTCCAATCCAACCCAAACCCAATGAAGCCAGCGTAATGCCCAATTGGGTGGCGGACAGATAAGCATCCAACCTTTGGTTCACCTTCAGCGCATAGCCTGCCAGGCGATGACCCTCGCTTTGGAGCTGCGTCAATCGGGATTGGCGCATTTTGACCAACGAAAATTCTGCGGCCACAAATACACCATTTAGAAAGACAAGCAGCAGTACCAAGAGGAGATTCACAGCTAGCAATCCCCAATGAAACTCGGTATGACCATCCAATACGAACTCCCCATTTCTATAGTTGTAATGCTTTTCTTGATTTAAAGTCTATTCCTTTGTAGTACATATCCGCTACGAGCAGGTTCGGTCCACAACAGGCAGCGGCATCACAATGACAGTTCACAGTCTGATTCAACGGATGCTCATTCAGCCATTCACCAAAAATATCGTCCAGACTGTCTTCCTGAATGTTGCCGAAAGCCGGAATGTCTGCAAAATCCGTCACATACACGCTACCCGTGAACATATTCACATTCACACGGTTTCTTCCGTCTGGATCATTACGCACCGTAATATTCGGTTCCTGACGCAAGCGGCGAAGCAGTTTGCGGTCTTCTTCCCGGTCCGAACAAGCAAAGAACGGTAATGTGCCAAACAACATCCACATGTCCTGATTACGTACATCCAGCAGCTTATGGATAGAGTTCCGCATGTCGTCGAGTGAAAGCACAGGCAAAGCAGAGGCAAAATTTGACGCATACATTGGATGAACCTCATGCCGTCGGCATCCCATTTCGTTGATCAACTGATGAATGCCCTCCAGCTTCGTGTGTGTCCGATAATTAATCATGGATTCAGCTGAAATGAACATTCCCATTTCACTTAATCTGCAGGCATTCTCGATCATTTTTTCATACAGGCGAACAGCACCCGCACGTGGGGTCGGCCGGCCTGTATTTGCAAAACCCACTTCATAAAAATCGTCCGCATTCAAATAGTTAAACGAAATATGCATCACATCTAGATAAGGAAGCATCTTCTCATATCTGCGAATATCTAACGTCAGATTGGAGTTGATTTGCGAGCGAATACCGCGCTCTTTGGCGTATTTCAACAGTGGAACGATCACTTCATCCACTGTTTTATCGAGCAAAGCAGGTTCCCCGCCTGTAATACTGATGGTCTCCAGATGCTCGACTTCATCCAGACGCTTCAGCATTAGGTCTAACGGAAGGAAAGGGGCCTCCTTCATAACCAGCATGTCGCCAACAGCGCAATGCTCACAGCGCATATTACACAGATGCGTTACGGTCATTTCCACACTCGTAAGCAAATGACGACCATGTGTACGCAATGAGACAATCGGGTCCCACGGATCATAGGTTGGCGATATTTGGGGTAGCGTGTTATTTTGTAGAACTGTCATTATGTTTTCACCTTATTTCTGTTATTAACCTCAAAAGACGTATAATTATCATATCATGATGTGTAAAGTGTCTGCATGCTTTCTTCCACATCATCTGCTAATCTACGTGTACTCCTCCGAAAGGGGCCACAGTAGCACCCAATGTATTTGTAATCATAACCGAGAGGGATATGGACAAATCCACATCATAAGGTGCTTTCACTTCCTGCCCATCCCGGTCCCTTACAATGCGAATGACGGGTCTTTGCGGGATTTTGGAATGTATACGCACCACGACCCCCTCTTCCCCCGTGTTGAGCACCACAGAGAGTCCCAAGGGGTAAATAGCCACACAGTCACGAAAGGCTTCTAGCATTCGCTGCTCATATAACGTTCCTGCCCCGGCGTACAGCACTTCCATCGCCTCATAAGGCAACAAAGCCTGCTTATATATCCGACTTGCTGTCATTGCGTCGTACGAGTCTGCCAGGCCGATCCATTTCGCATATTCGTGGATCTGGTCCTTTTTCCAACCGTGTGGGTATCCGCTGCCGTCAATACGCTCATGATGCTGTAATGCACAATGAGCCGACAACAAGGGAATTCCAGGTTCGTCTTTAAGCAGCTTGTAGCCGATCACCGTGTGTGTTTTCATATGCTCATATTCCTCGTCGGTCAATTTGCCCGGCTTATAGAGTACTTGAGGTGAAATTTTCATTTTACCGATATCGTGCAGTAGTGAACCTATTCCCAACTCCATCAGCTGATTGTTATCGTAGCCGTTGGAAATTCCCAGTACAAGTGAATATAGACATACGTTCAAAGAATGATGATACAAATCCTGATCTGCGGCCCCAATATCCATCAACATAATGACGGCGTCCTGCCGGCCTCCAATATCGTCCAGAATAGATTCCATCACCTTATAAAATGACTTGCCAAAATATTTGTGCTTATGATCTACGGAGTAGGATGACAACCCTTGAAATTGCTTTTTGATTTCCTGTAGCGCCGCCGCCCTTGTCTGTTCATGGATCATCTCAGGAATGACGATATCTTCTGTCACAGCATCCTCAATGTATACATATCCAATACCGACTTGGCCTAGACGTTCAATCAATCGCGAAGTAAGCTCAACACCTTCCGAGAGCAGCACCATTCCATTTTCATTGTATATTTTTTTGCCCAGCTTCATGCCGGCTCTCAATAATGTAACAGGTACCAGTCGCAGCTTAATCCTCTCCCGATTGTTTTGATACCTGAAGCCACCTAGCTGCAAAACATTCTTCCATCGCGCCCGGACGCTTCAACTCCATTTCAATCAAATCCCGTAAAAATTCTGGAAGCATAAATCGGAGATCTGTTCCGTTCGCAAGCACCTCATAACCTGCTTTGAAAGTGAACATATCCAACGTGCCCACTGTGTATTCCTCATGCTCTTCCAAAGGTTGACCTGCTACACGAATGTCCGTTACTTTTTCATAAGGAGCACGGCCAGGGTCATACTGAATAGCCAAGCCTTCCACACACATCGTACCAAGCACTTTGCCTCTGAAGCCAAAGCCCGTCATAGGCTTGTCCGCAAATTCAGGCAGCAAGGACTGCTCCAGCGCCAACCGAATATCGCTCCCCCGCAACTTCATAACACAGGCATTAATCGGTGAAGGGCATAAGGAATGCAGGATTCCTTTACTGATATCCCCTTGAGGTAATGGGCCGAGCAGTTGTCCCGCATTGACGAGGGCAATTTCTGTTCCTGTAAAATGGGACACTGATTGTGCCAGCATATTCCCGAAAGGGGATTCCTGATCATATGCGATCTCCAGTTTCCGATCCGTCACAGCAACCGTGCTCTCCATGGCGCGCTCTGCTTGTCTGCGATGCACCACAATGGCCGATGCCACTTTTTCGTCCAGTATTGTCAGATCCACAGGAACTACACCGCCTGACGTGACTCGAAACGGTTCGAGGCTATTGTTACGACTTAGCGTCACTTCACCCAGCAGCGTTCCGAACTTACCCGCCCCACATAAAGCTGTTTTCCCGATCCAAAGCGGTTCCTCCAGCACATGATGGGTGTGACCTCCAAGGATAACGTCAATCTCAGGAAATTGCGACGCTAACTTTTTATCGGAAGGTAGGCCCAGGTGCGACATCACGACCAAAACATCAACCTGCTTTCTCAGTGCCGCGATCTGCTTCCCCAGCACATCAAACGGATTGAGCACATCCCAGCCCAGCAATTGATAATACTCTACAAAAGGAGCCGTCACACCAAGTAAACCGACCTTGATTCCTGCTTTGTCTACAATAAGGGATTCCTTCATCCACGCAGGACTCATCCCTGTGGCACACTCAGTCATATTGCCACATATGACCGGACAATGAATGCCCGCATATGCCTGTTCAATCATATCCGGGGTAAAAGTCAGTCCCTCATTATTACCGATCGTAATGGCATCATATCCTGTTAGATTCATCACATCCACATTTGCCCCACCTAGCGTTCCTTCCGTTTCGGGGGCCATCCGGTCCATGTGGTCTCCTATGTCAAGCACAAGTAGCGCATCCCCTAATGCAGCTCTTCGTTCATTAATCATCGCGGCTATCGAAGGCATACTGCCAAAATGACTATGGATATCATTGGTATGCAAAATGGTCAACGTTTGCCGAGTCGTCATCTCCATAACCGCCCTCCTCTATATTTTATATATCGACTTTGGAGCTTCTAATGTTTAAGCATATCATGTTATTTAGCAATATGGTACATATGGGTGGACATAGTCCTTAAGCTTCGCTGTAGTCTCTGGGCAATCTCATATTACAAACATAGTGAAAAGTATTGACGTTATCTATTGTAGGTATCTGATAGGAATTGGGTTCCTGGGACCTATTTTACAGCTTGGAATAATAGTAAATTAGTCGTTGTCATCCCATATAATTCTTGATATATTAAGTTTGTTTCGTATTTTCGACAAATTTACGACAATAAGGAGGTTAGCGCATGAGAGTACACGTTACCGATGCCAAGCCAGGAGATCGCCTCAAATCCGATACATACAATGGGCACGGTGTGCCTGTCATGGTTCAGGGCACCGAGCTACAGCATGACGATATTTCCAAGCTCATTATGCACGGTGTCGATTATATCGACATTGATGCCGGTTCTGCGAGCATTCCGGTTGACTTTGCCCCCGATGTTCCAGCTTCCCCCGAGTCCCTCAAACGTGCCGTTCCTCTCATGGAGCAGACGATCAGTGGCTTTGAAAGTATGTTTCTCGAAGCTTCCTCAACTGGCAAATTTGATGAATATCGAGTTGATGAGCTGTTCGGCCCTCTCGTTTCAGAGCTAGCTCGTCAAAAAGATGTCGTATCTCTGCTGTTAATTATGGAACGGGGAGATCACTATACCTATAATCATTCTCTCCAAGTAGGCGTACTGTCATATTACATTGCCACATGGCTTGGGTATACGGAAGAAGAAGCATATGCCGCCGGTAAAGCTGGATATTTACATGATATAGGCAAGTCCATGATACCCGATGAAATTTTGAACAAACCGGATAAACTGACACCTGAAGAATTTCATGAAATGAAGAAACATTCGCTATATGGCTATGATATTATTCGCAATTCAACCAGCGATGAGATTTCTGCAATTGTCGCCTTACAGCATCATGAGCGTGAAGATGGAAGTGGATATCCCCATGGTCTGTTCAAGGAAGAAATTCATCCTTTTGCCAGCATAACAGCTATTGCCGACGTGTATAGCGCGATGATTTCCAATCGTGTGTATCAGACGAAGCAGGAGCTACTCACCGTATTACGCGAGCTGCACAGCATGAGTTTTGGACATCTAAACCCAGAAGCTACCCAAGTGTTCATCAGACACATGCTTCCTAATTTCATTAATAAGCAGGTTCTGTTGACTACAGGTCAGACAGGAACGATCATTCTGAACAATCCTGCTGATTACTTCAGACCCTTAGTAAGAATTAACGATGATGAATATGTAGATTTGTCTAGGGAACGCCATGTATCCATTGATGAAATTTATTTGGAATCCTGATCCGCTACTGCCTCCCGGCGTTACTTCGGTGGCACGAAATGTTTTGCCGAAGCACAGACTACGCGAATAAAAAGAGACTGTCCTTGATTCGTAGGTTCTTCTACGAAGGACAGCCTCTTTTTAAGTTACGGATATTAACCTTGTTACTATCTTTATTTATGGTTTAATCCTAAGTGGTAAGATCGTGTAGCCCTGGACTATGTTCATTAGGCAATTCGGGCATATACGGAAGAGGAAAACCCTCAGGAGGATCTATTACACTCAAATCCCCACCGTTTCTGCTTGGAGTTTGCCCATTGAATATTTCCCCAATACGGGTAGAATCCAATCGAAAATTAAACTGCGCATTGTGAAAGCCCATCTCAACATACTTCCGGCATTCTGGATACTTGTTAATATCGTAATTTGGAACCGGGAACAATTTTCCCCAATCAACTCCAAGTGTCTCTAATGCTTTGGCAAACGCGTTTTGATGAGCATTATCCCTCACAATCAAAAAAGCCAACGTTTCCCGGAATGTTTTGTTCGAGCTCATTTCGTAAATTCGGGATTTTTGCAGGACCCCTGTAGATTCGAGTACGAGATTATCAAGCAAATCACTAACCAGATTCCCGTGGGAATAAACATAACTACCTAGCCAAGGATTCCCACTTGCATCAACAGGTAAGGAACTTTGGGCTCCCATAATAAAATGATGAGGATTTGCGTGTTTTATCGCCTCATCTAAAGGAGCATGATCCATTCCCGCATCGCCGGCTTGGTCTGCGCCTGAGCCAGTCAGAAGTTGATTTATAGTATGTTGGACCAGTTCAACATGACTAAGCTCCTCTAGAAAAACTCCTCGTATCAAATCCCTGTACTGCACAGCATTACCACGAAAATTATTACTTTGAAAGAAAAACTGCATCATAGTACGCATTTCTCCGAATCGACCACCTAACACTTCTTGAATCACTTTAGCAGCAGCAGGATCGGGCTTATCGGGTACTATTAAGTTAATTAAATCTTCTTTATAAAAATACAATTCAAATACCCTCCTTAGACTCTTCATTTTAAAGTGAAACATAGGCTTCCCTCTTTAATAATTTATATACAAACCAAACAAACAGAAAGTTAAATATAAAGACCCGTATCGATTTTTGTGATGCTGCTCCTCGTTTTATTACATCTTGAAAAGGTTAAATACAGTTAGAATTCACTAAGCTGCTTTAGCTATAGGAGGAGTAAATATGTTTAGACATCAAAAAGAGTTGCAGTTTGAAGTGAAAGTAGAGCGCCCTGATCCTCTTTTTGCCCGGCAGGTACAAGAAGTTTTGGGAGGGCAATTTGGAGAAATGACCGTAATGATGCAATATTTATTTCAAGGGTTTAACTGTCGCGGTGATGAAAAATATAAAGATATGCTGATGGATATTGGAACTGAAGAAGTAGGGCATGTGGAGATGCTGTGTGCTTTAATTAGTCAACTACTTGATGGAGCTAAACCAGAAGATCAAGAACAAGCTGCAAAAGACCCTGTTACAGCTGCCATAATGGGGGGAATTAACCCACAGCATTTGCTGGTCAGCGGTCTAGGCGGATTGCCTACTAATTCAAATGGAGTTCCATGGAACGGCTCTTATATCGTCGCAAGTGGCAACCTTTTGGCAGATATGCGATCCAATTTGCACGCAGAGAGTCAGGGTCGATTGCAGGTAGCAAGGCTATATCATATGACACAAGATGAAAGCGTCAGAGCTACACTACGGAAAATGCTAGCGCGTGACCGCTATCACCAGTATCAGTGGATGGCGGCAATCCAAGAATTAGAAGAGAAAAACGGTGTTGTGGTTCCGGCTTCTTTTCCCCCTGAGGCAGAACAAGAGTCTCAGCCTGAAGCTTATGAGTTTTGGAATTTGTCTGAGGGCGAAGAATCTAGTGAAGGTTTGTGGGCAACAGGGAGTGCGCCGGATGGAACCGGGAGCTATGTATACATCTCAAAACCAGTTGCCAAAGGACAAATCTATAATGCCAAAATACCAGCAACCGAGTTACATCATGACTTAGACCATAAAACTTCAGATAAATAAACAAGTGGCAAACAAGCTGTCCCAACATTAAAGAATTGCTTATTGGTGACACTGACCATAAAAATGTTACAAAAAATATATACTTAATATTCGAATAAGGCGGCTTATCATAAGGCATAAAATCATAGCCGATCATAAATCATGAAGTACAGAATTAATGTAAGTCTAAAAGCCCTGCCGACCAATTATGGTTAGCAGAGCTTTTTGATTTCAAAGACGATGCTCTCATTCTGTATGAGCAGATGTCTATAACAATCATTTGTGTTACCTCGCTTCGGTCAAACCACCGTTCATTAAATAAGAGGTGCCTGAATCAATGTTGCAAAATTAAACTGGTGTACATGACCATCATTTAATGTAGTTTGGCCCGTAACAAAATGTACATGCTTACCATTTCCGACTGGAATAGCGGGCCCTGTTCTAATCCTTCTCAGATTATGAAAATGGTTCACGAAATCAGTTTTCGTAAGATCAATTTCATGGACATGACTTCTTCCAACTCGAATCGCTTGCCCAGTAACACCTGCAAAGCGGTGGTTATGTCGGTCTGCACCTTCTTCGGCCAGTTTGGTGCTACCTTCAAATTCATGTACATGTCTCTGTGTCTGCTTAGAAGAGAGGGTTTTCTTCTTCACTCCAGCTTTATTCTTCTGCATCTGTTGGCATGCCTCCTTATGTTTATGTCACTCACAACATCCTATTAAGCAAACATACATAAGTGCTAGGCAACTATCTGCAGTCCTAAGCATAATTTTTTTTGTAGTAGAAAGAAGGCTTATGGACTTAGGTATCACAGAAAAAACAAAAGAAGACGAACTTAAAAAGTTCGTCTCCTATACTAGCAGGAAATCCGAATCGGCATAAAATCGGCACGATTCGGATTTAACAAGCTTTAGAATACCTCAAGAGCCTTGTAATACCAAGGGTTACTGCGTTTTAACCGATACTACCTTCCATCTCGAACTTGATCAAACGATTCATCTCTACCGCATATTCCATCGGCAGTTCTTTTGTGAATGGCTCAATAAAGCCCATAACGATCATTTGCGTTGCCTCTGCTTCAGTCAAACCACGGCTCATCAGATAGAACAGCTGATCTTCCGATACCTTGGAAACCGTTGCTTCGTGCTCAAGCGTGATGTCATCATTCATGATTTCATTATAAGGAATAGTATCTGAGGTTGATTGATTATCCAAAATCAACGTATCACACTTGATATTGGATTTTGCACCTTGAGCCTGACGACCGAATGAAGCTAATCCGCGATACGTTACTTTACCGCCGTGCTTACTGATCGACTTGGATACAATGGTGGACGTGGTGTCTGGTGCTAAGTGGATCATTTTCGCACCTGCATCCTGATGCTGGCCTTTGCCTGCAACAGCGATGGACAGGACCATCCCTTTCGCTCCACGGCCTTTCAATACAACGGCTGGATACTTCATCGTCAACTTGGAACCGATGTTACCATCGACCCATTCCATCGTTGCGTTTTCTTCTGCAACCGCACGTTTGGTTACCAGGTTATAGATGTTTGGTGCCCAGTTCTGGATCGTTGTATAACGAACGCGTGCGTTCTTCTTACAAATAATTTCGACCACGGCACTATGCAGCGAGTTCGTGCTGTAAATCGGAGCCGTACAGCCTTCTACATAGTGCACAAAGCTGTCTTCGTCAGCAATTATGAGCGTACGCTCAAATTGACCCATGTTTTCCGAGTTGATGCGGAAGTAAGCCTGCAATGGAACTTCACATTTCACACCTTTTGGTACATAGATGAAGCTCCCGCCTGACCATACCGCACTGTTCAGTGCTGCAAACTTATTGTCCGCAGGAGGTACAACTGTTGCAAAATACTCTTTCAGAATCTCAGGATGCTCACGCAACGCCGTATCGGTATCCATGAAAATAACGCCCTGATCTTCCAGTTCCTTTTGCATACTGTGATAGACAACCTCGGATTCATACTGTGCGGATACACCAGCCAAAAACTTTTGCTCCGCCTCGGGAATACCCAGTTTATCAAAGGTTTCTTTAATTTCCGTAGGAACCTCTTCCCACGTCTTCCCTTGTTTCTCGGAAGGTCTTACATAGTACTGGATATCGTTGAAATCCAGTTCATCCATATCTCCGCCCCAGTTTGGCATTGGCATTTTTTCAAACTGCTTCAGTGCCTTCAGACGGAACTCCAGCATCCATTCTGGCTCATCCTTAATTTTGGAGATTTCCTTTACGATTTCCGGAGTGAGACCCTTACCTGTTTGGAAAATGGACTTGTGCTCGTCACGAAAGCCGTATTTATACTCTTCCATTTCCGGTGCTTTCTTGGCCATGTTTCTCAAACCTCCTCTGTTCTATTTAAATTATTTATCTTCATCAATCCCTTTGCGCAGCGCGTTCCAAGCCAGTGTCGCACATTTGATGCGGGCCGGGAACTTATTTACGCCTGACAAAGCTTCCAATTCTTCATAATCATCAAATTCGACGGCTTCCCCCTTCATTAAAGAAGAGAAGCGGCTTGCCATATCCAATGCCTGATCAATCGTTTTTCCTTTGACTGCTTCTGTCATCATCGAAGCTGAGGACATACTAATCGAGCAGCCTTCACCAGTAAAACGGGAATCTTCGACCACGCCGTCTTTCATTTTGAGTTGAAGGGAAATCCGGTCACCACACGTAGGATTATTCAAATCCACCGTAACGGCATCATCCTCAAAACGTCCGCGATTGCGCGGATTTTTATAATGATCCATAATCACGCGTCGGTACAAGTCATCAAGTTGCATCGCCAAAATACTCCTTTGTTTGGATTAAGGCGCTGACCAGAGCGTCGACTTCTTCTTCTGTGTTATAGAGATAAAAGCTGGCACGTGCAGTTGCACTGGCTTTTAGCCAGCGCATCAATGGCTGGCAGCAATGATGTCCCGCACGTACAGCCACCCCTTTGCTATCCAGTACAGTAGCTACATCATGCGGATGCACATCATCCAGGTTGAATGTTACGAGCCCAACATGACGTTCTGCAGGCCCGTATATCGTCAACCCCTCCACTTCACGGAGACGTTTGAGGGCATAGTTGGACAAACGGCTCTCATGCTGTGCAATGGCGTCCATTCCGATGCTTTCCAGAAAATCAATAGCAGCTCCCAAACCAACAGCTCCAGCGATAATCGGAGTTCCACCTTCGAATTTCCAAGGCAGCTCCTTCCATGTGGATTCATACAATCCCACATCGTCGATCATTTCCCCGCCGAACTCAATGGGCTCCATATTTTCCAGCAGCGCCTTCTTGCCGTACAGTGCCCCGATCCCAGTAGGCGCACACATTTTGTGACCCGAAAAGGCATAAAAGTCAGCATCGATGTCTTGCACGTCTACTTTCATATGTGGTGTGCTTTGTGCACCGTCTATAACGATAACTGCGCCTTTGCGATGCGCAATAGCTGCAATCTCTTTGACAGGGTTCACAACACCAAGCACATTGGAGACATGCGCAATCGCTACAATTTTCGTGTTTTCTGTAATGGTATTCTCCACATCAGCAAGATCAACGCTACCATCCTCTTGAAGTGGAATATATTTTAAAGTTGCGCCTGTGGCTTTGGCTACCTGTTGCCACGGAATCAGATTACTGTGATGCTCCATTTGTGTGATGACAATTTCATCACCCTCCTTACAGTTAGCCCTACCATAAGAAGAAGCCACCAGATTCAGCGCCGTTGTTGTTCCGCGTGTAAAAATAATTTCCTGACTGCGCTTGGCATTCAGAAAGCGAGCTACCTTCTCCCTCGCACCTTCATAAGCATCCGTCGCCCGGCTACCCAAGGTATGCACACCACGGTGAGCATTTGAGTTATCATATTCGTAGTAGTGCTTGATCGCCTCGATGACCGCCAGCGGTTTTTGCGAAGTAGCCGCATTATCCAAATAAACCAGCGGATGACCGTTAATCTCCTGATGTAAAATCGGGAATTGTTCACGGATCAATGCAGTATTCATTGGCCTAACTTCCTTTCAACAAGGCTTTGCAGCTGATGTTGAAGTCCTTCGAGCGGAATCTCAGATACGACAGGTGCCAAGAAGCCATAAATAATCAGACGCTCAGCTTCTGCACGGCTAATCCCGCGGGACATCAAGTAATACACTTGTTCACGGTTAACCTGACCAACCGATGCTGCGTGACCTGCTGTTACATCATCTTCATCAATCAGCAGGATTGGGTTAGCGTCACCACGAGCTTTCGGGCTGAGCATCAGAACACGTTCTGTTTGCTGACCATCTGCTTTGGTAGCACCTTTTTCAATTTTTGTAATTCCGTTAATGATGGAAGACGCTTCTTCACGCATCACTGCGCGCGTAATCATCTGACTGGCGGAATTTTTGCCGAAATGCTGTGCTTGTGTCGTATAGTTCAGCTTTTGTGAGCCGGAACCTACAGCAATGATCTTGGCATCCGAATTGGAGCCATTGCCTTTGAGCACGGACATGGTATTGCTTGCTGTATTGCCGTTGTTCATTTCGCCCACAATCCATTCGATAGCTGCGTCATTTCCCAACGTGGCACGACGAATTGAAATATCCGTTACTTGCTCTCCAAACTGATGGACTGTCGCATAGCGAACTTTAGCCCCAGCATTTGCAACAACTTCTACCGCACCGTTATGAAGAACAGGTGCCGCCAAATCCGCAGATACATAGTTGTCTACGTACGTCACGGAACTATGACTTTCGACAATAAGCAGCACATGCGGCGCAAACGTTGCAGTCGCATCGTCTGTCAGGAATACAGCTTGAAGCGGAACGTTCAGTTCTACATTTTTAGGCACATAAGCAAATACTCCACCGTTCCAGAGTGCTGCGTGCAATGCAGATAATGAATTTTCTTCTGCCTTAATCACTGTGTTCAGATGAGCTTTAACCAAATCAGCATGCTCTTTAACCGCTGTTTGCAAATCCGTGAAAATGACGCCTTGCGCCGCCAATTCCTCACTCAGCTTCACATATACCGCACCGGAGTTGCGCTGAATAATCAGACCGCCCTCCTGTTGCTCTTTGACCAGATCAGCAATGGCTGCAGGAACCTGCCCTACCGATGCAATGACCTCGCTCTGTTTATGTTGACCGTAATCGTTTAATTTCCAACGTTCGATTTTTGTTTTTTCAAATACCGGAAGCTCCAGTTTGCCTGCAAGCTCAAGTGCTTTTTGTCTGTCTTCAGCCAGCCAAGATGGCTCGCCGTTACGTTCGGACAGAACACGCAGTTGCTCGGAATCTACCGGAAGGATTGTTTGTGTTGTCATCAGTTTTCCTCCTCGCTTCCGGCTTACGCCTCTTGTCCTACAGTTTCATCAACGATACCCAGCTCTTCCTTGATCCAGTCATAACCGTCCGCTTCCAGACGCTCAGCAAGCTCAGGACCCCCGGATTTAACGATACGTCCTTGCATCATTACATGTACATAATCTGGTTTAACGTAGTTTAACAGACGTTGGTAGTGAGTAATCACGAGGAAACCACGATCTTCGGAACGCATGGCGTTCACACCGTTAGCCACGATTCTCAAAGCATCGATATCCAGACCGGAGTCGATTTCATCAAGAATGACAATTTTCGGATCAATCATCATCATTTGCAAAATTTCATTCCGTTTTTTCTCACCACCAGAGAAGCCTTCGTTCAGGTAACGGTGAGCAAACTCAGGGTTCATTTCAAGCTCTTTCATTTTGCTTTCCATTTGACGGATAAACTTAATCAAGGAGATTTCTTGTCCTTCTTCACGGCGCGCGTTGATCGCACTACGCAAAAAGTCGGAGTTCGTTACCCCTGCAATTTCACTCGGGTACTGCATCGCCAAGAACAATCCTGCACGTGCACGCTCATCCACTTCCATATCCAGCACGTCTTCTCCATCCAAAGTTACTTTACCATCTGTGACTTCATATTTTGGATGACCCATCAAAGCAGACGCAAGTGTACTTTTACCCGTACCGTTAGGACCCATGATGGCATGGATTTCTCCGCCCTTCATTTCGAGGTTAATACCTTTCAAAATTTCCTTGCCTTCAATGGTCGCTTTGAGACCTTCAATCTTAAAGTTTGTAGCCATATTCGCAATACCCTCCAAAAAATGTAGTGTGGTGTCGAAATCAGAAAGTATATTTAAACAGGGGAGCCCCCTGATTTCAAGTAATATTTAAAAATTTATTTATAATCATTCTAAACTGATTCTCAATGATTCTCAAGTTATTTTATAATAAATATCTTGAAGGGTGCAACCAACAGACACACGTTATCCAACTTTCTTCATAAAATGTTCACCCTACCAAGCACACAAATGGCAAAATACATCCTGCAAATGTTTATATAATTATAAATTTGTACAAAAAACATGAGATGCATGATCTCTTTTCAGCCATAAAAACGCTACTGACAGCATGACGTCAGTAGCGTTTTACATGTAAAAAGTTTATTTCAAAGCGTAATCCCATCACTACAATTAGCCCAAATAAGAGCGAAGCATCCACATATGTTTCTCCAGATCCGCTTTATAGCCGATCAGCAAATCTGCAGTTGGTTGGTCGGAATTGCTTTCCGCCAGTTCAATACCTTCCTGAAACTCCTCGCATACCGTTGCAAAATCCTCGATCAAGGTTTGTACCATCTTGGGAGCATCTTCGTTGCCGGTTGCTTCCTGAATCGACGACAGCTCCAGGTACTCCTTCAATGTTGCGGAAGGTGAACCTTTCAACGCGAGCAAACGCTCGGCGATCTCATCCATTTTCAATGTCACTTCATTGTATAACTCTTCAAATTTAACATGGAGTGTGTAGAAACTGGAGCCTTTCACATACCAGTGATAGTTATGAATTTTTACATATAACACATTGAGGTTAGCGACTTGACGGTTTAAAAGTTCCTCCACCGATTTGGTTTGCGTATTTTTCGAGTTACTTGTTGTTTTAGCCATCATAAATCCCTTCCTTTTTCATCAAATTGATTTTCAGGAACGTTTACGTATCCATCACCGTCATTGCTGACGGTAAGACGCCAGCGGGCATCCTAATCACCTGCCGGACGTCTGTTTCATACTTACCCTCTCTATACGGAAACGAAACAAAAAGAAGAGTTCTCCTTTCCCCTCTTTCGATCCTCCATAAAAAAAATGTACAAAACTTCAATGATTTTCGTTATACTTTCTCTATCCTATCAAAATACTTGGTTTAATATTGTGATATTTCCAGACTATTTACATGTGCACAATTTATGGAGGTGACTTCGTTGTCCCAATATCATCCTTTAACGACTGAAGAAGCAATCGAATTCGTGAAGAACATCCCCGGATTTTTTAGTCAGGAAGCTCGTCTGGAATGCCGGGAAATCGGTGATGGTAACCTAAATCTGGTTTTTCATATTACGGATTCTGAATCTAACAAGAGTATCATTGCCAAGCAGGCACTTCCCTATGTAAAAATTGTGGGTGAATCCTGGCCGCTCTCACTGGATCGTGCCCGTATTGAACGCGAGGCACTTCAGCAGGAGCACCACATTTGCCCCGAATTGGTTCCTGCGATACTGGCGTATGACGATGAGCTTGCATTGACCGTGATGGAGGATCTTAGCTCCCACACCATCATGCGCAAGGGACTAATAGAAGGAAACACATATCCATATTTCGCTAATCATATTGGGGAGTTTCTGGCACGCACGCTCTTCTTCACCTCAGATTTGGGCATGAATCAGCAGGTTAAAAAAGACCTAGTCAAACGTTTTATCAACCCGGATCTCTGCAAAATAACTGAGGATCTGATTCTGGATGAACCGTATCGGTTCTCAGATAATAACAACTATGGTGCGTACATCGAAGACGAAGCAGAGGCACTCCGTACAGATCAAGCGCTTCATCTGGAAGTGGCTTTGCTGCGAGAAAAGTTTTTGACACGAACCGAAGCGCTTCTGCACGGTGACCTTCATACTGGTAGCATTTTTGTAACGACCGAATCAACTAAAGTCATTGATCCTGAATTTGCCTACTACGGACCCATGGGCTTTGATATCGGAGCGGTGATCGCCAATTTGCTGTTGAACTACGCTGCACAGCCCGGATGGACCTCTGGTGAGAAGGCTCTAAAAGAAAGGCGCGACTGGGTTCTGGAGACTGCCATTCAGGTATGGGAGCAGTTTGAGCGTAGGTTCCGCAAACTGTGGGACGAGCATGTCACCGATCATATGGCACGTACAGCGGGGTATCAGGACTTGTATCTTCAGAAAGTACTACAAGATACGATTGGTTTTGCAGGGTGCAAAGTGATCCGCCGTATCATCAGCCTGTCGCATGTGGCAGATATCGAGACAATAGCCGATCCTGACCTCAAGGAAGCTGCGGAACGTCTGGCGTTATCTATCGGTAAATCCTTGGTTCTTCGCAATCGCGGGCTTCATTCGATTCGGGAACTGGGAGACATTGTTCGGATAGCAACAGCTGCCCAAACTAAAGGAGCTTAATGAATATGAGTGAACAGAAAGAAGCGGCCCCCGTAACCTCCGGGAAAGCTACAGTGTCCGGTCAGGCTCTATCTTCGCTGGTGTGGAAAGGCAACCGCTTGTCCATGTTGGATCAGCGTCTGCTACCCGAAACGATTGTCATGCTAGATTTATTCACGGTCGAGGAAGTATGGGATGGCATACACGCCATGAAGGTACGCGGTGCGCCCGCCATCGGGATGGCTGCGGCCTACGGCGTTGTGCTAGGAGCTACCGCCTACGACGACACCGACGCTGCTGGGTGGCTGCAGCATGTACACGACGTGTGCGGACATTTGGCTACTTCACGGCCAACTGCCGTAAATCTATTCTGGGCGTTGGATCGCATGAAGAAGCGAGCCGGGGAACTCATCGTTGAAGCTAGCGGAAGTCAGGTCGAAGACTGGAATGCCGGGCTGGAGCGTGAAGCCATAGCCATTCAGGCAGAGGATGAGGAAGTATGCCGCCAGATCGGCATCCATGCTTTACCTCTGTTCGAGGACGGGATGGGCGTACTCACTCACTGCAATGCAGGTGGGTTGGCGACAGCCAAATACGGAACAGCGCTCGCGCCGATGTACCTTGCGCAGGAGAACGGCATCCATCTCAAAGTATTTGCCGACGAAACCCGCCCCGTGCTGCAGGGAGCGCGCCTGACCGCTTTCGAGCTTCAGCAGGCAGGCATTGATGTCACCCTGCTCTGTGACAATATGGCGGGCATGGTGATGTCCAAAGGATGGGTCCAGGCTGTTATTGTCGGCACAGATAGAGTCGCTGCTAATGGCGATGTCGCCAACAAAATCGGCACCTATAGCCTAGCCGTGTTAGCGAAGGCGCATGGCATTCCTTTTTATGTCGCTTCGCCACTTTCTACCATTGATTTGCAGACCGCAACAGGCGCAGATATTCCGATTGAGGAACGTTCTGTGGAGGAAGTTACCGAAAGCTTTGGTAAAAGGACTGCCCCGCAGGGCATCAAAGTCTACAACCCGGCTTTCGACGTTACACCTCATGAGTACATTACCGCCATCATTACCGAAAAAGGAATTGTCCAAGCACCCTTTAGCGACAACCTCCCCGCTTTGTTTGCCGATTAATCGTTCTTGCAGATCATACCGTTCGTATAAAGCCGAATAGTCTGCTCGATAGAGTGTAACTTTTCATAGAAAAAAACCGGAGCCAAAAAGTCCGGTTTTTTTCGGTTCTTGTTCCTCTACTTTTATGCAACATTGCACATAGGCTTCACTACACCAGTTTCAATAGTGCTTCATAGCCTGGCATCCCTGGTTTAATCCCCAGTTGCTCGGCTTCTGCCGTCACTGACTCCATCGGCGCTTCCAACAGTTCCTTTAGTGTTTTTACCCCCACAGCTCGTGCGGCCAGGATTTTCCGATCCGCCAGCCGTTCATTGAGCAATCCAACATCCAGCGCACCACACATGATGTAGCCACGGGAGTTAGAAATCGTTAACAGCGTTGTTTTAGGCAGTTTGACCTCGACTCCGATAAATGTATGCTCACCCACTTGAATAGGTTCCATGTGTATCATGGTGATTTCATGCACCTCCTCTTTATTCATCCGGGATATTTTATGCGGCATTTGCGGGTAAGTGTGGACACTCGTGGATACGTTCAAAATATTAAAAATCTTATTTATGTACAGCAAAACAGGCGAAATCAAAAAGACCAGACGAATTTTTTCTCATCTAGTCTCGGTGATCATCGTTAACGGTCTGGGTTACGCTTTATTCAAACTTTTTTAAGTACTGTGGCGGCACAAGGTCGGCAAGCCAAACACCGTGGTTGGCTTTATAAAACTTCACTTGATTAGCCAATGCCTTTTCTGTATCTACTTCAAGGATCACCAGTTCCCCACGTCTTTTACCTGCCAGAATTGCAAACTCAAGGGCTTCAGACAGATGTACATACTTTCTGCCCATTGGCTTAATTCCTTCATTGAAAATATTATGGATTACCTTTGTGTTTGTACCGTGATAGAGAATGGTTGGTGGAGTAGCTTCCTTATAATCTAACCTGTCTGTACTGTGACCATAATTAGCTCTTATGTACCCATTAACCATCTCATATCTTTGTTTTGGACAATGGCTTACTACTTGCTTGATATCCGACTTGCTTATATCAGACCATCTATTCTCTGATCTTATTCCTTGAATCAGGTCTTGAATGTCACAATAACCCTCATGGTCTAGCTCAAGACCAAACTGTTCTGGTGTATGCCTAAGAATCTTACTCATAAATTTACTAAGGCTCTCTTCTTGTTTTGACGTTAACATGATATGCTCCTTCTAAAATCGTCTCTTAATTCTAGGGTGGATAAAAATTTTCCTCTTTAATCAGATAGATTGCAATGAAAAAAGCTTACTCTCATTTTATTATCAATGGAGCAAGCTCGGTTCGTATTCCTGAAGCTACTTTATGATTCAAATGTCATCTTGTCAGGAAATATACCACCTTCTTTAACGAAGCAACGTGCCATCCGCTGTGCAGCCCTATCAAAATAAAATTTGTTTGAATGATTCGAATCTGGTAAAGGTTCAATTTCAGAGAACAGCTTAGTATCCTTGTTTAATTGAATTTTCCCCATAGTGTGTTCGTTTGGACCATATTTATAAATAACTACTGTATCATCTTCATGTTCTTTAAAAAGTAAAACAAATGCTCCCATTATAAAATCTCCTCTATTCTATTTCCCATGGACGACCCGACCTTACCGCAGCGTTATGAGCAGTCTCATAGTCTGTTTTAAATATACCCTCAAATCTAGATTCAAACAATTCATGGTTAAGCAAATCCATATCTTTTTCTGTTTGTATCCCTTTTTGTAATCTATCCCATGCTTGAGCTATTTCGTAATCAGAATGAAATCTGCCATAACCACTTGATTTTATGTGTTCTTTTATGAAAACGTGTTCTTTGATTCTTTGAATCCTACTTTCCTTCATTCCAGAATTCTCAGCTATTGCTCTTACATCACTATCTGAAGCTCTGATTTGATCATACATCTCATCTGCTTCAGCTTCTCTACGAAAATATTCATCAATTGAAAGATCGTTTCTCCCACCTGTTTGTACTTCTGTTTTAGATTCAGATTCTATTGAATTCCGTAAGCTGGAACTCGTATTATTCTTCGGAATCTCATACTGAATAGATGGTTTCAAACCAATTTTAGGCTTAATAACTGAGCTGACTCCTCCAAACAATCCTGCTGTACCAATCATATTAGCCCAATGTTCCTTTGACCACGCATTGGTAGGATTAAATGCGCCCTGAATCATACCCGTTATTCCAAATGTACTGAAATTGAGCATGTCATTCCACGAATCGTTTTGTTTAGCTGCTCGTTCCATGTACCCTTGATACATTCCTTTTGGAATACCATACGACATATAATCTAAGAAGCTCCAAACCGAATCAAACTTTTTCTCATAACGTACTGAATTAGCATCTACAAAATCCTGACCTAGTTCAGTTAAGCTATCTACCGATTTCTGGAATGCATTTCGTGTATCTGGAGCAGGAACAGCACATGAATTCGGTGGAGGTGGTAAACAACTTGCATCAATGTTACCTGTTTCCATCAGATCTGCTAATCTGAATTTATCTGCATGGTGACGTAACTCCCTAGCAATAGAATCCATCAGGGTAACAAAGTCATTCATATTCTTCTGAGAGGTCTGGAAGGAATAGTAAAAGTGCTCTTTAGTCAGTCCTTCCCACAATTGTCCCATAGATGAAATTTGTTTTACTAAATTGCTATTCACTTGAGTTGCCGTTTGCTGTGCTAACTCAAACTGCTTGGAGATAGTCATAAGTTGCTCAGGCGTCACTTTAATAGTTGTCATAGGTTAGTTACCTCTAGTCATGAATTCGTTATGACATAGTAACACTATTCCGATTTATGGAAAATGAACTTAATTCCTAATTGTTATATGAAGGATTAACCTTTCTACCTACGTCTAAAGACTTAAAACGTGCCATGATCTTCAACCATATCTTGCAACCCAGGGATAAGCGTAAGGAGTTTTTTGTAGTTTCTTAGTTGCTGAGTTGTTATATTTAACTCATGTGCAATATCAGCCTGTGTTTTTTGCTGACCAAAATTATTTTGCTCAGCACTTTCATATGTATGCTGATTATTCCCTTCTAGATTGGCGCTCCCATCCCTCACTCCAGATTCTTTCCAACTCAACACAAATCAAAAAGGCTAGACGGAATATCCATCTAGCCACCTACAACACTTCATTATCTGAGTTGAATTTAAATAGATAATTCCAGCCCGCCAAGCCGTCTAATTATATCAAAACTATTACACAGTTTATTGTATACAAGATTAATCTATAACTTTTTTCTTCTTTTAATTACGAAAAAAATGCCACCAATAATTGCTAACCCGGCAATAGAAAATAGTGACACTTTTTCTGTGCTGATTTTGCTTGTAATGAGCTGCGAAGTAGTCGAGTTTAGATTAGATGGACTCCCCCCAGAGATCAGTTCATCTGAATCATTTTTTTCAGAAGCTTCTTGCCGAGCCTTCTCATTGGCAGATAGAAACTCTACAAACTCCTGTAAATTGTATACTTTCAATGGCTTAAATTCCATGTATACGCTCTCTCTAAGAGGAACCACAACTTCCTTCCCATCTATATCAGAAATTAGAGCAACCGTAGCCAGTCGATCATCATATATCAGTTTGCTGCTTTCATCGTAGCCAATCAATTTCTTTGCTTCTTCGAATTGACTCGGAAACTCAAGATCACTATAAGCTGATCGTATTCTTTTCCCATCTTCTGAAAAAACAATATCATTATTTTGTTGTCCACTTTTTATGGAAAATAAGTACCCTTTAGATTTTAAAATGTCATTAGCTCTATCTGTATTCCCTGATCTAACAGCTTTAGAATTAACAGTGTAAACCTTAAAACCTTCATCAAGAGTTAAATTTTCCGCTTCTTTAGTAGTTGTTATTTTAAATCCTGTATTCTTTCTAATATCATCTTTGAAATTCCCCAAATCCTTTTCAATAGATTGCTCAACTTCTTTCGGAACCTCATTTGCCGCTAAGACGGTTATAGGTAACAATAAGATACAAGAAAACGCAATACCAATTATTTTTTTATACATTTTATCAGTCCTCCTTAGTCTCGTTTTAATTAACATAAATTTCGTTTATAGTGCTGTACCAACTAAAATCTCTATTATTAACAAATCCATCATAGTAATCTATTTTATCCATCTTCTCACCAACGGCAGGGTCTTTGTAATATACTTTTTGAAATCCTAAATTTGTATTATCGGAATATCCATTTATTAGATACATATGTCCAAGATCAGAGTCGTCCTTCCACACGATATGTGCTAATTGCGGTTGATTTCTTTTTATTTGAGAGATAATAGTTCCAAAGGGTATCGGCTCTTTATCAATTGTAGAGTTCAACCCCCCATATGCTAACGCGCTTTTTACTTCCTTATCCGTGCCTCCCTTATTTACGAGGCTACCTTTAATATATTTTACAATTTGAGATTGAGTTTTATTTCCACCTAAATGTTCTATAGCCATCTGTGAAGTAGCAGCCCAGCACCAATTAGATTTCTCTTGTTTATGCGAAGGCACAGGAAGAGATTTGTAATCTATGTAACTAGGTGTGATTTTGTCTGAATTGATCTCTTGGGCTGATGTTAATGGAGCGATAGCACTAAGTGCTAATACCCCCATAAGCACAAATGCTGTCATTTTTATTTTTTTCATGTAATGACACTTTCTTTTTTCTTATTTGGAATACAATACAATAATAATACAGAAAATACAATAATATAACATTTTATTCAACATTATTGCAAAAATAGTAAGTCGGCACTGTATTAATCATTTTCCTGTAAGTGTTAAAATATCAACAATTTTAATAAAACAGTATCCTGCTACTTCCTTAATTACGCACAACGTTGAAGGTATCCCATCCTTTGACGTAAACCGTCGTCCCTTTTCATAATGCACCTCCTTCTTCAAACCCTCGTCTTGGTTAATAATGGATTAGTTCACAAAAAAAGTTTTAACAAATCATAAAGAAGACCTACTTTAGTTGTAGGTCTTGGAATAGAACATTATTTAATAATAGAATTTTTGAGGTTCCCCTGCGTTGGCCTATTGGGTTCCGTAATTAAACCTATTTCAGGGGTGCAGTTTTAACGAATTTTCAAATCAATTCGTATTTAAGCTCCTCCATGTGTTGCAAAGACTTGAAATCCTCCATCATGACTATTCAGATAAATAGGTACAGCTAAGGTGAACAAAAAGCTACTAACAACGATCAACATTACCACTTTTTTCAACATTGTTTAACCACACCTTTTCAATGAGATTGTAAAACTCTGTTTTGGTTTCAGATACCGCATGGGCTTTGAAACGCACAAACAACCCCATACAATTTATAAAATATGTCTCATTATTTAGTATATGCGCTTTTACCATTGCACAAAACAAATGATTAAAGCCATCATTGTGCATCCCATGATCTAAATAATAATAAGCCAATTCATATCCACAAAGTGCAGAGTATTCCGGTATTACTTGCTGGGTATACATATCATCTGATGATGGTCGCTGAGATAAAGACGCAATCTCTGTTTCAAATCGTTTAAGTATATCGTTTAAATCAAGCTCATAACGGTTAGCCGCCGTCATTATGTTAAGTAGTTGAGTTACCCTATCTTCTTGAATCGTATCTGATGAGTCATCAATAAAGTTTAGATATTCATGAAGCACACTCACATCACCAGATAAAAGCCTATATGCAAGTATGTTAGCTTGTGACCAATGTTTAAACAAGCCAATCCAGTGCTGGGTATCCTCATCGGTCTCTCTAACCCAATCTAAATTGGAGTAGGCATATGTATAGTGTAATGCCTGCTCATAATTACCCTGCTCTTCACATGCATTAGCACAGAGCAAGTCTGCATAAGCAATGTACACAAACAAGGGACGACTTAGCTTGTCGCTAGATTCGATCTGTTCTCGGCTGTTCTGTTGATGGTTCAGTGTACATTGTATTTCGGCTTTAGCTCTCATTTTCCTCGCCATCTCATCAACCTTATCCCATTTACGCAATGATCTGTACACGTTAGCCAAATCCTTCAATGCGTCAAGCTGGTCTATTTCATCTAGTCTTTCGACAAAAGCTTCAAATACGGCTGCCGCCCCAACATTTTGATTTTGATCGTCATTAATCTGAATTTTAAAAATACGATATTGGCAGATTGCCAGGCGTTCAGAATGTTGATATCTCTCCGCTTCAGCTACCCCCTCATAAAGTATCAATGCCGCTTCTAGTCGTCCCTGCGACAACAATTCTTCCGCTATTTCAAATAGCTTGGGTGAATAGAGTAGATTGTCCATGATGGCTCCCACTACTCGACGGATCGCATCCAACTTGTCCAACTCCGCACAGCGATACAAAAACGGCTCGATTCGCCTCATATTTGGAGGATGATCAATGATGTAATTTTCTATAAACAATTCATAAAAGTGACCCTCTGGTAAGCCCATAGCTTCAATAATACGATCGAGCTGGTTAATAGACATAGATTTATTACCTGTTACAATGCTACTTATTATTCCCCTATTCATCCCTGTAATTTGTCCAAATTCCGATAGGTTTAAGCCTTCTTGTTTAAGATATTGTTCCAATTCTGCTCTAATCGTGGGTGTAATTTTCATCGATAAACCACCCTTTCAATGTAGACTCACAATACGATGCATAGTAAAAATTATTATGTAGTTGTGAAACAAGTAGTAAAATGCTCTAACGATCTTGATTGTACCATCTTTTGGTATAAAATCATATACCTTTCATATAGTACTCAAGATACCTTTTGGGATAGTTACGTATGATTTCATGATTAAGGATATCGTCTTTATGTTGATGTATAGTTTATTTAAAAAATTAGAACACAACTCATCCAATACAAAGTACCAGATTAATAGTCAGGTTCGCATTCCCTTGTGTTTTAATCTATGAATTGAGCCTTGATTGGATGTATGGCATACAATCAACCTTAATGATATTAGGGACGGTATCGAGTCAAAAAATAACTTGAGTGTGAAAGTGAATGTGTTAGGGGCAATTTTGGAAATTAAATAGACGTTTATGATGTAAAATACCCCCCGTCCTTTTTATTGTACCTGCTAGTATTTGATCAGCAGACATAACAAAGAAACCTAGACATAATCATCTAGGCTCCATACACATGAACAATTTATCCTACTTGTTTCTGTTGCTCATATTCCTTTACCCTGCGATAGAACGTGTTAGGCTTCATTTCTACGCGCTTCATTGCTTCGACTGCTGTTATTCCACCTTGCTTCCATTCCTCATATGCTGTAATAAACTCATCACTTATTGCCTTTTTAGGCCGACCAAATACCACACCATTATTTTTGGCTGCTGCTATATCTTCAGATTGTCTACCGTTTATCTTCTCACGTTCACGTTCTGCCATGTAGCTGAGTAATTCAAGCACGATACTAGATATAACCTTTTCCAAACCATTTTGATATTGTCTAGTGTCAAGGATAGGCATACAAGGATAACAATGTGTGCACCTATCTCATACGTTATATCTTGCCATTCACGTTTGATTTCTTTAGCATTCCGTCCAAGTCTGTCAAGTTCCTTAATGAACAGAATGTCTCCGTGTCTAAGTACGCTCTTTAATGTTTGATATTGTGGTCTGTCAAAATTCTTGCCACTTTGCTTATCAATGAAGTAATCACGTTCCATAATACCTAAGTCCTTCATCGATTCTAATTGTCTAGCTTCATTCTGATCTTTACTCGATACTCTTATGTAACCATAGCGTCTAATCTCACTCATATGGATCATCCTCTACTATGTCATTAATTGTATTTAGCAAAGTATGTCAAAATGTATACTATATGACAAAGTGTTGGAAAAAGACTTGGCTAAATTGAGCATAATAAAAAGGGCAACCGAAGTCGCCCTAGATATTCCATTATACAACTTAACTTTTCAAATACTTTAGTACACAAATCTATTTACTGTCTTCTTCCTTGATGTAAATAGCGTCATATTGAATGATTGCTTTAGTTTCATCAGTAGTCTTTGAAACGTCGTAGACTACTTCATCTTGACTGAACTTATCTTCATCATGGAGAGATTGCGGTTTTTTTATAAATAATCCAACTTTAGTATAAATTTTATCAGGATGATTAAGTTCTTCTAATACACTGTCAGGGACTATTGCTTTTGTAACGCCCTTCATTTCTTCAGAAGTATCGTCACTAGCAAAAACATTATTACCAATAACTACAGCAAACGTAACAGTAAGGGCAGCCAACCCCAAAAATTTCAATTTAGCCTTCACTTCTTCCCTAACCCTTCATTAATTAATTTGCATATCCATTCTCAGAAATTTTAATCGGGTAACCAGACCCATCATTTCCGGAATGATTTCCAATTAGCAAATAAACTGGATTGAACTCAAAAGATGCATCGTCGCCTGTTATACCTAAGTTAGTGTGCGAAAATTTGATCGTGGTGACTATTGATAATAGTGTAAAAAAATTAACTCGATTTTCCTAACTGTGAAAACGCCATCTTATAAGCCACAAACGTAATAATTGCGTAGATAAAACCATATAGAAGCCAAGCATCTATATTAACTGCAATGGTTTCTAAATTGGTGGCAATAAATATAAGAGGCAGTAGCAAGGCTAGTATTAATCCTAAGTAGATGTTTCCTTTGAAATAGGCGAAACATACTCCGATCAAGATTGCCAGAATGGGGCAAAATATAAAAGTAGGGAAGAGGGGATTAAGTTTTGGAAATAACCAGTAAATCATAATAATCACTCCTTAAAGTTAATTAGTCAGAAAAAAACGAATCATTTCCTTGTTTGATTTAAATGCTAGAGGAATGACATGTAATTCTCTGCCTGTCAATAAGTCATATTCTCTTATTTCCCTTATTCTATCAACAGGAGAATTTTTGACATAATCATATAGGACAAAAACAGATCCTGCAAAATACTGTACTCCAGATATTACTCCTTTCTCATTTTGTATTTTTTCGGAGACGGAATTGCTTTGTTTTAATCTCAACTTTTTAGGCTTTTTGTTGAGGTCATTGAAAATAGTATAATTTAAGTCTTCAGAGAGAATATATAATTTATCGTTGTAAATTTGGCTGTCATAAAACAAAAATGAAGTATCTGACAAAGATGTTTCATTTTCCAACTTACCATTTTTAGGGTCAATTATCTGCATTATAGGATGAAATGGTGTATCAGATGTATTGCCATCAAGAAATACAATAAGCTTGCCTTTAAATATTTGTAGTGATGCTCCATTTTGGCCTACCGGAAAGTATTCTTTTAAACCATGTAAACGATTTTCTATAGTGAATTGTTTGATCTTCTTTGAAGCGTTGAATCATACCGCAGCTCACGCACAGTCATTTCATCCACTGTTTTCTGTTCACCAGTTGAGGGGATGGTGTGTTCCTGATCAATAAACTCTAAGCGGTCTACAGATTCAGGCAAAGATAGCATTTCAAATATTTTACTGTTTGCCAAAAGCGACGACGTCGTCGCATTTCCGAATTGTTCAAATGCTTTAATCATTCTTTGTGCTGTTCTGGGAGTAAAATCGACTGTCTTTAGCCACTTCTCCCACTCACCATGAACTAAGTCATTCTCTTTCACATGCTTCAATTGTCGTGCCCAATCTCAAATAGCGACTGTCCAGCTATTTGTTTCTCGTGAATTGCGATTAAGCCTCCTATTTTAAATGTAATCATTATGTTAACCACGCTTCCACTTTAATAATACAAAAAGCCTTCCCAATAAAGGAAGGCTTAATATCTTTGGACACATTGTAGTTATTGAGCAGGAACATGCAGATTATTAATCGCCCATAAGTTAAAAAGGAAAAAGACGATAAAAATTGCTAAAACGACTCCGATAATGATAAAAATAGTTTTCTTTTTCATAGGCTTTAGTTGAATACCCAACTATCAAGCTGACCCTTGACATTTCCATATATTACGAAAGTGTTTGTACCTATAGTTGCCCCAAGCTTAGGATGAACAAAAGAAGTTGTGAACACTGAACGTTGTACCGCAAGTTTACCGCTTGAATTTACATAGCCTTTATCGTCTTTAACGTCCATTCTGCCCATTGGAACCCAGTATCGATTTATTGTGCCGCCGCCATTCAGCACTTGTGATACTCTTTGGTTAGAAGGAGTACCTTCCACCCGGTATTCCACTCGTTCAGACACTTGCACAACATCCACACCTAAAATTGTCGAGGTGGCGCGTTGAGAAACAGCATAATCGGCTACTTGTGGCGAAATCTTAACGGGCTTAGACTGTTCTTGGGTTGCAGTTACAGTTACATCCCCACCATAAAGCGATACCTTTTCCCCATTACTGGTAGCCATTGCGTCAACTAATGTCTTGTTTATCTCTGGATCGTTTATATATTTAACAAATTTGTCTTGATCGGACTCAGACAAGTCAGAGAATTGCTGCAACGTTTCTTCTGCTCCGTCTTTACCTTTCAGCCACTTGATATAGTCTGACGGGGAATTGATTTCAACTTCCTGGATAGATTGGTCGTTAGTCTCAATTCCTGTAGAAGGTGTAGCCGATGCTGCCAATGGAGCTAATGCTATTAGAGCTAAGACACCTGTTAGGATAATTGCTGTGTTCTTTAGTTTCTTCATGGTACACGTACACATCCTTTTCTATTTTTTCGGGTTACTTCATAAGTCTAACATATAAAAGGAAACATATGTATTATATTATAATAAAATTGGAAAATGAACCTAAAGAACTACTATGTTACGAATGCCTCTCAATAAATTATATAATAAAAAACAACCCTCACTTGAAGGGTTGCATTGTTTAAAGTAACAGTTCACATATTATCACGAGTTATTTAACCTTATTTTTGTATAATCCTCTTGAAATGAAAAGACTTCTCTTATTATACGTAAGCCTTTGATTACTGAGTTTATCGCTATGTTAAACACTCAACCTCTTTCCACAAAATACTTATTTGTCATATACCATGCTTTACCCTTTACTGTATCAACCATCCCCTTTTTACTATCCAGAAATACTATATCACCACATTCTTTACAACCCCATTTGTTCCTTTTGTATACTGATTCGTCTATATAGGAAGCTCCACATTTACATTCTACCTGAATCAATACCTTGTGCTGGCTGTATGCGTCTGCTAACTGCTCAGTGGCCTTACTTGCTACTGTGGGTTGCTTAATAACTGTTACATGTTCCCTTTGCTCACTAAATTCATTATGTACTTTAAAATCTGCAACAAGCTCAGGATTCAATCCAAAGTATTCTTTACCAACTGTGGTTACATGTTTACTGCCTACACGATAAGATTCTATCCAGTCCTGTATTTGTTTGGTGAATAGATTGACAGTTCCTTTAATACCGCTGTTTAGTGTGTAGGTCATTGTGTGATGCTGGTTTAGATTCATATATAATACTACTCCTTCTTTGATACCTTATAGTATTCATTATACTATAAATAGAAAACAAAAAAGACGTGGTTGCCCACGCCCTTTCATTTAGTCAATTTTACGATTGTGTCAAAGAAACAATTAAGAAGAAAGACTCACCGTCTCAAAAAACTGAAAACGCAATTCCTCCTCTTGGTTTTCAGGAGGCATTTCCTTGAACCAATCTTCTAATGTATCTTTTTCATTAAAAATACTTGATCTCCAAAATTTCAATCCTAATGTCGGAAAGGAATACATCCAGCCTAATTCTGGGTCTTGTCTATCATAAGGTGACAATTCATCAACTATTCTAATCAATTCTTCTGCTTTAGTATTAAATACATCAATACCATTCATCAGACAGTGAAAATCATCCTTGATATGCGAAGCAGCTTCGATAAAATTAACTCTACCATCTGAGTCATATTCAACCTTGAAAGCATAGTGAAAATAATCATCATCATGAAGCGACTTATTGAATTTATCAGTGTACGCTTGAAGGCAATTTTCTACTTCAGCTTTACTCATACCGAGCTTAATCGTTCCAATCCCTATGTTAGGTTCAATAATTATTTTTTCTACTATAACTCTCCAATTTGGGGATCTACATTTTATTTAATTGATCTATAATGCTCCGTAACTTGTCTACTGCCTGATAACAATCTGCAATTTCTTCTTTTGTATACTCGCCTAATAACTGAATAATTTCCTTATCATTTCGTGGTTTAGGAATGGTGTCGCCCGTCTCGATCAAAACTTCTAAATAGCCAGATATTGCTTCCCTAGCTTGACCAATGCTTCTTTGACTGTAGTCCCATCTGACATACACCCCTTAAGTTCGGGAACCTTTGCTACAAAATATGTGCCAACAATATCGTCAGACCATTTCTTTACAGTAATCATGTACTTGTTATCCATTGAAACCTCTCTTGTGATAAAATCATGGTTTTACTTGAAGCTTATTTACTTGAAGCGATGAGTTTTTCAGCCTTACGATCCTTTTTAATTAGTTTGCCGTTATCCCTATAATTGTCCCATGAATCCAGACTCAAGTAAGGCTCTGCTTCGATGATATCTTTTACTTTGCTGTGCTGTTGTTCTTTGAATAGCTTAATCATTTCAATTAAATCGTTGCGATCCAGTAGCTTCACTCCATTAAAACTGGCTAACTTTTCACATGAAGGAGTGTATTTGCTTGAAGTAATGACAATAGATTTCTTAGCTCTGTAAAATCGCATAGAACTATAAACTTCCTGAACTGCGCTCAAACCAACAGGATTGCTCATTGCATACCGTTTAGCCTGAATGACATTACGGTAGCCCTCTCTGTCCGTAAATACCAAATCTGTTCCAAAATCTCTACTGTCTTGTGTTTTATACGCATCACCATAGCCTAAACACTGGAACAGCCTGAACAGATACATTTCAAAGTTCTTGCCATCCTCCATACGGTCTATTTCGTTAATGCCAATTTTATAAGGGTCAATATTCTGCGTTACTTTATACGGTTCCTGAACTCTAGGCTTCTTAAATAAGCGTAGCAACACCAAAGCAATCAATACAACAACGACACACACTATCACAAATATAGACAACAATGTTCCTCCTTAGCTACTTTGGCTCTTTTTCACACTATCTTATAATACAACAGATAGGGATAATTTTCCATATATTTTGGATAAGTATAGTAAATTGTTAACAAAGAAACGTCTATTGCTAGGCGAATAGCTTCATATTCATGGGGATGACTCTTCTTGACTCCTGTATACGCATTCCTTCTTGTTTTGCCTTCCTCTTTGTAACATTTGCTTCACATAGACATGCAAAGAGCCTAGACCAATTTTTTAAGCTTATATGTTGTACATTTTATTGAACGTCATTCCAGGTTTAGTGAATCCCGAAGAAAAAAGAATAAAATTCCTGATTATAAGAAGTTTTCTTTTCCTTATACTTTTGAGAAACTGTCATAAGCCTTGATATGACTGGATTTAACGTAATGTTAATGTTAGACGCTGTGTACCTAGAGTTACAGGGGTTTTATCCATAGGGCTAACACCAAAGATTGAGTAATGATGATTACATCATTATTCCTTTTTCTTGATTTAAAACAATATAATTGACATAATATCAATAAACATCCTTACCAAAGATTTTTAAGATCGCTATATTTATAGACTTTTCCTACATTACTTTGAATGGCTTTATAGTACAAGAATTCTACTTTTCCAAAAACATTATTGGAGGCTAACAAATGAGTAAATTTGAAAAAAATCTAATTAAGTATTTGTCTTACGGTTTTTTTGTAGGAATATACTATTCCTTTATTAAAGGGCCAACAACAACGAGTACTCCGATCAATGGTATGTTTGAATTTTATACGATACCCACTTCTACTTTTATTTTCAGAACATTATCAACCTCGTTTCTACTAAGCCTCTTTGCTGGAGTGGTGTATACAATTACTTTTTTATGTATAAGAGGAAATAAATAGATTCTTTGAATAACTCCAAAGCAAAAGAAGCTGTTCAAATCGCAACGGCTCCTTTTCTTAAGTGACGGTTCGAAGCAAATATTAAGTCATTGGTAGCGCTCTTTAGCTTGCTCCAACAAAGGAGATAGTTATGAGAAAATATGGAATAGCAATTTTTATAGTAATGATATTCGCAAGCGTTTGGATGCTTAGTAGTTACACTAAAAATGATACTCAAAACAAAGTATTCGATTATCTTGTAAAAATTCAAGGGGACAAACCATCTGAAATTTGTTCAGTTAAAACTCAAATAGGTAAAGCTCCCTTAGTTAGTACACAAGTTATTTTTAAGGACGAAACCAATGCAAGGTATTTTTAAAGAGCGAGATAAAATTATTCAGTATAGCCAAGCCCCCATTAAAGGAGTAGATGATGGGGCGTATAATTATTCTTTGAAGGATTATAACGGAAATGCAATGCACAGTCACATGCTTGTCCCCCTCGAAGAGGTCACAAATGCGGTCACAAAATTCAGTCATTTATAAGATTTTAATAGAATGAATCAGTACAGATCAGAAAATTGAAAATTGCTATGAAAGCTTGTCCTGTTTGACTTTAAAGCTTAAACAGCGAAAAATTTCACTACCCTAAATTCGGTACATCTTAGACGCACCACACATGATGTAACCACGGGAGTTAGAGATCGTTAACAGCGTTGTTTTAGGCAGTTTGACCTCGACTCCGATAAATGTATGCTCACCCACTTGAATAGGTTCCATGTGTATCATGGTGATTTCACGCACCTCCTCTTTGTTCATCCGGGATATTTTATGCGGCATTTGCGGGTAAGTGTAGACATTCGTGGATACATTCAAAATATTAGGAGGGGAATGTATGTACAGCAAAATAGGCGATATCAAAAAGACCAGACGGATTTTTTCCATCTAGTCTCTGTGATCATCGTTAATAGGTCTAGGGCAATGCTCTATTCAAACTTCTTTAAGTACTGTGGGGGTACAAGATCAGCAAGCCAAACCCCATGGTTAGCTTTATAAAATTTCACTTGATTAGCTAATGCCTTTGCTGTGTCGACTTCGAGAATCACTAGTTCTCCACGTCTTTTGCCTGCTAAAATTGCAAACTCAAGGGATTCCGACAGATGTACATACTTTCTGCCCATTGGCTTAATTCCTTCATTGAAAATATTATGGATTACCTTTGTGTTTGTACCGTGATAGAGAATGGTTGGTGGAGTGGCCTCCTTATAATCCAATCTGCCTGCACTGTGCCCATAATTAGCTCTTATGTACCCATTAACAATCTCATATCTTTGTTTTGGACAATGGCTTACTACTTGCTTGATATCCGACTCGCTTACGTCAGACCATCTATTCTCTGATCTTATCCCTTGAATCAGGTCTTGAATGTCACAATAACCCTCATGGTCTAGCTCAAGACCAAACTGTTCTGGTGTATGCCTAAGAATCTTACTCATAAACCTACTGAGGCTCTCTTCTTGTTTTAGTGTTAACATTGTATACTCCTTTAATAAAATATTTGTCTATCTATAATAACCTATCCGATGATTCATAGCGCCTTGTGAAGTAAAGCCCCAAACCTCCGGTAAGGAAAAATGTAGCACCAATTAAAAAACCTCTTAGACTGTATCTGTTATAAGCCTCCAATATTTTTGCAAGTCCCCCACAATGAAAATAACCGAAAATACCTCTTATCAAATCCATGATAAAAAATTTCCGATTCTTAAATCCTTCCTATCTAATAGTTGTCCGATGAAAATAAAGATTTAGACTGGATTTGTTGGTCCTAAGCTGATTCTGAATTGCTAAATCGTCAGACTTGGAATAATAAGTTTTAGACTGACCCAAATATAAAGCCAGCGGCAGTCAAGGACCTGAAAATAAAGTCCTAGACTGCCGCTGGTTTATTGAACTAACGTTCTCTGTTAGCGTAACAAGTGGTGCTAAATTATTTCATGCGATATATCTACAACCGTTTCGGTGCTGCCGATCGGCTTACCGTCAGTAAGAAACACCGAGGCGATAAATTCTCCCTGAATCGCTAGGCTTCCAATCGCCTTAAATCGTTCTACCTCTATTGGTTTTGCCGAAATAATCGGCTGGATCAACGTCTTCCATCAGTCCCCATTCGACCATATCTGGCGTACGGGTCAGCACTTTCCGATGCGACTGTCGAGAATCCTCTCTATCGCTGGATATTCCTCGAATCTTCGTTCAATGAAATGTTGAATAACCACCCCGTAAAGGGGCGGTTTTCTTATGCTTGCATGAATGCTTCTAACGGCTCCAGAGTCGCGAACGTCTTCTTTGCATCCTTCTTCCGTTGCTCATCATAGAGTTTGGTCAACTCTTCGAATGATTTAGCTTTAATCTTCGTATAACTCGATTTGGTGTATCTGATTATGTACGTCTTTACCCCTTCCTCTTCACTCCACTCGTAAACGACATCATATTTGTCCCTCAAATTCTTTAAATGAAGTGACCGGCGCAACACTGCAAAGTGTTCTTTAATGGCTTCATCACATTCCTCCATAATCTTCTCGTATGTGCAGCCAACTCGCATCAGAATCTCCAATGCCCGTTCATCGCCGTATCTCGCGAGAAATTCCTTCAACGAAACCAGCGCATATAGCATTATTTGTTCCTTGTCATTCGGATTCCTGTATTCATAACAGCCTACAACCAAATTGCGGTCGGTCATTTCCTCCTTACTGAATTGCATATTAAACAAATACTCGAGTGTCTTTTGCTTCATAACGGTTTCCAACATCTGTTCTTTATCAATCCTGATGCCCGTTGTCACCCACGGAAACGGTAGTTGGCCGTTACTTTCACGCGGTATGCTACCCCTAAGATTCAAAATCGGCATACCCGTAGCCATTGCGTACGACCTGTTATATCCGTCGCCCGCGAATATTTCCTGTTCTTCTTGCATGTGTCCTGCCCCTCCTTTTAGTACCAAGTTCCATTCGGCGCGTAGTGCCACCAGTTGTCTGCGAAGTGAATCTCCGCTCGATTCCAGCGAATTACGATCCAAATTACCCTCCGCATTTTCCAGCAATTTCTTGGTTAAGCTATAGTTCTCCGTTCGTATTATGAGCTGTGACCTACGCTTACGGGCTTTGCCACTTCACTTCCGCTCTTCCAATCCCGCTCTGTCCATTGTCAGACAACACTTTTATTTCCATCTCTCCAGGCACTTCATGAATCTCCGTTACAATCGGTTCAGACGAACCGAGAATAAGATCCTATAGTAGACTATTGCATATCCATAAACTACCACTTTTTTGTGTTGGTCTCCTATTAGTTCATCACCGCTGCTTTTCATTAACCCTCGAAGATACTTCTGGGATAAATTGTATCAAATGAGAACCATAAGTCCATCTGATGGTTGCGTTATCCTGCCCGTTGGCTAATGCCGGCTGCCAGTCTACAACTTTATTTTTCACGGTCTAATGCTTTGTTTTTCAGTCTAACACTTTATTCTCACAGAACAATAGTCTCATTAGACTATTTTGTTCTTCACATAATTTTAAGAATGTATCATACTTCATAACATTCACGCACCTTCCGTATACTTTACCCATATCGCTAAGTTAGTAGCCTGATTGAAGACTCTCCTGTTTAAACCCGCCTCTTAATTCTTAGGTGCATGCAAATTATCTTCTTTATCAGATAAATTACTATGAAAAAAGCTTGCTCCCATTTTATTGTTAAAGGAGCAAGCTTATAAAATATTAATCATACTCAATGAACACATTGCCGTTTCCATTGACGGCTTTTTGTAACAATATAATTATATCGTTCTTAAGATCAGGAAGTACAGGTAATATATTAGTCAAACTTTTCGCTTCTTCCTCGGTCAAATATTTAATATCAAATGAATCAAACAATTGTAGGGTCTCTCTAATATTTTCCACTTCCCATGGACTTTCCTCATACCAGCCTTCGTGGGCATAATATTCACTTAGTATATTACTTTGTGCAGATTCTAGTTGAACCAAACAATCCATTAATGTATCAAAGTATCCATTCCATATCTTCAATACATAGCATTTATCTGAATTTGTATAAATCAATCTTATTTCTGGTTCTCCTTCAAATCCAGCATAGTAGGTATCATTTATTTTATCTATCTTCATCCTCTTACTCCTTCTAATGGCTGTGATTTTGAACTTGAGAGCATTTTATTCTCAGACTGCCACGTGGTGACCCGTTGGTCCGTAATTCGAGCCATTCTCTCAATGCTCAATAGGAGGTGCCTTCACTGGCTACTAACATAAAACTGGAATGGTGGGATCAGCTTACTCTTCATCTTCGTTAACCGCTTTAATCAGATTTCCATAGACTTCCTTCGTGTGAGCAGATGCATGTTCTTTAAAATGTGTAAACAACCTCATACATCTGATTGCTTGTATTCTATTATTAGATTCAGCAGACTTTTCCAAACAGCTAAACAAAAATGCGAAGCCTTCTGAAAACCTCCCCTTGCGCAAAAGATAGATCGCCAATTCCCTTGCGAAATGAGTGTATCGCTCCGTTGTGAATCGTTGAGTATACAATCCTTCAACTTTTTTCTGCTCCAGAAAGGAGATGATTTCTTCTTCGAATTGCTTTAATATATTATCTACATCAAAATGGTATCGGTTAGCTGCCTCAATCATAATATCAAGTGCGGGAAGAATCTCATCTTTTCTTGAAGAAATATAAGCTACATAATCAGAAAGAACGCTCTTATCGCCAGAAAGAAGCTTATTTAAGTACGTATTTACTACTGCCCAGTCTTCGTACTTTTTTTTCCATTTCAAAGTAGTTTCATCTGTAGCATTAACCCAACTTAAATCGGAATAAGCATAAGTGTGCTGAAGCGCTTGTTCATAGTCTTTCCTTCCTTCACATGCTTCTGCCCGAAGTAAATGCGAGAACGCCCAATACGCAAACAAAGGAAAATTGGGTTTCTTCGAATTGTCTCTATCTACATGATGCCGCTGTTGTTCAAGTTTGTATTGAATTTTTGCCTTGTCTCCCATAGCTTTAGCGAATAGTTCTACTTTATCCCATTTTCGTAACGAACGATATGTATTCGCCAAGTCTTTTAATGCCTCTAACTGATCTATCTCATCTAACCGATCAACGTAAGGCTCAAATTGAATGGCTGCATCATAGTCTTTCTCTTGATCGTCTCCAATACGAACCGTAAACAATCGATACTGGCAAACCGCTAATCGTTCTGAATACTGATATCTCTCCCCTTCTGCTACATTTTCATAAAGGAACGCCGCTGCTTCAGTATAACCTTTTTTAAAAGAATCCTCGGCTACTTCAAAAAGTGAAGGAAGATAAACAGGATTATCTAGCAACATACCTACAACTCTTCGCAAGCAATCAAGTCGCCCTAACTCCACGCAGCGGTACAAAAAAGGGCTGATTCTTCGCCAGTTGAGCGGTTCTTCCTCAATACATTCTTCAATATAACGTTCATAAAAATAATCTGGTGGTAAATTCATTCCCATAGTGATGCGATCTAGCTGGTGAACTGAAATTGATCGGTTGCCCGTCACAATGCCACTAACTGTCCCTACATTCAAATCAATCATGTGACCAAACTCGGTCATGGTTAAGCTTTTCCGTATCAGATAGGTTTGAACTTCTGCTCTAATCGTAGGTGTGATCTCCATAGATAAACCACCCTTTCAACATAAACTCGACATATAATACATAATTAAACCATGTAATGAGAAACAGTTAGTAAAAATTACTTTATCCCATCATTGTCTTTTGGAACAAAGTCATATACCCTTCGTTGTTTACAACAGCACACATTACATTTTTGCACTTTTTACATATATTCCTCAAAAGAGGATTTCCTCATTTTGCTTATATACAGCAAAACACGCAATAAAAAGGCTAGACGGATCATTCCATCTAACCACTTAATAATAGTATATTTTTAGGTTATACTGTGTCCTATACTGGAGACCTTTTTATTCTCACAATCCTCCGTGTTGTCCAGTGGGCTCATAAATAGACCCCTTGTCTTGATACTGAAGAGGGAGAACTACTACTACTAGTATAAAACTAGTAACTAAAAAAGATAGAATTACTTCACGTTTCATTATTATCCACCTCATTAATTAAATTTCTGTATGCTATCTTCGTCTCAGATGCTGCACACTCCTGATAGGACTCATACATCTTTACACACTTAATTATATACGACTTATTTTTGATTAATGTAGATTTTTCCAAACAATTTAACAAAAAAGTAAATCCATCTGCAAAATTATTTTTGTTAAAGTAGTAAACCGCTAATTCATTTGCAAAATGAACATAACGTTCTATAACTAATTGTTGATTGTACGTACCTACACACTCAGGTTTATCCAGCAAAGCTAAAATCTCCGTTTGAAATTGATTTAGAATATGATCAACATTTAGATGATATCGATTAGCAGCTTCAAGTATGTTATCTAATCCGGAAAGCAACTCTTCTTTCCTTGAAGAAAAAAATGTTACATAATCAGCCAAAACAGCAATTTCACCAGCATGAAGTTTATTTACATAAGTATTAGCTTTAGACCATTCTTTATATCTCATTTTCCACTTCAAAGTAGTTTCATCAGTTTCTTTCACCCAACTTAAGTCACCATATGTGTACGTATGCTGAAGTGCCTTCTCATAATCTTTATGGGCCTCACAAACTTCTGCACGAAGTAAATGAGAAAAAGCCCAATAAGCAAACAGAGGAAAGCTTGGTTTCTTTGCATTTTCTCTTTTGGAAGGATGCCGTTGTTGCTCCATGTTATATTGAATTTTGGCCTTGTCTCCCAAAGCTTTAGCGAATAATTCTACTTTGTCCCATTTTCGTAACGAACGGTATGTATTCGCCAGATCTTTTAATGCATCTAACTGTTCTATCTCATCTAGTCGATCAACGTATATTTCAAATTGAACGGCTGCTTCATAGTTTTTCTCTTGATTATCTCCTTGCCTTGTATGGAACAAACGGTACTGACACATAGCCAGACGTTCTGAATATTGCTTTTTCTCACTTAGAGCCACATTCTCATATAGAATAGTTGCCGCTTCGTAAAGCCCTTCTCTAAAAAGTTCTTCGGCAAGCTCAAATAAAGATTCTGAATAGCCTAACTTATCCATCAATAAATTAACAACTTCTTGTATACAGTCCAATTTATTTAATTTCGCACAATTATGTATAAAAGGACTCATTCGACGCCAATTCGGATTAGCCTCTGTTAAATACTCAGACACATACCGTTCGTAGTAATAGCCAACGGGAAGCCCCATTGCTTTTGTAATTCGATCTAACTGATCGACTGAAAGTGTGCGGTTCCCATTAATAATACTGCTCATGGTGCCCGGATTCATTTCTGCTTCTCTAGCTAAATCACTTAGGATTAAATCATGATCTTTCATATGTTTTGTTATCTCTGTGAGTATCGTGGTTGTTGTGTTGTACAAAGTAACCACCCCTTGTCAGGAACTTAGTAGGATATCAACTCATTAAAAAAGGACTATTGCAATCCAATGATTGTATAGCCTTTCCGCAATTCATTGTACCATCTTTTGGTACAATATCATATACCTTTCAGAACCTTACTTAAGATACCTTTGAAGGGTTTGTAAAGAAAATTAAGCTCTATAAATCCTGAGACATACGAATCATATCTCTACACTGTATGCCATTCTCATAAATTTTTTCTACATAGTTATGTCTGATAAAGAAATCTAGATCTACACCAACAATTCTAAACCCGCATTTTTGGTAGAGGGCTAACTGCCCAATGCTAGAGTTTCCTGTGCCCATTTCCATCGTTTTATAACCTTGTGCCCTAGCTGTTTCAATGGCATGTGTCACTAATTGTCTGCCTATTCCTTTACCATGCATATCTTCTGATACTGCTATATTCACTAACTCAACTGTTTCAGGTCTTGTAGGTAAAAGAACATAGACTCCAACAATATGATTGTCAATCTCTGCTACAAAACACTGCCCTCTTTTTAAGTATTCCTCAACAAGTTGGTGCGAAGGATCAGCTAGTAACAAAAGCTCTATTGGATATTTTTCATTTGAATTAAGTAGTCTAATATTCATATATTCTCTCCTGAATGTATTATGGCCCCCGGATTTCCCCCCTTATCGTAAGCTTTATTCCAGAAATCCGGGGGTGATGGCGATGAGATGAAGCCTTAACTCAGGTTGACCTCAATTCATACAAACCATTATGCAGTGAAAGACGGGCAGAGTATGGACCTTCAAACAAGACACTGGTATTAAATACGGCCGGAAGCCTATCATCAGGAAACCAAGGCCGTTGCTTGTCTATGACTATAAATGATCCTTCTACATTCCCTAGCGGCGCGAACTTTTGTCCAGCCCCTCCCCATGGATCAAGTTGGAACGTTTCGGTGATTATCCTAGATACTTCAGGGACATCATCGACAGGAAGACCGATCTCGCTTATACGAAGTAGAGAGTTGGGCCCGAAAGCTTCAGTGACTGCATTGTCGAGTGTATGGTGAGCGATGAACTCGACAAGGTTATGATCCGGATCATAGAAGTAAAGCGCGGTTGCATTCCAGTTTTCGAAAAAAAACTCATCTTCTTTGGGTCTTGAAATCAATGAAATTCCACGGTCGATTACCCACTGTTTTGCTTCTATGAATTTATTCGTTGGGATCGTAACCGCAATATGATAAAACTCATTTTCCATATGGGAGGATTCCTGAAAAGCAAGAACCGATTCCCCTACTTGAAACGACAGCCGCGAAGAGCTTTCCTCCACAACCTGCAAATCCAAGAGAGAGCCGTAAAAAGCTTTTATCGCTTCGAAACTATGGGTGGCTAAGAGCACTTCTTTTAATTTCAATGCATTGGTCCTCCCCACAAATAATTTTGGAACCCATTGTCCGTCTAATCCATATCAGCATTTTATCTCAGACTATATGAGGTCATTACAATGTTTGTTTATTATCCTTTAAGTCGCTTAAAAATTTGGCGTTCACATCTAACGCCGCAAATTGAAGTAGTATATCCTGTTCATCTAGAGCTTTACTTTTTGCTATTTCGAGATAAAGCTCGGGCTGGTCCCGAAACGCTCTTGCCCTCCCAATCGAGTATGCCTTCTGGAGATATTCATGAGCTAATACAGGCTTGCTCTGATGAAGAAGTGTTTCCGCCATCTGAATATAAGGTTCAGCATGTATAATGCGGTACCCTGTACCTTCCAAATCTAAAATCTCCTCATTTAAAAGCTCTACTGATCGCTGAGTATGCCCGTTATAATTGAGAATTTGAACGTATTGATGCAAGGTTACACCTGTGATGCCCCATTTATGCTTAGGCTCGGGTATTAGATCCCAAGCCTTCTGTGCTTTTTCCACAGCCAAGTTGCTATCTAATGGGAGTGTATGAGCTGCATCCTCTCCAAGCTCCCAAATCTCTTCTTCCAATTGAGCCTCCAGATCGTGGTACATTCGAATATTCATCTATTCCTCCCAATTGGATAATATAAGTTCAACACATAGAGATGTCTACTCCTCATTGCGTTTAGCGAAAGCGCTTGATTAAGGATATCACTCCCCAGATGAGCAACGCCAAGATCCCGCTAACGATTACGAATGTCATTAAGATCGAAGTCCATACGATATGCAATCAACATCACCCCATGCATCATTTTATGGTCATCTTGTAGAGTACTCTTCTAATGTCTCTCCATATTTTAACGCACGTTGGCTTCCGCTGCATTCGAATTGAATATTTTTATTTTTATGATAATGGATAAAAAAGCTAGTAATGCAAACATCAGCCCGCTCCAGATGAGCTGGTGTATTCCCAAGTGAGAGATAAACCACCCGCCCGTAGCAGCCCCTATCGTAATACCTAGATTAGAAAATGAGACAAACAGGCTGTTACCAAACTCTGGAGCTTCTTTCGCTTCCGTGGTTAACCATGTTTGACTAATAATAAGCCCCCCAGAATGCACGGCCCCCCAAGTGAGCACAACCACAAACATCGGTAGGAAAGAAGCACCCAGAGCATAGGTGAATACGTAAATGACCGTATATAGCAATGGGAACATAATTACGGTCTTGGTCAGATTTTTATGTAATAATCCCCCGAATAAAAAATTCCCAAAAATCATGACGATTCCAAAGACCATCAACATCATACTGATCCATGACCCGTTCATCAGAGTTACTTCTCCAAGATATTTGGCAAAATAGCTATACACCGAAAACATAGCTGCAAAGATAAAAATAACAGTCACAATGTTGAACCACAATTGAGGTTTACGTAATATACCAAGCTGTTTGCCATAAGACATCTTTTCCTGAACTGGCAGGGAAGGAAGCCATACGAGTATTCCCACAAATGCAATCATGCTTACGACAGCTCCAAATAAGAAGGCAGCTTCTAACGATATCTTTTCAGCAAGATAGGAAGTCAAAGGCACGCCAAACGCAAATCCTACCGTAATTCCAGCGAAAACCTTGGTGACGGCTTTACTACTCTTTTCAGGGGGGACCAGATGAGCTGCAGTCACGAGGGCGACCGAAAAAAAGACAGGATGAAAAATAGCGGGAAGAACACGAAAAATGAGCATGACCTCAAAATGAGTGGTATAGGCATAGACAATATTGGAAATGACAAAACTGAATACAGCGATTAATAGAATGATTTTACGATTCATACCAGAAACGAGTAAGGTCAAAAATGGACCTGAAAGGGCAACAACGAAAGAAAAAATACTGACGAGCCAACCAGCCTGGGCAGCTGATACATTGAATTTTTGGGTTACTTGAGGGAGAACGCCTATAATTCCCATTTCCGTTGTAATAATGCCGAATACGCCTAAAGCCAGAATGATAATAAGTAACGGGTTAACCTTTTTCATTTTAAGTATAAGCCTCCAAATTAATTATATATATAGATTTGTAGATATATTACGTGAAAAAAAACCTCTTTTCTATTTATAGTTCCTTTTGAACGTACTCGGCAAATTCCCGGATTGTTTTTTCATTCCGACGATAGTACGTCCACTTCCCAATACGCTCAGACTCTAACAAACCGGATTTTTGCATCGTTAATAAATAACTTGAAATCACAGACTGCGCAAGTCCCGCTTTAGCCTGAATATCTCCCACACATACACCAATTTGAAAATTAAGCCCTTGCTTCAGATAAGCCTGTTCATCAAAAAACTCTTCTGGTTTTTTTAACCACAGCATAATTAGACGACGAGTTTCGTTTGACAATGCTTTATAAATCAATGACGGTTCCATATAAAACATTATATCTATTTTATTAGATTTGTAAATATAAAGTCCAATGATTACGTAGAAAAATAAATAATAAAGGCTGCTTTCCCACGGGAAATCCGTTGGGAAACAGCCTGTTCAAGTACATATTCAACTACACTGACTTACTCTTATTGGAGCGATACATCAAGTACAGGAAATACGGTGCACCGATCAGTGCGATCAGTAATCCGGAAGGAATTTCAGTCGGCGCAAGCACTGTCCGTCCAATCGTATCAGCCAGCACCAGCATTACCGCTCCCAAGATGCTAGACAGAACGATAGAGCGACGTACATGGTGCCCAATCAACGTACGCACGATATGCGGAGCAATCAGCCCGATGAAGCCAACTGTACCTACACAGGCTACCGCTCCGCCCGCCAGCAGCACCCCCACTGCCATCGCCAGCAACCGGGTGCGGCGCACCGGAAGTCCCAGTCCCATAGCGCTGCTGTCGTCAAACACCAAAAGATCGAAGCGGCGAGCTAGCCACCAGGCTATTGGCAACAACACGAGCAGAAAAGCCAAAATCGTCGCCACCTGCCCCCAGTTTCGAGCGTAGGTACTACCCGTCAGCCAAATATAGCCTGTGCTGCCCCAAAGCGAACCTTGGATAATCAGTATCTGAATGCCAGCTGCTCCGATCGCTGATACAGCAATCCCAAGTAGGATGACCACAGACGGGTTTAGGTGCTTGTTCCATGATAAAAAGAAGATCACCGCCGCCGACACCGTCGCTCCGGCAATCGCCGCGATAGGCAGCATATAAACAGGCAGCCCAGGCCAAACGATAATCACTGCAAGCGCGCCAAAGCCAGCCCCTGAAGAAACACCAATGATCGAGGCATCCGCTAAGGGATTACGAACGGCTAATTGAATCAAGACACCGCTGACCGCAAGCGCGATACCAGCCCCGGCTGCCACCAGCGTGCGCGGAATTCTAAACTGCAACAGGGCCGAATTTGCGTTCTCACCGCCAAACAGGCCAGACAGCAAATCGCCAACCGGAATTCGCATCCCTCCAAACATCAGGCTGAATACGGTCAACAGCACGGCACCGCACCCAAGCAACGTGACCAGCCTGCCATAGGGTAATTTCCGAGAGCGCACACCTATGTTCATTGAAGATTGTCCATTAATCCCAGAAGGCAGCTTCATCTTCCACAGAATCAACCAAATTAGCCAAGGAGCCCCAATCAAGGCCATCATTGCTCCGGTCGGCAGATCCATGCTTGATTGGTGGACCATCTTCGCCAGCACGTCAGCACCTGTCAACAGTAATGCTCCCCACAGAAAGGAACCAGGCAGCACCCAGCGATGCATTTTTAGGCCGCTTAAGCGCACCAAATGTGGAGCTACCAAACCCACAAAACCAATAGGTCCAATGACGCTGACTGTAATGGTCGACAGCAGGACAGCTAATACAATACCCACCGCCCGGGTCAAACTAACCTTTTGTCCAAGTGACGTGGATGTGGACTCATCCAGATCGAGGACATCAAATTGTCTTGACAGCAGAAAGGCAATGACCGAGAGTCCTACGACCCAGGGCCAGGCGTAAGTCGTCCCGCTCCAGTCGTTTTGCACAAGCGAGCCAGAACCCCAGAGAAATAGTCCCTGCGTTTCAAATGAATAAAAGATATGCAAAGCTCCGGTAAACGAACCGAGAACCATGGATACAATCAAGCCGGCAAGCGCCAACCGAATCGGACTTCCCGCTCGTCCCCCGCCCATGAAGTAAGCGAGTACCGCTGCCAGCAGGCCGCCGACAGCGGCAAATAGAAACGGCGCCTGATGCAGCAGTCCGGGAAACATCACCGCGCCAAGGACAACCACAAAGTAGGCACCAGCGTTAATACCTAGTGTATCAGAAGCCGCCAGCGGGTTTTTGGTGATGGCCTGGAGCAAAGCACCAGCGATGGCAAGCGCACCACCAGCCAGGATTCCGATGACCGTACGCGGCATCCGGAGATCCCACACCATGTTATGTTCAAGCGTATTCTGACGCTGGGTCAACGCCTCAATTACTGTATGCAGCGGGATTGAAGCCTCTCCATAACACAAGCTTACAAAAAAAAGCACGATGAGGACGATCAATCCGCCCCCAAAGATGCTTCCTACACGCCAAGTTTTCGATAAACCCGTTGTGTCTGTTCGGGTCATTTCGTCAGGGCTCCGACTACCTGATCAACCAGTACTTTGGATGAGATTGGGCCGCCGAACGTCCATGTTGTGCCGTCCAGTGGGTAGGTCCGTTTTTCTTTGACAAAGTTTAGTCCGTTCCATACCGAGTTGTTCTTCATCGCGGCTCCAAATACATCGTCCGTCTTTTGCGTAATATAGATAAAATTGCTGTCCTGCACAGCTGGAAGAGCTTCAATGCCAACGGTGCTAAACCCATATTTCTCGGTCTTGTCCGACTTCCAGTCGTTCACCATGCCAATTTTCGCGAGCGTTCCCACTACAACCGAATTTTCCTTGAACATTCGCAGACTGGCAGCATTTTGAGCTGTGAAGGCCTGTGTCAGCGCATAGTGAAAGTCTGCTTTGCCCGCTTTCTCTAATGTAGCCTTTGCCTCTACGTAGTGCTGGTCAAGTTCGCTTAGGACCTTATCAGCCTGTTCCGTTTTTCCGGTAGCCACAGCGACTTGCTTGAAAATTTCGACCATACGGTCGTAATCATAGCCGTTCCCCTTGTAAGGATCGAATTCTATTGTCGGTGCTATCCCCTTAAGCTGTGCATAGATCGCTGCATTGTTATCGGCGTTGGAGATAATAAGATCCGGCTTAAGCGCCGCAATCGCTTCTAGATTCGGTTCGCCCCGTGTGCCGATATCAGTTACGGTATCAGCCAGCTTCGCCTCCGGTGTTACCCACAGCTTGTAGTTTTCATTGTCCGCATTACCGACAGGCTGTACGCCAAGTGCAATGAGGTCCTCGGTAAACGTCCATTCGAGTACAACTACACGTTCCGCTGGCTTGTCCAGCTTGACTTCCCCATGGTCATCCTTAACCGTAACCGGACCAGCCGTTGTGGATGTCTGCTCAGACCCTGCAGTACCTTCCGTCTTCGAGCTATCCCCAGCCGCACCGCAGCCCGCCAATACAATAGTAAAAACTACAAATAATAATAGGCTATTCAACATCTTTTTCATTTCTCTCAATCACCCCTGTATGTATATTGCATTGGAAAATGATAATCATTATCAGTAAAAGATTATAGGGCTTAGTGACTTTTGTCAATACAGATAAATCTAAAATTGAATCGCAAACAGGTTCCGTATATGATAGCTTTATCATTGTTTAAGGGAGGCTTCATTTACGTGGCGGTATTAATCAACGAGCAAATTAAAGCTGACGAAGTGGTACTCACTGGACTCGCAGGGGAGAAGCTCGGCGTTGTATCCAAGTCAGAAGCCTTGGCTATGGCCCGATCCAAAGGGGTGGACCTGGTCTGCACCTCATTGATGAGCAGTCCACCACCCTGTAGCTTGGTCGCGAAGGGTAAAGGAAAAGCGCTGGCGCAAAAAGAAGCCGCAGCAAGCAAAAATGTCGGCCGAGCCGCAAAAAACAGCGGCAAAGAAAAGATCAAGGAGCTTCGCTTCACTGCTCATATTGAGGAACATGATTACGACACGAAGCTGCGTCAGGCAGACAAACATCTGCGTTCCGGCAAACCGGTGCAGCTGGTCGTTAAAGCGTCTGGTGCAAAAGAAGCGCCTGTCGCCAAAGCGGTACTAGAGCGGCTACTAATCGATTTGAAGGAAGCCGGAGTGAAGGATACTGGAATCCAGACGGGCGGCAAGGGCTCACAAGTGAAATTAAACCCTCGCTGAATGGCGAATCAGTAAATTGGACCAGTCACTTAGACCGTAGGAAACAGAGGGCCCATTCGGCCCTCTGTTATAAATTCCTTGGTTACAGGGTATGATTCAGGCTCTTTCTTGTCATAGCTACTTTGCACCAAGGGAGCATACCAAAAACGCTTCTCATCCATCAACCTCGATACATACCCGCTTGCTTATTTCAGGATGACGCCGTTCGTTCCCGTTTGCGGTATGACAAACGACCAATCGGCATCCTTGTACAAATGGTTGACGACCTTTCGTTTTAGCGTGAGCTGTTTCGGCATTTGATTTAGCCCATCAACGAAATATCCGGCATCCTCCTGCAGCTCGATTACACCTGAACGATCTGTTGTGTAGCCTCCGCCAAAAAACATCGAATACTCCTTATTATTTTCGTCAACGGCAACCCAAATGTCTTGCGTGAAGTTAGGACTACTGAAGATACCGCCTATCGGAATGGTCGCATACATTTTGCCCGAATTAGAACTGTTGGAACGAAGTTTGAGCCCCTTGAACAGATAAGCATCACCCGAGTCTTCGAATTTAACGGGATGCACAGCTGAAGTTTGAGCCGGGTCGAGCACGACCGACGCCTCGCTTCTCTCTCGAATTATATAGCCGTCCAATACGAATCGAATTTGCTGCTTATCATAGGCAAAATCATTAAACTGGTAGAACCAGTGCGTCTTGCCACTCCAACGGTCCAATCCAGATCGACGTCCGAATTCAGGGTCTCTGTTATCCCCAAGCCATTTCCCGTGTGCATCTTCCAGATGATACTTAAGCTCGTGGAACCCGCTTTGTCCGTTCAGCGCTCGGTCTGCGGCTTCTGGGGTCAACTCTGTAGTATATTCCAATGATCCGCCGCTCGGCGTCCGGGTAGCTCCCTGCATGTGAATACGTAAGCCGCTTGGCGTCTCATACGTTTTATCAATCGGAGTCAGCAACGTTTGCGCTTTGGCTTTGGTTAGATCTGCCTCCACATCCAGTCTCCAATCTCCTTTTACCGTTTTAATAGGAGCTTCCACATTAAGTTTGTCCGCATACAGCCTCAATTCACGGATATGTGCACTAAGCTGCAGCTTGTCGGTCAGTACCGGCCGCATAAAGTCGAACTCAATCCTACTAATATTCTCGTTGCCCCCTGTGCTTACTTCAAAAGGAACAGCGCCAACATCACCTCTCTGGTTATCAAAGAGGCTGAAATCGACATCTTGAATACTAAAATCCCCGGTTACAGCATTTCCTTCAACATCGAAAACTTCGATTCCGATAATCATTCTAGTCGAATCGGCGATAAGTTCGTTGACTTTCAGAGTGTAACCCTGATCTTTAGCACTGGCACCCGAAATCTGTACCAGTCCTGCTTCACGGACCTTCTTCATGCCATTATCCACATAGCTGTCTTTCGCAAACAGCGACCTCACCATATCTGCAAGAGTCGGCTGCGTATACAGCAGTGTGCTAACCACAAATACAACGACGGCGACCACCAAACTCCATACTTTAAACTGTGAAGTGCGTCTGGCAGCGCGGTAATGTTTCACCTGGGCGACGATGGACGTGTCATCGTACGCGGCTGCGTTCTGTTGCCGATTCCTGTATTCAGTCGGTCCCGTCAAGATCTGTGCCTCCGTTTCCGCTGGTTGCTCGCTCGGAGAGTATCTGGATACATCATGATCGCTCGCGTCGGCTCTGTCAGCTGGTTCGATCTCGATTCCTTCCAGCGCCAGCATCACCTGGTCGGTAAACTCATTAGATAGCCTTTCGTGAAACAACAAAATTTCCCAGTTTCTGTCTTCTATCGTCGATTTGCCGTCCTCTGTTTCAAGATTGGCTTTTTTCGTTGTTGTACGATCCCAGACTCTCATAACGTTGCCCCTCCTTGGCTTCTACGGTTTTGCGCAGACTGATTTTAGCACGGTGGACGGCGTTGTTAACCTGCCGAACCGACATGCCAGTAATACCAGCGATCTCCTTGTGACTCAGTTGGTTGGTGTAGCGCAGAATCAACACAAGTCGATAATGCTCGGGCAGCGTCTCTAACAAGCAATCCAATTCGAAACGCAGTTCCTTTTGCAGCAACTTCGATTCAGGTGTTTCACGTTCATATGTATCTTCCTGTGTCAGAGACTTTGGATCTTTTCGGCGTCCACGGTCCTTCTGCAAATTGACAGCAATTGTATACATCCAACCGGCAAAACTCTGCGTCGGGTTATGCGCTCCCAGTTTACGATAGGCTTTAAGTAGTGTCTCCTGAGTCAGATCCTGAGCATCCGCTTCGGAAGACCCCATCTTGCGGAACAATCCGTAAAGCTTATTCTGATAGCGCCGGACAATGCCCGCGTACGCTTGTTTATTGCCTTTTAGTACAGCTTCAATAATTGAATGATCGTCTGTCAGCTCCACGCGTTCCCCTCCTTTTAGGTCTGGCTTTTGTTTGTCTTGCTTCTAAGACTCCTAATCTGCATTTTTTCTCTCACTCGATCCATATAAAAAAGACCTTGAGTTTTTGTTGCCCTCGAGGTCTGAACATATGACTCATTCCTCTATGCCTAGTTCAGCTATGAGAAGATCAGCCTGTCCCGTTTTCATCTGTTTCTTTCTGGGCTAGTCCCATCCAAGTGCTATAGCGTAGGGCACAAGTATTGGGTTTACGAAGATTGATTCGAGAAAAGAAAATTATTGACCATAATTTTTCTAGTTCCCTTAAAAAATAACTTCTTCAGATCATCGCTTTACTCATAAAATATATGCATTAAACTTGCCGCTATTTTCCACAGCTCTCCAGCAACAATTTTCAGCTATGGATTCACCCTATAACCGCCCTATCATAGCCGTAAGCAAGATAGAAAAGGCAACATGCTTGCTAAAATAAACCCGTTTGGGTACAATCCCCATAACAAAATCGCTTGGGAGGAATTCGAATGAATCGAAAAAATGTCCCCCGTTAAGCCCGAGCTCCTCCATCCATGTTTTAGTTTCAACTCACCCTAATAAAACAGAGGAGGATACTAATGAACATGAATGGACCTGTCAACATTTCTCGAAGTGAGAGACTTCAGACTTGCCACGATATAGCTGCGAGGTTACATGAAGTATATAGAGACAAAATTCTGGCTATAGGGGTCTATGGATCTGTTGCCAAAGGTACTGACGGCCCTTTCTCGGACATTGAAATGTTTTGTGTACTAAGTGAATCAAACGGCCCCGTAGAATTTAGCCATGAATGGTCAGCGGGACCCTGGAAAGCGGAGGTGAACGTCTGTAGTTCAGACGTTCTTCTTAAAATTGCCTCTACTGTTGAGGGCGAATGGCCGTTGACACATGGCCCCTTCTTTTCCCCACTTCGTCTGTATGATCCTGAAGACTTTTTTTCTATATTAAAGGAAGCTGCCGAATCCCCCACAAAGGAAGATTTCAGGCATGCCATCAACGAAGTGCTTGTAGGTGAAATGTACGAGTTTATAGGAAAGCTTAGGAATGTCCGTGTAAATGGTCCTCATACCTACTTGCCATACTTGGTAATGCAGTTTGCCCAATATGGGGCTATGTTAGTTGGGTTACACAATCAGAAGCTCTTCTCAACGGGTTCAATGGTTCTACCGGAGGCCCTGGAACTGCCGAGTCGTCCAGAAGGACTTGATCATGTAGTTAAGTTGGTTATGTCCGGAGATTTAGCTGAACCAGCGAAGATCATTTCAGCCTGTGAAGATTTCTGGAGTGGTCTTGTGAATTGGGCAGTCGAACATGACTACCTTATTCGATCACAACGGATCCTCTTTTGATCAAAAATAAAATTCGCTTTAATTTCACTTACTATAATATACCATGTTAATATATCATGTTTTTTATATGCCCAGTCCCCCTTTCGTTAAGGGGGAATTTTACTTTTCTTCTGGATGAATAGTACTTCTCCGTTATGTTTTTCCACTGTAATATATTTAAAATTTAAACTACTTGATTTCACCCACTACCTCCTTTATTCTCTGTATATGTAACTCTGTCTTTGCTTATCTATATCCGATGCTCACATACTTTCCTCATTCGTATACACATGCAAAAAATGTACAATTCCAGTGTACTCCATTAAAATTTTACACATAAAGCTTTATATAGATTTTATTTTTGTTAATATCCAACAACAGGGCCTTAGGCACTATGATAGATTACATTTTAATGATATATTGATAGGTACCATAAAAGACTAATTACCCATGGCTTGGGCTGGAGGATGTATGAAAAAGGAATCAAATCAAGACGAAACCAGTTATTTATTTAATGTAGATGTATTAGTTAAAGGCCGTTCGAATGTAGAGGCCCTTCAGTTCCTGCTTAATCTCTTGAGCCAAAACGAACACATTGCGGATAGCCGGATTCAATCCGGTATCGAACTTGGCAATTTAATTGAAGCTGCACTGTACCTAAAAAAACAGTCAGCCGTGAATAGCCCATCTGATGCAGCCGCTACGCTCGCGGAAAAATTTTCTAAAAAGAAATCAGCCGCAATTACGAACAAGCCGCCAGTCGTTCAAGAGATCAAACAATCCCACGTACAGCCAAAGCCTGCAACACAACAAGACCTTAGTACGTATGAATGGATCAAACGCTATATACATGATAATACGCTTGTACGGTTAATCGTAAACCGCTATGGTGGACAACGCAGCATTCCTTGCCGCATCCTCAATCTGGACCATGATAATAGCCTGCTGAGTGTGTATCATGTAGATGAGAAACAAGTGTACTCCTTTAAAATGAATGAGATCGATGAAATCACATCGTAAATGTAAATACTTCACCAAAAAACGAAGCATGAAAAAAGAGAACGGTCAGGAAAAACATGATGTCTTTCTTGTCCATTCTCTTTTTTTGTATTATCCGAAAAGAACTTTAATCCTCTTTCTTCAGACCCATGGCAGCCCATGCCAGCAATATCCATCCTGCTATAAAACACACGCCTCCTAGAGGGGTGATAGCTCCCAGCACACGGATTCCGGTCAGACTTAGCACATACAAGCTACCAGAAAACAAAATGATACCCGTCAATAACAGACGAGCTGCCCATCTTAGACGGTTGGAAGGCCCCCACTGTCCAGCAGCCAACGCAATGATCAGCAAACCGACAGCGTGAATCATATGATATTTCACACCTGTTTCATATACGGCCAAAGCATCCGCGTCGATCCGGGCTTTCACAATATGTGCCCCGAACGCTCCAATGGCTACCGCCAACATCATCATTATAGATCCCGTAAATATCCATTTTCGTTGCATGTTTGTGTACTCCTTTTCATCTCATCCTTTTAGCCGAATGTTCTTCTTATTTTATCGAAACCGTATGAAGTTTACCAGCCAGCGTGTGTGAACAGACCGCATACAGAATTGGATGATTAGACCCTGTCTTTTGAAGGGTAATGTGTAGGGTGGCTTGCTTTTTTGTTTATTTTGTGGAAAATTAGTACCTGTTCGGACTATGTTCAAGGAGTGGAAAAAATGAGTAACCAAGATCCTAATTTGCAAAAGCCTGCTGCGTCTGAGGAGCACCCTGTTTTTTCAGAATCTCCTGTGTTCCAGCCTCCGGTCAAGCTCAAACATTCTGGTCCCGGAATTGCTTCTTTTATTATGTCGCTTGTCAGTCTGATCGGATATATTATTCTGGCTATTATGGTTATTAATCTACTGGCTCATTTCGGCCAATACCAGACGATGAACCCGGAAATCGCTCTGCAGCAAACCGGAACGGTATTGCTTCCTTTTATTTTTTTAGGCAGCCTGTTGCTGAATTGTAGCGGACTTGTCGTTGGTATCATTGGAATTGCGTTAAAAAATCGTAAGAAAACCTTTGCTATTACAGGCTTAATCATTAATGCACTTATTATTGTAGGCTTTATTGCACTTCTTGCCATCGGTCTTTCCGTTCCGAATAGCACAGCGGATATCTATCCTTCCTCCGTGCAATCTTTATAATTTTTCTGCATCACACAGAGAGGATTCAATGTATGAACAAAATTAAAATTTTTGCCGACAGTACCAGTGATATTCCTACTCACTGGCGGCAACAGTACGAGATTAGCATTGTACCTTTGTATACGGTATTTGGTGATGAAGCATTGCAGGACGGGGTGAACATTCACCCGGAACAATTATTTCAACGTGTAAGTCGCGAGGGACATTTACCACGTACCGCCGCACCTTCTCCGTCGGATTTTATTCAAGCCTTTACACCCTACATAGAACAAGGGGACGACATTTTATATATCAGTCTGTCTTCCGAGCTATCATCAACGTACCAGAATGCGCTACTCGCTGCCTCTGAATTTCCGGAAGGCCGCATTACGGTTTTTGATTCCTTGAATTTATCGTGTGGCTTTGGCCTGCTTGTGATGAAAGCTGCTCGTGCGGCAACCAACGGCAATACGATAGAGCAGATTGTAGACATGTTGACGAAAACCAGGCCGCTAATAGATACGGAATTTGTCATTGATACACTTGAATACCTGTATAAAGGCGGAAGATGCTCAGGCATGCAAAATCTGATCGGCAGTCTTCTCAAAATTCGTCCGGTGATCAAAGTAATTGACGGAAAAATGACGCCAGCCTACAAAGTCCGCGGCAAACGTGAAAAAGCACTGGATCAGATGCTGCAAAACGCTCTGAATCAACGAGATCAGATGGATAACGATATCATTATTGTCGTGCACGCTTTGGCCGAGGAAGATGCGCTGATGCTGCAAGCTCGCTTGAAAGAAGAAACGAACGCACAAGAGGTATTGCTAACTACAGCAGGCTGTGTCATTTCCAGTCATTGTGGTCCACAGACTATCGGTATTATGTATGCCAAAAAGGCATAGTTCATCCAATATCAGACCCGTTGCCGCATAGGTAGCGGGTTTTTTGGTATTTTTCCAGCAATTTAGCAATGAATAACTTTCCTCTTTTTGATAGTATTATTCGTCGAGTAACGAACTATGAATCTACAATCTATCATAAAAAAGAAGGTTATTTGGTATGAGTTCCAAACGATCACGTTGGTTAGCCAAGCTTACCCTATCAGCAACGGCAGCCATCACAATATTCACAACATTCTCTTCATACTTAGCTGCTCCAGCAGCAGCATCCGGCGCTACGTTCCAGGATACTGCACACAGCTATGCCTATCAGTCTATTATTTCCCTGCACGCTAAAGGAATTTTGAACGGTACACGACCTGGTTACTTCTCTCCTAAAAAGGCTGTTACCAGAGCCGAATGGGTTACCGCACTGGACCGTACACTCGGTCTGGAGCCTGTACAAGCACCCGTTCCCTCCTACCGAGATGTTGCCAAAAAGACGTGGTACTATGGATGGATTGAAGCGGCTTCGCAGCTCAATATCGTTCAGGGGGGAACGTCTGCCACATTCCAACCTAATAGTCCTATAACCCGTCAAGAAGCGGCTTTGATGATCGCACGTCTCATCCGCTCTTCGAGCGGATCAGGAGATGCTACTTCCTCCTTCACAGATACTGGAGAAATTGCAGATTGGGCTCTGAATGCGGTAACCACCGTAAATCGTTACGGCTTTATGAAAGGTGAAAGTAACTATTTTCGTCCTGCATCCTCTCTGACTCGTGAAGAAACAGCGGTCTTACTGGAGCGACTGCTAACGTATTCAACAAAACATGCTAACCAAACTGCTTCCACCGCTTCTTCCATCCGAATTGGCTGGCAATATGATCAAACCGTTCAGCAGTTTGAAAATACGGTGCTCCAATCCAACATCAACACCCTGTCACCACGTTGGTTTTTTCTGAATGAAACAGGTATTATCAGCGATTATACCAATTCATCGCTGCTCACCTGGGCCAAACAGCATCATAAAAATATCTGGGCGATGGTAGGCAACCGTTCCAACCTGGCACTGACGCACCAAATTTTGTCCAGTGAGGTTCTACGAAATACAACCATAAGTCAGCTTGCTAATGCTGTATCTGTATACGGTTTGAACGGACTTGTCATTGATTTTGAAAATGTAGATGGTCAGGATCGTGCCCATTTAACATTGTTCGTCCAACAATTAAAAGCTAAGTTGAAGAGTCAGAATACGGTACTGGCGATTTGTGTATCTCCTGATTACGGAACGGACTGGACTGCCGCCTTTGATTATAAACAGCTTGGCGCTGCGGCAGACTATCTGATCTTGATGGGATATGACGAGCACTGGGGAGGCAGCTCGATCCCCGGCTCTGTGTCCTCACTGCCATGGCTCCGTGAAAGCGTGCGGCGTTTTGTACAAACCACCTATCCAGAGAAAGCGATCTTGGCGTTGCCATTATTTACACGGAACTGGACGCTTAACGCTAGCGGACAGTCAATCGCTTCCTCTGATATTTCACTAGATCAGCAAAACCAGCTCATATCCCGTTCCGTCTCCCAAGCAATCTGGAATGAGGATATTCAGCAGTATACCGTGTCTTACAAAGACACACAGCTTCATAAGTTGTGGCTCGAGGAAGGACGATCCTTCACTCGTAAGTATCGCTTGGGACAGGATGCTGGGTTTGCTGGCTTCGCCTACTGGTATGCGGGCGGAGCCAGCTCTGATCTGTGGTCCAGTGTAAAAAACGCTGACCGATTTATAGAGCGTGGTTTATAAAATACAAAGCCTTCAACCTCACATGAAAAGTGAAGTTGAAGGCTTTTGGCATACATACTTAGCATCGGCCTATGACCGATATGCAACTTTCCCGTTTACAACGGTCATCCGTACCTTAACATCAAGTAAAGCTTGCGGGCTTTCCGATACATCACGGTCAATGACTGTAAAGTCAGCGGCTTTCCCTTCAGCTATCGTCCCTCTTTCATCAGCCTCACCAGCTGCTACTGCGCTTCCCGTGGTAAACAAACGAATGGCTTCATGTACATCCAGCTTTTCAGCGGGAAGATAGCCCTCATGCATTTCTTCCGGTTTGGCACGAGTCACTGCAGCGTGAATACCAAGAAAAGGGTTTAACGGCTCAATCGGCGCGTCACTACCTCCAGCACATGGAATACCTGCTTCCAGCAGCTTTTTCCAGGCGTATAAATATTCAGTCCGCTCTTTCCCCACCCGATCCAGTACCCAAGGGAAGTCACTTGCGACAAAACGGGGCTGGATGTCCGCAATCAGCGGCAGCTTCGCCATTCTCTTGACCAAATCCCCCCTAAGCACCTGTCCATGGATCAGGCGATCTGGCAAACCGCTTTCCTCCGTGAGCGCATGGGCCTCCATCGCTGTCAAAATCATGTGCGCTGCCCCATCCCCTATTGCATGTACAGCCACTGGAAAGCCTGCGGCCCTGGCAGCTGCCACCATCTGATTCAGCTCTGGCTGCGGTTGAATCGCCATTCCGCAGGTACGTGGAGCATCACTATAGGGTTCAGACAATAATGCCGTTCTTCCGCCAATAGCCCCATCGGCAAACATTTTTATCGCACCAATTTTAATCCACTCATTTCCAGTACCTGCACGCAGCCCTTGCATTTTCGCTTCTTCCAAAAATGGATGATAGATGAGCTGGTGTGTGCGAAAAGGAAGACCTTCTTCCCTCAGCTCCCTGTAAATTCGCTGCATCGTCTCCACGCTGCCCAAAAAACGTAAATCTTCCGTGTGTGCAGCAGTCAAACCAAGCCTTAACGCATCCATAGAAGCCCGCCGAATCGTATCCTTCTTAACCGAATAATCCGGTTCTGGCTGCACGCTAGTAAAGGCAAAGGAGGCTTCCTCATAAACCAATCCGTTCAACCGTCCATCTGCGTCTCGTCCATAGGCCCCCGAAGCCGGGTCAGGGGTGTCCTCGTTAATACCCGCACGTCGAAATGCCTCTGAATTGGCCAAAAACGTATGAAAGCACGTACGAGTGAGATATACCGGATGCTGATCTGTAATGGCATCCAGCTCGGATATATCCGGAATTTCAACAGGAATAAAAGCATTTTCGTTCCAGTTAAGTCCTAAAATCCACTCTCCCGGCGGTGTTACAGCGACCCGTTTGCGTAGCATAGCCAGCATCTCGCCCTTGGAGGTAGCTGATGTTAAATCGAGCATAGATAACTTCATACCATGCATAGACAAATGCATATGTGAATCAGTTAAGCCTGGCAGTACATAGGCATCTTCCCAATCCACGGCTTCATATTCCTTACCGGACAACTGCAATTCAAGCTCCCGAGCATATCCGACGGCCTGTATCCGACCCTGCTGTACAACGATGGAGTCTCCTTTGGAAGCCCACTCCCCATACAACCGGCCGTGCTTGAACAAAACGAATGTCAACGCCACTCATCTCCTTTTTTCAACTATACGCATACCCACTTCATATTACGCCTGTGTTGCCACTTCCAAGCGTAGTGTATTTATATCTATCTGCTGCACCTGCTCGGCAAATTGGTCATGAGCTGCACAGACAGCCATTTTATAATCCTGATCCAGCTCATACTGCTTAAAATGATAATACTCGGTGGTAAAGCCCTCTGTCGTGAAGCCTATGAATGGTTGTGCCTTTAGCTCAAATGAAAAAGACTTCAACGGTAGGGTTAGTCCCTGCCCCTCGGCCTTCACAAAGCTTTCCTTAAGCGTCCATAGATCGTAAAAATAGGATAAGCGGCTGTCTGCATCCTGACGCATTAACGCATCATACTCTGTGTCCGAAAAGCACACCCTACCTACCTCAAAATCAATAGGACGGAGCTGCTCAATGTCGATTCCAAGCGGGTGATCATCAATAGCGCATACCACCCATTTTCCCGAGTGAGAAACATTAAAATGGAATGCAGGTGCATTTATTAAGGAAGGCTTACCGAATGCATTGTATGTAAATTGAAGACTGGCATTCGATACCTTCAATTGCCGACAGGCCAACCATCTTAGCAGTACATCGGCATATAAGCCCCTCAAAGCATCTTCCCGATGTAAAAAACGATCTAACTTGTGCTGCTTTTCTAGTGAAACCCGAGGTACCAGTAATTCGTAATGCTCCTCAGCTTCCGGCTTGCTCGTATCAATCGCGTATATTTTCATGGTCGCCTCCTATATACCTAATGAATATCAGCCAGTTTGTAACACTCACCGTTCGATGGAAGTCTGTTAGATATGGATGGCGTGTGCCGTGTACATGGTCAATATACTACTCTAGCACTTTCAATTCAATATGGATACAATTGGGATAAGTAGCTCTATTAAAACTACTTTATAGAGTCCATTAATGAAAGCGCTTTAAAATAAAGCATACAGAGGAGGACGAAACAATGAAATATGATTTTGCCCGCTTGCTGTGTATTATGCTCTCTATTTTGCTGACGTTGAGCATTTTTCAGATGTTTTCACCTAAGATCGCTTCAGCCGCTTCAGCGAATGTCGTGAATGGCATTCAGTTTAAAGATACAGATGGAAACGTGGTCCATGCCCATGGGGGTGGTATGATTAAAGTAGACGGTTACTATTATTGGTTTGGTGAAAATCGTAATCCTAACGGCACGTTCAAGGCGGTATCCGCCTACCGTTCCTCTGATTTAAAAAACTGGGAGTTTCGTAAAAACGTACTGACCAGCAGCTCCGCCGTAGAGCTGAATGTTTCGAATATTGAACGTCCGAAAGTGATTTATAATGAAAAAACACGCAAATACGTATTATGGATGCACAAGGAGAATGGGGTTAATTACAACGAGGCCCGAGTGGCTGTCGCCTCCTCCGATACGGTGGACGGGGATTACACGTATCAGGGCAGCTTCCGTCCTCTGGATTACGATTCGCGCGATATGACCGTATACAACGATAACGGTACAGCTTACCTCATTTCGGCTACCCGGGTAAACGCGGATCTGAACATTTATCGTCTGACACCGGATTTTCTGCAAGTTGAATCGCTGGTGACTACACTTTGGCCTGGACAATACCGTGAAGCTCCGGCGATATTCAAAAAAGGAGACGTCTACTTCCTGATTACATCCGGGGCAACCGGCTGGAATCCCAATCAGGCCAAGTATGCTACCGCATCCAGCATTGAAGGAACCTGGAGTAATACGATAAACTTCGGGGACGGTACGACATATGGCTCACAGTCGGCTTACGTGATTCCTGTTGAAGGTGCCCAGACAACTTCATACCTGTATTTGGGCGACCGTTGGGCGGGTGCATGGAGCGGTCCTGTGCAGGATTCTCAATATGTATGGTTGCCACTACGTTTTCCAACAGCGACTTCATTAGCCATGGATTGGTTCGACAGCATTAATATTGACACCGCCAGTGGTGTGGTCGAGGGGATAACGACCCCAATTGCCATTGATCCGGATGCCTATTATCAGCTAGTGAATCGCAAGAGTAATAAGCCACTAAGCATTATTGGCAATGCAACGACGGACGGCGCAGACCTGGAGCAGCGTGCAGATTCTGGTGCAGCAAACCAGCAATGGCAACTCAAGGATGCAGGCAGCGGATATTATAAAATTGTGAACCGCAACAGCGGAAAGCTAATTGGTGTTGAAAGCGGTACTACAACGGATGGTACAGTTATTGAGCAATGGAGCGACGGAGGCTGGTCCAGTCAGCACTGGCAATTAGTATCCGTAACCGGTGGTTATTACAAGCTGAAAAATCGGGCAACTGGCAAGCTGATCGATATTTCTGAAGGCGCCACCGCCGATGGAGCCAAAGCCATTCAATGGGGCGATAATGGTGGGACAAATCAGCATTTCCGTGTAGTTAAAGTAGAATAGCCCAAGTTATTTTCAAAAGGAGCCGTATTCCGAGCAGATCATGGTGACTGCTAACAGAAATAACGGCTCCTTTTTACGTAAAACGATGAAATTGATAATCTTTAGTACGTTACAGTTCCCACGGATAATCTGTTGTCAGAAAACTAGCCAGCTGCTTGCTTTCTTCCCTCCGCTGACGCCGTATGGCTGCGCGTGATGGAGCCGTCTGGTGCAATTGTAACTGCTCTTCTGTTTCTGGAATCACCTGCGGCACGGTCACTTTACGGTTGTTCTCGTCCAATGCCACAAAGGTCAGGAAGGCGGTGGCTGCGATTTTTCGGTCGCCAGTCATTAGTCCTTCACGAATTACCTTTACGAACACCTCCATCGAGCTACGGCCTGTCCAGGTTACGAACGCTTCTAGCGTGACAGAATCACTCGGATGGATAGGTAGCAAAAAATCCACCGAATCCGTAGAGGCTGTAACTGTGTTCGTACGACACAGCTTAGCAGCTGCAATAGATGCGATATCGTCGATATACGACATCAATCGGCCGCCGAAGAGCGTGTTATGATTGTTGATATCGTTGGGAAATACTCGGGATGTCTTAAAGCAGTAGGTTTCTCGGATGTACTTGCTTTCCATGGGTTCTTTCCTCTCTTTTCCTCGTTGCTCTCTTTTATATCTCAGGATTTTGCAAAATCCTGATGTGGAAGCCTGTTTTAGACTATGCTAATCATCCCACTAATCCGCATAATAAATCAATACATAAAAATCGGCATCCTCATCCGAATCATTACGGTAGGTATGTATGTCAGATACTTGAAATTGCACGGCATCCCCTGCACTCAGCTTGAGCTGTTGCCCCTGCATCTCAAAGTACATTTCCCCACGGATCATGAGAATCGTTTCCTCTCCCAGATGCTTCTCTGCCTGGTGTGTAAAGCCTGGCTTCAGACTTACCGTGAACACCTCAAACTTCTTTTCAGCGTGATACGGGAATACAGGGTAAACAAAATAGTTACCGTCCTCATCAATAACCGGATGCAGGTCTTCCCTTCGAATCTTCGTGATTTGCGGCGGGTCTTCTTTAAGAAAGGTGGAGAAGGATACGTGCAAACCGTTCGCAATTTTCCAAAGGGTTGTTACCGTAGGATTGGATTTCCCCTTCTCAATCTGAGCCAGCATCCCTTTGCTGACCCCTGTCAGTTCAGCCACCTTATCCAAACTTAATCCTCTAGTCTTCCTGATTTGAGCCAAATTAGAGCCAATAATATACTGCATTGAATCCACGGACGATGCCTCCTTGTATCCAAAAGTCTATATAAAAAGAATACACAAAAGACTGTGTGTTCGCTATATATAGAAGCCGATCAAGGTATATACAAGGCTTAAACGGGAAGTAGGCATGCTATAATTTACTGTAATATGGTCAGGTTTCTCGTTAACTTCAACATGCGAATAAAAACATTTGACATTGAATATAAATGTCCTTAAACTTCACTTATTAAAACGTTTTTGAAAACTATTGTAATATCCTGAAGGAGGGCTATCCTATGACTTTTCCGTCCCTGAACACCCAACAGGTGAGAAAACCAACGTTGACTATCTAGGAGGGACTAAATTTGAATCCGCAAACCCGCAAGTCCCGTTACATGTACACGATGCAGCTGGCGACAATTTTTATTGGCTTTATTGTATTTGGCATCTCGGAAAATATTAAAGGCCCTGCTATTCCACGCATTCAATTCGACTTCAATCTGGATGAACAGCAGCTCGGAACATTGTTGTCTCTAAACGCACTTGGTTATTTGATTGCCTGCTCGTTCACCGCCGTTCTTGTCCGTAAGTGGGGAATCAAGGCGGTCAGCATCATTTCCTTTGCTTCCATGATCATCTCGGGAGTGTTCATCTATCTGTCGCACACGTATCCTTTCTTCGCCTCGTCCTACTTCTTGATGTATATCGGGAACGGCATGCTGGAGATTGCGCTCGCCATTTTGGGGGCGAGGATTTTTGTGAAAAATACCGGCACGATGATGAATTTGTCCCACTTTTTCTATGGGCTCAGTTCAACAGTCGCCCCTTTGCTGGCGACGGGAGTCATGTCACTGACGGTATTTGGACATACGCTGGACTGGCGGGGGATGTATCTGGCTATGTTGTCTCTCTGCCTGCTGCCGATTGTGGCCGCGCTGCTCAGCACCTTCCCGGGAGACGATCTGCAGCATGAGGAACGGACCTCACTCAAGACCCTAACTCGCGATCCGGCACTCTGGATGATGGTAATGATCCTGTCGTTTGGGGTAGTCTCTGAGCTCGCAGTTGGGGGCTGGCTAGTCAACTTCTTAGAGAAAGCGTATTCATGGAGTACGGTGAAGGCGTCCAGCATGCTCTCAGCGTTCTTTCTTACCTTCTCGTTGGGGCGCCTGTTGCTTGGTCCGCTCACTGACCGGATGGGGTTTGTGCTTTCGACGATTCTATTCTCCGCCTTCTCAGCGATATGTACGTTCGCAGCAATCGCGGGTGGGGAGAGACTGGCGTTTCTCTTTGCCGTATCGGGTGCAGGCATTGCAATGATCTATCCGACCGTGATGGCGTTCATAGCACGGAGATATCCGAAGGACAGTGATACAGCTATTACGTTCGTCGTCACGCTGATGGGTATAGGTAGTGTCATTGGCAACTATGTGATCGGCTGGGTAATCGAAGGGGTCAAGATAGTCTACGGCGCAACTACTGAGCTTGGCATGCTGCGCGGGCTTCAGGCGGGATATGGAGTTATCGGTCTATGCGCAGCCATCTGCGCGGTCTCGGGAATTATTCTCTACAGATATCTGAAAAAACGGCAGGAGCTTATATAAGTTACCATCTTAGGGTTGTCCCATAAGTCATGAACTGACTGGGACGCCCTTTTTTTACGAACTCCCCATTCAGTCAAAACAGTCCTTGTATGAACACATCCGATTTGAACACCGCTTTTGGATGCTGGCTGCTGCCAAATCGTCTGCAACCGGAACACGAGCGAAGCTTTTTGGTAAATACATAGTCTTCTTTGGGTTGTCATAGTAAATCAAACAGCTTTTTAAGGACTATTCAATATAACATACAATTGTATAATATATTGATACTTCATAACTTCCGTTATATACTATTATAAAATTTATACACTGGGGGTAAGGTTAAAATGTCCATAGCTTCGGAGTTGAGCGGAACGAAGCACGATTCACTCAGCTTTTTACAAGGGGTTAAAGATTGCATTCCTACATTGCTTGGTTATGTATGCATTGGGTTCGCGGCAGGGATTGTGGGCGCTTCGTCAGGGGTTAGCACCATGGAAATTGCCCTGATGTCGGCGCTTGTATATGCAGGAGCCTCCCAGTTTATTATGTGCTCAATGCTGGCTGTAGCCAGTCCTCCATCCGTCATTATTTTAACGACATTCATTGTAAATGCCCGCCACCTGCTGTTAAGTGCGTCGCTGGCTCCTTACTTTTCTAAATATTCACTATGGAAAAACATAGGTATCGGCGTTCTTTTGACGGACGAATCCTTTGGGGTAGCGTCTGATAAATTGGCTAAAGGCGGACAGGTCAGTGACCGTTGGATGAACGGGCTTAATATTACAGCTTATCTCGCCTGGATTGCATCCTGTGTGGCAGGAGGGATTCTCGGAAACTGGATTTCCCGACCGGAGGTTTTTGGTCTGGATTTTGCCTTGCCTGCGATGTTTCTTGCCCTACTCATTTCCCAGCTCCAAAGTGTCCATACCTCCAAACTCAAGCATCGTCTGCTGCTTGTGCTATGTATGGCTGTTCTGATGTACCTTTTGTCCTGGTGGGTGCCGTCACATATTGCTGTCATTGTAGCGACCATGATCACCGCAACGATTGGAGTGTTAACCGACAAATGAACATTAATCCCCATGTCCTGTATATCATTATCGGTGCCATGATTGTCACGGCGATCCCAAGGATCATTCCCTTTGTCGTGCTGCAAAGGCTGGCGCTACCCAAGCCAGTGCTACAATGGCTTTCCTATATTCCTATTTGTATTTTCACTGCACTCGTGATGGAAAATCTACTCGTCCGAACCGAGACCTCCGTCACTTTTAATGGGCAAGTGCTTATGGCTGTCTTTCCAACGCTAGTGACCGCCTTGTGGAGCAAAAACCTGCTGGCTACCGTCGTTGTCGGTATTGTGAGTATGGCTGTAGTTCGACTTTTATGGATGGGGTAGATCAAAAAAGGGTGTAGAACTAACTATAGTTAAATCGTGAAATCAAGTATATATAGGTTGTGTCTGATTTATTGAAGAATCATTTACAAATTTATATAAATGATAAAAATGACCTTTATTCTCTATTAAATAATCAAAGGAACCTTCTTCTACTACTCTTCCATCTGACATAACAAATATCTTATCATATTTCTGCAATGCAGCTTTAGACAAACGATGCGTTACTACCAAACATGTAATAGTTTCGAGACCTAATATCACCTCTTCAATGGCATTCGCCGTTTCACTATCCAAAGATGAAGTTGCTTCATCAAGGAGTAATAACGGTGTTTGCCTAATTAAGGTTCTGGCAATCGCAATTCTTTGTTTTTCTCCCCCTGATAGCCTCCCTCCTTTTTCACCAATCTGTGTGTCCAAACCATAAGGCAATTTATCGATAAGTTTATTAAGCCCAGAGGCACTTATCACATTGGAAAGAATCTCATCTTGGAACGATTGATACATTGTAATATTTTCTTTAATACTGCCATCGAATAAAAAAACGTCTTGCTGCACAACCGATTCTAACCGACACCAATCCTCAGCAGATATGAACTTTAAATCCAAATCATCTACATAAATAATTCCATCATAATCATCATATTGTTTCATTAGGAGCTTAAGCAAAGTAGACTTTCCAGACCCGCTAGGCCCTACAAGGGCATATTTTCCCCCTTTATTCAAAACCATGTTAATATTATGTAAATTTAGGTGATTTCAGGCATAACCAAAGCTCACATTTGTAAAACGAACTGAGTGTTCTATTGATGTTTTTTTTATATATTGGTTACCATCCTGATCTTCGTGTAAAATTTCTAATATTTTAGCCGAAATATCACGCAATGCCCTAATTTGAGTTATGTATTGAATACTCATATATACTGGATTGACAACTTTATTAGTCAACTGTACACAAGCGATCATAGTACCTAGTGTGATAGCTCCTCGAATGGATAAAAAACTGCCAACAAGAAATACAGAGATAAACATTACTCCTCCAAATACATCGCTCAATGAGCTTACATAAGCATTTAATTTAAAAAATAAATACTTATTATTTTCAACGACAGTATTATTCAAACGAAATTGCTGCTCCACATGTTGCTCTACTCCATAGCTTTTAATAACAGCAAATCCAGAAAAAACATCATTTATTTTTATCGTAAATTTTTCTAAAGCATCTGCAATATTTCGTTTTCTAGCTCGGATTTTTTTTTCAAAAATACGTGGAATTAAAATAGATATTAGTGTAAGTAAAAGTAATATAACAACAATATTAGGACTCAAAACAAACATAGCAAAAAGAGCCGCCAAAAACGAAACTCCTGTACTGGTCAAAGAAAATATATTTTTTAAGTAATCATCCTCAATCATTTTAATATCATTATTCATGATCGAAATGTACTTTGCACTATGGTTTGAAGTAAACTGAGAATGGTCTTTATATAGAATATGTTGGAAAACAATCTCTTTTAAAAGCAACACCGTCTTACAGAGATAAGAAGATTGCGATAAATTGGAAAACATTTTTACGAGAGAGTTAATTATAATGAAGCCTATTGCAATTAAGGAAATTTCAATAAACTGCTTTTCCCCCTGCGATGTGGCGGTGTCTATTAAACTTTTGAATATAAAGGCTAGATAAATATCGAGCAAACTAGCGAGACTGATCATAAAAATGACTACAAAAAACCTATATTTATATTTAAATAGAAATAAAGTCATTTTCCTGCCTTCAGAAAAAGGTATTCACATATGAATTATTCCTTTAGACTTAGCTGCCATTACGGCCTCAGTTCTTGTATGAACATTGAATTTACTAAATATATGTGTCAAATGATATTCGACTGTCCTCTGGCTAACATATAAAAGGGCTGCTAGCTCTTTGTTGCTTTTTCCTAGTGCTAACCCTTCTAGAATTGAGCGTTCCTTAGGGCTGATTAATATATCATCATATTCTGGAATGGTATGTAAGCTTTGAAATAATTCCATTGGTAACGTAGCCAATCCATCTAAAGCATTACGAATGGTCCGCATCAATTGTGCCGATGTAGCTGTCTTATACACAATGCCGGAGATGCCAAGTTTCAATAACTGCTTTATTTTGGGAGACTTATGGTTTGAAATGCTTATTATTATTGGCCGATCTCTTCTGTATATGGGCTCCAGCTCATCCAAACTGATTAATTCTATATCACAAACTAATAGTTGCTAATCCTCAAATATACCTTTTTCAATAAAATCAGTATACGATCTAAAAAAAAATGCATACATGTCCTTTTCCGGCTCAATCCATACTTTGAGTTTATTTTGCCAAGTCAATTGATTTTCTATGATTACAATGGTATTTATATCGATCACCCCCTTGCCTCCTAGAGCTAAAATAAAGGCTCACTGAATGTAAACCAATTTATTTACCATAAATTTCGTACCTTTTTGAATTAAATAGTAAAGCTGCAAAACTTCCTGAAATTATTGTAACAATTACATTCATTACTACTGAATCCCAATGAATTGTTTCTTTAATGTCGGGAAAGGTTGGTCGATTGGAAAAGGTACTTATTGTAAGCATATTGGCGTACTGTTTAAAAGATTCTAGTGATGATGTTCCAATGCTCCAATGCCAAGACCCTTTTATTATTAAAGCAAATTGAAAGCCGATTACTGCAATAAAAATAAAGGCAATCAATAGGTGACCTGTCGCTACCTTTTTACTCACCCATTTTGCTAAAGAGATTGCAAACCCCATCAATGAAAGCCCACTTAACATTCCAAAAAACTTTGAGCAAAATAAATATAAAATACCTTCGGAAGGACTAGTTGACTGCACAATGCGCGTTAAGTATAACCCTTGCGGATTAAGAAAAATCTCTATGAGAGTTGCCCCCCATACAACCATAATTCCAATTAAAAATACTATTGATTTAATAAAAAATAGACTTGATGTTTTGAGTGGTAGCATATGATTAAGTGTCATTTTTCCTATAAAAAACTCATTGTAAAAGTCCATAAATATGTAAATGGGTATCAATATCCCTATAACCATATTGATTAGTAGATAAGAGAATGCTAATTGTTGATGATTATTAATTAAAAAATGAAGACTAAATATACCGCTTAAGATCGTAAGAATAGCAAACACCATAAAATGTCTTTTGATTTCTACTTTAAATATATGAGAAAATAACATATTAAGCCCCTTTTCAATGAAATAGCCGCCTGTTTAGTAAAAAACAGGCGGTAATACAGAAGATTTTGTTTAAACATACAAGACACAAGAATTTTTGTTATCTACAAGACAAAATGCAGGAGTTACAGAGTTCATTACTTTTTGAGGTTTTACAATCCACCGCATTCAACTCACCTCCTTTCAAATATATTAATAGCTATAGTTAAATTTTCCAGATTTATTGATGACGAAAGTTAAAACTAAGCATTTGAATTAAGTTGTTCAATACTAAAATTTTCGCTAATATGTCCAATTAAATAGTTCTTATTTCCAACAGTATTCCAACACTTCTGAATACCTCCATCTGGCTGAATGACCATAGAGTTAGCTGCGATTGCTGCGCAAGCAACCGGTTCATACTGAGGATAGTAAGATATATTCAACCCTTTTTCTAATGCGCTTTCGTATAACTTTATTATTACCTTTGAAAAATCTTTATTCGCATAACAACTGCTGTTACTGACGCACCCCCCTGCACTATATTCAGTAGTTGCTGAAAAATAAATGCTTACTTTCTCTTTGAAAAGTTGCCTCCCCATATATTCCATATACTCATTCATAAAATGAATATTATCCAAATCCACATTTGTTCTAATCGTAATATGGATAAATTCACATGATTTATTAATATTTTCTATTATCTTATCAAAAGTGCCTTCTTTATTAGCTAATATTCTTCTTTGATCGTGGCTTTTTTTTGATCCATCTATTGTAATTTGGATTCTTTTAACACCTAATTCTTTCAATTTCTTAGCCCGGTCAGGTGTAAGTAAGTATCCATTACTTACCATAAAATGATCAATAGATATTTTATTTTCATTAGCGATAAAGTTTATACGCTCCATAAGACTGGTTATATTTTTAAATTCAAGTAATGGTTCGCCACCTGTCCAATTCACAATGATGCGTTTAAAATGTAATTCTTCAATTGACTTTTCTATATAAGTCAGAATTTCATTCTGTATTTTTTGAGAAAAAGCTCTCTTCCCTGATTTAGACGTCAAATTTTCAAAACAATAAGAACATCTAAAATTACAGCTAAATGTAGGCAAAATAGTTAAGTTCAAGGTCTGATCTTGGTGTCTAAATATTTTAAACTGTTCCTCCATCTGGTCTAGTTCTTTTATGGGCTGAACATATAGGAACTGACCTTGCAGTAATTGTTCTTTCTCTGCACAATGTTCAAGATAGTCCATATCTTTTTGAATAAAGGCATTGTACAAATCCTTATGTATTTCACCGAATCCATTCGATAAGCTGTTATAAATTAAATAACTTTCCTCATCCGAATCATTTAATAGCAAATATTCGTTGTAAGATGAAACTCGCAAAATTAATCCTCCTCATCTTAGATCATAGACTTGAATATTTCCTCTATAGACTGTTCATATTCGTCTCTTATATCTTTTACATTTCCTTGTAGCAGTACCTTTCCGTCATTCACAAATGCTACATCAGTAAACAATTTTTCAACATCATTAATTAAATGAGTACTTATAATAACCGCACTAGTAGGATCAAAGTTATCAAGTATAATTTGTATAATCTTATCCCGTGTAGAAGGATCCACAGCCGCCAAAGGTTCATCCAAAATATACAGCGTTGCTTTCCTTGCAAAAGCCAAGGAAATACTTAATCTTTCCTGCATTCCTTTAGATAAAGATTTAATTTTGTCGTTTATATCCAAACCCAATGATTTCACCATTTTGTATGCTAAACCTCGGTTAAAATCGACAAAAGAATGTTCAAAAAAAGCAATAGCTTGCTCGATGGTCATCCACTGGTAAAGAAATTCTCTGTCAGGCAAATAAGAAACGATCTTCTTCGTTTCAACACTAGGTTTCAAACCTTTAATACGAATCTCACCTCTATAATCCCTCAGCAGAGATACGATGAGTTTCATTAATGTCGTTTTCCCTGCTCCATTGGGACCAAGAAGTCCTAAGATAGTTCCAGGCTTTATTGAAAGAGTTAATGAGTCAAGAGCTTTTTTACTACCATACTTCTTTGTAACATTATTACAATTCAATATATAATCCAATATACCAACCCCTTATAAGTATCCTATAATATTATTTAAAACTTTTTTATTTTCACATTTTTTCCAAAAGAAGTGCTCTTTCTTCTATATATTACTATCTGATTTGAAAGTAAACAACGCAATTTTTCCGCAAGATTTTGTCGTTATTTTTGTAATCATTGTTTATTTCAATTAACTTGTCGACTGAAAGGATCGCTTATGGATTACATCCTCATGCTATCCTAACTACAACCAGTCCCTATTCACAAACATCTTTCTTCCACCATACAGATAGGCTAAAAACGTAAAAATGACAATCAAGCCGAGGCTGTAAGGCTCAACTCTGGGTGCATAAGTCGCTGTTTGCGGCATCATAATATAATAAGGAATCGTAAAAGGAAACCACGCACCTATGGAAGAGTGAAAGCCCGTTATGACAATATTAGGAACCACACAACAAATAGACATTCCCAAAGAAGCTCCAAAATTCCGAATTTTTATCGAGAGCATAAGCTGTAGTGCTGCCAGGGGAAAAATCCCGATCCACCCTCCCAAGCCGGTAGAAAGAACGACAGACCAAGGGATTTCTCCTGGAGCACCTGCTATATTTCCACTTACAAAATAGCCCAATATAAATATAAGCTGATCAAGACCCAGTATGAGAATGAGCAATATATATTTTGCATAATAAATTTGCTGACGAGGATACGGGCTGCTTAATAAAATCTTCCATCCCCCATCCCGATGCTCATACGCACACAAAAGAGAAGCGATAATTCCACAATAGAGTGGATAAAAAAACATAGAGTGAAATTGCGCTGAATACGTATATAAAGTTAACCAGCTGGGCGAAAAAAACTGTTTCAAATCGTTCAGCTCCAGGACTCCCATTAAAGAATTTATGACCGCATCCAATATAATGAGAATCCATACCATGATCCATTGAAGCTTTATCGTCTCTACGCGTAAAATAGAGCCCATGTATCTTCTCCTCTCTATTTGAATTCATGCTTGGTAAACTGTAATGTACCAAGTCCCGTAAAGATGACTCCCGCACTTAAAGCAACGATTACCCAAATCATGTGTTCCTTCATTAGAGGACTTGATAGGGCAGGGTACGACCAAGGCAATATTTTAATCCACAGAATACTTGTGCGTGCCAAAAACAAGCTTGCAATAGAGCCGAATATACCAAACGCTAATGGGAATGCCTGATTAGTGAAAAGTGTAGACAGCCAAAGTTGAATTGCAAGTACTGGTAGGGTAGCCAAACTTGCATTAATCGGCTGTAACAGCATGATCCGCCAAGGAATGGGTTCGTTTGTATATAACACCCAGATGAGGCTCATACCTGCTACAGTGATCAAGGCGGTACCCAACTGCAGAATCACGATCCATACAATTTTGGATAAATAGATATAGCTTCTGGGAACAGGCATGACCATAAGCTGCTTCCATGTTTGAGTATCATGCTCTGTACCGGCCATAATGCTCGCCAAAAGTGTACCGCCAAGCAGCATCACAAACGAAAGGAACATAAACATAACGGCAAAACCAGCATAGACACCTCCTGGTCCTTGCCGAAAGTAAAGATACCATTCCACGGCAGTCATACCTGTAAGTACACACCCCTGTATAAGAGGAATCCACCAGCATATTTTCTTCAGCTTAAGCCCCTCTGACTTTATAACCCGGAGTATCATAAGCTTCGCTCCTTACCTGTCAGCTCCAGGAATATCTCCTCCAATGTTTTTTTCTTCTCTGTGACCCGATAAATGGGATGATTGTGTTCCACAAGCACCTTGATCATCTCCGAAGATTGTTGCCGATCTACAATAGGAGTCACGACCTCATTTTGTTCAATTGATTCAGCTCCAGCTGTCCATCCATGCTGAATCAGTGCACCGGCAGCCAGAACAGGATCTGGGGTTTCAATGAATAATTGAGGCTTGCTTTTGGCGGTGAGTTCCTTCATCGTTCCCTGGAAGATCATTTCACCCTGATTAATAATTCCTACATAGGTTGCAATCTGCTCAATTTCGCTTAATAAATGGCTCGAAACCAGTACCGTCATTCCGTAAGCACCAGGGAGGCTCATAATTAACTCCCGAATTTCCTGAATACCAGATGGGTCCAAACCATTCGTCGGTTCATCAAGTATCAATAATTTGGGGTTGGCAATAAGCGCCATAGCAATCCCCAGTCTTTGTCGCATCCCCAAGGAATATCCTTTTACCGGACGATACGCATCCTTGGTTAATCTCACTAAATCCAGCACTTCATGAATTCTTCGGGTCGGCAGTCCACGCATGGTTGTAACGATTTCCAAATTTCGATATGCGGATAAATGGGCATAATAGGCAGGTGATTCAACCAAGGAACCAACATCTTTTAATATTTCCATACGCTGATCCTTCAGCTTTTTCCCAAAAATCTCAATTTCTCCGGAGGTGGATTTAATCAGCCCAAGTAGCATACGAATCGTGGTTGTTTTACCCGCCCCATTAGGTCCCAAAAACCCATAAATTTGTTGTCCAGGTACCTGGAGATTTATTCGTTTTACAAATTCCCGCTTTCCAAAACGCCTAGTTAGCTGCTGTGTATGTATTACATATTCAGACACTTCCTGATCTCCTCTCGACTTCTAATGCTGAAGTTTAAGTTACATACAGTTTACTGAAGTAAAGTTAACATCAAGTAAACAGTCCCTAAACAACAGGCAAAAAAATCGAGCACACTGCAAAATGTGAGATTCGATGTTACAAAGTTAGTTGTTTAGCGGCAGTGAAATCTCCATCCTTGTACCCGCTTTACTGCCTGAAAGGATATGAAGCGTTCCGTTGTGCGCTTCAATAAAGCTTTTGGCAATAGGTATTCCATGCCCTTCGGAGTGAGATACCTGCTTACACTCATTAGGATTCATTCCTATTCCATCATCTTCGATAGAAATATGAAGCTTATCGTTCTCTTTGTTCACTTCCATGGAAACGTGTGTACCTGGAGGATTATGAATGATGGCGTTAATCAAAAAATTCTGCAGCGCTCTGCCTAATAGCTTGCTATCGAAGGACATAATACAAGTCGCCTCCATGGACGTAAAAGAAAATTCGTATTGCTCAGCCGAAGGATGGTTAGCGATATCTATGACTGCACTACGGAGAAACTCCACAATGTCCTCCTTCTCCAATTGGACGGGCAGTGGACTTTCCTTAAGCTGCATAGAAGCATTCAAATCCTGAATCAACTGCTTCATTTCAGTCACTTTCTCACTGATACTCATACTAAAGCTTCTTCTTTCTTCATCGGACCAATCATACTCTTGAGCAGTCAGCATGGCCGCATATCCTTCAATATAAGATAATGGTGTTTTGAGATCATGGCTGACACCTGCTACCCACTGCTGTTTTCGTTTCTCTAATTCCACTCTCTCTTCCTCATTGCTGCGCAATTGAGACGATAAGATGTTCATTTGTTCAAAAACTTCTTTATACAATTGATACGGAGGTTTATAGCTATTTTTCTGATTTTTTTTGCGCTCCGGTAGTTCCAGTTCACTTAGCGGTGCTTGGAATTCCCCCGTCGCAATATTTCCAATCCATTTAATTACATACACCAAAGGTTTGCCTATATACCATCCGTAGGCAGCTATGAACACAACACTCTGCACGATACCAAGTCCTGTCCAGAATAGATTAATATTTATATTTTGAGATGCTCCAAATATACTTTTTATAAAAATATATAAGATCGTGCAAATAACAAAACATAGGACATAGGCCAGTACAAAACATAACGTTACTTTCATAAAACGGAAGGACATCTTAACCAGAGAGTTCATCCTCATTCCTCCATCTTGACTGACATCATTTTATAACCAAGCCCCCTTACATTGATTAAAGATTGCGGGTGCTTGGGATCAGGTTCTATTTTTTTCCGCAAACGGGAGATATGAATCACTACGGTCTTCTCATCACCCAAGAAGGCCTCGCTCCATATCGCCTCGTAAAGCTGCCGTACACTGAAAATACGGTTAGGGTGCTTGCACAAAAATACCAGCAGCAGCCATTCACGTGCCGGACACTCGACCTGCTTGTCCTCCACATACAACACACCGGATTCCAGTTCCAGTCGAAAATATCCAAAATCTAAAGTGCGTAAGGTCGGTTTCATGGCCACTGTCGAAACTTTCCGATATTTCATTCGTGCCTTCATACGGGCAACGACTTCCAGCGGGTTAAACGGTTTGGTAATATAGTCGTCTCCTCCGATACCGAACCCCATTAATTTGTCTAGATCTGTATCTCTTGCTGTCAAAAAAAGAATAGGGGCATCCGTATATAGACGCATTTGACGACATATCTCAAACCCATCGCTATCAGGCAGCATGACATCAAGTACAATCACATCTATATGAGATTCCATCACGACTTGCAGCGCTTCCCGCCCCGTTGCAGCATGCTTAACTTGAAGGAACCCTTCTTTTTTTAACACCGTTGTCAGCATATCCCGCAATCCCTGCTCATCGTCTACTATAAGTACTGCAATTTCTTCCATAACCCAAGGTTCTCCATTCTTTTTTTACATTTTTTACTTTCATTATAAAAGCAAACGGGCAGAATTTAAATCGAGTTCCATCACATATCGTTCATCCCCGTGAATATACTTAATAACCAACAAGGCCAAACTGTGCCGTGTATCCACTTGGGGGGGTGCCTAATAATGCCAGAACCACGCCAGCCATATTCATTCGTCGTATCCCGCGAAGATTGGTCGCTGCATCGCAAAGGGTACCAGGACCAGCAACGTCATCAGCAGAAGGTCAAAGATGTCATTAAGCAAAATCTACCCGATCTGATAACGGAAGAAAATATTATTATGTCGGACGGTCAACAGATTATTAAAGTGCCGATTCGCAGCCTGGATGAATATCGCTTCATTTATAACTATCAAAAGCAAAAGCATGTAGGCCAAGGGGATGGAGATAGTCAGGTGGGAGATGTCATCGGGCGTGATTCTGCCTCCCAGAAGCCTGGTAAAGGTGAGAAAGCCGGCGACCAGCCGGGACACGATATTATGGAAACGGAAGTCAGCATAGAAGAGCTGGAAGATATGCTGTTCGAGGAAATGGAATTGCCGAATTTACAGCAAAAAGACAAGGATCAAATTGAGGTTGAATCTATCGTGTTCAATGATATACGTAAAAAAGGCATGCAAGCGAACATTGACAAGAAACGAACCATTCTCGAAAATCTACGCCGCAACGCCCGTGAAGGGAAGCCCGGCATTCATCATATTAGTCCGGACGATCTTCGTTACAAGACATGGGAAGAGAAGACCATTCCCCAATCCAACGCGGTCATTATAGCCATGATGGACACCTCAGGCTCAATGGGCGCTTTTGAAAAATATTGTGCTCGCAGCTTCTTTTTCTGGATGACCCGCTTTTTGCGCCGTCAGTATGAAAAGGTGGAAATTGTCTTTCTCGCGCATCATACCGAGGCTAAAGAGGTTACGGAAGAAGAATTTTTTACCCGCGGAGAAAGTGGCGGCACGATCTGCTCTTCCGCTTATTTGAAAGCCCTAGAGATTATCGATAAACGATATCCTCCTTCCAGCTACAATATTTATCCCTTCCATTTCTCGGATGGCGATAACCTGACCTCGGACAATGAGCGGTGCGTGAAGCTAATCGAGGAACTTATAAAGCGGAGCAATATGTTCGGCTATGGCGAAGTGAATCAATATAATCGCAGCAGCACGTTGATGTCAGCCTACAAGAATATTAAAAAGGATCAGTTTATGTACTATGTCATCAAGGAGAAAGGTGAGGTATACCAAGCCTTACGCACCTTTTTTCGCAAACGGGAAGGGGGAACGGTGGGATGAGCACCGACCAGAAGGAGCTAGAATATGCGATATCAGAAATTATGGAGATTGCAGATGGATTCGGGCTCGACTACTACCCGATGCGATATGAGATTTGTCCGGCGGATATTGTTTATACGTTCGGAGCCTATGGTATGCCCACGCGCTTCAGCCACTGGAGTTTTGGAAAAACGTTTCACAAGATGAAAATGCAGTACGATTTTGGATTGAGCAAAATTTATGAGCTGGTCATTAACTCCAATCCCTGCTATGCCTTCCTGCTGGAAGGAAATTCTTTGGTGCAAAATAAACTAATTGTCGCTCATGTACTGGCACACTGTGATTTTTTCAAACACAACGCCCGCTTTTCAGCTTCTAATCGCAATATGGTGGAGAGTATGTCGGCCACAGCAGATCGAATCAACAGCTATGAAATGGAATATGGTTCAAAGACTGTTGAATCCTTCATTGACTCTGTACTGGCGATACAGGAGCATGTAGACCCACAGCTTATCAAACCAAGGCATCTGGATAAACAGCGCTATATGGAACTCAAAATCAAGGAGCAAAAAGAACCCAAAAAACACCAGCGTCCCATCGGACCTTACGATGATCTGTGGTCACTGGACACAGTAAAGCAGCATGATTCGGCCGAGACCGAGGGTATTAAGGTACGCCAGTTCCCACCGGAACCTGAAAAAGATATCGTCTGGTTTATTCAGGAATTCTCCGAGGTACTGGAGGACTGGCAGCGAGATATTATGACGATGCTGCGGGACGAAATGCTATATTTCTGGCCCCAAATGGAGACCAAAATCATGAATGAAGGCTGGGCCTCCTATTGGCACCAGCGGATTGTCAGGGAACTGGATTTGACCGGGGAGGAAACCGTTGAATTTGCGATGCTGAACGCTTCTGTCGTACAGCCTTCCAAGCAAAGCCTGAACCCGTACTATTTGGGACTGAAAATATTTGAGGATATTGAAAAACGTTGGGATAACCCAACCCGTGAGGAGCAAGAGCGACAAGGGCGCAAACCGGGCGAGGGTCGAGCTAAAATGTTCGAGGTGCGAGAGTTTGACTCAGACACCTCTTTTATACGCAATTACATGACCAAGAAGCTGACAGAGGATTTGGATCTGTACGTGTTTGAGAAACGAGGACCTGATTGGAAAATTACCGATAAATCCTGGGAAAACATACGGGATCAGCTCGTGTTTTCACGTGTGAATGGAGGCTCCCCTTATATCGTCGTCGAGGATGGAGATTACCTGCATACGGGCGAGTTGAAGCTCAAGCACCAGTACGAAGGCATTGAGCTAGATTTAAAATATATGGAGCGCACGCTTCCGTATGTATATCAGCTGTGGGGGCGCACCGTTCATTTGGAAACGATGATTGAGGGTAAGCTCGCCTTATTCTCATATGACGGTAAGAAGCATCATCGTAAATTTGTATAGTCATGCATCAATTTCATAATACCTCTAGCTGCTTCAATTAAAACTAGATATAGATCAAAATGTTTTAATTTGTCTATTTCTAGTTACAACCATCAAACTTTAATGAGTTATGAAATTGATTCTCATATAAAATCAATAGCCAGTCTGCATTTAAAAAGGCGCATTCCGAACAAACGGATATACGCCTTTTACTACTTTTCCTTAAATTCGACGATATAGCTTTGATTGAGCTGTTTTCCACCTTCCGAAATGTTCTGGTACATGGATAAAAACCGGGCGGATGGGCTCCATACCGTTGGGCTGTCATAGGATTGGATATTGGTCGTAACCGGAGTGGTTTTACCCGTGGACTGGTCAAATACATACAGCCCTCTCATGCCTTGCTGATCCTCATCATAAATGGAAAAAGCAAGCTTGGACCCGTCACTGGACCAGCTTCCACGACTCATTAAAGTACCTTGCCCGACAATTCCTTTCTCTTTGCCCTGTTCATCCAAAATGATCATACGGGCTGGTTCGGATGTATTCCATTTCCGCTTTTCAATGGCAATAGACTTACCGTCAGGCGACACGGCAAAGGACATGGCACCCTCTGCAATGGTCACAGCCTGAGGATGATTAAGGGTGAACCGATTCAGCACTGGATACCCTTGTTTATCACTGCCTGTATAAAATATGGCGTTACCCACTTTTTCAACATGAGACATCAATTCAGAGCGATTCGGATCTTGAAAATTCAATTCTTCAGCTTTGCCGTCCAGACCAATCAGTCGGATTTTACCATCCGGTGTGCCTGTAATGAGATGATTCTCATCGCTCCAGCTCACTTCGTTAGTCATATCCAACTTGCCAATCGATGTAACCTTACCACTGCTTAGTTCCAAAATGTAGCCCTGAATATCATATTTGCTGTTGGGGCTACCTTCAGTAAAGAAGACATGGCGCTGATCCGGTGATACCACAGCAAGTAACTGTGGAGCTTTACGACCTGGTGTTAAAATCCGCTCCTTGTCTGTCTCTACATTATGAATCCACAGCTGGGTTTTACGCTCCACAATCAGCTCTTCGTCACTCAGCCAAGACCTCGCGTAGACATCCCCCAGCCTGTCGATAGACGATACCACCAGCTCGTCCGTTACTTGCTGCTGGGCTGCATCCGTGTCAATCACAGTAAGCTGTTGGCCCGGTTTCATACCGAATGCTGGATTTGTCTCTCCTGCGCTCTTCATGCCACAACCGCTGAGCAATCCTCCGGCGATTAAGCCGGTCATAAGCAGCCCAGTGGCTTTCTGTCTGAAAATTCTTGTACGGGAATCTTCGCGATGAGAGGAACCGTTCTTTTGCCCATAGCTGTCTATGTTTTTCTTTATCATGTACAACGGCCTCCTTGTTAACGATACCCCCAGTTTAATGCCCGAACATCTCATGAATACATCGAATTGTTTCCAAATTGTAAACAAGACACCATTCTAGCCCTGTGCTAACAGTTGGCCGTTTACAGGGAGCCATCGTGAACCAAGAGAGGGAGTCTAAGCGAAAATTCATTTCCACTTACATTTGTATGCCTGTTGTCATTTTCCAAGCTACTATAATCTGAAGCTGTAAGCTGCAACTCTCCCCCCATGCGCTCCGCCAGTCTGCGTGCCAGAGGAAGACCGAGTCCCGTACCGCTGTCCTGACGAGATCGATCACGACTTAAAGTAGCAAACGGCTCAAAAATCATGTCCCATTGCTCCCTAGGAATCCACGGACCGGAATTGCGTACATACACAATCACAGTGTCCTGTTCTACCCGATTCGATAACGTAATCCATCCACCGTCTTGATTATACTTTACTGCATTATCCAGCAAATTTAGTACAATATGCATCAGATGCTTAGGGTCTCCCCACACCTGGGCTGGAACGGTATCTATCGAAAAATCCAGTCTACGCGCTGCCGCTTTTCCTCGAATATGGCTCCCCGCATCTTCCAGTAACGAATGCAGTTCCACAACCTCCGTATGCAATTCAAAATCATATTTATCCAGCACAGATAGCCGCAGCGAGTCCTCGACAAGCTCGTATAACCGTTTTGTTTCCTTACTGATGCTTTCTCTCGCTTCACGCACCAGTTCAGGATCATCCCCATACATATCCAGTAAATCAGCATAAGCTTGAATAGAGGTTAACGGGGTCTTTAGTTCATGACTGATATTTCCAATAAAAGATTTTTGCTGCTGCTCTAGCTCTCTCAAACGCTGAACCGTTTCTTCCAGCCGAAGCTTTTCGTTTTCCAGCGCGGTAATGCTCTCCCGGATCACATGGCTCATCTGGAGCATTCCTTCATCCAGTCTTCCCAGCTCATCCTGCCGCCGAAGCAGTCTGGCTTCCGGATAATGCCCTGCCGATATCTGTTCAGAAGCGCGAGTTAGTCTTCCGATGTCCCTCGTCTGGCGGCTGACATAGCCTAAACCTAAGATAAAGCTCAATACCAGCACCGCACCCCCCGTCCATAGAAACAAGTGGGCAATGGCCCGGTAGAACTGCTGCTGCGCTTCTATTGAGCTGTGAAGCTGTACCACTCCCAGTAAGCCGTCCGGACCTTGAAGCGGAGCCAAATAAGTGATTGCGCTTCCTTCCGTAATGTATGCAATTTTGCCTTGGATCGCATAGGAGAGCGCCTGGCTGACATCTGTTCTAAAAGCCAGCGGTAGAGAATTGCCAACCTCATGCCCTTGACCATCATATAAAATAACGCGCATATTACTGGATACGCCCAGTTCCACTGCGAGCCCAGGTGCCTGCTTCTTCATAAAGTCTTCCGGTGATTGGCGCACTCCCAACAGGTAAGACTGTTTTACACGCATTTCTACAATTTCGGCCTGACGCTTTAAGCTGCGTTCCATTTGGTCTGTCTGGTTAGCGCGAATACCAGTAAGCACGAGCCAGCTCAGCACACCGACAGTAAACAGCAGCAAAGCCGCCAGTACCAGCGGAAATTTCCAACGCAGGCTCAAGCCTGTAGGTTTGCGTTTGCGCTTCTGCTGGTGGGTGGACCGCAAGCTTCCTTGCTGATGGAGTGAATGATGTTCGTTCACGTCATTTTCTCTGCCTTATAGCCGATACCATACACGGTCTGCAATATCGCCTGATGCGGCTCAAGCTTCTTGCGCAAACGCTGGATATGAATATCCACCGTCCGCGTTCCGCCCACATAATCGAAGCTCCATACCTGCTCCAGCAGCTCGTCCCGTGTATACACCCTTCCGGCATGAGACACCAACAGCGCCAGCACATCAAACTCCTTGGGGGTCAGATCCAGCGCTATGGCTCCAAGTTTAGCTGTTCGGCTGGACGGACGTACCCGTAATGGGCCGAGTACCATTTCTGTTCCTTCCGGGGCAGGTGCTCCTTCTCGCTCCAGTCTCCGTACCAATGCTTTAATACGAGCGAGCAGCTCCCTCAGATCAAACGGTTTGCTCATAAAATCGTCCGCACCCAGCTCCAGTCCGAGTACCTTATCAACGATATCGTTTTTGGCCGTCAGCAGTAAAATACCGATGCCCTTCCGACTTTCCAAACGGCGGCACACCTCATATCCACCCAGTTTGGGCATCATCACATCCAATATGAGCACATCCGGATGGAACAAACGTATTTTTTCCAAGGCGTCCTCCCCGTCAACGGCGGTTTCCACCAAAAAACCCTCTCGCTTTAACGCATAAGCCAGCGCATTTCGAATGCTCGCCTCATCGTCCGCTATCAGTATTTTTTTATCCATGTCCTGCCCTCCCTGCTTTCGCTTCATTTTATTTTACGCTCCTGGCGACAAAGGGCAAGCCCGCGGCCTGAACTTATGTTACTGCAACTTTCCATAGCGCTATCGTTACACTTTGTCCCTTTTTAATGTCAAGGAAATATGACGCAGTATAAACATCTCTTCCCTCACTGCCTTGCGCTTTGAAGTGTCTTACCTGTCCGTATATGCTAAAATACTCCCGTATCGGCTATTCGCCTACAGGAGGGCATGATCATGAAACATTCTATTTTGATCGTAGAAGACGAAGAGAAGATTGCCCGGCTTCTAGAGATCGAGCTTCAATTTGAAGGCTATCAAGTATGTAAAGAAAAAAACGGAATTGATGGGTTGGAAACGTATTGCAAAGGCAATTGGGATCTAGTATTGCTGGATATTATGATTCCCGGTCTCAATGGCATCGAGCTACTTCGGAGGATTCGTAAGCATGATGCGAACGTTCCTGTCATTTTGCTGACGGCTAAAAGTTCCATTGCAGATAAGGTCGAGGGGCTCGATTTGGGAGCCAATGATTATGTTACCAAACCGTTTGTGATCGAAGAGCTGCTTGCACGTGTACGGGCCGCACTCAGAGTGGGTGCAACGAAAGACATGGCTCCACAAGTGGTAGATCAATGGCTTAGTGCCGGAGATTTACGTCTCCATGAAGGTACTCGTGAAGTTCTTCGAGGAGAGCACAACATTGAGCTTACACCGCGAGAATTTGACTTGCTCGTTCATTTACTTAGACACCAGCGACAGGTACTTAGCCGCGAACAATTACTGGAAAATGTATGGGGTATAGATTATATGGGCGATACCAATGTGGTCGATGTGTATATTCGCTACGTGCGCAATAAAATCGACCCTACGCGCCAGCTCCCTGAGATGATCCACACTGTACGCGGAATTGGTTATGTTCTGAAGGAATCCTTATGAAGCTACAAAACAAAATCCATACGTATACCTCGTTATTATTCGGGATTTTACTTGTGGCCATTCATTTCTCAGTCTATTTCCTATTCAGCCAACTTTCGATAGACAGTCGAAAAGACCAGGTAGAGGCCGCAGCAGAGAACATGATTCGTGGGATTCAACGTGCTCCGGTATCCGTAGCCGCTGAGGATCTTCTCCGAGCCTATGTACCGCTGGATGGCATGCTTCGGCTAATGAAACCAGAAGGCGACTTTCTTCCCCCTATCACCTCTTCTTCCGAGCAATCTCTTAGCTTGATGAAGGGCGTTTTTGATGAAACACGGCAGGTTCGCATCATTACCTATGAAAGCAACCGTTACATTCTTGTATCGCTCCCCATGATTTGGACCAATGGCGAGGTTGTCAATCTCCAGGTGACCGAAAGTCTGCAACCGACGATGCAGACGCTACAGGTACTCAGAATCGTACTTGTTGCTGTCACTGGCATTGCGCTCATTCCTGTCGTGGTATCGGGAAGACTGCTCGGCAGACTGATTACACGTCCCATTACATCTATGATTAGCACGATGAAAGAAATTCAGCGCAGCGGGAAATTTAAACGTCTTCCGCTCCATTCATCATCACGCGACGAACTTGTCGAAATGGGTGAAACATTTAATGACATGATTGAACTGCTGGAGCGAAATTTCGTCAGGCAAGAACAATTTGTATCTAATGCGTCCCATGAATTGAAGACGCCGCTCACCATTATTGAAAGTTATGCCAGCCTGCTCAAACGGCGGGGGTTGCAGCATCCCAAGATTTTTGCCGAATCCGTTGAAGCGATCCATTCCGAGACGATCCGAATGAAGGACATGGCAGAGCAGCTTCTTTTGTTGGCCAGAAACGAAGAACAGTGGAATGTCGTGCTGGAGCCTGTACGCCTGACCAGAATAGCGACAGAATTAAAGACTACATTTGAAAATGCGTTCGCCCGACAAATTCAACTGGATGTACAGGCAGACTGCAATGGCTATACCGATGAAAATAAGCTGAAGCAGCTCCTATTTATCTTTTTGGATAATGCACACAAATACAGTGACGAGCCGATATACCTGATGATTGATACCGTGGACGGTACAACTCAACCCTGCATAAAAATCACAGATCAAGGAATTGGAATCCCGGAAGAAAAGTTATCTAAAGTATTCGACCGCTTCTATCGTGTGGATGAAGCCAGAAGCCGCGAGGAAGGTGGGACTGGACTAGGCTTATCATTGGCTACAGGAATTGCACAAGCTATACATGCTCAAATTGGGCTAGAAAGTGTAGAGGGAAGCGGAACAACTGCAACGATCATCCTCCCTGCCGTTCCAAAATAATAAGCCAAAGGAGGAAATAACGATGAAAGCCATCTATGTGTGGATGATTGGGGGTACGCTGGCGGCTGTGTTGATTACAATTTGCCTTTTACAGTGGCCTTGGGCACGGTCGTTAGCAGCTTCTCCATTGGAAGAAAAGGCCGTCATCCAATCCATTTTGCATCAGTATCCCGGCGAGGTGCTTGAATCCCAACGCTTGGGTGATTTTTATCTGATCAGGCTGGAACACGCTAAAGGCAAGTACGACATAAAGGCCAATGCCTATAACGGTGTCATCGAATCCATTAAGCGGACACAGGCTTATACAGATGCGAAGCAGGAGCCCCAGAACCACAAGCCCGGTACCTCACCAACCAGAGACACATCGAATCCAACTAATAAACCTGACCCAGCCTCTCTCGTCATTACGGAGAAAGAAGCAGCCAAGCTTGCTGCCCAAGCAGTTAACGGAACATCCGATGATATTGAGCTTCATCGCAACGACAAAGGCCTCTACTATCTGGTTGAGGTGGAGGTAAAAGATGGGCGTGAAGCAGTAGTACAGGTCAATGCAGTATCGGGCTCTATTGACTCTATAACTTGGGAAAAAGAAAAACAGGAGCACGACGAATCATGACGATTTGACGATCATCTTAGCTCATGTTTCTCATGGTTTTCTCATGATTCTATTATGTTCCTCTCATGTTCAAGAGATAAGCTGTATTCATGCTTATAGCACAAGGAGGAATGATGTAATGAAAAAAAATTATACATTAGGAATTATGGCAGCCACGGTTCTGCTTGGAGTTACGGTTACGGGTGTCTCAGCGAGTGCCGTATGGGCCGCTAAACCTACGGGTCTTATTGGAGCGACCGCCGCTGCCAACATTGCCAAGAAAGCTGTGGGGAATAATGCACAAGTTGAAGATGTCGAACTGGAGCGCAAAAACGGAAAGGTCTACTATGAGGTGGATCTCCAACAAGGAGATAAAGATTGGGATATAGATGTTGATGCTTATACTGGGAAAACCATCCGTTCCCATTCTGAGCTTGATCATGACTCCAATGACGAGTCCATCCTTAACAAGCCAAATCACATCACCCTGACTGAAAAGCAGGCTGGGCAAATTGCGCTTAAACACGTGCCCGGGAGTACCCTTTTGTCTTCTAAATTGGATAAGGAAGATGGACAGTTCATCTACGAGGTAAAGGTACTCACCAACGAAGGAACCGTTGAACTTGAAATCCATGCATCATCTGGCACAATCGTGGATACAGACGAAGATGTTGACAACGAATATTATCACCCAGGTCAATAATCAGGGTAACTAAATACAGAGCTAATTAAAACGGAGCAGCGAACTTTCGCTGCTCCGTTTTTTTTGACCCATGTGACACAAGAAAAGAACGAAGATAGCTTCATAAAACTGCACCTATTATTTCCTTATGAATAGACTGATAACTAACAGAGGATTACCTTGTTCTTCAATTCAAAGTCAAGTGAGGTTCTTATGGCGAAATCCTATACTAAAGCACAGATTCGCAAAATCACCCGTCGTTTCGGCCTGATTCCATTAAAATCAAGCTTAGTCTCATCATTATACCGAAAAAATGCAGTGATCCAGGTGAAAACGAAAAAAGGAACTTATGCATTAAAACCTTTTAGTCGTACAAAGATGGTCCGTTCAAATACGATTCAACAGATGGAACGAGCTGCGAGCCATATAAGGCTTTTGAAAAAGAGAAAGTATACCTACATGCCCGCATGGCTCCCCATTCATTCCGGCAAGTTATGGACTCTATATCAAGGAACGCCATTTTATGTAAGCCAGTGGGTCAAAGGACGGGGACTGGAGACCGCTGAAGATTTCGAAAAACTGGGGCGGGCACTTGCCACACTTCACGCCACCTCCACCGGCTTGCATCGGATGGATAAAGTAAAGTCTCCTCCGACCATTCAACAATTGCGGATATGGAAAAACCAGGATCGTCTTTTTCAAAGAAAAATGATAAAAAACAGTCGCCATGATAAAACGTACCGCAACTGGTACAATGCTCACGGCGAAAACTGCAAACGTTTATCCAGGCGAGCATGGAAGGATTTGCAGGATGCATCCATCATAAGGCTACTTCGGATGGAACATCGGCACCCCTCCTTGATACACAGTGATATCACTACCCCAAATGTCATTATTTCGGATGATGGTCATCTCAAAATCATTGATTGGGATCGGGTTAAGATCGGCTCAGTCTATGCTGATTTGGCAAAGGCCCTTATGAATACGACTCAATTCAATCCTGAATTTGTGCAGTCCTTGCTGAAGGGATACCAAAAACGCAAGCCACTAAGCCGAACTGAACGGAAGATTGTTACGGCTTTATATAAACTACCACGAGAAGCCTGGCATGCTTCCCGACACCCGCACCGTTCAAGAGATCGTGAAATCCTGGACCATTGGGATCAGTCGTGGCCTCTTCGATTACAAATCATCCATATTTTGCAGGAGTGGGCTCATGTATAAAAGAAAGTGAGGAGCAAAATGTCGATTTTATCGAACGTTGAGCAGATGTATGGAATCAAAATTCAGCGTACCCGTCAAATGAAGGACATTCACAAGATTGAGACCGCTAATACGACTTATTGCTTAAAACCCTACAAATTCCCGGAAGAAGAGATCCGTTTTATTACACGTGTCTTGTCCTACCTGGATGAGCGCGGGTTTACACGCAGCCAAAAGGTCTATCCAACAGTACAACAAACGGCTTACATGACCTATGAAGGTGTTTCGTATACATTAACCAATTGGGTTCATGGACTCAGACCAGAATTCACAAAAAGAATAGACTTCAAAAAGGGAATTGCTACTTTAGCCAAATTCCATTCCAGTGCCATGGGCTTTCCTGTCACTGAAGCTCCGCCATCCAGAATCCGTTATGAAGGCTTGAGCGATGAAATAGCTGGATACAAAAAACGCCTCATCCCATACAGAGGCACAGCACATCTCGTAGCTCTTTGTGAAGAAGTGTCCCATCGTCTACAGCAGCCCAAAGTTAGAGAAGCCATTGCTCGGGAGCAAAAAGCCGCCGCATTTATACACGGCGACTATAATTATCCCAATCTGATTAAAGACAAACAGCTCAAAATCCATTTGATCGACTTTGAAAATTGCTCCCTACATGTAAGGATGAAAGATCTCTCCCATCTTCTTCATCGGAATTGTCTTTGGAATGGGACAAAGATGCTGCGCGCGATAGATTACTATCAACGATATCGTCCATTGAGCACCCATGATTTGCATCTGCTTCACGCACTATTGATCTCTCCCTATCATGTGGTCCGCAATATCAGAATAGGCGGCTTCCGTTCTGCCAAACGAGTCATTCCCTCGTTCGTTCATTTGAACAAATACCGACGTGAACTCAGATCACTATTATAATCGGTCAGCTTGGAACTAAACAAAAAAACAGACCCGATGAAACGGTCTGTTTTTTTGTGTTCTGACAACAACTACAGGAAAAGCGCATGCCGCTAAAGCCAATCGACTTGCTAACTGTACCGGTACAATCAAAAATTTATAGCATTGTAAACAGCACTTCCCCCTTCTACAATGATGCTAAGACTCAATGCTCAATGGTTTCGAGAAGAGAATCTGGGAAACTAACAACAATAGAGGTGACTGTACATGTACACCATGACAAAAGAAGAAATAAAAGCTTATTTAAACAGAATCGGAATTCCCGAAATTCAACCTCCTACCCTTCCCTATTTAGTTGAGCTGCATAAGGCTCATGTAAAACATCTTTCATGGCAAACATTGGACATTTATGCAAGGAAGCCGGCAGCCATTGGTTTTCAAGAATCCATTCAACTCATTCTACATGGGAGAAGTGGTTATTGTTTTCATCTGAATGGTGCCTTTAGTGCACTACTATATTCACTAGGGTACAAAGTTTCTCTGCATCGTGCCGGGGTACAACCTCTGGGAGCTGAACCACGCATTAATTCATTTCATCTTGGACTAACAGTGAACTTGCTAAATGAGCAACATGAAGATGAAGTATGGATTGTTGATGTCGGGCTGGGCGATATGCCATATGAGCCTCTTCCACTCCGTATGGGAACTTATGAACAGGCTCCTCTTCATTATAAAGTCATGGAATCCGGAGTTGTTACAAAAGGTTGGCGGTTAGAGCATGACTCGCTTGCTTCATTTGTTGGCGTTGATTTTGCTCCTGCGGTTGTTCAGGATTTGGAAGAATTCATGCCGAAACATCATTTCTATAGCCGCTCAGCGGAATCTCCATGGTTTAACCTATTTCTGATTCGGCAAAGGCAAGCATTAGAGGCGAATGAACTCAGAGGATGTATTTGGAAAAAACGCGGGCTAAACGGTTTGGAAAAAATAGAGCTGGATCAGAAATCGCAGTGGCTGGAAGTGTTGGCAGATGTATTTGGCGAGCCGCTCGTTAACTACAGTCACCAGGAACGGGACGAGTTATGGAAAAGAGTACTTGCGGCTCATATGGAATGGAAAAAGTCTATGACTGAATCGTTATAGCAGTGAAGCCTCCAACGTAAGGATAGCCTTCAAGCCACATCTTACACCTTTAGCATTTCCGAGGAATGTTGCAGCATTTCCAATTCCTTCACCATGTTTTCGATCAGCTTTGTGAACGAAGCCAATTCCTCTGAGCTGGAGGCCTGTTGCCGGGCACTGGCTGTTGTTGCAGCGGTTTCGGATTGCACACTGTCAAGCATACGGGCAATATCCAGCACCTTGCGCTGAATTTGCTCCTGTGCTTGCTTCGAATTAGATGCAAGCTTTCGCACCTCCTGTGCCACAATTTGAAACCCGCGCCCTGCTTCCTGCGCATGGGCAGCCTCAATCGCCGCATTCAGTCCCAGCAGATGAGTCTGATCGGACAGTTCCCGGATCGTACCGCTCATCTGCTCAATATGCTTAATCTCGTCACTCAAATGCTGTACCAATTTCTCTGTATGTTCCTGCGAAGAAGCAGTGTTGCAGGCACTCTCCGCGATATTATCCGTATTTTCCCTAAGCTCAGCAATCATTCCGGTCAAATTTTGCGCAATTCGGGACACAACGGTCAGCACCTGCGTTTGTTCGTCGGCCAGCTCGTTAATTTGTTCCTTTTCCTTTTCCTGATAAGCTTCCAGTACAAGCTGGGAATCCAGGTTGAACATTTTGGAAAGAGCATGCACAATAGAAAACCAGTCCTCTATCCCCGAACGCTTTAAAATGTCGACTGCAATATCAAGATAAGCAATGTACGTGCCCAAATAATAATCGGAAGACAATCCGATTCGGGAATGTACCTGCCCCACAAAAAGACGGTGTTCGATAAACTGATCATCTATTTTTCCATCTGCGAGAGAAAGCCAGTATTCACGTTGTGTTTGTTTTAGTCGTTCAATATTCGACCATTTGGAAATAATCGACATGAGATGCGGAACCTTTTCTACATGCTCATAAAACCGATCTACCACCTTATTCACAATAGATTGGAATAGTCCCTGATAATGATGCAATAAAGCCAAATCATCATCAGTAATACCAATATATTGTATCTGTTTTAATCTACTCTCCGCGACATGAATCATAAGTTCCTCCAAATAATAGTTTACATAGATTTTACATTACCATATTTATCGGCAACTTTTTAGAAAATGTTAAAAAAGCAGAAGATTAATTATGATTTTTTTCATAGCAATTTCAGAAAAAAAAAATATAAACTCAACTGCTTAATGATACAAAAAAAGAATTCGGCAGCACCTGAAATCCCCTGTGCTTGCCGAATTCCCGCTAGGAAACACGTTCATCGGATACCTCACAACCGTATGACACCATCCAGATCAATCCATAGTTTCACCATGCTGTACTTATTTATTATTTCGTCTTACCGATTCAGGAGGCTACCTACATACCTTAACAGATCGTTAGCGCTGGCTCCTGTGTAGCCATGCTCCTCAATCAGTCGTTTAATCACCTCATTCATCCGTTTGAGCTGATTAGCGTCAGGCGTTTTGGTTGAAGTCGTAATCTTCACAATATCCTTCAAATCGGCGAACAGCTTCTTCTCAATGGCTTCTCGCAGCCGATCATGATGATGATACTCAAACTTCCGTCCCTTGCGAGAATACGCAGAAATACGGATTAATATTTCTTCACGGAATGCCTTTTTCGCATTTTCCGATACCCCGATTTGCTCCTCAATAGAGCGCATGAGCCGCTCATCCGGGTCGAGTTCCTCATCTGTGAGCGGATCGCGAATTTTCGCCCAATTGCAAAAAGCTTCGATGTTATCCAAATAGTTGTCAAACAGCGTCTTGGCTGATTCCTCGAAAGAGTACACAAAGGCCTTCTGCACTTCTTTTTTCGCCAATTCGTCATACTCCTTACGAGCCACGGAAATGAAATTCAGATAGCGCTCCCGTTCTTCCTTTGTGATGGAGGCATGTTGATCCAGACCATCCTTGATTGCTCGTAAAATGTCCAGGGCATTGATGGATTCCACATTTTGCTTAATCAATGCACTAGAAATGCGATTAATGACGTACCGCGGGTCTACCCCGGACATACCTTCCTCCAGAAACTCACTTTGCATTTCTTTCAGATCGGCTTCCTTGTATCCTTCGACCTCTTCACCGTCATACATGCGCATCTTTTTGACCAGATCCATCCCCTGTTTCTTCGTCTCCTTCAAGCGGGTAAGCACGGAGAAAATGGCAGCCGTACGCAGCGCATGAGGCGCAATGTGGATATGTCTCATATCACTTTGTTTAATGAGCTTGGCGTAAATCTTTTCTTCTTCAGACACCTTCAGGTTATAAGGAATCGGCATTACAATCATCCTTGATTGCAATGCCTCGTTCTTTTTGTTTGCAATGAAACTTTTATACTCGGATTCATTGGTGTGAGCCACGATCATCTCATCTGCACTGATGAGCGCAAACCGTCCGGCCTTGAAATTCCCCTCTTGGGTCAGAGAAAGCAAATTCCACAAAAACTTCTCATCGCATTTCAGCATTTCCTGAAACTCCATCAGTCCACGATTTGCTTTGTTCAACTCTCCGTCAAACCGATACGCACGCGGGTCGGATTCCGAACCATACTCCGTAATCGTGGAAAAGTCGATGCTGCCCGTCAAATCAGCTATATCCTGTGACTTCGGATCAGAAGGGCTGAACGTACCAATACCAATCCGGTTTTCTTCTGATATAAACACCCGCTCCACGCGGACCTTTTCAATATCGCCATCAAATTCTGTGCGCAATCTCATCTGGCAGGATGGGCAGAGATTACCTTCAATCCGTACACCCAGCTCCTTTTCAAAATCGGGACGCAGCTCATGGGGAATCAGATGAAGCGGGTCCTCATGCATCGGGCAGCCTTCAATCGCGTACACGGCTCCCTGATCCGTTCTCGAAAATTTCTCCAGGCCACGCTTTAGCAACGTGACCAGTGTCGATTTCCCCCCACTGACGGGTCCCATCAAAAGAAGGATACGCTTGCGCACATCGAGTCGCCTGGCTGAGGAATGGAAATATTCCTCCACCAACTTTTCCAGCGCTCGATCCAGTCCGAAGATCTCCTGCTCAAAAAATTTATATCGCTTATGTCCCCCAACCTCTTCTACACCAAAAGATTCAATCATCTTGTAAACCCGTGCATGAGCTGTCATCGCCGGCGTCGGGTCTTTCTTGAGTATCTCAATATACTCTCTAAAAGTGCCGCTCCAGGCCAGACGGTTGTTTTCCGCCCGGTACTCCGCAACGCGTTCAAAAATATTCATGCTCGGTTCCTCCCATGACTGCGTAATGACTATCCTCCACTCCGGATGATTATGGCTACACTCGTCACGCCTTTCAGGATATGATGCAATCCCCTTAAAAAAAGTGTAATACATACCTATGCAGATTGATTTCAGAATTGACCTATTTTTTGTGACAGGTCTCTCTGCTTTATCGAAAAAACCAAGGGATACACTGTGCTAAAATATACAACAACGACGCGGACCTGACGCATTATGGTACAATATAAGCTCGGAATAATGGGATAAAGGAGCGGGAGAAGTCATGGCGGTTCGGCATGAGACGGAGCTGTACGCTCCGGTGAAAGCCTTTTTTGAGAGCTTGGGATATGAAGTCAAAGGAGAGGTGCGCAACTGCGATTTGGTGGGTATCAAGCCAGGGCAACAGACACCACTGATTGTAGAGATCAAAAAGACGTTTAACCTGGCGCTTGTGCTGCAAGGCATGCAGCGTTTGAAACTAAGCAGCAATGTATATGTGGCTGTAGAACGGAATCGTGCCAAAAAAGGGGCCGTGAATCAGCGCTGGAACGAACTGGTGGGACTGTGCCGCCAGTTAGGACTTGGCTTGCTTACCGTCACCCATTTCAAAACGAAGCCGCCGCTCGTTGAGGTACTGTGTAACCCTGCGCTACCTAGCGACAATGCCCGCAATGCAGCAGCGGTACGCCCGGGCTCGCGCAAGGAAAAGCTACTGCGGGAATTTCACGCACGCAGCGGTGACCACAATACTGGCGGCAGCACCCGACGCAAGCTGGTCACTGCCTATCGGGAAAAAGCGCTGCGCGTAGCGGCAGCCTTGCAGAGCTTGGGGGAAGCCGCTCCGGCGCAGCTCGCTCGCATAGCAGCCGTCAGCACAGCTGCTGCCGTGCTTCAGCATAACTACTACGGCTGGTTTGAGCGCGTATCCCGCGGCCGCTATCGACTGACTCCGTTTGGCGAAGCTGCCCTGAACGAGTATGCGGCAGTACTGCAAGAACATGGCATTAAAACGGCCGCTGGAATGGACGCAGAGCTTGACGAGGACAGTGGACAGCGCCAGATTGCGGAAGCGCCAATCACTTACTCCACCGTTGCTGCGGAAACGGTGGATGACTGACATGGGGCGATGGTTTTTGCTAGCTCCGTGCAGTAAATTCACTAATCGTCTCACCGATCAGATTCATGCCCATAAGCAATTGCTCACGGCCCGGATGGCTAAAATTAAGGCGAATATGAGACGCGCCTTCACTGCCAACCGCACATAGCGCACCTGGCATAAAGGCTACGCCTTTGGGTAACGCCGCCTTTAGCAGCAATGCGCTATCCAGTCCATCGGGCAACTGCACCCATACATACATGCCACCGGACGGAATATGATACGTCACGTCTTTCCAAAACGGACGCTTGAGCAACTCCAAGATTAATTGAAGTCGAGTAGAATATTCCTTGTTCAGCATCGCTAAGTGCTCGTGCCATTGAAAACGCGAGCTGGTCAACAATTGGAACAGCAGCCGTTGGTTCATCGTACTGGATTGCATATCAGCCAACTGCTTCAAGGCGTACATTCCTTCAATCAGCGGCGCAGGACCAGCAGCCCAGCCCGTTCTCAGCGCAGGAGCAACGGTTTTATTGAACGAACCGATATAGAGCACTTGACCGCCCTGACCCGCATGATCCAGCGCAAATAGTGAGGGGTAAGTCTCTGCGAATTTTCGACTCTGACCATGCGGACTCTTGTCATGGGACTCATTTTTTTGCTTCAAATGCAATTCACCATAAGAATCGTCCTCAACTACCAGTACCTCATGATGCCTACACAGGTCCAAAATTTCCTGCCGCCTTGCCGCGCTCCACAAGGAGCCCGTGGGGTTCGTAAACGTTGGCGTGGCAAAAAAAAGCTTGGGTCGATAACGGATCATTAAAGCTTCAAGCTTATCAGGAATGACACCTTCCCCATCTGATTCTACAGGAACGATCTGTGCACCCTGCATAGATAGTACTTGTAAACATCCAGGAGATGTAGGATTTTCGACCAATACCGGATCACGCTCATCCACCATCAGCCTTATGATCAGGTCAATGGCCTGCTGACTACCTGTCGTGAGAAGGATTTGACCTGGTGGTACTCTTACTCCTTTACGCTGTTCCCACTCACCCGCAAGCCATGCTCGCAAAGGAAAATAGCCCTCCGGTTCACCATACTGGAGGGCATCAGGGCCGGAGCCAAACACATCATGGGCCGCTTCTTCCAGCAACTTCACCGGAAACAGCTCTTGTGCAGGCAATTCTTCAGCCAGAGATATAAAGGAGTGTCTTCTCGCATTTTCCCGGATATGACGCACTGGAGAAGCCAACATCGCAGCCGTTCGTGAAGCAAAGGAATATTGCATGAACATCCTCCTTCTCCTGAAAAATAGGTCATGATCTCCGGGCTGACGCATCAGGCATATAGCTGCTTCCTCTGACGCGCATATAAGGCATAACGTTCAATCGCCTGCGCCCGGCTGGACACGCCTAATTTTGCATAAATTTTACGTAGATAATTATCAATGGAGCGCCGGCTAACTTCGATCTCGATAGCAATTTTGTCATATGTAATTCCTTGTACAATACGTTCCATAATAAACACTTCGGTTTGTGTCAATTCGTCAAAAGGCTCGGATGCCATTAACGGCATAAAGGGCCAGTTTCCATACCGAATCCAATCCATCGGCAAGGAAGCAAATCCTTCGCGTAAACCGTTGATCAGATGGATTAACTGGCTCGGTGATGCCTGTTTGGATAACATTCCATTTGCTCCGAGCGAAATTAGCTGCTGAAACAAAGTAATATTATCCTCATCCGTCATAATAACAATATGGCTGTCCGGAGACAAGGCCCGCATTTGTGTCAAAAATGGTTCCGCCGTTCCCTCAGGCAACCTGTAGTCCATTAAAACGATTTCTGGTCGAATGGAGCAAGCCAGCTCCAAGCCTTCCGTTCCGGAGGAAGACATCCCTCTGACAAGCAAATCCTGCTGGTCTTCCAAAATAAGCTTTGTTCCCAGCATACTTGTAGGATGGATATCTATGATGACCACCTGCCATACTTTTCTCATATCTAAACCTCCTGATTTTACAAAAAAATACATAGTTAATAGCGAAAATAATCCTAAAATTGGTGATTACATATGTAGAAATTGCGCGAATGTGAACGTATAGGAAGCGAAAAACGTTTAAGGAAATTGTATCCTAGGACTTCCTTCCGATGCAATCTCTTTTTCCAATATTTTTATACGACTATTTCGCTTTTGCGAAATAAATAGGCCCATGATAGAATTGGAACTGCAAATAAAGACTGGAAATTTGACTTTACACGGGAGTTGAAAATCGTATGCAAGCTTCACCTGAACGTCCTTCTGCCGAAGCTCGGCGGAGCAATTCAAGAAAGGGGTTACCCATAAAGGCTTTTCTGCTATTTTGGTTCATTCTTATTATACTAGGTGCTCTCGCAACCTATCTGTATAGCAATCACTTGAAGCAGCAAATGCTAAACGAGATGCAAACCCATACAGACCAACAGATTCAAGCACTCAAATCTGACTATGAAAAGCAACTGACTGCTCTTTCCAAGGAAGTTAGCGGATTGCAAGGCAAAGTCCAGTCCTTCAATGAACTACTGACCTTCACGAAGGATAATGCAAACAATAAGACCGATAACAGTAATAAACTGTACACCCAATTAAACGAAGTCAAGCAGCAGCTCAATACACTTCAGAAAAAAATGGACTTGCTAAAATGAATGTAGACGCAAAACAAGTGAATCGGTTCTTTATGTTGGCCCTTGCTCCTTTTATCGGTTTGTTAGGGTGTATTTTGTTAGTGCATCCCTCATTGAGCTTTCCTGGGTCTACTTCTTCAAGTCTGCAAAAAGCTGAAGTCACTCTACAAACGCAATCAGTAGGCAAGCAGCTTGATGAAGCCAAGCAAACGGCAACGTACACCTTATCTACAATTCGCCGGACTTCTGAGCTCTACAAGCAAACGACCCAAACGATGAATCAGCTTGTCGTGACTGCCTCTACGCAGTCCAAGCGGCCCGCGGTCATCTATGATCGACGCATCACCGCCAAACTGGGAGTTCCCTATGAGCGGGTAGATAGCAACCGGATTACCATTGAATTGTTTAAGGTAAACCCGGGAATTTATCATGGCTACGCTATGAAGGTCAAACTTAAAGATCCTACTGCTATGAAAATGTCTTTGGGAAGTGACAAATTGGGTGGCTCCGAAACCACCATGCGTGCAGTCTTGAGACACGGAGCTATTGCAGGCATCAATGCAGGCGGCTTTGCGGATGGAGACGGCAAACGCTATCCATTAAGCACTACTGTCTTGAATGGCCACTACCTTACTGGCTTTCAGTCCAGTTTTAAGGATTTATCCTTCGTCGGATTGAGTAACGATGGCAAGCTTATCGGTGGCAAATTTTACAGTCAAGGTGCACTTGACAGCTTAAAGCCTACCTTTGGGGCTACCTTCGTTCCCGTCCTGCTGCAAAGGGGACAAAAAATGCCTATTCCTGACAAATGGAAAGTCTCCCCCAAGCGGGCCCCACGTACGGTCATTGGCAACTATAAAGATGATCAGTTGCTCATTATTGTCGTAGACGGCTACAATGAAAGCGGGGGTTCGGGCGCGACGCTCGAAGAACTGCAAGGAAAAATGTACAATCTAGGTGTTCAAGATGCCTATAATTTGGACGGAGGCGGTTCCTCGTCGCTTATACTTAACGGTCGAGTCGTAAACAAACCGTCAGATGGTAATTTGCGTCCAGTCCCTACTCATTTTTTGTTCTATAAATAGTTATGTGTAGTCTGCTACCAATTAAATATGCTTGCCGACGTACGTCTCTATCCGAAAAAAAGCATCACGAACGAATGTCGTGATGCTTTTGCCTCATTTAGGAGGAATACTGTGTCATTTCTGTCAGGCATTGAGCACAAATATAACGGTCTTTGAAATCGTTCACTTGTTCTACTGACCCGCAGAATACACATTTTGGACGGTAACGCTCCAAAATAATGTGGTCACCCTGAACCAAAATTTCGACAGGATCTCCCTCATTCATTTGATATCTTTTACGCAGTGACTTAGGCAAAACTATTCTCCCCAGCTGATCAACTTTACGTACCACACCGGCAGGTTTCATCGTGATCGTACACCTCTCCTATTGAGTAATAACTTACAATTTCTTACCATGCGAAAAACTAGGTACAAAGACACTATTCTTTATGTAGTATTCGCTGTCTTTTTGTCGAATCCTGCTGATCACAGGAAATTTTATTACATTTTTTCATAAAATCATGAACCATATCAAAGTATGGTACAGAATGTCTATAATATTTTTATCGACCGGAAAGCCAATTATCATTAGCCCTAGTTGAGAAATTTCGCAAGTTTTTAACCATACAAGCTTGATTTAAGCTCTACTGTCATGTACTTTTGAGCAATAAAAGTGAAACTTTTATTAGCAACTAAGGTCCTGGTTCTTTATTCGCATTTATACTTGTTCACCTGATGCTCTTTATGATAAATCCGGAAAATCCATTTGTCTCAGCGCTTCATATACGATAATTGCAGCGGAATTCGACAAGTTTAGAGATCTTACTTTATCAGACATAGGCATCTTGATACATGTATCTGGATTAGCAGCTAACAATTCAGGAGGCAAGCCTTTCGTTTCCTTACCAAATACCAAAAAATCTCCATCCTGAAATGCAATATCACTATACCGCTGATTTGCTTTGGTCGTCGCATAAAAAAAGCGACCTTCCTGATATTTCTCCTGCACTTCAGCAAAAGACTCGTGATATTCAATGTGGACAGCGTACCAATAATCAAGTCCGGCACGTTTTAACGTGGCATCGTCGGTACGGAAGCCGAGTGGCTTCACCAAATGCAGATGAGTTCCGGTTGCAGCACACGTTCTGGCAATATTCCCTGTGTTGGCCGGGATTTCCGGCTCGACAAGCACAATATGTAATGGCATCTCGTTTCGTTCCCTTCATCATTAAATTCATCAGACAAATAACCTACAGTTTAACCAAAGTGTATACATTGAAAACATACACATTCTTCTATTTTAACAAAATCAGACAGATATGAACATCAAACGACAAAAATTTCAACCCACACCACTAAAAGCCTTCCCCTATACACATTCAGGGAAGGCTCTACATTTACTTTTTCGATTTCAAATATCGTGTATCGAAATATATGTCGACGTAATCAACTGTTACGTTGCTTGAATCCGTCCATAAACTCGGCTAATGCTTGACAGTTCTCCAATGGAACAGCATTGTAGATTGAGGCGCGAAGCCCTCCTACGCTGCGATGTCCCTTCAGTCCGATGAACCCGGCCTGTTCGGATTCCTTAATAAATTGTTTTTCCAGATCCCCATTCGCAAGGCGGAAGGTTACATTCATAATAGAGCGATCAGCGCTGTCCACACAACCACGATAGAAGCCTTCGCTACTGTCAATACGGTCGTATAGCAAAGCAGCCTTCTGCTGGTTCACACGCTCAATACCTTCCAAACCGCCTTCTTCCTGAATCCATTTCAGCACTTCATTCACCATGTATATGGCAAAAGATGGGGGGGTATTGTAGAGAGAGTTATTTTTTTCATATGTGCTATAACGCAACATGGTAGGAATATTGTCCGGTGAGGAAGTCAGCAACTCTTCACGGGCAATCACGACCGTCACACCAGAAGGTCCCAGATTTTTTTGTGCGCCAGCATAAATCAATCCAAATTGAGTAACATCAAAAGGCTTGCAAAAAATATCACTGGACATGTCCACAATCAATGGTACGGAACCCGTATCCGGAAATTGCTTAAATTGTGTACCTTCAATCGTTTCGTTGGACGTCATATGCACATAAGCAGTATTCTCAGGCAAGTCCAAGGAATCCACATTCGGAAGACGCATGTACTTCTCATCAGCGGAGGATGCAGCAATATGAGCCTTGCCCAGTAGCTTGGCTTCTTTATATGCCTTGTCCGACCAGCTACCTGTCATTACATAGCTCCCAGTCTGTCCTTCGCGCAAGAAATTTAAAGGTAGCATTGCAAACTGCGTACTTGCGCCCCCTTGTAGGAATAACACCTTGTAGCCCTGTGGATTGCCCAGCAGAGATAACAGACGTTCCTGCGCCTCATTATGAACAGATTCATACACAGCTCCACGGTGTGACATTTCCATGATCGACATCCCTGTTCCCTGGAAATCTACGAATTCAGCTTGTACACGTTCCAGTACTTTGAGCGGCAATGCCGCTGGTCCTGCATTAAAATTGTAGGCTCTCTTACTCAACAAATTCCCATCCCTTCTCTACTCTGGTGTGGATATTATCGCTATGATAGCAGTATTCATAAATGCGTTCAAGACTTGTATAAAAATGTTTTCAATTTCATTTATGATGTGACAAAGTTGTGAATGTTAACATATTTAACATCTTTATTCTGTGATTTTCACTTTAATATTAAAAGGTCCCCGGCATAAGACCGGAGACCTATTTTGAATAACAAGTGTTACCCGTAAGCTAATGTTTTTTATTCAAAGCAGCTATGCTATCGACTTATTAGCAGTCAAAATACAGGCTGTATTCGTGTGGATGAACACGGATGTTCACCGATTTAGCTTCAGAACGTTTGAGCTCTACATAGTTATCAATAAAGTCCTTCGTAAATACGCCGCCTTCAGTCAAGAATTCGTAGTCAGCTTCCAGAGCGTCCAGAGCCTCATCCAATGAACCAGGTACGCTACGGATTTTACCTTTTTCAGCATCAGACAGCTCGTAGATGTTGCTGTCAAGTGGACCATATCCCAATTCGATTGGGTTCAGTTTGCGCTTGATGCCATCCAGACCCGCCATCAGCATTGCTGAGAAGGCAAGGTAAGGGTTAGCCGTGGAGTCCGGTGTACGGAACTCGATCCGACAGCCTTTAGGAGTAACAGCTGCTACTGGAATACGTACAGCCGCAGAACGGTTACCTTTGGAGAATACCAGGTTAACTGGTGCTTCGTAGCCAGGAACGAGACGTTTGAACGAGTTGGTGCTTGGGTTGGTCAAAGCGATCAACGCAGGTGCGTGGTACAGAATACCGCCAATGTAATGAAGAGCCATTTCGCTCAGATTAGCATAACCACCTTTTTCGTAGAACAAAGGAGTGTCCCCATCGAAAATAGATTGGTGAACGTGCATACCGCTTCCGTTATCCCCAAAAATCGGTTTCGGCATGAATGTTGCCACTTTACCATATTGACGAGCTGTGTTGTGTACAATGTATTTATAAACGAGCAGGTTATCTGCTGTTTTCTTGAGTGTGTCAAAACGGAAGTTGATTTCCGCTTGGCCTGCCGTAGCTACCTCATGGTGATGGCGCTCAATTCTCAGACCTGCTTCTTCAAGCAAACGGCACATTTCACTACGGATATCTTGTTGGGTGTCTACTGGCGCTACAGGTACATATCCGCCCTTCACTCCCACTTTAAAGCCCAGGTTGCCGCCTTCTTCCTTACGGTTCGTGTTCCAAGCTGCTTCCTCGGAATCTACGAAGAAGGAGGAGCTATTCATGCCGCTTTCGTAGCGTACATCATCAAAGATGAAAAACTCGGACTCAGGTGCAAAAAATGCTGCTGTGCCGACTCCTGCGGATTGCAGAAATTCCTCAGCTTTTTTTGCAATGCCGCGAGGATCGCGGTCGTATTTTTCGCCGTCTGGCGTAGCAATGTCACACAGAATATTCAGTGTAGGATGCTGAGTGAAAGGGTCAATAAAAACCGCTTCTGCATCGGGCAGCATAACCATGTCGGATTCCTCGATGCCACGATAGCCGGGAATGGAAGAACCGTCGAAAGCAACACCGTTAACAAATGTTTCTGCATCTACTTCGGAAGCTGGCAATGAAATATGGTGAGCACGACCAGACAAATCTACAAAACGAAAATCTACCCACTCAATATTATTTTCCTGAATTGTTTTCAATACGTTTTCAACGGACATGTCTTCTTCCTCCCAATTTTTCCGAACATTAAGTCTTATACAACCCTGAAATGTTCATGATCGAATGTTTTTTTCTGTCGTCATTATAAATCTCAAACATGACACGGGTCAATAGCTATGTAAGGTATTTTTTAAACTAATGTTAGATATGCTTACGCCCTTGATAACATTTGGATAGCACAAAAAGCCCGAAACATCGGGCTTTTAGGCAATTTAAATCTCATTACTGCGTTGCAGCAAAACTTTTATGCATTAATGTTAAACATTGGTTTTAGGCAATGGTACTAGGCGTGTGAAATGTTTTCCCCACAGCAGGAGCCAATATTTCCAAATCTTTTAGTAAATCTGAAAATTGATCCGGGAACAGGGATTGCACACCATCACCCGTCATCGAGTTGTCGGGATCTGTATGCATTTCAATAATTAGTCCGTCCGCTCCGGCAGCAACCGAAGCCTTCGTCATAGGAACAACCAATTCACGTCTACCCGTGCCATGGCTAGGATCAGAAATAACTGGCAAATGGCTCAATTGTTGCAACACAGGGATCGCAGACAAATCGAGTGTATTTCTGGTGTAGGTTTCAAATGTGCGGATACCGCGCTCACACAGCATAACATTCGGATTGCCACCTGCCAGGATGTACTCGGCAGCATTCAAAAACTCGTCATAAGTCGAGCTAAAACCGCGTTTGAGCAACACTGGCTTGCCGCAAGTTCCCAACTTGCGCAGCAGATCAAAGTTTTGCATATTACGTGTACCTACTTGCAGGATATCGGCATATTCCGCACAAATGTCTACGTATTCAGGTGTCATGACCTCTGTGATGGTCAAGAGGTCGTGCTTTTGGCCGGCTTCAGCCATCATGATCAGTCCTTCTACACCAGTTCCCTGGAAGCTGTAAGGCCCTGTACGCGGCTTAAAGGCACCTCCACGGAGAACTTGCGCACCTGCTGCTTTGACCAATCCGGCAATTTCATCTATCTGTGCAGCAGACTCAACGGCACATGGTCCACCCATAATGACAAGCTCGCCCCCACCGATATTTACACCTTTAATGGAGATAACCGTATTTTCCGGATGAAAATCACGGCTTGCCAATTTATAGGACTTCGATATTTTAACCACATTTTCTACGCCTTTCATTTGATGCAGATGTTCAGCCAGCTTGGGCTCTACGCTACCGATCAATCCGATGATCGTGCGATCCGATCCCCTTGATACATGAGCCTGCAATCCTTCTTTCTCAATAACTTCAACAATAGCTTGAATATGCTCTTCAGGTGTTTGAACACCAGCGATAACGATCATTTTTTTCTTCCTCTCTATGAAACATATTTTATTAACCAGTAATAGATTGATATTATGACACTTAGACGCTTGTTCGCTTTTAAGCTTTTATTCGTTAAAGCAACTATACCTGTTTTAGCTATACTCGTCAAGGTTTAATTATCCCGAATTATTCAATATTCAAACCTAGTGAAGCTACCGGATAATATCTATAAATTTAAACGATTGAAAAGCCGCTATCCGGATGGTTGTATCCGAATAACGGCTGTAATCAATCACATACTATTTCGTTGTTTTTGACTTCTCTCGTACAGGAGGCAGCAGTTTTTTCATATCTATGGTTCGCTGAATCTCCCACGTATCCGGGTTAGCCGCATCATACTGCTCCAAATACGTAATAACCTCTTTGGTAATCAGTGTCGGCGTTGAAGCCCCAGAAGTCACAGCTACTTTGGCTACGCCTTCAAGCCACTCCCTCTTCAGCTCGCTTACATCAGAAATACGATAAGCTGTTGTACCAGCAATTTCCTCCGAAACCTGAGCTAATCGGTTTGAATTGTTACTGCGCGGATCACCGACAACGATCACCAGATCCGCCTGTCCAGCCTGCTCAGCTACCGCTTCCTGACGTACCTGCGTCGCCAAACAGATTTCATTGTGTATCTCAGCACCCGGGAACTTCTCCAGCAGCTTCTTCATAATGTGCTTGATGTCCCATTGGCTCATGGTCGTCTGATTCGTGATAAGGATTTTGCCAGCTGGCAACGTAAGACTGTCGATCTCTTCTTCCTTTTCAATCAGATGAACATGGTTAGGAGCAATACCGATAGCTCCCTCCGGCTCTGGATGATTCTTTTTGCCAATATAAACAATCTGGTAGCCTTCGGCAGACTTCTCCCGAATCAGATCATGCGTTTTTGTGACGTCAGGGCAAGTCGCGTCTACCGTAGTCAGCCCCTTGTCTCGTGCCAACTTGCGTACCTCTGGTGATACGCCATGAGCAGTAAAGATAACAGTGCCGCTCTCTACCTGGCTTAAAATCTCCATACGGTTCGGGCCGTCCAGTGTAATAATCCCTTCGTCTTCAAAGGAATTCGTGACATGACTGTTATGCACGATCATGCCCAATATATAAATAGGCCGGGGTAAGTCCAGATTTCTGGCTGCCTGACGAGCCAATACCATGGCATCGACTACGCCGTAGCAGTAACCCCGGGGCGAAATTCTGAGTACTTCCAAAATGAGCCCCCGCTTTCTTCGACACAGTATACAGCTCCGATAACTCGGTAGCTGTGGGCATCCAAGCCTTTACCGGCCAATTCTATGATGTAGTTGCCTTCCTATTATAGCCTATTCCAAAGGCGCGGAAAAGCTGACCGGAAGCCAGATGACAAATGTCGTTCCTTCTCCTTGACGCGTAACCACTTCCACAGACCCGTGATGTTCATCAATAATCCACTTGGCAATAGACAGCCCCAACCCAATTCCCTCTGTCACCCCGCGCGACTCATCTGCCCGGTAAAAGCGGTCAAAAATAAAGGGAACCTCACTCTTGTCCATTCCAATGCCCGTATCGCTGATCCGTAGCCCCACCTGTCCTTGATAAACAACGGCATCAAATCGGACCGTGCCTTCAGGTGTGTATTTGAATGCATTATCAATGAAAATGAATAGCATTTGCTGTAAATAATCCTTGCTCCCATCCATATAAATACCATTCAGCAACGAAAAATCTCCCACATTCCATTCGGCCGTTCGCTCTAAAAACTGAGCACGACGGGCAACCTCACTTACAAGGGGTTCCAGCGCAACGGGAGTCTTATCGAACGTTTTCCCTGTGTCTGCTCTCGCAAGTGACAACATATCACTCACCAAACGACTCATCCGTTTGCCTTCATCTGCCATGTCATTTAATGCCTCCATAGAAAGCTCACGAATCATCTCTTCATCCATATTCGGTCGCTCTCCTGGTTCGGTAGTCCACATTTTGAGCAAAAAATCAACGTTGCCACGGATCGTCGTTAGCGGCGTACGAAGCTCATGGGAAGCATCAGCCACAAAACGGCGCTGTGCACCGTACGCATCTTCCAACTCCTTGTAAAACACCTCTGTACGCCCCAGCATGTTGTTAACTGTCCCGATTAATTGTCCAATTTCATCTGGTGGTCCGTCATATTCAATCCGAACACTCAAATCATTACTGGATTGAATCTGATTTGCCCCCTCAATTACCTTGACCAGCGGCTTCATAGACTTGCGAGCCAGAAAGAGACCTGAAGTCGCAGCAGCAAGTAATGCAAACAACGAACCATATACAAGCACATTTTGCAACCTGTTCATGAGTCGATCCTGAGAGCCCGTGAATTGTCCTACCTGTAGCAACCCGACTACCAAGCCCAACTCCTCGGACTTAATGGGCTGTTGGTAAATCATAAAGGTATCCCCATTTACGTTCACACGCCGGATTCCCTCATTTTGAACTGCTCCTGTCGCTGTAGATGGAACAGGGAAGGTGATATTGAGGTCTTTCATGTTTTGGGTGGTTTTGGTAACACCTGATGTATAATTGTAAATTTGTACATATAGCTGTGAATCATCAATTCCACGTTCTTGCACTAAACCCAAATCCAGATTGGGGACTTCAAATAACCCCCCTTTAATTGTAAGCAGTAGCTGCTTGTTAATCCGTGGCGCCTGAGTCGTAAGCTGACTTTTTACTTCATTGTATGTGTAATAATAAACCAGTCCGTAAATAGCCAGACCAAAAATGACAAGCACTATAGCCAAGATGCTCGAATACCAAGCTGTCAGCCGCCACCGAATAGACATATTACACATCACCTCTTAAAATGTAGCCAGCTCCCCGAATTGTACGAATGAGACGTTTACCGCCATCCTGCTCCGTTTTTTGTCGTAGCATGGCAATATATACTTCGAGCACATTCGATTCTCCGCTATAGTCATAGCCCCAAATTTTGTCCATAATCAGATCACGCGACAGAACACGCTTCGGGTTTTGCATGAACAAATGGAGCAGTTCAAATTCTTTGGCCGTCAGTTCCAAGCGTTTGCCGCCACGAACCACTTCACGGGATTCGTTATCCAGTTGTAAATCCTCGAAGGTAAGTCTATTTCCGTTATTGCCCTGTTGTTCGGTTTTACGCCGCAAAAGCGCTCGCACTCGTGCCAGCAACTCCTCCAGAGCAAACGGCTTGACGAGATAATCATCGGCCCCTAGATCCAAGCCTTTAACCCGATTCTCAACCTCATCCTTGGCTGTAAGCATTAGGACAGGTACCGTGCTCCCCCCCTCCCGCATGCGACGGCATACCTCAAAACCATCGACTTGCGGCATCATTACATCCAGCACGACTACATCAGGCTCAGCTGTCAGCATTTTATTTAATCCCTCTGCTCCATTGGCGGCTGTCAGCACTTCATAGCCTTCAAATGCCAGCCCTCTGCGCAGCATGGAAACAATTTTTTCATCGTCATCAATGATCAAAATAGTAGAACGCATACACGATCGAACTCCTTTATCTCTTCTTTTCCCTCTATTGTAGCAGGAGTACACGCGCGTAGCATCTTGCTACTTCATACAGCAAGAAACGGAAGGGATCTTCCTTCCGTTTCTTGCGTGCACATGTTCATTTTTGTAAAGTTATCATCTTATTGCTGGAGCGTCGAGCTAAAGTCATTTTTGTTGCCAATTTTCAGTTGAACATTTTTTTTCTGCCCAGCTCGTTCGATGTTAAGCGTCAGTGCTGTACCCACTTTTTGTTTTTGAATGAACTGGATCAGCTCTTGTGATGTGCTATAAGGCGTGCCATTGGCTCCGATAATCACATCGTAAGGACGCAGATCAGCCTGATAAGCTGGTGATTTGTATATAATATCCCGCACAACCGAGCCTTCGGTCAGGGTTGTTCCCAGTTCTTTGGCTACTTCAGGACTCAAATTTAACAGACTTGCACCAATGAAAGGTACAGGTTCTTTAGGGATAGGCTGGTTATTTTTCAGCTTATCGACGACTTCCAAAATCGTATTGGACGGAATCGCAAACCCGATTCCCTGTGCGTCTGCACTAACAGCTACGTTCATACCGATAACTTGCCCTTGCAGATTTAACAGCGGTCCGCCAGAGTTACCAGGGTTAATGGACGCATCCGTCTGAATGAGATGCTTGTATTGCGTCGGTTTTCCAGTTGATTCACTATTAATGGTGATCGTACGTTCTTTCGCACTTAGCACCCCGGCTGTTACCGAATGCTCAAAGCCTTCAGGGTTGCCAATTGCGACCATCCACTCGCCGACTTTAGCGTTATCGGAGTCACCCAAAGTTACTGTCGGAAAGTTATTTTTGCCTTCAATTTTAAGTACCGCCAAATCAAGATCAGCATTTTTGCCCAAGACTTTGGCTTCGTAAGGCTTATTAGTTCCCTCTACTGTAACCTGAACCACACTCGCCCCTTCAACAACATGGTTATTGGTTAGGACGTAACCCGATTTATCAAAAATAAAACCGGAACCAATACCAAGCGGAGTCAGCTGTCCGCTGTTGCTACCTTCATTTTCATTACTGTTACTGCTACTGCCACTGTCACCATACTGATTACCGAAAAAGTATTGATACAGCGGGTCATTGTAATAAGGGCTGCTTTGTCTGCCGCTGCTGCCACTGGTTTGTTTGGCAAGCGTTTCGATTTTGACGACTGCCGGTCCAGCCTTAGCCACAACAGATTGAACATCAGCGGTACCTGAAGGCATCACAGCCGGAACTGCGCTTGGAGTCGAACTGGTTGTTCCCGAATTAGTCGTTTCTCCGCTTTCAGCTGCCGCCGAAGTCAACGCCGTCTCGGGTGTGAACATATTTGTTCGGTCAGCTGTATACATCAATACCGTAATGACCAGCATCCCGGCCAAAAAAGATAAGAAAATTGTTTTCACCTGCGACTTGGGCTTATTCGGTTTGAATTGCCAGTTGCCGCCATTCCGACCCGAACCATCCTGTTGCTCAGGCATAGCACGATGGTATGAGGGAGGAAGGGGTCTTACTGCCTGCGGTGGCGTGATCTCAACATCTTTTTCCACCGACTGCCCTTCCTTACGTTGTCCGTCCGATTGAACTGAAGAAAAAGGGCCGTAAGAATAATAATATGAGGAACCGTTCAAATCGTTTTGCCGAGTTACGTTATCGGTATCAACCTGATCGTTGTCGTTCCGGCGTCCGGAGTTATTATTTTTAAATTCGTCCATTGTATATCTCCTCCCAAACCCTATGCTTCAAGGTGGTGTTGTTTAACTGACTTTATTTTGCACTTTAAACCTTAATTCCACCTTAAAAACAATTAAAAAGGAGATAAAACCTTAGACCTATTTGTACCTAACCACTTTTACTCAAAACGAAATGCCCCGGATATAATCCGGAGCATTATCGATTGTATATGCTTTTTTATTTCGTGTTAAAGTTTTCGTCGAACTTTTCATTCGGTGTTTGAGCATTGTTTTGAATTTTGTTGCGACTAGAGTTTTGAACTTTTTGTGCTACTGCACCTGTACCGCCTTGATCTGTTGCAAATTCTTCATCATACTTCTCATTTGGTGTCTGGAAGTTGTCTTGAATTTTATTTTGTTCAGACTGCTTTACCTTTTGTGAAACAACACCTACCGTATTGTCTTGTGCAAATTCCGCTTTGAACTGATTTCCTGTGCTTGCATTGAAGCCTTTGTTCGTGAAAGAACTTCCGCCTTGATTTGGCATAATTCTCAACCTCCCAGTATGTTTTGTGGGATAAACTCATCCCGCAACATAGTATGTGATGTTGGAAAAAACAATATTCAAGGATTATATGGAAGCATCCAGTGTCGCGGTCGGAATGGTTTTATGCGTTTCTATCGCCTTTTGGAGCGATTTCACCATCTTTTCCGTACATTTTCCGTTACCTTTTTTTATAATTTGAACATCCACATCTTTCTTGCCCCATTCAGAATACACCTGCCGGGTTGTTTTAAAATACAAATCAATTTTATTGCCCTTAATCGCAGAACCTGTATCTGCTACAATCCCGTATCCATAACCAGGAATGTACAATATGCTTCCCAAAGGAAACGTTTTGGGATCAGCCGCAATCGTAGACAGCGTGTTCTTGTCACGACGCACTTTTACACCGGAATACGTAATACCGTAACCGGGATGACTTGGCCGTTTGCCAGTCGATTCATAGCCTGCTGTATATCCTGTTGCTGTGACCGTCATGGTCGTAATAACCTGCTCTTCACGTGGAGCTAAAACAGGTGTGGACTGCCATTTCTTATGCTGGACCGGTTCTTTGTGACCGTAAACTTCATTGCCGGGCAATACCAGACAGGTTGCGATTAACACGGTTCCCAAAATCCGTTTCCATACCAACATGGATCTCATAAAAAACCTCCCCTTGAGGCAAAGGCTTTCCAGAAATCCATTGGTTTATACGAACAGATTATTATTTTTGAACATCCTGACCTGGATAAAATCTGCTCAGCTTCACTTTATCTTCAAAAATATGCAGGAGTGTCCGCACTATGGGGGTGTGCTCATCGTCTGTATGCAATATAATGGAAGCAGGAGAAATCGAAATAAGGGTGCTCACGATTCGATCCTCGACCTCCATTTCCAGTTCAATGCCTGGCATCTCGACAATGATGTCATCTGCATCGGGAGTCGGTATCGGCACCATGGCACTATCCAGAATCGTAAAATTATGTCCGCCTTGGTGAAGTACGTGTACGAGCGGAACTTTGCTTTCCTGAAAAAAAACAAAATATTTAAGCAACCCCATAAATTCTTCGTATTGCCGATCTGCCCAGAATTCTTCCATGGCATAGTCGACGATTTCTTCAAGCTCTTTTTTATACGCATGGAGCCTAAATTGAATCAGTCCTTCCAAATTGATCACACGAAGCTCCTTAAAATCCTTCTCCAGGAGAGTGGTCAGCTTACCATGACGCTTCAAACGACCTCTCGGGCCATCATCGTTTAACAGTGAACGAATCATACTGCGAATTTGCTCTGTATCCTCTTTCTCCAGCAGCGAACAGGCTTTGGTGAGAATGAGATTAAGCAGCCCCCACTCCTTGACCTCGATAATATAATCCGCTATTGCCGAAGACATGATGCTGTATACACAGGGGAGAAAGCTTTCAAACGCCGAATTGCTTTCTGTGCCCTTGCAGGTCCATGCCACTTTGTTGTCCAGCTGTCTGAAAGTGAATCGAAATCCGCGCCGTGACATATGTAGCCCCTTTGTTCTACTTTTGACCACTTCGTAAAACCGGTCGGTTTCCTGATCTCCGTTTGTATTGGTCCACACTGTAAACAGTTCCATTGGCTCACTCCTTTCGATCACTGCTTTCAGTATATGGCGGCCTCTGAAGGGTTATACGAAGTGAACGACTGGAAACAGAAAGACATAGTCAAAAGAGGATGATCAGGTTTCAAAAAGCCGGTTGGCGTGTTATAAACAATTACTGTGGTATAGGAAAAAAACGAAAGACGTTTGAATATTTAGGGTGGGGTATGTTAAGGTTAAATTAATATGAATTTTTCACAAGAGGGAGGAGATAAGATGTCAACGATGCTGAACATGCTGCGTACATTCATGATCGTCATATTGAGCCTCGTTCAGATTTTGTCCCTTCCTGTGACGTTTCATGCGGAAGACACTACTCAATCCCTTCAGTTTACTGCGGGATCTTCTCTCCTGTCTCATGCTGATGTTTCCTCGTTAGAAACCGATTCTCACGGTCTGGAGCACCATCCCAAACCAGCTATACGCAAATCCTCCCCTTTACTTCATCTGGTGATCGCTGCGGCCAAATCACTTCCCTTTGTCATTTTGATAGCGTTTGTGCTGCTATTGAGCATCCCTAAACTACGTCTGCCTTTTATTCCTGTCATTTGCAAACTAAAGAAGCAATTGTACTTGTTCCCCATCAAATTTACCTCTAGTTATGTGGCTTAACCTCCCTTAAGCATGCACATCACTACATTTGCATGTCTATTTGTTAACCGTTCCCAATAAGTGTAATACGTTAAGTATATTTATCAGGTTTTCTATGTTAATTTATAAAATTTAATACAAAAAGAAAGTTTTCATGTCACTCCCAAAGCATGTGATTTATTTCCCATACCATTCATTTAAATAACGTATCGTACAGGAGGCTTTACAAATGGATATTCGAGAGTCTATTTTGCCAGGAATCGGGATTAAGTATCGAATAGATGCAGAGAGTGGCGACCGAATTGTCATTATTATTCATGATGATGGCAGGCGTGAGTTGTATCACTTTGATTACGAGGATTTGGAACAAAGTATTTCTATGACAACCCTGAATGATCAGGAAGCACGATTGGTAGCCTCCATCATCGGGGGTATGACATATAAGCCGAAACAGCTTGAAAGTGTAGAAATGACGTTTGACGATTTTATTATCGAATGGTATAGAGTGGAATCTCACTATGCAAGTGTTGGCAAATCCATCGGTGAGCTGGATATTAGACAAAATTCGGGAGCCACTGTTATTGCCATTGTGGAGAAAAAGGGAATGAAATATGTAAATCCTGGTCCTGAAGTGATTATTAACGATGATGCCATTGTAGTTGTTGTTGGGGAACGCGATCAGCAAAAACGCTTTAAACAAATCCTTATGAACGGAAGCGGGTGATTGGATGGATCATCTGGTATTTGAGGTTGGATTGGCTATTGCTCTCATCGCTGCAGCCGGACTTATTTCCTCCAAACTGCGCTTCTCGGTCATCCCTTTTTATATCCTGATCGGAATGGCAGTTGGACCGCATGCGATGGAGCTATGGCATTTTGATTTTCGCTTTATCGAAAGCGCCCCTTTTATTGATTTTATGGGAAGAATCGGAGTGCTGTTTCTTCTCTTCTACTTGGGTCTGGAGTTTTCAGTAGGTCGGTTAATTAAATCAGGCCGCTCCATTGCCGTGGGTGGCACCATTTATATTGGCATCAATTTCACACTGGGGCTGGCTCTTGGCTTCCTGAGCGGCTTTCCTGTAGCAGAAACACTGGTTATCGCCGGAATTACAACCATATCATCCAGTGCTATTGCTGCGAAGGTGCTGGTAGATCTCAAGCGGACTGCCAATGCTGAAACTGAAATGATTTTGGGCATTATTATGTTCGAGGATGTTTTCCTCGCCGTATACATCTCCATCCTCTCCGGATTGGTTCTTAGCGATTCATCCTCGCTCGGGGGTGTACTGCTATCAGCTCTAATCGCGCTTGGCTTTATGCTTGCAGTCATTATTATCGGTCGTAAGGCCGTCCCTCTGTTAAATCGGATTCTCCGTATTCGCTCCAATGAGGTATTCGGACTTGTTGTTTTCGGCTCCCTGTTTCTGGTGGCTGGTTTTTCGGAAACGATTCATGTGGCGGAAGCTATCGGCGCCCTGTTAGTCGGTCTCGTACTGGCCGAAACGGAACATGCCAAACGGATCGAGCATTTAATTGTTCCTTTCCGCGATTTCTTTGGCGCTCTGTTCTTTTTCAGCTTTGGGCTATCCATTGATCCACTGTCCCTAGGAGGAAACGCGATATGGCTTGCGCTGGCAGCAGTCGTTCTCACGTTATTTGGGAACATTTGGGCAGGAATGTTGGCTGGGCGTACGGCCTCCTTATCTCCCAAAGCGTCAGCAAATATCGGCCTGACCATTGTGGCACGGGGTGAATTTTCGATTATCATGGCCAACTTGGGTAAAGAAGGTGGTTTACTTGATATTGTTCAACCTTTTGCAGCCATCTATGTACTCATACTGGCCATTCTTGGACCACTTCTCACAAAGCAGTCAAAACCTATTTTTAATATGTTAAACAAAATATTCAAGTTCAAGGACCCCCGCCTACGAAAAGAAGAAAGTAACTCGGCGTAACTGTAAAGCTGGATACGACAATCCATAGGAGGGAAGGCTATGCCGCACGCTATTAAACATGCCGAAACTCTATGAGGCGGCTTGTGAAGCCCGCTTCAGAAGATGCGAGCAGGTTCCCTGTCTTTTATACGGTGATTGGCGGAATTACGGCATCCGTCGGTCTGGAATTGTTTTTGCATCCGCATGATATGATCGCTGGAGGCGTCACGGGGATCTCCAGACTCATGTCGCTTTATACACAAGAGCATTTTGGGTTATTGCTATTCGTTTTGAACTTGCCACTCATGCTGCTGTATTCTTTATCCACTCACAAACCCATGCTGCTCCGTGCACTACCCGGCTTGTTCGCCTTTTCAGGCTCAGCCATCATTCTTTCGCCTTTTCCGGCAGTGAGCGGCCATCCGGTCGTATGTGCTTTGGGCGGCGGAATCTGTATCGGTCTTGGCGCAGGACTGGCAGCTCGTCACGGTGGTCTGCTTGATTCACTAGGACTTAACGAACCAGGCGATGGCCGTCCATCCACATTGTTGCTAACACACCGCAAGATTCCGTTAATACAGATTGTTATGCTATGTAACGGTCTGCTGCTCATTACAGCTGGCTTTGTGCTAGGCTGGGAGCCAGCTCTATATTCAGCCTTATCCTGCCTCGCCGCCTACGAAACGACCCGGCTGATGTTTACCGGTCTGACGCGTATGGTTTGTGTTGTCAGCAAGAAGCAGCCAACCGTCGAGGATGCTATATATCGCAGGTTGCGTATACACAGCACGCCTGTTGAAGGCTCTGCCCAGATAGAGGGCAAGATCAAAAGCGAATCTGAGGATAAAAAAGAACAAATGGTCATCGTTTACAGCGTTCATCTGTTGGATTTGCAGCGCTTTAAGGCAGTCATCCAAATGGCAGACCCGCAAGCTGAGATCATGTATATGAAACGATGGAAAGCATAGCAAAGTAACACATCAAAAAAACGCTTATCTGCACTAATCTATGTATAACGATTAGTACAGATAGGCGTTTTGTAATGAACACTATATTAACGGATATTAATTCTGCATGATAAAATCATGTTCAATACTGCTGGCACTGTCAAAAGTACGAATAATATCATAACGGGTATTACGCTGTGCCGGAATGTGACCCGTCTCGCGGATCAACTGTAAAATGGATTCAATGTTAACCTTATACGTTGCGCCTGCAGCGGAAACTACGTTTTCCTCAATCATGGTGCTACCAAAATCATCGCAACCGTAGTACAACGATTTTTTACCGATTTCAGGTCCCATAGTTACCCATGAGGATTGAATATGCTTGATGTTATCCAATACAAGACGACTGATCGCAACGGTCTTCAGATATTCCTCCGGCGTCTGACGTTCCTTCTTCAGGTTGGTATTGTCTGGCTGGAAGGTCCAAGGAATAAAGGCCAAAAATCCTTCAGAATTATATTTGTTTTCAATGCATTCGTCCTGAGCATCACGAACACGCAACAAATGCAGCGCACGCTCCTCCATCAACTCGCCAAAGCCAATAACCATCGTAGCAGTCGTGTTCATCCCAACCTTATGAGCCGTTTGCATGACATCCATCCAATCACGCCAAGAGCCTTTGAGACGGCTAATTTTGCGGCGTGTGCGGTCATCCAAAATTTCTCCACCTCCGCCCGGAAGCGAATCCAATCCAGCTTCATGAATGGCGCGGATTGTTTCTTCCATAGAAAGACCAGATTTCTCCTTCATTTTGTGAATTTCAGCTGGCGAGAAGGAGTGCATCGTAATATCGGGAAAACGCTCCTTGATACCTTTCAGCAAATCGGTATAATAACTGAACGGCAGATTCGGGTTCACACCGCCTTGCATTAGAATTTCGGTGCCACCTACTTCCTGCGTTTCCTTGATCTTCTGAAAGATCACCTCATCCGGCAAAACATAACCTTCATCAGAACCTGGTCTACGATAAAAAGCGCAGAAGCGACAGTATACGTCACACACGTTTGTATAGTTAATATTTCGTCCGATAACGAAGGTTTTAACGGGATCGGGATGCATGCGATTCATGACTTTATTCGCCGCATGACCGATTTTTTCTACCTCGTCTGATTCGAACAAAGCAACGGTATCCTCTAAATTCAGGCGTTCGCCGCGTAGGGCTTTATCTAAAATATGGTCGATTACACTCATGGTGTATCCTCCTTCGCTGTCACAGGGCGACGAAATGAACGACAGGACTTATGAACGAGAATGCTTTCACAAACCTGCGTTCGAACCCTGCCGTAATGTATGTTCATGACTAGCCTTGTATGTTGTCTGTGCTATTTAGCATAGTAAAACCTAATGATAATACTAACATATCTTTAGGTAAGGAACCATACTTATTCCCGCTTCTTTCTGCTTTTCACCTAGGAAAACAGGCAACTGCCAAGCTTATCTCAACGTTGCATATAGCCAAAAAATAAGAAAACAGAACTGAAAAGTGTCTTTTTTCACACTGTCGTTCATGTTATTTTATAGAAAACAGCAAGCCTCCTGAAATACTGGAAACTTGCTGTTTAGTACTGTACATATTTGCTCTCAGCGTGAAAACGACAAAGATGCTGCGGATGTGCTAACGCTCTAGCGCAGCGCCTCATCCAGATCACTGATCAGGTCGTCAATATCCTCCAAACCTACGGAGAAACGGAGTAGTCCGTTCGTAATCCCGCGCTCCAATCGTACACTATGGGGCATAGCCGCATGTGACATCATCGCCGGATACGACAAGATGCTTTCCACAGCTCCCAGACTCACCGCTACAATTGGAATACGTACGCGACTGAGGACTTCTTTTGCACGCTCACCAGAACCCACATCAAAAGATATCACTGCACCATAACCGCTGGATTGGCGCTCATGAACTTCACGCCCTGGATGATTCTCCAGACCCGGGTAGTATACCGCCTCAATGTCGTTGCGCTCGTTCAGCCAGTTAGCGAGCTTCGCTGCGCTCTTTTCGCTGTGAGCCATACGAGCCTCCAGTGTCTTCATACCGCGCATGAGCAACCATGACTCCTGCGGAGCCAACACGGTACCCAGTCCATTTTGGAGCTGCTTGATTTGTCTTCCCAACGATTCGGTACGTGCTACCGCAAGTCCTGCCAGCACATCGCTGTGTCCGCCCAGAAACTTGGTCGCACTGTGCAATACAATATCAACTCCCTGCTCAATCGGACGTTGATAATAAGGTGTCATAAAAGTATTATCCAATAACGTTAAAAGCCCGTTGTCCTGTGCCCAAGAAGTTATTCCTGCCACATCGGTAATTTTGAGTGTCGGATTGGACGGAGTTTCCATATATACAGCCCTTGTATTCTCCTGCAACGCCTCTTTCACAAGGTTGAGGTCCGTCATGTCGACGAAGGTCGTTTCGATATTCATTCGTTTCAAAATGGAGGTCAGCAGTCGATATGTTCCTCCATATACGTCCTCGGAAACAATGACATGATCTCCAGCAGACAAGAGCATAAATGTAGTAGAGATGGCCGCCATACCTGATGCAAAGGCAAAACCGCACGCCCCGCCTTCTAATAAAGCGATATAATCCTCCAAAGCTTGTCGTGTCGGATTACCTGAACGGCTATAGTCATGCTGTGGAGGATTAAAAATATCGTGATGGTGGAAGGTAGAAGCTTGATAGATCGGGACGCTCGATGCCCCCGTAACGCTGTCAATTTCAGAGCCAAAATGCAGCAGCTTGGTAGCGAACTTCCGCTCTTTGTTCAGATCCTGCCCGATCCTCCTCGCATCCTCTATCATTGCAGCTCTCCTCCTTCTACTTCTTGACGTGCCGCTTCCAACGCCGAACGTAAATCTTCAATTAGGTCGTCTGTATGCTCAATGCCTACGGAGAAACGCAACAGCCTGTCATCTACCCCGACTGCATCCCGAATTTCTGCTGGTATGTCCGCATGTGTCTGCACAGCGGGATAGGTCATTAACGATTCCACACCGCCGAGACTTTCCGCAAACGCAATGAGCTTAATGTGACGAAGCAAAGGTTCCACATAACGAGCATCCTTTACTTTAAAGGAAAAGATACCCGTATTTCCGCTGGATTGTTTATTTTGAATCTCACGACCTGGATGGCCTTCTAGAGCTGGATAAAATACTTCCGCCACAGCCGGATGCGTCAGTAAATAGTTAGACAGCACTGTTGCATTATGCTCGTGCCGGTCCATACGCAGCGCTAACGTCTTCATGCCCTTCATTAACTGGTAGCAATCGCTTGGGGAAAGCACTGCCCCTATGGAATTGTGCAGGAATGCAATTTCAGCTGATAGCTCTTTGCCTTTGGTTACGATCAACCCTGCCAGCACATCGTTGTGTCCGCCCAAATATTTGGTTGCGCTATGTACCACAATATCCGCGCCCAGTTCCAATGGCCGCTGGAAATATGGCGTTAGCAGCGTATTATCTACAATGGTAAGCAACTGATGTTGTGATGCCCATTTAGCCACCGCTCGAATATCAGTAATCATCATTAACGGATTTGTAGGCGTTTCTATGAATACAGCTTTGGTATTCGGTCGACATGACTGTTCGAGCGCTTCAAGATCGTTCGTATCCACATAACTGGCTGTCACACCAAATTTAGACAAAATACGCTCCAGCAAACGATACGTCCCGCCATACAGATCCAGCGATACTATGAGATGATCTCCCTGTCCAAACAATGCAAATACCGTTTGCAGCGCCGCCATACCTGAGCTGCATGCAAAGCCTGCATCACCCGATTCAAGTGCAGCAGAAGCCTCTTCCAGTACCTTTCGCGTGGGATTGATCGTCCGAATGTAATCAAATCCTGTGCTTTGACCCAGACGGGGATGGCGGAACGCCGTAGATTGGTAAATCGGGTAATTAACAGCCCCGGTTACTGGCTCTTCTACTGAACCGATTTGTGCCAATCTACTTTCGATTTTCCACTTTTTCTCACTCATATGAATCCTCCTGTTAACTTCCATAGTGGGTGCTATAACCAATCCTGCAAAAATGGATGTCAAAGACTATACTGCTGCGCTACTGCAAGGTGATACTCTACAAAGGTAAACTACATGCTCCTTTTTTAAATCTGGGGCCCGATATCATAAGGTGTTTCTTGGTATACATAATAGTTCAGCCAATTCGAGAATAATAAATTGGCGTGCGCCCGCCAAATTGAGGGGGGGGTGCGCTCAGGATCATCATTAGGAAAATAATTTTTGGGGACTTCAATATCCATTCCTTTGGCTACATCGCGGTCGTATTCCCATTTCAGTGAAAGCGGGTCATATTCAGAATGCCCAGTTACAAAAATTTGTTTACCGTCAAGCGTGGCTACGAGGTACACTCCAGCTTCTTCGGATTCGGATAAAACTTCTAATTCGGCGATATGATCAATATCTTCCCGACGAACCTCCGTATGCCTGGAATGAGGAGCATAAAACAGTTCATCAAAGCCGCGTAACAATTTTACTTTAGGTTTAATCACGGTGTGTGGAAATACACCGAAGCATTTGTAGTCGAGCCCATATTTAGGGACATCGAAATGATGGTATAAGCCTGCCTGTGAGGCCCAACAGATATGCATGGTCGAAGTTACATTCGTTTTCGTCCATTCAAAGATTTGCCGGATTTCCTCCCAGTAGTTCACATCCTCAAACTCAAGCTGTTCAACCGGGGCTCCTGTAATGACCATGCCGTCAAAACGACTGTTCTTGATCTCGTCAAACGTTTTATAGAACATGTTCAAATATTCTTGCGATGTATTTTTGGATACATGAGACTTCATATGCACCAGCGTGACATCCACTTGCAACGGCGTATTGCCGACCAGGCGCAACAGTTGGGTTTCCGTCGTTTCCTTTGTAGGCATTAAATTCAAAATGGCGATACGCAACGGACGAATATCCTGATGATAAGCCAAGCTTTCATCCATTACGAAAATATTTTCGCCCTCCAGCACTTCCTTAGCAGGTAATGTGTCTGGGATTTTAATCGGCATGTAAACTCACTCCTTGTTCGGTAAGTTTTGCGAAAATCGTCTTGTTGAGATGCCGGGCATATAATAAAAAGACCTTTCTCTGGTTAGAGAAAGGTCATATTTGTATCCATATGCGCCTCTCTCATCTGTCAGGGCAACGCGCTTTGTACAAAGCGCGCGTCCTGCAAGAATTAGCACCGTGCGATTAAAATCGCCGGTTGCCGGGTATCATCGGGCTAGTCCCTCCACCTGCTCTTGATAAGATTTCGCTATATTCATTTTGGGTTCACAAAGTTCTTGTTGTTCACTTTAATGCATCGGCTGGGCTTCGTCAAGATGGGACTTGCAAATTTGTAACCTGCATTCACATTTTGTCTACCTTTTCCATAGGTTAAATCATATCCCTCCTATCGCTGAAGCTCTTGCCACTACTGTTGATTTTGCCCATGATTTTGCGCTTGAAAGGCCGTAGGCCGAGCGTTATACTATACAAGTGCTATTAGGCAAAAATATGGAGCAGTAGTGCAGACTTGAGTGTTTCCTGCGATACTGTGGCAATCTAAAAAAAGAACATTTGAGAGGTGAATCCGGAATGGAAGGCGACCCGAGTCCGAATAGGCGGCGATCCCTGAACAACAGCATAGGAATGACTTCAGCTTGCCGAAAGACGGGACGCCAGGCTCTGCATGCTCCAAAAGCCTCCGGCTTTTGATGAGAGTGCACGCTTACCCGCACCGGCTAACTGGCTAACTGAGTCCATTCCTTATGCTTAAGGTAAACGTATTTCCGTTACGGCGGAGCATAAGGAGTGACGTATATGAAAATCCGTTTGGTCAACAACGGGGTTTTTACCCCTGTCGAAGAAATTGAAATGGCGCTTACTGCACCGGCAGAAGGTTTTTATTGGATTGATGCCGATGTCGATGATTTGGCAGTGCTCCAGCCTTTATTTTCCATGCATGATCTTGCAGTAGAAGACTGTTTGAGTGAAGAAGAACAGCGTCCGAAGATTGAAATTTATGAAAGCCATTATTTTATCGTTGTAAATAGCATTCGTTTTGATGATGAAGAAATATTTTTGCGAGCTTTGAACATTTTTCTCGGCCGCCATTTTATCATTACGGTGACCAAGCAGAAAATCAATGAGCTTCGTACCCTCAAGCCTATGCTGTGGGAGCAAGAAGTCAGCCAGCCTGACCGTTTTATGTATCTGTTGGTCGACTTAATTGTTGACAACTATTTTCTGGTTGGTGACCGGATTGAGGTCCGCATTGAAAAGCTGGAAGAAGATATTCTAATGCATACGAAAAAGTCGCATTTGAACGAAATCATCGGCTTACGCAGTGAGATTCTGTGGCTGAAAAAAGTGTTGGGCCCGCAAAAAGAAGTCATCAATACCCTGAACAAGCGGGATTTGCGGCTCATCGACGATCAATTGCAAAAATATTTTAGCGACATTTATGAAAATGCTGTGAAAATTTCGGAGACTTTCGAAACTTACCGCGACTTGATGGGTAACCTTCGAGAAGCTTATCAATCCAGTATCGCCAACCGTGCCAATGAAATTATGCGTGTGTTTACAGCAATTACGACCGTATTTATGCCATTGACGGTCATTACCGGAATATATGGGATGAACTTCGATAATATGCCTGAGCTTCATACACGTTATGGCTATTTTGTCGTCATTGGTATTATGGTGGCATTAGGCGTCAGTATGTTCTGTATTTTCCGTAAGAAAGACTGGGTTTAAAAATAAAAGGGGAAAAAGTATCAAATTGGATACTTTTTTCTATTTTCAAGCTTGGTCATAAAAAGCAGCAGCCGTGTCCTGTGAGGAACTGGCTGCTGCTTTTTAGTATGTTGGACCCTGAATATACTTTAATACCCAGCTTTATCCAACTAGTTCTATATTATCCAACATGTCGGCCGGGTACCTGCTGATGACGAAACCGTATACGGATCAGACGCAGACGCTCATAAATCTGATCCAGTCCTGTTTCGGTTGCCTTTTCTTCCCCATACACTTTCAGCATGACGGGCTTGAGCAACGTATCCCCCAACTCTTCATAAGCAGACCAGATAGCTGCCTGCTCCGCCTCAGATACATTCACCAATTCCTTGTGGATCAGCTTGTCCATATCAATACCGTCTCTATCCAAATGCTCCACAGCTTCAATCATCTCTCTACGATGCAAACCTGTCTTCATTCCGATATGCTCCAGTGAAAGACCGTCCGAAATGCCTTCAATAATCGTTCTAGTTAAGCTGAATTTGTTCAGCTCCTGCCTGTACTGGTTCTCTTTTTGCTTGTATAACCATGACAAAAAAACTTCTTCTTCCAGCGTCTCTGTTACCCAGTTCAACGGAAATGGCGTGGTCCGGTCATTTTGTGTCGTAATAGCCAATAGCTCCGTCCCATATTGCGACACCTTACCCTGACCCATACCAGGCAGCTCCAACAGTTCTTCTTCGGTATGGGGAAGATAAACGCTAATGAGTCGAAGCAATCGATTCGTAGTGATAAAATAAGGTGCTTTTCGTTCCGTTGCTGCTTTTTGCCGTCTCCACATCGTCAATTGCTCATACACTTCATCACGTGGAAACAAATCACTGTAGCAATACAGCTTTTGCAGCGTTTGTCCTCGTCCTGATGATCCTTCTTGCTCATGAAATACACCATGGATTAGGGGCCTGTAGCCCTCAGCCATTTTGAGCGCCAGCTCATGACGGTATACATGTAGTAATTCCTGCCACAAGCTGCCCTCATACCAAAGGTCGTCTATACTTTCATCCGGGACATGGTGTGTGCTCCAGCCTGCACTCCATTCCCCTTCATGCTGCCCAATCCATACCTGAGCAAAGTCCTCATAGCCCTGTTCATTCCGTTTGGACAAGCGATTTAAAAATACTATCTCCATGATTTCTTCCTCCCTCATATCGTTGAAAGACAGTCCCGCACAACACAAAAACGCAAAAAAAAGCACCTATCCTGCGTATTCGCAAGAAAGGTGCTTCCCTTTTTGAGCCGTACTATACTGTTGCCTATATAATAACCGTACCTTGGAGTGCCGTCAACCCTAAATTCTAATGATTCAGTTTTTCCTTTGCCAATGCCAGAGCACCGCACAATCCAGCATTATCACCCAATCCTGGAGATACGATATATTGCTCAATACCTGTTGTCAGACTCGAATGCTGCACGTATCCGTTCAAAAGTTTTTGTAGTTTGGTACGAATGAGCGGGAACAATTGGTCTTGCTTCATTACTCCCCCGCCCATAATAATTTTTTGCGGGGACAGGATTAATACATAGCTCATTAAAGCCTGTGCCAGATAGTACGCTTCCATTTCCCAGGCCGGGTGATCGACAGAAAGCTCATGTCCTTTAACCTTCCATCTTTTTTCGAGCGCAGGACCTGCTGCCAGACCCTCCAAACAATCTCCGTGATAAGGACATGTCCCCTCGTAAGTATCTTCTGGGTGACGACGTACCAGAATATGCCCCATTTCCGGGTGAGATAATCCATGTATCAGCTTTCCACCAACCAAAGCACCTGCCCCGATGCCTGTGCCTATCGTGATATACAGACAGTTGTCCAATCCTTTGGCGGCACCCCAAATAGACTCACCAAGTGCTGCTCCATTCACATCCGTATCAAACCCCATAGGCACATCAAAATGCTCTTTCAGTTTACCAATCAGATTGTAATTTCCCCAATGTGGCTTTGGCGTTGTTGTAATATAACCATATGTATCACTACCTTCGATAGGATCAATCGGCCCGAACGATCCTACGCCCAATGCTTCAATGCCCTTGCCTTCAAAAAATGCGATGACATTCTCCATTGTTTCTGCTGGTGTGGTTGTTGGAAAGCTCGCTCGTTCCAGTACCTCTCCACGTTCGTTGCCAATTCCACATACAAATTTGGTACCGCCTGCCTCAATTGCTCCCAATACTGTCATAGTTGCTGTTGTCCCCTTTCGATAATCCGGTTCTCTCTCCACTATATTCACCTGAAATGTACCTGAGGTCAATCCCCTAATCGCAATTGTATATAATCCTTCACAAGACGATATAACTCCGTTAACATAACGGTATACAAATAAGGACACTGACGCATCCAGCCTCAGCATCCCTATATAACTTACTTTACTTAAATTGTCGTACCAAGCCTAATAGCTTCATTATGATCCGGTTGCGACACCCATCAATGTACACAAGCTTTTCATTTCAAGCTGCTCAAACTTGTCTACAATTTGCACGTGATCCAACGTCAGCAGACAACTATCCAAAGCACATGCTACAGGTACACCACAGTGAATTTCAGCGAGTTTGCGTGAAAGATGCAGCATATCCAAATCACTCTCAATTTTTTTGCGGACCGATGGTGTTAATTGATCCAGATTCTCCAGAATGCCCTCAATAGAGTCGTATTCCTGCACCAGCTTGAGTGCCGTTTTCTCACCAATACCTCGTACTCCTGGATAATTATCGCTTGCATCCCCCATCAGGCCTTTAAGGTCCACCACTTGGCGTGGCTTAAGTCCTTTTTCAGTCAGCAGGGTCTCCGGGGTGTATACCATATAATTGCCGTGGCCTTTTTTCATAATAATGACCCGTGTCCGATCATCCACTAATTGAAGTAAATCATGATCTCCCGAGAGAATCATTACATCCATGTCCTCATTTTGCGAATAATGGCGTGCAAGCGTACCGATACAATCATCGGCTTCAAAGCCTTCCGCTCCAATGTTGGGAATGCCGAGGCTGTCCGTCACTTCACGAATCAATGTAAATTGGGGAATCAAATCATCGGGTGCGTCGGCTCGGTTTCCTTTATACGCAGCAAAATGTTCCCCACGGAATGTCGTTCCGCCCATATCCCAGCAACAAATAACATGTGTAGGATTAAACGTTTGGACTGCATCCCAAAAATATCGAATAAAACCATATATGGCGTTCGTTGGCACCCCAGCTTTTGTACGACGGATATAACCGTTTGCGGCGGTTGCATAATAAGCGCGAAATAGCAGGGCCATGCCGTCAACCAGCATTACGGATTGTTCATTGCGTTGTGTCACAGATTGTATTGCTCCCATTCATCATAATATTTAACCCCCACAGTATAACATATCGTGGGGGTAAATTGGGCGTTATTGAGCTCCCCATGTGCCCTCAAATGTTTCCTCTTTGAACCCTACCGTTACTTTGTTACCGTCGGTTACAATCGGGCGTTTGATTAATCTTCCATTTGAGGATAAAAGCGAAATTTGCTCTTCACGGCTCATGTCTCCCAGCTTATCTTTCAGCTTTAACTCTTTGTACACCTCACCGCTAGTATTGAAAAACTTTTTCAGCTCCAGCCCGCTTTTGCGAATCAATTCTTCCAATTCCTCCGGGCCGGGCGGCTGTTCAAAAATAGGAATCAGTTCCGTCTCATGCCCCTTGTTTTGCAGCCATTTCACTGCATTACGGCAGGTACTGCATTTAGAATACTGATATACTTTCAGTTGGCTCATCGCTAGTTTAACCTCCATTTGGTTTTCTCTTAAAAGCTCCTGCATTTCAGCCATATCGTCAGGTAGAGGAGCATAGAACGTCAGCCGCTCCCCGGTTACAGGATGCTCCAAGGACAGCTCTGAAGCATGTAAGGCTTGTCGAGGCATCTTGACATCAAGCTGATCATATCGCTCACGTTGCGCAGCATCATCAGGTGTAATCCGGTACATTTTATCTCCGATCAACGGGCAGCCGATATAAGTCATATGCACTCGAATTTGGTGCGTACGCCCGGATTCCAACTTTAGTCCGATACGGCTTCCCCCGTTCCACACTTCCTCCAGCTTATACAGCGTAAGGGCAGGATAACCATCCGGAGTCACCATACGCAAATGCGGATCATCCGGGTTGCGGTCAATCGGTCCGTCTACCTTACCTTCCTGCAGCTCAGGGCGCCCATGCACCAGAGCCGTATAGCGCTTATCCACCGTTCCCGCAATCATCTGTTCAGAAATATGCTGGTGTACATATGGATTTTTGGCTACGACCAGCACCCCCGTCGTCTCCTGATCAAGACGATGAACAGGACGAAACCGGAACAGCTCCCCCTTGGTCTGCCAATAATGCACAACCCCGTTAGCCAGTGTTCCTGTGTAATGACCATGAGTCGGATGGACAATCATGCCCGCCGCCTTATTCACCACTAACAGATGTTCATCCTCAAACAATATCTCAAAAGGAATGGGTTCAGGTAAAATATCATCAGAACGCTCGCGCTCCATGCGAATTTCTACTCGATCCCCGGATTTCACCTTTACGCTGATGTACACACGCGTCCCGTTCAGCATAATACCTTGCTCGGTCAGCTTGAGTTTGGATATTAACTTTCGAGAAATGTTCATACGTTTTTGTAAAATAGTCTTCAACAGCATGCCCTCCTCCTCCGGAGGGATCGTATATACGATAGGTTCATAGTACAAGCTCATCACAAATTCCCGGTTGCCTCCTTATTTGCGGAACACTTTTTTGCTGCGCACATATTCGACATCGGGTACGCCCTGACGGACATTCGCTGTGCGAGCGACGGCAAAGAAATAATCGGAAAGGCGGTTTAAATACCGACGTACCGCCGGATTGATGTCCGTATGTTTACCTAGTGTAACCGCACGGCGTTCTGCGCGTCGGCAAACCGTACGGCATACATGAAGCGTTGAGGATAATGTGCTACCACCTGGTATAATAAAACGCTCCACCTTCGGATTTTCCTCCTGACATGCATCAATCCAACCTTCCAGACGCTCTGCCAGCTCGTCCTTCACCTTATATTTGCTTTCACTGATTTTAACAAATGCCAAATCCGAACCACAATCAAACAGCTCCTGCTGTATTTCTTCCAATTGAGTCCGAATATCCGCAAACTCTTCCCCTTCGGCAAAGCTGATGGCTTGTCCTACAAAGCTGTTCAGCTCGTCAATTGTTCCGTACGCTTCAACACGATCATCATCTTTGGACACTCGACCGCCGATCACAGAAGTTTGTCCTTCATCACCTGTTCTAGTATAGATTCCCATTCCATTTCATCCCCTTTATCATTCCGTAAGTGCTTTCAGCACCTTGATGGCTTCTTCCTTATTGCTTGTACGAGGCGGAACGGTAGCAAATAATGTTTTGGAGTTATATTTTAGCTCCTTAAACATCTTCATCTGCTCCACCGGAATTCCGAACAAATGAGTTTCCTTGCTCACATCTGTTCCTTCTTCCTCCTGCCCCTTCTTCTTAAATACGCCGCCCTCGAACACGCCCCGGGCATACGTCTTCTTGTCAAAAGCATCATCTAACGGCAGATTCGAACCATTCTGTCCATACAGCTTCATGTCCTCTTCCGGCAAAAGAAACAGATCATGCTCCCCGGCCGCATATTCTACAACCAGCTTCTGCTGGTTATACAGCGGACTGACTGAAATCTCAATAGTCGGAGCCTGTTCGCCCAGCTTATCCTTAAGCTTTTGTGCCAGCTCCTCACGGATGACTGAAGCATCCCCTTTATCCATAATAAAAATGGAGAAGCTGTCCTTGTCCCGTCCCCCACATCCAGCCAATAATACAAGTGTCAGCATTCCGATGATCCACGGCGATAGCCTTTTTAGCCCCGCTCTCATATGTACGCCCCCTCTTCCATGCCATTAATATATCATAAGTTGTGAACGCAAAAAAAGAAGGCTCGACGGCCTTCTTCTTACATTTGGCTGACTTCACACAGTTAAACCTTGCATTCCGTACCATACAGCTTCATATATTCATTGATTTTCAAATCGAGCTTGCAACTGATCTCGATGACAAGATCAGAGGTGAAGGACTGCTCTTTCTGAAACGTCCGCATCATCTCATTGCGCAGGAACAAAATTTCATCTTCCAGAGAAATGTCGTATCCTATTGAACTAGACGAATTAAATCCAACATATGACATGAGCATTCCTCCTACAATTGAAAAATTGAACTTCCTGCTATCGATTTCAAATTATAGCATAGAAATTAGAAATAAAAGACTATTTTTTATGAATTACCCATAAAAAAATAATTTTAACCTTCTTTTCTTACTTTTTCTACAAAATGACCAATCCGATCCAGTGCCTCCGTCAGCTGAGCAACAGAAGTCGCGTATGAGCAACGAAGATAGCCTTCGCCTCCCAAACCGAACACATTACCTGGTACAGCCGCAACTTTAGCCTCTGCCAAAAGACGCTGTGCAAATTCATCTGAGCTGAGTCCCGTGCTTTGAATACTAGGGAAAACGTAAAAAGCCCCTCTTGGCTCATGGCACTCCAGGCCGATTTCCCGAAACCCTTCAACCATCAGACGGCGACGCTGATTATAGGCTTCTACCATACGATCTTTCTCACCCAAACCATTCCGCAACCCTTCCAGTGCCGCAACTTGCCCCATAGAAGGCGCACACATTACGGTGTACTGATGGATTTTGAGCATAGCGGCAATCAGATCGGGATGTCCGCATGTATATCCAATACGCCAACCTGTCATGGCGAAGGCTTTGGAAAAACCACTGACGAGAATTGTACGATCCATCATACCAGGCATAGCCGCAAAACTGACGTGCTTCTCTCCATAATTCAATTCAGCATAAATTTCATCAGAAATGACGATCAAATCATGCTTTTCCACGACTTCGGCAATCGGAAGCCAATCTTCATAAGTCATCGTAGCCCCAGTTGGATTGCTCGGATAGCATAAAATCAGCACCTTGGATTTAGGTGTAATTTTTGCCTCCAGCGCCTCAGCCGTCAGCTTGAATTCATCCTTAGCAAAGGTTTCAATACCTACCGGAATCCCGCCTCCAATTGCAGTGATTGGAGAATATGAAATGTAGCACGGTTCGGGCACGAGAATTTCGTCGCCAGGTACAATTAACGCACGCAAAGCAAGATCAATCGCCTCGCTTCCCCCAACGGTCACGATAATCTCATTTTTAGGATCATAACGGACTTCAAATTGCTCATTCAGATAATCACTGATCGCTTCACGCAGTTCTGGCGTTCCCGCATTAGACGTATAGCTGGTAAAACCTCGCTCTAATGAATAGACACAGGCTTCCCGCATATGCCAAGGGGTTGTAAAATCCGGTTCGCCTACACCAAGGGTAATAATATCCTTGTTGCCACCCACCAAGTCAAAAAACTTACGAATACCCGAAGATGGGATCTCGCGCACCAACGGGGACAAATAGGAACTCATAGCTTTGTTACTGTCGGTAAATGCTTCTGTTTTGAGATTCATCATGATCTTCCTTTACGGCGAAATCATCAGACGATTATCTTCCTGATGGTCCTCAAAGATAATTCCGTCCTGCTTGTATTTTTTAAGCGTAAAATTAGTCTTGGTAGACAAGACCGAATCAATAGGCGACAGTTTCTCCGACACAAAGTTAGCGACCTCACGAAGATTGCGGCCTTCAACCTCTACCAGCAAATCGTATGCTCCGGACATGAGATAGACCGATTTAACTTGCGGATACAAATAAATCCGTTCTGCAATCCCTTCAAAGCCTCTTCCACGCTCGGGTGTAATTTGCACTTCGATCAAAGCGGTAACCTTTTCGTCGTCGACTTTGTCCCAATTAACTACAGCGGCATATTTGACAATCACGTGTTGGTCTTCGAGCTCTTTCATTGAGATGCGTACATCCTGCTCGTCAACCCCCAGCATAGTAGCCAATAAAGTCGGTGTTCTTCTTGCATCTTCTTTTAACAATTCCAGCACTTTTAATTTCAATTCATTCAGCTCTGTCATTCTACATAAGGCCTCCATCGAAAGAGATTACTATACATCATACAATACGCACTTTAAACCTGCAAAGAAAAACCGTCCACTCCGGTAAACCCGGCAGGTGGACGGCTGTTATGGGAATCTGCTTCAAAAACAGAAAATCCCGTTTACATATAATAAGGGTTGTTTTGGTGTGTAGACTGGCCTTGCTGGTGCATAGATTGACCATATACTCCCGCGGATGTCGACTTTTGCTGAATGAACTGTTGGCATTCTTGTTGGGTCTTGCGAGCTTCTTGAATCTGTTTGTCCAAATCGATGCGCAGTGCTTTAGTTGGAGTGGCGTACATATTATTTTGGCTCATCAGATGATACAAATCACCTTGCAGACGCAATGTATCATTCGTAAGGTCGGTGAACATCTGACGCACAGACGGACAATTGGATTCTGTCGTCGCCGTTGTGTATTCGCGCACTGTACGTTTCATATCAGCAAGAATGGTATAGAGCAAATCTTCTTCGGGCATAAATGACATATTGTTTTGTGAATACATTCTGTCAAACCTCCTTTATTGGTAAATCCAAATTACTGCTGTGGTTGCATTGGAGCAAGCTGCTGATGCTGTTGAAGAGCATTAGAAAGCAGATTCAAGTGGTGCTCATGAGTTCTTGCCAGTTGTAAACAGGCTTGTTGGATGGCTGGGTGCTGAATAGACGCCGCTGTGGCCGCACATTGTTTGAGTAGTAGTTCTTCATTGGAGATGGAGTCCACGATGTACTCCAGCTCTTTGCCTGACAGGGGTTGCATGTTCGTAGATTGCATAATCTCTGTGCCTCCTTAAAAGTTTTGTTGCACGCTGGTTATCTTGTCCGTTTGGCGAAATACTATGTACACATAAGAAATACTACATATTGCCTATGAGGAGTGCTATTTTATATGGAGTTGATAAGCGGGAATACATATTGGCCGAATACATTGGAGCAGGCGCTGGATTTTCCGCCTTTGGCAGAGGATTTAAATTGTGATGTATTGATCATCGGGGGAGGGATGGGGGGGGCCATCTGCTCCCGGTTATTGGGAGAACGACAGGTAGACACCGTGGTTATTGACAAACGCAAACTGGTAACTGGAAGCTCTTCGGCCAATACTGGCCTGCTGCAATACAGCAATGACAAGACCTTAACCTCTTTCATCAATACGTTTGGTGAAACGAACGGTGTACTGTTTTACCGCATGTGCAAGGATGCACTAGATCAGTTAGATAAGCTGGCTGCCACACTGGATACAGACCCTTCCTTTATTCGGCGAAGCAGCCTTTACTATGCAAGTACACTAGAAGATGTACAGGTGCTTCAGGAAGAGTACAAACAGCTAACCCGGTTTGGATTTCCAGTGGAGTACTGGGATGAGCAACAGGTTGCTGCCCGATTTCCTTTTCGAAAACCGGCAGCCTTGTACACACACGAAGATGCTGAGGTTAATCCATTTTTGTTTGCCCAGGGCCTGCTGCAATCTGCCAACCGTCTCGGTGTTCGCTTATATGAGCATACGGAAGCCAAGCATTTTGAATTCCATGATAATGAGGTCGTTTGTCATACTAACGGTGGAATGATCCGAGCAAAAAAGGTTGTTTTTGCAACAGGTTATGAAACACAAGAGATTAAAACCGATCAGGGAGCCGTTCTGCAAAGCTCTTATGCTATCGCCACCAATCCAATCGGAGATGCTCCCTTGTGGCATGAGCAGTGTCTGATCTGGGAAACGGCCCGTCCTTATCTATATATGCGCTCCACACCGGAAGGACGTATCATTATTGGTGGTTTGGATGAACCTGTATTGGACGCCAACCAACGTGAAATCAGGCTACTACACCAACAACAAAAGCTGCTGCAAGCACTACAGGAGCATTTTCCCAGTGTGCCATTTCAGATCGACTACGCTTGGGCGGCTGTATTCGGCTCCTCTCACGACGGCTTGCCGTATATTGGTCCACATCCGCGTTTTCCAAACTGCTATTTCTTGGAGGGTTACGGGGGAAATGGGACGGTTACGAATATGATGGCCGCACAGCTATTGGCTGATGAACTGACGGGCACACACCGACCTGAAATGGAGCTGTATTCTCTGACCCGTACGACCAAACCCTCGCCAGAAGCAACAAAACCAATGGTTTAACATATGAATACAAAAAGAACCTCCTTTCGCCTATATAAGTGAATTCTGAGGTTCTTTTTGTGTTGAATTTTCCTGTTACTCCGTTTGCTTGCGCCAGCGTTGTGCATGGGAATGAGAATTGCTTCGCTTTGTCTTCTGTTCCATCTTCAGCACATTTCGCATAAAAAACCAGCCGATCACTGGCATTAATGCAAGTCCAATCAACAACCAAATCATCGCTGTAGGAGCCTTGCTGATACTTAGGACGCCCAAGAAAATGAGTGTACCGGTCAACCGTCCTACCATTAAGCACAGTTCACGCAGTACAACCAGTTCCACTCTCTGATTCGCATCTCCTTCACTCGTACCCATTAAATCAAAACTCGCTGAGATCATAGGAATTAAATACAAGGGCAGGAATATAGCGGTGCCGATCCCCATAATCAGTAGCGTGATATACTCCATACGCCACAATAAGGGTAACAGCGCAATCACCAACAATACAGCACCCAACAGCATACCAGCCGAGCGATAGTGTGGCTTGAGCCATTTTCCGACAGCCCAAAAGCTGAAAAATGAAACCGCCGAGGTGATAAGTGAAAACTGTGCCAGCTTCCATTCCTGTTGAGTAGCTACATACACGAGCAGCGTAATCAGGAAGGCAAAAACCCCTTCACGGATGCCCTGGGTAACAAGCGATAACGACAAGGGACGCCACATGCTCCCTTTTTGTGACAATCGTTGCTTAGGCTCCTTCCAATTGTAGTTTCCTGTCGGCTTACGCTTGCGAAGAAAGAAACTAAGTACCACTCCTACGACATAAAAAGCTAAGGAAATACTGAATATTACTCGATAACCCGCATCATCCTCCATACGAGCAATAATCCAACCAGACAGCCAAGGACCCACGATACCGGAAAACGAACCCAGCAGACCGACCCATCCGTTAAAATGATCGCGACTTGCCTGATCTGTGACTTCGAAAAAAATGACATTAAACGCCAGCCAGAATAAACCTAATGCTGCACCCAATAACATTCCGAGCGGCCATATGTAGTTTACAGCCTGCGGTCCCGTATATAACACGATTAAATAAAACAGACCGGACAGTGCTGTCCCCACGCGCAGGGCATTCATTTTGTTATGTTCCTTGACCCATTTTCCAGCCACCCAGACCATAATTCCCAGCGCAATTTGTTGGCTGACATTAAACCAGCCAATCATCGCGTAATCCTGCCTGCTCTTCCATAAATATACGTTGAGAAATGTGCCTGACAATGCTGCTGCAAACACAAACAATCCATTCAAGCTTAATAGCAGAATGGATTGTCCGTTTAGGTTTGATTTCAATGCAGTTCCCCCTAACCGAAAAATCACCAATCAGCTTGTTTAAAGCCAGCTTGTTCAAAGATTTCTTCGATTAAGATGCCCGTATTGAGCTTGGGCCTATCCGGGGGATTGCTAATTAATTGTTGGAAATACCGCTGAGCTTCTCCAGCATCCGCAGTCGGTCATTCTCTGACAATGTGTGCTGGACATGAAAACAGCTAGGACACACATAAACATTCAAGACGAATGGCAAGTCCAGAACAGGTTTGCCGAGTGCTGGCGACATCGACGGTTCAAAGCCTTCTCTGGTTACGGTTTGCGAACCCGCATGCAGCATGTACTCTCCACATTGGGAACATTCAAGAACTTCATCTTGTCTGTCGAGTATTTGTTCAGCGCCTTGTTCATAAGCCATCAGATCCGCACCGCTTTCTTCAAATTTTTGCAAAGTATGCAGCACCGGCAGCTTATGAAGCTCATTATCCTGCAACAACGGTGCATCAACTGGTTTATCAACTACGATTTCATCCTCTGCCTCATATAAAATATCCTGCTCTTCATCATCACCGAGCTGAATACTCAATGTACGATAACCCTTCAGGTCTTCTTTTCCATGAGCGTGAGGCGCCGGGGTTACAGAAGTCACATGATCATGTTTCGTCTCTTCATGTCCATGCTCACCGGCATGTCTATGAACAGGTGGAGAAACAGACTCATCTTCATCATCATCAGTGATGTCAGAGTACCCTTTCAGATCATTATGGCAATAGGGACACTCTTCCTCAGGTCCCAATTCTTCATCCCAAATAATTTCCATGTTACACCATGGACAAATAGTCATTTCCAAGCTTTCTCATCCTTCCGTTCCAAGCGTATACCAAGCTCTAGTATACAGGATGTGTCAAGTTACACTGGCACCGATCACATAAGATAACGATATTGAAATAATCATGGAGAACAAGCCGACAGCACGGTTATCCTCTTTAATCTGTTGATCGATAGAAAATACCGGTGTCAGAAACTCAAAAAGAAAGTACGCCGCAAGTAGCAGTAAAAAGCCAACGAACGACCAAATCATCGTATCGTACACGCTGGATTTGGCTTCCATTGCAAAGCGGAGCACGTTGCAAATACCGAACATTTTCCCTCCCGTAGCCATGGCTACTGAAACATTGCCGCGCTTGATCTCTTCCCAGCATTTATAGCGGGTTACCAGCTCAAAACACGACAAAAATACAATTAGCTCTAGCACCGCCACCGAGAAATAACCCAGCATCATCCCCAACGGATGTGACAGCAATTCATCAATCGCCATCTTCACTTCGTCCCTCCCGTTCTACCAAGCGTTCCCGAGCAAAGCCGGCACCCCATAGCTATTCCAATTCAGCAACGGTTACGCCTGTGCCGCCTTCATTGTAATTACCGATACGGTAGCTTTTCACATGTTTATGCTTGCGGAGGTACTCCTGAATACCGGTTCTCAGAACACCCGTACCTTTGCCATGAATAATGTGTACCTGACCCAGATTGGCCAGAAACGCTTCATCCATGAAGCGATCCACTTCCATCAAGGCTTCCTCCACGTTCGCCCCCCGAAGATCAAGTTCACTTCGTACGTTATCATCCCGTGTCCGTTTAACGCCAGTGACTGGTTTTTGAACTCTTGGAGTCGTTGTTTGGGCAGGTTGCAGTAGTTCCAGATCATCCAGACTGACCTTCATCTTCATGATCCCCAATTGAACCACAGCTTCCTTGGTACCGGACAGTTCAACCACGTGGCCTTTTTTATTCAGACTGTGAACGGATACTTCATCGCCAGCCATGATAGAACGAGTACGCGTAGCGGCCGGGCGTTTGACAGTACTTTTCTTGCGTTGCTTCGGTTCAGCCTCATCCAGTTCTCTGCGAGCTGCAATCAGCTTGTGCTCCTTAACCGAAGCCCCTTCTTCCTGAGCCAATTTACGCAAATCAGTAATGATTTTCTCAGCTTCGCTACGAGCCTTATCCACGAGAACTCTTGCTTCATCCTCAGCTCTTTCCAGCATACGGTCCCGTTGGGACTCCAGCTTATCCAGCTCCATCTGATGACGGCTACGCAATGCTTCCATTTCTTTACGCAACTGCTCTGCTTTTTCCCGTTCTTGCTCAGCTGTCAAACGGTTCTGCTCCAGTGACGCAATCATGTGCTCAACGCGCTGGTCTTCTTCTGTTACCTCACCACGGGCATAGTCTAATATGCGCCCTGGCAATCCCAATCGCTCGGCAATGGCAAATGCGTTACTTCGTCCGGGGACACCGACCAGAAGGCGGTAAGTCGGGCTTAATGTAGCGACATCAAACTCCATGCTTGCATTAATAATTCCTTTACGCTCGTAGGCATACGCCTTCAATTCACTATAGTGAGTCGTCGCAACCATACGGCAACCCATGGCATGTATATGCTCCAAAATGGACACAGCCAAAGCCGAACCTTCCGCGGGGTCCGTTCCTGCCCCCACTTCGTCAAGCAATACAAGACTTTTGGGCGTCATATTTTTCAGGATGCTAATGATATTGGTCATGTGGCTGGAAAATGTACTTAAGTTTTGCTCAATGCTCTGCTCGTCACCAATATCAGCATAGATTGCATCAAATACACACAGCTGGCTTTCATCCTCGACAGGTACAAACAGTCCAGACATCGCCATCAAACTAAGCAGGCCAATGGTTTTCAGGGTAACGGTTTTCCCCCCTGTGTTCGGTCCGGTAACGATAATGGAGGTGTATGAATTGCCCAGCTCCACATCTATGGGAACGACCTGCTCCAACGGAATTAGAGGATGTCTGCCTTTTTTCAGCTTCAAGTACCCTCGGTCATTCATTAAAGGCAAGGTTGCTTTCATTTCACGGGCGAGACGCGCTTTTGCAAAAATAAAATCAAGATTGCCCAAAACGTCCACATCATACAGCAACATATCCGCTTGTTCTGCGACAAGTGCGGTCAGCTTTTGTAAAATGACTTCAATTTCACGCTCTTCTCTCAGCCTTGTTTCCCTCAGCTTATTGTTCATGGCTACGATAGATTCAGGCTCGATAAACAATGTTGCACCTGACCCGGATTGATCATGAACAATTCCGCCAAAATAAGAACGGTATTCGGCCTTAACCGGGATCACAAACCGATCTCCACGAATCGTAATCAACTGATCTTGAAGCATTTTGGATACAGTTGAGGAACGAATCATGGAATCCAGCTTCTCACGAATACGCACTTCTCCCGAGCGTAGCTCCCGACGGATTTGTGAAAGCTCTGTGCTGGCAGAATCCAACACTTCTGCATTTTCGTCAATACAGCCTTTGATGGAGTTTTCTAAACCTCTCTGCTCCGAAAGCTGCTCACTCCAATACAGCAATGTTTCGACAGGATTTTCTTCATGCAAACTTGTCACGTATACTTGTATACGGCGTGCGGCCTGAACCGTTGTCCGAATGCCAAGCAACTCATGCGGGCTTAATGTTCCACCAATACGGGCACGCTTCACCGCCGGAGTGATATCCACTACTCCGTTAAATGAAGGCACTCCTTTGAGGCGATCAGCAGCATAGGCCTCATCCGTACCTTTCAGCATTTTCTTGATATGCTCCAAATCATCGCTGGGCTGTAGCCGAAGGGCTGTCTGTTGTCCCGTTGCCGTTTGGGCATAGTGACTTAGTTTATTTAGAATTTTTTGATATTCAAGGGTTTTGAAAATTTTAGAGTCCAACTTCACTACTCCTTTCACTTATATCTATATTATACCGAAAGCAGCAAACTTACGCTATTTGCCAACTCTGTTTTACACATAAGAAAGCTCTTCATGCCACACACTAACCTTTGTCTAACCCTGATTCAAAAAACAAAGGAGGTTATTCCGTGAGCATTCTCGGGCACATTGTACGTTTCATCGTTGCCGCTCTGGTGCTGATGGTCGTAAGCTGGATCGTTCCCGGATTTAGTGTAGGCGGCTTTTGGAGCGCGCTGATCCTAGCCATTGTCATTGCCTTGATTGGCTATATCGTCGAGGCGGTGTTTGGTCGACGCGTCTCCCCATTTGGACGCGGTATCGTAGGTTTTCTTGTGAGCGCTCTGGTGATCTGGGTCGCTCAATATGTCGTCGCTCATGTCAGTGTTTCCGTTCTGGGCGCATTGCTCGCTGCATTGGTTATCGGGATTATCGACCTGTTCATTCCGGTATCGACACCGTTTGAAGCCGGTCGGAAAAACGGGAATTAATTTCAGTAATCGCTTCTGGCAAAGCTGTCCCGAAGCAGAATTCATCTGCCAAAGGACAGCTTTTTGTCATTTACACCTCTGAGTGGATACAATAAACAAACAATCCCCGGCAATGAGCAGCCGGGGATTGCCTTACATGTATAATCCGTATCTACTGATCCTGTTCGATAAGTTCAATCCATTCATTATACTCAGTTTGAAGCTTGGTGTATTCTTCCTGTAATTGACGTAATTCCGTAGAAATCTTCTCCGAATTTTCCCGATCTACGTCCTGTTGTACTTGCAACAGACGAAGCTGATGCGCTGCCATTTCATATTTTTGACCCACTTCGTCCAATTCAGACTGCAAGGCCATCCGTTCCTGCTCTATGGACTGCTGTTCAGCCTTCGCCGTTTTGGCAGTTTCAACAGCCAAACGAATTTCCTCCTGAAGCTGTTCCTTTTGTTGAACCGTTACCGCTATTTCCCGCTCCCAAGAAGCAAATTCTTCCTTACGGGCAGCATCTTCAGCTTCCAAACGTTCCGCTTCAGCCTTCAACTGATCGTATTTAAGCTGCCATTCCAGGGATTCTTCCTCAGCACGTTCCAGTTCACTCCGCCGTTCTCGATTTTCCTGCTGGAGCTGCTTGATATTTTGCTCCAGCTGTCCAGCTCGGCTCTTCATGCTTCCATATTGCTCCTGAAGCGATTGATACGCCTTAGTTCCCTCTTGCTCTCGGACTTTGGCTTTCTCAAGCTCATCCTGAACGCGAATCAGCTCAGGTGAAAGCTCCTTGATTCTCGCTTCGAGTTGAACTAGCCGTTGCTGTTGTGAAGCAAATTTATCATTAATAGCTTCGAGCTCAGCCGCTGCGTGCTGTAATTGCTCTTGTATTTCTTCCTTCTGTTCACGTGCTTCCAGCAAGGAGAGCTCCAGCTCATCAACTGCCACCTGGCGTTCTTCTGCAAGCTTCTTCCATGACTTCTCGCTTTCAGCTAGCGTAGCCAGCTCACTTTGCAGCTTGCGAGAAGATACGTGAGCTTGCTCCAACAGCTTCTGCATCCGTCGCTGTTCTTCCTCCAGCTTAGCCGTCTGCTGCTGCTTAGCCTTGGCTTCAGCTTCTAATTGATCATATCGACTTTGCAATTCTTCACGTGCAAGCGTATCTGCCTGCTCTCGCTCTATCGCAGCCTGTCGCTGTGTTTCCAGCACAGACTCCAGCTCGGACTGTTGTTCCTTCAGTACTCTTGCTTGCTCTTGAGCCTCTCCCAGACGAGAAGAAAGCTCTGTACTGCCTGCCTGTACTTGTTCTAATTGTTCCTGAAGCTCCTCGACCCGAATCTCCTGCTCCAGTGCAGCTTCATCAGCTCGTTTCTGCGCTTCCTGATGCTGGAGCTTTTCCTCATTCAACGCCAATTCAGCCTGTTTACGTTCCTGCTCCAGCTGCTCATTCAGTCCGGAACACTTGGTTTGCCATTCGCTTACCTTCTTGCTATGCTCTTGCTGCAAAGCAGATCGCAGCTTGTCCAGTTCTGTGCGCTTTTGCTCCTGATGAGTCTTCTCTGCAGCTGACAGCTTGGCTTCTGCCTGTTTAGCCGCTTCAGATACTTCCTTCTTCATCTGCTCTTCTATCTGCCGGATACGCGCATTGGCCGCCTCCTGCTGCTCTTTCAGCTTGCGAGAAGCTTCTTGACGGGACTCCTCCAATTCACGTTTAGCTTGTTTTTGTCCATTTTCAAGTTCAGCCGCTTTTTTCTCCTGCTGTTCCAGCTTTGCCCTCAATTGGGCAATCTCCTTCGCTGATACAGATTCGGTTTCCATCAGCTTCTTCTGCGTTGCTTCCTTTTCTTCCTTCAGTTGAATAAGAGATTGATGCATATCTGTATTTTTCTGCTGTTGTTCCCCTAGAGCTGTCTGGAGTTGCGCCAGATCTCCCCGGAGCTCTGCTCGTTCCGCTGCTAAGCGGTTCATATGACTCTGAATTTCCTGGATTTGTACAGCTTCTTCTGCCATATGAACCGCAGCCAGCACGGCAATTCGGGGCATATCCAGACGCGAATGAGCTTGAGAAATGCTGTGCATACGCTCATCCACGTAATTGGCAACCTGCTTCATATAATCGGTATTGCTGCCGACGAGTTTATAAGAAGTACCGTAGATCTCTACAGTGACGCGAGTACGATCTGGTGTAGTCACAATTATGCCCTCCTTCAATACTACTGTATGTTGATTCTAAGGTGTGTCCGGTACTATGGTAACCCGCCTTCCGTGAAGCGTTCAACCTTATTAGTCCGGCTTCCCCGCAGCGGGTAATTATCAGAGTAAGAGAGCTCCTATGATGATAGGCCAAAAAGCCGTATCGAACCTCTGTCACTAAGATTCGATACGGCTTCCCGCATTTCCTGCTACTTTCTCAATTCCGCTCCAAAAGTTTGTTCCAGAGACGTAACGACAGGAGTATGCGCCGCATTGATCTCTTCATCCGTCAACGTATGTTCCCAGTGACGATAGGTCAGAGAGATAGCTACGCTCTTCTTATCTTCACCAAGCTTACTGCCTGTAAATACATCAAACACTCGTGCATCCTGCAACAGCTCTCCGCCTGCAGCGTGAATAACACGAAGCAGTTCGCCTGCCTCAACGTCTTTATTGACCACGAGGGCAATGTCACGTTCCACGGATGGGAAGCGAGCCAGCTCTCTGAACTGAATATGAGAGTTTGCGTGTTCAATGACCTGTTGCAACGCAATTTCTGCAACATACGTATCGTTCAGCCCATAAGATTGTTGGAGCTCCGGATGAATCTGCCCAAGGGTACCGATCCGTTGAGAGCTTCCATTCACATCCAGCCATACCGAAGCGGAACGGCCCGGGTGGTAGCTTTGCGGTTGGTCAGCGACATAACGAATGCTGGCACTCAATCCGAAATAGTCAAACACCGTTTCAAGCGCGCCTTTAATATCAAAGAAATCAACCTTTTCAGCACCAATATTCCATTGTTTTTCACGGCGTACCCCAGTCAACAACAGACTCAGCACTTGAATTTCCTGCGGCTGGCGGGTTAATGTTTGTTCCTCTGTATAAAATACTGTTCCCATCTCGAAAATCGCCAGATTGTCTTGCTTCCGGTTCATGTTATACACCGCTGTATCCAGCATCTGCGGAATGATACTCGTACGCAAAACACTACGGTCTTCGCTCATAGGCATAGCCAAACGTACCGGATGGCTGCCTTCTGTCAGGGCATTAAATAACCCCGTACTTTGCGGATGTACAAAAGAGTAGCTGATCGTCTCCTGCCAGCCACCATGAGCCAGCAATCTGCGCAGGGAGCGGCGCAATGATTGTGATGCTGTCAAAGCTCCCGGAGTTGTAGGACCTTCAATCGGCGTGGTCGGGATATTGTCGTAACCATACAGACGAGCAACCTCTTCGATTAAGTCCACGTCAATGGTGATATCTCCACGGCGTGTAGGAACTTGAACTTCCAGTACCCCTTGCTCTGCGTCGCCACATCCGAAATGAAGTCTACCGAAAATCGTTTTCACCTCAAGCAGCGACAGTTCGGTTCCCAAATATCGGTTTATCTTATCTAGCGACAGCTTGATAATGCGGTTTTCAGCTTTTGCAGACGCAGATTCTACGATGCCCTGGTGTACAGTGCCTCCTGCATAACGCTGAATCAGCGCAGCTGCACGATTCACAGCAGGCACAACAGCGCCTGGATCAACCTCTTTTTCAAAACGCAGACTTGCTTCTGAACGCAGTCCAAGTTGACGAGACGTTTTGCGAACTGTACCGCCGTCAAACTTCGCAGATTCCAGCGCAATGCTGACCGTCGCATCCGTAACCTCGGAGTTGGCTCCACCCATCACGCCTGCCAATGCTATTGGTTTCACACCGTCTGTAATCAGCAGCATATGCGGCTCCAGCTTACGCTCCTGATCATCAAGTGTAATCAATGTTTCGCCTGCACGAGCGAGTCGAACTTCAATATTTCCATTTTCCAGCTTATCCGCATCAAAAGCATGCAACGGCTGACCGTATTCCAGCATGACGTAGTTCGTAATATCTACGATGTTGTTGATCGGACGAACACCTGCCGCCATCAGACGGTTTTGAATCCATAATGGGGAAGCCCCCACTTTTACACCTGTAATATAACGGGCCGCGTAGTGCGTACACAGTTCAGGAGTATCTACCTTCACAGACAGATGATCTGCCGCTGCATCGCTAATTTCCACCAGATCCTTAGCCGGATCAGCCAGAGAAATATCACGTCCCAGAATCGCACTCACTTCATATGCTGCTCCGTGCATGCTCAGGCAATCCGAACGATTGGGTGTCAGATCAAAATCCAGCACCTGATCATCCAGCGCCAGCAGCTTCGTAATTGGCATACCAATTTCAGCATCCTCAGGCAGCACCAAAATACCTTCTTGCAATTCCTTTGGAAGCAGCTTGTCATTCATGCCCAGTTCTTTGGCCGAGCAGATCATACCCATGGATACTACACCACGCAGCTTGGCCTTTTTAATGTGGAAATCTCCCGGCAACTTTGCACCTACAACTGCAACAGGAACCTTTTGACCTGCATCCACGTTTTTGGCACCGCACACGATTTGCAGATCTTCCTCCTGACCTGCATCGACAATACATACATTCAGCTTATCAGCATCAGGATGCTTTTCCTTGCTTTTAACATAGCCGACAACGACGCCAGTAATCCCTTGATTGCGCTGCTCGACCTCATCAATTTCTATGCCCGAACGGGTGATTTTCTCTGCCAGATCCTCCGCGCTTACCTGATCCAGCGATACATACTCGGACAGCCACTCGAATGATACTTTCATATGGGTTCACTTCCCTTGATATAGTTGTTTATTGACGCGCAAACTGTTTCAGGAACGACAGGTCACTGTTATAAAAATGACGAATATCATCGATACCGTATTTCAATATAGCAATCCGCTCTACACCCATACCGAATGCAAAGCCGCTGTACACCTCGGGATCAAAACCGCCCATCTCTAGCACTTTCGGATGGACCATGCCACAGCCCAAAATTTCAATCCACACGCGTTCGCCATTTTTCTTCACAAAAGTTACGTCTACTTCAGCACTCGGCTCTGTGAACGGAAAGAAGCTTGGGCGCAAACGGATTTCGGTCGATTCTCCGAACATTTCGCGTGCAAATTGAAGTAAGGTTCCTTTCAAATCACTCATGCGAATGTCTTTTCCAATAACAAGCCCTTCAATCTGGTGGAATTGAAAAGAATGCGTTGCATCGTCATCATCACGCCGGAATACTGTACCCGGACAGATAACCTTAATAGGTGTTTCGTCCTTCATCGCCTCCATCGCGCGAATCTGAACTGGTGACGTATGAGTACGCATCAACAGATCCTCGGTCAGATAAAATGAATCCTGCATATCGCGTGCCGGGTGATTTTTAGGCAGATTCAATGCTTCGAAGTTATAATAATCCGTCTCTGCCTGTGGACCCTCAGCCACTCGATAGCCCATACCTGTAAAGATATCCTCGATTTGCTCAATCACTTTGTTGAGCGGGTGCAGTCCACCTTGCGGCAACGCGCGTCCAGGCAGCGTAACGTCGATCTTTTCCGCTTGCAAACGCTCATTCGTTTCCGCTTTCGTGAACTCGTCCTGCTTACGGTTAACGACTTCTTCAATCGCCTCGCGCACCTCATTGGCGACCTGTCCAACAACCGGACGCTCTTCCGCGCTCAGCTTGCCCATACCGCGCAAAATTTCAGTCAGTGCGCCCTTTTTCCCCGAGTATTTGACCCGTAGATCAGCCAGCTCCTTGGGTGTTGCCACCTTCTCCAATACTTCCAGTGCTTCTTCCTTCAAGGCCAGCAAATGTTCCTTCATTTGGATGGTTTCGCTCATCGCCTGTTCAGTCCCCTTTCTTCATATCCAGCTTTTCAGACAACAAAAAAAGGTCTTTTCTCCCGGTAAGGGACGAAAAGACCGTGGTACCACCCTCGTTAGACAATAAGCTCAGCTCACCCGGCGTTCTGCCTTACGGCACTAGTTACAGGTGATTGTTTATGCTGTGCATCATCGTCTCGCTCTGCACGTTGTAACGGTCGTGAACCGGTATCCCCTACTTGCACATTCGCCATTCACATGGCGCCTGAGGTTCAAGGAACTGCTCCGGAGCGAACTTCAACAGCCCAGTATTTGCAGAAACGCTCTCAATCCTACGACGCTTCCTCCCTGTTCAATCGGACACTGTCTACTCTTCTCCATCAAGACATTTTCAAAAATTCGAACTATTGTTCATTATTATATGCAAACTACCGCGCTTTGGCAAGCAGGGCATACGTTTCATTCCTTTAGATATCGAGATCATCCAACCGCTCCAGATTTGCACGAATGCGCCTAATTTCGCTCAACAACTTCTCATTTTCGTCATTCGTGCCCGTCATTCCCATCAACTCTGTAAGACGCAATTGTAATCGAAGCCGTTCCTCACGCCGTTCCTGATCTTCTGGCTCCCGTTGACGGCTCTGCTCATCTTCCTGCTTTTCGTCGGCTGTCCCCTCATAAATTTCATATCCGCCTCCCGGCTTCATATCCAGTAACCGAGTTGCCGTGCACCTCACCAGCTCCCGATCATGTGAGACGAGCACCAGTGCTCCATCATAGTTGCGTAAAGAATCCTCTACAATTTCACGGGTTTCAATGTCAAAATAATTCGTCGGTTCATCCAGCACCAGCAGATTGGCTCCACTAAAGTACAGACGCAGAAAAGCTACCCTGCATTTTTCTCCCATACTAAGTGTCCCGATCCTTTTAAACACGTCCTCTTTCGCAAAAAGAAAGCAGCCCAACACTGTTCTCGCTTCTGTTTGAGTCATCGCCGGGAGTGCAAGCAGACTGTTCAGCAACGTTTGATCCTCTGGAAGCTGCTCCAGCTCCTGTGAAAAATATCCGATGTTTAACTGTGGGTTGGCTGTGATCTTTCCTGACTGCGGTTCCAGTTGACCCGTTAATAACCGAAGCAGCGTTGTCTTGCCAATTCCATTCGGTCCCCGAACAGCGAGACGGTCTCCACGTACAATGTTCAAGTTGAGACCCTCTACAATGACACGGTCGTCGTAATTAAAACCAACCTTCTCAGCACGCAGCAAATATTTTGCCTGAAACCCGTTGTCACTTAATTTCATGTGCAAAGACGCAGCCTCACACGGTTGCTCTACCCTGTTAGCCTCCAGTCGCTCCAGTTCTTTTTCTTTCGCATGATAACGGGAGATATTTTTTTTAGCCTTGGCCTTATAGAAGCTCTGTGTAATAGCCACTTCGACTTTGGATGCGCTACGATGTGCCTGGTGAAACCATTCCCTGTAATTTCGAATCGTTTCCTCCAGCGCCTGTTTCGCCAGCTCCTGCTTTCGATAGCTGGCTTCCTGCTCTCGCAGTTCCCGCTCCTTTTGCGCTTTATATTCCTTATAGCCGCCTTTATAGCGCCCAATACCCGTTGATGCAAGCTCAACTATACTCGTAGCCACTCGATCCAAAAAGGCTCTGTCATGCGATACAAACAGCAGCGTTCCCGGATACGTGGACAGCCACTGCTCCAGCCAAAGCAAGCTTTCGGCATCCAAATGGTTGGTCGGCTCATCCAGCACCAGCAGCCTCGGCTGCCTGACCATCAGTCCGGCTAACCGCACTCTCGTCTTCTGTCCGCCACTCAGGTCACCATAAGCAATGGACCACGTCTGGGCAGGCATTCCCATTCGAGTGAGCGCCTTTTCCACCTCAGACTCCCAGGCAAAGCCTTGCAGGTGTTCGTATTCATCCATCAGCTCGCCGTAACGCTCCAGATGATGCTCCATATCCTTCCCAGCATCGGCTAGGTCAGCTTCCAGCTGTCCCAACGCTTGCTTGAGGAGCCAATGCCGAGGGCTGGCCTGCTGTGCGGCCTCCAGTGCGGTTCGAGACCCATCCACCGTATCCTGCTGCTTCAGCCAGCCCCGCTCTTCCAGTGGCAAATCATGCTCTACTTGACCAGAGGTTGGCACTTCATCTCCCAGCAATATTCGCAATAACGTCGTTTTACCTGCTCCATTTCTTCCAAACAGTGCGAGCCGTTTCTCCTTCCATCACATCCAACGACACATTCTCAAATAAAGATGTCCCGTTCCAATCCTTTACTACATTGCGAATACGCAAAATCGTTCTCATACCGATCATCCTTTCCCAGCCCGGTTTTTTGACCCCGGAAGCAATAAAAAAAGCCGCAGAAGGCTGCGGCTTGCATACAAGGAATATAGAATGACTGTTATGAATCGTTTCAGAACATACGCTTATGAAAAATAACACCGTAAACGAATAAGCCAAATCCCGTTCCGGAATAAACGCATACGTCCCTACATTCATTTTCAGACACACTTCTCCCGTTGCAGCTTACAGCCGCCTGCCAGTAACTGTGCAGTTAAGTGGGAAAATCAGTGTGCTTACTTCATCGGACGTATGGTTACCTTCCTTTTCATGGGATAATTACTTGCGGTTAGTATAGCAGATCACAACACATTTGCAAATAACCCTCGTTATTTTCCAAATACCAAAGTTGTATTCGACGAGCCTGCATATTTCGTTACAAACTCTTTAGTATATTCAGGAGTCTGAACTTGATAGCTATAGTTCTTGCTTGGATTCCAGTTGGTTACACGCGATTTTTGATTGTTGATGGTGGGAAAACTCCCTACATCTTTAAACTCGCCATTGCCTTTATCATCAAGAATACCGCCCTTTTCACTACCTTTTCCAAAGTAGTTGTACTCAGAATAGATTCTTGCATTCGTAGCAATGGTATAAGCAAGCTGAAAATTATTAATATAATTATTTTTAACATGGAAATATCCATATCTCATGAGTCCTGGACCACGTACAAGTAAGTTTTCAAAATAATTATTAGCGATCGTGATATGGGGCATGCCATCATAATTTTTATTGCCATCATCAGGATATCCCAAAATGAGACCATATTTATGATTAGCAAATTTGGAGTTACTAATGGTTACATAATCAGCCGATTGGCCTATGTACAAAAGTTTGTCCAGATCCGAGCCATTTGCATTATAACTGTGACCTGCAAACGTAACATGATCAATCCAATAATTTGTGCCCGCAGTAAGATAAAGTTGGATGTCATCGTTACCGTTAATGTTGGCACTGTGCTCAAAAGTTAAATTTTGAAAGATCACATTTCCCGAATTATTTGTTGTTTTCAAATGAATGTTAACCAGTTTGTTTTGCGCATAAGAACCAATGAGCGATTTGTTAGTACCAATGTTGACCACGGTTTTAGAGGAGGCAGAGATATTTTTTTCGATGACCAGAATTTTAGGAGTTGAATCCCCTAACTGGTTTTTCAAATCGTTTAGATTATTGATATAGATAATCTGACCGCCTTTTCCCCCTGTTGTGGCAGGCTTAGTAGCTCCATTTTCACTTTTAGCCTGTCCGGCAAAACCAGTCATTCCATTCGTCGACGTATTCGGAAAATCAGCAGCGGCGAACGTAGAACTTGCAGGGAAAGTAAGCAGCACCAAAGTTAATGCTAAAAACAGAAAAGAAATTTTCCTCATTGCAGCTACACCATCCTTTTTTAAGTTAAATCCCAACAATGCGACTATACTTATTTTTTAGTAAATGGTAAATAGTTCTTTTTATCTGTTTATTTATAGCATATAAGCTAAATGTTTTATATTTTATTTTGTGTGGCAATGTAAAAATAGTTCGTAAGAACGCAAAAAGCCGTGATACCCCATTGGCACCCCGGCTATAATGTATTTATCTACTCCAAACAAAACAAAAACCCTTGCGTCACAAGGGTTTCGAACTTCTTAAAATAGTAAGCGGGTGATGGGAATCGAACCCACGCTATCAGCTTGGAAGGCTGAAGTTCTACCATTGAACTACACCCGCATTTTATAATATCTCGATTCTTATGTATGGCACGCTTAACCTATCGTCAACCAGCTGAATCAGGATGTTATTTAGTATAACTTACCTTTCAGCAAAATGCAAGCATACTACATACTATCCTGAGCCAGCCAATTCATAGGTTCACGTAAAAACAATTTTTCAAAGATTTCTGCCGGAATGGGGCGACTAAAATAATACCCCTGACCCTCATGACAATCTTGTGCCTGCAAAAAATGAAGCTGCTCCTCATTTTCTACCCCTTCAGCCGTAACCTTCAGCTTCAAATGGTGAGCCATGGAGGCAATAGTAGATACAATTGCTGCATTTTTGCTGTCGACCAGTACCTCATTTACAAAGGAACGATCAATTTTTAGACGATCAATCGGGAGATTCTTCAAATAATGCAATGAGCTATAGCCAGTTCCAAAATCATCAATACTGATTGCGACACCAATAGCCTTTATTTTTTTTAACTGTTCAAAGGCTCGATCCTTATCAAAGGTCATACTCTCGGTAATCTCCAGCTCTAGATAGCGTGCTTCAAGTTCCGTATAGGTCAAAATGCCCCGAATTACATCCACCAGCTTTTTTTGCTGAAATTGGCGCATGGATAAATTGACCGAAATCGGGATTGGTGGGTACCCAAGCTCCTGCCAATGCTTATTTTGCAGACAGGCCTCCCGTAACACCCATTCCCCCAAGGGCACAATTAAACCACTTTCTTCAGCCACCGGAATAAAATCGCCTGGCATCACCATCCCACGATGAGGATGATTCCAACGCACCAGCGCCTCCAAACTCGTTAGCTCGCCACTTTGCAGGTGGACACGAGGTTGATACACCAATGAAAATTCCTCATTTTCAAGCGCTCGCCGCAGATCATTTTCCAGCTGGAGTCTTTCATGCGCTCGCATCTGCATCGAACTAGCATACCGCTGAAAATTCACTCCCTGCTCTTTAGCACTATGTACAGCCGTATCCGCCTGCTGAATAAGCTGTTCACTCTGATTCGCATCCAACGGGTACAAAGCTATACCAACGCTCACCGTCACATGATAAGACTCACCATCAATATCGAAAGGCAGATCGAACAGCTTCACCATATCATCAATACGACTTCTCATAGCATCTGTATCTTCGTATCCCGTTAGAAGAAAGGCAAATTCATCTCCGCCCATGCTAAAGACAGCTTCCCCTTCATGGCTAAAATGCCCCAAGCGTTCGCCTACTGCATACAGCAAATAATTTCCTGCCATATGTCCAAGCGAATCATTAATCGCCTTGAAACGATCAATATTTAGAACTAAAAGTGCTACTGTCTCATCCGATTTCAATGATTTGCGCAATATTTTATCTAAACGTTGGGAAAGGCGGCGACGATTGGGGAGTCCTGTTATATCATCATTATAAGCAATGTGATTAAACTCAGATTCTGCTGCCTGCTTTTCACGATAAGGAACCAGAACCATCAACCGGACCAGCCCGCTCAACATGTTATAGAATGCTATCGCGTTGGTCAAAAGTCCCAATAGGTGATTAATATCGCTCATTTGCTCAGAAAATAAATAGAACAACTGACTCACAACACACAGTCCAATTCCACGAACCATAAGCAACATGCCCAACTCCGCCGGGCGAACTTTCCGATATTTTCGCACCCCGAAAATAAAAGTGAACACAAGTAGTAACATGACAGCCAGATTTAACGTCCAGCCCAGGTTACCTATTTCGTATCGTATACGTAGATCCGGTAAGCCTGCACCAAATATCTTAATAACTCCTAGAATCAGCAAAGTGCAGCCTATCCCTGCCCACAAAGCCACCGCTTTGTATTCAGATTTCGTCTTGTTAAACGGGAGGAAACAAACGCATAAGAGCAAGACAGAGGTAAAGGCACGATTTACAAACAGCAGCCATAACGAAACGCCCGGAGACAAAGCAAAGTCCGTCAGGCTCACGAAACTAAACGAAACAATATGAACAAGGTAAAGCAGACCAGCCACCAAAAACGTCGGGGCAATAAGAAGTCTCTGCAAGGATAACTGTTCCAGTAAAACGGACCAGGATTGATAAAAAATAGAAAAACAAATCGCAGCACAGGCAAACCCTATGATCGGATATAACAAGAAAAAAACATTATGGGAGTATATCTTATTCAAAGTTACGTGAAATAACTGAACCAAGACAAACAAAACTATCGCAGCAATGCCGATACCTATCGTTTTTTTTACTTCCAGCCGTATACTCATTCAGCCTCTTCAGCCCCCTGCATATCGGAGATTCCGATCATCTAAGACGTTTGACAGCTTTGGAAGCCGTTATTTAAGTCTATAGTATCAAAAATAATGTTGTATTCTGGTATATAATAGCATTTAATCTGTGAAAGGTGAATCATTTTTTTGTCTTAAATTCATGAATTCATTTTCGCATTTACGCAAATAACCGAGCTTACAGCACCAAAAAAGCGCATCATCTTGTCAGATTATGCGCTTCAGATAACCTTTTCCAAAAAGGTGATACCTATACCCCAACGCTGCACAACATAAAAGAAATAGTATGTACAGGACCCCTCTGCGAAAACCTCCCCATATTAAACTACAGGAAGCGTGATTTTGAATTGTGTGCCACTTCCATGTTTACTGTCTACATGTATGAAACCTCCGTGATTTTTGATAATTCGATAGCTCACAGCCAATCCCAACCCGGTTCCACTTTCTTTTGTTGTAAAAAAAGGATCAAATAAACGCGTCAATGTATTGTGATCCATACCTAATCCGTTATCTTCAATACAAATGTGGACATAATTGCCCTCAAGCACTGTATGAATATCGATGCAGCCCTCTCGTTCCCCACCCATGCTTTCAATGGCATCCATTGCATTTTTAATCATATTGAGAATAACCTGCTTAATCTGCTTCACATCAATGGAAACCTTCATGAGCTCATCATTTTCGTCCAATGCAATCTGGCAACCCTTCATCAATGCTTCGCTTTCTGTCAGCATCACTACTTCTTTCAGCAGCCCCATCACAGATACAGCCGTTTTTTGCGGAGCCGAAGGCTTGGACGAATTTAAGAACTCATAAATAATGTCGTTCGCACGATCAATTTCTGTTAATATAATGCGGGCATACTCATCCCTGCCCAACTCCACCAAATGGGGTCGAAGCAATTGAATAAAGCCCCGGATTGCGGTAAGCGGGTTACGAATTTCATGAGCAATAGAGGCCGAGATGCGTCCCAGCATCGCCAGCTTATCGTTTTGATATGCTGTCTGCTCAATCTGCTTATAATCCGACACATCCTTGACGCTAAACAAAAAATCGCCATCCATCTGATCACCATAGGTTACTGTTATCAACCAATGCCGACCATACTCATCAATCAACTCATGATAGCGCTTTCTATGAAAGATAGTTTCTTTATAAATCCGCATGATTTTCTTCTTCTTAAACCGGCTTAACTCAGGATGATGCAAAATTTGCATCAAATTGCGACCTGCTAGCGAACTCCGTGGTAGCTCCAGCAATTTCGCCATTTGCACGTTAATAAAGGTCAGTACCCCGTCACTGTCAAACAGCATGATACCACTATCCAGGTTCTCCAGCACATTTTCATACTTGTTATTGGCGATCTGTGTGGAAGGACAAGCTCCCACGGTATCAAGCAAGGCTTCTTGGAATTCACTGATCATGCCAGGCTTCCCCCTTGTTTCGGAATGACAAACTGGCCATATCGGACGCGTAATAATCTTGAAGAAAAGAAAGGCATCTATCGACTACCCTTCAATGGTGTAGAAAACAGTTACACAGAAATCCGACCATCTCTTTCCAATTCCAGTCTTATTTTATGATAGACAAGATTAAGGATCGCAGTCAATCGGAAAAAGTGTCGAATCCAAATTTTTATCCTGTTTTCTTTCGTCATAATATCTGCGCAACATTACCAAAATGAAAAATGAAGTTAGGAACAAGCGCCCTACACACCAAAGAAGCTCTCCAGAATTGAGAGCTTCTTTGGTGTGTAGGATGTCAACTGCCGCTCTTATTATGTTGAAGCCGGGATCGTCTTTGGCTCATAACGGCCAGTCTTCTCTTAAGCTCTCCCTGCCATTTTTCATCATTCATCTGTTTGGCTACCATCAATAAATCCAGGGATATGTCAATTTGACGCTTCACAATTTCAAACGCATCTTCACTTTCACGATTCACACAATTTTCAAATATCGTATCATCGTCTTCCATGACATAATCCTGAAAATCAATCTCGGTTGCCCCATCTCCATGTGCATATTCAGCCAAAATTTCATACTCATTTTCGACTTTATAATGAACTTCAATGCGACGACATACCGGGCAAAACAGCAAAGGAACATTATGAACTTGGGTGCGGTAATGCTTCAGCGTTCCCTTGGTTCCTACCATGCTTGCTCCACAGCAATAACTCATCCGTGCTCAGCCTCCTCTGAACAAAACCTGTTCTGCCTTGTTTATCTTCTACAATACCTTATTCGCTTTCGTCAGGCAAAATTCCTCCAGAACACAACAACATTTCCATAATTATTTGTTACCTCACTCTGCGTTGCCTCATTAAACAGGCTGTCCTCACATTTTCCGCTGCACAGAGCAGGCAAGCAAGCCCCCAATAACGGTAGAGTAACCGCTAGTTGGGGGCTTGTTTGTTTAATTAATTTCAACTTGTGAAGCTTATATTACAGATTTTGATCGCCTGGTTTCCAGTTCATTGGGCACAAGCCACCGGATTGCAAAGCTTGCAGTACACGCAATGTTTCTTCTACACTGCGACCTACATCGTTGTGGTTAACCACTTGATATTTCAATTCGCCTTCTGGATCAATGATGAACAAGCCGCGCAATGCAACGCCTTCTTCTTCGATCAGAACGCCATAATCGCTTGCTGTTTTTTTCGTGATGTCAGAAGCCAATGGGAAGTTCAGTTTGCCTAGACCGTTGTTTTCTTTAGCTGTGTTGATCCATGCTTTGTGACTGTGCACGGAGTCTACACTGATACCCAGAATTTCAGTATCCAGCTCTTTGAATTGGTCAGCAGCATCGCTCAATGCTGTAATTTCCGTAGGGCACACAAAAGTGAAATCCAGTGGATAGAAGAAAAATACGAGCCACTTGCCACGGTAATCGGAAAGCTTCACCGAACCAAATTCTTGACCGTCTCCAGTCACTGTTTCCAATGCAAAATCAGGGGCGGGTCTTCCTACCAATCTTTCTGCCATAATATGAAATCCTCCTTTAAAATATGTAAGAAAAACACCAAATGTGCTTTCCTCAATCATCTGTATTGTAATAAACAACAACTTACTTGATAAATGTTATCATTCGCTGAAATCAAAGTCAATATTGTAACCATTACTTTTTTATAATTATTTTAAACTAGCTTAAAAATTCACATTTTATTCACATTTTGAACCTTTGAATATACAAATAGCTCCTGATTGCTCAGGAGCTACTGTGCTAAACATTTGCCAAAAAGCTAGACTATATAATAGGAAGCTTTTTTTCAGAACGGGTGCATTTACGGAGCTTTTAGCGAATAGCTGCAGCGATCAGATCACCCATTTGAGTTGTCGAGATTGCTTGAGATTTATCCACCGCAATATCCGCCGTACGGTGCCCTGCATCCAGTACCTCAGCTACGGCTTTCTCAATGGCATCTGCTGCTTTCTCGTACCCGAAGGTAAGACGGAACATCAAAGCAACGGACAAAATCGTTGCAATGGGATTCGCCAGGCCTTGACCTGCAATGTCAGGCGCCGAGCCATGTACCGGCTCGTATAGGCCGAAGCTGCCTTCTCCCAGTGATGCGGAGGAGAGCATGCCGATGGATCCAGTCAGCATAGCCGCTTCGTCACTGAGAATGTCACCAAACATATTTTCCGTCACGATGACGTCAAAGCTAGATGGACGACGCAGCAATTGCATGGCGCAGTTATCAACCAATACATGCTCCAGCTCGACATCCGGGTAGTCTACAGCAACCCGGTTCACTACTTCACGCCATAAACGGGAAGTTTCCAGTACATTAGCCTTATCCACCGATGCAAGTTTTTTGCGACGTTTTTGTGCAATTTCGAAAGATTGGCGCACGATACGCTCTACTTCTGTTACATTATATGCGCAAGTATCAACTGCTTCCTCACCCTGAGGACTTTCTCGTCTGAACTTCTCGCCGAAATAAATGCCGCCCGTCAGTTCGCGCACCACGATCAGGTCCGTTCCTTCCAACACTTCCGGTTTCAATGTAGACGCGTCCTTGAGACAGTCAAAGACGACGGCAGGACGAAGATTCGAAAACAGACCAAGCTCTTTGCGAATGCCCAGCAGCCCGGTTTCAGGACGAAGTTCCTTTGGATTGTTATCCCATTGTGGCCCTCCTACCGCACCCAGCAGAACAGCATCTGCAGACTGACATACTGCCAGTGTTTCTTCCGGTAATGGTGTGCCCTTCTTATCAATGGCAATCCCGCCGAACAGCGCATGCTCCGTTTCAAATGAAAAGCCGAATACTTCTTCTGTACGTTTCAAAATTTTCTCTGCCTCTGCGACCACTTCAGGTCCAATTCCATCTCCCGCTATTACCGCAATCTTTTTAACGTCTGCCATCACGTACACTCCTCTTGTTATACAGCCATACAACCGTATTTTTCATACCTTCTTTGTAACATATATAGCAGGGCTTTGACCAAGATATAGAATCTATCAATTCAATAGGCACAGCCTATAAGCTGGTTTTTTCATCAGAAAAAAAGAAAACAGGACCGGAAAAACCCGACCCTGTAAACCCAACTCTTAAGTCTGCATAAAAACTAAGATTTATAATCTACGCGATTACTGTAGTTTTTACGCTTGTCGATTAAACCATTCAGCGCATCCACGTAAGCCCGAGCACTTGCTTCCAGAATATCGGTGCTTACCCCGCGTCCCTGTACAGACAGTTCGTTTTGCGTCAGCACTACATGGACTTCACCCAGAGCGTCCTTACCATGGGTAACAGACTTGATGGAGTAATCTGAAAGTACAACGCTCTCACCGCTGGCTTGATCAATCGCATTATAGATCGCATCGACTGAACCATTTCCTTCAGCTTCTGTCTCAATAACCTGATCTTCATCGTTAACCAGACGCACTTGTGCGGAAGGCGTAGCCTTATTCCCGTAGGTAACAAAAATCGTTTCCAGCTTGAAGACTTCAGGTGCATCAGCCAATTTTTCTTCCAGCAATGCCAAAATATCATCGTCCGAAACTTCCTTTTTCTTATCAGCCAAATCCTTGAACTGCCCAAAAGCGCGATTCAGATCTTCTTCGTTCAATTCGTAGCCCAACTCGATCAAACGCTCACGGAAAGCATGACGACCTGAGTGCTTACCAAGTACCAGCTTGCTTTCTTTTAGACCGATACTTTCTGGTGTCATGATTTCATAAGTCGTTTTCTCTTTCAGCATGCCGTCTTGATGAATACCTGATTCGTGCGCAAAAGCGTTGGCTCCAACAATTGCCTTGTTGCCCGGCACTACCATCCCCGTCAAACGGCTAACCAAACGGCTCGTGCGCGCAATTTCAGACAATTGAAGAGACGTTTTGGCCTGGAAAAATTCCTGTCTCGTCTTCAGTGCCATGGCGATTTCCTCAATGGCCGTGTTTCCAGCACGTTCACCGATACCGTTAATGGTTCCCTCGATCTGATCCGCGCCGTTCAGGATGGCAGCAAGTGTATTAGCAGTAGCCATTCCCAGGTCATTGTGGCAATGTGCACTCAATTGAATCTTCTCCACATCGATTACATTTTCCTTAATATGTTTGAATATATTTCCATACTCATAGGGTGTCAAGTAACCTACCGTATCTGGAATATTGACGACAGAAGCTCCTTCTTGTACAGCCATGGTGACCATTTCAACCACAAAATCAAGCTCTGTACGGCCTGCATCTTCCAAGGAAAACTCCACTTTAGGCAAATATTTCAACCCATAGCGTATGGCAGCACGAGCAGTTTCCAAAACCTGTGCCTTCTCCATCCGCAGCTTATGTTGACGGTGAATAGGAGAGGTTGCCAAAAAAATATGGATACACGGGTCCTGAGCTTCCTTGAGTGCCTCGCGAACTGCATCAATATCCTGTTCCCTTGCACGCGAAAGACCAATCACCGTCGAATTTTTTACAGCTTTTGCTACTGCATTAACAGCTGCCAGATCACCCGGAGAAGCAGCCGGGAACCCAGCCTCCATACGATCAATTCCCAGCTTCTCCAACTGATGAGCGATCTCCACTTTTTCACGAGTATTCAAGTTCACGCCAGGTGACTGTTCTCCGTCTCTCAACGTTGTGTCAAATATATATATTTTGCGCAACCTAACGCACCTCCTCAGGATTAGGACCCTTAAATTACAATGCGGCTCACGCAATAAGCAGGGCCGCATTGTAATTAATATTTATAAATAATGCATGTAGTCGAATTCATAGTACAAAAGATTATTACTTTTTGATCCAATGCATCATTTCACGCAATTGTCCGCCCACCACTTCAATCGGATGGTTAGCTTCATTACGACGAGTAGCCGTCAGGAATGCACGTCCAGATTGATTTTCAAGGATGAAGTCACGAGCAAATTTACCTTGTTGAATGTCAGTCAACACATCCTTCATGGCTTTCTTCGTATCTTCCGTTACCACACGTGGTCCAGTTACATAATCGCCATATTCCGCTGTATTACTGATGGAATCACGCATCGTTGCCAATCCACCTTCATACATCAAGTCAACGATCAGCTTAAGCTCATGCAAACATTCAAAGTATGCCATCTCAGGAGCATAACCTGCTTCAGTCAATGTTTCAAAGCCCGCTTTTACAAGTGCGCTCACGCCGCCACACAATACCGCCTGCTCACCGAACAGATCCGTCTCCGTTTCTTCACGGAAGGAGGTTTCAATTACGCCCGCACGTGTACAGCCAATGCCTTTTGCGTAAGCAAGTCCGATTTCTTTGGCCTGACCCGTTGCGTCCTGCTCAATTGCGATCAGCCCCGGTACTCCAAACCCTTCTACATAAGTACGACGTACCATATGCCCTGGGGATTTTGGAGCAACCAGCAATACATCGCTATCTTTAGGAGCTACGATTTGTCCAAAATGAACGTTAAAACCATGGGAGAACAAAAGAGCTGCGCCTTTTTTCAGGTTAGGTTCAATTTCATTTTTGTACACAGAAGCTTGAGTTTCATCAGGTAACAAAATTTGAACCACATCTGCACGGCTTGTTGCATCAGCTACGTTCAGAACTTCAAAACCGTCGTTTCTTGCGACATCAGCCGATTTGCCTTCACGCAAACCAATAACAACATTCACACCACTGTCACGCAAGTTTTGTGCTTGAGCATGCCCTTGGCTACCGTAACCAATAACGGCCACTGTCTTTCCTTTCAATACGCTGAGTTCTGCATCTTTTTCGTAGTACGTTGTAACTGCCATGGTTAATTTCCTCCTTTTAATTGGACCCTTCATAATGAGCGGGTACTCCAAGAGACTTTCCCTCGTGATTAGCATCTAAAAATCTCTTCGAGTCCCCGCTCTTATGCGGGCGGTTCTTTATTGATGTAATGCGCTATAAGCGGTAATTCGTTAAAGCTCCATATTAAGCATTGCCACGTATCATAGCTGTAACCCCGGTTCGAGTCAACTCCCGAATACCGTAAGGCTTCAACAACTCGATCATGGCATCAATTTTTTCTGTATCGCCAATGACCTGTACAATCAAACTCGTCGTTCCAACATCAATTACAGCTGCTCTGAATGTTTCTACCACGCCCATAATCTCTGGCCGTTGAGGCGGTTCTGCCTTTACCTTTATCATCGCCAATTCCCGGGCTACCATTGGTTTGGAACTGAGATCGATGACCTTGATCACATCAACCAGCTTGTAAAGCTGCTTTTCAATCTGCTCTAGGTTGTTCTCATCCCCTACAGTCACAATGACCATACGGGATAATCCAACTTCTTCCGATTGTCCCACAGTTATGCTCTCAATGTTAAAGCCGCGGCGACCGAACAGGCCGGACACACGTTGCAAAACGCCGGGTTGATCATTTACCAGTACAGCAATGGTATTTTTTGTTGTCATTTTACTCGTCCCCCATCAGCATTTGATCAATTGTCGAACCTTGCGTCACCATTGGATATACGTTCTCTTCCTTGCTGACTACAAACTCGACAACGACCGGTCCGGGTGTATCAAGCGCCTCCTGCCAAGCCCGACGTGCCTCTTCCTTATTCGTAGCACGCAGCCCTTTGACACCGTATGCTTCGGCAAGTTTCACAAAATCCGGACTTCCCGCCAGGTCAATGTGACTATACCGATTGTTATAGATCAATTCCTGCCATTGGCGAACCATTCCAAGCACCTGGTTGTTGATAATTACGATTTTAACCGGAATGTTATTGATTGCACAGATGGCTAATTCCTGCGAACACATCTGCATACCGCCGTCCCCGTTAATCGATATTACCAATCTGTCGGGATTGGCCATTTGAGCACCGATTGCAGAAGGGAAACCAAATCCCATCGTACCGAGTCCACCAGAGGTGACCCATGAGCGTGGCTGATTGAATTTGTAATACTGCGCTGCCCACATTTGATGCTGTCCCACGTCTGTCGTTACGATTGCACCACCCTTGGTCGTTTCATCCAACAACTCAACAACCCATTGTGGTTTAAGCACCGTTTCAGAATCCTTATAAGAATAAGGTTTCTCATTCTTCCAATGCTGAATTTGCGCTCTCCATGCATCTGCCAGGTCCGCACGTTTCACATCCTGATTCAGCAATTCCAGCACTGCCTTCACGTCACCCACGATAGGAATATCCGCTGCAACATTTTTTCCAATTTCAGCAGGATCGATATCAATGTGGACGATTTTAGCTTGAGGAGCAAACCCATCCAACTTGCCTGTTACCCGATCATCGAAGCGGGCTCCGATACAGATCAACAGATCTGACTGTTGAATCGCCTGATTGGAGGTGTATGTTCCATGCATCCCCGGCATCCCCGTCCACAGTTCATGTCCACTTGGGAAACCACCCAATCCGAGCAATGTTGTCGTGATAGGAATTTCCGTTTTACGAACAAACTCGTAAAGTGCTTCATGTCCACCGGAGTATACAACTCCTCCACCTGCCAGAATGAATGGACGTTCTGCTTCGGAAATAGCTTGAGTTAGCTTGTCTAGTTGAATTTTGTTGGGCAACACTTTCGGGTTATAACCCCGCATGGTCACAGGTTCCGTTTGTGGGACAAACAACGTCTGGGCTGCAGAAATATCCTTCGGAATATCAATCAGTACCGGTCCCTTGCGCCCTGTGTTGGCAATATGAAATGCCTCATGGATGATTCGCGGTAGATCCTCTACATCTCTTACCAGATAGCTATGTTTCGTAATCGGCATTGTAATTCCCGTAATATCGGCTTCCTGGAAAGCATCCGTACCGATCAGGGAAGATACAACGTTACCCGTGATGACCACCAACGGCACCGAATCCATAAAAGCCGTCGCAATACCAGTTACCAGGTTTGTCGCTCCAGGTCCGGAAGTCGCAATACAGACGCCCACTTTACCGCTCGCCCGTGCATAACCATCTGCCGCATGAATAGCTCCTTGTTCGTGACGAGTGAGGACATGCTTGAAATCCTTAAAGCCATACATGGCATCATAGATATATAACACTGCACCACCAGGATATCCGAAGACACAATCTACTCCCTCCAGCAACAGGCTACGGAGTAAAATTTCCGAACCTGTAATCACTTCAGGCTTCATCCACTTTTCACGTAATTCATTGGTTGACCTAACTTCAGGAATTTGTGCACTCATTGGTCATCCTCCTTTACAAAATTTACATACATCTGACATTTGTAAAAACAAAAAAACCTTTCATCCCTAGAACAGACTTGCTGTTACTGAGGGACGAAAGGCTGTAGCTTCCGTGGTACCACCCGTGTTTGCCCGATATTTCGCAATATCGAACCTTGGCAGGTACAGAAATCACAAAGGATCTCCATATCTGGCGTCTGTAACGTAGACCGTACGATTTTCCCTAATAGGTGATTCAGCGCACCGTTAATGTCATCGGGCCCAAATACTTTTCAGGAAAACAGCTCCAAGGTGAGCTCGTTAAAAAGGGATTTTGGTGAAGCTTGCAGCTAATGCCTCACTCTCTGAACAAAAGAGCCCTAATCACTTCGTCCTCTTCATTGCCGTTGAGTTCATGTCATTCTTTCAAATGTTTAGACACATTATATGTCTCCCATCTGGGATAGTCAATACCCATATTTCATAAAAATTTATGTTTCTTTTCTGAAGCACCTCCGAATCGCACGCTTGTAAGAGGTACCCGCATATTATAAAAAAGACCACACGGTGAGACAGTACACTCCTCCAAAGCCACGTCTTATCTTGTTAAAAGGGTAGAAAAGGAGGCCCGTTTATGATTCGAAAACGCAGCTCTCAAGATGACAACATCATCTTTCGTCTAATCGAGCAAGAGCTTGTCCCCCTATCACATTTAAGCGCCCAAGAAATGGAGCAAATACGCAAAGAATTACCCCGGCGCTTAAACCGGGGCATCACTTTTGTAGCTTGCAGACCGGATAATGCACAGGTTGTTGGCTTCATTCATGTTATGCTGCATGGCGAACTATTATACATTGATTTGATCGCAATCTCTTCGGCTCATCAAGGTATGCGATACGGAAAAAAACTGCTTGAGCATGCCGAACACTACGGACGACTGCGTCGCTGCAAGCGGGCTAAAGTGATGGTGGATGAAGACAATATCAGGGGGATCCACTTTTATCTGCGTCATCAATATCAAATGCTGCGATACGTAGCTCTGAGCCGATGCCACGAACTCGAAAAGTTACTGTAAAAAGTATCTTTTTCGGGCTCAGGATTTTGTATGACTAAAATAAATTAGGGTAATACGGATATCCTACCCCGGGGTATCCCCCGTCTGTATACGGGCCTGGCTGCGGACCATATCCTGGTCCTCCATAGCCCGGACCGTAGCCACCATATCCCCCACCATAGGCACCAATGTATGGAGCTGTGCCGATGGCAAGCAAGTCAAACAGCACCAGAGGAATAATTGCCTTCGTGTTTACTTTTTTCTTGCGGTTTGGTTGAAGAACCAGTCGGTTACCCGAAATGCGAATCAGCTTGCCGCTGACCTGGGAACCATCCTTGCGAGTAGCAAAGATGACTTTGCCGACAAGCTTCTCCACCTGCTTTCTGGTTACTGCCTGTTTCATCGTATTTCCTCCTTCTTCTCAACGGATGGACAGATTGAACGGCTCCTTGATAGCTCATCACCACCACAAAATAGACCGGAGCTGACAGGGGCCGAGCGTCCCGTCCAATCTGCATAGCACAGTCTATTCCATTCATGCCAGTAGCGTATGTTTAAATGCCTGCACAATATAAAAAAATCTGATACCTGCATATGCAGATACCAGTTTTTTTATACACCCATGTACATTTTGCAAAACATACAGCATCAGTTGTTTATAAGTTTAACGCTTGCTTGGATCATAAAGTTGACCCAAAGCGGCCGGAGCGCGTGAACGTCCGACAGCCGCTACCAGTACAATAATCGTCAGGAGATACGGCAACATAAAAATAATTTCCTGGGGAATACTTTGTGACCATGCGAACAGCTGCACATAGTTGCGAATGGCTTGTGAAAAACCAAAAAACACTGCTGCGCCAAAAGCACCGAGCGGATTCCATTTACCGAAAATCATAGCGGCAATAGCAATATATCCCTGCCCCGAAACTGTATTGTGTGAGAACATGTTGGTTGTAGTCAGAGTGATTGTAGCTCCACCAATCCCAGCCAACGCCCCACTAATCATCACACCAATATAACGAAGACGATTTACTTTAATTCCCACGGTATCGGCCGCTCCTGGATGCTCCCCAACGGAACGCAAACGCAAGCCAAACGGTGTTTTATACAAGGTGAAATATCCAATAATAACCAATAGAATAGCTAGATATGTCGTTGGGTAAGCTTGGAAAAAGGCTTTTCCTGCAATCGGGATATCCACAAGGTAAGGGATGGATATTTCGTTGAAACCCTGAATCCGACCGGTGTCACCATCACCCTCAAATAAAAGCTTGACCATATACAGTGTACTACCTGCTGCCAGAAAATTAATAACTATACCACTTATTACCTGATCAGCTTTAAAGGTAATAGAGGCTACAGCATGAATTAGCGAAACCAGAATACCGAACACCGCAGCTGACAGCACACCTACCCAAGCCGCAGAGGTGCCTCCTAGTCCAGCTTGCTCGGCATAAAATCCGCCAACACCCGCTGCAAACGCTCCAAATACCATAAGTCCTTCCAATCCGAGGTTCGTCACACCGGATTTTTCTGAAAAAACCCCGCCGAGAGACGCAAAAATAATCGCCGTCGCAAAAACGAGCGTTGTATGGATTAATTCACCAAGTGTTAACCAACTCATTTTACAACACCTTCTCTTTCTTCCGCTTGGAGTAGAGCGGCTTCACAACCCAACGTACAATACCTTGGGCCGCAATGAAGAAAATAATCGAGCCAATGACAACCCGGATAATTTCGGGCGGTACATCTGCGCTAAAGCTCATCCCCGCAGAACCATACGTAAGCGTTCCGAACAAAACAGAACCGAGCAGCACACCAAATGGGTTATTCATCCCAATCAGAGCTACGGCGATACCGTCAAAACCGGTTCCCGGTGATCCTGCCATGACAGATTGGTAATGGAATACTCCCAGCACTTCAAAGGCCCCTGCCAATCCGGCAAAAACTCCACTAATGAACATCGCTTTTATAATATTACGATTTACATTCATACCTGCATAACGGGATGCATCCTGATTAAATCCGACAGCCCGCAGCTCATAGCCCTGCTTTGTTTTCCACATAAAAATGTAGAAAAAGACTGCTGCCAGCACAGCAATAACCGTACCCCAATGTACCCGAGCATTCCCCATCATCTGGGACAGCCATTCGATGGAAATTGAAGCAGAAGGCTGAATATCCACAGAACGATTCTCACCTTCCATAAGTGCGAACTGATTGATCACCAAATTAGCCAAATACAGGCCGATCCAGTTCATCATAATACATGTAATAACTTCATTCACGCCTCGTTTGGCCTTCAAATAGCCAGCAATCGCAGCCCACAGGCCTCCGAAAACTGCGCCTGCAATCACAGCTAGCGGTGCATGAATGATAGCTGGCAGTCCGTGGAGTTTAATGCCCACAATCGAAGCAGCTGTCATACCTACCAGAAACTGACCTTCGCCACCAATATTAAACAATCCGGCGCGGGCCGCAAAAGCAAATGCCAACCCCGTCAAAATCAGCGGAGTCATCTCGCGGATAGCCTCTCCAAAGTTATAAGAATCTCCGTATACACGGCTAAACAAAGCAGAATAGGCCACAATAGGGTCATACCCGCCAATCAGCATCACGATAGCACCCAGAAGGAGACCCAAAATAATAGAGACCAGCGCCAGTACAAAGGAGTCTTTTGTGAATATTTTCAATAGATTAGCCATTCTCTACTCCTTTCTTCACTGCACTTCCTGCCATCATCAGTCCCAGTTCCTGGTCATTCGTTTCTTCTGGCAGCACTTCCCCGACAATCTTGCCCTCATAGATGACAGCAATTCGGTCGGATACATTCATAATCTCGTCCAGTTCAAAAGATATGAGCAACACAGCTTTACCTTGGTCCCTCTGCGCAATCAGTTGTTTCTGGACAAATTCAATAGCTCCAACATCCAGACCGCGTGTAGGCTGTGCTGCAATGAGAAGGTCCGGATTTTTATCAATTTCACGTGCAATGATAGCCTTCTGCTGGTTCCCACCAGATAATGCTCTTGCCTTCGTGTGAATATCCGGTGTTCTAACATCAAACTTTTCGATGAGACTTTTAGCCTGTTTCTCTATAGCATCTTTGTTCAAGAAGCCATTTTTACTGTAAGGCGCCTGGTAATACGTCTCCAGCACCATATTTTCACTCATAGAAAAATCCAGCACCAACCCATGCTTATGACGGTCCTCTGGTATATGTGAAACGCCTGCCTCTGAAATTTTGCGTGGTGACTGATTGGCCACCTCTTGTCCGAGCAAACGAATGCTCCCGCCATCCACCTTGCGTAAGCCTGTCAAAGCTTCGATCAGCTCACTCTGTCCATTACCATCTACTCCGGCAATCCCCAAAATCTCGCCCGCCTTGACCTGCAGGTTCAACTCATTTAGAACATGAATACCATCCTTGTTTTTAGAAATTACATTGTTCATTTCCAATACCGTTTGTCCTGGTTGCGCAAGCTGCTTGTCCACTTTAAAGGACACACGACGGCCCACCATTTTCTCAGCCAGCTCATTTGGTGTTGTTTCAGACGTCTTGACCGTATCAATAACCTGACCTCGGCGAATGATCGTAACGGTATCCGCAATTTGCATGATTTCTTTAAGTTTATGAGTAATAAGAATAATTGATTTGCCTTCAGCCACCAAACGTTTCATAATATCCAGCAACTCAGTGATCTCCTGTGGTGTCAGTACAGCTGTAGGCTCATCGAAAATCAGAATATCTGCACCGCGATAAAGCGTTTTAATAATTTCTACACGTTGCTGCATACCCACAGATATATCCTCAATTTTGGCATTCGGATTCACCTGAAGGCCGTACTGCTCAGACAACCGCTGTACTTCTGCGGCAGCCTTTTTATAATTGATTTTCAGACCCTTACGTGGCTCCGAGCCCAGGACAATATTTTCGGTAACGGTAAACGGCTGTACGAGTTTAAAATGCTGATGCACCATGCCAATCCCCAGATCAATCGCCTTATTTGGACTATCAATCTGTACAGGTTTACCTCCGATTTCAATGGTCCCTTCATCCGGCTGATACAGTCCGAAAAGAATATTCATAAGCGTAGATTTACCCGCGCCATTCTCACCCAAAAGGGCATGAATTTCTCCCTTATGCAGCTTGATGCTGATGGAGTCGTTGGCAACGATGCCGGGGAATCGTTTTGTAATTTGCTTTAACTCAACGACGGGGGTCGCTGCATCCATGAGATCACCCTTATACACTTTATAGTATGTGCTCCAATGAGCTGATTTTGCCCGTTATAATCCATATAACTCCAGACGTAAGAACAAGGCTAGTCTTATGAACCAGCCTTGTCGCCACCTCTATATTCTTCAAGCCAAAACTTATTTCGAAGGAACTGTAATTTCGCCCTTAATAATTTTTTGCTTGTATTGTTCTACAATATCAAGCACGTCTTTAGGTACGTTTTTCGTTGATGTGTCTGCCAAACCAATGCCATTATCCTTCAGAGCCAGTGTTTCGACACCGCCCTTAAATTTACCGTCAATTACTTCTTTAGATACGCGTTTTACAGCTTCATCTACACGTTTTACCATCGAAGTCAATGTTACGTCGTCACCAAATTCAAGCGATTGGTCTTTATCCACACCAATAACCCATACTTGCTGACCTTGTTGCTTACGTGCGAGTGCTTCGTTAAATACACCTGTACCAGATCCGCCAGCTGCATGGAAAATAATATCTGCACCGCTGTTATAGATCGTCGCAGCCGCTGCTTTACCCAGATCCGGCTTATCAAATGCACCTGTGTAGTTAACTTCCAATTTTGCATTTGGATTTACAGCTTTAATTCCTGCTTCGAATCCTTTTTCAAAACGTTTGATCAACGGGCTATCTTGTCCACCCACAAAACCAATTTTGTTTGTTTTAGTAAGCTTACCAGCTACAACCCCCACCAAGAAGGAACCTTCATTTTCAGCAAAAACAACCGATTTTACGTTAGGCGCATCCACGACACTGTCAATGATCGCCAAATTCTTGCTCGGGTTGTCTTTCGCTACTTGTCCAATCGCATTCGCCAGATTAAAACCGATTCCCCAAGTCAGGTTAAAATCACCCTTAACAAATTGGTTCAGGTTAGGAATATAATCTTGATCGGATTTACTTTGCAGGTATTTAACTTTAACGCCTGATTCTTTCTCAGTGGCTTGTAGTGCCTCCCAAGCAGATTGGTTAAACGATTTGTCGTTTACTCCACCCACATCTGTAACCATGCCGATTTGGACATTCGATGTTTTGGCAGAACCACCTGTGTCTCCACCATTTGCGTTGGACGAACCTTGATTTTTGTTACCGCAGCCTGCGAGAATGACCGAGATCGCCAGCAGCATAACCAAAGACATACTGAACATTTTCTTCATGCTGATACTGTTCCCCCTTAGTGTTAGATCCCTGGACTGTCTCTTTTCTTTGAACATGTACATGCTCATGCATGTCATTTACTGACGAGACAGATCGTACAGAAGACTTACTTTAGAGATTATACAATTATGATCGGCTAAAATCTAGACAATTAATAACCTTGGGTCAATTTTTTTTAAAACTTCAACAATGTAAGCGCTACAATCTTAAAAAAAACATACATTCTTCCATCCTACGTCATATTTATTCGTATTTTGGAGAAAACAAAGTCTTTTCCGTACCATTGAGTATGTACAAAAAAAGGCATCCCTACACAGCGTACTGCTTGGGATACCTCTTTACCACTTTCGTGGTTTCCACGCCTTCATTATGAATAATTAAGCGTTGATTTTGCCTTTAGCAACAGTTGCCAAAGAGTTGAATGCATTAATATCATTGACTGCAAGATCAGCCAAGATTTTGCGGTTAATGTCCACACCAGCCAATTTCAGGCCGTGCATCAATTTGCTGTAAGACAAACCGTTCAAACGAGCTGCTGCGTTGATACGCACGATCCACAGTCTGCGGAAGTTACGTTTCGTCTGACGACGGTCACGGTATGCGTAAACAAGCGATTTCATTACCTGCTCGTTAGCTGTTTTAAAAATGCGGTGTTTGGAACCAAAATAACCTTTAGCAAGCTTCAATACTTTTTTATGACGACGACGAACGACGAATCCGCCCTTTACTCTTGCCATATCAAATGACCTCCCAAATAATGTTTATACTTCATTCATTGCCGTGCTGTGCTATTTCAGGTTAGCAAGACCTTGTTTCAGACGCTTAACGTCCCCAGGTGCCATCTCAGGGTTAGTACCCAGAACGCGTTTTGCACGTTTGGATTTGTGGGAAAGCAAGTGGTTTTTGTAAGCTTTGTAACGCATTACTTTACCAGTACCGGTAATTTTGAAGCGGCCTTTAAGGCTGCTATGTGTTTTCATTTTAGGCATTGAACTTCCTCCTTAATTTGTCATTGACTCTTTGGAGCCAATATCATAATCATGCTGCGTCCTTCGAGCTTGGGTTGGCGCTCCACGGTACAAAGATCAGCAACTTCCAATTTCACACGTTCGAGAATTTTTTGACCCACGTTAGCATGAGTAATTTCACGACCGCGGAAACGAACGGAGCATTTCACCTTGTCCCCTTCATTCAGGAACTTCACCACATTGCGAAACTTGGTTTGGTAGTCATGTTCCTCGATGTTGGAACGGAACCATACCTCTTTGATGTCAACGATCTTCTGGTTTTTACGGGCTTCCTTTTCTTTCTTCTGTTGCTCATAGCGGAATTTTCCGTAATCCATAATCCGACACACGGGCGGCTTCGCTTGAGGCGCCACGTTCACGAGATCCAAGTTTGCGTCAATCGCCATTTGCAAAGCTTCACGCGTCGGTTTAATCCCGATTTGTTCACCGTTCGCACCAACTAGACGTACTTCTCTCACTCGAATCTCATCATTGATCATATGTTCCTTACTAATAACCCTCCACCTCCAGAACCTGTTATTGTTGTATTGTGTTTAAGCACAAAAAAGGGATGACGACTACACAGCCGACATCCCTGTCTGATACTCAATTCATCATGAAAGTTCAATTCACAAATCATTGGATCATGACCAGCCGGCAATACCGGACAGGTGAGAAGTCGGACCTTCTACTTGTTAATCCATACTTTTCAATTAACATACTCAAATATCTTATCACGGTGCAATCGAGGTGTCAACACTTTAATAAAAATTGATGACACCGATCTCTAGTTCTACTCTACCGTCTAATTACCCTTGCTTGCTCTGCACCTCTTCTAGGCGAACGACACGCGTATGCTGGGTATGGCTCCATTGCTTGTTGTTCTGCGTGAAGAACGCATAGACCGTAATCGGATACCACGATATCGCATAGACCGGGAACAGCAATAAGTACAGATATACTTTTTTGAATGTGACCTTTTCCAAAATCATTGCGAGCACAAAAGTAGCAACATTCAAACCAATAGCTATAACACCGGTCCAAGCTGGTAACTGTACATAGATGTTCTCGATATTAGGTCCACCAAAGAAGGCGATATCTATCCACATAGCTACTGTCATCAAGAAGGTGAGCAGTACGATATACACGTTCAGACCATAAAGAGCCATATCGAATTTAATCAGGCTTCTATGCTTGATACTTTGCCACAGCAACGGGAAGAAATAACGACGAGCGACCGTGAAATGACCTTGCATCCAGCGCAGACGCTGTCTGGACGAGGCTTTGAACGTCAACGGCTTTTCATCATATACCTTGGCATCGTAATTAAATCTTGGATATACGTTGCACTGCGTGCAGCGCATGGTGAATTCCAAATCCTCTACGAGACTTGTCGCACCCCAGCCCATTTCCTTAAGCAGATTTGTTTCAAAGCACATGCCTGTACCACCGAGGAAATTAGCCATGTTCAGATTGTGACGTGACAGCTGCCACAAACGGTTGATGTACCAATAAGATACCCCGTATGCCGCTGTAATCCAAGAATCCTCAGGATTCTTAGTATCAATGTACCCCTGGATAACACGGGCACCTGTACACAGATCATTGTTCATTTCACTCAAAAAATTGGTATGCGCCAAATTGTCAGCATCAAACATGACAATGGCATCATATTGGCGTGGCATAGCCCATAATTCCTTGAGCATCCACTCAATAGCGTAGCCTTTACCACGCAGATTCGGATTCGTACGTTCACAAGCATTCATGCCGTGAGCGCGAACGATGTCCGCAGTCTTATCTGTACAGTTATCACAGATTACGAACACATCGTAAAGTTCCTTCGGATAATCAAGTTGCTTCAAATTTTCCATCAACGCTCCGACAACCTGTTCTTCATTGTGGGCAGCGACTAAAATGGCAAATGACTTTTCTGGAGCCGCGTGCTCTTTCCTTTTCTTCCGAACCAATCCGAACAAGGAGAATGCAAACTGATAGACTGCGATCACCGCCAGTATGACCTGGAGCGTCACAAAAATAGCGTCTAACATGATCTCTTGTTACCCCCTTTTTATACCCCTTAAAATCTTGCGTTTGTTTGTTTTCTATCTGTGTAGCGCAAGTTGCGGCGCTTTTCGCGCCTTTTCTGTAGTTTTTGACCCGACCCTTGCTTTCTTCATTGGCTGTGCGCAGCCCCCTTTTGGCTGACACAGGAACGCCATTACGATTTTCGTTGGTTTTCAATCTTTTGTCAAAGCCCTTAAACCGGTCTCAGCAGCAAAAAAACACAACAAACTCCCGTTTAAACCGGGAATGCAGCGCTGGACTTCTCATTCATGACGTTTAGGTCTTATTTTCATCCATTTGCTAACTTTTTATTTCTTTGGTCCCTCCTTTTTGTGGGCCAATTAGCAACCACTTCTAAACACTCTATCTTATTAGACGGATGAACGCAAAGAAAGTTATACAATACAGCTTATATTCCATTAACATTTTTGTGTAGAATTGAACCAAGTAAGTTATGAATCTTTAGTGATTCTTGAAATGAACAGCGTTTAAAAATATGATGAGAGCAAGAGAATAATTACTTATGGTCTGATTATGTCAAAATGACTCAAAATATTTGCCGACTGACCTGAACCGGCAACCGGAGGAAACCAAATGCAACGTCTAGTCGTAAAACTTGTAAGTCTGGAGCAGCAGTTGTTCAAATGGATCAACGGACGCTTACACAACCGTTTTTTGAACTTCTGGCTTTATTATCTCACACATTTAGGCGGGGCTACCTTTACTATAGCCTCCACACTCCTTATTTGGTGGCTCGCTCCGAACCCGTGGAAAGATTCCGGTATGAAGGGAGCCATCGCTCTTGGGGTCAGTCACATCCCCGTAGCTATCGTTAAAAAGCTGTACCCGCGGATTCGCCCGTATTTAGCGCTACCAGGTACAAATACATTCCGCAACCCCTTGTCGGACCATTCTTTTCCCTCAGGGCACACGACCGCTATTTTTTCAGCTACCGTGCCTTTTATGCTACAGTCACCGATGCTAACACTGCTGCTGTTGCCTGTAGCGACAATTGTAGGTTTTTCTCGGATTTATCTAGGTCTCCACTACCCAACGGATGTACTTGCAGGAGCGGTGATCGGAACGTCTGCAGCAATAGGAACGGTTGCATTCTGGCCTTAAAGCCGATATGGTATGATTGAGAACATCCCAGCAGGAACAGGTGAAATGAGAGTGGCTAAAAAACGAGTGTTATTATTATCGGAAGGTTTCGGTGCCGGACATACTCAAGCTGCCTACGCGCTCTCAAGCAGTTTGCGGAAGCTTTCTCCGAATGTGCAGACAAGAGTGCTGGAGCTGGGGAGTTTTTTGAATCCAAGAATGGCCCCCCTTATTATTACAGCATACAAGAAGACTGTCGTATCGCAGCCTCGCCTAGTCGGATTGGTTTACCGTCATCAGTACAAAAAATCATTAAACCGTCTTACAACGCTCGCTTTGCACCGTCTGTTCTACACGCAGACCCGAAACATTCTCCGGCAGCTTCGTCCCGATTTGGTGGTATGTACTCATCCCATCCCAAGCGCGGTAATTTCACGTTTGAAGCGCTTAGGTTTACATGTTCCGCTTTGTACTGTTATTACAGACTACGATGCACATGGAACATGGATTAGTCCCGAGGTTGACCGGTACTTTGTATCTACGCCTGAAGTCATGCGTAAGCTGCGAGCACGCGGAGTACCCGTCTCGAAAATCCAGGTGACCGGTATTCCCGTTCATCCAAATTTTTGGGAACATCCTGGGCACGATGAAATTAGAGAACAATTTGGACTTAAACCCATCCCGACCGTACTCGTTATGGGTGGCGGCTGGGGCCTTATGAATGACGAAGTTATACATCGTTCGCTTACTCAGTGGAGAGAGAACATTCAATTTATTTTTTGTTTGGGGCATAATGATAAAATTCGTCGTAAAATGCAATTAGATCCCAGGTTTAATCATCCAAATATTCATATCTTCGGATTTACACGGGAAATCGACAAATTAATGGAGGTATCGAATCTGCTCATCACCAAACCCGGCGGAATGACATGCACCGAGGGATTGGCTAAAGGGATTCCGATGCTGTTTCACAAACCTCTCCCTGGACAGGAGGAGGAAAATTGTCAATACTTTACGGCTCAAGGCTACGGAGAACCGATTACTTCGCTGGATGTTGTCGTGAAATGGATGAACCGACTGCTACACGATTTTCCAGAAATCGTCCGCAAACGACAGGAGCACGTCCACAATGTAGCGCGATATTATCCTCTTCAGAGCGCACAGAGTATTTTGGATATACTGGAACCGAACAGGGTGCTTTCCTAAAAGGAAGCACCCTGTCTTATTTTATCCATTTGATCTTTTTTTTATTTCCCGTACTTTTCAAGGCGTGTTTTTCCGTACTCTTCCAAAGCATCTTGGCCGATCAGCACTTCGACTCGATGAATATTCATACCCTTGCCCATGAACTTTTGTTCATATTCCGTCATGACATGCTCCTCGTTGATCCCCTCACGATGAAGGTTTAACGAAATATTCGTCATTTGTAAACCGCTATCGGCAAACGAATTCAAAGAAAACTCAAATAGTGTCTCCGAATCAGTCTTAAAATGAATTTGTCCTTTGCTGTTCAAAAGCTGACGGTACTTGTCCAAAAAACGCGGATGCGTCAAACGACGACGTGCATGCTTGGCTTTAGGCCAAGGATCACTAAAATTTAGATAAATGCGTTCAATTTCTCCTGGTTCAAAAACATTCTCGATCTGTTCAATGTTTGCCAGTGCCAATTTAATATTAGGCGGCGTATCAACCTCTGAATTACTCCAGGCCAGACGGGACTTTTCTGTTGCACGGCGAACCAGCTCATCATACATATCAAAGCCAATATAGTTAACCTCTGGATTCCGGAAGCTCATTTGGCTTATAAATTGCCCTTTACCCATACCGAACTCTACATGAATGGGACGATCATTACCAAAAAGCTGTTGCCATTTCCCCTTATACTGTGCCGGCTCCAAGATGACTAGATCCTGCTGTTCTTCCAGACTTTCCCGTATTCCTTTTCTTCCGCGTAAACGCATGTTACTCCTCCATATACTCTGTTATCAAGGAAAAAGGAATTTCACCCCCGCTTGAAGATACGGAAATGAAATTCCTTTTTCAATATATTTGGATTGGGGTCCAACTAATTTAATTGTTCATAGTCTACCCCATCAGCAGGTGAAAAATCAATTGTCTTTTGGCAAGCCGCTCTGATTTTTTGACGTGCGGTCGTTCCAATCTGACGATCCTGCCCAAAACGGACACCAGTCAATGCCAACGCCTCATCAAAGGTTAACTCAACAGTAACTTTATCCATACGCGTCTTATCCTGCGCATTCATAAAAGATCACCTCACGGGTTATTTGTGATGGAACCGACGTGCACTTACCCTAAAACAGGCGATAGAAACAGCATAGCTGCCTCCCTGAAGAATAATCATTAGCAACGGATAACTTTTATCTTCAGGATCGAAAACAGTCCTTTTATTGTATGTCTGGTACCGTTTACAATATAACATATTGTGTAACCTTTTTCAATCCGCAACGCCGTGAAATCCGCACATTTTATTGACTTGTTCGGTCAAATGATTCCCAATGAAGACTAATTTTTGTTACAATAGGGTGATCGTAAAAAAAGGAGTACACCCATGAAAACAGATTTATTGCCTGCTCCTCTCCTGTGGGGAGATAAACGGTTCCACACTTGGAATTACGAAATGCGTGAGCAATTTCAAAATAAAGTGTTCAAAGTCATGCTAGATGCGGGTTTTACCTGTCCGAATCGCGATGGCTCCATCGCTAAAGGGGGCTGCACCTTTTGTAGCGCACGCGGATCGGGTGATTTTGCCGGGCGTCGTCGTGATGATCTGGTCACCCAGTTTAATACGATTCGGGATCGACAGCATCTAAAATGGCCAAACGCCAAATATATTGGCTATTTCCAAGCCTACACGAATACGTATGCCCCGGTTGAGGAACTGCGAGAATACTTTGAGGTAATTCTGGAGCAGCCCGGCGTTGTCGGTCTGTCCATCGCTACACGTCCTGATTGCCTGCCTGACGATGTAGTGGATTACCTTGCCGAGCTAAACGAACGCACGTACCTGTGGGTCGAAATGGGTCTGCAAACCGTCCATGAATCGACCTCAGAGCTGATTAACCGCGCTCATGATACTCAATGCTATCTGGAGGCGGTGGAAAAGTTGCGCAAGCGGAATATCCGCGTGTGCGCCCACATTATTTATGGTCTGCCCCAAGAGACGCATGAAATGATGCTTGATACGGGACGTGCAGTAGCGGCTATGGATGTGCAGGGCATCAAAATCCACCTGCTGCATCTCATGCGCAAAACGCCTATGGTCAAGCAGTATGAAGCGGGATTGCTACGCTTTCTGGAAAAGGACGAATACGTGAAGCTGATTGTTGATACGCTGGAGTTTTTACCTCCCGAAATGATTGTTCATCGGTTAACCGGAGATGCCCCACGCGATTTGCTAGTGGGACCCATGTGGTCGCTCAAAAAATGGGAAGTGCTCAATGCCATTGATCATGAACTGAAGTCACGCGAAACGTGGCAGGGAAAATACTGGAGGCAACCTTAAATGGGATTCCTATCCGTCCTGAGCTACGCTCATCAATTGGTGGCTACGCGGGTGCAGCCAGGCGATACTGCTATAGACGCTACCGTCGGTACAGGAGCAGATACGTTATTTCTGGCAAAAGCTGCTGGCAAACGGGGCCGTGTCTATGGCTTTGACATCCAGCAAGAAGCACTGCATTGCGCCCGTCGTCGACTGGAAGAAAACGCTTCACCTTCATTAGCAGAAGTATCGCTACTACTACAAGGTCATGAGCAAATGCGGGAGGCCGTTCCGGACATGCTGCATGGCAAAGTCGCTGCGGTCATGTTTAACCTTGGCTACTTGCCATCCGAAGGCGCCGATCCTACGGTCATCACGCATACGCACAGTACGCTCGTCGCACTGGATGCTGCCTTACAATTGCTGCGACCACGCGGCATTCTGACTGCCGTACTCTATCCAGGGCATGCTGGAGGAAGTGAAGAAGCAGATGCCGTTCTTCAATGGGCTTCTGCTCTCCCGGTCTCCAGCGGTCAAAGCATTATTTATCGTCAATTACAACGAGCCGCTTCACCTTACGTAGTGGCAGTTGAGAAGAAATAATGTCGGATTTTAAACTCAGGTTATGAGCGGCTTTTTTACCGCCTTACATATATCATTTTTTTAGCTCGTTTGGGCGCTATTCATCCCAGTTTATTGCCCATCAGCACGTTATTGATTTCCCTATTCTGTTAGATCACACTCATTTACTCATTATGGAGGAGAGAAATTATGCTAAAGCCATACCCGCTGCAATTTCAACCTGAGTTCAAAGAGAGAGTTTGGGGAGGACGGGCCTTAGAGCAATTTGGTCTAACCCCACCAGAAGGACATATCGGGGAAGGATGGATGATTGCCGATCATCCAAACGGAACAACAACGGTCATCAATGGTGAGCTGGCAGGCAAAGGACTGGATGAAATTCGCGAGACCTACGGGCAAGATTGGCTCGGGGCCAAGGGTGTATCGGAAAAAGGCGGACGATTCCCACTTTTGATCAAACTACTGGATTGTAATGATGACTTATCCGTTCAGGTGCATCCGACAGATGATTACAAAGGACTTCCAGCCGGAGAATTAGGAAAAACTGAAATGTGGTACGTGCTTGATGCCAAGCCGGATGCCAAGATTATTTATGGTCTGACCGAAGGTGTAACCCGCGAGAGTCTGCGTACAGCTCTTGAAAGTGGGGACATCCTCGGCAGTTTGCGCCAGGTTCCAGTCGAAGCAGGCGATACATTCTTCATCCCCGCTGGAACCGTACATGCACTGTGTGCAGGCGTTGTCGTTGCTGAAATCCAGCAAAATTCGGATACTACCTATCGCTTATATGACTATAATCGCCCCGGACTGGATGGCAAGCCTCGTGAGTTGCATATCGAGGATTCCCTCAATGTAACCTCCTACGCAGGTGCAGGCGCAACAACGATGAAAACGGACGGCTTACAGCCTGGAAGATGGCTCCAGCTGGCAGCCTGTGAGTATTTTGTTGTGGAAAAGGGTATCGTAGATGGAAGTTGGGCACTTTCTACAACGGAAGACAGCTTCACCATTCTCGTGATTTGTGAAGGCAGTGGGACCATAACATGGAACAATAATACCGAGTCTCTTTCCTGTAAAGCTGGAGATTGCTTCCTGTTGCCCGCTAACCTGAGCGGTTACACGCTGAATGACGGAATGACCGTACTTAGATCTTATCTTCCTTAAGGCTTAAAGGATGTGATGTCTAATTATGCGGGAATACACCTTCACCATCGCTGAAAATGATGGAACAGAGCTTTTTGCCTACCGCTGGCTGCCCGATCAGAATTTGCCCATTAAGGGGATTGTTCAAATTTCGCATGGTATGTGCGAGACGTCCTATCGGTACATCCGACTGGCCGAAAAGCTTACTGCTTGCGGTTACGGTGTGTATGCCAACGATCATATCGGTCACGGGCGCACGGCTGGTGATCCTGATAAGCTGGGTATGCCAGGAGCTGATGCGTTTAATCGAATGGCAAATGGCATGCTGGAGCTAGGCGAAATTGTGGCTAAGGAATTCCCTGAACAGTCTCGTTTTTTGCTGGGTCACAGCATGGGGTCCTTTTTAACCCAGAAAATTATGTATGACGATCGGCAGACGTATCATGGGTTTATTTTATCGGGAACCAACGGAAGACGTGGTCTTCTAAAACTCGGAGAGCAAGTTGCTCTACTGCAAGCCAAACTGCAAGGAATGGATCATCGCAGTATGTTGCTCAACGCTATGGTCTTTGGAGGCTTTAATCGTGCCTTTCGTCCGGTGCGCACAGCGTTCGACTGGCTGTCCCGTGATCCTGAGGAAGTAGATCAGTTCGTGCACGACCCATTATGTGGAGCTATTTGCACGACAGGCTTTTTTCTGGATTTTTTCAGGCTATTGCAAGAAATCCACTGGCCTTCCTCGCTGAAACATATCAATCCCAAACTGCCAGTTTATATTTTTGCCGGGGATCGTGATCCAGTGGGTTTGTTCGGTAAAGGCGTGTTGTCACTAGTGGAAATGTATCGAAGCCTAGAGCTTCAGGACATAGAGTATCGCCTCTATCCTGATGGTCGCCATGAGATGCTTCATGAAACAAACCGCGACGAGGTGATGAGTGACATCGTAGACTGGCTCGACCGTCATGTTAATACAGAGGTGACCTCTGTTTCCACATTGTCTGGAGCCTCCGATGAACCTGAACAATCAACCTCGTCCAAGTCATCAGCCTTGTGAGGAAATAAGAAAAGAAACCTTTAAAACCACGATTAAAGTGGGATTGAAGGTTTCTTTTCTTATTCCTTTTTATTTTCCATTTGGGTTAGTTTTAAAAATCACCATGCATTTCGTTCTCTCAGGGAAGTAATATGAGCTGTGTGATGTTTGCCATGCCAGGCATAGATACCGATGTTTCGTTCCAGGCGGATCGTCTGGCCCGATTCAGGATGAATAAACGATCGGTGTAGCTGATCCTCTCCCAACGATCGCAACACGGTCACCCACCGTTCATGCAGTCCTTCTAGCAATTGCAACGAGGGCTCCAGTGGAAGTTCCCTGGCGTCTGGTATTTCGGCCCAACGTCCCTCATCATATGGCTTGATCGTCGGTGTATCCTCCGTCAGCGCCAGTTTAAAACGGATATAGCTGTTCATATGGCTGTCTGCCACATGATGAACTACCTGCCTTATCGTCCAGCCCCCTTCACGATAAGGCGTATTTAGCTGCTGCTCATTCAGTCCTTCGACCGCCAGACGCAGCTGTGCAGGCAATTCAGCAATGTCGTGAATCCATGCGATAAGCTGTTCTTCTGTAATGGTGTCTGGAACAACGAATGATCCTATCGGATAGCGCAAGTCTTTGTCCAAAACAGTTCCCGCCCTTCTCTACATCTACTGACAGTAATGTCTGTAGCCTTATGTGATAACTATGCAGGAAAAAAAGCAGACTCGCAAGAGTCTGCTTTTGTCATACACGTAAAGAGGAGATACACTTACCCCATTTATTTTATCCTTCCAGTAACAATGATTCCGGATCTTCCAGCAATTCTTTGACCGTTACCAGGAAACGAACTGCCTCACTACCATCAATAATCCGGTGATCGTAGGACAACGCGATATACATCATCGGACGATTTTCCATTCGTTCCTCGTCGATGGCAATCGGGCGAAGTTGGATTTTATGCATTCCCAAAATCCCCACTTGCGGCGTATTGAGAATTGGCGTAGACAGCAGGGAACCGAAAATACCTCCATTGGTTATGGTAAAAGTTCCTCCTTGCAAGTCGGCCAGAGAAAGCGAATTGGAGCGTGCTTTGCCAGCCAAATCTGCAATGCTCTTCTCAATCTCAGCAAAGCCAAGACGATCGGCATCCCGCACAACTGGCACAACCAAACCTTCCTTGGCAGATACAGCAATCCCAATATCATAGTATTTTTTCAGTACGATATCATCGCCATTAATTTCAGCATTCACGGTAGGGAAGCGCTTGAGAGCACCAACCACTGCCTTTGTAAAGAAGGACATAAAACCCAAGCCTACATCATGTTTTTCCTTAAACTTATCTTTACGGCGTTTACGCACATCGAGAATGGCGGTCATATCCACTTCATTAAAAGTGGTCAGCATGGCAGCTGTCTGCTGTGCTTCAACAAGACGCTTAGCGATCGTCGCTCTGCGACGAGACATGCGCTGGCGTTCCACAGGCTTGCTGTACTCCGTTTGCGCTGGAGACGGAGGCGCAGGCTTGCTAGTAGCGGCAGACGCAGGTATAGATGCTGCATGTGATACTTCAGCGCTGTTATGCGTTTTTACGTCCTCCTGGAATACACGTCCGAGCGGGTCCTTTCCCTGTACCTGCTCAAGATCAATCCCGCGCTCACGCGCTAACTTCCGTGCAGATGGTGATGCCGTCTGGCCATTTCCGTCGCTATTCGATGAAATAGGCGGTGCAGACTTTTCTTCTACTTTAACGCCGCCTCCTACGGAAGACGGTGAAGTCGCTACGGACGGTGCTTCAGGCGCTTGAGTCGCTGCAACTTCTCCAGCACCGGTTGAATCCGCACTACCACTGCCGCTTCCGATCAGACCAACAGCTTCACCAATGACCACAGTATCTCCCTCCTGACGAAGGATTTTCTGCACCACACCTGCTTCTTCCGCACTAATTTCCAGATTGACCTTATCGGTTTCCAACTCCAGCAGAACATCTCCCTGTCCTACGGAATCCCCTTCCTTCACAAGCCATTTGGAGATTGTTCCCTCCGTGATGGATTCTCCCATTGCCGGCACTATAATATCGCTCACAGCCGCTACCTCCCCAGTGTAATATTGTTTTTGGAATCCTGCTTCAACGCCGATTGAATAATTCGCTGTTGTTCTAGGCTGTGTACTTGCTGATAACCGCTGGCCGGGCTTGAACGATCTGGTCTGCCTGCGTAACGAATTTCCGCTCCCTGTGGCACAACATTCCGCAGGCGAGGTTCAATGTAACTCCAAGCCCCCATATTTTTAGGTTCTTCCTGAGCCCATACGAACTCCTTAACATGCGGGAAGCGACCGAAAATATTCCGAATTTCCTCTTCCGGGAAAGGGTATAACTGCTCCACACGAATAATATGCAGACGCTCTTCTGCCTCATTCTTATCCTTTTCCAATGCTTCTTCGAGATCAATGGCAATCTTGCCACTGCACAGTACAATGCGTTCTACACGATCCGGACGTGCACCAAGACCAGGCTGTTCCAACACAGGACGGAATGCTCCTTCGCTAAATTCAGAAGCAGGCGAAGCGACACGATTATTACGAATCAGGCTCTTCGGCGACATCATCACCAGCGGGCGGGCTTCCTCACTTTCGCTTAATGCAGCCTGACGGCGCAGCAGATGGAAATATTGGGAGGCACTGCTCAAATTAGCGACAGTCCAGTTATTTTGTGCGGACAACTGGAGAAAACGCTCCAGACGTGCGCTCGTATGCTCTGGTCCTTGTCCTTCGCTACCATGCGGTAGCAGCATCACCAGACTCGATTTCTGTCTCCATTTGGCACGGCCTGCGGAAATAAATTGGTCAAAAATAACCTGTGCACAGTTGGCAAAATCGCCGAATTGTGCTTCCCAAATCACTAACGTTTCAGGAGAATACACGTTATAGCCATATTCAAAGCCAAGGACAGATGCCTCAGACAATGGACTGTTATGAATACTGAACGAAGCACGTGCTTCCGGCAATGTATGCAACGGGCAATGTGTACGGCCTGTTTCAGGCTCATGCAGCACAAGGTTACGGTGAGCAAATGTAGCTCGCTCCGCATCTTGGCCTGTCATACGAATAGGCTTGCCGTCTGCGAGAATGGTAGCCAAAGCCAGCGTCTCCGCCAAACTCCAATCTACCTTTTCACCTTCGTTCAGAGCGGTTTTTCTACGCTGTAAAATTCGATCCAGCTTCGGATATACGTGAAAAGACTGTGGCCATTTGAGTAAGTTTTCATTGATTTGGCGCAGTTTTTTCAATTCCACTGCAGTACGTACCACAGAACTCTGATTCTTTTTCGCCTTCACAGGAGTAATCTCCGGCTCTTGTTCCGGTTGATTCTTCACCTGCTCATGCGCTTCCTTCAGTCTGTTTTGCACCTTCTCAATGAGGCCGGCACTAAACGCTTCGTCCACAATCCCCTGCTTCATCAGCTTTTGAGTATACAATTTGCTCACCGTCGGATGATTCTTCACCTTACGATATACCAGCGGTTGTGTTGTTTCCGGGTCATCGGATTCATTGTGACCATAACGACGGTAACCAATCAGATCAATCAGAAAATCCTTCTTGAAACGATTGCGATATTCGCCAGCCATACGAGCAGCTGCAATACAAGCTTCGGGATTATCCGCGTTCACATGCACAATTGGAATTTCATAGCCTTTAGCGAGATCACTGGCATAACGGGTCGAACGGGAATCAACACTCTCTGTCGTAAAGCCCAGACGATTATTCACAATAATATGAACTGAACCGCCATTGCGGAAGCCGCGCAAATTCGTGAAATTAAGTGATTCTGCCACGATACCTTCACCTGGGAAAGCAGCATCACCGTGCATAATAATGGTAGCTGCCTTGCTCACATCCAGCTTCGGATAACCAGCCTCACTGCGGTCTTCCTGTGCAGCTCGTGAAAATCCTTGTACCACCGGATTCACATATTCCAGGTGACTTGGGTTATTCGCCAATGTCAGACGGGCCTGCACCGCTCCCCCATCTTTTACAAAACGATCAGCACCCAGATGATATTTCACATCGCCAGTCCAGCCGTAGTTAATTCCTGTGGAACCTTCCGACGGGATCAAATCCTTATTCGGCGAATGATGAAATTCAGAGAAAATTTTACTGTAAGGCTTGCCCAGCACATGTGCCAGTACATTCAAACGGCCGCGATGCGCCATGCCCATCAGGACATGACTTGCTCCTGCATTTGTGGTTAGACGAATAATCTCATCGAGAACAGGGACAAGCACATCATTACCCTCGATGGAAAAACGTTTCTGTCCGACAAATGTTTTATGCAAAAACTCTTCGAACTGTTCTACTTCTACCAATCTGCTCAGCAACGACTTGCGTTCCTGTGTGGTGAGGGGCTTGGAGGACCAGCCGGATTCTGCATAGCTGTTCAGCCAGCGGCGTTCCTCCTCGTTATGAATATGACTAAATTCATAGGCAATCGGACCTGTGTATGCTACACGTAACCGTTGAATGGCTTCCCATCCGTTAAGTGTTCCCGCAGGAGCGTTATCCCATATTAAAGAGGCTGGAAAAGCCTTCAAGTCTTGTTCAGTTAAACCGTAAGATGCTGGATTAAGCAAGCGTGTATCCTGCTCTGCATCCAGTTCCAGCGGATCGATTTGGGCAGCTAAATGTCCGTATTCACGGATATTCCATACCATTTTACCCGCTGTAACCGCTTTCTGTAATGTATTCGAATCAAGATGCCCCAAAGCACTTGTGGGGGGGCCTTGCAATTTGTTGTCTATCATGGAAGCAGCCGAGTATTCGGATTGTGGCGGCTCACCCCATTGATCAAATAGCTCGCGGTAAGCCGGGTCAACCGTTCCGGGGTCCGCTACATACTTTTCATACTGGTCCTGCACATAACCTAGATTAGGTCCGTAATACGCCTGCCAAGGTACCTGTCTGCTGCTCTCTTCCATTGTCATCTCGTTCCCTCCGTCAAATTTTGAAATTCATAGCTGGACGGAAATCATTTTCATTTTTTTATTAATCTTCAATTTAAGTTGTTCACAATATGCTCACATTATATGAAATTCTTCATCAAAAGTCGAATTTCACAATTCTTATTCCTCTTCCATTGTATAAAGTTTTCTAGCTATGAGCATTTCCTTTTTCTCAACATATCCATGCGTAAATGAGATGAATCGGGCTAATCTGTAATCAAACACCTGGCAACTTAAATAACCAGCCGTCGAATATCAACTGACAGCTGGTTATTTAGTCTATGTTGCACCTCATAACGCCAAACGAGTTTGAATGCAACTTCCGAGTCCACCCCACTATGATTACCGTCAACAGCAGAATTTAAAAGGCAGAAGGTCCGATACGATGCAAATTCAAACGTAAAGTGACATTAAAGTCACTTTTCTGTACAATATTCCTACTTTTCACTATTATTTTAATTAGGCATCTAAAAACCGCTTTGAAAGCGAAAGGGATGGAACTGTGACTGGACTAAAACAAGTACTCAGAAACAAGAATTATGTCAGGTTTTTTCTGGCAACCTTCGCCTCACAAATGGGAGGAATTATCGGGGTTACTGCATTCATGTTTTATTTGTTGAAACGGTTTACAAATCAGCCTTATTATGCAACGCTTGCCGAGTTAATGTATTCGCTTCCTATGCTGGTAGTATTTCTCGTAGTTGGAGTGCTGGCAGATCGGATGGACAGACAAAAAATTGCTGTTAATTGTGACTGGATCAGCGCTTTTTTATCCTTATGTTTGCTTATTTTTATTTGGGTCGATTCGATTCCTTTGATATTTGCCCTCCTGTTCATCCGTAGTGCTGCCTCCAAATTTTTCTTCCCGGCCGAAAGTGCCATTATACAGGGAATATTAAGCGAAGATGATTACACCATTGCCGCAGGCCTCAATCAAATGATGGGGAGTCTTTTCATGCTATTCGGAGGAACTCTCGGGGCCGTCGTTTACTGGCACTTTGGAATTACTGGAGCCATCCTAATTGATGCTGTTTCTTTTATTGTGTCTGCACTGCTTATTCGTTCCTGCAAAATTCCAAAGGAAGTACGCCTTCCGAACGGGGCACATCAATTCAAACAATTAAAATTCAAACTTGTCATGATCGATTTTAAACAAGGGTTTCTTTACATATTACGCAACAGACTATTGCTTTGGTTGGTTTCAGGCTTTTTTATGTTCGGTATTTTAAATGGTGGTTTTAGCGTTTTACCGATGTTTATTCTTAAATACAAGCTAGCTCCAGGCAATTACGAGCAGTATATGGTATGGACGGGTATTATTTTTGGGGCTGGTGTGTTGCTTGGTACCCTAATCGCTTCTCTCATCTCTGCCAAGCTAAAACTACACCAAATGATTGCAGCGGGAGTTCTGGTAGCCGGAATGGGTATGTGCACACTTGGATTTGTTAACCACATCTACGCTTTCCTGATTATCAACTTTGTCATCGCACTGATACTTCCGTTCATTAACATCGGCATAGGAGGATGGCTTCCTCGTATTGTAGATCCTCAAATGATGGGACGTGTGCAAGGTTTGATTAATCCGTTAATGATGCTGTCCCAGTCTCTTACATTAGGTTTCATTGCTGTTAGCTTTCCTTCATTTATTTCAATTGAAATTCTGTTTTTATTAGTTGGGGTCTGTACCGTTATTGTAGGAATATACTACACTATTGTGCTTCCCCGTTATGCTGATTACAGTACTTCTTCCAAGACCCTTCAGGAATCTTTATAGGCAAATTAAAAAAGTCATACAGCAGACCATTCCGCCAGCGATTGTTGAGTTGCCACTTCTGCCTCCGAATCCAGTTCAGAGGTGGCTTCATACATTCGTTGCATACGACTAGCTCGTCAAAACCCAGTAGAGACAAAGACTAATAGGGTATGTAATATTCAAAAAAAAACGCCCGGCAGACGCATTAGCTGCATCAGCAGGACATTTTGATTGAAATCGGAGTAGCGGGATTCGAACCCACGACCTCACCCACCCCAAGGGTGCGCGCTACCTAGCTGCGCTATACCCCGATAACCCAGTGTATGTAGATCGATGCTGTTATTTACTATTATATTCTGGTCATAAAATCCTGTAAAGGGATTATTTTCACGTTAAGAGGTCAAAAACAGAGATCATAGGAGCTAACCATGCAAAGCAAAAAATTACTTATCCCCATTGCATTACTTCTTTTAATACAGTTAAGCGTTCCTATCTGCTATACCTTTGCACAGGATAACCTTGTCATAGATCATGAAACGAAAGAGAGAATCAAAGAACAATATGGCTTGGAAGAACCTCAGTCTCCTATATTAGAGCAGCAGCAAAACATTTTATTCGGAGGTGATTGGGGCTTTAATCCTTCTGCCGATGCTGTGATGCTGGAATTGACCATATGGATTCGGAATCCGCTCATTTTCATCAGTCAACAACTGATATATTCGGTGAAATCATAAGCTTTATTTCGACAAGTTCCATGATATAAAGCATAAGAATCATTTATTTCGTAGCAAATTGTCTGCCACCTAAGGTCACTTCATCCTTCTTATTGAAAAGGTTTAATTCAATGGGGCCCCTACCATGTAGCCACAGCAGTTCATCGAATAAAAATGTCAGTCCATCCTTGGCGCGCAAGCGCTCGATGATCTCCGTGACAACTTGCATAAGCTCCCCTTGTACACCCGCTGCCAGTTGCAGACCTCCGCTCTCTCCATCCAGATAAAGATGCGTATGATATGACTGCTCCACCTTCTTCACATGGCGCCGACACAGTAAGCCATTTTCGAGGTAAAAGAAATATTGACGGTCATAAAGAACCCCTTCGCATATCTCATACATATGAGGGTAATCATACGGCCCCTGAACCATGGATACCCGTTCCAATTCCATTACCGATTCTGTCATACATCCTCGCTCCATTCCTTTGTTCAAAGTTTCTTATTTGCCAATATGCTCTCTTTTACAGGTAGTTTTTCAAACTAGGCTGTTGAACGATAATTAATTGCTAATTGTAAAACGTTTTGATACGATAAGCATATTACTATGACGTTCACAAATAACATCTCAATAAACCAAATGCACATTACAGTGTTATTTTTGTTGTTTCTAGAATACATTGAATAGTGTTTATTGTCAATACTTTGATGGGTTTTTTTAACACTATAGAGTGCATTTATCTGGAGGAAAATATGATAAAGATTCATCTTTCCCGTATTATGGGCGAAAAACGAATAAATATTGCCGAGCTTTCTCGCATGACTGGATTACATAGAAACGGAATCACCAAACTTTACAACGAAGAAACAGACGGTGTGAAATTTGATACGCTAGATAAAATTTGTAAAGCTCTAGACTGCCATGTTCAAGATGTTATCGAGTATGTAGAGGATGATACAAATTAGTAAAATGGACTTCTCTTGTTATGGGAAACTGTTTCAATTAGGTTTAGAACCGGCGTACTCCCTAGTGAACTGATCGAATACTTGCCAGAGAGAGCCGTTAACATTCTTACGGCTCTCTGTTCTTTGTGTAATATTCAAAATACTTTTTTACCGATCTTCCACTCAATTAAATTTGAACAATGTAATCCCTTTCTATCAGGCCACTTTAAATATATTTCTCCCACATATTATAAATGTCGAATAAAGCATTGGGTCATTTATATTTTCTCATTTCACCCTTTTTTCCTGTATAAACTTGTACAATCCATACAGTTTCAACTCCTCTTAAACCCATAGAAAAGAAAAACCACATAGAATCAATCCATGTGATTGGAGTGCAAACTCACTATTAAAGAAACATCTTGGACCGAATAAAAAATCGGAACATGTTTTTGCTCTCAATTTAATTTGATTATTTCCTATTACCTTGAAGATTCTTTACAGTTCCAGTAATGGCCTGATAGTGATTAATAATTGAGTTATTTTGAGGATTAGAAGCAAAACTGTTAGAGATTTTATAAGGTCTTCTATTAAAACTACTAATTCCACCTATATTTTTAATAGAAGGGCCATAATTTTGATCGTAGTACCACTCACCATCTAACGTATGGATAAAAAATTCTCCTAAGAAATAGCTTGATAACAGAACGTTTTCCTCCGTCGGTTCTGAACTTAGCAAAGCTTCGATGGTTTTTAGCGACTTTTCATCTTTAAAGTTCAGATTATTTACCTCGACAAATTTCTGTAGCTTCTCAAACCATCCTTTATCCAAAAAATTTGCAGGAGGAAGCGTATCTTTAGGCACATTCTCTTCAAACCATTTTAGAGCATGCTCATCAATAATCTTTCCTAGGGTGATAAATATATCTCGTAATGACTCTTCATCCTCATAGTAATGGAATTTATCTATCTTTGATCCATCAATGAAATAAAAGCTATACACTGATTCGGACTCAGTCATAAAAGTAATGCGTATTGCATTCTCTGTCCAATAACTTTTATCGATTTGGATTTTTTCCTTAAATCCATTGACTACTCTTGTAAAAAACCAAGTATTGTTTAAATGCTCATAAGTAAAGTTCAAAGCAGCTAATTTGTTCCCTATGGTTTTTCTGATAATATTTGATATTTTCACAAAATATTCTCCTTACAAGATAATTGGAACATGCATCCGTGGAACAGGAAAAAATCCTCCTACTCTCAATTTAACGAGCAAATGATCATCTTAGAGCATGTTGTCTCCTAATTATATATTTTCAGAATGAGGAGCTAAAAAGAAACCTCATAGAGATTTATACTCCATATGGTCAAAATAACTATACAATTAATTTTTAATCGTTCAAGAGTTCCTGATTTATTCTTTTCATTTCTTTAAGGCACAAATCAATTCTGTCTAAATCTATGACTGTTTTATCAACGCCAGCTACAAAAAACAACTTTAGCCAGAAAGCATCCTCCTGAGCGTAATTTTCAATAGCTTGTTCAATAGTTTCTTCTGTTAATGACTTCACAATAATATCTGGTGGCGATGCAGGAATAAAATTAATATTCTCTTTGGTCATATAACTAATTAGATTTTTTGGGGTACATACAGCAACAGAAATATTAGTCCCATCTTCAAGTTCAATAAATACATCTATATTATCATCCTCAATATCTGCTATCTGAGATAGTGAAGTTGGATATACAATTTTTTTCACTTTCATTTGGGCCTCCTCATTTACCGTAAACTTTATATATGATATCAATAACTTAGCCATATTAGCCTTAGCCAAAATGTTCATTTGGCCATTATTCATTCTAAAAAACACTCTTGCTCCTTTTTCCCCCTTAAGTAATTAATATCTCTTGTTAGATTTCTTTTTCCATTTCCCGTATTAAAATTTCTTTTAAGGAATTTGCCACAAGTTCATCTGCTTCTAAATGTTCTTTCCCTTCGTTTTTACTCATTTCAGAGTATTCTTTCATGTCAAAAGGTGGTTGCATTAATTTATATCCATTTCAAAATCCCCTTCTTGCTTTGCTATCTTATTCGAAAAAAAATTCACGGTAACACCACCTGATACTAAGATCGTTAAAAGATCCGTAAAATATTGCTGTGGTGAAAATCCATAACATCTCTCTTCTTGATCCCATTCTTCCTCGAATCTTTCCAAGAAATAATGTGCGTTTTTCCAATGGATCGTGAACGGTCCTACTGTTCCAAAACCTCCACAGAGACAGTCCGATATACTGTCCAAGCTAAATCCATAGTACCCTCCGGGTCCATTAATCGCTTCACCAAGTGCTATGAAAACTGTTGTAAAATCAGATATGTATTCGCCGTCCAAGGTGTAGACTTCTCCTCGTTTATCCAGTCTAGCAAAATGATTAGATGCAGAATGTATTCTAGTCACGTTTAGCCACCCGGACCGTTCTTCTTTAGAAAAGCCTTGCCATATATTATTTTCAAGCGACTGAGCACCCTTTAAAAACTCCCATAATCTTAATTCCACAGGGGAGGGCTTCGTTTCAAGTATACCTGTTAACTCCAGATTGAAGTTTCCTTTATTGTAGTTTAGTTTATGGATTATGTAGGATTCAGGTAGGTGATAATGATAGCTTCCAATCACTTTTTCTTCATCATTTAAAATAGCAATGTACAAGTTGTGTACAGATTGTTTTGTCTTTATTATGTTTCCTATGAAATCCTCATTAAAGACAAATTGTTCAAAAATAACCTTTTCATACGTTTCGACAATGATATCACCCGTTAAGCCAACCACATCTCTACAATAACCAACCGTGAGCCCACTTTCATCGTCAATGACAGCAAATCTATATTTCATATCATATCTCCTCACAATAGTTTTAAGGAATGTAGCATTTAGCATTTCGGAATAGAGCCAATAATTAATCAATTTGAAGCCTATAAGGATTGAGATCCTCTACACTTTTTATCTTTTTTAGATCTTCTGTAGGTATTGCAAAATAAATTTTTTCCTTCTCGGACTTAAATGTTAACGAAGCATCATACTTCTTTTCAACAATCCACTGCTTTATTTCCAACATCTCTTGCAGATAGTGAGTGGCCGAAAAGTTACCTTTAATACAAATTGAAGCTTCTGAGGAGAGTTTTTGACTAACCATAGAATAGCTTGGAACCTCGTCATGGTAGGTTAAAGCATCCTGCCCCATACTAGATACATTTACGATGACTTCTGCATCTGATCCTGTAACTTGCTTTGTTTTTTGTGTTACAGCTTCTTTTAGCTCATCTCTCCACACAGAAGAGGCATAGTCATCCATCATTTGCCCATAATAGTCTTCTTCCACCAAAAAAGAAATCCCTAATCCAGAGATCACATTAGCTATAAATTTATCATTCTTAAGGTCATAATCTACTGAATCAATTTTCCAGTTCATAGTGTATGTTTTATGTAGGTAGTCAGTAACGTTGCTCCGAAATTTGACTCTTTCAATTGGACTTCCTGTTGTAATGGATACAACTATATATGCAATGACAATGATGATCACGAATAAAACAGCTTTTTTTACCACTCCAACCAAACCTCTCTAATAAAAGAATCATGTAAAAAGCTCTAAAGATTCCAGCAAAAAGTCACGCTTATATTTGTTTTTATGATCGGTCAGCTTTCTTCTTATCATTTGTCTACATATATCCTTTTGAGCCTCAGAGATTTTATCTTGCACGGTACTTATCAGTTGGTAGGATTGTCTACTCGCTTCAAAGGTATCATCCAGTAAATCTACCAACATCACAACATAAGTAGATACGTCAAAAAATTCTAAAGCATATAACAGCGTTCCTCTATTCCCCTTGGTCTTTGGATTTTTTAACAAGTCGATAAGAGGTAACACCGCTTCACTGTCTCCTAGATCAGCTAGCGTAATGGCGATTACATTTCTTAGCAATACACTATCCGTCGTTACTAAATATCTCAATAATATTGGAGTGAATGTATGATCCAGCTTTTCACCCACATCCTCTATAATCTTTACCGCTTCCTTTAAATCTCCACTTTCTATGACTTTTTCTAAACGCATTCTGTTCATAGTTTACCAGCCCACTTTATTACAATATATAGCAACTATCCAGTCTTAAATGTAATTCAATAATTTACATATGATAACAATCTGATGTCTCTTTTGTATATAGCGAACATTGTCGAAACCCTAAAGAGATATCCATTCATTGATTTAAAATAAACAAAATGTTATATTGTCTATAAAATAATCATCATTTAATTGAGGTGTTTGCTAAAATGGATCATTCCGAACTATTCTGGAATGCTGGTATCGAAGAACTGAAGCGTGGATATATTCGCCAAGGAGAGCAGGTCATTTGCTTGCTGGACGGACAGCGATTTGAGCAAGGCATCATATATCAGGATCAAGGGGTATTTTATGACGCGGAGAGGTACATGCGACTTCATATTGAGCGGACGTACGGTTCGGTCTTTGACTATTTGATCGGTCTGGACAAAAAGCTGACTGGACTGACGGATCATCAGAATCGGTTGCTTCAGTTATTTTATCAAGGCATGGGCGATGCGGACATTCAAAAGGAAACCGGAATCGGTAGCGCATCCACCATACGCAATCATCGCTTTGGTCTCAAAGAAAAAGAACGACAGGCCAAAGTATTTCTCACATTAATGGAGCTACTAAAGGAGAAAGATCGTCACGCTCCCGCCATTGTAGAAGTACCCATAGGAGCACGGATGGTGGACGAACGCTATAACATTACGGAAGACGAAAGACAAAAGGTACTCACGAAGTATTTTCCGAATGGTACAGACGGACGCCTTAAGACCTTTAAAATGCAAGAAAAGCACAAGCTGATTGTGCTGCGTGAAATTGCGAGCCGTTTTGTGAAGGGACAAATATATCATGAGAAGGATATCAATGCGATTTTACAGGAAGTGTATGACGATTATGTCACGGTGCGAAGATATATGATTGAATACAGTCTGTTGGATCGCAAACCGGATGGCAGTGAATATTGGTTGAAGGAATCTTGAAGCTAGGCGCTTATGAAATCAGCATTTTGCATAATTCGATTCCCAACGCTCGTAGGTACAATATATAGACGAACTAAAGCGTTTCGATCTATACATTGCTGATTTGAAAAGGCTCTTGGGATTTATGCAAAATGCTCAAATAGGAGGATTCGACAATGAATCGAAGAAAAGAACTGGTGCAGCAATACATGGAGATGAAGACAGAGGCAGGAATCTATTGCATTCGCAATACACGTAATGGGAAAATTTTCGTCTCTTCCACGCCGAATTTAAAGTCGCTGAATGGACGGCGTTTTGAGCTAAATATGGGTGGATTTAAGAATAAACAACTGCAACAGGAATGGAATGAGTATGGCGAAGATTCGTTTGAATTTGAAGTGCTGGACGTTTTGAAGAAAAAGGAATCCGCGTTCTTTGATGTCAAGGATGCACTAGCAAAGCTGGAGCAGACCTGGCTTGATCGACTCCAGCCTTACGGGGACAAAGGGTATTTGTAAATTACCAATCCACGGGATGCTCTTCCCGAAGGTATCCAAAAATAATAGCGTCGACAAATTGACCTTTTTCATAAAAATAGTCTCTCAGGTGACCCTCTTTAGTAAAGCCACTTTTGAGTAGCAGCCGTTTGGAGCCTTCGTTATCTGGATCAATGAAGGCTTCTATACGGTGAACCTGCGGCAAATGAAAGCCATAATCCACTACCACCGTCATCGCCTCTGTCATCAAACCCTGCCGCCAATATTCCGGTGCCAGCTCATAGCCGATTTCAATACGGGAGTGCTCCTTCTGCCAGTTATGAAATCCAATTGTACCCACGATCCGCTCAGGAGCTTTTTTTAATGTAATCCCCCAACGAAAGCCCTCTTGCTTCTCATATCTGGTTAGCATCGAACGAATAAATTTTTCGGCTTGCTCTACCTCTGTAAAGCTTTCCAAGTCATAATATTGTGTGACCTCATCCTTGGAGAAATAACCGAATACATCCTCCGCATCCCCTACTGTAAGCTGTCTTAAACGAAGCCGATCAGTTTCTAAAATCGGAAACGTTTCCATTGCCATGATCTATCTCCTCCTTCACATCGAAGAACCTTATCTTATCAGCCACCAGCCAATCCCAACTATCACTCCATTGATGAAGAATAATGCAATACATGCTCTCCACTTGCTGATTCCACTTGTTTGAAAAAAACCTGTCACTTTACTACGACACATGAACAACGTAAACAACAAATTCCAAATAATACGCATACCATATTTTACGTAGTATAAAGCAGGGTTTAACTGTACACCGCCCAACGTTGGAGGGACATCTGGAATAAACAGAATTGCACACGTATAACGCATGGTCTCATATGTAAAATAAAATACTGCCAGCCACCAAGCCCACTTCTTACCAAATAACATGCCGATACCGGCAGTCGTCCCTGCCAAACCGAGTAACGCGATAAATCCTTGAAACATGCCCCTACAAATGCCTACTAACGTAGCAGCCTCATTTAATGCATTAAGCGTCAATAGCTGGGTCACCAACAGAAGTGCTCCATTAAAGATCAATAAAATGGCTGAAATGCTTACACCTAAAGGTCGTTCGAAAACCACGTTGGTTACATAATCTTCTACTTCTTTTTTCGTATACAGATCTGACACTTCTTCTACTCTCCTAACCCAATTATATACATCCATTTTCGGGCGGGTTTAATAACAGTATGTTCTCGCCTCATTCCCATATATCGGCTTTTAGGAAAATATGGTTTAATCTTCCCTAAAATTCAGTTATCCGTAGGCTAATCATTATTATTCAGTGCAGCCATGCTGCTAATGATCATCCTCTATGGTGTCAAATTAGCGTCATGAGAATTTCTATCATCAACTGAATCCCAAATAGAGTAATATCTATCCTTATAATACCATTCCAAGAAGGAATCTGACAAATGAATGGACTACTACTAGCGCTTATGAATGTATACGCGTTATTTTCGTGGCCCTGTAACCTTCAGATGACTGGATATACTCTACCTCATAACCCATTCGGGCATCCAAAAGCCCTTCCATAAATGGAAGGCACGGACTGTAAATAAAACTCCCTCCGGGCCGAATGGCTCTAAGCAATTCCATATATTTGCGAGCGTACTCATGAATATTACCATCTGCCTTCAGATGATGATGTATAAAATGATTGGAGAATGCCATATGTGAAACGATCGTTCCCCATGTGCGTTCCCCAAAGGTGGTCTCTAACCAATCTCCTTGAGTGACCCAACCTTCTGTTTCAGCCAACCGATCTGTTCCGTAAGCCTCAATTCCACAGGCACGTAAATAAGTAACCAACCGTGCCTCAGATCCGCAACCAACATCTAGAACAGGCTCTTGCAAACGAGCAATGTCCAATCCTAGCAGATTGGCTTGCAACTCCGGCGTATATTCCTCACAAGGTATCCAAAAGGTATACTCACACTCTGCATACTTAGCAAACATTTCACGTCCGTTGGTACGAGTTAAAAAATCTCTCAAATGCCCGTAATGCTGCTGAAGCAGTAAGTCCAAGGTTGCTCTATCTATAAATTTCTTCTGGAACAGGTTCTCAATCCGGGTGAAAAGTCGATCATACAGCTCCGTAAGCTCCCTCACATGAGCTGTGTGAAAATGTAGATATTGATTGGTATTTACAAACTGGGACAGTATTTTAGCCGCTACATCCGTCACAAAAGCGTTATACATATGCTGGCGCTTCAAGCCTTGAAGCATGAGGATCAGTTCTGAGCTTCTCTGCGTCAGCCAGTACGTCATTTCCGTTGAAGGTCCTAACAGAACAGAACCCTCACGCATATAAAATAAACTCCGATGCTGATTGTACAGGAGTTGACCGTTAATAAGTTTATGAAGTTGAGCGACTGTCATTCTCGCTTCCTCCTTAAGATCCAGAACATTAAAGCCCTACCCAAGCCTAAACAATGTTATCTTTGGGTAGGGCCAGCTTATTTTCTAAGTATACCATGGCTATGGAAATAATGTTTTATTGCGAATCTTCCACCTGTACATAAGAGGATAAAGGAATATTCAGCTCACGTATTCCCTGAGCTACCAGCCGAGCTATTTGCTCCGCACCATATTCCTGAAAATGAGTATCATCCTTCACTCCATCAGGAAATGCAGGATACACCCCTGGCTCCACATGCAAAAATAACGGGAGTGTTCCTTCCAGTCCAAGTGTATCATAGTACGCTACGCTCAAGCGGCTAAGATCGACCAGTGCAACATTTGTCTCCGATGCTGTTTCCTTCATGGCCTGCACATATTCCGGGAAACTAATCCGAAACGAGGCACTTGCCGCATCATAATCCCGGCGGCCAACAGGAGTAATTAGCACAGGTGTTGCACCGCGTTGGATGGCTCCTTGAATGTAGGTTTTTAAGTAAACTTTGTAATCCGCGGGTGAAACATAACGCTCTTGGTTGTTGATCGCGGCATCATTATGCCCAAACTGAATGAGCAGATAATCTCCTGGACGGATATTGCGTAAAATATCATCTAACCGCCCTTGTACCAGAAAGGTTTTCGTGCTTCGTCCACCAATAGAACGGTTCACAAAAATAGGCTCATCTGTGAAGAACGGAGCAATCATTTGCCCCCAGCCCGCCTGAGGCTTCATCGCGGATTTATAGGTTTGAACCGTAGAATCTCCCGCAAGGTATACCGAAGGATGTTCTCCAGCCGTTCGAGCATCCTTTGGGGTAATAACCAAAGCGTTAATCTTCGCTTCATTACCTGAGAAATACAATTCGAGCTGGCCGTCGATGAGTGCAAGCTCAAATCCAGCCTCCACAAATTGTCCTGCTGTTTTAGCAGTAGGTTCTACCTTGACGATGGACTCGGCTTTAACCGTAATGTCTGTGTTTCCGGCAGTATCTCCGGCAATCAGGGAAAGCGTGTAATCCGCAGGTGGTAAATTGACAACAAAGGATGATCCTTGAACACGAACAAAATCTGAGCGTATAGCATCACTTCCACCACGATCTTCTTCATTCACTTTGGAAAGATCGGTAAATCCATAGCCTCGCTCAGGCGTGTAAACATCATTGGCAGTGACTTGGGTGTAGCCGTCAGCTACCTTGCCGGGGCCAAAATCAAAACGAAGAGGTGCCACAAGCTGTTTTTTGGCTAATGCCTGCCCTGGGATAAGTATGGTTGCAAACAACAAGCTGAACCCTGCGCATAATCCAATCATCTTACTGAACAACCTGTGACGCTTTCCCTTTTGTTTCAAGCGCAACCCTCGCTTTTCAGATTATTTGAGTGGTTTGTCATCGTCTATACGTGTATTGATCCCCGCTAGCTTTTGACAGCCTTGGTCCAGCGCCCAGGATACCACAATGCCAACCGTGTACCTGATCAGATCCGCGGTCAGGAACCCTTTCCCAAGCACCAAGCCGCCCAGTGTCGTTGCCCGAATGTGGTTAATCCAGGGAGCCTGGTACATCTGGCTGAACTCAATGGCGAAGCAAAACAGCAAGCTGCCCCACAGGGCTACGGACAATTGACGATTCACCCCCAACATTCTCAGCCCAAAATAAATCATGCACGCCCACAAGGCATCCCCAAAGTGATTAGCAACGAATTCAGGCAACTGGGAGGAGAAAACTCGGCTTCCCAAACCCAACAAGATCGTGACCAGCACAGCAACAAGGTACGCAGCACGGGCCTTCCAGCGGAATTTCGCCTTTATTTCCCGATTGGCCTTCCTGCTGACGCTCTTACGAACGCTCCTCATGCTAAATCACCTGTCCTAATGCTGGGACATCTTCGCCAAGCTGCGGGAAATTTTTAAGCACCCTCTCTTGGATAGCGTTTGCAAGATTGCAGAACCTTTTGCTGATGTCATATTGTATGCACACCAACTTGTCTGTATTTTTCATAATATAATTAATCATAATGAGCCTCCGTAATATCGTACAAACATATCAGCAACTTCCAAACTATTCATGTGAGGATACTAAAATTCAATACCACGCACCTTGGCAAAAACCATTTCGTGTGCCATGCTCCCCTTTTCATCATACTCGACGTTTCTTAAAATCCCCTCCAGTGTAAAACCTGCACGTTCCGCTACCTTGGCGCTGCGCGTGTTTCTGGAATCACAACGAATCTCCACCCGATTGGCATGCAAATGCTGTATGGCAAAATCCGTAATACCGTGCACGGCCTCTGTTATGATGCCTTTTCCAGTCCAGGATGTTCTGAGCCAATACCCAATTTCAAATCTTCGTGTATCCCAATCAATCCGATGCAGACCGCTGCTGGCTACAAATTCTCCCGAAGCCGTATCAAATATATACAACATCATATCAGAGCGATCCAGAAATTTAAGTCTGGCTTGACGCGAACGGATTTCAGATTCCTCTACCGTCGGAAGATTTCTTGCAAACGGAAGCCAAGGCCGCAGTTCATTCGCACTTTCTCGCATCGCCTCATTGACTGCCGCTCCATCCCCCCACTGCGGAGCGCGTATGGTCAATCTCTCCGTCTGGAATTGGTCCGGGAACGATAAGAGAATCGGATTCGGTTGCTGCTCCATACTCATGATGCACCCTCCTCCTTATTCGTTGAATAACTGCGACGATCCAGCCAACCTGTGATTTCACGCAAACTCCCAATCTGATAGTCCGGTACAATGCCCGTTTCCTGCCACGTCATAAAGCCTTCCAGCCAGATGGTATGCAATCCTGCACTTTGTGCACCACGAATATCATTTGTCGGGTGATCGCCTACATAACAGGCATGGTCGGGATCGACAATGTCCAGCTCGTTTAGAGCCAACTCGAAAATTCGAGGATGAGGCTTCTGGATGTTGACGCCGCCCGATACGATAATAGAATCCACATAATCCCTCAGCATAACTCGGTCGATTTTCGCTTGCTGCGTGCGGAGTGAGCCGTTGGTAATAATACCGAGCTTCAAGCCACGCGACCGCAGTTCGGACAATACTTCCTTGGCCCCGTCCATCAACACCGTAAACTTATGAAATTCACTATACCAAAAGCCCAGCATCTCTTGTACTGACGTATCGGGATTTTTCAGTTCCAAGTCTGTATGCAGCTCGGTATACAGTTCCTTCTTATCCCGGTATCCGTCCCGATCCGCCAATCGTATCTGTTCAACGACAGCCGCGCGGATCGCCGGTTCTTCTGCCACTATAAATCGTTCTATAAAGCGATCTGTATATGCCGCAAACGCCTGTTTACGATGAATAAGAGTATTATCCAGATCAAAAATGATTGCTTCTATGGACATAAATAGCTCCCTTCCTTCATCCTCTTGTACCGATTAGGCTGAAACAAACTGAATAATTCCTATTAGAAGTAAAAGAAAAAAAATAGACAAGAAAATAATGATCATGTACTTCAAGATTCTCTTGGAGGTCGACTTTTGTTCTAGTTTGGTCTCGATCTGGGTCAACCTTTCTTTGATTTCTTCCAAATCCTGCTCCACCTTCACATCATGCTCCCCTTCCTTCGTTTCGACTTATTCATCTTCCTGACACTCACTCACACAAGTTGCTCCAAAAACGCACTTTTTTTACGGCATTAAAATCAATTTGTTCATAAGGCTTCTCCCCAAATTCCAGCTTGAAATACTCCTGCAAACATTCCCCATACACGATAATATCCGTTTGATATACGGAAAATACCGGATTTCCTTCTTCAGATGGCTGCTCTGGGATATATCGATGTCCGTTGATTGGGATTAGCTTGGGCACACGTAAAAACTCACGTTTACATATATCAACAGCTTCCGCCGAATCTGTCGGTTTTTCGCCCCATTCGGGAGGCCAGAATACATGCTGCTCTACATCAAAAATCATACCTTCCAGCGGCCAATTCAACCTTTGCCGGATTACACCCATCCGCTGTGGTGACGTATCTCTCCAAGGGATAAAGCTTTTACCGATGGGAAGAACACTCATCAGAAGCTCCCTCAAATCGGGCGGGAAGTGAATATCATACCTGCCTTCGACGTCGGTAATCTCCTGCGTGGATAAGCCTGGAGCTAGGGTCACATCGTGTTTACGTAATAAATCTATGATATAAGCGATATCCATCTCTTATCGACTCCTCAGCAACTACCTAGTTGACCGGATTGGTCAAGAGGCCTACCAGGCTTGTAACTTCAACTTCACCAACACGGCGCGGACCTTCCATGAAATATCCCCTTGTTCCTACCTGTATCCGATGTCGGTGTACCTTTTTCCTCATTTCTCCAAACAAAATCCACATTCTCGCTTGCCCTTCCCGCTGAACAGGACGACCAACATCCATAATCAGTTGACCATCTCCATCTTCAAACTCAGGATGTATGGCATAAATTCCCGTATTCCCGATGTCGTCACCCTCATAGGCAAAATCACAGCGATAACCCTGAATAGGCAGCTGTTTCCTGCCTCCTTCTTCCGGTGTGTAAAATCGATATTTTATTATAAAATCGTGCGGATGCTGTCTGCTATTTTCATAGGGGTTCCACATTTCATATCATCCCCTTAGGTCTTTTCCAAAAATATGTACTTCATTCTAGTGTAATCTAACAGGAAAAGAAATCCAAGACCTATCCGCAATGCGTTGCTGAATAAGCTTGGATTATATGAGATTCATTTATTAGAATGTATGACTTCTATGCTTGCTGTCCGTTCACCTGAATATCTGCGGCTACTTGCTGCCCTAACCAAGCCCGCATGCGATTCCATGAAAAAACCTGCTCCGTATGAAATACACCGAATGGAAGTTCTGAACGGTACAGGGCGAGCGCTGCAAAGACGGCTGCCTTAGCGGTTAAATCAGACTGATGGTGACCCCTTAGCCGACATTCGACCTTCGTCTCCTTGCCATTGAGAGTTCCTCGAGCATCTACCTTGACCGCTACAGCATTCCCACCTATATGTACCTTGCTAAAGCTGCGAACCACTGCATCACGCACGGTTTGCTGTCGGAGTAGACCTGAAACTCCTATCGTCCGAAGCCCTGCTAGAAGCCGAGTGGTCAAGCGCGAATCGAAGCAAAGGCGTGTGCTAACCGTAGGAACTTTGAGCGTACGAGGAAGTGTCTGCTGATCTGAAAAAGGAAATCGATACGCCCGATGACGACCCACTCCTGCACCAAAATCTGCCACTATTCCGCCAGTAAAGCTTTTTCGAGTCACAAAACGTCCCTGTTCTATAACCTCCAAATCGGCATGAATCTGATCTACTGTCCACTCAATAGCAGCCTGACCGTGTCGATCTCCCAAACCCAGCATCAAAGATATATTCAACTCATCCGTCTGATCCATGAGCTGTGTCGCTTGCAGTGCCAACAGATTGGTCAGTCCCGGAGCTAATCCTACACTTAACAGGGCTGTGGCCTGATGAGCTCGGGCCTCCTGATGACACTGCTCCACCTGACTCAAAAAGTCCGCATTCGCGGTAATATCCATGTAATGCACCCCATGTCGAAGGCAGGCACATACCAAGGCCGTATTGTCCTGATCCAAACACATGATTACCAATTTGGCTTGCTCTAATATCGACGGGTCCATCGGCGCATGAATATTAAGCTGCAAGGGCCGTATCTTACCATTCGATTGTTGGCTAAATTCAGTGGCCCGTTCCAGACTACGACCTGCGGCAAATACCTTGCCGGGAAACATTTCACTTAACTCTGTACATACAATTTTTCCAACATGGCCATACCCGCCAATGATGATGATGTTATCCTTTGTCATAAGCTGTCCCTCCCTCTTTAACTGCAAACCATGCATTTACTAAAAAGCACCATAATACCGGGTGATGTGGGTAAAGCCTGCATCTATCAACAGTTCCTGTATTGCCGCATTGGACACTGGGTTTGACTCACGACCGATGGAAGCAGCGAATCGTTCCCAATCCTCCAGTGAAATGCCCTGGCTCAGCATATGACCTTTCCACGCCTGCATTTGGATGGAAAAAGAAGGCTCCTGTGAATTCCCATTAATAGAAGCTAAACAAAAAGGCGCACCCGGCTTGAGTCGAGTAGATATCTGGCGTAGCAACGCCTGTTTACTTTCCAAGCTTTGAAGAAAATGAAGCACCAGCAGGCAGGTTGCAGCGTCATAGACCGGTTCTCTGCATGATTCTTCGCTGTGCTTTTCGCGCTGTTCTTCAGGCTGTTCTCCAGACAACTCTTCCAACGTACCTGCAACAAACGATATTTTTGAACTGATGCCCGCATGTGTTACACGCTTACGTGCCAAATCCAGCATGTGCTCAGAGGGATCAACTGCCGTAAAGGACCATGCATCATGGCGCCCTCCGAGCGTAATCAATTCCTGACCGCCTCCAGCTCCGACAATTAGCACATTTGGATCTATATTTCGAATATGAGTTTGTGCTTCAAGCTGTGCGGCTATCAAACCGTCTGTCATCTCGTACAAATGAGCATATCCAGGTATTTTTAAAGCAATCGTATCCGCGTACTTATGCACATTCGGATGATTCCAGCTCATAGGTTGATTTGAGTCCGTATTTCCAATAGGGGTATGTCTCATATGTGCTTTCCTCCAAACATTTAGCCTTGATCTTCTCAGACCATTCATTTATTGTAGATTTAATTAAGAATCATTCTCAATTATAAAGACAATACGAATATCCACCATCCCATAAATGTGGGATTTAATAATCGCGCTTGAGAATCTCCAGCTTTCTCGATAGGAGTAAATGATGAACGCATACTACAAGCACACCCTAATCGACCGCTTGCGTACTCAGGTTACTTTCGATGCGGCGTGCTGTACCTCAGTAGATCCGCGTACGCTGCTTTCCACAGGGGCATTTACAGAGTCGGGTGTGGAGGACATTCATAACAAACTACTAGAATACGAATACCTGCACGCCGATATGATGAAATATGATCAGTTGGTGCGGGAAGGACGGTCTGTAGCGACGCTACATGGGTCTACACAAGGCCAACCGGATCGGAGCACACGATATAGAGATGTTTTGCAACCCGCCGGATTCGGGGACGAGCTACGTGTTCCGTTTATGTACAAAGGGAGCTGTTGGGGATTTCTTACGTTGTTCCGTCATCACGGAAAGCCTGTATTCAGCGTGGAAGAGCAACAACTGCTTGAAACGTTAGCGCCGTCCATAGCCTATCATCTGCGTCAGGCCAGTGTCGGTTTATCTCCATCCCCTGCCATGATCACGGAAAATGGACTTGAGCCAGGAGTTCTCATGCTTTCCGATAAGCTAAAACCGATTTCGTCCAATTTAGTAGCAGAGCAGTGGCTACAGTTGCTTCGGCAGCAGGAGGGAATCCATGAAGACGGTCTTCCGGCTCCCGTCCGGGTGGTATGCTTGCGAGCGCTATCCACTGCCACTGCACCAGCACGACTATGTATCCCTTCCACAGACGCAGGAGCCCCATGGGTAACCATCAGAGCCACCCTTCTGCAAGGCGGACAGAAGCATACGGGACAGAAGCAGCTAGCCGTATGGTTTGAGGCTGCTAAAGCAACTGACATGCTACCGCTTATGGCTGAGGTGTACTCATGGTCCGAACGAGAGAGACAAATTGTCCAACTCATTGTTCAGGGCTTTTCGACCAAGGAGCTGGCCAGCGCACTTCATATTACTGCCTACACGGTGCAGGATCACCTGAAAGCGATTTTCTTGAAAACAGATGTAAGCAGCCGTCGTGAGCTAGTATGGAAGGTATATTCCAGATTCAATTAACCTATGTAAAAAAGACAGATGCCCCGATTAGGGATCATCTGTCTTTGCATCACTGCTCTATTGGAATGCCAGAGCCTTATTTCTTCGAAGAGGAGTTCGTATCATCGTATGACACTGGTGAGGGCTTCGCAATCCATTCATCAGCCTCAGGCTCGATATCCACGCCATTTTCCAGCTTCGTTTTCTCCATCAAGGAATCTCCGTCCTCGTCCTTCTTGTTGCGGATTTTCGCTTCGTCTTGAGTGTGGTCGCTCATGTTGATTCCTCCTTTTTTAATTTCATCTGATGGTTGTACCTTACTCATAATTACCCATTGCCGTCCTGTACAAACCTCTACACGACCAGATGCCCTTTTTTCTCCGCGGGTTCAATGATCGCCTCAATGCCAGCATTAAACTCCAGAAAGTCACTTTCTACTCCATCACTGAAAATAACTCCGTTTTCCGGCATCTGCGATGCAATCCGTAACGGTTTTTCGGCTGCTACCTGACCAAACACGAGATCCGCAGCAGTCGTTCGGCTGGGGAATGGTTCTCTCACCGTAAAATAAAGCGATGGCGAACTCCAGGTTGCACGATGATCATGACTCATTCCGTCTGCTGTCCCTTCCTGACTGAAGGCTGTACCTGGCATCAGCTGGCTTGGAGTCAGCGAGATTGGATGCCGTGTAGCACTGCCGACAATTCCGGCCGCTCCAGCCAGTACGCTGGTCAGCCAGCCTGTCGCTCCCAATCCGGTTGAAACGATAATGCCGCTGGAGGATTGCTGCTCTACTTGATCCTCCAGCCTTAGCTCATATCTCGCGGAAACATGAGTTTTGCGTCCAATGAACAAATCATTTACAGCATACAAGGATTGGCCATCATTTAATTGGGCCTTAGCCAGCGTAACTTCCTTAATTGGCCGTCTGTGCACGAATACATCCGGCACTACCCAGCGCAGGTCGGATACGGTAAACGGCAGCAATACCCCGTCCCAGCGCAATGGATCTGGATTCACACCGATAAGCGGCTGCTCGGTCAAATATTTTAAGGTGTTGGCTACCAGCCCATCCTGACCCAGCACCACCACTGTATCCTGCTCACCAAAAATAAAGTTCGGCACATGCTCCCGCTCCACAATCTGAACACGACCCAAGGCCGTTAACTCCGACGTTGCCGTTGCCACCGCCCTGCGGTAATTTTCGTCCTCCAGCACATAATCACTGAAATCCGCACCCAGCCGTTCCATAAAGAAGCGAGCCTGCTGCACCGTATTGTATCGGACAATCAGTTCCTCCAGTCGCGTTTTACGCTTCACCAAAATGATCTTCTGCTCTGTCATTCGGCCGCTCATCGTGTTCTTCCTCCAGACCCTCTCGATCCTGCTGATCCGCTTGCTCCCGTATCTGACATGAGACCTTGCAGCAGATCCGGCGTAATATTTAGCTGACCGATTTTTCCTGCATTTTCTGCAAGCTCCTGGAATGCAATCGCAATTAGTTTATCCGGGCTCATATCCATGTTAGCCATAGCTTGAAGTACGTTCGGTTCAACATCCTGCAACGATTTCATGACGGCTGTCAGCTCATAGGCCTTGGCATCGGCTTCTGCCTTTTTATTCGTGACGGTCAGCTCAATCAGCTCGCGTTTTTTCTCCTCCAAGGCCGTGTCAAATCGTAGCTGCTCCTCTTTCATCTCGCTTTGCTTTTGCTTCACAGAACGCTCGGCATCGAGTTGAGTTTCGCGGATTTGTTTCTTTTTCGTCTCCACTGCAATCTCAGTGTTCAGCTCGTTTTCCTTCACACGCCGCTCTTGCTCAATAGATGCATTACGACGCTCATACAAAGCATGATCCGCGTTGCGAAGAATCTCTTCCCTCGCTTGAGCCTCCAGCGCTCTCATCGTCTCCTTATTAGGTAGAATCGCCAAAATCGACAGCCCCATAACCTCAATGCCGAGCTTTTCCATTTCCGTATGCTGAGCAATATCCTTTGTCATGTTTTGGGCCAGACGTTCACTGGACTGAACAGCTTCTTTGAGCGGGACACGCTCCAAATACTTTTTGGTAAGCACCTTGGCAATGTTAATCACCCGTTGGGCCAGCTTGCTTGGATCATCCGAAATGTAACGTCGTTCCTTCAAGTCATACGTATAGTTTAAAATCTGCGTCGTTCTCCGATAATCCACAATTCGATAAGTCAGTTGCCCCTGTACCGTCACCGCCTGAAAATCATTTGTCATGTCCTCAAACATGAACGGCGCATCAATAGAAGAGACGGGCACGACAACAACCGAGGTGGTCGGGGCGTAGTAATAAAAGGATAATCCAACACCCTCCCGAACCACCTTCCCGTTTTTCACCTTCATCACATATTCACTGGGCTGAAATTTAACAAAATTAAATCCAAACATAGTCGCTTCCCCGCTTTCTTTATAGTTTATATTATTTTGTTATTATCATTTTGTTATTAACAATAAAATAACACATGTTTCCGATAATATCAATATGACATTTATAAAAAACAAAGGCCGTTTCCCCTCCGATACGCTCGGTTAGAGGAAACAGCCTAATTCGTTCTCTGCCTTCCTATGAAACTTTAAAGATCACGAAAAATTGTATGGTATCATCAAAAGGCGTTACATTTGTCATCATTTCATGGGTCATATATGAGCAACAGTTGTATAGTTGTATAAAGATATGATGACTCCCCGATTAGCGACGCACTGCATCGGCCTTGGGATGCAAGGAATCCGGCCTCATATCTGTCCAATGTGTGCTGATATAATTCATACATGCCTCACGGCTGTCTGTCGGGTGAACGACCTCCCATCCAGTCGGTACATGCTGGAAATCAGGCCAGAGTGAATACTGTCCTTCTCCATTCATCAGCACTAAATAACCACCTTCATTCTGCTCAAAAGGATTAATCATGGTTTGTTTTCCTCCTTGCGATTGTGATGTATTGATTTAGAAAGCCTGTATAGTTTTGCTGCCATCAGTTTTCCAATATGAGCCAAGGGTCCCGGCTGGCACAGATCCTTATGACGGCAATCCAGTTCATGCTGCTCTAGCTGTCCATCAATATAGGGAAGCCAGGTTTCCGGAGCAATTGGCTCAAACCAATCTGGGATAATTGTAGATCGGAAAAATAATATATCACCTTTGTACCGTCTCGGAACGTACTCCCCCAAGATACGCACAGAATTTACATAAGTATCCTTGAGGTTTAAAATCGTCTCCTCGCTGAGGCTGGCCAAGGCGCTACCATCGCTTCGTAAGATATGCAGGGCGGTGGAAAGCCGCAAAGGCTCATCATTCAGACTATCCGGGTCATAACCCCCCAGAGCCAACAGAGCGATTAACGCTTCCTCCTCATCTGGTCCTCCCCGCAGCGGCAAATGGTTGCTTGGGTAGGAATCCAGCATGGTCAGAATCGCAATTGTCTCTCCTTCGTATTGAAGCTGTGTCGCTATTGCATGAGCTACATTCCCTCCCAAAGACCACCCCAACAGATGATACGGTCCTGTGGGCTGAATTGTGCGAATATGACGAATATAATCGGCTGCCATATCATCCAGCGTCTGCGGCAATTCCTCCTGTCGGGCGATCCCGCGAGCCTGTAAGCCATAAATCGGATAATCCTTGCCCATGGACTGGATCAAGCCCGCATAACACCAGCTTAATCCGCCTGCCGGGTGTACACAGAACAACGGAGCTTGCAATCCGCTTGCCCGCAAAGGCAGCAAAACGTCCAAAGCCCCTTGACTGGCACCTACGTTCAACTGCTCGGCTAGGCCAGCCACTGTTGGCGTTCCAAAAAGGTTGCCAATGCCCAACTCGATACCCAATGCCTCGCGGATTCTACTAATCAGCTTCACAGCCAGCAATGAATGACCTCCCAGATCAAAAAAGCCATCATCTATACCGATTCGCTCCATGCCAAGCGTCTCGGCAAACAAATCACACAGGATTTCCTCCTGTGGCGTTCGCGGTCCCCTTCCTCCACCCGCAGCCATCTGCATGGGAGCAGGTAATGCTTTACGATCCAGCTTGCCATTAGGTGTAAGCGGGAGATCGGATACCGTGACAAAAGCTGACGGTATCATATAATCAGGCAAGCTGACTCCTGCATGCAGTCGGAGTCTGGACGCTTGCGGTTCACCGCCAGGTACAGGAACAATATAGGCGACGAGTCGTTTGTCCCCCGGCTGATCTTCGCGGACAATGACCGCTGCCTGAGCCACATCATCATGCCGAACCAGCACCGCTTCAATTTCTCCCGGCTCCATGCGAAAACCACGTATTTTGACCTGCTGGTCAGCACGTCCGGCATACTCCAGCGAGCCGTCAGACCGCCAGCGGGCCAAATCACCTGTCCGATACATCCGGCTCCCCGGCAAACCATACGGATCGGCTACAAAACGCTCTGCCGTTAAAGCGGGTTTTCCCAAATAGCCTTGTGCCAATCCAGCACCGGCGACATATAAATCACCCGTTACACCCGGCGGGACAGGCTGAAGTCGATCATCCAGCACATACACTTGCAGATCAGAGATGGGACGCCCAATCAGACTGTTTGCTTTTTCAGCCACCATATCACGGTCCAACGCAATATAGCTGACATGTACAGTTGTCTCCGTAATCCCATACATATTCACCAAGGTAGGAGCATCGTCTGCATGACGCTCATACCATGCAGGCAGCCGGCCCAGTTCCAGAGCCTCACCACCAAATACGACATAACGCAACGCCAGCTTTTGTGAAAGGACAGGCTGTTCAAGATCAGCCTGCATCAGTTGATAAAATGCCGAAGGTGTCTGATTGAGAACCGTTACGCTCTCGTTCACCAGCAATTGCAGGAATTGCTCCGGAGAACGACTGACAGTATACGGCACAATGACAAGACGGCCTCCATGCAGCAACGGTCCCCAAATTTCCCATACTGAAAAATCAAACGCATAGGAGTGGAACAGAGTCCATACATCCGATGGACCAAAATGAAACCAAGGCTGCGTCGAATCAAACAAACGCGCGATATTTTGATGAGGAATAACTACTCCCTTTGGTTTTCCGGTAGAACCGGACGTATAAATAATATAAGCAGGATGAAGCGGCAACAAAGGCATCAGACGGTCTGCATCCACCGGGTTCCGGTCGGGATATGACTTCAGCTCCTTATTTGTCTGAGGATCCTCCAGTACAACCGGGAATACCGTGCTTGTTACCGGAATTGAGGATATTGTCACGTGAATGCTGGTAATCATCAGAGCAGGTGAAGCATCCTCTAGCATATATGCGAGACGATCTGCCGGATAATCAGGATCTAGCGGCAAGTAGGCGGCTCCCGATTTAAGCACAGCCAGCAATGCAATAACCATATCCAGTGACCGAGGAAGCGCCAGCGCCACAATGCGATCTGGACCTGCACCACGCGCTATCAGCAGATGCGCCAGTCGATTGGCACGCGCGTTCAATTCCTCATAACTTAGCTGGTTGCCTTCGTATGAAACTGCAACAGCTCCCGGGGTACGGGCAGCCTGTTGTTCGAATAAAACAGGCAAGCTCGAGGTAGACGCTTGGTTAGGACAAGTGCTCGCGTTCGTGTCACCGTTCCACTTCACGAGAATTTCGTGTCGTTCCTCGGGTCCCAAAATATCCAGGGCCCCTATCGGTTGTTCTGTATTAGCCACCGCGGCCACTAATAGCCGTTCCAGCCGTACCTTCATAGCTTCTATCGTTTCTCTTTTAAATAAATCGGTATTGTATTCGATCCATCCCTCGATTCCATCAGGTCGCCCGTCTGCGGTCCGACACTCGCGCAGCTCCACCGTCAGATCAAATTTCGCTGCACCCACACTGGCCAATTGCAGTTGAGTTTCCACACCGGGCAACAGCAATTCGGGATCAGGGGTGTTTTGTAAAGCAAGCATAACTTGAAACAATGGATGTCTCGATCTGGAACGTGTAGGGTTCAGCATCTCTACAAGCCGCTCGAAGGGTACATCCTGATGTTCATACGCATCCAGACAAGTACGACGGACCCGTTCCAACAGCTCACGGAAAGTAGGGTCGCCCAATGTGTTGATACGAAGCACCAGCGTGTTGATAAACAAGCCCACGAGATGATCCAGTCCCTCTGCGTTACGTCCCGCTATCGGACTGCCCACCGGGATATCCGTCCCTGCACCCAATCGGGTTAGCAATGCGGCCAACCCGGCCTGCACCACCATAAACAGGCTGGCCCGACTTTCACGAGCCAAACGCAGCAACTGCTCATGCAATTCGGGAGCGATACGCAATACAACGGTATCTCCCCGGTAGCTGGCCTCGGAAGGGCGTGGATAGTCTGTAGGCAGATCTATTTGATCCGGTAGACCTTTCAATGCGTCGTGCCAATAAGCAAGCTGCTTGTTCATCAGGCTGCCAGCCTCGTTCTCCCTTCCAAGCAGATCCTGCTGCCATAGCGCATAATCCGCATATTGTACAGGCAGCATCGGCAACACCGGTGCCATGCTTTCAGGATGTGCGGATTGTTCCGCATGTGCATTACGGTCGATGTGCGCAGCATAGGCTGTTGCCAAATCACGTGTGAGTGCATTCAGCGACCAGCCATCTCCGACAATATGGTGCAACGTCATAAGCAGCACATGCTGGTCAGCAGACAGCGTGAACAGTTCGGTTCGCAAAGCCGGCTCCACTGCAAGATCAAAGCAGTAACGTGACCCTTCAGCAAGCATGTGTGGCAGCTCTGCCTCACAAATTTTCGTCACACGGAGTACAGGCCAAGCTTGCTGCATTTCCAGAATGACCTGCTGCGCTACACCTTGCACATCTGGAAAAATCGTACGCAGCGTCTCATGGCGGGCCACGATGTCTCCTAAGGCAGCTTGAAGTGCCTCCACATTTACATCCCCCGACATACGGATAACGAGTGGGATATTATATGTAGGGCTTGGTCCCTCCATCCGATGCAGGAACCATAATCGGCTCTGGGCGAAGGAGAGAGGAATTCGTTGTGGACGTACGGCCGGAAGCAATGAGGGCCTTAAGCTCTGCCCTTGGTCCAGTCGTTCCGCAAAACTGGCAACCGTAGGAGTTTCAAACAGGCGGCCTATATTCAGTTCTACCCCGAATACCTCCCGGATTCTTGCCATCAAGCGTGCGCCAAGTAGCGAGTGACCGCCCAGATCAAAGAAACTGTCATCAATACCGACTATCGGTAGTGCCAGCACTTCTGCGAACAGGTCACACAACATGGCTTCCTGTGGTGTTCTGGGAGTACGGACGTGGAGAATCTTATCCATAACAGGAGCAGGCAATGCCTTACGGTCCAGCTTCCCATTAGGCATGAGCGGCAAGGCCCCCAGCATCACAAACGCTGAAGGTACCATATAATCGGGCAGACTCGCAGCGGCATATTCACGTAACGCCAGTGAATGCAAACGATGAGGCGATGAGCCCAAGTCCCCTCTTATACTTTGATATCCAAAAGGTTCGGCAGGCGCTTTTTGTTCGGATTGCTCACTTTGTCCCGATGACCTACCCGGCTCCTGCTGAATAGTCTCTGTCTCAGCTCCGGTAAGCACCGGCGTTGCTGCGGCAGCGATCGGTACGATATAGGCAACCAGCCGCTGATCGCCCTCTCGGTCCTCACGGACAATCACAGAAACCTGGGCTACATCGGAATGCCGCGCCAAAACGGCTTCAATTTCACCCAGTTCTACGCGGAAGCCGCGAATTTTAATCTGGTGGTCCGCACGCCCCCCGTATTCAAGAGATCCATCCAATCTCCAGCGGGCCAAATCTCCAGTTCGATACATGCGGCTCCCCGGAGGGCCAAACGGATTGGCTACAAAACGCTCCGCTGTCAAATCCGGGCGCCCATAATATCCCCGAGCCAACCCATCCCCGGCAATGTACAGGTCCCCTGTGACCCCTGCCGGAACTGCCTGAAGACTACCGTCAAGCACGTACACTTGCGTATTGCGGATAGGTCTGCCGATAGCCGGTGTTCCCGTGTCCCCTTTTTCGATGGAAGCTGCAGTAGACCAAATCGTCGTTTCGGTGGGACCGTACAGATTCGTAATGCGGCAATCCAGACGCTGGAGTGCATGCAGCAATTCCTCTGGAAGAGCCTCGCCTCCAACCAGCACCCGCAAACCCCGAATAGCCTCTGCATGTTCCGTTGCCAGCACATGCCACAGCGTAGGCGTCGCCTGCATCAGGGTAGGCTGTGAACGGTTAATCAGTTCGGCCAAAGCAGACGGCTCCTGAACGGTTTCCTTCCGGGCAATAATCAGTTGCGCACCATTCAACAAGGGCAAATAGATTTCCAGTCCGGAGATATCAAAGGATATCGTCGTAACTGCCAGCAGTCGATCCTGCTCACACAACGTGAATTGATCCTGCATGGCAAGCAAAAAATTTGTCAGGCTCTTGAAAGTAATAACGACTCCCTTCGGCTTGCCCGTTGAGCCAGAGGTATAAATAATATACGCAGGATGGTCCGTGGATAAAGGCTGAACACGTTCACGATCCGTAGGATTCGTATCCGGGTAGGCTGATAGTTCATGATTATGTCCGTTCAAAACAGCCGCCGAATCCCCTTGGCCGCTTCCTCCATCCAAAAACATACGTGGCACAGAAATGTCTGCCGGAATGCGGTCCGCTACCTGGGCATTGGTTAAAATGCAGACCGGAGACGCATGCTCCAGCACATAAGCAACACGATCCTGCGGATAATCAGGGTCCAGTGGAACATAAGCCGCGCCCGTTTTAAGCACAGCCAGCATCCCTATAACCATGTTGACGGAGCGAGGGAGCATCAGGGCAACGATCTGCTCAGGTCCTGTCCCATGAGCAATCAGCCAATGGGACAATCGGTTCGCCCGCTTATTCAGCTCCTTATAGCTAATTACCATGTCGTTGTCACATTCCACAGCTACAGCATCAGGTCTAAGTTCCGCCTGTAGCTGGAGCATTTCCTGTAAGGAAGCGACTGGCATCGGACTGGAAGAACGATTCCAGCCCTTCAATATAAGCTGACGCTCCGCAGGCAGCAGGAGGTCGATTTGTCCAATCGGCTGTTCTGGTTCCGAAGCTGCGACCTTTGTAAGCAACTGCAAGAAACGCTGTTGATGCTCTTCTATTTCCCGTTTGCTATACATAGCAGGGTTGGCATCCCAATCTATGCGCAATCCAGATCCGTCCGACCTGTCATACACATTCAAGGACAGATCATCAACCGGGCCTGCCGACAGGTTATGTGTAATTCCGCGAGAACCGTTAAAATTCAGCTCATAGTCAAATGGCATAATATTGACCAATGGACCAAACAATCTCCTGTTTTCACTAAGCAAGCGCAGATCACGCCGTAGCTCCTCATGCCTGTATTTTGCATGACGCCGTATCTCACCCAGCTCCTGTACCAATTGACGGAGCAATGTGGCTACCTTCATTCCTGGCTGAATCGACAAACGCAGCGGCAACAAATTCATCACCATACCCGGCACACGGAGCGAGGCTGAGCCTAATCGGTTCATCATTGGCAAGCCAAGTATAACGTCTTGTGCACCTGTGAACCGGTGAATATAAATAGCCATTGCCGCCAAAAATACATCCGGCCAGCTCACGTTGAGACGTTCCGCAGCCATCTGAAGACGTTCACGCTCCGCAGAGGTGACATGGGCTGTAACGCGTACGAAACCTCCAGCCATCGCTTCTTTCGAAGCTACATGCCCGGAGTTTCTCGTCGCATGGTCTCCCAAACTGGCCACCTCGAACCCATCGGCAAAGCGTTTGATCCAAAATTCACGCTCCTGCCCAAACTTCTCCGAGGCGCGATAGATCGAATCTTCCTCCAATAGTTGACTAAACCGCGGAAAGCAGCCCTCTTCGTCCAAGCGTCCTTCCGCCAAAGATGTGTACAGTTGAGCCACCCGCTGCGCTATGAGCGAAAAGCCAAAGCCATCCAATGCAATATGATGAACACGCTGATACCAGAAAAATTGATGATGACCTACCCGAAACAATGCCTGTGTAAACAGTGGCCCTTGGGTAAGATCAATCGGCTTCAGCAAATCATCCCTCATCCAGACTTCAGCAACTTTACGAGGGTCAGGAGCTGCGCTTACATCGATTTGGTGCAGCGTCCATTCCCCCGAAGGCATAATCATCTGCCAGGGTCCATCCTCATCCTCTCCGAACCGCAAATGCAGTGATTCAGCCTCTGCCATCGTGCGGCGAAGTGCTTCCTTAAAGCAAATGGGATCGACCGGCCCGTGAATTTCAACGTATTCACCGGTATTATAGGCCGGATTTTGCAAATCCATCTGTTGGGCAAACCAAATGCCCGCTTGCGCTCCCGACAAAGGAAGACGAATAGCCTGATGCTTGAGCATACATAAACCCTCCTTTAAAGGGAAAAATAGTCTAAATTAGGCATTGACTGCCTAGTTCGCGAAGACAATAGCTTCCACCAATCAGCAAGTGTCGGACGTTCAGCCAACTCCACGAACGTCACCCTTGCCCCGTAGCGGCGCCATTTTTCCACAAGACTCATCATACGAATCGAATCCAGTCCCCTATCCATCAGATTATCGTGGGCAGCCAATCCTTCCGCTGATTCCTGCAGCAGTCCTGCGACCTGCTCACGTACCAATTGTTCAGTTAACTGCGGAGCCGCAGGCACTTCCTTTTCAGCCATTGCTGAATCTAAAGTCTTTGCCTCGCTTTCTCTTTCACCAGGCTTCTGGTCAGCTATGCCTGTCTGAGCTGTAGCCATATTTACACTTTGCACCTGAGTACCTTCCGTTGCTGCCCCCTTCGTAGTCTCCAACTCGTCAATCAAGGGGACAGTCAGCATCGTAACCGCGCAACGCTCAGCAGCGTAAGTCAGGGCCATTTTGTGGTATTCCAGTGAAAAGTCCCCCAATGCGTCAGCTACAAAAAAAGGCTGTATATCCTTCATAAATGCCTCGGTCGCGGTCATTAGACAGCCAATATGTGCGTAAATACCGGTAATCATGATCTGATCGCGATGATATTGCCGCAATATATCGTCTAAATTGGTTTTTTGAAATGCGCTATACCTCCATTTCGTCATAACCATATCCTGATCCGAAGGGGCAAGCTCGTTCACAATCTCCTTTTGAACAGGTCCATCATCCATCCCCTTGCCCCAAAAATCCTGCTGTAGCCCCCTTTTCTCCGGAGCCTGACCTCCCGGCTGCGCCGAATAGATTACAGGTATCCCAAGCTGCTGGCAGTGGCTTTTCAACAACTGGATGTTAGCGATCAACTCCTTGACCGGAGATTGCCCAGCCTCAAAAGCGGTAACAAAATATTGCTGCATATCATGAATCAATAGCACTGCACGTCTGGGATCAGGCCGCCATGCCACTTTATTTTGGGGCATATCCGAAGCACTCGGCATCGGATAAGCTGAAATTGGAGGAATAGCCATCATATCGCTTCCTTTCATTTTTCATTACGAGTATCTGTCTTGCGTTATGTGTTCTTGCTCATCGTTATGTCTCCATGCGGTTCAGGTGCAGATGCTAGCTGCTGTGTAATCATTTCCCGCAATGCTTTTTTACTAACCTTGCCTACACTGGTCTGTGGAAACGCTGTTATAAACTCAATTCTGTCAGGAATTTTGTAAGCCGCCAAACCACGTTCACGCAGAAATTTCTTCAACTCCGTTACGGTCGGTACCATCTCATACGGGATAATAAAAGCACAGGAACGTTCACCCAAATATTCGTCAGGCATGGCTACAATCGCTGCATCATGCACACCGGGATGGGCCAGCAAATGATTTTCAATCTCCTCAGCCGCCACCTTTTCTCCGCCCCGGTTAATTTGATCCTTCGCTCGGCCTTCCACAATCACATTGCCATCGGGACTCAACCTCACCAAATCGCCCGTACGATAAAATCCATCCCGCGTAAATGCTCTTGCATTATGCTGATCCGCCTTATAATAACCCCGAATCGTGTAAGGTCCGCGTGTAAGCAAATGGCCTACCTCTCCCGGTGCCACTTCTTTGTCCTCATCATCCAATATTTTAATTTCATCGTCGATTGAAATGGGACGTCCCTGAGTTGCTACAATGATATCCTCCGGATCATCCAGTCTGGTATAATTGACCAGCCCCTCCGCCATACCAAACACCTGTTGCAGGGTACACCCAAGTTCCGGCTTTATGCGACGAGCAGCCTCCTCATTGAATTTGGCTCCCCCTACTTGAAGCACCTGAAGACTGGACAAATCACAGGTTCTCGACGAAGCACTATCAAGCCATACCAGCGCAAGCGGCGGGACCAAAGCAGTAATCGTCACCTGCTCCTGTTCAATCAATGGAAAAGCATCATCTGGACTCGGCGTAGGCGCAAGTACAATTTTAGCTCCCGCATATAAGGCTCCGAAGACACCCGGAGAACTGAGCGGGTAATTGTGAGCCATGGGAAGCGCAGCTAAATACACGCTATCTTCATCCAGACCGCATATTTCAACACTGCCCCGCAGACTGTAAATATAATCATCGTGTGTCCTTGGAATTAGCTTGGGCAAGCCTGTACTCCCACCGGAAAGCTGGAGAAAGGCAATATCCCCCGCAAGCACCTGGGGTAACGACTGATCAGGTTGGATATACAATCCGGATAGAGCCGTAAATTCCTGCGGCTTGCCCACAACAATGACATGACGCAGGGTTGCCACTCTGGCTTGTACCTCTCTGGCTAGTCCACGATAGTCAAAGCCCGAATATACATCTGGAATGATATAAGCAACCGCCTCGGAAAATTCACCGAAATAGGCAATCTCGCTACTTCGATGAGCCGGAAGCGAGAATATGGGTAACGCCCCCAATCTGAACAGCGCAAAGCATACATCAAAAAACTCCGTAACATTTGGCAACTGAACGATGACCCGATCCGTCGATCTAATTCCCAATTGGTAAAATCCAGCTGCCAGACGATCTACTTTTTCGTCCAATTCACGGTAGCTTGTACTTGTTTGGCCGTCCGTCACTGCCGTCCGGTCACCTTGCGATACTGCACGCTCCCGCAACATTTCTCCAAAGGTCACTCCCTCCCAGTAGCCTGCCTTCCGGTAACGCTCGGCAAATTCCTGCGGCCATGTAGGGCATCCGGGCAACATCATGATATTCCTCCTCTTTCTGTATCGTTCTCGTTATTCATGCTTCAGTCCCAATGCCTGAAGCATGGTTCCAAACTTGGCTGCTGTTTCCGCCAGTTCGTCTTCCGGGTTTGAAGCCGCCACAATGCCTGCCCCTGCAAACAAACGCAAGGAATGCTTTGCAGCTTCTGCACAACGGATCGTAATCACCCATTCTCCATCTCCGGCTGCATCACACCATCCAACAATTCCCGTGTAAAAGCCCCGATCAAACGATTCGATATCTCGGATAACCTTTTTGGCCTGCTCTGTAGGCGAACCGCATACGGCTGGCGTAGGATGCAGCGCCAGGGCAACGGCCAAAGATGAAACCGTCAAATCCACTAATTCCCCCGTAATTTCAGTCGAAAGATGCCACATCGTCTCTGTTTGTATCAGCGAAGGCTCCTGCGGCACATCCAGTCTCCGGCATAGCGGTCTGAGTGCCAAGGCCACCGCTTCAACGACTACCGCGTGCTCATGCCGGTCCTTGACTGATTCCAGCAATGCCGCAGCCCGCAGCTTATCTTCGACAGGATCATCACTGCGAGGTGCAGAGCCAGCCAGCGGATTAACCGTCAGATGCAGCCCCTCTCGGGAAACGAGCAGCTCGGGGCTAGCTCCAATCAGCGTTCGCTGTTCCACACCGACAACAGCCCCGTCCGAGCCTGCTTCTTCCGCCTCCAAAGCGGGTAAATCAACAGCGAAGGTATAGCCCTTGGTATTATGTCTGGCTAAATTATGCAAATAACTTGGAACGTCTACTTGTTCCGAAGTATCCAGCTGTAGTGTTCTGGAGAGCACGATTTTGTTCAGCTCCCCGGACGCAATATATTTCAGGGCCTGTTCCACCCCCTGTACAAACTCCGACGGATCGGGCACGGAACGAATACCGTAGTCCGGAGCCTGCCCAAGCTTTGTCGGGTTCACACGGCTGGCAGCATTCGCTGAATCGGCAGCTTTCCCATTCTCGGAGTGCCAGTTCGTAGAGTGAGAATGAAGCGGCCCCGCCCAGCGAGTCTCTGCCGGAACCAGAAGCTGTGCAGCCCGTGAAGCATCAAAGGGAATAGCTCCCACCACAATCGGATGTCCACCGTGGGACTGACGCACACTCTCGAGCAACGTGGCTACACGCCCGGTCAATCCGCCCTCCGTATCGCTTGCCTCCCCATGCGGCAATGCCCCCAACGTACCTTGGGCCAGTAAAGTCCGGGTGGGTGACGCAAAAAAGAAGGAAGAGCCTGGCTTGTAATCTTTTAGCAAGTGAGTCGCTTGTACTTCAAGCGCAGTATTGGATTTCATACGTTATTGCCTCCTGTTCCATTGTTTTCTGTCACGATTGCCATCATCTATTCCCATACAAGACTGCTGCATTCCACTCAGACACCTAACGTAGCGCCACCATCAATGCGCAAATCATGCATCGTTATATGGCGTGACTTGTCCGAAGCAAGAAAAACAACAGCATCCGCGATATCTGCCGGATCAGCCAACCTTCGCAGTGGAATGCCGACCTTGTAAGCGTTCGGCGATCCGTCAATAGCTGCTTGTGCCCCACTTTCATCAGACCACAGGGACCACTGCATTTCTGTCTCCGTAGAACCTGGGGACACCACATTACAGCGAATATGATGGCAGGCAACCTCCAATCCTAAGCATTTAGTAAACATCGCCGAAGCGGCCTTTGAAGCTGCATAAGCTGCCATATACATACGAGGTACAGCTCCCGCATTGGAACCCACCGTGACAATCGAACCCGATTTCCGGGGAATCATATGCTTCACCACAGCCCGGGATATGTAAAAGACACCGTTTGTGTTTACAGCAAAGGTTTCCGTCCAGTCACTGTCACGGAGCGTGTCTACTAGCCCAATTCGTAGCACACCCGCAACATTCACCAAAATGCCAACTGGTCCGAGATGATGCTCAATCTGCTCTACCGTCTCATCGACAGCCGCACGATGGCTGACATCGACAGGAAAAGCCGTTGCACGATAGCCGTCACGCACCAGCTCGTCTACCAGCCTGCTCACACCTTCTGCGTTTCGGTCTACAGCGGCAATGATTGCTCCCAATTCGGCCAGAGAACGCGCCACAGCAGCACCGATACCTTGGGCAGCACCTGTAACCAGAGCTACCTTCCCCTGTATTCCGTCATCACTCATGTTCATTCCACCCTTTCCAGCGAAATCAAAAAAAGCAGTTTAACGCCCAGTTTCTGCTGTAATCATCATTCATTTTGAATTTAAATAACTAATAATGATAATCATTATCAATTAGGAGTTACAAAATATGATAACTAAACCATCAATTACAGTCAATGTTGAAAATCGTCTGTTTTCGTCCATATTTGTACATTTAAGAAAATTATCAATTCAAAAAAACCTCTCCTGGTAGCATTGGAGAGGTTTTTTTGAATTTTATCCCTTTTTATACTCAATATCCCTTTATATATCTTCATTTTTTGATTCTTTTTATAGTTTTAGTGACAAACCGAAGCAAAACGAACGGCTCTGCTCACCAGTACTGGCAACACGGATATATGGCCTTCATCTGCAAATTCACGGAATTCTACGTGCAAGCCCGAATCATTCACATTTGTTAAACGCTCGGCAAGCTCCCTGGCCTTTTCCTGCATACCACTTGAATGTCCTGCTTCCAGCTCACCCACTGCAATCAACAGCCTTTTGTTCCGCTGTTCCTGAGCTGTGGAGGCTAAAAAGTGTTTCTCTTCCTCCATAATGGCCCTCCCGCCCCAGTGAATAGAGGGACTTCCCGCCACATAGATCTGAAAAGAGCCGGGTCTTGTAAACAGGGTATGTAATACGAACAGGCCCCCTAATGAATGACCGAAGATCGTTTGTCGGCTGCGATCGATGTGAAAATCACGCTCCATTTTAGGCTTTAGCTCATCTTCAATAAATGACAGGAAATGCTCGGCTCCCCCGCTTTCAATAGGTGCTTCTCCGTTTGGTCTTACAGGAAGCTCTACTGCCGTCCTTGGTAGTGTAAGATCGTAATATCGAGAAGGATGGAACGGAGCCTCTGTTGGGTAGCCTATTCCTACAACTATAGCTGGGACAACACCCGTTTTGTCGGGTCGTCTGCCCTGAACACGCACCGCTTCCACCAGGGTTCCAAAAACAGAATTGGCATCCAGTACATAAATAATTGGATACCCGGATACAGGAGGTTCCTCAGCAGGGATCGCAATATAAATATGATACTCACGGTTTTCAGCCTGTGAATACATCACTCGATGCTGACTTCGAGGAACGTACACAGCTCCATGTGCATCACTGGAACGATGAACATGCGTAAATAGGTCTTTCACGGGAATAACCTCCTATAGAACCTCAATTTCAATTCAATTAGGCCGTTTTTTTCATGAGCAAGACTACAAAATAAGGGACCCCGATCACCGCAATAATCAGCCCAACAGGAATTTCCGCAGGCGCAACCACCGTTTTGGCAACAAAATCAGACAACAGTACCAGCACCATACCCACCATGCCGCATATGGGAATCACAAGACGATGATGAAGGCCAACCAGTCTTCTGGCGATATGAGGGGACAATAATCCTACAAAGCCTATTCCTCCTGAAACAGACACACAGGCACTCACCAGTCCAATGCTGGACAGCAGAAGAATAGACTTTTCCTTTTCGGTCGCAACGCCAAGACTTTTAGCTGTATGTTCATGCAATTGAAACAGATCCAGAACATACGATTTCAACCAAATAACAGGGATCAAAATGACAAGCCACGGAATTACGGCGGCAACCAGCTTCCAATCCGCACTCCAAATACTGCCCGACATCCATACTGTCGCCATCTCGAAATCCGAGGCTTTCATTTTCAGCGATAGATATAAGCTTAAGGAACCGAAGCCAGAGCCAATCGCGATACCTACGAGAAGCAGCCGCTGCGGATCCAAGCGTCCTGCTTTCCATGCAAATAAATAGATCAGCAGGGCAGCCATCAAACCTCCAATCAAGCCAAAAAAGGGCATAGCCAACGCCGCAGTCCAGCCTGTCGTTTCCATCTGTCCTTGGTAAAAGAACATAAATATGACGATGGCTGCCCCCGCCCCTGCATTAATGCCCAAAATGCCGGGATCAGCCAAGCCATTCCGTGTAACTCCCTGTACCGCCGCCCCAGCAATCCCCAGCCCAAGACCGACCAAGGCTGCAATCACAATACGAGGTAGCCGAAAATCAAAAATTACCAAATCCAACTGCGGAGTAGGATGAATACGGAACAACGTCTGAACCACTTCCTGCAGAGTCATGTCAAACTCCCCATGGGTCAGACTAATATAGGAGGCTACTAAAATGAGCGCAGCCACGCTTAAAAGTACGAGCCACAGGCGTTTTGCACTGATTTTACGCATGCTCTCCCCCTCCTTTTCTACGTATTAAGTACAGAAAGAAAGGGATGCCAATGACTGAGGTAACCACACCAATAGGCGTTTCAAACGGATAATTTAGAAAACGGCTCAACACATCAGACATACCCAAAAAAACGCCACCGATCAAACCAGAGCATGGAATGACCCAACGGTAATCTACTCCGATTAAATATCGGGTGATGTGCGGAATCAATAAGCCAACAAAAGCAATTTTTCCTGCCAGCGCAACAGAAACACCCGTCAGCAATGCTACACAGAGCATCGCCCCCAGCTTGACCGGTAATGACCGCTGTCCCAGGCCTGTGGCCACGTCGTCGCCTAGCGACAGTAGTGTTATTGGCTTGGCCAGCAGCATCGCCCCCACAACTGCCACAAGAGCAAAGGGAATTGCCAATTGGATCATCCCGGGATCCATCTGATGCAGTCGTGCGTTAAACCAGAAGCTTACATTTTGCGATACATTAAAATAAATGGAAAGAACGGCCGACAGGCTGCTTAAAAACGTGCCGATGATTGTTCCCAAAATGGCCATACGAACCGGAGCAAGACCCCCGGGAATCATCCAGGCTAAACCGAATACAATAGCTACCCCAAGAGCCGATCCTACAAAAGAACTGCCGATCAGCCCCATCGAAGTGGAGTTCGGCGCGAGGATCATCATTAAGGTGATCACAAATGCCGCTCCATCTGACACGCCCATAATGGAGGGTGAAGCCAAGAAATTCCGCGTCATTCCCTGCATAATGGCTCCTGAAATCGCGAGAAAAGCACCAATCAATATAGAGCCGACCGCTCTAGGCAGACGAGAGTTTAATACGACCTGATGATCTACATTCCCAGCATCAAAATGGAAAAATGTAGCAATTACCGTCTCCCATTCTATCGTCTTGGCTCCGTACATCACAGACAGCAGTAACGTTAACACGATAAACAAGGGAGAGACGAAGATGATAAGGTAAGGAGAGATTAATTTTTTTCCCATGTTCCTACCTTTACTGCGAAAGTCGGTTCATAACCGCTTCCAAAAAGGCTAGTTTGCTCCATGAAGTACCGCCTTGAGCATTGGGATCTACGATGTTGACGAAGGTTTTCCCATTCTTTACGGCGCTGATACTGCTCCAAATCGGATTTTTCTCCAGATCTGCTAATGCCTGCGGCTGATCCTTGTTCTCTCCTTCTGAGAATTGCACGAACAGATAATCAGGGTTCATATCAGCCAACTTCTCCAAAGAAACTGCCTCTTGTGCCTTTACTGTATTTAACTCTTCCGGTACCTTAGCTCCCAGATCAACATATAGCGAAGGATTGAAATATACATCTGCAGGATATACATACAGATTACCTGTACGAATCCGTACCATAAGCACCTTTTTGTTTTCCCATAATGGCTTGAGCTTCTGTTGGGCCGCCTGAGCATCTCGCTTGTACTTGTTCAGTATCTCTTTCGCCTTCGCCTCTTTGCCCGTAAGTTGCCCCAACATGAGCAGGTTCGCTTCCCAGTTCGTTGAAATATGAGATACTGGAATCAATGTAGCGACCTTCCCCAGCTGTTCTGCCACCGCAGGTCGAAATTTGGAGCTCCCAAGAATCACATCTGCCTTCAGTTTCAGGATCGTTTCAGCACTAGGCTGCATTCGGTCACCAACATCTGCGGCTCCTTCCATCGCTTTTTCCATGTATTCGGGGAATTTTCCTCCCGAAGTAACCGCCCCAGTCGGCTTTACTCCCAGGACAGCCGCATCTTCCATCGCTTCCAGACTTGCTACAATAATATGATCCGTCTTGGTCAGCTTATAAGTCTTATCTAGATATGTAATCGTCTTGGCACTTTCTCCGTCGGAAACTGACGTCTGTGTCGATGCATTGGAATTCGTTTGAGCCGAGCTATCCACCTCCTGCACTTTTCCACCACACGCTGTCAACAACAAACTTGCCGATAATAAAGTACACACCCCTACTGCAAACTTCTTCATAACCTGAATGGCTCCCCTCTACTGCTTGATTACAGATAATAGTTATCATTATCAATGATAACTATTATCAATAGTAGGAGAGAAATCAGTGCATTGCAATATTTTTTCTAATATTTATTAAAAAGGTGAGCTTTTTTCCTTGGAATCACTGCATCTAAGAAGCATCAGCCTTCCTCTCTCTGCTGAACATCATCCACATTCCATTCTCTATAGAACTGCTCCAGGTACAGCTCCATCCATTGATGCCGAACCTCCGCCAGCTCTCGGGCATAAGTGGTATTCATTAAATCCTGGAGCTTGAGCAGCTTTTCGTAAAAATGGTATATGGCACTTTTACCTGCGGCACGATACTCATGCTGTGAAAAATCTTTATCCGGGTGATGCATCATACTGCCTTTTGAGCCTGCATACATAAAGGTTCTTGCAATCCCAATTGCTCCAAGAGCATCTAACCGATCCGCATCCTGCACAACTTGACCCTCCAGCGTCTCCATGGGCGGGTTTTGTCCACCATTGTAGGACATCGTAGCAATAATAGTCATCACGTGCGCGATTATATCCAGATCACTTACATGCAGAAGCAGCCACTGCTCTACTTTATCCAGCCCGGCTTGTTTGGAATCATTTAATTTTTCATCCGCTACATCATGCAGCAGTGCTGCCAGTTCACAAATAAACGAATCTGCGCCCTCTTTGGCAGCAATTTTAAGAGACAGCTTTCTCACCCGGTCTATATGCCACCAATCGTGACCACTATGATCATGCTCCAACTGTTGCTGTACAAAGGGCTCTGCCTTTTGAGTAATATCTGCACAAATCGCTTCCTGTTGCTCCGTTCGTCTCTTCATATGTCACCTTTCAATCCAGTCCATACTTTCTATGGTAGGTTCGTTTGATTTTTTAATGCAAACCACATCAATCGTAGTCGCGGAAGTTCTTTTACATTTTCCCTACCCTATCTCTAATCCTATATAACTTAATTCCGTATCTTACTCTACTCCACGACACCAAGCTCGCGGTTCTTCTCCTTAAAGCGGCTGTTATGAGAAGAAACATATGCCGCTTTGTCAGCTGCCGGATCAATATACAGCTTCGCGCTGTTCAGCGCAAGGGCGGCATCTGTGAACGCACCGGCAATCAGATACAGCTTACTTCCGTACTCGACAAAATCGCCTGCCGCGAAAATCCCCGGCAGATTCGTTTCCAGCTTTTCGCTCACTCGGGCATGCCACTCCCCCATATCCAGTCCCCAATCCCGAAGCGGACCGAAATCGGATTTTAGTCCATGATTTACGATGACTGCATCGACATTCAGCACCTGTATTTCGTCCGTATCTACATGACTGATCGTTACCTGTTCAATCGTCTCTCCATTGTTGCTATGTAGCTGACTCACCGCGTATGGCGTGAGAACACGGACCGAAGATGATTTCATACGCGCTACATTTTTCTCATGTCCACCAAAGTGATCCCGACGATGTACGACGGTCACACTCGCCGCAATAGACTCCAGCTCATTCGCCCAATCCACTGCTGAGTCGCCCCCACCGGAAATCAGGACGTGCTTGCCCCGAAATGGCTCTAGCTCTTGTACAGTATAATGCAGGTTCGTAACCTCATAGCGGTCCGCCCCCTCAATCTCCAGCTTAGCCATTTTGAGAATACCATAGCCTACTGCCAGAACGATCGTGCGTGTCCAATGCTGTTCCCCTGTGGCAGAAGTTAGCAGGAACGTGCCATCCTCTTGCCGATCCAAACCAGTGATCTGCTGCCCCAGCACAATGGTAGGCTCGAACGTCCGCGCTTGCTGCTCCAGCTGATCAATCAGCTTTTCACATAAAACCGGGGTAACCCCTCCGACATCCCATATCATCTTCTCTGGGTATATGCGCATCCGTCCGCCCAACTCATGCTTGGCTTCGATCAGCTTGGTCTTCATATCTCTCATTCCACTGTAAAATGCGGTATACATACCGGCAGGACCACCGCCGATGATCGTTACATCATATAATTCCAAGGACACTGTCACTCTGCAACTCTCCCTATCATAGCGTAATATGTCTGCTTTTATTATAAGTGATAATAATTATCAATATCAATTAGGAAATAAAAACATGGCCCTTGGAGAGGTTTTCGTGACCTTAGAACTACATCTTATGGGTTAATATAGCTACTCATGCATGGAAGCATCCATATATTCATTTCCTCTTTCGTTCTATCAAGTGAATGTTTCAAAAAAGTTACTTCCATCGATCATCCAATACTGTTCAGATGAAGGTACCTCGTTCATAAAGTTTTGATATTCTCCTTTCCACCCCACTGGGACATAGTGTTCAAACGAAGCTGGCTCAGGAAATAGCGAATAGAGAACTTTCTCATCAAAGTTAACATACAGAGCAGGATAAAACTCCAGCACTTCATCCTGATGCTGAATAGCATCATCCAGCAACTGGAGCATTGAAGTTAGCTCCCCTGTAGCCACCTTATATTCACAGATGTGATCCAAAAATGCTCCTGCTGTGGTTTCATCCAAAATAGGGATACCAAACCGTTCCTCCATCTCGGTATTCAAAAACCAATATTCTCTTTCCGTCACATACCAATTCCAGTTTCCTTCAAAAATAACACCAACAATGATGTTTTGCGCATATTCAGGCCATAATTTCATGAGCTTCTCGCGTTCCCCTCTTTCTCACTCACAGTTCGATCCAAAACCGGTTTACACGGTTTCCGTCTTCCTCTATGTAATCCTTGTCCGGCATTCCGCCGTTTTGTATGATTGTTTTTTTGGAGGCAATATTATCGGAGTCGCATACGACCAGGACTCGGGAAATCCCCAGCTCTTTTGCTTTTTCCAGCGCCAAGGCCAGCATTGTAACAGCGTACCTGTTCCCTCGTGCAGAAGGACGGATACCGTAACCGATATGACCTCCGGCATTCATTAGGTGTTCGTTAAGGACATGCCTGATATTCACCGCTCCCTCAACCTGTTCATTCGCATTCACAAGCCAGTATGTGGAGCTTTTAACCCAGCCTTCAGACAGGTTCATTCCATTTTCCTGATTACTTAAAAACGTCAGCATACCTTCAAAATCGTACGGCTCTACAGAGATCACCCAAGGTACCATATGCTCCTGGCTCTGTTTCCATTCCTCATAAAATGAAAGATAAGCTTCCTTCCAGTCCTGATCCGGCTTTACCAATCTGACAGTCTGCATCCCACTCACTACCTCCTCTTTAAATACTCAATTTGTCTGCTATTGCTTTATACCTTAATATCCATGAATTTTTGCGCCCAATCTGCAAAAGAGAGCTTATCATCCCAAGTGATTTGCTTCATCGCTTTGGCACATCCCCAGTTTAGAACCTGCTGATGCAGCATATGCACCCGGAAACGCTCAGTAAATCCTTCTTTAGCTTCCATCCCTTGTGCGTAAGCAGTAAGAAAACCTTTTGCCAATTCTTCTTCGCCGTTCTCCAGATACATGATGGTTATTTTCGGAAGATCTGCAACCCCATCCCCAAAATAGGCTGTCGTAAAATCAAAAAGACCACTGACTCCCCAGCCCTTATTCCCATTCTGCACAAGGAAATTTTGCGGTTTAAAATCCCCCATCACGAAAGTGGCAGCTTCCAGCTGATCGAATGCTTGACGGGAGCCTTCCAATATTTCCTCTACCCATTCCATATCCTGTACAGAAATGTTCGAGTATTTTTTGGCATCCTCTAGCCAATAGCGAATTCGTCCATACAACCATACTCGATAAGAGACTTCAAAAGGACGAATGCCTAGAGTTGTTGTATCCAGCTCTCCACTGTTCTTAACCTTCCATCTATGAAGCACTAACAAAACAGTAGCAAGCATTTCAGCCATTTGCTGTTTATCCAGCGAGGTCAGCTTTGCTTATAAGACAGCAAACGTCCCAAATCAAAACGATTCAGCATCCTTTGCACTTGTTCAATTGTTACCTCGCCTAGCCGATTAGATGAGAAATATATGGTCGTCGTCATCTCTATACACCATAGCTCTTAATCGTTGCTTCCAGAGTTTCATCTGTATCCGCCAGCCACACGGAACTAACTTCAAACGTTCCTGGCTCAAAAAACAATGGAAATCTCCGCTTAAACCAATCCTGCATCGGCAGATTTAGCGCTTCTTTCATATCCACCCACAGCAGTTCTCCCTCGGGGGGATTTTTTAATAGTTCACCCTCAGTGGCTGTAGCCAAATAGTTAAAGACCATATATCTCAGCCCTTGGCTTGGGTCACAATATTCGTCGATTCCTTTAAATACAATTTCCGTAACGGCTAAGCCTGTTTCTTCCTTTACTTCACGAATGGCCCCATTCACAATGCTTTCTGGAAACTCTACTTTTCCTCCTGGAGCAATATAACCCGGAAACCCCTTTCGATTGGGTCTATTCATAAGCAATACCTTACTTCCGTCCTGAATCATACACATGGTATATATTTTATGTGTCACTTCTGTTGTCAATCCGATCATACCTTTCTTTATTCACGATTCACTAAAATCTAGTTTTACTTTCACACCGACAAACTGTGGTTAAATATGGCATTTCCCATACTTTAACTCGTTATTTTGTAGAGTGCAATAACTCTAGCCATAGACTAGACTTGAGAACTCATGCCTACGTCGGTCAAAATTAGTAAAAAAAAGACCGCCTTTCTGCAGAGCCGCTGGTACTACCAGCGGCTCCAGAAAGGAACGGTCTTATCCTAAACTTAATCATCATGCCAATACTCCGTTTTCTAGGCACGCTCCGGATAACGAGAACCTACTGCGAAACCTTTGGGCGAAATACGCTCGATCTCTTGAAGCTCTGCTTCCGACAAAGAGACCTGTAGGGCACCAAGATTTTCACGCACTCTTTCCAATCTCTTCGTTCCTGGAATCGGGACGATATGGTCGCCTTGCGCCAGCAGCCATGCCAGCCCCAACTGAGCAGAAGTACAACCTTTTTGAGCAGCCATTTTTTCGATCAGGAGGACAACCTCTAGATTTTTGGTGAAATTCTCGCCTTGGAAGCGAGGGAAATGACGGCGGTAATCATCCACTGGCAGATCGTCAAATTTTTTGATCTGTCCCGTGAGGAAACCTCGACCCAGTGGACTGTAGGGGATGAAGCCGATTCCCAGTTCGTTTAGTAGCGGAAGGACATCGTCTTCCACTTCTCTGCTCCACAAGGAATATTCGGTTTCTACTGCGGTAATTGGATGCACCGCATGCGCGCGGCGGATCTGTTCAGCCGACGCTTCCGACAAGCCGATATAACGGATTTTCCCTTCCTTAACCAAATCGGCCATCGTTCCGACGGTCTCTTCAATCGGAGTATTGGGATCGACTCGATGCTGATAATACAGGTCGATATAATCAGTCCCCAGATGAAACAGACTGGCGTCTACGGATTTTTTAATATATGCCGGATCTCCCTTGGGTCCCTGAGTGTGTGTGATCCCGAATTTAGTGGCAATCACTACCTCCTCCCGACGACCCTTGAGCGCACGTCCAACTAGCTTCTCATTGCCGCCGAACTTCTGCTGTGCGTATTCCTCACCATAAAGATCTGCTGTATCAAACAACGTTACACCAAGGTCCAGCGCTCCCTGAAGTGTGCGCACCGACTCCTCGTTGTTCGGCATCATCATCGTGCCAAGGCCCAGAGCTGATACCTCCAGCCCTTCACATCCCAATTTCCTTTTCAGCATATCATGGTTCCCTCTTTTCTTTGGGTAAATGGATGGAATGAACATGTACTCATTCTAATAGACCCTTATGGAGGCAACCACAGTACGTTTATACTAGTAACAAGATTACCAGGCAGAGGATTGGCTTACTGGCGTGTAGATACAAAAGTGCAGACCCGGTTGGTCCGTAATACTTGCTAAAGAATTAATATCATAGGAAACTGCTTCCACAGCGCCAGGGATTTGAAGGGAAACCCGATTCACCTTTTTGAGCTGGATATGATGCTGCTTCCACATGGTGTCAAACTCCATACTTTCCACACGCAGCCGTTCTACCGTCTCCTCAAACCAAGGATCTCCTAAATACTTGTCATAATAGGTTCTAAAAACAGCTACCGAATAGGACGCGAATTCTTCCCAGTTAACCATTCGACGACGTAATTCGGAATCCACGAACAATAAACGAATCATGACACGTTCAGAAACGGACAGGGAAGAAAAATCGGTAATCACCTCATTCGCCGCGCTATTCCAAGCAAGCACTTCCGCTTTTTCATTGCTGATAAAGGAAGGATAGGACAACTGATCAATAATATGTTGCCACTGTGGATTCAGCCTTGTATGGATGGGCGAAATCGCAACCGCCTCATTGGGATTCCACAATTGAATTAGATGTGCTCTCTCATCATGAGTTAATTGTAGAGCTTCTCCTATACTTTCGATAATCTCCTTAGATGCTGTTACTTCTCTACCTTGTTCCAGCCATGTGTAATACGTCGCACTGACACCTGCCAGCATCGCAACTTCTTCTCGGCGAAGCCCCGGTGTTCTTCGCTGACCCTGTGAAAGTCTAAGACCTGCCTGCTCTGGTTGAAGTCGATTTCGACGTGATTTCAGAAAAGCTCCCAACGTTTTCGATTTACTATTATCATTAGACATGTGTTACCTCTTTTCGAATCAATCGCTATAGAACGCTCACAGTCCCTCGTCAAACAACTGTAGGCCTATGATTTCAAAGGCGACACCGTCGCCCGCTTTAACGTTGACATCACCATTCACTTCTTCAGAATCCAAAATAAACGTAGTGTCTCCTACTACAATCTCCACACATTCTATCTCGTCTGCTTCGCCTTGCATCACTTGATGTATCGTTCCTTGAATCCAATAGTCGCCTAGCTTTGGTTGAGGTCGAAAAATCCCTGTCTCTTCAGTAGGCTTCAGCCTCCTGAACCCCTCTATACTGGATTGAGAAGTCTCGACCGAAATTACACAACCGGGAATCATCTTATTTAAGCTTTGTTCATACGGGACAACATACGCATATCCAGAAGTCAGTTCATGCCAAAAATATGTCCAGTAGCCGTATACTTTTTCCTTGCCAATATTACGAATGGTGATATGCTGATCTTTATTTATTTCCTTGATCTGTACGCGCATCTATAGAATCCTCAGTAGATATTTTTCTTATAATAATAGTGTTTAAAGCCTCTCGGAGCATCGTCAATGACACCAACGACTTCATACCCCTGCTTTTCATAGAATTCGGGCGCTTGGAAAGTAAAGGTATTAAGTTGTATAAAATCGCACCCTTTTTCTTTAGCAATTTGTTCAATTTCACCGAGTAGTTGTGAACCGTAGCCCTTTCCTCTGTAGCTCTGATCTACCCACAAAATATCAACCTCCACCCAGTTCCAACATAGTACACTTAGGAGACCGCCTATCACCTGACCGTCTTCATTTTTAAGCGTAAGATTAATCTCTTCGTATTGGGTTCGAATATCTGCTGGAACGTGTTTCGCATTAAACTCAATCAACTTGTTTCTGACTAAACGCGCTTCATCTCTACTACTTCGATTCATCTGAGGTTCCAGCGTCATGGCATAAATCCTCCAATTTGAAATGATTACTAGCACTTACTGATTTAAATATAGAAAATAATAGGGTTAAAATACTTTCATCTTCCTACTGTTATATATTGTATATACTTTTCTATGTTTAGTCACATGATTCAATTTAGATGGACAGAATTATTCTAATCTAAATATCGCTGATTAAAGTCGTTCCCTGGATTCATGCAAAATATTTAGTAACGAAAAAAGCAGGCCCCTCTGAAACGGAGAACCTGCTATCCTTTATATCCATCGTCTGCCATACAGGAGAAGAGAGGGGATGATTAAATTGAAATATCCAGTGATTTCCCAACTCCCGTAATATCGCTGCTGTTAGCGCTGTTGATACGAGTTGTTTCTGTGTTACTTGGAGCGGGCTTTTCCATTTTTGGAGTTGACGTACTGCTGGATTGCGAACTTTGCTGTGCAATTTGAGCTTCAATCTGTTTAATTTGTTGCTGAAGCTGCTTCATTTTTGTTTCTTTTGTATCTTTATTATCCTTACTTTGCTGTACCTTGTTGTACTCCGCTTCAAGTTGAGCTTTTTGCTTTTCCAGACTAGCTGTATCGTTGGTACTGGATGAAGATGAAGTGCTTGAAATAGATATAGAACTGCTGGATGTGGATGAAATGTTCATACGAGATTTCCCCTTTATAAAAGTATGAGTTTACACGTGTGGGCTAACCGGTTCTAAGCTATGGTGTTGCACTCTAATGACTATGACTACGATGATACAGATTGTTCAAAAGTCTTAGCGATTTTATCGAATAAAGCCGATATTTCTTCATCTGTGGCATTCGTAGGAAGCGGAGCCTGCATTCCTCCCGTGTATTTCATGAATTCCTTGCTCAGTTCGAGTGAATCGTTAGATTTCTTGTGTGTGGTATGCCCCGTGGTATTTAGTCCATTCTCATGTGACTTCACCGTATTCGAATGATCATAGGAAGTCGTGATAAGATGTCTGTTAATGGATAGTGACAAAATAGATTCCCTCTCAGTGTACATAATGTTTTTGGCTGCCCACCTACCTTTCATCGGTAGCAAATCTGAATGCAACCTGAGGGTATGCTGAATGATAACTGAATCAATACAGACTCATTAATACCGTAACCCTTTTATTATTTCCTAGACCATAGTCAAGGAAAATCCCCTCCGCAAGACGGGGGGATCAACCCTACTTGAGACAGGAGTAAGTAAAGGGATAATTTGTTACTCTTAGCAAAGAATAAATGAACGTATTTTAAAAATTGAAAGTAGGGAAATGATGTATGATCCGTATTAGCCATTTGGTTCACGAGAGACTTATGTTCCTAGTCAAATTTTTGTACTCGCCTGCATATGTGGGTAGTGTAACACCAAGTTCCAGATTTTTAGCTAAAAATATGATAGAATCCATTCCATGGAGTGAAGTTCATGCTGTTGCCGAGCTTGGTGCTGGAACAGGGGCAATTACCCAATACATCCCGTCTGCTGCTGAATTTCAACCTAAGGTTTTACTCTTTGAGAAAGACCAAACCATGCAGCAGAGTTTAAAAAGAAGATTCCCGAATTATCTATGCTATTCCGACTCGCGTGAGCTTCAGCTTGCTATGAAAAATGCTCAAATAGAACAGCTTGACTGCATAATCAGCGGGCTGCCTTTTTTCAATTTTCCACAAGCGATGCGGAATCAAATTGTAGAACAAATTCATCTATCGCTCAGGGATGGAGGAATGTTTGTGGCCTTTCAATACTCTAAACAGATGAAGCAGCAGTTAGGTGAATGGTTTGATATTGAAGAAATCAAGTTTGTGCCAATGAATGTTCCACCCGCATTCGTGTATGTATGCCGAAAGAAAGCTTAAGAAAGGAGTACGGGTATGGACGTGGAATATTTAATTTCCATCATCGAACAATACGGCTATGCAGCATTATTCTTTTCTCTATGGCTGGGGATTGTGGGTCTGCCCATCCCGGATGAAGTCATCGTAATGACTGGCGGGGCTGTAACAGGCATGGGCATACTTCACCCGTTACCCGCTTTTTTAATTGTATATCTTGGGGTTATATCAGGCTTGTCCTTAGGTTATGTATTGGGGAGAACCGTGGGCACACCGATTCTAGAACGTTTACGCCGGAAGAAAAAAATGGACAGGTACATTACGTTTTCGGAAAAATTGATACATAAGTATGGAAACTTCACTATTTGCATCAGTTATTTGCTGCCGATCGTCCGTCACATTATTCCTTATATTGTCGGAATCAATAAAATGAGCTTCAAGCGCTACGCCCTCTTCTCTTATTCAACGGGTTTGATCTGGACGCTGATCTTCTTTCTACTCGGACGTATCTTTGGCGATCATGTACAGGCAGTAGGAGAACTAATCCATCGTTATGGCTTGCAGATGGCATTGCTTGTCATCATGCTGACCATTATATTTTTTATAATGAAATTGGTGTGGGGGAAGAAAACAACGGAGGAGTAAAGGTAGAACACGGTCGGCTAGTCTCCTGCAAAGGAGGTGATGCCTGTGGAGGTTAAAGATACATTGATGTTGATGATTCAATTTGCGACATTGGTGATCTTGATTCTTTCCTTCAACAAAAAGAAATAGACCGCCCTCTGGAAAAGGAATGCGGTCTATTTTACTAATCCAACCCTACAACTACCGCCCTTATAAGCGGCTGTTGCAAAAGAGTGAGGATGTTGGCAGCATCCTTGCTCTTTTTCAGTATATACTTATTAGCTTTAATTTATCACAGGAAAAACCATATTGCCAATATGGAAAGCCTTTAAAGTGGCGGCTTACACCCCGAGCTATTTCTTTAATTGAAGCAACTTAACCAGCTTATCATGAATGGCAGTATTCGGGTAATTCCCGCTAAACTGAGAAGAGCCTGGGCCCATCGCGGTTAACGCCACATCAACAGATGTATGTCCTCCCGTGGTCCAGTCAATATAAAACTTTTCATTAGAGCCTTTTACAGTAAAAGGACCATCCTCTTTGGAAACACCTTCACCGGATTCATCCTCCGCATCTTCGCCTTCAATCGCCAAACCGCCCGTTTCATGATCTGCCGTCACCAACACTAATGTATCTGGATGTGCTTTGGCATACTCTTTAGCTACTTTAACGGCCTTATCGAGCTGTTGCCCAGCCTTAATCGTTAGCTCACCTTCATTGTCATGCGCCATCTCATCCGTTCCTTCTTCTTCTACCATCAGGAAAAAACCTTTTTGGTTTTTGGAAAGAACATCAATTGCTTTGGTCGTCATATCCGGTAAAGAAACCGTTGGATTGTAAGAGTTACCCTGCTTGTTGTGAGCTTGGAACATCTCTTCATTGGCGAACAGCCCCAGCAACTTAGAACCTTTGGCTGCTTTCATTCCTGTCTGATCCGTCACATAGCTATAACCCAGCTTCTTCGCTTGTTCTACCAAATTCCCTTGAGTTCCCTTACTCGCTTCCTCAGGATCTTCTGCCGGAGCATCTGGATGTTTGCCTACTGTTCCGGCAGGGTACCAGAAATCCTCACCACCGCCCAGAATAACATCCAGCTTGCTTTTCTCCAAATACTGTTTGGCAATCTCGCTTTGAGCGGAGCGTTTTTCGACATGCGCACCAAAGGCAGCCCCCGTTGCGTCTGTCACTTGGCTTGTCGTCACGACACCTGTAGACATGCCTGCTTTTTTAGCCAGCTCCATAATCGTTGTCACTGGTTTTTTATTCAAATCCATTCCAATCGCGCCGTTATACGTTTTCACACCTGTTGCAATAGCAGTCGCAGCGGCGGCAGAATCCGTAACCAGGTTATCCCCTGAACTTGTGCTAACCAGGCCGGTTACAGGCATGTTGTCCATTTCAAGTAATCCCGATTTCCCTACCGTCGCCAAGCGAATCGCGTTGCGACTTGCTTCTCCCATACCATCGCCGATAAAGAGAATGACATTCTTAGGGGCATCGACTTTCGCTGACGAGGTTTTCTGTCCTTTGGATACCTGTGTCGTAGTAGACTTGGTATTAGATGAGGCTGCAAAAGCGTTAGGGATATTAGCAGATAACAATGGCGCACTCAAAACGGTAATGGCACCTAAAGCAAGGATACTCTTTTTCATCGAACGCTTTTTCACAAGGTCACACTCCAATAAATTTAATATTCATATATGATAAAGTAATCATATATCTGCTTTGTAAAGCATCGTAAAGCAATAGATTACACGAATGTAAAATTTGGAGTGCTCACCTGTTTTTTATAAGACAAAAGAAGGCACCGACTCTTGGTATATCAAAGTCGATGCCTCTTATATTAAATCGCAGCGATATTTTTGCCGATCGGCATGGTGTAGTAGAGCGGCTTTTGCTGTCCATTTTGCTGATAGACTACAAGCAGAAGCGTGCGGCCTTCGGCAGTCAATGGGCTACCCCCACTCAGGATATGATCCAGACTGAACGGCAGTACATCCAGCACAGCGTGCTTTTGCAGTTCTTTTTCACTCAGCTTCAAGGAAGCAAAGGCTGGGATAATCTCGCGGTATGGCTGCGGCTGTTGACTGCCTACATCCGTTCCGCCTGTACTCTCCTTGCTCGCATCTGCCACAAAATCTGCAACCACAGGTGACAACAGCGCATCCGGGTGCTGGAGAACCATTTTCATATAGCTGGACCAATCATTCTTCTCCAAGCTATGCTCCCACCAAATTTTACGCGGCTTATATTTATGGTTAAGGAAATAATCAAGCTTCATCAGTCCAAGCACCATATCCATTCGCTTTGTTCCACGCGATTCCAGAAAGGACTGGAGACGTGTGAACAAGTCTTCGAGCTGATGTCCGATTTTTTGCCAGCCCTGTCCTTCCCAGTAGTCTCCGAATTCCTGAAAGAAATCAAAGGCGGACGAGAATTCACGCTCAATCAGATAGTTGACTGTATGATCCATACGATGAGAGTTCCAGTATTTTTCCAATACATCTTCCAAGCGCTTGAGTCGGACGATATCGGCAAAGGAAAGGACGTCATTGCTCAGCATTTCATACGGCGCAACATCCATATACGTATAGTTATACTTGTCTGCGTCGATACGCAGTCCGGTGCCACGCAGCATTTTGAGGAAGCCAAGTTGAAGCTCTTCCGGGCCGAGCGCAAAAACGTCATTAAACGTTTTACGGAATGTGTTGTAGTCCTCCAAGGGCAATCCGGCGATCAAATCCAAATGCTGGTCGATTTTACCGCTTTGTTTGACCTTTGTAACAGTACGAGAAAGTTTGGTAAAGTTCTGGCGACGCTTAACCAGCTCATTGGTAGGATCATTCGTTGATTGGACGCCGATTTCAAAACGAAATACGCCCGGCGGCGCGTTTTCCGCCAAATAATCCAATACCTCGGGACGCATAATATCTGCCGTAATCTCAAACTGGAAGACACATCCACGGTGATTTTCAATCAAAAATTTGAACATTTCCAGTGCATAATCGCGTTTAATATTAAACGTCCGATCCACGAACTTGATTAGGTTGGCTCCATTGTCGATCAGATATAAAATATCTGACTTTGTGCGCTCAATATCGTAATAACGCACCCCAACTTCGATGCTTGACAGACAAAACTGGCAGCTGAACGGACAGCCCCGGCTCGTTTCGAAATAAACAACCCGTTTCCCGAGTTCCGGTATATCTTCAGCAAAACGATAGGGCGACGGCAACTCGTTCAAGTCCGCTTTCGGACGACCGGGCATCTGAATAACCTCTTCTCCCTTACGGTAAGCCAGTCCATACACAAAATGGAACTTGCGATCCCCTTCCAGCTCCTGCAGCAGTTGATGGAAGGTTTCCTCTCCTTCACCAACCACGATAAAGTCCACATTCGCCAAACGCTTCATCCAGTGATCCGTATCGTAGGATACCTCTGGACCACCCAGAACAATTTTGACTTCGGGCATAATCTTTTTCAATACATCGATGACTTTAATCGTCTCTTCAATGTTCCAAATATAACAGGAAAAGCCGATGACATCTGCCCCCCGTTGAAACAAATCGGATACGATGTTCATCACCGGGTCTTTAATCGTGTACTCCGCTAGCTCGATATCAAAGTCCTTTTCACTGTAGGCTTTGAGACATCGGATGGCCAGCGAGGTATGAATATATTTTGCATTTAACGTTGATAAAATGACTTTCATAGGTCACAACCTTCTATAGTTTGCATGGACTGTTATATCCTTACCTTAGTATGGCTATTCAAAATCCTCGTACACATCGTCTGCATAAATCTCGTCCTCACTTACCGTTCCCCCGATATTCCCCTGATTATGAAAAAAATCAAGAAACGGCTTGCCGTACTTGCGGAACTTCACTTCTCCGACACCCTTGATCCGCAACATCTCTGCCTCGGATTGTGGGCTCGCTACGCTCATCTCACGCAGCGTCGCATCATTGAAAATGATATAAGACGGTACATGCTCCTGAGCGGCCAGATCGCGGCGGATCAGGCGCAATTGCTCGAACACGGTTTCGTTGACTGCGGCCGGGTATGCATCGCGTCCCTGTCGTCCGCGTGAACCTGCTCCACCTGCAAAAGCCGTGGCATGTCGCACCACACGCTGCATGACTTCTCGCTGGCCTTTCAGCACTTCAGCCGCAAGCTGCTGCAAGCGTACGACCGGATATTGTCCCTCGGACAACATCAGATAGCCTTCCGAAACAAGAACATTGATGATTTCGGCGATCTCTTTTTCCGTCCGGTTGCCCATCACGCCATAGGTTGGTAGGCTGTCAAAACCATACTGCAGCACTTTTTTGTTACGCGAGCCTTTCAACACCGAGGCGACCATCGAGACCCCATAACGTTCCCGCATGCGGTGAATGCACGAAAAAATCTTTTGCGCATCTATGGTCATATCAACCAGTTCCCGTTCATCTGTACATGAACTGCATATGCCGCAAGCTTTATGCTCCTCCGCTTCTCCGAAATACTCAAGCTGTGCTGTACGTAGGCAACGAGTCGTGTAGCAATAATCAACCATCTGCTGGAGCTTGCGATAGTCATTACGCTTGCGGTCTTCATCCTGTGGATTTTGCTCAATCAGGAACTTCTGCGTCACGATATCTTGTGGTCCGAACAGCAGAATACACTGACTCGGGTCGCCATCACGTCCTGCGCGTCCCGCCTCTTGTACGTAAGCCTCCATATTTTTAGGCATGTTGTAGTGAATGACATAGCGTACGTTCGATTTATCTATCCCCATGCCGAAGGCATTAGTTGCTACAATGACACGGATATCGTCGTACAGAAACCCTTCCTGGCTATCTGCACGTTCCTGATCTGTCATCCCGGCATGATAGCGTCCAGCCGCCATGCCTGCATCACGCAGCCGTTGGTACAAATCGTCCACGTCCTTACGTGTCGCCGCATAAATAATGCCCGATTCACCCTCATGCTCACGGGCGTAATTCAGTAAAAAGCTGCGTTTGTCTTCCCCGCGCAGCACACTGAACGCCAAATTGGGCCGTCCAAGGCCTGTAACGAACGTCTCCGGTGAGCGCAGACGAAGCAAGCGCACGATGTCATCCATGACCTGCGGTGTCGCCGTTGCCGTAAACGCAGCCACGATTGGACGTTCATACAGCCCGTCCACGAATGGAGCCACAGCCAGATAGCTGGTACGGAAATCATGGCCCCACTGCGATACGCAGTGAGCCTCATCTACCGCTACGCAGGAAATCGGCAACTGAGCCATTTCATCGCGAAACCAGTCCAGTTCCAGTCGTTCCGGTGCGACATACAGTAACTTCAAGTCACCATTCCGTGCGGCTCGTATGCGATCATTCACTTCTCGACCACTCAACGTACTATTGATGTAGGCAGCAGCAATCCCCATCGTGGTCAGCGCATCCACCTGGTCCTTCATCAGCGAAATGAGCGGTGACACGACAATGGTCAGCCCCTCATGCAACAACGCGGGGATCTGGTAGCATATCGATTTTCCGCCCCCTGTCGGCATGATGCCCAACGTATCGTTGCCCTCCAGCATACTGGCCACAATTTTCTTTTGTCCCTCCCGGAAATCGGGATAGCCATAAAATTTTTGCAGCAAGTCCTGCGCCCGTTCCAAGGTTGGTGCTTGTACACTCATAGTTTCAAAACTCCTCATATTTCTAGCGTCCTTGACGCATATCGGCTTTTCTTTCGTTATCTTTAGTTTACCGGGGTTCAGGGTAATGTTCAACCGCTAGAAGACTGCCAATCTGGTTTAGTCCCTTATGGCGTTCGCTGTTTTCTCATGATATAGTGAACACGGTGCCGAAAATTTGTCCATAATTATGAAGAGACACGGTTCCAAGAAGGAGAAAGAACCCATGAACAATCGGAAACCCCAACGGAAAAATCATACAAAATCTACGTCAAACGCAAGCCATTCCAAACGCAGTCATAAACCTGCCGGAAGATCTGGCTCCCATAGACCGGAAGCTCCACGGAGAACGAATGCTTTTGATAAAGCCCCTGCCAAAACATACATCGTCCAGGAGCCTGCCGAGCTGTTAAGCTTTTTAGTAGAGCATGTGACTGGCATGGGTCGCAACTCCATTAAATCAGCACTGGCTCGTGGGCAGGTATCCGTCAACGGCATTCCGCGTACCGTGCATAATTTTCCACTGGAGCAAGGTCAGACTGTCGCTCTTTCCAAGGAAAAGGTAATTCCCGTCGTACCACTGACTGGGCTACGTATTTTGCATGAGGATGAAGCCATTATCGTTATCCATAAGGATGCCGGGTTGCTGTCCGTGGCTTCAGCGCAGGAGCAGGAAGTAACAGCCTATCGCCAGCTTACGGCCCATGTGAGACGCGAGCATCCGTACAATCGTATTTTTGTACTGCATCGTTTGGATCGTGATACATCAGGAGTGATGATGTTTGCGAAAAGCGAAGCCATACAGCAGGAAATGCAAAAAGCGTGGAAGGAAGTTGTGTATGAACGAACATACATTGCTCTTGTAGAAGGACAGGTTAAAAAAGCTGAGGGTACAATCACCTCATGGCTGAAAGAAAGCAAGACGCTAAAAATGTATTCCAGTCCTTATCCGAATGACGGACAACACGCAGTCACTCATTACAAGCTACTTCAAGCCAATCGGCATTTTTCTTTGCTGGAAGTACGTTTGGAGACCGGACGCAAAAATCAAATCCGCGTACATATGGAGGATATCGGTCATCCCATTGTTGGAGATAAAAAATACGGTTCCAAATCCAAGTCGATTGGGCGCCTTGGCCTACATGCGAGGGTATTGTCTTTTATTCATCCCGTCACCGGGGTATTGCTGCGTTTTGAATCCGACATCCCTAAAACCTTTTTGAATCCGTTCCGGGAGTAGAATTGAGCAAAGCATACGGAGATTAGATAGAAAAATAGAAGAGGAAATGAGGGGGCTGTAGAAGGACAGCACCCTTTTTTGAGTGATTAAGCGGTATACCTCCGAACACCATCAGCCATTTTCATCAACTCATCCCATATATATATGGGCGTATTACACACTGGACAATCTACCCAACCATTTAAATAGGGTAATTGGGCAATCAGCTTGTTCTCTTCAATTTTTTGGGCATATTCGTGCAACCACTGCATATTAGCACCTCTATGGTCCAATGAACGGGGGCGAATCGGTTGGGGAACCAGATTATCTGAATTTACAGGATCCTTATCATAGACAACCAAGGTGTCATTCTGTTCATCAGGCCAAATATAGAGCGGGGTACCGCAATGCGGACAATCCAGCGTATATTCGTCACCAGTATCGAAGCTTTGTAGCATATAAGCTACGCAGCGATAACCCTGAAAAGCGGCACCCGCAGCCAGAACATAGCGTTTACCGACATCTCCTTCGTGTTCTTTCGCATACAGCACCATTTCTTCAGTCAATTCTGCAAGTCGGACAATGGCACACCGATATTGCGCGTAAATATATTCAGCCAGACTAGAATCCACTTTCACCTGATCCCTTGTAAATTCCAAAGGAACTTTGGTATGTAAGGGATTGTTATTCTTCGCTTCGAATATTCCGCAAATGTTATATATATCTGCACGAATCCCTATATCAGAACTTTTTAACGCAATGTCTACAAGGTAAGGTACAGCCGCAAATGTACAAGTATACAACGTATTTTGGTGATACAGCTCCTCCCAATACAAGGTGTCAGCCATTTCGCCATCATATCCGGCTTGGAGCTGCTTCAACATTTCCGGGACGTATTGAGAAGAACCATAAGGGCCTTGGAGCAGAGTCCAGGCCGGATCGGACAAAGCCAGCATCTTGATACTCCTTCCACCGTTTTTCTTACAGTAAAGGATTTTGCAAAAATCCAATAAGCGACTTCCAATGAACAAAGGTATAGAACGAAGTAGTTTAGTTCGTCTATATCTTGCACTTCGGAGCGACTGGAATCGAATTGTGCAAAATCCTGACAGTAACATGGGATCGGTTTGTAAATTAAACTCGCTAACAAATTCATTTTAACTTCATAATTCTCAGCTTCTTACGTTTATTTTATTATACGCATATTATTAGCTGAAGTTGCTTTCTCGATTTATGCAATATACAAAATCACTATTTTTCCGGGTCTATAATCATATTCGGTTAAGCTTTCGGCATTGTGAAGGTGATACACATTAAATTACTGAATTACTAACCTGGTTCTTAAGTTCTACTACGAGTTCTCTGTCAGTTCAGTTCCTTCTTCGTATACATAGTTCATATTATAAGTCCTGTTACTTAAAAATTGCTGAGTAAGAAATAAAGTATATATACATTAAAATTTCCATACATGTAAAAACAAAGCCACTCCCCTGCCTGTTTTTAATTATGCCAAACGGGTAAGACATACTTGTTCAAGCCTTTAATCTAACAGCTACAGAACTGATTTTATGAATCGGTATATGAAAAGGCGTGTTGGGAATATTATGTATGAATACTGCGACTATAAGGGGAAATAGCCTATGACCATAACACCGGAACAGCGGATTACCCTGCACGGATTTAACAACCTGACCAAATCATTGAGCTTCAATATGTACGATATTTGTTACACCAAAACCAAAGAAGAACGCGAGGCGTATATTGAATATATTGATGAACAATATAACTCAGATCGGCTGACAGCTATTTTAAAAAATGTATCTGACATTATCGGCGCCCATGTGCTCAACGTAGCCCAGCAGGATTATGTTCCTCAAGGAGCCAGCGTGACAGTACTTATATCAGAGGGACCCATTGTGGAGGTTCCGACTGAATCTTATGCCGAGTCACCAGGCCCCCTACCTGAATCTGTCGTGATACAGCTGGATAAAAGCCACATTACGGTTCACACCTACCCGGAATATCATCCAGACGAGGGGATCAGTACGTTTCGAGCAGATATTGATGTCTCTACCTGTGGGGAAATCTCCCCGCTCAAGGCACTCCACTATTTGACTCATTCTTTCGACACCGACATTATGACGATTGATTACCGGGTACGCGGCTTCACACGTGATATGAATGGACATAAGCTTTTCATCGACCATGATATCGGCTCCATTCAAAACTATATTCCAGACGAAGTGCGCAGTCAGTATGACATGATCGACGTGAATGTGTATCAGGAAAATATTTTCCATACCAAATGTAAGCTAAAACAATTCGATTTAGACAATTACCTGTTCGGCTACACCAAGGAAAGTCTGACTGAAAAAGAGCAACAAAATATATCAACACGTCTCAAAATTGAAATGGACGAAATTTACTACGGTAAAAATATGACGTAACAGATCGAATGTGTGAAAATAAAGTGAATCATTTCATTGAAAAAAAGGATGATCGCTTGGACTGAAATACAGCCAGGCTTTCGTCCTTTTTTTGATACAAAATAAAAGATATTACTCAACTTAATCTGTACAAGCGAGTGATTGTTCACTATGATAGGGGAAGAAACCACTAATTTGAAATATCAGCATAGATTTTACATCCGCTTCATATTGTAAGCGCAATCAATCGATCCTACGTATGATTTTGTCATGGAAGACAAAGGAGGAATTTGCATGCAAGGCGGTATTGGCGGTAAAAATATCATTTTACGACTGGAAATTTCCACAGAGCACATCCAATTTGGTCAATTGATTACGTTGGTAAACGAACATGGCGGGGATGTAATTGCCATTGACGTCATCCGCACCTCTGAGAAGGTCACTGTGAGAGATATTACAGTCACCATTGCTGATCCAGCAGAAATCGATCAAATGATTGCCCGGATTAAAAAAGCACAAGGTGTTAAGGTATTATCCATCTCTGATCGTACCTTCCTATTACACCTCGGAGGTAAAATTGAAATGCAGCCCAAGGTCCCCATTCAAAACCGCGATGACTTATCCCGGGTATATACCCCCGATGTGGCACGCGTATGTATGGCGATTCACGAGGAACCGGACAAAGCTTTCCGTTTGACAATCAAGCGCAATACGGTCGCCGTCGTCTCTGACGGAAGCGCTGTCCTCGGGCTAGGCAACATCGGTCCCTATGCAGCCATGCCAGTTATGGAAGGCAAAGCTATGCTGTTCAAGCAGCTCGGGTCCGTCGATGCCTTTCCCATCTGTCTGGATACGCAGGACACCGAAGAAATCATTAAGGCCATTAAGCAATTGGCCCCAGCCTTTGGCGGTATTAATCTGGAGGATATTTCATCGCCACGATGCTTTGAGATTGAGCAGCGGTTACGTAACGAGCTGGACATACCTGTTTTTCATGACGATCAGCACGGTACAGCTGTCGTTTTGTACGCAGGGCTGATCAATGCGCTCAAGGTTGTCGGCAAGGCCCTGTCTGACGTCAAAATTGTCGTCTGTGGTATCGGGGCTGCGGGTGTGGCCTGTACGAAAATTTTGCTATCTGCAGGAGCAGTCAATATCATTGGCGTAGATCGTCACGGAGCGCTTACAGCGGATGAAACATACGAGCATCAGATGTGGAACTGGTATGCGCAGCATACCAACCCCGAACGGCTGTCTGGCACGCTGTCCGAGGTTCTGAAGGACGCTGACGTGTTTATCGGACTCTCGGCAGGCGGACTACTGCAACGAGAAGACGTGAAACGTATGAAAGAAGCCCCGGTACTGTTCACTATGGCTAACCCAGTTCCCGAAATTGCGCCAGAGGACGTCGAGGACATTGCGGGTGTCATCGCCACCGGACGTTCGGACTATCCTAACCAAATTAACAATGTGCTTTGTTTCCCAGGCATCTTTCGAGCAGCGCTCGACTGCCGTGCCCGTGAAATCAACGAAGAGATGAAGCTGGCGGCCGCCGAGGCCATCGCAGGCACGATCCGTCCTGAAGAACTAAACAAGCTGTATATAATCCCTGGTGTATTTAACGAGAGTGCGGTTCAACGGGTGCGTGAAAAGGTAATTCAAGCCGCAATTGCGAGTGGTACAGCGAGAAGAGTGCCTCGGGATTTCAGATAAAAGAAAAGGATTGCTCCCCTAAATGCGGGTGCAATCCTTTTTGCTATGGAAAGATCAGACTGCATATCCGTTATCTTCACAGCGGTTATGACCTCCATTTAGAGAACAATTGACTGGCACGCTGGGCAAATTCCTCCAGATTAAAGTTGGAGTTGTCCAGCTTGTAGTACCATTTTTTAATCGTATCCAAAATCCATGAGGGAACTTTAACCTCCGAGATACCAGAATAAAACGTATGATACGCCCACACCAAATGCTCCCAGCGCTTGTCATCGCCTTCCTTCACGTATTCAGATACGTCCAATACCTTGGCACGCCCGTCTTGCATGAGTACATTCTTGAGGTGGATGTCACGGGGGTTCAGCCCCTTGGATCGGACAAATTCTCTCGCCTTTTCCACATCCAGAATGACCTGCTCTGGCACAGGAATTCCTTGCAGCAAACAATCCAGCAGCGTAATACCGGATTCATAACTTATGACAATATACTTGTCGCCTTTTCCGTAATAATGAGGAAAAAAGTCAGACCCTCGCAAACGCTCATATACGTCGGCCTCCGCATCTTTCTTGTCGATCGCCATGTCTGAGTACACCTTGAATGCGTAGCCTGGCAACGTATCCAGCGTAAATACGGCCGCATCTGTCCCGATGCCAATACAGCGGACGTCTTGAGTGGCTGTTTTAATGGTAACCGGATCATTATCCTCTGTACTGTATACGGTCACTTGACTTATGATGTCTTCTGCCTGCCTCCATTGTTCTACCATGCGCGATCCCCTCCTTTTCTGTTCTAAACCATTACCAATGAAATTAGATCTATAACAGATAAATAGTATTACGGGTTAGCTTTGGGAATGGCTTCAAAATAGGTTGATTCTTTTAGAAAAAACGGTATGTGCCGTGTCTAACGAGCGTCCGGCAAAAGCAACCTTCTTAACTCTGCATAGCTTGCTGCTGTTTTATAGATCCCTAGCACGTCAGTTTCCGGGGGAGCGTTCCTGTGATTGAACCAGATCACCTGCCAATTCGCAGCTATAGCTCCCGCCACGTCATTGCGCCAGGAATCCCCAATGTAACAGCAGTGCTCTGCTAACGTTCCTGTCCGTTCGTTCACTACTTCAAAAATGCGCGGATCAGGCTTGGCATAGCCAACGGTTCCAGATACAAAGATATGCTCTGCTGCAACATGATTTTCCAACGCCATAGCCTTGATCTTGCTCATCTGGTGTTCTTCAAGACCGTTGGTAATTAATCCAACTAAAAAGCCAGCCGAGCTCAAATCATTTATTAACGAGGTAGCCCCCTCAAAAGGCTCAATTCGGTACTGACGATCCAAATATTCTTGTTGAACATGTACTGCCTGCTCACGGGTAATTTCTATCCCGAATTCTTGTAAAGCCAGAATGAAACGGCCTTCTCTCATCTCATCCAGTTCATGCGTCCCTGCCTTCCCCTCCAGTAGTCCTCCTTTAGCCGATAGTACATCGCTGTAATAGCGAATACGATGGTAGGCTTTCTCAAAAGGAAAACGCTCACTCAATCCTAATACTGTTCGCAATGCATCGCGTGTAGGGTGCAAATGATCGTACATCGTATCATCTACATCAAAAAAAACAGCCTTCTTTTGCAAGTTCATATACCCACTTCTTTCTGTTAAATCTTCGGATGTCGCTCCTTTTCACCTTGTCCTGATATTATACCCGTTGGCCTGTTACGTTGCACCCTGCCCTTCACATTGCGCATCCTGCAATCACACTTCACGGTTGCTAACATACACTGAAAAGACCGCATTTTCGCAAACTCACTTTACTTCTCTACCGAGCTAATATAGGTATCTTGTCCTGCTTTGCCCGAAAGCGTTTTATTTGACAACACACGGGTAAAAGGTCACATTTTTGAAAAGATTCGTCATACAGGTTTACATTTCGTGTAAAATCACGTACCTTTTAGGGATGAACGCTTTATGGATGTATTGGATAAGGGAGGCAGACACGATGGATTCCGGTTCTAACCTAGCCTATGGATCAGCTACACCTTTGATTGAGGCACTTATAGAATTTGAAAAGGAGCTCGAAGCGAACCGGCATTCTTTGAGTTTTGATTTGGGATTGATTATGGAGCAGGGCCGCGCGCCACGATATATGGCTACACCACCAGATGTTATTCCTTTTGCCCATGCAGGGGTGGACGGAATACATTATGGCTTTTTAACGGATTTTGGTCTTGAAAAGGACCTTTCACAGGCCCCTATCGTATGCGTATCTCCCGTCGATTGGACGGGTGTATGGGTGGTTGCCCGTCATTTGCAGGATTTTTTAAGTGTTGTTTATACAGAGAACAGTTCATTACAACGATACTACGCCAGTGGAGATGACTATTCTGGACATGCAGGTCAGCGACTGCCTCAGGTTGTAGATGAACGTACCGCGTTTGTACGCGAATGCTTCCGGGAACGCTTTGGTATCGAACCGATTCAGGATATGGCTGCCTATATCGATAGTTTGCGTACAGAACGGAAGCACAATGAAGCAGCTCCTACGCTGAACGGCTTGGGCATTCAGGTATCTTCTTCTGCGAAGCATAGCTCTTCTAAGGAGAGTGCCCTCTTGACCGTAACGGAGCCTTTCCTTTGGGAACAACAAGGCGAAGCTGTGCGTGAGTTATTCCACAACGGTTCGCGTGAAGCCAGACTGGCCTTTATTCGAGATGCCCAGACACGGCATCTGTTCACCCATTCTGCCCTTCGTGCTTTTGTAGCTGGACAGCTTAAGTTGATGGGCCTATCTGAGGCCGCAACATATCTGGAAGAGTCCTACTATACCGTTATTCCTGATATGATAGAATCATGACGAATTCCTTGGATTTCCCCTAACCTAACCGCCTCCGAAAAGGCGGCTTTTTGTGCTACAATAAATGAAAATAATAGGGTCGAACGGCCCGGTACGAATGAAAGAGAGCGAGCATGAATAATCATTCCTATCCTACTCCTGAAATCATTGAGGTTTGTCTGTTGGCGGGCAAACTGATGATGCAAAATGGAGCCGAAACCTATCGTGTTGAAGACACGATGTCCCGCATTGCTTCGGCCTATGGCATATCCCAGTCCCATAGCTATGTCACACCAACTGGGATTTTTTTTGCCATTAATGACTCGGAGCCTGCCACGCTCATTCGCATCGTAGAGCGGACCACCGATTTGCACAAGGTGACAGAGGTCAATTCCATTTCACGTAAAATCAGCACAGGTGATTTGTCTCCCCGCGCTGCCGTCAAGGAGCTTTCGGAGATTGAATGTGGTCCCCTCCGTTATTCTAACCGTATACAGCTGATGGCTGCTGCGTTGGCCAGCGGTTGCTTTATGATCATGTTTGGTGGAGTTTGGCGAGATTTCCCCGCAGCTGTGTTATGCGGAGGTATCGGATTTGCAGCCGTACAGTATTTTCACAGACTCGTTAAGGTTAAGTTTTTCTCAGAGTTTTCTGCATCTTTTCTAATCGGTTTGCTGGCGGCTCTATTAACGATAGTAGGCTGGGGACAGATGATGGATAAAATTATTATTGGCTCTGTCATGCCACTGGTTCCAGGCTTGTTAATTACAAATGCCATCCGTGATTTAATGTCCGGGCACCTTGTTTCGGGTCTTTCCAAGGGAGCCGATGCTTGCCTGACGTCTTTCGGCATTGGAGCTGGCGTTGCGGTGATCATTTCTTATATGTGATTCGGAGGAGATTCAAGTCTATGCTTGCACAATTATTCACAAGCTTTATTGCCACCGCTGCATTCGGCATACTTTTCCATGCCCCCCGGCGCTCGCTGCTGCAATGCGGTTTCGTCGGTATGCTAGGCTGGCTGGTCTATTATTCAACTACGGACAGCATGGGACCTGTGAGCGCCAGCCTTTTGGCAACGATCCTCATCGGCATCGTCAGTCAAGGCTTTGCGCGGCTGTACAAAATGCCTGTGATTATTTTCAGTGTCGCAGGCATGATTCCGCTCGTTCCAGGGGGAATGGCCTATAATGCCATGCGCCAGTTCGTACAACAACATTATCCGCAGGCACTGGAGCTGGCGATGAGCACGCTGATGATCGCAGGAGCGATTGCTGTCGGTTTGGTGCTGTCAGAGGTACTTAATCAGATTTTTCACAGTATACGTTTTAAACCACAGCGCTAAAAGCGATGAAAATAGAAAAGTTAAAGAGGCTGCTCCCACAATCACGTACATCTGCAGTGTATGAGACGATTTTGGAAACAGCCTTTTTCTGTACACGTTACAAAGAATATTTATATGTCATAAGCTTATTCATCCACTCGCTTACCCAATATCGCCAAATCTCGCTCTATGCTGTCCAGCACAGCTACACGCGGATAGTACCCCCATTGCTCAAAACCAAACTTCCGTAGCAGCCCAATACTTGGCTCATTATGACCAAAAACAAATCCCAACAACGTGGTAATCCCCAGTCTCGGACATTCATTTAGCAAGTGCTGCACCAGTCGACTTCCTGTTCCGGTTCCACGAGAATCCTCATGGACGTATATGCTAATTTCTGCTGTACCGTTATAAGCTGGACGCCCATAAAAGGACTGAAGACTGGCCCATCCGGCAATTGTACCCTTTTGTTTTAAAACCCACAAAGGCCGGTGGTTTTCCTGATGAGCCTCAAACCATGGAATTCGACTTTCCACTGTCACCGGTTCCAGATCTGCCGTGACCATTCGTCCTGCGATCGTAGAATTATAAATGTCCACAATATCGGGAAGATCCTCTTTGCATGCAAATTCAATGGAAAAAGATTGGTCGTTATTCATTATTCGTATCCGCCTCCTATTGTGTGATTTATTTATTGTACAAGACAAGCGCCCGATCAGCCATATCGAGTTGTTTTGCGGATTAGTCCCAAAGGGTTTTATAATAGAGCTTGAAGAAAAACAAAAACGGAGTAAGCGATTTAACATGACGAGACGGGAGGTATGTTTCGGAGTCAAGGATTCTGAAGCAGCTTAATATGAATATTGGAACTCAACTCTTGATTTTGGAAATACCTATGGAATCTTTTTTTGGAAAAACAACCATTTATCCTGTACTACTCAAGGACGAGGATGGACTTACACTGATTGACACGGGAATGCTCGGCCAATTGGAGCCATTACGCAAGGCTATTTCAGATGTGGGTGAGGATATCAGCCGCCTGAAAAGAATTATTTTAACACATCAAGATATTGACCATATCGGAAATGTTCATGCACTGCTGGACTTGCTGCCGAATACTGCCCTGTTAGCCCATAAGGATGACGTCCCTTATATGACAGGAGAGCGACCATTTGTGAAGCTAACGCCGGAACGGATTAATCAGTTGGATACTACGCTCAAGCAACAAGCAGAGGATCTGATTCGCCGCCTGCCAGATTTGCGCTTTGCTCATATTCTTGAGGATGGTGAGCATCTACCCTATGGTGGAGGAATACAGATTATACATACACCCGGCCACACGCCCGGGCATATCAGCTTGTATGTGCCCGCACAAAAGCTGCTGTTGGCAGCAGATGAACTGCTGGTAGTCGAAGGTGAACTGGTCGGTCCCGCTGAGTCGGCTACGCCGGATATGCCACTGGCCCTAAAGAGCCTCGATAAACTGACTGTATTGGATGTTGATAAGGTACTCTGCTACCATGGTGGTTACTATGATCAGAATGTACAGGCACGTCTGCAAACATTAAGTCAGGAAAGAGAATAAGTCATTCCATGCTATAAATAATGATGTATGAAGAGCTATAATGAATAAATAGGCAGAAAGGAATGAGACTTTATGAATGAGAAAATAACCCGACTGTATGATGAACTGAAGTCACAGTCTTGGGACGGCCTGCTTGTGACCGATCCTAAACATATTTACTACCTGACGGGCTTTGCCAGTGATCCGCATGAGCGTTTTCTTGGTCTGGTGTTGCTTCGGGACCAAGAACCAGAACTGATCGTACCCGCCCTGGATGCAGAAGCCGCCCAAGCTGCTTCTTCTGTGACTCGTATATCCACCCACACCGATACGGACAATCCATATGATCTGCTTCGTCAACGCACAGGCACCGGTGTGAAAGCATTCGCACTGGAAAAGGAGCACGTCTCCGTCCTCCGTTACGAACAGCTACATACTGCCATTGGCGCGGCTCAATATGTGGACCTGGGTCCAGTGCTTCAAGAAATGCGTGTGAGAAAAACTCCTGAGGAAGTACAACGTCTGAAACATGCAGCTCGTTTGGTGGAAGATGCCCTTCGTCACGGTCTCACCCATGTGCGTGAAGGGGTGACGGAAGTCGAGCTGGTGGCCGAAATCGAATACCAGATGAAAAAAATCGGTGCAGATGGCCCGTCTTTTGACACAACAGTGCTGTCTGGACCCAAAACAGCCTTGCCTCATGGTGTTCCGGGTACCCGCAAGCTGCAACACGGCGATCTGCTCATGTTTGATATGGGCGTATATTCCGATGGCTATGCTTCGGATATTACGCGTACTTTTGCTTTTGGAAAGCTATCGACTGAGCTCGAAACAATTTATAATACGGTTCTTCGCTCGAACGAAGCAGGAATTGCCGCCATTCGCCCGGGAGTTTCCTGCGCATCCGTAGATCAGGCAGCACGGGCTGTTGTTGAATCCGCTGGATATGGCCCTGCCTTTAACCATCGAGTTGGACACGGCCTTGGCATGAGTGTTCACGAATATCCATCTGTACACGGAGGCAATAGCGATCTGCTTCATGAAGGCTTCGTGTTCACAATCGAACCCGGCATCTATGTGCCAGGCCTCGGCGGTGTGCGGATTGAAGATGACGTTCTGGTCACCTCTGATGGTGTTGAAGTGCTTACCTCTTTTCCAAAAGAACTGACAGTGCTCGGATAAATCCATTTGCTATTCATTATATAAAAAGTATGAAAAAAGGAGGGGTAACCCCAAGCCATCATGGCTTTAGGGTTTGCCCCTCCTCTTCTATAAAGCTGAAATTGCGTGCAATGTACAAAATGGGTGTACCCGCCGCAGTCAATACAAATTTTAAGATGTAGGTGGTGAATAATATCTCGATCCATATCCCCCACGCATAACCGTAAAAGGCAATAGTACAGAAAATGAGCGTATCTATAAACGAGCTGATCATCGTGCTGCCATTGCCGCGAATCCAGAGCTGATGACGTTCCGGGAAAAACTTGCGAATCCAGGCGTACAGACGCACGTCCAGCAATTGACTGACTGCATAGGCTGTCAAGCTGGCAAGCGCAAGCCTTGGCAACAATCCAAACAGCTGTTGCATCGGGGTCTGGGCAAAATCCGTTGCAGTTGGCTCGAATTGCAGCACCATTTGCATCGTGACCGTCGTCATAATCAGAGTGAAAAAGCCGAACCACACAGCTTTACGCGCCTCTTTAGGCCCATATTTTTCATTCAGCAAGTCGCTGGCCATATACATAGAAACATACATCGTATTTCCCAATGTCGTGGTAATGCCGACCAGATCAATCGTTTTGGTTACCTGAATGTTAGCTAGTACAGTAGCAACACCAATCCAGGCGTACAGCCCTTTTTTACCGAACAACCGAAAACATAACAAAAAGAACATAAAATTGACGAGGACAAAAGCTGCCCCCCATAAAAGATTAAACATAAAATCCTCCTAGTTTTGATAGCGCGGGATGGTTGCGAACCGCGGTTCATCCGAAGCAAGCCGGAAAAACATTATTTTAATGTATCATAGATTAGGATTCGTGAACAGCTATAATTCACACTGTCCTAAGCCTAATATAAAGAGCCGACCTTAAGGTCGACTCTAAGTATTGAGGTGCACAGTGCATGTGTTACATATGCGATAGATGCGATATGAGACTGTAGTTTACACCATCTTGTCTATCTTTTACTTAAGAGTGCGCCGTTGCATCCAAATCCATACCTTGATTGTTGAACACGTCTTGATCGTTCTCTTTGAGCACCTTGCCTGAAATGAGACCTGCGGTAATAGAATCATTGACATTTAACGCTGTGCGACCCATATCAATCAACGGTTCGACTGAGATGAGCAATCCTGCCAATGCCACTGGAAGATTCATGGTGGAAAGCACGATCAGGGAAGCGAAAGTGGCACCACCGCCTACACCCGCCACGCCGAACGAGCTGACCGTAACGACTAGAATAAGCGTGAGGATAAAATCCCAGCTCGTTGGATCAATACCCACGGTTGGAGCAATCATAACCGCCAGCATCGCCGGATAAATACCAGCACAGCCGTTTTGTCCAATAGTCGCTCCCAAGGTCGCAGACAGATTCGCGATGCCATCGGACACACCAAGTTTTTTCGTTTGCGTTTCAACATTTAACGGAATGGTCGCCGCACTGGAACGAGAAGTAAAAGCAAAAACCAGTGTAGGCAATACCTTTTTCACATACGTCACCGGATTATAGCCGAACAAGGCCAGCAAAATAAGATGAATGATAAACATGACCAACAAAGCCACATAAGAAGCGAGCACAAACTTGATTAGCTTCAAAATTTCATCTGGATTGGTCGTAGCTACTACTTTAGTGATCAGTGCTAAAATACCGTAAGGTGTCAATCTCAGCACCTGCGTTACAATCCGCATCACTACAGCGTACACTGCATCGATCACTTTACGGAAGGTTTGCGCCTGTTCCGGTTTTTTACGATCCAATCCGAGCACAGCCACCCCGATAAAAGCCGAGAAAATAACCACCGCCAGCGTCGACGTACGACGTGCTCCCGTCATATCCTCAAAAGGATTTGAAGGAATAAATTCCAGCACCTGCTGTGGAATGGTCATGTCCTGAACTGTTCCAAGGCGCTCTTCCATCTTCAAGCCCTGTGCTTGTTCCTTTTCTCCACCTTGAATCTCAATGGCCTTTAAATCAAATGACAGACTGGTTACAATACTCACTGAAGCAGCAATTGCCGTTGTAATCAGTAGTACTGCAATAATGGACACGCTGATTTTGCCAAGGTTCTGTCTTCCCTTCAAATTCATAATAGCCGAAATAATCGACACCATGATAAGCGGAATAACGACCATTTGCAGCAAACGGACATAACCATTACCTGCGAGGTTGAACCAATCAACTGATTTTGTAATGACCTCTGAGCCTGCCCCATAGGCATATTGTAGAATAGCCCCGTAGATCAGTCCGAAGCCAAGTGCGGCAAATACCCTTTTTGTAAAGGAGATGTGCTTTTTCTGCATCCAGACCAACACGCCGAGCAGTGCAAGCAGCACGATGACATTCAAAATAATAAAGAAGGTATCCATATATCATTTCCTCCAAACTTAAACGTAAGATGTTTTCTAAAGTGACCCTTCAATCCGAAGATTACTATATCACAAAGCCAACTATTTTTGTAGGTTTTATTGAAATAAAAATAATAAATCTGCTCCAGCCTTAGATTTATCAAAATGACAAACAGCAAGCCTTCGTAAGATGAAGGCTTGCTGTTTTTTTGTCCTGAACAGAACGACATGTATTCAACTTAGCTGCCGGGGCTCTTTTCCACAACCGAGTTCGGAGAAGCATTCATGCCAGATGTAGATGCTACTTGCGAATGTTCATCTTTCTCATCCACAAAGCCCATAAAATACGTAATTACGCCAGCCGTAACAAACGAAATCAGTATACCCACAATACCGTACACAAGCGTGGGTTCAGAAAATAAAGGTAAGCTGAGCAGCCCAGCAGAGGTACCAATAGCAGTAAGCTCTGTTTCAAACAAACACATACAAGCCCCACCAACGGCTCCACCAATCATAACTGCTATTAACGGTTTTTTGAAACGGATATTGACACCATACATGGCCGGTTCAATGATTCCCAGCATGGCTAACAAACCTGTGGACGCAGCCAGCGTTTTGACTTTGGGATTTTTGGATTTAACACATACGCCAAATGTTGCGCCAGCCTGAGCGAAAGCCGCTGCAATGACCACGGGAAAAATATGGTCGTAACCCAATGTTGTAAGCGAGCTGATCATAATCGGTAGCATTATATATTGCATGCCTGCAATAATAAGCCAAGACATCGCGCCTCCGAGCAACAACCCTGTAAACACTTCTGCATTGTCAAACAACCAGCCTAGTCCATCCGATACATGTTGGCCGAGATAACTCCACAGTGGCCCGAAAGCGAACACCATCAAAGGTATAGTGATTATCAGTGTCAAAGTCGGGACAACCAATAATTTAAGTGAATAAGGGGTATACCTGTCTAACCATCTTTCGACACACGATGCTATCCAAACGACAACAAGTATGAGTACTATAGATGAAGCAGCTTGTGGGTCTATAACTGACAGACCAGCAAAACGTACCTCCTCACTTGACTGGAATAAACTTGTTAGTTGGGGATGGAATACGGATACTGCGATGGCTGCCGCAACAAATACATTGCTGCGCAGCCTTCTTGCCGCACTTGCCGCAACAAAAATAGGTAGAAAGTAATACACCCCATCGCTGATAGCCATTAAAATAGTATATACCTGCGGATCAGACAACAATAAACCGAAGGACATTAAAACTAATATAATTACCTTGATGATTCCTGCCCCAATCATTGCCGGCAAGATCGGAGTGAATACGCCTGATACATAATCTAATAGACGACTTATCGGATTTCCCCCTGTAGCAGCTCTGTTACTGCCGGAAGTCGGCTCTAGTTCATCTTCTCCTCTGACCTGCGAAATCATTTCTTTGGAAAGTAAATCCCCATTCATAACTACCTTTTCCCCTTTTATATGTATATTGAAGAACACTTTCGAACTTACCAAACCAAGCTTAGAAGAATATTGTTATAAAAGCGGTATTCCTTATGCTACTTATATTACTTCTTTTTTACAATAGTTTTAAAGAAGGAGTAATCTATTCGTTTTTATGCACCTGATAATTTACATCAAACTTACATCTAAACGCCTAAGACCATAGTTATATATTTTTTGTTTGTTTTTGGGCAAATATGACTATTCAACCGCCTGTTAATTATGTAAAATAGGTCTAACCTACTTTTTAGTAAATCATGGATTACTTCCCTTTCACATTCTTGTTCCTTGAATACAGCTGAAATATACATAGAATCCGAACATTTTCAGTCTTTTCTTCAAGCAAGGAGAGGAAAACAAGTAGATCATGGCGTGTCTAGCATCTTATTGGACAAGCGGCCTACATCAAGCAGGGGAATTCGTCTGACTTTATTACCATCATGTGAGAGGAGAATTTTCATGAAGAGTTTTAATCGTTCCATTGGCGCGAAATTACGAATTATGTTTTTGCTGATTCAGCTCTTTGCATCCCTTTTGTTCAGCATCAGTTTCTATGCAATATCCATGAGTATCATTAATAACAGTGTCATGCCTCAGGTAGACCAATTGCTAGAAATTGGAGCTAAAAATGTATATCAGGATCTCAATATTTCCTTAGCTGTTCAGGCCGGGCAAGGAAGCGGTTCTGATTCCGGCTCCGCTATACAGATGGAATCCTATCTGCAGGACAAAGTCGATACTCTCAGATTAGAATCGGCATATATCGCGGTAGTGAAGGATGGTAAAGCCGAAGTCGTCGCACGGAATGTAAAATCAGTATACAAGGTCAAGGATGCACTCATTCCTGTAGAGGATGTAAAAAAAGCAAAACAAGGCGAGATGAATATCAGTGAAATTTATAGCGATTCGTACGGAGTACACAAAACCGCCTTCTTTGCTATATCGGGTAGTAATTTAGTTCTGGGCGTGAACGAAGATGTTGGATTCGTACAAGAAAAATCCCAACAAATTCTATGGATTTGCATAGGTATTACAGTGGCAACACTCCTGCTGGGCGGAATTATTTCTACCCTCGTGATACGTAAAGTTGTAAAACCCATTGCTGAATTGGTTCGTCATAGCGAAAAAATTGCTCAAGGTGATCTTTCACAAGAAGCGAAGGTTCATGGCGTCAATGAAATTGCGCAACTTGCCCGCAGCTTCCAATCGATGTCTCATAACTTAAAAGAAATGATCGGCCATGTGCTTTCTACATCCGGTGCGGTTGTTGAAGGATCGGACGAGCTGCTTCGTCGGACTGAGGCTATGAGCGTAAAAGTCCAGGATTCTACAGTTGCCGCAGAGGAAATAGCAAAGGGCAGTACCAGCATAGCTACAGCTGCTGCTGAAAATGCGCAGGCTATGGAGGAAATCGCTCAAGGTGTCCAGCACATCGCCTCCTCTGCCAATGATGTATCCGATCAAATCAGTGAAGCGACAAAAGAAACGGTTAACGGTACTACGCTCGCTCAAAAAGCTGTAGCTCAAATGTCACAGGTAGGACATGCTGCCGATGAATCGCTTCGATACATCCATAGTATGAATGAGCGCTCAGAAGCCATTGGCAGTATCGTTTCGGCTATTTTCGATATCACGAAGCAAATTCAAATGTTGTCCCTGAATGCCTCCATTGAAGCTGCCCGTGCGGGCGAACATGGACGGGGCTTCGCCGTAGTAGCCGGAGAAGTGCGCAAGCTTGCGGAGCAATCTAAAGAAGCCACACAAGAAATTTCCGACTATTTGGTTACCATTCAAGAAGTATCGCAACAATCTGTGGACTCTGTGACCCAGGTGAGCCGTGAAATTCATTCGGGAACGGAAATGGTTCAACAAGCGAGCTCAGCCTTTAACCAGCTAAGTGAGCTTATGCAAAAGATCAATGCTACGATTCAAACGGTATCTGCAGCAACGGAACAAGTATCCGCCAGCTCGGAAGAAGTATCTGCTTCCGTGGAAGAGACAGCTCTCATCGCTGCCAATGCACAGCATATGATTCAGGAAATCGGTTTAAATGCCGATGAGCAACTGAATGAAATGGAAAGCCACAGCGAGGTTGTTCGCCAATTAAGCAAACAAGCAACCGAGCTGCAAAAGGCTGTCCAAAAGTTTAAAATTACGTAAGCCGATACCATAGAGGATTTTGCAAAATCCTGAATAAAGAGAGGTATCTCTCAGTCATGAAAATGGCTGTAGAGATACCTCTTTATTTTTAAGAGCGATTTAAATAATCATTTTATGAAGTTTATGAATTCATTCCCATCATACGATAAATTTGCTCCATATCTAAATGAGCCCGAACCACCTCTGCGACACGGTCAAACTCTCGTTCCTTGGCTTCACGTACAGTAAAAGTGCTTTCTAAAGGTGCCAAGCCCTTGGCTTGTCGCAATCCATCCAGCCAGCATCGGCGAAAACGGTCATTATCAAACACACCGTGCAAATAGGTTCCCCATACTTTACCGTCTGTCGTACCCCAGCCTTCCTCAAAAGCTGTTCCTTCGCCACGCCGGATATGGAATAACCTTTTCATTTCGCTTAGGTTTAAAGTTCTACCTGTAGGTGCGTATGGTTCCGTAACATACTCCGTAACGCCCATATGTATTTCATAACCTTCAATACTTGGCTTGGAGGCATAACCCGAATCAGGCGCAGTGCCAAGCAAAAGCGGACAATGATTAGACAGGGTTCCTTGTACGCGTACGGTTTGCTTTTCCTTCAAAAAGGTCGTGGACAGAGCCAGCCAACCTAACCCCTCTGCCTGCTGCGGCAACCCAGATTCGACGGCTTCGGAATCAACTAGCGCTGTACCCAGCATCTGGTAACCTCCACAAATGCCAACTAGCTGTGTGCATCCGGTATTCATAGCCTGCCGAATGTCTTTCTCCAGACCTCTCTCACGCAATTCCAACAGGTCTCCAATGGTGTCTTTGGTCCCCGGTAAGATAATGGCGTCCGGTACACCCAACTGTCCGGCTTCTGTGACATAACGAACACTCACATCCGGCTCTGCGGCCAGAGCATCCGTGTCCGTAAAATTGGAAATCCGTGGATATCGTATCACTGCAATATCCAGTTCTTTATCCTTTGCAGATTGCTTGGGCTTCTTATCCAGTACTACCGAATCCTCTGCTTCAATGCGAATGTCTGGTAGATAGGGCAATACACCGAGTACAGGAATGCCTGTCCGTTCCTCCAGCCAGTCTAATCCCGGTTGCAGCAGAGACAGATCACCTCTGAATTTGTTAATGATAAATCCGCGGATACGTTGTACTTCATGGGGTTCCAGCAACTCGATAGTTCCTACGAGAGAGGCAAAAACACCGCCCCGGTCGATATCTGAAATAAGCAATACTGGAGCATCCGCCCAACCTGCCAGATTCATATTTACGATATCGCGGTCCTTCAAATTAATCTCTGCCGGGCTGCCTGCCCCTTCCATAAGGACAATATCATAGGTATCGCGCAACCGATTCAGAGCATCCATAACGGTCTGTTTGGCTTTTGGCAAAAAATCCTTCCGGTAATCGGAGGCGCTCATATAGGCATAAGGTACACCGTGTACAACAATTTGTGAGTGCATATCTTTGACCGGCTTAATCAGAATCGGATTCATGTCGGTCGTGGCCTCAATACCGCAGGCCTCAGCCTGCACCCCCTGAGCGCGTCCAATTTCCTTGCCGTCTTCGGTAACATAAGAGTTTAACGCCATATTTTGCGACTTAAACGGTGCTGGACGATATCCGTCCTGCGTAAAAATACGGCAAAGCGCAGTCGTCACCACGCTTTTGCCCACATCCGACGCTGTTCCTTGAAGCATCAATACGGCTGCCGGGCTCGTGCAGGACGGTTCGAAAGTTGACAATTGCCTCTTCCCCTTTAACGAATTCATTTCAAATCTGGTCACAACCCGTACAAAATGACAATAAACAACAATAAAACAGTCTCCAGCAATTCGTTTAAAGTTCCGTATATATCTCCCGTAAGTCCACCCAAGCGGCGGTTAATACGGTTTGCCGTGAAGGTTCCAACACCGTAAGCCAAGACCGGAATCAACACAAAACCTATCGAGATTGGAAGGCTTTCAGAATATGAAAGCAAGGTTTGTAAGTATGATCCTGCCAACGACAGATTCCCAGTCCCCCTTGTTGCTGTAGCCAAATCTGCCAGAAGATATTGTCCTACGGCAGCACTTAGGGTCACTAATACTGCCCAAAATACGGCCAACCCTACGCGGCCACCACTCATATCAGCAAAACGCGCAGCCAGCCCATCATCATTACGGGCTTTAGGCCAGCGCTTCATCGCATGTACCATAAACCAGCGGCTCCAAACCATCGGAAGCAGCAGCAAGCTAGACACATTCCGTTCAACCAGCACCGTATATAGCAAAGAAGCCTTGAGCATGAGCAGCAACACACAAGCAATAACGCCCATTGCCCCTACACGGCTATCCTTCATAATCTCCAGCATCCGTTCACGGGATCGGTAGCTGAACAAGGCATCAGCCGCATCCATCCACCCGTCCAAATGCAATCCACCCGTCAACCAAACCCAGACAACAAGAGTAAGAATCGTACACGGCAACGGCGGCAGCACCATAGAAGCAAGCGCCGCAAAGCCCCAGACGATGATGCCAATGACCACTCCCACCAGCGGATAATAACTTGCACTGCGTTTAAGCAAATCCGGGGAAAAATCCAATTCCGCCTTCACCGGAAGACGCGTTAAAAATTGAAAAGCAGCAGCAACAGCCTGACGTTCGCGGCTCATAGCTTATATTCCAGCCGTTTGAGTTCTACGGGAATACCCGCCGTCACCAAAAATACTTCATCACAAAGACGGGCAATCCGCTGATTCATAACCCCACTCAAATCTCGATACAGCCGACCAAGCGGATATTCGGGCACTATACCGTCACCAACCTCGTTGGTGACGATGACAAGCTGCCCCGGATACTGCTCCACAGCTGCCGTCAGTTCATTAATGGCAACTTTGGACGCAGCTTCGCCGTCCTCGCCTGCGGCCAGCAGCACGTTCGACAGCCACAGGGTCAGGCAGTCGACTAACACCATAGGCGCGGGTGATGGCTGCGACGCTTGATCGCCGCCAAGCCGTCGCAGCAGCTCCGGCAGCGCCTGCGCTTCCTCCAGCGTCTGCCAGTCGTACCCGGCAGACTCGCGCTGGACCCGATGAAGGGCGATGCGCTCCTTCATCTCCATGTCGTAAGCTTGCGCCGTTGCAATGTAGCAGGCGCCAGGCGCGCGCGACATGCATAATCGCTCGGCAAAGCCGCTTTTCCCGCTGCGTGCCCCGCCGGTCACGAGCGCTTTCATCGCTGCGCGGCTCCCTGACCGTCCGATACGCCTGCATCGGCAAAGGTCGCCATTTCGCGCATAATGCGGCACGCCGCATCAATCAGGTGCAAGCTAAGCGCACCACCTGTGCCCTCCCCGAGCCGCATGTCCAAATGAAGCATGGGCTCCAGCTTGAGCTCGCGGAGCACCGCCGTGTGCCCGCGCTCGTCCGAGGCGTGCGAAGCGAGCATGTACGCAGCGCTTGCAGGCGCAAGTGCACGCGCTGCGAGGGCAGCTGCGCCGGAAATAAAGCCGTCCAACACGACTGGACAGCGATGTGCGGCTGCGCCGAGGATAACTCCTGCCAAGGCGGCAATCTCCAGACCGCCGACCTTAGTGAGCACGTCGAGCGCATCATTTGCATCTGGCTGGTTCACGTCCAATGCGCGGCAGACAACCGCTATTTTACGGGTAAGCCCAGCCATATCTACACCCGTCCCCCGGCCTACGATAACTTCCGGCTCCAGCCCGGTGAGAGCACATACGACCGCAGCGCTGGCTGTGGTATTCCCGATGCCCAGCTCTCCAGTAACGAATAGCCGTGTGCCACCTTTGACCGCTTCTGCTACAGCTTCAGCTCCGGCCAAAATCGCCTGTTCCGCTTCAGTACGCACCATCGCTGGCCCTTTAGCTATATTCGAAGTACCCATGCGTACCTTTCGGTCCACCAGATTCGCGTGAGCGACATCCGCATTCACGCCAACATCTACCACCTTGACATCTGCGCCCGCATGGCGTGCCAGCACATTAATTGCTGCGCCACCTGACAGCATGTTATACAGCATTTGCTGTGTAACCTCAGCCGGAAAGGCACTGACTCCCTCTTCACACACCCCGTGATCCGCAGCCATGACCATAACCGTTTTACGATCGAATTCAGGCTTATCCACTCCTGTAATTCCTGCTAGCTGAATGACCACACTTTCCAACTTTCCAAGACTTCCCGGTGGCTTTGTTAATTGGTCCAAATGGGCTGAAGCTGCCGAGGCCGCCACCCCATCCGGCTGGGCAATGCTATCGATCAGCTGACGCAGCTTGTCGTTCATACCTTCCACTCCCTGCTCTTTTTAAGTGTGTTTCATCGTTTATTTAATCTGCTGTATCCGAAGCGCTCCTGCGCAGCAAGAGCTGCGGCACACCGCTATCAGGATGCGGAAGCATCACAGGCTCAACACCGTATACTCGTCGAATCCGATCCTCAGTTAATAACTTCGATGAAGCTCCCAATCCTTCAACCATTCCATCCTTGAGTACAAGCAAATCTTCGCAAAATTGGGCTGTCAAGTTAAGATCATGCAAGACCGCAATGATCGTCACACCCGTTTCTTGGCGCCAATCTGCCAGCAGTTCCATAAATTCAAGCTGATAGCGCAAGTCCAGATAGGTCGTAGGCTCGTCCAGCAGCAATATTCGTGGCTCTTGCACCATTACTTTTGCCAAAGCTACACGCTGTCGCTGTCCCCCACTCAAACGGTCTAATGCTCTGTCCGCCAGCGTGGTAAGACCCAATCGCTCCAGCACGCGAGCCGCGATCGCCTCCACATCAACACCCTTTTCCCTGCCTAGCCAGTCCTGATGGGGAAAACGTCCCATTTCTACGACTTCCCTGACGGTGTATCCCACGGGAGGAAGCCCTTCCTGTTGGAGTACGGCTATGAGTCGGGAAAGCTCTTTTCTACTGTAGCTACCGACCTTTTTGCCATAGATATGAACGTTTCCCGAAGTTGGCTGATCTACACCGGAAAGCAAATGCAACAAGGTCGATTTTCCACTGCCGTTCGGACCAATAATCCCCCACCAAGTTCCTTCGTCGACGCTCCAGCTTATATTTTTTAAAGCATGGAACTCTCCATAGGCACGTGTCAGACCCACTACCTCTAATGCCCGATCACGCACCTTCTGTGATTCACTTTGTTCTGTCACAGCAGTCCCCCCCTGCGCAGCTTCTTGTTTCGGTACAGAAGATATGCGAAGAACGGTGCCCCAACAAAGGCCGTCATCACGCCCAGAGGAATTTCTGTGGGGGCTAACAATGTGCGAGCCGCCGTATCTGCCCAAGCCATAAAAACAGCTCCGCCGAGCGCAGATAATGGAACAATCATACGGTAATCAGGACCTGTCACCAGACGAATGATATGCGGTACAACGAGTCCAACAAAGCCAATCACGCCACACACCGAGACAGCGGCTGCTGTCAGCAGCGTGGAAATAATCAGAACAGATAGCTTCGTCGCATCTACATGAACTCCCATGTGCGCCGCCTGACGTTCACCCAAAGCCAAAATATTCAGCACACGTGCCCGGTTCCATAGAAATACCAGCCCTATGACCACATAAGGTAAAAGGATTCCTGTATATGACCAACCGCGCAGACTAAGACTTCCCATCGTCCAGTACAATATTTCATTGACCGTCTCCTTCGACATGGCTGTCAGAAAGGAAACAACCGCTCCCAGAAAGGATTGCATCACCACACCCGACAAAATGAGACTTTGTGTCGGAATTTTCCCACCTTCCCGTGCCAACGTCAGCACCATCCACAGCGTAAGCATTCCGGTCGTAAATGCCACTAGCGGCAGCGTCCATATGCCAACAAATGAAAATTGAAGGCCCCAATAAATCAGTACTGCCGCTCCTACCGAAGCCCCCGAGGATACCCCCAGTGTATACGGATCAGCCAAAGGATTACGCAGCACACCCTGAAATCCGGCTCCCGCCAGCGCCAGCGCTGCTCCTACCAACATTCCCAGTAACACTCGTGGCAATCTGACCTTCAAAATAATCTGCTCTGAGGATGTATTCCAATCCGGTGTAAACGTATCGCCTAACCACGGTAGGTGGTTAACCAGAATGCCCGTGATTTGGCTGACCGGAAGCTTGGCCGAGCCGATGCCAAGACAGAGCAGCAGCGTCAGCAACAGCAGGATAAGACCTGTCCCTCCAAAGCCGATCAGTTTACGGTTCATTTGAAAATTTCAGGATACACGCCCTTGGCCACTTCCTTGAGACCTTCCGTTACGCGTGGACCCGGACGACTGATCAAATTATCATCCACGGCAAACACCCGGTTGTGGCGAACAGCCGATATTTGATCCCATCCACTGCGAGCTTTAATGATATCACCGAGCGTCTGGCCCGTTTTGTCGTCCTTGACACTTTTGCTGTACAAAATCACGTCAGGGTTCGCAGCAATAATATTTTCTTCACTAATTTGGTACCACCCCTTCTGCGTGGCACCTACATTTTCACCGCCCGCTAACGTAATCAACTCGTCCATAAACTCGCCTTTACCAACTGTCCAGCCTGGTGAAAACTCGACGTATACCCGCAGCTTCTGCCCTTTACCGATATTTTTAATTCCTTCTTTTACTTCTGCTACATCTGCTCTCATCTTATCAGTCACCGCTCTTGCTTCTCTCTGATGATCGGTGATTTTCCCATACAATTCGATGTTAGCCATGACATCTCCCACTGTCTTCGGTTCCGTTTTAAAAATCATAATTCCCATGTCGCGCAGCTTGGTCGTAGCCTGTTCACTAAGTGATATCCCTGCAAAAACGACTTCCGGGTTCGCAGCAATGATCGCCTCTTCGTTTGGTTTCATAATACCGCCCACTTTAGGCTTTTTCGTAGCTGCTTCCGGGTAATCAGAGTAGTCGGAGACGCCGACAATTTCCTTATCCAGCCCGATGGCGAACAACGCCTCGGTTTCTGCCGGGGAGACGGAAACGATTTTATCCGGCGCTTTTTTGAATGTAAATTCCTGTCCTGTTGCATCTTTAACTGTGAGCGGGTAAACCGTTTTGCCCGGAGGCTCTTGTTCGTTTACTGCCTGTCCCGACTGCTGTGAAGAAGCCTGACCCTCTTTATTTTCAGCATTTTTTCCATTCGCTCCACATGCACTCAGCACAACTGCCAAAATCAGAGCCAATAAACCTGTTGTCCAAACCTTTATTTTTTTTCCTGCCATGATTTGCACCCCTTCATAAAAAAAATCGTTAAGAGCGTTACTTGAGCATCATCAGATATCTTCTAAATCCAGCCTTCTTTTCCTATCAAAAAAACCCCGCATCCTCATATCAGGACACAGGGGTCACGTTAGCGCAGATCGTGCGCAGGCGGCAGCTTCTTTCCGCACGGACAGTCACTGCGAACACGTCATCCTTTCCTCGAAGGATTATGGTGACAGGCGGACGGGCAGGTATCCTGACTTATGGTAAAATACATGTCCTGAAATTCTTTCATATGCTTAGTAACATATAAAGAGGACTAACGGGCATGTTTCCATTTACAGTGGCGGGACCGCGCCGGATTCACACCGACTTCCCTTTTAACAGCGCAGGGAGGGAAACCATAGTTTCATCACGCTGCGCCGACCTCGTCTGCTGGATATTTGATGTAGTGGTAGTCAAGCCGTTCTTTTACTTGATGATTATAGGTTAAAATGAGGCGGCTTACAACCCAAACAGCCTCTTTATCCACTGGTGTCTAACCTAATGAGGAAGCATTTCCGCTATGTAATTGTGCGGTCCTGCCAGCCTCAATTGAATCCTTAATGCTTCTCCCGGCTTCGGATTCAGACTCCAAAAATCATGGCCCGGTATCAGCATGCAAGCTAGCTGACGAATTACGCCACCATGCGTAACGACCAAAACAGAGGGCGACGTAGCAGTCAAATCCATGGGTTGAACTTCCATAGCAACACGCCATTCATACAGAGAGTCAAGAAATTTGCGCAGACGATTTACAAAATCTGTCCAAGACTCTCCACCAGGTGGGGTGATCCGTTGCGGCTCATCAATCCAAGCCCGATACAACGACACATCCTTGAGCATGTCATACGTTTTTCCATCCCACTCGCCAAAATGAAGCTCTCGCAGACATGGTTCCATCATAGGAGGCATAGTAGATAGGGAACGCCCAGACGTCAACTCTGATTCCGGCACAATGATCTGCAAGGTCTGGCGACATCGCATTAAGTCGCTGCAATAGATTCGAGCAAAGGACTGACCTTGCAATTTTTCCTGCAAAGGCTTTAATTCCTGCTCTGCCCCCGGTAGCAAACCTAAGTCGGAGTGTCCCAGATATCGACGTTCCTTGTTCCATAAGGTTGTGCCGTGACGAACTAACACGAGCTCCATATCCCAATGCAGATCTTCTTTAGCATCATACGGCACCTTATCCTCCTGTGAGTTCGGTCTTTGTGCGTATTCTACTGTCCTTTTTGCTGCTATATCTTGTTTCAAGAAATGTCACTTCCTGCTCGATCATTATTCAGTGTGTCACTCCTCACCCTCACCGCACCCATCCCAAGGCAAAACAACCTGCGGCTCCTAACAAACACAATCCTACAAACATACTGGACACGGCGAACATCAGCTGGATCGTATGCCGTATATCTTTCGACTCTAGCGGTCGTATCCAATCCCCCATGTATGCACGAAAGGAGCGCACGCCATGATACACATTATATCCTCCAAGACGAATCCCCAATGCACCAGCAACAGCCGATTCCGGGAAGCCACTGTTCGGACTTGGGTGCAGACGAGCGTCTCGCTTGACTGTGCGCCAGCTTCTTGCAGCATCTCGTTTGTACATCCACGCCGCTATCACAAGCATTGCCGCTGTCAGGCGTGCTGGAATGTAGTTAGCCACATCATCTAGACGTGCTGAAGCCCAGCCTAAATGCAGATACTTTTCATTTTTGTAGCCAACCATGGAATCGAGCGTATTCACAGCACGATAAGCCAGCGCCAAGGGTGCTCCCCCGATCAAGGCATAAAAAAGCGGGGAAATAATCGCGTCCACGATATTTTCAGCGACCGTTTCAACCGTACCGCGTACAATCTCAGGCTCATCAAGTTGCTGCGTATCCCGCCCGACTATCATGCCCAGCTCCCGCCGTGCCGCAGCCAGGTCATCCGCCTGCAACGCTCGGTAGACTGCCATTCCTGCATCCTTTAGTCCTTTGGAAGCAATCGTGGTCGCAATCAGCACTATTTCTGCGCCGACAGATAACCACGGATGAATCCAGGCAAGCAAGTGCAACAGCGCCCAGGCGAGCGCAAAGGAGCCTCCCGCCACAATGAGTGGAAGCAGTATACCCGCACGTTTCAGCCCCCGGTCACTTCGGACCTGGCGGCGAATCAATTTTTCCAATGCCGAAATGGCATGTCCCATACCGATGACTGGATGCGGCAACCACCTCGGATCACCGATCATCCTGTCCAAAAGGTAGGCTGCCAGGATAATCAAGCTAACTGTCACGCCGCTGTTCCTCCTCCAGCACTTCACCCAATACAGATAGCAGCCTGTCGTTGGCTTCTGCATCCTTGACCGCAATCCGAAAATGGCTCGTCGTCAGTCCCGGATACATAGCACAGCTACGTATAAGAACTCCGCGTTGTCCAAGCGCCTGCTGAATAGCCGATGCACTCCACGTACCCGGCGCCCTTGCCAGCACGTAATTGGCTTCACCGGGAACGACACCGCAGCCCCATTCCGCCAAGCCGGTTAACAGACGGTTGCGCTCCGCAGCAATCAGCTCCTGTGTTTGGTGCTCATATGCTTGCCCACTTCTCAAACACGCCTCGCCAGCCAGCAACGCCAATCCATTCACACTCCAGGTCACCTGTTTGGCCGTCATTCGCCGGATATAGTCCGGATGAGCAATCGCATAACCCAATCGTAGGCCAGGAATGGCATAAAATTTGGTCATTGACCGGATCAAAATCACATGAGGATAGCGATCCAGCACAGGCAGCAGTGAGATTCGCCGTTCCAGCGGAATAAAATCAATGAATGCTTCATCCACCACCAGCACAGTACCCGTTGTGCCAGCCGCCTCTGCCAGCTCGCACAGCTCCTGCTCACTATATTGGACGCCATTTGGATTATTCGGCTGCCCGAGGAACAAAACATCTACCTGCTCCATGAGCTGAAGGATGTCCTCCACGTCCGCCTTCCATTGAAGCGAGGCCTTCCCATACACCCGGTTGACCTCAGCTCCGAATTTGCCAGCCAGCTCGGCATATTCCGAAAAACACGGCTCCACTGTACCCACACGCTTAGGAGCTAGTCCCAATAACAAGAGCGCCATGCTCTCAGCCGCTCCGTTTCCGATACTTAACGACTCCGGTGGAACATGCAGTCGCCGTGCGAGCATATTTTTAAAATTCCGATGCCCAGGGTCTGGATAGCGAATCACAGTGTCAAATGAGTGTTGCAGCGCCTCAAGCACCTCAGGCGGTGGACCAAGCGGATTAATATTTGCACTAAAATCTACAAAATCAGCAGCAGTCCCGCCAAATGTCGCCGCAGCTGTTTCCCTGTCCCCGCCATGACCGTAAACCTCTATCATTGCCTCTCATCCTTTCCGCCCGTTTCCAATCATTTAGCTCCATTATGAGGCTGCTTTTTGCGTCCCGTCAATGCAAATGAGCTTTTGTACATGGCTCACTTGGGTTACAATAGAAGGAGGCACACATAAAATTACACAGTTTATATACGGAGGAATGGACATGCTGTTCATCGACAACCAAGGGATACACGATCCAGCCATTAATCTTGCTATTGAGGAATACGCGCTCAAGCATCTACCGCTGGACGACAGCTATTTGCTGTTTTACATTAATCAGCCTTCTATTATTATAGGCAAGCATCAAAATACCATTGAAGAAATCAACGCCGAGTTTGTCAGAGATAACAATATTCAAGTCGTTCGTCGCCTGTCCGGCGGCGGTGCTGTATATCATGACCTCGGTAATTTAAATTTCAGTTTTATTACCAAGGATAACGGGGAGTCCTTTCATAATTTCCTCAAATTTACGCAACCTGTGATTGATGCTCTGCGCCAAATGGGAGTAGAAGCTGAAATGACAGGCCGCAACGATCTGCAGGTCGGAGAACGTAAAATTTCAGGAAACGCCCAATTTGCCACACGCGGACGTATGTTCAGCCACGGTACATTGATGTTTAACCTGAATCTGGACAATGTGGCTGCATCACTGCATGCCAATCCCGAAAAATTCAAATCCAAAAGCACTAAATCTGTCCGCAGTCGCGTAGCTAACATCAGCGAACTGATGGACCGTGAGATGACCATAGAGCAATTTCGCGAGGAACTGTTGCGTTTCATATTCGGATCAGAATTGGATCAAGTACCTCAATATAAGCTCACCGATACCGATTGGGCCAAAATCCATGAAATATCCAAAGAACGTTACCAATCGTGGGATTGGAACTACGGTCTATCCCCCGAGAGCAATATAAAGCACACACGTAAATTTCCAGTCGGTATTATTGATATCCGCATGGATCTTAAGGAAGGCTACATTCGTGATATTAAAATCTATGGGGATTTCTTCGGTGTGGGTGACGTTGCTGATATTGAAAATATCCTGCGCGGCAAGCGTTATGATGAAGGTGAGGTACGTCAAGCCTTATCCTCTCTCGATTTGAAGCACTATTTTGGTAATATTGAGTTGGACGATTTTGTTGGACTTGTATTTTTGGAAGACTAACCGTTACTTTTTCCCATCGTTTCAAACCAATACTTCAGTGGTTATAAGGGGACAGGCTCTTATAGGAGCCGTCCCCTTTTCCTTGCGATATTGTCATTTTGAATATTATAAGATACAATTTTAGCATTGCCCCATGATAGAGATAAAGGAGAGAATACCGATATGTATAAATTAATTGCCATTGATATTGATGATACACTCATTAACGACCAAAAAGAAGTTACACCAGCGACACAACAGGCATTAGAAGCTGCTGTAGCGAAAGGTGTGGTGGTTACCCTCGCTACTGGACGAGCTTATGCCTCTGCACACAAAATTGCTCGCCAGACTGGTTTGAACGTGCCGATCATTACGTATCAAGGAGCTTTGGTTAAAAACCTGCTGGACGAAAACGTGCTGTATGAGCGTTATGTTCCACTCGTGGCTGCACGTCGTCTGTATGAATTCTGCGTGGAACGCAATCTGCATCTACAAACGTATATTGATGACAAATTGTACACACGTGAAGATAATCAGAAAATCAAAGATTACACGGAGCTGAACAACACGGAATATTTTGTAGAGCCTGTATTCAGTAAAGTTATAGAGCAGCCGGCTCCTAAATTGCTGATTATCGACGAGCCGGAAGTGTTGGATGAATTAATTCCTGAACTTCGCGTACTGCTTGGCAATGAAGTTCACATTACAAAATCCAAGCCTCACTTTCTGGAAATTATGCACCATGAAGGCACCAAGGGTCACGCGCTTACCTTCCTTGCAAACCATTTTGGCTGTGAACTGTCGGAAACGATTGCCATCGGCGACTCTTGGAACGACCATGAAATGCTTGAATGCGCTGGTCTCGGCATAGCGATGGAGAATGCCATTCCTGATTTGAAGAAGCTGGCTGATTACATCACTCGCAGCAATAACGAAGATGGTGTTAAGCACGCCATCGACAAATTCGTACTCAATGTTGAATAAGCAAAAAGTGCCTGCTCCCATAATTCTTAAATAAAGTAATACAACAACAAAGCCTCCAAACTGTCGCATGATCAGTAACATACGACAGTTTGGAGGCCTTTTCTGTCAGATCATATAATAACCTGACCGCTATAAAATATCAGGCAGCAGAACGTAACTTACGCCTGTTCACCAAACGGATAATTCCATTGTTCATAAGGATTAGTCCGGTCACAATGAGCAGCACCCCAACCAGCATCCACCAGCTTACATGCTCTCCATACAACAACGCTCCCAAGCCCACCGCAATCGGCGGTGATATATACAGCCACGTCGTCGGAAACAGGGGATTTGTACGCTCCATGAGCCAGTAGAACAGTGTATGTGCAATCATCGAACCAAACAGGATCAGATAGAGTAAAGACCCCATGGCAGGAAGGTACTGCCACCCCTCAGAACTCCACGGTTCCGTGATCGCAGACAGTAACAGCAGCATCCATCCCCCATGGATCATTTGCGCCGCATTTAGGGCAATCGGGTTCGTTTCACGAAATACATCCATCACTCGCTTGGAATAAAGAGCTCCCCCTGAATAACACAGCTCCCCCAGCAAAATAACAAGGCATCCCGCCAGCCACAGACCACTGATCTGAACCGCCAATCCGGGCAGCACAACCAGCACCACACCAAGAAAGCTGATCATGCAGCCAACGACCGTAATCCGTGACGTTTTTTGCCGTAGCAGTACAGATTGCAAAATGACGATCATCATCGGCCCGGTAGCTGACAGAATAGCTCCGATCCCGGAGCTGACATATTGCTCTGCCCAATACAAGGCCGAAAAGGTACCGAAGGTCGTTCCTGCTCCAATCAGCAACATTTCCTTACGCCATAATAACGACCATTTCACCTTTCCGGTCAGCTTCATAGCAATAAATAATATCGCACCTGCGGCGAAAAAACGTACCCCTGCCGATAAAAACGGCGGAAGCCCGGCTTCCACTCCCACTTTTATGGCCAAAAACGTTGTGCCAAAAATAAGACACATTACTGTAAACGCGATCCCAATCATGATACGTCCCTCTCCCTTCAGTTGCTTTTAAGCATACAGGGAGACGAACAGAACAGTTGTATAACTACAGAACAGTTGTATACGTTTTTGAAGTGCTATATAGTACAATACACACAAAGGAGCGTGGATAGCATGGGTAAGAACAACAGCGAACTACTTTTTCCAGCCGATCATGCCTTAAAGCTGTATGAGCAGGTTATCCATTATGTAGCTGTGCGGATCGATCGCGGGGATTGGCAAACAGACATGAAGCTGCCGTCCGTACGAAGCTTGGCTCAGGAGCTGGGTGTACATCGGCTAACTGTTTTCCGGGCATATCAGGAGTTGAAGCAACGAGGACTGGTCTATGTAAGGGACAAATCAGGATATTACGTTCATGCTTCCCAAGCGACTGGACATGCAAAATATGCTGGCTACTCGAGACATACGTCCATAGACCTCACGATTCACTCCAAATCTGCCCATGCGGCAGATGATCCGTCAGTTTCAGCCTGGAGAGGAATGGATGGACTTACCCGCGTTCAATCAGTGAATGCGAATTTCCAGTTTTCCAAAGCGCTGATTGACCCCTCTCTCCTGCCCAACCGATTTTGGGGAGAGCTGATGATGCAGGTTTTTGAAAAGCATCCGAAAGTAGCAGCCACCTATTCCGCTGTACAGGGTGATACCGAGCTTCGGGAGGCCATGGCGCAGCATTTTAGCGTGGATAAGCATTTTGCTTTATCACCGGATGAAGTGATGATTACCTCGGGAGCACAGCAAGCCATTGATTTAATTGCCCGATCTCTGCTCCATACAGGAGACCGTGTATTGATCGAACGCCCTGCTTATGGTCCTGCCATGGAAATATTCCGCAGACAAGGCGCACGTCTGACCATGACCGATATTCGACCAGAAGGATATGATATGGACCAGATTGAGTGGTGCATGAAAACGGAAAAACCACGTCTCTTTTATATGAATCCGACATTCCACAACCCGACGGGCTTTACGGTCCCCGATGAGCAACGCAAACGACTGCCTGAACTAGCCGAGCGCTACGGCTGCCTCATTGTTGAGGATGACAGCACCTATGACATCAGCTTTGGGCAAAAGCCTCCTTCTCCGATTTTCGCCTATGATGTTTCGGGAAGCGTCGTCTACATTCGAAGTTACAGTAAATATGTCGCACCCGGTCTACGAATCGCAGCCGTGACCTGCCGACCACAGCTCATGAACAGCCTGCTCAACGTCAAAGCGTTGGTGGACAATGGATCGCCACTGCTGAATCAAAAGCTATTTTTAGAATACTTTCAATCTCCACGTATGCAGCAGCATATTAAAAAACTATGTATCGCGCTCCAGATTCGTAAGGAAACGATGGAAGACAGTCTCCGCGATTCCGGTTGGACATGGACCAGCCCAGCGGGAGGACTCAACCTGTGGCTCCAGCTGCCTTCTACGTTGAAACCTAATGAATTACTTGCCAAAAGTGTACAAGAATCTGTATCCTTTGTCCCCGGCAATGTATTTGATCCCATCGGCGCAGAGGGTAAAACGCATGTACGACTGTCCTATTCATACGCCGACGAGCTACAAATCAAAGAAGGAATCTCCGCCCTTCTACGTATCAGTCGAACGATGTAAAGGTAAAATGCACCTTTATTCTAACGGCAAACTCATGCCGGTGTGTGCCAAACTAATCCCTTCCAGAAGCCCATAATTGCGTGTGACATCCACATCATGGGACATATGTGTAAACACTGTGCTTTGGGGCTTAAGCCTTCCTATAAGCTCCTGTGCCTCCAGCATGTCATATACAGAGCGGGTGGCATACTCGGCCTCCTCATGATAAAAACTCGTTCCCAGGACGAGCAAATTCAGATTGTGCAAAGGCAGAATTTCCGCCTCATTTAATCCAATCGAATCCGAACAGTAGGCCCACGAGAAGCCGTCCTTTTCCAGGCGATAAGCGTAGGCATATCCGTTCTTCCCGTGATTCACACGCCATCCCCGGATATTCCACCCGCCAAGTTGGGCTCCCTGATCTACTGGAATAAGATCCAAATTTCCAGAGAGCCAGGAAAATTGCCGCAAGATCGTGTCGATCACTTCCTGTGGCGCGTACAATCGACCTCTGTTCCCAGTCCAGCGACAGGCATCTGCCCATTCTGGTAATCCTCCAATATGGTCAAAATGTGCATGTGTCACAAGGATCGTAGGGATAAAACGCAGATCGCGTAATTCTAGCTGTCTGCGCCAGTCCGGGCCACAATCAATCATAAAGTCCTCCGTCTCGCTTTCGATCAGCACAGACGATCTCAATCTTATGTTCGCCCCTGTCGTGCGAGCTTCTGTGCATACGAGACAATCACAATATACACGCGGAACCCCCATTGCATCCCCCGTGCCAAGAAAAATAAGCCGATTCATGGTTTAACTCCTATCTATTTGGGTCTTTTTACTACTATTATAACGAACAGACCGATTCTACGTAAATCATCTGCGTAAATCCTTCCAGCGTCCAACGCCAAAAGGAGCATGCCCAAAGCCGTGAAATCAGGCTAGACATCCCCCCAAGCGTGATCATATATATTTGAGAATTTTGCAAAAGCCTGATTTTTAAATGATGATAGGCATGGGATCTTCCTTCAGGCGGTTTTCCACCATCCAGCTGGACTGGTCATTATATAGATAGGCTCGATGCACCAACACTCGCACCTGCTGACCAGGTTCCAGCGTAGACTTCTCCAGCGAACGGTACGTCATGAGACGATGGTCCCCAACTTGTACTTCAACCATCCACTCACTTCCACGAAAATGCAAATGCTTCACTACGCCTTCCTCGGTCGCCGACAGAAGCGTAAATTCCTCGCTTGGCCCGACATCAATATACTCCGGACGGATCAAGGCACGTGTTCCCACTCCAGCAGCTTCTTCGAAGCCTTTGAGACTGCCTGCCTGTTCAATCACCGTAGATTCCCCAATGAAGGAAGCCACGAACGGGGTACCCGGTTTTTTATAAATATCCCAAGGCGTTCCCTTCTGCTCCAGTCGTCCCTGATTAATCACCATAATTTCATCCGCTACTTCAATCGCCTCATCCTGATCATGGGTGACAAAAATTGAAGTAATGCCCACCCGCTCAATCAACTCTCGCAGCCAGGTGCGCAGCTCCTGACGAATCTTGGCATCAATAGCTGCAAAAGGCTCATCCAACAGCAGCAATTGAGGCTCTGGTGCCAAAGCACGCGCAAAAGCAACTCGCTGTCGCTGTCCACCTGACAACTGATGCGGATAACGATGCTCAAATCCTTTGAGCCCCGTTAGTTCGACCAACTCCGTGACCCGTTCCTTGATACGGGTTTTGGAGCTTTTTTTCACTTTCAGACCAAAGGCAATATTGTCGTAGACGCTCATGTGCTTGAACAAAGCATAGTTTTGAAATACAAATCCGATTCCACGTTCCTGCGGGGACAGCTCGTTTACCCTTTTTCCATGAAAATGAATTTCTCCCGCATCCGGTTGCTCCAGACCCGCCAAAATGCGAAGAATGGAGGTTTTCCCCCCACCACTTGGACCGAGTAAGCCAATAAGATGGCCCGCCTGAATATCAAAAGATACGTCCTTTACTGCATGAAAATTACCGAAATGCTTGTTTAATCCTCTTACTTCCACATGCATATCCGTACACTTCCTTTCCGCTTCTGGACCTGTTCAGGAACAGCAGCAGCCTTGCTTACCGCAAAGCACGTACCTCATTTAAAATCATTTAATTATTCCAATGCATATACTATGTTTTTTCTTATGTGATACTTTATCAAAGGAAAGTAATTTTCGTCAACTCTATATATTATATTAGGAATTAAAAGGGTAAAGTATTAGGAAGAAAGGAGATGGAGTTATTGTTGCATACTTTAGAATTATCCACTACACGGCGAGATGAAATTCGTGATATTACACGAGAGGTTGCTTCATTGATCGAAAAAAGCGGGGTGCAACAAGGAACCGCACTTGTTTATTGTCCACACACGACAGCCGGCATCGCCATTAATGAAAATGCAGACCCAGATGTCAAACATGATGTGATGTTAAGACTAGATGAAGTCTATCCGTGGGAGCATCCCCAATATCGCCATATGGAGGGAAATACAGCGTCCCACCTAAAATCCATCACGACAGGCCCCTCACAAACGATCATCATCCATGATGGAAAGCTGTTGCTCGGACGATGGCAAGGACTTTATTTTTGTGAATTCGACGGACCACGCAGACGTCAATACCATGTGAAAATCATGAAGGGCTGACGGAAACGGGTAAAAAAACAGACCATGATGTTTTCCTACTGGATGCATCATCGTCTGTTAAATTCTTAGTCGCTTTCGCAAAGTACCGTAATGATAAGTCACCGTCATGAAGTGCATACACCTAGAAAAGCGCCCTACATGTTCATGGGTGAAGCGTGTGAATGCAGGTACGCTCATAGGTGTCTGCACAGCAGCTTTACATGTGCTAAAGCAGCGGGCCTAATTTCTTCAAATGTTAAACCGTCCTGAATATAAAAGGATACAAAGCCATGCATGGATAAAAACAGACTTTTCGGTACCCTTGAGCAATCTTCCTCCGAATGCCCCTGACCACTCAATTCTTGACGGATCATGGATGCAAATAGTTCGACACAACGGTTTTGCTCTGTGCGACAGTATGCAAATAGTTCTTCATCGTGCATCATGAACATAATTTCGTATTGATATGGATTTTCCAAACCAAAACGGATAAATTCCAGCATCAAGTACTCTAGTCTGCTCAAGCCATCATCAGGTGTGCCTGTTGCTGCTTGCAGTAGAATCCCACGCAATGTATTAAAATCTTCAATCACAATGGCATAGAACAGTTCAGCCTTCTCTTTAAAATGATAGTATAACGAACCATGACTGTAACCCAGATGCTGGCCAATGCTGCGCATTGAAATCGCACGGTAGCCCTTGGTAATAAACAAGTGCCTGGCCGCTTCCAGAATCCGCCCTCTTGACAACTCCTGTTCTACTGCTCTTCTAGCCATATTATTTATTCCCCTTCAATAAAGTAAAGCTGCTCTCCCTCCGACACAAGCGATTGCCCCTGCGTCAAGTCTGTTATCCAGTTGCTAAAGGATTCCGCATCACCAGCCAGCGGCAGACAGGTTAAGGTAACTTTATCCGTAAACATTGTTTCTCCAGTGCGGATGCTGCGATTGCGTAATTCATTTTCCACTTTGCCCAACCAGGTATAATCCAATTCTACAAAAACTTCACGATGCAGCACACGCGTAATTGCATCCCCTGCCTCGATTGCTGCAACAGCACCATCTGAATACGCGCGAATCAGACCGCCTGCTCCCAGCAAAATCCCACCAAAGTAACGGGTAACAACAATAGCGACATTTTTCAGCTTCTGGTTGCGGATCACCTCCAAAATAGGCTTTCCAGCCGTACCGCTCGGTTCTCCGTCATCCGATTGCTTTTGGATTTCGTCTCTTTCCCCAATCATGTAAGCAGAACAATTATGGGTAGCGTTCCAATGCTCTTTTTTGATGCGCTCTATGAAAGCAACTGCTTCTTCCTCAGTTTGAACAGGCTGAATATGGCCGATAAAACGGGATTTTCGGATCACAATTTCCTTGTTGCCGGCACCGCGTACGGTTCGGTATTGTTCCAACATACACGTATAACCTTCCTTACTTCATTTTACAAGAAAGCAGTCCCCCGCTACTGGCAGCTGGTGAACTGCTTTCCTGTACTTTAATTGCTGCTATACACTATAACACTTCTGACCGAAATCCTGTTTCGCATCAGAGATTACAGCACTCTTATTCAGACAATCTCGCTTCAAGCTCAGCTTTTTCTTTTTCGAAGCCTGGTTTACCGAGCAGCGCAAACATGTTCTTCTTGTAAGCTTCTACGCCCGGTTGATCGAACGGATTTACACCCAACAGGTAGCCGCTGATGCCGCAAGCTTTTTCGAAGAAATAAGCAAGATAGCCGAAAGAGTAAGGGCTTAAGTCAGGAATATTTACAATCAAGTTCGGTACTTGTCCGTCTGTGTGAGCCAGCAATGTACCTTGGAATGCTTTTTTATTTACAAAATCCACAGTTTTGCCTGCCAGGAAATTCAGTCCGTCCAGATCATCCTCATCTGCTTCGATGGTGATGTGACTAGGTACATTTTCTACTTGGATTACCGTTTCGAAAATATTGCGGCTGCCTTCCTGAATGAATTGTCCCATGGAGTGCAGGTCTGTCGAGAAATCAACAGAAGCAGGATAAATGCCTTTGTAATCCTTGCCTTCGCTTTCTCCGTACAACTGTTTCCACCACTCGGATACAAAATGAAGAGACGGCTCATAGTTTACGAGAATTTCAATTGCTTTACCTTTGCGGTACAAAGCGTTACGAACGGCTGCATATTGATAAGCCTCGTTCTCAGCTACATTCGGGTTGCTGTATTCTTTGGAAGCGTCTGCCGCCCCCTGCATCATTTCTTCGATGTTAATGCCTGCAGTAGCAATCGGCAACAAGCCTACTGCTGTCAGCACAGAGTAACGACCACCCACATCATCAGGAATAATGAAAGATTCGTAGCCTTCTTCGTTAGCCAGTTTTTTCAAAGCGCCACGTTCTTTATCGGTCGTTGCATAAATACGTTTGCGCGCTTCTTCTTTACCGTATTTTTTCTCCAGAGCTGCACGGAATACGCGGAATGCGATAGCTGGCTCTGTTGTCGTACCTGATTTGGAAATGACGTTCACAGAGAAGTCTTTACCTTCAATCAGTTCCAACAGATGATTCACATATGTAGAGCTGATGTTGTTGCCTGCAAAATAGATAGCTGGGCCCTTGCGTTGATCTTTAGGCAGTGCATTGTAGAAAGAATGCGACAGCATTTCGATCGCAGCACGTGCTCCAAGGTAAGAACCGCCGATACCGATTACGATCAGTACTTCGGAATCGCTTTGAATTTTAGCAGCAGCCTTTTGGATGCGCGCAAACTCTTCTTTATCATAATTGGTAGGCAGGTCGATCCAACCTAAGAAATCGGAACCTACACCGGTTTGGTTGTGCAGTTGCTCATGAGCCAGCTTGATAGGCTCTGCAAAATAATCAATTTCGTGCTGACCTACAAAGGAGAGAGCTTTAGTGTAATCAAAAATAACTTTTTTAGACATGTTTGGAACCTCCTGTTTGGTATTACTAAGACCATGAATACGAACATAAGGACTTAGGAATAGGATACTTTAATTTGCTGGGCCTGACAAGCTTGCGTTACCTATGTATCCTGTGCTTGACAGCCCCTCCTGTAGATAGGGTAGCATGCCCATGCTACAATTAACTGAGATCAACCTGTTTCAATATTCAATTCAGGGCCGACTCGCATCTGCATCGGACGGCAACTTCCAACAAGAAAGGTGATTAGCAATGAAAAACATCGGATTTATCGGACTGGGCACCATGGGCGCCCCGATGGCATCCAATCTGCTAAAGCAGGGATTCGGAGTCACAGTTTATAATCGCACCGCTTCGCGCTGCGAGCCACTGGAAGAGCAAGGCGCACGTACAGCTTCAACCCCTCGTGAAGCAGCTGAAGGTCAGCACTTGGTCATTACCATGGTCAGTGATGATCATTCCATTCGTGACATCTATTACGGCGAAGACGGTGTGTTTGCCGGCCTTACGGCTGGCATGACCGTGATGGACAACAGCACGATTTCACCTGAGCTGGTCAAACAACTAGCCGCCGAAGCGGACAAGCTGGGCTGTTCCTTCATTGATGCTCCCGTAACAGGCAGTAAGCCTGCCGCTGTAGACGGCACACTCGTGTTCATGGTTGGTGGTAATGCAGAAGCCATTGCGGCACAATCAGATGTTTTTGATACCCTGGGCAAAAAGGTACTTCATATGGGACCTAATGGAAGCGGGGCCGTAGCCAAGCTCGCTCATAATACGATGGTCGGTATTCATAACCTCGCTCTGGCTGAAGGCTTTGCTATCGCGGCTAAATCCGGCATCCCGGCAGACAGCTTCCTTGAATTGGTACAACTCGGATCGGCAGGCAGCAAGGCCGCTGACCTGAAAGGGCGCAAAATCATTGAGCATGATTTTAGCAACCAGTTCTCACTTGCCTTGATGCTTAAGGACTTGAAGCTTGCTTCCTCACTAACAGACAGCCTGTCCATCCCCGCACCTATGTTATCCATTGCCAAAAGCCTATTTCAAGCCGGGCAAACGCAAGGCTACGGCGACGAGGACCTATCCGCTGTCGTGAAGACATACGAAGCATGGATTGGCTGCACCATTGGTGGTCAACCTCTCGAATAAGCTGTACCTTTCTGTGTAACTATACTGCTGTGCTTGTGTACATATGGCATAGCTTTAGGGTAAGCACACTTAGCTTGAAGGCTGAGTGTGCTTACCCGTTTTAGCTTACTATTCGGGATAAGAACAGCAATAATCAGTTACACTTCGTACTTCCAGCTTGAAGGAAGACTTTGCAGGTACGTGAAAGGTTGCTGTCCCTTGTATTTCCAGCCATTCCTCAGTACCTGGAAGTAACACTCTCAGATCCCCTGCCAAAATCTCCATAATCTCACGGGAATCCGTGCCGAACTCGTACGTTCCTGGCAGCATAATCCCCAGTGTAACCTTACTACCGTCACCCAGGATGACTGTACGGCTTGTAACCTGACCATCGTAATAAACGTTTGCTTTTTTAACTACGCTTACTCCATCAAACTGTGTCATTCGTTATCCCCTCATCTGCTCTCAATGGTTGAATGAATATTGGTGCATCATAACATAGATTTGATTCCAGCTTCAGTATGAAAATACACACTGTATCACGTATACAATACACTGGAATTCCAAAGTGATCTTTTCGCAAAACATCAACTGTATGAAACAAACAGCCGTAAGCCTTACTCAGGTTACGACTGTCTGTTTTAGATGCTCCAATGTTTTATTTCAACAAAGCTTTCACACGGCTAACAACATTCTCTACTGTAAAGCCGTATTCCTTAATCACGCGATCGCCAGGTGCGGATGCGCCGAATGTACTGATACCGAGAATGTCGCCTTGGTCGCCAACATATTTTTCCCAGCCCAGTGGATATGCCATTTCTACAGCCAAACGAGCTTTCACTTCTGGCAGCAGAACGGAATCTTTGTATGCTTTGTCTTGTTTTTCGAACAGATCCCAGCTTGGGAAGCTGATAACACGTACTTGAATACCTTGTTCTGCCAGTGCTTCCTGAGCTTTAACAGCCAATTGCACTTCGGAGCCTGTAGCTAGAATTTGAGCAACTGGTTTGCCATCTGTTGCATCTGCAACCACATAAGCACCGCGTTTGATACCTTCGCGTGCATGCTCAGCACTAGCAGCCAGGATTGGCAGGTTTTGACGAGTTAATACCAGAGCAACCGGGTTTTTCTTGTTTTCCAGCGTGTAAGCCCAAGCAGCAGAAGTTTCATTACCGTCCGCTGGACGAATTACTGTCAAGTTCGGGATAATACGCAGGGAAGCCAATTGCTCGATCGGCTCATGAGTCGGACCATCTTCACCTACAGCAATACTGTCGTGAGTCAGAACGTAGGTTACAGGCAATCCCATCAGAGCTGCCAGACGAACGGCTGGACGCAGATAGTCTGTAAATACGAAGAATGTACCGCCGAATACTTTTACACCTTGGTGCAACGCCATACCGTTCATCGCAGCAGCCATACCAAATTCGCGGATACCGAAATAGATGTTACGACCGGCGTAGTCTTCTGGCGTAAAGTTCGTCAAGTTGTTCAAATGTGTCATCGTGGAGCTCTCCAGATCGGCAGATCCGCCTGTTAGGAAAGGTACGTTTGGAGCTAATCCATTCAGAGCATTACCAGAAGCTACACGAGTCGAAACGGCTTTGTCTTCAGTCGTGTACTTCGGAAGATCACGATCCCATCCTTCTGGGAGATCGCCGTTTACAGCTGTTTCGAACTGAGCTGCCAAATCAGGGTGAGCTGCTTTGTATTTGGCGAACTGTTCATCCCATGCTTTGTTCGCTGCGATACCGCGCTCTTTTACTTTAGCAAAATGCTCGCGAACCTCTTGTGGTACATGGAAGTCCTCTTCGTATACCCATTTGTAGAATTCTTTAGTCAGCTTGGCTTCTTCTGATCCCAGCGGGGAACCATGAGTACCGCCGTGTCCGCCTTTACCTTGTTTGTTCGGGCTTCCGTAGCCGATGACAGTTTTCACTTCAATCAGCGTAGGACGTGTCGAGTCGCCTTGCGCTTCTTCAATGGCTTTTTGGATGGCTGGAAGGTCGTTACCATCTTCTACGCGCAGTACTTGCCAGTTGTAAGCTTCAAAGCGTTTGGCAACACTCTCGGAAGAGGACAGATTAAGCTTGCCGTCCAGTGTAATATCATTGGAATCAAACAATACAATCAGCTTGCCCAGTTGTAAGCGACCAGCCAGCGAGGCAGCCTCGTGGGAAATACCCTCCATCAGATCGCCATCGCCGCAGATTGCATACGTGAAGTGATCTACAACTTTAAATTCGTCCTTATTATATGTTGCGCCCAGTTGAGCTTCAGCCATTGCCATACCTACGGACATTGCGAGACCTTGTCCCAGAGGACCGGTTGTAGCATCTACACCAGCAGTGTGGCCAAACTCAGGGTGGCCCGGTGTAAGGCTACCCCATTGACGGAATTGTTTCAGTTCTTCCATAGGAAGATCATAGCCGCTCAGGTGCAGAAGGCTGTATAGCAACATGGAACCGTGTCCTGCAGACAATACAAAACGGTCACGGTTAACCCATGTAGGTTGATCGGGATTATGATTCATCGTTTTAGCAAAAAGTTGGTATCCCATTGGCGCGGAGCCCATCGGCATACCAGGATGTCCCGAGTTTGCTTTCTCGATGGCGTCAATTGCCAACGTACGAATAGTTGTGATGGACAAATTGTCGATCGTGGAGTTTTCATCCTTTTGAATCGCTTGGTTCTGGTCAGTCATGGTTAGCCTCCTCATATTGTAAAAAGTATGTCAATTGCATTCGGTCATACTCCCCAACATCACCGCCTGATACAAAAACGATATCTGTTGAAGTGAGTGAATCTGCTTGAATGTTTCAATATGACTTATACATTCTTAAGTATTGTACCATTTGCCGTGAAAGTTTGCCAGATCGTTTATAAAGATGATTGTGGGAAATGTAGTACCGTGTCCTCATATAAATATACCCGTAATGTATTAACCTCATTTAAAAAAATATAAAATCACAAAAATATTATGTACTGACCGGCTATAAGGCTAATAATTCACATGAGGATTTTGCAAAATCCTTATATAAAAAAACAAAGCCCGTTATGCGATGGGCTTTGTTTAACAAAAAATATAGATTCACAAATTTTTCCTAAAATTTTAAGATTAGTTAAAAACGACTGTTTTGTTCTCATGAACCAGAATACGATCCTCTGCATGCCACTTCACGGCTCTTGCCAAAACGACCCGCTCTATGGTGCGACCGATCCGTTTTAGCTCATTTACATCATCTCCGTGGCTTACACGCTGCACGTCCTGCTCAATGATCGGGCCGCCGTCCAATTCTTCAGTTACATAATGCGCAGTAGCACCAATAATTTTCACACCGCGATTATAGGCTTGGGCATATGGCTTCCCACCCACGAATGCAGGCAGAAAGGAATGATGGATATTGATAATTCGGTTGCGATAATGCTCAATAAACTTGGGAGATATAATCTGCATGTAACGGGCCAAAATGATAACGTCAATGTCTTCGCCAATAACCTCTAGTTGGCGACGCTCCGCCTCCGGCTTGGTATCGGCGGTTACCGGAATATGGTGATATGGGATACCAAACGATTCCACATACTCCTTCATATCCGGATGATTACTAACCACCAATGAAATATCCGCGTCCAGATCTCCTGCCTGCCATTGCCACAGCAGTTCTACCAAACAGTGATCTTCTTTGGAAACGAAAATAGCCAGTTTTTTCTTGCGGCTAACCGCAGAAATCGTCCACTCCATACGGAATTGCTCAGCAACAGCGGCAAAATCCTGCTCCAACTGTGGCTGGGTTGCACTCAAATTCGGCAGATCAAATTCAATCCGCATAAAAAACATACCGCCCGACGGGTCCATTGTATATTGGTCAGATTGAACGATATTGGCCCCATGCTCGTACAAAAAACGGGACACGGCCGCTACAATACCTGGTCCATCTGGACAAGATACAAGCATACGCGCGCGGTTTTCATGGGCAGATAGAGTGCTATTTGGCTGATGTTTTACGTGAATTTCCATGTGGCTATTAATCCCCCTTAGCTTATACCGTCACTGGCAAATGACTGCCGGCAAACCAGGCAATCAACCGTTGATTAATGTGTTCTTCGCTCAAATCTGGAAATAGTGCTGCTTCCGTTATCATGTCATACAGACGCTCCAACGGCTCACGTGGATCGGCTTTTCTTGCTTTGGCATCATTTTTCAGCAGAGCCCAGGTGTCCAGAACAAATTTACGGACATCCACATCCTGTTTTTTGAAAAACGAATGCAATTGCTCTACCTGACCCAAAAACTCATCCCCAAAGCGCTCCTTTACATTTCCGCGAAGCAGGGCAATTTCAACCTCATACATCGGACGCTGAGTTTTGGCTTCCTTCCCAATCCATGGCGTCTCCAAAATAAACGGACGTCCTTGAAGTGCTTCATGATGCACCACATTATGAATAGTCTGATAGCCAATCCAGCCTGATCCGATCGGAGTATGGCGGTCTTTATGAGCGCCAACTGGATTTTTACTGTCATTAATGTGAACAACTGCAATGCGATTCAAGCCGACAATACGGTCGAACTGCTCCAATACACCGTCCAGATCATTTACGATATCATAACCCGCATCGTGAATGTGACAGGTGTCCATACAAACCGTAAGACGCTCGTTACGCTCTACTTTATCTATAATGGAGGCAATCTCCTCAAAGCTACGCCCCATTTCCGTTCCTTTGCCTGCCATCGTTTCAAGCGCGATGTTAACATCTGTCTCCTTCACGCCGTTCAGTACCTCGTTCAAACCATCGGCAATACGCCCGATTCCATATTCCGCATCCTTATCGGTAAAAGCGCCCGGATGCAGCACAATATTTTTCACACCTATCGCGTGTGTGCGCCGAATTTCCTCCTGAAGAAAGCTGACCGCAAGCTCATAGGTATTTTCTTTGTAAGAGCCAAGGTTGATGATATACGGGGCATGCACCACGATATCTTTCATTCCCTTCTCAGCCATTAACTGCTTGCCTTCCTCCAAATACATGGACTCCATCGGCTTACGACGCGTGTTTTGCGGTGCTCCCGTGTATATCATAAAGGAGCTGGACCCGTAAGTAGACGCTTCTTTTGTAGCGCTGAGCAGACCCTTGTCCGAGAAGGACACATGAGAACCAATTTTCAGCATGACCCTGATTCATCCCCTTATCCTGTTATGCTTGTCTTATTTTAATTTAATCATTTTAACGTGATTATTGAAATCAAACAACATAGCTTTTATGGCAACTTTCTTAAATCAGGATTTTGCAAAATTCGATTCCAGTCGCTCCAAAGTGCAATATACAGACGAACCAGACCATTTCGATCAATATATTCTTCATTGAAAGTCGCTTATTGGGCTTTTGCAAAATCCTCAAATAACTCTATTAAGGGAATACGTAGATAAAGTACACATCAGAATATATGTTAGTCAAACAGGGGTAAATAAAATCATGGATTGACACTTAACCGTATAAAGGACATTCATATGAAGTTTTTTTCTCTCGAAAAGGGTTATATTCTATAACGGATGTATTTTTTGTGAATTGGAAGGAGAGCTGGCTCCATGAACATCATCGTATGTGGAGGAACTGGATTGGTGGGGAGTGCACTGGTCAAAAGCCTGCTAGACGACGGATACACCGTGAAAGTCGTTACCCGCAAGCCACTGGTAGGACACGAAGCGAGCCCCCGCTTGCAATATATGAGCTGGAACGAATTAAAACAAAAGCCTGAAGTACTGGAAGGCACAGATGCGGTCGTTAATTTAGCAGGCGAAACGCTGAATCAGCGCTGGACGGATAAGTCCAAACAAAGAATTCTTCAATCTCGACTGCTATCTGTTGCCCGGTTGGCTCAAGCATTGAATGCTCTACAAAAAAAACCGAAAGTAATCATTCAGGCTTCTGCTGTTGCCGCCTATGGTACATCCCTGACCGAAACATTCGATGAAACGAGCCCGCGCTGTTCGGGAGATTTTCTGTCTCAGGTAGTTGAGCAATGGGAAGAAGCAGCCAATGCCTACCCTTCTGAAGCCCGTTTAATTAAGTTACGCATTAGCCTTGTGCTGGACAGAAAAAAAGGGGCATTCCCACTCATGAAGATGCCTTATAGCTTCGGATTCGGCGGCAAAATAGGTAGCGGCCATCAATGGATGAGCTGGATTCATATTGAAGATATCGTTCGTCTGATCACGTACTGCATCCATACGACGGAAATCGTCGGAGCAGTGAATGCTTCATCACCACAACCCTTGACGAACGACCAGTTTGGGAGGACAGTAGCTACGGTATATCACCGTCCGCACTGGTTTCCCGTCCCCAGCATTCTCGTTTCAAAGCTAGTTGGTGAGATGAGCACGCTAGTATTGGATGGTCAGAAGGTAATACCGCGCAAAGCGCTGGAGCACGGATTTAAGTTTCACTATCCTTCACTTAAGGACGCTCTTAAAGAACTCCATTCTTCCCAAAAACAGCATTGAATTGAAAAAGAGGAAAAGAAAGAGGCTCTGAATATAACAGGCCTCTTCTTGACATATATCCATATAACCTTCATTTATGATGCATTGGAGGATTTAAAAGAGTCCAACCGGTAAGTATAAGAAACTCCAGCGATTTTAAAAGTATCTCCATCCTTCATTGTGTACTCCTTATAAGGCACCATAGGCTCTCCATTCAGAACAGTTCCATTCGTCGAGGATAAATCCTTAACAATGTGGCTATGTTCTCCTGTAACTATGCAAAGCTCAATATGAGAACGGGAAGCTCCATCCGTATGCTCTACAAACTGAACCAGTTGCGGATCTCTCCCGATGATAAAACTGCCTGCAACGAATTGGTCTGGCTGCAACCGGATGCGCTCTGTCCCTCCACTACCTGGTGGCTTGCGATCCAGGCAAGCCATCGGTGATTGCTGCACTGGTGAAATCTGCATCTCTTGATCTGCACGAAGCAGCATCGTTTCCTGCTTAGATGCAGCATTTAGAAGCTCCGTTACCCCGGAGAGAGACTTATAATAAGCCTCACTGGTATCACTGGCTTCCAATTCATTTCCCCGTTCCGCACCTTTCCACGATGGCTCGTGTAAGTCACAATTTGCTGAAGTTTTCTTACTATCTTCCGTAACTCGATTTCCCACGCTCTTAGATTCTGAGTTTGGAAAAGTCCATCTCCAGTTCTCCTGCCCTTGATCACTCGAATCGGAAGATTGCTTGTCTTGATGATGACGTCCCGCTACAAATCCGGTCAGCTTATCTACCTGATAACGATCATTTTTGCGCCGTACTGGGGAAGAAGTAGTTCCTAACCATTCCGAATCCAATACAGGTACTGAATCGCTGTACATATGAGATGAAGTTCGATTGCGCTCCCATTTCCCCGTCCAGCTTATATAAGCAACAGCGGCAAGTACCAAGGTCAGCACCACGGAAATAATCAACGGTACCGTCTCTGGATGGTCCAGATAAATATAACGCCACACGATGGCCGAAGCGAGCAGACATCCGAGAGCAATGTAGGTTTTATATTTTTGCAATCCAGACTCCACATCTTCTACTTCGTTTTCTGTTACATGCTCGGAATTCTCCTCTGGTTTCACGGACGGTTTGAGCCGATTGATCCGTTTAAGCTCCTGAATCTCCTGTAGAGTTTCCCGATGCTCTCGCGCGTATGTTCCGCCACGATCCGTATAGTTCCCCTGTGAGGTATGGGCAGATAGGATAGGATCAGCTGATGAAAAAGCTCGCTCTTCCATACTTTCTGCCTGCACGCTAACACTCTCTGTACCAGCCTTCATTCCTTGCAACAGCAGTTCCTTTAGCAAACCCAATTCAAATTCATTTCTATCACACAGATCGAGTATGCGTTGTATATTTTCTCCCTGAAAGTGGGCCACACGAGTCATTAAACGAATAACCATCTGCTTAAATTGACTGCCTGTTTGCCCTGCATACTGTACACTGCGTAAAGGAACATAGGTTAAACTGGCGGTTTCCCTTGTACCTGAACCACTTAGAAAAATATAATCCTCGTGCAAAATAAACTGGCGAATATCTAACATATATTGCGGGCTGCGATGGAGGGCATCTGCCACTTCAAAAAGAATCCGGTAGAAATCAGAAGTCGACACGCCCCCACCTTTCCATAATTGGGAAAGCATGCGTTGCCCCGAAATGTCGTAATGTAACTCAATCTGAAAATCGACTTCCTTTATTCTAAGTTCCAGCAGACCGGGAATCCGATTACCAGTCATCATTCCAGTTTGTACGGAATTTAAATCATCGGTTTTGAGCCCGTCTTCCTTGTTTAGAATCATAAATGTCCCGCCGTTCCGGGCAAAATCCCTGCTTAAACCAAACAATTCATGACCTCCTTAACAATTTCCTATCTCCGTGAGGTAGCATGATCTCCCCCAGCGGACATGTCATGGCAAGAAGTAAAGATAAGCACTGATCGCCCCCGGAATGACTGCCGTCATAAAAGGAAACCTGAGGTGTGCTTCATTTCCACTGGTCAGTGCTTTTCCACTGCGAAATAGAAAAAATCCTCCTAAATTAAAAGCTACGCGCCGCAGTCTCATGATGGTTTCCCTCTTCCATAGCAAAATCCCTATGCCAATAATACCTGCAAAAAAAATCGAATATAAAGCTGACTGCCATGCAAAAGCGGCACCTGTCCATGCTCCAATCAAGCCGAACAGCTTCACATCTCCTGCACCAACAGCTCCCATCCAGTACAAAATCAGCATGAACCCAAATCCGGTACCCAGTCCAGCAACAGCAAATAAAAAACCGTGCCACCCCCCAAATAGAGTATTGAATACCAAGCCTACCACTATGCCGGGCAATGTAAGCTTATTAGGGATTTTCATGCTACGTAAATCCGTAACTAACGCAATCGCGAGCAGAACTCCGCATACAATATACATCCACGTCAATGCGATCTTCCCCCTTTATAAAAATAGAACTAGCAGACTGCCAAATCATTTTCCATCGTAGCTATCCCTACAAGTCTATATCCATCCTATCCATCAGCTGGCTTTTCCACGGTAAACGGAACTTCTATACGTTGACCAACCTCTGTTTCAATTACAAAGCTCCATTGACCAGGTGTTGTGTTCGTTCCCACAAACCAGTTCCATTCTATAATCCCGTCCGCGTTGGCAGAGGTCCAGCCCAAGTGCTGAGCTGTGCTTTCACCCGACTTATAAAGCACAGAAAGGTTAGCAGTCGTCCCAGGCTCAACCTTGGCCTTGATTAAATTGTACACACCCTTCACAGCAGGTTCAGGCTTAACGAGCAACTGTATGGAATGCTCCGCATCCTTGTCCCCCGTCGCATTTCCTGTACCTGCTCCTTCCCCTGTGTCACCAATCCAAAGACGTTCCTCAGCTGCCGCCTGAAGCACAATGCTGCGATACAGAAAAGGAACCTTCATCGGCAGTTCATACGACAGTTCTACTCTAAAATAAGGGTCCTTAGTTCCTGTAAGAGCAGGTACATGTACGCTCGTTATATGAATACGGTCATATTCCAGAATGCTTTCCTCCATAAAAGGCTTTAGCATCGGCTTCAAAACAGGATCGAGTGCAGCTTCCGTAAATCGCCCCCGCAGTTCCTCCATCGGCTTTTGACCGCCCTGAACAGCGCTTTCTACCCAATCACCAATTGGAGGTGGCAACTGGGCAGCGAATTGGCTTGCATATTCACTCACAGATAACTTGGGCAGTTCATCCAGCGGTTCACGCACTGCATCTATTTTTGCGGACGCCGCCTCCACGGCTAGAGAAACTGGGTAGATTTTAGCCGAAACCTGTTTAACCGCTTCTGAAGCGGTGGTCTGCAACGCTGTAGATACCAGTGTCATCTGAACCATATAAATGAGAAAAATAATAAAAAACAGAAACATTGGCAACACCAATGACGCTTCTAAAACAATACTTCCTTGTTCACATTGCTTTTGTCCACAAACTTTCCGTAAACACCGATTAATAGGAAAAATGCGCTGTTTTCGTGACATAGTACACACTTCCCTTAATACTCTCGCCTTCTTTTGAGGCGGTCCCGAGCATCTTCATTACCCCAGGTAGAAACCACAGCCTCATCCCATTCTTGACCTCACCCGTTGCATACGTTTGCCGCTCAGCAGGATTGACATCTGTATTCAGACGGATCAGAGCCAGCATACGGGACATTTTTCGTTCATTATTGCTATGGAGCATCAGGAACAATCGCAAATGATCCTTGTATGTCATTCGAAATTTCAGAAAATCAGACAATGGCACGTCCCCCTTTTGTGCCAGCATAATCATGTCTTCTATCGCTTTTTCTACTCCATATAACAAAGCTGCCGCCAAAACGACCAACGGATTACCTTTTGAGCTGTTCTTAACCAATCCCTCCATTGTTCGAATGGCAAGTCTCATAGCAAAAATTTCCCCATAGGCGGATGCCAGATTACCCGTCGGATTATGGAACCCATACAGGATATACTCAACTTCCTGATTATTTACCTCTAGCTGATCTCCCAAAATCTGTGCAGCATTTCCCGCATTTCCACCCGATCCGGCCAAACTGCCAAAACGGCTGAAATCCACATGATGGAAGTAAGAAAGTGCGTATTCATTCTGGTAAAACTCGTCTCCCAGTTGAGTCAGTAAATTGGATGCCGATCCGTATAGACCATCCATACTATCCATAGAAGCTCCCGCTGCATCATAGGTGTCATAGGGCAAATCGGAGGAAACAGATGGACTGGATGTAGACTGGTTAAACGAAATACTTTCATTGTAATACCGCTCCAGATTTTGGAATTTTTCTGCATTTTGTTTACCCTTGGATAGAACCTCAATAATCCGATAGGCTTGTTTGAGCTTGTTTTTCGCCTCTTTTTCCATTTTCTTGCGTTCTTTGTCCGGGCCGCGTCGCGTATCCATCGTCCTGGCTTCACCGTCGAGTACATTGGCGGGTCCCGCCCAAGCATACGCATTTAAGTATTTATCTATCTCCTTGAGCGTAGAAGCGACTTCTTGCTTGAGCATGTCTGCATTCAAAAACGGATCTGTATAAAAGGATAACGTACGCATCATACTCGTTATTCTATTGTTAGCAGTATTTATAGAAGTCCGTTGCTTTTCAATTTCTGCTTCCCATTGCTCAAATTCCTTGTCTGGAATCAACAAATCCTCTGCTTTTTGCCGTGCGCTTCCTACCGACGGGTCTGCGTTGGAGCCTGCTCCGCTTGGAGTAGGGGCTGCTGAAACCTCATCGTAGCCTGCATTGGCCGCCCTCTGCTTATATTGGGCAATGACTTTGCGCATCTCTTCATTAATCTGTTGGGCCTCATTTAACGGTTCCTTGGCTTCCAGAAGCAACTTATCATGTTCTTCCCCAGCCTGAACCATGATCTGACGCAGGCGATCAAGCGCTGCCCTCGCTCTACGTGCATACTTTTCCATCTGCATGATTTTAACGTCGTCCACACTCTTCTTATTGTCTTCATATACATGTACGTAATGCTTATATTGAGCGGCAATATCGGCTACAACCTCAAGCGGGTCCCATATATACTGATTGGGCATATAGGTGCCCCTCTGTTTAATAATCCGCTTGCGAACCTCTTCCATATAAGCTCCTGCTTTACGCTGCTTCTCCAGCATGTCATCAAGTTTGGCCTCTCGTCTGTCGTATAGCTTTTGCAGCCGTTTCAGCAAATCTACCGTATGAGAAGCCTCTTTCATATTTTGAGAGAGCGGCTTCAGCTTTTCGAGCACTTCAAACGTAAAATCGACAGGTGCTTTATACTTCATCTCTTCACGGATCTGCTCGTTAAATATGGCATATTTACCAAGCTCCCTTTCCATTTGCAGGGAACTAGAATCCAGCTTCATATTCATAAGCGGTAGCGTTTCTGCGCGTGCCGTACGCCGCGCGCTATCATTCAGCACTTTGACCATAATTTGTTCTCCGCCGCCTTCGCCATAAGCAAACAAACCGTACTCCTGTTGTAATGTCGGATCATAAGCAGACATCACTGAACGAACCGCCGCATGGGTCAGCCGTTCGGTCTGCACATGCAGTGCAGCAATTCTCGCGTAATCAATAAATACAGCAATAAAACCGAACATGACCGCCAAAATCAGAATTAAAAAGACCGTGACAGCACCTGATTCCCCGTCCTTTGTATTGTGACCCTTACCAAACACCCGCTTCCTCCTTCCCAGTTACATTCCTATTCCTTACTTCTCACTGACCATTTTGACCATATTGCATCAATACTTTGCCTACAACTGCCGAATCTACCTTTTCACCTGATCCTCTGCCCATAAACTTCGCACCATAATAACGGACCAACTCCACCGTACGAATCCATTCCACAGGTTCGACCACGCCAGAGCTCATTTTCCCTTGCAAATCTGTCTGATCTAAAAACTGATTCAGCAAAGGTACCTTCACGATCTTATTTAACTTTGTGGTCACCTTACGGTGAATCATACTGTTCTCATATGTCATCTGCCCCTGCATGCCCGCAGGCATTTTATTTTCTGCATTGGACAGCTTTTGAGCAGGTAACGAACCTCCCCCATTGCCGCCCGGCACCTGTACATTTTCCTGATTGTTGGCTCCGGTCCAGCCAAACAGGGCTCCCAGCATAACATCATCCTTCAAGCGCCAATAGAGAGAATCCCGTTGCCCTTGCGCAAATGCTCCTGTACGTGGGTCCTTGAAGCTGTTATCCCAGCTGTAAGCGGCTCTTTCTGAAGCAGTAGAAGCGACTTGCACCAATATAGATTTTTGATATATATATAGGCAAAAAAATAACATCACAAAAATGACCAGCAGTAGAATGGGAAAGACGAGGGAAGCTTCCAAGGAGAAGCTCCCGTCCTCTTTTTGTGCCAATTTGCACAGCATTATGAATCCATAAAATCGTTACTTTTTTTATCCGCCTTTTTCAAAAGCCCTTCTACAATTTTCTTGATCTGATCCTTGAAAATAATTGCCACCGCAATCAGAATGGCAATGATCAGGATCATTTCTAACGTACCCAGACCATCCTCATCCTTGTACAATTTACGAATACTGCCCGTTACTAATGTCATCATCGTTGTATTCCTCCTACATATTCATCATCATTAAAGCCGGAGCGCCCACGAGCACAATTACCGTTAGCAAAATCAGCGCCATCGGGAATACCAGCTTAGATGAAGCCTGCTCCCCTCTTGTGCGGCTAATTGAAGTCCGCTTGCCCCATAACGTCTGGGACAACTCACGTAAAGCCATCACGAAATCGCTCCCGCCGCGCCTCATATTCAACAAAACTGTCGTCGTAAATACTGTCATTTCCTGAATACCACAACGTTTGCTCAGGTGCTCAAATGCCTGTTGAAAGGAAAAGCCGCTTTCCCATTCTGCCACCGTCTGCCTCAGTTCTCGATACAACGGATGTTCCGTATCCGCCCCTTTACGTTCCACGCAATGTAGCAATGCCCGTTGTACCGTCTCACCTGCACCTACTAAAAGCATCATTTTACTCAACAGTTCAGGCAGTTCCATTAAAATTTGCTGATCCCGCTTCTGTACTTTCCCGTGCAAATCCTTGATCAGCGCGATGGGTACCAGAAGACCAAGTCCCAATCCGAGCACCAGCCCGGTCGCATCCCCACCCAGCAAAAGCGATACTATAGCTCCACCAGCAGCCATCATATATCCGTAACCCAACATTTCTGCCAGAAAAAGCATCGTTTTTTCTCCGCTGTTGCGCATACCATACAGCTTTTGCACCGAACGCTGGAGCTTGAACATTAGCAAAGGCAGCCTATGAGTAGCACGTGAAGCATGAATCATGTGTACAAATGGGACTGAAAGTCTTTGCAGCCGCAGTCCCTCCAACTTCATATGGCGAAAATGCGCATACTTAGCACCGTGCATCTGGTTCAGCACCACCCAACCTCCCACTTGCAGAACCAGCATGACCAGACAAATCAACATCACCACACCCATCTCTCCTTACACTTCAATCTTCATAATGTGGTTGATCCACACGAGACACCCACCAAGCACCAATAAACAAAAGGTTGATAAAATCATACCTGTACCGCTGTATAAGGGCATCATGTAATCACCCGCTGTCATGGTCATAAACAATACAAACAAAAAAGGCGCCGCAAACATAACCCTCGATTCAAAACGTTTCTGCGCAATCATTACACCGATCTCCTGCTGAATTTCCAGCTTCTCACCAATGACACTTGAAGCTCGTCTTACGACTTCCACCAGATCACCTCCGGTTCGTTTGCAAGCCGCAAATACGTCCGCAAAATTCGTAATATCTTCCATCTGCGCCCGACGGGCCAAATCCTGCAAAGCGGTTTCTACAGGCTGTCCGATTTCGAGACAGGCGGTAATAATGTTAAATTCAAAAATCAGGTCGTGATCTCCATCTGGACTAAGCAATCTCAAATCCTCTATTGCCTCACGAAAACCATTCTCCACCGACCTTCCCGCTGAAAGAGAAGACGAGAGCGAATATAAAGCCTGTTTGAATTGGATGCTTAGGGCAGACCTGCGTCTTTGCAGCAAAAATTGCCTAAAATAACGAGGCATCACCCCAGCCCCGGCAGCGCACAGCAACGATAATATCCATTGGTGATAAAATAGATAACCGATCATCGCGAACAACACGCCACTAAAGAATATGCACAGACTTTTTTGTACTGTCGATAATGTATACACCGTATAATCTGGCAGAGAAGGGGCCTCACGTGATACTTGCTTGGCCGCCGTTTTTCCTGACTTCACGCTGATACGCCTCCCCTGTGCCAGTTTTCCGAATTGATCCCGGCCATTTGCAGCTTCAAAGTATGTTGCAGACCCTCGCCACAACGTTCCAGACCTCCTACGATTCGCCCCTTGCTTTCTCCTCGCTCCTGAAACCGATAAAGGGGGTTAAGCGTCACCTCACCCTTTTCAAAACCAATCACTTCGCTAATTTCCAGCACTCGTCTGGATTTGTCGCGCATCCGTGACAGATGAACAAATATATCAATAGCCGAGCTGATCTGCTGTCGTACTACTCCAAGCGGAAGCTCTGCCCCTCCCAGCACCATCGTTTCCAGCCGGCTGACCATATCGCGGATATTATTCGCATGCCCAGTTGACAAGCTCCCATCATGGCCAGTATTCATCGCTTGCAGCATATCCAATGCCTCACTTCCCCGGACCTCACCCACCACAATGCGGTTGGGCCGCATACGCAGGGAGGAACGAATCAGATCACGAATTGTGATTTCTCCCTTCCCCTCGGTGTTCGCGTTCCGTGTTTCCATGGAGACCAGATTAGGGACCGTCACAATTTGCAGCTCTGCTGAATCTTCAATGGTAATAATCCGTTCAGATGGCGGGATAAATTGGGATAATGCATTCAGAAAAGTTGTTTTACCAGAACCCGTTCCTCCGCTTATAAAAATGTTGTACTTGCTACGTACCAAGTCCTTGAGCATAGCAGCGGCTTCTGCATCCAGCGCACCCATTCGTATCAAGTCATCCATCGTCATAGGACGCTCGGGAAACTTCCGTATGGTCATCGTCGGACCCTTGAGAGCAACCGGAGGTAGCACAATATTTACGCGTGATCCATCCTTTAATCGGGCATCCACAATGGGGGAAGCCTCATTCACAATTCGATTCACCCCGGCTACAATCGTCTGGATTAAATCCTCCAGTCGCTCGCGGGATTCAAATTGATCGGATACCTGCATCACCTCACCAGCCCGCTCCACAAAGATTTCCCGGTGACTGTTGATCATAATTTCCGTAACGGTCGGGTCGTCAATCAATGGCTGGAGTACGTCCAGCCCACGGAAAGAGTTAAAAATCTTGCGGACAAGTGCGTGCTTCTCACGGGAAGTTAAGCCCACCAGCTCTACATCGTGTAAAATTCGATTTTCAATATGCCGTACCAGATCTGCATCCTTTACCGAAGACGTTACGTCCAGCCCGTTTCGGATATCTGCTCGCAATGCCTTAAATCGTCCCTCATTCATGTTCATCAGCCCCTTTTAAGACCAAACGGTGGCCGGATGTGTTACACCGTCCACATTCAGCAGCTCGCGGCATAGATGACGAATTTCCCGCTGATAAATCGGTGAACTTAGCAACAGCTCACGGTGCTGCATCTGTTTCCATGAAGGTATATAGGGTAAGGCTCCGTTTAGCTCCATGAAGTCACGAGGTAACGAGTTGATCATAGTTCCCATATAGCGGTTCACCACAAAGCTGGTTTTGCATATCATGTCTTCAAGCCCTTCAGGCCGCGTGGTTTCTAAAACATCCAGCCATAATCCGCACTTGTGCATGCTCATTAAATCGTCTGCCAGCAGCCAAATCAGCTTATGACTAGCTTCAAGCACGGCTTGAGCCCGATCACCTTTTTCAGAATCGCCATCTACGATCACTACATCATACTGTCCACTTTCGGCAACTGTTCGAATCAGCTCTTTCGCTTCATCACAAGTCATGTCCGTCAGCTCCTTGCGATTATAGACAGGCTGAAAAGTATCCGCCTGAATTTCAGGGCGACGAACACAATAGGAAGCAATGGATAACGGAGTCTCCTCACTCCCTTCTGCCTTGAGATCATAGAGCAGCCTGGACAGCCCTTCTCCTTCTGCTCCGCTAGCACTGCCTGAACCAGTGAATAATGAGCTTGAATCCACCGTCTCCAGATTCAGATAGAATACCGAATATCCCTCATTCCCCAGCTGTTTGGACATATTGAGTGCGGCCGTTGTCTTGCCCAGTCCTCCGGAAGCTGCTACCATGCCGATAATCATCCCACCTTCCCGGCTGTTTACACTTTTCCGACCATTTGACTTCTGTCTCGCCGTTTCCAAAATAAAACCGACCAGTTCAGATAAAGGCTGATATTTTAATAAAGGCTGTCCATATTCGCTCACTTGTTCTCCCTCATGCAATACCAAACAAGGAATATCAGCAGCTTCCCCGTCTGTCCATAGATTCAAAAAGGCAGTTTCACCAACCACCACATCCGGTCTTTTCATTCCGCTGGTTTCCATCATATATTGATGAAATGCCTCCGGTTGCGAAAAAGCCGTTATTCTCAGCCTTCTAGCGTACTCGCTTCCGTGAACATAATTCAGCAGCGGCTCAATATAATCCCGACCTTCTACGGCTAATACCACTTTCACTGGAATCATAATGCTCATCCCTTCCCTAACACAACAACGCAAAAAAGCACCGTTCATCCATCCGTAAGTACATACGGTTGGTGAACGGTGCTTCCGTCACGTGCAATCTATTTACTGGTAGAATAGCATAGCGCTTATATTAGAGCAAGTATTTTTTGTGCAAGTATCTTCCAAAATCCTCGTACTAAGAGAAGGCGGGCAGTCTAGCCCCGCCTCCTACCATCTTCATCTTAGTAGAATTTGTGGTGACGACGATGACAGTCATGATGGCGATGATGGCGATGATGACGTTTCCGGCAATGACATTTCTTATCAAAATCTTCATGTTTCCGATGATCACGTTCAAATTTAGGTTTAAACTTAATGACAGTCACCTTAATGATCTTCTTAAAGACACGTTTTTTTGGCTTTGGAAAATGACAATGATGCTTACGATGTTTAAACATTTAAATTCGCCTCCATTTCTTTGAGATAGAATATACTATGGAAGCAGCGAACCATCGGTAACCAGCATATGACTATTTATGAATTTGCTGGGCTAATTAATGATCTACCTCCAGCTTAATATCCGGATCATAATCCGCCACAATTAGAACATCCATATGACGTGCTTGACGGAGAATCCTCGGCACAACCGCAGACTTACCCCAACAGCTACTTCGGGAAGACTGCCCCACGATAAGCTGCGTTCCTGAATATCCTTCCACCGGAGCAATCAAAATGTCGGCAATCTCGCGTCGGCTGGAAACAAGCCGCATCTCAAAGGTTCCCCCCAGTCGGTGGGTCAGCAACTTTAGTTGTTCCAGACGAGGGTTCAGTCTCTCGGGTATACACTCACCGACATGAGCATACGTCACAATCCACACAGCCTTTAGCCGAAAGGCGATACGAAAACCACGGCGGATCAACCTTTCAGCATTTTCGCTTAGCGTCACGCCTACGAAGATCACTTCCTCCCTGCGCCACGGTCCCCGAAGTGATTCGTGTCGATCCCAGGATTCTAGCCGCTCATCTACGTCATCTGCCAATTCCCGCAGAGCAAGTTCACGCAACGCAATCAGATTGCCCAGTTTAAAAAAGTGGCTAAGTGCCTGCTCCACCTTCGCAGGATCGTATATTTTGCCCTCACGCATACGCTGCTGCAACGATTTGGGAGCCACATCAACAAGCTGCACTTCATCGGCCAGACGCATCATATGGTCGGGAACAGTCTCTCTCACTCGTATGCCAGTAATCTGTTCTACCGCATCATTTAAGCTCTCCAGATGCTGTACATTCATTGTGGATATCACAGAGATCCCTTGTTCCAAAATGGCGAGCACATCCTCATAGCGCTTGGATCTCAGACTTCCTGGGACGTTGGTATGAGCCAGCTCATCAATTAGCACCACCTCGGGATTGCGCCTGAGAATAGCTTCGGTGTCCATTTCTTCCAAGTGTGCGCCATGACGCTCAATGGACTGACGAGGGATCATCTCCAGAGAGCCTACCTGGGCCAATGTTTCTGCTCTTCCGTGCGTTTCCAGCAATCCGATAACCACATCAATCCCGCTCTCCAGCAGATCGTTTCCCTCTCTCAGCATCGTGTATGTTTTGCCGACCCCCGGAGCAGCGCCAATGTATACCTTGAGCTTGCCTCGCAGGATTTTGGCTGCCTCAGCCTGTGCTTCCTCAACGCTCAAACGATGATACGGGTCATTCTCTTCTACCTCCTGTCTCATCGTTGGTAAAATTCGCTCACCCTCCTGCTCGGCTCGGTCCGCAATCAGCAGTAGATCCATATTTTTCATTCGTTTTAAAATCCCGTTCACCAGCGATCCTTTCATCAGCTCCTGCCACGGAGTCTGCCGAGAATGTCCCATAACAATACGGGTAACATTGTGCGTCACCGCATAATGAATCAGTTGGCGAGGCAACCTTCTGCGGGAAAAAAGCGGGATTTCTTCAAATGTTGATCCTATCTTGTCAGCCAATTGCTCAATTGAGCGCTTAAAGGCTGCTGATTCCTTGGACAGCTTGCGCTTCGAGCTGACAAAGGAGACTACTAGCATATCTCCACCCAACCGCTTGGCGACCTGTTCCCCCCTGCGTACATAAATGGACCCATTCCAATGATATTGGACAGGTACTAAAATACGCTCTGCGGCTCCTGACGCCCCGTGCAAGCCCAACTCCTCCCGGTGCCGTTCCAGCGAATCATTCACATCCTCTGCTACCAATCGCAAGGCAAGCTCACGCAATTTACCCAGATTTCCCCGGTGAAACATCTCAGGATTGGGCGTATGCATGTAGCCTTTCGCCAGCCGTTCCAAAATCATCTCCGGGGTGGCATCAATCAGACGAATTTCATCCGCCAGCTCCAGTGTATCAACCGGAACCGTATATTCCGCTTCAAAGCCTGTCAGCTGATATACCCACTCCGTAATTCCTTCGAGTTCATAAACATTGACCGTCGTAATGACACTAATCCCCTGCTCCAGCAAATACCGAATATCCTCCAGCCGTGTTGGAAATGGGGCGTCTTTGCGGTTATGATGTGCCAAATGATCCACCAGTACCACCTCGGGATTTCGTGCCACCAAAGCTTCCACATCCAGATCCTTTTGCTCCTCACCATCTTTTATCCAATGAATACTAGGCACGCGCTCCAACGTGCCGACCTGTTCCACGGTCACAGGCCGCTGCATGGTCGATACCGCACAAATCACAACATCGATACCTTCATGCTGCAGCGACCGTCCCTCATGCAGCATGTGATACGTTTTACCCGAGCCACTGACCGCACCCATGTATATTTTGAGTCTGCCTCGATGCAATTTGTTAATCGAATCCAGTATTTCCTCTGGTGATTTACGTTTGAAGCTCTCCACTTTCGTTCCTCCCCACAGCGTAGCCGCTCGTTCCGTCCATCTTATATGGTTGTAATGAATGTACTCCCGTGTCCCAATCAATTCAAGATGATCAATCAAGCTTGCCCCAAAAAAAGCCGCACAGGGTAGCATAAGCGCAAAAAAACGTGCATTCAGGTCTCCTATGCCTGAATGCACGCTATTTTGGGTAACTCATATGGGATCACTTCCTACAATCACTTGCTATATTCGCCAACGATCCCCCGTTGTTGAATTAACTTTTGCCATACCACACCATGAGACGGGGAAAAGAGAAAAGCCAAAAGCAGCAACACACCTGATACACACAGCATACATGCCGCAATAGAAGCATCCAATACACTTGCTGTGTAAAAGCCTGCGACCGAGCTGATGGCCCCAAGTCCGACACTGTATACAATCATACGGGACAACTTCTCCGTCAGCAAATAAGCGGTAAGAGGCGGTACAACGAGCATGCCAACCACCAGAATTGCGCCCACGCTCTCAAATGACGCCACCGTCGTTAATGAGACGAGACTCATCAGCAGATAATGAAAAAAAACAACTGGAATGCCTAATGAAGCTGCCAAAGCGGGATCGAAGGAAGTAATTTTAAATTGCTTGAAAAAGCCCCCTATCACGAGCAAATTGATCAAAAACATCGCACCCGTAATCCACACAGCCCTCGGACCTACATCAAAGCCGGCTATCTCTAACGTATTCCACGGCACATAAGCAATTTCCCCATATAAAACGTGATCCATATCCAGATGGGCATTGGAAGCAAACACGCTGATCAGCAAAACACCGATAGCAAACAATGACGTAAACACCACGCCAATGGCAGCATCACTTTGCAGACCGCTTTGTTGGAACAGCTGAATCAAATACACCGTTAGAAGACCCAGCACTGCCGCACCAAACATCATCCACACCGAATCTCTCGATCCGCTAATGAGAAAGGCAATGACAATCCCCGGTAGTACCGCATGACTGATTGCATCACCGATCATAGCCATTTTTCGGAGCACAAGAAAGCACCCAACGATACTACATCCCCCTGCCACTAACATTCCCGTCAAAATTACATAAAATGAACTCATAGGGCACGCTCCTCCCTTGGCTGTGTTCCGACTGTCAGCTCCAGATTTTTCCTGGCGTTCAACCGAACGATAGCCTTGGAGATCATCCCGCGCTGCGGCGCAAAAATCAAGCTCATTCCAAACACCACAGTCGCACACAACACACATAACGGTCCTGTAGGCAGATTTTGCCCCAGAGAGCTAATGAGCGTCCCACCAAGCCCCGCTATAGCACCAAACAAGCCTGATAAACACACCATGACACCCAGCTTCTCTGTCCAGTATCTTGCCGACACTGCCGGGGTAATCAGCAAGGCAGCCATCATTATGACTCCCACGGCCTGAATGCCAGCAACCACCGCAATGACAATCAATAGCATCAACAACTTATCCAGCCAACCTGCCGGAAAACCAAGTCCGCGCGCAAAGCCAGGGTCAAAGCTGAGCAGCTTAAATTCCTTGAAAAATAATATACATATTCCGATGAGTACCACTGAAATTACCGCCATCGTATAGACATCAGACAATACCATTGCCGCAGCTTGACCAAATAGAAATTTGTCCAATCCGCTTTGGTTTCCTGCGCCACTATGCTGAATTTCGGTCAACAACATAATGCCAAAGCCAAAAAATACCGACAGCACCGCTGCAATCGCCGAATCGCTTTTAATTCGCGAATACCGGGTTAACGCACTGATAGCAAAGGTCGCAACAATCCCTGCAATGGCGGCCCCAATCATAAATCCAAACACAGATTTTGTACCTGTGATCATAAATGCCACACATACCCCCGGCAAAGCCGCATGTGCCAAAGCATCTCCCATGAGCGACTGCTTGCGCAAATACATAAAACTGCCAATCACCCCGCTGCTTAAACCGAGCAAAATGCAGCCCAGCAAAATCCACTGCATGTTTGGATCGGTCAAAAGCGTTGCCAAGCTTGTCATACTGCTCACCTCACTCCAAGTATCGTGCCGGAATCCGGGCCTGTTTTGAGTATACTCAGACGCCCGCCATACGTACGCTGCAGATTTTCCTCGGTAAAAATATCTGTCGTCTCTCCAAACGCCATAAGATGCCCGTTCAACAGCATAACCTGATCAAAATAATCCGTGACTGTAGATAAATCATGATGAACGACAAGCACGGTTTTACCCTGCTGTTTCAGATCGTTGAGCAATGAAATAATGGCTTTTTCCGTTGCAGCGTCCACACCGACGAACGGTTCATCCATAAAATAAAGCTGAGCGTCCTGCGCGAGTGCTCTGGCTAAAAAAACACGTTGTTGCTGGCCGCCAGACAATTGACTAATCTGTCTGTCTGCATATTGGCTCATTCCAACTTTGTCCAAACTCTCCATTGCAGCCTGACGATCTGCTGCTCCCGGACGCTTAAACCAGCCCAATCTGCCATACCGTCCCATCAAAACCACATCCAATGCGTTCGTCGGAAAATCCCAATCCACCGACTCCCGCTGTGGTACATAGCCAACCTTAAGCAGCTGTTGCTTATAGGGCTTGCCGTAAACTAGCACCTCGCCCCTAAGCTTTGGAATCAATCCAAGCGTTGCCTTGATCAGTGTAGATTTCCCAGCCCCGTTCGGGCCGATAATACCAATCAGCTTGCCTTCCGGCACCTCAAAGGAAACATCGAACAAAACGGGCTTTTTTTGATAAGCTACCGATAAATCACGAACGACAAGTGGTGAATGCCCCATGTATCTCTGCCTCCTTATTTAAGAGCTTTAACAATCGTATTGACGTTATGCTTGACCATTCCGATATATGTTCCATTTTCTGTGCCCTCTTCACCCATGGCATCCGAATACAGCTCGCCACCAACCTCAATTGTATGACCTTGCTGAGCGGCCCCCTGAATAACCGCATCTATGGCCTTTCTCGGAACACTAGATTCTACGAATATGGCCTTGATTTTATGCTCCACCAAATAATCTCGCAGCTTGGTCACATCTTGAGAACCCGCTTCTGATTCTGTGCTCATACCTTGAAGTCCTCTCACTTGAATGTGGTAGGCATCTCCGAAATAGCCGAAAGCATCATGTGCCGTGACAAGCACGCGCTGGGCTTCCGGTATACTGGCAATCTGCTCTCTCGTGTAATCATCCAGCTCTCGCAGCTCAGTAAGATAGGCTTCTGCGTTGGCCTTATATTCCTCCGCATGAACAGCGTCTAGCGCCGACAATTCATCTCTGACGGTTTCTACCGCAGACATCCAATTCTGTACGTTAAACCAGATATGTGGATCATGCTCAGATCCCATTTCCGGGCTACCTGCACGCAACTGATCCTGTGCGATGTTTTTGGACACGGGTATGACGGGTTTTTGCTTGCTGATTTTCTCCAGAATGTCCTGCATTTTTCCTTCCAGATGCAATCCGTTATAAAAAATAACGTCGGCCTGATCCAGCTTGCGCATATCTCCCTGTGAAGCCTTGTACAAATGCGGGTCAACGCCTGACTTCATAATTCCCGTGACCTCCACATAATTACCGCCGACCTTGCCGACAATGTCAGAGATCATACCGATGGTAGCCGTAGCCTTTATTTTTTGTCCCGTCTCTCTCGCACTTCCCTGCTCCTTCTTCTTAGCATCGGTACATGCAGTCGCTAGAACCAGAGCTAGAGACAATACTCCAACTGTCGTTACCCAGCGCGGCAAAGCCTTCTTAAACTGCTTTTTCATGTTTTAAAATCCTCCTTTGAATTTCGTTTTGGGACAAACTATTTCCTTGATTCAATTATTTTTTTATCAATACTATATTTTAGAGTATACACTAAAGTTTTTACCTAGGGAAACATTTTGTGAAATATAATTCTTCTTATGTATTTCGTTATACCGTTCGATTTTCGTTCTCCCAATGTGTAATATATAGAAGATATCCAATCGTTAAACCAAAGAATACATATAAAGAGGTGTAGGTCATGAAGCCAATAGGGTACAGCCCATATCGGAACAAACGTCGGCAAGTTCGGATACGAAAAATACTGCTCATTTTTATGCTGGTATGCTGTCTGCTTGCCCTAACTTCCTGTGCTCGAGGTGACATCCATGTAGATGTTCATCTCGATCAAAGTGTAGATATGGATGCGACGTTCAGCGTAAACAACCAGACACTGATGATGTTGGACAATCCCGGGGTGCTAGATCAATTAGTCAAGCGTATTCAAAGCAACAATGTAGATGTACAGCCGCTAGCTGAACAGGGAAGAAAGGGATATCAAATCAAGGGGCATTATCAAGGAGATTGGAGCACAAACAAAAAAAATCCCAGTCAGGGATTACATCTACCTGAGGGATTAGAAATAAAGCGCGCTGTGAGCCAACATTTTTTCACAACGAATATTGATCTTACCATGAAGCTCGATCTACCACGGATGCTTCCTGAAGAAGCTCAAGGACTGAGTGACAAATTTAAGCAAATGAATGTGTTTGCGCGCAAATTACTGGAGCGGCAGCTGGATCTTAACTTCAGCCTATCCTTACCCATCCAACCTGCTACCCATAATGCGGACCGTGTGTCGGAAGACGGAAAAACACTGTACTGGAACATTGCTCCATTGGAATCTAACGAGCTAAAATTGTCTGTTAACGTGCCCAATGTACGACATATCATGTATGTAGCTGTTACGAGCCTGATATTGATCGTGATCGCTGTGATCTTACTAATTCGTAGACATCGCTCCAAAAAAGAAACTTAAAAAAGAAACTAAAAAAATCGTTGTCTAATTTCTGGTGGGGGGATCAGACATTGATCCTCTTCATCCTTGCCAAACCAACGATATCGGTTACGCGCCACCCAGTTATAGACTGCGTTGCGCACAAAGCGGGGTACCAGGATGAAACCATAGGCCAGCGGGTATGGAAAACGAAGACGTTTGGCAATTCGCAAAGCCGCGGTGGACCTTGTATAATACGTACCGTCTTCAATCAGCACGAACGTATCCAGCTGATCCGCAGATAGTCCTCCTGCACGTAATAGTTCTTGTCCTGCCTCGGATTGCAGGGAACCAAAATGAAATGTTCCCTTAGGGTCACGCTTGATAATAAAGCGGACTGCTCCCTGACAAAAGTGGCATACCCCATCCACCAACACAATGGAGTGATCTGAATGAGCATGATCAGACTGGTTCATATAGCATTTCACCTCCAGGGAAATCAACGGCATGAATACCATCAACGCAACCATATGAATATAAACAAAAAAACGCCGAAATTATCCGACGCTTGTTTAGAAATGTATAGTCTTTACCTGTTCGAAAAACTAGCTCAATGCTTTCTCAAACAGCTGTTTCGTATTAATTTGCTCTAAAAACTCCTCATGGAACTTATCCATACACTTGCAGATAAAATCCTTATGGCATACCGGGCAAGGCGTCGTTAGCAGTCGACTAATATTCGTCAAGGTCCACTCCGGATGACGTTGAGAAAAAACGCGGCACTCCGTTCCATCGGCCAAACTCATTTTAAACTCATAAAGCCCTTCTTTTTCGTTGCTGCCAGCCAGCGTGAAATTAACAATATTCGGTCTGTAAGACATCATATCACCCGTATTTTTCAAATTTGTTTCGTACCTGATGACCAGAATCACCTAAGCCATCTTAATGAATTTTGGCGATGATGTCAAATGGCCGTGAATCTCAGCGAATCAAGATCTATGTGCAAAAGCCCCCGATAAATCGGCGGCCAGAGTGTAGAAGTTATAGAAATGCAGTCAAATGACATTAAGCTCGACATCAATGTTACCGCGTGTTGCTTTGGAGTACGGACAAAAATCATGCGCTTGGCGTGCCAAATCTTCGGCCAGGGCGCGTTCAATACCGGGTATTTTCACATCCAGACGTACCGCCAGCTGGAAGCCGCCATCGCTTGGATCCTTGCCGATAGATACGTGGCTAGTGACCTCAACATTGTCCACCTTCACCTTAGCCTTCCGGGCCACATTAGCCAATGCGCTCTCATAGCAGGCACCATAGCCTGCCGCAAACAATTGCTCTGGATTCGTAGCTTCTCCACCTGCGCCACCCAGTTCCTTCGGCGTGCTGAGCTTATGCTTCAAAACTCCATCGGATGAAGCGACTGAACCGTCTCTTCCACCATGTACCGTTGCTGATGCTGTGTATAATGCTTCCATGTTTTCATCTCTCCTTCACTATATCTTTTGCATTCCGCAGGAACCTATCGTCATGTTAATACATGATTTCCTTCTCGTATGTACTTTAAACGAACTACATAAAATGAATCATTTGAAATATGGATGTAAACTAGTACATTTACCGTTTAGTTCCACCCCACCATGTTTACACTATATGTTATAGGCTCCTACTTGGGCCGTCTACATTGAACAACCATCTCCACCAGTCGTTTAATTTTCGGGGACGGAATAAGGTAAGACCATTTTATGGTCCTACCCATTCGATGGGGTAACCCTGTCGCACGCGAGAAAAAAATTAATAAAATATGGAACGGGCGTTCACCCGGAAGATGGACAACAATTTAAAAAATCCAAAACGACCAAGCCGCTCCCCTCAGAGCGATATAGCTTGGTTTTTCTATGGTTCAGCTTATACGATGGCCATATTGCTTCAAAAATACGATTAACTTGCTTGACCACACAAAAGTTGTACTAGACAAAAACTATTGGGAGTGTACAATAGGGATAACACAATCGTTATGTCACTAATAATATATTTCAACATCCATAAAGAAGGTGAAGCGTATGAAAAATACAAAGGGTAACTTCGCGGAAATCGCTTCACTGTCGGAAGTGAATCGTTCCTTGAGCGTCCCAAAAGACGGGACATGGTTTCGGAAGTTTCTTGCCTTTGCTGGACCCGGCTATATGGTCGCAGTCGGCTATATGGACCCCGGCAACTGGGCTACAGACATCGCCGGCGGATCAAAATTCGGCTACACGCTGCTTAGTGTCATTCTAATCTCCAACCTAATGGCCATCCTGCTGCAAGCCTTATCTGGCAAGCTTGGCATTGCCACAGGTAAAGATTTGGCTCAAATGTGCCGTGATGCCTACAGTCGTCCTGTCGCGATCGGCTTATGGCTCTTGTGCGAAATTGCCATAGCAGCCATGGATTTAGCCGAGGTCATCGGTTCAGCCATTGCGCTGAAGTTGCTGTTTGGTCTACCGTTACTATACGGAGTTATCATTACCGCATTTGATGTTATGCTCATTTTACTGCTGCAAAACAAAGGCTTTCGGGCATTGGAAACCCTCGTCATTGTACTGATGGCGACGATTGCCGGCTGTTTTGGCATTAATCTCATTTTGGCACAACCGGAATGGGGCGGCGTATTGGGTGGCTTTGTACCAGACTCGCAAATTTTGACGAATCCAAGCATGCTGTATATTGCTATCGGTATTATGGGTGCTACCGTAATGCCGCATAACCTGTATCTGCATTCTTCTATTGTACAAACTCGCAAATTTGAGCAGACTTCAGCAGGTAAACGGGAAGCTATTACATTTGCAACTTGGGATTCCAGTATAGCGCTGATGTTCGCATTATTTATTAATGCCGCCATCTTGATCGTGGCAGCTGCTGTATTCCATACGGCAGGAAGAACAGATGTAGCCGAAATTAGCGATGCCTACTATCTGCTTTCGCCCCTACTGGGAACCACACTGGCGAGCATACTATTTGGGGTAGCGTTACTCGCCTCAGGGCAAAATTCAACCGTAACAGGCACTTTAGCCGGGCAAATCGTGATGGAGGGCTTTTTGAATCTTCGTCTTTCACCTTGGTTGCGTCGTCTGGTGACCCGCCTCATCGCGATCATTCCAGCGGTCATCGTCACTGCCATCGCAGGGGAAAAAGGTGCGGAGGAACTGCTTGTGCTGAGCCAGGTCATCCTATCCATCCAGCTTCCCTTTGCCATCATTCCATTACTGCTCTTTACCAGCGACAAAAAGATTATGGGTGAATTCGCAAATAAAATGTGGCAAAAAGTACTAACCTGGATCGTGACCGCTATCATCATTATCTTGAATGTAGTGCTCATCATCCAAACGATTTCAGGTTAATCGGTAGCCAAATATGAATATATTAAAAAGGTATCTCACTTGCCCCAATGGCAGCGAAATACCTTTTTTGTTTCCTATTTTATTTGTCCTGTATACATAGAGAATGCTCAACGCTTGGCAGGCTCTACCTTCATTTGCGCCTCAAGCGCAAGATTTAGCTTGAGCACGTTGACACGCGGCTCGCCGAACACGCCGGCGTTGCGGCCTTCTGTCTGCTCCTGCACCAGTGCTCTCAGTTGATCCTGCGGGATACCCGTCAAGCCGCTAATGCGCGGAATTTGCACCCATGCCGCCTGTGGCGAGATGTGTGGGTCCAGACCGGAGCCGGAGTTCGTAATCAGGTCCACCGGAACCTGACTAACAGGCACATCCGGGTTATGCTTCTGCCAATCCGCAATAGAGTCCTTGACTCGCTGTATCAAGGCCGGATTCGACGGTGCGTAGTTACTAGAGCCTGAACCAACCCCATTATAATCAACGCTCGATACCCGACCTTGAAAAAACGCCGAATCAGTGAAAGACTGCCCAATCAGTTCGGAGCCGACCACCCGCTCCTCCGCGTCACGAAGCATACTGCCGTTTGCTTGCTGCGGAAACAGAACCTGCGCTATTCCTGTACTGGCTAGCGGATATGCCAAACCGCACAAGAGAATCATCAGCACCGAAGTTCGCAAAGCCACTCCAATAACTGTACTTCCTCGCATCTCTTGTCTCTCCGGTTTTCCTTCCGACACAGTCCCGGTCCCTGTATGTTTGTTATGACCTTGTCCGCCAGATTCAGCTTTTTCGTGTGCAGCAAATCTGCGTCCAGACATCATCCGATAAAAACCACTCATGTCGTTCACCCTTTCTGCGCTAAATCCACAAATGCACCAGCAAATCAATGGCCTTTATACCGACAAACGGTACGACCATACCGCCCAGACCGTAAATCAGCAAATTCCGTCCCAGCAGGCGATCCGAGCTCATCGGCTTATACTTCACGCCCTTCATGGCCAGCGGAATCAAAAGCGGAATAATAACCGCGTTAAAGATCAACGCCGACAAAATAGCCGACAGCGGGGAGCCAAGCCCCATGACGTTCAAAGCGCCCATTTGTGGAATGGCTAGCATGAACATCGCCGGGATGATGGCAAAATATTTGGCAACATCGTTCGCAATGCTGAACGTTGTCAATGCTCCGCGCGTCATAAGCAGCTGCTTGCCGATCGCGACCACCTCAATAATTTTGGACGGATCGGAATCCAAGTCCACCATATTAGCCGCTTCTTTGGCCGCGACTGTGCCGCTATTCATGGCAAGACCTACATCGGCTTGCGCCAACGCAGGTGCATCATTGGTGCCGTCTCCAGTCATGGCAACCAGCTTACCCTGTTCCTGCTCACGTCGGATAACCGCGATTTTGTCCTCCGGCTTGCTCTCAGCTACAAAGTCGTCCACACCCGCTTCTCGAGCAATTGTAGCTGCTGTCAGCGGATTATCTCCGGTACACATGATCGTACGGATACCCATTTCCCGGAGCTGATCAAACCGTTCCTTCATGCCTGGCTTCACTGTATCCTTTAAATAAATAATACCGTATATCTGATCATCTAGCGCGACTGCCAACGGTGTACCTCCTTCAGAGGCTACCTGATTCGCTTTTTCCTCCAGATCGGCTGGAACACTGCCATTTTGCGATACGATCCATTGCCGAACGGAATCCACTGCGCCCTTGCGTACCTTTCGTCCATCGGCCAGATCCAGACCACTCATCCGGGTCTCCGCCTTGAATTCGATAAAGGTTCCACCTGCCGCCAAGGATTCATCCAACGTATGCTCCTGTTTGCGCATCAACTCGAGAACCGAGCGACCCTCTGGCGTCTCATCCTTCATAGAGCTAGTCGCTGCCCACTTCACTAGCTCTGCCTTCTCCACGCCCTCTACAGGCACGAATTCACTCGCCATCCGGTTCCCGAAGGTGATTGTACCTGTTTTATCCAGAATCATCGTGTTGATATCCCCAGAAGCTTCTACCGCCTTGCCTGACATGGCTAGCACATTAAACTGGGTGACCCGGTCCATACCGGCAATCCCGATGGCTGACAACAGTCCTCCAATCGTGGTTGGAATCAGACAGACTAGCAACGAAATCAGCACAGGAACAGGCAAATCAATGTTAAAATGACGGGCAATCGGCGCTAGCGTAACCACCACAATTAGAAAAATAATCGTCAAGCTAATCAGCAAAGTGTTCAGCGCAATCTCATTCGGCGTTTTTTGCCGCTGAGCGCCTTCCACGAGCGAAATCATTTTATCAATAAATGTCTCGCCCGGCTCTGTCGTAATCCGCACCTTAATCCGGTCACTAACCACTCGCGTTCCGCCGGTTACCGAGCAAAAATCACCACCCGATTCCTTGATGACCGGAGCCGATTCTCCCGTAATTGCAGATTCATCCACCGAAGCCAAACCTTCAATGACCTCACCATCGCTTGGAATCATTTCACCCTGGGAGACAATAACTACGTCCCCCTTACGCAACTCGGTTGAGCTAACCACCTGAATGTCATTTCCGACGAGCTTGTTAGCTTGCGTGTCCTGCTTGGATTTTTTTAAAGAGGCAGCTTGTGCCTTACCCCGCCCCTCCGCGAGCGCTTCGGCAAAGTTGGCAAAAAGCAACGTAAACAACAGAATAACAAACACGGCCAGGTTAAAGCCTATTTCCTTGTCAGTTCCAAAATAACCGGGAAACAGTAACATTAGCAGCACGACCAATGTACCGATCTCCACGACGAACATGACAGGATTTTTCATCATCATCATCGGATTTAATTTTATAAAGCTATCCTTGATCGCATGCTTCAAGATGCTTCTGTCCAGCATGTGTTTGCGTTGTTCCTTCATGGTCAAACACCCCGTTCATCCATTCTCATTTTCTTCTTCACATGGTCAAAAATTCAGCAACAGGTCCCAATACGATGACAGGTAAAAAGGTCAACGCACCAATCAGCAGCACGACCCCGATCAGAATGGCTCCAAATAACTTGTTGTCCGTGCGCAGTGTCCCCGTCGTCACCGGAGTCGGCGCTTTGGCATTCAACGAAGCCGCCACAGCCAACAATGCAATCATAGATACATATCGCCCGAAGAACATAACCATCCCCGTTGTTACATTCCAGAATACGTTGTTATCTGAAAGACCTTCAAACCCCGAACCATTATTTGCGGCAGATGACGCATATTCATAGAGCACCTGAGTCAACCCGTGATAGCCAGGGTTAGTGACCGCATCATATCCCCAATGACTCATAAACGCAAGCGCAGTTGGGGCGAGAATGAGAAACGGATGTACCAAAATGGCAATGGCGATCAGCTTCATTTCCTTGCCTTCAATTTTCCTTCCCATAAATTCCGGAGTTCTCCCGACCATCAGTCCGCATATAAACACACCCAGAATCGCATACATCAGCATATTCATCAGCCCGACACCCTTGCCGCCAAAAATGACGTTTAGCATCATTTCTCCCAAAGCAGCCATGCCACCTAGCGGGGTTAGTGTATCATGCATATTATTGACCGAACCTGTCGTTGCCGCTGTTGTGACCGCAGTGAATAAAGCCGATTGTCCAATACCGAAACGAACCTCTTTCCCTTCCATGCTTCCCTGAGAAGCATCCACACCCAGTGTCTGGATTAACGGATTACCTGTCTTCTCAGACACATACGTAATGGATAGAAAAATTAGAAACAATACCATCATGGAGCTAAAAATAATCCAGCCCTGCTTACGATTACGGGCAAACAATCCAAAGGTATACGGCAACGAAGCCGGCATTACCCACATTGCCAAAATTTCCAGCACGTTCGTCCAAGGACTTGGATTTTCAAAAGGATGCGCAGAGTTAGCTCCCGCATAACCGCCCCCGTTCGTCCCCAAATGCTTGATGGACTCCAGAGAAGCAATGGGTCCCATAGAAATTTGCTGTTGTGTTCCGCTCAGCGTCGTAAGATCCGCCGTAGGCTGTAGCGTCTGTGGTATCTTCAATCCCACCAGCACCAGCGTAAGCACAAAGGCCAGCGGCAGGAAAATCCTTATAATAGCTTTAATAAAATCTTGAAAGAAATTGCCCATCCCTTCACCGCGCCGCGTCAATCCTCTCATAAAAGCCGCAGCAACCGAAAAACCGGAAGCAGCCGAAGTGAACATCATCATCGTGACGAACGCCATCTGTGTCAGATACGTAAGCCCGCTTTCTCCGCTATAATGTTGGAGATTCGTATTCGTCATAAAGCTGATTACCGTATTAAAAGCTAGTGATGCTTCCATATTACTGTTTCCAGCCGGATTACCGGGAAGCATTCCCTGTAAACGCAACAGCAAGTAGCTGATTGCCACAAGCACGACGTTCGTAGCAATGAAACTCATAACATACGTAGTCCAACGCATGCTCTCCACTTTCTTCAAGCCTACTACCTTATAAATCAGCTTTTCTGTTCTGCCAAAAATCCGATCCGTCCGATTCGGTTCATTCGAGAATACATGATACATATATGTACCCATTGGCTTTACCAAGAGCAGCAATATAACGATCACAATTCCAATTTGAAGCAGCTCCATCCTCTATTCCTCCTTCAAAATGCTCCTGCGTTTGGAACAACAGACCCGATTAGACCATCTATGAAGTGCACACGTTTGCGAAAACCTGCTACCAATGATGCTTTAATGCTCAGATCTGTTGTTCCCGCCCGCTCTATCCCTACAAGTGACTAGAACTTTTCAGGGTTCAGGAGTGCGTAGATTAAATACATAAACACAATAGCCGTAAGCCCGAGTATAACGATCATCCTCTTCGTCCTCCTTTAGAGGTCTGCGCATCACACCAGCGTACAAACAGCAGTATCACTCCATAACTCACAGCCATGACGAGCAGCATGTATATATCCATCATGTTTATACCCTCCGTATCGATCCTCAGATCGCCATTCTTATTCCATCATAAAATCATAAAACAACTATGTCATAAGTGCTTATCCGTTCAGCAGAAAACCCACCTCTCCGTTCAATGTGTAGATCACATGGTCCGCTCCCAATCCCCGATAAATTCCTTGTGGATTACAGCCGTGTGTAATAACATAGATCGATTCCGATGTTAGTGGTCGACATATTTGCAGGAAACGGCAAGTCAGATTCAAGCTGTTCTCGAACAAATACACACTACCAATTTCTTTTTTTGGAAAATTCCATTTTCCCGCTTGCATGGTATTGATGCGGACAATGTGCTCCACACCCATTTTTTTGAGCTGTCGTTCCTCCTGGGCGCTATTCGTGAGAACTGCAAACGCCAATTTTTTGAAAATAAGCAATTTCACAAAACTTCTGCCCGCTTCATTCGGTGCAGTGACAATAATTAACCGACCTTCCATCAGTAGCTCCTCTCCCGGTATAAAAAGACAACAAAAAGAAGCCGAAGGAAAAAGGCTTTCCTCCGGCTTCTGACATATCCATGATAAAATAAACCATGGCTGCACACGGCGGTTTGTTGCCTCTCCCTGTACGCTTACGAGGTTAGCTGTCGGATTCGGACGTGAGAGTCGCCCTATTTCTGGCACTTGACCGGAAAATTCACCCCATGAGACACACGGCTTCCGAAGCCGTACAGTCTCGATTGGTTCCCCCGCTTTTGCAACTGCAAAATTCAGCGCTATAGACATTTCGTTGTTGCTTCATTCAAGTTAATTTGAAATTACGTCTTGAATCATACACCCGCGCATGGAAGACTGTAAAGCTCAACTGCAGGGTTATAAATCGGGCTTTAGAGCATAGAAGATTAATAATAACGCTTACAATGCAACTATGCTTCTCACATCTCCTTTAATCTCTGTTTTTCATCCCTTTTTGAAAATGACAAGCATGTCAATATTGGCGTAGGGTAAAGCGTTATTGGCCTTTTTTTGTAAAAAGAGAAGAAAATACGCTATATGTACCAGCTAAACACCGATTTAACCCGCTTTTATAAGAAGAAACAACTTAATTCGCTCCATTTGCGGTGCGATTTACTGTTTTGAGCAAAATACGATTTTACAGCGCCTGAAGGCTTTATACAGCTTTTCCAGGCTTGCAACCCTTCTTTAAATTGTCTAAAATTTAATTGCTGAATATTGAATGAGGAGAGATGCTATGACCGTTTATGAATATGATGCGCAAACCCTGCAAGGGAAACAAATTCCGTTATCCACATTTGAAGGGAACGTTCTTCTTATCGTGAACACTGCCAGCAAATGTGGGTTAACCCCCCAATACAAAGCGCTACAAGAGCTATATGACCAGTATCATAAACAGGGGCTCGAAATTTTGGGATTTCCCAGCAACCAGTTTGCCAAACAAGAGCCAGGTTCCAGTGAGGAGATCTCCGAGTTTTGCCAGATCAATTATGGTGTCACCTTTCCGATGTTCGCCAAGACAGATGTCAATGGCGATCAAGCACACCCCTTATTTCGCTACCTGACCCAAACAGCTCCGGGGGTATTAGGGTCCAAAGCGATCAAATGGAATTTTACTAAATTCTTAATTACAAGAGAAGGTAACGTGTTTAAGCGCTATGCACCGCAAACCACTCCAGATAAACTGGCGGGAGATATAGAGAAGCTTTTGCAGCAAAACTGACATTCTTCATTATCACAGTTAATAAACGACCTGTTGCAACCGTGGCTTCCGTGGCTAAAGAATATAACGAAAATGCTTAACAAAAAAAGCACCCTTTCACGTAAACCGTGTCAGGATGCTTTTTTAACTAGGTCTTGCATATAATGCGGTCGAGAGGACTCGAACCTCCACGGGCGTACGCCCACTACCCCCTCAAGATAGCGTGTCTGCCATTCCACCACGACCGCAAATCATAATGTATTGAGGCAACAGATTTATTATACTCTCTCATCAACTATTTGTAAACAAAAATATTATAATTATTTTAACTTACATATATGAGCGATAATAATACCGTCCTGCATAAAGATAACCGCTTGCTGAACTATGCATTAATGTTGCCCCCTTACGGATTATCAGAACCACCTAGCACTTAACTAAGTAATTAATTTGACGAAATAACGTATTTACGATTGTAAAAACACGTATAAAAGTGTATCATAGTTTCAGATGGTTAATTCTAACATGTTTACTGATGATTATTATAACACACCAATTATTCCGTAAGAATCCGTAAGGGGCGATTTCTTTTGAACAACAAAATGCCTGTCACCTCCTTCGGGTGGGCCATCAAACAACGGCTTGTCGAACTTCGACTGGATCAGAAAACATTTTGTGAGACACACAATATTCCGCCTTCACGCTTGTCCAATCTGATTCACGGCACCCGCAAAGCACAAAGGTACAGAAAACAAGTTGCTGCAATTCTGAACATCGACGATAACGATTATAAGGAGGCATCGCCACTCTAAATCCAACAAGCATTCCAGTTACATACAGGTCATTCCATATCACCAAGAAACCAAATAAACCCGTAAAGCGAACCCCTCCAGTTCGTTTACGGGTTTTCAACCCAGACAATCTTTAGCCAAAAAAATCATTCCGGCTTTGTTTTATCCTTCTCACTTTTTTGCTTACGATATTTCGCAAATTCAACATATTCTAAAATAAAATTCTGTTCTTCCGTCTCAAGATCTTCTGCCTGGCAATTCAGTGGCCCCATCACTCCAAAAAAATAAGCAGCCTTCTGCTCCTGAAGTACGCCTTCTCCCGGCTTAATCCCTTTCATTAACCAATCGAGCGATACATTAAAAAAGTCCGAAATCTGAATTAAATGAGTGGTACCCGGCGTTGTTTTCCCCCTTCTCCAATCACCGAGATTCCCTGAACTGATTTTAAGCTTTTCACAAAATGCCTTCTTGGTCATTCCCCGATCTTTAATCAAAGCTTCAATCCGTTGATAAATAGTTTGATCTCCCAAAATGTTTCCCCTCCGAAACAGTAACTTTTTCTGAAATAATTTTCATTTTTCAGCCTTACTCATTAGTAATCCCCATTAAATCCTAAGCAACCATTACCCCATAGTAGAATTGCGCTGGTTTTTCTCTTTACGAAAGCGGGTAAATTCAATATACTCAAGTATAAAATTTCTTTCCGCCTCACTAAGCGGTTCCCCCTGGCAATTCAGTTGCCCTGAAGCGTCAAAAAAATAAGGGTCTTGCGACTCCTTTAGCACCTCACCCTGTATATCTCGACCCAGCATAATCCAGTCCAGACTCGCATCAAAAAAAGAAGCGATTTCAATGAGTTTATTCGTGCCCGGCGTCGTTTTTCCTCTTTTCCAATCCCCGAAGTTCCCTGTACTAATGCCTAACTGCTGGCAGAACGCCTTTTTCGTCATTCCCCGTTCCTTGATGAGTTCCTCGATGCGATGGTAAATAGATTGCATAGAAGTTCCTTCCTCCCTAGCAGGCTCTCAAATAACGATATCATGTTCTCTGTTCCCATTTCAAAGATCACGTATGCTAAAATTACCGAATTATGTATGTTGGTTTCCATTATACCACAACACGCAACAAAAACCGCCTGTTTTCCGAAGAAAGGGCGGTCTTTAAGCCAGTCCACTTACGCCAATCACGTAGCAGAGTTGTCGATTTTAAGTAAAATATGCTTCAATTCATTCAAAGTTTCACTCAGATGCAATAAATCTTCTTCTGGCAGATACACCAGTCTTTCTTGAATTTTATTGGAGAAGGTATGAAATACCTGTTCACAAAAAGCATCGCCTTCCTGTGTAATCGCCACATTCACGACTCTGCGATCCGAATCACACGACTGGCGGTCAGCCAACCCATGCTCCACCAGTTTGTCCAGAAGAGGAGTCATGTTCGGACGTGAGACATTGAGCTGTTTGGACAAATCTGATACCGTAGACGAACGTACTTCACGCAGGAGCATTAGCACCTGAAAGTTATTAGGCGACAAGTGTAATGGGAAATCGAGCGGACCGTAGGTGAAAAATTTCTTCTTCACAATCGGAAACAAGCCCAAAATATTTTCTGATATATTTCCTAACAGTTGAGTGTCCATATTTTTCACCGTCACTTCATAAGTTTATACTTATCATTCTATAACATTATGGCGTTATATTATACTATGGAATCATTATTTCATCATAATCATTACTTTATTACATCATTACACAAATAAAAAAAGCCTCTACCGTGAGAGACTTTTCCGTTCATTCCATTGATGCGGTCGAGAGGACTCGAACCTCCACGAGCGTACGCTCACTACCCCCTCAAGATAGCGTGTCTGCCATTCCACCACGACCGCATAACAAAATATAAATGGTGAGCCATGAAGGACTCGAACCTTCGACACCCTGATTAAAAGTCAGGTGCTCTACCAACTGAGCTAATGGCTCATGCTGTTCATCCAAGCTGTCCGCCATTAGACCAGACCTCAGGAATTTCCCTTAAGCATGCAACATGTAGTCTATAAAGACAACAATGACCCGTAGGGGATTCGAACCCCTGTTACCTCCGTGAAAGGGAGGTGTCTTAACCCCTTGACCAACGGGCCTTATTATTATGCGCCAACTTGGCGACAAGAAAGAGTATATCAAATAGAATAACAAATGGCAATACTTATTTTTGAAATTTTAAAAAAAGCAGTTTTTATCATTACAAAATGCATGTCCACTTACATTAACTTATCTAGAATCATTTAATCCCTGAAAAATCATGATAAATGATTGCAATATCACTTACATTTACTTATAATCACTTACGAGATACCGAAATCATTATATATCAGAGGAGCTTTCTATGTATCAGGAAGAACGAATGTTAAAAATCGTTGATTACTTACAGCTTCACAAGCGTATTTCGGTGGATGATATTTGTGAAATTTTTAATGTTTCACGGGATACGGCCCGTCGAGACCTGGTAAAACTTGAGGAGCATCAAAAAATTATTCGCACCCGCGGCGGCGCCCTTCTCCCTAAACTGCATCACGATCCAATTGGAAATTATAACGAAAGACTGCTTACTGTATCTGAGGAGAAACAAGTGATCGGACAATTGGCTGCCAACATGGTACGAGATAGGGATCGTATTATATTGGATTCCTCTACCACCGTACAGGCGTGTGCAGAAAGACTGAATGTGCAGGAATGTTCGGTTATCACCAATTCAATTAATCAGGCCGACGTACTATCTGGAAAAGACGGTGTCTCCATTCATCTGTTGGGAGGCCGCCTGCAAAAAGAGCACCGGTATGTATATGGCTCGTCCGTAATCGCCACTTTGTCTCACTATTTTGTAGACAAAGCTTTTATCGGGATTGGAGGCATATCATCCCACGGACTAAGCCTGATTCATGAAGAAGACGGTATGCTGAAGCATCAGATGATGAAACAGGCGGATCAGGTGATCATCCTTGCGGACCATTCGAAATTCGGAATTAATTTCCCGTATCGTTTTGCTGATTTATCTGAAGTTAATATCGTGATCACCGATCGCTTGCCAGAACCAGCAATGCTGGAAATTTTGCAACATCATGATATTGAAGTTGTTGTCCCCTCATAAAATATGAGACTGCTTAGCTAGAACTCAAGATTTATCACAGAGATATCGAAAGACAGGAGTTGGAGAGAAATGAAACTGTTTGCGATTGATATGGATGGAACACTGCTGAACGAGGAAGGAAAAATAAGCAAAGTGAACGCGGAGGCTATACGCCAAGCACAAAAGCAAGGCGTTCAGGTGACAATTGCCACCGGTAGAGCCGCTTATGACGCCTGGACAAAGCTAGAGGAAGCAGAACTTATAACTCCCGTCATTGGAGCAAACGGCGCAACCGTACACGATGTGCATCGTCGTCAGTTAACCTCTACTCCTATGGGCCGCAGTGAAACGTTTGAAGTGCTGAGCTGGCTGCACGATAACGACTTTTACTATGAGGTCATGACAGACCGCGCTATTTATTCTCCACAAAACGGACATCAGCTACTTGCTGTTGAAATGGATCGATTGCTGAGCGCCAACCCGGATATTTCGCTAGATACATTATTACACGCAGCCGAAAAACAATATGAACAGACCGGGCATACCCGCATCGCTTCATATGAGGACATTCCACTGGATGTGGAGATTTATAACGTGCTTTGTTTCTCCTTTGATCAAGCCAAATTGGATCGGGGCCGTGAGCGTTACCAAAGTTTTCAGGGCCTAAACATGGTCATCTCTTCAGACCGTAACTTTGAAGTCGAGCATAAGGACGCGTCTAAAGGTAATGCATTGCGTTATCTGGCGAATCATCTGAGCATTCCCATGCAGGAAGCTGTAGCGATTGGGGACAGTTACAACGATATCTCCATGCTGACAATGGCAGGAAGAGGCATTGCCATGGGCAATGCAAAAGACGACATTAAGGCCGTCTGCTCCGAAGTGACTCTGACTAATACGGAAGATGGCGTCGCTCATGCTCTGTTGAACATACTTAAGACAGTTGAGGCTGACACTGTGAAATAGAAGTCATTGGCTGCTTACAAGACAGGTTGACGTCGCTTCATGGCGTACGCAGCACGTTCGTCTCTCCATTTAAACGAATTTCAGTCCACCGTTATTTTCAAAGCAGATCTAGACAAAAAGGACGCTTGCAAGCATCATTACAATGCATACGAGCGTCCTTTTTCTACTTAAAATACCAACGGAGAGAGAGGGATTCGAACCCTCGCACCGCTTTCGCAGCCTAACCCCTTAGCAGAGGGTCCCCTTATAGCCACTTGGGTACCTCTCCATGGCTCCCCGAACAGGACTCGAACCTGTGACAACTCGATTAACAGTCGAGTGCTCTACCAACTGAGCTATCAGGGAACATTACTGTAAATTATCTTACAGTATGGTTAATTTACCATGATTCAGGGGGTGCCGTCAAGTGCCAACAGGCGAAGCTTACCTCCACATTTCCCACAGCGATATCGCTGTGTATTCATCTTACGCTTGCGCATATACTCCTGTTTACAGGAAACGCATACTAGCTTGTAACGATAAGGCTGAGGCTTACGTTCCGTTCTTCCCGGCAGAGTCTGACAATGCCTGCTTCCTCCTACACGGGCCAACCATGCTTTGAAGTCAGCATCTCGATGCTGATAGCCCATCCCGCGCAAATGTAAATGATAATGGCACAGCTCATGCTTAATAATTTTCTCCACCTCAGAACGTCCGTAAGCTGCGAGTTGATGTGGATTAATTTCAATATGATGACTTTTCATAAAATACCTACCGCCTGTGGAAGACAGACGTACATTAAAGGTGGCTTGATGTCGAAACGGCACACCGAAGCTCTCCAGCGAAATGCGCTCTACCCATTCTTGAAGCTCTTCATTACTCATAGAATGGCTCATTGAATGGTTCATTGAATTGTTCAGGGACTTGGACTCCATCCTTACGGTCTCTCCTCCTTTGCTCCTTACTGACAAGCATATTATAAAATAACGACCGAAGTCTAACCCCCAATTCATAAGCACACTTTAGGTACCCACCCCATATGCTAAGCATACAGATGTAACGCAGAGGAGGAGATCGGCTTGCCTCAATGGCTCAGCAATCAGCTCATGCGGGCCTTTTACAAAAAGGACCGGCGCCAAATTAAACTGTTGAACGATTGTTGGTTTTTTTATCATAAAGCACCTGGCGTGGAGTTCGATGCCAACAACGGGTAAAAGCTAAAGGCATCCAAAATGAAAGCCGGAATCTCCGATGCAGTTCGGAGATTCCGGCTTTTGTTAACCCTTCACAAGAAGGTTGCACAGTTTTATTTAAAGTATTATGCCTGCGATTGCGCCTCTGCAGGAGGTTTCATCGTCAGACCAACCCTGCCTTTTTTCAAATCAACATTTAACACCCACACCGTTACGTTATCACCGACAGATACGACATCCATCGGATGCTTTACGAAGCCACTGCGCAGCTGTGAAATATGAACCAACCCGTCACTTTTAATACCGATATCGACAAACGCGCCAAAATCAATGACATTGCGGACGGTTCCCTGAAGCTCCATACCCGGTGCCAGATCCTCGATCTTCAGCACATCCTTGCGGAATACAGGTAACGGCAGCTCGTCACGCGGGTCACGGCCCGGACGCTGGAGACTGTCCAGAATATCCTTCAGTGTCGGCACGCCGACTTCCAGCTTCGCAGCTAGTTCGTCAATGTTGGACACGTTCAGTGCTTCCGTTGCAGCCTTGGTGCCCAGATCGTGGGCATCGATGGCCAGTTCCGCCAACAGGCGGTCTACGACAGCATAGGATTCAGGGTGAATCGGTGTGCGATCCAGCGGATTTTCTCCACCCGGTATACGGATAAAGCCAACAGATTGCTCGTAGGTTTTTGCACCAAGACGCGGCACCTTCTGCAACTGACGACGGTTGCTGAATTTACCGTTTTCCTCACGGTACTTAACGATGTTTTTGGCAATCGTCGCATTGATCCCTGCTACATAGGATAACAGCGCAGAAGAAGCCGTGTTCACATCTACACCGACATGGTTAACGGCTGATTCGACAACGTCCTTTAAGCTTTCATCCAGATGTTTCTGCGACACATCATGCTGGTATTGGCCTACACCAATAGCCTTCGGCTCAATCTTGACCAGCTCAGCCAGCGGGTCCTGCACACGACGTGCGATGGAAGCCGCACTGCGCTCGGCCACGTCCAAATCGGGAAATTCCTCCTGTGCCAGCTTGGAGGCAGAGTATACGCTTGCGCCCGCCTCATTGACGATCAGATACGCTAGACTGCTGTCACCAATGTCCGCGATGACTTCCGCTACGAATTGCTCTGTCTCGCGCGAAGCGGTTCCGTTACCAATGACAATCAATTCGATCCCGTATTGGGCAATCAGCTGCTTGAACTTTTCAGCAGCCTCGCGCTTCTTGTTGTTCGGTGGTGTCGGATACGTCACAGCCACTTCGAGCAGCTTGCCGGTGTCATCGACAACCGCCAGCTTGCAGCCTGTCCGATAGGCCGGATCGACACCGAGCACACGTCGGCCCTTGATCGGAGCCTGTAGCAACAGGCTGCGCAAGTTGCCTGCAAAAATGGAGATCGCCTGCTGCTCGCCCTTCTCCGTCATTTCAGCGCGCACTTCACGCTCGATAGACGGCGCGATAAGTCTTTTATACGCATCCTCAATGACACTGCGCAGCAGATCTTGCACGACAGACGATCCTTTAATCACTTGGCCTGCCACGTAATTGTAAATAGAATCTGGCACTACCTCCAGACCAACCTTAAGAATGCCTTCCCGCTCCCCGCGATTAATCGCCAGAATACGGTGAGGTGGCATTTTCTTAGCGAGTTCACGATAGCTGTAGTAGTTCTCATACACGGATTCTTGCTCTGCGTCCTTCGCTTCGGAGGTCAGCATACCATGGTCCAGCGTATATCGGCGTACCCATTGGCGAATAGCCGCATCATCCGCTATATTTTCAGCTAAAATGTCCAAGGCTCCTTGGATGGCCGCCTCAGCGCTGTCCACTCCCAGTTCCGCATTTACATAAGACTCGGCTTCTTTCAGAGCATCGCCCTGCTTCGGCTGGCTCCAGATCCAGATGGACAGCGGCTCCAGTCCCCGTTCCTTTGCTACACTGGCGCGGGTTTTGCGCTTTTGCCGATACGGACGGTACAGATCCTCCACTTCCTGAAGTTTAACCGCAGAGGTGATAGCCGCCTGCAGGTCTTCCGTCAGCTTGCCCTGCTCATCAATAATGCGGATGACCTCTACCTTACGATCCTCCAGATTACGCAAATACACTACACGATCTTCAATTTCACGTAGCTGATTTTCATCCAGCTCTCCTGTCATTTCCTTACGATAACGCGCGATAAAAGGAATTGTATTCCCTTCATCCAACAAACTGATCGTTGTCCGGATTTGCTTGAGTGCCAGCGACAGCTCTCTCGCCACTTGTTTGACAATCCGCTCTTGGCGTTCTGCTTCGTTCGGCTCCTGCCGGATTTCCGTCTTCGTTTCCTCGTTAGACAAACCTATCCCTTCTTCCTCACAACTCTTGTCATACAGCATGTCTTTCATTATCACAAAAAATGATTCAAAGCGCCAGCAGGTGCCGTTAGAGCAAGCCCTACCTGCATTTTTCATCAGACACGCAAAAGGACAGCGCCCAAGCGCTGCCCTTTTCCCGTTTCACTCGTCGTTCCATCACGCTAAAAATCAATCAAACCGAGACTGATTTGTAGCGAATCGCTCACTTTGCGCATAGTTTCTTCATCTAAGTGGGTGATTTTGTCGGTAAGCCTTTGCTTGTCGATCGTCCGAATTTGCTCCAGAAGAACAACAGAATCACGATCAAAGCCATGCGTCGCCGCGTCGATTTCCACGTGTGTAGGCAGCTTTGCCTTCTGAATCTGAGCGGTGATAGCTGCCACGATCACGGTAGGACTAAACCGGTTGCCGATATCATTTTGAATGATCAGCACAGGTCTGACGCCACCTTGCTCGGAACCGACTACGGGTGAAAGGTCTGCAAAAAAAACGTCGCCGCGCTTTACGATCAATATGGATTACACCCCGCTAACTGTACGGCCCAAGGTGCTGTTTGCATCTTCCTCCGCGTGAAAGGCTTCGGATGCCATGGTCAAGTTAATTTTAGCCATTTCCATGTATCCACGCTGCATAGCTTCACGAATGTAACGTTTTTTACGTTCGCCTACATACAGCTTCATGGCCTGCCTGATAAATTCACTGCGGTTGGAATTTTCCATAGCTACGATCCCGTCCACTTCCTGCAAGAGATGATCTGGCAAACTGATCATTATTCTTTTGGTGTTCTGCAAATTGGCCAACTTCTCTTCCACCCCCAAAACCTTGTCGCCATTGTACCATTATAACGTTATTCCCGGTAATTTATTCAAACGGAATACAAGAATGTATATGATATTCGTATATCATCTATGCTGCATTCCATTATAAACTACGCAGTTCGTTTTCGTACAGGCGTTTGATCCCCGAAATACAAGTGTCAGCGGAGCCTGATGCGTCTTTTGACAGTTATAGCGCTCTTTTCTTTCCTTTGTACATATTTCGGGACGTTCTGCGAAAACTCCTGCTTTTATTCGGTAATTTGCGTTATGAAATTAATTCCAGCGGGTTGGAAGAAGCGAGTTCACTCGAACAACAGGAACATGACCTCGCGTGTATACACGCGGTACCCTGTCTGCGATCATGCAGATCACCTCATAGTGGATCGTACCAAGCTTGGATGCCAGTTCATCCGCCGCGATAGTTTCGCCGGACTGCTGGCCGATGAGAACAACCTCTTCGCCGGTTTGGATTTCTTCCGCATCTTCTGCGAAAGATTGTAAAGATACCATACACTGGTCCATGCAAATCGTACCGAGTACCGGGACGCGGCGACCGCGTATCAACACTTCGATCTTCCCACTCAGCATGCGGGAGTATCCATCCGCATAGCCGATTGGCAGTGTACCGATCCGTTCTTCACTGGAGGTCACATACCGGGTGCCATAACTAACTCCCCAGCCGGGAGGAAGCGTCTTGGTATAAACCACCGCCGTCTTCAATGACAATACAGGCAGCAGCTCAATGGCTTGCCGATTCACCTCATCAGACGGATACAGACCGTATATACTGATACCAATCCGCACCATATTGGGGGAAAGGGAAGGGGTATCAATGGTGGCGGCGCTATTGCCCGTATGTATAATGGGAATGGTGATACCTTGTTCCCTTAGCGCTTCCGCCACGCCCCGAAACCGATCATATTGTAGCAGTGTATAGCTTTTGTCTTCTTCATCCGCGCGGGCAAAATGGGTGTACATGCCTTCCAGCAGCACCTGCTCTAGTTCGTGAGCCTGCCGGACAAAAGCTACAGCCTCTTCTTCAGGCAGCAAACCCAGTCTTCCCATGCCACTGTCTATTTTGATGTGCACCTTCAGCTTGCGTTCGTTTCCTTGGCGGTCCAGTCTGCGGATACCCTCCAGCACTTCCTCACTGAACACTGTCAATGAGATATCATGCTCCCAAGCCATTTGTACAGCTTCCGGTGAGGTATAACCGAGTACTAGAATCGGTAGCTGAATCCCCGCATGACGAAGCTCCAACGCTTCATCCAGAAAAGCGACGCTCAAATAATCCGCACCAAGGCGTTCCAATTCCTTTGAAATTTCCACGGCACCGTGTCCGTAGGCATTAGCCTTGACACAGACCAGCATCAGCTTATCCGCTGGCAATGCCTTGCGAAAAGCTTCATAGTTGGCGCCAAGGTGATCCAGGTTGATTTCGGCCCGGGTCGATCTGTATTGTGCTTGCAAATCCAGTCACCTTCTTCAATTGTTAGCCTGTAACATAACCTTTTACCATTCGGAGTGTGGCAAAAGTGCTTGCTTCCAAAGGTTAATGGTAATGTTCAAAAACGTGGCTGTCAATGGCAGGGGGGCTTTACCAGCCTCCTCTACCATCTCTACAATAGAACAGGATATACAAGCGATGCACATCTTAGACTGCGAATGAACAAAAGACGGATACGGGCGGCAGCAGAGCATTTTTACACTCTAGACCGTCTGCATCCGTCTATAAAATTTTATTTACCCGATTGATCCTGTATAGAAGCGGCAATTTGTATCATTTCGCTCACAGGCAGGTCAGCACTGGTGATTCTGAACTCGATTCCGTCATTCATCCAGGTCATCGTCTGCTGTTCGCTTCCGGTCAGCACGGCAAAGCTCCCTCCAATATCAACCAGTTCGCCTGCGGCTAGTGCGACCGCCCGATCTTTTGGACGTGCCTCCACAATGGTATAATTATATGTTCCACTATACCGCAGCATCACGGCATGTGTACCATTATCCTCCAGCTCCGGCGTATCCTTGATCTGTACTCCGGCTGGCGTGTAGGACGGTTCGATCAAGCCGAACTCACCCATCACAGCTTCTGCCGCATCCGTTCCCGCTGACGTTCCGTTTGCGGCATCCGATGTGCCCGGGGTTTGTTGCTGCGCCTCTGCGTTGGCTGCTTTGTCCAGTTTGGACGTATCGTTTGTGGCAGTACCGTCCACCTTGGCTTCTCCTGACGGTTGCTGGACTGCATCCCCTGCTGTCCCCTGCTCTTGTCCGGGTTCGCCAGTCGTCACGCCAGTCGTCCCATCCATCGCACCGGAAGGATCAAGCTGACTGCTGGGATCTACTGCTCCGGAAGATGGCGCCCCTGCGCTACCTGTACTCGTCTTACCTGAAGCCATATTCCGCTCCATATCAAAAGAGTCCTTGTCAAACTTCGTATCAAAAGCAAATTGATCGAATTTCAGATCAACAACTACCTTGGCATTCGCATCAGACACCTGTACCTGAGTGGGTGCATAGTCATTTTTGGACAGCCATATCTTTTGTCTCACCAGCGCATGGCTGTTGTAATTCGCTGCCACATCAAACACATAGGATTTATCGTCGGTAGCCAACTGACGGGAGGCATCGCCGATAATGCTGCGAACCAACGTTTCATATAAATATACTTGACCCTGATTGTTTGGCCAGTCGCTTTTGAAACGGAAGCTTTTGTTCAGGCTGGGTGTTAGCACAAATACACCCTCATCATTACGAAGCACAATTTGCGTAACATCCTTTTTCTCGTTCGTCATGGCAATTCGGTAATAGGACGGCTTGCGGTAGGAAATATCCACCTTGTATTCCTGCGGCGTGTCGCCGGTATGCAGCGTCATCAAAGCTGTACCGTGGTAGCTGTTCAGGTCGCTCACCACGTCACTCAAATCTTTAACCACATCGTCCGCGCTCTTCTTGCCGCACCCGGCCAGCAGCAGCGTTACACACATGACCATGGCGAGCATCCATGAAATCCGGCGCATGTCATCAACCCCTTCAGCACATGTTTTAAATGAATTAGTACATGTCTATGAAGGACTTGTTCGATTTATGCAGACTGGCATGACAAGCTTGAACGTATCCTTGCGTAATGCTATAAAATCTTTTGGAGGGTGATCATAAATTCATACAGAAAATAAATCGAAAAACCGATCAAAACCACGCCTGCACCGATCGTAACCCACTTGATGGCGGTTCGATTCATGGCTTTTCGTGTTGTGGCTACGAGGGTCATCAAGCCTAAATCATGGATAAGAATACCAAACAAAATACCTAAGCCAACAATCAAGAATTGACTTGTATTTGACCGATCAAATGAACTTGCCAGCACAGTTCCAAAAACACTCACCCAGAACACTAAATTTCCTGGTGAAACAGCTACAAGCAGCCCATTTTTATAGGAAGAAAATAATGATTTCGTCTTTTTCTCTCCTTCTAGCGCAATATCATGATCTGCATTTTTAATGCTGTCGTACCCCACGTAGCACAAAAAAAGGGCTCCAACGAACCACATAATCACTTGTACAACAGGTAATGACAAGACTGAGGCCAGACCAAAATACAAGCCAGTGATCAATAACAAATCGATGGTCATCCCCCCAAGGCCCACAATCCAACCATGCATGAATCCATTCTTTAGCCCTTGCTTCGTCATTTCAACCGTAATTGTACCTACAGGTAGTGCTATAGAGAAACCTAGTAAAACATATGTAATAAACAATGCCATTTCAAAACCCCTTTCAAATGTATAAAAATGATATTCTATACCATAAAAAATGACAAATCAATAAAATTTGAAGAATGAAATGAGCTAAGAACACCTGAGACTTATTTTGTACAAAATCGGATTCATTGACCAAGTTTGTCCATTGAGTATTGAGGGTTCAGCGCTTATCATAGCTTTTGTGATAATAATTCTCATTTGTAAAATTCAGAATCATTCTATTATACGGAGGTTGCTATGACCAACAAGAACTCGACAATCAACAAAAAATCCACTCGACAATACACTGCTCTCATCTGCCTATTCTTTCTTATGGGGGCATTGCTGCTGGGATGCGGCGCGTCTGACAATCAGAGTGCAAGCAGCAACACAACAGCATCTACAAAAACATCGGAAGCTGCCACAACTCGTGACTACACAGACTATAAGGGACATACAGTGAATATTCCCACGACTCCTGGGCGCATTGCTTACTTTGGAGAAAACTATGGGGATTTATTGGTTTTAGGCGTACAAGCTGTAGGTACATCAACTTCTATGATTGAAGGTAAGGTTTACGAAAAGCAGGTTCAGAACGTGGCTGATCTGGGGTTCCCGATTAATTTGGAAAAAGCCTTGGAACTACAGCCTGACCTGATCATTACCGCCGATACAGATGAAAAGCAATACGCAGCGTTAACAAAAATTGCACCTACAATTATGTTCGATACCTTTGCCCCGTTAGACGAACGTTTGCTGCATCTCGGAGACATTGTGAACAAGAAAAAGGACGCTGAAGATTGGCTTGCCCAATATAAAATAAAGGAAGCGGAGATGTGGACCAAACTTCACGCAGAAGGTGTTAAGGCGGGGGAAACTGCTTCAGTCTTTACCTACTATCCAGGTGACCGTTTATTCGCAATGGGACGGACAGGACTGTCACAAATACTGTATGAAAAGAATGGTTTCAAACCTACCCCTCCTATCCAGAAAGCACTGGATGAAGACAAAGGATTTGTACAAATATCTCAGGAAGTGATCGGACAATACGCTGGAGATCGGATTTTCATACTAAGAACACCAAGTTCAGAAGCCGAACAATCCACCGAACAGTTAATGAAAAGCAAGCTGTGGCTCCAGCTCCCTGCTGTCAAACAGGGTCGTGTGTACACTCAGGATATTGGCAAAACTGAAAGTGATGCTTCCACTCGAGAATGGCTGCTGAAGGAATTGCCCAAGCTCATCAGATAAAATTGGAGAAGCTTATCGACACTTGTTGATAGGCTTCTTTTTTGTTGAACCTAAAGGAGGTATACTCATATATACATGATAACCATTCTCAATAAAAGGAGCAATACTGTGAACCAGTCTTCGTCGTCCGTATATCCTCCTCCGTTCAGCTCACTGCTTTTTCATTTTAACGAAATTGCGTTGATTGGTGAGCCTACCGATGAATTATTATCACGTCCCAGTTCATATCACTGTCTTCTTATGTTCATCAGTGGGACAGGGATGGTGGACATTGGCCCAGAGCAGTATCTATTCCATACAGGTCATGGGTATTGGCTAGCTCCAGGTGAATCCTATCAAATCGCTCCCCTGAATGGAACTGTACCTGAATACTACAAAATCACGTTTGAGGTCATCGCTTTGACGTCGGAACCACAAGCGGACATGGCCTTGGCTGAACACGCAGCGCGCATGCCGTCCATATATCATGGAGCTGTCCTGCCGGAACCGCGCGAATACATCGTCTCCTCTTCTTCCTCCAAACTTATTCAGTTGATTGAAGAGTTATTTTATAGTACCCAACAAACGGTACAGCCGCATAACCAAACATCCGTATTACGGCAGCAAATCATGTTTCAAGAGTTGCTCTTGCTGTGGCAGGAAGACCACACCGATATTGATCAAAACAATACCTCTAATCCGGCATTGCCAGCATCGGTAGAAGGCACTCTCTCATATATGGAAAACAACTATGAAAAGCCCATTACCGTCAAGCAGCTTGCCGAGCAGGCGAACGTTTCCATATGGCAATACTCGCAAATGTTTCGTAAAATTACAGGCAAAAAGCCGCTGCATTACCTCACTGAGCTGCGCTTGAATCATGCCAAGCGGCTGCTGCTGGATTGCAAACGGCCTTTACGTGAAATAGCCCGTCAGGTTGGTTTCTCTGACGAATATTATTTTAATCGACGGTTTAGGCAAATGACCGGGATTCCCCCTGGCAAGTACGCACTTTCTGTCTCCGGTTCTGTGCGCGTCAAGGATTGGACGGGCCACCATATTCATATTCCGCGCCGAGCAAGCCGCATCATCTATCATGGAGAAACGATGGGCGATCTATTGGCATTAGGGGCCAAAGCCATCGGCGGAAGTCTGCAACTCAGTGAATACAGCGTCTATAAACATCGTCTTGTGAATGTCGCCGATGTAGGCCTTCCACTGGACACCCGCTTGACCAGTGCTCTTGATCCTGATCTAATTATCATCGCCAATTCGGACGAACAGGAATATAAGCGCATTGCCAGCATCGCCCCCACCGTCACCTTCAACTCCTTCGCCACGCTGGAGGAACGGATGCGTACACTTGGCGCCTGGCTCGGTAAGGAGCGGGAGGCCGAACGCTGGTTGTCTACCTTCAAAGCCCGTAATCTGGCAATGTGGCAGCAGCTCGGTACGCAAATCACAGCCGGAGAAACGGCCTCCGTCTTCATCTTCGATCATGGTGATCGGCTCTTTGTCATGGGTATGTCCGGATTCTCATCGGCCCTCTACCACCCCCAGGGCTTTCAGCCCGTTGAGCCGATCCAAAAGGTGCTCGACGAGGGACACGGCTTCGCGGAAATAGATCCGAACGAATTGCCTGATTACGCCGGGGACCGCATTTTTATGCTTGTCCCGACAGCCCCAGAATCCAAACGTACGCTGGAACGCATGATCAGCAGCCCTCTCTGGCGTAGCCTCCCTGCTGTACGTCAAGGTCGGGTATATTTCGTAGAAGCTGAACGCTGGAACTGGAGCGATGCCATAACCCGACAAAAGCTGCTTACTGCACTGCCCAAACTGCTTGGCACTTCATCCTGAGAAGCTGCCATTTTCTAAAGATACTACATTAGACCTTGAATGCTTCCATCTGCCTCCAGCGACATATGCTCAGCTGCTGGGGATTTGGGCAATCCTGGCATCGTCATAGTATTGCCTGTTTCCACGACCACAAAGCCTGCCCCTGCAGACAAAGCAACGCTGGACACGTGAATGGTAAAGCCTTCCGGTGCACCTAGCAGAGAAGGTTGATCTGAGAAAGAATACGGCGTTTTGGCCATGCATACAGGCAGTTGTCCAAAACCAAGCTGCTCCATACCGGCCAACGCCCGTTTGGCCGCAGGAGTGTAAGCTACCTCTGCCGCACCGTAAATCTCCTTCGCAATAACACTAATTTTCGCTTGCAAATCAAGGGTATGCTCATACAATGGTGCAAAATGGGCTTTGTCCTCCTGGAGCAGGTTGAGCAGGCTTTGGGCCAGCTTTTCTCCCCCTTGGCTTCCCTGTGCCCACACCTGTGACAACTCTACGGGTACTCCCAGCTTGCGGCATTCCGAGAAAATCAGTTCCAGCTCGGCTTCGCTATCTGTTACAAAATGGTTGACCGCTACCAGTACTGGCACGCCAAACTTTTGCAAATTCCGTACATGCCGATTCATGTTGGCTAATCCAAGTTGCAATTGCTCCAGATTTTCTGCGTCCAGCTCATTTTTAGCTACACCGCCGTTATATTTCAGCGCTTTGGCGGTTACGACCAACAGAGCCGCATCTGGCTGCAAACCGGATTGACGGCACTTGATGTCAAAAAACTTTTCTGCCCCCAGCTCAGCCCCGAACCCAGCCTCCGTGACAACCACCTCTCCCAGCTTCAGGGCTAGCTTCGTACCGATCAAACTACTGCATCCATGCGCAATATTCGCAAAAGGTCCGCCGTGCACAATAACTGGAGTTCCCTCCAACGTCTGCACCAGATTGGGTTTCAATGCTTCCCGAAGCAGCACAGCCATACCTTCCACCGCATGTAGTTCCTCAGCTGTTACCGTTTCGCCATCTTCGTTATAACCAATCACCATCCGACCCAATCGCACTTTAAGATCGTCCATATCTTCACTTAAACATAATACGGCCATCACTTCTGAAGCCGAGGTAATCAGAAAACCACTTTCTCTCACTGCTCCATTACCTGACCCCAATCCGGTTACAATGTTTCGTAAACTCCGGTCGTTCATATCGACAGCGCGTTTCCACACAATCCGCTCGGGTTTCAACCGCAAAGCATTTCCATGAAATAAGTGGTTATCGATCATCGCTGCCAGCAAATTATGCGCTGCCGAAATCGCGTGAATATCACCTGTAAAATGGAGGTTAATGTCTTCCGCTGGAACAATCTGGGCTTGTCCTCCCCCAGTTGCTCCTCCTTTCATGCCGAAGCAAGGGCCAAGGGACGGCTCACGCAACGCAGCAACGGTTTTATGCCCCAGCGCATTCAGCGCCTGTGACAGTCCAATGGTGGTCAGCGTTTTTCCTTCTCCCGCCGGCGTGGGGTTCATCGCCGTAACCAGCACCAGCTTTCCATTCGGACGGTCCTTTAACTGCTCCCACAGGGACGGGTTCAGCTTTGCTTTATATTTTCCATACGTCTCTAGATGTTCTTCTTCAATTCCTGCTTCTTTGGCTATATCAATAATCCTCTTCATCTTTCGTTATGTACCCCCCGTTTTATAAGTCTGACCGATGGTGTCAAACCCTGTATCGTTTTATTTTACCAAAGTGTGCCGCTTATTGCGCTATGATTCATTTCATCGCAAGCGTTGCTATCATGTGAGTTATAAAAAAAGAGCCTCCCCCGCCCGTATGGACTTTGGTGGATGCCCTTTTGATACGTCTCGTTTAACAAACAGCTCTCAAATTAACCTGCAAAGTTAGCAGCGTAATTTTCAGCAATAAATCCCTTAGAAATCAGGATAGATTGGGATTTCTTAGTAGCAGGGCCATAGCCTTGGGACAGCAGATCATTAATATGTAAGCGATTATAAATGAAGCAAAATACAAAATTGGACGCCCCACTCGTAAGGATCGATACCAGAAAAATAATAACAGCCCACTTCCAATCCCCTCTAAACAACGCAGGGAAAAAACCGAAAAAGAGCGTAGTCCATGAAAAACCTACTTTGCGTTCCTTGATCATTCCAGTTTTATTTCTTAATTTAATCTTCATTTACCCCTTACCTCTCTTTATATAGTCTTTTAGAACTATATTAGATTATATAGGACAGAGGGAATAAATGGAACTCATTTCGTAAAATCATAAATTTCTCAAATACGCTCTAGTTTATAATGCTTTTCCAGCACTTCTTTAAAAACATCAACAGGGTACTTGTATTCAACAGTTTTGAAAACAATCCGGTTATTCCACTGGTTTTTTTCCAGCTCGCACCCATGCTCCATATCCAGTTCCTTCATAATAAATATAATCTCATCTAAGGTTACCAACACACTATGTCTATTCGTCGTAGTTGCCAGCATCTGCTCGCCTTCCTGTGTGTATGCCTTCACGATCTGCTCATCAAACCCTTCGCTGATCATTAATTCCTTCAAGGCTTGTATAAAAAGAGTCGGCAGGTTTTTGTACTGCGATTTTTTAATCCCAAACAGCGTGATGCTTAAGCGGGATATATCATGCATAAACACTATATTTTTTCTTCGATTCAGTAAAAATAAGCTGGCATGCCAACTATTTAAAGGCGGATAAATATCAACTTGAAGTGGTTCAGTCTCCCATTCCTTCAGCAGTTTTTGTGTTCCTCGTATGACAAACATCGTTGCTCTCCTTTATTGACGCTCCTGTACCGCAGCGTGATTCGACATACCTGATTTCTTGTATAAAGCATGTCACGTATATCATAACATCGTATTCCAAACACCGGATTATAAACTCTTTCAGTATAATAGAGGAAAGATATATTGCCAGACACAGCTGATTACGTAACTCCCTGGGACGATCCAGGGAGTTTCCATTTTTTCTTTGGATATTTTTTATGGAAATCCCCTCCACTGCTCTATATAATTCAGGTACAGTTCGTCACACGAGCTTAATCTAAAAATTAGGGGTGTTCCACACCTATGCCACAGCATATTTTACTTATTGAAGACGATCTATCCATTGCCGAAATGCTACTTAAAGCACTCACTAAGGAAGGATACAGCCTAACCACTGCCTATGACGGGGAAGAGGGGCTTCTTGCCTTTGAACGTCATACCTATGATCTGGTACTGGTGGATTTGATGATGCCGAAGGTGGACGGGATGGAGGTGATTCGACGAATTCGTACCCATAGCGCCGTCCCGATTCTGATTATGTCAGCCAAGGACAGCGACGTGGATAAAGCGCTTGGACTGGGCTTTGGGGCAGACGATTATATTGCCAAACCTTTTTCAATGCTGGAAATGACCGCTCGTATTCAGTCCGCGATCCGAAGATCTACTACATATGCCCGTCAGCAACAGCAGGAGGAACAGCCGCAAGCACAAGTTTTGACCTACGGCAGTCTGTGCATTGATTTTGATCATTTTACAGTCATACGCAATGAAAACGAAATTCAGCTAACAGCCAAAGAATCCGATATTTTGAAGCTGTTTGTAGCCAATCCAAACCGGGTATTTACAAAAGCACAATTATACGGATTTATTTGGAAGGACGATTATATGGGCGACGAGAACGTGATTAACGTCCATATTCGCCGCCTGCGTGAGAAAATTGAAGAAGATCCCTCTCATCCTGTCCACATTAAAACGCTATGGGGCATTGGCTACAAATGGGAGAATGGCTGATATGAACATCGAAAACATTTCTGAATGGATTGTCGGTCTCATCATGTCAGTCGTTATAGTATGGCTTTGGCGGGAGCGTATGGCCAATAAGCGCAAAATAAGGGATATCCGAGCCCTACTAGAGCGAATAGTGACGGTGAATCATGCGGAAAAGCTGCTATATGTCACAGGTGACGTTGAACTGCAACGACTCATGACGGAAATTAATCGACTGCTGGACTTGAATCTCAGAGTGTCTGCAGATTACAACCGTAGCCAAATTGCTATGCGCAAAATGATTTCGAACATTTCACACGATCTCAAGACCCCGCTTACGGTTGTGCTTGGATATGCCGAGATGCTGGATGGCGATCCGACTATTTTGCCGGAAGAACGTATAAAGCTGCTATCCAAAATTCATCAAAAGACAAGCGAAGCGATTGAGTTGATCGGAAGCTTTTTTAATTTGGCGAAACTGGAAGCTAATGATACGGATATTCCGTTGACACGACTGGAAGTGGGAGAACTGTGCAGACGCAGCATTTTAGAGTTTTATGACCTGCTGACTGCACAGGGGTTTACTGTGCATATTGAGATCCCGGAGCATACCATTCATGCCTTGGGGAACGAAGGAGCGATTGGGCGGGTGCTGAACAATCTGATCTCGAATGCCATTCGCTACGGGGCAGATGGTCGAACGCTAGGCCTGACGCTGTCAGAACAGCAGGATACAGTGCGTATAGAGGTATGGGATCGTGGGAAAGGCATACAGGAATCTGAGCAAGATAAAGTTTTTGAACGCATGTATACACTGGAGGACTCCCGCAATAAGGCGGTACAAGGCAGCGGACTGGGCCTTACGATTGCCAAACGTCTGGTTGAAACGATGAACGGAGAAGTTCAATTGACTAGTAAACCTTATGAGCGGACGGTCTTCTCTTTTACATTGAAGAAAATCAACTATTAATCGGACTCAACATGCTCAACTTAATAAATTTGTAAGAATCACGAAAGAAAAATGAACATTTCGCCCTTTATCCTTGAATTATCAGCAGTATACGAAGGGAGAACACCCATGACTTACGTAATACGTACACATCAGTTGACCAAAGCCCTGAAGGGTAACGAAATTGTAGCGGGAGTCAGCATGAATGTGCGCAAGGGAGAAACCTATGGCTTTCTCGGCCCTAACGGGGCAGGCAAGACGACGATGATGAAAATGATTACGAATTTACTCAAGCCGACATCGGGTGAAATTGAATTATTCGGTGAGAAATTAACGCCAAAGTCGTATCATCTGCTCGGACGGATGGGTTCGATTATTGAATACCCGATTTTTTATGATAGGCTGACGGCGCAGCAAAATCTCGAACTTCATTGTGAATACATGGGCTACTATAATAAGCAGGCTGTTCGGGATGCCCTGGAATTAGTAAACTTGCAGAATGCGGGTGACAAGTCGGTAAAAGACTTTTCACTGGGAATGAAACAGCGTCTCGGGATTGCCCGCGCTATTGCGACTAAGCCAGAGCTACTCATTTTGGATGAACCGATTAATGGTCTGGACCCCGTGGGAATCAAGGAAATCCGCCAACTATTCCACATGCTATGCAAGGAATATGGGATGACTCTGCTCGTGTCCAGTCATATTTTAGCGGAAATAGAGCAGATTGCGGATACGGTAGGCGTGATTAATCACGGAAGGCTGATTGAGGAAGTATCGATGGAGCAGGTGCGGGAAACCAATACGGAATACATCGAATTTACGACCAACGATTGTAAAAAGGCGGCCTACGTCCTCTCCCATCATCTGAATCTGAATAATATAAGGGTGCTCAATGAACAGAGTATACGTATTTACGATTCAAATGTACCGCAGAAACAAATTACGAAGACGCTCATTTTAAATGATATAGAAGTGGATTCCATTCATCAGAAAAGCAGTACGCTGGAAGACTACTTTTTGCGGCTGTTAAACGGAGGTGATCTTCATGCTTAAGTTGATGCAACTGGAGCTCAAAAAATTTCATCTGGCGGGTTATATCCGTTCAGCACTGATCGCCAATGCATGCATTCTTGGGCTGCTCTGTATCATCGCGCTGGACAGCCAAAGTACAGGAATACCCGAATTTACACAGTACACTCAGCTTCTCGATCTCATGGACATGCTGGTCAGAGCCACATTTATTGTGTTTGCCTCCGTTCTCCTGTGCCGCTTTATCGTAGGGGAATTTAAGTCCAAATCGATTACGATCCTGTTCATGTATCCGATTCACCGTCAGAAGCTGATGATCGCCAAGCTCTTGGTTGTGCTGCTGTTTACCTTCTTGTCTATTATTATTTCGGAAATAATCATTACGGCTGCTATTCATCTGCTCAACCAGTTTGTCTTGATTGTACCCGATAACCTTACTCTTTCGATACTGGGTCAACAATCAGCACGGACGCTGATCAATGCCGTTGCTGCCAGCTTTATGGGACTGGTTCCGCTGTATATGGGGATGCGAAGATACTCTGTACCTACTACCATTGTGACCTCAATCCTGATTGTAGCATTGCTTTTCTCTAATAATAACGGCGCTACACTTAGCTCCATAGCCCCCGTGCAAATAGGCTTCTCTATACTGGGAATGCTGGTGGCTTATGCGGCGATTCGACGCATTGAGTATAAGGATATTACTTCATAGTATGTAACTTAGTAAAACGCTTTCGAAAAATAGATGAAAATCATTGTTAGATATACACACATTTTTCACTGGACTTCATTCTAAAACAGGTATATCCTATAGGAGAAATTAAAAAACGGAATAAGGATCTTCGGGGTAGGGTGTGATTCCCAACCGGCGGTATGGCTCATGGAGCTAAGCCCGCGACTCTGTATCTGGCAACAGGATACGGACTGATTTGGTGAGATGCCAAAGCCGACGGTAAAGTCCGGATGGAAGAAGATCGAAATATCAACATGCCGCGAAGTGGATGAATGCTGCGTTATGGGTTTTGCAGTTGCAGTAACTTCATTTAACTTGCATAAAGCGGCAAGTTTATTTGATCAACCCCCGTCTTGCATGGCCTTTCGCCATGGACGGGGGTTTTTGTGCCACCGGTCCTGTATTCGCAAGGAGCTAATTGAGTATGAGTCAATCTTCTACTGTACTAACATCCAAAGGTTTTGATCATAGCTCCCACATGAAAAGCGGTTTTTGGCTGGTCGCAATTGGGGCAGCCTTGTGGGGCGCTGATCCGCTGTTTCGTATTATTTTGCTAAAATCATTTACTTCAACACAAATTGTACTAATGGAGCATGTGCTGCTCTTCCTCGCTCTGACACCGATGCTGTGGAAGCATCGTGAGGAACTCAAAGCGGTACGGCTTCGTCAAGTTTTCGCTATTTTGTTCGTCTCGTGGGGCGGCTCGGCTCTGGCCAGCGTGATTTTTACCATGGCGCTCAGCAACGGTGATCTGAATGCTGTACTCTTACTCCAGAAGCTTCAACCATTGGTCGCTATTATTCTGGCCCGCGTTATATTGAAGGAAATGCTGCCGCGTCATTTTGGATTATTAATTGTCGTCGCTCTGTTCGGGACGTATCTTCTGACCTTCGGTTGGTCGCTCCCCTTCGGGCATGTTCGTGATTTTGTCCAGGTCGGTAGTCTACTTGCACTGGGTGCAGCGGTTCTGTGGGGCGGTTCGACAGTCATGGGAAGCTACTTGCTTCGTTCAATGAAATATGAAACGGTAACCTCCCTCCGCTTCATGGTGGCGCTCCCTCTGCTAATTGTCCTCACCTCTGTAGAGCATGCGCCATGGAATATGCCTGCCGGTACATGGGCAGGCGCAGCTGTGATTATCAACTTGCTATTGCAGGCATTGCTTCCGGGTCTTCTTAGCTTATTGCTGTATTACAAAGGCTTAAGTACGACCAAAGCGTCTTATGCTACGATGGCAGAATTGAGCTTTCCCATGGTGGGTGTCGTGATTAATTGGATCGCATTTCAGCAAATCGTTACTGTAGCGCAATTGACTGGTTTTATGCTCATCTGGATTACGCTCTTTATGATTTCACGTCAGCAAAAAAATTAACAGTTCAATGTCCCCTTCATGACTCACCCAAGCCAAATTGTGAAGATGCTTTTGCATCTCCGATTTGGCTTTTTATGTGTTCGCATTAATATTAATCATAGTTCTTTAGACCTGTTTTTCAAAAAAAGTGTCTAAAATATGCTACTATTTCTCGTTTCCCAATGATTACATCTATAAAATTCGTCGGTTTATGTCGAATAAAACAATGTAGTGATCATCAGACACAGAGGAGCAAGAACTATGACTAAAACAAAACAAACAGTTCCGTGGTGGAACAGGTTTCTCAAGCAGTTTTATTTAATGAGGACAAGATTAATAATATCTTTTTTAGCTGTGTTATTGATTCCGAGCGTACTTATCGGGTACTTTTCTTATCAGGGGGCTACGACACAACTCAGTCAGCAAATGGGCGGTTCCGTATACACGAATCTGTATCTGATCCGGAGCAATGTCAATCAGTATGTAGCGCCTATTATGAAAGACCTGGACGTGCTTACCACTGAAATCAATTCTGATTCCATTGGTACCAACCAAGAGACCCTTCAGAAAAAGTTAGATGTTATCGTCAAGGCTCACCCCGAGCTAGATGCAGCGCTTCTCGGCAATGAGAAGGGGCAATACATACGTTCGCCGAAAAAACAGGAGTCCGATTATGATCCCAGGGAGAGAAAATGGTACAAAAACGCGATGCTGGAAAAGGGTAAAGTATTCGTCGGTGTTCCAGTTGCCAGCGTCACGACAGGGAATTTAGTCGTTAATATATCGGGAACGCTGGAGGACGGTGAAGGAGCTGTTGCCCTGGCTTTGAACCTGGACAAAATGAGTGAAAGTCTGCAGTCTGTTAAGATTGGTGAGCGCGGAGGACTCATTATTGTTGATTCTGAACATAAAGTTGTATCTGGGACTGGAACAGCTTTCAACAAGACAGGCAAAAAAGCGGCTGACGCCATAGAAGGACTTCCCGAAGTGGCGACAACCGTCGAAAATGATACTCCTTCCATGTCGCAAATTCAATTTATGAATCGAGATATGCTGGCCTTTACACTTAAGGACCCTCTCACCGGTTGGAGCATTGTCGCACTGTCGGATCTGGAGGATTATAGTGATGCAGCCCAACCAATTCTGAAACAAAGCCTGATTGTGATTGTTATTTCCATACTTGCCGCGGCGATCATCATTGTGCTTATGGTCCGCTCATTTTTAATTCCGCTGCGCAAGCTGCAAGCAGGAACACGCATCGTCCGTGACGGAAATCTGACCGAACGTGTTAATCTATCCAGCAAGGATGAGTTCGGCGAACTGGCACAGAATTTTGACCAGATGACGCATTCCTTGCATACGATGGTCTCAGAGGTCAACCAAACCTCCTCCCGACTTGCTTCCTCTTCCCTGATAATCAAGGAAAGCACAGAGCAAACGACGGAGTCCGTACAACATGTAGCGGAAACGGTTATGGAATCCGCGGAAAATGCAGCCACCAGCGCCGAGGCATCCGAGCAGACCGCTAATGCCGTTGAAGAAATGGCGAAGGGTGTCAGCACCATTGCCGAATCGGCAAGCTCCATCGTGGATTCAGCAGGACAAACCGAGCATGATGTGGCTCAAGGCAGTCAAATGATCAGTAGTGTACGGACCCAAATGGACCGTATTCTGGAGGCTGTCAGCCAAACGGCTAGCCTAATGGATGAGCTATCCCAGCTCTCGGACGATGCGAAGCAGATGAATACGGCTATTGCCGCCATTGCCAAGCAAACCAATTTGTTGTCTCTGAACGCGTCTATTGAAGCTTCCAGAGCTGGCGAAGCCGGGCGTGGATTTGCCGTAGTCGCTATAGAGGTACGCAAGCTGTCTGAGCAATCCAAGGAAAGCGCGGATTCCATCAGTCAGATTATTACTCAGATGCTCGATTTGATTCAACGCTCTACCGCTACCATGAACGGTAATGTTCGTAACCAGGTAGGTGAAGGTATGCGTATTAGCCAAGATGCAGAAGGTGCATTTACGAATATTGAGCGCTCTACTTCTCATATCGTGGAACAAATTCAAAGTGTGTCCGCTGCTGCTGAACAAATCTCAGCCAGTACAGAGGAAGTCTCCGCCACTGTTACCCATTTGGCAAGCCTGTCTCGCAATTCGGCGGACAGCTCGCAGACAACATCTGCTGCTGCTCAGGAACAAATGGCAGCTATGGAGGAAATTGCCTCTTCGTCACAGGAGTTGTCCAACATGGCGCAGGATTTGCAACAGCTGGTTAAGCGATTTAAGATTTAACTTACTACTAACAAAAGCCTTCGTCCGTATACAAATTACGGGCGAAGGCTTTTTACATTTGAGTTCTTGATATGCTCTCTCTCTTGTTACTTATAGGGTCATCTGACCGGTTAACTGTCGACGTCTATCTCCTTCGGGGTCGTGCTCCATCTTAATATCCTGATGGAAAATAGCTGTAGTTCGCTCTTCTCTGTCGTACATCGGCCAAGCCCCCTCGGACAGCACTGGCTTCCCATCACGTGCAAAAGCAACCCATGCCTGCTGCATATCTTGAGCCAGCTTCTGCATCGAAGGTTGAATCTCTAATCCAAGCTTATCTAGCAGCTCCAGATTATCGAAAACAAACGCAATCTCTGCACCGTGAACCGCTTGTTCAAAGGTAGGATGCCCGGGCAATGTCCAATCAAAACGATACATCCATACAGGCGCATGCGCCGACTGTGCAACAGCAAGAGCCAACGCAGGACGCCAAAAAAATAGATCGGTCAACATTTGCGCCTGTCCCTCAATCGTAACCGGAAATGGTTCTATCAGGTCGCCGATGTCTGACATGCCCGTCATCATTTCCAATGCCTGTCTCGCTGTTGACTTGTTCATTAGATGGGATTCTTTTCGGATGAAATAGGCCCCCTCATGCAAGTTCGTTCCAATCAAAACGGAAACCTGCTTTGCTGAACCTTGCGCGATTGCAGACAGGGGTACATCTGGCAAGGTCACACCGTCCACAACGGGTTGATAGATCATCGCCATCCCTGGTCCGATGACTTCATGCGTCTTCGCCATCGCTAGCATCAGCGCATCTGTCGGCAGGCTAAACAACCTCTCTGGATGCTGAGTGTCCACACCCAGCTGCTGTAGATACACAGCCGTCACTTGCTCGGCCTGTGAAGTTGGCAATACCTGCGACGCACCGCTCTGCAAAATCGCACGCTGGAACAGTCCTTTAGCTGCTGGCATCGCCAATAAAGCGGCAATACTCATCGCGCCTGCTGATTCACCGAACACCGTCACTTCGTCCGGATTGCCACCAAAGGCAGAGATGTGATCCCTAACCCATTCCAGCGCAGCGATCTGATCCAGTAGTCCCGCATTAGAGGTCAGGCCATCTCCCTTTGGAGTCAGATGCAAAAATCCTAACGGTCCCAATCGATAATTGATCGTAACAACCACAACATCGCCATTCTTCGCCATGCGTTCCCCGTCATATAAAGGTATAATCCCGGACCCCGTGACAAAGGCACCGCCATGAATCCACACCATCACTGGACGTCCCTTCTCAGGAGTCTTCGAAGCAGGTGTCCAAACGTTCAGGTATAAGCAATCCTCTGACTGCTCAGGCGGCTCCACCAGATTTCCAGTCATACTTTCAGCGGATGGCATAGGTTGCGGACAGATTGGCCCAAAACTCGTCGCAGTCCGCACACCCTCCCAAGACTCCAAAGGCTGGGGCGCGTGAAAACGTAGTTTTCCAACAGGAGGCTGTGCATATGGGATACCTTTCCACACATGATATCCATTTCCCGTTTCCCCACGTAATTGACCTAAACGAGTATGTACCGTAATACTTTCCATTATGAAGCCCCCTTTATTTCGTATGTTCAACACAACGGTATAATATCAATCTTTACATATCTCTATTATACCCTTTGCACACGGCCAAACCAAAAAATACCGGAAGCACTTTTGCGCTCCGGCATTTTTATAAACAAGATAGGGAAATAGCGATTAATCCCGAACTTCTTCTTTTGGAATCAGCTTGTAAATTTCTTCGCTTTCCATAGAGTCAATTAGTCGGTCTAGCCACTTGTAATAAGCGACGGCCTGCTTCATCTTCAAACGATCTTGCTGAAGAATCGCCTTAAATTCCTCGTACTCTTCACCCTGATTCATCAATTTGTCCAGCTCATCAATGGCTTTGCGCAGTACCAGTAAATTTGTTTCTACCGCTTTTCTCCATTTAATAGCGAAGAAGTCAGTAAATGTTTGATGCCAGTCATATTCAACTTCATACAAATCCTTGCGTGAGCCTTTGCTCCATACCTTATTTACCATTTTCAGATCCAATAATGTGCGAACTCCTGTACTCATGCTCGTTTTGCTCATTTCCATTTCACGGCCCATCTCGTCCAGCGTCATTGGTTTATCCGCAAAAAAAAGCAAACCGTATAAATGCCCCGCAGACAAAGTAATCCCATACAGGTCCATGTTTTTACCTATAGCTTCTATGACACGTTTGCGAATTTTTTGCAGCGAAGCCTGCTGCTCATCACCTAACTGGTACAAGCTCATGCTTGCAACCTCCTAATTTTAGAGCATTTTGCACAACCTAGTATGAACGATTTACCCGTAAAAGATTAGCTTTGACGCAATATATGAAATCTTTCAACAATAAATGAAATGTTTCAAAAGCAAAGCTTCTGTCTATATTACAACAGCATGGGTCGTTCAAAATCATAATTCGCAAAATTGCTAATGATAGTAAACTTTTTAAATTATGGATATACATAAATCTTTTTCTTATGGTTATATTTCATTGTCTATTTTAAAAAAAGCACTATCGGTTGTAAAGTTCCGAATGTTTGAGCATTCTATAGAACGAAGGAGCATATCGAAGGAAACTTTGTACAGTTTTTTCTGTACGTACTTTATGAACAGTTTTTTTGTTTGAAATGTAAGCAATGCTTCTGTTACAATTAATTTTGTCATTAACCGTTCAGGATGTTCAGAATTATGATTTTTATACTCAATCCTTAATGCAACATGGGGTTAATACCAAGCAAAGTATAGAAAGAAGAGGTGTATGTATGACGATTTTGGAAGTCAAAAATGTCAGCAAACTCTTTGGTCCTCACGCAGAGCAAGGTGTTCCGCTCCTGGAGCAAGGCTGGGGCAAGGAAAAGTTGGCCAAAGAAAAACAGATTACTGTTGGTGTCAATAAGGCCAACATGGAAATTAAGCAAGGTGAAATTTTCGTAATTATGGGGCTATCGGGCAGTGGCAAGTCTACTTTAGTGCGAATGCTAAATCGCTTGATTGAGCCTACCTCTGGTGAAATTCTGGTCCACGGCAAAGATCTCCGTAAGATGAACAAAGAACAACTTCGCGAAGTTCGTCGTAAAACCATCAGCATGGTTTTTCAAAAATTCGCCCTGTTCCCACATCGGACTGTACTAGAAAATGTAGAATATGGTCTTGAAATTCAAAAGGTAGAAAAAGCACAGCGTCAGGAAAAGGCGCAACAAGCGCTGGAACTGGTTGGTCTTAAAAACTGGGGCGATAAAATGCCCGATGAATTAAGTGGCGGTATGCAACAGCGTGTCGGTCTGGCACGGGCGCTGGCTAATGACCCTGAAGTGCTCCTGATGGATGAAGCATTCAGTGCATTGGACCCTCTCATTCGCCGTGACATGCAGGATGAGCTGTTGGAGCTTCAAGATAAAATGAAGAAAACCATTGTGTTTATCACCCATGATCTGGATGAAGCGCTGCGGATTGGTGACCGGATTGCATTGATGCGAGACGGTGCGGTCGTACAAATCGGTACACCGGAAGAAATTATGATCCAACCGGCTAACTCTTATGTAGCCCGCTTCGTCGAGGATGTGGATCTGTCCAAGGTATTGACGGCTGCTCATGTCATGCTTCGTCCAGAAACCATCACCATGGATCGTGGTCCGCGTGTGGCTCTGGAATTGATGCGGGAGCGTGGGATTTCCAATTTGTTCGTCATTGACCGCACCAAAAAGCTACTGGGTGTTATTAACGCCGAGGATGCTGTTCATGCACTGCGCAATAATTTGAAAATTGAAGATATTTTGATCACGGACGGACCGCAGGTTGCTGCCGAGACAGTCATTAATGATTTATTTGAAATTACAAGCTCGTCCAAGGTGCCGCTGGCTGTGGTCGATGACAAGCAAAAGCTGCTGGGCGTTATCGTCCGTGGAGCATTGCTCGGCGCACTTGGTGGAGATGTTACCACTACGAAGGAGGTGAATGCCCATGATACCGAAACTGCCAATCGCTGAGTGGATTCAATCCATTGTAGACTGGATGGGTATTCATCTGGCTGGATTGTTTAATGTTATTTCTTCCATTATAGAAGCTGTAGTAGGCTTTTTCTCAGGCCTGTTCATGCTTCCACACCCTCTGGTGTTCATCGTGATCATCGGGATTATCGCCTTTATGATCGGGCGGGTTCAGCTTACGCTATTTACTGTCATCGGCTTCCTGCTGATTGATAATCTTGGTTATTGGAGTGAAACAATGAATACGCTCGGACTGGTCATCACGTCTGCGCTCGTATCCATTGTTATCGGGATTCCCATCGGGATCTGGTGTGCATACAGTAAATCGGCATCACGCATTATCACGCCTTTACTTGATTTTATGCAGACGATGCCTGCGTTCGTGTACTTACTCCCAGCGGTTACCTTTTTCAGCCTGGGTGTTGTGCCGGGTGTTATCGCATCTGTTATCTTTGCTATCCCCCCAACCATTCGCATGACCAACTTGGGAATTATGCAAGTATCAGGTGAGCTGATCGAAGCATCAGACGCTTTTGGTTCAACATCTGCGCAAAAGCTGTTCAAAGTTCAGCTTCCACTTGCATTGCCTACCTTAATGGCTGGTATTAACCAGACGATTATGCTGTCACTGTCTATGGTTGTCATTGCTTCCATGATCGGTGCGGAAGGCATCGGTGCTGTTGTGTACCGTGCTGTGACACAGCTGCAAATCGGTAAAGGTTTTGAAGCCGGCTTAGCTGTTGTCGTTCTGGCTATTGTGCTTGACCGTTTTACGCAAAACCTGTTTAAACCTACGCAAAAAGGCAAAAGCCGCGTATCCAGCAAGCAAAAAGTATGGATTACTTCTGCAGTTACAGCTGTCATTTTGATCGCTGGTGCATCCCAATATTTTGTGGGTACAGATCATTCCGCATCTGGCAAAGGCAACGCTGCTGCCAACCCGGTTGGCGAAGAAGTCGGTTACAAAATTATCGGTATTGATGCCGGGGCAGGCATTATGAAATCGACTGCCAAAGCAATTCAAGACTACAATTTGTCTGATTGGAAGCTGGTTGAAGGTTCCGGTGCAGCTATGACGGCCACACTGGACAAAGCCATTAAAGCGAAAAAACCGATCATTATTACAGGTTGGACTCCTCACTGGATGTTCAACAAGTATGATCTCAAATATTTGGAAGACCCTAAGAAGTCTTATGGTGAAGCCGAGGGGATTCATACGATTGCCCGTAAAGGCTTGCAGCAGGATGCTCCTATCGCTTATGAGTTTCTAAAACGTTTCAAATGGACACCAGAAGATATGGGTGAAATGATGGTCGCCATTCAAGCCGGAACCAGTCCTGAGCAAGCTGCCAAGGATTGGGCGGAGAAACATGCCGACAAGGTTCAGGAATGGACTCAAGGACTGCAACCTGTCAATGGTGACACCTTCAAGCTAAGTTATGTGGCTTGGGATTCTGAAATTGCCAGCACGAATTTGCTAAGTTATATTTTGGAGAACAAACTGGGTTACAAAGTAACCGCACTGCAAGTGGAAGCAGGTCCTATGTGGACGGGTGTCGCTAGTGGTGATGTAGATGCTTCACCGGCTGCATGGCTGCCGCTAACACATGCGGATTACTGGGCTAAATACAAGGATAAGCTCGACGATCTTGGGGCTAATATGAGCGGTGTTAAAACCGGATTGGTCGTTCCAGCTTACATGGATGTTAAATCGATTACTGATTTGCAGGATAACGGAGCCGAAGCGGCTCCGGCTTCCGCCACAACTGGGGACTTTGGCAAAGAGGTCGGCTACCGCATTGTCGGTACCGACCCTGGCGCCGGACTAATGAAGCTGACCGCTAAAGCTATGAATGACTATGGCTTATCCGACTGGAAGCTGCTTGAAAGCTCTGGAGCTGCTATGACTGCTACACTGGATAAAGCTATCAAAGCCAAGCAGTCTATCGTCGTAACAGGTTGGACTCCTCACTGGATGTTTAATAAATATGATTTGAAATACTTGAAAGATCCTAAAAAGGCGTACGGTGATAAGGAAGAAATTCATACAATCGCCCGCAAAGGCTTGAAGCAGGATGCTCCTGTGGCTTATGAATTTCTAAGCCGATTTAAGTGGACTGCTGAAGATATGGGTGAAGTGATGATCGCGATTCAGGACGGTACTGCCCCACAGCAGGCTGCCAAGAATTGGGCTGATAAACATCCTGACAAGGTTCAGGAATGGATCAAGGGTCTGCAGCCCGTCAACGGCGATCCTTTGAAGCTAAGCTACGCTGCTTGGGATTCTGAAATTGCCAGTACGAACGTATTGAAATATGTATTGGAACAAAAATTAGGCTATAAAGTAACAGCTCTGCAGGTGGAAATCGGCCCGATGTGGACTGGCGTAGCTGGCGGAAGTGTAGATGCTACCGCAGCCGCTTGGCTTCCATTGACGCATGCTGATTATTGGGCTCAATACAAGGATAAGGTGGATGACATCGGAACCAGCATGACTGGCGTTATGTCCGGGCTTGTCGTTCCATCCTATGTGCCGATTGATTCTATCGAGGATCTTCAGCCGCCGCAATAATATTTTTTCTGCTTTTAAACCATACGAACAAGCAAAAGGCAGATCAGGGTTTACTCCTGATCTGCCTTTTTGTGATATCCAATATTTAGAGTTGCTCTCAGCCTTTTAGCGTGAATCCTTCTTGAGCGGACACTTCGGCATGCTGCTCTGTCGTCTGGTGCTGTCTAAAGAATAACGGATAGATCGCGAAAGACACCAGCAGACTTACACAACCAATGACGCCTAGAGCAATCATATCTTTGAAAATGTATGTGATATCCAGTCCTTTGAGCGTGATGTTCCGTACAGCATCCAGGTAATACGTCAGTGGCAATATCTCAGCAAGCCCCCGCAAGAAGCCGGGCATTGCCTCTAATGGCCACGTATAGCCTGACAGCATAAAGGAAGGAACAGCAATCAGCATCAGAGTTTGGGTCGCATCTACTCTGGTTTTGGAAAAGAGACTGAACAGGAAGCCTAATCCGCACAAGGCAAAGTTAAAAACCAGCGACACTAAAATCAACGGCAATACCTGTCCCCTAAACGGAATATCGAAGCATAAAGCGCTGATACTGAATACAGTCAGCACATTGAAAGCTCCCGCTGCATAATACGGTGCCAGTTTGGCAATAGCCAAACGCCAAGGGGTATTTCTCCATGCGCCAAATCTCCCCCAAGTCCCTGCTTCCTTATCACGCGTGCAGGACAACGCGATACCAAGCAGCAAACACTGCTGGAGAGCCGCAGAGATAACCCCTAGGGGCATGAAAAGCTTATAATCATATACCGGGTTAAATAGCACTCTGGATCGGAACGGGATGGTAGTCAGCGTCGATGCGGCCTGATCGGCGTTCATTCCCTTTTGTTTCATGGAATTGACTGATACTCCGGCACTCACGCTACTAATAACCTGATTCGCAATCCGACTGGCACTATTGGAATACATCATATTACTGCCGTCAATCAGCGTGAGCACGGGTGGATTCTCCCCATGCTTAAGCCGAGTAGTAAAGTTGTCGGGAATGACGATTCCGACCTTAGCTTCTCCAGTCTCTACTTGATGGACTACATCATCCTGATTGTTTGCTTGCCGTGTAACGGCAAATGAATCGGTCGAATCAAACGCCTGAATGATCTGGCGACTGAGTTGCGAATTATCTCCGTCGTACACGGTGACAGGCATCTCGGTAATCCGCTGATGTGAATACAGGAAGCCGAATAGTATCGTATACACAATCGGCGTAATCAGCAGAATAGCCATAAAGCGGCGGTCCCGGAAGATGCTCAGCCATTCCTCGCGAAACACATCGCGGATACGAAGTCTTTCCTGTGAATCCTGCATATTACTGCGCCCCTTTGCCTGTAAACAGAACCGTGGAGCCTGTTGGAACCGATGCAGCAAGGTCTGGCAATGCTACTTTAACACCGAAGGAACGGACATCCTTGTCACCGGAGCTTTGGCTCGGTTTTTGAATGGCAAAGTCAGCAGCCGATTCTAACAGAATGACTTTACCCTTCAGCTCCTTACCGCCAGACAGCAATTTAATTTGGACTGTATCCCCTGCTTGAAGACCGTTCAGAGACGTTTCAGGTACATAGAATTTAGCCCAACGTTGTGTCGAAGTTTCAATGGTATAAACCGGGAACCCTGCACTAGCCATTTCACCTAAGCTAAGCGACTTGGATTTTACGATTCCATCCTCGGACGCACGCAGCGTAGTGTAGCTCAAATAGGTCTGAGCCTCTTGAAGTGCGGCTTCCGCTTGAGCTACCTGTGCATTGGCACCTGCAACCGCAGATTGAGCCTGCTCAACTGTGGATTGCGCCGCCTTCACCGCAGATTGCGCTTGTTCTACCGAAGCCTGAGCGGCTTTGACATCTTCCTGTTGCAGAGCAACTTTGCCCGCTCCTGCCTGTGCTTCCTTCACCGCAGCCAAGGCTTGACGGTATTGAGCTTCAGCCGCCGTAATTTCCTCCTTGCGGCTTCCCTCCCGTGCCATATCCAATTTTTGCGACTCCGCATTATACTTGGCCACTGCCTGTTGATGTTCCAATGTCGCTTGATCCAAAGATGCCTGGGTTGCTGCACCGGCTTCTTGAAGCTTTTTGGCACGCTCCAGATTTTTAACGGTCAGGTCCAGCGTTTCCTTGGCTACCTTTACAGATACTTGCAATTGCTCAAGCTCCTGTGGTCTTGCCCCGCTCTTGAGGGCATCCAGTTTTGCCAAGGCGGCGTTCGCAGCCGCTTTGGCCTGTTCAATCTGGCTGGAGGAAGCCTCTGCGGTCACACTGACCGATGTCGTGCCTTGGCTTTTCTTGGCCTGAGCAGCACTCACAGTAGCCTGTGCCTGGCCTACGCCTGCTTGAGCCTGCAACACTCCAGCTTTTGCTTTGGATACATTACTCTTGGCTGCCAGCAATGCCGCCTGTGCCTGCTTCACCTTATCTTCCAACTCGCGACTTTCCAGATGGGCTAACACCTGCCCTTTTTTAACCTGATCGCCTTCTTTGACGAGCATCTGGTCAATCCGTCCTGCCATTTTAAAGCTGGCATTGAGGGTATCCGACTCCACATAAGCCGTAGGAATGGAAGAAGACTGATCCGCAGACAAGCTGCTTCCACCCCGTGGAAGAGCAGTTAAGGCATATATCCCAACCGCGATTAAAATAATAAGTACGACATAAATCGTATATTTTTTAGCTTTCATGTTTTCATCACTCCATCTGTATATTAATGTTGCATGCCCAATGCATTACACACAAAAACTTCAATACTTTCACGAACCTCTTGCAGATTCATCGTTTCGCCCCAAACCATTGACCTCATCGGTGCAAAAATGTAAATCCCAAATAAGCAATTGGCTGTTGTTTTGGCATCCAGCTTACTTGAAATTTTCCCATGAAACTTGCCGGAATCGATCTCTGCCTCCATAAAATCAAAATAGTCAGCCAGCACCTGCCTAATATTAAAATGCTGCTCTTGCGAAACCCAGCCCTTACTGACCAATAGACGGCAAAAGTCCGGTTCTCTCACAATAAACTCAATATGTACTTGGATTAGCTTGCGAATCCTAAGCTCCACCTGATCTTTAGGAGTATGAGCCATTGCTTCATGGATATCCCGGACAAAACGCTCCATCCCCATCTTCAAAATGTAAATGTACAATTCTTGCTTGTTTTTAAAATTGTAATACAGGGTTCCTTTGGCTATGCCACAAACTTTGGCAATTTCCTCCATATTTGTTTCATTAAATCCTCGTTCAGAAAAAGCTTTGAGTGCGCCGTTAAAAATAATTTCCTTTGTCTGCTGTTTCATGCTTCCTCCTTTTTTGAACTGACCGTCCAGTACAAAAATTATGTATTTATTATAAGCCCATTTTTAGTTATCCAGCAATAGGAAAAATAAAAATATTTCATTTTAGACAATTCGTCTAAACGCTTATTCTAAAAGTGAAAATGCAAAAACGGATCGAATAAGTGAGGGGGTCACTCATTCGATCCGCTATGTCATAAAATCGGATGATAAGGGGGCCATTCTACGGATTATCAACCGATTTTAAGGGAAGGCCGACTATTTTTTCACGGTTTGATTATATTGCGCAATTTTGCCTGTGATTTCTTGGGTAGCTTGATCCAATGCCTGTTTGGGCTGTTGCTGGCCACTCAGCACAGCCTCGATTGCACCTTCGACGATTTGACGCGCTTCTGGGAATACGCCCATCACTGCGCCCTGTGTAGCGGTGGATTGTGCCGATGCATGCAATTGGTCAACCGCCGTCTGGAATTGCGGATATTTTACCATATTGTCTTTAAGTACCTTTTCGTCATAGGCCGCTTTCGTGATCGGGAAGTACCCGGTATTCACACTCCATTGTGCCTGTACAGCTGGGGAAGCGACGAATTTAATGAACTCCCATGCTGCCTTCTGCTGGGCTTCGGGCTTGTTGTTCATGATGTACAAGCTTGCGCCGCCTACAACCACGCCGCCTTCTTTAGCTTCATTGGCTCTTGGCAGGAATCCTGTGCCTACTTCAAATTTATCGCCAACCTGCTCCACAATATTACGCAGCGAAGCGGTGGAATCCAGCGTCATTGCAATTTGCCCTGCGGAAAAAGCCTTTGCCGTATCGTCCGAGTTACGTCCCAGATTGGATACAACCTTTTCATCGATCATTTTCTTCCACCACGTTAGGGTTTTTACACCTGCATCCGAATTCAGCATGGATTCCGTTGCCGCTTGATCACGACCATTGCCATTATTCACATAATCTGCGTTCTGATTGGCAAACAGTTGTTCCATAAACCAGCCGTAGATGGCAATGGAAGCACCGGATTTACCATCCTTGCTCAAGGCTTTAGCAGCCTTTTCGAACTCATCATACGTTTTCGGAGGATTAGCTGGATCAAGTCCTGCGGCTTTGAATGCATCCTTGTTGTAATATAAAATCGAGTTTGACGTATTGAACGGCATCGCGTTCAGTTTACCATCAATCGTATAGTATCGTGTAATATTCGGCTCTAGCTGTGACAGATCGAACTTGTCTGCATCAATAAATTGTTGTACGGGTGTGATCATTTTGGAGTCGATCATGAATTTACTACCGATTTCATATACCTGAATGATGTCCGGTCCGCTGTCGGAACCAAGCGACGCTTTCAGCTTGTTCAAGCTGTCATCATATTTGCCTTGATATACCGGCTCTACCTGAATGTCCTTATGACTGGCGTTAAAATCAGCAGCGATCTGCTTGATTGCTTTTTCACCGTTACCGGACATCGAATGCCACCAAGTCAGCTTCACTGGGGAAGCCGCTGCTGCTCCATCACTACCATTACTCGGCTTCTCTGCAGCAGTATTATTGCTACAACCTGCTGCAACCACCATGGCAGTCAGAATAAGCAGGGTCAATGCACTTTTCAGACGAAAAAATCTCATAATCTCTCTTCTCTCCCTTTGATTAAATGATTCTTGAATTGGCATTCTCTTGCGATATTCTTGTGTGTTGAAGCTCTGTATATGGGCTGCTTGCGCAGGTGTTGCTTTCTTTTGACATATGTGGTCAGCCTTTAAGTGCACCCGCTGCCATTCCACGAACCAACTGTTTTAGTCCAAAGATCAGCAGGAGCAGAGACGGTAAAATGACAAGAGCCGTACCCGCAAATACCAGATTCCATGAAGTCGATTCCTGAAATTCGAGCATGGATATTCCAATCTGTACTGTACGCATATTCTCGCTATTGGTGATCAGTAAAGGCCAGAGATACGAATTGTACATATTCAGGAACGAATACACAGCCAGTGTTCCGAGCGCAGGGCGCGATAACGGAAGCACATGGAACAGAAAGTAACGGATATGTCCGCACCCATCCATACGAGCCGCCTCGAACAGTTCCTTGGGAAGCTGGAGAAAAAATTGCCTTAACAGGAATGTCCCGAATGCCGTCGCCAGAAAAGGAACCGTCAACCCTTGATATGTATCAAGCCAATTCCAGCTCCGTACCGTCAGGTAGTTTGGAATAATGGTCACTTCCCAAGGGATCATCATTGTCGCAACAAACATGCTGAAAATGAAGTTTTTTCCCTTGAATTCCATTTTGGCAAAGGCATAGGCCGCCAAGCTCGCTGTAATCAGTTGCCCAATCATTGTAAGACCCGAAATGAGAAATGTATTTCCAATAAAGGCTGCAATCGGAACGATTTCAAACACTTCAGTAAAATTGGCCATATGAAAAGAATGCGGGAAAAAGCTTGGTGGGTAAGCGCTCGCTTCCTCGGGAGACATGACTGCCATAAAAAACGTATATATAACCGGATACAAAATGAGAGCAGCTGCAATCGTAAGCAGCACATACAGCAATGTAGAATTCAGGTGTCGTTTCATTGGTAATGCACCTTTCTTTCCACCCATTTGAACTGAATCATCGTGAGCAGCAGAATGACAGCAAACAAGACAATGGCCTGCGCGCTCCCCGTTCCGAACCGGAAATTAACGAAAGCTTCCTGATAGATGGAATATACGAATACATTTGTACTGTTCACCGGACCGCCTTTGGTCAAAATGTTAATTTGAGCAAAAGACTGGAAGGCTCTAATGATAGAAACTACGGTTACAAAAAAGATCGTCGGTGATAACAGTGGCATGGAGATACGCCAGAACGTGACGAGCGGGCCAGCTCCGTCCATTTTGGCACTTTCATACATATCATCTGGAATCCCTTGAAGTCCGCTCGATAAGATAATGTAATTGAAGCCTAGATTCATCCAGATGGTCATTATGGCTACTGAAAACAGCGCCCAATCGGGGCTGGTCAGCCACGGAACCGGATGGATATGTAGCAGGGAAAGCACATAGTTGAACATCCCCAGTGTTGGATGAAAAAGAAATTTCCAAATGACCGCAGATGAACCGACCGACAACACCATCGGCAGCGAAAAGGCAAACTGGAAGATACGCATTCCCCGCAATTTACTGTGTGTAAGTGCAGCCAGTACCAGCGCCAATAAAATACCTACTGGTACGGTTAACAGTGCAAACAGGAGTGTCACCTTAATCCCTTGCAGAAACAGTCCCGAGCTGAAAAGTGTAGTGAAATTATCTAATCCTACATATGCTGCAACGTTTCCTGCGGGATCTGTAGAATGCAAGCTGAGATAAACGGACTTGATCATCGGATAAAACATAAATACAGCAAACAAAATAAGCGATGGAGCCAAAAAGGTATACGCCAGCGCGTTTTCGCGCAGTCTTTGAATTTTTAGCGAACCCGTGCGTATGCGGGCTTTAGACGAAGTCTGTTGCTGACTCCTCGTCCCCAGTCCCATAGATTTGTTAAGCTCACCCAAAACGGAGCGCCCCTTTCTTTTCAAACCAACCTCAGTAAGTGTATCGTTTCGATGTAAAGGGAACGTCAAGTGGGCTGGAGTAAAATGTTAATGTTTTTTCTTATTGTAAAAGCAACTCTCTATAGGTATGAGCACAAGGACGGTTATAACCCTGTTGAGCTAGCGTTCGATCCAAATACAATCTGTCTAGTTAAAAAAACAAAAAAACCTCCAATTCCGTAAGGAGCCTGCCATTGGCCCATTACGAAGTTGGAGGTTTTAGTTATCTCTATACAATCTCCACTCGGCAGGTGGGTGAACACCTCGTTCACACCCTGATTAATCAGCGTGATGTTCCCTCAAGAATCCGACAAATAGATCTAATCTTGAGTGATTTGAAATGATGAATCTTAGAAACGGGGAATGGTATGCGCTCTTTCTTGGCAAGCTAATGTGAGAATACGTTAGAACGGAGAAGAAGCCTGATGAAATATGACCGATTACTATCTGCAAGTATCGCTGTTTCCTTGTTTTGTGCCAGCTTGTGCCCCACAACCTATACAAATACTGCACAAGCCGCATCTTACACCTCCCCTACTCCTACAAAGGGAAGAGCCTATTATGAAGAACGCGGCGACATTGTATGGGAAGTTCCTACCCATCGCAAGTTGATTGCCCTCACATTCGACGACGGACCGGATGGAAGCAATACGCCTGCCATTTTGGATTTGCTTAAAGAATACGATGCTAAAGCGACCTTTTTTGTCGTCGGCAGTCGTGTAGAAAAGCTGCCTCACCTTGTCAAGCGGGAACGAGAAGAAGGGCATGAAGTTGGCAACCATACCTTCCTTCACTCATCCTTTCAGTATATTTCTCGCAACAAAGCTCTGTCCGAATTGGATCAAGCTCAGGCGAGCATCGTACAGGCAACTGGTGCGGGGACCCATCTTTTTAGGCCACCCGGCGGCTCCTATACCGATTCGCTGGTCAAGCTCTCCAAGGAGAAAGGTCTCAAAATTATTTTATGGTCCTGGCATCAGGATACCTTAGATTGGCGAAAACCCGGTGTACATCGTATCGCTAATAAGGTCCTTCGCAATGTCCGTAACGGCGACATCGTCCTTATGCACGATTATGTATATAAAAGTACACAAACCGTCGAAGCCCTGAAAATCATTTTGCCCGAACTAAAAAAAAGGGGGTTTACCTTCGTCACTGTGTCTGAGCTGCTTGCCAATCGTAAGACGCCCGAAGGACTGATTGAAGTGAATAAATAGTAGATAGAAACAAAAAGACTCCGCCAGTTACTCGCCGACGGAGTCTAATTACTATATGTGACACCCAAAGGACTAATTAAGTTCAATAGTTGAAGAGATAGGTATTTGTAATATAGTCCTTTTATATGAAATTCTTGGTTACACAATACGTTCTTTTTACGGCAACTATACTTACGAATTACAATTACAACTATTTAAAGGAGGCAATTACAATGAAAAAAGCAATATTGACTGTAGCGTCCCTTGCTGTATTTCTGTCAGCAGGATCGATGGTTTCTGCGGCTGCACCCGCAACAGAAAAACACGAGCAAAAAATGCATCAACATAAGGTTCATGCAAAACATGAACACAAGATGCATGCCAAGAGCAAGCATGAGAAAATACACAAGCTACATGCGCGTAAAGCTGCTCCTGCCAAAATCATAGGAGAAAAAAGTATTCATGCGAAAAGTTTGAAAGCAAAGGCAACAAAATTACCAAAAACTTGGATTCGGTGGCGCGAGCGAGCAAATGAATTAGGGAGGGTTAAAAGGAGAGGGTTAGCTTTATTAAACCCTCTCTCTTTCTTCATATGAACAATACATGGATCATTCGTATAGGAGTATTCTTAATTTTGCTGGGAAGTACGAGCTGTTCATCCTCTGTTGAACATCATCATAACTCTACCTACGCCCCGGCCAAATCTGAAATTCAACAAGTTAAAATAGCGAAGCCCTTACAGGTTAAAAATAAACCTTTTCAAGGAATCGTTCCATATATGCTCGATATTCCTGAGGTTCGTATTCATTCAATTATAGAACCGGTTACATTCTTAGAAAATGGTCAGATGGGCGTTCCAAGCAACACAAATCGAGTAGGTTATTTATCTACCGGTATATTGCCAGGGGCAGCAGGTAAGGCAATTATGGATGGACATGTAGATACATACACGGGCCCAGCTGTTTTTTATCCTCTTAAAAAACTAAAAAAGGGGGATTTCGTGTATGTGACTGGCGGTGGCGGCTGTAAGATTCAGTTTGCTGTCGAGTCTGTAAAATTTTACTTAACTTCCGAAGCACCGATTCAGAAAATTTTTGGTCCTACAGAAGAGCATCGTTTGAACTTGATTACATGTGCAGGTCGCTATAGCCGAAGCAGAAAAGAACACGAGGGAAGGCTAGTAGTTTACACCAAATTAGCACACATGAATTCAGCCTGTGAGAAACTTACTCAGGATAAGGGCAATTCCAAAACCAATTAAAACATTTTCAAGGAGAATGAATAATGTGCTTAAGATCGCTAAATTGCAATTGCTGTGCATGATCTTAATAATGATCCCCGCTTACAGCTTCTCTTCATTTCGTGTACAAGCAGAGCCAGCAAAACAAGATGACGTTATTCCTTTTCTTCAAAAGCTGTTTAATGATCGCACCCGGTTGTTGATGGATCAGGATAAAAAGCATATCGAGGACTATTATTTAGTAAAGCACAATCGAAGCAACTACGCATACCTTCATGAAATGAACAGAGCGGAATATATTCAGGAATGGGCCAAGCATCGAAAAATGAAATTCGTGAATGCAGAAAGCTCCATTCGGATATCCCGTATAGAAGTGTTAGGCGATACGGCAAAGGTGTCACTTGTTCAGTCCTTAAAATTGAGTTATGAGTATATCGACAGCTACCCCGGTCAGCATGATTTTGGAATTGGAACACGTCATGGCATTACACTTAGAAAAAAAGATAGCCGTTGGTACGTGGAACGTGAATGGTATTCAGATCCACTGGAAGAAAATCCAAAAAAAATTGAACCGCTTGATTCAAGTTTTATTCCTCATAAAGACTCGGTGCCATCAGAGAAGGTTATCCATAATTACAATAGAGCCCGAGCCATTGACTATGCTAACAAGTATGCTGGAATAACATGGGGAGCAGGAAATCGTCAGCGATATAACCCAAAATACCTGGATTATAACTCCAAAGGGGGCGACTGTACCAACTTCTCCTCCCAAGTTATCGGAGACAAGGAGGAAGGTGGAGGACTGCCTATGAAATCTGGGTGGCATTACTTGTATGGTAACGGCGGAAGCCAAGCCTGGGTTCAAACGGACGCTTTTAAAAATTTTCTGATACGCTCCGGCTATGGGAGGATTATAGGACAAGGGAGCTTCTCAGATGTTGTCCGCGCGGTCAATGGTCAGCAGCATCAATACAGACCACAGTTGCTGCCAGGTGATTTGATTGCTTACGTATTAAAAGGAGATGTAGACCACTTCTCCGTTGTTGTCGGATTCGATGAGGGTGGCTATCCTTTAGTTAACTCCCATACGGCAGACCGTTTCAGGGTTCCCTTCGACTTGGGATGGGATAGAAACACCCAGTATTTATTGATTCATATACAAGATTAAGCATCTTGAATCGCAACACTTGCTCATATCCCAAAGAGTACTGTCATAGAAATAGAATGGACAGCTTCTAATGGGGTGAAAAACGATTTGAAATTACCTCTTTTATTAAAACAAACTATGGTGAGAGCTAATGCGATGATCGTCGTGAAAGCCATAGGTCTAATCGGAAAAGTATTTATGATACGGCTAGTTGGAGCTGAAGGAATGGGCCTTTACCAGTTAGTCTATTCCTTCTACAGCTTAGTATTGATGATTATTTCCGGGGGATTGCCAACAGCGTTGGCTATGTTTACAGCTAAACATACGGCAAAAGGCTGGCGGTTGTTCAAAATTTTTTCAATACCCATAATTCTAACGGGATTGGCATGCAGTTTATTGACCTATTGGTTTTCAACGCCCCTTGCTAAATTACTCGGCTATCCGCAGATCAATTTTGTGATTCGATGCCTAGCCCCAGCTATACTGACCGTTCCCTTGTTAAGTCTGCTGCGTGGATATTTGCAAGGTCTTGAAAAGTACACTGCGATCGCCATTTCGGAAATCATAGAGCAAACTGCCCGGATCGGTACTTTGATGTTGCTAGTGCCATTATTTATCCAATCCGGCATCGAGTTTGCTGTTGGTGGAGCGGTACTTGGAACTTTTACAGGCGCGTTGTTATCCTTTGCTGTGCTTATTGCTTTTTTTATGTATAACCGCCCTTCTGTAGCTTTATCCCCTCCATCAATTCGAACAGATTTACCTTTAGTAGTACAAGCTTCCTTTGCTATTGCGCTTACACGTTTGCTCATACCTACGTCTGATTTTATGGATGCGATCATTATTCCCCAACGGTTACAAGTTGCCGGGGTTTCTTCTAAAGAGGCAGCGGAGATGTTCGGTATTGTTACTGGCATCGCCCTTGTTGTCGCTTATATGCCTACTGTGATTACAGGCGCGTTAACCCATACGCTCACTATGAAAATAACAGCAGACTGGCAAAATAAGAAGTACAACTCATTCTATAAAAAAGGCTATGCCGCTATTGAGGTAGCGTGGGTCTGGGGATTAGCCTCAGGTTTTTTCATTTTTAAATATGCCCCAGATATCTCCCTACTTGTTTTTGATATACAAAATGCCGAAATTCCTATTAAATCGTTGGCTATGCTACCATTACTCGTTGGATGGCGGGAAATCACAACTAGCGTCTTATGGGCACAAAATCGGAAGAAAACTCCCTTTATCGGCCTTTGCACAGGTGTACTTGCCAATTTCATCATTCTTTACTCCTTGGTTGCCATTCCCGATTTCGGGTATACCGGCATGTCCCTGGGGATCATAACGCTGGAGTTGATCGCAACAGGTTGGAATTTCAAAGTCCTTCAACTCTTTCAACGTGCCAAATCCTGTTTAGCCATTATGCTGTTAGTAGATATTTTAGTTTTTGAAGCCATTCTTATAGTGGGCATGTTGTGTTCCAAGACGTTATCCTCATTGGAATGGCCAGAGACGGCTCATATAATTGTGGAGGTAATCCATTACTGCTTCTGGTGTGCTTTGTATTTAAAGGTTCGATTAAAAAGCGTTTTCAAAGAGTAGGAAAGGCTTCTCATAAGTTTATCAAACTTATGGGAAGCCCTTTTCTATTTGAATGTTAGCATTTAGCTATGTGTATCATTCTTTTGCCGAGCTGCTCAAGTACAGTCTGTCATACTGATTCCTTGAGTTTTCGTCTGGAAAATGTATGTGCGTTAAGCGAAGTTGTATTTACTATTACTGCTACGTCCAAGCTCAACGCTTTGGTTCATGCTTTGGTTCATGCTATCTTTCAGTCCAATGTTTTGGAGGCAAGCCATTGCATCATCGTTGTTTTCTTTCCGTTAATCACCTTCGATACTTCGTTGTTATATACGTAAATCCAAGACCAATGGCCGTTGTATTCATACGGTGTTTGGTCGCTCTTCTTGTACAAACCAGAGGTATCCACTACGTTATCAAATAACGACATATGAACATCCTTTGCTCCAGCATTCACTAAACGGTTGTAAGTCGGAACCGTATAATCGTTGGGCGGAACCACGGTGTCGGTTTTGGCAGCCACAAACCAGATCGGCAGGTCCTTCATTTCGTTAATCTGTTCATCGGTTATAAGACTATCCTTCAAGGCTTCACATGCAACCACAGCTGCTGCAAAATAATCTTTATAGTCACGGATCATCAGCATAGTCATGTAACCACCGTTGGAGTCTCCACCAATGTAGATTCGATCTGTATCAATGTCTTTGTTTTGGGCCACGTAATCCTTAATTAAGGACATCAATGCTTGCTCATACTTGGAGGTTCCGTCCCCAAAGCTTGTAAAGCCATCCATCCAGTAGGTTGGGGTCTGAGGTGCCAACACATAAGCCCCGCCAAAATAGGATTGGATATCCTTAGAGGCAAAATTTGCTGCTTTATTTCCGGCAATCGGAATCGTTGGATCGGTACCTCCCTCACCCATACCATGCAGCCAGATCACCAAAGGGTTTTTCACTTTGTCTTTTGCCGGTGCATAGTCTGCGTAGGTTAAAGTAACTTCATCAAAAGTAGATTTACCGGTCGCAAATTGATCAACCAACTTCCGTATCTGTCCTGCGGAAGTATCAATCTTCAAATCGGAAATCGTTCCGGATTTGGTTTTAATAGCTTTTTGCTGCGTGATCGTGTATTTGTTATCATTCCATGCATTAAACCCGGAGCCTGCCGCATCATAATGAATAGCGGAGCTTAGTGTTAATGTCGGACCGATTTCCATTTCCAATACAACATAGCTTCCGGTTTTATTTACAGGATTGCCACTTTTGTCCGATACATAGGCCTTGGTGACTTTCCGGTTGCCATTTTCAATAAAGGGATTTAACAACCGATTGTCGCTTCTTCCCACATGCACCTTAAATGTATCCTTAGTTATCGCATCTTTAGGGACTGGCTTACCCAGGTTAACAATGATCTTCGTAATGGCTGCTCCCCAATCCTTAACTTCCGCAACCGTCCGGTATGAGGTGGGCTGTATCTTTACATCCTTGGCCCATGCACCGGAGCTGAAAACAAGAGTCGTACCGATAGCTAAAGTGAGTAACATAGTTGTCTTAGCAGCCTTTTGAAACCGTTTAAACATGATGTCTTACCTCCCAGATCCATTAATAGAACGCTTACATTGTTTATTTTAATAATCTTTTTAATTTGCATCCTGTCTTTTATTAGCCTAATTCAGGTCAATTACTGACTCCTTGCTCCAGAATACCTCTTGTTCTCTTTTCGATATTGATGCGGTGTTGCCTGGAAAACCTTCTTAAATACCCTGGCAAAAGACTTCTCGTTCGGAAAACCGTGCTCCAACGCAATTTGTATGATGGAATGATCCGTATTCATAAGAACACGATAAGATCTCTCCAGACGGATGGCATTGATATATTGAAATAGAGTCATCCCTACATGCTTCACAAAAAAACGGGACAAATATTCGGGAGATAGTCCAAAAACCTGGGCTATGGAATCCAGGGATAAGCTTTGATCGTAATTCTCTTTGATATAATTGGTTATCAGCGTCAGCCGCTCCAAATATTTATCAGAGTTAAAGCCGGGGATAGATTCATTGTCCATTTTAAAATGCATTAATAACAGATACACCAGTTTATAAGATAGCGATGTTAAATGGATATGTGCTAAAGAATCATTATGCTGATTGAGATAAGCCACAAATAAGGTGTTTAGCAAATCACGCAGCTCCGCAAAATGCTGTAATCTCTGCTCGTTAGTTTCGAAAATGGATATACAGTCAAATGAAATGGGGTTACTGCCGTTGACATTTGCTCTAATAAATTCAGAAGGAATCAGAACGGTTATGGCCTCTCTTCCTTTTCCCTTAGCCACAGAAAAGGAATGAATAGCATTCGAATTAATGAGCACAATATCTCCTTCTTTGGAGCTATAGCTCGCACCATCAATATAGATATGGTCAATTCTTCCTGAAAGTACATAGGATATTTCGATGCTATCGTGCCAATGCCCAGGTATGTATGCTGGTTCATTGGAGGAATGAACTATAATTTTTAACGGAAAATGATTATCTGCCTGGACCAGCTCATATTTGTATTCCAAGTTTATCGCTCCTCTCAGATGTGACCTCATAAATAGAAGAAAATGGCTTCAGCAGAGTGCCGAAACCACTTGTATTTAACCTCCCTCTCTCTATAAACAAAAAAACCTAAGTATAACAAAATACATAAGATCCTTGGATCTTAACATTTTGTTCCTTAGGTTTTGCCTGCGTAACAGTAACAATCCTAGTGCTATTCATTTAATTAAGCTAAGTATATAGTGGGTTGAAATACATGTCAACGCTTTCATTTTAGAGCGTAATGAAGTGAAAAAACTGGATTGATTCTCGCCGATAAACGTTTCTGAACTTAACTCTTATTTTATAACATGGTTTGTTCCCTGTTCAGAAAATTTCATTTGCCTATATTCATTCATGTTATTCTTTCTAGCGTCCAATATTCTAATACCCTCTGAGATTCTGTGCTAGAATAGGATTTTATCTGAAATTGTTTTTCTGAATTGTTCATTAAATCACCTCTAAGGATTATTTTTGTGCAAGCATATTATGTTCTAAATTGATTTTGTTATGTAACAAAAATGGATGTTTTCCATAAACACATACTTCATAGGTTCTTCTTCAGCTCATAGTATCGACCAGATCCATTCTCTGATCTTATTGTAAAAAATGATACCGGGTACCCTAAACATGAAAAAATGCAAAGTCCAAATTTAAAGGAGGCAGCTTTTGTAAGGAAGGACAACCAAAAAGAGCCCCAGAAAATCCCAGGGCAGGTTCTACTACTTTGAAGTTTTTGGAAGTGTGATAAATTAACCTTAATACATATGGTTCCATTTTGACTATTCTGCTTTATCTCCAGTCAACCAGCTAAGACCATCGATTAGGCCTTGTTTCTTGAATTTTTGATAATTCGCTTTTGCTTCCTCCTTTCCGCCTCTTACGATCTTCAGTTTGTTACTGGATCTTGTTTGTTGGATGTGTCATTAAAAACGTTTCTGGATTTTTGAGAAGTTATTTGTTGTACCAACATCTTGGGTCGCAGTAGCGGATATATTGGCAGAATCAGTTACACTTGCAAAGATCGCACTCGGCACGACAACAGCACAACAGCTCCCAACAACTAATAGATAAGGCTGATACAAAGAATAATTTCTTTTTCATATATTATTCCTCTTTGTATTACTAGGTGGTAATGACAGCCATCATTGAAATTGTTAAATCCAAGTGTCTTGTTTGTTTTTTGAGGATCTTAGATGAACAAGAACCAAGTTGGCTGTATTTTTAATTCCATGGAAAATAGTATCCTCGTTGATTATCTCAGATCTAACCTTACTATAGTGATCAGCAATTTCTTTTAGAGTCCATCCTTTAATTTGATAATCTACGAGCCATTTAAAATGTTCTAAATTTCTCTTCTCTTTATCTTTTACATATCCTCGTTCTTGAAGGAATTGCTCTGTTCGTTCACGATATAGATTTTTATATTGTTCATAATATGTGTCTATGAGTCTCTCGAACTCTTTCCAGGTTTCTTTCCGCGGATCCCAACCCTTCCCGCCCTCCCATGGTTGTGTAAGTGAGTTAGTTTTAGACGAATCCATGATTTTAGCTTCAATAATATTGCTCTTACTTTCGTCAAACATTCTAAGCATTTCAAAAGCATGGATATTTGGTTTATCGTTTCCAGACAAACAGAATATATCTTCTGGGGAAAACACGAAAGGGAAATATCTCGAAAAAAATGAATGATATATTTTTTCTTGTTTACCGACACTTCTACTTAATTCAATATCGTCGTGTTCGTCCTCAAAGTAGAGATACTCTGATAATGATAACTGTTCCTCATACGGCCAAGAGCATTTGTAAATTGACATTGCGCGAAGAGCCTCCGGACCGACTTCAAGATCTTCAGCGTGCTTTTTTATATTCAGCTGTCTTTCTTTTCTTGATTCCTCTTTCCGGTCATCATAATAGTTAGCAATCCCCCATAGAGCCAAATTTAGGTACAAGTCTCCATCTCCTGTTAAGTGGTACTTAGTAGCCCAGCCGTATAGACTCTCTTTTAATTTCATATATTCAGGAAAGTAATCTGTGCGGGCTGCTTTTATTAGTTTCCAATTTGACGGCTCTTCATTGGGAGTCAGTTCCTTTTGACTTGCATACCATTGAAAAGCTTGTGTATAGCTTTCATAAACGCCATGTTCTAATTGTTCCAGTACATCTGGTGCCATTTGTTCTATTAACTTTACAAACAATGATATGGCATCGTGTTTTCCTGAGTCTATTAACACTGGTGAACCATTATATTTGATCCGATTAGGATGATAGTACAAACCCCTCATATGTTTCGGTCTCCCTTCAAAGTAAAAGATTTATTTCTATTCTAGAGTATATAAGTCAATGGGAACATGAATTGCAGCAAATCGATTCTAATTCAACTAAGAAAACAATCAACAAACCTTATGTACTACTACCCACGGTTATTTGTGAGGATCACCTATAAGGATCTTTTACAACAAAGAGTTTCTCCCTACAGCAAACGAAACAAAAAGATCAGTGCTGATCTTTCTCGTTACAACCTACATTTTCTATTAGACTCTTATTAGTAAAATTTCTTCAGTATGTTACTAAGGCAATAATTCAGATTCTGTTATAAATAATAGCACTCGAGCCAATTCGCTAAGGATCATTCCCCCTTTCATTCAACAGTTGAATCATTCCTCAATTTCGCGTGGGATCACTTCAATAATATTCAAAATCATTTTCTTTATAAGGTAATAATTCTACAATAGGCAGCATCGTTATTGAATTAAGCACTTGTCTTCTTAGAGGACAACATTTTTCTTTCGTTTGTACTAGCATCTCTACCAAATTCATTCCGGCTGATTAGCCTGACACTATTGGATTTAGCCAACTCATAGGCCTGTGATGTAAAGTTGCTATTGGTGACAACCCATGCACCATTTGCTCTATAATGTGCGCGGGCGCTCCGCACTTCCTGAACAATATGGAATTTAGTACTCAACCTATAGACGATCATACCGTTCAATTTATAGAAAAATACGCCATGTCCTTGGCGTATAGTTTCGTTAAAATATTAGTGGTACCCCTTGACAAACATTAGCTGGTTTTCTTGTCTTGCACTTGTTTCCAGGCGTTAAGTGTACTCAACTTCTCGCTTTCCTTCTTCTGTAAAAATGATCTGAGTTTTTTTTCCATCAGGATCATCTTATACATCAATTTTAACATAGTTATGCACGGTTTATGGATTCAGGATAATGACTCGGGCAGTATTTGCCTGAGCTTGATATTTTCTTTCATTATTTTTTCTCTTTCAAAGAAAGCATGGCTCCTTCCTGTCTACTCATATGGTCTTTCGGTCTAAATGTTCCGTCCGAATACCCTTGGACCATATAATCTTCGTAAGACCCATAATCTCCCCTTTGGCCCACTGAGCAATCTTGTCCTGGTCCAAGTATACCACTGATTCCCTCTCTCATTTTCGGTAGCCTGAATCACTCTTGCATATGTATATCCAGAGATAACTCTTACTAGACCGACCGTTGCTAAGTGCTCAGCTTGTGTACCCAACAGAACTTTTTTTAGCATTCTTTTTAAGCTCGACTGAATGGAAAGGGTTAGAATAGCCTGTATCTGAATAATCATGATCAACCTCGCATGCTTTCCCGTTTTGGAGACGATAAGAATTATCATAAAGAGTCTGGCAAAATGCTGGCGACCCTATTGCATACGCTTCAAGGCACATCCTACATTTACCAAGGCGAAGAAATCGGAATGACAAATGTGCGCTTTGAAACAATCCAAGAATACAAGGGTATTGAAATCCTCAATATGTATAAAGAATACATGGCTGCAGGCCAAGATGAAGCCTCCATTATGAATTCTATCTACATCAAAGGACGCGACAATAGCCGCACTCCTATGCAATGGAATGACTCACCGCAGGCCGGATTTACAACTGGTAAGCCCTGGATCGGTGTTAATCCTAACTACAAACAAATTAATGTAGAATCTTCGCTGTCTGATCCAGATTCTATTTTTCATTATTATCGTCGGCTAATTGAACTGCGCAAGCAGCATGACATTATTGTTTATGGTGACTACTCAATTGTTGCAGAAAATCATGAGAAAGTTTTTGCTTATCAGCGAGCATTGGGTAACGAACGACTGGTGGTAATTCTCAACTTTTTTGGTGAACCTACGAGTATTTCTTTTCCAAAAGAAAGCTCTATTCCTCAATCTGGAAAACTACTGATTTCCAACTACAAGTCGGAAACTGCACTTGTTGATACTCAAAATATTACATTGAGACCATATGAAGCTAAGGTTTATTTATACACAGTGTAATCAAATTTTTCAAAGGTCTTCCACACCATACTGTTCAGTGAGCCGAAGGCCAGTCTGGGGACAAAGCTTGCCGTTCGATTTCAGAGGGCCTGCGTCAAGATGCCAGCAACAAGCTTCGAGTAACGATCGTTTCACCTGGATCCACACAATTGGATTCCCTGGACGCCATAAAGGACTCAGAGATGAAAGCCAAACTCGAAGCTTATCAGAACATTGGGTTATCCCCCTACTCTATCGCTAAAGCTATTGCGTTCGCAATTGAGCAACCAAATGGCGTGGGTAAGTGAAATAGTGGTCCGCCCCACAGCGCAAATGTCCAGGGACATCCTCATTAATGATCAATAAGGATCAGGTGCCACCTCATTACGAAGTTTCTTGATCTCCGCAAAAACTCAAAAATGCACCTCCAATTGTTAGTAGTGGTTAACAATTGGAGGTGCATTTCATATCCTTTAGCTTCTTTTATATTACATGAATGATTAATATCAATCCTTAGGCAATTCATTAAAGAAAGCGACATCTTCTATCGATAATCTTACCGTCCGGTGTCCGGGCTTCACCGCCTTACCGATGGCGATAAGCATAACTGGAGCGTATCTCGCCGGAATATCAAACTCTTCTACAAATTTTACTTGGTCAAAGCCGCCCATCGGGACCGTATCATAGCCTTTTGCACGGGCGACAAGCATTAGCTGCATGGATACCAGTCCACTATCAATAAATACTTTTCGGAGTACATTTTCTGGAGGCATACTCGCGAACAGTCTTTGGTATCGCTCCACGAATGATTTAGCTGTCTCTTCAGGCATGTACCCCGCATCGACCGCCATCCCGTAAACTTTCTCGGCCAATTTATAGCCTTCCAAATCTCCGAGTATCGCAATGACAGCTGAAGCCTCAATCACTTGCTGCTGGCTGTTGGCGATCGGAAGCAGTTTTTGTTTTAGCTCCTGCGAGTCGATGACGAGAAACCTCCACGGCTGGAGATTGGCGCCAGAAGGAGCCAGTGTAGCTAGCTGCAATATATCCTTCATTTCGTCCCGTGAGATCTTTACTTCGGAATCATAGTACCTTACAGATCTCCGATCTTGAATAACATCGAAAAACTGCGCCTCCACCTTCTGTGACGATTGTTCAACGGACATGCTTCTCTCCTCCCCATAATTACCTTGCCCCAAGTTGGCACAAGATGTTCTAAATAATTAGTAGTAGACCTTCAAAACAAATTCAACCATTGCAGTTAAATAAGCTTTAGTGTTACTATAAATTATTAAGTGTCTACTTTAAAGTAGACACATTATTTTTATATAGCTCAATAAATTAGACTAACTATACTATAGTAAGGAATGATTTTGTGGATATAAGCAAAGAGGACGAACAATGTCTGATCTCCATTCGCGAGGCGTTGGAGGTTGTTCGCGGAAAATGGGCTATTTTGGTACTCACCTTACTTAGTCTGGGTCCGCAGCGATTTAATCAGATGCGAAGATATTTAGACAATGTCAGCATCAAGTCTTTAACGGATGTCCTGCGTCATTTTGAGCGGCATGAAGTCATCAACCGCCAGGTGTTCCCTACCTCACCTGTTACTGTTGAGTATTCGCTAACAGATAAAGGAAGGGCGTACATACCTGTACTTCGGGAAATGCGCATATGGGGTGAAACCTGGGGAGGAACATCGGAAGCGCGTTGATGATGGCGAAACCCCGCTTGGGTAAAGTAATAGTTTAGACTGGATCTTAAAAATGAAACGGCAACAGCTAGGGACCAGAAAATAAAGTCCTAGACTGTCACCGTTTCATTCAACTAATGTTCACTGTTTAGCACAATCGTTATTTCTACTATACGTTTTCGCGAGACAGGCTACAATCGAATGGGATTCAATAATATACAGGCCGCAAAGAAGGTACTGTTCCCAGGAAATCTGGAGTGCAGTACCCTCTTTGTTAACGGACTTATTCAATTAGCTTCATCAATCGTCTAATTTTATTGTGTCCGTCTTGACTGAAGCGATGTTCTGTGGTGTCAGTCCAGGACCGGTGCGACGGGTGCCAAACCATATAATGATGGTGACTAACACAAGCACCGCACAAGGCATCAGCATGATCTTTGCCCCCATTCCTGCCGAACGGTCGACGGCGGTCAAATCAGCTAGAACAATTAATACAAAAACTACCTAATTCAACTCAAATTGAATATGCAAAATTACTTGGCGTAGCACAAAGCTGCATTTCACAACTCATGAAAACCCTAACCGAAGAAAAAGCCATACAAAAGTGATTTTTTTCGTAATATATTGAAAGAGACTGTTTAATCTAAGCTTCCTATCCCCTCCCCTTTCCATGTAGACATATAGGTGAAGTCTTTGGTCTAATCTTAATAGACCCACTATGTAGTATCTACCTAGTGGGTATTTTTACTATCAAGGTACTCCGTTTTCATTTACACTAGTTCACTTAATATAAGTACACTATGGATCTTCCACGAGCTGATTTTTAAGAGGATACACAAATGGTATATACCCACGTAGTAGTTGTGTAGTTAGAAAAAAGGTTGTAAGGCTTTTCTAACTAACCCAATTGAATTACTTTTTGAATATCCCTATACAACCTTATTCAATTTAATTTTCAGGATTTTTTATGTGATTTTTTGTGATTCAAATAACGAAATATTCACCACATATCGGCCTCATCAACAATTTCCTTCTTATATTCTCTAAAATACCTCTTCCTAAACAGCTGGCATTTTAACGATCACATATCATAATTGTGGCTTGGCAACTTGGAAAAATGTACTGAAATTAATTTATTGACATGAAACCAGTTACATATTTTAATCTTGTTTTGTAGCGAGAGATCATAGATAAGCATGTGACCAACTCGTTTTGAATTTTTTTAAATACATTTTAAATGTCCATTATAAAGTATTTAAAAAAAGAGTTTTATGAATTTCACAGGAGGCGAATTTGATGGGAATATTAGGTGGATATATTGACCACGTGCGTTTTGATGGGTTCGTATTTTATCATTAGCGCAATTGTATATTCGCAAAAGTTCAAATTCTGGTGGAAAACATGCAAGTGAAATACGTCGATCATTGCAATCAGAAGGATAAACAAGACCAACAAAAAACAGGAGGGTAATAAGTATGATTAAACTTGTAGTCACTGATCTAGACGGAACATTTCTGAACAATAAAAGTTTGTACGATGTCGAACTTTTCGAAAAAGTTTATGCAGAGATGCAGCAAAAAGAAGTCACATTTGTCGCATGTACAGGTAAACAATGTGAACGTGTTGAAAAATTGTTTGACGAACATGGCAAGGGAGTTTGGATATTGGGTGACAGTGCTGCTCGAATTAAAAAAGATGGCCAAGTAGTTAAAGAGTTTAGTATTGATCGAGATCTAGCTCTACAGGCGATTGATCAAATTCAAGACTTCGACAACAATATGACACTTATTGTATGTGCAAGTGATGCTGCGTACGTTCATTCTTCCATTTCAGAAGATATGTATAACGTTGTTAAAGGCTCCTATGAACGTGTATTAAAAACAGACTCCTTTGCAAACATAGATAGCTGTTTTATCAAAATTACGGTCTTCGACACGGAGGGACGAAGTACAGCATTAAGAGCGCATGTTGAGAATACGTTGGGTGGACAAATTTATATTGTTGATTCAGAAGCTAGATGGCTGGATATCACGGCATTGCATACGCATAAAGGTGAGACAGTAAAGAAACTGCAAGAAATGTTGGGCGTCACATACGAGGAAACAATGTCATTTGGTGACGGCGAGAATGATGTGGAACTCATGGCAATCGCGAAATACAGTTTTGCAGTGAGTAATGCTTGTGAAAATACTAAAAAGGCAGCAAACTTTATTACTAAGTCAAACGAAGAAAATGGTGTTCTTCTCACGATTCAAAAAATACTGGATTTGCAGTGATCCTTGTCTGTCAACTGGTATTGCATTATGTAAAGGAGCGGGGCAATGGTGTGATTGCCCCCCTCTTTTATCATTTGAGTTGCAGAAACAGGCACTTCCAATGGTTATTATGTACCGAAAAAGAAATGATTTATGAGCAGACTCATCACATGTATCAATAAAGAATGAAATTTTTGCGGGATATGTTGCCCCAAAATATCTAAAAAGACGCAGGCATGTTAGCGCTCTCCGTGAAAAAAACAGGTTGTTCCTCTACGTAAAGTCCGTACTCCTTATTGTTTGAATTTCTATATTACGCTTTTGAAAAAATAATATTTGATTGGAAGACTGTTGTAATCCAGATTATTTCAAATCGGTTTGTATTACTTCCATTCAAGTTGAATCGTTATTCGAAACTTGTTTTCGATAATTTTGCGGAACTACACCCATCTGTTTACGAAAAATGGATGAAAAATAACTAGCACTTTGAAAACCGCAGGCAAGTGCAATTTCACTTATGGATCTTCGTGTTTCTTTTAACATTTCGCAACTTTTTTGAAGACGATATTGAGTGACATAATTGTTGGGTGTCTGGCCCACATACTTGTTAAATAATGTACAGCAACGGCTTCTGCAAACGGCTCCTGCGTAAGCGATCTCCTCAAGAGTTATTTTTTGATCATAGTTTTGATGAATGAAACGCGTCATTTCTTGAACATGCGTCAATACTCCAGGTTGCCCAGAAATGGGTTGCAAATGATCCCCTATTGTTGCACACAAAGATAAAGCTTGTGATGCCAGACGAAGCTGATTTGGAGGAGTATGGTTCTTATGCATTTCCTGATAGATTTCTTGAATGGACAGTAATATTCTTTGCTGCCAATCAACCTGATCTGTAAGTACAACAAAATCAGCCATCATTAAACTAAACTTTTCCCCCCAGTATGTTTGAATAAATGAAGGCTTCTCACCAAGGATAGAGGGATGAATGACGACGACAAGGAATAAACAATCTTTATGGTCTGCAAGAGAATAGCCGAAATGCAAACGTTGGCTATTCACAAAAAGTCCATCCCCTTGATGCAATCGAGTGATACTTCCATTCACAGAGAAATCCATCGATCCTTGTAATATGTAGATAAACTCTATGTCCAAATGCCAATGCGCTACTGCTGCATAATTGTTAAATTGATGAAGGCTTCCCTTTCGGACATAAAGCGGTAAATCAGGAAGATTATAATTCAAACGTTCTGATAAATCAGAAAACACCTCTAAATTTGTCATCAAAGAGCCCCCCCTTTGTAAATATACGATTTTTATAAAATTATAGCCAATATTAATGGAAACAACAATGATATTATCCTATCCTTATATTGTGTAGATCAGTGGGGGAGGACAGGAGATAGGTGAGAAACCGCATACAACTCAAAGGATCTAATCGTGATTTTAATCGGGAGTTAATGACGCTCGTCATTCCCATTGCATTACAAAATTTAATATCAGCAACTGTGATATCCGTTGATGTAGTTATGCTGGGCATGATTAGTCAATCCGCAATGTCAGCTGTATCACTCGCAGGGCAAATTACTTTTGCATTAACATTGTTTTATATGGGAATGTCAGCGGGGGCAAGTATCCTCACTGCGCAATACTGGGGGAAAAAGGATACTTCAACCATACAGCGCATTCTTAGTATCGCTTGCATGTTCTCCTTTTGTGTCTCCATTTTGTTTTTTTTATCTTCCTTCTTTCTTCCGGGTACACTTATGCGTTTATTCACCAATGATGCAGAACTGATTCGATTCGGCTCAAGGTTTTTACAAATGAATTCCTTTTCTTATCTTGTGATGGGAATATCGCAGATGTATCTCAGTGTGATTAGAAGTATGGAAAATGCAAAACTTAGTGCGTGGATTAGTTCCTTATGTTTGATTTTGAACATTTTCTTCAATGCCATTTGCATTTTTATTTTATTCCCATCAAGGCCCGAACTGGCCATTTCAGCCGTAGCTCTTGCCACGGTTTTAGGACGGATTGTTGAACTAGCGTGTTGTGTGATTCATTCCATAACCAAGGGATCCATTCGTTTTCGTTTGCCTGTACGTGACGGCATTCAACGTAATTTATTAAAAGATTTCCTAAAATATACTCTGCCTGTACAGGGGAATTATATGGTTTGGGGAGGAGCTCTTACCGCTACTGCTGCAATTATTGGACATGTGAACTCCGATCTGGTAGCCGCAAATTCCATAGCGTCTGTAGTTAAAAATCTAGCAGTGGTTCTCTGTGGAGGCATCGCTACTGGGGGCTCTGTACTTGTTGGGAAGTATTTGGGACAGGGTGAAATCGAGAAAGCAAAGCATGCGGGCAACCAAATGTGCTTTTATGCTTTGATATTTGGAGTCATTGCAGGCTGCACGATTCTGTTCATTAAACCATTGGTATACTCTATCGTCAATTTGAATCCAACTGCTCAAAGTTACCTAGATGGGATGCTTTACATTAGTGCGTATTATTGTATAGCCAAATCGTTTAACTCCACAACTATAGCGGGTATATTCACGGCTGGTGGGGATTCTAAATTTGGATTTTGGTGCGATACTGTCGTCATGTGGCTTATTATTCTACCGCTTAGTTACCTATGTGCTTTTGTTTGGCAAGTCTCCCCCATTTTCTTATATATCGTCATCAGCCTAGACGAGATGATTAAACTTCCCATTGCTTTTATTCGATATCGACAGTTTAAATGGCTTAACAACATCACTAGAAACTTTGCATAAACCTGATCATAAATAAGGTTTTGCAATTTACTCTAATAAATATAAGCATGTATAAAGGAGAATGTGGCATGAATATCCAAGAAAGAATGGCTAGCAAACAATTATTTACAGATCACGATGCTAATTATCCGAAAGAGGCTGCAGAGTTGGCAAAAGCACGCCAGCGTGGTAAGGCAATATGCTATGAAATTAATAATTTGCATCCAGATGATGTTGAAATGCGCAAAACGTTAATGAAACAACTTTTTGGAAGCATTGGAGAAAATGTATGGATGGAGCCGCCCATTCGCATGTCTTATGGTTCAAATACGACCGTAGGAAATAATGTATATATCAATTTCAATCTAACCGTGGTTGACGACTATAAAGTTACGATTGGTAATGATGTCATGTTTGGCCCGAATGTAACGATTGCTGTAACGAATCATCCTGTACATCCAGAAAAGCGCAAAGAAGGCGGGATGTTTGCATTACCAGTGGCCGTTGAGGATGGGGCATGGATCGGGAGCGGAGCAATTATTGTTCCAGGAGTCACGATTGGCAAAGAGAGTGTAATTGGTGCTGGTAGTGTGGTAACCAAGGATATCCCGGCGAATGTAATAGCTGTTGGAAATCCATGCAGAGTTCTTCGGGAGATTACGGATCATGATAGAGAGTTCTACTATAAAGACATGCGTTTTGATCAAGTTGAATGGTAAGAAAAAGTGACCAGTAAGTTTTATAGAATAAAAATACGGCTCACATAAAGTCAAATGGAACCATACCATCTTCGATCATCTACCTTCCGGAGAGGAGTTTTTCGATGAATATAATTTATTTTTTTCTTACAATAGTTTCCCTTTATTTTGTCATTACAGCAATTGTGCATTCACGCCACACTCACTTGGTAGCCGATAAAATGCAAAAACAGTTTGAACATTACTTTAATGAAGATGCGCATCAAAATGATCAGCATATCGTATCAAATTAATAACAATGCATACAGTAATAATAAACAAAAAAGCTAGCCGCGATGGCTAAAAGCACCATTTTTTTGAAGGATGGTTACTTAGAAAAACATGAACTGGCTGAATTTTTAAATGTAGTTAATGAACATGGTTTAGCTAATGACATTGAAATCTTTCACTTGCTTGCCTTTTCAGGGATACGATCTGGGGAACTCTGTGCTTTAAAAGATACGGACTTTAACTTTGAATTAAATGAGTTACGAATAACCAAGACACTTTACAATCCTGATAATATGCGTAAATACATTCTAACTCCACCCAAATCTACAGGATCTATTGGTAAATTTAATATAATTGATAACGTTATGAATTTGCTCCAAAGACACATTGTTAAACAACAAGCTTTCAGACTTGAATGCAAGAAATTATTTGATGATTATCATGAAAACAACTTTGTTTTTGCCCACAAGAACGGCACTCATTCAAAAAAATATATTAATCCGTATGGAACGTATTCTCAAGAAAACCTCAATTAAAAAGAAAGCTACTCCTCACATTTTTCGGCACACTCACATATCGATGCTGACTGAAGCTGAAGTTGATATCAAAACAATCATGAAGCGAGTTGGTCATGATGACGCAAAAACGACATTGAAAGTCTATACACACGTTACGGAGAAAATGAAGAAAAATGCCAATGCGAAGATTAAAAATCACTTCTCAGACATCCTTCAAATCTGACTCGTTGCAGAGAATGTGATTTTTATGTGATTTTTATGTGATTTTTATGTGATTTTTATGTGATTTTTATGTGATTTTTATGTGATTTTATAGAAAAGGGCTCCCTCTCGGGAGCCCTTTAAATAGCGGTATTACAGGGTTTTGAGGCCCTAATTACATCATGCCGCCCATTCCACCCATGCCGCCCATGTCAGGCATTGCAGCCTTTTCTGGTTCTGGCTTGTCAGCGATAACCGCTTCAGTAGTCAGGAACATTGCCGCTACGGAAGCAGCGTTTTGCAATGCATAACGAGTTACTTTCGCAGGGTCCACGATACCAGCGTCGATCATGTTTACCCAGTCGCCAGTAGCTGCGTTAAAGCCTACGCCAACTTCTTCGCGTTTCAGACGCTCAACGATTACAGAGCCTTCTTCACCTGCGTTAGCAGCAATGGTACGGATTGGAGCTTCCAGAGCGCGCAACACGATGTTCACGCCTGTTTGCTCGTCGCCTTGCAGTTCAACAGCTGCAACTGCTTTGTATACGTTCAGGAGCGCTACACCACCACCGGATACGATACCTTCTTCAACCGCAGCACGGGTTGCGTTCAGGGCATCTTCGATGCGCAGTTTGCGTTCTTTCAATTCTGTTTCAGTAGCCGCACCGACTTTGATGACTGCTACACCGCCGGACAATTTAGCCAGACGCTCTTGCAGTTTCTCTTTGTCGAACTCGGAAGTGGTTTCTTCCAGTTGCGTACGGATTTGGCTAACACGAGCGTCGATGTCGGCTTTGTTTCCAGCACCGTCAACCACAATCGTATTTTCTTTTGTGATACGCACTTGACGTGCTGTACCCAGTTGGTCTACGGAAGCTGTTTTCAGGTCCAGACCCAGTTCTTCCGTGATCACTTGACCGCCTGTCAGGGCAGCGATATCTTGCAACATTGCTTTACGACGGTCACCAAAGCCTGGAGCTTTAACAGCTACAGCGTTGAATGTACCACGCAGTTTGTTAACAACCAGCATAGCCAGCGCTTCGCCTTCGATGTCTTCAGCGATCAGAACGAGTGGCTTGCCTTGTTGTACGATTTTTTCAAGCAATGGCAGGATTTCTTGTGTGTTTGTGATTTTTTTGTCTGTGATCAGGATATACGGATTGTCCAGTACAGCTTCCATTTTGTCCGTATCTGTAATCATGTACGGGGAAATGTAGCCACGGTCAAATTGCATACCTTCAACCACTTCCAGCTCTGTTGCAAACCCGCGGGATTCTTCAACCGTGATTACACCGTCTTTGCCCACTTTTTCCATAGCTTCAGCGATCAGTTCGCCTACTTCGTCATCAGCAGCGGAAATACCAGCTACTTGAGCAATGGATTGTTTGCTTTCGATTGGTTTGGAGATGGCTTGCAGTTCAGCAACAGCCGCTTTAACCGCTTTGTCGATCCCTTTACGGATACCGATTGGGCTTGCGCCAGCAGTTACGTTTTTCAGGCCTTCTGTGATGAGGGCTTGAGCCAAAACAGTAGCAGTAGTCGTACCATCACCAGCTACATCGTTCGTTTTGGTCGCTACTTCTTTAACCAGTTGAGCGCCCATGTTTTCGAACGCGTCTTCCAGCTCGATTTCTTTTGCAATCGTTACACCGTCATTAGTGATGAGCGGGCTACCGAATTTTTTCTCCAGTACAACGTTACGGCCTTTCGGTCCGAGTGTTACTTTAACAGCGTTAGCCAATGCGTCAACCCCGCGCAGCATAGAGCGACGAGCGTCTTCACTGAATTTAATATCTTTAGCCATTTGTGATAAACCTCCCTATGGATTATGAATGATTTGTTTCAATTCCTATATTCAGGTCTTGTCCGGGTTCCGGTTAACCGATGATCGCGTGAATATCGCTTTCTTTCATAATCAAATATTCTTTACCTTCATATTTGATTTCCGTTCCAGCGTATTTAGAGAAAATGACACGGTCGCCTTCTTTTACTTCCAGAGGAATACGGGCACCGTCTTTCAATGCGCCTGCGCCAACCGCGATAATTTTGCCTTCTTGCGGCTTTTCCTTGGCAGAGTCAGGAAGTACGATCCCGAAGGAAGTCGTTGTCTCTTGCTCAATTGCTTCCACCAATACGCGTTCACCCAAAGGTTTGATCATGAAAAAATAGCCTCCTTATTAAGTGTTTTATCCTGTAATTTGGTTGTTATGTTGTATGTATTAGCACTCGACAGTCGTCAGTGCTAACAACCAACTTTATGATACTCAACTTGGGATTGAATTTCAAGTCCCTAATGTATTTTTTATGGGAATTTTTATGGACAGCCCTTCCCGATTATATCCATCTATCTGAAAAATAACCGTTAACTCAAGGCTAATGGTTATTTTTCAGGGGACTAAGCCGCTACTGTTCATGCTCTGTACATAGTCATGATATACAAATGCTATTCATCATCTGCAAGTTGCCATGAAGCGCGACCCGAATAAATTATTTACTGAGCCATTCAAGTCCTGCCTTATTATTCTGAAGCTACACGCAATTGAGCCTCACGTTCCTCCTGTGCACGCAGTTGCTTGCGGTACACGACCGAAGACAAGTACACGCTCACTTCATATAACACCAGCAACGGAATCGCCACCAAAAAATCGGAAATAAAATCCGGCGGGGTAATGACAACCGCGACAAACACCAGCAGAAAATAAGAAATCTTCCGCCATTTGCGAAGCCGCATTGGTGTTAAAACATGAATCCCCGTCAGAAACATGATAAGCAGGGGGAGCTCAAACAGTAGCGCTACAGGCAGTACAATATTAAACATAAAGGTGAAATATTGTGCGATCCCGTACGTTTCCTGTAATCCCATACTTTTGGTGACAGACGATGTAAACTGAATCGCCATCGGGAAAATAATGAAATAAGCAAAAGCTGTCCCAATGATGAATAAAAGCAGCACATAAGGCACATACCGCAAAGTCGCACTTCGTTCTTGCGGCCTTAATCCCGGGCTGACAAATTTCCACAGTTGGTAGCATGCAAACGGTAGCGCCACCGCAATCCCGATGATCATGGCAATCTTCATGTAGATACCAATCCCGTCCCAAAAGGAAAACGCGTTTAACTGAAAAGCTTGCGCCGAACCGGAGCGAATAAGCCAGTCATAGACAGAACCCGCCGCAAACAGACCACCAGCCAGTGCCAATACAAATACAATTAGCACATAAATTATTCTGCGGCGAAGCTCACCCAGATGTTCCATTAACGGCATTTCATGCTCTGATGGGGTCAAATCCACTCCTCCTTTCTGAACGGAACGCAGCAGCGCCTCCTAAAAAATAAAGCCCTTCACTGAAGAAGAGGCTTTTGTATAGTACAAGATCAAGAATCGATCACTAAATCTATGACAAGCGTTTATCCTCAGGCTGAGGTTGAACTTCTGAAGACGTCGTTTGTGATGCTTTGACCACACTATCTTTGCTGTCTTTACGCTCAGTCCGTTCATCTTCTGATAAAATATCGCGTGCCCCGTTTTTAAACTCACGGAATGTACGCCCTACAGCTCGACCCAGCTCAGGCAGCTTGTTCGGACCAAATAGCAGCAGCGCCAGAATAATTAACAAAATATAACCCGGTGCTCCAATATTGGGCATGTGTAGTAATCCTCCTTATGTTGACGAACAAAATAAGAATCTTTGTCCGTATACGGCCTTATAAATTCTTATAGGTATCATACCACACACGATGTGCTGCCTTCTACCGGAACTGACCTGTCACCATAAGCAACGCTTCTGGAAGCTGGTCCATTATCGCTGCCAAATTTTCATGCACGCCTTTGGGCGTTCCTGGCAAATTGACGATCAGTGTACGTCCGCGTATTCCCACGATTCCACGGAATAGCATAGCCGCTGGATTTTTCTGCATCACGATCATTCTCATGGCCTCTGCCATACCCGGCACTTCCCGTTCCACAACCCGCCGAGTCGCCTCGGGTGTCACATCACGAATGGCCAGCTCAGTCCCGCCCGTAGTTAGTACCAGGTCTGCATGAAAATAATCGGTCATTTCGATTAAAGCAGCAATAATTTCATCCGGTTCATCGGGAACGATCCGGTATTCCACAATCTCTCCGCCCAGTTCTTCTTCGATGAGTTCCCGGATGACCTGTGCGCTTGTATCCTCACGCTCTCCCCTTGCCCCTTTATCACTGGCTGTTAGGATCGCCGTTTTCCACACCATAAGATCACCCTTCTCCTATCATGAAAGAATACTTTCTCTTCTGAAAATCAGAAACAGCCACGCTGCATCCTGCATCACATCACAGTACCCTCTCGGCGACAATGTTTATCTATGTCAAGGTTCCCGGTGGTCCTCCCGTTGAAAATCCCCATGCTTGCCACCTGTTTTGGATTGCAGCATGGTAGGGCCGATGATCATATCTTTTTGCAGCGCCTTGCACATATCATACACGGTTAACGCTGCGGCTGAAGCCGCTGTCAAAGCTTCCATTTCTACACCTGTCTTACCTTCGGTCTTCACTTCAACTTCAATATGAAGCACATCATGTCCATTATCGGAAAAAGTAATGTTCACGCCTGTCAGAGCCAGTGGATGACACATCGGTATCCAGTCTGACGTTTTTTTCGCGCCTTGAATCCCTGCGACCTGGGCCACAGCAAGAACATCACCCTTGCCGATTCTTCCTTCTTTTACAGCCGTCAATGTAGCCGGATTCATCGTAATCTGAGTCACGGCAACTGCTGTACGAACCGTAGACGTTTTACCCGAAATATCTACCATACGAGCACGTCCCTGTTCGTTAAAATGAGTAAAGGAATCCACGACTCCCTCACAGCTCCTTTCACATACCCAACTTTACTTCATTCATCATTTGTCAATTTTGCATAATCACAATCTAAGCGTCCATCCAGAGTAAACAGCACGTCCACTCGCAAATCCCTTGGCTCCATGGGCACCTGTGTCAGCAATTGTCCCGGCAGTAGCAGCGAGACATACAGCGGACCTACGTGGCTGTTGTTACGCTTCTCTGCCTCTACCTGTACGGTAAAGCGGTCATAATAGCCTCCGCCGTAGCCAATCCTGCCCCCACGACGATCAAAGGCCAGGCCAGGCACAACAACCCAGTCAATTCCCGTCCACATTTCAGGCGACCATTCCTTGCATGTCAAAGCAGGCTCAGGGATGTTCCAGATGCCGGGTACAATATCTCCGTTCTGATCCATCTCCCTCAGCTCCATCGTCCGAGTTACCGAATCCACTCTTGGAGCCAGGACACGATCTCCCTGTGACCAGCAATGCTCAATGAGGGGAGTCGTCGAAATCTCGCTGCCAAAAGAGAGATAACTAAATAAGGTTAGCTTATCTCCGTTTCTGTCTATTCTAAGCTGCTCCCATGCCTCGATTGCATGCCGACAGGCCACAGCCGATGCCTTCTGCCTTGTCAGCGGGTCCATGGAGTCACGCGCCTCCCGTTGCTGTAAACGCAGCGCGTTCTTCACATTACAGACATCCATCACATCCGCCCTCCCGCACAATCGTCGATAATCTTTAAAACGTTGCTATTGTCCCATTTGTCAGTAAGTGCTGTACGTTGCAAGTTTTTTTCATTCTTTTTCACTTCTCGCTTAAGTTTATCATTGTTTATACAAATTGACTACACGCGGCTCAAGGGTTTACAGGGTGAAAGCAGTGCAATAGTGGGTAATTTCATGTAAACTGGAAGGAAGGTACCTGCGAAAAAAGCAGGTAGAACTGTGCAAAATGTAATGGAGGAACGATACGCTATGCTATTGCAAGTAACCGGAATTACTAAATCTTATGGAATTGAGCCCGTTCTGGACGGGATTAACCTTCAAATATTGGAACGTGAACGTATTGGACTCGTAGGTGTGAACGGTGCAGGCAAATCGACCCTGCTCAAAATCATTGCTGGTGAAATATCCTATGACAGTGGACAAATTTTCAAGGCAAAGGAGACCAGCATCGGTTATCTGGCGCAAAACAGCGGCTTGAATTCTGACCGTTCTATCTGGGGGGAAATGATGCTGGTGTTCACTCCCCTGATTGAAGCGGAACGGGAACTGCGGCAAATGGAACAGGACATCGCTGACCTGGCCAATGCTCAAAACGAAAAACGCTACGCAGATCTGCTGGAACGCTATGCACGTCGTTCAGACTGGTTCAAGGATCACGGTGGTTATGAAATGGAGACGCGTATTCGCAGCGTGCTGCACGGCATGGGCTTTGGCTCATTTGCACCTGAAACGCCTGTAGCTACCTTGAGCGGAGGACAGAAAACTCGGCTTGCGCTAGCGCGCATCCTACTGCTCGCCCCAGATGTCCTCATGCTTGATGAGCCTACCAACTATCTGGATATTCAAACACTAACCTGGTTGGAGGACTATTTGCGCGGCTACTCCGGTTCTCTGCTGGTTGTATCACATGACCGTTATTTTCTGGACCGACTGGTAACGACGATTATTGAAATCGAACGCCATCGTTCTACCCGATATACAGGCAACTACAGCCGCTACATGGAGTTGAAAGCTGCCGAGTACGAAACGAATCTGAAGCATTACGAAAAGCAGCAAGGAGAAATTGCCCGTTTAGAAGCATTCGTACAACGTAATATTGTGCGGGCTTCTACGACCAAACGCGCTCAAAGTCGGCGCAAGCAGTTAGATAAAATGGAGCGTATGGATCGACCGATGGGAGACTTGAAAAAGGCTCATTTTTCCTTTGAAACAGCCCATATGTCAGGTAAGGAAGTACTGGAGGTCCGTGACCTCTCTGTGGGATATGAAGGGAAAAAGCCTTTATTCCAGCACGCATCGTTCGACTTAAAACGTGGAGATACCGTGGCACTGATTGGTCCGAACGGGATCGGAAAATCGACGTTGCTCAAATGTCTGACCGGATCACTTAAACCTGCTGCGGGCTCCATCCACTGGGGCACGAAAATCAAAATCGGTCTGTATGACCAGGAGCAGACGAACCTGAACCCTGCCAATACCGTACTGGAGGAGTTGTGGAGCGAGTATCCTCATATGGAAGAAGCACGTATTCGTACAGTGCTGGGTAATTTCCTGTTTAGCGGTGACGATGTACTAAAAAAAGTAGCTGCATTAAGCGGAGGGGAAAAAGCCCGCGTTTCTCTGGCCAAGCTCATGCTGCGCGAAGCCAACGTGTTAATTCTAGATGAGCCTACCAACCATCTGGATCTGTTTAGCAAGGAAGTGCTGGAAGCGGCTTTGATGGACTATGACGGTACACTGTTGTTCATTTCCCATGACCGTTATTTCCTGAACAAAATGGCGGAACGTGTCATCGAGCTTCATCCTGGAGGGATAGAACATTTCCTGGGGAATTATGATGACTATGTAGCCAAAAAGCAGGAATTGGAGGAAATTGCGCAGGAAGCTTTGGAGGCAAATCAGGCCGCACGCGGCAAAACATCGGCTGCCTCTGCATCCGTGACAGACGAGACCACATCCAAATCACGCGCAGCCACCTATGCTGCAGACAAACAAGCCAAAAGCGAGGAACGTAGCCGTCAACGCAAGCTGGAGGCATTGGAAAACCAGATCAAAACGCTGGAAGAACAAATTTTAGGGCTGGAGGAACAAATGACCCTACCTGAGATTTATCAGGATTACACAGCGCTTCAGAATATTCAGGCACAGCTCGACACCCGTAAACAGGAATTGACTGAAACCTATACCTCTTGGGAAGAGCTGTTAGAAGAATAAACACTACTGCATAAAATCTTAGCCTTAAAAATTTCACATTTTCCTCTTCTATATTTTTGTACACAAGATTATCCACAGCTTATGTGTATGAATGAGATTGAAAAATGGCCTTTTAGGCCATTTTTTTTATTGATAAAGAGCCATTTTCAAATGAAAACCAAATTTATCCACCCTTTTATCCACATTATCCACACATTTTACAAGAACTAAAGGTGTTACATATCCCCCAACTTGCTATCTCCAAAAAGTCTTAGCCTGCTTGCTTCGGGCTGGGTTATCCACATTCGAAACGGTATATGTGGATAACTTTGTTCACAACTTGACAAATCACATCATTATTCGGGCAATATCAAAATTCCAGATTTTTTTGATGGATTATGAAAAATCGTGAACCATTGTGACGAATAATGCGAGGGAATGAGATGCTGCCATTCTTTTGCTCAAACTCCTGTATTTTATCCTCTTGAATTTATATTTTTATGATCGTTATGGTGCGGAACAAAAAAGACACGGCTCAACTGTGCCATGTCTTGCTCATTCTTCTTCAATTAAGTTTGGACAGACCATTCTTCCAGAGACAGCCCTGGATCAGCCTTCATATCCAATGAGGTAAATTCCCCGCGCTTCCATTTGGCGTAGGCCGCAGCGCCGATCATCGCTGCATTATCTGTGCAATATTTCATTGATGGTACAAGCAGCTCGATTCCTTCGCGCTCACAGCGCTCCCGCAATGCTGTACGCAGTCCGCGATTAGCAGCCACACCGCCACAAAGCAGGAGCTGCTTCGCACCGTATTCACGCATGGCACGAATCGCCTTTTCCACCAGCACCTCGACGACCGACTCTTGAAAACCTCTTGCGATCGCTCCGACATGAACGGTTTCTCCGCGCATTTTCGTCTGGTTAATTACATTCAGCACCGCCGATTTCAAACCACTAAAGCTAAAGTCATAAGAATCTGGCTCCAGCCATGCACGCGGCAAAGTAACCACTTCCTCCGATTCATGAGCCACACGATCCACATGCGGACCGCCGGGATACGGAAATCCAATGGCTCTCGCTACTTTGTCGTAGGCTTCCCCAACCGCATCATCCCTTGTACGACCAATGAGTTGAAAATGACCTTCGGACTCCATCAGCACTAGCTCTGTATGTCCTCCTGACACAACGAGAGCAATGCACGGATATACGATATCATGCTCCAACTGATTGGCATAAATATGTCCCGCGATATGATGCGTCCCGATTAACGGCTTGCCGAATGCCAAAGCAGCACTCTTAGCGGCGACAATACCAACCAGCAATGCGCCAACCAGTCCTGGTCCTTGTGTCACGGCAACCGCCGAAATCTCACGAGGGGTAATTCCCGATGTTTGCATGGCCTCGTCCAGCATATAGGTGATGCTCTCTACATGTTTGCGTGAAGCCACCTCTGGTACAACACCACCAAAGGCTTTGTGTGTTTCAATCTGACTGGAAATCAGATTCGAGAGCACCTCTGTGCCATTTTTCACGACAGAAACAGCCGTTTCATCACAGCTCGTTTCCACTGCCAGTATATAGCAAGGCTCGCCGGAGGCGGAGCCTGTACCTGCTTTTTCCTCTTGCGTCATTGCTTCTGCACGCTTCCTTCCTGTTCACCGGATGCCCCATGCGCGGGAAGATCCGCCCACATGATCACGGCATCCTCGTTATTATCCGAATAATAGCCTTTGCGCACACCCGCGGGCTTAAAGCCTTTTTTCTCATACAAGCCCTGAGCGATCCGGTTCGTTACCCGCACCTCTAGCGTCATACGTTCCATCCCTAAATAAGAGGCGGTCTGCATCAGCTCATTCAACAGCTTGTCTCCAAGCTTGCGTCCGCGATAAGCCTCGCGAATCGCAATATTCGTAATATGGGCCTCATCCATAATCGTCCACATGCCTGCGTAACCAATGGCTTGTCCGTCTAGTTCCATAATCATATATTTAGCGAAATGATTCATCGTCAGCTCATTGCGGAATGCTTCCTCCGTCCACGGTAGCGTGAACGCTTCATGCTCAATCTCCAGCACATCGGGAATATCATCCAGTTGCATCAAGCGAAACTCAAGTTTCTCTTCCCGCTGTATGTTCTTTGCCATGTTGTTCACCGCTCTCTTCAGCGCTGACGAAGCAGATTGGCTTCCGCCTCCGCCAGCTGGGTATAATTAGGAACCAGCGTATGTAGCTCGTCATGTTCCTGACGAAGCAGCTTATCCGCCCCAAGGCGGCCAACCCATCTTCCTTCCAGCTCATAAGGTACAATATGAAGCTCGCTCCAAGCACGCAGACGCTCAGCTGTTTCGGCGTGAACCGTCGTTTCACCGACTAGCCAAATGACTGGAGGACGCTCTTCAGAGGGCAAAGCCTCCAGCCGTTGCAGCAGGTCATCGGTCCAAGCAGTCATTAAGCGAATTGCATCTGGCTCCAGCCGTTGCGGACTCTCGACGTCGTCAACTGTATTCACGGCGAACAGCCCCGTGTAAACCTGACCACGGCGCGCATCCAGCACAGGCACAATCCAGTCTGCTGCCTGCGCTCCGGACGAACCGTTATTCACAGACTCATTTTTATCTTCTTGTCCCTTCATCTCGATGCCGCGATTCCAACCACCCCACGCCAAAGCGTGCAAAGTCGATATGGACGTCACCGGGATACCCCAGGCCCAAGCGAGTGTTTTGGCTGCAGTCACCGCAATCCGGATACCGGTATAAGACCCCGGTCCAACACCAACTGCAATACCATCTACATCATCTCGTGTCAGCCCTTCTTCAGTCAGCAGTCGTTCCAGCTCGGTAATCACATGCACGGAGTGATTACGTTCGCCATAGACGTTGCTTTCTCCCAGCAATTCTCTTCCGTTCATCAGAGCGGCCGCCATCACGGTCGTCGCTGTATCTAACGTCAAAAACCGCTCACGCGGCTTTACATTCACATCTGTATGCTCTCTTTGCATGGTTCAAACTCCATTCTCCCGCAAACTGCGGCACCATTGTTCATAAGGCTCGCCGTACCCGGTCAGGTGAATCAAGCGCTCCCCCACATCCGTTGTTTCTATATACATATGAAGCCGCTGCTCCGGCAATATATCCGGTATAATACTACCCCATTCCACCAGACATACTCCTGTCCCGTAAAAATATTCGTCCAGCCCGAGATCCTCCGCCTCGTCCTGGGAAATCCGGTACACATCCATATGATACAAAGGCAATCGGCCCTCGTACTCCTTAATGAGAGTAAAGGTTGGACTATTTACGATACCCGGTACACCTAAATGGCTGGCAAAAGCCTTGGAAAAAGCAGTTTTGCCCGCTCCCAGATCTCCATCCAGCACAATCACCGTTCCGGGAACCGCTTTGGCTGCCAAAAAACCTGCCAATGACCCGGTCTGTGCCTCTGAGACAGAACGGAACGTAAACTGCTCCTGCGAAATTGTCATATATTTTAATCACCTTTCGTCCGAATCGGACCGTTCCAACTTGTTCTTTATTATATAGTTCACCTTATGTCGCCGCAAGGCATGAAGACATGCTATTGTAAGTTAGATGATACACACAGGGAGGGAACGAAACGATGGGACAAACCGTTTTACTCTTGATTGATGTTCAGCAGGCGATGTTCATGTATGATGAGAAGCTGTATCGCGAGCAGGAAGTTGTATCGCATTTGCAGCAGCTTTTGGACAAAGCCAGAGCTACAGGTACACCGGTGATTTTTGTACAGCATACCGATGAAGCGGATGAGGATTTCCGGGAAAACAGTGTAGGCTGGGCCATCGCCGATGTGGTGCGCCCTCTTCCTCATGAACGAATTGTCCGTAAATCATCCTGGGACAGCTTCTACCAAACCGAATTGGGCCATGTGCTGAAGGAACTGGGGGCCGATCAGCTCGTAATCGCGGGGATGCAGACCGAGTTTTGCCTCGACACGACTTGCCGAAGCGCCTATAGTCTGGGATACCAGAACAACGTGCTCGTATTGGATGCGCATAGTACATTTGATAGCAAGGTGCTGAGCAGTGAACAAATTGTAGCTCATCATAATGAGCTGCTTGGCAATCGTTTTGTGCGTTTACTCGCGACAGCAGATGTACATTTTTCGTGAGCTATTGATCCAATTCACAAGTTTTCACTATCTCGCAAAGACGTCATCATTTTTATTGGAATTCCAAATGTATTCAATTGGATTGGCAACCTGCCTAGCTTTTTCAAGACCAGATTGGTCAGAAACAAAGCCGCCTTCAGAAAATTCTGGAGGCTTTTTTTATTTTCCAGCTGAGTTAGATGATATTTGCGAGGAAAACTTTTTTACGTATGGATTGCAACTTTCATTTTTAACATAAAATTCAATTTATGATCATGATTTTCAGAAAAAACAAGAAAATAACAGAAAACGTTAGAATGGCCTAATTATTGTGGCCTATATGACCCTATAAACATCTGTACATAGATATATGTAAATATTTGGACATTGAGCAAAATCTGCATTAGAACTATGATAAAACTGGTTTTAATTTCCAATGGGAGAAGGCGATCGAACCGTCACATTTACTGTCTTAGGCACCATGATATGCCCGCATGCAAATATATCTTGCAATCGCTGCGTCTCGTAGGTTAAGAGCGGAAATTACCAATTGAAGTGCAATCATGGATGTATTGTGTTTTAACACAGCGAAAGGAATGTGAGTTTTTAATGAAAAAAGTAGCTTTAGTAAGCCCGTTAAGAACAGCGGTCGGCTCTTTTAACAAAACCCTTGCGCCTCTAAGCGCTTCCGAACTGGGAGCAACCGTGATGACAGCATGCCTTCAGCAAAGTAAATTAGAGCCTTCTTTGATTGATCAGATTTATTTGGGAAATGTTCTTCAGGCGGGCAATGGACAAAATCCTGCCAGACAGGCGGCATTAAAAGCCGGTATCCCTATTGATGTACCCGAAACAACGATAAACACGGTTTGCGGTTCTGGACTTCATGCCGTTGCTTTAGCTTACAATTCAATATTGGCTGAACAAGGCAACATCGTCTTGGCCGGAGGCATGGAGAGCATGTCGAATGCCCCTTACCTGCTAAGAAATGCAAGAAACGGCTACAAACTTGGTAACGGTGAGTTGGTAGACTCCCTGGTGGCCGACGGCCTTACATGCCCGATCAACCATTACCATATGGGAATTACCGCAGAAAATGTTGCCGATAAATATGGAATTTCAAGAATGGAGCAGGACGAATTTGCCTATCAAAGCCAGATAAAGGCCGTAGAAGCAAAAAACAAGAAGCTTTTTGAAGAGCAGATTGTTCCAGTCATGATCAAAAACAAAAAAGAAACTATTTCTTTCACAGAGGATGAACACATAAGAGGAAATACAACGAAAGAAAAACTTTCTCAATTAAAACCTGCGTTTAAGGAGAACGGAACGGTTACCGCCGGGAATGCTTCGGGAATCAATGATGGCGCGGCGGCCGTACTTGTGGTGTCGGAAGACAAATGCAAAGAACATGCATTAAAGCCATTGGCATATATCAAGGGTTATTCCCTTGTTGGCGTTGACCCTGCATATATGGGAATGGGGCCAGTGAAAGCCATTTCGACACTTCTGAAGCAGCAAGGTGTATCCATCGATGCCATTGATCTTTTTGAAATTAATGAAGCGTTTGCCTCACAAGCATTAGCGGTAGTGAAAGAGCTAGGGGTCAGTCTGGACAAAGTGAATGTCAATGGCGGCGCGATCGCGATCGGGCATCCTGTCGGGGCCAGCGGTGCTAGGATATTGGCTACGTTGGTTCATGAAATGGTGCGAAGATCTTCACGTTACGGCATCGCCTCGTTATGCATCGGAACAGGAATGGGCATAGCGATGCTGGTTGAAAATGCGCTCATTTAAAGTGCGTATTCAAGATGAATTTTAGAATATCTCTTAAAAGGAAGGGAGACCGTTATGAATCAAAAAGATGTACTTTCACTCCAATCCATGCCTGCGGCTAGCGGCAGCTACGGGCGCCCGCCATACCGATTCATCAACCGGGAATTTTTTATCATTACCTATGAGACCGATCCCGCTGCGATTAGACAGGCGGTCCCGGAACCTCTTCAGCCGGATGGAAGCAATACGGTTTCCTATGAATGGATCAAGATGCCCGATTCATCCGGGTTAGGAAGTTATGAGGAAAGCGGTATTGTCATTCCGTGTACTTTTCAAGGAGAACCCTGCAATTTTGTCGCCCAAATGTATTTGGATAACGCACCTGCTATTCTGGGGGGACGCGAAGTCTGGGGATTTCCGAAAAAATGGGCAAAGCCTCGCTTGATCGTTGAGGAGACGGAGACGCTGACGGGTACATTGCATTATAACAACGTCCTGGTGGCCACGGGAACTATGCCTTTCAAATATAACATTCTTGATGAAAAGGAAACGGCAAAAGCCATCGCAAAAACACAAGTTAATTTAAAGTTAATTCCTGATGTTGACGGTACCCCCAAAATCGCTCAGTTAGTAGCGTATAATCTTGAGAACATTACTGTAAAAGGAGCCTGGTCAGGGCCTGCCAGATTAAGCCTGATCCCCCATGTCAACGCTCCTGTGGCAGATTTGCCGGTTAAATCTTATATTGGCGGGAAACATTTTATTGCTGATTTAACGCTTCCATATGGAAGAGTCCTCTACGATTATCTTCAATAAAGTTTGCTTTCCTAAAAATATATATATAAGGAGAAGGAACCATGAATAACAAAGTAATCTCCGCTGAAGAAGCAGTTAAGAAGGTCAAAGACGGAGACACGGTGATGGTCGGAGGTTTTCTGGCAGGAGGCTTTCCGGAGGAGCTGGTTCGTGCGCTTGTCGACACCAATCCCGCCAGCAATCTTGCGATTGTTTCCAACGACACAGGCACACCAGAATTATCTATCTATAAGCTTGTAAAAAGCGGCAGAGTAAAGCGAATTTTTGCATCCTATATCGGCTCCAATCCGGAAACGGGAAGGCTCCTGATGACGAAAGAAGCTGAGGTCCAACTCTTCCCGCAAGGCACGCTCGCTGAAAAAATACGCGCGGGAGGAGCCGGTTTGGGCGGGGTTTTAACACCTGTAGGTGTAGGCACCGTTGTAGAGGAAGGAAAAAAGAAAATCAAAATTGATGAAAGGGAATATTTGCTCGAACTCCCGCTCAAAGCGGATGTAGCGTTAATCAGAGCCCATAAGGCTGATGAAGCGGGGAATCTTGTCATCAACGGCTCTTCACGTAACTTCAATATGGTTATGGCTACAGCGGCAGAGTATGTAGTTGCTCAGGTAGACGAATACGTAAAGACGGGTGAAATTGACCCCAATCATGTCAACGTTCCCGGAATATTTGTCGACGCAATTGTAAAGGTGGGTGAAAACGCATGAATAACAGAGAATTCATTGCTCGAAGAATAGCCCAGGAATTCAAAAGTGGTGAAGTTGTCAACCTTGGTGTCGGATTGCCTACAATGGTAGTGGACTATATCCCCGAGGACATTCATATTATGCTGCAGGCTGAGAACGGAATCCTCGGTGTAGGCCCCAAAGCGGCTCAGGGAAAAGAAAGGCTCGATTGTATCGATTCAGGCGGAAACTACGTTACAACCATGGAAGGAGCATGCTTTTTTGACAGTGCACTTTCATTTTCCATCATCCGCGGAGGGCATGTGGATATCACCGTGCTGGGCGCCCTGGAGGTCGACGAGAAAGGCAACCTTGCAAGCTGGATGATCCCTGGGAAAAAGGTGCCGGGTATGGGGGGAGCCATGGATTTGGTAGTTGGAGCCAAGAGAGTGATTGTAGCCATGGAGCATGTGAACAAAAATGGCGCGCCGAAAATACTGGAACAATGCAAGCTGCCCTTGACTGCTGTAAATGTTGTAAAGACCATAGTAACCGAAAAGGCTGTCATTGATGTTATTCCGGGTAAAGGGCTGATGCTAAAAGAAATTGCTCCGGGTTTGACGGTGGAAGACGTTCAATTAGCAACAGAGGCTAAACTGATAGTTTCACCACATTTGAGGGCCATTGCAGTGTGAAGGTCATAGAAAGGAACCAGCTGCATCTTCAAATTAACTTGTCTGGCATTTAATTCGTCCCTACGACTGCACTTGTTATTACAAAAAAAGGTTCGCTAATTGCTCATCGAGCAATTGCGAGCCTTTTTGAGCGTAAAATCCAATCCGCTACATGCTCAGCCACCTTCGTATGGTTAAGATAAGCAAAGAAGTTGTGGGGATTGGCACGCCCAGTGTGACTATCTTTCCAGAATGTCTGAATAAGCGGCTGATCATCAATACTTTCTATTAAATTTCGATTCAGCATCAGATGGAAATCATTTTCAACCGTTAAATGTCAGTAAAATCTGCTCTTGCTCCAGTTTTTGTGCCGCTTCCTCGTTCACTCAACGCAATCCTGCGATCAGTGCTTTTTTAATAAGACGAAGCATTTCGTCGCATCTGGGCTTTTTGTCACGGCCATGGATAATGACCAGATGTTTGGTTCCCATCTCCTACTGCTCTTCCAGACGATCCACACGGACAGTTTGAGTATTGCCGGGGTTGCTGCCCACCTGTACGGTAGCCATACCGTTTGCTTCGTCTACATGCTCAATCCAAATCGGTTTGCCATCCAATTGTACGGCAATATTTTCGGATGAATCATAAATGGCTTTTGCTCGTTCCACGTTCATGCTGTTCTCCTCCTGCTGATTGTTTGTGCATTAATTTACAAATGTAGGTCACCTAGTCTTCATCTATAAGTCGTTCAACGTCCAATGAAGGAAAGCTATGGGAAGGCGAGGTTGAAACTACAGCCTCCAAATCCACATGAGCCACAGCAACGGGAAAAGGCGGCTGAGTTCCATGTGAAAGGGCAAACTCGGGCGGCAATGCATCTTGTTCGCCTGCGGCGGGACCCCGAAAGGCGATATGGCTTTGACCCACACGATGACTGATCTGCCGAGGATAGGATTTTCCGGACATAAATTGTGTACCCCCTTTGAATCGGATATGCCTTACTATGTACCAAAATTGCTGTAACCATGCGCAAGCGGCAGCAATTCGCAGTCTTCATCTACACCTCATACAATCACTTATACGAAGCATACTAAGTGAAAATCATATGCTCATATCCCGGGGTGCCCGGAATCGAAGGATGCAAAATGCGGATTAAAGAAAAGGAGGACTGGCGGTATGCATACGGTCTGGAAAGGCGCGATCAGCTTCGGGCTGGTTCATGTGCCCGTTAAAATGTTTTCAGCTACGGAGGATAAGGACATTTCCATGCGTTACATTCACAAGGAGTGTGGAAGCCCACTTAGCTATGTACGAAAGTGTCCCGTTTGTGACAAGGAGGTTGAGTGGGAGGAAATTGGAAAAGGCTACGAGTATGAAAAAGGAAAATTTGTCATGTTCGACAAGGAGGAACTGGAGCAAGTTAGCGGACAAGCGGATAAAAATATCGTGATTTTGGATTTTGTTGATTTGCAGGAAATTGATCCGATTTACTTTCAGAAAACGTATTATTTGTCCCCGGATCAGGCCGGCTCCAATGCGTATAAGCTGCTCATGAATGCAATGAAGGATACCGGGAAAATCGGGATTGCCCAAATCTCCATCCGCTCTAAAAGCAGCTTGGCGGCGATTCGGGTGTTGGATGAATGTTTGGCGGTGGAGACGATGTTTTACCCCGACGAAATCCGCCCCATTGCTCAAGTTCCCAACTTACCCGGACAGGAAGAGGTTAAAGAGAAGGAGCTGACCATGGCCAAAATGCTGATTGAGCAGCTATCTACACCTTTTGATGCAGCCAAGTATACGGATCAGTACCGCGAGCGTCTGCTGGATCTCATTCAGCATAAAGTTGCTGGTGAAGAGGTGCGAATCGCCCCAACACAGCCTCAGACCAATGTAGTAGATTTAATGGCCGCCCTTCAGGCCAGCATCGAGGCAGTGCAACCTGTCGTTACCGATCCCGGCCCTGCTGCGAAAAAACGCCCTGCGCGTAAACCAGCAGCCCCAACAGCACAGCAGGCGGTGGCAGGCGACAACCTCACTCCGACTCCAGTCAAAAAGAAAAGAAGCACTGCCAAACGTAAAGAAACTTAAGCTGAGTTACAGAAAGGTCTGGTTAAGGGGTGGCGGTGACACTGCTTTGATACGATAGTAGCTGACTGAACGCCCCCCGCTCCTCTTGTTCCAGTTGGCGGTAGTTCCCCTGCTGTATGACCTCGCCTTGATCCAGTACGACAATTTGATCCGCATGTCTGATGGTTGACAGACGGTGAGCGATGACGATCAGCGTCATTTGACCTTTCATCCGTTCCAGTGCTGCCTGAATTGCGGCTTCATGTTCACCATCCAGCGCACTTGTCGCTTCATCTAGTATAAGTATCGGAGGATGATGCAAGATAGCCCGTGCTAATACTAGCCGTTGACGTTCTCCTCCAGACAGACGAATCCCGCGATCTCCAATGATCGTGTCCAGCCCTTCGGGCAGTCTGGATACAAAGTTGTCTGCTGCTGCAAAATGTAACGCCTCCCATAGCTGCTGCTCACTAGCATCCTTATCCGCTAGCATCAAATTTTCGCGGACAGTCGCATGAAATAAAAATGGATCTTGTGACACGTAGCCAAACGACTGCCGCCACTGGGGCAATAATTCGTCGCCCAGAACAAGCCCGTCTATTATAATCTGCCCCCCAGTTGGACGTAAAAAACCCATCAGGACATCGACCATTGTACTTTTACCTGCTCCTGATTTCCCTACAATGGCTGTCATTTCCCGGGCGGGTATGAACAAATTAATATGACGCAGTGCAGGCTCTGCTGCACCCTCGTAGCGATAATCCAGATGGCTGCATTCAATCCCATGACGAAGGGACAGGGGTTGCCGTTCAGATGCAGATGATAGATTGACTACCGATGGATCAGATGGAACGCGAGTCTCAGAGGATGCAAGTGTAATCAATGACGGATCTGTGAAAGCTTCGCACTCCTGTTGCACCTTGGTGACACTTTCAAAAGCGGAGATCATAGACATGATGTATTCCAGACTCGCTTGAATAAGAGCAAATCGAGGCCATAAGCGGGAAAATATAAGAATCAGCACAATCAGTTTTTCAGGTGTAACATGCAGCCACTGCAGCGATATAAATATGACACAAGCGACAAAAACAGCTGCCATTGCACGATGAAAAAACTGTGTGGTCGCATTTTGCCGGACAAATTGAGTCGTATTATCCTCCATGCGTTGCGTCAGGGAGCGAAACCAATGGATATTCGCCGCTTCCAACAGATTGCTTTTTATATCTTTCATACCGTTCATGTGATCCGTAATTCCAGCAAAATAAACCTGTGACAGTTCAGTCGTACGATCACCTAATTGTTTGGCATTTCGAATGGAGCGGCGAAACACAACAAACAGCCCCAATCCACTCAGAAATACCAGTCCGGTTAAAGAGGGGGATAACCAAAAAGCCAGCGCAATCTGGATCAGCGTAAACATGACGGCTGTAGTCAGTTGAAGAAGCAAATTTGTTCCCTGACTGACACGCGCCAGCTCGGTCGTCATCACATGGCTAAAATCAGATTTACGCTGACGCAAATAAAAGGCCCACTGCGCCTTCATAAAGGAAGTGTACACGTCTATTCGAAGAGAACGCATAAAACGCTGCTGAATCCGCGAATTCAGGATGGATTGGTAACGCTGAAGCAAAGCCTGCCCTGTAAGCAGCACTACAAAAACCATCAACATCCCCGGCAATAGCCAGCTTTTAGGAACGAACGGCAAAAAATGATCCAATCCATCAGACAGAAATGGCATCCCTGAATGACCGACAAATACGCCGATGGCCGCCAGCATAGGAACAAGCATATAAATGCCAAAACCCTCCAGTAGACTGACAATGATCATACACCCAATATTGAGAAATAACGCACCGCCGTTCACGCTATACAGCTTTGTCATATATAATCGCAGGTGAACCATAATGCACACTCCTTATTCAGGACTTTGCAAAATTCGATCCCAATCGCTCCAAAGTGCAATATATAGACGAACTAGACCATTTCGATCTATATATTGTTCATTAAAAGCCGCTTATTGGATTTTCACAAAATCCTCTATCGAGTCAGTGCTTTGAAAATCGCCGCTTCAGCCAGAGAAATGGACGTAAAGGGATATACAAAAAATGCAGCTGACGAGGCAATGGAAAAACGCTCGAATCGCCCGTAGAAGGAAACAAACGGCTGATGAGATACCATAGTCTGTGTCTTGGCTCTTTTAAGGAAAGCAAGTAAGTGCGGCTGACCGGCTGATAGACAGCCCTGTTTTTGGTCATGACTTGGCTGGAGGCAGCAGCTGGAGTCATCGGGGCACAACTGGTAGCGGTGCTCATCGGGCTATGATCGTCGTTACTGGCATCTTCCGTGATGCTAGTAACGCCACGGGTGGCAAGCATGGCTGCTTCGCCAGAGGTACTGCATACTGAAGGACCGCCACCTGGAGGGGCGGCCTCCGCTTGCTCCGCCAAGGCTCTGCTGTGCAGCAGCTCTGATGGAGCAAGCCTACCTGTACCCGACCCGTGGGTGATCGGGTACAGTGCGGGTACGCTGGCCTGCATGAAGGCCAGCGCGCTCAGCGCGAGCCTATGCGCCTGCCGGGTAGCCGATACCGGACGCATCGGCTCCGGTATCGGCGTACCCAACAGCGCAGCGGCGAGTGCCCAAGCCTGCCCGCCAGCAGGCAGGCCCCCGTAGCGGCGCATCATCGGCAGTAGCGCCTCCCAATCGACAGCACATATCGCAAGCCTGTCGATGTCAACCAGCCAGCGCAGCCTGAACCAACCGTGACGCGCACCATGCGCACTCAGGTACAGAAATTGATGCTCGCTGCCAAGCGTATACATACAGGACGTCATCACAGTCCTGTTGTCGGCAGATCCCAACGGTACCTGCCGAATGGCTCCTGCAGCTTTGCCCTTTTTCCGGCAGTTCCACAGCTCGTTAAAAGAGGGTTCCCCACCCCCATCCGGGTGAAGCCGCCAATGCAACTCTATCTCTACCCGTTTTTGCGGATGTAAATAGGATGCATGATGGTCCTTCCATTTCCAACTGCCAAGGACACGCACTTCTCCGCTCTTGGACGAATATCCAGCTTCCTGCATCCAATGCTCAGCCTCATCCATATCGTCAGGGGCAATGAGTAAGTCTATGTCCTTGGAAGTACGCAGAGAAACATCCCCGTATAATTGCTGCGCCAGAGCAGGCCCCTTCAACATAAGCACACGAATTCCATGAGCTATGAGCAGCCTGGTCAGACGCTCGGCTTCTGCTTGAAGATGGAGCATGCGAAGCGTGTTTCGATGATATTGCGCCTGAAGGTTTCGCAACAATTCTGCGGGAATGAATGGATGATTCAATGTTTTTAGCTGGAGATACACCGTAGGTACCACTCGATGGTGCTCGGTCAGACGTAAAAAGCGGACCCAATCCATCTCACGCAGCTGGGTAGCAGCAGTCGTATCCTGCCAATGAATAACGTCCTTCCCCAATAGAGAGAGTAACAACGTTAATTCTTGATCCTCATTCCAATTCGCAAGTTCCAAAACAGACTTGGTGGGCATGCATTCTTCTCCTTCGTGTCTCATCGCATTAAAGTAAAGAACTACTTTTATCTTCCATATTCTTATTTGTATCCATCACAGCACGTCTTCCGAATATCCCCACCACCGTAAATGCTTCCATCTCCCGTTTCCCCGTAACATAAATCGGTCCGCTACGTACCCATGCATGTGCAGCCAAGCGTCCAGCGGCATTTTTGGCTGTACCCAGATACAGCGTGCAGTCCAGTTTCCTGCGCCCCAGCAACGTCATCGCCGCAGCGGCTTGTACAAGACAACTACTACGCCAAGGAGTATAACTGCTTGCCAGCTCTACAGCGTGTGAAATCTGCTGAATGGACTTCTCTTGCCCAACGTCACACTGCCATGGGGTTTCTTCCATACGTATGCCCCAAGCCCTTGAGTAATCCCAAAAAGAACGACGCTGGCGCAGCCTCGCCCATCCCAGCTCCAGCCAGGCTTCCGGCAACAATCTTCTGACTTCTGGAGACAGGAGAAGAAGCCGTTGTATCCGCATGTTATACTTGCTCCCGTAGAAGCTTTAACAGTCCTTCCCGCTCCAACTCAGCCACAAAGGTATGTACCTGCTGTCTGCACTGTTCCTCGTCCACCTCATATTCGTTCGTCAGGACAGTTACGATATCGCCAAGTGAAGGACCGGATTCTGCCAGTTCCCAGATTCGTCCTCCTGTGTAGCCTAAATTGTAATATTTACCAGTGTTAATGCTCATCATCACTTTTTCTCCGTCCATATCACTGACGTAGACCTCTTCATTGTAAATGACGCGATAATGATCCTTAGCTGGATTAGTGGCTGCCATAACTCTTTTCCTCCTTACGAATGAGTTCAAGTACCCGTTGTACAACCTCGGACGCAGTAAAGACGGAACTATCCCTCAGCAAGCGCCAGCCCTCCACTTTCCGAGCCATCCTAGCCGCTGTATCAAACGACCATTCACTCAAACCCATTCGCGGAATAATCACCCTGCGATATGTATGTTGTAGTAATGTATGCAAGCACTCCAGAACGTTCAAGGGCTGTTCCGTAACCGACACTAGCTCCCCTTCGCGCATCAACGCACGGGTTGGAGAATCTGCCACCAGCTCGAATACGCCCCCTAAGGGCAGCGGATCGTTATAAAAATCATCTACAGCGGGTACGGCATATTTATTCAGCTCACCTGCAAGCGTACGCAGATCTGTGTATTGTGGCATTACAGAATTGTCGTCAGTTAGGGACTGTATGTGCTTTCTTTTGCGTACATGCTTGTTCTCCCGTAAAGCCTCCAGTTGGAGCAAGCTTTCAAGCCCCAGCTTTTGCTGCGGATAAGCTGGATACACAATGGCAGAGGAACCCGTAGCTTTTACAGCAATCACGTCATCACTAACCATCTGATAACCTGCCTGCCTAAAAACAGCAGCCAATGTCGATTTCCCCGTACCCGATTCACCCACAAATGCGTAGGCCCTCCCCCCGATGACGACCGCACTTCCGTGAATAGGTAATATTCGTCTTTGCATCAGCAGAACACCCATGCATGTACCCAGCACAAACAGCCGCACGGTGTCAGGATCAGCCCCAGAGAATATACTTACCTCGATCTCCTTGCCTTCCCTGACGGCATAAATGGCCGTGCCCGGTATTCGGAACATAAATCGCTCATCCAGCATCACAAAATTGGCCTGCTCCAGCTGACCACTCCATGCAGTCAAATCAGCCTGTCGAATGACTACATCCTCTACCACTCCTGGTGCTGCCAGCATCAGCTCAGGCAGATTCAGCTCACTCGCAATCCTGAGTCCAAAGGCTGTATATTTCGTCCAACTGACATTTGCACTCCTGTCATGCACGTAGGACTCACTCCTCTGTCCTTAAAAATCCCGTCTTTATTTCTTGGGCAACACCTCTAACCCGAAAGAAATAAAGACGGCTGTGTATCGAATACGAGTCCAATGGGTCATGCTATTCTCGTTCATTCAATCGTTATCGGCCCAGCTGTCTGGCTTCCAGTCCAACATTGGCTGCATGTATAACATGTATAACCATCTATTAGCTTGGATTATAGATATCGGCATCGTGGTCGGACACCCAATCAATCTGTCTCCAGCCTTTACCCGCCATGGTCTGGCTAATATCCAGCACCTCTATCGTCGGTTCCTGCCATTCTTTTTTACTCATTTCATCACCTCCCCTCCAACGAATGGAGAACTGTCTGACCGGACAGATTCGATCAGTTCAATCTACAGAGAAAACGGTACACAATCAGGCTATGCATGAGTAGTCTTATATTCGGATCAGACGCCTGCTCAGGGCCGGGGTGGTGAAGTTTTGCCATAGCCGTCTTAATAAACTCAATATTGAGATATTCGGCGGCTCGTAAATCATGACACATCAGTTGAAGCTCCCCCATAAACGTATCCCAGCAAGGAAGCATACGATGTAGCCAATCTGCAGGCTGCACGCCGCGTACCCGCTGGTTCAACCGAACATCATCAGGTAGATGATCACGCATGGCCGTACGAATGAGGGCACGGTCCCGACCGTTTTGTACATACTGCTCAAAAGGCACCGATAAGCAAAAGCGAATTACCCGGCTGTCCCCGGTCGGATCACGTTCCCATAGGCCGTAACGTAGTGAAAGTTTGGTCGCGACCACACCATTTTTGTTGGCAATCGCCAAATTTGAGAACTTCTCTTTTCTCGTCTGATCGGCATTTTTCATCCAACCTGTTCCGCTCAATACAGGAATATCTTCTACATTCATCCGTTGGGCAAACTCTGGGTGAATCAGTGAAGGAACGGGACTGCGATGGCCACGCCGCAGCCATAAACGAGGTTCAAGTGAAGTCGCTTTCTTCAACATCACGGGGAGTAGATGAGACATACGCCTGCCCGTAAGCTTGCTGTACCGCCTCAATCCCTGAAAGGATTGCAACCAGTGCAAATGACGAAACTGACGGGCATAATAGTCCAGTGCAGGGCCCCACGATACGGAAAAATTGCCTCGTGCCCCGGTCAACAGTACACCGACATTGTGTTCCTGCGCTTTTTCATAAAAACCTCTGATCCAGAAGGAGTTTTCAAAATATTTGTAGGGAGCCTCCATCAAATCCAGCCAAATATCAATTTCTGAAAACGGACTTTTTCCCTCAAAATCCATATAGTTCTCGTGAATGTTGCCCACATAGCGAGCCGTAGAATGAATGTAGCTTCGTTCGTTCGCCAGCAATGTAGGCGGTGTCCAGTCTGTAAAATCTTGAACAGGCACATAGCTGTAGGCATGTAGCGGCTTTTGTTGCAAGTGCAGCGCTGGCGCGGCAAAGCTGGCAACCGCTCCGGAATCCAGCCCTCCGCTCAAGGCAGCCCCTACAGCGCGATGCGTCCGTAATCGGGCAGTGACCGCCTGTGTGAACACCTCGTGGAAAGCTTCTATGTACTCACCTCCTGTTTTGAGCCGCAGTGGCTCTACCTCATCCAGGCATGCATATTTATGAAGGGTTCGCTTCCCCTCCTCCATAGTGAACCAATGTGCAGGAGGAAGCTGGTTGATATGCTTGTAGGCGGTCGTCCCGATATCGACGGATTCCTGCATGGTGCGGATGGACAAAAATTCGGCCAGCCACGGTTCATGCAGTTCTTTTCGCAGAGAGGACAGGGCCAAAAGCGGAGCGACTACCGTGCTAAACGCGAATCCTCGGTCATGTTGGTAGATGTACAGCGTACGATGGCCTGTCATATCTCGAGCACCATATAATCGATGTTCCTTGGCATCCCAAATGACAAAGGCAAAATCACCTATCAGATAACTGGCTGCCTCCACTCCCCATTTGTCATATGCCAGCAAAATCAGCTCGCTGTCCGTGATATCTTGCCGCCGTTCCTGCTCAACTCCCAGCCGTTCAAACAGCTCGGAACGATTGTCAATAATCGCATCCGCCGTGATTGCCAAATCTCTTAGCTCATCATAAAAGGGAAGACGCTCATGAACAGATTCCGGGGTCACATACTGGGCATGACAACCCAAAAAAATAGAGCCTTCACACCAAGCGCATACGCGGTCAGCGGGATATTTCCGCAGGGCCTGCATCATTTTCCCGCCTTCTTCGGTGCATACAGACTCATGCCCAAAGCTATAGATTCCGGCAATCGCACTCACGTTCTTCCCCCTTTTTCTTTTCCTATACTTGATAATGCTACAGACGCCAAGTACCTGAGTTTACGGGCCAAGAGGCTGCGAGATCGGAGACCTTGATGTGGGCGTTGATAGCTTTGAAGCTGAGCGATAAGACGGTTCCGCTCCTCATAGCTATGTGCCAATCTGTTTTCCAGTGATTGGATCCGTCGATCGTTCACGCTCTGGTCCACATGCATCCATGTCGGATCTTGGGGTGGAGTATGATGGATTGCATTTGTCATGAGTTCTCTGTTATCTGTATCCTGTTCTTCCAGCATCCGATAAGCTGCCTTCCATTCAAAGCCGCTTTGCTGGAGGAATTGTTGTGTACGTCGACTCAGCAGCTCCATATCTGGCTCATCTTCAAAGCGAACTCCAGTCATCTGTTCAGCCTGCTCCAGCGCTTCCGCGTAACCAAGTTGCTTAAACATGCGGGACCCAATGCTTCTGCAATACAGCTCAATTTCCCTTTTACTCAACACATGTTGCCAGCTATGTACCGAATCCTGATGCGCCTGTTCATGCTCTCCTACGAATGGATCGCCCGCTCCCATACTATAAAAAAGACTGGATTTGGGCGTATCCGCGAAATCTCCGTACTTTTCCATCCCCGCTTCATAATGGATTCCCAAAAAACTGCACAGTTTCTCGATCTCCATCGTTGGATTGGATACGAGCTGTTCATATCTAAGCGGGTATGCAAGTGGATGAGGTGTAGCAAAATAATGAGTATAACGGAACAAACCAACCGTAATATCCGTCATTTTCATATTAAAATGCGGACTCCCCAGTTCCTCTAGTAGTTGAAAACGTCCGTTCCGTAGCTGATTGACCTTTTTGAATGAGGCCACAATGGCCAAAGGGTTTCGGATAAGCCACAACCTGCGGGCAGCAGGGAATAAACGGTCTATAAATTCCAGCACCGTATAGTAACGCGGGGATTTGTCGATAAGCATATCTGCTGTTGTACCTTGAAGCAAACCATTATATATTTCAAGTGCATACGAACGGGAGGCCTGCTCCAATACGTCGGAGGGGACCATACCTTTAAAAAATTGCCGGAGTATCCCTGTTCCTCCATATGGGCGTGTATGTGACTGCGGAAGATCATATAAACTGAGCAGAAACCACATTTCCTGCGTGGCAAACAGGCGGGAATGGTTTTGCAAAATGGCGGTAAGCAACGAGCTTCCACTCCGAGGGACACTTAACAGGAATACCAGCCCTCCGCCTTGCTTTTCAATCAAGCAAACTCCTCCTCTACCTCTGCTCAAGACACTTTAATAGATACATATCGTATTTTTATTATAAATTTATGATACATAATGTATCTTGTCAATCCTTTTGATGGATAAATTCAGCACTTCACGTTCATGTTAAACCCTATGTAGATCTAAAAGCTTAACAATCAGCCTGTAAATAAAGATTTTGCTGCATATTAGCCAAAGGAGGATAGCACAATGGGACAAGCTGTTAAAGGTACTATTACCATTGAAGGTCAGGAAATTCCTATCACCAACCCGGATAAACCGCTGTGGCCTGAAGCAGGCGTGACTAAGGCGCTGTATCTTCGCAAGCTCGCGGTACTGGCTCCCTTCCTGCTCAAATATTGTCATCATCGTCTGCTGACCGTCATCCGCTGGCCACATGGGATTCACGGTGATTTTTTTTATCAGAAAAATGCCCCACGTCCTCGGCCGGACTATATTGAAACCGCCCTGCATGATGGCATTGAATATATCGTGCTCGGCAAATTGCCACAACTCCTCTGGCTTGGTAATCAAGCTGCGTTGGAATTCCACCCCTCTCTGCACGAAGCGGGAAACAAGCTGCCCTGTGAATGGATGATTGACCTTGATCCATCCAGAGAGGTGGAGCCACGTATTATGGAGGCAGCCTCTATTGTCGGTGAAGTACTGGCTTCGCTTGGTTTGGACTCCGTCCCCAAAACATCCGGGGCCACAGGTGTACAAATTATCGTTCCGATCCGTACAGGCATAACCTTCGACGAACTTCGCAGCATCGGGCTATTAGTCGGACAGTTTGTGACAGAAAAGCACCCGCATCTGTTCACACTCGAAAGGTTAAAGAAGGATCGTGGAACAGCCATCTATTTTGATTATTTGCAGCATTATCAGGGGAAAACTCTGGCCGCTCCTTATACCCCGCGGGCACGCCCCGGCGCTACGGTCTCCACTCCGCTAACATGGGAAGAGGTACGGCAAGATGTATCACCACTTGACTACCATTTGCTGAATATTGAGGAACGACTAAATCAGGTAGGCGACTTGATCGACAAGGTTCCTCCCCAACCTGTAGAAGACGTCCTCAAGCATATGCGCACCAAGGCACACCGAACCTGATCCATGCTTGGAAGAACAAAAAAGGGGACGAACCCCGCAGCCATTAGGCTGAGGAATTGTCCCCTTGCGCTAGTGTATTCCTTTTTTCTTAAAGCGTCCGCCCTTCACATCGTGAATGTTACCGATCGCAACGAAAGCGTGCGGATCCCAATCTTCAACGATGCTCTTCAGCTTCGCTTCCTCCAGTCGGGTGATGACGACGAAAATCACTTTCTTGCTTTCGCCTGTAAAGCCACCTTCACCTTCCAGATAAGTTACGCCCCGTCCAAGACGATCCGTCAGGGCATCCCCGATATCACGGTATTTTTCACTAATAATCCAGACCGATTTGGACTGATCTAGACCTTCAATCGTAATATCAATCATTTTCATGGCGATATAATAAGCAATCATGGAATACAGGGCATTTGGCCAACCGAACACAAAACCTGCACTTCCCAGAATGAATATGTTAACGAACAGTACGATCTCACCGACCGAAAAAGGAGTCTTTTCACTGACGAGAATAGCTACGATCTCTGTTCCATCCAGCGAACCGCCGGACCGAATCACAAGACCCACCCCAACACCGAGAATGACGCCCCCAAAAATAGCGCCGAGCAGCGGTTCACCAGGAGTCAACGCACTTACATTGTGAAGTAACGCGGTTCCAATGGACATAACGACGATACCGAATAATGTGGATAAAGCGAAGGTTTTACCAATTTGTTTGTAGCCGATAAGTAAAAATGGAAGGTTCAACAGGGTCAGGAAAATACCGAGCGGATAGCCAGTAATCTTGGAGGCCATAATGGAAATACCTGTAACGCCTCCGTCAATAACGCCGTTAGGAACTAGAAATATTTCCAATCCCACTGCCATCAGAGCTGCACCAACTACAATCATGGCTGCACGCTGAAACAGGCGTTTTACTTTGTTCTTCGGATTAGCTGGAATTTTGCTGATCTTGGTCAACTCTCCGGTCACATCTGTAATCTCAGATAAACTTTGGACTTCCTTGCTCACTACACTCATATATAAATCCCCCCGTTACAGTATGATATATTGGACAAAAAAGGGGCTGCTATCCGCAGTCCCCTATTCTTTACCGCGCTATTTATATAAATAGTATATCACAAAACTGTGATTTCGCGCAAAAAAGTTAGCAAAGAGCACATAAATCACAATAAAGCGGGATTATAGCGATAAAAACGGCGAAAATCGCCTTTATAGGAGTGGAGAGAGCATGCGAGTTAGAATTTCAGCTGTTTTCTGAGATCTAGGCCGTCTGCGGAACACGTTTAAATCTATGCGTGAGGAGTTGGAAATGTCCTCTACAAAATCTGCCGAAAGCCGTTCCAGCGCTGAATTAGCAAAAACTACAGCGGTCAACTCAAAATTATAGAAAAAGCTGCGCATGTCCATATTGGCGGTCCCGACCGAGCCGAGTAAATCATCGACAATCACCACTTTGGCATGAATAAATCCTTTTCGATATTGGTAGAACTCCACCCCTGCCTCCAGCAGTTCCTGTACATAGGACAGAGACGCCAAATGAACTAACTTCGAATCGGACTGATAGGGAATAATAATTTTCACATCTACGCCACTGACTGCCGCCAGCTTGAGCGCCTCATAAATGCCCGGATCGGGAATAAAATACGGCGTCGTAATCCAAATCCGCTTTTTGGCAACTGTGAGCGCCCCAAAGCACATTTCCTGAATCGTATCCCATACCTGATCGGGACCGCTGCTCAAAATCTGTACTTCCTCATCCCCGGTACAGGTATGTGGAGGAAATAAATTCACATCCATCAGTCTCTCCCCTGAGGCCAGCTTCCAGTCACTAAGAAACGCATTTTGTAGAAAATAGACGCTATCTCCTTCAATCTGCAAATGCGTATCCCTCCAAAATCCTACTTTGGGGTATTTTCCGAGATAATCGTCGCCTACATTAATCCCTCCTACAAATCCAACCATGCCATCTACCACCACGATTTTCCTGTGATTGCGATAGTTAATCCGGCGGTCCAGTGTGGCGAAAAACGGAGGTAGAAAATAATGAAATTCCACTCCCGCCTCACTACAGGTGCGAATAAAGGAATAGGGTAAATTGTAGCTCCCCACACCGTCTACAACGAATCGTACTTTTACTCCCTCACGTGCCTTGCGGATCATGACCTCTTGAAACTTTCTTCCGATTTCGTCGGCCCGAAATATGTAAAACTCCACATGGATATGATGTTGCGCATGTTCCATCGCTGCCAGCATGGCCTCGAAGGCTTCTTCACCGTTCGTCAGCACACGTGTGCGGTTACATCCAGTCAACGGGTTTTCCGACATACGAATTAACTGGTTAAACAGGCGCTCCTGATGTTTGAAATGAGGATTATGCATTTGCTCCACATGTTCAATGACCTTGGATTGCGCCCATAGACGCTCGCGGAATTCACGAAACAGCTGCGATCCCCCTTTTCGAACCACTTTACGCTTCTGATAATCCTGTGCAACAAAGTAGTACACGACAAAGCCAATGAGCGGGAAGCAAAACAAAATAAAAAGCCAGGCTACCGCTTTGGACGGCTTGCGAAATTCAAAGAGCAGGATCGTCCCGGTCTGAAAAATAAAAACAATTAAAACCAACAGCAACCACAGCATGTCTAAGCCTCCTTATATATCTCAGGATTTTGCAAAATCCTCATCTACGTTTTATACTAAGCTCCAATTTTTTTGACATGTTTGCCTCTTAAGCTGAATAGATAGTAACCAAGCACTATAGGAGCGATGTCCGGAAAGGAGCGATTATGAAAAAAGGAAGCCTAAATCGCCGGATGACCCTGCTTGTTATTCGGGATGCACAGCAACCGCCCAAGCAGCTACAATGCTCTACAGCCGCTGTCATTCTCGTCCCGACTCTTGTGATCGCGTCTATCTCTACGCTCGTGATCGGGCTGCAAATCCGTTCTTCCCATATTATTTCCCAAATGGAAACGAATCTTGCTGTCCAGAGTTTGCAGATGGAGGTCACGGTAGCGGACAAGGATGCAGCCATTGGGCGACTACGGCAGGAAGTCATGGAGCTGACAAATCAAGCCACCCATATTCGTGAACGCCTTCAGCGCGTAACGGAGCTAGAACAGCAAATGCAGCAATTCATTCGTAAACACGGAAACTCATCTGCCACAAGTAACCATAAAAAAAACATGACTCCGCTCTCCTGGGATGCTTCTGGCCATATTGGGGGTGAGCTGATCGCAGTACATGAAAATACTGCCCTCCTAACCCGCCAGGCAATGGATGATTTTCAGGAGATCGAATCTCTGTTGGACACGGTGGAACGTACGGTTCCCCGCTCTATTCAGCAAGCAAATGCCGTACAGCAGAACCTAGAGCGCAAACAAGCCGCACAGCTACTCCAGACCCGTAGGCTGGCTCTTGCCGAACAAGGGAATCCCTCCGTTTGGCCTGTAGGTTCACGGCGAATGACCTCCAGCTTCGGTTATCGCAGCGACCCTTTTACGGGTAGATCTGCCTTTCATTCAGGCGTGGACATTGCCGGACAAACCGGTGATCCTGTCTATGCAGCAGGAGCAGGCACCGTCTTAGAGGCTGCTTCTAGCGGAGCCCGCGGCAAGTGCATCATCATCCAGCATCCTGACGGACTCCAGAGCTGGTATATGCACCTGAGCGGCATGCAGGTGGCTCCGGGAGATCGTGTCCACAAAGGACAGACCATCGGTCTGTTAGGAAGTACCGGGAGAAGCACAGGACCTCATCTTCATTTTCAGATCGTCAAGCATAACCAACCTGTCGATCCATTACTGTATGTACAATGAGGACTTTTCAAAATCCTTACAATAAAAGATTGGGGGAAAACCATCATGTTCAAGGAATCCAAAAAAAAGCTCTCCGCCCCAGCTATGGATACACTGCTCGCTAATGGCACCAGCTTTGAAGGTACAGTTGAGGCAGAGGCCAATATTCGGATTGACGGTCATTTTCAGGGCGATATCCGCAGCACTCGTACTGTCGTCATTGGAGAATCTGCTGTGGTACGTTCGGACATCATCGCACAAGACGTCATTCTTGCCGGTAAGGTGTTCGGCAGCATTACTACAGAAGGACGACTGACCATTACGCCGACAGGTAAACTGTACGGAAATACCGCGACCGCTGCATTGATCATTTCTGAAGGCGGTGTACTGGACGGCACAAGTCAAATGAATCGGACAAAGGATGTAGAGTTGTCAACTTCTACAGATGAGTCAAACGACGAAACCCAATCTAGTTTCAGCAAAGACAGGGAGGACAGCCCAGCCGATCTGCAATCCGAAGCAGGATAAAATCAGTATACACTCACTCCTTTAAATCCAGTGCATTCTCCATTCATTCCATAATATCCTCCACTCTGCGTTCCAAAAATAATTGGTACACCTTGCGTATGACGATTTTTCCGCACATATACAATGGAATCACCAAAACAATACCCAGAATCCCGAGCAGGTCGCCACCAACTAACAGTAAAATAACGACAGTCAACGGATGAATATCCAGCTGCTTGCCAAAAACAATAGGTGACAGCCAATTATCCTGAATTTGCTGTGCAGCAATCACCACGACCAGCGACCAGAGCGCCATCGAAGGTGATTCGAGAAATCCAATGATAACCACAGGTATAGAAGCAGCCACTGCCCCCACATAGGGAATAAAATTAAGAAAAATCGAAATAACGGCGAGCAGCAAGGCATAAGGCAAACCAATAATTAAAAATCCAAGGAACATCATCACACCCAACGCGACATTGATCAGCACCCGACTGACGATAAAGCTGCTGAGTGCACTATCGATATCTTCCATAACCTCCAATGCGTCCTTGTGATATTTTTTAGGAAAGAAGTTTAGCATTTTAGGACCAAACTTGCTCCCTTCCTTCAGCATGTAATAGAGCAATATGGGAAAGGTAGCCAATACGATAAAAAAGTAGGACACGAACGATACCAGCTTTACCGAATAATCAGACAGTGCCGAAAAAGCTTCGTTCAACGTATCTGACAGTTGTGACAGCGGGTCTTCACCCGGAGGCAGCACTTGTCTCAAGGATTGATTATGCCGCCATTGGCTCAATTGATCAACCAGACTTTTAATGAGCTTCGGCGCATTTTCAAATAAATTGGTTACTTGATCACGCAGCGTAGGCCACACACCCCATGAGAAAACAAACAATAATACTCCAATGACCAAATAAATCAGCAAGATGGAGATAGATCGTTTGATTTTTCTCCGTTCCATTACATCTACAATCGGCCTCAATAAATAATAGAGGAAAAAAGATAGCATTAACGGTACAACCAGCAAGCTGACCAAGGATACGAGAGGACTAAATATAAAACTTACTTTGGTACCCAAGTAAATGATGAGTAATAGCATGACGATACCTGTAGTTACACGAAAAAAACGATTATTTTGCAGCATACCATGCGGCCCCCTCTGTTCTGTTTCTCTCTACCTCTTTAAACGCAAAATGACCCTATTGATTGATTCTTGCTGAAAATAGATTACAATATACCCCTGTACGCAGAATGTGTAGCAAAAATGACCTAGTTACAGGATAAAATAGTGTTATATGAGGATTTTGCAAAATCCTGAAATAACAAAAGGACGTCCAAATGCTAGGCATTTGAACGTCCTTTGTATTACTCTGAGGCACTTCGATTTAGGTTGAAACATCCCGTTTTACGAAAACCACCCAGGCGATGGCGATAAAAATCACATAATAAGCGGCCAGCACGGTGAGCGAAAAGGTTAGACTGGAACTTACCGTACCCGGCGGCATATCTAAATACTTTTTCAGATCCATATGCGTAAATAGTACGTATTTGGTCCATTCAAAACGATCTGTGCTGAACAAGCCAATAGAGTTATAGACTGTTTTGGTGAACATCATGAACAGCGACAGCCCAATCGCCAAGGCACTGGAACGGAAAACTGCGGACAACATAAAAGCAAAGGCCATAGTCACGAACAAGGCGATATAGCTATACAAAAAGTTCAGCGTTACGTAAGATTTCGGATCACTGAGCAGCGGAACAGAACCCGCTGGTGCATCCTTGGATAACATCAGCCATGAGGACAGCGTAACCATCAAGATCAAAATGATCGTTCCGAGCAAACTGAACAAAATCACGGATATATACTTGGACAACAATATTTTGCTGCGAGTCCAAGGTCGGATGAGCAGCAGCTTAATCGTTCCCCAAGTAAATTCACCAGCCACCGAATCAGCAGCTACAATGACTGTAAACGTCGTATTGAGGAAAAATGTAAACAACGTCGTCAACGCAATTCCATCCCACACACTGACCTGATCGGAAACCAGAGAAATCAGCATCGGAATCACAGCAGTGATAACCGCCAGCAACCCCAGCATAATCCATGTGCGCACACGCAGGTAAATTTTCAGATTTTCGTTATGTACCAGCTTGAAGAAATCAGCCAATGAACCCGCCTCCCGTCACTTCCAAAAATTGATCTTCCAGCGTACGGGCAACCGGGCGAATCGCATATACTTTAACTCCGTTCGCAGCCAGCAGGCTGTTCATCTCTGCGATCTGTTCCCGCTCCAAGTGAAGCAGCAATTGATTGCCTTCGACGCGTCCTGCTCCAGCAAGCGCATAAGCTTGTTCGGCATCATTTACCTCAAAAGCAATTTCCGCCGTCTGCACTTCCTCCCCTGTATTCTTCAGTTGCTTGATATCAACCAGCCGTCCGCTCTGAATAATGGCTACTCGGTCGCACATCAGTTCCATCTCGGACAACAAATGGCTTGATACGAATACAGTAATTCCTTCCGTACGGGTCAATTGACGCAAATAATCCCGCAGTTCACGAATACCCTGCGGGTCCAAACCGTTGGTCGGCTCGTCCAGCACAAGCAGCTTCGGTCGATGCAAAATCGCCTGAGCTACCCCAAGTCGCTGCCGCATCCCGAGCGAGTAGGTTTTTACTTTATCGTGAATCCGGTTTCCGAGTCCCACCAACCGAATCGCTTCATCCACGCGCTCTTGGGTCACTCCAGGAGACATCCGCGCAAAATGCTGCAAATTTTGATAGCCTGTCAAAAACTTGTACATCTCCGGGTTCTCAACAATCGCGCCGACATGGGAAACCGCCTTTTCAAAATCGGTGTTAATGCTGTCTCCACAAATATGAATATCTCCCTTGCTGATCGAAATCAGGCCAACCATCATACGGATGGTGGTCGTTTTTCCCGCACCATTGGGCCCAAGGAAACCAAATACCTGCCCCGCCGGTACCTCCAGCGTCAGATCATCCACGATCGCTTTTGAGGAAATGATTTTACTCACACCCTCCATACGTATGACGGGAACCTGTCCTGTCGCTTGCTGCATGCTATGAAACTCCTTCCATCCGGAGTGAAGCTGTGATCCATTTTACTGTACATTTCCGGTTTTGGAAGTATTATACCATATTTAACCTTTTAGAAACACCACGCAACCTCTATTCCTTGTCCTTGTATATCCAAAGCACCCGCCATTTCTCATCTTCCTGCGTCACATAACAAGGCTGTACGATATCAAAATTACCGAATCGGGTCTTGTAATGCTGAGTGACCGTAATACGGTAAACCTCCCCTAACTCTTCTCCATTTTGATCGGTACGAATGTCATATTCAGCCTGCGGCTCCCCCAGTTCAAACGTGAACGTATCCGTCCCCATATCCTGCATAAAAACATGCGCACGCTGCTGTACATACGTAGATTTCTCGAATTTCTTTTTCATTTGCGAATGAAAAAGCTCCCATGAACCTCCGAAATTTCCCGATTGCTCCATCGTGTAGAACTCGTTCAGTGCTTCTACCGCTTGATCGCCATCGCCTGTAGACATGACCCCACGCAGACCCAGCCACAGCAGCCATAACAATCCACATATAATGGCAAAATATAATAGCTTACGGACGAACGCCGAAGCCGCTCTCCTTCTAAACAGCACACATTGCCCCTCCCTCTGTTGGACTATACCGAATTCTCTACAGATGTATGTGGGACAAGCCTTTTTTAGAAGACTTTAGAAGAAAATAACGGGTGATCTCCCCATAGGGCACCCGCCTGCGTAAGTCTGCCTAAGGTAATATGGCAGTGGTAAGCAAATGTTTCTCCATCACTCCATGGATACGCTGGCGTTCCTGCTCATCCACAATGTAATAATACACACCGTTGATTTTACGCCCATGTCCCTTCAGTTCAACGGTATCCGTCTGCTTGAGGGACGGACCGATCCGGGTCAGGAAAGTGGTCATATCGTCAAAGGTAATATCTGTGCGAATCTGCTCCCCCGCTGCTTCCAGTATCGGTTTTACCCTCAACAGCCCTTCCTTGCTGATGGACTGGGCAAGAATTTGCTTGAGTAGCTCCCGCTGGCGGGCATTTCTTCCGAGATCCCCACGTGGATCATCGAATCGCATACGGGCGTAGGCCAACGCCTCAGCCCCGTTCAAGTTCAAATTACCCTGTGCAAAATGATAGCCCTCATATTGAAAATCTAGTGGATTATGAACCTCGACTCCCCCCATAAGGTCCACCATTTTCGCAAACCCTTCCATGTTCATCTGTACATAGTAATCTATCGGATGGTTCAAAAAATGCTCTACCGTACGAATCGACATATCCACCCCCCCAAAAGCAAAAGCGTGATTGATTTTGTCCTCACGCCCTCTGCCGATCAACTCTGTTCGCGTATCGCGCGGAATGTTGAACATCAACATAGAGCCTTCGGCAGGGTTAACAGACAAGACGATCATCGTATCCGATCGTCCTGGATCGTGAGACCGCCGATCTACGCCCAGCACCAGCACGGTGAACGGCTTGAACTGGGAGATGGCTGCCGGATTGGGTGTAATTGATCCAGAGTCTGTATCTACGGATCGCCCTGCTCCGCCCGTTGCAAGGGTAGAAACCGCCCCAGGCTGCACGATGCTGCGCGGATGATACATCGCATTCGCCGCTGTTTTAAAAGAATGATACACATAAGCGGTGTAGGCAGTAGCCCCTATGACCAATAACGCCGCAGCCCCCAATGTTATCTTCAGCCACCGTTTCATATGCAGCCTCCCCTTTACGGATTTACTACAGACTGATGACGATCTACATCCAGATTGTTCATCTGTGGCCTACCGACAGAATAGTATGCAAAGACGGATTGTCTGATTTGCTCCTCGCTATACACATTGCGTCCATCGATCATAATAGGATACTTCATAAGCTCATTCAGCTCACCCAGCCCGATTTCACCAAACTCCTCCCATTCCGTCAATAGACACAGTGCGTCGCATCCCTCTGCTGCTTCCCGTGCGCTATCTGCCCACGTTACTTCCGAGCTGTCCAGCAGTCTGCGGAAGTTAGCGGTAGCGATCGGGTCATATGCACGGATTTGCGCCCCTGCCTCCAGCAGCGACTGCATAATATCCAGCGCCGGGGCATCTCTTACGTCATCTGTATTCGGTTTAAAGGCCAGTCCCCATATACCAATCGTTGCTCCTTCCAGATCACCCAGCGCCTCTTTCAGCTTACGAATCACGTTAAAGCGTTGACCCTGATTCACTTCCACCACAGATTTCAGCAGCTTGAATTCATAGTCCACGTTGCCTGCAATTTGGATTAGAGCTTGTGTATCCTTTGGGAAACAGGAACCCCCATAGCCGATACCTGCAGACAAAAAGGAGGAGCCGATCCGCTGATCCAGCCCCATACCGTGTGCCACACGTGTAACGTCTGCGCCCACCTTTTCGCAAATATTTGCAATCTCATTAATAAACGAAATTTTGGTCGCCAAAAAAGCATTCGACGCATACTTGATCATCTCCGCCGAACGGATATCTGTGGTTACGATATTTGTCGTCAACGGCTCGTGCAGTGTAGTCAGCACAGCGGACACATGCGGATCGGAAGCTCCGATGATGATTCGATCTGGCTGTAGGGTGTCTATGACTGCTGAACCTTCGCGCAAAAATTCAGGAACCGAAGCCACACCAAAAGAATAGTTTGTGCGGCTCGCAATCCAATTTTGAATGCGTTCGTTCGTTCCGACAGGCACCGTGCTTTTGGTGACAATGACTTTGTAGCCATTCATGGCGTCTGCCACCTCGCAGGCTGCTTCTTCAATATAGGACAGGTTCGCTTCCCCGCCCGGCAGTGAAGGCGTGCCGACCGCCAAAATAACAATTTCAGCCGCCTCTACCGAAGCTGCCGTATCTGTTGTAAAGCTTAGTCGGCCTTGTTCTACATTATCTTTAATTAGAGCCTTTAATCCCGGTTCATAAATCGGCACCCCACCTGCACGCAGCTGAAGAATTTTGTCCTCATTCTGATCTACACAGACGACGGTATTCCCGAGTGCGGCAAAACAGACCCCCGACACCAGCCCCACATACCCCGCACCTATTACACATAGCTTCAAAGCAACTCCCCCTTTTACATGCTGTCTCATTGCATCCTGCTATTACCGACTTCACTTCTCTATATCTCTTCCTGCAAGCCGATTTTGATAAAGCGTAAGCCGTTTGTTTTGCCGATAAGATTTTAGAAAACGGTATACATATATCGGATTGTTGTAGGCATACCTCTTCCATAATCGCTTCGGTTCGCAGATCAGACGATACAGCCACTCCAGCCCCAGCTTTTGTACCGCTAGCGGCGGTCTGCGAACCTTTCCAGTGATATAGTCAAAGGCCGCCCCTACTCCAATCATCACGCCACGGATGCGGTCTTTGTTTCGATGCATCCATATTTCCTGCTTCGGGCAGCCTAAGCTGACGAATATGATATGCGCGCCGGACGCATTAATTTCATCAATGATCCGCTCCTCCTCATCTGAATGAAGCTCACGAAATGGTGGTGAAAAGCTGCCCGCGATGCGGATTCCAGGGTAATCCTGTCTTACTCTTTCTTTTAAGCTATCCAGCGTATCTGGCGTACTGCCGTAAAAATATATACTCACCTTCGTCTGCGGCGCACGTTCGCACAACTTGAGCATCAGGCTGGGACCATCTACCCGATCCTGACGCTCAAATCCGTACAGCTTGAGTGCCCATACCAACGGCATACCATCTGGAGTACACAAATCAGCTTGAGTGAGCGCTTCGTGGAACTCGGGATGATTCCCCGCTGTGACAATGGAATGCGTGTTGCAAATACATACATAGCCGTCCTTTCGTTCGACTGCCCATTGTTCCAGCGTGTGTACCGTTTCCTGAAACGTAAGTGCTGCAATATCTGCATCCGCAATCCTTCCGACTCTATATTGGGGCAGCTGTTTCATAATCATGCTCCTCCATCGCCTCGCTATATATCGCCATCAGCTGCTTCACATTCACTTCTTCCGTATAGCGTGCAGCGTAGTTTTCCGACACCTTCTGTCTCATAGCTGCATAGTTTTCATAGGCTACTGCACAGCGAATCACAGTCTTTATATTTTCCAAATCATCATGTTGAAAATGGAAACCCGTCACCCCGTCCTCCACGACTTCCTCCAGTGCGCCGAGCCGGCTGCATAATACCGGAGTTCCAACAGAAAAAGACTCTACAATGGTCATGGGAAATCCTTCATACCAAATGGAAGGCACCATGACATACATGGCCCGGCTCATGCAATCCAGTACCGTGTCTCCATCCTGCTTACCGAGAAACCGAACATCTTCCTGCGGATAAGCAGCGGCCAATTCAGCCTTTTCCGGACCATCTCCAATGATGACCAGTCTCAATCCCCCCCGATCTTCCAACTGTGACCAGGCTTGTAGCAGATTGCGAACCCCTTTTTCAGCTGAAATCCGCCCCACGAACAATAAATAACGATCATTGGGGTCATATTGGGTTTTCACTGTTTTATGATGGACAAAATTCGGCTTTACCGCGATACGATCCAGTGGAATACCGCTTTCGGCAAATTTGTCCCGTGCAAATTCCGTCAGCGCAATATAGCGACTTACCTTGTGCTGCCATGTGCCGATCAAATCGTTCAACTTAATCATCGCCGCTACCGGAATCGTCTGAAGCTGTGAACCTCGATAGCATCCATGACGGATGGAATGCAGCAGCGTGCCGTGCAGACATTTTTCACAAACCTTATTCCCTCGCATAAAGGTTGCCGCCGGACAAATCAGCCTGTAATTATGCAGGGTCTGGACAACCGGAATCCCCAGCTTTTCACAAGCATGATAGACCGAAGGGGATATAACCGGAAAAAAATTATGCACATGCACCACATCCGGCTTCACCTGTAAAAGCAGCTTCTTGATTCTTTTGAATTCCGGCAGGGACCATACCGCCTCTACCGCCAGCTTTGCCATGTTCGCTAGCCCTCTGCTTTGAATGCTGTCGTTGTGCACATAGTAATGCTCTGTCTCTATTCCTCTTGAACGCAGCATAGCCGATTCTTGCTCGACAACCTTGTCTTCTCCCCCGCTTTGCTGATAAAAGTTATGGATGATCAGCACCTTGCTTACAGGAGGGTTCATCTGTCTGCTGACCTGTTGGCTCACGTGGCTGCCCCTCTTTCCTGCGTTGATTGCATAGCGTGGTTAGAATTCTTGGGCTTGACCCCTTGATGGCTTACGATTTCATCTGCGATGCGATCCCACGACATACGCTCGACCGTAAGAAAAGCCTCCTCCGCCATACTTCGTCTCAGCTCAGCATTATCCAGCAAAGCGCCTATTCGACCAGACCATTCCTCTTCTGAAAAGCTTCTCAGCATCACCCCGCTCACTCCGTCCTCAATCAAGGTAACCGAGCCCCCGTTTACCGAAGAGATAATCGGGACGCGAAACAGCATACTTTCCAGCAGTACCATACCAAAAATATCGTATTGGGTCGGAAACAGCATCACATCCGCCGCTCCGTAAACCTGCCACAGATGACGTTGTTCCACTCTTGTAAAATGTATAATACTGTCCGTTATTCCCAATTCATGAGCATATGTCCAGTAGCGATCTGTGTCTGTCTTCCGTCCATCTCCGACCATTAACAAAAGGCAGCTAGGATGCTTTTGGAGCACCCTTTTGAACGTAGTCAGCATAAAACGTATATTTCTCCGTTCCTCCAGCACACCGACATACAGCAGCACCGGACGATTTCCGATTCGACGCAGCTCATTCGCGACCTCACGGTTTTCCTCACTTTCTCCGCTTATGTCTTCACTGTTGTTACTGGTTTTACTGTTGAATGCTCTCTCTACTTTACTGCGATCCAGTCCGACTCCAATCGTAACCACGTTGTCAAAACCTTTATTCTCCAGATAGCGCTTGGCAAGATCGGATTTGACATAGGTACGGCGTAGAGATTTTGTTACCTTCGGCAGCAGCATAATATCGTACAGTTTGCGGATCAGCGCGTGCGTGTTATCTCGGTATGGGCCGTGATACAACGCCAGCTTATCAGGACATTTGCGGGAAAGCAGATAGGTCATGATCTGGTTGTATTCTGTAGTAATGACCAGACCATAAGCATCCAGAAAAGAATCTTTGAGAACATCTCTGTAGATGCTGTTGCTTAGGAACTTAAACCCGTGGAGCCAGATAATACGCAAGGTGCATCCTTCGTGACGGTAGACCTGTTCCAGATGGGTTTCCTTACGATCGTTGTAGTAAACAATGTCGCAATCATAGCCTTTTCGAACGAGTGCTTTGCCCAAACCGACTTCCTGTAAATTGTATGAGTCCCCGTTCACCTTGCTGGCAAAATTGCGGAGATACAATATTTTTCGAATCATCATCAGGGCTCCTGCCATTTCATATTGAGTGAGTTATGGAGCACGGAGGGTTCAGAGAACGCTGCGCGTTCCATTTGATCTTCCGATCGCTGTTGCAGTGGGATTCCTGGATATATAAAACATTCCGAGGTAGGAATCCCACTGCAAAGGCGAACGCTAGCGCTTCTTCAGATTCAAATGGACCGCTCCGCTGCTGACCACCGTGTCCATAAAGTCACCCCATTTAAAAAAAGGGAATGCTGGGTATGAAGTGCCCTCGCTGCGTGGATACGCGAGCAAATGCATGCAGGGCGCTGACCTCGTCGAACAGCTTGTGAGCTTGGTACGGTTATGGCAAGCTCACAAAACAACATGGAACTACTACCGCTAGCTGACCAAGATGCCTTAACTATGGCTAGACTGTCGCCTGTCCAGATTGTTATCCACCGGACCCTGTCACCCTGACAGAGAACTGTACAGAGCATTAATTACGCCGGGATGCATGCCCGGCATAGAAGTTCTAGGCGATAGGGCGAAGCTATCACCAGGCGGCTTTTACCTTCCCCACCCAATAGGCTGGGGGAAATTCTTTTTGGCGGCGGTGGGTAGCGGAGGGTAAGGATTTGAATCTGGAGAAGCGGCAGCGTTCGCCTTTGACGAGGGATTCCGCCCTTTTACAGGGCCTATTCAATCTAGGGAATCCCTAGTCAACAGCGATCGGAAGATCAAATCCGTCCCGCAGCGGACTTCCATCCACAAAAGTCGCTCCAGGATCAAATCCGTCCCGAAGCGGCCTCCCCCCTCCAACTTGAATGTTCCCGTTGCCTCTCCTCCGTCATCTGCATATTAAAATGATCTGCCCCTTTGAGCTGGGCAGCTGCCATATCTGCCACTAGAGTTACACTCGATTCCATCGGCACAAAGCGGTATTTGTAAGCTGTAAGCCGATGATCGGTTTCGTGAAATAAAATATCCTGAGCGTAATTCCCCCATCGGTCCTTGGGCATCAAATCAATGGTCATACCGGCATGCGCAGAGGGCAGCAGCATATTAGAGCCGTGGATGCCGATCACTAATCGGCTGGCTGCATATACCTTGCAGACCCGCAGCTCACTTTCCCGGTCGAAGCGTGTGACACGCTCATCAGAAATCCATGCCGGGAAGCTCCCGGTACGCCCAAGTCCAGCGACTGTAAAGCGATGATCCGGGAAGCTTTCTCTCAGCCTGCGGAACAACCGTATGATTTTACTGCGCTGATGATAAATTAGCGGTTTTAGCCCACGTTTGAGCTGCGGAAATTTCTGTACCGCTCTTGCGATATGATGGCTGCCGCTCCACAAGCGGTCTTCCCTCCATACGAAGGTAATGCGCGGCTCCGGTTCACGATCCTCGTTATAACGGGAGACACCTGTAAACTGCTCAATATCAAACTGATTGGGATGTGAATACGCCGGGCTGACATACACCTCATCAAAACGCATCAGTTCCTCAATCATCCGATGATGTAGTACAGGATAAAAGTTTCGTGCCCTGCTGAACGGCACATCAACCGTCCAAATTTCAGACACATATGCTGGTACCATCCACTCCAGCGACTTTTGCACAATGACGATGATGCCCAGGTCCGACGATTGCTCGTATTCGCGTTGCACATTGAGCAGCTTGAGCAAAGCATGACCATACAAATAATCCATTGTGTTGACGATGATTACACGTGTAGAAGCTTTCATTTTATGCACGGTCATGCCGACTGCTAAGTCATAGGAAGGATTCATCAACGATTGTCGCAAAGGTTCTCCGAGCCATTTTCTCGACTTCGCATCACCGGTCAGAATATAGTCAGGCATTTCTACACGATAAGGTGAATACGTAGCATGGCCGACCCTCATGTCCTCAAGATATTCGCGTCCGCACCCCTCACACATAGTGCTGACACATACATGGATTCCCTGCCACAGCACCTCTCCACCACGTACCTTACCTCCACAATGCGGGCACTGTTCCTCATGCCGAACAAACGGTTTAATGGGTATCATGATTGTTCTCTCCAACTTTCGGTACTGTAATATGAACACGCCAGAAGGTCAGGATGGACTTCATCATCCAACCCAAATTAGATTTAACTTCCTTAAACAACAAATCTAATAGAAATACAGATATCGTAAAGGACAAAATCGTCGCCACTAACGACCCTCGGACACCAAGCAACGGGATTAGCGCGTAATTGAAAGCGATATTCGTGACCGCCCCCACCACCGAGGTCAGCAGCGTGTATCTGAACAAATTTTCATTGGTAATAAACAAGCTTTTAGCAACACTGAAGTTGGTGAAAAACAGACGAATCGCGAATAGAGACAACAGCGAACCTGCTTCGGTAAATTCTCTCCCATACAGCACAACCACTACCCATTGGGATAGAAAAAATAAAGGTACCGAGGTCACAAGAAAGCATATAAACATCAGCCGATACACCTTGGACAATGTCTGTCTGTATTCGTCGCTTCCTTTCTGCTTGGAACGTGTCACCACCGGAGCATAAGCCGTTGTCAGAACGACCGGAATGAAGCCCAACACTTCGATGAGTCGGAGTGCAACGGAGTATTGCCCAACCGCAGCGTTTCCCAGCAGTTCACCGATAATGACTTGATCAATCCGTGCCTGTACATATACAGCGGAGGATGACAATATGAGCGGCCAGCTGTGATTCATGATTCGCCGAGCTGTGGCTAAACGGAACGTCCATTGGTTCACGCGTCGTCCTTCCTTACGGAAGAAATACAGCAGCAGTAGGCTTCCCAACAGAAACTCTCCATGAGCACACAACGCCACCATCCATATCGGAACACCCGATAACAACAAAATGATTTTGACAGTGGAGCCGAGAACAAAAGCGGTATTCTTGGCAACGACCGTGTATTTGGACAGCATCTGCGCACGAAACCAGTAGTCGATGATATCAAACAATTGAAATACCGAGGCCGTAGCCAAGATCAGATTGATCAACCGCACCGAACTGTCTTCCGGTCTGAGTAGTGAAATGAAGGAATAGGACAGTACAATGGCTATCAGAGTACCTAACAATTTCAACAGAACCGCCGTACCCAATAGCTCATGCTCATCCTTGGGGTCTTTGACAAGATCGCGTACTAATATAGAATCAAAGCCAAGGGTCGTAAAAATCAGAAACATCCCGAAAAAGGATTCCGCATAATTCCACTTTCCCAGTTCCTCTGGTCCCAACACTCTCGCCATGATGATGCTGACTGCCAGGCCGAACACCATGCGAATCATTTTGTCACCGAACAGCCAGGATGTATTCACCAGCAAACTTCTGCGCGGTTTGGCGCGTTTTTCGACTAATGTCATAGGTTTTACTCCATCTTGAAAAAATGACCTTGCGTACAGCGAAGAGACCCCCCGCCCAGGCGGATGGCCTCTCCATCTCTTACACGACGACAGAAGCTTCAACTGCAGCCTGCCTTTTTACCCGCTCCAAGTCTGTATCCACCATCATACGAATGAGCTGCTCGAAGCCTACTTCCAATCGCCAGCCCAGCTTTTCTTTCGCCTTGGCACAATCGCCGAGTAATAGATCTACCTCTGCCGGACGGACAAATTGAGGATCGATCACGACGTAATCCTCATAATTTAAACCTACATGGGAAAAGGCAATTTGCAGCAGTTCACGCACAGAATGCATTTCTCCCGTGGAAATGACGTAATCATCCGGTTGATCCTGCTGAAGCATCAGCCACATCGCCTTTACATAATCCCCTGCAAAACCCCAGTCTCGCAGTGAATCCAAATTTCCCATGCGCAGCTCTTGCTGCAACCCCAGCTTGATACGAGCTACCGCATCCGACACTTTACGCGTTACAAATTCCAATCCTCGACGTGGGGATTCGTGATTGAACAGAATGCCAGAGCAAGCAAACATATCAAAGCTTTCACGATAGTTCACTGTAATCCAATGGCCGTACACTTTGGCAACACCGTAGGGACTACGTGGGTAGAACGGGGTCGTTTCTGTCTGCGGTGTCTCCAGCACCTTACCAAACATCTCGCTGCTTGACGCCTGGTAAAAGCGCGCTTCCGGTTTGGCAATTCGAACCGCCTCCAGCATATTGGTGACAGATAATGCTGTAATCTGCCCTGTAGCCAACGGCTGCGGCCATGAGGCCGCTACGAAGGATTGAGCAGCCAAGTTGTAGACCTCATCCGGGTCGGACTGCCGGACGGCTTCAATCAATGAAGCCAGATCGGTCATATCACCGGAAAGCCAGTGGATGTCATTCTGGATATGCGCTACATTTTCAAAGTTCGGTGTGCTGGTTCGTCTGCGCATCCCGTACACCTCATAATCTTTGGATAGCAGCAATTCAGCCAGATAGGACCCGTCTTGCCCGGTAATTCCTGTGATCAGCGCTTTTTTCATTCCAATTCCCCCACCGTTTTTTTATTGTTCAACCAGATCCAGACCTTGAAATGCCTGATACACAGACTTTAATCCCTCTTCTAGTGAAATACGCGCCGACCAGCCCAGCCCGGAAATTCGGGATACATCTACCAACTTACGCGGCGTTCCATCAGGAGCGGAGGTGTTAAAGGTAATTTCTCCCTCATAGCCGACTACATTCTTCACTCGCTCAGCCAGCTCACGAATGGAGATATCCTCACCTACGCCGATATTTACAATTTCATTTCCCTCATAATTGTTCATTAGGAATAGACAGGCCTCAGCCAAATCATCAGAATGAAGAAATTCTCGCCGCGGCGTACCAGAACCCCATACTTCTACAGTCGGAGATTGATTCAGCTTGGCTTCATGAAACTTGCGGATGAGCGCAGGCAACACATGAGAAGTCTGGAGATCAAAATTGTCGCCCGGACCGTATAAATTCGTCGGCATCACAGAAATAAACCGGGTTCCATACTGACGGTTGTAAGACTGACACATTTTAATCCCGGCAATTTTAGCAATCGCATAGGCCTCATTAGTAGGCTCCAGTTCACCCGTGAGCAGATATTCTTCCCGTAACGGCTGCGGAGCAAATTTAGGATAGATACAGGTAGAACCTAGGAATAATAGCTTACTTACATTTGCCCGGTATGCCGCATCAATCACATTTGTTTGTATAAGCAGATTGTCACGGATAAAATCAGCCGGATATTCGTTATTCGCCAAAATCCCACCAACCTTGGCCGCTGCCAAAAATACATAATCCACAGGCTCTGTTTCAAAAAAATGATCTACTGCCTCTTTATTACGTAGATCCAGCTCACGGCTTGTGCGAGTAATAATATGACGGTAACCCGCTTCCTGAAGCGCTCGGACAATAGCGGAACCCACCAGTCCGTGATGCCCTGCTACATATATGTTGGAATGAAGATCCATACTTATCCCCTACCTTCTTCGTGAAAATGAAAGACTTTAATACGCATCCTTGGAGCCTAGCAGCACACGAAATGTTTTCAGCATAATAATCATATCTGTGCGGAAACTGCGTCTGGATATGTACTCCAAATCCAGTTCTACCATCTGGTTAAAGCTTAGATGATTACGGCCGCTGATCTGCCATAAACCAGTGCAGCCCGGTGTAACCGTCAGACGCAGCTTATCCCTCACTGTGTAATCATGGACCTCTCTTGGCAATGGGGGTCTGGGTCCTACCAGACTCATCTGCCCACGCAGTACATTGAACAGTTGTGGCAACTCGTCGATGCTCGTTCTGCGAAGAAAGCGACCCACACGGGTAATTCGGGGATCGTCCCGCATTTTGAACATCGCACCCTCAATTTCATTTTCCACCAGCAGTGCAGATAATCTGGCTTCGGCATCAGACACCATGGAACGAAATTTGATCATGCGAAACGGCCGCTCATTTTTTCCAATACGTACTTGATAAAATATTGCACTTCCTTTGGGGTCCTCCAGCTTAATCAGCAAAATGACAAGCAGAAATACCGGGCATAGCACGATGATTCCAATGAAAGACAATATAATGTCCATGCTTCGCTTCACGAACGGGTATACGTTCCATCCTTGCCGCCGTTCAAGCCCATGAGCGACCGAATAAACATCCACTGACGCACCCCGCACTTCGACCTCATTCGAGCGGGAAGAAGACACGTCTCATCACCTCGCTCCTTATTAATAAGTATTATTTATACACTGTTAAAAGAATTTTATATACTCTCATTTTCCTCCTTTTTATTCATGTCAGATTGCGTTCCTCCATCCCCCGCTCGACACGGGTATTCGAACGCTTCACATTATTAAGTACTACGCCCAGAATGCGCGCCTTTACTCTTTCCAAATTCGCTTTTGCTTTCTTGACGACATCCTTTTTGACCTTCCCTGCCTGCACCACCAGAATGACTCCGTCACACATGGCGCTTATAATGAAGCCATCCGGAAAGGACAGCAACGGCGGTGTATCCATTAGGATCACGTCATAATGTTCTTTCAGCTCAACCAGCAGAGCATTCATTCTGCGGGAACTGAGCATCTCGGACGGATTGGGCGGGTTCGGTCCGGCTGTAATTGCATGCAGATGGTCAATCCCGGTTTCTTGAACCACATCCTGCCATGCCTGTTGATTGGCAAGCACCCGTGTCAGCCCTGTATGATTACGCAAACCAAACATATGGTGCAAGGAGGAACGGCGCAGATCCATATCCATAATCAGCACCTTTTTCCCCTCTTGCGCATAGGTTACAGCCAAATTGCTAATTGTGACCGTTCTGCCTTCACCCGCCTGAGCGGACGCCACCATCATAACCTCAATCGGCTCGTCTATAGAAGAAAACTGGATGTTAGTGCGAAGCATGCGGTACTCCTCCGAAACGGAAGACTGAGCATGTAGGGATGTAACGAGCTGATTATTGATTAATCGCGGCATATTGCCCTTCACCTACCTGTTTAGGAGTTGTAGTGGAGCTGTCAGAGCGTTTATCTTCTTTTTTCATTTTCGTAATCAGGGCTAGGGTAGGCAGACCGAGTTCTATTTCAATATCCTCTTCATTCTTAAATGTATCATCCAGTACCTCCAGCAGAAACGCCAAGCCTATTCCCAACAATAAAGAGGTGGCAAAAGCAATAAATATCTGTATAGTGGCATTACTGTTCACGGGAACTGCTGGATCATTCAGACTGGCTTCGCTTAGGATGGTGACATTGTCCATTTTCATGATAGAGGGGATTTGCCGTTTGAATACTTTGGCTACCGCATTGACGGTTTTCACAGCCTTCGTATACGATAAATCGCGGATTGTTACATCCATGACCTGTGAATCACCTGCGGTGTTCACTCTTAATTTTTGCGCCAATGCTGACGGAGTGACCTTAAGGTCGGGGAAGCTGGCGACCACCTGATCCATAATCGCCGAGGAGATCATAATTTGCTTATAGGAGTTCGTTAAGGCTATATTCGTTTGAACTACACTGTAATCGACGACACCTGCACGATCCGGTCGTGGCGTCTGGTTGATAATGAGCTTTGCGGTAGCTTCATAAATCTGCGGGGTAAAATACATATTTTTTATGCCCACTACAGTACATACTAGCAGTACGATGCTACCAATCAACCACATTCTTTTACGGATCAAACGGATGTACTCTTTCAACTGCACAAGACCAGTCCTCCCTGATTGACTTGTTTTCGATGCAATAACGCTTGTACTGATCCTCTGCATAACGGGGAAAAGAACGGTGCATGACCCTCTAATCTATAGTAAAATGTTGTATAATAGCGCATAGAAGGTCTAGCCAGCGAATAAGCACAAAATGCTCATCATCGGTGGCCTCTTAGGGTATATAAACGAAGACATCAGTGAAAACTATTAAATAAAGATACGTTATGTAACTTACATAACTAATTTATGATACAAAACGTATCTTGTCAAGCGTAAACTTGCTTTTTTACCTTTCTTAACCTTGCCTTCAGGAGGAAAAACGGATGAATTATGGCACCCGCATCGCTGAATTACGAGAACATAAGGGATTAAAACAAGAGGAACTAGCACAATCCCTCGGAATTACGCGGGCAGCTCTTTCTCACTATGAAAAAAATAGGCGCAAGCCAGATTTCGAGATCCTGACCAAGCTCGCTGATATTTTCGGGGTAACGATTGACTACTTGGTGGGACGTACGAGCCATCCGGCGGCAATATTGGACTCAGATGTGAGGGAATTTGTGGACCAGCTTGAACTGTCCGATGAGGATATTCTGCAACGTTTCAACCTGACCATTGATGGACGCACCTTGTCTGAGGAAGAAGCCAAACGTTTTATTGCATTTGTCCGAATGGAACGAATGATGGAATAAAGAAAGCGGCCGACTGCTTCACGTCTCGCTCAAGTAAGACCAGCCGTTGGAATTTACACGCGCTTGTCCTTCCGGTATGTGGTTCCATCCGCGTCGCTTTCTAGCCATTCTGGCATCGTGAACCCACATTGGAGCAAAATGTCCCGGATGTCCAAGTGGATGGCAGCTTTGCCTGCTTTCTGTACGTTGTTTTGAAAAAGAGGGTTGTTCCCCCCTAATTCTGTCTCCTTGTTCATTCAGCACTAACCTCACTTTATTATTCTTGGTCACCGGAAAGAAATTTCCCACAAACCTTGTATGTATAGTCGTGAACAAAACTATTATATATGAATACACACCTGCAATGTTGTCGTCTTATGACGAGAATAAAAAAGGATTTTCTTATTTTTTTCTTCATTATACGTAAAGTATTGGCAAATCAGAACGATTTTCCAACAAAAAAGAACCTGTCAGGTCCTATTTTCTCCTGATAGGTTCTTTTTTGTTTTATTTCGAAATGATGTTAGGTATTCGAACTCTAAGGTCCTATATGCATTCCGATCTGATTAAGCGACCTCGGCTGCTTGGGAAACCTGAGTACCTCCGGTCGCTCGGACTTTGTAGACATAGTGGCTTCCGGCTTTTACCGTGCGGTCTGTATACGTGCTTCCCGCTACTTGCGAGGCAATCACCTGATAGGCCCCGTCGGTTCCGTCAGCACGCAGCACATCATAGGAAGATACGCCTTCTGCCTGAAGCCAATTAATCTCTACCGCCCCATCCTGAACAGAGGCAGCCTTCACCCCTGTTGGAGCTGAAGCTGCGGTCTGATCTGTACTTTTTAATTCCAAAATATATTGTACCGCTTCGCCAGGGCCCAGCTTTTCTTCAAAATCAAGGGCAGGAGAAGCCTTGAGCCCTGATATGGAACGCTGTGCCTGACTGTAAGTGGAACCCGCTCCAAAACGTTCACCCGTGTACAAACCGGCATTCGGCATTGTCACCCGTACACGAACGGTCTGCGTGGTGGATTCGAAATTCACTAGATTTACCAGCAATTTGTTTGAAGTAGCGCCGCTACCTGCCAGCGGTTTAAGCTTGGACGTATCCACCGCACGCACATACACCATTTTATCCTTGGTATCCTCTGGATTCAGCACTGTATAAGTCAGAGGTTTCCCATGCGTGGCATAGGCTAGACTCAAGCGTCTCATGATCTTAACACGAGTGTCCTGTCCCTGCCCGAACGGATAAATTTCTGTGTTGGCCGGGTTATGACTTTGCAGATCGAAGCCTGTTTTAAACAGCGTATAATCTTTATAAAAAGCAGCGTGCTGGATAAACATATCGGCAAACCCAATTTGTGAACGCATAATCCGGTCGAATGCGGCTGCTTGTGGCTGACTAGCCCCGTAATCTGGATTATCTCGATGCGTATCATTGGTACCGAACTCCGTGTTCAGCATCTTCTTCGCCAGTCCGTCGCTCGAACCGCCGAAGGTTTTCAAATTTTGAATGAAGCTGCCCCCGCCCTCTTCATTATACGATTCACCGTAGGCGTGTCCGTTGGTCAGGTCGGTGACTTCCTCCAGCTGTTTACGCTGCGCCGGGTCTCGCTCCCATCCATCCGGATCACCGCATTTTTTCGTACCTCCGGTTTGATTTTTGCACGCCTTGGTAGAGTACGTCGGCCAGTAGGCCCAACCCGGCGCTACCGTTTTGAGATGCGGTGCCAATTGCTTCCCTTCCGTATTCAACCACTTAGCTACAGCCAGATTTACCGCCTTGGAGCGATTAAATAATCCAGGTTCGTTATCTACTTCATAATATTGAAGATAAGAACCGTATTTTTTTACATAATCGCGCAACTTTTGCTTGGCCGTCTCTGGCAGAGAACCATCTTTTTGCAGCTTGATATCACCTGTATATAAATACAAAGCAGACGATTGCATATTATACTGCTTTAACGTTTGATAGTAATCATCCACGTCTGTACATGCCTTGCCCACATTGCTGGCACAGGTGACCCTCATGACATTGCCACTATAAGCAATTCCCAGCCATTTGAGAACGTATGGTAAATGCTTAACTGCACCCTGATCATAATAAAATTCTTTATTGTTCACATTTGTTCCGGTCAGTATATATTTACCGTGTACCGGTTCGGTCGCAGGTGAAGCTAACGTCTCCAAGCTCAAGTCATCCCAAGTCCACCACACATTTTTATCTTCTGCAGAGGAGCAGTATAGGCAGCGCGCTGTCTTTAGCTTGAGTACGTTAACACCGCTTTGCAATTGCTCTTTGGGTATATACAGCTCGTAGTTGTTTTTGAAATTATAAGCACTCCCAGTACCGGATACTCCGGCAATCTGAATAATACCGGACAGCTGTTGATTTGAAAATACAGCCATTTGTGGGACTGCTTTGCCCGCATCTAAAATCCGAACACGGAATATCATACCATTGGGAGGAATCTGATTCAGCTTATACTGGAGTGTCAGTTCAGGGTTCGTGGACGCATTCAAACCGGGAGGAATATCTCCACTGCTGAGCAATACCGGAACTGTTGTACTCTCTTCTGCTACCGACAACGCTGACATTGCTCCTTTAGCAGATGATTCGGTAGAGGCAGCTGCTGTAGAAATGTCGATATTATCCCTGCCGACCACACCTTTGAATTCCGCTGAAGAGTCATCCCTCTGCCCCAGCTTCCATACTGGACTGGCAGCTGCTACTTTATCCGTCTGCAATTCTGCGCTTCTTGAAGGCGTGTATATAAACCAAGCGATCATCGCTATAGCTACGATCGCTAGTAGTCCAGATAAAACTCCTGTATACCTATGGGATAACCATTTTTTTATCATATGATCGACCCTCTCTCCTCAAATTTTTGGACCGGGAAAGAGTATTAATCAAGGAAGAAACAAAGCGTTTCCGGGAATCACCGCTTTCGCTTCATGCTGACTTTCCCACATTAGACGTGCCATCGCGTCGCCTTTTTCATCATAGTATTCTACTTTTAAATCTACCATTTTGCCTGCTTCCAAAGTCATACTGCCTTTACGCTCTGTCCAGCTTTGTTTGAACCAGCTGTCAATCACCAACTTGCCGTCTACCCATACACGGATACCATCATCGGATATCGTGGTGAACGTATAGGTCTCGCTATATTGCGGTTTGATTTTACCCGTCCAGCGAACCGAGAACTGATCGGCATTCACCTTAGGGTCAGCTGCATTGGCACGCCAGTTGTAGTCCAGCTTGCTATCTGTACGGATCAAAACAGGACTTCCATTCAAATTCATATTGTTAAAATATTCGCCACGCAACCCGTTCACATATACCACATCAGGAACAGAAGGAGGAGTCGGAGCTGGGGGAACGATCACTACTGGCGGAGCCGGGATAGGCTCACTTTGTCCCTCGTCCGGTAAGGTCGGTATATCTGTCCCAGGTGGTTGAATCGTTTCCAATCCATTCTTCACATCATCCCGCGTCAAACTCCTCGAATCATTCATATAATCCTGAATTTGATTTGTTGTGTTATTCTCAGTCAGCATCTTGCCCCAAGTCATGGAATATACCCATTTAGGTTGAGCCTGCAACACCTCAGAACTAGGCATCTCACCGTGCTCCCCAATGGCAATCGGCTTATTCCGTGCCAGCCCAAGCAGACCTTCGTAATGACTTTGCTTAAAATCATTGTTGTAAATATCTACTGCCAAGATGTCCACTCTGTCATCCCCCGGGTATTTCGGGGTGTACGGGACAGTATACGAATTGGGCGCATTCGGACTCCATACCCACAGCAGATTGTTCAATTGATGTGTGTTGGTAAAACGGTCGTACATGATATTCCATAGCTGATTGAAATTATTTTTGTTTCCCCACCAGAACCAGTCGCCATTCATCTCGTGGTAAGGTCTCCACAAAACCGGAACCCCTGCATCACGAAGCTGCTTTAACGATACAGCGACCTTATCCAGATCGGCAATGAGGAGGTTATACTGCGTAGTACCTGGGGTCACGTATTTGTTGAACTCTGTCTGACTTACTTTCGCCTGTACATTGGCCCAAGTCAGTGGCCTACCTGGTAGCGCTTCATGAAAAGTCATCGTCACAATACCACCGGATCTGTCCCAACGGATAGCACTATCGACGACATTTTTACGTTGCGCTGCTTCTGTAGCGTCAGATTGACCAGAGATAGCTCCCATCTCATAGCCGTGTACACCTACATATGCCTGACTGATTTTTTGGACCTTGTTACTTAATTCATCCGGACTTTCCAAATAATCATGCTGACCGGTGACTATTTTTTTCCCTGAGATGTTGAGTAAATAATTGTATAGTTCACGGGCCTGAATAGAAGCGTCCGAATTAACAGGTTGTAATGAAGCGGCATTCGCCACAGACAGAGAATCACCAAAACCGACGGGCAACAATGAAAAAAGTATAACAACGGGGAGTACATGACGTATCAGTCGATACAGAGGAATAAAATTGAATCTCACTTTCGCTCTTCCTTTCGGTAGCCAGGCTGCCATCCTTGTGGAAGGCCCTTTAGCTTTGCGTACCTGCCTTTCGACAGGGCTGCGTTTATCGTTGGAAGGAGTTTGGATTCCTTCTTACCCTAAGTATCGACTTTATTTTACCAAAATTTAATAGGTCATGTTCATGAATTTACAGGTTTTCGCCCAAATTCGACAGTTTGGGCCATGAATTTTCATGAATTTGTCTTTTTTTCGTTTTCACGAAAATAATTATGAGATAAATTGGTGACGGGAAATTTCATTCCAATCCATACAAAAGCGGACAATATCCTCTTCAACCAATTCAGAGCCAGTCTGCACCTCAATAAAATCCACATCGGTCACAGCCAAAATGCTATGCTTCGTCCCTTCAGGAATGCGGACTACATCACCAGCCTTTACTTTGTGTAGCTTCTCATTCAAAATAATTTCCGCTTCACCGCTAATAATGGTCCAGATTTCACTCCGTTTGAAATGAAGCTGGTAGCTGATATTTTTGCCTTTTCGTACGCGGATTCGTTTGGTCAATACCTCGTTACCCTCGTCATATTTGACATAATCCACAACCCGATACTGCCCCCAACGACGTTCTTCATACATTGGACGCTGATCATGAGCCTTGAGCACTTCTTTAATACGAGGACTTTCTGCCTTATTGGTCACAAGAATGCCATCCGGGCTAGCGGCTACAATCAGATCATTCGTTCCAATGATCGCCACAGGAATGTCCAACTCGTTAATAAGACTCGTATTGACGCAATCCTCCGTTACTACACCTCTGCCCACTTGTTGATTAGACATTTCTTCTGTGAGCGTATTCCAAGTACCTAAATCCTTCCAAAAACCATCATACGGAAGAACTACAATGTCCTTTTCCTTCTCGACTACTTCATAGTCAAAACTGATTTTTTCCAGAGATGCGTATTGCTTTTGCATTTCTTCATAATTCAGCGGCAATCCCTTGGATGCCAAGATATCCAGCAAATAACTTAATTTGAACGCAAAAACCCCGCAGTTCCATAGAGCATTGCGTTCAATCAGACGCTCCGCCTGCTCCCGGTCGGGTTTCTCTTGAAAATGGCTCACTTCGCGGTAGCCAGTGCTACCTTGGGTGGCATCGTTTTTCGGAATAATGTAACCATATTTCTCTGAAGGATAGGAAGGGACAACCCCGATTAATGCAAGCTTGCCTTCACTCTCCTGAAGCGTATGTTCCAGTTGGGCTACGGAGGCGAAGAAAGCATCCTCAACATAAGGATCTACAGGCAATATAGCTACAATTTCATCAGGTGAAACACCTGCAATGGAATATAAATAAGTCGCTGTCAGCGCAATCGCAGGAAAGGTGTCTCTGCGTTCTGGCTCAACAATGATACGCGTATTCGGCCCAACCTGACTCTGGATCATTTCGACCTGTGCTCTCCCTGTCGCAATAAACGAGGATTCTGATAATCCGTTGTCTCCCAATTGTCTCCATACCCGCTGTACCATGGATTCCGAAGTCCCCTCCGGGCTCTCCAGTACCTTCAAAAATTGTTTGGAACGGGAATCGTTGGACAAAGGCCATAATCTTTTACCGGAACCACCAGACAAAAGTACGAGCTTCATAACTCTCCACTTCCTCTCTATAATGTATGGGTGATCGGATGGGGCAGGGTTGAGTAGTCCGCTACGGGCTGGATTTGATCTTACGATCGCTGTTGGACCGGGATTCATTCGATTATATAAAATCGTATATAGGTTTGAATCCCGGTACAAAGGCGAACGCTATCGCTTCTCCAGATTCAAATCCACCCCTGCGCTACTCAAAAATGCATCATGCCGATCATATCGTTTATTGCAAAAGGCGCGACCGGACATTATTAAGTCCGGTCAGCCTGTAAAAATCTCACGCCTTCGGCAACAGCAATGGCGTCTTTGCGTCGCAGGAGCAGCATAGCGTATCCGCATGGTAGTGCTTGCTCCACAGGGGCGGCGCAGCGGCGCTTGACCGGAAGGAGCGGCCTCAACGGTGCCGCTCCTTCCGATACGCCCTTCCTACTCCCATCCCATAAGGTGGGAGTTTAAAAACTGTGACTCCACGGCGGAAAGCAGCGGAGCGGGCAGAATTGTTCTGAAGAAGCGCAGCGTTTGCCTTTACCCCCGGATTTTAACCTTTGAATGTTTTATACAATCAAGAAAATCCGGGGGGAACAGCAATCGGAAGAACAATCTGCACGTGTAGCGTTTCCACCCCCGCCACAGTCACTTTTTAATCTGTCACTTTTAAACTTCCACTTTATCTCTGTTCCACCCACTCATCCGCGGACGACCCACGGAATAGTATTCCAGCCCGGAGCCTTGAATCTGTTCCTCGGCGAATACGTTACGACCGTCAATTAGAACCGGTTTGCGCAGAAGGGAGGCCAGTTGTACGAGATCGACCTTTTTGAACTCTTCCCAATCGGTCAACAGGCACACAGCGTCGCTACCTTCGGCGGCTTGCTGTGGGGATGAGCACCACACAATATTCGGGTGATCCACGTGCTCCTTGAATTTATCCATCGCAATGGGATCATACAGTTTGACAATTGCGCCTGCCTGAATGAGTGTTTCTACGATTTCCAGTGCTGGAGCTTCGCGGATGTCGTCTGTATTTGGCTTGAAGGCGAGGCCCCAAATGCCAATCGACACACCGTTCAGTTGACCCAGCGATTCACGCAGCTTGGATACAATCATAAAGCGCTGGTCGGTATTCACCTCGACCACCGATTTCAACAACTTAAATTCATAGTCTACATTACCCGCAATTTGGATAAGCGCATTTGTGTCTTTTGGAAAGCAAGAGCCACCATACCCGATCCCTGCTTGTAGGAAAGAGGAGCCGATCCGTTTGTCCATCCCCATGCCATCAGCCACACAGGTTACATCGGCGCCAACCTTTTCGCAAATATTAGCGATTTCGTTAATAAACGAAATTTTAGTTGCCAGGAACGCATTTGACGCGTATTTGATCATTTCAGCACTACGGATATCCGTCACATAGATTTTATCCGTGAACACCTGATGCAGAGTGACCATTGTTTCACGCAATCCAGTATTGTCCAAACCAATAATGATGCGATCCGGATGAAGCGTATCATTGATGGCTGAGCCTTCTCTCAGAAACTCCGGCGCAGATACGATATCGAAAGACAAACTCGTGTGACGAGCCAATACGTCCTTAATCTTTTCGTTCGTTCCGACAGGTACAGTACTCTTGGTCATAATAATCTTATACCCGTTCATGGCTTTCCCAACATCAGCAGCCGCCTGTTCAATGTAGGACAAGTTCGCCTCGCCGTTAGCCAGAGAAGGCGTACCTACCGCCAAAATGACGATATCCGAGCGGCGTACCGCATCAGCCAAATCCGAAGTAAACTCCAATCGACCTGCTTCCAGATTCAGCGCGATCAATTCCTCAATACCCGGTTCATAAATCGGAGATTCTGCCCGGTTCAACATGTCGATTTTGTACTGCTCCAGATCGACACAAATCACCTCATTACCTTTTTGCGCAAAACATACACCCGAGACGAGCCCAACGTATCCAGTACCAATTACAGCCAGCTTCATTCCGTTCATCCTCCTTTTAGAAAGTTCACATAGGCTTGTTCTACATACTTTTTCAGTTGATCCTTGAAGTTATCTTCATCAAATTTGCGGGCATGGGTAATGATATCGTCCACATTCCATGCATGCTGCTCGACCTTTGCGACGGCCTCTAGCACATCCTCTACTTGATGCTTGCGGAAAAATACGCCGTTCACATGAGGAACAATCGTATCCAGCGCTCCCCCACCCTGAAAAGCGATGACAGGCCGTCCGGCCGCATTCGCCTCCAAAGGCGTAATACCGAAGTCCTCTTCGCCCGGAAAAACGAGCGCTCGGCATTCTGCCATCAGCTTGTTAACCTCTTCGTCCTCAAGCCTGCCGAGGAACTCAATGTTCGGGGCAGCCATACCTTCGAGTCGTTTACGATCTGGTCCTTCACCCACAATGCGCAGCTTGAGACCGTTACGTTTGAATGCTTCGATCGCGAGATCGATGCGCTTGTAGGACACCAATCGGGATACGATCAGGTAATAGTCACCGATGTTTGTAGCGCGTTTAAAACGGGATGTATTAATAGGTGGGAAAATGACATCCGAATCCCTTTGGTAATAGTGCAAAATTCTTCTTTTAACAACCGAAGAGTTGGCGACAAACTGGTCTACGTTGCGCGAAGTTTTGGCATCCCATGTTTTCAACCGGTTCATGTACAGCTTTAGCATGTTTTTGAGCAGGTTGGATTTGGACTGCCGGGCCATATATGTATCGTAATCCCAGGCAAACCGCATCGGTGTGTGACAATAACAAATGTGAAACGTATGTTTGGGTACCTGGATGCTTTTCATAAATGCACTGCTGGAGCTTAAAACAATATCGAAATCCCTAAAATCAAAATCACGGATAGCGATGGGATATAGCGGCAGCACTCCTTTGAAGTTGGCCTTCACTCCTGGGACTTTTTGTAGCCAAGTGGCTCTAATATCCGCATCTTTCAAGTTACGCGACAGGCGGTCGTCGCTGAACACCGTTGTGAAGATAGGAGCCTCCGGATACATATCGTGGAATACCTCTACTACCCTTTCCGCTCCGCCCATTTGGATTAAGTAATCGTGTGCTATCGCTATTTTCATCTAAATCATCCTTTAACGCGAATGTCGGTCAGACTCCTGCCAACAAACCCTTATAGTAATGAACTATATCCTTAACTGTGTTCTCGATGACAAAATGCTTCTTGACCCGCTCCATCCCTCTCTCACCCATCTGCTGACGTTCCTGTGGATGCTCCAACATCCAGCGGATGGCTTCTTCCAGCTTAGCCGGGTCACCCGGTTCAATAAGTAGCCCGGTTTCATGGGGTACCACCGTTTCCTTGGGTCCACCCTCATTGGAAGCAATCACTGGGAGACCAGCAGCCATGCCTTCAATAATGACCTGGCCGAATGGTTCTGGTGTGATAGAGGTATGAATCAGCAAATCACAACGCTGCATCAGGCCTTGAATGTCATCGACGTGCCCCAGCAGATTGACATTAGCCAACCCGTATTCGCGCATCGTAGACTCTAATCGTTGCTTGTATTCCTCTTCTCCGAACAATGCATCTCCAGCCAGCCAGAATTTCACACGCTGATCCGGTAAAAAGGAACGTGCCGCTTCCAGTAAAATATGTTGTCCCTTCCATTCCGCCAATCTGCCGACCAATACGACGTTAAACGAGTCATCACCACGTGAATGCGCAGCCGTGTCACGTGCTGTAATTGCTTTGGCAAAAGCGGAATAAACGACGAGCGTCTTTTTGTCCGGGGGTAACTCCAATGCACTCAGCGTGGACTTGGAATTGGCAATCACTCCGTTGGGCAAAAAGCGGGACATCAGCCGAATTCCTTTGGCTACAATCGGCTTCAGATACGGCGGACCGATGTGGTCACGGATATGCCAGATCAAGGGCAGCTTCGCCGATTTGGCAGCTACTGTACCATACAGTGCAGACTTGAGCGAGTTCGTGTGAACGCACACGACCTTTTCCTCACGCAGCAAGGGCGCAAGTTTTCTACCGTATGCCAGCAAACGAAAGGCTGCTGCAGGCGCACCTAGATTCACGGCGTTCCGTCCCCGATTGCGAATCGAATCGTCCAATGGAACGATGCGCACATCAATATCACGCTGCCGAAGCCGATCTGCCAAATCGCCCTCCTCTGCCAAAATAACGAGCGGGTCGATATGTTCCCCGATATTCGTCAGTATGTTATACAAAGCGACTTCGCCGCCGCTCCATCTTGCCGTATGGTCAATATAAGCTACTCTCATCATTTCGCCGCCGCCTTTCTGTCAAGGACCTGTCGGAACACCTCTTCCACCTGCTCCGCTACATGTCCCCATGTATATCTGCTCAGGACATGGTCCCGGCATTCCCTTGCATTCGGTAGAAGTTCACGATGATCCAGCACACGCAGCAACCCTTCAGCAATGGCTTCACTGTCCGTTCCCTGGAACAATAGCTCGGGACGGAATCCCCTTAAAATTTCCTTGCTACCGCCCACAGGAGTGGCCAGCACTGGCAGTCCCGAAGCCATTGCCTCCACCGTGATCAGACCGAAACCTTCCAGCGCCTGTGTAGGTACGACGAACAAATTCGATGCTTGGTGGTACAGTGGAAGCTCCTCATCCGACACATAACCGAGCAGCCTTACATGGTTATGAAGATTGTATTCCGCTACCTTGGAAGCCAATTCCTCCATCAAGGGGCCCTTCCCTCCAATCAGCAGCAGATGATCAGGATGACGCTCGGTTACTCGTCGCCATGCTTCGAGTAGCTGTAGCAGTCCCATTCGATTAACAAGACGACGAACGGTTAGCACAATCGTCGCGTTTTGCGGCAAATTCAGACGCTCTCGTACTGCTCCCCGATCCTCTGCTGGGTGGAACCTTTCTACATTCGCCGCTCCGGGAATAATGTGAATTTTGCTGAGTGGAACCTTATAGTGCTCATGCAAAATATCCCGAAAAGTCTCGCTTAGCACTATAAATTTATCCGACAGACCGTAGGCCTTCATTTCAATGGATTTAGCCAACGTCGTTTTTAGAAAATGCTTGATACCCTGTCCTTCAATCTTCATTTCCTCCGTCCACGGTCCGTGAAAGGTGGTAACTACCGGGATTCCTCTTTTTTTCGCCTCCAGCGCTGGCCCGACACTATAGGGAGCAAAATGGGAATACAATATATCCATCGGTTGCTTGTCGAACAACTCTGCTGCATATTTTTGCATTAGCTCCCGGCGCTTCCAGATGGATTGCTGCTTGCTGCCAATCGTATGAATCCGAATACGGTCGGGTGCTTGCGGCTGCTCGTCACTACAGATTAGAGCATCCAACGTATTGCGCTCTAACGTAAGCTGCTCACAGATCGATTGGAAATATGTGTTGAGGCCTCCTGGCTGCAAAGACGGCCAGCTCAACCCCGTTGCCGCAATACGAAATCCGTTATTGTACGACATAGCTGGTTTCTCCTTTCTGCTCGGTATGTCCGTCATCCACGATTTCTATCTTTTTTCGCCGCTTGGTTAGCTCATAATGCTTGAAGCAGACGAGAAACTCATACATCACCCAGAAAACGGCTACGGCAAAACCCGCCAATCCCTTGCGGTATAAGCCTTGGACAAAATACTTCTGCACAAAGCGGGCAGGAGGCCGCCACAACAGTCTGGTCATCCGAAAGGATCTTCCTTTGTTAAACGCCGTCTCTGCTTCCAGATCTGTATATTTATTAAAACGGGTCATATGATCACTGATGCTGCGGAAGCCGTAGTGCCATAACACACCCTCCAGATTGACAATCTGGGAAGAGGCTACATCCGGCATTTCATGAACAAGACTATTCGTAATGCCATAAATACGACGATTGTACAAACGAACCAGATATTCGCCTTTATTCATCCATTTGCCGAGAAAATCACCAATCCGAAATACGGAATATGCTTTGGCCGGATCGTGGAGCGTTTCTTTTACTTTCAACAAATCTCCAAGCAACTCTGCATCCACTACTTCGTCCGTATCAATCAGGAATATCCAATCAAATTCCGCTTTTTCAACACCAAACATGCGCTGCTTGGCATAACCGGGCCACGGGTTAGAAAACACCCGACAGCCCAAGGATTCAGCTACCTGAATCGTATTGTCCTTGCTCCCTCCGTCAATGACGACGATATCGTCCGCAAAGGGCTTGCAGGATTTAATGGCGGCTGTGATTCGAGTGCCATCATCCTGAGCGATAATAACTACGGATATCCGGTTGTCCGCGGGAACGCTAGACATGTGGTTCATTAGCGGGTGCCTCCTTCTTTATCTAACCGTTAACTGGCTTTTTCCGGATGTAGTGTGACATCGTTGATCGGAGCCATTGAAAATCTTGTTTGGAAATAAGCAGTCTTGGAATCTTCATTTTTAGAACGAATTTAACATTACATAAAATGAAAATGAACCGTAGAATCCCCGAAGACAGCATTGCTATCCCTGCACCCGTCAATCCATATCTCGGCACGAGTATGGACAGCAATGGAATGACGAGCGCCAATCCGACACCCTGTAGAATGGTAACCAGTTTGGGCTTACCCAACGCCATAAATTGTTGTGCCAGCACCATGGTCCCTCCACTGATAGCAACCTCAAGCACAAGGAACCGGAATACCGTAAGCGCTTGTTTAAACTCTTGACCATATAACAATGTAAATACGAACGGAGCAATCAGCATCAGCATCATCGCAGCCAGAAAGGTTGCTGTTGATGTCACTCGAAATGCCCGAAATGTTATGTCCACCGCCTCTTCCTTATTCAGACCAGAGGCTTTGGGAAACAGCACGACAATGATCGAGGTAGAAAATACATTCACCATCCTGGCCAAGCTGACCGCTACTGCATATAAACCGAGATCAGCGGGTCTGAGCAGACCCGCAATCAAAATCTGATCAATATAAGTGGAAACCTGCCCCATGAGATCATTTCCGTATGAACCCATACCGTAGGTAAAGAGATTTTTAAATTGCGTCCAGCTGTTCTTTACCTTGGGTTTGTACAGCCGAATCATTCGTATCGTGACACCGATATAAATCGGCAAGCCTGGTAGTAAATAAGCCAATGCCGAGGTGTACGGATTCATATTTCCGGTTAGGATCAGAATCGCCAGACCCAGCAACGTACTTAGCGGTACCAGATACCGGAATAAATTGTACTGCTTATATTCCGAGCGAACTTGAAGCAATGCATTATTGATCTGTGAAATCGCTATGAGCGGACACATCATCATGGAACACTGCGCGAAAAGGATGACCGATGAAGAAAAAGAGCGCAGCCAATAAGGAATTAGAAATACTCCGACGAGTGTCGCCAAGCCCCCGAACATGGTAGCCAGCAACAAGGCCAAACCATATAGCTTGCCCGTTTCCTCCGGTTTCCTTTTCGCATTGTAAATCAATGCAGAAGGGACACCGAAGCTCATGCAGAAGGCGAGAAATTGAGACCAGTTCACCATCGCTGTCTGTTCCCCGCGTCCAGTAGGACCCAGGAATCGTGCCGTTAGCACACCAGTCAGCATGTTCACGACGAGAATCAGCATACTGAATATCATCGTTTTTACTGCTGCAGAGCTGTTATCCTTGCTTTTGGCAAACCGAATCACTGTGGACCATAGTGTCCGGACAGGTGCGGATAATGCTTGTAAGTTTTGCACAGCCTTTACCTTCTTTCCGCGATGACATCTTTTGCCCATAGTCCTATTCCGATCATCATCCAGATCAGATAGCCGCGCATACCCGGGAAACCATTATCCGATATGAGACTGGCTACAGCTCCAGCCCACGTAGCCAACGCCAGTCTGATATAAGGCTGACTGGAATCTCGTTCGGCAATACGGACGAGAAGGCGCTTGATGATAACGAACAGACCACCGAAGAAAAAGAATGCTCCGAAAATACCGAAGGTGAGGAAAATGGCAATATACCCATTATCCATAATCCCAAGTTCACCGAGATCGCCGCCGTTATCAAGCTTGGTTCCGATTCCTACACTCCCGATCCCCTGCCCGACTGGATTGCTAGTAATCGCCGGAAGCATCGTATGCAGTAAATCCAAACGCTCGTTGTACGAATGATCCTGTTGAATATCCGTCAACGTCTGCATACGAGCCACCAAACCCTCTGCCCCTGGAAGTTTTGGAACAATAATGTAGAGAAGAAGACCGACGACAGCTAGTTGAACCAAGGTCTTCCACTTCCCCTTGGAAGATGAACTGAGAATATAAGCCAGCAACATGACGAATGCAATTAGCCAGGCTGAACGTACCAGCGTGATTAAGAGACAAACGACCGTCAGCAGGATTCCGATCCATCCCAAAGTGCCACGCCAACGTTTTTCCATTAGCATGGGTACAAGTGCCATTGCCAGGAAAATAGCGCACGGACCGGGCGAGTTCATGGAAGAAAATACTCTGATTTGAAGTGGTTCTGGAACACCAATGGAATTCATTTCTACATGATTCATCCAAAATGCATCCCACGGAGGCACCGTCAAGTACTGGATAATGCCGTAAATTGCCACAAGAACAGCAATGTTGGCATATGAATACAGCAGTCGGTCCAGCTCCTTCGCCTTCATGGGCTTAATCGCAAGATAAGGCAACAGGATCAAAGGAACCACATAATTGGCTAAATCATAAGCAAAAACAATACCATTTTTGAATAACCCGACGACACTTCCGTAGGCCAATTCCATGCCGAAAAATACAGCAATTCGGGTTAATGGCTTTTCCGCCAGATGAATACCCCGCAGCACAGGAATAATCAACATGCTGCTTACCAGCAGCGGTGCCACACTCAACAAGGAAACCGAGTGGTAGGTTCCCTCCAACCAATCCGCAATACGGCGGATTTCCGGGCCTACTGCCCACACTACCAGCGTGTAAGGAATCAGTAGCCGGGATTGCAAGATCGCCAGCAGGAAGGCCGGAAAAACGAGCGCCAGCAATATGGCTCCCTGCTGGCTCATGGTGGGATTCATCTTGGCGCTGGCAAATCCGATGGCGAGTGGCAGCATACAAGCCAGCAACCCCATGCCGATCATGCCGATTCCACGCCGATTTCCTAGCCAAACGGAAATCTGCTGATCTGCCAACCGACTCATGTTTCTCACCCCTGACCTCCCTTCATCCGCTTCCGCTTGAACATCTCCTTAAACAGCAGAACGAGAAATTGGGAATCCTCAATCAAATATCTTTTCCACAATCGTTTAGGCTCCTGAGACAATCTCCAGAACCATTCAAATCCCGTCTTCTGCATCAGCTCCGGTGCTCTTTTCACATTTCCCGACAGGAAATCAAAGGTCGCTCCCACCCCAATCGAAATCGGAGCGCGGTAAGTCTCATAATATCTGTAAATCCATTTTTCCTGTTTAGGTGCGCCTACACCAACAAAAACGATGTCCGGGCGAGCCTCTTGCAGCAATTGGACAATGTGTCTGTTCTCCTCTTCGTTTTTCTCAAATCCATAAGAAGGAGAGTAACAGCCCACCACGTTCATGTTCGGATAAGATTCCTGGAGATTGAGCATAGCCTTCTCAGGAATACCGTCAGCTGCACCCAGAAAAAATAAACGATAGCCTCGATCCTCAAAAGCCTCCCCCAACCGAGTGAACAAATCTGACCCGGACACTTTTTGTTTGAGGGGCTTTTTCAGTAACTTGGACGCCCATATGATAGGCATCCCATCGGCCACTACAGCTCCGGCATCTGAATACACCTTGCGGAATTCATCATCCTTGCGAAGCTTGATCACATGATCGACATTACAGGTCAAAATGTAGGAATGACGCTGATGTTCAATAGAAGTATCTATAAATTCGAGTAGATCATTAAAATCGTAATTATCAAAGTTGACATCGAACATGTTCACTCTGCTCATCGTATCACTTCTCTTTGCGAAAATCGGTTTGAGTAGATGTCTGGTATAACGCGTTTAAATACCAGCAAAATGGAATAATCATCTGAACCGTCGACAACGTATTATCTGAAAACGAGTAGATCAGAAAGCCTGCAATTAAGCTTGCAAAATAAGGTTTGATAGACTTGGCAAGCGACCGGTAAATGAGAGCGAACACGATCAGCAATGAAAGCATTAATAGCCCGCAACCGATATATCCCGTGTCAAAATAAAAGCGAATATACTCATTATGCGGTACAACGAAACCATTGAATAACGTCCCGTCGTTCGCAACCGTTACCGCGCCAAGACCTCTACCTGACCAAGGGTAATCATGTACTCTGTTCAAAAAATATTCCCATGCCTCCGAGCGTCCCGATAGGTCAATGCCTGTATCGGTCTCCCGTTCGAAGGAGCGTTTTTTTAAATTGTTCCATTGCAGGGCCACCGCCCCCAGAGCAACCAAAAACGATCCGGCCAGCGGTAGCAAATAATTGACTTTCCCCTTGAGGTACTGACGGGCAATATCAAACAGATACACAGCAAACATTAATAACAATGCCAGAATCGGTCCACGTGTACCGGTGGCGATCAGAATCAAAAAGTTCAGTGCCAACACTGTGTAATAAAAAGCGGCTTGCTTGGGTTTGCGCTTGACCTCAATTAGAGAGACGGCAATTCCGAGAAAGGAGAGCATTGCCAGATGCGGCGGTATATTCGCTCCTTGTACTCTGACTGCGCCCGTAAATTCCACATCCGTAAACGAATGCAGCCCTAGAACCTGCAAACCCAGCCCAATGACCACACTAATAATTGGCAACAGACTGATCAGTCGGATATGCTTTTCTGCCACATCCTTTTTCCACTGGATCAGTAAAAAAAAGAAAGGGAGTGATAAACCGACGAACGCCTTGACGGCAATCGAGGTCGTTAACAAAGGCATCCATGCTGAAAATCCAAATGTGATCCCCAGCATGATCACCAATGCCCAGACCGGATAGCTGAACTTGAGACGTATGCCATACACGAGCATGCACGGCACCAGCAGAGCCAAAATGCCCAATTTGTACAATGACAAAATCTCAATACCGAACACGCCGCCCTGATACAGAGAATCGACTGAGACTGCTGTACTTAGCAAAACAGCATAGCTGATGCGCTCCGGATGATGGATAGAAACAGCCAGCAAGAGCAGTAAACATACCGCCGCAATACTGACCACCGGCTGATAGGTAGCCGCAATTCCTACAGCAAGAGCGCCCAGTAGAAAAATAAAAACATGCTGTATGGTGTTTATTCTAGTAGTCCAAGGATAGTTACTCATGTTCCATCTTTCACCCCGCAGCTGACTCGCTTTTCCGGTTGCGCAGTGTATCCAGCGTCCCACGGATACTTTCAAGCCTGCACCGGTTCAACAGCTTCCTGCCCTCACTACGCGCCAGCAGGGAATCCAAAGTGATGTATAACACTTTGGCTGCCGTCTTCGCCATCAGCATCGCGTTGCCGCGCAGACCTACGGCCTGAGCAGCGTTAGACATGCCCTGACAATAGTAGCGGTTCATGATCCATTCTTTTGTTAACCGTGAAGCCGGCACAAAATGTTCCACAGACATGTGTGGATGATACATAATCGTTCCACCATTTTTACGGATTTGCTCGAATACCCACGATTCTTCACCAGATAGAAGGATATCTCCCTTTCTGCCTAGATGAAGCGGGAACATAACAGCGGCAAAAGCCGTTTTACGCATCGCCATATTCGCTCCAAATGGATTCAGTCCCGACGGATATTCACGAATGGCTTTGCCCAGATCAATAATCGTGTAAGGCAGTTCAAGCGGGCCTGTCAGCCAACCCGGTCGTTCCGTCTCAAACATAGGGTCAATTTTTCCACCCATAGCCGTCAGCTCAGGATTGTTCCCGAATGCTGACATAATCGTTTGCAACCATGTAACACACGGAATTGCATCATCATCGAGAAAAGCAATGACTTCCGCTCTTGATAACGTAATGCCTGCATTACGAGCAGCAGACAGTCCTTGCTCTCGCTCATAATGATATCGGAGATGGATATTCTGACCATGTGCGACAGTAAACCTTTTGATCGTCGCCGCTGTATGATCGGTGGACCGATTATCGACCACAATGATCTCAGCCAGTGCAAGGTCTTCCAGCTCCAGCAGGGACATTAACGTTTTTTCCAGCAGATCCGCCCGGTTATAGGTGCAAATAACGACGGATACTGCGGGACATCGCTTGAATGCATCCATCAATAAGCATCCTTGGAGAACAGCATTTTAACGCCTGTTTTCATGATGATTTTCAAATCGAGCCACGTATTGCGTACATGAATATACTTCAAATCCATTTGCACCATTTCTTCGAAGCCTACACTGTTACGTGCGCTCACCTGCCAGTAACCCGTACATCCCGGTGTTACAATCAGGCGTTGCTTATCATAATCGGAATATTGCTCGACCTCGCTGGGCAACGGCGGACGCGGACCGACTAAAGTCATGTCGCCGACCAACACGTTCCACAGCTGCGGAATCTCATCAATACTCGTCTTGCGCAGAAAACTACCAATTTTCGTGATCCGAGGATCGTTTTTAATTTTGAACATGGCGCCGCTCACTTCATTCAGCTCCATCAAGTCCTTTTTCAATTCCTCAGCATTGGACACCATTGAACGGAATTTATACATATCGAATAACTTCTCATTCTTGCCCACCCGAGTTTGCTTGAAAAACACGCTTCCCTTTGGGTCTTCGAGCTTAATCAATACGCCTACCACTACAAAAAGCGGAAGCAAGACGATCAAGCCTACGAACGACAGCAGCATATCAAGGAGGCGTTTTGTGACCAGGTAGGACGTTTTATCCTGAACTTGTGTATTTCCGTATGGCATGTAAAACGCTTTACCTGACATGACAGCCTCGCCGTCCTCCGGTAAATTTTCCATGCTCATGCTGACGTACCCCCTCTCAACCTGCCGTGGTTGCTTTCTCGGTCTTTTTCAACCATTCATTCATAGCCTCCATAACCGGATACTTCAAATCATCGCTGGCAAGTGCAAATTCAAGTGTGGTTAAAATATATCCAAGACGCTCACCTACGTCATAGCGTGTGCCTTCAAAATCATAGGCGTACACACGCTCACTCTGATTCAGCTTTTGGATCGCATCCGTCAACTGAATTTCGCCGCCAGCTCCTTTTTCCTGAAGATCAAGATATTTGAAAATTTTCGGTGAGAACACGTAGCGACCCATAATAGCCAAATCGGATGGCGCTGTGCCTGGAGCTGGTTTTTCTATAAAATTATTCACTCGGTACAAGCGTCCGTCCTGCTGATCCGGTTCAATGATGCCGTACCGGTTCGTAAATTCCTGCGGTACCCGCTGCACACCGATAACCGAATTTTGTGTTTCCTCATACTGATCCATCAGCTGGCGTAGGCAAGGCTTCTGACCTGTTACGATATCATCGCCCAGCAGCACACCAAACGGCTCGTCCCCGATAAAGCGTCTTGCGCACCATACCGCATGTCCAAGACCTTTGGGTTCTTTTTGGCGAATGTAGTGAATTTCCACTCCCGAAGAACGCTGTACTTCCTCCAGAAGCTTCAGCTTACCGTCCTCGAGCAGTTTTGACTCCAGCTCAAATGCGTTGTCAAAGTGATCCTCAATGGCACGTTTGCCTTTACCCGTAACGATAATAATGTCCTCAATACCAGAAGCAATCGCTTCTTCCACGATATATTGAATCGTAGGCTTGTTGATAATTGGAAGCATTTCCTTAGGCATCGCTTTGGTGGCAGGGAGGAAGCGCGTACCTAACCCTGCTGCTGGAATAATGGCCTTTTTCACTCTTTTCGTCATCGCACTCATTCTCCTTGCTTCATCGAATTTTGGTGTTGCTTACTTCACCTGATTCATCACAATTCCAACCAGCGTCGCACTGGCCTGCTCCATGAGTTGCTTTGTTTTGCGCAGATCTTCCCGTTTGGTACGACCATGTTTAGCAACGAGAATCACACCATCTGTCAAGCCTGCAATCAGGCGGGCATCCGTATAATTCAGCGCCGGAGCTGAATCGAGTAAGATGATGTCATATTCACGTTTGAGCTCTTCCAGCAGCTCAGCCATACGTTCGCTACCGAGCAGATCCGCTGCGTTGTACAGGGTGTCTCCACCGGGAACAACCGATAGCTCCAGGCCACCATGCCTAACGATAGACTTGGAAGAAGCCCCACCGCGCAAATAAGCCGATAGACCTCCGGTATTCTCCATTCCGAATATCTCGTGCAGCGCTGGCTTATGCAGATTGCAATCCACCAGAGCCACCTTCTTGCCTTCTTGTGCAAAAGAAACTCCGATGTTGGCGAGCAGTGTTGTTTTACCCGCTCCGCTTTCCGGCGAGGTCAACAATAGAACCGTCCCACGGTCCTTTTGTCCAATCACCTGCTGCCGAATGTATGTACGGAGGGATCGAAATGATTCCGAGATATACGATGATGGATTACTTTCTGTAATCAACATGTCATTCAATCGCAGCATATTTACGCTCCCCTACCCGTTCTTTGGAATTTCCAGCTGCTCCATCGATGTCCTTCTTGCGAATGACTGGAATCGATGCAATTACCGGAATACCGATGTCTGCGTCTGCCTCTTTTTCCGAGCGCAGCGTGCCGTTAATGCTTTCCAGGAACACAATCGTGCCCAATGCAATCATCAGCGATACGAGAAAACTAATCGCAATATTCATGAGCGGGTTCCCATTAATCGGGTCAGGATTGGCCTGAGGATCCGCTTCATTTAAAATTTTTACATTATTCAATTCCATCAATCCCGGAACCGTCTGTACGAATTTCTGGGTAACCGCGTTTACAACCGCTGCGGCCTGTGGATAGCTCCCTGCCTCAAACGTCAAACCGATAACCTGACTTTTATCCGAGGATTTAATCTGCAGCTTTTCTGCCAACTTCTGCTGTGTCAAACCGAATTCGGGATGAGTCGCTACAACAGCGTCCATAATTTTAGGTGAAGTGAGAATTTGCTTGTAGCTTTCCACCAAATTAAGACTTGTGTTGACGTCGTTCAGATTGTTGCTCCCCTGCTTGGCGGAAATATGATTAACCAGCAGTTGGCTTGAAGCGGAGTAGACTGGCTTCACGACATTGTCGCTCACAAAGTATGTTGTTACACATGAGAGAATGACAAAAATCGCAATCAGCCACAATCTTCTTTTAATCAGGACTAGATAATCCAAAATGGTTTTCTCCACAAAAATCCTCCCTCCTATACAATTTCTCTTCATATTTAAGTATGACTTTATTGTAACAATTGGCTCTGTGAACGACATGGAACCGAATGGCACTTTCTCCCTCACTACAGGGGGAGGGAAATGTATACTTTCGGATACGGCATGGTATACTTTTGTACCATACATTGTTGATTATGGAAAAAGAAATCGAAAAAAGCCTCAAAATCACAAAAATTGGTGATTTTGAGGCTTTTCATTCCACTCGCATATGAAAGTGCAATGCAACTTATAGAGTCAGCGCATCATACCATGTTTGTTGGCTCGTACTTCGCCAGACCAATGGCATTGGCATACAACGCTGCCTGCGTGCGATCCGCCAGCCGCAGCTTGGCCAGGATCTGACTGACATGCTTTTTGACTGTAAACTCACTGATAAATAATCGGGATGCAATTTCACGATTGCAAGCTCCTTGTCCCAACTCGACCAGCACTTCCTTTTCCTTTGGCGTCAGGTCGTCCGTCAGATTGCCCGCATCTTCACGCAGCTTGTTTTCGAGAATAGCCGGATCATAATATTTGCGTCCTTTGTTGACAAGATGAATCGCGTAAATTAGTTCCTCAGGCAACGCTTCCTTAAGCACATAACCGTCCACGGAAGCTTCCTCTGCTTTCAGAAAATCTTCACGTGTTGCGGAAGAGGTCAGCAAAATAAATTTACTTCTGAAACCACGTCCGCGCGCTATCTTGATAATATCCAGCCCTGATTCATCAGCTAGTTTCAAATCCAGCAGCACCAGATCCGGATCCGTTTCCTCAATCACCACAAGTGCTTCCTGTTGATTCTGGGCCTCTCCCGCAAACTGAACATTGGGCTGCATGGATATAACCGCAGCGAGTCCTTTCCGTACTAAAGGATGATCATCGACAATGACAATTTTCATGATTCGGCCTCCTGTCTACAGTTCAGGATTTGCATAATCCCTATGTATCCGATTGTTACCGCAGATTTTGTATTGCAGAATGTTCACACATTTTATTCGAGAATTTTGCAAAATCCTCATTCATAAGCATTTACCGGAATGGACAATCGGATCTGTGTTCCTTCTCCGATTCGACTTGAAATATCAAATTCGCCTCCCATCGATTGAGCTAAATATTCCATATTCATCATGCCCAGGCCCCCGCCTGCACTGACCGCCTCACCTCCTGCTACCATTCTCGCCGTCTCAAACCCTACTCCGTCGTCATGAATAGACAGTCTAATCACTTGGGGCGTCAATTTTAACTTCACATCAATTCGCTTGGCCAATCCATGACGGATTGCGTTCCCCGCCGCTTCGGAAATGATGCGGAACAAAGCCTTTTGGTACAAATACGGAAGTGAATAATGATCACCATGAATGTCAAAATCAATTTGTACATGATTCAGCTTGGATAGTGTATGCAGATGACTTTTCACTGTCCCTAACCAAGTTGAGCCTCCGCTTTTTTTCGAGCTTAGACTATGAATCGCTCCTTTCAGCTCTCTAACCGCTTGGTTGGCAGATTGCTGAATTAGATCAATTTGCTCCTCCACCTGCTCCTTTGGCTGATGACACCAGGTTTGCCGGAGAGAATGCGTTGCGTACACAATACCAAAAAGACTTTGAGAAACATTGTCATGCATTTCATTTGCAATCCGGTTCTGCTCATTCGTCACAATCAATTGATTCTCAATACGCTCCAGCTCATAGCGCTCCAAAAACACAGCACTCAGCTCAGCCAAGAATATCAGTTGTTGCACGAGCCAGCGTCTTCCTGTCAGACTTTGATCCGGTCCCAGCTTGAGGCCAATCGTCGATACAAAGCGGGTCGTCATCGGTACGGTGATCATGAGAAAGTCGCCCCATTCTGGCAGATGTCTGAAAAATGGTTCGCGTTCTTCCCTGAACTCCTCCCGGTAATTCTCCAGTTCCTCGAATAGCTGCTCCTCCTCCTCCACCGTCCAGCCTGTCTGGCTGCTTGCCGGTGCATCCTCCTCCTGACTATCCAGCCAGAAAAATGCACGGCTCTGCTTGGTAAGCTTGACAGTGTAATCCGAGATGACCTGACCCAGATTTAATGCCTCATTATGGCTGGTCGTCTCCATGATGTGGTAAATTGACTTGATATGATCCATCGTCTCATTGGCTTGTTCTTTAGCCACCTTCAGTTCGTCCTTCATGACGCCGATAACCTGCATTGCCATCGTGGTTACGATCAATACCAGAAACAAATTAATGTTCTGCAATATAAGATCCCACAAAAAATATTGACCTGGTGTAAAAAAGATATAACAAAATGTAAGCACCAAACCGATATAAGAAAGTAGGAGCGTCCAGCTGTACCTCATAGATAGATGGGCACAAGCTACCAGCATGGGAGTAATCACATACCATTTGAACGGGCTATTTATCCCTCCGGTCGGGAATAACAACAAAATGATCCCTGCTGTTTCTAGTGCAATGCTACATTTCAATACCATATCATGAAGTCTGTATTTACGGTAAATCCAAGTAAATGCTGTAACGGATAAAAATAGAAAACCAATCAGTAACAGCTTCTGCCACACGATTAATCTAGATGATTCGAACAGAAAAACAAGTGACGTTAAAGATAGTGATACATAACGGTATAGAAAAATCATTTTGTCTTCTGCTGACTTCCTCAACTTCATCCTGTCACCCTATTCTGTGTTTTGAAGGGACGATGGGCATATTAGGTTTGTGTACTCTAAAAAATCATAACCAATCCAAAAATAAATAACAAGACATAAACTCTTACGTAAACGGTTACATTCCAAAAAATTTGGTACTTTTTATAACATATTTACCGTTTCAGGAAAACATTTTGGGGGTAATGTCAGAATTTATGACGTTTGTCAAGGAAATAAATCACATTTTTGCGACCTAAAAAAGACTTGCTGGTACCACTGTGATTACAACAGCGGTATTCAGCGAGTCCTTTTTTAGTGAACCTGGTAGTCTACATTTTAGCCCCCGGCACGTGCTAATTCACGCATATTGGCTTCAAATGCTGCCAATAGAGCTTCATCTCCGCTCAAACCAGTTGCCTCTTCTTTTTGGATCTGTTCAACCATACGCTTGTAATCCTTTGGAATCACTCGTACAAACTGCTGAATCGCAGTCTGCCAATCATCCAAAATACGTTGTCCCGCTTCACTACCCGTGTAAGTGACATGGCGTTGAATCAAGCCACGCAACTCCGCTGCTTCTGTAGGTTCTTCCACACCTTCCAGCAACACCATTTCCAGATTACAACGGCTCAGGAACGTCCCCTCAGGGTCATAGACATATGCAATACCTCCGGACATTCCAGCTCCAAAATTCCGTCCGGTTCCACCCAATACAGCTACACGTCCGCCTGTCATATATTCGCAACCATGATCTCCAACGCCCTCAACAACAATACGTGCGCCAGAGTTCCGAACGGCAAAGCGCTCGCCTGCGATTCCGCTAATGTAAGCTTCACCGCTGGTCGCTCCATACAAGGCTGTATTTCCGATAATAATGTTCTCTTCTGCCTTAAAGGTCGCTTTGTGAGACTTTTTCACAATAACCTTACCGCCAGATAGCCCTTTACCGACATAGTCATTGCTATCGCCTTCCACGCTCAACGTGATGCCTTTCGGAATAAATGCTCCGAAGCTCTGACCTGCCGATCCAATAAAGTTAAAGCGAATCGTATCCTCAGGCAGACCCGCCGCTCCATACTTACGGGTGACCTCGCTGCCCAGAATCGTCCCTACCGCCCGATTCACGTTTGTAATAGGTAAGGTACCCTCAACAGGCGTTCCGTTCTCCAACGCTTTCGCAGCCATCGGTACGAGCTGCTGCATGTCGAGTGTTTCTTCCAGACCGTGGTTTTGGCGTTGTACACGGTAACGTACACTACCTTCTTCCAACTCAGGAACATGCAACAGCAAGCTCAGGTCTACGCCCTTCTTCTTCCAGTGCGAATCGGCGTTCACGGTATCCAGGCAATCCGTACGTCCAATCATTTCCTGAATCGTACGGAAGCCCAATTCCGCCATAATTTCACGGACATCTTCTGCAATAAAACGCATAAAATTCACCACATGGGCAGGATCGCCCATATAATTTTTGCGCAGCTCCGGATTCTGCGTAGCCACACCAACCGGACATGTATCCATTTGGCATACCCGCATCATAATACAGCCCAACGCCACGAGCGGCGCTGTAGAGAAGCCGTATTCTTCCGCGCCCAACAGGGCAGCTACTACCAAATCGCGGCCAGACAGCATCTTGCCGTCTGTCTCCAATACTACGCGGTCGCGCAGGTTGTTTAGCATCAGCGTCTGATGCGTCTCCGCCAGACCCAGCTCCCAAGGCATACCCGCATGACGAATGGAGCCTTGCGGAGAAGCGCCTGTACCACCGTCGTAACCGCTGACTAGAATAATGTCAGCACGGCCTTTAGCTACCCCTGTAGCAATCGTACCTACGCCTACCTCTGACACCAGTTTCACGTTAATGTCAGCACGCGGATTGGCGTTTTTGAGATCATAGATGAGCTCTGCCAAATCCTCGATAGAATAAATATCGTGATGCGGCGGTGGTGAAATCAAACCTACTCCTGGCGTAGAGCCACGGACCTCAGCGACCCAAGGGTACACCTTACGTCCTGGCAGTTGTCCACCTTCGCCCGGCTTCGCGCCTTGCGCCATTTTGATCTGAATTTCGTCGGCATTCACCAAGTAATTCGATGTTACACCGAATCGGCCCGATGCTACCTGCTTAATCGAACTGCGACGAGAATCACCATTGGCATCCGGTATGAAACGTGCAGGGTTCTCCCCACCTTCACCCGTATTGCTCTTGCCACCGATCCGATTCATCGCAATCGCCATATCTTCATGCGCTTCCTGACTGATCGAGCCAAAGGACATGGCTCCTGTCTTGAAGCGACGCATAATGGATGCAGCGGATTCCACTTCATCCAGCGGCACAGGCTCACCAGCAGGCTTCAATTGAAGCATGGAGCGAATCGTCAAATACTGTTCAGATTCACCCTGTACCAGCTTGGCGTATTTCTTGTAAAGCTTGTAGTCTCCCGAGCGAACCGACTGCTGGAGCAAATGCACCGTTTGCGGGTTAAACAAATGCTCTTCCCCATCGTTACGCCATTGATATTCGCCGCCCGAATCCAGCACTTTGTCGTTGCCGTCCTTGTCGGTGAAAGCACGATTATGATGAACCAGCGCTTCGATAGTCACTTCCTCCAGACCAATACCGCCAATGCGGGAAGGTGTCCAGGTGAAATAACGGTCAACAAAATCCTGTTTTAAACCTACGGCCTCAAAAATTTGCGCCCCACGGTACGACTGAATCGTGGAAATACCCATTTTGGACAATATTTTAACGACACCCTTCGTTGCCGCTTTAATATAATTTTTAACTGCCTTTTCGTGCGAGATGCCGCGCAGCAAACCCTGCTGAATCATGACATCCAGCGTTTCAAAAGCCAGATACGGATTAACCGCACTCACACCGTAGCCAAGCAGCACCGCATAATGGTGAACATCCCTTGGCTCGCCGGACTCCAGCAAAATACTTACACGTGTGCGGGTACCCTGTTTAATCAAATTGTGATGCAGGCTGGAAACAGCTAGCAACGCCGGAATGGCTGCATTCTCCGCATCCACTCCACGGTCGGACAAAATCAGGATGTTATGACCTTTGTCAATGACACGGTCAGCCGCCTCAAACAATCCTTCCAGCGCCTTGCGTAAGCCCTCAGCACCTTCCTTCGCTTCAAAGAAGATCGGGATCGTCATCGATTTGAAGCCTGGACGGTGCACGTGGCGAATTTTGGCAAACTCCTCATTCGATAGCACCGGCGAATCCAAACGAATCTGGCGACAGCTTTCCGGTTCTGGATGCAGTAAATTGCGCTCTGGTCCAATCGTAGTTGCGGTTGACGTTACAATCTCTTCACGAATGGCGTCAATCGGCGGGTTTGTGACTTGGGCGAACATTTGTTTAAAGTAATTGTACAAACGTTGCGGACGATCAGACAGCACCGCCAATGGTGCGTCGTATCCCATTGAGCCAATCGGTTCTGCACCTGTAAGTGCCATCGGCTCCAGAATTTTGCGCAGTTCTTCAAACGTATATCCAAAAGCGAGCTGAAGCTGATTTACATTTTCATGTTTAGGCTCCGGCTGTTCTAGCGCTTCCGGCAGCTCATCCAAATCAACCAAGTGCTCATCCAGCCATTGCTGATAAGGTTCCTCGGAAGCAATACGTTCCTTTAACTCTTCGTCAGAAACGATACGGCCTTCTTGGGTATCAACCAACAGCATACGACCCGGACGGAGACGATCCTTATAGAGCACATTTTCAGGAGCAATATCCAATACACCCGCCTCTGAAGACAGTGCGATCAGATCGTCCTTGGTCACATAGTAACGTGCAGGACGCAGACCGTTGCGGTCGAGAATCGCCCCGATTTGGATACCGTCTGTAAACGCCATTGCAGCAGGTCCGTCCCACGGCTCCATCATAGTGCTGTGATATTCATAAAATGCCCGCTTCTTCGGGTCCATGGTTTCATGCTTGTTCCAAGGCTCCGGCACCATCATCATGGCTACATGAGGAAGGGATCGTCCGCTCAGATACAGAAACTCCAGCGTATTATCAAACATGGCTGTATCCGAGCCATCTGGGTTAATGACGGGTTTTACCTTCTTAATGTCTCCGCCAAATGCTTCGCTTTCAAACTGCGCCTGGCGCGCATGCATCCAGTTCACGTTGCCGCGCATCGTATTAATTTCACCGTTGTGAATCATAAAACGATAAGGATGCGCACGATCCCAGCTCGGGAACGTATTCGTACTAAAACGGGAATGGACCAGCGCGATCGCTGATGTCACCCGCTCATCCTGCAAATCCAGATAAAATTTACCTACCTGCTCGGTTGTCAGCATTCCTTTGTATACAACCTTGCGACAGGACAAACTTGGAATATAGAACGACTCACCGTTCTCATCCTCTTGGTTATAGCGAATAGCAAGCTCTGCACGTTTGCGAATGACATACAGTTTCCGTTCGAAGTCCAACTCTTCCTTCAAATCGCTACTGCGACCGATGAATACCTGACGCACACCCGGTTTAGCTGCTTTTGCCGATTTACCCAGCATTTCGTCATAAGTTGGAACATCGCGAAAACCCAAACAATTTTGACCTTCGTCCACGATGATATCTCTTAGCTTCTGCTCATGCACCTCACGAACTTTTGGATCATTGGATACAAAAAGCATACCCACGCCATAATGTCCGGCCTTTGGCAATTTGAAGCCCAATCGCTCCGCTTCCTCTTGAAAAAACAGATGAGGGACCTGAATCATAATCCCTGCTCCGTCACCGGAGTTAGGTTCACTTCCCTGACCGCCCCGATGCTCCATATTCACGAGCATGGTCAAAGCCTGACTTACAATATCGTGCGATGGTTTTCCCTTGATGTGGGCAACAAAGCCCATGCCGCAGGCGTCTTTTTCGAATTGGGGATCATATAGTCCCTGTTTGGGTGGTAAACCTGTCTGTCTCATGGAACGCAACCTTTCTGTTATAAAGTCATGCTGGCCTGAAATACAGGCGGCCGAATAGAAGACAGTGGCAACAAGAGGTAACTCAAAGAACAACTACGAGGAATGGGGGACAAAACATGTGACGTATTCAAGGCGGTACGGTCCACCGAATGCGTATGTTTTTCAATAATTATGCAATGGCTTGACTTGAAAAATACGTCGATTCCACTGATGAATCTAATTAGTTCTATCATTTTATCATTGACCTATCATGTTAGCAATTCAAAGTTTTTATGATTGTGATAATAAATCTTTTACATTACAGCTTCAACGTATCAATGCAATTTTATCTCATTTTTATGTATAAATATTCACTTTTAAAAAACAACCCTTCCTATTCCTCTAAGGAACAGAAAAGGCTGACAAAGGAGATACGATAAGTTAATAGACCATCTAGTGTATTCACGCAAATCAGATATCCGTATTAAAATTCGAGACTTTCGCCGGGCTTCAACGCTTTCCCTTCAATGCCTTCTTTGTGCAAACGATCACAGAAGCCATCTCCGTCCTGCTCAATACCCGGGAACGTATTGTAATGCACTGGTATTACGCGACTTGCACGCAGCCATTTTGCTGCCAGCAGTGCATCCTCCGGTCCCATCGTATAACCATCTCCGATCGGCAATACCGCAGCATCGATGGAGTTAGTCTCCCCAATGAGACGCATGTCGCCAAACAGACCAGTATCCCCTGCATGGAAAAAGGTTTGGCCTCCCATGGTCAATAAAATTCCCGCTGGCTCTCCCATGTAAATGGGTTTTCCGTCCACCGTCAAAGATGAGCTGTGGAACGCAAGTGTGAATTTCACATGGAAACCGTCAAAGTGGTGACCCCCACCCAGATTCATACCGTGAGCTTTGGCCCCCAAGGATGAACAATATTCGGCCAGTTCCGCGACCGCGATTACTGGACAATCATTGCGCTTGGCAATTTCAACAGCATCACCAAAATGATCGGCATGACCGTGTGTCAACAACACGGCATCCACCTGAATATCCTCGGCCTGTACGGTTGCTTTAGGATTTCCCGTCAAAAAAGGATCAATAATAATCCGTTTCCCCTCTGCCTCTACCAGTACAACTGAATGTCCATAATATGTGATTTTCATTTCATCTACGCCTCCTTTGTCACTTTCATTATTTGGGTTACTTTCCTTTACCTATTATACCTCTTTTGCATTCTGGCTTCACCTGTACCACAAAATCCGTTCACAAAGCTGAACCCTATTGTTTAGAAAGGGCTGTTATTTGTAGAAGGGTGCCTTTATTTATAAAAGGTATGATGACCGATCGTTTTCACCTTGGTACGGGAATGATGAACCGTAAGGTCCTGGGCCAACGTAAGCGACAGGAAAAAACAGGTGTTATCAGGCACGGCTTTATGGCCGTTCAAAGCAGCAGTAACCGCACGAATGCTGTCCTGGTTGGGCTGAACACGACGAAGACGCCCGTTCGCGACCGGACTAAATTGCGCTTTTTGATAAATCACTGCCTGAATCGTATCGGGAAATGGGGCTGACCGCAGCCGGTTTAAGACAACGTTGGCAACTGCCACTTTGCCTTCGTACGGTTCGCCTTCTGCTTCTGCCATCACTATTTTTTGCAACAGGAGCAGTTCTTTAGCGGAGACAGTATAGCTCCAGGTAGACAACGCCTTGTCATCCTGCGTGAGCATTTTTGTCTTCGTAAAGTAGATGGTTGTAGGAGGGGTTAGGATTGCGGACTTGCTATGCTGGACCTCAGGCTTTTTCTTGCCTGTAGCAACGTTATTCCGAGCTTGTTCCGCCTGCTTCATCTGGGAAGCGGGTAACGGAGTCGGCATGATTTCTTTCCAGCTTGGCTGCCCATGAGCAGCAACAAAGATGGGGCTTGTCCTGTTAGACCCTTTATGGGTCCCCATCCTGTCGCCATATGTAGGAGCTGCAGAGTTCCCTGACCAGCTCAGAGAATGCATGGATGCATTTTTATGATTATTCTGTGTTTGCTGAACCTCAGCGTAGAGGCCTATCCCCAATATACAAACAAGCAGCACACTCAAAAGAGGTGCAAACCAACGATGTTCTTTAATAATTTCCATAATGTTCCTCCCGTTAACTTAAGCACATTCCTCAGATATGTAACCCAAAATGCGCTTTTTGAATAACGCTGAAACACTATATCACTAAATTCGCTGATAGATCAAGGGTTTCGCCTCATTAATGGGAATGTTTGAATTATTTGGTACATTGGTTTTTGACCCAATCGTGTTGCATATAAAACAAATTCTCCCACTTCCCAAGGCCCACCGCTTCGGTCATTGGGCTGCCACACAGAAGCTGGAATGGGCTGTCCCCCTGTGTACGAACGTGCTACGGTGATATGAGGTCGATAGGGTCTGTCCTCAGGTTTAAAACCAAGCGGTTTGGTAGCACGAAGTATAGACTGATATAGATGCTCTAGCGACTCTCGCTGTTCAGTCACTCCTTTCCAAAGTACACGTGGAAATTCTTCACGGCCAAAAAAACCTGCTTCTCCAATACCAAGTGTGAACGGGTGATGCTCAGCTGCCGCTTGAACTAAAACCTGCTCAAGTTTCGGGATAACTGAGGTCTCCACATCACCCAAAAACTGAAGTGTCACGTGGTAATCTCTGAAATCAATCCATTTGCGAAAAGAAAGATCACTCAAATCCTGCTCCACCCAATGATGTAAGTTCTTCTTGTGCTCATTTGGGAGAGCAATAGCTGTAAAAAGTCTTTGCGATTCATCTTTCATCAACCTTTACCTCCTTTGCTATAGATATTTGTGGATATTTCAAAAGCAGCTGTTTGGATTGTCCCTAATCAGGGTAAAGCCATTTGTTGTTATATATAGTGACACCGCGAGCTCGTTTTTATCCTTCTTATGCAATTTTTTCAGCAATCTGTTATTCTTGAAAAGATGGTTCGCCAGAATATATTGGAAACTCCAAGGAATCAAAAATCGAGGAGGCTGTGAACTATGGGAAACATTTTAAGCTTACATCAACTGACGGAAGAGCAAAAAAAACAAGTTCGTGCAGCGGCTTCGGGCTACGAGTTGATTATTGGCAAAGCTCAGGAATTAGAATCTAAGCAAATCCGGGAGGCCGAGATTATTCTGGGCTGGTCCAAGCATATTGCCGAAGATGCATTACATCCAGACAGCAAGCTGAAGTGGATACAAACCTGGTCGGCTGGGATTGATAAGCTACCGCTTACCGAATTGGAGAAGCGTAACATTTTACTCACGAATACGAGTGGCGTGCATGCCATTCCAATTACAGAGCAGATCTTTGGAATGCTGCTATCGCATACACGTTATTTACAGCAAGCAGCTCTCTTGCAGCGTCAGAAAACATGGCAACTACCGAAAGGCCAACTGACGGAATTACGTGGCAAAACGGTGTTGATTACAGGCGTTGGCGAAATTGGCCGTGAAACAGCGCGGATTGCAGAATCCTTTGGCATGCGGGTAATCGGAGTCCGGCGTTCTGGCAAGGAAGCTCCGCATGTAGAGCATATGTATACTAACGAACAACTACACGATGCATTGGGAGCAGCGGATATCGTGGTAAATATATTGCCATTCACCGAGGAGACTCATCACTTCTTTGACGAAAAAGCATTTGCAGCTATGCGTAAGGGAGCCTTCTTCATTAATGTAGGTCGCGGTGGAACCGTTCATACGGATGCGCTTGTACGCTCTTTGGAGCAAAAGCATATTGCCTTTGCCGGACTGGATGTATTCGAGGAAGAACCACTACCTGCGTCACATCCACTATGGAGTCTGGACCATGTTTTGATCACACCGCATATTGCAGGCGATACGGACCGATACGCCGAACGAGCGGTAGATATTTTTCTTACTAATTTGAATGCCTATGCCGCTGATCAGGAACTGCCGTTGAATTTGGTTAACTATAAAACTCAGTATTAACACACTACTTACAGATCCAGATTTCCCGACTCATACCTGTCTTATGTATGCGACATTGCTCCGTAAGGGTCCAACCTGACTCGGATAACAATGTTTCCATCGGCTCCGTGCTCACGACCACCGCCCGCGCGGCCAAGCGTCTCAGACTGCGCAGCATCTTCTTTTGCTCATCAGCCGGGAGCACGGAGCACAGGTTATAGGGCATATCCAATATGGCCGCATCGTATGTGCCTTCGAGCTTATTCATATCCCCGAGTTTCACTAGATCTTCTTCATATCCAAAATGACGCAAATTCACTCGTGCCCCACGCACCGCCAACGGATTGATATCACAACCGCGAATATCCTTTCCCATACTCAATGCCTCAATCATTACATTGCCCATACCACAACACGGGTCTAGCAGTTTCAATGAGCCTGGTTCTCCCTTTGTTGCTATTAGATCAGTTGCTGCCAAATTCACAAGTGCCCTAGCTACCAGAACGGGTAGTCCAGTAGAATAATTTTGCGGCTTCTGACGACGCTCCTGCCACGATCTGTCGCTATACTGACACCTGCCCAGTAGCCACCGTTGTCCTATCCGAATAACACCAAGGATGATATCCGGTGTCTTCATTTGCGCCTGGCCATGAATGCGTGCACCAATTCGGCGTTCGATCCCGCGCCGCTCGTCATAGCCGGCCTCATGGTCACCTTCTTTAAGGCACAACACCTTGAAAGTCTTTCCTTCCTCAAGCTGTAACATAGAGGCTGCTTCGCATAGCTCTTCCAGTGTTCCCGCATCTGTCACTACATCCAGCCGAAGATGAATAAACGGGCTGGTCCCCGGTTCCAGGCGTCGATGGGACAACAGGATGGAATCCTGCACGGGCGGCTGACCGAACAAACATTTTAATTCCAAAAGACATAACTCACGCTCTGTTTCATGACACGCATAGGTATACACGTAGCTTGGTTTCATTTCATCGATATTCGTTTTCTGTTTATTCATGTCAGATCTCTTTTCATCTTTTCATTAGGAATCAAGGCTAGAATTTACGGCCTCCGCTATTAGACGGTAGGAGTGAAGCCGCTGCTCATAATCGGGAATCGGTGTGACCAACAGAAACTCATCGTTATCATATTTAATCTGCAAACCACGTAACCGTTCGGCAATAACCGACGGCGTTCCCACCAGCCAGCTGGCCCGAATTGCCGGGTCGCCCAATGTAATCTGAGCAGCCCATTGCTGCGCCAGCTCATCCGTCAAGGCACATACTGCGCCTACAGCAACCATGGTACGTGGCTTGTCTATCCGATTGGATGGCTGAAAGCTGGAGCGGTAAATGCTGAGCATCTCTTCTGTTTGATGTTCACTCATAAACTGACCGAATACATAGCCTGTTGAATACTGGGCGGCATATTCGGCACTTTTTCGGTTTGTGCCCAGCATCCACACTGCTGGCGGCTGTTCAGGCATTGGCCGGGCAAACACAGGCACCTGTTCATATTCGTAAGTACCTTCCAGCAAAGCCAATAGAGCTTCCATCGTCTGTGGCAGCTCCGTCACATGTTGAAGAAAATTGCCGCTCAGTGCCATCGAAGCATGAGGTCCCCCACCAGGTGCTCTCCCCAGACCCAATTCGACTCTGCCAGGATATAGAGCGGCCAGCAGATGAAACCATTCCGCGACCTTGACTGGACTATAATGCGGAAGCAAGATAGCACCCGCACCCAGTTTGATTGTCTTCGTCACCGCCCCGATATGAGACAGCAGCACTTCCGGGCTGGAGGAAGCCAGCCCCTCCATATCATGGTGCTCCGAGGTCCAGTAACGTGTATATCCCCACGCTTCTGCCTGTCTCGCTAGTTCGCCAGCTCGTTGAACCGCCTGCTCCGGACGGTTACCGGGCAGCAACGGCACCATATCGAGCACACCGAGATTCAACCTTTTTATAGATAAAGACCGAGATGGCATAGACACAATCCTCCCTCCTACTATCAGCTATAAACCAGTTTCTTCTACTATATAGGGGGAATTTAAAGGTTAATCCAGATCATAAATGGAACCCACCTTCAGGCCGTATAACTCATTATAGATTTTTTCAGCAAAAGCATCGGTCATGCCTGCAATATAGTCTATGACCATATGCTCCCATGTCCAGATCGGCTTCGTCTTGGCTTGGTCGCGCTCATAGCGCTGGAGCCAGTCGCTTGGAATAATAGATTTGGATGTTTCCGGGTCCAGAAAAGCCAACCAAAGTCGTTTGAGCATCCACTCACTCCGTTTTTGCAGTCGCTGTACGCGCAGATCGCGGATCATCGTAACCCAAGCAAAGCTTTTCAATACACTCACCGTGCGCAGCATATCCAAATCTTCGTTTCCATCCCGTACAAAGGTCACTTTTTTCCAATTTCCATCATCAATGACACCCAAGCTGCTGACAAACAGACTGACCCAGTATGCCTTCACTTCACGGCGGGTCCGGGAATAATCGTGTTCACACATCGGCATCTTGCCATTCCACACCTTCAAAAATTCACTCAGCACAGCCGCTACCTTCTGCTCAATCTGAGCCAGTTGCCAGCCTTGCCAGAAGCTATCCTCCAACGTGGTGATTTTCTCCGTAATCAGACGAATTAAATACGGATCATACAAGAAGTGCTCGTGTACCTCGATTTTTCCAGCCTTAATCCCATCCTCCAAATCATGCGCAGAATAAGCGATATCGTCGCACAGGTCCATAAGCTGGGCTTCCAGCGTTTTTTTACCATCAGGGATACCCCAATCCTCGCGGATGGAACGTATATATTCCCACTCATGCAGATACAACCCTTTTTTGTTCAGAATCCCTGGGTATGGGTATTTGTTGATCCCCAGTAACACAGCGTCCGACAAATTCAAACCATCCACGTTCTCACGCTTCTCCAAAAACATAATCAGCCGGAAATTGTGCGCGTTCCCTTCAAAATGCTCATAAATTCGTCGCTCACGCGCATAGGCCTCCTGTCCACGCTTGGACTCCGGTGTGAAGCCTCCGGCAGAGGATATCTTTTCTACCTTTGTTTCAATCAGTTGATCCAAAATGCCGTCCAGTACTTCTTCTCCCTTGTGTCCGAACGGGGGATGCCCAAAGTCATGTGCGATGGAAGCACATTCTACCACCTCAGGGTCAATGATCAGTCCTGCGTTATCTGCCTGTTCCAGCTCTACTTCGGGATGGCGGCGCAGCAAGCTTCGTGACGCTTCACGCGCAATTTGCGCTACCTCCAAAGAATGCGTCAGTCGTGTGCGATAATAATCGCCCGTGCCTGCACCAAATACCTGTGATTTACCCTGCAACCGACGGAAAGTCGGTGAATGAATCAAACGGGAGTAATCCCGTTCATATGCGGCCCGTGAAGCGTCGCTTCGTGTCTGTTCCGCAAATTGCCGATGCTCTCTCTTGTCCTGCCATGTCATAAATCCCACTCCCTACGTACTCAATTGGAGTGATTATACATTTTTTTCGCGCTTCATGAAAGCTCACATGACTTTCAGTTATATATGTAAGCATCAAACTATCTCACCTATTCGTAAGAGTAGAAAGGATTGTATACCAATCTGCAAGATTTATGGACTGAGCGCATTATCGCCTATCAAGTCAAGCCAGTGGTCAGACGATGAGAAATAAAAAAACAAGTCCCAACTATGTCCCGAGACTTGTTTTTGCTTATGATAACTTCTATTTTTCCATTAATTTATTGAATATTTCTCTATCTTCGGAAGTAAAATCGGAAATCCGTTTCTTTTGCTTGTATGTGTTGGTACTTGAATCCAGCTTAATGAAGCTATTTTCACCAACCACATATACGATATTGTTTTTTATCTTATATGACACAATATTATCAACAGTATTTTCCGTTGGATCAGCAAGATGATTATAAAGTATTAAAGGGTCGTCCGGCCCCCCTCTAAAAATTTGAAAAGTCCCGTCACCAAAATATTCTACGGTATCTTTGCCTGATGGGTATTTATACTTCGTATCATCCCCAGAATTCACCAGGAAAATTAGAGTAGTAATTATAACTAGTAGAGAGATCAAGATCAAAATAAAGATATATCTACGCTTCATCTACAATTCACACTCACTTCCAAGCTTTTCTTGTATCAGTTACTGTTACATAAGACGTATACTCATTTAATGTTCCCCATGATTCCATTAAATTTGTTAGGTTTGCTGCAGCCCAACCAAGTTTGTTGTTCCCAGTAAACATTTGTTTAAAATTATACTCAAAATTATATTTATCATAATATATTGTAGTAATTTTCCATTGCCCGTCAACGTAGTTTCCATTTATTTTATAATACATCTTGTGAAAAGCATTATATAAATCTTTATCACTTTCTAATCCCTTAGATTCATTATTCGAAAAACTTTTAGCTTTATTAGCATTAGCTTTTTTGACTTCGTCATTAACTATTGCGATGTGTTCTTTAGATTTTTTAATTTGCTGCGCCTCATATGACCATTCGTTAAAGTGTAAATTTCCTGGGTTGTAATCAAGTGAATGTTGAAGTAAATTGGCTGTGATGTCCCCGTACTTCTTTCGAGCTATAGGAACAGCTACTAATGTAAAAGCTTTACGATCAGGATAATGTAGTACAGTATCTGAAGAATTCTTTACCTTCTCTACGCCTCGCACCCAAGTCTTTTCTAGTTCTACCATAGGATTTTCAAACGGAAAAGTATTACTTCCTGCATACACTAACATATTCTTACTATATGCATCTTCTAGTACTTTTTCCGAGACATCAGACTGTTCCTTTTCTCTTGTTTCCTTAAGTTCTAACTGAGGACTATATTGAATTTTTCCCAATTGATCTTCTTTTTGTTTTAAAACAAGTTCAAACTCAAGAATCTCTTTGCTGGTATCAATCTGTTCTTGATACTCATGTACGTAAGCGTGTGTAAACGTAATATCTCGAATTGTGTTTTCATTTCTAACGATTTGGATATTACATTTTCGATAGTAATCCTCAGTATCAGGTTCATATTCTGTGTTTGCCCATGTGTACAGCATGTTGGAATTATCCGCATTGTCTATAACTGAAGGAAGCGAATGAAGCGGAATTTTGCTTAGAATATGTAGCGAATGAACCAAGTTTGTAGACTTAGCTGAAAGGTTTAGGGAACTATTATTTTTATAAGTAAAGCCAGTGATCTCACCTTTTACAAACTCGATTGGTTCACCACCGGATTTACGTTCTATTCTTAATGAAATGCTCATTGAAATAATCTCCTCTGTTAATTCAATCTAGTTTTGTAGGAAATATTTGTGAAAAAATAATTTCCAAATATTAATATATACGAAAGATATTAAATAGTAAACATATTTTTAACTTGTACTTTTTCAGTTCGAATCGAATTTGAAAATCTAATATAAAAAAGGTGTTCCCCAGCCATTGGATTCAGGCCAGAGAACACCTTTTACTCAACTTTATATCCCTCACCACTTTTGCTCTAACGCTTTGCCCTCGGGTCCAATACATCCCGCAGCCCATCACCCATCAGATTAAAGCCTAATACGGTCAGCATGATAGATATCCCCGGAAAAATAACTGTCCACGGCGCGTTCTGGATATATTGCCGCGAATCGGACAACATTTTACCCCACTCTGGCTCAGGAGGTTGTGCACCCAAGCCTAGAAATCCAAGCGCTGCCGCTTCAATGATAGCCGTTCCGATCCCCAACGTTCCCTGTACGATGATTGGTGTCAGGCTGTTAGGCAAAATATAACGGAGGATGATTCGTGTATTATTGGCTCCAAGCGCTCTAGCAGAAGTGATATACTCCTCTGTTTTGACACTCAGCACCTTAGAGCGAACTAACCTTCCATACGTTGGCACATTGACAATGGCAATGGCGTACAACGCATTTTCCAATGAAGGCCCTAGAATGGCCACAATTGCAATGGCCAGCAAAATCCCCGGAAATGCCAGTAAAATGTCGAATAGCCGCGAGATGGCCATATCTGCCCATTTTCCGTAAAATCCTGCGATTAAACCTAAGGCGGTTCCTACAATCATTGAACCAATAACAGACAAGAAACCGACCCACAACGAGATTCTGGCTCCATACAGCGTGCGAGTCAGTAAATCTCGACCGAGATCATCCGTACCGAACCAATGCTCCGCAGAAGGAGGCTGCAAACGGCTCACCAAATTTTGCTCTTTATAGTCAAAAGGAGCAATCCACGGCGCGATCAAAGCAATGATGACAAAGAAGATAATAATGCTCAGGCCGACGAGCGCCATTTTATTGTGACGGAAAGCCCTCCATGCGTCTCTCCAAGGACCAGTCACGACAGGCAAATGCGCCAATGTACTGCGTGTCGTCGGTATGTTGTTGGGTTCCATTGAAAATTGTGACATCGGACAAGCTCCCCCTTGAACAATTGGCGACTTGATTACTGATAACGGATACGCCGATCGAGAACCGCGTACAGCAAATCGACAATCAGATTAATGATGACGAACAGGAACGCTATGATCAGAATTCCGCTTTGAATAACCGGATAGTCACGCGAACTGATCGCTTCAAAAATGTACCGTCCGATGCCGGGCCAGGCAAAAATGGTTTCTGTCAGTACCGCGCCTCCCAGTAGTGAGCCAGTCTGAAGACCGATGACAGTAAGTACGGGGATCGCAGCATTTTTAAGCGCATGTTTGTACACGACTTGAAAAGATGCCAGCCCCTTCGCCCGAGCCGTACGGATATAGTCCGCATCCATAACCTCCAGCATACTGGAACGGGTAATGCGCGCAATGACCGCCATTGGAATCGTTCCCAGTGCGATACTGGGTAGGATCAAATGCTTGATAACGGTCCACACCTGATCCATACGTCCACCTATGAGCGCATCAATAACAGCTAAATGTGTCACAGCTTCCACAGGATCACGGGAATTCATGCGTCCGATGGAAGGGAGCCAATGCAGCTTATTTGCAAAAATCCACTGCTCCATCAAGCCCAGCCAAAAAATGGGCATCGATACTCCGACCAGGGCAATGACCATGCTGACATAGTCAAACCAGGAATTTCGCTTCCAGGCACTCACGATGCCAGCGTTCATTCCAACTACTATGGCAAAAAACATGCTCGCTACTGTCAACTCCAGCGTAGCCGCCAGATAAGGAAGCATTTCCCGGGCAATCGGCTGTCTGGTGCGAATGGAATCACCCAAGTCTCCATGTGCCAGTTCACTCAAATAGGTTCCATATTGCTGAAACCACGGCTTATCCAGTCCCAATTGCTCACGTAGCGCCTGCTTGGACTGTTCCGTAGCTTTATCTCCTAGTATGGTTTCCGCCGGATCACCCGGAATAGCATGAATAATCGAAAATACGATAAGCGTCATGCCTAGTAATACAGGAATCAATATGGCCAGTCTTTTTACAATATATGAGTTCATATCCTATTCACCGCCTGCTTGCGTTTGGGCTATTCAAAATAAATATTTCCGTACGCTTCCATACCTGCCGGAGAAGGTACAAAACCCTTGAGGTTCGCTTTACCTGCCATCAACGGTGTGCTGTGAACCAAGGGAATCCACGGTGCATCCTGTTTAATAATCACTTGTGCTTGTTTATACAGTTCCCCACGCTTGTCCTGATCGACCTCAACCTGCGCCTTCACCAATACTTTATGGAGTTCCTCATTCACATAAAAACTACGGTTATTGCCTGGAATCGTATCCTTGTCCAGCAATGTATAAAGGAAATTATCCGGGTCACCATTGTCCCCGTTCCATCCCAGCATGTACAGATCATCCTTCTCTCCTGCTTTAAGATCATCCAGATACGTAGCCCATTCTGGAGATTGGATGTTGACTTTGACGCCTATTTTTTCAAAATCGGCTTGAATGGCCTCGGCCACCTTTTTGCCGTCAGGCATATAAGGACGAGATACGGGCATTGCATAGAAGGTTAACGGCTCGGGAAGCCCGTTAGGAAAGCCTGCTTCCGCCAGTAAAGATTTAGCCTTATCCAGATCATAGGCGTAGTCCTGAATACTATCGTTGTACCCCCATAACGTAGGTGGCATCGGATTGACCGCAGGCTTAGCCTGCCCTGCAAACAATGCATCAATAATGGCCTGTTTGTTCACTGCGTGATTCAGCGCCTGGCGCACCTTGGGATTATTGAATGTTTTTTTCTTTAAATTAAATCCAATGTACGCCACATTAAAGGAGGGACGTTCAATTTTCACCAATTCGCTATTACCGTCTAGCTGCTTTGCATCATCCGGATTCAAATCCTCCATCAGGTCAATTTCTCCATTTTGCAGAGCATTAAATCGCGCGGTATTGTCGGGTATGGAACGAACAATGATCTTTGCCAACTTCGGCTGGCCCTCTTTCCAATAGTTTGGATTCTTCTCCAGCGTGATGGTATCGTTCCGTTTCCATTCCTTAAATACAAAAGGCCCCGTGCCGACCGGATTACTCTTGAAATCAGCCTTTTTCTCCTGAATTGCCTTGGGACTTGCAATACTAAAGGATGGCATAGCGATATTTTGTAAAAACGGCGCCTGCGGCTTGTTTAGTGTAAACTGGACACTGTTCGCATCTACCGCTTTAACCTCCTTAATCACCCTACTTCCTTCAGGACCGAACATAGAATCATAATAGTCAAACGAGTCACCTTCAAATTTGTATGGACTTTTTGGATCAGCCCAGCGGTCAAAGTTAAACACAACCGCTTCAGCGTTAAAGTCACTTCCATCATGGAATTTTACACCCTGGCGCAGCTTGAACGTATAGACCAGTCCATCCGGTGATACTTCCCAGCTCTCTGCAAGTCCCGGTTGGATCTCCGTTGTGTTTTCCTTATATTCCAGCAGTGTGTCGAACACTTGCATTCCAATTTTTAGCGACTCGCTTTCAGTCACAATGGCAGGATCTAGCGCCACGGAATCTCCGCCGCGTCCATAAATAAGCGTGTCCTGCACGCCCTCTCCTGCTCCGCTTGGTGTTTTCCCTGCCTCTGGCTTTGCTCCTTCACCTGATCCCCCACAACCGGAAAGCGCCAAAACAGCTCCTAGCGCAAGCACCAGCAGAACGGTCCAGATTTTGTGTTTTGCATACTTTTTGCTCATGCAGCAAACCCCTTTCACACCTTATATATTGTTAATTCGTTGATACCGGATGAATGTCAATTCTTGAATTGACATGACAAGCTTGTCCTCAAGCTGTAATCCCAGGTTCCGAGTTCATCAAATAGGTGTAGTAGGACAGAAGTGTTCATAATCTAGTGGTGTAAGAGATGCTGTAGGGTAATAAATAAATGTGATGTGATAAAGAGAAAGAGGAGTATGTCAGGTCGTGGTGAAAGTGTGACATATACTCACAAACAGTGAATATTATGCTCAAACAAAGTTGATTATTGGATACTTTACTATAAAATCTGGAAGACGACAAGGGGGTTTTTCATACATTACGATATGTTTTTATACATCATGTCAATTAATATTACAAACCAACTTACACGATCATACCAAACATATATTCCTGCTGGGGGTCTTTAACCTCCAAGCAGGAGCATGATCTTACCTCAAAAATGTATTCAGCACCAAACCTACATCCTTAATATCCTAATTCCCAGGTATGTTCTGAAATAAACAAACATACAAGAGCTTTTACCGCTTGATTTGGCTGGTAGACATGCTGCATTTCCACCCAATGATTCACACTTTTAAAACGTTCTAGTTCAGCTTATGTAGAAATCATGAAGAACATCACTTTACAATAAGTGCAGGCGGTTGCCTTTGAACCGCCTGTCTATTTACGTTTCAGGCGTATGGATTAGTTTTCATGAAAATAATCCCTTTTTCGCATAAAATTTATAAAAGATCATTTGGTCGTTTTAAACACACCCAGACGGTTCAGTACGACCAGTAAGCGATAAAAATCGTAACTGCTTGGCAGTTTCGCATCCACAATCGGGCTTGCTGGATGAAATGCAACAGCGGCAGCCATTGCTTCCTTCGCCCAGGTCGGTACAGGCATAGTCTGATGCGCCTCCAGCTCAGCTACCCGCTGATCCACTTTTTTAATATAAGCGCTTTGTTCATTCAACGTCTGCTTGAGCACATCTTTGCTGTTTTCAAGAGCGGCGACCTGCTGCTGCAGGGCCTTAAATGCCGCTTTTTCCTCTGCTGTCATTGACTCATCCCCCTCTTCTCCTGCAAATGCTTGGCGTAGCTCGGCCTCTGTTCCGGCGTATACATTCAGGTCAACCGGCCCTTGAATTCCATCAACCCGTCCACTATCGCTGTATTGCCAAAAGTCCCAGTTCTTCCATGCTGTGGTGTCGCCGGGCACCCGTGTACTATAACGTGCAATCCACAGCTTATAACTGCCCAATGGCGCTTTGAAATGGGCAGCAAAAGCATTCCCTGTGTATACCATCGGCTTACAGCCGCTTACCCGTTCAAATTCCGTTACAAATGCCAACGCAACCTCATGAATCGTGGCCGAGCTAAGCCCTCCCGGATTATTTTCGTAATCCATCACCGCTGGCAAGTCCAGCGCTTTCGCCCCACCCACCTGCTCCAACACCTCGGCGAAATGCCTGGCTTCTGCTTTTGCTGCATTTACATCGGTCGCATCTACAAAATGGTACGCTCCCAGTAAGAGCCCGGCTGCCTTGATCCCTTTTGCATTCGTGATAAATGTCGGATCGACGTAACGCTGTCCTTGACTCGCTTTAATAAAGGCAAACGATTTACCATCGGCTCGTACACGCTTCCAATCAATCGTTCCCTGATATCGGGACACGTCAATGCCTTCGGTAGCATTAGGGCTACGACTTTGCATAAGGCGCTCCCTCCCTGTCATTATAATGTTGTAGCACTCTGTCTCTGTTATATATGCTTGGACCATCCATACGGTCTGGGCTTTTCCACTTTTACACCGAAAAAAGGGCAAAAAGGTAGTCAGCCTATTTGGGTGGTGGTCACTGGTGGCACTTTATGAAACTTTATTCTCTTTGTCGGAAGGGTCGGTTGACTTTATTTTTTCTCCACTTGACTTGGACTCAAAAATAGCTACCGCATTCCGTAAAATATCCGGCATCGGCACTCCCATTCTGCCCACATTTTCAATAATGGACAACAGCTCGTTCGCTAAATAAAAGAAAACGACGGCATCCCGGAAGTAATGTGCATCCCCGAGAATACCGTCGATTAGGTGAGCTACCGTAATGAGCAAAAACACGGTAACCTTGCGAAAAATACCGTAATACCCCTGGCGGCTTTTTAGCTCCCCATTAATCCAGGCCGCTGCCCATCCGGTGAAAAAGTCGATCACGACCATCCACCACAGCAACGTCAACATAGTGGTCCACCCCCCGAAAAAATAACCGATCAAGGTCCCCGTGGAAAGCCCCAGCCAAATCTGATCGATCTTTTCATGCATATTTGTTCCCCCTTTTGAACCAAGGTGTAAAGTGAATGCCCTTGGACTGATCCAAGGGCATTTAAACAATTTTTTTGTTTTGTTCTCTATACTGTTTTCTTACGGAAAATAGAGTTATACCATTTAACCGTTTCTTCCTGTCCATTCAGAGCAGCGGTTAATGATGAATTATCTACGTTGCCCGTTACCAGATCAGAACTCTTGGATAAAATAATCTTCATTACTTGTTCACGCTGTTCTTCATTTAAAGCGTAGCTTCCCATGATCGTTGCTATATCGCCCTCACCCCGCTCATAGCGAGTGATGCAAGCATGAGCACAAATACGCATTTGAGCCTCTGTTAAAGCGGTCATAGTTATGACTTCACCTCTTTTTATAAAGATGCTGTTACATATAATCCTCAGTACACGTTATTTTCCTGTGTTACCAAGCATGAGCTGGGTCAACGTCTCTTCGAGATCTGCAATACGCTGCTTCAATTGATCTGTCTCACTCGGCTGTTGCTCTGCTTTTTGTGTCAGTTCCTTAATTGCTTCCTCACTCAATCCTTCACTCCAGAACGTCATTGGGTCTCTTCGTTCTGGAGCCGTGAATGTCTGAGCAGAATATACAGATTCGTCTCCACGTTCGTTTTCAGGTTTGTTTTGCCATTCATCATGCAGCTTCTGAAATAAAGCTTGGGATTCGTTGTTCAACTCCTCGTAGGCTTTTTGCGCTTCTATCAGCTTTTGATTATATTCCGCTTCGTAGGCCAGCCAGCCTTTGATATCAAAACGAGGATGGTATAGACCAGCTGGTACTGGAATCCCTACTGTATAACCAGTAAGGATTCTTTCTGAATTGGTTGCATCTGTGGTATTAGAGCTACTGTCAGCAAGCCGATGGGTGTCTAGGTGCTGGCTTGTATCAGATAGCGTGAGTGAAGATGCTGTATAAAAAGGGACGACACCCGAAAAGGCATCGTCCACCAACTCGTCCTCCAGATAGAGGCCCTTTGTATTTACTTTAGGTACTACTTTCATGTGTCAACTCCTACCTTTCTGCTATGAACTGAATGCCATCTAATCTCACCCATATGAGAGGCACTGAATTTCCTATTTGCACCTGTCCGCCAGACAACACTACTCCCCTTACCATAATGTCGGATGTCCCTGTATTCCCTGCGAGTGCAACGGCTACAGTTTGTTTAGGTCTATATCCAGCAGGTAGCATAAAAGCTACAATATCCCCAGTGGAAGATGGCTTAACTGAACCTTGAATTGTTACAAGACCATCCGATGATTTACGATACTCTACAGGTGAAGTTGGGTACTCCAAAGTTACACCATTAAGCAGAGTAGGCGTAAGAACTGCGGGATTGTCTTTGTCAGCCTTCTTGTTCTCCAGCACCGACACACGCGCCGTATTCTGTTGTACACTATCCACCAAGTCCGCAAGTAGCGTTTTTTCGTTGGCTGCGTAGCTACCTGTGAATGGTACGACTGGCGAAGGATCAAGCATAAGGTACGTAACACTGTACGGCTCTGTTGTTATCTGGCTACTTGACTTACGCAGTCTCTCAAGCCCATAGCTTTGATTATCTGGCGGATTTAAAGCTTCCCATCCGCTATCCTTGCGATTTCCCACATACACCGCTAAGAATTTGCTCACCCGATATTTAACGGCGGTACCGTAGTCGATACGGTTAATTTGTAAGTATGCATCCCCAACCAGAGAACTTGTGGGCTTAGTTGCTTCGCGTAACACGATCCCCGTGCCTACTTCAACCTGATTATCACCCTCGGTAAAGGAAAGTTTCCCCTCTGAAACGATAGGCTCCACGGTAGGCGTTGCAAGTTGGTATACGAGTTGGTACGGTGTGTACCCTGCATATGACTGTTGTGGTGCCGACGCTACAGGGTTTGCAGGCCCAACACGCGGAACGTAATACTTAGCACCAGTTCCGTTCCATGTCGCCGTTGTAGCGGCTTGGGCTTGTGTTGGCGTGAACGTGCCAGCATCATACACCTTGTATCCGAAAAAGTAGGCTTTGATGTCATTTTGGTCTGGCTGGTACCCATCTCCCCATCCGCTGTCCGCAACCGATATAGACAGACCCACAACACCAGCGGACGCACTTAAATGAGATTGATCCGCGGCAGAAGTAGGAAAAACATGCTGTACCAGTTTCCCATCAAACTTGGTGATTCGTTCTGTATCAGTTAATCCATTTGCGACAGGTAGCCTCACAACCTTATAATCTGTGCCCTTATCAAAGTACGTCCATGCTAAACTACCGTCTAGCGTAAGCCCTTGCCACTTTTTGGACTTGAAGTATTGCCCATCACGTTCATAGACTGTATCAGCATTAGCCCCTGTAACCGGATCGGCGTATAGGTCTGTTTGCAACGCTAACATTGAGTCTTCGCGCGGTTTGAATGGTTTGGCTGTGCTGCCGATGTTGAGCATAGGGTTTTCGAGCGTGTACGTACCAGCCTCTGTGTTCGTGGCGTAAATACGCACCCTCTTAGTCGTCGTCTTGGTCGTAAACGTAACTGTGACATCCCTATTTTCATTGTTTGTCGTGCTGTACACATTAGATTCAGTACCCAAATCATCTACCTCAACCACAGTTACGCGCCCGTTAACTTTAACACTAAAGGTGTAGGTCACTCCTGGACTAACAGCCACGTACGTATTTGATTGATCAACAGACACGGTAGCCGCCGTTTCCAACTTATACGGGTTCATCACTTTAGCTCTTTCGCCTAGCGTCCACTCGTAAAACGGTGGAATCAAGTTCTCTCCGTACCGTATCGCATATGGATTACGTACAGGCATTACACTATCGACATACGGATATTTAGCTGTGGCCTGTACTGGCGTAAGGCTTGCGGCTGCTGTATAATCTGCATCGCTGATCTCGTACACACGCACACTATCCATATTGAATATATTACCAACCGCGCCTGTGCCTGTGATGGTAACAACGTGAAAATAGTCCTTCGCCGTGAACCGTACAACAGACGGCGCAAAAACAGAGCCAGAAGTTACCTCGTTACCCACAGCACCAGCAATACCATTTATAGATATAGCCACCTTGCTGGTATTACCACTTTTCACGTCCGCTATTGCGATATATTTTCGTCCAGGTGTGGTCAAAAAACTTGCAGACGCAGTTGCAGACGCACTACCCAGCGTAATTTTAAATGAACTGCTGCCGTTGGTTTTGCTGTTAGAGTCTATTGCAATAGCTACGTTTGAGGACCATTCGCTCACTGTCTCGCAGCTACCCATCCGTCCCAACAAATTCACCAACGTACGCCCGCTCAGCCCCGTCAGCGAAAATGGCGCAGCCTTTTCCGCATGAACCATCTGCACCCCGGGTTCGAGAGTTACCGTCTTACGCTCTGTCGTATCCAAACGCTTCTTGATCTCATTTACACCGTCATTCACGTCACCCGCAAATTCATCTACAGAGCGCCAGTTTTCATCCAAATACTTCTCCAGATCAAAATACGTTGTTTTGGGCGATGTGCGGTCAATTTGATTTAAACCAAGATTCGGTGTTTTTTCACTTGCCATGTTATGCGCCACCTCCTAAATATCTATCCTGTGTTGTATGTTCATTTTCATAGAGGGTCATAGACTCCACTTCGGCAATGGTCAGGTAGCGTAATTTATACTCCACTGCCATGTGGGCGGGCTTGATCTCCTCAATGGTTGCTTTCAGGTCCTCCACGTTGGGCGGAATCCCGATGGTATCTATAAATTTGACCGTAAATCCCCATTCGGCAGGGTGAAAAATAACATCTACCGTACCTCCGTCATACGCCTCTGCTACATTTTTGACAAGCCGACCGGAAAAAGTTCCTGCCCCTCGCAGCTTCGACTCCACCACCGCACGCCGTTGGTCCAATGGCTTCGCCAGATCGGTTTCAATCCCCAACTCCATTTCCCAGCGTTCCAACCCCCATGTGGCGGTACGTACAAAAAACTGTCCCACCGTTGCATCCATTGCAAGATACAAGGCGTCCAATTCGCTTCCTTTAGCATCCATATCGGAACGCATCACGCGTGAGGTTTCGTAATAGGAAGGCAAATAGGAAAGCAGCTCACGTCCTCGCTCGCTGCTCATTTGGCCCACTGTATCTTCCGCTATCGTTACTCGATTAACCAAAGTGCCACTACGGTTTGCATGTTTTCCCTGGTCTGGGTTATTCAATAAATCGCCAAAACTGTTCGTTCCATTGTTACTCACTGACGCTCACCGTCCCCAGCACGGCTACCTGGCCTGAGCCAATCTCAATATTCTGATTGCTCTGTCCATTGATTTTCAGTTCAGAGAAATCAATAATAATCGGAATATCGAGCAAAACAGCAGAAATCCGGGTATACCGTACCAACGGGTCAACCTTGTAAAAGGCAAGCTGCTTCAAATACGTCCGCACACCGCTCTCGATGAGCTTTTTGATTTCATCCAGTGTGGACGGCTTCTCTTTGGTACGCTGTACCTTGACTGAGATGTTAATCTCCACTTCTGCTGCTGGCATGATCGTCACCACAGGGCCCGCTGGCGCCAGTCCTTCTCCTTGTCCATCCTGCGTCGGATCGATGTACTTCTGCACCGCAGCGACGATATCTGGGCTGGCTGCGCGTTTATCCGTATCCAGCACATATAACCCTACTGTTCCCGGTCCTTTCCAGAGCGGAACTACTTCCACGCCACCCACTCCAGCAATCTCATTCGCCCACTGAGTATACTGCGCCTTGTTGCCGCTTGTGCCCTGGTTCCGCACCTTGGCATAAAAACGCTCCAGCAACAGCTGGTCGCTCTCAACGTCTGTACCGCTTTTGGTTTGCTCCGTATTGATCACAGAGGCAACCCCGCTAATCGGAGTGGCCATCACCTGGATGACGCCCGCAGGTACATTACCGCTGCGCCCGGGGTTGACCGCCCGAATAGCCGCTTCCCCGGCACCTTGTTCATCCAGCGTGACCGAAGCCGTGGTCGCATACTCAATAGAAGCTTCCCCGGATACATCATCTGCCGGGGTCGCCACCAAGGTCCCCGCCGGGACAGTCGTTCCCGCTGTGCCCGTGAACGTAACCATACCTGAGGCCGCAACCGCTTCTCGCCGTGTCACCCCATGCTCTGCTGTCCGCAAATCCAGCTCCGGCGAACGAAAATCCGGGTTGTCGCTGGCTGCTGTGCTGGCAAAGCCCCGACGCAGCAGCTCCTGCGCCCAGATCGCCGCTTCCGAGAGCATGAATGCCACCGGCGCCTGCGCATCCCAAATAAAAGAGCCCTCGGACTTATCAATATCCGAAGGCACTTTTTCCAGCATTCGATTTAAAATTTCCTCTTCCGTCTGGTCTACCAAATATTCCGGCAAGTCTGCCATTAGATCACCACACTTTCCACAATTTCCGTTTCATCCCGCACGTTCGTAATCTGGCAGCTAAAATGGCACGCCTCGCCTTCCCAGCGAAACGTGAACTGATCCACACTAGCCGTACGTGCATCTGCTAGTAGCACCTCTGTGACCATGCGTTTAATTTCACTTTCCTGCACACCGTGCCCATAGCTGCTGCCAATGAGCTCCTCCAGCTCACTCCCATAGTCAGGTGAATAGATCACATGCCGGTAGCGAGGAGTGCGAATCGCTTTTTCACACCACTGTACCCACGCTTCCTTCTCCCCTGTAGTCACGATTTTACGACTAGGGCTCATAACAAACTCACCGGCTTCAAAATCAAACCGCCAGCTTCGCCCAAATACTGCGCGGTTATCCTCCAGTACATCCGGGTCGGTCATATCCGTGTCTGTCCAGATCACATCATCTGTTTCAGGAAATAAATTAGCCACGTCCACTCACCACCTTGCACACGACCACCACATCATTGCCGCTATTCACCCGAACCGCAAGTACACGATCTCCGGGCTTGAGTCCTTCGTTCAAACTGAGATTCACATCCTCCAGCTCGTCTTCCCCGATATAAAAGGAAGTTTTCAGCTCTTTGCCTTCCCAATTTTCCGGTTCCACTGCGGTTGAGGTGCCTTTATACATATGACGTGGTATAGATAGCTGCCCCGGTAGCTCGGCGACCAGATAATCCTGAAGCTCATGTTTAAAATCGTCCAGCTTGAGTCCCGTGGAGGTGATCGTGCCTAGTACCGCGCCCACTCCACTCAGCGCTTGCTTGGTGTGCTTATGAAATGAAGATTGCAGCGCAGTAGCCAAATGCCCGTAGGGGTCCTTATTCAAGGTAAAACCTCCTTTTTACATCGTCATACGTTCCGAGCTCCAGCGACATACTGCCGGGGTTGCCCAATTCCCTGCTCACTGAAATGACCAGTAGCTTTATGGAACCTAGCATCACTGCGTCTCCTGCTCGAATCGTGTTCATATCTGGTGCATTTACCGATATCGTTTGCTGTATGCCTCTCAGCTTACTTTTAGCCAGCTCACGGGCTGCTGCACCGGACTTGACCTCGTCATCCTGCACGATCACCTGAAGTGTCCCATATTTGGCAATGTCCTTTTCCTCAAGCGCCATCACCTTGGAAGGAACCTCATTACCTGTTTCACTAGCCGCCGTAGCCAGCACTTTCACCCTCGTAGCTGCACCTTCCAGCGTGCGGGACTGTGTCGTATCAGTCACTCTCTCCAAAACATACACGTCTTTGTTCGTTCCTAGCTCGTACAGCTCCAACCCGGAAGAAATCATCCGCGGATGATACAGCTTTCCCCCCGCCTTTGCCGTTTCGCGCAGATCTCCCAGCATCATAGAATAGATGGACTGTGTGCGGTATACGGCGCGTCCCAGCGTTTTTTTCGTATCTGGCAATGAAGCGATTTTCAACTTCCAGTCCCTAGCATACTTCTGAAAACGCTGAGTAGCCGTCTGCTTGGCAGGGAGTAAATATTCATCCTCTGACTTGTCCAAATACACTGTACGGTCATACAACGTCAGCGTCATACGTTTGAGCCCGTTGTTAGAGGTTTCCACTTCCCAAATCACGGCAGGGGACAACAAGGGAACATAATCTTTTTTACCATAAGGAATCCCGCTAACCCGAATGGACATCCCAGGGGAAATAGCGGGCATATCCGACGTAACGACTAGATTGACGGTTCCCTGATAGGCGATTTGTTCCAGCGAGTCCCTCAAATTAATGTTCTCCACAAGCGGCGACAAATCATATTTATCCTGTAAAATGACTTTATAGCTCATGACAACACCAGCTTTTGCCCCGGTTTAATTGCATTCGGATTTTGCCCAATAACCTTTTTGTTAAGCTGATAAATACGACTCCATTGCGAGCTATCCCCCAATTCGAGCTTGGCAATTTTGGACAAGGAATCCCCGGACTTAACCGTATATATTTTTTTCTTTTCTTTCATATCTGTGCGGGGCTTTTTGTTAACCGTAGCCGCCTTACTTCCTGTGCCACCAGCTTTTTTGGCAACTTTCATATCACTCCAGGTCCGCAGTGACAGATCAAAATTCACATCTCCATACTCGCCGCCGCGAAAGATCGAATTATGAGATGCCACAATTACTGGCACATTCACGGCTGTCTCCGTAATAATAAAACGTAGCGGGTTCTTAGATAACAAAAAGCCATTCAACGTGTTCATGGCCTCCTGCGGATCAGGAATATCTTTGTATGTGCAATACGCTGGATTGTATTCTTTCGGAAAAAAAGAAGAGAAGGAAATTTCCTTCACCTTCTCCCCTTGCGGGAAGTCAAACTCCCCATAGGATAAAATCGTCGTTGTATCAAACCCTTTTTGCCGTGAGATCGTCACTTCCTCAGGATTTACCGGAAACTGAAACTTTTTTCCTTTACCATCCGTCAAACTAAATTCCATCTCTTTCCTCCCTCCCCATTACTCCCATCTACCGTATTACTTAGCTACAGCGCCTACAGGCTTGGTGTTCTGCGTTGCACGCAGAATTTCAGCTTTGAGACGGTAGCCAATTTGCATAATAAGCCCATCCACATCCAGCTTGTTCTCATGTACAGTGACCTGTACAGCCCCCGCAGGAAGATTGAATTGGTTGGTGGTTTCCGTTTTAAAATCCTTCAAAAAGCCAGACAGTGTTCCCATTTGTTCAGGACTGATCTGTACTACTTGAGGTGTCGGATTACCATTACCATTACCTTTGCCTTTAGCTTTGGCTCCATTATTCGCATGAGCCGCAGTATTCAGTAGTGGGTTGGGATTGACTCCCTGGTTAGCTATAGCCATCGGTCCATAAGGATTAGGGACACCTTTTGCACCTGGTTGCTGAGGTCCATACATCACTTGAGAGCCGGGTGGTAACCCCGGAAATGGTGGCATAGGTGTTAACGGTTTGGTAGCCACAGCTACAGCAGGTTGAGGTGGTATAGCAGGTTTAGGTACTTCAGGCGGCTTCGCTGGGGCTTTCTTAGGTTCATCTTTTTTACCAAAAGAGAAGAAGTTAGAGATGCTATCACCAAAGGCTTCGCTCTTCTCAGAAAGCCATCCGGTTACTTTGGATGCCTTTTCCTTTATTTCAGAGCCATGGTCTGAAATCCAACCGCCCACTTTGCCCCCTAAAAAGTCACCTGCTAAACCGCCCACATATGAGCCAACAGCAGTGCCGACACCTGGAAGCAAAAATGTTCCAATTGCTCCGCCTACCGTACTCCCAACCGCCCCACCTACGGTGGAACCAATCGCTTGTGCGCGTTCCTTGCCCGGAGCTGCTGTAGCTATGCTTGCTGCATCTGCCAGAACCCCCAAAGGCCCACTAATGAACTTTTTGCTTACGCCCAGGCCCTTACTCACTTTTTCAACTAATCCGCTATCGCTCACCATATCTAGGACAGAAGAAGCATCTATATCTGTTCCACCCGTTAGCAAGTCGCCTGCAAAGCTAAGAATACCACCCGACTTGGAAGAGCGGCGATTACCAGGATTTCTCGGATGATTTCTTGGGCTTGGAACCCTTCGGGCAGGGTTAATCCGAGGATTGGATTCTGCTGAACCTCCAGCGTTTTGTCGTCCGCTTCTGTTTCCTTGTATCGAGTTCCGATCTCTAATATTAATTCTTGCTATCTCTCCGGCTCTTGAATTAAAATCTCTTTGACTACTCGAAGACCGACGACTACCGCCTCTATTACCAGATCTTCTACCCCCTGAACGTTTGTTCCTTCTTCCCGGGCTACTTGCGCCGCCACCGCCAAACCCGCCAGTAGATTTATCTGAGGTAACTTGAATTAATTTCTGAATTAATTCTTTAATCTCCGAAAGGTCTTTATTGCCTGAAGCGCCTTCAGCATTTCCTTCTGCAGCATCTTCTTTCTTATCTGGAAAAAAGAATTTTTTAAGTACTCCTTTTGCTCCGCCTTCCTTCCACGTTTGTCTGGTTTCCATAAAAGCGGCGGGCATCTTTTTAAACGTTTGAAGACTTAAATCTTCACCTGTAACCCCTTTGTACACTTCCTGGACAACCTTAGCAGGTTCATTATACTTTTGCAGTGCCTCAGCCCAAGCAGGAAGTTTACTTTCCTCTTCTGCTTTAGGTTTTGTACTATTTAGTATGTTTGAACCAGTGTTGCCTCTAACTGCCTTCGTGTTGTTCTCCAACGCTGTTATAAGACCACTAATGCCGTCGATGGACACACTACTGCTACTGCTTACCTTCAAATTCACACTGCCCGAGGCATTAATAATCTGGGATTTAACCCGGTTAATCTTGTTTAACAGATTATCCAAGCCTTTGGAAGCCATATCGTTCAGCACAATTTCCGGGGCCATGCGAGTGCGGCCGATTTTCAACACACGTCCTTGAATCCGCTCAAAATAACGTTCCATTGCGCGCAATTCTCTGTTCGCCTTAATGACGTTTTTAGGATCAATCACAAGGTTCATGCGGTAATTTAATGCTTCTGCCATCTATCATGTTCACCTCCTTGTTTATGCTTTTGAAGCTGCTATGCTATCCATTTCCTGTTCGGCAAACGCCAGCAGCAGCATACGCTCACCGCGGGGAAGCCGCCAAAAGTCTCCGGGGCGGAGGTGGTGCCGGACCCACAAGTGGTACAGCATCGTCGTCATTCCCCCGGAGCCGATTAGTTTTTTAAGTCGGCAATCTCAACGCCAAAACCGGACAGCTCCAGCACCTTATCTCCTACTGCATCCAATTCACCCGCCAGCAGCATACGGCGGACGGACTGTTCGCCACCGGACAGCTTCAAGCGGCTTGTAATCCGAGGATCGCCCCAACCGTTAAGGGACAAGCCCTTCACTTCCAGCTTTCCGGTAGCTTCTGAGATCAACAAGGCGTTGAACGTTTCAGTATCTACTTTTTCATCTACAGCCCCCTTCACGGTTCGGCGAATCGTGCAACGTTCACGAATGCTGTCCACTTTACTGGAGGTCAGGCCATGCAGCACAATTTTCATATCGAGGCGCTTGATACGAACCGTTTCTTCCGGTAGTTTTTCAGCGGCTTCAAACAGGCTGTCCAAAATTTGTTCTTCTGTCATATTCTCATTCAAGCTCATAAGTCATTCTCCCTTATTGTTTATTTGTATTTAGGGAACGGAACGCCTGACAGCATTCCATCCCCCGTTTTTCAATTTAGTTCGCTACAATCGGGTCCAGCAGCTCATAGCCTTCAAAGGTAAAGGTCGTTTCTTCCTGTACCTCTTCACCTGCTGTCCAGTTGGCCAGTTGGATTTTGTCAGGAGTGCAACGAATAAGACGAATACTTTCATGTCCGAAGGCTTCTGGATCATCCAATTTAGTAATAATCTCAAAACGGTTAAAACCGCGACGAATCATATCGGATGTGACCTTGTAGCCACTCATCGTTCCCGTTCCTTTTTTGATACCGCGCTTGTGCACCTTCCATTCGTTGCCCACGAGATTCAGCTCGCGTTTTTCCATCTCCACGCTGGCTTCCAGCTTATTGATATTCGTCTGCCACACCCCGTCCACATGCGCCTGACCAAACGTACCTAAAATAACTCTTGAAGCATCCAACATTTCTTTTTCCTCCTCAAAATAATCCTTAATATAGTTCGGGATTTCATAAAATCCTCGTTGTTAACAAGCTACTTCATTTCTGCCGATTGCCTACGAAATGCTTATACACGTAAAATGCTTATTTATTGCACGTAAAATGTGCCGAACAGCTGCTCCATCACGTCGGTGAGCTTCACGTTCCATTGCAGGAACACTTGATCCGGCTCCGGTTTGATGACTGGCGCATCGCCGTAGTAAGCCGGGTCGAGAATGACATCGTAGCCATCTGCTTCGATGACATTGCTCAGCGACAGCTGTGCCAAGTATTCTTTGATTGCACCGATAAGTGCCAGACGGCCTTCCACCGTATTGTTGATTTTGCCAATGTAAGTCTCTTCAGCTGCACGCTGCAAGTCAGCGTTAATAGCGTCCATGACACGGATGGAACGAATTTTCTTCCATGCGTTGTTTTGCCCGGCAGACGGGTTCACCAAGCTGTTGATCCCACGTAGCGCTTTGACCTGACGGCCGTCGAAGAACAGCAGGAAGACACCATTACGAACAGCCTGCTCCTGCTCAGAGCGTGTCCAGCGGCGGGTCACGTCCTCAAAAGGCGTAACCGCATATGTTGCCGATTGATTCAGACGTTGGCCTGCAATCAGTCCAGCTACATAAGCAGCCGTTTGAGCGGAACTGTAGTCCGTACCTGCCAGACGTACGCCTGTACCGACGTTCACGATGCCTTCATGGTTCAGCGCCAGGGAACGTGCAGAGGCCAAGCTAACAGCCGTTTTGGACACATCATCTGCCGCAGAACCGCCGAATACAGCGATTACGCCTTTACCTTCGCCCCGGACACGCTTGATCCAGGCAGCGAAGCTTTGCAGCAATGCCAGATCAGCTGCATAATCCAGAGCCAAGACATTAAATTCCTGCCCTTCAAGTGCCTCCTGCATCGCGATGTAATCGGCATTAACCAGCTTGCTATTGCCGCTGTTGCCGCCAGTGAGGTGTACGCCGCTGACATCCACCGGAATGCCGCCGTCGCCGACAACTTCGGCCTTCACCCATACATTTTCGCTGTTCTCGTTCATCGCCTTGGCGATAGAGGCAGCCGTACCGTCACTGCCTTTGTACGTGCCGAGCAGCTTGGTTCCTTCATAGAGGCGCACCTCACGAGCTTGCTCATCACCCAAAGTTGGCTGTACAGTTACAGCAAAACCATTACCGCGGCTACCTGTGTACAAAGCCTTCAGACGCAGCACATCCGCCGGGGTCGCACCGCCGCTTTTCAGCGTCACAGATGCTTCAGCAGCTGTATCATCTGCCAAACGGTAGGCTAAGAGCTTTTTCGGACCGCCCAGCAAAGCCAGATACAGCGTCGAATACGCGGTCGCACCGTCCAGACTGTCACCCGAAAAGATTTGGCTGATTGCCGTTTCACTGCCGATCTCTACAAACTCACGTACAGGGCCCCAATTCGCCTTAACGGGCACAACGACCGTACCACGCGACCCACCTTGAATCGCTGAAGCTGCTGCTGCCTGAAAATTCATATACAAACCCGGCAATACCGGTTTATTCGTGTTTTCCCATGTTCCGCCTGCCATAATTAGTCCACCTTCGCTTTCATAAATTGTTCGATTTTAGTGTGTGCTTCTGCTACCGTAAACAGCTTGTCCTGTGTGCCAAAAAAGGCGCCTGCCAGCACTTCTTCTTTCACGGAAAACAATGGTTCTGCGTGCTCCTTTAGCTCCTCCAGCGTATAGCGGGGGCCACTTGCTTTCTGCTCGGCATATACCAGGGTCTTCTCATGGTTTTCCAAGGTCACTCGGACCACCTCATTTCAAAATAGGATGAATTTCCACTCTGCGAATCAACGCCGCTTCCTCAGCCGGACGCATACGCCGCTGTACTAACATCAGCCGAAGCTGACCATCTAAAATGGCATCTGCCTGCAAATCGGCTGAAGCTTCAGCTGTAGACATATAACGGCCTTTGTCCTGATCCAGAGGAAGCTGGATTTGAGCGGCAAAGCCCTCGATCAGTGCGAAAGCTGCGCGGTTTTCCTCGGTGGTGTCCGGGGCGGTAATATGCCCGATGAACCGTTTGCGCAGCTCATACATGGAGGCTCCCGCCATCCTAGTTTCGCAGCCGCTCATCCGCCATAGTACCGCTTGCCGCCCCGGCTGTGCGGGCCATGCGTCGGCGTATACCGACCACGTTTCACCCAGTTGCTTCTGCGTCCAGCGGACCAGCGCGGCCAGCCACTCTTCCGGCTGTGTAGCACCGCTTGCTGGAACGGCCAAACCACCTTCCGTCTCAGGCACATACACGCCAAAACGAAGCGTTCTATAGGCCTTGCCCGTAACGGTGTCCAGCTTTTCTGCATCCCGCACGCCCAAATAGTGCGCGGTAAAAGCCGATGTATCCTCACCTGCACCTGTCACGGGTTCCCGGTGCAGCCCGGCAATCAGGGCATTCGCCCATACGTCAGCCTGCGCCAGTCCGGCTTGTCCTGCGTACAGCATGATGCGGACAACCTGCCGATAGCCGGCCCAGGAAGACTTCCAGATTTCCTCGCCCAGCGCCATAACAGCATACGGCTCCTCTGCCGTCTGCGACGGTGGCTGAACATCGTATACACGCCCTTGCAGCGCTGGAATAATTTCAATAAGCTTTTGCTTAAAGGCTTGTCTCATTCTGCGGCATGCCACCTTTGCGTACCCTGCGTTCGCATGTTGTGGCTATTCAGCCAGGCTTTTTTCCACTTCCGTGTTCTCATCCGGCGCAGCTCCATACTCATGCATTGCAGCATCCCTTGCTTAGGCAACACGACTCCTCCTTTCTATTCAACGAATTCCCGGGAACCGACAGAGACGATCACCGCATGAAAAAACCGGCCCTAATGGCCGGCTAACGTTTGACTGTGTGTGTCTTCGGTATGTCCTCTTGTCTTGATTCCCGATGATATAATCTTACACCCTAATAACGAATGCGTTGCCGGGGAAATGGACGATAAAAGCAGAGACTAGGGATGATGTTGGGAGGTTTTTAGAGAACGTGTGTTCCTATTATAAAAAAGGCCTTGATCCCTGTTATTACAGGAAATCAAAGCCTTTAGGAAATGATATTAAATTATAAACGAGAACAAATGGATAATTATTACATCACCCCGATTTTCGATCCGCGCCCTTCTGCAAGCCTGCCAAATTTAAAACGCCTTGGTCCGCCAGCGCAAGCGCCATTTTGTAAAAAGCACGTGTGCGAAGCTTCGTATACGTATCCTTGCTGACTGGCGGGTCTAACACGTAATTGTAAACCTTGTAATCAAACACATCGTCATCCTTTAAATAACGTTCACGGATGAGCAGCTGTTCGCGTTCATTCAAGCGACTCACTACGGCATCCACCATTTCGCAGTAGGCCAAGCGGGCGGCAGGAGCATCTACATTATATACGGCTGTCCGGGCCGTTGGATCGCTTGTCACATTTGTTGGGCCGTTCGGTCGATCCGTATAGCCAGCAGTAATAAAGCTCTCCCGATCCATAAAAGTAATCGTTTTATAAATCCGGTATTTCTCAAACACACCCTCCAATGCATTCTGCGTTTTGCGACGGTCCAATTCGGGTAAGTTATTTCTCATGTAAAGCAACACTCCTTATCTTATGCCTTTTGACAATGATGTATTTTTAAATGAAGATTTTGCAAAATCCTCAAATAGAAAACGTTCATGTTTACATTTTGTTCCCCTTTTGTTCGTATCTTGAGTATAACATAACATTATTTAGGATAGGTATCCATCGTCAAAAAAAGCAGTATAGCTCCAAAAACAGGATATTCGCTTTATTTTCCTATGCCTTTTGGCATATTACGTGCTTTTACTATTTACCTAATGGTATAATAAAACCAATATCTATGATTCTCTTGCAGAAAGGAGCCTCCATTGTGGAACAGCCAGCATTCGGAACTTACTTAAAGCAGCAGCGTGAGCACAAACAATGGAGCATCAACCAATTGGCAGATGCTGCAGGTATTAGCAATTCACAAATTTCCCGCATTGAAAATGGACTGCGCGGAATCCCCAAACCTTCCACTCTCCGCAAAATAGCGGATGCGCTTAGCGTATCCTATACCGAAATGATGAAGGCCGCCGGATATTGGGGAGACGATGATTCAATGGAGCAAAATCAACATGAACTTTATCGTTCTACTGTGCCAGAATGGGCAACCTCCAAAGACCGCCGGGATTTTAAAAAAATGCTGGAGGAAGACGACGAATTAATGTTCGATGGTATTCCGCTGGATGAAAAAGATCGTCAACGGATCAAGGACGTGCTGACAGGTCTGTTCTGGGAAGCCAAGCAGATGAACAAACATAAAAAGCCCAAAGAGCCCCGAACGGGCAAAGATCAGGGATAGCAGGTGATCGTATGAACGAGCTTATTCACAAACTTGTCCGAAAATACCGTACCAACTGTCCCTTTGATATTGCGAAAGCTCTGGGTATCCATATCCGATACTGCGATCTAGGCCCCACAACCAAAGGGCTGTATTACCACAAGTTGCGTAGAAGATTTATCGTTATCCACAATGGCCTCACACCCGAATGGGAACGGTTCGTCTGTGCGCATGAATTGGGACATGACCGACTGCATAAAGGCATTAGCCGCTTTTTTATGGAGGAGCACTCCTACTTTTCCCCAGGAAAATTTGAACAGCAGGCCAATCGGTTTGCCGTGCTTTTGTTGAGTGAAGGAAAACCGCCACTAGCTGACGAAACGTTGGATCACTATTTACCCCGGATCGGGCTGCCCAAAGAGACTGCCCTTTTTTTTGATCACAAAACAGAACGCTAGTTCCCCACCCGTAGGTTACTGTTTATTACTTCCTCTATAATATAGGTAACTAGACGATGGGTTTAACAACCGATATATCAAAAAATTTTAGTGCTTTGATATAAAATAGAAGTTATTTTTACAATCATCTGATAAAATGTGGTCGTAAGCGGTTTCTCTAATTCATTCATTTTATGGGAGGTTGAAGGAACAACATGAACTCATGGAAAAAACTCTCGTCGATCCTGACGACTGCCGCGCTTTTACTTGGGTGTCTCGGTACAGCAGCAGCAGACCCAGCAACCCATGTGGGAACAGCGGGAACGGCAACGACTCCAGTCAGCGGTAAACACATCACCATCCTACATACGAACGATACCCATGCCCACGTGGTCGCGAATGACAAGGAAATGGGATTCGCCAAGCTGGCGGGTATCATTGATCAGTACCGGGCTTCTAATCCCAATACACTGCTGCTAGATGACGGGGATACCGTTCATGGAACGACCTTCGCTACTTTGGTTAAAGGTGAGAGCATTGTGAAAGTGATTAACAAGCTGCGCTATGATGCTATGGTTCCGGGTAACCACGAGTTTAATTATGGTTGGAAGCATCTTGTCGAGCTAAGTAAGGAAATTCAGTTCCCTGTGCTCAGCGCCAATATTAAACAAACAGACGGAACACGTTTGTTCAAACCCTATGTTATTAAAGAAGTGGACGGCGTTAAAATCGGTATTATCGGTCTGACTACGCCAGAAACAGCATATAAGACGAATCCCAAAAATGTGGAGGGTATTCAATTCACCGATCCTGCGGCTGAGGCCAAAGCGGCTGTTGATGAAATCCGCAGCAAAGTAGATGTCGTTGTTGTTCTTGGTCACCTGGGGCAGGATGCGTCTAGTAAGGACACCAGCCTTAAGGTTGTTAAGGAAGTGCCTGGCATTGATATTTTCATCGATGGACACAGCCATACCGTACTGGAAAAAGGCTTGGTTAGTGACAATGGTACATTGATCGCTAGCGCAGGTGAATACACCAAGTATTTGGGTGTTGTGGACTTATGGGTTGACGGCGGTAAGGTTACGCAAAAGCAAGCCAAGCTGATTGATTCGACTCAAGCAGTGGACGTTCAGCCCAACGCTGAAATTGCTGCATTGATCGCCTCCATTCAGAAGGACCAGGAACCTATTCTAAAAGAGGTTGTAACGCAAACAAGTGTGGATCTGGAAGGAGCACGCGAAAAGGTGCGTGCAAGTGAAACCAATCTCGGTGACCTGCTCACCGATGCTATGCGTGACGTTTCGGGAGCAGATGTGGCTTTAACGAATGGTGGCGGCATCCGTGCTTCCATCAAGACGGGAACGGTAACCAAGGGAGACGTCATCACAGTGCTACCTTTCGGCAACCAGATCGTTACCCTGAAAGTGAAAGGCTCTGACATTCAGGCCGCACTGGAAAATGGTACAGCCTCCTATCCAGAGCCAAGCGGAGGTTTCCCACAGGTATCAGGTATTTCGTTCAAAATAGACACATCAGCAGCCAAAGGGAGCCGCGTTCATTCCATTCTGATCGGCGGCAAGACACTTGATCCTGAGGCAATATATACACTGGCCACCAATGATTTTACTGCCGTAGGTGGTGACCAATATACGATGTTCGCTAAATATCCACAGGCAGGTATGTTCGGCTCGCTTGATGAGGCGTTAATCCGCTACATGCAAAAGGTGGGCTCCGCTAGCCTGCAAGTACAAGCAGACGGTCGCATTCAAGAAGCCAAGACTGATGGTAAAATGTCTGTCCCTGCCGCACAAGCTGTGCCATCTGCTACAACCGCAACACCCGCACCTGTGCAGGAAAAGCCGCAATCCGTCTCTACACCGGCTGCAAAACCAGCGCCCGCAAAACCGGCACCGGCAAAGTCTCAAACAGCTAAGCCACAGCAGACATCCGATTCTGCACAAGTTACAAATAGCCATGTATATGTTGTGAAATCCGGGGATACGCTGTATGACATTTCCCGCAAACATGGTACCACCTGGCAGCAGCTTCAACAGTTGAATAAGTTGAAGAATCCTCACCGTATTTATCCCGGACAAAAGTTAGATCTCCCGGCCTAATTCGATAGCTAGCAAAGGCAGCATCCTAGTAGTTCCGGATGCTGCCGTAGGTCAGGCGTTTATAGATATGCGATAGTCCAAGCTCATTTGGACATCGCATATTTTTTTTAAAAGCAAACCTTTTAACCGCTGACAAGTTGTGAACCGAGAGGTATGATGGAGAAGAGTCACTCGGGCAAGAACATTCGTCCCGATCCCCATCGGGATCAGTTATATGTGTGGAAGGAGTCCAGAAATGCAATACATTATTTACGATCTTGAATTTACCGTTAGTCGTAACGCCAGATATTCCTCCGAAATCATTGATATCGGTGCCGTCAAAGTTGTTCAGGGAGACGATGGCCTATACGTTGCGGATACGTTTCACAGTTTTGTAAGACCCTCGAATCGACCTGTACTCTCTACTGATACCGTTCAGTTCACGGGTATTACTCAACGAGACATTGATGCCGCTCCACTATTTCCTGAAGCTGTGAAGGAGTTCATAGCCTGGCTCGGTACGGATTCCCCTTATTATTTATGCGCATGGGGCCCGGATGACCGTCAGAAGCTGGTATCCCATTGTCGTACCCATCATGTAGATCTCGGATGGATTCATAATACAAATGATATACAGAAGCAGATTTCCCGTCTGCTTGGTTCCAATGGAAAGTACCGTCAGTTGAGCCTGTCTCAGGCGCTGGAATTGTGCAACATTGACTTTGACGGTCAACAACACCGGGCACTGGATGATGCCGTGAACACCGCTCAGGTTTTCATGTACCATTTTGATCGTATTACATTAGTTCATAATGCTGCTGACGATGAGGAAAGCCGTGGATCGAAGCTCGTCTACTCCTCACCTGAAGAAGAGCAGGAACAGTACAGTCCTTTTGGCAATCTCGCCAACCTGTTTAAGGACCGTTAAGCGGATAGCTCCCCGGCCCGTTCCGGGGGATCTCCCCCTGTTATTCTTAATTTCCTGCCTTTTTATCGAAATAGAATGCCCCCCAGGTCCGCAGCATTTCTTGCATTCGTTTGCGGTACCGTAAAGGCTCCAGGATCTCGGCCTCAGCTCCATAGGAAGTGAGCCAATCCAAAAATTCACGGTCATGATTGACCGTCACCTCAAACAACAAACTTCCATCCGGCAAATCCTTAAGAAAAGGCTTGATGAACAGTTCCTCTTCTTTGACCCGATATACAGACTCGGCAGAAAAACGTACCACAAACCGGATATTCTGATTTCCTTTGGTCACCGACCAGGTCCCTTTAAAAAACATTTCCATTTCAGTTGTATTTTTTTGAAACGTATACGGCAAAATTCTCATGTTCCGAAATCGGCTGATCCGAAAGGTTCTCATCGCGGATTGCTTGTGACAAAAACCAAGCATATAGAATCGCCGATCCTGCGGAACCAAACAATAAGGATCCACCTGAACGAGTGAAACATCTTCATTTTGAGGCGAACTGTATTCCGCTTCAATGGTCTGCTGCGTAAGACTCGCTAAAACAATCAGCCTGAGCAGATAGGGCTGGTTTTCCCGATCAAGTGTCGAGCCGAGCCGGACAATATTTTTCATTTCCTGCGCGAAGCTCGTCTGTTCCATCTTTTTTTTCTGACTAGAGGCCATCACTTTCTCATAAGCACTTTCAAAAGCTGGCGGTAAAAGAGGCTTTACCGTTTCCATAATCTCTCCCAGCTTAGTAAAAGCCTCTGCCTCTTCTTCCGTCCAATTCAGAGGATACAAAGCGAAATTGCTAATAAAAATGTACCCCTTGCCATGCCCCATATTCGCAATCGGTATATGCATAGCGCTTAGCGCCTCCATATCTCGGTATATGGTACGTTCTGATGTTTCACAACGTTCGGCAAGCTCTCTTGCCAATATCCCTGGATTTGCCTGAACAATAGTAATAATCCGCATTAAACGTATCAACCGATCAGTCAAGGAAGTCTCTCCTTTACAAAAAGATAGTAAATTAGACTCACTATATTACACAAATAAACTAGCATAATTGCCTATCTCAAAGTATCATTTTCAGTAAAATGAACATCTTCTAGCGATATTGCCTTATTGAAAAAGACTTTAGAACTATACGCTGTAAATGATACAAAAGTACCACTCCATTTATTACGTATAGCCAGAAGCAACTCGGCTTCCTGCAGGTAGTCCATATCATCGCTTCTTGCTGCACGTATAAGTAATTCATCTGCTTGTCTGGTAAGGATGAACGCCCCTTGCTCATATTCCCCTTTCTCGTACATACGCAATGCCTTTTTTACAATAGGGGACGTCTCATTCAGCTTTATGTATTTTTCCACCTTCGGGTTGGATGGAATGCTCAGCAGACCAAGATGATGCGTAAAATGGATGTAGAGCTGGTCTGTCCGGATCATCGTTCGCTTTTCCTGCGATGGCTTGCGCCAGCTCCACTCCATCATTCCAATCGTATGTCTTCCGGACGAGTGAGCCGGTATAGAAAACGTCAAAATAGCCTGTCTATATTTTCCCCGCCGTACATCACCACAGTGAACAAACATGCTATCTCCGTTTTCCGAGCGTTTAAAACCGAGCCTTACCCCTTCAGCTTTTAATAGACTTACCCCGTTTTCTGGAATGAACTGGAGTTGAAGGTCACATCCCGCTGCTTTCGGTATTAGATTTCCTTTTCTTTTACGTTTAGCTCCATAGCCCCATTCTATCAGTAGATTTACTTGTTTGGACCCATTCGCAGATATAGACTCTTTGTCCCATGTGTACGTTACATTGAGCATTGACTTCACCACTGGTAAATTCCCCCTAAAAGAACATGTAACTCTAAATTAACAGTGTTATCTGACACTATATTGTCAGGGAACGTATGTTTGATTGTGAAAATTATACATGGGAATCTTTATGAAGGGGGACCTAGTTTGGTAAATAACATTTTAAACCATTTGAATTACATGAACGCGCAAAAATAGCCCGGCGTATGCCGGGCTATTTTATAGTCTACTTCTATACTTAAACTTATGAGATTGTAGTTTCTGTTAAAGAAACATTCGTTTTTGTGCAAATATCAGATATAGGGGCAAAAGTAGTACTATCTACGACGAGATCCTTTGATAACGGCTTTCCATTTACAGTGATTTTTAAAGTTTTATAGTTTTGTTCTTTCTCATTCATCTTGCAAAATCTCCTTCTATATTAATTTTTAATATATTTCAGTTTATATATTCATATTTAAGACCTGATCAGGTGCGGATCGTTCTTTACTCGTATGCTAGAAAAAATGCCGGAATGTTGCCGCTTCCTTGATATACCCGTTTTTTGGTACACTTAAACTCATATATCGACTTTTTTTGAGATCATTTTCTCCGTATTTATCGTCCGTTTCTTCAAAAATCTGCATCCGTATCGTTATATTATACGTAACCATGTCATATGGGTAATGATCTATATCATCTAACATCTTGGTTTATCAAAAGGGGGAACATCTCTTGGCACGACCAACTTGTCGCTTTGCTTTGTATCGCCGCATTGTCTGCGCTGCTATAGCACTTTTGTTTATTTTTGGGATAACTCGTGTACCCGAAGTACATGCTGCTTATTGGGATGATGTATATCAGGGCTTCGAGCAATTTTCGCGGTTACCTGGTGATGTATATCAGCTCAAGGAAAGCTATCGACAAACCCAGGAGGATCTGGAAAAGGCCCGTAACAGCTTAGAAGCCTATCAAGAGCAAAACGCCCAATTGCTGGAGCAAAACCGCAAGCTGACTGACACAGTCACAGAATTAAAAAATCTTCAAACCCAGCGCGATCAGGCTTCACATCGAAATAAATTGCTCATTATCACAGCTATAATTCTGCTGGCCGGTTATTTTATGGGTATCCGACTGTTGCGTTACGGGATGCGTCGACGTTCGGGAAGATACTAACTGTCTGAAAGGATGAAAGGTCTGAATGGACATACAAGCAGGACAACACCATGATGAAAGCGTCGGTTCGGTCGTAACGCTCGATCTGGCGGAAGGAGAAAAGCTGCACGTTCTGCATCCGCAGCAAATCATCGCATACCGCGGACCCAGCTCAGGCCGCAGTGATAAACTGATGAATATTAAGGGCATGTATCGCAAACACAAACTGATTCAGGCCGATTTCACAGGAGCTTGTCGCCTAATTGCTGCACTTCCACCTGGCTTTAGTCTAAAAATGATTAAGCTTGAAGGAAGCGATGATCTGTTATACGATTTTCGCAACCTGTTCTGGTACAGCTCCGGTATCCAAATGCGTACTAAGCTGCTAAGCATGAAAAACATGTTGTTTAGCCGTGATGTTATAAAAATGAAATTTGATGGTGTGGGTCAAATCGGTCTTTTGACGCAGGGATTGGTGTGTCAGGAACAGCTTCATCCGACAGAACCGATATATGTGGATGCGAGCAGCGTCATTGCCTACCCCGAAAACGCCCATCTGGAGTTGACCGTGTACGGCAACCATCTGGCCAGCCAGCATATGAACTATCATTTTAAAATGACCGGACAGGGTACCGTACTATTCCATGCCGGGGAGCATCATCGGCGGCTCCAACAGGATATGAACGACGATGGCGTGATCAAGCGATTTTTAAGGGAAGTCATTCCATTTGGTGGAGTGTTTATCAAATAGCCCTGCCATGCTATAATGACAATGCTAAAGCCGTCTGTCCTCGTGGCAGATACTAATGAAGAAAATCCATGCGTCATGCATGGGAGAGGTTCGCGAACTCCCTCTATAAAAAACTAACGATGCTTTGTCCTCCGCAAGAAAAATGATTTCTCGGGGCAAGGCCTGTTTTTTGTTGAAGTCGGTTCAAGAACTCTCCTTCTTCCAAGTGACAAGACTTGTGTCTTGCACCATTCCAAGAAGATCGAGAGGTTTTTTTATGTTTGCAAACGAAAAAGCAGTCGTCGTATTCAGCGGCGGCCAAGACAGCACAACCTGTTTATTTTGGGCAAAAAAACATTTTGCTGAAGTAGAAACTGTGACGTTCGATTACGGTCAACGCCACAAGCAGGAAATCGAAGTAGCCGCTGGAATCGCCCGCGAACTGGGTGTTCCGCAAACGGTACTGGATATGAGCCTGCTTAATCAACTAGCCCCTAATGCCCTCACACGCACAGACATTGACATTACTCAACAGGAAGGCGAACTGCCTAGCACCTTTGTAGACGGTCGCAACCTACTGTTTCTGAGCTTCGCGGGAGTTCTCGCCAAGCAAAAAGGAGCGCGCCACATCATTACAGGCGTATGTGAGACGGATTTCAGCGGCTATCCTGATTGCCGGGATTCCTTTATCAAATCGCTGAACGTCACACTGAATCTTTCGATGGACTATCCCTTTGTGATTCATACCCCGCTTATGTGGTTGAACAAGGCCGAAACTTGGCACATGGCCGATGAGCTGAAAGCTTTTGAATTTGTAAGAACACGTACACTAACGTGCTATAACGGCGTCATTGGCGATGGCTGTGGCGAATGCCCTGCTTGCAAACTTCGCCGTGCTGGACTGGAGCAATATCTCGCGGTGCGCGGAGCTTCATCCCAAGGAGTTGAAGGTCATGCGTGAGCCAGGTACCTTTCGCATTGTCGATAAGCTCCAAGAGTTCGGGACAGACATTGAGCGCTCTCAGCTGCGTTATCACCGCAAACGTGTACTCGTCAGCAAACAATTTACATTCGATGCAGCACATCATTTGCACTGCTACGAAGGCAAATGCAAAAATCTGCACGGACATACCTATATCGTCGTATTTGGCATAAGCGGCATACCGGGCGAAACGGGTCTAACGCTAGATTTTGGTGACATCAAAACGATCTGGAAAGAGCGGATTGAGCCTTTTCTGGACCACCGTTACTTGAATGAGACGCTTCCTCCAATGAATACAACGGCGGAAAATATGGTCGTCTGGATCTTTGAACAAATGGAGTCAGCCTTGACCTCGGAGGCATACTGCAACCGTGTCGAAGGTGGACGTACCGAGTTTGTACGGTTGTTCGAGACACCTACCAGCTACGCCGAGTTCCGACGGGAGTGGATGCTCGATGAGTAATACCGTGACTACTCACCAACCCATGACAGCCTCCCACGGCACCCAAATAGCCCCTATTCCCGTACTGGAGGTGTTTGGTCCCACTGTTCAGGGCGAAGGTATGGTCATTGGTCGTAAAACGATGTTTGTTCGTACCGCAGGCTGCGATTACCATTGCTCGTGGTGCGACTCCGCCTTTACCTGGGACGGCAGCGCCAAGGATCAGATCCGTCGTCTGAGTGCCACGGACATTTGGCAGGAGCTGAAGGCCATCGGCGGCGAACGCTTTTCGCATGTGACCCTTTCTGGAGGCAATCCTGCCCTGCTACCGCAGCTTGGGGAGCTAATCACCCTGCTGCGCAGTCAAGGCATTGCCACCGCTGTCGAAACACAAGGCTCCCGTTGGCAGGAATGGCTGTACGATATCGATGAGGTAACCCTATCCCCGAAACCGCCCAGCTCGGGTATGATGACCAACTGGGATGTGCTGGATGATATTGTCGCCCGTCTGTCAAACCGGAAGAGGGCTAGTGAGTCCCAAGCGACGTCCCACGTCGCAATCGCAACAGACTTGAAGGAACCCGCTAATGAATCTGCGCGGCTCTATACCGGAGCTTGCAGCTTGAAGGTCGTCATCTTCGATGACACCGATCTTGCCTATGCCCGCACTGTTCACGAGCGCTATCCACACGTACCGCTGTTCCTTCAGACGGGTAATCCAGATGTAAACACGGAGAATACCGGACAGATAGCGGAGTCTCTACTCCATCGTTATGAATGGCTTATCGACCGTGTCATGGACGATTCCCTACTAAACCATGTAAGAGTACTCCCGCAGCTCCACACCCTCGTATGGGGCAACAAACGCGGCGTATAACACTTATATGTAATATATTCCGTATGCGCTGTATGTGATACACAAAGGAGAGCATTACTCACTTCTATCCCAACCTACACGTTAAACGAGTAGGACTTTATGGTGATGACGGCGGTCGGCAGCGAAGCGGAGACTCAAATCATTCGCGGAGCGACCTCCCACCACCATAACTCCCTCTCTCTTTTACCAAACCAACTTACTTTAAGGAGCCTTATCCATATGACCGGAAGAACACCCGAAGAAATGACCGATGTTACCCTGCTTGGCAATCAAGGCACACAATACACTTTTGCCTATGATCCCGCCATTCTCGAAAGCTTTGATAATAAACATCCCTATCGGGATTATTTTGTAAAGTTCAATTGCCCGGAGTTCACCAGCCTGTGTCCGATTACAGGACAACCTGATTTTGCAACCATCTACATCAGCTACATTCCCGATATTAAAATGGTAGAAAGCAAATCCCTTAAGCTGTACCTGTTCAGCTTCCGTAACCACGGCGATTTCCATGAAGACTGCGTCAACATCATCATGAATGACTTAATTAAGCTGATGGACCCTCGATACATTGAAGTATGGGGCAAATTCACGCCACGCGGCGGTATCTCTATCGACCCGTACACCAACTACGGCAAGCCAGGAACAAAGTATGAACAGATAGCGGAGCACCGCATGATGAATCATGATATGTACCCAGAAAAGGTTGATAACCGTTAAGCTAATAACTCTTCTGACATAGCGTAAATATCAAGGGGTTGTCCTAAAGTCATCAAATGACTCAGGGACAACCCCTTCGTTTTACTGAAAGGAGACTGTGCACGCTTGTGGCATTACACATCCAGATCAAATCTTGATTTTTTATATTCATACGGTGTTTTACCCATAACTTCTCTAAAAGCTTTTCTGAAAGATTTCTCGTTTGGAAACCCGACCTCGTAAGAAATTTCTGTAAGTGACTTATTAGTTGAATCCAGTAAATCGATCGCCTTCTCCAAACAAAGAATTTGCTTGTATTCGGTAAACGTCTGGCCTGTATATTTATGAAACATTCGCGACAAATAAGCCTCCGAATAACCGCAGATACGGGCCGTTTTGGCCAAGCTAATATTTTCAGTATAATGCTCTTTAATAAAGTCCATGATTGTCTTTATCTTTTGTTGCTTTTCACTGAATACTTCCGGTGGAATGTCTGTCGTCTGACTAAAATGATTGACAAGCAAATATTTCAGTTCAATAATTCGGCTTTGCTCTAAAATGTAGTCGTATTTGCTTTTGGAAATATGTAGATCATATATATCCATAAACAATCCTCTTAATTTAGAGATTATAGGTTCTTCAACTTGTTTCTCTTGCGTGTTTAAATGGATGATTACTTGTTCATTGGCAAAGAAAGTGTCTGGAAATTGCAGCACTATGACCTGGTTCTCCGTAATGCTCTGCGTGGAATGCGGAACATTGCTGTTAATGAATAGCGCATCCTTTTCCATCAAAATAGTTATTTTTCCTTCATGCCACACCTTTAGACTTCCACTTGTACAGTAGATCAACTCCATATTGCTGTGAAAATGCATAGGAATGACTCTTTCTGTATCTCTGGATTGGAACATAAAAAGGTTAATCATTTTTTTTCTGTCTATTTCGATATGTTCATATATTTTTTTCATCACCACACCTCATCAGCCAGCCATGAGTAATTCATCTGTATTCTATATTAAGGCATAAACTCTTATACTAATACTCATACTATACCGATAGTAAAATGCCCGGACAAGCAGAATCTATTCAACGGACCAAAAATAAAAAAGAAGGCAGTTCTTCCCGCAAACGGGATAATGAACAGCCTTCCTTAACCTGCTTGCAACCCGGCAAGCAAAAAAATGTTACCCTACACATTCCTGCAACTGATACATTCTAACTTCTCCTACATTGTCTCCTGCCTCAAGTAATACATTGCTTTGGTCTGCATCTTCTATGAAATAACGCAGGGAAAACACTTCTTCACCCTCATTCACAAAGATCTCCAGGCTTGAGCTTTCAATGAATATTTGCATTTCTGCAAGCTTATTATTTAATGTTGCTCTTCTGTACTCTCTCTCGCCAGTCAACCAGTTTGTTCTCCAAACGGTCAGACTGTTTTGTTCCTGATCATAGTCAATTTGCACAGCATCCCTTATGATCATCTTAAAATTTTCTGTCAGTAAGGAAAAATCAACAATTAGCTCCGCTTGTGTAGAAGGCAGCACCCACTCACTACTACTTTGAATTTCCCCTTTGTAATGCATGCCATCCAGTCTTAACAATTGTAATTCCGGCAATGGTTTCTGGTACAACACACCGTTCATCAGCACAACTTCTCTAGGAAGTGTTAATGCATGAATCCAGCCCTCTTGAATGGTCGGGACAGCCCTCTCCGCTTCCTCATTCATGGCGCTCATCCATCCGAACATAATGGTTCTGTCATTAACTTTGAATGATTGTGGAGCGTAAAAATCAAATCCTCGATCAAGCTCTTTAAAATCGGAAAGGTCCCCGTTGAATTTGCCTGTATTCGATAATTTGCCAACCATATATCCCGATTGATTAGGATTTTTATAATATTCGCCTCTCTCCGGTAAGCCCTGAGGAGAGAAAACAAAAACATCGTTTTCGGCAAATTGAAGTACATCCGGACATTCCCACATATATCCAAATTGATGATCATGATCAACAAATGATCCTTGGCATTCCCAATCGGACAAATTTTCAGATTTGTAGATAAGCGTATCTCCAGTCAAATCTTCTCTCTGAGCACCAACAATCAACCACCAGTTCCCGTGTTGGTCTCTCCATACTTTCGGATCTCGAACATGCCTAGTGTAACCTTGGGGATGCTCAAACAAAGGGCCGATTTTTTGAAAATACTCTCCATCCTCCGAAATCGCGGCGCATTGATAGCTTTCTTTTACTCCATCATCTCGGATTACATTTCCTGTATAAAACAGATACAGCTTTTCATTATGAACAATGCCCCCGCCCGAATAAATGCCATCCTTGTCATACCATTCCGAAGGCTCCAGCGCGACACTTTTCCTTTGCCAGTGCACCAGATCGCTGGAAACAACATGGCCCCAACATTTATTTTTATGCTCAGTTCCTTTTGGATTCCACTGATAAAACACATGATATTGATGATTGAAATAAGCAAGTCCATTAGGATCATTGAGCAAACCGTAAGGAGGGGTGATATGATATTTCAGGTTATACGCGTCGCTTTTATTCATGCTCATCCTCCGGTAAAAAAACAAAACTAAAACTCAGCAAAATTTCCTGCGAGCTTGACCCGATATAAACATCAAATTCACCGGGTTCACTTTTGTATTGCATTTCACGGTCATAAAATTTAAGCATTTCTTCATGAATTGAAAATTCAACATTTTGGGTCTCGCCACTTTGCAAAAACATTTTTTTAAAGTCTTTTAATTCTTTCACTGGTCTTGCAACACTTGCAAATTTATCGCGAATATATAATTGGATCGTTTCCTTTCCATCATAAATTCCAGTGTTGGTGACAGAAATACAGATATCAACTGACTCATTTTTCTTCATTTCTTTTTGGCTAATTGTTAATAGGCTGTATTCAAATGAGGTATAGGATTTGCCATAGCCAAATGGATACAAGGGTTCATTCACTTCATCTATATATCGGGATGCAAACCGATAAGAGCCATTTTCCTTTAAATTCGGTCTGCCTGTATTCAACTCATTGTAGGACATCGGAATTTGTCCCACGCTCCGTGGAAAGGTCATGGCTAATTTCCCCGATGGATTGACTTCCCCATACAGTATATTGGCCAGTGCTTCTCCGCCCATCGTTCCTGGATACCAGGCTTGAACAATAGCGTCCACTTTTCCGGCTACTTCGGTAAGAATCAAAGGTCTTCCACTATAAACGATCAGAACCGTCTTTTTGCCCAGTAAACTTAATTCATGGAGTAGTTTCATTTGCGGCTTAGGAAGCGTCGGGTTCGTTCGCGATCCCCCTTCTCCGCTCTGATAAATACTTTCTCCCAAGGCGAGGACAATGACATCCGCTTCGTTAGCATTTCGGATTGCTTCGCGCAGCAGGGCCTCCTCATCGACTGTTTCAGCAGCCAGCTTGTCCGCATATTTGCCAAGGGCTTCTCTTGCATTAGCAGGAAGCATGTGCGCCCCTTTGCAAACCGAGAGATTGTCGGGATCAACATGCTTTAATAATCCCATTTTCAAATTGACGGTATCCGCCTCATCCCCCTTAATGGCCCACATACCCAGGGTGGAGTTTTCATCTGCGTAAGGACCGATTAAAGCTACTTTGGTATGTTTAGACAATGGCAGCAGTTGATTCTCATTTTTCAGCAAGACGACGGATTCTTCAGCCAAGGACAGCGCGGCTTTTTTATGTTCATCTGACAGAATGCTGTTTCTCGACCGCTGAACGGTTTCCTGTAATCCGCGGAACGGGTCCTCAAACAGCCCCAAATCATTTTTCAGCTTTAGAATACGGTATACCGCTTCATTCAACAGCCCCAGCATATGCTCGTTATCAGATACTACTTTCTCCAATTGATTGGCGTATACTGCTGTCTTCATATCCACATCAACACCAGCCAACAATGCCAGCCTTGCGGCGGAAGCCTCATCTTCGGCATAACCGTGCATGATCAGTTCTTCTATAGTGGCGTAATCCGAGATCAACACACCATTAAAATTCATCTCTCGTCTTAGCACGTCGCGGTTAAGCCACTCGTTTCCTGTTGCAGGAACGCCATTCAGGGTATTAAAGGCCGTCATAACAAGCTTTGCCCCCGCCTCGATTGCAGCTTGATATCCTGGCAAATAATATTCTCGCAGCGTGTGCTCCGACATATCCACGGCGTTATACTCACGTCCAGCGACAGGTGCCCCATAAGCGGCAAAATGTTTGACGCAAGCGGCAATTTTATTGGCTGGTATGATATCCTCCGAGTTTCTCCCTTGGATCCCCTGAACCATGCTTTCAGCATATTTCTTCGCTAGCAAAGTATCCTCTCCAGGCGATTCCATCACCCGCCCCCAACGAGGATCTCTAACGATATCTACCATGGGGGAAAAGGTCACGTGAACACCTTCGTCATAACATTCCTGGGCAGCAATCGAACCTGCATGTTCTATACTCTCATAATTCCAACTACATGCTTGTGCAATCGGAATCGGGAAGATGGTTCGATACCCATAGATAATATCTGCCATGAACAGCAGCGGAATTTTATGAATCGATTTTTCCAAATAATCCGTTTGCAGTTGGATAATTTTTTCTGGATTAGTGATGTTCAATATGGAGCCTGTGTTATATATATTGTAGCCGGCGTTTAACCCTAATTTTTTTAAAGGACCCGTCACAACAGTGTCTATATCCCCTTCAAAAAAATCACCGGTCAGTTGGATGAGCTGGCCTATTTTCTCTTCTATTGAAAGGCTGTCCAATTTCTTAAGCAATGTGTTGTTGTCCATGATTCTCCCCACATCATTTTATTTGTGATCTGTTTTTTCTTTAAACCCAAAGATCCACGTTAGTGCAAATGCCACAGCAAAGCCGATTACACAAACTAAGATATATATGAATATCTGATTGTTCAGGTACAATAACATTCCCGGTAGGGCTGTGATTGACATGCCCGTTGCTTGAACATTAAATATACGTGCGAAGAAACCGCCAACCGCTCCGCCAATCAAGCCCATCAAGAACGGTTTGCCATATCGAATGTTCACCCCAAAGATAGCGGGTTCTGTAATACCCAATAACGCAGACAAGGTAGAAGGATACGCAATGGATTTGGTTTTTACATTTTTAGATTTTAGACCAACAGCCAATGCAGCACCCGCTTGTGCGCAAATCGACGCTGAACTGATCGGGTTCACCATATTCCAACCATTGCCTACTAACATCTGTATTTCAATCAGGTTTAAGGCATGGTGCAGTCCGGTAACTACAATAATCTGATTGATGCCACCGTAAATAAATCCGCCGATGCCGTATGGTAATTTTAAAATGGCGGTAACACCCATTAATATTAAAGTTTCCACCTCGTGAAAAATGGGACCAATCACGAACAATCCTAATACCAGTGTTATTAATAATGTCAGAAACGGTGTCAGAATTAAGTCCAATGCATCCGGGACTGATTTTCTGATTTTCTTCTCCAGCATCGCCCCCACGACACCTATTATGAAAGCAGGCAGAACCGAGCCCTGATAGCCTGCAATTTTAATGAATCCGAAAAACACTAGTGGTTCCTGAACTTTTTGAGCGACATCCCAAGATGTAGGCAACGAAGGACTTACTAACATTAATCCAATCAATATCCCCAATAGTGGTGATCCACCAAACACCCGGAAGGCCGACCAACATACCAACACGGGTAAAAATGCAAAAGCCGTATCGGTCAATATTTGCGTAAACAATATGAAATTCGCAGAAATATGATCAGGTGTAAGTCCAAATAACTGGAGCAGTGCAGGCTGAGTTACTAAGCCTCTAACTCCCATGAATAATCCTGTAGCTACCAATGCAGGCATAATCGGAACAAATACATCCCCGAAAACACGGATCATTCTTTTGAAGCGATTATCACCTTGAGTGGAGGCCATCTCTTTCAAATCAGCCTTTGATGTAGCAGATATGCTTTGGCCAACCATGGCATCGTATACTTTATTTACAGTACCGGTTCCAAAAATAATTTGATATTGCCCAGAGGTAAAGAAAACGCCCTTGGCCTTATCAATATTTTCAATAAATTCATCATCAATAATTTCTCTATCTTTTACAATCAGCCTCAGCCGTGTGGCACAATGTGCCATGGAAATAATATTGTCTTCTCCGCCAAGCCCTTTAATGACATCTTGGGCTATTTTAACGTATTCTTTTTCAAGACTCATCAGTCTCTTCCTTTCCTCTGTTCCTCTTAGTTAGTCTGAATCATTTAAAACTTTTGATCAAATATGCTTCTTAAGAATATCATGACTGCGCTTTCAAACAGCGGGATTATTTTACTACATTAAGGTCAAATTTTGACCTTTTTATATCCTTAATTATAAATGCATACTAGCAACTGGTGCCTGATGAAACAATAAAGTGCACCCTAGAATACACAATGGAATAACCTTCTGGTTTATTCCCATGTATTTTAAAGGTGCACTTCAATTGTTGTATAGAGAGTTACTTACGTTTTACTTAGTGAATTTCAACTGAGCACTGTCAGCTGTATAGATAACCTTCACTTTATAATTGCTTGGTAAACCTACCGTTTCAATGGAAGAAAATGCTCCATTTCGTTTAGCATAAGTTAAGATCGTAGCACCATTAGCCGGCACATATTTGTTAGAAAAGTTCAGGCGTAATTTTCCGTTGAGTATGGCTGTTCCCTTTATTTTGAGCACATCATTTTTAGTGCGTAGGTTAAGCTCAAGTGTTCCCTTGGCAGATTGTCTGTAATTTCCGCCAATAATCAGCTTCCCAGAAGCATTTTTAAGAAGAGTTCCCCCGTAATTCGTAATTCCGCCACTTCCGAAAGCCGTGTCCGAAGTTCCCTCCAAAGTACCTTGGTCGATCTGTGTACCGCCGGAATACGTATTGTTGCCCATTAGTTTCAACGTACCTGTTCCCTTTTTAGTCAGCTTTCCAACACCAGATATATTATTGCGCCAGCGATCCAATGCATTGAAACCACCTTTGGAAGCGTCCATATTCACCGTCACATTATTGGCGAAAGCACCGTAGCCATCCGCAGCGGAAAACAAGTTCAATCGTCCCCATCCCTCAGCATTATCAAGTACAGGATATCCGGAAGGAATTCCCGTGGTAGCCAAAACCCAACGACGTTGTGTGCTATCCAGGTAAGGCAAGCGTGTCTCCAATAGTACCTCAGCTCCCTTAGGCACTATCATAGGCGTCGCGGTTGGATTAACCTGACTGAATCCGTATGTTAATCGTTGATTATAATTTTTTTTGTTTGTGGCATAATTGCTGAACCGATCTGGAGCTGTACCTTTTTGAGACAGCAGTTGTTTACGAGCATCCTGATAAGCCGCTTTCTTCAAACTGCTATTGGCTGGATCAGACAGGATAGCAGCAGCCATCGCTGTTGCCATGACACGCCCTCCCATAACATCAAGCGGGGAATGCATACCGGCAACAACACGGTTATTGTCCAGCTCCGAAGCTCGCGTCAGCAGTTCTTGATAACGCTCCGGCACGGCGTAGGCCATAGCAATAGAACTGAGATACGCAGCATTGGTATGACCGCTAGGAAAGCCGCCATCGCTAGTAGCATCAGCTTTGAGAGCGGGAATAAGGCTCGGAACAACTACAGAGTTATCGCTCCAGCGAAACGGGCGAGGATAGCTAAAATAAGACTTAGCCGGGTTCGTCGTAGAGTATTCTCCACGCAAGGTATTTACCAGATTTACGATGTTGCCGAGATTGGAGCTTGTACTCCCAGCATTCGTTCCCTCATCTTCGTATTTCTTAGTCAGGGCATCTGCCGGAATGTCGTTGATTGTTGTCGTGGCACCTGCATTCTTACGATATACATCAGTGAGCGAACCCAGCCCGTCGATCACACTGTAGCTCTGGTTTCTGCGATCATCCAAATAAGCCGCATTGGCCTCACTGGAAGTGCGACGGGCAGCGATATCAATCACTTTTTGAATATTGGCGTCCAGCACGCTGCTGTTTAGCTTGGTACCTGTATCCCAGGTAGCGCCGGGAGTCCAAAGCTTATTAAATTCGGAGAGCAACCCGAGGGTCGGATTAGAGCTTTCCGTCTTATTTGCAGAACTATTATTTTTATAATGATCTACGAAATATCCCCACGACGGTTCTGTTGGAGTTACCGCTGTTGGTAGGGTTGCTGCACTCGCATAACTTCCACCCAGGGAACCTAGAAGTAAGGGTAAAGATAGTAATGCAACTGATAATGGTTTCCTTAGCGATTTCATTCTCAAATCAGATCCTCTCTTCTCTTGTGCTCTTCATACTTTCTCTACGGAGCTATTATCTATATAACAAGATATATGACATAAAGAATCATATCTTAAGTTTGTTAAATTAAGAGCTTAGTTTTGTTAAATGAAAAAAAGGCATCTCAAGATTCGTATATACGAATCTGGAGATACCTCTTTCAAACCGTTATAGAAAATCAGCTACCCTACAGCCATACTTCTATGACTTTGCCATTTACGAAGGCTACTGCCTTGAAATAAAGACTACGATTGCCGTATACCCAGGCTTCGACTTGAGTTCCGTTTGAAGCAGCCCCCTTTTCTCTGACTGTTGGGCTTCCCCATGCGAACTGCACCTGCGTCGTATTCATGCCCAAGCTTACCTCGTTATTTTTAATCTTGTTCCAGATGGCTTGCGACCATTGGTATTTCTTGTACGGATCGTAAGTTAGAAATTGATCGGAATCAGACAGCATTTGTGGAATGCGTGAAGCTCCGATAATGGAAAATGTGTCATAAGTTTCGCCATTAGCCCCCTGGAAAATAACTTCGTAGGATTTAACACCGTTCGGGTCTGTGCTGACTTCGATGTCTTTAACTGTTACCTTGCCAAATCGCTCTCCAGCGTTATAGAAGTTATTGACCCAATAGGTTTTGCCAATTAATTTGGACAGACTACCCAGATCAATGGCTTTGATAATTTTAGCCGTTTCCGGCGTCTCAATGACCAGCTTGGTAGCGCCCACAGATAATTCGCCTTGCTGACGGTCACGATTCCATTTGAATCCGCCCAACTTCAGATCGGTCAGTAATGTTCCCGGGAATACAACCTGTCCGTTAACCGTTTGAACCTTGCCCTTCAGTGCAACAGGTTTACCATTCACTATCGCGGTGGAACTCCCTTTTTGGAGTACGATATTGTTTTTACCCAGCTTGATCGTAAATGCCTGGTTTGCCACGGTAACAGATCCACCCAGCGTCTTGAACACAGACTGCACAGGCAAATACACACTGCCGTTTAGTATAGCCGCCCCAGTCAAGGTTTGGTCAGACGATACCTTTAGTGTAAAAGAAGAGGGTATACCTTCGTTCCGCAGAGATACGGCTGTGCTGCCAATGCCCCTTACTTTGAGTGTACCGGAACCATTCTGCTGTAGCTCAGCAACCTGCGGTTTCTCCACTTCAATCTCACTAGCTTCGGGATGACGTGTTAGTCGATAACCGTTCGAATACGTCTCTTGTACATTTAATTGAATCGTATCGCCGATGGCAGCCTCTTTGGAGGTCGTCAACAAGGACATACCCGTTAATGTAGGCAAACTTAGCGCAGTCGTGGTTCCGTCCTTATAGCCGACCCAAGAGCCATCCTTTAATTGTGCAAAAAGTTCGTCAGGCGAATCAACCAACCTTGCAACATTAGATAACCCGCTAAGTTGCACCGCAGGATATTTTTTCAGCCGATCATAGCTCCATACCGTCCCGTCGCGATGTACAGTAATCAAGACATGTGTACCTTTTTTCCACAATATCGAAGTAATATCACTTCCCACTTCACGTGGCGGTTCATTGGTCAGCATATCCAGCATCGTGACATGACCATCTTCCTTAAGTATTGCAGCATACGCCGTACTCATTTTGATATCAAGCGCACCATCTACATGACCTATCTTGCGGGGCTTAGATTCTGCGTACCCTGTGGAATACCATACATCACCGGATCGAGTAAGAACCGTAAAGTAGGTACTTACCTTATCACCGTCTATAGCATCCGATATTCCCTCGACCTGTTCTCTTCCCCAGGAGATCGTCCCATCGGTTTTAATAGCCAGACCCTCTCCGGTAATCTCCTTTACTCCTGAAGATTGGGCCGTCACTTTTGGGTCGGAGTTATCATCCCAGATGGCTACCTTCCCGTCCTCAGTCCAGCCATAATAACCTTGACTCTTGTCTTTGCTGCCTGTAATGCCCTTCAAATTCAATTTCTCAATAGCCGGGCCATCTATACTCTTTCTCCATAAAGAACCATCATCCAGTATGTAGTTATTCCGGTCGATCACGTCTATAATTTTAGCATTTTTCCAAGTGTTGTTCGTCGTTACATTTGCCGCTACTGCTGTTTCTCCAGTGTTTAACGTAGTTCCCACCACCGCTCCACATACCACGGATACTGCCAGCAAAATCATCCCTGCTTTTCTCATCGTGATTCCCCTTTTCTATCTCTATTTCCATATCAGTAACTTGCATAATTCCATTCCCAACGCTCAAAAATACAATATATAAACGAACTAGATCGCTTCGATCTCTATATTACTGATTTGAAAGCCTTTTTGGGATTGATACAAAATACTCACATATATATCGGTTTTGAGGATGGTAAATGTTTGAATTTCGATATGCCATTTTAGAAATTCTAACTAAATGGAGCAATGAAGAGTATCCAGCAGGATGGGCAAGCAGTAATGAGTAAAGGTGGCCTTCATCCCACTTTCAGCCATTTGCTGCAAACGGATCGCTTCCTATATCTTAAAATATACATACATATTCGGAGGTTGCCATGACTAGTAAATCCGCTACAAAAAATGAAACGGGCCAATCGCTCCCCCTCCCAGGGCCGCAAGTGAAAGGCACCGTTTTTGCGATTCTGATTGCGATCAGTTTCGTCCATCTGTTCAATGACTCGATTCAATCGGTCATTCCAGCGATCTTTCCGATCTTAAAGGAATCTATGAGCCTGAACTACACGCAGATCGGCTGGATTTCATTCGCGATCAATTTTACAGCTTCGATCATGCAGCCTGTGATTGGCTTGTTTTCAGACAAACGGCCTACGCCCGCTATCCTTCCCATCGGCATGGGCTTTACGCTGACTGGCATGCTGTTGCTCGCCTATGCTGCCGATTATAAAGCGGTGCTGATCGCAGTCATCTTTGTGGGTCTGGGCTCGGCTGCCTTTCACCCTGAAGGCTCGCGCGTATCCCATATGGCGGCCGGGCCGCGTCGGGGATTGGCACAATCCATTTTTCAAGTTGGCGGTAATGCGGGCCAATCGCTGGCGCCGATGCTCACGAGCTGGATTTTTATCCCGTTGGGACAATTTGGTGCGATCTGGTTCACAGGTATTGCGGCAGCGGGAATTGTGGTGCAATCGTTCATCGCACGCTGGTACGGTAACGTCCTACGTACAGAAGGCATTGCACGCAAAAAAGCGGTGGCACGCCGCATGAAGCCCGAAGTGCGTAACCGCGTTATGTTTGCCATGATTGTCCTCATTCTACTGGTATTCGTCCGTTCGTGGTACTCGACCTCGGTCGGAAGCTACTATTCGTTTTACCTGATGGAAGTATTTAAAATGCCATTGGCTGATGCACAGCTTTACATTTTCCTGTTCCTCGGAGCTGGAGCGCTGGGCACCTTCTTTGGCGGTCCGCTCGCGGACCGTTTTGGTAAACGCAATATGATTTTTCTGTCCATGGTATTAGCTGCACCACTCGCGCTGGCACTACCTTATGCTAACCAATTCTGGACGGCAATCCTGCTGGCAATTATCGGATTTATTATGCTGTCTAGCTTTTCGGTCACAGTCGTATATGCACAAATGCTTGTGCCTGGTAAAATCGGGACCGTGTCTGGTCTAATTACGGGCCTGGCTTTTGGCCTTGGTGGTGTGGGCGCACTCGTACTCGGCAACTGGATCGACAAAGTAGGCATCACCCACATCATGTTCCTATGCGGCTTTTTGCCACTGCTCGGCATCTTAACCTTCCTGCTTCCTACAGATAAAACCCTGAACCGCTGGGCGGAAGAAAATGGAGCCGAAGTGTAACAGGCTAACGTGTGGCGGCCATCCTGGCCGCTGCACACCTTTATAGCCAACTAACGTGATTCCTCACTCTCTACTTCTGCCAAACGCATCACAATCCGACGCTTCCGATACAGCATTTTCCCTGCTTCAGCTACATCACTAATAGCACTTCGATTCGCGATAGACCCGAACAAAATGCCCGCAATCGGGACCATTTGAAGCAGCTTTTTCCATCCAAACTGGTCACGATAGGTGTTAATAACCTCTCTCCATCCCTGCATCTGGGAAAACACCTGTGCCTGACGTGAAGGATCATCGAACAAAGCCAGCTCCTCTAATACGGCCTTCTTCCCCACAATATCGGATGAAGCAAATTGCATACATTTAATAATAAAAATGCGTTCCTGCTTATCATAGGGATTAAAGCCATAGCACAAGGCTATTTCCTGAAGCACTTTGAGCGACAAGCCGAGCAAAAGAGGAATATCCGCCGCAATCGTAAACACACCGCCAATCCCCGTTGTTGCTCCCTGAGCGGTGGCAAAGGTAATGCGAGCCGATGTCATATCGTCGGCAGTCCGATTCATGATGGTTAGCGGGAGCTCAGCCGCCTGCTTCAACTCCCACATAGGTTCGACACTATGTTCTGAATCAACGTTTTCCCCGGCACGAGGCAGGTCCTGCGTATCCGAAGCGGAATCTGCACCATTTTGCTGAATGACATGTTCATAGGCCGTCTTTTTCAGCCTGTTCAGAACCATTTCTTCCTTCACCAAATATTTGCCGCCGTTCTGAATGAAGCTACCCAACTCGTTAAGGAGTTGCTCCAGCTTGTCTTTAATGATTTTGGGCGTCAGCCGATCCAGCAACATAAAAGGCCATCTGCCGATTTTTTCCCAGAAAAAAATGTCCTTCTGTTCCTTCTCCCATTTTTCAATATTCTTCAACTCATGACGCAATACGTCCTGGCTTTCCCGATATTCTGTAAGCTGCTTCATAAGCGTAGACGTCTCCTTTTGACTATGCTAGTTTATGTATGGGTAATACGTAAGCAAGGCGAGTTCAGGTTTCTTTTTTTAGCAAACTAGATGATAAAGAAAGTTAAAAATCCATACAGATCGGAGTGTAATGATGAATAATGTAGAGCTTGTCCCTTACCATTGTGGGCATGATGCCATTTTACATACCTTCTACTTACCTGAGGAGCAGAAGCAGTTTACTGGAATGCCGGATGAAATGCTCATACTGGCCAAGGAAGATCCGCACCGCCATCCTGTCGTGATTACGGCTACTAGAAGACCCGTTGGATTTTTCATTTTATACAATGGGGATGAATTAGCGGACTATACGAATACTTCTGAGGCACTGCTGCTACGCGCGTTCTCTATTCATTACGCAGATCAGGGACAAGGATTCGCCAAAAAAGGGCTGCTTCTACTACCACAGTTCATCGCCAGACACTTCCCACATATTCGCGAGATTGTACTGGGCGTCAATGCCCGTAATCTGTCTGCCCAAAGTCTGTATCGCAAATGCGGCTTTATAGATGAAGGTGACACTAAAATGGGTCAACACGGCTTGCAGCATATTTTTAAAATGAGCCTATAAGAGGTTGTTCAAAAAGTCGTCTTTCCATAACGAAGCTATTCAAGAAGCGGATTCGACGTCGAATCTTGAATTCAGCCGGGCCTTCCGTTGCTCACGTAGATCTGTCTACGCTCCGCTACTCTGTCCCTAGCTTCATCCAACCTTCTCGGTCCTGAAAAGCCGTTTTTTTGAACACACACTATAAGTTAACCTCGATAGCCCTCGCCCAAATAGAAAAGCTTTCGGCACCAACGCCGAAAGCTTTTATCGTTAAATCTCACCAATTGAAAAACTCAATTTGTAATTACCAAACTTCGTAAGCTCATCCAGCATGGTATTTAACTCTGTCTGTGAGGACATGCGCACCCGCATCCAATAACAGCCCTCCCCACTCACCCGGTGGATTTCAACAATATAGGGATGCTCTCGTGCAAAAGCCTGGAAAGCACTGTGAGTCGTTCCTGAATTCAAAAAAACCGTAATAAAGGCATGAATCGTCTGTCCAATTTTTTCAGGGTTCCAGCGCAGCGTATAGCCTTCGATAATGCCCGCATCCTGCATTTTTCGAACACGCGCCCCTACGGCTTGGCCTGTCAAATGAACAAGCTGGCCGATCTCCTTGTGCGATAAAGAGCTGTCTTCAATTAAATGATGAAGAATGCGCAGATCGGTGTCATCAGGTACGAATAGTTCCATAGTTATTATTTTTCCTTTCATGATGAAACGAGAATGCTAGTTTTCCTTTCAGCAGGCCGTAGCCTGTAGCTCCTTGCGTCAGATATGATTGTAACAGAAACAAAGAACCACCGAAAATATACTCGGTCCAAAAACATTCACTACCAAAAGGAGCTTCCATATATGAAGATCACACTAATCCGCAACGCAACCTTATGGCTGGAATACGCTGGAGTAAAATTTTTGATCGATCCTATGTTGAGCGATGCTGGCGCAAATCCGCCGGTTCCCAATACGGAAAATGCCCGCCGTAATCCGCTGGTTCCCTTGCCGCCACAATGGCAGGCACTCGGACAGCCTGACGTTGTCATCGTCACACATTTACATCCCGATCATTGGGACCCGGCAGCAGTACGCTGGTTGGACAAACAAATTCCTGTCTTCTGCCAGCCCGGAAATGAAGAACAAATCACTGCTGATGGTTTTACACAGGTTACCCCGATTCCGTTGGCTGGTTCTGTGGGAGAAATTGAGATTATCCGTACAACCGGGCATCACGGCACCGGAGAAATCGGGGAGCAGATGGGACCCGTATCCGGCTTTGTTTTTCAGGCACCAGGTGAACCTGTCGTCTATTTGGCCGGGGATACGATCTGGTGCAGTGAAATCGCGGAAACACTGGATAAATACCGTCCTGACTGGACAATTGTGAACGCTGGAGGAGCACGGTTTACGGTAGGTGATCCCATTATTATGACTGCCCAAGATGTAACGGCGGTAGCACAACATGCCCCTTATACACAAATCGTGGCTGTCCACATGGAAGCAATCAATCATTGTCTACTAACTCGCTCAGAGCTTACGGAACATATCAACCGTGAAGGTTTAAAGGGGCGCGTCCATATTCCGGCAGATGGAGCGACGGTTTCGGAGTAAGGCAATCGTCCTGAGTCACCGTTTGCGCCTATTTTGAATATATTGGATTTCAAAACGTATAAAGAAGGGATTATCGATGAATTGGCAATATCCTAATTACGGTACAGAAACCCAATGTAAAGAAGTTCCGATTACTTTTCCTCCCCAGCATCAATATAGACAGCCGGGGTTGGAATACCTAATGGTTCCACGCCCTATTTATGATAATCCAAAGTATATCGGCACTGGAAAGCTTCAGGATCGGGTGGCGATTATTAGCGGTGGGGACAGTGGTATTGGTCGCGCGGTTGCAGTGGCATTTGCCAAGGAAGGGGCCGATGTGGTCATTGCCTATCTCGATGAGCATCGAGATGCTATGGAAACCCGTGATGTCATTCACAGGCTTGGCCGACGTTGTTTGTTAATTCCGGGGGATCTAAGGCTAAAAAGCAACTGCTGTCTGGTTGTTCAACAAACGATGGAAACCTTTGGTCGTATTGACATCCTGATTAACAACCTAGGTATTCAGTTTGTGCGCGAATCGTATCTGGATATCAGTGAGCAGCAGCTTCGTGATACGTTTGATACGAATATTATTTCCTTCTTCCATATGACTACAGAAGCATTGCCGTATATGCGGGCTGGGGCTAGCATCGTCAATACGGCATCGGTGACAGCCTATGTGGGTCAAAAGAATATGATCGACTATTCAGCTACCAAAGGAGCTATCGTCAGCTTCACCCGCGCTTTGGCTAATAATCTGGTCGATCAGGGTATTCGCGTGAATGCCATTGCGCCCGGTCCGATCTGGACTCCGCTGAATCCGGCCACACAGTCGCCTGAAGTCATTCGCACCTTCGGCAGCAATACACCAATGAAGCGTGCCGGGCAGCCTTATGAATTGGCTCCTGCCTATGTGCTGCTGGCTTCGGATGACGGTTCCTACATTACAGGCCAAACGCTGCATATAAACGGCGGCCAAATGGTCACCACTTAGTTTCGTTGGCTGATAGCCACAAGACCCAACAAGCAAGAAAACCTCCAGCATCCACATTTCTAGTGGAACTGGAGGTTTTCTTGTTTTACGATACCGAATCTGAGCTTAAGCAGATCTTTTGTTTTTGTTGTAAATATCGAAGGCAACCGCCAGCAGCAGCACCAAGCCCTTGATTCCTTGCTGCCAGTCAATACCCAGACCGATCAGAGACATACCGTTATTCAGTACGCCCATGACCAAACCACCGATAATGGCTCCAAAAACGGTTCCGATCCCGCCGGATGCGGAAGCTCCACCGATAAAGCAGGCTGCGATGGCATCTAGCTCGAAGTTCGTACCCGCTCTCGGCGTAGCCGCGTTCAGACGTGCAGCAAAGATCAGACCGGAAATGGCGGCCAGCACCCCCATGTTGACGAATACCCAGAACGTTACTTTTTTCGTTTTGACACCGGACAGACCCGCTGCCTTTTCATTTCCACCCAACGCATACACATGACGTCCCATAATCGTGCGGTTCATGACGAAGGAGTACACAACGATCAGTATGAACAGCAGCACGAGAATGTTAGGTATCCCCGCGTAGCTCGCGAGCATGAAGGTGAACAGATTGATGACCGCAGCTACCACAATCAACTTGAGTACAAATAAAGCTTGTGACGGAACCTCGAATCCATATTTAAGCTGAGAACGACGTTCGCGAAGTTCGTTCACGATAAACCATACCGTGAGTGCAATGCCGACAATGATGGATACCAGGTTATAACCGGTAGATGAAAAATCCGGCAGGAAGCCTGAACTGATTTTCTGGAAGCCCCCCGGAAATGGAGAGATCGATTGACCTTCCAGCACAATCATGGTCAATCCACGGAAGAGCAGCATTCCCGCCAATGTAACGATAAATGCCGGAATCCGTACATAAGCGACCCAGAACCCTTGCCATGCGCCGATTAACGCTCCGACCAGCAAAGATGCAATCACAGCGATCCATGCTGGAAGCTGCCAATCGACCATCATTATGGCGGCAACCGCACCGACAAAAGCGGCTATGGAGCCGACGGACAAATCAATATGCCCAGTGATGATGACCAGCACCATCCCGATCGCCAGCACGAGAATATAGCTGTTTTGCAGAATCAGATTGGTAATATTAATCGGCTTCAACAGCAGGCCGCCCGTCAGCACCTCGAACAAAATCATAATGACGACCAGCGCAATCATCATGCCATATTGGCGGATGTTATTTTTAAATAGTTTAGTTATGGTTTCCATGCTTCACGCCTCCTGACTTGGTCATATATCTCATCAACGTTTCCTGCGACGCGCCCTCACGGCTAACCTCTCCAGTGATCCGCCCAGCATTCATGACATAAATCCGGTCACACAAACCTAGTACCTCTGGCAGCTCGGACGAAATGACCAGCACTCCCTTGCCTTCAGCGGCAAGTCGATGAATAATGGTATAAATTTCATATTTGGCACCCACATCAATGCCGCGTGTCGGCTCATCCAGAATCAGAATATCCGGCCCGGCGAAAATCCATTTGCTCAGCACCACCTTCTGCTGATTGCCACCACTCAGGTTACCCGTTTTCTGTAAAATGCTCGGTGCTTTTATGTTCATGCTTTTTTTCATTTCCTCTGCAACAACGACTTCCTCCTGCTCATTGACGACAGCACCCTTCGTCAGCTTGTTCAGGCCAGTCAGCGAAATATTACGCTTGATATCATCCATCAAAATGAGGCCATACTCCTTGCGATCCTCTGTCACATAGGCAAAGCCGTTGTTGATCGCGTCTGTAACCGTGTTGTTCTGGATCGGCTTGCCGTCTTTAATCAGCTGACCGGAAATGTTGCGTCCGTATGACTTGCCAAACACGCTCATCGCCAGCTCGGTCCGTCCCGCTCCCATCAGCCCGGCAATACCGACAATTTCACCGCGACGGATGTTCAAATTCACCTGATCCAGCACCTTGCGGTCTGCATGATGCTCGTGATACACCGTCCAATCCTTCACTTCCAGAACGACTTTGCCAATCTCGGCATGACGCTCTGGATAACGGCTGGTCAGATCACGTCCAACCATCCCGCTAATGATCCGATCCTCCGTGACCTCATCCTTTTTCATATCCAGTGTCTCAATCGTCTTCCCGTCCCGCAAAATCGTAATCGAATCCGACACCTTTGCGACTTCATTCAGCTTGTGGGAGATGAGAATGCAGGAAATGCCCTGTCTTTTAAATTCCAGCATCAAATTAAGCAGATTTTCACTATCATCCTCATTCAACGCCGCTGTCGGTTCATCGAGAATAAGCAGCTTTACCTTTTTAGAGAGCGCTTTCGCAATTTCGACCAGTTGTTGCTTCCCGACCCCGATGTTCGTAACTAATGTATTGGGATTCTCACTCAAACCGACCTTGGACAGCAGATCGCGTGTACCCACAAAAGTCTCTTTCCAATCAATCACACCGCCGTTGGCGCGTTCGTTGCCCAGATAAATATTTTCCGCAATTGAGAGATACGGGATCAGCGCCAGCTCCTGATGGATAATGACAATGCCTAGTTCCTCGCTCTGCTTGATATCCTTGAACTCACACGTTTTGCCCTGGAAAACAATATCCCCTTCATAGGTTCCATGCGGATATACACCGCTTAGTACCTTCATCAGCGTCGACTTGCCCGCACCATTCTCACCGCACAAGGAATGGATTTCGCCTTCCTTGACCTTGAGATTTACATTTTCCAATGCCTTCACACCGGGAAAGGTTTTGGTAATTCCCTTCATTTCCAAAATGATTCCAGTCATGGGATACGCTCCTTTCGGTTGGATTCCTACTCTTATTTCAGTCCAATTTGCTCTTTGGTGTAATAGTGACTGCCGACAATATCCTTCTCCACATTCGTCCGATCTACCGAGATCGGATCAAGCAAGTAGGCAGGAATGACCTTTTTACCGTTGTTATAGGATTTGACGTCATTCACTTCCGCTTGTTTGCCCTGTAAAATGCTGTTGGCCATTACGACCGTTTGCTCAGCCAGCTTGCGGGTATCCTTAAATACAGTTTGCGTCTGCTCCCCAGCCACAATGGACTTGATGGAAGCCAGCTCCGCATCCTGCCCTGTAATGATCGGCAGCGGCTTGTTCGCTGATCCATATCCGACCCCTTTCAGGGATGAAATGATACCGATGCTAATGCCGTCATACGGGGATAGTACCGCGTCCAGATTGGCCCCTGAATAGTAGGCACTCAGCAGATTATCCATCCGCGACTGCGCTAATGCTCCATCCCATCGCAGTGTAGCGATCTGCGCCATCGTCATCTGCTTGCTGCGCACGACCAGTTTGCCGGAATCCACGTACGGTTTAAGAACGGACATCGCGCCATTAAAGAAGAAATAAGCGTTATTGTCATCCGGTGAACCACCGAATAGCTCGATATTGAATGGGCCTTTGCCTTCCTTAAGTCCTAACTTTTTCTCAATATACGCCGCCTGTAGCACGCCCACCTTGAAGTTATCGAAAGTCGCATAATACGTTAAATACGGTGTGTTGCGAATCAGACGGTCATAAGAAATGACCTGAATGCCTCGGTCATGTGCCTTCTGAATCACATCCGTCAGCGTGTTTCCGTCGACCGAAGCGATCACCATAACATTGACGCCCTTGGTGATCATATTTTCGATTTGGGAGATTTGGTTTTCCACCACGTCCTCGGCGTACTGTAAATCCGTTTTATAGCCTTGCTCCTGAAACAACCGAACCATATTTTCTCCGTCCCCTACCCAACGCTCGGACGATTTAGTCGGCATGGAAATGCCCACATAGCCTTTTTCCTTGCTGCCCGTTCCACTCTCCGCCAAATTACAGGCCGAAAGCATCAGGGCCAAAACCAGAAGCCAAACGACAACAGCTCCTTTTTTCATATGAAGTTCCCCTTTCCTCATGTAATGCAGGTCATTTGAAGGTAAGGATTTTGCAAAATCCTCAGGTCAGTGCTAATTAGAGTTGAAATGAGATAGCGCTTACATAAGTGAGGCAGGAAGTGCCTCTCCTTTTTTTATGTGCAAACACATGGTATCATTCCAGGCCGGGAAAGGTCTTTGCTGGTTTTGAACTTTTTTTATAAAATTTTAACCTTTGTGTGTGGGGGGGAGGGTATTTGGATTTGAGGGAAATGGAGATTGTCGGGAGAGCGGTCATATATTTTGAAAACGAAAAAAAAGACTTTAGCGCCTGCTCACGATTGGCAAAGTCTCAATTTGTATAATCATTAAAATGTCAGCTGTACCTATCCGAAAAAAAGATAGGTTTATTCTCATGTTTAGCTTTGTCTAAAGCTTCTTCCGGCCAAGGGACCAATTCACAGGATTTTGAGCGTATTGCAGCAAGTACGGTGACTTTTCCTTGGTATTCTATTTGCATATGATTCGTTGTCATGAAGCATCACATTCTAGATTTTAGGATTTCTTTATTATTTATCCAGTTTATTTTGTCCGGAAAAAGAAAAACCCTGCTGAGACATCAAAATGTCTAGAGGATTCTTCGTTTTCTTCACTATTTTCCGATAAATTCTCTTGTTCTATTTAAAATTGCATCTGATGCCATATTATACATTTTATTATTAATACACATGCATAGATAAACTAATTTAGTAATTAAAGGTTCAGTGTCTCCAACATATTTATCACAAGTCTCTATTATAGATTTTTTATTAAAACGATCTACATCAAACTTGTCATAATCTTTATACACGATTTTATCAACTGGAATATCTCCGATCCAGCGTTTCAACTCCTCCATGCAATAAAGGAATGTTTTTTCATTTAAAATAGGTATATCATATCCTGTATCTCTACACATATAATCATTTGAAACTGACTGCGACAAAAATACTTGAACTGCTTTAGATAATTTATTGCCAGCAACAGAAATTCTTGCTAAATACCCCTTATACAAATCAAGTAATAACTGCATGCAATCTAAAACATCTTGATTCTCATAAGTTTCATACAGGGAGTAATATCCATAAGAAGTGTATATTTCATATTTTGTTTTTGTTAAATCGGTATTAAATAACTTTCCGTTTTGCAATGAAAGTAGCGCTTTTTCAAATCGCATCCAATCACGTCTAGCATATCGCAGCACTTCCGCACTGGAATTATAATCAATTCTTTGAAATTGTTTAATGAAAATATCATTTAACAAACCATAACTAGTACTAAATGCAGTAGGGTACTCGAACTGACCTTTGGCTTTATCAAATTCGCTCTGTAACGATTGTTTAATCCCGGCTAATCTCTTAAAAACCCCTTGCATAGTATGAGCTGAACAAATTCTAACACACTCGTCGAAAAACTTTTCTTTTTCTTCTATTCGAAGCTTGACCTCGTGAAAATTCACAGAAGACTCTAATTCACTAAGAATTGATGTAAGAATAAATGTAGCATTATTGTTATACTCATCATTACCAGTTAGAATACTATACCGTTCTCTAATTTCATCCGCAGATATATAATATCCATTATCCAGATCATTCAAACGTTCTTTAGCATCATCCAGACATGATTCAATATCTTCCTTAGATACTTGCCATTGAGTATCTGTCTCTAAAAAAATGAGAGGCTTATCAGAAATTGCGTTTAGAAAACTGCGATAATTATTTATATAGTCGCCTCTGCTGCCTTGATCGCGTGCATTATAAAGATATAACAAAACAGCACATTCTTTGATTTCTGGAGGAACACCAGCTTCTTCCTCAAGTGAATCGAGTAAACCTTGAGTATCAATAAACTCTAGTTCTGTCAAATCAAATTCATCCATTATCTTTTCAAACTCTTTTGAGGGACCCACTTCAATAGTTACTGTGCATTTTTCTAATGATTTAGCATGCTCAGCTACATCAGATAGATTAATTTCATAATTTTCAACTTTACCTTCTTTTAATTTACTAACCTTAGAAGAACAATTTTCTGAATCACGGTTAATATTATACCTAACAGGATTCTTAGTTTGACCAGACATTTCTGCTTCTTTATTTTTGGAGCCTATAAGGCCTCCTAATTGAGAAGCAACATCTTTCTCAACTAAGTGATTTAATAATGTAGACTTTCCTTTCCCTGAAATACCTATAACCCCAATTTTCATTTTGTTTTTTAAATACACATTTTTAACTTCCATTAATTATTCTCCTCTATATCTGATTCCAGCAAAAGAATAGAGAACTGCTCTCCTTAATTTCTCCAAGGATATTTCAGATCAAGATATTCCTCTTTTTCCTTGAGAAATTCCTCCATCCACTTTATAGCAATATATATTATATCTGAGTGATTACTCGCGTTGTATGCAAAAGATTTAATAAATTTAAAGTCTACCTCATAGTCACCTTGCATCCATGTGTCACCAGTTCCTTCTTGATGAATCCAAATAGATGGGATTCGATTAAAAGCACAAATCTTTGCTTCATCAATTTGACCTGCAGGAAATGATTTTTCTATAATTACAAATCTTGAAATAGACGCATATGCCAACATCTTCTCTTCGTTTGATATTGTACGAATTTCAGGTTGTTTTTTTATCAGTATAGGATGATATCCTAATTCTTTAACAGTTTCAGATATGCCGATTAGTTGTTGCATGTATTCATCTGGGCTATCTTTGCCCAGAATTAAAACTGTTTTTTCCTTAGACTCTTGCAACCAGTCTGCATAATTAAAAGTTTGATCATTTTTTTCAAACGCTGATAATCTAATCTGATTAATTCTGGTGTTATCAACAACTATAGTATAAAACTCTGGAAATACTTCGCTAAACCGTTCTCTATGAAATTGCTTAGTTTGCAACACGGAAAACAAATTACTGTATAGCCCATGTTGGCGAACACTATCAACAAAATTGCTACAATTATCTTTATGTGGTAAAAACTTATTCAAAATATCATCTTTATCTAAATTAAGTGATCGACAAATTCCAGCTAGTTCGATTGCAGAATATGAAAGTTTAAGAAAATCTACTAATCTACTTTCATCTTTGAACTCTAAGCTAATATGTGAAGCCAAATAACTTCCCCTTCTCTCCTGTATTGTCAAGTGTCAGTCGTACAAACTTAGATTCCTCCAATTCCTCCGGTATATCAATAGTAGTAATAATATACTGAAAGTCTACAATATCATTTTTTTCCATTAAATCATTCTCTAACTGTATAATAAAGCTAAAAATCCGTCTATACACCTTGGGATCAATGTCTCGTACATTAGGTGAATCATGAATTAAAAATTTAGGATGGTTAGTATCTTGTAGTGCGGCTAGTTTTAGTAATGCTAGATCAAAAGCTATAACTCTTATTGTAAACGAAGCCGCTCCGTCATCTATTCCCTCGGTTAATTCTTTATGTTTGATATCTAAAGAAAAATTTCCTTTTCTTTCACTTCTTTTTAGCATTCCAACACGACTATTACTGTACAAAAATCCCACTACTTCGTTTACTAACTCTTTGAAATAAGTTAGTCTTTTATCAACTTCCTTTTGAATTGTTGCTATGGACTTATTTATACCACTGAGTCTATCTTTCGCACTCTGCCAATCTAAATAATAGGAATCAACATCACTATTTATTTTGAATAGATTATTTAAGTTATTAAGCTCTCTTTGTAAAATCTTTATTTCACTTTCCTTATTATCTATCATTTCTAATATTTCATTAACATCCTTTTTCAACTCATGATCAATTATATTAATCATTTGTTGCAATTCCTGTTTACTGTTTTCAAGTCTATCAATTTCGAAACGATGTAAACTAGTTGCATCAATAAGTTCTAATCTTTCATTGGAAAGTACTGTTTTTATTAATCGAACAGATTGATCAGAAACTTGGCTGATAGTATGAGCACATTCTTTAGCATCTTCAGGTAAAAAAGGTCGCAGACATGTAGGACACTGTTTGTATCCATAACGATTAAAAATATGAGTTGCGGATTGTGCGATATCTATTTTTTGCAATTCACCTTGAATTTCATTAATTGTTGCACCATAATTTTTAATACGGTGAGAGTGAATATTTATATCTTGATTTAACTGCATCATTTCCTGAACCAGTTTACTACGTCTTTGGTTAGCTAAATCCTGTGTTTTATTTATATTTACTAATTCTTGTTTATATTTTGATAAAATCTCTTCGTGGCTGTTAATTTCTTCTTTAATATTTCTTATCTGACTTTGAAGTTCTACTTCCGTTACTTTCAATTGATGCCTTGCATATTTCATAATAACATTATAAGTTTTCTGTTTTTCGCTTGTTTCTTCTGAAACGACTGACTGTTGTATCTCCAATTCCGTTTTTTGTGGTGTTAATAAATTTAAAAGAAATTCAATCCTTTTCCGTTTCACTTGAGCATTTTCATAATAAGTCGCAGGTTGAGCTAAATTTTGAAATCCACCTACTTGATTTCGAAGCAGCATAGAGATTATTTGTCTCCATGATACTAATTTCTTATTATTAAAAAAATTTTGTTCTTGGAATATTTCGCTTTCCAAGAATGAGCAGTACTCTTTAACTTCCTTCATTTTAAAATCAATTTCATACCCATTGATAAGATCATTAATAACCCAATTTTCATAAATTGAGATCAATTGACCATTAATTATCCCTCTCTGAATGGTATAGCGTTTTTCTCCAATTGAGAATTCCAAATACAACTGCATAAGTTCCATACGATCTTTCGCAGCTTTTTTATCATCTGCAAGAAAATTTTCTTTACCTAATCCATAATTTATTAGGTCAATAAAGGTAGATTTCCCAACGCTGTTTCTCGTATTAATATTTTCCGTTCCCGCGTCTTTTGCTAATATAATGTTAAGCCCTTTACGAAAAGTGATATCTATTTCTTTTTCCGAAGGGTATACAAGTAATCGGTTAAGATACAATGAGTTTACCATTTTATATACCACCAACTATCCCTTTTATGCGTTCCTTTAAATCATCTAATGAAATTTGATCCATTAATTGAGAAATATACTTTGCTTTATGTACAACTAACTCAAAACTTTCGTTTGTCAATAAATCAACTGAACTGGAGCGAACATCTTCTTTCAAACAAATGTATTGATCAGCTATTATAATCATATCTCTAGACAATAATTCTTTAAGTCCACTGAGAAATCGACTATTATATTTTTCAATAATGACATTTGAAAGCATTACATCCAGATTATCTTTTTCCCATTCTGGTATCTTGGACATAAATACTCTTTTATCATCTAAACTTAATAGTTCATTCATCACATTAACGAAACGAAATAAATACATGCCTATTGCAATTTCATCGAGAGTAGCTCTTTTGATAAAATGTAAAAATGTTAATAAATACATTCCATTTAGAACACCACTTTCTTCAACGTTATTCAAATCACCTTCCGCTGCAAGATCACGTTTACTCATTTAAAATCCCTCATTCATTAAAAATATAACACTGAAAAGTGGTGTCGAATATAACACCATAAATTTGATCTTCAATATCTTCTCTAACTTGATATTCCTCAGGCAAAATATTAAACAATTCATTGACGAGTTCATTTAATCTGTAGTCCGCATTATATTGGTCAGGAGGAAATCTTACAAGAATTCGCTTTGAGTAGAACTTTTGAACCTTTTGATTTAATAATACAAAATGATCATCAAAGCCTAGCTTTTTCGCCTTCCTTTTCAAAACACCATTATCATTCTTCGATCTTACTGCCAAAGTCTGATTACTTGGTGAGAACTTCGCTTTGTTTTTCAATTTATCGTGAAACTTAGTGAAATCTTCAGCCACACTTTTGTCTGAAGTTGACGTATCAGATTCTTCAATAGCATTTATTGAATCAAGCTGCTCTAGTAATACTGAATAAAGATTAGACAACTGAAATGCTATTTGAGTATCTAGCTTACTTAAGCGATTCGAGCCTAATCTTGCGGAATTACTTCGAAGTCGCTCGATTTCAAACGTTAATTCTAAACTCATTCCGTATCGGACAGCAGTTGTTACAATAGAGTCTGCTTTCTGTGGATTGGTTGTACCCTCTCCAAATACATCTTCCGGATTTTGATCAATTGAGCGTGCCAGGCAGCGCCAATCGTAAACCTGAAGATTCATTTCACATAAAGATTGAATAAGCTGTTGTTGCTCTTTAGGGGATGGCGTATGACTACTTAACATTAGAATTCCTCTCTATACATTTATATATTAAAACACAAATAGCAAATTCAAAGAACATAAATCCCGCCTAAAAAGACCTGCCTAGATAATGATTCAATAGACCCAATAAAATGCCTGAAAATTTTAACAAAATAGGACAAAATAACGAACAACTTAGTTCATTGTAACATTCTGGATAACATAATTGAAGCACGGATTTTCCTGAATTCTATCAATTTATAAGAAACTGTAATATCATTACTAATCCCCTCAGAATTATTTTTCTTCGCTATATTTCGTGGCTGAAAGCATGTTGATAGTGATAATAAAGCAATATTACTTGGAGCTTCAATAGACATGACTGCTCGCAACAGCCTCTAAACACAAGGATTTCGTGATACTTATCACATATTCTTCCCACAACTTCGAGTAGCGAAATAGCCAGTTTATTACACGTTTTAATACTCGTATTTTATAAATGGATACGGAAGAGCGTATTACTCGATATACAATGAGCCTCAAGAATCAATTCTTGAGGTTCACTGTATATCGTTTTCTTAATTTAATATTTCAGTATCACCTATATTAATCCGTCAGCTCTGCTGCATTCGCCCCATGTACTTCTGCCAGCGCTCGGATGACTTCCAGCATATCCGCCAGCTCTTCCAGCGCATCCTGATCTTTTTCCGCTTCAAAATATTCCCCGACTTCTTCACGAAGCTTCGTTCGCAGTTCCTGCTTATATTCCTCTGGGTCCAAAATGCGTGTCCGACATTCCTTACCTTGAGACATAATGAGTTGCGGAATCCGATCTCGCACCAGTTTGTTGTATGTAGGCATATGAAAATAACACCCTTTCTGATGTGGAGGTGTTAGCCATCATCCAACATCTTCCTTTTCGTCATTATATCATTAGCTCAAAAAGAACCGGGTATTATTGATAAAAGATCTACCGATTCATTGAACGAATTTTCTTTATAAATAGACGGATACCGCTTAGACGGATCAGCTACGATCCGCTGTGACAGAGACTCTAGAATAGAGTCCGTTTTATAAAGCAACTTGTCTACTTCCTCCTGTCTCATCGTCTCCTCGGATGCTTCATCCTCTCCCGAAACCAGATAATGTACCGTACCGATAAACAGCACCATATCTAAATTGGGCTCAGCATCTGTGTGAATTAAAGGGAATAGGTCAGTCATGGATCGAATGTACGATGGAATGATTTGGTTTCGATGAACATACATGGCCTTAGCCATAGAAAACATCGCTCGATCACAAAGAATGAGGCAGTTTTGAAACTGATTATGGTCGCGCATCATCTGTGCAAGCTTGATCTGGTATTCGGCAAGCTTTTGAAAATCCATCATGCAATTGAATATGTAGGTGTCGCTGTACTTAGGCAATTTGAAATCGGAATCACTATGTAGTTGGGGACTTAAGGAGTAATGTTTCATGGGGAATCAACTCCTGAATTAAAATTTCATAAATAAGGGTTTTGCAAAATCCTGAAACAAATGTGAGCAACGTAGCACAAATATGTAACCATCAAGATGTATAATTTTCTAGCTACCGGACAAGCTTCCTAATAAATATTACTATATAGTAGTTTTTAATTCAATTTACTTACTAACACTTATTAATTAGATGTAACTCTTTCTCTACACTTCTAACTAGAGGATTTTGCAAAATCCAACAAGCGACTTCCAATAATAATATATAGGTCGTGATGATCTAGTTCGTCTATATATTGCACTTTGGAGCGATTGAAATCGATTTTGTAGAACCCTTACTATAGAGAGGTGTATTCATGTCAGAACTTTTGGAATTAGTCGGTACACGTATTCGAGATATTCGAAAGTCTAAAGGGCTTTCCCAAGAAGCTTTAGCCGAAAAAGCAGGATTCAATTCGAGTTATATTGGATTTATTGAGCGAGCGGAGAGAAATATATCTTTGAAAAATCTGGAGAAAATAGCGAAGGCATTGAACGTGGGCGTCTATCAGTTGCTTACATATGTGAAGGACAATGATGAGCTTACCGAAGAACATTCGAGTATTAAAACCATTTTAACTCTCCTAAGAACTCGTGAATCCAAAGATACTGAACTGGCATTAAAGATTCTTACGGACATCTTTATAAGAATCGATGAACGATGAAACAAAAAAGGAACTGCGCTTTGCAGTTCCCCACCAACCCCTTACGACAACGCCAACATCGCTTTCATATCTTCCTCTGCGGTAGTAATTAGCTTCAAGCCAAACATCTCCACCAGTACATCCAGCACGCCAGAAGAAATGAACTCAGGCGGCTTCGGCCCAATGCGAATATCTTGGATGCCAAGGCTGAACAAGCCCAGCAGAATGGCAACCGCTTTTTGCTCAAACCAGGACAGCACAATGCTGACAGGCAGCTCGTTCACCGTACAACCGAAAGCATCCGCTAATGCCAGAGCGATTTTCACAGTAGAACCCGAATTGTTGCATTGCCCCAAATCAATATAACGGGGAATCCCTGTATCTCCAACGGTTCCATAATCCACGTCATTGAAGCGGAATTTACCACAGGATGTGGTCAGAATGACCGTATCGTTCGGCAAGGATGTAGCCAGCTCGCGATAATAGTTGCCGCCTTTGCCTGGTGCGTCGCAGCCTGCAATAACGAAGAAACGGCGGATATGCCCGTCTTTAACGGCCTGAATAATTTCAGGAGCCAGCCCGATGACCGTCTCGTGATGGTATCCTGTCGTAAGCACCTGTTCCGACTCTACATCTGCGGCTGGCAGAGCCAACGCGCGCTCGATCAATGGAGAGAAATCGTCGTCCATGATCTTAGCTACTCCCTCCAGCCCGGCTACTTCATAAGAGAAGAAGCGGTCTGCATACGTGCCTTTAATCGGCATAACACAGTTCGTCGTAGCCAGAATTGCGCCCGGGAACTCTTCGAACAGTCTACGCTGGTCATACCAGGCTTTACCGATATTCCCTTTGAGATGTGCATATTTCTTCAATGCCGGATAACCGTGAGCAGGCAGCATTTCCGAGTGAGTATAGATATTGATGCCCTTGCCCTCTGTCTGCCGCAGCAATTCCTCCAGCGCATATAAATTATGTCCGGTCACGACGATGCATTGGCCTTCGATTTTATTTTGGCTGACCGTAATCGGCTGCGGAATGCCAAAACGATCCGTATGCGCACGATCCAGCACATCCATGATCCGTACAGCCGCATTTCCGACCTTCATCGCCATTTCCAAATGCTCTTGTACATTAAAGTTAGAATTGGTTAAGGTCATATATAACGCTTCATGCGTGATGCGATCTACCTCAGGATCGGTATAGCCCAACTGGCGAGCATGTGTCGCATAGGCAGCAATCCCTTTTAATGCAAAAATCATCGTATCCTGCAAGCTCGCTATCGTCTCATCTTTCCCGCACACCCCAACTACTTTACACCCGCCACTCGGCGTCTGTTCACACTGATAACAAAACATATCGTTTTCCTCCAAATATTTATAGATATTTGTTCGTTATCCCCAGCGTAACAAACCCCTGAATGCGTAGGTGTGATTACACACACATTTTTTAGCATTTATCATAATAAGACAGTGTAAGACAATTCCACATTCCAATTATTCCTATTCCAACGAATTTTCCTGAATTCCCCCGCCTTTACGGTACTGTACAGGAGACACGCCCATGGTCTTTTTAAAAGCGGTGCTAAAATAGTGCTGACTGTCGTATCCCGTACGTTCTGCTATATCATAGATAGACAACGTCGTGGAATCCAGCAGTTGCACCGCTTTACGGATACGGGCACGCGTGACGAGGGTCACGAAGCTGTCGTTGAGCTCCTTTTTCAGCACGCGGCTGAGATATACGGCGGATACCTGTAGCCGCGAGGCAAGGGCTTCCAGCGTCAACTCCCGGTCTGCGTAGCCTTCCTGAATAAGCTGCCGAGCACGGCGTACGATGGGAGACAGCTGCGATTCGCCATACACCCGATCCCGACACACCCGGTACGCATCCATTGCGTCTTCCAGCCCACCCGCGTTGGATTCCACATGCGTATGAACCGCTATATTCAGGTAGCGTCCAATCGCCTGCTCCATGGAAGCGCCAATCGTCTCGGGTGCCTCCTGCCACAGGCATATGCCGATCAGCCCGTTCGCATCGCGGAACAATACATGTGGCAGGTCCTCCAGCAGTTCGCCAATAATATTCTCAGCGGCAAAAAGAAACAACTGGCGGTCATTCTCGCGCATAATCGTCTGCCGGGCCTCTGCCGCTGGCCACCGTACGACACCGATCTGAGCAGGCGGCCGCGATGGAAGCCGTAAAAACGCCAACTGCTCCATGACATCTATGCCCATATGTTGCCCTTCCAGCCATTCCAGGCAAAACCGCTGGCGCAACAACGGAATATTCCGCTCAATCTGCCCGGCAGCTTGTTCTACATAGGCGGCACGCTTACGCTCTTCCTCGAGCCGCTGACCGAGCCGCGACAGCGCAGCGTGAAGCTGCTCAGCATCTACCGGCTTCAAGATATAATCCTCTACGCCAAGTCGGACTGCCTCCTGCGCATAAGCAAATTCATCATGCCCGGAAATGATTAGACAGCGGCACTCCGGACGTACTTCCCGCAGCCGACGAATCAGTTCAATCCCGTCCATGAACGGCATATTCATATCGACCAGCATGATATCTATGCGAAGCTGACCCACCAGCTCCAGCGCTTCTTCACCATCCTCCGCCTCAGCTGCAACCTCCATGCCGAGTGCCGCCCAGTCTATGCAATCCCGTATCCCCTCTCGGATGATCGGCTCATCATCTGCGATCAATACTTGGTAACGCTGTGCTGTCCCTGTTATCACTTCCGTTATGGCCTGGTCAATCAGACTCACCGTCGTTGAGTTGTCTCTGCCCTTTGATTTCGTCATCCTGACCCTCTCCTTTTTCATGCGGCTTCTTCAGTTGCGCCATATCCAGCAGCAGCGGATGAATGATCGTCACGCAGGTGCCTGCTCCTTCTTTACTATCCAGTACAATTCCATATTCCTCACCAAAAGATAGCCGGATACGCGCTTGTACATTCAGCATGCCGTAGCTTCTACCATTTGTACTAGCCCCACTTTGCTTCTGCTGTCCTTCCATCGCCTCCAGCGGTATTTCCAGCAATTCACGCAGCTCACGCAGCCTTTCTGCCGCCATCCCTGCGCCATCATCACGCACCGTCAGCAGCAGCTTGTCGCCTTCAGCTTTAGCTTCTATCCAAATCGTGCCTGGGCCACGTCTGGCCTTGATGCCGTGATAAATCGCATTTTCCACTACAGGCTGAAGCATCAACTTCAACACGAACAGATCCTTTAGCTCGTCGGGTACATTCAACTCCCAGCGAAGTCGGTCACGATAGCGGGTTTGCTGGATTTGCATATAGCTAGATATATGCTCAATCTCGGAGCGCAGCGGAATAAAGTCATCCCCCTTGCTCAGCCCGAGACGAAACAATCTCGATAGCGCTCCTACCATGTCAGATACGTCGTCTACTCCATTTCTTCGGGCCATCCAATGAATCGTATCTAGCGTATTGTATAGAAAATGGGGCTTAATATGCTCCTGAAGGCTGCGTAGCTCGGCATCCCGTTTTTGCCGTTCTCTCAGTTCGCTAAGTGACATGAGACGGCGAATTTGCTCCAGCATCCGGTTAAAGCTCCGCCCCAGCATTCCGACTTCATCCCCACGGTCACTCCATTGGCGAACTGTAAGATCCCCTGTCTCTGCCGTCCGCATATAGGACATCAGCCGGAAAATTGGCTGCGCAATGGAACTCGACAATCGCAAGGATGCCGTTAAGCCAAATAGACATACAATGAAAACAAAACAGACGACATAGAACTGAATTTGTCGCACTTCCAGTGTAGATTCGCGTGCCGGGAATACCCCCACTGTTCTCCAGCCCGTGAATTCGGAAGCCCTGAACATGAACAGCAATTCCCTGCCCCCAGCTTCACGGGTAAACATCCCGCTGTCACCTGCCCCGAACCATTGCGGTGGAATGCGCTCAATCAAAGGCATATCCGGCCTGTACACGCTGCGTCCCTCAGCATCTGTCACCATTAAATACCCACTTTTGCCCAAGGTTACATCTCTGGCGGCCTGCGACACAGCCCGTAGCTTGAGGTCAATCATTATCGCGCCTAGCACGCGTCCGGTTTCCGAATCCGTAACCGAACGAACGACGGAGACAATTTCACTGTCCTTGTACCGGACATGAGTGGTCACATTACGGTGGCTCGGCTGTCCTAGCACAGTGAATATGCCTGCATGCTGCGCCGCCTGTTGGTACCAATCTTCTTCCGTCAGGCTACGCGTGCTTCGAGCATACATTTCGTTGCTGATATAGTCGCCTTTTTCGTTCACGATCAGAATCCCTGCAATTTCAGGATATAACGTAGTATAGCCCTGCAAAAATTGCTTCATTTTATACAGCGTATCCTGCTCCTGTACAGAACTTAATGCCTGCTTGGAGCTGAGAGCCTGATTTTGCACCGAGTTCTGAGTCTGCTCCCCCTGGTTTTCCGGTGTTATTACACTCGCATGACCTGCGTGGCCGTCAGCCAGCGTCTTCCCTTTCCAGAACTCCCCGATATCGGGGTTAAAAGCAATCAGATACGTCATGTTCTGCAAATTTTCCATTTTGGTGTCCAGTGCTTCATTTACCTTGCCAATCAACTGCATCGTATGGTCTTCCACCTGCCGCTCAATAATCCGTTCCACCGTCCAATTGACCAGCAGACCTAATCCCAGCGAAGGTACAATGCCAAACAACAGGAACAGAAGCATCAGCTGATAACGTAAGGGCATATTGCGCAAGCGTAACCGCGGCATCATGTGGTGCACTCCTAGCTGGATACGCTTCCAAAATTTATTTCGCATAATAATCATCTACATTCGCCTGGGTGACAACAGAGATTCCAGTGTCTACCCGCACGGGCAGCGGAGTGTTGTCTCCAGTGGAAGAAGGCGCAGGAGTCGTCAAATGATGATGCAGATGGAACAGATATTGAAGCGACCAATAGCCCATATTCCATGTTCCCTGGGCAATTGTTGCCGAGATTGTGCCACCACGAATCATATCCAATGTCGCTTTATTCGTATCAAAAGAAATGATTTTCAGCGGGTGGCTGTTTTTTTGACTCAGTACCGCTTCACCTACACCTGTTCCTCCCGTTGCTTCGGTCACAAAAATGCCCGCCAGTTTCGGATAAGCTTTCATCAGCCTTTGCGACTCATCCCGGGAGACCATCGCGTCTGCGCGGCCATCCGCTACTTCCACCACCTTCATGGCAGGATACTGCCGCTGTATGGTATCGCGAAAGCCACGCAAGCGTTCCTCATGATTTTGCTGACCGGGTAGCGTCAAAACAGCGACTTGACCTTCTCGTCCCAACAGCTCTGCCATTTTGTCCGCAGCGGTCACGCCCGCCTTATAATTATCCGTGCCCAAAAAAGAATACGCCCGACTCCCCGGCGCTTCGGCATCAAACAGTACCACAGGAATGCCCGCATCCAGCGCCTTATTAATTACCGGAATCAGAGAGTGAGGATCAATCGCTGATATGGCAATCCCTGCGGGCTTACGAGCAATCGCCTGCTCAATAACTGTCGTCTGCTCCTGTGCATCATAACGGGTAGCTCCCCGATACTCCACAGTCACTCCCAAAGCATCTCCTGCATCCTCGAAACCCTTGAGCCCGCTTTTCCAATACTCCAAGCCAGACTGGAAGGTAATCATCATATAGGTTTCTCCGATGCTGCCTCGTAGCCCCTTATCTTCCCAAGTACCATTCAACGGGCCAGTTTGTTCATACCTGAACACATAGAGAGCAAAGGCCGCAATCAACAGCATATATACCAGCAGCGTTTTTTTCATCCTTCCTCCCTCTTCCTGTGTGTATCCTTAAGTTATAAATTCACTTTAATTTATTCTGGTTTCACTTAGATTGTAAACGCAATCATATTAAATTGGAACTACTTCACTCTTCTTACTTTCAGGTGGCGTTAATCCTGCACTAATGTTTCTACGTTACAATACCTACAATTGCGCTAGGAAAAACATGTGCGTATCTTGAGGAAAAGGAGTGATATGGATGAGCAAGCCGCGTATCGCGGAGTGGACAGAACTACGGGGCCTTGCCTACCTCGCTGTCGTGCTTCAGCATTGCATTGGCGAATATATTTATCGCAGCGACATCCAACAGCCAGATTCTGTGATGCTCGCGATGCTGTATCATTTGACACGTTTTGGCACACCGACGTTCGTTTTCCTGTCTGCGGCGCTGCTTTTTTATAATGGTAACAAACCGATTGGCTACCCTCGCTATATTGGCAGGCGGTTTCGAGATATTTATGTTCCTTTCCTCTGCTGGACGGTTATTTATTGGGTATGTACTCAAAACTGGTCAACGGCGCAGTGGGGAAATATTTATTTTTACAAAGGTATGTTCGAGGAAATGATCATCCCCGTCAGCGGATATCATCTATGGTTTGTAGTGATGATCTTTCAGTTTTATATTTTGTTTCCTTTATTTTCAAAAGCAGCCGGGCAGGTTCAAGCGTTTCTACGCCGTTACAGCACGAAAAGACGCAAACAGCTTGTTTTGGCTGTTATGCTGATTGCCGCTGCGGCTTACGCTTTGTTGTTACAATGGTCCTACTATGACATGTCTGCATGGAGCACTGGGTTGCCGTCCTTTTGGCAGACTCTGTTAGATTACCGCACTTATAACTTTGTTATGTATTTTTTCTATTTTATGCTGGGCGCAGTGTGCGCCTATATGACGGACACCTGGCGGGGATTGGCCCAACAGACGTTACCGTGGAATGTATTTGTCTTTATTGGTCTATTCATGCTTATGGGTCACACAATGCTGATCCAGTCGGGTGTTACGATCAATCTCAATATTTCTACTTATCTGAAACCAAGCACCTTCGTGCTGATTGTCTCGCAGTTGCTTTTGTTGTACGGACTGCTGCTTCATTTGCAAAAAGATACGCGATCCGAGCCGTTTCGCCGTATGCTGAACTGGATTGGACGCTATTCCTTCGGAGGATATCTGGCCCATGCGCTCGTGCTGTCCTTCATATCCTACTACACCCGCCCGCTTGCACTGGGTGATCATCATTTTACAGCTACGCTCATTACGTTTGTCGTCGTGGCAAGTGTTTCTCTGGGCATCAGCTGGCTCTTGGCCCATCTGCCCGGCGGCAACTGGATTGTTGGCTCCAAAGGCAGACAGCGGTTGAACTGGCATGCGTTTCGTTTCCAGTTCCTTTCCTCTAAGCGCGCTTCCAAAAGCACGCAGGAGCTTGGCTAAACTTGTGCGTCTGTGTTTCAGCATGGGGTTATAAATCCAATGGACTTTGGCAGGGCTCTCTTATGGAGCTCTGCTTTTTTTGTTGCCTTAGTATGCTGTCCCCAAAAAAATGATTAACATTTTATGACATGAATATGTATTTTATTTTAAAATAAGTCATTATATAGAATAATAATAAACATTACGTGGGAGAAGTCACAGTTTTGCATAAAGAGAAAGGGGAGGATGGACTGAACATAACATCGTCGTTGTTAATGATCTGATCCAAAACATGGTGAGGCTGCTTTCTGGTCTGATACATACGGTTGTACTGATTAATCAGTTCATCCAAAAGCATAGACTGTTCAAGTACACAAGCATGTCCGAAGCCATACTCTGCGTAAAGATCATGCAAGTGTTGTCTGGCGTGTTCCATTTGTTGAATTAACGTTTCCGTTTTATCCCTGTTCATCCTGCATACCTCCTATTGAATCTTATTTTAAGGAGGGATGTACAAATACGTCATGATCTTTTTTGAACCTAAAAATTACAAAATAATACAAAAATAGACCAGCTATAAGCTGGTCAATAGTAATGAATTTGAAGATGATGATTACTTGGATCACATTCCACCAACGTGTCCTTGTGTTTGGATTGTGCCATGGCTTAGGTTTGCAGTTTGATATGGTACTGTGAATACCAGTAAAAAGCTAGTTACCGCTAAGCAGAAAGCCATCCTTTTGATCATTTTTCTCCCACACCTCCTCATAAATGGATTGAAACCGAGCCTGTGTTTTAGGAGCCGCATGTAATTTGAAATGATAAAATAATCCAAAACAGTTGGCAATAAGTAGTACGTGGTTAATTGTAACAGCTTTTTCAAAAGCGTTTATTAAACAATTGAAACCATATGGATATCTGCCTTTATTTAGGCTGTACTTGGCCATTTTGTACCAGAAGCGTACGTATTCTTCCGATAAAACTTGTTGAGTATACGTATCAGAAGATGATGGTTCCTGATACGCTGCAATTTGGGACTCAAAGCGTCGAAGGATATGATCTACATCTACATTATATCGATTAGCTACTTCAAGGACGTTCAGTAGCTCGGCAAAAATCTCCTTTTCGGCAGCCATATGTTCTACGTAATCTGGCAGAACACTGATGTCCCCGGACATAAGTCTATTGACGTACGTATTAATTTTCGCCCATTGCAGATATTGCTTCTTCCAATAGAGAGACTCAGAATCTTGTTCCTTCACCCAACTTAGATCCGCATAACAATGAATGTGTTCTAATGCTTGTTCATGATCCCCTCTTGCATCGCAAGCACTAGCACACATTAGATCAGAATAGGCTATGTAGGTGAAAAACGGTCTAATTGGCTTTTTTTTCGAATCTGTTCCTTTTCGCTTGGAGTTATGAACCAAATTATATTGGATCTGTCCTAATTGACCCATCTGATGGGCAAATTCATACACCTTGTCCCACATGCTTAATGACCTGTAGACGTTAGCCAAATCTTTTAAAGCATCTAATTGCTCTATCTCGTCTAAACGATCCACAAAAGGGGCAAATTCAATGGCAGCTTGAAGATTTACAGCTCTATCTTGTCCAATATTGATTTGGAACAAACGATACTGGCAGACCGCCAATCGCTCTGAATGCTGCTGCTTCTCACTTTCAGCCACCTTTTTGTAAAGGTATGCCGCTGCTTCGTTGTAACCGTCTTTGTATACATTTTCGGCAACTTCAAAGAGCGATGGCGGATAATTAGGATTATCCAATAACATAATTACAACTCGCTGCAAGCAGTCGAGTCGTCCTAGTTCAATGCATCGGTACAGAAAAGGGCTTATTTTTTTCCAGTTTAGCGGAGATTCTTCAATGCATTCTTCAATATAACGTTCGTAAAAATAATCCGGTGGTAAATTCATTCCCGCAGTAATACTATCCAGTTGATGAACAGAAATAGATCGGTTACCAGTCACAATGCTACTAACTGTACCTACATTCAAATCAATCGTGTGACCAAACTTGGTCATCGTTAAGCCTTTTCGTTTCAGATAAGTTTGAATTTCTGCCTGTATCGTAGGTGTGATTTCCATGGATAAACCACCCTTTCAGCATTTTCATAGAATTTCAATTTCAATTTCAATAAACAATGTAGTTTGGAAACTAATGGTATAATTATTGATTTCTTTCACGATAATACCATCTTTTGGAACAAACATAAATTCTTTTACTTTATTGATTTTTATATTTTTTTTAGGAGATCATTGGATGTTGGACAATGGAAGGAGAAGATCACTTGAAAAATACAGGTATGACACGTCCCTTGGATACGTTAGGCCGGATTGTTATTCCTAAGGAGATGCGAACCTCTATGGGGATTCAAGCTGGTGAATCTTTAGAATTTTATTTGGATGTTGAAACAGGATTATTGAGCATGCGAAAGTATATAGGAGTCTGCTGTCATTTATGCTATTCGGTTCAGGATTTAAGCTATTTCAGGGGTTCATTTTTATGTAAAAAATGCATAAACGATCTGAAGGGAAACATAGGTGTGAGTCAAATGCCTGTACCTGTTATTAAGGAACCTGCGTGCAAAGAAAAAAGTGTACATCGGTTGTCTTCACAACATTTGGTTGAGAAGCTAAGAAGACTCATGCGCGAGCATCCAAACGCCAAGCAAGGCGAATACGCTGAACGGCTCGGCGTATCCCAAGGCCGTATTTCCCAGCTTAAAAAGCTATTATAGGTATCGCTCAACTCATATTCTAGCAAAGCTAAATAACCAGTCGCTGGTTGATTTCGTGCGACTGGTTATTTAAACTTCTAAGCCTATATTTGCTGTAAATTATGGAATTAAACCTATCAAAGTGGTATATTGACTCAAAGCTAAAAACTAATGTTGAAGTAGGTGTATAAATGAAATCACACGTTTTAATTTATGATGGTTATGTGAGTTTTGAGATTATGCTAGCAACCTATTTTATGAAAACCAAAGGGGACATTGTTACGATTGGAGTAACCAAAGACCCTGTAATTTCCTATGAGGATTTTAAAGTTACGCCTTCGGTAGCCCTTGATGAAGTGTCTGCTGAGGATATTCAACTCCTAATTATACCTGGCGGAGATAACACCCCATTAAAGACGAACAAGCAGCTTCTAGCTCTAATTAATACATTGAATAATGATCATAAAGTGATAGCGACCATTTGTTCTGCCACTGAACTACTGGAGATAGCAGGTGTCTCCTATAAAAATCCTGTGAATCATCCAACGGGTCTGGAGATACACAAGAATATCATTACGGCTAAACCAAATCAGTATGTGGACTTTGCAATTGAAATAGGCAAGGTGATGAACATTTATACTGATGATGAAGATTTAAAAGAAACCATTGATTTTTTTAAGCTCTTTAAAGATAATTGACTCTTCTGCTCTCCCACAACAATCACTTTATGTATGGTGATATTTAGGATACTATAGTGAGGGAATTAGCATACATAAGAGGGGTAATCAAAATGAATGACAAATTAAAGGGGCTATTAGTGGGCTTAACCATTGGCATGATGATTACTGGTGCAACTGCAATGGCTGCATCTGGAACAAGCGTAAATGCTGTTGTGAAAAAGTTTGATGTATTTTTAGAGGGGACAAAAAAGAACACTGCCGATGGCTTGATTTACAACGGAAACACGTATATCTCTGTTAAAGATATTGGGATTGCAGAAAGCAGACAAATCAGCCTCATTGATAATAAACTGTATTTAGGTAAACAGCAAAAGATGATTACAGAAAATCAAGCACTCCATATTCTTTCTGATAAAATAAAAAAGGATGCTGTTAAATATAATTTAAACTTAATGGTTGAAGGTTTGGAAGGAACTAAATATTGTATAAGAGTTTACGAAGATTTCCCTGATCACATTGCAACTTATGGATTCTATTATGTAGATAAATACACCAGTAAAGTAACTAAATATGACATAGCACAAGATAAGGAAGTGGAAATTTAAGGATGGGTTTCCCCATCCTTTTTTTATTGTCAAACGATCTACTCCTCGACTTATTCAAGAGCAGATATACCACGGTATCCCCGGCTAACGCTTCAATTGAGCTTCATTCGAAGCGCCGGACTTACGATCGAATGTAATCGGGCCTTTACGGTTCACAAGCCGTTTCAAGTCCACGGTCATTTCATTCTTCAACTTATCAATGAGCTGTTCCTCTTTGATGCCTTTGCTTTTAGCAACCTCGGCCAACGACTTCCCTTGTCCCAGCTCTTTCTCTAACTGGACAGGAGTGATGCCCAGCAGCTTGGCTACTTTCTCGTTGAGATGGTGATTCAAGCCGCCAGGCCTTTTGCCGTGCCTATGTCTGTGAACATGCCCGTGTTCGTCCTGTGGTTCAGCATTCCATTGGCGGGCTGCCCCTTGGATAGAGTCGTTGGGAGTGAGAGTTTGCAACGAATTACTCGGTTCCGTCCCGGAAGCTCCAGCTGCACCCGCAGTGCCATACATCATCACTCCTCCATACAGGATAGCAGCGGTCAATTTCCATTGTTTTTTCATGTTGCAGACCCTTCTTTCATCCTTTTTAAAATAATATTTTCTTTTCCCGCTATTTTTATTCATATTTTCGCCTGTTAAGTAACCATAAGACGGGAAAAAAGAAATTATGAACATTGCTATCACAATTACACCCAACCTTCGATCTACACGCGCTCCTTGGGAACCCTATCCTGTAGAGTGAGCAAGAATGAATAACTATACTTTCTACAATATAACTTGAAATTTTCCAAGTTATATATTAAGGAAAATATGATAAAATAAAATTGTAAACGTTTACATTTTTATTTTTGGAAAGACATGTTGCATTAAGCTACTACAGAATGCACTGCATCATAGTGAGGCTACAGGAGGAAAGTCCAATGAAACAAAAAAATAAGGTTATTTTTATGGACATCCAAACGCACGAGCAAAACCATATCGGTCAGCGAGCACTTCAAAAAGTGGGAAGACATGGACAAGATGTATGAAGATTCACTTATTGTATAGGGATACCAAAGCAGTCGGAGTGCCAATGTAACTAGTAATACAATTACGATTGGCGGCAATAATGGCACCAGAAACCAAGAGATCGAGCTCGTTGTAATAGCCGATGACGGAACATGGAATGCTTATGTTGATTATTTGGAGATCAACTAAAATTTCAAATCTAGTAAAGAGTTGAATCGGTTCGGAGTATCGGAACATCCATACTATATTAAAATAGCTAGGAGGTAGACCCATGTTTATAGCTAAAGCAGGAAAATGGACGGCGATTATGTCAATCACCTTGTCTTTATTCACAGGCTCGCTGGTGATCTCGAGCAACCAGGCGCTTGCGGCTGATTGCTCGAGCGGTTATGTAGCGTTAACCTTCGACGATGGTCCCAATCCCTCTAACACCAAAGCGCTTCTTAGTGCTCTGAAGCAAAACGGTTTACGCGCGACGCTCTTTAATCTTGGACAAAACGCGCAGAATAATCCTTCGCTTGTACGTGACCAGCAAGCAGCAGGCATGTGGATCGGTAATCATTCATGGTCACATCCGCATATGACACAACTGAGCACATCGCAGATGTCATCGGAAATTACACGCACGCAGCAAACGATACAGTCCATTACTGGCACGGCACCAAAGTTGTTCCGTCCTCCGTATGGCGAGACCAACGCAACCCTCAAATCCATTGAGACCCAAAACGGTCTTACCGAAGTATTGTGGAACGTTGACTCCCAAGACTGGAACGGCGCCTCCACCGCACAGATCGTAGCTGCTGCGGGCAAACTTAAAAACGGCGATGTGATCCTGATGCATGATCAGTACCAGACTACACTCCAAGCTATTCCACAAATTGCACAGAACCTCAAAAATCGTAACCTTTGCTCTGGTATGATCTCACCAAGCAATGGCCGGGCGGTAGCGCCTGATGGCGGAAACGGCGAAACGCCGCCAAACAAAGGCACAAAAGTGGAAGCAGAGAATATGACCAAAGGCGGTCAGTATACTTCAAATATCAGCTCGCCGTTCAACGGAGTGGCTTTATACTCCAACAATGATTCAGTGAAATTCACACAGAATTTTACCAGCGGCACCCATAGTTTTTCACTCCGTGGTGCTTCAAATAATTCCAACATGGCCAAAGTTGACTTGAAAATTGGTGGACAAACGAAGGGTACCTTCTACTACGGCGGGAACAGTCCTGCGGTCTATACTTTAAACAATGTCAGCCATGGAACCGGAAATCAAGAGATTGAGCTTGTTGTAACAGCCGATAATGGGACATGGGATGCTTATATTGACTATTTAGAGATCATCTAATTTAAAAAAACAAAATCCCGGCGGGATCTTCCCAACCGGGATTTTTGTCGATATCCTTTTTACAACATTCTCAATGTAAAAATAACAAAATCTTGAAAATTGCAATCTGTTGTATAATGGCGGGTAACAACTAGAAGTCGCTATAAAAATATTCATAAGAGATGCAGGTGATGGCGATGGAATGGTATTTTGCATACAAAGACGAATTGGAAAAAGTATTTCGTCAAGCGGAGGAACGGACGTCCACGTTTCCAGCTCCCTTTCAGCAAGAGGGTTTGGACTATCTGGCGCGTTTTAATCCGTTGCGGGAAGACAGCACGCGTAATTACATATGCTATTTGCTTCCATTTTGGCTGCAAGAACTCACAGGACTGCCCCCCGAAACATGCCGCAGGCTGTCACTTGGCAACGTGTTCGTCATGGCTCACTATTTAATTCAAGACGATGTGATGGACACAGCAGCAGACAACCGTAAAACGCAACTCGCTTTAAGTCAACTATTCTATACCGAGTGTCTAAGCGTATATCGGGACCTTTTTCCGGCAACCTCTCCTTTTTGGTCATATGCCCGAACGTATGTTGATGAATGGGCCGTTAGTGTGATATCCGAAGGAACAGAGGACTATTTTCAAGGAGAAAAAAATAAGGTCGCGCTGAAAGCAAGTCCATTAAAAATGGCCGGAACGGGTGCTTTGCTGCTCGCAGGCCGTGCTGATCTGATTCAAAACATTACAAATATGACGGACTTGGCGCTACTCGTGCTTCAAATGTCGGATGATTGGGCGGATTGGTCAGAAGATTTGGTCGAACATAGCTATAACTGTCTTTTGTCCCATATCAGTGCCGAGCAAAAGACGGCTTACTGTGAAGGATTGGGACCCAAACAGATTCAGGAAGCGATTTATGTACGCGGTGCGCTTGCCAGCTATGTGAACATTGCCGATCAAGCAGTCCAACAGTTAGAGACCCTGGAGCCTTCTATCCACGGCCTACATAGCTTTGCACATTCTATCGCAGCTGAGCTGGGCGAAGTGGCGGCAGAAATTGAAGGCGGACGCTCGCATTTGAGAAGAGGCGGACTTGACTACTGGCTCTCCAAAAATATGAAATAATGCTAGATTTTTCTGAGCCCTTCGTGGTATACTGACTAGGTAAATATAACCAATTGAATGAGAGGGTGATTTTTGATGGCTACTGAAGTTCTTCAAACACAAGTCATTCAAAAAGCTTGGGAGGATGCCAGTTTCAGAGAGAAACTGATGACTGATCCCAAATCTGCAATTCGTGATGTGTTAGGAGTCGTGATCCCCGATCATATCCAAATCAAAACATTAGAAGAAACGCCTGATCAGTTTTTTCTGGTAATTCCTCCAGACCCCTCCGGCGTGCTCGCTGCATCCCAGAAACCTCGCTCAATGTGGTAGAATGATTGTTAATGCTTATTTAATCTAGATTCCTTAACCTCATAGGGGTGGGCTCAGCAAGCTTCCCTCCGTTTTCTCCGAACGCAAAAAAGCCGGATATTATCCGGCTACGGGGAAGCGGATGGTCGCTTCTGTTCCCACCCCTTTTGCACTTGTAAAAGTTATTTTTCCATTCATCGTTTCAATAATCCGAAAAGTCACCATCATTCCTAAACCCGTGCCTTTTGTCTTATTCGAAAAATAAGGCTCACCTAGTCTGGATAAAGTCTGAGCATCCATCCCTTCACCATTATCCCGAATATGAATGACAGCTTCTCCGTTATCCACATAAGCCCATATATGAATAAGCCCCTGGTCTCGCAGCGCTTCAATACTGTTTTTGATGATATTGATGAACGCCTGCTTGAACTTGGAGGAATTCCCGCGTACTTTGATTTCCTGGGGAATATCCAGCGAAATTTTTCCACCTTGCAAATTAGCCATTGGACTGATGATTCCTTCAATATGCTTGAATTCGTCCAATATGGTCAACGTTTTGGTTTGGTCAAATTCTGGCTTGGCAAAGGTCAGAAAATCAGTAATAATCGCGGAAGCTCGATCCAGCTCCTCCAGAGCGATATGTAGATAGTCTTTGTTCTTACCATCCTCCTGCTTGCTCATCAACTGAAGAAATCCACGTGTAACTTGAAGGGGATTACGTACCTCATGAGCTACAGATGCAGCCAGATCGCTAATAATCTCCATTTTCTCCGAACGTTGAAGCTCATTATTGAACATTTCCAGTTCTCTGGAATACCGAACCACCTGCTTGTGCTTTTCTGCCAGTCTTCTGCCCAAAATCGCGATCAACGCCAGTACAAAACCGAACACGCCCCATTTCCACAAAAACATATTGTAGTGTCCGTCCAGAATGAAAAACCAGCTCAGTTCCCCGATAGAGATGACTGCAAAAAATGCAAAGCCTGTCGATAAGATGATCGCTTCGTGATCACCCTTAAGTGCCATGCGAACCGAAGCAAATACCAGCAGTATCATTAAGGCGACGAGTAATATACCCAGAATGACTACACTAAAAAAATAATATATGTTGTTCAACCGCTCCTGTGCTCCTAAATTCACAATCATCATGGTAAAGCAGAACAAAGAGTAGGCGGTTAACAACTTTCTGAATTTGCGAATCAGTATAATCGAATTGATGTTTTGCTCAAAAAAGAAGGCTAATGAGGGCAGCAGAATAAATAGTGCCACATCAAAAAGTTGTAAGTACAGCTTGCCATAGCCGCGATAGAATGTATACAAGAATGGTGAATACGTTACGATCATCAGACCAATAGACAATACAATCGCACTTAGAGACAGCCACATGGCCATACTCGGACGGAACAGAAAAAACGAGCAGATCAGCAGCACCAGGGCGATAAAGATAAACGTACTGCCCAGTACAATATCTAAAACATCCATTCTGACCAAGGTCCCCAACAAATCACGATAATCACCGGTCATCACATTACCGATGATGCCCAGTCTTTTCTTACTGCTTTCCGTCCATATGTATAATGTTTTACCGCTGTCTTCCGGCTTCAGCGGAATCAGAATACGATTATTCTCATAATTGTACCCACGGTAGGATTCGTAAAAATTGGTCCCATCCTTATACAGCGTAATATGCCTGCCATAAATATTTTCAAAAAGGATCGCTGGCGTTTCATCATTTAGCGAAGGTAACTTAATACGAATCCAGGCGGAGCCTATATTGCCAGGCTGCCTAAGCAGTTGTGTATCATCTTCAATATGCATCCAGATCTTGCTGGGATTCTTTACCTCATCTAAAGAGCCATCCTCGTCTACCTCTCCCCATCTCATATCCCAGGAGGGTATTTTATAATCCCCTTCCGGGGTCATTTTGGCCGCATAGGCGGAGTGACCCAGCGACAACAGCATCACAATGACCGCTAGCAGGGCGGCGACAGCTTTGGGCACATGCCTCATATTAAGCACCTCAAAGTTACATAGTAGGATTTACAAGTTTGTATACGTTTTAACATTTTTTACGTCCTGAAATTATATTATTCTATACGATGATGTGCATACCTTCTTCACAAGAAGGATATCATGTTCTTTTTACTCATTTTTTGTAAAATCTTCATATTGATTAATGATCATTTCCTGTTCGCGCCGCTCTTTCTGCTCTCTAAGCTCCAACCATGGTTCACAATCTTCATCTTCATAGATCGTCCAAATATCGGAAAATAAATAATCGCGTATTTCTACTATTTTTCCGGCCTGTCCGCCATCTGTCCAGTATAAGCCTTCCGGGCGCCGAATGAGGGTGCGGGAAAATCCCGGGGTAGATGCCTTTTGTCCTACGCGGATACGACTAATCATCGGACCAAACATGTACCATTCCAATTCATATCCCTCCCTATCTTCTTTATCATATCACAGCAGTTACCAAAAAAACGCTAATTGAGAATGGGCATCTCCCTATTCGCATGATTTTAACTTCCTACAGACACACTAACTGAAGGTTTAGCCGTTCCGCTGTTTGGGTAAGGTCGGAATAAGCAACAAAAAGTAAAGGAGCTGAGCAACATGGCAAATCGTGACGATCGAACTACTGAGCTACATGACAATGATTTTGAGCCTTCTCTGCAAAATGCAGAAACCAACTGGGAGAATCTGACCGAAGGGCCGGATACTCCTCTGGAGGACGTACCAGATGCCGATGAACTGACACCGAACAGTCCCGTTGATCCTTCTGCTCCTGCCGAATTCCTGCATGGTACCGATTTGCTGAATGGTACCGATGGGGATGAAGAAGATCAACTGGAAAGCGACGATATGCTGGATTAACCACTTCATTTTATCGAGTGAAAGAAAACGGTTACCCATTCTGCTATGCGGGTAATGTAGTGTATAACAGAAAGGAGTTGACTGATCTCCTATGTATAAAGATCCGATGTCTCAGGCCGATATGGAATACAAACGGTATAAAGCCTTGAATCCTGTGGAAGCAGACGACCGTAGGACTGCGGACAAGACGAATACGGACGATACCTCGACCGAAGATAACCCACGAGGAGTCGCATCTGCGAATCCCGAACCCAGGGATCAAGGAAAATAAAAGGGCAGCAATTCAAGGGCAAAAACTTGAACCTGATAATCAGGGCTTGCCTTCTGTACCTACTTTGTTTAAAATAAGGTCAAATCTTTTGAATACCATGAACAAAGACATCGACGGAGACAAGTAAACGTCTAACGGATTCCCACAGAAAGGTACGAATTGCTGAGAGCGTACCGCAATCCCGCGTTGAAATTCACTCCCGAGTCGAGCCTTGAACCGACAGAAGGATTCATTCCTTTGTCCGAGTAGAGGTTTCCGGAAGCCCCCGTTACGGGCATCAAGCTCAGAAGTTACTGCTGTCGACTGAACGACGTTGACGATTCGTATGTATACTTCTGTAATTAGGGTGGTACCACGGCATTCGTCCCTTGCGGCGAGTGCCTTTTTGTGTTATTTTCTGCAAAAAAGTCCATGGACTGACAGAAAAAACAAATTAAATTCGGGAAGGGTGTAGTACTGTATGTCTACAAATGAAAATTCTTTGGAGCTGCTGCGTGAACAACTCGATGCTACAAATTTGCAATTGCTGGAGCTGCTGTCCCAACGCGCTGAACTGGCCGGACAACTTGGAAAATTGAAGGAAGCTCAAGGGGTACCTGACTTTGATCCGGTACGTGAGCAACAAATGCTGGACAAGCTGATCGCGGCTAACCGTGGGCCTTTTGACGATGCTACGATTCGCCAACTGTTCAAAAATATTTTCAAGGCTTCTTTGAACTATCAAAAAGAAGAACACAAAAAACATCTGATCGTCAGCCGCAAAAATCAACCAGATAGCACAATTATTAAGGTTAAAGATACGCTGGTAGGCGGCAAAGCCTCCATCATGGTCGCAGGTCCATGCTCGGTGGAAAGCTACCAGCAAACTCGTGAAGTAGGTGCGGCTCTCAAGGAAGCCGGTGTGCCGATTCTTCGTGGTGGCGCGTTTAAACCACGTACGTCTCCGTACGATTTCCAAGGACTGGGCGTGGAAGGACTGCAAATTCTCAAACGTGTAGGTGATGAGTTCGGGCTGGCTACAATCAGTGAAATCGTCGATCCAAGACATTTGGAGGAAGCGATCCAATACATCGACATTATTCAAATTGGTGCGCGTAACATGCACAACTTTGAATTGCTCAAAGCTGCGGGTGAAACAAGAACTCCGGTTCTGCTCAAACGCGGACTGGCTGCAACAATGGAAGAGTTCCTTCATGCTGCTGAATACATCGTTTCCCGTGGTAACACGCAAGTCATGCTGATTGAACGCGGTATCCGTACGTACGAAAAATGGACGCGTAACACGCTGGATATTTCCGCTGTTCCGATTTTGAAAAAGGAAAGTCATCTGCCTGTATTGGTGGACGTGACTCACTCGACAGGCCGTAAGGACATCCTGGCCCCTTGCGCCAAAGCTGCCCTGGCTGCTGGAGCCGACGGTATCATGGTGGAGGTCCATCCGAACCCGGCAGTCGCTTTGTCCGATGCTCAGCAACAGCTGAACATTCCTGAGTTCCACAACTTCCTATCTGAAGTCAAAGAATCCGGTTTATTCAAAGCGTAAAACTAATTTTATGCTGGGACTTGTAAACCGCTTTCATTTTCTCGGACATTGATGTAAAATCGGATCAGGATTGTGACTGATCATGCAGGCAAAACCTAAATGTATATATGCTCAACTATTGTTGAGACATATATATGTTTAGGTTTTTTTTATGCCTAAATCTTGAATAAAAAGAATACTTACATGGTCATAATCCTAAAAAACATCATAGGAGCGTTCAGAGTGGGGAACAAAAATGAGAGAAAGTAAACACGATTGACTTGCAAGGTAGTGATACGAATGCAGTTAGTTTCACAGTTCCCGCAGATGCTAAGTCAGGGAATACGCTTCATATCATTGCAGAAGTACAGGACAATGGAAAACATCCTTTAAAGCATTATCAACGTGTGATTGTAACCGTAAAATAATAGAACACAACATCCAATAAAATTAGGCTCATGGAATAACACTCCATGGGCCTGTTTATTTTTGCACATCGGACCTCAGACAATCTCTATACACGTTTCATGCTTTTTTCAGTCAAAGGAATATAATATCCTTTGCCATTCGGACCCATAGCAAATTTATTGCGGAGATGGATTAGATTAGGGCCGAATTTCTCTTCTAATTGTTCACGGAACTCATATAGGATTTCCATGATATAAATATCATGAATAATCACTTCCGTAATCGGCATCACCAGACCCGGATGCAACGTCCATGCAGCGCGGCTGTCATCTCCTAGTGAAAGTATGCCAGCTACGACCTCCCGGTCGTCTATGCTAAGTACAATCCACCGCCCCCCAATTTCGGACGTAATCTCTTCACTCATATCATGGCGGTAAACAGTAGCGAAATCAAAGTTAAGCTCCCCATACGCTACAATGATCACTTCAATTCCTTGTTGGGCTACTTGCTCTAAGGCATCTCGGAACACCTCGGCATCCTCTTTCCAAATTTCCAATAAAATTCGGTGTTTAGCTCCTTTTACCCCTTCATTTATACGATTGATAATGGCTTCATACCCCGAAATATTCCAAATATTCTCTCTATTTTGAAATGATGCCGTGTACTGCTCCAAACTCTCTTGCGCCACATTGAAAATCTGCTCTGCTTTGCGTTTTCTCTGGGCAATCAATTCATGTGGCGGAAGCGGCACATACAGAGGCGTATTTTCTTGACTGACCATGATGTCCCCACGGTTGACCATTCCAGACAAAACCTCGTAAATTTTGGATCTCGGTACCCCGGAATTCAATGAAACGGCGTATCCCGAAAGCGGAGAGCTTTCCAATAAGGTCACATAAGCCTTGGCTTCATATTCACTAAAATTCAAATCCCGTAGAATTTCTAATATATTTGGTTTTGGTTTCATGACGTCTTCTCCTCAATTCGTGTTCATCCTTACTATATCACTTCCCCTTGACAAAAACTGATATACACACTATCTTTTTAGTAACGTTTTTATAGTAGTCACTATAGTAGCAACTATTGTATTTCACAGGGGATTACCTCAGGGAGGATTTAACTTGAACAAAGTCATAGCTCATCACAGCGAAAGCAACAGGATTTACTACGGTTCTACGATCCTGGCCCTATTGATCTGGAGTACATCGTTTATTGCCACCAAAGCAGCCTACACGACGTTCCCCCCGCTTACCTTGGGTCTATCCAGATTTATTATAGCTTCCGTAGTGCTAGGTATCGTTTTGCTGATTAAAAAAGAACATGTCAAAGTAAAGCCAAAGGATTTGGCTACGATTTCGTTTAGTGGTGTTTTGGGAATCACTTTATATTTTTCAATGGAGAATATAGGGGTTAGCCTGACTACCGCTTCCAACGCAGCATTGATTGTTGCATCATATCCCGCAATTACGTCGCTGCTTGAGCTTATTTTGTATAAAGTGAAAATATCCAAATATAAAATTTGCGGCATAGCACTGGCCATGATCGGGGTATATTTCTTGACTTCAGTTGGCGAAAGTTCGGATAGTAAGAATCAACTCATCGGAAATTTAATATTAATCGGGACGGGTTTTGCGTGGGCGTTTTACACTTTCATGACGCGTAAGGTTGTGGACAAATATCCACCCGTGACGTTATCTTTTTACCAAACCGTTGCAGGGAGTATCTTTTTTATACCGTTGGCTCTATTAGAAAAGGATCGTTGGCAGGTTCCAACAACAGGATCGTTTATGTTGTTAGTATATCTGGGTGTATTCTGCTCCGTTATCGCGTTTTTGCTTTATAATTACGGATTAATCAAGCTGTCACCGAGCAGTTCCGTTTCTCTGATGAATTTGGTTCCGATATTTGGAGTCTTATTTTCTGTGTTGCTTTTGCAAGAAACGATTACATGGCGCCAAATCATCGGCGGTTTGGTCGTTATTATCGGTGTTTTACTAAGTGCCCATCAAACAAACCGTACCTAAAATGATAGATTGCACACTAGTTAGAAAAGTTAAGACAAGCATCGTTGTTATAATTATCAGCGCTACAATACAAGGGCGAGTGACCTCACCAAAAGTTTCTCGCCCATCGGTTACATTTATGCCGTCGGTTTTTTTTCTTTTATATAAAAAAGGTGGTTATATTGATTGATGAGGTTATCCATAATTACAGACTGTCTGAGCACACTGGCATGATTAAAACCATGTTTTGCTTGCAAAATATACAGCTTTTGACGAGCATTCTCAAGCTGTTGACGCAAAATGTCGTCTCTTATCATAATATATCCCTCCTTGTCATATTATCAGTGTAGAGGGTTATGAATAAGTATACTAAAAGTAAAGGTTTGGGATAATTATCTAATCGCGCAAAAAAAGACCTGCTCTAGGAACCTTAAGCTTATGCCATTAGACAATCTGCTGTCATTCTCCTATCCGGCAGAATGAATATCCTGATCCGTGACGTTCTTCTTGGCTGAAACCGGAAAAACGTTTTTTCCCTTGGCCCATAGCAACAACGCTGCAAGCAGCAATATGCCACCGTTTAACACAAAGATCCAGCGGATTGGCATCCAGCTGCCAAGCATGCCGCCAATCAACGGCCCCGCCATGGTCGCGAGTTGGGTGGATGATTGATTCAAGCTAAAGGCTCGTCCGCGAAACTCCGGCTTGGTGACCTCCACAGTCATTGCGTTGATAGCAGGCATAACGGACGCATAAAACAATCCATATCCAAACCGAAGCGCACCAAAACCAACGAAGTTGGTTACATAAAATTGTAGGATGTTCCCGATTCCCGAACCGATCAGCCCAATCAGCAGCACGTGTGCAAATCCGGTCCGTCCTCCAATCCGTCCCCACCGGGGGGCCATCAGCACGGCCGCAATGCCTACGGCTGAGAATACAATTCCGGAACTTAGAGACGCTTGGCTGCGGTCAACTCCCATCTCAAGCACATATACCGTAATTAATGGTTCCAGTATCATAACAGAAAAGGTGCTTAATCCCGCCAAAATAAGCAAAAAATACAATGGCCGGTTAGCAATAGCCTCCTTGATATCATCACGAACATGCGAGCGGGTACGGGTTCCCTTGAAGCTGTCCTCTCTAGCGCCAAAGGTCGCAATTAATGCAGATACCAGTACAAGAGCTGCAGAGAAAAAAAAGGCATTCCGATTGCCATAATAATGGCTCACTACACCACCGATCAACGGGCCTATAATGCTGCCTGTCGCCCCAGCGGTCGCCATTATACCGAGCGCATAGCCCGTTTTCTCTTCTGGCGAACCCGTTCCGACCAGCGCAATCGCAGCAGGAATAAACCCGGATAGAAGACCTTGAAACAGTCGTACTCCTACGAACACATATGGATCTGTCACAAAGGCACATATCAGGTACAACACCGCCAGGCTAAAGCCTGAACGAATCAGCATCGGCTTACGTCCATATTTATCTGCAAGCGAACCCCAAAATGGGGCAATCAGCGCACTGGCTAAAAAAGTGACTCCAAAGGCAGTCCCCGACCACAGTTCCAAATGATCATTTACGCCCATTTCCGTATTCAGAAAAATAGGTAAAAACGGAATAGACACGGAATAGGCCATGCTGCAAAACAACACGCCAATCCACAAAATGACCAGGTTTCGCTTCCAATATAGATGCATGATGCCACACGTCCCTTCTGCTCATTCCATTATTACCCCCTCAATTAGAAAAGTCTACCGCCCCCCTCATCCTTCCATCGTGGAACAACCGTGAAGAAGCTGATATAATCGAATGGAATGGAGATGATGACATGGCTAAGAAAAGAAATTCGTCTTCCCCTGCTCCTGCGCCTCAGGACAAACCTGCTACGTTAAAGGATCTGTTGAGTCAGGATGTGCTGAATAAGCTTAAGGCTCAAGCCAATGAAGCCCAAGCAGAACAGGACAAGCGTAAAGAAGACGAACGGCAGCGTGCCGTCGAAGCAAAAAAAGCTGAACAGAAGAAGCTAGATAACAACTTTGAGCATCTGCTGAATAACAGCAATTTGGACTGGCACAAATACAAATAAGCCAAAACCATAACGGTTTTGGCCTATCTTTACGCTTTATGTTATAGCCAGTCACGAATATGTTGTACTGAGTACAGCACCCCTACCCAAACCGGCAGACTGAACGCCATACCCCATATGAGACCTTTTGCCAGCTTTTTGTCTACCTCCATCATGATCCTGCCCCTTTCCTTGGGAATAGCAGCAGTATGGGTCAAGAATACGGCTTTCAAACCCGTATTTCCTTATCCCCAGCAAAAAAGGTATGATAGAAAATGGAAAAGTGTTCTGCGCTGCCCCCAAACTTTAAATTAGGATGTTACACCATCCAACCTTTCAGGAGGAATATCAATGAACCGAAAAACGATACGCCCATGGTACACGCTGTGCCTACTGGCCATCATGCTCGTGCTGGTTGCTGGATGCGGTACAAAAGCGGCCGATGTGGAAGCTGCCAGCCGGACAAGCACTTCAACTCCTGCTGCGACTAAAGACAAGAACAAGGCTGTTTCCCATCCGATTGTCACGATTGTCATGAATGATGGCAAGAAAATTAAGCTTGAGCTGTATCCGGAAGTAGCACCGAACACGGTTAACAATTTCATTTCTTTGGTACAAAAGGGAGCCTATAACGGCACCATTTTCCACCGTGTGATCCCAGGCTTTATGATTCAGGGTGGTGATCCGCAAGGTAACGGTACAGGTGGCCCCGGCTACAGTATCAAAGGCGAATTCAAGAGCAATGGTGTTAACAATACACTCAAACATACACGTGGCGTATTATCCATGGCCCGCTCAGCGGATCTGGATTCGGCCGGATCGCAATTTTTCATCATGGTTGCCGATGCGGACTACCTCGACGGTCAATATGCTGCTTTCGGTAAAGTAACGTCCGGGCTGGACGTGGTCGATGCTATCGTCAATTCCAAACGGGATAGCAATGACAAACCGATCCAACCGGCTACGATGAAAAAAGTAACTGTGGATACGCTGGGTAAAAAATATCCAGCTCCAGTCAAAGTAAAGTAAGACATTCAAATTATTCTTTCAAAACGGGATAACAGCAACGACCTTGCGCATACGCGTGAGGTCGTTTTTGCTTATCCCTTGATGCTCTCTAAGCTGCTGCCTCTATGATGTAGTAAGAGTATATACACAAAAGGAAGCGTTTTCAATCATTATTTTTAAAGTTTTTTTCCGTTATAAGAGCCGCCAGCGTTCGACAAAAAAACTACTGTATGAGCAGTAAATATTCGTCTAATTGGACTTGGCCTCGACTGAACGAATACCTTCCATCTCTTGCAGCAGTGACAGCAATTCCTCCACTCCCTCTGACCGGGACAGCTTTAGAAGCATATGAATAACCAACTGTTCACCGTTATTGATGCGCTCGGCGTGAAAACTGTGAATGGTCAGCTTCTTGTGCTCCAACAGTTCTTTGATCCGATTCAGTACGCCCGGTTCATTGTCGACCTGAACAACCACTTGTCGCGTAGACGGGGTAGCCATCTGATAAAACCGACTATGGAGCAAGGACTGAGCCGCTAAAATAAACAACGTCACACCTGCACCAAGCCCATACATTCCTGCACCTACGGCTATACCGATTCCGGCGGTAGTCCAGATGCCTGCGGCTGTGGTCAATCCTTTGATTCTATTTTTTTGTGTGAAAATCATCCCTGCGCCGATAAAGCCGACTCCACTTATAACCTGCGCTGCTATTCTGGAAGGGTCCAGCGACAGGTTAGACCAGACGGCTTGATCCTGAAACCCATATTTGGATACCACCATCATGAGTGCTGCGCCAATACCGACAATGAAATGCGTGCGAATGCCTGCCTCCTTCATCCGACTCTTCCGTTCATAGCCGATTAACGCACCGCACAAGCCAGCGAACATGACCCGAATCAGATAATCCCAATCCCACATACTTTTTTCACTCCACTATTTATTTATGTTTTGAAAAGATGTTGCCTTAATATATACAACTCAATAATGCTACGGCAAATGAGCCGTTTATACAGCTGTTATTTTGTTATTACCCAAATTTTAAGGTATCTTCACTTCATGCTCTGGCAGATTGCGATGTACCTTTCTCCCCTTAAACAGCCACAACTCCGGTGTATCCTGTACACCATCAAGGCGCAAGCTGAACGCCCCCGCTGGTAAATTGCGTATACGCAGCAATAGACGGTTTCCGTCTGCTACGGCATCCACAAGCTCTAACAACGTTAGTGAATCCTTCCTTAGGTGGCGGCTCAGGTCACGTGTTGTACCTGCTCTGTCCTCCCGGCTCCATATACGCAGCTCATCTACAGACGGTGTAGCAATCCGCTTGCTGAAAGAAATAACCACCTCATCTTCAGCTGATCGTTCCGCCTTAAGCGGTTTGGGCGGCTCATCGTACATGTAACCACCCAAATGGTATTCATAGGCGGTCCAGGCGTCGTACCCGCCCTCCAAGGCGGCAGCGCCAAACCGCCGCGTCCACTCACGGTCCCGAACCATACGCGCGAGAGAACCGATATCCGCCTGCACCCCGAGGGGCAGACCCGGATAAGCGGCCCGTATCGACTGCGCGATGCGGGCGTAGCCGTGGGTATACTGCGGCGGCAGACGGCGACGCATCCAGTCCGGCCAATGGGTCTGGAGCACGTGCATATCCGGGGCTACGCACCCGATCATGGCTACCGCGTCAAGACCCTGCCATTCCCGTAGCTGGCCGGGGACATCGCCGCGTCCGCTCACAGCAAGCGACCATGTCGCCACACAGATGTCCGGTCGGACATCTCGCACACCACCCGCACCGTTTACCAGCTCGCTGATCAGGCCATTCACGGCGTCCACACGCAGATCAACCCACTGCGCGTACAGCTTCGGAACCTTCCGGTAATAATTCCGCGCATGCTTGTCGCGAAAATCCGGAATGTCCTCACCGCTACGCTCGCGAAAGGCGCGCTGTGCATGTGGCCCAATATCCCCGTACACTCCACTGCGCAGCCCGTTCCATTCGGGGAAATAAGGCTCCGCCACCTCGAACCCGTCGAACGGAATGTCGGTGACGAGCCGGGCAGCGGCTTTCTTTTTCCATTCCACATACTCCTGGGCAAAATGCGAAAGCCGCTGAAATCCGTCGTTCGGTTCGCGCAGCAGCTCCATGCGCCATCCTTTCCACTCCGGCGGCAGCTGGGACACGCCAAAAGAACCGTTGCCTAGCACCATCGCCCACACCGCTATGCCTCTGCGTTGAAAAGCAGCAACAAGCGCTCCATCCACTTCATTTTCACGCACGACAAAATAATGAACGGTCTGGTAGCCCGCAAGGGCGATCTCATCTGCTATACTGTCCCGCGAACGGTTCGCGTAATAGGGAAACAATGGATCGATTTGAATACTGGGGCCGCTCAGTGCCCACGGTTTCACTTTTCCGGTCAGTGCTATAGCGTCTGTCGATTCGGGTTGGTCATTTGCGTTATAGCTCAATTCGATCCACCTCCGTCACCCGGTCTTCCCCGATACGTGTTCCTGCTATAAGTTCCTGCTGGTTCCCTATGTTACCATATTTCGCAAATGGGGTGAAATCCAGCGGTGACTGTTTCACCATCAACGTACAGAGGTATGGAATAACGAGTCAGGTTTAGTTTATGAACGGAATGGGAGGAATAGTCAATGGCAGAGCAGAGATTGCAAGGAAAGATAGCAGTGGTCAGTGGTGGAGGTTCAGGAATCGGCAAGGCGACCGCGATCCGTTTTGCAGAACAAGGCGCCAAGGTGGTCATGCTGGATCGGACACCCAAGCATGCAGAGGAGACCCAAGCAATTATTGAGCAGGCTGGCGGTGAAGCACTTGTGCTGGAATGTGATATTTCCAAGCCAGATATGATTCAGCAGGGGTTCGCTAAAGTCGTGGAAACGTACGGAAAGTTGGATATCGTGTTCGCCAACGCAGGCATTAACGGCACCATGGCCCCTATCGAGACACTGGAGCTAGAGGAATGGGACCGCACGATGAACATTAATCTTCGCGGCACCTTTGCTACTGTTAAATATGCCGTTCCTTACCTGAAAGAACGCGGCGGCAGCATTATCATTACCAGCTCCATCAACGGTAATCGAACCTTTTCGGGTATTGGATTCTCAGCCTACGCCTCCACCAAGGCAGCTCAGGTTGCGTTTATGAAAATGGCAGCGCTGGAGCTGGCACGTTACAAAATTCGGGTCAACGCGATATGCCCGGGAGCCATCGACACGCAAATTGATAATAACACATACCCTTCGGAAGACTTGAAGAAGGTACAAATTCCAGTCGAATTTCCGAAGGGCGGAGAGCATCCGCTAGAGGATGCCCCTGGTGAACCAGAGCAGGTTGCCAATCTGGTCCTGTTTCTCGCCTCAGACGAGTCATCTCATGTATCGGGTACGGAAATTTATGTAGACGGAGCAGAATCACTACTGCGTTAAGTATTAGAATGAGAAAAGATGTACCCATGCGTACTACTGTTTAGGCATTCTTAGCATTCTTAGCATTCTTAGCATTCTTAGCATTCTTAGCATTCTTAGCATTCTTAGCATTCTTAGCAGCCTTATCCTTGGTCAGATACTTGTGGAGAAGGCTGCTTTCATATGGCTTTACAACGGCTTTGATGTCGACCTATCAGCACCATGCACAGCTCCTTTGCGAAAGCGGACATACAGCCTGCCTCCCGGGAGCACCTCGAACAACAGCATCAGAAGCGAAAAGAACAGCAGTGCAATGGCTTCTTCTGCCAGAATGTACAGAGGATATGGCCCCAAAACATCCAATATCGACGGTGTCGACGGCTTTCCGGCTAGAAACATGTAGTTAGCACCGAGAGCATCGTCTACGATCCACACTATCAGCGCCAAGCCATTCAGAAAAAGCATAGCTCCCCCCACACTCTTCCATGTCGGTTTGAGTCCTTCTATCCAGGTCATATACAAGGCTGCCAAAATAATAGCACTATGAGCTACGAAAAAATGGATAAAACGATAATGCGGAAAGGCATATGCCAAATTTGGCGTGAGTACTGCTTGGAGCGCCCCTCCAATTCCGGCAAAAAGGATGATCGGATATAACCAGCGGCTTCGAAAAATGAGCATCAGGATAGACAACAGCAGTGTCACACTACACAGTTCTAATGGCAATGAAGTCTGGACATCCCAAATATGCTGCATCACATACCAAATATTCAGAGTCACCTCTGACAGAATGAGGACTGTAATTAACAACCAGCGAATTCCCTCACTTACAGGCTTGTTCGACCGAATCCATCCCCTAGTCAGCCACAGCAGCAAAGCGCAAACAATGAGTCCCAATACAGCCAACCCATGTGACGGAGAAAAAGCCTCGAACCCTTCTGGCGCGTTGGCATCAAACCAAGGCCCTGACCACGACCTATCCATAGCTAGCCCCCTTTGATCTTTTTCTCGATCTCTTTCTCGCTTCATTGCATTCTATTTTATAACCAATAGCCAATTATGTTCTAGCCGCGTTTCTTGCTTGTTCAATACCTTACCTTTATGATAAAAGATATTATATTCAAAGGAGAACCCTCATGGCCATTAATCGCCGATTAATTACAGATCAGGATTTCAATGAGGCACTGGAACGTCATCTTCGTGTCCGAGTATTTCAGGATGACCAATTGATTGGCTCTGGCGGAATCATAATCCGTTTCGACGATCAAACCATCGTCGTGCAATCCAGCGTCAGTGATCTGGCTTACCACCCTAGAAAACAATGTGAGTTTTTTGAAATTAAAAAATAGCCGCTACACACCGGGAAACCATTTTGCTGCGTTTTCCGGTGTATAGCGGCTACATTTTGTTCGTATATATCATGCCTCACATGACGATTTCTGATTATAGTTGCATTCCACGTGTTTTCATCATGAGTTTATTCGTAAGCACTTTCAAATCCTCGGAAGAAGACGAAATTTCCTGCATAATTGCTGTCTCCTCATGAGCAGCTGTATAAATTTTGTGAGCCCCTTCAGAGAAGGCCCCAGACATTTGCTGAATACGATGGATCTGCTCAAAGGTTTGATCTACCCGATTCGTCTGCTCCGTCACGGCCTCTTCCATTAAACGGATGCTCTCGACAAATTCACGTACAATAGCGTTCAAATGGTTCAGCGTCTGATCCACAGAGCTTGTCCGTTCCGCCTCGGCACTGACCAATGACGTTTGCTGATGCATCAACTGCACTGTCTCTACGATTTGTGACTGCACACGGCTAACGATGGCATTTATTTGCTGCACAGACTCCGTACTTTGGGCGGCAAGTGCGCGAATTTGGTGAGCCACTACCGCAAACCCGTTCCCTTCTTCTCCCGCACGCGCCGCTTCTATAGAAGCATTCAACGCCAGCAAATGGGTTTGTTCAGCAATATCCTTCACGGTGCTTGTAATCGCTTCAATTTGGGAAGCTTCTTTTTCCAGTCGTGCAATTACCTGCTGCGAACGACCATGTGATGCTGTCAGCTCTCCCATTCCATCCATCAGGGATGAAAATACGGTCTGCGTCGAATCTACTGAATGCTCCATATGGCCTGACAGTTCCAGCATATGTCCCGATTTGCTACGCATCATTTTAAAATCGCCCAGCATTCGGTCTGCTGTTTTAATCGATTGGGCAGATGCTTGCTTTTGCTGCTCCACGCCATTCAAAATATCTTCTACCACCGAAGACATGGACTCAATTTGTGTGGTAGCCTGTACAATAGCCAAGCTCAGATTTTCCGCACTTTGCGAAGTGGTTCTGGTGCTGTACGAGATCTCATTGAACATATCTTTAATGTTCAGCATCATGTGCCGAAATGCATCATACAGAACTTTGATTTCATCCTCCGAGCGACGTTCAGGAATCACAACAGACAGGTTCCCCGCCGAAGCTTCCTCTGCCGCCTTCGCCAACCTAACAATGGGCCGCGTGAGTAATTTTGAGATCAACCAGCCCAAAATGCCACTCCACAGGACACCCAATAACAGAATGATCGAAGTGTACACCCATTCTTGTGTACCTTGAGCAAGCCAGTCCTTGAGTACAAAAATAAAAAAAGCGCTTGTTCCATAGGTTATTGCAGAAATTGAGACAAATGCAGTAACCATTTTCGTACCTAGTGACATCTTCATGTACTGTAGCCCACCCCAAAAAACTCAAATTTGATTCCATTTTACCATAAAATTGCTACATTTCTAGTAGAATTTTTCACAGACAGATATATTTATGAGCATAAAGATACAGAGTCTTAAGTCCCCTATCCTAATTACAAAAAACAATATGTTACCAGGTAGCAGCTTGCATCTTAAGATGGACAAATTGCGTTGCCACAAGCTTTACAGGCTATTCGTCACATCTTAAGCAAGCTGTTACTCGACAAAGCCATTTTCCATTATTAAAAATCATTGTCATTTTTCTGTTCAACGACTGCTTTCTTCATCGCTTCAATTGTGTCTATTTGGTGACTGTTTTTTTCCAGTACAGTAAACTCCCATAAACCGATGGTCAGCTTGTCTCCTTGCTGGATATCAAAACGCTCTGAAAGCATCCATCCACCAATCGTATATACGTCCCCGGCCTCAATATCCGTCTCCAAGCGCCGATTGACCTCATGAATGAGCGCCTGTGATTTGAGTATGTAACGATGATCATCTGTTTTTGTAATGAGTGGAGTTAACGCTGCGGGGGTTTCGGTGTCGGTATAGGAAGGAATGTCTCCAACAATCTCCTCCATAATATCCTCCAGTGTGACAAGTCCAGATGTTCCACCATATTCGTCCACCAGCACCGCTACTGGAATGCGCCGTTTTTGCATCTGAATCAGCAGATCCCGAGCCTGAACCGTCTCGATAACCTGAAGCACCGGATGAATATAAGAAGCCATCGTCGTATTCCCTGTGCTGTGCCCACGTGCCAAATCATGCAGGGCTTCCTTAACGCGAATCATCCCGATAACACGATCCCGGTCGCCATGTTCAGCTACAGGTAGAAAATTATAAACTTTGTCCTCGATCAGCTCCATAAACTCGGCCACTGTTGCCTGGTGGGAGATGGAGCGGATGTGGATGCGCGGTACCATAATTTCCTGCGCTGCCCGGTCGTCAAAATCAAATACATTGTTCAGATATCGATATTCTGTCGGTGTAATTTCACCACTACGAAAACCTTCAGATAATGCCAAACGAAGCTCAGCTTCACTAAGTGCTGCATCTTCTTCAGATACTTTTTTGAGCCCAAAGAGACCTGTAATGACACGCGATGAACGACTAAGAACCCAATTCAGAGGATAGGTCATTTTATAAAATATCGTGATCGGACGGGCAAAAAACAATGCCATCGGTTCCGCAATCTGTATGGCGAATGTTTTCGGTACCAGCTCCCCAATGACCACCTCAAAATAGGTCAAGATCAGAAAAGCCAGCAAAAAGGAGAGCACTCCCGTCAGGCCTGCCGGAATATGAGCCAGCACAAACAGGGGGTGTAGCAGATGTTCAACAGTAGATTCCCCTAGCCAGCCTAGCGCCATTGAGGTTAATGTCGTTCCGAGCTGACAAGCAGATAAATACTCGTCCAGCCGAGACAGAATGTTTTTAACAGCTTTCGCATTTTTGTTACCTTCTGAGGCCAATTGATTGATGCGAGATACCCGCACACGAATAATGGAATACTCCGAGGCCACAAAAAAAGCAGTTAATGCGATAAGTAATATAACCAGAATGATATTTATCGTTTCCATAGCCCTCTCTTGCTCCGTTCATGATGAAGCAAGAAGCACCCCCTTTGACATTCATTTTTGGATGGAACCATAACATAAGTAATGATGTCCATAATCGTGTATTACCCAAAAATGACAAGGAGTAGACTATGTATGACCCTGTTAGCGAATCGCCAGCGGACTCTTTTGCACGATATCTATCCATTGATCAGCTATCAACTGATGCCCAACCGCTGTCGGATGAACCCCGTCATGCAGCCAATAGGAGGCGTCCGCCTGGGTAGCGGCTTCGTTCAACATGCTCTGGAGCGGCACAAATACAGCACCAAATTCGTCCGCTAGCTGACGTACAATACGCTGATACCCCGTTATTTTTTCTTGCCAAATGTTCCATCGTGCTTCGGTAGCTCCTGTTTTCAAAATAAACGGCTCGCACAGCACGAGTCCCAGATCAGGCATCACTTCACGCGTTTCTTCCAGAAGGTGGCGATAGGCTCGTTCAAATCGGTCCGTCACCCCGGACGGCTCCTGCTCGACGATCCGCCAGGCGTCGTTCACTCCGATTAGAATGCTGAGCAGGTCTGGCTTCAGGCTAAACATGTCCTCATTCCAGCGTGCATACAAATCCGAAACTCGATCCCCCGAGATTCCCCGGTTCACAAATTCTGGCTGTGTGGTCGTCAAACGGCTCCCCAATGCACCTGCGATCAGATACACATAACTCTGACCCAGCCAATGGTTCGCATCCTCATTTCGTCCCCTTCCTCCGTCTGTTATAGAATCTCCCTGAAATAGAATACGTGCGTGTTCTGTACTCGTCATCTTCCTAACTTCCTCCTTCACATTTTCCAATAATACCCTTATCATACCTCGCGTCATCTAAATTATAAAGCGGTTTCAAAATATAGAAGAATTATAGATTTGCCATATGGCCGGATTCACTAGCTTTAATTAGGGTAGGAATCCGGTGGCAAAGGCGATCAAGTCATTTCACACCGCTCGGTACTTACACACCTCACGAAAATTACAGCCTCCGCACGCTCTGCGTGAAGGCATCGGAGTGAAGAAAGACTCGGACTTGGGGCGGTTATAGTAATCGTCATCGAGACAGGACTTCATTTCATCGATGTATCGTCCTACATTACCAACCACTTTGTCGATATCTTCTTGCGCGGGACGATATACCTCATGCTCTCCTGTCATCAAATACTCCACACGTACCTCAATCTTCTCCAAAGGAAGCTGATAGTGCTCCTGCACATAGGAAGCATACAAAAAAAGCTGGTCGGAAAAATCGCCTTCCTTGCCTGTTTTCCAATCCACGATGACCATGTCTCCATTGTCTCTACGGTAGAGCAAATCCATTTTGACATACACCTTCGTCTCATGAAGGAGCATCGTATCCCACTTCTCCACTTCTACAATTCGGGCCTTTCCCTGTTGCAGTTCACGCCAAACCGCAGTACGGTACAAATTGTGTATCACCGCGTGCTGCCGCTCCTTAATAAGGGCGATCCGTTCTGGAAGCACCTCGTCGTCGTAATAAACCTCCGCCAGCATGACGCGATTTTTCGGATCTTGTAGCCATAGCTCACGGTGTAGCGATTCCTTGTAGCTGTTATTCAACATGTTCTTCATAGCTGTCTCAAGGTATGCTGTGCGCGGGATAGCCCCTTTTTCCATCCATCCACGTATGACGGATTCACACATTTGATGCGTAATATTCCCGAATAAAATATATAAGTTGCTCAGTTGCTTGAGCCGATACAATGTAACTTGCTCTTCAGTGCCTTGTGCCGAATTCCAGCCATTATGCGAGCCGTAATAATGATAATAGTATTTGCGTAAGCATTCATCGAACGTTTGAGCCCTCGATTGCGAATAGGACCAGGACGGGTATATAGCCATGACAGGCCCTCCTTCATTAAAACTATCATCTCTTTATTATAACGCAAACCCAAGCTGTATCGGCGATAAAAAGGACGAAGACCTTAACCCATGGGTTAAAGTCTTCTACTGACTGACTAGTTTGTAGACTCGCAATGAGTCCGTTCAACATTGATCAAATTACTAACATTAACGGCACCGTCCTCACGGACGTTGATAACAAGTACCGGCGTTCCCAGCATGTCGCTGATCCACTCCTTATAATCATCCACATGATCATTCGGAAGAATCGTCAAGATGACACCAGCAAAGCCACCACCATGTACTCTGCATGCGCTGTTATCTATTGACTTTAAATACATTTCGGTTAAAGCCAGTGCAACCGATACGTCTTGTTCCCGCGCAATCCCACTTCTATATACGTTTTGGAGCCATTTCCATGAGGAATTACCAGATTCGGTAACGAGCCTCAGGAAATCAGTAAAGCGCCCTTCCTCCAGTGATTTCACCTGTTCATCCACACGTCTATTTTCTTCAAAAAAATGCAACGCCCGCAGCACTGCACGGTCTCCTGCTTTTTCCCTGACCATCTTGAGGTTGGCATATAGATCCTCCGGCAATAAGTCACGGCAAACCGTTGCGCCTAAAGATTGTGCCACTGCACGCATTTCGTTGGGCACTGCCGCGTAATCGTCCGTTAAATCAGCATGATTTCCACCTGTATTTACAATAACAAGGGAATATCCGTTTTGTTCAAAATTCCAATGAACAGGATTTATGATCGGTTCCTTGGGATTTTCAAAGTCAATGGAAATCAAGCCGCCATACGCACAAGCCATCTGATCGAGCAGCCCCGACGGCTTGTTCCAATAGCCATTTTCTGCATACTGACCAATTTTGGATTTAGCAACAGCATCTAACGCTCCCTCGTTATAAAAATGATTTAATATCGTACATATCAACATTTCAAAAGAAGCGGAAGAGCTTAAACCTGAAGCAGAGAATACATTACTTGATATATAAGCTTGGAATCCCCCAATACGGTATCCGAATTCAAGTAGACCAGCGGCAATACCACGGACCAGCAGCATCGTACTGTCATCCTCCGGTTTTGGCGACAAGTCAGTTAAATCGATGACGTACTTCGTCTTGTAGCCTTCAGAAAAGAATGTAATTACAGATTCCTCCACTTTAGAAGCTACAGCGATGGTATCAAGTGTAATACTGCCTGCCAGCACCTTCCCGTGATTGTGGTCTGTATGATTTCCACCAATTTCGCAGCGCCCCGGAGCACTAAACAGTTCAATATCCCCTACACCAAAATGCTCCCGATACGCCTGTATAAGTGATTCATATCGAGTCGTTTGCTCAGAGATTTGCTGTTGACCGTACATTCGGGCAAGCACTATTTGTCCCTCTCTGGAATTCAATAGTTCCATATCTTTCATCGTATATCCCCCTAATTGTATGTGTTTTCCTATGCTGGAATGATACTATCATTATCTCAATTTTCCCTGTATGAAAGTATGGCACTTTTAAAATTTGTAAGCGCTTATTTTAATCGCTTTACTGAGCATTTTATCAATATAACTAAAAAAGAACCAGCCCCTAATTGGGCCGGTTCCTTGAATTTCTTTTTAGTCGCGTTTCAGTACATATTCTCCATCACTGTTACGAGTTACTGTGGCGCCAAGCGCCTCGGCAACTGATTTGAAAGGAACATACAATGTGCCATATTCATCCGTATATGGAGCTTGTGGCAACGTCAATGTGCTTCCTTCCAATACAGCTTGTTTAGAGCCACTTTTCAGCTTAATCGTCTTACCTGTAATATCATCAATTACAGTAGTCTGTTTGGCAGCTGCATCCCATTTTAACTCGGAGTTCAGTTCGCTCGTCAGTTCACGCAATGGAATAAAGGCAGTACCACCACGATTCTCCAAGACGTAGTAATCGTCTTTAGGATCGAAAGTTGTTTCTACTTTTGTAATTTCCAAATCATTTTTTAAAATGTTGTAGATCGGAGAATTCGCTTCAAAATTGCGCAGCGTCGCTCCCGGAGTTAATTCAGCTTGTTTATTCAAGTCAATAACACCGTTAGAAATATCCACTTTATCAGCCGTCACACTACCATTGACGTTCCAAGATTGAGTTTCGGTCAGAATTGTGAAGGACTTCACCGGAAGACCATCCACATCTGGCAAAGCAACCGTCAGGTCTGTTGCCGCTTTGCGAACATTTCCTTTTTCATCAAAATACATGTCGCTTTTCAGAACCGTGTTAGCACTCAGGACCGTTTTGATTTCAGGGGACTGTGCATACATGGTGCTAACTCCTACATCATATTGATCAACAGCTAGATCCAAATATTTTTTAACTTCGGTATAAGCCTCATTGACCATTTTTTCTTTGTTAGCACTCAGTTCCGCTGTTACTTTATCACTATCTTCAATATTCATGCCGGAAGCAATCGTCTTCGTCATATCAATGGCTTGCCCGATCAGCTCTTTCAAGCCTGCTTCGTCCTTGGCCAGATTCGCCAGGAACGGTTTTACCAATGTTACCAGCTCATCACCACGAAGTTCAGCATGCAGATGGGTCAGTTTCACTTTGTCTTTCTCACCGTATACTTCCTCGGTTACAGACGTTGCAGAAATGGTCGAAGGGTTAGGCGCATGCTTGAGCATAAGTGCAGCGGCTGTTTTCGTCAGTTCTCTCACGTCTTTGGAATATACATATGGATCAAATCCAGCAGGCAGACCGCTCAAACTCTCTTGCGAGTTCAGAGATATGTAATAAGGTTTTTTGGCACCTTCCAGTTGAATAGCCAAACCTTGGCGGTCTAAAGCAAGTTCAAACGGCAAATTATACTTATCGATGTGCAATGTACCTTTGGCAGAAGCAAGTTCCTCCGATTGTACTTTGGCTTCATCCACAGTGACGGAAATCGAATTAATCAAATCTACGATTTCTTTATCTCCTTGCGTGATTCCTTCTTTGGGAGTCAACTTAAGAGAGATTTTCTCCGTTGTCTGCTGGGATTTCACATCAAGTGTTCCCAATAAATTTTTACTTACATCAAATCCGCCTACTGCCTGGCAACCTGTCAAAGCTACCATTAACAGAATAAGAGGGACGGCAATCCATTTTTTTATATTCATATTAATCCCCTTTCAAGATATTTCCGTAATCTCTTCTATTATCTCAGTGTTAACACGCATTGTAAATGAGTAGAATGGAAAATAGAACTAGTTATTTAGGATCAATTTTCAGCCTGCAGCATCCGGTAAGCCAGTAGTGCCATTTCCAGGCAACGACGTTTGTCAGGGTCTGCCAGATTTCCCTCTATGATTTCATTAATTTTATCCAGCCGATTATAAAGGGTCTGTCTGTGAATGTACAAAATTCCGGCGGTATCACGCTTGGAACCATGGGATTTAAAGTAGGCATCCAGTGTATCCAAAAGCTGCATATGGTGCTCACGATCATGCGCAATCAGCCCACCCAAATGGTCCTCTACGAACTCTTGTAGAAAAGGAATGCGGGGCACCGCCTTCAACAACTGATAGATTCCGATGCTGTCGTAAAATAACCGATCCTTCATGACTGGGACGCTTCGTGCCACTTCAATGACCTCATATGCCTCTTCAAAACTGCGATCCGTCCCCGTCATGCGATGCCTTACCTTACCAAAGCCTGCATGAATGCGCACCTTATCAAGCTGTCCTGCGGCATAGTTCTGAATATATTGAACTGTATGGGCAAGCACTTTTTTCATTTGCGCTGCGGAACGTAGTGTTAATTCCTCCTTGGCACAAAGGATGTAACACTGACTCCCCTTCATCATCAACAGATTGTGCAACGTTTCTTTTTTCAACAATGAACGAAGTAGCACTAGCACATCCTGATTGATGGACTCCTTGCGCACCTGACTGGCATCTTTGTCCTGATGTTCCACCTCAATGACCCCTGCCCAAAATAAATACTGTCCCTTCGATAACAATCGCAGGCCCATTCGGGTCTGGGCCTGCTCTTCACTGGGAAGCTGCCCGCTCAGCACATCCTGAATCAATTCATTTTGATTACGCAGCAATCGGTCTTCAAGAAACTGTGTTCTCAGCACCAATGTAGCGGCCGCCTTGGCCGTGTAATCGAGCAGCAGCGACATTTCTTCTGTCGGCATTTCACCATGCAGCACCAAACCTACTGCGGAAAACACCTGACCGAAGCATACAACGGGCTGAAACAACACGGCAGTGGATTCATTCAGGTAAAATAGCAGATGCCCCTCCCGATCGGCGGTCATACTAGATTCCACTTCATGGGCATAAAAATCTGCAATACGGTCCGCTAGATCCGGCTGGACGGAAGGTACGAATCGATTGGTATCAATGGAAGACATGTAGATGACCTGCCGGGCTGCATAGTCATGGAGCACACGCAAGAGGGCGCTCATATCAGTACTGCGCAGGGTTTCCTGCTGAAGTTGACGTGAAAATCGTTCCAGATCTTTTAGGAGTTCATGATGTCGGTTAATAAGTAGGGAATGAATATCTTGTGTAATTTCAACAAAACGCACTGGCTGCTCAAATACGATGACCGGGAAGTGATGTCGTTCCGCCAACTCCAGGATTTCAGAAGGGATTTCATGAATGCTCGTGCCCAGCTCCACACACAATCCCGCGGCTTCCGAGCGGATCAGTTGCTCCATATACTCGGCGCGCTCTTCCCCCTTCCGGGTGAGCCACAGGCCGGTCGTCAAAATCAAGTCATGCCGGCTCACAAACGGAGAGACATTTGTGATTTCTAGCACATGGACCCAACCCACACGGCGATGTACGCCCTGTTCCCCCGCCGCCAGCTTCGCCCGCCGGAAAACGGGACGTTCCAGCACATCCGCAATGGTAAATGTTTTTTTACCGTTCATCGGCATTCTCCTTATGTATATGTCTTTATGTCATTTTACATGACATATATTCATCAAAAAGTCGAGCCTTTAAGTCAGATAATCCGACAAAATGTATGATGTCAAGGAGCTTCACCCCTTGTAAACTGTACCTAATCTAACATGAATTGCATTTATCGGCTTGAGTCCATGTAACTAATCAGCAGACTGCATAAAAATGATAGTGTAATTTTCTTAACCATTATTTTTAGGAGAGGTGAATGAAATGAAAATTGGGGTTCCGAAAGAGATTAAAAACAATGAGAATCGTGTCGCTCTAACGCCCGCAGGTGCAGCTCAAATGATCCAACACGGACATCATGTGTTTGTGGAAAGCCACGCAGGTGTTGAAAGCGGCTTTACGGATGGAGATTATGCCACTGCGGGTGCGACTCTTGTGCAGCAAGCTGCGGACGTGTGGTCCCAGGCGGATCTGATCATCAAGGTAAAAGAGCCGCTCTCCTCTGAATACGGATATTTCCGACCAGGATTGATTTTATTCACCTATCTGCATTTGGCCGCCGAGCCAGCACTGGCCCGCGCTTTAACAGACAACGGTGTAGCCGCTATTTCCTATGAGACACTAGATGTTGAGGGCAGCCTCCCGCTGCTTACTCCGATGAGTGAGGTTGCCGGTCGAATGGCTGTACAAATTGGAGCACAACTGCTGGAAAAACCAAAGGGTGGCAAAGGCATCCTGCTGGCAGGTGTGCCGGGGGTCAAACGCGGTAAAGTGACCATTATTGGCGGAGGGGTGGTCGGTACCAATGCTGCCAAGGTCGCCATCGGTCTCGGGGCAGATGTGACACTAATCGACCTAAGCCTGCCAAGACTGCGCCAACTGGATGATATTTTTGGCAATCAGCTCCATACGCTAGTGTCCACCCCGTCCAACATTGCTGAAGCCGTGGCGCAAAGTGATTTGCTGATCGGCGCTGTCCTAATCACTGGTGCCAAAGCTCCGCGGCTCGTAACGGAAGCCATGGTACAGACGATGCAGCCCGGTTCTGTGATTGTGGATGTCGCCATCGACCAAGGCGGCATTGTCGAGACGATTGACCACATTACGACACACGACCAGCCTACCTATGTGAAGCATGGCGTCATTCACTATGCGGTAGCAAACATGCCGGGCGCGGTACCGCAAACCTCGACGCTGGCCCTGACGAACGCGACGCTCCCTTTTGCTCTCCAGCTCGCAGATTTGGGTGTGCAGGAGGCGCTTCGCAGAAGCAAACCACTGCTTAGTGGCACCAATGTCCTGAATGGACATATTACCTACGAAGCGGTCGCACGTGATCTGGGATATCCTTATGTTCCCGTGGAACAGGCAGGGCAGGCGAAAGCCTTACAATAGAAACAGCTCAAAGAACCACACGCTCTTCCCAGCAGGGACCGAAGCGTGTGGTTCTTTTTGTACTAGCTATATTCACCGTACTTACTGCGTTTCAGATATTTCTGACGAAAGGAACGTTTGAAGACGGCGATAAATATCTGTGATTTCTTCCAGCGACATGCGCACCAGTCCGCTAGACGAAGGTGCCACAAATTCATGCATCTCAGGAATTAGCGGTTCAGGCTGAAATCCCCAATCTACTTTGGATCTTTTACTGTATTCGGTGTACACGCCTTTGCCGACAAAGCAAGCAACCTTCGGGCGGTATTCCTTTAGCTTCTCGTATAGCTTCAGACGTCCTTCGGCGTATTCCTCGCGTGCAATGTCCTCCATTCCCCTCGTGGGACGGGAAACAATGTTCGTAAAACCAAAGCCCAGCTTCAGCAGCTCCCGATCTTCCGATGGATTGTACAAGCGAGGTGTCAAGCCTGCTCCCTCAAGTATGCGCCAAAAGCGGTTGCGCGGATTCGCATAATGATGTCCTACCTCGCCTGATTTCAGGCTGGGATTAAAGCCGATGAATACAACGGATAATCCATAATCCAGATGATCATCTACCTCATGCAGTTCTGTCTCTCGCTCTGTCATGGGCTCCTCCTTCCTCAAACCATATCCAGCGGCTGCTTCCGCATCGGCGGAGGAAAAGCTTCGTCTATTTGTTGAAGTTGTTCAGGGGTGAGCCGAATACTTGCTGCCGCTGCATTTTCTCGTACATGCGATTCCTGTACCGCCTTCGGAATGGCCCAGACATCACCGTCTCGTATGACCCACGCAAGCGCAATTTGCGATGGAGTTACCCCGTGGCTGGCAGCAATGTCTACCATAACAGGATGCTCCAGCAGGCCCCGTCGCAGGCGACCACCTTGGGCAATCGGGCAATAGGCCATCACAGGCACTCCATTCGCACGGCTCCAAGGTAGCAGATCATATTCGATGCCCCGCGAAGCCGCGTGATACAGCACTTGATTGACAGCGCAGGCTTCGCCTCCACTCAGGTTCCATAGCTCCTCCATGTCGGACTTGTCCAGGTTGGACACTCCCCAGCTGCGGATTTTGCCCTGCTCACGCAGTTGTTCCATACCTTCTATTGTCTCTTCCAGTGGAATATTCCCTCGCCAATGCAACAAATACATATCCATGTAATCCGTTCCCATGCGGGTTAAGCTAGCTTCGCACGCCTGAGCCAGTCCTTGGCGGTCCGCATGATGAGGGTAAGCCTTGCTGACAAGATAGACATCGTCCCGGCGCCCCTGAATGGCCTCTCCGACGATCTCTTCTGCGCCGCCCTCCGCATACATTTCAGCCGTGTCCACCAGCAACATGCCCAGCTCGAAGCCAAGTTGAAGCGCACGCACCTCCTCCTGCCGAAGTGAGGCTTTTTCGCCCGTATTCCACGTGCCCTGCCCGATGAGCGGTACTTCACGACCGTCCGTCCATGTGATCACACTTTTCTTATGTTGGCTCATATGCATTCCCTCCTTAGGAGCCTGGTGTCACAGGCTTATCAAATACATGGCTCTGCGTCCAATGCTGTCCACCATCCGAGGTAGTGTACATAACTGGGGCCTGCTCTGAGTCCGAAAAAATAGCCCAGCCTTCTTTGGCATTTGCCATCCCGATTTGCTGACCGCCATAACCGTCAAAGCCTTGCCTTCCATTGTTCCACGTCTTGCCGCCGTCAGTCGTCCAGCCGATCGTATTGGGCTTGTCGCATGGTGCGCAGTAACCGCCCATCCATGCGGTACTGCTATTAACCGCATAGAGCATACCTGGTGCCGCCCCTTCATTTTTGGGAACCTGATTGTCTTGCTGGCTAATACCTGGTGCCGGACCACCGCCAGCGGTGGCATTCGCCAGTACAGGACGCCAGCTTTGTCCACTATCGGCAGTATGCCAAAGCGAATACGACGTCTGATTCATCCCCGTATCTCCAACCAGCTCGATCCATGCGTTGCCACGTTCTACCGAACGAATAATGGCTCCATTTAGAGGCGCCTCCGTTGTCCGTGACATGACAGTAGTCCACTTTTGGCCCCCGTTAACGGTATGTAAAATCTGGAATGAACGGTCTGTGTCCTGCGTAACCGCCCAGCCGTTTTGCCGATCATGGTAATATGGCTGTCCTACCATGTGGCCAGGCACAGGGAGCGAAGACCAGCTTTGCCCGCCATCCTTCGTATATTGGTTGCCACTGAACCCTTCCTTGGATGATACAAAGTGTAAAAAGCCCGTTTGCCCTTGCTCAGGTACAGTCCCAACAACCTCCCAGCGTTTGCCGCCATCGCGAGTGGCCAGCAGCGATCCGCTGTCTGCCATAACAGCCCAGCCTTGCTGCCCGTTCAAGGCAAAAATCTGCTGAACCGTACCTTGGCCCTGATATTGCACATTCCACGTCGATCCGACTGAACCGGATGCAGACGCGTCCGTTCGGGCAATCCAGCCATTTCCGCCGATCCAGCCGGATTGGCCGTCGATCAAACGCAACGCGGTAATATTGTCCATGCGGACTTTCGCTATAGTAGTGTCTGTGGTTGCTTGTCCTCCTATTTTCGATGTATCTACAGTCGCTCCCGAACCATTCGCTTGTGCCGAGACGGCACCCTTTTGCTCATTTTGAGCCGTTTGTCCTGTTTGCGAACTTGTTTGTGAGCCTGTTTCACACCCCGCTGTCACTATGGCTACGGCGAGTAAAAGCACCCAGACCGATGTTTTTTTCTTCATTTTCGTTCATCCCCTTATGTTGGTGATATACATGGCTGTGCGGGTATTGTATTCACAGCCATGTATATTCTATGTATTACCCTGCTGTCTTCGTTTCACTCTTAAGGTGAATATACGGAATGGACTGAATGCAAACCAGCGTTACAGGATTACGAGTTTACAGGAACAAAGCCGCCTTTTTCGATGGCCCGAGTTCCTTCTTCACTTTGCAGCCATTCGAGTAATCGTTGCATCGAAGGGCTTGGTTCCTCGCCTTCCCGTGTGACTACAAACAGTTGAGCTGTGAATGGATATTGCTTCGAGCGGATGTGCTCTTTGTTCGGCTTCACTCCATCAATAGACAAAAATTTGACCTCTTGACGATTATGCATCACATTTGCAAAATAATAAAATGAATATCCGAGCGCGTTGTGATCCTTGTTAAAATCTGCGACTGCATTAATCATACCACCCATAATGCCAATTTGTAGTTCACGTGGCGGGTCAGCCATTTCATGGCCTGCCATCACTTTCTTTTGCATATATGTCTGACTGCCTGAATTTTCTTCTCGCTGATAAGCAATGATCGGCTGATCCTTGCCCCCTACTTCATTCCAATTACGGATAGCCCCTTCATATATACGGCGAACCTGCTCCGAAGAAAGTCCTCTAACCGGATTGTCTTGATGTACGAGGAAAATAAACGCATCCCACCCAATGGGTGTGAGCTTCATTTGTATTCCCCGACTTTTCGCCAGCCGCAGTTCCTCATCGGAAGGACCAGCCACCAGAATCAGATCCGCCTTCTTTTCGATCAAATTGACATATGCCTGATGGGTCGTGTTGAATCTCAGTTCGTGCGCTGCTCGCGCCTTGCTCATTCCGGTCAGTTCATGCAGCATATCCTGCGCAAACGGAATGGCCGCTGTAGCCCCGTCAACTACCGGAAAATCTCTCTCTGCAATGTATGGGCGTTGAGGAAGCATCAGTGTAATCGTCAGCACAATGACGAGCGCAGCAGATATCGCGGCAACAATCCATTGCCATCTATGATCCACCTTACCATTCTTGTCGGTTAGCGCTGGATAACGATTTACCCCAACTCCTACTACCATGCCAACTATCGGCAGCAGTGCAGCCAGTAGAAACCAGATTTCGCCATGCTGTGTATATGGACCCAATACCTCTAACACAGGCTCCGCCCAAGCATGATAGAATGAAAAGAGCCCCCACGCCCCTCCCGACACTTCAGCAGGTTGACCACCAGACCCTTGTATTCCTACAATCCACAACCACAGCCCACATAATAATGATAATAGCCCGGTCAGCATCAGCGAAAGCTTGCCCATGCTGGACATACGCGCACTCAAGGCACCATAAGCTGCAAAGATGAGACCGATAATCCATGCATATAGAAGCAGTATTACAATCACAGTTGTATCCGTTACACCTTCATGCCTCAGCAGAAGCTGCACTTGGGGTGCCACAACCATACTCCAAACTACATTAAACATGACTGAAAACAATCCAAACATAAACGTACCGCCCAACCATGGCCAAAACCATGCTATCCGCACAGACTCGTCCTTTTCCGGCTTGGTTATAACTTCCTTTGGATCAGACATGTACATCCCCCTATAACTAATGAATGAAATGAGACTGTAAGCCATTGCTTCTTCATTGTACAATTATGGTAAAGATTAGTATACGAGAGGAGGATAAAAATGTCCTTATCCGATCTTCCTAGCGATGAATTACTCAAGCTGCGTATGGCAAAAAAGGCCTCCCCCACGGGAAAGGCCTTTTTGTCATCGAATCTTCTTTATATTGCTCTGGCATGGATCAAAAAACGGTGCTGCTTCACGTCCCAATAGCCATCACGTTTAATATCTAAATACAGACCATATAGCTGTTCTATATATTTCTCCGGCTGAAAGTCTGTAATCTGCCATTCGATTGCTTTTAAGTAATAGACAATCGCTCCAATATCGTAAAAGCGCTGTATCGGAAACTGTTCCTGCTGCTCTAAAATTTCGAAGCCATTGCTTTTCAAACCTGCAAGTGCTTGAGAAAGGGTCCAGTCCGCATACTCGTAATCAGGTGCTCCCAAACGGTCGTTGATGCCCACACAATCTAGGCCCCCTACCTGTTGAGTCAAAAACGTCCCACCTGGTCGCAAAATACGCCGTACCTCCGTTGGCGAAAATGACTCATGCTTATTCAGCACGAGGTCGAACCCGGCATCGCCAAACGGAAGGGAATCGTCATCCTGTATAGCCATAACGCGCACACCCAGCGGCTCCAATCTTTCCTTGGCGATAGGAACATTCGGTGCATACGCTTCTGTCGCACATACGATCTCTGGAAAAGGGCGTAGCCGAGATAATAGCTCTCCCCCGCCTGTTCCCATATCCAGCATCGCCTTGGATGAATGAATAAACTTCATAGCCTTGCTGACATAAGACCATTCCAAGGGCTCGCTCGCCACACGTCCCGTATCCGAGATGAATGAAAAATCCCATCCGGAAAATGACTGCTTATAATTCTCCAAGAACTGTAGAAATTCACGATCTTCTGTATATTTCATACTATTTTTGCTCCTCCACCATTGAGCTGTACGTTATTGAACTCTTCTCTCTGTATGTTCTACGTTCTATCTCTCTGTGCATCTATTTTATGTCATCTCTAATGTGGAGGAGCTCTTGCCCGTCGATCAGGTTGTTATATGTCGTGTCCCAACCATCCCATGTTCATCTACCTCCGTCCATATGCCATCCAAACCAGATGCTGTCCCACTTAAGGAACTGTCGGTAATGCCTTCGCAAGCTCCGGTGTCATATCGTTCGGAGTAAAATAGCAATAGCGTGTATGGGGGTCTGAACTAAATAAAGGTTTGATCTTGACCTGAACCAGGTAAGTGCCTTTCGCCATATTTGGAGTATAGCTATAGGGTCTGCGCTTTTCCAGTACAGTGCTCCAGAGCTTCGGATCTTCAATCGTTATTGCTTTATGCTTCTGTTGGATGCTTTTAAATAGCTTATAGTCTTCAATATACTGATTGGATTGATAAGGTTCAAGCTCTTCAGCAATAATAGGAACAGCCCGTATCGAAAAAATATCCTTGGAATCAATGATCACCTTATCCGCATAACCTTTTTGCTCTAGCCAACCTGTAAGCTTGTGATAGGAAGCCGGCCATTCAAATGAAAATTCACGATGCCAGCTCGGTTCGTTATTGATAGAGGATGACTCTTTATTTGTAATAGAAACACTCCCCAATGGATATTTCTCTGATTGCATCTCGCTATAGCTCATATTTAATACTTCTTCTCTGAGTATATCTTCAAATTCACGAGTTTCTTTTGGATTGGTTAAAACCACTCGTCTTTCACTATCATCTACGGATTGGATATTAATCGTCTCTGCTTTTCCTTGCAGCTTATCCAGCCTGTATCTTACCGTTTTATAAGGCTCTGCTTCCATCACTTTAGTCAGTTCTGTCCGGAAAGGCTTCTCCGGGAATGTATAGCGGCGAGTCATGGTGGAACCATCATCCAAACGGTAGACTATGAATGCCGATTCGACGGCCAGGTTTTTGGACAACATTTTCTCGCCAGCTGCATGTGCACGTACGAGTTCTCGATGTAAATTCAGCACAGAGGTGATATAGGCCCTGTCTTGGGAGTAATACGCTTCTTTTTCTGCATCTCCCCCTAGAGGCTCCTCTCGCCCGACATAAACTTTTTCTACGGAGTGTGCTGTTGGAATCCGCCCCTCATAACCCAACCAACCTGAAACCGGGATATATAGTACCAGCCCCATGATCACACCGTACACGACCATTTCCACTAAAGCACGAACACGCATAATTTGCCACGTCTTGCGAATGACCATCTCTACAACGATATAGCCTAAAATAGCTCCAAGTGCATACCCAAAAATCGACCAATTAGCTCCTCTTGTACCTGCATTATTAAAATAATCGCCTAGTATAAGCATGGCGCATAGTATGACTCCTGCCTTGAACAAAGGCTGTAAGAAAGGAAATGCTATGGCCTGAGTCGCCTTTTCGACCAAGCGTTTACGATACAAACCATAACTCAAGGCGACAAACAGCAGAGAGATACCTAAATAGGCAAGTAACTCCATGTAGGAAAAGGCGCACTGTGGCAAGTTGTCCATAATGCGTACAAACGGCGATAAGTTTTCCCAAACATTATTATTGCTGCGAAACTCCCCACCATTAATATATTGAACAACGGTTTCTCGCACCCGCACATATCCGTATAAATTACGTTCTAGAAAACGCCCTATCATCATGAATAGAAACTGAGGCAATAGCAGCAAAACATACACTACTACGGTCTGTAGCAACGATTGTCCCACACAAATCCCTACAAACACAGTAAAAGTAAACAAGAAAATCGTAAGGACGGACACGACCAAAGCCCACGATCCAACATCATTAATTTGAAAAATATAAGGCAGTTCGACTGACGTGTTAACCCAAGCAGTTACTCCCGCAGTCAGCCATACAGGTACAAGTAAAAGAATAAGACCGCTAATTAAATGTGACGTTAATAGATGCTCTCTACGCAAAGGTAGGCTGTGATACAAATCGGATGGCCCCTGTCGCTGAACAAAACGAAGCAGCATCACACCTGCCAGCACCGGTACAGTCATTAAAATCAATTTTTGCAATTCATTACCCGAGTTTGTACTATCGAACAAGCTTTTTAAAACCACTCGTGGTTGTTCATCACCAATGCTCATAAACAATGACAGCGGTACTGTAAACAGTAATCCCGCCAAGTACAGTAGACCGATCCAGCCATGCTGTCTCAGGCATTGGCGAATTACGCCGCCGCTACAGAAGAATCGGTTGGATGTCATAACCTGCGTCCTCCATTTCATAAATGAAAATTTCTTCAAGCGTCAACGGCAGCAAATCGAACACATGCGGCTCGTATGCTTCAATCGTCTCCGCAATCCGCTCTCGCTCACCCCGGATAATAAGCAGCAGAACACTGCCCCTTCGCTCCTTATGTACGACCGAAAGTTGGCTACAGACAGCTTCCCCATGCATGCTGTCCCGAAAAGCAACCTGCACCTTATGCGTATCGGATTTGAGGTCATCGACCTCTTTTTCCAATAGCATCCGACCTTGGTGCATAATGCCGACATGATCACACATGTCTTCAATCTCACGCAAATTATGAGATGAGATCACGACGGTCATCTCACGTGCAGCGGTTTCTTGGAACAAGAGATTTTTGATCATTCTACGCATCACTGGGTCCAGACCATCAATGGGTTCATCCAAAACCAGCAGCTCAGGCATGCAGCTCAAGGCAAGCAAAAAAGCGGCTTGGCGCTTCATCCCTTTGGAAAAACGGTGAAGTTTGCGCTTCGGGTCCAGCTTGAAAATATCCGTAAGCTGTGTGTAGCGTTCCTCACTCCAACTTGGATAAATGGAGCGGTAAAACCGGGCCATCTGACGAATTGTCGCTTGCGGGAAAAAATAAGGGGTATCCGGTAAAAACAGAATGTGCTGCTTGACTTCAGGCTGCTCATACACTGGCTGACCACCGATTAGCACCTTGCCAGTATCCGGTCGGTAAATTCCGGCAATGATTTTGAGCAAGGTCGTTTTCCCTGCCCCGTTCGAGCCCAGCAGCCCAAAAATGGAGCCCTTCTTTACCGTAAGGGCAAGCTGATCGACAGCCTTTTCTTCTGTAAATGTCTTTGTGACTTCCCTTAATTCAATCAAGGGACATCCCCCTTTCCTTTGTTTGCATAGCTTCCACGTATATGTCGTCCACTTCCTGCTGTGTAAAACCGAAATGGACAGCTTCGATCATCTGTTTTAACAATGCCACCCGAATCTCATCCCGCTTCATTTGTTGCGGCTGCTGCTGGGTAGGCGTGACAAAGCTGCCTTTGCCCTGAACGGAATAGATATATCCTTCGCGTTCCAGCTCGCGATACGCCTTCTGAATCGTATTCGGATTCACCGTAAGTTGAGCGGACAATGCCCGTACAGAAGGCAATTGCTCATCCGGCTGAAGCGATCCGTACATGATCATTTCCTTGACCTTCTCCATAAGCTGTTCGTAGATCGGCTTACGGCTGCGGATATCCAGCTCGAACACATGGACTTCCTCCTTTCAACACTGGCTCAAATTCATTTATACATGTTCAACTGTTCTAATTGTACTATTATTAATAGTACAGTTAGAACAGTTTGTCAATCTTTTCTTTGAACATTTCTTACAAAAATAGCCGTGATGCATCCTGCATCACGGCTATGTCTTTTTAGCCTTCCTTTGAATCATAAGGCTGATCACGGCATATATTGGCAAGCGTTTGCCCTTCCGGCAGTTTAAGATCCAGCTGGAACCGGAATGTTGCTCCTTTGGCCTCGTCGCTATCCACACCAATGGAACCTCCCATTAGCTTGACCAGGTTTTTGCAGATGGACAAGCCTAGGCCTGTCCCTCCATATTTTCGGTTCAGTGCCGGATGAAGCTGGGAAAAAGGCTGAAACAATAGATGTTGGCGGTCTGCTGGAATACCGATTCCAGTATCAGTAACACTGAACTCAATCAGGCATCTATTTTTACGACGGCTGTAAGCCTTTCTCTCCACAAAGATATTTACACGCCCTCGCTCCGTAAATTTGATCGCATTGCTCACCAAATTCACCAGCACCTGCCGGATACGCACATGATCACCGACCAGCATCCCCGGCATTTCCTGATCCACATGCCATTCCAGCTCAATGCCTTTTTCCATAGCCTGCGTCATGAATAGGTCAGCCACACTGCCGACCACGTCATCTAGCACAAAGGATTCGTGCAGCAAAGACATTTTACCAGCTTCGATTTTGCTCAAATCCAGTATCTCGTTCAATATCTGCATTAAAGCACCACTGCTACTGGTAATAATATCTATATAGCTACGCTGCTCCTCATCCAATTCAGTATCTGCGAGTAACCCCGCCATACCTATAATGCCGTTCATCGGTGTACGGAGCTCATGACTCATCACAGAGAGAAACTCTGACTTGGCCCGATCGGCGCGTTCGGCAGACTCCTTGGCCCGAATGATCTCCTTTTCATTCGTCCTGTCTACAAAAACCATCACAGCCCCTTTTCGCTCGCCATTATCCATCAAAGGGCTGATTCGATAGGAGGCCAGAAAGCTGGACCCGCCTTTTTTCCAAAATACTGCTTCCTCTGCCTGATAAGAGGCTCCGCTTCGAATCGCTTGAAGAATAGAGGACTGTTCGTCCGGAAAATGACTGCCAATTTCGTCAGCATGGCGGATCATGTCTATGCATGCGCCATTCAGCGGTTTGGCCGATCCTACGCCGAACATCTCGACAGCTGCCGGGTTCATAAAGCGGACATGTCCTTCGGTACTTAAACCCACAATTCCTTCGGATACAGCATTCAAAATAAGCGAATGCTCATTACTGAGCTTCTCAATTTGAGCAATGTAGCTTTTGAGAGGGGTAACATTTTCTATAATCCCGTAGCAGCCTACAATTTCCTCTTGCACGAAAATCGGGATATTCGTCATCTTGATAAATAGACGCTCCCCCTCCTTATGTATAAATTCCGATTCATAGGTTTGCGTCTCACCCTGCTTGGCCAGCTCCATGTGACGCTTGATTTTATCCTGTTCCTCAGAGGAAGCCATGATAAGTATGTCAGCCCCAAGCAACTCATCCTTCGTATAACCCGTAAGCTCCTCCAAGCTCGGATTCACACTTAAGATATGACCTTCCATATTCACGGCGCATATCCCGAGTGGATTATGCTGAAATAGTGACTTATAGCGGTTTTCACTTTCACGCAGGCGCTGCTCCATTTCCCGGTGCTCTGTAACATCCTGGATCATACCCACCACTTGAACGGGCTTGCCTGCATGCTCGTCCATTTCAGCTTCCCAGATTGAACGCAGTACCTTTTGTTCCCCATTCGGCAATACAATTCGGTAAAAGGTCTCTTCGTGTATTCCCTTCAATATAACGTTGGTGATAATCTGTTTCATGCGCTCTGTATCTTCTGGATGAACAGCCGCCATGAACGCGTCAATACTTGTTTCAACCGGCTTGACACAATAGCCAAATATGCTGCGAAATTCCTTGGAAAAATGCATAACATTGTTGACCAGATCCCAGTCCCATGAGCCGAACATCGCCAACTGTTGAGCTTTTGCCAGGTTCTCCTCGCTCTTCTGGCGCTCTGTGATATTTCGTCCGATGGATAGAACTCGCTTGATTCTGCCCCGTTCATCCCGAATAATGCGGTACGATACTTCTAGCCACAAATAGTGCCCGTCCTTATGACGAACACGCCGCTTCATGATGCCTGTTTCCTTGAACATTCCATGTACACGCATGTAATCGGCATCTTCGACATGGTAAAATTGCAATCGTTTTTTCCCAAGCATCTCCTGTTTCGTATAGCCTAGGAGTTTTTCCACCGAAGGAGAGATATATTGGAGTATGCCGTCCGCCGTGCTATATGAGATAACATCCGGCGTATTTTCCGTAATCAGCATATACAAATCCTCATTATCCGAGAGCACCTGCTCCATGTCCTTTTTCTCCGTGATATCCATTGCATACGCAATCAAATATGATTGCTCGGTAGCCTCATCATCAAATATGGTTAATTCCAGCGATAGCCAGACGGATGTTCCCCGTTTATGTTTCAAACGTAGCTCTGTCTTATAGACTTGATCCGTAGCCTGTAGCCAACCTGCGTAAGCCTCCCTCAACCCTCGCTGATCCTGAGCCTCTTTATACAAGAGATGGTAATATCGGATATCCAGTAATTCCTCCTGCTCATATCCGACCATTTTGCAAAAGGCGGGATTGACGTACAGGCACTTCCCTTCCCTCGACAAAATCACGATTCCTGTCGGGGCATGATTATACATATGTTCCAGCAAAGGTAGTCGTCGAGCAGCAGAAAACACAATCAATCTCCTCCTTTGTAGTCTGGCAGTTTTATCCAATTGCACATATTATACCATGACGTGGGATTTTTATAGCGGTGAGTCCACCTCTAGATGAAAGCCCTTAAACATGTATGCACAAAAGATTGCCGATGCAGATTCATCGGCAATCTTTGAATTATTTTTTTATACCACCCGGCTAATTTATACCACCCGGCTAAGAAAATGACGCAAAAATCGCTCCGCATCGACTTCAAGTGCCACATCAACCGTAGTCAGTGCTTGAGCTTCGTTCTCATTTTGCATCTCACGGGTGCGACCAACCTCGGTGGAATCGCCCACCTCGACGGCAATGTGCATTGGACGCGTCTCCACAAAACTGGAGTCAATAGCCAACCCTACGGCTAAAGGGTCATGCAAAGCACAGCCTGCAATGCCAGGTCTGAAATTGCGATAGGCTTCCATATAAAAGTCTGTCATATCTGCCATAAACGCGCCCAGCTCGGTCCCTTGCTCACGCCATTTGTCCACATCCTGCTGGGGAAGCAGTGTCTGCATCGTGACGTCCAGCCCGACGAGCGTAAGCGAAAAGCCCGCTCCCAGCACATAGGCTGCGGCTTCTGGATCGGCGTAAATATTCGCTTCAGCCGTTGGAGTTACATTCCCTTTCACTGTGACCGCGCCGCCCATGATGATCAGGCGCTCAAGCAATTGGGGCAATTCGGGACAGCGATCCAATGCAATCGCAAGATTGGTCAGCGGTCCCACAGCTACCAGGGTAAGTTTGCCCTCATAGCGACGAGCCTGTCCGATTATAAAATCAGCGGCATCCCCAGACGCAGCCTGACGGGAGGGCGCTCCTTTCAACTGATTGCCAATACCGTCTTCACCGTGAATATGCCGAGAATAAGGTTTGAACAGCTCCCGAGCATACGGCTTGTGAGCCCCAGACACGACCGGAGCCTCTACCCCTAGTTTTTCCAGCAGAATCAGTGAGTTACGTGTTGCCTCCTCCACCGAGATATTGCCAAAGGTGGTTGTAATACCGAGTAGCTCCAATTCCGGCGAATGGACCGCGTACGCAATAGCAAGCGCGTCGTCAATGCCCGTATCTACATCTAAGATTAACTTTTTGCTCATGATGACCCTCCACAGTAGAAACAGCATTCTTTTTTTCATTATACACAATTTCAATGCTTATTCCCTTGGTCATCAAATTCTTTATTCGAAGACGTAAAAGAAGGCTACGACAGTTATGCCGTAGCCTTCTTTTACTACTTTTCAATCACTCAAGGGCACATGTTCTGGCCAAATCCTAAGGTTCGATTCCCCACACCAGCTTATCATTGTGGAACAACGTTACTTTGTTCCATTCTGCATAAGAGGTTTTAGTTGGATCAAAGGAATAATCATTGGATTCGTTCAGGTTAGACCAGTCGCTATTGTTCATGCGGATCTGAATATCACCTGTTTGCGCTCCAGCAGCAAGCGTGCCGGCAGCAGCACTGAAACCAATTTCAATATAGTTGTCTGTAATGGTACGCAGCACGTTATCATTGCCTACTTGCGCATAGTCTACTACGGATTGCAGCTCTTGGCTGCCATCCTTTGTAAAATAGTAACGGATTTTCAGCTCACTCAACTTCACGGGTGTTGTGCCTTTATTTTTCAGGTTAAGGAAAGGCTTAACTGCGTTATTCGCTGGGTCGGTGTCCCCGGCCCGGTACATTACAACCAGATCACCCGCTGGTTCTGTTGGATCAGTCGGTGTACCTTTAGGTTCAGCACTTACCGTTGCAGAATCTTTACTTGTTCCTTTCGCATTCGTAGCACTTACAACATAGAAGTAAGTTGTTCCGTTCGTCAGTCCCTTATCTGTGTACTCTCTTTCCGTTACAAGAGGGGCAACGGCTGTAAAAGGACCTGCTTCGCTAGTGGCACGTTTTACCGTGTAGCTATCGGCACCAGTAGACGCACTCCAAGTCAGCGTCACTTGAGCATTACCAGCTACGGCCTTTAAGCCAGACGGTACAGCTGGAGCTGTAGGCGCTGGGTCCACACCACCAGTGGAAGGCACGATTGCAGGGTACGCATTTTGTACCAGCATCACAAACTGATCATGGAACCATGCTCCTGAAATAGGTGCATTCGGCAAAGCATCTGTTAATGTGCCATCCTTGGTTGTATAGGTAGGATCACACATACGGTCAAAGCCTTTGCCCTCATCGTTCGGAATGAGTGAACTGGAACCATCGGAATCCCCTGGAGGTTTCGCCCAGACATAGGCATCGATATGGCCAGCTGGAGCCGTTTGTGGCGGTGTTCCCATCCCTGCTCCGCTGCTATTACACCAGTTACCACGGTGCGAACGTTTGTCCACACGACCTGAGTTTACATAGGAGTTAATATCATTGCCGACTGCGGAAGTCGGACGGTTAGGTCCTCCCCATCCATTACGGCCGGTATCAATTAACATGCCGAGCGAGCTTGGCCAGCCTGCATTGACAAAATCTCTATGCAAGGACTCAGCGAAATCCGATTCATCGAAATTAGGATTCCATTCGTAGAATTTGGATGATTTGATCGGCTGCCCGCCAATATTCAGGTTGGGATCAGGCAGATTCGGTTCTGTCAACGGTGAAGTATTGGCTGTATTCGTGATAAAGCCATCCACACTGGACAAACCTTTGCTAGTATCTTTGAAGATAGTTGTAAACAGAGATACCGTTGCTGTACGGTTGTTATCCCAACCTAACCAACCAGAGTGACCGATATCCACGTATTTGTACACATTCGGAATCTCGTTCAGCTTATTCATTGTGTATTTAACGCCAGCCTCATAAATTCCTGTAGATTTGGCTTGTCCACATTGGGGAGTATCCAGATTGGTTACCAGATTTGGCAAACTGTCCGGTTCAATGATCGCTACGATGCGAATATCCTTATATTTGGGATTCGCAAAAATAGAAGCGATTTTGTCAATATAATCCTTTTTGTACGTTTCCAGACCTGCCTGAGTCAACGGCAATTCACCATTGGAAGCCAAGGCATGACAATCTCGTCCGGGCAGATCATACACAATGAATTCCGCCGTAATCGGCATGTTGCCTTTCTTTTGCGCCAATACTTGGTCCAAATGCGCTTCCAGGCCAAGCTTGCCTCCACCGCCGTTAATAGCAGCGATACGATCAAGCCATACGGCTGTCGGAAACGTTTTGACCGTTTGCATTTTTGCCTTCAGGTTCGCATCTGTAATCTTGGCAATCGATGTGTCGACACTAGCCGCATAATCAGGGTTAACATATTTTGTCGCTCCTTGGTAAGGATTATCGACATGGGATTCTGCATGTATTTTATCCGTAAATCCTGCACCTGGTAGAAAGCTGCTTGCGACGAGTGATAGCGCAAAAGCATACTTCATTCCTTTACGAAGCACTTGCTTTGTTTTCAATTGCTTCACCTATCTTTCCGTGGATTTTGTTGAATCTTCCTATGTCGGCACCTGATTGTTACATGATTAATTGTGAGTTACGCCTACTCTACTCTCTCCAAAAAAAGTGGCGTTCATAGTTGCGAAAGGTAAGCGCTTTCTATTTGTGCATGCGCTCACATTTTCCCCTTTTTGTCACCTCCTATGTTAGATTATAGTGAGCTGGAAATCTGCTGTAAATTGAATAAATTAAGGACTACATTATTAATTAGGCATATGAATTGCCACCCTAGTGGTTCATCACGGCCCCTCTTTTTCTGAAGTCGGTTTCTTCATTTGTTGAACATCCCTGCTATAACAAGCTTTCGGGAGATTTAGGATCGACGGCAAAAGAGCAAATTCATAAAAAGCAAGACCGTATTCTTTAATTTCCGTCAGCCTAAATCGACAATGATAAACTCCAGCACGCCAACTATGCCAAATCGTTATATCTATCGACAGCAAAAGGGTGTTTTCAGGCCCTCATGACCGTGAAAACACCCTTTTATTGTTGTGAAGTCAATCTCTGCCCTTGTTGTTCTACACTTTTTCGCGATCCTTGCCCTTGTCGGATTGTCCTGCATTTTTATTGGCGGCATCCCGATCCAGTTGCATTTCTTCAACCGTCTTCACCTTAAGTCGTGCTGCTCCCTCATAAGGCCGGGTTGGAATCAGATCGCCTGCAGCCAAACGTTGGCGCGCCTCGGCAATCGCTGCTCCGTATTGCGGCAGCCATGCTTCCTGTGCCACTAGCATCTCATCGACCATCTGCCAAATTTCTTTGGGATTACACACCGCGCCCACTAACGGGTCCATCATAAACGCTTGCCGAAGTAGCATGTCGTCACCATGTACAGCTGCTTCGACAGCCAAACGCTGGACGGAAATACTTACATTGCAGACGGCAGCAGGACCGAGCGGAAGGTCTCCTACATGTGGCATGGAGATACCATTCCGATCCACATATCCAGGCGCTTCAATAATCGCATCGTCCGGCAAATTGGAAATCACACCGTTATTAACGACATTAAAATGCCCCCGGTATACACGTCCGGTTTCCAGACCTTCGATAATGTATGAACCATGCTCTTCACCGCGATTTTCCGCCTTGTACTCCAATGGCTCTTCTTTCATCCAGTTAGGGAAATCTGTTTCAAACCAATTACGTCCTTCTGTACATACACGCAGATAGCCGCCTGTTTCTCCGTTGATCCAGCTGCCTAGATCAATCCAGTCCATAATTTCATTCGGACGCTTCCGGTACCAAGGTACATATTCACTTAGATGACCATTCGACTCTGTGCTGTAATAGCCAAAACGGCGAAGCATGTCGATGCGCACCTTTTCGGTACGGCTATATTCGGGATGTTTTTCAAAAGCCTCCAGCAGCCCGGCTGTCAGATCCTTGCCTTCATGTGACGCGTGAATGTACCACGTCTGGTGATTGATTCCGGCGCACACAATGTCCACATCCTGCTTCTCCAGACCATACACCTCGGCAATTTGGTGATGCCCATGCTGTACGCCGTGACATAGACCGATTGTACGCACACCGCTGTATTTATTACAGGCCCACGTCATCATTGCCATGGGGTTCGAGTAGTTCAGCAGCAATACATCCGGTGCACTTAGCTCGCGGATATCCTTGCAGATGGCCAGCATTTCAGCAATACCACGCTGACCGTACATAATCCCTCCTGCACACAGTGTATCGCCCACGCATTGATCCACGCCATATTTCAGTGGAATATCCACATCGGTTGCAAAGCCCTCCAGCCCGCCAACCCGGATCGTACAAATGACGTATTTGGCATCCTTTAAAGCTATCTTACGGTCCGTAGAGGACTGTATTTGTATGGACAAACCATTCTCGCGAATATCCCGCTGGCACAGCTCAGTAACCATATCCAGATTGTGCTGACTGATATCCGTAAAAGCCACTTCAATATCATTAAATTCCGGCACCGATAACAGATCTCGCAAAATTCCACGGGTAAAACCGATGCTTCCTGCTCCAATAAAAGCTACTTTAAATGACACGGCATTCAACCTCCGGTAATTAGAATGGGTATATACCGTCATTGTAGCAATAGGCCTGTGGAAAGCGTTATCAAAATCATGACCAGTTTCGTATTTAGGTGTCAAAAATCCTAACTTTCGCGTGATCAGAGGGTTTCCCATTTCCATTTTGATCCATCCCACTTCTCTCTTTCTATCTAGTGTTTTTTCAGTTCAATATGTACTTTAAGTGCGGTAAATGTAGTAACATAAAAGAAAACATTGGAGAGCAAGGAGCAGCCTAAGATGAACAAAAAGATTATCTTTTTAGATATAGATGGAACGCTAGTGAATGATGATGGTATGATTCCCGAATCTGCAAAAACAGCATGTATCGAAGCGAGAAAGAACGGACATCTGATTTATTTATGCACTGGCCGATCCAAAGCGGAGATTTATGATTTTATCATGGAGGTCGGTTTTGACGGGATCATCGGAGCTGGCGGGGGCTTTGTAGAAATCGAAGGCGAGATGTTATATCACCACAAAGTATCGGATGAAGATGTTAGACATATGGTCGATTACTTTGATGAACATGATTTGGACTTTTATTTGGAATCGAACGGGGGACTGTTTGCGAGTAAAAACTTTCTGCCCCATGTGGAACGGCTTATCTATGGAGATGTGGACAATGATCCCGTAGCCAGAGAAAAAAAAGAACAACGCCCGCATCCTTTTATCACCGGCCTAACTATAGGAGAGGACAACCTGTACCGTAGTGACGTGAACAAAGCATGTTTTTTGGAAAATAAAAATGTTCCTTTTGAACAAATCAAAAAGGAATTCGCAGGGAAATTTGAGGTTATTCAATGTACTGTATCTGCTTTCGGGCAAGACAGTGGTGAGCTAATGGTTCCCGGTATTCATAAAGCCGTAGCTATTGAAAAGCTTATTGAGCATTTGGGAAGATCCCAAGAAGACACCATTGCTATCGGAGACGGGATGAACGATGCTGAAATGATTGAATATTGTGCACTAGGAATTGCCATGGGAAATGCCAAACCGGACCTCAAAGCCATTGCAGATGACATTACGGATGCTGTGGATGAAGATGGACTGTTTCACAGCTTTAAAAAGCATGGTCTGATTTAGTGAGGTTATTTTTATATACTTAAGCCCCTGAAGCAGTTTCTGGACTTAAAAATGTCCTAATCCTACTGGTAGGGGCCTATCTCCAATGCTATCTTTCCACGGAATTCATTTAGTGCCTGCTCGACTTCCATCTCCTCAATAATCGCGCTTATGCTGGCGATAGCTGCCTACGCTTCTTTGGTTACTGTATAATGAGTTAAGTCTCTAAATATTTACAAAGGAGCAAGACATGTCAAACCGTAAATGGACATTTATCCTTATCCCAGTCTTCCTGCTATTTGCCTGGCTGCTCTTTCAGTTCACTCTGTCTTCCTTTCAAATCCACCAATTTGCAGAACAATTGAAGACGGTTTCACCAAACGACGGGGGTTCCGATACAAAAGTGGTATTGATATCGCAAGAGCTAGACAATTATTACTGGCGGTCCATTGAACAAGGAGCCCGAAAAGAAGCGGAACAGTACGGTATGCGGCTCGATTATATCGGTCCAGACCGCATTAATCCGTCCGAGCAGATCAAACTGCTGGATAAAGCGATCGCTGCCAAGGCGGATGCAATTCTGGTTCAAGGGATAAATGATCCGGAGTATCGACGATTAATCGACAAAGCAGCCGGACTTGGCATACCTGTCATCGCGATCGATACGGACGAACCGGACTCCCGAAGGCTGGCTTACGTCGGAACGGATAACGAAGGAGCAGGAAAACAGATGGGCGCGCTGTTAGCGAAAGCCTCTGGAGAGCGTGGCGACATTGGAGTTATGATCAGTAGCGAGCACGTCGAGAATCAGCGACTTAGGCTTGCCGGATTTCGCTCCGTGATCAGCCGCTATCCCAATCTCCACATTGTGGAGATTCGCTCCTCAAATATTTCACGGCTTCAGGCAGCCCAGCAAGCCCAAAACATGCTCACCCGGTATCCGCAGATCCGCTACATGGTCGGATTCAGTGCGCTGGACGGCCTTGGCATTCTGGAAGCCTCGGAGCGGCGCGGCGCGCGGAATTTGCAGATTTTTGCTTTTGACGATATGGCTGAGACGTTGAAAGCAATCAAAGATCGCAAAATCGAACTGACCCTTGTTCAACAGCCAGAGGAAATGGGGGCTAAGGCCATAAAATTGCTGAATGATTATCTAAAGGGGAATGATCCCCAGCAACTAACATACACCAGGATATATGAAGTGCATGCGGACACTCCCGACAACATGTCCGGAGATGACAGACGATGACGATCAGAACGAAGCTGCTTCTGTTCATCCCTCTTCTAGTTGTGTTCGCCAATATCATCGCTTATTTTGTATTCCAAAGCGGAAAGGTCGTACAACAGAGCTACGATGAAATGCTTGGCCGCATTCTCCTCATCGAGCAAACCTCCGAATCGGCGGAGAGCAACTTAAAGCTCCTATATGCCTATCTGCTTAATCCAAGGGACGATAAGGCTATGCAGGGTCCGACAGAATACCAATTAATGCAGTTGAAAGGCAAAATCCAAGAAGTCTCCGACTCGACCGACCCTTCCTTCGCCGAGGAGGACTACGTGAATTTGTTGACCAGATTTCTTGAACAGAAACAAGCCGCAGTTCTGGATGCAAATACACAAGATCCTCAATCGGCTTTTGAACATTATATTGAAGCGGAGAAAACCGTCAGCTATATTCATGAGGAGGGACAGCGACTGATCGATGCTGAACTGGCCTATTACCGGCCGATCATCGAGAACATTCGGAACAAAAATGAGCGAATGAACGTTTTAGGAGTGGCATTGTTCGGCATGAACGCGCTGATGGGGGTTTTGCTTGCAATCTGGATCTCGCGCAGCATTACTGGCCCTGTCGGCAGACTTGTCGGACTGGCGAAGCGAATCGCTACAGGTGATCTGAATATCAAGCCCCCACCGCGACGGGATGACGAGCTAGGCGTACTGTCGGACGCCATTTCGCAAATGTCCGCCGATTTGAGTATCCTCATTGAGAAGGATAAACAGAGTCTGGAAATGCGGCGGCTTGTGAAGGAACTGGAGCTTCTGGCTCTGCAAAATCAAATTAATCCGCACTTTTTATTCAATACCTTAAATGTGCTCTCCAAGCTGGCGATCCTGGAAGGGGCGGAGAAAACCAGCGACCTGATCGTTTCGCTGTCCAATCTACTACGGTACAGTCTGCAAAAGCTGGACAAACCCGTAACTCTCCAGGAGGAACTGGATCATATTCGCGAATACGTGACCATTCAGCAGGCGCGCTTCCGGGACAGAATTCTCTTTAATCTGCACTTTGACGCTTCCGTTCTTCAGCAGCAAATTCCGGCCTTGACGATCCAGCCATTTATTGAAAACGCTTTTCTTCATGGTGTGGCAGATATGGAGGATGGAGCCATTATCACGTTGACGTTGTCGCGAGCGAACGAGGATGTACAAATTGAAATCTCGGACAACGGAAAGGGTATGACGGAGGAAACCCGACTGTCCGTGCTCCGTCTTGAAGGCGAAGTCGAAAGTGGCAGTTCAACAGGACTTGGAATGCAAAATGTGTTTAGGCGGCTGCAGTTGTTCTACGGAAAAGAAGGAATGGTTGAAATCAGTAGCAGTACCGGACGAGGTACTACCATAACCATACGAATTTCAGTCAAGAAGGAGAGTGAGTAGACTGATGTATCGGTTGTTAATCGCGGATGACGAGGCTTTAGAGAGAGAAGGACTGGAATTGACAGTGGAACGGGCGATGCCGGGGATATTCCGGTTTATTCATGCTGGCAACGGTCGCATGGCGATTGAATGTGCGGAAGAGCACCGTCCCCATATTGCGATTCTGGATATCAATATGCCCGGAATCGACGGGCTTGCAGCGCTTCGTGAATTAAAGGAGCGGCTTCCCGATACCCGATTCGTGCTCGTCACTGCCTACGATTATTTTGCCTATGCCCAGAAGGCGCTCTCTTTGGGCGTAAAAGAATATATTCTGAAGCCGGCGAAGCGAGAACTGATCATCGGCACACTGAAACGACTGATTGAAGAAATTGAGTGCGAGAAGCGAGCACGTACGGAAGAATTGGAGCTTAGGCACAAAATCTCACAGCTGATGCCGCTCGCAGAAAATGAGCTGGCTTTAATGCTTATGGTCGACCAGACAGTGGATTCGAGCGCTTCCCAGCTATCAGAATGGCTGGACTTTCCTCTTGATCAGGGAAGCGCCATCATTGCCGCCTTTGACGGATATACGGACGAGCAGGATAAAAAGAAAATTTACGAGCATTTCCGAAGCTATGTAAAAACACATGGCCCGAATGCCATTGTAAGCTCCCTGATCGACCATCATGTAGCCACTTTTTTATGCAAGCCGCCTGCCACCAGCGAAAACGACTGGCGCCAGTTGGTTAAACACCTCGTTCAGCAGCTCTCCGAGCTTGCCCACCAGCAACTTGGCATTAAGACGGCCATTGGAATCGGATCGCTGCATAGCGGCGAGGAAGGACTTCGCAAGTCCTATTTCGAAGCCGTTTTTGCCTCCACCCTACGCAAGCGGGATGGAGGTTACTGCCACTTTGACGAACTGAAGTCGTCAGAGGCTGGAAACGCTTCTGTGCTTGCCGTCAAAGCGGAGAATGGAATGCTTCAGCAGACGTACGTCATGTCAGCACTGCAACGGATACGCGAACAGCGGGAGGTTCAAACACTGACTATGCTGGGCAGAGCGAAAATGTATATCGAGGAACGATTCAACGATGAGCTTTCGCTGGAAGAAGTGGCTGATTTTGTCCATTTGAATCCCCACTACTTCAGTAAAATTTTCAAACAGGAATACGGAGAGACGTTCATCGACTTCGTAACCCGGCTACGGATTGATAAAGCTATTTCTCTGATCAAGGAGGGTAACCTTGCTCTGAAGGAAATCAGCTTTGAAGTGGGTTATAAGGACCCAAACTATTTTAGCCGTGTCTTTAAGAAGATAACGGGCGTTCCTCCCACTGAGTTCAAAAGCCAAAAATAGTAGAAATTCATCCATGCCGGCCATCGGCATGGATTTTTTTAAGCTCGAATGACAAGGTAATGCTAGATTTAGCTCCTCCGTCTCCAATTCGAGAACCGAAGCCAAAATCGTGCGTGAAAAGGTCCGTTTATTGAAGACGATAACCGGCCTTTCTTTTATAAGCGCATGTTATACTTCTCCTCGAAGAACGGAATGAGGTTTTAGGAATCTGGAGGGGAGATGATTATATGGGAGTAATCATTCATAATGAAAGCGCTCAACAGAAAGCGCTTCAATCGGAAAAACCCAATATGCTTTTCGTGACACTAGTATCCATCGTAGCTGCGCTTGGAGGGATACTGTTCGGTTTTGATATCGCGGTCGTTTCGGGAGCAGTTGAATTCCTACAGCAGCGTTTTTCGCTGAGCGAATTTCAGGTTGGTTGGGCGGTGTCGAGTCTGATTGTAGGGAGTATCACGGGAGCGGCTCTCTCTGGCTACATGAGTGAAAGGATCGGTAGAAAAAAGGTATTACTGGCCGCCGGATTTTTATTCGTCGTCGGCTCGATCTGCTCTGCGCTTCAAGACTCGTTCACCGGGTATGTTATCTTTCGCATGATCGGCGGCATTGGCATAGGCATCACTTCCACCGTTTGTCCGGTGTACAATGCGGAGATCGCTCCTGCCAAATACCGCGGCCGTTTGGTTGCTTTAAATCAGCTGGCGATCGTAACGGGCATTTTCCTGGTTTATTTTCAGAATTCGTGGATCGTCAGCCTGGGGGATGAAGCCTGGGGTGTCTCAACAGCCTGGCGCTGGATGTTCGGAGTGGGAGCTGTTCCAGGACTGATCTTTATGCTCTTGATGCTCTTCATACCCGAAAGCCCGAGATGGCTTATTAAACAGAATCGGCCTTATGAAGCGTTGCCGATATTGCTGAAAATTCACGGTGAAGAAGCCGCTAAGCAGGAAGTGCTTGATATCAAGGAATCATTCAAAAATGAGAACAACTCATTGAAACAATTGTTTGCTCCCGGTATTCGGGTCGCTCTCTTTATCGGTGTCATGCTCGCCATTATGCAGCATATTACCGGCATCAATGCCATTTTGTACTACGCGCCGGTTATCTTTAAAGGAATGGGACTCGGTACAGACGCTTCTTTGACCCAGACCATCTGGATCGGGTTGATCAATGTGTTGTTTACCATCGTGTCTGTATGGCTGATCGACAAAGCGGGACGAAAAATCCTGCTGATAATCGGCACCTCGTTGATGACCTGCTGTTTGGTCATTATTGGAGCCGCATTCAAAATGGGTTTGACCACCGGACCGCTCGTACTCATCATGATATTGATCTACGTGGCCTCCTACGCTATATCGCTTGGGCCAATCGTATGGGTCATGATCTCTGAGATCTTTCCGAACCGCATTCGCGGCAAAGCTGTAGCCATCGCTTCGATGGCACTATGGGCCGGTGATTATCTGGTATCGCAGGCATTCCCTCCTCTGCTGAGTTCAGCCGGTCCGTCCAATACCTTCTGGTTATTCGGAGCCATCTCGTTATTCGTCGTAGTCTTTATATGGCGCAAGGTTCCCGAAACCAAGGGGAGATCACTTGAACAGATGGAAAATATGTGGCTTGGGAAATGACCCAACTTTAGCTCTCAAAAAGCCCAGCACTGTTATAATGCATGAAATCACACGGCCTCTGAATTCATACCGACCTAAATCGGTAATGGTTCAGAGGCTTCTTGTTGCTTATGTGTAATTTATCCTCCTGCTTCTCCTTTAATCACTCGAAATTATGATGGGCAGTTTTTGATTAATGGATAGCGACGACGTAGCGTTGACTAACGCCGCCTGATAAGCCTGAATTGACATCAGCGGCGGCTCCGGAACGGGCTCCAGATCTACTACGAAAACAGGGCGTTTCGTAAGTTCATCCAGCTTAACTCGGGATGCACGAATATCCGTCTCGCCATCCATCACCATACTACTGCTGCCTCTTTGCAAATAGATGACCTTGCCTGCCGTAATGTCCAATGTGTTCTCATAGCATTATTTAGAGGATAAAATCCAAGCTTCAGATGTTTGACGCTCTAAATCATCAATCCATTAAAGTCCTTGCTGACCGCATCAGGCCGTCTTTCTGATCTGCTACATCCCTCAAATGTTCCGCCTAATTCAGTAACTGTTTAATTTCAGCTCTTATTTGAAAGTCTATACGTCCTGAGCGCTGCAACTCTGCCGCCTGTTCGGGCAATTCCTTGGCTTGCTGGCAGTAACCGCCAATTTCATTCATAAGCTGTTCATATGTTTTATGTGCCTATGTAAGCAGCCTCATCTGTTGAATGAATTGTTCACGTTTTGTCATATAGTTCAGTACCTCAGCTCATTTTCTGCATGCAAAAAAGCTCATTCCTACTCATGGTTCAAGTTGGAAAGAGCTTTTGAAAGTTTATTAAGTTGTTTGTTGATTGTATTGTACGTTCTTGTTGTTGACAATATTACAATACAATTATAATAAAATATATCTATAACCAAACAATGTGATCCTATTTATTACCCTTGTTCCGTTTTGTTAAACCCAACCTGTCTAATATATCGCTTTTATTAACATTTAATCGCACATGGTAGTCTCCAGATGGACATATAATACTTGGATGCATACCACTTTCTGCTTTTTGATAAAGAAGTATTTTCCCACAATTTGGACAGGGAACTTTTTCACCATTCAAGACCTTTCTATCAATATCATTCTTATCTTTATTATTGTTATCCATATTTTCCTCCTTAAAGTCAACGATACGGTAAATTCGAATAAAGAAGTTTCACTTCTTTGAGGATAGCACGAATTTCACTATATGAAAGATCTTCTTTTATATGCTTTGCTTCTCTTAAAAACGCAATAACCTCTTCGCGTTGAGTATAAGTAGGATTTTTTAATGAATTATGTGTAACTTCATGGATAATTGTTTGAGTAGTCCTAGTAACAGACTCTGTTCCTTTTATATATATTCTTATAGTGTTTGTATTGACATTTGCAAATCCCAAGATTTGATTTCCAAAGTCATCTAAAGGAATTTCACCATAATCCAGTTTGATTTTTATATTATTCCGTTTTATTAAGTCTACTGTTTCTTTTCCTACATTTGACTTATTCAGTTCTCGATACAAATTTTTAGGTGCGATCCTCTGCCCATTTGGGGCAAAGGTATCTTCTTTGAATAGGTCAGTTGGTTTAGCATAACAAGTTCCCTAAGTCCCAATTTTCCCAGACTGTTGTTTCACTGAGACACTATTGGAAGATATTTTCACGGAGATTTGTTGTTTTCCCACCTGTGAGAAATATTGTTTGAATTCTGCTATGCTAGGGCCACCACCTCCGCCCCGTCCATCGAACACACAAGGACCTTCAGTCAGGTTAGTTAATGACATCCACCTTTGCTCTACTTAGATATGCCTTCTTTATTCGATAAAATCAAAAAATCCCCCGGATAGCTATTTTTCTAGTCACATTGACAGGAGCTACTTATCCATCTTCTAATTCCCGATTCCCTCTTTTCCTTGTTATATTTTTCAAATTCAATATATACCTAATATAAACATATTAGTAACATAAGAGAAAACATTCGAGAGCATAGAACACCTGAGATGAACAAAAAGATCATCTTTTTAGATATAGAATAGATGGAACACTGGTGGATGACGACAGCATGATTCCCGAATCTGCGAAAACAGCATGTATCCAGTCCATAAAGAACGAGCAGCTCATTTATTTATACACAGGCCGATCCAAAGCGGAGATTTATGATTTTAACATGGAGGTTGGTTTCGACGGGATCATTGGCGCTGGCGGGGACTTTTTAGAAACGGAAGGCAAAATGCTATATCATCACAAAGTATCGGATGAAGATGTAAAGCATATGATCGACTACTTTGATCTGCATGGAATGGACTTTTATTTGGAATCGAACGGGGGACTCGTTGCGAGTAAAAACTTTTTCCCCCATGTGGAGCGGCTTATCTATGGGTGATGTGGACAATGTTCCCGCAGCCAGATAGAAAGGAAGAGCGTTCGCATCCTTTTATCACTGGCCTAATTGTAGGAGAAGACAATCTGTATCGTAGAGATTTGAACAAGGAGTGTTTTTGGAAATCCTTTTGAACAAAAAAAAGAATTTCAGGGGAATTTTGCAGTTATTCAATATACCATATCTGCTCTCGGCAAGGACAGCGGGTCATGGTTCCCGGTATTCACAAAGCCGTCGCCAGTGAGAAGCTTATTCAGCATCTGGGAATGTCCAGGGAAGATACGATGCGACTATTGTTCTTGTCTATCAGCATGGAACCAGGGCAAAAGGGGGGAGTATTTCCTATGGATGGACCCGAGGCGAACTGCCCCCTAAAATTCGTTGCCCATTGAAATATGCTCTAAAACCCGTTCCCAGATGCCAGCGATTTTCCAGCGGCGGAACCAGGTGTATAACGAGGACCAGGAAGGATAATAGTCTAGCATATTGTGCCATGGCATTCCTGTGCGGGTGACTCACGATATCGCTTTGAGCATCACCCGATTGTCTGTTTCAGGTCGCTCTGTGTTTTTTCATTCCGGTGGTAACGCGTCTTTAATCTTTTCTCACTGATCATCTTAGATTTCGATCGTCTTTTCATATTACTAATTATTCATAAATCAACATTTTTTTCAGTTTGAATATATTTATTCTCATTAGGGGCTTTTGGACACTTTAAACACCTATATAAACCCTATTATTTTATTCGAATTCAAGGAATTCAACTTGTCTAAAATACTGCTTTGAACGGAGGATGACCTGTCTCTTGATTTTGTAATATGCTAGGTTTGCGGAATCTTAAGCTTGTTTGAATTTTAAAAATTGCTACATCATCTTTTATCTCTTCAAAAGAAATATTCAACCAAATCGGTACTAAAGGAATTAAACCAGTAAGTAGTTTTATAACTTCTTCTAATTCTAGATACCTCCCATTAGTATTCTCTTTACTCAGAAGTGTTAATTTGATCCATTCATCTGTTGAATTTAAGTTTTTGCTACGCTCCTCCACAGGTTCAACAATAAACCTAATCTCCTGATTTATTAATTCTTTTTGTATTCTGATTTCATCAACAGTCTTTAATAAGTTTTCTCTAAAAAGTTGCTTATTCATTTGTGTTATATTTTCCAATTTAACATACTCCTATTATTTTATTTTTTTGCTTACCACTTTTTCAGCTTCTGTAAGATAACCCGATTTATTTATCTCAAATTTATATAATTCAATCCATCCTCCTTTTACTTTTACTCCAGCCTTTTCAAAGAGTTCTGGATACTTTGATGCTTCAGCTACTGTCGGCCGATAATGACCTGACTTATTGTCAATTCGTCTTACTTCTCCTTGTCCATTTATTTTCAATTGCCCTGCCGCAAGAACCTCATCTCGATTGCCTAGGGTATGATGCCTTTTCCCAATTACTAATTTCCCATTTTTATCTATAACAAAATCCACTTGCGTCCTGCCGTTAATTCCTTTAATCCTTCCATTCTCTAAAGTATATGTTAGTATTTTCCCGTCTTTGGGTAACCCTTCATCAGGAAATTTATTCTTGATTGTTGAACCAATATCAGTTTCCTCTAGTATCTTAGAATTCCCCTTAATAGCCCCTGTTCCTTTTGACATGCCGCGAGAAACAATACCAAGAGTCGGGCGGGTGCTCTGTCTTGATTGGAAAATAGATGCGGTGGAAATTATGAGTTCGAACTGTGCTTGAGAAATTGCGCTCTCTAATGCTATCTTCCCACGGAATTCACTTAGTGCCTGCTCGGCTTCCATCTTATCACTACTTGTAAGATGGGCAAACCATTCTTCAAAAGTCTGTTGTTGCTTACCCTTGTATAAATTTTGATACCATCGCCTTAGATCAGCTTCAGCTTGTTCTTTTTCCGCTTTTTTGGCTCCTGCATTCATCACAGTTTCTAAACGAACATCTGGCTCTGTTTTTCCTTTTAGCTCGGGATTTACTGGCCTAGGGTACGGATCCTTTTTATTTAAAATCAGCTCTACGAAGGCCCACTGGGCTTTTGTCTCCGAGTTACTTTCTACTTTACTCGTTTGTGTTAGCCTTGCAAACCAAGTTTCAAAATCCCTATTTGGATTAAACTTATAATATCTTTCATACTCATTCCTTAATCTTTCTTTTTCTTCTAAAAAACCTGTTTCTCCTTCACGCATCACCATTACATTCTTAACATATTCCTCAAATTCAAGATTTCTATTTTGGTCATTTTGATTAATGGAACCAAATTTCTCATCAAGAATTTTCTTCGCTCCGGTGGCATCTAAGGGTTGTAACTGTTCAACTTCCTTATTCCGCCAACCTTTTCTCACTTCAAGCGGAATTTTGTGATACTCCGTGTTCAGCTTGTCCATATTATGGGCTAGATTTTTCGCTAGCTCCCCTAATGATCTGGAACTAGCGATGTTGCGGGCTGCCGTCCATACTTTGCCTCTGTAAGCGGCGGCGTAGCGTTGTCCGACACCGCTCTTTTTATAAGCAGCTACCCGGCGGTTAAAGGCTACGGCTTCCCGCGCCAGATTCCTTCCGGCCAGCACAGCCCAGCCTCCTGATGGCACGCCTGCCAGCATGGATAAACCAGCGGCCGCATACTTCAAGGCACGGGTTGATCCTCCCTTGGCAACGTCGCGGCGAATAGAGGCGAGCTTGCTGCTCACTATCCGGGCAGGCGTTCCCAATACGGGAACCGTACCGATGATACTCAGCGCCTTCTGAGCTACGTTCAGCATACCGCCCAGCAGGTTTGCCTTGGGCGATGCAGACGCAGCGGGGGAAACACCTACCTTCCCAGGCTTGCTGCTCCCCGAACCCTGTTCACTCGGAGAACCTCCTCCTGCCCCGCCAGTACTCTTCGGCGCGTGGGCGGCCTGATACGCCTTGATCGACATCAACGGCGGTTCTGGCACGGGCTCCAGATCAGCGACGAAAACCGGACGCTTGATTATCCCATCCAGCTTCACTCGCGACGAACGAATATCCGTCTCTCCGTCTATCACCATACTACTGCTACCTGCTTGCAAATAAATGGCCTCGTTTGCCGTAATGTCCAGTGTGTCCTCCGCGTGGATCGTTAGCCCCCGTTTGGCCGCAATTGAAAGCATATGGTCACTGTGTACCTGTATTCCCTTTGCATCAAGTGAAATATATACGCTATTCGTTTTAGCCGATACCAGCAGCTCTTGCGCGCTTAGCTTAACCAGCTTGTCATGAGGAGTGCCCCAGTATTTAATGTCCGGATTGCCTAACTCGGGTATAGGCTTGCCACTGCGCCTCACAGACCTGGCTGCAAAACTATCCGACTCCTGCAAAGTCGGGAACTGTACCTGCACCATGTCTCCTTTTTCGGGCATCACATACCAGCCGCTATGGCCCTCTGCACTATAGCCTGTTGCATAGGGGAGCCAGCATGCCTTTTCCCGTTCCTGTACAGCATCTATGGTGAGATGTACACGTACCTGATCCCGCTCAACTTCCAGTACCTGGCCCTCTAGGGAGGCCCCTCTCACTGAATGGTTCCAGATCGGCTTTTGCCGAATTTCATCTTCAGAAACCAGTGTATAGGTATGTAAAAACAACCCCCGGTCCATCCGGGACACGATATCCGCAACGAGCAGTTCCTTGCCTTGAAAAGAGAGTACATCTCCCGGGCGGAAATATCGTGCACTCTCCACAGTATAGAACGTACCATAGGGGGTGTTGGCTTCGTTATGGCGCATACCGATTTGAATCCCCGGCTGTCTTTGCCAAAGGTCTGCTCCTCCAGGCAATGCTCTACCCATGAAGCCATCCACGCTGACAGCAGATAGTCGCTCACTGCTGCTTGAATCACTCCAAAAATATTTTATTCCGTCGTCCACATGACCCGATCCTGGAAGAGGGCCGCCAAGGATTGCTGCGGCTTCGTACACCGACGATGCTCCACATGACAAACCGTCCCCGTCAGAAAAAGCCCCATCTGCGCCGACAAAGCTTTTTCTTGAACGATACGGGACCTCATCCAGTGTTGCGGGTCGCCCCTCGGGAATACCGAACCAGAACTTGGGGGCATCTGCGGCAGCCTCAGGCACAAGCACAGCTCCAAATCTGGAAGCCATCCTTTTCAAAAATGCCCAGTCTGTTTCTCTGTACTGCAATGTCAAAGCGCCCAGTTGAGCACCCCCGCTGACCGTATCAATCACATCTGCGCCTGTATAACCAGTAAGTACCTGCTTCAGCAGCTGCCCATACGTCATGGTATGATTTTGAAAAGACCGGGTCACAGGCCTCACATCGAGCCGAATCGTATGTGATATGGCCTCTAACTGTACGTAATGAATACCGTGTACCTGCTTCAGCGTGATACGCGTCATTTGTCCATGAAACAACGTACGCAGCCGCTGGCCATCCTTGTCCTTTTCGATGACTTCAACCGGTTCGGCTTCACTCTCTAACTCCATAAACCGTTCCTGATTTTCCTCCGGCACGATACCACTTACTACCAAACGCACATGGTCGCCCAATCTACGCTCAATACGAATGTCTGTCATGGTTTGCAGCGGAACTTTACTCAGTAATTCCACATGACGGTAACCGGATGTTTCCTGCACCTTGTCCATTTGATGAGAAACCCCCACTATCATTCCAGATTCTGCCCGTCATTTTCAATCGTTATTGCTCCGCAATACAGGCAGGCATTGGTACAATGCTCCAGCAAGGCAGGCTGTCCCTCGACGAGCACATCCTGCTTGCCCCCAATCCAGGGTCGAAGAATGACCGGAATACAAGGCGCCTTCTTCACACCGAAAATGTCCACCATCTCGCTATTTTGAACCGCCGGATTGGCCGAGCTAAAACAGTTACCAAACCCAGATATATGAACTCCCGGTTCGTGATCCCCCACATTCATCTGGGCCTTGTCCTTGATGTAAACACCGTGGCTAAACGGACGCTTGAGCCGGGTGGGTTGTGTACCACGGTTGCATTTCAAAATAGCCCCTGCAACCACATATCCTTTTTTTGCACCTGATCCGGCCTGAATGGTCATGGATGCTTTTTCTTTTGCCATGGTCTGCTTCCTCCGTCAATTCGTTTTGACTTCGCTGCCAACGACCGATGTGTCACCACCGAGTGTAATATGGCTGCTGCGGCTGGACAGGTTGATTTCCTGACCGGCGGAAATAGTCACCTTTTGCCCCGCCTCCATGTGGATGTTACCGCCTGCCGAAAAATGAATATCTTTGTTGCTCACCATATGAATACCGTCGCCCTGATTCAGCTTGATGAAAACAGCGTCATCCTTGCCGGTAATCACCACCTCGTCCGGTGTCAAGCGGATTTCCTTACCATGTGGCGTTCGGAAAATTTTTACGTCGGGATGCTTCAAATGATTGTGGCCGCCATCCCCCCGATCCTGCCGGACCGAGCTACTCGCGATGCCCTCGTCATCATGCTGGTTCGGGAAATAAATACGCACTTTATCCCCCAGCTCAGGCATCACATACCAGCCACTATGCCCCTCTGCACTATACCCTGTTGCATATGGAAACCAGTGGGCTGTATTTTTGTCCTGCTCCGGGTCGATATCCAGATGCACTTTAACCCGATCACGTTCGACAGCGATCACTTTTCCCTCCAGAGACAGACCCGTCAACTGCTCGTTATAATACGCTTTCTGTCGCAACCCCTTATGTGTCGTCAAGGTATATGTGTGCAGCAGTACTCCCTGCGTCATACGAGTTTGTGCCTCGTATACATATAGCGTTTTGCCACGGAATTGGATTTCATTGCCCAGTTCCAGCACCTGCTCTGTTTCAACGGTATAATCGAGAAAATCCTGCTCGTCCACCGAAGCTGTATCATTGCCTGCAAAGTAGCGATATGCCGAGATTCTTTTGCTTACCGTGTAATGATAATTGTCCAGTTGAACGGCTGTTCCACTTTCCTCAATGCCAAAATAGAACTTTGGGGTATCAAATATGGCCGCGGGCATAAGGGAGGTATGGTAATAGGAAGCCAGCCGCTTGAGAAAAGCCCAATCAGTCTCGCGGTACTGCACCCACATCCGCCCGATCGACGCTCCTCCGGTGGCCGAATCCATGATGTCCAAGCTAGGATAAAGAAGCGAAATACGACGCAGCAGTTCATCCACCTTCATATTTTTGTCCTGAAAAGAACGACTTTGGGGGCGTACATCCAGCCTGTAGGTATGCGACACAGCCTCTACCTCCAGGTAGTACACATCTCGTACCGCCTTCACTTCAATCGCCAGCACTGTTCCGCTAAACAAGGGAACCTCCGTGCCATCCTCAGCCAGCTGCGAGATTCCGACAGGTGAGTCAAATTTGGTCATATCCACATAAGTATCTTTTAGTTCCTCAGGCACGACAGCGGTAAAACGCAACCGAGTGTGGTCGTTCAGCTGCTTGACCAGGTAGAGCTCCTGTACATTGATAAGCTGATAAGGCGTGATTTTCAGATTAGAATAGGTGGTGCTTATCTGCTCCATGTTCCTTCTCCTTCAGCCTCACTAGGCAGGATTTTTAGTGTGGTCATCATACGTTGAGCGACCGGACGCCATGTATCCATACGTTCCTCCGTACAGTTAAATGAGCATATAAGCGCATGCCCTTCCAGAGCTGCAAAAAAGGTCAGATTATACAGACGCGTATTCAAAGCCGGAGTCATAAATTCACAGTATCCGACCCGTCGTCCGTACACCTTGCACACACCGTCTGCATACCATTCCGTCAACTTTTGCGTGTGGTGCAAAATGTAGATCATCTCGCTGGTGAACGCCTCTAGCTCCTCATCCGTCAGTTCGCTTGGTGTCAGGTTAAAAGAAAAATTGATCTCCCCTGTTGGATCGGTCAAAATGAGCGGTGGGCGATAACTCGAAGGATATTTAAGTTCAATCTCCCGCTCACCCATCTCGGTGAAAGTCCGGGGCAACCATATCGAAATTTTGTCGTTCAGCAAAGGACGTTCTGCAAAAGCGATTCGTTCTCCGTCCAGCATCTTAAGTGGATAAAGTTCCAAGCCGCTCTCAGATTCTATGTAATTGTGTAAATCCGATTTCGGGAGACCAGATGCACCCTGTTGTTCCTTCCGTGCAGTATTAATCATGTCTGCAATTTGTTCATCCATATGTCCCATCGACGGTAAAACTCCTTTATATGTTCAATCTCAATATTCATTTCATGGAACTTTATAACATAATTGAATCCAAAGAACCATTTGAATTCCAATTTATACCTTACATTATAGGTATCATACGAAGTGTTTTTGTTATTGTCAATTTATAACTCTTATAAAACAATCAAGATATAAGACCTATTATCATGCATAAAAATGAAAGATTTACTATCATTCAGATTCTTTTTACCCAAAGCAAGCATCCATACTTGTGAAAATACGTCTTCATTTTCAAAGAAATAAAGTTAATTCGCCTCTGAACATCTTCGATTTAAAATAATTATATGAATTTCAACTCCCAAAAAATGATTCTTTTGAACCTGAATCCAATTGCCTATTTTCAAAATCAAAAAAAAGCCTACCTTATTTATCAGGTAAGCTCCACGCGAATATGAATAAATCATAAAACTTCCTATATATTCAGTCCCCTTCCTCCTCCGCATAGTTCCTCACATTGCGCTCTACAGCAGAGCGGTATTCTACAGGGGTTTGGCCTGTGTGCTTTTTGAACAGCATATGAAAATACTGCCTGCTGGCTACGCCTACATAATCGGCAATTTCTTGAATGGGAATGTCCGTTTGCTGAAGAAGCATACGGGCCTTGTCCATTCGCAGCATTGTTAAATACGCGGTGAGTGTTAGCCCCGTATGTTTTTTGAAAATACGGTGCAAATAACCTGGGTGCAGATTCACGGCCGCCGCCATGTCCTTGACCACAATCTCTCGATCATAGTTCAGATGGAGAAATTCAATGCATCGTTTGATGTACATATCCGTTTGCTGCGTGTTGCTGCGCTCTGCCTCTTCCCGTAGACGTGCAATTCGTACTAGCAATTGCATAAAAAGCATCTCTGCCATTGCACCCGGCTGTTCTTTTCGTTGGTCCAGCTCCAGCACGAGACTTTTCAGCGCATAATATACCTCTTCCGGGTCCGATAGTACCAGATACGGGAACGGACGTGACATGAGAGTCGTGACCTCCTCCTCCTCCGCTGCTATTTGTTGGATAGACGGTCCTACCCTCACCCCTTCTGTAAAACCAAACTCTACATTTAGCATCCGGCACGGTTGTTCTCCTTCCACCACCAGTCGATGCGGTACACCTGCGTCCAGCATAATAAACTCGCCTTTACGCAGCGTGATGCTTTCTTCCGTGTTCTCTCCCGTTTGTACATCTACCCTGCAAAAGCCGGAAATCATGTACATAATTTCAGTGGAATGATGATCGTGGTAAGACATGGTATAGTCATGCCATTGCTTGTAATAGTAAGCAAAAAAACGGGGAATATAATCCCCGTCACGTAGCCGTGGCTCAAACAGACTTCCGTTCATCCCCGCACCTCCACTAAATAGATAAGGCTAACACGACAACGTATCTGAAATCGCTCTATTTTCACAGTTTAACAGACTGAGCCGTGTACTTCTATTTCACACCATTGGACGATCTATAATCCTTTGGAATGTAGCAGGCGACTTCTACCTAAAAGGTAGGGGATTCATCACTTTCTGGACTTAAATACTGAATCAACATCCCCACAAATCGGTTAGCAATTTCTATATCCTCAAGTTCGTTATTCCGTTCGTCCTTGGACGTCAGACTCATTTTCTGGAGTATACCCATCATAGACGTGAAGATAAAATGAGCGGTCTTCAAGGGCTCCGTGTCGGACTTTAATGATCCATCTTGGAATCCAGCTTCCAGAGCATCCATCAGGAAATGTCGTTCCTTTTCCCGGCTAACAAAATTGTTGTACTGTTCTTTGAGTTCTTGATTTGAATCATAAGCTTCGTAATGCAGATCGAATAAAAGAATAAACTTGATGTATTCCGGATGTTGCCAAGCGTAATTAATCCATGCATCAAGCATCGAAGTAAGCATCTTCTTCCCGCTCATTTCAGCTGAAGGTGCCCTTCTAACAAATTCGGTCATGCTCTCAAGGATTTCCATCTGGACCTCAAAGATCAGTTCGTTCATGGACTGAAAGTGCTTATAGAATGTGACCCGACTTACACCAGCCACGTTGCATACATCCTTAATATTAACTTTGAGAAAGCTTTGCTTCATAAAAAGTTCCTTCGCAGCCGCAATGAGTTCTTCCCGATTTTTGTTTTTTAAATTCTGGTGCCAGTTCTCAGTCATTCACAACCATCCGTTTCTTATTTTTCGATTTTTGTAAGGTTAAGAAAAGGGCAGATGCAAGGATAAGTGCACCAAAAATATAAGGAATATGAATGTGTTTGTCAAACAACAAGCCCGCTAAAATGGGTCCCAATATATTGCCTAGGCTGGTATACGTCGTATTCAATCCAGCGGCATACCCTTGGCGATCACCAGCTGAGTTCGCGATCATTGTACTTACCGTTGGTCTTAGGAAGGCATTAAAAGCAAAAAACAGAGCAGATACCGCCAGCAAATAACCTAGATTAATCTTAATGATCATTAACAGTAAAGCGATGGCTGTCATGATCAAAGAAAGACGTATAAGCTTCATCTCACCAAGTCTCTTGATGAGATAATCAAGTAGCCATATCTGCACAACGATGCCTATAATTGCACCAACCGTAATGATCATTGAGATTTTAGTGGCATCAAAACCATATTTTCGTTCCACAAAAAGAGCATACACTGTTTCGTAATTCATCAAACCTAATGTCATGATCAGAATGAGGAGAAGATAACGAAAATAGGATGTCCGAAATGAATTTAGGATTTGGTTGCGAATGGGTTCCCGGCGGACCCAATGGCTAGCGGGTTTTCGTTTTTCCTTGGGTAATGTCTCTGGCATATACAAGCTAAGCAGCGTAGCAACAAGTCCAAGTCCACCAGCAAAAAAATAGGGCACCCTTATGCCAAACTCAGCGATCATACCGCCTAACCCCGGACCAAGCACCATCCCCAAATTCATGGAAGCACCCAAGTACCCCATTCCTTTAGCGCGAGTTTCAGGAGTGGTAATATCAGCAACGTAGGCCATATTGGAAGGAACCATTAATCCAATACCCATCCCCCCAATAAATCGGGCAATATATAAAAGGGGCATTGTCGTAGATACAGCAAACATGAGATCCGAAATGACCGTTAAAAACAGACCGGTGATGATCATGGATTTTCGACCCCATCTATCCGAAAGCTGCCCACCTAGGGGCGAAAAAATAAACTGTGCTGCTCCAAATGCGGCAATAAGATACCCCGCAGCAGCTCCTGCCGCATTAAATTGTTTCAGATATTCAGGCAGAATGGGAATCACCATGCCTTGACCCAATAAAGCAATAAACAAATTCAGCATCAGAATGAAAAGCGGAAATGTAGCAGACTTAGGTAAGCTGCTCATGTTTGTAACCCCCTCCAACCCTTTACACTATGTAATCCTTTACTATGTGTAAACTATATTAGTTGAAATAGGGGGCATTGTAAATAAAAATACAAACCTATTGAGCCTAGCTAATACCGAAAAGAGATCTTGTTATTCTTGATTTACACATGAGGCTCCCTTTTTGCAAACTCTTGTAACATACCTCTTATTTGTTCTACCAATATAGCAGGTGCTTTCTTGGGTGAACCCGTGTCAAACGGAGGCTGAGGATCGTATTCCAAAATCAGCTGGACTCCTTTACTCATGTCTTCTCCCAATTCCCATGCTATTAGCTGGAGTGCCATATCAATACCAGAGGAGACACCGGCTGCTGTAATGATTTTGCCCTGACGAACCACTCTCTCATCTGTTGGAATGGCTCCAAGAGATTGAAGCAGGTCTAAGGAGCCCCAATGACTGGTGGCTACGGTTCCATTTAACAAGCCTGCGGCGCTCAAAATCAGAGAGCCATTACAAACCGACGTGGTCCATTTCGTAGTTTCATGTATTTGGCGAATCCAGTTTAACGTTTCTTCGTCATTCATTGGAGTTTTATAATTTGGCGGACTGCAGCCTGGAACAACAAGAATATCAGCTGAAGGTACTTCAGAAAAACTGTAATCGGCATGCAAATAACCCATATTTGAGTCCAGTTTGACTAACCCCTTTTTCTTAGCGACAAACTTCACTTCACATTTCAGTGTAGCAGCAAATACATCATATGGACCTATGGCATCTAATGCTGTGATTCCATCGAAAAGCATGATTGCGATTTTCATGATGACTCTCCTTTGAAGTGGGATTTTATTCTTGCACACCCATACTAACATACATATACGGGGTATGGGTATATTTAATTTTGTGAAAACACTGCTCGGCTTTCTTCATAGACGATATTGCCCACAACCAGAACAGTGACCTTTTGAAGTAATAATACGCTTACCAGCGTAAAAGCCTCTGCCCTCAAGGGGGTATGTTAATTTCAAACATCTCTTGTCACCAAAAGGCATACTTAAAAAGGGCTACCCCCAGGGTAGTCCTTTTTAGCATCATAAAGCTTCTACATCTTGCCTACAAATCTGTGAATCGAGAGCCGGCTTAAGAGCTTTGCTAACTCAATTGACCATAATATAAATCACTGTAAAAGCCTTTGTGAGCCAGCAGCTCATCATGAGAACCCTGCTCCTCCAGACGGCCATCCTTCAAGACCAGAATCCGGTCAGCCAGACGAATGGTATTCAGCCGATGTGCGATGACGAAACTTGTTCGACCCTGCATAAGCCGCTCCAGTCCTTCTTGTATCTTCATCTCAGTAATGGTGTCGATGCTGCTGGTTGCCTCGTCGAGTACAAGAATGGAAGGGTTGGCCAAAATAGCACGGGCAATAGCCAGCAGTTGTTTTTGCCCTTGACTGATGCCGCTGCCGTTCGCTTCCAGCACCTTGTCGTATCCGTCCTTCATCCGCATGATAAAGGAATGGGCGTTGGCCAGTTTCGATGCTTGTTCAACCTCCTCATCGGTGGCGTCCAGTCTGCCGAAGCGGATATTTTCACGAATCGTCCCCTGAAACAGGAAGGAGTCCTGTAGCACAAATGCCATGCGGGAGCGCAAGCTTTCACGCTGTATGGTGGTAATATCGCGTCCGTCCAGCGTAATCGTGCCCTTGTCGGGGCTATAGAATCTAGAAAGGAGCTGGATCAGTGTCGTTTTTCCTGCCCCGGTCGGACCGACCAGCGCGATCATTTCACCGGGTTTGGCTTCAAAAGAGATACCTTCCAGCGTAGCGCTTCCCTCATCATAACCGAAGGAAACATCCGTAAACCGCACCGCCCCCTCTACATGCCCTACTTCCACTGCACCGCGTTCATCCTTGGACTCTTCATCTTCATCCAATATTTCAAATACACGCTCAGCTCCGGCAATGGCGGACAGCAGGGTGTTCCACTGGTTAGCCAAATCGTTCAGCGGTCTGGTGAACTGGCGGGCATATTCTACGAATACAATAATTGTACCTATAGTGATGGAGCCGCGAATGGCCAAAATACCACCGATCCCCGCTACAATAGCAAAGCTGAGATTATTCAGTCCATTCATCAGCTTCGGTATAAAGCCTGAAATCGTTTGTGCCCAGAAGCCCGACAGCCGAATACGGTCATTGCGCTCGCCAAAACCATGGATGACTCTCTTTTCCTGCGAAAATGCTTTAATAATCTGCTGCCCGGACAGCGTTTCTTCGATGTATCCGTTCAGTTCGCCCAAATTTTTCTGTCGTTCCTTATATAAGGGCCCGGTACGACGTGTAATCCAGCGCATCCCGGCAGCCATTAACGGCACCACGATAAAGGTCAGCAGGGTCAGCAACGGGCTTAACCACAGCATCACCGTGAGTGTACCGATTAACGTCAATATGCTCGAAAAAATCTGAATGGCGGAGCTGTTCAGCGTAGAACTGACATTTTCGATATCATTGGTCAGACGGCTCATGATCTCTCCCTGCTGACGTTTGCCATAGAAAGGAATCGGTAGTCGATGCAAATGTGAAAACAGATCGAAACGCATACGGTACACCGTCTCTTGGGCAATCTCAATCATCCAGATATTTTGCAGCCAGGAGGTCAGCGAGTTCAGTAGATATACAGCCCCTAATCCGATGAGAAAATAAATCCACGTGCGTCCACCCGGACCTTCGAGAAAATCATCCACCGCTACACCAACCAGATATGGACCCAGCAGAGCCAGCCCGGAGCTGAGCAGCACCATGAACAGTACCAGCATCAGTTTGGCCTTACGACGAGCCAGATAAGCCCATATCCGTCCTAAGGTGTCAGACCAGTTTTTCGCTTTGGCCTTGCGGCGTCCTTCAGCTCCCGCCGGATTTCGCAGCACACCGGACGGCGGTGTAGGCTGACAGAACGGTTCAATGAGTTCCTTGAACATGCGACTCCTCCTTTCCATATTGTGATCCATAGATACGTCGATACAGATCCGAGCTATCCATGAGATGCTTATGACTTCCGCTTGCCATCAGACGACCCTCATCCAGCAGTAAAATCTGATCTGCCGATGCGGTCGAGCTGATTTTCTGCGTAATGAGAAATGTCGTACAGGACAGGCCATCGAGTGCATTCAGTAGTGCTGCCTCCGTCCCTACATCCAGCGCACTTGTGCTGTCGTCCAAAATCAGCACTGCCGGCTGGCGTACCAGCGCGCGGGCAATCGAAAGTCGCTGTTTCTGTCCGCCAGACAGATTGACGCCACGCTGCCCGAGCATCGTATCATAGCCTTGCGGCAAGCGTTCAATCATACTATGGATTTGCGCCATGCGTGCGGCTTCCTTAATTTCCTCCAGGCTGGCATTCTCCAGCCCCCAAGCAATATTATCCCGAATCGAGCCGGTGAATAGCAGTACCTCCTGAGGGACATAGCCAATAGCCTCTCGTAATATGGACGCATCCAGTTCACGAGCGTCCTTTCCGTCAAAGCGCACATGACCTTCATCTTCTTCATACAGACGCGTAATCAACTGCACAAGTGAGGATTTTCCCGAGCCTGTGGCCCCCATAATAGCTATCCGCTCGCCCGGTTGCGCCCTAAAAGATATATCCTTTAGGACAGCCAGATCACTGCCCGGATAACGAAAGCTCACCCGGTCCATTTCCACCTGTCCCTTAATCCGTGTATGATGTGTTGAAGCAGACTCCGGCTCTGACCCATCTTCATTAGATGTGTCCAATACCTCACGAATCCGACCCGTAGATGCAGTTGCCCGGGAAAACACAACAACGATACCTGATAAGGCAGATAAGGCTCCAATCGTCCGCAGTGAATAATTGACGACTGCGACCACCTGTCCTACACTGGCATCCCCAGTGGAAATTTGGCCGCGTCCGAACCAAAGTACTGCAATAATCCCTGCATTCATCGTAAACAAAATGAACGGCATCGTCGTTTCTGTCCAGCGTAGAGCGGACACCGTCCCTTTCATCAATTCGCCTCCGTAATGGGCAAAACGTTCGATTTCATGCCGCATCCGCACAAAAACCCGGATGAGACGGATACCTGTCAGATTCTCCTGAATCACTCCGTTAACGTCATCTAGGCGACGCTGGACCCCCTTAAACAAAGTGACCGTTCGCCGCATCATCACCAACACAAACACGAACAGCACCGGGGCCATAACCGCCAATAATAGTCCAAGCCTGAAATGTACAACCAGTGCCATCACAATACTGCCGATGACTACAAGCGGAACCCTTGTCATAAACCGCAGGCTCATAAACACCGTATCTTGTACTTGCGTGACATCTCCGGTCAGGCGCGTAATCAGCGACGAAGTGGCAAAACGTTTAAACACAGGATACGAAAAGGATTGCACTTTACGGTACAGCTTTTCCCGCAAATCATAGCCGAAGCCCTGACTTGCATGTGAAGCAAAAAAAGAGCTGGATATACCCGCCATAAAGGCGATAACGGCACTCCCCACCAGTACACTGCCCCATAACCAGACGACAGACAAATCCTGCTGCCGGATGCCCTCATCAATGATTTTGGAGATCAGATATGGCTGCGATAGCTCTACCGTCAATTCCAGCAACATCATCACGAGTGCCGCGATGGCTGGAACCCGATATTTTTTTAGAAAAGAGAACATCATCCCCACAAGCATTCCTCCAATTGCCCATAGCCGTTCTTCCAGATCAGCGTGTAATGGTTATAAGATTCGAACCTTCCTGCTGTAAAACCATATATACGCACTTTATACAGCACTATATTTTATTATACCCTTCTGAACGGCTTCGTTTAACCAGCAAATTGGAGACTCCGGTTGCAGGAATTAACAAATATACAAAAAAAGCATTCCAGTCACAGTAACACTTACCGGACGGGAACGCCTTTTCGGTTATTTCGGCAGCTCTGCCGGATAATACTGCAGCCAGCGCCTTAAATCCGCGCTATGGATGACAAGCTTGGGATCTTTACCGACTAGGCGAAGCCGCTCCAGCAGGAACTTGATTTCACCGGAGCCTGCCTCGATTCCTTCCTGCTCCAGCATATATTGAACTGCACTTCTGCCCGAATGCTTGCCGAGTACGAACGAATGGTCAGTGCCCAGCTCGGTCGGATCAAGCGCCTGGTAGGCGGCGCGCTCCTTTAGCAGACCGTTGATATGTATGCCGGATTCATGGGCGAATACCATGTCTCCCACAATGGGCTTGCCTTCGGGAATGATTCGGTTGGAGGCTTGGGACACCAGTGCAGCCAGCGGGTTCAGCAGTTCGGGACGGACGCTGCAGGTTCCTTGATATAGGTCCCTCCACGACATCACCACCTCTTCCAGCGCCGTATTACCTGCCCTTTCCCCAAGTCCCGACACCGTGGTACTGGCCCAGACAGCTCCCGCCTGCAAAGCTGCCAAAGTATTGGCAAGCGCCAGGCCATAATCATTATGACAGTGAATCTCAAGCTCCACATCCTGCGGCACGCGCGATACAAACCTGTCTATACGGGCAGCTATGGCAGCAGGATGGTGAACCGACAGCGTGTCGGCATATCTGAAGCGCCGGATACCATCTCTGTAGAGCTGATTCGCCAACTGCTCGAGGAACAGGTCATCTGCCCTTGAAGCATCCTCAAAGCCTACGGAAATAGTCATTCCTTTACACTGACCGTAATCGACAGACTTGCGGATCAGTTCCGTCACCTGCTCAGGATTCATACCCAGCTTGGCCTTCATCTGCACCATCGACACGGGAACCGAAATATGGGCCCAGCCGACACCTGTCGATTCAGCTGCATCAATATCTGAGAACACCGCGCGATTCCAGGTCATTAGCTTCATCTGAAGTCCAAGAGCAGCAATTCTGGCAATAGACCTGCACTCCGCCTTTCCCATTGCCGGAATTCCGATCTCAGCCTGCTCCACCCCCGCCGAGTCCAGCATGATGGCAATTTCAGTCTTCTCCTCGGCCGAAAAGGCAACGCCCGGAGCCTGTTCTCCGTCACGCAGTGTCGTATCACAAATATGCAACTGACTCATCTGTATCCCCTCCCGTTCCGCAACACAGACAGCGTGGGTTGCGCTTGACCGCTATGGTACAGCTGCTCATATCCAGCACATTCATACGGTACATGCGGTCAGTGAACAGATTACCCGCATCTGTAATCCATTTGACCGCTTCCAGTGCAGCCATGCAGCCAATCAAGCCGGAGGTCGCTCCCAGGACCGGGAATCCCAGAGGTTCCCAAGGCTGTCCGCCTTCCGGGTAAAGACATTCCAGGCATGCCGTCTTACCGGGCTCAATGGTCATCAATGATACTTCATAGGCGTACATGGCCGCTTCTATCATCGGTCTGCCATGTCGAACACATAGTCTGTTCAGCGCATATCTTTCCGGAAAGTCATAACGTGCATCAATCACAATATCGGCCGCTTCTACCCATGATCCAGAGGATTCTTCCGTGATTCTGTGGGCGTGGCCCTCAAGCTCCGTCTCCGGATTGATACGATGCAAATGCTGTAATGCCGTCTCCATCCGTTCCTCCCCGATTCGTCCGCTGTCCATCAGCACCTGCCGGTTCATATCGGGCAGATGGATTATGCCCTCATGGGCCAATATCAGCTTTCCTACTCCGGCAGCGGCCAGGTACATGGCCGCTGTCCCTCCCAATCCTCCGATGCCTGCAACCATAACAGTAGCCTGCTTTAGCCTGTTCTGACCTTCTACTCCCAACAGCTTCAACTGGCGTCCGTATCTACTGTCTTCCAGCAGCTGTACCATTCGTCCACCCCCTCCATGTGCGGCTCCCGCCTTTAAGATATTCGGTCCGCAGGATCTTGATAACTTATAGGGTTGCTCTTCCTTACAGGAGAGCTCATGATTCGGCTTTGCCGCTGCCCTCCTCAGCATGCAGGATTTTGGCAAGCCACATGGGCGGATTGCGAGCCAGCATATTCTGGAGACGCTGGACCTGCTCCTCAATGGTGCTACCGAAGGCCACCTTCACAGGCATAATGGTCCGTTTGGTAACCTGTGCGGCGGCCGAAGCGCCAATCTGTACCAGGAAGATCAAGGTACAATCCTCGATCAAGCCAATTCGGCTGGCAATCTTGCCCGCCTCGTTCTCATCGCTCCCCAGGGCTATCCGCCGATGCTCCAGGAACTGGACGCCTGAGTGCCGGATTTCAAATACAGTGAACATAGGACTCTGCCCAAAATGAGCATTCACTAGCACGCCGTCTTCCGTCGCAAATGCAACCTTCATCCTCCCCTCCCCCTCTCGGCAAGCAATACATTGCCCACCTTATTCACCCACTCCATGGTTCCACGGTATCCGACGCTTACGGATGTGTGGGCGCCTAGCTCGTCATACACCGGCAAGCCTGCCGGTACGAATGAGGCCCCAGCCCGTGCCGCTCCCTTTCTTCCATGTGAATTGCTGATCCACAAATCAACACCCTGCGCGCTCTCCTCTGCATCATCCAGGTCACCGATCCAGACTTCCCGTTCTGTCTTTTGCAGTTCGGGCGTGCTGCAGGGTGTAATTAGCCGCTTCAGTTCCACTCCCATCTCCTCCAGCCAGGCTGCGGTCGACAGCATATGATCCGGTTCTAGCGCCACTACAGCCGAAGCGCCGGAATAATAGAAATGGGCATCCAGCATGCTGTCCAACAGATTTTCACGCTGCCAGCGAAAGCGAACGGGGGCTGGCTCGCGGCTGATCTTCTGCAGAAAATGTATGAACGCATCGCTCGCGGCCAAGCCAGACAGACCAGCGAACAAGTGGTAGGGAATGCCTGCGGCATGAGTCAGCCTGCGCGCCGGCCGCTCCATGCTCGCGCCAATGGCAATGGTACAGGAAGACTCCAGCATCTGGCAGGCTGAATCCAGCGGAGTCCCCCCTCTTGTCAAAGGGGAGAAGCCTGTCAGCAGGTGACCGGACAAGGAAGTGGAGATATCGGGGAGCGTAATAACCTCCAGGCCGAAGGAAGCGATAATATCCTTGATTTCCATGACATCTCCGGCAGTCAGATAAGAAGCCGGCAGCAGATTGACCTGCATCCGGCGCTGTTTTCTGGGGGACTTGCCTCCGGCCAATCCGAGTACAGCATCCATTAGGGACTCTACTGTACTACTGTAGCCCGTCTCCAGAGAGCCGTGAAAATCAGGCAGCGATACAGAAAACAGCAGACTGTCTTTCAAGGCCCGTTCTCGCTTGAACGCCTTTACCCTGGACTGAAAATCAACGCCTGCCACCTCGGTGAGGGCTGTGCTGATGACGCCGATGACATCTGGATGGTGTTTGGACCAGATATGATCCAGTGCCTCCTCCAGATTCCGGTCTGCATCAAATATAACGTCCATCTCTTGCAGCGCAGAGGTCTGAACGGCTATCGGCTCTCGAAAATGGCGAGTCAGCAGCGCCTTGGAGAAGGCCGAGCAGCCCTGAGCGCCGTGCAGCAGAGGCATTGAGCGATACATCCCCTGCAGAGCCAGCACGCCCCCCAAAGGCTGTCCTACCTTGAGCGGGTTGACACTGACAGGCTTCGTGGCGGATTTAATCAGCAAATTCCTTCTCCTCCTCCCATGGAGCCAATTTGGCGGTCAGCTCCCATACCGGATGCTGTAGCGTATGCACAAGCTGTTTCGCCAGGGACAACAGCCCGTCATAGCCCGCATAGGCTTTGTGCCGCTCCTGATTGATGTCCACAAAAGGAATCTGTTCCTTAAGCGCCATATACATATTCCGGCCCCCGGCAATGACCATGTCCGCCTTGCGGCTCCGTACGGTTTTGAGAATCTGCCGGGCACCGCCTTCCGGGATGTATTCCGCATCATCCCCGATACGGTCAGCAATCCGGGATACATCCTCGGCAGTGCTCTTGTTCGTGCCTACACCTACCACCTTTATGCCCAGCTCCTGCAAAGCCGTAATGACAGACCAGCTCTTTACACCCCCGGTATAGAGCACTGCCCGCTTTCCTTTCAACTGCTTGCGATAGGGCTCCAGCTCCAGCGATAGCCTCATTTCCTCCCGTGCGGCCAGCTTATCCACCCGTCGCTCTACATCACGATCTCCGGTCAGATAAGCCATCTGCCGCAAGGAATAACTCGTCTCCTTTGCTCCATAAAATGAACCTTCAAAATAAGGAATGCCGTATTTACGCTCCATTTGGACTGCTAGGTCCAGCAAAGCTCGGCTGCATACGACCATGTTGGCCTTGGCACGATGCGCCCATCCCACCTCACGGAACCGACCGTCCCCGGTAATTCGGGACAGGATAGTCATTCCCGTCTGCTGCATCAGCCGCTCGATATGCCACATCTCGCCCGCAATATTGTATTCCCCGATGAGATTGATATCATGGGAGGTTGTCTGTTCCGGCTCGGTACTGCCGATAATATGCTGGAACAATACATCTCCGGCCAGCCGAGTCCCGAGATTCTTACTGCCCACAAATCCCGGACTGTTCACCGGAATGATCGGCGTCCCCAGCCGCTCCGATTCAGCCTTGCAGACCCCCTCGATATCTTCACCGGTGAGGGCTGTGACGCATGTGGTATAGACGAATACAGCGGGAGGAGCAAAACGGCTGACAATGTAGCGGATCGATTCATGCAGCTTCTGTTCACTACCAAAAATGATATCCTGTTCTCCAAGATCAGTAGTGAAGCCATACGCCGACAGCCCCGGGCCGCTGGACAGGCTGCCTCTGCTCTCCCAGCTATTGCCGAGACACGCAATCGGCCCGTGCACCAGATGAGCCGCATCTGCAATGGGGATCAGTGTAATCTGGGCCCCGTCAAAGGAGCAGCCACCCGAAGCCTCCCCCGGCACAGGCCGGGGACAGGGCGTGCTTTTGGGAATTTTGTTGCCGCAGGATACCTCCAGCCTTCCGTTAGACACAGCCGGCTCCATCCGCACACCCCCTTATTTCAGATAGAATCCATTGAAATCACAAGCCAAGCTGCCAACTTCCATCTACGCGATACAGCAATTAGCGCACCAAATCAAAGCTATGATCCGGAGCCTGCTCTTCCATGACATCCAGTACGGTATTCACGAATTGGGTAAGCAGATTCAGCGTACCCTGGTAGCCGATAATCGGATAACGATGTAGATGATGCCTGTCGAAGATCGGAAAGCCCACACGGAGCAAAGGAATTTTCGCCTCTTTCGCCGCAAACTTCAGATGGGAACTGCCAATAGCCAGGTCCACCTGGTCCTGGAACAGCAGCGAACGCATATGCCACAAATCCTGACCAGAATGAACCGTGGCTTCTGCACCGTAAGGGCTGGACTTCAGCAGAAGCTCTGCTTCCTTCTCAAATTTCCGGTCTCCATTGGAGCAAACAATATGCACCGGCTCCATGCCCAGCTCTAGACAAAAGCCAATCAAGCCGATGAGCATGTCCGGGTCTCCTGCCATAGCCACTCGTTTGCCGTGCAGATAAGCATGCGAATCCATCATGGCATCCACAACTCGAGCACGCTCCTGCTTCAATGCCTCGGGTATTTCTCTTCCGGACAGGCGGCTAATCTCCTCAAGCAAGCGATCTGTAGCCCGGATACCCAGCGGTGTGGAGATGGAGAACATCTGCTGCCCCCAGGTTTGCTTCATATAACCTAATGTTTTACGAAGAGAGTACTGCTGGATCGCCAACGTGCCGGCAGCATCTGCGGCCTTGGGCACATCCTCAAGCGGCGTTCCCCCGTAATAGTAGCTGTACTCTCCAGTAGCTCCTGAATCAAAATTACTGCTGTGGTCACCCAAAATGGTATACGTAGCGCCGAACATCCCCAGTATGCGCCGCATTTCCGCAAAATTTCCCGTATACCCGTCAAACCCGAGCAGTACATTCAGCTTCAATTCATGACCAGGCTGCGGCGTCCGGCCTGACTTGTTATACAGCGTCTCCAGCACAGAGCGCAGCATGGCATCATAGCCTGTAATATGTGAACCGGAGAAGCTGGGGGTATTGGCAAAAGGAACTGGCATATCCTCGGGAAGGGCTCCCTCCTGACGGGCATTAGCCAGGAAGGCAGACAGGTCATCTCCGATCACCTCTGCCATACAGGTCGTGCATACCGCAATCATCTCCGGCTGATACAAGGCAATACAGTTCTCTATACCGTCAATGAGGTTGCGCATGCCGCCGAATACGGCGGCATCCTCGGTCATCGAGGTGGAGACGGCAGGAACAGGCTCCTTGAAGTGGCGGGCAAGATGGCTGCGGAAATAAGCCGTACAGCCCTGTGAGCCATGAATGAACGGGAGCGTTTTTTCAAAGCCCAGTGCAGCCATAACCGCTCCCAGCGGCTGACAAGCCTTGGCCGGGTTCACGACTACGGCTGTGCGGGCAAAATTCTTGTCCTTGTATTCCTTGGTCTTGGTGTACTCCAGGGTGTCGGTAACCTCCTCTGGCGAACAAGGGGCCTCGAAGGCTCGTTTCTCCTCACGCTGGCGCACATATTTATCCTGCCGAAACAGCTGATTGTGATCGACAATATTCAGACGCTCGCTCATACCGACACCTCCGCAGTCTGCCGGGACGGCAGCAGGCTCCAAACTGGACTGTTTATGGTCATATCCATATCACGTGCAAAAATCTGGAAGCCGTCAAAACCATGATAAGGCCCGCTGTAATCCCATGAGTGCATTTGACGGAAGGGAATGCCCATTTTGTGATACACGTATTTCTCCTTGACTCCGGCGCCCATTAAGTCAATATTCAGCCGCTGGGCCAGTTCCTCCAGCTCATAGGCAGTTGGATCATCGTACAGAATAGTGCCTTCCTTTACATCGGGAAATGTCTTCTCGTAATCATCCTTATGGGCAAATTCGTAGCCTGTAGCCACAATTTCCATCCCCAGATCCTCATAGGCACCGATGGTATGCCTTGCCCGCAACCCGCCAATCAGAAGCATCACCTTTTTACCTTCCAGACGTGGGCGGTATTTACGGATGACTGCCTCCATCTGCGGCATATATTGGGCGATGACCTGCTCACATTTTTCCTGAATCGTTTCGTCAAAACGAGCTGCAATCGCCCTTAAGCTCTCCACTGTCTTGGTCGGGCCAAAGAAGTTATATTCCATCCAAGGAATTCCGTATTCCTGCTCCATCGTTGTGCACATATAATTCATGGAACGATGACAATGGATCAGGTTGAGCTTGGATTTGTGCGCAATCCCCAGCTCATTGACCGTACCGTCCCCCGACCACTGCGCTATGACCCGCAGTCCCATTTCCTCCAGCAAAATGCGCGACGCCCAGGCATCACCGCCGATATTGTAGTCTCCGATAATGGAGACATCATAAGGCCCGCACTCCTTTAGCTCCCGGCGCCCCATCAGAAAATCGCGGATAGCATCATTGGCAATGTGATGGCCCAGAGACTGACTCACCCCGCGAAAGCCCTCACAGCGTACGGGAATGACCGGAATGCCCAGCTCCTCTGTCATCTTCTTGGCCACAGCCCCGATATCATCACCAATCAGTCCGACCGGACATTCAGATTGCACGGAGATGCCCTTAGCCAGCGGGAACATCTCCTTAATTTCCCTACAGATCACCTCTAGCTTCTTATCTCCGCCGAACACGATATCCTTTTCCTGAAAATTGCTTGTAATCTGCATGGCGGTAAAATTATCGATTCCCAATATCCCATTCGCATAATTACGTCGAGTACCCCAACTGTATTGCCCGCAGCCGATGGGACCATGGCTAATGTGCACCATGTCTTTAATCGGGCCCCATACCACACCCTTGGACCCTGCATAAGCACAGCCCCTTGCTGTCATGACGCCGGGTCGTGATTTCATGTTGGACTTGATGGAACAGGTCCCGCAGTTCACAAGCTCCTCATCCGCGATCTCAAAATGCTTGGTCCGGTCCTTCTTGGCCTTCTTGGGATATACCTCCAGTATCTCCTCTACGATCTGCTTACCCTTATCCACAATACTGCTCATTTGACCTATTCCTCCCTCCTGCGAGCTGCGCGTTCAGCTCCTCCCATCATCACACGATGATTCCGTCATTAAGCCTTCTGGCTACAGCCTACTGCCCGGACGCCTCAGCTTTGTTAATTGCGGTTTCTTCATCCTCAATAATGCCGAATTCCATCAATAGATCCTCCAGCTCTTCCATGGAAATAGGGGTGGGAACCGTTAGCATGTCATTATTCAAAATTTTACCTGCCAGCTCTTCATACTCCGCAGCCTGCTTATGGTCCGGGTTGTATTGAGTTACAGTCATACGGCGCAGCTCAGCGTGCTGGACAACATTATCACGCGGCAAAAAGTGGATCATCTGCGTGTTCAGTCTTCTTGCAAGCTCTGTAATCAATTCCGCTTCCAGGTCCGTATTCCGGCTGTTGCAGATTAAGCCGCCCAAACGCACCCCACCGCTGTTGGCATACTTCAAGATCCCGCGTGCAATATTGTTGGCAGCGTACATAGCCATCATCTCGCCTGAGCATACGATGTAGATTTCCTGCGCCTTCTTCTCCCGGATCGGCATGGCGAAGCCCCCGCACACGACGTCCCCCAGTACATCGTAGGATACGAAATCCAGCCCTTCGTAGGCCCCCTCTTCCTCCAGAAAATTAATGGCCGTGATAATGCCGCGCCCTGCACAGCCGACACCAGGCTCCGGCCCACCGCATTCCACGTTCAGAATGTCACCGAAGCCCTTCTGGACAACGTCCTCCAATTCCAGGTCCTCCACCGTACCCCTTTCAGCCGCCAGATGCAGCACAGTCTGTTGGGCCTTCGTATTCAAAATAAGACGGGTGGAGTCTGCCTTGGGATCACAGCCTACGATCATAATTTTTTGTTTGAATTTGGTCGCGAGTTGAGCCAGTGTATTCTGCGAGGTTGTCGATTTGCCGATACCGCCTTTACCGTAAAACGCAATTTGTCTCATATTTTCTCAGCCTCCAAAATGTTCAATGGGTAAATCCGAATGACTGCCCTTAACTCCCTTATTACGCTGACTTCCCTTATTACTCTGCACAGGATACATATAACGTAGAAATTTTACATATTCCAGAACGGATTCCTCAATATCCCCGCCGCATACAATAGGCAGCACGCCAGCTTCCTGCAATGCCTCTTTGGGGGCCTCGCCTATGCCGGCCGACAGCAGCAATGCACAGTCATGCACCATGGAAAGGATCTCCTTCATCGTCTCGGCCTTGTCTCCATTGCAATCGGCTTTCCCGTGGCAGTAGGATTGCACCTTACGAATGCCTATGAAATTTACGATAATCCCGTCGCTTTCATAGATCATAAATTCCTTGGCACGGCCGAAATGCTGATTCACCTTCCCTCCGCCACGACTGGCCACAGCGATTAGGACTGGCTTTGAGGTAAAGCTCACTTCAGGCTTATCCCCAGATAACGGGCAGCTACATCCAGCCCCGGTTGACGGTTGTTTGGGGTGCGATTGTCCCTCCTTGCGTTCCATTCTCACTCTCACCTTCTCATCCAGTTCTTTCTGAAATTGTGCCCTTGCCTCTTCATCCATGGGAGGAGCAGCCGCAATGTTCTCCCATGTAAAATCCTGATTGCGATCCTCGCCCAGCAGTCCAATCGCATCCGCCCTGCACTGACGGCAATGGCGCATAATGACAGCTCCCGCTTCAGCACATTTCTCCTGCAGCTGCCGGACCAGGCGGGGACGGGGGGCACGCATCCCTTCCTGCTCATATCGGCTACCAGGTGCGATGATGAGCGGCATAATGTTGTGCAGCACTGCGCCGTGCTCCTTGACCACCCTGGCTACCTCCGGCAGATGGGCATCATTGACTTCGGGAATCAGCACCGAGTTCACCTTGCACAATACGCCTCTCGAAGCCAGCATCTTCAAGCCTGCCAGCTGGCGGTCAATCAACAGCCGTGCGGCCTCCTCTCCTGCATAGCGTTTTCCTTCATCGTAGACCCATCCATAAATACGGCTCCCCACCACTGGATCTACAGCATTGATCGTGATCGTGACATGCGAAATGCCCAGATCTACAATCCTGTCGACATGCCTGATCAAAGTAAGGCCATTCGTGCTGAGACAGAATATGACGTCCTTAACTGTCTCACGGACCCGGCGGAAGGTATCGAAGGTTGCCTCCGCATTGGCCAGCGGATCTCCAGGTCCCGCAATGCCGACAACGGACAGCTGCATCAGCTGTGCCGCTACGCCATAGGTCTTGATCGCCGCCTGCTCCGGCGTAAGCAGTTCACTAACAACGCCGGGACGGCTTTCATTGACGCAATCGAATTTGCGGTTGCAATAATGGCACTGAATATTGCATGCCGGGGCTACTGGAAGATGAATGCGCGCAAAATAGCGATGTGCCTCTTCGTTATAACAGGGATGTCGTCTGAGAGTTTCTAATGCTAAGGGGGTTTCCGAGAGATCAGCTAAAGAGTCCATTCATTCCCTCCTCTCTACGTTATATTCCCTTACATAATTCTCTATTTTGTCTGGAATATAATTACATCTTAGAGACAGGGACAAATACAGTCAATTCACTTCTCCATGAAATCTCTGTTATTTATCCTCATTTCACATATGTGTCAAATTTCACGTTAGGTAAGATATCACAACATTTACATGTGTGCGGTTACATTTTATATTCTCAATAACATCAAGACGTAAAAAAAGAGAGTCCGTAAATACGGCTCTCCTTTTGAGATAAGAAACTTTAATTTTTTATTATATATTTTGGGAAATAGTCTCCGCTTATCATTCCTTCACATCTATTTTCGTCCCATCGACTATCGTTCCATCGACTTCTTTTTCATCTACCTCTGCTGCCTCTACTTCATCCGCTTCGTCACTGCTCTCTTCCTCTATTAAGGCTTTTGGCGTGTAGAGCTTGGGAATCGGCACATTCGCCCAATCCATATCGGATGCAAAATAAAAGCTCGTGTAGGACGGCTGGTTATACCCGGTATTTTGACGCGCCACATCCGTGCGATACTGCGGATCATGCATCAACGTGTACAATTTATGCGTCGTAGGTTCTGTGCTCAGATAGATACGGATGGCTGAGCTATCCGCTGTACGGACGAGCATTTCCTCCCGCCAATCTCCGAAAATGTCGGCTACCAGCGATGGCGTTCCTTTCGTATAGTTGTTCGTTTTGGTTCCAGTGGCGGTCAACAATGTACCTCGTTTCCAATCTTCAATGGTTGGGGTTACATCAATTGCGCCGTTTACGATTTGTGTGGTCATATCGGCTGCCCATTTGATACTCATATTGGTACCCGGTATCTTCGTATCCAGTTGTTTGCCCGCTGCGGTCCACAGGCCTATGGCCCAGGTCTCCAGACCTCGCTGATCCGGGTCTATGTCACCGACCATTCCCCGACCTGTATCCTTGCCGGAATATGCGCCGTAAATGATTTCACCTGTTTTGGCATCCCGCAAAGAATAGCCATATGGAGCGTAAGTGCCACCTTCATGTACCATAAAGATTTCTTTGCCGGGGCGATCCGGGTCAATATCGGTTACATGCAGTGCATCGCCGTGCCCCAATCTGGCGGTTTGACCCGGAGTTGCACTTTCAGGAGGCATGACATCAAATGAGCTGTACAACAGGCTGCCATCATGGTCAATCGTGGCGGAACCGTATACGATTTCGTCCTTGCCGTCACCGTCCACATCCACCACGCTCAAAGAATGCGCTCCCTGTGTGGTCAAGGTGCCAAATTTCGGGTCCGTTCCATCACGCCCGTGCGGACCATCGTTAAATGGATTGGTCATTGGTGTCCAGCCACTGTCCACCATCCAATGTTTTTGGAGATGGCGACCATCCCATGTGTAGGTGGCCAAAGTGGAACGCGTATAATAGCCGCGTGCAAATACGGCATACGGCTTGCGGCCGTCCAGATAGGCCACACCTGCCAGGAAGCGGTCTACACGGTTGGCGGGTTCAATTCGGGCCATGGCGTAGTCGCCCCACATGAGGCCATCGTCATGACGCTCCGGCTCATAGCGGACGGTATCCAGCTCAGCTCCCGTTTTCCCCTTGAAAATTGTCAAATACTCTGGTCCATCGACAATAAAGCCCTCGAACTCTCTCAGCTTGTTTTTGTCGCTCCGTGATGGTGCATATACATCCATAAAGTAGTCTGTCAGGCTTTCCGCATCCTTTCGGGATAACGGATAACTGTACTTCGGAGCGATGCCAAAGCATTCCTCCAGCGTAGCAGGCCATTGTCCCTTGACCACTTCTTCATGCTTCGTCCAGTTCATGAACATGTTCACCACATGCTCATAATAATCCGAACGACTCAAACGGTAATCGTCCTCATGTGTAATCCCTGCTTTGCGATCCTCACGTGGCAGAGTAATATACTTTTCTTTTTTCGCCTTGCCCTTCTTATCAAAAGAAATCGTTTTGGTCCCTGGAGCCGTTTTGAACATCAGCTCGGCTTTACCATCGCCGTCAAAATCGTACACCATCATCTGTGTATAATGCGCACCTGATCGAATATTCACGCCCAGGTCGATCCGATACAGCAGCTTGCCTTCGGCCGTATACGCATCAACATACGTATTTCCGGTATACCCCTTCTGAGATACATCTTTGGAGTTCGACGGGTCCCATTTTACAAAAAATTCATATTGTCCGTCTCCATCCACATCCCCCACACTCATATCGTTGGCCGAATACGTATAGGATTCACCTGCGGGTGTTACGCCATCGGCAGGCTTTTGGAGAGGAAGTTCATAGTAACCCTGCTGCCATGGCTTCACTTTAGCGCTACGATCCTTTTCCCGCCCATTAACGACTGAAGCTACTCTGTATACTGATTTACCATTCCCTTCCTTATCCACATAGTTGGTACTGTCGGTCACTGTCGCAATCTTCTTACCGTCACGGTATACGTTGAAGTCCGCTCCTGTCAGCCCCGTTGAACCGTAACCGTTCACTTCTTGAGCCAATAACCGCCAGCTTAAAAATACCCCTTCCTGCGTCACCGCAGCTACCAGTCCGCGATCCAACTTTTCCAGCTGAATGCTACTGCTACGGTTCTGTTCAACTGCAATGGCTGATTCCGCCTGTAGTGTCGGTTCGGACAAATCTTCCGCAGCCACTCCTCCAGTCGTGCCCGTCATCGCCAGCATCGCTGCCAACGCAGCGGTCAAGCTTCCCTTTCGCCATGCGCCTTTCCTTTGAGCCATTCGGGTCGTCCTCCTCAATAGTATTGTGATGACAAGCAAGTACGCCAAAATGATTGCGCTTACATAAATTAAATTCCCTATTATTATAGTTTTGCCGTTCCCTCAAACGCGTTTAAATATCCGAGGATTTCTCTACACAAAACCGTGTTGTTTACTCATTCCAAATAAAACAGCCCCCACCAAGGCTGTATGAAAACGGCATGCTAAGGGCTGAACACCGCCAAACTCCCCATGAAGGCAGAGGAAGTAGGCAAAATCATATTCGCATAAACTCAAAAGGAAATATAAAAAAACGGACAGTGGATTGTTCCCATTGTCCGTTTTCGTATTTTTCGCGCTAGTTATGGATTAGGATTCGTCTTGATTACTGCAAGTTAGTGAGGAACAAATGAACTAAAATCGTCCCGGCTGGACTGATCCGCATGATAAAATACTACATCCCCGTCCTGTAAATGAAAGGTATGCCCGTACGGGTCCTTTATCTCTCTGCGGTAACCCTCCAGTTGCCACTGGTTCAATAGCGGGCCATTTATATACTGTAAATGCGGATGCTCGGCGTCACCCTGACGCAGTGACTCCAAATTAAAGCGAACGACGATAAAGCCTGTTTTCTTGAATATATCCGTATGCTCGTTAAGCTCCTGACGGCGACTGACCTCGCGCAAATCTGTGCCTTTGGTGACTGCGTACACATTAGCAGGCAGGCTATATTCACCATACCAGCGCTGAATCGACGCATTAGCACGATCCACATTGACCCCATCCGGCAGGTCTGTCTTCGGACCCATCAAGGTACGCACAGCCGCAGGCAGCACCAGCCAGTCGTAACGTCCAATCCAGGTCTTGCTGCGTGCAATACGGTGGGCATACAGAGAAACATAGCGTTCCAGCGTTGACTGGCTTTGCTGTGCTTCACTCAGCTCATGCTTGTATTGGTAGGCTGCCGTGTCCTGCATTTCCTCCATCGGCACATTGCGTAGCCGTTCATTCAAAATAACATATCGCTTTTCCCGGTCCTCCGCCGATCCCAAACGGATAAATTTCCGGTTGCCGGAATGTGTATACAGATCCACCTCTTCCCGCTGTCGCCCATCTTTGCTCACCCAATAGAACGATGGCGTGATGCGAATACCGTCCTTGGCGCTAAACATATTGCCTTTGGTTTTGAGGTCAAACTTGAAATGGTAGCCTGTCTTGACTGCCACATTTGCATAACCTTCATGTGGGTGACTGCCGGGACGAATGGGCAAGGTGAATGGCTCCTGGTTCCCTCTCGGTAACCCGTCAATATTGCCAAGCCCCGTCCAATAGGACAGGCCGCTATGCGTCGGGCTCCCTTTTCGTTGCCGAAACACCCGCTCCCAATGGTAATCGGCAATATCCGTGATATGAAAACCGTACATCCGTCCGATGACCTCTGTATTTACCACATCATTGGCAACATGGTGGGCGATATCCGTGTTGGCATGGCGCTGTTCGGTGAACCCGTCCGGTGCATTTTCGGCAATGGTACGGAACTCAACTGTATAGTTGCCTTCATCCACCCATACGGGAAGATAAAAGTCTGTGTTAAGCTGCAGCACTGGAATGTCGATCCAGGTACCCCGCGGATAAAAATGCGTCTTTCCTTTGTCGTACACATCGAACGGAAAGCGAACCTGCTTGGTTCGTACATATTTGGCATATTCTCGATCACCATAGCCAGGAATATTTAAATGTGGGCCTGCTGTCGAGATCGTCACCCGGAAAGGGCGCTCCAAAATAAGTGCGGATCGTCCCTTCGTAGGTTGGGTTTTCTGATTATGAGCAGCATCGTCCGACACTTTAGACAGATTCACTACGGGAGTGTGGACAGTCACAGTGTTGATCCCTTGGATCGGCAAAGTCTTATCTGCACCGCCATTGATATTTCCTTTTAAAATCGCATAGGTAATGTCACCGCTACTTGACGTATTGGGTTTATTGATCTTGTGCTTTTCAATCATATGGCCCGGGCTGTACAGGATATCCGACCCGCTTTTTACGGGTTCAGGGATTTTGCCAGGAGTCGGCCCCTTTTCCTTGACACGCTGGTGGTCCATGATCGTTTGACCGTTGAATTTCACAGTATCGTTTTCCACTTCCACGTCTGGTGTAGCCTTCTGGGCCACAGGCTCCAGTGATCTTTGTTCATTGGGCACCTTCGGCATACTCTTGCCGCCATAAATATAAAGTGAACCCCCATCGACGATGCCCGGAGAAGGAGCCGGATAGTATTTTCCGTTGGTCGCTGATTCTACAGACGGCGGCGTGTAATTCCTTGGTGGAATCGTAATACTACCTCCCGGCAGTGCATAGTTGCGTAGCTGCGCGTTCTTGATACCGTACACCTCAAGGTTGTCGATCACCCAGTAGGAGTACGGTTTCACAATTTCGTATTTGTAATACTCCACGACCTTCATGTGCCGGGTATCGTTGATATCTTCCCATTCCAGATCATACGTGCGCTTCAGCTTGACGTTGTAGGTGCACTCGCCTTTGAGCTGTTGGTAGGTGTTTTGAAAAAGGTAATTCCGGGCCAGCACGTTTCCGTACAGGCTTTCAGAAGTTGGAATACCCTTGGCTACATCAAAACGTGACGCGCCTCGCTGATCGGCTTTAATAACGGCAGATACTGTCGGGTCCAATTCGGCAGCTTCCAAGCGCAGACTTGGAACGGGGCGGGAGCAGACAACACCTTTCGTTGGCTGTTCATGATCTTGGCAATCTGAGGGAGCTCCCTCTTGGCTTTCTCCAGGCTTAGGACAGCCCTGAGCTTCTTTGTAATACAAATAAGCGGTAAACTGCTCAAAAGAACCGTCATAGGTAAATCCGGGTACAATTCCCGGCAAAATATCTCCACTTGGCGGTTTACCTGTCGTGCTTTTCTTATAACCCACATACTCATATTTCGGGTTGGTTGGCGGGGTAAAATCATACGGTTGATCAGCTTTTAGCTCATCCTCTATTGGTGTAAATACGTTGTTAAGTGATTTCCCGTCAGTGGTAAAATGCTTGACGATTAGGTTGCTCTCCAATTCGATCTTGAATAGGATGGGCTGGTAAATGCGGTACGCTTTGACCTCTTTGGCACAGTTCGGACAACTCTCTTCCTTAATGTTTTTAGGTCGAGTTATCGCATCCAGTTTTATATTAACTGTGATTGGAATAGTGGTTGTATCCGTTCCAACCCCCTTTATTTGGTAGGGGAGAATGTCATCTTCCTTCGTGCCATCACTTACATAATCTACATACTCAATGTAATCATCAAACCGAGATTTTGAAAAATACTTTTTATAATCAGGATTACTTTTGTTGACTTCCGCTGCTGGATTATACAGCTTTGCTTCAACGCCCTTAATCTTACGACCGGGGAAATTAAATTTGTACGTGAACTTCGCCTCACCGTGCATACCTTTTCCTGGCTCTTTGCCACCGTTGGTTACCCATTTACCAGCGGTGTTCATCCACATGTCGAAGTACATCATGCCAACAAAGTAGCGAGTATTTTTGTCTGGATAGTAGGATAGCGGTGTGATTTCTTCTGAATCGGCAGCCACCTTATCGGTGGGAAAAGAAAAAGGTGAGAGTTGCAACAAAAGCAGTACCCCCACCAGCAATACGGCCAGAATTCGTTTCGTGTTCTTCATGTGCTTAATTATTCTTCCACGGGTTGACCATCATTGGAATATAACCATCGCCTTGCAAGCGAAATCCAATGTACTGAATGTCTGTTAGCTTGAAAGACTTATAATTTTTAATTCCCTGAAAAAGCTCATCAGCAGACGAATAGATCGGATAATAAATCATTTTTGTACCATCACCATTATCCTGTGTCAGCTCATCCAATGGAGGACGGAGGCGTGCATCCTTGTTCTTGGTCAGGTAGAAAATACTGGCCGCTGTACTCGAACTTGTTTTTACTCTCATCCGTAGGTAAGGAACGCCTTTAGGTGTCGTGTAAGGTTCAACAGAATAAATTTCTCGTAGTAGCTTAGTAGGCAGATCAGATTGTTTGAAAATAACCACTTTCTCGTATGTCGTACCATCAACAACGTTCTTCATGAGGTTGGGAATTGTACTAATCGCCTTCTTATACGGCTCGATACTTACCGTCTTATGCCCCGTATCCTCCAGAGCAGCAATTTCCTTCTTTCCAATCCAGACCCAGCGACTAACTTTATCCCACTCCACCGTTTGTCCCAGACCCTCACTTACCAACCGCAGCGGCACAAAAGTACGGTTTTGCTTTAAAATAATCTTCGTTTCATACGTTTTGGTCTGCCCATCCACGGTAGCTGTGTTTTGACCCACTGTCATGTTAACAGCATGGGCATCATTTTTAATCGACACTGCCAATTGGCCGCCTGTTTTCTCCCAGCCTACCTTAGCCCCTAGCGCTTCGGATACAAAACGAATCGGAACCATCACATAATCGTTACTATCCTGAAAAGGTTTAGCATCTGGAAACTGTATTTTTTTGGCGTTTAACAAGACTTCAATGGGTTTGGTGCTGCTTGCCGCCTCCGTCGTTGGAATCGTACTTGTCGCGCCCCATAGTAACGTGACTGCGGTCAAACTCAACATCCATTTTTTCATACTCATCTCTCTATCCCCTTTGTCGGCTTAAACTTTAAACTATGTATATCATCTCTAATTTCATAAACTTATCGCATCCCCACTTTCGGAAAATACTGGATACAACTTATATATTATAGGGTTTCCCTCTTACAAAATCTATAAGAAAAACTTCTAATACAAAGCATTCCAAACAAATAGACTCTATTGAGCAATCCTCCCCCTTAAATCATAGAACTGACTCTTAAAAAAGTTATATTTCTGAAAATCCCAACAAAAAAGGGCTGCCTCTCCCCTATGAAGGAAGAAACAGCCCGTGTGCTTCACGCGCAACAAAACTATGAATATATCAGCTTATACCATCATATGGATTATTCCAGCATCATCCAATATTTCTTACATCATAAATCATACCGGACGAAAAATCAAACGTTACTTTTTCTCACGAAACATTTCAAAGATCATTCATGTATACCTGAATTTCCAGCTTGATAGAGTTGCTCATACACGTTCTTGTTGACCATCCTCAGCCCAAAACATCTGCGGATACGCTGTCCCGGCTTGGCCTTGAAGGTCACTGTCGCCTGATCCTTACCCTCCAGATATGCAGCCGGAATAGCGGCATTCACGTTGTAAAATTTATCGGCTTCATCAAAACCTTCACTAAAATGCTCAAGCGGATGACCGTTAATCAAAATATCAAAACCACAGTTTGGCATTTCCAGCGTAGCTGTGTAGGTAATGACCAACAGCATCGGAGCAGATGGATCTGTATTTAAATCGAAAGAAAACCAACCGTCAATTCCCGCATTCCGATAAGGTCGGTTATTCACATATCCGGTGCGAGTCGAGGCATCTCCCTGGAAGTTATGATCCCGCTCCGGCTGCATTTCACCAGGTTGGGCAAAATCAATCGTACACTGCTCCAGAATCGCCAGTTTTTCGCGTGCCGCTGTGTATTCCTGTTCCGCCTCCTGCCACGCTTCCTTCGTAAAAATATCCCAATATACGGAATACGTACGATCATGCATTTTATACAGAGGAGACAATTCCACATCCCGAGGATGCCCTGCATTCAAGGTACGGAACGTATTCGTCTTATCCTCTACAGACTGTATCCAGGCATCCAGCTTTTCCGTTTGAGGGATAAATACCGGTGTATAGAGGAAATCCTTGGCTTTAGGATCTTCTAAGGGTCCAAGGTCGCCTGCCAGCACCAACGGTCCATACATAACAGCCGCCCGATCCGGATTATCCGGCATCTGCTCCAGCCTCAGCGACATCGGAATCGTCACCTCTACAACATCCCCGTCAATCCACGTTCTGGCGATAGAGATGAAGCTGCCCGGTTCCGATACAACCGACTGTTCTTTGCCATTTACACGAATGGTAATTCCTTTTTCAGCCCAATATGGATAGCGGATGAGTAGCGTAAATGAGGCAGGTTGATCGCATTGAATCTCCAGCGTCGTATGATCTGTATCTGGATAGGAAGTGTTTTGTTTTAGCGTAACGCCTCTGTCCTTCCATTCCAGCGTGGAAGCAATGAACTGATTGACATACAGCTTATCGTGATCGTGAAAATAAATACCGCTGCCGTAGCTCGCATGGTTTTCCATCCCTGTACCAACACAGCATGTGAAATCGTCAAATTTGCTTTCAAAATGCTTGTGCCCGCCCATGGCCAGCGACAGAAAATACGTTACGCCCCCGTGAACCGGGTCCTGCGAGGCCAAAATATGATTGAATAGACCTCGCTCATAAAAGTCGGCTTCCTTGGCGGAAACATTCCATTGAAACAGATGATTTGTCAGCTTGAGCATGTTATAGGTGTTGCACGTCTCCGTCGTATGAGGCCCGATGCGATCATTCAAGCCATCCGGCGCTCCAAAATATTCTCCAAAGCTATTCCCGCCAATGACATATGAATGATGATCCACCACCCGCTCCCAAAAAAACTCCACCGTCTCCCGGCGCTTCGTATCATTCGTGAGCTCATATTCCTTGGCAAGCCCGATCAGCTTCGGAATCTGTGTATTGGCATGAATACCCTGTAAGCAATCCTCCTGTGAGCTAAGCGGGTCCAGCACTAGCTTGTGCCAGAAGCATTCAGCCAGCCGCAAGTAGCGCTCTTCCCCGGTATCCGCATACAAATCCGCCAATACCTCATTCATGCCTCCATATTCGCAAAACATCATCTGCTGCATCTGCTCATCGCTCATCGGCTGCAAAATTCCTTCGAGCCAGTCCGCCAGTTTGCGCTCTACACCTAATGCCTTGTCACAGCCTGTCAAATGATACGCATCACGCAGACCAGCGAACAACTTGTGTAGTGTATACAAAGGAGCCCAGGCACCGTTCAGGTCAAAGCCCTTCGAACGAATATTTCCAGCAGACACCTCTTCAAAAAGTTCCTTTCCCCTTGGAATACCGGATACATATCCGTCACCATGCGCCGCCTGGCAAACATCCAGTTCATCCGTAATGTAATGTGCAATTTCTTTGAAACGCTCATCGCCCGTTGAAGCATACATCATGGAGCAAGCGGACAAATAATGTCCCAGTGTATGACCGGAAATAGTCATCGCTTCCCAGCCCTCATATTGAGGCGCTTTGGGCGTAAGTCCGGCATATTCTCGAAAACGCGCCAGCAGACGGTCTGGTTGAAGCTCCAACAGATAAGATCGGTTCAGCTCCATCGCCTGTTTGAAGGGACCTTCAGCCAATACCACCTCGTTCAGTGCGAACGGTCTTGCTTTCATATGGGCTTTTGCTTTAAGAGTCACTTTCCGTTCCTCCTTTAAGACGAATTTGGGACAAAAAAACGCATATCAAACACAACGAGCCGTTACGCGCCGCTGCCAAAGGTTTGCCCCCACTGCTGGTACAGCTGCGTTCTCGCCTCTGTAATGCCGGGATGAAACTGAATCAGCGCATGCTTACGTGCAAAATGGACCTCACGGATCGCCTCCTGCACCCGCTGTTCCCCGCCTGCTCCGCCGAATCCAGCGGCATCGAGCATAGAAGCGGCGGCTAATCGGCCTTGGGCCATCGCGACCAGCCCGCTTTCGATGCCAGTAATATTGCCGGCAACGTACAGCCCTTTGAGCGAGGTTTCCATTCGCTCACCATGCAGTGGGACATGCCCGCCTAGCTCAGGGCTGTACACGAATTTGCACCCGGCTACCGCCGCCAGCTCGGCGAGCGGATACAAGCCGCCGCTCAGCGCCACGAAGTCGGCGGGTTCGACGCGCTCGCTGCCGGGAATAGGCGAGCCGTCCGGTTTAACGTGGACCAGGGTCACGGATTCGACCCGGTCCTGGCCGTTGACGGACAGCACCGCTGTCCGCAAACGGATCGGGATATCCCACAGACGGAAGCCTCTGTGGGGATAGCAGCACGCGATGAGTTTCTCCATCCGCATCGCCGCTGCCAGCCTGCCGCCTGCACGCATCCAGGCGGCAGGAGCTAGCCCCGACAGCTGAAGCAGCAGCTTCGCGGAGGCTGTCGGATCTGCCGCCGCACCAGCCAGCGGATTAGCGCACGGCAGTGTAATTGCCGCCACCTTCACCCCGGCGACAGACAGCTCGCGGGCAATCGCCATCGACAATACGTTCATGCCTACGATGATGCCGCGTTCCCCCGGCTTAACGTAATGAACATTAGTCATTACTTGTGCGGCCCCGATAGACATGACGCCCGGTAACGTCCAGCCATCCAGCGGAACGGGAATTTCGGCAGCTCCAGTCGCTAGCAATACGTAATCCGCAGTGAACAATCCACAGGAAGTGGAAATTTCCCACGTTGTTGTATATTCCATACCATGCACGGAAACGCCGCAGCGAATGTCCACCCCAAGCTCCCCGCAACGGGTAATCAGCTCATCCGAAACGTGTTTTCCAACCCACCAGCCTTGACTGCCTTCCTCATGATATTGCCCGGGCATACGTCCACCCGGCTCTGTAAACTCATCCAGTACTGTGACTGGCAATCCTTGCTCAGCAGCCGATACCGCTGCGGACAATCCGGCGGGACCCGCCCCAATGACGATAAGATGCGCCATTTCATTCATGTCACAATTCTCCCTGTGATTTCATTCGAAAGCTGCCGCCCGGTTTCCACCACCATACCTTCTTCCAGCTTGGTCAGGCAGGAACGGACGGTACCGAACGGATGAACCGTCAGGCGGCATTCGTTACAATGCCCAATGGCGCAGTATACGCCTCTGGCCGTACCGGATTCCTCATGCCTTCTCAGCAAACGGACACCGCTGGCCAGCAGCGCTGCTGCCAATGGTTCTCCAGCCAATCCCTGCATGGGACGACCGTCAAAAAAGAAAGATACCTGCCGCCGCTCCGGCTTTGGTCCCAAAATAGGATGATTTACAATACGCGTGCGGCTCATAAAGAACCTCCTTCTGCCAGCTGCCCGAACGTTACGGGACGCACGGGAGGCCTTTGCGATAACAGCTCCGCCTCCCGGCGGGCAGCAGGAACCTGATTGTAAAACCATGACTCCACCAATTGTCGGCATACCCTACCCTGACATGCCCCCATCGTCACCCGCGTAGCCATTTTAAGCTGGCGCACGGTGTCCATACCCATGCGGCAAGCCTGCTCCATCTGTGCGATACTCACTTCTTCACAGCGACATATGAGCAAATGACCTGATGCGCACCCGATCGTCTCACTTCGTCCCGTCATCCGCTTACTCATAACTGATCGCACAGGTTTTAATCGCTGAATAAAAATCCAGCGCCGCCTGGCCCTGTTCCCGGGTATGTGAACTGGATTGCTTCAGACCGCCGAACGGAGCCTGGTATTCAACACCAGCCGTCTCCTGATTAACCCGAACCATACCGGCGTTCGCCTCATCCAGAAACCGATGAGCCAACCGCAAATCGCGGGTGAATAGAGAGGCGCTTAATCCATAAATAGAATCATTGCACAGTCGAATTGCATCCTCGAAGTCGTCCGCCTGCACGACCCCCATCACAGGTCCAAAAATCTCCTCCTGAATCAACGGGTGGGACGAATTGAGTCCAGTCGCCACCAGTGGACGCACATAATACCCGTTCTCTGTCCCGGCAGCGGCTCCACCTTCGGCCAAAATCTCGGCTTCCCGGCGGGCCAGCGATATATAGGACATGACCTTCTCGTATTGACCTGCGGATGCCACAGGTCCAAGATACGCACCGGCGTCAAGCGCCGGAGCGATCTGTATTTTTTCCACCGCTTGGCGTAAGGCTTCCGTGAACGTCTCATAGACAGACTGTTCCACAATCACCCGACTAGTGGCCGTGCATTTTTGCCCGGCTGAACGGAAAGCCCCGCTGACAATCATCGCCACCGCCTGTGCTACATCCGCGTCTTTCAGCACAATGGCGGCATTTTTACCGCCCATCTCGGTCTGGTACTTCATGTTACGGCGCGCGCATCGCTCGGCAATGCCCAAACCTGTAGCGGTAGAACCCGTGAAACTGACTGCATCCAGTACCGGATGCTCCAGTAAGGCATCGCCAATACGGTTACCTTGCCCAATGACTAAGTTCAGTACGCCGGGCGGAAACTGCACCGCCTCGAATAGCTCGGCGACCCGTACTGCAGTTAATGAAGCATGTTCGGCAGGCTTCCAGATGACCGTGTTTCCGCACAAAAGTGCAGGGGCGATTTTCCATAGCGGAATAGCTACCGGAAAATTCCACGGCGTAATGACAGCCGTTACACCTAGCGGAATGCGCTTCGTGTATTGGAGCACTCCCGGCTCATTCGAAGGAATGACTGTACCGATGGAACGTACGCCCTCTGCTGCATAGTACCGAAGCAGATGGACACCTCGCATGACCTCTCCGCGCATCTCGGTAATCGGCTTGCCCATCTCACGACTGGCCAGCTCAGCCAATTCAGGTAATGCTGCCTCTAGTAAACCGGCTGCTTTGAACAGATAAACTCCCCGCGCTGCGGGACTTAAAGCGGCCCAGCCCGCCTGAGCCAGCCGTGCCGCATCCCCGGCCTGTGTAATATCGCTCGTTTCTGAAAAATGGACGACTCCCACCTCCTCCTTCAAGTCCGAAGGATTGTGAACCACCATTTCCTCGCCGGAAGGGCTCAGCCACTCACCACCGATCCAATTTCGGCTCTCCATCGTCTTCACCTCCATTCAGGATGATACTTCGCTTGGACGAACCGCCACCTCAAATGCTTCGCGAATGCGGTCATAATCCGCCTGCGGCAGCGCAAGTCTGGGCGGACGTGTCGGACCGACCGGAAATCCAGCCAGCTCCATCATATATTTGATGGACTGTACCAATTGCGGGCTGGCATCATAGTGGAACAGCGGCAGCAGCTTGCGATACAACGCGGACGCTAATGCCATATTTCCCGCCTGTGCAAGTCGGAACAGCTCTACCCCTTCCTTGGGCAACGCATTAGGCACCCCCGAAATCCAGCCTGTCGCGCCGAACAATGCCCCCTCCATCGCTAGATTATCTACTCCAACCATGACCTCCAGCTCTGTCTGATCCAAAATAGCGTGAATACGCCGTACATCACCGGAAAATTCCTTGACTGCTACGATATTTTCAATTCGCGACAAGTCCGCAAGAATATCTGGAGTCAAGTCAACCTTGTAATCATGGGGGTTGTTATACGCAATGATCGGCAAGCCCACCTTTGACAATGCTTCATAATGGGCCGTTACCTCATGAGGCAGTGGATTGTAATTAATGGGTGGCAGTGCCATGACACCCGCAGCCCCAGCATCCTTCGCATGCTGAATCCAATGCACCGCCTGTTTGGTGGACGGAGCCGCCGAGCCGACAACAACCGGGACACGCCCTGCCGCAGCGTCAATTACGGTATGCACAACCTGCGACCGTTCCTCCGGGGACAAAGCCGCATATTCTCCCAGCGATCCTGTAGGAACCAGTCCGCTAATGCCACTTGCAATCAGATGCTCGCACAGCTCGGTCAGACGCTTATGGTCTACCTCCAGCTCTGCCGTGAACGGTGTAACCAAGGCCACATACACACCTTCAAAACGTGCCATATGCTTACCAACCCTTTCCCATCTTTATTTTCATATTCAGCATTCGGGAATGATGCAAAATGCTCACATCAGCAAAAATCCTTCTCTAAGCGGGTCCTCGGGGTCCAACACAAATTGATGATGTCCCGTCACCCAAGCCGAACCTGTAATTTGTGGAATGACTGCTGGATAAGGACCTATCTGCGTCTCGCCCACAATTTCAGCCCGAAACATGGAACCTGTGATGCTTTCATGTACAAACGGCTCATTTAAGCCCAGTTTTCCCTTGGCGTGCAACACCGCTACCTTGGCCGAGGTTCCTGTGCCACAAGGAGAACGATCGATACCTCCCGGTGGGATGACAACGACATTGCGGCAATCGGCCTGTGGAGCCACAGGCTCCCCGTAAAATTCAATATGTGTCAATCCTTGAATAACCGGATTTTCAGGATGTACGACCTCAACAACCGCATTCACTGCCTCCCGAATCTGCACCGCTGTTCGTACAATTTTTGCCCCATGGCTCTGCTCCAGTGCAAGACCGATGGAAGCCGCCTCTACAATGCCGTAAAAGTTGCCTCCATACGCAATATCCAGCGTGACTTGCCCGATGCCCTCTACCTGAATCTCCACTTCACGGCGGTACACAAAAGAAGGGATGTTTGTGAACGTTACTTGTCGCACCTTGCCCGCATCCACCTCCAGTTGCACTTGAACCGGGCCTGCCGGAGTGTCCAGCAATATTGCTTTTTTATCCGCAGCAATCAGTCCGCCCTCCATCAGCGCCGTACATACTCCAATCGTATCGTGACCGCACATCGGTAAATAGCCACCGGTCTCTATAAAGACCACACCAATATCTGCATCAGGATGACAAGGTTCTGTTAAAATGCAGCCTGACATCACCTCATGACCACGCGGCTCGAACATCAGCAAACGGCGAAAATCATCATGATGTGCTGCCATATAAGTCATTTTTTCCAGCATCGTACGACCTACCAGTTTAGGCGCGCCGTGGATGACTGTCCGCGTCGGATTGCCTCCCGTATGGGTATCAATCGTAGTAATTCTGCCCGCTACGCTCATCCGGTTACCTCCCCGTGAACCTCGTGGTTGGTAAAAACCTCTCCAAATCGGTCATATCGCAGCGGCTCCACCGGAATGCAAGTGGGTTCGCCGCGTACCATTTCGGTCACCAGCTTACCCGTAACCGCCGCAAGACTAATGCCATCCCCCTCATGGCCAGAAGCGATAAACAGCCCCGGTACTTCGTCCACCGCTGATACAATTGGCAAATGATCAGGTGTCCATGGACGTAAGCCAGTATACGCCCGCATCAGCGGTACATTGGCTAAAGCAGGAAAAAAACGAATGGCTCTGCGGGCGATTAAGCGAATCACCTGCTGATCGACACGTGTGTCCATACCGACAAACTGACGGCTGCTGCCGATCAGAATGTTTTGAGATGCGGTTGGCTCGAATACCAACGCGACACCGTATTTTTCATAAAGCTCATCCACACACCGCTGACCGCCAAACTTGCTCATCAGATAGCCGAACTCCATTACCTTGCGGTTCCCAATGGAAGGCATTCGGGCAGACACCAGTATATGTCCTTTGCGCGGCATGATCGGAAGGTCCAAACCGAGTGAATGACCGATGCTGCGTGTCCACACACCTGCCGCCAATACCACTGCACCTGCATGGATAACGCCATTAGGCGTCTCCACCCCGCGGACGTTCCCCCTTTCGTCCTGAAGGATGGACTGTATCGGCATGCGCGGTAATAACTTGGCTCCCATTCGACGCGCGGCCTCGGCCAGTGCATACGTCATCAACACCGGATTCACAGTGGAATCTGTCGCGCACTCCAGTCCGCCCGGCAAATCTTTCGCTAAATGCGGCCATTCCTGTCGCAAATCCTGCTGATCCAGCATGCGAAACGGAAGTCCTTCCTGCTGCTGACGGGTTACCCACTGCTCAGCCGCTTGCATCTCCTGATCGTTTTCACAGACCAGAATACTGCCAGGCGCACGATACTCAAACTCATCCTCCAGTTCCCTAGCCAGCTCTGCCACCAGCTCCTGCGATACCAACGACATTCGACTGTCAAATCCGGGCTCTTTATCGATTGCCAATATATTGCCATCACAACGGGACGAAGTGCCTCCAGCAATCTCCCCTCGCTCAGCCAGCAAGACCTTCATACCGGACTTAGCTGCATAATAAGCGATGGCTGTACCGATGATTCCGCCGCCTACAATGACCAGATCCGCGGCATCATGTTTCATTCGCTTCCCTCCCTTCGACCGTTTTAATCTGCTTGTGAGGTATGCTTTACAGCTTGAGCGTAAAGCTTTGTGTCACAGGCTTGCTCAGCTCATCATAATCCCGCAGCTGTACGGTGAAGTTATACGTCTTGTTCCCTGCTCCGCTGTCTGCTGTTCCGCTAATCGTTCCTGTAAAACGGTCCAGTGTGAACCCTGCGGGCAGTTGACCGCCTGTCACCATCCAATCGTAAAACGGAACCCCTCCCTTGGCCTCCAGCTTAGCCATGTACGCTTTGCCTTTGACGGGTGCTGGCAATACCTTCGTCATGATTTCTGGCGCGAGGAAAGGAGTCAGGTCCTTACGCAGCGGCCAGCCCGCTTTTTCTGCTACCAGTAGCGAAAGCTTCGTGTTCATCCAGCGCCGGGTCGGGAACAGATGGCGCCAGCCTCCATTTTGTCCACTCAATCTGTCGACTTCTGCGAGCTCTCCAGATAGATGATAGCTGTCATCCAATGCAGCCGGTCTGTGCTGATAAGCCATAATATCAGGGTCATTGCCCGCCGCTTCCTTCAGCGCTTTGACACCCGGGAATGTGTCGCTGAACACAATCGCATGACCGAATTCATGCATGATCAGCCCATGCACATCCGTCACCTTGGACAGATCGGATTGATACCATTCTTCATCGTCTACGGATGTGAATGGAATCGCATCATCATAGAAATCCAAAATCAAACTATAGGAACGGTTCAGGTTCCCCGGGACGGTCACACCGTTACGTGTATGATAATTGCCGTTCGTGGCTGGAAAGCCCGTAGAATACGGCCCGTTCAGCCCTCTCATAAACACCCACATGCCTTTGTAGGGCTTATCATTTGTCACCTGTATTTCATTTTGCCAGTCGTCTCCTGGCAGATGGTTTACCTCCGCTTTGGCAGGAACCTCATCGAAAGGAGCCAGATCAAAGAAATAGAACCAGTCCTTTACCGCCAGCTCTGCGGCTTTTTTGGTAGCTGCATCATTGAAATAAGGCTTGATCGTATCGAATCTGTAGTCAAAATGGAGAGGAACTGTGGGCTCTTTATTATCGTCCTGATCCAACACGCGAATCGGAATGGACTGAGCGGTCGTGTGACCATCATTTCCAGCAACAGACATAGACAGCGTGTAATTCTCTATTTCACCGTTTCCTCCAATCCGGTCAGGATGGATGGCTAGCCGAAAATCTTTTTCCTCCTGTGCATTGGCAAAAGTCAACGTTTTGCTTGCTCCTTGTGCCGACAACGTACTTGGCAGATCCATCATCAGCCGGGACGTGCCCCGCGCATTCAGCGTAACCGTCACCGGAAAAGCAGCATCCACTGGCGGCTTCACTTTTAGCTTTACATACGGGTTCGCCAGATATCCTTGCCAATCAACCAGATCTATACCATAATCGTTCACCGTCCGGCTAAAAATGTCGACGACTTTTACACCCGATTTTGCCTCGGCATAAGCCTGTTGACCCGGAATAGCTGGTGTCAAAGCTACAATGAGAGAAGCCGTCAGCGCAGTCAGCCATATTTTGGTGTGTCTTTTATGCGTGTTCATTTGATCCCCTCCATCTCATTTTTGAATGACTTGCAAACGATGATAGTTACCTATAGCGCCACTGCGTTTTATAATAAAAGCAGCTCCTTAGGGGAAGAGGTCAGTACCTTGACACCGACATCTGTGATCAGCACATCGTCCTCAATCCGAACTCCGCCAAAGCCTGGAATATAAATGCCTGGTTCCACAGTAAGGACATGACCCGGCACGAGCACCGACTTACTTTCGCGGGAAAGCCGTACCTGCTCATGAATCTCCAAGCCAAAGCCGTGGCCCAGCCCGTGACCAAACTGCTCCCCATAGCCATAGGAGGCAATCACATCCCGCCCCAGACTGTCTCCCTCCCGACCGCTCATGCCAGGGCGAAGTCCAGCAATCGTCGTCATATTCGCTTCCAGCACAATAGCATACAGTTCCTCGTGCCGCTCCGACGGATTGCCGACGAATACGGTACGCGTGATATCGGATAGATAGCCACGCACATTTGCGCCAAAATCCATTGTGACAAACTCGTTCTGACCAATTTCCTTGTCACTGGCCAGTCCGTGCGGCAATGCCGAGCGCTCACCCGAAGCGACAATGAACGCAAAACCGCCTGATTCCGCGCCTGCGAGCCGAAGCTGATATTCCAGTTCCGCCGCAATCCGCCGCTCTGTGACCCCAGGCTGAATATAATTCAGCACCTCCGTAAAGGCAGCATCGGTAATACGCGTTGCCTCACTTATGGTCCGAATCTCTTCTTCGTCTTTCACATCGCGCAGCCGTTCAATTACATCCTCCGTTTGCACGTACTCCAACGAGCCCAGCGCGGCTTGAAGCTGTCCCGACTGTTGAAGTGAGACATGCCTGCTCTCCAAACCCAGTCTACGAACCCCCAACTTACTTGTGAGATCAGCGATGGTCTGGAAGATTTGCGACTCATGCCGAATCACTGAATATTCCACTGCCTGATCTGTTGCCTGCATCATATAGCGGAAATCCGTCACTAAAAAAGCCTCTTCTTGCGTAACAAGCACAATTCCCGCAGAGCCTGTAAATCCGGTCATATATCTTCGATTGGGCCCATGTGTAATAAGCAGTGCATCTATCCCTAGAGCCGTGAATTTCGAGCGTAACCGGGCCAGTCTGCCAGGAACACCCTGTAACGGTTTTGTCTTCTGACTGTCTTCCACTTTCACTCGTACGCCTCCTTATTTCCCATCTCTTTTCAAGGCATATGCCTTAGAACACACCAGCGCGTCCTAACTTCCTTTAGCCTTTAATCCCTGTCAATGTGATGCCTTCAATAAAATAACGCTGCCCTATAAAAAATATCACGACGATCGGAGCCAAAATCGTGCTGGAAGCCGCCATCAGGTAAGGCCAGTTGGTATTGTTCAATCCCCGGAAAGTCGCCAGCCCCAGCGCGAGCGTAAAATGCTTTTCGTCACTTAAGTAAATAATCGGGCCCAAAAAATCGTTCCACACATCAATAAATGTAAATATTCCGATCACGATCAATGCAGGCGAAGATAAAGGAATAATGACGCGCCATAGTACAGTCAGAGGCGTACCTCCGTCCATATAAGCCGCTTCGTCCAGATCGCGTGGAATCGTCAGCATGAATTGTCGCATCAAGAAGATGTTAAATGCCCCTCCACCGAACCATGCAGGAACAATGAGTGGCAAAAATGTATTCAGCCCGCCCAGCTCACGCCACATGACGAAAGTGGGAATCAACGTCACCGCGTAAGGCAACATCATCGACCCGATTAGCAGGGAAAAAATCAGATTACGTCCAGGCCAGCGCAGGCGGGCAAAGGTAAACGCCGACACAATCGAGGTCAACATCACTCCTGCCAGCACACACACCTCAATCATGAACGTATTCATAAAATACCTGCCGAACGGTACTGAAGTCAGCGCTTCCGGGTAATTGCTCCATTGAAAAGGAGAGGGTATCCACTCTGGCGGGAACACGAAAATTTGCGATGTCCCCATCAGAGAGCTACGAATGAGCCATACAAATGGCAACAGCATTAACGCACTGCCTATCATTAAAACGATATACAGTACAACACGGCTGATTGAGAATGGTTTGGAACGGGTGGGGGTAGCAGGACTACGGGAGCGTTCAGGCTGTGGAAGCGGATGATGTGGTGTTTCTGAAGAATTGACAGAAGAAGTGACCTGATTCATGAACGTTCCCCTCCTTCATAGTGAACCCACTTTTTGGACGTGGAGAAAATCAGGACGGTAAGCACCATGATGACGAAAAATAAGATCCAAGCCAGAGCTGAGGCGTAGCCGATTTTAGTCTCCGTAAAGGCCGTACGCCACAAGTAGAACACATAGAACAACGTTGAATTGTTAGGTCCCCCGTTGGTCATAACATACGCCTGATTGAAGGCCTGAAAGGTGCTGATTAAAGACATGACCAGATTGAAGAAAATGGTTGGTGTCATCGAAGGAATGGTAATGTGAAAAAATTTATGCCACCTATTGCCGCCGTCTACCTCAGCTGCTTCATACAGATGAGTGGGAACCGACTGAAGTCCCGCCAAAAAGATAATGACCGTGTTCCCGATCCCCCAGGTGCTCATCATGATCAGCGAGGGTATTGCAGTGCTCTCATCATAAATCCATTTGCTCCCCGGCAGTCCAACGCCCTCCAGCAGCGAATTTAACAGTCCAAAATCCGGGTTGAACATCCACAGCCACAACATCGTGTTAGCAATACTCGGTACAATAGTAGGTAGATAATAAATCGTACGAAACACCGACAACCCCCTCACCTTTTGATTTAATAACAGCGCAATGATAAAAGCCGCCGCCAAGCCTAGAGGTACGCTGCCCAGTGCATAATATGTGGTCACGAACATGGATTGGGAAAAGGTATTATCTTCAGTCAAAATGGTTCGGTAATTATCCAATCCAATAAAGGTCATCTGTCCGCCAATCGTCCAATCGGTTAAGCTGAATACGAACGAGGCCGCGATCGGTCCAATTGTAAAAATCATTAATCCGAGGATGGCAGGAAGCGCGAATAGCAGACCCCAGTTTCGCTCCATGCGCATCATTCCTGATTTTGGTCGCTTCATGGGCTGTTCTCCTTTCGCAGCTGTCCCGCCGCATTATTCATCCGGGTATACGCCTTGAAGCAATGGCTGAATGATAGGTTCCAGTTCATCCAGCGCCTGCTGCGGCGTCTTCTTGTTCGTCCAGATCAGATCCAGCCCCGGGGTCAGCTTGGAACCGATATCAGGCCAGTTGCGAAGGGTCGAAGTTGACGGCTTGATCGCATAATCTCTGGCATACTCAATGCCAGCCTTTTGAAATTCCGGTGGATGTGCGGCATTGTTCGTCCATGACTGGATAGCCTGCTCATCGGTATAATATTTTTCCTCGATAGGCATCCAAAGACCGGACTTGAACAGATCCACCTTTTCGGGATTGTTATGGTATAAATAAAATTCGAGCGCTTCTTTTGGGTGCTTGGTGCTCTGGAAAATGACCGTGGCTCCCGCAACAATCATCGTTTTGGGCTCTTTTAGCTTCGGCAGAACGCCGATACTCCATTGCAGCTGCTTGTTGTTCGAAAAATCAAGCAGGGACCAGGTTCCGTCCACCACCATCGCGACCTTCCTCGTCTGAAGACGAATCGTATTAGACGGCATGTCCTGCTGCTGGATCAAATCAGGAGAAACATGCTCCTTGAACACCAGATCCTGCAGCTTCTGAAAAACCTCCACCGACTCAGGACTGTTCAGGGTGTACTTCTTGCCCGTTTTGTCAGTCAAACCTCCGCCGTTGCTTGCTAAAAGCGGTCCCCAGGAGCTGCGGTCATTGCCGAAGGCAAAGCCGTACTGCACAATATTTTTCGGATCAAATCCACTGTCTCCCGGATGCTTGCCGTTCTGATCCTTGGTCAGCTTTTTGGCAATTTCCAGGAATTCATCCCATGTCCACGCTTTTTCAGGATCAGCCGGAGGGACGGGTACCCCTGCTTCTGTAAACAACTCCTTGTTGTAAAATAACTGCATCACTTCCAATGCGGTGTAATTGCCGATAGACTTGCCGGGTTCGCTGTAGAGATAGGAGGATTTGAGCTTGTTTTTTAATTCGGGATATTCGTCATAATAAGAGGATAAATCCAGGAGTCTGCCTTCACTTGCCCATTTCATTGTGAGGGAATCACCCAGGTAGGCGATATCAGGAAGCTGATTGGCAGCCATTAACGTGTTAATTTTCGTCGTGTAGTCACCAGGGACATGCTCGCCCTTCACCCGGATGTTCGGGTGGAATGCATTAAAGCTTTGAATCATTTTTTCCATCGCCTGCTTCTCATCATTGCTTCCCCAGTACATGAACTTGAGTTCGACCGCATTGGGATTAGCCGGTTCGCCAGCGTTACCACTGCAAGCCGTCAGCCCTGTCAACATCACCGTCATCACGAGAGCCATCCATGTCCGTAACCTTCGTTTCAGCAAATCAACCGGCCCCTTCCTGAACTGGTTTCTCCTTACAAGCCTATTATGCGCTGAGAGCCCAGAGCCGACCACCCAACGACTCCAGACTCTCTTTGTTTTGGTATGATTTTTTTAACAGCGCGTTTACAAAAATGTTTTACGGAACTCCGTCGGGGTCAGTCCGGTATGCTTTTTAAAGGCAATGCTAAAATAGTTCGTATCTGTGAATCCAACAACCTCCGCTACCTCTGCTACCTTGCGATTCGGGTCCAGCAACAGTTCTCGGGCTCGCTCAAAGCGAACACGCGTCTGGTAGTCTGCGAAGCTTTCACCTGTAACCTGCTTGAAACGAGCGCTCAAATACTTGGGGCTCATATTCATGTACTCTGCAAGACGGTTCAGCCCGCCATCCTCCTGAAGGTGCTCGCGAATCCATTCCTTGGCGCGTTGGAATTTGCGTGGAATGCCCTTCTCACGTGATTCTCGGACATGACGACCCACCCGGACAAAATAGCGCGATACATAATCAATCATCTCGGGCCCATGCCGTAATCGGGACAGCTCCAACAACGGGTCCTGCTCCTGCATGGACGTTTGTCCTACGAATGCATCACTCTGAACGATCCGCATGACGAACAGCACGAGCTGAGTGACAATCATTTTCACCTGCTTGACAGGCAACCCTGCCAACTGTCCTGACCATTCCTGTAAAATCGCATGTACGGCAGCATCATTACCGGCTCGAATTTCCGTAATCATCAGCAGTTCCTTCTCCAGTAATTGACTGCTGTTTGGCTCGGCCGCCTGAATGCTCTCGTAGGGGATGATCTGGCTATAGCCCACCCACCCCCGATGCTCCGCCGCTTGCACGGCTTCCTCATACGCCTCGGGAAGTTGCTCCATCCGTTGTACAGGACGGCTAATCCCGATGGACACGCCCTGACTCAATCGTTCCTGCACGGCCTGCCGAATCTGCTGTGCCGCCCGCTCCGCCGCCCTGCAAGATGCCGTCGCCAGCAGCACAACACGCCGATCGCGGGAAACCGCTGCACTGTGCGCCTTCGCTCCGGTCGCTGCCGCAGCCTCCCCAGCCAGTCCAGCGAATACATGGCTGTTTTTATGCATGGAACCGTGTGACTTGCTAGCGGCTGCTTCCTGCTGCGACGCCTCCTCCAGCTCGCAACACAGCACGGTATAAGGCGGCCCACTCGTCTCGCCGAAAAATCTCAGCCCGTCCATCTCCCGAATGACCTCGGCTGCAGGACGCCGCTGCTGGAGCAGATCCAGCAGTAGATGCTCCCTGTACAATGGCTCCAATGAACGATGGCGGTGAATCGCTTCCTCCTCGCTTCTTCGCCATTGCGCAATGCGATCCTCAGCCCGGCTCAATGCTGCCTCAAAATCCTCGCTGTTCACCGGCTTAAGCAAATAATCGACCGCTTGGAGCGAGACTGCCTGACGAATATATGTCATAGATTCGTACCCTGTTAGAAATAATAACGGGGTCTGCTGATCCTTTTCCCGAATAGTTTTGGCTACGTCCAGTCCACTCATTTCCGGTAAATTAATATCCAGTAAAACCATGTCCGGTCGCTGCTCCGTATACAAACGTAATGCCGTTGCGCCGTCCCCCGCCACATCACTGACTTCCACTGACAGGCCACTTTCCGCCACCATCAGCTTCAGTCCTTCCCGAATATGATATTCGTCGTCCACAATCAGCAGCCGGTACATGCCCTTCTCCCCTTTCTTATTCAGTTCGAATGGGTGCCAGTAAGGTAACCGAGGTGTACTGACCCGGCTCGCTTGTCACGGACAGTCCATATTGCGGACCATAATGCCCAAGACGTTCATGTACATTGCGCAGTCCAAAGCCAATAGCACTTCCCCGCTCGGCATCTAGCGACTTCCGAATATCGTCCAGACGCTCGGCTCCAATACCGCCCCCATCATCACTGACCGTCAAACGCAACATATCCCCTTCCCTTGTGCCGGATAACATGATATAGCCATGGTCGGTGCGCCCTTTTAAACCGTGGTAAATAGCATTTTCGACGAGCGGCTGGAGGATTAGTTTGGGTACATAAAATCCGCAAATATCCTCCTCTACCTCGCAAATCCACTCGAACGAATTCCTAAACCTGAACTGCTGCACCTTCACATAGGCGCTTACATGCTCAACTTCCTGTCCCAAACTGATTTGCTCTCGGCCATAACTTAGTGAAATGCGAAAACATTTACCGAAGGCACCGATTACCTCTGCCATATCCCGTTGCCCATTCGCCAATGCCATTCCCTTCAGTGACTCCAGCGTGTTGTACAAAAAATGCGGATTAATCTGCGCCTGAAGCGCGCGGAACTCAGCCTGCTTACGCGACAGCAACGCTTCGTAGACCTGATCGTACAGTTCATGATTTTTTTGCATCATATGAAGAAAACGCTCCCCGATCTGCCCTACCTCATCCTTAGGATTAAAAACAACGGAAGTAGGAGCTTCGAAAGCTTGGGCTGAGCCTGTAGCATTCACACTCCCATCGACCGCCATTAATCGGCTCAATTGAAGCAGGGGGCGACGAATCGTGTCACTCAGCCGATAAGACAGCATCCAGCCCAGCATCAGTGCAACCAGAAAAGTCCAGATGGTCCAGGCACCAATTTTCCGCGCATCCTCGAACAGCACAGACTGATCGACTTTTTGCAGCAGCGTCCATTGTCCTTCATTTAACGGGCCGTAAGAGATCATCGTTTGGCGACCGTTCCATGTTCTCCAGTCCTTGGTAAGCACTGGCCTATCCACAGCCGATTTAGCAATCTGCCGCAATAGCGCTTGATCCGCAACGCTTTGCTCCGGCAATCGGTATACAGGCTCGCCCTCCTGATCCAGCACCCACATCTGGGTATTGCCGTCTGTCTCATGAAAAGCAAGCCCCCGAAACAGACTAGCCTTGTCGATTTCCAGCAGCAAAAATCCGAGGGGTGCGTAATCTCCAGTCGTTTTTCGAAGTAGCTTCCCCACATAGATGCGATCCCTCGCCATCCCGCGTCCTGATTCAAACGGCGAATGAGCCATCCACATCATGGGCCGCTCGGCGAGCAGGCGGCGATAGTACACACGTGCTTCCTCTAATGTAGGAAGGCCGCCAAAACGGACCGAAACATTCCCCTGATAGAGAGAATGCTTGAGCCCGCCATTGGCGGCATATATGAGAGAGGACGTGATATACGGCTTGGTCTGGGTTTGCGTACGGACAACCATACTGAGTGTTTCATCGTTCCGTAAATATTCATAATCATCTTCCGGCTTGGTCTCCAGCATGGACTGCACATCAGGATTGCTGAGAATGGCATTGGTCAGGTCATTCAAATCGGAAAGCGTCGCATTGACGTAATTTTCACTCATTTGCCGAGACTGCATAGCTAATGCTTCTGATTTCTCACCGATGGAATGGGCCGCGATCCGGTAAAAGGTAAAGGTCAATACCACCATCGGAATGACGGTGAGTACCAGCGTCAGTACAATAAATTTCCCACGGATTGTAGGAATCCCGGCGAACTTTTGACGACCCCGGCCTCCCATTCATCTGTCTCCCTTACACATAGGGTGGGAGCCATTCCCCGTGCGCTGCGATCAGGTCATCACACAGAGAAACGATATCATCTATGGACAGCTCTGCGGACGTGTGCGGGTCCAACATAGCAGCATGATAAATGTGCTCCTTTTTCCCGGTGATTGCAGCTTCAATCGTTAACAGCTGGGTATTAATATTCGTCCGGTTCAGTGCAGCACATTGGGGTGGCAAATCCCCGACAAAGGTTGGCGTAACCCCGTTACGATTCACCAGACAAGGTACCTCTACACAGGCTTCCTTCGGCAGATTGGTAATTAAGCCTGTGTTCATCACATTGCCACCAATGGCAAAAGGCTGATTCGTTTCGATCGCCTCAAATATATAAGAGGCATACTCGTTTGACCGTTCATGACGCAAATCCTGATCGCCCAAAAGCTCCTCACGCATCGTTTCCCATCGTGCAATCTGGTTCACACAGCGGCGCGGGTATTCATCCAAAGGAATATTGAAGCGCTCGATCAGCTCAGGGTATGCCCGTTTGATAAAATACGGATGATATTCCGCATTATGCTCGGACGATTCTGTAATGTAATAGCCGAATTTTAGCATCATTTCAAAGCGTACCATATCATGATGCTTTTCCTGCTGTTTAGCGGCGGCTCGTTTTTTAATCTCAGGATATAAATCTACACCATCCTTACTCACTTCGAGCAGCCACGCCATATGATTGATGCCTGCGATTTTTGCCTTTACACCTTCCTGCTCCAGCCCAAGGCTTTTGAACAGCTCCGGTATACACGCCTGCACGCTATGACACAGCCCTACCGTACGGACACCGCCATAAACGTTCATTACATTCGTCAGCACTGCCATCGGATTGGTGTAGTTGAGAAACCAAGCATCCGGGCACACCTCACGCACGTCTGCCGCAAAATCGAGCATTACCGGAATCGTGCGTAAATTGCGGAAAATGCCACCAATGCCGACCGTATCGGCAATCGTTTGGCGCAGACCGTATTTTTTTGGAATTTCAAAATCCGTAATTGTACACGGATCATAGCCGCCCACCTGGATGGCATTTACCACATAAGTCGCTCCACGCAGTGCTTCCTTGCGGTCAGTGTAGGAGCGGATCACACAGGTGCTCCCTGTTGTTTTTTTCAAATTGGATAAAATATTTTCTGAATCTTTCAGCCTTACGGGGTCAATATCGAACAACGCTAGTTCAAAGCCCTGCAAAGCAGGCGTCAACATACAATCGCCAAGCACATTTTTAGCAAATACCGTACTGCCTGCACCCAGAAATGTAATCTTGCTCATACTTTATCCCCCATTCACATTTTGTTCGCAGCTTTGCACTCCAAATGCAAGGATACCCACCGCCACTCTCCCCTTTATAGGAGGAAAGTGACGATGGGAAAAATTAGTCATGACTATGCGTTGTTGCCGCCCATTCAGAATACCCCCGCTGATTTAGCGGAGCTGACAGGTCGAGGCGGTAAGGCAGATGTTACCGGGGATGTCGTAGTTGGCGGGGTTACTGAATTCTCCGGGCCAACCGGTGTTACCGATGGAACCGCAGCCCCTACCTCAATCACGGTTACCTTCGCCATTGCCTTTAACTCTGTCCCTTCTACTTTGCCCTTCAACTCAAACGAACCTGGAGCAGCATATTGTGCAGGGTCTATATCCTCCCATTCCACAGCCACCCATTTAGTGGAGCCTTCGCCATACGTAGCTTCCACTACGCTTGGCAGTTCGGGTTTTTCACCCGTACGAGTCGTCACGTTTACTTCTTTTAAAGCCGTAATTTTCTCGACTCCCGTTAGGCTTTGTGCTGTACCGGAGACCAAACCTGCTACCTCAGAAGCATTCAAAGCACGGCTGTAGATCCGGAATTCATCCACCAGACCATTGAAATAAGGATCAGGGTATTGAGATTTGCCGATAAAATTATTTTTGGTCTGTCCCAGACTGGTAGGATTCAGGGTCAAGTTGGTATTGCGTCCCACTTCTTTTCCATCCACGTATAAAATACCTGTGGAACCTGAAAGCGTGACCGCAACATGCTTCCATACGCCTGTCGGCAGTACAGGGCCTTCAATCGTCTGCTCCTGTCCCTGCCCGTTGCCTTGATTGGTAATGGCAAACAGCATGGTATTTCCTGCTTTAGGCGTCAGGAACATATATTCATTCGTCCCGGAGCCGAAGTCAAAAATCCGTACATAATCGCTCAGGCTGTTCGCTTTGACCCAGCCGGATACGGTCAATTGCTGTGCACGACTGACAATACCCGCCGGAAGCTGCACGTAGCTGTCCTTGCCGTTCAGGCTGACAGCATTGCCTGTTTTACCCGCAGCCCATGCAGCCGTTCCCTTCACGGCAGCATCATTGCCACTGTCCGAAGAATCCGCAACTACAGAACCGCTGGTTTCATCAAACTTGTAAACGGCAAGCTGTTCAAGTAACGGAGCGACCGGTTCAGCTACCACCGTTACTTTAGCCTCCGCTGACAACTGAGAATCGCTGGCTGTCAGCTTGAACACATACGTTCCTGGCTCGGAAACGTCCACCTTCGTGCGAAGCGATGTTTTGCTGCTGAATGTGACCTTCGCGTCCTGTGGTCCTTCGACCAGACTCCACTCGCTCGTCACCTTTCCTTGCGGAAGTCCATCATCCGTAGCTGTGCCTTTCAAAATAATTTGATCCGGCAGCTTCACCTTCGAATCTTTGCCAGCGTCTACAACAGGTGCCTTGTTCGGATCAGGTGTGGTTGGTGTCAGCTCTACCGTGTAGGAGGATGCTGTACCAATCTCCAATTTAAGCTTGTTGGAAGGCGCATATGCATTAAACTTCCCTTGTGATTGACCGCCTACTTTAACCAAATACGTTCCTTTCTTCAAACCGTCAAATGTAATGTACGTGGAATGAGCTTGGCCTGGCGTTTGATTTTTCAACTGAAGCCATACATAATCCTTGGAAGTTGCCAGCTTGGCTTCTGTATACTGATCCTTTTCCAGCTCGATATACATCTTTTCCGTAATCAGATTGATTCGCTTGAACAAACCGTCCAGCGGCTTGATCGTATACACGTTGCCACTTTTGCTCACCTCTGCACCGTAGCCCGTCAATCCAAAAATCGGATCCATCGCGATATCAGCGCTTAAGGTTTTGAGCGCACCGAACAATCCGAGATCAGCCTCACCACTCATGCCGCGCCAGCCGTTAAAGAGCGGAACATTTTTACCGCCGCCAGTGCCGTTCGTGCCGTTATTGCCTTTTTCCGCTTGATACGTCCATGCGACCGCCCCGATGTTTTCAGGGTCCGAGCTGATTTGCCCGGAGTTAATCGCTCCGACATTGGCAATTTTAGCTGCATAGGACAACCGTTGTTGTTCCTCACGGTGATTGTCCTCATGATGGCGAATCCAGTCATCCATCGCATATCCAGCAAGCGAAGTCGTGTACTGGAAGTTAAACCAGTTCTCCCCGGTAATCGTCACCGGATCGGTGTAGTAGTACCATACGGGCATATGACCGCGTGCCGCACGGGTTTTGGCATTGATTTTACCCATCATTTCCAGGGCTTTACTTTGCTCGCCCTCTGTATCTATATTCTGCTTGGCTAACGTATATACAGCTTCTTCCCCTGTATTGTCATAGCTATATTCAGAACCATAAGGATACTTTGTATTTTTAAAATTGTTATATTTACGATCCATTTTTTCCTTAAGATCATTCGCTTCATCATCATAGCCTTCATCATGAAGTGCCTGAATAATATCCGGTGTGGTCAGTTCGCCCATCAAACCTGTTTCCCAGTTGTACGCGACTGGCCCTTCATACAATGCTTTGAAAATGTTATACGCCCGCAGCAAATACGTTTCCTTTGGATGCTTGTAAGTAACAAGATCCGGGTATTCCTTGGCAATCTTGTACATGCTGAAATACGTGTTGTATACATGCGGATAAGCATACCCTCGATAGGTCGGTGTATCGTTAGGCTCTGGCATCAAGAAATCATGAATTAAATAATCCTCATGATGTCCGTTCATCAGATTCGTCCAGATCGCCGTTTCCAAATAATCGTCTACGGCCCGCACCTCTTTAGCGACCGGAGACAGTGTGTTTTTCTCAGCCAGAAACTGTCCGTGCGTCAGACCCCAATCGTCTCCCCAGCCCCAGTAGCCGTTGAAAATGTTCCGTTTGGATTTGGTATGCATCATCCAATCGTCAAATACCTTGTCGCGCAGATCACCCGGTACATTCCATTGGGTTTTGTCGACCATAAATGTAGCGTGCCGTTGCAGCGCTTGATCAATCGGCTCGATGGCATAAAATTGTAGAACCGTTTTGCTGCCATTGCCGTATTCTACCGTTATGAAATTCGGACCCAATTTAGTAAATTTCAATTCATAAATGTGGTGTCCTCCAGCCTTGCTATCCGTCTCTGGAATAACGGTTCCGTCGGGATAGGTTACTTTGCTGATCGCCTGCTTGGAGCGCAGGTCCACCTTCGCCTTTTGATTCGTAGGCACGATCATGCCGGGTACGACTGTTGTATCCACCAAGTTTTCTTGGTACAACGTATCTTTTACATCATGCTCGTCCTTCACAGCCAGAAACTTGAAGCCATAGTTTTTGCTTTGACCGGGATTCAGGATCAGGCTTGTATTGGGCAAATAGCCCCGGTTAGTGGACTTGATGACATTGGAATGAATATAAAATACATTCAGCCCTTCCAGCCATTTACCTTCGTTGGCCGGATTCCAGGCCCATTTGCTGCCCGGATGCTCCTCATCCCGCCAGTGATCCTGATATTCAAAACCCGCACCTGTTGTCGAATCAGGAATCAGCAAAAGGGAAGAGCCAATGCCGCTGGGACGCCCAGCTGTAATATAGGAGCTGTTATTGCCGACAAAGGAATGCGTCACCACTCTAGTTTCGTAGATCGCATCACCATTAGTCCATTGCTCATTGAAAGGCAGAGGCAAACCGAAATCGCCAATCTCCAATTTTTTCCCACTTGTATTCTGTACCTGTATATTCCACAACACCGAACCATTCGACTCTGCCGAATACGTTTCGATGACTTTAAAATTGCGTATGCCTTCTGCATTAGTAGAATTCTCGTACGTGACAGTGACACGGTTACCACTAGTTGTGATCTTGCGTGCGTCAGCCGACTTGTTCGTCCATGCTTTTGTCCAGCTACCTCCATCCAATCGGTACGTGAACATCAGCTCCCCTAGCCACTGATGATCTGCGGTGTTCTGCTCAGGTGTAACCGTTGCATTCATCACATATTCAGTCGGGAAAGCATCTCCTTTGATACGTATGGATGAGATTTCTCCATGCTCGCCTGTCTGAATCGTCAGCTTGTCATTGGATAGTTCATGGGCCTCTGCCGTATGCACTCCAAACAACACAGACGCTGTGGTTAAAAATAAAAACGCCGCCAATATTCCCTTAAATTTCATCAACACGGCCTCCTTTTGGATTTCGGGGTCCTGATTTGCTTGCCAATCACCTGAAGTCTCTTCATTTCGCCGCAACCTCCTTGGAAATGTAAGCGTTACAACTCTATTGTACAAATCCTTGTCCATTGGTAAAATCAACATTTTCAACCGATTTATATAGGATTTCAACCTTTCGAGACCACCACTTTATCATTGAACTATCGTTTCTCGTTAGTTCAATGTTTTAATTCTACTTTAGTCCCAAAAATTTAATTTCAGTAATTATATGTTTCGCGCTGAGGGTGCTTATCTATAGACTGGATTACAAAACGCATTTCTACTTTGATGCGAAATCCATTTCTTGGCTAGATCGATACCTTGACGGAGACGATGCTGGAACAGAGAAGTAAATAAGTTTACTAAGGAAACCGCAGAATGCATGACAGGAATGTCATACCTTGCAGTTTCTTTTATAAGATTCGCTTCTGCTGCCAGAAGTAGAGTATAGTAGGAGTAGTTGAAAAAATATTCCAGGAGGCTACAGCCATGTCACAGGATATCTGGATTAACCTGCCGGTCAAAGATGTTGAGAGGTCAACTGCCTTTTTCAATGAGATTGGATTCCATGCGGTGAGCGTTGGTAACGAGAGATCCAAGCTTGCCATAGGCCAAACAACGATTCTGCTGTTCCCGGATGCGGCGTTTGAGCAATTCACAGGTTCAAAAACCGCAGATACTTCCAATACCGCAGAAGTAATATTTTCCATTGGCGCTGAAAGCAGAGAAGAAGTAGATGCCTTTATTCAAAAAGTAGAGTTTGCCGGAGGAAACATCTTTGGCAAGCCGAGTGAAATTGACGGCTGGATGTACGGCGCAGGATTTGCCGACCTGGATGGTCACCGCTGGAACCTGCTGTACATGGATGAGAGCAAAATGCCGAAACGCTAATATGAAAACGCCGGTCACCTGCTTAAGGTGACCGGCGTTTTTTACACCCTTATAATCTCATATCAGTAATTCAAATCAAAATGGTTGCTTAGAAGGAAAAATTCGTGGGTTAAACTTATACAAATCACCTGGGTTAGCCCGTATTAATTTATTGGTCTTACATAAATAATCAATATTAACGCATATTTGAACTAACCTGCCCGTTAGCTAAATAGACTGGCGAATCATGCCAGCAGTCTATATTATTTGAACTATCGTCTTCCGTTAACTAAAACTACCTTTGAAAGCTAGCGCCGAGTATACCCATCTACCATAATGATTAAGAAAGCAAAGAGAGAGTTGACTGACTTCTTTTCGTCTGGATATACCTCGATTACTTTAAAGTTCTTATGTTACTTTAATGTGCGTACTTCCTATGTATGGTTAGTTGATGCAAAATAATGTTGTACAAAGAAAGAATAGTACAGAAGGAGCTGAAACACTATGAATAATGAATCTACAACAACACGCAAAGTCGCCTTGGTCGTAGGTGCGAATGGTGTTATCGGTCGCAACCTCATTGATCACCTCATCTCTCTTCCTGATTGGGACGTGATCGGCGTATCGCGTCGCGGTGGAGAATCTAGCAACCATGTTCGATATGTGGCTACGGATCTACTCAATATAGACGATCTTCACGAGAAGTTAAGCGATTTAACTGGGGTAACACACATTTTTTATGCTGCTTACCAAGACCGTCAAACTTGGGCTGAACTTGTTCCACCGAACCTCGCCATGTTAGTGAACATCGTAGAAGTGATCGAACCAATCGCGCCGGGCTTGAAACATGTCAGTCTGATGCAGGGATATAAGGTATACGGCGCACATCTCGGCCCGTTCAAAACTCCTGCTCGTGAGACAGACGCTAACCACATGCCTCCTGAGTTCAATATTGATCAGCAAGATTTTTTAGAACAACGGCAAAAAGGTAAGGCTTGGACTTGGTCTGCACTCCGTCCTTCTGTAGTCTGCGGCTTCTCGCTTGGAAATCCGATGAACCTCGCAATGGTCATAGCGATTTACGCTTCAATTTCGAAGGAACTTGGAATACCTTTGCGGTTTCCAGGTAAGTCAGGAGCTTACAACAGCCTCTTGGAGATGACAGACGCTGGGCTTCTCGCAAAGGCAACAGTATGGGCGGCGACCGACGAGCGCTGTGCGAATCAGGCATTCAACATTACGAACGGCGATCTGTTCCGTTGGAATGAGTTATGGCCGAAGATCGCTCAATACTTTGGTATGGAAACAGCCCCTCCGTTGCAAATGTCTCTGGACATTGTCATGGAGGACAAGGAGCAGATTTGGAACAAAATGGTTGAGAGGCATGGGCTTGCTCGGAATTCCTATAAAGAGGTTTCCTCTTGGCTATTCGGCGATTTCGTGTTTGCATGGGATTACGATTTTTTTGCCGACGGAACTAAGGCTCGTCGTTTAGGCTTTCACGAATTCGTCGATACCGAAGCAATGTTTATGAACATCTTCAACGACTTCCGCAAGCGTAAAGTCATCCCGTAAACTACCGTATAAAATAAGAAAGCCGACCTTGTATTGGGTCGGTTTCTTAACTGTTATTCACGTCTGTAAGCATTGGATTAGCCAGAACAGTAGCCTTTCCCTCGTACTTTCTCTCTATATGCGAATCCCCCCAACGGCACATCAGATGTAGGAGTTCCTTTAGACTCCAGCCGTAGTCTGTCAACTCATACTCAACTCTAGGTGGTACCTGATTATAAGAAATACGTAAGATGACGCCCTCTTCTTCAAGCTCCCGAAGGTGCTGCGTTAACATCTTTTGAGTAATTGCGGGAATCAAGCTCTTAAATTCATTATTACGTTTCTTACCGAATGTCAAATGAAAGAGAATAACAGGTTTCCATTTCCCACCAATTACCTCTAAAGTTGCCTCAACTGCGGTGTTGTAAATTTTTTCAGTCTTTTTCACACAACTTGCCCCTTTTCGAATATTTCGAAACAGGTCATTGGTAACTCCTGATGAATTGGAGATATTAAATGTCCCTATTAAACATTATAACGACAACCAAATTATTAGGCTATCCTGCCCGTTAGTTGAACCCCGAATTAAATTAAGTTTTGCTTGCATTCCGTAAAAGTATTTCCCTAATACTAAGGATTTTATATGCAAAAAGTAACTTTGAACAATGGGATTGAGATGCCTATACTCGGTTTTGGTGTTTATCAGATCCAAGATGCAAATGAATGTGAACAAAGCGTTTATGACGCTATTATGGCAGGCTATCGGCTGATTGATACCGCTGCCTCTTATCTAAATGAAGAAGCAGTTGGCAGAGCGATCAAACGTAGTGGCGTGGCAAGAGAGGAGTTATTTATCACTACGAAACTTTGGGTTCAGGATACTGGTTATGAGCGTACAAAAAAGGCATTTGAAAAATCACTGGAAAGATTGCAGTTGGATTATTTGGATTTGTATTTAATTCACCAGCCATATGGAGATGTGTTTGGTTCTTGGCGCGCTATGGAGGAATTGTATCGTGATGGAAAGGTCCGTGCAATCGGCGTTAGTAACTTCCATGAGGATCGCCTGATCGATTTGATTATTCATAATGAAGTAGTTCCTGCCGTAAATCAGGTTGAAACTCACCCATTCAACCAGCAAATTGAAAATGCAAAATTTATGAAAGAGAATAATGTTCAGATCGAATCCTGGGCGCCTTTTGCTGAAGGGAAAAACAACTTGTTCCAGCATGAAATATTGGTATCCATAGCTGAAAAATATAATAAATCCGTTGCTCAGGTGGTTTTACGCTGGTTGGCACAAAGAGAAGTTGTTGTGATTCCAAAGTCTGTTCGTAAAGAGAGAATTATCAAAAACTTCGATACCTTTGACTTCGAGTTAAGCCAGGAGGATATGGAGTCGATTACTACGTTAGATACGAAACAGAGCCTGTTCTTTTCACATCGCGATCCTGACATGGTGAAATGGATCAGTACCCGTAAACTCGATATCTAACCCTCTTTCAAAAGATCCCCGTAGGTTTTGATTACGCCAAAAGAACCAACAATTTAGGGTAAACGTAAACCTAATTGAAACCGCCCATCCAATAACCGGATGGGCGGTTTTTACATACTACTTCTCCTTCTCCTGCTCCTTTATCACCTGCTCAATCCCCAACAGAATCAGCTTCAAGCCGAACTCAAACGCCCCGTCGGTTCCCATCAGATTGAACAGCCCGTTCGTGAACATCCTCCGAAACAGTCCCACATCCGTCTCGCTCATGGAGTCCAGAAGGCGAATCATCTCCTCACCCGGATGCGCTTTCTGGTCCTTAAAGATAGCGGAGACATTGCGCTCATGCTGATAATCGTCTAGAACGAAATAGAAGACATAGTTCACAAGCGTAGTAACCACTTGCATTTTCTGCTCTTGCTCAAGCGGCGTCGATTCCACGCAGAGCAGCATACGGTTGGTGAACCGGATGATGTCCGGTTCGTGGGGCAGCGTCATCATCATGAGCTGCGTGGAGCAGGGATATCGGCTGAGCACGTTCCGTACCGTTACCGCAAGCCCCGTCAGCTGCTCCTTCCATTCCCCCTCGGAGTGGAACTCTTCCAGAATCATTTTCGATACCTGGTTGGCTAGACGCTGGTAGAGATGCTGTTTGCTCTTGAAGTACCAGTACAGAGAGGGAGCCTGAATCCCTAACCTATCGGCCAATCGTCTCATGCTTAATTTCTCGATGCCCTCCTCTCCAAGAAGCTCCCACGAGGTTTCCAAAATCTTATCCTCCGAAATCTGAGGTTGCTGCTTTTTCATGTCATCCGCCCTTTTATCTAACAGTGTAAGTTTATGCTTTACAGGTTCATTGGTTCATGATACCATCTAACACTGTAAGTCACAACCTAACAGTGTTAGACTGAAAGGCAAAATAAATAGAGAAAGTAGTGATCCGCATGGATGCAGAAAACCTCCATTACTTTGAAAAAGCACCGGTCGCAAAAGCCGTAGCTCACTTCGCTATACCCATGATGCTAGGCACGTCAATGAGTGTCATTTATTCCATCTTGAATGCCTATTTCCTTGGTACACTTCACAATACTGCCATGTTAACCGCACTCGCACTGACCCTGCCGTTATTCGCAATCATTATGGCGCTAGGCAATTTGATTGGCATGGGTAGCGGTACATTCATCTCCCGTTTGCTAGGAGAGAAAAAATATGATGAGGTAAAGCATGTGTCTTCATTTGCCTTTTACAGCAGTTTAGTTCTCGGTCTTATCGTGATGGCCGTGGGTCTCCCGTTGATCAATCCAATCGTTCATGGCCTGGGAGCAACGTCTGACTCCTTCGGATTCACGAAGGACTATGTCACGATTATGCTTATTGGCTCACCATTCGTCGTATTATTCTTCACACTGGAGAATATCGTGCGTTCGGAGGGCGCAGCAATCACGTCGATGATCGGTATGATTCTCAGTGTTGTTATAAATATTATTCTCGACGCGTTAGTCATCTTCGTGCTTCATTGGGATGTGATCGGCGTTGCGTCTGCTACGGTCATTTCTAACTTGGTTGCGAGTGCATTCTACGCCTTCCATATGGGATATAAGAGCCAATTCTTAACCGTCTCCGTAAAATGGTTCAAGGCTACCAAGGACATTCTGAGCAATGTATTCAAAATCGGAGTTCCTGTCTTTATTATGAGTATCTTTTTGGGTGCAATGTCGCTCATCTTTAACCATTTTCTTGTCGAATACGGGGATCAGGCAGTAGCGGCTTACGGAATTTCATCACGTTTATTGCAATTTCCTGAGTTTATTCTGATGGGCTTATGCGAGGGAGTCGTGCCGTTGATTGCCTTCTCATTCACAGCGAATAAATTACGCATGAAGAATACCATTGGATTTACGATCAAAGTGATTGTGGCGTTAGCAGTCGTATTTGGCATCATCGTCTATTTGATTTCCGACCACTTAATTGGTTTATTTACAAATGACTCGCAATTAATTGGAATGGGCAGCTACATTCTACATGTGACATTCCTATCCTTGTTCATTACAGGAATGACCACATTGTTTACCGGGATCTTCCAAGCATCAGCACAAGGAACTGCCGCGTTTATTATGTCAATTATTCAAGGAATTACTCTGATTCCTGTGTTGTTTATCGCCAATCAAATGAACGGCTTCCACGGGGTGGTCTGGTCGCTTGTCATTGCGGATGCGGTCGCATTCCTTGTTGGTGCCATCATGTTGTATGTTTTGCGGACCAAATTGCAGCCAGAATTGGATAAGTTAGTACAGTAGAAAACATATAACACCCAAGAAGGCAGGATAGGACACTCCCCGACCCTGCCTTTTTTAGGTATATGGACGGGGAATAGGGCAATTGTCATTTTAAAAAGGAAAATGCCCCCTACCTGCACGATCTTGCTTATTCAGCGCCCCCATCGCCACACTCATCGGAAAGTTCTTACCTCTGAAGATCGTCGTTCCCAGCGCAAACTTCGAGACGAGCAAATCCGTGCCTCCTAACCCCTTATATTTCACTTTTCAACGCTACTGTATTAACCTGTACTGCCCGTTACTTCCATGAAAGAGGGAGCATTTGCCACGGCAGTGTGCTCCCTGTTCTAAATTCAAATATCGTTTCCCGTTAGTTGAATCATTTCTGTGATTGATCCACCTTGTAGATTCTTCTGGGATGGCGGCCTGTGCAACCTGCACTGATCCACGACCTCGAACAGTCTCACTACTTCAACAACTGATTGGAGACGAGACCGAGAATCGATCATGGGCCGCTTAATAAAGCACTTGAGAAAAGCGAAGCTAGACATGGACTAACAACAACATGTATGAAATAGAAGTTTGGATATTAAAACAAGGTCAACACGAGTGCATACCACACTAAGTGTTGTTACCTTCATTCGCAGCAAACTATTCTGGCTAATCGTATTGTTAGGTCACTTCCCACAAGGAAATTTTTCATCTTCACTTATGGTATGGTTCACCGCGTTGGCTGAAAGGGCAAGTTCTCAAAAAAATAGTCTCCTTATCAGAGACTACCCGCGATCTTCCTGTTTGATAATCATACGATAAGCGGTAGCCTTTCATCATTCTTTCAAAAAAGGGCAATCCTTTTGCGGGATAGCCCTTTCTTTAATTTCACTTTTTTGCAAAGAGAATAAGGTGCTGGATTCCTCCATTTGTGCTTTTGCTTACTTTAATATTGTCCTTTAATTACAAAAAACGAACCCCGAATTGTTCCAGCTAGTTTAGACTTCTGCCTAGCAAACTTAAACTTCCCTTCTAGCTCCTTTGGTACCTCCATCCCCTCAGAAAGCTTAAAACCAACAGCCCGCTTTTTAGGGTCATCCACCGTATACATGACATTGATTGCAAGACCATCCTCATAAAAAACGTAGGTAAATCGGATATTTTCCACTTGAAAACGCGACGTTTCTAAAGGTTTAGCCGCAAACGCAATATCACGTTCTTCTCTCAAAATTCGGTTCACATAATCAAGGCTCTCCTGGCTTTCGCTAGCTGGTACAACCGTAAATTCATACTTGTACTTGTTCATAAAATAACGGGCTTCATTAGCACGTAAACCAGCAAGCGCTTCTGCTACAGGTGAAGACTCTAAACCAACCGTAGATACATCTTTAAAATCAACGAGATACGACATTTCCATTCCTCCTATTCTCTCTTTACGCCCTAACAGCTTCCGCATTTCACCAAAATCAAATTCATTTCTCAAGTTGTTGTAGAAACATCCTTATAGCCAGACTTCAAATTAATTCTCTTATCTACCACATAGTATACCAAAATTGATTCAAGAGAAGATTTTGAATGGCGAATTTGTTAGTTTGTTAAATAGTGTTCACATAGACTGGTATTCACAAACACCGCTTTAAATATTCGACCAGCGAGATAATACGATACTGCCTATAGTTCCTCGAGGTCGGGAAATTAAGGACTCAGAGTATGTCCTACCAAAAAACTCTCGGCCTGTGTCCTGTACTTCCATTAAGGAGGTTCAGATTCACAAGCCAAAGATATTTTCATTCATGATGGTGGCCGTTAGTCCATGTTTGTTTGGGAAAGACCCTCTGCACGGAAGGGGGCGTACCCGCATACATAAACCAAATGAGTACGATACCTATCTATCATGAATATATAGATGCATGGCTGAAGAATCATATCGTGCCTGTAATTGCGCTAAACTTTGTAACGGTTATACACGAGCGCCAAATGAAAAAAATCGCCGGGGACGACAAGTTGTTGCGGCAGATGATCGCGGCTATGGACGAAGGCTTTCGCATGTTAGAGGCCTTACGGTATCCGCTAACGCCGGCCGCGCAAGCATCACTAATCCGCAAACGATCGGCGTTGATGCGCCTTTTTACGAAAATTTATCATAGGATGCCGATCAGCCGACTGGTTGACGGATCCGTAGGGGAAATCGTAGCTTTGAGCCGTGTGTTTCACCTTTGGAAGGAACAGACACGGGTCCCTCCCCCCCCAACTGGGACGAGTTGGAAAAGCGTTTTGAAGCCAAGGTCAACCGTTCATAACTTTTACCCTAGGAGTAATCAACCGAGGATGATCCTAGTTCTACAAAGAAGACTTTGAGCATTATAAAACAAGGGGCGTTTAGTTGCTTGAATCTTTGAAACTTAACACGACAGCATAACACGTTTACCGGTCTATATATCCAAATTAAGCTGCAGTTCCAAACCGCATTGGATCAGATATCCCCTGAATACAAAGGTGTTTATCGGGGATCTTCATTGAAGGTACGAACACCCGTACAGCAACTATCTATCCAGCAGCAATAAATACAGAATTGTTGACTACCATCACAGATAAGAATACTTTAAAAGGTGCAACTGCATTGTATGAACAACATGGTATTTCACCTGATCGAGTTGCCAATGTTGTTGCGTTCGCGATTGATCAGCCAGAAGATACGAACGTTAATGAGTTTACAATTGGACCAACAAGTCAACCTTGGTAAGTTCATCTTCTAAAGCGCAAAAGTCTGTCGAGTTTCCCAACAGACTTTTGTGCTTTCTGTGTTGAGTTGGTGAAGTAAACTTAAAACTAACTTGTCCGTTAGTTTAATAAAAAGAGCAGACTTGAAGCGCCTGCTCAACATTGTGTGTTATTTAACTATCGTTCCTCGTTAGTTGTACGCCCTATCTTAATAACGCAAAAGAACGGAGGAGATTGCCTTGGGGTTTCTACTGCTTGTAATGTCGATAGAAATAGTTTAAAAGTAAAAAAGGAGAGATGGCATAAAAATAAGCCATCTCTCCTTTTTCATCTATATAAAGCGGGTAATGGGAATCGGACCCACGCTACCAGCTTGGAAGGCTGAGTTTTACCATTGAGCTACATCCCGAAATAGATGCCGGTGAGAGGACTCGAACCTCCACGGTTTCCCTCACGATTTTGAGTCGCGCGCGTCTGCCAATTCCGCCACACCGGCTTATGAAGTTAATGGCGTCCCCTGAGAGATTCGAACTCCCGACCTTTTGATTCGTAGTCAAACGCTCTATCCAGCTGAGCTAAGGGGACTAATAAATGGAGCGGACGACGGGAATCGAACCCGCGACCCTCGCCTTGGCAAGGCGATGCTCTACCGCTGAGCCACGTCCGCAAAAACAAGATGCGCGTGGAGGGACTTGAACCCCCACGTCAAAGACGCTAGATCCTAAGTCTAGTGCGTCTGCCAATTCCGCCACACGCGCATACAATGATAATGGTGAGCCATGAAGGACTCGAACCTTCGACACCCTGATTAAAAGTCAGGTGCTCTACCAACTGAGCTAATGGCTCGTAAAACTGGTGGAGGATGATGGATTCGAACCACCGAACCCGTAAGGGAGCAGATTTACAGTCTGATGCGTTTGGCCACTTCGCTAATCCTCCAATATGGTGCCGGCGAGAGGACTTGAACCCCCAACCTACTGATTACAAGTCAGTTGCTCTACCAGTTGAGCTACACCGGCGTATTAAGTTAAATGGCGGAACCGACGGGATTCGAACCCGCGATCTCCTGCGTGACAGGCAGGCATGTTAGGCCTCTACACCACGGTTCCAGAGGAAACTTCCTTAGTTGAAGTAATTGCGGGGGCAGGATTTGAACCTGCGACCTTCGGGTTATGAGCCCGACGAGCTACCGAACTGCTCCACCCCGCGACAGTAATAAATATTTATTTTTCAAATGGTGGAGGCTGAGGGGCTCGAACCCCCGACCCTCTGCTTGTAAGGCAGATGCTCTCCCAGCTGAGCTAAGCCTCCATACTGCTTATGACCCGTAGGGGATTCGAACCCCTGTTACCTCCGTGAAAGGGAGGTGTCTTAACCCCTTGACCAACGGGCCATATATCTATTATTAAGAGCTGGCGGAGAGAGAGGGATTCGAACCCTCGAGACGCTTTTGGCGCCTACACGATTTCCAATCGTGCTCCTTCGGCCAACTCGGACACCTCTCCACATGGCTCCCCGAACAGGACTCGAACCTGTGACAACTCGATTAACAGTCGAGTGCTCTACCAACTGAGCTATAGCCCCATCTAAAAAATCATTTTTGTATGTATAATCAATAGCCTGATAGGCGAAAAAAAATCCCCATTATGGGGTTGCTTGGCGACGTCCTACTCTCCCAGGACCCTGCGGTCCAAGTACCATCGGCGCTGGAGGGCTTAACGGTCGTGTTCGGGATGGGTACGTGTGGAACCCCTCCGCTATCGCCACCAAACATGAATTTGCTATGCAAATTCTATCGTACGGTTATTCACTTCACGACATATCGTGTGAACGAATAGCCATGCATTTGTTGTATGTCACTTGTACATACCTTCAAGGTTACACCCTGAAAACTGGATCCGAAACTTATTGCGTTTTATCTTAGGATAAGCCCTCGACCGATTAGTATTGGTCAGCTCCATGCATTACTGCACTTCCACCCCCAACCTATCTACCTCGTCGTCTTCAAGGGGTCTTACATACTGGGAAATCTCATCTTGAGGGGGGCTTCACGCTTAGATGCTTTCAGCGCTTATCCCTTCCGTACATAGCTACCCAGCGGTGCTCCTGGCGGAACAACTGGTACACCAGCGGTACGTCCATCCCGGTCCTCTCGTACTAAGGACAGCTCCTCTCAAATTTCCTACGCCCACGACAGATAGGGACCGAACTGTCTCACGACGTTCTGAACCCAGCTCGCGTACCGCTTTAATGGGCGAACAGCCCAACCCTTGGGACCTACTTCAGCCCCAGGATGCGATGAGCCGACATCGAGGTGCCAAACCTCCCCGTCGATGTGGACTCTTGGGGGAGATAAGCCTGTTATCCCCAGGGTAGCTTTTATCCGTTGAGCGATGGCCCTTCCATGCGGTACCACCGGATCACTAAGCCCGACTTTCGTCCCTGCTCGACTTGTAGGTCTCGCAGTCAAGCTCCCTTCTGCCTTTGCACTCTTCGAATGATTTCCAACCATTCTGAGGGAACCTTGGGGCGCCTCCGTTACTCTTTAGGAGGCGACCGCCCCAGTCAAACTGCCCACCTGACACTGTCCTCGCACCGGTTTACGGTACCAAGTTAGAACCTAGATACGATCAGGGTGGTATCCCAAGGATGCCTCCCTTCAAGCTGGCGCTCAAAGTTCGACGGCTCCCACCTATCCTGTACAGATCGTACCCAAATTCAATATCAAGCTGCAGTAAAGCTCCATGGGGTCTTTCCGTCTTGTCGCGGGTAACCTGCATCTTCACAGGTATTAAAATTTCACCGGATCTCTCG
>NZ_CP168516.1:3915000-4605000 GCF_059491915.1 Paenibacillus sp. Paensp38
TTGCCTCAAGAATATCTTCACCATATTCGATTCTCCCTGACGGGAAGTTCCATGTATTCTTAACAGATGCTTTGTTTTCTCTGATCATAAGCAGCTTATCTTCATGTAGTATCGAGACACTCACAACCAACACAATCCCGTTTTGCGTCACGCTAAAAACCCTACACAGTTAGAAAATTAACACCACTATCATTAGAACATATTTTCCATTTGTTGTAAATGACTAAAACAGCGCTCGTTAAACTAAACTACCCGTTAGCTTAATGAGCCATCAGTAAGTCTGATACTTTATTTTCAAATATTTTTCCGTTCTCTACCGTCTGTAAAGGTATACCTTTAAAAACATCTTCTAGTGGATCAAACCGCCAGGAGTGTCCACAAGGCGCGAACGCTATCCTGTCTGAGGTGCGGTTCATGACATCGTTCCTAAAAGTATACTTTATAGGAACGATAATGAAGTATAAATTTTCACATTATTTGGGTATCGCCAGCAAAATGCGGATTTACAACGTTAAGGAGCCTTATATTAAATTTCGTGAATCCGCCTCTAATAATGGATACTAACCCACATCATTTAAGGCAGATTTATTGAACTAATATATCTAGTAACGTTTTAGTGCGCATTTTAAAATTATTTAAAGCATTCGAATAAAGGGTTATCCATAGCTTTTTCATCAACCAAACGCTGAATCAATTGGATGTTCGTACATACTCAAAAGGCCTTTTCGCTCTTAAATAATTATTCTAAGGTATCTGCTCCATCATAAACACTTTTTCGTAATACATCCGCGTTGACGACCCGATTGTGTTAGTAAGCCAATAAACCATGATATGTAATGAGTTCATCTTCGCTAAATCTTTGACGGAGGTCACCTCCACAATCACTCCAAGCTGAGTTTTCCAATTGATCCGGCCAGCGGTCTTCTCTTTAAATCAGCAAGGACTTCATCTACTATGTGAATATGAAAACGTTCAGCGGACATTATATTTCTCCTCCTTTTTTGTGTACATCTTAATCAATTCAAATTTTGCCCCCACCAGACTTACCCTGGCTTATCACTAAGGGAGGCCTGTTTTGGGTTAATGAATGGACAATTCGGAAATAATCCACTCATACCGTCTAAAGGAGGGAACAAATTCATGAATTCTAATGATAATCTATCAGAGCAGAACGCATATCTAAAAGAGCTGAATGCCTTATTTATCCCATTGGACGGAATGGAGAATCTGGACAGCATGGTTAAGGCCATCGGAGATGCAGATATTGTGCTGCTTGGCGAGGCGAGCCATGGGACGTCTGATTTTTACCAAGTTCGGGCCGAACTTTCGAAGAAGCTAATTACAAGCAAGGGATTTAACATTATCGGCGTGGAAGGAGACTGGCCCTCTGCTTATCGGTTAAACCGGTATGTTAAAGGGATGGAGGGGTCCGATTCTTCGGCAGCCGATGCACTGGGTGATTTTACCCGCTGGCCGACCTGGATGTGGGCGAATACGGATATTCGTGATTTCGCGGAGTGGCTGAAGGAGTACAATGAGATGAATCAAGGGGGCGGAAGTGATTGTCCCAAGGTTGGATTTTATGGCATCGATATGTACTCGTTATGGGAATCGATGGAGGCAATCATCGCTTATTTGGAGGAGACCAAGTCTCCCCACCTGGAACAGGCCCGCAGGACATATGCTTGTTTTGATCCATATAGCAGGGACCATCAAAATTATGGCATTGCGGCAGGATTGCTCTCGGAGAGCTGTGAGAAAGAAGTGGTTGAGCTACTAAAGCAGATTCAGAGCAGGCGCATGGCGTATCCGGGAAGTGAGGAAGAACTGAATGCGGAGGTGAACATGCTCGTCACTTCCAGTTCGGAGGCCTATTATCGTACGATGGTCCGGGGCGGTCCGCAGTCCTGGAATATACGGGACAGACATATGGTTGAATCGCTGAAGCGAATCATGTCCTATTACGGCGCCTCGGCAAAAGCCATTGTCTGGGAGCATAATACGCATATCGGTGATGCGCGGGCAACGGATATGATGGCTGACGGCATGGTCAATGTGGGTCAGCTACTGCGGGAAGATCCGGAACATCGTGTGTTTGCCGTTGGCTTCGGAACCTATCAGGGCGAGGTACTGGCGGGAAGAGCTTGGGGAGCTCCGGTTGAGAAAATGACCGTGCCGCCCGGACAGCTAGGAAGCTGGGAGTATTGCATGCACCGGGCGGGAGACGGCCGGAATGGCATGGTAATGCTCTCCGATGCATCTTCCATACTGCATACGGTCATTGGCCACCGAGCCATCGGTGTGGTATATGAGCCTGCTCATGAAAGATTCGGCAATTACGTGCCTTCCAGCATGGCGGATCGTTATGATGCGTTTGTTCATCTCGACCGGACCACCGCCCTTCAGCCACTGCCTATCCTTCAACCGGTTGCAACGGATGCTTTATTTTCAGAATAACAGCTCGTAAGAATCGTCTGTGGAATGCAGGGTAGCTGGTATAGTTTACCGTCAGGGCTCCGGATTATAATTATAAAACTGGCTCCAATATAAAGCAGCGGCAGGGTCGGACTTTGTTTTTATCAGTCTATTGAGCCTGCCGCTGTTTTATTGAGCTAACGTATCCCGTTAGTTCAATAAACACTTTCTGATTTTTGGTGGAAAGCGTTAATCTTCTTTTGATGGGCGGTACGTCAATTCAACTGCTCCGAATGTAAGGTCTTGGTATAGACATGCTTAAGAGACATCGTGTTGACGTTATCTGTAAACAAACGCTTTCCACTCACCCATCGCTTCCAAGCACCAAGATGTTTCTTCCGGGTTGCTCTTTAAGTTTCAAAACTTCTTATCACCCATTATAATAATTGAATCAAGAGATACCCAATCTATTCACGTATGGTTCTCACCTGTGACAAAACTGTCGGATGCTATTAGCTAGTTCCTCCGCATGAGTAAGGACAAGCATATGATCGGCCCCTTTGATTTCGGCAAACCTAATTGCAGGTACACGCTTGAAGTGCTCTGCGATATTGTACATATCCGGCCATTCTATGGTTCCTTGTATAAATAACGTACTCGCTGCAATTTTTTCTAAACGTTCAATCGAAGGTGGCTCTGGCCAAAGGACCTCAAAGCTTCTCCACTCGGTGAATACCCTTGTCATGTAGTGATTATGCATTTCAGTCAAAAAACTCCGATGGGGGCTAGCCATCGTAGCCCGATAGATCGGTGCGGCTAAGGACAACTCTACAAGTTTTGAAATATCGGGAGCGGCCGCATTCACCGATGCCATATAATTGGTAAATTCTTGCGAATATGCAAATCCCGTTAATGAAGGGGCAATCACCACTAGTCGCTCAACCATAGAAGGATATGATAACGCAAAATCAGTCGCGACTTGCCCACCGATGGAATGACCAACAAGTGTGACAAGATCCAGTCCGAGATGTTCGAGAAGTTTGCGCAAATCCTCCACAAGTGAAGTCGGCTCTTGCATAGCAGGCGAGCGGCCGGTTCCTCGACCATCGAAGGTAATGATCTTGAATGATTTTGCCAGTTCAGGCACCATATATCTCCATACCCTTGAGTCAACACCTCCCGAGTGAATCATGACTATAGGGGCTCCATTCCCTTCGATTTCGTAAAAAAGTTCCACCTTGTCACCCTCCCCAATGTGGTAATATTTTCTTGATTACCATTTTAGTCATGACTGAATATACAGTCTATATTAAAAAAGATATCTACTATGAAGTCACTTTGAATAACTGCCCGTCAGCTTAATTAATGCCTCATCATCTTGTGTATAGAGAACGAGAGTTGCTGAACGTCCTACCAACTCACCATTTCTACCGGCAAATTGTCGCCAATGAATACCGAGGGATTACTTCCCATGACTTCAACCCACTCTTTTTGAACTACTTCATATTTGTTGATATAAAAGTTCGATAGGGCCACGCTTTTTCCAGAGTTGTTGTACTTGTTGTTCTGAAAAGTCCCACCTTCCACGAATACAAGGTTATCCCTTTTCTCAGGCTTATCTTGCGAACAAGCGCTGATCACAACCATTGGTGCTATTAAAAGGAAAATTAATAGCTTTCTCATTGATATATCCCCTTTAAGCTGATAGGGAAAATGATAGGCCATGACGGCCCGCAATTCGCCTCCAGCAGCGTCGAAGGCCGTTCGTCTAGCAGGTAACGGCCTGCAACGCATCCGCACTGACGGATAGACTGGAGGAGAACGGCCATCGGCCTGTCTACAATGCTTAGAGATCAGTGTTTCCTCCATGGACCAATTCGTGTAAATCCTATCAGACAGCTTTCGGAACCCGTTTATCCCGTGAGACAGCCCCAACCGCGCCTGTTCGTTGAACAGCTTGCAGTTAAGTGGTTACCACACCGTTACGTTAGAGCTCCCGCTACTCTGATACCCCTCTGTCGCCAACACCTGGTAAGACCAGTTACTTCCCAGATTCATTCCTTTGCTCGCCCATGCTTTCACGTGGTTGCTGAAAGTGATCGTGGAGTTGCCCCCGGTCGGTCTCTTCGACTGTCGAACACTCCAGTACTGAATAAACGTCGTTTTTTGGCCTTCAATGGAAGGTGCGTCGTATCGCATTGTTGTGTAGATGTCATATGTGCCCCCATCACTGGTCACCGTACCTTTATACGTTCCGGTAGGTCGATAAGTCCCCCAGCTATCAACGACGTAATATTCAATGAGTGAGTTTCTCGTCCACCCGTAGAGAGCCAAATATCCATTACCGGACGGCGCCCAGACACCGGCATTGTAGTTAATCGTTCTGTTTGGCGATCCAGTAGTCCAGCCTTTGCCGACAACAAAATTCCCGGTATCCTTCCATGTTACGCTGTAATTACCGCCTGATCCATTTACAGCATTGACCGTCCCGCCGCCATCGGTCCAATTTTGCCAATAGTCTGTCGCTGCACTTGAGGTTGTTGCAAACAACCCAAAACTCATGGAAGCTGCAAGAACTACCGTCATCATTTTCTTACTAAACTTAAACATACTCTACCTCCTAAAATTTTGTGTTTGTCCCATACACTTGCTTGTTGGTTGATTCTCTTTGCAGTATATCACCTATCCGTGCCATATTCCGTATTTTTTTACTTTAACCTCCTTTCTGAGTGAAATTATAGAATAATAGCGTTTGCATATAAACCTAGCAAATTAAAGCTTTAACTCTATTATGTTTAGAATACTTTGAAATTTTAGAACCCGTCGAGGGCAACAATAGATACCGAGTCCCGTAACGTTGAAAGAAGGGCTTGGCTGCTTTTAATTAATTCGAGCAATATGCGAATCCATTTTTTATGTTTTCCTTTTTAGCTATTCACCTAATCAGCAACGATACCAAGTTCTTGTCCCTTTCGGCAATGGAATCAAGTCTTGTACTCCGACACCTTTGTAGTCTTTTGTTGTTGAGGATTTTCCATTGGTTCAAAATCGGGTCAGTCCCATCACCGCGGGAGCTTTATTTCTGGAATTATTCATTTTACCTTTAAAGTTTAGGATTACCTGTCTGAACAAGAATAAATTCAATGCTCACCTTATATGTAGCTTCCACATGTAGTGAACTTTGGCTTGGGTGATGGATTTACGTGAGGATAAAGACTTAGCAAAACAGAATTTATAGAGAGGCATGATGAACATGGTTTTGGAGGATATGCATTATAGGAAATGGCGTCCCAGTGAACGAATAAAGTCAACCGACCCTGAGTCTCAAAAAGTGAATTAAAAATTTAGTGATCTTATGGAGATGCTAAAAAAATAAACTACCAGCAGTCGATTTTGAACAAATTGAAGTCATGCTTGATTTACTAAGCGAATCAACTTCCCTACACTCGGCAGCAGCGTTCAACCACGGCTATCGAACGGGGCATTAACGATGATTGAAGTGTTTAGCGGGAACACGAGTTTATACCAAAACGAGTGTGAAGGAACCAGTAATAGATAGGAAGATTTAACGAATGAGTTCAGAAAAGAGCAGCGAGGTTAGACCACCTGCTCTTTCAAAATAAAAGCGGGCAAACCACTCCGATCTAGTATTTATAGTACCTGAGTTATAATTCGTGAATACTCCGCTAAATTGACGGGAAGCTTGGCATTTTCGTAATAAAGAGAGTTTCCTTTTAATATAATATCTTTTTTCATCACATCATTATAGAGGACTGTTTGACAAGTCTTGCAGCTCTTATTGCATAATGATGACGTTTTCCACTCAGACATAGATGACTTGCTATACAGGATGCTGGAAAAACATCTTCGGGCAGTTGTAATGTGTACGTAAGGGTATACTAATTCCCTGCTAAAAGGGAGCACATCAGTATCAGTATCAGCATCATCAATATCATTATTATTTACCAGATCATGATTGTCTTTGATATCCAGCTTATTACCTTGTATTCTATTATCATATTGAATAGCAGAAATTTTATATTTACGCATGAACCTAATATTGGGGACAAACCCTCCCGCAGTATTCTGTAAGGCACTTTTCGAATCATCATCAAGCTTGGGAAAATAGTTTGCAATAGAAGGACTTTTTTTAGCTTTATTCAGTAGTCTACCTAAAATAAGTTTAAAGCGGCCGGGATAATGATTTTCAATAAAATACAACATTCCGAAATCATTAACCACCAACTCATCAAAAATAGATGCTTCACTTACTTCCTTTAAGATGTTCACAATCGTGTTCATACTTTCATCCGTCATATAAGGAGTAATCAAGGTTAGCTTCATGTCGTGCTGCTCACAAAAGCTGATAACTGATTTTAGCTCCCTTACTGTTAAGAAAGTACGCGGGCAAAACTCCTGTCCATAATACAGACGCTGATACTGGTTCTCCACATTCGTTAATTTACGCAGGTCGTCAACCATCATCGCTTTTTCCATATTATACACTCCCCTGAACATTATGAATGCCATTTACATGGTCCAGAATTTCCGGGTAGTAGCAATGTGTAATCAATTGATCGTTTTTCCAGCTATTCTGACATATTTGCGAAGAAATCATGTGATGGTACTCTTCGAAGTTTGCCACCTCGCCGCATAAATCTATCGCTGATTTTATCATCCTGATATCACTTAAAACCTGACTTCTGTCTGAAGCTCTCCCGACCAATTTCAAGCTATCAACCGATAATTGGTTCAGATAATATAAGCTGCAAACACCACAGTCACCCTTATTGTCTAAAATCCAGTTTAGCTTTTTCTCCAGCAGTGGTACATCATACGGTATGGGCGTAATACTCTCAATAACCTGATATCTCAAAACACATGGAGGATTAAAAATGACCCCATCATTGTTATTCATAAATCGAGTCCCATGCACAAAATTACAAAAGCCATCTATATAAGTACAGCCTTCATTTTTGATAAAAACCTCAAACTCTGTATTTGGTGAGCTTTCAATTATGATTTTCATTTCTGCCATGGACAAGGAACGGGGCAAAATAAGCCGATCCGCATGAAATTCTTTGGTGTACATTTCTGCTGTGTAACAGTTAAAAATCGTGCCGCCTGTACTGATATGCACATCCACATTCGTTTTCTTATCCGCAAAATAACCGGCCAAGCCCAAATCAGCAAAAATAATAGCATCCACTTCACAACGAACAGCTTGCTCCAAATAGTAATCCAGGATACCAAGCTGCTGGTTGTTATAGCAGTGTTCGTTCATCGTAAAAAATACCTGGCACCCATGAGCATGCGCTATATTCACGACCTCCGCAAGTTCAGCAAAACTGGAAAAGTTCGCATCAGGCCAAGGTCTGCGATTCAAGGCAACGATATAGTTATACCGATCCAACCATTGTTCATCAATGACGCCACAATAAAATTCTTCGGCTCCGGCCTGAATAAAAGGCACTAAATCATCAATGGTCACTAATCCTGTACAAATTCGCATATGTCTACTCCTTTACCAGAATTCCAGCCGATTTTTCAGCCAGATGATGACTAATGATCGCTTTCAACAAAACAATTGTAAACTCCCGAAACAGGACACATGCATTGCTCTGAAGCTGATTAATCAATAAATTGCAACGTCCTCCGCACATATATCTTGAAAAACAACTTTTACAAGGTGCCAAATCGTCCACAGAATCGATACATCCTATCTCGTCGCTTGATTTCTCCAAGCCCGCCTTAGCATATCTATTGCAGCGAAAAAGCGCTCCATCACCATTTACTTGAAAAGAATGTACCCCAGCTTCGCAGGGAAACAATTGGGTTTGATTCGAGTCCAACATACTCAGCATTTTTGCAATATACTCATACTCATTTAATTCACCATAAGAAGGATGGGTATGACGCAAGTTTTTAATGTGGTTTTCTCCCTCTTGCAATTCCTCCTCCGAATACAAGGGACTACAGCCCCTGTGCCATTTTTGTAGAAAAAAATCCAGGTAAGCTGTTGGGCTACTAGGTCTGTAGTCTGCAACGAATTCAGGACGTTCCAGCGGTCCTTCAATTACACTGAAATCAGTCAGATGTAACCTGCGCGCAAGCTGGGCAATTTCGGCCTGAGCCTTGTCCGTGTTTTCCAGTTGATAAACACGCTCTATTTTCACAAAATTAGAAAGGTCATTTGCTCTTTTATGATGTTTAAATTCCGAGCTATAACTGTAATCCGTGACTTCTGAGTAGGGGTTCTCCCTATGAAAATGACCATTTTCGATATCATAGCTAAAAACAGCTTTTGGGGAAACGCGAATTAAGATGACCTCGGTATTCATCCACTACATCTCCTTCGAATCCATCATTAAAGTGCTTTTGGAGGGTACCTCTGTGTTGTTGTAGCTTCTACGGAAAATGAAGACATACAAGCAAAATAAAAGGCTAAACAAGGAATAGATAATCAGGAGTACAGCAATACTGTAGCTTTCAATAAGATGCCCACTGATGATAAGCATCATAGATAGGAGAAGATTATGTACACTGTACACAGTAGATACGGTTGTCGCCCTGCTAGTTTCGCTCGTGATGCTGGTATCAATGTGACTTTGTATTTTTGGAATAATGATCCCCCAGTTAAACCGAAACAAACAAATCAATACGATCCCAAGCCAAATGGACTTGGTTAACGCCATCCCTAAAAAAACAACAGCAAGGATCAAAGGATTAAGTATATATATATACTTCCCTTTGATTAAATGTGATAACTGAGCAGAGATGAGTGGAATAATGCCGAAAAGAGCATAAATAACTCCAAAAAAAGTCGGTGAAATTTTTAAATGCTGTAGATAGGGTTGATATTGAAAGAATACTGAGGTTAGAATGATAGCTGTGAATATATAGTAAATAGAAAATAATAGTAGTTGCCTGTTGACTCTGATTTCCTGAAAGGATTCCTTCATTATTTGTAGAGGACGAACTCGTTGAAACGCTTTTTTACCTGTTTTGTCTTCATAAACTCTCTCCTCATGAACCAGACACACAAAAAACACCGCTAAAAAATTAGAGAATGCCGAAATGTAAAAAGTAACCGAATAGCTATATTGAATAACTACTGAGCTTAGAAGAGCAGCAGCAATCGTAGACAAAATACTTGCTGAAAAAATTTTTCCGTAGCTACGGTTCAAGACATCAAGCTTGTCATGCTTTTCATGAAGCTTATAAATCAAGCCTTGTTCCGAACCTGATATGAAGGATGAGCCCAATGCAAAAATGATATGAGCTATAATAAGTAGCATATAAGTTTGTAATGATCCCATAAGAAAGATACCAATACATTGAAAAACCGCTCCGATAAGGATAGCCTTTTTCTTCCCAATCAGGTCTCCGATCATTCCCGTGGGTATGTCAAATAGTATGGATGCCGTATAGTAACTGGCCATTACAATCCCAATTTGGGTATAGTTAAGCTTAATCATATTACTAAAATAGAAAACCAAAATGGAATTATATACATAGAATGTGTTCAGAAACCTCAATAAACCAAATAATCTGACCTGACTTTCAAACTTTTTAACCACCTACGCTTCCCCTTCCTCATCAAACAGGCTTACTTCCATTTCAAGTTCCCATAAATGCTCAATCTCATTACGAATAAGCTCATTTTCCTCAAAAGAATCAACTGACCAAGTCACAACTCCAGCCACATCACCGGAACTGCCGCTAAAAGACAAGCAGTCACCCACTTGTGGTAAAATATCAGCCCGCTTCACACCTTGTATCTGAAGAAAGTCAGAGCTTGGGGTGACGTGTTTAACCCTTCCTTTCTTCTTATAGAGCAGCAGATACCCGCCATTCGTCTGTGGATAATATTGATTGAAAAGCGGCTGTTCGCCGACAAAAGCGCGAGCCCCCTCCAGTAGCGGGTTTACTCCACATGTATCCTCTATACCAAAAATAATTCCTCCGCCTGCAATTCGTGCCGCTGTTTCGCAAAATAAGATCTCCTGCTGCTTAGTGACTAATAGTTCAGTATGAGCTACTCCACTTGTGATCGGCATTGCACTCAATACTTTGTTATTTGCCGCGATAAGCTGTTGGACCAAGGGCATCTCATGGTCAGGGTAAAAATACCCGCACAGTGGCTTCCCCTCCCTGCATTCCAAAGTGCTATGCGTATAGCAGGCAACTGAAGTGAATGCAACTTGGTTATTATATACAATGCTATCCATATGGAACATTTTTCCATCAATATATTGTTCAATCTCAAATTTTCCGGCATGGTCGTTAAGCAATTGTTCATATTCGTGGATGTTATCCAAATGAACCCGAAACGTATGAAGGGACCCCGCTCCGTCAATTGGTTTAATAATGGCCTCGGGAGCATGTTTAGATAAAAAGTCGATTGCATCAGCAAAGTGGTGAACGGTTCGATATTCAGGAATAAGAATAACTTTCTCTTGAGCAAGATGATTTTTCATTTTTACCTTATCTCTAAAAAAATCACCATCTCTCCCGATGACTCCACACGTAAGACCCAATCGCTCTCTAAGCAAAGCGGTAAACTGCACCAAATCCTCACTCTCGGAAAAAATACCGTTCACGGGCTTTTCATCATGCAGTGTTAGTATAAACTCAACAACTTGAGGTGATGTTAAATCTTCGACACACAAGAAATGGTGATAATGATCACTACAACGCTCAATCAAACGTTGATTATTAGTAATCAACGTTTTTTCATACCTTAAAGAGCTCAAGCCTTCATTCACAATACGAGAAAAGTTTTCGAATTTCGCGAAAATTACATAATGTTTATCCATCCCTAATCCTTTCGTTTTATTGATAGAGAGACCTGGCATTTACAAGATTCATACAAAAAGAAAGTCCCCATTTTTTCAAATATAAAAGCAAATGTTCTTCTGACAGAAAAAAAGCATAAGTTTGTTTAATTTCCTGTTCAAACTCAGCAGCCTGTATATCTGCTTGCACCTGTGTCATCCCACTTTCCCTGCTAAACTCACTATAAAATCGTAAATGCTGGCGATTGTTAAAAGGTATTTTTTGAATGGAATACATAGCAGGATCGGCAGCAATAGGAGAATTTTCAAATAGAATAAAACGGTTATATCGGATATCTATACAATAGGGAAACAGTTCCCGTAGCCGTGCTTGATTAGCAAGAGCTTCTTCACTGGTTTCACCTGGAAACCCGATCATCGCTGTTAATTTCACCGCAATCCCAGCCTCATAGCAACTCTTAATCAGCACAGGCGCATATTCAAGATCTATTCCTTTGTTCATCAGTCTGGATACCCTTGTTTCAAAGGTCTCTACTCCAAAAGAGATCATGATGCATCCTGCACGGTTTAACAGTTCAAACAATCGGGAATTAAAACCCTTTTCCAGTCTGGCACGACAGGCCCAGGATAATATAAGCTTCCTTTCTACAATTTGAGTTGCTATTTTCTCTAAATCTGTGGGTGAAATACAGCAGTCTCTGAATCGTAATACCGAAAATGTCTGTTGTTTTGAAAAATTCTCCATTAATTGCAGGATACTCTCAATACTCTCTTTCTGATAAGTACCATGCTCTTTAATAGAGCAATAAGTACATCCCTTCCAGTAACAACTTACAGACGCAGCTACATTTAAAACCTCTTCCGGCATTAGAGCACTTGCAGGAAGAGAAGATAAAACGGGTAATGTTATTTTATTGGTGTAATAGTGTTTATTAGTTTCTTCAATATAAGGTTGAAGTTCTTTTTGAGTAAGTAACCAAGATAGTTCTTCCAACTTAGATGAATCCTCAACAGCTCTAACCAGTTCGCTCAATCGATAATGCTCATTTCCCAAGCCAAACGAATCCACATGAGAAAACAACAAATGATACTCCTTATCTGGAAGATTTCGCACTAATATTTTTGTATTAATCTGATCCTCCAGATTGCCGAACAGATGAATGTGTAGATTAGAGTTATATTCTTTTAACAATGAAGTCAACGAAAATAAGGGAATAACCTGATCTGGATGAAAAATTGAAATAGCAACCACCTTGACGCCTTCAGGGACAAGATCCGGTAAAATTTCTTTGAAAAAATCAAAATATGGATTGTGTTCCTTCTGTTCGGCAATCCTTAGTACCTCATCAATATTACGTAGATCCACTCCCGGATCATATAAATTCCATCGCAGCACCGCGGGTGAAATCTGTTCACTAATACGATCATAAATCTCAGCGATTTTTTGGCAGGTTTCTTCTAAATGTTCAAAATTATAAAACAGTTCAGTGTCCGTAAGATGAGTGATGATGTCCGAACGTCCCCGAAAAAAGTAATGAAATGATTCCAAATTTAAATCACGGATTTTGGTACCCACTCCTTGGTGATGTAATAAAGCAGCCGCAGCCGTAATATCGGGTGGCACAGACTGGTAGTACCATAAGGGTGGATTAATCAGCAAAATTTCGAATTGATTTTCATCCTTTTTGCTTTTCATAAGTAGTCTCTCTTTCCATCACAAATTGGATCGTATCTTCAACTTGGTGGCTCACTTTCTCTAATTCATCATAAGTATCAGCTTTAAGAACAAAAAAACCATATCTGTCCATACTGCTAGTCATCTCATCCGGTACTGTATCTCCCTCCTTCTTTTCTATAACAATCTCTATGACACCCGGCAAACGTCTGGCTTCTTCCACCCCTGATATTTGTTTGATTTTTCCACTCTTTTGATGGAAATAACGGATTCTTGAAATATCGTTTCGGGTTTCATGCAGGTACTCATCCGGTCTTTCTCCCAAAGCGCACAAAATCGAAGCCTTATGCAGATTTACTCCGTAACTCAAGCTATACAAATCAGTTATACGGTCCCCTGCAAGACGAGTAGAATATTCGATAATATAAATATGTCCCCCGGACAGCACAAATTCCAAATGACAGGGTCCTTCTGTAATTCCAAGCTCAGCCATAAGATTTATGAAGCTGTTTAATAATTGAGTGTATTTTGAAGATTCCATAGATGCTGGAAGGGTATGCTGTAGCTCAACAAAATAAGGAAGGGGAGTTTTCATTTTTTCAGTAATATGGGCAAATTTACAAGCACCTTTAAACATAAAAGCCTCGAAGCTATATTCCTGGCCTCTGATATATTCTTCTACTAGAAATGAAAGATTCGATGGATAACCGAAGTTATCCTCATTCTGAATAATCTTTTCGGCCTGCCTAATTAATTGTTCAGATGTTTGCACACATTTGACTAACATACTACTTGTCATATCAACGGGTTTAACAATAGCGGGGAATTGGATCTGGTCCAACTGCTCCTTTAGTTCGGATACGCTGTGATACAAATGGTAATCTGGATTGGATACATACTGAGAACCTTTTAGCCCGTTTCTCATACACTCTTTGCTGCGGGCATTATGGGCTACATCTGGGCGAATGGAATTCCAGCCAAACTTTTGGGAGATAATCGCGGCGACCGGTACTGCATAGTCGTGACCAGGTACAATACCCGAGTTGCGGGATATATCCGGATGCTGACTGAAAAAATACTCCATTTTCAAGTAAGTAGACTCGGCATCTGTAATGTCACTGATGATTTCAAAATGTACCAGATGCGCCTTCTCCACCTTGGGGCCGCCTTCTCTTCGAATGACAATTACAATCAACTCAAGTTCAGCGGCAAATTCAATATATTTTTCTCCAAAAAAACAAGGCTCCAGTAAAAATATAGCCCTTGAACTATTAGCAGACATACCAAAGTCCTCCTTACGATCCCTCATTGACAGGAATACAATTTTGCGACACTATTCGCTTTATTTCTTGCGTTCCAAGAAGTGTATTTTTCGAGTTCCCCCTGATATTGTTTATTAGTGATAAGGCTGGAGGGCCTACTCTAAGTCGCTTGCTTAGTACCTCCTCCACAAGTGTTGCAGTTGAAGAAGATTTTCTTTTCCAATAATCACAAATACGCTCGCCAGCTCTATTTATTAATTCCGTGGCCGCATACTCAGTGATTCTTTTACCGTCGGATGTAAAATAGTAAAGCTCACAGTCAATTCCGTAGCATGAAGCCCTCCTGAAGTTTTCCTTCACAAAAGTAACGGGAAGAAGTCTTTCTCCGCCTTTGCTTAAGCTTAAATCCAAAAGCGCATAGACTCCGAGATGCAGTGCAATATCTTCCCGAAGTGTTGGCTGGATCGGTATAAATCGCGTTTCAAGCAAGCATGCTGTGGGCTTACCGCTGCCACCTACCAGTTTTAATCTCGCAATTTTCCAATTCATTTTTTGATTGAGGCTAAATGCATACCGTGGATCGGATTTCATATGTTTTTGTTGATACAAAGTAGCCCAATAATTATGGAAATTCGCATAATATTGATGAGGAAATGAAACGCGAGTAGACAGAGCTGCCAAAAATTCAGAATAGGTCCGCAAATCATAACCAATCTCCCAAATCAGGTTACGAGTTTCGAGCAATCCGGTTAATCGCCTGTCCAAAATCGGAGAATTGGCCCCAATGGCAATAAAGAGAGGTGAGATCTCAATCGTCTTGTTCAAAAGATCAATAGCAGCCTGATTATAGTTAACCTGTACATTCATTTGTGTCGACTGACACCCGCTAATTAGCTCATGAACACGACTTGATAGATCAACTTCTCCCAAATGAAGCTCAAGGTGATGTTTTCTTGAACTTTTAAACTGGTCGAGTATCATTTGATAATTTTCCCGGTCATCTGTAATTTCCAAGTCAGTAAATGAACCAGGATAGGTACCAAGACGCGCCAGTCTATTATTTTGGGCATGTGCTATGGCTGCCGCCTCTTGCTCCATTTCCTGCATTTCATTTATAAGATTTTCAAGTCCCTCTGCAAGTGTGAAAGGACGGGATACCAATTCAATTTGGCTGGCACCTATTTCCCGTTTTATAAATGTTGCATTTTCAATTACACGATTCCGGACCTTTTCATCTACCAAATTAAACTCAAAATCAAAAAGAAGGTATTCGGTTTCAAAACCCATAATTCCGGATAAATTATTTTTAGTAACCAAAATATTTTTTTCAAGCTGTCTAAGTTGTCGTAAAAAAGCCCTGTTCATTAACGCCGTTGGATTCAATGAAACGGTTTTGGACATACCCTTATTCTCCCATTTGCTCTATTGATTGAGTTGCAATAGGTAATAGTAAGAATCGTTTCCCCGTTTAAGTTTCTGTTGTTTAACTTGCACTATTTTTAGTCCAGCAGCCTTTGCCATCTCCTCTATTTCATGTTTCAATAACATCCGACATCGACAGGTACAACGGCTGGTTTCATTTTCATTTTTATAAACTGTGAAATACATCATTAAGATCTGATTAAAAACATCGATTTTGACTTCTCCATATACTTCAAATGCTTCCCCGTCGATAGTCAGTGATTTAATCACTTTAGGTGCCCCGCCATATTCCATGATTTGATGTTCCGTCACTGGCGTAACATTAACCATTCCAACCCCTTCGGCTGATAAACTTGAAGCAATTACTCTAAAAATATCAAATTGGTTTTTATACGCAGGGAACATTTGGATAGAATTATCCCCAATGTGTACGATGTCAAATTTTTGAGGGCAAGACCAATCATTTAAGTCAGAGCATACCGTATTAATCATATTTCCATGATCGTTATGCTTGTTGAGCAACAATTGCAACGATTCCGGCGAACGATCAACTACAGTTACAGATTCAATAGACTTGTTTATAAAACCAAATAAGTGTTCACCACTCCCTGAAGCCAGGTCCAAAACCCTTGCATGTATCTTCTCAGGCCAGACATCACCAATAAACTTTTGCATTTCAATCGTATCCGGACCTAGAAAATCAAAAATCAGTTCGTCTGTCTCCATGAGTCACATGCCTATCCGGTCCGTCTGCTTCCAATCTACAGGAGAGTATTGATGATCTTCCTCGCCCATAAATCTTACTGCATGGGGTGTGACTTGAAACAATACAAACTGATTTCTTTTCTCATTGCTAAAGGTTTCTTTTATCATAGGGTTGTTTTCCAAAAATAGATCTTCTTCCTTCTTTTCACTCACCCGTTTGGCCTTACCTGCCATTCTGAGCTGAGCCCCGTCTCCAAAATAAGTAAGCTCCACATTCTCACACGTCCGGATTTGTTCAACCTTATCTGTATTGCTGAAGGTAGAGAAATATATATATCCGTTGTGAACAGTCCCCGCATCTACAGGTCTTACATGAGGTTGATTATTGAATGAATCATACGTTGCCAGATAGGCAATAGAAACGTTTTTAATCCATTTTGAATATTCTTCTTGATTCATTGTATTCACCTTCACTTTACTCTTAGTTTTTAATTTCATCCGGGGCAGTCATGAGCTTGTATCCCCAGCCATCCCTTATATAATGCATTAGTACAATCGCGCGATTTAGACTTTCTGGTTTTAATATGTAAGCCGAGTCTTGTTGTTCCACCAGATTTTCTTGAATTAAAACGGACAAAAGAATATTAACATCTTTCTCCATTTCCATTACTTTTTCAAAATTAACTCCTAGATACTGCTCTAACGTTCGTTCCTCGATTTTTCCATAGGCATTCAAATGCCCCCATACAATCGTAAACGCATAATTATCGACTGTAATTTCTTCTTCGACTGAATGTGGAAGTTCTATATAATTTTTAATATAAGGAGGTGTGAAGCGTACACGATTATTATCCCAATATCCCGCAGATCCGGGTCCAAAAGCCAACACCGGCTCTGTTTCACTTATAGCATCTTTTTCATAAGGAAATATATAATCTGGTAAAGAAAAAACAGTATTATCTACTCTTATATATCCGTTTTGTTGTAAAAATCCGCACACTTCTTCATAAACTGAGATTTTATCGGACAATGCTAAAATATGTTTTCCTCTTTTCTCGCATCGCTCGACAAATTCCTTTCCCCCTGGATAAGAGGAGTAGAAAAGACTAACCGAAATATGTTCCGGTCGTATATTCACTGTATCCCTTATGCTTTCCATGACCGTGCTCTGCGTCTGCCCCGGGATTCCGATTAGCAGATCAATATTTAACATGTCGTAATCAATTTCTCGGATCAGGCTTGCAGCCTTTATAATTTTTTCTCGTGAATAGGGCCGTCCCAGCAATTTGAGCTCTTCATTATTAAAAGACTGGGCACCGATACTTACACGATTAAATCCTTTTCTCCTGAAAATAGACAAGGTTTCTTTGGATGCGGTATCTGGGGAAACTTCATACGCCATAAATTTCATGTGGGTAAATTGTTCTGGGGTAATCCTATTTCGAATGGAATTTATAATAGTGTCTAGCTGACTTTCATTTAGGAGGGATGGGGTTCCTCCACCAAAAACTATCGAGGTGATTGCTGATTTTGGAAATTCAGTGCATTCAATGTCCACTTTCAAGGCTTTAACATACTCATCCATTACATCGAGGTTAATCATCTCCTCTTCCGAAAATTTGGCTGTAAAGTAGCAGTATGGACAGCGCTTCTTGCAAAACGGAATGTGACAATAAATGTGAAAACGATCAATCATTCAAATCCCAACCTTCCACTTTTAAATTGTGGAGCTAGTAACAGAATTTGTTTAAATCGTGGTAGCATGTTTTACATGTTAAACCCCATTTCTTACACAATCATATGAAATAGATCACATTTACTGGAATAAGAACCATTTCAAAAAAAAAAAAAAGCATTCTTCGTTCGCTTAAAAGAGCTCAAATAGCCTGCTTCAGCTTACATCAGAATACTTCTTTAAAGTCGCTTTTGGGAGATATAAAACACATATACACAAGTATGCAAAGATGATATGCATCTTGGGCTAAGCTTCCACCCGATTCAAAAACACCTTCGTCCGCTCCAACTGCGGATTGCCGAATATCTGCTCTGGTGTACCGGATTCCGCAATTTCTCCATTATCCATAAAAATGACACGATCTGCCACATCTCTCGCAAAGTTCATCTCGTGGGTCACAATGACCATCGTCATATGTTCCTCAGCCAGCTTTTTGATAACTCGCAGCACCTCACCCGTCAGCTCGGGATCAAGGGCCGAGGTCGGCTCGTCAAACAGTAAAATATCAGGGTTCATCATCATTGCCCGGGCAATCGCCACACGCTGCTTCTGTCCCCCCGACAGTCGGGATGGATACGCATCTGCTTTATCTGCCAATCCGACTTTAGCCAGCAACTCAGCACTTTGGCGACGTAGCTCAGCCTTGCTCACCTTCTTCACCAGCTTCGGAGCCAGTTCCAGATTATCCTGCACCGTCAAGTGAGGGAACAGATTAAAATGCTGGAACACCATGCCCATCCCGGTGGTAATGCCCTTAATGTCACCTGCCGGAGCGTACTGACCGTTCTCCACCAGTGCTTTGTCATGAATGCGGATCGTCCCGCCCGTCACATCTTCCAGATGTACCAAACTACGGAGCATGGTACTTTTCCCTGAACCTGAAGGGCCGATGACAGCTACAACCTCGCCCGCTTTAACGTTAAAGCTCACTCTTTTCAGAACGTCGAGCTTGCCGAACGATTTTTTCAAATCGGTTACTTCTATTGCGTTAGTATTCATATCTCGACATTCCTTTTACTCGAATTTAAAACGTTTTTCCAGCGCCCTGAAGAATAGCGTCAGCACCAAAGCTAACAACAAATAAATAACCGCCGCTACAACATAAGGTACAATCGAGAAATCACGGTTTACAGCCGTATTGGCAAAATGCAGCAGTTCCGGTACCGCTACTGCATACAGTAGTGCCGTATCTTTTACCAGTGTTGTCGCCTCATTGGTTACCGCAGGCAAAGCAATCCGTACCATTTGCGGCACAATGACTCTAATCAGCGTCTGCGACTTGCTCAAGCCCAGCACTTGCGAAGCCTCGTATTGTCCTTTATCAATCGACAACATCCCGCCTCTGAAAATTTCTGCGAAATAAGCCGCATAATTCAGTACAAATGCCAGTACCGCAGCCGTTGTCCGGTCCAATACCAAATACTCCCCAATGACAGGCAACATCGGCAGACCAAAACAAAAGAACAATAATTGCAGCAAAAGCGGCGTGCCGCGTATAACATAAATGTACGTGTGCATCAGCCAAGCGATTGGCTTAATCCGGCTTTTGGCCAGCAACGTAACGATAAACCCCAATGGAATAGACAAGATGAGCGTGATGAAAAATAAAATAACCGTCATCTGTGCCCCTTCAAGCATAGGCTTCATAATTCGTAAAATATATTCCATACTCATGACCTTCGACTCCTAAACCCTTAGTTCAATACACTACTTTTTAATTTAATACTTTATCTTCACCAAACCACTTTTTCGAAATTTCAGCAGCTTTTCCGTTCTTATGCAGCTCATCCAAAGCGGATTGCAGTTGCGTCAACAGCTCTTCATTTCCTTTTTTCACACCGATGCCGTATTCTTCAGGGGCCAGTGATTCATCAAGCAGCTTATATGCCCCTTGTTCCTTCGACATATAATACTTGGCAACCACTTCATCAATGACAACCGCATCCAGACGACCGGTTTTCAAGTCCGTTAAAGCGAGAACATTATCCGGGAACTCGGAAACCTGCTTCAATTTGCTTTTGATCGGATTTGCATCCAATGCATCGGCTGCTGAAGACAGCGTCTGGAGTCCGACCGTTTTGCCCGCCAGATCAGCGAGCTTGGAAAGACTGGAATTAGCCGGAATGACAATCACCTGACTGTTCTTCAGATATGGCTTCGTGAACAGCACCTTTTCCTTACGCTCATCCGTAATGGTGTATCCATTCCAAATGAGATCAATACGTCCGCTGTTCAGCTCGGATTCTTTGGCAGACCAGTCAATCGGCTGAAATTCCACCTGTTTACCCATTTGTTCCCCGGCTGCTTTTGCATAATCAATATCAAAGCCGGTCAGCTCGTTATTTTCATCTCTAAAGCCCATCGGGGCGAATTTATCATCAATTCCAATAATCAATTTACTGTCATCCTTACCACCGGAGCATCCGGCCAACACGATCATCATCAATCCAATTAACATCGTAAACATGGCTGCTTTTCTCATCTTATTCCCCTCCAACAATGGTGACCCCCGTATCCAAAAACAGGTGGCAAACGCTTTAGTTCGTTAACACGTTATCAGAGTATCATCATAACATACCGCAGGATACTCGTCGAGAGGAATGAGCGGAATCTTAGCCTTATATAAATGGAAAACCTGTGACAAAAATTTGACCTGTGTTCTATAATGTAAAACCTTACCTTGACATGTCACCTAAACCGTCTTATTATTTCCTAGTATTCTTATATACTTTTACTTATATTAAATTTTTAGCAGCAATAGTATGTAAATCAGCTTGATAGACAGGAGAAATTAAGCCCCATGTACATTTTAAAGCGTCTTTTTACGATGTTCATTACACTGTGGATTATCGTCACTTTAACGTTTATCATCATGCACATCATTCCGGGTGACCCATTCTCGAACGATTCCAAAACCATTCCGGAAGCGGTATTGCAAAACATGCGTGCCAGGTACAATCTGGACAAGCCGCTCGCTGTGCAGTATGTGCTGTATCTCAAAAATCTGCTAGTGCTGGATATGGGCCCGTCTATTCAATCGAAAACGACGGACGTCAATATGCTCATCGCCCGAGGTTTTCCACCTTCTGCATTGCTCGGTATTCAATCCATCGTGGTCGCGATTATTGCCGGAATTTCGCTTGGAACACTGGCTGCTCTACACCATAATCGACCACTGGATTATATCTCGATGTTTATCGCCATTGTTGGTATTTCCGTACCCAGCTTCATATTGGCACCGTTGCTAATCAAGTATGTTGCCGTTCAATGGCACCTTCTTCCGGTCGCCTCATGGGGAACCTGGCAGCATACGGTGCTCCCATCGCTGGCTCTCGCTGTTTCACCTCTTGCCGTTATCGCCCGCTTTATGCGGACGAGTATGCTGGAAGTCATGCATGAGGAGTACATACGCACTGCCAAAGCGAAAGGGTTGTCTTCTTGGGCAGTAGTTCTGCGTCACGGATTACGCAACGCGTTGGTTCCGGTGCTTTCTTTTATCGGACCGCTATTCGCTTCCGTCATTACAGGTACCTTTGTCGTTGAAAAAATATTCGCCATTCCCGGCATCGGTAAATACTTCGTAGATAGTATCTTTAACCGGGATTATCCAGTGATTATGGGGACGACCATTTTCTACAGTTCCATTCTAGTCGTTACTTTATTTTTAATTGATATTTCCTATCGCCTTGTCGATCCACGAATCAAATTAGTCAGTAAAGGAGATTAACATGAAAGCAGCACCTACTGTCGAAAAGGACAGTCTGTTCAGTCTTGTAGACCGCAGCCAGATCCCCACCGCCACGTTGACCAGACCCAAAGAATCACTCTGGCGGGATCGGCTACGCAGACTTTTCAACAACAAGCTTGCTCTTTTGGGGCTTTCCCTACTAATCATGATTATTGTGCTGGCGATTGTTGGACCTTCCATGGTTTCTTATGCACCGAGTGATCAATCTCTTTTGAAGACGAATCTCTCTCCTTCCAAAGAGCATTGGTTTGGCACGGATGATCTGGGGAGGGACGTATGGGCACGGACATGGGCCGGGGCTAGAATTTCACTCATGATCGGCTTTGCCGCTGCCGCCATTGATTTGGTACTTGGCATTCTCGTCGGCTGTGTTGCTGGCTATTGTGCTGGGCAGGGTAAAACGGGCGACCGGATCGACAGCATTCTCATGCGTATTATTGAAATTTTGTATAGTATTCCTTATCTGCTAGTCATCATTCTGCTGCTCGTCATTATGAAGCCCGGTCTGCTCACGATGATTATTGCATTATCTATTACTGGCTGGGTCGGTATGGCACGTGTAGTACGTGGGCAAATCTTACAGCTGAAGCAGCAGGAATATGTGTTGGCAGCCCGTAGCTTGGGGACATCTCATTCGCGTATTATCTTCAGACATTTGCTACCAAACGCAGCGGCAATCATTATCGTGAATTTAACGTTCACTATTCCGTCGGCTATTTTTGCCGAATCGTTCCTGAGCTTTCTCGGTTTGGGGATTCAGTCTCCTTCGGCCAGCTGGGGGACGATGGCTAACGATTCACTTGGCGTTATTTTAAGCGGTCAATGGTGGCGCCTATTTTTCCCCGGGCTGATGATATCGCTCACCATGCTAGCGTTCAATACGCTTGGAGATGGGCTTCAGGATGCACTTGACCCGCGTTCACAACATTAACAACAGAGAGATCCCAATTGGACAAGGAGGGGTGTCACCATGATCCGCAGCTTCTCGCCTAACCGCAGGAAGAACGGCAGTTCCTTTATCGAAGTGCGCACACGCGGCATACCTGCAGGAAAGGAAGATGAGTAACTCCCGGTAAGGTGTACCTTATTTTTGGCATAACTAATTACAGTAATGGAGGAAAACCACAATGAAAAAAATGCATTGGATGACGATCATCTTACTTTTGGCCGTAACGGCTTTGGCAGGATGCTCTGGTAATACGGACAAAACAGCAAGCAACGACCCGTCCGCTGCTCCTCAAGCAGATGTCCCGCAAGAAATTACTGCCAATCTGGCAGGTGGAGAACCTTATACGCTAGACCCTGCTTTCGCATCAGATACAACGTCCTATTTTGTAATTGATAACTTGTATGAAGGGCTGTATACATACGATAAGGCTGGTAAAATCGTAGAAGGTGCTGCCAGCAAAGTAGACGTATCTCCTGACGGCAAAACCTACACTTTTACTATCCGTGACGGTGCAAAATGGTCGAATGGTGACCCACTGACAGCTAAGGATTTTGAATACTCCTGGAAACGGGTACTAAATCCAAAAACAGCTGCCTACGATCCTTCTGCCCTCTACTACATCAAAGGTGCCGAAGCGTACAACACAGGCAAAGGTAAAATTGAAAACGTGGGTGTTACAGCCAAAGATGATAAAACTCTTGTTGTTGAGCTGAAATCACCGCTAAGCTTCTTCCCCACGATCGCCGTGGGTCATGCTTATCTGCCAGTAAACCAATCGGTTGTTGAGAAAAATGACAAATGGGCAGCAGAAGCAGGCACAATTGTCGGCAACGGTGCGTATGTAGCCAAGGAATGGAAACATAACGAACAAATTACGCTGACGAAAAACGATCAATTCTGGAACAAAGATGCCATTACGATGGCAACGATTAATTTTAAAATGGTGCAAGACTCCACAACGTATTATCAAATGTACAAAACGGGCGATCTGGATCTGATTTTGAGCCTTCCCGTGGATACACTGGATCAGGAAAAGAGCAACAAGGAATTCCTGTCGCATCCGTCTTTTAGTGTGTACACCTATTCTTTTAACGTAAAACAAAAGCCGTTTGACAATAAAAAAATCAGACAGGCCATTGCCTACGCGATTAACCGCGAAGCACTGGCTACCAGCGTAACCAAAGGTGGCGAAACTCCGGCTTACGGTTATGTTCCATACGGAACAACAACGCCATCCGGCAAGGACTTCCGTGATGAAGCACCGAAAAAATACTATGAGTTTGACGCTGCAAAAGCGAAACAATTGCTGGCCGAAGGTCTGAAAGAAGAAGGTTTGACCAAGCTGCCACCAGTCACCTTCAAATACAACACTTCGGACAAGCATAAAAAAGTAGCTGAAGCGATTCAGGAAATGCTGAAAACAAACCTGGGTGTTGAAGTGACGCTGGAGAATCAGGAATGGAAAACGTACATTGATACCTTTAAACAGAAGAACTTCCAGATCGCCCGTATGGGCTGGGAAGGAAACTTCCTGGATCCGCTCGGCGTATTGGGGCATTATACTTCCAAAAACTCGAACAACTTTACCAACTGGAGCAACCCGGAGTATGACAAACTGATTGAATCCTCAACCTTTGAGCTTGATCCGGCAAAACGCTTTGAACAGCTCCATCAGGCAGAAGACGTATTGATGGAAGATCTGCCGATTATTCCGATCCAGTTCTCTGCGGACACTGCATTAATCAGCCCTAAGATTCAAGGTATCGTATTTGATGCTCGTTCGAACCCAGACCTGCGCTTTGCGAAACGGGTCGAAAAATAATGATTTTACGTTTTGGGATCATCGCCCTGATTGTCAGTACCTTAGGGTTTCTGTACGCCACCCCCCATCTCTTGAATGGTCGTGAACACATGGCTACTGCAAATCTGTTATTCCTGTTGGGGTTGCTGGGCTTGGTGATCGGTGCAATCTTCCACGTTCTGCAAAGCGGTTTTCTAACCCTCTTCCTGCGGGGATTTGCCGACATCGGACAGTTATTCATTCGTCAATCCAAGGCATTACGAGAGGAAAATGAGCGTTTGCGTTCCGATGAATCTTTGTCAGCCTGGAAAACATCCATGTTCCACCACCTCAAGGTATATACTTCGGGGTGCGGAGCAGGGCTTATCCTTTGCTCGATGATATTAATGGGGATGAGTTAGGTTAAAACGATTAGAAGCCTTTGGTCGGTTGGTGGGCGCTGCGCGTGCAGATTGTTCTTCCGATCGCTGTTATCCCCGGATTTCTATTGAATAGAACCTGTAAGGGTAAAATCCGGGGATAAAGGCGAACGCTTCGCTTCTTCAGAACAATTCTGCCCGCTCCGCTGGCAACCGCCGTAGAGCTTCTATACGTTTTAGAGGTGTGTAAAGAAAGAGAGAGTTTCGCATTGCTAGCGGAACTCTCTCTTTTTGTATTTTTTATATGAAGCTTTGTAGGATCGCATATTACAACACTTAGTATCCTTAATAAATATGCTTTTCTTTCGCTTCTTGCAACCATGACGGGAACTCGTTAAGCAATAGTTCGTACAATTCATTATCTTCCATAGATTCGATATCTTGTATTTGAAAAAAATTAGCGTTATCTACCACACGGCCTTGTATGTTGTCGAGCTTCTTTAATACACCAAAATCGGACTCACCCACACCTATAAATTGCCAGAAAATCGGCTCTCCTGACGAATCAATGACCGCGTTGTCGATGTTGTCTCCTTTTCCACGCTTCACACCGCCATCATTAATAAAAATAACAAAGGCCGGATCAGAAGAGAGTTCTTCCTTGGTGTATTTGGCGATGACATCGCGCATCACAGGCGGCTCATCATTACGACCGAACTTGGGCAAATAATCATTGGACAGAATATGTCTTTCAACATAGTTGTCAACATCATTTTCGGTAACGGAAGGCAACCGTGAAAAACGGTGATCATACACCCATACGTCCAGTACACCATCATCATCCAAAGCACTCGCTACTGCAACAATTCGTTCCAACACCTTTTGAACGGTACCATTTTTGTACAAACTTCTCATAGATCCTGAAATATCGAGCACCAATCCAACTCTCGCAGTCACATTCGTTAGATTCTTTTTAGTCAGTACCAGTTGCGCATTCTTTTTAAGTAAAGAAATACTGCTCATGTTCCCCACGCTCCTCTATGATGTTTGCGTTTGTACGTCTAGTACGTCTACTCTACCATCTGCGTCGTTCGTCGCCTCTCAGGGGAAAGTCGCTTAATTCTCCGAGTTGGTCATGTGCAGCCTTATAGATTCGAAGAATAGCTTGTACCTTGTTAAAATCATTGTCTTCGGGGCCGAATCCTTCCATATACATTTTTTGAATGATGTTTTGGAAAAAGTCCATACGTTCGCGGACGGAATCCTGCTCGATTTGCAGTACCTCTTCAAAGCTGTGTGTCTCGGCAAAATCAGACAGTTCATCAAATTCCTGTTCCTGATATCGATCTCCCCGAGTTTCGGGATTGAGATCAATAGAGGTACGCAGGGTTGATAATAAAATATTTTCGCGTGCCAGCATGACATGAAAATCTTTGTTCTTAAACAGATCCGTAACGATCAGACGGCACATTTCCTTGTTCTGCAGTAGAATCCCGTCAAAAGGATGCAGCGTCCACACACCGTAGTTAAAAAATAAATTAAAATTGAAGCTGCTGCTTCCATACTGATATACAATGTTAATTTTCGATTCGTCGATGATTTCAAATGAAAATTCCAGCATGCATTCTCCTTTTGGATTCCAATATTTAACTCTATCCTATCAGAAAATGCATGATTTTCAATAAAAAATTTTATTTCACAGAATCATTTAACTCCACAATTGAATCTGCTTTTTCGCTACTGGCAGCCACAAGTAAATAGACAATGACACAGCCCAAAATAAAAGACATCATACGCTCGCTCTCTCCTTTTGTCATTCGCTTTTTAAGAGTTTATGCACGAGAATGCTATGTATGTTCATCATGTCCTTTATTAGCTGCTGGCAAACCAAAAAAAGACGCCCTTCGGAGTCATCCCGGCGTCTTTTTCATAGATTGGTCTATTATTCTACATTGTCATCAGTTCAAAAACGAGCTAAGACCCTCAGAAGAATTACTATCCTTCAGCGGTTTGGAAGGTTCTTTCCCTTCGATCCCCAAACGTTGGCTAAGGTTGGCATTGATTGCTGTCATTTTACTTGTATAATCATGGCAGCTTTCAATAATCCGACGGTTTGATTTTTCAGACAGATCCAAAGCAGATACCAAATCACCAATCGCCTGATTCACAGCCTCCAGTGACATAGAAGGCTTGCTAAGCAGATCTGTCGTTCTCTCGGTCGTCGTTTTGAGAAGCTTCGCATTTTCCTTGAATTGATCTTCAATGGTACGGTTGGTCGCATCGACGGCTGAAATGATTTTGTCCTGATCCGCCAGCGCCATCGCGATCATAGCCGATACAGTGATCAGATTCGATGTTTTATCAATCGCATTATTTACAGAATCAATCAGTTTATCATTGTTATCATTAATAATATCCGTTGCCGCAATCGCCTGATTGTATAACAAAATCATTTCGGTCATAGACTGCGTACGAGTAACCACCTTGCGCAATCCCCGCTCCAGATGAGGCTTGCGGTTTTCATTTTCCGGCTTGGCAATCTCGGTCTCAAACAGTTCTTTCAGGCGATTACCAAAGGCGATCTTCGTCTGTAAATTGTAGATTTCTTCAATGGAGGCTTTCTTCAACTGTCTCATGCTGACGATGTTTTCTTCCAGATTATCCTTACCATCTCTCAAGGCAGTAATGATTTTCTCGATGTTCGTCTTCACCGACTGATACTTGTAAATGTAGTTTTTTAACGGGCTTTTACGCAGAAGCTTGCCAAAAAAACTCACATTTTTGCTCTGCTGGAGCGTTTCACATTCATCACGCAGCTTTAAGATCATATTGGATACCTCAGCCCGATCACCGGACATGAGGTCGTTTACCGGACGATCCAGCATTTTAAGGGTCTGCCCCGCACGTTCCTGCGTTTTAACCCCCAACTTACCGATATCATCCATTAAGGTATCCAAGCTCATGACATCGCTTTGTGATACCTTCTGAATCAGCTGTGAAGCCTCCTCAGTCACCTTCTGTTCATCTTCTTTTTTCAACTCAGCCCATGGGGTCGCCATACGCTACCTCCTATTCTAAAAAACAACTGTTCCCAAGTATAATCGTTGTTTTTCAGAGCAGCTAATTTGCTACTTTTTTATTTTCTTACAAATCGCCTACAATTCGGAACTGCTATAACGCTGGTGAATAAGCTCCGCTTTGCTCTGTAATTCCATCAGATCCTTATGCTCCACCGTGGATACAATTACTGATATTTTACTATCCACATCCCGTAATCCGTTTAACAACGTCCTCCGGTTGGTACGCTTCGCATCGCCGCTGAGCCGAAGAAACGGATTAATTAGCCCATTCAAATCCTTCAAAATCAATCTCCGAACCGTATGATTCACTTCGCTGTTGTTCAGTTCATGCAAAAGCGGAATGACCCGCTGCAAACGTGCAAATAGAGCCAGCGCCTTCTCGACAATCTCGTTATCAAGCGCATCCTTCTGTCCCTCGGAGATCACCATATCCTCCAGTACCTCCAAATACTCCATCACCTGAGCAAATTCACTGCTCACCTGATCTGGTTGACGTACTTGTCCTGTCATAGACTGCGGTCGAACGGCAGCTTCCTTTTCATGCTGCTGTGTCTCACCGACCTGCTCCTGCACCACCGGAATCACGGAACCGGTCAGATTGGGGCGAGGATGGCGAACAGCCATGATGGCGCTGTATCCTCCCAAACCAAGGATCGGAATCGCCAAACACACAAACAGTGGCAACCAAAAACTTAGTAAAAGCGCAATCAGGTAGCTAACCACAGCAATCGTGGCACCCCACATTTTTGACGTCATAGCTTGTACCTCCTGACGTAAACCCTTACCATATTGTAGAAAACAATATTTGTGTGTGTCAATGTACGGATTTACGTATGGTGATTGGCTGCTCGATATGACTGGCTAAAATGTCGTATTGCGGATGAAGTGAACCGATCTCATGACCCAAAGCCGATTTCACCGCTAGATAAGGAAAGTTGATACCTGACAAACATGATACATGAAGTCCTCCGGACATCCGCGGATTGATCTCTAGCAGCTTGGCATGCTCGCCGTTATATTTTACCTGAATGTTATAATTGTACGGAATATGATACGCCTCAGCGACCTTCTGTGCCACCTCCAACAGCTCGGGATGCTGCTCCAGCAGCCGTAATCGTCCTCCTGCCTTCCTACGCGGAACTGCTGCTAGCAGCTTTCCGTTCCGGTCAGCCAGGCAGTCAATACTGTATTCGTATCCCTCCAGCAACTCCATCACCATCAGATTGGGAAATGATTCTGTGGATGACAATACGCGGTGTGCTTCCTCGAATGAAATATGATTCAGCGCATGGCCGAACAGTTCCTCCAGCGGATTACGTTCATTGTCGATGATACGAAAGCCCATTCCGCCTTCCGCATTACATGGCTTGAAGCATACCTTATGCCCAAGTGCTATTAACGACTCATAAGCCTGTTTAAACTGCTCAGCATTGCTGGCAATGGCATAATCGGGAATCGTGACAATGTCCTTTTGACGGATGGATTCATAATACAGATCCTTTTCCATCAGTTGCTCCAGCAGTTCGGTATCTTGGCATACCATCACTTTTGTCCCAATATCATCGAACAAATAAAGATGCTTGCTAATATCGAGCATATTCCACCGTGGGATAAAGACATCAATTCCGTGCCGCCTGCAAAAATCAGCGCAAAACCGTGCGTACTCCACACCACTGGTGCGAGGCTCTACTTCAGCTACATCACTGGCCTGTAACGCCATATGCTGCGGATCAGAGTGCGTCGCATAGATCTCGAACGGAATACCGTCCTCATTGTTACGAATAGCATTCATATAATGATACGCCACTGAAAACCAGCGGTTAAAATACACTTTAACCTTCTTCACAGAGCCACGTCCCCTATCTATTCTGAAAATGAAGTTTGAGCTGCGAACACACTCCGGTGTATTTCATGAACATACGCCATGATTTCGTTCGCTGCATAAACCCCCGACTCTTCTGTAAAACGATAATTGACCTCCAGCTTATCCCGCAGTTGTTCCCGATACAATTCACCATGACGCGGAGCAATCGCATAATCGGCATAGTCCAGCAGACAACGGTCTAGCAAAGAGTCACCGGACGCAACCACGGTCCCTCCATTCGTGAGGTTACGGATATGCTCCACGGCTGCCTGTTTATTCACGGCTGCAGGTACCAAATACACCTTACGACCTTGAATGGATACCTCCCAGCCCATTTCACGCATGATTCGCGCCTTCTCCAGCACCTGTTCCAGCGGCATACGATCCCGTTCAATCATGAAAGCATAGAATAACTCGTCGCAAAAGCGTTCGTTTACCACCCAATCTTCATGCAGCACCTGCCCGAACACCTGACGTGCTTCTTCCGCGTGAGCACCATCACGGCGCACTTGTTCATGAATACGTCGATTCCACTCTCGATCCACCTCGCCTCCAACGATGATGTTTCCACCATTACTCGTCACGGCATATGCGGGAACCAACTCCGTCTGAAACACGGTGATTCGTCGATACTGTTCCATCGTCCGAGTCGTCACGGGCATAAACATCACATCTTCAGGCAGTGTCTTTAGCCATTGCAGGGCTTGTTCAGAAATAAAAGCCGATGTCGCCCCGTTTATCTGTTCCGCAGGCAACAGACCAGGGGACTCCAGCGGTACGCCAAGCGAACGTTTGGAGTAAATCAGTGTCTGATCCAGATCACTTGCGTAGATCATTCTTGTCCCCCCTTGAGCGGCTTGATAATTCCGCAGCAGGAATAAGTCAATCCTTCAAATACCTCTACGGGCACTCCACGATCCTTTGCCAGCAGCATAATATGCTGGAGATTCGGATTATCTTCGCGATCAATCAGAATTTTCCACGGCACTCTGCGCAGCAGTACACGAGTCGTCTCCCCCACTCCGGGCTTGACCAGATTGATATCCCGAATGCCAAATGCCTGCTGAATCGCCTCAATATCCCGTAAGCCCTGCCATGTCACCGCAGGCGGATTCAATGTCATTAGTTCAGCATATGCAACGGCCGCTTCAGCCACGTCTTGAAAATACCCGGATACCGTATCCACAAACGTATTGGACTGATCCACTGACCGCCAGGATTCATAAAATTTGGCCCCATGGAAATCGTCAGGGCCTATGAGATCGTCGCGTAATACCGTCCGACTCATTAAACCTGATACAGTCGAATTCAGACAAGCACTTGGAATCAAATAATCTTCTCGTGTACCAAAGGTTTCTGAACATCTGCCCGGATCGGCCAGCACCGCCAGATCATCATTTAGGCGCAACCCGTAATCCGCATTCATCTCACGGCAGGCCTCAATCAATACCTGGCGAATTGCCCCTTTCCCCGTCCAGCCATCGACAAACTGAAGTTCAATCCCCAGCCCATGCTGCTGTAAAATGTATAATATCGCATTCCGGTCAATGCCTTTGCCACGAATAATAGAAATGCTGTAATGCGGCAAGGATACGCTATACTTCCAGTCAATATAACGCTTGATCAGGATACCAATGGGCGTCCCTGCTCTAGCCAGAGAAACAATCGCCGTATTTAAGCCTCTTTTTCTCACAATCATCTCAGCCACAGAAGCTGCCGCTAATGCAACCTTTTGGGCAGATTGGGCAAGCGTTTCGTGAAACAATGCAATATACTCTGCGGTGGGCTCGTATTCCACTGGCAGCATTTCTGAATAATGGACGCCCGACTGAATCGCCTCTTCACGATCCTCCGTCCCTTTTTCCAACGTAACCCTACTCAAATCCTTCAATAAAAATGTGACATCCGAGGCAGGATAACTGCCTAGAGGTTTGGGCGGATGAATGTTCTTCTGTTGTATTTGCTCCATGAGTGCTTGCTTCATATCCGCGCTCCTTTACTCTCCTGTCTAGTTAAACCGTTAAAATAAACGACATGCACTTTATCGCAGCCCAGACGGTTCAAAGCCTCCAGCATGGGGTTCATCCGCTCTAGGTCCGACTCCCTTTCCATCAAAACGAATATTTCGTCATACTGACCAGGGTCTACATTATAAATAAAATTGCGTATCGTACTGTCCTCAGGCGATGGATATGTCACACCACAAGCGACTCCATACCCTTCTTCTCGGTGGGGATATACCGGGCTGCGTGTCGTCGATTGAAAATACACATCCGGGCCTAACTCTGCTGCAATCCGCATTGGAATGTACATGAATTCTCCCGTGCCCATAACCAGCGTGCGTTGCCCAGAACGAAGTTGCTTCAGTCGTTCGGCTGTACGCGTGATTTCTGCATCCAACGCTGAATTGTCAATGGATTGTAGACCAAAACGGCCTGTATATTTTAGATAAGGAGCTGTATTGGTGTACCCGTCCGTTGACATGGAGCTGTGTACTACCCGCTCAAAACCGGAAGCCTCCTGTTCAAAACGGTGGTCAATTATTCCAGAAGCATCTTTATTAACCTCTGCCATGCTAGTGGCTGCATGTTCTGGGTTCCCAGCCTGTCCAGCATATTCTGCGTGATCCAGTATTGGTACTCCCTGTACCTCAATCTTTCCTTTGAGCAAGCTTAAAGGCGTAATCGTAATGCCTAGCTCTACCTCCAGATCAGCGAAAGCCTGCTCGTCGCTGTCTGTCCGCCAATCCAATAACGAAGCAATCACATACTGTTTACGCGGAAAATGCTCCTGAATATCCCGTATGATATTAAGCGTTGTTTTCCCCGTCGTAATTTCATCATCTACCAGCACAATCGGGCCATCACCCGCAAAAGCACCTTCATCCAGTGCATAGCAACGATGATCAACAGCGTGCGAATGCTCTTCTTCAAACCGAATAATAGGCCGAAGGCCCGGGATATCCTCGCGCGTCGTATGAATATACGAGGCCCCGTCGTCAAACAACCGATACATACTGTGTCCCAGTGCTGTAGCCGTCTCGGCAAAACCAACAAACTTGATCGGCTCCGTAAAAGCAAAAGCTAAACGCTCATCCATCAGCTTTCGATAGGCCTCTTTCGCATAGTCTGGGTTAAGTAGTCCTCTCACGGCCTCTCCAATCAGTTCATCCATCTGTTGTCCCGCTTGTGGGACAAGCTCCTTATATAGCAGGATCGCCAGCGCCGCACCACTGAGCAGAGAGGTGTATGGGTTTACCGGAATATGCTTGCCCAGCACCTTGCTGACAAATAAAAACGAACGCTTTTTATTGACCCGTGCCGCCATCGCAAACAGCTTGTCCACAGGAAGACGGAATGGATTATGAGTCTCCGTAATTTTAACGCTGAACTGCTCCAGGATTGGCAGCAGATGTGTTTTCGTGGTTGGGTAAGAGACTGACAAAATGTTGTTGTTCATGTAACACCCCGTATACTTTTGATCTATTGATAATTCGATGAGCCCAATTCAAATGCGGCTTAATTTCATTCATTTTGTTGGCATAGGTACTTTTGAATACCCCCAGACTACCATCGTTACGCTCAACAATTTCAAGTGCATCCATATACTCTTCATGTGTCACCGCATACATGGCCTGTACCGGCTTAATATGGGAGGGATGAATAATCGTTTTGCCGATAATCCCATTCTCTTTGTCCATCATGACTTCTCGGATCAGTCCGTCTACGGCATCTGAGATGAAGTCCATCCGCAAGTGTCGGCCCGGCTTCCCAAGTGCATCTTCGAAAGGAGATACTCTTAATTGAGGTTTAAAGACACGTTCTCGGTGAGAGAAATATTCCCATACAGGACCGGAAATGACGTAATTTGAGCCCACGCGTCCAAACAAGTTAATAATATCTGCGATGCAATCCCGAATGACGGCAATTTCATAAATCGTAATATCCGGGCTGCGTCTCAAGCCATATAGACTGGAAAAATCGGTTGCTCCAATGCGTACATTCAACACATATTCCTGGTACTCGTCTAAGATTTCTTTAATCGACAACAGCTCTTTCCAGCGGGATTCCCGATAAATGATTTTGGAGCTTTCAAGAATCGGTAGCCCGTACAGCACAGGCATGTTGTTTTCGTTTCCTGCCCCTGTATGCATACTCCGGTTATATTCTGCAATGAGTGCAAAATACGCTCGTCCATTATCAGAAGAGAACTTGGGTAAGACAAAGCCCGTGAGCAGCGACAAAGATTCACCCAAACCGTTCAGTAGTCGTTCCAACTGCTCCACAGAGCGCACACGCACAAATAACAAAGGTAATTGCTGTTCACTCATCATCCCCGTCCGTACATAAGACAATAGTTGAAACAGCTGCTGCGCCAGCGATTGTTCCGCCTGCCCGACCTGCTGATCCCCTATCGCATCCTCCAAATCCAAAATGACCGTTGTTAACCCTTCATGTTTTCCATTTTTGATCTCTTCCGCTACTTCCGAGCGGGTCGCTGGCATGTACAAAGCCGCTCCTATCGCATAAGCCAATATACTTTTGGGAGAACGGTTATGAAACTCCAACGGTGGAGTATAAAAGATCGCTTCTACTTCCTCAGAGGTTAAATCATTAAAATATTTCAGGGCTCTTCCCCTCCTCTTGCTCTTTCTTGCCTGACTGAAGCCCTGTGCTCCGGGTATAAAAGAAATCCCCCCTTAGTTTCAGGAGGGATTTCGCTATACTTTGTACATTAAGCCTCTTTGTCGGCCTTTTTCTTTCTTTTCGCCGAGCTGATAACCATTGTGCCTACAAAGACAGCAATCAAAATGCCGAAGAATAAAATCTGCGACATATGAAAGCCAAAAGCAGCAGCCAGCATTTTACCCCCGATAATGGCGATCATAATAAAGGCTGTCTGTTCCAGTTCTGGAAATTTATCAATGAGCTTGAGGAACACTTGAGCAACGCCACGCATCATCAGAACGCCGAGAATACCACCCAGGAACAGAACCCATACTTTCTCGCTCACACCGAAAGCTGCAATGACGCTGTCAATACTGAAGGCAATATCCATCAGTTCGACCATTAATACCGTTTTCCAAAAAGAAGTAGGTTTGTTTTTCACTTCTCCATCACCTTCGGACTTGAATAAGCCCTTATAAGCGATATAGAGCAGATAAGCTGCACCCAGTACCTTAATCAGGGTGAACTTAATCAGGAATGTACCCAAGCCGATAGCCAGGAACCTGAATATATACGCACCCAAAATCCCGTAAAATAAGGCTCTCTTCTGTTGTTCCTTAGGTAAGTGTTTAACCATAACTGCGAGAACCAAGGCGTTATCCGCCGATAAAAGTCCTTCCAGCAAAATGAGAGTTCCTATAATCCCCCAACTCACTGGATCAGTAAGCGTACCTACAACATCACTCCATGAAAAGAAATGGCCGTAGTTTTCGCTGATATTTTTAAACAAATCATTCAACATGAAAAGAGTGCCTCCGATAATTCAATTTATTTGCTACCCTGCGACCAGCGCATGCCCCAGTTATAGGCCCGATCCAACTCACGATGACCGCCATAGAACTGCACGAGTCTTTCAATGCTAAACGTTTCATCGTTTACATTTTGGATCATGGCAATTGCACACATCCCTTTGCGATTGTCATGTTCATTCATGTGAACGATAATGTCCGGCCCATCCTTCTGGTACAGCGTGACTACCCCGTCCGCTTGTGACCAGTTCGTGACTCCTTCATAGATGAAGGTAAACACCAAAATTCGCTTAATTTCAGAAATTTTAGCACCGTTGATGCGAAGATTTTCCCCTGTTTTCACAGAGCCTGTTCGGTCGTCGCCATCCAGAGCAATGTACGGAAAGCGATTTAGAGAACCGAAAACTTCCCCGAGCGCCTGTACAACGCCTTTATCTCCATTCTTCATCTCATATAAGCAGCCCAGATCCAGATCGACACCCTTGGAGCCGCGATTGAAAAATCCCTTGCTTTGCTGCACCTGATTCCAGTTCAGATTGATCAGGATTTCACCCAATCCGCCTGAGCCCTTTTTCAGATTAATGGTGTCGCCCTTCTTCTTCAGCTCAATTTTCCGCAGATTCAGATTCACCGGTGTTGCAGATGGCTCTGGCTTCGGAGCAGGTGGTACTGGTGGCGGCGTTGGTGCTGGTCGAGGCGCTGGTGCTGGTCGAGGCGCTGGAGACGGAGGTGTAGGCACTGGCGTGGGAGGAGCCGGATTATTTTCCACTTCAATCCCAAAATTAACGCACAACGCATCCAATCCACCGGAAAAACCTGCGCCAATCGCGTTGAATTTCCATTCCCCGTTATGACGATACAGTTCACCAATGACAATCGCCGTTTCCACTGTAAATCCACTGTCCAAATTAAACCGCAAAACCTCTCCGCTAACCGGATGAGCAAAACGAATGAACCCACCTTGAACCTGTCCAAAATTTTGCCGTTTCTGATCCGCATCATAAATCGTCAGCGTAAACGCAATCTTCTCGATGTTTGCAGGAATTCGCGTCAGATCAAGGGCAAATTGCTTTTTGTCACCGGACTGTTGTCCGTCTGAATAGGTGATAAAGGGCGTGGTCGGATTGTTATAAAAAATTAAATCCTCATCACCCGATACTTTTCCTCCAGGACCTAGCAAAAATGCCGAAGTATCCAGCTCCAGAGACGCTGGGGACTCCCAGCCAATCCCTACGTTGACATGGGTCAGGCCCGGATTTGTTTTCGTCAAATCCGCCTTCTGTCCCTTTACTACGATAACAGCCATGATTGTGTCACCTTTCTGTCGGTTTGTCATGTGTCAGCGTACGCTAATGTAGCATTTTGGATCATTCGATTCCCAACGCACATAAGAACAATATATAGACAAACTAAAGCGTTTCGATCTATATATTGCTGATTTGAAAATGCTCTTGGGATTTATGCAAAATGCTCAATGTAATAGCTTAAAAAGAAAGGGTAGCGCCCTATGGACACCACCCCAAGTGGATATTATTGAGCGTCCAAGCCATAGTTTTTAGCAAGCGCACCCAATCCACCAGCAAAGCCACTACCGATAGCCTGGAATTTCCAGTCTGCATTCTGACGGTAAAATTCACAGAATACGACGGCCGTTTCGGTGGAAAAATCTTCTCCCAAATCGTAGCGCAGCACTTCACGATCCGTTGCTGCATCTACCACACGCACAAAAGCATTGGACACTTGACCAAAGTTTTGCGCGCGTGCCTCGTAATCATAAATGGTAACCGTGATCCCGATACGGTGGATGTTCGCAGGAATCTTCGAGAAATCAACGATGATTTGCTCGTCATCCCCATCGCCCTCACCTGTACGGTTATCGCCTGTATGGGTAATCGATCCTGCTCCACCTGTCGGGTTGTTGTAAAATACAAAATCATCCGCAGCTTTGGCTTTGCCGTCTTCATAAAGTAGGAAAGCTGAAGCATCCAGGTCAAAGTCCGCGCCACCACTGTATTTATTCGTATCCCATCCAAGACCTACAACGACACGAGTCAAGCCAGGATTCGTTTTGGTCAGATCAATACGTTGTCCTTTGGAAAGGCTAATGGTCATTCCGCATACCTGCTTTCTTTGTATAGATTTTTTATGCCAAACCGTAATCGCGCGTCAATCCTGCAAGACCATCTTGATAGCCGCTACCAATGGCATTGAACTTCCATTCACCGCTATGACGATACAGTTCGCCTACAACAACGCCTGTTTCGATTGAGAAATCTTCTCCCAGATCAAAGCGGACCAATTCTTCATTGTTTGCTTCGTTTACGATACGAGCGTAAGCACGGGACACTTGTCCAAAGTTTTGGCTGCGTTCTTGTGCTTCATAGATTGTAATCGTAAAAGCGATCTTTTCAACGTTAGCTGGCACGCTACCCAGATCAATTTTAATTTGCTCGTCATCTCCGTCGCCATCACCTGTGCGGTTATCCCCTGTATGAACGACAGAGCCGTTCTCATTTTGTGGGTTATTAAAAAAGACAAAGTTCTTATCGGATTCTACTTTACCTTCCGCATTAGCCAAAAATACGGATACGTCCAGATCAAAATCTTTACCGCCATCGTATTTATTTGTGTCCCAACCGAGACCCACTGTGATTTTGGACAAACCTGGATTTGTTTTCGTCAAATCGATTTTTTGACCTTTGGATAAGTTAATTGCCATGAGTAAGAACCCCTTTTCACATTAAGTTTTGTATGAGCAACCTAAAATTACATATAACGCTGAGCCAGCACATCAATATGTACGGCATGGGTTCCTTCACCGATTGCAGCAAACTTCCATTCGTTGTTATGACGATAGAGTTCTCCACAGACCAGTGCGGTCAGCCCTTCATAATTATCAGATAAATTAAACGTCACCAGTTCCTTGGAATTAGCACCGTCCAGAATGCGGATATACGCTTTCTCGATCATGCCGAAGTCCTGTTTCCGGTTAACGCAATCATATATATTCACAACAACAAGCACTTTGTCGACATTGGCAGGAATACGTGCCAGGTCAATTTCAATTTGTTCATCATCGCCGTCACCTTGTCCGGTCAGGTTATCACCGGAATGCACGACAGAGCCACATGGACTTTTTTTATTGTGGAAACACACTACGTTATCTGACTGAGTCAGTTTTCCGTTGGCATCCAGCAAAATGGCAGAAGCGTCACAATCAATATTGGGTTGCTTCTTGAAGCCAAAAAATCCTTTGGACTGTACAGGGTCCCATCCCAATCCTGCTATAACCTTGGTCAGTCCTGTGTTTCCCTTGGTCAAATCAATTTTCTGGCCCTTGACCAGATTAATTACAGCCACTGATTAACACACCTCCCTTCCGTAAAATTTACAGACTAAATTCAGACGGATTCAAACCAAGCGCGCCGCAAATCTCAGCCACAATTCGCTGCTCATTGGCATCAAAGTCACCATCAGCTGCGCCAATAGCGCTACATACGCCAACGACGAGTCGGCCTACTTCTGGCTTACCTTTCAATTTACCAATCGCCTTCAGTGCTTCCTGTTTACCGATTTCAGGTGAAAACTCAAAGTTCGCTACATAGTGATTGAAACGGTTGATGACCTCACCCATATCAAACACTTTCAATTCTTCACTGATATTTATGTATCCGGCCATTTTTGTTTTCTCTTCCGGACTAATCGTACCGTCAGCAAATGCTACTAATGCACAGCCTGCAACAACAGCTTCCATAAAATCTTTATTCTTAAACTTCTTAACTTGGTCTCCAAGTCCTTTTTTAGTTGTATTCAACCAATTTTTAAATGTACTCATGTTTCCCTCCACAATTACGTATTTGGGTAAAGGTATCCTAGTTAATTTCTTCCTTTACTATAACCTGAATTACGATCTTTTTCTACAATAATATACAAAAATACGGTAAATCCGATCTATTTATTATTAGTATCCTCTCTATCTTTAGCCCTATTTTCTACATAAAAGGCCCTCTTCTATCATCCATCATTTGCTACCCCAATTGCAAGTCTGTGAAATGTCAAAATTGATAGAAAGGCACAGCCTTCCAATTCAACAGAAGCACTGTGCCTTTTACCATAATCCACGGTTCACCACCACTTTTTTTAAATTTGTATAGAACGCTTCAAGATCCGTGTTCTCAGGCAGTCCCGAAACTTGCCCATCTCCCAATTCTATAATAATCCATTGTCCTGCTTGTGTACGAGCAATATCCATTGTGAAAAATGGACTTTGGATTTGACGTGCAATCTGAATAAATTCATCCAGATCTGTAGGAACGGTCTCATATGCAGCCTCATCCCAGTAATTAACTGTAAAAACAGGCTCTCCGAACATGAAGAATAGACGATATTCTTTAGACAAGGGCATGCCACTTTTGGGGTGAAGGGTAAGAAATTCTAAAGGTACGAACTCCCTTAACACAACTCCTCCATTCAATTCTGTCCCCTGAAGTTCAACAAAACGACGAATCACCCGTTCCACATGCACCTGATCTGACGCATCCGGGATATAACAGGCGTCCAGCCAATCATGTTTCCGTGATTTAACGAAGTCCTTGACCATTATTGCTGTCGTTCCAAAAGGTATGACCGCCTCTAGAATATGCTCCGCATCCAATTGGTCCCGCTCCAGCCATACACTCCGAGGCGTAAAATTTTGAATTAACGAGTATGAATCGGGAAAATAGTGACAGTTCCTATAACTCTTAGCACTTGTCAGCATCCTGATTTGATCGGCCTCCAAGGCTGCAGTCCAAGCACCATATACTTTGGGCCTTAACATCCATCCACGGTATAGCGCGTTCACGTACTCGCTTCCCTGTTTAGCAACATACTCTCGCATATTCTTAGAAACAATATATGGGTTAGACTCTGATCCTTCCCGTTCATCCTCGATCAGATTATCAAAATTGACCAACCCTATATCAAAACCAAGACTCTGTGCAACCTCGCACTCTTCACGGTAATCCATATCTACACTTTTAGAATTTAGAGGATCACTACAAAATAGAAGATACATATGAGTTCCTCCTTTTAACAAATGTATTAGCCTTTAATTTTATTTACCATAAATATAATTATTTTCTATTTAATTTGCTCATTTTGTCTATAAATTTATAATCCCATCTCTCTGATCCGATCTGGGTTATCAACAGTTCTTTGAATTGTCGGCGCTCCAGCCTACTAGAAAAAATCCGCTTGGGGACCAATATAAATTTATGATTAGGCAGCAATATATAAAAGGCAGTCAGCGTATTAATGACCCCCTTTACTTCATCCCAGTTGTAACCCGCAGAGTACGTAAAATGAAGACCCTCCTTTGAAAACTCATAATCTTTTTCAATAGGCCATTGTGGGTGATTTAGGTAGTTAGCTTTCACTTCTTTAATAGTAAAGAAAGGAATAATTACAAAAACTAAGAATGGAAAGAAGAACATCGCTATCGTATTAGGATCTACTTCATTATCTACTATAAGCTTGTATGTAGCCATAATGACCAACAGAAACTGGATTGATGCCATCAACTTAAGCCCAGTAGACTTCTGATACTTCAAACAAAAATTAAATAACATGATATCTTTCAATGTTAGCCTGTACGTGTACAGTAATGTCTCTGATTGTTGCATATCGTAACTCCTCTCCCTACCCTCTCAAAACAACACAACTACTAATACTAATGGATGGTTTTTTCATTTACTATTTCTCCCTCTAAAACTAGTACTTTAATCTTTTTCGAATATTCAATTAAATTACCTTGGATATGTATTCTATCTATTTAATATATCGGAATTCAGAAAAAAATGGTAAACAAAAAAATCCACAGACCTCTCCAGCTAGTGAGTTTACAGTTTCCACCTGCCGCTCACCTGTTCTAGAAAAAAAGACTGTAGATTTTATGGGTACTCCTAAACACGTTATTATCGTTCACTGCTCAAGATCTAGTTATAATCCTCCCAATAGCGATACTCCATTTCATTCTCACCTTTGGTGACGATGATCATGTTCTCAATATGTCCGGTTTCTTTATTCGTTCGGTAGATCATGGTACGGGTTTCGCCCTCATCGGGTACAGAGAAAAGTACTTTGTCACTGAGCATGCCGCCACCAATGCCGACGACGTGTTCCCCCCAGCCGGAGGCTGCGCCAGTACCGATGCCCGAACCTCCCCCACTAACACCAGCCCCGCGCGACAAAATAAGACCTATTCCATATCCGGTGACGGTCTGGGCCGTTTTACCTAGAGCATGCTCTCCGGCTGATTGGGTATGCTTTTGGACCCAGTAATCGTATTTATCCGTATTTTGCTCATAACTCACAACATTCCCTTTTTTATCTATAGATATATCCGTTTTGCTTCCGTCTTTACCTGTCAGTTCAGTGACGGCGACAAGGGAATCGGATGTGATCTTGGAGGTCTCTCCTGTATTGTAATCTGTACGGGTAACGGAGTCCTCATATTGCAGCTGCAGGACATTCATCTGGTCGTGAATTTTCTGCATAACCTGCTTGTCGCCGATGGCCTCGGCGTTTTTCAGTAGTTCCTCATATTGATGATATTTAACCGCGTCTGCCTGCTCCCATTCGTCTATGTTTTTGGGGTGCTTCGCAATTTCACCACCATGATCTCCAGCCTCTCCACTGCCTGCCAGCGCTGCGCTAGCGCTCATTGCCGCTGCTAGGGCTGTCCAGAAGCCACGTGTGCTTTCACCATCCGCATTTCTAAATTTCGAAGCGATGCTTTTCAGCTCAATTTCAATGGATTGAACCTTATTTAATATAGAAGATAGTGTATATTTAGCCGTTCGATAGTCATTATAAAAACGATTCCTCTCCATACCATCCCACTGGCTGTGAAGGTGGTTCATTGTGCTATCCAGGCCATTTAACTGGTTATACAGTGTGCCGTGGGCATTGGCAAATTGGGAGGCCACGCTGTCCAGCTGCTCCGGTGTGACTTGGATTTTTGTCATGGTGATCACATCCCATCTATGAAAATAGGAGATAGAAATTATATTTTACAGTAAGCCTTATTTCATATTGTAAGCTATAGAGGTCGGACATTCATGAGGATTTATACGTATTTGTGTATTCAGAAGCAGTTCCTTTGATATAATGAATCCATATGAGTTCATTTCGACAAATACATTATTGAAAGTCAGGTGTAAGGACATGTCAGACAAAAAAATTATCTTTTTCGATATCGACGGTACATTGCTGGACGATGACAAGAAAATGCCGTTAACGGCAGAAAAGGCCGTCTTTGCTTTGAAAGAGCTGGGACATGAGGTGGCCATTGCAACAGGCCGTGCACCTTTTATGTTCAAAGATATCCGCGAGCAGTTGGAAATTGACTCCTACGTCAGCTTTAATGGGCAATATGTCGTGCTCCGCGGGGAAGTGGTCGCTACCAATCCGTTGAACAGAGAAGCCTTGCAAACGATGACCGATCTGGCCCTCACACATAATCATGCCCTTGTATATATGGATCATATGGACATGAAGGCCAATATTCCTAACGATGAGCTTGTAGAGAAATCGGTCCAAACGCTTAAGGCCAAGATTTCAGTTGGATACGATCCGCTCTATTTCCAAGGAAGAGATATTTATCAGACGCTGTTGATGTGTACAGCAGAAGAAGAGCCTTTCTATGAAACGGTATTCAAGGCGTTTGACTTTGTGCGCTGGCATCCGAGTTCTGTGGACGTTGTTCCTCATGCTGGCTCCAAAGCGAAGGGTATTCGCGAAATTACGTCCAGACTGGGCATTGCCGCTGAAAATCAATACGCCTTTGGCGATGGCTTAAATGATGTGGAGATGCTGACAGCTATACATAACAGCGTCGCGATGGGCAACGGCTGTGATGAAGCCAAAGCCGCAGCTAAAATGGTCACAAAACGCGCAGATGAAGACGGTATTTTGTACGGACTGCAAAAGCTTGGTTTGTTAAGCTAACAGAATTGCTGATAGACTGGACATGTTTCGGGAAAAATAAAGTCTGTTTAAAGACTTACATATGAGAAAATAGGAGGTTGTCCTTAAATATGGAGACGGAAGGCTTACGCAATGTCGAACAGCTAGCCATGAAGAAGTACAAAATTTACAAGCAGAGCCTACTCCGGTATTTGGCACGTTCCATGCTGGCGAGTATGTTCATCGGGTTCGGCGTTATTGTAGCCTTCAAGACGGGCAACTTTTTTTACATGGAGCATTCTCCATTCACTTATCCCATGGCGGCGCTCACATTCGGAGCGGCTATCATTCTGATCGCTTACGGCGGCGGGGATTTGTTTACAGGTAACACCTTCTATTACACTTATGCTGCGCTCCGTAAAAAGCTACGCTGGGGGCAGGTGCTTCGATTATGGGCTACCAGCTATGGCGGTAATTTGCTGGGTGCGGGGGTATTTGCACTCCTTATTTACTTGACCGGTCTGTTTGACTCCTCCAGCGTGAACAGCTTTCTACTGAGCGTGGTTGAGCATAAAATGGAAGCGCCTGCAATGCAGCTATTCTTCCGAGCTATTTTGTGTAATTGGCTGGTCTGTCTTGCCTTTTTTGTTCCCATGTTTATGAAGGAAAATGGTGCAAAGATGTTTGCCATGATGCTGTTTGTGTTCTGCTTTTTCATTTCGGGATATGAACATAGTGTGGCTAATATGTGTACTTTCGCCATTGCGCTCGTGCTGGACCATCCGGGTACAGTTTCTGTCGCTGGCGTGATCCATAATCTCATTCCGGTTACGCTCGGAAATCTGGTTGGCGGCGTGCTACTTATGGGGGTTATGTACTATTCGGTGAATCTCCCGTTTTTGGATGAGAAAGAACACTAAAAAAAGAAGCCGTGGGACTTAGGTTCCACGGCTTCTTTGCGTTATTTTAGTAATAGATCATCCAGTGTTTACAAGTGCCTGCTTGCCTTTTATCCTTCTTGAGCAGGAAAATGGATAAACTCCTCCAACTCCTTGAACAGCTTCTTGGGATTAACATTGTCAGGTACAACCAGAGTTAGCGGCTCATCCAGCTTCAACACGTACATGCCTAAAATGGATTTGGCATCTGCCATGCCGCTTTTGCCATGAATCCAGATGTCATACGTATAATTGGATACGATTTGATTGATTTTTTCAATATCCTTAACGTCTTTTACCTTGATGGGTGTCATCATTGCACAGCACTCCCCTGCATTGAATTGAGGCTTACGAAACAAGCCTTAACATCACTTTACCCCATATGAAGCCTGTTGCAAAATCTTAATTTAGAAAATGACATGCGGCGCAGAGCTGATTTTCCAGTAGCTGCCGACCTTTTCAAAATTCACGGTGATTTTCTCATTCGCCTGCTTGGTTTCTGCCGGATAAGGCACGGTCAGCAGGTAGCTGCGCTTCACCGGAGTCATGGTTACCATTTTCGCCGTAGCCCGGTTGAACTCTAACAAATTGCCACCATCTGCGTTCAACTGAGCTAATCTGCCATTAACTTCGACGAAAAATTTACCGACAAATTGCTCACTCGCCTGCTTTGTGTAGGCCTGCGTCAGATAGCTGATCAATTTGGTCTTTGTACCGATGTCCTCGGACAGATAGCGGTAGCTTTTACCGTTCAACTGGAACGACTTACCCACCGGGCTGCCACCACTGATTGCATATTGATAACGAGACTGCGCCTCCAGCACAAGCGGAACCGCACTCTCGTGGTTCAGCTTGTCCAGTTGCGTCGGTTTCACGTTGGTAGCCGCTGCTGCTGGCGCTGAAGTGGACGGCTGTTGCGGCTTAGACGGCTTCACAGTCGAAGGTACGATCGGAGCAGCCGCGGGTGCTACCGATGTAGATGGACGCTGTGCTGGTGCAGACGGAGCTACTGGTGTAGCGGCTTTGGCAGAACCTGCGGCTGCAGCCGGGGGCGAGCTTGCTGGAGCCGACGGCGCTTGCGCCGGGGCTGGAGTCGTAGCCGGTGCAGACGCTGCTGGTGCTGGCACCTGAGCCGGGGCGGATGCGGCCGGACTGGCAACGCTCGGTTGCGTCGCTTCCGCTGGAGCGGTCACAGCGGGCGCGGCAGCGGCGGCCTGTGCCACGCTCATAAGTGTGGCCGCAATGCATAGTGCTGATAGCTTCGTATTTAATTTCATACTTATATACACCTCCATAATCATATGTCTGCATAAACTGCAGACATTTCTATTATAAGAATTTCGCTTCTCGATTGGGTTGCTAAATTGTTTCTATTTGCCTTTTTTTGTTCATTCTGCACGAAGTTTGTCCGTATTTGCCGGGGACGGTTGTTCTGACTGTTTCACTTGCTTTGCCTCCATCTCTTCCAAAGATAGCGATAATTGCTTAACAGATCGGTCCAGCTCTTCTAATCTGCGACTCAAAGTGACGAGGATGTATTTTAACAGAATCAGACTTAATGCAGCAGGGAATCCAACATTAGTTACGAGCTCAATTATGCCTTCAGTCGTTAAAGAACTCACAGATTCCGCCTCCTTTTTCATACATATATTCCACCAATAAGAACTAATGTTCCCGTTTTTATAGAAAGCATACGTTATCTCTTGGGCTCTCATGACAAAAAGAGCTCCAATTCGCTTGGAGCCCTCTCTGTTTTTGTTCATTCTATTTGCTTTCAAACCACTGTCTAACGACATATCAAGGAGTATATATATTCGGCTGCTGGAGCTTGGGCATCCCTTCTCCCAGATAAAACCCGGTGTGCGGCGGCTGATTATAAGCTACGTTCTGCCAGGCAACACTCAAGCGATACACTGGATCATGCATAAGCGTGTAAAATCGATGTTCTGACTCGTATGGTGTTGTGTAGATACGCAGCGCTGAATTATCACTTTTACGCCAAATGACTTCCTCACGCCAGTCACCGAACAGATCGGCCTGCAAGGACGGCGTTCCTTTGGTTCCGTTATTGGAACTCGTTCCTGTTGCCGTAAGCAAGTTGGAAGTAGTCGAGTTCGTGTAGTTCCACTTGTCTATCTTTCCAGCGCTTGATGAGGTATGATCCAGCAGTTCACGGAGGAGATCCCCATCCCACCAGATGCCAAAATTAATGGAAGACGGTAGCGTGTTGGTGATGAGCTGTCCCTTGGCTGAACGCAACCCAATACCCGGTGCCCACTGCTCGTTCCCTTTGGTCCGCGGGTCAATGTCTGCTGACATGCCTCTTCCGGTATCCTTGCCTGTATTTACGCCCCATAAAATATTTCCATTACGCGGATCGTACATGGCAGCTCCGTAGGTGGCATTTTTGTCCTCGTTCACCTTGAACACTTCATAGCCCGAACGGTCGGGGTCCAGATCGCCAACATGAAGTGCATCTCCATGTCCCATCCCCGTGTTAGCCAGCTTCGCTCCATTATCGTCTACAACCAGCGAGCCATACACGATCTCATCCTTATCATCTCCATCCACATCTGCCACGCTCAAACTGTGGTTCCCCTGTCCAGCAGTTCCAGCATTGGTGGAGCTGTTGCTGTCAAAGGTCCAGCGTCGGCTCAGGTTACCATTCCGCCAATCATATGCGACCAGAACGGTGCGAGTGTAATACCCACGTGCCATCACTATGCTGGGTCTCACGCCATCCAGATAAGCAACCCCGGCGAGAAAACGATCTACACGGTTACCATAATTATCTCCCCAGCTCGATACCGTTCCGCGTGGTGGCACATAGTCAATGGTACTAAGAGCCTTGCCTGTATTTCCTGAGAACACGGTCAGAAACTCGGGTCCGTTCAAAATATATCCACTCGTGTTTCGATGATCAGCCGAAGCGTCCCCAATCTTTACACCTGTACCATCTACCGTGCCGTCTGCTGTTTTACATACGATCTCTGCTTTGCCGTCTCCGTCAAAATCATAGACGAGAAATTGCGTATAGTGGGCTCCAGCCCGTATGTTCCGTCCCAGGTCGATCCGCCATTTGCGCGTTCCATCCAGTTCGTAGCCATCCAAAAATACATTTCCCGTATAACCGGATTGCGAATTATCCTTGGCATTGGAAGGGTCCCATTTTAACACAATCTCATACTCGCCATCCCCATCGAGATCCCCTACGCTGGCATCATTGGCATGGTACGTGTAGCTCACATTATCCGGAGTTGTGCCTCCCGCGGGCTGCTGGATCGGAACATCCAGATAGTTGTTGTTCCATACCTTCACCGCAGGAGAAGCGGCCTGCTCTGCTCCATTGACCACGGCACGAACGGTATACGAAGATGAGGTCGAACCTGCCTTGTCCAAAAAGTTGGTTCTCGATGGTATCGGCGCATCATTCACCTTGCTTGTCCCTCTGTACAAATTAAAGCCGACCGAATCCGCTTCCGTGCCCAGCAAGCGCCAGCTCACCAGTACACCCTCAGGCACCTTAACAGCGACGGCTCCCCGGTTCAGCTTTTCCATTTGTCTCGTAGAGGCAGCAGAGACCTGGCTATCCATCGGGGTAACCACTCCACACAACATGACACCGAGACAGAGCAACGCAGTATACCGAAACCTTTTGTTCATCTGAATCATTAGCTCCTTTCATAGTTTGTATTTTCAATAAATTTATTTTATGTGACTGATAAGTTATTGTTGTTTAAATTCTATGACAGCGCTTACATCAATGTAAAGGGACGAATACGTCCTTTTTGTTCAAAAATCCGGGCTAATGCTTTAAAAATCAGAGGTCCATGAATAATCGTTCTTCATCCGCAATGCTCTGGATATCCTCCGAGCTGATGCTACTATACTGATAGCCCTCTGCCTGTTGTTTTTTCAATGCAAGTTCCTTCATAAAACGTGGGCTGCCCTCTCCGGCATCCTCATCGTAAACAAGCAATAAACCGTCTGTTTTGCGGAAAAGAAGTTCATCCCGTGCCCTAAGTTGCCATATCCCCTGATAAGGCTGGCGGCTGACTACTCCTACATAGTCAACTTCGGCACAAATCTGCTGAAAATATTCCTTTTTGTCCTCCTTCCATTTTTCGTCCATATTTTGATAAGCCATCATAATAGAGCATTTGAGGTGGGGATATTGCTGTTTTAGTGCAGTAACGACCTCACAGGCCCACAAGTCCACCCCATATTGGCCTGGGGTAATCACCCATTCCAGCCCTTCTTCAATCAGGGGAATAAGCCTGCCTGCAATCGCCTTTTTAATATATGGAATGCCTTCGTGCTTCTGACTGAAAATATTCAGCTCATGGGCACGATAGCCCGAAACGAGCAAGTTTTTCATCTTCTCAACGTCCTTCTCCGATTATCATAAAGGTTATTGTACCACTTCAGAGCAGGCCACTAAACACTTCATTTTTTGGAGGAACGAATGGAATATAACACAAAAAAAACGAACCTCTGCCATATAGGCTAAACAAGGTTCGTCTTTTGGAAACTTGGTGTAAATCAGAATTGCTTTTTTGGTGCTTAATGAATTCCTATTACCTCCGCACATCACTCCTCGGACGAGTTCGCGCGCCGATCTTGAATTCTAACATTGCTACTAAATATACCGGCATCACTACTTAGCTTGAACGACGGGTAACTAGGGTCTGCCTCAAGCCGCATTCTGCTATCGAACTGCTGTTCCTGCTGCTGATCTACCCAAAAAGAATAAGGCTCAGACTGTACTGCTTTATCAGTTGCATTGGGCGCGGTGACAACCAAAATGACGAGTACGCCATTGCATCCACAATCCTCGGTGTCATAAAACAGCTTGAACATTCCCGGTCGTCCTGAAAGGGCCATTTCTAGCCTTTCAACGGATAAGGAATCCAATTCCAAATGTATGCTCATGAGATGAATCCTCTCCTTTGTGAGTAAAGTGTGTGGAACCGTCAGCCCCAAAAAGACTAAATTTAAACTATATGTACATTATAGTCATGTTTTTGTATATGTCTATGTGACTGCACTCACTGCTATAAATGATCTCTTTTATCATTACCTCTTTGTACATAAAAAGGTGTAACCCTCCATAGTTGATGGGTTACACCTTTTTAAGAATTCATGACCTGTCTTCAAAAAACAGGCGATCGCAGACAAACATACCGTTTATGGTGTATGAATGCCGACAAATTGAAAGGTCCCTTTCGGGAACGCATTCCACTCATCTGGCTGATTATAGGCAGACGATCCATAGGATATTCCTGACTTGCGGACGAACGTTCCTCCTTGTGGAGTAAACTGTTCATGTGAATTTGGATTTCCTAATACATCCACCACTTGTCCTTGGTATTTTAAAACGTATGCAACAGTGTTAAATTCGTTCGGGTTGTAGAAATCGCCCTCATCATTGAAATACCAAGCATTCGTAATATCCATGAAATCATAGAAAATAGTGTCGATGATTATATAGGGCATGGCAGGATAAACCGGATTAATCGGTAGAGTGGTAACTTTCATTTGGTTTGTTTTCTTCATCCATTGATGAAACTCCAGTGAGTAACCGTCTGCCCGATGGGAAGGATCTCCATTCCCGTTATAATACAATTGCAAAACAATTCTTCCATCCCCGCCATCCACATATTGCGAGAAATATACAGCAGGCGCTTGCTGTGGTTCCTGTTGGACCTGAAATACGACAGCTCTTCCATCCGCTCCTACCACCCATACCAGTAAAGGTTCGGGGGAAAGGGGAATGGAGGTGCCCATGAGTTCTACAGGACCGATGAATGTCGATGATGGCGTTCCTCTATATACCAGGAATTTAGATTGTCCTGGGAAATAACTGGACAGATCCACGGTTCTGTGCGGCAAGCCGTATTTAACCCCTATCGGAGTGATCCCGCCGGAAACCAGTTCGGCATTGCGTGTATTCAACGTGTATTGCACAGAACCTCCCCGACCATCCGTGGCTGTAACGGTAACAGCGGCAAGACCGCTACCTGTTCCAGAAGCCACCGTTAAGATACTGCCATTAATTGATGCACTCACCAATGTCGGATCACTGGAGCTGACCGTAAACTGAAGCACATCTCCATCCTCATCGCTGAACAGCTGTTGCAAATCATAATCTCTTTGCTGTGTAACTCCGGGAGTCAATACCTGCTCGTTTATAGCCGCTACGACTTGAGGAGCTTGATTTAGCTGAGGCATGCTGACGGTAACCGGGAACGTCGCTCCCTCTGCACGTCCGTACTGATCATACACACTGAGTGTTACACTCGTGGTCCCTACACTTACTGGGTTTAACTGTAGTTTCTGACCATTCATATGGGCCGTAGCAATTCCTGGATCATACGTGTCTGCTGTCACTGACAGGGATGCTAGATCCCAGTTCAATAAGAACGGTGAGAGATCCAGTTCTGATGCAGCATCTCCCAATTGAAGCAACTGCTCAGGGATCGCTGTAATAACCGCATTTTCCAATAGATGAACCTGTAGGTCTGCGCTAATCTCTCCGCCTCTATCGTCTTTAGCCGTGATGGTAATCACGGTATTGCCGCTAGTCAACCCATGAATAACAAGCTGATCATTTTGAACTGTAGCATCTGCCACGGCTGGATCAGACGCACTGATCTCATAACGAATCGGGTCATGGTCCGGGTCAGCAAAGATGGTGGACAGATCCACAGTTCCGTCAGCCTTGCCTAAAATCAGATGTACAGCGTCTGGTGCACGGGTTACTACCGGGCTACTGTTAGGTATGGGCAAAACCGTTACAATCAAGGTAACTGTATCTGTTCCACCCTTGCTGTCGTCTGCCGTCAAGGTAATACTTACACTCCCCGCTTGCAGCGACTGCAAAGAAAGCTGAGCTCTCATTATGGTAGTCTGCACGATGGAAGCATCCGAACTGATCGCTGTGAACACCAGTGGGTCGCCATCTGCATCCGTAAATATTGTTGAAAGATCCAGTGTCATATCCGGCTGGCCCAATGTGACGGTTAACGGCTGAGGGGCTTGTCCATGTGGAGCATGGTTAGGAGCGCCCTGAACCGTTAGCTTGAAATCAATCTGCTTTTGGCCTGTGCTGCCATCCTCTCCTTGCTGTCCGTCATTGGCAGTGACATGAACGCTCGTACTGCCCGCTCGAAGCGGACTCAGACGCAATTCATCCTCCGCAAGCACCACCGACGCTACAGCAGGATCATCAACTGTAACCTGATACGTTAAGCTTGCATTTTCCGGGTCCTGAACATAATCATTCAAATGCAGTACCGAGTCCGATTGTCCCACAGTAAGCGCCTGATCTGGTATACCTGCAGATACTGGCTGGCCATTCACGGTGATTTTGAAGGTAGACGACACCCTTTTTCCCCGTCCATCATTAGCTGATACACTGATGGATGCTTTTCCGACACTGACTGGCGTAAACTTTAATATATTGCCCGATACGGACGCCCGTACGATGCCGGATTGAAGAGAAGCTGCCGAAAAGGTCAAGGTATCCCCATCAGGATCGGTAAAGAATTGGCGTAAATCGTACAACTGTTCACCAGCGCCTTCTGTGATTACACGCTCTACTGAAGCATTTACGACTTCCGGTGAACGGTTAGCGCTGCTGGATGAACCAGATGAGCTTCCAGAAGATGAGGACGTACCTGTTACACTTGCCGCAGCTAGACCCGTAACAGCGTTGGAAGCTACTCCGGTACCCAGTGTGACCGCAGAAACCTGTACATTTCCACTCACATTTACCTTAGCTGCCGGGTTGCTGACTTGAATATTTTCAATACTGCCTGTCGTTTTCAATTCCAAAGCCCCCGTCCCTGTGACGGTCAGCTGTTGGATTGTACTATTACCTGTCATCTCGACGGACTGGCTGCCATTTACCTGAACGGTCTGAACCGTTCCCTGAAGATTGACTTTGTTCGCCCCTTCATTAACATTCAGCTGCGGCAAGGAAGCATTCGCGCTAACCTCAATGCTTGCGCTGGATTGGACGTTCATGATCGTCGCGCTTGCGGTACCACTAAGTACAACGTGAACTTCTGGCTTTGTGACATCCATTTGCGTCAACGTTGAGCTATCAAATACAACTGTATTGTTATCTCCGCCATTAATATGGGTCTGTCCCTGCACCTGTACATCCTGTGCATAAAAATCCTGCTGTACCCGGGCATCCACCGTTAACTGCTGTTCCACATTCAAGTGCAGTACGGATGTAAAATCACCAGCGATCACCAAATCTCCGTTTAGCGTGGAGCCGTGTCCGTTCAGCACAATGTTGCCACTGAACTCCGCTTCGCCGTCACGAGCCGAAGTCCCGCTGCTGCGAAGCTCCAACCAAGTCACCTTGTCCACCGTCCGGCCTGTGGCATGGAAACGAATGCCCGCGTTGCGCAGCGCGGTCTGATTATCCGCGTGAAAAATGCCGCGCAGCGGCTCTGCCACGTCATACGCGATGCCATTGATCCGTATCTGCTTGCCGTCCATTTCCTCGAGCTGCGAAGCACGCTCCTGTGGAAACAAAGCGGATACGAGTAGGCTGGCCGCATCTACGCGGCTTACCGAGTCTTTGGCGTGTAGATTTCCGCCAAATTCACTCATCAGCCCGTTATTCAGCGCCGCCCGAATCATCGGGGCCGCCCACGGGCTGGCGTCCTTCCACGCCGTCGGCAGCGTCTGTGCCGACGGCGAGTCGGTTGTGCTAGCGGGCGTGCCCGCAGACGTCCCCGTCCCAGCGGACCTGACCAACAGCGCGACCAGTTCCTGGGCGCTGATCAGGTCATTCGGACGGAAGCGTCCGTTGGCGTCGCCCTGCATCAGCCCGGCCTTACGGGCTGCCTCTATAGCCGGGCGCCCCCAACTATCGGCGGGCACGTCCGTGAAGGAGGCAGCGCCGTCCAGGGTGCCCGTCGGAAGCTGCAATGCTTTGACCAGCAGTGCGGCTAGCTCCTGACGTGTGAGCTTCTGCCCAGGTCGGAGCGTTCCGGCGGGGTCGCCTTGGATAATCCCGAGTTCACGGGCTTTTTGCAGTTGTTCCAATTGCTGTGTTGTAAGCTGCTGTACGTCCGTCCAGGTGGCAGTATTGTTCCCTGTCGGCCCATTGGCTACGGAAGCCGCATCTATCACGGTAGCTTGCTCTGCTCCGGCAGGAAGCGAGGGGCTCAGCAGCAGCAATGCAGCTGCCAGCTGAGCGGTTAACTTCTTATTTTTCATGGTGTCATTCTCTCCCTACCGATAAAGTCACCTAAATTAACAGGGGAGTTCGTCCCCTCAACATTCCATTCGCCAGCTTGATATGGATCTGTATTACCAATGACCGTACCACTGTTCCGTCCCAAGGCCTGCCCTTGACCAATAACTGTCATATCAATGAGCACGTTGTTGTAGTACAGCTTAAGCGTAACGGGTTCCGAATTGTTATGTTGTAACTGCAAGAAGGTATAATACCAATCTTCCGATCCGAACGAACTCAAATCATTCGCAATTACAAAGGTTTGCCCAGGCATAATGACATCTCCGTCATTGGCATTTATGATAATCGGGTCTGGTTGGTCGGATCGCTCAATCCAGATTTTATTTTTCTCCAACGGTCTGTTGGTCGGATTGTACAATTCAATCGCCTGGTCCAGATAATCCGGTTCGCCTTGCCACACGACTTCGGAAATGAACAAATCTCTTTTCTCAACAATCACTGGAATCGTAAAAGATGTCGTTTCACCACGATTATCATTTGCTGTCATCGTAAGGAACGTCACACCATTACGCAACGGTTGTATGAAAAGTGTATTCCCTTCTACCTGCCCCCCTGCCACCAATGGATCAGAAGACACCACAGTATAGGTCAACGTGTCGCCATCCTCATCAGAGAACATATCATTCAGCTGCAATATTTGCTGACCATCTCCCGGGTCCAAATATTGAGGTTCAGGCACACGGGTCACTACCGGACGATGATTTACGGGTTGAGGAGCTTCAACTTGGAGCATAAATGAAGTGAAAGAAACGCCCCCACGGCCATCATTCGCCGAAATCTCAATCATCGTAATACCAGCGTTATGCAGTGCTACAAATGAATCTTCTCCATTCTCCACCACACTGCCTACTTGGGGATTGGAGGAAGTGAGGGTATACGTCAAGGTGTCGCCATCCTGGTCCATAAATAACGAACCTGGATACAGCATCAGCTTGTCCTGTAACACATTAGTAACTACGATAGGTAAATGAGGCAAAGCCACAGGTATGTGATTCTCAGGCTGCGGATCAGGCAAAGGCGCATTCACCATAGCAGCTAACTGAAGCGAGGCTGTGCCTCCCTTGCCGTCATGGGCTGTTATCGTCATTAGACTAGTGCCGGCTTGAAGCGGCGTAAGTATAAGCTGATCGCCTGTAACTTCTCCTGTGGCCACTTCTGGCGAAGCCGATTCCACCGTGTAGGTCAGTGCATCGCCATCCTCGTCATTAAACAAGTCAGACAGACTAATCTGCTTGCCACCTTCATTTAAGAGCAAAGGAATGTCATTTAGGCTGTTGCTCGCGACAGGACTGTGATTAATGTCCTCCTCATAAGTAGAGCTGGTCACTGTATAGTTGAAAAACACGCTCGCTTTGCCGCCTTTTCCATCCTCTGCCGTAACAAATACCTGTGTGCTTCCTACTGATTTAGGTTTTAAAGTAAGCTGTTTATTTGCCACTTCTGCTTCTGCTACATATACATCCGAAGTGACCGCATGATACGACAACTCATCCTGATCGGCATCGTAAAACACATTTTTCAAATCCACTAGCGTATCTCCGGAACCCATAATGGCATATTGATCGGAAGGAACTATAGCTGAGACAGGTACATGATTAGGTGTTGGTATTGGTGTTGGCGTTGGATTCGTTGTAGAACTGCCACCGCCACCACCGGATGAACTTTTTTTAGTGCTTGTTGAGGATGTATCCGAAGATGCATCCAACGTGGTATCACGTATAATTTGAGTCTCTGTTCCCCGCTCCGCAAGACGGGTCTGTACAGTCTGTATCCCATTGGCGAGACGTACCTGTGTATCGGCAAAATTCAGTTTAAGCTGCTGCCATACACCACTTCCCTGGATCTGAATAGGCTCATGCGTATCTACGATCATTTCGTTTACGTCTGCATGAATCTCTACATTTTTGGCGCCCTGCATCAAGGTTACCTGAGGTAACGTAGCTCCTTGAATTCGCACAAAATCCGCTGCAATAGCTAACTTGCCTTTAAATTCTGACCCTTTGCTATATAAAGTCACCGGATGTTGGGCCGTACCACTTTGCACAATTTGAAGCGCCGACAGATCAGCTACGCTTCGGTTCGATGCCTGATAGGTCAGGGTAGCCCCTTGAAGCGCCGGCACATTGTCCGCTCCGAACAGTTGCTTCAATTGCTGGCCGATCAAATAGGGCTTTCCATCCATATAAGCGATATCCCCGTCGATACGAGAAAGGATTCCCGTCCGTTCACCCGATTGGAACACATTCACCAGAAAGGCTGCGATATCTTGACGTTTTACCTGTACTTTAGAGTCAAACCGATTATCCGGCGTATCCATTAACCCCAGTTTGAGAGCTGCTTCTACGTTGTTTTTGGCCCATGAACTCACCTGATCCCCATCAGAAATGTCTTGAACATCTCCGCCTTGAACATGGGTTCCTCCAATCGCTCTCACCAGAATTGCTGCCAATTCCTCACGGCTCACCGCAGCATTCGGGCGGAAAGCACCTGATTCATCTCCGGTCATTAGACCTGCCGCACGCACAGCTTCTATATAAGAAGCGGCCCAACTCCCCTGCGTATCCTTAAAAGTTACTGCTTGCTCCGTAGCGTCAAGCTTAAGTGCATTAGCCAGCAAAGCTGCCATTTCCTTGCGCGTTAACGGTTGATCTGGGCGGAAGGAACCATCTGGATAACCCGTGATTAGTCCTTGCTTCACAGCCTCCTGCACCGCCTGTAATGCCTGGGATGACATAGTGGATTGATCTGTAAAAGAGACTGTACTGGTTTTAGTCACAATCGCAGACGTCTCCCCTTTCGTTTCCGCATGAACAAGCTGGGGCCCCCATGCCATACCTGCCAGCAACGTCACCATCAGCACTTTTTGCCATTCTTTATTTGTTTCTTGATTCATCAGACTCTCCCCCGTAAACGGTTCATTCTTGTTATTAGTGAAAAGATCTTATCATCCGCCTCTGAACCAATTCTGAACAATATTAAAATTTTATTTTTTTCGCAGTCTGGATTTTGTAGCAAATGAAAAAAGAGCGCTCAGCCAGATGGGCTAAGCGCTCTAAAACTTCTATAAAACGTTGATGTACAGACCGTGTCAGAAAGCCGTAGGATTCCATTGAAAGGTAGCCGCGGACTTGGATGGAAGGGTAGATTTGAAAACCTTATTTCCCTGCCGAACCTTAAATGTCTTTGTGTTCTCTCCTGTATTGGCGGCAATCAGGACAAGCGTACCGTCCGGATTGCAGTAGGCGACCGTTTCGATACTTCCACTATAATGTGTAGAATCAATACGTACCGCACCTGGACGGACAAATTTGCTGGCGTGCCCAATCGCATAGTACTCCACATTTTTCGTAACTGCACCGCTTAACGGGTCGATGGTCACTACACCTCTACAGTTGGTGCACCCCCCATTGGTCGGCCCCCCGGACGGGTCAAGTGCGATATTCCAAAAGAGGACATTTTGCGACCAGTTTCGGGGTGCACCAATGATCAGCTTGGACATATCCCAGCTCAAATCATCTCCAAAGCCCGGACTCCACGCTCCCCCACTACATTCTGTCATATATACAGGCTTATCTGGAAAAGCATGATGCACATCTTTCATCGCCGTAGGTTCTCCTTTGTAGCAATGAAAGGCTGTTCCATGCGTATAGTTTCGAGCTTGTTCATCTCCTAACACGGTCTTGGCATATTCACTCCCTGTATCCCAGTTATGGTCAAAGGCAATAATCTGAGTAGATAAATGGTTTCGATTTAGGGTTGGGCCCAGATATTGTTTAATAAAATTCGCCTGTTCTGCTGCCCCCATACTCATGCTGGGATACTTGGACGTCGTGAATTCTGGCTCATTTTGAATGGAAATCGCCTGAATCGGAATCCCTTCGTTCGCATAAGCCTGTAGGTAACGAACAAAATAGTTAGCATAAGCCTGGTAGATGCGCGGATCGGTATAGTCCAAATACCAGCCGTTATAAATCTGCTCCCCATATTTCATCCAGGGTGGAGCTGTCCACGGGGTCCCCATAATCTTTAAATCCTGGTTTCTTCTCAAGATTTGCTTCAGCACGTCGATTACATCCCGATCCTTAGCGATGGAGAAATGATTCAGCTCATAGTCCTTGCCTGTTGCCACATCGTCATAGGTATAGCTGCCAGGCTGCCCCTGTTCATCTACGGAATAATCCGATGCTCCAATGGTATGGCGAATATAACTGAGTTGAATGCCACTGGCTGTAAACAAATCATTTAGCAGCTGATCACGCTGATTGGCAGACATGCCATGATTCATCAGGTAAGCGGACGAACCGGACACCGCTGCGCCAAACCCTTCCATCGTCTGGTAACGAATATCTGGCTTAATCTCAATCGTCAGTGTATCCGCATTCGCAGCCTTTTCTTTACTGCTATCCTTATCATTCTTATCCCAACGGATCGGGGCTTGTTGGGTTAGACGATTCGCCGGATCGGGTGTTGTTAGCCACATGTTGACATTATTTTCTGCTTTCGGCCCCGAAACATTCCGTATAGCCATACTGGCCAGGACCGCACAGATCAAAATGGCTACTACAGCTATAAGCAGCCAGATGTCAGTACGTCGTTGCTTTTGGAGTTTCTTCATCTAATATCCTCCTCTCCCCATCACTAGCCTGTCCCCACTCTCTCTACTATTTCAGCTTTCACTTGGGTTTCCCTTTGCATACCTGTTAGACGTTTACATACCGATAGCAAAAAGAGAGCCGGTGCTTGTGCCCGTGCTCTCTTGAATATAACCATTTTAAAACAAATGTAACGGGATTTACTTTTTTGCCTTTGCTGTAGAGGTAGCCGGAATCGTAACACTTCCTGTCAGTCGTAAATCCTGTGAGGAGCTACCCACATACATGGGCACTTCACCCGCCGGCATAACCCATGCTTTGGACTTTTCATCCCAATAAGAGAAAGCTTTCGGGTCGAGCTCAATGCGAACCTTCTTCTCTTGACCCGGCTTTAATTCTACCTTGGACCAGCCTGCCAGTTGACGGGATGGAGTCTCTACGTTTGTCGGAAGCTTACCGCTGTACACCTGTACAACCTCAGCTCCGGCTGTTTTGCCGGTGTTCTTCAATTTGAGCGAAACTTCGACGGAACTCATGCGATCGGATTCTTTTCCACTCGCATGCTGTTTGGTTTTCAGATCGCTATATCCGAATGTTGTATAGGATAAACCGTGTCCAAAGGAGAACGCCGGTTGAATACCCGATTTCTCATACCCACGATAGCCTACAAAAATACCATCTGAATAGTCACCTATACCGTTCACACCCGGAAACTTCTCTGGTGAGGATACAGGTGTAGACTGCTCGTTAACCGGGAAGGTTACCGGCAACTTGCCCGAAGGATTTACATCTCCAAATAAGACGCGCGCTATAGCATTCCCTTGCTCTTGTCCAGCAAACCATGCTTGTACGATGGAAGGGACTTTGTCCTGCCATGTATCCATTTGCACGGCTCTGCCGCTCATTTGTACGACAATGGTTTTCGGATTTACAGCCGCAACCGCACGGATCAGCCGATCCTGATTATTCGGGAGCTCCATATCGGAACGCTCAACATATCCCTCACTCTCATACGTGCGCGTAACAACAATCGCAACATCCGATTTTTTCGCCAATTTCACAGCGTTGTCAATCAGCTTATCTGACGTATCTGCCGGAGGTTCCCAGCCCAGACGAACCATACCACCGGAATCACGACCATTGGTCGGATAATCAGCGCGGTATTCAATACGTATCTTGTGCTTTTCACCCGCTTTAAGGGAGATGTTTTTCTTCGTAGTGCCCAGCTTTTCACCTTGATTGTCCACGAAAAGCTTATCGTCGAGATACAGCTTGCTTGATCCCAAACTGGTTAATGACAATGCATAGTCACCATCCTTGGGAGCTGCAATTGCCCCTGTCCAGCGTGCAGATATCAAGCCGTTCAGTGTCGTTGGTGTATTTGGAACTTTAGGGGACTTCGCATTGAAGCCCTGATAATTATAAAATCCAAGGTTCATATTGACTTGGTCATCATTGCGTACAAGAATCGGATTGCCTTCCATCTTGTTATTCTTCCAGTATTCGCCTCGAAGTCCCTGTTCGCCATCTCCATAAGTCGCATATCCAACACTGATATCCTCTTTCTCATCAGATGTAGTCAACAGTGAAGACGGAACAGCAGATGGCCCTGGCATAATGTCTCCTGCAGAGATCGGGTCTGTGCCCGGTGCATATTGGACGGTAACTCCTTTGCCGACACGATTGCGGATGCCCTCTAACGGACTCACGGTATACGTCGGATTCACCAGCGAACTGCCTCCGCCTGCCACAGTGCCGTTATCTGCATCGGGGCCAATCACAGCAATAGACTTGAGTTTATCTTTAGACAATGGCAATGCATTGTTTTTATTTTGAAGCAGTACCATACTTTCCTCAGCCAATTGACGGGCTGTCTTGCCATGGTCATGGGCATCAATTTGGTTATTTTGAGCCGGGTGATCAAATAAACCTTTGCTGAACATTTGCACCAGAATGCGCCCAGCCTTATCATCAATCGTTTTTTCACTTACCTTACCATTCTTGACAGCAGCCAGCAGCTGATCTCCCCATTTTCCATAAGGAGTCCCCGGTGTTTCCAGATCCAAGCCACTATTTGCCGATTCGACTGTACTCAGGTTCGCGCCGTAATCACTCATCACGAAGCCCTTGAATTGCATTTCCTTTTTCAAGAGATCTGTCATGATGGTCTTGTTCTCACATGCCGATTCGCCATTGACCTTGTTAAAGGAGCACATAGCTCCGCCCAAGTCTGCCTTGGCAATAGCCTCCTGAAACGGACGTATGTAAATTTCATGCAGCGCACGGTCACTGACTTTGACATTTGTTGTGAAACGCTCTGTCTCCTGATTATTCATAAGGTAATGTTTGGCAGTCGCCAGAACAGGATGACTTTGTATACCTTTGACATAAGCGGTCGCCATTTGAGATTGCAGTAGCGGGTCCTCGCCCATAGATTCAAAGTTTCGCGATCCCCATGGAATACGGGCAATATCCATCCCGGGTCCAAGCACCACATTATGAGTTGTATTAAAAGCCTCGTCTCCGAGCAAATCCCCATACTGTTTGGCAGCTTGGGTATCCCACGTTGCAGCCAGCGCAATTGGAGCAGGCAACGCAGTCGATTGCTTGTCCTGCACATCCGGATTAGCGATACGTACACCTGCAGGTCCATCTGCCATCGTCAGCGCCGGAATGCCCAACCGCTCCATCGAATTATTATAGAATCCGTAGTAATTGTTGACCTTGCCAGTCACCAAATCTATTTTTTCTTCCAGCGTCATTTCCTGTAACAGCAACGCTGTCCGTTTCTCAGCCGACAGGGCAGTGTTCATCCAAGGTCGATCTGTCCGACTTCCTGCTGCTCCTGCAATATTCATAGGTCCGATCACAACAGCCGCGATCACTGTCATCATCACCATACGGAACAACCATGTTGATTTCACTTTCACGTTTGTAATTCCTCCTTGATGTTAGGTCATGAGGTGAATGCCTATTCAACGCTCACAGGCTTGCAAAGGCTCTCGATCCTGCGAGCTCCGACAAGAATCCAGAGCCACGGGATAAGCAAGCAAGTCAGCAAAAGCCGCAATGGCTCAAGTGACACGTTAACCACCCTACCGCACATTTTCGGAAATTTCATTGAAAGTTTTTGGAAATTCAATACTAGGACCTTCATTCTTTTTCATAAAAAGAGAGCGTTCACAATTCAGTTAACCGATGAATAAATTACACTTTTGTAACTTTTTGATGACGGTTTTTCAACTAATTTAAATCACAAAAAATGATTCATATGTCCCACTCTTGACTTACTCATATGGCGTTACCTAGCGTGCGACCAAAGTCGCTATTTGGGAATTGGAAAGACTTATGTATACAAAAATAACGCTCACAAACAAAAAAATTCCAGAGAACTTGAAAGGTCCCTGGAATGAATATGATTATTCAAACGGATACCGAAGTCCCCACTGTGAACGAATCTGATCCATCAGTTTCATAATTCCTAATGATTCATCTAAAGAAATAGTAGAACTTTCGAGCAAACCTTCGTTCAAGCAACGCCCGACTTCTTCTGCTTCAAAGGCATAGCCTGTAGAGGATCGGTCATCCTGAAAGTGTTGTGCCTCTTCACCGTCCACAACTAAAGTAGCCGATGTGCTGTTTAGGAATGACGGAATGTGAATATAGCCCTTGGTTCCATGGATGTATGCCTCATTCGTCAATCCGAGACGGACTGCCCCGTTAAGCATAGCCGTGCGTCCTTGCCCATAATCCAGCAAGATCGAAAATGTCTCGTCAACGCCTGTCTCCCCGATATGAGCAGTGCTCCATACATGCTCAGGTTCAGGACCGAAGACCATTGAAGCAAAAGAAACCGGATAAATTCCTGCATCTAACAGAGCACCTCCGCCCAGCTCAAGGTTCAAAAGCCGGCCCTCCGGGTTCCAATCTACCCGAAAACCAAATTCTGCCTTAACCAGCTTTACCTCGCCAATGTGTCCCGCATGTATCCACTCCTGCACTTGGCGAATCGGAGGCAAAAAACGTGTCCACATTGCTTCCATCAGGAATAGCTTACGCTCACGTGCAAAGCCGATTAGTTCCTCCAATTCTTTACTATTGACGGTGAAGGGTTTCTCACACAAGACCGCTTTGCCCGCCCGAAGAGCCGTCAGAACATTTTCTTTATGAAAAGGATGAGGAGTCCCTACGTAAATAGCATCTACCTCGGGATCTTGTGCTAATTCCTCATAGCTCCCGTAAGCTCGTGATATTTGATGCTTAGCTGCAAATTCGGTAGCGCTTTCAATAGTACGTGATCCAACGGCATACCCTTCTCCATTCGTAACATGCGCCAAATCCGCCACAAATTGATCTGAGATCCAGCCTGTGCCGACAATTCCCCATTTAATCTTTTTGCTCATACTTGTGTCCCTCCCAGCAATTTGGTTAACGTTGACTTACAACATACCCTTTTATTCTAGCAAACGCCTGTCCTAAACAAAAGAAATTCCTGCTCAGCGATAGTTTATATTGCGGCTTGGCAGCAAGACGACACGGCGGCCACTAAGTCACACATTTTGAACTGGAATTTCCCTCAGCATTGTTTTGGTTCAGGATCATTTTATTGAATAATGTATCTGTAAAACTTTTTATCCACTTTCATGACTGGAAAACTAATCGGCAATTCTCCTGGATCTACACTAACAAATCCATTCTTCTCATAAAATCGATGAGCTGCTACGAATTGTGGTGTTGTTCCAAGATAGATTTCTTCAATAGACCTTTCCTTAGCCCATCCTATGGCATGATGCAATAATTGATTCGAAACATTGAATGTTTTACCTCTATAGTTTTGTTTTACAAACATCTTTCTAAGTGCTGTCTTACGGTTCCCAATATCTAACAAAGCTATAGTCCCTATTACGGTTCCTTCACGAAGAGCCACCCAGAAGTTGCCGTTGCCACGCTGATAAAAGTTTTCAATATCAAGCAAATCTGGCTGATCTTCTTTGGTTATGGCGATATTATATTCATCTTTTTGAATATGTAAAATTAAATCGACAACTTGTGATTGATACTCGGTTGAGTACTCTTTTAGAAAGATACTTTTAAACATCGTTATGTTCTCCTATGATCGTCAATTGTTATACTGTTAGATTTCCATCAAACCACAGAACCTAAAATATTACCCATATCTCCTTATTCGTGCTTGATAAACGCTCAATATTAAATAACTCAACCTCCGCAACTAAACTAAGTTTCCACCTACACAGTCGAGGATTTGAAACCATTGTCTAGATGCGAACGTTGAGTTCATTATAAATCTATATACATCAGAATTCTATTCTACGCTTGAAGCTGTGTAAGAATTTGCGGGTCCTTGATCTTCTGATCCTCGGCCAACAACACTATTTTAGATAAAATCTCGGCTGTTCTTGGGTCTTCGTCCAGAAACGGCAGGAAGATGCGTCCACGATGCTGCGAATGCACCGGAATAATATGCAGCGCTCCCTTCGCTTGCTTATAGACACCCCCGCTTCCCAAATGCACAGCATATTCGCCAAGAGTCCCATCTACACGTGCATAATCCCCATCCACGCGTACATTGCTAATTTTCAGCAGGCGAAGTGATTCCTGCACAATGACCCTACGCATTTCAATCGTCGTCAGACTGGCCTCTGGATCAACGCCGCCTACATGGGCAACACTGACGACCAGATCCACGTCCCGCATAACTTCGGAGAACAGAACAGGAGGAACTTCGTCCAACGGTACGCTCTTATACGTTGTCCGATCAAAGAACTGCACGGTCTCCAGCGTAGGAGCCTCGGTATCTGCTGGTGAGAACCAGTCCGCCATGGCATACAGGTTGGCAATCAGATTCTCAGCATAGTACACCTTCTGGAGTCCATCCTCATAGCTGACCGTCCATTGGCGACCTTTCAATAGGGATACCGTCTTATTCGGCTGTACCTGGTGTCCCGCATATCGACGGGAAACGGTCGCGTTGGCACGTTCATCAGCATTCAGCAGGTACAGCTCACGGAACACCTGCTTAAATGGCTGGCGTATCTGACGGTCGAATAAGTCCTTCTGGAAGTCGCTCCAACGACCACTTTCGAACAAGTGAAGGGGGTGAGCGATAATCAGCTTATCCTCTTCTCCTATAGAATGCTGTTCAGCAGAAGGATCAGTCAACACCAACGTATCCCCATTAAAATATCCGAGGTGCTCGCCAGCCTTGAAAACCAGTGTCCGCACCAACGGAGCAAGCACAGGATTACCCAGCAATCCTCTCAATTCCTTCACCATAAAGGTCGTGCCAGACTCCATAGAGCGCTCCAATTCCTTCCGAGCTCTGCGATACTGATCCACCAGATCTCCTTTAAGCTCCTTCAATGCCGTAATATACTCATCCTTCTTGAAACGAGCCGGAATGGATTTCAGCGTCTTGCCTTTGCTTACAATTTCAATATCTGCAGCTCCTTCATCATCAATGACGAGCTGCACCGTTGTAGCCTCGTCCAAAGCATGTGGCTCAAAATAAGACCGGAGATCATCCAGCTTGCGAGCCTCCATGTCCCAGACGAGACGGGTTACGTCATCATAACCTGCGTTACGCGCCAAATTCCCGAGCGCAATCCGCGAAACCAGTGCCTCACTGGCCTTACGCTGTGCCCCAAATTTTTTGCTTTGTTCCAGAAACCTTTGGATAAAATCATAACGTTCGCGTACATCTGGTTCAGGTGGCTGAGCAAGTGGAATCAAACTGTAGGTCAGCAAATGGTCTTTGTTTCGCTTGTCTTCCACTGATTTTTCCATTTCACTCCGTTTGAGCTTACCCAGCGTCGCATCCGCAAACAACTGGGATCGACGATGATTGGCTCCAGCCGAAATATACTTGGCACAATCGTACAGCAGATCAAAACGTTCCTCGCCCAACGTCTCATAAGCATCATGAAACCAGTGAATATCGAAGGCACCATCATTAAAATCTTGCGGAGCAATCGGCGAGTAATGAGCTACAATCGTTTCCTTCTCGGCCGAAAAACCTTCATTGATATGCGCATGGAAATACCATGCCGCACTGCGAAGTCCTTCCCATCCGAGATAACCCGCTACAATCTCAATCCACTGCGGGGCATACATTGCCGCCTCCAGCAGACGTTTATCTGTAATTTTAGTGTCCTTTAACTTTTCCTTGAGCAACGTGGCATCCTCGCCATCATTCGGATAACATGCCTTGAGCAAGTGACTGAACGATTCCTTTTTGGTAATACGATCACCGTAACCGTACACATAACCACGCACGAATGTTTCCTTGTCGAGACCCTCCAGAATACGGATAAAATAATCCATGCCTTCAATCCGGTTCAAGCCCATAACCTTTGGCGTAGCCTCGGTAGGCAAATCGCCTCGAACCAATTCAACCTCTAACAGTCGATCAATAACCGTACGGCGTATCTCCAAAAATTCTGGGTTGCTAGAAATCCATGTATTGCGGACATTGGTTAAGGTACTCATATGTCTTCTGCTTTCACTACCGGCCAGCAGTTCCCGATATACTTCCCCTACACCGATCAACCCTTTTTCATAGGCTTTGAAATAATCCTCCAGATCCAGCGGAGAATAAAAACGATTTTCCGCTCCTGGCAGTTCTGCGTAGTTCACAAAAGTATGGAAAAAGCGCTTAAAGGACTCATTATCATGAACCTGCCCCTTCTCCAGCGCCACCCACGGGCCGGACAATAGATGGAGCATTCCCAAATCCTCTGCTGGTCTGTCCTTAGGCACGCACTGCATTAGTGAATTTAAAGCAAGGTCAATTACGTCAAATGTTTGGTCACCGGATGTGTCCATAAAATAAGCATTGATTAATGTGCTTACCTGATCGGAGTAGGTCAGCTCTGCCATCCATCTTTGAACCTCGTTAATCCGATCCACAGGATACATTTGCTCAGCGAAGTCTTTACGCCATCCTTCCAGCAGCTTGTGCTTGCTTAGCTCTGAATAGTCCATTTTAAAAGAAAAGTAGCGATAGTAGCGATCCAGCGTTCGGTCCATAGGCTCCAATCGGTCATAAAAAACAAGCTCCAGCAGTTCACGTGCTTCTATGCCGCTTTCCTGCAAATAACGGTCCCACTCCTCGTAAAGAGGATATAAAGACAGCCTGGAATCTACTTCTTCATCGACCTGAACCAGCCGTAGAGGACGAAGGTTCGTCCCAATAAGCAATGTATCTTTGTAGCCTGAATAATATTCCGCTGTATATTCCACATCACGATGATGATGAACAAGCTCATCCAGTCCAGTCAAAAACTGCTTGAGCTTCTCCAATGGACTAACAAAAACATCGGCCAATCTAAAATCACCCAGATCCACTTTCTCTTCCAACCAAGCTTCCTTGACATTCGGATCGTACAGGCCAAAACCGTTAGCCCCTGTATAAGCATCCTCCTGTCCCAGCTTGGACAACAGTTGCTCCTCTTTGGCGGTAGGTTGCTGAATGATATCCGCCAAAGCCCGCAGGCTTTCATACTGTTCGGCACGATCCGGGTCTGCATATATCTTCGTCAATACCTCAAGTCCACCCAATCGTTGCAGCTCCGCCTTAGCACGCAGCAAGCGTTCCAATGAGCCAGCGAGCGGCTCTTCCGATTGTGAGAGCAACACACCAATGACACTTTGTCGCAATGAGCCCGTCTTGAGCTTTAGTAAGGCTTCCATTTGTTGCATTTCTGGTTCCGACAGCGTCAGCTTACGCGCCTTGGCCACAGCGAACTCACGGATACTCATACTTTTGTCCGACAAACTGGAAAAAATAAAATCACGCTGTACCGTATCCTCAGGATTTTGCACAAAATGGTTCAACAGTTCGCCACGCAGATTAGGGCTAATCTGTTCCTTTAAGGCTATGATTTCCCCAATCCAAGAAGCGTCCATATCATAGCCAGCGAGATATAGCATTTTTTGAATAGGTGCATCTGAGCGGTGATACAGATTTACAAAATCTAGCACCTTGGAGGGCTCGGTGGACTCACCCTTTTTTATATGTACAAACAGGTTATGAAGTCGTTCAAAATCCTTACGCCGCTCCTCTTTGCTCTCCAGCAAAGGAGTGCGCACCACTTTAACGATCCGATCCGCGACGGTCCCGCCTTCTATCCATTCATAAAAATAATTGCTTGTATAGTTCGTCAGAATCCAATATTGAAGCTCCGGATCTGTTTCATCCAGATATTCTCTCGCAATTCCGAGGCGCACATCCTTGTTGTCACTGTTAGACAGTACATACAGTGCTACGATCTTCTGGTAAGTTGCTCCCTGCTCCATGAGTTTCCGAACCTGTCCATACAGATCACGTTCCTCATGTACTGCGGTAGCCCACAAACTCATATACACTTCATTAGCATTTGAGCTGGTCAGCCATTCCTGGCGCAGTTCACTACGAGTCAATGCTTCATATGCCTGCTCGATCAGTTGGCGAACGACCCGTTGATTGGCGGATTCCAAGCCCATTCCCGTCCATACTGCAAGCGCCCGCACTACCGAGCTGTAACGAATGAAGCCTTGGTCGATGATCAACTTTAACAGATATATTAGAGCCTCCGGGGTTCCTTCATCCATTTGTTCCACAATACTTTGGCGCAATCCCTCTTGGAGTTTGGCAGCTGCCAGGAGCTCTCCGATCATGCGATAATTCTCCTCCTGATGACTCAGGAGCATGCCTTTAATCATATTGCGTGTAAGTAACGCCGCCTGATTATCCCCATAAATAATAGCTTTTAGCGCCTCAAGCACCTGTGAATTGCCGTTGTCTAGCTCGTAAGCAATCCAATCACCAATCGTTTCCTGAATCCGGTAATCCCTACCTGATTCATAATCTTTTTTCGTTAAATAATCCATTATAGAGAATCCGATACAGTCCATTCGGATCAACTGCACCATTCTTTTATAAATCCGGGAAGTATGGGCCGTAATATCCGAAGTACGAAACGGCTTTCGCGCATACCCGGTGCTGTATGGATATTCAGTAACATGCTCTGTTAGATGTGTGAATACATCGCCCGCTGTTTGTCCAATTAGAGCACGCAATACCTCTGTCAGTGGCTTAAACAGCGGTTCTCCGCTTTCTGTCGCCCGTTCTTTTAATATTCGCTGACATTCGTTAAATGGCTCCTCGTTCTCCTGTATGTAATGAAGCTTACTCAGTTCCACAACATACTGAGCCAACTCCTGTTGTTGTCCCTCCAGTTGCGCCGCGCGCTCCTTCAGTGTGGTGAAATATTCTTGCTCATTGTTCTCTCGATGCATATTTCATTTCCCCCTCTACCATAGGCCTCCAGCCAGCATTGTGAAGCGTATAAATACAATTTCATTCCCATCCTTAAGTGCCAAAGGAGCATCCAGTTCAATAGTTTCCTCGTCACACACAAAAACTCTGTATAAACCATCTTCAAAAGCCTGCATCGCTGTGTTCACAGCATCCTTAATATCCGGGACACCATCATTATATACGGAACCGAATCCTACTTTGCCTATCTCGCCTTGTGCCTCAACTTCCTCTCCCGTGAGGAATGGAATCAGCGCGACACTCTCCTGCTTATCCCGCAGCTTTTGAACATTCAAAGCAACGGTTGCAGTAATCAAATCTCGCAATGTTTTTGGAGCAGGACTCAGTTCTATTTCCTGTCGTGCGAGTGCGGGCTTGCGTTTTCCCAGACTTTTTACAGTTACAAGCAGCTTCATGTCGTTCCCCTTCCTTTTTATTCACGCTTTTGACCCGTTGTCAGCTGAATTTTTTGACCCATTTAAAACACCGTTAACGAAATCGAAAACGAATGTTTGTTCGTATATTTATTTTAATAGGTTCCTTATCATTACTCCATCACCCTTTATGACCAAAATTCATAATGCTGTAATACACTAAAATCTTAAAAAATAAGACTTTGTACCCTGATTTCGATGAAATTTATCCATATTAAGGATGAAAAAGAAAAAAACCTGCACAAGGGAGACCATCTGCTCTTCACAGACTTCACTCCATTATACAGGTCAAATATCATCATAAATAATGTTTCAATACTTATTTAATTAAAATGCTGGAACAACGCTATCCTTGTAATTGTCCTCAAAAAATTTACGCACTTCCGGTCCGGTCATTCGCTTTGCCAGCTTTTGAATGGCATCGGAATCTGCATTATCCTTACGCGCTACCAGATTAATGGCAAAGTGCGTATCGTCTTTTTCGGTAATCAGCGCGTCCTTCTTCGGTGTCAGACCGAGCGGCTTGGCATATGCGGGATACATGGCAGCCATGTCCACATCATCCAGTGAGCGCGCCAGCATCAACAAATCCACTTCTTTAAACACAAACTTTTTCTTATTCTCAATAATATCAGCCTGTGTAGCATTATAGCCTACGCCTTCTTTAAGCTTGATCAAACCGTTTTGCTCCATCATTACCAAAGAACGTCCTGTATTGGCCGGGTCATTGGCAATGGCAATAGTCGCACCTTCGGGCAGGTCTTTAACGTTCTTGTATTTTTTGGAGTACGCACCATAAATGGCGTTGTAAATTGGTTTTATCGCTACCAAATCAGACTTGTTGCTTTCATTATATTGTTGCATAAAAGGAGCATGCTGAAAGAAGTTAGCATCCACTTCATGGCTTGCCAATGCGTTGTTCGGTTGGATATTGTCTGAAAGCACGACGATTTCCAGATTGACTCCGTCCTGTTTAAGCAGCGGCTTCACGATATCCAGCACATCTGTCATCGGTGGGATGAGCGTCGCTATTTTCAGGGTCACTTCTTTTTGGGAAGTCGCTTCTTTAGACTGTGTTTCTTGTGTAGCCTGCTTTTGACCACCGCATCCGGCAACCAGTAGCATAACGACAGCAAATAGTGTAAGTAATTTCAAGTTCGTTTTCATGTTGTTTTTCCGACTCATTCGATGTGGAACCTCCAAAATTAGTTGTGATCGGGAAGATAAAAATGAGTTACAGCATAGCCGCTTCGCGTGCAGATTGTTCTTCCGATCGCTGACGCTTCTCCAGAACAATTCTGCCCGCTCCGCTTTGGAGGCACTGTAAAGTCATTTTTATTTCCCATAGTGGGCGGTGCAAGTGTTAATGAAGAGATTCATAAACCATTTACCGCTTGTCGATCCGGCGGGATATGGTGCTTCCAGTGAACTGGATCGTTTGTACGAAAATAATCATGACGACGATGGTGAACGCCATCAAGCCTGTTTCAAAACGCTGGTAACCGTAGCGGATGGCAAAATCGCCTACCCCGCCACCGCCCACAATGCCCATCACCGTGGAGTAGGAGATGAAGCTAATGGTGGACGTGGTCAAACCCAGTACAAGCCCAGAACGAGCTTCCACGTACAGAAATTTGAAGATAAGCTGAAGAGTGGATGCCCCCATAGAAGTAGCGGCTTCAATTACACCCTTCGGCACCTCAAGCAATGATTGCTCCACCAGCCTCGAATAATAGGCGATGGCCACCACTGACAAGGGAACCGTAGCAGCCATCGTACCCAGCGCCGTCCCTACGACCAGACGTGTAAATGGAATCATAAACACGACGAGCAGCAAAAACGGGAACGAGCGAATGACATTGACCACACTGTTCAATAGGGTGAACAGCAGTCGATTTTCATATTTTTGCCCTTTGCCGCACAAATACAAAATCGTTCCTGCCGGAAGCCCTAACAGTACAGCTGCTGCGATAGAAATCCCCACCATAATAAACGTCTCTCCGATGGCTTTCCATATCTCAGACTGATATTGCGCAATGATGTTCAGCATTTCATTCATCAGCTTCACCTGCTTTCGCTGTTGAACCTACCGCAGCGTCAGCTACACGTTGCGTGGAAAGCAGCTGTCCATCCCGCATTTCTGATACGTGGGTACAAATGTTGCGTACCACGTCCATATCGTGCGTTACAATTACAATGGTAACTCCCAGTTCACGGTTGATCTCCCGTAACACGCCCAGAATATCCGCGGTCGTCTGCGGATCAAGCGCCGAGGTCGGCTCATCACACAGCAGCACCGCAGGTCGATTCGCCAGCGCTCTGGCTATCGCTACACGTTGCTTTTGGCCTCCGCTCAATTGTGCCGGATACTGTTCTGCTTTATCAGCTAAACCGACGAATTGCAGGCATTCGCGCACACGTTCTGCTCTCTCTTTTTTCGCGACACCTGCCAGCTCCAACGGCATTGCTACATTTCCACTGACCGTCCGATTGTGAACAAGATGATAATGCTGAAAAATCATCCCTATGGATCGCCGCGCTTCACGGAGACGTTTTTCCGGCATGCGAGTCAGATCTTCCCCGTTCACAACCACGTTTCCCTCATCCGGCCTTTCCAATACATTCATCAACCGGAGCAAGGTAGACTTACCGGCACCGCTGGCACCTATAATACCGTGGATTTCCCCCTTCTCCACTTGAAGGGACACGGATTGAACCGCATGAAATTGGCCGCTTGAGGTGGTATAATGCTTGTTTACCTGATGCAGCGTAATCATGAAACCTGGCCTCCTGATGATCCATTTCTCAGGGAAAATGTAATAAGCCCGCCAGCCCAGGCGGGTCTGTACGAGCCGTCAATTCCCATTGCATTAATATACCACAGAGCAGAAAACGGGCAAAGCCTTTTGACAACAATTAACGTACATCCCACACCCCTACATAAGGAAAGCAAATCCCAAGTCCCCAAGCCAGCGTAAGCATGACGACAAAATAGAATATGAATACAATATCTATAGCCGAATAGCCGATCGCATAATAATACGTTCGCTTGGTTTCATTGGTAAAACCCTTGGCTTCCATAGCAATAGCAATGCGCTGGGCACGCCGAATACTTTGAGCGAGTAGCGGAATCGCATACCTGCGAAGCGTGGCATACATATTCCATTTGGACACATGCTGATGTAAACCTCGAATACGGTGGGCTTGTCTCAATGCCTGGAATTCCTCCACCATCATAGGCATCAACCGCATGGCTGCCAAAAAGCTGTATGCATACTTCGGAGGGAGCTTCCATTGCTGCATCAGTGAATAAAAAAGGTCCACTGGACGAGTCGTTAAACCAAACAACAAACCTACCGCAGCCATACTCAGCGCACGAAAGCCCAGATGCATGCCTCGGTAAAAGCTTTCCTGCGTCACATGGATCAAGCCCCATGTCCACCAGGTCGTCACCCCTTTGCCGAACATCATCATGCCCGTTGAAGTTGAAATAAACACCAATATAAAGGGAGACCCGTATAGCAGCAGCCTCTTCCATGGATGGCCTGACCAGACAAGCAGCAACAGCATAGCACACGCAACATTAAACATGACATTCGGATCATGAATGACTATAACGACCACAAACAGGATGGAAAACATCACGAGCTTTAGGCCCGGATTCACGCGATGCAGCCATGTTTTATGATGGGGAAAGGACAGGTTCATACTGTAGTTCCCCTTTCTGAATCCGCCATGTATCGGTACAATATCGACGGACAATTTCCGGGTCATGGGTGACCATCACAATGGCCGTGCCTGCCGCTCTCAGCTGCTCCAACATATCCAGCATGACAAAGGTATTACGCGCATCCTGCCCAAAGGTCGGTTCATCGAGCAGCAGCACTTCCGGCTCACGAATCATAGCCGTAGCAATACTCAACCGCCTTTTTTGGCCTAACGAAAGCTGATACGGATGCCGCTCGTCCAGCCGCTCCAGTCCGAACTGTACGAGCATCCGATCGACCCGTTCCCGGCACTGTTCAACGGTATACAAGCTCTTGGGTAACGAATACTCTAGTTCCTTTCGTACGGTATGCGCTACAAATTGCAGCTCGGGATTTTGAAACGCGAACCCGATACGCTCTGCCAGTTGTTCTGTACTGCCTGCCTCAATTCCGCGCACGCTATAACGTCCCTGTGTGCGAAGTAAGCGCATCATGGAGAGCAGTAGCGAGCTTTTGCCAGCCCCGTTTTCACCAACCACGCCAATCCAGTCGCCAGGCTTCACCTGCGCATGCTCCACATAAATCACTGAACTTAAACCGCGGAGGCCGCTAAAATGTTCCAGCTCCAGCACATCAGTCCCCGCACCATTCTGTTGCGTCACTGCTTCACTCCAACGTGGCGAAGACGCTTCATTCCATACTCCCGGATACCACACGCCGTACTCGGACAATGCCTGCCGGTGCACATGAAATACTTCTTGGGCCCTTCCATCTGCAATGATCTCCCCTTGAGCAGAAAGCACCACAATCCGATCCACATCATGGACAATTTCATTAATTTTATGCTCCACAATCACCAGTGTCTGGTCTACCGAAATGTTGCGAATGGTATCCCACACCTGTGTAGTGCCTTCCTCGTCCAACAAAGCCGTGGGCTCATCCAGAAAAAGCACTTCTGGCTCCATAGCCAGCACAGACGCAATCGCCAGCCGCTGCTTCATTCCCTGTGACATGCTGCCAATGGGCATATGTATATCATCCGTCGATAGACCCACCTGTATCAGCAGCTCGCGAATACGGGATCGCATCTGCTCCCGGGGAACCTGATTATTTTCCAACACAAAAGCCAGTTCCTCATCTGCATATGACATACAGAACTGCGTATCAGGATCTTGAAATACAATACCTGAGACACTTGGGATTACAGCAGCATCGCATTTCATAGGCACTTCTATCGTGCGTGGAATCAGACCGCTTAACACTTGGAGCAGTGTTGATTTACCGCATCCACTCGGTCCCAGTAGCAGCAGCTTTTCCCCCTTGCGGACAGACAAAGACATATTGTGAAAAAGCAGCTCTTGCTCACCGGGGAATTTCAACCGTAGCCGGGTGATCGAAGCCACCACATCTTCGGTTGCCCGGCTCATCAATCCAGCCCCTTATAATCTTGTTCCGTTGCAGGCCTCAAACTTCGCGTGACTCCGGTTACCTCCAATGCCTTAGCCAGATAGAACGCGAATACCCCGGCAATCACAATACTGCCAATCATCCGAAATCCAATATACAATACATAGTTCCAAGTCGATAGCTGATCAATATACCCGTAGCTGAAGTCTAAAATCAGAGAAGTGACAGCCGCCCCAGCCGCAGCTAGCGAAGCAACCCACAGGTTTGCGTTCCGATACAGAAAAGCCGCAAAAAACAGCTCCGCTCCCAAGCCTTGCAGCAGGCCATAGTACAAGGTGGACATACCCCATTCGCTTCCCAAAAAAGCACTGACCGTTGCCGCTGCCACCTCTGCCAAAATCGCAACACCCGGCTTGCGAATGATGAGATAAGCAAACGTACCTGCCATAAACCACATGCCATACATCAGTTGCTCGGCGTGTAGACCCAATGGTTTCATCAAATCATAGGCAGGTCCCCATATTTTGTAGATCAACCCGAACACAACAGCGATCACAATCGTGACCAAAATATCCGTCAGTTTCAACCCTTTGGACGCTCTTACAGCAGTATTCATTATTGCCTGCTCCCCTTTTTCCTTATAGTTGGCCTCTTGGCCATGAAAAAAAGCTTGTCTGGAGCTGAATCTCCAGGCAAGCTTTATGCGCAGTAAAAGGTGAAGCACCATACAAAACATCATTCGTCGATATGCCTTATATAACCAGTAGTCTAAACTACTACACTGATACCCAGCCAAGTCAGGATCAAGGTAAAATGCTAGGACATACATTGAATCTATCGACAACCGCAAAAAAAAGCGGCATTCCTGTATAGTGTTCTTGGTTTCTCTACGCTGGCATTACCCAGATCAGATTTCACGGTCAGTGGCAAGGGCCACCCTCTCAGCCTGACTTTCTCAAGCTCCCGACAATGCTTTTTAATTCACTATAATATATACCACATCTATGGCTTTGACAATCCTATAATCCGAAGAAACGTTTAGCCGTTTCCGTCGTCGCGATTTCGATCTCCATCATGCTTCGACCTGTACATTCGGCTATCGTAGCAGCAATGTGAGCGAGATACATGGGCTCATTACGCCCTTCTTTAGGCTTCACAGGCAAATTACGCGGGGTCAAAAATGGAGCATCCGTTTCAATCATCAGACGGTCCAAGGGAATATCTCTGACCAGTTCACGCAGATGCTTCCCCCGCCGTTCGTCGCAAATCCAGCCGGTGATTCCGATATACAGTCCCATTTCTACATACGTACGCAATTCCTGTTCCGTGCCGGTAAAACAATGCACTACCGCTTTATCGACAAGCCCTTGATACTCCCGAAGCATAGCGACAAAGTCCTCATGTGCATCTCGTTCATGCAGAAATAACGGCATTTTCAGCTCACCCGCCAGTTGGATTTGCTCGACAAACCATCGGCGCTGCACATCACGTGGCGAAAAATCACGGTTATAGTCCAATCCGCATTCCCCTATGGATACGACCTGCGGCTGACCCGCCAACTGGCGGAGCTGCTGAATCGTGTCTGCACTGCAGTCTTTGGCATCATGGGGATGCACGCCAGCTGTCGCATACAGCTTGCCCGGATAACGCGCTGCATACTGAGAAGCTTCCCGACTGCTGCGGACACTGGTCCCGGTAATAATCAGCGGTGAAATCCCTACAGCCGCGGCTCTCTCTACCACCTGTTCCCGATCTGCATGAAACGAACGATGCATCAAGTTCACACCAATATCAATTAACGGTGTACCCCTTTCCATCTCAATCCCTCCCTCGCAAACTACAATCTTGGATCAATCGGCTCTGATTCCAGAGATAGTGCGGCAAGGACGCATTCATGAATACGATCTACCGTATCCTTGCGGACAAAACGTTCCACGCCTTCCATACCAAGCGCTCCTTCCATCAGGGCATGACGCTCCTTTTTGTTCGTTCGACGCTGCTTCAGACGCTTTAAATTCTCAGGGGCAAGATAATCCATACCGTAAATGATGTGCAAATACTTCCGGCCTCTCACCTTGATTGCAGGCTGAATCATCTTGTCCCGATTTTTCATCAAAAAGCGTTCCGGCTTGATCACAATCCCCTCATGACCATCCTCTGTCATCTCGTTCCACCAACGAATGACCTCTTCCTCGCTTGCTTCGTCCGTGATCACGCGATACTCTGTCTCCATAAACAGGGAAGACAGCCCAGCCAGCTCCCGGTTTTGCTCCATATGCCAAATATGAGAATGGTCGAAAAAAGTCTTTCCGCTGTGTGCCAGCGTATGAAACGGTGCGATACGAATCTCATCCAGACCGTCCACATCCCAGCAATATTTTTGAAAAGCCTCTTGAAACGTCACGGCATTCGCGTACTTCTGTTCCATTTCCTCCAACCAGTCTCCAACCTCTCGGCCCGCAACCTTCGCCTGCTTCAGCTTGTCTACCAGCTTACTGCGATCCAGCAGAGCTGCTTCACCCACATGCGCATACTGTGCAGCAATCAATTCCCGAGCCTTGAGATTCCACGGTACAATTTCCGCATCCAGCAACACAAAATCCGTCTGGTTCCGTTCAAAATATCCGGCAGTCCGTAGATCCACATTCAGCTTTTCCAGCACTTGCTTCCCAAGGCTTTGTTCAAAGAAAGCTCTCCCGCTCCGACTGTAGATCGTGCCCAATGTCGGGTAGCCTACATACTCGACAGCGGCCTGTTCGTTTTTGAATAATAGCAAAATAGCCCGGCTACCCATATGTTTTTTCTCGGCCACCATCGTTTGTACCCCTTGCCCGCGATAATAAGCCAGCGCTTCACGCGGATGCTCCAGATAACCTTCCTCTGCAGACACCGCTGGAGCAGGACTCATGGTCGGTGGAATATACACCAGTTCCTCTATCGGTACTGTCACATGTGACACGGCATCTATAGCGGTTTTGACCGATTCTCCTTGAACGCGCACTTCGCCATACGATTCCGTCAGTACACTGTAACCAGCGATGAGCTTGCGTAAATTCGGCGGGGAAAACCGTTTTCTCTGCCACCGGACAAGTGGGCTATCGGGATCATTCGCATAATTCTCATGTGCCGGAACGCTGACAAATTCCTTTTCCGGAAAACGATAAGCGGTTAGCATACCGCCAAATACCACACCCTGATCAATATTCACCGTCTGATTCACAAGGGTAGGCTGCGGTCTAGGATCATGTCCCCATACTACTATTTCTCCCGATTCATGGTCTACGAACCAATCTTTGCGGATTGGTTTTCCGTCTGCATCCTGTCCTTCCGTATCTCCATAACGGCAATAATCAGAAATACGTGCCGACTGTTTGCCGATAAAATGATCCTTAATCCCCGCATGAGCCACGACCACGTGTCGCAATCCATTCCTGCCAAAAATAAGATGTGAGGGTGCATGTAGCAGAAAATCCCTTAACTCGCTTCTAAGCTGTTCCGCCGCTGCCTTGCCCGCTTTTTGTTCATACTGGGCCAGTTCCTCTGCAAATCGTTCATCCCCATGACTGAGAGTCACCTTTCTTCCATCAAGGTAACGGCCGATTTTCCAGCCATGATTGCTGTCAATCATATACGCTAGTCCAGCATCCACGTGCTTTTTCCAGAACTGCACCGCTTGTAACGATTTGGGGCCACGGCTCATCACATCCCCGACAGATACCAGTCTTCTGCCATCTGGATGATGGTATAGTCCTTCCGTATCTTCCGTATATCCTAGCCGCTCTATCACTTCCAGCATCTCACGGTAGCACCCATGGATATCACCAATGATGTCAATACCTGAGCCAATCTCATGAAACAGTGGCTGCGCACGGCGAACAAAATTCATTTCTTCTATATCCTTAAGGATATAGCAAGCGTTAAAGCCTTCCTCACGGATCCCACGCAGGTTCCGCTTTAACAGCTGTGCCTGCTGCTTGACCCGTTGGCGGCTACGCGGATGCTCCCTGCCTAAATCACGTTCCAGCAGCACAGCTTCGGATACATCCAGTACCAAAGCCATTACAGGAACATGCGCCTTGGCTGCCAACTGTACATATTTTTGACGGTCCTCAGCATACAAATGGGTGGCATCCACAACCGTCAGCTTATTCAAGCGACAGCGCATAGCCAGAATCGTATCCATCGCCTCAAACGCCTTGGCTGACATTTGCTGATACTCATAGAACAGTACGTCCGATTCCAGTCTTGGAAGTCCACTCCAGTCTATAAATTCCGTATCTCCGACCAGCTTGCGAAAATGATCCGAGGATACCACTTCTGTCTCCAGCAGAATCCCTTCGCTCACCAGCTTGTCTAATAATGTGGTTTTCCCACTGTTGGAGGCCCCCACCAACACAACCAGTCCAGCATGCGGTAAATGAATCGTACGTTTGGATGAATTGCTCATGCTTCCTTCTGCTCCTTTCTGCGCGTAAATATAGCCATTTGGGTCGGTTGTCCAAAGCCTTCGACCTCTTCTCCGATCCCCTTCAGCGCTACCGAATAAGGAGCTTCCACAATCCACTGCTCACATCGTTCCTGAAACTCGCTTCTACTCCATTCAAAACGGTGATCGCCATGCCGCATCTCTTGCTGATTCATACGATACACTTCATTATATTCACGATTGGGAGTCGTCACGATCAGCACGCCCGGCTGATACTCCGTTACAATCGTCTTCATCACCCGGTTCAGACGATGCTCATCCACATGCTCAATGACCTCACATAGGATCATCACATCTTTTCCCCGCAATTGTTCATCATAATAAAAGAGAGAGCCCATCATGGGTGTAGGACTGATCGCATCGGCATGCCTTTCCAGCTTGTTAAAACGCTCCACGGCTCTCAACTGTGCATACGCAGACGGCTCCACCGCCCAAATCTCTTCAACGCCCGTCATTCGGGCCATCCGAGCCGATAGCTTCCCTTCCCCTGAACCCAAATCTACGATTTTCTGTCTGCGAGGCAGCTTGCGAATTACGTCCATAATAGCTTGATACCGCAGCTCATTTAGCCGTACTGTAGGCTGTTGCTTCCCTTCCTCATGTGGCTGTTCTGGCTGTTGAATCTGTTCGTGCTTATCCTTTTGAGCTTGGACAGTATCCTTTTCAATATGTTTTTTAATACCTATTTCATCACAATCAGATTGCTCAAATTGCTCAATCAGATTGGTAAAACGAAGCGTGCGTCGAATGATAAGCTCGCGTAGCGGATGCGCTGACAGCCAGCCTTCACCGTAACGTCTCAGCTTGTCAAACTCTTCTTCACTGATATAGTAGTGCTTATAGTTATCCAACACCGGAATCAACAGCAATAACTGACGTAGCGCATACTGCACCGTCTGATGGCCACTTAACGTGACATATCTGACAGTGCTTCGATTTTTCAGCTGAAAAGAATAGTCTGCTTCCCCTCGTTCTATGTCCACTTGATAGCCCAGCGGAGCAAATAGTCCCTCCACCACAGAATCCGGTAAATCCGAAGCAACAGGCCCAAACGATAACTCCAGCGCGAAAGGATGCGTCACCCATTCTGCATACTCTTCTTTGGGTTTGCCGTTCAGTGCCGTACCAAGCGAGCCACGAATATAGGTGCAAAATAAGCTGCTGGTTACAAACTCCCGGTCATTAATATATTGTGTAATATCATAGCTATCTGGACTGTTTTTGACCAAATCTATCGAATCTGGCGAAGCCTGAATGACGATTTCTGCCTCTTCCTCGGTAAACACGGTGTACACCATGCGTACACGCGCACCCTTTTCCGTGCGATCATACGTATTGTAAGGATTTTTGGCAAGCAAGTGCGAAATCATCCCAGCATTGTTTCCGGTTGCTTTTAGCGTGATGTGCATACTCTACTTCTCCTTCCCAGCTTATACTTTCCATACTTCATTCACCGCAGCGCGGAACATATCATCCAACTGCTGATCACGTCCACTCTCCATATGCTGAAGCAAGGGCGCCTTTTGTTCAAAATAAGCAATTTGCTGCTGGATAAAATCATTCACCACCGAAAGCTGTGGCTCCACATCCAGCTCCTCGCCCGCTTTTTTACGATCAAGCAAATGTTCGATCACCTGATAAAGTTCGGTATGTGCCGGAATGAGTTCCTCTAGCAATTCTACGAATTCCATTGGAGGCATGCTGTTGTGACGTTCAATCCAGCTACAGGCCAGCAACGGGCGCAGCACGTAAAAATACTTTTTAATCTTCACCTGTTCTCCCTGCAAATAATCCCGATAATTTCCCCGCGCCATATTCAGATAATGGTACATGCAGGACTTCGGAGAGAAGGTTAACGGCGAGATCGCACGAATCTGATCAGCCACTGCATATTGCTCCAGATAGGAAATCGGAGATTGCAGCCATTCCAGCAAAGGCGGATTGGATTTGCGAAACAATTGGAGCGCCTTTTTTAAATCCCAGCCGTTTATATCCAGCAAATCGCTGATTGGCCGTTCAATCACATCCCGCTTATCAAAAATAGATAAATACCATTCTATGGGTCTTACATAGATAAATCGTACATCATAGTCACTGTCCTGTGAAGGAAACCCCCACGCCCGACTACCTGATTCACAGGCGTATACAATGCGCACCTGCTCCGCTTGCTCCAACGCGCGCAGCTCACGCAAAATCGTCTCACGCATTTCCGGTTGAATGAAACCCTGCCCATGCTTCACATCCGTCATGTTGTTCCCTCCCTTATCATTAAAGTATTTCCCGAATCTGTTCTCTAATCGACTCCTCCGTTTCATCTATCGATAAGCGGCGAAGACGCTCTGTCGTTTCCTCTCCCCACATCTCAGAAGGCCATTCCTTGAGTACATGAAGCGCTGCATGACGATTGGAGGTCACCGGACTCCAAAGTCCGGCAGCAACTAGCTCTTGTCCCATTCCTTCGTAAGAAGACAATAGCTGAAGCAAAATACCCAGACATTGATGCGCTTCATACTCCGGTCCAAAGCCCGGCACATCAGCAGGACCAGAAGAAATTTCTTCCAGAGGCAAGTGCTTTTCTGCAAAAGCCACCAGCTTACGAGCCCGCTGTTCATCCTCTGTCTTGATGAGTTCAAAGTATAGATTAGGCTTGACTGGATATTTACTTAATTGATCAAATAGCACGGGCCATACATCTAGTGCTAGCATTCGAGCTACGCGAATGGCGCAGTGGAGATGCGGTGAATCTGCATACTGCAGTTCCTGCTCTACCGGCTTCACCCACTGCGGATCGTCCATCATCTGCTGGCATATTGACGCGTAACGTTTACGTAATTCCGGCGTCCATTCATGCTCATAACGTGCCTCCCATGAATCGTCTTCTTCATCGAGAAAATCCGCAATATCCATGATGATCGTAAAATGCTTCACAGTCGTACACATGGTCTTAGCATGGCGAAGGTAGTTGCCTATGACCATAGTGGCATGCTCATAATCGTCTATACTTTCCGCAGGTCCGCCTGCTGCCAGCAAAGCCGATAGAATATCACCCGCCCCGTCAAACAACTCCTGATCAATGTGCGGTACAGCGATGGCTGTATGCAGTTCGCCTTTATGAGCACACTCATAAGCAAGATACTCATACATGACATTGTTGCGGAATCCTTCCCTTAATAACCAGTCACGTATTTCCTGCCGCGCAGGCTCCAGCCGTTCTACTACGTGAATACGTCCCCAGCCATGTACCTGTGAGGCTAAATTATACAATTGTTCGTTGGCCTGCTCCGAAATATTACGGATAGCTACAGCTGCATATAGCGTGAATTCATCATGCTTGGCTAGTGTTAAAATAAGTTCGTGGTGCTGATCCGTCTCCAGTAATCCAAGCAGCGCAATACCGACCTTCACCACATTGCGATGTGCTCCGTGTTCAGCCAGCCAACGTGCTTCCTCATACAATCGATCCGGCTGAATTGCTGGATGCTCGCGCACCGCATCTAGCAGCGGATCAATCAGGCTGAGCGCATTTTCCTCCATCAAGCGTACATACGTCTCACGTCTCGTCTTCATCCCTGGCTTGCGGCATTGTCTGGACAACAACTGCGCCAGATCCTTAATTTTGTCAGTCTCTCCATCTCCGACAGCGCCATGATGCCCAAATGCTCCATCCAATCCTCCTGCCACCCAACGCATCGTGTGACCTGCCCAATATTCTTCATCATCTGGTAAATGATCATCCGTAAGCCTGCCCTGAGGGTCCAGTCCCTGCTTAATCGTTTCATAAATCGAAAGCTTACCTACCCATGGATATAACACTTCATTTTTGCGTCGTCCAAACATGTTGCATCACCCTTCTGTTATGTATTGCTTCTTATTTCATCGTGCTATCTTATACTCCTATGATGCTTTATTTTGGAAGTCGTGAACATGGTGAAAGTATTACAAAGATGAATAATTTCCCTTTTTCCTGCATCCCTTCCCTGTTAGAATAAAGGGATACTTGCTTTCGGAGAACGGCAACAGAAACGGGGAATGCATCATGGCGAGAGAAAGTTTTGATAAAGAAATTCAATTCCTGCGTATGCTCACATTAACAAGCGGCGCCTATAATCGGCAGCAATTCGCAGATAGACTGGGCATTTCGGTACATACCTTTGATAAAACAATCCGGCGTCTCAAGGAAATTGTCCAATCGGTACAACAGCAGTTGCCTGCGGAACACGGACATGATTTTAATGAGATGCTGCGCTTTAATTATTACGAATCGGCTGATCCATTATTGTTATTTCTGTTTCGGGCCAAATCGCTCAAGGAATCGGAAAGCGTCCGCTTATCCCTTCTGCTGACAGCGCTACAGTCACAGCCTATGACCACCATGGAACTATTGGATGCTTGCTGCAACGGGCTGCCTTCCGACAGTTCACTACCGGATGAGAAAACGATTCGTTCCGATCTGAAATATCTGGTTGAAGTCGGCGTCGTTCGCAAGGAACCCGGCGGCAGACCTTACCGCTATGCTGTCCGCAACGATCTGGTGACAGAACTGACGGACGAGGAGCTGCTGGACTTATATGATTTTGTAGACATTATGGCCAACACCCAGCTCCCCTCTGTACAGGGATATCTGCTGCGAGATCATCTTAAAAAAGCCATGCGCCGTCAGCTCGGAGATCGGGAGATGGCCGAACCTTTTTTATATAAATACCACTATTATTCACGCATTCTGGACGAAGCCCATATTCATCCGCTTCTACACGCCATTCGGCAACGCCGCTGTGTAACTTTTTTATATTTTTCGACGTCCAAACGAAGCATGTACGGGTCACAAAACACAAACCCGCTGTTTGAAAAAGAGACCGACGGCCGTGAACACACCATTCTGCCCCTACAAGTCATCTATGATCATCAATATGGACGTTGGTATATTCTGGGTCATGTAGGCGGTAAAGGAATCATGAAGTTTCGTATGGAGGGCATGACTCAATTGGTGGAGGGCAAGCCTGTACCAGAGCAGTTTCATGCCGATCTGCTAGCGGTGTTGGAAGAAAAAATGCGGTACAGCTGGCTTGTTGATACGGGTCGTCCTGTGAAGGTGCGGGTACGTTTTTTCAATCCTGAGGGCGCGAAGCGCAACTTTATTCGGGAACGTGTGCTGTCACAGGGACAATGGGGTACGATCGCGGAGGAGGAAAGTGAATCCTTTATCTATGAAATCACAGTGAATGGAATCACTGAGATTAAACCGTGGATTCGCAGCTTCGGATCAAGCTGTGAGGTATTGGAGCCTCAGCGGCTACGGAAGGAATTCAGACAGGAATGGAAGGAGCTGCAAGCCTATTATGAGCCTGTTCGAGAAAATATTTAACTACCAGATCGTCTCACGGCTGGATGAATCGGGCGCTTTTGCTACCACATCACAGGAAAGAATTTGGCTCAAATCTATGCTTGCAGACTCGGCAGCGACAGAGGGTTTTACCCCGGCTACACTTGATAAGCTTCGGCAATTACTTGCAGACGACGAGCCGCTGGAGGCCGATGGAAGTTTGCGGGAAAAGGCAGGTATCCCTGCTGTCTCGGTATACCATCCACTCTTGCGTGAATTGCGTTCCATTCTGCGATCCCGTTCTGGCATCTGTGTGACCTACAAACTGCGCAACGGACGCTTGCATGAGCGAATGTCCGGTTTTCCATATAAGCTGGAGTTTTCCATGGTCAAAAAAGAATGGAGCCTGCTGTGGTATAATCGCAGACACCGCGCGCTCATGTCTACCAAGCTATCTAATATCGTGAACATCACGGAAGATGAGCTTCTACCCGAAGAGGCCGATAAATTCACCCAACGTATACTCGGTATACTGGAGTCGCGCAAGGAACAGGGCATCATCGAAATTGTTCCTGTATATAACGGTGAAATGTCTCGTATTTTATATGCTTTTTCCTGCTTTGAAAAAGAGGTCGAATATGTTCAGGAAGCAGATACCTATCGTATTACACTCACTTTCCAGGCAGACGAATGTGAATATGTGTTATCCAAAATCCGTTTCCTGGGCAAACGTGTCAAGGTCGTCCAAGGCTCCCGGCTGATCTCACGAATGAAGGAGACAACAGCCAAGGCCCTTGCACGCTACGAAGAGGAATAGCTACTGAGGCAAATATGAGATACATCCATGTAAATAGCCCCTCCCTCCGTCTGTTAATGAGACGAGGGAAAGGGCTTTTAAACGAGTTATGGCAAGGCTTGTCCGCGCGCACTGACGTACAATTCATACCATTCCTCACGGGTCATCAGCTCGCTCTGGCGTTCCGCATCCTGACATGCTTTGATTCGTTCAGGATTGGCGCTGCCAATGACAGGCTGAATCCGTGCTGGATGCTTCATAAGCCAGCCAAGGACGATCGCTTCACGTGTCGTTTCCTTTTCAGAAGCCAGCTTCTGCACCAGCTCTGCCGTCTTAACGACATGCTCAGGCGCCCCTTCCAAAGAACCTCCGCTAAAACGTCCCTGCGCCAGCGGTCCCCAGGCTTGGAGCTGAATATCCTCGGTTTGGCAATATTCTAGCAACCCTTCACCAAAATGTACATTCGTCCCCGCCTGCTGGTTCACATGTACGGTCTGATCTACAAAATGCAGATGTGCCAGGCTCATCTCCAGTTGATTAGCGATCAGCGGCTCCGTCAGGCTCCGCTCCAGAAAACGAATTTGGCTTACATTCATATTAGAGACGCCAAAATGCCTTACTTTGCCGGATGCCTTGAGCTCACTGAACGCTTTCGCTACTTCTTCCGGCTCTACCAGCGGATCGGGGCGATGCAGCAGCAAGATGTCCAAATATTCCGTACCCAGACGCTTCAGGATCCCATCCACGGACTCCATAATATGAGCATATGAGAAATCAAAACGGCCCGGGAGCGTACCATCTGGCAGAAAAATACCACATTTGGACTGAATTACGATTTGCTCACGCAAGCCCGGCTGTCCCTTTAAAATCTGACCGAAAATCTCTTCCGCTTTCCCCATACGATAAATATCCGCATGATCGAACATCGTAATCCCAATGGATCGTGCAGCTTCTACAGCTCTCTCCGCTTCAACGACATGCTCCTGCGTAAACGGTGCATGGCTCCATTCTCCACCAAAAGGCATACAACCAAGCGCCAGCCGACTATCGGAGATTCCACGTTTCTGTAAAGGCATAATCTTCATGCTGCTCCTCCTTCAACCTTCAAAATATTCCCTGCTTCATCCACATATGAAGAGTCCGTGGGACCGCTATCACACACCTATTTTACCACTTACTTACGGTCGTGTTCGACAATGCTTGTATTGAGTTCAGTCCTTCCACAGCATACTGAAGAAAGAACTGATTCACCTTAATCGTTATGAAATCCGGGACGAGGCCAAGCAAGGTATTTTTGCGTATATTGGCGGACTTTCACCGCCAAGTTATCATTCATACCGATCGCACTATATAAAAAAATAGACGGAAAACATGTCGTTTCCCGTCCAATTTTTTTATTTTAGTTACTTATTAGACAGCCCTTCTTATATGTAATAATCAATAGCCAACTTCAGCAGATAAAGCGCGAGCAAATGCAGCGGATAAAACAAATAGAAAAAGGTTCGTGGGCCTTTTCCCCTCTCTCCATTATATCGGGATAGCAGAGGGAGTGCAAAAATACAGGCCCCGCCGATCGCAAACGGATAAAGATATTCGTTCATTGTGCTGGCGTTGATGCCCATGATGCTGAGCGAATCGGGAACAGCCCATATAATGATGACTCCGAAAATGAACATAAGCGCAATTATTGCAATAATCCATCCGTTGTAAATCTTCTGTTGTTTGCGAGCGACATAGAAAGCTAGAACCAGTAACACTCCAATTACACTCCAGTCTCCCAAAAAAGAGACTACGCAAAGAGCCGAAATCGCCAAGTATTTAAGTACAGGATTGGTCGTGTTGTCATAGAACCATATTGCCAGTAGGCCCATCAACAACGTTAGCATGATGTTTCCCGAAGTATACCAATCTTTAAATACCAATCCGTAAGGCACCACACTGGCTAGCCCGGTTAGAGCAAGGCGTATTGTATATTTTTTGAAGCTTCTGGTATGGATATATCCTTCGGCTACAAAAAAAGCCATGATAGGCAATGTAATTCTGCCTACCACCTGAAAGCCCAAAAAATCGGCAAAAAATAGCCCTCCAATATGATCAATTAGCATTGCTAATACTGCAATTAATTTTAAACTGGTGGCATCAATGCCCTTCACCTCTGCTTGAACGGATAATCTTTGTTCCATATTCCTCCCCTTTTCTTCCCGAAGGACTATGCCCTCCATATCTATTCTATTCGTAAACAGGTCTGTTCAGGAGGCTCCGGTCTCCCATCTTATCTAAGAGGTGCTTCAACAATTGGCGGGAAACGGGAATAATGCGCCTTGCTTCTCCGGAATTCTGATTGGTTTGAAAAATGATCTCCTTCTTGCTCTTATCTATAGATTCCACCTTCATCAGGTTTACGATAAATGCCCGATGACACCGGAACAACCTGGGGTCCTTAGCCTCAATATCTTTCAGATCGCCGTAAAACTCAAGAGTTCTGTTTTCGGAAACCAGACGGATTTTGTGGGGAACACCGGTTGTTTCAAAGTAATAAATGCTGGAGAAGGAAATTTGAAATTTCGTAAATTTATTGTCGAGTATAAACCAATCATCGACATCCAACACAGGCTTTCTTTGATGGGCAACAGCAAGAACGTCTCTTACCTTTTTTTCCATTTCATCCTGAGTAGCATCCTTGATAATGAAATCAAGAGCTGCTACCTTGTATTGGAAGGTAAGCGGAGACAGATGACCGTGGGTAGTTACAAAGACAATATGCCCATACATATCATATTTTCTGATTTCTTGGGCAACTTCCAGTCCCTTCATCTGGCAACCCGAGATTTCAATATCAAGGAAATACAAGTTATTCGCACAAGCTTTAGATTCAAAAAGCAGGAGATCCGGCTTACTGGTGACAATGAGATTGCTGCAGCAGATGCCAAGTTCCTCGCAGCTTTTACGGACCATCTTTTCCATTATGCGCTGCTGGATAAACTGATCTTCCAGGATAAAAATATTCATGATGTCGCTCTCTTTATAATTAATGTTTGCGTGAAAAAATCCGGTTCCTTTTTGGTATCCAAAGTTACATACTTGTTGCTGCGCAGCACCTTTGCTATATTGTACAAGCCAAGACCCCGATTGTCCGCTTTCGTTGAAAAGTTCCGTTTGTAGAGATCATTCACCTTAATCCCGTCAAGTGCAGAATGATTATAAGAGTTTCGTATCGTCACCGTCTGAATATCGTCTTCATGGATCAGTACAATATTTATGGACGGATTGCAGGTCTCTAATGCCGCATCGATTGCATTGTCCAGGAAACAAGAGATTACTCTGCAAAGGTCTATAATATCCATATACATTTCACTGATACCGCTATCAATTTCCAGTTTTACGTCAACTCCACGCTTCTTTGCCACCAGCACCTTGGATGTAATAATACTCTTGAGCTCACTCACGTCCAGATTAATCAGGTTATCCAGACTATAGGAATATCCGTTCAACTGTGAAGCAGTAGGTTGGATAGAACTCTCATATATCCGCTTGATCATCGACAAATCCCCAGTTCTGATCCCCTCGTCCAGCATTAACAGGATATTGGTATAGTCATGTCTGAAGCCGCGGATGTCTTCGTACATTTTTTCAATCTCCATAATATAAGCCTCCAGCTGCAGGTATTGTTCCGTCTTGTTCTTCTCTAGCTCACGTTCACGCAGGAAGCGATACAGCCAATTGATCGTCATCAGGAAGATGGAGGTCAAGCCGATCAGCATCAACACAATCTTTAATCTGCTTGGATACGGATTGTTGCTTTCACACTCCGAATAGATAATGAGTCCGAGTCCGATGATCCCCAAGACTAAGATTAAAGAAGCTCCGACGATAAGCTTAATCCGATATAGCTTCAAAAGCCTGACCGCCGGAGTAGGAAACAAATAAGACACAAGCTTTCGGAGCGCCAAGTAGATCAGCGGAGGTGAACAAGCGGTTAGGAAGGGCGCCGTCCATTTGTTTTTATATTCATAAGGAACCGCATAGCTGATTACCGTTATGAAATAACCCAGCAGTGTCGTAATAAAGATGGTAAGGATGGCGTAGAAGCCTATGACCCACAAGGATTCATATTTGTCGGTCAACCACCCGTATAATGCCAGTAGCACAAATAGAAATAGGTAAACAATCAGTCCGAAGTTATTCAGAGCTGTTATTCCGATAAAATAATACATGACTAAAAACAGCAGCAGCTTATAATTCATACGGAAAACGCTTAGACCATTGCCGCTGACCATATGATATATTACAAGATAGCTGGTGTATTGCAAAAAATAAATGCCGGATGTAATCATTTTTTGTTCAATTTCCAAACTTTTGGGTTGACTGGTTCATAGAACAACCCGAAACAAATCCCTCCTCCTTCACCTCTTTTACTCATATGCTCCAGTAGCTTAGCCTTGAGTCTCTGGGTATGGTTGTTTCTGTGTTCTTTAATATTCTTGATATTGTTCATAATTAGCATAACTCCTTCTCATTATGGAATAGAATACTGGTGTGATGACGACTGCTTCAAGAAACAGCCCGAATATTAACCAAGGATAAAAATCTAGTGCGATGGCCACGAAAACAAACACTATACTTAAAAAGATAGCTTGTAATCTGCATGCTCTTCTTAACTTCGGATCTACCAATGGATTGCACTCCGTATCGGCCGGAGCGTATCTGGCAATCAGAATGATAGAAAGCAGACAGAGCGTCGCCAAAAAAAAGCGGTTCCATTCTACTTCCTTTAAGAGCCAGGGAAGAAACACAAAGGTCAGTAGACTGACCCAGGTGCAATGATGCGACTTGCGAGCATGCCAGCCAAAGGACTTTCGCCGGACCACTGTATAGGAAAGCAGCATCGCAGCCGTTTCGGCTAATACACCGAGCAAACAGGCACTGACCAATACAAGAAGTATTTTTTCTGTGCCAGCCAGTATGTTCTCTAGATAATAAAGCACATAAGCACGCTTCTCCGCTTCCAATTCTTCGTCTTGAAAGTATTTATCAATGATCCACGTTGACAATTGATGATACAACGCCACCGCCCCTCCCTAACTTAATTGTGTAGGAAGCTGGAATTGAACATAATCACGATATTTATCATGCCAACTCATTAATTCGTGATGCGTGCCTACCCCCGTTACTTCTCCTTTATCCAAAAAGATTATCTGGTCCGCTTTGTAGATGGTTGACAAACGATGAGCGATAACAATGGTCATTTTATTCTTGGAGAGAAGCTTGATTACATCATGTACAAGCTGCTCTGACTCGCTATCCAGATTGGCGGTAGCTTCATCAAACAGCAGAATCTCATGGTCTGAAAGCAAGCATCTGGCAATCTGGATTCGCTGCTTCTGTCCCCCCGATAATTTGACTCCCCTTTCTCCAACAAAGGTATCCAAACCATCCGGTAATTGATAAATTACCTCCTTCAAGCCTACTGTATCAAGAGCCGCATAAATCTCATGGTCATCCGCGTCTCTGTTTAGGCCATATACCAGATTGTCTCTCACTGATCCTACCAGTAAGTCACTATCCTGCATAACATAGGATATTTTGCGACGCCATTCTTCCGTCCTAATCTTATCCAAATATACATTATTGTAATAGATTTCTCCATTATATTCTGAGTAAAATTTCTCTATTAAAGAAAATATTGTTGTTTTTCCCGAGCCGGAAGGCCCTACGATCGCTGTAGTGGTACCGCCTCTGAAGGTTAACTCCACGTTGGATAATACCGGTTGGCCCTGGTTGTACGAGAAAGAAACATTGGCAAAATGCAGGATATCCGAATTCTGATCATGACTTTTCATGTCCGGCACACTGCCTAACTTTTCTTGCTTCTCATCCTGCTGGTTATATATAGTATAAATTTCCTTACTTGCTCCCTTGGCCTTCTGATACTGCGAGAAAAAACTGCTGAGCTGGGTCAGAGGCGAAACCATTGTAAACAAATAAAAGATCATGGATACCAAAGTACCTGTAGTGATATGTCCAGCGGCAATGCCGGCGCTTCCATACCAAAACATTCCTACCAAAGCTAGCATGATGATAATTGTTACAATCGGCTCAATGACAGCTGACAATATTCCCTCTTTGATGTTCAAGCGAAAGATACGTCCAAGTATCTCCCGAGTATATTTCATTTCAAGCTTTTCCGACGTCGTCGCTTTAATGAATCTGATGTTATAGAGAATTTTGGATAACTCACCGGAAAAATCTGCGGCTGCATCCTGTGCCTCAATCGCTACTCTATTCATCCTTCTTCCAATGGGATAGATTAGTAGCGCCGTTATAGGAATCAGAGCAACGAGTACACTCATTAATCTCCAATCCAACACAAATAACATGATGATGCAACCAGTGACCATCAGGACATCAGCCAGAATAGAAGGCAGAGTGATAGCCAGAAAATTACTTACAATAGCAAGGTCGTTCGTCATTCTGCTGATGATTTTGCCGTTCTCGTTGTTATCAAAATAATTAACCGGCAAATGGATAATTTTTTCCCAAATTTTCAGTCGCAGTTCCTGAAAAAACTTGCTCCCCACATATCTGAGGAGCAGAGAAGACACGGCGTTTAAAATCCCTCCGGCCAGAAACAGCGAAATAAGCACAGCTGCGGTCTGGATCGTCAGCTCCATAGCTGAGATCTTATCGACAAGCTTGCCTGTAATGATCGGCAATACTAATGAAAAAGCGGCGGAAATCAGTGTAAATACGATGCTCCAAGCAAGCGCAAGCTTGGGCCATCTCGCAATTTTGATTAACTCCAGCAAGGAATGGGCCGTTTGTTTTTCTTCACCAATCTTTTTATATGCCGTGCTCTCCATATTCAATTCCATTATGGCTTAATCACCTATTTCTCTTTGTGATTTTCGTATTCTAGCAAAAACTTCATTGCCATTGTATAGACACCTGCGGCTATCGCTACCATGACAATATAGGAGAGCGACAGCTTGGTTCCTATCCAGTCCGTTTGGTTGCTTAATTGGAACAGTAAGAAGCACACGGCGCTTCCGGCAAGAAACTCCAAAGAGTAGGAGAATTTCCGCCCTCTCTTCAACCTATCTAGTATAATATCCACTATAATTACAGCGGATGTAAGCATAAAAGAAATTTTATACAGCATAATCTTATCTCCAGCAACAATCTGCTGATCCTCAAAACTTGCAAAGTATCTGGCCAAAATTGTACCGATTACTAGGTATAATACGACAACTAGCACATTTATTCCGACACATTCGGCTGTGCTGTAGGTAATAGTCCCTTCGCTTCGTTGAACCAGGGTCGCTGCCAAGCTTGAAATAAACAGGACCAGAAACCAAATATAAAAATATGCATCCAGTTGAAAAGAGAGAAAATCGGTAATCAGTCCCACCATGACTGTAATAATTTCTTTTAATAAAATGAACATTACCGTCTCCTCCTTTTAGCTAAATACCAGCATCTGCTTCCATGTACTCAAGTTCTCATTATCACAGGTCAGCAGTGTCAGCAATACACCTGCACATCCATCGAGCAGCCCTACTTTATCGAGAGATAACGGATCATCAACTCTTCCCTCAAGGTCTGTAAAGGGTACTGCCTCTTGAGTATTCCGGTATGATAACATACGATGCAAAAAATCATTCTTGAACGGTATGGCTGCCGTACGGCTGAAATGGTGCTGAATCAGGAGCAAGCCTGCATAGCCGTGACAGATCGTCGGTGAAATTACCTTTCTTAGCGAATCTGGTCTGGAGTAGACGGTATTGAACAATTGCAGAGCCTGCTGCTGCAGCGCTTTGTCCTCCAGGGCCAATCCCAGCCGGAACATAGCCACAGAAGCTCCCGGTGTGCCGTAACACCATGCATCTCTGTGATAACCTGGATTCCGACTAGTCTCTGCGGATTCATCCGGTGTGAACATATTAGGTATGACAAGGGTGCCGTTCCACTCTCTGATATTTCCGAGTAGAAAAGTCTTGGCAACTTCCAGTACTTCTCTCAATCCTGTTAACGGGTAGCGGCGGAGATGTGCAACAGCCAGCAAATTAATGGCTCCTGTAATTCCGTGCGCCATGCCAAGATTATAGTAAATGGTCTGTTCGGGAAGTTCCCCGAAATGTCTCAGCTTGCCTACAGCATCCGTAATCAGTTGAAGGATCTTAAGGAGCACCGCATCCAGCTTCCCAGCGTATCTGTCTTGGCGTTCCTTAACCTCCATTAATGCAGCTGCAATCCCCGTCCATCCTGAAATCAAATCCAAGTCGCTATCCTCAATCAAGGAGTCTTCCAATTTCCCCCTTGTCTCCTCATAGAATTCCCCATAGCTGCTAAGAAACATATCCAGCGTCTGTGAGAGCACATTCGTATATCTTGTTGAACCTCTTGAACACTCGTTGAACAGATAAATAACACCTGCCAATCCGGTATACAGTGACAATGAATGGAACGGTATATTGCCGATTAAGCGCACAATCTCCTGATTGTACTTGAAAGCAAGCGCATCCCACCCTTCCCCCGGGTAGACTTCATCTAGTTTATCCAGAAGAAGGCTGATCCCGGGATATCCTGAAGCCAATGATATCAGCTCCATTTCAGGGTAATCATGCATGGCGTGCTTCTTGATTAGCAGGGTTACAGTATCTATATCTTTGTAAATTTCTGCGCTTTGCCTGACTATTTCAGATAAATTTCCCGGGACTTGTTTGACCGCCATAAGCTCCTCCTCAATAAGCAACATGGTATTTGCTTACCTGTAAATAATCTTCCAAACTGTAGTAGCACAGGTGTAGGGCAAGCTCTTCCTTTTCCCGGTCCAGGCCGAACACTCTGTTGCAGAACATGTGCATGATGCTGAACATAATATCATCGTAATAATTGGTTCTGTCGTCAGCTTCCCGGATAGCCGTGAAATATGCAGCGTATTGCCGCAACCTGTCGCCTGTATCGCTTGCTGGCAAGGATATGGAACGGGTCTGTTGAATTCTTTGGAATAGCGCTTCTTTGTGTTCCCGATACTCCTGTCTGAATTTCTTTGGATCAATAATCGCAGCCATAGCCTTCAATTGATCTTCTGCCAGCGGATACGCGCAGTTCACAACCTCAAAAAGTCCGGTACAGCAAAATAACATCTGATCGGTTGCATTAATTGACCTCTTGCCTGCATAATAGCCTGAAACTAGATAAGAATCGATAGCAAATAACCTCTCCGCTTGTTCAATGAAGGCTGCGCCGCCATACCGCAAAATTTCAGGCCGGTAAGGAACAACCGAATAGGAACTAACCAATCCGGACGAGGTTACAGTATTCAGGAAATCAAAAACATAGTTCAAGGCCGTGAAACGCTGATGCTCTACGCTTCCCGACATTTTGCACCTTAGCCTGATATGCGGCTCCTTATCTGCATACTGGACAAAAAAAACCTGGTCAATGAAGTACTCGGCGCTATTGTCCATGAATGTCTTAAACGCACTGCCCAGCAAATCGGTTAGCATTTCCTGATTGTAATATACCTGCAGGGATATCCAATCCGAACCTGGATAATAAACGGCATTCACCGAAGAACTCAGCACTTTATTTAAGCTTTTATCGGTAGCCTGTGCAGACAATCTGTCTATCGGCAAGTACTGAAACATCGGGCTTTTGCAAAAAAATACGCACTCCTCCATATATCGGTTAGCGGAAGCGAACAATTCTTTCTCCGTTTCCATAATAACGGCCGCCTTGCCTTCCGGATTCCGGGTATATTCTTTGTGCAAAAGCTTTCGATGATGATGGCGATCCAAATCCAGCAACAGCTTATTGTCCAGCTCCACCAAATATACATATCGCGGAATGTTATACTTTATGATCCAATCCTCCAGAAAGGACAGAAACTGTTCTTCGCTCTGGAGCTGTTTATCCGCATATAATGTCCATTTTTTGGGGCAGATGATGATATTTTTATAGGTTACTCTCGGTGTAAAAGAAGAATCATAGAGATACTCCTCCAGATGGGACCATCCGGTCTGATACTGCAGATTAATATCATTCAGAAACCGGATCAGATAAGGCGCCAGCTCTGTATTGTACATGCTGCTGAGTTTGGGAAATACCAGTTCGCCTGTTTCCCTGTGCTTCAGATAAAAGTATCCCGAATCCTCCACCCCTACCAGCAGCTGGGAAACATCTAATTTCCGATTCTCGGGAAACGTGGCCATATCCATAGATTGGTCTGGTGTCGGGCCTGCCGTCATAATATTAGTTATTTTGGGACTGAATGGGTAAAATGAGATTTCAGCGGCGCTCTCCCCTGCTTTCTGATCCTTCGGGTTCCTGACAAAATTGAAGATTTCATCACGGCTATCCTTGTCAAACATGTAGGCAAATCTTCCGAAGCTCTGACACGCTTCCAATGATCCGGCTCTGTTGTTTAAATAAAACGTAACTTCACCTTGCTCATTCTCCATGCAGGAATAATACAAATCGAACGAGACATGGACATTCTCCAGACTCAATTCAGACAGCTGTTGGATTTTGACCTCGTCAAGCACGATATCCGAATGATTGACAAGCGCTTCGGTCTGCCACTCCGCAATTAGCGCCTTAAGCTGTCGGAACCTGCCTTCATCCTTGTGCCTGTACTTATCTCCGTTCTGGTAGTGGCTCTTGTACTCTTCAGGTTTGCCGAGCCCCAAGGTTTTACTGAACAACTGCAATAAGGGCACTTCTTCATATACTCCGTACTTCTCAGTAAATTGCTGACGATAGTCGGAAAGTGTATCCTCTTTCCTGTACGTAGAAAGCATGCTCAATATTGAAGCTATTTGGGCCAACGATTGCCTATCGCTGTCCGACAATAGAATTTCATTTACCTGATTCAGTCTTACGTCTATTTTGACCAAGTCGCCCTGATAATCGGGAAGGATAAGCTGGACTAGTTTTCGGACAGCCTCAATGCCTTCGCGTTTGACCGCAGCAACTGTAATGTCCTGAATGGCTTGTCCAACTCTCTCCAAAATATCTGAGTAATATGCTGCCTTGGGAGTAGCAAGCAGCTTTAGTGTACGTATCAGATGCGCCAGAGGAGCGCTATCCCGAGGATTGGGAATCATCTCACTTACCAAAAAGCCTTGTTCTATCAATTGCTGCAAAAAATCTGTGCTGATCGTGTCATCCACGCCGAAGGCGTCTTTTATAGCTTGCATAAGCTGCAGAAAAGTCTGCTGCTCTTTATCAAGGATCTTCATGATGAAATCTATGACCGGGGTTTTGAGAATAGATATATTTTCAGTGCTTCGTTCCTCCTGATCTGCTGCAAACAGAGTCTGATAAGAGATGACGAGCCTGTGATGGTCAATGTAAGAGGTGTTATTTACACTCAGTCTCAATTCATTGCGGACATCCGTATCCCCATGGAAAAGCCCTATTAAGCGGTAAATTAGGCTATAATCCGGAGTTGCCCAGACGACATGTTCCCCGGCGCCTCCCGTTTTTCCAAATCGGGAAATGCCTACTCCCGCGAACAGTCCAAACGGTGTTGGTCTACAAATTGCCCGCGAAATGAACTTGCTTAGACTTAGGATAAGATTCCGCTTTTTTTTGGACTTCAATGTTCTGCCTTGTTCCAGGCTTTGCAGTGCAGCGTAGGTCGAGGGGCTGGAGACATAAATGGAATCTATCAACCCCTGCTGCTGAACGAACCGTACAAGTCTGTCAAGGTATTCATCATCATCTAGTTGTTCATGATCAAATATCTGCGTATAATACTCCATGCCAAGCAACGTTTTCCGGTACATGTAATTTTCCGAGATTTCAAAGTTCTCCAACATGCAATCAACCTCTCATCTGTCTTAAAGCACGAATTGAACCGGCAAGGCTTACTTCATAATAATTCCGCTGAACATCAATCAGTCTCGCGCCTTGACGGAGCAGACACTCCATTTCTGTGCGTCCGGCATTCATCCCCTGCGCGATAAGCTCTCCGCTAAGAGAGGCAACAACTCCGCTGAATAAGGCGCTGGCAATACTCGTACCGATACCCACTGTGTATGCTTTGTCAAATCCCAGCACTTCATATAAGTAATCCTCTGTGTCGAAGCTCGATTTGGCAACCATTACCCAATCATTGTTGTAATTGATTTCATACTCATCACCACTCGGCGCAAAAAATTGATCGTTGAGCGTATTGCTGAACCCGGAGATATCCCCGTTCTTATTAGTTGATCCAATTGGGTATACTCCCTTTAAATTCGCAGGTACTCTGTACTCCTGCGTAATATCGCGTCCATCGTTTCCTGCGGAACAGACTACCCATATGCCTTGCGCATTGGCGCAGTCAACCAAAGCCTGAAACCTATTGAACTCGAATAAGTCGACCTCATATTCTGTACGATAGCTGACGTTGATAATTGGATATCCTTTAGCAATACCCTCTTCCAGCGCTCTATACAACCATTCAAGCTTGCTTATTCCTTTTTTGTCCGTAATTTTGTAGACAACAACCCGAGCGAAAGGGCATATCCCCTTCAATATATATTTGCCGGTAACAGAGCTAACCATTTGTGTACCATGCCCGACGTAATCGCTTAGACAAGGCTCATAAGGTACAAATGACTTGCATTCTGCCTCAACTAGATTACCTTGGATCTCTGAGTGGGATTTATCGACGCCTGTATCAATAAACAGGATAGTAAGCGGCTGACCAACAGTTGCACCACAACTAAAATGATCGGTCAGCCGGGCTACATGCCAATTGTATATATTAGGTTTTATCATGCAATCTCCATAATGTAAGTAGGGGTAGCCTATTTCACTACCCCTGACTTACGAATCGCTTATGAATTATTTACAATTGGAACAAGAACCGGTACAGATACAGGTAAGAGTTTTACATACTGCTTTGGATACCTTAATGGTTGTTTTGATGATTGAAGCTTGTGGGCTAAGCTCACTGGCCTCATAGCTCTTTCTTAAATCAAGGTCAAACATTTGATCTACTTTCATTTTCCTCTTCCTCTCTGAATTAGATTATAATAAACATGATTTCAGTGGTACCCCTAAATCACGTTTATTGTGAGTGACCGTATGTCATATCTTGCTGTCGATGAATAAAGAATATATCTAATTCTCCCGTTTTTTATACTTTATTCCTGAAAGGTATTCCAAACCTCCTAAATTGCAGTCATTTTGCTGCCCATGCGGCATGGCATAAAAAAATACCGACACAGAGCGAAACGATTGACGCTTAGAGCATGGCGTATGCTTGCAAGAATCCGATATGTTCTTATACAGGTGTCTCGTATAAATCGGCTGAAGAAGAGATGCTTAGCATGAAGCGCTCGTCCTATGGCTACGATGTGCTGGCTCTTGTGGACGAACTGCGATTCAAACAGGACATGACTGTAAAGGAACTGACTGACGCACTACAGGCATCCCAACAAGTACCCAAAATCTGTTGAGCGATATCAAGCTCTTTTTGCTGCATCTCGATGACCATATTCGTACGATACTGGCCGAAACGACGGAACAAAACGGTGACGTTCTCTTGTCTATGGGTGGAGTCCAGCCGGAAAAAGGCAATGAAAAATTGTACGTCTTGCGCGAAGTCTTTAGTGGAAACGTACTAGCCGCCAAAAATATGAAAAGTGAGGCAGCGAGCGATCGTTTGCTGTTCAGTCCATTTAACCTCTATAGGTGCGTTCGGAAGAGTTGTGGCCTGATGGTGTGCGAGTGGTCACAATCGATACGTGGACAACCGATCAACCCACTTGCGTAGCCGCTGCATATTTTTGATAAATAGCTTGAATTGGGTATAATCGCTGCACGAATATTAGAGAAGCCAAAAAATGTCAGCGTACATTATACTATTTTCCACAACCATTTAAGCAGTCAACTAATAAGTTGACCCGTTTGAGGCAGCTCTTGCTGAAATGGATAATAGGCTCGGTGTTTCCTTCTCTGATTATTTGGGTTTTTCAAGAGGATCCTGAAGAGACAAATAAGATCGAAGAACGGAGCATGAACCGTGAGACTTTTAAAATTCTCACGAATATAAGCTATAATCGACAATTAATAAGCCACAACCTTATGGATTGTGGCTTATTAATTGTCAGGAGTGAAATTAACCTATGAATTATGAAAAGGATGTATTCAATGTCTATGTTCCTCCATTGAAAAAGAATCTACTATATCGCTCCCATCATCCTTTATTCTTTCAAAGATAATATTTCAAGGTCGAGCTATAATAGGCTAGTGAAGAAGTAGGCGCTCCAGGAGTCATCTTGTTATACTTGTGTATTCTTGATTGCCATATCGCCAATTCACTTTTGTTACTTCACTTAATGAGGCTGGATCATACTACATATAAATGAGTCGAATCACTTTGGTCCCAATCCACATCTTTTTATCCGAATATCCCCATGCTCAGATATCGCTCTCCGGTATCCGGGGCAATGCAAAGTACCCGTTTGCCTGCTCCCAAACGCCGAGCTTCCTGAATCGCCGTCCATATCGTAGCTCCGCTAGAGGGGCCCACCAGAATCCCTTCCTGGGCAGCAATCGCCCGTGTCGTAGCAATCGCATCCTCATCCGAAACCTGCACGATTTCGTCATACACTTCCGTATTCAGCACGGTGGGAACAAAGCCTGGACTGGTGCCAACCAGCTTATGTGGACCGGGTTTTCCCCCAGATAGTACTGGCGAGCCCTTCGGCTCAACTACAACAATCCGCAGATCTGGCAAATGCTGACGCAGCACTTCACCCGTTCCCGTAATGGTACCGCCCGTTCCCGAAGAAGCGACGAACACATCCAGTTTCCCTTCCGTCTGTTCCAAAATTTCAAGTGCTGTGGTCGTACGGTGGATATCGGGGTTTGCCTCATTTTCAAATTGATGCGGGATAAAGCTCCCTTCAATTTCAGCCCCCAGTTCAAGTGCCTTGCGAATTGCTCCTGGCATCCGTTCTTCTGCTGGTGTCAGTACGACCTCAGCCCCGTAGGCTTTTAAAATGTTGACCCGTTCCTTCGTCATATTCGAGGGCATCACCAAAATCGCACGGTAACCTCGGGCTGCCGCATTCATCGCAAGGCCAATTCCCGTGTTGCCACTCGTCGGTTCAATAATGGTGCCTCCCGGCTTTAGATGTCCTGCCTTTTCCGCTTCGGCAATCAGGTTGCCCGCCGCCCGGTCTTTAACACTGCCGCTTGGATTAAAATACTCCAGCTTCACATACACTTCCGCATCCTGCGGCCCTGTGAGCCGTTGGAGCCTTACACAAGGTGTATCTCCTATTAAATCTGTAATACTATATACCACTTTAGGTGCCATCGTTGTATCCTCCTTGGATCGTTCCTTACAACGTTATTTACGATCTTCATATCATACTACCAAAATAACACACTTGGCTCCTTCCTACCTGTCGCTTTTGTAAATTACATAAAACTTATCAACTTAGTATGTAAAATTCTTGCAAAATGGGTCGCCAGATATCGCCTGTAGTGATATACTCGCATTACTATTTTTTCAGGAGGATACAAGACACTTATGAGTACTCAAGAAAATATGACAGCAAACCGCTTCCCTCCCTCCTTGCTATGGTTGACCCTTGGTGCCTTCGCCATTGGCATGACCGAATTCGTCATTATGGGACTACTGCCCAATGTAGCCCATGATCTTCATGTTACAATTCCGCAAGCCGGGCAGTTAATTACCAGTTACGCACTTGGTGTGGCTATTGGTGCACCTGTGCTTACCGTATTAACCCATAAGGTACCACAGAAAAAGCTGCTATGTCTGCTAATGATCATATTCATTTTAGGCAATCTTTTTTCCGTCATTGCTCCCAATTACGAGTTTCTGATTGCGGCCCGTATGGCTACTGCACTATCGCACGGAACCTTTTTGGGAGCTGGTTCCCTGATCGCTGCCCGACTGGTTCGTCCTGACAAGCGTGCGGGTGCTATTTCTATGGTGCTGACCGGTTTGACCGTGGCGAACATTATAGGCGTACCCTTTGGTACCTTTATCGGACAACAACTCGGCTGGCGTGCTTCCTTTGGAGCCATTGTGGTCATCGGCTTGATTTCTCTGTTTGGTATCATTCGTTATATTCCGGTGATTCATCAGGACAAGCCTTCCAGTCTCAAACAAGAAGTCCGAAGCCTGTTTAATCCAAAAGTGCTGCTGATGTTGCTCACAGGTGCAGTCGGTTGTGGCAGTCTGTTCACTGTCTTTACGTACATTACGCCTTTGCTTACGGATATTAGTGGCTTTGCCGAGCATAGCATTACCTGGATTCTCGTCCTGTTTGGCCTAGGGGTAACGATCGGCAACATCGTTGGCGGCAAGCTTGCGGATTGGAAACTGCTGCCATCCCTGATCGCAAACTATGCTGTACTGGCTATTATTTTGGCCATTCTGACGTTTACGCTTCAAAACAAGGTACTGGCGGTTATTACTGTCTTTATCTGGGGCATTGCTGCGTTCGGCATCATGCCGGGTATTCAGGTTCGCATCATGAATCTGGCCTATGAGGCTCCTTTGCTTGCCTCTACCTCCAGCCATTCCGCATTGAATCTGGGCAACGCAGGCGGCGCTTTTATCGGGGGAGTTGTTATTAATCAAATGGGGCTAGCCGCTATTCCATGGGTTGCATCGCTAATTACTGTCGGCGGTCTGCTACTCATGGTAGTTAGCTACATTGTGGATCGCAAGACAGCTCATACTGAAGCGATAGCGGAGATACAATCATAGAATCGTTTAGCAAGTTGGACGTAAACGAATGGTTCATTTTTCATAGATTGAGAGATATTGTCCACTCTCTTCCTCCAAATTCCTCATAGTATAACATTGTAATACCAATTTATGAGGAAAGAAGTGTGTATGATGAGCCTTTTTTTTACAAACAACACGAGTAACACGATCTATGCTGCCTATGCTTATCCTGATTCCGACTGTCACCCCACCAATTATTCTAAAATGGGCTGGTATCGGATAGAGCCAGGTAGTACGAGGGAAGTATGGAGCGGTTCTGTAGGGGGAACCACATTCTACTATTATGCTGAAGATCACTCTAATTCGTGGCGTGGTACGTACCGCACACGGCTTCCGAGAAGTACTGACCATGATTTTCATTGGTGTTGGAACGATAGCAGTGGATCATCCAGACGAGTGGGGATGCGCCGACTTGCCATTGATTCATCTGTAGACAATTACACTGTTGAGTTCAGCAGAACCAATCAAAGCTTACTGTCAACAAAGAAAACTCGTAGAGCATTACCTTCCAAATCGGAGGACTCCGGCATTAACAGAATTCCGAGAAGACCGGTTCGCTTTAAAAAAGGAACCCCGGTTCCAGTAAAGTCCAAACGATAAGTCAATGATGAACCGTAACCCACAAGATGGACATTTTGAAAAAAGTGACCCCCTTGCGGGTTATTTTTGTTTTCATATGGACGCGCAGATGCGTGTTACAACCACAGTATTTTGCCTCGCTGCTCAGCTTAACCAATGATCAAAAAAGTCTCGGTATCCCCGCTTCATCACCTGACTTGAAAACTGTTCCATGGCGTATGCCTGATTTTCTGTAGAAACCCGACGGGGTGAGGCGGCAGCCATATTGACCAGCTCAAACCAGTTTTTCTCATTCCCTGAAAAAGAATGCGTAGAGCTGATATGTCCATAGCAAGGATGCTCTGGCTTAACCACGATTTTACCCATAGCGAGCGCTTCGGTCAGCGGCATGGCGAACGTATCAAATTTGGAGCAGCTCCAGTACACCTTCGCCGTGTTCATCAGCGCAAACACCTCATCTTGCGTCAACGCAAATTGAAGTTTAACATTGTCCGGGATATCATATTTCTTCATACTTTCCTTGTAGCGTTCACCGCCAAATACCATATAGACATCCTTGTCAGGATTATGCCTCGCATACTCCAGTACCAAATCCGGACGTCGGTTCTCCTCATCTCTACCAATCCACATCACCCGGTTCTCTACCACTTGCGAGGGATCAAAATGCTTTTCCACCAGCCGCTCATTAAATCCGATCGGGATGACTGTCACATCGGTTACGCCAAACTTCGAAGCCATCTCCTGCTTGAGAAAGGCAGTCTGTACGATAGCCTTGTCCACGATCTGATAAAAAGGCTTCATCATTTCATAGCCTGTCAGTGCCGGATCAGGAAAACTATGCGGAAAAAGCACGCTGTTTTTAAAAAACATGTTCAAATAGGTAAAGCCAGATACCGTATAAATAACGTGCTCAATCTGCTGCTCATGGAGTTGGTCCAGTACGACGTCATAATTGACCAGGTCGCCTTTTTCGTGTTCATAACCCGGAAGCCAGTCATGACTGCTCACATGGCGCTCCGGTGATACAAATACGATGTTCACCCCCAATTCCAACCCGATTTGCTTCAGACGTTCTGCGAAAATACGCGGACCCTGTGCTTCAGCAAATTGTATTTTTCTCATGACCAAACCAACTTTTTTCATGGATATATTCCCTACCTTCTTTGGCTAACTAAATACAGTCTATGTCTTAAGCTACTATCTACATCGCTGGGCTTGTCCCCAATCCATCATCGCAGCACACTGGTTCAAACAGGCTAACGTTTCGTCCAACTGGGACTCTAATTGCTCTTTTGACCATTTGTCGCCGTTTCTATGCAGGTGCGTTCCAATCCTTTGCAAATCACTTGTGATTAACAACAGCATCCAGAGCGAAAATACCACAGCAAACATGCCATATTCCAGCATAAAAGCCGTTCGATCCACTCTTATCCCCAACAGCTCCAGCTGCTCCACGTAGGTGTCCAGTATACGAATACGCAATTCGGACGTCATGCGTCGGGGAAACAACGGATGGGACATGTCGATCAGGTGATATACATCCCACAGCGGTGTGTTCAGATGAGTATGCTCCCAATCCAGCACCATAAGCCGTTCCCCGCTCAGCGCATAGTTCCCCGGATGAAGATCACCATGAGACAGTACAAGCTGCTGTGAAAAAGATACATGCTCCAGCTGTACATACATACGCTGCATCTGTTGCTTAGATAATCCTAGTGAGCTGCAAAGCTGTAACACATCCGGCTTGCGCGTGTATAGCTCGGAAACCATCTCCTGAATGAGTGGCTTTGGTCCCCGCAGCGGTATCCCAGCAAAACGATCCGTCGGCAAAGCATGCCACCATGCAACAAGTCTAACAGCTCGCAATAAAGTTTCGTCTGCGTGTAGATGATGTAACGGACCAAGATCCTCAAAAACCATCCATTCTTCTCCGCCATCCACACCTGCATCAGACCAGGCTAGCAATCGGGGATAGATCGGTGATAACGCAGGAAGCACATGCTCATACACCCATCTCTCCCGCCCCTTCTGATCATCGTTGGTTAGCGGTTTAAATATATAACTTTCAGAGGATGACACGTAAAAACGTTCCACATGCCGGCCATTCGTACCTGTATATAAAACCTCACGATTCCGCACCAGCGTATCATTTAAGGTACCGTCAACATTCACATATTTATGAAAAGGATTCATAGCCACCCAACTTTTTTGTATAAAATGTAATAGCACGATCATATCACAGTCCTCGTTCCGAACGAAGCCCAGATCATTTTGGGGTAACTCGCTGCACCCAAAAAGGGGCTTGCCCAAGCAGATCATACGACCTGTTGGGCAGCCCCTTATCACATCCGTACTCCTATCCTTACTCTCTTCTATACCAATTAATATTGAGTATTGCCGGATTCACTCGTATTACTGGATTTAAAACCTTTGAACAATTGTTTTACATTATGATAACGAGTATTCGTAATTTTAGCTTTGCTGTTAGGACCGTCCGATCTCAGGATCGAGTCCTTTACATTGGAAATATCCGAGTTATCCAAAGTCATATTCACTCTGAATGTAGAGCCCCCAAGTTGGCGAACCAGCTTACCGATATCATCGGCTCTAAAGTTTTTAATGTTAATCGTACCTTCGGCATTAATTTGGAATACTTTATCATATGCGTGGAACGCTCCACCACCCGTAATGTTTACCGTGCCTGGTTCTTTAAGCGTCAAGGCATCTTCACCGACATCCTCCCACGTTACGTTGGAGATTGTGCCGTTGCCATATACATGCACCCCATCCGCAGCAGGGGCAGCGATGATCACATTTTTCAGTGTTGCATTATTTTCAAGCTTGAAAATAGGCTTTTGGGCCTCTTTCTGGCTTCCATCTCCCAAGGTATCGGGATCAGCCACTACAGTCTTGCCTTTACCATCGTAAACTTCTCCAGCTTTAACAAGTATGGTCTTATGAACGACTTCTGGAGCTGCATGTGCAGAATAATTGCCGACAAATAAGGCGACCAACATTCCTGATAAAGCGATACTGATTCCCTTTTTCAATACGTTAGCTGTGTTTGTTTTCATGTCAATTCATCCCTCTCGTAGATATTTTTCATTGTTCCAACTCTTCGTTGACTAGAACGTGTAGACCGTATCACCACCTTCGCACAATGAACCCAATGACCGATACACGTCTATAAAGCATCATTCAACTATTTGCATATGTATACTTGGTTTTTGGTTCAAAGTAATTTTGTCTCATAAATTATATAAAGCACAAATTGTAAATAGAGCGATTACATTTACAATTTGTATAATTCTATTATAATCACACTTCCAGTAATTTCAATATATTTCTCGGCAAAATATGTCCTTTTTTTCAATTTAGTACATAAAATTGCCTCTTTTATACTTTCACAAGTTTGTTTTTCTTCAATTTACACATTAAACAATACTTGAATACCTTGTTTCGTTTGCCTGCTGTTTATCACTTAATTGGTATTCAGAGTCCCTTTTATCGTATACCTCATTGCTGATGTGATCTATACTATTGAATGACACGTTTGATGAACGTATAATGTATTTAGTGCTTTGAAGCGTTACATCTCAACATTACTGGTGAGAAAAGAGTGGTTATCGTGCAAAACAATAGTGAGATTCCATTAAAAGAACAAAATATTGTGCTCATCGGCTTTATGGGTGTAGGTAAAACAACGATCGGTTCCCATCTAGCGCGCAAGCTGTATCGCGATTTCGTGGACATTGACCAGGAGATTGAACAAGAGTACAACATGCCAACAACAGAGATTTTCAAGACTTATGGAGAGAAGCGTTTCCGTGAGATTGAAAAAGAGCATATTTTGAAGCTGTGCAGCAACACACGCCTTAAAATCATTTCCGTTGGCGGTGGTGCATTTTTACAGGAAGAGGTGAAGCAAGCTTGTTTGGCTTCATCGATTGTTTTCTTCTTGGATTTAAATTGGGATTCCTGGAAAGATCGGCTCAAGATGCTGATTGACACCCGTCCTAATCTACAAAACAAGACTTTAGGGGAAATTGAGGATTTATTCCGTTCCAGACAGGACATCTACGCGGTGAATCACTCCAAGATCGATACAGATCAGTTGGATGCGGAAGAAGTCGCAGACTATATTATTCAAACGCTGAATCTAGGTTGGGAGTTATATGAACCTACTCGGGGATTGAATTAAGAGTTACACCAAAAAGGAGGGCTCCAGCATGCTTATCGCATGGGGGCCCTCCTTTTTAATTCATTGTGGATATATTACTAATTACTAACTGGCGAGTATGCCATCCATCTTTTAAGAATGGCTATGCAGCACCGTCAATATCTCTCTCAGTTCAGTGACAGGAATCTGCCCCGGTGCGGAAGCTTTCTTAGCGGCACCAAAGGTCAAAGCCGAACCAAACAGTTCTCCGGTCAGGCGGCTCACGACACCTTTCCCCGCCATCGACATCGTAATAATCGGCCGATCTGCATGCTCTTCTGCCATAGTACGCGTGGCATCCAGCAAAGTGAGCACATCGGCTGTATTGGTCGGCATCACTGCTATCTTAGGCAGATCGCCTCCCAATTCCTGCGCCTTACATAACCGGGAAACAATCTCCTCCTTCGACGGTGTCTTATGAAAGTCATGATTAGATATAATCACATACACGTTATGCTTGTGTGCTGCTTCTACCAGCGTCTTCACATCGCCTTCCTCATTAAAAAGCTCTATATCAATAAGTTCGACTTGCCCCGTTGCGGCTATTGTACGATTCAATTCCACATAACTCGCCGCACTGATTTCCTTTTCTCCGCCTTCCCGAGCGCTACGGAACGTAAATACGAGCGGAACATTGGCTAAAATAGACCGAATTTCATGTAAGGCAGATTTTACCTTTTCCAAATCCTCCACATGCTCGAAAAAATCGACTCTCCACTCCACGATATCCAGGTCGAGCGTACGTAAATAAGTAGCTTCTTCCTTCAACTGCTCCAACGTTTCTCCCACCATGGGCACACAAATTTTTGGCGCTCCTTCACCAATCAGGACATCTTTCACCTTTACGATTTTAGCCATCTCTATCTCACTCCCAAATTACAGTTTCAAGTCGAACATGTACAATAATTCATAGTATAACGCATTCTGAATAAGCATGCAGATGATATGATCCAGTCGTCGTTATTTGGGTTCAAGTGCGATTTTAGGCGACAATTTGCGACTTGCTGGAAAAACTAAACTGTACCGAAAATTAACAAACCCCGCCAGTACGATCCCTAGCACATTCACAATAATAGCTAGCACAAAAACACTGGATATCTGAGAATGTTTCAACAGAAAGCCTGTAAACACAGGAATGATCGTGTATGAAAGCGAGGTTGCTGTATAAACAAACCCGGTAATCTGTCCTTTTCGTTGACTAAAAAATTCACTCATTACGGTTAATGTTAACTGAAGTACACCTGATATTGAAAACCCGATAACACTCGCACAAATAATGGACGCAGCCCCTGACTTGAAAAGGAGAAGCGCTCCAAAAGCCAACAGGGAAATACATGGATAAATAAGAATAATGTGAACTGGTTTAACCCATTTTCTTAACACAATGACCAATACAAACACGGAAACCAGCGAACCCATATTGTAATAAACTAATAATCTGAGAGACTCTGATTCGGTCATACCGATAAACTGTTGTCCAAAAGTAGGCAACCATAACTGCACAATATAAAGCAAGGTAGGTCCCGTAAATCCGAGCAAGATAAGGCATAGCCCTTCCTGCCAAAACCGCGGCTTACTCCGGTCATTTGCCTCCAATTTTCCCGCTAGGCTTGATACAGAATTACCGCCACTTTGCCCCTTGGCGGGCTGCACGCGCATGTCTGGGAACTTCATTTTGAACAAGTACATTGCATTCAAAGCAAATATGAGGGCAGGTAAAAAGAAAGAGAACCCGTAGAAAATATCGTGATTCATAAAAAAGATAATCATTAGCGGTAAAAATGCCGCCCCAACGGATATAAAACCTCTCACCAATACTGTAGCCGAACCAGAGGATTGGGGGAAAGCTTCGATCAGCGCTGGATAAGTACCTGCATCAAGAAAAGAATTCGCTACGCCTGCCAGCACAGCCAGTACGATCGCCATCTCAAAGCTGGAACTCAGCGGTATACCGACCAAGAATACAGCCATCAGTAGCCCGGCTGCCACAATAAACGGTTTGCGACCATAACGGTCGGAGAGCACCCCGGATATGTACAGGGTAAACAACCTGCCAAATCCCATCGCAGAAACCAAGAGACTGATGCCCGCCTGATCTGTATGCAAATGCTCTGTTAAAAAGGACATGTGCGATGCCAGCATAATATTAAACATGCCGAACAAAAGATAGTTTACATAAAGTCCTGTCGCCACTGGAAAAGAAGTACGTTTCATCATGAATTCACCTGCTTTTGTAAGTAAGTCTTGTAGTATCAAAACGTGAATCATTTCACATTGCTTGCGTCGATGATGAAGTATAGAACACAATTTAAAATTTATCAAGTTTAAATATTGCGAGACTCCGGCTTAGACACGCTGATGCGTTTTCAGATAAAACTCCTTGCCATAACTTAGGGCAAAGTTCCGAAACTCTACTACTGCCGGGGATAAATATCTATTTTTAATGCTGGCTAGGTAGATAAAACGCTCGTATTCTGGATTAATAATAGGCAATGTTTTGACGTTAAAATAATCTAACGATGAAATGCGGGGCATAACTCCGATCCCGTAATTGATAGACACCAGTCCTGCCATTGCCGTATCTTCTTCAATCTCGCAAATAATCTGTGGCGTAACGCCCGCCTTGGCAAACAAATTCTCAATAATGGGCCGAACCCCACTCTTTTTGTTGAAGAAGATCACCGGGTAATCTGCTGTATCCTTGAGATCAATTTGGTCCAGAGAAGCCAGCGGATGATCAGGTGAAACAATGACCACCAGTTCCTGCTGAGCCAGCGGAATAAACTCCACATCCGGTTCATTTTCTACGTGAGAGCAGAACGCCACATCATAGTGTTCCTGCTTCAGGCCTTGAATAATATCGTTCGTATTCCCTTGGTGAAACGAAAAGGAAATGTCTTTACGGGCATCCAGAGCTGAAAAGGCTTGGATTATTGCTGGAATGAAGTGTGAACCTAGTGTGTAAATGAACGCCAAATCTATATTACCATGACTTGGACTCACTAATTCCCGTAAGTTATGCTCCCCCTTTTCCAATTCATCCATCGCGTGCTCCACATACTTCAGAAAAAATCGTCCGTATTTGTTTAACCGAATATTTCTCCCCTGCTTCTCAAACAGATGAACGCCCAAATCCTTTTCTAATTCTGAAATCGCATGACTTAAACTGGGTTGAGTGATACATAGCCGCATAGCTGCCTGAGTAAAATGCTCCATCTCCGCAAGTACACGAAAATATTGTAAGTGCTTCAGGTTCATAATTATGTAATTCCCTTCTTTAATTCATATTTTAAATTATAGAACCAAACTATGAAAAACGATAAAAATATGCATTGGATTTATAATAACACCCCTTATATAATTAAGACATAGACATTATGTGAATATTTTCACTTGTTTGTGGGCGTACTTTAATACACCTGGACGATGCCTACCTAGGCCATTGATCTAAAATTTATGTTGGGAGTTACACTTATGAAAAATCCTTATATCAGAATGGCAACAGGGCTTTATATCAACTATTTTCTTCTGGGTATGATTAATGTTATTCTCTCGTCGAATATGAGCTTTCTGACCGTGCAATTGAACACGGATAAAGCAGCCATCGGCTATCTGGTGTCAGCGATTGGAATCGGTAAACTGCTCGCTCTCGGAGTAGCCGGAAAAATGTCAGATAAATACGGAAGGAAACCACTGATTGTTATTGCATCATTTGCTTATTTAATCTTCCTAATCGGTATTCCGCTTGCACCTAACTACACCTTGGCATTCGTGTTTGCCATTATCGCAGGGCTCTGCAACTCGATGATGGATGCGGGGACTTATCCCGCACTCATTGAAGGGTTCGGAAAAAAAGCCGGGTCTGCAACCGTCCTAGTCAAAGCATCCATCTCGATCGGTGCCATTGTTATTCCTTTCATGATTGCATTTTTTATTAATCACGATATGTTCTATGGATATTCCTTCTTTATTCCAGCAGGAATTTATCTGCTGAACGGGATTTTCTTGTCAATGACCGCTTTCCCCAACCACAAAGCCGAGGAACAAAAGGCTCCAGCCGAGACTGGTCAATCAACGGATTCGTTCCACAGCGAGCCTAAGTTTTGGCAAGAAGGTTTGTCTCTGATTATTATCGGTTTTACTTCAACTGTATTGTTCATGATCGTGCAGCTATGGCTTCCTACCTTTGGACAAGAGGCTCTTGGCATGGACAAAGCCAGCGCTATTAAGCTGCTGAGCTACTATAGTATAGGTTCATTAGTTTCCGTTATTTTGTTGGCTATGGTACTTGGTAGATTCATTAAGCCCATTACCGTCATGATTGTGTATCCGCTTATTGCCCTACTTTCTTTGCTGGCTTTAATTGTATGGCACAATCCTGTCGCTACCTTGATCAGTTCATTCTTAATCGGCTTGTCTACCGCAGGCATATTCCAAATTGCCCTTACGGTAATGACGGAATTTTTCCGCAAGAACAAAGGAACTACGACTTCTCTCGTAAACATAGCAGCCAGCCTATCGTTCATCCTGATGCCTTTGGCTACCGGGAGCATGTCCAAAAGTCTGGGAATTACCTCCGTATTCATTCTGGATATTGCGATTGCTGTAGTCAGTATTTTGCTGGCCGTGTTTGTTGCTTATCGATATAAAAAAGTGTTTCATTAAACTACACACGTTACTTGGAGGCTTATATCATGAAAAATGCTGGACGTATTGACGGAAGAACACAATTAATCGGACTGCTAGCTACACCGATCGGACACTCTTTGTCCCCGGCTATGCATAATCTTGCGTTTGAAAAGCTGGGCCTAAATAACGCGTATATGGCCTTTGAAGTAGGCAATGAACAGCTTGAAGAGGTCGTACGAGGGATGCGCGCTCTGAACATACGCGGTTATAACGTGTCCATGCCTAACAAAACAGCTATACTCCAGTATCTTGACGAGCTAGACGACAGCGCTAAATTTACAGGTGCCGTCAACACTGTCGTGAATACGGATGGTAAGCTGAAAGGCTACAGTACAGATGGATCAGGTTATGTTCGTAACTTGCAGGAGAACGGCATTGATCTGAAAGGTAAGAAAATGACACTCATCGGCTCAGGCGGTGCTGCAACGCCGATTGCTATTGAAGCCGCTCGAGCTGGTCTCGCTGAAATTTCAATTTTCGCTCGTAATGACCAGTTCTTTGCCCGGGCGGAAGAAAATGTCCGTATGATTAATGAAGAGATGAAACATGCCCAAGTCAAGGCGAATATCTATGCATTAGAGAATCAGGAGAAGCTGCGTGAAGAGATTCTTACAAGTCATATTTTCGCTAATGGTACAGGTGTGGGTATGAAACCGCTGGAAGGCAAAAGTGTAATTGAGGATGTGTCCATGCTTCGTTCCGATCTGATTGTAACCGATGTAGTATACAGCCCAGCTAAATCCAAGCTGATGGAACAAGCTGAATCCGTAGGTGCAACCGCCATTAACGGTCTGGGCATGATGCTGTGGCAGGGCGCATTAGCCTTCGAACTGTGGACAGGCCAAGAGATGCCAGTCGCTTATATTAAAGAACAGCTTTTTGCTGATCAACTGTAAGATTTAGAGCTGCTCAACAAGCACATCAAGCCATGAGTTCCTTCTATTATATACGCATATATGTACTTTAAATACGATGCTCGGCGAATGAACACTTCTGCCGGGCATCGTCTTTTTTATGGGTACAGCCCCGTTCTTCCTTCTCTTTTCATTAATCCTTATACGGGTCAAACTCATTGGCCCCAGCCATGCATACCCCGATTGGCTTCAGCACATGCATAACTTCCACGGTCTCGGAATGAGCGTCCAGTACCTCGCGCAGTTTGCGGTAGACGAACGGACTTTCGTCTGTACCTGCTCCGCGCAGCTCGACACCGTAGTTCCGAACAGCCTCCTTCATCTGTACATCCGTGATTTGTCCACCACTCCGTGTGCGGGTTTTCCAATTCATTTTACCGGCTGCCTGGGTACGACTCATAATACGACCTGCGCCATGGACTGTACTATAGTAGGAATCCCGATTTTCTACCGAATCTTTCCCACGCACAATCACCGAGATATCGCCCATGCTTCCTCCAATAAAGCCCATTTGGCCAGGGGCCGAGGGGGTTGCGCCTTTGCGGACTACAATGGTGTCGCGTCCATCATGCTGTTCCTTCCACGCGTAATTATGGTGGTTATGCACCGTAAAATCCGCTTCGGTCCCCATAATACCAAGCACTTGTTCTATCACATAGTCACGTCCCGCATACGCATAGCGTCCGGCAAGGCGCATCGCACGGTAGTACATGTCTCCCAGCTCACTGTTCATATCCAGCAGTACAGGCGGCTGATCCATATGTTCTCCCGGCGCCTTTCCGAGAAACTCCCGTCCTGCAGCCAAATTTAGAAACCCGCTTGCTGTTTTGTGCCCAAAGCCTCGGCTGCCAAAATGATTGGCAATCCAGACCTGTCCTGTCGCTTCCTCCACAAATACATCAACAAAGTGATTACCACTCCCTACTGTACCCAGCTGTTCTCTTGCCAAGGACTTCAGTTTGTCATGTTCTTGTTTCCCAATCGCCGCATATACTGCCCAATCTGGGTCATCGAACAGCTCATGGTCTACCTGAATTGCATTCACACGGCCTACGCCAAACGAAATATGACGTGCAATCTCATCCATCACGGCTGAAATACGTGGCATAATATCTGCGGCAAACAGCTTGGATCTTACCGCCTTATTCCCGCAGCCGATATCATACCCTACACCTGAAGGTGAAATTTGTCCGTCATACACCATCACACCGCCAATCGGCTGACTGTAGCCTTTATGATGATCTGCCATCAGTAGCGCCTGAATCACATTACCATTTTCGGCACATGTGCGGGCTTGAGATAGTGCTCCCGGGTCAGGTGATCCCCATACGCGTACTCCATTGATTTCTTGATAAGCCATCGCTTTATCCCTCCATATTTTGCAAGAAAATTTCTATATGTAAAATTGACTACTTTTAAACTTTGGATCTCTTAATAGCATTATGTACGGTTTACCCGCTTCCGAACAGGGCGTAAGTATTACAAGCACAACATCAGACGTCTCTATAAGAAAGTCCCTATAAGAAAATAAAAAAGGATATCCATGCAGCCGACCAGACTGTAGGATATCCTTTTATGATTATTTAGAAACCATTAATCAATTTTACTAATATTTTTTGATGATTCCGAATTGATCCACAATAAAAGGTTTGGCATCATTTTTGTTTTGATCAATTTCGTACGTTACGGCTGTAAGTTTATTTTCGTCTACGGTGATGCCAACAAAATTCTGTACCTGTCCTCGTACAGGTCTACGATTGTCACTCGGATCCGGGCCATATACTGCCGCATGATTCTCTTCAGCTAGCTCAAAGAGATTATAGTACTTATCTCCAAGTTTTTCGCTTGGATTCTTGTAGTAGACTTTGGGGCCAGCGGTTGCTGGGATGACATAGATACTTCCATCTGGATTCACACTATATTCAATCGTCTTATCATTTAATGTATCTTTTAATTTTGTTGGCGTTGTTGCTTTACCCTCTTGGTTGATTGGTTTCGTCCGAGCATAAATATGATCGTGCCCCTGCACGACAAAGTCGATATCAAGTTTGTCCATGAGTGGAGCGATTTGGTTACGAACTCCATTGTTATCCATGATGTCAGAATCTGTTGCATGGTTAGAGGTAGTGTAGGGACCTTTGTGAATGTTAACAATGATCCACTTTGCACCTGCCCTTTTGGCTGCCGCAGCATCTTTCTTTAACCATTCAACTTGATCTTCAGAAAAATTGGCATATTTCTCTGAGTCCTCATTGGAGTTCAGTACGATAAAGTGAGCATTGCTGTAATCAAAGGAGTAGTACGCTCCTGTTTTAGTAGCAGAACCAGCTGGTTGATTAATATTAAAGTGATCATAAAAAGCGTAGTTCTCATCCTCGTGATTACCTGCTGAAGGAACAATGGTTGTATTCAAAAGACTTTTTTGTGAATGTCCCAACAACCAGTCCCACTGCTCTTCTTTGGTACCGGTGTCTACGATATCTCCGTTGTGGACTACAAACTGAGCATTACCTACAGTTTGAAGTGCTTTTTCGAGCGTCTGTGAAGACAATATGGCTTCATCTTCACTTTTTGCTTGTGTATCAGCTAAATCAATGAAGGTAAATTCGCCGCTCTTAGGAGCCGTTTGAAACGTACCTGTTTCGCTCCATATCCCGCGCGCTGCATCACCCACACGATAATAATAAGCTGTGTCCGCTTGAAGACCTGTAGCTACAGCTTTATGGACAAGCTCTTCTGGAGAATTGGTCGATGGAGAAGAAGTCCCTTCAAATGTAAGAGCACTCGTAAAATCAGCTTCAGAAGCCGTTTTCTTGATTACTTGAACAGTGCTCTTCGTGGAAAGTTTTGAAGTATACCAGGTAAATCCTTTGGAACCTTTTGTGTCTCCATAAAATGTAGCTGTAACTTTACTAATACCATGATCTGTATTCCCTGATGACTCAGCATGGACAGGCAAGGCTGACATGCCCGTAATCAAACCTAGTGCAAGAGCAACAGACATAGATGTTGCTGACCATTTTTGAAACTTCTTAAACATGTGTACACTCCTCTGTGTAGTTAATATGTAAAAGTTATAAATATGATCATATCAATCAAATGTTAATACGTTGTTTTAGGAAATATAGTAATTTGTAAAAACGAGGTGTTAAGTGACCTAGCGATTGAGGAGAAGGATAACTGCTTTACCCTTTTAGGGCTACAAAGCCAAATAAGGCTAACCGTATATTTGCAAAGTTTGCAAAATCGGCAGCCCTTTGTGCATTGCAATTTCGATCATTCCACTGACTAATGTGCAGAAGTATTTTTCAAATCTGCTTCATAACGAAGGCCGAATTGTTGTCTTGCCTCCTCCATCACTTCAGCGACTGTAAGTGAACACTCCAAAGAGTTAATGGAACTGTTGCGTTCACCAATCTTGATCAGATCTATAAATTCCTGAATTTCATAATACATGGGCTCACGCGTCTGAGCTTTGGTCAGATCCTCAATCGTGCCGTCCCGATAATGAATTTTCACCTCATAGGGCTGACTGATTTTGTCGATCACCATCGTTCCATTCTCACCCTGAATTTCAGCAGGCAGATAGGAATCTGTAATTTTGGAATACATGACGATAGCATCCATATCAGGATACTTCATCACGATACTGCCCTCGCCATCGACACCAGAGGATAAAAGCACACCAACCGCCCGAACCTCCTCAGGTTTGCCGAACAAAGTCACCATAGGATACAAACAATACACGCCAAGGTCCATCAGGGAACCATTGGAAAAGGCCGGGTTAAACGCATTCAATACCTTACCTTGCTTAAAAGCATCAAAGCGGGAGGAGTATTGACAGTAGCTTGCAAAATAACGCCGAACCCGGCCTATTTTATACATATGATCCTTTATTATTTTAAAGTTAGGCATAAGTGTGGATTTAACGGCCTCCATCAGCAGAACATCGTTGTTGCGCGCGGCTTCGATCATACTCTTCACCTCTGCTGCATTAGACGCAAAAGGTTTCTCACACAACACGTGCTTTCCGTGATTCATACATAAGATCGCCTGCTCCGCATGTAAGGAATTGGGGCTGGCAATATATACGGCATCGACCTGGTCACTTGCGGCCATTTGCGCCAGGTCTGTAAAAACCTCCGGCTGGCTGTTATATTTGTCAGCAAAAGCTTTGCCCTTATCCTCTGTGCGTGAGTATACCGCCGTCAGGGAAAATTCGTCCGTCTCCATCGCAGCTTGAATAAACCTCTCTGTTATCCAGTTGGTTCCAACAATACCAAAACGCATCACAGTATCCCATCCTTCCCGTGAGTCATTACAATTCATATGTACCTATTCTCGCATTCCAGCCTAAACTTGTCCACTATACCGTTAGTCATATCTCGTGCTTCAACATGTTTATTCGACAAAAAAAGACTGCGGTCTATCAGCTTAATTTATACTGATTGTACCACAGTCCCTGTCAGTTATTTGGGGTTATATCTCTATTTTTTTGATATTACTTTTCCTACTTCTTCCAAAATAGCATCCATGGAAGCAGGGTCATGTACATCATACTCATCAATGTTCAGACGCAGTACAGGGCAGGCATCAAATTCGTTGATCCAATTGGAATATCTGCGATGCATTTGCTCCCAATAAGAACGCTCGGTCTGGATCTCCATCTCGCGACCGCGCTCCTCAATCCGACTCAGAATGGAGGGCAAACTGCCTTCCAGATAGATCAGCACATCAGGGTGAGGGAAAAACGGTGTCATCACCATCGCCTCAAACAGGCTAGTATACGTTTCATAATCGGTAGGATTCATCGTTCCCTGATCGGCATGCATTTTCGCAAAAATGCCTGTATCCTCATAAATAGAACGATCCTGCACAAAGCCTCCACCAGACAGGAAAATATTCTTTTGTTCCTTGAAGCGTTCCGCGAGAAAATAAATTTGCAAATGAAAGCTCCATCTTTCGAAATCGTGATAAAATTTCTCCAGATAGGGATTATGATCGACCTGCTCCAAAGAGGTTTTAAAACCAAGGCGTCCGGCCAAAGCACCGGTCAACGTGGATTTACCTACACCCACTGTGCCCGCTACCGTAATCAAGGCATTTGCAGGAATGTTGTAATTATTCACTATATAAGCTCCTTTACATCGGAAACAATTTGTTTAAATTGTGCCTGATTTTCTACAAAATCAATTTCATTCCCGTTCACGGTCAATATACGAGGGGAAGGGGACTGTTCAGCGAGAAACTGCATGCCTTTATCATAATCTATGATCAATTGCTCCAGATAGGCAGGGTCCATCTCCTGTTCAAAAGAGCGTGCACGCTTGCGAATTCTCCCCAGCAAGGTATCCAAATCTGCTTTGATATAAATGATAATGTCCGGCTTAGGCATATCATCTGTGAGCAAATGATAGATTTGACGATATTTTTCGAGCTTCACACCCTTAAGCGTACGTTCAGCAAAAATCAAATTCTTGTAGATATGATAATCAGAAATAACAGGCTGAGCTTTCTCGATATATTGCAGACCAGTATCCTCCAACTGCTTATACCGATTGCAGAGGAAGAACATTTCCAACTGGAAACTCCACTCATCTATATTCTGATAAAATTTATCGAGAAATGGGTTCTCCTCGACAATCTCTTTGATTATCGGCCAATGTAGCTCGGTTGAAAGCATCGAAGCTAACGTCGTTTTGCCTGCTCCGATGGGCCCTTCAACGGCTATAAATGGGGCTTGTTTCATGCGGTTCTGCTCCTCCTTGTACTCCAGTCCATCCTGTGGACAACTATCCTATTGTATCACAAGGTAGTACGCTAAAGGCATACCAAATCTATGGATAAAACAAAAAAACAGAGCGCTATATTTTGCTTCATAGCGTCTCTGTTTCTCATTTAAACCAACCTTTTTCATTAAAACGTGTAATCGCTTCGATCCGGTTACTGACACCCAACTTATCGAGAATGACTGAAATATAATTGCGCACCGTCCCTGTCGTTAAATACAGTTCACCAGCAATCTCTTTTGTGTTCTTTCCGTCAGCGATGAGCGCCAAGACGGTCTTTTCACGCTCTGTTAGCGGGTTGACTTCGGCATAAGCATCATCGACCAGTTCCGGAGCATAGATACGCCGACCTGCCATAATACTGCGAATGGAGGAAGCCAGCTCTTCACTGGGACTGTCCTTGAGTAGATAACCGTGTGTCCCCGCCTTGATCGCTCGTTCAAAATACCCAGGGCGGGCAAACGTAGTTAAAATCAGCATCTTGCAGTTCAAGCCTTTGAGTTCTTCAGCCGCATCCAATCCGCTCTTTATTGGCATTTCGATGTCCATAATGCATATATCCGGTTGATGCAGCTTCACCAGTTCTATAGCTTCTTCCCCGTTGCTTGCTTTTCCGACTACTTTCATGTCCTCTTCCAAGTCTAGCAGAGAAGCTAGAGCACCCAGCAGCATACGCTGGTCTTCTGCAATGACAATTCGAATCATGGCCCCACCTCCTCGTTCGGCTTTTCAGGGATATTGGGCACTTTAATGACCAAGGTCGTTCCCTGATCTGAACGCAGCTCCATACATCCGTTCACGAATTCGAGCCTTTCCTTCATACCTTGCAGGCCGTTTCCACGAAGGGTTCCATTTTCTCTCGTAATACCGACTCCATTATCCTGAATCCGAAGAGTTAATTCCTTACGAGACGGCTCAATCGTGATGGAGCAAGCGGTAGCTCCACTGTGTTTCACTACATTGGTTACGGCTTCCTTCATACACATGCTAAGAACATTTTCATTCATTAATGATGTATGCTCCAGCTTCGGGTCGCCCTCTAGAGTTAATTCAATGTGAGCAGCCTTTAAAATCTGCCGAATACGTAGTAGCTCATCCTCTAGTCGCATACCGCGCATTTGAGTAACCATTTCCCGTACCTCTTTTAACGCGCTTCTTGCCGTGAGACGAACATCGTTAATTTCGACATGCGCCCGCTCCGGGTACTGATCCATCAGTTTGCCCGCCAAATCGCTCTTCAGCCCAATGAGTGACAACTTCTGACCTAAGGTATCGTGCAGGTCACGCGCAATTCTTTGCCGTTCCTCCAGCTTAATCAATTCCGATATTTTCTTATTGGCATCCTCCAATTGGACTTGGAGCCGATCGCTTTTGTTGCGATTAAAATTCGTAATCGGAAGGAGAATCACACCGATCAGATTAAGCAGGATAAAAGGAATCTGTTTAATAAAAACGGGATTCTGAGAAACAAAACCATAATTGATCAATCCAATCGTAATAACCATTAAAATAATATACAGCGTCGTAAATGCAGCCTTACTTTTAATATTACCGATCAAATAGGCGATAAATATGGAAAAGTACATATAGCTGAACAGCAGTGTCATGGTAATCGATATGGCAATCTGTACACTGGTCCAAAAGTATATGAGCCAGCCTTTTGAGACAAAAGCCAGTACATAACATGCAAAGAATACCAAAATAATAGCAGTACCCAAAATAATATGACCTGTAGATGAAGAGCTAAAGTAGTAAAAGGGCAGGATGTAAAAGACGACCCAAACATAAGGGCTAAGCCCTGTATTTCTTTGGAAGATCTGATACCATTTTTGCATCCTGCCCACCCTCTTCTACTTCACATGACTTATATTCCTTATCTTATCATACCAGGTTTTGTTCAACGTTATTTTCTTTCTGTGCCTACAACAGGTGTAGGCATGGGTTTCGTAACTGCTACACGTTTGCTGAGGAGCGGCTTCACTTGTTTAAAGGTCAAAAAGGTTTTCGTATTTTCATCCCAAAGTCGGAACTTCAACGATTGCAGACTGCTACTCACTGTGATCGTGGTCGCCTTTTGAAGTAACGGTGTCGCTTCATGTGCTTTCTCCAAATTATAATTTGGAACTTTGGGACTCAGGTGATGAACGTGATGAAATCCGATATTGCCCGTAATCCATTGCAATACTTTAGGAAGCTTGTAGTAAGAACTGCCTTCTACGGCTGCATTAATATAACTCCACTCTTCATCGTGCTCAAAATACGAATCCTCAAATTGATGTTGTACATAGAACAACCAGATTCCCAACATACCGGATACAAAAAAGATAGGTGCCTGTACGAGAAGGAAGGCCTGCCATCCAATAGCCCAGCACAACAGTGCATACAATGCAACGATGGATATATTCGTCACATGAGTGTTCATTTTTTCCTTGCGTTTGGCTGTCTTGATATTAAAGCGATAGGAAATCAAAAAAGTATAGATCGGACCTAGTCCGAACATAACCCAAGGATTTCGGTATATGCGATAGGCCAACCGTGTCCATGTGGAAGCCTCTGTGTACTCTTCTACCGTAAGCACCCACATGTCACCTGTGCCTCTTTTATCCAGATTACTGCTGGTTGCATGGTGGATCGCGTGACTATTTTTCCATTGGTGATAAGGGCAGAGCGTAATAATACCTGTAATCGTTCCCACAATGTCGTTCAGCTTGCGGCTTTTGAAGAAGGATTGATGACCACAATCATGAAAAATAATAAACGTCCGTACCACAAACCCCGATGCAACAATGGCAATGGGAAGCGTCAGCCAGTACGAGACCGACAGGCTAAGATAAGCAGCATACCACAATAGGATCAGTGGACCCAAGGTATTGATAAGTTGCAGAACGCTGGATTTCGTGTTTATTTTCTCGTAGGGAGCCATATTTTTTTTCAATTGGGCTAATGGGAGTTGTGTCATACTCATTATGATCCTCCTTTAAAATGACGCCTATACCTTGATCCTGTTAGGCGTACATGTTGATCTAATCTCAGTATAAGGAGAACGCTCTAGGCGCTGTAGTCATAAACGTCAGTTCGTGTATATGACATTTGTCATATAGACAAGTAACATAACCCGTTTTCCAAATGTTCGCGGGTTTCTTTTCTGATGATTGTTTGTTAAAATATAAGGTATAATAACGCTGTATGTGACTGGCGAAGTCAGTGGAATGAACCACGAGGGAGCATACAAAAAAAGCGTACCGTTCGCCTGGGAGAAGTATTTGCAGAGGATTCGTCTGTCTTGACGACCTTGTGCAAATACTTTTTTTCGTTTTACAAGACCATGACACCCTGTTGATTCCATTATGCAATAAATTCAGAGGAGGCTCGGACTATGGCTATTATCATGAAATCCAAAGAAGCAGCTGAGCAAGTATATGCAACGATCCGTTCACAGGTAGAAGAAATGAAGCAGCAAGGACACCGTCCCCATCTGGCAACCCTATTGGTAGAAGGTGATCCGGCATCTGCATACTATGCACGGACCAAGCAAAAAATAGCGGAGAAGCTGGGCATCTCATTTCATCTCCATACGTTTGATCGTCATGTTAGCGAAACCGAGCTACTGCACCTGATCGGCAGTCTGAACGATGCATCCCATGTACATGGCATTATGCTGGAACTGCCGCTTCCCCAACATCTTTCCGCCTCCGTTATTAAACAATCCATTGCCCCCTACAAGGATATTGATGGGATTACACCCGATAACAAGCTGGCTACTGTAACAGGTGACGCCGGACTATATCCCGCAACACCTCAAGCCTGTATCGAGCTGCTCAAGCATTACGGTCACACATTGGCAGGCAAAAATGTCACGCTCGTGGGCATCGGACAGACAGTGGGACTTCCCCTTTTCCACATGTTGCAAAGAGAAAACGCCACCGTTACCGCCTGTCATGCAGGTACGCGTGATATTGCAGAGCATCTGAGCCATGCAGACATTGCCTTCGTGGCAGTCGGATGCCCTGATGTGATTACGCAAGATATGGTTCATCCCGGTTTGATTTTGGTAGATGCGGGAATTAATGAGACGCTAGAGGGAAAAATAGTGGGAGATGCCGCTTTAGACGTGGGGGAAAAAGTACATGCTATTTCTCCGGTTCCCGGCGGTGTTGGCACCTTAACGACTGCGATTTTGTACAAAAATCTGCTCAAAGCAATACATCTGCAACACTACTCCAGAGAGGTGGTTTACTCATGAGTGAACTGTCGTGGAATCATTCCATCGGACATTTTCTGAAAGAGGCTGCAAGTGCAGCTCCTACCCCTGGCGGAGGAAGTGTATCCGCACTGGCTGCGGCACTAGGCGCGGCTATGACCTCCATGACCGCCAACCTTTCACAAGGAGAAAAATACGCGCACATCCATGAACAAATCACGGACGTCATTAGCAGCATGGAAAGATTGTCTACACATTGTGAGGAATTAATGGTCGCAGACATCCAATCCTTTGAACAGTATATGACTGCCCTGCGTTTGCCCAAGGAAACAGACGAAGAAAAGCGCTATCGTACCCATTCCCTACAGACAGCGGTGATCGCTGCCATTGAGGTACCCATGCGCCTGCTGGAAGTATGCCGAGACGGATTGTCGCAAGCCTATAACATTGTGGAAGTGTCCAATAAAAATGTGATTTCGGATCTTGGCATCGGCGCGATCCTGTTCGAAGCCGCCGCTCAATCTGCCCTGCTTACCGTCGACATTAACCTTGCTTCGCTGAAAGATTTGGATGTCAAACAATCCTACGAAGCTAAAACAGCCGCACTCCTCCGTGAAATCGGACAAATCAAAGAACAAACCTTATTGATGGTGCGCAGCCGAATAACGGGCTGACCATTGGAAGAACCCGTCCCAAGTCATATTCTGCTTCCATGCTCAAAAAATAGCCTCTCAAACCCGCCTCTGCTCGTGGGTTTGGAGGCTATTTTATTGGAATCCAACGATTTGTGGAAAACTTTTCTATATATTCTTCGTCTATTGATAAGGAGATATTCCCCAAGGCGTTATTTAACCTTATATACATTGATGAAGAAATGAGGAAAAACGCATGAAAAGACGTACTCTGTTAATCAGTATGATCGCGCTGTTATTGTTCAGCTCCAGTGCATGGGCGGCCGGTGATGAATCGGCGTCCCGTATTCGCTCCTATGATTCCGGGAGTCTGATTCAATCCGATGGGAGCTTGTGGTTATGGGGCTATAATCAATCCGTACCGACTCGTGTAGAGGATAAGCCAAACGTTGTAAGAACATTTTCGAATATAATCCAGGAAGGCGATCTGATATTTACCTTACAAGATCATTCCGCCTGGTATGTGCCAAGAAACAACATTTCTGAATCCGTGAAATTCATTTCTCTGGAAGGACTACCAAACATCATAAACGTGCGTATTATGAATGATCATGTGCTCGCCCTAAACGCCGAAGGAACCGTATTATCCGCTGATCGAATCGAAAATGGTGGCAACTTTGCTCCTTTTCAAACCCTATCCGGCATCGAAAATGTTACAGAATTGGATAGTTACTATGAAAAAAGACCGCAATATGAGGAACGCTGGATCTTCTTGAAGAAGGACGGAAGTGTATGGAAAAATACAAGGTCCTTGCAGGGCTTCGAGCTTGTTCCATCATTAAAGGATATTACTGCTATCTCCAAAAACATAGCCTTAAAGAAAGACGGTACTGTATGGACATGGCCCAAAGAATTTGATAAAAATGTAACTCCGTCCGAAACTTTATCCGTATCGCAGATTCAAGCCTTATCGGACATCAAAATAATTAAGACCAATGGAAGTTCCAATCTCGCGATTGATCGACAAGGACGGTTATGGTTCTGGGGTGAAACGGTCACAGGTTACTCAGATAATACAACCTATCACAATGAAAATACCCCTGTGCTATTATCAGGAGTAAAAGATGTTAAAGACGCCTTTTTCGCCGAACGCTCCATACTCGCCCTCACCACAGCTGGGAATGTATATGTTGCGTCTCTAGATGGTGAAAAGTTACCATCCAACGCCCCCTTTACATTGCTTGCTAAAAATATTCAAAGTATCAAAGCAGGTCCACGGCACGTAATCATGCAAAAAGCAGATGGGGCCTTATGGGGCTGGGGTGTCAACAAACACGCGCAGCTAGGTATAGGAGACTATGAGTTTCTGTATAGTTCACCAGTTCCTGTACAAAAACCGATTCTTGTCCGTCTCAATGGTTCGCCTGTCTCTCTGAGTAATGGTGTCATTACCCGCAACGGGCAAGCGTTTATTCCCCTTCGTTCTGTTTTTGATAAACTGGGGGCCGAGATCGCTTATGATTTCAACAGCAAAATAGCAAAAATAGATCAGTCCAAGGCAGAAGATCACCCTGTCTTTCTAGAAATAAATTTCAAAACCAGCCAAGCAAAAGTGAACGGTAAGGCTGTAAAGCTTACCAATCCGCCCTTCATGGTGAATGGTATTGGTTATCTTCCATTAAGGCTGATCAGCGAAACGCTGGGGGCCAAGGTAGATTGGATACAAAAAGAAGATACTATTGAAATTACGACAAAATAGTAAATCAAAAACCAGTCCAAACATGATTCATGTTGGACTGGTTTTTAATGCTATATACTGTGTATAATATGCGATCTCTTATCTATTTCAACAATTTGTTATAGCGCAGAATCTGCTTATTGTTTAGCTTTATTCTCTTTTTCTCTTTCGACCAGCATATCTACGATCATATCAATCTGTCCTGTAATAGCGATTGGATCATAGCGATAATACGTATCAAAATCGTTAAAGAACACTCTATTGTTCTTCACCGCAGGAAGATTCCCCCATACAGCGGACGACTTCAGTTGCTTGAGCGCGTCACCCTTTTTCTCCGGGTCATACGTAGTCAGGAACATATAATCTGCGTCATACTGCGGCAATACCTCCATCGAAAGCTGTACCGTTTGTTCCTTGGAGTTCACTGTTTTCTTTGGCAAGTTCAGTTTGAGCGCATTGTACACGGCTTGTCCACCGCGACCCGCATTGTCGCCAAAGATCCAAAGTGCATGCTTGTCCGTCAGCTCATACAGACCGAAAGTTGCCTTTTCGTCAATCACACCTTTAAGACGTGCGCGACCTTCAGCGGCCTTTTTATCAAATGCAGCAATAAATTGCTCAGCCTTCTCCTTTTCCCCGGTGATATCGCCGAACAGCTTGACCGTATCATAAATATTAGTCGTCGTGCCGTACGGAATGTACAGGGTAGGTGCAATTTTAGACAAAGCCTCATAATTCGTATCCTTCATAACCACGATCAGATCGGGTTTGAGTTCCAACGTCTTTTCCAAATTGGTCGGATCACCCACCTCTTTGGTTCCTTGTTCCTTCAGCAAATCGGTCAGAAAAGGATTTTGAAACGCAGTCGGCTCTACACCCACCACGTTAGCACCCACGGACAGCAATTCTCCACCGTAAAAATCCGTTACAATGCGCTGTGGCTTGGTCGGAATTTGAATATCCCCTTTAACCGTTTTAAAGCTTCTCGTCTCTCCAGTAGAAGCCGACTCTTGCTTATCTCCTGAAGATGAAGCCGGATTACTTCCATTATTATTTCCGCCGCAAGCGCTGATGAATACAGACAATACAAGTAACATAGCTGTCATCATAAAATACGATTTCCTTTTCAACTGATTAGCCCCCTATATATTGTGCAGATGATCTCCCGATACATGTGATAATGATTATCAATATCGTAAGAAATATATCAAGCGTCGTCCTTGCTGTCAACTGAAAAACGAACTTTGCACATTCCTTTTTAATAAACCAAAAGACCTGCCAAAATGATGGCCAGGTCTTTTTCGTGGAGCCGTCTTCAAAAACCTACACATTGGGGCTAGGTTGCTGAAGACTGCTTTCTGGTGATCGCTGTTTTGTTTTATATTCTTCTCCCCAATCTTTCATCAAGTTAATAATCGGTATGAGCGTTTTCCCGAATTCGGTGAGAGAGTATTCAACCTTAGGCGGAACCTGCTGGTATACTTCACGGTGAACGACACCATCCTCTTCCAGCTCGCGCAATTGGAGTGTCAGCATACGCTGGGTGATCCCCGGACATATCCGCCGAAAATCACTAAATCGCTTAGTCCCATACATGAGATGATACAAAATAATCCCTTTCCATTTGCCCCCAATCACGTCCAGCGTGAACTCAACTGGACACGCCTGATCATTTCCAGCGGTACATTCCCCAAAGCCGCCTTTCCGATTGCGCATAGGCTTTTCTCCTCCTTAGTATCATTTTATATACTACAGCACATTAATGTGCGTACTTCAAAAACGATCATGTATATTCTAATATTAAGCATGTCACTTGGTAAGCGTCAATTTTAATCACATCCATAAGGAGTGGAATAACGATGGAAACCTTAGCTACTACTAAAGATCAAATCTTATCTGCATACGAGTTCAGACATGCAACGAAGGAATTCGATAGTCATAAGAAAATTAGCGATTCTGACTTCGACTTTATTCTTGAAACCGGTCGTTTATCTCCAAGCTCGTTTGGCTTTGAACCTTGGAAATTTGTTGTCGTTCAGAGTAAAGCTATGCGTGAGAAGCTACTGCCTTACTCTTGGGGGGCCCAAAAACAACTGCCAACAGCCAGCCATTTTGTACTCATCCTCTCTAGACTTCCTGAAGATATGATAGCCTCCTCCGATTATATCAAGAGTATGATGGAGAACGTGCAGCAATTACCAGCTGAAGTGATGCAAGGCAAAGAGAAAGTATATGACGCCTTCCTAAAATCAGATTTTGCGCTGGAGGAAAACAAAAGAGCCTTGTTCGAGTGGGGCTGCCGACAAACCTACATCGCACTGGGCAACATGATGACTGCCGCAGCTCAAATCGGCATTGATTCCTGCCCTATCGAAGGTTTTAATAAACAGGAAATCGAACGCATCCTCTCTGAAGAAGGCATTATGGATGCCAAGCATTTCGGTATTTCTTGTATGGTGGCATTTGGCTACCGTCTCAACGAGCCGCGTGGCAAAACTCGGCGATCTGTAGATCAGGTTATTGAGTGGGTGTAAAACCTTTTCTCTAAAACAAGGGGGTGTCCCCACAGCCATTTCGATGGCTGTGGGGACACCCCCTTTTCATAAAACCTCAGCTCTTAACTCTTTCCAATTACTTACTGATAATTTACTTCTTCTGCAAAGTAAATATCCTTCAAACGATCCTTTACGCGTTGAATTTCATCCGCTGTTAAAGGAGCCGTTGGACATAGCTTGAAGTTCCTTCCGGTGACATAGCTTACGTCCGTGTGACCATCCAAGTTGTAGTCCATCTTCGGAACCGGTTTTCGGGTATAATCGGTAAAGTCAATAATGGACCATGTCGCATCTCCATCCTCTTTGGATAAAATAATCCGCTGTGAGGCATTTTCGGTCCACAAATAGCGCAGATTTGCTGGTGAATTATTGGAATCCATAGCCGTCTTAATACCTGAGCCTCTAAACATGAGCGTAAACTCCGTATGATCATTATTGGATCCTGCTACCGATTCATAAATCTGTTTCAGCCCGTCCACGCCTACAATCTCAACCTTGCGATCAACAGGGAAGTGGTTCACAAAATTCTCCCATATTGGAGCCATGTTATGGGTGTTGGCAAGTGCGTTGATGTCCAAAATAATGGACAAGTAGTTTACCGTATTTATACGTTGATAAGGGTTATCCAAATATTGCTGTACTATATACAGTTGTGGTGCTGCATCCGTCTCAGTCACATATGGGTCAAGCGGATGAAGAGTCCAGCGTGAGGAATCTTTCGTATAGCGTGATCCAATCGGATCAATCGTAACCGAGTTCATGAATACGGTACCGCTATTATCTGCTAGTCCCTGTGCGGGAACAATTGGATTGTCCTTATGGGACCAGTAAGGCATCAATGGAGAGCCCTCACCATACATACCGTTCACATTATATTGTGTAGCCGACCATCCCATCGCGGAAGTAATCCGATAGTGATCTTTAAGCCATTGAGTCTGTTCGGGATTTACCGTAAAGCTGGTCAATGATTTCGGAAGATACTTCCGATATTGGTCTGTATCCATGCTTTCAAACACCGATGGTGATCCCATTGTACCGGATTGGTGCAGCTCATTGAATGCATTGTAACGATACATATACATCCACTCGTCCATTCGAGCTTCCCAAATAGGAAACTTTAACTGGTTCGGATACCCATCCAACATTCCGACTTCATCTCCATACTGATCGACGAATGCCAAAACCTGTTTAAGCTGCGGGCGATTTGCTTCTACAAAAACAAATCCGTTTTCCATCGCCCACGTCACTTTGATATTGGGACCAAAGTGGTCCATCAGCAATTGACGCGCTTGCTTGATTTGATCTACCGTAGTCGCGCTTCCCTGCAGCATGATGGAGACAGCAAAGTATTGCTTTTTGCGTTCTCCCGGTACTACTGTTAATTCCGCATCGGATGTGAAGAGAACCCCTTGAGATGGCGACTCAACCGTGATTTTTAATGGAATGACCGAATTTACTACCGGAATCAAATGCAGGTTAGCAATTTTTCCATCCTCATCAAATATCCCTCTGGAATCCTCTACCCGAAGTATCAAGTCTGAGGGCAGCCATCCAGGAGCTATAACCTCTCCATTAGCATTATGAAATACGTAGGACATATTCCAAGCAGCAGGATCTAAAGTAGCAGCCTCTGAAATGGTATACGTAGCCAAGTATACGGACCTGATTACGTTCGGTGGCTCTGCCGGCGGAGTCTTCCCTTTCACGATCAGCTTGGCCTGAGCTGTAAGGACCTGATAAGGTTTGGCAACGGTGACCTTCATTTCTACAGGAATGAAGCTGTCCGCAACCGGAATATTTTCGGGATGTGCAATTTTCCCTTGTTCATCAAAAATACCTAACCCATCACTAAATGTGTACGTAACACTTGTGACGCTGGCAGCAGGAATGCTTACGGGTCGCCCTTTATTGTAGAGCTGAAAAGATAGCTGATACGAAGGGTATGTCTCCGGTTGATTTACCAGCTCCTGCGCCTTGATTACGACCTCATCTACCAGAAAATCCGAAGAATGATCCGGTGGATCTACCGGAATTACTGGTGGTTTGGGTTTAGGTCCCGGCGGTGTCACCGACGGTTCCGGCTTCGGTTCTGGTGGTGTCACCGGAGATGCTGGTGAATCAGGGCTTGGGCGATGCCTTTTAGGCTCCTCGACTTCCGAATTCACAGGTTGTTGACTAATTTCCGGTGTCACATCGACCTCGATCTTCTTCGATTCTTGTTGGCTGGTCGTCTGAGGCATCGTTGCAGTTCCATCTCCTAATGACCCTAGCAAACGCTTGGCACGTTCTCTCAGACCGTCACCGCCTAACCATATTCGATAAGCAACCAGCGTGGCATCCTGCCGTCTCACAGACTCTTTAGGATGGAAATAGTGATTCGTATCTCCCTCGATCAGTTCCAGCCGTTCCATCAGCCATACGCTCGTTTGTGCATAATCTGATATATCAGATTGATCCACAAAACTGGATATACCAGCCGATCGGGTATCTTCAGTAACACCAAAATAGCGGGCATACCAAACGGCCATATCCTGACGAGTCATATTGTGCTTGGCACCGAATAATTGATCACTAATTCCTTTCGTAATGCTCTCTTCCTGTAAGGCCTGTACATAAGGTAGAGCCCATGGTGACACATCACGAAAAGAAGTTACGCCTCTGTTATTCGATGTTCGCTTTAAGGTTTTAGCGAAAATGCTTGCCCATTCCTGTCGCGAGATAAAATGTAAAGGTCGAAAGCTCCCATCCTGATAACCCGTAACATAACCTTGAGCAGCCATGGCCTCAATCGCATCAGCTGCATAGGAATGTTCGATATCGTTAAAGGCTCTGTCCGCAAAAACAGGCGCACTATGTATACAGAACAACCAGACAGCCAGTAAACCAGCCATGTAATGCCTAATTTGTTTTAACTTTTTTTCATAATTCATTATTCGGAATCATTACACCTCCTTTACTAGATAGCACTGAGCCACTTTCGCCTGTACTTTCATATCAACTTTGAAAATTAGTCTCTCTTGTTTTCAATCGGTTTTTCATTACTGTTAACACCAAACTGTATATACTTGAATTATCGGAATAATCTCCCTAGGATTGAATAAAGCCAGTAAAAAAAGTAGTTTTGGCAATCTACTATCCTGTTTATTCACCATCTTTTTTTAAGCCGTAATTCCCTATCACTAAACAATGGTTTTCATTGGTAATTAAATATTTATCATCTTTTTGTGTTACTATGTTGATCCCGTATACAAATAAAAAAAGAGATAACATCTGTATCCGCATTCGCTTGAAGAATACAAAATGTTATCTCGTTCTCGTGTACATATATACTTATAAAATCCTGTCTGCTGTTTTAATTCTCTTTAAACTCAGAACCCTTATAAACATAAAAGTAGCCGTTTAAAGCCCCATTTTGTGGATAGGCAGCAGGATCTTTGCCTTTTATTTGACCAACCAACTCTCGATTTATAAACGCAGGGGGGCCTTCCTCAACTAGCGCTTCAGCAGACATTCCAGTGATTGATTTTACTGTGTTGGACCAGAATGTAACTAAGTAGACATCGTCAGCATTAAAATGATAGCGTCCTTCACTTGGAGTTCCCTCATAAAACAGCTCTGCCAAAGAAGCTGCCTCAGACCCTCTCATAAAAATTCGAATCTCATCGGTTCCGTTCCATGTATGAGGAACTCCACCTTTTGGATTAACGTATTCTACAGTTTCTGGCTCCTTGTCGCTAATAAAATCAACAACTGCATATTTATAAACCTCATCTGTTACACTCTTGGTTGCAATTTCAGTTGTTTTCTCTGTTCTATAGCCACTGAACTTTCCATACACATTCGGGGTTTTGCCAATAGCAGCTAAGGCCTTTTCCTGATCCATGAATCCGGCTCTTCCAGCTACTGGTGTCAGCCTGTACGTCTTGATTTCAGTCCCCTTGTACTGATCCCAAGTGTATTCGTAATAATATTTCGCATAAGATACTCCACTGTTCCAGCCTACGGATAACAGCATGAGAATACCTATCATGAATACTAACGGCCATTTTTTCAACTTCATACCCTCAACCTCTTTTCTCCAAGTACACTCAAATCATCATTAGCATTATAGCTTTTCAATAAATCTATCGACAGTTAAATATTAGAAGAAAGTGTGGATAAATTATGTCCTTGATAATTTACTATTTGCCTGTGTTTTACTGATCGGTTGCAGCTTTGAGACGTTTTTCCATTTCTGTAGACACCATAATGTTTAATAGCCCCATAAGATTATTGGTCTCATCTCTTGCTTTTTGATAGGCCGCAGCGAAGGCTTTTTCATTCGCGGCAGGGTTTTTAATGTCACTTAGTTTCTTCCACTCGGGCTTAACGCGTTGATCGTACATATCGTACAAGCTGATGTCTGTAGGTGTCTGGGCAACAGGCATCATAGACTCAAATTTCGAGGCAACCTTAAAAAATCCCAGCGTATTTTGGACCGATGGACTAGAATAATCATGCGTCTTCATCGCTTCTTCTAAAATATGAAGTCCCTCTCGTGACAAATAGAGCATTTTGACGAGTCCTCTTTCAGTATTAGAGGTTTCCTCCCACTTCTTGTAGGACTCACCTGGAGCAACTCCCTCTGTAAAAAAATTATAAGCTTCATGAATAAATTCATCTGTATTCAGGTGGATGGGTTCTTCTGTATATAAATTCACGACAGAATCACTGTAATTTGCAATGTTTACATGTTTCCCAGTTGGATCGGAAACCCGCCGAATCGGATGATCCTGCACTCGTACCAGTCCATAACGATCGGCAAAGGTAAGAAGCTGCTCCTGCGTCGTATTTAACCCTATTTGTCCTGCTGGCTGATCGGGTTTCGCTGCTTCTTTAGCCACGTCGGAATACGTCTTTCCATTACTTTTTGTAGCTTGGTCTGTAGTATTGCTCACAACACCATCCACACCAGCCTGTTCCGCATTGTCCGCCTTGGCATTCTGGGTAGTCGTAGTGGTTGCCGTTGCTGCTCCAGTCGTAGATTCACCTTCAATTTGCTTCTTGGAGTCACCGCATGCGGTCAGCATAGCAGTTAAACTTATTACAGCAGTCAACAAAATAATATACGCTTTTGCCTTCATCAGTATCTTCCTCATTTCCTTATGTATCATTCTTTCGTGGTTTGATAGTAGACTTCAATAATATGGAATTAATCTTATCAAAAATAAAAATGAGAGAATACTGGACCATACTCCTGATTATCTTCGATGATTCTATAGTAATTCGTTGTTTTCTGAACTAAAGTCGTGGCTCTCAACCTACATAATGGGCAAATTGCCCGTTGACTTTCGGAATACTTGATCCTCGGTACTACTCCTGCCTGTTCAAGTTACATCATATTTGGTTCCTAGTTTTCTAAAACCGATCGTGCTGTTTTAAATCAGTAGGTTGTAGTAAATCGAATATTACAAACGAAAGCACCTGTAATTCATATAGAAATGGATGAATTACAGATGCTTATCTATTAGTTAGTAATGAGACTCCCTATTTTATTGTTTTTATGAATATTTTCCGTTCCGGCATCCAATGCAGTTTTGTAATATGAGCATTTATGTTCAATAACTTCCATTGTTTTTTTAAGTTCTTCCATTTGTGCTTCTACAGTTGCTTTTCGTTCCATAAACATGTCATATCTTTGTTGTAGTGTGGAATCCCCACCAGAACACCAATCAATGAAATTTTTAATTTCTTTGATCGGCATCCCGGTGGATTTTAGACATTCAATTATTTTTAAAGCGTCGATATCGGATTCTTTAAATAATCTTGTTCCGCTAGATGTCCGTTCTACAAAAGGCATAAGTCCCTCTTTGTCGTAGTAACGCAAAGCGTATGCTGTAAGATTCAATTCTTTTGCAACTTCGCTGATAGAATACGTCTTCATCATGTATCTCCTATTCTTAATGACATAGACTTCGAGTTAACTCTATGATATAAGGGGGATTCTATCAAGGTATTTGTAGAATGTCAAAGTCCCCTTATAGGAAAAGTAGAATCAGATGCTATCTAACGAAATATAATTAGCAAGAAAACAACATTACTGAATAGACGCTTATAAACCTGCGCTTGACTTAGAGTTAACTATAAGGATTAACATTGATTTGCAAGAGAAAAAGTATAAATGGAAATGAATGAAGGGGAACTTCAACCGACTTCAGCTAGTTTTCAATTTATACCGATATAACTGCATTCTCTTGAAAAATAAAAATAATTGGAGGCTATTTATGATAACTGCTAAAGCACGAGCTGTCGATGGCCCAGACAAACCGTTTCGATCGGCTGAAATTAAACGACGGGATCTTGATTCACACGATGTTCTGATTGAAATTAAATATGCCGGCATATGCCATTCTGACATCCACACTGCTCACGGCGAATGGGGCCCAGTGAACTACCCTCTCGTACCTGGACATGAAATTGCAGGGATTGTCACGGAGGTAGGATCTGAGGTTACAAAGTACAGCGTTGGTGACCGGGTAGGGGTTGGCTGTATGGTTGATTCCTGTGGCGAATGTGAGAACTGTCGTAAAGGAGAGGAACAATACTGCCTTAAAGGAAATGTCCCTACCTATGCTGGTGTTGACAAATACGGCGAGCCTACACAAGGCGGATATTCTACCCACATTGTCGTAACTGAGGATTTTGTAGTGAAAATTCCAGATAACATTGAGCTTGACGTGGCTGCTCCATTACTTTGTGCAGGTATTACGACTTATTCACCGTTGAACCGCTGGGGTGCTGGTCCAGATAAAAAAGTGGCCGTTGTGGGAATGGGAGGCCTTGGTCATATGGCTATCAAGATTGCACATGCTATGGGTGCTGAGGTAACCGTTCTATCCCAAACATTAAAGAAAAAAGATGATGGCTTGCAATTTGGTGCGGACCACTATTATGCTACAAGCGAACCAGAAACATTTAAAAAACTTGCTGGGCACTTTGATTTGATCATTAACACGGTAAGTGCTGCCATCGATATGGATGCTTATTTTGCACTACTCAATCTAGACGGAACTTTGGTGAATGTCGGTGCCCCTGGGGAGCCGTTGTCACTAAATGTGATGTCCCTTATCGGACATCGCCGTTCATTTGCTGGTTCAATGATAGGAGGCATCCGTGAGACACAGGAAATGTTGGATTTTTGTGCAAAACACAATATTGTTCCTAAAATTGAAGTAATTTCGGCCGACCAGATTGACGAAGCCTACAAACGAGTGTTAGCTTCTGATGTGAAGTATAGATTCGTGATTGACATTAGCACAATGTAAGCTATGCAAATCATAAGTTGTACAAGTGATTTTAATTGTGAAGGTGTCCCCAAAGTATTACTTGGGACACCTTCACTTTATTCTGTGTACCATCCTATTGTCCATTTCCTCTTTTTGTATTTATTTGTAATCCAAAGATTCCACCCTTAGAATATAATACATTAGGAATAAATAGGAAGGTGGAACTTATCTATGTTTAAGAAAATGGATATTTACAAAATCCTCACTTTAATATTTGCTGTAGTTGTTATGATCTCTTCCTCTTTATCACTCGCATACCCAAACACCTACGAGGATTTGTACAAAGTCTCACAATTTTTTCTAGGGTTTATATTTTTATTTTCGGGAATTACAGAGTTTAAGGCTAACCGTAAGAGTATGGCAATAATCAACTTCTCCATTTTCGTTCTCACTTTTTTTGTATTTGTATTTACACTTGTAGTGCGAACTGGATAACCACACGGTTCTATACCTCAGTAACAACCTTTCCATAGCCCCTCCCTCGTCATGTAAAAGAAAAGCCGAGCGAACTCAGGTCATCTGAATTGCGCTCGGCAAATGTTACGTATTTAGCAATCTTTTAGTTTTCCTCTAATTCTTCAATTCTCTGCCGCTTTCCTATGCCAAAGACAAAATATCCAACAATGACGATCGCCATGAATGTTGCCCCGACAATCAACGACAAGCGTGTGTCTGGATTAAACCACATTCCAACGATCACAAGCAACAAAAAGACAATGGTGATGTAATTACTGATTGGAAAAAAACGAGATTTAAAGGTGTGATCCTTCATTTCATCCTTCCACTTTTTCCTGAATTTAAATTGACTGATGGCTAATGCAAACCACGGTACCATGCCTGGAAGAACACTGGCGCTGTAAATATACAGAAACAGTTTGGAATCAGGCATTAAATAGTTAAATAACACCCCTACCAGTAGCAAGGAAATGGTCGTTATTATACTATTTCTAGGGACGCCGCTTGGAGAAACTTTCCCAAAGAACTTAGGAGCTTGTCCGTTCTTAGCCAATGTATATAACATTCTGCCCGCACTGTAAATACCACTGTTACAACCAGACATCGCAGCTGTAAGTACAACAAAGTTAATGATACCCGCAGCAGCCACAATTCCTACCTTGGCAAAAGTCAGAACAAATGGACTACCGATCTCGCCTATTTGGTTCCAAGGATAAATCGTAACAATGACAAAGATTGCACCCACGTAGAAAATCAGAATACGCCAGATGATGTTTTTAATGGCTTTTCGCAGTGTCATTTTCGGATTTTCTGCTTCACCTGCCGTAATACCCACCATCTCTATCCCTTGGTAAGCCGCTGTTACAATGCAGAGTGCAAATAGAAACCCTTTCAAACCACCTGCAAAGAAGCCGCCCTGGCTGTACAGATTGGATAGACCTATCGGTTGTCCACCGTTACCGAGGCCAAAGAAGATCATCCCCGTACCCACTACTAGCATGAAGATAATGGCGACAATTTTAATCATCGCAAACCAAAACTCAAATTCCCCATAAAATTTCACAGCCGCCAAATTGGCCAATGCAATAATAATTACACCTGCCAAAGCCGGCAACCATTGCGGGATATCCGGGAACCAGTAGCCCACATATACCCCAATCGCAGTGACTTCTGCCATCCCTACGGTAACCCATAAAAACCAATAGCTCCAGGCGGTCAAGAAACCGGCTAAAGGGCTGATATATTTATGAGCAAATGTAGCGAATGAGCCTGTCACCGGTTCAAGAATCAGCATTTCCCCCATGATCCGCATGACAAAAAACATAATAATCCCAGCTAAGAGATAAGCCAACAGTACTGAGGGACCTGCCCATTTTATCGTACTTGCCGACCCCATAAACAAACCGACGCCAATCGTGCCTCCAAGCGCAATCAACTCAACGTGCCGTGGCTTTAGCCCTCTCGTTAATTGTTTCGATTCCAAAAGAACGCTCCCCTTCGTATATGTTCATCATCAAACGCTAATGATCCGGAAAACTGCCCCCAAACATTATTAATTTTTCAGACTGACGTGGTCGTGAGTGAACGACTACAAAGTAGTTCCACGATTCTTAAATATACAAGGAAACCACGTCCTATTTACCGTCCAAACCTTACTGTTTCTAAGACCGAGTCCGTAGCATTAGATGCATTGTATGACAAAAAACGCCTAAATACAACTGCTAATTAACAGACATATTTAGGCATGAAATGGAAAGGAAGGTGATTCACGTTTTCTGAACAATGGTCAATTTAATGCGATGCATTAGAGTACTAAACACAACTAGTTTTTCAATGATAAATATCACGATATTAAGCCTATGTATTTATTTAAGATTTTTTATAAAATTTTTCTGATCCTTGGTAAACATATAGCCACGTCGTTCATAGAACCTGTGGGCCTGTATCCGACTTGGGTGAGATAACAGTTTGATCCCGGAAAATCCATGGGACTTTCCCCACTGTTCAAGACGCTCAATCAACATGCTACCTACACCTTGATTTCTATACTTTTCTTTAACAACAAATCCTAGTATATTCACCAGAGATTCAGAAAAAAGTAATTCATGTGGGCTTCCATGAATATATCCTAATACCTCGTTGTTTTCTTCATAAACAAAGATCATATCTTTTGATTCCTTTATAATCCTTTCAATTTTCTCTTTTACTTTTACTTCAGGAAATAGATATAGATCGGGATTAAAGTCTTGGTTTAACAAATAAATATCATGATAATCAGTTGCCCTAATTTCCCTAACATTTTTTTCTTTCACTTTTTGAAAGCCCCCTATTTTCATCATCCGATGCTTTATGTCGAATCATTACTCCTCGCAATCTTGACCGTTAAAACAATTCAGCATACCAATAAACGCTTCAAGTTTGGAATTCTCCCATGTTGAAATACGTTGATAAAACTCATTTTCTTTTTCTTTTAAAGCTTCTAGGGCTTTTTCACGACCATTAGCTGTCAGGGATATTAACACTCCCCGACGATCCTCAGGGTGAGTTTCACTTTTTACATAATTCAAGTGTTTAAGCTGAGTAACAAGTCGGCTGACAGAGCTTCGATCCATAGCGGTGGATTCCGCCAAAAATGTAGCGCTTGCCGGACCGTACGAAAGAAGGCAGCGTACGATCAGAAAAGCCGCAGGTTGTAATGATGGATCGAAAAGTGCCGCTGTTCTTACATTGAGTGCATGTGACGCGCTTATAAGTGCATTAAGTTGTTCACCAAGATTCAGTTCTAATTGCTCTCTTGTAGAATTTGAATGTTGAGTTTTATGATCCATATGTCTCCACCTTATTTGAATGAGTTCGAATATATTTGACATATATCAATTAAAATACATATACTTGATATATATCAATCATATTTTCGGCTTTGATAAGTGTCAAGCAGAAGATCTACAGTATAAAGCATCTACAACCTTAAAGCGTAAGCATGAATAAGAATGTAATTGGATCGAGAATTAGGAGGATGATGTATATGTCGACATACCCGACTATTGTAATCACTGGTGCTACTAACGGTCTTGGACAATTAGTAGCAATTGAATTAGCCCAACGCGGAGCGCATCTAGTCTTAACAGCCAGAAATGAAAAGCGTGCTGAAACGACTAAAAATGTTCTAAAAGATCTGGCGCCAAGTACAAAGGTAGACTTTTTTTTCGGGGACTTGTCTCTTATGAAAGATGTCAGGCGTATTGGTGATGAAATTAAAGCTAATTATCCAAAGATTGATGTATTAGTGAACAATGCTGGATTACATGGATTTGAACAGCGAATAACCTCAGAGGGTTTGGCAGAAATGATAGCCGTAAACTATCTTGCCCCGTGGCTGTTAACGCATACCCTACTCAATTCACTCATGGAATCCACAAATGCTAGGATCGTCAATGTGGCTTCTGAAGCGTCACGCAACCATGGCGAATTAAAATTACCGGAGGATTTAACAGATATATCTGCATTTACCGCAAGAGGCTCATCTAAGATATACGGAAAGACTAAACTTCTTAATATCATGTTTACAGAAGAACTTGGACGTCAGTTGTATGGAACCGGAATCGTAGTTAACGCACTTAATCCAGGATTTAACGTTACCGGCCTTGGCCGTGAGTTAGGATTTTCTTCAGTACTTGCAAAAATATTGAACGCTTTGCACATCGGAGACCCACGAAGAGGAGCAGAAATTATTATTCGTTTAGCAACAGAATCTCAATATCGAGAAGTGACAGGTGGATATTTTAATGTTGGCACTGGTAAGCCGATTGTGCCGACATATCCTGGTGGGGATAGCAAGATGCAACGCCTACTTTGGAGTACTACTACCGAATTGTTACGGCAAAAAGGGGTTATGGCATGAAATGGGAGCTATTATCAAATAATGCCCCCCAACGAATGGTTCATTTTGTAAACTAAATCTCTCTTTTAACCGATAAATACATATGCTGGTTCTGTACTTAAATATCTCCTTCCATCTTTACATATTCAAGTACAAACGTGTATTTTTCCTAAAAGGGGGCTTCCTATGAACTATCTAGACGAGCATATACTTAGCCTCAAAGCTAAAATGGTGGATCGGAAGACAGCTAATAACGATAATGTGAAATCCATTCCAGCTCAAACTCAGAAATCGGAACAGTACGGTTCCATGTTTGAAGAAACAAAGCTACTTCATATTGAAAACGATTATCTCGCATTGGAGCCCATTACAATACTACACGGAGAAATTGGTTTCTACATTCCCAAGTCCTTTACTCCTATGCCAATGGAGCAAGCTATAATCAAATATCCTTCAGAGCATCGACCAAAGGTCATTTATACCTCATCTGAGGAGACTATCAATATCACTTTTAATCCTACAGATACTGCTCTGGAAGCGGAAGAGCTGCCCGATTTTGTAGAGCAAATGGCGGATATTTTACGGTCTGTACAACCGATTCGCAACTGGTTAGGTACCGAAATGGTTATCAACGGTTCCGGACTTTCAGTTGGGCAGATTCGTTTTGTGGCGGCGGGGATCGACGGTAATCTATACAACGAAATGCTATTCTTCATCCACAATGGACGAGTTGTCATAGGTTCCTTTAGCTGTCTGGAGGTAGATCTCGAAATCTGGTTACCTGTAGCAGAATACTGGGTTCAATCCCTTTCTGTCCTTCCACCCTCCACCTATTCTACAAATGAGAAAGGAATGACTACACCATGAGTCTGGGATACGATCAAATTCACATTCACCCTTATGAACAAATGGACTTAGAAGAGCTCACCTTAACGAAAAAAGTTAACGAGCATACTCGGCTTTATTTTACAGGTGTTATCCCCGAAGACTTGCAAGACAGTTACGTGGAAACGACAGAAAAAAATACCATCATTGAAGTCAGTCAACAAGATGAGTCTGGCGCAAGCAAACCGCTATTTAGTGGGATTGCCCTCTCGGTCGAGGTAAAAGTCGTGCGAGGTGTGTACTATCTGGAGGTGGAAGCTATTTCCCATACGTACCGGATGGACATGAAGCAGCGTACTCGTTCTTTTCAGTATACGAAAATGACGATTCCTCAAATGCTGGAGCACATAGGTAAGGACTATGAAGGACTGGATGTGATCGACGGAGCTACTGGGGGAGAAGCCATCGGGCGGCTTGCCATTCAGTATCAGGAGACAGACTGGGCTTTTTTAAGACGCATAGCCTCCCGTTATCATACGAGTCTGATGCCTGTAGCCCGTTTTGACAGTCCCAAATTTTATTTTGGTATTGAGGACAGCCCTGCACAGGCGATACTGGATCATACCCGTTATACCGTACGTAAGCAATTGCTTCCTTTTCGTTATTTTCAGGAAAATGAACAGACCAAACTGAGTGAACACGATTTTATTTTTTATGAGGTAGAAACGGATGAGGTACTCGACTTGGGCGCTCAGTTGAATTTTCAGGGGCATAACCTGTATGTCATGGAAGCCTACACCGCCATGAGTCAAGGACTGCTGCGGCATCAGTATGTGTTGGGTTCTTACCAGGGATTTCGGCAAAAAAGCTACTACCAGGATAAGCTGGCAGGAGCCTCATTAAGCGGTGTTGTACTGGACGTACGTCAGGATCAGGTACGCATTCATCTGGATTGTGATGAACAACAAGACGCAAGCAAAGCACACTGGTTCAACTATTCTACTGTTTACAGTGGCGGTGGCCATACTGGCTGGTACGTCATGCCAGAAAAAGGCGATTCCGTTTCTCTCTATTTCCCCGGTAGTCGGGAAGAAGACGGCGTGGCAGGTAGTGCGGTGAGACGGGCAGATCGCAAGAGTACGCATAACCATTTTTCCAATCCACAAATGAAAATATGGCGTACCCCGCATGGTAAGGAAATTCGGCTGGGACCGGATGAACTGGTCGTTACAGGCAAGGACGGCGCTATTTACATCAAACTGGATGATAAAGAAGGCATTCATATCACCAGCAGCAAGCAAGTGAATATTTCGGCAGGAGGCAATCTCAGCCTGTCTGCGGGAAAGACGATGAGTCTGTCCGCAGGTAGTCAGCTCCGTATGGATTGTAACGGCAGTCATATTGAATTAAGCGGGTCAGCGGATATGAAAGGCAGCGAAGTGAAGTCAAATTAAGGATGATTAGCAATGGAAAAGCAAACAGATGTGTTAGATCAGCAACAAGCAGCTCTTCAACAGGCTTGGTCTCTCATTCGCAAAGAATGGGCGTTGAAATGTAAATCAAAACAAACACAACGATTACAGCATATAGTAGAACATTTTCGGGCCTTTTGTGAGCTCGTTCGGCAAAAGCAACTCACAGGTCGTAAAGGTCATATCGGTTACATCACCTACTCCATGCTGCGCACCACATGGCTTGAACAGAAGCCCGTTTATCTTGTTGAAGCTACGGATGCCTTATGGATGCTTGATGCTGAACCCGTTCAGTTGGAATACGATGCAAGTTGGATTTTTCTCTATTGGACTCAATTACATGAACAACTTGGGGCTGAAACCTTGAACCAGCAAGTCTCCCTTTCCGAACTTGAATTGGAACAGATCATGCTGGAAGCAGCGGGATATCTTCATACGATGATCGTTAGTCTGGTTCGTCAGGCTATGAAGCAAGCAGTCGACCTACCAGAGTTTGAGGCGTTGGATCGTGAAGAAGCTTTTGAGATTCGCGTCGGAGAGTATATGGATCATAGTGTCTCTGTGTATCGGGAAGATCGAAGACCCGTGGATGCTAACATCATAAAGTCTTGGCTGGAGGAAAAAGAAGAATCGGCCTACAGCTACCATGCACTATCTCAAGTTCAACTGTCGGATGGAGATTATAGTTCCTTGGATTTTCGCTATACAGTCTTTCGCCAGATTGGGATGCAACAAAGTCGATTGCATCACTGTATCCTCGTAGGCACGATATGGCAAGAAGCTCAGCTAGATGGAACCGACTTTTCGCACAGCCTGCTTCACGGAGCCGATTTCCGTGGCTGTTCCCTGCAAGAGGCTGTACTGGACGAAGTTATAAGCAATAGCGAATATGGATCGGATGCTTGGCTGGATTGGGAACCGCTAGGATTAGATGGAGTGGATTTTACAAGAGCTAATTTACAGGGAGCTCGTTTTCAGCATGCACAGCTTCAAGGAGCTACTTTCCAAGATGCCACGCTGCAAAGAGCTTTATTTAACGGCGCGGATCTAACAGGTGCCTGCTTTGTAGGAGCCGATGTTACTGGCGCTTCGTTTATAGGTGCATGTTTAGTAAAAGCTAATTTTACAGGGGCAAAGCTACACCGGGCAATCTTTACAGATATCCAACTAAGCGAAGCCATTGGTCTTGCTGCTGTAGAAGCACCCCTGGTTACACAGGTAACAGATACAGTGAGTAAGGAGAGTGGGGGTAAATGAGATATTTTCGACTCATGGTGGACGAGCGCGTAAAGCATCGGGTAGAGACTGCGCCCCTGTCTCCCTTGCAGGTGGAAGAACTCCTTTCGGGTCATACCATTCAGGCGGAGGACACTCCCCTGTTTTTAGCAGTACATACAGATCCACGAACCGTATATCCGGATTTTCTGGAGTTCCCTTTGCCACTGGTTTCAGACTCCATGAAAGTCCTGTTGGAAAAATATATGCCGGAGCTGGAATGGAAGGTCGCTATACTTACCGATTTTCAGAAGGCCAGGCAGGATGTGTACTGGATATTGCGTCCACCTGTGGTGGATTGTCTTTCCTCACAAACCGAGTGGTATCCTGACCATACCTTGAAGCAGTTGGTACTTAAACACGGAAAAATCCAATCGTCTATATTTCGGATCGCCGGCTTGTTGGAAGCTCATATCTATATCAATCTCGCGGTAGCGGAAAGTCTGCTGCGTCGTCCATTTACAGGTGTTCGTGTGCAAAAAGTGGAGATGTCCACAAAGGAGGAATAATCCGTATGGAAGAAGCAAGTGTGCAGCCTGGGTCAGGTGCGAAAAAAAGCTATGTCGTGGCAGGTGCGATTTTAAGCTGTAGTTACGGTACACAGCCTACGCGTTTGAAGCGCCCTTTTAGCCACGGGGTGTATGTCAAAAATAAAGCCCAGATGAATATTGGAGATTATGTGCCTGGAGTGAACATAAAATCTTTTGGAAATTGCTCCAGTCCGCTGAATCCGACTGTGCAAGCCAGTGAGATGGTCGATATTTATGGGGTGAAAAAGGCTCCATGTATTCCTGTTCTTACGATGCCTTGGCTGAACGGAAAAAGCGACATGCGCATCGAAGGCCAGCCTGCTCTTACACAGAACTGTACGCATCAATGTCTTTATTGCGGGCACATACAAATCGAAAATGACGGTCAAGAGCTGGATTAATTAGTTGCAGCCTACCAAAATAAAAACAAAATGCGCTGGTGAGAGAATGGCTATCTTCTCCACCAACGCATGAAATAGGTTATCATCGAGTTGTTCAACATGATTACATTACATTAGGTACCGCAAAAGGTTCGGTATGAGCAGTTGGATTTCTCAGGCAATGTAGAGTAAATAGCCTGTTCGTCAGAATAAGCATAAGGGTTCGAAAGAACTTCAAGGAGTTGCTCCATCACATGGTAGTCTTCTCGTTCCACCGCAGCTTCCAATGCTTCTTCTACTCGGTGGTTGCGCGGGATGATTGCAGGATTGCTGCTGCGCATCAGCTGATGCGATGAATCTTGGGATTCCTGCTGTCTGCCCAGTCTCGCCTGCCACTGCTCGTGCCACTGGGTGAATTCCTCAGTGCTGAACAGAACCGTATCCTCCAGCTTGTCCAAAGTTAGGGCACGGAAGGTATTGGTGTAGTCAGCACGATGCTTCTGCATGATATTCAGAAGATCCTCAATAAGAGATTCATCCTCCTGCTCTTCGTTAAAGATCCCTAGCTTCGCTCGCATTCCTGCAAGCCAGTGACTGTGAAACATTTTTACAAAATCTGAAATTGCATCCTCAGCCAGTGTGACAGCCTGCTCCCTGTTGTCATGCAGCAGTGGCAAGAGCGTCTCAGCAAATCTCGCGAGATTCCACGCAGCAATATGCGGCTGATTGGCATAAGCATAGCGTCCCTGCCTGTCGATGGAACTGAATACCGTCTCAGGATCATAGGTATCCATGAAGGCGCAAGGACCATAATCAATGGTTTCTCCGCTAAGGGTCATATTGTCGGTGTTCATCACCCCGTGAATAAAACCAACCAGCTGCCATTTGGCAATCAGCTCGGCCTGACGCTTAATCACTTCCTGAAGCAGTGAAAGGTAACGGTTTTCGTCATTGGCAACTTCCGGGTAGTGTCTTTCCAATGTATAATCAGCCAGAGCACGGAGATCTTCGGACGTGCCCCATGCTGAGACGTATTGAAAGGTTCCGACGCGAAGATGACTGGCAGCCACACGGGTCAGAATGGCACCGGGCTGCTCGGTTTCCCGGATGATCGTCTCACCTGTGGATACCACCGCCAAGCTGCGGGTGGTAGCAATACCTAGCGCATGCATCGCCTCACTAATGATGTATTCACGAAGCATCGGACCAAGTGCCGCACGCCCGTCACCACCACGGGAGTATGGCGTTCTGCCAGAGCCCTTGAGCTGAATATCAACCCGTTCACCCAAGGGATTGATCTGTTCGCCAAGCAGCAGAGCACGACCGTCTCCTAACATGTTAAAATGCCCGAATTGATGTCCTGCGTAAGCTTGAGCAAGAGGCGTAGCCCCTTCAGGAATTTGGTTGCCGGCCAGCTCCGCTACGCCATCATTCCTTTGCAGCGCCGTGCCGTTCAACCCCAGTGATGCTGCCAACGGATGATTAAGTATAATCAGCTTTGGTGAGCGGACAGGAGTTAGGTTGAGCTTTGTAAGCATGGATTCCGGCAGACGAGAGTAACTGTTGTCGAAGTTCCACCCTATTTTATCTGCTATTTCTTTTCTCTCCGTCATAGTGTCTCCTTTTCTGCTGTGGTATCTTGGATTTTCCCCTTTTAGTTTTTACCTCTGTCCATTTATTATCCACTTTTCACCATGCTATTGTGCTTTTTAGCTTTTAACAACCTTTTTATTGTAATCGATTATCAAACATTAATTGTATTTGAATACCGAACGGGTCTTCAATAATACCGTAGGCTTGGCTAAACATATTATTAGATAAAGGCACGATAATTTTCACGCGATTATCTGTAATTAAGCTATGATAGAAATGTTTAATTTCTTCTAAGTCAGCACTTTGAATACATAATGAAGTGTTATTACCAACTGTATATTTTTCACTGGGATTCATTGTATCTTCTGCTATCATTACTTTTGTTTTTCCGATGGATAAGACAGAATGAGAAATATAATTTTCATTTTCATCCGTAATCTGTATGGAACTGTCACGTTGGGCCATGTCTTGATAGGTAACCAGAAACAATTCCTCTGCGTTGAAGTGTTTTTTGTAAAAATGCATAGCTTCCTTTGCCTTTCCGTTCATGGATAAGAAAATAGCTACTTCCAGTGTTGCACTCATGATATCAATCTCCTTTATATATAATCTTAGTCAGGATTTTGTAAAATCCTCAGGTAGATATCTTATGAATTTGATATATTCCCTTAAGCTTATTATCATATAAAAAGGTATCAAAACATGACACCTTTATAAGGAGGTTTAGATGAAGAAATCAGAAAGATTAAATGATATGATCAGATACTTAAACAGTCGAGAGTTCTTTAATTTAAATGACCTGATGGATAAATACCATATTTCAAAAAGTACAGCTCTACGTGATATTCATTCATTAGAACAATTAGGTATGCCTATTTTTTCGGAACATGGCAGACATGGGCGATATGGTATCTTAAAAAATAGGTTGTTATCTCCCATTATTTTCACGATGGATGAAGTATATGCTCTGTACTTTGCAATGTTGACGTTAGAAGCTTATCAATCCACCCCCTTTCATTTAAGTATTAATAAACTCAATGAAAAGTTTGAACACTGTCTTTCTAAAACACAAATAGACCAGATTCATAAAATGAAAAAGGTCTTACAATTTGAAGTATATCAGCATACTCATGTTAGTCGTTATTTAGATAAAATTCTAACAAGCATTCTTAATGAGAGTACCTGTAAAGTTAAATATGTAAAAAATAATCAGAAAAAAAGTTACTATATTCAATTTTTCAAAATTTCCGCTAAGTTTGGTCAATGGTATGCTACTGGCATAGAGTTAAATACGAATAAATATAGAGTTTTCAGATGTGATCGAATAACCTTAATAGAAGAAGAGGAGAGCAATTCTGACTTTTCTATAGATGAGCTCCTTAATCGTTCATTAGAAATGTATCAATCCGAGAAGAGCATTGACTTTGAAGTAGAGATTGTAGAACAAGCGAAGGACATTTTCTATAAAGAACATTATCCCTCTATGAAAATAGAAAATGGTGATAAGACAGTCATTAAGGGATTCTATAATCCTGGAGAAGAAGAGTTTATCGCTCATTATTTTATGAGATATGGTCATTATGTACGATCTGTGAAGCCTGAATCTTTAAAACAGATTATTAAAGAAAAAGTTGAGCATCTCTTGAACCACTATCAAAAATTATAAGATCATCGAAGGTTTGTTCAACATTTCCTCTACCTTTTAGCAAGGAAAAGAAGGATCAAGCTCCTTTTCCTTGCTAACGATGACATTTGAATTATGGCTTCCGTTTGGCGATAACAGCATAGGAGACCGTTCTTGTGAATCCAGTTGGATTCCATGCAGTAAAGAACCATCTGTCTTCCGCCGCAGAATAGTTATCGAGAAGAAACCCTTGCTGATTTCCAGAGAAAATCCATGAACCGCTAATCAGATTGTAGGCGTTACCGTTAATCGTAGTGCTTCTAAAGCTATTTGGGGGGATAGTAACCGCAGCGAAAGTGAAACGCGCAAATCCATCTCCAAGTTGAGTTACACGAATGGCTTTTTTAAGATTCATAACCACGTGACTTCTTTTTTTTAACTTTCTTCCCAACTTGGCTTCCGCATTTTTAATTTTCATTAAGGTTGCCTTTCTCAAAGAAATCATCTCCTTCATTGTTTTACTTATAGTTAATGATGGAGTAGATACTTTTGAATGGACAAAATCCCCGGTAAATTGGCTGGATTTTCTGGAGGTGCTAAAACAAAGAGCCCTTCCTTAAATAAAGGAGGGCTTGACACAGCTACTCTTATTATTTTCCGTTTCTATACCGATTTTGTTAAGCCAATACGAGTGATCATGGTGTCATACGGATCTAATTCCATCGTTTGTTTGCCATATTCCGTATCAACCGTCGTTCTTTGAAGTTGATCGCTATTGTTAATAACCACCAACATTTTACTTTCTGGATAATAAGCACACTCTGTATATAGGTTATCCGTAATATACTTCGTTTCATGTAACTCATTGCCCGCAAAGCGAATCATATTCAGCAGCAATCTTGTGTTCTCCCAGCTGAATTCGAATGAAGGAAGGTAAATTCCCTTTCCTTTACCGAAGGCATGTATAGACAGTGTTATCATACCACTTGCTTCCTCCACTACCACAGCTGACCCATCCGTAAGATAAATGCTATTCTTTGGCGTTATACTTGCCCCCTCAGGCACCAAACCATACTCATCCCTAACCTCATATGTCCATCTTCCATGACCTACCCTGGAGCCTGTATCCTCATCCAGTCCGAGAACATGCGCCATTCTAAAAAAGCTGTCGTGACCTTCTACCGCCGAAGGCTGATTGATGCCAATAAAGGTACCCCCCTCATAAACCCATTGGGTCAGTAAGTCCACACACTTGTTGTCATTCCAGTACTCCCCACCACTCCATGCTGAACCAGCAGAGCCGGCATTGATCACTACATCACAATCCTGTAGAATTCCCTGACGGATATCTTCAAAATTAATGAACTGCACTTCAACCGGCAATCCAGATAAAGCTTCATTGACATGAATCAAATCATGCATATACGTTTCATGGAAATGGCCGGACAAGGTCCACGATCTCAATTTCCCCCAGCTATGCAGAATAGCTACCTTCGTCTTCATTTGATAGGGTTTGCCTTCATGATGTAGTTCTTTAATTTCTCTAAATTCATTGGCAATCTTTTCGATATAGTCACAAAAATCCGGGTAAGGCTCTACAAGATGCAAATATCCCCCCAGCCCAATCCGGTCAATAGGCTCCCGCAGCAAGGCGCGCCGGATATTAATCCAATACTTTTTGGCATCCAGCGTGGGGTTTCCCCCTTCCATAAAGGTCGGAAGCCCGCCTAAGCCAACCGGAAATAAGTAAGGATGCAGCCGAATCTCATGTGTATTCACTTTTACACCTGAACACAGCCTCGCCTCATAACCTGAGAATACACATTTAATCAACCCGTCAAATCCAAACTCTTGAAAACGGTCATTGTAAGGCTCCATGCCAACCCAACTGTCATCATAGAAAACATAGGCCAGCTTGTCGTGCTTATGCACAATATCAATTAATTTCTTGCCAAATTCGATTACAAAATCATTGATAAATGCCATCCAATCCAGCTTGCGCTGCTCAGCCGGGATATGACTGACGCGGTATTTCCCGCCATTAACAAAATCCTCGGCAGTCATCGAATACCCGTATTTCTTGGCAAACAGATCAAGCGCCCTTGAGCTTACCGTAAAATCGTATGAACCCCAGTCTGAGAACAGATGGCGATTGCGCTCATTACTGCCCCAGATCCAGACGAAATTATAAAATAAGGAGGTAAACCGAACAACCGTGGTTTCCTTATGATGAAGACACCAATCTTCCATCCAATCCAGCAGATATTGTTGCGTTTCTGCATAGATAGGATCAATCTGCATCAAATGCTCTTTGTCCCAATGATTCGTGGTGTGATTGTACATGGAAATCTCTTCCCAGATCCGGTAGGCCATAAAGCTTACCGTGTATTTATGCCAAGGAACAATTCCGGTAATGACCACATTTCCGGATTCCCTTTCATAATTCCACTGTTCTCTTGGAACTTCCTCTCCGGTCGTTCTGTCAAAAACCTGCCAATAGTTAAACGCTTCTTTGGAATCATTCACTTTGAACTGTTCAGCAAAAAAATCCTCCATCAGATAGATGGACACATAATCTTGTACAGCTACCTTTGGATTTGTAATTAAAAAACACTGCTGCAGCTTATCCAGATTACGGGACGCCCACTCATTATGATCTCTGATGATACAGATTGTCGAATATATGCCGTACCCAGCGTTAATAATCTCATCGGACAATTGCGTGCCGTCACTATCACGGATGACATCGGCACCCCACCGTTCAGCTAATTTCAGGGTCAGCGCCTCATAACCGGATTCTCCCGGTAGTGTAAAGTTCCCCGTAGTTTGTTTGGACAACTTGCTTCCCTCCTAATTCAACATATCAGACAGAAAGGCCAATGCCAGGCCTTGACCCCAGCCCTGAATCCAGTCCTTTGGAATATTGCGATACCCATCCCGATCTTTCATAACCGCTGTGCCGCCCGACACACCTAGTACCCGACCGTCCTCGCTAATATGGTTCAAGATGCCCTCCAATGCCTTTTGCACGTATTTGGTATGCAGCGGATTGCCGTTATTGATCATGGCCGCCGCGATACCGCAAGATGCCGACACTTCTTCATAGGACTCCTCGTCATCCAGTACCGTCCGCCACAAACCATTCTCCGTTTGAACACCCTTTAGTGCCGCCAGTTGATCCCGAAGCGAACACTCTACGTCCATGCATTGCGGATACAAGTACCAGTCTTTTAAATGAATTTTGACTTGCGACATGGTATATGCTCCCCAAGCATTCGCTCTCCCCCAGAAAAATCCGGACATGTGATCCTGCTTGACATTATTGTAGCCATGGTACCAGAGACCGCTACTAGGGTCTTGCAGGTATTTGATATGCCAGTAATATTGATTTAAGGCGTCCTGGATCATTGCCTCATCCTTTAATTTGGTTCCTACACGCAGCAGAAAAAATGCCGCCATAAACAATGTGTCCGCCCATGCCTGTTCTGGAAAATCATTAGCCACGGATACCGTATGCTGCAAAACATGGTCTCCGAACCGGAGAGCATTGTTTTGGATGTAATCCACCTTGCTCATCACAATATCCCAATATTTTGGGTCTCCTGTTTCTTCATACAACGTGATCAGCATATGGCCCATAGCACATGTGTTTACCGTCCAGTGCGGCAGACCCAGCTCGATATATTCATCCGCCCACTGCACAAGCATATTTAAATACTCTTTATTTCCTGTTTTCGTATAGGCTCTGGATACACCATAGTAAGCCACACCGCAGGGCCAATCCCACGTTAAATCCATCGTCATGGTTTTTCTGACGACTTTGTCGATAACTTTTAATATCTCTTCCTTGTCACAAACCAATTGAAGCATCTTTATTCCCCTCTCTTAGCGCCCACGCTCCCAAAAGCGCTTGAGAGCTGTTCGTCACTATTTTGAAAACGCTTTACTTATTCCATTCTACGCAGTAAAATAGTCTCCATCTAAGCATATTCGCAACAAAACTGCGCATTTCCAATCATTTATGTGAGGATTTTACAAAATCCTGATGTATATCTGCTGGTTAAAACCAAAGTCATGGGGGTATTGAATATGCCCAGAAAAAAGAAGCCCGTTATAGAATATCGACACTATAGCTTGCCCATAAATTTCCCTGTCTTGCTATTAAGCGGTGAACGTTGGAAGATTTCTGATATTAAAAGTGAGCATCTCCATTTCCATAACCATTTGGAGATTGGTATATGCTATTCAGATAGCGGCGTCATGGAGATCAAAGGAGAATCTGTACCCTTCAAAGCCGGCGATGTGACCTTCATCCCCAGGTATCTTCCTCATACCACGTATAGTTCGCCAAATACAGCCAGTCTGTGGTCTTATATCTTTTTTTCACCAGAGGATCTCTTTCAACATTCATTTAAAAGTGCTTACAGCAACTTCGAACCAAATTTGTGGGTGGTGAAGGGAAAAAACTGTATATTGAATAAGGAGCAGTATCCCAAGGTTTATACACTTGCAACTTCGATCGTAGAAGAATTAAAACAGCAGAATCCTTACTATCAGGAAAGTGCCTATGGCTTATTGCTATCCCTTTACATAGAACTCCTTAGAATTCATTCCAGGAATGAACTGTTGGCAGATCAAGAAACAGAGCATAGCCTGAAAAACGATTTTGTCATTTCTCCGGTTTTGGAATACATCACGAAAAACTATATGAACCCCATTACGATGGATTTTTTGGCCGACCTGTGCCATTTAAGTACAACTCATTTTCGAAGAAAATTCCATGAAATTATGGGGACGTCGCCTCTCGATTTCCTAAACAGCACCCGAATCGAAGAGGCTTGCAAGCAGTTAAAAAGCACGGAGGATTCTATTCTTTCGATCTCCGAACAAGTCGGTTTTCACTCCATTTCCAGCTTCAACCGTTGCTTCTCCAGGCTTATGGGAAAGCCGCCAAAAGAATGGCGTAAAGGGGCACAATCTGAAGCGCAATCTGCGAAAGCGTCTATACTGGAGTTTACGGGATGGGTTTAGCATAACAGCAGAAATAAACTTGATAAAACGAACTCAACCTCATGAATATGGATTAAACCTGAGCCATATAAATATAGTCTGCATGTGGAGCCTAAAAATAAACGTAATGATGAAATCGGTGAATCTCACAATATGACAACAGATGTTATATTATACTTTGGTTGAAGTTAAACAAAGGAGATGCTTATGATGAATCAAGAACTAAATCAACAATTAGGTGAGATTATTGAGCAGTTCATACATTCATTTATAGCAGAAAACAATAACATTCGATCTCAAAAAGTAATCAACACTGCAGATGGGGATACAATAGCTCATTTAAGGGGAATTGGTTTTCCGAAAAAAGGAAGACCGATACAAGAGGTCGTCGATGAAATGAGGAAAAACGTCTATCCTCACCAAACCTTCATGCAACACCCTCGCTTTTTCGCATTGGTTCCTGGTCCAATGTCTCTTTACTCGTGGTTAGGAGATATCATGACTAGCGCCTATAATACCCATGCCGGAAGCTGGATGCTGAGTTCGAGCGCAAGCCTTTTAGAGGGGGAAGTGATACGGTGGATGTGTGACCAAGCAGGATATCCCAATACTGCTGGAGGCTTATTTCTGTCGGGCGGATCGCTGTCGAATTTGACCGCTTTAGCGGCTGCACGCAATGCAAGGTTATCCGAGCAGGAATATGCCATTGGAACTGCTTATGTTTCAGATCAAACTCATTCATCGGTCGCCAAAGGGCTACGCATCCTCGGATTCCGTAGTGATCAAATCAGAAAGGTTCCAAGTGATACAAATTTTCGTATGGATGTTTCAGCCTTAGAGAAAAAAATAATGGATGATCAGGCGACTGGCATGAAACCTTTTGCGATCATTGCCACGGCAGGCACAACCAATACAGGAAGCATTGACCCGCTAAACGAAATTGCTGACCTATGTGAAAAACATAACATTTGGTTACACGTGGATGGAGCTTACGGTGCATCGATTTTGGCCTCTTCGAAATATAAGCCCCTTTTGAGCGGAATATCGCGTTCAGATAGCATTACCTGGGATGCACATAAATGGTTAATGCAGACATATTCCTGTAGCGTAGTTTTAGCCAAAGAAAATCAACAGCTCAGAAACTGCTTCAGCACACATCCAGAATATTTGAAAGATGCCGAGACTAATGAAGAACATATTAATTATTGGGATCTGGGTCCTGAATTAACGCGGCCTGCTCGAAGTTTGAAACTATGGGTGACACTACAAGCTTTAGGAACTAATGCTGTCGGTGAAGCCATAGAGCATGGAGTTCAACTCGCAGAATGGGCTGAAGATGAAATCAAAAAACATAATCATTGGGAAATTGTATCCCCCGCTAAGTTAGCGATTGTTAACTTTCGATATGCGCCAACTGGATTATCTGAGCAAGAATTAGATTCACTGAATAGAAGGATCTCCCAAGAAATGACGACAAACGGATACGCCTCTGTGCTTACAACACAACTTAATGGAAAAACGGTTCTCAGAATCTGCGCAATTCACCCAGACACTACGGAAGATGAGATAAGGAATACAATTCAGCTTTTATCGAATATAGCAAGATCATTGAATGAGAGAAAAGTTTTTTTACGATGAAAAATTTTGAAACTAATTGCTACACTTTCTGTAAATAAATGAAAATGCTCAGCATTACGAAAATAAGAGGGGCACACCGCCCCTCTTTGCTGTTTTCCCAGACATCCAAATTATTTGCCAATGTGCAATGCAGCAACAATGAACAGCACTTAATCCTGACACGACGTGCCCCCATCAATGAAAGTTATTTATTTTCATAACGTACTACGCCGTAGTTCATAAAAATACTGCACAATGGGATGCTTTAACTTCATCTTCTCGGTCATGTTTAATATTCTTTTTTTTCCAACTCGTCTGTCCACTAAAGCTAAAATATTCAATAAGATATCATTACTCTCTAAGCTTTCCTCTATAGAAGTAGTTAAAAATTTATTAGCTACAACATTAAAATTAGACTTGCTTAATGAGGCCTGTGCTGAGAAAAGCTCCTTTGCATGTTCTGATATTTTTCTACCTCTTGCAATTACTTGTAGACGCTCCTCGGGAACGTTCCCATTAGTATCTTTTCTGACCGTTTCAATGTCTTCATTGCTGATAGGAACTTGGATATCTGGATCATTCTTGATTTCCAACTCCGTCTGATACCATTTGATCGAACTAGTGATATCATTCATATTGAGTATGTTCTTCTTATCTACAGTTATATAACAGATTCCAGACTTATCAGGCAAATAACGGTAACTGGTCGCTCGGTATTCGACTCTTCCGTCTAACGCAGGACAGCGGAAGCTCTCCAGTTGTTGCTTCAATTTACTCCAGGACATATATCCTCCTATGTTTTCAATGCCTACTAACAGCCCGTCTCCCAACTTGGCAATTTAATTTCCACGTTCCTCTACCTCATCATGATCCTTGCTTCCAAACTCATCAAGCAATGTACGCACTTCACTTGTTGATTTGGCGTTCATTAAGCTGTTTCTGAGTTCACTTGCCCCTCGGAATCCACGGACATATATTTTGAAGAAGCGGGCGAGAGGGCTGAACGAACGTGGCTCCTGCGCTGAATAATGATCATGGAGATCTAGATGAAGCCGTAGCAGTTCAAGCAATTCCTCACTGCTGTGTTCCTTCGGCTCCTTCTCAAACGCAAATGGATTCTGGAAAATACCACGCCCAATCATAATGCCATCCACACCATATTGCTCAACGAGCTTCAAGCCGGTCTGACGGTCCGGAATATCTCCGTTAATGGTCAGCAGTGTATCTGGTGCCACCTCATCACGAAGTTTCTTAATCTCCGGAATTAGTTCCCAGTGAGCGTCTACTTTACTCATTTCCTCTCTTGTCCGCAGATGAATGGACAAATTCACAATGTCTTGTTTCAAAATATGGGTCAACCAGTCGCGCCATTCGTCTACGGTAGTGAAACCAAGCCTTGTTTTTACACTGACGGGCAGTCCCCCGGCTTTGGCGGCCTGAACGATATCCGCTGCGATTTCGGGACGGCAGATCAGGCCGCTTCCCTTCCCATTCTCGGCTACATTCGCTACAGGACAACCCATATTAATATCGATGCCTTTGAAGCCTTCTTTCGCCATACCGATGCTCATTTCACGAAAATATTCCGGCTTATCTCCCCAGATATGGGCCACCATGGGCTGTTCATCCTCTGTAAAAGTCAAACGCCCGCGTACACTTTTGTTCCCCTCCGGGTGACAATAACTCTCTGTATTCGCAAACTCCGTAAAAAACACATCCGGTCTGGCTGCTTCACTTACGACATGGCGAAACACAACATCCGTCACATCTTCCATCGGTGCCAGTATAAAAAAAGGTCGTGGCAAATCACGCCAAAAATTATTCGTCATATCAAAAACTCCTCTATAAATACCAGGACAAATCTTTGGTCCCAAAATGGTAAAGCTAACCTGTTCATGTCCTTGCTTCTTCTTCACATATAACATGTTTAAGCAACGTAGTCCAAACGGCAGTATATGTTAAGCATAGACATCTAAATGAGTATATCATACTCAATAGAGGAGCATACTCCCCAAAAGACTCGCAAAAAAAAGGAAGAGCGCAGCCCCTCCTTGCCATCTTCTATAACGTACTGCACCGCAGTTCATAGAAATACTGCACGGCATAACTTCCCCCAGCCTACGTCGTTCCCATGCGAATAGCTTAAAAAAAGAGCCGAGGAATAATATCCTTGGCCCACTTCGTCAATTTCTACACATGAATACCCAACATTTTCAGCTGATGCCACACGAGCATATTTATCAACATCTACACGATTTAGGTACGTTTCGATAATCTTATTGATGTTTTTATCAGTAAGTTTGTTTTGATTTTCACCTTTTTCAAACGCCAATACACCTCAACTATTAGCCTTTTCTGACCAACAGCGCAACACTCTCCACATGAACCGTATGCGGGAACATATCCACAGGCTGCACTTCCACTGTACTGTACCCACCATCCTCCAGTATCCTTAAATCCCGTGCCAGTGTGCTTGGGTTACAGGATACATACACCACGCGTTCTGGCTTCATCTCCAGAATGGTGTCGAGCAGACGTGGATCACAGCCCTTACGGGGCGGATCGACGACGATAACGTCGGCGGTGATGCCTTGCTCTTTCCACGCAGGAATGACGTCCTCGGACGCGCCTACCTCAAATTTCACATTACGCATTTCGTTCAACAGCGCATTACTTCGTGCATCGTCGATGGCTTCTTTGACGATCTCCACCCCATACACCTGGTCCGCATGCTGAGCGAGGAACAGAGAAATCGTACCGATGCCGCAATACGCATCAATCACCGTTTCTTTGCCTGTGAGCCCGGCATATTCGACGGTTTTGCCATACAGCACTTCCGTTTGTACGGGATTCACCTGATAAAAGGATCTTGGGGAAATCGCAAACTGTACGTTTCCAATGTAGTCGTAGATCACGTCACGACCCCACAGTACACGAGTCTCGTCGCCAAAAATAACGTTCGTTCGCTTTGTATTCACGTTCTGGCATATGCTTGCCACGTGTGGAATATGCTCACGGATACTGCCGATCCACGCATCTGCATGCGGAATATCTCGTCCATTCGTGACGAGCACCAGCATCATTTCACCCGTGCGAAAAGCGGTCTTTACAACGACATGGCGCAGTAGCCCACGTCCGGTTTCTTCATTATATGCACTGATGCCCAGCATTCGGCCAATCTCTTTCACACGTGCGACAACTTCGTCATTACGCTCGTCCTGAATGAGACAGGTGTTCATATCCACAATCCGATGGCTGCCACGTGCGTAGAAGCCACCGACAAGCCCGCCCTCTGTGACACCAATCGGCACCTGGGCTTTGTTGCGATATCGCCAAGGCTCACTCATACCGAGTGTAGGATGCACGACTACGCCATGTACACGCGACATACTGTCGGCATTTCCATCCGCATTCATGGCCGAATCAGCAGTCGTGACTGTATCGGCCTCACCATCTGTATCCGCAGAAGCAGCCAAGACCTGTGCAGTATGCTCACTGGGCTCTGTAGCCACACTCAGCTTCCCGATACGCTCCAGCACATCCACGACATGCTGGCGTTTCCAGCTGAGCTGCGCTGCGTAGCTCATGTGCTGGATCTGACAGCCACCGCATTGATCGTAGATAGCGCACGGAGCTGCAATCCGGTCAGGGCTAGCCTGCGCAATATCCAGCAGCTTGGCATAGCCGTACTGCTTTTTCGTTTTCAACACCTTTACTCGTACCTTTTCACCTGGCAATGCACCCGGAACGAACAGCGTAAAACCCTCAACACGTCCTACACCCTCGCCATCGTGGTTCATGCCGATGATGTCTATCACAGCCTCATCGTTCTTTTGCACAGGCAGATCGCTACGCTCTACACTAGACCGGTTACGATTGGAAGCATCATGACTTCGTCCACCGTTGGAAGAAAGACGAGTATCTCGTCCGTTCTTTCTCTTCTTCCTATCCGAATCATTCATATTTTCATTCACATTTCCATTTTTATATTTGATTTCGGCTTGAAGTAACCCATTTCCAGCTCTAACTTGAGACTGTTCCGGTTCGCTCTCTCTTGTCGCCTTCATAGTGTTTTGGTGCTGATTTCCTTGAACAGGAGTTGCTGTTGCTGCATTCCGGCGGCTTTTTCCACGTCCGCTACGGTTATTCGTCATGATTGTCACTTCTTTCTGATCTTCTTTTTATGCGGTATTTTCCTTCGGACGTCTAATTAGAATGGTCATCTAAACATACAAACATCAACTCGAAAATGCCGTTACTCCCCACGGAGAACGGCAAGAACCAATATGTTCACACAAAAAAACAACTACCTACTCTGCATTCCATATACTATATTGCGTTGCCGTCCGGAAGCAGAAATATTTCCTCATCATTCCTCACCGGAAAACATTCAAATGATGCGGTAAATTCCGGAAGGTCGCTGGCAAGGTGCCCCCTAATTCGCCATCCAGGTTAAGCTGGACATAGCCAGGTGAGGTCACTTCCATGTAATCTGTTTTGAAATAAACAATCTTCTTGTCCTGCAAATGCTCACCACGCAGCGCGAGTGTTACCAATCGGATCATTTCCGCCAGATTGCATTTCCGCACAGCGATGACATCGAGCAGCCCATCATCTATTGTCGCCCCGGGAGCAAGCTTTTCAAACCCACCCACCGAATTCGTATTTGCAATCAGGAAGAGCATAAACTCGTCGTGGATCACTTCCTGACCCGATGCCTTGATGATCAGCTCCTGTGGTGCAAGGCTGACCATCTTCTCCATACCTTTAAAATAATACGCCAACTGGCCAATCATCGTTTTGAGCTTGCTCGGAACTTCATACGTAAGCTCGGTTAAAGTTCCCCCGCCTGCAATGTTGATAAAGTAGCGGTCATTCGCTTTTCCGATATCCAGTGGCTTCGGATTTTGACGAATAACGAGGTCGCAATAATCCTCCCAGTGCTTGGGGATGCCCAATGCTCTGGCGAAATCATTCGTCGTCCCCAGAGGAAACACACCTAGGGGCGGGCGGTTTTCTCTTTCAGCCATGCCGTTAATGACCTCATACAATGTACCGTCGCCACCAGCGGCGATAATCATGTCATACCCACGCTCAATGGCCTCTATTGCCGCACGTGTTGCGTCCCCTTCACCCGTAGTTGCATGGCAAGAGGCTTCAATACCACCTTCATCCAGGCGCTGCAAAACATCCGCAAGACGACGCTTCATTTCCTCACGCCCAGAGGTCGGATTATAGATTAATCTAGCTCTTTTCATTCCGTTACGCCACCCGTATATTTAATGATATTTATATTCACATCGCAGTTCATCATATTCAGTCTGTACAAAATATCATCATACTGGAAAAAGACCTCTTTTACAATAAAAGAAGCCAGACTTCGCCCAAATAAGGAAATTTAAGGCTGAAATGACGTTATAGCCGAACCAGACTATCTATTACTTGACCTCGCTTGCTTCTGCATGCTTTGCAATAATTCATGAATTTGCCTGTCTATCCAGCTTGTGAGCAAAGGATGCGGCAATAAAGGATCTCCCGAATAACGGTATTCGAGCCCCTGCAAGCGTTTAGGAATTATGTGACTTGTAAAATATCCCGAACTCAAAAATAGCGGCGCCACAATAACATCATGACCCCGATCCTGATTCCAGTACGCTGCCTTGTCGTACACACTCTCGGGATTTAGCAAAGCGTAGTCCGTGATGATACCACTCACGTTTTGCACCGTACGGGCCAACGAAGAAATCCCCTGCTCCCAGCGCTGAAAAAAGCCGTTGTGCACACTGCCGTGACCTACGAGTAAAATAACCTCTCCCGCAGGATCGGCCGACAGCAGGCGAACCTTGTCCCACACCATGTGAGCAACATCTTCTCCGTCATCCAGCGGGCTACCAAAATGCACTCGGGCTTTCAATCGAAACGGCTCCAAATCTGTTTCTTTGTCCAGCGCATCTTTGACACCCAGCGCATAGCTAATCTCATCTACATGCGTACTGCCTGATGACACAAACAAAGGAATAACCAATATATCTGTTACACCCAAGGCTTCCAGACGGTCAATACCATTTTGAATCAATCTTTCTTTAACCGTTTCCAAAAATGAAACCTCTACCGGTATTTCTTCCGGCAAATGAAGCTTTGCAACTGCCTGATCCACCTGTTCTACCCAATATGGCTCCCTAGAGCCATGGCTGATGACCAGTATCCCAGGGCTCCGCATTAGCGTCCCAGACGTTCCAGAGTCATTTTGTACCCGTCATTACCGTAGTTCAGGCAACGTTTAACACGTGAAATGGTAGCTGTACTGGCTCCTGTCTCTGCTTCAATCTGATTATATGTGCTGCCTTTGCCTAGCATACGGGCAACCTCCAGACGTTGGGAGAGGGATTGAATTTCGTTAATCGTGCACAGATCATCAAAAAACACATAGCATTCTTCCAAATTTTTAAGAGTTAAAATAGCTTCGAACAATTGATCAATACTTTTATCATTAAGCTTTTTAAGCTGCATGGATTATCATCTCCCAAGGTTACGATCTCTCCTCATTGTACCTGAGGAATAGTCAGTTTTTCAAGCATTAACGGTTTCACGCATTACAGAACAACATTATGATCATAGAAACATACCGTACGAATGCCCAAATCCGCTTTTATACCTGATTTCGGGACACGCGCCTAAACCCACTGTGCGTTTGTAACATACAGTAGAGTATCAACCTGCAAAGGAATGTGATCTCATGCCTGGACATTACTATCATCGGAGGGCGCAAACGCGTGCCATTTCCGATCCGTATAGTTCATCTCCTTATCCTGGACTCGATCCATACAGCGAGGTTCCGCAAGTCGATTCCTCCGCACTGGTTCCTTACGAGGCGCCAGCGAGTATAACAGACTCTGCCGTGGTTACGCCAGACCCCGCCCCTGCCAAAGGAGGACTGCTTGGCGGCCTTGGCAATCTTGGTAATCTCAACGATATTAAAGGTATTATTGACCGTATGGGCGGTATTGACGGGATTGTTGCTACGGTCGGCAAGGTACAAAAGATCATGTCTAGCGTGCAGCAATTTGCTCCGATGGCAAAACTGATTATGGGCTCGCTCCCAGCATTCAACAAAAACGCAAGCAAAAAATCTACAACGCAAATTACTGAGGAACTGGATGAATATACACCACCACGCCGACGCCGAAAAAAGACACAGCGCAAAAGTACCACTACCCCGCGCAGACGTCCGCGCAAACGCACAAGAAAGTAGACTATACTATTTGAACCAGCCTCGGCGCATAAACCAGACCACCATGGCAACACTCAACAAAAACATGAAGAACAGTACGCCAAAATATCCATATTTCCAGCCTAACTCGGGCATATTCGAAAAATTCATACCATAGATTCCTGCAATCAGCGTCAAGGGCATAAAAACAGTCGTAATTACGGTTAGCGTCTTCATAATTGAATTCATGCGATTGGAATTGAGCGATATATAACTGTCCCTCAGGTCGGCTGTCATCTCGCGGTCGGCCTCCAGCATGTCTGTCAGCTTCAATAAATGATCATATATATCGGTAAAATAAGCCATATGATCTCCTTGGCCCTGCACATGCTGCGAATTCAAAACTCGGTACATCAGATCACGCATAGGTACGATGGTACGGCGCAGCTTGAGCAGCCTGCCACGCAGGTCAAACACCTGCTTCATTAATTCCTCTACGGATTCGCGACCGCCCAAGCCCTCCAGCTCAGCCAATTCATCCTCAATCATAAAAAGGCTCGGAAAATAGTTATCTACCAGTTTGTCCATCACCGTGTAGGCTGCAGCCAGCGGTCCTCGCGACCATATTTTGCGTTCATTCGCATGCTGGACAATCCGCTCCCAGGCTTGATCCAGCTCCTCTAACTCATGATGGTGATATGTTACCAAAAAACGAGCGCTGATAAACATATCCACTTCTTCCGCAGCTAACGTATCTACATCGAGCGCATGCACGACCAGAAACTGCACATCCTCGTAATAATCCAATTTGGGACGTTGCAGAACATGCATACAATCCTCCACAGCCAATGGGTGAAAATGAAAATAACTTGTCAGCAGCTCCGTCTCGCGATCTGTAGGCTCGCTAAAATCTACCCACATCCATATGTAATCCTCCATGACGATCTGATCCAATGGTTTTCCCACTGTTACCTGATGATCATGGCCTATAGCCAATGTACGTATCACCGTACGTCCCCCTCGCTTACACTTCCGTCTGATATGTTATTTATATTTTATATAAGCCAATCAGCATTATACAAATCTCACGCCCTACATTTCCATACACTAAATAAGAAAAGGATATCTCCGGGTCAACAAGCCATCCCAAGATATCCTTTATCCTCGTGCAGAGCAGTTCTTATCTTCAAAGCAAGCCTTCCACTTCAGAATTTTGCAAAATTCTCACTTATGAAAATAAACATCATAAGCCACAAAGCGGTCGGATGCTTACCTCGCTATATCCCCCTCGGCGCAGCAAGCACCGAGCTGCGCCAATTCCTTCTGCCTATACTCACTCATTTAAGCAGGCTTTTGCGAAGAAAGAAGCAGATTTAGCGAGTGGTAGCGTAGCGGGCCATTTGAATCTGGAGAAGCGAAGCGTTCGCCTTTGCCCTAGAATTTTCACCTTATAAGGTCTTTTATAATCGAAAAAATTCAAGGGCAACAGCGATCGAAAGATCAAATGGAACGCGGAGCGGTCTCACACTACGTCCTCACCTGCACTCACGGCAAACCTTGCCCACTTACAATACTTTTTCTAAGAAACTAATGGTCCGCTCGTTTTTCGGATTACCAAATACCTCTTGTGGCGTTCCTTCTTCTACGATGTAACCACCGTCCATAAAAACAACACGGTCGCTTACTTCGCGTGCAAAACCCATCTCATGCGTTACGATCATCATCGTCATGCCTTCACGCGCCAGATCATTCATTACGCCAAGCACTTCGCCCACCATTTCAGGATCGAGCGCCGAGGTCGGCTCGTCGAACAGCATAATGTCTGGGTTCATGGCCAGCGCACGTGCAATCGCCACACGCTGCTTCTGACCGCCGGAAAGCTGTCCTGGCAGTGCATCTGCCTTATCGGCCAACCCCACACGATCCAGCAGCTTCATGGCCGTTTCCCGGGCCTCTGCCTTAGACTGCTTCCCCAGTTCAGTCGGCGCGAACATAATGTTCTTAAGCACGGTCATATGCGGAAACAGATTGAAGTGCTGAAATACCATACCTATATTTTCACGAACTTTGTTAATGTCCACGTTTTTGTCACTCAAGTTGTAGTCATCGACAATGACCTCACCTGCGGTAATTTCTTCAAGCATGTTCATACAACGCAAAAACGTACTTTTTCCCGAACCAGAGGGGCCAATGACACACACAACTTCGCCTTCACGTACTTGCATGTCGATGCCCTTTAGCACTTGGTTACTACCATAGCTTTTTTTAAGATTTTTAACGATAATTTTACCCACGGCGAACTCTCCCTTCAAGACGGTTGGAAATTTTGGTCAGGACTGTAATGACGATAAGATACATCACCGCTACTACCAGCCAAATATCAAAGGATTGGAATGTCCGCGCAATAATGATCTTACCCGATTGGGTCAATTCGACCAGACCGATAACAGACAAAATGGACGTATCCTTCAATGTAATAACCAACTGATTGATAAACGACGGGATCATGATTTTCACAGCTTGTGGCAAAATGATTTTAAGCATAGCCGTCCGATAGGGTAGACCAAGCGAACGAGCTGCTTCCATTTGTCCCGGATCAATGGACTGAATACCACCACGGATAATCTCAGTTACATACGCACCCGCATTCAGGGATAGCGTCAATACAGCCGCAACAAAAAGTGGCATTTTGAAGTCCAGTGCCTGTGGAATACCAAAGTAAATAAAGAAAGCAAGCACGATCAGCGGAATACCGCGGAATATATCGACGAAAACAGTTGCAATACCACGGAACACCTTGTTATGGCTTACTTTCATAAAGCCAAACACCAAACCTAGGATAAAGGCTACGAGTAAAGATACAAGTGTGTACAACAACGTATTTCCCATGCCTTTAATCAGCGAAGGCAGCGAAGCGGAAATCAGCCCCCAGCGGCTGGTCTCTACAGGCGCCACACCTTTGCCCGATTCGCCAAGGTATTTAGCCAAAATCTTATCGTATTCCCCGCTATTACGCAGATTAACAAGCCCTGCATTAAATTTCTCCAGCAACTCCTTGTTTTTGCCTTGGTTAACAGCAAACCCGTAAGAAGCACCTTTTTCCTTATCTGTTACCAGCTTAAGGCCGTTATTCTGGTTTACACCGTATGCCAGTACCGGATAGTCATCAAAGCAGGCAACCGAATTACCTGTTTTAACTTCATCATACATTTGAGAAGAATCGTCGAACGGTACTGTAGTAAAGCCGTATTTGGCCTTAATGGACTCTGCGAATGTATAACCTTCCGTTCCTGTTTTGACAGCGACACGCTGCCCTTTCAAGTCCTCATAGCGTTTAACCGTATCATTATCCTTACGGACCGCCATGACGACGCCTGAATCAAAATAAGGCTCAGAAAAATCAAATTTCCGCTTGCGTTCATCGGTAATACTCATCCCGGCAATGACACCATCCACTTGATTCGTTTCAAGGGCCTGCACTGCCGCGTTAAAGCCAAGAGGCTTAATGGTATATTCAAAATTCTGATCCTTGGCAATAGCTGCCAGCAAATCCATATCAATTCCGACGAATTTACCATCTACATCTTCAAACTCAAAAGGCGCGAACGTTGTATCCGTGCCGATATCATACTTTGTTTTATTTTCTGCATGTGCCACTACACCGAAATTACCGGCCAGGGCAACCACAAAAAACAAACAAATGATAAGTGCTATTAGTTTTCTAGATTTTTGCATAATTTCCTCCAGTCAGTTGAACGGTTCAAAGTTTTCTGTTTATTTTACAGGAGTTATTAAAAATTGACTACTTTGATGTCAGGTATTTTTGAAAAACGTTTCATGGAACTATCTGGAGGTGTAAACTTTGAAGAAGCCGTTTTGCCCCAGAATGCCAATAAGCCCCTGCCGCAAAAAGCGGACGGAAGCTTATTGTGTGTTCTATAGTGTGTACCTATTTTTCAAGAAATAATAACGAACTAGAAAAGAATTTTGAAAATCAATCCAGATAACAGCGCAGCAATCGGTATCGTTATCACCCAAGTAATAATAATTCGACCGGCCAGCGACCAACGCACAGCGGAAAAACGCTTCGCAGAACCCACACCCAAAATAGCCGAAGTAATGGCATGAGTGGTACTTACGGGCAAATGAAGCAATGTAGCTGTGAAAATAACAGAGGCTCCCGAAATGTCGGCTGCAAATCCGTTAATTGGCTCGATTTTAAAAATCTTGGTTCCCATCGTCTTGATGATTTTCCAGCCCCCGATAGATGTACCTAGCGCCATGGCTGTTGCGGCTGAAATTTTTACCCACATGGGTACTTCCAAATGGTCCTGATACCCCGACGAAACGAGTGCGAATGTAATAATCCCCATCGCCTTTTGAGCATCATTCGTACCATGCGTGAACGACTGAAGCGCTGCTGTAATGACCTGCATTGTACGGAACCCTTTGTTCACCGTATGCGGACTACGATGAGCGAAGATGTATTTTAAAATCATCATCACGATGTAACCGACAACAAAAGCAATCAACGGGGAGAAAATAAGTCCTTCGACAATCCCGATGAAGCCGCTCCAGTTTAATTTTTCCGATCCTGCACCTACATACACCGCTCCAGCCAATGCACCAATCAATGCATGAGAAGAGGATGAAGGAATACCGAACCACCAGGTTAAGAGGTTCCAGATAATCGCAGCGATCAGCGTCGCAATGACGATATCAATTCCATTCGTAAGCTTGGTTGGATCAGCCACACTTCCACCAATCGTCTTCGCAACCCCTGTAAACAATATTGCCCCGAGAAAGTTCATGACCGCAGCCATAATAATCGCACGTCGCGGGGTCAATGCACGGGTCGATACCGAAGTTGCAATCGCGTTCGCCGTATCATGAAACCCATTAATAAAATCAAATGCCAGAGCAAGAAAAATAACAATACCCAATACCAGTAAACTTGTATCCATGTAAAAGGACTCCTTACGAGTTACGCATAATGATGGATTCCAGCATATTTGCAACATCCTCGCATGAATCCGTTGTCGTTTCAAGGCGTTCGTACAATTCTTTGCGTTTAATCAGTTCAATAGGGTCAGTTACAGTTGCAAACAGGTTTTTGATGCAAATACGCAACAATTCATCCCCCTGATTTTCCAAATCATTCAGACGAATAGTGTATTCACGAATGGCCAGCAATTTTTTCTGTGAAAGCAGATGTACAGCTTTCTGAATTTCGTAAGCTGATTGACGCAGAATATCAGCGAACTGCACAATATACTCGTCCGGCTCCGTAATGTTGTACATATAAAAACGGGAAGCCGTCGCTTCAAGACCGTCCAACACATCATCCATGGTTGTTGTCAGTTCCATGATGTCGTCGCGTTCCAACGGCGTAATGAAGGTCTTGTTCAGTTCAGTAATAATCGTGTGTGTGTAATCATCACACTTATTTTCATACTTCTTCATTTCATTTGTAAACAAAGTCACATCTTGAAGATTTGAAGTATGTTGGGCAAAATAATCGGCTGCTTGCACGATCGTATCTGCCATATTTTCCAACGTCTCGAAGAATATATCCTTTTTCTTCAATCTCATAACGATTACCCCTTTACGAAAATATCCGCAACCTGTTTCGACTGCAATAGACAACCTTTGCTATCTTATCACACTCATCAATGTTTTTGTAATGTTTGTAAAAGCAAATTTCATGATATACGTATACAGTGCCCGACATATAAGCTCATTATCCGACAATTTTTTCCTAAAAAGGTGTAATTCGTTTTCTAATTCACTTCTATGGTTACATGTTCCTTTAGTGGTGTATCTGCAGGCACCACATGTATATAGGATGTACCTGGCGTTAACGGAATTTCAACCCCATTCTTCATAAAACGAATCGCATCACCTGGCGTATGTTGCCACTCAGCCTGTATTAACTGTCCTTGTTGAAACACCATGGCCTCTCCGCTGCCGTCCAGTTCAACACTTAATCTGCCTACATCATCCAACGTTCGATGCCTGGTGCTCATCACAATGACATTGGCTGCTGAGAGCTGTTGGTTATTATTTTGATCCACATGTGACTTTTCGTTCACAAAACGCTTATATTGTTGATCCGCTGGATCATAGGTATAAGATACCCGGTAGCTTTTAAGCAAAAACCGGATTTGTAAAGATGTTGCAGTCTCGTCCACCATAACTGGGGTTTCGCCGGATTTAAGGTAAGTATATACTGGAACGTCCGTATGCGTAGCATACCCTTTACTATCGCTTCCTTTGCGCAGTCTATTCACGTCCGTGTATAGATTATGCGGAGGACGACGATCTTTGCTTCGCCAGAAGTATGCCCCTCCATTTGAAATCTCATCTAAATGTTCCTTCCGCTGCTGCTGTAAAATCGCATAGGCATCTGTGCTTCCCCCTGCGTGTATCGGCAACGCACCATAAGTTTCGCCCAGCTCAATCAAATACGGACGAATGCTACGGACCGGACCAACCTTTACATCTCCGCCATGACTTTGGAAAAAAGCGACCAGACGGGTAATTCCGCCTTCTGCAAGAACTTCATATACCATATCTGCCTGACTAAGTCCTGCCTGCGGACGTGCTGCTGGAGCATTGTTAATCATGACAGCGAGCGGTCGCTCCAAAACTGGCTGCTCCACCGGAAGACCGGTAAGCGGAGCTGTAAATGCCGGAGTAGACTGCTCCTTCGGCGGTTCAAGCGCCTCCTTCTCTGTTTTATGCTTGGTCGGTTGAGGAACGGGTTCAGTATCTCCCGTATTGGACATAGCAGAACAAGACATCAGCGTCATGCATAACAGAGCTGAGGCCATTACACGCAACCAATGATTTCGTTGGGAAATGGGCCCGGACAAGTTCATCCCTCCACTTCGTTATTTTTCTCATTATAAGCTTTATTTCCTGTTTTTGTCTTGATTGAAGCATGACCTCTCTATAGAATACTTATCTGAAGACATTAAAATTTTAAAAATATTCATACTTTGTGATTTTTATCACAAATAACTGTAACTGAACCTACTACAATAAAGGTGTAGCAAAGATGATCATCCCAACAAAATGAAATACAACCAACATTATAGATTAAGAAAGAGGAGTGGTTTGAATGTTTAATAGCTGGTTACGTGAGAACAAAGTCGCAATGTGGTTGCTGACTGTCGTACGGGTTTATCTAGGTTATGAATGGATGACTCACGGACTTGAAAAGCTGACAGGTGGATTCGATGCAGGCGGATTTATCTCGGGGGCCATTGCTAAAACAGGTGGAGACCATCCCGCTGTACAAGGCTGGTGGGGATCGTTCCTCGAAGCCTTTGCCCTGCCGAATGTAGGTTTGTTCAACGTCCTGATCCCGTTGGGTGAGTTCTTGGTCGGGGTTGGCCTGCTTCTCGGTACATTGACTACACTGGCTGCTTTGATGGCCATGGTTATGAACTTCTCGTTCCTGTTCTCGGGTACAGTAAGCACCAATGCAATCTACCTGCTGTTTGAAATCTTCCTCGTAGTTGCTGGCGCAAATGCCGGAAGAATTGGCTTTGACCGTTGGGTACTGCCCTTCCTGCGTGGACTGTTTGGTAAAAATAAAGATACCTTTCCAGCGGACCCTAGTCGAAAAATAGCTTAAACATCCCCCAAATAACCGTTATCCTCCGGGATAATGGTTATTTTTTTTGCGCTGTTATGCTCACAAGGAGGATTTTAGCTCCTCCTAACTCGGACTCTTTTATCGGATTCATTATCCTCCCCAAACGTTTACAAGTTGGATACAACATGGAATGCTCACGATACATTTACCCTATACACTACAGTTACATCAAAGAACGTAATGGAGGGTTATATCATGAAAAAAATCACCAAAGCCTATCTCATGCTCGCAGCAGTAACTTTCACAGTGCAGACTATGGGATCGGGATATACGGCATCAGCCCAAGCGGCGACGTCTACTACGACATCTCAGGCAGAAAGTGTACAACATATCTCCAAGACCTTCGAGCAGCTACTAGGCCAACCCGGCAAGCTATCTCAGGCATTCACTTATTTGCAAAAGCATATTCAATCCATTCCAGCTTCTCAAGCTACCCTCATGGTGCTTCATCTGGAAAATGCACAGAACCAGCAATTGGATTCCTATGCACAGACCCTATACCCGACCTCTGTTCAAACCAAAATAAATCAAATCTATAAACCCGGTGATTCGTTCACAAATGTAATCAGCCGTACAAGCGATGCGAACCTGAAAAAGTTGCTAACTCAAACAAGAGATGCCGGCTACAAACTTGAAACCGCAGAAGGCATGTATTACCCAATCATCAACTATGAAAAATATAAAGTATTCGGGAAGCACACCACGGCAGATATCCGCAGCTATATTGACATCATGTCGATGGAATCCGGACAGGCTGCTACCAAAGATGCCGCGCTCCGTATCGGCTATCAACAGTTAGCCGGACGAGTGCTGGCACAGGAATTGTTTTTAAACCAATATCCACATTCCAATCGTACACAAGCTATAAAAAAATTGCACGATCTGTACTTTTTCTATACTTTCTACGGCACGAACAATACGCCATTATTCGATCATGATACCGGGAAGATTCATCCGTATGCCAAAAAAGGGTATCAATGGTTCGTTCAACGTAATATGGATTCGAAGATCACCTATATTCAAAAGCTGAAAGCATTTATGACACTGTTGGATCAAAATGGAGATCAACGTACTTCGCAGGTATCCACTTGGCTAAAAAAGAACGTGCCTTCTAATTAATCGAAGACGCAAAAAACACAAAAGAACTTCCATTCCCACACAGCATGTGGATTCGGAAGTTCTTTTTTACATTTACGTATCACTTTCTTGACCAAAAGCCCAACAATTGAGACTCAGCGAGCCAAGGACATACGACTGAAAAAGCTTATGCGCGGAGCGCTCCTGATCCGCAGCCCCCATCGCATAAAACAAAGGTGAAAAATGCTCTATTCCATAAGAAGGTACCGCTTGTTTGGCATATGGAGCCTTCTTGTCATATTGGAATAAGTGACGTAAATTCCAGTCTTGAAGCTGCTGTGCAATCCAGTCATCATATTGAACGGCCCAATCGGCTGGCTCACTCGTCTGCTTGAGTGTCCGCAAGTTGTGGACCAATCCGCCGCTACCGATAATCAAAATCCCTTGTTCTCGCAACGGCGCCAGCATCCGTCCAATCTCGTATTGCTCTTGAGGAGCGCGCCGAGAATCAATAGATAACGGTACGACCGGTATGTCCGCATCAGGATATATATGCCGCAAAACCACCCATGCTCCATGATCCAGTCCCCGGTTCCGAACCGGCTGGTGGAACAAGTTATGCTGACTGAACAGATGCTCTATCTCCTCATACAGCTTTGGATCGCCTGGTGCAGGGTAATCGATTGAGTACATTTCTTCAGGAAAGCCATAGAAATCGTGCAACGCTGCATGCTGATCATCCGCGCCAATACATTGATCGGGGCTATCCCAATGCGCGGAAAAAATGACAATTCCTTTGGGTCGGGGCAGGCTCGCGCCCAGCTTTGCAAGAAAGCTGGTATATGCGTTATTTTCTACAGCCAGTGTCGGTGAACCATGCGCAACAAAAATTGAGGGTAATGTCATCGCTGCCAACCTCCACACGCCAGTATAGTGTTACTCTTCCATTTTACTCCGGCGGAGGCGCAATTTCCAATACAATCCGTTACACACTGAAATCAGATCATCCAGTGCTGCCAATCACGTTGAATATTTTCCTGTTCATCCAGCCATTCAAGCGTCCGATCAATGAGCCGTTGCCGCTCTTTACCTGACGAGAAAGTGTGATCTCCCTGGAAAATAATCTCTTTATCACAGCGTCCCTCTGGACGCATCCAGAATATCTTTTGAAACAGAAATGCATAATCGACAGGAATAATATCATCCGAGGTTCCATGAATGACGAGCACATCCCCGTTAAATTTAACGGCCTCCTGGAACGGCTGAAATTGAGCTAACGACTCAAAGTAAGCAGGCGTAAACTTATAGCCCAAATAATCGGCATGACCAGTTTTAACAGACTCATCGTACACGCTTCGCTCCGTAATTTTGACGATGTCATTGAACGGATAGCCCACTGCTGACCAAAGGACCAGATTTTGTACTCTCTTGTCCCGTACGGCTGTGAGAAGAGCAACCGCGCCCCCCAGACTGTGACCGATCAGCGTCACCTTGGTCGGGTCAATGTCCGCACAATTGACGGCGTAATCCAATACGGTACGTGTCTGATTAATCATGGACTCGAGCCCCTGCTTGCCGTATTCACCTGTGCTCTCCCCACAACCGGCAAAATCAAAGCGCAGGACAAAATATCCCCCTTCGGCCAGTTCACGCGCAGTCTTGACGAATAATCGATCTACGCCGATACGATTGCCTACAAAACCGTGACATATAACAACGAGGGGAACTCGTCTCTGACGCTCTCCCTCATTTGTACGGTTTGGATAATGAATTGTTGCGGCCAGCTCTTCATGTTCAAAACGAATTCCAATTTGCCGTTCCATCCTGATTCCCCCTGTTTCAAGCTTCACTACACATTTATGAATTCGAACTCATATAGTAACGTGGAATATCCATCCAGGATATTTATTCACTTTAATTCCGATAAGTTTAATAAGTTTTATAGTAAAGTCAGTCTATCATCGCCCTGCTTCCTTGTCAACCTGTCAGTTCACATCGTTAAAAAAGTAAACAAATAGCGCTCCCCGATGCGATTCCGGAGAACGCTATACTACACTTATGTGAGTGAATCCACTACATTTAAAGTGACATTCGTTATTCGTAGCTGTTCCTGAACATTTGGTGGGTCTCCGTTCGTCCTTCCCACTGCAGTTTACAAGAGTCGCCGTTATGTTCATCCTCATGCCACAGGCTGCGGTAGTTCTGTGCACCTAGCTCACCTGCAAATTCTGTATCCTCAGCCACTTCGATATCGTCCACTATACGGTACGTTGGAGATGTTCCTTGAACGCTCCGGTGACTCACATTTGTAGACGAGGCCGCCCCGCTATTCCCATTCGAAGCGTTTCCCAGTCGTTTTTGGACTAAATAATCTGCCTGGTTCTCCAGTTTCATGATGCCACATCCTCTCAACGTTTATATTCAGGTTGCTCCACGTGCTCACCCTCTATCCAGTTTGAGGAGAATGCAACGGTAATATACATGCTATAGATAAAGTCTTTTGCCATCCGACGCTTCCTCACGTATACTGTCTTTGTTACGAAATGGCGGTTCCATCAGCTTGGAATACGCTCATAAAGCAGGAGGAAGCAATGAATAAAGCAAAAAATTATACGCTTATTGCATGGGTTGCCTTGTCCATGTTTTTTTTGACACAGGCGATTATCGGATGGTTTGTCACCTTTACAGGCGGAGATCTCAAACCCTTTGAAGAAATCAGCCTATCCACTCTTATCATCATCGCCGCAGGAGCCATTCTACTCGTTGAAGCCCTGATGAATTTTATGGATCGTCCCGAAGAAGGCGAGGAGATACAACATCCAAACCCCGTCCCCGTAAAGCCCCAGATGAATCTTAAATCCATCTTGATGTATATTGTGTTAGTTGTCGTGATTCTTGTCGCCGGACTAGCGCTGCGCAGTGTACTGCCAGTATTCAGGATCTCACCTTGGGTAAATTTAATTCTCGCCGCCATCGGCTTTATTGGACTCAAACCAATTTTTCTGCGTAAAAAACGTTCATAGCCCGCAATTTTCATTATATGGAGCTGCCCCATTTTGGGTCATAGCAGCTCCTTTTCATTTCGATCAGGCAATCGACTTACAGCTGGGGTGTGCGCCAAAAAGCCGTATTCCTGGCCTGCAAGAAGCTGCATGGAGGAATACGGCTTGATATATTTTAGAACTTATTTGGAAAATAGTTGTTCTGCATTATCCAGAGCAATTTTGTGTCCCATTGCGGAATAGTCCAGCCAAGGCTGTCCGTCCAACATGTAGACATGCCCTTGCTTCACCGCTTTGAGACCTTGCCATACTGTGTTTCCTTTCAGCTGCTTGTATACCTTTTGGGCATCCGCGCCTTTACTGATGATAACAAGAATCGCATCGGCATCATAATCCGGTAAAACCTCTTGGGAAACCACCTGATAAGCCTTGTTGATCTTTTCTACACCTTTGGCTGGCTTCAAGCCCAAATCCTGATATAACAGCGGTCCTACCGGACGCTTCATCCCCATAACACGAACCTCTTTCGCCGTCACACGTACAGCCATAACCGTTCCGTCCCCAATTTTTGAATGAATCAGCTTTTTGACTCGTTCCCTCTGTGTATCATAGTCTTTTAGAAATGCGTCTGCCTGTGCTTCATGTTTGACCATAACGGCTATTTTTTTCAATTGATCTTTCCATGTGCCTTCATCCAGATCAAAAACGTCGGTCGGCGCAATTTTTTCAAACTTGGCCACATCGGTTCCCGAATATTTTTTGTCTAAGAAAATATGATCAGGTTGAAGCTCCAGTACCGCTTCCATATCCGGATCAGTGACAACACCTAGCTTACGGGTACTTTGAAGACGATCTTTTACATGCGGTAGAAAATCCTTCACATCTCCGCCAATGACCGAACCAGCCGGAGTAATGCCCAATGCCAGCAGGTTGTTCGTCAAATGAATTGACATCGAAGCAATACGCGAATCCGCACTAATGGTTGTCTGCGCACTGTCCGCCGCTTTCGTATCGGCAGTCTGTTTGTCGGCTGCTTGTCCGCAAGCAGATAGCATGATCATGCATACAACAAGAGTTGTGACTACCCATGAACGTTTAAAACCTGAACCCTCAAATCTGTGTTTTCTCATGTTTATTCTCTCCTATGCTATAGAAACTCTACATTATAATGATCAATATAGAAGCCTTCTTCTGTCATTTTGTTCGGGACAACAGGAATAAAAAATACGGAGCTCCTACCACAGCAACCACCACACCTGCGGGAATCGCATTTGGCTGAAACACCGAACGCCCAATCGTGTCGGCGGTGACCAGAATGACGACCCCGACCAAACAGGCTACTGGCAGCAAATGCTGGTACATCGGCCCAACCAGGCGGCGAGCCAGATGAGGCGCAATGAGCCCGATAAAGCCAATGCCTCCGGCCATAGATACACTGGCACTAGATAGAGCCACAGCTGCGCCTAGCAGTAATAGGCGCTGGCGCTTCACACTTGTACCGATTCCAGCCGCGGTCTCGTCACCCAACGACAGGTTATTCAGACTGCGCGTCTGCGACAGAACGTAGGGTAATACAATGACTAACCAAGGCAGCAAAGCTGCTGCATGTATCCAGTCCCGGCCCCAAACGCTGCCAGCCAACCAACGTGCGGTAAATGCGTATGTATCCTCATCCAGCCGCAAGGACCAATACAGCGTTATAGCGCTAAGGCCCGAGGCTACACCGATACCGGACAAAATCAGACGCACTGGCACGATTCCTCTGTTACGGCTATAGGACAACAAAACAATCAGCACCGCCGCAATGACACCTCCTGCAAAGGTAAACAAGGGGATCAGGACGGCGGCCGAACCGTCCAAGTCGCGAAAAAAGCTAACGAACATTACCAGTCCCAACGCAGCCCCTGCATGAAGACCGAGCACTCCCGGATCAGCAAGTGCGTTCCGCGACAAGCCTTGCATGACCGCCCCGGCTGCGCCTAGTCCCGCTCCAGCCAGCACCGTTACAGCAATACGAGGCAGACGATACTCGAACAGAACGATATGATCACGTCCGCTGCCACCGCCAAACAACGTATCCAGCACGCGTAGCGGTGGAATACGAATCGTTCCGGTATTCAAACCCAAAACAAGGACGGCAAAGCTGATTCCCGCCAATACCAAACAAACGAGCCAAGCCTTTTTCGTTCTCGTGTCTCCAATCCCTAAAGAGCGACTCACTATAAATCCCTCCTTTCCTTACGGGCGAGAAAGAGGAAAAAGGGTACTCCGATAAAAGACACCATAATTCCAATTGCTAGCTCCTCTGGCGGATTTGCCATTCTCGCTCCCAAATCTGCCAGCACCAGTAACACGGCTCCCAATAACGCAGACAGCGGCACGATCTGGCGATAATTTACACCGATTAGCTTGCGAGCGATATGTGGGATAACCAAACCTACAAAGCCGATGGCTCCAGCAGCCGATACAGAGAGTCCCGCCAGTACCACTACGGTCAGCAGACCCAAAAGCCGAATGCGCCTGAGATTCAACCCAAGGTTTAACGCCACCTCATCGCCCATCGAAATCAGCGAAATAGAACGTGCCAGCCCCATAGACCAGGCGATCACAATAAGCAAAATCGGTGCAAGAATCTCAAGCTGCGACCATTTGATCCCGGCTACACCACCCGCATACCAGAAGGCTAAATCCTGACTTAAATCAAAATAAATCGCAATCCCCGAAGTCATGGAACCTAACAGGGCAGCCGTCACAGCTCCAGACACCGTCAGTCTCATAGGTGTCAATCCACCAGGCGCAGATGCTCCCAGACCAAATACCAGTAAGGTACTCATCAGCGCCCCCAGGAACGACAATACTATTAACGTCCCATAAGGAAGATCGGGAAAAAAGGCAAAACTCACTGCAACTACAAACATCGCTCCTGCGTTAATGCCCAGCACACCTGTATCTCCCAGCGGGTTGCGCGTAATGCCCTGAATCAGAGAACCTGCAACCGCAAGCGCAGCTCCAATAACAGCTGCACCGAGTACACGCGGCAATCTCAACTCATGAATGATCTGATGTGTCATCAGCGAACGATCATAGTGAAATACTGCCGACCACACGGTGCTTACGGTCAAGTCCTTGGCTCCGAGAGAAATGGCGGCGAATATGGCCAAACCCAACAATACAGCCGAAGCTGTGAACAACAACGCCTGCCGAATCCTACCCGCTCGAAGTACTGGACGTGCTGTTATGACTACTTCAGGAACTGCCCTCTCTGTCCGAGCTGTATGTTTGTCCATGCTGTCTTTAGACTGCATTTGATGAGGTCACTCCCTCCGTACCTGAAAAAATCATTACGTTTTCCAAAATGATAACGATAATGATAATTATTATCAACTTGATACATAATAGCATGTTTCTATGACATTGCAAGCCAAAAACTGTTCCCCATAAGAGGAACAGTTTTTGAATATATCTATATGATTTTACTACATAGGTGACTCCAAACGGTCCTCTCTTTAGTACGTAGGCCAGCCTGCCGAATCCCATTTCAAATCACTAATCAGAAGTTTTGGATTTCCTTTATCAGTGGCATCATAGGCATGACGCGCAATGACACTGTTGTTATAGACGGATTGGCCGCCAGGTCCCTTCCAACGGTCATTCCCCGCATCCAGTATCGTTCCGCCGCCGTCCATCAGGCTTTCGCCGCTCTTGTCCACATACGGTCCGGTAATACTAGTAGAGCGCCCGTAAATAATCTTATAATTACTGTCTACGCCTTTGCAGCAGTTATCAATGGAAGCAAACAGATAATAATAGCCGTCCCGGTATGTAACATGTGGCGCTTCCAAACCACCAGCCGTACGCTTGGCGATAGAATAGATCTGGCCCGTAGGCTTCATCGTATTTTTATCCAGTCGAGTCACTTTCAAGCCTGAATTCCATGAACCAAAGGAAAGCCACGGGTTACCGGAAGCATCAATGACGAGATTCGGGTCAATCGCATTATAATCGTTGGCATCCGTCGTACGCAGCACGAGTCCATCATCTCTCCAGCTTCCCGCACCAATGCTTGTTGCTGAAGTTAATCCAATGGCCGAAGTGCGCGACCCGAAAGTTGAAATGGAATAGTAAACCCAGACACGTCCATTGTACTTCTGAGCGTCCGGTGCCCACACATCGTTAGGCTTTTGCTTAGGTACATACGATTTCCACCATGATGGCGGCGACAGGAATATTTGCGGCAATCTGTAAAAATTGCGTCCGTCGTCCGATCTTTGAACCTGTATCCCCTGCCCTGTGGAGAAAATATACCAAGCGTTGCCTTCCTTCGTAATGGACGGATCATGTACTGCCACATCACCAGTTAACGCCCAGTGCTCTGCGGATGCAGATGGCATCACTGAAAGTAACAAAGCAGCCGAGCTTACAGCAGCAAACGCCGTTCGGGTCAATTTACTCCGTACTGATTTTTTCCATGCTTTCAACATTTCTTTCGCACCTCCGAATGAGTATCTTATAATGAAATTCAGGTGACACACCTATTACATTAGTGTTTATACTTATGAAGTTACCCATATATTAACCTATCACATTCTGTTTTGTAAACGCTTTATTTCAAATAAAAAGAAATTTATAAACTACGCATAACGCTTTACATACGAGGATTTTGCAAAATCCTGATACAAAAAAAGGAGCCCGCAGGCTCCTTTTCAAATTAGCATATTAAATAGATTTTCGTTTTTATTCAGTTCCGTATATTTAAGCCCCTTGCGGTTCATTCGTTCAATTAAAGGAAAATAGTCTTCCTTGTGGAACAGCTCAATGCCGACCAGAGCTGGTCCATTTTCCTTATCATTCTTTTTCGTATATTCAAACCTAGTAATATCGTCGTCCGGTCCAAGCACATCCTGTAGAAACTCACGCAGTGCCCCAGCTCTTTGCGGGAAATTCACCATAAAATAATGCTTCAGTCCTTCGTAAATTAGGGACCGTTCCTTAATCTCCTGCATTCGATCTATATCGTTGTTACCACCGCTGACGATACAGACAACCGTTTTGCCTTGAATCTGCTCGCGGTACAGATCAAGTGCTGCAACAGGCAGTGAACCCGCAGGCTCCACAACAATCGCATTTTCATTATACAGCTCCAGAATCGCGGTACATGCTTTACCTTCCGGTACCTTCACAATATCGTCCAAGGTATGTTTACAAATATCGTATGTCAGCTGACCCACACGCTTCACCGCAGCTCCGTCAACAAACTTGTCTATTTGATCCAGTGTAACCACCTTGTGTAAACGCATCGCTTCCGTCATCGACGCCGCGCCAAGGGGTTCCACACCAATTACCTTGGTGGATGGACTCACGGTTTTAACATACGTACCTACGCCTGCCGCCAAACCGCCGCCGCCAATCGTTACGAACACATAGTCCATAGGTGTATCTAGACTCTCCATCACTTCCATCGCAATCGTACCATTGCCCGCAATAATTTTCGGCTGATCAAACGGATGGATGAAGGTCATTGCCTGCTCGCTACACACCTTCATGGCCTCATCATAGGCATCGTCAAACGTATCTCCAGTCAAAATGACCTCTACACTGCTTCCCCCAAAGCGACGAACCTGCTTCACTTTCTGATTAGGCGTTGTACTCGGCATAAATATTTTACCGTGGATACCAAGTGCATTACATGAAAAAGCCACACCTTGCGCATGATTCCCTGCACTCGCACACACGATGCCTTTTTCCATTTGTCCGGGAGTCAAGCTACGAATCATGTTGTAAGCACCACGGATTTTAAAGGACCGCACGACTTGGAGATCCTCTCTTTTCAGATACACATTACAGTTATATTTGGCCGATAGGACGGCATCCCTCTGTAAAGGTGTACGTACAATCACCTCACGCAGCATATGATGCGCCCGTACAATATCCTCCATGCCAACGGTTGACGCCATGTCCGGGTCAGTTTTCTGGGTTTCTGTTGGTTCCATAGGTTCTCCACGCTCCGCCTGAATATTTCTGTATTTGAAATCTTTCAAATATCATACCACGTTACCCATAGCTTGTGCAGATGATAGCATGAAAATGAGAATGAAAATCAATCGAATCTAAAAAAAGGCAGACCGGGATCAATGCCCGATCAGCCTTTTCTGACGTTGCACATTTCTTGTATTCAATCGCTCCATTGAATACCTTTCCGATTACCCTTTTACTCCACCTGCCGTCATTCCTTCAATAAAGTAACGCTGGAAGAATAGAAACACGACCAGAATCGGTAAAATAGCCAAAACGGAGCCCGCAATCAGCACATCATAATTGTTGCCATATGGCGTCAGCAGACTGGACAGTCCAATGGGCAGTGTCAGCATGTCGTTGGTCCGCAATACAATCATCGGCCACAGGAAGTTATTCCAACTGTTCATCGCCTGCAAAATAGCCATTGCCGCAAATGCAGGCGCCATTAGAGGCATCATAATGCGTACGAAAATGCCATATTCTGAGCAGCCGTCAACCCGCGCAGCATCCATAAAATCCTTGGGTACTCCACTCAAATATTGACGGAAGAAAAAGATTGGGATCGGCGCGACGACGAAGGGTAGAATTACACCCCATACTGTATTAATCAGCTTCATGCCGATCATTAGCTTGTAGAGCGGCAGCATGATAATTTCTACCGGAATCATCATTACAACCAGCACCAGTGTGAAAATCACATTTTTCAATCTAAAACGGTACATCTCCAGACCATAGCCCACCATCGCGGACAATATCAGACATAACACCGTAAACAAGACGGTAATAACAATACTGTTCCAGTACCATTGAAAATAATCCGTCGTCCCCTGAAAGATGAACGCATAGTTTTTCAAGGACATGATGTCCCACTCCAGCTTAAGATTCAAGCCGTAGCGCAACAGCTCCGTAGATGGCTTGAACGAGGCAAGCGTCACGGCAAATAGCGGAAACAGGGCAAACCCGGCAAACAGAATAAACAGGACAACGAGCAATGCGGATAATGAGCCTTTTTGTTTCTGAGCCATCGCTTAATCCTCCTTCCGGAACATGCCGAAAAATTTGAGCTGGATCAGGTTCAGCACGAGTGTAAATACGAGCAATACAATGCCCACCGCAGCTCCGAAGCCCATACTGTTCTGCTCCAGACCTTGGCGATAGAGATAGCCAACAATCGTTAAACCAATATCGTTCGGGGAGTTATTTCCGTTCCACAACATGTAGCTTTCCGTGAACATGGACAACCCCGCATAAATGCTAATCGTAAATACGTAGATCGTCACTGGTTTCAGCATAGGAATCGTAATCCGCCAAAATGAATCGAATCGACTGGCTCCATCAATCTGCGCAGCTTCATACAACTCGGGGGGAATGTTCTGGAGTCCCGACATGTAGTACAGCATATTTACGCCCAACCATCTCCACAAGGCCAGCACGATCAACGCTAAAAAGCCGGTGTTGGCGTTCATTAGCCATTTATACGGCTCCAGACCGAAGACCCCCAACAGGGAGTTCATCAGCGAACCATCCAATTCCCCGAACATGAGGCGGAAGATCGTTCCTGCTACCACCACCGAGGTTAGTGCAGGTATAAACATCACGGAGCGAAACAACCCTCTGCCCGGCATTTTAGGCGAATTCAGCAATACTGCCAATACCAGCGGCAGAGGAATCAGCACGACCAGTGTAAGCAGCGTGTACAGGACGCTATTCAATATCGCCTTTCCAAACGTAGGATTGATTAAGTCCTTATAATTTTCCAGTCCAACATAAGTTGTTATCCCTGGCAGGACTTCCTGGAAGCTCATAATGACCGTCGAGATGACCGGATAGGCAAAAAATAACGCAAAGGACAGTAAAAATGGAAGGACAAACACATACGGTGCCGTACGACTGGAATGAATAAATCGGCTCCATTGGCTTCTGGCCGGACGCTGAGTTTTTGGCGGCTGACCTGTCGGTACATTAGCGTTCGTATGAACGGGCGTTGCCATGAATCTCACTCCCTTTCCTGTTGGGGTCTATCTCAGTTCATCTGCTAGCTCATGCAGCACCGTGGCTGGATCTTCGCCACTCTGTAGTGTCCGATAAAGTATTTTATTGCGTACAGCACTGGCGATGTCAGGCGTTTTCGGTCCAATATGCACCGCATTGATCTCATCTTTGACTTCGATCAGCGTGTCAAAAATATTTGTTCCGAAATACTCCGTAAATTTGTTTTTGGCTTTGGCTTCCGGCATTGTCCACACTTCACTGCGGATGGGATCAAACCCTAGCTGCTTCCAAATCTCCACATTCCCTTGCTTGGACAGCTTGGCAAAGGCTAGAAAACGCATCGCCAGATCCTGGTGCTCTGATTGGTTCGTGACTACCGTTCCGGTTCCGCCCATACCCGCTGAGCGATAGCCGCCTTTTTCCCACGCCGGCATGGGTCTGATGATAATTTTACCTTTCAGGTCAGGCATGTAATCCGTAAAACGCCCCATGTACCACATCGGCATCCATACCGAAGCAGCCCCGCCTTTGTTCATAAACCCGTAGTATTCCTCCATATGATGCCCGCCGCCCGGTGAGGGAATAGCGACTTTGTCTTTTACCATCTGTTGAAGAAACTCAAGTGTTTTAATATTGGTTTCGTTATCCAACGTCAACTCGCCCTTGTCATCCAGAAAATCTGAATTTTGCTGGGAGATCATCGGCCAATAGCTCCACAGGTCATTCGTTTCTAAGGTCGCCATTGGCTTGCCTGTTTTCGCAAGTACTTGCTTGCCTGCAGCAGCATAGTCTGCCCAGGTGACGATGGAATCCGGGTTTACCCCCGCCTGGTCCATAATCTCTTTATTGTAATACATCACTTCGGCTCCAACGTGGAAGTCAATGCCGTAATATTTACCGTCTTTGCCGTAAATCTGTACTCTGGAAGGTACAATGTTATTGATCTCGGGGTCAATCACCGGATTGAGCGGGACCAGTTGCGGTATCCCTTTGAGGAAATTACCGATCTTGTTCACCTCAATATCCGCGATATCCGGCGCTCCCACCCCCGATTGCAGCGCAATCGACAGCTTGCTGTGATGGTTGTCATAAGGAAATGTATTCGCTTTCAAATTAATCAATTCATCAGGGTGCTGTTGGTTCCATTGGTCAGCCATTTGCAGAAAAAACTTCTCATGCAGTTCATTGAACGTCCATAATACAAGTTCTGTTCCCGGCCCTTCCTTTTCATCGGTCTTGAAAGAACAGCCTTGCAGCAGTCCAGCCATCAAAACCACCGCCATAAGCATCAAAGCCATGCTTTTTCTTCGCAGCAGCATATCCTTCCCCCTTCGCATGATGAAATCCTAATTCATAAATGATTGCGCTTTCTTTTATTATTTAACATCAATACAAATTAGTTTACAACAACATTATTTATAAAATTTTTATTTTCAACGAAGATTAGCGTCTCCACTGCATTATAGGGGGCAATTGAAATGAATACAGTTATGATGATTTTTGCATAAAAAAAAGGCCCCACCCGAATTAAAACTCGAAGTTGGGCCTCTCTATTTTTACTGCTCTTGGGAATGAGCTGCTTCGTCCTTCACTTCTTCGCGAAATGATCTAATACTTTCTTTACGACGATTATTTTTTTCTTCGATCTGCTGACGCTCCTCGTTGCTGATTTCAGAGGAAAATTCATTTAGATATCCTTCAGCTTCACGCAGGTTCTGCTGTGTGTTCTGAATACTTTGTTGCAAGTGTTCAACATTATCGGCTCGATTATCCGGTTTTGCCATTGGTTTGACGCCTCCTAATATAGAATCGCTCACGGGAGCGCTAAACCGTAGCTTGATCGTTATCGAGTTATTTTATACATTAAAATGCTTTCCAAACCATTGGCCTGCGGCGGCAGCTTCTGTACGGGTCAATTGATGACCATTGCGTTCCCAATATGCTTCCACCTGCGCTCCGGCTCCCTCCAATAATGCTTGCAGCTCCCGGGATTCCAAAGTCGGAACAATCGGGTCATTTTCACCGGAAGACAGAAATACAGGGACACCATTCAATTCAGGCAAGTCCAGCCCACGCAACGGCACCATTGCATGGTGCAAAATAGCTCCGCGTAACGCTTTTGCATCGTGAAAGAGCATGCTGGCGGCTATGTTTGCACCATTGGAATAGCCCAGAGCCACCACGTTATTACGGTCAAAATCGTATTGCTCTGCAGCTGTGTCCACAAATTCGCTCAGTTCTTTGGTACGAAATACGAGATCCTCAATGTCGAACACTCCTTCTGCCAAACGGCGAAAGAAACGCGGCATCCCATTTTCCAGCACATTTCCTCTTACGCCTAACACAGAAGCTCCCGGTGCTACCATCTCAGCCAAAGGTATTAAGTCTTGTTCATTCCCGCCTGTACCATGCAACAGCAAAATAACCGGGGCTTGCGGATCATTTCCTTTACGAAAGACGTGTTTCATATCTATTCCCTCCTCTAATTAAATTTAAATTAAGAATCTTATTTTTGTATAAATTGATTATAGCCCATTTCACTACTTTATACAAACATAATTGACCTCGTTAATTTTTTCTAAAATGATGTCTTGTTCCATTGACATGTAGTATAGCTGTATTTTACTATGGTGTTAGATATTTAGAATATTATCTAAATATCTAAAGGAGGAAATGTATTTTGAACGATGCCTTCAAAGCTTTGGCTGATCCGACCCGGCGTACAATCTTGCAGCTTTTAAAGGAAAAAAGCATGAGCGCAGGCGAAGTAGCTGAACATTTTCAAATTAGCAAACCCAGCATCTCCCACCATCTCAATATCCTAAAGCAGGCTGGGCTGGTGCTGGATGAACGACAGGGGCAAAACATTATATACACCCTGCATACAACGGTTGTGGCGGATGTCATCGGTTGGATGTTCAGTATAGCCCACTCCGATACCCCTGCCAGGAAAAATGTGAATCATATTAAGGATGGGGAGGAATCTGAATGAAATTTCGAACACCTTGGAGCTTGACGGATGTTTTGACAACTTTGATTGCCTTATCACCCGCCATAGGCGCTATACTGCTGTACGACCGGCTTCCCAATGTTCTAGCCTCGCATATTAACTTTAACAATACAGCAGACGGATATACGAGCAAAAGTGGTTCTATTATCATGCTCGTGTTGTTGGGCCTAGTCCCGCTGGTCATTCGATTGGCACGCCACATGGACCCCAACAGAGCTAATTATGAGAAATTTTCAAAAGCCTATGAAGTTACGCGTGCAGGTGTTTCTGTAGTTCTCGCTGTAGCTGGATGGGGAATGCTGCTGTATAACCTGAATATACGACTGCAAATGAATGCTATAATTTTAGGGTTAATAGGCCTGATGCTGATGGTGATGGGGAATTATATGACTCAGGTACAGCCGAACTATACGTTCGGTATCCGCACGCCGTGGACTCTGTCTAACCCCGAGGTATGGCGTAAAACGCACCGTTTCGGGGGGCCTATGATGATGCTTGGCGGTGCTTCAGCGTTGGTGGCGGCATGGATCGGTGGAATGGCGGGAGTAGTCATTTTCCTAACCGTACTGATCATATCCGTTATCTCTCCTGTACTCTATTCTTACTTGTTGTATCGTAAGCTAAGCAAGTAAATAGACAAAGCCACACCTGAACCTAAAAAAGGAACCTCCCAAACCGCGATAAACGCAGAATGGGAGGTTCTTTTTACAAGTGAATATTTATTTAAAACAACAGCTTATCGGGATGGGTGCCTACACGCTCATCCAGATGAAGACCATTAATTCGGTCAATATCCTCAGTCGTTAGTTCAAAATCGAATAAATCAGCATTTTCGCGAATACGATGCGCGGTTACCGATTTGGGAATCGTCACAATCCCCCGATCCAGATGCCAACGCAAAATGACCTGCGAAGAGGTTTTACCGTATTTGGCAGCAATCTCAACGATGTCCGCTTGCTCGGTTAATTTCCCCTTCATCAGCGGGCTCCACGATTCTAGCTGAATCTGGTGCTCCCGGCAGTATTGATGCAGCTCTTGTTGTGTCAGACGTGGGTGAAGCTCCACTTGATTGATGACAGGAACCATGTTGCTATCTTGGAGGAGGTCTTCGAGATGGTGAACTTGGAAGTTACTAACGCCGATAGCGCGTACACTTCCTTCTTCATACAAGCGTTCAAATGCTTTCCAGGTTTCCTTGTACTTATCCTTACCAGGCCAATGAATGAGATACAGATCAATGATATCCAGACCCAGCCGTTTACGACTTTCCTCAAAGGCACGCAGTGTTGAATCGTAGCCCTGATCCTGATTCCATAGCTTGGTGGTTACAAACAGATTTTCTCTAGCCGCTCCACTATCACGAATGGCTTGTCCAACCAGTTCCTCGTTGCCGTAGATCGCCGCTGTATCAATGTGACGGTAACCGACCTCAATAGCTGTTTTGACCGCTTCGTAGACCTCATTACCTTCCGCCTTGTAGGTACCAAAACCAAGCCAAGGCATCTGAACTCCGTTATTCAGTACAGTTGTATCTGCAATGTTCCCCATGTCTATTCCTCCTGTTCCTGATTATGAATTATCCAACGGGATGGTTACAGTTTAGTTGCATCCTGAAAAGCATTCACTTGAAGCGGAGCAGCCAACAATTCTTTAGCGGCGGCAACAAATGCCTGGAAATGGGCAGAATTATTATGGAAATCTACAGCAGCAGCATCTTTCCACTCTTCAACCATCGTAAATGCGTTGGGATCATTCAGATCCTGCATTAACGTGTAACGTACATTGCCTTCTTCAGCTTGGGATGCGCTGATCAGCCCTTTGGTTTGTTGCAAAAAAGTTTCTCTTTTCTCAGGTAAAACTTTCATATCGGCATGAATAATAATCATATTATGTTCCTCCTCGTATTATGTAACTATTTCTATTATAGACCATTCTTTCGATAGAATAAAAGTGCGGGCGTTTCTGTAATGCAGTAAAATGGATCGTATGAAGGAGATTATCGGCTGATTCGTTCCTCCTATATTTTGTTTAACGGCGGTGAAGGCATGTGCGTTTTCAGACAAAACTAATAGTATTTATATCCCTTTTAGTACTGGTAGTTACCGGGCTGTTGGGATTATCCTTTCGATATATGATCACCTCCGCTCTATATGATGAAATCGGAAAAAGGGCGCTAACCGTCGCCAATACCCTCGCCGTAGATGCGCAGGTCAGAGACGCTCTGGAGCGGACCGAGACGACGCAATTGCGTTCGCGTATCAACGAGGCCATAAAGCCCGTCCAAGCCAGCAGCGGAGCTGATTTTATTACTATTGCTGATCGCCATCTCATCCGGCAGTGGCATGTAAACCCGGAGCGCATCGGCACGCCTATGATAGACCCCATGAATGATAAGGTACTGCAAGGGCAGTCCTTGATCACTGAATCGACGGGCTCTCTTGGACCGTCAATACGCGCCAAAACAGCCGTTTATGATCAGCAAGGTAAGGCCATCGGGCTCGTCTCTGTAGGTTTTTTAATGACAGATGTGCAGCAAAATATTCGTACATACACATATGCATGGCTCTGGTTAATGGTGGGTGCTCTGATGATCGGCATATTGGGAAGCCTGATTATAGCGCAACGGGTACGCCGCGCACTGCATGGACTGGAGCCAGTGGAGATCGGACGGTTGTACCAGGAAAAGCAAGCCATTATTGAGTCCATCGGCGAAGGAATTATTGCGGTGAATAGCCATGGACAAATCACACTTGCCAATCCACAGGCAGCTCGCTTGATCGGACTCCCGTCGGAAACCTCTATCTACGGATGCGACCTTCGTCACTTGACTGGTGTTCCGGATGTACTGGTTGATATGCTTGTTGCCGATTACACAGTAGAGCATTCAACGACGGGGCCAGATCAGGGACAGTACATATGGAATGAGGAAATTGAAGTCCAGCAGCGAATTGTAGTCGTCAGCCGTGTGCCGATCCAGGATCGTTCCGGTCGCATCATGGGCACGGTTGCCAGTCTACGTGACAAGACCGAACTGCTCCACATGACACAACAGTTGACAGAGGTCAAAGATTACGCGGAAGTACTGCGATCACAAACACACGAATACGCCAATCGGCTGTATCTCATATCCGGCCTGATTCAGTTGGAGTGTTATGACGAAGCGGTGGACTTTATCACCCAGGAATCAGAGGAATATCGTGTACACAGGCCGATTGCCACTGCTCTCCTGCCCGATTCAATCATCGCCAGCCTACTGATCGGCAAGAAGAAACAGGCGCTGGAAAAAGGGATCTTACTCCATTCTGATATTAAAGGAGCATTCTCAACCCAGTCTCCTACGTTGGAGTGGTCCTTTCTCGCTTCCATAGTCGGAAACCTGCTGGACAATGCCATGGAAGCTGTTGCGATGTCCTCTATCTCTGATGGACAGGTCTGGTTCCGGCTTGAAGAAACGACTGAAGCCATCATCGTCGAAGTTGCAGATAACGGATCGGGAATTTCGGACGATATCCAAGAAAAGCTGTTTGTCAGAGGAGCTTCGACCAAAGCAGAAGCAGGACATGGATATGGCCTTGCTCTCGTGCAGGAGTACACTGAACGAATGGGCGGCTCTATAGAAGTGCACGAACGGCCTGGTGGTGGAAGTATTTTTGAGGTATACATTCCTTTACATAGAACTGATACGAGTAATGATGCAAAAGGAGATTATGCCCATGAATGAGCGGGTTTTATCGGACATTGAGGTTCTTATTATTGAAGATGATCCACGAATTGCGGAGATTAACCGCCGATTTATTGAAAAGGTGGACGGGTTCACCGTATGTGCAATCGCGACAAACGAATTTGAGGCAAAACTTCAACTGGACGTGCTCCGTCCTCCTCTAGTCGTGCTAGATGTTTATTTTCCTGATACGGATGGTCTAACCCTGCTATCGTTCATCAAGCAACACTATCCGGGTACAGATGTTATTATGCTGACTGCCGCCAAAGAAGCTGAAACAGTGGTACAAGCCGTTCGTGCAGGTGTGTTTGATTTTATCGTGAAGCCGCTTGTATTTGAGAGATTGCGTGCTACCTTGAAGGAATACGCCCGGTTTCGGCGACAAGTCACAACATGGCAGGAAGAACAATCCACGGTGGAGCAATCGGAAATTGACAGTTTGCTTCAAAGCGCGGGCACCGGTCGGATGGCAGGGAACGGAGTTGGAGAACTATGGGCCAAAGGCATCGATAAAGTGACTTGCGACAAAGTGCTAGATCTCCTGAATCGACGGGGTGAGGTGACTACAGGTACAGTGGGAATTGAGCTGGGTATGAGCCGTTCTACAGCCAGAAGGTATCTGGAGTACTTAGTGGAAAGTGGCGATGCGCACCACGATCAGGTGTACGGAACCGTTGGCAGACCAGAGCGTATCTATCGCCGACAGCGGGGAGAGGCATAAACCATCCATCTCTGATGTCGGTACTTCCCCCTCCTCTTATTCGTAATTTTAATGAATTTAATTCATTTAATCGATCAAAACGGTTTAAATGACCACATTATTTACGTCCTCCTTCCCGATTGCTAGAATGATCATCAGTTGGTTAATTGATAATGATTATCAGTTTCTCTGATAAGCATACTTGGAACGGGGGATAACATATGGCAACACCGAAACAACCACTGCGCACAGGCATGCTGCTTGCAGTGATCCTGGCACTACTGACGGTCATTATGGCGGGATGTGGAAGCCAGTCACAAGATAACAGCGCAGCAGCACCTCAAGCAACAGGCGACACTCGAATGATTAAACATGAGATGGGAGAAACCAAAGTTACGGGTACACCCAAAAGAATCGTAACCTTGGAATTCTCTTTTGTCGATGCTACAACCCAACTGGGCGTAACACCTGTCGGCATAGCTCAGGAAAATGACGATGATATTGAGGGGCTGCTCGGCAAGAAAATCGACTTCACACCAGTAGGCACGCGCAAACAGCCAAACCTGGAGACGATCAGCTCCTTGAAGCCGGATTTGATTATTGCCGATCTGAATCGTCATAAAAGCATATACAAAGAACTAAGCGAGATTGCTCCGACCATTGTTCTAAAGAGCCGCAATTCCTCCTATGAACAAAACCTGGCATCCTTCAGTGTCATCGCCGATGCGTTGGGTGAGAAGGAAAAAGGCGAGCAAATTCTCGCGGCGCATAAAGCTACAATGAAAAAGTTGAAAGAAGGCATCCAAGCGGGTGAGCCACGCAGCGTATTGCTAGGGGTATTCCGTTCTGATTCACTATCGGCTCACGGCGCTTCATCCTTTGATGGACAACTGCTGGAGCAAGCAGGTATCCACAACGCCCTTCAAAATACAAGCGAACCTACCGTCAAGCTTACGCTTGAACAGATTTCACAAGCGGATCCTGATGTGATCTTCTTGGTGGAAGCCGATGAGAAGCTGATTGCGGAATGGAAGCAAAACCCGCTTTGGCAAAACATTACGGCCGTCAAAAAAGGGGAAATTTACGAAGTAAACCGGGCACTGTGGACCCGGTACCGTGGACTCGGCTCAGCCGAAAAAATACTGGAGCAAGCCATTTCGCTTCTGTATCCCGCGCAAAGTAAAGGAGACGGCTCCCGTTGATCGGACAAGCCTCACGCGACCGGCTGAATAAGCCGGTCTTCTTTGCACTTATCGCTGCGTTGCTGGCTGGATTGCTGCTCAGCGTGGCGATTGGCCCAGTCAGGATGGACATCCCCACCATGCTGACTGCGCTGTTCACCGAGCACCCGTCCAAGGATCAGCTCATTGTCTTGACGGTACGCCTACCGCGTGCCGTTATTGGCCTAATCGTCGGGGCCGGGCTTGCCGTGGCAGGAGCCCTGATGCAGGCCATCACACGCAACCCGCTGGCTTCGCCGCAGGTATTCGGGGTCAGCTCAGGCGCTTCGCTGGCTGTCGTGCTGTCCGTCGTGCTGCTGCCGAATATCGGATCGTCCGGCAGCATTTATTTTGCTTTCGCCGGGGCCATCGCAGGCGGCTCCTTCGTATATGCGCTGGCCGGAACGGCGGGCATGACGCCGGTCAAGCTGGCCCTAGCCGGGATGGCCGTGCATCTGCTGCTGGCCTCCATCACCCAGGGACTGCTCGTGTTTAACGAGCAAATATCTGATGTGCTGTATTGGCTCGCCGGAGCCATCGACGGGTCGACTTGGGCCGACACGCGTCTGGTGCTGCCATGGTTCGCCGTGGGTATGATTCTTGCACTGGCGCTAGCCCCTTCGCTATCTGTGCTGAGCCTCGGGACGGAGGTCGCACAGGGATTGGGACAAAACGTACGTCTTGTCCGTCTACTGGCCTCGGCCTCAGTGATTATGCTGGCAGGCTCTGCCATAGCGGTAGCCGGGTCCATCGGCTTTGTGGGCCTGATGGTACCGAATATCATCAAGATGTTTACAGGCGACAATTACAGACGGATCATCCCCCTGTCTGCAATCTGCGGAGGTCTTCTGCTGACCTATGCAGACGTGCTTGGACGATTTATTGCATTTCCTTATGAATCGCCCGTTGGCATTGTAACCGCGCTGGTGGGTGCGCCCTTCTTTTTATATCTAGCGCATAAGAACGGGAGGGCTTCACGATGAAAAAACTGTGGATTTTACTCGCGCTCATTCTGAGTGTTGCTTTTATAGCTATAGGCGTAGGCAGCACCTACATTACGCCCTCTGAGCTGATCGCGGCTCTGACTGACCGGAATGCTTCTTCCTGGTTCATCGTTCACCATTATCGGCTGCCGCGCGGCCTACTGGGCATCATGGCAGGAGCTGGGCTGGCAGTAGCCGGTGTTCTGCTGCAAGGTATGATCCGCAACCCGCTAGCCTCGCCAGATGTGGTAGGTGTATCCAAGGGGGCTGGCTTTGCGGCGGTTCTCGTCATCGTACTGCTGCCCTCATCCCCAGTGGCGCTGTTGCCTGTAGCCGCCTTTGTCGGTGCCGGGCTAGCTGCACTGTTGCTCGTACAGCTTTCGATGAAGGGAGGCATGCGTCCCAACATGCTAGCCTTGACCGGACTGGCGGTGGGCGCTATTTTTCAGGCTGCGACCGACTATATACTGGTCAAGTATCCACTCGAAGCCAGCGACACGCTCACTTGGCTAGCTGGAAGTCTGTGGGGCAAAGGCTGGGACGAAGTGTATGGGCTACTGCCGTGGTTAATCGTGTTACTACCTCTCGCCTATGCACTACAGCGCAAGCTGGATATTATGAGCCTAGATGAGGAAAGCTCTGCTGGGCTGGGACTTAGCGTGAAGCGTGTGCGTACAGGACTGCTAGCCGTGTCAGTCGCCTTGGCTGCCTCCTGTGTCGCTGCCATCGGCTCCATCGGATTTATCGGACTGCTGGCACCGCATCTGGCACGACGGTTATTTGGCAATCGCCACCGCTATCTATTGCCCGGCTCGGCGATGATCGGCGCGCTGATTCTCGTCCTCTCCGACGCGCTCGGACGGGGTCTGAAGCCGCCGCTCGAAATTCCCGCTGGCATCGTGACAGCCGTCATTGGCGCGCCATATTTTTTGTATCTATTACTGCGGGAACGCAAACAGAAAGGCAGCGGATAGGATGAGGATCAGGAGTTGCGCATCGCAGTTAAACGCTGCATTATACCGTAGCGTTTAGCTGCGTTACCTTCTCACCTGTACACCGATACGCTGATTAATTTCTTTTGTAAACGATTTATCATGTAGTAATCTCTTTTTAAAATCATTTATCATTTCAGGCAAGCTGGCATTTGTGTTAGGATCCAAATCGTTAAAAAAGACAGCTAGCTCTGTCAAATGCCCTTCCTTATCTGTTGCATACATTGTCAGTGTCAAAACGTAAGCTGTGGTGCCACCTTTTTGCCCAGTATGTTTCAAAAATTGCTGGTTTTCAGGAAGAACCATAAGTGGTTTCTCCATGACCTCGGACAATAACTTTTGCTCAACTTTTGTGAACCCTTGACGGCGGTTCAGCTTACTCATTAAAAAGGCATAATCGGCTGTCGTTGAAGCTATAAAACGATCCGTATTGATACGGTCATAATCCTGGTCATACCAGTTCTTAATATCTGCGTTTCTCTTGTAAGAACCACTCACATCACGGCGCAGCTTGTTATGAATCACACGGGCATATCGGCGAAACTCCGTGCCAGACATCGCCTGGATGGCTTCTTTGGCAGAAATATTATTCTTTGTATTATTCCAATTCTCACCTTGGCTCTCCTTCATACGTTCGTAAGGAATCAGAATAGAGGATACAAAAGGATAAATAGGATCATGATTTTGCAAACCCAAGTTGGCTCTCGTCCGATTGATCGCTTCCAACCCCAGTTTGTCCATTAAATACTCCGCATTGGCGTTGGAACTGAATTGAATCATCCCCTTGGCAACCTCGCGTACAGATACAGTTTCATTCTGTATCCGCCCTTTAGCTTCCATATCCTGTAGCCACGCCGCATGAGCACCACCATCCAAACCCGGCAAATAAAACCTTTCCAGCGAAATCAGCTTCACTCTCTTATCCGGGTTAATCTGACCCACCGCCGCTTGCTTGGCATATTCAATCGCAATGATCGTTTTGACGGTGCTCGCCAAAGGCATCATACGGTTCTCTTCTTGGCCTGCCAGCTTTTTTCCATCTCTCAGAATCGTAATCGAAACCTTTTCTGCATTCGCCTCCACAAAATGAAGTAAACGCGTGGCAGCATCCTGTTCCTTCGTTTCTTCCTTAACGTCAGCTGCAATCGCAGTTGTGGGTCGGACGGTATTCGGGGGATTAGCCACTTGATTCTGCACGAAAGATAGTAATCCTGTTGTCACACCCATAACGATGAGCACTGTAGCCACAATAGTTGCTATTATGATAAGGCACTTTCGTTTCACTATAACCTCCCCCTGTATGCATTTCATACATAGGTTTATTTTCCCATTTTTATATTTCAATTTCTATTTTAAACGAAAACACAGTACAAAAAGTTTCATTACGTGTCATATTTTCAAATAACATAAAAAAGAGAGTCTCCTGTATATAACACAGGCTGACTCTCTTTCATTATTCTTCAACACTTATGCTGGATAGGGTACTTCGGTTCCATTCAAAATGAGGTGCATTCGAATTTCCGCTTTTAAGGAATCGGATACGGCACAATATTTTTCCTTACCCATCTGAATTGCTTTCCATACGCGGTAATCCGGAATATCTCCATCTACGTGGAATGTCAGATCAATCGCTGTAAAGCCTGTCGGCGTTTCTTCCTTGCGCGTACCTTCTGCGTCAATATCAATGCGAGTAATGTCTGACAAGAAACGATCCAAAATCATTGTGATATCGATACCCATACATCCTGCCAGACCTGCCAATAGCAGTTCCATGGGTGTCATTCCTTTACCATCACCGCCATAAGCCGCCGTAGCATCCATCCCTACAGAATAACCGGATGGTCCCTCCGAAGTAAACGCGCGTTTGCCGTGCCAAGTTGTAGATACTTTCATGTTCAAAGGCCTTCTTTCCATTTTAATAATCTATGATTCATCCTCGATCTTATTTTAAAATTCACTGATTTGGCGTAAAAATTTCTGTGTTCTCTCATGCTGGGGAGTATCAAAAAACGCCTGTGGCGCTGCCTCCTCCAAAATGATACCATCTGCCATAAATACGACCTTGTCCGCCACCTCACGAGCAAATTTCATCTCATGGGTAACCACGACCATCGTCATCCCGTCTTGAGCCAATTCTCGCATAACACCCAGCACTTCCCCTACCAGCTCGGGATCAAGCGCCGATGTCGGCTCGTCGAACAGCATAATCGTCGGGTCCATCGCCAGCGCACGCGCAATGGCTACCCGTTGCTGCTGTCCACCGGACAGACGTGAAGGATGTACATCCTGCTTGTCCGATAACCCCACCCGCTCCAACAACCGTTGTCCGATGGACATAGCCTTGTCGCGCGGCATTTTTTTTACGGTCAGCAGTCCTTCAATGACATTGCCGATGGCGGTTTTGTGCGGATACAGATTGAATTGCTGGAACACCATCCCCGTCTGTTTGCGAATATCACGAATGGCTGCTTGGCGGATACGAACGGGAGCTGTAGCATCGACCTCAATCCCATTCACCTCAAACTTGCCGGAAGACAGCTCTTCTAGACCGTTCAGGCACCGCAGCAAGGTACTTTTACCTGAACCGCTCGGGCCGAGTAATACGACGATTTCACGAGCGGCAACCTGAAAATCAATGCTTTTCAGAACCTCTACCTGTCCGAATCGTTTACCTAAACCGTTTGTTGTTATCATCATCTATCATCTCCACCTTAATAAGCTCGAGCCAGACGCTTTTCCACCCGCTCCAGTATAGCGGAGAATCCAATGCTCATAATCCAGTACATCAGGCCAATTTCGAGCAGAAACGGCATGTAGAGCAAATACTGTGCTTGTAAAAGCTGGGCCTGTCGCATCAATTCACTGACCCCGATCACCGACACCAGCGATGTTTCTTTAAGCATACCCACAAATGTATTCCCCATCGGTGCAATTGCAATGCGTACCGCCTGAGGAAGAATAATACGCCACATCGTTTGACCGGGCGACATTCCCGTCGCATAAGCTGCCTCAGTCTGTCCCTGGGGTACGGCCAAAATAGCTCCACGGAACGTCTCCGACAAGTACGCACCTGTATTAATACTGAGTGCCAGACAAGCAGCTGTCAGCGATCCGAATGATATTCCATAATCATCCAGTCCATAATAAATGACCGCAATCTGCACTAAAACCGGCGTTCCCCGAATGATCGATACATACATGCGCGCCAGCCATCGAACGGGTCGACTCCCCTTCAACCGGGCCACAGCAACAACCAAACCAAGGATTAGGCCAAAAAACATAGAGACAATCGTAATATATAGCGTATAATAAGCGCCCTTTAATAAAAAAGGGACGTTCTCCCACATTAATTCAAGCATCGGTTATATCCCCTTCTTTCAGACGAGTGGCCCCATGTCAGCTTAAAAGCCAAGACTGGAGCCAGACGCCTCTAACAGGCTTACGTTATTCTTTTGGCTCCTCGCCAAACCATTTTTTGAAAATTGTTTTGTAAGTGCCGTCTTCCTTCATTTCCTTCAAAGCCTTATTCAAGGCTTCTTTGAGCTCAGGAGTTTTCTGGTTAATGGCTACACCCGCTTGATCCGATTTAATTGGCTCGCCTACGGCTTTAATTTGAAACCCGTTTTTATCGATAATGGGCTTGAGAGCATACAGATTGTTAATGGTTGCGTCAATACGTCCAGAGTTTAGATCCTTCAAGGAAGTAATGACATCATCATACGTTTTAATCTCAAAATCGCCTACCTTCGGCAGTACCTCATTCCGCAGATAAGATTCATCATTCGTTCCCAGGCCGACACCAATGGTTTTGCCTTTAAAGTCCTCCAGCTTGGTAATATCATTTGTTTTGCTGTTTACGATAATGTTTACATTGTTTGTGATATAAGGCTCTGTGAAGTCAATGGCCTTCTTACGATCCTCTGTAATCGTCACCTGACTAATCACTGCATCGAATTTTTTCTTTTGCAAACTTGGAACCAGTCCCGAAAATTCTTGTGCCGTGAACTCCGGTTTCACTCCAATCCGCTTCGCCAATTCTTTGGCAATATCTACATCAAATCCGTCCAATTCCTTGTTATCGTTCAAAAAATTGTACGGCGGATAGGTGCCCATCATGCCTACCTTCATTACACCAGCCTTTTTGATTGCTTCGAGCTGGTTACTCGCTGCCACATTACTGCTACCCGCTCCATTGCTAGTATTAGAAGCTTCTGGCTTAGTACCGCAAGCGCTCAGCACAAGGCTGAACAATGCCAGAGCCATAAGTATAGTTACCAAGAACCCTTTTTTACGTGTTTTCATGTATCCTTCTCTCCTGTCTGGATGTAAATGATTGAGTTCATATATGTGATTTGGCTATATTATTTGTTGCCAACTACCCATTCATGCGATGTTGACCCTCTAGCTTTGACCTAATAATCCGTAAAATTCAAAATTAGCCGCTTCTTCTGCCAATCTTTTAGCAGTTATCTGCGTGATGTGGTCATGTGTTCCCTCTGAACCGAATAGCCAGCGTGTAATGACACCTTCGATCATGCTCATGAGTAGTGCCGCCCTTAATTCGACATCCAATTCAGCAGGCAACATGTTCAGCTCGATCGCTCTTTCCATATTGCGCCGGAATGCCAGCTCCATCGCAGCCCTTGTCTCTCGGATACTCTGGCGCACCGGTTCATCGACACCGCTGCCGATCAGCAGCAACCCCATCAGATAGCGGTTCTCCAATGCAAAATCAAATAATCGAACAAACAGCGCTTCCGAAGCCTTAACCATATCAGCCAGCGTTCCCGCATCACGGCGATATCCCTGTCCAATCGCTGACAGTAGTTGTTCACGACCGGTGGCGATAATCTCCAGCGCCAGTGCCTCTTTGCTTTTAAAATGCCAATAAAACGTGCCTTGGGCTACTCCCGCCTCTACCACGATATCTGAAATCTTCGTTTGGTGGTAACCCTGCTCGGCGAACCGCTTTAATGCAATGTGAAGAAGCTGTGTTCTGCGGTCTGTTTCTTCTCCCGCATGCTCAGCAGGTTGGTCATTTGAGTCAATCTCGGACTGCTTCGCCTTCCGTGGCTGCATGGATTTCCTCCTCCCGATTGATCAGTCAGTCAGTTTTGTATTTTTAATCCTATAGGATAAGTATACTTTTGTCAAAGAAAAAAGTGTCAGAAGAAAATAAAGTTTTGCTGCTCCAAGCGGCTTTTAAATTTTAAAAACCGACAGATCCCATAAAATAAGTATTAGACTGGCGCCAACAAAAAAGACAGCGGCAGTCTCAGACTACCGCTGTTTTATTAAACTAACGTTTCTCGTTAGCGTAATGGGTTCTGTCATTAGCCTCAACCGCTTACTTGTTTGCTCAGACTCCTGGCAACAGCTGGGGCATGATGCTTTTGCCATAATCCAAGACGTACTTATTAATCTCTGAGACAAGTTTTGTGTCCTTAGTTTTGTAGTGCATCTTGTTAATTACGAAGTAACCTGTACTAGAATATTGCTCATCACTCGAAAACATCAACGTAAAACGATAAAACAAAAAAGCCGCTAAAATAGCGACTTCAAATGGGACTATGCTCTTGTCCCCCGACAGTTAATCCAGATACAAAATCTCAATCTCGCCCGGAGCGAAGGATTGCTCTGCGTAATTCCCCCCCCAATCACAAAGCGATCTCAAAATGGGTTCAAGTGATTGACCCAGTTCCGTCGTTGAATATTCCACCTTAGGCGGTACCTGATTGTACATCTTTCTGCGAATTAATCCGTCTGTTTCCAGTTCCCGAAGAGTTTGAATCAGCATCTTTTGCGATATATTATGAACGAGTCGCTTAAGCTCTCCCGTCCGTTTAGGTCCTTTTATTAAATAGTACAGAACAAGCCCCTTCCACTTTCCTCCGATAACCTCTAGTGTAACTTCCAGTTCACAGAAAAATGTTTTCATATCAATACACCATCTCCCGATCTAAGAATATCCCCTTCATGTATCGCTTGATCCTTCAAGGATCACTGAAGGAAAAATTGAACGTTACATGGAGGGGATAATACAATCGCCTTTAAGTTGATTTAAAAATCTTTGTCGTTTGAAAATTACTATGTCCTGGTTAAACTTGAGCTACTCCGCCATCTACGAATAATTCAACGCCGTTCATATAGCTGCTTTCATTAGAGGCTAGGAACATGACAGCATTGGAGATCTCTTCAACCTGCCCCACTCTGCCGAGCGGAATATCATTTTTTGCCTGTTCCAGTAAATGATCTAGTTCAGAGCCAAATAACTCATCGTACGCCGGCGTTACGATTGTTCCCGGACTAAGGATGTTTATACGAATTTCGGTCCCTCTCATATCAAGAATCCAGCTGCGGACGAGCTGTCTGATCGCTGCCTTGGATGCACCATAGATACTAAACGCTGGCATTCCCGTCGAGCCAGCAGTGGATCCCGTTAGAATAATCGAACCTCTTTTATTTGGAAACAAAGCTAATGCCTTTTGTACTGTAAAGATGGTTCCTTTCACGTTGACATCGAAAGTCTTGTAGTATTGTGCTTCTGTAATTTCTCCTAATGGAAGCAATGACCCTAGTCCGGCATTTGCAAAGAGAATGTCCAAGTGTCCCTTTTCTCGCTTAACTGTTTCAAATAATATATCTAGATCTTCCGATTTAGATATGTCACCTCGGACACCTGTAACATTCTTTCCGATCTGCTTTACTGCTTCATCCAGTTCACGTTGTCTGCGTCCCGTGATAAAAACGTAAGCCCCTTCTTTTACGAACTGTTGTGCCGACGCGAGACCGATGCCGCTTGTACCTCCGGTTACAACTGCTACCTTCCCGTCAAATTTCCCCATTCTATTACACTCCTTTTATAATGATTTATATGGTATAGGATGCTCTGTCTGCTTCATGAACCTCCTATGAACGATAGTATGGGGGAAAAGTTACAAGAAAAACAGTACCCACTTTTTTGTGATATAGTCACCAAAAAGTGATAATTGAGGCGGCACAAGCGTTTGTTTTTACAGCCTAACAGATGGAAGTGAGCTCCATTAAGTTTGAGATTGTATATGTGCTTTTAATTTCTGCCGGACTTCTTTGTCCGGTTCTGTTGACCCAACAGGTGTCAATGCCCGACTGAAGACCACCATCTGAAATATGACTTATGACGTAATTGAAAAATTCTCCCTTCGGTTTTTGATAACCAATGCTTTGCGAATCAAAGATATCCTCGAAAAACTTATATAGCCCAGACTGCTTCAAGCGTTTGATTTGCGTGTGAGTGATACCATACGTGATTACGAACATTCGATGGGTCTTTGATAAGCGATGACAGACATCCATTGCGCCTTCCATAAGCAATTGGTTTCCATCTCCCAACAATTCTCTATACAAACCTTCCCATTCCAAGCCGACCACGATTTCCCTCATTCTCAACATTGTAAAAGAGGGCTCCATTAATTACTCACCACATGATACCACGTATTTGAACTATCCTGCCCGTTAGCTTAAACAAGTACCGGCAGTCTAATGTGGTGTAGTGCTTATGAAAAGTAAATAAGCCCATAACCGTATTTGGAAGCAAATGAATTTTCCAATTTATAAGGGTATGGGCTCTCTTTGATCCTAAATAAGGCAGTGTAGGTTCTTATCACTTATAAAACATCATCGTCTGCTAATATACATTAGCATGTTGCTCTTATATGGTAAAAGCAATTTGTTGAGATATCGTACCCGTCGTTCAATGCCAATCCCATTCCGAATAATGGTGATTATTAGGCCCTGTTAGAGCCTCGCGAACGTGATGTAATCGACTTGGACAGGCTCTACCGATTCGATCCGAAGCGCCCGGTTGATCTGTCCCCGGTGATATTGCCCATGTAAGAGGACCTGTGACAGGATGTCCCGGACGGACGTTTGGAACGGAACCCCGCTCTGATTCGCATAGTCGATCATCTCGTCCAACTCGGATTCCTCAAGTCCTTCGATATAGACGCGATATTGCTCGGCGTTTTCTTCGAACATCGTCCGGATCGCCGTCAGGTCTTCTGCTTCCTCCCACAACGAATATTGGGCGCTGCCCTTGCCCGGCAATCGGGACAGCCAGACTCGTTCCGCGACCGCGACGTGCCGAACCAGCTTCAGAAGGTCCTTGTTCTTCGTCTCACTCTTCTCGAGCGCGTCCAGGATGCGTCCGTCCGCCCAGTACAGGTGGTCCATCATGCACTTGATCGTCTTCATTTCGGTTTCCCCTCTTCGTCTCATCGATTACTTGAACCTACTATTAACCGTTAGTTTAAGCATTTAAATGAACTAAAACAACCTTTACACCAGCCTCATTTTTACGTTCAGCCTTGAAAAATCTTTGATACTTTAATTTCATAACTCTTCTCAGGCAGTGCCTTTTTTAAAAAAAATCATTTGGCTAGGTCTATTTTGTTATTGTCTTTTTCGGGTTTTTAGCTGCTTTAACTTTCATGGGAGTTCAATAAAAAAGGAAGCTCCAGCGCCAAATATTAATTAAAGAACATACGCGGGTAGCATGTAGTGCTTCTAAAGGAGCCTTATATTAATCCAAGCACTAAGAAAACGCTTTATTTGCTCAGTCTACAACTTTATTTTCTTTAAACAAAAAGAGAACCTCCACAGAGGTTCTCTTTATCCTATATGTTGCTGCTACAGCAATGCTTTTGCCGCAATATCCGTACGGTTTTGTTTACCTTCAAAGGTAATACGATCCGCCTGTTCGTAAGCTTTGTCACGTGCCTCGGCAATGTCACGCCCCAAGCCAACCACGCCTAGTACGCGTCCTCCGTTCGTTACCCACTCACCCTGTTCGTTGATGCCCGTTCCAGCATGGAATACAATAGCTTCGTCTACCTGTTCCAATCCGTGGATAGGTACGCCTTTGGCGTAAGCTGCAGGATAACCTCCGGATGCCAGCACCACGCACACCGCCGCTTCATCCTTCCACTCAATCTCCACCTGATCCAGCGTGCCATTTACAGCAGCGAGAAAAATATCGAGCAGATCGGATTTCAAACGAGGCAGAACTACTTGAGTTTCCGGATCACCGAAACGTGCATTAAACTCAATGGTCTTCGGCTTGCCGTCCGGCGAAATCATCAATCCGGCAAATAATACACCTCGGAATGGACGCCCTTCAGCAACCATGGCCTTGGCCGTCGGCTTAATAATCGTCTCAATAGCTTCCTCAATAATGGAATTGGCTATGTGAGGCAATGGAGAATACGTACCCATGCCGCCTGTATTTGGCCCTTTGTCATTATCAAAAATAGGCTTGTGGTCTTGCGCCGCGGCCATCGGACGAACCGTTTCACCATCGACAAAGGAGAGAATCGACATTTCCTGACCAGCCAGAAACTCCTCAATCACGACTTGTGCCCCGGCTTCGCCAAACACCTTGGCCACCATAATGTCAGAGAGAGCCTTTTCCGCTTCCTCCATCGAGTAAGCGACCGTTACCCCTTTGCCTGCCGCCAGTCCGTCTGCCTTAATGACGACCGGGATCGGTTGCTCCTTCAAGTATGCATGTGCTTCCTCGTAAGTATAAAACTTGCGATAGGTGGCTGTTGGAATATGATATTTATGGAGCAAATCCTTCATGAAGATTTTGCTACCTTCAATTTCCGCTGCATTTTTACGCGGTCCGAATACGGGAATGCCTTTCGCTTCAAAAGCATCCACAATGCCATCTGCCAGCGGATCATCGGGGCCAACCACGACAAGTCCGACCTTTTTGGATTCCGCCAGTTCTGTCAGCGCGTCAAAGTCACTCACCGGAATCGGCACACACTCCGCTAACTGTCCGATACCAGCATTGCCTGGTGCGCAATAGATTTGTCCGGCCTTGGGGCTTTTCTTCAGCGACCACACAATTGCATGTTCGCGGCCGCCCCCTCCGATAACCAAAATATCCATTCAGGTGATTCCTCCCGCTCCCATTAAGATTGTTCAGGTGAAAATGCTGCTGCATCCTCAACTCATACAAGTTAGTGCTTGAAATGACGTACGCCTGTAAAGACCATGGCAATGCCGTATTCGTTAGCAACCTTGATGGACTCTTCGTCTTTGATGGAGCCGCCGGGCTGAATAACTGCCGTGATGCCTGCTTTAGCCGCCAACTCCAATGTATCGCCCATCGGGAAAAATGCATCGGATGCCAGTACGGCACCTTTTGCTTTGTCACCAGCCTGCTCGATAGCAATCTTGGCCGCACCGACACGGTTCATTTGTCCAGCGCCTACGCCAATGGTCATATTATCTGCCGCCAGTACGATGGCGTTGGATTTCACATGCTTAACCACTTTCCAGCTAAACAAAAGCTGTTTCAGTTCTTCCTCGGATGGTGCCCGCTCCGTTACAACTATAAGTGCATCCGAGTCTACAGCGTGAATGTCATTTTGCTGAACGACCATGCCGCCTTCAATGGAAGTCACGACGAAACGGCTCTCTGCCTGTTCAGACCGGGAAAGCTCACCCAAATCAAGCAAACGAATATTTTTCTTTTTCGTTAAAATCTCCAAAGCTTCTTTCGTAAAGCCCGGTGCCAGTACAATTTCCAAAAAGATTTCACTCAGCTTATTTGCTGTATCACCATCAATAATCCGGTTAGCCGCTACGATGCCGCCAAAAATCGAGGTTGGATCAGCTGCATACGCCTTGCTGTACGCTTCATAAATACTGCCGCCAATTCCCACACCGCAAGGATTCATATGCTTAACTGCTACTACTGTAGGTTCGCTGAATTCTTTGACAATTTGCAAAGCTGCATTAGCATCATTGATGTTATTGTAAGACAGCTCTTTGCCGTGAAGTTGTTTCGCTGTTGTCAGTGTACCCTTTGCCGCCAATGGCTCACGGTAAAATGCCGCCTGCTGATGCGGATTTTCGCCATAACGCAAATCCTGGATTTTTTCATAGGTTACAGTGTAACGCTCAGGCAACGGCTCACCTGTCACATTCGACAAATAATCGGATATCAAAGCGTCGTATGACGCCGTATGGCGGAACACTTTTGCAGCCAAACGCTTACGGGTATTCAGCTCCGTATCGCCATCCTTACGGATTTCCTCCAACACTGTGCTATAGTCATCAGCATCAACCACCACACTGACAAAAGCATGATTTTTTGCCGCAGAACGAAGCATCGTTGGACCGCCGATGTCGATATTTTCAATCGCGTCCTCATAAGTTACACCGGGTTTGGCAATCGTTTCCGCAAAAGGATACAGATTCACAACGACCAGATCAATATAACCCAATCCAAGCTCTTTCATCTGACGCTGATGCTCTTCATTATCCCGAACAGCCAGCAAGCCGCTGTGTACCGCAGGGTGGAGTGTTTTAACACGTCCATCCATAATTTCAGGAAAACCCGTTACCTCGGAAATGCCGATGACAGGAATGCCCTCCTTCGACAACAAGCTGCTCGTTCCCCCTGTCGAAACGATCTCCACACCCAATTTGGACAACTCGCGGCAAAATTCCACGATCCCTCGCTTATCCGATACGCTGACGAGCGCTCTTTTAATACTCACCCTGTCTCCTCCTTTAGCTCTTTCAGAATTTTGCAAAATTCTCTTTTATCATTTTATTTCCCGAGAAATATCGGAAAATGCCTGTACAGCATCCTTGATATAACAATGATATGACAAATTACAATCATTCTTAGAGAAGTGAAATCACTTTGCGACCATTTAATTGGATTTTGCCTTGGGCCAATTTGCCAACTACTTCTGGATATAGCTGACGTTCTACGGATTGAATGGCTGCGGATAAGGATTCCGCAGTATCATGGTCGCTAACCTCCACGACACGCTGGGCAATAATAGCTCCCGTATCCATGCCCCCGTCCACAAAATGAACGGTGACGCCACTTACCTTGACACCATAGGTCAATGCCTGTCCAACAGCATCTTTCCCTGGAAATGCCGGAAGTAGTGACGGATGAATATTAATGATTTTTCCTGCGTAGGCATCGACCATGACGCTGGATAGCAAACGCATGTAGCCAGCTAACACGATGAGATCAATTGATTTCTGCTCCAGTAAAGCCACCAGTTCACGCTCATAGTCTTCTCGAGAAGGATATTCCTTGGGTCGAAAGGTATGGCACGCAACTCCAGCTTTCTGTGCTCTAGCTACGGCAGGAGCCGCAGGCTTGTCACAGATGAGCAATTCTACCGAGGCATCGCCCAGTTCTCCTCGCGCAGCGGCATCCACCAGTGACTGAAAATTCGTCCCTTCGCCTGATGCAAAAACAGCAATCCGGTACTCGTTCATTACACCTCGGCTCCCGTAAAGGTCACGATAGAACTGCCTTCCGTTACTTTTCCGATCACATAGGCAGCTTCGCCCTGTTCCTTCAGAACTTCCAGTGCAGTCTGTGCATGCTCTTCGCCTACAACGATTACCATGCCAATCCCCATATTAAAGGTTGTGAACATGTCTCTGTTGGAGATTGCACCTTTTTCCTGCATGAGCTGGAAGATTGGCAAAATCGGCCAAGTGCCGTATTCAATATCCACATTGACGTGATCCGGTAACACTCTTGGGATATTTTCAATAAAACCACCACCTGTGATATGCGCCATACCTTTTACTTTTACCTTGTCCAGCAATGCCAAAACGGATTTCACGTAAATTTTCGTCGGCTCCAGCAGTACATCGCCCAGTTTGCCGTTTAAGCCTTCGATTTCATCATGCAAATCATAGCCCTGCTGTTCCAATAACAGCTTGCGAACCAGTGAGAAGCCATTACTGTGAACTCCACTGGAGGCCAGCCCAATAACGGTATCTCCAGGGGCAACGGAGCTGCCGTTGATGATTTTACTTTTATCTACAATCCCTACCGTGAATCCGGCAATATCATATTCACCCTCGCTATACATCCCTGGCATTTCTGCGGTTTCACCGCCGACCAGCGCACAGCCCGATTGATGGCATCCCTCTGCGATTCCAGCGACTATAGCTTCAATTTTCTCGGGCACAACCTTGTCACAAGCGAGGTAATCCAGAAAAAAGAGTGGCTCCGCGCCCCCGACGACAATGTCGTTTACACACATCGCAACCGCGTCAATACCAATGGTGTCATGACGATCCATTGCGAAAGCAAGCTTCAGCTTCGTGCCGACACCATCGGTACCGGAAACGAGTACAGGCTCCTCGTACTTATCCTTATTCAGGCCGAACAACGCACCGAATCCGCCCAAGTCCGTCAGCACTTCGGGACGGAAGGTACGTTTAACGTGCTTTTTCATCCGTTCTACTGCTTCATTACCGGCAGCGATATCTACCCCTGCATTTTTGTATGCTTCGGACATTCATGAACACTCCTTCAAATGATTGACCCTCCTAAGTCCTCCCTAACAGAGAGGATTCCATGGGGCTGCTCCCCCTGGACCTCTCAAGAGTCGGTCAGATGCGTAGGGTTGGGTGCTGCTTGGTGTATGGTTCGTGCTGTGAGTCGCGTGCTTTCCTTTGTGAATTGCGGGGCATTCCCGCAATTCACAAGGACACGCTTTGGTGCGTTGCCGCCTTCACGGCGGCGGGGGCACGTCCCGGGCTGTTTGCTTCGCAAAGGCGGGGACGTGCCGGGCAAAGAAGTGAGCAGCGCCAACGGGCGGCTTACTTCTTTGCCCTTTGAGGCAGGCAGCTTTGCCTTGCCTGCTATTGAGCTTCGCTTCGCGGCTCAACCTTACAAGAGCAGGGTGACTTTTTACGAGTCACCGCTCCGCTAAAAACTCATGGCATGAAATAGTTATGCCATGAGTTTTTAACTGCCTTACCTATCCTCTTCTTGGTGGGAACCAAAGAGGTACAGGCACTGCTGCAATAATGCTGCATACCTGAGAAACGCAGCGGGTGGAAGGATTCTGGAGAAGCGAAAGCGTTCGCCTTTGCAGCTGGATTCCAACCCTGTAAGGGATTATTTCAATCCAGGAATCCAGCGGCAACAGCGATAGTAAGAACCTTCCACACGCGGAGTAGCCCCCTCAGAACCGCATTATATGGCGCTAGTACCTCTTTTGTTCCCTATACTAACAACTACATCCGAACTTCTCTTCGCCTTTGAAATCTACCTGAGTCGGGTAATCATTATCGAAACAAGCTAGGCACAAGCCGCCTTTGTAATCCTGTTCGTTATATCCACCTACAGCGGCAATCAAACCCTCGGCGCTCATAAAGTAAAGCGAATCCGCGTTAATTTCCTCACGAATTTCCTCGACGGTTTTAGATGAAGCAATCAGTTCCCGGCGATCCGGCGTGTCAATACCGTAGAAGCACGGGTTTTTGAAAGGCGGCGAGGTAATACGTACATGTACCTCCAACGCTCCCGCATCACGCAGCATATTCACGATTCGACGGGATGTAGTGCCCCGGACGATAGAATCGTCGATCATAATGACTCGTTTACCTTCAACAACGCGGCGTACAGCGCTCAGCTTCATTTTCACACCCTGCTCGCGCAGCTCCTGACTCGGCTGAATGAAGGTACGTCCAGTGTATTTATTTTTAATCATGCCCAGCTCATAAGGAATACCTGTCTGCTCTGCATAACCAATCGCAGCCGAAATACTGGAGTCCGGTACACCGGTAACCAAATCTGCATCAACAAAAGCTTCCAGCGCCATCTGGCTGCCCATTCTTTTGCGTGCAGCATGAAGATTAGAACCATTCAAGTCACTGTCAGGCCGGGCAAAATAAATATATTCCATCGCACATAGCGCTTTACGGTGCTTTTCTTCCGTGTAACGATCTTCATGCAGTCCATTTTTGTCCAACACCAACAGCTCACCCGGTTCGATATCGCGCAGCAACTCTGCCCCAATCGTTTCCAGGGCACAAGACTCGGATGCGAACAGATAAGCATCTCCCAGTCTGCCCATCGTGATTGGACGCAGACCATTGGGGTCGGAAGCCACGAGCAGCTTGTCGTTGGTCATAATAAGGAAAGCAAACCCGCCGACAATACGCTTCAATGCATCCTTAGCGGCCTCCACCAAATCCTTGGACGATCGTGCGATCAAATGTGCTACTACTTCTGTATCGCTGGTCGTTTGAAAAATAGACCCGCCCTGCTCCAGCTCATGCCGGATTTGCAAAGCATTCACTATATTCCCGTTCGTCGCTACTGCCAAATCGCCATCACGATACTTGAACACCAAAGGCTGTGCATTCGTCAGCTTACTGTCTCCACTTGTCGAGTAGCGCACATGTCCTATGGCAATATCGCCTGTCAGCGAAGCCATCAAATCTTTATTGAATACTTCTTTTACAAGACCCATACCACGATGATAATGGAACTCGTCACCACTGCTCACACAGATGCCTGCACTTTCCTCCCCACGATGCTGGAGCGCATGCAATCCGTAATATGCTAGGGAAGCGGCATCGGAGTGTCTATACACACCGAATACGCCGCATTCCTCTTTTAATTTATCAAACAGCCCCTCTTTACCAGAGCCTTCATTATAATAATCTCCAGTCCACAACGTCCGTGCTGTTATTTCATCAGACATGGAATGACATCCTCCCAGATTTGCTTCAAACTGGCGACTGCCTCGTTCAAAGCGGGTTGTCCGTTCACCTCAACTGTCAATTGTGATCCTTCAACTTTTCCTAATACGGTAACTGGCACTTCCAAACCACGTAGATGTGCTTCCAGCGCAGACGCTTTATCCGGCGATGCAGATAACAAAATACGGGATTGGCTTTCGCTAAACAAAGCATGGTCAGGACGCAAAGTCGTTTCTACGTTGACCTGTGCTCCCAATCCGCCGCTAATCCCGGATTCCGCAAGCGCTACAGCCAATCCGCCCTCTGCCAAATCATGCGCAGATTGTACCAATCCGCCCTGAATCGCTCCCAGTACCGCAGTCAACAGTTTTTTCTCTACGTTCAAATCCAGCTCAGGAGGGCGTCCCTCGGATACACCGTGTACGACAGCTTGGAACTCACTGCCACCCAGCTCGGCTTTCGTTTCCCCCACCAAGAAAATCACATCACCCTCGGCTTTGAAGCCTTGTGTCGTAATATGATCTGTATCATGTACCAGACCTACCATACCAACAACAGGCGTCGGATAGATGGAGCCTTTGGTATTTTCGTTGTACAAGCTGACATTACCCCCGATAACAGGTGTATCCAGTACACGGCAAGCTTCAGCCATACCATCTACGGCTTTTTCCATTTGCCAGAAAATATCCGGCTTTTCAGGGTTACCGAAGTTCAGGTTATCTGTAATCGCCAAAGGCTCGCCGCCAGAACATACAATGTTACGTGCTGCTTCGCTAACTGCAATCCGTCCGCCTACCTCTGGATCCAGGTATACATAACGTCCGTTACAATCTGTCGTCATGGCGAGCCCCTTACGAGTTCCACGCACGGTTACTACAGCTGCATCCGATCCCGGACGAACGGCTGTACTCGTGCGAACCATGTAGTCATACTGCTCGTATACCCATTTCTTACTAGCTACACTTGGTGAAGACAGCACCTTTTTCAGCGCACCGTTCAAATCTGTCACTTCTGCATAACGAAGTGTGTCAATAGCAGCATTTTGCTCATAATAAGCGGGGATTTCGGAAGGCTTGTCATAAATCGGGCATTCATCAACCAGTGCCGTCACTGGCATATCTCCGACCACTTCATTGTGATGGAACAAACGCAAACGACCGTCATCCGTCACTTTACCGACCTTGGCACAAATAACGCCCCAGCGCTCGAAAATTTCCAGTGCCTGTGCTTCATCCTTAGGCTCTACTACGAACAGCATCCGTTCTTGTGATTCAGACAGCATCATTTCATAAGGTGTCATACCCTCTTCACGCTGCGGTACCTGATCCAGATACAGCTCCAGGCCGTTGCCAGCTTTACTCGCCATCTCCGCGCTGGAGCAGGTAAGTCCTGCGGCACCCATATCCTGAATACCCAGCACAATACCACTATCGATCAGTTCCAGACATGATTCCATAACCAGCTTCTCCATAAAAGGATCGCCTACTTGAACCGCAGTCCGGTTCGCTTCAGATTCTTCTGTCAGCTCAACCGATGCGAATGTCGCTCCGTGAATCCCATCACGACCTGTCGGTGGGCCCACATAGAACACCGGGTTACCGACCCCTTTAGCAACACCACGCTGGATTTTATCATGGTCAATCAGTCCGACACACATTGCATTAACGAGCGGGTTGCCTTCGTAGCTTTCATCAAATACAACCTCGCCACCTACAGTCGGAATACCGATACAGTTCCCGTAGCCCGCAATACCAGATACCACATGCTCGAACAAATATTTCACACGGTCGCTCTCCAGCTTGCCAAAACGCAGAGAGTTCAACACCGCAACGGGTCTTGCACCCATGGAGAAAATATCACGGATGATACCGCCTACCCCAGTCGCTGCCCCTTGAAAAGGCTCCACAGCCGACGGATGGTTATGGCTTTCGATTTTAAATACAACCGCTTGGTTATCACCGATATCTACAATGCCTGCGCCCTCGCCGGGTCCCATCAGCACTCGTGGACCGCTCGTTGGAAAACGACGCAATAACGGCTTGGAGTTTTTGTAAGCACAATGCTCTGACCACATGACACTGAATACACCAATCTCCGTATAATTCGGCTGACGTCCCATGAATTCACAGATCAACGCATATTCGCTATCCGACACACCCATCTGCTGGTACAGTTTATGCTCGGCAACCTGCTCTGCCGTTGGTTCCTTAGCGGACACTTGCTGCGCCATGTCGATCCCTCCATGCGTTCAAAATAGATGTAAACATACGTTTGCCGTCATCCGTTCCGAGCAATGCGTCCACCGCGCGTTCAGGGTGAGGCATCATGCCCAGCACGTTTCCTTGTTCATTACAAATCCCTGCGATATCCGTCATGGAACCGTTTGGATTATCTTTATACGTAAATACGATCTGGTTATTCGCCTGCAAGCGAGCCAGCGTCTCATCATCACAGTAATAGTTGCCTTCGCCGTGTGCGATCGGAATGACGATCTTTTCACCAGCAGCGTAATCTTTAGTAAAAGGTGTTTGGTTATTCGCAACCTGCAACACCGTATCCCGGCATAGGAATTTCATCGACAGATTACGGCGTAAAGCCCCTGGCAACAGACCGGCTTCGGTCAGAATTTGAAAACCGTTGCAAATACCCAAAATATATTTGCCCTCGGCAGCCGCTTTCGCAACTTCCTTCATCACTGGAGCAAACCGGGAAATCGCGCCGCAACGCAGGTAATCCCCGTAGGAGAAGCCTCCTGGAACAAGAATACAATCATAAGGCGACAGATCCGTCGCAGTATGCCAAACATAATCGACAGGTTCACCGACCGTGTCCTCTACCGCCTTATAGCAGTCAATATCACAGTTGGAGCCCGGAAAAACCAGAACTGCAAATTTCATGGAATCAGCCCTCCAGTTCGTAGCGGTAGTCTTCAATGACCGTGTTGGCCAACAGCTTTTCACACATCTCAATGATGCGCTTTTCAGCACTCTCGCGGTCTGTTGTATCCAGATTCAATTCCATATACTTACCAATTCTGACGCTGTCCACTTCTCCGAAACCCATAGAATGCAGTGCGCCTTGCACCGCAACCCCCTGCGGGTCCAAAACGCTTTGCTTAATCGTGACATAGACTGTTGCTTTCATCATGTTCCTTCAGTTCCTCCTCCGAATGAGTGAATCCTATTGGTTGAATTATGATTACTATTTACTGTGCCGTCAGACGCCGCCAAATATCCGTATATCTTGCAGTTGTTTCTTCTACGACCTCAGCAGGCAATGGATCGGGCTCGCTATTCTTGTCCCAACCAGATGATGCCAAATAGCTTCGTACCGGCTCCTTGTCCATGCTGTCAATCTCAACATCCAGCTCATACTTTTCCTGGGCCCAAAAACGGGATGAATCTGGCGTGAAAATCTCGTCAATCAGAATCACCTTACCGTTAACAAGACCAAACTCAAACTTGCAATCGGCTAAAATAATCCCCCGCTTCTCGCAGAAAGCACGTGCAAATTCGTACAACGCCAAGCTCTTTTCCTCAAGCTCACCTGTTAGTTCCACCCCGACCAGTTCTTTCATTTGATGAAGTGAAATGTCCTCGTCGTGTCCAACATCATTTTTTGCAGCTGGTGTAAATAAAGGCTTGGGAAAGCGCTCATTTTTACGTAGCCCCTCTGGCAATGGAATGCCGTTCACCTCACCGTTCTGCTCATACTGACGCCAGCCGCCTCCGGTAATATATCCGCGCACCACACACTCAATGTCGATGCGTTCAGCCTTCAGCGTGACCATGATCCGGTCCTTCAGCAACTCTTTATTCTGTTCGTCGATCACATGCCCGAGCTTGTTCACATCAGTGTGCACGACATGGTTTTCCAACAAGTCTTTCGTCTGCTCAAACCAGAAAGCGCTGAGCTTATTCAGCACATTTCCCTTTTCGGGCACGGGTGGCTCTAACACATAATCAAAAGCCGAAATTCGGTCCGTCACGACAATCAGAAAATGCTCTCCGAGATCATACAGTTCACGCACCTTGCCTTTGTACAAGAGCGGCGCATGGATCAGACCTTCGGCAGTAGACAATGACATTTCATTACACCTCTTTCATAGAAGTTGCCCCTCCTAAATCAACCTTTGCCCCTCCTAAATCCTCCCCTCAGGGAGAACTCCCAGGGCTGCTGCCCTCGGGACTCCCGCAAGGTTGGCTGGTGAGCCGGGTGAGGGCGTTTATTATGTGACTCGAGTGGTATGAGCGCGTTTCGCCGGATGAAGGCTTGTTGGCACAAGCTTTCATCCAGCAACGCTTTTACGTCGGTACAAAATAGCGTTTTTACGCGTATGCCGCCGCAATACCATTCGGCCCGTGGCCGTAGCACGGCATGCCGTGCAGCGAGCATTCTGGCTTCGCCTGTTGTGCGCATGTGTTACGCTGCGCACGGATACGGTGGCTCAAGGCTTCACTTCTTGAGCCTGCGCGTTCTCGGGAGGGCAGCGGGCTGTTTGCTGCGCAAATTCGGCAGCCCTCCCGAGAACGTTGCCTGCGATAGAAAGCAGTGGAACGCGCTTTTCCATCGCCTTTGGGGAGGTGCGGCATCTTATGTGCCGCACCTTCCCAAGTTCTGCTCCCACACGAAGGTTGGTGCTGGAAGCAGCGGAGCGGACGGAATCGTTCTGGAGAAGCATTAGCGCTTGCCTTTGCCTCTGGATTCCAACCTTTGCAGGTTTTCCAATTCAGGAATCCAGGGGCAACAGCAATCGGAAGAATGATCCGTTCGCAGAGCGGCCTCACCACGCAGCAACCTTCCCTCCTACTCCCCTAATCCCAGCTTTTTGAAGATCGTATCCACGTTCTTCAGATGCCAGGCTGGGTTAAAAGCATCCTCGATTTCGTCTGCGCTGAGCACGGCAGTAATTTCCGGGGTCGCCTCGACGATATCGCGGAACTGGCGTTGCTCTTCCCACGCCTGCATAGCACGCGGCTGCACGGTATCGTAGGCTTTTTCACGACTAAAGCCTTTATCGATCAGCTTCGTCATAATACGACCGGAGAACGGTACGCCGTACGTACGCGCCATATTGCGCTTCATATTTTCAGGGAAGACCGTCAGATTTTTCACGATATTGCCAAAGCGGTTCAGCATGTAGTTCAACAGCATCGTGGCATCCGGCAGAATAATGCGTTCTACGGAAGAATGCGAAATGTCGCGTTCATGCCATAGGGTTACGTTCTCATACGCCGATACCATATGCCCGCGAATCACACGTGCCAGACCGGAGATGTTTTCACTTCCGATCGGATTGCGTTTATGCGGCATCGCGGAAGATCCTTTTTGACCCTTGGCAAAGGCTTCCTCCACCTCACGGAATTCACTCTTTTGCAGAGCACGGACTTCTGTAGCAAATTTGTCCAACGATGTGGCGATCAACGCTAACGTTGCCATGTATTCGGCATGACGGTCGCGCTGTAGCGTCTGTGTAGAAATCGGTGCAGGCTTGGTACCCAGCTTGCGGCATACAAATTCTTCTACAGACGGGTCAATGTTGGCGTATGTCCCAACTGCACCGGACATTTTACCGTATTGTACTTGGTCAGCGGCAAAACGAAAGCGTTCCAGATTGCGCTTCATTTCCTCGTACCACAATCCCATCTTCAGTCCGAATGTGGTCGGCTCGGCATGCACTCCATGTGTACGTCCCATCATTGGTGTATGCTTGTAAGCCAATGCCTTTTCCTTCAAAATTTCAATAAAATTCAAGATATCGCGTTCCAGGATTTCATTCGCCTGCTTTAACAGGTAGCCCAGTGCCGTATCAACTACGTCTGTAGAGGTTAGACCGTAATGTACCCATTTGCGCTCATCTCCAAGACTTTCAGACACCGTGCGAGTAAAAGCAATAACATCATGTCTTGTCTCCTGCTCAATTTCATATATCCGTTCAATATCAAAACTTGCATTCTTACGTAGAGCCACAGTATCCTCTTTTGGAATAACCCCTAATTCCGCCCAAGCTTCACAGGCACACAGCTCTACTTCCAGCCACGCTTTAAATTTATTTTCTTCCGTCCAAATCGCTCTCATTTCCGGTCTGCTATAGCGTTCGATCATGACTATTTATCCCCCCAAATATTGGTTTGTTCAATCCATTCCAGCGCTTGTTCCGCATCCTGGCACAGTAGATTAATATGTCCCATCTTTCGGCCTGGCTTGGCTTCACTTTTTCCATACAAATGCAGCTTGGGTACAACATCCAACCTTTCAGCTTCAACATCCGATTGCACAAACCGCCGAACCACATCCTCCAAATGCTCACCTAGCACATTGACCATCACGACGGAAGTCAGCAGCTTCGTGCTGCCCAAGGGTAAACCGCAAATCGCACGTATGTGCTGCTCGAATTGCGACGTGGCGCATGCCTCCATCGTGTAATGACCGGAGTTATGCGGTCGTGGTGCCAACTCATTAACGTACAATTGTCCGTCTTCGGTGACAAACATCTCCACAGCGAGCAGTCCCACCGCACCCAGCGACTCTGCCACAGCCAGCGCTAACTTTCGCGCTTCCTCCTGAACAGGTTCTGGCACGCGCGCAGGTACAATCGACGTGTGCAAAATGTTGTTCACGTGAATGTTTTCCGCAGGTGGAAAGGCTTTAGCTTCACCGTTCGTGCTGCGAGCTACAATCACCGAGATTTCGCAGCGAAAACGAATGAACTGTTCCAATACCAGTTCCGCACCGTCTCCTGCCAATTGTTCGTAGGCAGCTAAGGCTTCCTCCGGTTGGCGAATGACCACTTGTCCCTTGCCATCATAACCACCGACTGCTGTCTTGAGCACACACGGTACACCCAGTTCAGCTACCGCTTGGGCCATATCCGCAGGACTACTAATTTCACGATACGGAGCGACAGGGACACCAGCAACTTCAATAGAACGCTTTTCACGAAGACGATGCTGTGTTGTGTACAAAAGACTGCTGCCTTGCGGCACGCTGGATTCCTGTTCCAAAAGTGCAGCCACATCTGCGTCCACATTTTCAAACTCATACGTGATCACATCGCACCGACCAGCCAACTCTCTGGCCGCAAGCTCATCATCATAGGCAGCACGGATTTGTTCTGACACCTGTCCACACGGGCTATCAGGTGCAGGGTCCAGCGTCACAAAACGATATCCTAGGTTTGTCCCTGCTAGCACAAGCATTCTGCCCAGCTGTCCGCCTCCTAGAAGTCCAATCGTTGTACCTGGAGGACGGATGCGACCTGCAGATTCACATGCCTCATTCATAGTGAGTCACTGCCTTCCAGCACCTCATCACGGATACGGTCGCGTCTTGCCACAACCCGCTGACTTATCTTTTCGTCAAAAGCGCCTAATATTTGTGCGGCCAGCAGCCCTGCATTCGTAGCGCCTGCCTTACCGATTGCCACAGTGGCAACCGGAATACCACCCGGCATCTGCACAATGGAGAGCAAGGAGTCTAGACCATTCAGAGCCTTCGACTGGACAGGCACACCAATGACTGGCAAGGATGTCTTCGCAGCCACCATCCCTGGCAAATGCGCTGCCCCACCCGCTCCAGCAATAATGACCTTTAATCCACGCCCGGCGGCCTCTTCTGCAAAACGAAACATTAAATCCGGTGTACGATGGGCTGAAACTACCTTTTTCTCATATCCGATTTCAAGCTCGTCCAGCACAGCACATGCATGCTGCATGGTGTCCCAGTCTGATGTGCTGCCCATAATGACAGCGACCTGCACTGACATGTCCTTCACTCCCTGTTTATCAATAAGCGCCAAAAATCCGGCACTCGAAAATAACGTTATTTTCAAGACACCGGACTACGAAAAAACAAACGACAGAGCCTCTTAAAGGCAAGCCAAAAGCAAGCCTCTTCCACCGCATCCAATGCGGCTTCAGCCGTATGTCTCCCGTAGTCCGGAAATTTAAGGTTTCCAGGTAGAAACTTCCGGGCCATATCCCCGGCATTATACGAGTTAGCATTGTGCCTATTCCATACCCGACGATATTCTTTACAAGTATGATCGCGGTCTGTTTCGGCTCAAACATGTGTACCTTATTAAATTGTACCTAAAGTTCATTTTTTATCGACAATACACTTCCTAGTTTAACAATTCCCTACACCTTATGTCAACTTGAAAACGAACATTACAATAATCATGCAATAGAATGTTCGTGTTTAACAAAATCAACACCCTTATATACCCACAGGTCAGGACTATTGTATTACGTTTAGCTATCTATTACCTATCCTGATAACAGCGAGCGTACCGCATTCCACTGACAAAAATAAAAGTCGGCACTCCCTATACAGGCAGTAAACCGACTTTTACTTTCTTATTCAGTTATTTTACGACCAGCACAGGAATACGCGCATGCTGCACCACATTGTGGCTTACGCTACCCAATACAAATTCACGGATACCACCTAAACCGCGGCTACCGATCACAATCACATCGAAGCCATTCTCATTGGCATAATCCAAAATGACTTCGGCTGGTGAACCTTGAATGAGCTCCACCTTGGCATCTACACCTTGCTCAGCAAGCCGCTTTTTAACTTCTTCGGTAGTTTGTTCGGCCAAATCGTAATATTCTTTATTTATCGAAGCCGGAATTGGCGCCAAACCTTCGCCCATAAAAATCCGTGGAAAATCAAATGCGGTTACCACCTCAAGCTGCGAGGACGATGATGTCTTGACTAATTCGGCTGCCTTCAGCAAAGCCTTGTTGGATGCATCCGAACCGTCATAAGCAAGCAATACTTTTGAAAATAGCATAATACGCACCTCTTCCTCATTCGGTTTGTTGATTCAAAGCCTGAAATATGTACTCCTGTTGTTGTTCATTCCATGACATCACTGGATGGCTGGAATAGTCTTCTCACTCATCATTAAACTTCCCTATGAGAAGCTAAACTCCTCGCCTTACCTTAAAAAATAACCATACAACAATGCGTTCATGAATAGCAACGCCGGAATACCTAATCTGAAACTCATATGCCGTGTTTTATGGCGTTTACGGTACATGGCTATTAGCACGCCTAAGGCTCCCCCGATCAGGGCCAGGAAAAACAACGTCCGTTCAGGTACACGATCACGATGTTTACGTGCTCTCTTTTTATCTTCCGACATTACCAGATAGCCTACTGCATTGATAAACAGCAGCCATACCAACAAGCCTGTCTGCAATGTCTCTCCCCCTTTTGCACACCGTACCAAGTTCAGGTATTAGGCCTTATATATCGTTCTCCCCTCATTATAACCCCACCCCTTTTACAGAAACAACGCCTCCCTTGACTTGGATAGCGTTTTTGCGGAAATAGTAAGGTGGCATAAGGGCGATCCCCGAGTGCATCTATTTCGTCTTAAAGGAGGAACTGCAATGGAAAGCACCCATGAATACGTTGAAAAGCTGCGAGAAAATGCTAAAAAGGCAGAACGCAACCGTAAACAAGGAAAAGGAACTCCCAGCGCCAGCCTGCCGACAAAACAGCATAGCAAAAACCCCTGATCATGGGATCTGTATTCAGCTGTAGAACCATGTTATTAACGTAAAATATCAACTTTACCTTGTCGTTCTCATTGAATGAAGTTAAAGGTAAACTCAGTTGTTCACCTTTCAACAAAAACAACAAGCAGACTCCTTATGAGATTTCTGCTTGTTGTTTTGTTTTTGCAAACATTTTTTATTCAGCCGTGGTCTTTACCTTAAACAACCGACTGTTCATCTTACTACATACACCCACCATACAATAATAAGGCGGTTACATTGATAATGGATTGGTTTTAAAGTTATATTTTCTAACATAGATATTGACTAAAAACATTTTCACACTCTATAATTCGTGATATTAACTTAATCCGACAAAATATTTGTCAGTTAATCTATCATCATATTTGAGGTTTAAGATTGGAGAGGAGCTTTATATGACTAACATGAAAAAAATGACGATGATTCCCCTGTTGGCCAGCTTTATTCTCGGAGGTACCTTATGGAGTGGTGGATTTACCGCCAACGCTGCGGCAGCAGCTACAACCAGCACAACTGCACCTACTTCTACCACTATAACTTCGGACAAATCCGAAAAACCACAAACCAATCATTTACCCAATATTAAAATACTTGCCACAGGAGGGACCATTGCAGGATCATCTGCCGTCAACACGGATACAACCGGCTACAAAGCAGGCGCGTTGGGAGTGGAAACTCTAATCAATGCCGTTCCTGAGATGAAAAGTATTGCAAATGTCAGTGGTGAGCAAGTTGTTAATGTAGGTAGCCCCGATGTTAATAATGAGATCCTCTTAAAACTTGCCAAGCGCACCAATGAACTGCTTGCCAAAGACGATGTAGATGGCATTGTCATTACACATGGTACAGATACATTAGAAGAAACAGCTTATTTCCTCAATCTTGTTATCAAAAGCGATAAGCCAGTAGTTGTCGTTGGCTCCATGCGTCCAGCTACTGCCATCAGTGCCGATGGTCCCTTCAACCTCTATAATGCAGTGAAAGTCGCCGGGGCTTCGGCCTCTAAAGGTCAGGGCGTACTCGTCCTGCTGAACGACCGTATCGGTGCAGCAAGATACATCACCAAAACGAACACAACAGCAGTCGATACGTTCAAATCTGTGGAGCAGGGATACCTTGGAGCTGTTGTGGGCGATCAAGTGTACTACTACAACAAATCCACACACAAGCATACGACTTCTTCTGTATTCGACATCTCTAACCTGACTCAACTGCCACAAGTAGATATTTTATACGAATATCAAAACAATGGTCGCTATCTGTATGATGCAGCCGTAGCAGCTGGTGCCAAGGGTATTGTCGTAGCTGGTTCCGGTAATGGTTCCTTGTCCAAGACCTCCTCAGAAGGCGCAGAGGCCGCAGGTAAAAAAGGAATAATCATTGCCCGCTCCAGCCGAGTGGGAAGTGGAGTAGTGTCCCCGTCAACAAAAGACGCAGCTTCAAACTTTGTATCGACCGATTCGCTTAATCCACAAAAAGCACGGATTTTGCTCATGCTTGCTTTGACCCAAACACACGATGTTAACCAAATTCAATCCTTCTTTAATGAATACTAAGAACATTTATCCCAAATCAAATAAATACAACATCCTTATTATGAAAAAGAAGCAGCGATTACGGTTGATCACCGTAACTGCTGCTTTTTTTTGCAAGACAAGTCTAGCATTAATAACTACTTCATCTAATATCCAATCGTCTTGGTTCTATACAGTAATCCATCGTCCCTCCCACGCAGCATCAAGACTGCTGTTTGGGAATCCCATTCAAGCTTGGAGGATATTTCGCTTGCTTCTCTGGATGAGCAGCAATTTCCTCCTCCAGTATGCTTGATTTATTTTGCTGATTATTGATTTTAAGCGGTTTATGTTTGGGCATAAATACTCACCTCCTCGGATTACCATGCCAAGGAGTGATCGTTTTTATACCGACATGCACCTACTGATTATGTTGACTGCAGCGCTTATGGTCATCCGTTATTTGCCCTGCTTTTGTTCCATCGCTGCTTTTAGCAAATCACCCAAACTGGAGCCAAAAGATTCCTGCTTTTCAAATTGTCTTACTAGCTTTTGCTGTTCCCGTTTGTTTACCCGTTGCTTGTCCTCATCCAACGTCTCGGTAATGCCGCAGGGCAGGCATCTTACATACAATCCTGCTTTGCCCTCTTTCATTTCCATTTTCTTATGACACTGCGGGCAACGTCGATTGGACAAACGTTTTTCCCCTGAACGACGGTAACCGCAATCCGCACTTGGACATACAAGGAACTTGCCTTTCTTACCCTTCTTCTCCAATAGCTTTGTACCACAATCTGGACAATGACTATTCGTCACATTATGAGGCTTGTACTCCGCACTGCTATTTTTCACAGTGGAAACCAGCTCTTTCGCCATAGCACGAATAGAATTCAAAAACGGTTCCGGTTGTCCTTGACCACGAGCAATCCGTTCCAGCTCCGCTTCCCAACGTGCCGTCAGCTCAGGCGTTCGAAGCTGTGGAGCTGCCAGTTCAATCAGTTGCTTACCTTTCCCGGTTGGATGCATCACGTTCCCCTGACGCTCAATCGTATCCGAGCTGACAAGCTTTTCAATCAGATCGGCACGAGTAGCAGGAGTACCCAGTCCATGCTTTTCCATCTGAGCGAGCAGGGCTGCTTCCGTATACCGCTTCGGCGGCATCGTTCGCCCAGCTCGTACAAGACAACGCTGTAACCGGACGGAATCTCCTTTTTGCAGCTCAGGTAAAATAACGCCCCGTCCATTGTTTTCCCGATCCTCTGCTTCTTCATCATCCATATCATAATGGTTCGCGTCATATACAGCACGCCATCCGCTATCTTTTACCGTTGTGCCTTTTACGTGAAACGTCTCCTGCTCCACCGTAACTGATACGGCTACAGCATCATAACGTGCAGGTGGATAGAATAGACTGATAAACCGTCGTGCAATCAGATCATACAGCTTACGTTCCTCTGGGCTCAACTGATTAAGCAATAATGTCTGCTCAGTAGGAATAATCGCATGATGATCCGTGACTTTACTGTCATCCACAATTCGCTTTGTGATTGGTAGGTTGTTACGCAATAACGGACGTGCCAAGGAAGCATATGGACCTACTGCTACACTGCTGAGCCTTTCCTTAAGTGTGTCCACCATATCGGATGTCAGATAACAGCTGTCCGTACGTGGATAGGTCACCAGCTTATGCTGCTCATACAGACGCTGAAGCAGATTAGACGTCTGTTTAGCCGAAAAGCCATAGCGCTGATTAGCATCTCTTTGTAGTTCCGTTAAATCATACGCTAGCGGGTGAGGCTCGTTCTTTTCGCTCTTTTTAACACTGGCAACTGTGCCTTTGGCCCCCTCAAGTCTACGGCGCAAAGCCTCTGCTTGAGTGCGGTCAAACATGCGTGAATCCCCGCTTTCTGCCCGCCAAGTTGCCTGAAAATCGCCGAAGTCCGCCGTCAAAGTATCATATTCCTGAGAACGGAATTCGGTAATTTCTTTCTCACGCTCCATAATCATCCCCAGCGTTGGTGTCTGCACTCTTCCAGCCGAAAGTTGGGCGTTATAACGACAAGTCAACGCGCGAGTTACATTGAGACCAATCATCCAGTCTGCTTCAGCTCTACAGCGAGCCGATTCATATAAACGATCAAACTGCTGACCAGGCAATAGCTTTGCGAAACCTGCCTTAATCGCCTTGTCTGTCTGTGAGGAGATCCATAAGCGTCGGAAGGGCTTTTTCCAGTTTGCCATTTGAATGATCCAGCGTGCCAACAATTCTCCTTCGCGAGCAGCATCTGTTGCCACGATAAGCTCTCCAATGTCCTGCCGCTTCATGAGTTGCTGCACAGCTTTGAACTGATGATTACTTTCACGCAGTACCTTTAACTTTGAACTCTTCGGAAGAATAGGCAGATCCTCCAAATTCCAAGTCGCATACTTAGAATCGTAATCCTCCGGCTCTGCTAAGCCGACCAAATGTCCCAGTGCCCACGTCACTACGTACTGGGGTCCTTCTATATAACTTTTATGCTTCTCGCGGCTACCCATCACACGTGCTATCTCTCTGGCCACGGATGGTTTTTCTGCTAATACCAATACCTTCATGTTACGCTCCTTTCTCTCATAGTGTTAATTATACCATCCTGCCATGATCCGATAAATTCTAATGCAACGGCTCTTATTAACATGTTCGTACATACTATTGCAATTGCTTTACACCGCTTAGGACCAGCTTACAAATCAGGCACACTCCATTTTAATAGCAGACCTGCATAGGTAAGTCCTCCCCCAAATCCATATAACAACACATGTTGTCCATACCGTAAACGTCCATCATCCAAACCACACTGCAAAGCCAACGGGATGGATGCCGCCGATGTATTGCCATACAATTCTACGCTTGTCAGCGTTTTTTCCAAAGGTACTGTACTTCTTTCACATATGGACTCGATCATTCTCAAATTAGCACTATGAGGTACAAACCAGTCAAGATCCTCTTTCTGCATATTTGCCTTATCCAATAATCGTTCGATTCCCGTTGGAACAGAGCGAACAGCCCATTTATAAACCTCACGTCCATTTTGAGCAATAAATCCATGGTCTTGCAGCTTCTCTCCATCCAAATGATCAGATAATCCCACTCGGTAAAGATGTGCTCCCCCATGCCCATAAGTACCTATATCTGAAGTTAAAAATGATCCTTCATCCTCGTCATATTCAACAAGCGCAACCCCTGCACCATCTCCAAAAAGTATACACGTCGTCCGATCCGTATAATCTGTAATTTTGGACAACGTTTCGGCTCCCACTACTAGCACCTTACGATGCAGACCACCCGTAATAAGGCCATTTGCCAAATGAAGTCCATAGGAAAAACCTGCACATGCTGCACTAATATCCATTGACCCTGTATTCGGAATATCAAAATGAGCCTGAATACGTGAAGCCGTGCTCGGAAAGTAGTAATCAGGTGTACTCGTCGCTACAATGATCATCTCAACATCGTTTATATTTACGTCATACAGGTTAATCATACGTGTAATAGCTTGTATGCATAAATCAGATACATATTGATCTTCAGCCGCAATGCGTCTTTCATGCATACCCGTTCTCTGTACAATCCACTCGTTACTGGTATCCACAAGCTTCTCCAAGTCAGCGTTCGTCAAAATCCGTTCAGGTACATAAGTGCCAAAGGCCGTAAGCTTAGCTTTTGAATTCAACAATCTGACCACTCTCCTTTGTAATCCTTATTCACATTATAACACCAGATACTAATACCTGGTACTAAATTATTTTAAAACCGTCTTCTTATTACTAGTTAATATCCACTTATCCAGTTAAACTTATAACAAGCTCAATTTAAATAAAATCCCACTGCCTTTTAACGCAAAAAAAGACCATGATCTTATGAAGATCATAGTCTCTTTTGCTTGTTGCTTGGCGACGTCCTACTCTCCCAGGACCCTGCGGTCCAAGTACCATCGGCGCTGGAGGGCTTAACGGTCGTGTTCGGGATGGGTACGTGTGGAACCCCTCCGCTATCGCCACCAAACATGAATTTGCTACGCAAATTCTTCCGTACGGTTATTCGGTTCACCACTTATCGTGTGAATGAATAGCCATGCGCTTGTCGTATGTCACTTGTACATACCTTCAAGGTTACACCCTGAAAACTGGATCCGAAACTCTTTTGCGTTTTATCTTTAGGATAAGCCCTCGACCGATTAGTATTGGTCAGCTCCATGCATTACTGCACTTCCACCCCCAACCTATCTACCTCGTCGTCTTCAAGGGGTCTTACTAATTGGGAAATCTCATCTTGAGGGGGGCTTCACGCTTAGATGCTTTCAGCGCTTATCCCTTCCGTACATAGCTACCCAGCGGTGCTCCTGGCGGAACAACTGGTACACCAGCGGTACGTCCATCCCGGTCCTCTCGTACTAAGGACAGCTCCTCTCAAATTTCCTACGCCCACGACAGATAGGGACCGAACTGTCTCACGACGTTCTGAACCCAGCTCGCGTACCGCTTTAATGGGCGAACAGCCCAACCCTTGGGACCTACTTCAGCCCCAGGATGCGATGAGCCGACATCGAGGTGCCAAACCTCCCCGTCGATGTGGACTCTTGGGGGAGATAAGCCTGTTATCCCCAGGGTAGCTTTTATCCGTTGAGCGATGGCCCTTCCATGCGGTACCACCGGATCACTAAGCCCGACTTTCGTCCCTGCTCGACTTGTAGGTCTCGCAGTCAAGCTCCCTTCTGCCTTTGCACTCTTCGAATGATTTCCAACCATTCTGAGGGAACCTTGGGGCGCCTCCGTTACTCTTTAGGAGGCGACCGCCCCAGTCAAACTGCCCACCTGACACTGTCCTCGCACCGGATTACGGTACCAAGTTAGAACCTAGATACGATCAGGGTGGTATCCCAAGGATGCCTCCCTTCAAGCTGGCGCTCAAAGTTCGACGGCTCCCACCTATCCTGTACAGATCGTACCCAAATTCAATATCAAGCTGCAGTAAAGCTCCATGGGGTCTTTCCGTCTTGTCGCGGGTAACCTGCATCTTCACAGGTATTAAAATTTCACCGGATCTCTCGTTGAGACAGCGCCCAAGTCGTTACGCCATTCGTGCGGGTCAGAATTTACCTGACAAGGAATTTCGCTACCTTAGGACCGTTATAGTTACGGCCGCCGTTTACTGGGGCTTCGGTTCATAGCTTCGCCCCGAAGGGCTTACCACTCCCCTTAACCTTCCAGCACCGGGCAGGCGTCAGCCCGTATACTTCGCCTTGCGGCTTCGCACAGACCTGTGTTTTTGCTAAACAGTCGCTTGGGCCTTTTCACTGCGGCCCCCTCGGGCTATTCACCCTACCGAGGCACCCCTTCTCCCGAAGTTACGGGGTCATTTTGCCGAGTTCCTTAACGAGAGTTCTTCCGCGCGCCTTAGAATTCTCTTCTCGCCTACCTGTGTCGGTTTGCGGTACGGGCACCTTCTCCTGGCTAGAGGCTTTTCTTGGCAGTCTGAGATCATGACCTTCGCTACTACAATTTTCGCTCCCCATCACAGCCCAGCCTTAACGATGTGCGGATTTGCCTACACACCAGCCTCACTGCTTAGACGGACATCCATCAGTCCGCGTCACTACCCTACTGCGTCACCCCATCGCTCATAACGGATTACGGTGGTACAGGAATTTCGACCTGTTGTCCTTCGACTACGCCTATCGGCCTCGCCTTAGGTCCCGACTTACCCTGAGCGGACGAACCTTCCTCAGGAACCCTTAGGCTTTCGGCGGATCTGATTCTCACAGATCTTTTCGTTACTCATACCGGCATTCTCACTTGAATGCAGTCCAGCGCTCCTTACGGTACACCTTCAACCCGCATTCAACGCTCCCCTACCCCTGATGCAAAGCATCAAGCCATAGCTTCGGTGGTGTGTTTAGCCCCGTTACATTTTCGGCGCAGAGTCACTCGACCAGTGAGCTATTACGCACTCTTTCAATGGTGGCTGCTTCTAAGCCAACATCCTGGTTGTCTGTGCAACTCCACATCCTTTCCCACTTAACACACACTTGGGGACCTTAGCTGATGGTCTGGGCTGTTTCCCTTTCGACAATGGATCTTAGCACTCACTGTCTGACTCCCGGAACTAAATCTATGGCATTCGGAGTTTGACTGAGCTTGGTAACCCTTGCGGGCCCCGCACCCAATCAGTGCTCTACCTCCACGATTCTTCTTTCCGAGGCTAGCCCTAAAGCTATTTCGGGGAGAACCAGCTATCTCCGGGTTCGATTGGAATTTCTCCGCTACCCCCACCTCATCCCCGCATTTTTCAACATGCGTGGGTTCGGGCCTCCAGTGCGTGTTACCGCACCTTCACCCTGGACAGGGGTAGATCACCCGGTTTCGGGTCTACGTCCACGTACTCAGTCGCCCTATTCAGACTCGCTTTCGCTGCGGCTTCAGCTCTTCACCTTAACCTTGCACGGGAACGTAACTCGCCGGTTCATTCTACAAAAGGCACGCCATCACCCGTGATTTTTCCAAAGGAAAATATCATAGGGCTCTGACTTCTTGTAAGCACACGGTTTCAGGATCTATTTCACTCCCCTTCCGGGGTGCTTTTCACCTTTCCCTCACGGTACTGCTTCACTATCGGTCGCCAGGGAGTATTTAGCCTTGGCAGATGGTCCTGCCGGATTCATACGGGGTTTCACGTGCCCCGCACTACTCGGGATCCGTCTCGGAGAGAACCAGTTTTGAACTACAGGGCTTTTACCTTCTCTGGCGGGCCTTTCCAGACCTCTTCATCTAACCGGTTCCTTTGTAACTCCATGTGAGACGTCCCACAACCCCAAGGAGCAAGCTCCTTGGTTTGGGCTAATCCGCGTTCGCTCGCCGCTACTGACGGAATCACTATTGTTTTCTCTTCCTCAGGGTACTTAGATGTTTCAGTTCCCCTGGTCTGCCTCTATTCTGCCTATGTATTCAGCAGAAAGTGACTGTCGATGAAGACAGCCGGGTTTCCCCATTCGGACATCCCCGGATCAAAGCTTGCTTACAGCTCCCCGAGGCTTTATCGTTGTTCGCCACGTCCTTCGTCGGCTCCTGGCGCCTAGGCATCCTCCGTGTGCTCTTTGTAGCTTAACCTAGACTTTTCTTTGATAAAAGAAAATGTCGATGTTCGATAAAGAATGATTTTTGCCAAAGGCAAAAGATCTTTCCTTACCTGCTACCTTTATTTCACTTGTTTACACAAGATCAGCTTAAAGGAATATTCTAAAACGCAATTTCGTTTCGGTATCCAGTTTTCAAGGTGCAATTCGCTTCATCGAAGCGAAACCCGATGAATATTTCGGTTCCACACGGATGTGTGAATGAAGTATTCGTCGAAGCTTGAGAGTTTGAACTCTCAAAACTGAGCAACGAGTGAGTAAGTTCAGGATATTCATTTCATTCACACGAATGTGATGAACCGAATTGAATATCCGGTCGCAGGTACGTTATACCTGCTAATTTGAATGTTTCCATTGCAGGAAACGATTCTCCATAGAAAGGAGGTGATCCAGCCGCACCTTCCGATACGGCTACCTTGTTACGACTTCACCCCAATCATCTACCCCACCTTCGGCGGCTGGCTCCCTTGCAGGTTACCCCACCGACTTCGGGTGTTGTAAACTCTCGTGGTGTGACGGGCGGTGTGTACAAGACCCGGGAACGTATTCACCGCGGCATGCTGATCCGCGATTACTAGCAATTCCGACTTCATGTAGGCGAGTTGCAGCCTACAATCCGAACTGAGACCGGCTTTTCTAGGATTGGCTCCACCTCGCGGCTTCGCTTCCCGTTGTACCGGCCATTGTAGTACGTGTGTAGCCCAGGTCATAAGGGGCATGATGATTTGACGTCATCCCCACCTTCCTCCGGTTTGTCACCGGCAGTCTGCTTAGAGTGCCCAGCTTGACCTGCTGGCAACTAAGCATAAGGGTTGCGCTCGTTGCGGGACTTAACCCAACATCTCACGACACGAGCTGACGACAACCATGCACCACCTGTCTCCTCTGTCCCGAAGGAAAGGTCTATCTCTAGACCGGTCAGAGGGATGTCAAGACCTGGTAAGGTTCTTCGCGTTGCTTCGAATTAAACCACATACTCCACTGCTTGTGCGGGTCCCCGTCAATTCCTTTGAGTTTCAGTCTTGCGACCGTACTCCCCAGGCGGAATGCTTAATGTGTTAACTTCGGCACCAAGGGTATCGAAACCCCTAACACCTAGCATTCATCGTTTACGGCGTGGACTACCAGGGTATCTAATCCTGTTTGCTCCCCACGCTTTCGCGCCTCAGCGTCAGTTACAGCCCAGAGAGTCGCCTTCGCCACTGGTGTTCCTCCACATCTCTACGCATTTCACCGCTACACGTGGAATTCCACTCTCCTCTTCTGCACTCAAGCTCCCCAGTTTCCAGTGCGACCCGAAGTTGAGCCTCGGGATTAAACACCAGACTTAAAGAGCCGCCTGCGCGCGCTTTACGCCCAATAATTCCGGACAACGCTTGCCCCCTACGTATTACCGCGGCTGCTGGCACGTAGTTAGCCGGGGCTTTCTTCTCAGGTACCGTCACTCTTGTAGCAGTTACTCTACAAGACGTTCTTCCCTGGCAACAGAGCTTTACGATCCGAAAACCTTCATCACTCACGCGGCGTTGCTCCGTCAGGCTTTCGCCCATTGCGGAAGATTCCCTACTGCTGCCTCCCGTAGGAGTCTGGGCCGTGTCTCAGTCCCAGTGTGGCCGATCACCCTCTCAGGTCGGCTACGCATCGTCGCCTTGGTAGGCCTTTACCCCACCAACTAGCTAATGCGCCGCAGGCCCATTCACAAGTGACAGATCGCTCCGTCTTTCCTCCCTCTCCCATGCAGGAAAAGGATGTATCGGGTATTAGCTACCGTTTCCGGTAGTTATCCCTGTCTTGTGGGCAGGTTGCCTACGTGTTACTCACCCGTCCGCCGCTAGGTTATTTAGAAGCAAGCTTCTAAATAACCCCGCTCGACTTGCATGTATTAGGCACGCCGCCAGCGTTCGTCCTGAGCCAGGATCAAACTCTCCATTAAAGACCAACCGAAGCTGGTTTATAGAAAGAGCGATAAGCTCATTTTGAAACTGACGAGATAAAAAATATCTCTTGTTTGATTTTGCGAACAAAATCGTTTTACTCACTCGTTGTTCAGTTTTCAAAGATCAAACATTCATTTCGTTAATTCAGCACGTCGCTTCATCAACTCTTATATCATATCATGTCCGAACCAACTTAGCAAGCATTTTTTTAAAACGTTTTTTGTAACACTCGCTCGCAATATTGTATTTCTTGGCCGGAATTAGAATATACCATATACACATCCCGTTTGCAAGCATTTTTTATGTGAAATTCATAATACTTTATTTATTATTCATTTTCCTTCTATATAATAGCTCCGTTGTATCTATCTGCGTCTAACTACAAACAAAGAACCTCTTCCCTTAAGCAACAGGAAGAGGTTCTTTGTTCTATATCTACTAATTACTCAGAGCCCATAAAGGCAAAGCGGATCACTACAATAATAGCAAGCACCCACATGAGCCAGTGAATTTTAACTTTATTGCTGGTAAACAGATTACTGAACACAGCCAGCACAACGTAAGACAAAATACCAGCAGAGATACCATTCGCGATTCCACCTGTGAAAGGCATCAGCACGATAGTCAAAAATGCAGGAAACGCCAACAGGAAGTTGTCCCAGTCAATGTTACGAACCTGACTCATCATTAGGACCCCAACAATAATCAGAGCTGGAGCAGTAGCGGCAGAAGGCACAACCAGAGCCAACGGTGCAATAAACAGGGCCAACAAGAACAGAACACCTGTCGTTACAGCAGTCAGTCCGGTACGTCCGCCTTCTTCTACCCCTGCGGAGCTTTCTACGAATGCTGTAATCGTACTTGTACCCAATACAGCACCGGTACTTACGCCAACAGCATCCACCAGCATCGCTTTACCGATAATTTTCTCGCCTTTTTTCTTATCTTTCATTATACCCGCGCGAGTAGCCGTACCTACCAAGGTACCGAACGTATCAAACAACTCTACAAATGTGAAAATGAAAATGATATCAAACAGACCAATATGCAAAGCTGCTTTCAAGTCTAACTGGCCTACAGCCAAATTACTGAAATCAGGAATCCAGTTGCCTGTTGTCAAGCTACTCAGATTCGTTACTCCCATCGGAATACCGATTAATGTAGTAGCTACGATCCCAATCAGCAATGCACCTTTAACCCGAACGACCATCAGTGCTGCGATAATAAGCAATCCGATTAGGGCCAGCAGTGCATCCTTTTGATGTACCAGACTTCCCAAAATCAAATTAAAAGCATGCCCCGGAACCGGTTGACCAACATCTGTCCCTGGAACGATACTCACCATAACCAGATTACAAAGCTTGAAGCCGACAATCGTAATAAACAAGCCGATACCCACTGTAATAGCTGTCTTTAAATTTTCCGGAACCGCAACAAGCAGCATCTGTCTTACTCGTGTCACGGTTAAAATCAGAAAGACGATACCGGATATAAATACAGCGCCAAGTGCCGCTTGCCAAGTAATCATGCCATTAGAACTCAGGACTACAGTCATAAAATAAGCATTCAAGCCCATACCCGGCGCCATGCCGATCGGCACATTAACGAATAACCCCATCAGGATGGTAACCAAACCTGCACCTACGGCCGTCGCAAAAAAGACAGCTTCACTGGGCATACCTGCTCCAGTCGGACCTAAAAAGGTATTGTTGACCACCAAAATATAAGCCATGGTCATAAAAGTAGTAATCCCCGCTATAATTTCTGTGCGGACGTTCGTGCCATGTTCCTTTAATTTAAAGAAACGCTCCATGAGTCGTAATTCCTCCTACGCAAAGCATACTCGTATTGTTGTCGTTCGTTTGAAGTAATATTCGCATTCAATGCGCTATATTATTACATTCGTTATTTTAGGCTCTCACCTACTGCTTGTCAACAGAAAAAGCGAATGTTACAAATTAAACATATATGTATTGTTCGGAAAACAGAAAACCCGCAAGCTATTATGCAGCTAACGGGTTATCATTTAAGGGAATCAGATGTTTTTGTACTTATCAAATGCATTCGCTGTGTCTGGGATATTCTCCAGATAAACGATCTTACCTTCCGCATCCAGCCGGGCCTTGTCCACTCCAGTAAGTGTATAAACTTCGCCTGTTGCTTTTTTACCACACACTGCCCATTTGGTTTGATAGGTATCAGGTTCTCTGGGTACAGGTTTCCAACCTTCATACATATGCTTGATTTCGAGCGATCCCTCAAAGAACATATTCAAGAAGCTTTTCCAACTGTTCATACCTTGTTTTCGATCACCATTCAATACAAACTCAATCTTCTCAGAAAAAAGGCTAATTAATCGCTCTCTACTCTTCTCGTCATCTTTTGCTAAATCATAGTAGTGAAAATAATCTTCTAAAATCTTCATCGTGCGCAATTCCATTCGTGCTGTATATGTGTATTCATCCTTATGAGAAGGTTATTGCAATTTTTCCAACAGCATGGTGGGTTTCGCTTAAAGCGTGTGCATCATATAAGCCTTTTTGCGAAAAAGGAAACGTCGCTCCCACTACCGATCTTACTTTCTTTTGCTCCAACAGGTCGGCAATTTCCTGCAGTTGCTGTCCGTTGGGCTCCAGCCATATATTTTTGGCCGTTACGTTGGACTCCTTTACCAGCTCTTCGTCAAAATTGCTCACAATGGATATGATCCGTCCAGTGCCCCTTTTCATTACCTTAAAGCTATTCTTCTGAACATCCCCGCCCATCGTATCGAACACCACGTCCACATCAGATAAAACTTCCTCAAAACGAGTTGTGTGATAGTCAATGATTTGGTCGGCTCCCAATGAAGCAAGCAATTCATGATTACGCTCACTGGCTGTAGTAATGACATAGGCTCCGGCTTGTTTGGCAAACTGGATAGCAAACATGCCTACGCCACCTGCACCTGCGTGGATTAATACTTTTTCCCCTTTGGTCAGTTGACCATGTGTAAAAAGCGCCTGCCAAGCAGTCAACCCCGCCAAAGGTACAGAAGCGGCTTCCTCCCAAGAAATTGAGGCAGGTTTACGCGCCAACAGGTGATCATCCACCAAGGTATACTCGGCATAAGTACCGAACCGTGTGGTGTCCGGGCGTGCAAACACTTCATCTCCCACTTTCCAATCGGTGACCTCGCTGCCTACTTCCGAAATAGTGCCGGCTACATCCCAGCCTAAAATAATCGGGAACTCCCAATCCATCATTTGTTTTAAGTAACCTTCACGCAACTTCCAGTCAATTGGGTTGATGGAGGTAGCCGCCACTTTGACTACAACCTGATGAGCCAGTGGTGTAGGAGTAGGCACTTCTCTTTCTTTCAATTCATCCTTGCTTCCATACTGATCTATAACGATGGCTTTCATATTCATTTCCTCCTCACATTTATATATTCTTCACATTGTTGGACATACGCTGTAGTACATCTGTCAAAGCCACAATTTCCTCATCTGTAAACTTACATAGCAGCTTTTCCTGGAAGGCTTGTCTTTGCTCTGACAAAACTTGCAGCTCTTGAACCCCTAATTCGGTCAAACGTATATAGGTCACACGCTTATCCTGCTCTTTTTTACTACGTAAAATCAGACCTTCCTCTTCCAGCCTTCGTAGATGTCGAGTCACTGCTGCACCATCCAGAACGAGCAGATGTTGGAGCTCTAGCTGGCTTAGTTCCTGACGATGGTCAATATGATACAAAATTTCAACCTTGGTAAAACTGGTTTTTAACTGTGCTTCAAAAGCGTTATTCATTTCTTTACACAAAAGATGCATGCGATAAAACAACTGACTTTTTTCAGAGCAATGTTCGATGACAAACCATCCTCCTAATACTTGACCTATCAATTGATATATCAAGTATTATACACCCTCACTAAAAATAAACAAGTCCTGAGACAAGTCTATATAGACAAATCCTACAATTCAAGAATACTCAAGCTAAACAAATAGCCTGAGCATTCTTGAATTGTAGTTAAGGTCATTCGATGAAACGATGAAATAGTCCATACATTACAGTGTATTCATAAATCCGATAATACGAGCCGCCATCCGCTCGTGGCCTGCCTGATTCGGGTGCAGGCCGTCAGGGATACCATTTTCCCCTGTAAAGTACATCTGTTTATGCACAGGCAACAGTGGTTGAATTCCAGCGATATTCCACAGATCGCAGCACGGGAAAGAATACAGTGAGGCCACTTCTCTCACGGCCTGTGCATACGCGCTATAGACTTGACCTGTGATAGCATTAGGCAGATGCTCAGGAACGGTATCACTTGATCCGTGAGGCGGGGTCAAAAAGACGATCAGCTTGTCCGGGTAACGGTTAATTAATCCTTCGGCAATATGCTTGAGCGCACCATAAAACGTACGCGTTTCTGTCGATGGCGTATCCAAGCTACCGAACGATATTTCTCCCATCGAAAAATCGTTTCTTCCCCCCATAAAAAAGATCACGTCCGCATGAGGGTTCATTTTCTCATAACGCTCACACATCGGTTCAAAGCCACCGCTGGCTACACTGCTGCCGGATATGCCATGATTCTCAAAAGTTTGGAATCCTAATACATCACTCACGAGGTGGGGGTATGGCTTTTCTCCATCACGTAATTCATATCCAAACGTAATACTATCGCCCAGGAATACGGCATGGCTACCTTGGTACTTGCCCTGATTATTTGTCAATCTAATTCCACTCCTACTCTATTAGATCGTATTATTGATTTCGATAAATTTATGTTCAATCGCTGTCATTTCGTGATTTGGCCGGGTTATTAAATATGTATCCATGTAGCCAAAGGTTGGGGGAGCGGGCAAATAGGATGTTACTTTGAATTGCCGCGCCAGCCTTTTGGACATGAGGGTGATTCCCATTCCCATCAAGGAAAATTGTACCATCGTTTCAAACACACCAACCTCCACAACCTCGCCATGGGTCAATTGCATGTCCTGATACATCTTCTCTAAATACGTGAGGTACAGGCAGCCATCCGACAATATGATAATAGACGCTCCTTGGAGTACCTGTTTAAGATCCGAGCCTTCATGTATGCCTTTCCCCACCAGTACCAGTTCTTCACGGCATAATTTTTGATAATGAATATACGGGTTAGCGGGATACCCTGTAACAAAAGCAATATCGAGTTCGCCGTCGAGAATCAATCGTTCCATTCCCGTGGTGGTTCCGGTTTTTAATGTAACCGAGGCCTGCGGGTACAGCTCGTATACCTTCGTAAGCGCCCTTGTTGTTTCCCCCGCAACAATGGACTGCATCGTACCGATGCGCAGCTTTTCCTCCTGCGGTCTCATTTTCATCTCCGTGTCTTGCCACAGCAACAACATTTGCTTGAACTGAGCATATAGGATTTCTCCTGCAGGTGTCAGCTCCATACCCCGGGGCTTTCGGTAAAATAGCGCTGTGCCGTAATGGGCCTCCAGCTTCTTTATTTTAGCCGTCATATTCGATTGCAGATGATTCAGCTTTTGGGCAGCTTCTGTCAGGCTTCTCAGCTCTGCCACCGAAACAAATGCCTGCATATTTTCAATATCCATCCCTTCACCTCCCATCAAATAAAATGATACCTATATCATAAACAAGCATTATTATTTATGAGTTAAGTGTATTATATTGACCTTGGACGCTACTTTCCACCCTCATTTAAAAATTAGGAGGTATGGCAACATGGTAATAAAGAAGATTCGTGCAGGTATCGTAGGAGGTTCGATGAATAATAAATGGGCTAGTCAAACGCATATTCCGGCGTTGCTCAAGCACTCAAACCTGGATATCACTGCCGTCGGTACCTCCCGTATGGAGAGTGCACGACAAAGTGCAGAAGAAGTAGGTGCGGCACTGGCTTTTGATGATGCCAAAAAGCTCGCAGCTTCCGAGGATGTAGACATGGTCGTGGTGAGCGTAAAAGTTCCCCATCATTATGAGGCGGTGATGGCGGCAATTCATGAGAGAAAGCATATTTTTTGTGAATGGCCCTTGGGGGCAAACACTGCGGAAGCTGCTGAAATGGTCAAGGCGGCGGCACTGGCAGGCATTCATCATACCGTCGGCTTGCAGGCACGGCAAGATCTTGAAGTGCAAACGATGAAAAAGTTGGTGGAGAGCGGAGAGATTGGTGAAATTCTATCCTGCCATATGCAAGTAGCTACTTCCGGCAAAGGTGGACAAGTAAATCAGGACACTGCTTATTTGCTGAACAGAGCCAATGGCGCTAATCTACTAACGATTAACGGCGGGCATTCTCTGGATGCGCTGCAATACATCGTTGGCGAATTCCGCGAGCTATCGGCCATCACATCATCTCGCTATAATGAAGCCACTATTCAGGAAACGGGTGAAGTCATTTCCAAGGATACAGCCGATCAGATTCTGATTCACGGACTATTGGACAAGGGGGCGCCGATATCCGTTCACATTCAGGGCGGAGTGAATTCTAAGTTTGAGATAGAGATTCAGGGGAAAAAGGGCATTTTGCGTTTGACACAGAATCCTACGCTTGGGCATGTTCAATTTGGGAATCTGACACTCGAAAAACTTGCGTACGATCCAAGCAGTACGCAGAGTCATGGTCCTAATGGGGCGTTTGAACAAATAAGTGTAACTGCTGAGCCTGATGGCGGACTGGATTTTCCAAAACAAGGGGTAACCCTGAATGTAGCCAAGGCTCATCATGTATTTGCCGAGGATATTTTGACGGGCACCCGTCTCGCTCCTGATTTCAACCATGCCTTAAAGCTGCATCAGCTACTGGATCGCATCGAGGAATCGGCTGCAACCGGGAAAAAGATTGTATGGTAAGGTAGAATTATAAAAAAGAACATTCAGTACCACGATGATGTGGAATTGAATGTTCTTTATATTGTAATCAGTTAAAACCCTACTCCACTCGATGGTGGTAATGCAGTGGACTTCCCTCCAGAAAAATTACCTTTTTTTAATGAAGTCATGTGTTCTCAACTTTTATCCTGTCACCTTCAACCAAAATAACTTCCGCGTTGCTGATTGGATATAAATTTAATTGGCTGCCATATTCCTCAATGATGTTCTCCACCGCTTTTTTAAACAGGATGTTCGTATGGTGGGGGACTGGATAGAATTCAATGGTCCCGAGCGCAACAAAGGAATCCAAAGCAGGCGCCTCCTGCACATTGTCCATAAGTTGGGCATATTCGATATTCGGTGATAAAATCATCGAACCTGCCGATTCGCCTATGTATAACTTCCCTGCATTAACTTCATCAGCAATGATTTTGTCAGCCCCGGTTCTTCTTAACTCTTGAAGTAAATAAAATGTGTTGCCTCCGGTAATATAAATATAGTCATTTTCTCTAATTTTACTCTCTATTTCATTCAATGGTGCTGTGCTGATTTCGATTTCATCCACGACTAATCCTAAATTCTCTAATGCTTTTTTCCCTGAATTCACATAAAACTTAACTTTCTCTGGAATACTCGCGGTTGGGATGAAGGTGACTTTTTTTCCTTCTAAGTTTTCACCAGCGAAATGGACTAAGCATGGTGCAACATCCTTAAATGAGGACGACAGAAATAATTTTTTCATCTCTTTATTCTCCTTAGAACAACGTTTAATGAAACGAGATATGTAACAATTTAACCTAGGTACATTATAAAATATATTAGTATCAAAACATGACACCATTAGAGCATGACATGAAAAAGAGGTGAACGTTTAATTTCATACTTGATTTAAGCTATTTATAGCTTGAATCTAATAAAAACATATAAAAAAAGAGATACATTACCATTGAATAATATCTCCTTTTTTTAGCTTCATATTCCGTTTTGCAACCACAAATGACTTCATATCCCGTCCTTGCTTGCCCCCGTAAAAAAGACTCCAACCGCATAGCGATACTTCGCCGATACGGAGGAGTCTTGATGTTGTATTGGTAAATCTTAAAGGATTCATGGTTACGGCGCGGAAGTCTCCACGCTTATTCCCACTCAATCGTAGCTGGTGGTTTGGAAGTAATATCGTACACGATACGATTCACGTTATCCACTTCGTTTACGATACGAACGGAAATTTTCTCCAGCACATCCCAAGGAATACGTGCCCAGTCAGCAGTCATACCGTCGATGGAGGTTACTGCACGAATACCTACAGTGTAAGAATACGTACGAGCATCGCCCATAACGCCAACACTCTTCATATTCGGCAAAGCGGTGAAGTATTGCCAGATTTCCCGGTCCAGACCGGCTTTAGCAATCTCCTCGCGCAAAATGTAATCCGATTCACGAACAATGGTTAGCTTGTCCTCTGTCACTTCACCCAGCACACGAATGGCAAGACCCGGACCTGGGAATGGTTGACGCCATACAATCTCAGCTGGCAGTCCGCATTCTTCGCCGACTTTACGCACTTCGTCCTTGAACAGGGCATTCAACGGCTCGATTAGCTTGAACTTCATGTTCTCCGGCAAACCACCCACATTATGATGGGATTTAATGGTCTGTGCCGTTGCAGTTCCGCTCTCTACAATATCCGTATACAGCGTACCTTGTGCCAGGAAAGTAAAATCGTCGAATTGAGAAGATTCTTCCTCGAACACATAGATAAACTCGTTACCGATGATTTTACGTTTTTGTTCCGGATCATCGACTCCTGCCAGCTTGGACAAGAAGCGCTCACGTGCGTCAATTTTGACAACTTTCATATCAAATTTACCAACGAACGTCTCCATTACACTTTCGGCTTCACCTTTGCGCAGCAATCCATGGTCAATGAACATACACGTCAGTTGGTCACCGATCGCTTTATGAATAAGCATCGCTACAACGGAAGAATCCACGCCACCGCTTAAGGCACACAATACTTTCTTGTCGCCAACCTGTTGACGAATCTCACGAATCTGATCTTCAATGAACGACTCCATCGTCCAGTTGCCTTCACAACCGCACACTTCATATAGGAAGTTGCTGATCATCTCGTTACCTTGAACGGAATGACGTACCTCTGGATGGAATTGCACCGCATACAGATTCCGCTCCAGGTTACTCATCGCGGCAATCGGCGCACTCTCTGTTCCTGCATCCAGTGTAAAGCCGGTTGGCAGATCTGTTACGTGATCCCCATGGCTCATCCATACGGTTTGACGAGAATCCAGTCCTTTAGCCAAGCGGGCATCCTGATTGAATTGCACGTCTGCTTTGCCATACTCACGCTTGCCCGCACGTTCTACCTTACCATCCAGTTGGTGAGCCATCAGCTGCATGCCATAACAAATACCAAAGATAGGAATGCCCAGGTCATAAATTGCCCGATCCACCTGAGGAGCATTGTCTGTATATACGCTGGAAGGTCCGCCTGAGAAAACAATCCCTTTTGGCGCCAGCTCTCTCAGCTTCTCCGCAGGCGTATTGTATGGAAGGAGCTCGCTATATACGCCGAGATCCCGAATTCTTCTTGCGATTAACTGGTTGTATTGTCCTCCAAAATCAAGAACTACAACGATTTCATTAGGCTTATTCATTACCGTGCCTCCCTCAATTGTTCGTTTCATTATACGCAACGATAAAACAAGACGTCAAGAAATCAACCGGAGTTGAGTGGGCATGAAAAGATTGTTAAAATGAATTGATTCTAAAATACTCAATCTGTTCGTAGGAGTGTAAACGATGGATGTGCTGAAGTGGATCGCGCAATTGTTCGAAGAATACGGCTACGGCGTCCTTTTTTTCGGCTTGCTGCTTGAGTTTATTGCTTTACCATTTCCCGGGGAAACCACCATGGCTTATGCGGGATATCTCTCCTATGCCGGTACCCTGGATTTCGGTAAACTGATGCTGCTAGCTTTTTTGGGCACGACCATCGGTATGACTATTACCTACTTTATCGGAAAGTGGGCTGGACTCCCCTTTATTCAGAAATATGGTAAATGGGTTTTGTTATCGCCGGACAAGCTTCAGAAAACACAAAAATGGTTTCAACGATATGGATACTGGCTTATTTTCCTTGGATATTTCATCCCCGGTGTCAGGCATTTTACCGGTTATTTTGCCGGAATTATTGTTCTTTCTTTCCGTAAATTTGTCTTATATGCTTACAGCGGCGCTTTATTCTGGGTCATCCTCTTTCTAAGCATCGGCAAGCTGTTTGGTCCCCAATGGGATGCCATTTTCCATTTGGTAGAGCTGTATGCACTGCGAATTGCGGGAGTCGTTGGGTTCATAATCCTGCTGTATATTATTTACCGGTGGAGAAGCTTCCTATTTAGCTCGCTACGCAAATCCGAAAAGTCGGTGAAAACCAGCAACAAGGATGACACGAAGTAATCACACTCATGCTGCCTTGCGGCTACGAGTCCTTGCATAATAGATCAAAATCACGATAGATATCACAATAAACCCCGCACCTCCAGCCAAACCCAACGTACGCGGCTCCATCATTTCAATCGCCACCCCTGCACCAAGCATAGAACTCCGATGATTCCTTGACTCTACGCCGTCAGCATGCCCAACAATGGACCCTGTAAATACAATGGGGTCTCCCGTATTAATAATGTATCCAGACAAATGGCCCCTACCCCGCAAGCCAACTACCGCTTAATCCATAAGTAAAATCCCCAGCAACAAAAGACATACCAGTCCTCCCTTCACCGGAGCAAATCGCGAATGTCAGACTGCATTCGTTTCTATAATCGCAAGGCATAAATTCATATATTCAGAGCATACTAAGCCAACAAACTCCAATATCGGAGGATTTTACGTATGCCAAATCAGAATAAAAGTTGTCCACTTACTCATGTGTCCTCTAACTTGAAGGATAATGTGAATCATATCGAAAGCTCCTTTGGAAACAGCGGAGATGTAATCATTAAAGAGCTATTATGGATGCAAAAATGGCCAGCAGCTCTATTTTATATTGATGGTCTGGTCAATACTCAATTGCTCCATGATTCCGTTCTCCGTTCATTGATGCGAGTAAATGAACATCATGTACCGGAGGGCGCAGAACCATTCGACTATTTGAAGAATCAAGTTTTGATTGCAGGTAACTCAGGTAGTGTGGACGAAATGGATGCCTTATTCAACCAGATGCTATCTGGCGGTATTATCATTTTGCTGGACGGATACGCAAAGGGCATATGGATTGATGCGGTCGGTTGGGAGGATCGCAGTGTTAGCGAACCCCAATCCCAAAGTGTCGTACGGGGTCCAATGGAGGCTTTTACCGAAAATTTACGTACCAATACCGCTCTAATTCGTAGGCGAATCCGCGATCCGCGCCTGTGGATGGAAACAAGACAGATCGGTCAAGTCACTCATACCAATGTGTCCGTGATGTATATCAAAGGAATTGCTGACGAAGGGGTTATTCAGGAACTGAGAGAACGTTTGGACCGAATTGATATTGACGGAATTTTGGAAGGGGGTTACATCGAAGAGGAAATTCAGGATGAATCCTTCACTCCGTTTCCCACCATTTATAACAGCGAGCGTCCGGATTCGGTCGCTGCCAGCCTGTTGGAGGGGCGGATTGCTATCTTGGTGGACGGTACACCCTTTGTTCTGTTGATTCCTGCGCTATTCGTGCAATTTTTCCAGTCGGCAGAGGATTATTACCAACGTGCTGATATCAGCACGTTGCTGCGTTTGCTGCGTTTCTTTTCCTTTTTTATCGCTTTGCTTGCACCGGCAGTTTATATCGCGGTAACTACCTTTCATCAAGAGATGATTCCTACAAACTTATTGGTCAGTCTCGCTGCACAAAGGGAAGGCGTACCGTTTCCAGCCTTTGTCGAGGCGATGCTCATGGAAATTACTTATGAAATTTTGCGTGAAGCAGGAGTCCGAATTCCGAGGACAGTCGGACAGGCTGTATCTATTGTAGGCACATTGGTCATTGGGCAAGCAGCCGTGGATGCGGGGGTTGTCTCGGCGGCTATGGTCATTATCGTGTCAATCACCGCCATCTCCAGCTATGTTATTCCAGAAAACGGCCTGTCGATAGCGGTTCGTATTATACGCTTCGCCTTAATGATGCTAGCCGCAGCCTTTGGGCTTCTTGGAATATTGATGGGGTTAATCGTAGTTTTGCTGCACTTGACCAGTCTGAGATCGTTTGGAGTATCTTACATGAGTCCGTTTGGCCCCTATGTGGAAAGCGATATGAAAGATACGCTGTTTCGCTTGCCTTGGCCTCATATGACGAAGCGTCCTCAATCCATCTCTATCCAAAATACGATCCGCCAAAAAACGAAAAAAAGACGGATCGGTAATAAATCAAAAGCCAGAAGGGATCAACCATGAAGCAGACCATACATTTGTTCTTCGTCTGGGGACTGATTGCATTACTGTTAGGTGGTTGCTGGGATCGCACGGAATTAAATGAGCTGGGCATAGCTATTGGGATCGGGGTGGACATGGAAGGCGACCAGTATCAGGTAACCGCTCAGGTGGTCATTCCTTCTGCTGTAGCTTCCAAATCTTCACCAAGTGCAGGCCCTCCAGTCGTTACTTATCAGGCCACTGCACCCACGATTCAAGAGGCCATTGAAAAAATGACGAATACAAGTCCGCGCTCCATTTATTTATCTCATATTCGTATGCTGATTTTAGGTGAGGAGTATGCGAGAAAGGGAATTGCTGATGCGATTGAAGCCATGATGCGAGAGCCTTTTACAAGAAGTGACTTTTATATTGCGATAGCCAAGAATAACAAGGCTTCTACGATGTTAAAGATCCCCACTCCAATGGAAAAGTTGCCGGCAAATAAATTATTTGCTTCGTTAGATACCTTAACCAAAACCTGGGCTCCTGCTACCAAAGTAACGATGGATCAACTTCTTAGCGATCTGGTTAATCCCGACATCCAGTCCACTCTGCCCGCATTGGAAGCTGTGGGAGATATAGAGTCGACCAATGAAAAAGGTATGGATGCCACCAAAAGTATATCGCCTGAAACCATATTGCGGTTTTCGGGTAATGGTGTATTCAAAAAAGACCGATTGCTGGGATGGATCAATGAACTTGACAGTAAAGGGCTCAGTTACATCAGGGATAAAGTGGAGTCTACAACGGGGCACACCGATTGTCAGGGTGGGGGTAACATTGCCCTATTAACCTTGAGTAGCGACACTCAAAAAAAAGTAATCATTCGTGATGGAGAACCTGTTATCTCTATATCAGTTACCAACAACAGCACAGTACGAGAAGTCAACTGCCAGCATATGAAGCTAGACAGTATGGACGATATTAAAGAAATTGAAGCCGCAAGCAATGAAAAAATTGTTGAAATTATGAAACATTCCGTAGAGACCGTTCGGCATGAGTTTAAGTCAGACATTTTCGGCTTTGGTCAACTGATTCACCAGTCCAAACCCGAGCTTTGGAAAAGACTAAAAGAAGAAAAAGAAAATCCATTTATGGACTTACAGATTGAATATAAGGCACAGACAAAGATTAAAAAAATTGGTTCCTTGTTTGAATCATTCCAAAAACAAATGAAGGAGTGAGCTGGGTGGAGGAGAAAGGGCGTATCAGCATCAGAAATATAGCCGTACTCGTATTTTTGAGTATTATCGGAGACTGCGTATTGGTGTATCCCTCCCTCATTACAAGCATATCCAAGCAGGATGCCTGGATCAGCTCATTCCTAAGTATCCCAGCAGGATTGGCTGTATTACTGCTACTCCTGCGGGTACATCAGCTATATCCTGATCTCACCTTTATTCAACTCTGCCAGAGAATTTTGGGACCGTGGCTAGGCTCCCTCATCTCGATATGGTATTTGTTCCATTTATTAATGAATTCCGCGATTTATTTAAGAGAGGTCGGGGATTTTATGAACAGCCAGACTTATGTTATGACGCCTCTGCCTGTTATCAATTTACTCTTAATTCTTGCGCTTATGTGGGGGATGTATATGGGATTAGAGCCTATTGCTCGTACGGCTCAAATCTTATTACCATTATGCTTGGCTTTCACTTTGTTTTTAATCCTGTGCTTGCTTCCCCAATGTGAAAGTCAGCAGCTTAAGCCTATGCTGGAGCAAGGTATTCCCAAGATTATGGAAGGCAGCCTATTTGCACTGTCCTACCCATTCGGAGAATTAGCTTTTTTACTCATGATTTTTCCCTATGTGAACAAAAAACCGGGTCTAAAAAAATCGGTTTTGCTAGCCGGACTTACTGCCAGCGTTCTGTTAAGCGTACTACTCTTGGTTTCTCTCATGGTTCTGGGCCCTTTTGTAACCGAACATAGTGTGTATACCTCTTATACGCTATCTAAAAAAATCAACATAGGAAATTTCTTACAGAGAGTTGAATCCATGATGAGCATAGCCTGGATTATCACTACCTTTGTTAAAACCATTTTACACTTCTATGCCTTTACCTTAGGAATGACTCAGCTACTGCGATTAGACAATGTACGGACCTTTCTTGGCCCTAGCTTTATGATCCTGTTTGGTCTGATTATCGTGTCGGCACCCAACATTACTTATTATCTGGATACGATCGTCCACGCTTGGATTTATTGGGATTTGACGGATTCCGTTGTCCTGCCTTTACTGCTGCTTGTCGTATACAAGTTGAGATCGAAAGGCAATCATAGCCTGGGATCTGGTTGAGCCTCACCCTCAAAGGAAGGAGCATCGACATGCTGATTACCACTATCATTATCTGTATCGGCTTAGCCATCGCTGCCAAAGATTTGCCAGGCTTGTACCGAAAGCATCGCTTTAAGGATATGTTCGTGTACATCGTTATGCTCGGATTAGGCACATGGCTTAGTATTCTTGCTGCCAAATTAGAGGTTACGCCAAGTCCGCTGATTCTGATAGAGATCATCTATAACCCTGTTAACGCTTTTATTTCACATGTATTTGGCTTTTAGAAGGGAGGCAGCCACAAATGTCAAAAAAAGAACGTATCAGTGTTCGGCAAGTGACTGTCCTTATGTTTATGTGTTTAATCGGGGATATGCTCTTAATTTATCCGACTATGATTACGCATATTGCTCATCAGGATGCCTGGATCAGCTCTATACTGTCCATACCGTTAGGTTTAATTATTATTTACGTGCTCCTTCGTGTCCATGAACTCTACCCGGGCCTTACACTTATTGAAGCGATCCGTAAAATTTTCGGGCCTGTATTCGGAACCATTGTCTCCTGCTGGTATTTGTTTTATTTTTTAATGAACACCGCTCTTATTGCTAGAGAGGTAGGCGATTACCTGACTACCCAGTTATTTGTACAAACCCCTCTGCATGTCCTGCTCGTTATGGGAATTTCCCTAATGGTGCTTACTGCGCTAATGGGAATTGAAGTTTTCGGTCGTGTTAGCGAGATGCTATTACCAGCATATATATTAATCTTCTCCGGTCTGATCCTTGCACTCCTGCCACAAATTCAGCTTTCTAATGTACGGCCTGTTTTGGAAAACGGGTTAGCTCCTGTTGCTAAAGGAATGGTTCCAGGCGTGGCTATGCCTTTTGCCGAAATGTCTATTATGCTCATGGTTTTTCCTTATGTAAACAAAAAAGCCCATTTTAAAAAGGACATGTTGCTCGCCTCTCTTATAGGCGGATTCCTGATTAGCGTGTTTCTGCTTCTCTCTCTCCTTGTCGTTGGTCCCTTTGTGACCAATTATAGTCCATACATTTCTTCTGCTCTCACAACAAAGATTAACGAGCTCAATTATATTACACGAGTCGAATCGTTAGTAACTTTAACCTGGGCACTTGCTGCCTATTTCAAAGGTGTCCTTTTCTTTTACGCGTTTACTTTCGGAACAACCCAGCTATTCCGAATTTCTAATATCCGCCCCTTTGTCATCCCCGCAGGAGCGCTTGTGTTTGGTATGACCATTTTGATAACCCCAAATGTGTTTTATTATGTAAGAACTCTTGTTTATCCCATGTCTACCTGGCATTATACAAACGGCTTGATCATTCCGCTTGTTTTATGGGGTGTTTATTTCTGCAAGCAAAAGTGGAAGCATCGACAGGGCGTATCCAAAAATTAACAAAAACCTTTTGAAACCGATGCTTAAAGAAGCATAATCCGATTCCAAAAGGTTTTTTTGTTCTTCACTTACGCCATATCCTGAATGTATGCCAGCGCAGCATCAATGTGCCCTTTTACTCTTAAACCACGCCATTCGTGAACTAAGATACCATTTTCATCAATAAGGAACGTAGACCGAACAATGCCCATGTACTGCTTGCCATACATCTGTTTTTGCTGCCATACACCATACGTCTCAGCGACCTGATGCTCTTCATCAGATAACAACTGAAAAGGGAGTCCGTACTTGGCAATAAACTTGTCATGCTGCTTGAGTGGATCAGGGCTTATCCCCAGAATCACCGTGTTCAAACCTTCAAACTCCGTATGTTTATCCCGAAAATCACAAGCCTGTGTCGAGCAGCTAGAGGTCAAGTCCTTGGGATAGAAATATATCAACACCCTACTGCCTCGATAATCTGACAGCTTAACATGCTTTCCCTCACTGCCAGGCAATTCAAAATCCGGTGCCGCTTGTCCAATAACGGTAAATGCCGCGGACATCTCATCATCTCCTATCTTGTGGGGGTTCTTATATAACCTGACCTATGAGCCTGCCCCTCTGTAGCGGCGAATTCCCCAGTTCCATGCCAGTAAGCCCAAGGTCAGAAAGACAATTCCCATCACAGGAGTTAAGAGCGCCATATGGCGCATGTCCTCTCGGTGAAGGAACAGGGAGGCTGGATATACGCCAACAAAAGCAAACGGTAGTATCCAAGTTAGCACAACCTGAATGGCTCGGTTATAGATCGTTACTGGATAACGTCCGTAGCCCTGAATATTGTACATGAGCGGAATAATTCCTGTCGGCGCATCCGAAAAAAACGAAAGGGAAGTCAATATGGTGTATATCCCCGTATAGATCGCCACGGCACTTAGGCTCAAAATGATCAGCGCCGGTATGAACCACCACTCCATAGCCAAGTCCATCTGTGCCCCGCTGATCCCCATAATAATCAGACCGATCACTGAGCCGACCAGTGCGGGCGGGTCCACATTTTCAAGGAAAATCTGGAACAGATTATACGCAGGACGGGTCATTACCCGGTCGAGTTCACCTTTTACAATATAACGCTCGCTAAAGTTCCAAAGGTTGACGAAACAGCTGAATAGTCCGTAAGGAACCATAAAAAATCCATAAACGAACACGACTTCATTTTCACTCCAGCCACCCAAACTGTCTGTGTGCATAAAAATAACCAGGATAAAAATAAGATTCGTGGCCTGAAACAACAGATCTGAAATAACTTCTACCCAAAAGTCGGCCCGATAGGTGAGCCGTGACTTCATGTAATTTTTTAAATATTCGCTAATGAGGCCCAAATAGTACATCATCGGCTTACCCTCCCTGCACGAACAGACGTCTGCGCGCCAGTCGCCAAATGATGATCATCGGCACGAGCAGAACGACCAGCCAAATGATTTGGATACCCAGTACATTCCAAATGCCAACGCCTTTTACACGTCCCGTAAATACAGAGCCCGGCAAATAGGTAATTGCCTGAAACGGCATCCATTGGGCGATTGTCGCCAGCCAGCCTGGGAACAAACTAATTGGCAAAATCAATCCAGAAAACAGATCTACAACTACGCGCTTCATACGCATCATGCCCTCATTATTTTCGATAAAAAAGGCCGTTAATCCAGTAATAATATTGATCTGAGTGTTGATCATAAAGCTGAAAAACAGCATGACCAGAAAACCAACCCAGGCTACCGGATCCGTGGGAAGTTTCACCGGAAATAGCAGCAACGCAATCGCCATACCTGGAATCATAAACAACAGAAAACGGAACATTCCCTCGCCGAGTCCTTGCATAAATTTAACAAGTACATAGTTATAAGGTCGGATCATCTGAATTGCAATGCTTCCATCACGAATATCCGTCGATATCTCACGATCCAGATTGTTAAAATAAAAGGCTCTCGCCATCCACGATACGGCTACATACGTCGTCATCTGAGCAGCGGTAAAGCCTCCAATGCTACCCGCATCGCCATATATCGCTTTGTATGTGAAATAATACACGCCAATATTCATGCAATAAATAAGGATTCCTGAATAATAGTTCACACGATAAGCCAGCATCGTGAGAAATCGAATACGAATAAAATCGGTGTATACGCTAAGCATGAACTTTGGCCTCCACTACCGGATTGCCCTGGCGTTCCGCCGAGCCAGACTGATAGATACTGCGGACGATATCATCCGTGTTGGTTTCAATGATTTTGATATCCGTAATGTCCGTGCGACCGACTACGCAAGCGAGCACATCCGATACATTAATATGAAGAGGAATCCATACCTTGGCAGCCAAATCATTATCCACCGTCCAAGCCAATGGCATATCAGCAGTCCATGCCTGTAATTGCTCCAATTGGGTCGATGTGCCGAACTGGAACCGTACTTCTCGACCTGTACCCCAACGCGCCTTCAGATCCTCAAGACCACCATCATAAATGATATTCCCATCATCCAGCATAATGACGCGCGAGCACAGCGCTTCAATATCCTGCAAATCATGGGTCGTCAGCAAAATAGTCGTACCGTGATCCCGGTTCATGTCCTTCAGAAACTCGCGGATTTCGGACTTCACCATAATGTCAAGCCCAATGGTCGGCTCGTCCAGAAAAACAATAGACGGATTGTGCAGCAAGGCTGCTACCAACTCACAGCGCATCCGTTGCCCGAGACTAAGCTTGCGTACCGGGCGGCTTAGCAGATCCTGCAATTGCAGTCTCTCCACCAGCTCATCCAGCCTGCGTTTGAAGTCAGTAGCCGGAACCTGATATACTTTCCGCAGTAGTTGAAAAGACTCGATCACACCGATGTCCCACCAAAGCTGGCTGCGCTGACCGAAAACAACACCAATGTTGCCTACAAATTTCTCACGTTCCTCATAGGGGACATAACCGCCCACCTTGAGATGTCCCGATGTCGGCACGAGAATGCCTGTCAGCATCTTAATCGTGGTGGACTTTCCGGCGCCATTCTCACCGATATAACCGCATATTTCTCCTTGCGGAATACGGAAAGATATATCTTTGACCGCGGCTACCTCGTTGTATTCGCGGGCAAATAAATCAAGGAAGGCGCCTTTTAAGCCCTCGCGATTTTTTTGAACCTTAAATGTTTTGCGCAGATCCTGCACATCTATTGCCAGCATGTTATACCTCTCAATCAGGATTTGTAAAATCCATAGTTAAATTGATTGTGCTCCAAAAAGAAATTATAATGTAATGAACTGAAAAGCGAAAGGGAGAGCATCCATGACAAGCAGAACCAAAAGGACGATATGGTCGGTTCTAGCCGTGGTAATCGTCGCGATTGTCGGCTTTGCCGTGTACTATTTTACATCTATTTATAATCAGCTGGATAATCTGCATAAAGAGGGTGCTAACTCCCCCTTCAAAAATGTAAAGCAGGTCGATCAGGTTCGTACGCCAGAACCGCCCAAGTGGGAAGGTACCGATATGGTCAATATTTTGCTAATGGGTGTCGATGGGCGCGGTATCCAGAAAGGGGAAGTCCCCCGATCAGACAGCATGATGGTCGTGTCACTGGACCCCGTCAAGAAAAAAATCCACCTGTTCTCTATTTTGCGTGATACGTACGTGGATATTCCCGGTTACGGAAAAAATCGAATTAATACCGCCATTACTCACGGACCCAACACAGCCATGAAGACGGCTGGCGATCTGTTAGGCATTCCGGTGCAATATTATGTGTACACGGATTTCCAGGGTTTTATCAAACTGGTGGATGCCGTAGGCGGGATTGATTTTGAAGTGGAAAAGGATATGCATTATACAAGTAATGCAGATAAACATCAGTACGACATTGATTTGAAAAAGGGTATGCAGCATCTGGATGGCAACACGGCGCTTCAATATGTGCGGTTCCGCCACGATGCGATGTCCGACTTCTCCCGATCAGGACGGCAACGCGCATTTTTGGAGGCCGTAGCCCAGAAAATGCAGACCACGACTTCCATCGCCAACCTGCCGAACATTTTAGAGCAGGTTAACCCGTTCATTGACACGAATCTCAGTGTTAACGATATGTGGAAGCTGGCGAATGTGGGGTACCAAAGCAACTTTGCAGGCAGTGAACAGGTTCCACCGATGAAGATGCTCGGAGAAGAGAATGTGGGCGGCGCGGCAGTTCTTACTGTCCGCGATCCGGAAGAACTGAAAACGTATGTGCAGGATATTTTTAATAATCCACCCACACAAACACAGGAACAAAATAAGGATCAGACCGAAACAAAACAGCCAGACAGTGCATCGTCTACCAAGACGGATAAAGCTTCTTTTACAGGGGGCAGTAAAGCCAGTGATGAGAATGCTTCCAAACAATCAACAACAAAGACAGGTCAAAAAGAGCTATAATGATGTATGCAGGGGCAGCCGTGAACGCTGCCCTTTGGCGTGTGTATACCCTATTTTAATGAACGGAAAGGAAGTTTTTGATGATGAAACGGGAAAACTCCGAAGCACTATATAAAGAAGCCCTGGAGCATATTGTCGGGGGCGTTAACAGCCCTTCACGTTCCTTTAAAGCTGTGGGCGGCGGTGCTCCAGTATTCATGAAACGCGCCCAAGGCGCTCATTTCTGGGACGAGGATGATAATCGGTATATCGATTATTTGGCGGCCTACGGCCCTATTATTACCGGACATGCTCACCCCCATATTACCAAGGCGATCAGCGAAGCGGCCGCGAACGGCGTATTATACGGAACCTCAACGGTATTGGAAATCAAACTGGCCAAGATGCTGAAGGAAGCCATTCCTTCTATGGACAAGGTCCGGTTTGTGAATTCCGGCACAGAAGCAGTCATGACGACGATTCGTGTGGCACGGGCTTATACTGGGCGGAACAAGATCATCAAATTTGCCGGCTGCTACCATGGTCACTCGGATCTGGTACTTGTAGCTGCTGGCTCTGGACCTTCTACACTGGGCATACCTGACAGTGCAGGCATTACAACCAACATTGCGAGCGAGGTCATTACTGTGCCATTCAATGACCTCGACGCGTTGCGCCAAGCTTTGGAGCGCTGGAGCGACGATGTGGCGGCAGTCATGGTCGAGCCTATTGTCGGTAATTTCGGCATGGTTATGCCGCAGCCCGGTTATTTGGAAGGGTTGTGCTCCATGGCGCGTGCGAACGGCTCACTCGTCATTTATGACGAGGTCATTACCGCATTCCGATTCCACTTCGGCTCTACCCAAACGTATGCAGGTTTGGACAACCATGATGCGATTCAGCCAGATTTGACCGCGCTGGGCAAAATCATGGGTGGTGGTCTGCCAATTGGTGCCTACGGTGGCAGCAAACAGATCATGGAGCAGGTTGCCCCACTCGGCCCGGCTTATCAGGCGGGTACGATGGCAGGCAACCCGGCGTCCATCTCGTCAGGCATCGCCTGCCTTGAAGTCCTTCAAGGAGAAGGCGTGTATGAAGAGATGGAACGTCTGGCTGTGAGGCTGACGGACGGTATTCAGTCCTCTGCCGAACGCTATGGCGTGCCATTGACGATCAACCGTATTCGTGGAGCGTTCTCGACGCATTTCTGTGATCATCCGATCACGAATTACGCACAGGCGCAGGATACGGATAGCGAAGCATTCGCATCCTTCTTCCGTCACATGCTGGATCGAGGTATTCATCTGGCACCATCCAAGTACGAAGCCTGGTTCCTCACAACAGCGCATACGGACGAAGATGTAGATGCTACGCTGGAAGCGGCGGACGATTCGTTCCGGGCGATGTCACAAGGGAAGTAAACCCAGCAGTAAGTGATAGAATATGAATTTTGATAAGAGCTGGAAGTAGTCTTAGGGAAGGGTATTCGACCTCTGGGACTTCGTTCCGGCTTTTTTTATTTTACAACTGTACCCGTACAGTTTCAGATTTTATGGATTGTATCATGTTATGCCATCCGGGTATATTGAGAGAACCACAGGTTAAGGTCATGACTACGGAGGTTTATTATGCACAGTCGTTCCAGAAATGGAGCCGCCTATCTGGCAGCTCTCAGCTATGCAGCTATACTTGGATTTTCATTTTTATTTGTAAAATTGACGGTCACAGAGGCGAGCCCGCTGGATGTGATCGCCCACCGCTTTGCGCTGTCTTTTATCGCTTTGACCGTTCCAGTGCTGCTTGGTTGGATTAAGCTCAACATCAAATTGCGTGACATTCTGCGCATTTTACCACTGGCGCTGCTCTCGCCATTAGTGTATTTTCCACTGCAAGCCTTCGGGCTGATGAGCACTTCTTCATCGGAAGGTGGAATTATTCAAGCAACCGTTCCCATCTTTACGTTGCTGTTAGCTTCTTATTTTATTAAAGAGCGTACAACAGTAGTCCAAAAGATTTCCTTACTGCTCTCTGTCTTTGGTGTGGTTTTTATATTTGTAATGAAAAGCGGAGCACCGCTAGCGTCCAATAGCTATGGCGGTATTCTTCTGCTCGTGCTCTCTGCGATATGCCTATCCGGTTATAATGTACTGGCACGGCCCTTAACACAAAAGTACAGCCCCATGGAATTGACCTACGTTACCTCTATTTTGGGATGTATCGTTTTTAACGTGGTGGCACTGGGATATCATGCCATAGACGGCTCCATGAGCGCCTATACCGCTCCACTGGTGAAGCCTGGTTATTGGATGGCACTGATTTATCTGGGCATTCTGTCTACCCTCGTCACCTCACTGTTATCAAGCTTTGCCTTGAAGTGGATCGAAGCCTCCAAAATGAGTGTGATCGGTAATTTATCCACCCTCATTTCCATGATTGCCGGTGCTTACATTTTGAAGGAGCAGCTCGCCTACTATCACATTGTCGGGGCTGTGATGATCATTATCGGCGTGCTGGGTACCAATTTCGGGGGGCGAAAAAACTTCACGCCGATCAAAACAACTTCGGCAAAATCACAAAAAACGGGCTAAAAATAAACACTACATTGCCTGCAAAAAAAAGAAATCTCCCAGCTGCGCAATTCCAGCCGGGAGATTTCTTTTTTCACTTCTTAGTCTTCGTCGGATTAAATAGGGTACGCCATGACACTCATTAACGCCAATTCCGGCTGTGTCGTGTCCAATCTGCTATATTGTACGATGATGGGCACATCGCTAGTGACCGTAATTGCGTAAGGAATGCCTGTGGGAATCCGTTCGCCGGATTTCTCCAACGAGGCTGTTCGGATATGACGGGTTCGTCTTCCTTCCACCACCTCGATCAATCCCTCCAATGGCTCGCGGTCTTCAAAATAGATGTCTATACTTAGATTTGCCACACGGCTCCCACAATTCAGCACGCATATACTCTCATGACTGAGCAGCTCTCCCCGGCTTTCCGGTGGAATATACCCATCGGGGATGACCCAGAATAGGCCGCCTCGCGGCTGATTAGCCACCTTTTCCTGAGAAAGTTCAGCATTTCCCATACTATTGGCCTCCTTCCTTTACCCATAATACTTTTTGGCGCATATGCCCCTTCTTCTAGCCGTACGGATTCTCCTTGGTACGCAACAGTTGAGCCAGAAAAGCAAGCGCCAATCCCTGACCCCAGCCCTGAATGCGTTTGTAGGGGACGTTTCGATAGCCGTCAATATCGTTCATCACAGCGGTTCCAGCGGATACACCCGTTACTGTGCCGTCGTCCTTAATGCGGGAAAGAATACCGTCGATCGCCTTTTGTGTGTATTTGTTAAACAACCGCCCTTGCATAAGCAAGGCAGTCGCGATTCCTGCCGAGCCCGAGGTTTCCAGATAAGAGGTATCATCATTCAGCACCGTATGCCACAGCCCTTCCAGGGATTGCAGTCGCACCAGCGCATTGAGCTGGTCACGCAGCGAGCCATCGATGATCATATAAGATGGATGCTGCACCTCCACAAATTTCAGCGCTTTTGCCATCGTGAGAGCTGCCCATGAATTGCCGCGCGCCCAATATATTCCTGACATCCGGCTTTGATTCGCATGATCCCATCCGTGATAATACAGATTCGTATCCGGGTCCTGCAAAAATTCTTCATGCCCGTGATATTGACGAACCCCATCCTCCCAATACTCTTTGTTGCCCAACAGATGACCGATACGCAGCAAATAATAACCGGCCATAAACATCGTATCCACCCATGCTTGCTGCGGAAATACATCATGAAGTGAGTTCACCGTATGCTGGAAAATGCCGTCGGCAAACCGTTCCGCTTTTTTGGCCAAAAATTCTGCCATCTCGATGGCAATATCAAGGTATTTTTGCTCACCTGTGGCCTGGTAAAGCGTCAACAAACAGTGCCCGACAGAAACGCCGTTCACCGAGAGAGATGGAAGCCCATCCTCAATACTTTCGTCAACCCATTCTTTCAGCTTGATCAAATACTTTTCGTTCCCTGTCGCTTCATACGCTTCGCATACTCCGTAAAAGGCTACTCCACCCGGCCAATCCCAGCTGTAGTGCATTTGAAATGTGCGTTCAACTACCCGGTCGATCACCTGCTTAACTTGTTCTTCATCAAATATCAATGCAGGCATTTCCACGTCCCCCCCTTTGGTAAGTTTCACGTGAGTTACCTCCTTGACGTCCGTATATGAATAGGTCGTCCTTCAACGTAAATACATGCGTAACGGTTGCAAATCCAGTGCCCTCACAGCATCCACCACCATGTCTGCAATACGAACCGCACCATTCTCATGAAAATGTGTGTTATCCTCTAAGCCGCCGGAAAAGTTCATGTATTCACCAGGCAGCAGCCACATAAAAAGCTCTTTACTCTCTTCGGGACCCAGCTGCTCATATAACTCCTGCGTGCGGGCAGACAAATCAATCAGCGGTACATTCGCTTCTTCCGCCAGCTCACGAACCGCTGTTACATAGTCACCATGTGTGTCAGATAGCGTACCATCCTCATTAAAATAGCGACGATGTACGGGCGTGACCAGTACCGGGGTTGCCCCATGGCTTCTTGCGCCGTCGATGTAGAGGCGAAGATGCTCCTTGTAGGTTGTAAAAGGCTCTGTAGCCCGCTCCGGGTCAGGCTTCTGATCATTATGGCCGAACTGGATGAACAGGAAGTCTCCTGCCTTTATTTCGCCCAAAATGGCACCCAGCCGTCCTTCGTCCACAAAGCTTTTGGAGCTTCTTCCCGATACGGCATGATTATCCACGCAGACATCATGCTTGAACAGGGCGGGCAAAGCCTGGCCCCAGCCAGTATACGGATAACCGGATGCGTCCTGATCCGTAACCGTGGAATCTCCGGCTAGGAATAGCCGGAGGGTCTGTGGCGCTGGCGCAATCTCCAGCGCATTGAGCCGTGGCGCGGTGCCTGATACGGTGAGGCGCAGCTTGCCACCCCGGACTGGCACCGCAAACAGGGCTTCGGTGAACTGGCCCGGCAGCGTGTGTACCGGGGGAAGCATGTGCTTGCCTTCACCAGCCTTGAGTCGCGTGAACGTTTCCGCCTGCGAATCGCCGACCAGTATAGTGACGAGATACATTCCGTCCGGCACATCTGCAACAAATGCAGCATTCAGTGGAATACAAAAGCTGTTTCGCAGCCGCGTGAGTGCATCCTTGGCTGCACTCTGCCTTTTTCGACCGTACACATGCTCTGTAGTCTCGAAGCCATAGCCCTGTTCAGTTGTATATGAGCAATCCGGAGACACTCCCTTGTAGCCATCTGCAGGTTCCCCCGGACCAAAATCAAACTTCCACAATTTACTCACCTCTCAGCCATCGCCCTCAAATCCCGACCATTCAATTGTATAAACCCGGATGCCATCCATTTCCACTCGTAAGCTTCATATCCTCACGCTATGGATTTTGGATCTTATCCCTTCAAACCACTTGTACTCATTCCTTCTACAATTTGCTTCTGGAATGCGAAGAATACAGCGATAACTGGAAGCAGGCTTAGGATAGACATGGCGAACATTCCTCCCCAGTTGGAAGCCGACTCGCTATCGAGGAACATCTTGAGTGCAATAGATACGGTATATTTCTCCGGCGAATTCAGATACAGTACCGGACCAAGCAAATCCTCCCACTTCCAGTAGAAGGAGAAGATTGCCGCTGTAGCCAACGACGATTTGAGTAAGGGTAAAATAATTCTGAAATACAGCCGGAACTTGCCGCATCCGTCAATCGTCGCCGCTTCATCCAACTCTGCTGGAATCGTTCGTATAAACTGCACCATCAGAAAGATGAAGAACGGCATCCCGAAAAAGGAGGGTACCACCAACGGTAAGATCGTATTGATCCAACCGAGCTTGGTGAAAATAATATATTGCGGTACCAGTACCACATCCCCTGGTAGCATAAGCGTCACCATCATCAAAGCAAACCACAAGTTACGTCCTTTGAATTTCAAGCGCGCAAAGCCAAATGCGATCAATGAGGAGGAAAGCACGGCTCCAATCGTTGAAATCACCACGATCGTGAGCGAGTTCAGAATGTACGTGCCAAAGTTGTAGCCAGTCGTTCCTTTCCAGCCTGTTACATAGTTTTGCCAGATCCATTCTGTAGGGAAAAGCGAGGATGCCGTGACGAATATCGTCCGACTTTCTTTAAACGAGCTGAACAGCATCCAAAAAACGGGATACAGCATCAGGAGCGCCAGTGCAGCAACCAGTATGTGATAAATTGGCCATTTGACCGTTTTCCATGCCATCGTTATCAGCGCCCCTTTTCCGTTTCATAAAATACCCAGTATCTGGAGGTTATAAATAATATCGCTGTCAGTATCCCAATCATAATGAGCATGACCCAAGCCATGGCTGCCGCATATCCCATGTTGCTGAACATAAACGCCTGTCGGAACAGATACAGTGAATGCAGCATCGTTCCATCCATCGGGCCTCCTTCGCCCTTAGAAATAACATAAGCCGGGACGAAGGTCATAAAGGCGCTGATCGTCTGCATAATCAGATTAAATAGAATAATGGGGCTAAGCAACGGTAGCGTAATACTGAAAAATTTTCGTACTGGCTTAGCGCCATCTACACTGGACGCCTCGTACAATTCAACAGGAATGTTCTTCAAACCTGCCAGAAAAATCAGCATGGAGGAGCCAAATTGCCATACGGACAAGGTGATTAGCATCGTAAGCGAAGCATCCGGGTCACCAAACCACTTCACTGGAGTCGCCCCTAAGGTCGAAAGCAGGCTGTTCACTATGCCGTTATTACTGAAAATGTTCCGCCACATAATGGATACCGCAACACTGCCCCCGATAATCGACGGCAGATAGTACATTGTCCGATAGGTGCCGACCATACGCGATTTGGTATTCAAAATCATAGCCACAAACAGCGCGAAAATCAGTCGCAACGGTACACCGACCAATACATACGTAAACGTGACCCTGATCGAATTCCAGTATTTCGGGTCGCCTGTGAACATTTTTTCGAAGTTACCCAGACCAATCCATTTGGGCGGGGTGAACAGGTTGTAGGTGGTAAAGGACAGATACAGCGAAATAAACATTGGAATTAACGTAAACGCCAGAAAGCCCACAATAAACGGGCTGATAAACGCATATCCGGTCATATTGGCTTTCAAGCTCTGATGATTTCGCAAGCTCATCAAGCCTCCCTTCTGTTGCATTTTAAAGAATTAGCAAAACTTTATAATATTAATAATTCGTTGTTATGTGAATAATATTGTGATGTCTGCAAAGGGTGCTTATGCAGTTGGTTCGTCCAATCAACCGTGCGCAATCATGCTTTGGACTACGCACGGTTAACTTAACGAAACGTTCCTTCGATCTTATGCTAAACAGTATCAGATATCCTAAAGGTCACATTGCGCTCATTATTGCTTGTTATTCGCAAGGATAGTATTCGCATCAGCCCGGAATTTGGCCGCTGCGTCTTCAGGCGTCATCTGTCCGAAATTGACCTGTTCAATATAATCGGTCAGAGTCGCAATCACTTCCGGCGATCCGACTGGCGGCGGCGGGCTCATTGGAGAAGCCTTCGGCTCCATGGAAGCTACAAATTCAAACACCTGCTTCGTAGGCTCGCTCAACTCTGGCGCAACAGCCTCCTTGATTTTGGAGGAAATCGGCACGCCACGTTCGCCTTTAATCAATTTATTCGCTTCTACATCATTCATCCAGAAATCAATAAACTTTGCGGCCTCATCCTTCACCTGTGAACGGGAAGCAACCGTCCAGTACATCGTAGGCTGCATGTATACGCCTTTTTCCATATTCGGCCCAAACATTGGTGCCAGTGCCATGGGGCGGTTAACAACCTGCTGTAAACCTACATACTGATTGGACCACTGCCAAATACCGATGCCTGTTCCTTTTACGATATCGGATTCCTCAAGAATCCCCTTGGTCTGGTTCATAATTTCAGGAGGCGGGGTCGCTCCCTTCTTAATCAGATCAGCCAATCCGCTGAAGAAGTCAACAAACAGCTTATCATCGTCATACCCCAATCCTGTCCCTTCCGCATTGTAGAGAGTCTTTCCTTGCGTACGCAAATAATAGTGGAAGAAAATATCGGCAGCCATTGAGCTGTCAAAGTATACTTTATTGGAAGCTGCCTTTAAAGCCATTTCTTTGTATTGATCCCATGTCCAGTTGTCAGGAATTTTGTCTATGCCCGCTTTTTTGAGCAGCGCCGGATCATACTGGAAACCCAGAACATTGACACCTGTTGGAATACCATATTGCTTTCCTGCTATTACGCCGGTACTGAGTACATTTTCGTTCACGTCAGCGACCTGAATTTTTTGATTTAAGTAAGGCGCGAGATCCTCCAGTTGACCATTTTTTGCATATTGGCTAATGTACGAAATGTCCATTTGCACGATATCCGGTAACTGATTAGCCGCAGCCTGTGGGGCGAGCTTTTTCCAATAGTCATCAAAAGAGGCATATTCCACATCGATCGTTACATTAGGATTTTTCTGCTTATACAAATCAACGACCTTCTGCGTGTATTCATGACGCGTATCCGATCCCCACCAAGCGATACGTAACTTTACTTTCCCGTCTGCACTTGTGCCCGAATTGCCGCCGCCGTCCGCTCCGCTACATGCTGTCGTCAAAACGAGCAGCATAGCTATAATCAGAAACCATCCCTTTTTGCCCACCTATCTCTCCCCTTTTCGCTGTTCTAGAAAGGAGCCAAATTACAAGTGACAACGTATTTACGCATTTTTGATAGCGTTTACATTAGCTCCTGTTGTTATTTTCCCAAAAGCTGAGAAGCATTGGAATACACAAATCAGGTTTCCTGGGTTTAAAAAACAGTGGGACTCCATCAGCTCATCCCCTCTCGTGTGATTTAATGTACTCGGAAGGCGTCATACCTGCCCATTTTTTGAACACCTGGCTAAAATATTGCGCGTTCCCGCCAAAGCCGAACCATTCGGCCAGCTCAAACACCTTTACATCTCCTGTCTCTCGAATATGCTCAGCCGCACGTTCGATCCGATAACGATTGACGTAGTGTGAGAAGTTTTCCCCAGTCACCTTTTTGAAAATCTTCCCTAAGTAGTCGGAATTCATATACAGCATTTGGCCTGCCACTCCGTTCAGCGACAAATCGGATTTTCTGTAGTTTTGCTCAATAATAGTGATCATTTTATCAACGGTAGAAGATTGGCGATACACATTACTTTTATAATAGATTGCGGTCATTCGTTCGGCAGCTTCCTGTACAAAAGATTTGAGACATGCCAGCGTTTTTTGCTCTGCCAGCACCACCATTCGGCTCGTAAACGCCGCACGCTCTTCTTCAGGGCATATACGGATCATAGCGGCATAGAGCTGAAGCACATAAGAGCGGGTCACAGAGATTTCCAGCTTCATCCGGGACAAAATACCGAATAACCGATCCACTTCCTGTGCAACCTCCACCGTATTTCCAGCCTTGATCAGCAGACCGAACTTTTCCTCGTCCAGCTCCAAATCTGCCATCTCCCGGGTATCCTCAGTCGCTAAATCCTCTTTCGTAATCAGACTGCCCTCCCCGGTGTAAAAACGGTGATTCATACAATGCAGTGTCTCCCGGTACATCCCCCGTGAATGCTGCATACTATCCGACTCACTAACTGCGACCGTTACCTCCAGTTTGTAAAAGCGATGAAATGTCGCACGTACCGCTTCAATCTGTTTCATAAACCGTGACGTATCATCCTCGCTTTCCAGCACGATGAGCAATTGCCCCTGCATGGTCGTACTGAGCAAGACATCATCCATCAAATCTGCCGCTATATTTTGCAATGCAAACAGATGCTCCGGCTCATGGGATTCCTCCACCCGCAGCAGCAGCATTCGAACCTGCTTATCTTGCAATTCAATTCCGAATAACCGCTCATAAAATGCGATATCGCGGCTACCGTAAGTTTTATAGGAAATAAACTCCTTCAAAAAGTGTTCCTTCACATGAGGCAGCATACGCTGAAAATCTAGCTTCATCCGGTTTACAAACTGCTTGCGTTCTTCCTGCTCCTCCCGCTCCTGTCCCAACTCGGTCAGAGCCTCATGAATTTGCCGCTCATTGCATGGCTTCAACAAGTAGTGCTTCACCCCGTATTGCATGGCCCGACAGGCATAATCAAAATCTTTGTAGCCAGACAACAGAATGAAACGGACGTCTGGAAAATGCTCCGTCGTTTTGGCAACCAGTCCGATACCGTCTAGTCCTGGCATAGAGATGTCGCTAATCACAAAATCAGGTGGGCTGGCTTGAATCTGATCATAAGCCTCAATCCCGTTACGTGCCGTGCCAACCAATCTCGTGCCCGCTTTCCCCCAATCAACCACCTGTGATATGCCTTCCAAAATCATACGCTCATCATCAACCAGTAGCACCTTGTACACGACCCTGATCCCCTTTCACATATGGAATACAGACATGAATCGACGTTCCTGTTCCTGACTCGCTATGCAGCTCTATCCCCCAAGGTGTACCAAATGTCAGGTTAATCCGTTCCTGAATATTCGTAAGTCCAATGCCCTGCCCACGAGTCGTAACCTGCCCGCTTCGCAGCTTTTCCAAGAAATCCGGCGTCATTCCCGGTCCGTCATCTTCAACTCGCAGAAATAGAGCACCCTCGCTTTCTCTCGCAATAATAGCAATCTGACAGGGTTCAATTCGCGGCTCCAGCGCATAATGAATGGCATTCTCCACCAAGGGCTGAAGCGTTAGCTTCGGAATTTGTGCATCCATCAGTTCTTCCGGAATATCCAGATGGAAAACGAGACGTTCATCAAAACGTGTTTTTTGGATCGTTACGTAGCTCCTTACAATATCCAGCTCTTTTCGAAGCGGAATCAGCTGCTCCTCAAAACTGACCGCACTGCGCAGTAGAAAAGCAAGTGCTTCCACCATCTCTGAAATCCGGTCCTGTTTATTGGCCTTGGCGAGCCAGTTCACGGACTCTAATGTATTGTATAAAAAATGTGGATTAATCTGGGCCTGGAGCGCCTTTAGCTCTGTTTCCCGCAGTAATAGCTGCTTGGCAACATTCTCATTAATGAGCTCACGAATGCGGCGAATCATTTTCTTGTACGTTCGATGAAGCAAGCCTACCTCATCCTGTGTGGAAAGGGGGACCGCACCAAGTGCTTCCTCTTCCAAACGGTCGAGATCGCCTTTTTCTATTTTACGCATGTTCTGGATTAATTGAACGATCGGTTTGGTAATGCTCCCTGACAATCTAGCCCCCAGAGCCAATGCGATAAGAAGCATAATGACAAAAATAGCGCTTACAACTTCTTTGATAATCGTAATGCTGCGAAACATATCATCGAAGGGGGTCATATGCAAATACGTCCAATCCGTATAAGAAGATTTGATTTGAGCAGCGAAAAAGGTTCCTCCTGAGTAGGTCGCAATCCCGTAAGGCTGCTTCCGGCCCAGCTCGGCCTGAATATCACTCTCACTCAAAAGTGGTGTTTCGGGATAAATCATCCGCCTTCCATCTGTAATCATCAGTTGTCCATCACGACCGGAGGTTTGCACACGGTCCGCTACAATCCGGTCAATTCGTACACGAATCGCAAGCGTTCCGAGCCCATTCAGCGTAAAATTGGAATCGGTAAAGGATTTGAACTGCCGAGCTGCCAGCAAGGAGGAATGACCTGCGGCATACCATGCATTGGAACCGTCATGTTCGTCTGCCAGCTCCGACAGGGTGGATCGAAGCTCTTGGGGAATACCTTCGCGGTTGCCCGCACTCATGACCTGTCCCTCTTTGTCGATGACCATCATAGAATAGACATAGGTTTCAGAGCCGGCAAAGGCGACAAGCCTATTCGTTATTTTTTTACGCAGCACCATTTTGGCATAAGGGGATTTCTCTTTTTCCAATTGCAGCAAATAACGTTGAAGCTGCTCGTCCGTTGTTACCTTGAAAGTAACTTTTTCCACATCCTTCAGCTCATTTTCTATACCGATTGAAGAAATATTGAGTACTTCGGATGTTTTTTTGTACATTTGATTATCATAAATGTGAAATACGTACTTAAGTATGACTGCAACAACTGCAAAATTAACCAGCATAAGCACCGTGATCAGCAGTACCATTTTATGATGGATTCCAGCATTTTTGTAAGCGCTTTTAAAGTAGGTAATCAGTGATTGTCGCCTCCTTTATAACATACAAAATACCCCATGCCTTGGTCATTCGGCAAGAGGTATTTGCATTTGCTTAGCGTTGATCGGTTGGTTTCGATTTGTCCGCCTTGCTCATATATTCGTCGTATCGGTCATCAAGTTCCCGTGCCATACTCCGGTATTTACGCGTTTCCTCAACAATGGGATCGATATGAGTCTGAACCCGCACCTCATATTTAGGGCTGAGCCGTTCCCGCTTTTGGGCCTCATTCTCACGAATTTCGCCTTCCGTCAGCAGTTCACTGAGCTGGCGTTCCAATTCTTCGGATTGACTCATCGCGATTTCCTCCTTTAGGGTGATGGTCCCTACGTAGAATTATAACCCGGTTGCGTCAGCTTCTTTCAGCACTTGAATAAGTTGAGAATGAATAGCTGTATTCGTAGCTGCAATATGCCGTACACTCAGGTCATAAGGTCTGCCCAATGTATCGGTAATGGTACCGCCTGATTCCTGCACCAGCAAAGCGCCCGCTGCTACATCCCACGCATTCAAACCAATTTCGCAATAGGCCGATAACCGTCCCGACGCCACATAAGCCAGATGCAATGCTGCCGAGCCCAGCGCCCGAATGCCGCGTACCTGAGGTGTAAGAACCTGCGTGATTTTCATATTTAGCGGTTGTGCATACGTACGATCTGGCGGGAAGCCGATGCACACCAGACTATCTCCCAGTGTTTCTTCTCTTGAGGCTTGCATGCGATTACCATGCACATATGCGCCTTTTCCTTTTTCCGCTACAAACATTTCATCACGGGACGGATCATAAATAACCCCGACAATCACCTCTCCACGATGGGCCAAGGCAATAGACACACTGTAATACGGCAGACTGTGTACAAAATTGGTCGTGCCATCTACCGGATCAATAATCCATAAATATTCCTCTTCACGGGCAGCCTCTAGTGCGCGGGCCGAAGCTTCGGCTCCCGGCTCTACACCTTCTTCACCCAAAATCGCATGATCGGGAAAATGGGTCAGAATCAGTCTGCGAATCATCTGTTCTGCACCTTTATCTACCTCGGTCACTAGATCCGTAGGAGACTGTTTGGTATTCAAATGTTCAACAGTTCCCAGCTTGCTCTTAATCCATTCCCCGGCTTTGGATGCCGCGTTAATAGCCACGGCCGTATAGCTTTTTCCTGATACGATATAGGGAACCTTTTCGTTTTCATGTTCGTTCAACGTGTTCACTCTACTTTCTATATCATTGTTACGTGGTTTACGAAGCTGGCCTACAGCACAGTCTCTTAACCATCTCTGTTTCAGTACAAGTTTGCTAGTTTACACATTCTAGTATACACAATAAACTGCATAAAGTTTCCCCAAATGAGAGCTTTATCCGCAAAATACTACTTTCTAAGGCATAATTTCTACGGAAGCCCCATCCAGCACTTTGACCCCATTATCTTCCTGAAGACGCAGTTCATTCATCAATCCGAATAACGCTTCATCCTTAAGCTTGGCTTCAAGCATGACATCAATCCGATCCGTATATCCAGCAATATTGCGCAGAAAGGTCAGCAACGGCTCCACCAGAACACCGTCTGCATGACCACGAGGGTCTTTTTCACTTTTGGGACTGGAGGCATGAATTTTGGGCGGCAATGGATGATCAGTAGAAGATCCGGCTTGGGCCAATTCCCCTTTCCAGGTATTCAATATGTCCGGCCATAGCTCCCACGGCTTCTCACCCTCGTTATTGACCCATTGATGATGAATATCGAGAACCATCGGCAAGCCCGTTATTTTGCAAGCTTCCAGTGTTTCCACCGCATTGAATGTTTTATCATCATTTTCCAGCGTCAACCGTTCTCTTAACGAAAGATCCAGAGCACTAACCTGCTCTACAAAACGCTGGCCTGAGGTCACCTTATCTCCGTATGCACCACCAATATGAATGTTGTTCTTGGCTTCGGCACCGAGCCCCATGGCCTCCAGCATCGCTTTGTGGTACTTCAAGTCATTAATGGAGCTCTCCAACACCTCAGGACGGGGAGTGCTTAACACTGTAAAATGATCGGGATGAAACGATACCCTCATCCTATTCGCCTTGACATAGTTCCCAACCTCTGCGAAGTCAGTAGCAAGCGCCTGAAACGGGTCCCAATCCCGCAGATCCTGATGGGTCGCGAGCGGAATCAGCTTGGATGAGAAACGATAGACCTGGATATCACTCGCACGATTATGGCGCAGCAGCCTCAATGTATTATGGAGATTTTCGGCTGCTATCCGTTCTAGCTTGCGGATCGCAGCTTCTCGGTCTCCAATCTTGTTAAAGCTGGCCATCGTCATGGTTTTAGAGGGGGATGCATTTTGCACGGTAACCGACATGGCTACATAACCTAACCTTACGATCATAGGGTGTCTTCCTTTCAGTAGTTCGCAGTAGATGGTAAGGCCGCTTTCGTTCTGTGACCTAAAACCCTTTTCTACTGATCATACCCGGAAAAGCACATGCTGATTCGGTGTTATCGTACAAATTGCAAGAAGCAAACAGCTAGGATTGCTGCTGTGCTCCAAAAAACATTTCATCCGCCAATGCGGTCTGAATTCTTGATTCCTCTTCATTCAGCTTACGAATGAGGATCATTTCAACTTCGGTCACTTCATCGCCCTGGAAATTAATTTCGGCGATACAGCCCACAATCTGCACGATGGCTACTGCCACGTTGTCCACGCTGTAAGCAATGACCTTCTGGCCTGTCGGAAACACGCGCAGCCCGGATTTAACCATTTTGCCACGTCCGTATTCCAGCAGTTCGTAAAGCTCTTGTTCGCTCTTGAATTTGCACACGGAGTTAAATTCAGTTTGAAAGCCCATGTGTAGCCGCCACCTTTCATCATTAAGGGTTGAGTGAAATGCTCAAGTAAGTGCCATATATGAACAAAAAGGAGAGTGATCAGCTCCCCTTTGTTTCGTTTATGAGTTCTCGTAGTGCAGTGCCGACCTGCGCTCATAACGCTCCAGTGCAAGAGCAATCATGCGATCCAGCAGACTTGTATAGGATACGCCAGTTTCTCTCCACAGTAATGGATACATACTGAACGGTGTAAAACCAGGCATCGTATTCACTTCATTAATAAGAATATGTCCGTCCGAGCGTCTGACGAAGAAATCGGCACGGGAAATCCCGCAGCCTTCCAGCGCGCGGAATGCTTGTAATGCGGCTTCACGAATCCGATCTGCCACTTCCTCATCCAACGGTGCCGGAATAAGCATTTCCGATTGGCCATCCGTATATTTGGCAGCATAATCATAATAATCACTCGACGATACAATTTCACCCGGTACCGAGGCAATCGGCTCGTCATTGCCAAGTACGCTGACCTCAATCTCACGGGCATCGACGTACTCCTCGACAATCACCTTCAGGTCAAATTGCAAAGCCAGATCTACAGCCTTTTCCAGCTCTTCTCGGTTGCTGGCTTTGGAAATACCGACACTTGATCCCAGATTGGCCGGTTTGACAAAGCAAGGATAACCTAGCTCGGTTTCCATATTACGTACCAGATCATGACTGGTTTGGGCCCACTGTGTACTATTAAAATAACAGTATTTCACTTGCGGCAATCCTGCATGCTCAAACAGCTTCTTCATGACGCCTTTATCCATACCGGCTGCCGAAGCCAACACTCCTGCACCGACATAAGGCATATCCGCCATTTCGAACAGACCCTGAATCGTTCCGTCCTCGCCAAAGGTGCCGTGCAGCAACGGAAACAGCACATCCAGCGTCTGCTCTCCATACAGCTTGCCGAACAACGTATCTAATGCCGCCTTGGTACCGCCCTCTGCACGTTCCAGCTTCAATTGCTCTACAGAAGCCAGAGGAGCGCTTAATAGCGCCCCTCTACGCCAATCGCCAGCCTTCGTAATATAAAAAGGAATAATCTCGTATTTCTCATAGTTAAATGCGTTCATTACCGCATACGCCGTTTGCAGCGAAACCTCATGTTCGCCCGATTTGCCACCGTACACCAGCCCTACGGTCAATTTTTGATTTGCCATGCCTATCCTCCGCTTTCCTACTTTCGTCATTATGACTGATTTGCGTCACTATACCTGTTATCCATCATCTCATTTAAAAATAGTCGGCGATGTGATAAAAGCGATATACCGTGTTGTCGGTCCACGCATACGAATTTTTATAGTCCCAATAACGATGTCTGGAGCTTACCGTATGCGCATTGACTAGCGGCATGCCGCCCGCATCAAAGGCCGTTACCACCGTGCTGTGCTGAAAGGCTCCGTCACCATCCCAATCGTAAAAAATGACGTCCCCCAGCATGAGCTGCTCCGGTCGACTCACCTGCTCAGCAGTCAAACCCCATGAGCTGGAGCCCAAATACCGCTCCAGACTGTTGGAAACTGCCCAACTGTAGCTCCACAGCTCACGTCCGGCGACCCGTCCTTTATACCACCAGCCCGATTCTCTTTTACCAGTATAGTGGATCGGTGCGCCCCCTGCAAAGAGGCATTGCGAGATATAATTGGTGCAATCCACATCAAAACCTTCAAACTCTGGGTTAAAGCTATCCCACCACTGATCTGCATAAGCCGCTGCTTCTTCACGGCGATATCGGCTGGGACGTGCGGACGTACCAAAGCCCAGCACACCGCGATTCAGCAGCGGCAAACTCCCTCCCTGATTAAACGAAGCCTGTTCAAAAGGAACCTCTCCCCCCGCTGGCTTCCTTTCTGCCGGATCTCGCTCAATTCTCGCTACCTGCCAGGCTTCACCCTCGCGTGTGAACGTCAGACGCTCCCGTTCAATCCGATCCTCCCGGTGAGTCATCCCACCCTTCTCATAAAAGAGTCGGACATGCAGTTGTACATCTACCACAGCCTCATCCGGCGTATCCTGCACCATTCGTAGCGGCTTGGCGCGTGTCTCGCTGCGTAGGGGAACAGCATCCCGTTCGTTGTACCACTGCTCCAATCTGGCCGCACGTGCTGCTCGTTCCATCCGCTGCCCCACCTCCAGATACTCATCCGGCTGCGGTACACCATTCACTTCACTGCGATTGTATTGATTCACGTAAGCAAAAAGGGCCTGTTTCCATTCCCGCTCCCCCATCCCAATCCCTCCATATTCGTCCCGCTATCCTTTTCCGGGGATAACCGGAATGATGTATAACTTCCTTTCTTGCCTCTCTGGTCTGAAATGCTCTCTATCTATAAGTATGAATCTCTAAAGCTTGGTATGAACATCGAAACGCGAGGGAGCGGGACGTTTTATTTTCCAATCTGCAACGCATCATTTAGGCCAAAAAAACTTTACGGAACTGTCTGAAAACGGTATACTTAATCCAAAAGCAATCATTTTGAAATCACGTTTCATCTAATGAAACAAATTGCATTCATCACAACCTCTAACACGTTAAGAAGCACTGAAGATGTAATTGAGAACGCAACCAATTTAAACCAACTGGGCAAGACGTCGAAAAAACGACATCCCTATTTTCCCCCAAGCATTCACTTCAAGGAGGTAATACTTATGTCAGGAAAAGATCAATTCTCCATCGCCCGTAGTCTGGAAGTTAACGGGAAGCCTTATCGCTACTACAGTCTTAAGGCACTGGAGGAACAAGGAAAAAGCGGTATCGCCAAGCTGCCTTTCTCCATTAAAGTGTTGCTGGAAGCCGCGGTTCGCCAATTTGACGGACGCGCCATCACTGAAGAACATGTACAGCAGCTGACAGGCTGGGCTGAGGATCGGGACACCAACAAGGAGATTCCGTTCATTCCTGCACGCATCGTGCTACAGGATTTTACCGGTGTCCCCGTGGTTGTCGATTTGGCAGCTATGCGTGATACGGTGAAAAAAGCGGGCGGGGACCCGAAGCAAATCAATCCGCTCGTTCCCGTCGATCTCGTTATCGACCACTCGGTCATGGTCGATGCTTTCGGTACCAGTGATGCGCTGGATTACAACATTAATGTAGAGTTTGAACGTAACGAGGAGCGGTACCGTTTTCTGCGCTGGGCGCAAACGGCGTTCAACAACTTCCGCGCCGTTCCGCCATCCACAGGTATCGTCCATCAGGTCAATCTGGAATATCTCGCCTCCGTTGCCGCTACCAAAACCATTGACGGTGAAACGGTCGTCTTTCCAGATTCCCTCGTAGGAACAGACTCCCATACCACGATGATTAACGGCCTTGGTGTTGTTGGCTGGGGTGTCGGCGGGATTGAGGCAGAGGCGGGTATGCTGGGGCAACCGCTGTATTTTGTCACTCCCGATGTGATTGGCTTCAAGCTGACAGGCAGTCTGACGGAAGGCTCTACCGCCACCGATCTGGCGCTCACTGTTACACAAATGCTGCGTAAAAAAGGCGTAGTTGGCAAATTCGTAGAGTTTTACGGGCCTGGTCTGGCTAACATCAGCTTGGCTGACCGTGCGACAGTTGCCAACATGGCACCGGAATACGGCGCAACGATTGGTTTCTTCCCGGTCGATGCGGAAACACTGGCCTACCTGCGCAGCACTGGACGTTCCGATGAGCAAGTAAGCCTCGTAGAGGAATATTACAAGGCCCAAGGCATGTTCCGCACATCCGATACACCGGACCCTGTGTTCAGCGATACCATTGAGCTGGATCTAGCTTCGGTTGTACCGAGTCTCGCCGGACCCAAACGTCCGCAGGACCGTGTTGAGCTTGGCCGCATGAAAGAAACGTTTGAAGGCATTATTCGTACCCCGGTGGACAAGGGCGGCTATGGACTGAGCGATGAAAAAATCGCACAGAAGATTCCGCTGACCCATCCGGACGGCTCCACCAGCGAGTTAGGTACAGGAGCAGTCGTTATTGCGGCTATCACAAGCTGCACGAATACCTCCAATCCAAGCGTTATGCTCGGTGCGGGCTTGCTGGCCAAAAAGGCAGTGCAGCGTGGGCTCAAAAAGCCAGGCTATGTTAAAACAAGCTTGACGCCAGGCTCCCTCGTCGTGACGGAATACCTGCAAAAAGCGGGATTAATCGGACCGCTCGAAGCCCTCGGCTTCCATGTAGCAGGCTACGGCTGCGCAACCTGTATCGGTAACTCCGGCCCACTTCCTGACGAAGTGAGTCAAGCTATCACAGACCATGATTTAACGGTTGGCGCAGTTATTTCCGGTAACCGGAACTTTGAAGGCCGTGTGCATGCGCAGGTCAAAGCCAACTATCTCGGCTCACCGCCACTGGTTGTCGCTTATGCGCTGGCAGGTACAGTGAACATTGATTTGGTGAATGATCCGCTCGGTTACGATCAGGACAATCAGCCTGTCTACCTGAAAGACATTTGGCCCACTTCCGAGGAAATCAAGGAAGCCATCAGCCTGTCTCTCAGCCCGGATATGTTCCGTCGCAAATACGAAAATGTATTTACTGCCAATGAAAAATGGAACTCCATTCCGGTTCCTGAAGGCGAACTGTATGAATGGGATGAAAAATCAACTTATATTCAAAATCCACCATTCTTTGAAAAACTTCAGGATGGCGTGCAGGATATCAAGGAAATCCGTAATGCCCGTGTGCTTGCCCTGTTGAATGATTCGGTCACGACGGACCATATCTCACCAGCAGGCAACATTGCTCCTTCCAGCCCGGCAGGACTGTACTTGAAGGAGCATGGCGTGGAACGCAAGGATTTCAACTCCTACGGCTCCCGTCGCGGTAACCACGAGGTCATGATGCGCGGTACATTCGCCAACATCCGTATCCGCAACAATGTGGCTCCAGGTACTGAAGGCGGCGTGACCAAATACTTGCCAACGGATGAGGAAATGTCCATCTATGATGCGTCCATGAAATATCAGGCAGCCGATCAGAACCTGATCGTCATCGCTGGTAAGGAATACGGCACAGGCAGCTCTCGTGACTGGGCGGCCAAAGGTACGCTTCTGCTGGGCGTTAAGGCTGTCATTGCCGAAAGCTTCGAGCGGATTCACCGCAGTAACCTAGTCGGCATGGGTGTACTGCCTCTGCAATTCCAGGAGGGCTATGGCTGGTCCAGCTTGGGCCTCAATGGCCGCGAAACCTTCGACATCCTCGGCATTAACAATGACGTGAAGCCTGGTCAAGAGCTTACAGTTGTGGCTAAACGCGAGGATGGCACAAAGTTCGAATTCCCGGTAATTGCCCGTCTGGACAGCACCGTCGATATCGACTACTACCACAACGGTGGTATTCTGCAAACCGTATTGCGTCAAATGATTCAAGAGTAAAGAGCGTATAAATAACAAAATCCCCTCCAAATGCAGTGGAAACTGCACATTGAGAGGGGATTTTTTACATGCTTCAAGCCTTTAAAAGAAAACATATACCCAAGATTGCAAATACGAGGGTTATAAGAAGTGTGAAGAGACCAGGCAGGCTTTCCATGATTGCAGAGCCTTCTTCGCTCTTGAACTGACGACTGAAATAGGGTTGGAGCATAAGCATAATTATAAAAGATATGAGGCTAATTCCACACAACAACCATACCTCAGGGGAGGATTTGTCAACAAAACGGTCAGCCACATCATTGAAATTGTAGTGGATTGCTACATTCCTAGGCATTCTCGGATACATGAAAAGGTAGATAATGAAAGGCAAAACAGAAATAAGAAAAGACAATACATTAGAAAAATTTAATTTACTTCTCATGGAAATCCCCCTAATATGCCAAATCGATCCGCATTATACAGATATCAGCAGTCTATATTTTTATACCTATGGCTTAGAAAGAGAGAAGTAACAAAACTAATCATCGTCGGTAAACAAGAAGCGAGCACCATACACACATTAACTTCTTGTCCTAATCCTATAGCGATCCCGATTAAGCCAAAGGCTATCCAAATATAAGCAGAGATACGATGCGTCTTCTTCCATGCCTTTTCATTCGAAAGCAGCCATGGGAACTTCAAACCAATTAAACGGTTAGGTGTTAATTTAGTGAATGTGATACCTACTGTTAAGTGCGATATCGCTGAAACCAATAAAACTATATTTAAGGGACTGAAGTAAATAGCATCTGAATACAGTAACATTAAAAAAAGAAAAATAAAATTTAGAACAACAAACACACTGGAACATATTTTACGATATGGAACCAAATTATTTTCAGAAAATTGTTCTCTATGTTTCGAGAATTTTGGATACAAGACAACAATAAGAAAAGAGATAATCATCGCTCCTGATGACACAATAAAAAAAGCTAAAGGGAGCTTTAGCGGGTTCATTGAAGGCAATATAATAAATGAATTTATAAAATGCAATATAATAAATAAAATAGAAATCTGAATCCACGGCTTTTTAAATTCTTTTTTTAAATCATAGTTATTCTCCACTCAAAACAACCTCACTTGGAACTGTTTCTCAGTTGATTTTAGAAGTAAGTGTATTTATAATACTTCATTATAAAAAATGAATATATTTTAATAAAATATATATTATTGTCAGATCATAATGCATATTTTTCAAAAAAATAAGAGATCAAAGTCACATTCACAATATTTTTTTACAAAAAATAGCTTTTCTTCTGTTTCGAAAAGAAGTTATTATCTATCTACCTATTTCGATTATTAAAATAAACATCTCAAAGCAAAAAAGCCGATCCCTCAGGACCGACTTCCTACCCTATTCTCCTATAACCTTACCTTCACACCACCAGTTACTTCGAAATATCCAGAAAACCTTCTCCGAACACGTCCCGCACGTCATGAATGGTGATAAACGCTGCTGTGTCGATGGCTTTCACTATCTTTTTAAGCGCCGATACCTCTTGTTTACTAATGACGATATACAGCACTTCTTTTGGATTTTTAGTGTAATAACCGTGGCCTGACAGGACAGTAACTCCACGATCCATTTTCGTAATGACCATCTCGGCAATTTTATCTTGGTGCTCCGAAATAATCATGACCGCTTTTTTGGGGTTCAGTCCTTCGATCATGAAGTCCATCACCTTCGTACCAACGTACAAAATAACGATAGTTAGCATCAATTTTTCCGGGCCAATAATAAAATAGGAAGAGAATGCGACAATCAAATCAAAAAACAGCAGGCCATAACTGATATTCCAATCCAGATACTTGTTGGCAATCCGGGCTAAAATGACCGTTCCCGCCGTTGTGCCACCTACCCGTACGATTAAGCCAATGCCGACCCCCACCAAAACTCCGGCAAAAACGGCATTAATCGTCGGCTCATGCGAATCAATCCGCCAGTTGACTGTTAAATGTAAAAACAGCGAGTTAAAAGCGACCGCAATGATAGTGTACAAGGTCGTTCTCTTGTCTAAAAATTTATATCCGACAATCAGCAGCAAGCCATTAATCACCAGATTAACGATCGAGGGAGACCACTGAAACAGGTAGTACAGGATGATTGTGACCCCTGTAACACCTCCCTCACCAAACTCATTCGGGATCACAAACAGATTAACAGCTAGCGCGAAAAAAAACGCACCCAGAATAATAAATGCGATGTCTGCAATACATTTTTTCATATATGCTCTAATCCTCTCTCTAACATTTCAAAGGATGAATCGCCAGATCGATTGGCTGACTCTTGTTGTCAAAATACGCTGACAACCAGTTCATGGTATCTACTACCAAACATAAAGTCAATACAACTTTGACACTTTAATTCGCCACCAGACTGCCTCAATCCTGACTTGAGGAGTCCGCAAAACCCTCCTTTTACAAGGTTATTCGACAAAAAAAACACAATCCCGACTACTAAACTAAGAAAACGGGCCTCAAGCCCTTGTTTTAGACCTAGGCACATTTTCCCCTAAAACGACCATCCTCCTAATCGGCATTTTGAACACACATGACCATCTTCCTGTTTTATGTCAAAAGCGTTTTACTTTGAAAAAATGTGGGTATAATGATTGAAACATAACCAAGCAACCTACATAGCATTGCGACATCAAGTACATACAAATAGTCCTATACAGACGTCCTAAGCAACTCAATCTGAATTTGACAATATGGAATTGGAGGAATGATCTACATGAATACAATGAACTTAACCGTCCACACCCTGATGCCCTTTCACCACCAATACCAACGTGCCAACGCGGTGAGTATGCAGAAGAAAGAAGATAGCTCGGAGAAGAAGCTCAGCTTTCAGGACATTTTGAATGAAAAAATGGGTAAAAAATAAGGCGCCGTTTATCCGGTTGCATGACTCGCTTTACATAAGCCAAAAAGCCGTAGTTTCCTACATCGACTGTAGAGAACCACGGCTTTTTTTGATTCATGCGTTCCTAAACTCACACATTCGTTTTACTGACCGCCATCCCGATACTGCTCTGCCTTCTCACGCATCCCAGCGGCCACTGCTTCTTCGGTGTTCAGCCCCTTATCCGCTGCATAGGCGCGAATGTCCTGCGTGATGCGCATACTACAAAATTTGGGGCCGCACATCGAGCAAAAATGTGCTTCCTTGGCTCCCTCTGCTGGTAGCGTTTCATCATGGTAGGACAAGGCCCGCTCGGGATCAAGCGACAGATTGAACTGATCCCGCCAGCGGAACTCAAAGCGTGCCTTGGACAAAGCATCATCCCGCTGCTGCGCCCGTGGATGGCCCTTCGCCAGATCGGCAGCATGTGCTGCAATTTTGTAGGTAATGACACCCTCACGGACATCATCCTTATTCGGAAGACCCAAATGCTCCTTAGGCGTAACATAGCACAGCATGGACGTCCCGAACCAACCGATCATCGCCGCCCCGATGGCTGAGGTAATATGATCATATCCGGGGGCAATATCCGTCGTGAGCGGTCCCAAGGTATAGAAAGGAGCTTCCTTACAAATCTCCATTTGCAAATCCACATTCTCTTTGATTTTATGCATAGGGACATGTCCCGGCCCCTCAATCATGACCTGAACATCATGCTTCCATGCGATTTGCGTTAGCTCGCCCAACGTTTCCAGCTCTGCAAACTGTGCTTCATCATTCGCATCATAGATACTACCTGGACGTAGACCATCCCCGAGAGAAAAGGCCACATCATAGGCTTTCATAATTTCGCAGATTTCTTCAAAATGTGTATACAAAAAATTCTCCTGATGGTGCGCAAGGCACCAGGCTGCCATGATCGACCCGCCACGGGACACAATTCCCGTCATTCTATTCGCCGTCATCGGTATATACCGCAGCAATACACCCGCATGAATTGTAAAATAGTCCACTCCCTGCTCCGCCTGCTCGATCAGCGTATCGCGATACAACTCCCACGTCAGCGCTTCTGCTTCGCCGTTCACCTTTTCAAGTGCCTGATACAGCGGCACAGTTCCAATCGGTACAGGAGAATTCCGAATGATCCATTCACGTGTGGTATGGATATTACGGCCTGTGGATAGGTCCATAACTGTATCCGAGCCCCAACGCACAGCCCAGGTCATTTTCTCCACTTCCTCCTCAATCGAGGAGGTAACCGCAGAATTACCAATGTTCGCATTGATCTTCACATGAAAATGACGCCCAATGACCATCGGCTCACTTTCCGGGTGATTGATATTCGAAGGCAAAATGGCTCGTCCAGCCGCCAATTCCTGCCGTACAAACTCAGGCTCCACCCCTTCGCGGATCGCCGCAAATTCCATTTCGGGCGTAATGATCCCTTGCCGTGCATAATGCATTTGCGTCACTGTACGACCTTGCGAAGCACGAAACGGACGGTTGGTCACGCCGGGAAATTCAACTGTCTCCCGTTTGGAGCCAGGTTTCAGTCCATTATCCTCCGGTTTGACGGCGCGTCCCTCGTAAGCCTCCACATCGCCCCGTTCCAGTGCCCAAGCTCGCCGTAATGGAGGCAGGCCCTGACGGATATCGACCTGATAGGCTTCGTCAGTCATGGGACCGCTCGTATCGTACACACGCAATGGCTCATGATGCTCCGTGCCCTGCGGCGTATGTGTAGGATGAAGAGCAATTTCCCGCTCTGGGACGGCAATGTCCGGCCGCGAGCCTTGAATATATACCTTACGGCTCCCTGGAAAGGGCGTTACCCCACTGGCTTGCTCCCCGTTTGTTCTCTCTACCTCAACTTCTTTTGTTGCTTTTGTTCCTTCTACTTCTGTCGGCTTCATTGTCCATTCCTCCTGTTTCGATGAAATGACACACCGATCCGGAACCATTCCCAGGGTGGCGCTGATCTATGCAAAAAAGCCGGTTCCCGAGGGAACCGGCTAATCTAACGAGGCAGCTATCCAGACCGTGCACATGTGGAATAATCCTATTCCAATGCGTCACCGTAGACAGCAGCTGCGTATACATTTCAATGGCCGATTACTTCCCTACGCTGGTATGATCCAGATCAGGTGCAAAGGGTCCGGAATCTTGCACGATTCCATCTCAGCCCGGCATTACAGGCTCCCCCAGTAACTGTGATACTTCTATTCACATGAGGCGGACATAACAGACATCCCGCCATCCTTATCAGATTACTTCAAATTTATGGCTTTGGCAACCCTTCTAGGTTCCATTTAGCAAGGAGACGCTCCTCATCAAATCACTCTGCTTGCTTCAACTGCATTCATTCTTGTTACGGAAGCATAAGCCCCATTTCCTTCGCCGCTTCGATCAAAATCGGAGCAAAGTCATGTAGCGTCTCGGGTGCAAGCCGGCTGACCGGACCGGATACAGATAAAGCCGCAGTGACCTGTCCCTTCCGGTTCACAATTGGTGCGGCCACAGCAGCGGCCCCTGGCTCCCGTTCTTCATAGCTGGTCGCATAGCCCTTCTCGCGAATGTCCTGCAGCTGGGCTTTATAGACCTCCGCGTCTACCGAGGGCGGCCATTCATTCCCGCTTAGCAGGGCTTCCAGCTCCTGCGGCGGCATAAAGGCAGCCAGCACCTTACTGGAGGCTCCTACAGCCAGCGGCATACGCGCACCCACAGGCGCAACCCTGCGGATCGCCTGATTGCTCTGCACGGCTTGTATGCGAATACGCATGTTGCCGTCCCGTAAGTACAAGCTGACCGTTTCGCCCAGACGGTCACGCAGTCCTTCCATTGCAGGCTGTAACAACACCGCCGGCTCGTCACTTTGGGACAAATGTGTGGATAGCTCCCAAATGCGGAAGCCAAGTCGATATTTTTCCGTTTCGGCATTCCGAACGACAAAGCCCCGATCCTCCAACGTAGTCAGCAGCCGATGAACCGTGCTTTTATGTAGACCAATTTTGGAGGCAATCTCCGTTAGGCCAAGATCCGAATCTGCGGTAAAACACAGCAATATATCAAGTGCACGCTCTACAGCGCGAACGGTTAATTTACGGTCTTCCATTCGTGAACCGCTCCTCTTGTATCCATATTCGTTTCACACTATGAAACATGGTTACATAAATTATATAGAATAGTCGCGGCTACTGTAAACCGATGTTTTTGTGACAACCATATTACAGAACGAGAACAAACATCGACAATTCTTTGCATCATTTTTACTTTTCCGGTTCAGGCGTTGACTTTGGATAACCCCCATCATACGATAATAGGTATCTATACGGATATACACTATCATTTTCAAGTGGAATTATACCTAAATTCTATTGAAACGAAGATCAATTTTATATAAGGAGGCTCTTACATGATTTCTACATCCCAGCGCAACTCTCAGCTACAGACCGCTGTTCAGGAGCCGTCCACCCCACTCTTTAATCCCCGTCTGCTGCGGTTCAAGCACGTTGTGATTGCTCTGCTGCTGTCGGTCGTTTTTTTTCTGTTGTTTTGTTTTATTGCCTTGCATGCTTACATCGCATGGGTACTTACGAATCCTACCGTCGCGCCGCTGTACTCTAATCCGATGCAGGCCAAAAACATGCCTTATGAGGAAGTCAGCTTCCCTGCCAAGGATGGTAGCCGCATGGTACAAGGCTGGTATATCCCGGCGGATCAATCGCGGAAAACGATTATTTTCAGCCATGGTTATGGAGCTAACCGCGAAGAAAGCTGGATTCCCATGTATGATCTGGCGCATTATGCCCACAGTTTGAACTTTAATGTGGTCATGTTCGATTATGGATTCGCGTCACAAAACAGCAAATCAGTCGCAACCGGAGGCAAAGCGGAATCCCAGCAGCTTCTCGGAGCGATCCAGCTTGCGAAGCAACGCGGCTCGTCGGAGATTATCGTATGGGGCTTCTCCATGGGGGCAGGAACCGCTCTTCAGGCGGGCTTGCAAACCAAGGATGTGGACGCAATGATTTTGGACAGCACTTTCCTGTTGGAGCCGGATACGCTGTACCATAACATTCACAATCAAATTAACCTGCCAAGACATCCGTCTTTGGAAATTCTGGAGTTGCTGTTTCCAGTCTTGAACGGCACCAGCTTGCATCAGATTCCATATCAGGAGGTTAAAAAGGAAAACTATCCGTTCCCGATCATGTTTGTGCATGGTACACAGGATGAAAAGGCTCCTTATCCTATTGCGGAAAAGCTCGCTGCCAATCAAACCAACCCACTTTCCAGTGTATGGATTGTCAAAAACGGAATACATGAGCTTATTTTCAGAGAGCATCCCCGTGAATATCTACGGCGGGTATCGACGTTTCTAAGCAGTGTACAGGAGCTGGAGGACAAGAAAACGATCGCTGATGCCCACAAACAAACGACTACAAAGTAAAGAATTATTTTTCAAAAAAACTGTATTTAATTCTTCACCTTGAAGAAGCCTGCCTACGGACACTAACCCGTGCCGTAGCTGGGCTTCTTTTTCGTTTACCATGGTATTCTTGTTCTACGTAACAGATGTGACCAAATTAAGCGAGTTCATAGACATATTCCCGATAGGACAGCGAATATACTGGGTACGTATGCATCCAGGGCAGATCTGCCAGATCCGCCGGATAGCCATAGTGGGATACGGGAGGTATAAAACGATGCTGAGTACTTATGGGTCTTTCCTGCCCTTACGTGTGCTGGAGGAAATTCGGCATTGGAAGCAGCAGGAAAGTTGGCATGTGGAAGTGATTAAATCCGCTACCGAGGGACTGGAGCCTACTTATGTACGGCTGCTGGATGATTGGCGGACTGTATTCGAACAGACGGAACGCACCGCCATAGAGTTGCTTGAAGAGCAACGGAGCGCACTTGATCCGGCAGATCAGGCGTGGCATCAGGAATGGAAACAGCTGTCGGCTGCCCCACAAGCACATACACACGAATTCACTGAACCTCCAAAACAGTCAAGGGGATTAGACGCATCATCATCTGTAAAGATGCCATCGTCAGAGTCAGCATTAAACGCTCAGCCTGACTCACAAGAATTAAATCGTCGATTGGACGATTTGCTACAAACCGCAAACCGCCAGTCACAGGAGTATGTACGGCAGCTCGGTCTGCTGAGCGAGCACAGTCATGCATTGCGTCAGCAGCCAAAATCCGCTGGAGTTGTATTACACGCGGCACATGAAAGCCAATATTTCCTGATCTCGACAACCCCCTTTCAAGAACCTGGCTCCATCGCAAGGGCTGCTGGGTTGTATCATGTAGCGACAGAGGGTGAGAATTACCCAGAGGAAGCGTTTCGAGAACGTCAGGCAGGCATAAGGGGAGAAGGCACATGGACGACTAAAGGCGTCAAATCCAGCCAGGCTCAACCTTCGGCAACGGAAAAAACCTCAATCGGCCGGTCGGTTCCTATTGGAGGACATCGACTCCCACCGCTCCCTTACCCCTATAATGCGCTTGAACCGTATATTGATGAAAAAACGATGCGCATTCACCATGACAAGCATCATTTGAGCTATGTGAATGACCTGAATAAAGCGGAAAAGAAGCTGGAAGAAGCCCGAAAAACAGGTAATTTTGATCTCGTAAAACATTGGGAACGCGAACTGGCATTCAACGGCGCAGGCCATTATCTGCATACTCTTTTTTGGACGATCATGAGTCCTCAAGGCGGTGGAAACCCAAGCGGACCGCTGGCTGAACAGATTAAAAAAGATTTTGGCAGCTACGATGCATTCAAAAAACAATTCAGTTCGGCAGCCGAAAAGGTCGAGGGTGGCGGCTGGGCGATCCTGGTATGGAGTCCGCGCGCGGGACGGCTTGAAATTTTGCAGGCCGAAAAGCACCAGAATCTGACTCAATGGGAGTCCATTCCGCTGCTGGCGATAGATGTGTGGGAACACGCATATTACTTAAAGCATCAAAACGAGCGCAACAAATACATTGAGGATTGGTGGCATGTCGTTAACTGGCCTGAAGTGGAAGCACGCTACGATCAAGCCTCCAAGCTGAGATGGCAACCCTTCTAGAGGTTGTTCAAAAAGTCGTCTTTCCATAACGAAGCTATTCAAGAAGCGGATTCGACGTCGAATCTTGAATTCAGCCGGGCCTTCCGTTGCTCACGTAGATCTGTCTACGCTCCGCTACTCAGTCCCTAGCTTCATCCAACTTTCTCGGTCCTGAAAAGCCGACTTTTTGAACACGCACTAATAGGCTTCTAAGCTAAAGATAAACTACACCTGCAAATCGTATCGCTCTCTGAGCGATGCCATTTGTTCGGTCCATCCTTCCGGTTGTACCAGCCAGCTATCGGCAGGTAAAATGGCTGTCTGGCTCTCGACGACACGGCGCAAAGATGCCGTGTACGCCTCAACAGACGGCACTCCAGCCAGCTCTGCCAGGCTACCCATCGTTGCTGGATTCACCCGGGGGTAATCCTGCTGCTGCACGCCTGTCGACGTATCTCCGGCTGCCTCTGTATAGAATTGCTGTACCGCCTGTGCACGCTCTGCACCGCTGCCCTCAATCATCACGAAGGCTGTGATGATATACGCCTTGGCTTGACGTCGCTGTGCAATGCCGCAAAACTTGCGGCCCCGGACGCTGACATCGTAATCCCCGGGACAGAAGGACCCGGGGATTTCTCCGGTCTGCGCCTCGCCAGACCACGGAACCAGCGCATCGGCAATTAGCGCTGCCATGAGCCGAAAATCTTCATGCAGGCTGATGGCCCGCTGTGGATTCGGCAGGATCAAGGACAGGTTCAGCACCCCCCTGTCCAGCATGACGGCTGCTCCACCTGAGGGGCGTACGCATACCGAAGTTCCCGCGTTGCGCACTCGCTCCATCGCTTGTGGGGCGTAAGAGAGCCTGCGGTCCCGGTGACCGATCACAAGCGCTGACGGATGCCGCCAAAGATGCAAAATGGGTGCAGCTCCTTTCCCTACTTGCCGACAGGCCAGCTCCTCCCAAGCCAGCGGAGACAAAACGTCCTCCTGAGTGTCCGCAAGTGGTGCTTCAAACCACTGCAACTCAGGCAAAGCTGTTGTTTTTTCTGTTGATCTATGTACATTCTCCATACGTTATCCCCTATCTATAAAAATAACTGTTATCCATAGGCTAATCGTAATTTTAAGGCGGCTATCCCGTCGTTTATATCTGATGTTAACAAAAAAAGGTGGCTACGCCTATGCGTAAACCACCCTTTTTTGTTCATCACATAAACGTCTTGCGATGTTCGATCAATCCTTAAGCAGCGACAGAAACTCTGCGCGCTGCGCTGCATCATCACGAAACGTACCGCGTACCGCAGACGTTACTGTTTTGCTACCAGGCTTTTTGACACCTCTTGCACACATGCACAGGTGCTCGCCTTCTACGACTACCATAACCCCGTGAGCGGAGACCGCTTCATTTAAAATATCAGCGATCTGTGAAGTAATACGCTCCTGTACCTGCAATCGGCGGGTCACTGCCTCTACCAGGCGTGCAAGCTTGCTCAATCCTACAATTTTGCCGCTGGGTACATAGCCGATATGCACTTTTCCGAAGAAAGGAGCCATATGGTGCTCACACTGGCTGTAATAGACGATGTCCTTCACGATCACAAGCTCCTCGTGATTCTCGTCAAATGTCACACCCAGCGCATCCCGGGGATCAACCTCATAACCCGCAAATATTTCCTCATACATGCGCGCAACGCGTGCCGGTGTTTCCAACAACCCTTCACGCTTGGGGTCCTCACCGATCAGTTGTAAAATCTGCTCCACATGGTACTCGATTTTATCCCGGTTATCCGCAGCTTTGCGGTTAATATAATCTTTTACGCCAGCCACAGTAATCCTCCTCTATGCAGCAACCTCATGCGGCATCCGTACTCACGTTGCTCATTATTTCCGACGGCCCTGATTTTTACGCGGACCAGGCTGATTTTTGGAGAACTGTTGGTTCTTCATCATCTGCTGGGCTTTTTGCATTTGTTTCCCATTCAGGTTGTAACCCATCTGTTTGGCCATTTTTTGCAGCGTTTCAGGGTCGTTTTGCATCTTTTCAAGCTGTTTACGAAGATAATAAGCACCGATGAAAAATCCCCCAACCAAACCAGCAATCAGGGTAATAATCGGAATGACAATATTCCACACCACGAAGTCGTCACCTCTGTATATTTATATGAAACATCTTGAATTACACACGAACCTATCATAGCAAAACATGGGACAGCTAGCAAATCACTTTTTGCAAACATATGTCCTTATTGTTTCTCCAAATCCAGCAGCTTCGTCTTAACTGGCAAGCCTCCAGCATAACCGACCAAACTTCCATTAGCACCCGATACCCGGTGACATGGAAACAGAATGGGTAACGGATTTTTGTTATTGGCTTCACCCACAGCACGTACCGCCTTGGCTCGTCCGATCGATTCCGCAATATCTTTGTAGGACACACTTTGTCCGTACGGAATATTTTGCAGTGCACGCCATACCTGCTCTTGAAAAGGGGTGCCTCTCAAATCATAGGCTATACTGAATTCCCGTCGTTCTCCGGCAAAATATTCACGCAGTTGATCCGCGGCTTCGCACAGCTTTTCCGGCTCCTGCACATAGACGTATTCCCCAATCCATGTTCGGGCCCATTGCTGAAGCAGTGCTTCCTTCGCGTGAAAAACGCCATAGTCTATTCGACACACCCCCCGATCCGTAGCGCACAGCGTCAACGTGCCCACAGGTGTCTCCATCTCATCATAATAAATCGCCGTTGGACCCTGTGAATCCCCGGCCGTTACTTCTGGTTTTGATAATTCAGATGCCTTTTGCTCTTCTGCCTGCTCTTGTTCCTCTAGTTTGGAATGCGCTTGCGCGATCATTTCGCGTACTTGCTCATGTTGTTCCTTCTCTGATGCTTGCTTGATCGCTGTCATAGCGTTTTCCCCTCCTATTCGACTCAAAGCCCACGCCGCCGTGCCTCGCAGCTCGGGACGCGGATCATCCAATAAAACCTCCGTTAACTTGGGCACCGCACTGATATCCTTGAAATTGCCCAGTCCAATGACTGCATTGCGTTGAATGGGCTTCTTCCCCCGCCAAGCCGCCGCACTTTGACCAAATCGGTCTTTGAATTCACGGTTGCTCAAATCCAATAACGGCAGCAGCAACGGCTTCACAATTTCAGGATCGGGTGTAAGCTCGGGATGGTGATCCCAGTTGAGACCCCGATTTTTGGGGCATACCATTTGGCAAGTATCACATCCGTACAGCCGATTCCCTATCTTCCGCATAAACTCCTCATCCAGAAAGCCCTTCGTTTGCGTCAAAAAGGATACGCACCGCTGGGCATTCAGCTGTCCAGGACCCACAAGCGCGCCCGTAGGACAGGCATCCAAACATTTGGTACATTCGCCGCAACCCTCCGTTACCGGTTCATCTGGCTGGAAAGGAATGTTCGTCAACAGCTCACCTAGATAAATCCATGATCCCAGCGTCGGTGAAATCATCATCGTATTTTTGCCGCTAAAGCCAATCCCTGCACGTTCCGCAACGGCTCGATCCGACAGTTCTCCGGTATCCACCATATTTTTCATAATGGCATCAGGCACCCGCTCACTTATAAAAGCCTCAAGCTTTTCCATCGCTTCGCGTAGTACCAGATGATAATCTTTCCCCCAGGCTGAACGCGCCAAAATACCACGGTACTTCCCCTTGTCCGACTTCGGCGGGTCCTTCATTTTGGAAGGATACGCCACCGCAATAGCAATCAGAGATGCAGGCTGTGAGCCATACAGCTCCGGGTAGATCCGCTTATCAATATCTGGCTCCTCAAAGCCGGATTCATAGCCTTTCGCACGATGCTCTTCCAATATAGCTTTCAGAGACAGAAAGGGGTCGGCGGATGCGAACCCGATGGAGTCGATACCCAGCCCTGGAGCCGCCTCAATAATTTCCTGCTTGAGCGAAGCCCAAGTCGAAGCGGTTCCGGCAGCCGCCTGAGTCAATCCGCGTTGCATCCGATACTCACCTCTCTTCCACTTTTTATCATTACAGATATGAGGATTTGCAAAATTCTCATATCTCAAATTTCAACAGAAAATAGCAGCAGATGCTACCGTAAATTTTTAACAGCACTGGTCGCCAGAAAATCACAGCGATTATTCAGTTCGTTGTCACTGTGCCCCTTAACCTTCACATATTCAACCTCATGCTTACCCATCAGTTCCCACAGCTCTTCCCATAATTCCTTATTCTCCACTGGCTGATTTTTACTGTTGCGCCAGCCATTACGAAGCCAGTTCTTAATCCAGCCCTGTTTGAAGCAATTGACGACATAGGCAGAGTCACTGTGTACTTTCACATGGCAAGGCTCCTTGAGCAGCTTCAGTGCTTCAATCACGGACTTAATCTCCATACGGTTGTTTGTCGTCATTTTCTCGGCACCTGACAGCTCCTTACGATGCTCCCCATACAGCAGAACGATCCCCCAGCCCCCAGGACCCGGATTTCCCGAACAAGCGCCGTCGGTATATACCATCACTTCTTTCATCATCCTCTTCCTTTCCTTAATTTCAGACTTTAGTTGCTCTATAGCCATTTCCACTCAGATATCGGCCAAAATATAAATTCTGCACGTCCCAGTAAATCTTGAGATTTAATGCTGCCAAAATAGCGGCTATCCTTGCTTGCTGCAGTATGGCGATTATCTCCCATGACAAAAAAGTGCCCCGGTTCCACCGTAAAAGGACCATAATCACCATCCTCCACGTCAGAGTTAGTGTAAGGTTCATTTAGCAGTTCACCGTTCACATACAAATGATTATGTTCAACTCGGATTACATCTCCGGGAATACCTATGACTCTTTTCACTAAAAATCTTGGGTTCGACAGCTTGGAATCGGGATCTTTTAAAATCACAATGTCCCCCCTGCCCGGATCATGAAAATTATAAACCAGCTTGTTAACGAACAAATGCTGGCTTTCCATTAGCGTCGGCTGCATCGAATGTCCTCTAACCGTGGACAAGTTAAATACAAACAGGTTCAGAAGCAGCAAGACGACCATAGCGATCAGAAGAGTGACTAACCAATCGCGTATGTAACCAGAGCGACCTGCTTGTTTGGACGTTTCCGGCGAGGGAGGCGGGCCTGACGAAGGAGCCAAAGCGTCCATAATTAAACCTCCTCAACCCTGTTATAAATAGAAAAGCATATCCCGTACCCGATTGCAACGGTTACTCAGATATGCTCTAAATGTAAATATTATACTTAATGTTATTCAATTCTCTTTATTTCGATTCCCAATTAATGAGGCGCCAAAATACTCAGCTTCTGAAAAGCCTGTAAAATCTGGCTTGCTCCATAGCCCATCGCTTCGTACAAAGGCATGGCCACACTGTTATGCTTGTCCCCTGCTACCCAAATACGGCTAACCTTACGTTGCTGAAAACGCTGCTCCATGGACTCCACAAGCGATTTGCCGATTCCCATCCGACGACGATCCGGGTGAATAGCGATACGATAGTAACAACCATCATTCTGATCGATCGTGCCGATCAAAGCACCCACGATCTCTCCCTCTTCTTCTGCAACGATAATCAAACCGGAATCCCACGAAAGCTGACGGGCAAATGCTTTCACCGTCTCTTTGTAGCACTCCTCTGACAAGGCAATTTGCATGAGTTCCGTTACTGAGTTCACATCACTTAATTGAAAGGAACGAACGTGCATAAGTAATATCTCCCTTTTCGTAAGCATAATAAAAAAATTGAGACAGCACCGTCATTTTTACATAAATCCTTAAATTTCTTATCATGGTGTTAATCACAAGGCATTATGATAAAAATGCATACGATCTGCTATATATGAAATGAAGAACAGGAAAAGGGTGTATGCCCTCAAGTTCGTCATGTCATAGACATGACAGATTATAGCAGACGACAAAAAAGCCGAAATTTCTGCTTCCTTGACCATTAAACCATACTTTTTGACGGAATACATCCCTTTTTCTCGTGTAAGCGCTGTATATAAAGCGTTTACATTTTAATGTTCACAATTTACCTCTTATTACCTATGTATTGTGTATTCCAAGCGGGTTTTTGGACATGCTATCTACCAGGCCGTATTGCCCAGTTTGCTATTTTACAAACAAAAATGTTGATTAAATATGCTGAATGCGGTTTAATATAACTGTCGAGGGTATTATTACATAGGAACACTTACCCAACCATATAACCAGGAGGGATTTTACTATGGCATTTCAATTACCAGAACTTCCTTACGCAAAAGACGCATTGGAACCGCACATTGATGCACAGACAATGGAAATTCACCATGATCGTCACCATAACACATATGTTACGAACTTGAACGCAGCTCTGGAGAGCGCTCCCGAACTGCAAAGCAAAAGCCTGGAGGATCTGATCTCTAATCTGGACAGCGTTCCAGAAAGCATCCGCACTGCGGTTCGCAATAACGGTGGTGGACATCACAACCACAGCCTGTTCTGGGAAGTTATCGGTCCTAACGGTGGCGGACAGCCAACAGGTGCAATTGCTGAAGCAATCAACAATGAACTGGGCGGCTATGACAAATTCAAAGAAGACTTCACTAAAGCAGCTACAACTCGTTTTGGTAGCGGCTGGGCTTGGTTGGTTGTCGGCAAAGACGGCAAACTGGCGATCACTAGCACTCCAAACCAAGATAGCCCGCTGTTTGAAGGTCTGACTCCGGTACTTGGACTGGACGTTTGGGAGCATGCTTACTACCTGAAATATCAAAACAAACGCCCAGACTACATTTCAGCTTTCTACAATGTAATCAACTGGGATGAAGTCAACAAACGTTACGCGGCTGCAAAGAAATAAGCCAGTAGCAACATTCTTATCCTATAATAAGGGCTGTCTCAAAAGTAGATTTTCTACGAATGAGACAGCCCTTTTGGCATTCCATGGTAAACTGGTGGAGATGATTCTCAAATATGGCTCTGGAGGTTGATGGATGCAGACTTTTTTTCGTTACAACTGGTTGATTCGGGAACAATGGTACCGCTGGTGTGAAGAGGTGTCGCAGGAGGAATTACTGAAACAACGCGTCGGCGGAGTCGGCGGCATTCTAAAGACACTCTTTCATATCGTTGATGTGGAGTGGAGCTGGATTCAAACGATTCAGGGCAAACCCGACTTTCAGGAGGACTTCTCTCTGTATGATACGCTCGACAAGGTCCGTGAGCTGGATGCGAAGTTTCGACTCGATGTCGAGCCGTTCGTGCTCGCCTGGCATGATGGTCTGGAACGGAAAAGGTTTGAAGATCACCTCCCGGACGGCAGAATTGTAATGGATGCCTGGGGCGAGGTGATGCGCCATGTCATTGCCCACCAAATCCACCATATTGGGCAGTTGTCCATATGGTCTCGGGAGCTCGGCAAGCCTCCGGTTACGGCCAATGTAATCGGCAAAGGGCTGATTGAAAGCGATGGTGGCATCGATTAGCTTTAACGAATGTACATGCATACCTATGTAAAGTTAGGGCCATCCTCGGTCGTTTATAACGACGGAGGACGGCCCTTTTAATTTTTCATCTATGCTCTCTTGTCCATTCCACAAATATTCTCTTCCTTTAACCGTTTTCATAAAAGCTTAATTTTTTTCAACCTGCTAATGTTCTTTTGGTTCAGGCTCGTGACCTCTTGCTCTTGATAGCACCGTAAGCCAATGTAAATAATGCTCCACATAACAGGGCAATAAGATGAGCGACAAGATAATTGATATGACCGTGATTATCCGACGCTGCAATTGCAAAGCCCGGAAGAGCCGTGGTTCCGAATCCTATGGCTGTCAGTTTACTTAAATATACATATGCTCCCGCAACCATTCCTCCGAGGCATCCAGCAACTAAGGGGAACTTATACTTTAAAGTGACCCCAAAGATCGCGGGTTCCGAGATTCCAAAAAGTACAGACCCGAATGCAGAGTAACCCATTTCTTTAACTTTAGTGTCTTTGCGATTCAAAAGAATATACCCCAAAACGGCGCCCCCTTGAGCCATCAAAGCTACTGATGCCAATGGGTTGATAAAATTTCTGCCTGTATCGGTTAACAGCTGCGCTTCTACCGCACCCATAACATGATGTAAACCTGTAATAACAATGATCTGCTGAATGCCTGCAAAAAACATAAAACCGAATATTCCAAGATTTTGCGTCATCCAAAGCAGCGAAACGGTGACTAGACTGGCCAACTCTCGCCCAAGAGGGCCGATAATCGTAAACAATAGCAGGGAAGAAACAAAGACCGTCAGCAACGGAGCCAAAAATAATTTAATCATGTCTGGAACCTTTTTGTTAAAAAACTGATCCAACTTGGCTACCACGTATCCCATCATTAGAGCAATAATAATACCACCCTGAAATCCAACCAACTGTACGGGAAGGCCGAAAAGACTGATCGATTCCGGATTTTGACTCCCTTTAGCTACCTCAAAGGCATCCGCCAGGGCCGGATGCAGCATAATCGCACCCAGCACAAGCCCCAGAATAGGACGACCACCATATCTCTTGGTTGCAGAATAAACAACAAGCAGCGGCAGGATGGTGAAAATACCCGTGGAAACGATTTGAACAAAGCGATTAATCCCTTGAAAAATTGGATACATCTCCACAATCGATTTAGGACCAAATAACCCCTTCTGACCTAACAGCCCGGTTATCCCCATTAACAATGCGGCGGCGAGAATTCCCGGCATGATCTCAATGAAGACATCTGACAGCGATTTAATGGCTTTTTGAAAAGGATTTTGCTTTTGTGCGGACTTTGATTTGACATCACTTAATGACATATCTTCTGTTCCGGTCAGTTTGGAGAACACGGCATAGATATTATTGACCAACCCTGCTCCAAAAATGATCTGCAGTTGATCCCCCGCTATGAAAACACCTTTAACCAGATCAATATCTTCAATCTTCTTTAATTCCGCTTTTTCATTGTCCTCAAGTACAATTCTTAATCTTGTGGCACAATGGGCCACACCGATAATGTTCTCTTCACCACCGATATATTTTAAAATTTCTTGAGAAATGTGCTTATACCGCTTTTCTTTTGCTTCCATCTAGTAAACCCTCCTCTAGCTGAATCAGATCTCTTCTTTAACAAATCTCCAGAACATGCCTAAAAAGTCCTGCTTCACCCTGGCAAGCGTTATGCCAACATGCATTAATTCATCACCGCCGAACAGCTCACCGGTTTCTACATTTCTATAAACGTAGTCTGGATTCAAACCTTTGAATTTTAACGTTTTAATCGCGGCAGCGGGTTGGGATAAAACCTTGAAATAGCTGGCCGCCATTTCCGTTTGGTCCTCCGACACAAAGTTCCATGCGGCTTCATTTTCATCAAACGGATTAATCATTCTGTAAAAATTCCCAAACTGAATGAGCGATCTCATTTCTTTATATAGAGCTATCTGTTTTTTCACCACTTCTTTTTCTTCAACGGTTAATGTCGTCAAATCCAGCTCATATCCTAAATTCCCGGCCATGGCGACATAACCTCTTGTCTCCAAGGGAGTTATTCTACCCACTTGATGGTTGGGTACTGTGGAAACGTGTGCCCCCATGGTAATTGGCGGGTAGACAAGACTTGTTCCCCATTGAATTTTCAGTCGGCAAATGGCATCCGTATTATCGCTCGTCCAGGTCTGAGGCATGTAATAGAGCATGCCGGCATCAAAACGGCCTCCTCCACTAGAACAGCTCTCGAATAAGACATTGGGGAACTTTGATGTAAGCTCTTCCATAATATTATAGAGTCCCAGGATATAACGATGCGCAGTCTCCCTTTGTCTCTCAGGTGGCAAGGCTGCCGAACCCACATCCGTCATGTGACGATTCATGTCCCATTTTACATAAGTAATTGGAACATCCGATAAAATATCGGAAACCGATTTAATAACGTACTCACACACTTCCTTCCTCGATAAATCCAACATCAGCTGATTTCTTCCCAACGTATACGGACGATCAGGGACATGGATACACCAATCGGGATGCTTTCTGTATAAGTCGCTGTCTATGGATACCATTTCAGGTTCAAACCACAAACCAGACTCCATACCCAGATTTCGAATGCGGTTTGCAAGATCCGGCAATCCATCTGGAAGTTTGCGACGATCCACCACCCAATCGCCTAATGAAGTATTGTCATCATCTCGTTTTCCAAACCACCCATCATCCAATACAAACAGCTCCACTCCCACACTTTGAGCTTCCTTCGCCAACTGCTCAATCTTGTTGGCATCAAAGTTAAAGTAGGTAGCTTCCCAGTTATTAATCAGGATTGGCCGTTCCTTGTCACGAAATGGTCCACGACATAATCTGTTCCTGTATAATTCATGATAAATTCTCGACATGCCGCCCAAGCCATTTTCGGTGTATACCATGACCACTTCTGGCGTTTGGAACGACTCCTCCGGTCCAAGCAGCCATGTGAAATCAAAAGGATTAATCCCCATCGTGACTCTAGTGTTCCGATAGGAATCTACCTGCGTCTGGGCCGTAAAGTTCCCGCTGTACACCAGATTAAAGGCGTATACTTCGCCCTGATCTTCATCTGTCCCTTCTCTTACAAGTGCCATAAAGGGTGCCTGATGAGGGCTGCTAGCGCCACGGCAGCTGTCTACCATTTGAATTCCGGGTACAATTTTTCGCCTTGCTATATTTTTTTCATTGTTATGCGCACCATACAAGGTAATGAGTTCATATTCATCATCTCGAAAATCCACACTGGCACTTAACGCTCTAAGCAGTTTTAGCTGTTGCCGACCTTCATTCTCGAAACGGACTGAACGGGTAATGACATCCCGCTTTTGATATAGGCTATAGGATAGTACAACCTTTACATCAATTAATGGGTCTTCAAGGACGATTTCCAGTGTTGCTACTTCGCCATCTTCCTCTGCATACGTAGAAGGAAGCCCTTTCAATTTTGGTTTGCCTTGGAAAACCCGATGTTCTTTATACCGAAAATCGGTCACGGTAGAACCATTCTCCAATTGAATCTGATACGCAGGAATCCTGAAATCACTATTCCCAAATGACGGATATTCTTGTGGGATGGTATCCAGTGAAAAGGCTCGATCCTCGCCATCGGGATTGGGCGAAAATCCTCTATCCATAAAGATGATTTTATTGCTCCCCCGATAGTTCTGAATTTTCTTTCCCCAATACAAATGGGATAAATAACCACCTCGTATAACCTGCATGACATAACTTGTATTGCTACCTTGTAAATGGAATAGAAGCTTCTCTTTATCGATGTATATAGCCATAGCAACCCCCTTATAGCGCTAATAGTACGATTTCCCAAAATTATAAATTATGTTGTTTGCTTATCGTTTACATTCTAATAATAATTGAATAGTTTTAATAATTATATGGAATAATGTAGACTCTATATGAAACAGTGTGATAATATGCAGAGATGAATTAAGGGGTGAAACCAAATGAGTTCGCATTTTTCCAATCATTCCTATAACAATCTGGATCTCAATCTATACACATGTGGCAAAGAGAGCTGTACCAGCAAACACTCTTATGGTCCAGCCATTCGAAGCGGATATATGGTGCATTTTATTTTAAAAGGAAAAGGGATCTTTAAAGTCAACGATAAAATCTATCATTTGGAGAAAAACGATGCTTTCTTTATTGAACCGAAGGTTTTAATTTACTACGAAGCGGATGAGCTTGACCCATGGGAATATGCCTGGATTGGTTTTAATGGGGTGCAAGCAAAAGAATATCTAAGCCGGACCTGTATCCATAGGGACAATCCCATTTTCCGGTTTGAAGCGGAGGGCAGCCTTGCCCGCTGTATGGAGAGCATCGTGGTTTCTTCTACGCTGAAATCCAACAAAGACCTGTTGCTTACATCCAAGCTGTATGAATTTCTGTATCTGATGTTTGAACTTTACCCTAATCAGGAAGTCAACCCTGAGGTAAGACAGCAGCGGTATATTAAAGAAGCGCTTCTCTTCATTCAACAAAACTACTCACACTTCATTACCGTAAGTGATATTGCTAAGTACATTTCAATTGACCGTTCGTATTTGCATCGTTTATTTAAACAGCAACTAAATAAGTCACCGCAGGAATTTTTATTGCATTTGAGGATTGAAAAATCGTGCTCCCTATTAAGAAATACTTCCCTTAAAATCGGAGATATTGCTCGGTCTGTAGGGTATAAAGATGTACTCCTTTTCTCCAAAATGTTCAAAACGGTCAACAAGGTAACTCCATCCGAATACCGAAAAAATTCTCCAAAATAACACCTTCGCTCGCAAGTAAGTTAGGCATATTCGTTCCAGAAACAAAAAATAGCGGTAGTATGGATCAACCTCATGTCCATACTGTCGCTATTGTCAAAAGATAATAAAGTTCTAGACTGAAAAATAAAGTATTAGACTGACGTTGCTTCATTAAGCTAACGAGCAGATTAGCACAACCAAGATAAGATAAGTAGATTTCGTCTGCTATAATACCTACATCGACTATGAATGGAAGGGGATTGAGCAATCAATGCTTTTAGAAGAGGAAGCTCCCACATTATTGAGGGAGGTTTACTAGTTGAAAACTTCAAATTGAAACGGAAGAGAAAACATAAGAGCAGGTTAGATGAATTACGGAGGAATGAAAATGTATTTAGATAAATTCATATTGCCTATAGATGAAGAATCCTCATTGATAGAACAAAGAATGGCATACAATGGCGGTAGGTTTGGATATGTCGACGAAACTTACCCATGTGGCATTTTCTCAAAAAATCGGTTTTCCGAATTGAGCTTTTCAAAAATCACAATTTTATATGGAGGAAACGGCTCGGGGAAAAGCACACTTCTAAATCTCATAGCGAATAAATTGGAACTAAATCGTATTGCACCATTCAATTCAAGTGAATTGTTCAGTTCATATGTTGAACATTGTAAATTTGAACTTGGACTTGACGACGAGGGATTTAAACATCGAATTCCAAATGGAAGTAGGATAATCACAAGTGACGATATTTTTGATTATATGCTTACAGTCCGCACAAACAACGATGAAATCGTGGATAGCACAGAAGATATAAGATCGGAATGGGGAAATCTGAAATTCGGCAATACAGTGAAAATGAATAGCATGGATGATTATGAAGCATTGAGGTTACAGGTGCTCTCAAGAAAAAAATCAATTTCACGCAGGGAGTTTATTCGCAGAGTCGCCGGCACCGAAATTAAACTGAACAGCAATGGGGAGACAGCCCTGAGTTATTTTAATTCCAAATTTAAAAATGACACATTATATTGTTTGGATGAACCGGAGAACAGTCTATCTCCTAAAATGCAGCTTGAACTTGTCAAAATGATAGAGGAAATGGCTCACTATTGCGGATGTCAATTTATCATTGCAACGCACTCACCGTTTTTACTGGCGATGGAGTTTACAAAAATATATGATTTAGAAGCTAATCCAGTCGACATAAAGCAATGGTGGGAATTAGAAAACCCAAAAGTGTACTTTGATTTTTTCAATAAGCATAAAGGGCTGTTTCTACACAATAAGTAAAGAAACAAGATTTGAACAAAAATATATCCGCCGCGTATATTAAAAAAAATTTGAGCTTATTTATTTATCGCTGATTACGCTAACGGGGAAACGATAGCTCAATAAATTGGCTTTTACCACGCCTTATTTAATACCAAAGAGAGCCTATCCCTTTATTAATTGGAAATGATTTAACCTCCAAATCAAAGTGATGGGCTTATTTTCTTTCTCCTAAGCACTACACTACATTAGACTGACGCTATTTAATTAAGCTAACGAGCAGATTAGTTTAAAGTCAATCGATATGAACCTTATCACAGGTAAGGTTATTTTTTTGTGCGCATTCATCAATAAAGAACAAAGCTCGCTGTCACTTCAGCGAGCTTTGTTCTTTATATGTCAAAACCAAGTCATAGTAAACCCTATTCGAGGTCTCAAGTTATCGAAAGAAATAGCGCACTTAGGCGCGTTCTCATCCGCAGGTTAAACAATATTCTCGCTGTTTAAACAGATTTAATATACACATCTGCAAAAACTTTTGCAAAGTCTTCGACCTTGACTTTACCGAGGTGGTAGTCGGTGGCACGGAGGCTGACGTAGAACTCGTCGGCGTTCTCGCAGGCGCGGTTCATTTGGGCAAAGGCATTGGCAGTGTTTTCGTGGAAGCCGATTTTTTTCATATTCTCAGCAAGAGCTTCAACGGTGATTTGTTGGTATTTGGCCTCGATACCATTCTCAGCAAGGGCATTGAGCCAGTCGTTACCTGTGGCCCAGTCACTAACAATGAACTTCGCACTTTTACCCGATGGGGTGTGAGAAATCAGGGCGTAAGCGACGTCCGCGATATCAACGGGGCTGACCCAGCCTTGTGGGATGTCAACTGAAATTGGGCTGAAGATGGTCTGCTGGGTTTTTAGGCTTTGCATGTCGGCAAAAAGATTGCTGTAAAAGCCGACAGGGCGGATGTGGACAACGTTCACGTCTTCAAGCGAGTTTAGCGCTTCTTCTGCAAAATGATAGCTGTAGAGAATGCCGGCGTTTGGGTTGTCGGCGCCGACTGAGCTGAGGTTGACGACGTTTTTTACGCCTGATTTTAGCACAGCGGCCTTATAATTTTCAGAAAGATCAATGGCGGTCTGCCACATGTCGGTGCCAGAGGCATAATTGATACCTGATATCATGAGGTAGACGACGTCGCTACCTGCAAAAGCCTGCGCGAGGAATTCGACGTCGAGGTTTGAGCCGACCGCTGGTTTGGCACCGAGCGCTTTGATGTCGGCGATACGATCTTTGGAGCTTGTGATGACGGTAACATCGTGGCCGTCTGCGATTAGGGATGGGAGGTAGTTGCGGTTAATATTGCCGAGTGAGCCGAGAACTGTGATTTTCATTGTGTAATCTCCTTTTTTAATGTGATTTCGAGAAATGGATATCGCTTATTGGGACCGTTATCCCTTCCTTGATTGGATATTCATTACAAGAGAGATTATACATCGGATAAATAAACTAAGTAAACTAATTTAATAAAATTAGTTAATTTAATAATCTTTTTAAACATTGTTTATTGATACCTCTATTTTGATATAATATGATTTGACGAGCGGTAGAGGAGGCTTCAATCGTGAGAAAACCCATGAGCGCAGATCAATATCTTAATAAAATCAAACCTGTAATTAGAAGAACCAGATTCAGCCAACTGAAAATTGACGATATCGCAAAACATATGGATATTAGTAAAGTGACGCTTTACAAGCATTTTTCATCCAAAGATGAAATCATCGAACAGGTTGTAGAGTATGGAATTCAGTACTTGCAGCAGGCTGACACCGTTGTATATGATGATTCCGTTTCATATATTGATCGCTTTCAAAAAACGTTTCTGGAATCGTTAATAGGTGTTATTTATTTATCCGATTTGTTCCTGCAAGACCTTAAGGAATTTTATCCACGACTTTTTGAAAATATTTCCGTTGCTCAACAAAATAGAATTAAAAATTTACAATCTTTTTTTCAATCCGGTATGGATAAAAAGATTTTTAACAGAATGCACGTTGCGCTGTCCTTAGTTCAAGACGATGCTACGCTTCGGCGCATTATGGAACCGACCTTTAGTATTCAATGGTATGATCTCACCTTGAAACAAGCCGTTATGGAATTTTATAAGATGAAACAGTATCAAGTGATTAGTCCTGAGTATCTGGATACTGTTGACGATTCCGTTATCGAAAAAGAAATCATTCGTATTTTACAAACCATTTCGTGAACGCGTTCGTTTCTCCCGACTTGCTCTTATTGATGCTGTCGTCCGTTATCTGAGTAATCGTTGTAAAGTTTGTAGCTTATAACGCTAAGAAGGCCCTCCGTGTAGATGACCATTAAACTTGCCGTTACAAACAGCACGGTGAACCGTATCACAGTAAGTCATTATGCTAACGGAAAACGATAGCTCATAAAAGACAAGAAGGCAGCCGATCATAGTGATCGGCTGCCTTTGTTTAACTAACGGGCAGGATAGTTTAAAGCTTTCGATAAATCGTATGGCCTTACGAAAGACAATAAAAGCGCAGCTCATGATTGGAAAAGACCGTTTAAAAGAGCACCACCAATTCCACTGGCAATTATGCAAATTTATTAGCATTAGCGCTGCGCCACTAGGCGTACTCGTCCCATTGGGCACTGCGGAACTCATGCTGGTTGCTATACAAGAAGCGCGTGCCAATTGCGACGAGCCGTTCGCTCTATATCATTCAGCGGTTACTTTGTATATTTGGTGCAGCAGGTCGTATCCCATGCCGTCAGCCAATATGTGCACCCTGGGAACACATAATCGTCCTTTAAGTATGGCCAGATGAGATTCCCAGCAAACGCAAAGCGAGTTTCAAGCTGTGGCGTTCTTCGTGTATTCGGTCAAATAATACACGGGGAATGGGAAAGTCATTTTTTCAACTATAAACAGTTGCCTGAAAGGGCAGAGAGGATTTCCTGTGTTGTCCGGGTACGCCCGATGCGTGGAAAAATGAAATTTTTTACGTAATCATGCCCGGTTTCGGAAAATCCAGTCATAGCATCAATCGCCAAAATCAGCTGATACCCATGCATAAACGCTTCCCGCGCAGTCGTATCAACGCCCAACTCAGTAGCGATGCCGCATAAGACGATGGTATCAATTCCTCGGCGGCGCAACTGAAGGTCGAGCTCCGTTCCGTAAAAAGCCCCCCATTGCTTCTTCGTGATGATATGGTCTGTCTCGGTGACCCGCATTTCCGGGACGATTTGATCCCATCCTTCAGGCAGATTCAGGGGTGGTCCAGGCGAATCCAACTTAGGACGCGGGATATCCTTCAAATCTTTACTAGATACCCGGACCAGTGCAACCATTGAGCTTTGCTCACGGAAAGTATCTGCCAAGGCTGCGGCGTTAGACACTACCTGCTCAGCAGAATAAGGGGCGTATTGATTTCCTATCCACTTTTGCAAGTCAATAACAACCAACGCTGTTTTTTGTGGATCCCATAATCGTTCCATTCTGTATGTTCTCCTCATCTCTTCGATTTGACCGTATGTCTAATTACGCGAACATATAGTCATTTGACTTCATGTTCCGTATTTTGTACTATCATTCATGAATAGTCAAGGGGGAGATTTTTCTTATGAGTGTGACAAGGGAAGAGGTTTTAAAATCGGCGATGAAGCTTTTTAAGGAACATGGGTTTCTTTCGACGACGATACAGGATATTGCCGAGGATTGCGGTATTGCCAAAGGATCAGTCTATAAATATTTCCCTTCCAAGGAAGACCTCTTCAGCGAGGTGTTTGATCAATGCCATAACGCCTATTTTGATCAAGTCGATGAACTGAAACGCTTTCCCGAACTCTCGCCAGAAGAGCAGTTTCTGCAGCAGATCATTCTGCGATTCCGTTATTTTATGGAATACAAGCATATTCTGATCGAATTCACGGAGCTCCCCATCCAACAGGATCCCAAGTTCCAGCCGCTTAGACACAAGGTTAGAGGGCGGCTCATCCGATGGCATAAAGAGTGCTTGATACAGGTTTATGGCGAAGAAATTTATCCGTTCCTGTGGGATTTGGTTTCCATCTATCGTGCGATTCTGAAGGAGTACTTATTTTGGATCGTTTATGAAGAAAAGTCTCTATCGCTTGAGGAAACGGCAAGGTTCATTTTGGATAAGCTCAATGTGCTCGTTAAGCATATGATGGCCTCTAACCTGAAGCCTCTGCTGAAACAGGCTTCGTTCGAGAGGTATTTAAGCTGGGGGCTCGAGGACCGCCAAGGGGAGAGAGAGCAGTTCCTTACCGAGCTGTTCCGGGAGATGGATTCGGCCCTTAATGTTCTTCCATCCGGCGCAAAACATCGTTCGGAGTTGAAAGAGGTTTACCATTTTATCCAGAACGAAACTCGTAAAGCGGAACCGAACTTCCCGTTGCTGCAAGCTTCGCTCTACTTTTTGGAGAGAGAGAAAGAGCTTAAAAGTCAGGTCATCCAGTTAAGGAATATTATTTATTCAGGTAGGGGGAGATAGCTTGTTATGTGAAATCAAATCTAACCCCATTGGGGACAAGAGCGAAGACTCTAGGGGTGGAGAGAACAATACGCGAGAAAGGTACGTCTAATGTTGTTACGGTTAGCGAGCATCCCGCTAACGGGAAACGTTAGTTCAAGGGAAACAGCGACAGTCTAGGACTTTATTTTCTCGTCCTTAGTTGTCGCCATTTCCATTTTATAGGATAAATTAAATACTTTGTCTTTTGCTAACAGTTATTTCATTAACATCAGTTCTCTTTTTGCTTCGCATAATACTCGGTGATCAGATCGAGGAACACCTTGGGAAACGCCAAGGTGGCCATATCGGCTTCGCTGATCCAGCGGTACCCCGCTGGCAGCGCATTATGCGCGTGCTCCGCCTGCTCAGCCAGCGCAATCAACGCACCCGGCTTCGCTCCGGTGCTGTAGCTGGCCCGCTGCTCGGCAGCCAGCGGGGGGCCTCCCGCCTCCCCGGCAGGGGCGGCGACCTCCTCACACTGGAACACACGCAGGTTCCAGTGAATGTGGCTGAACGTGTGCTCCGCCTCACGTACAAACCGCACCGGGCGCGCAAGCACGCCCTCTGCCAGCAAATGAGCCGCCAGATGGTCCATGGCAGGCTCATCCGGCACCGGGCCGTTGTATCCGTCCGGCCCGGCAAGCTCATGCGGCAGCTCCCACATGCGGGCCAACAGGCCCTTGGCTGGTCGCTGCCGTACGAGCAGGCGGCCGGCGTTCGCTCCGCTGCCCTCGATGAGGGCTACGGAGCGCGGCTCCAGCCGCGGCGGCTTTGCCTTGGTCTTGACTGGCAGTGTCTCCTCGCGACCTGCCAGCCTGCCCGAGCAATGCTCCATGACCGGGCAGGTCAGACAATGAGGCGACTTCGGCGTACAGACCAGTGCGCCTAGCTCCATCAGCGCCTGATTAAAATCAGAGGCTCTTCCTTCGGGAATCAGCTCCCGTACCAGACTTTCCATATGTGCCCGCGTGCTGCCTTTCATAATATCCTCTTCAATGAGAAAATAACGCGACAGCACACGCATCACATTCCCGTCCACAGCAGGCTCTGGTCGATTGAAGGCGATACTCATAATCGCCCCCGTCGTATACGGGCCTACTCCTTTCAGTGCAGCAACAGCTTGTGTATCATCCGGCACCTGTCCGCCGTGAAGCTCAACTACTTGTTTTGCCGCAGTTTGCAAATTCCGGGCCCGCGAATAATAGCCCAGTCCTTCCCATAGCTTAAGCACATCCTCCTCGGGTGCTTCCGCCAGCGCTTCAATCGTAGGAAAACGTGCAATAAAGCGATTAAAATACGGAATGACCGTATCGACACGCGTCTGCTGAAGCATAATTTCCGAGATCCAGATATAAAAAGGATTCCGATGACGTCGCCACGGCAAATCGCGTTTGTTACGTGTATACCAATTCAACAGTTCAAAGCTGAAATAACGCTTTTGTTCCAATGTATTTGTAGTCATCACATCACGTCTCCTTATATTCGACAATCACAAAAGCAGAGGCAATGTTAGGCTGATGTGTAATACTCAAGTGAATGCTGTAATTTGAGTCACCTGTATTCGGCAATCTCAGTCGATCCCACGCGGATGAAGACAAATAAACTACTGGCTTCCCCCCAGGTTCCGGTAAAATATCCATATCGCCAAACCCGATGATTTGCCCAATTCCGCAACCGAAGGCTTTCGTTATCGCTTCCTTGGCAGCAAAGCGCCCTGCTACAAACTCCGTTAGTCTACCCTTGCGTTCCACAGCAAGCTCGCGTTCTGCCGGGGTCAGCACTCGATTCAAAAACGCATCTGCATATTTACCTGCCAAAATATGAGCCATACGGCTTATTTCCAGCACATCATGTCCAATTCCGTAGATCATTTGGGTATTCTCCGTCCTTTATACTTTACTGGATCTATTGTAACAGTGCGTCCACACCCTGGCGAGTCACAAAGGCGTAAAAACAGCACCAAAATATGTTAAAATAAGAAAGGCTATAGATGAATGTTTGAAATTCAGCTGATATGCCCATTTTAAAAAAATTCCCGTAGAAAGGAAGGATAGGATGTCAGAAACCATTATTGTTGAAGCAGGTACCGAAGCAGGAACAGATGCGGTGATCCGGGCTTCCTGGTTTCCCTCTAAAAATACAGCCAAAAGCCTGCTCATCATCGCTCATGGCTACAAAGGATTTAAGGATTGGGGCATGTTCCCCTATATAGCAGAAGCATTGAGTATGGATAACCATGTTGTGACCTTCAACTTTTCACATAATGGCATAGGTGAGGATCTGGAGAATTTTACCGAGCTGGAAAAGTTCGCACGCAACACCTATAGCCGCGAACAAGAGGATTTGGAACTATTGCTATCCAATCTGAGAGCCCGTCATGAGTTCAGAGAATTGCCGTTGTTTCTGTTAGGTCATAGCCGAGGCGCGGGAAGCTGCTTTGTATATGCTCTAGATCATCCCGGCGAGATTGCTGGCGTCATTTCATGGAATGGCGTGACAGATCTTGATCTGTTTACTTTACCGCAAAAAGAAGAAATGCGCGCCAAGGGACGCAGCTATGTGGAGAACGCCAGAACCGGGCAACAGCTCCCGCTGGATGCTATCATTCTGGAAGACCTGGAACAAAATCGCCAGCGTTTTGCCATTGTAGACAGACTTGCCAACAGCCAGCTCCCAGCTGTACTGATCCAGGGAACCGAAGATTCCAAACGTCTACGAGAAGGCTCTGCCCTGCTCACATCCGTTCGTCCCGACATCGAATGGGTACAAATTCAAGGCGGCAATCATACCTTTAATACCGTTCATCCATTCCAGGGAGGCAGTCTTCCACTGGATCAGGCGATTACCGAAACCCGCCGCTTCATTGAGTGGATCGCCAATTAATTATTACCCCTTCAATACAAACGGCGATCCGCCGGGCGGATCGCCGCATTTATTTACTTCAGAATTTTGCAAAATCCTCGCTTGAGCATTTTAAAATTACATAATGATTAATGCTTAGACTCCTGGGATGCTTGTCCGCTTATGCGCAGTACGTGTAAAGAAGCTTTCCAGCTTTTCGCGTGCCGCCGGGTCAATTTCCTTGCCTTCCAGATAGTCACTGTTTGCTTCGTAGGAGATCCCCAGTTCTTTTTCATCCGTCTGGCCTTCCCACAATCCAGCTGTAGGCGCTTTGTCCAAAATGGCCTGCGGAACTCCGAGATAGCTGGCGAGCAAGCGCACCTGACGTTTGTTCAGCGTGCTAAGTGGCGTAATATCGACCGCACCATCGCCCCATTTGGTATAAAAGCCTGTGATGGCTTCGGAAGCGTGATCTGTGCCAACGACGAGCAAATTCAGCTCATTCGCAAGTGCGTACTGAACCACCATCCGTGTTCTTGCCTTTACATTCCCTCTCACTTGCGGAGTAATCGAACGCTCAAGACCAATATCCTTTAACGTATGCTCCACTTCCACGGCAACCTTGTCCACGGCTTCCTTAATGTTCGTTTCCCCGGCATATTTCAGGTCGAACGCTTTGGCAACCGCGTAGCTATGCTCGATATCTTCCTGTTGGCCGTATGGCTGGAATACACCCAACGTTTTGTATTCGTCTCCTTGTTCCTGCGTCAATTCATCTGTAGCGCGCTTGCACAAAGCAGCTGCTACGGCACTGTCAATCCCGCCACTGATGGCGATCAACAGCCCTTTGCTTCCCGTTTTCGTTACATACGACTTGAGGAAATCCACACGCTTACGGACCTCTGCCTCTACGTTAATCGTAGGCTGTACTCCCAATTCAGCAATAATCTGTTCCTGCAAACTCATCAGATAAGCACCTCTTTTTTAGGAATTTCCTTCACAAGCCAACATGCAAAAGCCCCGGCAAGTTTCGCAGGCGAAAAATGCGGGGCATAGCTTGAGCAGTCTTACCGGCAAAAACGATCAAATGCACTGGTCAAATCAGCAGCAATCTGATCTGCCGAACGATCCTCCACCTGATGACGCTCGATGAAGTGAACCAACTCGCCGTCTTTCAACAGCGCGATAGAAGGGGAAGACGGTGGGTAAGGTGCGAAAAATTCGCGAGCCTTTGCCGTTGCTTCCTTGTCCTGTCCGGCAAAAACCGAATACAGATGATCTGGCGTAATATCATGCTTCAGTGCTTCACCCACACCCGGGCGGCATTGGCCTGCGGCACAACCACATACCGAGTTCACAACCACCAGCACTGTTCCTTTACTATTAGGCAGCTTGGCCTCCACATCTTCAGAGGTACGCAGTTCCTGAATCCCAAGATTCGTCAGTTCATCGCGCATCGGCTGAACTGAATCTCTCATATATTGATCGAAAGACATAGACATATTCTTTCACTCCTTTTCCGAAAATCATGTATAGTACGTTTCTAATTTCATCCTTTGCCGTAGTAAAGGCATGGACATCTAAATTTCATTATACAATCTTTTTCACGTAATTTGCAAAAATCCGGCTATATTTTTGAACGATTATTTCTGTATCGGACTCATGACAGGAGGCTCAGAATGATCCCGGTAAGTCGGGACGGTTCTGCGCAATCGAACTTTAAACTGCGTGCCCATTCCCTCCACCGAATCTACGGCAATCGTACCGTGATGACGCTCCACTATACTTTGACATAAGGCCAGACCCAGACCTGTACCTTTCGTTTTGGTGGTGTAAAAAGGTTGGAACAGCTTTTCAAGCTGTTTTTGCGAAATTCCAGGCCCTGTATCCTTTACTTCCAGTTCCACGAAATCCCCTTCCTCATGAGTAGAAATGGTCAGCACTCCCTTTTCCCCCATGGCTTCCATCGCATTACGCGATAAATTAAGCAGCAATTGCTTTATTTCCTTAGGGTTCAAATGCAGCATCGTCACATGATCCTCCAGCTTTAGATCAATCGTCTGCCCCCTCAGATTCGCATCTGCCCACAATAAAGGCGTCAGTTCGCGAATAATATCATGCAGATGACATTGCTCCTTCTCGACAATTCGATTCTGGGCCAGTGAAAGAAAATCGTTAATAATCCCGTTCGCCCGGTCAAGTTCCTCCATCACAATGCGGTAATAATGGTTGAGGGATTCTGGGCTTTTCTCACGCATAAGCTGTAAAAAACCACGCACAACCGCCATCGGATTACGTATTTCATGAGTAATGCCCGCTGCCATCTGTCCAACCAGGCTGAGCCTCTCGAAATTGCCCAGCTCACTGCGCAGCGTCTCAAGCTCTGTAATATCTTGCAGGGCGATAATGACGCCTGTCGTTTGGTTTACATGTTTATCCCGAATAGGAAGGAAACTGGAGAAGAATACTTTGGGAGTAACATTTATAAAATCAGCACCCGCCTCTCCTTCCAATGCTTTCGCAACTCGTTCGTTAACCACAGGTAAAGTGTCAAAACCATATAACGTGCTCAATGGACGACCCACTATCTCAGGCAGTGTAATGTAGGGATCGTAGTTTCGATAGAGTTCCAGCATCGTTTTGTTCATATGTATAACTCGTTCTTCGCTGTCCAGAGTAACAAGAGATAACGGCATCAAATCCATAACTTGACGCAGCTTATCCACTTCAATTAAGTATTTGCTCGTAAACTCAGTCACATCACGCCGAAGCGTCAGTTTCTCAAAGGCATTATGCATTAGACTCACGACCGTAAAACTTGCCAGCACCCCTGCACCCATATTCCAAAACGTTGTAAGTAAGTCAGGAATGTATACAGAAACATCCTGTTTGCCCCACAGTAGCGGAAATATCGCCTTAAACAGCATATCAGCCACAACATATGCAGAGATCAGGAGCTTTTTGTCCAGCAATGTTCCTCTTTGAAAAAACTTGACATGCAGGAGCATAAAAGGAAAAAGGATAAAACCAGTGCCCACATACATTGGGGACATTTCTGTCGACTGGGCTATAATCAGGACACCCATCAGTGCGGAAGCAGCGAGCACAAAGGCAGTGCGACGTCTACCGTACATGATGCCAACAGCAAGGGGAATAATACCGAGATTAGAAGGTAGACCATACGGAGACTGATATTGAAAGAGTGTACATAGCAATATGGCTGGTAAGCAACACAAATACAGTATTCCTTGAGTGGGTCCAGGAAGCAGATTGCCGCCCCAAACCTTTTTCTTATCCCCATAATCCGTTAATATAGAGAAAAAACCCGCCGATATAACGGCAAGGAGAACTTGGAGCACACTTTCCTTCAACGCAATTAACAAGGACTTCTCCCCCTCATCATCTTTCCTTGACGCCGTTAGTTGAATTAAAGCACAGGCTACAATATATTACAATATATGTGTTAAAATTCCGGTATAGAACGACAAAATCTGCTAAATACCAGATGTATATAAGAAGATCGTTTTTACGCGTTTTAAAATCCTGTAAATTGAAAAATATACACGTTTACCGTGCCCTTAGGTTATCTAAAATGACGGTATTGCGATATGATGAAAAATTGGTTACGCCGTTCTGAATTTTTTGAAAATTTGTCGACGAAAAGGAAGAGGTTTATGACTTACGACGTTATTGTGATCGGAGGCGGCTCAGCCGGATTAATGGCTGCTGCCGCTGCCAGCAGTGAGGGCGCCAAGGTGCTTTTACTTGAAAAAGGAAATAAACTCGGGCGAAAGCTGGGGATCTCTGGTGGAGGCCGTTGCAATGTCACGAATGCCAAAGAGCTGGACGAACTCATTCGGCACATCCCCGGCAATGGCCGTTTTCTGCACAGTGCACTGGCGACTTTTGGCAATCGGGATATCATCGCCTTTTTTGAACAGCTGGGTATAGCCTTAAAGGAAGAAGACAATGGGCGTATGTTTCCAGTGACGGACAAAGCCAAAACAGTAGTCGATGCTTTGATTAACAAGGTACGCTCTCAAGGAGTCGAAATTCGGACAAGTCGTCCTGTTCAAGAGGTTATTTACAAAGAAGGTCATACAGCTGGGGTACGGCTGCGTTCCGGTGAAATCCTACATAGCCGTAATGTCATTGTAGCCGTCGGTGGCAAGTCCGTCCCGCATACCGGCTCGGAAGGTGACGGCTATGCATGGGCAGAACAAGCGGGGCATACCATTACGGAGCTGTATCCAACAGAGGTGCCATTGACCTCAGGCGAAACGTTCATCCAGACGAAAGAGCTTCAGGGACTATCCTTACGCGACATCAGTCTGACCGTATGGAATGCGAAGCAAAAGAAAGTTGTCGTCCATGAAGGAGATATGATTTTTACACATTTCGGTCTATCTGGCCCAACTGCTTTGCGGTGCAGTCAATTTGTCGTCAAGGGAATGAAAAAAGATAAGGTAAACACGGTGTTATTGACTCTCGATTTGCAGCCTCATAAACATGCCGATGAAGTCTACCGTGAGACGCTGGAGTTGGCATCGGTCGATGCTAAAAAAGCGATCAAAAACGTGCTTAAGCCTTATTTACCGGAACGCTTGATTCCATTGTTGCTCCAGCAAGCCGAACTGCGTGAGGACTTGACCTATGATCATATTCCCAAGCAGCAATGGCAAGAACTTGCTCATCGCATTAAGGCGTTTCCAATCCGTGTGAACGGTACGCTCTCTCTGAAGGAAGCATTTGTTACCGGGGGCGGTGTGAATTTGAAGGAAATTAATCCGAAAACGATGGAGTCCAAGCTGATGCCTGGATTGTTCTTCTGCGGTGAGATTCTCGATATTCACGGTTACACAGGTGGTTATAATATTACAGCGGCGTTTACGACAGGGCATACAGCAGGGACACAAGCGGCCGTAAGCGATTAAGACGCTGCGCGTAGAACTTGATCTTACGATCGCTGTTGCCACGGGATTCTCTTGATTATATAAAACATTTAAGGGTAAGAATTCCGTGGCAAAGGCGAACGCTGTCGCTTCTTCAGATTCAAATCCTCCGCTGCGCTGCATACCACCACTGCATCCTCATTTTTTGGGGGAGATAGGAAAAGGAAATGAAAAAGACTTAAATCAGTTGAATTGCTGAGTTAAGTCTTTTTTTGAGTAATCGTGTATTGAACAAGCTCTATCTTGTTTTGACATTTGCCGCTATCTTAAACCTCAATAATGATAGGTAAAATCATGGGTCTTCTCTTCGTCTGATTGTAAATGAACCGACCAACATCATCTTTTAACATCTGCTTAATCAGTCCCCACTGACTCATTTCGATTTCTGTTAGCTCGTTCACTGTGGACATAATCGTGTCGTGGATCTGACTCATGAGCTCTTCGGAATCCTTAACATATACAAAGCCTCTTGAAATGACCTCTGGCGCTGCGAGCATTTGCTTCTCATTTTTACTCAACGTCATCACAATAATCAGCATTCCGTCTGAAGAAAGTTTTTTACGGTCACGCAGGACAATATTACCTACGTCACCGGTTACCAACCCGTCTACCAAGCTATTGCCGGCTGGTACTTTAGGCCCCAGGGATGCCCTTCCCTCTTCAATTTGAATCGTGTCACCGTTATGGACGATAAATACATTCTCCATCGGAATCCCCACAGACTCCGCTAGCTGACGATGCTGATACAGCATTCTGAATTCACCATGTATAGGAATCAAATACTGTGGTTTCATCAAAGTCATCATTAATTTCAGTTCTTCCTGGCTACCATGACCGGATACGTGCATTCCTGTAGAGCTGCCTGATCCATAAATAACCTGGGCACCCAGCACATACAGGTTGTCAATGACCTGGGAAAGGTTTCGCTCATTCCCCGGTATGGCTCCCGCAGCAATGATGACCGTATCACCAGGCAAAATTTCGATTTTGGGATGCAGAGAATTGGCTAAACGTGACAATGCGGCCATCGGCTCTCCCTGGCTTCCGGTACATAAAACTGCAATTTCTTCTGCGGGAAACCGCTCTGTTTCTCCCGCCTCAATCAGTAAATCCTCAGGCATATGCAAGAAGCCCAGCTCCTTGGCCACTGACACCACATTTATCATACTGCGTCCGAGTAAAACCAGTTTCCTGCCTGTTTCCACAGCCGCGTCAATGACTTGCTGGACACGGTTAACATTAGAAGCGAACGTGGAGATAAATACCTGCTGTTTGGCTCTGGCAAATGCATCTAGAATATGCCCGCCAACCAAACGTTCTGAAGGGGTAAATCCTGGCCTTTCCGCATTTGTACTTTCGGAGAGCAGCACTTTCACCCCCTTCTTTCCTATTTCAGCCATTCGATGAAGATCGGGAAAAGGTCCGCTTACGGGAGACATATCGAATTTGAAATCGCCGGTATGAACCACATTTCCTTCCGGTGTCTGAAAAAAGACACCCAAGCAATCTGGGATACTGTGGACCGTGGTGAAAAAGGATGCCTGAATCGTTCCCGCTTGAACGGTTGAATCCGCATCTATAAGATGAAGCTCGGCATCACGCAAAAGGTTATGTTCCCTTAACTTAATCTTAATTAATTCGATGGTGAGCTTTGTCCCATAAACAGGCATGTTAATCTGCTTGAGCAGATAGGGAATACCTCCGATGTGATCCTCATGCCCATGAGTCACAATGAGCGCTCTGACTTTATCCTGATTTTCCAGCAGATAGGTGACATCGGGCACAATAAGGTCAATACCAGGCAAGTTCTCATCAGGAAACTTCGAACCACAATCGATTACGACGATATCCTGATCGTATTGGATGAAATACATGTTTTTCCCGATTTCATTCACACCGCCTAAAGCAGCAATGAGTAATCTATTATCACCAAGCATCAAGTTTATTTCCTCCTTAGAAAAAGGCTATCCATATTATTCATTTTCCACGTAAACTTATACACAAAAAGAAACCCTTGTCTCTAAAGACAGGGGTTCTCACTTGATTTACTAAATACCCACCGCAGCCGAAATAGCAGCGAAAATAGCAGCAACTAACCACAGGATGGGGAATAGCTTGAAGATTACCTTCAGCCACTGTCCAAAGCTGATCCGGGCAATGGCCAATCCTGCTAGCAGAACTCCACCTGTCGGTGAAATGAGATTGGTTAACCCGTTACCAAACTGGTAAGCTGTGACTACGGCTTCACGATTGATGCCTACAAGATCGCCAAGCGGTGCAAGTACAGGCATAGTTAGTGCTGCTTCCCCCGAAGAAGATGGGACCAGGAAAGTAATAATATTATGTGCAACCAACATAATGGTTGTGAACAAGTAATTTGGCAATCCTTCCAGGATGCCTGCGAGTGCATTCAATACGGTATCGATGATCATACCCTGCTCGGCGATGATCAGAATTCCGCGAGCGAGACCTATAATCACTGCAGCGTAGATGAATTCTCCACACCCTTTTACAAAATTCTCAGCTATCTCCTTCTGGCTCATTTTGGTAACTACCCCGACAAAAAGACCGAGTGCGAAGAAAAGGGCGCCGATTTCAGTCATATACCAGCCTTTGGCCAAAATTCCCCAGACAATGGCTCCAAGCGTTACAATAAATCCACCTATAATTAATTTGTCCCGAAACGTGAAGACGACGTCCTCACCTGTATTTTCTTTTATAAATTGCTCACGATTTATAATATCACTCTGAAAAACAATGGATTTCTCCGGATTTCTCTTAACCCGGTGCGCATACCACATCGTAAAGGCAATAGAAATCATAGTAAATACAAGCCATTCAATAAATCTCAGCCAGAGCTGTGGATTCCCCTCCACTCCTGCGATCCCCTGGGCAATCAATACTGAAAATGGATTCACAGTCGAACCAACATAGCCAATTTGCGTTCCCAGAAATAGAATGAGAATAGCAGTCATAGAATCGAAGCCTAGGGCAAACATTAACGGAATAAAAATTGCATAAAGCGGAATAATTTCTTCGCTCATCCCAAAGGTAGAGCCTCCAAGACTGAATATAACCATGGCAATTGGAATAAGCAAAATCCCCTTATTCTTCAGTCGCCTGGCAAGAGCCGTCAGAGCACGATCGATGGCTCCCGTCTGCAGAATAATCCCGAAGGAGCCGCCTACAATAAGGACAAAAGAGACCACATCGGCAGCATTGATAATCCCTTCAATCGGGGCGCTAAGGATTTGGGGGATTCCCTGTCTTAAATCACCATTCTCACCCGTTTTGGGTACAGTGTGATAGGTTCCCGAAACGATTGCCGTTTTGATCACACCGTTCACTGTCACTTCATGACGCTCAAACTGTCCGCTGGGTACAATCCATGTCAACGTAGCGACCGTAATAATAATCAAAAATATTAAAGTATAACTATGGGGCAAGGATAATTTCCATTTCTTATTCTTGATGTTCATGTTTATCCCTCATTCCAAGAATGGTTATACGTAACCTTCCCTCCCATAATGGTCAATATCACTTGGGCATCCCTGATGTCCCCAGCGGATGCGTTAAGGAGGTCGCGATCAAAAACGGCGATGTCAGCATATTTTCCAGCCTCCAGCGTACCTGTAACCTCTTCCATATAACAATGTTTGGCTCCATTAATGGTCCATGCCCTTAAAACTTCGGATGGCGGCATCCCTTGGTCAGGATACCAGCCTCCTGCAGGCGAGCCATCCGGGAATAATCGGTGAGAGGCTGCATACAGTGAATCAGGGACACTAGTGATAAATAAAGGCAGATCAGTCCCAATGGTTATTGGCACGTTAGCCTCCAGCATGGATTTATAATTATAAAAGCGGTTTTCATTGTCTTTACCTACCACAGCAGACATATAAGCATCCTCGTAAGAAGGATTCAGTAGCAGGATTTGGGCGTAGACTTCGGCAAAAATTTCGTTCTCGCCCATTCTAATCAGATCATCTGAATGAGGATACTCTAGATCACTGATCGAATGTCTAATAAGGTGATTACCTTGTTGTTCGCGGCATTTTTCAATCATCGATACTGCCTGGCGAATTGCAGCATCCCCTTCTGCAGTTAGGCAGCATTTGATACCTTGGCTGTCTGCTTCCAGAACTGAGGCTTCAATTTTTTCATAATCAACCGTTCTTAAATTCGTGACTTCAGGCATATCTGCGTAAGGCTCCAACATATCCCCTGTATGATCGGCTACAACGCCGTCAAGCATCAGCTTGTATCCTTGGAAACGAATAAGGTCTCCATTATAAAGTGCTTTATACTTGATACCGGTGCCAACATCCAACGGTTCAACAACGGGTTCAAGCGAAAAATGAAATCGGAGTGGCAGTTCTCCTGCTTCTTTCAATTCTTCTAGAATCGGCAGTAGCTCGCTATGTCGGTCAAAGCCAATATCCTTTATGGAAGTAACTCCTCGTGCAGCCAGCAGGCGGCAAAACTCCACAAACTCTTGTTTGACAAGGCTGCGATCCTGCATCATGGCTTGGAGTAGCAAAGCGCGTGCCTCAGCACTGCATTGATCCGGCAAAAATTGATATTTCTCCTGAGCCAGTCGGTTCATCCAGCAGTAGCTTTTATTTAGGTTAATGGCAATTACCGCCCGATCAGGGAACATCTCGTCCAACAAGCTTTGTTCCGGCAGCTTGCCCCATCTTTCCTCGCTCCAACCGTAAGCGGTTACATCTTTCCCTGGCGGAAGATTGTTTGCCGCTTGCAGCATGGATTCCACTGCTTCTCCAATCGAGGCTGCATGAGTCAAATCCACGCCCCGATGCATCGACATATATCCGGTAAAAAATACATGATTGTCATGAACTCCTGGCATGATAAAAGCATCACCCAAATCACAGACAACCGTTTCAGTTCCTATCCAAGCTTGTGCTTCCTCGGGACGCCCCACTGCTGCAATACATTCTCCCCGCAGTGCAATAAACCCAGGCGAAGCTTCATTTTCTAAGCCATTAAAAATAGCATTTGACAGTAGAACCTTGTCCGCTAATGTGTCCTTCTTCCCTTGCACAGTTTCACCTCCTCATTATTTATCCGCTTCATAACATAACGTAATATAACGTTATAATATTGCTTCTGCTTCTCTCATGGAGTGGAAGCAGAAGCTGCGCCGTACCTGAATAACATTACGTAACAGGCAACGGATTTATATTGAGAATTGATAACGGTCCCCAATGATGTACTGCTTACCTACATGAACGGGGCTTCCATGCTGATCATAAATAATCGTATGCATGTAGAACAACGCCTGTCCGATGGCTGTCTCTAGCAGCTTTGCCTGGTATTCATCCGCCAAAGCGATTTGTAATATCGTCTCTCCCGGTTGGTTAGGATCGATGCTGTATTTATGACGCAATAGTTCGTATACAGAGCCCTCTAACTGCTCTTCCATTAGAAATGAAAATCGGTCATAAGGATAAAAATTATTCTCCAGCATGAGCGGTCGATCACCGGCGTATCTTTGGCGCTGAATAAATAACACTTTTTCTCCTTGTGGCAACTGCAACTGATGTGCAATTTCCTCATCTGCTTCTATGATTTCACGTTCTGTGACCACACTGTGTGAAGAGAGGCCGTTGGATTTGCAGGCAGCCGTAAAGCTGATCACATGTTCAATCTTCCGCCCAATTTTGGGTACATTGACAAAGGTTCCTTTTCCTTGACGTTTGGTCAGATAACCTTCATGAACCAATTCGGCAATCGCTTTTCTTACGGTAATTCGACTTACATTGTAGGTCTCGCTTAGCTCAGTTTCGGTCGGTATACGACTTCCCTGCGTATATGTTCCATTATGAATAGCAGTTTTGACCGCTTTTTGTAATTGAATATATAATGGCTCTGCTTGATCTGAATTCAACATAATGTACCCTCACTTGTCATATAACGTTATATTACTCCCACTTAGAGTATCAAATGTTACATATTCTTACAAGTGAAGATGTTTGAAAAAAGTTTATTAGTAACGGACGCCGTATCCGAATGAACCTTCTACCAGACAGCTCTGGGCGGCAACCCTCGATCCTTCTGCCATAGCGTCCTGAATATTATCCTTTTTCAAAAAACTCAGTAAAAAGGCGGTGATATAGGAGTCTCCTGCCCCCATCGTATCCACAGCGTCCACGGAATCAGGCGTTTGAAAATAGAACTTGGTACCATCATAGGCAATAGATCTATCTCCGCCGCGTGTGGCTACCAGAATTTGCCCCTCTTTTTTTCGATTGGAGCGGATATAGTTCTGTGTCTCTTCATCCGTCATATGGCTGCAAGAGAAGAATGCAAAATCGGCGTACGCAATATATCTCTCGACCTGTTCATCTACGAAATCATCTGAAAAGTCAAAAGAAAGAGGGATTCCCAGCGTCTCCAATTCAGGCAGCAAGTGCCCTGTATGACTGTACAAGCCCGTGTGAATAAGGTCGAACCCGCCAACATAGGCCTTGTCATCTTCACTCAGCTTCAGCGGGTGGAGACGTGTAACTCCTCCCTCATTGCTGCCCAGAAATACTCTGTCCCCGTCTTCCAGGGTTACACGTGCGCAGCCGTTCTCACCGCTGTGATATCTGCACCGTGAAATGTCGATTTCCAGCTCACGGAGAATGTGTTCTACATGCTGTGCTTCGTTATCATCCCCGAATACTCCAATAAAGGCTGCATCTACTCCCGCTTTTTTGGCAAACACACTGAAATTAAGCGCATTGCCGCCAGGATACATCATGCGCAGATGAACATATTTATCTACCACATTATCGCCAATGCCTAGAACTTTCATGATGGTTTCCTCCTGTTGGTAAGTGCGCTTAGTAAGCTACTTTGCCCATATAACGGCGAGTTTCCAGTGGGTGATTGCGTACATTTGCGAGTGCTTCACGATAAACACATACAATGCTATAAAATAAAACCGGGTTAAAGAACTCGACAACCTCGTCAGCAATGGTTCCAATTCCAAGCTCCTTCGCATCGATTACTTCTACTTTCTCGGCATATTGATTCAGGAAAGTCTGTGCCCGCTCATCCAATGCCCGTGTGCGTCCTTCGTTGATCATCAGAATAAATGGAGTTTCTTTATCCGTTACTTCAAACGGACCGTGGAAAAATTCACCGGAATGGATTGAAGCCGCATGAAGCCATTGCATTTCCATTAGAGAACAGATAGCAAATCCGTAGGCATGTCCATAAGAAGCTCCGCTGGTCAGGATATAGAAGAGATCTTCATTGCGGTATTTGTCAGCGAATACACTGGCACGCGGTTCGACTTGTATTTTGGCCCTGTTAATAATTCCATTGATTGCTCCCAAGCCGTTCTGGAAAGCTTGATAATGCACATAGCCTTCAGCGACTTGAAGCAGCTCAACAGTAAGCTCCAAAATAATAGCCATCGGGTTATTTTTGACATCGCTCTCATCTCCCCACTCGTAGAGGAATGAATAATCAGAATATTTGAGCAGTGTCGCTTCACTATTGTGGGTTAAGCCGATGGTGTAAGCGCCTTTCTCTTTGGCTGATTTAGCAGCCGCAACCGATTCCGGCGTGTTTCCTCCATGGGAACACACGATGACAACTGAGTTTTTACCTAATCGTTTTGGCAGCGCGTGCACAAATTCATTTGCTGTATACATGCCTGCTACCAGCTTCTTTGCTTCACTATCCAAGAAATATTTTGAGGGATACATATCGACTAATGAGCCCCCGCAAGCTACTAAATAAACCTCAGAAATCTCTCCACTTGATTGTTCATAAATCGTCTGAACCGTCTGTTGTACATTCATCATTTTTACCTCTCCTTTTTATATAACGTTATATAACGTATTGTTTATGGGATAAATATAAGCGCTTTCACCAAAAGTGTCAAGCCCATTTATTCAATGAACTTTTAATACTCTGCATTCAAAAAGCTCTAATCCTTTTGTCGAAGAATTAGAGCTCCTATTGGGATTTGATTTATTGAGTGTTTGGTCATAACGAGATTACACCTACAAAATACGCAAAAAATTGGTCTTACCCATGGGTTTGTCCGAATAAACTAAAGTAGACAAGTACATAACAGCCCATAAAAAATCAAGGAGGAAAACACCATTAATACATTTATCAGTTATATTTTTCTCGGTCTGTCACTTTCGGCCCCCATTGGGCCGATTAATGCTGCACAGTTGGATCGAGGTATTAAGAATGGATTTTGGCATGCTTGGTTTATCGGGCTTGGGGCAATAACCGCAGATATAATCTATATGCTGCTTGTCTATTTGGGAATGATCCACCTTCTCAATGCCCCGTTTGTTAAAGCTTTTTTATGGTTATTTGGTTTTTTCGTACTTGTGTATACAGGTGTTGAAAGCATCAAAAATGCAGGTGTGATTTCAGAATCTGAATTAAGGGGAAATGGCAATACCTTAACCAATTCATTTTTGGCAGGCTTCCTGATGTCATTATTTAATCCTTTCTCCATCCTTTTCTGGCTTGGCATTTACGGGTCCATACTGGCCAACGTCGCTAATACATATCCAGTACAACAGCTAATGATCTTTAGCGGAGCGATTGTATTAGGTGTGTTACTCTGGGACGTAACCATGGCAGCCGCTTCAAGTGTTTTCCGGAGGTTTCTAAAAACCGGATTACTCAAAACCATCTCTTGGATGTCTGGATTATCTCTTATCGGTTTTGGTTTTTATTTTGGTGTACAGGCATTTCAATTACTTTTTTTACACTGACGATTAACTCCCTGACAAAGTTAACGAGATTCCTTGGCGTGCTTTCGGCGAACCCATTGTACAATGAGGTCACATATTGCAATGAACAAGACCAGAAGTAAGCTGATGTAAACCCCAGGACGGCTAAGCTTATGAAAAAAGGATCCGACCACAGCCATAGCTATCAACAATAATCCAACCCAGCGTTTAATGTTGCTAGATGTGCTCGATTCCAGTAACTTACCTGAAGACAGCAAAATAAAGCACCAGTTATACAACAGCATTAACCCTGCAGCCGTTGTAATATATTCATACACTTTTCCCGGCAGCAGCAACGACATTACGATGGCTGAGATTAATCCAACGGAGATCAAACTAAGTGCATACAGAGGATATTTGCCCTTCCACTTCCGTGAAAACAATGTGGGCGCATCTCCCTCCTGTGCAAGTGTAATCATCATAGATGTCTCTGCATATAGGGAGGCTGTCATTGTTGAGAACCCTGCAATAATAAGCACTCCATTAAATAAATGAGGTACAAAAACCAGATGATCGCTGCTCAGCGCAAGCACAAATGGACTTTCTTTCGGGTTAAAGGCACTTAAGGGTACCATAGACACAGCCAGACCAATCGAAAGCACATATACTACAACGAGCGTCATCAACATTACTTTTCCTGCTTTAGGTGCATCCTCCGGTTTTTGAAGCCGATTAGACATTATTCCGAGCACTTCAATACCTCCGTATGCATAAAAGGCAAAAATAAAAGATGACCATAATCCCATACCGCCGGTAGGAAAAAAGTCTTTGTAACTGATGGGGAACTTTGGATTATATTTTCCTCCTCCGATCCAGCCTGCCAAAAGAGCAACGGCCAAGACCAGAAACATAACAATAGCTGCCATTTTAATAATAGCCAATACATTTTCAACTCGATCAAAACCCTTGTTACCAAAAAAAACAATCACAAGCCCTAAAATCCCGAAGCCTGCCGCAAAAATCCACATCGGTACCTGAGGAAACCAGAAGCGTGAAAATATAGATAGCGCCGTTAGTTGGCTCCCATTGATAAGCAATTCTGAGAACCAATACACCCAGCCACTACCGAAGCCTGCCCAATTACCAAATGCTTTTTGGGCATAGGAACGGAAAGAGCCCTGTTCTGGATGATCTGCCGTCATGCGCGAAAGAGCGTCAAACACCACATACGTTCCCACCGCTGCCAAAAAGTATGCAATGAGTACGGCTGGGCCACCGATGGAAATCGCTAAGCCGGACCCGAGGAAATATCCTGTACCGATGGTACCTGCAACTCCTAACAAGCTTAGTTGCCACCATTTTAGTTTTTTTTCTTTTTGCATACGATCCGAAGACTTACCCATAAAAGAGAATCACCCTGTTCCTGAATTTGAGACCGAGTTCTCTATTTTAAGATTGCCTATTTCACCATATTTCATGTGAAGCATGACTTGGCTTTATTTATGAATAAAGAAGCACCAGAACCCCGTTAAGGTTTACTGGTGCTTTGTAAATGTATAAAATTGTCCGAGGGGTTAAGTGAAACTCAAACGATCAAACTTTAGATAAAGAAAGGGCCTTATCGGCATTTTGAATATCCATTTGTAATTGCTGCTCCGGATCATAAGCGTTATAGTAACCGTTGTTCTTCATATAATTAAAGATTTGTTCATGAAGATTAACCGCTTTGCTCAATTGGTCACAAAGAACATTGCGAACTTCCGAACTGGTTGACTCTGTCAGCGCAAGAGCATAGTTCTTAATTCCGCTTTTAGCTGAAATTAATAAATCAGAAGCAATCACCTGATCGTTCATGGGACTCGTTCCAGTCATATTCTCAACAAAAGAGTTCACATTAATCCTCCTTTAAAATTACACAAGTAGATTTCTAAGCTGTTGAATATCTTGTGTACCACCGTTGACATCCTGCTGCAAAATGTTTTTTAAGTTTGTGTCTGACACTAAAGGAATCATGGTTTGGGCTTTTGTGAGACAAGTTGTTTTAAACGTAAGCAGCTCATGTAATTCCAATTTTTCGTGAACTCCTAATTTTTGCATGGTCAAAACCTCCTTTCTGAAATTGTTATTCCCTGCTGTCGCTGCTATTTATGCAAATCCTACAGAGTTTCAGTTCTGGCAAAAGTTCTAACTGAGTTTTTTTCACACAAAAAAAGCTCCTTCAAAGCCACAATAATCCATGGTCTTATAGGAACTTTTCCTTAAAATGTGCTGGACAGTGAAGACTCAAATTTCTAATCATGATTTTTAGGATAAAATTAGGTATGGATGCTTCCAGAAAATCCATCCACATCGTCCTCGGGTTGAGGATCAGAGCTGACGTTGTGCTCCTCCGTCGTATTAGTGTACATTTGAGAGGAGCCATTTTTATAAGCTTCGCTCCAGTCTTCGTTGATCGTATGTGCTGGGATAATCCAGTCTTCCGGGCTATAACCTGGATTATGTACACCTATATTTCCTTGCAAACCGGGATATTCATCCGGTTTAGAGAAAAGAGTCCCTACCTCAATCATGCTTCCTTCATAGGCTTGGCAAATTTCCAATGCAGACAGTACATCTTGGTTCTCAATATGTACATTGAGACCTGTGTCACCGTTCGTGCTGGCAGAGTATCCAATTTCCTTTAATGTTTCACAGGCTTGAACAGCTTGCTGCGGATCACGAAATTGAAAACGGAAAGAACCCGTATCCATGTGTTTCATCTCCTCTAAATTAGCTTATTTTGTTAATTTGTTCATTAGGTTAGGTATGTTCTTTTTTAATATAACCAACCAGAACAGTATTTTTACATTCAAATCCTTTATTTTTCAAAAATTTACTTTAATGCTTTGAAATTAAATAGTTAAAAAAGCAGCTACTGTGACAAATCGCATGTTTTCGCTATGTAAATCCCTTTATGCTAGTAACAAGGGTATGGTTGCCCGGTCATCCGAGCCGAGCGGTCAAAGGATGCCCAAATCCATACATAAAGGCGGAATGAAGATGATAGATTACCGAACATTGGTGACACAGCAATCCATGCATTTGTATAGCGTGTTTGCCAAGTCATTCAAAAGTGTAAACGAACATGCGGTTGCTGGCATCAAAACGGTGGGCTTCAACCCAACGGCCTTTGCCGTGATGGAAGTTTTATATCACAAGGGCGCGCAGCCAATCCAACAAATTGGAGCAAAGCTGCTTCTGCAAAGCGGAAATGTCACTTATGTTATTGACAAGCTGGAAAGTCGCGGTTATTTGCACCGTCACCCGTGCGACCAAGATCGTCGGATTATATATGCAGAATTGACGGACGAGGGACAACGTGTCATGGACGAAATTTATCCTGATTATACACGTCAGATTGAACGTGCCTTTAGCGGAATCAGTGAAACAGAAAGAGATCAACTCATCGGCTTGCTTAAAAAATTGGGTCGTAGCGCTGATAACCTGTCACCTTATCACAAATAGAATGTATAGTAATTTTAGCAAACAAACATTTGTGAAGAAATGAACAATCTTTAGCTGTGCTAAACGTAGATTAGATTTATACTAGAAAAGTCCACCCTTATATTCATGGGTGGACTTTTTATATACCTGAATAGAGCGAAATATGCCCAAGCTTACGAGCAGCATAAGTATCTGCTATCGACTAAAATGTTTGACCACTACATTGTTAAACATAGCCGGACCGCCATCGGAAAAAAGAGTAATTTTCTGATCCTCTAATCGTGGAAATATTAAGGAGGAATAAGCTACTTCTCCATCATCTACAAACACTTCAATGCTGGTTTTATCGACGAGAATGTTTAGGTGGACCTTTTTCTTATTAGCATCAAAAGGCGCCTTGCTCTCTACATATTTCCCACTCTGATCCGGATGTCCGGTATTGGCTCTATTTACGTAGGAGTATTGCCCATCCACCGAAACACCGACATCCACATGGCGCTTGCCATCTGCTGACTCTCGAAGCCTCAGTCCCGCATTTTTGATCGTTGACCAAGATACATCCGCCTCTAACTGATAGGTATCGCCTGCTACCGGAAGCGAGTAAACACCGTCTACTTTGATCTGTCCAAATGATTTCGTAGAAGTTTGGAATCGTTCCAAAGTTTTTACTGGCTGTGAAACCAAGCGATACCCAGCATCTGCTGTATGCTTCAACCGAATTTGACGAACAATCGAATCCATTCCATTAAAGCCTTCCTTTAGGGTAGGCGTGTTATTGGCATAATCCCAATTATTCATCCAGGCCAGAGCATAACGGTGACTGTATTTATCTTTGTCTTTTCCTTCCTCGAACGTAACTGCACCATACCAGTCAAACCCATAATCCAGCCACTCAGGTTCACTGTGATCAGGGAGAAATGCTTCTCCATTAAAATCTCCCGTCCAGTAGGCATACGTGTTGGGTCCGCCTGTTGGTTTGCTATTGGCGCTCGCGCCCAAAACCCATTGATAGGTTCCATCATCTGCACGCATCTGGTAAAGGTCAGGACATTCCACAAGCCCGATATTTTCCGTTTGAAAGCCACTCGTAAACTGCCAATCCTTTAAATTTTTAGACTTATAAAAGCCAATCTTCGTTCCCTCTGCCATGACCATCATCCATTGATTACGCCCAGTATCCCGGATGATTTTGGGATCTCTGAAGTCCTTTGTACCGGGATTGGACATCACAGGCTTGTTGCGGTAAGAAGTAAACGTCTTGCCGTTATCCTTACTGTACCACAAAAATTGTTCCTGCTTTCCGCCATCTGCGGAGGGCTGTGTCACAATGGCTACCAGCGTCCCTTTTCCAAAACCTGCGGTATTCTTATCATCGATCACGACCGAACCGGACCAAGGATCTCCATTCCGGTTCGTATATTTGGGAATCGCCACCCCTTCATCTTTCCAATGAACCAGGTCGGTTGATGTGGCATGTCGCCATTCTGTACCGTTCTTTTTGGGATAGTCACGATTGTATAAATAGTAATAATGATATTTTCCATCGAAATAAATGGGCCGTTGGGGGTCATTCTTCCACTTATCCGGAACGGTAAAATGATAGGCTGACCGATAGGTCGGTGTTGTATGCTTACTTTGTTTAGCTTGACTTTTTGGAGTTGCAGCAGATTTTGGGGGTTCGGCTGTATCCTGTTGGTACATACTCCAACCCATAGCTATGAATATAGTTAAGCCTGTGATGATTACAACGGATCGTATCCAAATGCTCTTGGGAGTTTTTTTTTTCATTATGACGATCCTCCTTACCTCTCATTGCATCGTTATGTACCGCCCGATGGACGACAGATCGGGTTGCTACCAATCTACCGCCTTCGGACATACTGCATTACATATACCTACTTATTTCTTTCCATACTCATTTGGAGATTCTTTTTTGTCATTCGTTGGATCAATCGTGATTTGCCCTTGCTCCAAAATACCGTTTTTCACAACAGAGGTTTTCGAGCCTTTAATATTCAGCAGGAAGCTTGGTGCGAAAGTAGATTTGTGATCCGGGAAAAGCCCGCGATTGGTCATATAACTCGAAACGACTACGTTATTGCCTTTGCCTTGCGGGATAGCAAAATGGGCATACGTCCAGGTAATATCATCACGATCCAGATCCTGATGAAGAACGAGACCGGTTCCATTCAAGGGTTTATAAGGCCCTGTCAAGGAAGTAGAAACATAACCCAGCATGTAAATATCATCGTCACCGATCGCATCTACAGTCACCTTGGAACCTCTCGTACTCGTAAATAAATACCACAAACCGTTCATTTTGAACACATTTGCCCGTTCAATTTCATCTGTTACCAAATTGGAAGCAATCAAAGGAGGCATTACATTTTTCAACGTATAATCATCATTCAATTCAACGATGCCCAGTGCGCCGTTAGCCAGCTCAGCTCCCTTTTTCTTGGGACTTTGCAACAAATTTTGTTGCTCTTCCGTGAAGAATTTCTTATTGCCGCCATAATAAGCTGGGTTTTGAAGCGAATCTTCGCCTTGGTAGCCGGTTTCTGTTCCTGTGTTGGCTTCAAATATAATATATTTGTGGCCTTGATCCTCGACATAGTGAGGGTCTCTAAACGTATGGTTGTCCATATCTATTCCGACGCTTTGCTGTACATTTTGATAGGTTTTCCCATCTCCACCGTCATAGATCGATTTCAAATCCTCCACTCCATCTACTTTCAGTGTCTTGTCATCAGGCTGAGAGACATTAATTTGAGCCGTGCTCAAGGTTTGTTTGCCGTATAGTTGGTTACTTGGCTCAAAGGGCTGTCTGCTGGTATAGAATAAACGTACTTGTCCATCAGAGGTTAACGTAGCAGAACCGGACCATTCTTCTGACTGATTTTTTAGAATCGGATCGTTGGCAAGTAATTTATCATTGTCTTTAAATACTCTTCCGGCATTTTTCCAGCCGCTCAGCGAGGTATTACCCGCTTTTTGATAGAACAGATATATAAATGTATCCTCTGCTCTTTTAGGATCGCCTGCCAATCCAAAAACGATATTATACCCTTTGTAATTGGCTACTGTGCCATCGGCATTTTGTAACGGCCAAGAGTCCCAGACATCAAAATCAGTCAGCTTGCCTGAGCTGTCGCGACCAATAGCAGAAGGAATATTCTTAATTGTAGACGCATCGAAGGACGGAACCTCATATTTCTCTTTGCCTTGCTGTTTGAAAATATTCAGCATGTCATTACGCGTAATTTGTGTAAATGCATTGTCTGTTTTGAGATCAGATGCATCATTTTCCTCGGCAAAAGCCTGAACGCCGCCTCCTAACAGCAAGGTAGTTGCTACTGTTGCAGTGGCTGCTTTACTGAACCATTTGTTAAACTTCAAGTACTCCATCTCCCTTAATCTAATTATGCTTCTAGATTTGAAAACCAACTTTTTGGTTGGTAGGGCCATTTTATATGGTATGTCAAACGATTGATATAGACTGAAAAGCCCTATTATGTGAGATAAGAAAACAGGTTACTCTATGAATTTCATCCTCATATTTTCCTAGTAATTTTCTGAAAATCCCTTTTTTTTCATTCTTATTACATTCAGAAAAATTTGCTGCTTGATTTTTTTCCGTGTTTCATATTGCTAGCTTGGTTGCTTCATTCACATGCAAAATCATTCTAAAATAAATCATACAAAGCCCAATTTGTAAGCGGGTTCAAAAAAATAGTTCCTTAGTACCCTACAGCTCCATCCAGAAACAAATTTTTTGTTACAATTTCTTAAGACTTTTTTACTATTTTGTTACCTATATCATATGAATATATCGCAGTCTCAAGGGGATTTTTATTTCCTTTTTGTATGCTGGGAAATTTATTGGTCCTATGCGAGGTGTTTTTTTGTTGAATCATTAGGAGGAGAGACCTTTGAATAAAGAGATAGCCCGGACTTTTATTCAAAGGTCCGGGCTATCTCTTTTATAATGAAAGATTTATATTATTTTTTATGCGTGTTCTCTTTGTGGTGTCTTTACGCGCTGATCTGCCTCTTCTTCCGTACCCGGCGGACGGTTCCGCAGTCCGAGCACGACAAACCAGCTAATCACTGCAATAACGACCATGATCACGAACAGGGAATGCAGACTGTTTTCCAGTACAGAACGAAGCAATCCGGCAACCTTGTCACTTAGACTCTGTGAAGCATGAGGTGCAAGCAGACCGTTAATATCCTCCTGCGTAACCCCTTGCTGTGTAAGCTGTCCGTCTGCTGTCTGGGCAGCAATGCGATAATTCAGCCATGAACCGAAGGCAGCAACCCCGATCGTTTGCCCCAACGTGCGCAGGAATGTATTCAAAGCTGTAGACGCGCCACGCAACTGGAACCCGACCGAGGACTGGGCAATAATCGTAAACACAGTTATCGAGAAACCGAATCCCAGTCCATACAACAATGTAGACAGGAAGAGCAGCCAGATCGGAGCCGTTTGGCCCATCAAGGTCATGACGAAGGCTCCCAATACAATCAGGGTCAGTCCAATCAATGAGGTTCGACGCGAGCCCAGCGTCAGCAAAATGCGTCCTCCGATCATAGAGCCAAATAGCCAGCCTATGGACATTGGAGCCAATGCGAGACCAGATGAAGCGGCATCCCCACCGTATACACCTTGAATCCATAGTGGAAGATAGCTAGTCAATCCGATCAGCAGGGTGCTGACTAACAGGGCTGCGGCACAGGAAAAAGCGATATCCCGTATCCGAAATAACTTTAGTGGCACCATCGGTTCCTGAGCGCGTTTTTCGATAACCAAAAACAGAATCAGGAACAAAATGGCTACGGCAGCCAAGGCCAGCAATTCAGGAGAAGCCCAACCGATATACTGTCCGCCCAGTGCCAATACGAGCAAGAGAGCCGTCATCCCGATGGTAAAGGTAACCGCTCCGGGTACGTCGATACGTGCGGTACGCTTGCTTACCTGTTCATGCAAGTAACGGGCGATGAAGAACATAGCCAGCAATCCAAAGGGAACGTTAAAGCCGAAAATCCACTCCCAACCAAAATAGGTGACCACATAACCGCCCAAGAGTGGCCCGATCAGGGAAGAAATTCCCCATACTGAGCTGATCATGCCTTGGACTTTGCCACGTTCCTCCATTTTGTATATATCACCGATGATGGTAAAGGTAACGGGAATGACACCACCCGCACCAATCCCCTGAATGGCCCGGTAGATAATAAGCTGCTCCATAGTACCAGCTATCATACAAAGTAAAGAGCCAAGTACAAACAACGAACAACCGATTAAAAAAATGGGTTTTCGTCCAAACAAATCGCTAAGCTTTCCGAAAATAGGTGTGGTCACAGCCATCGTCAGTAAATATGCCGTAAAAATCCAGCTGAGCAAATTCACGCTGCCCAGTTCACTAACAATCGTCGGTCCCGCTGGACCGATAACCGTTCCTTCAATTGCGGCCAAAAAAGTGGCCAATAGAACACCTGTCAGCACGAGTCCGCGCTTCATAGGTTTATCATTTCCCAAGCAAATCACAAATCCTTTCCTTATAAAAACTGTGTTGTATCTGTGCGGCAAGCCTTTCCTGAATGGATTATAACCCTCACTGCATAATCGTAAACAGGCGGCCTATATAGGCCGCCTGTTTTGTACGATGTATATATATTATTGTCTACATATCCTTAATTTTTGTCAACTGTAATCGTATGATCATTCCAGCTATTTTCCGTTTTATAGAGATACCCCTCTTCCATACGAAGAACATGGCTGGCAAAGCTTTCAGCTACCTGTATATCGTGGGTGATGATCAGGAAAGCCGAGCTTTCGGCAGACTGCTCTGTGCACATACGGAGCAGAATATTGGCCCCTTCGTAATCCGTTCCTGCGGTAGGCTCATCCAGAATGTAGAGCTTTTTGGGCAAGATAAACTGTGCTGCAACGCTCAAGAGCCTTTTTTCGCCTCCACTTAGCAGATACGGGGAGGCATCCAGTCTGTGCTCCAGCCTAGCGGCAGCCAGCAAGTGATGCGCCCGTTCCACATATGCGGCGGGAACTGGCTCCCCGGTCCGTAAACCAAGCTTGGCGCGAACGCTGTACAAGCACTCTTCCCACACCGTTGCAGCTGCAAACTGATGCTCTGGCTGCTGGAACACATAGCCGATTTCGGTAGCCAGCTGGTGAATGGGCAGCTTCGCCATATCCTGCCCCTCCCACCACATGCACCCCTTCGGTGCGGGGAGTAGGCCCATGAGCAGCTTGCCGAGCGTGGTTTTACCTGAGCCGTTCTCGCCCAACAGCACGGCTCGTTCGCCAGGCGCAAGGGCAAGACTCACGCCCTTGAGCGCCGGGCGCTGGCTGCCGGGGTAGGTGAAGGGCAATCCCTTCACCTCCAGCAACGGCTGTCCAGCGCGGTCCGCCGCTGACCCGGGCTTCGCGCCCGGCTCACACGGCACGTCTCCCCTCTCTGCGGAAGAGGGGAGCAGCCCCAAGGCGGCCAGCTGCGCACCATGTTCGCGCAGCAGCGTTTCGGGCGGACCCTGCAGCTGCACGGTCCCGCCCTTCAGGACGATGATGCGCTGCGCTGCGCGTGCGCCATCGTCTATGCGGCCGGACGCGGTAACTACCGTCCGGCCTTCGGCATGGAGCCGCCGACATAACAGGACGAAGTCGCAGACAGCCGGCGGGTCTAACTGCGCAGCTGCGTCGTCGAACACGACCAGCGGCGCTTCCAACGCCAGTACCGCAGCAATCGCGGTGCGTTGGCGCTGGCCTCCCGAGAGGCGCCGCACGAAGGAGTCGCGCTCGGGAGCTAGGCCGACGGCCTCCAGCGCAGCGGCAATGCGCTGCGCTATTTCTGCCGGAGGCACGCGCAGGTTCTCCGGCCCAAAAGCAATCTCGTCTTCGACGATTCCCTGCACCAGCTGGGCATCCGGGTCCTGAAGCACGACGCCGACAGTGGTGGCGACAGTAGCCAAATCAGCGGTATCGGGGTCCATCCCGTACACGGTCAACTCACCCGTTCGTTCGCCCTCGCCAGAACGGGATAACCCGCCATGAAGCAGCTGGCATAGCGTAGACTTTCCACTTCCGCTGGCTCCGACAATGGCTACATGCTCGCCCACCGCAATGTCCAGTGTCAGGCCATGTAACGCTGGCTCCACCTGATCATCATACCGATAGCCAAAATTCTTCAAGGATACGGCTATTTTACTGTTCGAATTATAATCGCTATGTTCATTCATAACTGAAATATCCTCGATCCCCATTGTTGAAGATATAACCACATGCATAGCCACCCACGGCTATGCACGTGAAGCGCGTCCCAGTTCAAACCGTTTTAACAGTCCCGTACGATTTAAGGCATCGCCCAGCACTTTCGTCAGCAGACCACACAGGACAATGCCGCTCAGGATACGAACGACCAGTGCAATCGTCAGCACCTTCCACCCCCAATGCATATAGCCAAACATATTGGCTGCCACAATAAACCACAGCGGAACCATAGCCCCACCCACTAGCATCAGCGAAACTGCGTTCCAGCGCCGATACCGCAACAAGGCAAATACCAACTCAGCCGCAATCATATAGCAGACAGCCGCCGCAATAATAGAAGCAATTCCATAGGCAGAGCCCATAAAAGACTGCACTACCGCACCAAAAGCATAAGCAATAACCGCCGTACCCGGCTTACGAATAATATAATAGGCCAACAAACCGTATATCATGTACAGACCGACAATAGTGGAAGTTGCGATAGGCCCTCCCAGACTGTTTAATGTTTTGTTAATGAGCGACAAATACACGGTCATGACGCCGTTCAACGTGGCCAGCATCGCCATGAGTACGATATCCAGCGTTGTAAACTTTGCAAACATACGAGATTCCTTCATATGTATTCTTGACTCCTCTCCCTATCTAATCTATAAGATTGCAGCTCTGATCCTTATACAAGCTGCTACTGTATAAATGTATTCATCTGCAGTCTTATTGTCAACCTAATTATATTTCATAGGTTGACAATAAGACTAAAAATAAGAGGCTTCACTTTATAAGCTCCACCCTAAAACAGCCGTAGCTACTACAGCAGTCACAGCACATAAGTTGCCTAAACGCCCATTCTTCAGTGTACGAAGATAAGTCCGTTCCGCATAAGCACCGAAACCTTTGCCCTCCATAGCCAGCGCCGTCTGCTGAACCCGTCTTACAGCATTCACCAACACGGCAGCCGCATACCCGCTCCACCATGATAACCGATGGCTCCACCCTCGTGGTGGTTCCTGTCCACGAACACGCCGTGCTGCCATAATGGTTCGCCCTTCTTCTTCCAATAAGGGGAGAAACGTCAGTGCCACTGAAATACCGAACGCAAACCGATAAGGAACACGCAAGCGCAGATTCAATGCCTGCACAAAATCTCGGGGATCGGTCGTCGAGAGATAGATATAAGACGCCAAAAACAACACAAAAATCCGCAACGTTAACGCCCCTGCGATGTCCAGTCCCTCTGCTGTAATGACAATGGGTCCCCATGAAGCCACGGGATGTCCTTCTCGAATCGCTAGGATAGACAATATAAAATATGGGATGCCTAACCCAATCAGGAATGACATAGCCCGAAGCTGGCGTGCTAAGGTCAAACGTGCGCCCAAGCCAGCCACAGCAATCAGTACAGCCAAGAGAACTGCTTCCCGCAGCGTCGAATCCCAAACCATCGACAGGAGGCTAAAGCATCCCACCCATATTAGCTTACTTAACGGCCCTAGTCTGTGCAGTGGTGATGAACCGCCGTTATACTGAAACAGCATTTCGTTGTGCCTCCAGTCTGAGCCATTCTTCATGCAGTAAAGAATACATCAGCATATCCTTAAAGCCTGTAGATGTATGCTGTACCTGCCGCAACAGTCCTTCCTGTGTCCAGCCCATCGAGGACAGCAGAGCTTGCGAGCCTGTATTGCGCGGGTCCACCAGCGCTTCGATCCGATTCAACCGAATCGTGTTATACCCGAATGACAGCACCAAGCTTAGCGCCTCGGTCATGTAACCCTGTCGCCAATAAGGCTTGGCTATCTCATAACCAATCTCAGCTTTATAAGCTCCCTCTGTCTGCCAATAATTAAAACCACAGCTTCCAATCAACTTCCCGTTCTCCTTCAGCTCTATTCCCCAGCGCAGCGCATCCTCTGTCTTCGCCAGCTCATTCAACAGCTCAATCATATCCTCTGCGTCCTCACGCCCTGACATACCAGAAAGGTTCATATAACGGTGAACCTCCGGGTCAGACCAGCAAGCGAACATCGTAGCCGCATCCCCGCTTTCCATCCTTCGCAGCCGAAGACGCGAACTTTCCTGCGGTGGTATATGCCCCTTACATGCATATGCACACATGTTCAATCATCCTTCCAGCATTTAAAATGACAATAAATATACGCTACATTTAAGCACACACCTTCAACAAACACAACCTTATTTAAAGCTGAGAAGCTTATATATATAGAAGATGCCCTTCTGTTCCTAGGATTAGGAATTAGAAGGGCATCTTCTATTTTATAAGAGATTAAACCGTTTGAGAGCTTGTCTTCCGAATCAAAAGTATTGAGCATCTAAGCCCTTTAAGAAGAGACACGGGTAGTGGTGCGTGTCGTTTTCTTCACAACATCCTTGTACAGTACGTCCAGCATCGACTGAACTTCCTGTAATTCATCGATCCCTGCGCCGGTAATGCTGAACATATCATCATGCGGTGTCAGAAAGTTTTCCTGCGTCAGGTTTTCAAGCTCCTGCTTGACCTCACGTTCTCCTACACGGTAACCGCGCTCTTCCAACACAGGTTGAATATCTCTTATCGTGAGATCGTTCTGATGTGCATAAGAAAGCATCTGTATACGGATAAACAAGTTCTGAACATCTGCATGCATAATTGTAACTCCTCCCTGGCCTAGGCCAACCATGTTACACTGTTTTTACCCATAGAGGATAAGCTGGAAACAGATGAGGGCAACCCTTGCTGAATTACTTTCGATATTGTTTGCCCCGCTAAAACGTATAGTTTTCCACTTGACTGAATATACACAATCGTTATATCTTAAATTAATTAACCAATGGTAAAAGCGAATTGCATAATTACCTATTTTCGGCGATTTATACAGCACTTCATGTGAAAATTTAATGTTAGGAGCGTGAACTCTACATGTTTCAAACTATACCTTACGAAGGCACACGTCATGAACAATTCGAATCCGTTCTCGGACAACTCCGGGCACTGATTCATGATGAATCCAATACCATTGCTAATCTGGCAAATGCTTCAGCATTACTCGGTCACTTCCTTCCAAATATTAACTGGAGCGGTTTCTATCTTTATGATGGCACTGAGCTTGTACTTGGTCCTTTCCAGGGCTTACCTGCATGTATACGGATTCCGTTGGGACGTGGCGTATGCGGTACCGCAGCAGCAGAACAACGAACGCTTGTTATAGATGATGTACATGCGTTTCCAGGACATATTGCCTGTGACGCTGCTTCCAATAGTGAAATCGTTATTCCCCTTGTCAAGAATGGGGAGCTGATAGGAGTGCTGGACATTGACAGCCCACTTAAAGGTCGTTTTGATCACGAAGATCGTGTATTCCTAGAGGAATTTACGGCTATTCTGTTAGCCAGCCTATAACCAAAAATAGCGCATATATATCGTCTTCCTTCGCCACAATATAGGAGGGTCTGAAACCCAAAACTATCCGGCGAAGGAGATTGATGATCAATGTTCAACAACATGGCTCCACAACAACAACTTCATCAATGTGAACAAATTATTCAGCAATTGGCACAACAAACACAGCAAGGAACCGCCATGTATCAGCAGTTGCTGCAACAAGAGCAACAAAATGCATCCAGCCTTGAAAACCTGATGCAACGTGAACGTAATGCAGCTCAAATGATCCAAACCGCAATCCAGGACCACCAAAAAGCTATGCAACAATACCAACAAGTTATTCAACTGTGTAGTCAGCTGGAAAACACTATCCGCTCGAGCAGCCAAATGACTCAGCCTGGATTTGGCGATAACTATGCTTCCCGTAGTATGCAACCATCCACCTTTAGTGCAGGAAGCCACATGAATCACAGCTTTCCGCAGCATATGGGGTCGACCGGACAGCATTTTGCAGGCAGTGGTAACATGCAGCAGTTCGGAAACAGCAGTCAGCAAGGCATGAGAACAGTACCAAGCAGCATGTAAGCTGTTTTACACAAAAAAAGGGTGAACAGCAGGCCGTCAAATCGGCTTGTTGTTCACCTCTTTTTCATATCATTTAAGCCCTTTCATCAGCTGTTGCTAGTTTAATTCCCGTTCGGCCAGCACCTTCATTCCGTCTCGCAAATACTCAGCCAGCCCGGGGCGATAGCCTTCATACATTTTATTGAAATCCTCATGCTCGACATACAAGTCTCCCAGCCCGCTATAAATTTCTGCGGTAGGAGTATAAAATCGGCTTACCCATTGAAGATGACGGCGGATCAGCGCCTGTACTTCTTCACTGTTATGCTTCAATCCTTTATTCATGGCTTCAGCCAGCCGTCGATGAATCTGGTCAGCCTCTGCCTGTGAATCCAAATAATCCTCTTTGCTCCAGTTCTCCGTCGCCGTCTTGCTCTCCTGAATTGTTTTCTGAGCCTCTTGACCATAACGGTCTGTCAAATCATGTTCATACATTTCCTGCTTTTCCGGGTTAAACCCTTGGTACATTTGCTCTGGTTTCATTGCTTGTTCCCCTTTCAAATGAGCCACCGTTTCGTCGATGGTTTGTAGGAGAGTATGCAAGCGGAAGACTTTGGCCTCGACCTTGGCTCGATGCTCTTGCAAAACCTCGGCCTTTTGTTCCTTGGTTTGCTCCAGCATATTTCCAATTTCAGATAAAGGCAAATCCAGTTCCCTATATACCATGATTTGCTGAAGCCTCAACAGTTGTTCCTGTTCGTAATAGCGATATCCATTATTTCCAATATGATGCGGTTTCAGCAATCCTATTTCATCATAATAATGCAAGGTTCGTACGCTGATTCCCGACAGATTAGATACTTCCTTCACCGTATAAGCCATTCCGCTTCACCTCCCTTGCTTGACAGTCTACAGTCTCACGTGGCGTGAGAGTCAACGCCCCCACTTGCCCACCTTGGTACTACACTTTTACCCTATAAGCGCATTGTGAACCGCTCATTTACCAACCATTTTTCATACTTGCGACCTACAATCGGCATCTTTAGATAACTATGCAAAAAAAAGCCCACCAACGAGCATTTTCAAATATGCTGGGGGCTCCATATATTCGATTTGACTTAACCACTATTTACAGATCAAACGATACCTAAGAGAGGCTTTTTCCCATAACCACACGATCATAAAAAGCTATCTTTTGAATAATTTTCTCCAAATTGTGCTGCGTTTGTGCCACATGTTCCTCCACCTTCTTTTTGTGGGCTACAAGGAAATCTCTTCTCTCTTGGATTGTGGCTTCTCCTTTTACATTTAGCTCAAGGTATGCCTTAATTTCTTCAATGGTCATCCCTGTATCTTTCATAGCCATAAGGAACCTGATCCAATCGATTTGTTTTTCGGTATATACCCTTCTTCCCCCTTCATCCCGACCGACATCAGGTAATATGCCTTCTTTTTCATAATAACGAAGGGTAGATGCGGGCAATCCGCTCTTGATTTGAACTTCTTTAATGGAGTACATGGTTATTCCCCTCCTCATTCTTATATTTTCTCTTCAAGTCAGCTTTAACGATAAGTATAAGTTTTCATAGTAAAGAGTGCAAAATTAAGATTCCTACTACCTTACAGCAGCGAGGCAACCTTCTTATTGCCCGTCAGTCCGGACAGAAAATAGAACGTGGGCATTTGTGCCTCATAACCAAAATCGTCAACATGGCTGATAATATCGTCCACAATCTGGTCGGTCTGAAGACCTTCACGTGCTAATCGAGTTCATACCCGCACCGCCTTATATTGCATCCAATTCTACACACCAAACGCCACCTCATACAGCATGGGAATCGATTGCCTCCACAGCTTGCTCCTTATCCCGTATTACTAAAAATTTTATTGCCAACTAGAATATTATTTATGAATATATATCGGTAATTCTTTATAATTACCCTCACACACCCCTCAATAAATAAACACATATTGGTAATTACTTGTATACTTTTCAACAGTTTACTAAATATATGCGATTGCTTCTCTAAGCCTATTCTTTTTTATCATAACTATTTAGTATTATAAGGATATAAAAAAGGAGGTTATCATTTGAAAAGTACAGGTATGACACGTCCCCTAGATGCGTTAGGCCGTATCGTTATTCCCAAAGAAATGCGAATTTCCATGGATTATAATGTGGGTGATCCTGTTGAGATTTTTGCAGATGAGGAAACCGGTATTCTCGCCTTTCGAAAATATACTGGGGTGACGTGTAAAATGTGTGGTTCAACAGAACAATTAACTTATTTTAGAGACAGCTTTATTTGCGGGGAATGTATTGAGAGTTTAAAGAAGGGGGTAAATTTCAGCCCAGTCCTAAGACCAGCCAAATCAGCTTTATCCAACTCACAACGATCTAATAAAGAGTCCAAACGTCTGCGGCGATCGACACAACAGATGATCGAAAGTCTAAAAGAATTAATGCAAAAGCACCCCAATGCAGCACAGCACGAATATGCCAAAATACTTGAGGTTTCCCAAGCCCGTATATCCCAGCTCAAAAAAATGCTATAACCACAGCTTGATACCCTACATAGATATACACCAGTGATTTCATCATGTACAGCTACTTTTGAACCGTGATACGCAGCATCATAGCTAACCGACAAAATGCAAAAACGTTCATGCGAAAATTCCAAACCAGGTATAAAGACCCACTGAATGACTTACAAGCGAGAACGCCTATAGCAAAAGGCAGTGCTACATTTAATATTGGTTCCTGAATTAAAAAATGGCCTTCTTTAATTAGAGAAGGTCATTTCATTTATTTATTCATTTTTCTGTAGTAAAACATCCTATACTTTTCCTTTTCGTCGGCTTTTCGTCAATTCATTACATCTTCTCCTCATAAAAAATAATATTCGTTTTATAGATAGAGAAAGGATGTGTGAACCTAATATGAACAAACCTGCTCAAATTTTTTCTATTCTTATACTTTCCGTAAGTGTAAGTGTGTTTGCTGGTTGTGGAAAGCAGGAAACAACAGATACATCTACCAATGAAACAGTACCAACAACCTCAGAAACGGTAGTCAAAGAAGGAACAGATCAACCAGCCGCCCTGGAAAGTTTCCATTCCTTCTCATTGCGGAACTTTTCAGAGCCTCGCGAACGTGATGTAATCGACTTGGGCAGGCTCTGCCGATTCGATCCGAAGTGCCCGGTTGATCTGTCCCCGGTGATATTGTCCATGTAAGAGGACCTGCAACAGGCTGTCCCGGACGGACGTTCGGAACGGAACCCCGCTCTGGTTCGCATAGTCGATCATCTCATCCAACTCGGATTCCTCGAGCCCTTCGATATAGACACGATATTGTTCGGCGTTTTCTTCGAACATCGTCCGGATCGCCGACAGGTCTTCAGCTTCCTCCCACAACGAATATTGCGCGCTGCCCTTGCCCTGCAATCGGGACAGCCAGACTCGTTCCGCGACCGCGACGTGCCGAACCAGCTTCAGAAGGTCCTTGTTCTTCGTCTCACTCTCCTCGAGCGCGTCCAAGATGCGTCCGTCCGCCCAGTACAGGTGGTCCATCATGCACTTGATCGTCTTCATTTCGGTTTCCCCCTCTTCATCTCATCGATTACTTGAACCTACTGTTAACCGTTAGTTTAATCATTTGAATGAACTAAAACAACCTTTTTTGGGGTGAATTCCTTGTTGCTGTAAACTTCCAAGGAGAAACGTGCAATTTCAAAGGGTTTAGTGGCTTGTCGCTCCCTTTTGGGAAGAACTCATGGGAGATTAAGCCTACTCTGGTTGCTGCACCATCCTCATTTTACGTTTAGCCTTGAAAGATCTTTGATACTTTAATTTCATAACCCTTCTCAGGCACTGCCTTATTTAAAAAATCATTTGGCTAGGTCTATTTTGTTATTGTCTTTTTGGGGCTACGACCATCCTTCATTATATTCCATTTTTAAATATTAATTAAAGAACATACGCGGGTAGCAGTAGTGATTTAAAAGAGCCTTATCTTAATCTAGCACTAAGAAAACACTTTATTTTCATCTGACAATCACGTAGAAGGTGCCAAAAAAGCCTATCTAATGAACAGACATACGCAAAACGTATTATCTATGTCCATCAGATAGGCTTTTATATAACTACTACCGTTTAATAACGATCAGCTTTGTTTCCAGCATTTCTTCCATGGCATACTTTACGCCTTCGCGTCCGGTGCCACTTTGCTTCACACCACCATACGGCATATGGTCGACACGGAAGCTTGGAATGTCATTGATCACCACGCCGCCAACCTCAAGCTTGTCTGCTGCATCCAGCGCAGTCGTGATATTACGTGTGTAAATTCCCGCCTGCAGGCCATAGATCGAATCATTCACATGGTTTACGGCTTCATCTATAGAGCTAACAGAATGAATCAGCACAAGCGGGGCAAACACTTCACGACAGGACACCTTGGAAGTCGGGTCCACATTAAGCAAAACCGTCGGCTCCAAAATACCTCCCTTGGCTTGGCCACCCAGAGCGATTCTCGCACCTGCTTGAACCGCTTCTTCCAGCCATTCACGGACACGTTCGACATCCTTGGCTGAAATAAGCGCGGATACATCCGTGTCCGGCTCTAGCGGATCTCCCATTTTTAAACGTTGAGTTGCTTCTATAAACCGGGATACAAAGGTATCATACAGTTCATCGACAACGTAAATACGTTGAACTGATATGCACACCTGCCCTTGATTGGCAAAGGCTCCACTCACACAACGGTCGATGACCCCGTCCACATCCGTATCACGGTCGATAATAACGGCCGCGTTGGAACCCAGCTCCAGCGTCACCCGCTTCAAGCCAGCCTTGGAGCGAATTTCTGTACCGACCGCCGGGCTACCGGTAAAGGTGATATAGCTGACGCGCGGATCAGTGACAAGTACGTCGCCATTGGTTTTACCATCGCCGCTGATCACGTTAAGAGCGCCCGCAGGCAATCCAGCCTGCTCCAGCAGCTCCGCAATCAAGTAAGCCGACAACGGCGTCTGCTCCGCAGGCTTTAATACGACTGTATTGCCTGCTGCCAGCGCGGGACCCACTTTATGAGCGACCAGATTCATCGGAAAGTTAAATGGTGTAATAGCTCCTACTACTCCGACAGGTTCTTTGAGCGTGTAGGCCATACGGCCCTCGCCGCCCGGTGCGGCATCCAGCGGAATGGTTTCCCCGTGAATCCGTTTGGCTTCTTCAGCTGCGAACTTGTAGGTTTGCACCGTCCGGTCAACCTCCGCCAGCGCAGCTTTCCATGGTTTTGACGCTTCGCGTGCAATGATGCGCGCTGCATCCTCACGCCGCTCTTCCAGCAGGTCAGCCAGCTTCTCCAAAATGGCTGACCGCTGGTGCGCAGGCATGGCCCGCATCTCCGAGCGTGCATCAGAGGCCGCCTGAATAGCAGCCTTGACATCTTCTGGCGTGGCCTCTGCCACCTCAGCAATGATTTCCCCGGAATACGGTGATTTCAACGTCGTGTACGTTGAAGCTACCTTCCATTCTCCTCCAATAAATAAATGCTGCTGCATGCTTTTTCCTCCTTTTCTCTATATTAGCGTCTCTTTTACCATCTATTTTACCGTCAGCACCGGACAAGGTGCATGCTGAATCACATGATGGCTCACGCTGCCCAGTATCATTTCAGAAACAAGTCCTTTTCCCCGTGTTCCCATAATGATCAGATCCACCTTTTCCTGATCTGCAATTTCACAAATGATACTCGCTGGATTACCATGACCCGCTAGCATACGGCAAGGGATGTCCGCGTTCTTTAAATAGTCGGATGCAGGTTCTAAGATATGACGCCCCTCCTCTTCGATCCGTTCATCCACATCCACCCCAATCGGGGGCTCATTCATGGATAGAGCTGGGTTTACATGCAATACAGTCAGATGCGGATTCCCCTGAAGCTGTTTAGACAACGTTTTGGCTGTCTCCAACGCCTTCATCGCGTGTTCCGAACCATCAATCGCGACCAGAATATGTTTGTATTCGTTCATACTCTTTTCCTCCTCAGAAGTTCGATATTAGTGTGCATCCACCTGAATATCCTGCATATGTCGACGACGTACGATCAGCACAGCTACACCAATCAGTACCATAAATGCTCCAAAATAAAACGGGGTTTCTGCTGAGTACCACTCTGACAGCTTCCCTGCAAGCCACGGCGAAATGGCCCCACCCAAAAAACGCATGAAGCTGTAGGCCGCAGATGCTGTCGAGCGCTCCACTGGAGCAGCCTGCATAACAGCAGTTGTAATCAATGTATTGTTAATCCCCAGAAAAATACCAGCTACAATGACGGCGACAATGACAGTCGTTGGCGAGCCAGCTACCGTCCCAATCGCCATAACACCTAAATCAATGGCAAATAGCGTCAGCATGATACTAATGGAAGATACCACGCTCAAGCGTGCTTGAATCTTTGGTGCTACAAACACCGAGGTAAAGGCTAGCATAATTCCCCAGCCAAAAAATACATAACCCAAACCATGCTCGTCCAGATGCATTACATATGGAGAATACGCCATCAACGTAAAAAATCCAAAGTTATATAACAACGCTACAATACCGAGCGTGAGTAAAGCTGGATAACTAAGCGCTTTGAACGGATCGGCAATGGAACCGCGTTTTTTGGGCTTTGGAATCGAAGGCAGCATAAACGTAATGAACAAAAATCCCACGACCATTAGCCCGGCTACACCGAAAAACGGACCACGCCAGGAAATGGAGCCTAACTCACCGCCCAGCAGCGGACCCACTGAAATCCCGAGGCCCAAGGCCGCTTCATACAAAATAATTGCTTTAGCTGTTCCAGAAGTAGACAGACCTACAATCGCAGATAACGCTGTTGCGATAAACAAAGCGTTCCCCAAGCCCCAGCCTGCCCGGTAGCCCACAATTCCGCCAACTGTATTGGCCGTGCCGCCAAGTCCAGCAAACACAATAATAAACAAAATCCCGGTTAGTAACGTCCATTTGACACCCAATCGACTAGATACGACGCCCGTAATCAGCATCGCAACGCCTGTTACCAGGTTATAGCTGGTGAACAGCAATGACACTTGGCTTTTCGTAGCATGAAGCTGATCGGCAATGGCCGGAAGAATCGGATCGACCAATCCCAGGCCCATAAATGAAATAACACAAGCAAAGGCGACCGCCCATACCGCTTTAGGTTGAGACAGCAAGCCTGAGCGTTCTTTTAGCTCTTCAGGTAATGCATGTTGTGAACTCATATTATGATGTTACCTCCACATCTGAATGTAAATGTTCTTGTTATGATGGGTTGTGATCAAGTTCCTCATCCAAAAGGGTTTTGCGTTCACGAACCCTGACCCGCAACTCCTCCAACTCAGTCTGGAGCAAACGGATGCTGTTGATTTTTCCCTCCATTAATTCCAACTGTTCGTTCAGTGTACCTTCCATATCCTCCAACATGGCCCGTCGCTCGTTCGGTTGCAAATGCTCCGTTCGCTCGCGATATTCCTCCCGCTGACCCTTGAGCATTTCCGCTGCGGACATGTAACGCTGAAGCTCTTGCAAGGAGAATCCAAGTACTTCCTTGGCACTCACTATTTTTTTTAGTAAATCCACATCCTCCTGCGTATACAGGCGCATATTTCCTTCACTGCGTTGCGGGGAGGGCAATAATCCGATCTCCTCATAATAACGAATAGTTCGCTTCGTCAGACCACTTTGCTTGGCGACCTCATCAATTTTATACGTAACCATGACACCCACCTTATGAAAAAGATTATATATAAATACTACGCCTATATAACGTTAACGTCAACGTAAACTTTGATATAAAAAGAAACCGCCTCTATTGGAGACGGTTCCTGTTTTGACTAGCACGGTCATAGACCCGAAGCATCGGCGCTCAAGCCCATGAATATAGCTTTAGATGAAAATGGTACGTGTGATGATAACCAGCAAAATGAAGAGTACCAGAATAACACCAGTGGAAGTAAACATGTTGTAGCCGCCACCACCGCAACCTCTTTCTACTTCACCCATCTTAAGTTCCTCCTCCCTCTGTCGATTACAACAAATCGCCCGAAATCAGATTCATGAGCTACGAATTAGATGACGAATGCTTTGGAAATAATAACGAGCAGAATGAAAAGTACCAGAATCGCTCCTGTAGATGTAAAAGCTCCATAACCAGCGCCTACTCCAGACATGGTGATTCCTCCCTTCATGGTTTACAAGAGCATCTTATGCTTATGCCATCATTCATGATAGGGACAAATGCCGCGCCTGCCGCCCAAATCTAGGTTTGGTATTGTATAGTCCTGTTATTCTTCGGACCCGAGCATGCCGTGATAGAGGAGGTTTCGTGCCTGCTTGGCAAGTACAGACGGACTTTCACGTCCAGGCAACAATTTCGTTAACGTCAGCCGTTCAATCAAGCCGATCACGCATTCTGCTATCAGTTCAGGGTCCAGTTCCTCACGGCACGAGCCCCATCGTTGCGCAGCCAGCAGATGCTTTTTGATATGCTCGGCCATTTCTGCCTTAATGCGCACCGAGTCTGCCGCCTGGTAAAATCCGACACGGGTGATCGCCGGATTGTTAGACAACACGCGAAAAATAGCCTCCAGAAACACTTGTCCCCGTTGCAAAATTTCAGCTTCGCTTTGATCCGGACCTATCTTCATGCTTTGAACCGTTTCATTCACCAAAGTACGAAAGCTCTCCACAAGCTCATCATACATCTGTTCCTTGCTTTCAAAATGAATATAAAAATCCGGCTGCGTCAATCCTGCGCGTGCCGCGATCGAACTTACCTTTGTCTGATAAAACCCCGTCTGAGCGAACTCTTCAGCCCCTGCTTCCAGTAACAACCGTCGACTCTCCCGACTTCTGACTCCTGCTCCCATCACGGTCTTGCCCCCTTACGCCACAAATCTATCGTATTATAAAGTTCCTTTGCAGTAAGAACAACGGGCTTGAGGATGATATATACCTGTCCTTCAAAAGTCCTAATACAGAAGGACTGAAAGTTTTGGAAAATCAAGGGCATCTCCCTACAAGGTATAATTAACCAATCTGACGGTGAGCGAGCAGGAATTTATTACGCTCAGTGATGAGGACAATATTTGCGCATCATCTCAATCGTCGTCAGATCATCATCCAGCCCCCGTTGTTGCAAGCCGTCGATAATTTGCTGACGTTCCTGATCTTTGACATTTTGACCGAATTTAAACTTGGCGGTCCAATCCTCCGGTACAATTTTGATCAGAGCGACCCCTTTCAAACGTGAGGCATACCGAGAATCGCTAGCATCAATCGTGTCATACCCGCCTTCCGGTTGCAGCTTACTCATAAAAATGGAAAAGGCCGATGCTTTTTCTTCCAAATCCACTACATGCTCCGCATGACCACGAACGGTAATGCTTTTAAAAAATGAAGTCGCCGGACATGCCATATGTTCATCCGTAAAATAAGATGGAATGAGCGCATATTCTTTGGCGGCTGAAAAAGTAACCCGATTATCCTCTTTCATCTGTTCCATCTTTTCTCCAGCACGGCTGCCATGAATATAAAAAACGCCATTTCCATAAGCGAAATTCAAGGGAACCACACGCGGAAAACCATCCTCGCTGTTCATGCCTAAAAATCCGAAACTGACCTCGCTTAGAAACTGCTCTATTTCCTCTAGTTCTGCCACCGCAAATTCTTTCCTTCTCATAGAGAACTCTCCCTCCATCTATTGACCAATGATACATTTCAGATTATGTTGAAAATGGATTCATAAAAAGACCCAATATGAACGAAAGTGAGTGGCCCAATCGAAGGAGAAGAGTATGGATATTACGATTGCATATCAGCGCGCGCTTCAAAAATATCATCTAAAATACTTGGCATTGTATCATGCTCTTCGTGAGGGAATCCTCAATGGTTCCCTTGCGAGTGGTACGCGTCTGCCTTCCACTCGTGATCTGGCTGTGATGTATGGAATTTCGCGAGGGAGTGTTAAAGAAGCATACGATATGCTGCTGGCAGAAGGATATGTAGACTCGGCAGTAGGCAGAGGAACCTTTGTTATGCAACAGACAGCGGTGCTACCAAACCCATCTCAAATCGGCCTGCAGAATCAGAATCCACCCGTTTCCAAGCAAAAATCCCCTACGCTGTCAGCATGGGGACAACGAATCATGCAGATCGAAAGGGAACGAAACTTACAGTCGTCTCCTGTTTCTGCTACAGATAGAGACCGTGCACAACAGCCTTTGATTTCTTTTCAGGCAGGAGAAGTTGTATTGGAGGGCAATTCACAGATCGCATGGAAAAGCGCACTGACTGCCGCTGGAAAAGATCTGCAAAAGCCCTCGGCTGACGAAACTACTGCGCCAGTGAGCGGTGATGAATGGCTACGTGAAGCGATTTGCCATCATGTTGGCAGAACACGCGGAATTACGGCCAGCCCGGATCAAGTCGTATTATGCAGTGGTTCCATGGAAGTAATCACGTTATTAAGTCAGTTGCTTATTCATGAACAAGATCGAATTGTATTGGAGAATCCTTGTTATTCCGGCATCTACCGTGCAGTTACTGCCTCAGGCGGACAGATACTCGCTGCCGAAATGGATCAACACGGAATTGTCCCACAGGATTGGGATTCCAAATTGCTGTTTGTTACACCTGGACGACAGTTTCCAACCGGGGCAGTTTTGCCATTAACACGACGTCAACATATTTTGCAATGGGCAGCATCCAAGGGAGCGTGGATCATTGAGGACGATTATGACAGTGAATTCCGCTGGGCAGGACGACCCATTGAACCGTTAAAAGCACTGGATTGCGCAGAATGTGTCATCTATGTCGGTTCCTTTTCCAAAAGCATGTTCAGCAGCCTTCGGCTCGGGTTTGCAATCCTGCCCGTTGAATTAGCCCAAGCGCTGACAGCTGCCAAACGACTATACGATCCCCTGCCGCCTGCCCGCTTGGAACAGCGCGCACTGGCACGTTTTATGATGCGCGGCGACTACGTTCGCCATGTGCGTCGGATGACTCGCATATACAGGTCTCGCTACGACGTGTTCCAGCGGGAAATACAGCAGTTGAATGAACTGTTTCACTGGCATCAGAACAATTGCGGACTACATGCCTATGCCATCTGGAAGCATGATTCTGCCCAGTATCATCATTTGATGCAGACAGCACGATTTTACGGAGTCACATGGCGTGATGCCGCTGATTACCAACTGACACCGGGACCTCCATCAGCTTGCTTTATCTTTGCCCATCTATCGGAGCAACAAATTATTGAAGGGTTTAACCGTCTGCGCCAGGCATGGGACAGTATCAAACATGAGTATCACGGAGCAAAGCTGAGGCTTTAAAAAGGTACTCCATTCGCGCTTTGTATATAGCAAATTAGACTAACGATAAAGAAGAATTGCCCTTTCCATTCCCTTACTTTTTCATATGATGCTAGTAACTTAAAAGAATTGGAGTGAGAGAAATGGCAATTAGTCCGCTTTGTAGACAGTTTGCAGCTATATTAAAAGCAACACCTCAAATCATCAACGGAGTTTGTACTGCATCTACAGTCAGAAATAACATCAAGCCGATCATTTTAGGGAAAAGGGCCAGATCCTTTCTTGCCATACCCCAAGCTTTTTCTTTCGAAAGTATTGGCCGTAACGGAAAAGGATTATGTCTTGGTGAAACCGTGATTTTGACCGCAGAAATTAATCCGTTTATTTCTCGACTTCGTAAACACGATATCAAAGTGACGGCACTGCACAATCACTGGCTATTTGATAACCCCAATCTCTGGTACATCCACTTCGAAAAAGTAGAAAAACCGCTTGTTTTCGCCACAGAAGTGCGTGACGCGCTTAATGTCTTGACAACGAAGCCTGTACGGCCGGTTATTAAGAAAAAGTAAGCTATCAATAAATGCAAAGATCCGCTTTGGCGGGTCTTTTTTTGTTATGGGCGGAACATAGGACAAAACAGATTAATATTCTACATTAGCCCATTTATCTAAAAGGAGAGCTTTATGAAAAACAAATTAATCTTTGATTATATTGTCGTAGGAACAGGTCCTGCGGGTGCTGTAATAGCGAAAACCCTTACGGATGATAAGCAAACATCGGTTCTTGTGCTGGAAGCAGGGGAAAATAACGATAAAGATAAACCCATTAGGGACTCTACCTTTGCCCCGGAGCTGGAGGAACAATTTTTCCCTGAATACTTTTGGCAAGGGGAAGGCATTCCACAAAATGGAGTAGACGATCGGTCATTCGAATGGACCACAGGACGGCTGCTAGGCGGTGGCTCTTCAATTAACGGCGAGCAGTATGTACGGCCTACTTCGGCTGTATTTAGAGAATGGGAAAAACTTTTAGGCCCATTATGGTCACCTAGAAGAGCCATTCGCCGATTCAAAAAACTAGAAAAATATAATGGAGAAACGAATAATCCAAGGGTTCACGGATATAGCGGACGGATTGATATCAGGCAAGCTCCCGTAAATCCCACGTCTATGGCGCAAAAACTAACCTTGGCCATTGAACGTGCGACAGGGTTTCCGGAAATCCTCGATTATAACGATCCTAAAACTCCCCTTGGTCCCTTTACCCGATGGCAGTTGTTCCAAAAACCAAATGGACACAGGGAAAGCTCTTCAACCGCTTTTCTCTCGCCAGGCATCATGACTTCTTCCGGACAGGGCGTAAACGGCCGGAAGTTGAGGGTTTTCTTTAAATCAACAACTTTGCGCGTTCTTTTTACTAATAAGCGCGCTGTAGGAGTGGAATTCCTCCGTGAAGGAATATGTACACGAGCTTATGCGCGGAAGAAGGTTATCGTCTCAGCAGGCATTAACAGCGCCCAGTTATTAATGCTATCCGGAATCGGACCTGAAAAATCGCTTAAAGACAAAGGGATTCATGTAGTATTTAATAATCCCAATGTAGGCAAACGCCTGCGTAACCATACTCTGAACTTTGCCTCCTTCTCAACCAATCCCAAGGATCGCGCACTGCCTTCTAATGATCCAAGTGCTCTATATACGGGTGGAGCCTTCTTGCCTGATCCCAATGGAACGGAGGACCATCGTCGGGCGGTTCAAATGCTAGGTATAGGTTCGGAAGGCATGCTTACCTTAGGTTTGATTTACTTACGCCCTGCAAGCCGGGGATCGATCAAACTGCAAAACAACGACCCTCTGAAAATCGTGCTTGCAGATGAAGGCTTTCTCTCGAATCCCGAGGACATGGAAGCGGTGAAAAACATATATAAAAATTATGTCAAAAACATAGCGGCAGAGCTGACGGCCATTGATCCATCATATCAGCTCGTTTCTCCTACGCTTGACGTTATTGACAACGACTCTAACCTGGAGGAGTTTATCAAGCAAAATTTTGGCCATAATCATCACCAGCAAGGCTCTCTTCGCATGGCCCCATTAAATAGAGGAGGCGTCGTGGATCGTAGAGGTAACGTGCATGGAGTCAAAAATTTAATCGTTGCCGATGCTTCCATCATCCCCTTCACGGTCGATGGCAACACCTCTGCTGCTGCATACCTGATAGGGTATACCATAGCACGACAATTAAAGCTGCTGGATAAAAATATACGCGCTCGAAAGTTAAGACGGCAACGATATGAAGAATATGAAGAGTAGCCTGAGACTCGTTCGTCATTTGCGGCGGATGACTCGAATATATCCCCTTATTTAATTACTAGCCCCAAAAGGCCCACAAAGGATGAAGCCTGATGCGGTGAGATGATGCAGCCATTCAAGTCTTCTATCTCTACTTGTAATCCATCAAATTCGCAATCACTGAGATCAATTCCCTTGAGCTTAGACCCCGACAGGGTGGCTTGATCCAGATTGCAACGGGCAAAAGAGGCTTTTTGTAGTGTTAAATGATACAGATCTGCACTTATCAAAGAACAATCCTCAAAACCAACTTGCTTGAAATTAGCAAAACGGAACATCGAATAATCCCCTAAGCAATTCGAAAAGCGAACGTTTTGGAGCCTGCTTCTGGAAAAATCCGTTCCGAGCAATTTGCAGTTTCTGAACTCTACCCGATGGATAAAGGAACCTGAAAAATTAACATTCGATAGATCGCATTTATCAAAAATAACGTCTGTCCATTCACTTTCCGGCAATGACGATTCCATGATCGTTACATTTTTAAAAGTCATCTTCTCTAATGAAACCTTAACCGCTTCCATATTGTCCAAAATGATATCCTCTACAGACCCTATACTGAGTTCGTCTTTGGATCGTATGGAGCGCATTTCTTCATTTAATACGGGTAAATCCGCAGGAATCTTTGGCAACTCCATTTTATTTTTCATTATATCTCTACCTCCACGATTGAGAGCCCTCTAGGATATCTATATGAATCTATTTTCTATCAATTCTCATACAAAGGTAGCAAAAGTATTTCTCACACATATATTAACGTAGTGAGTACGCTCACGAACCTTTGTTAGGAGGTTGATAGCATGGCAGTACAGCTATCTAATCAAGTGTTCTCCATCTCTATCGGAGATTACGGGAATCTCTCTTCCTTGCGACTGGTAGGGGACACTTTTAATACCAACTATGTTATGAACAGCTCCAACGCACCTAAACAGAATACGTCGGATCATCAATGGCTGGGTGAACTCATGTTCACCTATCGTCTCGGTAACGGAGCGTGGACTCGGGCATGGACAAGCAATTCTGCTGATGCGCGCCAGATCACCTCTTCTGGAAACAGTGTCCAGGTAGCCTATCAGAATTCATCAAACCATCAGGGAATACGTAATTTCATTTTACATGAAACTTATTCGTTGGTTAACGATTATTTGCACTGGCAAATGAAAGTAACGAACAGCTCTAATCAAACGCTGGAGATCGGAGATTGGGGACTGCCACTTCCGTTTAACGAGTATTGGTCCGGTGGCAATAATGAACAAATTTATGAAACCAGAGTACTCTCACACTCCTTTGTAGGCCATAACAGTTCCTTTATTACCGCTGGACGACCTAGCGGCATCGGACCGTATGTACTACTAATCCCTGATGCCTCAACGGGGGCTGGTCTCGAATATCAGGACCATTGGAGAACTGAGGAGCATCCCGGCAGCACATGGGCTATGGAGCAAGGGGGCTGGTCTGAAGGACTGAATGTGTTCTATATCCACTCCAATGTCATCAAGAGCACCAACCGTGGCTATCTTGGAAGCACCAGTCTGTCGCTGGCTCCTGGTGAAAGCAAAACGTATGCTTTTAAATTTTACAAGGTAGCGGACGAGCAGGCCGTAAAGGACAGGCTGTACAGTGAGGGACATGTGGATGTGACCGTGGTTCCGGGTATGATCTTCCCAACCAATCTCAAGGCTAAATTCGATCTGCATACCAGCAAATCCATTACCTCTGTCACCGCGCAATATCCGTCGGAAACGACCATCAGCTATCTGGAAACAGCCCCTACAAACCATAAAATATATGAACTTACACTGGGACGACTGGGACATAACAATATTACGGTTAACTATGGTAACGGCGAAAAAACCGTTCTCCAGTTCTATGCCATCGAGCCAATCGAAGCTGCACTTCAGCGTCACTCTACCTTCATGGTCAACAGCACCCAATGGAACGTTCCGGGCGACCTGAGGGATAAGGTCTTTGATGACTGGATGATGCAGTACAAGGCCAAACGCAACAGCTTTGCTGGTTACTGGGGCTGGGGTGACGATTGGGGGCTAACTCACGGTCAGTTTCTGGCGGAGAAAAACGTTCAGAAGCCCGTGGCATCTGAGATCAAGGCAGTCGATGATTATTTGGAAGTGGCCATCTGGACGAATTTGATGGAAGGCCATCATAGCGATTATCTGGTTCCTGATTTCCTGATGCCGCAGCCTAATACGACACCAACGTACCGGGGCTATGCCTATCCGCACATTTATAATACGTTTTTTAGCATGTATAAACTTGCCAAGCTGTATCCCAACCTGATCAGCTATCGCAATAGCAAAAACACATATTTGCTACGTGCTTATCATATTTTTAAAGCGTTGTATGAAGGCCCTGTTGCCTATAACTGGAACACGGGACTCATGGGTGAGCTAACTACACCTGATATTATTAAAGCGCTTCAGGAAGAAGGCTTGACCACCGAGGCTAACGACCTGATTGCCAAAATGGCTACCAAGTACAACAATTTCAAGAATACCACCTATCCTTATGGCTCTGAGTATAACTATGACAATACAGGCGAAGAAGCCGTATATACACTCGCCAAAATGAACAACAACACGACGATGATGAGCAAAATCAACGCCAAAACGCGTGCTGCACGCGGTCATATGCCTGTCTGGTACTATTACGCCGATCCGGTCACCATTACCGGAGAGAATTGGTGGAACTTCCAGTACACGACCTCACTGGCCGGCTATGCGATGGATGACTGGACACGTCGTTATTCGTCCAAGCCTGAAGTGGATCAGCGTCTATCCTATGCCGCCAAGCTGGCGAACATCGGGGCGATTAACTCGGGACAGATCAGCTCTGATCCTGCCAATATCGGGGCGGTATCGTGGACATATCAGGCGGGCAAAGGCAATTATGGCGCACTCGGTCTGGACGGCGGCCCTCTCTTTAACGGATGGCGTGGCATGTCCGGGGAAGCCGATCTAGGGCTGTTTGGAGCCATTAAAATTCTAAGCTCGGATGTTGCTGTCGATCCCATATTCGGTTTGTTCGGTTATGGCTGTGACGTTACAGAAAGCAATAACAGCTATACGGTTACTCCAAAAGACGGCGTATTCCAACGTCTGCATCTGATCACCCAGAAGCTGAGTCTGGAGTTGAACCGGGATCAATATAGCTTGGCCATCGTGTCCAAGTCCAAGAACAACATGCGCCTGACACTGAAAAATATGACCCCAGGCACGACTCATACTACCGTTATGAGCTTGACCGGACTCGCGGCAGGTACGTATGACGTGCTCGTAGACGGCACAAAAACCGGATCAGTCACGGCTGCTAACAGCTCTGCGATCACGGTCAGACTGAATATCGGTACGGCAGCCAAATATGATATCCGTATTCAGTCGAGTACAGGTAATCCGTCTCCCGCTGGAGACATCATAGCCCGTTATGAATTTGACGAAACGGCCGGATCTACCGCAGCCGATTCGTCAGGTTATGGACAGCAGGCCAGTGTAAATGGAGGCGCGTGGGGAGCCGGACGGAAAGGCAATGCCCTGCACTTTAACGGTACAGACGCCTATGCTAGCCTGCCCGGTGGTATCGTTAGCAGCCTCAATGACTTTACCATTGCCGCATGGGTACGAGTGAACACGCATAATGGCTGGGCACGCCTGTTTGATTTTGGAGCAAGCACGGATCGGTATATGTTTTTGACACCTAAGGCCGAGGGAACTGGTATGCGCTTCGCTATCACTATCTCGGGGAACGGAAAGGAACAACAGTTGAATGCGCCGGAGCTAGCAACAGGGGTTTGGAAGCATGTCGCCGTGACTTTGTCAGGCAATACTGGAACGATGTATGTGGACGGTGTAGAGGGGACGCGTAACACGAACATGACGCTGAATCCTTCCAGCCTTGGACTGACAGACCGGAACTATATTGGAAAATCCCAGTTTGATGATCCCTATCTGAACGGCGCAGTAGATGAACTGATCATTTACAACAGAGCCCTGACCGCTCAGGAAATCCGGGGCTTGGCCTCGGCAAGTAGCATCATTACAGCCCCTGATGTGGGAGTCCAAGCATATGCTGAGGGGGCAGATTAGAATGCATTATGCATTCATTTCATGCCATTAACGTTTTAGATTGTGAATGATTTGTACCGTGAATCATCTGTGTCGTGAATCATTTGCGTCGTAAATGATTGGGATCGTGAATTACTTCTGCTGGTGCTTCTCATTGCCTCCACCCCGGATTTCTTATATTAATTCTGTAATCAGGGGTGAAATCCGGGGAGGTGATGCTTCCGAAGTGAGCCGCCCTATGGAAAGCATTTAATTTGACGCCTTACCGGGACGATCAGCGGCAATTTTTCCATCGGGAGGGCGTTTAGCTCCGTCTAATGCGTGTCGTTCTTGGTCTTAAGCGAGCCAGTTCCTCACTGGTGAGTTGTCTAGTATAGGAGCGAGGGGAAGATCCTGTATCTACCCTCAGCACCCTGCCTGCCCCGTTGGGGCGGGCTACCCGTGTGTTGAATACCTGCATGGCCCACTGCACTGGAAAGGCTATGGATAAGCGACCATCTGCCGTGCCTGCATAATTAACCGCAGCTGCATAATTATCAGACTGTCTGAGCCATACAGAGCCAGAATCCCCGGGTAGTGATACAGGAGTCGTACCTCTAATAACCGTCTGATCTTCGAAGGTCAGTAAGCCCAACTCTCCACCATAATTGATTTGCAGGTCCGTATAGACGGACTCTACCGTGCCATTGACCCGCCCGGTCGTACGCCCTACCTTCTTCAACCTATCCCCTATGCGATAAGCGGTCACATGACCCGGAATCGCTCCTACTGTGGCATAACGCGGATTGAGCAGGTTGTTACGGGTCGGAAGCGAAAGCGCCCCATCAATCAGGTTCGTTCCGGTGGGATTCAAGCGTACGTAACGATATAGCCGTCCTATACGATCCTGAGCAACCGTCCCCCCATCGGCTCCGCCTGGCTGAATTGTAGCCTCCCGATTGTCTGTATTGGAGGGATTGAGGACATGGTTGTTGCTAAAAAGATAACGTGTAGCCGGCGCTCCAGTTGGGGCAACGATGAGTCCGGTTGTACCGGAGCCTTCAATCGTCCCGACACTGTAGCCGGCGATGACCGGGCGTATGCGCATTCTGTAGTCCGTAGCATTGGCTCTGATCTTTCCAGTCTTTACAATTCGGACTGGAACGTTCGTTTTCTTTCCTAATGCGGTGGCCGACAGGAGTCCAGTAGAGGCCGACGCTAAACGGTCCGTGTACACAATGACAGCGGCTCCCTTTTTGGGATGGGCAGGGTCCCTGTATCCTACGCCAATGCCGTGGACACCGGACATTTTTAAGACTCGCTTGGCCATCCGCTTTTTTACTTGAAGCGCGGCCGAGAAGGTAGCCAACATAATCATCTCCTTTTACATTCAGATGAAATATTGTATGGCTAAGGCCGCTTCGCGTTCCATTTGATCTTACGATCGCTATATTGAAAGGCATATGAAAACATACCATAAAATGGTACACTTATTTCCGAAATTGACATCTTATCATTTGATTCTGATGTTCAAGGAGGTACTTTATGTTTTCAATCATGTTGACATACAGCATACAAGCAATTGCAATTTTACTAATTATCTTTGAATTGTTGAGAAAAAACAGAAAAAAAGTAGGCTGGGGATCACTTTCACTGCTGTTATCTCTTCTTGGCATGGCTGTTTCTTTTGAATTTGGCGATTACATATTGGGAGACCAGTTGCTTTCCTTTTTTGGATTGTCCGCATGGTCCAATCCTGTCGATAATACTAGGTTTCACTACACCATTTATCTATCCAGTATTTTTTTTATTCCCAGTTTAATCATTGGATATAAAAATCCTAAAGAGTTTGGAGCTACAATCGGAAAACGGGTTTCTAGTATATATCTAACTTTGATCATCATTTCGCTTTTATTTTTTATTATAAGTATTTTCTCGAAGTAACGTTGGATGTGCGTCGTTCCAAAACAAAAGCCTTCCTTAATTATAGGAAGGCTTTGGTATTTATGTCATGGGGATGATGGGAAGTATGATCCGCCTACCCACATCTCCACCTTATCCCTTAACCGCTCCCTCCGCGATTCCTTCCATAATGAATTTCTGAAAGAATGCATAGATCAGGATAACCGGGATGGAGGTCAGCACGAGTGCGGCCAGGATAAGTGACCATTCCTTGTTGTACTCTCCAAACAGCATATTGGTCGAGAGAATCAGGGTGTAATGGTTCACATCCGTCAGCATCAACAATGGAAGCAAAAAGTCATTCCAAATCCACAAAAAATCCAAAATCGCGATAGTAACTGTAATCGGCAGCAGCAAAGGAAATATAATGCGAAAGAACGTCTGAAACTCATTACAACCGTCCATTTGCGCGGATTCTTCCAGCTCACGCGGGATGGATTTGACAAATCCATGATACAAAAAGATCGCCATATTCACACCCAAGCCGATATAGATCAGGGCCAAACCGTACGTACTACCCTGAACGGACAAATCTTTTGCCATTCGTGTAAGCGGTATCATAATGGAGTGAAACGGCACCAGCATCGACGCGACAAACAGGAAGAAAATCGCACTGCTCAGTTTCCCCTGTGTACGAGACAGCTTGTAGCCTGCCAGCGCCGAACAGATCACAATGCCACCAATGCCGATAAAAGAAATAATCGTGGAATTCAGAGCGCTGTTTAGCAAATGAGTCTGATGAAAAGCCTGACTGTAATTTTCAAAATGAAGCTTTGTCGGCAGCGCTGTAAAGGATGCAAACATCTCACCCTGTGTTTTAAACGAATTAATTACCGCCATGTAGATCGGGAAGAAGGACACGACTGCGCCCACGCACAAAATCAGCGTAATCAGCAAGGAATTGGCTTTCTTCAACCTCATGCCTCCACCTCCCTCTTCTTCATGACACGCAGCTGAATCAGGGTGAAAATGAGAACAATCGCGAACAAAATAACAGATTTGGCGCTCGCATAACCATAACGGAAGTTGTTGGAGAACGCCTCCTCATAAATGTTCATCGTAATCACCTGTGTACTGCGTCCCGGACCCCCGCCAGTCAAGCCGTATACGACCTCATACACCTTGAAGGCACCATTCAGCGTCAGGAAGAAACAGATCGTAATCGCATGAGTAATCATCGGCATCGTCACACTTCGCAATGTCTGAAATGCGTTCGCCCCGTCAATAATCGCAGCTTCCTTCAAGCTTTGTGGTACACCTTGAAGCGCAGCCAGATAGATGATCATCATATAACCGACGCCATTCCAGAGCGACACGATAATAATAGCGAAGAAAGATACTTTCGGATCGCCCAGCCACGATTGGCCCAAAAAGGCGATAGCCGTCTTTTCGGCGATCTGTGGCAGCACGGAGGAAAAAACGAATGTCCACATAAATGCGCTAATAATGGTACTGATCATATTGGGCATAAAAAATATCGTCCGGAAAAATCCTTTGGTACGTGTACGCGACTCAATCAACACTGCCAGTGCCAGCGCCAGTACATTTTGCAGCACAATCATGACGAATACGTATTTAAGGGTAAACCAAAGGGAATTGAGAAAATCGGGGTCTTCTTTCAACGATTCCACAAAGTTCCCCAAGCCGATAAAGCTGTAATTGGGATTCAATCCGTTCCAGTCTGTAAAGCTGTAGTACATGCCGCTGATCGTTGGAATGAGCAGGAAGATGGCATAAAAGATCAGCGCCGGGGCTGTAAACGCCAGTAGCATGACGTATTTTTTATAGATTTTAAAAGGCATGGAGTCTCTCCCTCCTGGTGTAATTCTGTAGGTTACCGTTACTTGTTCACTTTGTTATACGATTTCCATGCCTTATCCAGCGCCTTAATGACATCATCCTGCGAGAGCTGACCCGCATAATAGGATTGTAGCGATTTGCCTGCCTCGTCCTTGACCGCTTGCGGGATCGATGGATCTTGGTACGACTTGCCTGCTTTTACGTATTCGGTAGCGTCATTAACCCAAGGATAGCTTTTAAACGTATGCACTTTGGAGATCGGGTTAAATTTCAATGCTTCATAGAACGCACTGGAATCCTTGTCATCCAGCACATAGTTAACAAAATCGAGCGCAACCTCCTTATTCTTGCTTGTAGAGGATACAGCCAGCGAAGTCGAAGTGGACAAATTAATCAGTGTCGCATTGGGATCGTCATTGATCGGCAGCGGTGCTACCCCAAAATCCATCTTCGGATCCGATTTTAAAATCGTTTCTGCAAACCACGGTCCCTGAATCCACATCGCCGCTTTACCCGAGGCAAACGCAGCCGATCCATCATCCCCACCGATTTCCAGCGCCTTGTCCGTACCGTTACTATTCACCAGATCAATAATATCGAACATGCTTTTCATTTCGGAAAAAGAGCCTTTATCCTGATTCATCCGGTCGATAAAATCCTTATTCTGTGTGTTCATCATCGCACCCGCTGTCAGCGGCACGAACAGCTGTGGAATCCAGGATTCCTTGTAGGACAACAGGAACGGTTTCACATTATTCGCTTTCAGCTTCTCGACCACTGCCTTCATTTCGGTTAACGTTCCCGGCGGCTGCAAATCCAAATCCTTAAATATCTTTTTATTGTACAAGTAGCCCCATGAGATCGTCTCCAAAGGAACCGCTACGACCTTTCCGTCTTTGGTTGTTACCGAAGGCTTCACACTATCCATCAATTTGTTAACAAAAGGCTGACCGGACAAATCCTCCAAATAGCCCGCTTTATAAAACGGAGGGATTTCATTCACCGCGTGCAATGCAAATACGTCCGGCGCATCGTTGGATGCGAGTCTTGTCTTCAAAATTTGTGCAGCGTTGTCCGCAGGCGGCATCTCCAGTTGAACCGTAACGTCGATATTTTTATCTTTCTTCTCTTTCGCTACGAACGCATTAATGTATTTATCGTAGTGCTCCTTCAAACGGGGCTGAGCAATAAACATTTTGAGATTCACCGTTTTGCCGTCTCCACCGGAACCGCTGCTGTCACTGCCTGAAGAATTCGCTCCACACCCGGCCAATAACGTGCCAACCAGCATTGTGCTCAATACACCTTTCCACATTTTCATAAAAAATGACCTCCCCTATTTTGAAAATAACTGCTACCCACCGACAAATCAGTTGTTATTCAAAGCAGCTATGCCGCCGGTCTTCAACCTCTATTCAGCTCTGTGCGAACTTCATAAAGGCCAAATTCCTTTGTACAACTTGTTTTGTATACGCTTTCATTATAGAATGGGAGGTCACTTCTGCCATTGGACACCCTTAGCTTATTGGATTGGACTTTTTTAAACTTCCTTCCTCATTTCACCGGGTGCCATGCCAAAATGCTTTTTAAATACCCGATAGAAATAAGACACATCCTCATATCCTGCCATCTCCGCAACTGCTTTAATTGAGACCTGTTTATTGACCAGCCATTCTCGCGCCTTTTCCATTCTTCGCGCTACAATATAGTCCGTTACATTTTGACCATACTCCTGCTTAAATACCTTGCTCATATACTCCTTGCTCACAAAAAAGTTTTTCGCCAACTGCTCCAGTGTAATCGGCCCAGCAAAGTGACTGTCGATATATCGCCGTACCTCTTCTAAATTCAGCTTGTTTTTGTATTTCCGCTGCCGAATGAGCTGATCCAGTTCCTGAACATAGCACGACGATACGAATTCCAGCGCATGTTCTACAGAGGATACGGCATCCTGCGACAGTAGAAATCCTGCCTTTGCCGTAGAAGTATCCAGCCCGTTATCCGCTGCCAGCTCTTTCAGCAGGGAAAGAAGCTCCTGCACCAGCCTGCCCAGCATAGGTGGACTCGGCGCTCCATAACTCTCCAGCTCCTGCATAACCTGTCTGCAGGTTAGGTTCACCCCGTCACAGTTCAACTCATTAAAATAAAGACGCAGCAGTTGCTTATACCGGGTCAGCTTGTGAAAAAACTCATAATCCAGCTCCGTCGCTTCTTGCTGCTGTTCAGCAGCCTTGACCTCCAGATCGTTTTTGCATTTGAGCAACACTGCATTCAGCTCGGCAGGATTGACTGGCTTTAACAAATAATCGACGGCCTTGTAACGGATGGCATGTTTGGCATACGCAAAGTCATCATATCCGCTCACGACAATGATTTTTACATCAGGACAATGGTTATTTAGCGCTTGCAGCAGCTCCACTCCGTCCGCACCCGGCATGTGCATATCCGTAATCACAATATGGGGAGCTAACTCCCCGACTAGTCTGAACGCCTCGTCTCCGTCCTCAGCCTCACCCACTACCAACATTCCGAGTTTTTCCCATGTGCCAAATGTCTTCAGAATATCGCGATTCCACGGCTCATCGTCCACAATTAATACTCTGATCATACTTTTCCCTCCTCTGCTGAGATGAATGGAATGCGGATGGTAACACGTGTACCAACACCCTGCTCACTATCTATCATCACTCCGTAGTGCACTCCAAAATTCATCCGTATGCGTGAAGACACATTGCTCAATCCGATATGACTACCCTGCGCCCAGATCGGTTCCTCCGACGCGTTTTCCAGCTTTGCCCGTACTTTTTCCAGCTTGTCCGGGGTCATGCCGTTTCCATTATCGCAAACCGTAATACACACATCTTCTCTCATAATCTCCACTCGAATTCCCATTAGCCATGCCCCTGCCTTACGGTCAAGACCGTGCTGAAACGCGTTTTCTAACAATGGCTGAAGCGATAGCTTAGGCAGACGAATATCCATCGCCTGTTCTTCCGTCTCCACCTGAAACACTAATCTTTGGGGAAATCGACGTTGTTGGATGCGCATATAATGCCCTACATGGTCGAGCTCTGCGCGTAAAGAGGCCAAATCCTGAGGCTCCCGTACCACGTAACGGAACATCTCACTCAGCGACCGAATAACTTCATAGGTGTCCTCCGGCTTTTGAGAAAATACCATACTCCCGATCATTTGCAGTGTATTTTGCAGAAAATGTGGATGAATCTGTGCCTGGAGCGCTTTCAATTCAGCCGTCTTTTTTTGCAAATTGATACTGTATTCTGTCTGGATATGCTCGCGGATTCGGCCTGCCATCCCATGCAGACTTCTTTCCAGCAGTCCTATCTCATCCGGACGTGTACTTGGCTGTCCAACCGGCCCTTTGATCATATCCAGCTCCTGTACGGAACGTGCCAAATGAACAATCGGACGTGCAGTCCGCCATGCGATGAAAACGGCAATGCAGATGGAAACCAGGATTGAAATCACGCCGACGATGATACCATACAGCATGGTTGAAAAGGCGCTGTGGTTAATGGAGGAAGTGGGTACGATTTTGACCAGCTTCAGCCCAACTACATCCAGATCATTATAGAACACATAATGTTCAGCAGTTTGAATCATCCCGGGGCCCGGCTTAACGTCACGCAGAGCTGTCAGCACTCCTGCAGGAGGAGGCGACTGAAGAGCCTGTGCTGGATACATAACCCTGCCATCTGCATCTGTAATCAACACTTGATGCTGATCCCCTCGTCCCAGCAGGCCCAGCGTCTGATCGAATTGAGACCACAATACATCCAAAGAAATAGCTCCCGTCTGCTTTTGGTCTTCAAAACGCCGAATACTGCGCGTCAGAGTAAAGCGTTCCGGGTCAGTAGAGCTTGGGCGAATCAAATAATCCTTATTCGCTTGCCACATCTCGGCATACTGTGGGGGAATACCGCTCACCGTCGTAATTTCATTTTGCATGCTATTGAAGGTAAACAAGGTTTGCGATTGCTTCGAATAAAGCTGGATGCCGATCACATGACTTCCGGCCGAATAATACACATTCGCCATCGTATTCAGCATTTTTCGCTGGGCATTAAATTGGCTTGAAAGATTGTCAGGCTCGCGCTCATTCAAATAATCGCTCAGATCAGGACTGATCTGAATGCTGTAAATCAGATGATTCAGACGATCTAGCTGATCGCTGATATAGATCCCCGTCCATTTCATATTGGACATGTTCGTCTCTACCACTTCCGTTTCCATGGAAGCTCTGCTTTTCTCCGCAGCCAGCACCGTGACAGCAATGACCGGCAGCACAGACAAAACAACCATCGTCAAGATCAGCTTGAGCTGAATGCTACGTCGATACGGGGCCGTCAGCGCCCGGAACCAGCGAACTGCTCGGGTTGGCATAGCGATGCACTCCTCTTTCAGCCATATGCGAAAACGCCCCGCAATTCGCAGGGGCGCTTCATGTACCGGATACTCCCGGGGAAAACCTATATGATATTATTCGTAAGTTGGTTTCAGCTCATTATTCATCATTTACGCTTCTTCGATAATTATAACACCCCAAGGCTCTAATGGAAGCGTTTCTCCTTGGGTAACCGCATGCTCCCCAATCAGCTCCTTGCCGTCTCCATGCGGATAGACCACCGAGCCTGCTTGTTCAGAATAGTTAAAATAGTACCGGATTGTCCGTCCTAGCTCATTCGTGCCGGATTTAACAATGATCGGATAAGACGTTTCCTGATCCAGTCCCCATACTCCTGCCTTTTTGGCTACAGAGCTGAATAGTTCGCGGATGACCGCCGGGCTGACGATACAGCCGATATAGGTCGCTGTTCCCTGACCATAGCGGTTTTGCGTAATTGCTGCATATTTGCCCCAATGCGGGTGATCGTAATAGGCCAATACTTCGGCGGTCGTCGGGGTAATCAGCTCCATCCACGTATCTACCTGATTGTCCTCTGGTGCCACCCCAAAAGGATTATTCTTAAGCGTCACTTTCTTCGGCTCCACGAACAAGCTGTAATGAATGCCGCAGGCTTCGCTAATCACGCCCGGCTGTCGGGACGTTCTCACCTGCACATGCTCGTTGGTAAATCCGCTTCGGAATGTGTATACTACATGACCACCTTTTTCCACATATCGGTTCAGCTTCTCCAGTAGTGCATCTGGGGCAGAATAGAGAACCGGGACGATCAAGAGATCATAGTCGTCAAACGATTCTGTACCTGGATGAACAATATCTGTCCCGATATTCAGTTTATACAACTCGTCATACAAACGACGTACGATGTCATTGTAATTCAACGGACTACTCATATTAAATTTAAACCAGTCAATTGACGTCAATGCTTCGTTGCTGACCAGAATCGCCGTTTTATTTTTCTTTTTCAAGTTGACCAAATGCGGAGACAATCTTGCAAAATCCTTCCCTATGGTCTGTGCTTCCTCATACACTGGATTCGGCTCAAAATCATGGCTCAGCAGACCCTTCCAGTAGGTTTCGAAGGAATTATGGATGGAATGCCAGTGCCAGTATGCCACCATATTGGCCCCTGAAGCCAGATGGCTGAACGCTTGCAGACGCAATTGCCCCGGATAGGGAACCCAGTGGGTAAAAGCCTGCGCTTCCGTTTCCAGCACTAGATAGTTGTTATTTTTCGTCGAACGTGCCACATCGCCACCGAAGGAAATTTCAATACCAGTCAGGTCATCCTGTGATGGATGGTAAATATCCACCCCAGTCACATCAAAGGCTTGCGATGCCGCAAAGTGATCCACGTCTGGCTGAACACCAAAGGAATGACCTCTCCATTCAAAATCAAAGTTTTGCGTAATAAATTGGTCCTCCCGCTTATATTCCTTCACCAGCGCGACCTGCCATGCCAGAAAGTCCGTCACCAGCTTGCGCTGGAATTGGGAAAAGGCTGCGCCCAAACTTCCATTAATCGTTCCGACCACTGAAGGAAAGTCCTCCCAGCTATTGATGCGATTACTCCAATAGTCCAGACCAAATTTGCGGTTTAGCTCCTCCAGCGATTCGAACCGCTCTCGCAGGTACTTTACAAATTGCAATTGCACATTAGGCCCACTCGTGTTGTAATGCTTGGTCTCATTATCCGTCTGAAAGCCAATGACCGCCGGATGCTGACTCACCCGTCCGATCAGCTTGCGTATGATTCGCTCGGCATGAAACAGGTACACCGGGTTCGTAATGTCCATAATCTGGCGAGCACCATATTTGCCCGGCCCTTGAGGCGTTGTCGCCAATACATCAGGATGCTCCTTCACCAGCCACGTGGGTACGGCATAGGTGGGCGTCCCCACAATGGCTTCAATGCCCGCCTTATGCATGGCGTCCAGCACCCGATCCACAGAAGTAAAATCAAACACGCCATTTTGCGGTTCATGCGTACTCCAGGTGGATTCCGCAATCCGCACCACGTTGATGCCCGCATCCTTCATCATTTGGATATCCTGGTCCAAACGGTCATATGGCATATATTCATCATAATAGGCAACACCGTACAGTAGCTTTTTCATCAAGTCGTCCTCCAATTAGGTTCATCAGGATTTTGCAAAATTCGATTCCAGCCACTCCGAAGATCGGAGCACTAAGTGCATTCCATATACGGGCTAGTACAAATAGAGTACTGATAATTGAAACAGATATGTCAACATAATCCGCATCACTTTCAAAATGTCTATATATAAGCACTTTCTTTTATATAAAAGCTTATACAATAGTATTTGTAAGCGCTCTTTTATTATAGTTAAATGTTAGATACAATGAGATTGTCTAAGCGGTGTAAAATTTGCCCTAATCGAAGGTGATCTGATGATATTAAATCCTGATGTTGATCCATCTCTATTTCATGATTGCCAATGGCTGCCCATTATTGACTGGAATGTGAAATTTTTTGGCGCCCATATTCACCGGGTCCAAGCGGATTGGTGCATGCCGGAGGAATCTCATATCGGTTTTGAAATTGCACTCATTTTAGAAGGTCGTCAGGAAACGATTATGGAAAATAACGTATATTCGGTTGGAGAAGGTGATATTTTAATCATTCCGCCGGGTTTTAAACATGTGAGTCAGTGTGTTTCCCCAAACGGCATGTACTATTTTAGCTCTCATTTTAATGTCGATGATCCATTATTCCGTCAGGAAATGATTAAAAGCAATCAGCTCTTTTTTCCGGCGGGTACTGAAACGAATGCCAAGCTGCAAAAGGTTGTTCATAGCTGGATTGGCATGGTGCGGGAAAGCGGAGAATATACGACAGCAGACCGTTTTCGCATGCAGATTGCCTTATTTGAGCTATTCGGGATATTCTCGCAAATGATATCTACCAGTTTGGAGCCCAGAATTGCGCCTTCATCCGTTCAATATGCCAAAGCCATCATGGAAGCTATTCAATCGAGGTTTAAGCCTTATCGGGAAGATGAATCTGGCGAGCAAGCGTTCCGACTTGAAGATGTGGCGGCTTCTCTCGGGATCAGTCCTGGCTATGCCCAGGAAGTGTTCCGTAAGGTATACGGCTATTCACCACGTCACTATCTATCGGAGACCAAGTTGCATGAAGCTAAGGTGTTGATCCAGCAGGCCAATCTACCACTCAACAAGGTAGCTTCCCTGCTCGGATACTCCAGTCTGGCTCATTTCAGCAGACAGTTCAAGCGCTGGACAGGCACCAGCCCACTTAAATACCGCCAAACGTTAAAGCCGATTACTGATGAACAAAGGATTAAGATATAAGGACGGAGTGTAAAGGCTCCTCCGTGTTATTCAACAAAAAAAGAGCGTGACACCGAATATTGCGGTTGTCGCGCTCTTTTGACTCTATTTTCTATAAGCTGTACCCGTTGCCTTAATGATCTAAAATCTTGACCAAGCTCTCATCATCGGATCACAGCCTAATATCCCCTATATGCTGGTGCACCACATACATCATCCCCATCAGGAATACGGCCAAAGCCAAGTAACCGATGCCGAATTTCCAGCGCGATGATGCGGGTACTTCGTAATACTTATCATTTTCAAACGGAATATAATCAATCCCACACAGCAATCTGAGCTGGTACGCATCCGGCGTCGGTATATGTTCCACACCGTTCAGCCATACATCCTGGACAAGACACTGCTGTGGCAGCAGAAGTGTCTGCTCCACATCCAGACTTTCCATATACACCGTCACATATTGCTGCCCCTCTAAATCCGAGTAGGTATTAAAAGATAATCTGCGCGTGTGCTCCGGTCCAGGCAGCGGATATCCTTGTTCATACAGATGCTGTACGTTCACCAGTGGCTTTTGCAAAAAGGATTGGACCTTAGCCTCTTCTTTATTGCGTTTAACATATTTTTTGTACAAATCGTAGGCAAAGAACGCCCATATCAAGAAAAATAAAAAGGATTTTAAATATACTACGACTACAATTCCACCCAATAGACCCACCAGCCACAGCCAACGCGTCACTGCCGTGGAAATCCGTCCTCCGTCGAGCGGATGAATCGGCAGCAGGTTGATCAGGTTCAGGAAAAAGCCGACATACGAGAGCGCATACAACAGGGGACTGTCTGTTGCATAGGCTCCTGCGTATACTGCCATAGCCCCAATCGTCCCCAGTAACGGGCCGCCCATGGCCACATAAGCCTCTGTCTGCGCATCCAAAGGTTGACGTTTCATGGTGATCAGCGCACCGAGAAAAGGAATAAATAATGGTGCTGATACGGGAAGCCCCTTGCGCTTGGCGGCCAATACATGTCCCAGCTCATGTACAAACAACAGCAACACGAAGCCGACCGCAAATCCCCACGGGTAAATGATCGCATATGTGCTAATCGTTATCGCCATAGATATCAGCGCACCGCCAAATTTACTGAATTTTAAAAGGGCAAGTAACGACTTGCCTTTCAGAAGAAGCAATGCTGCTGCACTACCAAGGTACCATTTGGATGAGCCGGATTTGGAATCGGTCTTTTTCTCTTCATTTTGCAAAAGTATCCGTCTCCTTTCTCTAACACTTCCATTGTATCCTGCTATGTGCAGCTTGTAAAAACTTCTCTACCTTCATTACTGTACAGCGTCTGTACGTTTCATCAATTCAACATACTGAATTAACTCTGCCTTTTGTTGCTCTAAAGTATGAATTCTGTTCGTTAACCCGACAAAAAAGCTTCAATTTGGTCTCTGATAGCATTGGCCGAATGCCCAGTCCATTCATGCAGACGCCCATATAATACACGTGCCGCTTGTTCATCTGTGCGAAGTTTGGCGAGTAGCCAGGTCAGCTCCTTTTCGGCAAGCAATAGCTCTTCCAGTTCGACCCGTAATTGTCCGTTCAAATTACTGGCCACCTCCTATGTATTCATTTTTCTATATCGTTAGTACCTTGTTATTAGCGTTATTAGCTAATATCTGCCTGGATAAACTGCTCTATTTTGTACTCGAGATTGTAAAGGAATTCATTAGTCGTCCGTAAATGCCACTGACTAAATTCCATCATGGAGGAGTCAAGCTGTGTTACAATCGGCTGCAACCGCCGACTCTGACTACTGTGCAAATAGCGTGAAAGCCTGGCTCTGACACGTTGGAAATCTGCATCACATTGTTGTGCATTCGCCTTCCATTTTTCAGCTACAGCGAGTAGATGCTCCGGCATGACTTGAATCGTACCTGCTGAAGCAGATGTTGCCGCCGTTACCAGCGCTGCCTTTTGGAATTGAGTTAAGGTCTGTCCTAATTGATGTATCCAGCCGTCCACCGTTTCCATTAGGTTAAAGTCAGATGGAATACGCGGAGATTCCGCGATTCGTTCGCCTGTTACAGGATCATATAGCGGGTTGGATACATAGCCATTCTTATCAAACTTATAATGATTGAGTGAGTGATAGGAAGGCCCACCCAACGTGTTGTCCACTCTCTCTTTTAGTCCTGAGCCTTCATTAGCTGTTTGATAATTATTGTCAATATGGTAGGAAGCTCCTACGTGAAGATCGTACCCTCCCCCAATAAAGCTAGCTATCATATCACTGGGATGCAGAAAATTCGTAATTTGATGGTCAAACTCACCATTTTCTGCTTTCTCTCTGTACTCCGGTGTCAGACTGGAAATGACCGAAGGCGCACAGAATGTAACCGCATTTAACCCTGTATAAGCAGCTACATATTGTGCATTCCCTCCTCCCAGCGAATGTCCAGTTAGCGAGAAGTTGTAGTTTTTGTACTTGTTTTGTATATCCTTCGCATAGTCCTCTGCCTGATAGAACTGGTTCGAGCTGCCGAACAAAGCCTTATCTACGCTTTTTTCTTTCTCTCCCATCCAGTTGTTAAACGCCGTGAACCCTAAAGCGCCGTCCATTTTTTTCATTTTTTCATTATATTCATCTGAATGAATATTCAAACTACCGTGAATTTTGCGGTTAATTTCAGGAAGTGCAAGAGTCACATCGTTATACAGATCCTGTGGATCATCCGTTTCCGTCCCACGATAGGCGATAACGGCCTGTTCCGTTTCTTCGTTGTAAAATGTGACAGCGGCAAGTCCCGAATCCTCGCGATCGAGCGTGTCTAACACTTTCCAGCCGGGGAGTTCTTCTGATGGTTCAGCACCTTTTTTCATTTTTTTATAGGCCATTTCAGACATTATTTTATAAGTTTCGTCACTTACTTGAAGTGAACTCATACTATTTACACTCCTCTGATCTAGTGATTTTTCTTTTTATCTTGAAAGCCTGGATAAGTCCCATTTTCAATAAGCACCTTTTTTAGCTCGGGACTTATAGCAAAATTCGAAGTTTCCTGATTTTCATAGTTTACAGAAATCGTAAAATCCTCTTCTGCATGACCTATTACATTGCCACTTATATCTACCTTGTTTGTTACATAAGGAGGAAATTTTTTTGCATATGTGATTTCAACGTCTAGTTCGTATTTTTCCTTCAAATATTGAACAGCCGTAGCTTTCGCCTTACTGATCAGTTCAGCATCTTCGTCTTTATTCACCTTGTGGCATCCTCCCAGTATTAAAATAAGGGCTATCAACACCATCATTCCTTTTAGATATCGGTGACTGATCCTAATCATCCCTTTCATATGCGTAACATCCATTTTATATCCACAAAATCCCTTTTATAAATTGTACCTTTTCTTTCCAAAGACAATCAATACGCCATAAGACATGGGATAGGGTTAAGTCTACGGTATCAAATCGGTGTGGAAACCTTCCGTTCTTAGCTGATAAGTTTTATTTCTCGTATTACATTCCCCACATGTCCATCCTCCTGTCTGTTCTGTTATCATGTAGGAAAACGGAATAACCCAGGAAAGGATTACGAACCATGAGTTTTGAACTTACCCGACGAGCCATCAGACAACTATGCAGTCAAGCCGCTTATGACGACGGGGATGCCTATTACCGGGCCAAAAGAGTGGCCTTTACACAAATAGATCATGATGAAGGTGTATACGAAGCTACGGTCAAAGGAAGCAGCTTTTATGCTGTTGCGGCGATGATCCGATCCAATGGAAGTATCCGAGCAGAATGCACCTGTAGCACATTTCAGAACACCGGTCGATATTGTAAACATATCGCAGCTGTTCTCCTTAACGCCCATGATATACGCCGTGGAAAGAGTCTGTCTGTGCGCTCCTATGCCTCCAGACTTCATCCCGGTACTGCCCCAGATACAGCAGGAAGCCTAGATTCAGACGGGATGTACACATCTACAGATGCTTCATATGATCACACTGCTAGAACAGCACGATCCTCTGACATCACACAAGGCGATCTCCAGCTGACCGACAGTATGTTAAAACTATTTGAACGCAAGCGACCGCTTCGCAGCACGCCTACCCTGCTGGATACTCGTGCGGTCTTGGATTTTCAGTTCGTGATCCGACCTTTTGCCTACGGTTACCAAAAATATATGTTTGGTGTAGAAATGAAGGCTGGTCCCAAACGATTATATATCGTCCAGAAAATTCGTCCGTTTCTGGATAGTATTGACCGTGGGGATAGCTACATGTTCACGAAAAGCTTCTCGTACGAGCCTGAGCTGTACCGCTTCCGACCTGAACATGACGCTATTCTCCAGCAATTATCCCAGGTGTGCCACCATGAGCGTATGATTCGGGAAACCTCAGGTACATATTCATCTTCAGGTAGTCATATGAGCGGTGAACGAATGCTCCTCATCCCGCCTGCGGCTTGGGAAAAGCTGCTCCCCTTGCTGACAGCAGCACAGGGCGTCTACTTTGAAATTCACGGAAACATGAACGAGGGTATTCCCCAGTCCGACCTGATGCTTCCGCTGCAATTTGAATTTGATGAGGTTGAGGCCGAAACCGAAGGCTACCAGCTAAGCATACAAGGATTGGATGACTTGACCATCATGGAAGACTATGGTGTCGTCATTGCCGATGGCAAGCTTGTCAAACAGAAAGCCGACCCCTTACGGCGTTTGTCCGAGCTAAAACGGATGGTAGAAGTACACCACAGGCGAAAAGTTCAGATCGCGCCAGAGCAGATGGAATCTTTTATGGACAAGGTTGTACCCGGGTTAATGAAGCTCGGACGTGTTCATATGACACGTTCCGTCTCAGATCGGGTCACACAGCAGCCATTGAAGGCCAAGCTGTATCTGGACCGAGTAAGAGACAAGCTGCTGGCAGGGCTGGAGTTCCAATATGGGGATATCATCATCAACCCGCTGGAAACAGATGCACGAACGCCTGGTAACGACCGAATTCTGATACGTGATGGGGAACAGGAGCAACGGATTTTGGAGCTGATGGAGCATAGCTCCTTTGCCAGAACAGACAGCGGATATTTTATGGAAGATGAAGATGCAGAGTATGATTTTTTGTACCATACGGTTCCGCAACTGGAAAAGCTGCTGGACGTCTATGCTACAGGTGCAGTCAAAGCAAAAATAAACAATACTCTGCCTACCCCAAGGATACGCGCGGAGTGGGATGAACGTACAGATTGGCTTGAATTTAAATTTGATATGGAGGGCATACCGGAACCGGAAATTCGCAAACTGCTCAAATCGTTAGAGGAAAAACAGAAATATCACCGTCTGCCGAATGGTGCCTTGCTGCCGCTGGAAACAGAGGAATACAAGGAATTGATTCGATTCATGAATGAAACAGGTATCCGCAAAAGTGATCTGGATGCAGCCCAAATTCGTGTTCCCGTCACGCAAGGACTGTACTTAATTGATCCTCACGATCATGGGAAAAACCTGACTTTGGGTAAAACCTTTCGCCAGCTACTGGAAAATATACGCAACCCAGACCATCTCGACTTTCCAGTTCCAGACATGCTTGCCCCAATCTTAAGAGATTATCAGGTTTACGGCTTTCAATGGCTTAAGACATTGGCGCATTACCGTTTTGGGGGCATTTTGGCAGATGATATGGGGCTGGGTAAAACGCTGCAAAGTATCGCCTTTCTCGTCTCAGTATTGCCGGAAATCCGCAGCCAGCAGCTTCCAGCCATGATCGTGTCCCCTGCATCACTGGTGTACAACTGGCGGAATGAGCTGGAGAAGTTTGCTCCACATATCCGCGTTACTATCGCAGATGGCAGCCCGGAAGAACGCGGCCGGATCATACGGGATGCCGCCAGTTATGACGTCGTCATTACGTCCTACCCGCTGCTACGACGCGATGCAGATGTGTACAGCAAGCCATCGTTTCATACGCTCATTCTGGACGAGGCACAGGCTTTCAAAAATCATGCCACCCAGACGGCACAGGCTGTTAAGGATGTAAAAGCTCGTTACCGTTTTGCCCTGACAGGAACGCCAGTAGAAAATACGTTGGAAGAGCTGTGGTCCATCTTTGACGTTGTATTTCCTGCGTTATTTCCCGGCGGGAAAAGAGCGTTTCACAACCTGCCTCGAAATGTGATTGCCAAGCGGGTTCGTCCTTTTTTGCTGCGCCGTCTCAAGAGTGATGTCCTCAAGGAGCTGCCGGAAAAAATCGAATCCGTGCAGGTATCCCGGCTTCTGCCAGATCAGAAAAAGCTGTATACGGCCTATCTGGCCAAGCTCCAGCATGAAACGTTAAAGCATCTCAACGAGGAAGGATTTCAGAAAAATCGGATCAAAATTCTCGCAGGTCTAACCCGGCTTCGTCAGCTCTGCTGTCATCCTGGCTTGTTCATCGAAGGATATACGGGAAGCTCCGCCAAATTTGAACAGCTGTTGGAGATCATTACGGAATGTCTCAGCTCCGGGAAACGGATGCTCATTTTTTCACAGTTCACCACGATGCTTCAAATGATCGGACGCGAGCTTGCTCGAGAAGGAGTGTCCTACTTTTACCTGGATGGGCAGACTCCCGCTCTGGAACGAGTCGAACTGTGCAATCGCTTCAACGAAGGAGAACGCGAGCTGTTCTTGATTTCCCTAAAGGCAGGAGGTACTGGCCTGAACCTCACCGGCGCAGATACAGTCATACTGTATGATCTATGGTGGAATCCCGCTGTAGAGGAGCAGGCTACCAACCGTGCACACCGAATGGGCCAGAAAAAAGTCGTGCAGGTTATTCGTCTCGTCGCCCAAGGCACAGTAGAGGATAAAATGTATGAACTGCAACAAAAAAAGAAAAACATGATCGACCAGGTCATTCAGCCGGGGCAAGAAACCCTTTCGGCACTGACCGAGCTGGAGATTCGCGAACTGCTCATGATCTAGCTAATTCCACATGCACAAAAAGGTCCAATCACGGTAGAAATCTTCCCGTATTGGACCTTTTTGCTTCTAATATGATTGTTTGGATCGAGCAGATTAATCCTGTTTTAATACTCTAGGTTCAATGGGAACCAGGTTAGACTCAATCTGGGTGCGCTGAGGCTCATACCATTCAGGCAGCATCAGCTTGTGCCCCAACTCATTCAATTCCTCATCCACCGTAAATCCGGGCGGATCGGTTGCGATCTCGAATAGAATACCGCCTTGCTCGCGGAAGTATACGGCATTGAAGTATTGGCGATCTACAATGCCACTAGTCCCAAAACCCTGCTGGTGAACCCATTCGTTCCACGCTTGATGCTCCGTATCATCCTGCGCGCGCCAGGCAATATGGTGAACCGTACCGGCACCGCCATTCCCCCACGGGACATCTTTGACCGGAATATCGATCAGGTTGCCCAGATCACCTGTCGTCTGATAGCGGATGTAGCCTGCATTTGCGTCTTCTCCGATGAGAGTCATCCCCAGGACGTTCTCCAACACCCCTTGCGTATGTTTGGAATCCGCACTGTACAGTACCGCCCCGCCAAAGCCCTTGATCGCTTTATCCGTAGGCACACCCCCGGCTGTCCACTTGTTCAACGGGCCACCTTCCCGCTCCACCAACTCCAGATGTAAGCCCTCGTTGTCTCGGAACTGGATGAATGACTCGCCAAAACGATTAGCCTTCGTGAAAGATACCTTCAAGCTGTGCAGACGGTTTTCCCAGTATTCCAAAGCACCGGATGGCACGACATACGTCGTAATCCCAACCTGTCCGCCTCCAATCTTACCCTTGCGTGTACCCGGAGCTGGAAAAAAAGTAATGATTGTTCCCGGGCTGCCCTCTTCATTACCAAAGTACAAATGGTATACTTCTGGAGCATCAAAGTTGATCGTCTTTTTAATCAATCGCAGACCAAGTACGCCTGCGTAAAAATCAACATTGCCCTGCGGGTCGCCTGCAAAGGACGTGATATGGTGAATTCCAGCGGTTTTCAATGACATCTTTATCACTCCTTCATTAACATGTTGATTTATTTACACAAATGATTTACAAATTTCAAAATCCATTGTAGCTGACAAATTGTCCAACCGGCTTGCGGTATCCCCGTGCCCGCTGACCCGATTCGTCCTCTTTACCCAAGGTAATCATCATCACGGGTACAAATTGCTCTGGAATATTCAATACTTCCTGCACCTTCGCCGGATCAAAACCGATCATCGGGCAAGTATCCCAGCCTTTGTCCTTGGCAATCAGCATAAATTGCATAGCCGACAGGCTGGCATTACGGATCGCTTCTTCTCTCTGGAAGACAGGTCCCCGCTCGCGATAAAACTGAGTTACCGATTCCACTGTACTATCATATTCCTGCTTGCTCAGGACACCTAAATTCAGGAATCCTTCGTTGAGGTCAGCTACCTTGGTATAAGCTTCTGTATCCCCCAACACTACAATGGTCGCCGAAGCCGTTAATATTTTATACTGCTTACTTGCCTCATCATGCAGTCTTTGTTTGGTATCCGCATCCTGCACTACGATATAACGCGCATGCTGTAAATTAAAAGCCGATGGAGCAAACTTCACCAACTGAAATATTTCTTCTAGTTCTTTTGCATCTATAGTAACATCAGGAATAAATTTAGAAGCTGATCTTCTCTCTTGAATAATATTCACCAGTTCGCTCATGTTAAGTTCCACTCCTTGATATTATTTTCAAATGAATTATCTCTAAATTAAGAATATATCTATTTGTGATTTCTGTCAAGTAAAACTATAAGTATTTTTGGATACAAAAAAAGGGCTTCACTCAGCCCTTTACAGATCCGTTGCCCGTATTCTCATCGTAATCGCTTCACGTTGCGCTTTGGTTAAGCTCTTGAAGACCAGCTCATACGAATGGTCGATCATGCTGTACAAATCCTCCAGTGGGAAGGTAGCATCAACCTCAATCGTATTCCAATGCTTTTTATTTAAATGATAGCCTGGCTTAATCGCCTTGTTTTGTTCACGCAAATTTACCGCAATGACTGGATCACATTTCAAGGATACATGGCTAATACCATCCTTTTCAGTCAGGAGAGCAAACATCTTGCCCCCTACTTTGAGTACCAGGGGATCAGCACCAAACGGGTAATCCTTAACGGCCTCTTTTTGGCTCAAACCATATGCTACAATTTGCTCAAACACCAGCCTTCTCTCCTCTGTTCCGAGTTATTTGTTCTACGAACCTACCTATTTGCGCCCTATTATATCACCTTCATACGCTACATATACACTAAGTCCGTGCTACATTTAGGGGAACTGTGCTAAAGGTGAACCACTACGGATACCGTCGCACACACTGTTCGGATTGGCTCTATATGGGACAGGATAGCTGGTTCGCGAAAAATAATAATGACTACTGTTAGGCGCAATAAGGTAGCGCCTATTTTCCTCTTAATTCACTTCATCCCCCTTTAATCATCCATGTAAAAAAGTGTTTTATTTATATAAGCTTATACGGAAGCGAAAGCTTTTTTAAGCGGCAAAAAATAAATAAAGGAGATTTTTTTCGTGAACTCAAACACTGCTCTTATAAGAAAAGGCGGTGCAAATGTGTCGTCTTCCAACCTGTCAACACGAAAAACGGACGCTGTCCTTGAAGAGACGGCATCCGTGTGAATATAAGAAGCGCTTTAGATCGAAAAGCTCGTTTTCTTCAATTCTTCCGTGCTGAACAGAATATCGTAATCCTTGATGTCTTCCCGCCGAACAAATTGCTCCGCAACTTTCCGAACAGACGCTTCATCGGGTCCATGAATCATGGCGTATAAATTATACGGCCAATCGGGGTGCGTCCGGCGCTTGTAGCAGTGGCTGACTTCCGAATAATCGGCCAGCCTTTTTCCTGCCTCAGGTATATGCTCCTCAGGAAGTACGCAGATGAACAGGCCATTTGCTGAAAATCCCGCTTCCCTATGCTTTAGAACGGCTCCGATTCGTTTGAGTGCTCCTCCTGCCTGCAGTGCCTGCAAGCGCAGAAACACCTCTTCCAAGCTGCAACCTGTCTTATTGGCAATCTCGGTATACGGTTCAGTTGACAACGGAAGATCTCCCTGCAGTTCGCGGATCAGCTGCACATCCGTTATTTCTATTTTGCATGGTTCCTGTTTGGAGGTTGCGACTCCATTCAAGTTCGGGCTGGGTGTAATGGCTGATGCATCAGCCGTTTCTTCCATATTCAGAAAGACCTTTAGTTTGAATAATTGCTCGGAGGGAAACTCATATAGCAGCGGCCCTCCCGCCGCTTCACGGATCGTTTCAAGAATAGCCCCCCGTTCTTCCTCGGTCCGGGAAGTCAGCGTGAACCACATATTGAGCCTGCTGCGCCGGCGGTAGTTATGGGTTACGCCTCTATACCTGTTGATGACAGCAGCGGTCTGGTAAAAAAGCTCCTCCCTGACTGCCATCGCATACAAACAGCCTCTAAATCCCAGTCCCGCCGGATTAAACACCCCGCCGATCCGCCGGATGAATCCCTCTTTCTTCAGCCTTTCAAGCCTTTGAAGCACATCTTCCTGGCGTAATTCCAGTTCCTCCGCAATGGCATTCCAAGGGCGTCTGACCAGAGGAAGCCCGATTTGCAGCCGATTCAGCAGCTTCCGGTCGTTCGAATCCAGGTCCACTATTCCCACCTCCCCAGCTTACAGCGCCGCCGATCTTTTGTAACACCACGGCTCTTCGGCCATGAAATTGCCGCCGCTGTAATAGTACGATCTCGCCCGGCAGCCGCCACAAATGCCCACATCGGGGCAGGAGCCGCATTCTCCTTCATATTTCTTGAAGTCCCTTAAATCCCGAAACACCGGATTATCCCGCCATATTTCATCAAAAGGCTGCTCGCGAACATTCCCCACCTTGACCGGCAGGTACGGACAAATATGCACCTCGCCATTCGGCAGCACAGAACAATAGGAGACCCCGGCCAGACAACCGCGCGTGTACCGCATTTCCAGCCCCATGCTCTTGGCAAGCGGCATGAACTGGGGAGCGCATGTCGGTTTGATTTCAAGGGATGTTGACTTCTGTTTGGACAGAACACTGCGCAGAACCGAGTAATACCGTTCCCGCTTCAGCCCGTCTTCTTCGATATGGACGGCCCGTCCGGTCGGGACGAGAAAGAACGGGTGCAGAGAGGACACATGAAGCTCCTCGGCAAGCTGGGCAACCTGCACGAAGTCATCCATATTTCCCTCGGTCAGCGTCATGTTAATCTGCACTCTCAGCCCGGCTTCCCGGGCATAACGAATGCCCTCCAATGCTTGCTGCCAGCCTTCTGGCGCATTCCTGAACCGGTTGTGATACTCAGGCGTGGCGCTGTCTATGCTGATCGCAATGCCCCCCAGCCCTGCTTTTTTCAGCTCCGCAGCTTTGGCAGCGGTCAGAAGCGTGCCGTTGCTGCCAAGTGCGGGACGAAGGCCGATAGACGAGGCATACGCGATCAATTCGCAGAGATCTTCACGGATCAAGGGCTCGCCGCCGCTGAATATGAGAAGCTTGAATCCAGCCTGCTTGATCTGATCAATGAGCCGGATGCCTTCCTCCGTGGTTAGCTGGTCTTCTACAGACGATGTCGGCCCCGAGTCACGATAGCAGTGTTCGCAGTATAAATTGCATTTCTTGGTCACATTCCAGGAAACGAGCATGCGTATTCAGCCTTCCTTTCCAGTGTTATACGATTCCAATTTCACGGTCACTTAAATAACAGGATGGGTCCTCCGCCCAGAAATCACCGCTTACCGAAGCCCGGGCCCGGAAATTCCCGTTACAGATATCCAGCCAATTGCATTCTCTGCAGCGTCCCTTTAGCAGCGGTTTACGGTCGCGCAGGCCGACCATTAGCGGATGAGCGGCATCACGCCAAATCTCGCTGAATTTCTGCTTGCGGATATTACCGATTTCGATATCTCTCGTGAACTGATCGGGATAGACGTTGCCATGCCAATCCACGCAGCCGATGGCTATTCCGGAACGGTTGCCGCCGTTTCTCTGAAGCAAGCCAAGCAGTTCAGCTGCGCGCTCCGGGTCGCGCTCCATCATCCGCTGGTATAAGTAAACGCCATCCGCATGGTTATCAACGGTGAGCAATTCCACCGGTTTGCCTTTGCCATGCAGGTCCATCGTTTTAGCCATAATCCGGTCAAGAGCATGCCGGGATTGTTCATGGGTAACATCCTCTTGCTGCAGGGCGCTCCCGCGGCCGGAATAGACGAGATGGTAGAAGCAGGCCCGAGGAATATTTTCCCGCTCGATCAAATCAAGGACACCATCCAAGTCTTCATATGTATGTCTGCTGATCGTGAACCGGACCCCTACCTTCTGGCCGATGACCAAGCAGTTTCGGATACCCTGAAGCGCCTGCTTAAAGGCTCCTTTTCGCCCGCGAAATTCATCATGGCGCTCTTCCAGCCCATCCAGGCTTACACCGACATATTTAACCCCTGCTTCTTTTAGCATCTTCGCTCTGTCCATGGTAATCAATGTGCCATTGGTCGATACTACCGGCCGAAGCCCTTTGCTTGACGCATAAGAAATCAGCTCATAAATATCTTTGCGGATCAGAGGCTCTCCACCGGAAAAAAGCAGTACCGGCACCTGGAAGGCGGCCAGATTATCAATAAATACCTTAGCTTCCTCCGTCGACATTTCATCGGGATCATGGGCAGGACAGGCATTCGCATAACAATGTTTACAGGTTAAGTTGCAAGCCCGTGTCGAATTCCATACGACGACAGGCCCTCTGCCCGCGGAAACGCCATGAGGTTTGTGGCCCGGCTTAATGGTATAACGAAGGTCATCGCCTTCTCCCTTCATACCGGTAAGTAGTTTCGTTACATTAATCATTTCCGTTCCCTCATCTCCCTATAATTAGATACCCGTTCTTTTTATCTTAAGATAACTTGTGAGAATAAGGATATGCGCTATTATCTTGCTCTCGCGCCGCATTAATGCTTGGGTCTGCAATAAGAAGATACGTCTGACGGCGTCTTATTAGAGCTTATGCTTCCGAAGTAGCGATATGAGTATCGCTTTTAGGTACGTTTACCCGTAATGCTGCGGGTATCAAAAAGGTCGTGGCCGAAATGATTTTTTCTTACAGCTGAAAAAGTGCTAGCAGGTTTCACCGTTACACACAGCCATGACATTCAGCGTGGAATTTGGCAAAAGTATATATTTATATGTAGTAGGTGGCCATTCAAATAAGCAGATCCTTCTATGATGAAGGATCTGCTTTGGATTTTCCTATACCTGTCCTCTGCATGCTTGCTCAAGCCCTTGAAGTAATGCCTCCATTTCCTGTCTAGTTTCAGCGTTTGTAATGATGCCTTCTGAGTTCAGCTTTAATGTGATATGCGGAATAATGACCTTTCCATTCTCCACAATCTCTGCGTTGATCATTTGCAATGTGAGCAGCAGCGAGGCATGCGCCAGATGGCCGCCCATAGGAGACGGTGACGCGCTAATGACCGCTGTTGGTTTATTTACAAATTCACCTGAAGATACGAGCCAATCCAAGGCATTTTTCAAAGCACCCGGCACCCCATTTCCATATTCCGGTGTACAGATCAGCACTCCATCCACTTGTTTCAATTGTTCCCGTAGCCCTCTTACGGAAGCTGGCCCCTCATCTACATCCAAGTCAGGGTTAAAATGCGGGAGATCTTCCAACCCATCATAGACTGTGAACATCATATTTTCAGAAGCCAGCCCCATAGTAGCCTTCATAAGTGCTGTATTGGAGGACTTTTGACGAAGACTCCCCGATATAGCCAATACCTTAATTTTCTGTTCCAACCGTATCATCTCATTTCTCCGAACTTGATCTGATCTTGCATATTCAGTGTACTATAGCTAACAAGAGAATTAAAAAGTGGATGAGCGTCAGCGATTTTTCCTGTGAACAAAAGGGCAATAAAAAAATGCCTGCGGTTTCGCAGGCATTTGTGATACATCAATAGTCACTATACTAGGGCGGAATCTGTATTGCTGAATTAAGTATCCTTCTCTTGCTTGCGTTTTATCCCAATCAGATCAAGGAAGAAAACAAACAACGGAATACCTACAATCAAGCCCCAAATTCCAATCAGATGCTCAGAGAAAATAAGTACGACAAAGGTAAAGAAGATCGGTAAATTCGTTTTGGATGACATCAGCTTCGGATTTAAGAAATAGGCCTCAATCGCATGAATCACCACGATCAATATAACCAGATAAATTACATATTGAATGCCACCGACACTGAAAGCGATCAGGCCGAGCGGTGCCAGTGAGATAAACACACCTGCCACCGGAACCAATCCCAGTACGAAAATGATGAGCGCAAGACCGAGCAGATTAGGGAAGCCCATAATCCAGAGCGCAATCGTGGTCAATATACAGTTAATAAGTGAAATCAGCAGTTGAGCCTCCAATACCTTCCCGAACGTACCCAGGAACATACGGCCGAAATGACCCACTTCCTTGAAAAACCAGCCCAGCTTGCTATCTACAAACGTAGCTGTAAAGCGTGTAATATAGGATTTTTCCATCAGGAAGAACAAGCTCAAAATAATTGACACCAGAAGCTGTGTTCCCAATTGACTGACCTTCATCACTGCACTCAGGCCAGGCTCAAATAGCCGCTGAACATTCAGTGTGTCCATAAATTCGATAATCGTTTCGTTCCATTGATTACGATCAGGATACATATACGCTTGCTGAATCATGAGATACACCTGCTTGACCTGTACAATGATTAGCGGCACCATTCGGTAAACGCCCCACACCATAATCAGGATCAGCAGCCCATACACCAGTAGCAGCACGACCATTGACGGTACATTGACGAACCGCTTGACCAGCTTATTCACTCCGTTATATATACTGCCAATCAAGATCGTAAGCAGCAGTGTTAACAACATAATATTCATCATGCTTCTTAACATAAACAACAGCAAAACGATTATCGCAAGGACGGCTACCCGCCTGACGCCCGCATGATTCATCCAGTTTCTTACCATTCGTCTTTATTCCCTCTCTCCCACTTGACTGTCACCCTTTGCAATCTTCCCCGGTATTAACTTTCTCTTTTTAACAATTTACTGTTAGCGATCAATAGAGAACCTACCATGACTAGAATAGCAATGGACCACCAGAATGTATTTTTAGCATCATCATGGTCCACAATAATGAGCCTGATGACGGCCGTAATCCCAATATAGATGAAATAACGTAATGGAAAATGAAAATTGGTTTTAAAGTACTTAACTATTAATGCTATGAATTCAAAATACAAGAAAAATACAAGCAGCTCTTCCGTGAATTCATAGTAATTTTTGTCGGCCTCTGTGTACAAAAAAACATAAGAAAAAATGGACCATGTTTCTTTTAGAAGTAAGAAGCTTAAAATCAGCCCGACCAGAAATAGCGAGATATTTAAGATCATTTGCAGAAAACCAGGTAACTTCTCAATATACTTCATTAATGCATTCAATACAGATCCCCTCACTGGTTGTACAATATCATCTTTATTTATATTATCGGTGGTATACGTGAAAAATGCTACATTACTTTTGGGGTCACCTTAATGAAAGTTTATATTCGCCCCTGCAATATAACCAATGGAGATAAAAATAAGCGTCCATATCAGAGAACCTGCGCTTGCCACCAGCATATATTTTCGGACAGGCATCGCACTAATGCCCGACAAATAGCTTGTCGCATGTCTGACTCCTGGGATAAAATAACCGAACAAAATGGTCCACAACCCAAAGCGCGCAAACCACCCCTTAACTCTTGCAAATCGCTTCGGTGTCAATCCAACCCACTTGCCGTGCTTATCCACCAAGGGCTGGCCCAGCTTTTTGCCTAGCGTGTAGCTGATCATCATCCCTGTCATTGCACCGATGAAGCTGACTAAGATAGACACCGAATAATTCAGTACCATAATAGAAGATAAATAGCCGACAAACACCATAATAATTTCATCTGGAACCGGTAGGCCAATAATCCCAAGAGCAAGAAGAGCAAAAATAGCGATATATCCGTATTGTGTAATCATGCTGATGGCCCATTCCATAGGAGCGCCACCTCCTGACCGATTATTTTTTGAAGGACGGGAAGGGAATACGGCTAACCATCAGGAACGACAGCACTACCATTAACGCAAGCAACAACCCCGGCTTCAAATGCTCACTCCATAAAAACATAAAGGACAAAATCACTCCCGCCGCCGTAATCGGCATACCCACAAAGCCTTTACTAAAAGCCATTAGGTTGAATCTTGCCAATCTTACCGCACCACATATGACAAACAAAACAGCCACAAGTGGTCCTACCCAATGGGTATCTCCCAGCTTGTATAACAAGATCAAGAAAGCAGGGGCAACCCCAAATGAGACCACATCCGCCAGCGAATCGAGCTGTTTGCCAAAATCACTGGAACAATGCAGCAGCCTTGCCAGTAAACCGTCTAATACATCCCATAAAGCAGCCACCACCACGAGAATAAAGGCGGTCATGTATTGCTCATGAATCGTGAAATACAGGGATAAGACCCCTGCCCCCAGGTTTGCAATCGTGCATAGTGAGGGCAACCAATTCCATTTCATACTCTTAACTCCTTTGCCATAGCTTAGCCTCCGAATATAACAACAAAACGGACGCCGTCCTTGGTATTCTCCACCTTAAAGTGGAATTCGTGCAAATCCAAAATTCGTTTGACGATCGACAGCCCGAGCCCTGTCCCACCTGTCTGGCGGCTTCGGGACAGCTCAGCCCGGTAAAAGCGATCCCATATCTGCTCCAGTTGATCATCAGGAATGGTCTCACCTTTATTTTCAATGGAAAAGGAACTGATTTCCCCATCACCTTCGATACGAATCGTGATTGAGCTTCCTTCCTCAGCATGTCGTATGGCATTGACAACAAAGTTGATAATCACCTGTTCCATCCATCCTACATCGGCATGGATCGGCATCTCATTGGCGGGGATAATGACTACTTCCAGCTTTTTCTCCTTCAACAAATGGAATAGCTTGTCCACGACCTCCTCCACCAGCTCACTCAAGATAAAGGTCATCTTGCGAAGCTTGAGAGTACCCGATTCCAATTTGGCGAGGTCCAGCATATCTTTGACCAATCGCTCCATTTTGTCCGCTTCCTCTACAATGACTTTCATATAATGATCCTGCTTCCCGGCGCTAACCCCATCTTGTAATCCTTCTGCGAAGCCTTTAATGATACTCAGCGGAGTTTTCAGTTCATGAGAAGCGTTGGCAAAAAAGTCTTGTTGCACAGCCTCCATCCTCTGCTTCTGTTCCATATCCTCCACTAATTGCTGATTGGCCTCCTGAAGCTCGCGCAAAGCGGTGTCCAGGTTCTGGGACAGGGTATACATGCTGTAGGACAAGCTGCCCAGTTCATCATTCTGCCGGATTGGTGTATGGGCTGTAAAATCGAGCTTAGCCATCCGCTTGGCGGTATTATTCAAAGCAATGAGCGGGCGGGTCACCATCCGAGAATAGAACAGAGACAAAATTAGAATGAGTGCAAATCCTCCGATCCCTAAGTACAGATAAAACCAGCGCAAAGCCTCATTCGTCTCACTGATTTCCTGCAACGATGTCACAGTGAACAGGAGGTCGATCTCGCCTGTGCTCTGACGAACAGGATGGACTATAACTGCATTGCGTACCCCTGTCCAAGGTTCCGTCCAATCTTCCTCCAACACTTCGAAATTCTTAAGCTTCTCCAGATGCGACTGTGATAAAGGGAACCATTCCTCCAGCGCACTAAACAGTAAACCTTGTCGCTGACTCCATGTTTTCAGATCCGGCAGTACAATCTCTGTCACCGTACCGGAAAACCTTACACTGCCACCTGTGCTTGCCTCTTCCAAAGTTGATCCTATACTTTTGAAGCCAAGCTTCTGTATGCCGGTTGGATAAATTAAATTGGCGGAGGATATGCCTTCCGTTCCCAATCCCTCACCTTCAACCGTTACCGTATCGCCAGGCTGAAGCCGGGCAGCTCTCAGCTCATCTCCATACTCACTCATAAACAGAGACAGCGATATTTTAACGATTTTACCATCTGCTTTTCTTACATTGATATGAAACGCATCATCCAGCTTTACTTTGCCGTCCAGCGTTACAATCGCCAACTGGTTTTTATTCTGAAGCATAAAACGAGCTGCCTCACGCGAAACCCTGCCCGATCCCCAAGCCTCCTGGACATAACTTTGACCGAAGCTATGCAAACGACTTTCCACACGCCCAATCTTCTGTTTCTGATAAAAATTTTCAAAAAACAACAATTGACTTAAAATCACCATACCGTAAAAACACAGGAAAAACACAACCGTCATAATGAACAACTTAAAGGTAACTCCCCGTTTGTTCATTCTTCCTCCTCAAACCTGTAGCCAGTACCAAAAATAGTGCGGATATGGCGTGATTCACGTCCCAGCTTACTTCTCAGCTTTTTGATATGCGTATCGACAACTCGTGTATCTCCTTCAAAGTCGATGCCCCACACTCGGTTCAGTATCGCATCCCGTGAAATAACGATGCCTTTATTATGTATAAGCAGCCGCAGCAGCTCATACTCCTTGGGCGTCAGCTCGACTTCTGCCTGATCCACCTCAAGCCGATGAGCCATCGTGTTGAGAATGGCACTACCGAACTGCAAGATATGCGACTCTGGCTGCACATGTCCTTCCACCCGTTTCATCAGCGCGTTGGCGCGGGCGATCAGCACCTTGGGGCTGAAAGGTTTGGTCACGTAATCATCGGCTCCCAGTTCAAAGCCTAATATTTTATCATCATCACCGGATTTGGCTGTCAACAAAATGATCGGCACACCTGAACGGCTGCGCACCTGGCGGCACACCTCCCAACCATCCAGTTCCGGCATCATAATATCGAGTATAATCAGGTCAGGCTGCACCGAATCAAACCAGATAAGTGCATCTTTTCCATTGCCTGCTTCATAGACTTCCCAATTATTTTGTTTAAAATAATCCGCAATCACTTCACGAATACGTATTTCATCCTCGACAAGAAGAACTCTTTTCTTCAATCGACTTCCCTCTTTCGGTCATTCTAGGACACCAGTATATCAAAGACATGTGTTCTTTATGTGTTCTTGACACTTCTTATCAGCAAAAGTTCTCATCCGCAAATTTCACCTTGGATTAGGGCAAATTTGTCATCGCTCAGACCATCTCTTCCTCTAAGATCCTACCCTATAATAAGTTGAGATACAAAAAGCCTGACAGGAGGGTAACACATGAGCAATCAAACCATTCAGTGGTTTTCCACTTCCAAAGCTAAAGCTTGGCAATCCCAAGCTCACCATTTGACCGATACCCAAGAGAGTGCCAACCTAATCCTTACAGGAGAAACATATCAGCTTGTAGAAGGCTTTGGTGGCTGTTTTAATGAATTAGGTTATGTGGCCCTGAATCATTTGGAAAAGGACGACCGAGATCGGGTGCTTCATTCTCTCTTTCACCCAGAGGGCGAGCACAAATTCACGATATGCCGACTTCCTATTGGAGCGAGTGACTACGCGCTGGAATGGTATAGCCACAATGAAACAGACGGCGACGTGGAGATGAAGCATTTTTCCATTGAGCGCGATCAGCAATATCTCATTCCTTTTATTCGAGAAGCGTTACAACTCAATCCGGACTTAAAGTTGTTCGCTTCACCCTGGAGTCCGCCGACATGGATGAAATCACCAAAAGCCTACAATTACGGCACGCTGCGCTGGGAAAAGGACATTTTGAAAGCGTATGCATTGTACTTTGTCAAATTTGTTCAGGCATACCACGAGGCAGGTATTACGATCCATCAGATTCACGTTCAAAATGAAGTCATTGCCGATCAGAAGTTTCCTTCCTGTGTATGGACCGGAGAGCAACTGCGTGAATTTATTCGCGACTATTTGGGTCCTGCTTTTGAGGAACACGGACTGGATACGGAAATTTGGCTGGGCACCATTAACGCACCCGATCCGTGGGAGGAATTAATGAAAAAGACTTCGACCGGATTCGATGAGTATGCCCATACCGTGTTGAGTGACCCCGAAGCCTACAAATATATTAAAGGTGTAGGCTACCAGTGGGCAGGCAAAAATGCCATTCAGCGCACCGTTGCCAGTTATCCTGAGCTTCGTTACATGCAAACCGAAAATGAATGCGGTAACGGAGAGAACTCATGGGACTACGCCAAATATGTATATAATCTGTACCAGCACTACTTCACCAATGGTGTGAATGCTTATATTTACTGGAATATGGTTTTGGAACCAAAAGGCAAGAGCACATGGGGCTGGGAGCAAAATTCGATGATTACGGTTGATCCAGCGGATCGAAAACCTGTCCTGAATCCAGAGTATTATGTCATGAAGCATTTTTCTCATTTTGTATTACCGGGTGCCCAACGCTTCGGACTTCGCGGCTCATGGACTGGAGATGCAGTCGCTTTTCAAAATACAGACGGGCAAAAGGTGCTAGTCATCGCCAACCCCTTCAGGGAATCTCGGGTACTGAACCTGTCTATCGGAGAAACAACACACCGTTTGGAACTGGAGCCAGAGTCCTTTAATACGATCGTGATTCCTTCTTAACGCCGCAGTTTTCTTGAATTATGCATATATTAGGAATATTACGTTCCTGTTTTCCGGTCCTACGTAATCATCATGCTTCACTGTCCAGTCGATCTGTATCCATATACGTATGCATAGTTTCCAAAATGGATGTATATCCTTTTGCGTATAGTAACTATAAATAGTATACTTGGAATAACTACGGACAGGAGGTCGATGAATATCACTACTGTAAAAGACCGGATTGATTTGAAGCTGATTAATTGTGATAAGGAATTGACTCTCGCCGTCATCGGTGGAAAATGGAAGCTGATTATTTTGTGGCATCTCGGTATGGAAGGCACCAAGCGGTTTGGTGAATTGAAGAAGCTGATTCCCCATATTACGCAAAAAATGCTGACCAACCAATTGCGCGAGCTGGAAGAAGATAAACTCATTCTACGTAAAGTCTATCCTGTCGTCCCTCCGCATGTGGAATATTCACTGACAGAGCATGGCGAAAGCCTGATTCCGGTACTGAGAGCAATGTACGATTGGGGATCAAACTATCGCGAGAACGTGATTTGGAAAGAAGAAGAAGCGGTTCAAGACGTCACACCCGTGTGACCAGCAAACAAGCATTTTGCGAAATGCTGAACTATATTTCACGTAGAAACAGCCTCGGGAGATCTGGGGTTGTTTTTTTATGATATAAAGACGTTCCCCAAGATAATAAGAGATATGGATGCAAGTATCCGTTTCCATTGGCATTAAAGCTCGTTTTCCGCTACATATCCTCATTTTACACTTGTATTCGTGATTTACATTACATCCGCTGTGACGTATGATTCTTCCATCCCTATTTACAGTGAACTCGAGAAGGAGGCCATTCTAGCATGAGCATGACGCTTGCCCAGCCCACAACGTCCCAAGCGACCCAATTACGCATTGGTTCCATGGAAATGATTCAATACGATTATCGTCAATTTCCTGACTCGAAACCCTATTAATACCCTTGCTGTGGCTTGCTTACTATGTCGTGTAACGGCGCTCAAGGTCTGGCAGAATATGAGTTACCTGAAATTAAAGGAGCCTTTGACCTCGTCCGCTGGGCTTCCGTGTTTACCTCACTCAAGGGTCTGTCCTTAACCGAGGCTGAGCAATATATTCAGCACCACGCTGATCACTGGGGGCCTGATAAAACAGAGCTGGCTCTATCTGCCTTATCCGATCTGACTACCCATGCAAACTTGCACATCTTCTCTCCATCAGCGACCATCCTCCCCTCTCGGATTAGTCGTTCGTATCTTATCGAGCATGGTCTGGTCTACTATTCATTCTAAATATCGTCCACCACTCCATTAGCAATCTACTTTCAGTTCATGCAAAAAAGCCTGAGACTGTTTATCACAGGCTAGGCTTTTACACTTTCAGCACAGAGTTAATTACACTTGCAGTTTACCTGCACGAATATCGTCTGTCATTCCTTCATAAGGTGCTTGGGAAATCAATTTTTCGTTGTTCACACCTGCATTTTCGATGAATGTAATATTTGCAAATTCAGGCACCACATACTTTGGATACGTTTCATACTTTTCACGCGATTCTTCCATTAGCGGAATAAAATCGTTTTGGTAGCGCACAGTGATTTCCGGATGCTCATGAACCCATTTAGGGAAGAAAATAATGCCGTGCATACGTTTTTCCTCAGGCATAAAATTCAGAGAAACGTCAGTGCCTGTCGGTTCGGTCCACGATACTTTATACACATTTTCCACCAGTTTCGCCAGATTGACCTTCTGATCACGTACCCAGCGGCCACCTACCATACCACTATGAATGCGATAATCGATCGTATCTTCATTTTTAATATATATTTCATACTCCCAACCATTCTCATAGGTGTAAATCATGTGGCTGCCGATAAACTTGTCCATCTTGCATCCTTCTTTCCTAAATTATAATTTTTCATGAATTGAATGGGATACCAAAGATAATAAATATTCAATTCAAACATGTAAATATAAACATGTTTTTAACTACATATAAATTGTAGCACTGTGGTATACTAGTGTCAAATACCGTTTTACGAGGAGAGCTACGTTGAAACGCACATTAAAATATGCCATTTTGGGTCTGATTCACAAAGAGGAAATGAGCGGCTACGATATTACGAGCCAATTCAAGCAGGAAATCGGACAATTTTGGAGCGCCAAGCACAGTCAGATTTATCCCGAGCTCAAAAGGCTGACCGAAGAGGGACTCATTGAATATCGGACCTCCATTACAGGAGCCAAGCTGGAAAAAAAATTGTACTGCATTACCCCCAAAGGAACCCAAGAGCTGACCGAATGGCTGCTAAGCCCCAAGGAGTTACCGGAAACGGAAAAAGATGAGTTTATGCTTATGCTGTATTTCTCAGCGGCCATCCCCAAGGAAGAGAACAAGCGATTGTTCGAGGACCAGATTGCCAAACGTAAAGAAAAGCTGGAGTATCTGTACGAAAGTAAAAAATCCCTCCAACAGCTGGACGAGAATCTTCAATCCCCCGGCTCTAACCAATTCGGGCATTATCTGGTGCTGAGCCGTGCCATTAATCGGGAAGAAAGCTATATTACGTGGCTGGAAGAAACACTGTCCCTGTTTGAATAGCCTAAAAAACCTTCAACGTCACGTAGATTCGTGGTATTGAAGGTTTTTCTAAAATAAGTACGTGCAAACTAGTCTGCCGTCGTAATCGAAGAGCCGTAATCTTCAATATGGATATCTGTGCTAAACCGTACAGGAATGGTACTAAAAGTGGTATCCCAATCCTCTTTGACCTTACGCCAAACTTTAGGATGCTGAATCCTCAAGGCCTCTCCGAAACCTCCGACGTCAACCTTTAGCTTTTGCATTTTAGCTAACGTTTGTTCAGCTAATGAATTCACTTTCTCCTGAAAGAGACTCTCTTCTTGTCCAAGCACATTGTTGCTACGCAAATTTTCATTCTTTATATGCACCTCCGAAATGCGTCCCTCTGAGGTCATTTTTACCTGAAAGGAAATGTCATCCCCCTGAACGATGGCCTTGATCTTGCTTTTCACCGCTTTGATCTCATATGCTATATTTTTACCGGTTTTCGGATCGCTGCTTTTCAGCACGCCTCCATCCAATTGGCCTTTGATCCACATAAGACCCTCGACCTCCGACTCATTCAGATAACCACCGTAGGTTTGTGTCTTTCCCTTGATGATTCCCGCACCTGCGAGCTTGATTTCATTCTCCGCCGTAATGACATTAGGTAATATAAAGCTTCTTTCACCCTTCATGGGTCCGATCACTTTAGCCAAAGCCATGGGCTTTATCAACCGCGCGTTCCGTTTACGGTTTTGGAATATATCCTTTAATATATAAGCAGGAATCTGACCAGGAATTTTCTCCTGAAGCGCATTCCCCGCCTTGTCTGTACTAATCAGTAGCTGTACGCTGGGCCGAATGTCATTATCCCCCAAGAAAAAGTCCAGCAGCTCATACAACGGAATCTTGCGAAGCAGACTGGAGCTGATAATAATCGTTTTCAAATGTTGCCCGATGGGAGGTCGATTGGTCCGCAATGAAATTTCTCTGAGCATTTCAAAAACGGAATCCCCCGTTTCCGTAATATTAAAAAATTTTTTAGCTTGCGGGGAGGAGCTATTGGAGCCTCCGCTTTCCTCTGGGATGACAAATTGGAAGGTTCCAGTGATTAACTCTTTTTTTGGATAATCTCCTCCTTTTCGATTAATTTGCTCTTCTTGCGAAGATTCTGCCTCTACATCCATAGCAATACCTGTCATCAGATTTAGATCCTCCACCGGCGAGCTGCTCCAACAACCTGAAAGTGTACAACATACTAGGAGTGCGGTCATTCCGAGTAATCCCGACCGTGCCCTCATCATGACCGCACCTTCCTCCAGCGAGAAATAAGCAGAAGTGGCAGTGGAAGCAGAGCGAATAAAACAAAAGCTCCATTCCCCAGGATCGTTCCAAAAGAAAATAACTCATTCAGATTTTTGGGAATTTGGGATAGGAAGTAGATGATCGGAAGCAAAATGAACAGCGTCTTGGAATAAGAGCTATTCAAAATTTGAGAAACTCCGAGCGAAGCGCAATAAAAAGCAATACTAAATGTGGAAAAAATTTGCATGATCCAAATGGTCAACAACAAGGATTCGAACCGTTCCAATAACAGGTACTCCACTTCAAAACTGCGAGCCAAATCTAAAAATGGCCAGGTTCTGCTCAAGACTCCTTCGAACGAAAAAGCGCCAATGCACAGGATCAGCGTTGCTGTATAAAAAGCGACCGCGATCCCGATCGCCAGTCCGATTGCCTTGGTTGCTTTCTCGGGTTTTTCCATCCGACAAAAAATAATCAGCAAGGACTCTGTCCCCGTTAATGTCAGGATTGTAGTCTTGAGCGTTCTAACCACTGGCATCACCCCCTCCGACAAGACAGGACGCAAATTATTCAATTCGAAAATATTTAAACTCAGCAAGCATATCAACAAAAAGATAGCCGTCGTAATCGGGAATATTAATTGGCATATTTTCCCTAACGAGCTTACTCCTCCCATGCATAGGTACAGAGAGAGCCACATAAAAGGTGCTGAAATTGCCCACGCCGGAGTGCCTTCAAGCAGAAAGAACGACGTTACTTCCTCCACAGATCGGATTTCAAATGCGGCTATACAAACAAAATAAATAACAATCAGCATACCAATCCCTTTGCCAATGACTTTGCCTGTTATCCGCTGAACATACTGGTAAAAGGTACTTTCTGGAAACCTTGAACTTAGTTTGATCATAATCCATCCGAGCAGGAAAGTGCCCCCCCCTGCTAAAATGACAGATATCCACGCATCCGGTGTTTTTGCAACTTCAGTTGCTACTCTGGGAAGGGTAAGCAACCCGGCAGCCAGCATAAAGGAAACCACAATTGCCGTTGTCTGCAACGTTGTAATTTTATCCGCTTTTTTCCCACGGGCCATCTTGCTCCCTCCTGTGTTGAGCTCATCCTTGTCGCTTAGGGTCTTTATGCTTCAAAAGAATGGGTCTATTTTTCATAAATTGCAGCGGTGCTCGTATGAAGTAATCTTTCCAGTCCTTCAACGAACGGGGGACCGTTAGACTCAGGAACGGCACACCGAAGCTGTGTAATTTAACCATATGAATACTCAGCATTAGGAAAAACATGATTACGCCATACAACCCGAAGGTGGCCGCCGTAAACATGGCTCCAAAGCGCATGACACGCATGGAAATCCCAGCGCTGTATACAGGGGCTGAAAAGGAAGAAATCGCTGTAACGGCCACCACAATTACGAGAATCGGGCTTACAATCCCGGCGTTAACAGCGGCCTGTCCAATAATCAAACCGCCGACGATGCCCATCGCTGGACCGATGGGTTTGGGGAGCCGAAGTCCCGCCTCACGTAAAATTTCGATAGAAATCTCCATAATCAGGGCCTCAACCAGCGTCGAAAACGGAACCCCTTGTCTCGCACTGATAATGGAAATGACCAGCTTGGTTGGAATCAATCCGGGATGAAACGAGATAAAGGAGATATAGAGCGCCGGGGCGAACAACGATATGAAAGTTGCCATAAAACGAAGGAATCGTATAAGCGAACCCGGTATCCATCGTTCATAATAATCTTCGGGGGACTGGAGCATCATCCCATACGTTACAGGCATAAGAAGCGCAAAAGGTGTACCGTCCAGCAGAATCGCCACACGTCCCTCCAGCAATGCAGCCATGACCCGATCCGGTCTCTCCGTATTTTGAATTTGCAGAAAGGGGCTAAGAAAATTATCCTCAATAAGCTGCTCCACATAGCCCGACTCCAATACCTCATCCATATCAATGGTTTGGACCCGCCGCTTCACCTCATCCACAAGCTCCGGGTCGGCAATGTCTCTGAAATACACCACCATCAACTGCTTCTCCACTCTTTTTCCAACTTTGAAGGACGACATGGCCAGTTCCGTACTTTCTCCATGTCTGCGCAGCATTGCCGTATTATCGCTGAGGGTCTCGGTAAAACCGACTCGCGGTCCTCGCAGCACCGATTCCGATATCGGGTCCTCCACCCCTCGTGTATTCCCTTTGGGTGTACCCAGCACAAAAGCGCCGGGTATGCCCTGAATTATAAGTATGACAGAACCGAACAGCACCTTTTGCAAGGAGAACTGCACCTCTAACGTATACTCTGTCTCCGATACCAGCATGACCTGACGAATAAACATATCCCGAAGCTCTTTTCCTCTCGGAAGATCCTCCCCGCCTTGTCCTGAACTGCCCCAATCCATCAGTGGCTTTAAAATGTTCTGATCCATGCCAACCTTGTCTGTTAATCCATCCACAAAAAAAAGTGTACCTACAGCGTTCAGTTTTCCCAGGAAAATAGATCGTTCGTTCACATCTGCCATATCCGCGACGGCTTGTCTGACTTTTTCTATATTCGCCTCATAATCTTCGGTAAAGGTTCCCTTTTCCTTCTCTGCCTCACTTACAGACGGGTTGCGATCTGCCTGCTCCGAACGGTCTTCTTCTTCTAGAAGCTTTAATCGTTCCATACGTCTGCTCTCTCGACCATCCATCGCTTTAATTTGTCGTACCGTCAGAAAAATAATCAAAGGTATGATGAACAAAAAGACAGCTTCTATCCATACGTTCCATTTGGGTATATGAGTTCCGATGACCTGCCACACGTTCTTTCCTCCTTTACTTCCATAGGATTTGTATATAGATTTACCTGGATTAGAAAAAAGATGCATGGACGATAGGTGGGATGGAATAAATTTCTTTGCTCACAAAAGGAATAAAAAGGTGAATTTGATAGATGAACTGTAGTGTCAAATGTAGAAATCCATGATAATATCTATTCATTCTATGACTAATGTCACAAATTTGTTGAATTCGTGGTCCATTATTCGAATCTAAAAAGGAGTTGTAGGTATGAAGAATCATTTTTGGAAGAAAACCGCTGTGTTGAGTTTGTTAGCGGTCATTTTGTTAGGTGGAACGGCAATCAGTCCCAAACAGGCACATGCAGGTTATGAGCCTTATATTGGGGAAATTACGGTGTACCCGTACATGTTCGCTCCTAAAGGTTGGCTAAAATGCGAGGGCCAGATCTTGAGCATTGCTCAGAATTCAGCATTATTTAGCCTGCTGGGCACTAATTTTGGCGGCGATGGAGTGAGCACATTTGCATTGCCTGACTTGCGCGGAGCTTCCCCGTTGCCAAATGTAAACTACTACATCGCAACCGAAGGGGCATACCCGTCCCGCCCATAAGATGAATACGCTCAATAGTGTGCTATTTAATAAAGAAGAGGTGATAGCGTGCTCGAAGGCAATAACTTCACACGCAACAAATTGAAACCCTATCGGTTGCTGGTTCCATTGCTGCCATTCATCGGCGGTGCGTTCCTGCTCATAGGGACGAATGAGGCACATGCTGCCGGTTGGGAAAATGTAGTGTTGCACAAGCCTGTAAGCTCAAGCGGTTACACGCAACCCTATGATCCCTCCAGAGCGGTAGATGGGTCAATCGAGCCAACAAGCCGCTGGTATCAGGCAAGCAATGGTGAAAAATGGATCCAGGTAGATCTGAGAGATTGGTATACCGTAGATCGATATGTTGTTACAGGTATGGGTGTCCATTATGGATGGAACGATCAACGTGATCCATACAGTTTCCGATTGCAGACAAGCAGCAACGGAATTAATTGGGTGACTGTAGATACCGTCCAGAATAATGAAAGCTCTAATGTTGAAAAGAGCATCGCCCCTGTAACTACACGATACTTGCGATTAACTATTGATCAAGGAAATGCAAGAAACAATCAATGGACTTCCATCATGGAATTCGCAGCTTATGGGGAGCAATTGCCTATTCCACAGGCTCCGGGCCATTTTGCAGGAACCAAAAATGGAAATACAGTGGAGTTAAACTGGGATGCTGTTCCTTATGCAACATCATACAAAGTCATACGAGATAGCGTAACGCTCTATACAGGCAGCTTAACCCAATTCATAGACACTTCAGCCTTGCCGCCAGGTGAAGCAATTTATACGGTTCAGGCTGTGAATGCTAAAGGGGAGAGCACTCCCTCAGAGGTTAAAGTGATTATACTTACCGATGCCGAGAGAGTTGCACAGGCAAAAGCCGCTCTTGCTTTAGGCTTTGCATCTGGAGATACAGCTGATTCGGTATCTCAAAATCTGACACTACCCCTCACTGGATTGAATGATACGACGGTGAGCTGGAGTTCGGATACTCCTGACGTCATTACGAATGAGGGGGCTGTCACACGCCCGCGGTACGATCTGGGTGACCGAAAAGTAAAACTTACAGCTACGATTGCAAAAGGAACCGCCTCGGATACTCAAACTTTCGAAGTTACCGTACCGAAGATAACTGCACATGATACATTGGATCAAGCAGCAGGTGCCCTCTCGCTTGGCGATTTGTCTGCGCTGACAGAAAATATATCTCTCCCATTATCCGGTTATGGTGGTACGCAGATCGAATGGTCCTCGTCCAAACCTCTTGTCATTGCATCAGATGGAACACTCACCAGACCCTCTTATAGTAGTGGAGATACTGACGTTATCCTAACGGCTACCCTGCAACTTGCAGGCTTAACGAAAACAAAGAATTTTACTGCGCATGTATTCCGTCTGCCCATGAGCGATACAGAAGCCGTTGACGCAGCATACAGGGCGCTTGAGTTGCCAATGACTACAGTAACCGGAGACGTATATTTGCCAAAAGACGCATTGAATGGTGTTCAGGTGTCATGGTCATCGACTCAGCCCCAGTTCCTGGATCATACGGGGCATGTAACATTCCCAAGCTATGTGCAAGGCGATCAGACCATCACGCTGGAAGCAGTTGTGTCACGTGGCGGGGTTGATCTGCGAAAAACATTCAGCCTGCTCGTGCCCGCACTGCCCGTAAGTGCTGATGAAGCCGTAAATTTGGCAGCAAATACTCTAAATTTGGATTATCCGCAAGGGATTAAGGATTCTATTGCTCTGCCTCGTACAGGAGCATTTGACACCCAGATGGACTGGTCTTCGGATCAACCAGATATCCTCAGCAACAGCGGTCAGGTGAATCGGCCTAAATATACAGACGGTGATGCGAATGTACAATTAGTTGCCATTATTTCTAAAGGTGCAGCTTCTGTACAAAGAACATTCACGATCACAGTGCTGAAGGCATTGCCGAATACACCTTACGTACGATTGAACGGCAGTAATCCAATTGTTCTGGAAACCGGCGACAGCTTCACTGATCCAGGAGCCAGCGTACTGGACAGTGTTTACGGCAATATCCTGCTCCCTGAGCTTTCAGGTAGCGGGAATGTTGATACAAATGTACCTGGTGTATATGTATTGAACTATGCTTATAGCGACAACGGGGGTTGGACGGCAGAGCCTGCAGAACGCCATATAAACGTGCTGCCTCGTGCTGTTACAGCCGCAGCAGGCAATGAGGATATAGCCTCTGTGATCGTTACAGGCGCCTTACCGAACGCACGGCTTGAGCTGTACAATGCTCAGCAGGAGCTTATAGCGGAAGGAATTGCTTCCGGAGAGGGTAGATATACATTTATACCCGTTCCTGAAGGAGCCACCTACTATGTGCTACAGAACGTAAATGGCATGAAGAGCGCTCCGTCAGGGCTAGTGTATCCGCAAGGGTTAACCGCGCAGCGCGTTGCCGATTCCATCACAAGCATAACACCTCCTACAACAAGTGATACATTGCTCAGGTTGCCTGTTGTACCTGATGGTTTCCGTGTGACCATCAGCAGCAGTAGCCAGCCAGACATCGTGCGTACAGACGGAACTATTGTTCAAGCAGGTACTCCTTCCGTTGTAACTATCATGCTGGATGTTATGAGGGTAAGTGATGGTTCTCATGCTTTGACGCAAGCCATAGAAGTGACCGTTCCTGCCAAGGTAATTGCGAATACAGGCAAATCTAACAAAGATAAGACTGAGGATCTATCTACTTTCGTGCCACAGATCGGATTTTCTGAACAAGGGAAAGAGTTCTCCCTCTTTGTTCCTTCGCCGGCATTTCTGGATGAGCAGATACAGCAAGCACTTCGTGAGGGCAAAGCATACGCAGACATTCGTTTGGAGCAGGAAAAACAAATGAGTCGTGTTCTCCTTCCTCATTCTTTACTGAATAAGTGGGATAAGATGGGTGCATCGGTAATATCCCGATATGGAACACTGAGGATATCCAGTGACACCTTAACCAGCATGGCCTCAGGTCAGCAGGACGTTACATTGTCATTCCAGCAGGTAGATGTACAGCGTGCACAGCAGATCCGTGATTGGGCTGAGCAACAATCCAGCCTGACGCTGATGGGTCCGGTTACAGACATCAAAGCTAATGTGACAGGGACATCGACCATCATTCTACCGCTGGATAACGAATCCTTAGGTGAGTTACACAATGCAGAGCCCCAGTTCTCCATTCTTGTTATTCATGAGAATGGCGAGCGTGAGATTCTAAAAGGTACTGCTGTAATGGATTCAAAAGGGATTTTGTCGGGTGTGAGTCTGAATACGACCGGGTTAGGTACCTTTGCCATCGCCACAGATGCAAAGCCTCAAACCGGTCATACCCGTGTGCAAAATGCCCCAATCAATTCGTCAGATTCGCAAGAGCTAGCTCAAGTATGGCCAGATGTACAAGGCCATTGGGCTGCGAAGTCCTTGCAATCTCTTGCAGACAAAGGCTGGATACAAGGCTATAAAGACGGCAACATACGTCCTGAGCGCGCTGTAAGCCGTGCAGAATTTGTAGCCATACTGACCAGAGCATTGGGAACTGCTGGAGATGAGAGCCCTTCTACCTCATTTACAGATATGAAGGGACACTGGGCTGGATCAGCTGTGGATTCTGCTTACCGTCAGGGATGGATTCAAGGGCTAACCGCTCAAACTTTCGGACCTGATGAGAGCCTTACCCGTGAACAGGCGATGGTGATCCTGTCACACGCGATGCAGAATCAGACATCCATTTCCAGCACTACTGCACTGCAATCCTACAAGGATGAGCAGCAGATTTCAGCATGGGCCTCCGCAGCATTCCAAAATGCAGTATCCTCCGGCTGGATCAGCGGTTATCCAGATGGAACGCTCAAGCCAAAAGCGGCTATCAGCAGAGGTGAGATGGCTGAACTGTTAGTACGTATGCTTAAATAAGAATTTTCAAGTTTCATAGATCAGATGAGTATAGCCAATACAACGCGGCCTCCAAGCTTTTCGGGGGCCGTATTTTTTATGTGTATTTTACGTACGAGCCTTCAACAATCATTTTTGCTTGGTTATTCACCCTTTTCGCTTCAGAAAATATATTATGAGTATCTGCGAAACGGGGCGATGAACCACCTGTCACCTCTACTGTAGGAAGAACGATCAGGAGGAGATATTTGAGCATGAAACATAAAAAACCGTTCAGGTTCAGTGGTGCATCAAAAAAAGATGAAGACTGTAAACCAACAAGAGTAAATAGAAGTATCGAAGATCTTCTCAGGCTGATTAATGAAATGACCGCGATTATCCCCATCGTGTTCGCAAACCCTTCTGCGGCTAATGTATCTTCCTTGCAACAGGTTTTAAGACGTCTGTTGTCTCTGGCGAAAAGCTTAAGGCTTCGCGGCGGGGCCAAGGCAGACATACTGGCAGCGCTGGAGCTTGCTATTGTTGCGTTAGAAGCTACACCTTTCTCGCCGATCGGCGTAGGTACTGCACTGCAACAATTGCTGGATGCGCTATTGTCCATCGTTTTACAAGAATCCCTCGATCCTGCTCTTAAGGACAGCTTAATCAACGCGATCAGAATCACTGGAACGATGGTTAGCAACGTATTAGGTGAAACATACTTGTCAGGGGAGCCCGGTGCACAAGGAGCCCCAGGGCCTCCAGGGCCTCCAGGACCTCCAGGACCGGTGGGACCCGGCGGTGCGCCTGGACCAGCAGGTGGACCAGGGCCACAAGGACCTCCAGGACCTATCGGAGCGGCCGGACCTGTGGGCCTTGACGGGCCTGCGGGACCTGTTGGAGCGACTGGACCTGTGGGCGCCGCTGGGCCCGCTGGGCCTATCGGGGCCGCTGGACCGGAAGGCCCTGCCGGACCAGTCGGCGCTACGGGTGCTACGGGAGCCGATGGTCTACCGGGCGCGGTTGGCGCTGTCGGACCCGCTGGGGCCACGGGTGTTACGGGCGTTACAGGGATTACCGGAGCCACCGGCTCGGGAGCCATCATCCCGTTTGCTTCCGGAGGGCCTGCTACACTGACAACTGTTCTTGGTGGGCTGGTAGGAACCACAAGTTTGATCGGCTTCGGAAGCTCAGCTACAGGTATTGGCCTCGTAGGCGATACCATTGACCTCACAGGTACGCTTGTAGGACCGCTTATTAACTTTGCTTTTTCCGTACCACGGGATGGCGTAATTACCTCTATTGCTGGTTACTTCAGTACAACAGCTGCTCTGACCCTCTTAGCATCATCCGTTAGCATTACTGCCCAGTTGTTTAGTTCCCCAACACCTAATAATTCCTTCACAGCGATTCCCGGAGCTACCGTTATATTGACTCCCCCACTGACTGACATTGTTGCTTTGGGAACGATCTCTAGTGGTATTACTACCGAATTGGCTATACCCGTAACCGCGCAGACCCGTCTACTTATGGTCTTCTCAGCAACGGCTACAGGAGCCTCCCTCCTCAACACCGTGGTGGGTTATGCGAGTGCAGGCATTACCATTACCTGATCCAAGCCGAAAAGGGCCCAACAGGATTGTACTGTTGAGCCCTTTTTATTTGTATTCCATCAGATGAACTAAACCGTTTCGAGCGATATTTTTACTTCTTCTCCCTCTTCACAAACAGCGAACGTTTTAACTTGTCCGTGATCAGGCTCTTGAACGATGCCTGTCTGCAGGTCAATTTTCCAGTCATATAAAGGATCATAGATATAATGACCAGATACTATCGCCTCTGTAAGAGGACCTCTTTTGGGATGAGGATTGATATTTTCAACGGCATAAAGCTCATTCTCCGAAGTGCGAAAAACAGCAATTTCGACACCTTTGGTGTGGATGGTACGTCCTATTCTGATCGGAAAATCCTTACTGTGACCGACGACAAGCCATTCGGCATTTTTGATCATTTGCTTGATTGCTCCCTTCCTCAGGCATTTTAGATACAATTACACAATAGACGGGGTGACAACCTCGAATAAATTCTTGCGTGAATCCTCATCATTGATGATCTTTTTCCAAGGGTCTTCGACCTGTTGCAGTGCAAATTCAATACGTTCTACTAAAGCTTGGCGATTAGCTGTATCCTGAACGACTGCTTTCTGAATCTCTTCCAGACCGATCCGTTCCACCCACTCCGAAGTACGTTCCAGGTATTGTCCTGTTTCGCGGTAGAGTTGCATTACGCTACCTACAATATCAATCAACTCGGCGTCGGTTTTCACTTTACAGAGTGAATCAGCCAACCGTGCTTTAATACCGCCATTACCACCGATAAAGATCTCCCAGCCCCCATCATTACCTACGATTCCGATATCTTTGGTACATGATTCCGCACAGTTGCGTGGACATCCATTAACCGCTAATTTGAATTTTGCCGGGAAGTCCAGTCGTTCGAATTTCCGTTCCAACACTTCTCCCATTCCCATCGAGTCCTGTGTGCCAAACCGGCAAAATTGCGATCCAACACAGGTTTTAACCGTACGAAGTGACTTCGCGTAGGCATACCCCGACGGCATATCGAGTTCTTCCCATACTTTAGGCAGATCCTCTTTACGGACACCGATCAAATCAAGCCGCTGTCCTCCTGTTACTTTAACGACCTTAACGTTGTATTTAAGAGAAACATCTGCTATCTTCTTCAAATCTTCTGGGGTCGTTACACCGCCGTACATTCTAGGAACAACTGTAAACGTTCCATCCTTTTGAATGTTCGCGTGCAATCGCTCATTTACAAAACGGGAATCCCCCTCATTTTCATAGGTGTCCGGGTTAATCATTCCCAGATAGTAATTCAGCGCCGGCCGGCATTTGGAGCAACCTTCATCATTATGCCAACCCAGTACATTCATAACTTCACGCGTTGTTGTCAGCCCTTTGGTTTTGATCGCTTCCACAATCTCGTCCCGGCTCAATGTTGTGCAGCTACATATTCCTTGCTTGGCTGACGTCTTGAAGCTGTCTCCAAGAACATATTGTAGAATCTGCTCCACGACCGGCTTACATCCTCCACAAGAACGAGTTGCTCCGGTACATGTCTTAATTTCATCGACTGTAGTCAATCCATTGTCATTAATTGCATCAACAATGGCCTTTTTAGTTACACCGTTACAGCCACACACAATTTCATCATCGGCCATCGTTTCAGCGGATGATGTTTTCGACCCGTGATTGCTGCATCCAGTACCCATGAGCTGTCCATATATTTCATCTGTCATCAATGTTTGCTGACGCACATATTTTTGCAGGCTAGCAGATTCGCTCACATCGCCAAACAGTACAGTTCCAACAATCTTATTTTCACGAAGCAGCACTTTTTTGTAGGTCCGCTTCCACTCATCTTTTGCAACAATCACCGTATGTTCAGGCTGGGTTATGAATTCGCCAGCTGAGAAAACATCCACCCCTGAAATTTTGAGCTTGGTGGAAACCACCGATCCCATATAACCTTCAGTTTCCGCGCCTGCCAAATGTTTGGCAATGACACTTCCCTGCTCAAACAGCGGAGCTACCAGACCATAACAGATTCCGCGGTGTTCAACACATTCCCCTACAGCATATACATCCGGCACAGAGGTTCTCATCAAATCATCGACTACAATACCACGGTTCGTTTCCATACCACTTTGCACAGCTACCTGAATATTAGGCTTGATCCCAACCGCCATAACGACCAAATCCGCTTCCAGCTCGCTTCCGTCTGAAAACCGCAATCCTTGTACGCGATCTTGACCGTACACCTCCGAAGTTTGCATTTGCATAGCAAACTTGATTCCTTGGCGTTCTAGTTCTGCTTTTAGCATCGCAGAGGCTTCCCGGTCTAGCTGACGTTCCATCAAATCTTCCATTAAATGAACGACCGTAACATCCATCCCCAGATTGACCAGGCCTTTAGCTGCCTCCAGCCCCAACAGACCTCCACCAATGACAGCGGCCTTTTTATAGGTCTTTGCCGCTTCCAGCATTGCCGAGCAATCGGCGATATCTCGGAAACCAATAACTCCCGGTAATTCTTTACCCGGAATAGGCAGAATAAACGATTGTGAACCAGTAGCCACCAAAGCCACATCGTAATCAATTTCCAGTCCGTCTTCGGTGAGAATCTTCTTGTTCTCACCGTCGATACTTTTAACCATTTTTCCTGTATATAAAGTAATCCCTTGATCCGCATACCATTGCAAATCGTTCAGTATGATATCATCTATTGTTTTACTACCTTCCAACACATAAGAGAGCATGATCCTGTTATAGTTCGGATGCGGCTCACTTCCCAGGACTGTAATTTCATATTTATCTGTTAATTTTAAAATTTGTTCGACCGTATTGATACCAGCCATCCCGTTCCCTATAACCACAAGCTTCTTTTTACTGTTTATCATATACCGGTTCCTCCATTCATTCGACGCTACTTCCTATCCGACGACATCTCTACGTTTCTAATGAATATTGTTTATGCTTCTATTTTAATACAGCAGATAGAGCTATATGTGACTAGAATCACAATGTAGTTAAAATTAAGAATATTTAGGGATTTCCCTATTCCGTTTCAAGGGATTTTGCTCCATTCTCTACACTGGCTCTCAGTGCTAGATAGCTCTATAACAACAACAGAAGTGTTTCGTGTGAGATCTGCCGTAATGATTAGATTTAAAAATAGTGTAGTTGATGATCATTTGCTCTGGTCATCGAACGAATCTTTCCAGTTCATGTGTAAATACAACCTTTATAAGGAATACTTTAGGGACAACTTGTATCTTAGAATTGATTCGTTTGGAGGTGGTCATCTTGTGGTCTAAAATAATTTCTTATATTCCGAGCTGGAGTATACTCTTTCAAGCAGGCCTCGCGTTGATTATTCCTTTAGGGATTTATTATATAAACACCTCGATTTATTCGTTTGTCGGTAGTAAGGGAGCGAAATCCAAACATTCTTCCGGTCGGCCGCTCTCCGATGAAAATAACGAAGGGCACCTTGATCAACAGAATAAACCAAACTCTAAAATTACAGGGAATTACGATTCCGATTTAAATTCGATCCGAGAGTCTATAGGCGGAAATAGTGATGTGCATTTTCGTGAGTTTATGTTGAAAAAATTTCATGCTCGGTCCGTATTAGTCTTCATAGAAGGCATGCAGGATGAAAAGCTTATGAGCAATCAGGTATTGGAGGTCTTGATGTTTGAGGGCCAGCAGGACCAACAGGAACAGCCGGAAAGTATAAGTAGCTCTTTTATAAAAGATAGCTTGATGCCACTTACGCAAATTAGTGAAGTTACCAGTATGGAGGAACTGCACGAGTTCATCCTTTTAGGTCATACTGCCTTATTAATTGAAGGAATGAAGGAAGCACTACTGGTAGGCTCGCCTAATGGCGCCATTCGCTCCGTCAATGAACCAACCTCTGAAGCACTACTTCGGGGTCCCAGAATCGGTTTTACGGAAGTATTAAGTGAAAATACTTCGATGCTTCGACGCCAGGGCTTAAATAAAAGTCTGGAAATGAAGAAATTTCAAGTGGGAAGCCGAATCAAAAAGGATCTGGTTGTCGCGTACATCAAGGATATTGTGAATCCGGATCTTCTTGAAGAAGTAAACCGCAGAATATCAAAAATAGATATGGATTTTTTGGCTGAATCCGGTTATGTGGAGCAACTCATCGAAGACAATTATTTAAGTCCGTTCCAGCAGGTTCACAACACAGAGCGACCCGACCGTGTCATTAATGCATTACTGGAAGGAAGAATAGCCATTCTTCTGGACGGGACTCCCTTTGCACTTATTGTCCCGGTGACCTTCAGTATGCTGCTTCAATCTCCCGAGGATTATTATGAACGCTGGATTCCAGGTTCACTTTTACGTTTGCTGAGATTTTTTGGAGCTTTCATAGCGCTGATGGGCCCTGCTTTGTATATCTCTTTTATTTCATTTCATCCCGGTTTGATTCCGACCAAGCTGGTCATTAGCATCATTCAGACCCGTCAAGGCGTCCCTTTTCCTTCCGTCATTGAAGTCATGATTCTGGAAATTTCGATTGAAATCCTGCGGGAAGCCGGCATCCGATTGCCCAAACCCATTGGTCCTGCAATGGGCATTGTGGGAGGCTTGGTCATCGGCGACGCTGCTGTAAATGCGGGCATCGTCAGCCCCTTCCTGGTGATTGTGGTTGCGGTAACTGCCATTTCTTCATTTTCGATACCGACATACAGTGCGGGCATTACCTTGCGCCTACTGCGTTTCGTCGGCATGCTCTTTGCAGCAATCCTGGGGATGCTCGGAACCATATTGTTCTTTCTGTTGATTTGTATCCATCTGACGAAATTGAAAAGCTTCGGCGTCCCATATGTGACTCCCTTTTCCCCGATGCGTCTAAGCGACTTGAAAGATATGTACATCCGAGCTCCTATATCTCTAATGAAACGAAGACCTGTTATGATGAAAACGCAGCAAAAAAGGCGTAGACCATGATGCCAAGACGAAGGAGGAGCTACTGTGTTTAGACGCTCTGATGACAAGATCACAACGAAGCAGGCGGCTGTATTCCTGACCAATACCGTATTGGGCGCAGGGATTTTGACACTGCCGAGGGGTGTAACTGAACAAGTACAGACTCCTGATGCATGGCTTTCTGTCCTCATCGGTGGAGGTATTGTCATATTCGTCGTCTGGGTCATGGTGAAATTAAGTCAACAGTTTCCCGGAAACACCATATACCAATACTCCAGAAGAATTGTAGGCACTGTTCCGGGAGGAATCTTAAGCGTGCTATTGATTATATACTTTATAATCATTGCCGGCTTTGAAATACGTGTGTTAGCTGAAGTGACCATGTTTTTTCTACTCGAAGGCACACCCATCTGGGCGATTGTGATTCCATTTATCTGGGTAGGGAGTTATTTAGTTTTTGGAGGCATTAATTCTATCGCGCGACTGTACCAGATTGTACTTCCGATCAGTCTCTTCTTTCTGCTTTTCTGTTTTCTCTTTAGCTTAAGGATTTTTGAAATTGATCATCTTCGTCCCGTATTGAGTGAAGGGGTTTTACCCGTCATCAAGGGACTGAAATCAACTATCCTTGTTTTCAGTGGATGTGAAGTCGTCATGACACTGGTCGCTTTTATGCAACACCCCGAGAAAGCATTTAAGGCCATGGTAGTGGGGATCAGTATCCCTTTAATTTTGTACTTTTTGACCGTAGTTATGGTCATCGGTGGGCTATCGGTAGATTCCACTGTGACAAGTACTTGGCCTACCATTAATTTGATGCGCAGTTTTGAAATCCCCGGATTTCTTTTTGAACGTCTAGAGTTTCCACTGCTAGTGATCTGGATGATGCAAATGTTTTGTAATTCCTGCAGTTTTTTCTTCAATGCATCCTTAGGTGTTTCACAGGTGTTTGGTTTTAAATATCGTTATGCGGTTTTCGGTTTAATCCCGCTAATCTTTATCTCCACAATGACTCCTGTTCGTATGATGGAAGTGTTTAGCCTGGGCGATGCGATCGGATATATGGGAATCCTATTATTTATTTTGATTCCGGTATTTCTCTCCATTGTGTTCATGATCAGGAAGAAGGGAATGAAGCAAAATGTGTAGACGACCTATCCTATCTGTACTGCTTGCCTTTATTCTTCTGGTGACTCAAGTCGGTTGTTGGAGCAGCAAAGAAGTAGAGGAACTTAGCATATATACAGGACTTTCTCTGGATAAGGGAGAGCTCACTCCATTGGAACAGGATCTGGAGAAGAAAGGCAGCCGTTACTTCAAGAAAAATAAAATTACGGCCAGCGTACAAATCGTCCCCAAAAAATCATCTGGAAGCCCAAACCAACAAGGCGGAGGAGGGGGACAAGAGCCAAACTATAACAACATAACTGGCACAGGAGATTCTTTGCTTGAAATCTTCCGCCAACTCTCTCTCCGTTTGGATCGCCCCGTTATTGGCCACCATCTAAAGGTCATGGTGGTTTCCACCGAACTGGCAAAACAACAGACGATGCAGCAATTGATGGATTTTGTGCTTCGTGATAATGATATTCGCCCGAGTTGTTTGGTCTTTTTAAGCAAGGGACGAGCAGATAGTACTTTAGTTACCAAATATAAAGAAGAAGTCCCATCCATTCATATTCTGTATATGCTTCGTAACCATTTCAGAACCAGCAAGGTAATGAAGGGAGTAAATTTGTCTGAATTGGATGGGTTGATGCATTCCAAAAAAAGCTATATATTGCAAAACATCACTGAATCCGATGGAGAATTAGAATTTTCAGGTGCCGGCATTATTAAAGGAGATACCGGTCACTGGATCGGTACTTTGGGACAACAAGACGTGGAGAGTATTGGATGGATTACAGGGGATGTTAAGGGCGGAGCTGTCAAAACGTATGATAAGCGGAATGAAGCCATAACTTACGAAATCAAATCGGTAAAAAGCAAAATAACAACGAAGGTGACTGAGAGTAACGATATCTCGTTTCACGTAAAAATTGAATCCAAAGGACGTTTAATCGAAAACTGGGATGATAAAGCCGACCCGACTGAGACACAAAACATGAAGGAGGCTGAGAAAGAGTTTGAAGAACAAGTGACTAGCAGGATTAAGTCTCTTATGCACAAATTACAGTCAGAATATAAAGTCGATGTTGCCGGTTTTGGTGATCATTTGCATATTGAGGAACCGCAGGTGTGGAAAAAAGTAAAGGATGATTGGGATTACAAATTCAGCAAAACACCCGTAACCTTTGATATAAAATTATCCATTACGGATTTAGGTTCATCTGCTGAATGAAATAGTCGCTCCTGAATTTACAGAAGCGACTACACACTTAATTCAAATTGATTTTAAATACATCCCCTGCATTGCCACCCAAAACGATCAAGCCACCTTTGGGCAGTACAACCGAATTGTTATTGCTAGCAGTTGAAAATTGTACAACCGCTCCGTTTTCATCATAGACAGCGAACCCTCCGCTTGTTGGAAAATCAACGGTCATCGTTTTATTGGCTGAGTTTTTATCTATTTTATACCATGTGGCTTGGCCATTAGATGGTATGGTATACACTGATTTTCCTCCCAAGATAGGTTTAACAGCATCTTCACTGATATAGGATTGTCCATCTATGGTTAAATACTCCGAACCATCCTTGGTATAAAAATTCAGATCAAATGCATCTCTTCCACTCATAACAGGAATCTCAACGGCATTTACTGCTTTATTCTCATCCACAATTTTAGTTCCACTTGCGTATCCATTATGATCAACGGATATTTTTTTCGTTATAAATGAGGGAGCCAGATAAAATATGGAAGATATCTTTTCATCCAAAGCATAATAATTTTCCCCGTTTCTGTTTTCCCATGCCTTTTTAACTGTGGGATTTACAGGATTGGCATCTAGCTTTTGATATTCATAAGTCACCATAACCATTTGACCTAATCCCGGAAAGTCTAAATATAGGTTAGCCTTAATATACGTTTTCCCGTTTTTTTGTTTGTCAAAGCTTATGGCTACACTGCCATCACTGCTTTTGAATTGTCCATTGCCTGTATACACATATTTTTGCGCCGGGACGAATCCATCCAAGAAAGCAGGTAAATCAAACTCACCGTTTTTAATCTCTACATTGATGGTTGTACCCACAGAACCGTATAATCCCGAATAAGAAAGTAAATCAGATGGCATTTCCACTTTTACAGGAGGCTCAAATGTTTTCTCAGGTATGATGTCTTTAATGATGCCCTTATCTTTTAAAAGTTCCAATAAAATGTTAGAAGCAAAAATACTATCTAAGATGGAAGACCCTCCAGATGAAAGCACAGCCATAGAAATATGATGCTCTGGTATGGTGATCAAAGTAGAGTGATACAAAACAGTATCCCCACCCTTGGATAACGCAGTTATTCCGTAATCACTAAACGGTGCCAACTGAACCGCATCCCAACCAAGTCCATAATTAAAGCTGTTTGTCTCTTCAGGTACCCATATTCCTTTTCGATATTCATGACTTTGCATGGACTTCGCCGATTGGGCAGATAGAATATCGGGTCTGTTCCCCGTTAACACTTCTGAAAACATAGCCACCTCTTCTGCGGTGGAGTATAAGCCCCCTGTCCCAATGACATTGGCATTTTCAACCGGTAAGGCCCCCTCAATCGCAGGAAAATAAGTTTTGGACAGCTTTTGTCTATCAAATTGATCGAGAGGTGTTTTGGTAGATTTCAAACCTAAAGGGGTACTCATATGCTTTGCCAGGAAATCGGTGTAACTTAGACCGCTCACCCGCTCAACTAATATTTCAAGCAATTGAAATCCATCATTGGTATATACGGAATATTCGCCAGGGTTTGATTTTAAAGTTTCTGATTGCAACCTTAGCAAGAGCTCATCATGATTTTCTGTATCATTGTTATTAAATAACATACTATTTTTATAGTGAGCACCATAAAGACCTGACGAATGATTTAACAGCATACGCGGTGTAATTTGTTTGTATCTTTCATCAGACATTTTAAAGTCCTTAATGTATGTTGTTAATGGCTGATCAATATCTACCTTATGGGCATCCACCAGCATCATCGTTGCAGCAGATACATACATTTTGCTTGTAGAGCCTATACCGAACATCGTATCTTTGGTGATCGGCTCTTTGGTTGCTTTATTCTTTACACCCACGCTATCCGATAATACGATGTTTCCATGATCCATAATGGCATACTGCACACCGCTAACACCGTATTTGGATACCAGCTCCGAGGCCAGACTGCGAGCCTTTTCCTTGATAGGTTCAACAGTGCCTTGAGCAAAAGTATTCGTCATCGGCAGTACAAAAAGCATAGCAGAAACGAACACAGCTATTATTTTCTTCATTCCATATTTCCTCCTCTTATAACTTCACCAGATTTTATGACTGACCTGATCATACAATGAACGAGGATTCTATATAAAAAAACACCCTTAAACGAAAAAAACAATCCCTAAACAACATGATGTCTAAGGAATGTCCTTATAAAATGGCAATAAAACCATATTATTGAATACTTTATTTTTCGTTTCAATGGTCATATTCCCACCATATTTGTCACATATTCTAGATATATTGGTTAAGCCAATGCCATGAACATCTGGGTTTGATTTTTGACTATGCAAATGAGCCACTTCATTCTCCACATGATTAAGGATGTGAATGAAAAGCGCGGACTCATTGGAATGTATTTTAATAAGAATGTACCTGTCATCAGCAATCTTGACCTTTTTAGATGCTTCTATGGCATTATCCAGCATATTCCCTAGAACTACACATAAATCATAACGTTCAATATTTACTTTCTGTGAATATAAGTTAAGTTGGGTATCTATCTTTATGCCATTGGCTTGCCCAATATTAAGACTATTCGTGACAAGAGCATCTATAACCAGATTACCGGTATTAACCCTTTGATATGCTCCTTCGATTTTATTTAAGGTAACCTTAATATGTTCACTCGCCTCAGCCAATTCATTTCTCTTGATACATTCTTCAATATACAAAAACTGTTGGTGTGTATCATGAATGATTCTTTTTATATTTTTGAAGCTGTGAACCGTTTTTTCATAATTGGCATCTTGGTAGTCCATCTGATCTTGTAATTGAGCATTTTCATGCATTAATTGAAATTTTTCAATGACATTATCAAAAATATATATGATAAAAACATTTAAGGAAATAAAGCCAATAATAGAACCAAAATAATACATATTCTTTTCACTATAAACAGATAAAACATTGACCTGGTATAAACTTATGATGGGAACGATTAAAAATAAAATATAGTAACGATGCTGCAAAGGGAAGGTTCTTCGTTTGGCAAATAACCGTATAATCTGAATGACAGCAAACATGATAATGCAGCTGAGTAACATAACCTTAGAGAATATCAAGTGATCTTGTTCACTCAAATGGATAAAGTTGCTAATTTTAACAGAGCCTACAGCATATAAAATATAAAGAGATATAAAATTAACGATGGTTATCAATACAGCATAAAGGATAGAAAAGATGATCTTTGTCTTTATTTCCACTGTATACGATTGCGCTAAACTAAATATGACAAGTAATGCTAAAATCGAAGATATCGTAGGAGCCAAATAAACACTTAAATATAGGGAATCCAGCAACCCAAAAATAATGAAGTACACGAATCTGTTCGGCTTTCGATTGGACTTATCAAAAACCGAGTTAAAGTAAAAATTCACTTGGAAGCACATAACAAGGACAACGCAAAGATTAAGAAACAGGGAGTTATATTCCATCATATTAATGCATCTTCATGATCATAAATTTGGTATATAGATCTTTAACTTCTTTTATTTTAGAACGCCCAATAGGTAACTTCACATCATTTGACATCAAAACATCACCGCCAGCAAATTTTTTCACATGAATTAAGTTTATAATAATCGAACGATGAATTTGTAGAAAATTATGTTCTTTTAATGCTGAAGCATAGTCCGAAAGAATCCCTTTGCTATCATAGGTTTGAGTAGAGGTTACAAAATGCAGTTTGTTTTTTATGGTTAAGCTTTTGACCACTTCAATACTAATGATATCGTCATATTTTAAAAGCACTTCCTCATAAGCTGACTTGATGATAACGAATTTTTTATCGAGAGATTGAAAATATTGACACAGCTTTATCATTTTTTCCTCAAAGATATGGGGAGCAATCGGTTTTATTAAATACTGAAATGTGACTACGTCAAAACTTTCCACCATATATTCAGGGTAGCTCGTTAAAAAAACAATCTGTTCATCCAGGTGATTTAAACTTCTTATTTTTTGGGCGGTTTGAATTCCGTTCATGCCATTCATTTCAACATCCAATATTAAGATATGGAATGGAGACTCATGGTTTTGATAATGAGATACCAGCTGTTCTCCGGAGTCGAATAATTCAACTTTAAATTCTATACTGGTCTTTATCGACAAAGTAATCAGCATATTTTTAACAAGCTCTCTCTGCTTGTGCTCATCATCGCAGATAGCCACTCTATACATAAATAACATACACCTCCTTCCCATTGCATTGATCATGGAATTGTATTTTAAATAGTATATAACCTTTTAACATTCTATAAATAGCTTTTGGATAAAACGCAAATTCAAATCCCTCAAATGCCAGTATAGAAGCTGCTCAGCAGTTGCATCCAAGGTAAAAAAGAAACCCTCGTCTTAAAAGACGGGGTTTCTTAACTATATTATTGATCGTTATTTTAGAAAATCTGCTCTCTTGTCTCCACCGTGGGAACGTCTGGCAAAGTCGACAAATTGGAATTTGTCCAGCCGATGCCTTGACTCGGTATACTGGAACAACGTGGTGTCCTCCAGATAAACATAGTTACGTACTACGACCACATGAGTGTAGTTCTGAAGGTCCATCAGCCTATGATCTTCTTCGTCTGCATTTTCTACGGAAACGACTTTTTTGGCATAACTGATTTGAAGATGGAGCTCTCCCTCCAAATATTCGTAGATGGATCCACGACTAATTTCCTCAGTAAGCACAGATACAATGTCTGATCGAAAGTAATCTTTGTCCAATATGACGCATTCACCTTCAATTTCACGTGCACGAACGACTTTCCAGACCAAATATTTGTCTTTGTCAATCTCAAGATGATTGGCTATGTCATCTGGAACTGGAAGTAGTTGATTTTCATGTACAATGGTTCGTGATGTACGCCCAATCCGTTCGGACATTTCCTTAAAACTGACCAGACCTCCTATAGGAAAATCCATCCGTCCCATATCCAGAACAAAAGATCCTTTAGCTTTTATTTTATGGATATACCCATTTTGTGCAAGCAAATGGAGTGCCTTACGTACGGTTTCGCGAGAAGTGTTATACTCCCGGGCCAGTTCATTTTCAGATGGCATTTTCGTACCTGGAGCCAATTCGCCTGTCTGAATCTGTCCCGAATAATCCTGATAAATTTGCAAAAATATATTCTTTGTCAATTTTCATCACCACGTTCATTGTAGCATTCTTTCACTTCCCTGTTCACTATAATAGACTGTGCGAATTGAAACTGAATTAATTCCTATGACCTGATGAAGAATTCAAATGAATTCTCATTAAGGTATACTGCAAATCGTCTGCCTCACCTGGCAGTTCCTCAACCGATTTAATCATACTTTGGCCATCCGGGACAATGACAGGTGTAATGATGGGATATCCGGATTTCTGAATCAGATCACGGTCAAATTCCATCAATAGTTGTCCTTGCTTCACAGTTTGATCTGTCTCCACATGTATAGTGAATCCCTCACCCTTCAGTGACACCGTATTGATCCCCACATGTACCAGAATCTGTACACCTGTCGGATGCTCCAAAATCAAGGCATGCTTGCTTTTCATCATGATATGAATAACTTTTCCGCTGAAAGGGGCAAGAATCTTGCCATCCTTCGGTTCCACTGCGATACCGTGTCCCATCTGCCGTTCGGCAAAAGCCGGATCAGGAACCTGCTCCAATGGCACAACACGTCCCAGTACCGGAGTCTTTACTTCAAGCACATCCAGTGCAGAATTTTGACGGCCCGAATCTTTCCGTACGGAGTCGTTAGCTGGTGTAGCTGGAGTCTGACGGCGCTTATTTAGCAGTTTTCCATACATAAAGGTTAAAGTGAACGGTACAATCAATACGATCGCCATCCCAATGAAGAATACACCCCAGTTGTTTGGGAAAATAGACAAGAAGCCTGGAATCCCTCCCACACCAATGGAAGAAGCCATCACATGATTTACGGTAAGCAGTATACCTGCGATACCCGAACCGATCATTCCAAATACGAACGGATATTTATATCGGATATTCACCCCGAATATGGCAGGCTCGGTTACACCCAGAAAAGCAGACACAGAAGAGGTAAGAGCCAACCCTTTTCCCTTTTGCTCCTTCAATACCAGCATCATGGCCAATGCTCCGGCCCCCTGAGCGATATTGGACAGCGCCAGCATCGGCCAGAGGAACGTCCCACCCTGCGTACCAATTAATTGCACATCCACCGCCAGGAAAGTATGGTGCATTCCCGTAATCACGAGCAAGGAGTACAAGCCTCCATAGATCAAGCCTCCCACCGCAGGAGCCCAATCGAAAACGTATACAAGACCAGACGTAATAGCATTACCAATCATAAAAGTAACCGGACCGATCACTGTAAAAGCCAGAAATCCCGTTATTAATAATGTAATCGGTGCCACGAGTAACAGCTTAAATGAATCCGCTATCTTTTTATTTAGAAATTTTTCAATTTGTGCAAGTACGTAAGCGGATACTAAAACAGGTAAAACCTGTCCTTGATAACCAATCTTGTTCACTTCCCACCCAAACAAATTCCAAACCGGAACGGTTCCTTTGGTAACGGCATCCGCATAACCGTATGCACTTAATAGATCTGGGTGAACCAGAATCAGACCCAGTACAATCCCGAGTAAAGGACTGCCGCCAAACCGGACAACGGCTGACCATCCAATTAAGGCAGGTAGGAATGTAAAAGCGGTGCTGGCAATGGTGTTAATGATAGCAGCAAAGTCAGTCCATTGAGGATAGACCTGAACCAGAGCCATACCTTCGAAGAAAATCCCCTTGCCTGTCAAAATATTATTTATTCCAAGTAATAAACCTGCAGTCACGATTGCGGGCAAGATGGGGATAAAAATATCTGCCAGCGTCTTGATGGCACGCTGAATTGGATTTTGTTTTTTGCTTGCTGCATTTTTGACATCGTCTTTAGAAGCCCGACTACCTCCTGTAATGGAGATCATTTCGTTATATACCTTATCCACCAGGCCTGGACCAATCACGACCTGATACTGTCCTTGTGAAGAAAATTGGCCTTTGACCAAATCATTTTGTTCCAGTGCATCTTTATCTACCAGCTTATCATCATAAAGGGCAAATCGCAGACGAGTTACGCAATGCGTAGAGGCCTCTATGTTGTCTTTGCCACCAACGGCTTTTATAATGTCTTCTACCTGTGATCTTTCAATCGCCATCTAGCCCACTCCCTTAACGTTTGCTCTTTTTTAGCAGCAACCCCGGTTATAAAAAATAACGTTCCCGGGGTACTACTAGTTATCTCCATACTATTCACTAAGACTACGGACAATCCACATATATGAAGCATATGGGGCCAAAGTGATCTCTTGTTTTAGCTCCGGGACGTGCTGGGTATTACCTATTAAAAGCTCAGCCGCACCCAACGCTTGATTTTTTAATGATGAATAAAATGAATCCGGTATACGGAATTGCGCATCCTGTCCGCTAAAATTAGAGATGACGATCAAAGTCTCCTCTTCATTGCTGCGTTGATAGGCGTAGACCTGAGGATGAGCTTCGTCCAAACGTTGATAACTCCCGTCAGTAAGGACCTGCACCGTCTTACGCAGGTGAATCAGCTGACGGTAATGATTGTAGATCGAGTTCGGGTCCTCTAACTGAGACTGAACGTTGATCTGTGGATATCGTTCATCTACCTTAATCCAAGGCGTGCCTGTAGTGAAGCCCGCATTGCGAGTGTTATCCCACTGCATCGGTGTCCTCGAATTATCACGAGACCGCTCTCGAATGATATTCAATGCTTCTTCTGCACTTTTGCCTTGTTCCTGTAAGATACGATACATATTCAGAGATTCAACATCCCGAAACTCTTCAATATCTGCCCACTGCGGGTTGGCCATCCCAATCTCTTCACCTTGAAATATATAGGGTGTTCCTTGAAGACCATGTAACGTGGTTGCCAGCAGCTTGGCGCTTTCCGCATGGTATTCGCCATCATCCAAAAAGCGAGAGATCGCCCTTGGCTGATCATGATTGTTAAAAAACAATGCACTCCAGCCGCCACCTTGTTGCATGCCCGTTTGCCAATCCGAGAATAGCTTCTTCAACAATTCAAAATCATATGGCATCAATTCCCACTTATGTCCATTTGGATAATCTACCTTCAAATGATGAAAATTAAAGGTCATGGACAATTCTTTTCTTTCTGGATTGGAATAACGGATACAGTGATCCAGTGAGGTGGAGGACATCTCCCCTACAGTGACACTGTTATACGCTGAGAATACTTTCTCATGTAATTCATGAAGGTATTCATGCACACTTGGGCCGTCCGTATAATACTTACGCCCGTCCCCAGGAGCCGTGCTTCCATCGTCGTCCGAGAATTGCTGATCTTTGGAAATCAAATTAATGACATCAAGTCGGAAGCCACTAACTCCCTTCTCTGCCCAAAATTCCAGCACATTAACAACTTCCTGACGAACTTTGGGATTTTCCCAGTTTAAATCCGCCTGCGTCTTATCAAACAGTGTCAAGAAATATTGGTTTGTAGCCTCGTCATACTGCCAAGCTGGTCCACCAAACTTGGAAATCCAGTTGTTCGGAGGTCCTCCATCGGGTGCTGGGTCACGCCAGATATAATAGTCCCTGTACTCACTATCCTTAGAAAGCCGCGCCTGCTGAAACCAGACATGCTCTGTGGAAGAATGGTTAACCACGATGTCGATCATCAAGTGCATCCCACGCGCCCGAATTTCCCGGCTCAATTCTTCAAAATCCTGCATTGTTCCATAGTCAGGATTAATCCGGCAATAATCGGCTACATCATACCCGTTATCACGTTGTGGTGAGACATATACAGGCTGCAACCAGACAATATCGACACCCAGTTTTTGCAAATAATCCAGCTTTTGCGTCAGTCCTCTTATATCACCGGTTCCTTTACCCGTCGTATCGTTAAAACTTTTGGGATAAACCTGATAGACTACTGATTTTCGCCACCAGTCCTTATCTTGAGGAATCAAAGTCCTATTCGTTGCTTCCATTCATGCTCATTCCTTTCTTGCGAAATGAAATAGCGTAAAAAATAATATAACGCTTTCAACAACTTGTATATACAAGATTAAGCCATGTATATACAAGTTGTCAACAGCTTTATTTATTAAGGTAATACCCGTTTTGCAGCTAAATGATCAGGAGACTCATCCATTCTGTCCGATTGTATGTTATAACTCGTAAAATAAGCTCAATTCACACGAAAAAAAAGCTCCTGCCTATAGTCAGGAACCTCCCTTTTCTATGATGGATAGGGTATTCATTTACATCCATATCGATAGTGCACTATAAATCAGTAATAAGGCCATTATAATATTGAAGGAGTGCTCATACTTGTTCAAGAAGCGCTGAAACATAGCCCCAAAAACCGCCCAGCACACTACAGCTACAAAACCAATACAGGTCAGGAGTAATGAAATCGTAATAAGCTCTATATACGATACATCATAAGGCATTACAAACGTTGAAATGACCGTAATACCATACAAAATGACTTTTAAATTAATAAATTGCAGCAGCAATCCTGATTTGAAGGTATATCCTTCATTGTGATCATTGTTTTTCGCAGAAGGTTTGCTCTTCGCTATTTTTACTGCCAGATAAAGCATGTACAGACTACCCAGTACATTCATCCAGATTTTAACCCGTGGCAAAAAATGATACAAAGCAAGATTAAAATAGCAGGCTAACAGCATAATAGCGAAACAGCCAGCTGTTACTCCCAGCAAAAATGGGAATGCTTTTTTCAAACCTAACCGCCTGGCACTGTCTAAAGACATAATATTGTTGGGACCTGGCGTAAAGCTGGTAACAAGTGCATAAGAAAGGAACGGAATAAACGGCATACAATAATCAACTCCAGTGTGTTATAATTGAATAAAATGTACGTTGAAACGCACGAATGTACTTCATGATTGTACATTATGTTCTTTATATAGCACAATAGGGAGCGAAGAATTATGGAGAATATTAATCTAATTTTAAGTAAAAATCTAAAACATCTAAGAAATGAAAGAAAATTGAGTTTAGATAAATTAGCTGATCTGACGGGGATCAGTAAAACGATGCTCGGTCAGATTGAGCGGGGAGAATCTAATCCCTCGATTACAACCGTATGGAAAATTGCGAACGGCTTGAAAATCTCTTTCACTGCTCTGATTAACGAACCACCTGCAGATGCGGTAGTCGTTCCTAAAAGCAAAGTACACGTGCTTGAAGAAAATAATCACTATCGGTTGTATCCGTTTTTCCCCTATGAAGGAAACAGAAATTTCGAGGTTTACACCGTAGAGATTGAAGCAGGCGGGGAACTAAGTTCAGCCCCACACCGTGAGGGTACTGAAGAATTTATTACGGTATTTGAAGGTGAAATGGTGGTAAAAGTCAGTGAGGAAATGTACACGGTGAAAGCCGGGGATTCGATTCGGTTTAAAGCAGATCGCCCACATATTTACTATAATCTAGGAGAAACACTAGTACGGATGAATATGATTATTTATTATTCTGTATAGTTCCACCATGTGATCCTAAGTGTCCAAGACTTTAAATTAAATGATCCTATTAAAATTAGGAGCTCTTTTAATAGGATCATCGGTACAAATATTAAATGATTAGCCTGTATGCTGTTTAGGAGATTTCAATTTGTTTAATTATTCGCGCTGGATTTCCAGCTACAACCACATGATCTGGAATATCCTTGGTTACTATTGCACCTGATGCCACGACGACATTATTACCTATCGTAACACCAGGATTGATCACTGCTCTCCCGCCGATCCATACATTGTTGCCAATCTTAACAGGCTTTCCATACTCTGGGCCAGCGATTCGTTCAAACGGATCTATGGGGTGAGTTGCTGTGTAAATATGAACTCCTGGAGCCAGGAAACAATTATCTCCAATGCGCACTTCGCAAACATCCAAAATGGTACAGTCAAAGTTGGCATAGAAATTATTTCCAACATGGATGTTGTATCCGTAGTCACAACGTATGTTGGGTTCCATGCCTATATTTTCACCAGTTGATCCGAAAAGCTCCTTAAGTAACTTTTCACGGTACTCACGATCCGTCTCTGTCGTCTGATTAAAGAGACGGACACATCTTCTCGCATACTCTCTTTCACTCGTTAATTGAGGATCAGCAGCTACATACAGTTCTCCATCTATCATCTTTTGTTTTTCCGTTTTCATAGTCATGCGACAATCCCCTTTATTTTTTAATCTGATTTTTTCTTTCACTCCAATGGGTTGGGCTGCACCCGATATCAAACCAGCGACCATAACGCCAACAAGCACTACAATCAAGGCATGCAGAAGTTCCAACATGTTCACCTAAAAACCCTAAGCCTGGGGGATCTATAAGTAGTCCCGCTAAAGAAATGCAGCTAATCCAAAAATAATGATTCCCATTTCGGCAGTCGAGACATGTAAATTACCCCGTATAGTAGGCGTTCGAGATACCCAGGAAGCAAAAGCTACACCCGGTAAAGCGAACAACAAAAACAAGATATTACGAATTACCCGAGGATTCATGGATGATTCTACTGGCATTTACATATCTACTTATCACCACTTTTTATTAATGTTTTAATAAGTTATATCATAATTAGTCATTCTATTCGTATCCAAACTATTTGTCAAAAAGAGAACTATGGCTGCTTCCCCCCGACAGTTAGGTAAACACAAAAAAACGACCATAAGGTCGTTTTTTGCTAGTCTATGCTCTCTTTGAACGCATCCATAACATGATAGGAAGTAACGCCAGCGCCAGAATTCCTCCCGCATAAGAAAGTATGGAATAGCTTGAATTTGCTACGATCATCCCGGACAGTGCTCCTCCCGAAGCTCCTGCCAAAGCAATAAGTACGTCCACCGATCCCTGTACCTTAGCTTGATTAGATATTGTCGTCGAATCTACAATCAAAGCGGTTCCACTAATCAGTCCAAAATTCCACCCTATCCCTAAAAGAGAAAGCGCCACAATAAGCAAAACCATCGAATCAGTGGGAGCCAACGCAGCTACTACGCCAGCGAGAAGTAGCGTTACAGCTGAAGCCATCGCCATCGCTATACGACCAATCTTATCGACAAGAATACCCGTAACTAGAGACGGAAGATACATAGCACCAATATGAAAACCGATGACTAATCCTACTTCGCCGAGTCCATGTCCATGGTGCTTCATATGTACGGGAGTCATCGTCATAATCGCAACCATGACAATTTGAGTTATTATCATGATTAAAGCGCCAAGAATAATTCCTTTTCTACCATCACGAGTAGCCTCAAGATCAGAAGACGACTGGCTTCCTTGTGCCGCCTGATTCGCAACTGCTTTGGCCACCAATAAAGGGTCAGGATGAAGAAGTAGCAATAATATTATGCCTGCTAATGTATAGGCTACCGCCGCTAAAAGAAAAGGTCCCGCTAAACTGGGAACTCCAATGGATAACGCAAACTCTCCGGTAACGTTAACTAAGTTGGGACCGGCTACCGCTCCGATCGTTGTAAAGACCATAGCCATACTCGCAGCTGTTGCCCTCTGCTTTGAACTTGCGAGATCTGTACCGGCATAACGAGCCTGCAGATTTGTAGCCGTTCCCGATCCATAAACAAGAAGGGAGACTAGAAGCAGGGTAATACTATTCATAAGGGCTGCAACAACGACACCGATCGCCCCAACTCCCCCTGCAATAAAACCGAGTCCCAGCCCCATTCGTCGGCCGAATCTTTGGGAAAACCGACCAACGAGGAGCGCTGCAGCCGCTGAACCAAGTGTAAATAGTGCCGCAGGAATCCCCGTAAATTTATCCGTACCCAGCATATCTTGCGCCAACAACGCACCAACGGTTACTCCGGCAGCAAGTCCGGCGCCTCCAAAAATTTGAGAGAAAATAACGGTGATAAGCGTACGACGATACAGTTTTCTTTGCTTATCTGAAGATTCCGCATAGGAATTGATAAGCGCTTGCCTCTTCTGCGAAGCATTCGTCAAATTCATTAAGGCTAACTTCCTTCCCTGATAAAGTCGTTCCAATCATGAACACTCTTATCCAAGTGTCTAGCTTCGAAACCACGAGCCTGCAACAATGCAATAGCTCTAACCGCCATTAAGCAATACGGGCCTCTGCAATAAGCCACAATCTTCGAGTCGGCTGGCAACAAAGATAACTGCTCCGCTAATTCTTCAATTGGAACGGAAACAGCCCCCGGTATATGAGCAGTTTCATATTCATCTCGCGGCCGTACATCAAGAAGTGTGACCTCTCCTTTTTCCATCCGCATTGCCAATTCTTCCATTGTGACTCCTTCAACATCCGAGAATTGACCCAAAAATTGCTCCTTAATGTGCTGAACTTCAATTAACTGCTTTTCAGACAGGTCATACAGTGAATTTAAAAAGTGCAAAACAGATGAATCAGAAAGTTCATAATACACAAAGTTTCCCTGCTTTTTGGATTGAACCAACTTAGCTTGATATAGAGTTTGTAGATGCTGAGAAACATTGGCAACGGACATCGAAGTCATTTTAGATAGAACTTCAACTGATTTGGGTCCTTGTATGAGAATATCAAGAATTTCCAACCTTTTCGGGCTGGACAAGCATTTTCCGATCCGTGCGTATTCGGTGAAAAGCCCATCTTTGAAATCTCGTTCGTTCACTATTAAACACCCCATCCATTAAACTATTCAATTAATTTCTTTAATAGCGAAATTATAAAACTTTCTTATTTTTATGTCAATTCTGAAACCTACCTATATATAAAAATAAAAAAGACCAGCCCAGAAGCTGGTCAAGAGTAACAATAATACGTAAGCTAAAATACAATGTCTTTACTGAATCAACCTTGAATTGTCATTTATATTCTTGTTCCACTTTCAGCCTGGTTCCTCCCAGTAACCCTCCATCTGCTGATGCTTGAAGCAACAGCTCACCAGCCACATTCCCAGATTGTACAACCACAAGACACCTTCCTCTGTGTGTTCGTCTCTCATTCCCCTTGTAGGGTTCATCACTGGTGAGGTCCCCATTGTCTATTCCAAGGATGCGGCCATCACCATGCAGTTTAAAGGTTAATTCAACATCCTGGTTAGGTACAGTGATCCCGTTTGGGTCTATGACGGTTACTTCCACATGAGATATCTCATGCCCATCAGCAGGTAGAACCGTCCGATCGGCCTCCAACTTTAGAGCATAAGGAGTCCCGGCAGTAGTCAGTTCATGCTCACAAACCTTCTCGTTTCCATTACGACCCACAGCTCGGATTTTGCCCGGTGTATAGGGAAGCTCCCATAGGATTAAATGATTAGGGTAATCCACTAGCTTCCTCTCACCGTATAATTCATCATTCACGATCAATTCCACACTCTCACAATTGGTGAAGGTAACCAACCGTATCAATTTTCCACCGTAGTCAGGAAATGTCCAGTGATCTTCCATGGCCGGAGATTTCCAGTGCATTGTCCATGTCGGATTAAATTCCGATTTCATATGTTCGTTAAATGCGGCTATGTGCACAACAGGCTGATTAGACCATAAGCTTTGTTGGAGATAAGATACTGGTTTGCGGAATCCGCAAGTATCAATCAGGCCCGAAGACCACCCTTTGGAGGGATAGCTCGTTTCTCCCAAATAGTCAATTCCACTCCAAACAAATTGACCGATCACATAATCATGATTAGCGACATCAAACCAGGGATTCATAAGCAAATAACCTTTAACCCGGTTATCCTTGCCCCGATAGTATGGAAACGTCTCGGTTCCAAGGATAAGCATATCCGGCATGGCCGCCCTATAGTGCTCATACCACTGCTCCTGATAGTTTAACCCCAGAACATCCACTCGTTGTGCCAGCTGCTTAGTATGCTCCACTTTGGCCTCAATCGAACCCTCACGCAAGCTGATCGGTGTATTATGCGGCTCAAGCGCATATGTAACCGATCGGGTTGGGTCTTTTTCATGGCAGAAACCCACGAGCTGCTCCAACATTTTTAGCATGGATGGCTGCCCTTGGTTTTCCACTTCATTCCCAACGCTCCACATGAAAACACTGGGATGGTTCCTGTCTCTGAGCAACATTGCCTCCAGATCTTTTTCCCACCACTCATCATATAAATGCTCATAGAAAAGAGATTTCCACTTATCAAAAGCCTCATCAACCACCAAGAACCCCATCTGGTCACATAAATCTAATAATTCGGGCGCCATCGGGTTATGAGCAAAACGGATCGAGTTACAGCCCATTTCCTTCAGCTTTTGCAGCCTTCTTTTCATGGCTGTATCATGGTAAGCAGCCCCCAGACAGCCTAAATCATGGTGAATGCACACTCCCTTTAGCTTTAAGCTGTGCCCATTCAAAAATAAACCTTTTTGTGTATCCAGCTTCACTTCTCTTATGCCAAAAGAGGTACAATAACGATCCACCTCTGTATTGTCGCAATAGATCGTCGTCTGGGCTTCGTAGAGCACTGGGTTGTCCGGTGACCATAGTTCTGGCTCTAAAACTCGCGTTTTTTGCTCTATTTCCCCCGTTTCACAGCTCGAAAGAGTAACTCGGTTTTCCACTTTTCCTTGGATCTGTCCCTGTGGGTCCAGCATTTCAGTCATAATCGTACACTCTACGGCATGCGCGTGTTGATTAGTGACCTGGATTCTGACAGTCACCTTGGCTTCATCTGGCGAAATTTCAGGTGTGGTAATGTAAGTCCCCCATTCGGTTATATGAATATAATCCGTACAAATCAGCCAAACATTACGATAAATACCGGCCCCCGAATACCATCTGTCAGGTGAAAGAATCGTATTGTCCACTTTGACGGCAATCACATTTTCCTCATCCCACCGAATATATGGAGTCAAATCATATTGAAAGCTAACATATCCATAGGGTCGCTTGCCCACAAAATGCCCATTGATCCAAACCTCGCTGTTACTGTGAATGCCATCAAATTGTATGTATACGCGCTGTTTTGGAGAGGAGGGCTTCACATTAAAATGCTTTCTGTACCATCCGACAGACCATCTTGGCAAATAAGCCTGATTGCCACCATACAGCATATGTGGATCAAAGGACTTTTCAATGCTCCAATCATGAGGGACATGAAGGAGCCGCCAATGCTCATCGTTGTAGTCCATTTTCTCAGCACCCGCGTAATTTCCTTCTATAAATCTCCAGTCTGTTTTGAACGGCATAATCACTCTGCTTCCCATGATCTCGCCTCCATTTCATAAAGTGGATGAACGGATATAACAGCAGTGCTGGATGACCATCACAAAAAACGTGTTCTCATTACAATATTTGAAACACCGGGCGATCTTCAATAAAGTGTACGGGAAGCATCGGAAATTGGGCGGAAAGTACATCTGCGAGATACTTCATCCCAGGTGCTTCACTTTCAGCATGTCCCAGCATGATAAGTGCTCTACTGTGCCCTTGATAGACAGCATCTTTAACATATTCTGGTGTTTCCCATTCTGGGCCTTCACCGGCGATGACTACATCTACATTTTCATTTAGAAATAATGGAATGGCTAGATCGCCACCTCCCCTGTATCCTACTGAAATTCCCACTCGTTCACATGGCATGGAAACCTCGCCAGCCACCCGTACATAACGAATATGTAGTTTGGCTTTGATATATTCAGCGATCTCCTTAACTTTCATAGCTGGAATAGTCAAAATGGCGGCCGTCGGCTGCTGTTTCACCATGTAATTGTGCCAGCCAAGCGCCTGAAGAAGCCCAACCATCACTCCATCCGGTTGATAACGATGTATGGTGTCATGAAACCGATAAATGCCTATACCTGCATCGGCAATGAGGCGAGATTTTTGCGAAAAAACCGGATCATGTAGTAGACACTCATGCATCCTCTGATGACTATAAAAAATGCCTTCATGCGTAATGATAAAATTTGCACCTAGAGAAATAGCTTGTTCTATCACGTACTGTGAAGCGGAGAAAGCGGTTACAATTCCTTGCACCTCAGTATCTACAGATCCTGGGTCCAGCAGATCTACGGTGGTGTGGGGTAGGCTTATTCCCTTGGTCAGATGATTCACAATCAGACCCATAGTCATGGTCATACACGTTCCCTCCTCATGGATAATGCATAGCAATTGTACCATTTTATTTCAGCCATAGGCGCTATTCTTTCTAGCAAAACAGCCAGTTCCAGAGGAGCCAGCTGTTTTACGAATAATTCTATTATTTATACAGAACTCCTAAAATGGAGTCGATTCGTTCTTTTGCTCCTTGCCAGGATGTCATGACGGGGAACTCATATTGCTCTCTTGCTCTCAGATTCCATGGATGAGGAATACAAAGCACCTTTTTCCCCTCCTTTAGCGCAGGTACTAAATTATGAGGGCCATCATCAATCAGGAGATCATAGTTAATCAGGTTCTTTCGTTTACATGGGAAAAAGTTCTCGATCGGAATGAATGGCAAATGTCTTTGAAGCCAATTCCATTTCTCTACGACGGTCTTGGGCTCTGCCGCTGTCACAATAATGACATCAAAAGCATTGCAAAGCTTCTCCATTTCTTCTACAACATAATCGTCAAACAGTTCAAGTTCCTCAAACAAACCCGGTCGCCCATAAAATACATCATGCGTGCTTTTGGGATGACGTAGATGATCGGTGTTCCAATCTAACATTTCTTCATAACGAAGCGGATGAGTGGGAAATTCACTATTGTTATGGTATATGGCTCGTTTGACGAGATGACAGATGGTATCGTCCATATCGACTGCAATGATTGGTTTTCTCATCAGCTTGCCCCTATTCACTCTGGTAAAATTTTTCACAAGAATATCATACTATAATTTAATATCGCGGTGAAGCTTAGGTATTGCTGTCCGATAGATCTCACCTTTGTTCAAAATAATTAACCAAGAAAAACGTTAGGTCAACCTACACAAATTCGGAATATCACAGAAATATAGTTAGGTTATTTTTATCAATATAAACTAAATTTTAAACAAACATAAACAATAAATACAATGAAACCACAGAAAATAGCACTTAAATAATACATCCATGTGTTTATACTTCAAAAACACAAAAAAATAACCAAAATAACCGATTGAATAACAAAAACACAAATGATAGAATAACAAAAATAACTTTTTTCATATTTGAAAGCGCTTAATTTTGTGTTTAGCTTACTGCTATTTACACACTTACATACCTAACTTCATCTCTGTATAGCAGGAAGTTGAATAATATATTTAGGGAGGAATAAAAATGAAGGTATTGTTAAGAAAATCACTATTGTCTGGAATGATCGGCTTGCTCATCATGATTGGTTTAGGAGGAGTTTTCTCCAAGGTAGAAGCTGCTTCAGGATTTTATGTAAGCGGTACCAAATTGTATGATTCTACAGGCAAGCCATTTGTTATGAGAGGCGTCAATCATGCTCACACATGGTACAAAAACGATCTTTATACAGCGATCCCGGCAATTGCCCAGACAGGTGCTAATACCGTCCGAATTGTCCTTTCTAACGGAAACCAGTACACCAAGGATGATATTAATTCCGTGAAAGATATTATTTCTCTCGTCTCCAACCATAAAATGATTGCTGTGCTTGAAGTTCATGATGCTACAGGCAAAGACGACTACGCGTCTTTGGATGCAGCTGTGAACTACTGGATTAGTATAAAGGATGCTCTGATCGGCAAGGAAGACCGGGTTATCGTAAACATTGCAAACGAATGGTATGGTTCTTGGAATGGAAGTGGTTGGGCTGATGGATACAAGCAAGCGATTCCCAAGCTGAGAAACGCAGGTATCAAAAATACACTCATCGTCGATTGTGCCGGATGGGGACAATATCCTCAATCTATCAATGACTTTGGTAAATCTGTATTCGCAGCTGATTCTTTGAAGAATACGGTATTTTCCATCCATATGTATGAGTTCGCTGGTAAAGATGTTCAAACTGTTCGAACCAATATTGATAACGTTCTGAATCAAGGACTCGCTCTGATTATTGGCGAATTTGGCGGTTACCACCAGGGAGCAGACGTCGACGAGACAGAAATCATGAGATACGGTCAATCCAAAGGAGTAGGCTGGTTAGCCTGGTCCTGGTATGGTAATAGTTCCAATCTTTCCTACCTTGATCTTGTAACAGGACCTAATGGCAATCTGACGGATTGGGGGAAAACTGTAGTTAACGGAAGCAACGGGATCAAAGAAACATCGAAAAAGGCTGGTATCTACTAAACGTACTATCAGAAAGTAAAAAAGGCTCATGGTTGAACGACCATGAGCTTTTACATTTTTATACTTTATACTAAAAGTACCCACTGTGCGTCGAACTTACACTTCCTGGGTTATACGGTGAGTCGAATTTCATACACAGGCACGATGCTGACTGCGCCGATATCTACGATACGTTCCTTTGCCGTCTCTTTCCAGCCAGCCATAGTCGTATTGCTGTTGAGAACCTTACCTTTTTGTATTGGGGAAACATATACGTACAACCCTTGCTCGATGAGCCGATGCTCAAATGCTTTCAAGCCTATTTCCCAGGTCGTATGGTTGCAGAAATTATCGTTGATCAGTTCGCCATCCATAAAAGCATAACCGATATCTCCAGTATAATCGATACGCAGCAGAGCTTCCTTAATTCCGTGAAAGGCATCTATCTCAAAATCAATAGTAAGTTTATCGTCATTTATTTTTTTCAAATTGAAATGAATTTCTCGCTTAGGAGCCTTTAAACGATACGTTTTAAATACATTGTTTTCTGTTATGTCTAGCAGCTCTCCACCAGTAATAGATGTGATCGAGGCGGCGAAATCAGGGAATACACTCAGGGATACCATTTCTTGATCCGTCGATTCCAGCCTTAGATCGCCCTCATATACAAGTACATTGGCATTGGTCAAAATGACTCTGTCCCGGCCTTGCATGTTTACCTTCCAAAATGTAAGACTTTGCTCATCAGTCATCGTGTAGATGGCAACTTTTTTGCCACTTTCAGATACCAGATGGATGAGACTATCGTCCTCTTCAGCAACCTTAATGATCGTGTTCCCATCCAACTGCTCTATCGAGCCTTTGTCGATTGTGGCACTGATGATATCTTTTGACTCAATTTCATATCTTCCCTTCATCCCCTCTGGTACAAAGAAAAAGTAGTATACTTCTCCATCTTCTTCTATCCTTGTTATCAGCTGTACCGTAGCATATTTGAGCTTCATTCCATCTAAATTAAAGTTAAATGGCAATATAGCGAAACTTTCACGTCCTAACATCAGCTCACCTTGACTAGGGATTACAATCGTTTCCTCGGGCAGTTCAATGCTCACATTAAAATCGCACAGGTCGTCATTTTCGACATGGTCTTGGAAATTATTTAGAAACAGATAACCCGATCCAGCACTGGATCGCACTGCATATCGTAACGTATCCACATCATAAGGGTCCATCTGGGACGTATCCCCTGGCAGAATAGTCTTTGTTAGTGAGAATTGCTTTTGGAACGTTGAAAAAAAGTAATGCTGCAGCTTTGTTCTATGGTACGATTCCCTTACTTGACCGAATTCGCCGATCATGGCGTTGAAATCATAGGAGATTTTGGGGGTGGCTAGATCATTGGTGAACGGGTTAACCTTACCCCGAGGATTGGAACCCCCATGATACATGTAATATCCGATCAGATTACAGCCTTCTGCAACCTTCATGACAGTCATTGCTGGAACACTGCGGTAGGGAAATGCGAACCGATATTTATAAAACTGAACCATGCCGCCACCCATTTCACAGCAAGCGTACGGATAGTCTTCAGGTGCGTATTGAGGCTTAAAATTGTAACTCTCTGGAATCTTGTTATTATGCTTGTCGCGGAAAATGTATTCCGGTGTCGCAGGATGCTCCTCCATCCCCTCCAAACGTCCCTCTTCGTAGTAGATCCATGGCCAATAGGCATACCCGCCCCATAACGGCAGCATATCGGGTACAGGAGTTGTTGCTCCTCCCCATCCTGTGCACGTATAGATCGGAGTATCAATCCCCGCTTCCAGAGCTATTTCTTTAAGTTTTAACATATGCGAGTTACCGTCACTTCCACTGTTTAGCCACATATCATTAATTCCTACAGTCAATGCCCACTGGGCAGATGAATGATGATGCTCGTTTTCGATTTGGGTGCCGATAATCGGCCCCCCCTCCTTATATAACAGCCCTTTAACCTGGGTACCGATTTCGTTATACAATCTTCTTGTATAGAACAGATACCCCTCATCATTAGAACGAACCTCAAATGGTCGACCGAATAACCAATCTGGCATACCGCCGTTTCGAATTTCCCCATGATCAAAGGGACCGATCCGAATGATGGAGTATACCTGATGTTTGCCGCACAACTCGATGAAACGACGAAGATTCTTGTTCCCACTCCAATTAAAAACACCTTCAACTTCTTCATGTAGGTTCCAAAAAATATAAGTAGCAATGATGTTTACGCCGCCCATTTTTATTTTAATAATTTCGTCTTCCCAATAGCGTTCATCATAACGGGCATGATGGAATTCACCACAAATACCGAAAAAGGGCTCTCCGTCCTTCTCCATAAAATAGTTGGTGAATCCGATCTCCTCTCCTTTTGGGTTGGTGCCGCCAAGTTTGATATGTCCTTTAACAATATGCTTCTGATCGTCTTTAACCGCAACTCGATAGTTTCTCATGGAGTTCACTCCCCTCACTCGTTAATCTGAATTCAGGATAAATTGGTTCCACTTGCGCTGCCAAGCGATATCATTCCAGAATGGATGATGGGGAGCGCAGTTAGAACAGAGGGTCATTCCCCAGAACCCAAGTGCCATTCCTTTTCGCAACACATATTCAGCGATAAATTTGCCGACTGGGCCTTCTTCAAATTGGGCATGCAGCGGCGTGTAGCCTACATAACCTTCTCCTATGACAATTGGAATGCCGGAATGACGAGTCCATTCATGAATCTCTTCCAATCGGGTGTCGGCCTTCTGCAACATGGCCATTTTATGGTCTCCATACCGATCGTACAAAAATAAATCCCATTGATCGGGATCTACCCAGTCGTGCAAATAAATAAGTCTCATGCCGACTGGATTGCCTTCCATCCGCCAATTCTGCCCCGGAGGCAGGGTCCATTTTGCAAATGGAGGAGCGTCTTCTCTTAATAGGGATTGTACGAATGGATTGGGGAACGGCGCCAACTCATCATAAAGCGCTGCCGCTTCCATAAGCTCATTGAGCACCCCTTTAATATATAGGTGAAAATGGGCCACCTGCATATTGCGCGCGACGTAAGCCTTGGGGTAGGCTTCATTTAACGTATAACTGGCTGTCATCATCATATCAGGATGACATTGGCGAAGATATTCTATCGCTTCTTCTACGTAGGGCTGCATGGCTTCAATAAGCGCCGGTACATTCGTTTCGGCTATGCCTTCAGACGTTCCGACGGCGTTTAACTGCCCAAATTCCACTTCGTTATGCAGCTCTGTATAGATGATCTGACTCCTGTAGCCTTCTGCTGTGACGAAACGGATCAACTGATCCATTGATTTTGCAATGGCCATGAATCTCTCCTTAGGAGGAATTGCAGCTAGTTCATCTCTAAGCTCAGCATGAGCCAGAAAGCTGGGACTCTGCTGATATTCCCAAGAGGATAACATAATGTAACAGTTATGAGCCTTTGCTTGTTTGAACAGTTCGAGCAAATGAGCATGCCCGTCCAGTACTGCGCCTCCACGACAGTTATACCAACGCGTACGCTGGCCTACTTCCCCAAGGTTAGCAAACTCCAAGGGTCCGGGGCGTTTGCCATCCGCTGTAAACAACATGAATGGCATTGCACATATTCGGATCGTATTGTAGCCTCTTTCGACCGCTTCTTTAAAACGGGCTTCCAGATCGCTGTAGGGCTCACCTTCCTGTGTCATGGTATACCAAGAAAAGTCCCACATGGTGATCGTCAATTTGCGCGGTACAGTTCTCATGAGATTACTCAATTGATTTCCCCTCCCAGCTCCAGTCCATATGGTTCAACGCTCCTTGATGGTTAGCTTCTAGCTTAAGCACCGATTCAAAATGCAAGATGGCTTCGTCCTGTCGCCCTAATCCAAGCAAACCAAGTGCTTTCATATAAGTACAATGAACCTGATTACGAATATTCAGGTCATCTTCAAAGATGAGAAAGTCGGGTAACGAGACCGCGAAATAATCCATTTTCACGGGTTCGAATAAGTATCTATCGGCGTAATCAATGAGCTTGTTGAATCGACGATTGCCTTCCTTCGCATAACCAAGTTTCCGCCAGGCCAATCCTTGGTAAAATATCATATCTGGCTGTTGATCGTTATAATACATGGCATTAATGGGTTCCCCCAGTCCTTGAGAGGCCGTGGAAAAGGCCTGTCTTGCCTCATCTGTTAATTTCAATAGCTCATACGCGCAGCCCAAATAATAATAGATATCGTTATCTTGGGAACCCTCTAGCTTACCTTCGCCAAGATTCTCTGGATACACTAAAGCCTCCCGCAGCCCCTTTACAGCCTGTTCAATCCGCCCAGACCTCAGGTCGGACTTGGCAAGCTCTACCTTGGCCAGCCTATACTGTCCCGTTACCTTCCCCTCTCCGCCTTCCCATGGATGAAATATTCTCCCTGTCAGCAAGGACAACGCTATCTTATGCTGCTTCATCGTATTGTGAACGGTTACATATTCTAAAAACAGATCATCGCGAAGCTTTATGATTCCCGGATAACTCTCCATTAGATTCAATCTGTCGTTGGGCTTGATGTTCAGCTTCCTATACAGCTGGTCAAGCTCATAAAGAATACGTGCGTCTGAAGTATTGCACGCAAAGGCCTGCTCTAACGAATGGCGAGCCTTCTCTACTTGGCCTTGTTTGTTAAAATATCCAAGAGCAAGATTACGGTGAACAACGGGGTAAGTATCGTCAATGGAACGAGACATTTCCCAGCTGGAAATAGCATCCTGATGCCGTTTCTTATCATAGAGTAAATTACCTAAGTAATAATGCGCCTTGTCATCCTCCGGTCTTGTTCGAATTGCAAATTGTAACACATCCAACTCAAACAGACGGTTAGGAAAGCAGTAATCGGGTACTGCATCTGCGGCCTGAGCGAGAGCATTGTTCACCTGCTCAAGCTTGCCGATTTTAGCATAGCAGAAGGCCTGAACGTAATACAGCATAGGGTATGTTTTTGCCTGCTCTGGAGCTTCTTCCAGCACACATGCTGCATCCTCATAGAGTCCTGCCGCCGCATAGTCCGATGCTACCGCTATATAGTTGTGCACATCTCCACGCATCCATTTTTCCAGCTCTTCAAAGACCGTTTTAGCATCATCTCGTAACCCGAGAGCCTCTAAAGATAATGCTTGCTCACGGTAAGCTCCAAAATCGGCGATATCGAGCTTCATCGTTTCCTTGGAAAAGGCTATTGCTGCTTCGTTCCTGCCGAGCTTACGAAGAATAGCCGACTTCAGGTTGCGTGCCTTGTAATTGCGAGCATTTCGGATTGTCGAGCGCTCGACGAGTTCCAATGCTTCTTCATAGTTCCCTTGTTCTGTCGCAATCTGTGCCAGTGAGAAATACCCGCTGTCTTGCCATGCCGCACTCCATACTGATTTATAAAATGCAGCGAACGCCTCATCCATCCGCTCTTGGTGTTTTAGCGACAAACCAAGCTGGTAGTAGGCCTCACCATCATAGGGATTAGAGTTACGCCAGGTTATCCGCGAGATGGCTTTACGAAAGCACTCTTCACTTTCTGCATATAACCCTCTGCGAAGAAGCAACGTACCATATGCCATATTTATACGGCTGTCATTCTTATCTCTTTTCAGGCCCTCAAGGTAATACGCCTCAGGCTCAAAGGTAGCATGACGGTATTGCTCCAAGTGTTGTCCTGCTAAATACAATTCTTCGTTCGTTCTTAATTCCTCCGGTTGTGGCAGGGGGTCGGCAGCAGCCGGCATCTGCTCAACTTCCTTTTGCTTAGGCTGGTAGCTAATCAGCTCCCTTCCGGTCGCGTCTTTGACGCTTAAGCATAGATCATAATCCTCATCCTCAGCCAAAATAACTGTCTTCTGTATCAAGGCCTTATTAGGTGTCAGATCCAAGGTTTCTTGAATATAAACTTCCCGCTGGCTGCTTAATTCCACAACAGCCTCGCAAAATGACGAAGTTACATAGACGCCAATCTGTACTGTCCCTTCGCTGCGATTTAATTCCAAACTAACGGCTGCGTCAATTGAAGCGTTTTTGACCATACCAATATGTTTGTAAGGCATAAAATACTGCGAGAACGTCTTTTCTTCATACGGCTGAAGCCAAGTGAAATCTGGTTGATTATCGGTATACACTCCCGTCATCAACTCGATGTAGGGGCCGTCTTCGTCTGTTAGATTGCGGTCCCAAGCTTGGCCGAATTCGCCATTTCCCCATGTCCACTGCTTTTTCCCGGGAGAGATGTGATGGTTGGCCACATGCAAAAGCCCAGCTTGTTTCATATGGTCGTAACCACCTATGAAATTGTAATCCGATTTATAGGCCATATATGAAGTGGGAACAGGAATATTTTTGTATCGGGAGATATCTACGCCTTCAGAATAATCCATTTTATAATAAGTGCCTGTAGCAATCGGGAAACGGGATACATCTCGCTTTCCATGGTCGAACACGGCTGATACGTCTGGAGGAAAAACAGATTGCGTATGCTCATGTACTGCTACGGCTGGATTGGCCCACCATAAAAATGTTTGAGGCTCGGCAGTCCGGTTATATAGCTGGGCCCCCACTTTAAGGTATGCCTTATCCGGTTGAAGTGTAAAACCAGCTGTTACTTTCGTGCCGAACATACGATCAATTTCGCTCACCCATACCGTTGCGCTTCCGTCGTCGTGTTCTTCCAACTTGTATTCAACGGGTCCGTAAGTGTTGGGACGGTGATGCTGCGGCCAGTTGAACTCAATGCCTCCAGATATCCATGGTCCCAATAAGCCCACAAGCGCTGGTTTGATGACCCTGTTATAATAAACAAAATCATAACCGTTGGTCTTGTCGACCGCACGATAAATGCGTCCTCCCAGCTCTGGCATGATCTCAATGCGCAAATATTTATTTTCTAGGAAAACTATTTGATAATTTTCAAGTTTCTTCTCATCCTCAATTTTATCAATGACCGGATGCGGATACACTCGACCGGAACTTCCCTGATAGACACGTTTCTCCAGAAACATTGGATTTTTGTCGGGTTTGCCAATTCCATACGTGGGGATCTGCACGGTTTGCTCCCACACGCGTGCCCTAGCGTCGAAAATGCTCAATTCCATCACTCCCTCATAGTCGCTCTTATATTCAGAGCTTACAAGTAAGCGACATTACAGACAATTGACAATCTACTGTTTATGATGGACTATATACGTATTTCATCATTAGAGCCGCCTAAGGCTAGGAGATGGATAGATTATGAATAAGAAAGCTGATGGATTTGAGGGTGAAAAGTTATATGTCGTTCCACCCTATATACTGGATAAATTAAATATGAATCCGCTTACAAAAAATCTATATATTACGGATATAGGCTGCTTCAGCCATGCCCGCCATCATTTTCGTGAAAGAATGCACGGATGTGACTCTCATATATTCATCTACTGTACCAGCGGAAAAGGTTGGATACGAACAAAGGATGGCCTAACGATTGACATGACAGAGCGAGGCTTTGCGTACATTCCCAGAGACATGCCGCATGCTTATGGGGCTGACGATAGAGATCCTTGGACAATTTACTGGTTTCATCTTAAAGGGGACCAAATGGATGATTTTATAGCATTGTTTGAGCCTTTTAAAACGTATATTTCGATATCTGCCAGTGATGGAGTCAAACTACTGGAGCTATTTCATCAGTGTTACGACCTTTTATTGAATAAATCATACTCCATTATACATTTAGTTCAAGTATCGCAAACTGTCCGTTATCTGCTGAGTTTTGTTGTATCGGTTGCATTTCGCAAGGAAGACAGTACGTACCAGAGTCATGTGGATAAGGCAACACGCTATATGAGTGAACAATTGGAATCCACCGTTTCGCTTGAGCAGCTTAGTCGGCATGTTCAGGTATCCAAGCAGCATCTGAACCTGATATTCAAGCAATCCACCGGCTACTCTCCTGTCGATTACTATTTAAGAATGAAGATACAGAGGGCCAGTCAGCTTTTGGATTTGACGAATGCCTCTATTAAAGAAGTTAGCATACAACTCGGTTTTAGGGACCCTTACTACTTCTCCAGACTATTCAAAAAAATAATGGGCTGCTCTCCTTTGGAATATCGAAATAATTTGAAGGGTTAATCTATGTTCATCAGGAGCGTTCAAATTTGCTTCTATCGGGCTACCGCAAGGTCACAGATCATTTACGAATCACGGGTGCAAGGTCTATACTTAAGGTTAAAAAAGGAAGTTTTGTATGCTCCTCACGTTGAATCGTAGACTAAATGCAGCTATGCCGCTAATTACACCAATCAGCATTCTAATTGGCGTCCTAATCGGTACGCCGTTGTCAGAATATACCGAACTCTCTCCCTGGCTGTTTGCATTCATGACCTTCGCGGGCAGCATCAGTATGGGGTTTAAGGATTTTGTCCATGTGATCAAGCATCCTGGTCCGATGATCGCCTGTCTGTTTATTCTTCACCTGGCCATGCCGCTTCTCGCCATGATGCTGGGACATCTGGCCTTCAGTGATGATCCTTACACGATTACTGGACTTATTCTTGGTGCAGCTATCCCTACGGGCATTTCCAGCTTCGTGTGGGTCAACATCTATAAAGGCAATACAGCGCTGACATTGGCGATCATTTTAATTGATACGATTTTGGCCCCATTTGCCGTGCCGGGCATCATGTCCCTACTGATCGGAGCGGATGTGCAGCTCGATACCTGGGCGATGATGCAGAGCCTATTCTGGATGATTGTCGTTCCTTCGCTAATCGGCATGGTGTTGAACGAATGGACCAAAGGGAAGATCAAGCAGGTATGGGGACCACGGCTAGGACCGTTCTCCAAGCTGGCTATGGCTCTTGTCGTCATGATTAACGGATCTGTCATTGCGCCTTATCTGGTCGATTTTAATCTTAAGCTTGTCGGAGTATGCCTATCCATAATCGTCCTTGCCTCCACTGGATATGCGATCGGTTATCTGATATCAGGACTGATGCGGTGGAATAATGCAGACCGTACGGCGCTTGTCTTTAACGGCGGCATGCGCAATATTAGCGCGGGAGCCGTGCTTGCCATCACCTATTTCCCGGCCCCGGTAGCATTGCCCGTTGTACTGGGGATGATTTTCCAACAATCCACAGCATCTCTGGTCGGGTTTCTGCTGAGTCGTCGCGACCGCAGCAACGCCAAGGAAAAGCGCAATACGGCCTCTGTTTCCTAAGCAAAGGGAGCTAGCGGTCGGTGATTTCAGATGATAAAACTCCTCCTTATGAGGAGGAGTTTCGGAAGGGCGTTTCTATACGTACATGGTTGAAAGTCTAATTTAAATATGCATGCACAATCATGTAAATGGTCATTTTCCACTTCATAACATTACTATTGAATCGTGTAGGGTAATAAACTTAGCTTCCGTAAAGAGCCTTTCGCGGCACAACGTTCAAGCCATATATTACCCTAAGGAAACTAAGAACGATATACACAGGTTGCAAAGTCTAAAACAGCTTTTGCGTAAGATTTTGAAATTGTGACTTCACTCCATCTTTCTGAAGTTCTGATTGCAACACCTGATTAAAGGTTTGAAGTGCACGCTGGAATTTATTTTCACCTAGTTCCGTGATCCGAGTATACACACCTCGTCGATCATCCTCGCATGTATGCCTTTGTAAAGCCCCGCAGTTTTTGGCTTCCATTCTCACTACGAGTCTCGATGTCGCACTTTGACTTAATCCCACCAATTCTTGAAGTTGCTGCAGTCGTAATTTTTTTTCCTCGGAATTGGATATAAAACCTAAAACATAAAACTCCTTCAAAGATAAATCATAATTTTGTAGCAGGGCTTGTTCTAACTTATCATTTAAAGTGGAATGGATGTGAGACAAAGACAACCATACATCCAAAAGTTCGTTTTCATGTTGCAAGTTTAGACCACACCATTCTATATTGAAGTATTTCCAGTAAGTTTATCCTATTGTAACAAGCTTAAATGGAATGGTCAAAACCCATACCCTATTTTGAATATTACAATCCGTCGTCACCGAACCAGCATGCAAATGTAGCATAATGATTCTTGTTTCAGAGTGTCGATTTTATTGACAGTAGTCCACCCTAACTATCTTCCTATGTACATACATTGCTGCAATTAAGCTAATATAATGTGAGAAAGTGAAGATAGCAAAAAAACAGGTCAATCATGGTGGTATCTAACCATAATCGACCTGTTGAATGTAAAGGAATAGCATTTTCAAAGTGAGCGGTAACAACATCATGACGAAATGGAAGAACAACGTAGATCGTAGCAAAAGGAAGTCAGACAACAAATTTTCACATGTAGCCTTTCAAAAAGACGACACTGCATATCCAGTGTCGACTTGTTAGTGTTATTTTTAATTGTTTTTGTTTCGAAGCAACTTAATAAGGTGAACTTTGCAAATAAAACTCTTGGCCTGAACCCTGAAGACTTCTCGAACCAGTCCCTTGGGAATTCCCCCCTTCAGCCACTCTATCAAGATATATATAGATTCCATATCCTTTTACTGTATACATAATATGAACTGCAATCTTTTCATTGAATTATTCGGCTTGCCATATATCTTTCAATTTCCAATATGTCAGCCCATTTACTAGCGCCTCTCCACCCTCTGTTATGATTTCTATGCCTAGCAATTTCTCACTCGGATAGATGCGACTTGTCATCGTAGCTTGCCCTTCATTCGCAAACATTTCAATGGATGAACGATCCAGATATACATGCAATGTCAGCTGTCCCTCAGCATTGAAGGCTGTTTGACGTACTCCATCTGTCTTTTTACCTGATTTAGAACAATTAAGCATTAGTTTCTGCTCCGGAATAGAATATGTGATAACCGTTTCTTCTCGACCTCTTCCACGAAACTTCAAGCCTACCAGGTCTGCACTTGACTTCGTGAGATCGAACACTACCTTAACTTCAAGCAAGTCTTCTTCAACTTCCTTGAAGTAACTTCCAGAAATAGCACCATATTGATACAAAACATGTTTACTTTGGCGAAGTAACTTCATTTCTTCAACTGGAGTCATCAGTACTCTATTATTGTCACCCAACGTAATTAAACGTGGGATCGTCATTGCTCCACACCAGCCGTCTGCTTTCGTCGGCATATCCGATTCCCACATATCCATCCAACCAAGCGCTATGCGGCGACCTTGATCATCTAGAAAAGTTTGAACCGCATAGAAGTCATGACCAGTATCCAACTCGATGAACTCTCCATGCTTATATTCATTACTATCATAATTATATTCGCCAACATAATATCCCGTCTGGAACAAGTTATTGTACTTATCTCCTTGCGCATCAATACCTTGTGGGGAGAACATAAATATATGCTTACCGTTCAGTTCAAAGAAATCAGGGCACTCCCACATGAAGCCCATATTCTTATCTCCCTGCAGAAGCACACCATGATAGGTCCAAGTCCTAAGATCAGGAGATGTATATAGAATAACACGCGGCAGATCTTCTTTCGTGCTGTTACCTAGGATCATGTACCATGTATCCTCATGCTTCCATACCTTCGGATCACGGAAATGCTGTGAGCTATCAGTCGGAGGTTCAGCGATTACGGGATTCTGCCTTAGTTTTGTAAAATGAATGCCATCTGTGCTTACTGCCACATTTTGATTTTGGAAAAAGATATTGTTTGGTTGATCAATATAGTGATGACCAGTATAGATCAATGTCAGTTCGCCGTTATTATCTACTGCGCTTCCTGAGAAGCAACCATCAAGGTCACACGCATCTCCAGGCGCTAATGCAATCGGACAATGCTCCCAATGTACAAGGTCTTTACTCTTCACGTGGCCCCAATGCATTGGGCCCCAGTTCTCATCATAAGGATGATGCTGATAGAAGGCGTGATATTCACCTTTGAATTGAATTAATCCATTTGGGTCGTTAATCCAGTTTGCTGGTGCCATAATATGATAACCTAATCGGTACCGCTTGTTCATTTTCGCTTCTGCCTGTTTCAATGCTTCCTCAGCTTGCTTCGTATTGTTATTATATGTGTTCATCTTTCTTCCTCCTATGCTGTTTCAATATGCTTGTTAGGCTTGGGATCCAGCTTTTTCGGTTCTTTCTTTAAGGTAAAGATTGAGATTGTTGTAAAGACAAATACGAAAACACCCATAATCACGTACGTATTTGCAAAACCTCTAATGTCATAAGACATACCGGCGATTGGCGAGAAGATCGAAGCTCCTACCTGACTCATAAACTGGAATCCCACCAGATACAAGATCGAAGACAGACGCGTATCGAAATTTGCAGCCAAGTACTTAAATACGGAGATCAGCATGATTGGCAGTTCCAATGCGTGAATCAATTTCATAGCTGAGATTCCATAAGGTCCAATAACTAAGCCTGAACCCATGATCCGGAACGCCATCAAGAACCCTGCCAATATTAGACCCTTTTTTGCTCCAATTTTGTTGACAATGAAAGGCGCTAAGAACATCATGCCTGCTTCCAAGAACACTTGTAGGGAATTTAAGTAACCGTAAACTTGATTGCCTAATGCAACCGTTGAGAACGTCGATGAAAAGTAATTCGGGAACTGCTGGTCATACACATTGTAAATACAGGTAACACCAAGAACATATAAAATGAAGAACCACAAATGCTTATTTGCAAACAAATGGCCGATTTGCTTAAAGTTAACGGATTCTGCTCGCTCCATCTCGGAATCTGTCATTTCAACTTTAATTGTCATCATAATGATAAACAGAACGACAGCAGATACTGATGCAATCCAGAAGTTAATGTTAGGGTTGATATTAAAGAGCTGACCAGCGAAAAACGTTGCTGCTGCCCAACCTAGCGAGCCCCACATACGAGATTTTCCGTATTCAAAGTCATATTTTCGGCTGACTTTCTCGACATAAGATTCGATGGCTCCAATCCCTGCCAAAAAAGAAATACCCAAGTATAATCCACCTGCAATGGCACCGAGAAATACATTGTATTGAAGTAACGGCCCATAGATAAAGATATAGAAAGGACCAACAAATAAGAGCAAAGAACTGATTAGAAATAAAATATGCTTCTTTAATCCGATTTTATCAGATATATAGCCATAAAGCGGTTGCATACATAGCGCAAAGATAGCGTTTACAGTAAAGATAACACCTGTTTCAGCACCATTCAGACTGATTTCTTGCCCTAGCCAGATGGAGAACAATGAATAACTTGCTGACCAAGTAAAGAAGAAAAAGAAGAAATAGGCACTTAGTTTCCAGTACATGCTCTTTGACTTTCTCATATCGAACGCTCCTCAAGTTGAACATTTAATGTAAATGAAAGCACTTTCGTATTTACAGATCGATTATATGTCAACCGCTTTCATATGTCAACCGCTTGACATATTTTCGAAAGAAAAAGAGCTCTCCTCTTGATTTCAATTACTCTAATAAGGATAGCTCCACCTTCTATCACAATGCTGAAAACTATGGAAACTGTATTAAGCCGTACTAGCTTCAATCAGTTTCACTGGTAGATAGGTTTCTCGCGGGACATCACTGAATCCACCTTCAATTTCTTTAATAAGTAACTCTATGGAAGATCTGGCAATCTCCTGTATTGGTTGCTGAATTGTCGTTAATTCAGGGAGAAGATTGCGGGTTGTTTCTGTTCCGTCATATCCAATTACGCGAATATCTTCAGGAACACGTTTTCCTCTTCTTCTTGCTTTAGCAATAAAAGACGCAGCCACCAAGTCATTACTCGCAAACAATCCATCTACTTCAGGATGTTCATCGAGCAAGCGTTTAATCGGTTCGTCGTGATTCTGTTGGTGGAAGGGATCATGTACTTCATAGGTAATTGCCTTTCGACCATACTGCTCCATCACATCTTCATATGCTTTTCTTCTTAAGCTTGCTGGTGTTTCCAATTCAACAGGGCCATTTATGTGTAAGATATGCTTGCACCCTTTTTCAATAAGTAGTTCTGACGCCAGTTTTCCACCCATATAATTATCCGATCCTACAACTGGGATTGAATCGGATAGGAAGCGATCGATCGCAATGACGGCAATGTTCTTCTGTTCATAATTTACGATACCCCGATTGTGTGTACCAACGATAATACCGTCAACTTGATTTCGCATAAGCATATCCACATATGATTCCTCTTTATCCAGCTGATTCAAACTGTTACAAAGCAACAGCTTATAGCCTAATGACGCACAAATATTCTCTATATGAAAAGTCAGCTCTCCGAAAAATGGGTTGCTTGTAGTTGGAATGATTAATCCAATCAGATTTGTTCGTTTACTAAATAATGACCGAGCCACATCATTTGGAAAGTAATTTAGCTCTTGCATCGCTTTATGAACTTGATCCTTCGTTTCTTGACTGATATAGCCACGATTATTAAGTACGCGAGAAACCGTAGTCGGTGAAACTCCTGCTAATTGTGCAACATCGTTAAGTTTTGGTTTCATTGATTCTCCCTGCCTTCTCTCCATGCCATATCTCTAATTTTTTTCATTTTAACATGGTTAAATGTTAAAAAACATGCTTGAGCATTCTTATGGATTATTCTTCAGATTTGTCTCCCTCTAAGAATCTCCTTGGCGACAGAAGAACTGGTCAAAGAAGACGCTAAAAAACAAGGATATGATAGCGAATTTGTTGATCATTACATCATAGAAATGAGCAAAAATCCTCCTGAAGAAGCTTACACCGTATTGCCTGCGGCTGTAACCATTTCGTCGAATCGTGCCACTGCTTAATAGGCTCTATCATAAGATCATTTCAATTTTAATGATAATGGAAAACTAAAGCCTAAGCAGTCTCATTTCCCCAGATGCATGTCAGATGATAATTCAACGATCATTTTCATAATTAATGGAAACTCATTGACTCGAAGTTGTACTACTTCTTCATTGTCAATTGTTAGCGAATAATAATTTTTTAGACTAAACATTAAAGAACTAGACTGAGATAAGTTATAGACTGGCGACGCGTGGCCCGCATGCGCGGCTGCAGTTGCGCTCTCCAGCTCTTCCGGAATGAAGTCCAGCTTTGCGATCGGCGCGCTAGCGACTGCGCCCGTGTAATTAGAAAATATAGTCTTAGACTGGAAAATAAAGTATTAAAGATATAAACTACGAATATGCTTTTTTCTTGAACCCTCTCATATGATGAGAGTAATTCAGTATTCGAGGAGATGATCTTGATGAACAAGAACATAGGGATTAAGGATACTTTGGTAAGGTTCGACGAGATTTCGAAGCATTATGTTCGGGAGCTGGACAAGTATAGTCTGGCGGAACTGTGTCGCAAGCCAAGCGAAAACGAATGGTCGCTTGGGCAAATGTACCTGCATCTGCCCCATTCCACGCTGAACTTGCAGCTCCGTCTTGCGGAGCAGTGCATGGCGCTGGGTGGCGGCAACGAGGAGGGCGACGGGAAGACGTAGGCCGGTCATGCCGTGTTTGAGCAAGGGAGCTTCCCACCGGTTCGCATTCAGGTACCGGCCGACTTGCAATATACGCCCCCACAGCCAGAAAGCAAGGAGCAGCTTGTCGCCAAGCTGGAGGAAGCAAGGCGCCGCATGCATGAGATTGGGGCGTCGCTACAGAACATAGACCCAGAGCGGCTGCAGCGAAAGGCGACTCATCCGGCCGTAGCCTTCGGCGCGTTAAACGCGGTCGAATGGTTCACGATGGTGGAGATGCATTACCGTCATCATCTTCTTCAAAAGGAGCGGCTGGACGCTTTCTTACAAACTGCAGAGTTATTAGGCTAACAGGACACGATAGTTGAATGTTGACCACAACAGCGGCCAGTCTAGGAATTTATTTTCGCGTCCTTATCTGCCGCTGTTGCATTTGTCGGATCAGTCTAAAACTTTATTTTCTTCGGACAATAAAGTTGTATACCAAAATCCAATATTTGTAATTTTGATTCTTTTATCAATATATAAAAATATGTACGTTAAAATGGGGTAATACCAGCGAAATTGATACAAACCGCAATTTGTTTCCTCTAAGCTTTTAGAGGCTGATCGTTTGGACTGCTTACATCAACATAAACACGAACATATTCACTGTTTCTGTTCTGATAGGCCTTTGAACGCTTCAGCACTCTGTAGTAGTCCTCGAAGTGCTCCAAAAACTGATCAATCTCTTCAGGTATTCCTTCAACCCGTATTTTTAGCATCCTCTTTTACAACTCTTCTTTTAGCGATGAGCTTGGAGCATTTTCAACCATTTCGTTTGTGATTCCGTGGATGGCGGTCGCTTCTTCTGGAATGAGGGATACCGGCTTGATTAACGTTTCAAAAAGAGGATTTTCGTCAAGATCAATAATTGCAATCTCTACGATCTCAGAGTCGCCATCTAAACCGGTGGTTTTCACATCTAAAATGATATATTCTGATTTTCTTTGGCTAACTGAACGGTTCGAGCTTTTTGTATTGCTGCTAGTTGTTTCTCTTATTTTCACAAAAAACCAAGCTGACGATTATAAGATGGACTTTTTCTTGTACAAAAAAGAGTCTGCCCTTGGGCAGACCCGATACAAATGAACAGACTCGTGCAAGTTGTGCTCAGTCAGATTGAACCTGCAGGATAGAGGCTGTTTCAATTCGGATTTATTTTGTTAACTTGATAATAATGTGCTTCTACCCAACATCGTCTCTAATTCGAAAACATTTATTCCATCTAATGATCTTTTAATGGAATAACCTAGCTGACATTTTTAAACACCTCTATTGACACTTAACACTATCATCAATACAACACTTCGTTAAGCCACATTATTACAAATTTATTGATGTAGTTGAGATGGACTCACTTTTTGAATTTGAACAAGTATATCAAACGTTTTACCTAATGATATATCAACAGTTTTTGGTATAGCAGGGCCTTCTTTAGTTATTCCAGCAAAAATTTGATGTTGTTCGTTTAACCAAGTTTTTGTCACTCCGTTCGCCTTACGTAAATCAATAAAAAATTGATCTTTTTTGACCTGTCCAAAAATGTAATTATAACTGTTTGGATCATCTGATTTTAATATTCCATATGGGCCAAATTCACCATCATTATTATAAACATTATATTGTCCTTTATAAACTGATGTTCCAATAGATACATACCGTTTTCCATAATATTCTGCTAAATGCTGCCCAGCTACTTTAGGGTATATAAATGGAATCATATTTGTTTTCGAAACGTGTCCATTATGTCCCCAAACTATGGTTTTCCCTAAATGTTCTTCAGTCCACTTCGCATTTTCATACATTGCAATATCATGTTTCAAATAAAAATCCGATGGTTTATCAGGGGATGTTCCTCCTAACATTGTAGTAAACTGTTCAATAATACGAGCATTTTGTTTTATCCATGCGAACTCTTTGGATTTTCCGTTCAGATAACTTTTATTTTGTTCTAATAAAGCACTGATTTGTTTAGCATCTGAAATATACTTTTCTTTTTCTTCTTTCGTAAGGCCCTCAAAAGTAGTCATATCCTTTGTTACAGGAATGAGACCTTTTATCTTCTCTTCTACTCTAGGCACAAGATCTGAATTGTTTCTTTTTATATATTCTATTATATTATTATAAACATTCTCGTTTACTGATTGAATGTCCATCCCAATGATACGCACTTTAGATTTATGTTCTGGATTAGCATTATATTGTCGAATCCAACTAAGTAGATCTAACATTTCTTTTGTGTTAAATACAGGTGATAGATGTTGGCTTGGGTTTCCCTTACCAGTAAGAACATATCGATCAAGCTCCAGAGCTCTGTCCCATCCCTCTTCTAAAACTAAGTTGATGAATCCCTTTTCAGATACTAAATAATTAACAATGCGTTGTTTCATTGTAAAAACTTCATGAGCCCCATGCGTAGCTTCACCTAAACCTACAATTGAAGCTGAACCTACCATATTCTTAAGTGGTTTTAAATCATTAAAAGATGCAGTTGGATTAGTTGTTTTTAAAGGCTTTGCATGCATTTCTAACCATTCCGTTATTTGATTTGTATTGTAGGGAGCTGTAACAGAAACTCCTGTTTTCGAGTCTGCATAAGTACTTCCTACAAAATTAGTCAGTATTATAGCAAAAACACCAAGTGCAATAATCATTTTCTTTTTCATAATACCCTCCTAAAATACTTACTTGTTAGTTTTTTGACATGCTCTAAGGAGCCCATTTTAAACCATTTTTTTCCTTTTTTCCTACTTGCTAAATTCAGCAAGTAAAATATTTTTAAATGGATCAGGACTATCAGCTTTAAAGCTGTTCAAATTGACGACCAATGTATGCTTGCCTCCAAGTGTGCCACCAGCAAAAGTGGTAAACCCTAGAACTCTACCTTTGTGTCCCCATATCGAGACACCGTTTGGAAGCTTAGTTTCAAAGATCCCAAGACCATATCCGGTTCCTTCTCTATCTGTAGGAACTGTAGTAAGCATTTGTTTTAGTTGCTGTTCCTTCAGTAATTTACCACTGAGTAAGTAAGAGAAGAATTTGTTTAAATCGTCAGCAGTAGAAATCATATCTCCATCCGAGCTACCTGGGTTAATATAAGTAACGTCTTTTAGCTCACTTGCTCCGTCTAGTTGGAAATAGCCACGGGCATGCTTGGTGCCTGGAATCACGCTTGAATTGCCAGGTAGGAATGTATTTGACAAATCAAGCGGTTCAATAATCCGATTTTCAACCTCTTCCGCATAGCTGTTTCCAGTTACTTTTTCAATAAGGATCCCCAGTATTACGTATCCTGTGTTTGAATAAGACCAACCCTTTCCTGGGGCAAAGTCTGGGGGAAGAGAAATCCCCATCTTTACGAATTCTTCAGCCGTATACGATTTTTTTGTATCCGTATAATCAAAGTCTTTTGAATTTACATAGTCAGCGATACCACTTGTATGATTCAATATCTGCCGGATAGTAATTTGGTTACCATCATATCCGTTTCCTTGAATGACACCAGGCAACCATTTTTCAATGGAGTCGTCTAGATTCAAGCGGTTCTCTTCAGATAATTGAAGTAGAACTGTTGCAATGAATGTCTTCGTTACACTACCAATGCGAAAGCGAAAATCTGTTTTCATTGGTTTCTTGGTGCTCAGGTCCGCTAACCCAGCGGCATAACTCCATGTTTTTCCACCCTCAGAAGTTTTAGCAAGTATCCCAGGATATCCAAGTTGCAATGTATCCCGCATTGCCTCTTTGACGGAATTACGTTCACTTTGAGTGCTTGTTTGTAACGGACTAGATACATTTTGAATGGACTCCGCTCTTACAATTGAGGTTGGTGTTGTGTATAACAGAGAACTTCCAGCCATTAAAAGGACTAAACCTGTAGATGCAATTTGACAATGCTTTTTCATAAAGATATTCTTCTCCTCTATTCATATTGTATCGGCAGTTATTTGCTGTTTTAGGGCAAGAGTGGATTTGCAATTATCTTTACTCATTATTATTTTCACAAACGCTATTGTGTCCTAACAAACGGTAAATTCCTTTTTTTCCACATGTATGTTAACCCTAGAAATTACTTATTTTCCTTAAAACACTCTTGTTACTGGATTGTTTTTCATAAATAGGTCATACCTGTTTCCCCTTTCACGCCTCTTTATTTTTTATCATACACAATGAAAATCTCTCCTCCTCGTTTATTGTTAATGTGTTAAACTGCCTCTATGATTCTAAGTATTTTTCTGTCACATACGGTAGTGTCAAAATGTCACACTATTAAAAATCCTAATATTATTCGGAGTGAATATCTCAATCCAGATGTCGCTATCAGTGAAGCTGGTGATTTGGCTGTGTCTTATTCGTATTCCCAGTTGCTCCATAACCTCTCTTACCGGAACTCTTGCCAATCTCAATTCAATCGCTTGCATTTTTCTAGGGGGTAACTCACTCTCGTTGCCAACGTAAAAACACCTCCAAGGTTATCTCCATATCTTACGACATGGCTTGATTCTCTTGAAGGTGTTTTGATTTGTCTCACGTTATGGGGTCAGTCCCCTTGATCTACAGTCGAAAAAGGTTCTTTATCTAACTTTACCAATCGATCAAAAACCTTAATTTCAAATCCCGATTCATTTCTCAACACTTCAAACCGGATGTTCTCCTCTACCGCCGGATTGATGGCTGAACCGAAACATTGTTATCTCCTGACTACAATCAATCATTTTAAGCCCATTATCTTCAAACAGGCATTCAGCATATCCTTGTTTTTATAGATTACAACAGTAATCTCCTGTCGTGCTCTCGTTAGCATTTGGTACAAACGCAGCCCCGTTGTTTCTTTGCACTCCACCTAGGCGACATTCTTTAGCTTGGCGTATTGTTGCAGGTGTAAGGCTTTTGCCGATGCCCAACCGCCGATGACAAATTGACATCGGACAATTTGTCCGATATAATCAAAACAAAACGGACAAACTGTCCGAATTTATAATACGAAGGGTGAAACTGGGATGCATATCAAAAAATTGTATTTTTTATCTGTAGGTGAATGTTTCCTAGATCAATCGGCAGTTAATCGAACCCTTGCCCCCGGGAAATTAGTCGGAATGCCTGTGTGGTCTTTTCTATTGGAAACGACCAGCGGGCCGATACTCATCGATACGGGAATGCCCGACGCTTTTATCAACAATCCCGATTACTACAAGGGGACTAGACGTGAAGGGCGCGTCGTCCCCAACATGTCTGACGGCGACTCGATCGTAAATGTGTTAAAGCGTGTCGGTTATCGACCTGACGATATTCAAATGGTCATTAGCTCTCATTTACACTTGGATCATTCTGGGGGAAACGGGCATTTCCGCAATACGCCGATCCTTATTCAAAGGGCAGAGTATGATGCGGCCATAAACAATGAGGATTACTCTCCATTAGAGTGCAGGCTGCCCGATTTACAATATCAAATCATTGAGGGTGACCATGAATTGATTCCGGGGGTTCAAATTTTATTCACTCCGGGTCATTCCCCTGGCCATCAATCAGTCCTTGTCACAACGGAAAAGTCGGGTCCAGTGCTACTGACAATTGATGTTGCTTATACTCGGGAGAACTTCGAGAATAGCGTACCGTTCTTGACATTCGATCAAGAGATGGCTGCCAAATCGATTACTCGCATGCAGGAGTTAATTCAGGATGTTCGGCCGTCCTATGTTTTCTTGGGACACGATAGAGATCAGGCGCAAAAATGCCGCACCTTTCCTGACTTCCTGTAATGGATAGACAGGCTATGGATACTCAATCAATGGCTTTATCCGGCAATGAGCGGAAATTAATGGGGACACTTTGCTTGCTCATTATTTTCGGAAACATCAATATGACCATGTTTAATTTGTCTATACCTTCGATTTCCGCTGACTTTGCCCTGACCTCCTCGCAGGTGAGCTGGGTTATGGTCGGTTACAGCATTTTGATGGCTATCGGCGCCGGTACTTACGGCAAGTTAACGGAGTCCTTTTCCTTTCGCCAGCTGTATGTCATTGGTTTAATCCTTTTAGCTTTCGGCTCTATGATCGGCTTTTTTGCAGCTTCATACTTGCAAGTCATCATTGGAAGACTACTGCAGGCAGCAGGGGCCTCATCCATCTCTCCCCTGTCTTATGCGGCAGTAACCCTGTATTTTAAGCCTACAGTCAAGGGACGGGTGCTGGGAACCTTATCCGCCACAATTGCCTTTGCTTCCGGCTTCGGGCCTGTGTTCGGCGGTTTCGTAGAGCAATACTTTGGCTGGCGTGCTTTGTTCATCGTGTCCAGTCTGAGCCTATTTGTTATCCCTTTGATATTCAAGTATGTTCCTGACAAGAAACACGACCGCGGTTCATTCGATTTTCTCGGAGCTGTTTTGTTCTCCGCGGGACTGGCGTTGGTATTGCTAGGGGTTACGAACTATTGGTTTATGCTCATTGCAGGAGCAGCAGTTCTTCTATGGTTCGGTACTCATATTCAGAAAAAAGAACATCCATTTATCGATGCATCTTTCATGAAAAATGCTCCTTACCGACGAATTCTAGGGATTGGATTCCTTACCTTCGTATGCAACACGGGGTTAACCTTTACTCTTCCTGTCATGATGAAGAATTCCTTTCATTTACCAACTAGTAAAATCGGTCTGCTGATGCTTCCCGGTGCCGCCTGTGCAGCCTTGCTCGGATCCCGGATCGGAGGTTGGACAGATCGTTTCGGAAGCTCCCGTGTGCTTGTCATATCGCAAAGTCTCGTCATCAGCGGATTTATACTACTGGGGGTATCCGTACATTTGCCGCCATGGATCGACGCTTTATTGATCATTATCCTTATGATTGGATTCAACGGTGTCCTCACCTCTAGCAGCAATTTAGTTTCGACGACACTCCGTTCGGCTGAGTTGGGTGTGGGGATGGGTATTTTCACACTGGCCTATCTCCTAGGCGGAGCATTCGGCCCTGCGCTGGTCGGCCGACTGATTGATCTAAAGATGCCTTTTTCTGTTGTTTATTTTACCATTTCCCTGTTGGCAATCCTGACATACTTATTCGCAAGAAAAGCAAATCCTAGCGGAAGCTATGGTAATTAGTTTGGTAGACTTACGACATGTCCGAAAGATACGGAGGATGAATAGATGAGTAAATTAAATTTCCAACTGTCCTTTGCTGCTATTCATGAGCTGGCCGAGGGGATCCGAACAAGGGAAATATCCCCGGTAGAGATTACAGAACATGCGCTTCACCGCATCGAACGTTTGAATCCGAAACTGAACGTTTTCGTTACCCAAACGTCCGAACTGGCGATTGAACAAGCGAAGCAATCGGAACGCGATATTATGCATGGTCGGTACAAAGGGCCCCTTCACGGGATTCCCATCGTTCATAAGGATCTATATTACACTAAAGGGATCCGAACAACTGCCGGTTCAAAAATATTGAACAGCTTCGTCCCCGATTACGATTCGACGGTTGCAGCTAAGCTACATGAGGCTGGAACAGTTCTGCTAGGCAAAGTACAGACTCACGAGTTCGCTGCGGGATTGACAACAACTAGCCCGCACTTCGGTCCTTGCCTCAATCCGTGGAACACTGAACTTGTAACGGGAGGTTCAAGCGGCGGCTCGGCTTCTGCTTTAGCAGCTGGACTTACTTATCTGGGCACAGGCTCGGATACCGGAGGTTCGATCCGCATACCCGCTGCTTTGTGCGGTGTCGTAGGGATGAAGCCGACGTACGGTCGGGTCAGTCGGTATGGTATCATTCCAATGGCCTGGTCATTGGACCACTCGGGTCCGTTGACCCGCTGTGTCATGGATGCGTCCCTGTGCTTGGATGTGATGTCTGGCTTCGATCCAAAGGATGAATCGACTGTCGATCTGCCTGCGCCAGGTATCAAGATGTATCCGAATGGTCTCAGGGGTGTGCGTATCGGATTGCCGACAAGCTACTATTACGAGGATTTGATGCCGGAAGTGGAAGCTGCGATGAAGGCCGCTATCAATAAATTCCGAGAACTGGGAGCAGAAATCATCGAAGTTAGCCTGCCCCTGATCAAACATGTTAGAAGTGCGACGATGGCCATTATGATGACGGAAATGTACTCGTACCACGAGAAGTGGCTTGAGACAGAATTGGAACAGTATGGACCGGACGTCCGAATGTTTCTTGAAAGCAGTAGAGATATTCCGGCTTCCATTTACCTTCAGTCTCAGCGGGCCCGGCAACTAATTGTCAATGATTTTTTGAATGCATTGTCCGGAATCGACATCTTGTTGACGCCGGCAACACCGATCACTGCGCCGCGTGCAGATGATGATGCTAGTGTATTCAGATTGAACTCATTTACGGTTCCGACCAATTTGACTGGCTTGCCTAGCCTGAGCATGCCTTGCGGCTTCTCACCTTCCGGTCTGCCGATTAATATGCAATTGATTGGCCGCCCCTTCGAAGAAGCGACAGTACTAGGTATCGGCAATACTTATGAAATGAATACAGACTGGCACAAGAGACATCCGGATTTGTAAGCCTGACTATATTTGATGGAGGGTAATCTATGGATCAAAAGCAACTTAACTCTGAAGTTAGCAGGAAAGCATCAACCGAAACCGGAACAGATACGACGAGCGACAAGAAAAAAGCATACGAGCAGTTTATTCATACGATCGCAAGTTTAAAGGAACTGGACCTATCGGGCATTGAACCGCATTTGCCTCCAATTTACAAAAAGCACTATACCAAGAAATAAAAAAAGCTCATCGGTCACCCAAATGAATGTATTTTTAATTTTTCACGAAATGTATTATAATTATGAAGACGGACAACATGTCCTATACACAAAAAACGGACATATTGTCCGTTTTTCGTGTTAAATAACAGTTAAATTAATGATGAAGGGAGATGTTTATGGTGAATTCAGAATCGCAATCTGTCTCTCTGAAAATTCCCAGAGAGGAGTTAAACCGAAGACGAATTTTGGCGGCGGCTAGAGAACTTTTCATCAAAAAAGGTGTTGACAATGTCAATATGCATCAGATTGCGAAGACTGCTGGAGTAGGACAAGCAAGCCTATACCGCCGCTACTCGGATAAGGGCGACATATGTCAGGAGATCGCGTATGAAGAATACCAACCTTTGTTTGATGAAGTTCAAGCATTTCTTGATCAATCCCCAGAAACCGCTGCCTTGGACCGGCTTTACCATGTAATCGTAAGATATGTCTCTTTTTTAGAGGCGAAAGTTCCTTGGCTCTGTGAGGTCAGCCGGGCCTCAACCGGGCATCGTCCGTTACAATCTCCGTTATGTCAATGGATGCGCAATATAAGCAGAGATCTGCTAAATGAGGCCGTTGAACAGGGAGACGTATCCGGGGTGGACATTTCATATACTATTGAAGCCCTGCTGGCCGTGCTTCACAATATCGATTACCATCTCCAAGATGAAGGCTTTACAAGCCAACGAGTTCTTGATGGATTACACCGCATATTTATTGAAGGTTTAAGAGCTAATAGACATTAATTGAGGGGCTGGCCACAAAGCCACATAACATGGATGAGGGATAGTCCTGCGTAACTCCTCTTTTTATCTCATAATGGTATATTGAATGTACAAAGAAACCATATCCTTTCAAATGGTCGGGTGGTACCTCCATTTTACCCAGGAACGGTTTCTTATTGTTTTACAATTGGAGAACAGGACGTCCCTAGTCATTTTTATGACTTATGGGACAACCCTTTTTTTCTGCCAATGGCTGCTACGCGAATTGTCCGGATCGGACTTCCATGGCACGCTCTCCTTATTCGGTCTTCTTATCATCAGCAGCGCTCTTTCGTCTACTTCCTGTAGGCTTCGTAGCAGCAGGCTTAGTAGCCTGAGAATCCATGGAGAACAAGCAGGTTTTCATCTTATGTATTCCAAAATTGCAGTTGAAGAGATTTGTACAACACTTGGGGATTTTATTAACTCATCTTCCAAACTCCACGTCCAACTTCTCCAATCCATAACCAAACCACCTTTACGAAAAGTATCAATTATGATCGTAATTTGGATTCGATATCGATAATACCATATGTTAACATTTATAGGATATATAGAGTAAATAGAAACACAAAAAACCAATAGAAACAAGGGGCTTTGTTTCTACTGGTTTAAAAATGTCTCAAACATATACCCAAAAATGTCTCGGTTATCAACCAAATCAGTCTCAATTATTACCGTTACTCACTGTGTGGTGTCATAATTAATGAGAATATCCACATTGCTTAAATGCATAAAAATACATCCACTTGTATACATTATTTTACCATCGAGTAACCCTAAAGATACAAAAAAGGGCACAAAAAATGCCGGTTGGCAACTTTCTTTGTTCAACATATATTTATGAATCTCGGTTAATCCTTCACCGATCGCTACAATATACTTCTCATTTTCTTTTTTATTCTCCGTTTCAAAATGGATATAAAAAACATATGCAGTTCCATCATTAAATACAAAGATGCAGTAGCTGGTAAATCTTCAATTAATTTAATTTTTGAGTCTGTTATGAGGTATACAATATTGTTTGGATCATAGAGGTACCAGTCATCTCTCATCACTTACGATATATCCGTTAACTTTTTTATAGCCAGCAGCCATTTTCTCCTTATAAGCTTCATCACGTAGTCTTTTTATTCTTTCCTGTTTTAATACCTCTCTAGCTGCTAATTTTAGTTTATTGTACCTTCTATTGAGTTTATCTAACTGATAGAATGCAAACACATTGCTAAGCTTAGGCCTTTCATCGAGAAGGGTTAATAACTTAGGAATTGTGACTGAACTGTAAAACTGCCCCAAACTCTTTGGATCTAGCTCTTAGTTTTCTTCTGTATTCTGTTCTTTGCGTTCTAAGAGTATCTATCTCTTTCAACAGTTCAACTTCACGTCTAGCCAGATGGTTTCTTTCAGTTTCAACTTTAGTAATATTTCTTTTCAGAGGCTCTCTGAGTTATGCCCGATGATTTCTTTCATCACCAGCAAATTTTGATTTAGATCTGCTGTAAAAGGAACGACTAGTTGAGGTATTTCTTGTTTCATGAAACTTTTTTTGATCAAAGCTGAACCAGTGTAAATTTCTCCCGTTCCCTGTATGCAACCATTGAAATACTCTTGATACTCCAAACGGAAGAGCAAATGGGAAAAAAGTTCCTAACCATATATCCGGTTTAATAAGATAAGTTAGTACCTTTTGCAGAATGATGACGGTCTCACCCTTTCATGAAAATCAAGAAATTCCATATTTGCTAATTTAGCATACCCAGCCCCATTATTTTAATTCAAACGCTTAATTGCCCTTGTCTTAACACGAGACAATATCATTTATCTGTAAAACAAAAAGCCGCCAAATTGGCGACTTCATAACCACTGCAAGTTCTTGTCCCGAACTGAGAACAAGAACTAGGTACCCCCTTGGGAAAAGAATATGATCTTATTGTCAATCATCATATTATTATAGGTAAGATGCAAGGAAAGATTCTTACGCCCTCTTACCACTGTAAAACTATATTATGAAATTCTCCGTGTTAGTCTTTCGATTTCTGCTAACTTCTAAGGATACGAACCCCCGGTACGGTTGTGAGCCGACGGGAGGTTACGTGTCCAGGCATAAGATAATACTTTAATTAGTTTTGGAGACCAGTTTAGATACGGATATAAGCAATCGGGCTGTAACCATTTCGTCGAATCAAGCCGCTGCTTAACGGGTTCTGTTGTAAGAACGTTTCAATTGGAATGATAATCATAACTACTGTCTAAACATTCTCATTTCCCCAAATGCTTACCAGATCATTGATCTGAAGCGACACGACCCTCAGTTCTCCACCAATGGCGTAGAGTTCTAGTCCCTTACTTTCGAAGTCCGGGAAAATCATGTCTGAAATGATTGTTTTTCCATGATTGCCGAAGACTTCGACACTTGACCAATCCAGATAAATGCTCAACTGTATCCTCTCATGCTCTGGCTTCATAGTGGCCTTGTGTATTGCTGTGAAATCTGAATGAAAATCAGTGGCGCTCGACTTCGTCCGATCGACGAACAATTCCTCATTCGAGATATTATATCCGATGATCGTCTCCTGATTGGCGGACTTCCGTACTTTAAACCCGAATTCCATAGCAGTACCGATTTCAAATTCTGCAATAATTTCTGCCTTGGCTGCGGAAATATCAGACAACACGTTCATATCTGGCTTAATCGTCAAGTCTTGTAGAGACAAAATCGGTTTTCTTAGCTGACTTAATTCATTTATGGGTGTTTGGATTAGGCGAAGTCCCTCGGGATAAGTCCTTAGCTGTAGCTCCCGGGGAATTGATGTCTTGCCACGCCATTCCTTTGAAGGAAGCGTGGTAGCATAACGCCAATTATTCATCCAGCCGATCCAAATCTTTCGTCCGTCTTCGTTCGAAATGCCATTCCAGGACACGGCCGCGTAAAAGTCTGATCCATAGTCTACCCATTTGATAGTATCGATGGATTCCAGCGCTTCATCTGGCGTGAACGACTTACCGTCAAAGTTGCCTACAAAATACATCATGCCAGAACCGCCTGCCGGTGGTTCCGGATCGTCTGGATTCACACCATTTCTATCCCCGACGCTTAGCATCAGAATCCACTTCGTGGTATTAGGATCCTCATCCACTTGGATTCGAAATATATCAGGACATTCAAATATCCCTCGGTGTATATGTGGAATGTCGGAACCGAATTCGCTTGCAAAAGACCATTCTTTCAGGTTTGGAGATGTGTAAAATTCTACACGGTCCCTTACGGCAAGAACCATGATCCACATTGATGATTCATCATGCCAAATCACCTTCGGATCACGAAAGTCTAGCGTGTCCGTTGGAAATAAAACCGGGTTACCTTCATATTTTGTCCAGGTTCGACCTTTATCCTTGCTGTAAGCAATGCTTTGCACCTGCGGTTTTCCAGGCTGAGCCTTGTTGCCCTCATTTGTATAAATGGCCACCAATCCTGATCCTTCCTCTTTGAAAAATCCGCTGGTATTGTTCTTATCCACCACCGCACTCCCCGAGAAGATCGCTCCGTCCTCCCCAGGTGGAATCGCTGGTGGAAGCTCAGTCCAATGCACTAGATCCTTGCTTACCGCATGCCCCCAATGCATGTTGCCAAAATCAGGCTGCGTATCATGGGGCGTATGCTGGTAGAACAGGTGGTATTCTCCTTCAAAGTAAACCATGCCGTTGGGATCGTTCATCCAATTTTTCTCCGGTGAATAATGAAATTGAGGCCTGTACGTCTCACTATAGTTACTTTTTCTCTTTCTGCCGCTATAGTCGTCCGTTAGGTTTAATTCTTTCATAGTATCCGCTCTCCTCTTGATTGTTGATAAGGTATTTAACATAATAATTTGAGTTGCTCGTTTGCAAATGAATTTGAAATACTACCATTTAAATGTTTCAGCTTTGATCTTTGAGATATCTGTCATAGCCTTTCTGTTTGATTTCCAGCCATTTATCTAGCCCCAGTCTGGACAGCTCGGCTTTATATTCGGTCCATTCTTCTTCCACTTTACCCGTCTTGATCCATTCCGCCCGCTTGCGGTTAACGTAAGCAAACAAATCGGTTTCCAATGTGGAGATCTGCTTCTGATCCTCCAGAGAGAAGAAGACTTTCGGGAAATTATGGTCAGCCTTCATATAAGGAACGAGTCTTTCCTTCATGAGCTTAAGCCGTCCCACTGCATCATCGGGCTTAGTCGTAACCGTTCCGTAATACTCGTCAAGAATTGCTAATGGACCACCGATGTTCGTTTTTTGCCGTAGCTCGACAGGGGCCGTTCCCTTAAGCGGAAGATGCTTCAGCATATGACTCGCTTCATCGTATTCAAAAATGTTCTGTTGAGTTTTGTCGCCGTAGGTACCCCAGTTGTCTTGCACGGACTGGATAGGATCATACAGCTGGTCAATCCATTTTGCCGTAAGCTCGAGATTTTGGTTGTCACTGGTAATCACCATTCTCCCCCGGTCAAAGCCGAGATTGTTCGTGCGGGTCACATTGACTTCACCGCTTGGTCCGGCGAGCGGATTCATCAGTTCATATTTATCGTTGTCTCCTGAAATATTCGCCTTATCCCATTGGAAGTAGAGGCCATATCTTTCACTCTGACCTTTGGCTAGATACGTGTTATAATCCTGCTCGAATGATTCCTCGTCGATCAGGTTCAGTTTATACAGCTCATTAAGATATTTAATCCCCTCTTTGTAACCGTCCTGATCGGCAGTGAAGACCACTTTCCCCTCATTGGTCACTACCGTATGATCGCCGTTGTCCCCAAGACCGAATGATCCGAACAGAAAATTCAGGTCCTCATTGCCGTTATTGAGCATAAAGGACAGCGGGATTTCATCCGCTTGGCCATTTCCGTTAGGGTCGCCATTTTTAAATGCGAGCAGAACTTTTTTTAAATCCTCGGTGGTTTTTGGCATTTTAAGTCCCAGCTTTTTCAGCCACTCCACATTGATCCATGGCATGTCGTTTACAGAATGAATGCTCTCCTTCTCAGAACCCAGTTCTTCAATCCAAGGAAAGGCATAAATGTGCCCGTCCTGTGCGGTTATCATGGATCTGTACTCAGGCGCTTCCTTTAATACCTTCTGCAGATTGGGCATATATTTTTGAATCAAATCCTCTAAAGGGATAATAGTTCCATCCTTTCCGAGGTTCAACAAATCGTAATCGGAATATCCGGCATCCAGTATGGCATCTGGAAGATCTCCACTGGCAACAGCAAGGTTTCTTTTTTCAATGAAGGAATCGGAGGTGAAGTTGGTAAAATCGATATGCACCCCTGTTTTTTCTTCCAGTCTTTTATAAATCAACTTTTCATTTGGATCGGAAGGTGCCAGCGGCGAGCTTTGAGTCATAAAATGCAAAGTAACTTTCTCTTTAAGCGGCAGAGTAACATTTTCCAGCTTGTAATCTTCGGATGCCGCAGAATTATTGCCCGAACCGCCGCATCCGGCAAGCAGTGAAGTAGAAAGTGCCAACACAGACAAGGTTAGTAATGTTTTTTTCATCTCTATTCCCCCGATTTGTTATTTGATCGAACCTACCATGACACCCTTTTCAAAATACTTCTGGAAGAATGGATACATGACAATCAAAGGCAGACTTGATATGACAATGGCAGAGTATTTAATCATTTCAGACAATTTCTTAAGCTCCGCTTGTGCCATCGCATCGGCAATCATGCCGGGCTGAACCTGATTCTGTATCAAAATGGAGCGCAGTACCAGTTGAAGCGGAAACAGCTTCGGATCATCCAGATAAATCATGGCGTCGAAATAAGAATTCCACTGTCCGACAAAAGCGTATAAAGCTAGAACAAAAATAATAGGCTTGGAAAGCGGCAGGACGATTTTAAAGAAAATACTGAGCTCAGAAGCTCCGTCTATACTCGCCGCCTGGAACAGCTCTTTGGGAAGCCCCTGGAAATAGGTCTTTGCCAGAATAATATTGAATACGCTGATCGAGCCGGGCAGAATAATGGCCCACACCGTATTCAACATGCCTAAATCCTTAATCACTAGATAGGTAGGAATCAGACCGCCACCGAAAAACATCGTTATCAGGAAAAAGATCATAATGGACCGTTTCCCTACCAACTCTTCAATCGCAAGCGGATAAGCCGCGAAGACGGAAAATAATACGGTTGCGAACGCAAAGGCTGCTGAATAAAAAATAGCATTAAAAAAACCGCGGATCATGGCACTGTTGCTTAGGATTTTGGCATATCCCGTGAGTGTCCAGTCTGATGATGTAATGGCAAACCCTTTGGTAATCAGGGTATTTGGAGTTAAAAAGGACGAAAGCACCACATAAACCAGCGGTAACAGAATAGCGAGAACAAACAAACCAAGTAGAATATAATTGATGATGAGCAGAATCCGGTCCTTCCCGGTGTAATGAATATCCATAAATACCTCCTTCTTTAATACAGCCCTTCTCCTTCGTTCAGCTTCTTGACGACGGTATTTACGAAAATCAACAGGAATACATTAATTACGGAATTGAACAACCCGATTGCCGTAGAATAAGCATAATCGCCGGATTGCAACCCCACCTTGTATACGTAAGTCGCGATGATTTCCGAGGTAGGTGTGTTCAGAGCCGTCTGCATTAGGTAAGCCTTTTCATAGCCGATCGACATAATACCTCCTGCAGCGAGAATGAACAGGACGGCCATGACGGGTTTAAGAGCTGGCAGATCAATGTGGAAGATTCTCTTCATCAATGAAGCACCATCAATTGTTGCAGCGTCATGCAACTGCGGGTCCACATTGGCTAAGGTGGCCACATAAATGATAGAGGACCAGCCCGCTGTTTGCCATATACCAGACAAAATATATACCGTTCGGAAATAGGCAGGATCAGTCATAAAAGCAATCGGCTTGCCGGTGAAGGTTGTTACCAAAGCGTTCACTATTCCAGCTGGCGATAGAAAAACAAACAGCATACCGGCAACAACAACAACCGAGATGAAGTTAGGTGCGTATACAATAAGCTGAATATTCTTCTTGAACTTCGCTCCTCTGACCAGATTTAGCATTAAGGCCAGAATGATGGGTACTGGGAAGCCGAGAATAAGACCGTAAGCGCTTAATTTAAGCGTATTCATTAATATGTCATAAAAATTTGGTGATGAAAGAAACCGCTGAAAATGTTCAAATCCAACCCATTCGCTGCCGAGGATGCCTTTTCTTGGGCTGAAATTTTTAAACGCAATGATCGAGCCGTACATGGGAACATACTTGAAAATGACGGTAAGAATTATGGACGGAAGCAGAAACAAATACAATATATAATTTCGAAGCATATAGCTTAACCAATGGTTTCTTTTTTTTGTTTCTGAAGCCTTTAATCCCCTTTTTTGAACGATCGAATTTGCCAATATTTTCCCTCCTACTGTTCACGGCTTGTTATACGACACAAAATATAAGCCATGTTATGTCATCTCTCTGACATAATTAACCAAGATGTTTTTCAAATACTTGCTTGTAATATCCACACCTCCAACAGAACGAGAATTTTACACATTCCCAAAATGAATGGGCTTACAATTTACATTTGAACATATTTCACTCTTACAATTTATCAGATGTACATTTAATTAGTCAATATAATTCGGGTGAAAAATTCATTCAAAAAGCGTATTTCAAGATAATTATAATGTTTTTAGCAAAAATACATCAAAAATACACAATATAAATAAACAAACGTAAACATTTATTGTTCATTTGAATAAATACATTGTTAAAAACATGAAAATACTATATATTTAGAAATATGAAGAATCTTAATTCGGAGAATAAGGTGAACAATATGACGAGAAAGTCAAAGGTTACGATACAAGATATCGCTGATGCCTTGGGAATTTCCAGAAACACTGCATCCAAGGCGCTTAATGGAGTGGAGAGTATTCCCACCGTTACTAGGGACAAGGTGGTCAAAAAAGCAATGGAGCTTAAATACAAACAATTTTCTTATATGGAAACAGCTTCTGAAAAACAAGGCAATATCGCACTTTTGACCTGTAATCTTCCTAATAGCTCACACTTTGGATCTTTGTTGATCAGCGGACTGGAGAAGGAAATCAGCAAACAGGGCTATACTTTATCCATTTATTTTGTCCGTGAGAATGATATCAATTCGATGACCCTACCCGGCAATTTTGAACCTTCGAATGTGGCTGGCATTTTCTGCATCGAAATGTTCAGCAAGGAATACAGCAAGCTGATCACAGATCTTTGCATCCCAACCATTTTTATTGATTGCGCTGCGGATATGATGTATCCAGAATTGAAGGCGGATCTGGTATTAATGGAAAATGAACACAGCACATACTGTGTTACCCGGAAATTAATCGATCATGGCTATGAAAGCTTCGGTTTTGTAGGCGATTACAATCACTGCAAAAGCTTCAATGAACGCTGGACCGGATTTAATAGGGCCTTAGCAGAAGCAGGAATCGCCGTAGATCCTGCCCATAGCATTGTAGCGCCTGACCGCAACTTCTTTATAGAGGAGAACTGGATGGAACAGCAGTTGGATGCTCTGAGGGAGTGTCCCTCCGTCTTTATTTGCGCCAATGATTTCATTGCCATCAACGTGATCAAATCTTTAAAAAACAAAGGGATTAAAGTCCCAGAAGATGTTGCTGTCTGCGGGTTCGATGATGCTTCGGAATCCCGGGTTGTCGAGCCTCATCTTACAACCGTGCATATTTACAGTAGTCAGATGGGTATTATTTCAGCCGAAATGTTATTGTCCAGAATCAAAGACAATACCATGCCATACCGAGTGACTCATGTTGCAACGGATATCGTATACCGGGACTCGACCCCTGTTCTAAACTAAATCTACCAAGAGGTGAATCAAAGTGAAAAATGACAGAACGGTTCTTTGTGTGGGCGAGTTGCTCATTGATTTTTTCTGCACGGATATTGATGTTAATCTTGCCAAGGGTCAGCATTTCTCCAAGCAGGCTGGCGGTGCTCCGGCAAATGTAAGCGCAGCCGTAGCCAAACTCGGAGGAAAAGCGTCATTCTTGGGGAAAGTCGGGGATGATCCCTTTGGCATGTATCTGAAGCAAACGTTGGATGAGCAACATGTGGATACGTCCATGCTCCTTTTTGATCCGGCCACGCCGACTACACTAGCCTTTGTTTCCCTTGCCGCTAACGGCGAACGGGATTTCGTGTTCAACCGCGGAGCTGACCGTCAGCTGTCTCTGCAGGACATTGATAGAGAATGGACTCGACAGGCTGCCATTCTGCATTTTGGCTCGGCAACGGCCTTGCTCGCCGATCCTTTCCGGGAAGCGTATTTGTCTTTATTGGACGAAGCGAAAGCCAATGGGCAATTTACCTCCTTTGATCCCAATTACCGGGGGGACCTCTGGAAAGATAGGCTGGAGGAGTTTATAACATTGTCCAGAAGAGGAATACACAATGCGGATTTCGTAAAGGTAAGCGAAGAGGAATTAAATATCATTACGGGGCTGACTGACCGCAATGCTTCATTGGATCTTTTGCATGGGTTGGGAGCCAAAACGGTGGCAGTTACCTTGGGGAAAGAAGGTACTCTCATCTCAAGCGGTACCTCCCGTTCGCTAATCAGCAGTATTACTGTTAAATCGATCGATTCTACCGGTGCCGGTGATGCCTTCGTCGGAGCTATGCTGTATCAAATCAGCCAGCTGAGTCAGCCCAAGGCATTTACCTCCGATTGGGAGCAACAGCAGGAATTTATAACACTTGCCAATCAAGTCGGCGCTATCGTGTGCACTAAAGTTGGAGCGATTGCAGCCTTGCCATCGTTGGAAGAAGTTAAGCATTTCATAGAGCAACAGGGTGAAACAAAAATCGAACTGTAAGAACAGCAAAGGTGTCCCGACGATCCTAGGGTCGCTGGACACCTTTTTAGTTATTCCTTGGAAAGTGAAGTGAGGAAACTAAATCATATCAAGGGAGTTTAATCAAAAGGAAACTACTACTATCCTATGTAGTAGCTCCTTGTATTTAAGACAGACCAAAATATTTTCGATTGCCGATAATATTCCATTTTTATTTGACTCAGATGTTTTCATAAAACATTTTAATTCACATTGCTGTGCTTATTGTAGGTAGTGATTTGAAGCTTTAACAACTGTATTTAGTGTTTCACTTCTTGTACATTGTGGATCAAATAAAACAGGAAATAAATCCTCCATGCCTCTCAGGTGATCTCGATCTAAATACTCTGATCGAATTAGTCCATCTTCGGCAAACATAAAGAAAACCTGGTTGTAGGCAGAAATTCCTCTTAAAAATGCTGGTTCCATAAAGGTATCGACGATAATGGGCTTCTTTTTACCCATTTGTTATAACTCTAAAATAATGAACTCAACACTTTCATCAAAGACCGAAGAACCATTGACTCTATCGTTCCCACAACCTAAGAAAAACCACTCCCAATCGATAAAGTGACTTAAAATTGCCGGATGGTCCTGAGGGTTAGCTTTGTCCTGATAATCAAAGGTATGGTCATCAGAAGAATAATACTCCCCACTTGGAGGCTTTCGTCTTAGTCATAGTGCTTTTTACCGCCGTAAGGCCCCCGCCACAAATCCAAGCAAATGTGATTTAGATAAAGCCTTAATACTCGATCTGAAATTTTCAAAGTACATCATTCCCCTGTCTAAAAATTGTTTCTTACAAGGGGAAAAGTCTCATTCTGAAAGCACTACAGTAATTTCTCATCATCCATATTCATTAATAATGCCCCCATCGTTAAGTTATGTTTGGTTTATTCGATTCCGTCCCACATTCCACACAAAGTCTATCCATACCTAAAGCTCTTTTCCCTTGGCTCCTACAAATCCATTTCATTTTATCCTATTCGTTCCCTTGGCCTCGTGGTTTATCATCATTTATTATTCACCATTTCTTTTGATTTTTTATATTCTCGTTGCACATAATAATAAATCCGTCCAAATCGGCATGCCAAATCACCACAAGCAACATCTGGTGCTTGCAGCATGGACATCTCAACGGGTCTTGTTCATATGTCTCTATCACTCAGTCTCTATCACTCGCTGGCGATACGAAAAGCGAAAGAAGCTCGACGCTTTCCTGACCAGCAAGAAATTGATTTTCCTAACCTGACAGAAGTAAGCTGAAGCTGCATGAACACAATAACAAATCCGCCTTTTGCCAAAAGCCCCTCTACGCCAAGCGAAGGGGCTTTTCTACAGGATAGAACTAAAAATCAGAGCTTACTTTCCACCTATTTCGTCGCATTTCATCCGTTGGAGGAGTCTCTAACGTAAGCTTTGAACCATCCTCGGATATGGTCAAAGCCCTATTATGATAAACTGAGATAATGACAACCGAACCATCCCTATTTTTGTGGACAATCCACCGCTGATTATTGTAGCCCAAATAAGAATAGAGCTGAATTTTATTGCGCTCCGCGTCCAGATCCAGCGCCTGTCCGGAGGTCGTTCGGATGGAATAGGAACCTGCATCATCTCCGGTCGGCACAAACACCCATTTTTGATCCGAGGCTTCATTTGCATCCTGTACACTAACTGCTTCGCCATTTGCCAGGCGGGCTGTATATATGGATTTTTGGAATGCTACGTTCACGAGGCTTGATACCCTCAACTTGGCCGGTTTCCCTCCTGTCACATTTACATTCTGATAAGAGACAGAGCCGCCAAAGACATGAAGTCCGAAATGACCTTCGGCAAAGGTCCCATCCTTCAGATCCATTATTTTCAGTCCTCCCATATGTACCACGATATGCGGGCCTTCCGCTTGAATCTTTATTTTATAGGTTTGGCCTCGCTGGATGAAGGCCGGGACTTTCGCCAGAACCTGTCGTTCCTCGAATCGTCCATCTATTTTGTAGAACAGGCGAATAGACTTCATGTTAGGATCTAGATTCAGGTAGTAGCCGCTGTGCCCATCCTCGCTTGCACGGAACAGAAGTGAACCAGCCCCGCCGGACGTGCCAAGCTTCAGTTCAGCTTCATAAGTAAAATCCCCAGCCTGCTCCTGGGCCATATAATTCGCGTCGCTTGAGTACCTTCCACGAATTCCATCCTTGCTGAGTACCCATGAAGCCATTGACGGATCTGGGGTCCAGCCGCTGAGACTGGTATGAAACTCGCCGCCAGAGACTTTTACAAGAAGGCTGGCGGATGCCTTTCCATTCGGGGTGGATACAGTAATGACGGACTCGCCCTCTTTTTTGGCCATAAGAGTTGCCTGAGAAGCGCCGGCTCCCTTTATGCCTACCACCTTGGCATTACTGGATTTCCACTCCAGCGGGTGAACACCATTGCCAGACCCATTCTCCACTGCCGCCCGCAGCGTTTCGCTTTGCCCTATCCCTAGTTCACGGTCACCCGTGTCCATTGCAATCCGTAGTGGCGAATCGTTATCCGAATTCCACACTGATCCAAGCTTGTTTACCGACAGAGAAACAATCTTCACATTGCCACCCTGATTATAGAAGCTCATCTCCCTACTGGCCGGATCAGGAAATATGACCTCGGAGAAAACCACCTTGCCTCCATTAGCGAAGACCTCAACAGAGGATTCATCCACCAAAATCCGCATCTGGATCCGCTTGTTCTCGGCTTTCATCCCCGTTTCATGTCTTGTGGTAAACAGATTGGAGAAATCCGTAGCTCCGGAAGCAGAGCGATCCACGAACAATTTACTTTCGCCTGGCTTATAACCCACCACAGTCTTCTGATTCGCACCTTCACGTAGATTAAAACCAAACTCTGTTACGTTACTTCCAGCCGGAATCTCCAGTTCGGCTTCAATCTCATATGCTCCAGAAACAAGTCCCTTCAGCAGGTTTGGAGAAGATGGATTGATCATCTTGTCAGTTACAGAGAACAGCCTGCTGCGCAGATGTTCCATCTCCTTGATCGGACCCTGGGCGAGACGGAGTCCGTCGGGGGTCATGACCAGAGCAACCTCTCTCGGAACAGTCAGTCCCCCCTTCCAGCCCGAAGTCGGAAAAGCGAACGGATAATCCCAGTTGGACATCCACGCCAACATCACTCTGCGCCCATCCGTCATGTCCGAGAAAGACATGGATGCATAATACTCCTTGCCAAAATCCGTTCTCAGCACCTTTCCTGCCGGATTGTCATTTACGAATTTCCCCTCTGCAGTCAGACTTCCCACAAAATATTCAGAATCCGATCCTCCTGTTGCCGAATTCGCCCCTGTACTGATCATGAGAACCCACTTCTTCTCTGACGTTTCCTGCACGACCAGTGGGAACAGGTCAGGGCATTCCCACACACCGCCACGAACATAATCTCCATAACCCCAATTGTCGGTCAACGTCCAGTCCAGCAAATTAGCCGATGTAAAGAACCGGATATGATCACCACCGGACACTACCATGACCCAGCGATTATGCTCGTCATCGCGAATCACCTTAGGGTCGCGGAAATCCCATCCCCCCGGTTCTTCCCCGTTCTTGCCGGGGTTCTCAACCACGATCGGACGATTCTTGGCATAATGCCACGTACGCCCCTGATCCTTGCTGTAAGCAAGGCCAATGCGCTGGTTGCCATTAGGACCATCTGGGTTATAGGAAGTATAATAGGCGATCAGACCTTTGCCGCCCAAATCCGTAAATAAGCCTGAAGTATTCGTTACATCCGCCACAGCAGATCCGGACCAGATATGCCCGTAATCATTCCACGGAAGTGCAATCGGCAGACGTTTCCAGCTCAGCATATCCTTGCTGACGGCATGGGCCCATGTGCCTCCATCCTGATGGAAAAGATGGTATTCACCTTCGAAATAGACCAACCCGTTCGGGTCACTGGCGTACCCACGGATCGGTGTATAATGATACTGGGGACGATAGGTTTCAGTATAATAATTATTAGACTCCGTGACATAAGCATCCTGAAAGTAAGCGCTTCCCTTTTTCACAACAAGACCAGCGTTTCCTGTTGAATACGAATGATCCGTTACATCGATTGCTGGTGGAGTATAACCGTCCACGAAAACTTGAATCCGGTTACCCATTGCCTTTACTTCCATATAATGCTTCGCCCCCGCTAAGCTCGGATAAGGTCGCTCTGAGCCTGCAATTGCAGTTCCATCCGCTTTCGTCAGCGATACGCGGACCTGCTCTCCTTCCTTCACCAGAGTAGCTTCATATCCACGTGTTCCATCGGTAGAGGACCGGAAAGCTAGAGCGGCAGCAGCATCGGAGCGGAAAACGATTGTTCCTTCATATACAAAGTCAGCAGCTTGCCTACTATAGATTTGCTGAGCCTTGCTCTGGTTCACAGACGTTCCTTTTTGGCCGCTGAGGTCAGGCTGCCACTGTCCTTTTTTCACAAGTACCAAACCCAGATTCCCTTTCAGATCGCTAACGGTTATGTTTTGGAACAAGGCTGACCCATCCCAGACGTGAAGTCCAAGGCGGCCAGATCGGTATGAACTGTCTTGAACATCAATCACAGGCTTATATTGAGTTCCCCAATATACTTTCAGCGAGGCCCCTTCAGCTTTTACCTTGAGATGATAGATCTCCCCTTTCTTGAGCGAAACCGGATGCTCTTCATTTAATTTACCTGCTCCACTGCCCGCATCTTTTAAACGGATAATACCGGACTGCGGTGCAATTTGAAGCATATACGAATTCAATCCGTCTTCATTGGAACGGAAGAGCAAAGAAGCATCCGCTTGCATATCCTTGATCATAACATCGGCTTCATACAGGAAATCATCTGCTATTGTTTCTGAGATGGCCATCACGTCCTCCTGCGGATCAGATGTCAGCAGGAGCCCTTCTGCGGCATCTCCCCACTTGCCATTTCCTTTTACCTGCCATCCTGTCAAATTTGTATTTAGATTTATAACGTTTTCAAAAATAGAAAGACCCTCCTTTTCCGATTTTCCTGTGTTATCTACCGCCCGTGCAGCCCAGCCGGTATCAGGACTAGCGGCGTAAACTCCAGATGAAGTCATAATAATAGCCATCACCATGAGGATGTGCAGCACAGCTTTGAATTTCTTTTTCATCGATTACCCTCCATTTCTACTCTACGGAATAATCATCTTCTACCAAAAAAGTAGAAGGCGGCCAGTTACAGCACAGTAACTGGCCGGAATAGCATATTAAATTTGTTATAAAATATATAGAGCTTGAACTTGTGATTTCTATTTTAGGATTTGAACGAGACTATTGGGAATGTTCAAACTCCGACTCCCCTCTCTCTTTCCCTTTTTGTTAATTTTCAATAATATCCGAGCCCGGTGGAACACTATACTCATCCTTATGCTCCAAGATGGCACTTAAATTGAAATAACCGTTCAGGTTCCGGAGCACAACCTACCGGTTCAGCGGGAAAATCAGCAGCAGCTGCATAACGCCGCCCAAAAAATTTTGTGAGTTGACAAAAGTAAAATGACACGGGTTTATGGACCAGCAATATAGAAGGCTTCCATATCTAATGCGATATGGTTCAACGGCAGCTCGTGGTCCTTTTTCTCATCTGGCTTCAATGGCCTTCAAGGCGTCCCTATGTTAACGAATTCATCTTCAGAATGCCGTCTGGTCAGCATTTGTCCACTCTTCGGATATACAAGTATATGTATAATTTCACCTTCCGAATAAACACTAACACCGCCCCCCCGTACCTACGATATATTACAAGCAGTAGGAATCCTTACGCAGCACCCCATTTAAATCTCGCTATAAACTGCTGCATTGACATCGGTTTCCCAGCCAACGGGAACGGCAAGACCCGCCGCAGAATACTCAGTGTTTGTAATTTTCGACCCCGTCTTAGGAGTTGTGTAGCGAATCTGTAATTTGGCTATCCGGCGGAAAAGCTCAATAAAATCACAGCCGGTTATACAGAGCTCATTTTAGTTTACCTCCATCCTTACCCTCAAAATACTTATACTTGTGCATTTAATTGTTCATAAAGTTTACATTTATAATCAATATTTATAAACATTAATTTATATAGCCAAAAGTATAGCGCTTTCAAAAATAAAAAGCAATGAAAATCCTACTCACTCTGTTACTTGTTTAAGTTTATATATTTCCTTGATAGCAAACCCTCACGAGAAGGGGTCTAGCTCTCTTTCTTTTCTTAGAAGAACACCGATTTATCCTAATAGTATAGAATCTTTTTTATCTAACTCTTACTACAAAAAAGGCAAAGAGTAGTGTAGTATAAGAGGGGAATGTTTATTAGCAGTATGCAAGATCAAAGAATTTTTTTCAAGCTAAAAACCACATTCACATTTACATTTGAATAAATTTTTGTTTATCATTTAAGATTTTATGAAGCAGGATAAAAAGGAGCTTATTATGGCTGAGAAAGTAACGGTTCAAGACATCGCGGATGCAATGGGGCTGTCTCGAAATACCATATCCAAAGCCCTCAACAACCATCCGCAAATTCCAGAGGGCACAAAAAAGAGAGTAATCCAAAAAGCAGCGGAGATGAAATACAAAAACTACAGTTTTATGAATGGAGGCAATATTGCTCTTCTTACACGAGGGGACATTAACGCCATCAGCTTCTACTCTGAAACGATTAAAGGAATGGAAACCTCCCTGCGCGCTGAAGGCTTTAATCTGATCTTATCTCTTGTCAATCCTGAGGATATCCATTCATGCACACTGCCCTCCAATATTAACCAATCAAATGTGAACGGAATTGTTTGTATTGAGATCTTCCAAGAAGCCTATATTGAAACTATTCTAAACACGGGCATTCCAACGGTATTTATCGATTTTTTGCCAGAGTCGTTGAACTCTCCACACAAATTCGACATCCTCTTGATGGAGAATCACCGCACGACATACAATCTTACTCGTTCTCTCATTGGACGCGGCCATTCGGAGATTGGATTTATCGGAGACCACAATCACTGTCGAAGCTTCTATGAGCGTTGGCTTGGTTACGATCAAGCCCTCCGGATGCATCGCGCTTCATCTGGAGAGACGTTCAGCATCAAGCTTGAGGACAACAATCCTTATCTATCTGTTGAGTGGATGCTTGAACAGTTGAAGCAGCTTCCAAAGCTTCCGACAGCATTTGTTTGTGCCAACGATGATATTGGAATTTCGGTTATTCGTGCGCTAAAGGAGTTGCACATCGATGTTCCTGGACAAATCGAAGTAACAGGTTTTGACGATATTGCTAATGCCAAGATTATCGATCCTCCGCTCACGACCGTACATACTTATCCGTACGGACTCGGTACACGCGTCGTTGAGTCCTTGTTGGCTCGATTGGAGCAGCCGGATCGACGGAATGAGACCATTCATCTTGAGACATGCATCGTTCATAGAGGCTCCACGAAGTCTTCCTAATCAAGTTGTATGTAACAAAGATACAGGGAACCATTTTTATTCAGAGCATATACACTGTTATTTTTAAGCAAGGTAAGATGAATAAGATTTTCAGATACCAAGGTAGTATGAATGAGAGAGATAGCAAAACTAAAAAATTAATCTTTCTCACATTCTTATGTTTTATTTTTTTGCTCCTTATAGTTAATAACCAGAGTGTACTTCAATCATTACAATATAGACATAAATAAATAAGAAATTGAATCAGCACTTTGATTTTCAATGATATTCCTCCAAATAAGTTATGTTTTTCGCGTTAATTAAGTTTTGATGTGTAATGAATTTTTCAGATGAGTAAGCGACCGAACTGTAGAAGGTATTTTGGTAACTAAATTAAAATGAGTTAAGAGAAGCATTTAGCGTAGATCTCATTTTTAAAAAGACGAAAAACCTCTTCACAATTCAGCCCTATCTCCTTTCTAATTATTGCATTTGCGTAAAGTTAGGCTTATAAGTAGCAGTTTATACTTAAATGAATCTGATATAAATAATACGTTTATATTAGATTTTCTTAAAAGATATATTTAAAAATAAATTGTCCTTATGTCGCATAATACAAATAATTTTTTTATTTATAGAAATAGCTATAACTGTATTCAATGAAAAAAGGTAGGTTCGCAATTGAACCTACCTATTCGGAGAAATTACATATTATTTACTTTCTTATCCTACTTAAGACTCCGAGCCCATCATTCTCCTGGCTTCTTTTAGTATTGAACCTGTTGTACTCATTAGCCATCCCAAAGAATCAGTAGTACCACAATACTCAATAACATCAGCGCATTTTAATTGTCAGGAGAAAATAACGTTCTAGACTAAAAAATAAAGTGTTAGACTCAGCAAATAAAGTTGTAGACTGAGAAAATAGAGAGACTGACGATGCTTCATTAAGCTAACGGACAGATAGGTTAACCATGAGATTTCAATAACTAGTATGGTTGTAGCATTGTAAAAAATATTGATCCCTCATAAGGGGGGAGTGATTTATTATTGAGTCTTTATGTTAAAATTACTATATGGATTGTGAATAAATGTACTTGAATTAATGCAGCAGATTAGTAATGGTAGATTATACCATGTGGATTATATGGAGGTTGCTGTAATGTTTGGAAGTATATGTGTTTCTAGTGATTGCGATTTAGGGACAATAGCAGAGAAAGCAATTTTTTATGATAAGGTAAAAATAATCGTCAATGAGAATCTGTTAAATCGTTTGTTTTCACAAGTCCATCCCGCTGAATTTATTCCATTTTTAGAAGAACATAAAGAAAATATTGAATTAGTTTATTTCTGGGTTGTACCAGTTACTAGAACTTTCCACCACGATGATAAAACAGAAATAATGTTTACCTCAATGGATGAAGATGATGCTCTTTTAAAAAGATATGAATTAGAACATAATATTAGTAAAGAGATAATTGACCCTCTCTCATTTCTAGGAAGTTATTTTTCGACTTTTTCTAGCTTTGAAGTATGGTCAAAGCACTCATCGGATTTCCAATTAAGCCCATCATCTTCTATCTTAATTGCGAACAGATTTGATTCCCTTTATAACAAAATCGTTAGTGGAAGTAATAGTATAGAAACATTTAATAATTTTGTACTGAAAACTGGAAATGTTAGAGGAGTTTTGAATTCCGGGGAAAAGACTTTTTCAGAGTATATATCTATATATGAAAATAGTAGAAAATTCAAGGAGTTTATTGGTGATTTACCCCCAGAAGCTAATTTAATACAGGAATACTTTAATGCTAATAATGCAAATACTTGGGCTGAGAAATTACCATCTAAAACAATCAGGTTGGGCTGTTTACAGGTGCAGGTTTACTTAATACAGTAGGTGGCTCAGGTGCTGGCACTTTATTAGGAATTTCATTGAGTGCGGTAGATACATTTTTAGTAGATAAGCTAATAAAAGGATGGAAACCAAATCACTTTATAGAAAATGATTTAAAAAACTTTATAAATAGTTAAATATGTAATGTTAGACTAACGGGAAACGTTAGTTTAACAACAACAGCGGCAGTCTAAGACCTTATTTATCAGGTCTTGTTCTGCCGCTGTTTCATTTAATGGATTAGTCTAAAACTTATTTCTCAAAAGTTGACGGTTCTTCAATTCGAAAACGTTGTTAAGTCAACGACTCCAGTCTATTACTTTATTTTTACAGTACTAATCCTTTTCTTTTGTCATTTTAAATCATTCCCCTCAAATAGTTTATTTCTTCGCCATCTTCTTATATTCGGACACCATACAATAACTCCACCGATGTATACTAGTGTATAAATATTCATTTCTCATCAATTATGAAATTTTTTTCTCATTAATTATGAATACATTCTCATTAATTATGACACCACACACTCACATGTATTGCTAAAAATTTAAATCTTGTAAGCCTTCATAGCTTTTCTTAACTCTTTGAACGAAGGACGTTTACCATACATTAAGACACCCGTACGGTAGATCTTGGCGGCCAGCCAACCGAACATCAAAATGGAGGCGACCAGAATACCAAGTGACAGCCAGATTTCCAGCAGGCTCGCCCGTTCCAGACCAATCCGCAACAGCATGACGGTTGGCGAGAAAAATGGGATGTACCCGGCAACCTTTACGAAAATCGTATCAGATGCGGCGATATTGAAGATACCGATATAAAAGGCTGCTAGTGACAGCACGGTAATCGGCATGATCGCCTGTCCCAACTCCTCGGTACGGCTAACAATGGAGCCCACCGCGGCGAACAGTACTGCGTAGAGAAAGTAGCCGAGGATGTAGAATACCAGACCATAACCCAACACCGCGATATTCAGTTGCGACAGATCCAGCCCGGCTGAGCTAAGAATGACATTATTATGCGGCAGCATAAGGTTGGCACATACAGCGGCTGCAAAGACAGCAATTTGCAGCAGGCCGACCAGGAAAATGCCGATAATTTTTCCGAACATCTGGGTCAACGGTGAGACACTTGTGATGAGAATCTCCATGATACGTGAGCTTTTTTCCGATGTCACCTCTGCAGCAATCATATTCCCCGTCATCATGGAGGAGGTGAAGAATAAAATCATCAGTACATAGACCAAACCATAGTTAATCATAGAGGTCTCTTTTTCCTCTGTCCCCACAGCTCCCCCTGCCTCAGACGAACCGTCTACTTCCCTGCTGTCCACTATTACAGGTGTGCTAATCTCACGAATTTGATCACTGGTCAATGCATTGCCGCCCATAATGGCTTTGACCTTAGCTTCCTGAAGTCCCGTCTGCAACAATGTAATTACAGCAGGAGATGGCTCTTTTTCTACAGAGACATATTCCACTTTAGGAAACGTGTCTCCCTTGTCGGTAGGCTCCGTGAACTGTACGTAACCTTGCAGCTCCCCATTTTTCAAGGCTTGCTGCATGGCTGGTGTTTGTACGTTGTCATAACGCTTCCAGATGGCTGCCGGGTTGGATTGCTCCTTGGTGAATTTATCCAGTTGATTCGCCACTTCTATCCGGCTCCCGGCAATCAGTCCCAAGCGATGATGCTCGGCTGCCGTCGTGCCCGAACCTCCTGTCCCATCTGCTTTAAACAAAGAAATCAAATATGGCAGATTCATACCAAGCGTAATGAGCAAGGCCAGTACCAGCGTTGTAATGATAAAAGATTTGGTTCTCGCCTTCTGACGAAACGTAAAACCGATTACCGTACCCAGTCTATTCATGGGAATCACCCACCTCTCTTATAAAAATCTCGTTCAGCGTAGGTTCCTTGATCTCAAAATGCTCTACATCCGTTTGCTCCAACGCCGTTTGTAATACCAACTTCGCCGCATTCGGCTGCTCAATATGCAGCATCCAGCCGCGATCCATAGGCTCTACACGGCGCACGCCGGGCAGCTGTTCCAGTCCGTTCACTTCACCTGTAGTGATGAGACGAACTTTTTCACGCGGGTAACGGCCCTTAATCTCCTGCACACTTCCCTGCACAACTGTATTTGAGCGATGCAAAATCGTAATATGGCGGCACAGTTCCTCCACATGCTCCATGCGGTGGGTCGAGAATAAAATCGCAGCCCCATCGTCCCGCAGCTCTTTCACCGTATCCTTAAGCAATTCAACGTTTACCGGATCAAGCCCACTAAAGGCCTCATCCAAAATGAGCAGCGTCGGGCGATGCACAACGGCGGCAATAAAGCCCATTTTCTGCTGATTTCCCTTGGATAGCTCCTCAATCCGCTTGTCGTAATATTCGGGCACCCCAAAGCGCTCCAGCCAGTAGCGTAGACTTTTGTCCGCCTCCTTAGCCGACATTCCGCGCAACCTGCCCAAATAGTTAATTTGCTCGCTCACCTTCACCTTGGGGTACAACCCTCGCTCCTCGGGCAAATAGCCCATCGTCCGCTGAAGCTCCTTGCTGTAGGGCTTGCCCTCATATTGAATGTTACCTCCATCAGGGTAAATCAGACCGAGCACCATGCGCATCGTTGTCGTTTTGCCTGCTCCATTGCCTCCCAGTAGTCCGTAAATCTCCCCACCGTTCACATTCAGCGAAATTCCGTTCACCGCCGTGTGGTTCCCATATTGCTTCACGACCTCTTTCAATTCCAGCATGTTCATGATTACTCCGCTCCTTTTTTCTGCGTGTATGTCTCCGCATCTTCTGATAGTTGTCCCGCAGACCAATGTACTAAAATATCATCCAGTTCCAAACGCCGCACACGGATGGGGCGGATGCCCGCTTGTTCCAAGATGGCGCTGGTCTCTCCGGCTGCCAACGTTACAATTCGCTGCAATCCGCCTTCGCTCTCCATCTCTACAACACCCGGAAGTTCCGATGCCTCCTCCGGTGTGCCTTCAAACCACATTTCTTTGCTATTTTCGAGCAAATGGTCTTTTTCCAGCTTGCCGAGCAGCCTGCCATCATGCATCAGGACAATATAATCCGCCAAACGCTTAATCTCGTCTATGATATGAGTGGCAATAATGACCGTCGTTTTGCCGTTCTCCATACAATCCCGCAGTTCCTCCAGCATGATTTTCCAGGCAAAAGGGTCTAAACCCGACGAAGGCTCATCCAGCAGCAACAAACGAGGGTGAGGCGCCAAGGCTGCAGCCAGTTCAAACTTACGGCGCTCTCCCTTGGACATGCGCGATAATTTCGTATGCTGCGGAACCTGAAATCGTTCCATCAGACGCTGAAAACGTGTTTCATCCCAGCCGGGATACCACAAGGCTCGAAACGCCGCTGCTGCTTCTGCTGTGAGTCGATCTTCCTCACGGGTCGGCTGCTCTGACATATACCCAACCCATTGTCGTGTATCTGCCGGCATGCCGTCCGGATACGCTTGACCGAACCAACGTATTTCACCGGAATCCGGGTGGATAAGCTGAGTCAGCAGATGAATCAATGTACTTTTGCCCGATCCGTTATGTCCAGCCAAAGCGACTACATATCCCGGTTCAATGGTTAGATTAATCGGTCCAATTTCCCGGTTACCTCGAGTTTTATAGACTTGGCTCATCTCAATAATGGGTGTTTTTATCTGTATCCCCATAGGAACTTCCACATGATGGTTTACATCGTTTTTCACGGGCGTCACTCCTTCACTTGGACTTCATACCTTCTCTTCACCATTTCTGCGAAAAGCTCCAACAATTCCTGTTCTGTCATCTGTACAGCGATGCCTGTGTCAATCGCCGTTTCCAACGCCTCGGTCACTGCTTTAAGGCGGTAACCTGAGCGCTTATCGTCTTCGACCAGAGCTACGAAGGTGCCCGTTCCCTGCCGGGTACGAAGCAAGCCTTCGTTCTCCAAATCCTGATAGACCCGCCGGACGGTGATGACGCTGCAGCGGAGCGTCCCTGCGAACTCCCGAATGGAGGGAAGCAGCGTTCCCGCTGCAATCTGTCCGGTTACGATGAGTGAGCGAAGTTGCTTTTCAATCTGCGCATACAGCGGTTCCGCGCTATTCTCATCAATTTGCACTGGTATATTCACCTGCTTCTCCCCCCTTTTTATCTATCTTTGTACACATACCGCTAAGTTAAATCCCGTTTCATAAGCTTACGCTGTGTCACCCTGTAGGACATCCACATACCCAGAGCTCCTGCCAGCAGCGCTCCCCACATCACCGGAGACAACAGCTGCCATTCCTTGCTGTAAAATGCCGTTATCGATACCAGATTGGCCCCACATACTCGAACTATAATCGTAACTATCCCACAAATTAGCATGATGACAATGGATAGCCAAAAGTAGGATTTACCTTTTTTAAGAAATTCCAAATGAATATAAATGGCTTGAATCAGCATTCCGTAGCCTATCCAGGTAAGTGCAAACGATACAAAGAAACCTGTACTGGCATATACCCGAAACGTAGCTGACAACGTAAACAAGAGAGTGAAAAATATCACACTATTCACAACAAACGCCAAAAGCGCCTGTTGAATTCGACTCATAATCACCGCATTCATCGGTATAGGCAAGGTGCGGAAAAAGGCTAGCATATGCGTATAGGAATCTTCCTGAAGATATTTAAATGCACGGCGGTTATAAATGTATCCGAGAAACGGAATCAACACCAGCATGATAAAATCGGCTACCGGACTCAAGTTTCCACGTTCATCCCAATGCACACTTACAGCAAAACTCATGGTAAATCCCAAATACGCAATAAACAGCAATGTCCACAGCATAACATATGGATTGTTGCGAAAATCCTGCCGGGTAATCTTCCATGCCTGCTTGATGATTGTCATTTTCTTATCCTGATCCCTTCTGCACTGCCTGTAATGACGACCTCGTTCTCTCTTCATACGAAGTTATTATTAAAGTAATCAGTGTTATTACTGTATATATCTTTATACACAGTATATAAACCATGAATTACAACTGTCAATACCTGAATGTAAATTGTGCGTACAATCACAATAGCTCGTCAGGACCTATGATACTCTGTAAATGATAAACGTTCTCAATCAAGGGGATGAACAAATGGATAAGATACTGCACTGGGATGAACCGATTTTTAACCTTGTTAACCGTTATCCCGAAGTGAAGGACATTATGGTAGAGCTGGGTTTTCATGATATCGCCAAGCCTGGCATGTTACAAACCGCAGGTCGTTTTATGACATTGTCCAAAGGTATTGCATTGAAAAAAGTAGCTATGGAAACCGTGGAACGCACGTTTTTGCAACATGGTTTTACCATTCAAAAATAAAGGAGCTAACGATCATGAGCGAGCTAATTAACAACCGTGAACATACAGCACAGGAATTAACAGAACGTCAACGAACACTGAAGGAAATTATAAAAGAATTACATGCCGGGAAAAGCGTCGAAGAGGTGAAAGCGCGTTTTGCAGAGGCTGTTGGCGGAGTAAGTGTGGCGGAAATTTCAGCTATGGAGCACGCACTGATGACCGAGGAGGGAATTCCCGTATCGGAAGTTCAGCGGCTCTGTTCCGTGCATACTTCGATCTTCAAGGGCTCCATTGAGGATATTCACCGTCCTTCAGGACCGGAGGAACAACCGGGACATCCTGTTCACACATTCAAGCTGGAAAATCGGGAGATCGAACGACTGGTCAACTTTAAGTTGGCATTGCATGCAGAGCAATTTCAAAAGGAGGACAGTCCCAAGGTTATTTACAAGCTGCTTGAGGATTTAAGTCTGCTAATGGATCTCGACAAGCACTACAGTCGTAAAGAAAACTTGGTCTTTCCTTATCTAGAACGCTATGGAATTTTTGGCCCGACCAAAGTCATGTGGGGTGTGGACGACGGCATTCGTGCCGCGATTAAGGAAGCGAAGAGTCTGCTCGCCGAATATAACGGGGATCGTGAACAGATTGGGAAGGCGCTTGCCCATATCATGAGTGAAGTAAATGAAATGATATTCAAGGAAGAGAATATTTTGCTGCCGATGGCACTCAGTAAGCTGACAGAGGATGAATGGCTGAAAATAGCCCGGGAAAGCGAGGAAATTGGATTCTGCCTGACCGCCCCCGAACGCGAATGGATACCCGAACGGGCAGAGGAGCCTGCAGAAGCCCTTGAGCAAACGGAAGGCACATCAGGAACACCGCAAGGCTTCGTGCGATTCGAGACAGGGATTGTATCCGTACAACAATTGGAACTGCTGTTGAACCATCTACCTGTTGACCTGACCTTTATCGATGAAAATGATGTTGTTCGCTATTTTTCCCATGGTAAGGAACGAATCTTCGCGCGCACGAAAGCCGTCATTGGTCGTACCGTACAGAATTGCCACCCACCCCAAAGCGTGCATGTCGTTGAGAAGCTGCTGGAAGATTTTAAGGCAGGCCGCAAGGATGTTGAAGATTTTTGGATTCCAATCAAGGATAAATTTGTCTACATTCGTTATTTTGCCATCCGTGATGCAGAGGGCCGCTATCTGGGAACGTTGGAATTTACGCAAAATATCGCACCCATTCGTGCCTTGGAAGGACAAAAGCGTATTCTATCCGAATAGTATCCAACCGTAAGCCACCATGTTCAGATTTTTGCCACCCAAACTTATAATATGTTGTTCTACTATAAGTTTGGCTCCCAACCTTTCATAAAAGGTACATGCTGGATTATCTGCTAGCACCCATACGATCACAGAGTGAATATCCATACTATTGAAATGTTGAAGCAGACGTAAAAATAGTCTCTTCCCCAAGCCTAAACTATGGTATTCACTCAAAACGTAAATTGCCGTTATTTCTCCCCCATACGGGGGATATTCACCTGACTTTTCCGGACCCCCACTCACAAATCCGATGATTTCCCCCTTCTCATTTTCAGCAACATATACCCGATGACCGTCTTCACTGGATAGATTCGCATTCCACAGTTTTGTTCTTTGCTCATAGGAAAGCTGTTCCAGAACCTGGGCAGGCATTATTTCTTTGTACGTCGTCCTCCAGCAATCTACGTGCACCTTGGCGATGCCCTCGGCATCTGATATCGTTGCTTCCCTGATGATCATGTGAGTTCCACTCCTAGTTTCCAATATTATACTTTCCATATACCGACGATCCGAATCTTGATCTATAATAAAAATGTTCACTGCTATTCATTCATTCCTGAAGGATTCGACTTGAATAAAATTGTTTCATTTTATGTACGTTCGTGGCTGTAGCTGTATTGATCATAGGCTGGAGTATCGGGTTGACGCCCGTAGGCAATCTGGTCTTTCAATATGTATTTGGTGTGTCCCCGAATTGATCGAACCTACCAAGAACGTATTTCAGGTTCTTACTTTACTATACATATGGGTAGCTGTCCGTAACATATATCAGGGACTTATTATTAACAAGCACCGAACGGCATGGATGACATTCAGCTCGTCCATACGTATTATCGTGATGCTACCAAACCTATCTTTATCGGTAGGCTGTTTTCTGTAGCTTTGCAATTCTCGCGCTTATTCTCTGTATCTGCTTTTTTCCAGGACTGGACGGCAAAGTGGCGGGAATTGTGATGGCTGTTTCCGATGAATGCATCATCCTGAAAAAAACTTACCTAGAGAGCCTTATGCAAAGGACCCGCACATTGACTCCCTATGGCACAACTCGCTTTTACGAGGTCAAAATATAAGGGCCGTTCTTTGTAATCGCAATCGTGTGCTCGTATTGGGCTCCCCAACTGCCGTCTGCTGTGCTGATGGTCCAGCCATCGTCCCCCCAGAGCACGGCCCCCTCGGTTCCTAGGGTAAATACCGGTTCGATGGTAATCACCATCCCTTCGCGCAGGGGTAATCCCGTTTTGGGACGACCGTAGTGTAGAACCTCTGGCGGCTCATGCATTTGGCGGCCAATGCCATGCCCGATCAGAGGCTTGACGTTGCCGAACCGCCGCCAGCCTGCCGCTTTTTCCACAGCATGCCCGATATCCCCCAATGTCCTCCCCGGGCGGGCAACCTCTATACCGCGCATCAGTGCCTTATGGGTCTGCCGCAACAGTCTCGCTACCGGGCGGCTAATGTTACCTACCGCATAGGTCCATCCTCGGTCAGCCAGCCAACCGTCCTTGTTAACCACAATGTCGATGGTCACAATATCCCCATCATGAAGCACCCGCTCCGAGGGAAAACCATGGCACACCACCTCATTGACCGAAGCGCAGGTGGCATAAGGGAAACCTTTATAGCCCTTTTGTTCAGGCGTGGCTCCGCGCTTGTTTAAAAACTGCTCCACCCAAGCGTCGATTTCAAGCGTTGTGATTCCCGGAAGAATACGACTTTCCAGCGTACGATGACAATCTGCTAAAATACGCCCGGCCTCCCTCATGTAGCCGATTTCCTCCGGTGTTCGTATCGCTATCTCTATTGGAATCCGCCTCCTTTGAGCATACAAATACACTAAACCTATCCCATTGTATGCAGGGCAGACACAAAAAAACCGTCTCCTCTGTGGATAGACGGTTTATAAAAGTCGTATTTCTAGTTTTTCGGGTAATCGAACCCTTTAAGATACTGAAGAATTTATGCGACCGAGTTCGTTTTCCACCACCATGGTCAACTCTTCCTCATACCCTCCTGTAATCCGGTATTTTCGCACATATTCCTTTACAAATTTTTTGGGATCCTTAGGCCGGAAAATTCGAGTCATTTCCCGCAGACTTTCCTTTACTTCATTGTGACCTTTCGTTGCCATGTAACTCCCTCCCAAAACGTTGAAAATAAGTGCTCCGTTGAAGAGAATGCCGAAAAGTATTGATGTCCTTATGCAGTGAAGTAGTATGTCTAATTGCAGCTTAGGTCGGGAACGCCTTAGGCAGGCATGTACCTGACACTTGTATTAACCGATTTTCTTTTGGCTGAATCACTACCCCATTATAACATATTCAGATACAGCTTTCAGCTTTCCAGTAAATTTACATTGATTTTACCTATCTTTTACGCATCATGTCATTTGGGGTACTACATCAGCTGTTGCACAGAGGGTATACCTTATTTATCGGTTTTTGGAGTGTATGTGTTTGGGGTAAAATAAATAAACATAACAAGGAGGGAAAAGGATGAGCCGCTATGCTCCGCTGTTCACTGCACCTGTTGCCCGTATGTCTGCCCTGAACATAGGAACTTGTGAAGAGGAGGGCATCAATGCCTCCTTACTTGATCAGGCAGACCGTGAAGTTCAAGCCAAGTTTCCTAAAATGCACAGCTTCCTGCTGCTGCGCCACGGTAAACTGATCTGGGAACGCTATTACAACGGTCATGAAGCAAGCTCTCTGAACGATTTGCGATCCGCGACCAAAAGCTTCACTTCCACGCTCATCGGCATAGCTATGGCTCGCGGTGATATGCCCGGGCCAGAGACGGCTGTACATAAGCTGTTGCCTGAGTATTTACCTAGGCGGAAGGAAACACTGCTAGAGCAGATTACGATTCGCCATCTGTTGACCATGACATCCGGCTTGTATTGGCAGACAGGCAAAAAGCTCGGAGAAGCTTTTATCCACCGTTTTCATCGCAGCAAAAGCTGGCCGTCCTTTGCCCTGCGCTTACCTGTACAGGAGGATCAACTCGGTGTATTCCAATATCGCAGTGTTGACTCGCACTTGCTGTCCGTGCTACTGACCCATTGTTGTGGGATTGACGCCTATACGTACGCTCTCCAGCATCTGTTCGAACCCTTAGGTTTTGGGAGAAGTGGTTGGGCACAAGATCCAGAGGGCTACACCATGGGACATATCGGGCTATATCTGACATCGCGTGACATGGCTAAATTCGGCGACTGCTGCCTTCATCAAGGCAGCTGGAACGGAAAAGAATTGATACCGGCCGATTGGCTGCATCAGGCGACACAGCGACAGGTCGAAGGCTATCCAGAATTCGGGGATTACGGATTCCAATGGTGGACAGGACGACTCCACGGCATCAACTACGCGTGTGCACACGGACATGGAGGACAGCAAATTTATCTTGTGCCAGAAGCGAACGCAGTCGCGGTATTTACAGCAGACAGCAAGGTGAGCCGTTGGAAAAATCCGCGAACACTGCTGGAGCGTTACGTTTTGCCAGCCGTATCCTCCCTCAACTTGGAACGTTCCTGAAATGAGCTTCAATGTGCTTATTGAATATAGGGGGCTAAACAATCATGGAAGTCTTACCACCAAAAATTCTAATATTGTACGCCAGTTACGGGGAAGGCCATGTACAGGCCGCCCGGGCAATTAAGGACAGTTTGCGAAGACTCGGACACTGCGAGGTACGACTACTTGACCTAATGGCTGAATCTCATCCCTGGTTGAACAGTCTGACCAAATTTGTATATATGCAAAGCTTCAAAACCATTCCACAGCTTTACGGATGGGTCTATAACATCACGCGCGGTATGCAGGCTACATCGGCCTTCGGCCATGTGTTGCATTCATTCGGAATGCGTCAACTTACGCTCACACTGAAAAAGGAGTTGCCCGACCTCGTAGTACATACATTCCCGCAGCTCGCGCTTCCGGCGTTACGTCGCAAAATGGGAATGCATTTGCCGATTGTCAACGTGGTTACGGATTTCGATCTGCATGGGCGCTGGCTGCATCCCGATATTGACCGCTACTATGTAGCCACTGAGGATATGCAGCAGGAAGCTGCCCAGCGGGGAATACCGATCGAACGCATTGCCGCGACGGGCATTCCGATCCACGCTTCTTTTTATAACATGTCTGCCGACGAAGCACCTGTTCAAGAACAGCTAATCCCACCCCTACAGGCTGAGACTACTACGCTACTCATTATGGCTGGCGCCTATGGTGTGCTATCCGGCATAATGGATATCTGTCAGCAATTAAGCCAGCTTCCTCAGTTGCGGCTACTCATCGTCTGCGGTCGTAACCAGCAACTGAAGGCAGAATTGGATGCGCTGTATGCAGACTACCCGGACATTTACACCTATGGATTCGTGGACTTTGTTCCAGCACTTATGCGTGCGAGCAATCTGGTGATTACGAAGCCGGGCGGCATTACACTCTCAGAAAGCATTGCATCCGGTTTGCCTATTCTTGTGTTCAAGCCCGTACCCGGTCAGGAGCTAAATAATGCTCTATATTTGCAGCAAAAAGGAGCTGCTCGGATTGCTCGCACTACGGAGGAGCTGATTCAGCATTGTCTCGACCTGATTTCCATCCCCTCTCTTGCTGGAGAGATGACGCAGGCGATTAAGCTACTTCGCAAACCTCATCCCGCAGACCAAATTGCCGAGGATATTTTGCATCAGCTTGTGGATAAAAGAACCTCCGTCCGGACAAATTAACGGAGAATAAGCCAGACGGAGGGGATACCAATGGAACGCAAAGGAAAGGATTTACTCCCACTAACGGGTGATAAGGTAGAAGTGGACGGTGTTTATATTGATGAGGATGGACATGAGCAGCATTTGCACAGAGGCCAGCATTTTCCCGCTGATGTAGTTTTGGGTACTTCCGAGTGGAAAATGACCGAATATGCCTTTGATAACCATCACGAGGGACGTACCGATGAACGACTTATCCCCAAAGAGGATGACAAGAATAAAATGGGTAAAATCACACATCCACGCCGCCATTTAAAAACTGGTGACCGATAATTACGAAAGTATATCCACAATTACACCCAATATGTTGATAGTTTGTGGACAAACTGTGTGCAAAGTATAAATTATCGTAATATTATCTACAGATTGTGCACAACTTGTGTATAAATAATGTTATTTCTGTGGATAAACATTAATATGTGGTGGATAAAGTGTATACAACATGTGCAAAACATGTGCATAACCGTTTAAAAGGCTGAACGAATTCTTTTCGTTCAGCCTTTTTCGTATTTTTATACACATTCTCTAATTCATTTTTTTACCGAGATCGGGTATGTTCGAACGAAAAATCGCTCCCGGAACGATGAGTTGCCCAAAAAGGACTCTATCCCATTAACGGAGACTCATCGAAAATTCGCAAATAGCGCATAGAGGAGTGTAAAATGGAAACGAGGACGAACAGAGTCAAAAGAGGAATTACCGAAATGTAATAAGGCGTAGTCATCATAGAAATTCTCGCTTCAGGCGGGCGAACATATGCAGGAACGCGGTATATAGAAGCATCTAGCAAAACTCGTTGACCAAAATTTGGAGTAGGGGTGATCCGAATGGCATCTATTAAAATCCTTTCACTTAATGTCGGCATGCCCAAGCAGATCCAGTTTAATCAGAAGAACGTTTCTACGGGGATATTCAAGTCGGCCACAGATGAATATTTGTATTTATCTTATCTAAACTTCGAAGGGGATGGGCAGGGCGATCTAATTCATCACGGGGGTAAAGAGAAAGCTGTATGCGTCTATCCCTACGAGCACTATCCGTTCTGGGAAAATGAATTGCGGAGACCGCTCGATTACGGCGCGTTCGGGGAAAATTTAACGATAAAGGGTTTGCTAGAATCCGACGTTTGCATTGGAGACGTCTTTAAGCTTGGCAAAGCTATCGTTCAAGTTAGCCAACCGAGACAGCCTTGCTACAAGTTGTCCATCAAGTACGGCGTACCGGACATGCCCTTGAAGGTACAGCAAACAGGCCACACGGGATTCTACTTCCGCGTTTTGGAAGAGGGAGTTGCCTCTAAAGCCGACGGACTATTCCTCCTTCATCGCCATCCGAAAGCAATTACGGTTTCATTTGCCAATCGAATTATGCATCAAGAGAAGAATCATATCGAGGGTATTAAGCAAATTCTCGAAGTGGAAGAATTGTCCTTAAACTGGAGAAATACGTTTCTAAAACGTTTGGCGGGAACCGAAACGGATTCTCGGGAAAGACTATCAGGCAATTCGTAAGATGGAAGTGGTTCAATGAGTCTGCAAGCTCGTCTGGCTGCAGTCGAACATCGAATCTGCGAAGCTTGTGGGCGATGCGACAGAAGCGCAGTCCAAAGGTTATCGCCAAATTCGAGTATATCCATTCGCTTGACCGCTTATCCTTTGTGTAGAGCCAATTTTTTTACCGTGATCGGGCATATCCTTCAATCCTGTCCTCATAGCTTGTATAGTACGGAGACTTAGCTTGAATCTTTTATAAAGGAGGATATGCCTGACATGTCAGTCTATAAGTCTTCCACAGGATTGGATGAAAATATAGCAGCTGTCCTGTGCTATTTGTTCGCCTTTATTGGCGCGCTGGCCTTTGTCATGCTGGAAAAGAAAAGCCGATTCGTATTATTTCACGCACTGCAATCCATACTTCTTTTTGTAGCCCTCATGATCGGACATGTGCTGGTAGGATTCATCCCCCTACTCGGTCCTTTCTTCGCTTCCCTGCTAACGCTGGCAGGCCTTGCCTTGTGGATTATCTTGTTAATTCGTGCGGGACAAGGAAAGTGGCTCAAGCTTCCCTGGATAGGCGATCTGGCTCTTCATCAAGCCCGGCAGTTATGAAAACAGCAAAAAACCTTGATCCTAAGCAAGGAATCAAGGTTTTTTATGTTTGGGCAGTTCAATTTTTTACACTAGCTTCTTCTGTCCTATCAGGATTTTGAAAAATTCGATTCCAGTCGCTCCGGAGTGCAAGATATAGACGAACTAAACCATTTCGATCTATATCTTATTCATTGGAAGTCGCTTATGGGATTTTTGCAAAATCCTCGTCTATATGGATGTGTCCCAGCTTATCTGGATTAACCATTAAATAAAAATTCTGAATATGCTCCCCGTCCGGTGTCAGTATGAGACATAAGGTTTCTCTCACTTTTCCGTCTTCCAGAAATGCCAGCTGGACCTCGCCATTGATGACGGTATGGAACACATCTCTTTCTCGTAAAACGGTTAATACCCGACGAGAAGTCAACAGGGCAAGAACACCTTTGCGTACAACCATCGGCTTCATCACCGTATGCACATTACCTCCGCCATCTGACACAAATACAGGTTGTTCAGCCAGTAGTTCCAGCATAGCAGTCACATCGTAGGCAAGAAAAGCTGTTGTAAAACGTTCTAGTAGTTTTATTCGGGATGAGTTATTCACATTGCGACTGGACTGAGCCTCAAGAGCAGATTCTCCGGAAGATAGAATACGACGGGAGCGACTGAACAACTGACGACAGTTGCTCTCCGTCTTCCCCAGCAATTCCGCAATATCTTTGTAATCATATTGAAAAGCTTCCCTCAGCACAAAAACAGCCCGCTCTATCGGCTTTAGCTGCTCCAGCAAAACCAGAAAAGCGTAAGATATCATATCTTTACGCTCTAACCAATCCGCAGGGAGATCTGCGCTTTCACCCAACGGCTCCGGCAGCCACTGTCCTACATATGTCTCTCTTTGCTTACGTGCAGAGTTCAGTAGATTCAGGCACCGATTCATCGTCATTTTGGCCACATAGGCTTTGGGATTGTGTATATTATCCAGGGGCTTATCCTTCAGCTCGACAAAGCAGTCTTGAACGACATCCTCGGCATCTGTAACCGTTCCAAGCATGCGATAAGCAATGGCAAAAGAATATTTGCGATATTTCTGATACAGCTCTTCCAGACTTACATCCACCGATTCTTGTTCAATTCTATGTTCTTTGCCAGACAAAGCATAGCCCCCTGTTCATTAAAGAATGCCCGGATACATGCCCGTTGCAATTGCAATCCGGTTCCAACTGTTAATCACGTTAACTGCGGTTATCAAATCTACGTATTCTTCCTCGGTAAAATGCTCTCTGACCCGATTATACAAATCTGTAGGTACCCCTTGTTCTGAGATACGAGTAACCGCTTCGGCTAATTCAAGCATAACACGTTCTTTTTCCGTGAACAAAGGAACCTCCCGCCATAAGGCTAGCTGCAAAATGTGGTCAGCATAATCCCCCAGCTTGAGCAGATCCTTCGCATGCATATCCAGACAATAGGAACATCCATTGATTTGGGATACTCTAATTTTCAGTAGTTCGTACAATACTTTGTCTGTAAAACGACCGGAAATATATTTCTCCATCTCCATCATCGCCTTGAACGTACTAGGACTCACTGTTCTGTGATTGAATCTTAAACTCACGATACATCGCCTCCATTATTGGTTTACATATAGAAGACAAATGAACATGTGATTTTGTGACAAAGTGCAATACATCAATTGGGAATTGCCCTCAATTGACATAGCATGTATTATAGATAAATGATTTTATGCAAAGAAGGTGAGCACTCACATGAGCGGAAAAGGTATTATAAAAGAATTTAAGGAATTCGCTGTACGGGGTAACGTGATTGACCTTGCGGTCGGTGTTATCATCGGTGGAGCGTTTGGCAAAATTGTCACTTCTGTGGTAAACGATATTATTATGCCTCCGATTGGTAAGCTTCTGGGAGGTATGAATTTTCCAGATTTGTATGTAGCTTTACAAGCTGCTGAGCCTTTAAATGGTGACGGTACACGCAAGACTTTGGCACAGGCCAAAGAAGCAGGGATCGCGGTCCTCGCCTATGGTCAGTTCATTAACGTCCTGCTGGACTTTCTGATCGTGGCCTTCTGTGTGTTCATGCTGGTCAAAGGGATTAACATGCTGAAACGCAAAGAGGAAGAAAAACCTCCTCAGGAAAAAACGATCAAGGAATGTCCACATTGCCTATCCGAAATTCCTGTAGCCGCTACCCGTTGCGCACATTGCACTTCCAAGCTGGAAGGGTACGTGGAAGCACGCTGACTCAACCCACTTATATGACTACAATAAACGGCTTAAGACGCTCTATCGTCTTAAGCCGTTTTGGCATGTATGGAAAATTCAATTAGTTGAAATTGGTGATAATGCCACGGGGTCTAACGGGCAAGCCCTCAGCGTACAGATGGGAAACATCACCGAAGCCGATGCAACGGGGAACTGCCCATTCTTGGGAGCGCTCATCAAACAAGATCGTGGTTACGGAGCTAGGCGGCATCCAAAAACCGGACCAGACCAAGGCCAATGGCAACTCCAACAGATGAGCAAGCCAGGTCAGCCCGAAGCCGCCATGACAAAATACCGCCACCTGATCTTCAGTGTGCTTCAGAATCCGGTACCTGCCCTCCACCCGCTCAAAGCCTTGCCGTTTCAGGAACTCATCGGAATGAAGCTTCAGCCGCTCGAAGGTTTCAGGGCTTTGCGTTCCCTGATAATAGGAAATCTCCTGCCAAGAGTCATGAGTCGGCAGGGGCAACTCGGAACGGATCACTTCACCAGGCAAATCCCAATGGGAAAGACGGCCGTATGGGGTTTCCTCCAGCTTTAGAGCCAGCTCCTGCGTCCAGTGTTCTACTTCATGAGTCATACCCAGAGAGTCGGCGGTGTAGCGCATCGTATCCAAAGCCCTCCCCAAAGGAGAGGCATAAATTCGATCCAGTCCGTGACTGGAAAGCCGCTTGGCTAGTGCCTGGGCTTCCAAATGCCCCTCCGGCGTTATGGTGTTGTTGGGGTAATCGGGGTCTGCGTGTCGGATAATATACAATCTCATCATTGTTCTCCGTTCCTATGAATGGCGACAGGATCGCTTTATCTCATTTCATCGATTAGTTCTCCTGGTCTTTAACGTTTAACGTTTATTCAGCAAAGTTTCCAAAATCGCGCGCAAATCCCTATCTTCCTGGTAGACTTCCTCACCCGTATCCAGCTCAATAACCCGGATATATGTATAATTGGCTCTGACATCGACTGGTTTAAAAATCAATTCCTCCGGATTGTCTGGGCGGACATCATAGCCCATATTTTTGAACATATCCGTGATTTGATCAATCCCCGGCTTGCCCCCGCTTTCCAGCATAATCAACCCGCGAAGTTCCTTGGGTTCCTCCGGATGCATGACTCGAAAATGTACTATACATTCCATGTAAAATCGCTCCTTTCAATCATAAATCTATGTGATGTTTCAAATCCTTATGTTCCCAGCATACCCCAAATGCCACTCCACATTCCACACCCGCCTTCATATCGTTAGGACAGAAAACACGTTATACTGTAAAGTAGACCTTTGATTTCTGCTTACTATAGGAGGAACCACGATGAATAGCGAGCTTCTGGATATCTACGACGATGAAGACAACCCCCTTGGCACAGCCTCCCGACGAGACGCACATGCCAAGGGATACTGGCACCATACCTTTCACTGCTGGCTAGCACGAGACACTTCTACAGGCCGTCGCTTGCTATTCCAACAGCGTCAGGATACGAAGGATACCTTCCCCGGATGCTACGATATTACAGCAGCCGGTCATTTGACGGCAGGCGAAGATATGTCTCAGGCGGCTCGCGAGCTGGAGGAAGAACTGGGCATTCATGTTCCCTTTACCTCATTAACACCGCTGATGACCGTTCGGTATGAAAGCAAAGGTACCGCCCAGGGCACCTCTTTTTGGGATCGGGAGGTTAGCTCGGTGTTTGGACTGCTATCGAACCAGCCATTGGAAGCTTATCATCTCCAGCAAGAAGAAGTAGCCGGACTGTACGAAGCGGATCTTGACCAAGCACTGGCCCTTTTTGAAGGCTATATTCCCTTTATCGAAGCCCAAGGCATTACGTCAGGGCCGAACCCAGAAAAAACTCGCCGCCTGATCACATCGGATCAATTCGTGCCTCATAAGGCGGGCTATATTACATCTATATGCCGGGCACTGATGGAACTTCCTACCCGGTAATCTTTAGCTATTCCCCAGCTGACATATATTTGCCGATAATGCCTTCATACCGCCAGCCATACCGGGTCGACAGTTCTCTGCCCATATCATGCTCCAGCTCATACAGAATAAGATCCTGAGCAAAATGATTAAGCAGCAGGCCTGTCATTACCGGATGCTCGGTAATAAGCGCCTGTGTCGGGCAATTCTCTCCCCGCATACCCAGCATGCACCAACGCCGATCAATAACAAAAGAAAACTTACGCCCTGCTGGTTCCTGTCCGTCTGTACCAGACCTAAGCGGTAACCACGGTCCCATCATGCTTTCTCCGTTATCGCAGGACCAGAGCAGACGCACACCTCGACTCTCGGCTTTCTCCAACTCTGTCCGCAGCAGTTCGGCTTCCTCGCGCCACAAGTCCAACACAATCTCATGCTCTGCCCGTTCCAACTCACGGGTCAGACTTTCCAGTACCTTCCGATCGCCTTCCGCATTATAAAAGGTCGGCTTGGTTGGTTCTGTTCGTGGCATTTCTTTCTCCACTGCACGTAGAGACTCCTGCATTTGTCCTTCGATCATCCGGGTCAATTCAGCCGGTGGCAGCATGCTGTAACGTACAGGCTCTCCCGCACTGGTTCTGAGGTATCCCTGCCCGGCCAAACGCTGTAAAGCCGCGTACACGTTGGAGCGTGATGCACCCAGACGCTTAGCCACTTCATAGCCGGAAGCCGCATTTTGCCTCGAAAGCTCGACCATAACCTTGGCTTCCATTTCCGTAAAACCCAGATTCCGCAGATGATGCAGCAAACGCTCCATATATTCTGTTCCCCCTATGCTGCCCGGCGTTATGTCTGTGTCCTGCAGCAGCCTGTTCGGCTGCGTTAAATCTGTTCAGCTCCGCAACGCGGGCACCACTTGGACCCTTTGGGTAGTTCTGCGGTGCAGATTTGGCATTTTACATTTTCACGTACTTGTGCAGACGGCGTTGCCGGTTTCTCAGCCCCGGAGTTGTTGGCCTTCCAATATCGAATCCGCTCGTCCAGCTCCTCCTGACGCTCACGCTCACGTGCCAATTCTTCAAGACGACGGTGTTCTTTTTCCAGATCTTCCTGACGACGGCGCTCCCACTCAGCGTCGAATGCCGCTTTTTCCTCCGGTGTAAAATCAGACACTGTATAATCGCGGTCTAGTCCCGCTGGTTCGTGTGTTTCATACCGCTCATCCTGTTCCTGTTCATGTCGATCGACTACTTCATGTTCTGCATACTCCGTGTAAGCAGGCGCAGCATCCTTCGCTACCTCTGGCTTGCGCAGATCAAAAGAATAGACGTCCGTTGGCACCTCTTCACGCACAGCAGCTACTTGTTTGGAAGCAGCCTGTCCTTCATTGAGCTTGCGTCCGCATTTAGGGCAAAAGTTCGCATCCAGAGGCACAACCGCTCCACAGGTGCATAAATGAGCGTTCTTCAATTCTGCAATTCTACTGCGCAGCTCGTCAATTTCATCCTGAAGCTCATCACAAGCAGTGGATAGCTGTGTCATCTCGGTTTCTGCCACCGACATGTCGGATGCGCGATAACCTTCGTAAAAGATTTGACCCATTCGCAAGAAATGAACATCCATTTCCTGCTGGATCGTTGTAATTTGTGAATTGATCTTACTAATCTCGACAGCATGCTGCGCCTTTTCTGTTGCGCGATTAGCGCCTTCCTTTATACGTTGAATCAGCTTCATCGTTATTTCCTCCCCATATCCAGCCGGATTTCACTGTACCGTCCGTATATCCCAAAGTTTTTTTCTGTTGGCAAACCTCGAACTCCTGTATAATGGAATGCGGTCATATCGCCTGTTTGAAGGCTATAGGCATTGGCGTCAACGTATTGACGTTCTGACGCTTCGGCAAGATCCGCATGAATTTCAGCATTATTTTAGTCCATCGCCTTGTTCTTATCGTCAGCTAAAGCTGACTAGAACTCTATCATACCAAAAACTACCCCCATTTGTGAAAATGGAAGATTTTAAGAACGAAAGGGGTTTCAGGATTATGGACCCAAATCCTTCTTTTTACCCCCGACCCATCGGGGTTCCTTATTCAACGTCGAGCCCTCAGGCACGTCGTGCTTCCATGGATACCAGTATGACGCTGGTACCCGATACCGACCAAGACTCGGCCTATTTCCGTGCTTTAGAGAACGCCGGCATTCACCTGAACCGCCCGCAGATTCAGGCCGTCCGCCACGGCAAAGGCCCCCTACTGACCCTTGCAGGGGCTGGCTGCGGCAAAACCACAGTGCTGGCTGCCCGCGCAGGCTACCTGATGGCGATTCGGGATGTCCCTGCATCGTCCATTCTGCTGGTGACCTTCACCAGCAAGGCAGCTGCCGAAATGAAACTGCGCATCGCGGGATTACCCGGTGTGCGCCCTGCCGCTGCACGTGCAGTTCAGGCACGCACGTTTCACTCATTCGCTTTGGCGATGCTGCGGCATCGCGGCGTGCAAGATGAAGTGTTCGGTGAAACGCAGGCCCAGCATACCGTCATGAAAATGATGCTGCGGCAGCTTGGGCTCAGCGAAGCTTTCCAGCCGGAAAGCCTGCTGTCTGCCCTCTCCGCCTGGAAAGCGGAAGGCCGCAGCGCGGACGAGCTGCCGGAAACCGTGCGCGAGGAATCGGATGCCAAGCGTGCCATGCTCGCTTATGAAGCGTGGAAACAGGAGCGCAATAAAATGGATTTTGACGATATTCTGCTGCGTGCCTCCGCACTACTGCGTGACCCGGATGTGCTTCAGCCGCTTCAGCGACGTTTTTCACATATCATGGTCGATGAATTTCAGGATACGAATGCCCTCCAATATGAGATGGTGCAGCGGTTGGCTGCCCGACATCGCAATCTGATGGTTGTGGGGGATGATGACCAGACGATCTATACCTTTAATGGGGCACGCCAGGAATCTATTCTGGAGTTTGACAAGGTCTATAAGGATGCAAAGGTCATTACTCTGGATATTAATTATCGCAGCGATGCGCGGATTTTGGGGCTGGGCTCTAACATTGTCGCCAAAAATGTTCATCGACGCTCCAAACGTCTTGCGGCTGCCGGGCGTGAGGGCTTGCCGCCACAGTTTGCCACCCCATCTGGGCCTGAGGAAGAGGCGGGACATATTGTTACTCATCTGCTCGGGCAGGTAGAAGAAGGTCGTCTTCGCTACCGGGATATCGCTATTTTGCACCGGACAGCCAGCGGAAGCCGATCTATTTTTGAGCAATTAATTATGCGGGATGTCCCATTTATTCAGTACGGAGCAGGGGCTGTATTTTATGACCAGTCCCTGATTCGTCCTTTAATGGATCACCTGCGCTTGTCGCTAAATCCCCGACGTATGGAATCCATTCCGAGCACCCTTGGGCCGCTGTACGTCTCGCGTGAGGCTGGGATGGAATGGATTATGCGCGAGGAGAAACAGCAGGCTAAAAAATACCCGCTGATTCATCTCAGCCGCTGGGATCGACTACGTGATTTTCAGCGTGAACAAGTGAAAGAGCGTATTCGTCTGATTCGCAGTCTCACTACCATGAAACCTGCCTATGCCATTCAAGAAATGCGGCGCGTCTTTTATGACAAATATTTGGAAAGTGGAGATACGGGCGCGTGGACTCATTATAAGGAAACGATGCAAGAAAGTCTGGAGGAGCTCGAAACGGCAGCCAAGCGGTTTGACACTGTGGAGGCGTTCGTCAGCTTTGCGGACGAGCTTTCCGAGCGTCACCGCCAAATGGAATCGCTGCGCAGAGAGGAAGACAGCGATGCTGTTCGGCTCATGACGATCCACCGCGCCAAGGGATTGGAATTCCCTTGCGTATATTGGATCGGAGCCAGCGAAGGCATTCTGCCGCACAGCTCGGCGCTGCACAGCGAGCTGCCGGAGGATCGGCGGGCAGGCGCCGCCCCAACTACAGCTGTGGATAACGATGCAGCGCTTGAAGAAGAGCGCCGCCTCGCTTACGTGGCCGTCACCCGGGCGAAGGAGTTGCTATACATCACCTCCCCCGCCTCTAATCATGGCAAGCCTGCCGCCGTGTCACGCTTCCTGCTGGAAGCCTATGGGGTCACCCCTGAGGCTTCCAAGCCAGAAACACGCCGCAGTAGCTTTGGCCAAGCGAAGGGTGCTTCCGGGTATGGCAGCCGTGCTGGCGCTGGATCGCCAGCGTCTGGCACAGCGACCCGTGTGAGCAGCAGGCCGGGACCAGGCAGCGCTACGGCACGGACAACCTCGTCGGTGGCAGGGTCTCCGGCGGAGCCACGCATCAGCGTGCCCGTGTGGAAATGTACCGACGGCGCTTGCAAAGCGTGGATGCGTCGCGACACAACAAGCGGACGCCGTACAAGCGCGGCTAGCACAAGCACGCCGCCAGTGTGCCCGCTCTGCGCCTCCCCGATGACAGAGGGGACACGCAGCATCCCAGCCAGATAGGGATACGGCGTATAGCTGGTATGGAGAATTGTGCAGACCAATAATAAATCAAATAAAATTTGGACAGACCAAATAAAAAAGTGGCAGACTAGGACTTAAAAATAAAGCCCTAGCCTGCCACTATCTGTTTTAACTTGCTATTGAACGATCATGTCCTGTTAGATTATCCAAGCGTTCTATCACCCAATAGGTGTTCCATCAGGTAGTTTGATATCTGGTTTCAATAGAATCACATCCCCCTTTTCGGGTATTCCTCCAAGAACCAATACCTCTGAGTTAAAGCCTGCTATCCGTCGAGGTGGAAAGTTGACTACACCTATAATTTGTTCCCCTATAATATCTTCAGCCACATATCTTTCTGTAATTTGCGCACTCGAAGTTTTTACACCGATATCTTGCCAAAATCAATTTCAAATTTAATATTTTGCAACTGTAGTATACTTTAAAGATTTTGCCCAAAAATACATTCCCATACCGAATAAAGTCATGATTCCACCTATGAATTGAAATGCAGAAATGATTTCTCCCAAGAATAAGTAGGCGAGGATTATGGCAAGAACAGGCTCTCCAATAATACCAACTGAGACCGTAGTTGCACCCATTGATTTCAACAACAGATTAAAAATATATTGTCCAAAAATAGTTGGGATTACTGCAAGTAACAAGAAATACATCCATTCCGACGAGTCATATTCAATCAAGGAATAATGATTCAACAAATTGTAGACCAGCATGACGCTGCCACCAATAAAAAAAACAATAACACTATATAAATTTGCATTTATTTTGTGACTTACTTTCTGTCCTGCCAACATATATGCTGAAACCAAAATTGTTCCCAATAAAGATAATCCATCTCCGATCAATGCCTCTCTCGAAATCCCTATGTCTCCCCAAGCAATAATGATTGAACCGACAAGAGCGGCGATCAAACAAAGTATGGTTAATATGTTGGTTCGGTCTCTGAACATAAAGTATGAACCCATCATTACAAATAAAGGCTGTAAAGATAAGATGACCATGGAGCTCGCAACTGAGGTATATACTAAAGATTCCATCCAGAGTAAGAAATGTAACCCGAGAAAAAGACCGGCTATGAAAACGGTAATCCAATCTTTTTTGTTCATTTCTAAGGTACGGAACATTTTCCAAGGTACAAAAGGAAGCATTATGAGTACTGACATATACAATCTGTACATCCCAGCCACAGAGGTTGGAGTATCTGAAGATTTGATCATGATGGATGAGATAGAGACAGACAGTATGCTGATTAAAAGCAAAATATACGGATGAAACGGTAACGACGATTGATTTATTTTCACATGTACGCCTCCAAGAGGTCTTATCCAATCGCCTGTGCACAGGATTGTAATGATAAGCCGAAGATCTGGTATAATAATATCACCACTTTTATTTATTTTGTGTAACTATATCTTTAATTTATATAGAAATATCGTCATCAGAAAGGACCTCGCTAAAATGGAAAAACAATTGCATGAGACCATTCTATATCCCGATGTTTCATTTCCATACATCATGTACACCCATACTATTCATGCAAGTAGTCCTGAAGGTAGAGGATTTAACGATCTACATTGGCATGAGGAACTACAAATCACTTTGGTTACCAAAGGGAAGCTAGTAATCCAAGTTAACGGGATTGATCATGAATTAGAAACAGGTCAGGCCATTTTAATTAATAAAGGTGTTCTTCACGTTACTACGCACCTTACACATAACGGCCAATATGTCAGTTTTAATTTCCCGGAGAAGCTGCTGGCCTTTTATGCAGATAGTGCGATGGAAAAAAACTATGTACTGCCTTATACAAACTCTCTCTTATTGTCATTAGTAATCAAAGGAGATGTTGAATGGCAAATTCAAATACTGCAAATGCTTTGGGATATGAAAGAGAAATTTGATATAAAAAAAAACTGGGGGTGGGAATATGAGGTTTCTATTAAAACAGTACAATTATGGTTCATCATAATTTCTAACATTTCGCTTTCTTCGGAGGAAGCACCTAAACACATGAAACTGCAACAGGAAAGACTTCAATTGATGCTCAGCTTTATCCATCAAAACTATTCAGACAATATAACACTGCAAGAAATTGCTGAAGTAGCACATTTAAGTATTTCGGAATGCACTCGTAGTTTTAAGAGAACCATTCATATGACACCTTACGACTATTTAATTAAGTACCGTATCAAGAAAAGCAGCGAGTTATTAATTTCAACAGATTCTACAATAACTGAAATAGCCCACAGAGTGGGGTTCAATCATGTAAATCACTTCATTCAGTCTTTTAAAAAACATCATGAAAGAACACCTAAAGATTTCCGGAAATTTAGAAATGAAATCAAGGATTAAGGGCTATTTCTTTTCTGGTTGCGTGATACCGCTCTAATACCAACAGTCACCTATATTCCGTTGTACTTCTCAATCGGCGCGCGACAGCGGCCTAATTCGTCAATCAATAGATAGCTTAAAATCAACAATAGTTTGCTCAGCCGTGATCTCATAGCCTAAGCCCTCGTAAAGATATACAGCGGCTTGGTTCTCCTTCAGTACTCCCAGGTAGATATCTGATGAAAGTGATCTGCCCAGTTTTGTAAGTTGGCTCGTCAAGTGCTTTGCTAGGCCTTTCCCTCTGTGGGTAGGGCTTGTGTATATGTTTCCGAGCTCAACGAGTTTAGAATCATAAAAGTGGAAGCCGCCCACGGCAATAAAATGACCACATTCCTTTATCCCAAGGAAAGGATATTGTTCGAGTTCGCTCCTCGTAAAAAATTTCATGCCGCCATTTCGTAATAAATCCACTATATCTGAAAGGTCATTTTCCTTAACTAGCTCAGCCCAGTTTGAATCGAGCAGTTTCGATTGATCCATATGCTTCATTGTTAAAAAACGTTGTGGGTTACCCAATATAAGACCATGAGATTGAAAAAGTTCAAGGTCACGATTACAGAGGATTGTACCACAAACAGTATTTTTCTTAAGTTGAATGATTTCCTCAGTAAAAGTAATAAGAGCTGGAAAGTTAAGTTTCTCGCGATTTATGCAATGGAAAGAAAAAGCAGGGAAGGATAGCCCCCAAAAGTATGCTAAGACCGCCGTCAGCTTGTCGTCTATATATTGACCAACAAATTTAGCCTGCTCCTTACGTTGACTTAAATAGCTATAGAATAACAAGTGTTGGTCTCTATTAATCTGGTCAGTTAATTGACTAATTGTTTCGTAGGTAAGCAATCGATGAGAAATCATTTATTAGTCCCTTTCATTAGTCATACTTTTCCTATGCGTGGAATACCTACTGGCATGATACCACAAATTGAAACTATTCTTCCCGCTTATTCCATATAGCCTTAAAAAATATTGGGTTATACATTTCTATAAAGATAAATTGTTTGCCGCCCGAGTATAAAAATCCATAATTTAAGGATGATTTTTCCCGAAATTCATTGTATGGTTCCTGCCTCGCGTCTAATTTATGATGAAATTAAAGAGAGGTGAGGCACCGAAAAAATTAATGACAAATATTGAAAACGCATACAAATGAAGAAGGAATGTTTAAAAGTGCAAGCTGGTCCTTAATCACCTGTCATCGATTACTTCAAAGTGTACTTAATATGTACACACTTATGAAAGCGTTTTCTGTACGATGCGTTGCAGATTAACTAAGGCGTTAACATCTAATTCAAGGAGTGAGTCATATGCCAGACCCATGGAAAAAAAGGTTTCTCAGTATTCTCAGTTTTGTTCTCTTATCCTTTTTGTTGGTATCTCTCAGTTTAATTCCAAGCCTAGCAAAAGCAGAATCAGCTCACTTGGTCACTGACGGTAGCCCCTTTCCTATAGTCGTCAGCTCCAAAAATGCAATTCTTCAAGGTTACGGGGTAGAAAAACGGGATATACCCTATACCGGCGATACGCTTTATAAAGGCGATGGCTATGTATCCTTCTTTTATGACTATGACCCAAACTCAGGAAAGTCTGACGGGACGGCTACGTTTAAAGTGAACGTGCCTACAGCAGGTCTTTATAGGCTGAGCCTCGGCTACTACATTCCGGCGGACACCGGCTCCAAGGATACCAGCATCAAGGTCAATGGCACAATGGCTGAAAACGTAACGCTGGCTGCTCCTCCGAAAGGTGCGGCGGTGAACGAGAAAATGGTAACTAAGATCATGCTGAATGCTGGCACAAACGAGCTGACTTTTTCAAGAGGCTGGGGATATTACGGGATCGAGTATGTGAAGGTTGAATTCGCCAATCTGCCTGCTGCCATAAGCAAAATGGAAGCCGAAGAAGGAGCCATTACTGGTGAGGTCAGCATCGAAGCTGCTGATACGGGTTATTCCGGTACCGGTTACGCAGCCTTTAAAGGCACAGGGTCGTTAACCTTTGCCTATAACGCAGCCTCAAGCGGGCTTTACAATCTTGCAATCGGTTACAGTAACCCCAATGGAGACAAAAAGACTCAATTGGTGGTCAATGGCCAGACCAGCGAAACATCACTCCCGACAACAGCAAGCTACACAGAGGTATCTGGCGGTAAACTGATGCTGAGTGCGGGAAACAATACCATACAGTTCAATGTCGATTCGGACCAATATCATATCGACTACGTCAAGCTGTCAGCAGTGTCCCCCCCGAAATTGCATCAGATTGAGAAAAAGCCAGTAAACCCGAATGCGACTGCGGAAACCAAGGCACTTATGGGTTATCTCGTCGATAGTTACGGCAGCAATATTCTTTCCGGTCAGCACACTCTTGAGGATGCCCAGTGGATTAAAGACCAAACTGGAAAGTATCCTGCGATGTTATCAACGGACATGATGGATTATTCCCCCTCTCGCATCGAACATGGCGCCACCTCAACTGAAGTGGAAAAGGCGATTCAATGGGCCAAAGAAGGTGGAATTGTCACATTCGCATGGCACTGGAATGCTCCTAAGGGACTGCATGATATTCCCGGCAAAGAATGGTGGCGCGGGTTTTACAAGGACGCTACTACATTCGACGTTCAATATGCGCTCACTCATCCCGAGTCGGAAGAGTATCAGCTTATCCTAAGGGATATCGATGCTATTGCTGCTCAGTTGAAACGTCTCCAAGACGCTCACGTTCCGGTGCTGTGGAGACCGCTGCACGAGGCGGAGGGCAAATGGTTCTGGTGGGGCGCCCAAGGGCCAGACTCCGCCAAGCAACTGTACCATATCATGTACGACCGCCTAACAAACTACCATCACCTGAACAACCTGATCTGGGTATGGAACTCCGAGAGCCCCGAGTGGTATCCGGGAGACGATGTCATCGATATTGTAAGTGTGGATATCTACAACCAGGCGGCTAATTATAGCCCAAGTATCGGCAAGTATGACAGCTTGGTGAATCTCGTGCAAGGCAAGAAGCTGGTTGGTCTGTCCGAAAACGGTCCGATTGGCGATCCTGAATTATTTCAAACATATTCAGCGCATTGGCTCTTTTTCACCACATGGACAGGCGACTTCATCCGCAACGGACAATATAACTCCCTGGATCATCTCATAAAAGTGTTCAACAGCGATTACGTGATCACGAGGGATGAGCTTCCCCAAGACCTATTTACTTCGTCCAAGAATGAAGCGGAGTAAATTACTTTAAACGTATCCGTAACTATACCGTCCCATCCAGCGTCGTAAAGTAACGAAGTAGTCTTCCTCTAACAAACAGCGGCCGCCTCTGAAAATAACCAGGGTAGCCGCTGTTTATTTGTACCTCAAATGCTCCATATTTCTATTCTCCCGTTTCGTTAATGTAGCTACTTTTCTAACCAAGAGAACATTATGAAAAAGGACCGTCTCCTCTCCGGCAGGAAAGTGGAAACGGCCCCGTTCTTTTATGCGAAACGAGTTAGTTCGTGGACCACAGCTTAATTCGGTCTTGGATATGCTTGGTAAAGGATTGTTCCATTTCTTGCACTCCAGCTTTCTCTAGTTCTGCCATATAGGCATCCCAAACCTTGTCGAAGTTTTCCGGTTTAGTCATGACAGCTTCCGGAATTCGTTTCCATGTAATATCCTTCATCTTGGCTCCAAGAATAACAGCCGGATCGTCATTGGGAAGAGACATTGTATATGCTGCTCCGTATGCTCTAGGCGGAAATTCCTCTTCCTTCGGGAATAGATCTTTCCAGTGCTCGATCTTATAAGCCTTAAGAACTTCCTTCTCCGACTTATTGTAAGTCGCTGTCAGCAGTTCTGGATAACTACGAGTGAAATAGTTGCCGGTTGAGTCCTCGATGCCATCACCATAATGGACCGACAAGTTCCAATATAGGCCGATTCCAGACTCTTTTTGGAAAGCCGCATTGTCATTGTTTATCCGTTCAAGTACAGCCGGAGTAATCGTCCGTTTGCCGTCTTTCATCGTGTAATGCTTTCCTTCAATTCCCCAGTTATTCAGGACTTGCCCCTCTTCCGATGCTAGAAAGTCGAGAAACTGGATAGCGCGTACCGGATCCTTGCATTTGCTAGAGATTGAGATTCCGTACCCCCCATCAAAACCAGGCAGCCAGAAGTTGGTATCCTTGTACTCCTTGCTCATGGTAACTGGATAATGACCGTAAGTCTGATCGAATTTGCCCTCCGCCTTCAGCGCATTTTGTCCGTCGCCATAGTCCCATTCCGGATCGGCCAGGCCCAGTACGCGACCTGAAGCCACTTTCGCTTTAAACTGGTCAGTCTTTTGCACAAAGCTTTCCGGATCAAGTAATCCAATGGCATTCATGTGATTCAACCAGCGAAAATATTCTTTTTCTTCCGGTCGACGGAAATGATAAGTCGCTTGGTGTGTTTTTTGATCGATGTAGTATTCACCATCGTCTGGTCCCCCTGTTGTTTGGAATCCTGAGTTCGTTACCTGGTACATATGCCAATCGTCCGCATTTAGGGACAGTCCGATATTTTTGTTGCCATTTTCATCCGTCGGATGCTTGGTTAGATAGTCCTTAATGACTTTTTCAAAATCCTGTACCGTACGAATGTCTGGGTATCCCGCTTCCTTGACGACACGGTGTTGGAGTTTAAATCCTACGTCGGGTTTGATTTTTTTCTCTTCGACAGCAGACCAAGTTGGAATCACATAGATTGATGGGTCGTCCAAACTGTACTTTGTTCGAACAAGCTTGTCACCCAGCATTTTTTTGATGTTTGGTGCATGCTTGTCGATCAAATCCGTCAGATCAATGATTGCGCCAGCATCGACAAGTTTGCCAACATCCGCCTTAGCAGCGATTAAATCAGGATAGTTTCCTGTGGCAGCAATCAATGAAATCTTTTGGACCGGGTCACCGACAGCGAATTCAGCATCAAGGGTTACTCCCGTTTTTTCAGCGATGACCTTACCGACTTCATCCTTCATGCTATTCCAGTTTGTGCTGGAGTCTTCCGAGAAATAAGTAAGCGTGATGTCACCCGTTGTTACGGCCTTGGTAGCCTCGGACGGATTATTACCGCTGCACCCTGCAAGGGTCGCCACTAAAGTCAGTGACATTACGAAAGATACGATCATTCTGTTTTTTCTTGACTTCATGGAGCGAAACCTCCCTGTATAATGAATGTTTGCTGCTTCGTTTTAGCTTTTTACCGCTCCAAGCGTCATACCTTTAACAAAATACTTTTGTAGAAAAGGATAGACGATAAGAATCGGGACTGTAACAATGATGGTGATTGCCATTTTGACCGATTCCGGAGACACTTGTGCCATACGCTCAGCCATATTGGCAGCATCCTGAGAATTGGTTGCGCTCGTTGTAGTACTCTGCAAAATTTTCATCAATTCATATTGCAGGGTCGTCAACGATTCGTTAGACCCATTAAACAGATAAGTATCGAACCAAGAGTTCCATTGCCCTACTGCCAAGAAGAGCGCTACGGTCGCTAATGCTGGTTTGCAAAGAGGAAGAATAACGCGCCAATATATCGTGAAATCGTTGGCACCATCTAGCTTAGCTGATTCTTGCAACGCATAAGGCAGACCATCAATGAAGGAACGAATAATGAAGACATTAAACGCACTTACAAGGCCGGGTAAAATATAGACGGCAAATGTATCAATCAAATGCAATTCCTTCATCAAGATAAAACCTGGGATTAATCCCCCGGAAACATACATGGTGACGGCAAGAAAGATTGAGATGAACCTTCGAGCTTGAAAGTCACTTCGTGCAAGCGTATACGCAAGCATCGAACCGCTGGCCAAGCCCGCTACGGTGCCAATGACGGTCCGCAGAAAGGATATCTTGAATCCAGTGATTAACCCCTCATAGGTGAAAATCAAATCGTAATTCTTCAACGTAAATTGTCTTGGCCAGATGGTGATTCCCCCTCTAATGGTATCTACCGAATCATTAAAAGAGATAGCCAGTACATTTAAGAACGGATAGATTGTTAGAACGGTTACCACAATCATGAAAAGATAAACAACGACTTCTAAGATTCGATCTTGTGGTGATTTCGCCTTAAGCCAGTTGTTTAATCGGCCGACTGGCGTACTGCTTTTGACAGCCTCCATGTCCTTTATCCTCCCTACATAATACTCTCGTTGGTATAGCGCTTAAAGATTCCGTTAGCCGCAAACAATAGGATCAGGCTTATCACCGAATTAAAGATATTAATTGCCGTTCCGAAAGAGTAACGTCCCATCGCCAGACCATAATTAAGCGCATACAAATCAAGTACTTCAGAGTAATCAATGACCAGGTGATTGCCCAGCAAAAATTGTTTCTCGAATCCCGTACCGAGCAAATGACCAATAGACATAATCAGGAGGATGATAATGGTCGGCCGGATCCCTGGCAGCGTGATATGCCACATTTGCCGGAATCGGCTAGCGCCGTCGACCCGCGCAGCCTCGTATAATTCAGGACCAATACCGGCGATGGCAGCCAGATAAATAATGGCGTTCCAACCTGTTTCCTTCCAGATGTCTCCGAAGGTTACAACCCACCAAAATAATTTACCTTGGGCCATAAACTGGATCGGCTGTTCGATGATGCCTAGACCCATGAACATATCATTCACGACACCGCCATCCGCTGAAAGCATTTTGGTGACAATGCCTGCAGCAACCACCCATGAAACAAAGTGCGGCAGATAAGATACCGTCTGAACAAATCGTTTTATAACCTGGATACGAACCTCGTTGAGCAGTAAAGCAAAGACAACCGGCACGATAAAACCGGCGATCAGTCCCATAAGACTCATAGCCAGCGTGTTCCGCAGCACTTGGTAGAAATGATCATCTCGGAACAAAGTACGAAAATGCTCCAAGCCCACCCACTTTTGCTCAAAAAAACTCAAACCGGGTTTATATTTTTGAAAGGCCATTGTCCAGCCCCATAGCGGCAAATACTGGAAGACAAAAACCCAAATAACAAACGGAATGGACATGTAGTAAAGATACCTCTGGCTTTTAAATACCTTCCAAGCATTCCTCTCCGTCTTTTTGTATGCCTTTTCCGAAACCACTGTTACCGCTTTCATTTTTTTCATCCCCTCTCTTAAAATCCATCATAAAACAGAGAGGAGTCCGCGCCCATACAACGGATTTCGGAAAAAATCATACACAAATTATGGATTTCTATATTCCGACGGTGAACGGCCTTCGTACCTTTTGAATTTGCTGTAAAAGTAGTTGACGCTTGTATAGCCCACGCTTTCAGCGACTTCGTATACTTTCATTCCCTGATCCAGCAGCTCCTTGGCCTTTTGGATGCGGACTCGGTCCAGATAGGTGTTGAAGTACTCCCCAGTCTTGTTCTTGAAAAGCTGGCCTAAATAGGCGGTACTGTAGTTTAGTAGTCCGGCTAGCGTTTCCAGCCTCAGATTGTCCGCATAATGCCTATGAATGAAGTCGATCATTTTCTTGAATTCCTGCTCCTTTCCACGGTGTTCGGAGTCTTTTCCCAATGCTAGTAGGAAACGGTGGGTCTCTTCCAAAAGATCATCTAGGTTATCATGCTGGTATATCCCATTCAAAAAGCGGGAAACTGCTTCCGTCTCTTTCAACTCAATGCAGAAACCCGCGGTCAGCTTGTGAATGACTGCATTGGACAGAAAGAAGAAGGATTCTTTAACAGATTTCTCATCTTGCCCCTGTTTGAGAAAAAATGCTGCCGCCTCTTTCAACAACGATAGTACTATAGCCTGGTTTCCTACCTCCAGACTGTAATACAGGCGGAAGATGAAATCCTCCATCATTTCTTCGGATTTATTGACGGACAATCGGGGAGAATCCAGCGAGGACGAAAAGAGAGGATACGGATCTATCAGTCGGTTCTTCTCGCTGAAAAAAGCTTGTTTTACTGCTTTCTGGGCCTTAAAAAAAGATTTGCAAATATCTTCGGGAACAGACACTCCCCCTCCGGTTGCAGCAACGAACCGTACATTACCCACGGCGTTACGAATCTCGTTATACAGACTTTCACGTCGTTTTCTCCCGCGCAGCAGCTCGTTGAGCAGAAGAACCGTATACGGGGGAATCACAGTTACAAGCCCCATCATCTGCCCTTCTATCTTTGGTTTTAACTCAATCGAAAGCCGATTTACCACATCGGCACGATCCACTTCAGAAACACGCGGGTAGACGACTACGACTTCATAGCTGGTCCACAACAAATCCGCTTCTTTTGCCTTACTTCTCAATTTGGCAGGATCCTCAGTTTTCTCTTGCGGGATGAGCAGGCTATGCAGGCAAAAATCACGACTCATAATCTCCCTCTCACGCCACTCTCCTTGAAGTCGCTCCTCTTCAATCCGCTCGCGTATCCGCTTTAAGTTGGCCGACATTTCAGCGACGTCCACCGGTTTAAGGAGATAGCCGACAACCCCGTATTTGATCGCTTGTTTGGCATACTCGAAGTCGGCATATCCACTGAGAATCATAAAATGCAAATGATGACCGTCAGATGTCAAGTGCTCAATCAACTGTAAACCATCCATAACCGGCATGCGGATATCGACAATTACGACATCGGGAGTCTTTTCCTCAATGACTTTCAATGCTTCTTTTCCATTAGCTGCCGCAGCAATAACGGTAAATCCGAGACTTTCCCATGGAATCAGCGTTTGAAGGCCTTGACGAAGCTTCGGTTCATCATCAACGATCACTACCTTAATCATTTGGATTCCCTCCAGGAATGAAAAACTGAATACAAGTGCCTTTCCCAGGCTCGCTCTCGATTTTTAAGGCACTAGAAGCCCCATACAGTAAGACGAGACGATCGTTTACGTTTCGCAATCCAATCCGCTGGACCTCCTGTTCATGTAGGGATGCAGCAAGCTCTTCCCGTACAAGAGCGAGACGATCGGCCGTGAAACCGGCCCCGTTATCACGTACCATAACTCGGACCCCCTCCAGGATTTCCTTTACTTTCACTTCAATGACAGCTCCTTCTGCTCGGTTATCCAGGCCATGCACAATAGAATTCTCCACCAAAGGTTGAATAATCAACGGCGGGACCAACATCTCCTCCAAATTCGGATCAACCGTTAAACGATAATTCAAACGGTCTTCATATCGAAACTTTTGAAGATCAAGATAACAGCTAACCCGCTCAAGTTCTTTGCGTAGCGGAATCTTATCATTACCAGCCTCCAGACTGCTGCGAAGCAACGTGCTCAGCTGCCATACTGCCTCAGCAATATCGTCCTGTTTGCGAATGTGGGCCTCCATTCTGATGGACTCCAACGAATTGAAGAGAAAGTGCGGGTTAATCTGGCTGGCCAGCATTTTAAATTTGATCTCGTTTTGTCTTTGCTCTACGAGATTTTTCTGACGATTCGTTTCTTGGACCTCCTGCACCAAATTGTTCACGCTGCTGACGAGCGCGTTAAATTGCCTTGATAGTATACCGACTTCATCTTTTCCGTCGATATGGAGAAATGTTTCCCATGAGCCCGCGCCAACTTTGGTCATATGTTTGCTCAAGCGGAGAAGCCTTCTGGATAATAGCGAAGCAGAAGCATAGATAAGTAAGACTGCAAACATCAGGCTGGCCGTGATCACGATTCCGCCAAGCCATATCACTTGATTGGCATCGCGGGTGATCTCTGAAATGGAAAAGATGGAAATGACGCGAAGTCCGTTCCAGCTGTTCTGTGGAATTAGATTTGCAATAACCACTTTTGACGCTTTTCCGTTGATGAACGTGTTGTAACTTCCTTCCTGATTAAAAAGTATATTTTCGTCAGCATGAATTTCGGAAAGATTCTTCCCGAACAACTTTACTTCATTAGACGCGACGATCTGATTTCGGTTATCTACGATCAAGGTAGGGAACGATTCCTGCTCTAGGATTGAATTTAATTGGCGCTTGTTTACATTCATGACCAGAACTCCTTTTCGCCCTAGTGAATCCACTGAGAATGAACGAATTAGACTGAGATAATCGGAACCGTCCCTCTCATCCTTGATTAAATCCCATCCGGCCAAACCTTTCTGATCTATAGCCTCCTTGTACCAATCTGCGGTTGTGATCGTATCGTCAGGCTGGATAAATTCCCAATTGTTAAGCGCTCCTGGATTAGCGACATAGACACGGATGCCGGATATCTCTTTGTACAACTGGAGGTAATCACGAATATCCGTATACTCCCGGTATGCATGGATGACTTCGATATCGCTTTCGTACTTTTGACTGGCCACCCTCTTCATCCGATTGTCATTGGTTAGCCGGTACGAGATGTCCAGTGGCACATTAATCAGTTCTTCTGTACGATTTCGGACCCTTTCAACATTGTTGGATACTTGCATAAAGGCGTCCTTAATGACAATATCTCGAAGCTTCCCAGTCAAAAACAGGCCGCATAACAGCAAGGGAAGAACGGCTACCGAAATGAATGTAAGTGTCATCTTCTTCCTCAGTTTCATGTCATTCATCATTCGTATAAAAAACAAGGCTTCCCCCCTCTCAGATCAGTGCGGCTGCTACGCGCAAAATGCCCCTTTTCATATAAAAAGGGGCATAACCTAATCGATTGTTTTTTCTCTTTTGGCAGTTTACTGTTGTACTGATCCTTTAGACCTTGCCGGACCTTATTGCCCGGAGCCTGAACCATCCACTTTCATAGTCTTTCTGTCTGTAGACAAGAGGAAGCCCCAACTTCATAAGCCTATCCCCCCCATGGATAGACTTTTGCCCGCTATTTCCTGACTGAACTTCATATTCGAGTTCTGGATTAAGTCCGTCAAGGCGGAGGGCTCGCCAAGGCGCGTTCGGGACAGCCATCACTTGGAAATAGTAGACGATGGCATCCTCTTGGTCTTCAGAAACAAACATCCAAGCCGACTCGTTATTTTCAAACGGACTCTTTAGGCGATACAAGTCACCCTTCTGTACTAAACCACGAATCTGCTTGTAGACTGCGATTTGGCGTTTGACCGTCTCTTTTTCCTCATCGGTGAATTTCGTGAGATCAAGCTCATATCCAAAATTCCCGGACATGGCTACATCACCTCGAAAATCAAGGGGCGTTATGCGTCCAACTTGATGGTTCGGAACTGCCGAGACATGCGCCCCGGTTGCGCTTACAGGATAGACAAGGCTAGTTCCATATTGAATCTTCAGGCGTTCCGCCGCATCGGTATTATCACTAGTCCAGACTTGAGGCATGTAGTAAAGCATGCCTGGATCAAAGCGTCCTCCGCCACTTGAACAGCTCTCGAAAAGAATATGCGGAAATTCAGTGGTGACGCGCTCCAATAACTCATACAATCCAAGAACATAGCGATGGGCAGTCTCGGATTGGCGTTCCGGCGGCAGAGCAGCGGAACCGATTTCCGTCAGGCAGCGGTTCATATCCCATTTCACGTAAGAAACCGGCACGCTGGAGAAAATGGCAGCCAGCGAATCGTAGATGAAATCGCGCACTTCCTTGCGAGTATAGTCCAGCACTAGTTGCCATCTGGCTTCGCTGCGCCTCCGTCCCGGAACGTGAAGGCACCAGTCCGGATGCTCCCGGTACAACTCACTGTCTGGAGAGATCATCTCTGGCTCAAACCAGAGCCCGAACTCAAGACCCAGCTGATTGATACGTTTCGCGACATCCGCAAGTCCGTCTGGGAGCTTCCGACGATCCTCGTACCAATCGCCAAGAGACGAATTGTCGGAATCTCGTTTTCCGAACCAACCGTCATCTAAGACAAATAGTTCGATGCCTAGCTCAGCCCCCTCTTTCGCGATCGATACCAACTTATCTGCATTGAAGTCAAAATAGGTAGCTTCCCAGTTGTTGACCAGAATAGGTCTTTCTTCGTCCCGATATTTCCCTCGGCAAAGTCGAGTCCGATACAAGCGATGATACGTCCGCGACATATCTCCCAGGCCTTGACCGGAGTAAACCATAACGGCTTCTGGCGTTTGGAAACTCCCCCCTGGGCTCAGTAACCACGAAAAGTCAAAGGAGTTCACGCCGATGTTAAACCGTGTGGAGCCAAATGAATCCATTTCTGCTCCCGCCTCAAAGCCCCCGCTATACACAAGGCTAAAGCCGAATGCCTCGCCATGGCTTTCCGTTGTCTCCCGAGTGACCAATGCAGTAAAAGGGTTGAGTTGATGGCTGCTCATGCCCCTTTTACTATCAATTCGGGTTTCACCTTGAAGAATTGGTTTGCGGGTAATATTCCCTTCCCGAGCCCATGCTCCCGAAAGATACATGAATTCCAAATCGCTTTTACCCGAAAAATCGACACTGGCACTTAGTGCACGAAGGAGCCTAAGATTCTTTTCCCCCGCATTACTCAAACGAGCCGAACGAGCGATTACGTTTCGATCCGCGAAAACGGTGTAAAGAAGAACCACTTTAAGACCTGAAAAGGCATCTTTTAATTCCAGTTCCAGCGTATCCGCTTCGTCTTCATTCTCGGTATATACGGCCGGAAGCCCGCTTAATGATGGCTTTCCCTTCATGATACGGTAACCATCGTACTTCAACTCCGTAATACGAGTTCCATCCTCAAGTTCTACCTGATACGCCGGGGTACGGAAGTCTCCACTCCCATACTGCGGATACTCTTGCGGAAGCCGATCCAATCCAGCCGTCGCAGAAGTGTGAGGCAATAGATCGGCCGTTGATTCGCGATGCTTCAGCCTATCTCCCCAGTATACATGCACAGGAAATCCATCCACAACCTGAATAATATAACTCATGCCCGACGACTGTAGATGAAACAGCCCCGTTTGCTCTTGAACAATGATACCCATTGGGAAAATAACCCCTCTCTTAGATAATAATCATCGGAGATCCACACCAAAAAGGCACTTAGAAGAATCTTTATGTAGCAGGCATCAACTAAGCTCATATGGTGTAAAGCTTGATAAGGTCCAACAATATAGCAGCAGGTTCTACAGAAATCATATATTAATTTTAGATATGAAGTATATGGCATGGTGCTCACTATTTATGTTATAATGCTTGATAATTTACATAAGGAGATTTTACCGTGATAGAGTATTTGCCACGTAGTAAACAGCACTCTGAATTGTATCTAACTCAGTTTGGTATAGAGAAATGCATACCCAGTCACTTTTTTGGACCTGCGATAAGAGATCACTATTTGCTCCATTATGTTTTGGACGGAGAGGGTACCTTCGAGGTTGGCGGGTTCAGTTATCGCTTGCGGAAAGGACAGTGGTTTCTAATCTGCCCCCAAGTCATCACTTATTATCAAGCCGATGTGGTGAATCCTTGGTCTTATTGCTGGTTTGGTTTTAACGGGGTACTGGCAGAAACACTCCTCAAGCAAGCAGGCCTAACGATGACGCGTCCAATCCTCAACTTTGAAGGAGACCATTTGATTTATCAGTATTTGCAGCTCATGAACGAATCAAGTGGATGCCATAAAGCTCGGGAAACCAGACTGACCGGTCTGCTATGCCTAATGTTATCGGAGCTTATAGAGTTCGGTCCGGTAACACCTCCTGAACAAAAGGAAAGCCGGGCGGAAATTTACGTGGAAAAAGTGAAGGATTTTATCGAAATGAATTATGCTCAGAAGATTACCATTGAGCACATTGCAAATTTTATCGGACTCAATCGGAGCTATTTATGTTCGTTATTCAAACAACAAGTGAACACAAGCATTCAGGATTATTTGGTTCGCTATAGGATCAACAAAGCATGTGAAATGATGGGAAACGCTGAACTTTCGATCGGTGATATTTCCCGTTCAGTCGGCTATAACGATCCTTTACTCTTCTCGAAAATTTTTAAAAAGATAAAGGGATTCTCCCCCAAACACTATCGAATCGAAACCCATGCTCAAACTCAAGCCGACTACTAACAAAAGAGGTCAACCCGAAAAACTGGCTGACCTCATAAGTTTATTTTGTTGTAGTTTGTCCTTCCAAATAAGAAACCGGCTCTTTAACTTCTACTTTGGTACCGCCAAATTCATCTTTAATGAATTTTTGAGTATCCTCGTTATGATAGAGATCCGCTAACTTTTGCAGCCCTTTGTTATTTGCCTTATCAGATGAAGTCACCAGAACGTTAATATTATTTTTGGTTGCCTGACTGATTTCCTCATGGAACAAGGAATCTTTCAGTACATTCAGGCCCCCTTCTAAAGCAATCGTATTCCCAATCAGCACCAAGCCTACATCTTGAATCACTCGTGGGCCTGTTTTGTCATCAATGAGTTCAAATTTCAGGTTTTTAGGATTGCTAGTAATATCATTGACTGTACCCAAGGCATCATTAAAGTCAGCCTTAAGCTTGATCAAACCGGAGGCTTCCAATAACTTCAAACCTCTTGCCGTATTGGCCGGGTTATCTGCCAAAGCTACCAGAGCCCCGTCAGTCACTTCATCGATGCTTTTGAATTTTTGCGAATAAATCCCCATCGGCTCCAGATAGGTTGTGGCTATCGCCTTCAAATCGGCTTTGCTCTCTTTGTTATAGCTAACCAGGTACGCCCATGATTGGAATGCATTCACGTCTACTTCGCCTTCTTTGGTTGCATTGTTCGTTTCGATTCCACCGTTAATTTCTTTCACTTCAATGTCCAGCTTGGCATCCTTGGCGGCCTGGGACTGGGCAATATGCTTCCATATCTGGGCGTCAGAGCCCATGGATCCGATGACTACTTTTTGCGTTTCCGAACCGGAAGCGGCGCCGGAGCCATTGCTGTCCGAACTTTTAGTACCACATCCTGCGGCAATTAATAATAAACTAATCCCTAATAGTAAAACGAACGATTTTCTCATGTTGTTTTCCCCCAGATCATGCTAGTATGCTAGTGCATCGTCATTCCACCTGTAACATTAATCGCTTGTCCTGTCATGTATGCAGAGAGCGGACTTGCCAGAAACAGCACTACATTGGCAACATCCTCCACCTCGGCCGTTCTCCCCAAAGGGACCTGTGAACAATCTTCTTCGTATATTTCTTGAGCGGTCATTCCGCGAATGACGCCTCCTTCAATCCGTTCACGATGCTTCATCGGCGTTTCTACAATGCCAGGGCAGACCGCATTTACCAAAATATTTTGCCGGGCAAGCTCAATGGCCATCACCTTGGTCAAGCCGAGAACCGCATGTTTGGAAGCACAATATCCGCCCATCGCCCGATATCCATTTTTTCCAGCCTGCGAAGCCATTTGAATAATTCGTCCTGCTTTACGAGCAGCCACCATTTCTTTGGCAAAACGTTTGGACGTTACATATAATCCGGTTGAATTGATCGAAAATACTTTCTCCCAATCAGCCAACTCACTATCAATGACATAATCCATCGTAGAAGTACCCGCGCAGTTCACCAATATATCAGGAACTCCCGCTTCGCTGATTAGTAAATCGCACCATCTTTCGATATCATCCGGTTTGGATATGTCCAATTGAGTTTCAACCAACTGTGGATTGACCACTCTATACGGCTCTTCATAAGAGATATCAGCAGAAATCACTTTAGCTCCGCTTTGAATGAAAAGCTCTACAATTCCCTTGCCTATGCCTGACTTACCGCCTGTCACTACCGCTGTCTGATGAGATAGGTCAATCGAAATCATAGATTTTACAATACTCTTTCGAAAGGATCGCGGCTAATGCCTGCTTCCAATACAATTTTCACATATTCCTGCGCAGAGAAAAGGGAGTGGTCCTTGTAGTTTCCACATTCCAAAGCAGTAACAGCCGGGACCTCTGTCGTTTCCAGAATTCTTTTCAAGGTTTTTTCCAAAGCGAGTGCAATTTCCTCAGGCTCATGTTCATTCCATAAAATCAAGTAGAACCCCGTTCTGCATCCCATAGGAGAGATATCAATAATTCCTTTGATTTCATCTCTCAGATACGTGGCTAATAAGTGCTCCAGCGTATGTACAGCTGCTGTCGGAAGTGCATCTTCATTGGGTTGCAAAAATCTCAAGTCATACTTTTGTACTGTGCTTCCTTTTTCGTCATGCTCTACTCCCGCTGCTCTTACATAAGGAGCCTTTACAATCGTGTGATCTAATTGAAAACTTTCTACTTTTGCCATTTTTCTTTTCCTCTTTTCTGTAATTTATATTTTTAATCTAATGATGGATACTCTACATTTGTGATTTTTTTAAAAGAATTAAATGCCCCAAATCAGCATTTTTGTAATTATACATCGGATTACTCGGTTTTACCACTATAATTCTTGTCGTATTTCTTTTTTTCTTTGATTGTCTCTCCTTTGCCTGTAGGTTTTGACATAGTGTACAATGTATACGATAATGCATTTTTACGAAAAAGATCGAGGACATCATAAGCCTCATTTAGGAGAATGCTCTGTGAATGAACCGGATTGGAAGCACCTGAATGCTGTCCCATTACCCTTGCAGGAATTTCAGCTACAGCTGGATCAAAACAGTGTTGACGCCAAGCAACTAGAGGAGTGGAGAAAGATTCCCGTCCTTTATCAGCTGGCTCTGGAGGAATTAAAGAATAAAATTAAGCTGATCCAGACGGAATGGAAGCTGTTAGACGGTTTTAGCCCGATTGAACATATTAAAACCCGAATCAAAGAGCCCCACAGCATCGTGGAAAAGGTTCGGCGCAAAGGGCATGAAGTGACCTTGGACAATATATTGCGTGAAATTCATGATATCGCGGGGATGCGTGTGGTATGCGCCTTTGTGAAAGATATTTATCGTCTGATGGATCATCTACACACTCGGGAAGACATTCGTATTCTGGAGGTCAAGGACTATATAGCCCATCCTAAGCCCAACGGCTATCAGAGCCTGCATGTCATTGTGGAAATTCCACTGATCCTGTTTGAGGGCACACGTTGGATCAAGGTTGAAATTCAATTGCGTACATTGGCTATGGATTTCTGGGCCAGTATGGAGCATATTTTGTATTATAAGTTCGATAAGAAAGTGCCTGAACATGTCGTTAATGGATTGACCGAAGCCGCACGTGCAACCTACGAGCTGGATCAGAAAATGCTGAAGTTGCGCGGCGAAATTTTATCGCTTAGCGAGGAACAGGATGCGGAAGAAACCCCGGAGAAACCATCCGAAGAGTCGTCCATGAAGACACTCTCCCTCCCCGCAGATCACGCCACTTCACGGCCACAAACCTGCTAAGTTTTTGTGTGTAAGATAACTTAAGAATTCCGTCGAGGCTGCAAAAACGTTGGTTCAGTCTTACGCTGAATTCTGTAATGTACAAAAAAAGAGCCATCAAAACCACGTTCATCATGGTTTTGATGGCTCTTTTACACATTTTTTCGATCAAATATTACTGTTTCTCACGGATTTCTGTGCTGATTTTCTCAACGATGTCCGCAATGCTGAGTGATCCCAGATCGCCTTCGCCGCGTTTACGAACCGCTACAGTACCGGTTGTTTTTTCATTTTCCCCGATAACGAACATATATGGAACCTTCTCTAGTTGCGCCTCGCGGATTTTATAACCAAGCTTCTCATTGCGAGTATCCACTTCGACGCGCAGACCCGCTTTCAGCAACGCATCCTGTATCTCATTAGCAGTCTCGATATAGTTCTCGGATACTGGCAACAGCTTCGCATGAACAGGAGCCAACCATAATGGGAATGCACCTGTAAAATGCTCAGTCAGGATGCCCATGAAGCGGTCAATTGAACCGTAGATGGCACGGTGAATAACGACTGGACGGTGCTTTTGGTTGTCCTCGCCCACATAAGTGAGGTCGAATTTTTCAGGCATTTGGAAGTCCAATTGGATCGTTCCGCACTGCCAGCTGCGTTTGAGCGCATCGAGAATGTGGAAGTCAATTTTTGGACCGTAAAATGCTCCATCTCCCGCATTAATACGGTAGTTTATGCCCAGGTGATCCAGCACGTTTTGCAGAGCTTGTTCCGCTTGATCCCACAGTGCTGGCTCGCCCATAAAGTCATCTGGACGTGTGGACAATTCCACTGTGAAGTCAAAGCCAAACACACTATACATTTCGTTAATCAGCTTAATTACGTCTGAAATCTCTTGTTCAATCTGACCTGGTGTGACAAAAATATGCGCATCATCCTGACAGAATGTACGAACACGCATCATACCGTTCAACGCACCGGACAGCTCATGGCGATGCACTTGTCCAAATTCGGCTATACGAATTGGCAGATCGCGATAAGAATGAAGCTCATTTTTAAACACAAGCATATGCCCTGGGCAGTTCATCGGTTTCAGAGCAAATGTAGTTTCATCCACTTCGGAGAAGTACATGTTTTCCTTGTAATGCTCATAGTGTCCCGATTGTTCCCACAGCCGGTTGTTCATCATCAGCGGTGTACGTACTTCCTCATAGCCATGCAGACGTTGAATGTCACGGGAGTAATCTTCCAATGCAGTGCGGACAACCATACCTTTAGGCAGGTAGAACGGCATACCCGGTGCTTCTTCGGAGAACATGAACAGTTCCAACTCTTTACCCAACTTGCGATGGTCACGTTTTTTTGCTTCCTCCAGCAAATGCAGGTGCTCATCCAGTTGTGCTTTTTTCGGGAATGCTGTTCCGTAGATACGTTGCAGCATCTTGTTGTTGGAATCGCCTCTCCAGTATGCACCCGCTACACTCAACAGTTTAAAAGCTTTGATGCGGCCAGTAGATGGCAAATGCGGGCCACGACACAGGTCAAAAAATTCGCCTTGGTCATAGATCGTAATTTCCGCTTCTTCCGGCAAATCACGAATCAGTTCCAGCTTCAGTGGGTCTTCCAACTCTCCAAAAATACGAGTGGCTTCCTCACGGCTGACCACACGACGTGTAATCGGCAGATTTTCCTGTGCGATCTTCGTCATTTCCTTCTCAATCTTGGCCAAGTCGTCAACGGACAAGGGGTTTTCGATATCAATGTCATAGTAGAAGCCGCTGTCGATGACCGGACCGATACCCAGCTTCACATTTTTCTCACCGTAAATGCGTTTGAGCGCCTGTGCCAGCAAATGCGCTGTACTGTGGCGATAAATTTCCAGACCGTCTGCACCGTCCAGCGTAATGATTTCAAGGTCAACGTTCTGGTCCAAAACGGTGTTCAGGTCTACAGCCTTCCCATTCACTTTACCTGCTACGGCGTTCTTTTTCAGCCCGGAGCTGATCGAACCCGCCACATCGGCGATCGTTACGCCCTGCTCGTACTCGCGTACGGCTCCATCCGGCAATTTCACTTGAATACTCACGATTAAAGCCTCCATTCAAATTGTGTGCTATATCAAAAATTGAACGCAAAAAAACGCTTCTCTCCCTCAAGGGACGAGTGCGTTCAGCTCGTGGTTCCACCCTAGTTCGGCCCGCTCCTATGCGTACATTTATGTTCATCGGAACATGCTTATACACGACATACGTGACCCTCCATTGGTATCCGTTAACGGGGATAAAGCGGTGGGCGCTTACTGATGTTACTGTCAGATTGCACAGCTACATGTTCAACGTCACGGCTACAAAGGGGTAACTTCACATGCGGTTGCCGGAAAAGCTCTCAGCCTCGTCTTTTCTCTCTGAACGGCCCTTCAAGGAAATCATGTCTTTGGTCAATGCCTTGAATATCACTATATGCTACAGCATTATAGAGCAAATTCGCGGGTATTTCAAGTGGGCGTTTATGTATCCATATTTACACAGCTCTGAAAACACTATAATATACACTTATCTAGACGACACCGTACAGAAAGGGAGAAGGAGAGATGCCTAGAATTATTGTCACAGAAGAACAATGGATTCGGAAAGGAATCGAACGTTTTGAACAGGGTGGAATTGATCAACTCGTAGTTGAAAAAATGGCCGTTTCTTTGGGGTGCAGTAAGAGCAGTTTTTATTGGTATTTTAACAATCGCAGCAGCTACATTAGACAGATTGTGGAGACATGGAAGGAACAGACGACACAACAGGTGATTGCAGCGTCCATCATCCATGCTGCTGCAGATGAGCGGATCAAAGAGTTGTTAACCCAGATGTTCGGGAAGACGAAACGAGGAGATTTTCTGTTTTATCTGCGAAAACTGTCATTGAAGGATGATAGTTACCGTTCCTTGCTCGATGAAGTTGAACAGATGAGAATGGAGTTTATGAAAGAGCTTTTAATACAGAAGGGAATGCAGGCAGAGAAAGCCTTTCAGAGATCATGGATGTTGTACCATTACTACTTAGGCTGGTATGAGCGTCACAAGCAAGAGACATTAAGTGACGAAGCCATTCAACAGCATATTCACATGATTTGGACAGAGTGGATTTCGAATGAACCCAATTAAGGAGGATGTGGGATGTTGGAATTACTTACATGGGCAGTTGGCGGAATTCTATGGGTACTGAGCGGCATGCATTTATATTGGGTATTCGGCGGACAAAAAGGCGCTAAGGCAGCGATCCCAAGCACGGGAACGGATTTACTCTTTAAACCCTCCAAAATAGGGACATCGACCGTTGCCATTTTACTAGCTTTAGCCGCTTGGTTCGTCCTAGAACTAGGTGGAGTTACACAATTCCTGTTTTTCAGGTCCTTTCATTCCTACGGTGCAGGCTTGTTGTCGTGCGTATTTATTTTACGTTCTATAGGAGATTTCAAATGGGTAGGGTTCTGCAAGAGAAAGAAAGGAACCGTTTTTGCAAAATGGGACAGTGTGCTCTATTCGCCCCTTTGCTTTCTCTTGGGAACAGCCATTTTAATCATTATGTTTTTGCGTACGGCATAACTTAAAGCTGACCTCTATCAGGTGGTTTGTTTCTTTCGCACATCTCCACTCGTTTCTTTCTCAGTGAAAAAGTACAGCAAAGCCAGCACAGGCAGGACGACTCCAATCAGAGCACTGAAATTCCAACCTCCTAACGCATACGACCAACCACCTAATGATGATCCAATCGCTCCGCCTATGAAAAAAATAGACATGAATAATCCATTCAAACGCCCTCTCGCTTCACTTCCCAAGGAGTAAATCACACGCTGTCCAAGTACAAGATTTCCCGATACAGCCATATCCAGTGTAATCGCTGAAATAAAGAGAAGTACGAGTGCAACCGTCGAATGACTTTGAAAAAGATAGATGAGTAAAAAAGACAAGGCTGCAATGATCATAGCTAACCCGGTTAATACTTTACTCCAGCCTTTATCCGCCAATCTCCCGGCAATCGGAGCAGCTACTGCACCACCTACGCCTACTAAAGCAAACAATGCAATCCCTTGTTGGGACATTCCGAAATCATCCGCCAAACGTAGAGGAACAACAGTCCAAAATAGGCTGAATGCACCAAATAGGCAGGCTTGATAGAGGGCACGGCGACGCAATGCAGGCGTTTGTTTTAGAAGAGTACCTAACGAGAAAATCAATTTACTGTAAGATACCGTAGGCACAGGCTTGCGTTCTGGAAGAGCTCGCGAGAGCAGAATCGTCAACAGCGTCAAGACAATGGCTGACAAAATAAATACGGCTTGCCACCCCCAGATGCTGGTGATAAAGCTTGCTACTGGCCGTGCGAACATAATGCCTAGCAAGAGTCCGCTCATGACATTCCCAACAACGCGGCCGCGTTGCTCTTCGGATGCTAAATAGGTGGCGTACGGCACCAGTATTTGGGCTACCACAGATCCAATTCCAATGAACAAGGATGCGGTCAGGAACAACGGGGCATTGGTAGCAAAAGCGGCAACAACCAATGCACAGACTGTAATGATTAGCGATACGACCATGAGCCGTCGATTTTCGATAATGTCGCTGAGCGGTACGATAAATAGCAATCCCACCACATAGCCGATTTGAGTCAAGGTGACAATGAAGCCCGCGGCTGTAGAAGAAAGACCCATAGCAATATGAATAGGTCCTACAAGGGTTTGAGCATAGTACAGGTTGGCAACAATAAGGCCGCATGCGGCTGCTAACAAAAACATCATCCAATTTGAGATACGGTTACTTTCTAAGGCTTGTTGTTCTCTTTGCATGATAATCCTCCTCATTAATTTAAATACTAAACGTATAGTTCATTAATTCGATAGTTAAATAATATACTGAACGTTTCGTTTTGTAAATAGGCAAAATCAACTTTTTATTTTTATATGGTATTTGATATACTGAACGTATAGTTTATTTTTTGTGGTTACTTATATCTATTAAGAAGGTGAGCATTCCAGTGCAGAGCAAAAGAGGACGTCCACGTAATGTCGAGACGCATAAATCTATCCTTAACGCTTCCTATGATTTACTGTTGGAGCAAGGCTTTGGGGCGGTTACGGTAGAAAAAATTGCTGAACGAGCGAAAGTTAGCAAAGCCACCATTTATAAATGGTGGCCTAACAAAGCTGCCGTAGTGATGGATGGTTTCCTGTCAGCCACCATAGCAAGATTGCCCGTGCCCGACACGGGCTCTGTATTAGATGATATTCTCATTCATGCCACAAATTTAGTGCGGTTCTTAATAAGTCGAGAGGGTAAAATCATTACGGAGTTAATAGGCGAAGGGCAACTTGATTCAGGATTGTCAGAGGCATACCGGACCCGATATTTCCACCCTCGGCGACTTGAGGCCAGGCTTCTTATTGAGCGCGGAATGGAGCGCGGAGAATTGAAGGAAGATCTCGATATTGAATTATGTATCGATCTCATTTATGGGCCCGTTTTTTATCGATTGTTGGTAACCGGTTATCCATTAGACGACTCCTATGTACGACAATTAGTCATGAATGCGTTCAAAGGAATTGGCTTGGACTGAATGACGTGGCATCAAGCAGCCCTCACAGAGTATCCTCTGTGAGGGCTGCTTTTTCTTTTACCTGCCACGATCCTCTGGCTAGTTCCTGATTTGTTTATTCGTCAGGGTCTATACTAATTTTTTGCAGCAGGTCGATCAGAAGGTCCTCTTCCTCTTCGGATAGATTGTGGACAAGGCTGACATTGGACTCGTCCAATATTCCTTGTAGGACAGGGGAAAATTCTAGCGCCTTGGCTGTAGGAGACAAAAGATGGGAACGGCGGTCATTTGGGTCTGTTTTCCGTTCAATATAGCCTGATTCCTCCAATTGTTTCACAGAGCGCGCCGTGGTTGCCTTGTCAAATTTAAGTTCATTCGTCAACTGCTCTTGTGTAATGCCCGGCCGCTGCAAAATGAGCTTTAAAAAGCTGTGTTGTCCTCCACTGCCGATTCCGTAAGGAGTCAGTTTTTTGGACAATATTTTTTGATTACGACGGTACAGGTGGGAAATTAGCTTTCCAATCGGTTGTTTTTTTCTCATCAAATACACCTCATTGGCTTAAAAATGACACATCCCCAGTTGGGACCAAAGCAAAGTTTACAATAATATTGTTGCACACGCAACTAATTTGCTGTACACTAGAACCGTTCATTTAGTTGCGCATGCAACTAAATGAAAATTGTCAACGATAACGAGGTGTAATGATGAGTTCAACTGCTACAACGGCTACAACCTATCAAGAGAATATCGAAGTCCAGAAGAAACGTTGGCTGATTTTAATTGTTTTGAATCTGTTTACATTTATGTCCACATTGGATGGAAGCATCGTCAATATCGCTCTTCCTGTGTTGTCTCGCACATTACATTTACCCGTAGCACAGATTGAATGGGTGACAACCGCCTATTTAATGGCGATATGTACCGCTATTTTATTTTTTGGCAAGCTTGGAGATATCGTCGGTAAAATCAAAATATTTAAAATCGGCACAATCGTATTCATTCTTGGCTCCCTATTGTGCGGTCTTAGCTCTTCGCTCTCTATGCTGCTGATTTCCCGCATTATTCAGGCGATTGGGGCGTCCATGACCATGGCAAACAGCCAGGGGATTGTGACAGATGTCTTCCCCTCCAATGAACGGGGCAAAGCACTTGGCCTCATTGGAACCTTCGTTTCTCTAGGTAGTATCGCCGGGCCAAGCTTGGGCGGTATTATTGTCTCCTCGCTCGGCTGGCAGTACATTTTCTGGGTCAATGTACCGATAGGATTGGTCGCTGTCTTTCTTGGCTGGAAGCTTCTGCCGAAGGATTTGATCAAGGTGAAAGATAAAATTGACGTTCCCGGTAGCTTGGTATTTGCTATTTTTATTCTCACTTTGTTCGTCGGATTGTTGCTGGGACAACAGGTCGGGTATGGCGACAAACGTATCGTTGCTTCGCTGGTGATGGCTGTAGTTGCTTTTGCCATGTTTATTCGATTGGAACTTCGTCGTCCACAGCCACTGCTACAGCTCGCGCTATTCAAAAATCCGTTATTTTCGCTCAGTATTTTGTGTGCTTTTCTGGTGTTCGTCGCTAACTTTTGCTTTAACATCATTTCACCTTTTTATGCGCAGAATATGCTGAACTTGTCGCCTTTTCATGCCGGGTTCCTGCTGATGTTGTTCCCCATCTCTATGGTTATTGTGGCCCCACTCAGCGGTGCGCTTTCCGATAAAATCGGGTCTGAACTGCTCACATTCGCCGGGCTGGTCGTTATGGTCATTGCCCAGATTGGATTGGCCCAACTGCATGCAGGCAGCTCCATCCCGCTCGTGGGTCTGTGGATTGCCATGCTGGGCATTGGCAGTGGTTTATTCCAATCGCCGAACAACTCGCTGATTATGTCCACGGTACCCCGCACACAGCTCGGCTCAGCCGGTAGCGTCAATTCGCTGGTTCGCAACGTCGGTATGGTTGTGGGGATCACCTTGGCCACATCAATCCTCTTTTATATTATGAGTAAAGAGGCTGGTTATCGGGTCACCGGCTTGGTCCCGGGTCATCCAGAAATTTTTCTGGCAGGCATGCATGTAGTCTTTATGACGTCTGCGTCCATCTGTCTTGTGGCGGCATTGTTAACAGGCTGGCGGCTGATCGGGGCTAGACGGGTAAGAACGCAGCAAGAAAAGGGATAAAGAGTAACATTTACAATTTTAAAAATGGGATACAAGGGTGGAGCTCACATGAAACATTACTATGCATGCGGAACAAAATTGATGGTAAAGGAGTGTGAAGGCGAAGGCCCTATAAGCGTTGCGATGCGAAAATGATGAAAAAGATGTCTTTACAGGTAATTGAATTGCTAAACCGCAAGATGGCTGCTCTTTCCAAGGAACCCTCTTGCGGGTCCCTACACTTCTACTAAACGTCCATTCTCTTTCCATGATTGCAGTATTTTCTCAAGTACCCACTGGTTTTTGTAGCCGTCCTCGAATAAGGGGGCACGATCCACAGACTCTCCCCTTGCCAGCTCAACAAAATCTTCATAGGCCGTATGATTATAGATTGCAGGGACAGTCCAAGTCTCGTATTCGGCATCCGGGTGTTCTAGGTCACGCAGCACAATGCGGATACTTTCCGGATTACTGAGGCTGGCGTGCAGCGTACCCAGTTCTCCATAGATATCGACTTCGATATCGTGCCGTATGCCGATGGCATTTTTATGTGTGATAAAGGTTCCCACGGTATTGTCGCCTATGATGCCATGAAAGGCAGCGAGATCTTCCACATCCACTTTTACAGGCAGGCCCGTGATCGGATCGAGCCGCTCGGGTGTAATGGTATGTAGCAGCGCTGCGACACTTTTAAATTCACCCACCAAAAAACGGGCCAGATCAATGATATGTGAGGCTGTATCCCCCACTACTCCAGAACCAGCCTTGGCTAAATTGTGACGCCAAGTATACGGATGCTGACGATACGGCGCAAATGCATCCATTAGATAACGGAATTGAATGTTATAGATTTTACCCAGCTTTTGCTCATCCAGCAGTTGCTTGGTATATTGGAAAGCCGCGCCGTAGCGATGCTTATAGTGAACCAGCAAAGGCACCGGATTCGCTGTATATAGCTTTTTCAACCGATCCGCTTCCTCCCATGTGAGAGTCAATGGTTTTTCTGCCAGTACAGCTTTGTGTTTTTCCAGCGCAATACGAATAATGTCAAAATGCACATCATTGGGTGTCAGCGACAGAATCGCATCTACCTCTGGGTCACGGATTAATGCTTCATAATGGGCGTACCGCTTGGAAGTAGGCAGTTGCAATTGTTCTCCGATGGCTTGAAGGCGATGGGGATTCACATCACTAACGGCCACAATAGATACCCCCGAGATGGTGTGCAGTGATCTCATGTGATATTCAGCGATAAGACCCAGGCCAATGATACCCATCCGAATTTGTTTGGTTGGGAAGGTGGTGGTACTCATATGTTCAGAACTCCCTTCTCTTCAATTTGGTTTGAACTCTGTAGCAAATTCCTTTTGCTATGCAGTATCACCCGTTGCTTTGTAGAATAGTCCCCACAGGAAGTGATCGTTGCAACCCTTAATTCAACAGTCCGATGCCGGTAGTGAATACAATGTCTCATAAAAAAAGGATCTGCAGCTCCGTTGTCCGGTGTTGCAGATCCTTGGTATTCCTTCTCTATATCGACTACATCAAAAATGTACCTACCACAAAAGAAACCCCGACGATGATTGAACGCAGCAGCTGTGCCAGAGCCACATTGCCCTTGGCAATTTCCTCGCACACCTTGGTACGCGGCGTCACCAGATCAAAAATCACATAGACGAGACACAGCACTACAATGCCCACAGCCGACCAGGCCAGCATATCGAGCCATGAATGACTGCTGTACGACACCATCCCCACGATGATACACAGACCTAGCAGCTTTGCCCCCATATAGATGCCTGCCGCCTCATTGCCGTGTGCGATTTCTTGATTATCGTTATAACGTGTCAGTAAGCTGAACACAAAATAACCTACGATTAAGATGGCAAACAGGATAAGCAGGCCGATACCTACATTGCCCAGTGCGTTGCCCAAACTGATATGAGAGTCCAATTTTTTTCCTCCTTATGATACTTCAGGATTTTGCAAAATCCTCACTTGTGAAAATGAAACAGATATGTTCGAATATTGTATATTTTTCAATTTAGCTTATACAACCGGCGGATTAGGATGTACGGTGGCAACGGCGGCGGCGCAATAGTAGGCCATATCACCTGTTACCTTTTCACCGATTCGCGGCAGGACACCCGCAAAACGCCCCCCAATTACAAATATGCCTGTTAACACATAGCCGTGAAATAGCCCTTCCTCGGTCTGTACCTCTGCGGTCTGCATCGGCCACAGCCGCTGATAAATCTTAGGCTGTCCTTCATAATAAGCGGCAACATGTGCGGCTTCCTCCTGCTCAGGCGTTCGTGGGGCATCAGCTTGGTGAAGCAGATCAGGATGGTCGGTCTTCGCATTTTGAACCTTTCCCAAGACACCTTCTAGTCTCTCCTCGTCTTCGGTATGTTCAATCAAGTGCGTCCCTTTACCCTCCCGACCCCATATACCTTTGGCCACATAGGGCTCTTTATTTTGCATAAACACCGAGGGTTCAAAATACGTAGGCAGCAGGTAGGTTCGTATCACCTCCAGCTCGCGATCGTCAAACAAACGAAAACCACAGAACTCTGGTGTCTGCTCATTGCGCTCATACAGTGACCAAACGGTTGCGGTGAACCCTTTGCTCTGGGTAATGATATGCTGCGGTGGGTTGATTAATCCTATTTTCCCGTCTGCCACCATATCCATTAGCGCCTGCCCCACCTCAAGCCCCGTATTCTCCTCCCGGTCATCAATTAGATACTCCAGCGGATACAGGCGATAGAGAATGCGGATTTGCTCTCCCCGGTGATACAATCCTTCATTCGGGATAATCTCCAGTTCTTCCAAAGGAGCATAAACGACTTCGAATCCGGCTTGTTCACATAAACGCATAATATATTTGGTGTTCGTCTGATCCTCGATGTGCCAGTCATAGCAAGTGAAATACACCTTTGTCCCTAATCCCTTGCGGCTATAAAAATGAATGAGCTCCGTCAAGGCAGACTGAATCGCCTCGTCCATTCCAGTTGAGGGTCCATGTAGTGCATTGTCATCCTCCGACATTCCTCCCTTACTCAGCACCTCTAGCAGCTTTCCTTCGAGATAAGCCACCTCGGGAATTCCGGTTGGGGTATCGGTGTTATTCTCAATGCACTTGATACCCGCTTCCCCCACAATCCAGTCCTGGCGGGTTATCCCATCCGGCTCGGCCTCCATACGTGCAGCACGCAGCAAGCCCGGATGAATCCCCAACCGTTCCACCAGGTATTCATCCGGCATATAGCGCTGAACGAATTGCTGAACCTTGCGATAAATACGATGTACCGCCTCAGAAGCAACCTGAAGCTCTGCCAGCTCGCTTTCCCGATATACCGTTAAGGCCGGCACGCAATAGGACTTGCCATACATGCGGTGATACGGGATGATACGGCTGATTTCACCCTTAAAAAGCTCATCATGTTCATAAGGCAATTGCCGAATCGTGCGCATGCTCATCTTAACCCCCAGAGAAAAAGCCGCTGCGTGAGCCGCTGCTGCCAAAACCGCTGTGTGAGCTGGAAGATGAGGATGAGCTTTTGCGGTATGAGCTGGAAGAAGAACGACTGCTATGGTATGAGGAGCCTCCACTATAATAAGTCGATCCGCCATAGTAATACCCACTGCTGCCTGAATCCCGACACGCCGTTTGTTCCGATATAGGAAGCTCATCGCAGTCATAATACTCGTCGTCACCGCAACCCGTCAGAGCGGCCGGGACAGCCAACATCAGGGCAAAGGCCGCCATCCGTGTACGAGAGCCGGGCTTGGATTTCATTTTTTCCCAAGAATGCTCCATCACAGATCGACCTCCTTCACAAACAGATGTACCTTTTTCAGCTGAGGGTCCAGTACCGAATATATAAATTCATATGTTTTGCCACCCAGTACTATATAGTGATCTAATAGCCGTTGGGCCAACTCCAAAGTAAATACCGAACCTTCCCGCTGATCCATACTACGGAATGCAGGTTCATGCCATATCCAGTACATTGCACTGTATGTGGAAGTGTAACCTCCCTCACTGGCAAGCACGAGGTCTGTGATAGACGCACCGTAAGGCTTTGCACGTTCCCCTGTAAATTCAGTCACATAGACGGAATGATCCGTATGTTCCTCACTTTCATTCGAGATATGCGACCATAGTTTGTCATGGAGACGCGTAGCGTCTACAAGCTTGCGTAGAAACAGCTCATCTCCCGATACGGATTCCCGTGTCAGGCTGCGCAGTTCCTTTTGAGTGTCTTCCGACCATTCGCGATACGTTAATGAATAATAAATGATGATTCCCTTCCCTTCCTGTACGCTTCTGTCATGAGGTTTGCAACAAATCAAAGCGCTTCTGTCGTTGATCACTATACGAGATTCTACCTTGAAAAGGTTCAATTTGGAAGAAAAACACGACAAAAAGCCGCAATCCCTAGGATTACGGCTTGATTTTAGCTGCTACAGCTTGATATTGTTCTCGTCGAAATATTCCTCCAGCGTCATCCCCTGCTTGGCTACATCCTCCGCAATGTCTATTCCCACATAACGGATATGCCAAGGCTCATACACGTAGCCGGTCACATCTTCCTTACCCTTCATATAACGAATAATAAATCCGTATTCCGGTGCATGTTGTTCCAACCATTCGCCTTCCTTGGAAGCTCCGAAGGATTGCTCCAGCGCATTACCTACGCTTGGGCTGGATACATCAATGGACAATCCCGTCTGATGTTCACTCGTACCCGGTACAGCGCTGACTTTAGAGGCATATTCCTGTCCCTTTGTCTTTACATTGTTGTCGAAAATAGACACCTGACGCTTATAGGAACGGTATCCCGATACCGCACGCAGCTCAATGCCGTCCTTTTTCGCACCGTCGAACAGCTTCTCCAGTGCCTCTGCCGCATCTTTACGCAAATGCCGCTTTTCGTGCGGTCCCTCGAAGGAAAATTGCACCTGCGGCTCCACCAGGTCGTCTGGGACATAGCCCACAGGCAAGCTGCGCTTTTTGTTCACAACGACTGTATCCGAAGTCGCATTGGTGACAATCGCGGTTCCATCCTCTTCCTTAACCGTGGCTTGCAGCGCACTCTGGCTCCGCAACGCCATCACTGGGTCGGCTTGTCCACTTTCTGTACCCGCAGAGGCTTGTCCAGCACTAGTGCTGCCATTGCCCGCATCCGGCTGGGTGGAAGGCTGCACATTCTCCTGTACCGCTGTAGATGACTTTAACGGCTCGCTTTCCTGTCCACCTGATCCTCCCTGCTGGCAGGCTGCCAGTAATAGCCCTGGCAGGATCAGCCCTGGAATGAGCGCTTTGGTCCATCGCTGAGATGTGCGCGTCTGTTGTATATGTCGTTTCATGCTGGTATCTCCTCCAATATTGCAATTGATACATGACTTGCAGTGACTTTTCCGTTCCCCCATTGTAACTGAACTTTGGACACTCTTCGAAGCCGTTATCCCGTTCGATGAAGGCGAATAGACTCGAAAAAGGAAGTATATACCCGAATTGTTACGGAGTATGACGTTTTTGCGGAATTGCAGCTCGGGCCCGCTCGGCTACCCGTTCACGTATGAGTTTCAATGCCTCTTCCGCACGGGGTAAACCCGGCAGCAAAGCCGTAATATCCGCTTCCTTCTTAGGAACAAGCTTCTGCGGCAGATGAATCTCAATCGCATGAAAACCTGCACCGGGACGATGTAATGCTCCTTCTGCCGCTGACTCGGCAATCCATTCGCTAATCGCAGCCGATCCACTGCGTCCGCCTTCCGGCCGCGAGGTAGACTCAAGCGCGGGGGATGTCCCCTGCACATGAGATAACTCTCCGGCCCAAGCACTGAATACGTACTCCAGCAGCTCTTCCCGCGTCATTCCGATCAATTCCAGACAGGTCTGCGGCTCGCTTTCCATCCCGGTCTGAAGAGCCTTCTTCACATCGTCGACTACACCCACGCCATCCTCCATGCTGGAAGTGGCTGTCTCAGCTGCTAGCTGAACGATCTCATCCAGCGATAGACAGGTTTCCCCTTGCAAAAAGCGGTAGATGTCCAAAGGATCTGCTTTTAGCTGCTCCAGCCATGCCTTTCGCTGTTCGGGGTTTAGTACAGGCGCTGGACCCATCCATTGGACAGCATGTGCGGAAGGTACACCCGTTGATTCGCCTTCCAAGCCATTTCTGTCTAATTCCGCTATCCATTGACCGTCAGTTACTTTCAGCTTCACTCGCGGCCTCGTCATCGCCTTCATCCTTTCTCTGCTCACTCAATCCATACATCATTTTGCAACGCTATCAGACCGCGCAATTCATCATCAGACATTTCGGTGAGCCAATGTTCACCGGAGCCGACAACCTGCTCGGAAAGTGCCTTTTTGCTCTCGATCAGCTCGTCGATTCGCTCCTCCAGTGTACCTTGACAAATCAGCTTGTGCACTTGTACATTGCGGCTTTGACCAATACGGAATACGCGGTCTGTCGCCTGATTTTCCACTGCAGGATTCCACCAGCGGTCATAGTGAATGACATGGCTGGCACGTGTCAGGTTCAGGCCCACACCACCTGCACGCAGGGAAAGTACGAATATATTCGGCCCTTCTCCCTGCTGGAAGTTGTGAACCATTTCATCCCGTCTGGTTTTCGCCAGTCCTCCATGTAGAAAATACGGCTCTTCCCCGAAGATTTTGGCCAAACGGGAGACCAGCAATTCTCCCATCGACACATATTGGGTGAATATCAGCGCCGATTCTCCGTTCTCGCGAATCGTCTCTACCAATTCCAGCAGTCGCTCCATTTTGCCCGAGTTTTGCGTTTTACCACTATCAGCCCGACCCGGAATGATCAGACCCGGATGGTCACAAATCTGCTTCAACTTGGTCAGTGAAGACAGAACAAGCCCTTTGCGAGCTATACCGATCTGCCCATCCAGTGTTCCCAATAATTGATCCACTACGCCCCGATACAATCCGGCCTGCTCTGGTGTCAGTACACAGTAGGATTTCAACTCCAGCTTCTCCGGCAAATCCTTGCGTATATCTGGGTCGCTTTTGAGTCGACGCAGCATGAACGGGGAGACGAGGCGATGAAGCTCACGCAACGCAGACCCCCGCTCCTCTCCCGCCAGACTGTACCGTTGGCGGAATGAAGACGCCGTACCGAGGTAACCTGGGTTCAGGAATTGAAAAATAGACCACAGCTCGCTCAGCCGATTCTCTACCGGGGTACCCGTCATGGCAATCCGATGTGGAGCAGACAGCTTCATGACGCTTTGTGCTTGCTTTGTTCGTGCATTTTTTATATATTGCGCTTCATCCAACACGATGGAGGACCAGTATACCGCAGATAAATCGCTACCGTCCCGTCCCGCCAAATGATAGGTAGTGAGGACGATATCATACTCACGTACACTTTCCTGAAACAGCTCGCCGTGGAGTCGCTGGTTTCCATGGTGAATATACAGTGACAAATCCGGTGAAAAGCGTTTCAACTCGCGCTGCCAGTTGCCGAGCAAGGACGTTGGACAGATGATCAACGCCGGACGTTGATCATCTGCGCCGATGCCACCGTCGAGTAGGCAGGTGATGACCTGAATCGTTTTACCAAGCCCCATATCGTCCGCAAGGCAGACGCCAAAACCTAATCCACGCATCGCGGCCAGCCATTGAAAGCCGCGCTCTTGATAGGGCCGTAATGCGCCGTGCAGCGTCTCTGGCACAGGTCGCGGCTCTACCGAACGAAGTACGCCGCCCTCAGCCAAAGACGCAAGCAATCCGGCGGATTCCGCGCCAAAGATGGACAAGCCTTTCCATGAGGCCTCGCCTGCACTTTCATTTTCTGCGGCCAGATGCATCCATTCGGACAAGCTCATCTCACCGTTCTCACCGCGCTTGATAAAGCGCAGCACCTGACGAATTTCCTTAGGATCGACCTCGATCCATTCCCCTCCGAGACGTACATACGGCAAATTAGCGGCGACAATGCTTTCCAGTTCCTCCATCGTCAAAGTTGTATCACCCAGCACAGCCTCGGCATCAAACGAAATCATGCGGTTAATGCCGACAGTCGATGTATCGGCAATCACACCATCCGGCTTGGCACCCTGCTCTGTCGAACGCATTTTGAGCCGCAAGCCTGCACGTCTTCGGCCCTCCCGGCTCCAGCGTGAAGGCATTTGCACGGTAATACCGTTCTTTTGTAATGCGGGAACGGCTTCCGTCAGGAAGCGGAAGAACATCTCCGGCTCCAGTGTCAGCCCTTCGGGATAAGGGCGGTTCAACGCTTCTTGCAATATAGGTGCCGCTTCAGCAGCCTGTCCGAGCCTCATTAGCAGTTGCGCCTGCACTTGACGATATACAATTCCGCCGCGAACCAGATCGCGTTCAGGATGCGCCCACAGTGCCAGAGCAGGCAGTCGCAACCCCGGCTCAGCATCGCTTTCTGCCCAAAAGGTAATGCGCCATTCCTTCACACTCTCTTCCAGCGAAGGCTCCAAACGAAGGCACAACCGCAGTTGCCCTTCTATCGGCTCCTTGTCTTCCCGCTCCGTGACAGGCATTGCGCTTCCCTTAAGAGAGGACGCTTGGAGAACCAGCTCCTCCATCTCCGCGGGCGTTCCCTGAATCGCCACCGGGCGGGAACCTGTCAGCAGACTGTTCCACCATAGCTCTGTCAGCGGCGATCCTCCGCGCCGATACTCTGCACGATATCGTCCCAGCTCACGGTCTGATGCTGCCAACACCGCGGTCGTTTCCGCATGGATGACCGCACACAAGAAGGAGTACAGCACGATTCCGGCTGCATCCTCGCGTGTTTCAGGCTCCTTACCCGCGAAAACGGCAGGAGCCGCCATACAAACAGCCGGCATTGCAGCAGCCAGCTCATGAAAGCGGCGTATGTCCTCCTCTTGATACAGACGAGGAATCCACACCCCGACAGCCGCTTCCGGACCGCGACGACGCGGTCCCGATGGACGCGCCTCTGTAAGCGATGGCGTAATTTCGCCCCGCTGCATCAGCTCTAGCGCAAAATAAGCGGCTTTTTGCCAATATTGCATTTCCTCGCCCAGCGTAATGCCCGATGCCGCACAGCCCTTCTCGTCCATGCGGGTCAGCAGTGCCATCGTCTCGCGCGGTTCCAGCGCCAAGCCCTCCAATGTACGCCCCAGCATGGAACGTCTTTTGCCACCTCTGCCCGCGGTTTCCACACGAGCAGTGTTCGGTATTCGTACCTCGGCAAGGCGCAACGCAGCCTGCCGAAACGGCCGAAGGTCTCCCTTTAGCGTCAGCCTGCGAATTACACTGCTCCACGCATCGATACGTGGTTCCGACGTCTCACCAGAAAAGCAAAAAAACACATCTCCGAGCCATATCCCATAAAGCGGTTGATTCATATCTGTCTCCCGTCCAGCCTTTTGAATTATTACTCTTCATCATATACGAAAACGGGCTCTTTTCAAAACTTTATCACAAAAATAAATGGAAAGTCATAAGTCAATAACCTTAAATATTCATGTGGTTAACTATAAATAAGAGAATCAATTTACAGGATTAATTGTCTTTTTCTTCATCATCCGCTTTTGCATCCTTCAGATAAGGGTTCAGGCTGTCTTGCAACAGTTGCTTGACCTGTACACGCAGTTCTTTGGGAAATACGACCTCGGCCTCTGGCCCGTATTTTAGCAAAAGTCGGGATACATATCTAAACTCTTCGACCGGAATATATCCCTGCCATTCCTGAGCCTGCCCTTCCTGATGGGAAACATTTTGGAAGAGGGCATCTGATCCGGCCAGCCTGACACCCAATGCGGTAAATTTTATTTTGGACGGAATTCCTATACGGGAATCCTCCGAAGCCAACCATTCTTGAAGTGTAGGAAGGGTGTCCAAGGTGTCGTCCAGCATCGTTATTGTGATCACCCGATCTGAACGATACAAAATGATGCGGTCTCTGCTATACGCTGGCATGTACCAATATCCGTGATCAAAATACAGTCCAATCGGATATACCTGAGTCCACTTTGCCCCGGAAGCGGAGCGGTAATGCATGTTCACCCGGCGCTTATTCAGCGCAGCCTCCAAAATGATTGAGGTGTAGGGTGAATCTGCGTGAGTAGGTAGCATACGAAAAGAAATGTACTCCTTTAATTGATCGATGCTGTCCTGCACATCCTGTGGAAGTTCGGCATAATAGTGCTCGGATAAATGCTCACGAACTGAGCCAAAAGGGATATCTGGAATGTTCTCCAACAGTTGCAGCATGAGAAAAAGACCCAAGGCCTCGTCACGAGCAAGATGAAGGGGAGGAAGAAGCCGATTGGGAAGTGCCCGATACCCGCCATGAGGACCCATTTCGGTATAAAGGGGTAATCCGGTCTGCTGCAAATAGTCGAGATCTCTCTGTATCGTCCTGACGGAGACACCAAAACGTTCAGCCAGCTCACGCGCCGTATATTTTTTTCGGGAATCCAGTATCCTCATAAGAGCAATTCTGCGTTCGTTCATAAGGTACCCCTCTAATCAAAAATTAATTTAAAATGACCGTTTAACTACGACATACGATGTCATAAATACATTGTAACATTAGGATATAGAAAGGAGTGAATGAACACTATGAAGGATTTGAAATCAAACGCAGTTGTGCTGTATATTGCCATGAGTCTCGACGGGTATATCGCTTTGCCGGACGGTTCGGTGGACTGGCTGTATGATGTTAAAGGGGATGGTGGGGACAATGGATATGCCGACTTTTACGATACCGTTGGTACGGTGCTGATGGGCAGACTGACGTATGAGGAAGTATTGAAGCTCTCAGATGATTTCCCTTATGCTGGAAAGCCATGCTATGTGCTCACACGAGCATTAACGGAGCAACAGCAGGCGCCACATATTACATTTACGGACGAAGCTCTGAATGAACTGGTTCTACGTCTACAAGGACAATCGGAAGGTGCGGTATGGCTAGTCGGTGGAGGCCAGTTAGTCCAGGCCTTCTTACAAGCTGGACTGCTGGAGAAAGCTATCATTGCGATCATTCCCAAAGTGCTTGGACAAGGAATACCGTTATTTCCAGAGGGAACACTACCAAGTACGTTTGAACTCCAAGAAATAGAACGCCGCGGGGATATTGTTCTTCTCCATTACCATATATAATTAATTTTGCAAAAAAGCCTTCGTATGTTCAGGATCATGCAATTTCCCTGACATACGAAGGCTTTATCGCGTGCTTTTGTTCTTATTTAGTCTTCAAATTTTCCCATGTTTTCTGGAAATCATCGAATAGCTTCCCAGCATCCGATTTACCTGCCACATAGGCTTGCATCTGACTTCCGAATTCTTGCTGTGCTCCTTCAGGATAGCGGCTAAAGAACCAGCCCAGCAGTTTGTTTTCCTTACTGTACTTCACCACTTCAGCACCCAATTGGCCCATATCAGCCTCTGCCCCTTCGATGCTCTTGAACGCTGGAATAAACTTGAATTCCTTGGTGATATACTTTTTACCCTGCTCGGATGTTACCATCCAGTTTAAGAACTCTTTCGCCTCGGGTTTGACAGACGAATTTTTATTAACCACCCAGTTGTTGGCGACACCTACAAACAGCTTATCTCCGGCTGTTGCGTCTTCACCAATCGGCATAGGCAAAATCCCCAGATTCAGCTTCGGATTAATTCCGTCAATTTGGACCTGAGTCCAGTTTCCTTGCTGCATCATGGCAGCCTTTCCAGTGGCGAAGTTCGTTACCTGCGTGTTGTAATCAGTCGTGAGCGGCTTCGTATTCCCATACTTCAGTGTCAGATCGAACAACTTAACCCACTCGGCAAATACAGCGTTGCCCGGAATCTTTGCAGTTCCATCATTCAGTCCCTTAACGAAGGCCGAAGGGTCTGGCTGATTGGCAAATGCCACGTTCAGCAAATGATTGCCCAGCACCCAAAACTCCTGATATCCATTAGAAAATGGAGTAATCCCAGCGGCTTGGAGCTTTTGTGCAGCTCCCTCCAGTTCGGACAATGTTTTAGGGGTCTCCGTAATCCCCGCCTTCTTGAACAGATCCTTGTTATAAATAAAGCCGTACCCTTCCAGATTCATCGGCTGGCCATACAGCTTGCCGTCTTTGGTCATCGGCTCTTTGGCGACATCGACCACATCCCCAACCCAAGGCTGGTCAGACAGGTCCTCCAAATATTCCAGCCACGTATCCAGCTCGCGGTAACCGCCGACGTTAAAAATATCCGGCTGCTCCCCGGAAGCAAACTTCGCCTTTAAAGCCGCTCCGTAATCACTGCCCCCGCCCACGGTCTGAATATCGAGCTTGATCCCTGGATGAGACGCTTCGTATTCCGCCTTCATGCGGTTCAGCGCTTCTGCAATCTCTACCTTGAATTGAAAAATGTGAATGGTTTTTTCCTTCACTTCCTCTTTGCCTGCGTTTTGTCCGCCACTGCTGTTACAACCTGCCAAAACCAGGGCAAAGGCCGCGAGAAGCAAGATTAATGCTTGAGCTTTCTTTTTAAAAGTATGCGTTTTCATTTTGATGTTCCTTTCTATTCTAAATTCATACCAGATGAACTCGAAAAATTCATGTGGAAACGGAGCTAACGGAATGGTGCTGAACAAGCGATAGCGCTCGCCTTTGTCTCTAGATTCCCACCTTTATTCGTTTATTCAGGGAAATCTGGAGGCTAACAGCGATGGTAAGCACCCTCGTTTGCGGAGTGGCACACCGTGTACATTTTCAGCTCATCCCACACTCAACCCTTGACCGAACCCGCCATAATACCTTGTATAATATATTTTTGCATAGCCAGAAAGAATGCGATGACTGGCAAGATGCCCAGCACCAGAGCAGGCAAAGCCAAATCCCACTGCTTTGTGTATTGTCCGAAAAAGGCATAGGTCGCAATCGGAATCGTGCGCAGCTCAGCCTTTTGCAGTACCAGAGAAGGCAGGAGATAATCATTCCAAATCCAGAGCGTATTTAAAATAATAACAGTTACCATCATCGGCAGCATCAACGGATACACAATTCGGAAAAACACTCCGTAAGGCGTACAGCCGTCCACCGTAGCTGCTTCTTCCACCTCGACTGGCACACCTTTGACGAATCCATGAAAGAGAAAGATCGACATTGGAGCTCCGAATCCCAGATAACAGATGACCAGACCACTTATACTGTTCATTAAATCCAGTGTACTTACAACCTTGACCAAAGGAATCATCACCGATTGAAAAGGAATAACCATAGCAGCTACGAACAGGCTGAACAACACTCGATTATAACGCGTCGGACGCCGGACCATTCGGTAAGCTGCCATTGAGCTGATCAGTACGAGCAGCAGATTACTAACTACCGTAACCACGAATGAATTCCATAAAGCTTCGGGAAAACGTGTGATGCTCCACGCTCTAGCGTAGTTGCTCCATACAAAGGTTTGTGGCCAGGCCGCAGAATCGGTGAGCAGGTCACCAAAGCTTTTGACCGAATTCACGAATAAAAAGTAAAACGGGACGAGGAATAACAATGCGACGAGGATCATCACTATCTCGGTCGCCCATGTTCCAAAGCGGTAGCGCTTGCTTGTTTCCATTTACGCTTCCACCTCCCGACTTTTCGTCAGTCGTACCTGAAGGCTCGTAACCAGAGCAACAATGATAAAGAAAATGAGTGCTTTAGCTGTTCCCAGCCCATAACGATTATTCACAAACGCTTCATTGTAAATATTGAGTGCAACCGACTCTGTGGACCCGAAGGGACCGCCTTTGGTCAGTGACAAATTAAGATCGAACATTTTGAATGACCATGATATCGCCAGGAAAAGACAAACCGTAACGGCAGGCATGATTAAAGGAAGTATAATCGACCGCAAAATTTGCATCCGACTAGCTCCGTCAATTTCGGCTGCTTCTAGCATATCGCGGGGCACATTGGTTAGGGAAGAGATATAAATCACCATCAAATACCCGGCAGTTTGCCAGATAAACACGATTACAATGCCCCAGAAGGCCGTGATCTCATCTCCTAACCAGGACAGATTGAAGAAGGACAAGTTCGTGCTCTCTCCGATTGCTGCAAATCCCTTGACGAAAATAAACTGCCAGATAAAGCCCAGCAACAGACCTCCGATCACATTGGGCATAAAAAAGATGGTCCTTAGTACATTTTTTGTTTTCAACGGTTTGGTTAGAAAATACGCCAGCAGAAAGCCAAAAATATTCGCAGCCACCACTCCTACCACCGTAAAACGGACCGTAAACCAGAACGCTGTCCCAAATTTGTCATCATTCCATAAAATGTGACTGAAATTATCCAGCCCGACCCACTTTGCCTGATTGGCTACTCCATTCCACTCTGTAAAAGAATAGTACATTCCGAGCATGAAAGGGATTACAATAATGATAACGAAAAATAACGTCGACGGCCCTACAAAAATCCATTGCTGTAGCCATTGCGACGACTTGGCGCGATTCAAACCGATCCCCCCTTATGTTGTCTATTGGTGTCTGGAACGCTCCTTTACGGCTTTCTTTCAGCAGTATGATGTTTGGGCCGTAAGGATATGCGATTCACATGTTCATTATGTCGAATAAGCGCTCTCGAGAACACGTAGGATCGTGAACCATTAAGGGGGAAAATATTGACCTCTGGCTCGCCTTGAATTGTGAAAGGAGCTCACTGCATGAAATTTTACAGTATTCGTTCTCGCCTAATCTGGTTTTTGCTCATTGCGGTCACCCTGCCGCTACTGCTGTCGATGACCATGACCTTCGTTCTCACCAAGCACTCCTTGCGGGAGCAGGCCACACAAGAAAATGAGCGGCTTATTTTTCAGGGAATTACGAATTTGGATAACTATTTACAGGGTTTGAATCGCGCGTCCATCGGAGTCTATAATGACCCTCATTTTCTGCGTAATCTGGCCAAAATCCCGGATGATTACCGGGCCGTCGCTGAAATATACACCACTCTGCAAACGATGATGAATGCTACGTCAGGCATTGACCAGGTGTATTTGCATTCTTTTGAGGCCGGGCAATCTACGCTGATTACCAGCACGGTTCCTCTACGGGAATTCCGGCTGGAGCCCTTTACCGGTTTTATTCATTATGGGCCTTCCGGACTGTTCATACAGCCCACGCATATGAAGCATTTGTACGGCTTTTCGGCGGTTTCCTATGCGGAGCACAGCACAGAGCAGCAAGTATTTACACTTCATCGGGCGATTCGGAACATTCCTGCCTCAGAGACGCTTGGGGTACTGGCTATAGATGTTGATCTGGAGCCGCTGCGCAGTATTTGCCGTCAATTGTATGATGCGGATACAGAGGAGCTGTTTTTGATCGATCGAAACGGAACGATCATATATAGCGGAAAAGAAGCATCAATTGGAACACACTGGAAGGAATCTGACCTGCTCAATCGAATTTCTAAAGAAGGCGAGCACGGAGTGATTGAGGATGATACAGCACTGCACGTGTACGGCAAGCTGGATGCCAACTTGTCAGGCTGGACACTCGTCAAGAAAATTCCACATCGTACGCTGTATTTACGGGCTACCCGCCTGACTCAGATCAATGCGGTCATTACAGGCGCAGCATTGCTACTTGCCATTGTTGCCACGTTATGGATTTCGATAAAAATCACGGCACCTATTAAGCGACTGACTCGTTACATAAACCAGATTCAGTCCGGTCAACTGGATGTAGACATTCGGGCCATGAGTAACGATGAAATCGGAGTACTGTCGCGCCGTTTCAGACAGATGATGGATACCATCAATAACCTCATTTTGCGGGAATACAAGCTGGAGCTGGCTAACAAGACACATCAATTGAAAGCGCTTCAGGCACAGATTAATCCTCACTTTTTATATAATACGCTACAGTCTATTGGAACCCTGGCTCTACAGCATGAGGTGCCGCGAATTTATTCGCTGCTCTCTTCCCTTGCCAAAATGCTGCGCTATAATATGAGGGACCATACGGTCGTTACACTTAAGGAAGAAGCCGAACATGTAAAACAATATCTTGATTTGCAAAAGGAACGCTTCGGTGAGCAATTAGAAGTCACTTACCAGTGGGAGGATGAGGTCCTGAATGATCGGGTGCCTAAAATGATTCTCCAACCGTTGGTGGAAAACTACTTTAAGCACGGTGCCGATCCCCGGCTGGGGCCCGGTGAAATTCGCATTACAGGCAGCCGAATCCGGGAAGGCATTGTGAAAATAACAGTGGAAAATAACGGAACTAACATTCCACAAGCCGAGTTGGAGCAACTCCAGCATATGTTAAAACGTCCGCTAAAAGCCTACGAGGAGCCAGACACTAGCGAGCAGGACTCCATTGGCCTTCGTAATGTTCTATTGCGTATTCAGCTTCACTCGGAGGATGGTTCTAACACCCTGTGCGTAGACAACATTCTGCCTCATGGTGTCCGGTACACACTCGAAATTCGCACGGAAGCCCATACGGAGATTCATATTAAGGGAGAGTGATCTGTCAATGAAAGTCCTGATTGTGGATGATGAGAAGCATGTGCGCCATGCCATACGGATGCTCGTACATTGGGAAGCTTGCGGTGTGAGCGAGGTGATTGAAGCCGAGTCGGGCGATCAGGCGATTGAGGTCATTACCGCCCTTTCCCCACCCGTTGTACTCACGGATATGCGGATGCCCGGCAAGGATGGGATAGCACTGATGGAGTGGATTCAAGTCAATTCCCCAGCAACCAGAGTCGTGGTGGTCAGTGGCTATGATGATTTTGACTTGGTTCGACAGGTCATCCGCCGGGGAGGCATGGACTATATTCTTAAGCCCGTGGATCCAGTGGAGATTAACGAGGCTGTAAAAAAAGCCACTCAAGCCTGGCGGACAGCAGAGCAAGACCGGAACAGGCAGACGATGCAGGCCATGGAGGTCAATCGGATGAGGCCACACTATGCTGATAAGCTCCTGACTGAAATCGTTTCCGGGATAGCGAATACCCCTCTTTCCATTACGCCCTTACGCGAGGAGCTACGTCTTCCCGCAGCTATTCAGATATGTAATGCAGCTGTGATGAGTACTACTCAGCTGGATGCCGATATACTGGACAAATATAAAACGCGGCGTGCGCTTTTGAGCTTTTCCCTCACTAACATCTGCAACGAATTTCTCGGAACTTCTCAAACCGGAGTTGCATTCCGTCATCTGGAGCGTATGGACGAAATTATTCTGCTATATTGGGGCGATCCATCTCGTTGGTCAAAGCTCTTGCAGGATATTCATACAGGAATCAAAACCGCTTTGCGGTGCTACATGCACATCGGGGTTGGCTCTTTTGGTGCCTTTCCCATAGCGGCAGCCACTGCCTACCAAGAGGCAAGGCAAGCGTTGTGGAAACGGGATGTGTTGCAAGCCGACTGGATGCACCAGAGTACCCAGACACGGCAGAGCATTCGTCTTCCCCAGTTACCTGACATGGAAGAGGAACTACGGCTTAGTGCGCTCAGCTGTAATGCCAGTCGTGTGTCTATAGCGGTAGGCCGCTGGATAGCAGCCGTAGCCGAGTTGCCTTCGGTTACAGCAGAGCAGCTAGCCAGTTGGAATCAAGAGCTGGACTGGATGCTGGCCCGCTGGTTGAATGACAGACCTGGAGATACCGATGGCGAGGAGATGGCAGATGAGTCCGGCTCCATTCATGCCTTGCCGGTCGACAACCGCGGCATGCTTTCGTTGCCCTTATGGCAAAGACAGGTCGAAAACCGACTGCTGGCAGCCGGTCAGGCACTTACACCAAGCCATAGTCCAAACAACCCGACCATCCGTGATATTGCCCGCTATCTGGATGCACACTACGACGAGGACATTTCTCTACAGGATATGGCGAGCCGCTTTTACCTCAGTCGGGAATATATTTCTCGTAAATTCAAGCAGGAGTACGGGGTTAATCTGTCGGACTATTTGTGCCAGATCAGGATGGGCAAGGCAAAGCTATTACTGCTGAATGACAAGCTGCGCCTTCATCATATTGCCGGTATGGTCGGTTATCAGGATGAAAAATATTTTGGCAAGGTGTTCAAAAAACTGGAGGGTGTCACGCCTGGCGAGTTCAGAAGACGCCATTCTGCAAATCCTCAGCCGTTATCGCATACAGCACGTGATCTTCCCACACACCATTAATCTTCAAGTAGTTGAGAGCTAGCCCTTCGCGGCGAAATCCTGCCTTTTCCATCACTCGATTGGAAGGCGTATTTCTTGGCATCACTCCAGCTTGAATACGGTGTAATTCCAACTCATTCAGGGCGTAGCGTACAATATCCTTCACTGCGGAAGTAGCATAGCCTTGTCCGTGGTAAGCAGGATCTACAAAGTAGCCCAGATTGGCGTTTTGAAAGGGGCCTCTAGCGACACCCGACAGCTCTATTCTGCCAATCAGCTTATTATTTTCCGGCAAAAAAAGTCCAAACGTATATCCCTGTCCGGCTTGTGCCGCTTCCAAACCGTTGGAAATCAGACGCGCCTGTTCTTCCAGGGTAAAGTAAACTTCAGGCCGTTCTGGCTCGAACGGTTTGAAAAAATCAAAATTTTCACGTCTGATCTCTAATAAACGTTCTGCATCATTTACTTGCAACAGTCGAATCTGTAGCCCCGGATGGGTTGACTCCATCAAAATCGCGCCATTAGCTCCATGTAACATTGTCAGTTTCCTTCTTTCTCAGTTATTCCTATATTATTGTGTTCACGGTCACAAGACAGGAAAATACCCCAGGTGCATGAGAGCAGCCTAGGGTATCTCCGTCATTCAAAATTTAGTCCGTAACAGGCATCCAGCCTGGAAGGGTCGTCAACGCACCCCACAGGTAGTCAGGAATGACTAGCTCCTGCTGGGCTTGCTTGGATAAGGTCGTGCGAATGGTATCTTCTGTGCCGTTTTGCACCTTCTGAACCCATTGCGGCTCCATCAAAAGTGGACGTCCCAGCGATACAAGCGGTACACCTGTCTCCAGTGCTGCAAGCGCCTCGTCCGGTGTATTCAGCGATCCGACTCCCATAATCGGCACACGGTTACCTACCTTCTCATGGATGAGAACGGTACGTGACCGTTCGTCACTACGGTCACGGAACGAACCACCGAAGAAATGATTTACGGAAATGTGCAGGTAATCCAGCCCTTGATCCGCCAGACGGTCTACAAGCACCATCGTATCATCCAGCGTGATGCCTGGCGTGTGTCCTTCCTCAGGAGACAAGCGGTATCCGAAAATGAATGGCCCCTTTGCATGTTCTGCGATCACTTTCTTCACTTCGTGAACAATCGCCAGCGGGAAGGTCATTCGTTTTTCAACACTTCCTCCCCATTCATCGGTACGAAGGTTGGAGTGCGGGGAGAAGAACTGCTGCACCAGGTAACCATTCGCTCCGTGCAGCTCCACACCATCATAGCCTGCTTCAATCGCGCGGCGAGTTGCTTCGCCATAGGCGCGAATGACGCGATGGATATCGTCGGATGTCATTTCACGCGGCACAGGTGCGCCTTCTTTTTCCTCAGCTACTGCGCTTGCACTAATCGGTTGTCCGTCTGGAATCTGATCCGGTGGACACAGGCGGCCACCATGATAAATTTGCAGGATCGCTTTCGCGCCCTCCTGATGAATCGTATCCGCCAGACGGCGCAGGCTAGGAATCATTTCATCCTTGTCCGCACCAAACTCATTAACAAATCCTTTACCATCTGGAGTTACATACACACAAGCGGTAATAACTGCGCCCACACCACCTGAGCGTTCACGGTAGTATGCCAGTTCCTCGTCACTCACTTCACCATTTTCGTGGGAAGCAAAGTTAGTCATAGGTGCCATGGTAATACGGTTCTTCAACGTAACACCGGATGGCAGGGTAAAAGCTTCAAATAGAGAATTATATTTTGGGTTCATTCTTTCTCTCTCCTTCAGTTAAATCAGATCAGATAATATAAGGCTGTTGAGCATGAAGCCAAATACGAATTCGATGTAGTTTTCCTCCATAACGACTCAAACTACTGTTGCTTACTTAAATACAGTGGTTATAATAACCACAGTATAATGATCCGCAACTATAAAGTCAAATCTATCCTTTCTGACCATCCCTAAACTGTTCGAAAAAGCTGAACCGTAGCCACTTGGCACAAGCCACTAACAAAGCTTAATGCTTCCCGGTTGTGCTTTTCTTCTCCTCCCGGCGGGAAAACCAAGTCGCGAGCAACGAGCCGGAAATATTATGCCACACGCTAAAAATCGCACTCGGTACAGCAGCAATCGGGTTAAAATGAGCTGCTGCCAGCGCAGCACCCAGTCCGGAATTCTGCATTCCCGTTTCCAGCGTAACAGCTTTACGCTTGGAAAGATCCATGCCGAACAGCTTGGCAAACCAATATCCAAGCAGGAACCCGATTCCGTTATGCAAAATAACCACACCAAAAATAATCGGACCTGTCTCCAAAATCTTGCCTTTACTGCCTGCAATCACAATAGCCACGATGAGCATAATCACCAGTGTTGATATGAGCGGCAGCGCCTGGACACTGGCTTCTGCCTGCTTGCGAAATAGCGATTTGACGATAACACCCAGCACAATCGGGACAATAACCACGATCAGAATATCCATGATCAGCGACTTCGCATCAATATTCATCCAACGTCCAGCAAGCAGGTTAATCATCGCCGGGGTAGCCAGTGGAGCAATCAGCGTCGACACCGAAGCAATCGATACCCCCAACGCCACGTCGCCTTTGGATAAAAGCGTCATTACGTTGGACGCAGTTCCACTCGGGCAACAGCCAACCAAAATGACACCTACCGCAATATCCGGTGGCAACTGCAATACTAATGCCAATCCAAAGGCCAGAAACGGCATAATCAGATAATGCCCGACCACACCAATAGCCACATCCACTGGACGCCGGAATACTTCGCGAAAGTCAGCCGCAGATAAAGTTAGCCCCATCCCGAACATGACAATGCCCAGAAATAACTGTATGTATCCTTTCAACCCTGTAAACGCCGCAGGAAAGAAAAATCCCAAGCATGCAAATAAAAGTACCCAGATGGAAAAGGTCCCTCCTACAAATTTCCCTACTTTCTCCAATCTATTCATTCAACTTATCTCCTTACTTCTATATAAGTTGAATTTGAGGAAATACAGCTTATATAGTGCTTAAAATTTTTATCATTGTACTACATATGACTGCATATACATACCACTTTTTATGATTATGCCGGGATCAAGAAACTTTTACCGTTCCGACATATTCGAAAGTAAAATGGGTATATTCATAGTAGAAGATTGTGACCAGTCAGTCATTTTGGATCATCATTCGTTGAGGAGGAGATATCCCAATGTCACGAAGCCATCCGTATAAATGGTGGAATATTATTGTATTTATTGCTGTCGTTTTCATTAACTTTCTGGCTTCTACACTTCCTATCGGTGGCAGAAGTACTGCTGCTGTATCCAACATGTACCCTACCTTGATCACCCCAGCGGGTTACGCTTTTTCCATCTGGTCGGTCATCTACGTGCTGCTCGCCTGCTTTGTTGTGTATCAAGCTACACCTACAGGACAAGCCAAGACAAGCGTTCAATCCATCGGTATTTTTTTTATTCTAGGCTGTCTTTTCAATATCATCTGGATTTTCCTCTGGCAGTATGTATACGTAGAACTGTGCGTCATCGTTATTATTTTATACTTGCTTTCCTTGGGCGTCGTGTATGTACGTACCCGCACACCTCAGCCAACCCGCGGAGAAATGTGGTTCGTCAAGCTACCGTTCAGCCTCAACCTCGGTTGGGTATCCGTTGCTACTATTATCAATATTGCAGTGGCACTGGAAAAGAATGAATGGAGTGGCTGGGGACTCAGCGATACGACATGGGCGATCATTATCCTGCTCATCGGCACCATATTGGCGATCATGGTCAGCTTTCCTTATCGTGACAGCATTTATCCTCTCGTATTTGTATGGGCCTATGTCGCCATCGCCGTCGAGCATCCGAACCATGAAAATGTACGGCTGGCTGCATTGATCTTGGCAGCAATCATTCTGGTGTACGCCCTATGGCTATTCTTTGCCCGTAATCGAGACCGGGATTAAAGAAACTATTGATATCTACTAGCAAAAACAAGCGAGTTCGGGTCTGAATCATCTAGCCCAAGCTCGCTTGCTTTGTTTATTCATTTTATCCAATATGATTAGGTATAGACTTTGATCAAATCTATAAGCTTGCTTGTTGAGTGATCTACACCGGGTACAGACTATTCGCCCTTCAATGCAATGACTTCAATCTCCACCAGTGCATCCTTAGGCAGACGGGCTACCTCCACCGCACTGCGTGCTGGATAGGGTTGCTCAAAGAAAGAACTGTACACCTCATTGACGCTGACAAAATCGTTCATGTCCTTCAGGAATACAGTCGCTTTCACAACCTGGTTCATGTTGCTGCCTGCCGCTTCCAGAATGGCTTGTACGTTGCTCAAGGACAGGCGTGCCTGCTCCTGTACATCCTTACCAAACTCACCTGTTGCCGGATTCAGTCCAAGCTGTCCCGAAGTGTAAATAAACCCGCCTGCCTCTACCGCTTGGCTATAAGGGCCGATAGCACCGGGTGCTTTTTCAGTAGCAATTGTTTTTTTCATATGGGTTGGATTCTCCTTCCTGATACTGGTTCACCGTATTATAGCATGTGAAGTCCAAAGCCACTATTCCGTGCGACGGATTAACGCACTTGATGAATTAGAGATTACGATCGATGTGCCGCAAAACATAAACTACCCATAAAACACAAATAACGCCGCTGCTGCCCGAATCATCGGGCAACAGCGGCGTTATTATCATTTTTAATCCTAGACGTGGTTTTACACGTTTACATCCGTACCCGTTCCTGAACCAGTTTCCTCAACATCGGATGTTAGTTCCGCACCGATGACCCGAATAATGTCGTTCGGATAAATATGTACACCGCTCGCCTGCGCAAGAGCGATCCGTACCATGGCTCGTGCGATGACCGAAGCCGGGATGGCACGGTAGGAAGCCAGCTTGCCTGTCATCAAGCCGTCCAGCGCCTTCATGACAACAGCGGCAGCGGCTTCGCCCAAACGTCGTTCAGGTCTCGCGCCCAAGATTAGCGACGGACGGAACAAATGCAGCGCAGACAGCCCGATAGCGGCAAGTGCCTCTTCAGCCTCACCCTTGGTGCGATTATAAAACACGCGTGAATCCGGATCGGCGCCCATCGCAGAGACCGCAAGCATCTGTACCGCTCCAGCTTCTTTGCCCAACTGAGCTGTCAGCACCGGGTAGTCCAGATCCACCTGACGGAACTGCTCCTTGGAGCCTGCCTTTTTCATCGTTGTCCCAAGGCAGCAAAAAACATCATCCACCCCTTCGAAGGCGAACGCCGCTTTCTGCGGCTGTTCCCAATCGATGAGCACCTGCTCCAGCTTGGGATGCTTGATGTCCAACGGACGTCTGCCCATAACCATGACGCGGTTGTATTCCTTTTGCACCAGCAGCTCTCGTACAACATAACCCCCGACAAGCCCTGTTGCACCCACAACGACCGCTTTACGTTCCATGATAGACCTCCTTTGTGCCATAACGCTCCTGCTCCTACAATTGCGATTAGGTTAATTTAAAGGGTTGTTCGTCCGCCTCCTTGCTTTTGGACGGACACATCGGTAGGTACAGGGAAAATGTACTTCCATTGCCCTCCTCACTCTCCAGACGGATAAACCCGCCCAACAAGCGGGAAAAATCACGGCTGATGGACAATCCCAACCCAGTTCCTCCATATTTACGATTAATGGAACCGTTCGCCTGCTGGAATGCCTCAAAAATAACGTGTTGCTGAAGCTTGGAAATGCCGATGCCCGTATCTTTTACAGCAAATACAACCCAATCTCCCTCCTGTCCCTTTCGATCCAGATGTTGTGTACTGATTTCCAGCAATACACGTCCTTCATGAGTGAACTTAAAGGCATTGGACAACAGATTACGCAAAATTTGCTGTACTCGTTTGGAATCGGACCGAATTTCATTCGGTATAGGCTCATGCTCCTTTAAGCTGAATTCCAGGTTTTTATCCTTCGCAGTGACTTCAAACTGCATCATCATCACCTGCGCAATTTCACGCACATTGACCGGCTCACTTACGATTTCCATGTGTCCAGCCTCGACCTTGGACAAGTCTAGAATGTCGTTGATCAGTTGGAGCAAATCATGCCCCGAGGCATAGATGAGATCGCTGTACTGGTATAACTCGTCCTCATCCAGTTCCTTTCCCTGCTCGTTGATAATCTGCGCCAGGTTAATAATGCTGTTAAGAGGTGTACGTAACTCATGCGACATCGTTGCCATAAAATCCGATTTATATTGGGAAGCCATCATCAGTTGCTTGGCACGTTCCTCTAGAATGACCTTTGTCTTCTGCAACTCATCTCGCTGCTCTGATAACAACTCATTCGCCTGCTTAATCTGATGATTCCGCTGTTGCTCCATCTGAAAGTCCCGTAAAATCAGAGCAAATAGAAAACTGAGGACGATGCCGATTGGCAGTGTCAGAGGAACAACCTCCGCTACATAATAGCGCCAGGGAATGACGCCCAGGCAGGCTATATTTAACGTATTTACGATATTAACCGCTAAAATGGTCACCGATGCCTTGATAATCAGACGCCAGGTGGAACGCCGCATCCAGTAGTTCAATCCGGCGCACAGGACGCCCAGAATGCTCATATTCAAAAAGCCGACCCACGCCGCCATATGCAAACCGAAGGTAAATCTCGTAAGTCCGATTGCGACCCCAATAATAATAAGCGTATAGGAGCGGGGATACACCAATGCCGCGATAATCAGCGGTACAAAACGCAGATCAAAAATAACCGTTTCACTAAAGTTAAAACCAAAGCAAGAGCTGACCCATCCGCCAAATATCACTAGCAGCACGGAGCTGACATATTTGAACCGCGAAGAGGTACGACTCAAACCATATTTATAAATCACGTTCGCCACATAGGCAACGGCAATCAGCATCCCTAAATTCATTAAAAACATCATTGAAAATTGCATGGACTCACACTCCCATAGCGCAAAAAATTGGATGCCAGGCCTATGTTAACCGCGTTTGCCTTTCTTGTACATCATAACATGAAGCCCCATCTTTCGACATGTCAAAAGATGCTCAGCTCCCTATATAAAAAAGCGAACCTCAATGGCTCGCTCTAATGTGCTGATACCTATAGAATCAGCTTGTGATGCCTTTGTTCCGGCGCCACTCCTTGACAAATAATTCGGCAAAATAAGGGTCCCATTGGGTTCCCTTTCCCTCCTCCAATATCATAACCGCCTTCTCTTCCTTCATACCTTGCCGATAGGGGCGATTAGACGTCATTGCATCATAAGCATCCGCTACAGCAATGATTCGTCCAAATAAGGGGATATCTTCCCCAGCGAGCTGGTCAGGATATCCTTTGCCATCATAACGTTCATGGTGCGAGCGCACGCCAGGCAAATAAGGGGCCATAGCATAAGCCGGTTCAACTTGCCGGAGAATGCTCTCCCCCATAACCGGGTGCATTTTAATCTGATCAAACTCCTCGTCCGTCAGCTTGCCGTCCTTGAGTAGCACAGCGTCAGCCACGCCGATTTTACCGATATCATGCAGCAAGGCTGTTTTGCGCAGCAAATCGAGGTCCGCCTCATTCAAACCTCCCTTGCGCCCAATGAGTACAGAGTATTCAGCTACACGCAAAGAATGTCCTGCGGTATAGGCATCTCGTGCATCCAGTGCTGCCGCCAAGGTGGCGAAGTAACTGTCCAATAGCTGACCGTTCTTTTCTTCCCGTTCCTTTAGGCCCTCAATCATCATGTTAAATCCTTCGACCAGCTCCGCAAATTCATCCGAATACAAATCGCTGGCATTACTGTTCAGGCGGCCTTCCTTCACTTCATTCATTTTTTCCAGCAGGTGGTGGATCGGCTGTTCGATCTCACGGGTCAGCAACCTGCCTCCCAGATAAGCAAAGGCTACACCAAAGATTAAAATCGCACCCGCCCATGCCCAATAGGAACTAGAATTCGCCGCCTCCAAACGTTCCAAGCGAATCTGTGTAGCTAAACAAAATAAAAATAAAGGAAAAGCACCAATGAGCGTCGCACTTAACTGAAATTTATGCCGAAGCGATAGCAGGACTCGTCCTCGCAGGGACAGGCTCAATCCATATTGCTGGTAGGTTCGATCCCGAATTTCCTCCAGCAGTGGTTTGATTGCTCTCATGGTCAGGAAAAATTCAACCAGTGCGTGCATGGAAGCGACCAGACAAGCTCCTATACAGGCGATTCCTACATAATAAAAGGGAAAAGTAAGTTGTCCAGTATGTATCATCCATAACGCAATGACGGTTGCCGGGATAGAGAAGCCTAACAAATGCGGTCCTACAATACGTAAAACTGACAAATTAGGCAGATGATGAACCCGGATATACACCGCTTCTACATCCTTGAGTGTTTCCTGGTTACCTAGAAAAAAACGATGAACCGGTCTCAAATGGACTCGAAACACTATGGTTTCACAAGCAATCATAATAACACTGGAAAATGCAATAATTTTAACAAGACCCCAAATTTCATGGTGGGCTACATTTAAGGTGGAAAATACAAAAATCATACCTACCAACAATACAGCGATAAACGAACCTATAATATAGTTCAGGATAACATGCTGAATAAAGCGCTTATAGGTCGGCAAATTGCTACCCCTCTTTTCATCCGTACACTCTAAAATATCTTGTGTATTCAATATCGGAGTCCAACCATCAAAAGTTTACCTTCTTGCTTGAGCATTTTACAATACGAAGACGGCTTTTAGTCTGCAATTTATAGATGGGAAATCATGCTATTCTTAATTAAGAAACCAAACACACCTTGTGTTTTAGATATATTCCTGCTATACTATTAAAGTATGTATTAACCCCATAAGATTCCACGCAACAAGCTATTACTCCTAATCACCGTATGGAGCTTCTCCAAATTTTATGTATAACCCTAATGTAGAATTTTGAGCTTTTGCCGAAGATTTTCACATTCACACTGGCGCGGTCATCGGAGCCGCAAGGACGAAAGAGAGGTAGGGCTTTTGTCGTTTGGAAAATGAACAGTGGAATCACACTGCCCCTTATGAACATGCTGACCATATATTGCAAGGTAGCAGGGGTTGAATATATATTATGCCATCAAACGATGAAGTTTGGGCAAGCTGTGCAGTACATGCAAACTGCACCCATCCTCCGGATGATCCCCGGGGGATTTTTCATTTTACGGAAACCGTATCATGAACAAAAAAATGACCCCGTCGATACATCGACAGGGCCTATAGCTTGATCAAAAAGGGGTTAATAGGGTCATTATAGTCTCGCTTTCTTAAAACTAAATGATATGCACCTTAAAAACTCATTAATTCTCCAGTTTTATATACCTTTTAATAATTCGTCCAATATTCTGTACCATCGGTCGGCATCGTTTGCGTAGTGGAACGTCTTGTTTCGGCTTGAGTGCGCCTTTGGGTCGAGGGACGCTCCCATCCTTCCAGTAAAACAACATGTTGGGTACCCGAATTGTTTTCCCAAGTGATGTAGCGCTCCTGTTCCATATGTCGCAAGGCGACTGTAATTTCAGCGTCTCGCTTGCCCGTTTTTACGGTCAATTCCGCCATTGTAGGCATGTGGCGATGCTGGGCGAAATAATTATACAAAATACGTAGCAGCTTTCGTTCCAAATCTGGCAACATCGTCTTCCCTCCTACAAAGAACATATGTTCCCATTATAACACATAAAAATGCACCCTCCTACTGGAAGATGCACTGGGCTTGTATTCCCATGTTGAATTCAGCTTTTTTCCTTCTCTTGACGACCGACAGAGCGCAGCCACCAAGCGACTCCACCAACACTTCCAAGTGCCAGAACCGTTAAGAAAATAATATAGAACAAATGAAATGCACGATCACTCATGGCAATCGCCTCCCTTACTTTATGTATACACTTTCCAGCTAAGCCTGTAAACCTCTTTTTGATCCCACATTCTAAATTTCCCCAAGAACTCGACAATAGATACTTGCTTGAGATCCATCGGTGCATACTAACTAAAAATGGTTAATACCAAATATGAGACAGACCAAGGAGGTTATCGAATATGAAATTCCTATTGATCGTGATCATCGTCGTGCTGATCGTTGTGTTGCTTATGAGAAGACGCAGATAAGCGGCGACATCCTGCATGGTTAAAAAGGAATACAAAAAGGGCTTTCGGCACATCACCGAAAGCCTTTATTCATATGAGGTTAGGGCTAAATTACGCCTTGTTCTTCTTGCTATATTTAATAAAAGCAATTACAAGCGCTACAGCAAACAATATTCCGCTGACTACCCATGTTGTCAGAAATGCCATACCCAAACCCACATTAGACCCCATCGTCGGGTGCTGCATGGCAGTAAACACCGAGCCCTGCATCATAAATATGGTACAGAATAAAACAACGGGCGCCAAAATAATCGTGCTTGCCGTCTTCCGACTACCAGATACTGCGATCACGCACAGAGCGGAAATCACCAAGATTACCCAATATATAACTGCTTCCCAAATCACTGAAGTGCCCACTGTTCAACCTCTTTTCTATCCATTCGTATATGCCTCTTCTATTGTAACAGACGTCACACAGTGAACCAAGCCATAATTTGATCAGAAAAGGGGTAAACTCTGCGAATAACGTAAATAATGTACAGTAGCAATCCTACATTAAAGACAGGAAAGGAAATGATTCCATGAGAAGTGCAAGCCCTTTTGTCATTGTAAACGACGTGCAGCAGTCAATTGACTATTACCAATCGGTTTTAGGCGGAAAAATCAAAGTGCTAAACAAGCAGGAAGGCAGACTCTTGCACGCTGAACTTCACCTGGGTAGCAGTCATATCCATTTTTCGGATTCCTACGGTAAGCCGCTGAAAGCACAGCATGTACAAATCATTCTCGACTGTGAAAGTGAGGACGAGCTTAAGCAGGCTTACCACGCACTAGCAGAAAAGGGTACCGTTACCGTGGAGCTACAAGATACTTTCTTTGGTGCGCTGCACGGCGAAGTAACAGATCACCTCAACCAGATTGGATGGGTGATGAACTATTTTAAGAGATGATCACGTTCAGCTATAACCGAATACGTCTTATAGCCACCATCAACGTTCCTCACCCGATAACCGTATTGGATCAAAATTCGGGCCGCAATATAGCCTCGCAGACCAACTTGGCAGGATACCGCGATCTCCAGATCACTAGGGATTTCCGCCATCCGCTCTCTAATCTCGGCCAGAGGAATATGAATCGAACCTGGAATGGCTCCTGCCTGTAGCTCCACTGCATCCCTAACATCAATAATAAGACCACCCTTTCGGTGAAAATCATCAACTTCATGCCACTGTATCGTTTGGACCAGCCCATCCATGATATTCGAAGCCACGTAGCCAGCCATATTCACAGGGTCTTTTGCTGAAGAATAGGGAGGTGCGTAAGCAAGTTCAATATCAGCCAGTTCTCGGACGTTCAAATGACCACGAATAGCCGTCGCAATGACATCAATTCTTTTGTCTGCTCCATCAGCTCCAACAGCCTGCGCCCCATAGATCATCCCATTCTCGGGATTAAAGAGCAGCTTCATAGCGATGGGTGATGCGCCAGGATAATAACCAGCATGCGAACCGGGATGAATATGAACAGCCTGATAAGGAACACCCAGCCGCTGTAATGTTTTTTCATTATTACCTGTAGATGCTGAAGTCAATGCAAAGGTCTTAATGACGGATGTTCCGAGCGCCCCATCATAAGAAATTGTCTGACCGTTAATATGATCCGCTGCCAAGCGCCCCTGACGATTGGCTCCCCAAGCTAGCGATACCATCGTTGCAAACCCATGATTGCGGTCCTTGACCTGGATGGCATCCCCCACCGCATAAATGGCCGGATCGCTGGTTTGCAGTTGGGCGTTAACCTGGATGGCGCCGCGAAAACCAAGTTCCAATCCGCTTTGCTTGGCCAACTCATTTTCAGGAACAACACCGATCGCCAGAATAACCATGTCCGTCTGAAGCACACCCCCGGAGGTCAAACGAAGTTGTGCACCCTGCTCTTCAAAAGCCGTGACTCCTTCCTCTAAACGCACCTCCACCCCGTTCAGTCTCATATGCTGTTCTACCAATTTAGCCATTTCAGGGTCCAGCGGATTCAATAATTGTTGTCCCATATCAATAATAGTTACTGCAAGTCCACGCTCTCGCAAATTCTCGGCCATCTCCAGCCCAATAAATCCGGCCCCGATCACCGTGACATGCTTTGGATGTCTTTCATCTACATATGCCTTAATAACGTCCGTATCATGAATATTTCTTAATGTAAATAGATTCATAGCTTCATGTAATCCGGGAATGTCCGGTATCATCGGTTTGGCTCCCGGCGACAATACCACAATATCATATGGCTGCTCATCTGTTTCCCCTGTAACCATATCGCGGAAATGGACGAGCTTCTGCTCCCGGTCTATTTGTATCACTTCTTTCAGTACCCGCACATCTATATTAAAACGGTCTCTTATCCCTTGAGGTGTTTGGAGAAACAGCTTCTCTCGCGCAGGGATTACCCCGCCAATATAGTAGGGAAGGCCACAGTTCGCAAAAGAAACATGCTCTCCGCGTTCAAACAGAGTAATCTCGTCTTCCTCATTCCATCTACGCAATCTCGCAGCAGCAGAAGCTCCACCTGCTACCCCGCCAATAATAACTATTTTTCTACCCACTTCTTCCCCTCCTTATATACCCTATGGGGTATAATATATACCTATGGGGGTATGTTGTCAACACGCAAAAAAAGACGGAGGTTGCCCCCCGCCTGATCAACCCTGAACGAATACCGATCTGGGTCGAAAAATCACTTGCGATGCTACACGAATGCTCTGTCACACTTAGTCTAAGAAGAGTCTACTGCTACTACTGCTGGCTGGCCGCGATCGCCTGCTCCAGATCATACAATATATCGTCTATTGCTTCTGTCCCGACAGATAGGCGTAACAGCTCCGGTTTGACTCCGGCAGCAACCTGTTCTTCCTCATTCAACTGCTGGTGCGTTGTGCTTGCCGGATGAATAATCAAAGACTTGGAATCACCTACATTCGCCAAATGAGAAAATAGCTTTACATTCGCAATTAGCTTGCTTCCCGCCTGGCTTCCACCTTTAATACCAAAGGTCAGGATTGCTCCTTGTCCTTTCGGCAAATACTTTTGAGCTAATGCGTAGGACGGGTGGCTCGGCAACCCGGTGTAGCTTACCCACTCCACATCCTTGTGGCCTTCGAGATATTGCGCTACCTTCAAGGCATTTTGACTATGTCTTTCCAGCCGCAGATGAAGTGTCTCCAAGCCTTGAAGCAGCAGCCATGAATTGAACGGAGAAATGGCAGCTCCCAAGTCCCGTAGCAATTGCACCCGTGCCTTGATAATATATGCGATAGGTCCCACCGCCTCGGTGTAAACAACTCCGTGGTAGCTCGGGTCCGGCTCAGTCAGCCCCGGGAAACGACCATTCGCTTTCCAGTCAAACTTGCCGCTGTCCACGATCACCCCACCAATAGACGTACCGTGTCCGCCAATAAACTTCGTTGCCGAATGCACGACAATGTCCGCTCCGTATTCAATAGGACGCAATAAGTAAGGACTTGGGAACGTGTTATCCACAATCAGCGGAATACCATATTCGTGCGCAATCGCCGCTACTGCTTCCACATCCAGCACATTGCCCTGTGGATTGCCAATCGTTTCGGCAAAGATGGCCTTCGTTTTATCCGTAATGGCATGGCGGAAATTCTCTGGATCATCCGATTCGACAAAATGCACCTTAATACCCAATTTGGGCAGTGTGGTAGAAAACAGATTATATGTACCGCCATACAGGCTGGAGGCTGATACAATTTCATCTCCAGCTCCCGCAATGTTCAGAATGGAGAAGGAAATCGCCGCCATTCCCGAAGCTGTGGCCAACGCGCCAGCCCCGCCTTCCAGTGCGGCAATCCGTTGCTCGAACACATCCGTGGTCGGATTCATCAGACGCGTATAAATGTTGCCGAATTCTTTCAGCGAGAACAAATCAGCCGCATGCTCGGCATCCCGAAATCCATATGAAGTGGTTTGGTACAACGGAACGGCGCGGGAAAAGGTAGTAGGATCAATCTCTTGTCCGGCATGGACAGCGAGAGTTTCGAATGACAGCTTGCGTTCTTCTGACATGATTATTTCCTCCCTTGTTATACGTGCTGTATGAATCGTCTCTTCCTGTATGCGTAGTCATGGATGATTTTTCAATTATTCTCGCACAAAAAGAACGATTTGGGAAGATAATTCTCATTATTCAGGTAGGATATTATCATTTTATTTAAAGCATCAGGTTTCGGATCGAAAGGTTTTGCCCAAATGCTCACCCAGACCAAAATAATGGCGGAAATTATAGATGAGCGGACTCCACTTTGTCGGATCAATATGGTTCTCGCCGAGGATGATATCCTGATGAACATGCACCTGTATGGCTTGAGTTTCGACGATAGCAAAATAAGGAGAATGGTCAGGAATTCTTACATCCCTCACCTTGGCTTCAATTTGAATAGGGCACTCCCTAATTCGGGCAGGCTTGACCCTATTCGACTCAATCGAAGTGAGTCCGCTGATCTCATACTTATCTTTATGGTACATAAATCCATGTTCCTTTTTTTCCGCTGGAACAGGATTCTTACCTGTATAAGGAGCCAAACGTTCTACATTTTCCCACATGGAAGGTCCCGGAACATTGATTACACATTCGGGATGCCGCTCCATATTTTCTAATGCTTTGCCACCTGTTCCAATGCCTAGTACCACACAATCTCCTAATGCCCACGAGGAGGAAATCGGGCTAATATTGGTCGTTCCATCCTCATTCACCGTATTGAGTAAAATCACAGGGGTTCCGTAATATAAAATGCTAGGGTTAATCGTTTTAACGTTTGGGGTATGATTCATCTCATTCATCTGATTTGTTGGGTTCATTATCTCTTCTCCTTCTATTCAGATCTACCTCCCTATTGTAAAATATAAATATTTCAACCTTCATCGAAGTATGGATTACAAAGGGGGATAACCGTGCCATGAGTACCCAGTCAAATGTAGCTATGATTGCTTCTCTTGTTAGCGAGCCTTCTCGTGCAGCTATACTCACCGCTTTATTAGACGGCAGATTCCACACGGCAAGTGAATTGGCCCATATGGCAGGCATCAAACCGCAAACGGCCAGCTTCCATCTGGCTAAAATGACCGAGGCACACGTCGTTACTGTGGAAAAACAAGGGCGTCACCGTTACTATGGCATTCAAGACCCCGAAGTTGCCCGGGTGATGGAGTCATTTTTATCCATAGCTCCACCTGTTCCAATCAAGTCATTCAAACAAGCCTCCGAAAACGAGGCCATACGGTTGGCAAGAACTTGCTACGATCATGTTGCGGGTCAATTAGGCGTACAGCTCATGAATTTTTTCATGCAAAAGGGGATTCTTTCCGAGGATCAGGACGGGCTTCATATTACGGACCAAGGAGAGACTTTCTTCACTGACTTTCAGATTGACCTTACAAAAACAAGACAAAAGCGCCGCTCTTTCTCACATAAATGCCTGGATTGGAGTGAACGACGCCATCACCTTGCCGGTGCTTTAGGAAGTGCTATTCTGGACAGATTATTCGAATTACATTGGATCGAGCGTCTGCCTACAACCCGAGCGATACGTATTACAGCCGAGGGTAAAAGAGGTTTTAAAGAGATATTTTCGATAGAGGTCGACTAGATCATCAGAGTCCTTTTATTTTTCGCATTACCTCAAATCAAGCAGACTGTTTGAATTGGGCAATAGCAATGGCGGAGTCCTGAAAGTTAACTCCTGTCGTAGTAAGCAGGATAAATTAAGAAGCTTTCCCGCTCTGATCCGCCGCTTTTGCCCCATCTGCCGGAGAAGGTTGAATGGTATTATGAAAAAAAGGTAGCCACAGCCACATACGTCTCCTTTTCATAGTCAATGATGTGTATACATATGACTAATCCGCATATCAAGACTGTGCGTTTCCCCAGAGTAATGAAACAGGTGTGGGCTGGATGAAGCTGTTCATTGATCAACCTCTCTTGAAGAACTCTACCGTTTCGTTAAATGATTGCTGAGCCGAATGTACGTTATATCGGGGAGAGTACGGATCACTGAATCCGTGCTGTCCGCTGAATTTATGTACCCGGATATTACGGTTATCTAAAATTGAAATGAGCTCATCCACATTAAATGATGGTTCTTCCTGTGGGAAAAAAAGCAGTGTTGGACAATGTGGAGTTATTTCTAAATAATTCCTAATACGAGAGCCATAGTATCCTACAATTCCATCAACATACTTTTCTTTACTACACAGCCAGGCAACCGTTGCCCCTATGCTAAAGCCGACGATAAATACCTTTTTATAGCGAGCTCGAATACTTAATAATAAACTTTCGATATGATAGAAAGAGCGTTCAAATCCTATATTTTCTATAAAATTGGTATAGGCACTTTCCTCTTGCGAATAGTCATAAGGCGTTTCTTTGCCTAGTAAATTTGGACAAATGACATCATAACCCTGATCTGATAATAGGCTACAAAAATTTTGTATATGCTTGTTAATCCCATAAATCTCATGCAGTACAACAATTAGGGTGCTCGACTTTTTATCTATGCTTATCATATTGTCCCCCTAACCAGTTTTGAATATGGGAAAATAATTCATCCGGATACGCGTATTTATACTTAGCTGCCACTTCCGAGGATAATCGTTTGAACAACTTTAAGGATACGACCAATGCTTCCCAACTATGATTGGGATCGTATTTCCCAAAAGATTTCTTCAAATCAGTAACAACATCTTGATCAGCCCATTCATTCATGAATTTCCCTGCATGCCAAGTATCATATTCCGATCCATGTACAGCTTTTGCATGCCACTCTATCATTTGCAGCAATAATTGTTTACAGTCCATATCTCTTTGCTTAGCTACCCACAGATCATTACGCAAAATTTGTTTAGCCACATATAGAGAGGCGAAGCAATACATGTTAACAACCTGTAGATAAGCACCTTCAGATATTAGAGGAGTATCCGGGATCGTTGTGGTTTGAGAAATGATTTGATTTCCATTCCCCGTCTTATCGAGCAGCATCCTGACCCCCCGCTGAAATCCTTCAGGAATACGTCCATTTTTGATTATATGATCCAGATCAGAAATATGACGGAATAGAAAATCAACCTCAGCCCCTTGGTCAAAGAGAACGAGTTTTTCCGGATCCCCTTTTGCCGTTCGAAACATAAAGCTGGTCCAAACTTTGCCGATGTTTAGTAACCATTGATCATTTTGAAGATAGTAATCTGGATTCGTTGAAAAGACGACTACATCCAAGTCAGAAAACTCATCAAAAGGCTTGTCCTCTCTTGCCCGGGACCCAACGATATAAACCGCAATAATTTCCTCATTAGAGATTCCCCATTCGGATATACGCTCCTCAAGCACTTCGTAAGCATTATTCATTACAATATATCCTCCTTTTTTAGAAAACATTATATCCAATCCAATAATTACGGTATATATTTTTAGTTAACATTCAAAGGAATGCTGCCTGATATACACCATTCATCAAATCAATTTCCCAATCTTCATCCTGTGATATAATTCTTTCAATATTACAGTTTGGAAGGATGGTGCAGATGTCGGAGCAGCGAGTATACATCCGGTTCTCTGAGGAGACGGACGCCGCAGAGTTGGCAACAATGTACAAGCGCAATCGAGAATTCTTTGAGAAGTTTTCGCCAAACAACCAAGAGAAGTACTATACGGAGGAGCACCAGCTCCAGACGATTATTAAAAGCAAGGCCGACATGATGGAAGACCGGAAATATTCTTTCGTGGTATGCCACAAGGAGGACGACCGGATTATAGGCAGCATAAGCCTATCTTTTGTGGTGAGAGGACCGCTTCAGAGCTGTATGATCGGATACAGTCTAGACCAAGCATATAACGGAAAGGGTTATACGACGGAGGCGGTGAAGCAAGTGGTTCACTATGCCTTCGATGAGCTAAAGTTTCACCGGATCTTCGGGGAAGCCTCTCCCCAGAATCCAGGATCCATACGTGTGCTTGAGAAGGCTGGCTTTCACAAAGAAGGCATCTCTCGAAGCAACGTAAAGATCAACGGAAAATGGGAGGATCACCAGGTTTTGGCGATTATAAATCCATCTGAGGATATCTAGTTTTTCAGAGTGAACAATCATTTAACCATTGTAGGTGGTAGATAAAAGTACCAAATTTCAATATTCTTATTATTGTAATTGAATTTCGGGAAATTCCAAGGAGGTTATTATGAAGTATCAATCCATCAAACTGAATGAAAAGTTATCTAAGTTTAGTGATCATTGGTCTCCGAAAGTTATTGGTGAAATGAATGACTATCAATTTAAATTGGTGAAAATAGTTGGGGATTTTGTATGGCATGATCATCAGGATACCGACGAGGTCTTTATTGTACTTGAAGGTGAGATGTTCATTGATTTTAGAGATGGGCGGGTACAAGTTTCTCAGGGAGAGATGTTTATTGTACCTAAGGGGGTCGAACATAAACCTTTCGCCCATGAGGAGTGCCATATCATGCTAGTAGAGCCGAGGGGAGTGGTAAATACTGGAGGAGCAGAGTCAGAATTAACGGCAGCCAATGATACTTGGATTTGAATATATAGCAATAATTAGAAGTGAACAAGAAAAATTGAAGCTGATCGGAGATGGGGCGTATGCACTCCGTAGCTGTCTATTATTGCATTAAGCAACGGGCAGGGGGCATAGTTAAACAAAAATTTCGAGAAAGGAAGAGTATAGTGGATGATAAGAAACGCAGAATTTAAGAATAGTTATGCAGGATGGCGAGAAGTAGAAATAAAGGATTCCTCTCTAGGCATTACATTTCCCATGATGGTAATGTATCCAACGAACGAACCCGAACAAATAGAGCGATTGGGTCCATACCAGTTAGAGTTGGCGAGAGAGGCAGGGCCATCGGAAGGAAGGTTCCCTTTGGTTATCATCTCTCACGGTACTGGCAGTACACCGTTTGTGTATCGGATTTTGGCGCAGTATTTAGCACGTAATGGTTTTATTGTCGGCATTCCAGAGCATCCATTTAACAATCGAAATGATAATAGTCTGGAAGGGACTGCCCAGAATCTTATCTATAGACCTAGACATCTTAATATGGCCACCGATTGGTTTTTCGATAGTATGCTTTTCAAGGACAATTTGATACAGAATGCTGTGTCGCTCATTGGACATTCCATGGGTGGTTATACGGTATTAGCAGCGGCAGGTGGCGTGCCGACTTCTTTTCCTCACGAGACCTCGGACGGAAAGCCCCAGCTTATAGAGGTTACACCAGATTACCGAGTAAAATGCCTCGTTTTACTAGCGCCAGCGTCGGTCTGGTTTCGAGCTGAAGATAGCTTGCGTACGGTTAATCTACCTATCTTAATGATGGATGCAGAGAAGGATCAGTACACTCCTTCTTTACACGCGCGTATAATATTGGATGGCGTGCTGGACCCTAAGAAGGTACAATACAAAACAGTAAAAAACGCCGGACATTTCTCCTTTCTGAGTCCCTTCCCGAAATCGATGAGGACTCCAGCCTTTCTCCCATCGCAAGACCCTCCCGGCTTTGATCGCGAACATTTCCATAGGGGACTTAATGCTGACATATTGGATTTTCTATATGCTCATACACGTTAGTTGGATGACAACAGCGGCTGTCTAAGACTTTATCTTTCAAGTCTTGGTCCGCCGCTGTTTGATTTTTTGTTCAGTCTAAAGCTTTATTTCCACTGGATATTTTACAGAAACTGTGTTCTTTTGGCTGGGCTCTCTCAGTGCATGATTTCTCTCTTATTCACCTTAACACCTGATAAGGATTGATCAAACATATCGAGAATAAAAAGGAACCTCTCAGCTTCACGAAATACATGATCGGCTAATAAAGGATGGATAATGCTTTTTATTCGGCACTCGTCGATTAAATCACGCGCTGTTTTCTTAAAATCACGCAAGGACTTCACAGAGACACGGTTCTCATCAACAAATTGACTCAGGAGTGGAACGGTTTGTGACTGTGGTCGCATATGACTTAGGTCAATCGCTTGAAACATTAGCATATCAAAATCATTACTAAACTCCCTAGCTTGTTCAACCAGTTTACGTTCGGATGGATCAAGTAAATGGCCTATAAATTTTGCGTGATCGGCCATGATTTTTAAGAAAAATACATTTTCGTCAATAATAGCATCAGGTAAGGGTTCAAGTGTTCCTGAATTCAGTTCTCCTAAACGGTTTCTGAAATAATTTGCTTCCCGACTTACGTGATCTACCAGTAAAGGAAAATTGGTTTGTCCAGGAAGCTTGCATTGTAATATAAGGCCCAGTACCATCCTCTTAAATGCCCAAATATTCGTCGCCGCATTCTGAACTTCCGTATTAAACTCTTTGATTGTATAAGGATCTGCCTTGTTATTAAATTCATGCGACCTTTTCTCGATATCCTCGAAAATAGCGTAAAACTGATTGGCTTCTGTTTTAAGTTGAGTATCTTCCGCTCTAAAACCTAACCCCAGAAAAAAGGAATGCTCCTTCATAATCCTCGACCAAAATCGTATTTCATCTAATGAGCGCGCTACGAATGCATCCAATCATATCCCTCCTCTATGTGAGCAAAAAGCACTTACTTAGTCATATGGGATATGCCAGGTTATTATGATTATCGAATCCCACGCCTCATATTAGTCTAATTCTGAAGTTAACAAATTAAATTCCATAATAATACTCATATTTGAATATATATCATTTAATGTTTGGACAATTCTCCCAATCCAGTTCTATAATTCACTTGTTATTACATATATTTAGGAGGAAGTCATGAAAAATATTATATTCAAAAAACTAGGAGCAATTGTGTTAGCCCTTCTCATTGGGGTTTCGGTGTTCTCATTGTTCCCTACTGTTACAAAAGCTGAGACTACTAACGTGACTTGGTCGAATGGTTCTTTATTAGCAAAACTAGGGAATGGAGGTCAAGGAGATAAAGCAACTGTAGGAAAAACCAGTGGGAAGTGGTACTGGGAAGTAAATGTAGTTGATGGAAATCCAGATATACCAAGTATATCATTAATTGGTATAACAAGTGAATCAGGTACTAATACATCAGATAAATGGAAGTATCATAGTTACTATGGGTATGACGGTCAAATTTTAACTAAAATATCTTCTGATATAACAAGAACTAAATATGGTAAAACTTTTGCGCAGAAGGATACTATTGGTTTAGCGTTGGACATGGATAACGACACAATTTCTTGGTACAAAAATGGAGTTTGGCAAGGTTCTAATACTGCAAAACCATCTCAACTCGGTGGATCACAAGTATTCCCGATGGTTATGGCTGGGGAAAATGGATATAAATCCTTTCAAGCTAATTTCGGTGCTAGCCAATTTAAATATCCAGTCCCTGAAGGATTTTTGCCTTACCAAGACTCAGGTAAATCTACAACACCGGATCCATCTACTACACCGGATCCGTCCACAAAGCCTGACCCGTCTACTACACCGGATCCGTCCACTAAGCCCGATCCGTCGGATACAGATGGGGCCTCCCAACCAACTGGTGACCGCGCCATTCTGACTGTAACGATGGACAATGGATTTGATAAAGAATTCGATTTGAGTAAAAAAGAACTCAATGCCTTCATCGCATGGTATGACGCTAAAGATGCTGGTAGAGGTGCTTCTTTCTTTGCCATTGACAAACATAATAACAACAAAGGTCCATTCAGCAATCGCAAAGACTACGTAATCTTCAACAAAATTCTCACATTTGAAGTAAGCGAATATTCAACGAAATAAACATATGAAGGGCTTCATGTCGGCTAACATGCCGATGAAGTCCTTCTTTACATTTACTCTAATCTCGAGATCACGCCTAAACTGCTATACTGGACGATACATTTTTTCTAGACTAAAAGTTTGCAAATCGTTTTTTAAACAAAAAAGCACGGTTTCCAAAAAGCCTGGAAGCTGTGCTTTGCTTATGTATTCAACCCTAATATTCGATAATAAAGGTAACAAGATAAAATGAGCAACTACCTCAACCGATGAGGATACTCACAGGAGAATTCGTCATGTTAAAAAAAGCTCTACTCATTGCTCTACTTTCTGTAGCTCTAACAGCTTGTGGAAGCAATTTCAAAGAAGCAACGACAAGGTCTGGGTCTTCAAGTACATCCTTTGCTACTGAACAAACAGCAAGCAATGAAAATACTGCTCAGCAAGCTTCTACAAATCAGGTCACAGATAAACAATATTTATTTGCTGAATTCATGAAAGATGGAACCCCCATGTTAACAGAAGATCAAGCTTCTATGGAACAAACGTCTTATGACTTCATTGCTAAAAACAGTGACTTATTTCCTTCCACAGATAAAAGCAAAGTCATTAATCTAGTAGACAAATCCGTAACAACAAAACACTTAAATAAAAATTTGAACTTATACTTAAACAAATTTGTAAAAATAAGCGGCGATGTAATAGATATAGAAGAAGATAACATTCCTATAGGAACAACGGCTATCGTTTATATTAGTGATGAAAATGATAATACAGTAATGGCAGTTTATCCGGGAGCAAGTGGGGAAATTTTTGAAGGAGACGTTGCTACAGTTATTGGAGTTCCTATCGCTAATTTTTCATATGAAAATATTTCAGGTGGCTATACGAATACTACACTGTTAGCAGCTTCTTTTCTCACGAAAGAAAATCAATAAATTTTAATCATGCAAGCCCTTAAGCGAGTATTCAACTAAATACACAACGATAGAGACTCTATCCGGCTAAATAAAGTGATTAGGAAATTGTTCAAATGCAAAAAGCTCTGCCGACCCATAAGGTTAGCAGAGCTTTTTATCTAATCTAATTTCGGACAGAATGAAAGAAGGTCGTTCAACTTGATTGATGGGTCATTATCATACAATTCTTTTCGCAAAATTAAACCCAACATGATTTAAGGATGATAACCAAGAGGATATAGAGCACCAAAATAGCCGCTGTAGAAGTCCACACACCGCAAACAGCTGCACCTGCACATCCGCTCATAGCTTTAGCCCTCCTTTATTTGTCTTCATCTTAATATATGTGTAAATATGTTTTATGACCGGGCATTCAGGTAAACATAAAAAGCACTCCATTTACGCATGCCAACGGAATATTAGGATACTTTCCGATCGCGTGCTGATATCTTTGTTAATATGGAAGATGAGATATACACCGCGAAAAAGCCATGCTTAATAGTTCCTGATTGTAAATCTGATACTTACGGTTTTGATCCAACACCCAATTTGCAAATCCTACAGCTTTAGTGTAGCAATTATAATCATAGGGATTAATTTTAAACTCAAGAATATTCAGCATCATCTGATTCTCTTCATCTGATAATTCCAAGCCCAACTGGCTAAACTGTCTTTGTCGAATTCTCCGAGCGGTGTCGTCTTGTATGGCTCTGTGCTGAATGGACACTTGTCCTTTATGTTGACGATAATACAATAAGCTTATAGGGAGGTTTGCTATTTGTACCTGAGAGGCTAATCGGTTCCACAGTTCGTAGTCTTCGGCATGAGGATAACTACTATCATATTGAATGTTTAGCCGATGTATCATGCTATTGCGTAATATTGTAGCAGGATGGCAGATACAGCAATGAAATAACAACCATGTTCTAATTTCTTCATGACTAGCCGGATTCACCTTAAGTGCCCCTCCACTAGAAGTAGTAAAAGCAGCACCACATACATCAATTAAGGGATTTTGATCCATGAATGATATTTGCACATCCAATCGATCTGGCGTAGAAATATCATCGCTATCCATACGAACGATATATTCACCAGTTGCCCTATTGAATCCCTCGTTTAAAGTAGCAACCAAACCTTGATTGGTACTATGGAATATTTTAACCACTCTAGGATCTGTTATTTGTGAAATAACAAAAGCGGATCCATCTGTTGAGCCATCATCAATAATAATCAATTCAAAATCGGAATAGGTTTGAGCTAATATACTGTGGATTGCTTCCCAAACAAAGGACACAGTGTTATAAACTGGAAGTATAACTGAAGCTCGTGGCACAAGAAGTTCCCTCCATTCTACATTTTAAAATTAGAAAATATTATTTTGCATAAAAGCCAACTTCCCTATTTTTCTCGAAAACTATTTCTTCGAATGTTCATGCTCCAAGTATATGTATTGAAATATATTTTGAGGCGGCTTCTCGGTAAAAAAAGCTTTCCATAGCCACCCTTTGGGGTATTTATAGAAAGCTAATCTGCTTTGCAGCGTCTATAGCGCTCACTTAAAATTTTTCAGGAAACTGTTTGACAATGCCTTCTGTCAGAATGTCCGCTAAATGAATCATATGGATCTCGTTTTTGTCGGTTGGAATGGAATATATGATAGAAGTATTCATGGGCTTGTTTGCACTAATTCTTATATTATATCCTTTCAAAGTACTGGTACGATGGTTATTAGAATTCTTAAATTTTAAAAATGTCGTCACTTCCTTTATTACTTTTGGCACGCTTGCTTTGTCGTATCTAATATTTATTACAGTTAGATCACAATCAATAGAGGATATATTAAAAGGAGCTTCGATTGCCATACCTGTTTTTGTACTATACTTAGTAATTGATCTTCAAAAAAATAATGAAGAGAAGGAAACTGCATTACCCACTACTCCATAAAACAGTAAAGATACCCTGACGCTTTAAGTAAGTGAGTAATCAAATAAAGACTCTTATGGCAATATATTAGCAGAGTCCTTTCATTTACTCTAAATTCACATTGATCACGGAAAAATAAGATTAGTTAATCTTAATAGCTATTCGGTGATCGGTGTGTTGAATCTAAAAGTAAACAATCCCCGCTGACCAAGTATGGTTAGCGGGGATTGTTTAGTTGTTTTTGAGTTGTTGTTTACGATTATCTTTTACTGTGGTTTTCAGGCTCGCGACGTTTTAAACCTGCCAAGCCAATTAATCCCAACAGGCCAAGCCACCCCCAATTATTATTATTATCGTTATCATTATTATTAGTAGTAGTTAGCATTTGTGTTCTACCATTGTCGTTTGTGGCCATATTGTTTTGACTGTTTTCAGCAAATGCTACTGCCGCTCCAAAGCTTGAAATCATTAATGCAACAACAGCCATTATCTTCATTTTTTTCAACATACCTAAACCACTCCTTTAAATTTGTGTTTGCAATCAATTTTTTAATGTATTTAGCATGCCAATTGAACTTATTTCTTATACACACATTAAATCTTCACTACTGGGAATCATAAATTCGTACATCATTAAAATTAAAAAGGAGTGGTTTTTATAATGGGTATCCTAAGCGGGAATCCAAAAGACGAGCCCATGCATTACGGAGAAGTTTATAGTGTATGGCAGTTTTCAGCGTTAGCGAAAGGCAGCGTTTCATTTTACCAAGCATGTTTAAACCACGCAGGAGACAAAGAACTCAAAAAAATACTGGATGATCTTATTGATCAAGCTAAACTGGAAATCCAAGAATGCGACGCAATGCTTACTGATAATGGGATTGCCCCAGCTCCTATTTTGCCTGAAAGACCCCCTGTGAAACTTGAGGATATCCCGGTTGGTGCAAGGTTTACTGATCCCGAAATCGCAGCTAAAATCGCATTAGATACCTCTGTAGGATTGACATCTTGCAGCCAAGCTATGGGTCAATCCATTAGAGAAGACATCGGGGCTTTATTTGCGAAATATCATCTAACTAAAACTGCTTTGGGAGTTCGTATTTTAAAAATGAATAAAGAAAAGGGTTGGCTAATACCTCCCCCTCTTCAATTAAAAAGACCTGAACCAGTTAAAGCCTAAATTTCCAGTACGATTCCTCAACATACTGTTCCCCTTAGATTGTTCAACAAAAATCCCCGCCGACCAGTTAAGGTTAGCGGGGATTGGTTTTGTTACGTTTAAGCACCTCCGATGGTAACGTAAGGCTGAATACTATTGTGGTGGTTAAGGGCTTGATCCGGCACAGTAACAATAAACAAAAAGCTAGCCGCGATGATTAGCAGTACCATTTTTTTCAACATTGGTCATCCACACCTTTTCCATAAAATTCAAAAATGCTGCTTTGGTTTCAGGAGTCGCATAATCCCGAAAATGTAAAAACAAACCCAAACAGTTTATAAAACAAGTCTCATTATTTAGTGTATGATAACTTACTAATGAATACATCAAATGTTTAAAACCATCAATGTAAGAACCTCGATGTAAATAATAATAAGATAACTCGTAACCAAACCACGCGATATAATCCGGTATCACTTGTTGGGTATACATATCATCTGATGATAGTTGCTGTTGTGCAAAAGCATTTATTTCGGCTTCAAATTGCTGAAGTATACCTTCTACATCTATACTATATTGGTTTGCTGAAATTATAACATTCAACAGTTTTGAGATTTTCTCATTCTCGTTAGTGGCGGATGTTGCTGCAATATATTCAACATAATCTTGAAGCACACTTATATCTCCTGACAACAGTTTATATACGTAAGTATTACCTTCTGCCCAACTTTTGAACAAGCTAATCCAGTGTTGAGTATCGTCGTCAGTCTCTTTAACCCAATCTAGATTAGCGTAGGTGTATGTATATTCTAGAGCTTGTTGATAGTTGCCTTGAGCTTCACAGACACTCGCACACAATAAATCGGCATAAGAAATGTATACAAACAAGGGACGAGTTAGCTTCTTAGTAGATTCATTACGCTCTCGACTCTTCTGTTCATGTTTCAAAGTATATTGGATTTCCGCTTTATCTCTCATTTTTCGGGCTAGTTCATCAACCTTGTCCCATTTACGTAAAGCCCTATATACGTTAGCCAAATCCTTCAATGCGTCAAGCTGATCTAATTCATCTAGTCGCTCGACATAAGGCTCAAACAGTATAGCAGCCTTGATATTTCGGCTTTGATCATCTCCAATCTGAATCGTGAATATGCGATATTGACAGATGGCTAAACGTTCAGAATGTTGGTACTTCTCGGCTTCAGCTACGCCCTCATAGAGCAGCAATGCAGCATCATTTCGTCCCTGCGCTAATAACATTTCTGCAATCTCAAATAGTTTGGGTGAATAGAGTAGATTGTCCATGATGGTTCCCACCACTTGACGGATCGCGCCTAACTTGTCCAACTCCGCACAGCGAAACAAAAACGGCTCGATTCGCCTCATATTCGGTGGGGTGTCGATGATGTAGTTTTCTATGAATAAATCGTAAAAGTAGCCCTCCGGTAAACCCATAGCTTCAGTAATTAGGTCAAGCTGGTTAACAGACATAGACTTATTCCCCGTCACAATAGCGCTTACTATTCCCCTATTCATGCCTGCTATATGCCCGAATTGCGTTAGACTCATGCTCTCTTGTTTTAAGTATTTGTCTAATTCTGTTCGTATCGTAGGTGTATGCTTCATGCCATAGCCACCTTCCGCTTAAATATTCCATATTTTTTAAAAACTAACTTCATTTTTCACCAAAATTGACCATCTGTCAATATACTATGCAACTAATGTAAGAATTCGGTCTTTAGCATGAAACAAAGCAAAAAAACTAATTATATTTAGCATAATAATCCTACTAAAAAGACCTCAGCGTAGAAGATTGTCCAAAGTCACAAAAAAGCGCGACCTCCAAAAAGCTTGGAAGTCGCGCTGTGCTTGAGTTTCATAGAATGCTGGTGAAGGGAATTGAACTCCCGGCATACGCATTGATGCCTAATGCTCTCTAAAGTACCCTTCTCCGTCTCCTGCGTGCATGATATCTTCTGATTGCGATCCCAGTCCTCCAGAGGACGATATCCTGTAGTGTAGAATTATCCGCCTCCCCATCTTTTTCTCCAGATCCTTCATAGCTGGCATATTACAGCAGCCTACTGAAAAGTTGCAGACTAGTCTGCACGGCGACGTTAAGCTAACGGGTAGGATATTCCAATATGCAGCAAAATTGTACTAAAATGAGTTCGTCTAGGTCAACAAAGGTATCATCTTTTATGTGAAGGAGAGGAGTACGATTATGGTTAGTAAAGAAATAAGGGACATCATATTTCAGGAATATTTCCAATGGGGAAACCACCACTGAGACCAGAGGAATACAAGCATTTAGGAAGTTGGCAGAGCAATCGTCAACAACAAAGAAATTTATAAAATTATGCTACTCAAGTCTCAAGACCTATTCACCAAATAAATTTAAAATTGAATAGATTGTTTTACAATCAACATTGGTATGCGGCGAAGAGGGAATTTAATCGCCCGGAAGAGGTCAGTTGTTCTCTCTCCTATTCAGACCTCTTACAAAAGAAGAGCACGTTAAATTACTCAGTCGGAGGAATCACTATTTTGAGAAAGCTATCATTCTTTATTTCCATTATTATGTTGGGTGCAATGTTGTCCGCTTGTTCTGCCATTACATCCACCGTGGATCAAGCGACTGCAGGCGTTACGTCTGGCGAGAGCAAAGAAATCGAAAAATACAATGCGTATGTGAGGCTGAATAACTTGATGACAGGCAGAATCAATGAGGTTCTGGTTCATTATTTCGAGAAGTTCGGAGTGGATACACAGCCTGTAATCGAGAAGAACTTCAGCTTCATCATGCTCGGCGTTGCTGAAACTGAGCGGGAAGTTATTGATAAAGCAAACGGCTATACCGCAAGCCAACCTGCTTTTGCGAACGCAGACCCCGTAGTGATCAAACTGACACCGGTCATCAATGATCTGTTGTCCGTCCTGGACGAGATGAAAGCCTACTATGATACAAAAGGCTACGTGGATGATGACTTCGCAAAAGGAAAACAGCTGCATACCAAGCTGGTAAGTGCCAATCTCGCTTATGAGACTGTCTCCAAACAATACTTCACGGCTATGCAAAAATTGGGTAACGAGCAGCGTCTGGCTGAACTGCAAAAACTCAAGGATTCAGACCAGCAGATCAGGTATAATGCTTTGAAGTTCATGATAGATGCCGAGGCTACGGCCATTGAAATGGATGAGCAGGGTATCACCGCCGACAATGTGCTGCAGCTTGATATGACGAAGTTTAAAGCCAAATACGACATTATGACCGCAGATCTGAGTGCGCTCATGACAATCTCAAAAGACAAGAATCGAGTTCAAAAAGAAGGGATTAACAGCTTCAGTATCAGGAACTATGTTGATTCAGCCACTGAGGCAAAAGCGGCTGCTTCGAAAATTATTGAACGCATCAATAAGAAGGAACCTGTATCTGATTCTGACCTGAACGGCCAGTTCCTGAACACTACGGATGGCACACCTGAGAATTTCAATTATAAGCTAAGCAAGGCAGTCGAACGATATAATGAAATAAATTAAGCGTATCTAACGATAGGGGCTGCGAAAACAAATACGGAGTTCCGGTAACGAACAAGCTCTGCCAACCATAAGGTTAGCAGAGCTTTTGCTTTAAAATCCTCCAATGGTAACTTGAGGGTGAATGCTATGATGGTGGTTAAAAGCTTATCCGGCACATTAACAATAAGATTTAAAAATGCTGCTTTAATTTCTGAAACCGCATAATCCTGAAAGTGTAAAAATAACCAACCTTACTTCTCAAAGCTGGTATTCATCCGAAGATCGTTCAAGAGCGACTTGGACATTCGTCTATCAATGTAACTCTGGATACCTATTCACATGTTCTTCCGATTCTCCAAGAAGCGGTGTTAAAAAACATTGGCGATTCAATTACAGGTGAGAGTATTAGCACTGAAAAACCCACTTTACTAGATTAAAGATTAGAAGAATGGTAGAAAAATGCTCACTCCAACAAAAAAAGCGCGTCCTCCAAAAAGCTTGGAAGCCGCGCTGTGCTTGAGTTGATAGCTATGCTGGTGAAGGGAATTGAACCCCCGGCCTACGCATTACGAGTGCGTTGCTCTACCCCTGAGCTACACCAGCAGGTCAGTGTAACTGACAACAAAAACTATTATACTCTTAGTTACATAAAAATCAATCACTTACATCAACTTTTTCAACTAGGATTTGGATTTAGCTCAGTAACATTTCCTGTCGCGGTGCCAGATAGTTTCTCTGCGACGGAACGGAGCTTTTGGTGACTTGAGGAAGGCTTGTCACGGCGATCATCAATTTTGACAGAGGTGGAAACACGCTTCGCTCCTGACAGGAATGGCGCTTCGTGCAGCGCAGCAATGGCGGTGAATACATCGTCCAACGAACCTTCAAGTATCGTACTCATGGAGGTAAGCTCATAGGTAATTCCTTTTTGCGTCTTCAACACTTTTTGCATCTGGGCAACGTAGTCGCTCAGGCTTGTACTCCCCGTTCCAATCGGGATCACTGTCACTTCTGCAATAGCCATCGCCAGGTTCCTCCCTAAAATTAAAATCATCGCTTCTTTAAAAATCTAAAATTTCAGTCTATAGAGCGAGCAGCCTTATTTCACAAAAAAAGTTCATATGTATGCTGCTTGTTTCTGTAGGAAACATCTTTATCATTCATTGTACCGTTCAAACTGTCTCAATTCAAATACAGCCCGCGACTTCTCTGTATATTTTGATTTTCCATTCCTTTTCCTTTACGTATGGCTTCGAATGTTGCTATAATACTCCTTGCACTTATTTGAAATTTTAAGTTTTTACACACAATATGTTGGGTTAAATATTCATAACACGTCTAAATATAGTGATGTAGCCGATAAATCGTACGGGAACCATCTTTTCCCCCTTCATTGGCAGGTACATCGCTATTTCTATGTTATTGGATTACATACAGCCCCCAAATGCTGTCTGACCATCGCTTTTTTCGCCATTATCTTCTCATCATGATCATTTTCATGCCTATTCCCAAGTATGATTCCAAATCAGGAAAGCGAGGAATTAATCCTATGCCACAACTCGTAACCAAACCAAACAATCGCCAGTTGGCTTTTGACGAAATACGCATCTCCGTATATGCCGACCGTGTACTCAGCGGACTGGACAAGCTGGATAAGGATCGACTCATTCGCGGTGTAACTAGCAAGCTGCGCCGGGACGAAGTCACGGGGGATGACATTAGCAACGCGTTTGCAATGGCTGCCCTTGAATTGGTTAGTAAGGAAGAACCGGACTGGAAATTTGCCGCTGCACGTGCTTTGCTCACTTCCTTGTATAAAAAAGCGGCTACTCACCGCCGTTACAAATCCTATGCGGACGAGCCTTACGGCGCTTTTTATCCACTGATCACTGATTTGGTCCAAAAAGGAATTTACCGTCAAGAACTGCTCGACTACTATACCAAGGAGCAGATTGATGAGCTGGGCGATTCCATTTTGCCGAAAAATGACCTGTTGTTCGATTATATCGGGCTGTTAACACTGTCTGAGCGCTATTTGGCCAACGATTTTGACGGACGCGTAATGGAACTGCCTCAAGAACGCTACATGATCATCGCGATGTACCTGATGCACCAAGAGCCTGCCGACAAGCGGATGGAGCTGGTCAAAGAAGCGTACTGGGCGATGAGCAACATGTACATGACAGCAGCTACACCAACTATGTCCAATGCCGGAAAAAAGGTGGCCGGACAGCTCTCCAGCTGCTTTATCGACACCGTAGACGACTCGTTGGAAGGTATTTTCGACTCCAATACGGATGTAGCCCGTCTTAGCAAAATGGGCGGCGGCATCGGCGTATACCTTGGTAAAGTACGGGCGCGTGGCTCCGATATCCGTGGACATAAAAATACAAGTTCCGGCGTCATTCCGTGGATTCGCCAGTTGAACAATACAGCTGTTAGCGTAGACCAATTGGGTACTCGCAAAGGTGCAATTGCCGTATATCTGGACGTATTCCATAAGGACATCCTCGCATTCCTTGACCTGAAGCTGAACAACGGTGACGAGCGGATGCGTGCACATGACGTGTTCCATGGCGTATGTCTGCCCGATCTGTTCATGGAGCGGGTCGAAGCACGGGGCGAATGGAATCTGTTCTGTCCGCATGAAGTGAAGAAAGTAATGGGCTGGAAAGATGACAACGGTCGTCCACTGGGACTGGAAGATTTTTATGATGAAACCTTCGGTTCAGGTACCTTCCGCGAGAAATACGAAGAGGCGTCGCAGCATCCGATTCTCTCTCGTATTACGGTGCCTGCTATCGACATCATGAAGCGCCTGATGAAGTCACAACTGGAAACAGGTACACCTTACATGTTCTACCGTGATACGGTAAACCGCGCCAACCCGAACCGTGCCCATGGTATGGTGTATTCCTCCAACCTGTGTACGGAAATTATGCAAAACCAATCTGCAACTGTAGTGGAAAAAGAAGAATTGGTCACCAAGGACGGACAAACACGCATCGTTATTTCCAAAATTCCTGGCGACTTTGTGGTGTGCAACCTGAACTCCATCCATCTGGCTCGTGCGGTTCCGGCAGGTGTGCTGGATCGCCTCGTGCCGATTCAGGTACGTATGCTGGATAATGTTATTGATATCAACAACATTGAAGTACTGCAAGCACAATATACGAACAGCCAATATCGCGCTGTCGGTCTGGGTACATTTGGACTGCATCATCTACTCGCGCTGGAAGGTATCCGTTGGGAATCCGAGGAAGCGGTAACCTATAACGATCATTTGTATGAAAAGATTAACTACTTGGCCGTCAAATCCAGCATGGAGCTAGCGAAAGAAAAAGGCCGTTATGCCAAATTCGAGGGCTCTGACTGGTCTACCGGGCACTATTTCACTTCCCGTGGCTATACAGACGGTACACGCGAAGGCAAATTTGTCACTACCTCCGAGTGGAGTGAGCTTGCAGAAGAAGTCCAACAAAACGGTGTCCGCAACGCATGGCTGTTCGCCATCGCGCCTAACGGTTCCACGTCTATTATTGCAGGCTCTACCGCCAGCATTGATCCATTGTATGAGCTGCTTTCCTATGAAGAGAAAACAACTTACAAGATTGCTAACCCTGCACCGGACTTGAACGAAAAAACTATCTGGTACTACAAGACGGCTTTCTTGCTGGATCAACACGCTTCGATCAACATGGCTTCTGCACGTCAGCGTCATATTGACCAGGGCCAAAGCTTTAACCTGTATGTACGGCCTGATATTAAAGCAACTGAATTTTTAGAGCTGCACATCCATGCCTGGAAATCAGGTATGAAATCGACCTATTATGTACGCAGCCGCGCACTGACGATTGAAGAATGTGATAGCTGCGCATCCTAAACTAAAGGAGAGAAGCTCTCATGCAGTTACAGAAGATTTTTAACACGGAAGCGCCAAATCGCTCTACCCGTATTATTGAAGGCGAAAGCTCCGGTATTTTGAATTGGAACGATATTCGGATGCCGCATATGTACAAATTGTATAAAGTGCTGCTGCTGAATCACTGGATTCCAGATGAAATCCCGATGTCCAAGGATGCGTCCCAGTTCCCTGTGCTGGATGCCGAAGAACAGCGCACCTTTAAAATTAACATCGGCCTGCTGGCTGTACTGGATTCGATGCAAACGATGTTTGTCGGGGATGTAAAACGTTATTTTACCGACTCTTCATTGGAAGCTATTTCAGCGATTATCGGGCAGCAGGAAGTGGTGCATAACCAGTCCTACTCCTACGTTCTGTCTTCTTTGGTGTCAGATCAGGAACAGAAGGAAATTTTTGAATACTGGAAAAACGATCCCGTCCTGCTGGAGCGTAACACATTCATCTCGGACATTTATCAGGAGTTCCGCGATGAGCAGAACCCACAGACCTTTTTCCAAGCGATGGTAGCGGATTTGATTTTGGAGGGCATTTTCTTTTACAGTACGTTTGCGTTCTTCTACAACTTGGCGCGTGATCAGAAAATGATGGCAACCAGCCAAATGATCTCGTATATTCAGCGTGATGAAAATCAGCATTGCTACTTCTTTGCCGAAGTGTTTAAGCAGCTGTTGTCTGATTTCCCTGAGCTGAATACCAAGGAAAATACGGACTATGTCTATCGTATGATTGACCGCGCTGTGGAGCTGGAAACGAATTGGGCGCATTATACGCTCAAAGAGGTTCGCGGCATCGACCTGAACGAGCTGAGCGATTACATCAAATACATGGCAAATATGCGCCTGAGATTGCTTGGTATGGACAAAGCGTACGAAGGCGTAGATGTAAACTGTATGCCTTGGATTAAACCATTCTCAGATGAAGCGCTGAATGCGACAAAAACGGACTTCTTTGAAGCAAAATCACGCAATTATGGCAAGGTCGGAGATGACAACGGATTTGACGATTTGTAAGTCATAAGATACAGCCTTAGCTCGGTACTTACCGGGCTAAGGCTTTTTTCATGAGAATTTACGCAAATACGCAAAAAAATCATGAAACATCTGAATAACTATTCATATTTTCCTATTTGTACACGATATATATGAAGGTAAAAAAAACATAGTAAGGAGCATATTATGAAAAGAAGCGTTAAAAAAAGAATGGGATTACAATCCAAACTCTACTTCATCTTGCTCATTCCTTTAATAGTGATTGGCGTCATTGTTTTGTGGACGACCAATCAATCTATCCAAAATGCTTCTCTATCAACCATGCAGCTAAACAATGAAACACTGGCAAAGAACACGGCCCAGTTACTGGACAAATCCGCAGTCAAGAGCTTAAATACGGATACATCTGAGCAAAGCAGCGCGTATAAGCAGCTTCGTAACGAGTTAAATACGCTCAGGCTGCAAACTGGAATCCTGTACATCTATATGTACAACCGTGTGGGCAATGAGTGGAAAATTACGGTAGATGGAGCCGCATGGGACGACAAAGACTACAGTCCATTCGGAACTCCTGTAAGTTTTACCCTTAAAGAAACGGAAGAGAAATTGAAACAAGGGGAAACAGTGACTACAGATATTACAACGGACCCTGAGTGGGGGACGATGTTTTCCTCCTTTACTCCCATTAAGGATACAGATGGAACCATCATTAGTTATTTGGGAATCGATAGATCCCTGTCCTCTGTGACTGAAGTATACGAACATACCTTGCCCGAGGCCTACCGATTAGTTATCCCTGTTATCTCCATCATTCTGATCATCTCCATTGCGGCTATGATGCTGGTAACCCGGCGGATACTGCGTCAGGTGAGATTTATTAAAAATACACTGGAGCAAGTAGCCGACGGCAACCTTACGGTTACATCGTCGCAAGTAACATATGATCAGTTAGGCGAAATCAGCGGATTGACGAACAAAATGGTGGAAGCCATGTCGAATATGATTGTGGATATTCAAAGCAGTTCAAGTACACTCCAGCATGCATCGAAGAATATCGTCGTGACAACGGAGGGGACACTCCATCAGACTGAGGAACTGTCCCGTACGCTCCAGCAAATTGCCGATGTCTCTATTAACCAAGCAGAACAAGCGGTGGAATCAGTTCAACAATCTGACCGATTAGGACAAACGCTGGATGAAGTCGGAAGCCATGTGCAGCAATTCACGGATACAGCCCATCATCTCAATGAGGTTCGCAATCAGGTAGCCAGTGAGCATGAACTGTTATTAGAAAAAGGACGAGAAAGCGCCCTGCGTATCAAGCAGATGCAACGCATGTCCCACGCGTTAACCGAAAAATCCCGCGAGGCAGCTAACATCGGTCAACAGGTACAGGGCATCGTAAAGCAGACGCAGATTTTGTCCTTCAATGCATCTATTGAAGCCTCACGTGCAGGCGAAGCTGGCAAGGGTTTTTCTGTGGTCGCTCATGAAATGGGGCAACTTGCCCAACAATCCGCCATATCGATTCGTGAAATCGACGAAATCTTAAGCAGCTTTGTTGAGCAAATTGAGCAAATGGGTGATCAATTTGATGAAAACATAAAGACCGTCAATGAACAAGAAACCCAAATTTCAGCATGTCTACAGTCTGTTGACAAAGTCACCCAGGTTTCACGGGAAGTTGAGGAGTTAGCTGCACATCTGGCTCAGTTGACGGCAGAGATGCAAGAGGTACGTCACAGCGTAGATCAACATTTAAATCACACAGCCAGCGCGGCACAGCAGACTGCCGGAATGACAGAAGATGTATCAGCAAGCGCTCAGAAACAGGCCCTAGCGGTAAAAGAACTATCCGAAGTAGCCCGCAATCTCACCACACTATCAAACAATCTGCAGCGTCATGCCGACCAATTCCGGGTAAAAAACGCTGAATAGTAAATATGATGCTGGATTCGATTCAACTAAACAAAAAAAGTAAACTAAAATGGAGCATTCGCTAACGTAGCGAATGCTCCATTATTATGTTTTGAAAGCCGAGCAGAGTTCACCTTTATCCGAGTAGGTGCATACATATAACCTAGAAGTGTGTATTCAAGCAACCCAGAATCATACCCGTTCTTATGATGGAGGTAGCGCCGCTGTTTTCACCTGTTTTGTGTAAGAAGGATAGCCTCCCGTATGCTGGAGCATTTCGATTTCACGCAGAATACGCGGCAAGTCAGCGACCGAGTTCATCACGATGTGGGCTCCTGCTCTTTTCAAACCATATACACTCTGTCTGCGCCGTTCCTCAGCCACTCTGTCTTCCGCTTCATGGCTGGTCGTTTGAGCTACGGTCGTCACGCTTTCGTTATGGTTCAAGACACCAATCGTCCATACACCGGCGTTCCGTCCTTCTTGCATATCGGCTGCTGTATCTCCTACTTTCACAATATCGCTCAGCGGAAATACCTGCAAGCGATGTGCAATTTCATAGATCATCCACGGATAAGGTCTCCCCTGCGAAACTTCACAAGGGGCAACCGTACAATCCAGCGTATAGGGTGACTGCGCAGGCGTAAATACGTGACTGAGCATCTCCATTGGACAGGATGCAGTGGCACCTGACTGAATGCGACGATCCTGCAACTCCTGCAGCGCCCTATCTATACCGATAGCAGGCTCAGCCCCTTGGATCAAGGAGCGGAGAACAGGGACAAGCTCAAGATAAATATGCTCAATATCCACTCTGCCAGGATGCGCACCAAAGCACTCCAGCCATTTTTTCCGAACCTCTGAAAGTCCCAGCACATTCGCAATATGATCCCGGATCGGCATTCCTCGCCCATGAGATACCTGTTCTTCAGTTACCTGTATACCTTTCCATCTGAAAATATCACGCATTCCCTGGGTTAAGCCTCGTCCTCCGGGGTCTAACAATGTACTTTCGAGATTAAAAATAACCGCCTGTATCATGCAATCCCCGCCTTTCCGTACCGCGGCTATCCGCAATCTTTATTTTGCTTAGGAACATGATACACAGCTAACGTAAACTGAAATGTCGTAAACGGTAAGCGGATTGTAATTGAAAATAAATTCCTTGATTGGTTGTGAATACCGAGTGTGATCAGAGGAGGAGTCGCAACATGAGACAGCCTTGGAATGAATTTAATTCCAAAATGCCTTGGCGGATGGAGCTTGGTTGTTATGCGCTGAATAAACTGGCCTGTGGAGGATTGGTTTTTGGTCTCTTATGGGTCTACTGCTATCTGACAGAGGAAGTAATAGGGGTTCCTCTGACTATAGCAGGCAATAGTGGTGAACTGACCGCGCAGCTGTGGGCCTATGGTTTTGCCCTTCCTGCCGCTCTTGTCGCTGATGCGCTATGCGATCTTTTACCCTGGCTTCGCAAGCCCGAGCAGCTCACCCTATACCTCGCTGCAGGATTCAGTGTCTTTCTCCTGCTAGGTTCTTTGATGTCGCCTGCCGGAACGGGCATTTCATGGAGCAACGGCATAGCAGGTGCAGGGATTACACTGCTGTATTATGGAGGAAGGCACTGGCTGAACCGTGAATATGGATTACAGATCATGCTGGCCTTCCTCCTGCCACTGCTGCTATGGCCTATAGGGCTTCAATAATGTCGCCAGCGATCACAGAGGCAGGATGCTGGCGATGACGTGCGGCTGTTTCTCCAGCCGCACCATGCAAATACACGCCAAAAGCTGCTGCCTGCGAAGCATTCAAGCCCTGAGCCAGCAAACCTGCGATGATGCCTGTTAGCACATCGCCCGCACCGCCTGTCGCCATCCCAGCATGGCCTGTGGTATTGACGTAGGCCGCTCCGTCGGGACAAGCGATGACGGTGCGCGCTCCTTTGAGCACCAGCGTGACCCCACGTGTTCGGGCGTACTCCCGGGCATGGGTGATACGGTCACGCTGCACCTCTGCTGTCGGTATGCCCAGCAGACGAGCCATTTCACCGGGGTGCGGCGTCAGTACGACTGCCGCACTTCTCGGCTTCCAAGCCTCTAGCTCAGGCCCCGCCGAGGCGAGGATGTTCAAGGCGTCCGCATCAAGTAGGAGCGGACCGCCGTATTCCTCCCACAGGCGGCGTAGCCAGCCGGTGTCCCCTGCAAAGCGGCCGAGGCCGGGGCCGACGGCCAGCACATCACGTGCCTGCGCGAGCTGTAGCAGCTCGTCTGCGGAGTCGGCGTTCCATTCGCCGTCTCCGCCTGCTGCTGCGGCAGCGAGCATTAGTTCCGGCGCGGCGCCAATGACGCGCGGCAGCAGCGCTTCGGGCACCGCCCACGTGACAAGGCCGCTGCCGATGCGCAGGGCGGCACGTGCGGCCAGCAAGCCCGCGCCGCTCATGCGCAGGCTTCCAGCCGCGACCAGAACGTGGCCGTAGGTGCCCTTGTGTCCATCCGGCACGCGGCTGCGGCTTACATCCACGTCCAGCGCAGCGCGCAGCGTGTCACGGGTCAAGAGCTGCAGCTGCACGCCGCACTCACGGGCAAGGCCGGGTGGAATACCGATGTAGCGTACCACCACATCGCCTGCGGTCCCGGCGCCTGGATATTGGACGAGCCCACGCTTCAAGTAGGCGAGGCATACGGTGACGCGCGCACGAATGCACGGCTCGTGCAGTGCACCTGTGTCGGCGTCAAGGCCGCTAGGCACGTCTACCGACACCAGCGGTACGCCGCTGGCATTGGCCTCGCGGATCAGCGAGGCGTAGGGTTCGCGCGGCGGGCCTTGCGTGCCCGTGCCCAGCAGGGCATCGACGATGCCGGAGGCGCCGCGCAGGTCGAGGGTATCCCGGCCATAGAGGATCACCGGGATACCCAGAGCCGCGATGATATCGCGCTGCGCAGCCGCTTCACCCCGCAGCGTGTCTGGCGGCTCGACGTACACAACGGTGACGCGTAGACCTGCATCGGTTAAATGGCGGGCCGCCACCAGTCCGTCACCACCGTTGTTGCCTTTGCCTACGAGGATATACCAGTGTTCTCGTTCCCGTAAGTCATGTCGTCCTTGACTCCACGTCTCTGTCCGTATAATACCGCCATGTCCCGGTATATCCCCCGGCCCTGTGTGTGAAAGCTTCAATACTTCGTCAGCTACCGCGCGCCCGGCATTTTCCATCAAGGTAAGGGCCGGAATACCCAGCTTGTCAATTGTATAGCGATCCAATTCTCGCATTTCTTCGGCGGTCACCATATACATGCCTTTCGCCTCCCGTATGGCTATCCCTGCTTATTAATATCCAACTGTAAAACGGGAATTGACAAATTCCCCTTCTACTAACTCATCAATCAGGGCTACCGCATAATCTTCGACCGAGATACGGCTATGGCCTAATTCGTCAACCACCAAATGATCCAAACCAATACGGAACTGTCCTGTACGTTTTCCTGCTTCAATCATTCCGGCAGGACTACAATAGGTCCAGTCTACATCCGCAGCGCGGTACAGCTCCAGTGCATCTGCATGGGCAGCCGCCAGCGGCTTCACTTCCTCCGGAAACTCGGCGGTATCCATGAGGCGTTCACCGTTTTCTGTTTTCAGACTTCCCGCTCCACCAACGACAAGTATGCGCTCCGCGCCAGAACGCCGAGTTCCTTCCAGCAAAGAACGAGTCGCTTCGAGCAGTTCTTCCTCTTCTCCAAACTTGGGACCGTATGCGCTAATGATAGCATCGTGCCCCTTAGCCACTTCCGTAACGGAATTCGGATTTAGAATATCTGCTTGAACCACCGTCAAGTATTCACTTTGCTCCGTCACACGTTGGGGGTCGCGCACCGCTGCTGTCACCTCATACTTACGCTTGATAGCTTCCTTTACTAACGCTTTGCCGATTGTTCCTGTTGCCCCGAAAATAATAACCTTCATATTCACTGCCTTCTTCCTGTCTATAATTTACTTACTGTTATTTATCCGTTTTATCTCCAGCTTAAACCCGTGCAAGATATCGATTCGATGTCTCATGATCTTCTGTTGCAATTTTTATATTTTTATCCATACCGAATCTACCCTCCTGCTTGTATCTTGTCTATTTTACCAAAAAATACTTCATATATCCTGGTCAAAGGTATACAAGCCCTTGAAATGCCTGTGTAGTCTGTGCAATAGTGTAGAAAGAACAATGGAAGGAGGGATTGCGGGTGTCCCCGACGGACTTCGCGGCGTTAGTCGCATATATCTCACCCGGTCTGATCGCCTTCCTGCTGGCGTTGTCTTTGCTGGTATGGCTGTATGTTCACAGTGCAGCCCAGCTTCGAAATTCGCGTCAGCAGCGGCTGGAAGAATTACAGGAATCGCTGCGTATCTATGGACGATTAGCTGGTTGTCTCCAAACCACTACCCAGAACGGGTTCAATAACAGCGAAAAGCAGTACCAGAACGGACTCATCCACGCTCTTCAGGAAGCCAAAGCTGCTCCCTATTTGACCCCTCACCTTCAAGAGCAGGTTCAAGCATCTCTTCGGGAGTGTGATGCGTTCCGCAGAGAATTGCTTCTCAAATCACTGGAGCGTGAAATGAACAAACTCATTGAGGAACGGCGTCTTGTTCTGCTGGAATCTCATGCTCCGGGCTGGGGAACAGCATTGTGGAAGCTATTGCGTCCAGCAGCTGGTCCGCTGGCACTGGCAGGAATCGTCTGGTTGGTCACAAGGCTGGTTGTGGAACTGACAGCCTCCAGCCATGTTGATGTTAGTCTGCCCGACACTGCACAATCTGCCTCATGGCTCAAAGGGTATGCATGGATGAGATTCGTTTCAGGCCTGATCGCCCTACTGTATGTATATCGGCTGATGACCCTGCGCAGGCAAAATGATCTGGACGTGACGGCATCCCATTTTCCAACAAGCCTGTTGTGCTTGGTAATCGCCGCTGTCGCCCTGTTTCAATGGATCGGACCCGAAGCGTCTCCCTACATACTGGCTGTTCAGCTTGTGCTGTTCTTGATCGGCTTCCGACTTACCCGAGGCCGCTCTCGCAGTGATCGTCCTTATGTTGGTCATCCCGGCTTGATCAAGGCAGATGCTTCTCAACATCAGGATTTACGCGCAGCAGATAAAGATAAAACGGCTGACTCTTCTTTGGCAGAAGAACATATCCGATCCTAAACACCAATCGACATGCCTGTACCCGTATCCTGCCTGCAAATCACATACCATCACAGGACATCCCAACAACAAAGAAAGAGTTTATGGGGTGTCCTGTTTTTTGAACAATTTTTGGATTTTTGTGGGGTTAGGCTTGTGCCAATGATCAAGGAAAGGGTATATTGTTTATATAAATGTAAATCATATCGTTTTTTATGTATTATTATTGAAAAAAATCCATATATGTTAAACTACCATCAATTTATGATGTGCGTTAGAATTGGAGGAACTATGCAACTGGACATTTCTGAAAAATCACTTCCCGTTTATGAGGCGCTGGCCAGTGAGGTTCGGCTAAACATGATTGTTCTGCTTGCGGAGAAGCCTATGAATATACGTGAGCTGGCGGAAGCTTTGGGGCTCAGCAGTGCGATTATGACGATGCATGTCAAGAAACTGGAGAGAGCGTCCATTATTTCGACCAAAATGCTGCCCGGACGAGGCGGGGTACAGAAAGTGTGCTCACTGGCAACAGACAAAATTGAAATCGCCATGCCACGCTATCAGCAGGATGTACGGCAATTCCATCAGACAGAGATTTCCGTCGGACACTTTACAGATTTTGAAATACAGGCGACCTGCGGACTGGCTACCGTCGAAAAGATCATTGGTGAATTCGATGAGCCTCGTTCGTTCTTGGACCCTGAGCGCTTCAATTCCAAAATTCTATGGTTCAGCCAAGGATATATGGATTATAAGGTGCCGAATTTCCTACTGTCCAGCCAAAAAGCTGAGGAACTGGAAATTTCGATGGAACTATCATCCGAGGCCCCTTTTACCAATGATAATTGGCCTTCAGATATCACTTTTTTCCTAAATGATGTGAATTTGGGTACATGGACCAGCCCAGGGGATTTCGGGGATAACCGTGGTAAATACACACCTGCATGGTGGCCTGATTTTATCAATCAATATGGTCTCCTCAAAAGACTTCGCGTTACCTCCGAGGGTACCTTTATGGATGGGAAGCAAATTTCTGACGTGACTTTAAGCCAAGTGCTGATTGATCAGAAACAATGGAAATTCCGTATTGCCATATTGGATGATGCCCAGCATGTGGGAGGGGTTACTCTGTTCGGCACCGGATTCGGTAACTACAATCAGGACATCTTGTTCCGTTTGTACTACAAACATGCAGAAAATCATACCAAAACAGTAACGGTAGAAGCTGGCGATAGCAGCAAATAGTTTTAGTCCACTTCAAGACCTGAACACGGCGTTTTGCCCATGCCTTTCATGGGAAACAAAGCGCCGTGTTTTATTTTTCATTCACTTATATCGTACTCTTTTGCCACGTGCTATCCGATTAGCGTACAGGTTCAATACACACAGGTGAAGGAACCTCCAGCACATATCCCGTTCGGGTCAGCCTTCCATCCTCACTATGGATGGCAAAGGATACGAGGTTGTTTCCATCCTGATTCGCCACTACCAGATAACCGGACAGGATGTTGAAGTTACGCGGTGTGCTGCCGAAGGTTTCCACCCATTCAACCGTCTTCAGCTTGCCGCTGTCCAGATCGACATGGTATAGCACGATGCTGTCATGGCCGCGGTTTGACACATACAAAAAGCGTCCACAGGGCGTAATCCGAATATCGGCTGCTGTATTATCTACATTTATAAAGCCTTCTGGCAGTGTGGACAGGCTTTGCAGCAATGTAAGCTCACCATTACGTTCGTTATAACTAAACACAGCGACGGTATTGTTCAACTCATTGGCGACAAAAGCATATGGACGCGAAGGATGAAAAACCAGATGACGCGGTCCAGAACCAGGTGGCAAATCTGTCTCACGATGGGTCACCAGTTTGCCATCCTCTGTCAAACGGTATACCACAATCTGATCCAGCCCCAGATCACATATCAGGGCATACTGTCCTGAAGGATCTGGAATAATCGAATGCGGATGTGCCGCATCCTGACGGTCCTGGCGAATACCTGAGCCGGTATGCTGAACTTGCCCCGACATGTCTCCTAATCCTCCAGCTTCCGTCACAGGGAACACAACGGCATTGCCGCCTGAATAGTTGGAAGCCAGCACATATCGTCCATCGGTTGTTACGGAAACATAGCAAGTATGTGCTCCCTCTGTCCCTTTGCGATCCAAAGGATGTAATTCCCCCGTCTGGGTATTCACCTGATACGCATACAGCTCGCCTCCTTCTGTTTCACTGGCAGCATACAGCTTTGTCCCATCCGGGTGTAGCGCGAGAAAAGAAGGCCTCTCCATCCCTTCCACACCTCCAACCATGCGCAGATCACCATGGGTCACATTCAAAGCACATACATATATTCCTCTTTCCTGACGAGACGCATAAGTCCCTGTATAAAATAACTGCTCATTCCGCTCTTCCATCGGCTCTCAGCTCCTTCTAGCTTTTTTTATCTGGCTTTTAGCTCTACTATTTGTCTTGTTGTAAAACCATCATGCATTATTACCCAAGATTCTGTCGTTTCATTAACGTTTCGCAATGTATGCAAAAAAATAGCCTCCTTCGGCGCCATCTGTGGTTCATAAGAACGTCACAGTTCACACCAAAAGAGACTAAATTTACGACAAGAACAACATTAAACCGCTGTGGTTTGCGTATCTCTGCTATTCCATTTTACAGCCAGCCCCAAACTAAGGATGAGAATGACTGCCCCAAAAATATATGGCAAATTGATATGCACATCGAACAATTTACCCGCAAGTGCAGGCCCTAGAATATTACCAATACTCATATAAGCATTGTTCATGCCGGCTGCAACTCCCTGCTCATCCCCCGCCATTTTGGATAAAGCAGTATTAATGGCTGGCCGCAGCAACGACGTAGCGGTAAAGAAGATGAGCGATACCCCGAGTACATAATAAAAGTTGCCGGAGAGCAGCATAAGCACAAGGGAAATCGCTGAAAACAGAAAGGAGCCGATAATGACACCTTTTTCGCCAAAACGATTCAACATCGGGCTAATGACCACAGCTTGAATCACGGTTCCGACCAGTGCTCCTACGGTAATAATGATAGCAATATCACGCTCATTGTAATGAAACTTGCCCGTCACGAAGAAAGGAAACATCGTTTCAAAATGCGTCAATCCAAAGGTTAGCGTGAATATCATAATCAGCAGCATAAAGTAAGGCTTGCGGAAAGAAAGGGCAAACTGTTTAATCACATTATCCCGTTTGGCCTTGACATTCCGAAACTTCAACTGTTTCTCCAGCGACAAGGTTTCGGGCAGCATAATCAAGGAAATCAGTGCAGCTACGCCCGATACGGCCGCCGAAACATATAAGGGCGTACGAATCGAGATATCTGCCAGCAAGCCGCCCACACCAGGACCGATCACAAAGCCAAGAGACATGGCGGCACCCAACAATCCCATTCCTCTACCGCGATTGTGGACCGTTGTAATATCAGCAATATAGGCCATCATCGGAGGAATCATAAAAGCTGCTCCTGCACCTCCCAGCAAACGGGAGATATACAGTATGGTTAACGATTCCCCAATCGCAAACAATACAGAAGACGCCGTCATGATTACCAAACCGATAATAATCATTTTTTTACGTCCGTATTTATCGGACCATTCTCCCGCTAACGGCGAAAACAGGAATTGGGTTAAGCCAAACACGGCAACCAAATAACCACCCGTTTCACCACTGCCTCCCAAGGAGCTCATAAACTTGGGAAGGATCGGAATAATGAGGCCAATCCCCAGCATGGCAATAAACATATTAATCATCAAAATGACCAGCGGCCCCATTTTCAACTGTTGTGAATCTGACATGTAGCGTTTTGTCCTCCTCAGGTTCTTTATTTCGTATACGAAAATCTTATTTTGCAACCATTCCAGCAAAACTCTTCATTATATTAATAGAGAGAAGGACAAATAACAATCATAAAATACTTCCGATAACCCTGAATCTTTCCTTTGGGCAGAACAGCAAAAAGGAACAACTTGAAATGGCGATGTTGTCCCTCTCATAACGAACGACCAGGATGAATTTCTGGAACGGTCTGGCGGTCCCTACGAACTTTATTGTGGATCTTCGAATAGCTCCTGTATCATCTTTTCCCTGTTATTCAGAAATTGTTTCGTAATGATAAAATGATCGGTTTCCTCTAGCGTCCGGGTGTCGATCCCTTCATGTGTCAGATGATACAAGATGGAATCTGGATAAGCCATCAAAATAGGGGAATGAGTAGAAATGATAAACTGTGAGCCCTGCTGCACCAGCTCGTGAATCCGTGCAAGCATGGCCATCTGGCGCAAAGGCGATAATGCAGCTTCCGGTTCATCCAAAATATACAATCCTTGCCCTCCAAACCGATGCACAAAGGCAGCAAAAAAAGACTCGCCATGCGACTGCTCATGCAGCGATTTACCCCCGTAGGAATCTCGAATCGGTCGCCCTCCTCCTTCTCGATCCAGCTCGTCGATGTGAGTCGCCACATTATAGTAGCTCTCCGCCCGGAAAAAGAAGCCATCCCTTGGCTTTTCTACCCCTCTCACCAGCCGGATATGCTCATACAGTGAGGAATGCGTGGCTTGTGTAGAAAAATTGAAATTTTTAGTACCTCCCTCTGGATTAAATCCCCACGCGACCGCGATTGCCTCCATAAGCGTCGATTTACCTACGCCATTTTCTCCAATAATATAGGTGACGGAAGGATGAAATTTGAGTTCGTTCCACTGGTGTAAGGCCTTTAAGTTAAACGGATATTGGCTCTTGTCCGCATCTGGAGGCCATAGCAGCTCCAGGCGACGTATAAAAAGATTACGGTCCCATATACTCATATCCAAATCAGCTCCATTGCCAAGCAATTCACTAGGTTTTTCATCATTATATTGGAATTATTTACAGCAATCAATCTGAAATCCCATTTCGTAACCCTTCTGTTGTTATTGAAGCGATTATTACAGGTATAATATATAGTAATGTTCAGCGGGTATGAAATCTAAGCACCTCATTCCGTGTATATCTCATTCTTTTCCAAGCAGGTGAATCTATGAAATCTAATCACAAACCGATTCAGTCTTTTAAAATCGTACAGTTCATAATGACCATCTACAGGCAGCGATTGACACGTATTTTGCTACCGTTGGCTGTACTGGCTTTTATTATATGGGAGGCGGGACGAGAACTAAAAGACTTTAATCTGGCGCGTATGCTTCATGAGCTGCGGCGAATGGATGCCACCTTTCTCATCGAGATTGGCTTGTTCTCACTGGTTGCTGTGGCGGCTATGAGTGCATATGATTACGTAATCAGACATCATTTCAAGCTTCAGGTCAAGCCTGGAACAACATTTCGCTACGCCTGGATCTCCAATACCTTCAATAATGTCTTTGGTTTTGCAGGCTTTACAGGAGCGGGACTTCGCACAGTGCTGTATAAGAAAAGCGGTGTGCCGTTGGGTGTCATCACCTCTGCGGTCGTGTTTCTTTCGCCAGTCGTCATTACCGGACTATCTTTGCTGGCTTGGGGAGCCATTGTTCATCTGTATCCGGTACAGCCTGTACTGGATGCTCACCCGTGGCTTCATTGGGCGCTGTGGGGAATGGCATTGTACCTACCGCTATTCCTGATCATGCAGCGCTCCAAACGGTACTCCACATGGTTCAACAAGGGAGAAGGACAGCTTTCCTGGTCCACCATCTCCGCTTCCATCAGTGCTTCCCTACTGGAATGGCTGCTGGCTGGCCTTACCTTTGCATGGATCGGCTCGCACTTGCTCCATGAACTGCCGATGCATGCTGTGTTCGGTATTTATGTAATAGCCGCGATTGCCGGGTTAATCAGTCTTGCACCCGGAGGGGTCGGGGCATTCGACATCATTGCCCTGCTCGGGCTGCAAATGGCGGGAGCCAACTCAGATCGGGCACTGGCTGTCCTACTGGTCTTTCGCGTCTTTTATTACATCATCCCGTGGCTCATCGGCTTGGTGTTAGCCGCGCTGGAAATGATTCCGCGTAACGAGCGCCTGAATCAGCTAGCTGAGACAGGTTGGGATTACTCCCTTAATGCCTGGCAGAAGGTATGGGGCTGGCCTGGTCAATTCCGGTTTTTGGCCGATCTAGGGGTATGGGCGCTTGGTAAGCTGGTACTCATATCCGGCGTGGTGCTTCTTTTGTCGGCAGCTACGCCCGGTCTGTTATATCGGCTTCGTTTTGCTGAGCATTTGCTCAGCCTGCCCGTCATGCGCTTGTCGCATGAAATCTCGGTCATCATCGGAATTATGCTTGTCGTCCTGTCCCATGGAATCTCCCTGCGTATTCGCAGAGCATTACGACTGACATTGATACTGCTTCTGACAGGAGCTATTTTCACCTTCACTAAAGGTCTGGATTTTGAAGAAGCTTTATTCCTACTGTTTGTGGCGTTAATGCTATGGATTTCGCGTTCGCGGTTTTATCGGGTCAGTGCGCCGCTGAATCGGCACAACATTTTAATATGGGGTGGATTATCTCTACTCGTAACCGGGGCTTATTTTATCATTGGGGCAGGCTCCAACACTCCCTTTATGCGCCATTTGCATGCCAAGGTCCATCTAGACTTTTTTATGAACCGCAGCGATTACGGAGTTACCGCCGTGTTTAGTCTGATTTTGGCATGGGTATTCCTGACGGTATATTTCTTTCTTCGACCTCAGCGTAGCATCGCTAATCTACCCGACGAGCAGGAGCTGGATAAGCTAAAAGAATTTTTGGAACGGCAGGGTGGTAATCTCGTCTCTCATATGCTTTTTCTGGGCGATAAATATCTGTATTGGACCAAAAATGAACAGGTTGTCATTCCCTACGCTCGTAGCCGGGACAAACTGATTGTATTAGGTGACCCACTCGGTCCAAAAGAACGTGTGAGTGAAGCCATTCAGGAATTTCAGCGGTTCGCAGATCGGTATGCGTTAACGGCTGTATTTTATCAGGCCTCGCCGGAGTATTTGTCCATCTATCACGAGAACGGCTATCGCTTTTTCAAACTGGGCGAGGAAGCACTGGTGCCGCTGGAATCATTTACACTGACGGGCAAAAGCAATCAAGCGCTACGCAGCGCCAAAAACCGTTTTGACCGCGATGGCTACTCGTTCGAAATCATCCAACCGCCTCTAGAGGCGTCACTGATTGAGGAGATGCGTCAGGTTTCGAATATTTGGCTGGATGGGCGCAAGGAGAAGGGATATTCACTCGGCTGGTTCAAAGAACCCTATCTTCAGTTGGCTCCGATTGCATTGCTAAAGGACTCTGAAGGGAAGGTCATCGCTTTCGCTACGATGGCCCCTGCCTATGATCATGGACGGACGGTCTCCATTGACCTGATGCGCCACTTGTCTGACACGCCAAATGGCACGATGGATTATTTATTCACACGGGTCATTGAGTGGGCCAAGGAGAGTGGGTATACGACATTTAATCTGGGAATGGCACCGCTGTCCCAGGTAGGGCAAAGCGAAAAGGCATTGCGCGAGGAAAAGCTGGCCCGACTCGTTTTCCAATATGGGGGACATTTTTACGGCTTTCAGGGGCTGCGGCGCTTTAAGGATAAGTTCAAGCCGCAATGGGAGCCGCGCTATCTGGCCTATCCAGCTTCTGTCTTTCTACCGATCCTGACGCTGGAGCTGGTATATCTCGTGTCCAAACGCTCGGACTAAACAAAGGGCTGACAACAGGACTTTAATAGTCTAACACGACGTAAAAAAGGGTGTTCCCCAACCACGAACGGTTGCTGGAACACCCTTTTATATTCACAAATCTTCTTAGAAGCTGCCTTTTACAACAACTTCAGAGAGTGGAAAACGTCCTGATGGACGTGCTGGCACTTGTGCCTTACCTACGCTAATAAGCAGGGTTGGCAGGTAACGCGCTGGAATATTGAATTGCTCGATCAATTGTGCTGGAATGAAACCGCCCATTGCGCAAGTGTCGTAGCCCAGAGATTTAGCAGCCAACATAATATTTTGTGCTGCAAGAGCAGAGTTCAGGATGGCTGCATCGCGAGCTACTTGCGGGTTTTGGTACGCGCCGTTGATTTGACCTACCAATGCGTCACGGATTTCCGCTGGCAGTGCGCCTGCTTCTACCGCCTGATCATAAATGACGGTGTTGCGGTTCGCTTCCAAATCACCCAATACGGCAATCGTAACGGAACTTTCCGCTACTTGGCCCTGATTATAGGCGATAGGCAGCAATTTTTGCTTGTCCGCTTCGCTTTCGATAACAAGGAATTTCCAATGTTGAAGGTTCCAAGCGGAAGGAGCTTCTACCGCCGCAGTCAAAATAGCCTCCAAATCTTCCTCTGGCAATTTAAAATCCTTAACATAGCTCTTTACCGCGTGTCTTTCACTAATCGTAGATAGGGTTTCATTTTTTGGACTACTCGACATTCTGGGCACACTCCTAATTTCTTATGATATATATCTAACTTGAATCCTCATTAACTTCCCAAACTACTGCAATTATAAAAATGATAGTTAGTCATGTCAATATGTTTAAGTATGACCCTGCACTCAAAATACAGTACAATACGGATAAAGACATACATATCGGCAGATGCCTGCCGATGGGACAAGACATAATGAGTTCATTTTGTTCTCATTTGAATTAAAAAAGGAGCGTTACTATGATTGGATCGTTTAAAAAAACAGATATTGCTTTGTTTGCCGCCTGGGTTGTAGCTTGTGTGGCAACTTTGGGCAGTCTGTATCTCAGCGAGATTTTGGGGTATGAGCCTTGTAAGCTATGCTGGTTTCAGCGCATTCTGATGTATCCCCTGACCCTTCTACTCGGGATCGCCTATTTTCGAGGGGATTCGGGGATACGCCGTTATGTCATGCCGTTGGCTATCATTGGAGGTGCGATTTCGGCCTATCATTTTACCATTCAGCGCATCCATGCAGCCGCCAAAGCAGCTACGCAAACTTCAACTTCCTGCGGCAGAGTATCCTGTGAACAGGATTACCTAAACTGGTTCGATTTCATCACCATTCCTTTTCTCGCACTGATCGCCTTTATCCTTATTATTGTAGCCATGGGTTATATCATACGAAAGGAGAAAAAGTCAGCTCAGGGAGAGGTACAAGCAACAGAACTCGCATAAGTATGAAAGAGACCCAATTATAGGGCCAGTGTTATCACCAAGAGGCGTATAATCCGCTTGCCGGGGGAGAGACTGTAACTAAATATATCCATTGCATATGTGGTATAATGTGAAAGGTTTGCAGTCTGTCCAATAACGCTTATATTCCTTATAGAGGGGGCCAGTCCATGTTTCATATTAGCACCCCATTGCTGCAATATGGCGCAACCTTCGGTATGATCTTAATCGCTATATCGGCTATTTTCATCCGTATGAAGACAGGTCATCGCCCGATTAATGCCAAAAAAATCATCATCCCTCCGCTCGGCATGAGCACCGGTTTTATGATGTTCGTGGTACCGGAAGTACGGGTTCCCTGGCTTTGGGCGCTGGGCGCTTTTCTGGTCGGCTGGTTTATTTTTTCTTACCCGTTGATCCGCAGCACCAAATTTGAGTTGCAAGAAGGGCTGGTTTTCGTGCAACGCTCACGTACCTTCTTCTTTATCCTATTCAGCCTGCTGATCGTCCGATTGCTGCTGCATGAATTTATTCAGCATTACATTACCATTCCGCAGACAGCAGGGCTATTTTTCATCCTAGCCTTCGGCACCTTGTTACACTGGCGGCTCCGTATGTATTTTCAATATCGTCAATTCGTTCCGGACGAGACAGAAGTCCGCATCTGACCAACGGTTTTTTAACATGCTTGCTAGCATATTGCTGTATAGACCAAAAAAGGACACGTTCTCCCAGCCAGGAGGCCGTGCCTTTTTGGTCTTTTCGTCTTTTTAGTCTATCGGAGGCTACATTTCCGTCTTGCCCGGACGCCGGGCGCTAGGCACTTACTGGGAGCTTTCTTTTGTAAACAGCGTGCTGCCGTTTATGTTGTTCTGCGGAGCATAAGCGCCGTCCCAGGTGATAAAGAAGCTTGCTCCGGTGTAGATTTCATTCAGGGCCTTGTTCCAAAGCGAATAATCGAATTCCTTGAGCTGATTATTGTTGCGATCCACATGGTCGCCACCCACGGCTGGTCCAATTTCGCAGAAGCCATAAGTTTTTCCAAGTCCTTTGATGTCATTGTAAGCCATCTTAATTTCATTGTCATTGGACGGATCGTCGCTGTAAGCGTCGATGCCAATCCAGGTGACATAGCTGGAGCCGGGGTAATAAGCAGCCGCGTTGGCTCCTTTATTTGGAGCATAGACAAAATTGACGTTGGACATGCCATTGGTCGTCACAATGTAATTGTACAGATTGATGTACAGGTTCTTATAGTCCGTCGTGTTCTTGTCCCCCCACCAGAACCAGCCTCCGTTCATTTCATGGAAGGGTCTGTAGTAAACGGGGGATGAGTTAAACTTTTGCAGGCCGTTCACGACGTTGTCAACCTGGGCCTTATAATTTTGCAGCCATGCGGGGCTGGACGAATTGATGGATGAAATGTCTGTATTAGCCAAGATCTCGAAATCGGAATCAGACATCGGGGCGTTTACATTTCCACCCTGGGGATTGGGCATGTGGGTGGAAACGGTGACGATTTTCCCCAAGGCTTGGATGGCGGAGGCGCTATTGGAAGTAATGGAGGCTGCATCGGTTCCCCCCTGGTTCCAGTTCAGCAGATCATAGGAGACGATGTCAGGGTTGTAGGTCCAGACAGGACTGGTGTTTACACTTCCGTCATAGCCCAGGAACATGCCAGTATAGTTGATATTGCTCTCCGCGCCTGCCGTCATTGGTAGCGAGAATAATAATGCAGCCCCGGTCAGGGCGCTGATCAAGCTCTTCGTTTTCTTGAATGAATTCATAATGGTTATCCTCCTGATGTTTATATCTTGCTGTTTGTAATCGCAAGACTTAAGATGTGACCGATATTCCCCTAGGACAATCTGACTCGCAACCTACATGTTTTTCGTTTTAGCGAGTGGATCTCCATCTTCCTAAAGGAATACGTTTTTGTGATCCTCAATTACATCGACATCAAGGAAAAAAGTTGAAATAGTTCTATTAGAGCAAAAAAATAATTCATATAACAATGAACAAACAATTTCTGCAAAATGTGGTAGGGACTAAATGTGTAATAAAGGAAATTTTTTCATTTCATTCTTATGAATTTGTTTTCAAATTATTGTTATTTTTGTACTATATAGAAGATTCATAATCACACACTTAGCGTATCCTAGCGTCCAGAACTAAGCTGATCACTCTGATGGCATAGTGTATATTTCGTTAAAATGGTGGCCTGGCACTCATGAAATGAAAAAAACCGATATTCGCCTTTTGGCCAAAATCGGTTTTTGGAGGTGAAACCATTATTCCCCGCAGTAAGGCACGAATGTTCCGGGCTAAAAGCTCAGGTTCTTCACCCGCCGCAGCAATTTTTTTGTACTGGACCTTTATAGAATGCACGTAGCAAAAGGGACTGTCCTCTGGACAGCCCCTTTTCTGTAATATGTCCAGACCATTCACCACGGTAGTCTGTATGCTTGCGGTGGATGCCTGCTTTTATTATTGCTGGGTCAAAATGATCGGACCCTCTGCTGTAATGGCCAGCGTATGCTCGTATTGCGCAGACAAGCCGCCGTCCAACGTGCGTGCGGTCCAGCCGTCCGCATCAATTTTACTGCGGTATGTGCCTGTGTTGAGCATCGGCTCAATTGTAATGACCATACCCTCTTTTAAGCGTGGTCCACGGTGTGGAGGTCCGTAATGTGGAACCTGCGGTTGCTCATGCATCTCTTCTCCGATACCGTGCCCAATAAATTCGCGTACGACCGAGAAGCCTTCCGCTTCCGCGTAGGTTTGTATCGCATGGGAAATATCACCGATCCGGTTACCGATAACGGCTTGCTCAATCCCTTTATACAGCGATTCCTTGGTAACATCCAGCAGCTTTTGCGCCTGCTCAGACACATTACCCACCGCATACGACCAAGCGGAATCTGCCAGCCAGCCATTCAGGTTCACAACCATGTCGATCGTCACGATGTCCCCGTCCTTCAACGGTGTCTTATTCGGAAAGCCGTGGCAAATCACATCGTTAGGTGAGCCACAAGTTGCAAACTGGTAGCCGTTATAGCCCTTTTGCTCCGGTGTTGCGCCATGCTTCTTCATAAAGGATTCCGCAAAGGCGTCAATTTCCAGTGTCGTAATGCCCGGCTTGATCATTTTGGCAATTTCCCGGTGGCAAGCAGCCAAAATGTCTCCAGCTTTTTTCATATTTTCAATTTGTTCTTTGGTTTTAATGATAATCATTAAACGGTCTCCTTCTTTTCCGTGTTCGTTCCACTTTTCACTGCTTCTTTTTTCTGCTTCTATTGTAACGCTAAAAGCAGCGAAATGGAACCGATGTCAACTGATACCGTTTACAATGATCTTAAACGGGGTATATAATATTCCATAACTTGTATACCAGTATGCAAAATCATTTCCTAGATAGGAGTATCCTATGAAATATCCAACAACCTGGTTACAGGGCGCATCGCTTGGGGAAAGGATTGCTTGTGAACTTCGGCTTCAGATTATACGCGGCGTTCAGACACCAGGCACTGTGCTATCTGAGAATCAGATTGCTGCCGATTTTGGTACCAGTCGTTCTCCGGTGCGTGAAGCCTTGAAGGCACTCTCAGGCGAAGGACTGATCCGTTTGGAGCGCATGGGGGCGATTGTCGTCGGCATGACACCCGGTGATATGGAGGAGCTATTCGATGTGCGAATGCTGATTGAACATTTTGTTGTACAAAGGTATGTACATAGTGATAATGCCACATTGGTGACTGTTTTGAATCAGATGATTGACAAAATGGAAGTCGCTCTCAAGTACAGGGATGTCGTTGAATTTTCTCTTCAGGATTTTAATTTTCATGAAGCTCTGGTTCTGGAAGCTGGCCATACCCGTATTCTTCATACCTGGAACGGCATGAGACAGCTAATCCTGACGGTCATGTTAGCTGCAACAGAACAACGATTTGCGTCCAACATCGAAGAATCACAAGTCACGATTCACAAACATCGAACCTTTGCAAACGCTTTAAATCAGGGGGATGCTCAGGAGTTGTCAGGATTTATTGAGGATCATTATCGAGATACCCGCAACGCGGTTAACGATAGCGTCCTGTCTCCCTACAGAAGAAAGACATCGTCCTAGCCACAATATGCGTGACAAAGAGCAGATGTACCGCGCTTTATGCGTTTCTCGCTGGCGCGGCTCTCTTTTAATTGAAGTTGTCGACAAGTATACATTTAGCTATACATATAAGAATAAGGAGGCATACCTTCATGAACACATTATTCGGCTTAAGCCATAACGCGTCCCTGCTCATATGGGCGCTAGTTACCGTCATTCTTTTGATTTTGCTGATTGCTAAATTCAAATGGAATCCCTTCGTTTCACTGCTGCTTTCGTCGGTATTTCTCGGACTGGTTAACGGGATGTCTGGACATGAAGTTACTGCCTCCATCACCAAAGGGCTCGGCAGTACACTCGGCTCCATCGCCATCGTGATCGGTTTAGGCACAATGCTCGGTAAAATGATGGCAGAATCCGGCGGCGCCGAACGCATCGCGACTACACTGATGGATCGTTTTGGTGAAAAACGCGTTCATTGGGCGATGATGATCGTAGGCTTTATCGTGGGAATTCCGGTGTTTTTTGAGGTTGGTATTATTTTATTAATTCCCATCCTGTTCACGGTTGCCCGTAAAATGAACATGTCTCTGCTGAAAATCGGTATTCCAATGCTGGCAGGACTATCGACGGTACACGGCCTTTTACCACCCCACCCGGCTCCGATGATCGCGATTGAAGCCTTTAACGCCAATATTGGACGCACGATAGGATATGCACTCATCGTGGGCATCCCATCCGCCATTATTGCAGGCCCGGTCTTCGGCGCTTGGATTGGCAAAAGAATCATGGTCAGACCTTCCGAGAGGCTGGACGAGCAGTTCAGAAATACGACGGGGCGGTCGTTGCCTCCCTTTTGGATTACTTTGTTCACCATTTTGTTACCTGTTATTCTAATGCTTAGCAGATCAGTCGCTGAAATTGTAGACCCGGCCAATACACATCCGCTCACTGTATTTTTCAAATTCATTGGTGATGAGGTTATGGCATTACTGATTGCGGCCGTGTTTTCTTTTTTCTCGCTAGGCTATGCACGTGGTCTAAAGAAAGAGGACTTGTCCCGTTTTACCAGTGAATGTCTGGCACCAACAGCCTCTATTATCTTAATTATCGGGAGCGGTGGTGCATTTAAAACGGTATTGATCAACAGCGGTGTAGGTCAGGCCATTGCAGCGGTCGCTACAGGAGCCCATATGAATGTGATTGTATTTGCTTTTCTGGTCGCTGCGCTCATTCGTGTAGCCACTGGGTCAGCGACAGTCGCGATGACGACAGGCTCCGGTATTGTTGCACCTGTGCTGGCACTTACACCCAGCGCGAATGTCGAACTGGTCGTCCTTGCTACAGGAGCAGGGTCGCTGATCTTGTCTCATGTGAATGACGCCGGTTTTTGGATGATTAAAGAATTTTTCAATATGACGGTTCCGCAGACTCTAAAATCATGGACCGTTATGGAAACCATCCTCTCCCTGGTCGCTTTCGGTTTGATTATGCTGCTGAGTGTGTTAACTTAACGATAATGAGCTAATAACGGTAAGTGAAGGGGAGATTGAATATGACAGACACCCGATATATGATCGGCGTCGATATCGGTACGACCAGTACCAAAGCAGTTCTTTTCGAAGAAAACGGCAATATTGCCGCCCAGCACCATGTGGGCTATCCGCTCCATACACCTGAGCCGGATGCGGCAGAACAAGATCCGGAAGATATTTTCAAAGCTGTTGTGACGACGGTGCAAGAGGTCATGAAACAAAGCGGAGTGTCAGCTGAGCATGTACTGTTCGTCTCCTTCAGTTCGGCCATGCACAGCGTACTGGCAGTGGATAAGAACGGCAAACCGCTGACCGCCTCTATCACTTGGGCAGATAACCGTAGCGCCAAATGGGCCGAAGCGCTCAAACATGAATACAACGGACACGATATTTACTTACGTACCGGAACGCCTATTCATCCTATGTCACCGCTCACAAAACTAATGTGGATTACACGGGATTTACCAGATGTTGCGACCCAGACGTACAAATTCATTTCCATTAAGGAGTACGTTTTTGCCCGGTTATTCCACCAATATGTCGTGGACCACTCGATTGCCTCTGCAACCGGACTCATGAATTTGCAGCAGTTGGACTGGGACGAGGAAGCGCTGCATATTGCAGGTGTGACGAAGGAGCAGCTATCCGAGCTGGTGCCGACAACTCATGTGCTCAAAGGGCTGGATGAGACCTATGCACATGACATGGGCCTACTGAAGACGACTCCTTTTGTGATCGGGGCCAGCGACGGTGTCTTGTCCAACCTCGGTGTGAATGCGATCAAGCCTGGAGTTGTCGCTGTTACCATCGGCACCAGCGGAGCCATCCGCACCGTAGTTGATAAGCCGCTCACGGATGCCAAAGGGCGCTTTTTCTGTTACGCCTTGACCGAAAAGCTGTGGGTCATCGGCGGCCCGGTGAACAACGGAGGTATAGTCTTCCGCTGGATCCGGGATGAATTTGCAGCCTCCGAAGTGGAAACGGCCAAACGACTGGGACTTGATCCATATCATGTGCTGACCCAAATTGCGGAACAGGTACGTCCTGGCTCCGACGGTCTGCTCTTTCTTCCGTACTTATCCGGTGAACGTGCGCCCCTATGGGACCCGAATGCTCGCGGCTCCTTCTTCGGTCTGTCCCTGCGTCACAAAAAAGAGCATATGATTCGCGCCGCTCTGGAGGGTGTGCTGTTCAATTTGTATACCGTCATGCTCGCCATGGAAGAAGTCATCGACAGACCGTCAGTCATTCACGCCACGGGTGGATTTGCACGCTCGGAGCTATGGAGACAGCTCATGGCAGATATATTTGATCAGGAAGTCATTATTCCCGAAAGTCTGGAAAGCTCATGTCTGGGTGCAGCTATTCTAGGCTTGTACGCACTGGGACGGATTGATTCGCTGGATGCTGTGTCTGGTATGATTGGTACCACTCACCAGCACAAACCGGTAGCAGAACACGTGGATATTTATCGCGATTTACTGCCGATTTATATTCGCATTTCACGTAAATTCGAAGAAGAATTCAAGGATATTGCGGAATTTCAAGCCAAGTCCCTACAGTCTTGAGTTACAAGGTAAACCGAATGGAGTTACAGCAGCGAAGCCATAGGCCCTTAAACTTGTAAAGCGAAGACCCTTCTCATCAAGGGTCTTCGCTTTATTGTTGTGCGCCCTTCGTCACGTAGAGCAGCATTCGTGCATTTTACAGGAAATCGGCCAAGACCGAAATTACAGAAACAGGGTTTTAGAGATGATCACCAACAAAATAAACAGAACCAGAATCGCTCCTACAGAGGTCCATGCGCCTACGCCGCAACCCATACCGCCTACTCCGCACATATGACTCATTTACAACACTCCCTTCGCTCATTTACAGGATCATTGTATGTAGACCTGGTCAAATGCGTAAGGGGGGCATTCCCCCATTTTTACGGCGAATGCCTGTTTATTTTGGAGACTAGCATTATGTATTAACCTCAAAATTATAGAACCCCTCAAGTGTTGCTCTCTTCATCATCAATACTGCACAAGTCCCAAGGAATCCACTCAGCAAGCCACACCTCATGCCCTGCATAATAAAATGCGATTCCCTCTTCTCTTGCTTTAATCGTGTTTACCTTGAGCATGACCAATTCACCTCTTCGGCTCCCTGCTAATGCTGCAAAGTTAGTGCTTTCAGATAAATGTACATACTTTCTGCCAACAGGATCTAAACCATCCGCCATAATAAATGGCAATGCTTGCTTATTCGTACCATGGTATAGTACATCTGGTGGATTCCCGGGAGTATACTCTATCTTTTGATAGCTATGTCCATATCTAGCTCTGATTCTACCGTTATGGATTTCAAAACGCTGCTTATCTGAATTGCGCACGATCCGCTCAATATCAGTCTGCTTTACACCTGACCAGCCTGGCAAGCTTTGAATGATTTGAAGTAAGTGTTCCACAGTACAAGAGCCGTCTGTAATGTCTAACTTTAGCCCGGATTCCTCGGGTTTGTGTCGCAGCATTTTGCTCATTATTTTACTTAGCTTCATATCTTCCTTTTGTTTCTTCATTGAATTTCTCCTTCCTTTAATATAGTAGATCAAAAGATATTTCTACATAAAATTAAGGATTCCTCTTATTTCTTCTTTATACGCTAAAAGACCATCAGAACCGGGAAGGTCTGATGGTCTTTATCAGAAAAGATGCTAGTTATGCCTCTCTGCGTCTGCGTGGTGTCAGACCAAGCCAGGACAACAACGAACTGCGCGATTTTCGTTGTCTGCCCTGGTAGGTACGCAAATTCGTAATTAACTGCCGATCCCGTTCCTCGTCGATCTTTTCTTTCATCCAGCGTTTTTGATCCTCCAGTTGGTTAGACAAGTTGATATTCTTTTCCACCAAACGGCTGTGCTCTGCTTCCAGTTCCTCCAAACGGCTCCGCATTTCCAACAAAGCGTTTTGCACCATGTCCTGCATCTGCGCCAGTTCTTGTGGCTCTACGGACTCCTGTGTTTGTACAGATACAGGCGCTTGCTTCAATCTATACTCAATAGTTGATGCCAAAGTCTGGAACTCTTCCTGCAACTGTAGCTGCATGGGTTCTTCTGACAGTGTCTGAGCATTCATTTCATCCTGTAACTCTGTCAGTTCAACCGTAGCAGCGACTTGAGCCTGCATGACCGTCTCTTCCCTGCCTTCAGCCGCCGCCATTATTTCTTCCCAGGTTGCGGTCAGTGACTCAGCATCCGAGATGGGTGGCAAGCGGAATTCCTCATCCTCCATTGGAAAGGGAGCGGTCACTCTCTCAAGCACCACCTGAACCGCCTGCTCCATCGTCATATGCTGCTCACGCAACGCCCTCCGCATCACCTTCAAGCACTCAACATCCTCAGCACTGAACATTCTTGATTGATTCGCGGAACGCTGAAACACATACCCCTGCTCCTCCAGCGCCGCTGCATATTTACGAAGGGTACTCGCCCCGATTCCCAACTGTTTTGCTGCTTCCGTCGTCGATTTGATTTCTTCCATTTAATCATTACCTCCCCGGATGGTATGGAAAGAAATAAGCTTGTATATGTAGAATTCGCGAAATCCATTGGAAACCCTTTGGCAAAAATGTTCTAATATTGCAGACTGCTAAGAACCTTTGTCATAACGGAATCTTTGTAGAAATACAAGAAACGACATTGCAGAGAATACTTCGTTCTATGTACACTAAAGACTCTTTAAAGAGCGTCACATAAATGTCATACTTTTATAATTCCTATGGCACTATTCCTTCCATCAACATAGTTCATGTTATAATTTATACAGCGGTCACCTTAAATATAAATTGAAATGCAATCTCCTACCTTCCAGTAAAAGTATTGATAATTTACGTTGATTCTACAATTAATCGCAGAAAGACACCTCTTTCACAGTTCATTTTTAATTTTCCGGAATGGAGACAAAAAAATGGATATTTTCAAAAGATCAGCAATATGTTATGTTATGTAACGTAAAATGGATTTCAGGCATAATTTGTAGCATATTAACGTTCGCTGGAACGAGGAGGCAACATAGATGAAGGGGAAGGCAAGGAAAGTAGCTATTGTCGGCGCGGGAATGGTCGGTTCGAGCTGTGCCTACTCAATGGTTAATCAGTCCATTTGTGATGAAATCATGATGATTGACCGCACGTATGATCGGGCTTTGGCCCATGCACTGGATCTGTCCCATTGTATGGAGTTTACGTCCACACGCACTAAGGTACGTGCAGGCACGTATGCAGACTGCACGGATATGGACGTGGTGATTATAACGGCTGGAGCCAACCCTAGACCAGGTCAAGACCGCCTGTCTGTACTGGACGACGCAGTGCTTATCACCAGAGAGATTGTAACAGCGATTATGGAGGGTGGCTTCGACGGTATATTCGTCATTGCCGCTAATCCTGTCGACATTGTAACGTATATGGTACAAAGTATATCCGGTCTGCCGCGCAACAAGGTGATCGGCACGGGCACCTCTATCGACTCGTCCCGGCTCAAGACGTTGCTTTCTGAGGTGTTTTCCATAGATCCGCGCAGCGTACAAGGATATGCTCTTGGCGAGCATGGCGAATCCCAATTCGTTGCCTGGTCACACGTAACGATTGGCGGTAAGCCGCTTTTACACATTTTACGGCAGCATAAGGAACGATTCAGCCACGTCGATCTGGACGACATTGCCCGTAAAACCAGGGATGCAGGCTGGGAAATCTTCACCCGCAAAGGCGCCACTTATTTTGGTATTGCCAATGCTCTGGCATACATTACCCGTTCCATTTTAAATGATGATGGTAAAATTATAGCGGTCTCTGCTGTATTGGACGGCGAGTACGGGCACACCGATGTCTGCACGGGCGTTCCAGCGATTATCGGCAGCGGAGGAATTCAAGAGGTCATCGAGTTGGAACTAAGTCCAGAGGAACAAGCGAAGTTCGACGCCTCTTGCCACTTTATCAGCAATAATATCCGTGCCATTTCAGACTTAGTGTAAACCAATAGCACAGAAAAAAACTCCTTACCCTCATTGAGGATAAGGAGTTTTTGCAATCCCCGTATTTCGCCCTATATCTCTTTATAACGAAATACCGTCAGTCCCGCCAACGTAAATACGACAAAGCTGCCCATTATAACCGTCAATAGTGTATCAGTTGGCACCATGAACGCCCCAAAGTTGTCTCTTCCACTCGGCATCATCGCCAATAAAGGCTGTGTCCATGGATAGTACGGACCGTAGGTTTGAGAATTGGCGACCAGAATATTCGGCACGGTGAACACAAAATTCAACGCAAGCGGTGCGGCAAAGCTGGACCACAAGAAGGATACCATCAACTGCAACGCAGCCAGCGGCAGGCAGGCCACCCAGCCTGCGAGCAGACTTTGAGCGATCACAGCCCAAGGAATCGGTCCGTTCATCCCCTGCACAGCTCCAACACTCAGCAACGCTCCCCCGAACAGTAGCTGGGTCAATCCGACCAAGGCCATAATGATAGTCAGCTTAGCTGCGTACAGACTGGTGCGGGACAATGGCAATGACATCAGCTGCTTCCAGCCGCCGCCCCCATGCTCGAAACGGCAGACCAGAGACCCAAACACGGCCGTCAGCATCGGCAGGAACAGCAGCGCATGAACTGTAAGCATGGCTGACAACAGCAACAGCCAGTTCCCTCCCGGATTCGCCAGCAAACCAATCAGGACGGCAATCGCCGGGCTGACGAGCGCGAGCAGCCAGACGGGCGATTTCGCCATTTTCAACCGTTCAACAGAAAGTAACCGTGCATATCCTCCGAACATTACGCCACATCCTTTCGGCTAAAATGGGCCGCTGTCAGCAGGCTGAGAAGCATACCCGTTCCGCACCCGACGGACGCAAACATCCACGCTTGAGGTGCAACCCAGGCGAATTGAGGCCAGGCCAATGGAAACCATTCGGACAGCTGTGAAGCAAACAAGCTGCCAATGCCTAACGTAATGCCCAGTGTTACAGGTAGCGCTTGATTATGGAATGTGACTGTTAACCACAACAATAATACGAGCATAGGCAGCGTGCCGCCCAAGGGCCAAAACCCGAGTCGTAGCAGTTCTCCTACGGGTGCAGGTTCTCCCCCGAAGCCAAGGATCATTCCCAACACCCAAGTCCCTACCGTCAGGAGTAGACAGGACACACACAGCATCCCAATCGCCAACGTCAGCTTGGCCATATAGACGCTGAATTTGGAAATCGGCAAGGCCAGCAACTGCTTCCATGAGTTAGATGTATGCTCCACATTCGCCAACATGGAAGCCACCATAGTAGCTCCTAGCACCAGCGCAAGGGGTACAAAAAGAGCGATGTTATCCATCAAAACTTCCCACAGATGACCCTTGTTACGCGGAATCAGATAGTCATATCGAAGTCCAAAGTTGAGCGCCTGCATGGCCACCAGCCCAAGGGGACCGAGGAACACCAAGAACCAGATTCCCTTTCTGCGTGCTTTGAGCAGATCCGCCGTGAGTGCTCGCAGCATCATAAGGAAGCCCCTCCTTTGCCCACCACCTGCATGAACATATCCTCCAGCGATTTGCGGCGTTCCTCCACACGGTATACGGCATGCGTATTTTCGACCAATCTTCTGACCAGCAGCGCAACAGCCGCATCATTCATGTTCTCGAACTCCAGCGCCGATCCGTCCTTCACCGAATGGTAGCCCTGCTCACGCGCAATCAATTGGGCTGCTTCCGGTTCCGACACGACGATCCGAATTCCGCCCGCGGATTCCTGACGGAGATTATGAATCGTGTTTTGGAAGACCAGCTCTCCTTCACGAATAATACCTACGGTATTCGCCATATGCTCTACCTCGCTCAACAGATGGCTGGACACCAGTACGGTGATCCCCCGTTGCTTGGGCATCGCCTGAATCAATGTGCGCATTTCCTGAATACCCTCCGGGTCCAAACCATTCGTAGGCTCATCCAAAATGAGCACTTCTGGATTCCCAAGCAGGGCTGCTGCAATACCAAGTCTCTGCTTCATACCCAGCGAGTAGCCTTTGACTGGACGTTTGGCATGCTTGGTCAGTCGGACGACCTCTAACACTTCCGCAATGTTTTGCTTGGGTACATTCAAAATACGGCGAATGGCCTCCAGATTTTCAATGGCGTTCAAATGACCATAATACGAAGGATACTCCACCAACGAGCCGACTTTACGCAAAATATCAAGCTTATGTCTGCGAATATCTTTGCCGAATATACGGATCGTTCCTCGAGTTGGGCGAATAAGTCCAAGCAGCATGCGGATCGTTGTCGTTTTCCCTGCTCCATTTGGACCCAGAAATCCGTAAATATCTCCCCGAGCTATTTTCAGGTCCAGCTGATTAACCGCCGCGCGGCCTTTGTATATTTTGCTGAGACTGTTCGTTTCAATAATGTATTCGTTCAAGTTCCTCACCTCGACACCTATCGTAACGTGCCAAGTTTAAAGCCAAGGGAACTCTGAGTTTAAGTTTTGTTTAAAAAACGGATTCGGGTCCCGGCTGATGAACTGAAAATCTCCCTCTCCAAATTCATTTCGCGAGCCAGCAGTTCTGTAATCGCCAACCCAATCCCGGCTCCTTTTTCACTGGACTGTTGCTCCATACCAGGCCCTTTATCTGTGATAACCAATGCCTCTGTCCCATTATCCTTCTGGACTTGAACACCAATATATCGGCCTGAGGCAGCATGGCGAACTACATTTTGAAAGAGATTGTCCAGCAGACGACGGAAGCCTTGCTCATCGACATTCCACACCATACTATGCTCAGGCAGGTCGATATCCACTTCAAAGCCCTCCTTCTCCCACACCGGATACCAGCTGGCTACACACTCCCGCACTAGCCGCAGGATATCACGCGGTGTGTTATTCATGGTGTATTTGCCACTGGATAGGAGATTATAGGTCAGCAAGTTGTCGATCAGACTCCCAAGGTCCTTTAGCTTGTTTTCCATTAGTGTAATCGACTGTTTCCCTCTGCTGCTGAGATTTTCACCATCTAGTGTATACAGATGGCTACGCACGACCGTAAGCGGCGTCCGAATATCGTGTGACAGATCCGCGACCAGTCTCTTCCGTAGCTCTTCCTCCTGACGCTCACGTCCCCGACTCTCTGCCAACTGCTCGACCATCTGATTAAATGCTTCTTCCAGCTTGCCGATTTCATCCGGGCGTCCAGTGGCAACAAGAATAGGCAAGCCGTCCTCTCCTCGCTGCGACATGGCGGCCTGAAGCTGCAACAGTCTACGCCGAATGTCTCCAAAAAACAGAAGAGATACGGATATAAAAGCGCCCAAAATCAATACAATAAAAAAGAAATAGTACATCAACATACTACTATCAGTAGGTGGCTGTTCAAAGAACGAACGAGGCACTTTTAATACCATATAGCCCTGATTTACATCATTCTTGCCCCCGCCAATAAAGGCTACTACCGTAAACGGCCCCTCATAGCTTGCTTGCTTCATAAAAGCTATAGCCTGCGCAGCGTTCCATTGTTTTGGCAGGTTAGGTTGGGTCGGTAACTCCAACCTAGTTAACCCTGCGGTATCCACCCAAAATATTTGGGATTTAGGGAACATATCTTGTTGTATTTTGCGCAGATGGACTGAGATTTGCTCTGGTGTGGCTCCCTTCAAGGCTACAGCTTCGCGATGCCAGCTATTTTCGGTATGGGTAGCAGAGGGATAGTAAGCGTTTTTAGGCTTGGACCCCGCACCCCAATTGAATAACACGCTATATATCAAGGCTGTAGCAGGCAACACAATGGGCAACAGCATCATAGCAACCACAATGATGACCAGATAACGGAACAACAGTGAACTGCGAAACCGACCTCCCTGATCCGGCTTAGAGCTGGGATGCAACCTCCTCCAACCCTTGCGCGTCCTGTTCATTATGCTTTCACCCGATATCCTACACCACGGATCGTCTCAATGATGCGAGGTGTCGCAGGATCAATCTCCAGCTTTTCGCGCAGGTGTCGGATGTGAACCATTAAAGTTTTGTCTCCGTCGATATATGGATCTCCCCATACCGCTTCATACATTTGCTCTTTCGTCATAATCTGGCCCAAATGCCGCAGTAAATAAGCAAAAATGTGATATTGCTTGCCTGTCAGTGTAATTTCCTCCCCGGTATCACGGTTCACAATACGGTTATCAGGAGAGAACACAGAGAGATGCCCCAGTTGTAAGGATTCTTCAGGCACGGTTCCTGATCGGCGCAGCAAAATCTCCATACGTGCTATGAGCTCGTCCGGGTGAAAGGGCTTGGTTACATAATCGTCGGCGAAATCCAGTCCTTGCAGTTTATCGTCTATGGAGGTACGAGCAGACAACATGAGAATGGGAAGCTCCGGGTACTCTTTCTTGAGCCGTTTCCCTATGGTGAATCCATCCAGACCAGGTAACATCACATCCAAAATCACGAGTTGGCACGTACGGGCTGCCTCCACAGCCCCATCCCCGCTGCGAAGCCATACTACAGCGTAATTCCGCTCTTCCAAATACTGATGCGTCCAAGCACCGATATCCTGGTCATCTTCGATGTATAACACATTTGTTTTCATCATGAGCACCTACTTATCGTTTTTCTTTTATGTAATGGGCATTATAGCATTTATGGTACATAACCCACTTAAAAAGGTTAATAACTATCTTATACGACATACGCTTCACATTTTCAAATTTGAATGCTTATGAAAAAAGGAGGCCTACCCGATGCTGCTGGAAGCTATATACCATCACCCGAAACGCAATTGGGCTTTTGGTTATAATGATGAAACGATATTTCTACGGCTACGTGCGAAGAAAAATGACCTGAACACCGTTCATGCTCTCACCGGAGATAAATACGATTGGGACCGCACCCAACAGCTTGTCCCGATGTCCAAATTCGCTACTGATGGCAGGTTTGATTACTATGAGTGCAGTATAAAACCTACTCACCGTCGGCTGAAATATGGATTTTTGCTAGAAGACGGTGAGGAACGTATTTGGATGAACGAGGACGACTTTACTACCCAAGAACCCGAAAATGCAGATAAACTGTTCCAATATCCGTTCTTGAACCCGATTGATATTCTGAAGCCACCTGCATGGGTGAAGGATGCGGTATTTTATCAGATTTTCCCGGAACGATTTGCGAACGGTGACCCCTCCATCAGCCCAGAAGGTGCAGAGACATGGGGTGGAACCCCACAAAGAGACAATTTTTTCGGTGGCGATCTACAGGGGATTCTGGATCACCTAGACCACCTGAACGAGCTGGGAATTAACGCCATATATATGACTCCTGTCTTCAAGGCGACGACCAATCATAAATATGATACAGAGGATTATATGGAGGTGGACCCACATTTCGGGGACAAAAAGACATTGAAAAAACTGGTCGATGCCTGCCACGATCGAGGAATTCGGGTACTGCTTGATGCGGTGTTCAACCATTCAGGGCGTACTTTTAAACCGTTCGTCGACGTCCAGGAAAAAGGCGAAGCCTCGCCTTACAAGGACTGGTTCCATGTACATAGCTTTCCCCTGAAAGTGGTGGATGGCATACCGACGTACGATACATTCGGGCTGGAACCGATGATGCCCAAGCTGAACACCGAACATCCTGAGGTAAAAAAGTACCTGCTGGATGTGGCAAAGCACTGGATCGAAGAAATCGGCATCGATGGTTGGCGGTTGGATGTGGCAGACGAGGTGGACCACGCCTTTTGGCGGGAATTCCGCACTACGGTCAAGCAGGCCAATCCGGATGCGTACATTTTGGGTGAAATGTGGAATGAATCGTCTGAATGGCTTCAGGGGGACCAATTCGATGCAACGATGAATTATCCGTTCACCTACGCGGTGAATGATTTTTTCGTCAAAAAAGTGACCGATGCCCAAAGCTTTGCCTACGCCATCGGACGACAGCTGGCCCGCTATCCACAGCAAGCATCCGAGGTTGCTTTCAATCTGCTGGATAGCCATGATACACCGCGCCTACTGACGCTGTGCGGGGGCGACAAGCGACTGATGCGGCTGGCTGCTTTGTTCCAGTTCACGTATATGGGCGCACCCTGCATTTTTTACGGCGATGAGATCGGCCTGGATGGAGATGCCGATCCAGGCTGCCGCCAGTGCATGGAGTGGGATGCCGATAAGCAGGACCACGAGCTGTTCGACTTTTACCGCGAGCTGATTGCGCTTCGTAAGGGGCACCCGGTCCTCCGTGACCAAGGAAGCATCACTTTCCTGGAGGCACAGCCGGAGGGTGCCTCACTTGCCTACGAGCGCCGCAGCGAGGAAGAAGTGCTGCTCGTGCTGCTCAATCGTTCCGATGAGGATCACGTTTTTGAATTGGACATTCCTGAGCAGGAATGGCAATTAGCCTTTGGCGAAAGCCAGTGGTCCGTAGGACCGAAGGGACTGCATGCCGAGCTTCCTCCTTACGGATATGCTGTGCTGAAGGCAACGCCTGTGCGATCAATCAACTCTGCAAAAGAAGTCGACAACAAGACGCAAAGCAAGGCATAGGCTATGTAGACGCGGATGCTGATGAAAGTACCTGCCGAATACGGCAAAAAAAAAAGCAAGACCACCAGTAACAAGATAGTTAACTTGTTCCTGGTGGTCTTTTTACGTTAAATATGAGCTTCTATCCAAGTCGATTATTTGTTTTTAACATCTGTTCTTACTACCCCAACGTCTGAAGCATTGATAGAAATGGGATTGCCGCCTTGCCCTGTTTGAGCTGAAGAAGATTGTCTAACGTCCACCCTAATTCTTTTGCCCTTAAAGCCAGTTCGTCTCCTTTTTCCCAATGCAGTGGCCTCCTTAAGTCTTCATGGCTTCATAAACCTCTCAATATGACCTAACTGTGGAGAGATATGCTATATGCATATGCCGCTGAAGAAAACAGGTCTCGGCGAATATCAGATCATAGAGAAAAGAGGCTATTAGTACCCGAGCTGGCAAGCTCCTCCAAGAAATTGCAACGAACATACTAACAGCAAAAGAGCGGAACCTGCTTTTACAGGCTCAATGTGGCTTTAAAACCATCATTGAGCCTGTAATGATTAATGATATAGAATCATTGCTTATATCAGCTATCAACAAGCCAGCAGCCTTTCATGACTATCGTTGAACGCTAGCAGATTCGCTTGTAGATAATTGAATATTTTAATCCGTAAAATTTAAAGCGTTTACAAGTTAAGCGGCAGGTTGCCGGTCAGAGACGGCTGCTTGACCGGATCACTTTACAAATTGGCTTAAGCCAATACACCAAGAGCGTATCCAATAATTCCTATTGCGAATAAAGCAAAAATCAGAGCTATAGCATTTACTTTCTTTTTGAGCAGTCTCATGCATAAAAAAGTCAGCAAGAGAGGTAACAGACCAGGTATCAATTGATCCAGAATCATCTGTATCGTCGTAACAACCTCTACTCCATCCGAACGGGTATATCGGGATACTTCGAGTGGTATATTCAGAGTAGTCCATTTGGATACGAGGGCGCCCATAACAAATAGTCCCAGGATGGAGGCCGATTCCGTAAGCTTTTGCAGTCGGTTTCCGGACATGTCGGACACAATCTCCGTCCCTTTTTTGTAGCCGTATTTCAGTCCGTACCACTTAGTGGCCAGGCGAATAACATTAAAAAGCAAGAAAAATAGGACAGGCCCGATAACGCTTCCGGACAACGCAATGGAAGCTCCTAATGCAGCCAGAACGGGGCGTAATGTTCCCCAGAAAATAGGGTCTCCTACTCCAGCCAAAGGTCCCATTAAGCCAACTTTCACACCACTTATGGTAGCATTATCAATCGGCTGGCCATTGGCTTTCTGCTCCTCCATAGCGGCCGTTACCCCCATAATCGGTGCAGAGATAAACGGTTGAGTATTAAAAAACTCCAAATGCCGCTTTAGTGCTTCTTTTTGGTCTTCCTTCTTGCTGTATAACCGCTTGATTGCCGGAATCAAGGTGACACAAAAACCAATCGACTGCATACGCTCAAAGTTAAACGAGCCCAGCAGGAACCATGAACGGAAAAACATTTTGTTTAAATCGCTTTTGGTCAACTTTTTTTCTTCCATAGTACCCCACTCTTTCATTAAGAATTTCTTTAGAGCTCTTCAATTTCACCCACTTGATCTTTGAGCTGGCTATATTTAGGATTGAGCTGGATATACAGCAGAGCCAGAACCGCTCCCATGATTCCAAAGCCAACCAGATTGATGCTTGTAAATGCCGCGATGACAAAGCCCAAGAAAAAGAAAGGCATCAGATATTTGGCTGCCATCATGTTAATAACCATGGCATATCCTACAACGACGATGAATCCCCCTGCAATTTGCAGCCCTTTTGTAATGACCTCCGGGATGGCATCCAGCAAAGTCGTAACTAGACCGGTTTCTGCTGCAATAGCCACCAATACGGCAGGCAAAGCGACACGTAATCCCTGAAGAAGGAGGGCTATGAAGTGACATAATTCAATTCCTTTGAAATTTGAAGATTCGGCATATTTATCTGCCAGATGCTGAAAGAACACGGTAATCGTTCTAACAAAGATAGTTAACACTTGTCCGCCAGCCGCAATCGGAATCGCAACGGCAATTCCCGCACCGATCGATTGGTGCCCGACAATAACCAATATGGTTGAGACTACACTGGCCAAAGCCGCATCCGGAGCCATGGACGCTCCGACATTCATCCAGCCCAAAGCCAACAATTCCAGCGTACCGCCTAGAATAATACCGGTTTTGAGATCTCCCAGGACCAGACCGATCAGTGTACACGCAACTATAGGACGATGAGTCTGTCCTTCATCCAAAACACTGCCCATTCCGCAAATGGCTGCAACCAGCGTGACCATTACGATTTCAAAAACACTCATGTTTGACCCCCTCTCTTATGCGTACGTGTTGTTAAAACTGGACATTTTGGAGCTTGTTAATCAAATTAATTTTAGGATCACTGGCCACTTTTCTAATCTCCAGTTCTATCCCCTTTTCGTGCAATTTATAAAATGCCTCTACATCCTGCTTGTCTACGGACACTGCTCCGGTAATTTGTGTTTTGCCTTCTTTGAAGCACATTCCACCTACATTTACCGATGTAAACGGTACCCCACCTTCTACAACCCGCAGTACATCCGTGGGATTGGTAAACAGGAACAAGGTCTTGAAATCGTTATATTTAGGATTGTTATAAGCTTCAATCGCTTTCGCAATCGTGACAACATAAGCTTTAATCCCCGGCGGTGCCACTTGTAACAATAAGGTTTTGCGCAGCGTATCCGCAGCGACCTCATTGCTGACGGCGATAATTTTGTTACACTTCGTTTCCTTCACCCACACAGTAGCCACCTGACCATGAATTAGACGGTCATCAATACGAACAAATGATATTTCCATACCTATAATTCCTCCTCTGTTTGTATGTCCCGGATGACACGAAAAGACTTCATTGAATCCTGACCCGCACGGATGGCCAGATCACTTAGATTCTCCACGTTCTCCAGCCCTCTATTAGTCAGCAGGTCTACGATCATTGGCAGGTTCACCCCTGTTACAATGTCCATTTTTTCATACCTGGCCACAATCCTACTGGCCGCATTATAGGGACTGCCACCAAACAAATCGACGAGAAAAATCAATCCGTCCGTCCAATCAATTGTTTCCAAGGCCGCTTTGTACTTCTCAACAAGTCCGTTAACACTTTCACCTGGTTCAAACGTTACACCCACCACATTTTCCAGATGGCCAAAAATCATTTCCGTGGATCTTAGGATCTCTTCAGAAAATTTTCCATGAGTGCCAACAATAACACCTATCATTTGTTTCACCCCCTCCTTGCATCCTTCGCCTATACTTATATGCAAGTCTCATGCCAAGATTCTGTATGATGCGATTAACTATCAAAAAAAAGACCAAACCCTCGGCTGCTCCGGGAATTTGGCCTTTTCTCACCAACTACTTATTATCCTTATCCGCATGATTAATACACATCCAGCATCGTTTTATACACTTGCGCCACTACTTGGGGATACAGTTATATACTTCGCTTAGGATTTCGCAAATATAATATTTTTCATCATTAGTCAGCTTAATGTTAATACTGGAGGCAAATATATTGCAGGAACGGTTCACCACATCGATTAATCGTTGGTCAAGCAAGGATACATCCTCCTGATACACTAGCCCTTCTCCAATGACCATTCGTTCCAGCGCATGAGCCGTATGAACAGCAAGCTGAACCTTCTTTGCATAATGGAAATCAGCCTCCAGTTCCTGTTCCAGCTGCTCGATAAATTTCATCAAAATCCCCAAAATTTTGTGAGGATTCAAATAAGTCATAAACTCCTTTAGCGTATCCTCACATAGATCTCTTACGATCACGCTTCCGTGTTCATGCATAACAGGCAACTGATTGTTGAGCAACAATTCTCTTAATGCCTGTTCACCGCTTGCCTCGATCAGTTTTTCCAAAGGGATAAACGGTACATTGAGCTCGCTTGGCCGCTTAACCCCAATCACCGCAAGAAGCGTATGCTTGGCCCGTAAATCCTTCACCACTTTATCCAATTCCCTGACCTTTGCCGGTACAACAACTATTTTCTCTTCGGTTAAGTCATAAACAACCTTCTCTACAAACTCCTTTAGCTTGGCGGCGGCACCTTTGCCGGAGGAACAGACCGTCACGATTACCTTATTACTGGTCTTTTCCGCTTTCACTCCAGCATTTCCAGTGTTATATCCACGAAAATCCTTCAAAGATTGATAAATTTCCTCTATATTCATATCAAAAATACTGGCCTTTCGCACAGCCTCCAACACAAGCGGGGTTGAAACCATATCGATAGTCTTCACCTTAATCCCGACACGTTCCATAATGGTTGCTTCAAGATTGAGCAAGGAGCCCATATCAACCAGCAGCAATACGCCTCTGCCATTGTCAATGTCCTTCACTTTTTCCACAATAACTTCCAGGATTTCTCTGGGGCTAACATCCAAAGGCATGTCTACTGCGCAAATATTTGAGCTCCCCAGCAGGCTGTCGACAACGCTAACGACACTGCTTGCCGTACTGTTGCCATGTGCAGCTACGATGATTCCCACATTTCCCTGGTGCTCCTCTTCTACCGATTTCAGAAGAATCGCCACATAGGTGGTCTCGGCATCGGGTACGCTGACTTCAAACTTGGACTCGATCAAATCCTTGATAATGAGTGCCAGTCTGTATTCTTCATCCTGATCATTCATCGGTTCATAGATTTGTTTACTGACATATTTTTTCTCCCGGATTCGCTTTAAAAAAGCACTTAAATGAAGACTGAAGGCATAAACAAACCTGTCGCTGTAATTTCTGTTCAATTCTTTTTGAGCCATCTCTTGCACCTGTTCAGCGAACTCTAGGATATTTCTGCCTACGATCTTAAGGATCCGTTCCCTTCCCCCTTTGATGTTATAAAATCGGTTATAGAAGCTTTTGATGTGAATATTGACATCTGTAGTAATAAACTTATTGATAAAACTGTCGTCGAGTCCTTCTTCTTTGAGCATCCCTATCTTGTCTTCAATCAATTTGTACAAGTTGAACGGCAGTTCAAAAGCGTCTACTTCATCCATTCCTTTGCTGCCTTCAGGAGTAATATACAGCGAGGAGTTGACCATCTCCATTTCGGCAATCTCCTTGCGGTTCTTCCCCATATTAAATAGACCTTCCTTGATATTTCCGGGCAAAATTTTAAAATCAAGTTCAATCTCTTCCTTATTTTCATGTATGCTGTTCAAAAATCCTTTGGCACACACAAGCTGAATGTTCGATTTCAACTGACCGATATTTCCATAGGTTACGCTGCCAATCAGTGCTTTTACAGTTTCCAATTCAACCCTAATAGGCTTGTTCACACGATGGGCTTCGTTTGCAAAGAGATGCTTCAGGATCAAAAACCTCTCTTCAACAGTTCGCTCTTGCAAGGAAGGAATGTTGATCGTAATCGGTATCCGTCTGATAAAGGTTTTCAGCATGGAAGAACCGGGGTCTTCGGTCGTAGCGCCGATGAGCAGCACATTCGCTTCCCGCTTGCGCTCCGACTCGCCCAATTTGTTGTAACTGTTCGTGTCCATGAAATAAAATATCATTTCTTGGCCTTCTGGGGGCAGCCGATGAATCTCATCCAAAAACAGAATGCCCCCATCCGCTTTCTCGACCAGTCCCTCTTTCTCCCGATCAGCCCCGGTAAATGCTCCTTTTACATGACCAAAAATGTGGGAAAGTAGCAGCTGAGGGTTATTGTAATAATCAGCGCAGTTAAATACGATAAACGGTGCTTGCTCTGAAAAGCGCTTCATATATTTCCCATAATTATACATCAACCTAGCGAACATTGTTTTTCCAACGCCAGTCTGTCCCACAATCAGCGTATGTAGGCCCTTCGGCGGGTATAATATTGCCGCTTTTCCCTGCTCAACCTGGTTCCTCATACTCCCCATGAAACCAATTAAGGCGTGAAACGGATCCACTTGCTCTCCAGGCAGCAATATTTCATGAATACTGTTGACTTGGATTTGTTTCTCTTTAAGCTGAACCCGAAAGGTCTCCTCGATCACCTGCTTGTGCAAAAACTTGACGGGTCTCCCCTTGATTTTAATAATCAAGTCGGCGCGAAGTAGGCTATTAAGCTCCTTGCTTACATTATTTCTTAACATATTCTGTTGATCGGCTATTTCCGCAGCCGTAATTCCACCGCCGTCCTGCAAGGCCTCTACCGACAGTTTCTTTGTCCCATTGGCAATATACTCTAAGATCTCATCAATTCGTTTCACGGTATTCCCCCATGCTGACTAGTTCTTATTTAATTAGTATATAAAAAAAGAAATAATCCTCTACAAGAAAATAAACTGACAAGTTAATCATTAATCTGATACCCTTTTTATTGAATCTATCCAAAACTCAAATTCAGCCCATTCCATTCACTTCTTTTCCAAGATCAAAGGTTGGCAGTATAATTGCATAAGCTTCACGAATAAGCTGCATAAAAAGTTATTTTTGTTTCCCAGTAAGGAGCTGAGATAAAATAATGCGCTACGGATTACAGCAAGAGCAAACATTCAGGCTGGCTATGACTCCAGAATTACGACAAGCCATCACGATTCTTCAATATTCTTCGGTCGATCTGATGTCATATCTTCATGAGCAAGCAAATGAAAATCCGATCATTGACTTGGCAGAGATCGATATGTCCATCGAAAGAATCAACACAGAAGAAGAATATTCGCTACGAAAAAATGATAATCCGGTAGACCTTCTGGACTTTGTCTCTAATCCCGCAGATAATTTATATAGACATCTCAAAGCGCAGCTTGGGATGGTCCGCGGGCTATCCAAACTACAACAGATGATTGGCATGTTTCTAATTGGGAATTTAAATGAAAAAGGCTACCTTGAGCTGGATGTAAATACAGCTGCCGGAATACTTGACGTCCCCACCGATGAGGTTGAAAATATACTTGCCCTGATCCAAGGCTTTGAACCGGCAGGAATCGCTGCCCGCAGTCTGGAGGAATGTCTTCTTTTGCAGCTGCGATATGCCGGGAATGATGATGTTTACCTGGAAGAAATCGTGCGACATCACATGGTCAATCTTTCATGTAACCGCATACAAAAAATCGCGGATGCTCTAGGGATCGACATTCACATGGTACAACAAATGATCGATCAGATACGCAAGCTGAATCCTTGTCCGGGAGCGGCATTTGCTCCATATGAACGCCAGTATCATATAGCAGATATCTCAGTGGAGAAATCCAAAAACGACTACGTTGTGACAGTTAATGATATCACAGTCCCACGCGTCGGGATTAATCCTTTTTACCAAAGTATGCTTCGAAAGCCGGCGATGGAGGAAGAGAAACGATTTCTTCGTGAGAAGATGAATACAGCATTATGGCTTATTCATAGCCTTGAGCAGCGCCGCCTGACCCTGATGCGTGTGGCCCAGGCTATTGTTGATAGGCAACGGGAATTTTTTGAGCATGGCGTTTATCATCTGAAATCGATGACCCAAAAGGAGATTGCTGGAATAACCGGCCTGCATGAATCCACGATCAGCCGGGCGGTCAGTAATAAATACATGCAGACGCCCCGTGGATTGTTTGAACTCAAATATTTCTTCACCTCCGCCCTAGGATCGAAAGACGGGGATGCTACTTCATCAGAGAGCGCAAAAATGCGGATAAAGCAGATCATCGACAGTGAAGAGAAGCAAAAACCATTTTCAGATCAGGCAATCACAGAGCGGATGGCAAAGGAAGGACTAGAGCTGTCACGCAGAACGGTAGCCAAATACCGTGAAGAATTGGGGTATTTATCCTCCGCCAGGAGAAAAGTGTATTAAAGCTTCAGCAAACGGTTGTGAAAACTAAAAAGCAGCGCTATCACATTCTCCCGGCTGCCTCCCTCGTAGAATCTCCAATAGAATAGGCCAACCAGTAATCTCCGGTTGGCCTATTCATACGACCTGAGCCAGTACAGCCGTTTACGCAGGTAGCGTCTGTGTTTTTAATTGCACGTATAACTGATGCGTCACCTGCTGCGGTTCAATACCCAACTCATCTTCCAGTATATTGGCGAAGCTTTCATAATGCTTTTGCGCAGCGGTATAATCGCCCAGTTGGGCATAGGCGGTCAGCAGCAGACTGCAGATATCGTCTGAGTACGGCTCCCGCTGCTGTAGGCTGAGCAAGCGCTGAACAGACTGCCGGGTACGACCTGAGCGAAGCTCTTCTCTCGCCAGCTCAGAAGCACATGCCAGATACATACTGCGCAGCTTCTCCCTTTTTGCATACGCCCACGGGTAATCGTGCTCCTCCAGGTAGTTGCCACGGTATAGAGCCAACAGGCTATCAATACGCGGCGTACCGCCGCTACCGGATGCAGCCCATTCGGATATTCCCCGCTCGAAGAGCTCCACATCTGTAATCCAGCCATTGCGGTTCAAGCGGTAGCGATCCAGATTGTATTCCAGCTTCGTATCTTGCATCCGTTCTTTCAACGCCTTGCGAATTTGATAAATGGACGTGTGCAGGTGAACAACAGCCTTGTCCAAATGATATTCAGGCCACAGCGCATCCAGCAATTGTTCTTTGCTCACCCATTCCCCTTCATGGTGTAGTAAAAAGGAAAATAGCTCCTGTGACTTTAATGTGCGCCATTTGAGTGGTTTCGCTCCTACTGCTTCCTGTCCAACCTCCAAAATTTCAAGTTTTTGAAAACAACGTACCTTGGGGGATTGCTCTCCCGCAATTCCCTTGCTGGAAGAACGGGAATCAGCCAGCGTGGCTGCAATCCGATCTATCGTTTTGGATAGCCGCCGGGCATGAACAGGCTTTAACAAGTAATCCAGTGCTTGCAGCTCGAACGCTTCAATAGCATATTCCGAGTACGCGGTCACAAAGACGATATGAATATGGGAATCCAGCTGTTGAATCCACTCGGCGGCCTCCAGACCGTTCATCTCTGGCATTCCGATATCTATAAAAACAATATCCGCACGTTCTGACGCCAGATGATCCAGCCCCGCTTGTGCAGACGTATATTTCCCCATTACCGTTAACCGTCCGTCCGCCTCCAGCAACCGTTCCAAGTAGGTTAATGCCGACCTCTCATCATCAATCAAAATCGCCTTCATTTGTGTCCGTGCTCCCTTCCTGCTGCAACCATCCATCATGATGCTCTATCTACATGCTATCTGCTTTATCCTTACGAATTTTAATCTCTTATATTTTATATATCGTATCGTCGCGGGCGTGACATTAGCTTTTCCGACGAATGTACTGTACTTTTTTTATTCATCGGTATTCCGGGGCGAAATCGTTTCCGGCACACGGAAGCTTACCGTCGTCCCTTGCATAGGATTACTTTCAATCCGCAGTCCTTCTCCATACATATGGATAAGACGGCGATGGATATTACGCAGTCCCACGCTGGAAGATATATGATCATCCGACAGCAGTTGTTCCAGTCGCTCCGGTGGAATCCCTACGCCGTCATCGGTCACGCTGACCACAAAATCGGTTCCATCCTCCTGCACAACCACTCGCACGGTTCCACCTGTTGCCCGTTGCATCACACCATGCCGTATCGCATTTTCCACGATGGGTTGAATACTTAACGGCGGGATGAGCGACCGGATGTTCCTCCCTACCTCTACGGTTACCTGCAAACGTTCTTCAAATCGTGCTTTTTCCAGTGCCACATACGATTCTACCAATTCCAGCTCCTTGGATAACGGTACCGTATTCTCTCTGTTCTGAAAATCAAAGCTCCCCCGCAAATACTGGCTTAGCTCCATGAGCAGCTCCGCTGCTTTGTCCGGGTCTACGGCTACGGTCGAAACAATGACATTCAAGGCATTGTACAGAAAATGCGGCTTGATTTGTGCCTGTAAAAAGGCCATTTCAGAACGCACCGCTTCCTCCGCTGAATGGCGCATGTTCAGCAGCGTGCGCACACGTGCCTTTAATTCCTCAGCATCAACAGGCTTACGTAGAAAATCATTCGCTCCGGCCATAAAACCTGCGCGGATATCGCCGGGCAGATCGCGTGCCGTCAGGAGCAACACCGGTAGCTCGGACAGGGAATACCGTTCCCTTATCCGTCGGCACAGCTCAATACCGGACATTTCCGGCATCATCCAGTCCGTAATGACCAGGTCAAATCGGGTACGGCCATTCAGCATGTGAAGTGCCTCCTCGGCATGATCCACAGCCACCACGCTACAACCTGTGGCATATAATAGTTCCTCCAGCACCCGAAGGTTAACCTCGTCGTCATCTACAGCCAGCACTTTGTAAGGGACAGTCTGGACTCGCTCCAGTGCATCCTCTTCATGCGGAATCACATTCTGACCCGACGTCACGCCAGGCTGCAATATAACCGCAGGCGAAACATCTTTTTGAGCTTCATGTCCCAACGTTCCGGTCTGCGCCAAGGGCAGTGTAAAATAAAAGGTCGAACCCTTACCTAATCTAGATTCTACCCGGATATGACCCCCATGCAGTTCCACCAGACGACGGACTATGCCTAATCCAAGCCCTGTCCCACTGTATCCTTCATCCTCAGCATTCGCCCCTCGGTTAAAAGGTTCAAATATATGCGAAAGATGCTCCTGGGCAATACCGGAGCCGGTATCCTTTATACTGATTTCCATTTCACGGGTCCCCGCTTTGGCAGAGATTACGATTTTGCCTTCCTCCGTAAATTTCACCGCATTACCCAATAAATTGTATAAAATCTGAATCAGCCGATCCTCATCCGCATCTACTTTGGGCAACGAACTGGGCCATTCTTTGACGAATTGAAGCTTTTTCTTACCCACCGTATGCCCCAATACCTCCAGCACGGAATTCACAGCTGCCTGTACATTGACAGGCCGACGATTTAAGGCTAATCTGCCATTTTTCAAATTAGAAAAATCCAGAATATCGTTAATTAAATAAGAAAGTCTGCGTCCTACATTCGCAATCAAGGCCAAATTGTGCTTTTGCGGCTCATTGAATTGTGTCCCGTAGCGGTCTAGCATGGATTGAGCGATATTAATAATTCCATGCAGAGGAGTGCGCAGTTCATGTGACGTGTTCGCCAGAAATTCGTTTTTCAACCCATCCAGTGTGAGCAATCGTCGTGACAGGTTCTCAACCTCCATAAACGAATGTACAAAACGTTTGGCCAGCAGCAGCGTTTGAGCCAATACGAATATGAGCATTTCATAGGCTGTCACCCCACGTACATCTCCCCAGCCCAGAATATACACAAAACTAGTCACTACAATCATAAGAATGCTCATAATACTAATGACTAGCAGTGCAGCGTCATCCGTCTGTTGAAGAAGCCCACGAATCAAGATTAGTAACACGTATCCCACACTGACTACACCAAAAAGAAGAATAAACAATTCAAAGGATGAGAGTACCAATGTAGGCAAAAATAGCCCCATACCCAGCATCAGTGCGGTTGTAATATGATAGAAGCGCAGCACGATCCGATTCATAACAATCTGCGTCGAAAGATGAACATAGCGGATCAGAAAATAGTAGAACAGCGTTGACGAGAACGACTGTATTTTCAGTACCCATTCATAAGGTAAATCCGGTATTCCCCAAACCAGCAGCTTTTCTCCATGTGTCAGAATATAAAATAAAGCCGCGATGCAGAAGCATCCTAAGTAAAGTAATGCCTTCTCCTTTTTACGCAAAAGGTATAGCATGATAAAAAATACGGTAGGAATAAAAAATCCTGCGATCAGTACGGTGTCCTCTGCCATTGCAACTTCCCGGCTATGCGTAATACTCTCGTAATCCCCAAATAACAGTGGATAAATAATCCCACCAGAGGAATAGCTATAATTAGCCACATGCACGGTAATATCAGCCGAATGTCCATCTACCGATGCAAACCCAACATAGGGAACATTGCCCTGCTTACCCTTGTCGGCAGAAACAGAGGGAATACCACTCGCTCCGACGTTTTCTCCGTCAATCCATACTTGGCTGGCACTGCGAATGTTTTGCATATAGATGCCGTACAGATTTTCCGCTTTTTCAGGCAACAGCACACGGATATGATAGGTTCCATATCCGGTCGCCTGTCCCTTAGGCATCCACTGATTCCATCTACCTGGCACATCCACAATCTTGGCAGAAGATCTCGTTTCCATCCCCAACTCTGAAGAACTCTGATGACTTTCCCAATCCTTATCTTGTTGCATTTCATGAAAGGATAAAGGTTGCACAAGCTGATTAGGGTAAAATTCCCACTCCCCTCCCAGCTGTACAGGGCCTTCCTTATGAGGGTCCCAATTACGCAAATCAATAATACCGTTATGAGCTTTCCAATGACTGTTTCCGGATAAAACACCCGACACTAACGGATACACTGGTAACGCAACAGCAAGCAGAAGTATAATAAAAAATAAAACACCCTGTTTTTTCATAAATCCTCCGCTCTTTTCAATAACGTCTATCTTTTGTATCGGTTATTCTATTCAGCTACATTAGAAGCGTTGTCCATACAAAAAAGGACGCCCGCCGCAGATAAAATCTGTGCGGAATCGTCCCCTTCAATACGTACTTGTAGTTTCTAGCCTCTCCTATTAAGGAATCATAACGCCATCAATACTACCGCCAGGAATCGAGCTTGAATCGTCTCCACTGTTATCGCTCGGCGGTGTTGCTCCACTGCTGCTGTCGCCGCTTCCTGTTCCGTTGCTATCGCTCGGCGGTGTTGCTCCGCTGCTACTGTCGCCGCTTCCTGTTCCGTTGCTATCGCTCGGCGGTGTTGCTCCGCTGCTACTGTCGCCGCTTCCTGTTCCGTTGCTATCGCTCGGCGGTGTTGCTCCACTGCTGCTGTCGCTGCTTCCTGTTCCGTCGCTATCGCTCGGCGGCGTTGGTCGACCGTTACTGTCACTGCTTCCTGTTCCGCTGTTTTGTTGCTGGCTGGCTACAAAATCTTTATACTCCTGAATCGCATCTTCCAGATCCATGTAATTTTTCTTAAGTTCTGGCATAGGCAAATACTGGTCCAAACGATTGAATGCATCCACTACTCTGTGAAAGTAGACCGTCGTAGGATCTGTACCATTTACTGTAAGCAGATTGTTCGCAATGTTCTTAAGCTCATTGATATCAAGATCAGTTACGATCCATTTGAATTGGTAGTTCGCAAACGCTGTAATCAGATCCGTATTAGCTTGGTCTACCTGTACCTGTGTGCTATCCGGATTATTAAGCACAAGGTTTGCCAGATTAATCTGCCCTTGAAGTTCTTCGTTATCTTGTTCCGTATAATGACGGCCGAACGTCAAAATTTCATTATTGGCCAAATTGATATTGTGATTCAACAACGTAGTATCCACCGTTATAGGTGCAGCATACTGGCTCTGTACTTGTTGCAGCTCCTCATATACAGGAACAACGTCTTGTAATTCAAAGCTGGACAAGCCTAAGAAAGTAGAGGCATGCTCTGAAGCAGAAGACAAGGCTTGCTGAGCCTCAGCGCTTAATGCGCCTGAATTTTGCAGCAAAATTCCATTGATCGAAGTCTGCATTTCAATGACTTTGTCTCTCAATTGTAGTCTTTTCTCGTTATATTTTTCAAGATAGGTCCCTTTAGCCTGACTTAATTGATTATAAGAGATGACCAATTGCTCCTCAGGAGTAAATGGCATAATGAGTGCAAAGTTGGCTTGTCCTGTTTGTTGCTCTAAAGACAGCATTTCCGTATTCAAGTAATTACGAGCCACAGGGTTAGACAGCAGTTTTAGTTGAATATCTTGAACCAGCTGCTGCAGTTTTTCCCGAGTTGTAGCAGGCAATGGCACAGTGAACTCCGTAAGCCTTTGACTCAGCTCCATGTTCAAGTTCAATACGTCCTGCTGGGTCATAGCAGTGTGCATCTTCTCTGTATATTCCTGAATCAAGTTATCTAGTTCAGCATTTTGAGAACCATTCTGATCGTAGATAACCTGCGCTTCTTGTAAAGTATTCTTAAGCACCGAGAAGTCCGCTGCTTGCAGTGCCAAGAATGATTCTGTAGCAAGATCTATTTTTTGTGTCCATTCTTCCAACTGCTCAGTTGTAGCCAATGGATTCACATATACATTTGATCCTTCTCTTACTAAGGACTTGTAACGCGCTTTATCTGTTTTCAAATTATCCACACGATCCGTTACATCGACAAAATGCAGATAGGCATCTCTGAGTTTTACTGATGCTTTGTATACCTTTATTACTCGACGCAAGCTTTCTGCTTCCCGATCCACAATATTTTGAGGCGCATTTCCTTCCAACACATTGTTGCCAAATTGAATCGCTTGACTTAGTGAGTCGTCCCAAAGAGGTGGAAATTCATCACCAACCATTCGGTTTTGTTCAAGGGTAGTCGAAGCTAACTGAACCAGTCTAGTTAATTCCTGTGTTCCAATCACCGGCTCTGTGGCTGAGGTTGTGTACACAGAAACATCCTGTTTCAATGTGCTGAGCGCTTGATCTACTTCTGCCTGTGTAGCTGCCGTATTGTTCAGTACCAGCATAGCCTGATTGATTGCTATGGACAGGTTTTCCTTCGCTGCGACCGTGTAAAGCGCCTGATCCAGTCCCCCCTCACCTGCACGCTCCAACAGTTCTTTGGCTGCATGGACTTCCGTCTCCAACTGACTGCGGTCTATACTGACGATATCACTGTCACGTTTTTTCTTATCTTTGCTATCTGTGTCCGTGACAACCGATCCAACAGAGGATGAGTTCTTCGTACCATTTACGAGACTAACTGCTTCCTTCATCGCATTATAGTTAACAATAACATCCTGCGGCTGTTTTTGTTCCGGCAGATTGAGCTGGTTGATTGCAGCCCCCTTGGCCAGTGTGATAAAAGGAACACCCACATATTGTGATGCATCCAGCAAACCAATACTTCCGCTCACCAACAGCTTGCCTAGTCCCTGTTGCAATGAAACACGACTAATCGCTGCATCCCCCTCGGTCCCGATCGATGCATCATTTTTCAGCGTAAGGTTGTCAATCTTTGTCGTCCCGGTTGCAGTCAGTTTGGCATCCTTGGAGCCCAGTTCTACACCGGACCATGTCGTATTTTCCAAAATGGCCGATACAGGCTGGGTCCCTGAGCCTTTGATTTCTAATACGTTTGTGGAGGACATGTTTTTCAAGGTTACCGAACCATTGACGATCAGGCGTCCATCAAAAGACACACCCTTACCGTCAAATACACCACCGTCTGCGTTAATTTCCAGCTTATTTACACCTGTGAGTGTACGCAAATTACGGTTAAGATCGATTTTTGCCCCTTTTAATACAGCTTTGTTATTTTCACCAAACAAGCCTTGCAAAGATCCTTCCAACTGGTACGGGATATTTCCGATTCGAACGGTATTGCCCTCTGATTTCACTTCTCCTACCGGATGATCCAGCAGGCTGACGAATACTTCTGCACCACTCTCCCGGTTCAATGGATTTTTCAAATCCGTTGCAGAAGCATCCTCTGATAACAGACCGTAAGAGCGGGCAACCTGAACTGCATTTTGCTGTGCATCCGCAGTACTTGTATCCTGCAAGTGCATTGCACGTACGAGCGAAACAATCAGTTCTTCCTTGGTAATGGCATCCCCCGGACGGAAGAGTTCTCCGTTACCTGTCATATACCCGGCTGCACGTACGGCCTCAATATAGGGAGCGCCCCATGCATCGGACGATACATCCATAAAAGAAGTCTGCGGCTGATTGTTAACTTCCAACTGGAACAGACCGCACAAAATTTTGGCCGCTTCAGCGCGGGTCAAATTCTTTTGTGCCATAAAATCGCCCTGATTCCCACCTGTCATCAAACCCAAAGTACGAGCTTGTGCTACAAATCCAGTTTCACTTTGTGTATCTGCTGTCGCTGCATAAGCAGTCTGAGCGCCCCCCAGCCAAGGCAAAGATACGATGGAGCCTGAAGCAATCCCCAATACCATCGCAGATGCAATCCATTTATTTCGATTTATAAGTTTCAACATTTCCACTCCTAGACGCTATTTATTGGCATATATCCTGTTTTATCAAAGTCTTTAGTCATGTTTAGTTCTACGGATTATGCAACCAAGGAACTATGCTAAGAGAATTATACGAAACCCCACTGAACCGATTCTGAACAATTAGTCCTATATGAAGGCATCACGCAACAAAATCGCTTGACTTGGAGTGAACTCCAAATGTAATAATATCCGGTGTAAGTAGCTGGAGTAGAACATTTGAAGAAAACAATATCTAGGAAAGAGAGGTATAATCAAATGGACTATATGAAACTTGGAAATACCGGCTTGGATGTATCCCGGCTTTGTCTTGGGTGTATGGGCTTTGGGGTTGCAGAACGATGGATTCATCCATGGATATTAGATGAAGAGCGCAGTCGTCCCATTATAAAAAAGGCCCTGGAGCTAGGCATCAATTTTTTTGATACCGCGAATGTATATTCAGACGGAACTAGCGAAGAAATCGTCGGACGGGCTTTAAAAGATTTTGCGAATCGAGATGAAATTGTCCTTGCAACGAAGGTTCATTTCCGTATGCATCAAGGCCCCAATGGTGCGGGACTTTCTCGAAAGGCTATTATGAGTGAAATCGATAAGAGCCTTAAGCGACTGGGGACAGATTATGTGGATCTGTACCAAATTCATCGCTGGGATTACACTACCCCTATTGAAGAGACGATGGAAGCATTACATGATGTGGTGAAGGCTGGGAAGGCAAGATATATCGGAGCTTCTGCCATGTACGCATGGCAGTTTCTAAAGGCTTTGCATATAGCTGAGAAGAATGGATGGACCCGGTTTGTATCGATGCAAAATCATTTAAACCTCTTATATCGTGAAGAGGAGAGAGAGATGCTGCCGCTTTGTAAGGAAGAAAAAATCGGTGTGATTCCATACAGCCCACTTGCAGGTGGAAGATTGACGCGTGATGCGCAGGAAACAACACATCGTTCCGAAACCGATCAAGTGGCAAAATCTAAATACGATGCGACTGCAGATACCGATCGATTGATCGTGGAGCAGGTTGCGGCCATCGCAGAAAAACGCGGAGTTCCCCGCGTTCAAATCGCACTTGCCTGGTTGCTACAGAAAGAACCGGTAACAGCTCCGATTATCGGTGCTACGAAAACGTCTCATCTTGAAGATGCAGTAGCTGCTCTTTCGATTACGTTAACACCTGAAGAAATCGCATTGCTGGAAGAGCCTTATGTTCCTCATCCGGTAGTTGGCGCCCAGTAAATATGGATGAAATGACAGTTTCGAAATAAGAAACGACAAGAACGCCCTATCCATTTACATAGGGCGTTTCTTGATCAGAAATCAGGAGGTGAAGTCTGCATGTTGATCGCAGAAGTAAGCAAAAAATTCGAACTATCTCAGGATACACTCCGCTATTATGAACGCATCGGACTTATTCCGCGTGTGAACCGTAATAAAAGTGGCATCAGAGATTACACGGAAGAAGATTGCAGATGGGTTGAATATATTAAATGTATGCGAGAAAAGAACTCCTAATAGAGCAGCGCAAGCAGCTCATTGCAAAAATGAAAGATATGAACAACGTATTGGAACGCATGGATTATAAAATTACAAGCTATGAACAGACAATAGGTGAAAAAAAACATCTAATTTAACCCCTGCGTGCTTTACGGGACAATAGGTTCCCCAAGGACTGAACACCTTGTACAAACAAGACTAGAATGATGACGGTAATCAGCATAACCAGCGTATCAAAACGTTGATAGCCATATGCGATCGCCAGATCGCCAATTCCGCCTCCGCCGACCGCACCAGCCATAGCAGTAGCACCAATCAGACCAATGGCTGCTGTCGTTAACGACAAAATCAGAGAACTGAATGCCTCAGGAAGCAAAAAGTATCGAATGACCTGGAACGGGGTCGCCCCCATCGCATCTGCTGCCTCCAATATCCCCGGATTCACCTCCAACAGCGAGTTTTCGACCAGCCTTCCGATATATGGCGCAATATATATAATCAAGGGGACAATTGCCGCGCTGGTCCCAATGGATGTATGCACAATCAGACGGGTTAACGGAATGATCGCAATCAGTAAGATAATAAACGGTAAGGAACGAACAATGTTAATGATCGGATTCAAAATATTGTGCAGCCATTTGTTCTCCAGAATTCCGCCCGGGCGTGTGATGACGAGTAAAATACCGATAGGGATACCGATCAGGGCGCCAATGAATAAGGATATGCTGACCATGAGCACGGATTCATACAAAGCTTCCCACAGTTGATCCCAGGTTATCGTGGTTCCTGTAATCATCATAGACTCTCTACCTCCTGAATATGGACTCCTTTGCTCTTGATAAAATCAACAGCCTGCTGAATGGAATGCTGTCCACCACGCAGTTGGATTGTCATATAGCCAATCGTCGTTTCTTGAATCTCCGTCATGTTGGCAAACAAAATGTTCACATGGATATCATGCTGCCGAATTAATTCATGAACTACCGGATCAGAAGCAACCTGTCCTATAAATTCCAGCTTGTAAATCCGCTGTGATTCTTGCTGTTCGAACGTTTGTAGCACACTCTCGGGTACTGCATCGTGAATGACCGTGCGTACAAAGCTCTGCGTCGTCGGGTGCTGCGGCTGTCCGAATACCTCCAGGACATTGCCCTGCTCGATGATTTCCCCTTTTTCCATTACGGCAACCTTGTTGCAAATTCGCTGAATCACCGACATCTCATGGGTAATGATCAATATGGTGATCTTGTATTCCTTGTTGATTTTGCGAAGCAAGTCGAGAATAGACTGTGTGGTCTGCGGATCAAGTGCCGAGGTCGCCTCATCACAGAGCAAAATGGATGGGTTGCTCGCAAGCGCCCGTGCAATCCCGACACGTTGCTTTTGTCCGCCGGAAAGCTCGTTGGGATAGCTGTCCGCCTTGTCCGACAATCCTATGAACGCCAAAAGCTCTTTCACACGCCCCTCTATTTCGCGTTTGTTGCGCTTAAGCAGCACCAACGGAATTGCAATGTTGTCGAACACCGTTTTTGATTCCAGCAGATTAAAATGCTGAAAAATCATTCCAATCTTCTTCCTTACCTTCCGCAGTCCAGAGGTAGAATAGGTATTTAACTGCTCCCCTTCAACAAGAACCTCTCCGCTGGTTACTTTCTCAAGACGATTGACCAAACGGATTAGCGTACTTTTCCCTGCGCCACTGAATCCGATAAATCCGAAGATGTCCCCTTTATCCACTTTGATATTTATATTTTTTAACGCTTCAATACTTAGGCCTTTTCTCACGTAGGTTTTAGATACATTCCTAAGTTCAATCATGAGTCCTAACTCCTTCCGTTCTTACAAGTATGTAAGATATTCTGAGCTGATGCTTTTCTTCGGCATAAACGATCGAATTAAATCCGAGTATTCTAGTGAGTTTTATAAAGTATACTACTTCGATTTAATATTCATGTCAATATGAGTTTTACATTCGGTCAAAGCATGTCCTTGCATAAATCAGTACGATATTGCAGATGGTATGAAATATGTCGAAGCATACACACCTTACCCGAACGGGACGAAAGCGGAGGAACATAGATGAAGCGAATATTTACCTTGTGGCTATGCATTGCAGTAACGGGTATGTTGGCAGTTACGGCGGAACCCGCATGGGCTACTCAGACTGTTGACGGACAGCCTTATCATTTTGGGTTTAAAAAAAGTAAAGGAGGGGAGCTGCCTTCCATCGCACAAGAAGGCTTTATGCACCTGATCGAAAGACAAGGTGGCATCTTTCTGGGGGATACGACTAAAAAAGAATTATTTCTCACTTTCGACAACGGCTATGAGAATGGGTATACTCCGAAAGTGCTGGATGTATTGAAGGCCAAAAAGGTTCCGGCCGCCTTCTTTGTGACGGGGCATTTTGTAAAAGACCAGCCAGCTTTGATGCGACGCATGGCGAGTGAGGGCCATATTATCGGCAACCATTCATGGAGCCATCCTGATATGAGCACCATTTCTTCGGCAGAGATCCGGTCTGAGCTGGATCGGGTACGAAATGCATCGGCAGAGCTAACCGGGCAAAAAGAAATGAAATATGTCCGGCCGCCTCGCGGTATTTTTAGTGAAAAAGCATTGGCTTCCTGTCGAGAAGCCGGATATACGAGCGTATTCTGGTCTGTGGCTTACAAGGACTGGGACACAAAAATTCAGCAAGGAACGGACTATGCCTATCGTCAAGTCATGAAGCAGCTCCACCCTGGAGCGGTCATTTTGCTCCATTCCGTATCCAAGGATAATGCCGAGGCGCTTGCTTCTATCATCGACGAGGCTCGCAAGCAAGGGTATGAGTTTAAAAGTCTAGACGACCTTAAGGTGAAACATTATCACTAAAAAGTAACTACATTTAATGAGACCATATCATAATGAGCCCGATCCACACCTGCCCATGGTAGCCAGTGTGGATTGGGCTTTTTAGTTTACTCCAAGGAAGGGAAGGCTCTATGGGCCTTCCCTTCTTTTACCATTCTAAAGATAGCAAAGCCTAATGCATGGTTAGCTTATACACTCTGGCTTCATAAGGCCGCAGCTTCAAGGCATGCAGTTGTTCCCCTTGTACCGGTTCGTAGTTGGAGAGAAGTAGTTCCGCCTTGGCGGCAGGAAGCTCCTCACCTTCGGGCCAGTGGAACACCGGATCACGGTCAAAGAAATTCAAAATGACCAGCAAACGCTCTTTTCCCAACATACGAGTGAATACATACAGCTCTGTATCCAGTGGCAACAGAAGCTTGTATTCGCCATAGACTATGACCTCATGTTGTTTGCGCAGAGCAATCAACTTACGATAATAGTGGAAAATCGAGCCTGGATTATTTCTTTCAGCCTCTGCATTAATGTGTGTGTAGTTATCGTTAATCTTCATCCACGGCTCTCCATCGGTAAATCCGGCCGCAGGACCAGCATCCCACTGCATCGGAGTGCGTGCATTATCCCGGCTTTTTCGCCAGATTGCCGCCATAATCTGCTCCTCCGGCTCACCAATCTTTCGTTGCTGCTCATAATAGTTTAACGTTTCCACATCCCGATAATCATCAATCGACGGGAATGCAATATTCGTCATCCCAATTTCCTCACCCTGATAAATATAAGGCGTACCCTCAAGCATATGTGTGAAGGTTGCCAGCATTTTGGCGGATTCCACACGATATTGTCCATCATTCGCAAATCTGGAGAGAGCCCGAGGTTGATCATGATTGTTGAGATAATTGGCATTCCATCCTTCCTGATGAAGCACTGTCTGCCAACTGCTCATTATTTTTTTCAGCTCCACCAGCGTCCATGGCTTGGATTTCCATTTTTCCGTCCCTAGACCTTGTGCATCAATAAACATGTGTTCAAACTGGAAGACCATATTCAATTCATGCCGCTGGTCTCCCACATAATCAAGCGCCTGTTCCGGTCCTAAGCCAGACGTTTCGCCAACTGTCATTAAGGGATAACATTCCAGCACCTTTTCATTCAGCATCCGTAGAAGCACATGTACCTGTTCCAGATTGGAAAAGAGCTGATAAGCCCGTACCAAGGTTCGTTTGTCGGGATTATCGGCATCCGGCAGCCCTTCGGCTTTGACAATATGGGCAATAGCGTCAAAACGGAAGCCATCGACTCCCTTTTTCAGCCACCATTCCACCATGCGGTAGAGCTCGCCCACCATCTCTTCATTTTCCCAGTTCAGATCCGGCTGATGCTCGGAATATAGATGCATGTAATATTCGTCTGTAAGCTTGTCATATTTCCACACTGAGCCAGAAAAATACGATTCCCAGTTGTTCGGATATCCGCCATTTTTGCCTGTTCGCCATATGTAGTAGTCCCGCTTCGGATTATCCTTGGACGAGCGTGACTCCGTAAACCACGGATGCTCATCCGATGTATGGTTTAATACCAAATCCATCATGATTTTGATACCTCGTTCATGCGCCTGGTGAAGCAGTTCGTCAAAATCCTCCATTGTTCCAAACTCATCCATAATGGCATAATAATCGCTAATATCATATCCATTATCGTGATTGGGCGATTTATATACCGGACAAATCCAGATAACATCAATACCCAGTTCACACAAATAATCCAACCTGGACAAAATGCCTCGCAAGTCCCCTTTACCGTCTCCGTCAGAATCCTGAAAACTGATCGGGTAAATCTGATATACAACGGCTTCCTTCCACCATATTTTTTTAGGCATGTTTCCCTCCTGTAGCTTCTCTGTACATCCAATAGCTTATGCTCTTAACATACACGCAATACCTGGCTGCGAATCGTTGGTGATTGGGAACAAGAGTCTTGTAAGCTTGCTTCGATGCATTAGCAGAACCGCTATAATCTGCGGAGGTTTATTTTAAAAAAATATTTTGTAAAACAGGTTGTATAAATGGATCTGGCGTTACCTATATTTATGAACTGCCCATATACATGTACCCAAAGCGGTGCCACTTTTGAATAAAAGGAGGAATTTACATGAACCATCGATCCAAGGAGCCAAAGGATCTGATTGTGGAAACTGCCGTGATCCCGCCCAACATCCATGTGGATGTGGAGTCAGCCACTGAGGGCGGAACACGCCGCCTGATGCTTAGCGATAACCCGGAGACGCTTACCCATGTGACGGTACCTACCGAGCAAGCCACCCTGTGGCATGACATGGTTCGCTCGACAACCCGAACAGTCAAACATCGCATTTTCGGCTGGCATTATAACAAAATCGACAGCCCTGTTAAACTGGGCATCACTGTAGAGAACAGGAGCGCTGCTAAACTGGAAGTACGCCATATTGAACGCGCTCTTAAGATTGTGCCTGAGGACGGCAACTGGATTATTGATGTCGGGCAGTCTATTGCCAAAAGCTGTTTGGCGGGTACGATGGAACGTGTGAGGCCAGCAGACCGTCATAAATTCGGCAAAGGCACCGCTCTGCTGGAGGAATTTGAGCTGCCCGAGGGATCGCTGGCCGGATTCATCTATGACCTTACCGTAGAATTTGCTGAAGGCCACGGTACGCTGGATTATGTGATTCGCACCGTGATCAGCAAGGACACGCAGACCGATCTGCGCCAGATTCATATGGATGCGCTTCCTCCCGTACCTCCACCACAGGCGCATCCACGAGGGGTGTGGTCCTTTTCCGAAACGAATGCGCGGATGCCAGAGTACGTGGTGGGACAGAGCGCCAACTATCGGGCGTGTGCCACCAAAAAGCTGAACGGTGAGGCTCCTGCCGATCTGCTGTTTACCGGGGCACGCAGCGAGCTGGGGCCTGCGCTAGATAATCGCGGACAATTCGGAACCATATACAACGCGACCATTCCCATCGTTAACGACAGTGACGAGGTACGTATCGTCAGAATCTACGCGAATCCACGTGGGGGCGCGTTCGCCGGGGCTGTACGCGTGGATGATCGTGTATATGGTATCCCTTTGCTACGAGATAATACCAAGGTATGCCGATTAGCTGATATCAGCGTTCCCCCCGGCAGATCCAGCTATTCTCTCAGCTTCATGGTTGCAGGTAGCGCAACTACGCCGCTAGGTCTGTACGTCATTACACTATAGCTGTGCTCACGATGACTGGATGAGCGAACGTGGGGCCAAAATGTTACGGGATATGGTCTCCTCTATAGTAAATGGAGCTATCCCAAAGTGGTTTTAAACTTTATTGGACAGTCACGCTTCATCATTAGTATAAAAAAGCGCGAGTGCAAGGTTATTCCCCCCTGTAGCTCGCGCTTTTTGGTTCATGCTCACCCGGTTTATGTCAGAATAAATATCGCTCTATTTGAACCGCTGGACCTGCCTCGAAGGCATAATGGTCAACTCTGGAATATTGACATGCTCCGGCTGCTCTAGTGCATAAAGGGCAGCTTCTGCAACATCATCGGGATGCAGCGGCAAAACGCTCGAAGCAAACGCCCGAATTTCCTGCTCGGGATATCCGGCCACCTGCGAAAACTCCGTCGCCACCGCCCCGGGGTGAATCGCAGTTACACGAATTCCTTGCGTACTGGTCTCCAAACGCAATGCAGAGGCTATGGCGCTAACGCCGTACTTGGTAGCGCTGTATAGTCCTCCTCCGGCAACCACTTCCTTCGCTGCAATAGAGGAGACAATGACAACATCCCCCTTGGCCTGTTCCCTCATTGGCTGAAGTCCGTACTTCAGTGTCAGGACAAGACCGTGCACATTCGTCTTGTAAAGCTCCTCCCAGCGCTCCAGTTCCACCTCTGCCAGCGGACTTCGATACCCGAAGCCGGCATTGGCAACGATAATGTCAAGCCGCCCCCAGCGTTCAAGAATGGCGTGGACCGCCTGCTGTATGTCTTCAGCCTTTTGGATATCGGCAGGTATTGCCATGACCTCATACAATTCCTCTTGGTGCAAGTCGCGAACCAATTCATCCAATCGCTCCTGACGGCGCGCCAATACAGCTACATACGCGCCACGCTTTGCCAGTTTTTTTGCAATCGATGCCCCAATGCCGCTGCTTGCGCCTGTTACCAAAGCTACTTTCCCGGCCAGGCTTTCCTTCGCTTTCCAGGATAATTTCAACTCATCCAATATCATGTTAAACCCTCCCCAAGCTTATTTGGTTAAAAGCACTCGATGAACACCCTGGCTGCCTCCAGGAGCTGTACCTATATATAAATATCCGTCATGGTTTACAGCCGTGGTTACCCCATAAAGCGAGCCTTCAGGATCATGCCAGCTTCCGATGAATTTACCCTGCGGATTAAGCTCCACAGCAAGTCCATGCTTCACAGGTGCGCTTGCACCGCTGAGCAGCGATTGAGGCAATTTGGCCATCATTCCAGCCAGCCACGGGCTTCCATGCATCTGATCTACAAAGGGAATACGTGTCGTGAAGAGACCGACCCAGAAATGGCCTTGATCATCACGCGTAATGTTATCCGGAAAACCGGCGAGATTATCCGCAAAAATATCCGAAGTCCCTTTCTTCGGCCCTTTGAGCCAGTATCGGGTCAATTGGTAGTGATACGACTCTGCCACAAGTACAAAATCTTCATCCGCAGACAAGGCAACCCCGTTCGCAAAATAAAGACCTTCCAACAGAACTGTCGTCTGCTTGGTCGCCGGATTATATTTCAGCAAACGTCCATGCGGCTTGTTCTCGGCGATTTCTTTGAAGACTACACTGCCATAATTGGAGGTGTCAGAAAAATAAATGGTACCATCTTTGGCAATATCCAGCTCGTTGGCCAAATAGATCGGTGTGTCGTCGACTTGATTGGCCAACACCGTCACGTTTCCGGATGGATCTACCGACAGCAGCCCCTTCTTAACATCCGTAACGATCAGATTTCCACTTGCATCAAACATAAGTCCATTGGGCGTTCCTTTGGTATCTGCATATAGCTGGGCCTTTTGCGGATTGCCCTTTGTATCAAAGACAACCTTATAAATTTTCCCATCGGAGTCTCCCGTATATAAATTTCCTTCCTTGTCAAAGGTGATAAATTCCGGAAACTTAGGGGCATCTGTAACAAGCTCTGCGGAGCTGAGTTTGTTGTTTTGTTGCCATGGACCCGCTTGTTCAAAAGAGGGGGCCGAAGGTGCAAGCCATTTTGCAGGCTGTACAGGGGAAGGGATGAGCATAAAAATAACCACTCCCAGAAGGATTACCGACAGCAGCCATAATCCGGTTCTGCGTACCCACTTACGCGGTTTTTTATTCTTTCTTTCTTGAGAATCTTTGACAGATAAATCAGGTTTACTGGGCATTAGAGTGCCTCCTATGTGATTTGAATAATATTTCAGCATTTTGCATAATTCAATTCCCAACGCTCGAAAGTACACTATATAGACGAACTAAACCGTTTCGATCTATATATTACTGATTTGAAATCGCTCTTGGGATTTATGCAAAATGCTCATTTATATTTGAACGACGATTTTACCGAAATACTGTTTTCCTTCAGCCAAAAGTGCGAAGGCTTCGCCGATTCGGCTGAGCGGGAATACCCGGTCGATGACAGGATGTAAACGATGGCGGGAAATGGCACGATTCATGTTTTCGAAATGTTCCCGGTTACCAACCTGGCTACCGCGAATCGTTGCAGCCTTCTGCAAAATGCTAGTGACATCGAACTCAGGAATGGTCAAGCCCGATAAGAATCCGACCATGCTCACAGTCCCTCCGGTACGAAGTGCATTGATGGATTGCGCCATTGTTGCCGCTCCCCCTACATCCAGGACATGGTCGACTCCGCCGTCTGTCAGCTCCAGAGCCACCTTATCCCACTTTGGAACCTCCGAATAGTTGATTGTCTGCCATGCGCCGAGAGCCTTTGCCCGTTCCAGCTTGTCATTGCTGCTCGATGTGATAATTACCCGTGCTCCCGCCATCAGAGAGAATTGAAGCCCAAAGATGGAAACACCGCCTGTTCCTTGCAAGAGCACCGTATCTCCCGCTCGCAGCCCACCGGATTCCATCAGCATGCTCCATGCGGTTAATGCCGCAATCGGCAAAGTGGAAGCCTCCTCCCAAGATAGATGATCCGGAATGGCGACGACCCCCTCTTCATGCAGAACGATATATTCAGCCGCCACTCCACTGAGCGGGCCTCCCAGACTGTCCTTTAAGACCTCCGCTCTCGTGCTCCCGCCAATGAATTTCTGTTGTAAATTTGCCGCTACTCTTTGTCCTACCTGAAATTTTGTCACCCCTTCGCCCACAGCTACAATTTCACCCGCTCCATCGGATAACGGAATGAAGGGAAATTGAATGCCGATCGGCATGACTCCGTTAATAATTACCAAATCACGGTAATTGAGGGACGCTGCCCTTATGCGGATCAGAACTTCCAGCCGTCCCGGCACCGGTGTGTCAAGTTCCATCAAGGTTAACTCTTCAAAGCCAAAACCGTTTTTCAGTTGCACTGCTTTCATTTTGGTTGTCCTCCCTGTATTGTTAAACCTTTTACCTAATATAGATACAGTGTATCACAAATGAAACACTGTTTCCTATATAGTACACTGTATTCAATTGTCTTCAAAACGTCAATCTTTACTTTTAAAAAAAACGGTCGTAAACTGCTTCCGGGCTTTTAACGTCCCTTACCAAGTAAAATTGGAGACTGGATGGCTTTGCTTGCCAGAGCTTGTTCAGGTGGGCAAGCATGACCAAAAAACGCGAGTTGCAGGGGTGAAATAACCTCTGCACTCGCGTTTTTTACATTAATGCTTATACGATAGCCTTATTTAAGCTCCAATTTTTATAAACTACATCTACTTAAATTTGTTCCTGACTATATTACGCTGCTAAGCATAAAATTGGAGGGCGGACCGGGCTCCGGCTTGCCAAACAAATAACCCTGAGCCAGTGACACACCTGCTTCACGACAAAATTCAAAATCCTCTATCTGCTCTACTCCTTCAGCCAACACTTGGCCTCCAAAACGAAAAGCCGATTCTACAATTCCTGTGATTTGCCGTTTCTGATTACTGTTACTATGACAGCCGTCAATTATACTACGGTCAATTTTGACATAATCCGGCTGAAGGCAATTCATAAGCTCTGTCGTAGAATAGCCTGCCCCCACATCGTCCAGGGCAACTGAAACTCCTCGATTACGATATTGCTCAAAGATATGATGCAAAAAATTAAGGTCGTCTATCTCTTCCGTTTCTACGACCTCAAATACAAAATCCTTCGTACTCATGGATAACCGATCAATCGTCTCAAAGGTGTGATTCAAGCAATAAGCCGGATTATAAATGGTGGAAGGGAGAAAGTTAATAAAACGTTTAATCCCCGCCGGAAGGCATGTTGCACTTTTTTCAATAGCGGAAAAACGAGCCGAGCGATCCAGATGAGCATGCAAGCCAGCTTCACGGGCGATTTCAAACAGTCGGAAAGGCTGAAAAGGTCTTTCCGCATGTGACGGACGCAGCAAAAACTCAAACCCGATAATATCCAGCTTGTGGTCAACAATAGGCTGCATATGGCTGGAAAAACTTTGATCCTTAATAATACTCACGATATCCGGATGTTGCAGTCTGGCTTGCAATTGACTAAATAAAAGCCAGTCCTCATATCCTTCGACATGATGCAAGCCAGTCACCACAACTTGTATATGGTTCAAGTATTCCTGCGGCAGACGAGCCAGTCCGTTAACCAGCTGTTCCAACTCTGAACGGCTCTCATAGCGAAACTCTATGCCGCCCTCACGCTCATGTTGCTGCTTCATTTGTTCCGATAGCATGCCCAAACCATCTAATGCTGGAGTAAGCGACACCCTGGAATACCTAATTCTAAGCAATCCTTGATCCTTTATAGGTAATATGATGCTGCAATTGCTGCATGTCATAATGGTCCTCCTCGGAACAATTTTCCGGTTTTTTCACCATTATATCACAAATAACTAGAACAAAAGTACTATATAATTACGTTTTTTTACAAAAAAGCAGCTTTTTTTAACGATAACTTAGGACTTAAGTACATATTCGACAAAAACAAAACCTTTTTACACTCATAATAATTCGGGGCTGTTTTTTGATATTAAAAAAAGCAGCAAATCTCTTGGTTAAAGAGACTTGCTGCTTCATTCTGATATTAAACGAAAACTAAAATTCGAAGTTATTTGGATGCCTTTGGCTTTGTTGTTTTAGCTGGTTTAACAACCGCCGGTTTGGTCGTTTTAACAGCTGGCTTTGCTGTTGCTTTCGCGGGAGCCACAGCTTCCTTTACAGAAGTCGTTGCTGTACTAGGCTTAGCGCCAGCTTTTAAGCTGTATTTGGCAAAACCGTCTGCCGCGCTGCTCAAGTATGAAATTTGTTGATTGCCTGCCAGCACGTCTTTGGCATCAGGAGAGGACTCGAAAGTAACCTTTGCCTGACCAAAAGAAGCAATAGACCAGTTGCCATCCGCCGATGGATTAATCGTTCCGTTCGTACGGATATAGTCAACAACGACTTGACGACTTTCATCCGGTGCTGCCATCACAATTCGTTTGCCATCTGGGTTGGCCAGTTTGGATGAGGAAGCACGATAGTTATTGGTGGCTACGATAAATTTCTGTGCAGGATCTATAGCCTTTCCATTGTATTGCAGATCCTTGATACGATGCGCTGAAGAATCAATAATAGTTCCCTTGGCATCATACCGTGCAGGCTGCGTTACATCAATCTGATAATTCACACCATCAATGACATCAAAATTGTAGGTTGGGAAATCCTTGTTGATCAGCGATTGCTCCTCAGTTTGCTTTGGATCAATACGGTTGAACTGACCCGCAGACCACTCCAGCCATTCCTGAATTTCAGCACCGGTCACTTCTACAGCATGAACCGTGTTCGGGTACACATACAGGTCGGACACGTTTTTAATCGCTACCGTACCTTCAGGAATATTAGTGTAATACTCGGCTCCGTTTCGACCGCCGGCCTTGAATGGAGCGCCTGCCGACAATACTGGAAGATTTTCGTATTCAGTTCCTTTAAGATGGTTTTGAACATACCATTTCTGTGCATTCGTCACAATTTGAATGGAAGGGTCGTCCTGCACTAATGCAAAATAGCTGGTAATTGGCGCCGTCGTTGTTCCTACAGGCTGGCGAATATAATCCAGCGTTCCTTGATGCTCTTCTTTGACCGCATCAATCAGTTTGAATTCAGGCGTAAACTTCACAGTCTGATTGGTAGTACTCACTACCGGACGCACTTGAGACTGAGAGTCGATTACGTTCCATTCACTCTTTTCCTTTTCCAGAGTCAGGTCAATAATGCCCAAATCCTTGCCCCATGAAGAAGCTTCCACGGCCGGTACGCCATTAATGGTTCCCTTATCCAGATCTACACCCTTCATATCTTTAAAATCAGGGCCTGGGAAAGATTTATGAGCATGCCCAAACAGAATCGCGTTAATTCCTTCCACCTGGCTCAAATATTTAACAGCATTCTCCATCATTGGCGTTTGTGGCACATCCTCATAACCTGTGTGCGCAAGCACGACAATAATGTCGGCACCTTCCGTTTTCATTTGAGGAATAAACTTTTTCGCCGTTTCCACAATATCCTTCGTAACGACCTTATCCTTTAAATTGGCTTCATCCCATTGCATAATTTGAGGTGTTACCAGGCCGATTACACCCACTTTGAGTGTATGCTGATCACCTTTTTCATCCGTTACTGTTTTATCAAGAATCTGATAAGGGGTAAAATAATTTTTAGTAGCTTGACCCCCCTTGTCAACATAAACATTCGCATTTACGTAAGGGAAATCGGCTCCCTTGAGCGATTTCTCCAGAAAGCCTAGACCATAGTTGAATTCGTGGTTGCCCACTGTAGCCGCATCATAGCCCATCAAGTTCATCATCTTGTAGACCGGATGGACGCCGCCTTCTTTCTCGAAGGTTTTATTTCTGGCCATATAATCACCTAATGGATTGCCCTGCAATAAATCACCGTTATCGAACAACATGCTGTTTCTCGCTTCACTACGCGCCTGTTGGATTAGTCCGGCTGTGTTAATCAAGCCATATTCGTTGGTTTCTTTGTCCGAGTAGTAATCGTAGTTCATCAGGGACGCATGAATATCCGTTGTTTCCATGATCCGCAGATTCACCGTAGCTTCATCGCGGGATTTGTTAGCTGCCCAAGATGGAGCGGTCGAAAACACCAGCATGCTACAAGCTACAACTGCTGCTGTAAACCCTTTAAACCAATTTTTACGTAATAACAAAATATACCCCTCCTCATTAAGGTGTATGCCTCATATACATACTTTTGCACATATATGTAAGCCTTGAACCCACCATTTCTATTTTAATCCAACGCCAGACAAAAGAGTAGTCATTTACTTAAAATTATTTATGAAAAAATAATTATTTTTCTCAAACATAAAAAAACCAGCAAACCTCCTAATAAAAACTCGGAGATTCACTGGTTTATCCATTTATATTCGTATTATTTCTTCCACACCTGGCGCTCCGTTTGCTGACCCACATACTCAATGCGAGTCGGATTCACGTCCAGAATGACATAATCGGGATCATCCGGTCCGGAGAACCATTCCTTCAAGGAATCGTTCCACACTTGTTTGCGCAGCCCCTCATCAGCTGTAATCTGGACGGTAGCCTCCACTTCTACAACTTCCTTCGTACCGCCAACCTCATAACCCAGCAGCAGATAAGCATTCGGATTGTCCTTTAGCTCATCCACTTTATGCGTTTTGCGATCTGTCGCCAGATGAATGTTCATTCCATCGTTAAAAAGGGCCATATAGCGTACTTTCGGTTTGCCACCCTCTACCGTACCTAACGAACAAAATTTGTTGTTATCCAAAGCCTTCACAATGGCTTGTTCCAGTTGGTTGCGATCCAATGTTTCCGTTTTACCCACAGTACAACAACTCCTTTTCACAAATTAGAATTCTCTACGGCCATGCCATTGGGCACCAGCCCATCTGAACCTACCTGCGCAGCTGTTCTGAAAATAACATGACCGGATCGAATCGGATTGATTCATACTCATTTTCAGATCAAAGCTCACAGTAAAAGTGTACCCTGTCGTTCGGCAAATGAACCGTTATCTCTCCCTTCATGCTGGACAGACCCGCATTCAAAGCATATAATCGTCGTAGTAAACCCGAATAAATGAACCCATTAAACCATACAATGCCAGGGGTGCTGGAATCGGCCGGCTGAGAGTGTGTCCCAAGACACTGACCCTTACAACCTGATCTGGGTAATGCCAGCGTAGGAATGCTTAAGCAAGATGTGCCTTCTTTACATAGGACCATCCCTTACTTTGGTATATACAAGCGCAAGCGTCCCGGAAACTCGGGGCGCTTTTTTGTTGAGGATTAAGTTGTTGGAAAGATCGCGTCCGGCAGATGTTATTTTTATGAAAATGGGAAACTTAAGCTGTCTGATTGGATGGATAACGGGTAATCAAAAGGAGAGAACACTAACGATGAAGCGCATGAAAATATTAAGCCTGGGACTGATCAGTCTGTGGCTCATGGCCCTGACCCTGACCGCTTGCGGTGGAAGTCCCCCTACATCCCAAGAAGCAGCTTCCGCTACCGACACTCAAACGTCTACTCCGGCAAAGGGGCTCAAAGATGTTAAAATCGTGCTCGACTGGACACCCAATACGAATCATACGGGACTCTATGTCGCCAAGGACAAAGGATTTTACGAAAAAGCAGGTTTGAATGTCCAAATTGTTCAACCTGGTTCAGGCGGAGCCGATCAAATGGTTGCTTCTAATGCTGCACCTTTTGGTATCAGCTACCAAGAAGGCGTCACACAGGCCCGCACGCAAGGTGTGCCGCTTGTATCCATCGCTGCGGTGATTCAGCATAATACCTCAGGCTTCGCAGCCCCGGTAGATCGCGGAATTAAAAGCCCGAAAGATTTTGAAGGTAAAAAATACGGCGGTTGGGGCTCTCCCGTAGAAGAAGCGGTCATGAAATCCATCATGGATTCAGACAAAGGCGATGTGAGCAAAGTGAAGATCGTCAACATGGGCAATGCAGACTATTTTACAGCCGTGAAGCGGGATATCGACTTTGCCTGGATTTTCTACGCATGGACCGGAATCGAGGCCCAACTTCGAGATGAGCCATTGGATATGCTGTATGTAAAAGATTATTCCAAAAGCCTCGACTACTATACGCCTGTAATTGTGAGCAACGAACAGACGATAAAAAATGATCCCGAGCTGGTCAAAGCGTTCATGGACGCTACCGCCCAAGGCTATGAATACACTATCGCCCATCCGGAAGAAGCCGCGGACATCTTAAGCAAAGCTGTACCGGAGCTGGATAAAAAACTGGTACTTGCCAGCCAAAAATGGCTAAGCCCACGTTATCAGGATGATGCCGCGCAATGGGGCGTGCAAAAAGCGGAGGTATGGCAAAACTATTCGGACTGGATGTACGAACGCAAGCTGCTCAGCAAGCCTTTGGAAGTCGATAAGGCCTTCACAAACGACTTCTTGCCCAAGCGCTGACCATTTGTTAAAACGCTAAATAAGACTGAACTAGAGAAGTGAACGAAGCCCCACTACGCAGTCGGATGGTGCTTCCCATCGCCACCACCCCGGATTTCTTAATAAAAACTTATGATTAATGTAGAAATCCGGGGAGGTTATGCTTCCGAAGCGAGCTTTCCTACGGAAAGCTTTTAAAGCGAACGCTAACGCTTGTACAGCACCATTCCGCCCACTTCGTTCTCGTTCAACTTGGTTTATTCTTTAGTTTCATATTATCTAAGCGCTAAGTAGGTGCGCTTGTGTGTTAAAAATGCCGCACAAACCAGCTTTAAAAATAGGGTGCTTTTAAGGCGGGCAGCAGCGGAGCGGTTCATTTGAATCTGGAGAAGCGGAGCGTTCGCCTTTGCAGGGGAATTCTTACCTTTGAAAACTTAAATAATCCAAGAATCCCCCTGCAACAGCGATCGTAAGACCAAATGAAACGCGGAGCGGTCTCAAACGCCTTAAACCACCCTATTTTCTCTAAAACACTCCAAATGAAGGACAGGTGAATTTGCATGGCTAATACACTGCTCAGTATTCAAGTAATCCCTAAAACTCCTAATAACGAGGACTCTTACCCGTATGTAGATAAGGCGATTGAGGTCATTCAGCGCTCCGGTGTCAAACATCAGGTGAACCCATTGGATACGACCATGGAGGGCGAGCTCGACGAGTTGCTGAAAGTGGTTAAAGAAATGCATGAGGCTTTGACGGAAGCGGGCAGTCCCAGCGTCATTTCACAGATCAAAATCGCACATAACCCACAAGGCATCAGCATGAACAAGCTGACCGAGAAATATCGCCCATGAATCCGAAAGGCAAGAACGCATCCTGGTGGAAAAGCGTATGGCCGCCCCTTGTGGCGGTCCTCTTCTTTTTAGCAGCCTGGCAGGGGGCGGTTTCCTATTTACATATTGAATCCTGGCTACTGCCAGCTCCATCCCTCATCGTACAGGAGGGCATGGCCCAGACGGCGCTGCTTGGTGCCCATACATGGGCTACAATTCGCCTGACACTTGTGGGATTCGCTATAGGGACAGCAACGGGACTGTTGATCGCCATCGTTCTTCATACCATTCCTTTTCTCAAATCCGCCCTGTATCCGCTGCTTATCCTGAGCCAAAACATTCCGATCATCGCCCTGGGGCCGCTGCTCATGGTGTGGTTTGGTTTTGGCATGCTGCCCAAGCTGATGGTCATTACCTTAGTATGCTTTTTTCCCGTGGCTGTAGCGACCATGGACGGGCTGACACGGACGGACCGTATGATGATGAACTATATGCAGATGTCGGGTGCAGGTCGCATGGCTATTTTTATGAAGCTGGAGTTGCCACACTCGTTGCCGCAAGTATTCTCCGGCATCAAGATTGCTGCCACCTACAGTGTGATGGGCGCAATTATTGCCGAATGGATTGGTGCGAGCGAAGGAATCGGATATTATATGCTGCTGCAAAAATCGGCCTATCGCACGGACCTCATTTTTGCCGCCATCGGCATCATTGTCGCGCTCAGTTTACTGATGTTTGTCATCATAGTACTACTGGAAAAATGGCTGGTTCGCTGGAAACCGGATCAGGAATAGCTTCCTCCTTGAATTAAATACAGCAAAGAAAGGACGTGGCACATATGAGTCTGCATCCGACTGACTTATCATCACACAACGTTGCTAATGAACAACGAGCCGGGGACCAGCAGAGTCCTTCGACTGCCCCTTCTGCTCTGGAATTGGACGGGATCAGCCTCGCCTTCCGCGAAAAGCGAAGCTTACTGCCCGTGCTGCAGGATGTATCCCTCACAGTCAAGCCGGGAGAATTCGTTTCTCTCATCGGTCCGTCAGGCAGCGGAAAAAGTACGCTGTTTCACATCATCGGCGGGCTACTCAAACCACAGCAGGGACGTATCCGTATGCACGGACGAGACATGACTGGTGAACGTGGGCATATCAGCTATATGCCACAGCAGCCCGCCCTTTTCCCGTGGCGCACCACGCTGGATAATGTACTGCTTGGGCAGGAAAATGCTCCACGTAAAAATACAGCAGTCCCCCCTCAGTACGCCAGTGAACGCGAACGTCGCAAAGAAGCCCTGCAATGGCTCGAGCAGGTTGGACTAGGCAAATTCGCCAAGGCGTATCCACATACGCTGTCTGGTGGAATGCAACAGCGTGCAGCCTTTCTTCGCGCACTGCTCAGCCCGCAGGAATTAATGCTGCTGGATGAGCCGTTCAGCGCACTCGACGCGCTGACACGTGCAGATATGCAGCAATGGTTATTGCGGATGTGGGAGAAGAACCGCCGCTCTGTGCTGTTCATTACCCACAGCATTGAAGAAGCGTTGCTGCTCTCCGACCGCATTTATGTGCTGTCAGCGCGACCTGCTTCGGTGGTGCATGTCGTAGATGTCCCTTTTCCCCGCCCGCGTAGGGAAGAAATCACCCTCGATCCACTCTTTATTGAATGGAAGCGAACCATGACCGGCTGGATGCGTGAGGAAAAGTACAAACTGGACGGCGACATGGACAATGCTCAGAGCGTTCACAAGAATATCCCGGAAGATGGATTGAATCGGCATGAGTGACGTAAAAGTTCGATGTGCATCGAAATGGAACAGCCAAACAAAGCTAGGCTTGGATTTGACCACAACAAGACCCGCTCCATTAATCGACGCGCACATTCATGTAGACAGCTACCCGCCCGAACAACAGAAGCTATTGCTCGCTTCACTTGCTGATAGCAGCGTCCAAGCTGTGATAGCCGTGTCGATGCATCTGGACTCCAGCCGAGCCAATCTACGGTTAGCCGAGCGTTACCCTGGGCTAGTACGGCCAGCCTTTGGCTTTCATCCCGAACAGGCCCTTCCACCGCAAACTGAGCTTGACCTCTTGTTCGACTGGATGGACGAACATGTACAGCAGATGGTCGCCGTGGGTGAAGTCGGCTTACCCTATTACAATCGGCTAGAAGCCTCGCAGAGCGGTTCACCTTTTGACCTCGCTCCCTACATAGTGCTACTGGAGCGTTTCATCCAGTTTGCAAGCAAGCATAGCAAGCCCATTGTCCTGCACGCCGTTTATGAAGACGCAGACATCGCCTGTGACCTTCTGGAACGTCACGGCGTCACGCAGGCGCATTTTCACTGGTTTAAAGGCTCTGCCGCCACGACCGAACGTATCGCCCGGAACGGCTATTATGTCTCCTTCACACCGGATCTCCTGTACGAAGAAGAGATCCGCAGTTTGGCAAGGCAGTATCCGTCTGATCAGATCATGGCAGAGACAGACGGTCCCTGGCCGTTCGAGGGTCCTTTTACCGGACAACAGACACATCCCCGGATGACTGCCGACGTCATTCGCGCGTACAGCAAGCTGACCCAGCAAGATGAATCTGCCGTCCATCAATTATTTTATGAAAATACGAGACGCTTTTACTCACTATCTGATGGATAAAGGTATACCAGCTGTTTACTGACTGGAAGGTTTACAACCACAACATGCAACCAAAGCAAAGAACCTCCTTATTTACGCGGAACTTCATCATACGTAAATAAGGAGGTTCTTGTATTTTCAAACGTATATAGCTCAAATACTACTTGTATTTTGCAGAGTTTTTTATCACTACTCAACTTTTATTGCTTCAAGAAACCCTTCTGTTCCAAAAATGGCTTCAACTGCAAGCGTGCTGGCTCGGTCAATCTTCCGGCCATTTGCTCAGACCATGGCGTAGAGCGTTGACCGCCCGTACGTTCCTTCAAATATTCCGCTGATGTGTGATCGTATACCTCTACAGCTTTCATCGTCTGATTTTTGTCGTAGCCGTTCATATGCAAAACACCGGACAGCGGAAGGCGTGGACGCAAGCCCGTTTCCTGATCCGGTACACCAATACACATACCGAATACTGGATACACCAGCTCTGGCAACCCTAACAACTCAGACACCTCTGCTATGTTAGTACGAATGCCGCCAATGTAGACGATGCCCAAGCCCAGTGATTCAGCGGCTACCGCTGCATTTTGTGCAGCTAACGCGGCATCAATGGTCGCAACCGTATAATTTTCAACGGACCCCTCATAGGAAGGCTGACCTGGCTGATGGTGGAGCGTGACCTGTTTCAAGCGATACAGGTCTGCGCACCATACCAAAAACGCAGGGCATTGCTCAACGTAAGCCTGCCCTCCTGCCAACTCCGCCAGTTTTGTTTTCAAAGAAGGCTCGGTAACGGCGATAACGGTATATGCCTGCACATTGCTGGACGAGGAAGCCATTTGGCCAGCTGCCACAATAGCTGCGAGCTGCTCGTCGGTAATGGGGGCTGACTTGAATTTTCGCACAGACCGGTGATTCATCAACAAGGAAATCGTATCATTCATGACTGCTTCACTCCTAATCCATAATATAAGCTCTTTATCTACTTCAAGCTGTGAGTATACGAAGAAGTTCTTGCATGCTTGCATGGCACTCCTACAAATATTATGGAACTTTCGCGAATGATAAGCAACCTGACGTAATGAAAGTTGAATGGTTTTAAAAAACCAAACACAACAAAAAGCAAGCACGCAGAGAAACCAACCAATTGCGCGTACTTGCTCTATACTCTGATAATAACTTTATCTCGATACAGAAGTCCGACAGCACGTTATCCTGCCGATACATCCATACACTTACAGCTTTACTCGTTGGAGACGCAGCGCATTCAGCACAACTGAAACAGAGCTAAATGCCATGGCCGCTCCCGCCAACCATGGGGCAAGGAAGCCCAAAGCAGCTATCGGAATACCGATCACGTTATACCCGAGCGCCCAAAACAGATTTTGCCGTATGTTTGTCATGGTCCGGCGGCTCATTTCAATCGCGTCAGGAATGCTGTTCAGGTTGCCGCGCATGAGGGTAATATCCGCCGCCTCCATGGCCACATCCGTTCCCGTACCCATCGCCATCCCAATATTAGCAGTAGCCAGCGCAGGCGCATCGTTAATACCATCCCCAACCATAGCTACGATCATGCCTTGTTCCTGAAGCCGTTTCACTTCCTCAGCCTTTCCTTCAGGTAGCACCTCCGCCAGCACTCGTTCAATTCCGGCCTCGGCGGCAACAGCCCGCGCAGTCCGTTCATTGTCACCCGTAATCATGATGACTTCAATGTTCATCGCCCGCAGACGAGCAACGGCCTCCCGTGACGTTTCTTTAATCGTGTCCGCTACGGCCACCAGTCCGGCATAGGAACCGTCCACAGCGACCAGCATCGCGGTTTTCCCTTCTTTTTCCAGATTGTTCATATACTGCTCAGCTAAGTCATCTATTGCGATGCCTTCCCTGCTCATCAATCGGCGTGTACCGGCCAATACCTGTTTACCTTCCACATGTGCCTTCACACCATAACCCGGAATATTTTCAAAATCTGTCGGTCCTACCAGCTCAATGCCTCGATCTGCAATCCCCTTTACAATGGCTTCCGCCAGCGGATGCTCTGAGCTTTTTTCTGCCGCACCGAGCAACCGCAGCATATCCTTTTCAGCCATGCCGCTTGCTCCAACCATAACATCCGTCAGCTCGGGCTTGCCATTCGTAACTGTACCTGTCTTATCCAACACCACTGCGTTGACTGAACGGGTCATCTCCAAATGCTCGCCGCCCTTGAACAGAATACCATATTCAGCGGCACGTCCCGATCCTGCCATAATGGACGTTGGAGTTGCCAATCCGAGCGCACAAGGGCAAGCAATGACGAGAACTGCAATCATTTTCTCCAGTGAGCCTGCAAAATCAGTCGGCGTCACAAGGAAAAACCAGACGATAAAGGCCAACACAGCGATAGCAACAACAATGGGGACAAAAATACCGGAAATCTGATCCGCAATCCGCTGAATGGGAGCCTTGGAGCTTTGCGCATCTTCCACGACCTTAATAATACGGGACAACGCCGTATCACCACCCACACGCTCAGCCTGGATACGTAGAACCCCGTTTTTATTGAGCGTCGCCCCTGTAACTGCGGAACCGGCTTCTTTTTCAACCGGAAGACTCTCACCACTTAACATGGATTCGTCCACTGCCGAACGTCCGTCTACGACCACACCATCGACAGGAATTTTCTCGCCGGGTCGTACAATAAAGATATCCTTCACACGTACCTGTTCAATCGGAATATCAAGCTCTTGCCCATCACGTACTACACGTGCCGTTGTCGCCTGTAGACTCATCAGGCTCTTGATCGCCTCGGACGAACGCCCTTTGGCTACCGCTTCGAACCATTTACCAACCAAAATAAGCGTAATTAGCACCGCGCTTGTCTCGTAATACAGCTCTGGCATGGTCATGACAGGCATTCCCGCCATCCCCTCCATAACATCAGCCGGACGCAGAGTAAGGTACAAGCTGTAAAAATAAGCCGCAGACGTACCCAGTGCAACTAACACATCCATATTCGAACTGCCGTTACGAAGCGCTTTGTACGCGCCCACATAAAACTGCCAACCAATGACGAACTGAATCGGCGTTGTCAGCACTAGTTGGAACCATGGATTCAAGAACAGTTCTGGCACATAAATCCATGATGTAAAGGAAAAATGAGCCACCATCGCCCACAACAACGGCAACGACAGCACTGCGGACACAATCCACTTCCATTTTTTACGATGGATATCCTTACTGCGGACATCCGCGATATTGTCCTCAGCGCTCTGCGGGATCGCTCCGTAGCCTAGCTGTTCAATCTTGCTCACCAGATCACCAACCGCAATACTCCCCGCGGCATATTCCACATGAGCGGTTTCCATCGCCAAATTTACCGTGGCACCTGTTACACCAGGCATCCGATTCAATCCCTTTTCAATCCGGGTTGCACAGGCCGCGCAAGTCATGCCCGTTACATTCAGATTGGCTTCTTCACTTACAGTTCCAAACCCAAGAGAAGCAATTTTATCGCGGAATTCAGCGATCTCCACCTGCTTGGGATCATAGGATATCGACGCCTGCTCCAAAGCCAAATTCACATTAGCCTGTGCCACACCATCTATTCGCTTTAAACCTTTCTCAATACGGCTTGCGCAGGCAGCACAGGACATCCCTGTAATGTGAAGCGTTGTCTGCTTGTCACCGTCGGTCGCACGGTTTTCCATGGCCATCCTCCTCCCATACCCCAGTGGGGTATATCGTATCCAAAAAGAAAAAGCTTCTAATATGGAAGCTTCCTCTTCGAAACAAGTTTTTTCACACATAAAGCTTCAGCTTAAACAACATCATAGCCTTGGTCTTCAATGGCTGTTTTCAGCGCTTCAACGTTCAGCTTGGACTCGTCATATTCTACATTCACTTGTTTCATTTCGAGGCTGACCTTGCCGGTAGCGCCAACTTTCTCCAAAGCTCCTTCTACTGCCTTCACGCAATGATTGCAGCTCATGCCTTCTACATTCAATGTAACTTGTGCCATTTTCTTTTCCTCCTCTGGGGTACTTCCGTACCCATAATGTGTATGAATACTACTCTTAACGGATTAGCTTCTTGACCGTAACCAGCAGCTCGTCAATCACTTCCTGCTCTCCTGCCTGCATGCGCTCAATGACACAGCTTTTCATATGCCCTTCCAGCAGCAGCTTACCGACACCATTCAGCGCGGACTGGACAGCCGCAATCTGGTTCAGTACATCGTCACAGTAGGTATCCTTCTCAATCAAGCCTTTAATTCCGCGAACCTGACCTTCAATACGGTTCAACCGGGATACGAGGCTGTTCTTGAACTCTGCCGAATGATGACTTTTTCTAACTGTCTTTTCCCCATCTGTTCCACAGTGATTCTCATGGACTTCAGTGTGGGAAACAGGTTGCTCCTCAGCCATACATCAGCCTCCTGTGTGGTGTATATATGCATTCATGCATTTATTATAGTTCCATCATAATATACCCCCATGGGGTATGTCAACCTTCCAGATAAATGTCACTTTTTCGCCCTATTTTATACTTTTGAGCGTGCTTCCTTAGCAAGTACGATAAAGCTTAATAGAGCACCAACCTCGGCTATAGCTATAACGACCGCCATGGGTACGGGGGTTGTTCCACTCCCCAAGCCTACTAGCGGTGAAGCGATGGAACCCAGCAATAGAGGCAGCAAACCAAGCATGGCGGACGCACTACCTGCGGAGCGCTGCTGACTCTGCATTGCCAATGAAGTCGTCGTTGTACTCACAATCCCTACGCAGGAAACGACAAAAAATAGCGGAACTAAAACAGCAAACAATTGGCCTCCAGTAAAGGCTACAGTAAGCAAGCTGATTCCGGCTACAGCCGCAATGACCAGACCCGACAAGAGTAACTGTCGTTCGCTGAAGCGACCCACAAGTCTACCCGTTAACTGGGAAAACAGTACAATCCCCAAACCATTCACTGCAAAAATGATGCTATACGTCTGAGGGGAAACCCCGAAAATATCCTGAAGCACGAATGGTGAGCCAGCAATATACGCGAACATCGCTCCCGTAATCAGCGCCTGTGAGAAGGCATAGCCCATAAAGCGTCGATCGGCAAACAAGTGACCGAGTGTCCCCAGCGTCTGCTTCAAACCACCGGATGAGCGGCGGTTCGTTGGCAACGTTTCTGGCAAACCCAATACGACGGCAATCAGCATAGCCACGCCGACCACACAAAGTACCATGAATACACCACGCCAGGAAACAAAGTTCAAAATGGCACCGCCCAGTACTGGTGCAGCAATGGGGGCCACGCCGTTCACCAGCATGAGTAGTGAGAAAAAGCGTGTCAATTCTTTGCCCGAGTATAGATCACGGGCTACAGCTCTGGAAATCACGATCCCTGCCGATCCTGTAAGCCCTTGAATAAAGCGAAGTGCAATGAGCATACCGATATTCGGCGCAAACACGCATAACAGCGAAGCAGCAGCGTACAGAATGAGCGAGATCACCAGCGGTCCTCTGCGCCCCCTTACATCGCTAAGCGGACCAGCAACGATCTGTCCAACGGCCAGGCCCAACAGACAGGCGGTCAAACTAAGCTGCGCCAACGAAGTAGTCGTATGCAAATTGTCGGCTAATGTAGGCAGCGACGGCAAATACATATCTATGGACAACGGCCCGAAAGCACTCAATGCACCCAGGACAAAGGCGATCCATAATATTCGCGATTTGGTCATATCTGCGGCAACCATAACAGTATTGGATAACCGGTTCATAATAATAATCATCCTTTTCACAAAAATATAAATAATTACTTCAATATATCATGATATCACTCATTTCGTCTGGCTTCGAATCATTACACGCTAATCCGCAATTTTTTTTCAAAACTGCTATATATCAGGCAGGAATTTACCAATTTCAGGTCGAATTATACGGTAACCAAAACAAAAAATTTGTGGAATCTGGAGAATGATAATGGTCTATGATGGAGTGCTACTGGGTCTCATTGTAGGTCTGTTCAGAGGAGGCTGGCGGCAAGGTCTGATCCGTTTCAGTCAAATTCGCCTTATAGCCGGCTGGATGTTCCCCGTGCTGCTACTGGTACAATTCATTATTTTTTATTTCCAAGAAAAATGGACTGGGCTGGCAGCCATTAACGGGTATCTATTTATGGGAGTCTACGTGGTTGGATTGATATTTCTCTGGTTGAACAGACATCATAAGGGATTCAAGCTTATTATCATCGGCGTATTGATGAATTTTATCGTTATGGCGGTGAATGGCGGCAGGATGCCAGTCTCGTTGAGCGCTTCGGAGGTGCTGGGTCCCTATTATACAGATATGCTTAAATCCGGAAGTGTCATCTCGAAACATTACATGATGGATGCGAGTACGCGTCTATCATTGCTTGGTGACATTATTCCTCTCTCCAAGCCCTATCCCCGCACGCAGGTAATTAGTATTGGAGATGTTGTCATGAACTTCGGGATGTTTCTGTTTATCCAAAGCATTATGGTCGTGAAAAGAACCAAGGATAAGCAGCAAGAAACCAATCCCCGTCACGCCTAGTGCGTACCTTATTCCAAGGAAGGGAGGGAACCCTATGAAAAACTTGAAATACTCCCGTGTGATTATCAATGCTATTATTGTAGCTTCTGTCATAATTGCTTTGACTTCCGGTTACAAAATCGGGGGCTAGTCACCGATAAGAAAAAAAGGAAGCACAGGCTCAACAAAACAGGCTGGATTCCGGCCTGTTTTTTCATGTGAAATTTTCGATTATAAAATTGTAAATTATCCCATTCACCCCTGGTAGCTTTGACATCAAGATACGACAAGGCAGGAGAAGAAATGATGAGTATAATAAAAAAGCTGCAAGAACGGGTTACCGCGACTGGAATATATGTGTTTTTCATATGTTTGGCAGGCTTGATCGTTCTCCTGTATACGAATCAGTGGTCCTTTTTGCACTATACGACAACAGAGTGGGTCACGATCTATTCCCTATTGGGAGCAGTTCTAATTCTGGAGCATTTTACATTCCAGCTACCACCGGCCAGTAACAAGCAGTCCATGGATTCCTCCGTGTATCTGGCTTGTATTTTTGTGCATGGCACCGAAATTGCTATTCTGATTTTGCTGTTAAATGTAATCATTGCTATGTTCCGGCACACAGAACTGTCCTGGTGGAAGCATACCGTCAATTTTTCTATTTACGCCCTTTCCATTTTCCTGTCTTCAACAGTATTTGAACTAAGCGGCGGAACGCAGGGAGCTTTAAACCAAGAGCATTTCGCTTCCTACCTGCTGGCGTTAATTTGCTACTTTGCGGTGAACACAATCACACTGGGCATCTACTTTTATATCGCATACAAAGGGTCCTTCAATGAGCTTAAACAGGCTTTTTTGGCTGAATCCCTGCTCGTATACTTATGTACACTCATTCTGTCTTTGGTATTGACTACACTGATTTATAACAATGGCATTCTAGGACTTTTGCTGTTCCTTGGGCTAAGCATGCTCCTATCTCACGCATTCAAGCAAATGTTCACGCTGTATCGGGAAATCGAAGAAAAAGCAAACATGGATCGCAGAACAGGGCTATACAATCACAGCTACTTTGAAAATACACTTGAAGCTGAATTAAATATATCGAGATCCGAGAATACTCCCCTCAGTCTGGCGCTGATTGATATTGATGATTTCAAAAAATACAATGATCATTTCGGTCATCTTAAAGGCGATCAGCTACTGGGATTTCTCGGTGAGTTTCTTAAGAAGGAAACCTCCGACACCCCCATCACCGTATCCCGCTACGGTGGAGAAGAATTCACCCTGCTTATGCCTGATCATACCGCTGAACAAGCTTATGAAATAGTCAATGCTATTCGAAAAAGATTAAATGATTCTCGTTATGAGGGTGTCGAAATTTTTCCACATGGCTGTCTGTCCTTCTCCGCAGGTATTGCCCAAAGCCGCATTGACATCTACGACAAATCACAGCTGGTCGATCTGGCGGATAAAGCCCTGTACTACGCCAAGAAACAGGGCAAAAACATCGTTCATACGCATGGAAGCTTAAATGAAGTGGAGCGTGAGGTCGATCTGGGGCAGGATATTCGTGATCTTGAGCAGCAGCTTAATTTGTTCTTATACAAGGATATTAATACCTTCAAGCATTCAAAACGGGTGTTCAGATATGCAGCAGACATGAGCGATGTGCTTCAACTCGGACCGGAGGATAAGCGGCGTTTCATACTAGGAGCTCTCATTCATGACATTGGTAAACTGGAGATTCCCTGGAATATCCTCAATAAAAAAGAGAAGCTGTCCGGTGAGGAATGGCAGATGGTGCAAGCGCATGTCATGTGGGGCAAGCGTATTGTAGAAGCCAACGAACGATTCGTAGATTTGATTCCTTTTGTGGAGCTGCATCATGAACGTTATGACGGAGGAGGCTATCCGTTTGGCTTTAAGGGCGAGCAAATTCCACTTTTATGTCGGATGCTGACGATCATCGACTCTTTTGATGCGATGACAACCGAGCGTCCCTATCAACCCACCAAAACGTTCGAGGAGGCCATTGAAGAATTACGTGCTTGCTCGGGTAGCCAATTCGATCCCAAACTAACGGCTATTTTTATCCATTATATTCAACACAAGCAACCTGCTTTCACGGATCTCATGGAAACAGGGCTCTAATTCCTTCATAGGCTCTTCCTCTTTCCCCTAGCATGGTTGAAATCGTCCTGAATTCAACCACACTAGGGGTTTTCATATGATTGGCATTTTGTATAATGCTTATTATTTCAAATTTCATATAAATGTCATAATTCGCTCCATCTATTCGCGCTATATGCACTATGATTAAGATAGGAATGGATTTGTACGTCAGGCAAAATCCTCCTGTATAAAATGTTATAAATGGGGATATCCTCGCTTCAAGTAATCGAGAGAAGGTGACTTCACAAGCATGTTGTATCTGTCCAGACCAGCCCGTGTGGCTTGTCTTTTATTGCTGTGTCTCCCCCTTCTGGTCCTGTTTCCTCACTCTTCGTGGGCTCATGCATTTGTCATTGAATCCAGTCCGACCGAAAATCAGGTTTTGGACAAGTCGCCTTCTCAGGTGACCATTACCTTCAATGAAGATTTGCAATCTGCCTTCATGTCGATCAAAGTGACCGACGAAACAGGCAAGCGGGTCGACACAGGAAAAGCACAGCTTGACCCGAATCACAAAGCCACCATGGAAATCCAATTGATCCCAGGGATGAAAAATGGAATTTACTCTGTTAGTTGGAGAGCTTTATCCGCAGACGGACATCCAGTTAATGGAGTTATTCCATTTCAAGTAGGCAGCGGTTCCAATGCGCCTACCCATCAAACTACCGCACCTGAAGGCTCAGGGACATCACGAATCGACTTAATCGCTGTCCGTTGGTTTCTTTACATAGGACTATCGCTGCTTTTTGGAGCGATTTGTTTCCGGCTGTTCATCTTACCGAGCATAAGCCAAGACAAGAATCAAAGTGAACAGCATAAGCAAAATCAGCGGCCCTTTGAAACATCGCCCCGCTGGAATAAACTGCTATGGAGCGGCTACGGCATAACGTCTGCCGCCATTCTGATCAGCCTGCCACTTCAGGCTTCATGGGATGCCGGGGTTTCCATCAGGGAGGGCTTCTCACTCCCGATTCTGGGAGAAGCTCTCCAGTTTACTGGAGCCGGACAAATTTGGTTTATCCAGATGATTCTCGTGCTACTCCTAAGCGTAACGCTGATTTACGCGCTGGATTACAGCATTTCGAGTCGCCAGCGCCGTCTTTGGGGCTACAGCTCGGCTCTCCTAACGCTATGCCTCATGCTGTCCAAGGCCTTTGTCGGTCACCCGGCAGCGGCTACCCATCCAGCTCCAGCCATTGCGGCGGACTTCGTCCATCTCGCGGCAGCAGCCTTTTGGATCGGCTCACTTGCCGTCATGGTCGTGTGCCTGCCGGTTGCCGGAGCAGAGTTGCCCGTATCCGAGCGGGCAACTCTACGACAAGCCGCCTTGCGCCGCTTCGCCGGCTGGGGCATTGCTATGGTGGCGGCGTTACTCGCCACCGGTATATATGGAGCCGTGCTGTACATTCCGGCTCCCTCCATGCTGCTGAACACGTCCTATGGACTCGTTCTGCTCGGCAAGGCAGCGCTGCTGCTAGTCATGCTGGCCTTCGCGGCCAGCCAGTTCCGCAGCGCACGGCAAGCGGCGCCCAGCAAGCAAGCCGCCCGGGGATTGCGTGCCGAGTTGTCCGTCGGCCTGCTCGTGATGCTGTTGACTGCGGTGCTCACTCACCTGTCACCCGGTCAGGCACCTGCTGTACCGTTTGAGGAGACTCGCACTACGGGTGGATATAACGTTACCCTGGCAGTCAGTCCCAATGCTGTAGGCAGCAATGAATTTAAGGTATCCGTTCAGGACAGCAAGGGTGCTGCCGTTTCAGGAATCCAGCAGGTTACATTAACGCTCACTCCAGCAGACCCTGACCAAGATCAACAGGAATTTGTTCTACCTGTGAAGCAGCAACAGCCATTCCGCAGTCAGGAATTGATGACCTCCGAAGGAACATGGGCGGTAAAGGTACATGCTCTGACGGCTTCACTCGATGCGGTTGATGCTGAATTCACCCTGCATGTAGGCGGTAAAAAATAATTATTTTATACTTCAGGATTTTGTGAAATCCTCACTTAAAAGGAGCGAATAATTGAATATGAATACAACAATTCAAACAGCAAAATCCAGATTTTCCAGGTTTGCGACCTCTGTGGGTCTAATCGCAGCGGGTGCCTTACTTTTTGCAGGTATGGCCAGTGCACATGTGACAGTCAAGCCTTCTGTTTCACAACCTAATGCGTGGGAAACGTACACATTGAAAGTACCCGTGGAAAAAAACATTCCAACCACCAAAGTCGCCTTGAAAATTCCGAAAGAGGTCGTTTTCAAACAATACGAGCCTGTACCGGATTGGAAGGTAGCCACCGAAAAAGACAGCTCTGGCAAAGTAATCACCGTGACCTGGACGACTGAAAAAGACGGCATTCAAGCAGGTCAATATCAGCGTTTCGGCTTTGTAGCGCAAAATGCAGACCAGAATACCGCAGCAGCCTGGGACGCCTTCCAGTATTACAGTGACGGAAGTATCGTGGAATGGACAGGCGACGAAGGAAGTAGCAATCCTCATTCCATTACCGAAATTACGACGGACGCCACGTCCGCAACCCCTGCACCTGCCGCAGACAGCGGACACGATTCGGCGGGTACGGCAGCAGGCCACGCCAGCACAGATACGGCTAATGATAGCAACCCCGCACCTGCTTCGAACAATGCTGTAGAAGCTGCACCTGCCGCTTCTGCTCCAGCCAGCTCTGCTGCACAAACGACAGCACTCGTTCTCTCGATCATTGCAGTCGTTCTTGGTGCCGCAGCTGTCGGCATTGCACTCAAGCGCCGCAAGTAATCTGGGTTACGGATAAAGGTAAAAATGTATTGTAAAATCACTAGCTACTAGTAATAAAAAACACAAAAATCCGCGCCGTTCAGGCCAGATTTTTGTGTTTTTTAGGTTATATCCCAACAACTTCATCTGGATTTATCTGTTTTTCATCTTGTAAAGAAGCGTTAGCGACACAATATAAGTTGTAAAAATGTCGTTTTTGCTGTATTAACTTATCAAATGCCCCCTGCTCCACAATTCGCCCATCACGCATCACAATTATTTCATCATAACGGCTCAATAGCTGTGGAATCAGTCTGTGTGTAACTACCACACAAGTCACATTCTCCAAATTCAAGATACTATCTTCCACTGCAACAGCAGTTTCATTATCAAGAGAAGAAGTCGCTTCATCAAGAACAAGCAACGGCATGCGTCGAATAACTGTACGTGCTAGTGCAATCCGTTGCCTTTCTCCACCAGATATTAGATTTCCATTCTCACCCACCAAACTATCCAAACCATACGGCAGCTTGTGTAATAATTCCTGTAATCCAGCAATCTTTATCGCCTCCGCAATCTCCTCATCCGTATATGGCTGAAACAAAGTAACATTATCTCTTACTGTACTATCAAATAAAAAAGGCTTTTGATGAAGAACAGACTGAAATTGATAAACATCTTCCGACGATATTTCTTTCAGATCGCATCCATCCACCTCAATTTTCCCAGTATAATTTTCATATTCCTTGCGCAAAAGTTTGAGAAAAGTTGATTTTCCCGAACCACTGACTCCTACAAAGGCATACTTTTTTGACTTTTCAATGACTAAGTTAATCTTTTCTAACGAAGGTGTCTTATCATCATAAGAAAAAGAAACATTCTCAAAACGAATAGAATGAAGAAACGATACCTCACTCAAAGCAGAATCGATCGGCTTAACTGGATTGACGGATGATACTATATTTGTAATCTTTTTAGAAATATCCTGCATAGATTTAATGCGTGTGATGTGCTGAATACTCATATATATAGGGTTCACAACACTATTAGTAAGCTGAATGCCGGCAATCATTGCACCAAGAGTAATCTCACCTTGCATAACCAAATATCCGCAAATTATAAAGATAGACATAAAAATAAAGCCGCCAAACACCTCACTTATGGCATCCACATAGCTGCTCCGAATGTTAAATCTATATTTTGTATTTTCCACATCTTCATTGACGGTTGCATGTTCATGTTCTATTTTTCTCTCAATACCAAAGCTCTTAACAACTTCAAAGCCAGAAAATATATCACTAACCTTAATTGTAAACTTTTCAAGAGTATCAGAACATTGCTTCTTTAAAGCGCTCAAAGTTTTGCCAAAACATCTCGGAATTAAAGCAGAAAGCAAAGCCATAACAATCAAATAAAGAACTAATTTATAGCTAATCGCAAACATACCAATTATAGCAAACACAAATGAAGAGACTGTCCCAAGCAATAAAAAAATATTTTTGAAATAGTCATCTTCTACCATCTTCAGATCATTTGTTAAAATAGATACATATTTAGCACTATTACTTGAAGCAAAGTGAGCTACATTTTTTCGGACTATATAATGAAATATTTCCTTTTTTACATGAATCATTGTGCTTTTCAAATATAGTGATTTCATATACTGCATCCACAATTTGATCAATGTACTGGCTACCATAAATAAAATTGAAAATATTGCAGTTGTATAGAAAACTTGCGCTGGTCTACTAATATTATCAACCAAATGTTTGAAAACAAAAGCCATATAAATGCTACACAAACTGCTTCCGATGACTCCAAAAACGACAAGCAGGAGCTTAACCTTGTACCTTAATACAAATTTCAACATACATGTTCACCCCGTTTTAATTATTGCAAATGCAAAGTACTATTATTCGCTAAAACGCTCCTTCCCCCAAATAAAAATCTATCGACTTCCTTCTGAATATTATTTAAGAAAACCCTCATATTCACTCTATTCTCAGAAAATAAAAAATTAGCGAACATCATTTTTGAATTAAATTTAGTAAATATATAATTTCTCAAAATACACTCTACTTTTATATCCTGTGTAGAAAATTGTATATCTTTATTAAGATGATTATGAATAATCCCAAAATGTAATTGTGAACTTGCACAGTATGCAAGAGCGCTTTTTAAAAATCGGGGATCTAGCTGCACGTGAAATTGATTAGGAACTCCCATTGCTTTAGAAGGTACATAAATTATTTTCTTCAAAGTAATAAAAATGGTCCTATCCTCATTAGCAATACTAAAAGGAATTAATGCAATTTTTTCATACTGCTCTCCAATGAAATACTTTTTTAAAAGGATTTCCAATGGCGGATTCATTTCAACAACTAAATCATAATTACTCATAAGTCAATTCCTCGTAATTTAAAGTCTTCTTTTAAATCTTTAATACGATTAATAAGAAGATTGTACTTGTTCTTATCTAAATAAATACCAAGCGCAGAATCCATATATTGCTCGTTAATTCGTTTTCTTTTAGCACAATAGTCAGGTGAACAAGGTGCTAACACATTGTTTTTTTCAAATATAGTTGCTATACAGCAATCACATAAACGTCTCTCCGGGCACTGTTTACATTTGGGTGAGTTCTGTTTGCTATTCTTAATCAGTACTTTTTGAACATTTTTAAAACTCTCATTGTATACTTCATCCTCCAAGATATTGCCCATTGAAAATCTATTATTATCAAGGCCGATAAATAGCTGACAAGGATATACCTCCCCTGTAGTATTTACAGTCAATTGCTGTATGCCGGCATTGCAGTGATATGATGAAGACGCAGATTCTACTTTATTATGCAGAGAAGTAATAAATCTCAAAACGCCCGTATGTTGAATTCCTTGTTCTAAAAATTCATTGAATTGTTCTGGGATACTGCTAACTCTTTTTTTCATTTGTGATTCATTAAGCAGTAATGTTTTTGAAGTTGCATTCTTCCCACTAACCTCAACCGGATTAATAACGACTGTTTTAACACCGAAGCCCTGATCAAAATATGTAAGCAATTCTTTGTTTGTATATTGATATTCTGCATGTAGAGAGGTATAAGTACATTCAATCATAGAAGGCTGGGGAGTAGACTGCCGTAGTCGATTTATATTGGATTCGATGCGTTGGAAACTTCCAAATCCCGCCTTATCAACGCGGAGCTCATCGTTTATTTCTTTTGGACCATCTAAACTTATTGTAGTATATATTTTGTATTCATTAATCAGCTTAATAATTCTGTCATTCATAATAGTACCGTTTGAAACTATTGAAAATCTGGGAAAGAAAGAGGTTAAGCCGTCCCTAAACTTCTCACTTAAATATTTACATACAAATTCTATTGTATCGACATTAAGGAGAGGCTCCCCTCCGAAAAAGCAAATTTCCTCAATTCCGTTGTATACACTTAATATTTTATCAATAATTATTTTTGCATCTTCTTTAGTCATGTATCTTTTCTCAGAGTGGTAAGTACCTTCATCCGCGTAACAGTATTTACACTTCAAATTGCATATATTTGTTACTACTAATCTAAGTATTTTCAGACTACTTTTTAATTCACTATCATCTTTATTTTGTAAGTGTTCTGGTGAATTGGGGATTTTGCTTTTAAAGCGTGCAAGAATTTGTTTAAATTGATCAGTACTAATATTGAATTTTGAGCAAACCAAATCGACATCCTTAACATTTTTAAAATATTCTAGTATTCCCCCTATATTATAGGGAATTCTAAATATGCCGAAACTAATCTTATCTAAAACAAGACATTGTAAGTTATTACTACTATTAAGATAGAAATGATACTGATCCATTAACTTCTTTTCCAACATATTATCACACCCTCCCAATGAATAGAGGTAGTAATGAATTTTCACTACTACCTCCTTTATTAAGTAAGCCGATTATTGAGTACCGCTACTTCCACCACATCCAATGCCACACGAAGCAAAGATAACTTCAGAAAATTGTTTTACTTCTTCGACTGATAATTCTTCCATTTCCCAATTTTCTAATTCAAATGTAGTAACTTCCTTCACCACAAACACCTCCCTCATTTTTTTCATTTTCTTTAAGGATATATAATATGTTGAATATAATCCCATTTCTATTTTATAGATTCCTAAAAACAAAGAAAGTGATTTTCATCTCACTAAACCAAATAAATCCACTTTTTTTCCAATAAATCGACGAGGTATCTTCATTTCACATTCACCTTTCTATCATTTTTTTGGTAAAATAGGTAGAACCCTCACGATTCTAACATGATAGCATTGCAATCTATTGAGCATAGGAGATCATAGGATGAAAATCGTAAATAAAGCTCTGTTATCTAGTGCTATTTTTCTGAGTACCACAGTGGGCATCTATAGCCCCTTGGCACAAGCTGAAGCCGGCAAGATCAGCATTATGCTGGACGGATATGCATTACCGTTCCCTGTACAACCTGCCATGATGAACGGCACGACCATGGTTCCCTTTCGTGCGATTTCTGAAGCTCTTGGCATTACAGTGAAATGGGACCAAGCCAGCCAAAGCATCACCGCTACCAAAGCGCAAGGTTCTGCTACCAAGCAGGTGATTCTAAAGATGGGTAGCCGCAATGCCACAGTGGACGGACAAGCGGTTCAACTAACAGCCGCTCCGCAAACCGTGCACGGCAGCACCATGATTCCGCTGGGCTTTTTCGGGCAGCAGTTTGGAGCCACGGTGAACTGGAACCAGGGAACACGGACGGTCTCCATTACATCGCCTCGTGAATCGATGTATACAGTAGGCTTCTATGCGCTGTCTTCCTTTGACCAAAAATCCAAAATACCGGATTTTAACGTCGTTGCCTTCGGCTGGAGTCGAATTGATACGAACGGACAATTTACCACAAACGGCAAAGAATACAAATGGCCTCAAGCCGCTGGAACTGTAACGCCAGAGTCCATTGTGCAGGAGGCAGACAGCCAGGGGACTTCCCCTTACCTGATGGTCTATTCCGGAGATGGCAATCACGAGCTGACCAAAGTTTTGGAAAATGCGCAGCTTCAAGAACAAACCATTTCCCAAATTGTCAGCACCGCCACCGACAAACAATTTAAAGGCATTACGCTAGACCTGGAAGGATTGGGCTGGAGCGGCGACAAAGCCAAAGCTCGTTCAGACTACAACACCTTTATTAAAAAGCTATCGACCAAAGCGCATCAGGCCGGGCTCAAGCTCACCGTCGTTCTGCATCCGCTGAACAGCTCTTACTCTGGCTATGACTACAAAACGCTGGGCAATCTGGCGGACGATCTGATCATCATGGCTTATGATTACGGACAAAAGGCTACACCTGAGCCTTTGGAAAAAGTGGATGAAGCCATCCAACTGGCCTTGAAGGAAACCTCGCGGGACAAGCTCATTTTGGGGATTTCGATGGGTAGCGAAAAAGACAGCACCGTTAACGCCAAGATCGGTTTAGCCAAACGTTATGACCTCAAAGGAATCGCTATCTGGCGCTTGGGCATCATTGGAGAAACGGCCTGGTCACAGATGAACGAAGCCATCGAGTTTAAATAAGTGTACATTTTATCCAAGTAAAACCGACCTTATTTCGCCCGCCAGATGATTTCTTATGAGTCTTCTATGAAATCATCTGGCGGGCTTTCTTCATTCCCTTTAACAAAAGTGCTTGCCTGATTTGGAAGTTGTCGTCACAGGCTCGCAACCCTGTTCTCCATAGAAGATCCCCCAGTCTCTCATAAAATCCAGCAATGGCCTTAACGTATCTCCTAACGGGGTAAGCGAGTATTCCACACGCGGTGGGTTCTCGTTATAAATTTCACGGTGCACAATGCCATCTCTCTCTAATTCACGCAACTGCAAGGTTAGCATCCGCTGTGTAATATTAGGCAAGGTCCGTCGAATTTCGTTATAGCGCCGCGGTCCTGTGGTCAAATGATACAAGATGACTCCCTTCCATTTGCCGCCTATAACCCCGACGGTTTTCGCTACCGGACATCCAAAATTAACGCTAACTGCATGTTCCATCTCCTGTGCCATGTATACCCTTCTTTCTGTAGAATGTGTAAACCAATAGCCTCAGACGTATGACAAGAAACAAATATGTGCGTACTTGTTCCCTGCAAAAACTTTCTATATGATAACTATATATTCGATATCAGCTCTCATTATAGTAGCAGAAAACCCATAGAGCACCAACTAAACCCATACCCAAAGGAGTACATTTTATGTCTAATACATCAGCTAAAAAACAGGAAATTCTGGACGCCTTTCTGTTCAGGCACGCCACGAAAGAATTTGATCCCAATCGCATCATACCGGAAGAGGATTTTCAGTTCATTCTCGAAACCGGGCGACTTTCTCCAAGCTCCGTCGGTTTTGAACCATGGCAGTTTGTAGTTGTACAAAATCAGGCATTAAGAGAGAAGCTGGCTGCGGTTTCCAGCGGTGGCCAAAAGCAGATTCCTGCGGCTAGCCACGTCATCCTGATTTTGGCGCGCAAGGATGTTCGTTATGATTCTCCTTACGTGGAGTATATGTATAAAGAGGTTAAAGGTATGTCTGAGGAGGAATTTGCCTCACTGCCAGGCCGCTATAAGATTTTCCAGGGTGAAAGTCAACACCTGCTGGAAAACGAACGTACGCTATTTGACTGGGCTTCCAAGCAAACCTATATTGCCTTAGGCAATATGATGACCGCGGCGGCTCAGATCGGTATTGACTCCTGTCCGATTGAGGGTTTTAACTACGATCAGGTGCATGCCATTTTGGAGGAAGAAGGACTGCTGGAGAACGGGCTGCTCGATATTTCAGTCATTGCTGCCTTCGGTTATCGCGCTCATGAACCCAAACGTGAAAAATCCAGACAACCCCTGGAAAAGGTCACACGCTGGATTCTGTAATCTAATATCCCGATTCTCTCCCAAACGATGAACATTGAAGCATCAAAAAAGCGGGCTTGCGGCACTTCATCTGAATGATGAACCTACCACAGCCCGTCTTTTTTAGGTCACTTCAATTTCTATTAAAATCCCCTTGGAAGCCAGGTTATCCAGGCACTCCTTCATATACTCATCGTCATGCTCCACATATGCACCCGCGCCTGCCAGTTCCTCACCCAGCTCTGCCTCCCAAGGCTCACACTGCTTACCGCGATACAAAGGCTGTTCCCATAGTGGGTCAACATTGTACCCTCTGCTTTTCATTTCGTCCATAATGAGCCTATGATAGCGCACCAGCAGCATGGGGTGATAATCGAACACATAATTCACCGTGGCGTGTGGCTTGCCCCACCCATTCCCGCGCAGGGCACAGCACTCACGATGTTGCCCCAGCAGTTGCGGACGGGGTAACTTGTCGATTAAATGTTCATGCCAAAGCCTCATGCTTCCACAACCCTATCTGTAGCTTTTTCTGATCTATTGGATTAGCATACGGATACCTGTCAGCACAATGCCGATCAGGAAGCCTGTAACTGCGCCATTAATACGTATCCACTGCAAATCCTGTCCCAGTTTGTCCTCCATCAGTGCAATCAGGGATTTGTTATCCATTTTGTCTACATTTTCGCGCACCAAGTTACCAATCCGACTATGGTTGGCTTCCACCAGTCCAGTAATACCTTCCACAATTCGCACATTAATCTTGTCCAGCAGCTCGGTATTCCCTCTTAAATCAGTCAACATTCGATCCAATAGCGGTAAAATATAGGTCTGCACATAGCTTCCGTCTTCCATGTAGTCCAATAAGCGTATACGCAGTTCCTCCATTTTTCCCAGCACCGACGCATCACCTTCCCAGGCTTCAACAAGGCTATCCTTCCAGCCGTTCAACCCTTCCTGAACCGTATCTTTCGTCGCCAATCGGGTCACCTGTGTTCTTAGACCATCCAGCACGGCCTGACGGCGCGGGTGCTCTTCCCGTTGCAGTTCTGCTACCTGATCCAGCAAAAAATGACGAATCATTTCACCCATACGCTCTTCGTTCAGATAGCCGAGGAATGCGTTCAAGGCAAACTGCATCAGTCCGCTCACCTGCAAACCGCTGACAGCCTGCATACCTAAGGTACCCAGCGTATAGCCCGTTTCGGGTCGCAAAAGCCAGGACTCGGCTTGTTCCAGCGTGTAATCCAGCGCGCGGCGATCATAACCCTTCTCACTGGTCTGACGAGCAAGCGCCTCCAGCAGCGGTCCGGCGTCAAAGTCAGTCATCTGCCGCTTGAGCTCTGCCACGATGACCGGAGCCAATTCCGCGAGCGGGAGCGACTGGACGAGCCGCTTGGCAAGAACATCTATGGATGCCGCCGCCTCCGGCGTGCGCAAACCTTTTTCCACACCACCCAGCACCAAATCGGCCAAACGAATATCTGCAATTTTAGACGCGATGCTGTCTTTGTTTAGCAAGTTATTTTCCACCGTACTCACCAAGGCATCTGTGAGCTTGTCCCTATTTTTAGGAAGCAGCGCGGTATGTGGTATCGGAATGCCTAGCGGATGACGGAACAAAGCAGTGACAGCGAACCAGTCCGCCAGTCCCCCTACAAGTCCTGCCTCAAAAGCTCCGGCTAACAAACGAGCCCAGCCATATTGCTGGAAGGGCAATGTGGCTGCAAAGCCTGCTCCTAGAATAACAAGCGACCAAGCCGCTGCGGTTTTCGTATTTTTGGGTTTTCCCATCCTGTAATCCTCCAAACTGACTGTCGAGTAAGTAAAGCACTATACCTGTATTACCCATCATATCATTGCCCGTGTCATTTCCAAAGTTGAAAGCACTCTTGATGAAACGCGTAAGGCCACTTTTTGCGTAATTTTTTATGCATATATCTCTCTTTTTTACATTCATGTTCGTGAACTAAATCACAACACTAGGCCCAAAATCTCATTTTTAATAATAAGCCTTACGAACCATTTTATCAGAACCAAGTCCTAAATTTCTTAAACCGAAAGGAGAAGTGAAGGGAAAAGTTGAATGGGCATGTAAGATATCTTTTTCAGCACTAATTCTATCTTTGACCCCAGAAAGGATTTGAATCCATGATGACCTCAGAATTCTTTCAACAATATTCGACCTTTTATACGGACGATCAGGTTAGATGTCCATAAGAGCGAGGCTTCTATAAAACTTACAAACATATTTTGATATATAGACATATTTCATGTGATAAAATAAACTTTTATATATAGTAAATCATGTTTAATCAGCCATTATATATTGGTTAAATCAAACCAAGATAAGCTAGATAAAATTGCTTCTTTGTAAAGGAATTGAATATGACAACAGACCAAAAAAACAACGAGGGCCTCTGGAACGGCGAACCTGTCGTAATTGTGCGCACTCCCTCCGCTTTTGCCAAGCAATCCCTTTTATATATTCAGGAATTAGGCTACTTCCAAAAAACTTCTGCTTTTACGGTGGAAAGAAAAGAACTCGCCTCTTTTTTGCTTGTTTTTACGTTGTCTGGTAAGGGAGAATTACTATACCGGGACAAGAAATATATTTTAAAGCCTCATGATTTGTTTTTTATTAATTGTGAGGAGTATGTGCAATATAGCACCTCCGGTCATGAAGCCTGGGAGTTTATCAGCTTATACCTGTACGGCAACCTGATCGGAAACTTTTACGAACAATTTGCCAAGCATAATAAACCGGTAATATCCATGCATAATCCGTATATTATATTGGACAAACTGCATGCTCTGATTTGTGGGCAGTCTGACAGAAGTCTTTCCGCTGAACTGCTAACGTCCAGGCTCATTGGTGAAATACTGATGTGCATCTTGCAGCATCCCTATGATCACCAGCATGTGAATGCTGAAACCCTCAGCGAAGTACGTCGGGTACAGCAATATTTGGATCAGTCCTACTGTGAGCGAATAACACTGGACTCGCTGGCAGATATGTTTGAATTAAACAAGTTTAATCTGGCTAAAAATTTCAAAAAGCAGATCGGTTTCTCTCCGATTGATTATCTCATTAATGTCCGTATCACGGCCGCTCAAAGCTGGCTTAAAACCAGTGACATGTCCATTGTGGATATCGCAAGGTACGTAGGTATTCCCAATACGAGCCATTTTATTAACCTGTTCAAGGAGCATGTAGGAGAAACACCTCATTCCTTCCGCAAAAAGTGGGGGAACCGTTCCAAGCTGTAAATGAGAGGTTACATGAAACCAGTTTGATAGATGATAGACGCACAAGCTATTCAAGTTAATGGCAAAGCTGTCGAAAGGCAGTGACGCAAAACTATAGGGCCTTCCTATCCGGATGGCAGCCAGCTACCAGATGAACGAGCTTTTTATTATGCCCTTTTTTACATAGATCCACCACAATTTGCTATGCCTATCTCGAAAAAAGCCCTGATCGCTATGATCAGGGCTTTTTTTTCTATTGGGATAGTCATGTCAGCCTAGCATGCTGAATATACTAATTTCGAACGAAGCATTGCCATATTACGATGAATAGGAGAATCACTTGGAGCATGAGAACAAAAATAAATGTAATGATCATTGCCTTATTGCTCATTGTCCAAAGCTTTTTCAACGCAACACTGGCTTACGCAGATGCTCCAGCCCCAGAACTGCCGCAGAGTGCTGTATCCGATCCTACACATACCGTTACGGATGCTGTATACGGTGTCCCAAACCTTGAACCTCCCAGGGAGATTCCTTCAAACACGCCCCCCTTCGTTCAAGGAGCAGTCAGTTCAAAATCTCAACATGATGCAACTCCGCAGAGCATACTAACGAAGTTGAGCCTGACCGACGAATCAGGGCATGTCATTGATGCAGTATATAGTCCCGACAGCCAATTCGACATCGGATCAGCCATCCAACTAGGCTATGAATGGGAGCTTCCTGACAATACCTATAAGTCAGGAGACACTTTCACCTTTCACTTACCAGAACAGTTTGTCATCTACACTGATATCTCATCTCCGTTAGTCACTACCGACGGAACCGTGGGATACTTCACAGTAGATCGTCAGGGCAAGGTGATCATGACCTTTAACCCATATGTAGAGACTCATTCCAATGTCAGCGGCAAACTGCAAATCAAAACCGAGTTTACAAAAGAAATAGTGAAAGGTAGTACAGAGGTCATCATTGCGATTCCGATCAAAGGCGGGGTGCAAACGGTCATCGTGAATGTAAAGCCCCAGTCAGGGCCGACCCTAAGCAAACAAGGGAAACTAGCTGGCACAAATCAGATCGACTGGACCATTGATGTGAACAAACAGCTAAACACCGTAAAGCATGCCTTCATCACCGATCCAATTCCTTTAGGACTGGAACTCAGAAGAGACTCTATCCGGCTCTATCATCTCCAAGTCAATATCGACGGATCGACCGTTGTTCGAGACCTAGTAAATGCGAGTGAATATGCCATTGAAGCAGATCAAGCCGGGACAGGGTTTGTGATTCGTTTTCAAGACGATAGCATGAACACGGCCTACCAGATTCAATATTCCACGCGCATTACTGGCGACGAAACTCGTTTTTCCAACACAGCAACGCTTTCAGGAGATGCGATAGAGAACGTTGCTGCTACCGGTACTGTTCAGGTAGAACGTGGTGAGTTTTTGTCCAAAAAGGTTGAAAAATATGATCATGCCACACAAACACTCTCGTGGGCCATACGATACAACTTCGGCGAGACAAAAATCCCCGAAGCCAAAGCTCTTTTAATTGATCATTTCAACAAAACTCAAGAATTGCTACCCGGTTCCTTGAAAGTATTTAAAGGAAACACGCTGGAGGAACTCCCATCGTGGGCGTATACTGTCATCCCAGTTGATTATCCGGACCGCAACGGCTTCAAACTTCAATTTAACTTCGACGTAGATTCAGCCTATACCATCCGATACCAGACTCAAGCCAGAGGCCGTGTCTATGAAAATGGAAAAGTTATAAACATCATAACCTCAGATGGAATCCAGAAGATCGTATCGACAGAAATCACAAGCGGAGTTATGACTAAAATGTATGACACACCCAATTACAACACCAAAATCATACCTTGGGTGATTACCATTAATACAGACTTATACACCATGAAAAATATTGTCATTCACGATGTGTTTCCAAACGGGGGCTTGGCCTTGTTGCCGGACACCCTGAAAATTCAAACTGTTGACGGAACAACGGAGCTACGTGCCCCCACGGATTATGAGCTGATTCCGCTATCACAGGACTATAAACAAGGATTTACGCTCAAATTTCATAAAACCATTCATAAAGCTTATACGATCAAGTATTCAACCACCTATAACAATGACTGGAAAACGGATACGACGAAGCCTGAGTTTCGTAATAAATCCATTATAGAATACCAGTTTGAAGACGGAGAAACATCATCGCATGCCGTGGAGTGCCCGATCTGGCCGGACTTTATGACACAACGAAACGGTGCCAAGCAAGGAAGCTATAATGCGACCTCCAAGCTCATTACCTGGGACATTAAAGCCAACTACAATCGCAAGATCCTAAACCACGCGGAAGTGAGAGACCCCTTGCTGCAAGGTCAGAAGTTACTGCCCGGCTCCGTGAAAGTACACGATATGACCTTGCTGGGATGGTGGGATGGCGTACAAAAAGGGGCTGAAATCCCGGCAGATCAATACACCATTATCCCTCCCTCCGAGCAAAATGGGAATGAATTGCGTATCCAGTTCAAGGAGCAGATACAGACTCCCTACTGGATTACCTTTCAAACTTCATTGGAAGGAGAACTGATTGACAAGGAAATTCATAATCAAGCCCTTCTACTGGATGGACAAAAAACAGTCTCCAAATGGGCAGCGCAAGTCACGGTACCTCATGGTGGAGAATATGTATCTAAAGTCGGTACACAAAATGGAAATAAGATCGACTGGAGCATCCGCATCAATGAAGGACAGTCACATGTATCCAACGCTAAAATTATAGATCAGCCTAGCAGCAATCAAATCTTAATCGAGGATTCCTTTCATTTGTACTCTACAATCATCGCTGCCAACGGAAATACCACCAAGGGCACCGAGTTGATTAGAAACCAAGATTACAAGCTGTATATCAAAACAGATGCTCAAGGCCAGCAAACTTTTGAACTTGCTTTTGCCAAGGATATTTCCTCTGCTTTTATTCTTGAATACCAATCATTCATTCATGCTGAGGACAAAGCCAAAGTGAGTAATAAGGTTGCCTTTGAGGGGGATCGCTTGACGACAGAGATACGGGAAACCAGCCAGGAAATCATTGTACGAACGTCTTCCGGCTCCGGTTCCGGCGGGGGTGTGACCGAAAGTCTTGAGTTGACCAAGGTAGACCAGGATATGCCTGAGAAGGTACTGCCTGGCGCACAGTTTGCACTCTATGATAAAGGTCAAAAAAGAGCCCCTCTCATTCAGACCACCAATCAGGAAGGCAAAATCATCTTTTCCTCCTTGCTTCATGACGATTACATCTTGGAGGAATTGGCAGCACCGGAGGGCTATAAAATCACCGAGAGCAAGCTTGAGATCAAAATAGACGCAACACTGCGACAAAGCTCTGGTGTAAAAAAGATTGTGATCACCAACCGTAAAGAAAAGAAAAACGAACCAGGAACGCCTACTCATCCAGACCCGTCACCCCCGTCTGGAGGCTCAGGTAAGAAACATGACAGAGATCCGGAAATACCCGATACTCCGTCTGTAACCGTTCCTCCGTCATTGCCAATGTCTCCGGAGGACATAGCCCTTCTACAGGAGGAACCTGCACCTATACCGCCGGAGCCGCCAGCCGTCATGCCTCATCAAGATCCTTCTCCTCCGGTGGATTCGGAAGACGATCCCAAACCTAAGATCCGTGTCAAGGTTCCCGGGAAAGAGCCAGAAGAGCCAGAGGATCCACCTGCGGTACATCAGTTGCCCCAAACAGGTGAAAGCAGCCCCGTTCCGTTCTATTTGACAGGCATAGCGTTGGTTATGTGGGGCGTATTGTTGAAATTCACACGGACGAACAAAAAATAAAATGGATCACCTGCCCTGATCTCTCGCCTCATTCCATTTCCGATTGGAATGAGCCGGGAATGGGGCATTTTTCAAAAAAATATGTATAATCCGTACTTTGCTTAGGGGAGGCGAGATTGCTGAGTCTGCGTAAACTTTCCTACGTATTTATTTTGTTAGGCTTACTTTTTATTTTGTTTCCTAAAGCGACGGAATGGAATGAGGATCGGGAACAAAGCAAGCTATTAAAAGCAGCAGAACTACCATCAGGAAAAAGCGATGCGCTATGGCCCCCCAGTCTTACGGACAGCTATGCTCGCTTGTCCACTACTCTTACGGAAGTTCCGGTTAGTGAAGCACGACAAAATACTTCCACACCCCCTGTTACCATTGGAAGCGCTAATGAACAAACTCCCATAGCCACTATTAGTATAAGTCGTATTGCTTTAAAGCTCCCTGTATTGGAAGGCGCAACGAGGATAAATATGAGACACGCGGCTGTACATATGCCGGAAACGGGGACGCTGGGACAGGCGGGGAATGCCGCCATTGCTGCTCATCGAGCCCGCACCTCTGGACGTTTATTTAATCGTCTAAATGAATTGAAGATCGGGGATAAGATTGTTGTTAACACTCGGGGTAACCAATATGTATATAGCGTTTATAGCCTGAAGATGGTCGATCCTACGGACGTGTCTGTTCTGAAAAGCTTCAAAAAACAAAAGCTGCTCACCCTGATTACATGTGACCCTCTCATAAATCCCACCCATCGTCTCATTGTTCAGGCCAAACTAAGCACCTAAAGCCATTAAAGCGCCTATTTTTATGAGTAAAAATAAATCAGGCGGGCCATTCCTGTTCATTTACAGAAATACACCCGCCAATGTTCACATTACGATTCAGTTGGATTCTTGGCAATCAACTTGAAATCATCAAAGTGGAATCCTGGTGCAACCACACAGGTTACCAGTACGGGCTCATCCCCAAGCGGACGTGCCGTTTGCCATACTGCTCCTGGGACGAGTGCTTGTGGATGCTGTCCTGCCTCCACATCTGCACCAACAATAATCACAGTTTCTTCACCAGGCTCTTCTCCGCTTCCACCCAATTTCAACTCTACAGGGCTTCCGCTATGATATAACCACAGCTCATCAGAATGGACCACGTGCCACTCGGAGAACTCGCCCGGATGCAGCAAGAAATACGTAGACGAAGCTGCAAAGCGCGGACCAGAATACACATCCGGCAGTACAGGCTTCGGAATTTGAAAATTGGCCTTCCACATCTCTTTGTACCAGCCGCCTTCTGGATGGGGCTCCATGCCCAATGCCGTGACTAGCGGTGAAATAGCTTTCGTCATTGTCTAACCTTCCTTTACCCTAAATTCCTTCTTCCCTACTGTAAAACATAGCGTTGCTTTTGTCACGTTTCTCCCTTGGCTTGTCGGGGATCAATAAACTATGTGAAGTTTGTTAACATAAAAATACGGATATTTACTCATTTTCATCATATAAATAATAGTTCACTAGTAAAAATCACATCAAAATACATTACACGTGAAGTTTTATGACATAAAATCTTGTTTTTTATTGTAAGCTTATAGTATCATGAGAGAAATTTTTAAATTCTAATAGAGCTTGGTCATGTCAATCCGTCTACTAAGCTATGTATCCAAGCCTAAAAGGGGTGAGCTCTCTGATCCAGTTTCGCAATGTCAACAAGCATTACGGTCACTTTCATGTACTCAAAGACATTAATCTTCAGATTAAGGAGGGCGAGGTCGTCGTCATCATCGGTCCCTCCGGCTCGGGTAAAAGCACCCTGCTTCGCTGCATCAATCGTCTGGAAACGATATCGGATGGGGAACTGATCGTTAACGAGATCCCTGTACATGACAAAAAGATTGATATTAATGCCTTCCGTCGCAATATCGGAATGGTGTTCCAGCATTTCAATCTGTATCCCCACAAAAAGGTAATTGAAAACATTGTACTGGCACCTATGAAGGTACTGGGCATCTCGAAAGAAGAAGCTACTCAAACAGCCATCACTTATCTAAAGCGCGTCGGAATCGAGGAAAAGGCACAGAGCTACCCCGCCCAATTGTCTGGTGGACAGCAGCAGCGGGTCGCGATCGCCCGCGGGCTCGCGATGAATCCAAAAATTATGTTGTTTGACGAGCCTACCTCAGCTCTTGATCCCGAAACGATCGGAGAGGTACTGGATGTTATGCGCTCGCTCGCCCATCAGGGCATCACAATGGTCATTGTCACTCATGAAATGGGCTTTGCACGTGAAGTGGCGGACCGCGTGATTTTTATGGACAAAGGACAGATTTTGGAAGACAGCCAACCTGCCGAATTTTTTCAGAATCCGGGTGAAGAACGGGCCCGCCTGTTCCTGAGCCGTCTGATTCATCATTAAACAGACTTACCAATGTAGCGTAAAATCGAAAGGGGAATGTTCTGATGAGAAAAAGATTTCAATGGAGTACTTTGGTGCTGGTAGCTTTATCTTGTCTGCTCGTCTTGGCAGGCTGCGGAGGCAAAGAAGGAGCGGCAACGTCGGGAAATGAGCCGGCAGCAGCCAACGGGCTGGAAGCGATCAAACAGCGTGGCAAACTAGTCGTTGGTGTGAAATACGATACCAAGCTGTTCGGACTGAAAGACCCGGCTAGCGGAAAAGTAGAAGGCTTTGATATCGACATCGCCAAGGCTGTAGCCAAACATATTTTTGGCGATGAAGCCAAACTTGAACTAAAAGAAGTCACGTCCAAAACACGAATCACCTTATTGCAAAACGGGGACATCGACGCCATTATCGCGACGATGACCATTTCGGATGAACGTAAAAAGCAGGTTGATTTTAGCGACGTCTATTTTAACGCCGGGCAATCTCTACTCGTGAAAAAGGGGAGCCCCATCACCGGGCTGGAGTCCCTGACCCCGAATACCAAGGTGCTCGCCGTGAAAGGCTCTACTTCCGCCAAAAATATCCGTGAAAAAGCACCAGAAGCGACGATATTAGAATTCGAAAACTATCAGGATGCTTTCAATGCCCTCAAAGCAGGTAAAGGAGAAGCGTTAACTACCGATAACTCTATTCTGCTCGGCATGCAGAAGCAAGATCCGAATTATATTCTTGTAGGCGGGAACTTCACAGAGGAACCTTACGGCATTGCAGTAAAGAAGGGACAAACCGAACTGCTACAAGCCATTAATGATACGATCAAGGAACTGAAAAGCAACGGTGAATACGATAAGCTCCACGAGCAATGGCTTGGGGTTAAGCCCGAATAGTATTCTTGTGAAGGAGCCGCGCTTGCGAGCTCCTTCCTTTCTTAAGTCTGGATAAGGAGGTATACCTGTAGATGCTTACTTTTGATATCAACGTACTTTTCGATCATAGCGACCGTTTCAGAGAAGGCTTGCTTCATACGGTTCAAGCTAGTGTCATTGCCTTGATCGGAAGCTTTATTCTGGGAGCTATTATTGCCATCCTCCGAATTGCGCCTTTTAAATGGCTAAACTGGATCGGTACCGTCTATGTAGAGGTCATCCGCAATATCCCATTGCTGATCGTCGTGCTGTTTTTTTATCTGGGGCTTCCCACTTTGGGCATCCCTTTGGACGGATTCGTATCTGGAACGCTTGGATTGACCGTATACACAGCCTCCTTTATTGCTGAAGCCATACGTGCCGGCATTCAATCTGTGCCCAAGGGGCAATTTGAAGCGGCAAGGTCCTCCGGGTTGAGTTACAACCAGACGATGATCAGCATTATTTTACCGCAAGCCATCAAAATTGTGCTGCCTGCGATCGGCAACCAATTCATTAATCTGGTCAAAAACTCTTCCGTGCTGGCTATTGTGGCCGGGCTGGACCTCATGTATTACTCGGACCTCATTAACTCGGATACCTTCCTGCCCATCACAGTCTACGTCATCACGGCGTTGTTGTATCTTATCTTGACAGTTCCGCTTAGCTTTCTTGTACTGTACATGGAACGGCGTCTGTCCAAAACATCCTAAGGAGGGAAGCCTGTATGGATTTCGGTGGATTGTTTGTGTGGCCTAATGTGCGTTTTATACTGGAGGGCTTCCTGCTCACGCTGGAGGTTGCTATTTACTCTATCGTGTTCAGCTTCGCTCTCGGTATCATGTTCGGCATCCTGCGCTATACCCGCTTACCTGTCATTTCACAGGTTGCAGCCTTTATCATTGATCTCATTCGCAATCTTCCATTATTGCTCATTATTTTCTTCATCGGCATGGTTTTACCATCTATCGGTCTTTCCATTTCCCTCAAGTGGGCAGCGATTACAGGCCTGTCGATCTTCGAGGGAGCCATGATTGCTGAGATTGTGCGTAGCGGTCTGAATTCGGTCCATAAAGGACAGGTGGAAGCCGCACGTTCCTCTGGTCTAAGCTATTCTCAAACCTTATGGCATATCATTCTGCCCCAAGCGCTTCGTCGCATGGTGCCCCCGATTGTCAGCCAGTTCATTTCCCTATTCAAGGATACCTCACTGGCTGTCATTATCAGTTTGCCGGAGCTGACGCATAATATTCAGATTGTCGGTGGGCAAAATCAATCCTTTGTCATTCCAGCCCTGCTGTTCGCAGCTTTCCTGTACTTTGCTGTCAATTACAGTATGTCACTGATTGCACGCAGGCTGGAAGTTCGTACACATTAAAGCTCGTGATACTCATCAGGGTTGCCACTAGTTGGAACGCACGGTTAGTACAGCTTGTATCTCTTTAATCAATTGCTTCAACGCTTCTCCCTGATAACGGCCAGACCGATAAACCAGCTCTAGCTGACCCTGGAGCACGTCGCACAAAATAGGTACAGTGCAAAATTGTGAGTGATCCAATTCTGTTGCAAGGGACTCCGTCTGTAGGGTTACGGCAAGTCCATCCTGCACCCAGCGCAGGATGGAAGGTATGGAATTGGTCTCCAAGACAGTTGCAAAGGGATACCCGTGATCACGGAAGCACTTCTCAATCAGTTTCCTGCCGGGATGACACTCTGGCTGCATCCCCCAGGGTACATGCCTCAATTCGTCCAGCGTAATGGAAGAACGGTTGGAAAACACATGCTCTACCGGAACAACAAGACAGTAGTTCTCCGTACGAAGAGGAAGCTGGACAAGCCTTTCATCCGTACCCGAATGCAGCGTGATGCCAACATCCACTCGGTTATCCAGCAGCTGTTCTGTGACATCAAATGATGGATGGATGTGCAAGCTGACTCTAGGAAATGACTGATGAAAATGGATAAACATTTCTTGTAATGGTTCCTCCAGCTCCGGTAATGCGATACCAATCCGCAAACTCCCGCGTTGCTCGGTGCGCAACTCCTCAATGGAAGCCTTTGCTTGCTGTAAATCCTTGAGCGCATGTGCACTGTGTTGCAGCAACAATTTCCCGGCATCTGTCATCTTAATTTTCTTGCCTGCACGGTCAAAAAGAGTCATGCCCAATTCCTCTTCCAACGCCTTAATTTGCAAGCTAAGTGTGGGTTGGGAGATTCCGATCTTTTCCGAAGCTTTCGTAAAATGCAGTTCCTCGCATACCGCAATGAAGTATTGAAGCTGACGTATCTCCGTCTTCCTTCTCTCCCTTCGAGAATCCCCAGAATGATTGCATAAAAGGTCAAAAGAAGCGCAAAATCGGATCAAACCGGTTCGCGCTTCTTCTTCAGGTTATTGCGCTTTTTTTAGATTATTGGGCTACTTCTGCTTTTTCCGCAGTCAACGTAATATTCGCAAACGTGTCTGCATCATACTCCTTGCCACGGGTAATATCGTAATTGGCTACCCGATTATTCACTGCCTCCAACGAGTAACGGAATAACGTCGGTACAATGGGTGCCTCCTCGCTCATATACGCCTGCCACTGATTGTATATATCTTTACGATAATTGTCGTCAAAGGCTTTCACAGACACCCCTTCCTGCAACAGCTTATCATTCTCTTCACTGGTAAAGCGCGAGTAGTTAAAGCTGGCTCCGCGTCCATACAGCCCACTAGGGTTTACATCTGTACCTGTACTCCATGCGCCGCCAAAAATATCAATGCCAGGGTCATCCTTCTGCACACGGTCATAGAAAGAATTGAACTCAAGCAGACGGCCGTCCACCAGCTCGACATGAAGCCCGGCATCCTTCCAATTTTGCAAATAAAACTTCGCCAGCGATTCGGCTGTCGCATCCCCGCTCATTGCCGCATAATGGAGCACCAGTTCCTTGCCTTTGGGGTCCTCACGATATCCATCTCCATTGGTGTCCACATACCCTGCCTCGTCCAGCAGCTTTTTCGCCTTGTCCGGGTCATACGTGATGCCCTTTGCATTTATATCATGATACCCCTTAAAGGCAGGCGGAATCAGGGACGTTGCTGGAATCCGAAGCCCATGATATAGCTGCTTGCCGACCTGCTCGTTATTCAGCGCATAGCCGAGGGCCTGACGTAATGACTTGTTCGCCAGCTTGGCGTTCGGGTCTATGATATTTAGACTCTTGGCCTGATCGAATTTGCCCATCTTAAAGCCCACATAGCTATAAGATAATTCCTCCTGACCGAGAAACTGTACATTTTTTGGATTGCTGGCCTCATTGTAACGGGTGGTTGGATAGCTGGCCCAGTCGACTTCTCCACTTTTCAGCGCCTCGGTAATGACATTCGGGTTCACCACCTTCAGATGAAGGCCATCCAGCTTGGGTACACCGTGAAAATAATCCTCATTTTTGACAAATTCCACAGATTCACCTGTAACCATGGATTTAATTTTGAACGGCCCATAGCCAATCGGATTTTTACGGACAGGGTCTGATCCGGCCATATCTTTCACGGGGATATTCTGAAACACCTTTTTCTCCAGGGGTGTAGACCAAAGTCCCGATTTCACCGAAGGATTAGGTTCCTTGAAATGAATGGTAACCTCTTTCTCATTGAGCACTTTGATGCCAGAAATGGTTTTGGCCTTACCCGAGTGATAATCTTCCATACCCACAATATTCGTCATAAAACTATCATAACGCGGACCTTCGTAGTCTTTATGACCGATCACTTCATAGGAAAAAGCATAGTCCTCCGCCGTTACGGGATTACCATCCGTCCAGTTCAGTTTGGGATCAATTTTCACAGTCACCGCCTTATTGTCTGGGGAAAAGGAAATCGTCGCCGCCCCTTTATTGTCAATATTCAGATTGGAGTCAATCGAAAACATAGAAGGATAAAAAAACTGGAAGACTTCAAAATCAGGATTGCCTTCATAAAATACAGGATTCAGAATGCCTTCAAAAGGGGTATCAGACACGAGTGCATAATTGATGATGCCACCCTTAATCGGGGCCTTATCGTTCTTGATCGCCTTCGCCAGCGCTGTCGCATTCACCTGTTTGCTGTCGGACCCTGAGCCGCCTGTACCGTCAGACGATTTCCCTCCATTTGAAGCGGAAGGCGAACCGCTGCATGCCGCCAATGAAAGTACCAAAATTGCAGCTAGAACAGGCAGAATCCCTTTTTTCCAGTGTTTAACCATTGTAAATCCCTCCTTGTCATTGTCCTTATCCTTGAACTTCGGTTAACCCAATCGTTGTCTGGCATCCGTGGCGCGTTTGAGCGCCTGACCGATAAAGTTAATCGCCAGCATTAGCACCAAAATAAGCAGCGAGGCAGGTAACCACATCCACCAGCTGTTCTGCAAAACATCCGGGTCATTCGCGTAACTCACCAGTGTACCCAAGCTTGGAGTAGATTCCGGTAAGCCAAAGCCGAGATAAGAAAGCCCGGTCTCAATCCCGATATTCCCCGCGAGACTGAGGGTCAGATTGACGATCACGACCGAGCTAAGATTGGGCAGCACGCCAAACCAGATGATTTTCCAATTGGGTGTGCCAAGGGTTTTGGAAGCCTGCACATAATCCAGTTCGCGCTCCGACAACACCTTCGCCCGGATCAGGCGTGCTTTTCCAATCCATAAAAAGGCAGTCATGATAAAAATAAAGGACCCTATGCCGCTTTTGGGTACAATGCTGACAAATACGATGACCAACATCAAAAATGGAAGCACCAAAATAAAATCAATAATCCGCATGATGATGTTATCGACCATTCCCCCATAAAAACCAGCCAGTAAACCTAATGTTAAGCCAATAGCGGCGGATAACAATGTAATCGTAAAGCCAATAGTGAAGGAATTGCGGGCTCCAATGACCAGTTGGCCGAAAATATCTCTGCCCGCTCGATCTGTCCCCAGCCAATGCACTGAGCCTGGAGCTTCACGAATCGCGCCCAAATCGACCGTCGTGACTACATCCTGATTTACAAACAGGACAGAGGCATATATAAAGATCAAGAACAGAATCACAAAGCCAATGGAAACCAAGGCCATTTTGTCACGCACCAGCTCACGACGTAGTACAGACCAACTGGATGGTGATTTACGAATGATTCCCGGCGTGAAAACCTCCTCCACCTGTATAGACACCATAATCCCTCCCTTTCTCTAGACTTGTTCGCTATTCAATTCGAATGCGGGGATCGACCTTGCTCAGGATGACATCAGATAAAAGGGTCCCTAATAGTGCCAAGAAGCCAGAAATCATGACCAGCGCGTTCACGACTGAAAAATCCCGTTGAGTGATGGACTGAAGAAATAATTGGCCCAACCCCGGATAACCGAAAATAGATTCAAGAAAAATGTTGCCTGCAATGACTCCCGTCAGGTCATAGCCCAAAAAGGCAGCAATCGGCAATAGAGAGTTTTTGAAAATATGGCGGGAATAAATTTTACCTTCGGGTACCCCTTTGGAACGCGCTGTTTTCACAAAATCCTTCAGTCTTGTGTCAATGACCTCATTGCGCAAATACTGAATCGTAGCCGTTGTACTGAGCAATGCGCCTGTAACCGCCGGTAAAATGAGATGATACGACTTGTTCACGTAATATGACCATGCCCCCGGCTCCACACCTACATCCACACTGCCGCTGGTTGGAAACCAGCCGAGCCTAAAGCCGAATACATACAGCAGCAGCAACGCGAGTATAAATAGAGGTGTCGCAAAGCTGAGATAGGTATAGCCCACTACGGTTTTGTCCAGCAGACTATGCTGATAACGACCGCTGAGTACGCCGAGCGGGATGGCGATCAGATACGTCAGAACCAGAATGACTACGCCCAGAAAGAACGTGTTCCCCAGACGGCTGCCAATCAGATCGGTAACGCTAATTTTATGTACATAAGATTTGCCCAGATCCCCGTGAGCAAGCTGGACGAGCCAGTTCCCATACTGCATCCACACCGGGTCATTCAGTCCCAGTCTTTGTCGCTGCTCTTCCAGTGCGGCCGGATTCAGATTGGGTGTCGAAGTAATAAGTCCTGTCAGGGCATCCCCCGGCATAGCCTTAGCCAGGAAAAATATAAGCACGCTCAGTGCAAAAAGTTGAGGGATCATAACCAGTAGCCGACGCAGTGTAAATTTCCACATATTCTGTACCCCCTTATGGTAGCGCGACTTGATGGGATGGACTTACTGATTTTAGTGCAAACGGTTTTCCACTCGCGTCTAGATGTTTGGGTAGCTCTGTTTTGTAGGAGGATAAAAGCATTCGCCTTTTTTGAGCATTTTCCAGCCGTTTTGTAGGATCAATATTGGGAATGGTTGCAATGAGGCGCTGGGTATACAGATGCTGTGGACGCTCATAAATATCTTGCTCGCTCCCCTGCTCCACTAGACGGCCCCGATACATAATACCGATTTGGTCGCACATATGGCGGATAATACCTAAATCATGGCTGATGAACAAATACGTCAAATTAAATTCCTGCTGCACATCCTTCATAAAATTAAGCACCTGTGCCTGCACGGAAACGTCCAGTGCTGACACTGGCTCATCAGCAATGATCAGCTTGGGGTTTAATGTCAGCGCACGCGCGATCCCGATCCGCTGTCGTTGCCCCCCGGAAAATTCATGCGGATATTTATAGGCTGCATCGGCGTTCAAGCCGACCTTTTCCAGCAACGTCTGTACTTTTCTCCGTTCTTCCTCACTACTCAGCCTTTCAAAATTTCGCAGCGGTTCAGCAATGACATCCAATACGCGCTTACGCGGGTTAAGCGAAGAGTATGGGTCCTGAAAAATCATCTGAATATCTCTACGCAATGGATGACGATTGTTACTACTTAGAGCTGCAAGGTCCTTTCCTTTAAACAAAATCCGTCCGCTCGTCAGCTTATTTAGACCGATGATCGTCCTGCCTGTCGTCGTTTTCCCACAGCCAGACTCCCCCACCAGCCCGTAGGTCTGGCCTGCCTCAATGCTGATCGACACGCCATCCACTGCTTTCACCTGATCGATAACACGCTGGAAGAAACCACCGCGCACCGGATAGTGCACCCTCAAATCATTTAACTCCAGTAGTGCCATGAGCAGCCTCCCCCTTTGCCTCGTCTTCAAAATGAAAATGCTGATAACATGTACAACGGACCCAATGTCCAGGGGAAATTTCATTTAATTGGGGATGGTCTTCATGCACCCTCTGCTGAATCCAGGGAATACGTGGAGCAAAGCGGCAGCTATTGCGGGGGATATCTTGTAATGAGGGAACAATGCCGCCGATGACATGCAGTGATTCCCCCTTGGTATGCGATCCCGGCATGGAAGCAAGCAAAGAACGCGTATACGGATGCTGTGGATGCCTGAATAATTCAAAAACATCAGCGCTCTCCACGATTTCTCCGGCATACATGACCACCACGCGGTCGGCTACTTCTGCCACAACACCAAGATCGTGCGTAATCAGGATAATACCGCTCCCAGTCTCCTGTTGAAGCTGTTTGAGCAAGTCGAGAATTTGCGATTGGATCGTTACATCGAGCGCAGTCGTCGGCTCATCTGCAATAATAAGAGAAGGTCGGCAAGCTATGGCAATCGCGATCATCACACGCTGCCGCATCCCTCCTGACAGTTCATGCGGATACTGATCATACACACGCACTGGATTCGGTATATCTACACTTTCCAGCAGCTCCAGCACACGTTCCCTTTTTTGCTTCGTAGATAGTGACGTATGATAATCGAGATTTTCCTCAATCTGCTTGCCAATGCTCATCAACGGGTTGAGTGCTGTCAACGGGTCCTGAAAGATCATGCCAATTCCCGCTCCGCGGATTTTATTCATTTGCCCTGAGGAAAGACGGTTCAAGTCCGTTCCTTTAAAAAAGACCTCCCCCTCTACACGCGTGCGTTCCATGTCATGCAGTTGCGGGATCGAAAGCGCTAACGCGCTTTTGCCACAGCCGGATTCTCCGACTACAGCCAGCACTTCATTGGGGTTGACCGTCAGATCCAGATGGTCGACTGCGGGGTGATATTGATCCTGGATGCGAAAAGATACGGATAATCCTTTAATTTCCAACACAGGTTCGGTATTCAATGCGCGCTTCCTCCATTCTCCATGGTCTTGTCCCGCTTATTCTCACCATGTTTGATGTTTAAAACCTCTCATGAACATTACATACCGTTTTTGTCGGAATAATTTGAATACATCCTATCACCAGTATATGGATATATCAATTAAGATTATGCTATCAACATCATTTAAAAAATCAATGATCCAGCAATAGTGCGGCCTTTCTGGCACAAAATGTAATGAAATAACCAACCACAGGTTAATTTTCATCACAAAAAAAGTCGCCTGATCCCTCAGCAGGGATCAAACGACTAACTAACCCAAGCTCACATTGAGCTCCTGACAATATAATTTACGAAGCCGCTCCATAGGAGCCAGACTTGAATGTTCTAGGATCGTACCATTTGTAGCCTGCTGCCGGAGCAGACCAAGGCTCAGGCTGTGGTTCCGTGGACGCCGCAGGCTCTTCGAATGGCAGAAGCTTCGTTGGTTGATCCAGAGTCAAACCTGCCACATCGGACAATTTCGTGTAGTCCTGCTTCCATGCAAGCCATTGAACCGTTTGCACCAGGAAGGTTGAATCATCCACTTCTTTGAAGCCATCATATGTCTTCTTCGACTGTCCGTTTTCCTCACGCACATATTTCGGTGTAGCATCTTCTACAGGGGAAGAATCACCGATGAATGCCGCCTTGCCTTGGCCTACCTTGGAGATAGCGGCATAAGGTCCTTCCGCACGGCCCCCGCCGTTATAAACCCCCTGATCTACCGCATTCCCCCATTTTTTCGTGCCTGAAGGGATATAAGCAATGCCTTTAGCCTTGGTAGGATCAATAATAGCCAGCGTAGATCCTGCATGCATGGCAATCGAGCGCACACCCTTGGTAATACCGAAAGATTGATCTGCGGCTACAATGTCGGTAGCATTCACATCACCGAGCGCATTGTAACGGAAACGAACGCCAAAGTTGGCCGCCAGCCAATCGGAGCTTGTTAATCCTTGCATTGCCGGTGATGCAGCCTCTTCTGCAGTCATGCCTTTGGCCGGATTAGTATAGGCTCCACGACGGTAGCCATTCATAACCTCGGAGGAATCCCAACGGTTTTTGTTACGGTCCGCATTATAATGATCGGAGATGAAGAAGACGCTCCCTCCGTTATTCACGTATTGCAGCAGGGCAGCCTGCTCGGATGCCTTAAAGGCAACATTCGCTTCACCAATAATGAACACATCATATTGGCGCAGCTTGTCATAGGTTATGGCCTGCTCTCCATAAGTAAAAGGAATGGGACGATTTAATGGGTCTACCGTAAAGCCTACATTACGCAGTCCATTGGCAAAGTCGGAGAAGGCGCCTTCAATGACCCAATCTGCTGCACCAGCGGTCTGTGCGTGCGTATTATCGAACAGCACCTTTTTGCCTTTTCCATCCGGCAATGTAGTACCGGGTTGACCCGGGTTGCCAGGTTCAGGTTCGCCTGGTTCACCTGGTTCCCCCGGCTCGCTTCCGCTCACCAGTTCAACAGCGCTTGGGCTTTTCACTCCACCAAAATTATTGTAGGCGCCAAGTGTACCCGTCACACGAATTTTGCTGCCGATCAGCTCAGGATGGCCTGACAGCCCAAATTGCCCTCTGTACGCGGATGTCAGCTGTACATCCAATAGATTAGAAGTGCTACGTTCATTAGCCTGGTCAGCAATCAGTACGTTAAAATCATTCGCAAACGGAGAAGAGAAGTTAGCCGTTTTCGATCCGGTAGCATGTCCGACGATATAACCTTCTACCGTCACCGTACCTCCACTGCTTTGGCCCTGAAGTGCTTCGGCTACTGTCAATGCTCCCTCTGCCTTGACCTGACCGAACGGAACGAAGATCCCGATCAGCAGTGATGCGATCGCTGCTAGATGCAGCATCCCTTTTAAGCGTGAACCTGTGAACCGCAAGCCTTTTACCATACGTCAATATCCCTCCTATGATTTCCATAAATGTACTTGTCCTCTATCAGATTAGCCGCCAATCTTCTAATTCCTTCCTGATTTCATCCATAATTATGTAAACTTTAATCTTTTTTATTGGAAATGCACCTGTTTATGTAAAAATTAAACCCTGTGATTGACACCGAGCACGTCATACATTACGCTAAGAAAGACATGTAGAACGGTATACGCGAATGAAGATGACGGGAGAGTCTGTCCAGGGGGCTTACACTCTGGCGGCACCGAAGGAGCAAGACGCCAGCACCCGGCTGGCGGATAATCTCTCAGGTCCATGTATCGTCATCTGACGCAACTCTGGAGAGAGCGCAAGCCACCCAAGGGGTAAGGCGGTAAGAACACCGCACGAAACTCTCAGGTAACGAGGACAGAGATAAGGGAAACTTCCTTATCCTGTCCTTTTTTGTGCTCACATTGTGCGTCAGCATTAGGAACCGTCATAACCGCGCAAAGACGCGGAAATACCATATAGTATGGTATTAGAACATACAGGGGGCCACACCATGCGTTTCAAAGATGTATTTTCTATTATCGGCCCGGCCATGACCGGACCTTCCAGTTCACACACCGCAGGCGCGGTGCGACTCGCACGCGTTGCCCGGCACTGGCTCGGGGCGCAGCCTGACCGTGCCCGTATGACACTGTACGGCTCCTTTGCCGATACGTATAAAGGACACGGTACGGATCTGGCGCTCATCGCAGGACTGCTTAATTACGATACGGACGATCACCGGATTCCAGATGCCGAGCAATGGGCCGAGCAAGCCGGGATGACCGTGGAATTCGCCGTCAGTGGACTCCCCGCTCCTCATCCGAACACCGTCCGTTTCGAGTTGTGGAAGGGCGAGGATCAGCGCACACTGCTGGGCTCCTCCATCGGCGGCGGCAGCATCCATGTCCAGCAACTCAACGAATTCCGGGTCAATCTGACCGGGGAGCTGCCTACGCTGGTGCTTCTCCACTCGGATAAGCCCGGTACATTGGGCGCAATAACTTCAGCGCTGGGCGCGGCCCACATTAACATTGCCTATATGCACGTAGATCGCAAAGGCCGGGATGGTGAAGCACTCACCGCCATTGAAACGGACAGTTCTGCTCCAGCTGAACTGATTGCGGAACTGCGTTCTTTACCTCATATGTATGAAATTAAGATGATTAATTTGAAAAAAGGAGCTGAATCCGATGCGGTTTAGCCATCTGCATGAGATCAGCGCTTTATGCGCTGAAGAATCCACCACGATTGGCCGCTTGATGATTCAAGAGCAGGTACAAGAAACGAATACAACGGAGGAAGAAATCTTTCGCCAAATGTCTGATTATTATGAAATCATGAAGGAAGCCGTTCATCGCGGTCAGACACAAGACACCGTATCCCGCAGTGGATTGACGGGCGGCGACGGCAAGCGCCTGGCCGAGTATCTGCGGTCAGGGGAGACCTGCTCCGGTGATGCCTCCGCGCTCGCCATGGCTTATGCCCTCTCCGTGTCGGAGGTTAATGCATCTATGGGTCGCATTGTCGCCACTCCTACCGCAGGCTCATGTGGGGTTATCCCTGGTGTGTTCATCAGTGCGCAGGAACGGTTCGGCTGGGATGATGAGCATATGGTGAACGGCCTATTCGCCGCTGGAGCCATTGGCTGCGTGATCGCCAACAACTCCTTCATTTCTGGCGCGGAGGGAGGCTGTCAGGCTGAGATTGGCTCAGCTATCGGGATGGCCGCTGGCGCTATGGTCGAGCTGCGCGGTGGTACGCCTGAACAGGCTGTTCACGCCGTGGGCCTCGCTCTTAAGAACACGCTCGGCCTGATTTGCGACCCCGTCGCCGGACTCGTGGAGATTCCGTGCATCGTGCGCAACGGGCTGGGAGCCGTGACTGCGCTTGCCGCAGCGGACATGGCTTTGGCGGGTGTGCGCAGCGCTATTCCGTCTGACGAAGTCATTGACGTGATGCTTGAAGTCGGCAGCGCGATGCCGTCGAAGCACCGCGAGACCGCCAAGGGCGGCTTGGCTCAGACGCCGACTGGCAAGCGTTTGACCGAATCACTTACACGCAACGCATCAATCAAGAAGAATAAGTCGTAATTTCTAAGCTTTAAACCAATTACTTTTCCTCTATAAAACAAGGCGACTACCTCTCCCCTACATTGTCCTAGGGAAAGAGAATTCGCCCTTATAAAGAAAAGAGCAAGCATATCGTCGCTGGACGTATGCTTGCTCTTTTTCTTTTTAGTCGGGTTACAGATTACTGAACGGTTACCTGTATCTTCGTCATTTTACCTGCATATTTCACAGTAATTACTGCTTTGCCCTTGCCCTGTGCCTTAATGTTACCGTCTTTGACGGTCGCCACAATAATTCTGGACGAGGACCAGACAGCCGGTTTGGAAACATCCTTCTCCGACTCATCCTTATACGTGGCTGTAGCCGTAACCTTAGCCAGCTGTCCTGCCTTCAAATTCAAGGCGACTTCGTCTGTTTGCAAATATTTAAGCGTATCAACATCTACAGGTACGCTGATTATCTTCCCGCCGAACTTCGCCTGAATGTTAGCTTTACCGTAGCTGACCGCGGTAACCTGACCCTTTTTAACAGTGGCTACCTTATAATTGGACGTTTTCCATTCAGCTTGGGTTGTAACATCCTTTTCTTTACCATCGCTCGATTTAACCACAATCGCGATGGTTTTTTGATCTCCAGATTTGAGCGATAGCGCGATTGCATCCGCTTCAATCTTTTGCGCTACGTCCACTTCTACCGTAAACGTAATGTTTTGCTTGCCATATGAAGCAGTCACAGTTGCCTTACCACTACCATTCGCTTTGATCAAACCTTCGCTAACTTCAACCACTTTTACATTGCTAGTTGTCCAGGTGGCATCCTTGGTTACATCTGTTTTTGTACCACCACTCTTAACTCCTGTTACTTTCAGCTGCTTCGTTTCCTGAGCACCAAGCGCAATTACACGCGAGTCTGTTTCCAGACGGTCTACAAGGCCCACTTGTACGTTAATTGTTAGTTTTTTGCCATTATAGGTCGCTGTAATAACCGCTTTACCAGCAGATTTACCCGTAATCGTTCCTTTGGACACAGAGGCAATATCTTCCGCGCTTGAAGCCCATTCTGCATCCTGTGTTACATCTTCCTTACGCCCATCCGCATAAGTAGCCGTCAAAGTTGCAGTATAGTCCTCATTAATATCAATTGTTGCCGTTTTGGAGGACAGAGACAGATCCCCGGGTACATTTACGGATACCGTAGCTGTAGCTGTTTTGCCGCCATAAGAAGCGGTGATGGTAGCCTCACCTGTTTTATAACCTGTGACTTCCCCCGCGCTGACAAAAGCGATATCTTCATTGCTGGACTTCCACTCTGCCTTACTTGTGATATCTTCTTCCGTACCTGTTACGTACGTTGCGGTCAGCTTGAGCTTTTTGGATTCCTTGGCATTCAAGCTCAGCTTGTCCTCGCTCAAATCCAGAAATCTAGAGGTTTCGACATCTGTCTTGATCGAAACGGTCTTATCTCCATACTTAGCGGTCACCGTTGCCGAACCCGCACCGATGGCCATAATCGTTCCTTTATTCACCGTTGCAATTTTTTCATCGCTTGATGCCCAAGTAGCTTTATCCGTGATATCCGTTACTGTTCCATCCGGGTAAACAGCAGAAACCTGTATTTTTTTAGATTCATCCAGACGGAGGAAAATATTGGATTCGCTGGCTTTCAGCTTATTCGTTTGATCGACATCCACCGAAATCGTAGCGGACATCGTACCATATTTACCTGTAATTGTCGCCTTTCCTGCGCTGTAACCGGTAATGGTGCCTTTCAGTACATCCGCCACAGCTGCATTGCTGGAGCTCCACTCAGCGGACTCTGTCACGTCCTGTACCGATCCATCCGGGAACGTCGCTGAAAGTTTAACCTTCTCAGTATCCTTCAGCAAAAGAGAAACCTCTGATGAACTGACATCAAGACGTTTAACTTGCTCTACCTGTACAGCAATGGTTACGGTCTGCTGACCATATACGGCCTTAATATTGGCTGTACCTGCTCCCTGAGCGGTAACCAAACCGTTAACTACAGTTGCAATCTTTTGATTATCCGAGGTCCAAGTAGCATCACCCGAAACCTGAGCTGTTGTATTATCACTGTATGTCGCTGTCAAATCAACCTGTCCTGTACCGCTTGAACGCAAGTTCAGGCTTTGTACACTAGATGTCAGCGCCTTAACCTTTTTCGTTACATGTACCTGAACCGATTGTATCTTATCTTTATAGGTCGCAACCACGGTGGCTTCCCCTTCAGCCTTGGCCGAAACTGTACCATTATACACAGTAGCAATAGCTGTGTTATCACTTTTCCAATCCGTGCTTACGGTTACATTTGAGGTTGTCCCATCACTAAAAACAGCCGTAGCCGTCAATGCAGCTGTATCCCCCTGTTGCAAAGTTACCTCGTTAGACGAAAGGACAATCTTGGAAAGCACTGCTTCTGCTGCAGATGCAAACCCTGCATATGATGTAAAACTTGAAATCAGGATGACCAACGCCAGAAAACCGGACCATCTATTCTTCAAAATCTAATTCCCTCCCATTTCAAAACTTAAATTAAGGATTTCGCAAAATCCTTATACCTACGTTTTATGTCGTCATATGGAAAAGAATAGTTTAGGCTTCAAGGGAAATTTGGTCCTTATTAACTAGATCATTTCTGATAAAGATTTAGACATTACAATTTGTGTATCTTCAGAGCCATAGTGAAGAGTTTTCACAACAGATCCACAATCCCGCATTTATAAACAGCTATAAGCTGCCGCGCGAACTCTCAAATGATGGTACTCTTCCATATTGGGATCGAGCTGATGCATATATACGACGGAGAATTGTTCGCTCGGATCTATAGAAACCCAGGTGCCTGCCATTCCCGTCCAGCCAAATTCTCCAATCGAGCTGTTTGCATGCCCAGCCGCTTTATCCATTAACGTGCGCACACCAAGTCCATAGCCATAACCTGTATGGTATGAATTGGTGAAATCCGATAGTTGAGCTGTATTCAGATGATTGGTGCGCATTAAATCAATGGTTTTTCTCCCCAATAAGTTCACACCGTTTACCGTGCCGCCATTTGACATCATTTGTGAAAATGTGAGGTAATCTTTGACTGTCGAATATAAACCTGCGCCTCCGCCTTCATATATAGCATCTGGCTGATGATATTCATCCAGGAAACCCTCCATTTTTTCAAGTTTTCCGGCGTCTGTCCGTTGATACATGGAGGCCATCCGCGATTCAATATCTCCACGATAACGGTAACCTGTATTGTTCATTCCAAGTGGATCAAAGATTTCATCCTTTAAAAATTGTCCTACTGATTTACCTGAAATCACTTCAATAAGACCTGCAACAAAATCATGTCCATATCCGTATAACCAGCGTGTTCCGGGCTCAAACGCAAGTGGAACTTCAGAAAGCGCTTCAATTTCTGTGCGTAGGTCATATTTCCCCTGCTTTTCCTTTAATCCTGCAATGGCCTTCTGCATAGCTTTTCCTGTTTCTGAAGACTCGGAAGCGTAAGGAAGACCCATACTCATATTGAATATATGCTTAATTAAAATGGGATTCTCTGCCTTATCCACGTAGGTGTATCCGTTAGGAGCGGTTTTGAATACATGCGCATTACGATATTCGGGAAAATATTCATACAAGGGTTCATTCAACAAAAATTGCCCACGTTCGTACAGCATAAGTGCAGCCGCACAGACAACAACCTTTGTCATGGAAAACAAGCGATACACTGTATCCTCAGTGATTGGCTTTCCGGCTTCCAGATCAGCATATCCATGATACCCTTCATACAACACTTCACCATTCTGGGCAATGGCACAACCGCAACCTGCCGGCCCATTTACTATAAATTGTTGCAATAGCTGATCTACCTTGTCAAAACGAGACATATTCATCCCTCCTATTTTTCCTTCAAAAGAAACAAGCTTCCCCTCGCGCTCTAATTCTTGTTCCAACAAGTTCAGCGTGATTTCTTGTAAGCGCTTATTCCCTCGCATTTATTTTAACGGTAAACTTGGTAAATACATAGATTATTTATCATAATCAGATGGCTTTACATTAACAGCTCAGCCACCGTTTCCTTCCAGCGATGAATCACCGATTCCGGTTCCTTGAGACGAACCGTGACACCTGTCAAAATATCCGCATATTGGGCCGAATCCTCTCTGGCTGCAAAAACATGAGCCGCAAATCGCTCACGTACATGCTTGGCTCCGGGCAAAGCAGGCAGATGTTCCAGTGACAACCGCACATAATGCGCCTTCCCCCCGGTAAACACCGCAAGCGTCGCCTTCCCAGTGCGGATCATGTTGCCCGTCGTGGTTGTACCCGGCCATAGGGCCAGACGCAAATTCCCCTCGTCCAGCGCTACAACTTCGCCCACACTAATCATCGCTATGTGCGGCCACTGATCTTCCGTGACCGTCAGCAGCATCATGGCTTCATGCTGCTTGTTCTCCAATGCCTTGCCGTCCAGTAGCGTGAACAGTTCCTTACCGATCCTTGGTGTCTGCATGAAGTATAATCCCCTTTACTTTTGGCCTATAACTTCAAAGTACCATAATTTACGGTTACTTACGAACGACCCTATAACCGCTCTGGAATAGGAGGAACATGAGCAGCATTCGGAATATCTTTGGGGTTTACCTTGAACGCCGATTTATACTTTGCTGGATCCGTAATGCTATCCGGTTCTGAGGTTCGCCATGTGAACAGGCATACAGGGCACAACAAAACCTCCCAGGCATCTTTAACCGGCGAATGGGAAACAACTTCTGAACGATTGGACTCACAACGGGGACAAATATGCATCTGTCAGCACTCCTTTAATCTTTCTTTGTTTTTAAAAATATTTAGCGAAGCATTTGGCTCAACTTTTTCTCCCATTCCGCTACACCCAGCGGGGAATCGAGCGGCTGCGAGTAATGGCCTCTAATATCCGGTGCTACAGGTGTCGTCGCATCCAGTATCATTTTGTGCGTCATGCCTGCCGGATCAGAGCCGGGGTCAAGCGGTAAAATAGACAAGCCAGGAACAATGACAGCATCATGCTTTGGATGAAGCTTGGTGGATAAAGCCCACATGACTTGCGGCAGATTGAACGGATCGACCCCCTCGTCCACCACAATCACCAGCTTGCAATACCCCAATCCATGCGGAGTCGTTAACGCACGCATTCCCACAGCCTTCGCAAAGCCGCCATACCGGGTTTTCGTGGAAATAATAGCGACCAGCCCATGCGTATACATAGCATTAACGGCTACGATTTCATTAGGAAAAGCATCCTTAAGCTGCTGAAACAACGGTACACTTGTATTCACACCGATCATATAATCCGTTTCCGTCCAAGGCATCCCGATGTACAGATGCTCAAAGATAGGCTGTTTGCGGTGATATACACGATTAATCTGGATGACTGGCATCGCGCGACCGCCGGAATAGTGACCTGTGAATTCACCGAATGGACCTTCATACTCACGTTCACCTGCCAACACTTCGCCCTCCAAAATGACCTCGGCTCCCCAAGGCAGATCCAGATCTGCGTCCTTCGCTTTGACCACACGATAAGGCTCACCCTGAATGGCCCCAGCCATCTCATATTCGGATTGATCGTACAGCAGCGGTGTAGAAGCAGCCGTTGTAATCACAGGCTCACATCCGAGGGCAATAGCCACCTTCAGATTTTCGCCGCGTTCCTCAGCCTGACGGATATGGATCGCAATATCATGCTGTGGTACAGGCTGGATGCCCAAACGGTTCTTGCCTTTCACCTGCATCCGGTACAAGCCGACATTTTGCTTACCGTAGGTGTCCGGGTCATCCAGATCGCGTGAAACTAAAATCGCTTTGTCCAGATAAAATCCTCCGTCCCCCTGGTTCAAACGAAACAACGGCAAAATATCAAACAAATTAATATCCTCTGTAATCTCGACTTCATGAAAAGGAGCGGTTTCTTCCCGCTTCACGGGCACCGGAAATTGTTCATAGCGTCTGGCGAATTCAAAAAACTGCTCCTTCAGCGGCGTATTTTTTGGCATTCCCATCATAAGGGCATGATTGGGCCAGGAGCCCATCACATTCATTGCAATACGAGCATCCGTATATCCATAGATATTATTGAAAAAGAGAGCAGGTGTCTTATCTCCAAGATTGCTTAATGCTTTGTTAGCTGCCGCCAGGTCTGGCTCCGGCTTTACCTCGTCGCTGATCGTGAGTAGTTGTCCCTCCTTTTCCAAGGTGTTTAGAAAATCGCGAAAGTCTTTATAAGCCATCATTCATTCTCCTTCGTCTTTCGATTTCTCAATTCTGGTGCAGTCTGGAGTCAGTTTGCTTCATTCCATCCCATCGTTTGGCTGCGGTTGTGACGATACCGAACTGATCTAATACGCGAAAAACAATATGATCTACCAATTCCTCGATACTTGCAGGATGATTATAAAAGGCAGGCATCGGCGGCAGGATCGTCACGCCCATACGTGACAGCTCCAGCATATTTTCCAGATGGATACTGCTTAATGGTGTTTCCCTGGTCATGAGCAGTAGCTTCTTTCGCTCCTTCAGCATCACATCCGCTGATCGGGTGAGCAGGTTGTCCGCCATACCGATACGAATAGAGGCAAGAGTCTTCATGCTGCAAGGAGCGACGACCATACCGTCTACCCGAAAGGAGCCGCTGGAAATACGCGCAGCCTGATCCTTATACGAGTAGACTGCATCCGCCATTGCCTCCACTTCCTTCACCGTATAGCCTGTCTCATAGGGAATGTTCGCAATAGCCCACGGGGATAGTACCAGATGGCTTTGAACTCCAGCCTCTCGTAATTGTTGCAATATACGGATACCAAAGATCGACCCTGTCGCTCCCGATATTCCTACAATCATTTTTTTCATATGTCCCCTCCTTCCACTCCATCGTTTTATGTTCACCCATGCATTACTGTCAAAAATTATACGCCTATTCCCTGCACACGAAAAATATATATAATATATGTAATACATACTTTAAAAGTATCCTAATTGAAGCGTTGTTTAGAAATAAGGAGGAATCCCAATGGATATGAAGCATCTGCATTACTTTTGTGTCATCGTGGAGGATGGGCAAATCACCAAGGCTGCCAGAACGCTCAACATGGCCCAGCCTCCACTGAGTCAACAACTCAAAAATATGGAGGACGAGCTTGGCGTAAAGCTGATTTACCGTGAAGGAAAGAAGTGGGAAGTTACCGAGGCCGGGTATACACTGTATACACGCGCCAAACGATTATTGGCTGAAATGGAGGACACCTGTAGAGAAATTGGGGAGTTTGAAAACAAAGTAACCGGCACACTTGCTATAGGCACGTCATCCGCCTGTATGTCTCTGATTACTGAACAACTCAGCCGCTTTCATCAGGATTATCCAGAGGTATACATTAAAATAGGACACGGAGACACACATCATCTGGAAGAGCTGCTGCACCAAAATAAAGTGGATCTGGCCCTGTTGCTGCTTCCGGTAGATGACAAATCGTACCATTCAATTGAGTTGGAGGGCGTTTCCTTTGTTGCCGTACTTCCGTCTGAATGGGCAGATCGTCATCCCAGTGGGGAAATTACGTTACAAGAAGCTGCCAACTATGACCTCTTGCTGGGACGCCGAACAGAGGGACACGGACTATACGAAACCGTCATACGCAAATTTCAGGAACACCATCTTGTTCCGCGCGTCGTATTGGACTGTCCTGAAATATCGACCATTCTCTCGCTCGTTTCCACAGGCATGGGAATTACCATCATTCCAGACGCTGGCTTGGGACAAGAATACGGGGACAGATTTCGCACACTCTCCATTAAGGAGCCGTTCCCCTTCACACGGCCTGCCGTCGTATGGCGCAAGGATCGTTATTTATCCAATGCAGCTCGCAAATTGGTTGAACTGCTACAAGCTGAAAACACAAAAAAGACTGTTCCCGAGTAGATGCTCTACCGCTCTACTCCTGAAACAGTCTGATGCTGGATAAACTTCCTTCATTCGGTCGTTGATATCGCCTTACTTGACTCCCTGATGTCGATACTCGGTTGGAGTCATTCCACATTTGCGCCGGAATACCTGTGTAAAATGCCGCATATCCTGATAGCCGATCCGCTCTGAAATATCAGCCAGCCGCAAATGAGGATCACTGAGCAACCGCTTCGCCTCCTCCATACGCAAGGAAATGACGTAATCCTTATAGCCTTGTCCCGTCTTTTGCTTAAATAACTGGCTAAAATACACCGGATTTAAAAATACAATTGAGGCCACTTTTTCAAGTGACAGCTCCTCTGTAAAGTGAGCCCGAATGTATTGCAACGCCACATCTACCGTATGCATGCCTTTGCGGAGACATTCTCCTGTATCCGTTGCTGCGGCTGCAATCTCCTCTGGCGTACGTCTTAGCCGCGCCACCTCTTCAGGTATGGAAGCAAAATTGTGATGAACACCCGAACGTGTAATTTGTAGGGGCACCTTCACATAACGCTTCAAATGGGATTCGAGCAACGTCTCTAGCCGTGCGGCCTCTGCCTCACTCCTTAGCCTTGCAATGCCCAGCAGACTATGGCGGTCTAGACTAACGACAAAGCCGCTGCCCCCTGCCTCAACGAGTTCGGACAGTACATTTTCAATCATAAAATGCTCCAGATGTGTCTGCTTGTGATCAGGGTCCATACGAACCATGAAGAGATGGAATTCCGGATAATTTTCGACAAAAGGCTGTATATCCAGCTTACCTGTATCCAGTCCAAGGGCATAGCGTTGGAAAACGGCTTCACGCAAATAAACCATATTGGATTTGAGAAGCCTACCCTCGTTCGCCTGCTGCGAGGCCACAAGTGCCTCGGCTGCCAACATTTCAATGCATTCCAGCAGCTTTCTTTTACCAATCGGCTTTAACAGGTAGTCTTTGGCACCCAGCTTTACTGCTCTTTGTGCATAATGGAAGTCGGAATGGGCCGAAATGACAACCCACTGCAGATGAGGATGCTTTCGCTTAGAAATACGCATGAATTCCAGACCATCCATGCCAGGCATCAGGATATCAGTTAATACAATATCTACAGGATGCTCCGCCAGAATGCCTGCTGCTTCCTCGGTGGAAGCAGCGAGATGAATGCCGCAGGTGGGTAGAGCTTGGCCAATGGTACGCCGAATCCCCTGCCGTATCATACTTTCATCGTCAGCTATCAGAATATTCATGTTTCTCCTCCTTCTGTGGCAGAGGCACACTTACAGTGGCTGTTGTTCCGGCCCCAGGTGCGCTAGAGATCCGTAGGCCGTATTCTTCTCCGAACATGTGCCGTAGCCGTAAATTTAGGTTTTGCAGGCCGATGCCTCCCGCCTGCCCGCTGCCCGCCTGTTTGCCGGGTTCTGCCAAAGCGACCTGGACCACCTCCCATCGTTCGTACTCCATCCCTGCACCGTTGTCGATGATGTGCAGGCTCAATACACCCTCATATTCCTCCGCTCTGACGAGCAGCTTGCCACCTGTATTCGCATGAAGAGGCTCCAGTCCGTGCTTCACCGCATTTTCAATCAAGGGCTGTAAGGTCATTTTTGGCAAGCGGATATCCATCCATCGTTCATTAATGCTAATGTCTACAGATACCCTGCCCTCCAGCCGAGCTTGAATAATGGTGAGATAGTGGCCAACCTGCTCCACTTCTTCACGAAGGCTTACATCAGCCCCCTCTTCCCAATGGCTACTGTAACGGAACATATGGGATAAGGAGAGAATCACCTCTCCGAGCTGATCCTGTCCCTCTTCGTCCAGCATCCAATAGATCATATCCAGCGTATTATACAGAAAATGTGGATTGACCTGCGTCTGTAGCGCGTGTAGCTCCGCATTTTTTTCACTGACCGATGATATACGAACCAGCTCGATTAGCTCTGCAATTCGTCTTACCATATGGTTAAAGGAAGTAGCTAACTGATTGATTTCTTCATAGGATTTGGTGTTTACCGTATGGCGGAAATTCCCTGTCTCTACTCGCTTCATCTCCCGAATGACTCGCTTGAGCGGAAGGGAAATGCTTCTGGAGACGATGGACGCAATTAACGCCGACACAATAATAAGTATAGGTGCCACGATAAATAGGTACCTTTGATTTTGCACCAGCTCCACGTTCAGATCCTCACTAGGTGTCACACTAATCACAGACCAGTCGGCAAACGGCAACTTGGAAGCGATTACAACATTCTCATTACTTCGATTTACAATAACTTCCCCCTCTGGCACCTGCTGCTCTAGATTTCGCAAATCCGGTGGCGGATCAGGGGAAGTGGCCGACACAATTCGATTTTCATGACCCAGCAGATATACCTGACTATTGGTACCTAACCGCAAATTGTGGAGAGCCGACAAAACAGAACCCGGCTCAGCCTCAAACAGGACAATACCAATCGGCTTGTGCTCATCCAAATCATAGAGCTGCCGTCCAAACGCAAACACGGGTCTGGTTTCCACCTGATCAATGACAGAGTGAGGATACACGCCCAGCCATGCAATTTTTCCCGCCGACTTTCGAATTTCCTTATACCATTCCGTCTGTTCGTAATGAGTATCAATGACATTCATATAATTGCCATAGTTATATACCTTGCCTGTGTCTGTGATGACATGGATGCCAATCAGATCTTCACGCGAATAATAGATAGCCCCCAGAATATTCGTAATCGTACGTTCGTTGATGTAATTGACAGCAGGTAAATCACTACTATCCGTCGTCAACAGACGAACCAAATCCATATTGTTGCTGATTGATTTGGAGAGACTATTATAGCTGCCGAGCAGCAATTCGAACAGTCCTGCCGTCTGGGATACATTTTTACGCGCCAGCTCGCTGACCTTATCATGGAACTGCACCGTAGTACGGTTGTAAAATAATAGACTGACCGCCAGCACAATGCCCGACATGCTTAATAGGAACAGAACAAACAAGCGGTATTGAATGGATTGAAAACGGCGCATCATACCTCTCTGCGCTCCTTTCGCATCGGCCGCCTATCCTTTAACCGCTCCCGCAACCATGCCCTTGGTGATATTTTCGGACAGAACAAAATAAATAATAATGACCGGTAAGGCACCCATGACTAGAAAAGCGCCAATATTACCGTAGTTCACAGAATACTGGCTGACGAACGTATATACGCCGAAAGGGAGAGTTTTGAGCTTCTCGGACGAGATAAAGGTGGCAGCCATAATGTATTCATTCCAGATATTAATGAAAGTTAAAATACATACCGTCATGGTAGGCGGAATCGAGATGGGTAAGATTACACTGCGGAAAATACGATAAATGCTCGCTCCGTCAATGTAAGCGGACTCTTCAATTTCGTGGGGAATGGACCGCATAAAGCCGGATAGGATGAAGACCGCAATCGGTGTCTGAAAAGCAATGTAGGGTAAAATCAATGAGAAATACGTATTCAGAATATGGACATTTTTAAACATCACCATCAGCGGCAGTAGTGTAGCTTGCATCGGGATCATCATCCCGATCAGAAACATGGTCAGCACAACAGCCCCGAAGCGCCAACGAAAACGTGTAATCGCATAAGCAGTCATCGAGCTTAATAAAATGACGAAAATCATCGTAACCCCGGTTACCAGCACACTGTTTCCTAAATAACGCAAGTAGCTCCCTGATTCATAGGCTTCCTGATAGTTGTGCCACTGAGGCACTTGAGGGAGTGCAAAGAAGCTTGAGCTCAATATCTCTTCATTTGTCTTCAACGAATAGGTCAGAAGCCAAAAGAGTGGATACAGCTGCGTGACCATTAAGATTGCCAATAAGGAAAAGACTCCCGTTTTCTTCAAGACATTCAACAGTTCCATCTCCTTTAGCTTACCTTATTTTCGATTCGTTTGAAAACAAAATTTATCACAATTGTAAATGACAAGCAAATCACTACGAGAATTGAAGCCAATGCGCTGCCATATCCGTATTTCATCGATAAAAAGGACATATTGTACATATACGTAGATACTGTATCCGTCGCATGGGCTGGTCCTCCACCCGTCATCACCCAAATCAAATCAAACGATTGCAGGGAGCCGATAAATGCTAATACAATTGATATCTTGAAAATAGGTACAATGAGCGGCAGCGTAATATAGCGGTCTGCTTTGAATCCTTCAGCTCCATCAATTTTGGCTGCTTCGTACAGCTCATTCGGTATATTTTGTACCCCGGTAAACTGGATAAGCAAATGATAGCCAAAATACTGCCATAACGATACAAAATAGAGGGCGTACATCGCGATCAGCGGTTCCGTCAGCCATGAGCGTGTCCAGCTTTCCAGCCCAGTCGCCAGCAAAATACCGTTCAGCATTCCACCCATCGAGGCTGGATTATAGATCGTCTTCCACAGCTGCCCGATAATGACCACCGACAGAATAACCGGCAGAAAATACATCGTTACCAGCGTATTGGCCTTACGCACATAGCGATTAAGCAAGATCGCCAGCAGCAGACAGAACGGAATTTCCAGCATGGAAAACACAGCGAACATCATAGTCCGTTTCACGGACGGCCAGAACACTGAATCTGATGTGAAAATCCGCTCAAAATTAGCCAGCCCCACAAACTTTGCCTTGGCGATTCCGTTCCAATCCAGCAATCCGCAATATACCGACACCAAAATTGGAACAAATACCATACAGGTATACAACAACAGGCAGGGTAGCACGAAAACGGCAATGGTACGTGCTGGCACCTTCAGTACATTCATGCTCTAATCTCCTTTATGTTGATTCTGAACATCTTCTGAGGATGTACAACCTACATGATTTCCAATCAGGGAAGAAGCATTCCGCCCCCTCCCTAGTGCCTGCTACTTCGGGATTTTGCAAAATTCCATTCCAGTCACTCCAAAGTGCAATATCTAGATGAACTAGGCCATTTCGATCTATATACTGTTCATCGGAAGTCGCTTACTGGATTTTTGTAAAATCCTCACTTATTTATTCGCTTCAAAAGTGTTTTGATGTTCCTTAGCAACTTGTGCGGAGTCTTCTTTTTGTACGAACAGGTTTTGAATGCTACTCAGATGCGCCTGCGCAATAGCCGGATTCATCGTATTATCAAAGGCGAGATCGCCCCCTTTTACATTCTTGAACAGCTCATTAAGACTAATTGCTAACTCGGAGTAGCCCGCTTCCTTCAGATCACCTTTCATTTTCTGACCGCTGCCAATCGCATTTTTCAGATCAAACTGAATTTTGGGCATCTCCTTAATAAAATAGTGCAGAAAATCCTTCGTCTCCTGTAAATGTTCACTGTTCGCAGATACCGCAAATGCGCTGCCCGGCGCAATTACATACTCATTCACATCACCCTTGCCATTCACCGTAGGGAATTGAAACGCTCCTACCTTACCCGCTACCGAAGAAGCATCAATTGACCCCGTTTCCCACGTACCCATGATATACATCGCGGCTTTTCCTGTTTTAAAAATATTACCACCTGCATTGTAATCAATAGACGTAGCTCCATCCGGGAAAGCTCCTGCCTGCACCAATTCCTGAAATGCATCCACCGCTTCCACAAAAGCCGGGTCGTTAAACGTCTTTTTGCCGTCCAGTACATCATTGAGAAAATTCGGTCCTTCATTCGTACGCAACAAAATGTTCATAAAAAGGAGGGACCCCGTCCATGAATCCTTTTCCCCAATGGCAATCGGAGTAATTCCCTTCGCCTTCAGCGTTTTGACCGTCGTAATCAGCTCGTCAAAGGTGGTCGGCAACTTCTGGATTCCCGCCTGCTTGAACAGTTCCTTATTGTAAAACACCACTTCTATATTGTTGCCGTCCGGAAAAGCGTAGAGCTTATCGTCGAAGCTATAGTAATTAAGAAGTCCATTCTGGAACGTATCTTTTAACCCCTCTTTATCAGCCACATCGTTTAATGGAGCTAGCAGCCCGGCATCTACGAATGGCTTCATCTGTGCAGCAGGGTTTACAATCGTGATATCAGGCACTTCCTTCGCCGCTGCCTGTGTTTTCAGCTTAAGCTTTTGTTGATCTGTATTTAGCGAATCCAATTCAATTTTGACATGAGGATGATCCTGCTCGTATTGACCTACAATTTGCTTAATCATTTTGTACGAAGGGGTGCTCGGATCAGGATTGATGTTCTGAAAGGTAATCGTAACATCTTTCGTTGCGGTGCCTTTGCTCGGTTCTCCTGAATTTCCCGGACTTGCGCTTTGTCCGTTATTACAAGCTGCCAGCGTCAATGCCAAGGCGCTCGCCATCATAATAGCAAACGCTTTCATTTTTGTTCTGCTCATGGTCTTTTTCCTCCTCTTGTTGAAGCATTGCGCAATTTGCCCTCCTTATTGGTGGACACTCAATGCCCGCTTGTTCTTTTCATTATGTTCCATAGAAAAGACGTGAACAATGCGTGAACTTAAGGAGAAGGGTTTGTTTTTTCAAGCCCTCATTTGCGTGCTTCAAAATTCATTCATATCATAACTTGCAATTTATCTAGAACACAGGCATAATATGAATAAGATTGTTTTTTGATAATGATTATCATTATTAAATGATAAATACACATAGACTTTAAAGGAGGCAGGACCACAGTGAAAGAAACTTTTAGTAAAACCTCCCTGCATATTGATGATTATTTGGACCTTCTCAATCTTGCCGTACAAGTCGGAGATACCAAGTGGCAAAAAGAAATTACCCGTAAACTTCAAGCCTTGAGTGTCCTTCAGACAGAACAGGTTGAAATAGATTAACTGCCCCAGTTAATACTGTCCTCAGTTAAAAATGCTGACTAGGCACCACTATATAAAGGACAACCAAGATACCATAAAACTTTTGACCGAATCCATAATGGTGATCTTTCAGGTGAATGATAAATAAATCGGTTATAGGAAAAAGAGCACAGCCTTAACGGGCTGTGCTCTTTTTATCGTGCTTGGCGACGTCCTACTCTCCCAGGACCCTGCGGTCCAAGTACCATCGGCGCTGGAGGGCTTAACGGTCGTGTTCGGGATGGGTACGTGTGGAACCCCTCCGCTATCGCCACCAAACATGAATTTGCTGTGCAAATTCTTCCGTACAGTTATTCGCTTCACCACTTATCGTGTGAATGAATAGCCATGCGCTTGTTGTATGTCACTTGTACATACGTTCAAGGTTACACCCTGAAAACTGGATCCGAAACTCTTTTGCGTTTTATCTTAGGATAAGCCCTCGACCGATTAGTATTGGTCAGCTCCATGCATTACTGCACTTCCACCCCCAACCTATCTACCTCGTCGTCTTCAAGGGGTCTTACTAATTGGGAAATCTCATCTTGAGGGGGGCTTCACGCTTAGATGCTTTCAGCGCTTATCCCTTCCGTACATAGCTACCCAGCGGTGCTCCTGGCGGAACAACTGGTACACCAGCGGTACGTCCATCCCGGTCCTCTCGTACTAAGGACAGCTCCTCTCAAATTTCCTACGCCCACGACAGATAGGGACCGAACTGTCTCACGACGTTCTGAACCCAGCTCGCGTACCGCTTTAATGGGCGAACAGCCCAACCCTTGGGACCTACTTCAGCCCCAGGATGCGATGAGCCGACATCGAGGTGCCAAACCTCCCCGTCGATGTGGACTCTTGGGGGAGATAAGCCTGTTATCCCCAGGGTAGCTTTTATCCGTTGAGCGATGGCCCTTCCATGCGGTACCACCGGATCACTAAGCCCGACTTTCGTCCCTGCTCGACTTGTAGGTCTCGCAGTCAAGCTCCCTTCTGCCTTTGCACTCTTCGAATGATTTCCAACCATTCTGAGGGAACCTTGGGGCGCCTCCGTTACTCTTTAGGAGGCGACCGCCCCAGTCAAACTGCCCACCTGACACTGTCCTCGCACCGGATTACGGTACCAAGTTAGAACCTAGATACGATCAGGGTGGTATCCCAAGGATGCCTCCCTTCAAGCTGGCGCTCAAAGTTCTACGGCTCCCACCTATCCTGTACAGATCGTACCCAAATTCAATATCAAGCTGCAGTAAAGCTCCATGGGGTCTTTCCGTCTTGTCGCGGGTAACCTGCATCTTCACAGGTATTAAAATTTCACCGGATCTCTCGTTGAGACAGCGCCCAAGTCGTTACGCCATTCGTGCGGGTCAGAATTTACCTGACAAGGAATTTCGCTACCTTAGGACCGTTATAGTTACGGCCGCCGTTTACTGGGGCTTCGGTTCATAGCTTCGCCTCGAAGGCTTACCACTCCCCTTAACCTTCCAGCACCGGGCAGGCGTCAGCCCGTATACTTCGCCTTGCGGCTTCGCACAGACCTGTGTTTTTGCTAAACAGTCGCTTGGGCCTTTTCACTGCGGCCCCCTCGGGCTATTCACCCTACCGAGGCACCCCTTCTCCCGAAGTTACGGGGTCATTTTGCCGAGTTCCTTAACGAGAGTTCTTCCGCGCGCCTTAGAATTCTCTTCTCGCCTACCTGTGTCGGTTTGCGGTACGGGCACCTTCTCCTGGCTAGAGGCTTTTCTTGGCAGTCTGAGATCATGACCTTCGCTACTACAATTTTCGCTCCCCATCACAGCCCAGCCTTAACGATGTGCGGATTTGCCTACACACCAGCCTCACTGCTTAGACGGACATCCATCAGTCCGCGTCACTACCCTACTGCGTCACCCCATCGCTCATAGCGGATTACGGTGGTACAGGAATTTCGACCTGTTGTCCTTCGACTACGCCTATCGGCCTCGCCTTAGGTCCCGACTTACCCTGAGCGGACGAACCTTCCTCAGGAACCCTTAGGCTTTCGGCGGATCTGATTCTCACAGATCTTTTCGTTACTCATACCGGCATTCTCACTTGAATGCAGTCCAGCGCTCCTTACGGTACACCTTCAACCCGCATTCAACGCTCCCCTACCCCTGATGCAAAGCATCAAGCCATAGCTTCGGTGGTGTGTTTAGCCCCGTTACATTTTCGGCGCAGAGTCACTCGACCAGTGAGCTATTACGCACTCTTTCAATGGTGGCTGCTTCTAAGCCAACATCCTGGTTGTCTGTGCAACTCCACATCCTTTCCCACTTAACACACACTTGGGGACCTTAGCTGATGGTCTGGGCTGTTTCCCTTTCGACAATGGATCTTAGCACTCACTGTCTGACTCCCGGAACTAAATCTATGGCATTCGGAGTTTGACTGAGCTTGGTAACCCTTGCGGGCCCCGCACCCAATCAGTGCTCTACCTCCACGATTCTTCTTTCCGAGGCTAGCCCTAAAGCTATTTCGGGGAGAACCAGCTATCTCCGGGTTCGATTGGAATTTCTCCGCTACCCCCACCTCATCCCCGCATTTTTCAACATGCGTGGGTTCGGGCCTCCAGTGCGTGTTACCGCACCTTCACCCTGGACAGGGGTAGATCACCCGGTTTCGGGTCTACGTCCACGTACTCATTCGCCCTATTCAGACTCGCTTTCGCTGCGGCTTCAGCTCTTCACCTTAACCTTGCACGGGAACGTAACTCGCCGGTTCATTCTACAAAAGGCACGCCATCACCCCTATATCGGGCTCTGACTTCTTGTAAGCACACGGTTTCAGGATCTATTTCACTCCCCTTCCGGGGTGCTTTTCACCTTTCCCTCACGGTACTGCTTCACTATCGGTCGCCAGGGAGTATTTAGCCTTGGCAGATGGTCCTGCCGGATTCATACGGGGTTTCACGTGCCCCGCACTACTCGGGATCCGTCTCGGAGGGAACAAGTTTTGAACTACAGGGCTTTTACCTTCTCTGGCGGGCCTTTCCAGACCTCTTCATCTAACCGGTTCCTTTGTAACTCCATGTGAGACGTCCCACAACCCCAAGGAGCAAGCTCCTTGGTTTGGGCTAATCCGCGTTCGCTCGCCGCTACTGACGGAATCACTATTGTTTTCTCTTCCTCAGGGTACTTAGATGTTTCAGTTCCCCTGGTCTGCCTCTATTCTGCCTATGTATTCAGCAGAAAGTGACTGTCGATGAAGACAGCCGGGTTTCCCCATTCGGACATCCCCGGATCAAAGCTTGCTTACAGCTCCCCGAGGCCTTATCGTTGTTCGCCACGTCCTTCGTCGGCTCCTGGCGCCTAGGCATCCTCCGTGTGCTCTTTGTAGCTTAACCTAGACTTTTCTTTGATAAAAGAAAATGTCGATGTTCGATAAAGAATGATTTTTGCCAAAGGCAAAAGATCTTTCCTTACCTGCTACCTTTATTTCACTTGTTTACACAAGATCAGCTTAAAGGAATATTC
>NZ_CP168516.1:4607500-4615000 GCF_059491915.1 Paenibacillus sp. Paensp38
CTTTCCATCCCTTGTATCTAGGGTTCCCTGTTCTTTCAGCGCGCTCAGCATCCGGTTCACACTCTCGCGCGTCGCTCCAATCATCTCACCTAATTCGGAGTGACTTAGCTTCATATTTAGTAAAATGCCATCCTTCACAGCCACGCCACATGTATTGCTAGCACGGATCAATGTAGACGCTAACGCTCCAGTTTTACCATACAACAGTAAGTCCCGAAAACGCGATTGCATAATGCGTTGCTTCATCGCCATCCACTGGATGAACTGAAGTGCCATTTCCCCATTTTTGGACAAGAGCGACTCCAGATCCTTAACAAGCACGACGCCTAACTCACACACATCGGCTGTTTCCGCAGTGCAACTATACTCTTCTCCATCTATCCCGCTAAATTCCCCAATTAAGTCGCCTTGATGCTGAATGGTCAGAATCAGTTCTTTACCATCTTCTGTCGATTTACGAAGTTTGACATGACCTGAATGTATATAATAAAGCTGCTCTGCATCATCGCCCTCTCGGAAAAGCATAACGCCTGCCTTTACCTTCTTCCAGGACATAATATCTTTTAGCAGATCAAAATGCTCATCTGTCAAATAAATCTGAATTCCCGTGCGTTCCGCTTCGTCCCCAAACCGTTCCATACAAGTGGCTTGCATGTTAGCGTCCTCCTCGTGTTTACCTGATATCTATATCATAATGTTTTAACGCCTGGGTTGTTATCGGGAGAACACCTGATTTTATACCTTCCTACTCCCTGATTTGCTGTGATAAATATCACTTCTGAAGTAAGCTAACGCCCCATTTATCGACCATTTCCCTACTCCTTATCCGACCAGATGAAAAGTCAGTGTTTCCTGCGCCTATAGATCAGGGGGTTCCCCGATCTACTTTTGCAACTGTCGAAACTACAATGAACTAGAGATATAGTTTGGTTATGAAAAAGGATGTGTCTTCTATGCTACAAATAACGGATGAAATGCGAAAAGAACTGAACCAGTTGAGAGATACTATTTATGGTGATCTCACTGCCCTTGCATTTATGTCCAAGTCAGGTGGTAAGTTGCATTGGTATTACGCCTCCGGCAGCCGAAGCAATCGCTATCGCCTTATTTCTTTTAAGATTGGCCATGGTATTGCCGGGATGGCTGTTCGCTTGGGACGTACCGTAACTGTAAGTGCTTTGCTATCAGGTAGTATACGTCTGCGTCAGGAATGTGCACTAATGCTGGCCGAGCAGCTTCACTCTGCTGTTGCCATTCCCTTTTCCAGCACAGGGGATCTGCCCAACGGTGTGCTGCTTCTTGGTAATCGTGATGTGAGGATGTTCACAGAGTCTGATATAGCCGAGGCTACTCAAGTCGCTCAACGCCTTAGCCAACTATGTGCTTACCCTCTCACTCCATAGCTCAACAATGTTTCTATAGATAATGAACCTCATCAGATACTTGATATAGCTGTCCCTAACTATCTTTGTTGATTGAAATCCCTAAAATTTGCTATGATTATGACAAAACGTACGGTTTTTTACCGTTCGAGGGGATGACAAATTGATTCGTATACTAGTAGTGGATGATCACGTTGTCGTACGTTCTGGCCTCATGGCCCTATTGGACGGCAAAAACGGTATTAAGGTAGTAGGAGATGCAGCAGACGGGGATGAGGCTATCTGCAAGGCAGTGGAGTTACAACCTCATGTTGTGCTCATGGATTTTAGCATGCCACCTGGCAAAGATGGTCTCACGGCAACCACTGAATTAAAAAAACAGTTGCCCAATACAGAAGTCCTTATTTTAACGATGCATGACGATGAAGAATATCTATTCCGAGCCATTCAGGCTGGAGCATCCGGATATATTTTAAAAAGCGCACCTCACGAGGAGTTACTCGCTGCCATCCAGTCTGTGGCCGAAGGTAGTGCCTATTTGTACCCGAATGCAACCAAACGACTGATGAGTGAATATCTGGACAAAATCAAACAGGAAGGCATAGCCGGACCCTATGAATCCTTGTCTGAGCGGGAGAAAGAGATTCTATCCTGGGTAGCCAAAGGATATGCCAACAAGGAAATTGCCGAGCACCTGGTGATTAGTGTCAAAACCGTAGAGTCCCATAAAAGCAATCTTATGGAGAAGCTTAACTTGAAAACACGACCTGAGCTAGTCAAATTCGCACTAAAAAAGGGGCTGCTCCATTATGAATGAACCTTCTAACCCTTTACTGCAGCATGCCTTTGGTGAATCAACCGATAAACTGCTGAATGATCTGGAAATTTATATACCAGAATCCCCTTTTCTTCATGCGCTGCGTAACTCACTCCACCAATTATCCAATCTGAAATTTGCTCTAGATGCGTCTTCCATCGTTGCTTTGACCGATCATCGAGGTATTATTCAGTACGTAAACGACAAGTTCTGTGAGATTTCGCAATACAGTCGTGAAGAGTTGATCGGTCAGGATCATCGTCTCATTAATTCAGGCTATCATACCCCCGCCTTCATGAAAAATCTGTGGACTACGATCCGTTCAGGTGAGGTATGGCAAGGAGAAATACGTAATCGTGCTAAAGATAACAGCTACTACTGGGTGAATACTACGATCGTTCCGTTTATGGACGAGGAAGGTAAACCCTATCAGTACTTAGCGATCCGCAATGAGGTCACTAAACTGAAGAGAGTAGAAGCTGAACTTCAGTCTATGATGACACAAGTCATGCAAATACAGGAAGAAGAACGTAAACGCTTTTCAAGAGAGCTGCATGATGGGATAGGGCAAAGCTTATTTTCACTTATTATCCAATTGGATAGCCAACTTGCCGAACAACCTAGTGCTACTCTGGAGAATCTTCGTTCGCAGGTGACCGACATCATCAAAGATGTTCGTGGTCTAGCGTGGGAACTTCGTCCCTCAGTTCTGGATGATCTGGGTGTCGTCCCAGCCATAAGAACCTATATTGAAAACTTCTGTTCTCATTACGGGATTGAGGTGCATTTTCAATGCAATCTACGTAAACGGGTTGATATTCGCAAGGAAATTACAATTTATCGGATTGTACAAGAGGCGTTAACGAATGTAGCCAAATACGCAGATGTAGCAGAGGCATATGTCGACGTTGAGGATCAAAATGAAATGATACAAGTGACCATTCGGGATAAAGGCATTGGATTCTCTGGAAAGTCCCAAGGAGAGGGAGTTGGATTGTTCAGTATGGAAGAACGAGCTAGAGGGGTAGGGGGATTTATGAGCATAACCTCTGCTCCAGACGAGGGAACCTCCATCCAGCTGACCATTCCCGTATAAAAACTGTCCACTAGATCGGTTATCGGTGTATGCCAGTTGTATGATCAGAACGATATACACCGATACCGAAGATTATGGATAATCAACACATTGTGGATTACATGAGGATAAATACAAAAAAAGAGAGAGCTCTGTCCCCAGACAGGCTCTCTTTATTTATAAGGTGTCACCACTGAGGCAACAAGAATCCGCTATAGCAAAAAGCGGGTGATGGGAATCGAACCCACGCTACCAGCTTGGAAGGCTGGAGTTCTACCATTGAACTACACCCGCAAAACAGTATCGGGATGACACGATTTGAACATGCGACCCCCTGGTCCCAAACCAGGTGCTCTACCAAGCTGAGCTACATCCCGACATTATACATTTTTTAAGAAATGGCGCGCCCTGAGAGATTCGAACTCCCGGCCTTTTGATTCGTAGTCAAACGCTCTATCCAGCTGAGCTAAGGGCGCATATTAAATTCCATAATGAGTAGTCAAGGCGCCACCCAGATTTGAACTGGGGATGAAGCTTTTGCAGAGCTTTGCCTTACCACTTGGCTATGGCGCCGTATGGATAATGGAGCGGACGACGGGAATCGAACCCGCGACCCTCGCCTTGGCAAGGCGATGCTCTACCGCTGAGCCACGTCCGCAAAATATGGTGCGGTCGAGAGGACTCGAACCTCCACGGGGGTTAGCCCACACGGACCTGAACCGTGCGCGTCTGCCAATTCCGCCACGACCGCAAAATAATTATAAATGGTGAGCCATGAAGGACTCGAACCTTCGACACCCTGATTAAAAGTCAGGTGCTCTACCAACTGAGCTAATGGCTCTTAATGGCTGGGGATATAGGATTTGAACCTATGCATGACGGAGTCAAAGTCCGTTGCCTTACCGCTTGGCTAATCCCCAATAGATTAAGAATAAAGGGCGGCCGATGGGGCTTGAACCCACGAATGCCGGAGTCACAGTCCGGTGCGTTAACCACTTCGCCACGACCGCCATATGATTATGAAAAGACTGGTGGAGGATGATGGATTCGAACCACCGAACCCGTAAGGGAGCAGATTTACAGTCTGATGCGTTTGGCCACTTCGCTAATCCTCCAAAATGGTGCCGGCGAGAGGACTTGAACCCCCAACCTACTGATTACAAGTCAGTTGCTCTACCAGTTGAGCTACACCGGCACATTACTCATTTCCCACTTGAAAGGTGGCTCGGGACGGAATCGAACCGCCGACACGAGGATTTTCAGTCCTCTGCTCTACCGACTGAGCTACCGAGCCATATTTTATTTTATTACTACATCATATAACCGCATTATATATGCCAATTATATATGAAGTTAAAATGGCGGAACTGACGGGATTCGAACCCGCGATCTCCTGCGTGACAGGCAGGCATGTTAGGCCTCTACACCACAGTTCCAGAGGCATTTCCAATAGGAAATTAATTGCGGGGGCAGGATTTGAACCTACGACCTTCGGGTTATGAGCCCGACGAGCTACCGAACTGCTCCACCCCGCGACATTAAAAGGCATTCTCAAATTTTCTTATGGTGGAGGCTGAGGGGATCGAACCCCCGACCCTCTGCTTGTAAGGCAGATGCTCTCCCAGCTGAGCTAAGCCTCCATATTATGACCCGTAGGGGATTCGAACCCCTGTTACCTCCGTGAAAGGGAGGTGTCTTAACCCCTTGACCAACGGGCCTTGCAAAATAAGTTCTGGTCTCAATAAATTGATGGCGGAGAGAGAGGGATTCGAACCCTCGCACCACTTTCGCAGTCTAACCCCTTAGCAGAGGGTCCCCTTATAGCCACTTGGGTATCTCTCCGAGTAGCGGCAGAGGGGATCGAACCCCCGACCTCACGGGTATGAACCGTACGCTCTAGCCAGCTGAGCTACGCCGCCACCTTAATATATAAAATTCAGAAATATTCAAAATATGGCTCCCCGAACAGGACTCGAACCTGTGACAACTCGATTAACAGTCGAGTGCTCTACCAACTGAGCTATCAGGGAATATTGGTGGAGCCAAGCGGGATCGAACCGCTGACCTCCTGCGTGCAAGGCAGGCGCTCTCCCAGCTGAGCTATGGCCCCAATCTTTTTGTTATTCTAGAAGTGGTGGGCCTTAGTGGACTCGAACCACCGACCTCACCCTTATCAGGGGTGCGCTCTAACCAGCTGAGCTAAAGGCCCTAACATGTAAAAATTTATCATCCTCTAAAGGATATCGCTTGGCGACGTCCTACTCTCCCAGGACCCTGCGGTCCAAGTACCATCGGCGCTGGAGGGCTTAACGGTCGTGTTCGGGATGGGTACGTGTGGAACCCCTCCGCTATCGCCACCAAACATGAATTTACATCGTAAATTCTTTCGTATGATATTCGCTTCATCACTTATCGTGTGAATGAATAGCTATGCGCTTGTTGTATGTATTTCTACATACCTTCAAGGTTACACCTTGAAAACTGGATCCGAAACTCATTTGCGTTTTATCTTAGGATAAGCCCTCGACCGATTAGTATTGGTCAGCTCCATGCATTACTGCACTTCCACCCCCAACCTATCCACCTCGTCGTCTTCAAGGGGTCTTACATACTGGGAAATCTCATCTTGAGGGGGGCTTCACGCTTAGATGCTTTCAGCGCTTATCCCTTCCGTACATAGCTACCCAGCGGTGCTCCTGGCGGAACAACTGGTACACCAGCGGTACGTCCATCCCGGTCCTCTCGTACTAAGGACAGCTCCTCTCAAATTTCCTACGCCCACGACAGATAGGGACCGAACTGTCTCACGACGTTCTGAACCCAGCTCGCGTACCGCTTTAATGGGCGAACAGCCCAACCCTTGGGACCTACTTCAGCCCCAGGATGCGATGAGCCGACATCGAGGTGCCAAACCTCCCCGTCGATGTGGACTCTTGGGGGAGATAAGCCTGTTATCCCCAGGGTAGCTTTTATCCGTTGAGCGATGGCCCTTCCATGCGGTACCACCGGATCACTAAGCCCGACTTTCGTCCCTGCTCGACTTGTAGGTCTCGCAGTCAAGCTCCCTTCTGCCTTTGCACTCTTCGAATGATTTCCAACCATTCTGAGGGAACCTTGGGGCGCCTCCGTTACTCTTTAGGAGGCGACCGCCCCAGTCAAACTGCCCACCTGACACTGTCCTCGTACCGGTTTACGGTACCAAGTTAGAACCTAGATACGATCAGGGTGGTATCCCAAGGATGCCTCCCTTCAAGCTGGCGCTCAAAGTTCGACGGCTCCCACCTATCCTGTACAGATCGTACCCAAATTCAATATCAAGCTGCAGTAAAGCTCCATGGGGTCTTTCCGTCTTGTCGCGGGTAACCTGCATCTTCACAGGTATTAAAATTTCACCGGATCTCTCGTTGAGACAGCGCCCAAGTCGTTACGCCATTCGTGCGGGTCAGAATTTACCTGACAAGGAATTTCGCTACCTTAGGACCGTTATAGTTACGGCCGCCGTTTACTGGGGCTTCGGTTCATAGCTTCGCTCTTGCGAGCTTACCACTCCCCTTAACCTTCCAGCACCGGGCAGGCGTCAGCCCGTATACTTCGCCTTGCGGCTTCGCACAGACCTGTGTTTTTGCTAAACAGTCGCTTGGGCCTTTTCACTGCGGCCCCCTCGGGCTATTCACCCTACCGAGGCACCCCTTCTCCCGAAGTTACGGGGTCATTTTGCCGAGTTCCTTAACGAGAGTTCTTCCGCGCGCCTTAGAATTCTCTTCTCGCCTACCTGTGTCGGTTTGCGGTACGGGCACCTTCTCCTGGCTAGAGGCTTTTCTTGGCAGTCTGAGATCATGACCTTCGCTACTACAATTTTCGCTCCCCATCACAGCCCAGCCTTACGATGTGCGGATTTGCCTACACATCAGCCTCACTGCTTAGACGGACATCCATCAGTCCGCGTCACTACCCTACTGCGTCACCCCATTGCTCATAACGGATTACGGTGGTACAGGAATTTCGACCTGTTGTCCTTCGACTACGCCTATCGGCCTCGCCTTAGGTCCCGACTTACCCTGAGCGGACGAACCTTCCTCAGGAACCCTTAGGCTTTCGGCGGATCTGATTCTCACAGATCTTTTCGTTACTCATACCGGCATTCTCACTTGAATGCAGTCCAGCGCTCCTTACGGTACACCTTCAACCCGCATTCAACGCTCCCCTACCCCTGATGCAAGCATCAA
>NZ_CP168516.1:4620000-4867500 GCF_059491915.1 Paenibacillus sp. Paensp38
TGCTCATCTGGGGGAACCGCCTGTGAAGTTAACTGCCCCCCTAACCAGTCCGTCTCCTCTGTCACGATGACTCTCATGCCAGCCTTCGCCGCCGCGAGAGCTGCCGATGTCCCCCCCAGGCCTCCGCCAATCACAACAATGTCGGTATCAAGCCGTTTTTGCGTCATGGTTCGTTCCCCTTTCATTCTTGTACTAGGACTCGGTCATTTCGAAGGCAAGCCGTGCAGCACCGATAATTCCAGCGCGATTGCCCAACAATGCCCGACTTACTTCCGTTTGAACTCCAAATTGGTGCAGATGCTTTTCCAGCATGGGCCACCAGACCTCTCCCGTGTCCGATACTCCTCCGCCTACAATGATCCTCTCAGGATCAAGAGTCACTGAGATGTTAGCTAGAAGTACAGCTAAATCTGCGGTGTAATCATCCAGCACCTGAATTGCCTCCTGGTTACCGTGAACGGCCTCTTTCACAATCTCGTTTCCCGAGCGGTACAATTTACCGACGTGTTCCCTACCTCGACGTAAGAGGGCGCTCCCCGATACATATTGCTCGGCGCACCCTTTTCTTCCGCAATTACAGGGGTGTCCTCCGGGGAATAGAATACTGTGCCCCCAATCACCGCCGCTCCAATGAGCCCCTCTGCACAAGAGGCCATTTTCCATATATGCACCTCCGACACCTGTTCCCAACGTGAGCATCACCAAGCGTCGCTTGCCCTTCCCCGCTCCCTGCCACGCTTCTCCAAGTAAAGCGGCGTTCGCATCATTATCAGCAACCGCTCGTAAAGCCAGTTTTTCCCTAGCCCATGTTACTAAGGATGTACCTTGCCAGCCAGGTAGGTTATCTGTGGCATACACAACTTCGCCGCTCTCCACATTTACTCTGCCAGCAGTAGCAATGCCAAGAGCGCCTACATCTATATGGGCACCGAGGCTGGTATCTCCAAAAGAACGCAACAGTCCGAGCACAGATTCTGACACCTGCGACAATACCCATTCACGTCCCCGGGAAGCGTCCGTATCCAGCCGGATTTCATCAAGCACCGATCCGTCCCGTGCCACTATGGCGGCCTTCACCGATGTGCCCCCAATGTCGATTCCAATGACTCTGTTCACAGCAGCTGCCACCACACCAACCTCCTTGTTACCTACATAAAAGCTTACTAGCTCTTTGTACAAACCCTCTATTAATAGCAATACATGAAATAGCCATTCATAAGCACCACAAACACAAGTCATTGAACCTGTCGAAACGCACAGTTTTCAATTCACAACTGAAAAATCTCAATAGCTTCGTTCAATAACGGCCCTCGCTGTTTTTTCCTTCATCTGTTTGGTGTGACTCGTGTGCTTGCGAGCAAGCCCTTCGCAGATGAGGTCAATCACGAATAGTTGTGAGATTTTAGCACCGATTGAACCACCTTCTATCGGCGCTTCTTTGCCCGCTGTTAGCAACACGATATCTGCAATGGAGGTAATGGGTGATTTCGCATAATTTGTAATTGCGATAACAGTTGCACCGTTTTGCTTGGCTTTATACAGCATATCGTTCGTATCCAGCGTACTTCCTGATACACTAATGCCGATAGCCACATCACCCGGGTTCATGGACACCGCCATCATCGACTGAATATGTCCGTCTGCCACAGCCTCGGCGCGACGCCCGATGCGTAAGAAACGGTTTTTAGCATCCTGCGCGGAAATCCCCGAAGCACCTACGCCGAAAAATTGAACATAGCCCGCTTGATCGAGACACGCAATCGCACGACCAAGCTCTGAATGGTCCAGCAGCCCCATACTGGAGTGCAAAATATCGAGCATGTTGTGATACACCGTACGCGTAATATCTTGTTCGTCATCTGGGTCGATGTTCTCCTCGCCCATATCAGTTTTACGATAAGTCTGGTTTTGCGCTAGGGACAGTCGGAAATCCTGATAACCTCTGAAACCAATCTTCCGACAAAAGCGCATGACGGTCGTTTCGCCTGTACCTGCAAAATCCGCCAGCTCCGTCACAGAGAAATATATGATGTCTGCGGGATGCTCCAGTACGCACAAGGCAACTTTCTGCTCCGATTTCGTTAATGAAGGATAATACGTTTTAATTCGGTCGTTCATCTCCATAGATGCATTTCACTGCCTTCCTTGCGGCATCGGCAAACCGCTGCGTAATCAATTGGGGTCTGGTAATCGCCGAGCCTACAACCACTGCATGTGCTCCCATTCGGAATGCTTCCTCAACCTGCGCAGGATCATAGATTTTGCCCTCTGCAATTAAAGGAACGGGAACCAGTTCCGACGCTCTCCGAACCAGCTCCAGATCAGGACCCTCAATCTGAGCAGAGTACGGCGTATACCCGGATAACGTGGTGGATACGCAGTCTGCGCCAAGGGAGGCCGCATGAAGTGCCTCCTCCAGTGTCGATATATCTGCCATGGAAGTGACTCCCTGCTCATGGGCATAATCTATGAGCCTCTTCAGCTTGCATCCCGCTGGGCGCGGTCGTAATGTGGCATCCAGCGCAATGATATCCGCGCCTGCCTCCACCAGTTCCTCCATTTCACGAAGGGTAGGCGTAATGTAAATATCAGAATCATCATAATCCCGCTTAACCAAGCCAATCACTGGTAGAGAAATTGCCTGTTTAATCGCACGTACATCCGATGCGCCATTGGCGCGTATCGCCACAGCTCCACCCTGCTGTGCGGCAAGCGCCATTTTGACCATAGAATCTGCTCCATGTAACGGTTCGCCTGGTAGCGCCTGACAGGACACGATCAGTCCGTGCTGAACTTTGGATAATACACCTTCCATTCCCATAGGAATCACCCTCTCTTCTCAGCATGATGCCGTACGGTTAATGCGACTTCAAAGGTGCGGTTCCACGGCATGTAGCAATCTATAATTTCCACGCGGCCTTCCGGCCCGTTCACATATTCATTGAGCGCCTGCTCCAGCCGTCCGCGAATAACCGCAGCTACCGAGCCTCTCGGTCCATCGAGCATAAACTTGGTAAAACCCATCTGCTCCACAATTCCGTTATTCATAGCCGTACGTACCACAGCGCAATAACAGGCATCCTCGGCGTAGCGCAGCGACAGAAAATCCAAATGTTCCTCCGTAGAGCCATAGTGGGTATACAGCATGGACTGGGCAATGACGGTGCCCAGCGTGTTAGAACTGGTATTCCAGCCTGCATAACCCGCCAGCTTAAAAAGCAGTCCTTTTTGCTTCAATAGTCTAAGTAGCTTGAGATCTGCGCCGTTGGCGTAGCCCACATCAGCAACTGCAACATTTTGACCTGCATATTGCAGCATATAAGAACCGTACTCAACCAGCTCTACTACATTCCGATGCACATCATATCCGGTCATTGCACGCTGCTGGGATGAAGCCTCTGCCATCGTGTCACCAGGTGTGTTAGCCAACAAAATCAAATCAGCCTCCGTTGCTGAGGAAGCGATCAGCCCACCTGCCGCCATAATCTGATATTTTAAGGTTTCGTAAAAATAGCGATCTTCAAAAAGCGGTACTACGAATGCCCCCTGCAAAGCAGACAATCGGGGATACACCAGTGGGACTACATTATTCATCTTGTTAACCCAACGAGCCAGCAACGTACAACCCACTTCATCTGCCCCCGGGTACATGTATACATTCAAATCCAGCCCAAGCTCAGAAATACGACTTCTTAGCCGCTGCTGATCCTTGGCGGTATAGCCGTAGGGAGCCGAATCATCCTGTGGGATGATCATAAAATCAATGATACCTTCTGCTACGAGATCCAGCGCAACTTCATTGGCCTCCAAATTCACATGGCGACGCCCTAGGTAATCATCCAATATTTCCATTGGCAGACGCTCGTTGATATCAGCTAATTCGAGTAACTCTTCTGCGGTAGCAATCCCCAGCTCCTGACGATGCTCAATGAAGCCCTTTCTGAATATCTCACGACCCCAATCGGCATAGTAATCCGGTTCTTCATCAGCCAAAGAATATTGCGGACAGCGCATAATCAGTTGAAATGCATACAGGGTCAGTTGCGGATATAGCTGTTTTAGCCTGCGAAGCCGATTCACTCTATCTTTGACCTGCTCGCTCGACATACTGTGTAGTCGAGAAGGTACGATTCCTCCGTACAGCAACGTATCCATCGCAACAATGGCTCCATCAGCCGCCGCTGCGCGTTCTTCGAGCCATGCCCATAGTCTGATCGTATCGCCAGGGGTTTTCTTTTGTCCCATCCATTCTAATGGGGGCCGCTCCATCTCAAAGTCTGTGCCCTGTGCCAGTAAATAAGGAAATTGATAATTACAGGGCCGCTCATCCAGCGGTATAAAAAGTAATCGGGTTTTGGGCTTCACCATACGTTCCACCTCTCCTGAAAATTACCGTTATCCTAACGGCAAATGATTATTTTCAGGGCAGCTATGCTGCCTTGGTTGCTTAATCCAGCGCAAATACTCACAAAATCAGCCGATATTTTCCTTGTTCGTCCTGATCGACATAACCCCACTGCGCAGCAGCACGGATCGCCGGATTGCTACCCAGCCGAGCCTCCGCTTCTAAGCAAGCAGTGATACCGCTTCGCAGTTCTCCTACGATTTCGTCTGTCAGAGGTGACGGCTCTTGCTCGTCAACAGCTTCCCTCGGCGTGCCGCTCGACTGTGCATCGTCCTGTCGCTCGCTGCTGAGCGCAGCTTGACGCAACACCTGCCACAGGCCCGCATCCAGCTCGGCACGTTCCAGCCACGGTGCGGCCTGGGACACGAATCCTGCCGCTGGATCACCGGCAGGCACGCTCCGTAGGACGTTCACGGCCTGAAGCAGCCGCTCAAAGTACATATCCAGTGCAGGGATATCGAGCATTTGCAAAGCAAGGTCCACGTCCTCGTACGTGTTGCAGCCTAGTCGGCTGTTCCTGTTTTGACGACAGAAAAACATCAGTTCATCCGCACGCTCTCCTGCTAACTGCCGCGCAGCCCATTTCCAAGATCGCTCAGGCATATACCGTTCACTGTTCCACATATAGTGGGACATCGTAATGAGCGTCACTTTGGAGCATTCCCACTGATTCATCGGGTTGGCCACCATACCGGTATGTCCACAGTCTGGTAGCCCGGAATATCGTCCGCGCAGCGGATCAAGGAATAACCGATCATGGTCACAATCATTCACCGGGATGTTATCCCACAGCCACAGCTCATGCCCGAAGAATGCATGATTATCAGCGGCGTGCTCGCGACTAATCTGTGGAGCAAAAACAAAGTACCCCGTCCAGAACACCTTAATCTCCGGATGCAGCCGCTCACGGAAATCCTTTTTGTATTCGGTATCCCAATACGACCAATATTCCGAAGGACAGACCGTCAGGGTAAATTCAGGCAGCCGCTCAGCCAGCCATGTATGAACCTTGTTCGTCAAAAAGACATGAGCGTGACCCGAGCGGCCCAGCAAGTGTCGATTTTCCCCTTTGAGTACATAGTCAATGTCATCCATTAATACAGAAAAATGACGTACGCCAATCGCAATCACGGCCGCCAGCTTTTCAGTCAATTTAAGGAAGTCTTCATCACTGCCAAAGCTCAGGTCGTTCCCTGGGCTGATACAATAATGGAAATCAACCTCATGCCGTTCGCAGGCTTCCTTTAATTCGCAAATCTGGGCAAACGTATCCTCAGGGTACGGCTCTCTCCATAGCTCACGATGATATGGATCATCCTTGGGGGCATACATGAATGTGTTCATCCGATGCGTAGTCATAAAACGGACGGCATCCAGCCGATCCGCGAAACTCCACGGTTTCCCATAGAAGCCCTCAATAATTCCTCTGACCGGGAAGGAAGGCTCATCCCGAATAGACATCACCGGCAAAGTACATCGCTCCTGTTCCACTTGAAGCAGGAGATGCAGGGCATCCATGCCGTATTTGAGCCCTCTTTTATTGGAAGCATGGACTTCAATTCGCCCGTCCTTCTGAATGTCCAACCGATATCCGTCTGCAGCAAGCGTTCCGTCATATTCGAGCACCAACTGTACGCTTCCCCGTGTTTCAGTCGGTACACCCGGTCCTGGAGGTACAATAAGCTTGATCGGTCCCTCAGGGTCCAGCACACCTTCATACTCCTGATTCATTGCAAAGCGAGAGGACAGTTCACAGATCAGTCGCGGTTCGGAGATAACCAGCCTTTCCCCGCTGTCATACACATCACGAAAATAATATTGAATCTCCTGCGGTGTTAGCCCTACACTCGAATAAGGCCCCGTTCCTTCGGACAGTTCCATCGCAATCGTCTCCTTCCATTCACAGGCTCTTCGTAGCCGTGACTACTGGCTATCCTTTTACCGCTCCCGCCAAACCTTCCATATAGTAGCGCTGTGTAAACAGGAACAATATAATGATCGGCAGTACCGAAATCATTGTGCCGGCAGCAATCCAGCCGAAGTTATAGGCAAATTGACCGTTGAGATACGTGAGCGCAGCTGCTAGCGGATATAGCTCCGTATCGTTCAAAATAACGATAGGCCACAGAAAGCTGTTCCAGAACGACATCGCCTCCAACAGAGAAATTACAGCAAGCGCTGGCTTGACCAGCGGAAGCACCAGCTGCCACCAAATTCGAAACTCCGAAGCGCCGTCCATTTTACCGGAATCACGTACATCGGTGGGAATATGAATAAACGTCTGTCGCATCAGAAAAATGTTGAACACGGAGACTGCCCCAGGCAACACTACACCCAAATATGTATTGCCCAGATGAAGCCCTTGAATGGTCAGATAATGCACAATAAATGCGGTGTAGGAAGGAATAATCATCGTGGCAATCAGCAGCGTAAACACCAGATTTTTACCCTTAAAACGAAACACAGCCAAGGGATATCCTGTCAGACTGGCGAGTACCACATTGAGCACAACGCCCAACACCGTAATGATGACCGTATTCAGCATATATTTCGGGAAATTCATGAACTGCCACACCTGAACATAGTTGTCGAAATTAATAAAGGTCGGAAAAATAGCGGGCGGCGTTGAAAAAATGTTACGGCCTGGCATGAGGGATACGCTGAGCAGCCAGAGGAACGGTCCCATTAAAAAGAGGGCGAGTAGCACTAGAAGCATGTAGATGACCGTCATTCTCAGCATTCGGGCGAGACTGCGCATGCTGCGGCTACTTTCCTTTTTAGGAAGAGATGAGCATAGCAATTTGTCATCCTTTAGATTCATCAATAGGGATTGACACCACCTTTCCTATTGAATCGGAATACGATAATACTAAGTACGGCAATCATTGCACCGACAATTAAGCCAAGCGCCGAAGCATACCCAAAATTAAACTGCTCCATCCCCTTTTGAAAAATATACAAGCTCGATGTCAACGTGGCCGTTCCCGGTCCACCCTTGGTTAGTACATATACTTCATCAAATACGCGGATAGCTGACATGAGTGATATAAGGGTACAGAACAGAACGTAAGGTCTTAGCAGTGGAAGAGTAATATGAACAATCAGACGCCATCGGCTTGCACCGTCGACTCTAGCGGCTTCGTACAGATCTTGAGGAATGTTTTGTAATCCAGCCAGATAGAGCATCATATAATACCCGAGTCCCTTCCACATTGTGATGAACATCAGTACATACAAGGCCAAGTTGCTGTCCGATAACCAGTGTATGTCTTTGCTAATCAGGCCGATCTGTATGAGCAAGTAGTTCACTACGCTGTTATTGCCCAACAGCCAGCTCCAAATTAAGGCTACAGCTACCATTGAAGTCACAACAGGGATGTAGTAGGTCGTGCGGAATATTTTGATTCCCGGAATACGGCTGTTCACAAGCACGGCCATCAGGATGGAGAAAATTTGGAGAAAGGGGACAATGAGCACGTACAACAATGAGTTCCAAATCGAAATAAGAAAGTTACGGTCCTTAAACGCCGCTTCAAAATTATTCAAACCGACAAAATGGGTATCTGATATGACAGAGTAGTCTGTCAATGCCAGCGGAATGCTGTAAATAATAGGCCAAAATACAAAGACGGCAAGCAATAACAGTCCCGGCGTCATAAAAGCCCAGGCCGTAAAAGACTCCGACCTCAACCATTTGATCATGCTGCATCACCACCTGATTTCGATAAATGAACAGGGGAGTATTCACTCCCCCCTGTCAAACCTATTGCTTTAAAATATCGTTTACTTCCTGCTCCAGAGCAGTTAGCGTCTCCTTCGTATCTCTTCCGTTCAATAAAATATTTTGCAAGGCTCGCGCGATGGCACTATTCACATCTTTGGCATTGGGCACACCAACCATATAATCTGTCGCCTTATCCAAACTTTGCGCGGATACTACCTTGGCTTGTGCTTCTAATGATTTGTCAGACTGAGTAAAATATGGATCCTTAATGGAGTCTTTCGTGGAAGGTAGTGTATTCGCCGCTTTAGAAAAAGCAGTTTGACTCTCTGCGTTTGTCAAGAAAACAGCAAATTTCACTGCTTCGTCCACATGTACAGACTTAGCAGGTACGACCAAGTCCATAGAGTTGGAGAGCCGCACATCGGCTTTGCCAGTTGGGACAGGGACAGCAATTGTGTTCTTATAAACGTCTGGCGCTGCCGTTTTGATAAAATTGATGAACGTGGGGCCTGCCAGCTCGAAAGCAACCTGCTCGCCGGCATAATATTTCACTTGTTGTGAGAAGTCAGCGTCTTCCTTGAGTACAACGCCATCTTCCATCTGTTTTTTTAGATTATCAATCATGGTGACTGCTTCTGGTGTATTGAACGCCGCCGCTGTCTTTTCTTTATTTAGGATAGGAATGCCGTCCACAGCGAAAAGCTTGGATACAAGCTGCTGAGCATAGCCTGCCTTGCCAATTTTTCTATTGATCTGACGGCCCCATTCAGACAATTCCTCCCGGGTTTTGGGCGGATGAGCAGGGTCCAATCCGGCGGCTTTGACCAGCTTTGTATTCATGTAAAGTACTTCTGTACCGGTATACCAGGGCAGCGCATAAGCTTTACCGTTAATGACTGTGGAATTATAAATACCCTCGAAATAAGCAGCCTTTTCCTCGGGCGACAAATGCTCATTCATATCAACAACAGCACCCTTGGAGCCCATTTGGCTAGCAAATTCTGTATTGAGATTAACTACATCCGGACTGCTGTTGCTAGCGATACTTGTCAACAGTTTGTTGGTTACTGCGTCATAAGGGTAATCCTTCCAGTCAATTTTGACATTGGGGTTCTTCTGCTCATAATCGGCAATCACCCGATTGAAATACGGGGTAAATGTAGGTTGTAGTGCAATGGTCCAAAATTGCAGTGTTACTTTCCCTCCGTCAACCTTTTCCGACTTTGATCCTCCACCACCGCAGCTGCTCAGCAGTACAACCAGCGCCAGCATAGATACAAGCAACCGTAACCTGCCTTTCGCTTTCTTTGTCACATGGTGACCCCCTTGTTCTTAGTTGATTAAGGCAAATTATAGCAGAAATACCGTTATAGAAGGAACGTTTTTTTAATAAAATAAATTTAGAAGGAATAATTTTTCTTTTATTGGATACAAAAAAGACGCCTCTTCAGCAAAGACGCCATTTCCCTAAATCAACCCATCAAAGGGTTCACATCTATTAATAGTATGGGGCCATGAAAACGTACACCAGTACCCCGGTCAAGCTCACATATAGCCAAATTGGCATCGTCCAGCGCGCAATCTTACGATGTTTTGCTACCTGCATCGTCCATCCCCATACAACCGTGAACAGTGCCAGCGGTACAATAATTGCAGCCAGTATGCTATGCGAAATCAACAATGTAAAGTAAATCGGACGAAGGATACCCACACCGCCATATTTTGCAGTTTCCGGCGAAATGTAGTGAAAGGTCAGGTAGGAAAATAAAAATAAAACGGTACTGGCAAAGGCCAGCAGAATAAAGGTTTTATGCACCTTGATGTTCTTCTTGAAAATAGCAACCAATGCAGCCACCAGGAAAATAAACGTGAAGCTGTTAAAAATCGCATTCAACCTTGGGAAAATAGTGAGATCAAAACTGACACTCCCCTGGTATCCGATCGGCGAAAAGAATAGCAGCAAAATAATCACGTTGGCTATAATGGAAACGGTGATAATCAAGGTTGTAAAATTACGATTGCTCGTTGGAACGTACTGCTTGTCCTCACTCGCTTTATTCATCATGAGCGTCTCCTTCGTTTAAATTCAGGTTTTCATTATTTTTGCGGTCATAACCATAATATATTATATAGAACTCATAGTTAGCCTGTGAAGTGACAACAGTATGAACAATTTCACAGCCATCCGGCAAGAAATGTGCTTCAACATTTGAGGATAGCCCTTTGTTTCCCTATATCAACGGTAGAATGCATTCTTTTTAAAAGCTTTATGCACACAAAAAAACACCGGAAGAGTCTGATTACCCGCTCCGGTGTTGTGTCGGTTATGCAGTTAAGCAGCCTTGATGATCCATATTCATTGCTGCCACACGTCACTGTATTCTTTATGGCGCTTGAACAGAGCAAGTGCGTACGAGCAAGCAGGGATAACCTTTTTATGCTGATTTCTTGCCATCTCAACCACTCTGTCGATGAGCTCCTTGCCAATTTTTTGACCCCGTAACTGCTCGGATACAAATGTATGGTCAATGACCAATGAGTGGTCATCTACGGATTTATAACCTACTTCTGCAACTACCTGTCCATCATCCACCATGACTACTGCATGGTCCTCCTCGCGAATTTGTCTCATGAGACCAATCCCCTTTCTGACTGAAGAAAATCCCGTAAAACTCATGCTAACGAATTAATGCAATCACTTCATGCCGACGCTAGATATTCTTATCATTCCCCTATTTAGGGATCAGAGAAACATCACATACGAGGATTTTGCAAAAATCCCATAAGCGACTTCCAATGAACAAGATATAGATCGAAATGGTTTAGTTCGTCTATATCTTGCACTTCGGAGCGACTGGAATCAAATTTTGCAAAATCCTGATACATAAAATAAGATCTATCGTCGACACTATATTTATTCATATAAAGGCAAGGGAGGTGCTGCGTTGCGTACAGAAATAAAACCCGTCATCCCGTTTGAACCGGAACTGAGCGAAAAAGTACCTGTAGATGCAACAGGCCTTTGGCGTTACGAAATAAAATGGGACGGTACGAGAATTTTGACGTATCACAACCAGGGCAGCACACGCCTGTTCAACCGCAAACAGCACGAACGAACGCTTTTATACCCGGAGCTTGCTCTCTTTCCCTCCTACTGCAAGGCTGATTCGGTCATATTGGACGGGGAAATGATCGCACTCGGTGCCGACGGTAAACCATCGTTCCATGAAATTATGCGACGGGATCTGATTCGTCGGACGGATCGAATTCAGTCAGCCTATGAAGCTGTGCCTGCTACTTACATGTTGTTTGATATTATTTATCTGAACGGGGAGTGGGTTCATCTTAAACCGTTACAGGAAAGGCTTGAACTGCTGCATCAGATCATCATACCGAATGAACGGATTCAACTGGCTCCCGCTCATCCTGATGGACAAGCTCTATTTCAGGTTATGTGCAGCCAAGGAATGGAAGGTATTGTGTGTAAAAAGCTGGATAGTCCGTACACATTGGGCGGAAAGGACGGACGATGGCTCAAGGTCAAAAATTATGGCGATATCATTGCCGTTATCGGTGGCTATACTCTGAACGGAGGCATTATCAACGCTGTGTTGCTGGGCCAATATGATAAACAAGGAATGCTGCGCTATATCGGGCATGTGGGTACGGGCAAGCTGACTCGGGAAGATTGGCGTCAGCTTACCGAGCGCCTGCTACCACATACCATATCGGAACGACCCTTTAGCAATAAACCGGATCGGCATCAAGATGCGTTTTGGGTGCAACCCATGTATACCGCCAAGGTTCAATATAGTGAGTGGCGGTGGCAAGAAGGACGTACCCTGCGTCAGCCCTCCATACAAGCCTTTGTGAATCAGGACCTCGATCAGTGTATCGGCCCCTGGATGTGACGTTTTACAGATATATTTTCAAAAAATGCGGAACAAAGTTTGTATAAATCATTGCAACCAGTGGTTAATTAAATTACAGTTAACTAATTAACTACATCGAGGTGGATCGCATGTTCTTTTTTTTGGACTCCGAAATTCGTCAACTGGCCTATAATCTCTTTCCAGGTGGCAATAAACCAATTGGTGTTTTGGTAGATTTATTTTCCATAACTTATGAAATACGTAAAAACATGGAGAAGCGTTCACGTGAATTTGGTCTCTCCTACGGGCAATATATCGCGCTTTGTGTACTTTCAGCACAAAGAGATGAAATGTCTTCTCCTTCTGCTTTGGCTGAAAAGATGGGTGTAAGCCGGGCAGCAATCAGTTCCATGGTTATTTCTCTCGAACAAGAGGGATTCATTAATAAATATGACGATCCCAATGACAAGCGGGGAGTGTTCGTGTCCCTGAACGATAAAGGAAAAAGTAAAATTCAACAGATGGATCCCTTTTTCGTAGGGCTGGCTTCACGTCTGATGTCAGACTTTAGTGAGTCGGAAATCTGTCAGTTCCAAACCTATTTGTCACGCGTACGTTCTGCGTTTGAAGATGTCAAAGGTTCGCGTCTAACCGACTCCAGAGAGAAGAGAGAAAAATGGTGCGAAGACTGAGGCAAAAACTGTTCGTCAAACTTGCCCGCATATCTGCTGGCAGAATGGGTGCTGCGTCCGATTTCAAACCTTCGTATTCTCCCAAAGTACATCGGAAAGAAAGGATCATCCACTCCCTGTATTCTTCATTTTTCATGGTAGCGGTTTCATGATGGGCAGCGCTGAAGTTGAAATTGGCATTTGAGTTCCGCATCGGAGACGTCTGGCAGAACTGAAGAAATAAAAATAAGCCTCCTGCTGCCACTGCCATTATGCAGTCGGGTTCAGGAGGCTTATTATTTATCATTACAAACTGTTAAAAGCGTCAGTCAATACAGGTACAATTTGCGATTTGCGCGATACGACGCCTTTCAGAACAGCCTTATTGTCGTCCAACTGAACATTATAGGCTTTTTCAACTGCCTGGGCTTGGCTTCCCAGCGCAATACCAATGGAATCACTGTTCACAATGTCTGTTACGACGAACAAGAACAGATCAAGATTTTTAGCTTCAATGGTTTGGGCCAATGCAGCTTCCAGATCAGCTTGACGGGACAACACATCGTTTACGTCTACTGCGTTCACTTGAGCAATTTCCACTTTGCGACCATTCATCTGAAATTCTTTGGCATCCAGACTTACTAACTGTTCAATGGTATGACCACTCAAGTCAGCTCCCGCTTTAAGCAAGTCAAATCCGTAACGATCTGCATCCACACCAGCAATTTCAGCCAGTTCACGAGCAGCAGCTACGTCTTGATCCGTGCAGGTTGGGGATTTAAACAACAGAGAATCGGAAATAATCGCGGACAACATTAGACCTGCGATATCTTTCGGAATTGCTACACCATTTTCCTTGTAGAGCTTGTTCAAAATGGTGGCTGTGCAACCCACTGGCTCAGCGCGGAAGTATAACGGCTGGCTTGTTTCAAAGTTAGCGATCCGGTGATGGTCGATGACTTCAGTTACACGTACCTTGTCAATATCAGCGGCGCTTTGCTGGCGTTCATTATGATCGACCAGAATGACGTTGTCCGTTTCAGCAGCAACCTGCTCAACCAGACGTGGCGCGCTCACTTTGAAATAATCCAGTGCATACTGCGTTTCCCCGTTCACCTCGCCCAGACGAACCGGCTCTACGTCCGCGCCCAGTTTGGTTTTTAAGTCTGCATAAGCAATAGCTGAGCAAATGGTATCCGTATCCGGATTTTTATGCCCGAAAATCAATGTTTTTGCCAACATAATCGACTCCTTTGCCTTAGGCATTTTACATGATTGTGAAACCTCAACAATTCCAATGCAGATTATATCATTAAATCTCGCATTCTCCCATTCCTCTTCGATTGTTTACAAAAATAATCTAGTAAATTCATAACATTTCCATGGAATCTACATGTAATGTTAACCTTATTTTTTCTAAAAATATAAAAAACATATAGTAATATATCCCACCAATATGGTAAGATATGCCTCAAAACTGGCAAGTTAGTCACCAGTGGTCAATTCTATTATTTTAGATATTAAGGGAGGCGTGAGAATAACGGCAGTGGCTTCAAATCCTAGTATGTAGAGATATCATATTTTGATTGAAAAGAGGGAAATCTTTGAAAAAGCCGATCATTTTGCAAAAAATACCTGTCGTATCACTCGCTCTTGCCTTGACGGTAAGCTTGTCTCTGCCGTCTGTCAGTTCTGCTGCTAGCGCAGATCTGCAAATCAACTCATTTCTGGAAGCTCAGCAAGCATTGACTATTGAGGCGGCTCCGGCCTTCATTTCGCCAGAGCTCAGCACAGATTCTTCCCGTCAGGTCAGAGTCATCGTACAGCTTGATGGTGAGCCCTTAGCCGTGGACAAATATGCAGCACGTTCAGGCGTCCAAGCTTTTACAGCTCAATCTGAGCAAAAAGCGGAATCCGCGATTGCCACTGAGCAAACTACGTTCGTAGACCAAGCCGCTGAGCATGGTATTTCTCTTCAGGTGAATTACCAGTACAACACGGTGCTTAACGGCTTGGAGGTCACACTGCCAGCCAATAAGATTCCAGAACTGGCTAAACTGCCAGGCGTAAAATCCATTCATGAAAACAAAACGTATTATTCCATCCCCGTACAGGACCCGCCAACACTTACAGCCAGTGAAGCCACTTATGATAACGCACCGCTGGACCAGATTGGTGTTCCTGAAGCCTGGGCCAAAGGATTGAATGGCGCGGGAATCAAGGTCGGGGTTATTGATACCGGTATCGATTATGAGCATCCGGACTTGAAAGAAGCCTACAAAGGCGGATATGACTCTTTTGAACAGGACAACGACCCTTACGAGGAACCGTTCCTCGAAAAGGAGAATGATCCATTCGGCACAGGTTTTAGCGGAACGACACATGGTACTCACGTCTCTGGCACAATTGCTGGTAAAGCCGCCAATAAATCCTCGGATATTGTGCAAAAGGGTATTGCCTATAAATCGGACTTATACGTGTATAAAGTGCTTGGACGCAATACCAAGACGGGTCGCTCCTCCGGTTCCTCCGCACAGGTCATTGATGGTATTGAACGTGCTGTCAAAGATGGTATGAACGTCATTAACCTGTCGCTGGGCTCGGATTCCGAAAAGGACCCGAACTCCCCGGATTCCATTGCTATTAATAATGCTGTACTTTCCGGCGTAGTCGCGGTCATAGCGAATGGTAATGCGGCCCAACAAGGACCCTACTTTTATTCCATGGGTTCTCCCGCAACATCCCAGCTGGCGATTTCCGTCGGTGCAGCCACTTCCCCGAGCCATAGCTATTCAAATAAAGCATCCGTCAATCTTGTAACCTATGGTAATGATGAAAAGCCTTTAACAGTTACATCAGATACCTATTACAATTTTAATATGATGGCTTGGCAAACTTTTCATGAGGATTTTTCTTCTATTATGGGGACAGAACCATTGGAATTGGTTTATGCCAATTTGGGATATCCAGATGATTTCACTTCTAAAGATGTAAAAGATAAGGTTGTGATCGTATCGCGTGGCGTCTTGGGCTTCGTAGACAAGATCGCAAACGCACAACAAAATGGTGCAAAGGCTATTATTATTTTTAATGGTCAAGCGAAATCTGGCGACAGCACACGAGCCAATCTGAGTGAAGCTATCCCTGGTTACGATGGTTACATTAATTCGAATCAAGGAGACAATGTAGATTATATCCCTACCTTTGACATGACAGGAAAAGAAGGTAGAGCACTGGCAAGACAAATCATTGAAAGCCAAAACCACAAACAAAAATTCTTTATTGCTTTTGGAGAAGAGTATCATCGTACTGACAATCCTGGTAATACCATGGCCGGATTTAGCTCCCGCGGACCCAATGGCGATGAACTGCTGAGCATCAAGCCGGACGTGAGCGCACCAGGGGTTAGCATCATGTCAACCTACCCTGCCTTCGCCAAGTTCTATCCGGATGCATCCTATGAGCAAGCTTACAAACGCAGCAACGGAACGAGTATGGCATCTCCGCATGTGGCTGGACTTGCCGTGTTGCTGAAGCAGCAACATCCGAACTGGACACCGTTTGATATCCGCGCTGCTCTGGCAAACACTTCGGTTACACTCTTTGATGAGGATAAAATCCAATATGATGTGTATTCCCAAGGTGCAGGCCTTGTAAACATCGCTAATGCGATTCAGACGCCAGCCCTGCTGGAAACCGTCGAAAAGATTACGATTCTCGACAAAAACTTTAATCGGCAGGAGGTTGTGAATTACAATCCTTCCGCCAGCTTCGGGGTGTTACGACCTGGTAGTGATGCGAAGCAGATTCAGCTTCAACTCAAAAACTTGTCGGCTAACACTGTGCAATATGAAGCCAGCACCGTGTTACATGATAATGTAACCTCTGATCCAACTAAGCCGATTGCTACACCTGACGTGAGCAACATTGCCGTTCAGTTGCAAGGTGTTGGCGCGAATGGAGCAATTTCGGCAGAACCGGGTAAATCGCAACCGTTCTTCCTGTCTGTGCAACCAAATTCGGGTGCAGCCACAGGTGTATATGAAGGGGAAGTTATTCTGAAAAGCGCCGGACTGCCAACACTACATTTGCCGTTCGTCGTTCATGTGGGCAAAGAAAATCCAACGACAGGCTTTGGCTTGCAGGACCTGAGTGTTACCAACCCGATTATTTACCCAAGTCGGACAGGTGCTCAGCGCTCAACAGATTTGGCTTTCCGCCTGACCACAGATAAAACCAACCAGATCGCGCTTTATGTATACGGCGTAGATGATAAATTGATCGGTCTGATTGATGGAATAACGACTTCCAAAGAACAAGGAGCTAACGCTCGCCTCAAACAAGGCGTATATTCCTTTAAGGGTATTGACGGAAGTTACGTGGAATTAGATGACAATGGCAAGCCTGTGCTGGATGCTAATGGTCAACCCGTTATTCAACACTTGAAAGATGGCGTGTACAAGCTGGAAGTCAGTTCTCCTGAACTGAATGAAAAGGGCGAAGTTGAACGCAATACCGATGGCCCTAAACTGTTCACCGCCACTAAAGCTATTCGTGTGGATAATAGCGCCGCATCCAGCGGTAGTGGTGGAGGCGGAGGTGGTGGAGGTGGCGGCAGAAGCAATACTACACCTTCTGCTGCAACGAACACATCCACCCCTGTTCCTACATCTGCTCCTTCACTTCAAAGCGTAGTGAAGCAAGGACAGGCTGTTAAAACTGTCACTACAGCCGTTGCATTGAACAATAATGTACAGTCGCTGACAGTAACCGATGCAGATTTGCAGGCTGCCGTGACAGCAGCAGGTTCCAGCCCGACAGCTATTGTACTGTCGGCTACTAGCCAAGCAGGCCAAACGACGAAAGCATCGCTCACTTCCACACAACTGGTAACGCTGGGCAAGGCTGCAGCAGGAAGCAGCTTGATTGTAAGCAATACAGGCTCCTCTCTGGCTTTGCCAGTATCCGCTCTGAAAAATGTTCCTGCTGGTGCAGGCATTGAAGTGATCATCAGCAGCCAAGCAGAGGCGAGCGGTACATTTACAGGCAAGCTGAAAGGCTCCAATGTGATCGGCACCCCGGTAGGGTTTGAAGCTAACGTTGTCACTGGTGGCAAGAGTCAATCGCTCAAAGTTGCTCCAGGACAGTTTATTAGCAGATCTTTTACAGTACCTGGTCAAATTGATTCCAATACAGCCGGTGTACTCTATACGGCAAACGGAAATGTCTATCCCGTTCCATCCGTCTTCACCAAGCAGGCTGATGGATCTACCGTCGTCAAGGTAAGCCGTCTGGGCTTCTCGACGTATGCAGCGGCGACACGTCCCGTTAGCTTTGAAGATATTTCATCGTCGTATGCCCAATCCGAAATTCAATCGCTGGCGAACAAGTTGCTGATCAACGGTACGACCGACACGACTTTCTCACCGAAGAAGAACGTGACACGTGCAGAATTTGCAGCCCTGGTAACCCGGGCACTCGGCCTGACACCAGGTACTGCTGGACCATTCAGTGATATCCCGGCAGGTAGCTGGTACTCCGGCGATGTGGCAGCCGCTTATGAAGCTGGATTGATTACGGGCCGCAGCAGCGACAAGTTCGATCCGAATGCTAATATCAGTCGTCAAGAAATTGCTGTCGTGCTGGGTAAAGCTATAGACCTGCTTCAAATCAAAGCAGCAGCCGATGGCCCTGCACGTACACCGTACCATGATGCTTCATCCTTTGCAGGCTATGCCAAGGACAGTATTGAAAAAGTAAGTGCAGCAGGCATCATTAACGGAGAAGCGATTAAAGGCTCCTCCTACTTCCAGCCGAATGCACCTACAACCCGTGAGGCATCTGCCAAGGTGCTGCATGTGCTCTTACAAAAAGCTGCGCTGATTAACTAACAATTAAAAAGCCTCCCGAGCCGTGTTATAACCAAAGCTGCGGTTCGGGGGGCTATTTCTATGTTACGCCATAATCTGCAATACTATACTGTTCCCGCTAAAGGTAGCGTTACTTTGAATACACTTCCCGTTCCCAGGGTGCTTTCGGCTGTAATGTTCCCGCCGTGTGCTTCCACGATAGACTGTGTAATGGCCAGACCAAGACCCGCCCCGCCTGAGCTACGTGTACGCGATTCATCTCCACGATAAAAACGCTCAAATATCCGCTCCAGCTGTTCTTTACTCATGCCTGGCCCGTTATCACGAATTTGGATATCCACCAACTTCTTACCTGCAGACAGGTTTACCTGGATTACACCTCTTTCCATATCGGTATGCTGAACCGCATTGTGAAACAGATTGAGCACGACCTGCTTGATTTTATCCCCTTCTGCCAATACCCGTATACCTGCCGTCATATCAAAAACCACTTTACGTGTACCTGCTAGCATAAGAAGCTGCGGTTTCATTTCCAGCAGCAACGCATCTAATGGTATGTCTTCCAGCTTTAACTCCGGTGTTCGATCCAGCTTAGCCAACAATAGCAAGTCAGAGACAAGCTTATTCATCCGCTTGGATTCACCATACATACTTTCTAATGCTGATTGGAGCTGCTTCGGATTGGATGCAGCTCCACGAAGCAACACTTCCAAGAAGCCGTGAATAGACGTGAGCGGGGTGCGCAGTTCATGGGAGGCGTCCGCAATAAATCGTCTCATCTGCATCTGCAATTCCCGTTCGGCTGCAAAAGAATGCTCCAGCCGTTCCAGCATTCCGTTAAATGAAACCGCCAAACGATCCACCTCATACTGCCCCTGCTCTGCATCAAAGCGCTCGGCCAGATTGCCGGCATCAATACGTTTGACTGCCTCAACCATCCTGGAAAGGGGTACCAACGTGCGGCGCAGCACCGGAAGCATAAGCGCCAACCCAATCGCAAGTGCAATCAGAGACAATAAAATAAAGGTGCGGAGCTGGTTAATCAACTGCTCTTGCATAGAAGTCGTGGATACGCCCATTTGAAGTAAACCGGAAGAACGGTCAGGTGGACCAAGCGGACGGAATACAACCAGTTGCTCTTTCCCCTGGGCATCCGTGATTAATTGATAGCCGTGACGCATGCGCTTACTCTGCTGCATTGCTTGATACTGCTGAGTGGTGAGACGCGGCGGTTTAAGTCCATTTTCATTGGACAAGCTCTGGAAGGTACCGTCTATACCTATAGAAGCAAGCGACATATCCGGCCAAAACAGAAACGGTCCCGGTCGATTACTCCTTCGATTGGACTCATCTTGAGGAACGGTTACCCCAGCCCCGCTCTTTTCCTGCGAATCCTTAATCAATAAATCGGCAGGAATTGAATTCAGCTGTGTATTCATGGCTTCTGCCCGACTGCGATACAGAAAATCTTTCATCAGAAAATATTGTAGAAAACCAATCAATACAAGCAACAAAGCCAAAATGAGTAACGTTCTGGCCAAAAGCTGGGATCGGAGAGAACGGAGTGCATATTTTCTCCGACTTTTCCCGCCCGCCTTCATAGCAGATCCACCCGGTATCCCACACCGCGCAGCGTACGAATGACCCGGTGCTCCTTGTCTTTGAGTTTTTCACGCAAGGAGCGAATGTACACCTCAACAATATTATCCTCGCCTCCAAAATCGTACCCCCATACCCGGTCCAGAATACGACTTTTACTTAACACAATCCCGTGATTCAACACCAAAAACTTCAATAGTTCATATTCGGTAGGCGACAGTTCCAGCACCTGACTCTGATAACGGATTTCCTTCCGTCGATCATCCACTTGAAAGGGGCCGTGAACCACTTCTCCCAGCAGATCGGGGAACTGATTGCGCAAGCGCGCTTCAATGCGAGCCAGCAGCTCATTAAAACTGAAGGGTTTTACAACATAATCATCCGCGCCGAGTTTTAATCCCTTTACCCGATCGTCGACATCATCCTTGGCAGTCAGCATAATGACCGCGATGTTATCCTCCGTCTCCTTGAGACTTTGGCACACCTCAAAACCGTTCATTTCCGGCATCATCACATCCAGCACCGCTACATGCGGGCGAAACTCTTTTGCCAAATCGAGCGCTTGACTCCCGTTCTCGGCGGTTCTGACTTCATATCCTTCATTAATCAGTCCAAGCTCTAAAAATTGCAAAATATGAGGCTCATCATCTGCCAGCATAATTTTAACTCCGTGTATTGGATTCATTATTCATCTTCCCTTTCATGTTGCTGCATTTTTCTCATATAAAAGTCGATTCATTTTCACCTGTATCTAATATACCTGAATCCTGTCGCAAAAAAAGCACCCCTGCTCAGCTTTCAGCTAACGTTCAGGGAGCGCTCAGAACCAATTAAGGTAGGTCTGGCATGATAATAGCAAGCCGGTAGTTCACCGGGCCAAGATCGGAAGCGACTGGTCATTCCGCAGTCCTGAAGATAGCGGCTAGAACAACGGAATAAATACAAAGAATTTTACAGGGAGTGGAATGAACATGATTAAGAAATGGTTTAAGACCAGGGCGGACATCCCCCTGATCATCATTATGCTGATATCCGCATTTTTGAACGGATACAACATCTGGCAAGACAAATATGTAAACACCTACTACACGACGGCCGTAGCAAGCATGCTACAAAGCTTTCACAACTTCTTTTTCGCCTCACTTGATTCTGCCGGATCGGTAACGGTAGACAAACCCCCTGTAGTGTTCTGGATTCAGACACTGAGCGCCTATATATTCGGACTTCACGGATGGAGCGTTATCTTGCCACAGGCGCTGGCTCAGGTCGGATCGGTCTTGCTCGTTTACTTGCTCGTCAAACCGAGCTTCGGTACGATGGCCGCACGTTTGGCCGCCTTCGCTATGGCAACGACACCGATAGCCGTAGCGGTTAGCCGCACGAATAACATCGACGCTATGTTGGTTTTCACACTGTTGCTCGCAACATGGCTATTGTTCAGAGGCCTTAGAAATAGCAAAACCGGGCTGATCCTTGCTGCTTTCGCAGTCGTAGGCATCGCCTTTAACGAAAAAATGTTACAAGCCTATATGATCGTTCCCGCACTGGGTCTGTTCTATCTGCTGGCTTCCAAGTTTAACTGGAAGCGAAAAGCAGCAACACTGGTAGGATCAGCAGTTGTCCTCCTGATCGTATCACTCTCTTGGGCAGTCGTAGTGGACTCTACTCCGGCAGATGAACGCCCTTATATGGGGAGTAGCGGTACGAACTCTGTGCTGAATTTGGCCTTTGGTTATAACGGCCTGTCCCGTCTGACAGGAGATCAGGGTACAGGTGGCAATCGTGGCGGAGAACGTACGGATCGGAACAATAACGCTGCAACGAATAGCAGCAACACAAACACGGATCAGGCTCAGACGACCACATCATTGGACAGCACTACTTCTACGGATGACTCAGGTGCCAACAACATGGGTGCAGGTGGTCAAATGCCACCGGGTGGATTTGGCGGCAACGGACAAGGTGGTCCTGGAGACGGGCAAGGTGGTCAGGGCGGTCCAGGCGGTGGACCGGGAGGGAATTCTGGTGGAGGCATGTTCGGTACTGGCGAAAAAGGACCTTTACGGTTGTTCCAATCCTCCCTGTCAGGTCAAGCCAGCTGGCTGCTTCCATTTGCATTAATTGCTTCCATCGGCCTGCTTGCAAGCACTCGACGTCGTAATATCACACAAAAACACAAAGAGGTCATCTTCTGGCTGACCTGGTTGATTCCCGTAGCTGCATTTTTCAGCGTAGCAGGATTCTTTCATCATTATTACCTGATTATGCTCGCGCCACCAATTGCAGCGCTCTTTGGAGCAGGATTCGTAGAATTGTGGAAGCAGTATCGTGAGCGTTCCAACTGGCTCTCCTGGCTGTTACCCGCAGCAGTATTGGCAACCTCGGTATTTAGCTGGTTTGTTTTGCAAAATTACAACGATACCATTGGCAGCGGCTGGTCCATCACGGTATTGATCTTAGGGATCATCGGCACGGTGCTGCAGGTAGTGGCACGAATGAAATCTGAGAAGTTCACAAGGTTCGCCATCATTGCAAGTGTACTCGCTATGTTTATCGGTCCTGCATATTGGGCATTGACACCGATCATCTACGGAGGGAACAGCATGATTCCACAAGCCGGACCCACTCAATTTGGCGGCGGTGGCGGTGGCGGAATGCCGGGCGGCAATGATCGCAATAGAGGTCAGAGCGCCAATGGACAACAAGCCGAAGGAACTCAAACGAATAACCAGACCAATAATGCAGAGAATTCCAGTCCTGATGGAAATACTTCAAGCACACAAACAAGTACAGACACGGAGCAAAAATCTTCTACCCGTTCCAGAGGAATGGGAGGACCCAACGGTAGCCAAAGTTTAGATCAAAAAACGTTGAGCTATTTGCAAAAAAATAACACAGGTGAAACCTACCTTTTCGCAGCAAGTAATTATTCAACGGCTGCTCCTTACCTGGTCGAGGCCGGACAAAAAGTAATTATTATGAACGGTTTTGTATCCTACGATCCAGTCTATACCGTCGATAAAATCAAGGCGCTGGTCGAAAGCGGACAAGTGAAGTACTTCATGATTTCTGGTGGAGGCGGCGGACCGGACGGCGGTAACTCTGAAGTCACTGCATGGATCAAAGAACACGGCAAGTTGATCCCTACAGATGAATGGAAAACAACAGCAGACGAAACAAGTACAGACGTTAAAGCCACCGAGAGCGGAAGCGACACGACGAACAGCAATGCGAACGCCCAGGATGGTCAAGGTGGCCCTGGCGGAGACGATCGTGGCGGAAGCGGTACTTTATACGAAATCACATTATAAATGAGGAGGAACTACGAATGAGTGAACCCATCCGTTATTCCATAGTTATTCCGATGTACAACGAGGAAGCTGTTATTACGGAAACCTACCGGAGGCTGAAACAAGTCATGGGCTCAATGGGTGAGCCCTACGAGCTGATCTTCGTAAATGATGGAAGTTCGGACCGCAGCGTCCAATTGATCAAGGAATTCAGTCTCAGAGATGACACCATTGTATTGATTGATTTCTCTCGCAATTTTGGTCATCAGCTAGCGATTACCGCCGGGATGGATTATGCGGTGGGGGAGGCGGTCGTCGTCATTGACGCCGACCTCCAAGACCCGCCGGAACTGATTGTTGAGATGGCTAACAAGTGGAAGGAAGGCTATGAAGTGGTCTACGCCAAACGGCTCAAACGCAATGGCGAAACTCGCTTCAAGAAATGGTCTGCCAGCCTCTTCTACCGTGTACTTAAAGCATCAACGGACATTAATATCCCGGTCGACACCGGGGACTTCCGCCTAATGGATCGTAAGGTCATAGAAGAATTGAAACGGCTGCCGGAAAATAACCGATTCGTTCGTGGACTGGTCAGCTGGATCGGATTCAAACAAACTGCTGTAGAATATGAGCGCGACGAGCGGCTCGCGGGCGAGACCAAGTATCCGTTGAAACGAATGATCAAGCTCAGTCTGGACGGGATCACATCCTTTTCGATTAAGCCGCTCAAGCTGGCAGGGTATATCGGTGCACTTCTCTCCATGTCCGGCTTCCTGTATCTGATGTACGTACTGTTTCTCAACTTTTTCACCGACTCCTACGTGATGAAGGGCTGGTCGTCTATGATTAGCATCAGCCTGATTTTCGACGGGGTGATCCTCATCATTCTCGGTATTATGGGTGAATATGTTGGACGGATTTATGACGAAACCAAAGCACGTCCGCTATACATTGTCCGTGAGCATCTGGGTGGACAATACGAAAACGGTCCGACACATGCTATGAAGGCCCCTGAACCACGCGAGTCCCTGTACATGCAAGGAGCCCGTGAAAGCCTGATTTCGGCAGGACGCACAGTGCGCGGCAACAGTGCGGTATATACCGGACCCAAATCCGGTCATGGAGCCTAAACTATGAAAAGTCGCATGGCCCAGCTGCTTCCTATGATTCGATTTGGCATTGTAGGTCTGGTGAATACAGGCGTAGATTATATTATTTTTATGCTGCTAGCTTGGGGCGGAGTGCCGGTCATTGTAGCGCAGATCATTTCGTACAGCTGCGGCACAGCCAACAGTTATATTTTGAACAGCAAATGGACATTCAACAAACAACTATCAAACGACACAAATAAGCGTCAATTACCCAAATTTATCGTCATCAACCTGGTCGTATTAGGGATAACCTCCCTATTACTGCAAGTGCTCCACACGGGAACCGAGTTGCCACTTGCTTTAGACAAGCTGATCGCCACCGCAGCCGGAATGATCATCAATTATATCGGGAGCCGATACTGGGTATTTGGTTCCCCATCCCGAAAGGAAAGTGAGTTTCTATGAGAAAAATTACAAAAGCTGTTATTCCAGCCGCCGGATTAGGAACCCGTTTTCTACCAGCTACGAAAGCTTTACCGAAAGAGATGCTTCCCATCGTAGACAAGCCGGCTATTCAATATATCGTAGAAGAAGCTATCAAGTCCGGAATTGAGAGCATCATTATCGTAACGGGGCGTAATAAAAAAGCCATCGAGGATCATTTTGACAAGTCTGTGGAGTTGGAGCAGGTACTGGAGAGCAAAGGTAAATACGATCTTCTGCGTGAAGTTCAAAGCATCGGGGGTAAAGCAGTCATTCACTATATCCGTCAAAAAGAACCTCTCGGCTTGGGACACGCGGTAAGCTGCGCTCGTCAGTTCATCGGCGATGAACCATTTGCCGTGTTGCTGGGCGATGATATTATGAATTCCTCCACCCCGGCGATCCGTCAAATGATGGATGTCTACGAGGCGACTGGCAAGCAAGTGGTCGGCGTGCGCACGGTGGAAGAACAAGATGTGAGTAAATACGGCATTATTGACTCTACTCACCAGAACGGTCTCATCCACGAAGTCGGCGGGCTTGTTGAAAAACCTTCTCCGGCAGATGCCCCTTCGCGGCAGGCAGTCATTGGTCGGTATGTATTGGAGCCTTCCATTTTCTCTATATTGGAAAACCTGTCCACTGGGGCAGGCGGTGAATATCAATTGACAGACGCACTCCATCAGGTAGCATTGCAGAACCAACTGCTCGCATTGGAACTGGAAGGCACACGTTATGATATTGGAGATAAAGCTGGATATCTGGAAGCCGTGCTCCACATGGGTATGCAACGCGAAGATTTGCGTCCAATGCTTGACTCCATGATGCGCGAGTGGGCGCTTGCTTCAATGATAAAATAGGGAATTTCCCCTCCGAAATCCGACGGGTGCTGTGAAATCACGAGAGTAGATGGATGAACATGTAAACCTGTACAATGTAGGAGTACAGCAGCATTTGAATCTGCTCGGCCGCCCGGTCGAAACTAAGGAGGAAGAGGACCTATAATACCTGAGGGAAATCTGCAAAGCAACGTAGATCGTTTTAGCGGTTTTGCCGACAACTACGATCAGCACCGCCCGGAAGCACCGTCACTCGTCGTGGAAATCGTCAGCCGCTATCTGGAGCGAAACGTAGAGCTCGTTGCCGATATTGGCTGCGGTACAGGACTTTCAACTTTCATATGGGAAAACGCCGCTCGGCAAGTCGTCGGTATCGAGCCTAACTCGGACATGAGAGGAAAAGCGCAGCACAAGCTGGAGACAGCAGGAACGACAAAGGCAGGAACCATTTCCTTCAAAAGCGGGTTCTCCAACAACCTGCCCTTTGAGGACGGAACTGTAGACGTCATCACCTGCTCTCAATCCTTTCACTGGATGGACCCCGAGAGCACGCTTCAGGAAGCGGGCAGGGTCTTGGCTCAGGGCGGCGTGTTCGCAGCCTTTGACTGTGACTGGCCTCCGGTGCTGCAATGGCAGATAGAGCAAGCTTATACAGAGCTTATCACCAAAGCGGATACCCTTTTGGAACAGGAAGCCCCAGTAGAGCAGCAAGCTCATAAATGGAGCAAGGATCAGCATTTAGCTAATCTGCACCGCAGCGGGCAATTCCGATATACCCGGGAGATTGTTTTCCACAACCGTGAGCAGTGTGACGCAGCTCGTTATACAGGGCTCGCTCTCAGCCAAGGGGGTATTCAAAGTCTCTTAAAACTTGGCAATAGAACGCTTGACGGCGATGTAGCCCGCTTCGTGAACCTGGTAGAGAATCATTTTCAGGGCAGAACACTAGACATTCTGTTCAGCTATCGTATGCGGCTCGGCATCAAGTAGAAAGGAATCAAGGCCATCGTGGATGATACGCTCTTCGGCTTAGGGCAAAAAAGACTCTCCCTCGCCTCGTAAAAACGAGTGCGTACAGGAGAGTCTTTTTCTTCAATAAATAGCCACGCTCATATCCCTGCAAACCTTAGTTGCAGTTCCACTGTGTCTTCAACCTAGGAAGAGCGGACAGCCAATAAGTGCGCCAACCGATCAGGATAGTCCGTGATAATGCCGTTTACCCCGGCCTCTAGCAGACGCTTCATTTCTTCTGGCTCATTCACCGTCCATGGGTGGTAGACGACGCCTAATGCCAAAGCCTCTGATACAGCTTCTGGTGTAACCACTTGTTTGTAGGCATGAAGTGCGGTAACCCCGAATTGGGTGGCATACTCGGATGGGCGGACCATAATTTCGATATACAGCGCCCCCGTCTTGATTTCAGGAGCAAGCTGCGCACAGAGCGCCAGCGATTCGTGATTAAAGCTGGATATGATTACCCGCTGTTCTAATCCAAAACGCTTCACGGTAGCAATGACCTCTTCCTCCATTCCCGGATAGAGATAAATGCTATTTTTCAACTCTAAATTAATTATTGTATTCGAGGAGGACTGGGCTAGTTCCAGTAGCTCATCCAGCATAGGGACCCGCTCACCTCGGAATTTCTCACCAAACCAGCCGCCCGCATCCAATTTATTTAATTCTTCCAGCGTAATATCCCTTACATCCAGTGAGCAACCTGTCGTACGCTTCAGCGACTCATCGTGAATCAGCACCAGATGCCCATCTTGGGTACGCTGCACATCCGTTTCTATACCTGTTGCTCCCAGTTCCAAGGCGTGGCGGAATGCCGCCATCGTATTCTCAGGACATACACCTGAAGCTCCGCGGTGTGCGAAATTAATCACCTTTCCGGTTACAGTCACCACATAACCCCTCCTGTCATTTCACAGGAACATTATACCTGCTCATTGTTTGGGCAGTATAAAATATTCGTCACAGCTACACTTCTTCTATGCCGTTTGAACAATTTTCCCGATCCACTCGGAATAAAACGTATTCCCGTTCCGTCGATCAAAATCAGCCGCCGCTGACTCTGCCAGTGGCCTAAAATACGCAATGATTTCCGTCAATGTGCGCTCCTCTTTCCCCCATTCCAAGGAAGCCGGCAACCGGATCAACCGTTTTTCTCCCGAAGTATCCAACTTTTGCAGCAGACTCACCATCGTCGCGTAAAAATACATCTGCTCCAGCCCGCTCTCATAGTCTAGCGCCATATGTAGATGACGCTCTACCACTTCGATCCCTTGAACCGGATCAGCAATCGTCAAATATTCGATATGCTCTGCTATCGTTTTCAGAAAGTCACGGTCATCCCGGACTAGGCGATAGCCTTTACGATGCTGCTCCTTTGCCTGATCAACCTCGCCTTGACGATAAAGCGGCAATAGCACCTGCGAGAGCGTCACATGCGGCACTTCTGCACATCTCATACGACCCGACAAAATCGGTTTTGCCACGGCAAGCGCCTGCTCATCCTCTCCGGCCAAGTAGTAGAACCGCACCATCTGGCTCTGCTCGCAGGCTTCACAATCACTCATACTGTCCCGTTCGATCAAGCGGAAGGTATCCAGATATCGCCGTGCTTCTTCCAGATTTCCCATGTCCATCGCGATGCGGAACTTATAATAGTAATATGGACGCTCATTATACCCGTATTCGGCATAACGTCTGCGCATATCCTCCGCCAGATCTTCTATTTGAGTCTTCGATATATTGGAAAAGCTGCACACCTTCCCAAGTATCCATTTGTAATTCCACAACAGCTCATCTGCGTCGTATTCCTCTGGATTTTGATCAAATTGGCCCAACTGCCACGAAAAAGCAATCAGCGACTTCAATGGGTATCCGTTAAAAATAGCGCAGTCTACAATCTCTCCCCGAATTTCATAAGCGAGTTCCTTCAATCCGGAAGTGTCTGCCAAGCGAACAGCCTCTTCCAGAATCGCCAGCTTTGCCGCCCCTCCGGGCATATCCTGCGCCTGCTCCATCAATTCATATATTGTCTCTTCCATTTGAATCCTCCCTTAATTACGCAATTACGTATTCTGTCCGTTCCCTAATCCCCAATTGATAAAATGCAGTACACTCCGGTTCATCAGCCCTAGCTCACTGCGGTTCATCGGATAGTGACCCATCATAAGCGCATTCACATACATCATTTCTGTAGCAGCCGTAACCATCTGCGTATCGGTAGCTTCAAGAATTCGGGCCACCACCGGGTTGTTCAGATTAAAGTATAAAGTGGAGTAGCCCGAATTTTGCTGGACTCCTGCTTTCAGACTATCAAGCACATTGGAAAAAAGTGAGGTTGTCTCCTCAACCGTGTTTTCCATGGAGCGCAAGGTCAGTGCATCCTGAGAAATGGTATACAATACTGGCAAACTCGCAGGCTCAAAACGCTTCAACTCAGCGCGACAACGCATTGGCTGCAAAGCAGCATCCATGACACGTAGTACACCGTAATAATTCTCGCGCTCTTCCTGTGTTAGCCCGGTAAATGATAGAGATACTTCCTCAGGGCTAAGACGCTCTGTTTGCAGGTTAGGGTCAATCCAATGCAGCTTTTCCAAAATGTCTGAATCATAAATATAGCCGCCATTGATCACCAACATGGATTGCGCCGCCGCCACATGCGTAATCTGACGATACTCATCTACTGTCGATGTGTAATGCAACGGACGTCCGCCCGCCTCTCGGATCAGTTCACTCAGTTCACGCCGCCCAAATGTACTTTCGAAGGAAAACCAGCGATGCATAATCCGCAGAAATTCATCATCCTCGACCGCGAGCGCCTTCATGGACAGCTCGTGCAAACGAATCCAGTGTTGCAAACGGTCTGGTTCATATTCCGCCATGCGTAGCAGTTCTTCCCGAATACAGGTCCCCAATTCAGAACGAACCGCATCAAGCTGCTCATTTTCATAAAAATATTCACGTGATGCCGTTGGTTGCAATTCATCTGTCCAAATCAGGCTTTTAATGAAGAATGCCCATTCTGGCAATACATTTTCCGCCTTATCGGACACCAACATATGCTTCAAGTACACCCGGTGCAGCCGCTTGCTGTTCAGATTAACACTACGAGGCAAAATGAATGCAATCCCGCCTGTTCTGCCCGATGCCGTCCGCAACGGTATAAAATCACTGAAGCGCTCGCCCATCAGGCGATAGCCTAAATCTAGCACCTCACTACGGCGGCTCCGTAATTGTTCTGGGTCCTGCATCCAGCTCGTCGATGGAAGATTGACGCGCTTGGTCTCCCCGTCTACAGACAGTATGACCGGATACGGCAGCAACGCACCATAATAGAATAAAGACTCCTCTACATGCGCCGGCTCATAATAAAACTCACTTCCCGGCTTGCAGCGCAAATAAATTTGCGTTCCTACAGGCAGTTCGGTCTCCAATCGACGAATCGTATACGTCCCATCCGGCTTCCCTCTCCATTCCATGGAGACGCCTTCCTTCACCGAGCGGGTCAGCACCACAATTTCATCGCTCACCATAAAGCAGGATAGCAACCCAATCCCAAATCGTCCGATAAACGAAGTCTCAGAAGCCAGCAAATCGGCTCCCTTCTTGGAAGACTGACCGATAATCGATAAAAAACGGTGAATGTCTTCTTCTGACAACCCAATGCCGTTATCCTGAATCATCAATACCTGTTGCTCCCCGGCACCAGATAACTCTACGATGACTTTGCCTTCATAGTTGTTACTCTCAGAAGCTGTAGCTTCAAGGGTCTTGTCTTCTTTTAATACATTACTTTCAGTAGCAACCTTCCGCAGCTCCTTGCGAGCCGTGATCGCATCTGTTGCATTTTGCAGAACCTCACGTATAAACACTCGTGGACTGCTATATAAATGATTGGCCAAAATATCAATCATACCGCCCAAGTTCACTTGAAAACGATATTCGTCTGTTTGACTCATAGAGATCATTCCTTTCTCGAAATACTACAACCACCATTTGGATTTAAATAGACTGTCTTTTAAAGTATAACGTGGATTTAAGTCGGATTGCACACCCTGCATTTCAGATATCAGTACGTTGACAACGACATAATAGGGTCTTTTTTCACCTGGGAAGTCTGGCACTGGGTCTAATTAACTTCATAAAAATGTACGGAGTACGAGCACTTAGTGAATAAAGGTCATCTTTGTCTAGTTAAATTTAGTAATAAACATAATATTTATTTAAAATCCACCCTTCTCTCAGAACCCTATATCTATGGAGGGACAAATGGCTCATTTTACGCAAAAAGCTCGCATTGCCGCTCTTGTAATACTCTTACAAGAGAGAATGCGAGCTTATTTAGGTACAGTCGAAGCTGTACCCTTTTACAGAAGAGAATTAATGAGACTTAGCGAGACGGATAACGTTCCACGATGCTTTGCCCAAATGAGCTTTTACAATTCCGTCATCAAGCTTGGCGTTACCGCCGTTGTGAGGCGTAACTTTTTCACCGGCTGGACTGTTGGTCGCTTTAAGATCATCATGCTCCAATACAGTATGCTCGACAATGCGGTAGCCTTCAAAACTGCGTACATCTACTGTCAGCTCCAGCGATTCAGACAAATGACGGTTCACTGCAAAGACAGTCAGCGCGTCTCCCTCTTCATCATAAACTACAGCGCTGTCCAGATAAGGGATGTCTGTGAAGTCCTTGGAGTCGTATTTTTCCGAATCCACGACAGGCATCAGCGATATCCCACGACCATAACGGGAGGCATGCAGATACGGATAGAAGATCGTTTGTTTCCACGCCTTTCCGTTATTCTCGGTCATGATTGGCGCAATAACGTTGACCAGTTGGGCGAGACAAGCCATTTTCACACGATCCGCGTGGCGCAGGAACGTGATCAACATGCTGCCTACCAACAATGCATCCTCAAAGTTATAGATATCCTCAAGCTGCGGTGGTGCCACAGACCACGGATCAATTTTTTTGTCCGCATCATTGGAGTGGTACCATACGTTCCATTCGTCAAAGCTGAGCATCATTTTCTTCTTGCTGCGTTTCTTTGCTTTGATATAGTCACAAGTCGAAATGACCGTATGGATAAAATGATCCATATCCATAGAGCGTGCCAGATAATTAGCCGTATCATTGTCATGATTGCCGTAGTATTGATGCAAGGAAATATAGTCGGCTACCTCATAGGTATGATCCAATGTGGTTGCTTCCCATTCCGGGAACGTTGGCATCGTGGAACTGGAGCTGCCACAGGATACAAGCTCAATGTCAGGATCAATCAGCTTCATAGCTTTTGCAGATTCAACAGCCAGACGGCCATATTCTTCTGCTGTCTTGTGACCAATCTGCCATGGGCCATCCATCTCGTTACCAAGACACCAAGTTTTAATCTTATGTGGTTGCTCAACCCCGTGACTACGACGTAGATCACTCCAATAGGAGCCGCCTGTGTGGTTGCAATATTCCACCAGATTACGCGCAGCATCAATTCCGCGTGTACCCAGATTAACCGCCATCATGACTTCGGAACCTACATCCTTGGCCCACTTGAAAAATTCATTCGTACCCACTTCATTCGGCTCGACTGTTCTCCACGCCAGCTCCAACTGTCTAGGTCTGGACGCAACAGGACCGACACCGTCCTCCCAATTGTAACCGGATACAAAATTGCCTCCCGGATAGCGTATAATAGGAACATCAAGCTGTTTTACCAACTCTTTAACATCATTACGGAAACCGCTTTCATCACTAGTTGAATGAGTAGGCTCGTAAATGCCACCATATACGGCACGCCCGAGATGCTCTACAAAAGAGCCATAAATGCGTTTATCGACTTCAGCAATACGAAAAGATTTGTCTACAATCATCTTTGCTTTTACAGCTGCTGCCACCTAAACCATCCTCTCTGAATGCGAAAATAAAATCCGTTGTACCACCAAGAACTAAGATGCCGTTTTATTTACGGTTTTAATATAACACACCCTATTTATTATAGTCAATATTATCGTTAAATACTTAATATAATTATTAATGTTTATGATAAACGATAAGCAATTGGTTACGTATTTCTAAATATTTCGTTTTATAAACAAACTTATTGAGTGAATAACCCTTTCCTAAATAATAATAACGAATTACAGGTGCGTTCAAAATAGTGCTACTCCCGTATCTTGCAGTCTGTTTTAAATAGTGAATATCAGTCTACCAACAGTTGTTCTAAATATGTATAAATACCACCTATATCGCCCGCGTTTAAGTTTGAGAGGACCCATTCTTTCAAATATCCCTGCTCTGTCCGTATAGATATGTAAATACCTTCAGTTTCCACTTTCACCAGCAAAGAAAGCTCAATATCTACGCCTAATAAAACTCGTTCTTTGGTGCAATCCTCAGTATTCGCAGCCTTTACACACAAAATAGCAATATCCGTATAAGCGTTATATGCCATTTTACCCGCATTATATAACAGTTCCTGTAATCCATTGCTTGCATCCAAAGGGAGCGTATACTCCATATCATGCAACACTGCCGCGGACTGGTCCACCGCGATCCAGCTTTGGTATTCATCCCGGGCAAAGGCCCCTCTCAACTCATGCAAAAAATAAATAATGTCAATGCCCTTGTCATAATAAATACAAATATGCGGAATGCGTGAATCCTCTATTGAGCTAGTCTCCTCCTGCGCCATAAAGAGCCCCTCCTCTTGCTGCCACCAGCGCAAATAGCAAGACGAAAAATTCAGTGATGGGGTGTGTCGTTGATTTTTAGAGATATAGACGACATGTTTTCCATACCGTGAAGCCAATTGTTCCACTTCCTGCAAGCTCACTGGCTCCATTTCCCCTAGCAAGACAATCGTATCTGTCAGGTCGCATACCCGTTGTCCACCTTCGAGCGCTGTATCCTGTTGTTCTCGCTCCCGCAGGATGGCTTGTTCGATGATCGCGGCAACTTTGTCGCCAGAGGGTTGAGCTTCACATTGGGTCTGAAAATAATAGGGTGCTTTCGAACTAATTGCACACTCCTCTATAAACACATAGGCGCGCCGTATCCAATCCGGATGTCCGTAACGCATTACGGGTAATTTAGTATCCTGTATCGGAAGATAGCTATACTTATGTAACATATGTTTTAGCTGTTCTATGGAAGGAACAGCTTTGGACTGCTGCAAAACTTTACATATGTGTGCTGTAATCAATGGAGTGGCATAGCTATTGCTGTTGGGACATTGTACAGCCTCTCCAGCTGCACCTACTAGTTCATGCTTGGCAAAAGCGATAAAATCGATACCGCTTGAGAATGCTAACTCAGCATCATATGTATATTGTCCTGCTGTGAGTATACCGCTATGATCGCAGCGCACACCAATCACATTGGCAAAGGAGGCCGGATAAGTAAGAAGTCCTCCGTTTTGTGCAGCACATACTATAATTAATCCCGCCATAGCTGCATCATTTACAGCCTCCCGCAGCATGCTTCGATCTCGATAATTTATACTCCCCAGGCTGATATTTGCTACCTGTACACCATGTTTTACACACCAATCCAGCGCAGCACAAAGCTGAGTTGCATTTCCTTTTCTATGGTTCATTATTTTTACACTGCTAATGATCGCATCTGGAAAATACGTTTGTACAATAGCTGCACATAGCGTACCGTGATTTAAGGTACGTCCATCTTCTACGTCTCCATGAGCTATTTCGACGTTATATAATAATTGGGTGTTTAAAAAGCCAGCATTAACCCCGTCGTCAATAATGGCTACATGAATCTTGCCATTCATGTTTTCTCCCCCTGTCTCTTCGGATTGTGGAATGTATCTCACGGCTCTGTTCCGTTCTATTAGAGTAAGCGGAGGGTGCCTCTGCGAACGATAGCGTTCGTCTGAAAGCACCCTCCTAATTTAGCAAACCATGTACATAATAGCTGGATCAGACTGCAATATTCACCTTCGTGCCTGCAGTCTTCGCCCCGTCTTTGGCCGAGTCCAGATAAGCATTGAGCTCTTGTTCAGTCCACACCCTGCCTGCCTCTGGATTTGCCTCCTGCTCTTCCTTAGGTTCAACCCGATCTGTAATCATCGGTTCGTTATTCACTGCTTCACTGATACGCTCATTAATATTCGCAGCGATTTCCATGATCTTTCCATTAAGTCCTTCTGCCTTTTCACGCAAAGACGCTGATTTTGCAGGGTTAGCGTTTTCCCACCCCTTAGCCTCGCTTCCCAATGTGATTTGTGCCGTTTTGGCTATTTTGGCACTCTTCAACTCATTGTTTGCAGATACAACACTATGCATTGTATAGGTGACCAATCTTTGCTGCTGCTCCTCAGCAGTCTTAGGCGTATATTCTTCCTTTCTACCTTTTTGAGCTTCTTTTTTACTCTCCTCATCCATGCCTAAAGCCTTTTTTTGCTCTTCCAGTGACTGCTTTTGAATGTTCTCGTCAATTTGCTGAATCTGCTTATCTATCTCTTCCATTTCAGCTTTTACAGCTTCTGGACCGAGACCACGCTTGAGCGCATTACTTAAATAGTCCGAACGCCTCTCCATCAAATTTTGCTTTTGTTCTGTCAATTGTTGAATAACCTTGTTTTGTGGCTTGCCTATACCCTTCTTTTCAGCCTGAGCGGAAAAGGGATGCCGTAGTTCAAGTCGGTTGTTATCTGCGGTGCGGAACGGCGATTGGTGAGATGATGTAAATGATACATTCATCCTAAAACCTCCAATTCTCTTCTAAATGAGGATTTTTTCAAAAATCGAGTAAGCGACTGAAATCGAATTTTGCAAAATCCTGAAATAAGTGATTCTAGAGGTATATCGGATATTTTTGTATGTTTTTGTATGTTTTATCATCATTTTCACAAATCCTTCATTCCTTTTCCACTGTTAAGCAGCCCTTTATCGTCTCATACAAGCTGTTATATGTAAGCAACCCCCCTCCCACTATACGCTCTTCCGGAATTAGGATAGCAAAACTTTTTTCCACTTCAAATAATAGATATACCAGATCCCTGGGGAACAACCCCATATCAGGCCCCAGTAATGTAGCCTCTTTATTGATCTCGCCCGCTTTTATTTTAAAAAGCTTCCAAAATATATTTTCCAGTGTCATTCCTGTTCCCGTTACATCCTGAGTAAAGTTCATGTTCTTCCCTCCATTACAACTGAACTACATGATGATCAACCGAAAAATAATGTAAAATATTCTCCGTCAGCCTATTCATATCTTCATCGTTGGACAGATGGAGTACGGGCACGGAATAATTGGAAAATTCCTGTTTTTTCTCTTCCACGAAACGATGATCAACAGATGCATATTGCATATTGACCGTGGAAGAAGAGTAACTGTCGAATACATTGTTACATATGGCGTATCCCAATAAGGAAGAGGAAAAGCGGTTTTCCATGTACTGTTTCACATGCTCCAAATATTTTATATTGTATTCATCATAGTGAAGACAACAGATCAGTCCATCCGGTCTGACAGCACGGGATACCAAAAAAGAGGTTACTCCAAAATAATTCGTGAACGTATTGTTAAAAGGAACAATCCCACCTGGAATGCCCACGAGTATTAGATCAGGCTTTTCGCTCTGCTCTATTTTTTTCAAATACCGATTAAACATGATAATCTTCTGGGTTTCCGTCATACCGCTCTCAAACATAAACTGTGGAAAAGAATGTGCACCAATCAGCTCCCCGCATCCATTAGATGTGATTTGCGACACCCGATATCCTTGTGCTTCAAGCTTCTGCCGAAGGTTAAACTGTAAATTAAGCTTATGCGTTCGCTCGTTCAGCCCTAATACAAATAGAACCGGTGTAAAAAAATCATGAATAACAGAGCCCGGGTCAGGCGGTAAAATATCTTTCGTGCGTACATCAAATGTATTTTTTAAAATCAGCTTGTCCTCATGCTCCTCACAGGGTTCGATGAATTCCATACATGAGTCTGGCAAAGTAAAATTACACATGACTTTTTTGCCAAGCTGTCCAGCCTTCTTGATCACGGGAAGATACACCTCAGCTACATCCAGCTTGAAATTGGATTTCACCAGTAATATAGCATCACAACGCTCTATTTCTTGCTCCAAACAAGACTCTGGCTTCACGATGAAGCCTGTCACTTCCCCCTTGTCCGTTACACAGGCATCTTTCCCGATCATCCCCGACCCTTGAAAAGAAATAAGGACAACTTCCTCATAACTTCCTAATAGATTCAAGTTCCTAACCAGGGCTATCGTTTCATAATCAAACGGAAAAATGATTAATTTATTGGTCATGGAGACACCCCTCATGCTTTTTCAAAATCGAGAATCGTATCCTCGGAGAAATCATAGCCCAGCTCATTCATCATGCAATAATCAAGTAAGGTGTGCCGAATATCGTTTTTGACTACCGAACAATGACTCAGCTTCTTTTCCTTGGACAAGGTATGCAAATCATCTGCTACAGCAACACACAACGTACAAAAGCGGAAATTCCAACAGTTTTTACATGCATCCTCCGTGATTGTCCCTACATTCAAAATTCGGTTGATTTTATCCACTTCAAAGCCCGTGTCCACCGTTCCAATCTGCACCACTTCCGACTGCTCACTGACCCGTTCACATGGATACAGATTTCCATGCACATCCGCAAACAATCGCTGTACACCAGGCACACAGGGTCCGCCATGATGCGCCTCTATCGGCATCCCCGCAGAAGGCTTTCTATAATGAAACATTCGGAAATATATCTGAATATAATAGTCCTTAATCAGCTTCGAGACATGGCTTTCATCTACTCTCCCAAATTTGGAAAGCATCATTTTAACTACCTCATAGCCCCTCTGCTCAATAAATTCATTCCTGTACAAAATTTCATCCTTCACATAAGCATCGTTAATGTAGGAGGACCTTACACTGTACAGACTTTCGAAGGTTTCATAATTCGTATAAAAATCATTGATACAACCAAAATCATTACGGGTATCCAGCACCACATTAAAATTAATCCATTCAAAGAGGTCCGGGTAATTTCTCTTAATTTTATCTACATTGGCAATAATGGTATCAAAGGAGCCTCGTCCGTTAACAGCAAATCGTCTATTTCTATCATGATTCTCTTGATCTCCATCCAGACTGATCGTAAGTACAAAACGATGCTCATCCAGAAAGTCCAAAATATCGTCATTAAGTAGCGTACCGTTGGTCGTCAAATGAAAACCTACATCTCTATACGCCACCTGCTCCTTGATATATTCGACACATTTCTTGACCAACGGGAAATTAATGAGCGGCTCTCCCCCATAAAAACCGAAATCCAGACGGTCACTGTCTACTGATCTATCAATGACAAAATCAATACACTTGCGCGCTGTCTCAAAATCCATCATCAGATTCGTATGACCTCGATTGTCATATCCTCCTGAATAAACGCAGTAAGAGCATCTAAGATTACAATTTTGAGTTACCTGTAAGGTGAGGGTTTTCAGCTGATGCTGAAGCATATGCTCCAGGTGCTTTGTCTTGGGATGATTCATAATCTGCGGACGCTGTGAAGATAAAAATCCGTTATCCAACAAGTCACGGATATACTGCTGCAATTCCGGTGTATCCTCCATCTGATCCAGGTTGAAGCTGGAATGCGAATTCAGAAAATGATAAGCCTCCTCTTTAATCCGCAAAATTAAATTAGTATTTACATCATATACATAATGGTGGAGTCTCGTTTGAAATGTGTATATAAAGGGTTGGCACACGTTCATGATTCACACCTACTCTGTTTTGATGTGGACAGAAGCCTGGAATGTCCAGGCTCCTCCATACAGGTACAAGCTTAATAATTACCAATTCCAGTTCCATTATCTCTGCGATAAGAACCGTCACTTTCTCGCGATGTATTGGAGCTTCGAGTCAGACTGCCTGCGCAATAACAGGAGCAAGGACAGTAACAGGAACAACCACAGCCAAATGCCTCAATCGTGTCGCCTACATTCGCGCTTCTTTTCACAAGCTTACGCATGTTAAACTACTCCTCCCATTCATGATATGATTTAAAAAGGTGTTCACCTATACTAATTCCGTACATGGTGTTAAATCACACTATGAATGCGTTTGTTTTTTTCATCATTTTATGGGGACCTCTTCTTTCTCTAATACCCATCCTCTGTATTCCGCATGACAGGTCATAAAATGGGAGTGTGATCCTATTTGGGCTGGTTCGCCGTTCTCCAACAAAATAACTCTATCGACATGCGCTAATATCTCGCTGCGATGTGTAACGATGATTACGGTCTTGTCACGCAATCGGGTCTTCAACAATCGCTGAACATTTAGCCTAGCTTCTGTGTCCAGATTGGAGGTCACCTCGTCGAGAATAAACAATGACGCTTCCCTGATCAATGCCCGGGCCATAGCAATTTTCTGTCTTTGCCCACCCGACAATCTGGAGCCGTTCGAGCCTATGGGGAAGTCATCTGCCGAGTTCTGAACCAATTCTTCCAGGCCAACCTCAGCGATAATGTCCTCTATTGCATCATTAGTGACTTCTGTGCCTATGCGGATGTTGCCAAAAATAGTAGTATCAAATAAATACACCTGCTGACTGACCAAAGCTATTTGACTTCGATACTCATCTATTTCATAGCTTTGGATGTCAATGCCGTCATAGGTGATTATCCCCTGATCAGGCTGGCTGAATCTCATCATCAAATCCAGCAGCGTAGACTTCCCTGCCCCATTTGCTCCAATGATAGCTACCTTTTCCCCTCGGGCAATCCTAAAGTTCACGTCGGATAGGACGGGTTCATCCTTGGTATAAGAAAAAGAAACATGATGAAATGCAATGTGATCTTCGAATGGCGGCTCAGTTAGTATAGACGCTGGGGTGACTGAATTAGATGTCTCTTCCTCTGCCCAGTCCAAGAACTGATAATATCGAATGGCGGAGGGAACGACTTCAGCCAGCATGTAGCCAATGTTTAAAATAGCGAAAACAGGAGTGGTAACATAAGCACTGTAAGAAACAAAGGCAAAAATCCCCCCTACAGTGAGCTGTAAACGAAAGATAAGATTAGCTCCCACAACGTACACAAGCATCATTAGAAGCTGAATTAAAATAGATTCCGAAGCGATATTCCAGGCGTCCAGAAGTGACAATTTCCGTTCTGAATCTACAATTCGACGCTGCTTGGTTGAGAACTGCTGATGCTTATGTGGAATAAGACCAAACATTCGCTGCTCCTTCATGCCCCCGACAGATTCCCCAAACCACTGGGCAAAATCACTACTGCCTTCAATAAAATCCCCTACCAGTTTTTTCCTACGCTTCACAAAGTACTTCACCACAACATATTTGATGGGTAAAAAAAGCAGCACGATTACAGTCATTTTCCAGTTAATGAGCAGCAAACCACATAAACCACCAATCATGCTGAACGCCTGCATAATTACAAAAAATACTCCACTATCTGTGATCCTTGATACATTGCCTACATCCGTGCCAATTTGGTTCAGCAACTCCGCTTCATTGGTTCGGTTAAAATAGCTCATTCGTACTCTTGTCAGATGTAAATACGCTTTTTCAAATAAAGTAAAGGTAACCTGTGCGCTTAAACCTGCCCGAAAGGTTTCTTTACACACATTCAGCAGCTTGTCCAAGCAAACGATTAAAAACGCAGCAGAAGTGTACAGGATTACAGCCTGCATATTCCCTTTCAGAAGACCTTGATCCACAATAACCTTGCTTGTTAAAGGCAATAATATATTCAAGCCCGCTGATAGGATGAGACATATCAAAATGATAGTGACCGTCTTCAGATAAGGCCTAAATGTTGCCGCCAGACGTTTATATACTATGGATTCTTTCATCCTTTTCCCCCTTTCATCAGATGTACCTTCTCCCCCTATTAACTAATTCCGTATCAGAATCAAAATCACCTTAAAACATCTTTTAACTGTTCTAGTAATTCCATATTTACGAGATTAAATATGATTTATGTCATTCTTGAAAATTGGAATTAATGTATATGATTGGCACATACAAAAATCACTTATTTTTTTATCCGTCCAAAGGGGGCTTGAACAAATGCCGACCACGATGGTTATCGACTGTTGCAAAGAGGATCAGTGCAGAGGTAGTTCCAGATGCTTTTACAGAAAAATTTGTGAACTTTATCTGAGCGAGGTATACCGTTTCTGTATGCATTTAGTCAAGAATCAGTCTTGCTTTACATTTATGGCAGAAGAATGTACACAAGATACTTTTGTAGCGGCAAGACAGCAACTGGTCAAGCTCAAACAACACCCCAATGTAAAAGGTTGGCTGTACCTCACGGCTAAAAATCTTATATATAAATCATTTAGGTGCTACTATACACAAAAAAAGCATGAAACTACGCTTGAATGTGAGAAGATCTGTAGTTATTCAAATTCGGTAGAGGAGGAGTGGGAAAATCGTAGATTGGGAGATGTGGATACGGTTATCGTTAATATACTAATGCAGCTTTCCAACAATGAATATACGCTCTATGAAGACTACTTTTGTCGACAACTGGCTGTGCCCTTCCTTGCTGTCAAATATAATATTTCGGTTACGGCTACAACGACTCGAATCTATAGACTGAAAAGAAAACTTCGTACATTGTCTCATCAATATTGTCTAACTCATATATAAATTTATCCATGAAAGCAAAAAAGCGGAGCCCCTCTTCCTAAGAGAAGCTCCGCTGTTCGTATTGTGACTATGAATTGTATTCACACTACACGATTACTTAATCCCCGAAATCGTATAGTTCTCAATAATATACTTTTGGAAAACAATGAAGATAATCATGATCGGAACGACCATGAAGGTCGAGCCTGCCATTTGAAGGGCAAATTGGCTTTCGTTCTGTCCCTTGAGCAGTGACAGTCCGACGGACAAGGTGTACAGCTTCTCATCGTTCGCAATAATGAGTGGCCACAAGAAGCTGTTCCATCCGCCGATGAAGGTCAGGATGGCCTGTACTGCGATAATTGGCGTCGAAATGGGCAGTACGATTTGTAAAAAAGTGCGGAACTCCCCTGCTCCATCCAGACGTGTCGCCTCCAGCAGTTCTTCCGGGATATCGGACATGAACTGCCGGAACAGGAAGATCGCGAACGCGCCTACCAATCCAGGCAGGACAATCCCCAGCATGGAATTGGTCAATCCCATCTGGTTCAGAATCAAATAGACGGGAATCATTGTCACTTGACCTGGAATCATCATCGTTGCCAGTACCAGATAGAACAGAAACCCTTTGCCTTTAAATTGGAATTTGGCAAAGCCATAACCCGCCATGGCATTCAGGAATAATCCGAAGAAGGAAGCTAAAACAATGATCAGCGTATTCGTCAGATAGGTTCCAAAAGCCATGCTATCGAATAGTAATTTAAAATTATCCAGTGTAAAATGCTGCGGCCAGATGGTCGGGGGAATTTGGGTTACCTCGCCCTCAGTCTTAAAGGAGGATAAAATCATCCACGCAAAAGGCAGCACCATCAACAGACCTCCCACGGTCAGGAGAGTCGCCACGAACCATTGAAATGTTTTTTCACCACTGCGCGTATTGGCGCGGGCTTGCTGAACAGCTGTTTTCACGTTCATCACCTCTCTCTATCAGGACTCCGCTTTATTTTGCAAACGGAACTGAATCAGCGTCACCGCAATGATTGCGAAGAACAGAATGAACGATCCCGCCGCGGCATACCCGAATTTACTAAATTGGAAGCCGTTATTGTAAATGAACAGGGATGCCGTCAGTGTGCCATCGAGCGGTTTCCCTTTGGTCATGACAAACGGTTCCTCGAAAAATTGCAGCCAGCCGATCATCGTTGTGATGGACACGAAGAAAATAGCGTAACGAAGCTGCGGAAGCGTAATATAACGAATTTGCTGCCATGTATTGGCACCGTCAAGCTGAGCCGCTTCATAATAAGAACCCGGAATCCCTTTAATAGCCGCAATAAAGATAATCATGTTTAAGCCGATGCCCCGCCAAACTGCTAACACAATTAACGAAACTTTCGCAACTGTTGGATCGGTCAACCATGGGACGGGACCTAAATTCATCAAACCAAGTACATAGTTGAATAATCCAAGCGTCGGATTATACAAGTAGCTCCAAACGACCGCGACCGCAACTACATTCGTTACGGACGGTAGATAGAACACGACGCGGAATACTTTGAACGCACGTGATTTACCCATGTTAATCAGAATCGCGATGCTAAGCGAAAATATCAGCACCAACGGAACACCTATGATGACGAAGAACAGGGTATTACCAAGGGACTTTATAAAGGAAGGGTCCAATAGTACGTTTGTATAATTTTCGAGACCTATAAAGCGAATACTATCATAATTAACGAGTCCGGACAGATCCATATCCGTGAAGCTGATCACGAGCGCCAGTAGTATCGGCAACAGCGAAAACAGCGTTAACAGGATGATGGAGGGACCGATAAACAAGTATGGCGCAAGCTTCTGCGAGCTTCCTTTCATGCCTTCACTCCCTTTGACAATGGCGGATATGGATCATTATTTTTTCATAATACTTGCAGCCTGCTGATTAAAGTCATCCATTTCCTTTTGTACATCGGCATGACCGCGGTAAATACGCTCGAAGCTCTTGATAAATTGTTGAGAAACCTCTTCCCATGCAGCCAGTTGCGGCAATGCTGCGGAATGATCTAGCTGTTTGCGAATCGTCCGAAGCATCGGATCACTCTTCAGTTTGGCATCTTCCCACGATTTAGTAGTCGCAGGCAAGTTACTGGACAGATCCATCCATTTCAGCTGCGTTTCTGGTTTGCTCATGTAAGCCAGGAATTTGGCTGACTCCTCTGGATGCTTGCTGAATTTCATAATTGAAAGGTTGGCACCACCCAAAACGGACAGGTTGTTTACTTTTCCAGGAAGCTCCGCTATATTCCACTTACCTTCCAGTTCTGGTGCCTTGCTCTTGATTTCTTTAATCATGAAAGGACCGCTGATAAACATTGGAACGATCCCCTCGCCTTGCAAACCTTGAACGGAGTCAATTCCAATATCCACTGCGTTAGAGCCATTTTGGAAAAAGGTATTTACATACTTCACAGCATCTACAAACGGTGGTTGGTTGAACAGCGGATTGCCCTGCTCGTCAACCAGTTTGGAACCGTTCTGGAGAGCAAACATAAAGCCCATAGACTGCTCCTTTGCACTAAAGGAGATACCATATTTGCCTTTGCCCCGAGCCGCCAGCTTTTGGGCAGCATCGGAAAGCTCTTCCCACGTTTTAGGTGCTTCATTATATCCGACTTGTTTCAGCAGGTCAGAACGGTAGAACAAAACTCTCGTTTCAGTGTACCAAGGCACACCGACCGGTTTTCCTTCAAATTTTGTCGTACCTACAGCACCCTCGAAGAAATTCTTCGATTCCAGCTCAGGATACTTGCTGATATAAGGGGTAATATCCGTCAATGCACCCGCAGACGCAAGTTCTGGAACCCATGATGTACCTAACTGAACCACGTCCGGACCGGATTTTGAAGCAACTGCTGTCAGCAGCTTATCGTGAGCGTTATCCCAAGGCAACGCCTGTACCTCAACATGAATATCCGGATTTTCCTTTTCAAAACCTTTCACAATTTCAGGCAGCAGCTTTCCTTCCGCTCCCATACCCCATAAGGTAATGGTCGTCTTGCCACTCGCATCTTTGCCAGACGAATCATCCTTGGACGAGCAGCCCACCAGCGCGCCCCCCAGTAATAAGGTACTTGCCAAAATGATCCCTAACGTTCTTTTCATCATACGAATTCCTCCCGAGATGACCGGTTTACCGATCATGCAATATGATAACGGATTCAAATACGAGGACTTTGCAAAAATTCAATAAGCAACTTCCAATGAACATTATATAGAACGAAATGGTTTAATTCGTCCATATATTGCACTTTGAAACGACAAGAATCGAATTTTGTAAAATCCTGATGCATGTAAATACCTAGCGATTAAAGCATACCGCTATAACACTTATGTTCAAAGCACAAGGACCATACCCCTCAATAGAAACGTTTCGATAGTCATTATAAAACAAATTGAAACCGTATTCAATAGGAATATTATTTTTTATTCACCTACAATTCCGACTTTTTTACATTTATATCATCTTTATTACGTTATTTATTCTATAAAAACTTCCCGAATTGGATTTGACTCTTCATTTGAAAGCGTATATAATCCAACTGAGTTCAACAATAGAAACGTTTCGATTAATAATACAACAGAATATTATGCTTCTATACTAGCTATTAGCCTGTTCAGTACTTTTTTGAATCAATTTTATCCAAAAAATCTCATGAATCTGAAAAAAAGAGCTGTCCACCAACAATACAGCTTATGGAGGATTATGATGGAACAACACCTGAATTCCTATTTAGAAAACATGACGCTTGAAGAAAAAGTCGATCAGCTACTACAGCTTGTAGGCGCCTTTTTTGAAGAAGCAGGAGCAGATAGTCAAATTACCGGACCTATGGCTTCGCTCGGCATCACAGAGAAAAATATCCACAACGTCGGTTCCGTGCTAGGCCTCGCAGGGGCTAAGGAAGCGATTCGTGTTCAACAGGCTCATTTGAGTAAAAATCGTCTGGGTATTCCGCTTTTAGTTATGGCAGATATTGTACATGGCTTCAAAACGATTTTCCCTATACCGCTGGCTATTGGTTGCTCATGGGATATGCGGCTGGCAGAAGAGAGCGCTACCATTGCTGCCCGCGAGGCGGCTGTATCCGGTGTTCACGTCACATTCGCCCCTATGGTCGATCTGGTGCGTGACCCACGCTGGGGCCGTGTGATGGAATCTACTGGGGAAGACCCTCATCTCAACAGTCAATTTGCCCGTGCGTTTGTGCGCGGATTTCAGGGTAAAGATCTGACGAACGATACCGACCGGGTGGCCGCATGCGTGAAGCATTTTGCCGCATATGGAGCTGGCGAAGGCGGACGGGATTACAACACTGTAGATGTATCCGCATGGCAGTTGCGAGAGTATTATCTTCCCTCCTATAAAGCTGCCTTAGATGAAGGCTGCGAAATGGTGATGACGTCCTTCAATACCGTAGAAGGCGTAGCCGCAACGGGCAATAAGCGCCTGATGCGTGATTTGCTTCGTGATGAATGGGGCTTTGATGGTGTACTCATCTCGGATTGGGCCGCCATCAAGGAGCTTATCCCTCACGGCATCGCCGAGGATGAGCGCGAGGCAGCGAAGAAAGCACTGCTGGCTGGCGTAGATATTGAAATGATGACCTCTTGCTATAACGGGCATCTGCCTGAGCTGGTTCGCAGCGGACAGCTGGATGAAACACTCATTGATGAAGCAGTAATGCGTATATTGAAGCTCAAGCAAAAGCTGGGCTTGTTCGAAAATCCGCTACGCGGCGCAGACCCTGAGCGTGAACGTGAAGTTGTGTTCTGTGAAGCTCATCGTACGGTTGCCAAAGAATTAGCTATTAAATCTTGCGTGTTGCTCAAAAATGATTCCGTTCTTCCATTAAATCGCAATCAACATATTGCGTTGATCGGGCCTTTTGCAGAGAACGGTGATATCCTGGGCTCTTGGTCGTGGAGCGGTTCGCAAGAGGAAGCTATTCGCGTTGTTGACGGGTTCCAATCGAAAATATCCTCCTCGCTGCTCACGGTTGCGACAGGTTGCTCTATCGACGATATAACTGAGGAGCAATATGCAGAAGCTCTGCAAGCTGCCAGCCAAGCAGAGGTTATCGTGTTGGCGCTTGGAGAGCGCTCGGATATGAGTGGTGAAGCAGGCAGCCGTTCCAATATTCGCCTACCACAAGCCCAGTTGGAATTGGTAAAGCGCCTGAAGACGCTGAACAAGCCTATGGTAGCCGTATTATTTAATGGTCGTCCGTTGGATCTGCACGGTGTTATTGAAGAAGCAGACGCTGTACTGGAAGCCTGGTTCCCTGGTGGCGAAGGCGGCGCGGCGATTGCCGATTTGTTGTACGGTGATGCCGAACCTACGGGTCGCCTGACCATGTCATTCCCGCAATCGGTCGGACAGGTGCCCGTGTACTACAATCATTTTAATACAGGACGCCCGCAGTTAGATCCGAATACAAAAGAACGTTATGTGTCTCAATATCTAGACGTACCGAACGAACCTTTATTCCCGTTTGGCTATGGACTGAGTTATACCGATGTCGCTTATGACAGCGTACAGCTTTCAGGCGATACCCTTATACCTGGTCAGGAACTGACCGTGAAAGTGCAGGTAACGAACACAGGAACACGTCCAGTCGAGGAAACCGTCCAGTTCTATGTTCGTGATATCAGCGGTGATACGGTTCGCCCAATGAAAGAACTGAAAGATTTCTGCAAAGTCCTTCTTGCCCCAGGCGAAAGCCGGGAAGTGGAATTTGCATTGACCGAGCCTCAGCTGCGCTATCATCATGCAGATTTGAGCTTCAGCAGTGACAGCGGTGAATTTGCCGTCTTTACAGGACCTAACAGCCGAGATACCAGCGAAAGCCGTTTTCGGTTAGTGAAATAAACAAGAAAGTGAGGCGTTCCCTTTGATGAATACAAGTCTGGATCAAAATATTTTGCTGCGGGCCGGCGACCTGTCTTTTACCTTCTTGAGCAGCGGTGATGTGTATAAGATCGCCCATGGCTCAACGATGATCAACCAGCTGTTGACCAATTCAGTCGATGGTTCCCTGAACAATCTGTACTTGAGATTGTACCGTCCATCCGGTGTAAGTATCACTCCCCTGCTTGGAGTTCGCTCACCGGGAGTAATTCGACAAACAGATCAGCAGATTATTTGGGAAGGTTTCACCGCTGGTGTAGGCTATCAGGTGACCTTCACGCTAAGCCGCCTGGGAGTATGGTTCTGGGATGTAACCCTACAGGGCGATGACGTGGAAGCAGATGTCGTGTACGGTCAGGATATCGGCATTGCCGATACCGCTGCTGTACGCAGTAATGAAGCTTATTTGTCTCAATATATTGACCACACCGTCTACCATAATGAACAAAGAGGCTATACCGTTTGCTCACGTCAAAACCAGCCTCAAAGTCAGACATTCCCATACATTCAACAAGGCTCGTTAACCCGCACTGTTGGTTACTCGACTGACGGTTTTCAGTTCTTTGGACTATCGTACAAGGAAACGAATGAGCCGGAAGCACTCCGTCGCGACTCGCTCGCCAATGAAGTATACCAATACGAATTCGCCTATACCGCATTGCAGTCCGAGCGAGTGGAACTTGCCGGGGAAGCTCGCTTTACTTTTTACGGTCTGTTCCAGCCCAATCATCCAGCCGCAGTGACAAAGCTGGAGTATCAGGAACTGGTGACAAAGGCACGCGACGAAGTAACTGCCGTTCTAGCAGATGCCTCTGAGACCAGCATACCGACACACGCGGCAAGTGATCTTCAGGCAGGGCGTGTGGCTCCAGCTCAAACCATCGGTGAGCCGCTGCGTACGCTGGACTTCACCGATGCCGAAGTGAATCAACTTTTCCCGAAACGGCAGGAAGAAGAACGGGATGGCAATAAACTCCTTTCCTTTTTCACGGACAGCTATGAGCATGTTGTACTCAAATCCAAAGAGCTTCGTGTAGAGCGTCCCCACGGGCACATTTTAATGGGCGGGCATTACTCAGGAGGTAAGGAAGAAACCATTACAACCACCTCCTATATGTACGGAGTGTTCAATTCCCAGCTCGTAATCGGCAATACGAATTTCAACAAAATGATTACCAACGCGCGTAATGCGCTCAATATTCCCAAGACATCCGGTCAGCGCATTTATGTCGGAATCCAAGGGAAATACCGCCTGCTCACGATGCCTTCCCTGTTCGAGATTGGCTTTAATTATGTGCGCTGGTACTACAAAACGGCTGACGATACATTCATTATTACAAACTATACGAATGCCGATAGCCCAGAAGTACGGCTTCACATGCGTGCGGCAAGTGGCCAAACCTATCCGTTCCTCATCACTCAGCAAATGTCTATGCATGTGAACGAATATGAGCTTCCGTTTCATATGGAACGTGAAGGCGACGCCTTACTCTTCCGGGCAGACTCTGCTTCCCTGAGTGCCGAAGCCTATCCCGACCTGCTGTACCGAATGCACATAGAAGGCGCTCCATTACAGCATGTGAGCGACGCTCACGCACTGCTACAGGGTAATGCTTCCCCTGATGCATCTCTGGTTGTGCTAGAGCTGGGTGACAGCAGCGAATGGACCTGCACCGTGCAGGGTTGGCTGAATGGACTTTCAGCCGGGCAAGAATCAGCACACAAAGAGCGTCACGCTTCCTTTGAAGATGAGCGCGAGCACTATCGGGCATATTTTGCCGAGCTTATGAACGGTTTCCATCTATCGCTGGGTCAACATGAAACAAGCGAGCTGTTCCGTGTGAACGCAGTGGCTTGGTGGTACACCCATAATATGCTCGTTCACTATTCTGTACCTCACGGTCTGGAGCAATACGGCGGTGCAGCCTGGGGAACACGCGATGTGTGTCAGGGGCCTGTGGAATATTTCTCAGCTGTGCAAAAGTTCGATGAGGTTCGTTCCATTCTGCTGACTGTCTTCAGCCATCAGTACGAGGACAGCGGAAACTGGCCGCAATGGTTTATGTTTGACAACTATACTCACGTGCAGCAAGAAGAAAGCCATGGGGATATTATCGTCTGGCCGCTCAAGGTACTGGGCGATTATTTGACCGCTACCCGTGATTACAGTATTCTGGAAGAAAATGTACCTTACACCCATCGACATACTTTCGATTATACCAAGCAGACCGCGACTCTCATGGAACATGCCCTGAAGGAAATCGAATACATTCGAGATAATTTCCTGCATGATACGTATTTGTCGGCCTATGGCGACGGCGATTGGGACGATACCCTCCAGCCAGCCAATGCACAGCTGAAGCAATACATGGCGAGCAGCTGGACGGTTGCACTCACCTACCAAGTTATTAGTAACTTTGCTGCAGCTTTGGAGCAGGCCCCCGCGGGTGTAGTAAGCGAAGCCGACAAGATTGCACAAGATCTACATCAGATGGCCAATGGCATCCGTAAAGACTTCAACCGCTACATGCTGGAGAGCGGAATTATTCCGGGCTTCGTGTATATGGAAGAGCCCGGTCAACCTAAGCTGATGCTCCATCCGTCTGACACTGAGACGGGAATCCATTACCGCTTGCTGCCGATGACGCGCAGCATGATCAGCCAGCTGCTCACGCCTGAGCAAGCATTGGCTCATGAGCAACTCATCCGTGAGCAGTTCCTCTGCCCGGATGGTGTGCGTCTGATGAACCGTCCTGCACAGTATGATGGCGGTGTGAGCTCGCACTTCAAGCGCGCAGAGCAAGCGGCCAACTTTGGACGTGAAGTCGGGCTGCAATATGTGCATGCCCATATCCGCTTTGCGGAAGCGATGGCCAAGTTGGGACGCAAGGATGACGCTTGGCATAGCTTGAAGCTCATCAATCCGGTCGGCATCCGTGCGTCCGTACCGAATGCCGAATGGCGCCAAAGCAACGCCTATTTCAGTAGCTCGGACGGTAAATTTAATTCCCGCTATGAAGCACAGGAACGGTTTGGTGAACTGCGTGAAGGAGCCGTACCCGTCAAAGGCGGTTGGAGAATCTATTCCAGCGGTCCGGGAATCTATATGAATCAGCTGATATCGAATGTCCTTGGTGTTCGTCAGTCAGGCGAAGACCTGATCCTGGACCCTGTGCTGCCGGATCATCTCGACGGATTGGAATTTAAGTTTTCCTTTGCAGGGAAACCGATCACCTTCGTCTACCGTATGTTGCAAGAGCATACTGGCGGTGAGCAGGGCCGTGTAGTATTGAATGGAACACCACTGGAAAGCGAGCCAGCCGGCGATAATCGCTACCGCTCCGGTGCCTTACGCATCAAACGCGAGGTTTTCGAGCAGACGTTAGCAGAGCATGATGGTGTACATCGTCTGGAGATTATTTTATAAAGAGTTTTTGATGCTAATCTGGTATAGGCAACAAAGGGATGGCGATCTTGCGGGATCGCCCTTTGCTGCTTAGGTGTAGGACTACGACATTTGGAATAGATATGTGGTTAATAATGAATATACAATAGCAATGATAAGACGGACGACAAGGAGGTGACGATGTGGTCAGCATTAAAGATATCGCCAAACAGGCGGGCGTTTCCATATCTACCGTTTCATATGCCTTGAATGGTAGCGATAAGGTAACAGAAGAAACTTGCGCACGTATTTTAGCCATTGCCAAAGAGCTTAACTATGTGCCCAATGCCGCCGCACGTAATCTCAAGAAAAGGCAGACCAAAATTATTGGCGTTTTCCTAACTGATTTTCGTGGAGACGTTTATGGAGATTTACTGTACGGCATCAAGGAAATTTTGAACCGCAAGGGCTATGATCTCATCGTATGTAGCGGTAAGCAGTCTCACCGAATGCTGCCGGAACGCATGATTGACGGCGCCATTGTGCTGGATCAGACGTTTGAAAGTCAGGAGCTACTGAACTACGCCGAGCGAGGACATAAAGTTGTCGTGTTGGACCGTGAACTGAATCATCCTAACATTAACCAGGTGCTGCTGGATAACAAAGCAGGCGCCGCTCTCGCCATAGAACATCTATTGGAATTGGGACACCGTAAGCTTTATGTGGTTACCGGACCAGAAGGTTCTTACGATTCATGGCAACGGATGCAGGCGGTCAAGCAGACCATTGAGCGTAGCGGCGTCGCTGAAATGATTGAAATTTACGGCGATTTTGAGAAATCGGGCGGTGAACAGGCGGCTGAGATCATTTTGCAGCAACAAGTTGGCCCGGGTTTGGAACCTGTAGCCGTATTTTGTCTCAATGATGAAATGGCAGTGGGCTTTTACAATCGAATGGCTCAGTCAGAGCTGACGATTGGCAAGGATATTCATATCGTCGGCTTTGATAATATCGAGCTGGCGCAATATATTCAGCCCCGTCTGACAACGATTGACTACTCCAAACGTAAATGGGGCGCTGTAGCTGCCGAACAAGTTCTCAAAATCATTGCCGGGGAAGACGTGGAGCATGAACGTTTATACGTTACGCTTGTCCAAAGAGAATCAGCAGGCGTAGCATTCATCACCCAAGATCAACAGAATTTGTGATGAGCAACGCAGAAGTAACCTGCTCGCCGACCTCCAAAAAAAGAACTTCCACAGTCCCAGTACACGGGTTGGAAGTTCTTTTGGTTATACTTTTTAACCTAACAAGTCCTCAATTGAATTCGACAACGACCGTAAGGGATTACCAATCGTTTGCCCCGTCTCCAGCTCCACTTGTAACGCAGCATCAACCATAGACAACTGTGCTACAGCCAGCCCTCTGCTTGGATCAGCCTCCCTTAGCTCATACAGCGAACGAACCAGCAGTTCCTTATACTCGTCTTCACGTCCCTGCATAATCAATTCAAAAGCGTCCTCCACCACCTTGACCTCTATCAAAGGAGAGATATCCGGTTTGCCTAACAGAGCAGCCGTATGATAAAGACGCTTCATCGTTCCCTCTACAGTAGCCGGATTCGTGAATACCAAGGTCCGTGGCCGCAAATCATCGCATATCTCATGAAAAAAGGGCTCATCCAGCGCAATTACTGGTGTAGACAGGGTCAATTGAGCCTTTTCTGCCAAAACAATATAATTCGTGCACGTTATCAAAATAACGTCTATATCGCTTTGGGCAATCCATCTCAGTTGCTCTTCTACCTTGCGACTGGCATCGTCCGCAGAAAAATGCGGGTCTGACGAGATCCGGCGCATAAGCCCAGGGTCCACAAAATGTATCAGCTCCACCTCATAAGAAGCCAAAGCTCGTTCCACATAGGCTATGTTCGAGTGATGTGCATGCAGGCAGCCCACACGTTGCTTCAAGCCTTCCATCGTCCAACCTCCTGTTATAAGTTTGCATCATTTTAACAGGAAGAGGACGATTAGGAAAGCATGCCAATCACGCCATACCACAAATGCACTTTCTTAAAACTTGCCGTTTGTATTTTTCCACTCTGTTTTAGCTGGAACCTCCTGAACTACGTCCCAATGTTCCGCTACCTTGCCGTTCTCTACCCGGAACAGATCATAGACAGCGGCTGAAGTTCCCTTAGACGATGTCAATTCACTCACAACCAGCACAAAGTTGCCTTCTCCAATGACCATGTGAACCTGATCATATCCAAAGGGAGAACCCTGGCTTCCCGCTGCGGAAAATGCTTGTTTCAAATTGGATACACCGTCACCAAAAAGAGGATTATGCTGAATGTAATGGTCACCGTTATAGTAGCTTTCCAATGCAGCACGATTTTTGCCAACCAGGACATCATCCACAAACTTGCGGATCAGTGTTTTGTTCGTCTCAGTTTGGTTGAGATCCGTGATCTGTGTTGTTCCGTCAATCATGGTATGTCCGCTTGGATTGGCTGGAGCCGAGTCCTGTATGTTGTCCCAATGCTCGACAATTTTACCGTTGCTATCGAAGCGGAAAATATCAAACACAATGCTCGTTTTCCCTGCAATGGACTTTTTATAATGAACCGCTACATAATTGCCATCCTGAATAACACGTTGGATTTCAACCTGTACATTGGCTCCCTTCAATTGGCTAATCCCTTGCAGCAAGGCATCTCTCCCGCTAGCAAAGCTCAGATTGTGCTGAATGTACTGATCCTTGCTGATCCAAGTCTCGGCCGCTTTCGTATTTCCGGTTTCAAAGCTTTTCAGAATCTCTATAACCTTATCCTTATTGCTCACCCCGATTTGCACCGTTTTGCTGGTCGGGTCCCAAATCACTTGCTTGCCCCATGCTTCTTTGATGACATCGACCGGTACATAGGTTACCCCTTGTTTAGTCAAGATGGGTGAGGTGGACAGCGGTACCTTAATCCCGTTGATTTGCGCTTCCGGGCTGCCCGACATCAGTACAACCGTCGCCTGATCATAACGAATGGTTGTGCTTTGACGCGCCGTATTGAACGTAATATGCTTGGAATCCAGTGGAATCCCCAAACTGGAAGCCAATTGTCTCAAAGGAATCAAAACCTGCTGATTTTCCACGATAGGAGCAATCTTGTAAGCCTCTTTCTTGCCATCTACCCAAACCTGAATACCCGTATCAGGTTTTACCTCGGCCGCTAAAGCCGGTACAGCAGAAGACAGAACAAGCAAACCAGCGAGTGCAGCAGTAACCGTATGTTTTTTCATGAATGTAAGCCCCTCTCAACCTGTAAAATAGAATATGAATACAATTCCTTTTTATGTAACTAATAAAGTTACACCTAATCACGAAAAAGCAATTTTTCCCCGCATACCTAACCTTAAACCCCATTTAAATCTTTTGAAACCTCAATACCCCCCCTTTCAAAATTTATATTTGTACTGCTACAATGCAAGCCACAAGCCTTAGAATAAAGGATATGGGGAGCAATAACAATGTGTGATAACTTGCTAATGCCGAAACTCAAAAAAGCGGCTCCTATCGGCAAGCGAATGAACGCTTTTTGAATAGTAAGCCGCTGTTAACCCCACTGCTATTGTTATACGGATAACGTTCTCCGAAACTTGATAAAGCTACCGATTCGCCAGATCGAGATATACACCAACGCCATCGTAATTGCCAGCATGCTAATTTCGGACGTACCCAAACTACTAAGGTACTGGGTCAAAACAACGCGAATCAGGATAATAGCGATAATAATATATTTAAAATATTGGTTCGGCTTGGGATAAATCAGACCGTCAGACCGTCTTTCATACGCTGTATGCAGCAAAATAACATAGCCAAACAGAGCCCCTAATAGCCCGGCAGCCAGCAGTTCCCAAAAGGCGGGGGGCGCGTACGTTTGACCGGGAATATGCATTAATTGGTACACAGACATCATCATAAGCGGGAATACGATAAACAAGGGGAGGAGAATCCGTGTTCCGTTTCCCTTTATCGGCCCCCTTCGTCTCTTGGTTCTTAACCAGATCATCAGGCCCACCAGAACAGCTACCAATGCATATATGAATATCGTCGTCATGGTGTAACTCCTTCCTCATAGATCATATGGATACGCTAGTCTAAATCGACAGCTTTTTGTCCAACAAATAAGCGTTCAAGCGGATTAATATATACGCAGCAATCCAACTGATCAACACCGCAACCGGGAAATGCCAGGTAAAAGAAAACCACTGTCCTGTCTGAGCATGATCAAACTGCTCATAAAGCCCATGATCGCCCGACCAATAAAAGACACTCCCGCCACCCATCAAAAGAATCCACAGTATCGGGCTAAGCGGCCGCAAGGTACTGTATTTGGTACTGGCAGTCAGAAGGCCCAGCGCAATAACAAAAGGTGTGAAAGCGATAATCATCACAAACCAGTTCAATCCAGCTACAATAAAGCACGCTGCATCCGCGAGCGTATAAGGCTGTATCGTTGATGAGATGAACAATGCGTACAGAGAACCCACCACAAACAGGAACAATATCACGACAATGGTTTGTAGAATTGCCGCAATCCATTTGGCGCTAATCAGCCACATGCGCGGATAGGGAAGGGTCAGCCACCATCCGTAGGTGTCATTTTCCCATTCTCGTCTCAAACTTCCCACACCCATGAAAATGATCATGTACGGCAAGCCCAGGGTCACATACCACAGCCTTGTCAATTCGAGTTGGTTGTGAAGCGCGAAGTACAAGGAAATAGCGAACGCCGCAATGAGAAATAGTGAGAAATACACAAGTCTCCACGATCTCGGTAGTCGATTGCGGCTCTGTTTTCTCCAGCTTCCTTTATTTCGAAATTCATGGCGTATTAAATCTTTGAACAGCCCTGATGAATTCACGCCTTCCACTCCTTTTTGTACAAATTGCGGAACACCTGATTCAGCGAGCCATGCTCTGCACGCAGATCATCCGAATCACCAGACCATAGGATCCGTCCGCGGCCCATCATGACCGTGTAGTCAAACAAGCCTTCCACTTCCTGAATATCATGCGTGCTAATGAGTATAGATTGCTGCCGACCCTCCAAATAATCAATAATCCCGGCCACAATCGCCTCTCTGGAGAGGACATCAATACCTGCGAACGGTTCATCCAGAATCATGAGTGGAACCTCACGTGCCAAACATAAAATCAGTAGCACACGCGCCTCCTGTCCGCGACTCAACCCGGCCATTTTCAACTCCAACTCCACGTCCATATGATCAGCAAGTTTATAGGCATCTTTTATATTGAAGCCAGGCAAAAAGGACTTCCCCCATTCCAGCGTCTGCTGAACTGTATGATTAGGGTACCAGCGTGCCCGGTCAGGAAGATAGGATATATCCCGGTTGGTTTCCCAACCAGGCTGTCGGCCCAACACCTGAAGCTCGCCCCCATCTGGCTGAATCAATCCAGTGATCGCTCGAAAGAAGCTGGACTTCCCACAGCCATTGGGTCCAAGCACGCCTACTATGCGTCCTGCCGGAATGACAACATCCAATTGATCCAACGCTTTTTTACTGCCATATTGCTTCACCAGATGATTCGCAACCACAACAGACTCCGTCATGCCTTATCGCCTCCTTCCTTCTCATTTCCGTCCTGTTTGCTTCGTATATACTGCTGAACATCTCCCCAGGATAGTCCCAGGCTGCTCATTTGTCCGAGAAACTGATCTATATACGTCATAGCCAGTTGTTCCCGAAAGCTGGCAATCCGCTCACTGGATGACGTAACATAAGTGCCTAGACCACGCCGTTTCTCAGTCAATCCGTCCCGCTCCAGCTCCTGATACGCTCGCATCACGGTATTCGGATTCATGCGTAATTCCTGCGCCAGATCACGAACAGACGGCATTTTGCTTCCCATTTCGATCTCCCCTTTAGCAATGGAGCTTCGTACTTGATTTAATATTTGTTCATATAATGGCTGGCTAAAGTCAATTAAAAATCGGAACGAGCCAACCCGTTGTTCTTCCATGGGTGTTTCCCCCTAATCGGCTGCATCTTTCGTGCCTGTAGTGTATTATATCACTTAATACACATAATACAAGTACTCTATTAGCTAAAATGTCAGTTAGTCACGCTCTCCAAATTCATTCAGTAAATGCTCAGCTTACACTCAGATAGCATTCAAGTTGATCCCTTATGATGTACCACGTACCAAACAACTCATAACCGAAAGGTGGAAAATGAAGATGAAGAGCACCAAAAAAGCAATTTTAGCTGGAACGATGGCGTTAGCATTTTTAGGAGGCGGAGCACTGTACTCCACAAGCGCAGCTCATGCTGCTTCCACTACACCTGAGAAGGCTCCCCTTGCAGACAAAGCACAGGCACCTAAGGGTAACCCAGGCGATGCTAACGGCCCTAAAATCGCAGGAGGAAACTATGCTGAGAACAAAGCTCTCCTGAAATTATTAAAATTATCCTCCAGTCAATTGGATACACAGCTGAAAGCAGGTAAATCCCTTGCTACAATCGCCAAAGCACAAGGCGTAAGTGTAAATTCTGTTATTGATGTGATGGTTTCGAATATGAAAGCGAAACTGGCTACGGAAAAACAAAACGGCAAGATTACGGCAACTGAATATAACCAACGCGTCTCTAATCTAAAACAAATGATGACAGACATGGTGAATGGCGTGAAACCATCCAAGCCACCAGTAGATGGCGGTAAAGCGGATGCAGGTAAAACTCCTGCTCAAGGAGATGCCAAGGCTCCTGCTAAAACCAATACAGCTAAAGCCTCTACTAAGCAGAAATAGCTACAGCTCCCGTTTGGGCACATCCACTCATGTATAATAAATCTCCGTCCGGCTTCCCTGTACGGATAGAGACGACAATAAGCCTGTCCCCTGCTGCGATACAACATAAGGAGATAGGCTTATTTATCATGTAAATAAGATAATATGGTAGACTAACATGATCCAGAATTCATTTTTCACTCTAATCCATAAAAAGGAGAACGTAATGAAAATAAATCAACAGGAATTTGATGTGCAAGGAATGCGCTATACGATCAGATCAGCCATGATTCAAGATGCGAAGAATTTGTCTGAAATCCGTTTGCTGATTGATGGAGAAACTGAAAATTTAGACAGAGAGAAGGGAGAAGCATTTATAAGTACATCCGGTTTTGAACAGCTCATCGAAACGGATACAGAGAATAACAGAAACCTATTTTTAGTTGCAGTAGTTCATGATAAAATCGTCGGATTTTCAAGATGTGAGGGCCATGTTCTGAGCAGATTCTCTCATAAAGTTGAATTCGGCGTATGTGTACTAAAGGATTTTTGGAGTTACGGGATCGGGACGAATCTTTTAAAAAAATCTATTTCCTGGGCTGAATCCAATGGCATCAAGAAAATGACTCTACAAGTTTTGGAAACGAATGATAAAGCCATTGAGCTTTATAAAAAACATGGTTTTGAAATCGAAGGGTTATTAAAAAACGATAAGGTTCTTTCAGATGGCAAATACTACAACACCATTATCATGGGGAGATTTCATAAATAAAAAAAGACCCTGTTCAACAGGATCTTTCATCTTCGTATCAATCACTTACCCTAGTAGCGATAATCATCATAAGGATTGCGATTACGATACTGATCACGCGGCTGCTGAGCTGCGGTAATCATCAAAAATATGCCTGAGAGCAAATGCATCAACCAGCCCACAATCGGAATCCATCCAATAACCGAGGTCACGATCCCTAAAATAGATCCATAATAAGACTCTCTATTCGTCACCGATAGTACCAACGTAACAATGTGGAAAATCAGCATAAAGAACAATATAGTATACGCGGAATTTACGACGAGTAGCCCGCCCAAAACGGGAATAGCTAAAAATAGCTCCAATCCGCCTGTAATCCATTTTAATGTTTTTGATGGTGTCATTGTTCCACTCTCCCGATGCTGTTTCATTCCATAATTATATCCTATCCCTATACAGGATGACATACATTTTTTAACATACTATATGCTTATATCGTGACAGTCCCATCCCTTTCTCGAATGAGCTAAGCCCTGGCTACATATATGTGAGAGAGAACGAAATTCCGTGATTTCTAAAGGGGTGAACACGATGGGATATTATATTGAGGTGGGACGCGGCGTGAAGCTGTATGTCGAGGATATTGGAGAAGGCATCCCTGTTCTGATGGTGCACGGCTGGCCGCTGGATCACCGAATGTACGAATACCAGGCCGCCTTGTTGCCTGCTTACGGGTATCGCTGTATTCAGGTCGACCTTAGGGGGTTCGGCAAGTCTGATCGACCATGGCATGGATACAATTATGATCGATTGGCAGACGATCTGCTGGCTGTGATGCAGGCACTTCAGTTAAACCAGGTACGGCTGATCGGTTTTTCCATGGGGGGAGCTGTGGTTACACGCTACATGAGCAGGCACCGGGGATTTGGCGTCAATCAGTTGATCTTGATCGGAGCAGCTACGCCTCGATTCACCCCAACCAGCGACTTTCCTTATGGTACTCCTGTCACAGAGGTAGATAAACTCATCAAACAAGCCTATACAGATCGTCCACAACTGGTAACTTCTTTTGGCGAAATGTTGTTTGCTAATCCCGTCAGCCAGAGCTTACGCGACTGGTTACGTGACCAGGGCTTTGCGGCAACAGTTCATAGCATGGCTTGTACTTTGTACTCACTACGTGACTCTGATTTGCGCCCTGATTTGCCATGTATACACGTGCCCACCTGGATTCTACACGGCAAGCTGGATCGGGTCTGTCCTTTCCCCCTGGCTGTCCAAACTCAAAAAGGAATTGCCGGATCAAGACTTATTCCTTTCGAACGAAGCGGCCACGGTGTGTTTTACGAAGCGCTACCCGAATTTAACTCTATCTTACTGAGCATACTAGCCCCATCCTCCGCACATAATTGAAAACCTGTTCATCCTTATGTATAATTTATATTTATAAAAAACAAAAAAGACGCCTCAGCGCCGTTAATGGCTATGGGGCATCTTTCACTACAAACATTTATCCGCTTAGGATTGTTTGGTATGGTTGAAGCTCGTATTATTTAAAACAGCCAGCTTTTTCTCGCCCTTCACCATGGCAGAACCGCAAATGGGGCATGTCGGCTCGACAGAAAAAGCGAAGTTATCTCGCATCCAGCCGTTACATGTATCGCTGGCGCAATTCCAGACAGTTGTAATTTCCTCAGGAATCTCATCCATTGGCTTTTTCCGTGAATTGTACATAAACATCCCTCTTTCTTCATGATTTATAAAGCGATAAGATGTAATCAGTTCAAAAACGGTCTTATGAACAGATAAAAACAAATGCCCCAAACGCTATGTTCGGGGCATCTGAAGTAGGCTGTAATTTAAAATTACAGTTTTACAACGTTCTCAGCTTGTGGTCCACGGTTTCCTTCAACTACGTTGAATTCTACGCGTTGGCCTTCGTCCAAAGATTTGAAACCTTCGCCTTGGATTGCGGAGAAATGTACGAATACGTCGCTTCCACCTTCAACCTCGATGAAACCGAAACCTTTTTCTGCGTTAAACCATTTAACTGTACCTGTTTGCATGGAATTACCTCCAAAATGTATTTATATGACCTTTATTTTTTACAAATAAAAATTCACATATTGCACAAGGTTATTTCAACCTAAAACAATAGCCCTCTACAATATGCGAATCTCAGGTCACAATCTCAATATACTCATATTACCATAAGTGTATTGAAAACGCAAGCACTGGTGAATTTAATTTATGCAGAGTGCTTATGTTCTCTATTGCTGCTTCAAAGCTGTGTTCATTCGGCGGGAGCGAGTCATTAACGCCTACTTAAAACATTATATCCGCAGTTGCTACCTATTATACCAGCAATCAAGAAATAAATATACAAAACATTGCGCAGGAGACGAACTTCTTAATAAAAGCCCATCTCCTGCGTTTATTTGCTTATTTTGAACTACAATTCTGCCAGTGCTTTAATTTCCTCTGCTGTCAGCGCTTTGTTATACAATTGAACTTCATCCAGGCTGCCATTGAAGTAAGCATCGGCGGCAAAGCGGCTTTTGCCGAGATAAGCCTCGCTCGTCAGCAACTCATTGGGATTAAAGGTAATACCGTCATTAACAGCTACTTCCTCACCATTTACATACAATTTCCCTGTATTCCCTTCCAGTGTAACCGCTACATGTGTCCACTGGTTTAGCGGTAATGATGATTTGGAAAGCAAGCTTTGATCCGTACCTTCATGGATTGTAAACTGGAGTACACCGCTACCTTGGGAAGGGGTAAGAAACATATGCCGGGCTTGGCCGTTGCCGAAGTCAAAAATCCGTTGCCAAGCTGCACCGCCCTTCCAGTTCACCCAAGCGGAAAAGGTAAAATCCTTCGCATCTGTTACTGTATTTGGTAGTTGCACGTAACCATCCTTACCGTTTAGGACAAGCGCACCGCCAAGCTTCCCGTCTTTATCCCATGCAGCACCACCATAGGTCTTACCATCAAATTGATTGTATGTGCTGTCGACAACCGTAGTTCCTTGATCTTCATTCCACGAATAGCGTGCGAGCTGAGGACCTTGGGCCTGCCCGGGAACAATGGCTGTAAAGCTTTTCTTAGCGGTGGCTTTGTCCTTTTTAATGGTCGCCGTCAATGTAACTGTTACAGGCTGAGAACCGGCTTCTGGACGGTATACATCACCTGTCACAGAAATATTCTCCGGGTGGGTGGACTCCCATGAAATAGTGGTATCTTGTGCTGCTTGAGTAGGTAGCGTCAGATTATAAAGAACATTGCTCGTATCGCCCAGACTAAGGTCCTTCTGCACAGCAGTTACAATCTTGCTGGCCTTCAGGTCAGGCTTTAGCGAACCCCATACCGCAACACCCTTGGAGGACAACGCGGTAAAAGCAAGCGTCTTGGCACCTGTGTCTGGATCACGGTGCCGCAGGAATACACCTTTGTACTTCGTGCCCTCTGCTGTAATTTCCAACTGATTGTCTGCCCCCAACTTCCATGTACCGTTCACTCCACCAGACAGTTTGCCACCGCGATCCAGATTGACGATAACAGCTTGCTTAATATTTGCCGAAATTTCCTTTCCATGATTTACATACGAGTATTGACCGAGGACATCTTTTTCTGACAGCCTTTTCAGTGAATCCTCATCTCCCGAATAACGATAAGGAGCAACCACAGGCCAACCGTCAGCGTTCATGAACATTTCATGTACCCGCACTTCAAACTGTTCGCCTCTCCCAGGGAAACGTGAATGAAAAATGACAAAATGCTTTTTCGTCTTGGGATCATAATAAGCCGAGTTGTGTCCGGGCGACACATAGCCTGCACCCAGTCCTGTACCCGGATCACCAATTTCTCTTGGAATCAGGTAATTACCTATCAGTTTGACACCGTATGGTTCAATGGAGGCGTCATCAAAAAGTGGTTTGTCCGGATTCGCCTTGACCTTGATCATATCGTTGCCTTCAGCATCGTAGAAAGGACCATCCGGTGTTTTGGACCGAGCCACCCGCAGGTTGTATCCGCCATCCGCTGACAATCCACCATACGATAGGAACAAGTAATAGTAGTCCGTTTGCGGACTGTATTGTATGTACGGCCCTTCCATACGAGCATGGTTGCCGCCTGTCAGCTTTTTCCCGTAGCCTTGACCTGGGAGCGGCTTCCCTGTTTTTTCATCCATCTGCATAATGAAGATGCCTCCTGAGTAGGAGCCATATACCATCCACAGCTTGCCGTTCTTATCGTAAAAGGTGTCCGGGTCCACGGCGTTCGGATGCTTGGTTGCGTCATAGATCGTCCCATCCTCACTCGGTTGGTCCCACATACCGGATTTTAGAAAAATCCCTTTATTCTTATACGGCCCTTCAATTTTATCAGCAACTGCTAGGCCCATTGCTGAACGAGGGGAGTCACCTTTACAAGCGTTATAATACATATAGAACTTGCCATCTGCCAGTTGAATGACATCAGCTGCCCACAGCGTGTCTGTCTGCGCCCAATCCAGTGCTTCCTTTAATTCTTCTTTAACGTTGGGAATTAATGCATTACCATTCGCCACTCCTGTAGCAATCGTATCCCAATTCATGAGGTCTTTGGACTTGGCAGCCGCCAGATGGGAGCCAAAAATGTAAAATGTGTCTTTCACTTTCAGGATGGATGGATCATGTACGGAAGTCTCCTTGAAGGAAACGACCTTTTTACTTTGGATTGAAAGGTTCCCCATATCTTGAGCTTGAAGGGAGGTTTGACCCACACTTTGAGCCTCAACTGTATCTAAATTGAGTGTTTGCTCGGCGCCTACCAAAGAAGCAGGCAACAACAGCGCACCTGCGAGTGAAGCTGCCGTTACTTTACGAACAAATAAATGCTTCATAAATTAATCTCCTCTCGTTTTGAACATCCCTGATAACATAAAACAATTTTGGGAAAGCGGTCAGGATTATGTTTGTATTAACTTCTTCGCCCTCGAATTTAAAGTTACTTATCCCTCCTGTCCAATTTAAAGCGCTTTCAATAGATTTGAAAAATAAAAGCACCTTCTGTTAAGAAGGCCTATTCAAACCCGACGGTTAACCGTACCTCTATATTATTCAATGGATATGGAAAATTCAATATGTAATTTTATATTTTTATAAATTATTCACTGTATTATTAATTATAATAAATGTATTGCTTTAATTCCTAGTTTAAAGTTATAATTTGACAAGTAAAATTCTATATGTTACCTGCCGATATATTTAAAAACAACTGTTTTATGATGATTATAATACAAATATTTACATTTTATGAGGAGGTGAAAATATATGCAATGGTATTTAAACGGATTAAAAAACTATGTAGGATTCCAAGGTAGAGCAAGACGTACCGAATATTGGATGTTTGTTCTATTTAGCGTAATTGCCAGCTTTATAGTCGGTCTGATCGATGGTCTTGTGGGCTTAACTCCGATATTGACGTACATTTACTCTCTGGCAGTCTTGCTGCCATCCTTGGCCGTTCTGGCCCGTAGACTGCATGATACAGGCAGAAGCGGATGGTGGATTCTAATCGCTCTGATTCCTCTTGTAGGGTCAATTATTTTGATTGTATTCGCATGCCAAGACAGTCAGCCTAACGACAATAAATATGGAAAAAACCCTAAATTGTAATGGTTGTAGTTGTCTAAAAACCTCCTTCACTTTTGTGAAGGAGGTTTTTTTCATATCCGGCAGAATTCAAAGGGTAAAATTACTTCCATTATTCACATCCGTGAATTTTTTTAGCTTTACCTGTTTACATTCTCCTCTTTTAGTTTATTTTAAACGAGTATTAAGCTGGCACTAAGATTGGGTGTGTATGATGTATATTAGAATCTGGTAACTACATAAGCCGGATCGGCTAAAGGCATAAACATTACTCCCGTTGGATATCCATATAAGGCTCCACTCTGTCAGAAATTGAATGAAACACAAAGGAGATTTTACACTTATGAATCGAAAACGAATGTTGGTCATCTGTACACTGTTGCTGGCGTTGTCTATTGGGCAATCTTCTACTTGGGGAAGTCGGGCTAATGCTGCTACACTGGCTCCAGAGAGAGCCCCTCAGGTACAGGATAATGAAGCTTCCAAGGATGATGAACTGTTGAAAACATTGGGCGCATCCTCGGATGAGCAATTATATGAAGCGTTGTATAACGGTCAAACCTTGGCAGATATTGCACACACCAATAATCAGGATGCACAGGCTGTCGTTGATTTACAAGTAGCTCAGTTAACGGAGCAGTTGGATCAACGACTGGCTAATAAGAGCATTACGCCTGAGCAATATCAAGCCCATAAAGCAGAATTGACACAAGTCGTTGCTAAAAGTGTGTTCGGGCTGTAAGTCAGTGACGTACGTGGCCAGCTATACGCCGTAGTTCATGACACCCTCAGAGGTGCTTCTTAATTCATGTCAAAAAGGCGCTCCCCCGACGGGATGGCGCCTTTTTGCTGTCTATATTTTGTTGTAAATTACACTTGGTATACTCGGATCAAGTTAGTGGTGCCCGCCTCAGCGACTGGAACACCCGCCGACAGGACTACAGTGTCACCTTTATGGATATATCCTGCATTCAGAGCGTTACGGATGGAGGATTCGAACATTTCATCCGTTGTAGCTACTTTATCCCCTTTGATCGGGAACACACCGGATAACAGGCAAATTTTAGCGAATACCGTATTATTCGGAGTAACCGCAATAATAGGCGCCTTCGGACGATATTTGGATACCATACGTGCCGTGAATCCACTGGCAGTCGAGGTAATAATCGCTTTGGCATCCAGCTCCAGAGACGAACTTACCGCACCCTGACTAATCACTTCGGTAATGTTGGTGCTCTGACGTGCTCTGCGCTTATCGAACTGCTCCTGATAATCCAATTGTGATTCTGCACTGGCAGCTACCGCAGCCATGGTCCGTACAGACTCGACAGGATATTTACCTGCAGCAGATTCACCTGACAGCATAACAACATCGGCTCCTTGCATAACGGCATTAAACACGTCACTAACTTCAGCTCTCGTCGGACGCGGGTTCACCTGCATGGATTCCAGCATGTGGGTAGCTACGATAACGGGCTTGCCGACCAGATTACACTTGTCGATCATTTCTTTTTGCATCACAGGCACATCTTGAATCGGCACCTCGACGCCCAGATCGCCACGGGCTACCATAATGCCATCGGAAGCTTCGATAATATCATCCAGGTTTTCCATGCCTTCAGCATTTTCAATTTTGGAATAAATTTGGACATGCTCCGCATGATGGCCCTTCAAAATCTCACGGATTTCGCGGATATCGTCGCCTTTACGCACAAAAGAAGCCGCAATAAGCTCAACGCGCTGCTCCACCCCAAATTGGATGTGTCTCACATCTCGCTCCGTCACGCCTGGAAGGGTTGTATGAATCCCTGGCAGGTTTACACCTTTTCTCGGCTTCAAAATACCGCCGCTTACAATATTACAAATCATTTCCGTACCTTCGATGGAGGTTACAGTCAGATCAACCAAACCGTCGTCAATGAGAATGCGGTCGCCTGGTTTGATGTCCTTCGGCATATCCGGGTAATTCACTGAAATACGATGCTCGTCCCCTAGAATCTCTTCTGTGGTCAGAATGAGCTGGCTACCTGGCTTCAGCAGACAAGATGCCTCTCTCAGCTTGCCAATCCGTATTTCCGGTCCTTTAATATCCATCATGACAGGGATAAAGGTATTCATTTCCTTCGCAGCCTGACGCACATTTTCGATACGTTTAACGTGATCTTCCAGCTCACCGTGAGCCATATTCAAGCGGGCTACAGTCATACCAGCCTGGATCATTTCTTTTAACAAATGAATGGAGTCACAGGCAGGTCCCATAGTACAAATAATTTTCGTTTTAAGCATAGTAATGTCATCCTCCTGAATGTCTTTACTGTATGGTTTTCTATTCCACTTTGCTTCTCTATCTACATTAAACTTATATGGCTCTATTCTACCTGTACCCGTGCACCAAGACTATGAACTATAGTATGATGAATGTACTACAGTATAATGAATGTTGAAGACATCGGAGAGTGAGTTTCGTGATTACATTGGTAGATATACGGCAGGACAACGGAGTGGACTGGTATGAAAAGGCTAGTGCAAATAGCGACAACGATGACTTACTGTTCATTTTGGTCACCTTTGGCAAATGTGTATATTGGGTGAACGATTGCAAATTCATTCTCGGTAAAGGTGAAACACTGCTTTTACCCAGTCATCTGGATTACTATGGCAAGAGCATTCCTACGCTTTTTCATACCAAGTATGTGATACATTGCCGCAAAACATGTACGAACAGCACACTTCCCATCCTGAATACTGACAAGCCGTTGTTGATCAAGCCCGGATGCTACGACATGCTGCATGAACGGATCAAATCGATGTACTATCAATGGACTGAACACCCAAGCTACTACACCATGATGGCTGACTGTCTGCTGACCGAGGCCATGATATATATGAATCAGGAATGGGACAAAGGCGCCATTTCTTGCGATCGAGAGCGACATGTGGAACATATGAAACAGTATATCCAGAACCATTACCGGGAAAAGGTAACCAAGGAGGAGCTTGGCGACGCCATCCGTAAAACCCCCAATTATGCCGCGACGCTGCTGCGTGAGGTAACACGCCAAACGATCAGTGAGCATGTACATACGCAACGTATTAAAACCGCCATCTATATGCTGACCGAGTCCCGGCTAACGATTCGTGAAATTTCGGAGTATGTGGGATATAGTGATGTGTCCTATTTCCATCGAATCTTCAAACGGTTAACAGGCTGCTCACCGTCCGAATTTCTGGATGAACGTTCCTCCATCGTTTAGAACTACAGAAATAGGATTATGGGAAGATGATACGAAGCAATTTTGAATTTGAAGCTAGGGTGTGTACGCAAACTGTGAAGCCGTCCTCTGGGTTGCCCGTACCGGTGCTTCATGGCATTATTTACCCGATTATAATGGCCCTTGGTCTTCAGCCTACAGCTTTTTCTGGCGTTCGTGGTTGATGCACTGGCGAATCTGCTCCGCTTTGAGTTGACACCGGGACAGGCAGATGATTCGGTAATGGATTCCGAGCAAGGAGACCGGAGGAGGAAGCGGGCGTATGACCAGGACACGTATAAAGAGCGGCCAATTGATGAACTGCTTTTTTAATAAAATGAAAAATTATCAGAACTATAACACCTGATTAAGCTTGCTTTCGGGTTCTTCACCGTTTTTTATATGCTTTATATTATTCACAAAGAAATCATATCTTTTTTTATGCAACTTGACGCCATCTGGCATGCCAGCAGTATGGGGAGTAAGTATGACATTACTCAGATCCCTTAGTTCACTGTCAATTGAAAGCGGTTCAGATTCAAACACATCCAAGCATGCTCCTGAAATTTCTTTATCTTTTAAAGCAGCTATTAAGTCATTTTCATTGACAATCCCACCGCGAGCCGTATTGATAAAAAGTGCGGTATTCTTCATCTTTTTGAATACTCCTTTATCAATCAGTTGTTTGGTTTGCGGATTCAGTGACGTATGTACAGTGACTATATCTGATACGCTTACAAGATTATCGAAATCCGTCATTTTTACAAAGCTGTCAGGTTGTACAACGGCATGTCTAGCATTAACCAGCACATTCATATCAAAAACCCTGCAAAACTCAGCTACTTTTTTACCGACAGCACCAAAGCCGATAATTCCTATCGTTTTACCTTTTAATTCACTTCCTGTATAATCCAACTGTTTTTCATCTATTCTGGTTTTCATGAATCTATCAAGGTAGGGTATGTTTTTATAATAAGACAACATCAGCGCCATTACATGCTCGGCCACTGCCTGCGCATTCACTCCTGCAGCATTAGCTACCCAAATACCAAGTTGCGTACAGGCATCAATATCTACATTATCATACCCTGCACCCGTCTGTACCAGCTTCAATTTTTTTGCCATGGAAAGTAAGTCGCGATCCACTTTGATATGTTCAGGTATGATTACCTGGCAGTCTCCAATATGATGCAGCATTTCTTTTCCCGGCGGCACAATTACAATGTCCCAGTCATTAGGAAAATATTTTTTAATATTTGATTTTGAAATTTGTGTAAAATAGCCTACTATAAGAATTTTCATTGTCAAGCCACCTCCAATTTCTTTATTTTTACAATAATATGTTTATTGATATTTGTAAAATTGATCGTTTATATAAATTCTACATAGACTGAATTTTTGAATTACATTCGTATTCCCAAGCGATCAATGACCTCAAACGATTTGTCATTGACGCGTTTCATGAAGGCTGCGACATTGATTCGAATATGATAAAACTTCTTGTAAAATACGTTGTGAACGACATCGCTCTTTAGCCACTTCCATAAACCTTCAATCAGGTCAAGGTCAGGCGAGTACTTCGGCAGAAAAACAAATTGTAATCGGTGATGCTGCTTCAAGAAATCTTGCACTTGGGCTGCATGATGAATGCGGCCGTTATCCAGGATCATCCACAATATCGACCTAATTAGATTGATTAGAGCCTATACGCAAACCTATTTGAGCCACATCCTTATCGAAATCAACGCCAAAAAAGCCTTGAACATGCTCGCTGTCTTGTCATAGCGGGTTGCCCAGCGCCGATACTGTTTCACTCGATTAAAAAAGCTTTCGATTAAATGCCGTTCTTTATACGTATCCTTGTCGTATTGAATGACGGTTATAACCCCTCCGATAAGAACAGTTAGACCTAAGACAACAACACTTGTTCTTAGTCGCTTGTTCACACGCACACACCTCCCTTCCCAAAAGATGTATTACGTATTTTAGAAAATATTAGTATTATAACGAGTTCATAAAAAACATAATAATCGTGGTTAAGTACCATTACCTGATATTCTCCAAAACCTGAAGCTTTAATTTGAAAATTTCTATTTTCATCTGTATATCTTCCATAAACGGCAAAAACTTCTTTTTCAACAGCAATTGATTCTATGGGTTTCGCATTTTTGATAACTACGTTATATTCTTCAGGCGTCAAACCGCTCAATAATGAATTCGAATTAGCAATTGAAGAATATGGTGGGAAGTCCATTTCATTGAGATGCTCTGAAACCATTGCGTTATGAGCCGATTGTTGGCCAAAGCCAAATTACGTATCCGGATACGTAATGATAAAGTCTATAAAAAACGGTCTCCCCACCTGGAAGCTTCTCTAGCATCCCTTTTCAACAAGGGCCTAGAGCGCTCCAAAGTAGGGCGACCGTTATAGTTCATTTATATGCGAATCTGTGCTTATTCCGAAATCATATTAAGTTGAAGAACCCGCTGTTTTGACCTCTTCCAGCATTTTATCGTTATAGCCAAACATCCAGGTCAGGACAAAGGCTACAACCATAGCAGCCAAGTTCGCCAAAATGTAAAGCGGAAGCTGATGGTTCATGTAGAGCAACGTGCCTGGAATGACTGTAACTGCCATACCTGTAGCCGCCAAATGGAAGAGTGAAGCGATAAAACCGCCAACCGCACCACCGATAAGCCCCATGACAAAAGGCTTCATGTATCTCAGGTTGACCCCGAAAATAGCCGGTTCCGTAATCCCCAGAAAAGCAGACAACGAGGAAGGAAGTGCTAACGCTTTTAGCTTGCTATTCTTCGTTTTCAGTCCAACCGCCAGACAGGCAGCACCTTGAGCAGCCATAGCGCAGGTAATGATGGCGTTAAAGGCGTTCGCGCCGTTCTTTTCAAGCAGTTGAATCTCCAAGAAATTAAAGATATGATGCACACCTGTAACAACGATAATCTGATGCAAGAAACCGATGACAATCCCTGCAATACCGAAAGGCAAATCCAGCACAAACGTTGTTCCGTGCAGCACCCATTCTTCGAGTGAATGGAAAATTGGACCGATTGCAAACAATCCCAGGGTGATCATGATCAACAGTGTTAAAAACGGTGTAAGAATCAAATCTAGCGCTTCAGGCACCCGTTTGCGCAGCGCCCGCTCCAGCTTGGCTCCGATCAAGCCCACGAAGAAAGCTGGCAATACCGAGCCTTGATAGCCCACCACAGGAATGAATCCGAACATCGTCAACGGGTGGGCTGAACCGTCCGCAACACTATAAGCGTTGGGCAAGGCTGGATTTACCAGCATCAGACCGAGAACGATACCCAGCACTGGACTACCACCGAATACTCTAAAGGCTGACCATGCGACTAACGCTGGCAGAAAAGCAAAGGCCGTATCTGTTAATACTTGTGTGTACAATAGAAAATTGGGTGAAATGTCCTGTGGCGTCATGCCAAGTAGAGCGAGAATTTGCGGCTGAGTGAGCAAGCCACGTAGCCCCATGAACAGCCCTGTAGCGACCAGCACAGGAATAATCGGTACAAACACATCACCAAAGGTACGGATGGAGCGCTGGAAGACGTTCCCTTCCTTTTTCGCCTGACTCTTCACCTCTTCTTTAGATGAACCAGTCACGCCAAGCTTTTCAACCTCTTCGAAAATTCGATTTACCGTACCTGTACCAAAAATAATCTGATATTGCCCGGAATTGAAGAAAGCACCCTTGACCTTGTCGATCTCCTCAACTTTTTTCTGATCAATTTTCTCCTTGTCATGCACCATAATCCGCAAGCGCGTCGCGCAATGAGCAAAAGATGCAATATTTTCTTGCCCACCGATTGCCTGGATCACTTCTTTAGCTATTTCTCTGTTCTCCGCCATGATGTTCATCCTCTCGTTGATTCCGTTATGTTTGATGATTAACGATCCACTTGATGTTTTAGCCTACTCATGTAAAATCCCATTTCACCGCCTGGAAGAGAGCCTCTCCCTTGTCGGCAAAAAAGCGTATTTCGTCACTCTCTGGATGCGGAAAAATACGACTGGTGAACACCTCTTCCCCATCATTGACGAAAATCTCAACCGAAGACGTATCTACAAACAAATGAAGTTTGATATGATCTTTATCCCATGAACACTGCCGTATCTCACCATACGAAGTGGCTACAGGCTCACCTGATTGCGAACGATCCAATACAAGTTTGCGACTGATGGCATCATATTTAATTACCGTTTTCTCAGTCTCACTCGCACGGAATTCAATACCAAACATCTTAGCGCTTAAAAGATCTACCTCACAGATCAGCTCATAGGCCGTACCTGTAAATCCTTCATAGGTTTTGCTCTCTGAGAATAACGTGTCAGCTACCCGATCCTCACGATTTCTGCGTAGCGTAGTCAGCTCAGGAATTGGCCGCTGCAAGAGTTTGCCCTCATGAAGCGTAAGCTCCCTTGGTAATGTCAGACAATGAGCCCATCCGTTCGGATCTGTGGGATAGTCGATATCCGGCAGACCCATCCATGCCACCATAATACGCCGCCCCTGCGGGTCAATCATCGTCTGTGGCGCATAGAAGTCAAAGCCTCTGTCGAGCTCGTGGAATGCGCCGTGCTCCAGTATTTTTGTACCGGTATCTAACGGCTTGCCGATTACGTAGCCCGATTGATAAATATTGTGATTTTCATCCCCGGAAGGCTCCAAGCCCTGAGGAGAAAAGATCAAGACACCTGCTTCGTTCAGTTCAAAATAATCCGGACATTCCCACATGTAGCCAAACGACTCCAGCCCTGTGCACAATTCTCCCTCAAACTCCCATGAATGAAGGTCGGTTGATCGGTAGAGGACGGCGCAGCCTGTTAAATTCGTTCTTTGGGCACCAATCACACAGTAAAAGCTATCGCCGTCTTTCCATAGCTTGGGATCACGAAAATGGTCTGTATACCCTTCTGGCACATTGGAAATAACGGGGTGCTTCCATTTAGTAATGCGACCGTTCTCGTCCATAACAGCCATGCATTGATAAGGATGTCTGATCCAATCTTCATCTCGTGCATTTCCCGTATACAGCATGTATAATTTGCCCTCATGCTCCAGCGCGCTGCCTGAGTAAGCCCCATGTGAATCAAAATAATCCCCAGGTGCAATGCCAATGCCTGCACTATTCCATGTGGCCAAATCTCTGGATTTCAAATGATACCAGTATTTCATCCCATGATCCGTTCCGAGTGGAAACCACTGATAAAATAAGTGGTATTCACCTTGGTAATACGAAAAGCCATTGGGGTCATTGAGCAAACCTGTCGGTGGCTGGATATGAAACCCCTGCCGCCAGTGACATTGCTCCACTTTCTCCTCCAAGCTGGCTATTTCACCGGGCTCTGCCTGCTCGATCACTCGATACTTTTGTTCTCTTGTCATTTTCATAGTTGTACCTCATTTTTATTAAAACTTCGCCTCAGGAACCGGTTCCAAATTAGTGAAAAAATATTCCTTCGGAACCGGTTCCCATACGATTAAAAAAATGCTCATCCATGGATTTGCAACCGATTCCATTTATGTCCGCATACTATGGAACCGGTTTCGAAGAAATTATAATCCACTTGTTCAGCGTTTGTCAACGCTTTCTCTTTCGATAAGGGAATAATTCATGACCGTCACTTTTTCTACCGATTTATGTTCTACCAGCCGCATAATATTTTGCGCTGCTACACGTCCAGCATCCATATACGGATATTGAACGGTTGTCAGCGCAGGGTGAATGACCTCCGTAATATCGTATCCCCCAAAGCCAGTTACCGACAAATCCGACGGAATGACAATCCCTCTGGAATAAGCCGCATTGATTACGCCCAGCGCAATATTATCCGTAGCACACACCATTAACGTTGGCTTGAAATTGTCCAAAATAGCGGATGCAGCAATTCGTGCATCGGACATTTTAAATCCGGTCTCATAGTATCTGATATCATACCCTGCTGCTTGCATCGCATCGTCCGTACGAGACTCAGTAGGCAATGCATCGCGTACAGCCTGCCTAAAGCCCTCCTTGCGCTGCACACCGACGGCAACATCCTTTTCAGTAACACCAACGTAGGCAATTTCGCGGTGTCCCTGAGACAAAACGTACGTGCCAATATCATATCCTGCACGATAGTCATCATGGATAAGGCTATGAAGCTGCTCGTGCTGCTGGCCCACCAGCAACACTGGAATACCGATGTCACGAATCGCGGTCAGATGGTCGTCTGTAATTTGAGCAGCCAGCAAAATGATACCCGAAATCTTTTGTCGGCCCAGCTCATAAATGGCTTCGATTTCACGCTGTACATCCTGGCTCGTATTGGAGATCAGCATCTGATAATGCTGAGAACGCAGTTCCTCATCAATCCCCATCAGCGTATGGGATGTCGCAAAAGAATCCAGACGCGGCACAACGGTGCCGATAATGTTGGTCCGCTTCGCCTTAAGACTCTGGGCAAAGGCATTGGGCACATAGCCCGTGGCTTTAACCACTTTTTCAATTTTTCGTTTCGTATCCACGCTGACAGACCCGCCGTTCAAAAAACGGGATACCGTGCTCTTGGATACACCAGCCATTTGGGCTATATCTGCAATCGTCTTATTCATGAAGTCCCCCGGAGATTTTTCGTATTCACAAGCTTCCAAAACGTCTCTATTCACATAACCCTATAATACCATATGGCGGGATTGGATTGCTGTGGCTCCAGACCCATCATGCACAAAACGCCGTCCCTTAGTGAAGAAGGAAACGGCGTCTCATGATGAATGTAATTTTAAAAATCAAAGTTATCCGGATCTGGACCTACCCGAAGATCGGCATTTAACGCCTGAATTCGATCCATATCCTCGCGCGTCAGTTCGAAGTCAAAAATATCGGCATTTTCGACGATCCGATGCGCCTTGGTAGACTTGGGAATGGTGACAACTCCCTGCTGCACATCCCAGCGTAAAATCACTTGCGCCACCGATTTACCATACTTGGTCGCTATGTCTTGCAGTACCGGATGATCCAGCAATTGGCCTTGCATTAACGGGGACCAGGCTTCCATTTGAATGTCGTTCTTTTGACAGAATTGCAACAGCTCGGTTTGGGTTAATTGTGGATGGAACTCCACCTGATTGATCATTGGCTTGATTTCAGCATCTTTCATGAGATCTTCCAAATGATGAATCTGGAAGTTGCTGACTCCAATTGCCTTAATCCGTCCTTCTTTATACAAGGATTCCAACGCTCTCCAAGCTTCTTTATACTTTCCCTGAACTGGCCAATGAATCAGATATAGATCCAGGTATTCCAGACCCAGCTTACCCAGACTGGCTTCATAAGCTGCTCGTGTCTCTTCATAGCCTAAATCTGCATTCCACACTTTGGACGTGACGAACAGTTCTTCTCTGGACAGATTATTTTCCTGAAGGGCTTCCTGAATAGCCTGCCCTACACTGCTTTCATTCGCATAGATTGCAGCTGTATCTATACTGCGGTAGCCATGCTTTACAGCAGCCTTTATAGCATCGACCAGCTCCGAACCTTCCTCCACTTTAAATACCCCGATGCCAAACCAAGGCATACGAACTCCGTTGTTTAACAATGTTGTGCTTTGTAAGTTTTGTGTCATTTTGTATCTTCCTCTCTATTTTTTAAAAGCTTTAACCTGTAATGGTGGTTGTATCCCTTTTTTCGAGCATACGACTCCAGCCTGTGAGCAGAACCGCAACGAAAACCATAATGCTCCCGATCCAGGCTGTATGAATGAGACCGAGTGAATCCGTTACAATCCCGCCTACATAAGCTCCGATGGCTATCCCTGCGTTGAAAGCAGCAATATTAACAGCAGAGGCAACATCGACAGCTTTGGGTGCAAACCGTTCGGCTAACATGACTACATATACCTGTAACCCGGGCACGTTCATAAACGCAAGCAATCCCATAAAGAAGATCGTAATCAGTCCTGCCGTTTTAAAAGGTGCCGTGAACAACAGGAGAAAAAGGATCACTGCTTGAATCAGAAACATGTAAAACAAAGCTGAAAGCGGCTTACGGTTTGCTGCTTTTCCGCCAATGACATTCCCGATGGCAATCGCAATTCCATACAGCAAAAGAATAAACGTTACCGTACTTTGCTGAAATCCGGTTATGTCGTGGAGTAATGGAGATAAATAAGTAAACACCACAAATGTGCCTCCATACCCCAAAGCTGTAATGATAAATGCAAGTAGCAAGCGACCATTGGTAACCAGTTTGACCTGCTCGCGGAAAGGAGTCTTGTTCCCTTTGCGCAGTGTAGATGGCAGCAGAATCAGATTGGCGATGAGTGCCACTACACCGACGACCACAATCGCCATAAATGCAGCCCGCCAACCCCATTGCTGCCCAATATAGGTACCCAAAGGTACACCTGTGACTGTGGCTACGGTCAACCCGGAGAACATAATGGAAATCGCACTCGCTCGACGATCATCCGGCACAAGATCGGCCGCGATGGTGGAACCGATGGACATGAACACCCCATGGGCGAACGCCGAGATCACACGTGCAATCAGCAGCAAGGCAATTCCACTAGAGACCGCAGCAAGGCTGTTACCTGCAATAAATATAATCATGATCCACAGCAGCAACGTTTTACGGGGAACACTTGATGTTAATGAGGTCAAGACAGGTGCCCCGATGGTAACTCCTAATGCATACAGCGTTACAGTTAGTGCGGACATCGTTACAGATATGTGCAAGTCTTCAGCAATGAGGGGAAGCAGTCCCACGCTGATGAACTCAGTTGTCCCAATCGCAAAGGCGCTTACGGCTAGAGCCAGTAATGGCCATATACTTCCTTTTGATTCTGGCGACATGTTTTTCCCTCCTATCTATAGAAATCTTCAACCAACAGATGTTATTATGAGTTATTCAAGCAATTATGAACAGTACGTACTTTTTAGTGATATAGGTACCAAAAAGTACCCTAAATAAAGTCCTTTTTGATTAAAACAGGATGTTAAGGTATGTATAACAGAAAAGCGATACACATGGAGGGATCGGCATTGGGGAAGAAAAAATACAATATCTCTGTTGAGGCGACGTTAGAGGTGATCGGGGGGAAGTGGAAATGCGTGATTTTGTGTCATTTGACACATGGAAAGATGCGGACAAGCGAATTAAAACGGATGATGCCTTCCATAACACAAAAAATGCTGACTCAGCAGCTTCGTGAATTAGAGGAAGACGGCATTGTCAATCGGATTAGCTATAATCAGGTTCCACCCAAAGTGGAGTACGAGCTTAGTGAATATGGATGTAGTCTGAAAAGCATTTTAGATTCTCTTTGTGCCTGGGGAGAAAGACATATCATCAAAGAATATGGGGATAAATCTGCGGTTTTGGAAGATAACATTCTGAATAAGCTGTAAAGCCAAAAAGAGCGCCTGCAATACATCAGCAGGCGCTTCCTCTCTCTGAATTCCAAGGGTTACCAATTCGATTTCATTTTATTTTGTGAAATCAATGACCATGCGCCCTTGGATTTTGCCATGCTCCATCTCCTCGAAGATCTCATTAATGTCTTCGAGCGGACGTTTTTGTACAAGAGGGACGACTTTACCTTCTGCAGCGAACTGGAACGCTTCTTTAAGGTCTTCACGAGTGCCGACCAAGGAGCCAATAACTTGAATGCCGTCCAGAACCAGACGAGGAATGTCCAGATCCATCTTATCGGTTGGAAGACCTACAGCTACAACACGCGCGCCAGCTTTTACAACGTCGATGGCCTGGTTGAAAGGTGTTTTGGCAACAGCAGTAACTACGGTTGCATCCAGACCAGAACCGTTTGTTAACTCCTTGGCTCGGGCGACCGGATCTTCTTTCATACTGTTAACGGTATAGTCAGCACCAATTTGTTTGGCCAGTTCTAGTTTTTCATCACTGATATCAAAGGCTACAACTTTAGCATTGAATACATTTTTGGCATATTGCACCGCCAGGTTACCCAAGCCGCCAATGCCGAAGATACCGATCCATTGGCCTGGTTTGATTTCACTTACTTTAACTGCTTTATATGTTGTAACCCCTGCACAAGTTACACTACTTGCAGCGGCAGGATCAAGACTATCTGGTACCTTGACCGCGTAGTCAGCTGTGACAATACATTGCTCTGCCATTGCACCGTCTACCGTATATCCGGCATTTTTAACTTCACGACACAGCGTTTCCCGCCCAGTTAGGCAATATTCACAATGACCGCAGCTTTCGAACATCCAGGCAATACTTACGCGATCACCAATTTTAAGACTGGTTACTCCTTCACCTAATTCAATGACTTTTCCAATACCTTCATGCCCTAGAACTCTGCCTGTGACATCACCGAAATCTGCATTTTTCACATGTAAATCTGTGTGGCAAACTCCGCAGTATTCAACTTGGACTAACGCTTCTCCATGCTTCAAGGAACGCAAAGGTCTCTCTTCTATACTGACTTTCTTGTCTTTTGTAACAATTGCTGCTTTCATGTAGATCTCTCCTTTAAATAGATATGGAATTATTTTGTAATGTACACTCATTATTATAGTAATTTTTGCCCAAAAAGGACAAATATAAATCTAACTTAAAACTATTTAATCCAAAAACGCTTCTTTCTAAGTCCTTGGACCCTTGTAGGAACTTTGTACAATAATTTACAATGTAAAAAGTTTCACATATTCTATTTTGGAAGAAGGATAAAGAAACATGAAAAAAAACTGGAAAGGTTGCCTGTTCAGCATATTTGCCATTATCTTGGCTGTATCGGTAACAGGATGCAATTCACAGCCCGCCATTTCTAGTACCACTAGCACTTCATCCTCATCAGTTAACAACGCTCATGCAGTTGTTCAGAAAGGCCCACACTGGTCCTATGAAGGAGATCAGGGACCGGAACATTGGGGAGAGCTGGAAAAAGATTTTGTTGCTTGTGGTAACGGCCACGAACAATCTCCTGTCAATATAGAGCATACCCATCTGGAAGCATCGCAAACACAGCAACCGCTGCAAGTTCATTACACTAAAACGAAAGCATCCATTTTGAATAATGGGCACACTGTGCAAATCAATGTTGCCGATGCCAGCAATAACATCATGCTGGACGGTACTAAATTCACTTTAAAGCAGTTTCACTTTCACCACCCGAGCGAACATCAAATTGATGGTAAAAATGCTGAAATGGAGCTTCATTTTGTCCATCAAAGCGACAACGGAAGCACAGCTGTCTTAGGGGTCCTTATCCAAAGTGGCAAAGAAAACAAGGCTTTCAACCGCATTTGGTCCAAACTGCCGAAGGATATTTCCCAAGAAGCGGCTCTGGATGAAGAAATAAATCTCGCTGCGCTGCTGCCAAAAGACCTGCACTCCGTTCGCTACAACGGATCGCTGACTACCCCGCCATGCACAGAACATGTAAATTGGACAGTGCTGGAGCAGCCTATTGAAATGTCCGCAGACCAAATCAACCAGTTTGCTGCCATTTTCCCCGATAACCATCGTCCTGTACAACAACTGGGGACCCGGGAACTGACTGCCGATAAATAATAAAATAAAGTGCCGTAAGATGTAAGGTGCATTCTATATTTGAATACCAAAATAAGACCCCTCTGTTCAATCTAGTTAGAGGGGTCTTTTCGGTATTAAATTTACTACTCATTACAAGCGCACCAGTTCCTCCACCTTCACTGGCTGACCTGTACGCATAGAGCGGTTGGCGGCGATGCCAGTTAAAATGGACCATGCACCGTCGATATGTGAGGCCGCACGATGAAACCGATCCTCTGCCGGCTTATCAAAAATATCCCGCAGCATAACTGGATCTCCTCCGCCATGACCACCTACGCCTTCTTCTACCTCGACCTCATAAGGTGCTGCAAAGTGGGGATAGATGGTGATAGTCTTCTCTTTGAGCGCACCCTCATCTGCCTTGCTGCCACCGGAATTAACATAGGATTGCTCGGATACCCGAACCTCCATCCGTCCCTTCGTGCCATTAAATACGATGATAAAGCCCTCCCAAGGCATATAAGCATTCAGTGAATAGTTCATCACCGTCTTGTTCTGATACTTCACCATGACACTCAGCGTGTCTTCTATGCTGATATTGTCGCCAAATACGCTTTGATCCCGCACATAGCCATCCTCATGCTCAGCATCCAGATACATACTTTTTAGATGCTCATTACGGTCCAGGTGTAGCGCAAAGGGGTCATTCTCCGCTGCCTTGCTGCCGTAAGCCCGTTGATAAAACTCCGTCACGCCACGCTGCTCCGCATTTTCCCGGCCGTAAAATTTCAGATCTCCCATCGCATACACCGTCTCCGGTTTCGAGCCAAGCCAGAAGTTCATCAGATCAAAATGATGCGTCGATTTATGCACTAGCAGACCACCGCTATTGCGCTTGTCACGGTGCCACCGACGGAAATAATCTGCGCCATGCTGTGTATTCAGCAACCACTCGAAATTGACTGACAGCACCTCTCCGAGCGTTCCGTCCATAATAATCTCGCGGATTTTCGTATTATGCGGCGCATAGCGGTAGTTAAAGGTGACGCGCAGCTTCCGTCCCGTGCGGTCTATGGCATCCAGAATGTCTTGGCATTTGTCCTCATCCACCGTCATCGGCTTCTCGGAAATGACATCACAGCCCAGCTCCATCGCCCGGATAATATACCGATGATGCACCCGGTCAATGGTCGTGACAATGACGATATCCGGCTTCGTCTCCGCGATCATCCGATCAAACTCGTGAGCTTTATAGGTCGGAATCGGCTCATGCTCGTATTTCTCCTGCAACAGCCGATTGGCATAATCCATTCTCGTCTGATTGACGTCACAGAACGCGATCAGCTCCGAGGTATCTTTGAAAACCGTAACAACTTCACCGTAAAAAAATTCGGCTCTTCCTCCGGTACCCACAAGCGCATATTTGATTTTAGCCAATTGGCTCACACCCTTTACATGAATTGCTTTTATTTTATAGTATAAGAAAGAGCGAAATCTTCGCTTTTATTATGATTTTTCCCAAAAAATATACATATATTATCCTTATGTATTCTTTCATTAAAGGAGACTATCGATATGATCGCTACACCCCGCTTTGCCATTGAGCAAGCGCTACGGACGGTGCCATTCAGCATGTCCGCCGACCATGTCCACCAAGCGCACGAAATCTATTATTTGCTGGCAGGAGAGCGCTACTACTACATTAATCAGCGGGTATACGCGCTCCAGAAGGGCGATCTGATTTGGATTAGCAAACATGATTTTCACCGTACAAGTAACAAGGGTAGCGGCAGCCATGAACGGATTTTGATTAACTTTGATGAAGAATTTGCAGCCTCGCCAATGACTGTCTCTCCCTCCAGCGATCAGAACCAGCCTCTTCTGCCAGAAAAAAGCTTTCTGCTTCGCCCCTCCGCGGAAGAACAATGCGAGCTGGAGCATCTATTCCAGCAAATGCTGGATGAATACTACCAAGAACATGCCTACCGCCAACTATATCTCCAAAGCTTGCTACTCCAGCTCCTTATCCGCATCCGACGCATACAATCAGCCACTGCCGATACCATTGCACCGGAACGTAGCGAAAAGCAGCAACGCGTGTACTCAGTCATTGCATACCTGCATGCTCATTATGCCGAGAGCCTGTCGCTAAATCAGCTGGCTGAGCATTTTTATATTAGCAGCACGTATTTGTGCCGTATTTTCAAGCAGACAACAGGTTTTACCTTAGTAGAATATCTTCAGGATGTGCGGGTCCAGCAGGCTCGTGTGTACTTGAGAGAAACAAACTGGAAAGTGACTTCCATTGCTGAAAAAACGGGTTTTGACAGCATTGCTCACTTTGGTCGTGTATTCAAGCTTCTTACCGGGCACACCCCGCTACAGTACCGAAAAAAATACAAAAAGGAGTAGCCATACGAAAAATCGGCATCTCCTGTTCCAAAGGTTCTCGGAGTTTTAAAACCCGAAGGGTTGGTGTAATCCAAAATGTGCGTTACATCTCCCTTTACATTACGATAATAGCTGTTACTATAGAGCCATGATCCCTTACTGATTTCAATCAGTAAGGGATTTGGAGCGGAATACCCATTTGAGGTATACCATGTTTCATGATCTTCCCATTTGAGTCCTATCAAAGTCATGTGGAGTGCGTAGCTCGGATGGACTTTATCGGAAAAGGCTGAAAACCAAAACTTGTGATGGTTTTCAGCCTTTTCACACCGCCTTTTGATTAGACACACTCCCGGACATTACGTCAAAAGCTATATGCAGGTCTTCAAGCTGGAATATGTGCATAGCTCGACCGCAGAGACGCTTTGAACGCTACTTTTTTCAATGCGAGAGGATCATGCGGCTCTTGTTTTATAAATTCAGTCCACTTAAAGCGGCTGGGAGGTATAAATATGCTAAAAACGATATTAGTTGTAGACGACGATGAAGAAATCGTAAAACTCATCACAAAGAGTTTAAGATACGAGCAATTTGCAATAATTTCGGCATATTCTGGGAAAGAAGCCTTATCCGCATTGGAAGAAAATCACATTGATTTCATCGTTCTTGATATAGTGATGCCTGATATGGATGGACTTGATGTCTGCAGAAGTATCCGAAATTCTTATAATGTTCCAATTTTGTTTTTAAGTGCGCGTGATAAGGACATTGATAAAATCGTCGGGCTCGAAATAGGAGCAGACGATTACATGACCAAACCTTTCAGTATTCAGGAGCTTGTCTCCAGGATAAAGGCTCACTTCAGAAAAGTGGACAGGCTTTTTAGAGAGTGGGATGAACTTAGTCCCAGTAACGAAAAGGCGGATTCTCCGCTCATTTTGAACGATAAGACGTTTGAAGCATTCCTGAATAGCAGGAAGCTCGACTTATCAACGAAGGAATTTCAGATTCTGTCTATCCTCATGCGCCACCCCAATAATGTATTGACTCGTGAGCAGATATATGAAAACGTCTGGGGAGACGAATACGGAGAAATAAATACCGTAACGGTTCATATAAAAAATATCCGTAAGAAACTTGGTCCTGAATATGACTTTATTAAAACAATATGGGGCATAGGATATAAATACACGGAAAGAGAGCAATAGTATGAAACTGAAAATAAAGCTTCCTCTTTTGTTCCTGCTGATGTTTATAATATTCATGTTTTCGATTGGAATGTACCTGAAGCTTGTCTTTGCAGTATATTCCCCTATACGCAGTTCATTGCTGGACTCGCGATATATAGCATTGCTCCTGCCCATATTTGCAATTGCCTGTTTCATATTTATTATTCTAATTATCTATATTCATTTTTGCATAGAGAAACCCATTCAGCTTCTGAATACCAGGCTTGAAGAAGTAAATATTGTACATCCACTGCCTCCGCTAGCTCTGAGAAGTAATGACGAGATCGGAGAACTTTATAAACACTTCAATAAGATGGAGCACCGGCTTCAACTCGCGCACAAAGAGCAGATCGATATGATCGCGGCAATTGCCCACGACTTGAAAACACCCTTGACATCTATTAATGGTTTTACTGAACTGCTGGCTACGCACAAGGATTTACCAGAAACTGAAAAGCAGGAATATTATGATTTGATTCAAAAGAAGTCAGGATATATGGTTGAACTCATCAATGATTTTTCCAGCTTCACCAAAGAAAAATTGGAGTTGGAATCTATGGTAGCTACACCTGTAAAAGCATCAAAATTATTTGAAAACATTGCCCTTGAATATGAGTATGAGTTGGCAGGACTTGACAACGAGCTTACTTGCCGCCATTCATTTACGGAAAATATATTGCTGATGGTCAATGAACCGATGATACGTCGGGTTTTCGGCAACCTCTTTAGTAATGCTGTAAGATATGGAGGGAAAAGTAAGCTGAAAGTGTATATGACCGGATACCCGCTAGGACAGTATGCCTTTTTTCAAATCGAGGATAATGGAATTGGAGTGCCGGAAAAGGATATATCTTCTCTGTTCCTCAAATTTTTCACTGTGAATAAATCGCGGCAAATCCAAAAGGGCGGACTGGGGCTGGGGCTTGCAAGCTGTAAATCCATTATTGAACATCATAGGGGCGAAATTTGCGCCTACCCTTCCGAATATGGCGGTTTGGGGATAAGATTCAGTCTTCCCTTGGCCGCACAACACTGATTTTATTTGTGCACATTTTCTTTTACTACAGGAGTTAAAGGCTACTGCCAGGTGTGAACACCCAGGCAGCAGCCTTTTTTATTTTTTCAGCGGTTTATAGTTTTTTATATTCTCTTTACAAACATTTATTTTTCTTTTAACGAAGCTTTATCTTTGTGTTGTAAAAATTACTTGTAGTAAAAAAAACTACAATCACTAGAACTGGAAAAGGAGGATGTTACAATGTCAATTGAGTTCAGCCGTTGGCCCAATCACTACATGATGTCATACCAAGTCACCAAAGCTTTAGGTATGGCAAGCCTCGGTGCTACGGACGTCACCGAGATCTACGAGGCCTGCAAAAAAATCGACCCCGATGACAAGGACACGTGGCACAGGGAATGGCTCATAACGGCTCAGGCATTGGAAAGACACGGCAAGGAGGCCGAAACGGCTGGAAACTGGTATACAGCACGAAACTGCTACATTCGTGCCTGCAATTACTACAGAATTGCGGAATATTCGGTGATGGATGATGACACCGAGAAAATCCGTGTATTTAAGAAAGTAAATGAACTCTTCGAAGCTGCCGGAAAGTACTTCGATGTCCAACCGGAGAAGATCCAAATCGATTACGAAGATGTCAAGCTGGATGGTTACTTCTTCTCCCCTTCCTGGATAAAAGGTCCGAAGCCGACCCTTTTTGCTCTCAACGGTGGCGACGAGTGGTCCATTGAAAACTATTTCTGGCTAGGTCCCGCTTTTATTTCGTGTGGATATAACTTTCTGGTCTATGACCAGCCTGGCACCGGCCTCTCGCTGTACGAAAAGGGAAAAGGAAGACGAGCGGACAGTGAGGCTTTCCATTCCCGAGCAATCGACTTTCTTCTAACGCGGCCGGAAGTCGATCCCGATAAGATTATCGTGCACGGTGAGAGTTTTGCAGCTTACGACTCTTTGCGATTCGCTTCGTTCGATCACAGGATTGCTGCCGTCATCTCCGACGGCGGTACGCACGCCTTTGATTGGGATGCAATGCTTAAATGGATGCCATCGAGTCTGGCCGCACATGGCATGAGAATTCTGGGGGCAAAAAGCTTGGAGGACTTTGCGGGTAATCCGCGTTTTGCCTATGATCTTGAGGGCGTGCTCCACCAGATAGAATGTCCGCTTCTTGTAATGCACGGAGCGGAAGAGATATTGGTTCAGCCAAATCCGCTGACACAAGCCTTGAAAAATTATGAGCAAGCGGGTTCGAAAAACAAGACGTTCTTCCCGATAGAGGATAGACGACTTGGCGGATTAGAACACTGTCAGGTAGACAACATCAACGTGCTGCATGAGGTAGCGCTGAATTGGCTCTGCTCAATTGGGCTTGGGCCAGCCGCACCTCGCCCTGAGTGATTGCCAAGACGTCATAACGTAAAAGTCTATTTCACTCGCATTCTCCTTTCGTAGTTTTGAATATGAGTCAATCGTTTCTTCTGTTGTGTCTAGATTAACAAATAGTACAGAAGAAACTTCAATGGACTGGCGTAGATAGTATGTTGATGACGTAAACAGCATGAAATACGAGTACATTTCCGTCCGGACAACTAAAAGAGGGTGTCGCAAATCAGCTGTAAATTAGCTGTTTCGCGGCACCCTCCATTCATTTGGGCATGCCTCTCTGATGATTCATAATATTCACGGCAATACATCATCTGAGTATACCTCAAGCAGGTTATTAATATAATTTCTGCTCACGGGAAGATTGGTAATCTCATGACCATTAAAAATATCGACGTTCCTTGCTTGTTTATAAGGCCCCCACAGCGCTTGATGCTTTTTCTGCATCTGGTCACCTTCCTCCCCGGCCACGGGTCATCCCGTGCCTACTTGACCGCCTTGGATATGATCTGATTCAACTTTTCAATAGTTGCCGCAGCATCCTGCTTGCCCAGAAACATCAGATCAATGGTTTCCGTGATATCCGAGTTCAACCCCGGCACCTGAGCATCAAAGGCCAATGCAGATCCATGAGCATGCCCTATGTCACGTCCCTCGGTCAAATAGCTTGAGTGCTCAATGGTCGCCTTTTTCATAATGCTCTTATCTGCGGCAGCAAGCGTGCCCATAGCATTCCCACCTTCAACCAGCCGCGCCTCCTGCCCCTTCACAGAGACGTAAAATGCTGCCAGCTTCATGGCCTCTTGCACATGCGGACTATTTTTGTTCACAGCTACGTAGGCAACTGGTATGGCGACAGGTTCATTTTTACCAGTGTTGGAAGGCCAGTAGATATAATCAAAGTCGAGGCTTTTATTTTGACTAAACAAGGGTTCCAGCCATCTTCCCGCCGCCAGCATACCGACTTGATTGGACATGAACATCGCGTCAGCCTCTTGCCCTTTGGGAAGCGAGCCGAGATATACCGCATTTCCCTTTTTCACCATATCGTACATAAAACTGAAGGCTTCCTTGCCCTTTTCATTGTGGTCCAGCACATATTTGCCTTGTTCATCAAAAATCTGACCGCCATTCGACCACACCCATGAATACCAGTGAGCCCACCAGTTTTCCGCAATATAACCCTGCTTTCCAGCTGCCTTCAGCTTAGATGTAACCTCCTCAAAGGCATCCCAGTTCCACTTGCCTTCGTCATAGTATTCTTGCGGCGTCTTCACGCCTGCTTCCTTGAATACCTTTTTGTTGTAATACATGACCATCGGGTTTGAGTCGGGAGTGACCCCATAGATTTCCCCATCACGCTTTGCCGGTCCCCACAATCCTTCTGGAAAATCCTCAGCCTTCACATCACTCGCATCACTTTTTAAAAACTCACCCAAAGGCTGTACCTGCTTCGCCCCAATCAAACGCGTAATCGTCGGTTCATACGAATAAAACACATCCGGGCCGCGACTTCCCTGAAGCTGTGTCAACAGCTTTTGCTCATATTGGTCTCCCGGTACAGGCACCAGCTTAACCTCGATATTCGGGTTTTCCTTTTCAAATGCATCCAGTGCCCGCTGATACACCTTTACCTCCGCAGGATTACCCCAAGCCTGCATCGTAAGCCGCACTTTTTGCCCGTCTGTGTTCTCTATTTTGGGAGAGGTACTGCATGCCGCTGCAAGTAAAAACAGAACGATGAGGAAAAATCCAATCTTTATCCAGCTCATGTAATCGTCCACTTTAACCGCCTCCTGTAGCTTCGCATGGTTGTATGTCATCCTTTTTTTGAAGCGTTTACAAAACTTTCCCTATCATCATATGTAGAAGGGGGAGACACGATATCCCCATTTTCATTTTTATATAATTTTCATCTTTTGGAGGGCTCTGATATGACAGCGATCAAGGGAAAGTAAAGGCTGCACAACAAAAAAAGAAGAATGCAGATCACCTGCTTCCTTCTTTCGTATTCCTTGAGCTATAATTCAGTTTTCTAAATCTTTATTAGCATCTTTTCAAAAGTATTATAGCCGTTCGTTTCGCCTATATACGTATAACCGCATTGTCTGTAAAACTCGCTAAGTTTTTCATTGCCCGCAATACAGTCTAAACGGATTCGATCCTTGCCTGCGAAGCGGATGCCTTGCTCAATCCACTGCATGAGCTCACTGCCCAGTCCCTTCCCAGTGTTATCGCGATTCACAACCAAACGATGCAGATATACGGAGGTTCCTCCTTCAGAATCCGTTTCGTCTAATTCCCACAACTTACGGTCCCATGCACTGGGCTGCTGCTGCAAGATCACTGCGCCAGCCAAGCCATGATCCTCTGATGCTCGGAAAATAATCACTTCTCCGCGTGCAATAGCGCCGCCTAGGTTGTGATCATCTTTTCCTTTTAGTAAGCGTCCCCATTGTGTGGAGCCTTTGCTATACAGCCATCTGGCCGTCTTTAAAATTAACTCCTGAACCTCAGCCTGATCTTCAGTGCTTGCCTGAAAAGCCATTAATCCTGGTTTGACGGATGATTCGACAATAGTCATTGATGTCATGCTGCACCTCAGCTCTCTAATTTTCCTTATGTATAAAATATAGCATAAAAAAAGAGCGTCGGTGATCTGGCAGAGCGTTAAAAATATGTATACTACTATACTCTTATCGGTCATTTATGGTGAAAAATGTAACCTTTCTAATCTTTTCAACCGATGATATCCGTATGAGAACAGTTGGAAAGGTTGTGAATGAGGTGCCAAGCCGTAATCCATATCTCCTCAAAAAGATATTTGGCATTAACAAAGAACGTATACTCATTTTCGCGCTGCTGCTGATCCCGGCTATCGCCGCCTTTATTGGAACACGGCCTATGCCTGCACAGTATATTTTGCAAGGAGAAATGCATCCGGTCAAAGATCTTGGCGTTCAGGGAAGCGTGTTTTTTGCGTCTGTTCAAACGGGTATTGCTAACAATCTCCTGGAGCGTTGGAATGTATACTCCAGTGAAAATGTATCCGGGGGTGCGATTAAGTTTGAACCCATTGCCCCTGATGAAGTGGACTCTTATTTGAAGGACCTTTCAGAGACGGACACGCTAAAATATTCTGCTATGCAAGCTGTACATGCAGCGACGGAATTAAGTGTAGACAGCGAAACAGGTGGTGATTCAACAACTTTCTCGAATCTTAGCAAATTGGAGGATGCTCGCTATGCGGAGCTATTGACTCATTTGCAGGATCTTGCGGGGAATTCCTTGGGTCTGATGACAGGCATCGGACTGTATGAGGAAGCCAATAACATCGACTTTTCAGATGGCGGACGTCACAAAATTGCAGGCACTGGCACGATGGAAGAATACGGGGATGTCGGATCGGTCGGTGGGCTGGAGCAAAAACTGCTGGGAGCCGAGGCGGCAAAGGTTGATCTATTTTTCGTACCGGCAGATTATGAATGGTATGGGGAGGAAGGCAACGAAGCAGAGGCTGCCCGAGTCCAAAAGGAACATGGACTCAAGCTGCGCATTATCCCCGTAGAAACACTGGAGGATGCTATCGTGTATTTGAAGCAACTAGACTGGGAGGAAGTACATCTTGAATGAATCAGATTCCAAAGCATTTCCATCCAAGACAGCTGGCAGCGTACACCAAGCCTTGCTAGCGGTGGGCACTATAGGTGAATTTATTATCCTTATTTTTACGTTAGTGTATATTTACGCAAATGATTTTTATTATGATCATCTATACGAATTGGAGCAAAAATTTACAGTCTTTAGCTTTGTTCTGTACTACATGTGTTTTGTAACCTATCTGATCTGGCTAGTTCAAGTACATAAAGCCATCCGGCAAAAACATTCCGATTATCCGATTCGTACCGTGGGAGCCATTGCTCGCATGATTCCTTTTATTAACTTGTGGGGATTCTCCAATACATTCACCCATATTTATAGGTACTTTGCGCTCCACCCCGAATTGGAGCGTAAAGCTCGTTATATTCAAAAGATGATTGTTCCGCTATATTTTGTCTGGTTTGGTGAAGGAATTATTAACCCGATTCTTATCTTACATTTCTCCCACATGGAATCGATGTCCATGTTGTTGGGAGCTATTATGCAAACCACCAGAATGGCCTTCTTTTACTGCATGACACGAATCATTCACAATAGTCTGGTTATGCTGAATAAAAAAGATGAAGAAGGATTGCATTAAAAAACGAGCTGGCCTCCACGGTCAGCTCGTTTCAATTTCTGGTAAAGTATATTACTTCATCCCCAGGATTTAATGCGTCTGTGAAGCAGGTACAATTCGGTATAATCCTGAAGTCTCGCCAGCCGCGGGACGTACTTCCTGGATGACCCAGCCTAATGAAAGTACCCGTTCTAGCCGATCATACTCAGCCTTCGTCAGTTCGGATGTAACGGCTTCGCTTCCTTCCTCCAGTGACAGCTCAGGCTCCCGCCCGAACGCAACGGCAATCCACGAACGAATGCCCCGGATCGTATTGTACTTGATCTGATATCCGTCCGTTACCGCGCTGACAAACACCTCCGGTTCTTGGGACGCCAGCCCAGTGACAAGCTCTGTATAATCAAAATCGGATGGTCCGTCCGTTGGCAGCTCATTTTGCTGCACCCGACGGATTAATTCCTCTTGGGACCAGCCTAAAGAGCGTAATGATTCCAGCAAGAGCGCGTCCCATTGGGAAATACGTACTCTTTTCGTCGATTCAGTCATCGTTTTTTGCCTCCTTTGGGTCATGCACATCGTACAACCGATCTTAACCCTAACGGTTAACCGGGTATGCTACATAATGGCCGGGACTGATTTCTCTCAGCTCGGTTGCACTGTTGTTATCCTTGTCCCATACTAATGAACCGTCTGGTTGGGCCAAGCTTCCCCCCAGTCCCTCGCGCTCTCCGACTGCTCTCGGATCAGGCACAGGGATAGAGGACAACAGCGCCTGCGTATAAGGATGAGCGGGCTGCTCATACAATTCATCTGCATCAGCTACTTCTACCAGTCGCCCATGGTACATCACACCGATTCGGTCTGAAATATGCCGCACCATCGACAAGTCATGGGCGATGAACAGGTACGTCAGCCCGAACTCCTGCTGGAGATCCTCCAGCGTGTTAATGACCTGCGCCTGGATGGACACATCGAGTGCCGAAATCGGCTCGTCACAGACGATGAACTCGGGGTTCACGGACAGGGCACGAGCGATGGAAATCCGCTGGCGTTGTCCGCCGCTAAATTCATGCGAATAGCGGTACAGATGCTCTCGCTTCAGCCCTACCTTCTCCAGTAAAGCCACTACGGCATCCTTACGCTCACTCCCCTGATGCAATCTGTGAATATCCATCGGCTCACCGATCAGGTCAAGCACGTTCATACCCGGATTAAGAGAGGAATATGGGTCCTGAAAAATGCTCTGAATGCGCCGACGCAGCGGCTTGAGCTGTTTATCGTTCAGCTTGGAAATATCCTGGCCGTCAAAGCGTACCGTACCTTCTGTATAATCGTATAACCGCGTCAGACAGCGTCCAACCGTCGATTTCCCACTCCCTGACTCACCGACCAGTCCGAACGTCTCGCCACGCTTGATTTGAAAGCTCACGCCATCCACCGCCTTGAGTATCTCAGAGCTACGCCCTAACAAATCCTTTGCGGTCACAAAATGCTTCTTAAGCTGGTGTACCTCTACCAAGGGCTGATGCTCGCCCAATACATTATGTGCTTCACTCACCGTCATTCCCCTCCTCTGCATGGCCCGCTTCGGGCGTCTCGTAGACTCCAGCAGGCACGGCGTCTGGCTCGTTCAACCAGCAGGCTGCTCGCTGATCCGGTCGCAGCTCTACCATCGGCGGCCGCTCCACACAGCGGGCAAACGCGTGCGGGCACCGTTCCATGAACGGACAGCCCGATGGCGGGTTCAGCAGGTCCGGCGGCGTGCCCTCAATCGGCACCAGCCGCTCTCGGAAGCCGTTCGTACGCTGGGGCACAGAGCGCAGCAGGCCCTGCGTATACGGGTGGCCCGGACGATAAAAGATATCGTCCACGCGTCCCTCCTCCATCACCATGCCGCCGTACATGACGATGACACGGCTGCACACCTGGGCGACGACGCCCAGATCATGGGTGATTAGAGCAATCGACATGTCGGATTGCTGCTTCAGCGTCTTGAGCAGTTCCAAGATTTGCGCCTGAATCGTTACGTCCAGCGCTGTAGTCGGCTCATCTGCAATCAGCAGCTCCGGGCTGCACGAGAGCGCCATAGCAATCATCACCCGCTGGCGCATCCCGCCGCTGAATTGATGCGGGTATTGGTTCATTCGGCGCTCCGGCTCGGTAATGCCTACTTGTCGCAGCAGTTCTACAGCTGCTTGCGTAGCCGCTTCCTTGCTCAGTCCTCGATGTCTGCGAATTACCTCGACCAGGTGATAGCCAACCTTTTTGACCGGATTCAGTGAGGTCATTGGGTCCTGAAAGACCATCGCAATCTGGTTTCCACGTATTTTGCGCCATTGCTTTTCCGTCAGAGCGGTCAGACTTTGTCCCCGGTAACGGATATCGCCATTCAGCCGCTTACCGGGTGGTGCAATCATCGACATGATCGCTTTCGCTGTCACACTTTTGCCGCTCCCGGATTCTCCTACGATTCCTACCGTTTCTCCAGCATCAATATGAAAACTAACCCCTCGAACTGCCTGATTTTCCCCTTCACGAGTGAAAAAGGAGACCTCCAGCTGTTCGACGGACAGTAGATGTTCTGTCATTGTGATTTCGCTCCTTCCTGTCGCTCCTGGAGCCATTTGTAATGGGCCTGTACTATGAATCTATGAAACTATGAATCATCGTTTTACTAATTTGGGTTCAAAGCCTACACGCAGCACATCACCCAAAACATTAAAGCTTAACACGGTCAGTAAAATAAGCAGACCCGGGAATAATGCCATATATGGGGCCTGTGCAATATATCCTTGGGCATTATTCAGCATACTCCCCCACGTAGCGTTCGGCAGCTGAACACCAAAGCCGAGAAAGCTCAGTGACGATTCCATCATAATCGCTGAAGCGATATTGTTCGTCGCCCCTACGATAATTACTGGAATTAGATTCGGTACAATATGCTTCACAATAATACCAAACGTACTTTGTCCCGAAGCTTTGGCGTATAGTACATACTCCCGTTCGCGCAACGTCATCGTTTCTGCACGGACCACCCGGGCAATGTTCATCCACATGAGCAGGGCGATAATGACAATGATATTGCCGACGCCCGGCTTCAAAAATACACTCAGTAGCAAAATAACCAAGAAAGACGGAATCGACATGATCAGCTCCAAAACCCGCATAAGCAGATTATCGATCCAGCCTCCAAAATATCCACTCACAATCCCTACCACTGCACCAATACTGGTCGCAATAATCATGGACGCGAAGCCTACCAGCAATGATACACGTCCGCCGTACAGTGCTCTTGTAAAATAGTCCCGCCCATAATCATCCGTCCCAAACCAGTGTGCCGCTCCCGGTGGCTGGAGACGCTCCAGCACGTTCAGCTTATTCGGGTCCTGTGGCGATAAAAATGCGAAAATCGCCCCCAGCGAGAATACGATCAATAGTATGAGTGCGACGGCGCCCATTTTGCTCGTCATCAGCTCGATCCCGATGTTGCGCCATTTGCTCCGATTCATGAATTCACCTCGTTGATTTAATTCTCGGGTCCGCAATGCTGTACAAGATATCCGCAAGCAGATTACCCAGGATCAGCAGCAGAGCAGAAAATAAAGTAATCCCCATGATGACGGGATAATCCATCCCTTTCACCGCCGTCATGCCCAGCGAGCCAATGCCCGGCCAGGAAAATACCGTCTCCGTCACAATGGCTCCAGCCACTAGGTCCGCAACCGACATTCCGAGTAGCGTAATGATGGGCAGCAGCACATGCTTGAGCACATGTCGAAACAAAACCAGTCCTCTTCCAGACCCGAACGCGTATTGAATCTGCACGTACTCTTCCTTGAGCTGCGTAATTGTGCTGGAACGAATGTACCTCACATACACAGACAGAAAACCGAAGGCCAGTACAAAACATGGTAAGATTCCATGCTTGATCACATCCAGCACCGAGTCCGTACCGATGGTACGCATCCCTGTACTCGGAAGCCAATGCAGATAAATCGCAAACAAATAAATAAGTAAAATACCGAGCCAAAACAGCGGAACCGAAATGCCGATGTACGACATCAGATTAATCAGCTTGTCGATCCAGCGATTCCGATTAGCCGCAGCCGTCAAACCGAGTGGAATGGCAATCAGCACAGCCAGTATGATGGATGCGCCCATTAACCCGGCTGTTGCCGGGAGACGATCGAGAATCTGATCCAGCACGGGCTGGTGATTAATTAGCGAGTAGCCGAGATCACCCGTTAGGCTCTTTTTAAGCCATAATATGTACTGCACATAAGCGGGCTGGTCCAGCCCCAAGCTATGCCTCATGCGTTCAATGTCTTCCAGATGCATATTCGGTGTAACAAAAGAGAGAACCGGATCACCTGGAGCCAGCTTGATCAAGCCGAAGCAGACGATGGACACAAAAAATAGCATCGGTATAACTTGCAGCAACCTTCTGGCGATGAGTTGTCTCATACGTTTCCCTTCCCCTTGCTGTTTTCGAAAAAAATAAGCTGGTTAGCCCAGCTTATTTTTTGAAAACCCTGTCTTATTTGTGATAAATTTTGGACAAATCCTCGAAAATCACAACCGGCTTTAACACAGCCTGATCAATACCGCCATACTGCTTGTCGAAGGCTACAATAGTCTTGGTGTAAGCAATCGGGTAGATGACTGCATCATTAGCCAGCAGCTCTTGTACCTTTTTATAAATTTCGCCACGTTTAGTCGTATCCGACTCACCCGCGCCCTCTTCCAGCAGCTTATCCACTTCTTTATTTGAATAATGCGAATAGTTGGAGGATGATCCGGTGCTATACAAAATACGATACGCGTCCGGGTCATAACCCATGATATAGCCGCTGATCGCCAAGTCGAAGTCCTTGGCATTGGTGTCCACAAATTTTTGCGACCAAGCTGAGGAATCCATGCTGTTCACGTCCAGCTGAACGCCTATGTCCTTGAACTTCTGCTGGATATAGAGCGCTTGTGCTTCCTGTACCTTGTTGCCGCCCGGAATGATAATGCGCAGCTTCAGTCCTTCAGCGCCAACCGATTTCAGCAACTCTTTTGCCTTGTTCACATCATTATTAAAAAATGCAACGTCGTTCGTGTGATACAGTACGTCCTGTGTCAGAGCAGATTTCGCAGTGTCTGCGTAATCCTTGGAGCCATAGGAAACTTGAATCAACTCATCCTGATTCAGCGCGTAAGAGAGCGCCTGACGCACTTCTTTTTTGTTCAACTGCTTCGTATCACTGTTTTCATTAAACATCAGATAAGCCAAGCGACCTTCGCTGTAAGGGAAAATGTCAAACTTATCTGTTGCTTTAATGGTCTCCACATTTTGCGGATCTAGATAGTTTACATTGATCTCACCATTTTGAAGAGCCAAATTCGCAGCATTCGAATCTTTAACAATCCGATATGTTACTGAATCCAAATGCGGCTTGCCACCAACATAGTTATCGAACCGTTCAAGTGTAACGTACTCACCGGTTTTGTACTCTTTAAATTTGAAAGGACCTGATCCAATCGGTGAGTTGTTTTTCGTGCTTTTCTCAATATCCGCTTCATTCTCGAAAATGTGCTTCGGAATCGGGGATACCTGTACCAATGCTGCCTCAAAAGCAGGAGCTGGCTGAGGAAGCTTGAAATCCACTGTTGTATCATCAACCTTGCTTACCTGAACCGGTTTGCCATTAACCATAAAATTACTTCTCAAAAAGCTGTGCTGCTTCTCATCCAAAATTTTGTTAATGGTGAAAACAACATCGTCAGCTGTCAGCTTCTCTCCATCATGCCAAGTCAGATTTTTTTTCAGTTTTAGTGTATACGTCAGCTTGTCTGCTGAAGGAGTCAGACTGTCTGCCAAATAAAATGTCTTTTTGCCATTGTTCACTTGAAATAATGGTGCGAATATCGCCTGGTCTATCGTCAGACTTACCCGATCACCCGCATAGTTCGGATTCAGCACCACCGGATCAGCTTGTACGCCAATGATCAGGCTGCCACCATCTTTAGGCTGTCCGTTATCAGCTGTTGTGGTAGCTGCACCAGTCGTATTTCCATTCGTCTCAGACGTAGATCCAGAATTACCGCCGGAGCATGCACTTACAACCAACATCAATACAATGAATACCAATACACCAGTCAAATTACGACGCATCGCTCTAGCCCCCGTGTTCTCCTAATATGTAATAAATTTATTATAAATCGGAATAGTCGGATTTACAATCGGTCAAAAACTGTTTATTCCCCTTGTCATTAGCATTCCAGACATTATGTGATCGAATCTAGAAAAAAGACACCCGGTAAGGGTGTCTTCAGAGTATCCACAAACTGATCAGTGCCAGGATGGCAGGCAGGCCTTGCTTTAATAAAATAGACTTATTGGCAGTTAATGCACCATACACCGCAGCCACTACCACACAAATGACAAAGAATAATTGGATTTGCCGCCCGATCACAGGTTCCGGATAGAACAAGCCCCACACCAATCCGGCTGCCAAGAAGCCGTTGTACAGCCCCTGATTTGCAGCCAAGGATTTGCTTGCTTCCGCCAGCTCCTTCGAGGTGCCGAACGTACGCATCGCCCGCGGAGTCGTCCACAGAAACATTTCCAATATTAGAATGTACACATGCTCCAGAGCTACAATTCCGACCAATATTGAACTAAGTAAGCTCAAGTATATTCCTCTTTTCCACATAAAGTTACTATGAGGTGACTTTTAGATCTATCCTCGAAAAGTATAGTTCATCTTCCAAAAACAGTAAAGAGACCGAACCTAAGGCCCGGCCTCATTTCTACATGAAGCCTTACATTGTTCTCGCAAAATCCAACAAAGCTTTGGACATGCTGTTGATCTCGTCCGTAGATGCATTCACTTGCTGCGTTAGCGCTGCTTGTGTTTGTGTCAGCGTAGACATATTACCGATATTGTGCAAAATCCGCTCAATGAGTGTCTTCATTTCGTCCAGACTGGTCTCGATATTTCCGGTCGCATCAGCACTGTGAATGGCAAGTTTTCTCACTTCATCTGCGACTACCGCAAACCCCCGCCCCTGCTCGCCCGCACGTGATGCCTCAATGGCAGCATTCAGACCCAACAGATTCGTTTGATTCGCAATCTCTTTAATGAAGTTGGAGATGTTTTGGGTCTCTTCTGCACTGACTTTGGCTTGATTCGCTGCCTCTGTCGATTGCTCCTGAGCCGTAGCCAGCTCCTGCGCTTGGTTACTAACCGAATTAACACCATTCACCATTTCCGTAATGGAATCGGAGAGATGCTGGATCTTGAGCGTGAGTTCATCCGCAATAGCCTGCTTTTCCTTTTCTATTGTAATGTCACGAATGGTACCCGCAATCCGAATAGGCACTCCCTTGCTATCGCGCAATGTTTTTCCACTGCAATAATACCAGCGATGCTCACCATTCTTACGCACCAAACGACATTCCATTTCATAAGGTGTGCGCCCTGTATAATCATTTAAATGATCATTCAAAACTTTAATCGCCATTTCGGCGTCCTCAGGATACAGAATTGAAGCCCAACTGCTAAGCTTGCTTGGGAAATCTTGCTCATCCTTAAAGCCCAGCGTAGCCCGGAATTGCGGTGACCACCAAAATATACTATCCGGATTCTCAATGTCTCCTCCAATAATGTTTACATCGTAAGGAGCCTCCACCAAAACACGATTAATGAGATCGTATCTTGTAACCAATGCCTGAAGCTCCTCAGACTTAATCTTCTGATCGTGCACATCCAACAGAGCGCCTGCAATCCGAAGCGGCACTCCCTGCTGGTCACGGATCGTCGTTCCGGTAGCCCGGAACCAACGATATTCTCCATGCTTCAGCCTCAAGCGATACTGTACGTCATAAGGGGTCTTTCCCGTAAAGTCCAGTAAATGATCAGACAATTCTGCCAAAGACCTGTCATAATCTTCGGGATGCAGCCGAGATGACCAGCTATCTAATACATTAGGGAAGTCCTTTTCGCTCTGATACCCCAGCATAGAACGGAATTCTTCTGACCATGTGAACGTATTACTTGGATTGACAGGATCACCCGCAATGACCTCCATGTCCCATAAGCCAATCTCTATAGCCTTGGTAACAAGCTTCAAACGGATATCAACATGTTGAGCATCATTTTTCATGGACTCTATCGCTTGGTTAACATTGTTTGCGATTTCTTGAACCTCAGGAGAAGCTGAGGAAACCTGTATTGCAGCAGAGTAATCTTTTTGCTGTATTCTTTGTGAAAGTTTGCGGCTTTCTTCTACTAAAGGAGCAAGTGATTGAGACTCATTTTTCTTGAGAAACATATATGATCTTCCCTTCTAAGCCAATATATAAAACGGTATAATTTAATATCGGAATTTTATTAAGAATCATTATAATTAAATCTTTAATTACATAGGCATTAAGACTTATTTTTCATGTCCATATACCTATAATTCCATACAGAAAACATCGAAAAATGTCGAAAAAGGAAGAATTCTAACAAGTCTGGAAACAGAAAGGGCACCTTTGCATTACTGCGCAAAAGTGCTCTTTCTGTCAACTATTCAGTTCGTTATATCTTATTTAATTGAAGCAACGTATTCCTCGCCCTTTTCTTTATCATATTGGCCTTCCCATTTGGACATGACCACAGCGGCAAGCGAGTTACCTAATACATTAACTACCGTACGCGCCATATCCAGAATGCGATCAATACCAGCGATAAAAGCCAAACCCTCCAGCGGGAGGTTCACTGCTCCAAGCGTAGCGAGCAAAACGACAAAGGAAGCACCCGGCACACCTGCAATACCTTTGGAAGAAATAATTAATACTAGTACCAGCGTGATCTGTGTCGTGATTGGCAGATCAATACCATACATTTGGGCAATGAAAATCGCAGCCAGTGCCTGATACAGGGTGGAACCGTCCAGATTAAAAGAATACCCAATCGGAATGACAAAGGACGTAATTCCTTTAGGACATCCGAACTTCTCCATCTTCTCCATGATCTTAGGCAAAACACTTTCCGAACTGGCCGTCGAATATGCAAGCAACAGCTCACTTTTCAAAATTTTAATCATGGTCCAGAGACGGGTACCGCACAGCTTGGCGATAATTCCGAAAACAATCACAATGAACAGCGCCATGGAGCCGTACACCGACAAAACAAGCTTCAATAACGGCCATAATGAAGCCAACCCAAACTTGGCCACTGTCGTTCCAATCAGTGCAAATACTCCGAACGGAGCCAGGCGCATGACCTGATTGGTTACCCAGAACATGGCGTCGGCTACGCCTTCAAAGAAATTCAGCACAGGCTTGCCCTTGTCACCAATCGCCGCTACCCCTAGTCCAAACAGTACGGAGAAGAATATAATAGCGAGCATATCTCCCTCGCCCAGAGCTTGAATAACATTGGTAGGAACAATATGCACAATCGTATCTATAAAGCTATGGCCTGACTTCTCTGCAGTCTCCACATAGGAATGGATATCACTCTTCGCCAGGTGGGACATGTCCACACCGTCACCAGGTCGAACCAGGTTGGCAACAAGCAGTCCGAACAGGATGGCGACTGTCGTTACAATCTCAAAGTACAGAATGGACTTTCCGCCAAGTTTACCTAGTTTTTTCATATCGCCCACGCCGGCAACGCCGATAATGAGCGTTGAGATCACAATAGGCACGACAATCATCTTGATCAAGCGGATGAAAATATCGCCGATTGGCTTTAAGTAGACTTCCACCCCTGAATTGCCGTAAAATAAGGCACCAATAATAATACCTAAAGCCAGACCGATAAAGATTTGCATCGTCAAATTAATCTTTTTCACTTCGTGTCCCCCCCTGGCTGATTTGTATATTTTTGCAGTATGCTGTTCTTAATATTCAAATGATGTTATTTATACTACAATCTGATCTATAAAAACCGACAATTATCTACAGCTGCATTTATTTTTTTCTATAAATTCACAAACTTTAACGACGAGCCTGTGAATTTAGCTCACATTGCCTTTCTGACTGAATACCCAGGAGGTGAATATGAATGAAGTTGAACACGCTCCTTTTCCTGCTCATGCTTGTATTTGTACCGCTCGCAGGTGAGCTGAATATTCACCCGTTCGCTAATACATTCCGTCTCAGCTTTGGTACGCCTGTATTTTTTTTCTTTCTGTTATCTATTCGTCATATTCCGCCTGCATTATCGGGAGTGCTTGCAGGGATAGCGGTAGTCGCCTTTCGCATCTTACTCAATCATTACACTCAGTCCAGTCTTCTCTTCGAAGAGTTGCTGATCTTGCATGGCCCTACCTTTTTTTATTACATGGTCTACGGTCTGCTCTTCCAGCTCCTTAACATTAATGCTGAGCCTTACCGCGCACTCCGTGTGGGTATCCTCTCTGTAGGGATTGAGGTTGCCGCAAGTGTGTCGGAACTTAGCGTCCGGTGGAGTATTGACGGCGATTTCTGGGACATCATTAAGATCAGTAAAGTAGCTTTTATGGCTATGATCCGCAGCTTCTTCGTGCTTGGGTTTTATAATATGATTCGGTTAAATCAATCGGTCCAGCATGAAGAGGCACAAAGACAGCAGACGGAGCGAATTTTACTTCTTGTATCAGACTTGTATGAGGAGTCGGTCCAGTTAGGCAAAACGCTGTCACATGCAGAACAAATCACTCGTGAAAGCTACGAGCTGTACCGTGAACTGCAACAGGATGAATCTCTGAAGGATAGAGAACATTACGCCAGACAGGCACTTCGTATTTCCGGACAGGTTCACGAGATTAAAAAAGACAGCCAGCGGATTTTTGCTGGTTTGTCCAAGCTGATTGATGCCGAAAGCGGAGTGCATTACATGGCTTCTCAAGAGCTTGGGGAGCTCATCATCCGAACGAACAGCAAGTACGCCCAATCACTGGACAAGTCTATTCGTTTTACCCTAGATGTCGATCCTTTGTTGCCCAAGCTACATGTTTATACCGTTCTGACACTTATTAATAACCTGACAGCCAATGCGGTTGAAGCCATGAGGGACGACGGAAGGATTGACGTTTCTATTCGCTGTCTTCCGGGAAAAGAGGATATAGCTTCCTTTAGTGTTACCGACAACGGTCCGGGTATTCCTCAGCGGAAACGGGAAATGGTCTTCACACCAGGGTATACGACCAAGTATGATGAGGAAGGACAACCGTCGACCGGTATGGGATTGTTTTATGTACGTGAGGTCGCGGAGAGCCTTGAAGGAACGATTGAACTACAACAGATTGAGGAAGAGAATACAGATAGATTACAGACCACTTTTAGAATTACATTGCCTTTACGGAAACTGACGGAGAAAGGAAGATAGCCCGGATGCGTTTTTATATTGTGGATGACGATCAAGGGATTCGTTCTATGCTGGCAGACATTATTGAAGACGAAGGTCTAGGGGAAGTCATCGGGGAAGCGGAGGATGGTTCCTATGTGAATAGCGGCCTGCTGGAGCTGAACCGGATTGATGTATTGCTAATTGACTTGCTGATGCCGCTTCGTGACGGCATTCAGACCGTGCGTGCACTCGGCGATCAATTCAGCGGCAAAATCATTATGATTTCTCGCATCGAATCCAAAAACATGATCGGCGAGGCGTACTCGCTCGGTATTGAATATTATGTGGCCAAGCCTTTGAATCGACTGGAGATTATTGCAGTTATTCATAAGGTGGCTGAGCGTCTGCGCATGCAGCAGTCGATTACGGATATCCAGCGGACGCTTCAAGGGTTGTCGATGTTCACATCGAATAACCCAACGGCAACGATTGAACCGACCCGAAACATCGTAACTTCCGGGCAGTTTCTGCTCTCCGAGATGGGAATGATCGGCGAAGCTGGGAGTATGGATTTGTTGGACATGCTGGAATTTCTGGACCAGTATGAGGAGGAAACAGGCAATCTGTCTCCCTATCTGTTCCCGCCGTTGAAGGATATATTTGCTAATGTAGCATCCAAACGGTTAGGGGCTTCAGCCTCAGCAGTAGAGCTGAGTAAGGAAATTAAAGCATCGGAGCAGCGTGTCCGCCGCGCTATTTTCCAGACGCTAAGCCATATAGTATCGCTCGGGTTGACTGACTATACCCATCCTAAATTTGAAAATTATGCATCCAAATTTTTTGACTTTACAGAAATCCGCAAAAAAATGCTGGAGCTACAAAACAATGTGGAGCCTTCACTGTCCCAAGCCCGCATTAATACGAAAAAGTTCGTACAGGTGCTCTATATGGAAGCAAAACGACTATTGCATTAAGAGAAAACGCACCTGCATCTCCTCATGTATCTATTACTCGGAGATAAAACAGGTGCCCATCGTTGATGATTAGATATCCCTTTAATCCAGACTCTTTCCCTGCCACTCCATAGCTTCCAAGAGATCTACACCATCGGACAGCAGACGTTTCAAGACATTCAGTTCTTCCGAGCTGTAACGATTTAAAAATTGAAATAACTGCTGCTGTACCTCAGCATGCAGCCGCTCATGTACAAGAAAGAGTTTTTTTCCCAACGGGGTTAACCGAAAATAAATTTCTTTTTTGTTGTCGTTAAGCTGGGTTCTGCGAATCCAGCCTTCCTTGAGCAGCTTGGTGCTGACTTTCGAAACTGTACCCTTGCTCAGCTCAATTCGATCCGCTAATGTCGTAACATTAATCGGCTCATGCTGCCCGATACAATCCATAACGTGTACATCCGTCATATTGAGCGAAGTCATTCCATCAAAGTGCTCGCGGATTTCTTCGAGAAAGGTCATGCTCTCTCTTTGCTGATGCTGCTCCCACTGATGATTCATCTTAATAAGCAAATCATAGACATGCTGAACCGATGTCGCCTTTTCCATACGAACAAGTAGTCACTCCTTTGGCATACTCCTCCTTTCATTATAGCCCACATTTGTTTCACAAGAAACAATATGGTCATGTTATGAACATACCCTTTCCCCTTTATACCAATGTGGCAATGCCTTCCTTAATCACACTCAATATATCCGTTTGTTTCATAGAAATGGCCCAAGCGATATACCCATCCGGACGGATGAGAACCGTATGCACATCTCTCCATCCCACGGGCACTTCCTCGGCTACGGCCTCCACATATGAAATATGTGAAAGTGAGCTATGGTGAAACTCATTCGATACCTCATTATCCTGTGCAAGATGGAGAAGTACAAAGCGGCCTTCATGAAGAAGATCGTAAGCATACGTTGTCATTCCGTCAGGCAAATGCAATTCAAAATCAGCAAACCGTTTCCCGTTCAGTGGATGCTGCGGTATATTGCTAGCCGCTGGATAGCATACATCCAGTGCACTAATCTGCTCTGCCATAGATTGATTAATTTCCGGATGGCGGAACCATTCCTCATGCAATTGGCGGTGTGCCAATACAGCAGGCGTAAAGTCCAATAAGCGGGTCTGAACCTCGGTATTCCGTAAGAACTGCGTATTAACCGGATAACGTTCGTCATGATAGCTACTCAGCAGCGTGTCTGGAGCCCAGCCACGAATCACTCCGGCCAGCTTCCATCCCAGATTTGCCGCCTCTTGCAAGCCAACATTCATTCCCTGTCCACCTGCCGGGAAGTGGATATGCGCAGCATCACCTGCTAGCAGGATTCTCCCTTTACGATAGGTCTGCGCCTGCCGCGTTGCATTCCCGAATCGAGATAACCAGCGAGGATTGGATACGCCAAGATCTGTACCGAGCAGATCATACAGTCCTGTCTGCACTTCTTCCAGCGTCACAGGTTCGTCCTTCGGAATCTCCATCATTCGCGGTGTAGTCAAAATAACCCGATAAATATCTGGATACACGGGGGCAATCATCACCCCACCTCGTTCACTATATTCGGAATGTACGCCACTTTCAGGCGGATTGGCTAACTCTACATCCGCCAATACAGCGGTCAGAGTCGTATCCGTGCCCGGAAAAGCAATCCCGGCTTGTTTACGCACGATACTCCCAGCCCCATCCGCTCCTACGACATAAGCAGCATTCATTACCGATACATTGGCTTGTGGTCCAGATGCGCATACACTCACCACCTCTACGCCCTGCTCGTGCTCTCGCACAGATACCACTTCCATGCCACGATGGACGACAACTCCCAGCTTGAGCGCATGCTCCTCGATCACTTGCTCTGTAATCACCTGTGGAATAAACAACGTATAATTAGAAGAACTATCAAGCACAGAAAAATCCAAGCGGGTATTCAGCATTGAAAAGTGACCCGTACGTATAGGTCTGCCGCACTTCATAAACCGCTCCTTCAATCCGCGCATATCAAACATCTCAAGCGTCCGTGGATGTAGCGTAAGCGCACGCGACTGACCACTAGGCTCCTCTAAACGTTCAATTACACATACGCTTACGCTTGCTAATGCCAACTCAGCAGCTAACCACATTCCAACAGGTCCGCCGCCTACTACAATCACTTCGTAATCCATGTTCACACCCCTATCTAAAATCTTTATTTCCACCACCTAATTGTTTCACACGAAACAATATATACATACAGAAAGCTCCCCTTAACATTTCCGCATGTACGAAACAACATATACATCCGTCGTTTATTGTTTCTATCGAAACAATATTATTGTAATTTAATCGAGAACAATTATCAACCACTTTATTAAAAACATTTCTACCCTTTACATTAAATCATGCATCCATTTACATTTTATAAAATATAATTGTATAATCGTTAAATGAGACTAAGCTAGAACAAACTCTCCATAGAAGGGATGATCATACATGTCGGATGCCAATCAATTATTCGGTCAAGCACTGGTTAAATCACTGGTCGGGGAACGTGGACATATTCGAGTAGCTCGGGCTTTACCAGACATTGACGTTGAGCTGGCAGGGAAGAAACATGCAGAAATGCCCTACAGCATTTATCAACTACTGAAGCATATGATTTACTGGCAGCAATTTATGCTGGAGCATTTGGAAGGACGGAAGCCCCAGCTTCCGGGCAATGTCATGGAAAGCTGGCCCGAAGAGACTGGACCGCAAAGCGAAGAGGCATGGCAGGCTGTCATTAACGAATTTTTACAGGGCGTAGATCAAGCTGTGCAGATTGCCGAAACCGCGCAACTGGATGATTCACTAGCTCATTTCCCAGGTGAAACGAAAGCAGGACTGCTGCGGAATATCGCTTCCCACAATTCATATCATTTGGGTGAAATCGTACTGCTACGCCGGATCTATGGAGCTTGGCCACCACCAGGAGGCGGCTTTCCAGCTTAAAGGCAACACCACCGCTCTAATCAAGATTCCTTCCATCCGCCGCTTCATACCTCCATCATTGCATTGGGATTTAGGCACCGCGAGGAACTCGCTCGCGTACCTTATATGGGAACCCGCTAACTCGACTTGAAGCCGTTTATCCGTAATCAAGTGCAATCCGAATAACGGTTCCCATGATGCAAGATCAAAGAGAGGTTTCGAGGTTATGGTGAGACACTTATACTTAAATCGTAATATCGCCTGTATGATCGTGATCAGCCTTATTGCTAACATGAGTGGAAGTATGATCCTTCCACTCTTTGCTATTTATGTAGAGCAATTCGGGATATCCGTACTCGGCATGAGCATTTTATTTTCTCTGTTTTATGTGGGGAGATTTCTTGGTGGAGGCTTGGCAGGACGAATTTATGAAAAGATTGGCGCAAAATGCTTGGGGTTGAGCTTGCTTATTGCTGAAATCGCTTGTATGCTCCTGTTTCCAATTGCAACAAGTTTCATCATTCTATCCATACTGAGACTCCTTCAGGGCTTGGTAGCTATAGGGCTAACCGTCTTTGTAAGAGTCACGATCAACCATATGAGCACCCTAGAGAATCGAGGTACGCTCAATGGATATATCAGCAGCAGTGAAGGCGCCGGTATGATTTTGGGGCCTCTTATGAGTGGAGCTATTGTTTCTTATTTTTCTTTATCCATTCCGTTTTATTTCGTTGCTATTTTCTCATGTATATCCTTCGTTGCCGTTTCAAGAATGACTTTCCTCCGTTCTCCCTTAAAGCCACAAGAACAGCATTCGCCCCATCTAGAACCCAAAGGAAAAACCATGTTAACGAAACAGTTACTTGTCTATTCTACCGTTCATTTTCTTGAAATGAGTGCATTCGCTATATTTTTAACGTACTTCTCCATATATGCAACCTACAAGCTCCATTGGAGCCCCGCAGAAATTAGCTTAGCTTTTACAATTATCGGCATATCGACCTTCATCTCAGCGCCCTTTATTGGCAAAATATCTGATCTATTTAAGGATCGCTTGATGCTTTGTATCCTCGGTCTATTGTTGATCATGGTGGAAATCATCTTATTTCTTTGGTTCACAGAACCGTGGATCGTATACTTAGGGATGTTCATCGGAGGTATAGGAGGAGCCAGCTATCTGGATTCCTTTTACTCACAACTAGGGGACGTTATTCCTGAGGAGAATAGAAGCTCATTTATTGGCAATGTCGTATCTTTGTCCGAATTGGGGGCCATTGTGTCTCCGATCATCGCAGGGGCACTCATGGAACGATTTAGCATCAACACTCCCTTTTACTACAATTTGATTTTGGTGTTGATTGCTATGGTTATCCAATATGTTATTCGTTTCAATTCAAAATCTATAAGAAAAAGGCCAATTGCATAAGCAAATGGCCTCCTTTTTCATCACAGCTCCAACTCAACTGCAACCCCAAAATGATCCGATACAACTGGTCCTGTTTTTCCGTTCAGTACAACGGTTGAGGATTGTACCTGTGCAGCCTTGTTGGAGAAGATAAAGTCAATGCGGAGCGGCTCCGCATTACTTTCCCAGCCAGCAATAGCTTTAATCACCGTGTGGCCATCATCACGTACTGCTGCAATCGGATAGGTGTCCGACCAGCCGGATTGCAGTACATAGTCATACCCTTCTCCGCGCACTTCAGCCGCGTTGTTGAAATCACCCATCATAAACACAAGCGTCGAAGCAAAAGAATTTAGCACTTTGGTTGTACGATCCCATAGTCCACGGAAGGATTCTTCATCATTCCACCAGTTAAAATGTCCACTTACAAACCAAGCCTGCACTCCGTCCACCTCAGTTTGAATACCGACAATTTTACGTGAGCGGTAGTTGTCATAATCCTGTAGCGAGGAAACATATTCGTTCACCGTAGCTGTAATCGGTGTTTTCGACAGAATCGCCAACCCCTCGTCGTATTTGGCAAAACCAACATGCGCGGGAGCCCACGTCCAATGATAGCTATCAGACAATAGCCCGTTCAGCACATAAGCATAGTTATCACGCTTAATGACAACTTCAGGATCTGCGCTATGGTAAGTGCCCAAATCGTCCGCTGACAAAGGAGCCTCTTCCATAGACTGGTTCACTTCCTGTAAAGCAATGACATCAAACTGCTGTTCATCAATAAAAGCAGCCAGTTGCTTTAGCTTATCGTGCTGGTTTTCTTCCATCCAAGCATGTGCATTTAAGGTTAACAACTTCAAAGTAATCACCTGTTGAGTATGTCTTGTATATCTGATTTAAGCACATCAGCCTTCGGTCCGTAAACCGCCTGCACCCCATTATCTACTTTTATCAAGCCCAAGGCACCCAGCGCTTTCCACGTCTTTTCATCCCCAACGGCATCTGTATCCTTCACCGTCACACGCAGACGGGTCATGCAAGCGTCCACCTCGACAATGTTCTGCTCACCCCCAAGTGTCTTGATGATATCCGTAGCCAGTTGATTTTGAGTGGAAGTAGCTGCCACACCCTCTGTCTTCGTACTCCCTGCCTCGGAAGTCCCTTGAGGCTCCTCATCCGTATAGTTCCCCAGTCTTCCCGGCGTAGCCATTTGGAATTTACCGATCATAAAATAAGCGATAAAGTAGGTTGCTACCGCAAACACCACGCAAGTCAGCACGAAGTTAATAATATCCTGCACCAACCCCGCATTTATAGACAACGGCATTCGGGTCAGCAGTTCAATCATACCAAATGAATGTAAACGCAAATGTATGATGTCGGCCATTCCGAACGCAATACCGGTAAGAATAGCATAAACCACATACAGCACAGGCGCCACGAACATAAACATGAATTCCAGTGGCTCCGTTACCCCTGTTAAAAAGACAGCTGCGGCTGCCGAAAAGATCATCGACTTGTACTTGCCGCGTTTGTCTTTGTCTACACGGCGATACATAGCCACCGCTAGTCCCATAAGGATACCTGCCCCACCAATCATTTGTCCTACCTTGAAGCGGGCAGGCGTCACGCCTTCCAACAAGCTATTGTAGGCTGTCGGATCGGTACCACGAAGCGCACTCAGGTCACTTGCCCAAGCCAGCCACAGCGGGTCTTGCCCGGCAACGACACTTCCTGCCCCGGAACCTGTAAGCGTTGTGTAAACGCCTCCAAGTTGAGTATAGTTAATAGGGACGGTCAGCATATGATGAAGTCCAAAAGGAATCAGCAGTCTTTCCAGTGTACCATAGACAAATGGTGCTACAAAAGGAGCCGATTCTCCCGAAGTCGCCAACCAAATGCCGAACTGATTAATCCCCCCCTGGACAAATGGCCAGATGGCAGACATGATCAAACTTACGATGACAGACCATAAAATCACGACAAAAGGAACAAAACGTTTACCGTTAAAAAAGGCTAAAGCGTCCGGCAGCTTGCGGTAATTATAGTACTTGTTAAATACCACCGCCCCGACGAATCCGGAGATGATACCGACAAACACGCCCATGTTGAGTGCAGGTGCTCCTAAGACAGAGGTGAAATAACCACTGACCGGAATCGATGCACCGAAGAGTGTATGGGTGGTTGCTCCCTCCTGGGTTAACATCTTCGATGATACGCCCAAAATCGTCCCTGTTGAAATATTGATGAGAACAAAGGCAATTAAAGCCGCAAAAGCCCCGCCCGCCCGTTCCTTAGCCCAGGAACCACCTATCGCTACCGCAAATAGGATGTGTAAGTTATTGATAATACCCCAACCCAAATTCTCCATGACCCCGCCGACGGTCAACCAGAAATGAATATCGCCAGCCAACATCGCCACTACTTTACCAAGCGAAATCATAATCCCGGCCGCCGGCATAACAGCAACAACCACAAGCAGTGCCTTCCCAAGCTTTTGCCAAAAATCAAATGATAGAAGTTTTTTCATGCTCGTTCAGTCTCCATCCCTTATAGTATGTATAGCATGGGTAGTACTCAAAAAATATTATGCAATCGGTTGCACAATTATTATAATGATATCGCTTTCTATTAGCAATACCCTAATTGTAAATATCTTGGTTAATAATGATAGAAACACTCGAAAAAACCGCGAATTTGTTGATTTTCGAGCAATATCGTATGATAGAACATAATATTTCCTGCTTGAGATAGCAAAAGGAGACGAAGACGATGGCAGTAACCATCAAAGATGTCGCAAAACGTGCTAATGTTGCTACCTCCACCGTATCCCGCGTCATTCAAGACAGCCCCAAAATCAGCGAAGCTACCAAGTTACGTGTCCGTAAAGAAATGAAGGCGCTTGGCTATGAACCCAACTATTCAGCTCAGAGTCTGGCTAACCGAGTCACACAGTCGATAGGCATTATTATGCCTGAATCGGATGTGGCGATCTTTCAAAATCCTTTCTTTCCGGAAAGTCTTCGCGGGATCAGCGAATGGGTGAACGAGCACAACTATACACTGTCGATTGTCACAGGCAAAACGAATGATGAATTGCTATCCCGCGTAAAGCTGATGACCCGGACCGGACGCGTTGACGGCTACATTGTCCTGTACTCCAAGCAAAAGGATAGCATCGTGGAGTATCTTCACAAAGAAAAAATTCCCTATACCGTAATCGGCAAACCTCAACAGTTTGTCAGCGAAACCACCCATGTAGACAACGACAACTACCAGGCTGCCAAGGATGTGGTCACTTATTTGACTGGGCTGAATCATCAGCGCATTGCTTATGTTGGCGGTGATCAGGAACACATCGTGAATCTTGAAAGACTCCGAGGCTACCAAGATGCGCTACGAGAGGTTGGCTTGCCTCTACCGAAAGAATACGTGGTCAGAGAACCCTTTAATCTGGAGGACATGCGCGCGTTATTGCAGGCTACCCCGCCGCCTACTGCGATGATCGTTAGCGACGACCTTGTAGCCATGGCCGTACAGAAAATGCTTGCCCAGTTAGGCGTGTCCATGCCAGAGCAGTTATCCATGGTGAGCTTCAATAATCTAATGCTGGCTGAGCTGATGAATCCTCCTCTTACATCCGTGGATATTGATATCTTTACTCTGGGTTATCAGGCTGCCAAAAGCCTGATTGAAAAAATTGAGGATCCCAAGGAACTGACCAAACACATCATTGTGCCCCACCGAATCGTGGAGCGCAAATCCAGCCAGGTACTATGAATCTCTAAGAAATGGACAAGAACTGATTTTGTGGATATCCATAAAATCAGTTTTTTTGCGTTGACAGGGCAAACGGTTGCACTATATACTGAACTCGCTCATATATTGGTCTCGTTAAAACAACGATCTCATTTTCCGAGAGGGGTACGCACTCATGGTTTACAACCGATTATTTGACGTAGATAGTTGGAAGCTGACAACACACGCTCTACATAGCACACACATGCGATTACAGGAAAGCTTAACGTCCATAGGCAACGGTTATATGGGCATGCGCGGCAATTTCGAAGAAACGTATTCAGGGGATCATCATCAGGGAACTTATATCTCCGGTGTATGGTTCCCCGACAAAACAAAGGTCGGCTGGTGGAAAAACGGCTATCCTGAGTATTTTGGTAAGGTCATCAATGCCATGAACTTCATCGGCATCAATCTGATCGTAAACCAAGAGGAAGTAGACTTATTTACGGCACACATCAGCGATTTCGTGCAGGAGTTGGACATGAAACAGGGGATCCTGCGACGCACCTGCACCGTGAACGATCAGGTTCGTATCACTACGGAGCGTTTTCTGAGCATCACCACTCGTGAGCTATGCCTGATTGATTACCAAGCAACGAATATAAGTGAGCAACCTCTAACTATAGAGCTTGTCCCCTATTTGGACGGCAATACGAAGAATGAAGACACGAACTATGATGAGGTTTTTTGGCTGGAGGAGGCCCGAGAGGTTCAGGAACAATTCATTAGCCTGTCCACAACAACTATAGATAATCCCTTCGGTATTCCGCGCTTTACCGTAAACGCTACCATGGGTATTGTGACCGAGGGACAGGATCAGCAGACGACGGAAGAGGGCTTTCTGTATGCTGCTCGCCACTATCAATACAGCGTCGCTCCGGGCGACAGTATCCAGCTGCAAAAATTTGTGGCTGTTACAACTTCACGGGATATGGAAAAGGACGCACTGATTCCACAAGCTGAACGCATCGCCGTAGAAGCTGTGAACAAAGGCTACACTTCTCTTAAACAGGAGCATGTCGCAGCTTGGGCCCGACGTTGGGACAAAGCAGATGTAGAAATAGAGGGCGATACGGAGGCCCAACAGGGAATACGCTTTAACATTTTCCAGCTGTTCTCTACGTACTACGGTGAAGATGCCCGTCTGAACATTGGTCCCAAGGGTTTTACAGGTGAAAAATATGGCGGTGCCACCTATTGGGACACAGAAGCATATGCCGTACCTATGTACCTGGCGCTCGCAGACCCGGATGTAACCCGAAATCTGCTGTTGTATCGCTATCAACAACTTGAAGGTGCCAAGCATAACGCGACCCAGCAAGGACTTCGGGGTGCACTGTACCCTATGGTCACTTTTACGGGTGTGGAATGCCATAACGAATGGGAAATTACCTTCGAGGAAATTCATCGTAACGGTGCCATTGCCTATGCCATTTACAATTACACCAACTATACGGGTGACTTGACCTATCTGCATGACTACGGCGTAGATGTACTGGTCGAAATTAGCCGTTTCTGGGCCGATCGGGTCCATTTTTCCAAAAGTCAGCAGCAGTATATGATTCACGGGGTTACCGGGCCAAACGAATACGAAAATAACGTCAATAACAACTGGTATACCAACACGCTGGCTGCATGGGTTTTGAAATATACATTATCGGTCTTGCCTCAAATTTCGACTGAGAAAGCGCAGCGCCTGGCAGTTACGGCTGATGAGCTTGCACATTGGCAGGATATCGTCACTCACATGTATTATCCCTATGATGAGGAGCGGGAAGTCTTCGTACAACACGATACCTTTATGGATAAGGATTTGCAGCCTGTATCCGCCCTTGATCCCAGCAACCTTCCACTAAACCAGAAATGGTCATGGGATAAAATCCTGCGTTCATGCTTCATTAAGCAGGCAGATGTGCTGCAAGGACTGTATTTCTTTGGAGACCAGTTCACACTGGAGGAAAAAGCGCGCAATTTTGCATTTTACGAGCCCATGACTGTTCATGAATCCAGTCTGTCTCCTTCTATACACGCCGTGCTGGCCGCCGAACTCAAAATGGAGGAAAAAGCAGTCGAGATGTATAAGCGGACGGCCCGTCTGGATCTGGATAACTATAATAACGATACCGAAGACGGCCTTCATATCACTTCCATGACGGGAAGCTGGCTGGCGATTGTACAGGGATTTGCCGGGATGAGAACCTATAATGAAACATTAAGCTTCTCCCCCTTCTTGCCTCAAGACTGGACCAAATATACGTTTAAAATCAACTATCGCGGTCGCTTGCTAAGTATTCTCGTACAGGAAAATGAAGTGATCATTACCCTGTTGGATGGAGAACCGCTGACGCTGGAGCTGTATGGACAGCCAACGCACATTACCAGTGGGCGGCCGTTAATGACGAACAGCGTTTCATAAATCGGGTAGACAGGGGGGAAAGCAAATGAAGGCAGTCATTTTTGATCTGGACGGAGTCATCACAGATACCGCCGAATATCATTTTCAGGCATGGGGCAGCTTGGCGGCAGCGTTAAACATCCCTTTTGATCGGGAATTTAATGAACAGTTAAAAGGAATCAGCCGTACGGAATCGCTCGACAAAATACTGGCGCGCGGTAACCTGTCCGATACGTTTTCAGAAGAAGGCAAGCAAGAACTGGCCACACGGAAAAATACGGAGTATCAGCGGCTCATCTCAGCTGTAACTCCCTCGGACATTCTTCCAGGCATTAAAGCGCTTCTGACAGAACTTCGTGAAGCCCGAATCGGCATCGCTCTGGCCTCTGCAAGTAAAAATGCAGCGTTTATCCTGGAGCGACTGGAGCTAGCGTACTATTTTGACAGTGTGGTGGATGTTACCGCCATTCGGCATGGCAAGCCTGACCCGGAAATTTTCCTCACTGGAGCTGCAAATCTGGGCGTTCAGCCTGCCGATTGTATCGGTATAGAGGACGCACAGGCTGGCATACAGGCGATCAAGGGCGCCGGGATGTTTGCGGTCGGTGTAGGAACACCTTCACAAATGCAAGGGGCAGATATCGTGGTAGCCACGACTGCCGAGCTTTCTCTGAGCATGTTGGAGGCACATTTTTACGAGTTCAAAAAGTGACTCCACTCGGAGGAATTTATATGGCGTTATCTCTAGGATAGAGTACCCTCGCCTCATAAGTATGACCAAAAACGGACACCACTGGTGTTCGTTTTTGTTTACATATACCCAAAAAACTCCCTCTGTCTCTCGCGTCTTCAGCTCCTCTATCGTTGAACACATTAGATTACCATTCCATGAATATTTATTACCATTTTACACATATTACATGCATAACTTTTGAAGGAGGAGGAGTCATGGCAAGATCACTCGAGGCGAAATTGGACCATCTACAAAAGACCCTGGGTCATCTTCCTGATGTCGTCTTCAAGAAAATGAATGTGGGTCAAACGGGAATTCATGTAATTATGATCTATCTCTCTGGTATTGCGGATACGAGCATCATTAACGAACAAATCGTCAAGCCGCTCATTTTAACTGGAATTCGTGAAAGTCACTCCCAAGTTAATCCCGAGAAAATAAAGGAGGAGCTGATACAGCAGACAGCATTTACGATCGATATGGAAGAAGAGACAGACCTTGAGACGTGTGTACACGAAGTGTTATCGGGAAATACCTGTCTGCTGATCGAAGGAACCGATGAAGTCTTTTTTGCGTCTACGGGCCAGTTTCCGTCGCGAAGTGTCGATGAACCAAGCACTGAAACTTTGGTTAGAGGACCGAGAGAAGGTTTTATTGAAGATTTGCAAAGCAACCTGGCAATGGTAAGGCGGCATATCAAAGATCTAAGTTTCAAAATAGATAAAATGACCATAGGAAGGAGATCCTCACGGAAGTTAGCGATCCTGTACATATCAGATATCGCAAATCCCGAGCTAGTTCAGGAAGTTAAACGGAGAGTCGAAACGATTGATGTGGACGATGCTTCCGATACCGGGATTATTGAGCAATGGATTGAGGAACATTCATGGTCTCCGTTCCCACAGATCCAAGCCTCTGAACGCTCGGATAAAGCTATAAATGCTTTAATGTCCGGAAGAGTTGTCATTATGCTTGATGGCACTCCTTTTGTCCTGATTGCTCCCATGACCTTCTGGATGCTGGCTCAATCCCCAGAGGATTATTACGAGCGTTTTCCTTTAGGAACATTTTTCCGCATGCTTCGTTTAACGGCTCTGTTCATTGCAACATTCCTGCCTTCGCTGTACGTTGCACTTATTTCTTTTCATCCTGGATTAATCCCACCTGAGCTAGTGATGTCTATCGTTGCCTCAAGGGAAGGGATTCCTTTTCCCGTTTTTGTGGAAGCTCTAATTATGGAGTTAGCATTGGAAATACTGCGCGAGGCAAGTCTACGGCTACCTAAAGGCATAGGACAAGTCATCGGGATTGTAGGCGGTCTTGTGATTGGACAAGCCGCTGTCGAGGCGGCGATCGTAAGTGCTTTTCTGATTATTGTCGTTGGTCTTACTGCCATTGCGTCCTTTGCAAGCCCGCAGTACAGCGGCAGTATTGGAATCCGGCTTCTTCGTTTCCCCATTATGATGATCGCAGGGATTTATGGGCTGTATGGAGTAATTTTAGCCTTTATTTGTTTAGGCGTACACATGGTCCAGATCAAAAGCTTTGGAGTTCCTTACATGTCACCCCTAGCCCCAATTCGGCTAAGAGATCAACAAGATACTTTGGTTCGGGTTCCTTTTAAATATCTCAAAAAACGCCCTATGATGCTAAAGACACAGGACGAAATACAATCTAACAGAAAAAGGAAGTAAACCTATGCTCTCTTACATCTTTCTGTTTCGTCGAACCCTATGGGCGCAAAAATGCTTTGCTGCATGGATCGCATGTGCTGCTCTCCTCACCGGTTGTTGGGATAGCAGAGAGATCGATAACTTGAGTATTATTCAAGGCGTCGCCATTGATACGGATCAGCAGGATATGCTGGAACTTACCTACCAGCACTTAATAGCGCAGAAATCCAGAAAAAATATGTATAGCAACGTAACAACCTTTAACAAAGATTCAATCCAGTCTGCTTCCAGGGAACAGGCCAAGCAGGTATCCCGTGCTCCTTTATATAGTTTTATTCGCTTAATTTTGATTAGTGACCAAGCTATACAAAAAACAAGAATCGACCAATTGTTAGATACGTTTACTCGCTCCTATAAACCGAGTCGAAAATCACTTGTTATGATCGTAAAAGGCAATGCGAAAGAAGCGCTCAATAAGATTGGCAAACATAAAGAGATACCTTCCATTGACCTTGAAGCATTGGCCAAAAATAGTGATTTCAACTCAAAAATACCTTATAGAATAACATTAGGGGAAATGTCTACACATATCTCACAAGGAGCTGACTTCCTCATTCAATGCCTAGAAAGCAATGACGGCAATCACTTCTCAGGAGCAGCTCTGGTCAGCGGCAAAACGAAGAAATTTGCTTATTGGCTGGACGAAGAGGATGTTATCGGGATCAACTGGATGCTGGGAAAAACGAAGGGTTCCATTATTAAAGTTGAGGACCCAAAGACGAAACAACACATGGTCTTTGAAGTTGAGGATGCCCATAGTAAACTTATTCCCCACCTTAATGGACAGGATCTCTCATTCACAGTTCGTATCAAAACAGATATCAAGCTAAACGAAAACTCGGTTACTTCTGTGGACTTCCTGAAGGAATCATTCATCCGAACCGCCAAAGAAGCAGCGCAAGATGAAATCAAACAGACCATATCCCAATCGCTAAACACACTTCAGAAAGAAATGAGAGCAGATGTAGTCGGTTTTGGCACAAAAGTAAAAGTGAACTATCCCGCTTACTGGGATCGGGTAAAGGAAAATTGGCAAAATACATTCAGTCAAATACCAATCGATGTTCAGGCTGAAGTACAGATTAAACGAACAGGTGCTTATACAAAAGGAGAGGAAGAGTAATGTCCAACATACCTTCCATGAAACAGGAAAAAATCTCTACCCTTCAAGCCTTACTTACAGTCACTTCGACCGTGTACGCTGTGGGAATTGTCAGTTTGCCAAGAACCATCGCGGAAAAGACACAAACGCCCGACGTGTGGCAGGGACTTTTGCTGGCAAGTCTGCTTGGGGTAGGCATCGTTTTTATCCATTTTAAACTGTGCCGGAGATTTCCAGGGAAGACGTTCTATGAGCTCAATCCTGTGATCGCGGGTAAATTCATCGGCCTGCTCATCAATATTGCATTTATTGTACATTGCACGATGATATGCTCTTTTGTATGTAGAATGATGGCGGAATTCCTCAAAGGTCTTGCACTGGAGAGAACCCCAATAAGTATGATTCTCTTACCGTTTCTTCTGCTTATTGGGTATTTGACCTGGGGCGGTCTCCATGCAATGGTTCGATTGATCGAACTTTTTTTCCCTTTAACCCTTATTGTTTTTTTATTGTTGGTCGTTCTTAATGTCAACCATTTCAATCTTGATAATTTGCGCCCTGTTTTCCATAAAGGATGGCGACCGATCTTTGAATCACTTAAAGTTATACCTTTCTCTACATTGGGTTTTGAATCCATCCTTATATTAACTAATGTGATGACCCACCCCCAAAAAGCATGGAAGGCTGGGTCAATCGGCTACTCGATTGCAATGGGTTTGTATATTTTAATGGTAACGATGGTCGTCGGCTGTATGTCAGTTGAGGAAGTTTCCCGACTGCAATGGCCAGTCGTTTCTTTTGCACAGCAAATTGAATTCCCCGGCGCGTTCCTGGAACGATTTGAAATATTATTTATCATTTTGTGGACGATCAAAATTTTCATGACCGCCTCAAACTATTATTTCTATATTGTAACGGGGATCAGCCAGCTCACCCAAAAGTGGAACGGGTATATCTGTTATCTCCCGTTAATTATATTATTTTGCCTGAGCATGTATCCCCAAAATTTTGTTGAGATAGGCAACTTCGATAAAATAATAGGTTATTTTGGAATTGCTGTATGCGCAGTAGTACCCTTGGTGCTTCTTGTTATCTCTATGGTCTTCCATCGAACAGAGAATCCGGGTGGGAAACAATAGAGAATGCCTCCCCATTCTTGCTGATGAGACTCAAGCCTTCTTACGCCACAGCGTAAGAGGGCTTTTTACTGCACTTGGCGGTTATACTTCGAAATTTTCCAACTGCTCCCTCCACTCAATTTATATCCGTGAACTGATATAATGGAAGAGTTAAGCAGTCATCGGATTAACTATTCTCTCTTAGGAGACTAATGCATATGAAACCAACCTATCTTATGGATGATATACAGTGGCAACAGCTTATTCAAAACGTGGCTGACCATTTTAATGATGTGACGATCAAACGAGGTTTCCAATATTTTAAGCAAGGAAAGGTAAAAGAATTCGTAATGCCTGATGCCGATCATATTGCAGCTGTCGTGGATGGAAGCGAGCTATACGAGGTGGATCTCCACTTGAGCGCTTTTGCTGCCAGCAGATGTACATGCCCTGTCCACGCCAACTGCAAGCATATGATCGCCGTACTACTGAATTACGCGAATGAACAGGAACGTTCTGTACATGCTTTAGTGAACGCTCATTCGGCGGGATTCACTCGATTGTCGACAAAAGCTGACACGCGTAACACACCTCCTTCCCGGTCGAATCTTTCACCGGATCACAAGGAAACAACAAGAAACGCCCTCAGTAAAACTGCAAGTAAAATACCGGACATGCCCATTTCAGAGTGGCATGATCTGTTCGATCAGTGTATCGCCCTTAATCGTGTGAACACACAAAACTCCCAATTTGTCCAAAGCGCTTTAGCCTCGATCTATGCTGTGAAGCCACCGCTTTCACCTGGCATGCAACAGCTATACGGACTGCATGCTCATCTGCGTGTGCTGGAAAAGCTGGTACCTCAGTCTTCCATGCCAGGCTATCCCTCTCATACCTATATGGGGTATTACACGCAAATTGCTGCCGATGAGCTTAAAGAAGCGATCGATCGTGATTTTGAGAGTCCACTGGAGCTGACCGATGAACCGATGCAAGAAGCCCGTATGGCAGAAACCTTAGCCTATTTACGCCGAAAAATGCTGACAGAATCGCGTAACGGTACTTATTTTTCAGACGCGTATTATCAGTTTTGGCTGTACTGGGTGCATCCCGTAAGACAGGACTCCAGCATATATACGGAGGAATTACAGCATTTGCAGGCGGCTGAGGAGGATCTCGGCACTACTTTAGCAAGGCTTCCGTGGATGTTGGCTCGCAGCTGGATGCATATTTTCCAATCGCAGGATAATGAAGCCTGGGTACTTCTTCAGGAAGCGGAACGAGCTTTTCCACTAAAAATCTCCTCCAACCAATTGCTTTTGTTCTTACAGGCGTTGCGTAAAGCTGAGAATTGGGCACGCCTCAAGGACGGACTGCGGCATATCGGTCCCCTGCTTCACAGTCATCGGGATGACCATTTACAGGATTATATGCATGATTGGGATGTGGTTTTGCAGCACCTTCCAGAAGCGGAGCAGGACATGTGGGACACGCTGGTGGGTATGCTTCCATTTGCCGGAGGAATGTATGAAGAGGCACTGCTTGCTCACGAGAAATGGCGGTCATGGATCGACTATCAGCTAAGCATACGCAGTGAACCTTTGAGTTTTCGAGTGAGCGTGTTACAGCCCATTGAAAAGAACGCGCCTGAGTTACTACTCCCCTTTTACCATCAAGCGGTAGAACGCTATGTGCTAGAAAAAAACAGATCCAGCTATAAAGCAGCAGTCAAGCTATTAAAGCGGCTGTTCAAGCTGTACAAGAAAATGAAGCAAGAATCACGCTGGGAGCTGTTCTTTACGACCTTCACCAGCCGTCATAGCCGCCTGCGGGCGCTACAGGAGGAATTGCGGAAAGGGAAATTGTTATCATGAGCCAATATACCGAAACGATTACTGTGCATATCCAATTAACTACCTATGGAGACGCGCTGATCTATGGCGATTCCTCCATGAACTATAGCATTTCCGGTCAAATTCTGAAGCAGCGTTTGTTTGCTTGGCATGAGGCTTCGTTTTATGGCACCGAACTGGAGATTCAACATGTTCAAGACACGGATATTATCCTGCTGCCTTCAGAGCAGGTGATTCCTTTTCTGGCAGAGTGTGAGCTCCTGAAGCATATCGAATGGATCTGGGACGAGGCCAATGCCTCGTGGCTTCGGCTGATCCCTTTACTTGCTCACTGTATTGAAGCGAAAGCCTATGTGCCTAGCTTCACGGCGTTCCAGACGGGGAAGCTGCAATGGAAGTGGGATGCGGAAGCACTGGAAAACATTCAACCGGCAGAGCTTGCTTTGCTCGACCGCTTGGAGAAGGACGAGCAGGAAGGGCTGATAGCGGCGTTCTCGGCTGCCGTATTTCAGCGCTGGTACGGCACCGAAGCGGAAGCCGCCGATTTGCGAAGAGAATATCCGATTCTCTTCGCCCTCAACCGCCCGGCTGCAGCGGGTCTAGACGCGCAGGCCTGGCTCATCGCCATCGGCTGGAAAGCCGATACCGCGCCCTTTCGGCCGCTTCTGCAACTGCTGGAGCCAGAGCTGGAGGACGACGAGCCGTCCTGGCAGCTCAAGCTTGTGTTGCAGGACAAGCAAGACCCAGCGTTGCTGGTGTCTGTACAGCTCGCCGATGATGGGTACGCATCCGGCTCATGGCCCGATGTCTGGACAGCACATGTCCGTGAGCGCTCAGCCGGGTGGCTGGAACGCTTGACCTCTATTTTGCCTGTCGGGCAGCGTGCCGGAAGCCGCGATGACGTGCTGAATCGCCCGCTCTCCGACGAAGTAGCGTGGCAATTCTTGACGACCGACAGCCAACGTTTGCTGGAAAGCGGTTGGCAGGTGCTGCTGCCAGCTTGGTGGGAGGCAGCCACCCGCAAGAAGCCAAAGCTGCGGGCCAAGGTACGCCCGGGCGAAGGGGCGGGAGAGCGCACGAAGGGCAGCTCGCTGTTCGGACTGGACTCGATTGTCCAGTTCGATTGGCGCGTTGCCATTGGCGATGCCGATCTGAGCGAGTCAGAATTCGCCGAGCTGGTCGCTCGCAACGAGCGCTTGGTGCGCTTCCGCGGGCAATGGATCGCGCTCGACCCTGCGCTGCTGGCGCAGATCCGCCGGGCCATGGCCGGGATCGACAGCGCTCAGGGGTTGTCCTTTCAGGACATCTTGCAGCTGCACCTGCTCGGCAACGCCGACGAGCCTGAAGGCGACGCCTCGGGTGAGCAGCCGGAGGATGCGGCACGCTTCCGGCTGGAAGTCGAGCTGAATGCCCATCTGCTGAAGCTGATCAGCCAGCTCGGACGGCAGTCAGAATGGCCTGCATTGGACGTGCCGGACGGGCTGCAAGCCGAGCTGCGGACGTATCAGAGGGACGGGTACGCATGGCTTGCCTTTTTACGGCGTTTTGGACTGGGGGCCTGTCTGGCCGATGACATGGGACTTGGTAAAACGGTGCAATTTATTACTTATTTACTGCACTTACAGGAAATTGCCGCTGAGACGGGTGTCCGCTCCAGTTCGCTGCTGATTTGCCCGACGTCGGTGCTGGGCAACTGGCAGAAGGAACTCAGCCGCTTCGCCCCTTCATTGAAGGTGATGCTGCACTATGGAAGCAGGCGGAAGCAGGGAGACTTGTTCCGTGAAGAAGTAGAGCAGGCTGATGTCATCCTGACCTCCTTTGCTACGGCAACCCTGGATCAAGAGCTGCTACAAAGCATGACCTGGGATTCGGTCTGCCTGGATGAAGCGCAAAACATTAAAAATGCGCAAACCAAGCAATCCACAGCCGTGCGCAGCTTTCCTGCACGTCATCGGATTGCGTTGACCGGGACACCTATTGAAAATCGATTGTCCGAGCTGTGGTCCATTTATGATTTTATCAATCCAGGTTATCTGGGCAGCTCACGCGCCTTTAGCAATCGTTTTATGAATGCTATTGAGAAGGAACATAACGAGCAGCGCACATTAGATTTGCAAAAGCTGGTTCAGCCCTTCATGCTGCGGCGCAAGAAGAAGGACCCTGCTATACAGCTTGATTTGCCTGACAAGAATGAGATGAAAACCTACATTCATCTGACCTCTGAGCAGGGCGCGCTCTATGACCAGATTGTCAAAGAGTTGATGGAACGGATGCAGAAGCTGGAAGGGATTGAACGGAAAGGAGCCATTTTATCCGCCCTTACCCAGTTGAAGCAGCTTTGCGACCACCCAGCCCTCTTAACCAAGGAAGCACTCCCGGATGCAGCGGCTTCCGGTTATAGTCAGTCCGATCTTGAGACGGTCATTAGCCGTTCATCCAAGCTAGAGCGCATTCTGGCTATGGTCAAGGAACTGCGGGAGGAGGGCGAGCGCTGCCTTATTTTTACACAGTATATTGGTATGGGGCAGATGCTCCAGCGGGTACTCGCTCAGGAGCTGCAAGAGCCTGTGCTCTATCTGAACGGTAGCACGTCCAAAACGGCGCGTGACCGAATGATTGATCAATTCCAATCTCACACGCTCCCCCCTGCCGAGCAGCCATCCGTGTTTATTTTGTCGCTCAAAGCCGGGGGGGTGGGTCTGAATCTGACGGCAGCCAACCACGTCTTTCACTTTGATCGCTGGTGGAATCCGGCTGTTGAAAATCAGGCCACAGACCGAGCCTATCGGATGGGACAAACGAAGGATGTACAGGTGCACAAATTTATCTCGCTGGGCACGCTGGAGGAACGCATTGATGAAATGCTGGAGAGCAAGCAGCAGCTTAGCGACCAAATCATAACCAGTACCGAAGGCTGGATTACTGAGCTGTCTACAGACGCGTTAAAAGACCTCTTTACGCTACGGCGCGAGTGGGCATAATGATGTCCCAAGTTCAATATATACCTATTTTTAAGAAGCAGTAGTTTATAGCACGGTCCAAAACTCCTTTGTGTGCATTTACTATCTCATCACAACAAAGGAGTTGATTTGAAGTGGCCATTCGTCCTCCACAAACGCTGAAATCTACGGGCAGAAAGGTTCCTGTTACGAGATATCGCAATGTGAGTCCAACACAAACCCTTCGTAGATTTACAGTTATCTGGGCTAACAATGATGGTGTACCTTTTAACACGTCTGGATTTTTTGCAACACTCCGGCGTTTAGATGGAACCTTTGTCCAAGCTGCAGGCTTCGACCGCTTTGGTACTGCCCGATTCAACAGAGTCCGCACACCTACGAACCAGCCTTATATTCTGCGTACTTTTAGAGATGATGGAGTATTATTCCGCGTTAGATCCGTACCTGCTGGCGTATCCTCATTTGTCGTTATTGGTTAAGCTCATACCGAACGCAGCCTAAACGTGGGTAACCAAAAAAGCAACCAGAAACAGAGCATATCTGTCCTGGCTGCTTTTTTATATGCCTACCTATTCGGAATCTTCTTCCACTATTGCATCTTTCGTAGCGGCTGTATTGTACACCGTTTTGAGCCAGTTTTCACTCGACCAGTTCAGCTTGCCTGCACCCGCTCCATCCTTGGCCTGCAATTGAGCAACCAGGTTAGCAGGGTCTTCGGCAGTATAGCTGTATGGCAACGTTGTGAACCCATTCCAAGAGAAGCCCTTGGCCTTCGCAGGATAAGGGGCTAACGGGCTATTCGCAGCTTCACTGCCTCCTCTGAATACGGTACCATTGTCGGAAAAGATAACGTCTTCGGCTTTGATTTTACCTGTATAATCTGCTTTGTTAGGATCTTTTTGATTATTACGCACTGGAGAAAACACATCAATTAAATAAGACTTTTCTAGCAATACCGCGCCGTTTTCTGTTGAAATTGCACCATTACCCACGACATCAAAATGGTATCCCTTGGCGGCAATTGCTTTAGCCATGTCAGAAGTAATTCTTTTTTTAGCTCTGGCCAATCCGGCATCGTCCATAACGATGTTATATGCATGAGCATTACCACCACGCAAACGTGGCATACGGTCCTGAATATCCAGATAGTAATTATGATGCAGCGTCACTTCCAAATCTGGATTGTCGGAAGCCATTTCCGTAGCACCGATCAGATGCGCCTTCTTTTGTCCTGCTGCAATATCAATGATATCTTCTTTACTCATGCCTACTGCATTGCTTCTCAGATAAGCGTACATAGGATAGGAAGACTTGTCTGCTTCCATCGCGTTGACTTGTTGGGTTACCCAGCTGTTGGAGCTGCGGTCATCTCCTTTGAACAAGGACCAGGAAATCGTAACTCCGTTACTCCCTTTTTTCACATCTACCAGACCATCATAGGCTTTGTTAAATGTGCAATGGTCGATCCATACCTTGGAGCTTGCACCTTCGACAGTAATATAGTCCCAGTCATTCTTGTCATAGTTCCCTTTGGTTGCTTCATCCCACTCCCAAAGTTCATCAAATTCGAGGTTACGGAAAATCAAATTGGAGCTTCTTTTGATAACAAAGCCGGCATGTTTGATTTTCACACCATTGGCCGAGAAAATCGTAACCCCATTCATATTTTCGATATAGACTTTGCTCACACCTGTCTTTTTCAGAACAGGATGTGTTTGTACAGGATTGTTGGCACTAAAAGGCATTACTTTGGCAGCACTAGGAATTTCATTCCAACCGAGATCAAGATCGTTCATAATCTCAATCACTTTGACTTTGCTGCCTTTCTTCAGTGCTTCGTTGAGATCTACAGCGTTGTAAACTTTTTTGTAGTTGGCATCTGTATCCGCAATGTTGCCACCACCTGTATTACCATACGAAAAGCCAGTCAAATTATAGTTACTTTTAGAGGTTACATCAGGGTCCACTCCAGGAGTCGGTTTTTCTGTACCTGGTGTTGGATTCACAGGCGGTGTTCCTGGATCTACCTCAGAAGAAGCACCGGATACAATCACATTATCGAATTCGGCAGCTGCTTTGGAGGTCACCAAACCAATGGCTCCAGCAGTGAGGCTGGTGTCTGTTGCGGACAGCTCCAGTTGATCATTGACATACATTTTGATTTCCGAACCGGATAGTTCCAGCTTAACTCTGTACCATGTATTCGTGTCCAGTTTGTATTTTTTATTGGTAGCCAGTGTCTTCATAGAGCCTTTGACTTTTTTTCGAATCTCAAGCGCTCCGTCATTCTTGTTGTACAACGATGCTGCGTAGAAGTTGTTGGAATCTGTGTATCTACCTGCAACGTAGACTCGATTGGAGCCATTAAAATCATTTACATATACATCTGCTTGCACGCTATAGTTCGTCCATGAGGCATTACCCTTAACGGAATGGCTTTCGCTTCGACTAGATTGCTGGTATGTAGAGCCATTCCCATCCTTGACCACAGACCAGTTCCCCGAATCCGCGGTCCAGCCTTGAGCTTTTCCTTGTTCGAAATCATCACTTATCTGTAAATTCCCATCCGCATGTGCATGACCTAGCAACGGTAATGATAAAGACAGTACCAACGTACTGCTTAACATTACACTTGCACATTTTCTTAGCAAACTCGATTTCATATAACAATCCCCTTCTTGGTTAGATTCATGAATACTAAAGCAAAGGTTGCACCGTTCATCGGACATGACCTGCCCCAACGGTATATAACGTACTGATGAAGAGAATAATATCCCAACACCAATGAGGGCCCTCAAACGCTATACTCCAATAATTATAGGCATTTAAATATATATTAAAATATGTATAATTACTTATCTTTTGTCTTAATTTTTCAATTAATTTTGCATCCTGTTTCGTGAACACGCCAAATTCTGTTTCATAAAATCACAAAAAACGATATTTTTTTATTTTTGAATAAGACATACAGTTGTCATATTGGGAATGGTACATATAAAGGGGTGAGTATCATCCATATCATTTAAAGGAGCGATGAGATGTCCAGCTACGACTACGCTTCCAAATCGGAGTTAAAGGAAGCCATTCATGCCTCCTACTTACGATTTGACGGTGAGTTTCAGGAGATCGACGAGAGCCAAAAAGATATTCGTATCCCTGAAGTAGATAAAACACCCGCAGAGATGATTGCCTACCAGCTCGGATGGCTTCATCTTGTCATGACATGGGACAGAGACGAACGGGAAGGAAAAACCGTCATCATGCCCGCCCCCAATTATAAATGGAACAGACTAGGCGAACTATATCAATCATTTTACAAGACTTACTCCCACCAATCTTTACGCGAATTACGCGATATGTTCAAGTTGACTGAGCAAAAGTGGCTGGATTGGATCGACACACTTAGCCACGAAGAGCTCTTCACTCAAGGCGTTCACAATTGGACGGGTACGAATCCAAACTGGCCCATGGCAAGATGGATTCACATCAACTCGGTGGCACCGTTTAAAACATTCAGAGCCAAGATACGGAAATGGAAGAAATACAAAGTTCAACAGTGATGAAAAAAAGTGTGCATTGTGCTACAATACTTGAGTTGTATCGGGATACATTTAGGGAAGGGTAAGTGAAACGCCATGCTTATTATTGGTATTGCCGGCGGTACAGGTTCCGGTAAATCGACGGTAGCACGCGCCGTCGTTGAGCGTCTGGGATCTAATAAAGTGACTTTCATATCTCAGGATAACTATTATAAAGACCATTCACATCTGAGCTATGATGAACGTGCTTTGGTCAATTATGATCATCCGTTTGCCTTTGACAACGAATTGCTTATTGAGCATCTCCAATGTCTGAAAAAAGGACAAGCGACACAAGCGCCCGTGTATGATTTTACGGTTCATGCCCGCTCCACGGACGAGACGGTAGAGCTTCTGCCAAATCATATCGTTATGTTGGAGGGTCTGCACGTACTGTCAGACGAAAAGCTCCGCAGCCTGCTTGACATCAAAGTATTTGTGGATACGGACCCTGATGTGCGTATTCTCCGTCGGGTTCTTCGCGATATTGAGGAACGCGGCCGCACCATCCATTCGATCCACGATCACTATCTGACTACGGTTAAGCCGATGCATGAGGCATTTATTGAGCCTTCCAAGAAATACGCTGACCTGATCCTTCCTGAGGGAGGACACAATGAGGTTGGCATTCAACTGCTGTCTATTTTGACTGAAAAATATTTGGCAGGAGATCGGACTTGGGGTACTGTATAAGGTAATCCCGGTTGTTTAAGGCTGTCGAGGTTTTCTCGGCTGCCTTTTTTGTGTTTTATATGCCATTTGGACTAATTTTTTTTGGAATCCCCGTGTGGTTTATGTTAGCATGTAAAGGTTAAATGCTTTAGATTCAAGCTAAGTTGGAAGCGTTATCAAATATGTGCCTCAGATGATATGACGTCCACGTGGTGGAGGTCTTTTTTGAATCAGGATTTTTACAAATCCTCGAATAGGTATAATTACGGAGAGTGCTGCCATGAATGAGCTATGCAACATTTTGATTGTGGATGATGAGATATTGGTACGGCAAGGAATTAAACACCATTTATCGTGGGAACAGTATGGATTTCGAATTGTAGGTGAGGCCTCCAACGGGAAAGAGGCGCTGGAGCTGATTGAAGCCTTGCGTCCTCATATTGTCATTACAGATATCGTGATGCCGATCATGGATGGCGAGGAGCTGACGCGCATAGTCAGACAGAATTATCCAGATATTGAAGTCATCGTGCTTAGCAGTTACGGTGAATTTAATTACGTGCGATCCACCTTTCAACAAGGGGTTGCTGACTATATTTTAAAGCCCAAGCTGGACACGGATGAACTACTCCAAGTCCTCCAGAGAACCGCTCGCAAAATTCCATCCATTCAATATCAGGCGGATGCTGGGAATAGTCAAATTACGATAGATCATGTGATCGAAAAGCTGATCTCCGGGTATAGCATGGACTATGACGCCGAGCTGCTGAAGCAAGCATTCCCTTATACTCGTTTTGCGCTCATAGGTATAGAACAGTCGGTACAGCAGGATAAAGGGCGCTCCATCTCTGCCTCGGACCTATTTTCCAAGCTTACAGATCGAGTATCCTCTGCCTGTGAGCGCATCGTACTGCGACAACTGCCGTCTGATGCCTATGCGGCTGTGTTTTTAGCCAATCTTGATCCACGGGAAGTAGACGCCTGGATGGCTGCGGTTAGGGAAGTTGCTCAGGAGACAAAGCGAGTCGATCCACAGACAGGCTGGGCAGTTAGCCATTTATTTGATGAGTTCAATCAGATTAGTGACGTCTATCAGGATGAACTGCCAAAACTGCTGAGTTACCGCTTTTATTTCCCAGGAACAGCGCTGTTAATAGAAGACGAACTCCCTCAGCCTGTACAAGTGAACAGCTCGTTTAACTTAAAACAATTTACAGAAGAGATGAAGCGTGAGCATTTTGATACAGCTTTTCAGGATTTGAGGTCCTATGTAGCCGCCATGTCCGGTAACTATACCTCTACCGCTTTTGAATTCAAATCGCTTCTTGGAAATATCGTGTTCAACATTACGATTTTGCTCGGGAATCAGGGGTATGATATGAAGGAGTTGGATGCGGCGAAATATTCCTATTTCAAAACAATTAATGATGCCCCTCATGTACATGAAGCTGTGCGCCTTCTGGAGGCCTTTTTGGAGGAAGCGAACAGGCAGATCATGGCCAAGACACAGCCGGGAAGTAGCGCAAGCATGAAAAAACTGCTGGAGTATATTGAGGAGCATCATGCTGAAACACTCAATTTGACGACACTTGGGCAATATTTTCACTTTAACCCTTCCTACTTGTCCAGTTATTTTACGGCACACCATACAGAAGGTTTTAGCGAGTATCTGAACAAAATTCGGGTTGAAAAAGCCGCAGAGTTACTACGGTCGGGGACGATGTCCATTTCGGATATTAGCAGCATGGTAGGCTATTCGGACCCCAGCTATTTTACCAAAGTGTTCAAAAAGGTGAAGGGTTCCTCGCCCAGTCAGTACCGCCGGGAGCATCTCTATTAGAGAGTAAGTCACATCTGCCAGCAGAAAAGAGATTGAATATGAAAAGATATATGCATAAGATCAAATATCAAGGTCTGTTCTTCAAAATCTTTATTGTTATGGTGGTCAGCATCACTGCGGTGTCCTTGCTGACCTCTTTGGTGACAATTCGAATGTCTGAACGACTTTTTGCGGAGACATTCAGTATTACAAATGCCAAGGTACTCAGCCAGATTCAATCCAGCTTTGAATCCTTCAATGATTCCATCGTGAATGCCGTAACCCATGCTTCGGAAAATGGAACGGTCAAGAACTATCTGACTGGCGGTCAATCTGACTCGATTAACTCGGCGAGGACTTACTTCGGAATGGCACAGCAAATGAAGCAAATTAAATCGAACGTCGATGCCTATGATGTTGGTGTCGCTGTAACTGGTCTGAACGGTCGGAGCTTTTACTCTGACTCATCCTATTGGCCTGTAACTGCGGAAGAGCTTAAAAGCAGTGCGATTACAGCCCAAAGTGTAGCACGACCGGCACAGCTTATGTATCAATTGGATACTGAATTATTTCAGCAACAAATGAATACCACCGCGCAAAAGCCAACACCCTATATCATCGCCTCCAAACCATTTATGGAGCGGACCAGTGGCACCCTGTACGGCATGATCTACATCGCTATCCGAGAGCCTGAATTTCGCCGTTTCTACAACAATTTCACGAGCAACGGCAATGATGTGCTTATTTTGGACAAGTCGGGATTAATTGTATCAAGCAACCGCCAGGACCTGATCGGACAACGCTCCAGTGAGCTGCTAGGCTATGCCACAAAAATCAATGAACAGGGATTGAACTACATTAATGCGGATGTGATGAATAAGGAGAGTATCCTCCTTTCCAACTATATCCCTTCATTTGATTTTTATCTGGTGAACATGATCGACAGACAAGCCGCGATTGGGCAAATTATTGACGTTAAATCCGTTGTCTGGATCTGCATTGCCATCGTACTGATTGCTTTGGTGATCGTTTTTCTGATATCCCGTCGACTAATTCGTTCCCTGACTCGACTGGTGAAGCAAATGTCGACCATACGTGAGAAAAATTTTGATAATTATATCCCGGTAACAGGCAGCTATGAGGTTAGACAATTAAGTCATGCTTACAACTACATGTTGGATGAACTAAATGACTATATCCGTAAGCTTTTAGAGACGCAAAAAGGCCAACGAAACGCAGAGCTTGCTGCACTACAACGGCAGATCAATCCGCATTTTCTGTACAATACACTGGCTTCGATCAAAATGCTGGTACTCAAAGGAAACAAGGAAACAGCCGCCGAAACGATCAATGCGCTCATTTCCTTACTGCAAAATACAATCAGCAATGTGAGTGAAACAATCACCATCGAGCAGGAAATGGCCAACATGCAAAATTATGTGTTCATTAACCATGTGCGCTACGGGCAGCGGGTACAAGTGAATTATTTTGTATCACCCGATTGTCTGGAGTACCATGTGCCCAAGCTCATCATTCAGCCTTTTATCGAAAACTCTTTTTTCCATGCGTTTAATGAAAAAAATGTAGGCCACATCTATATATTGGTGTCCAAAACGGAGGATACATTGATCTGTGAGGTGGTCGATGATGGGGACGGTATGGATTTGGACGGGCATACGGCGCAAGACGGACTGCCGAATCCCAAGAGCAAGCGCCAACTGTTCACAGGCATCGGCATCCAGAATGTGCACAACCGCATTACCCTTTTATATGGAGAAGAATACGGCGTGACCATCTCCAGTAAAAAAGGCGAGGGCACCAAAGTGAGAATGACCCTCCCACTGATCGTAAAACCCACCCCACCTACCCCATAAAAAAATAGGCTGAACTAAACAAAGAAGGTGGAACAAGAACGGAGTGGGCGGAATGGTGCTGTACAAGCAACAGCGATGGGAAGCACCATCCGGCCGCGCAGTGGCGCTTCGTGAACAACTTTAGTTCAACCTAAAAAAAATACCTAAATCAAAATAAAACACAAATGTAAGCGGTACCTTTTTTCATAAATCATAATAATAAGACCAATCCGTATAAAGATATTCCTAACACCGACAAAGTATGGATGGTACACTAGATTTATAAATAAGGTAACCGCTTTCATTCGAGAAGTTTAGAACTAGCAAGCAACATATAAAAAAAGAGTAGGGGTTGAACAAAATGAAAAAAATGACTTTCCTTCTGCTGATTGCAAGCTTGATCTTGCTATCCGCATGCTCCAGCAATTCCGAGAAAGCAGCTACAACCACAGATTCAGGCAAAAAAGAAATCACCGTCTGGGCTTGGGACCCGAATTTTAATATCGCAGCCCTGAAGCTGGCAAAAGATCGCTACGTTGCCAAACACCCAGATGTAACCGTAAACATTGTTGAATATGCTCAAAACGATATCGTACAAAAAATGAATGCCGGCCTTAACTCCGGATCTACTAAAGGATTGCCGAACGTGGTTCTGATCGAGGATTATCGGGCACAGAACTTCCTGCAAGCCTATCCCGATTCTTTCCATGATATGAGCAGCACGATCAAAGCATCCGACTTCGCTGATTATAAAATTGGACCGACTAGCTACAATGGCAAGCAGTACGGTGTTCCATTCGACTCCGGTGTTATGGGACTGTATGTAAGAACGGACTATCTGGAACAAGCCGGCTACAAAGTAGCGGACCTGACCAATATTGATTGGGACAAATTTATTGAAATTGGTAAAGCCGTAAAACAAAAAACAGGCAAAGAAATGCTGACTCAAGATCCGAATGACCTCGGTCTGATCCGCGGTATGATCCAAACCGCAGGTTCATGGTACCTGAAAGAAGACGGTAAAACACCAAACCTGGCTGGTAATCCAGCTCTGAAAGAAGCTCTCTTGACGTACAAATCCTTGTTCGACGCTAACATTGTTAAAATGAATGCCGACTGGAGTCAGTTCTTGGCCGCATTCAACAGCGGTGCAGTTGCTTCCGTACCTACAGGTAACTGGATTACACCTTCGATCAAAGCAGAAGCTTCGCAATCCGGTAAATGGGCTGTTGTTCCTTTCCCTAAGCTGAAAAATATACCTGAATCCGTGAATGCTTCCAGCCTCGGCGGCAGCTCCTGGTATGTCCTTAACTCGGACGGTCAAGATACCGCTGCTGATTTCCTGAAAGAAACATTCGGAACAGATACAGAGCTGTATCAAGATATGCTGAGCAAAATTGGAATTGTCGGTTCATTGAACGCAGCTTCCAGCGGTAAAGCTTATGACGTGGAGGATCCGTACTTCGGAGGCGACAAAGTATATAAGAAATTTGCAGAATGGACTAAACAAGTTCCAAAAGTCAATTATGGTCTGCACACGTATGCCATTGAGGATATCATGACCGTTGAAATTCAAAACTATCTGAACGGAAAAGATGTAGACGCAGTTCTGAAAGATGCTCAAGGACAAGCGGAAGCACAGCTTAAATAAGACAGTCCATCTAGCCAAGGCTAAATAATAAAACGAAAAGCACTTAAAACCTTGGGCTTGCGAGTTCAAGGTTTTATTGCTGCACAGGGAGTTGACATGGTATGAAGACAGCCGCGCCCAAAATAACTACAACACGTCTCAAAGCAGGTATGACAGGATGGTTGTTCATATCCATCGCAGTGATCATGATCGCCGCTTTTTATTTCTATCCGATGATTCAGGCGCTTATCTTGTCCTTTAAGACAGGTACAGGGTCTAATCTGAGCTTTAACGGCATTGATAACTACAAGCGACTCTTCACCGATAAAATGTTTATAACCGCCGTGAAGAATACGTTTATCTATTTAATTTTCCAGGTGCCTTTGATGGTCATTCTGGCTCTGTTCATTTCGGTATTGTTGAATGATAAAAACCTGAAATTCAAGGGCTTTTTCCGCACCGCTATCTTCTTGCCGTGTATCACATCCCTTGTAGCCTATTCCGTTGTCTTCAAGTACCTGTTCTCGTCCGACGGTCTGGTAAACTCCTTATTGCTGAATCTGCACGTGATTGGCACGCCCATCCAATGGATTACAGATCCTTTCTGGGCCAAGGTTACGATTATTATCGCGATCACATGGCGCTGGACTGGTTATAATATGATCTTTTACCTGTCCGGTCTTCAGAACATTGACAGTTCCATCTACGAAGCGGCCCGTATTGACGGAGCTTCCCCGATCCGACAGTTCTTCAGCATTACGGTTCCACTGCTTAAGCCGATTATCCTGTTCACTTCGATTACATCAACGATTGGTACACTCCAACTCTTCGATGAAATTATGAATATTACCAAAGGTGGGCCAGGGAACGCGACATCTTCAATTTCGCAATATATTTACAATCTGTCCTTCAAGTATTCATCCGACTTTGGTTATGCGGCGACCGTATCTTATTCCATCGTCATTATGATCATTATCTTGTCGATTATCCAGTTCAAAGTGGCAGGTGAGAAAAAATGATGAAAACAAAAAGAGCATTTACGTACGCCTTTCTGATCCTTGTGTCGTTCGTTTCGATTTTCCCGTTCCTGTGGATGCTATCCAGCGCCACGAACCTGTCGGTCGATGTGACCAAGGGCAAGCTGCTGCCTGGCTCCCATCTGATGGATAACATGCACAATTTGCTTGAAAAAGTGGACATCGTTACCGCACTCAGTAACTCTGCAAAAGTCTCCATCTCAACTACGCTGCTGGCTATGCTAATCGCGTCATTGGCTGGTTATGGCTTTGAAATTTACAGAAGTAAAGCGAAAGACGTTGTCTTCAATATCCTGCTGATGTCTATGATGATTCCGTTTGCGGCGATCATGATCCCGCTCTACCGGATGTTCGGCAGCATTTCTAATGTCATACCGTGGATCGGTATTGATACGCTCTCTTCTGTCGTCATTCCGACCGTAACTACGGCGTTCCTGATCTTCTTTTTCCGCCAAAGCACCAAGATGTTTCCCAAAGATCTACTGGAGGCAGGTCGTATGGATGGATTGTCCGAGCTGGGTCTGTTCTTCCGGGTATACATGCCTACAATGAAAACAACCTATGCCGCTGCCGCGATCATCACATTCATGTCCAGTTGGAACAACTACCTCTGGCCTCTGATTGTGCTGCAAACGCCGGAAAATCAAACGATTCCGCTGTTGATCTCGAACCTCGGCTCCAGCTATGCACCGGATTACGGTGTCATCATGATCGCCATTGTCCTGTCCACACTTCCGACTGCACTGGTATTTTTCCTGATGCAGAAACACTTTGTAGCGGGCATGGTGGGTTCGGTAAAATAACAGATTTCTGTGTACGTTCTTCATTTCAATTTTAAAAATAAGGAGTGTTCGCCTTGACCATCCAACCCCCTAGTCTGGACTGGCTGACCGACGTAACCAAATTTGCTGTACATCGGCTGCCCGCCTATTCCGATCACAAATATTACGCTACGCTTCAGGAAGCGGAGCAGCAAGCTGATATGGCTTGGCGTCATAGCCTGAATGGGAGCTGGAAGTTTAACTATGCAACAAATCCAGCCAGCCGTCCGGTAGAGTTCTATACTCCTGGCTTTGAGTACGGCGGCTGGAGTGATATTCAGGTGCCGGGTCACATTCAGACGCAAGGCTTTGGCCAAATGCAGTACGTGAATACGATGTATCCGTGGGACGGACATTCGGACGTTCGCCCACCCCATATTCCGGAGGATCACAACCCGGTCGGGAGCTATATCAAAAGCTTCGTTTTGCCGGAAAATATGGCTTCCGACGCGCAGCCTGTGTTCATTTCTTTCCAAGGTGTTGAGTCGGCTTTCTATGTATGGTTGAACGGACAATTTGTCGGTTATAGCGAGGACAGCTTTACACCATCTGATTTTGAACTGACACCGTTCCTGCAAGCAGGCGAAAACAAGCTGGCGGTAGAGGTTTATCAAAGAAGTACGGGGGCGTGGCTGGAGGATCAGGACTTTTGGCGTTTTTCCGGTATTTTCAGAGATGTGTACCTCTATACCATCCCTACGCTTCACGTACGTGACCTGCATGCCAAGGCAGATCTGGATGCTTCCTACACGCAGGGCCTTCTGGAACTGAAATTGACCTTGGAAAAGCCGGCAACGGCCTATGCAACTGTCGATGTGAAAGATGCTACCGGTCATGTTGTAGCTTCTTTGAAAGCTGACTTTACGGATGGCACGGCTTCACTGTCAGCAACCTTGGAGCAAGTGCAGCGGTGGAGCGCGGAAAAACCCTATTTGTACACGTTGTTCATTCAAATTTATGATGCCAGTGGATCGCTCGTGGAAGTCATTCCACAAAAAATCGGCTTCCGTAAATTTGAGCTGATCAACAAGGTCATGCATTTGAACGGCAAACGTATCGTCTTTAAAGGTGTGAACCGCCATGAATTTAACGCTCGCACCGGACGTGCCATTTCCCGTGAAGATATGCTGTGGGATATTCGGACGCTCAAGCAGAATAATATGAACGCTGTCCGCACCTCTCATTATCCAAACCAGACTCTGTGGTATGAGCTATGCGATGAGTACGGAGTCTATGTAATTGATGAAATGAACTTGGAAACACACGGTTCCTGGCAAAAACTCGGTGCCGTCGAGCCATCGTGGAATATTCCTGCCAATCTGCCTGAGTGGCAAGATATCGTCATGGATCGCGCCATTTCCATGCTGGAACGGGACAAAAACCACGCGTCCATTCTGATCTGGTCCTGCGGCAATGAGTCGTATGCAGGCGAAGTGCTGCGCAATGTAGCTAACTATTTCCGAACCACCGATCCGAGCCGTCTAGTGCATTACGAAGGCGTGTTTCATAACCGTACGTACGATGATACTAGCGATATGGAGAGCCGGATGTACGCCAAGCCTGCAGATATCGAGCAATACTTAAACGATAATCCACAAAAGCCGTATATCAGTTGCGAATATATGCATGCGATGGGCAATTCCGTAGGCGGCATGCACAAGTATACCGAGCTGGAAAACAAATACGAGCTATATCAGGGCGGTTTTATTTGGGATTATATTGATCAGGCTGTTATGAAAAAAGATCGCTATGGACGCGAGTACCTCGCGATCGGCGGCGACTTTGACGACCGTGCTACAGACTATGGCTTCTGTACGGACGGAATTGTCTATGCAGATCGGAAGGTTTCGCCGAAGATGCAGGAGGTCAAATTCCTGTATCAAAATCTGAAGCTCACCCCGGATCGCAGCGGTGTAACCATTCGCAATGAAAACCTGTTCGAAGGAACGGGGGACTACGAGCTTGTATACAGCCTGCTGCATGAGGGCCAAGAGATCGCACGTAATGCCATTCATGTGGATGTGGCGGCTCAGACCGAAGCGTATATTCCACTGACGTTCCCAAGCACAGACGAGAAGCCCGGTGAGTACGTCATTCACACCGCTCTGGTTTTGAAGGAAGCGACGCTCTGGGCTGAGGCTGGACACGAAGTGGCCTTCGGACAGCATATTTTCATCGTGGAAGATCCAAATCCGCTGCAGCTCCCTACGGTCGGTGCCTTACGAGTGGTGCATGGCGATGTAAATATTGGCGTTCACGGTGCAGATTTCAGTATCATGTTCTCCAAAGGAGCAGGTAGCCTGACTTCACTTCGCTACGCCGGACGTGAGATGATCGCTACACCTCCTGCTCCATTGTTCTGGCGGGCGACCACAGACAATGATCGGGGAACCGCACTGGGCTTTGAAGCCGGTGGCTGGTTCGCTGCAAGTCTGACACGTAAATGCGTGGGCATCGAGGTCACGGAAGAGCAGACAGACCGTGTAACTGTTGCATTCCGCTACACGCTGAGCATTCATACGGACGCACAGGTAACGGTAGCCTACACCGTCTTGGCAGATGGCAGTCTGAACGTAAAATCGACTTATGAAGGCGTCTCAGGACTGCCTAACCTGCCGATCTTTGCCCTTTCGTTCAAGGTTCCGGCAGACTACCGCCATCTGGACTGGTACGCGATGGGACCGGAAGAGAATTACATCGACCGTGCCTTTGGCGCGAGACTAGGCGTATTCCGCAACGAAGCTGCGGATAACGTATCCGGGTATGTCGTGCCGCAGGAATCCGGCAATCGTACAGGCGTGCGCCGTGTCGATATTACTGATGATTCCCAGCGGGGCATTCGCATTACTGCACCTGCTACCGCACCAGTGGAATGCAACATTTCGCCGTATACAGCGTTCGAGTTGGAAAGTGCATGCCATCTGTATGAGCTGCCCAACGTGTACTATACCGTTGTCACCGTAGCTGGCAAGCAAATGGGCGTAGGCGGCGACGATAGCTGGGGAGCCCCGGTACATGAAGAATACCAAATTACAGCCGATCAAATGCTGGAATTCGAGTTCACCGTGCAGCGGATATAAATAAACTCCCCGTATAGGCAAGTATATATAACAAAAGCCCTTCCGCTGCTTCCCTGATGGAAAGCCAGAAGGGCCTTTGCATTTTATCATTCCAATCATACTGTCAGCAGAAAATAAAGTCCTAGGTTGTCGTTGTTTCATTGAATCAACGTTTCCCGTTAGTTCATGGATTAATATACAACTAAAATCCAAACTCTGTTACTCTTTCAAGCCACTCACGCATAAGTGACTCAAATAATAGAGCCTGTTCAATCTGAAGATTATGCCCTGCTCGATCTAAAACGGCGAAGGTTGCTCTAGGATAATTATCTAAAATTCTAAAAGCATCTATGTAACCAACGACTGCATCTTGTCGCCCAAGAGTAAATACTGTTGGTTTATCAAAAACTAATTTATCTATATTGGTGGAAAACCCATAGTTTCTTTGAATCTTGCTAAGAAAACCGTAGTCAGCGATCTTACAACCTGCCACTATCTCTTCAGAATACCTTTTCCAATTATATTCATTGAGAACGACTTGATTTGCGCTAAAATCACTTATTTGCTCTTCACTTAAGGTGCCCATAAACTCGCGATCACAATGAACAACAAAATGCTCGGGCAGTATTCTTCTTTTGTGTTCAGGAATAATTAATGGACAAATCAGAGCAGCTCCACCAATACGATCTTTATGTCTATTAATTATTCCCCTTGTAATATATCCACCGTACGATTCGCCTGCTATGAGATAATCCTCGTTTGGGACAAGAGTTTCAATAAAATTTATAACTGCTTCTAGCATATCATCTGAATTACATATTTGATCGTAATCCTTTGTTTGTCCCATTCCAGGCAGGTCAAGATAGATACGACGCCAATCGGAATTACCTTCAAATATCGGTTCCATGCACCCACTCATTAACCGATGGTCTGGTGTAAAACCATGAATCATTATAATCGGTTTGCCTTTACCAATTTCCTCGTAATATATATTGGCATTCTTGACTTTACAATATGGCATACAGACCCTCCAAAATTGAGTTATTTATAAAATTCTTACACCAAAGAAGAATCTACATTGTTTTATCAAAAAAAACAGATCTCCGGTTCGTTTTGATTATATACTCATATATAACACATGTAAAGAACGCTTGTTCCCTTTTCTTATTTCTAGAGTTAAACTAACCTGCCCGTGAGCTGAATGAAGCAACGTCCGTCTAATACTTTATTTTCCCAGTCTAGAACTTTAGCTAGCTCGTAGCCAGATTGACATACGTTCGCGTGAAATCAAGGTTCTTCAAGTCCCTTTGATCTATAAAAAACTCCAAATACCCCGCGTCCCACCAGCACATACCAACCTCGTCCAAAGAAGAGACCGAGAGCAGAACATGCCAATTTTCCGAAGCCTGATCGTGCTTTTCCCGATTCGTTTGATATTCTTGTAGCTGAGGCAGCACTTCGGATCGTAAATGCTCCGCATAATCCGTACTCCCCCTATGCGTAGCTTGCTCGATTTCCTTATGAATCTGACTCTCACTCTTATGCCAGTTAAACAGAAGACCCTCAAGCCCGTTTCGGCGTAGATAAGCATCCCGCCGGGTGTTCCCTGCAAAAGATTGATGCTGCCCCCACACCGTGTCACTTTGTTCACATACAAGCTCATACAGCTCTTCGTACTGATCTACAAGAATATCTCCTAGCTCACCCTCCGACCGAATGGTAATAATCGGCTGAAAGGAAATCGCATAGGCGGTGAAATCTCGTTGCTCTGCCGAAACCTCTACGCACCCAGCGGGCGGTAATGTTTTCTGCAAAGCGCTGCTGTCACCGTTATAGTAAAAGATTTTATGGTCAATATCATAGGCGGGCTCATCCAGCCCAAGAAAAAAGTATAGTATGCCCTGATGAGGCAATCCCTCAAATGGTGAAAAAGGCAGCTCACTCAAATTAATTTGAGCAATAAACGTATAATATTCCCCGTCTAAATTACAAGGCCACTCTATCGTGGGTGGCAGATCTGGATAGCCGGCGATCCGACTATTTCCAATGTGTTCGTAGTTTTCCTCATGCTCCACATGAAATTGTATAGCAGATTGAGCTTCCTGATGAATCTCTTCTTTTAAATCTTCATCCAGTGAATACCCTTCCAGTATTCGAGTCAGTTCATCCTTTAATGGTGGTTGTAGCATCTCGCTCGCCCCTTTTTCATCAAGTAATAACATAGCCTGCAACCATTTAAACCCTTCCCTCAGATTACCATATTAAGTGATTCCGTCAATTGACCAAATACTGCACCAGTTGCCCCCTATGGACGGTCGCACCCAACTTTTAGTAGAAATGCACTAGACATTGTTCATAAATGTTTTGTGATAGGCATTCCGGTATTGGGAAGGAGTCATGTGGGCTCTCTTTTTGAACAAACGCATAAAATACTTCTCATCGGTATATCCGGCCTCTTCGGCAACCTGCTTAATGCTCATATCTGTACGGGAAATCAACTCTTTGGCTTTGTTGATACGAATACTGTGAATGAACTCCAAGGGGCGCATACCTGTGTTTTGCTTGAACAAACGAGAGATATAATCCTTGTTATAATTGAATTTTCGAGCTAAATCCGTCACGGTCAGCGGCTCTTCGGCATGAATTCGGGTCCACTCAATAATTTTGTTAAAACTCACATTCCCCTGTGAATGAGCAGGATTGGAAAGCAAGCGGCTAAGCGCCAGTTCTGATATCTCGATCAGCAGCGAGGTGAACAAATAATTGGCACTGTGATACGTAAGATAATGTGAGTTGGCTACATGCAAAATCTGATTGACGATAATATGAATCCGATCCCCGTTGTCTGCCTGTACACATTGCGGTAAATAGATATCCCGCATCTTGCCATGACGCTGCAAAAGTCCATTCATAGCACTTGTTTCCTGCTTCATTTCCTCATTAGATAGTACATTCGGGGTCGCGGGAACATCGAAATGAAACCAATAAAATTTTACACCCGGCAACGATTCCCGGTATCCTTTATGCGTACGACCGGGGTAAAGCAATAGAATATCTCCCTCGCCTACTTCAAAATCCTCCCGTTCCTCTCGTATATATACCGTCTCTTGGACACCCAGGATCAGCTCAAAATTATCAATGGAGCGACTCATATGCTTCCAAGGCACCTCGGAAACAAACTCGCCTGCGGAGATCAGTTGGATTGGAGCATCTACATTTACTTTTAGATAGGTCATGTTATCGCCTCTTTAGATTCATGTTCGGATTTGTCCACCCATTGTATGGTTAAGCTACTGACATACCGCGATTCCAATGCTAATGTAGTGGAGAAATATACACTTTCATCTTAGCTAAGGAGCGATGATTTTGAAAGCTAAAGCTTTTGACTTGCATAAAGTAAGAATTGATTCCGGCCCACTTTTACATGCGATGGAACTGAATACGGCCTACCTGCTGAGCTTGGAACCCGACCGTTTATTATCGCGCTTTCGTGAATATGCGGGACTGGAGCCCAAAGCGGCTCACTATGAAGGCTGGGAAGCGCGTGGCATCAGCGGACATACACTCGGTCACTACCTGTCCGGCTGTGCACTGATGTTTGCCTCCACAGGCGACGAAAGACTGTTGGAACGCGTGAACTATGTAGTCGACGAACTGGAGATATGCCAAAACAGTCATGGAAACGGATACATTTCCGGCATTCCACGTGGGAAAGAGATTTTTGAGGAAGTAAAAGCCGGAGATATCCGCTCCCAGGGCTTTGATCTGAACGGTGGCTGGGTGCCGCTATATACCATGCACAAACTTTTTGCGGGCTTGCGTGATGCCCATCTGCTGGCGCATCATCCCAAGGCCCTGTCTATAGAAATCAAACTCGGCAACTGGCTGGAGGATGTACTTCAAGGACTGGACGATGATCAGGTGCAGCAGGTGCTGCATTGCGAGTTTGGCGGTATGAACGAGGTGCTGACCGATCTGGCGGAACATTCGGGAGAAGAACGCTTTTTGAGTCTGGCGGAACGCTTTTATCACGGAGAGGTGTTAAATGATCTCGCAGATAGCCAAGATACGTTGGCAGGGCGACATGCCAATACGCAAATCCCCAAAATCATTGGCGCTGCACGGCAATTTGAAATGACGGGGAAACCGCAATATGCGGACCTATCTCGCTTTTTCTGGGATCGGGTGGTTCACAAGCATTCCTACGTGATCGGCGGCAATAGTTATAATGAACATTTCGGTGAACCTGGCAAGCTGAATGACCGTTTGGGCGAAGGTACCTGTGAAACTTGTAACACCTACAATATGCTGAAATTAACAAGACATATGTTCGAGTGGGACGCCTATGCAGCCTATGCCGACTACTATGAACGAGCGATGTTCAATCATATTCTAGCTTCACAGCAGCCTGTAGATGGACGTGTGTGCTATTTTGTATCGCTGGAAATGGGAGGACACAAGTCCTTTAATTCTCAATATGAGGATTTCACATGCTGTGTCGGGTCCGGTATGGAAAGTCACTCCATGTACGGCACTGCAATTTATTTTCACACGCCAGAAGCGATCTATGTCAATCAATATGTCCCTTCTACTGTGACATGGGACGAGATGGGCGTACAGCTCAAACAAGACACTCTCTTTCCGCAAAATGGACGGGGAACGCTGCGCGTTATCAGCAAGCAGCCCAAATCCTTCGCAATCAAGCTAAGATGCCCGCACTGGGCGGAGCAAGGGATGCTGATTAAAATCAACGGGGAAGAGTGCGTCACAGAGGCCTGTCCTACCAGCTACGTTGTAATGGAACGGGAATGGAGCAATGGGGATACGATCGAGTACGATATTCCTATGACCGTGAGAGTCGAGGAAATGCCGGATAATCCACACCGAATTGCTTTTATGTACGGCCCGCTTGTACTGGCTGGGGACCTTGGCCCTGTTGAACAGGAGTCCAACGAGGAACGTCTGCTTGCGTCTGTTCTGATCGGATCGACCGATTCCCTGACAACGAAGCTGATTGCTGACGGGAACGAGCCTAATACATTCCATATGACCGACTTAGGCTATATCGGAGACTTGCAGCTTCGTCCGTTTTATCAGATGTATGATCGTTCATATACCGTCTATTGGGATCTCTTTTCCAAGGACGAATGGACAGCAACCGAGGCAGAATATCGTACCGCGTTAGCGTATCAGCTAGAGCTGGAACGACTTACAGTGGACGTTGTGCAGCCTGCCGAAATGCAGCCTGAACGGGATCATGCCTTTACTGGAGAGCATGTAGGTCTAGGGTCCATCTATAACCGCAAATATCGCGATACCTGGCCTGGGGGCTGGTTCTCTTTTGTCATGAAGGTGCTTCCGGATGAGCCTGTCCAATTGGCGGTTACTTATTTGAAGGACTTGAGCCGTCCCCATAGTGAGTTTGACATCACTGCGGATGGCCTGATTTTAGGGGAAGGCAAGCTGGAGTCTGAGGAAATGAATAAATTCGAAACGTTCGTCTATGAGCTTCCTCTATCTGTGACGAACCACAAGAATGAAGTTACGATTCAATTCAAGGCCCATCCACAAGGCAAAGTGGCGAAAGTAGCTGGATTACGAGTGATTAGACACTCTATTGTATGATCAAATTATCTATATAAATCTACTATTCCGCCTACTGCGTTTTGATGTTCGTTTTTTAAAGGAAGTTTATAAAACAACAAGCAGACGCTTCTATAAGCTGTCTGCTTGTTCCACTTACTTCCTTATAACTTCGATTCATCGTCATTGCTTCATGTTCACTTCACAGCATGTTCATTTCGCGGAAACTGTCTCTAATCTTGCGCAGCTCTTGCTGTGCTCGACCATAGCGGGAAGCGTAGGTCCAAGCAAGCACTTGATGATAATGCGAAGGTGTTTCAATCGTGGTCACGTTATACATGGCCAGATTCCCATCTATTTTTCCTTTTAGGGTAAACTCAATGGCAGGATATCCGTTCACCACCATATCTGAAGCGGTCCCCAATTCAGGGTCCGTAATTCCTGACACCAAATGATCCTCAATGATTCCTTTATATTCTTGAAGAGTCATACTGCTGTCAAAATCGCTTTTCGGTTCAGACAATACAATCAGATATCTTTCGGTAAATTCATTTTTAATGGCGATGTCCGCATCCTCATTAATCCTATTATCTCGTGACCAATTCCAGGGAGCCGTAACCGCAAACTGGCTATCCTTACTGGTAAATACCTCAGGCTTCATGATTTGCGTAATGAGCATAGAAATTAAAGATACAGCAAAAACCATTGAAATGATCGTCGTCAGGATGATTGCTCCTGCAATAATCCCGGTTTTCTTTCTGCCCACCTTTCCCAAATCCCTTACCTTAACCACATATGTATTCGCAGCCATATCTCCAATCCGTTGTTTCCGAGGTGTCACCAGCACACATATACCGGCGGGCAGTCCCATGAAAAGCAGCGGATTCGTATCCACCAGATGTATGAGAGTGCGGATCAAGGATTTAACCATGCCTGGCGGCCTTCCTTCTCCATTCACAACCTGAATACGAAGTACAAACTTGCCCAGCGTATAGCCTGTAAGTCCTTCCAGTAACAGATAATAGCAGAAGGAACCGATCAGGAAGAGCATCACTACCATACCCATATTTGGGGTTTCCGCTTCAGCTACTTTTTCCGTTGTAAAATATACCAGCCCTCCGTACCCAAAGACGATAAGAATGAAGTCAATCATCCAAGCCGCCCATCTTCTGAAAAAAATAGAGGCACCGTATGTTTCTGATAATACTGCCATCTTATCCGGTTCTCGTCGCTGATAACCGCCATTCCTCACAAATTCTCCCGGAGCTACTGTAGATGGATTTTTCAATAAATTAGGTTCTTCCAAATGATACACCCCTGATGTCAATTTAATCCTAGTTAAGTATAGCATCCTTTTTCATCCAATGGAGCAAGCCTGACAGTGCACTGGAGTAAACCGAATCCCGCCGATGAACAAACCACACCTCTAATTTACGATATTCCTCAGGTAAACGATGAGAAGCAATACTTCCCGTCTCCTCTGCCTTTGCAATCGACGATTGTGGCAACATGGACACTCCCAAACCAGAGGCTACTCCACCCAAAATGACTTCCAAGGTTCCGAATTCCATAATCTGATACGCATCCACACCTGCATCGCTCAGAAAACTTTCCGCTCTTGCCCGATGTGTGCAGCCTACATCGAAGAACAGCATAGGCTTGGCAAGCAACTTGCTCATATCACTTTCTCCCGGTTCCGAAATAAGCACCAACTCCTCTTCAAACGCCGCAACATGCTCTATATGCGGATCATCGACGGGGCCATAGACGAACGCTCCATCTAATTCGTAATTTAATACCTTTTGTACGAGATCATGGGTGCTGCCTGTCATAAGCGATAGATGGACATCAGGATATTGAGCGTGATATTCCATCAATAAAGAGGTCAGATGCGTAACCGCCGCCGTCTCAATCGAGCCTAGTCGCAAAGGTCCCGCGGGCTGGTCTGAATATTGAGTGGACTTTACAGCCTCGTCCAGCAAGGTCAGTATGGTATCCGCATATTTCAGCAGATTCTCTCCTGCTGGCGTTAACGTCATTCCCCGGTTAGATCGGCGAAATAGCGGTACGTTCAATTGTGCCTCAAGCTGCTGAATCCGCGAAGTCACATTGGACTGTACATAATTCAAAACTTGCGCAGCCTTCGTGATACTGCCCTCGCGAGCGACGGCCCGAAAAATTTTCAAATCACTGCTTTCCATGTATACGTCACCTGCTTGGTATGATCATTTGTGATACTCACGTTCGATTTTGTTCATTTTACCGGATGCTTGCCGCTCTGTACAATTCAATATACATGCAATTGCATCTAAATTCGCACCACGGGAGGTTTTAAAATGAAAGCCGTGATACATGCCAGCAAAAACGGCCCTGAGGGTCTGATGTATACAGACGTTACGGACAGACAGCCAGGGAACGATGAGGTGAGGGTAAAACTCAAAGCCGCAGGCTTGAACCATCGAGACTTATTCCTCATGGCAGATCGAGCTGCCAACGATGCTCCACTCATTCTCGGATCCGATGGAGCAGGTGTGATCGAGGCTGTGGGTGCTGGCGTCCCAACCTCGCTGGTAGGCACCGATGTAATGATCAATCCCTGTATCGGATGGGAGAATACGCATCATGTTCCCTTGGTTCCAGCCATTCTGGGCGGACCCTCGGATGGGACATTCGCTGAATCGGTTATCATCCCCGTCCAAAATGCCGTCAGTAAACCAGCATACCTTTCATGGGAAGAAGCAGGGGTACTGCCTTTGTCTGCTTTGACCGCTTACCGCGCGCTCTTCACAAGAGGCCAATTGCAGGAGGGTGAGCACGTCCTCATTCCCGGTATTGGCGGTGGTGTAGCCACGTATGCCATGCTTATGGCTTTAGCGGTAGGTGCACGGGTCAGCGTCACATCACGCAGCGAAGCAAAGAGGCAGGCTGCCCTCGCCCATGGCGCTAATCATGCATTCGACAGCCATAGCGGATGGAAAGAAAATATGAACGGAGACACCGTGGATCTGGTCCTTGACAGTATCGGTCCTGCTACGTTCGATAAATATTTGGATGTCCTCAAGCCAAACGGTCGGATTATTACATTTGGCGCAAGCTCAGGAGATCAAGTAGAGATTCCACTGCGGTCTATATTTTTTCCTCAAATCAGCATCATCGGCACCTCTATGGGTAGTGGCGAGGAATTCGCAGCTATGCTTCAGTTCATGGAGCACCATGCACTCCATCCGATTATAGATAGCGTATTTCCTCTACAAGACACAACGCAAGCCTTCAACCGTATGCAGCAGGGAGCGCAGTTAGGCAATATAGGGATCAGCATAGGGTAAGGAGCCTGAATGAAGTATTAGGAAGAAAAAAATCCACTACTGTAAAATGCCTTCATCCAGAAGTCAATTTTATGGTAGTGGACCTATTTAGTCGATCAAACGATGCTGGACCCATTTGTTGCCCCGGAAGCGCCAAAGGAAAACGAGTCCCCGCACGCCCCATTCAATATCCATAGCCAACCAGACACCAACAATCCCCAAGTTGAACACAATGCCCAAAATATACCCGAGCACCACCCGACACAACCACATGGACAGCATTGAGGTGAGGGACGTAAATTTTGAATCACCTGCTGCCCTTAGTGCAGAGGGTGTGATAAAGGCAATGGACCAGAGCGGAATCTGGGCCAACGTATTAATCAGTATGACAACAAATATGTCATCTACGATTTCGGCAGGCGGATGAAACAGCCCCACCATCGGCTCAAACAAAGGCATCAGGATTAATCCCATTACAATAAACGAACAAGACGACAGCCAAATAAACGATTTGGTAAACTTGCGTGCATCCTCGACATTTCGACGTCCCATGCATTGACCGACCACGGTTACAATCGTAAGAGCCAAAGCATTCGCAGGGATTTGGAACACGTTAGCTAGGGATGAGCAAATGGCATTCGTCGCCAACGCATTGGTTCCCAGACTCACAATGAAAATTTGGGTTAAAATTTTCCCCCCATTAAAAAACATCTGCTCCGCTGCAAAGGGAAGCCCGATAAACAAAATCTTTTTAAGCATGGCCAGATTAAAGTAAAGCATATCTCTAAGCTGAACACGCAAGTCATCATCTACCCTGACCAAATAGATCAGCGCGCACACTGCTCCTGCATATCTGGACACATTGACGGCAATCGTCATGCCCAGCACACCCATATCCAATACATTAATGAATACCACATTGAGGAGCACGTACGAGAGGTTCATGATGAGAGAAAGAGCCAGCGATGCCCTCGTCTTCCCGATCCCCCTCAGCGCTCCACACACCGCCTCAACGATTGCAATCCCCACAAAAGACATACAACTTCCCAGTAGATATACCTTACCGTTAGCTAATACATCAGGCGAGGCGGAACCAAACAGAACACTCAAAATCGGATTGTACAACACGATCATAAACAAACTGATACATAAGGCCAGCAAGGAAACGGAGGAAATGGTACCGGATGCGGCTTTAGAAACCATGAGGTCGTTACCGCTCCCCTTATACTGTGCCACGACAACCGTTCCCCCGGTAGACACTGCGACAAACACATTAATCAGAAAAATATTCAAAGAATCAATCATATTTACGGCACTGACTGCCGCCATCCCCGACGAGCTAATCATGGCCGTGTTCACCAAATTAAGACCCACGATAAAAGCCTGATCAATCAGCAGCGGGATAAACAGCGCAATCATCTGTCGATAATCAATAGACTCTCCTGAAAAATGCTTATTCAGAAAGCCATGTGTTCTCATCCTTACACTCAGTTGACTCATATCATCACATTCTTTTTCTCAAATTGAAAAAAACCCTTCAACAGAAGAGCCTTCATGGCGAAAAAATGTATAAAGTTGCAAGGCTAGATGTGTCTAGTTCTTGATTCTGTACACTTTTCTCTACATAGAAGTATTGCTCCAAAAGAAAATCCTGTCAATGGTCTTGCTCACATTTGAATAGAAAATAACAGAAAAACCTGCTCAGCTCAGTGAACAGGTTTTGCAGCAGTATTATAATGCCTTAATATGTCATTAAAACCTTGTTAAAAGAATGTCTATGATCTTCTCGCAATCAAATCTTGTTGAATAGAAGCTTCATTCTTTTCGAATTTTTTATAAAAAAACATAGGAATGATCCCGATCAAGAAGATGATAAATGGCAGCCAGATAAAGCTGAACTGAATGCCAGACAACGCCGTAGGGGTTTGAACTTGCCCAGCGATGTAACCGGTGCTGCCCATAATCCATGCTGGCAATAATCCGCCAATTCCGCTACCCGCTTTAATACAGAATGCGCTTCCAATAGAGGTCAGGAAGCCACTTGCCCGAATACCATTTTTCCATTCCCCATAATCGACTGTATCTGACAACATCGCAAACGGCATAGAACATGCAAAGCCTGATCCTAACGCACCAATAATCCAGCCGATAATAATGAGAGTTAAGTCTGTACTTCCCATTAAAATCACGACTTGACCCAGCGCAGCTAATATCAATCCGATAATCATAATCGCATTTTTACTTAATTTTCTGGCAAAAAACGGAATCAGAACCATCGAGATCAACTGTAAGGAGGTCAGTCCATTGATTAAAGGTACTAAGTCCTTACTGTCCAGATTGTATTGCAGATAAAAGATGAGCGTTGCTGAACGAATATTCAAACCGATCCAGTAACACAAGTTGGCAGCTACAACGAGCATCCAGGGCCAGTTTCGTTTGATCGCTGTGAAGCTTTTGGCAATGGGAACGGACTTCGTTTTCACTGCTGCATTTTCTCGCAAATCGGCAAACGCTATGAAAAACATAATAATCGCCATGATTCCAAATAAAACAAGCGTTAAGGAAAATCCTTTTTGATCATTCCCCTGTCCAAAGAAAGCAACCAAAGGTAACGTAAACGTCGTGGCGATGAAGAAGCCCACATTCCCCCCTACCATGCGGAAGGAGTTCAAGACGACGCGTTCATTAGAATTGGTGCTCAGGTTAGGCAGAATAGACGTAATCGGCGTACTAATTCCTGTGTACAGGATGCCGGCTATGATATACGTAATGGCGGCATATGCAATTTTGCCCGACTCACTCCAATTGGGCGTCGTAAACGTAAGGACCATGAACACAGCGAACGGGATTGCTAACCATAGAAAATAGGGTCTGCTCTGGCCGTATTTTGACTTCGTTCGATCAATCAGGATGCCCCAAATCGGGGCATCAATAGCATCAATAAAACGGGTGATAAATAGTAATGTCCCGGCAATCCCGATAGAAAGACCGAATACATCTGTATAAAAATATAATAGATAACTGGAAATGACACAGTACAACAGATTGCCGGCCGTATCCGTTAATGAATAGCTGATTTTACGATGAAAAGGAACGGTACTGGTTGCCTTTTCCGGTGGTTCTGTACTCACAATTCTCGTACTCATGATCTTTCCTCTCCCCATGCGAATGAATTATGATTCATAAACCCATACACGCATTTCCCCTTTAGCCCGATTGCACCAGGCGTAGTAAGGAATGGCGGTAATTTGTTGAGGAACAAATTCAGGGGGCTCCGAGCTGTATAATGCATTCGAATTTTTTACCCGGTGTCCCTCTATGGTCAGCTTTACAATGCCACCCAGCAGGTTTCCGCTGAACTCTTCCGTAATAAGACTATCCTTCGTCAATCTTAATCCTGCCAAATTCGCTCCATTATCCACTTCTTCCAGGCAAAACACGACTGGTCCGCGTTGGAGAGCAATTTGCTGCTGGTTCATGGAGACCAGCGGATTGCTCCGAATGCGCTCAACTGGCATAGCCAAATGCAGAGTTACCACATCTCCGTCCTTCCAAGTACGCTGAATCTCGATATAGCCTTTTTCCAGACGATCTAATGATATGGTTTCCCCATTCACCTTTACCTCTGCCTGCTTGCACCACCCTGGAATTCGCAGTGCCCATTTAAAGGGAGTTGGCTCTGTTACATGGATCGAAAAGGTTAGATCCGCATCCCATGGATAATGATGAGTTTGTGTAATTTCAACCTCATGACCAGATAAAGTCATGTTCACCTTGCTGGCAATGTACAGATGCGTATACAACGTATCGTCCGTTTGGGTGTACATATTGTCCTCAACCGATGCAATCATTCGTGCCAAATTGGGCGGACAGCAGGCGCAGAAAAACCATTTTTGCCGTTCTGTTTTTACATGCTCTTGATCTTTTCTGGATTTTTGAAAGGGATTAACCTCCAACGGATTCACGTAGAAAAATCGTTTCCCGTCCAGGTCCATCCCACTAATCGTCCCGTTGTATAGCGCACGCTCCAGCACATCGGCATATTTCCGGTTCGGCGCTAAGCGCAACATACGATTGGCCCAAAAGGCCAGCCCTACAGAGGCGCAAGTCTCACAGTACATGCTGTCATTAGGAAGATCGTGATGGCAAGTGAACGCTTCCGCGTTTACAGTAGAACCGATCCCTGCGGTGATGTACATTTTGTGATTCGTGACATCATCCCACAGCGTTTCACAGGCTTGTAACAGGGAAGCATCCCCTGTTTTCGCGGCCAAGTCCGCCATCGCAATATACAGGTACACCGCTCTTACTGCATGGCCGACTGCCTCTTTTTGTTCCCGCACAGGTTGGTGTGCTTGCTGGTATTCGAAGCCTAAACCAAAATTAATGTTGTTCTCATCATTCCAGGTGGGCTCTGTTTGAATATGTTTTCTCTGTTCTTGTTCCTCTGCAAAGTAAATAGGATGCTGTCCCCGCTGTTCAATAAAATATTGCGCTAATTTGAGATATTGATCCTTTGCAGTTACGTCGTATAATTTGATCAAGGCCAACTCAATTTCTTCATGTCCCGGGTAGCCTTTCCGTTTCCCTTCTTCCGTACCAAAAACCTGCTGAATCAGGTCTACGTATTTCTCCATAATGTGAAGAAACTTCGTTTTGCCCGTCGTTTCATAATAAGCAACAGCCGCTTCTATAAAATGCCCTGCACAATACAGCTCATGATTGTCTCTTAGGTTCGTCCAGCGATTATTGGGTTCCTTAAGCAGATAGTACGTATTCAGATACCCATCCTCAGCTTGAGCTCTGCCCAACAATTCAATCACTTCATCAGCCCGCTCTTCAAGCGCAGGATTCGGATGATCCCTTAAGCTAAAGGCAACCGTCTCCAGCCACTTGGCAAGATCACTGTCCTGAAAAACAGTTCCATAATACTCCCCACTGGATTCCCCGGCTGCAATCCTAAAGTTTTCAATCGCATGACTGGGTTCTGTATCTGGTAATTCATCATTTAATGCTTTCCACTGATAAGGAATAACCTCTTCCGCCACAACCTGCTTATACTTTTTCCAAAATAAATCGTCAACGATGACATGCTTAACTGGCTTTGCCGTTTTCATTGGATAAACATCCCTTCCTGTAAATAGAACGCTTTCATTTTTTGAAAAATAAGGATAAAGTATTGATAATATCGTACAAGCTAACCTGAGTTCCCCTTGCTACAGTCCTTATTTTATCAACCTGAATTTATAAAAAAAATCGCGATCTTTAACTAAAACTTATACGATTTCACACACAAAGGAGCTGGCTTCCATGAGCAAAACAGACTTTCTATCATTCCTTGTCCCTCCGCTGCCTTATTTCATTGAGGGGAATTTTACTACATATCAAAAAGGAGATTGGCATCCAAATAGGTATAATCTGGGTTATTTTGACGTAATAATCATTAAAGAAGGGTTGCTGCACATTGGCGAAGAGGACGAAGTGTGGAAGGTAACTGAAAATTACGCTCTCATTCTTGAACCGGATAAACATCATTTTCCCATTGAGGCATGTACAGAACAAACCTCCTTTTACTGGTTCCATTTTCAAACCAATAGCATGTGGTGCGCACAATCCTCGTCCAATCCTATTATACCCAGCACTCCCATTCCCGAGCTGCATTTTCATTCAGAACATACGACCATTCATTTGCCTAAAATTCAAAAAGTGGTGAATCCACATGAGCTATTTTCGAAATTAGACTATTTACTAGCCTCTACTTTAAAACCTAGAAAACTGGCACTATGGGAGGCCCAACAGACGTTTGTGAATGTTTTCCAGAGTTTGGAGTATGATCAGAATAATAAAGACAGCTCCTCTAAGTTGGCGGAACAGATCGAAATATACCTAAAACAGAATTACAAGAATACGATCACCAATAAGGATTTGGAAGCCCATTTTCACGTACATCAGAATTATCTTGCTAGATGTATGAAAGTCGCCTTCCAGCGCACACCGCTTGAGTATTTAATGGATTATCGCCTGGATCAAGGACGCAGTCTTTTGCTGCAAACTGACTGGTCTGTCCAACAAATTACGGAGGAAACGGGATTCTCCCAAGCAAGCTATTTCTCCAAATGCTTTAAAGAAAAATTCGGAATGTCTCCAAAGAATTATAGACAACAATACTGGAAACCAGTTCATTGAATGCTTACACCTCCTTTACACTCTCTTTACATTTTCATTGTATCCTTTTGATATTCTCGCTTTATACTGAGTCGGTTATATCATTTTCACTTCAGCAAAGGGGCATACATATGAAGTCAACTAAACTCGCATTATTAGCCATGTTAACAGGGGTTCTGATATCACCAGAACTGACCCATGCGGCAAACATTCAGCCGTCCGGGTATGCACCACTACGAACACAGGCAGATAAAATGGGGGCGACCATTACATGGGATAGTGATGACCAGTCTGTTTTGGTCAAACTGAAAAATGGCATTGTCGGAACCTTTACAGTGGGTGAGAAGGAATATCGTCTAGCTGGACTAACCGGAAAAGCGGACCAGGAAATTAAGATGATGAATGGAACTGTATATCTTCCTACAAAACTTCTTACAGCGCTTGAAGCAGAGAACAGCAAATATGCAGATCCTAAGGACGCAGTCCCCACCTATAAAGTGATCCCTTCTGCTGAAACAGAAGCTGTGGAGGATGGAGAAGACGCAGCCGACGACCCTGCAATCTGGCTCAACCCGGCCGATCCAGAGAAAAGTAGAATTTTAGCAACCAATAAAGGCGGCGGGATTTTAGTCTATGATCTGGAAGGCAAGCAACTGCAAAACATGAAGGTTGGAAAAATGAATAACGTGGATCTTCGTTACGGTTTCACCTTGGGTGGAAAAAAAATAGATATCGCAGGGGCGACCAATCGAACCAACAACACGATCGATATCTTTGCCATTGACGGTGCATCAGGAAAGCTGACCAACGTGGTTGGCAAACCTATTAAAGCATCTATGAAAGAAGTATACGGATTCAGCCTATACCATAGCCTCAAGACAGATAAATTTTACGCGCTCGTTTTGGGCAAAGAGGGTGAATTTGAACAATATGAGCTGACTGACGACGGAAGCGGCAAAATTGCAGGTAAGCTTGTCCGCCAGTTCAAGCTGAATACGCAATCCGAAGGCATGGTTGCTGATGATGAATATGGCACGATCTACATCGCTGAAGAGGATTACGCTATTTGGAAGTATAGTGCCGAGCCAGACGGTTCAACCGAGCCGCTGCGACGTGTGGATATTGCAGATGGGCGCAGACTTCACGATGACATAGAGGGACTTACATTGTATTACGGTAAAGATGGCAAAGGATATCTTATGGCCTCCAGCCAAGGAAACAGTAGCTATGCGATCTATGAACGACAAGGCGACAATGCATATATAAGCAACTTCACGATCAGCGCAAGCCCTACCGTTGATGGTACATCTGTCACAGATGGTATTGATGTTCTTGGCTACGGATTAGGTAGGAATTTCCCTCATGGTATCTTCGTTGCACAAGATGACGAAAATCTTCAAAACGGCAAAAAGTTAAATCAGAACTTTAAAATGGTGCCTTGGGAGCGAATCGCTACGGGAGCCCCTACCCCGCTAACGATAGACGATGGCATCAACCCGCGTGAATTGGTAAACAGAAGCACGCAGTAATGCCTGCCAGGGGAAATTGACTCAACATTCCGACTCTATTCATAGAAAAAAGGGGTGTCCTAAAAGCCATAAAACGGCTGCTTGGGACACCCCTTTTTGTTTTTAAGCGGAAAAAGGTTTAAGATCCAGCACCAGCACATTTACCGAGTTGGCTGGTAAGTCTAAGAGGACAGAATCCGTATGAAGCGTGATCTGCTGTTCGGTAGGCACTATCTTCTCATCATTCTTCTTGTTCACGTTAGGTACATGAACAAGCGAGGAATCGCCGGTTAGTGTAATCAGCTTAGCGTTGGACTCAACACTCAAATCTTGTAGATTCAGCTGTGTTACCTTATCCACGCTGTCGGCATTCACCAGCTTCACATATACATGCTCAGCATCTTGGGTTACCGAGTTGAACACGTCTCTGTTGTAAGCCTCCAGCTTATAATCCAGCACTTTACTGTTTGTCACGCCGTCGGTATATGAGCAAATCAGGTTGCTGCCTGTTTCACCGCCATAGTTCACTGTTATGGTGTAGTCCGTGTTGTCGGCCAACTCTTCATAGCTGGCCGCTCTCAAGTTACCTGCGGCTGTACTGGAAGAGTAGTCACCCAATGTGTAGCCTTCTATGCCTTGCTTGTAAACCTTCACGCCGGTAGCCTTGCCGCCATAGCCGATCGCGTATTCGACAACGTCCTTTTTCTCCGCAGAAATATCCGTGAGACCCGCACCCACATAAAAACCGTCCGTGCCGGAAATGCGGGAGGCGATCACCTCTACCTTGTAATTGCTCCAGCTGTCGTTCAAGATGTACAGACCATTCAGACCGCTATCCTGAGCTTTGAGCACAAGCCCCTTGCCTTCCTCCACTGTGTAGCCCACGGAACCAGGAATGACCTGCCAGGCCGAATTTAATTCCTGGGCGAAATCTTGATCCAGCAGCACACTGCCGTCCTGGTTAGAGGTAACGGTGACACGCTTAATCATAACGTCGGCATTGCCTGTCGCGATTTCAATTCCACCCTGAGGAATGAGATCCGTTGGCTTGCCATGTTTGTAAGTAGAGAAAGAAGTGCTCAATACTTTATTGCCCAAATATTTAGCATACATTTGCTGTACATAGTAGTTCGGCGTAAACCACACCGTTTCGTCATCGAACCAGATGCAGTCTGGCGTCCATCTGTAGGTTCCATCTGTCAGGACTTTGTTAAACAACGGCGCATAGGCAGCCAACCGAACGACATCGGCATTATTTTCGAAGCCCGTCATCACCGCAGCCTCTGCTACAGCGCCTGCCAATGTATTTTTATCCGTTGAGGCGTACTCCCCGACAAAAACCTTTGATGTCGCGTTCCAGTTAATACTGCCGTCCCCGTTGTAAGCTCTGTAGTAGTAGTTATAGCGGTCCGCGTTATTCAGCAGATATTCGTTAGAACGATAGTAGTGCTCGTCTGCAATGGTGTCCATATAGTCCTTTTGCTTCTCATACCAGGTTACCGTTTCTTCCGTCACCTGGTTACCATCTGCAAAAGCAACCTTAGCCGAACCGGTCATATTACCGCTTAAGAACTTCCAGCCCTGCTGATATGCATCGTCGTCTGCTTGAGCGCCAACTGTGGAGATGATATGCAGCTCATGACCCGGATAGTTTTTCTCCATATATTCATCAATCGACGTTTTGAACACTTCAAAGTTGGCAAAGAACTCTGTGCCCCAGTTCTCGTTACCCACACCCAAATAACGCAGATCGAATGGAGCTTCATGGCCCATTTTTTTACGCATAGCAGCCCATTCATTATGTTCAAAATCCACACTAATCGCAAAGTCGATCAGATCCGTAAAGTTCTTAATATAGTATTCTCTTAATGCGCCTCCAGCGGGATGAGCATAATCCGAGCGGGCTTGGCAGAGCACGCCGCAGGCCATAACCGGAAGCGGAGCTGCATTCAGGTCTTCTGCCAACTGGAAATATTCCATATAACCAAGTCCCATGGTCATCATATAGCCCCATACATTAAAGTTTTCCTTGCGCAGCTCGATATCCCCAATCGATTCCTTCCAATCGTATACGTTTTCCCATATAAACGAACCCTCGGAAATGCAACCACCCGGAAAACGCAAAAACTTCGGATGCATGCCGACCAGCGCGTTCACCAGATCTTTTCTCAATCGGTAGTTAGGATTACCCTGATAGTTGGCGTGTGCCGATGAAGATTGCTCTTCCTCTCCTGCACCCCATACATCTTGTGGGAATAAGGAGACCATATCAACCGAAATGTCCCCTTCAAATGTAAGCGCCAGCTGTCCAAGAACCGTAGCTGAGCCTATCAGCACAAGCCTGGAATCGATGCCGTACTTCTTCCACGTGTTGCCGCCTTCCACCTGTATCGTAATTGAATCACTAATGGCCTTTTCATTCGAGTCTTGCAGTTGCAATGTGATTGTGCCCGCTGAATCGGCCTTCGCCCAGATGGTAAACTCATATTTATCACCCTTTTGGATGGACATGGCACAATTCTGATTAGAATCCGAAAAGCCCTTGTTCCGAATCGTTGCACCATCCGCTACCGTCACATAATAGGAGTTCACTTCTTTGTCTTTTGCACCTAAGAACTCATTTAATCCACCGCTATGTTGTGGAGTCATCTTGTCCGTATCACCAGACCAGGCGAACAACGGGTTGCGGTTCCGTCCTGTAGAGCAGCCGCATTCACCGGAAGCATGGGAATACGTATCAAACTCGAAAGATTCAAAAGAGCGATTCTGAACGAGTTCCGCATATATCCCGCCATCTGCTGCGTTATTGATATCTTCATAGAACAAGCCGTACATCACTTCGCTGACATCCAGCACTTCCTTATTTCCATGAATGGTCAGCGTGTACGGAGGCAGCTGTTCAGGAAGAACGGATACTTCAAAGCTTTCTTCAATCTGGCTTAGGCCCTTCGTCAATAAAGCTGTGACGGTAACCCCTTGTGCGGAGGTAATCGCCTGCACCTGACCATTGTCAGAGAGTATACCAGGTTGGCTGGATTTCCAGGTCACTTCTACTCTTCCACCCATCAGAACGGTTGGCAGAGATAAGTCCTTGGTCACAATCGTCGTCGGAAAGGACAAATATTTATCTCTGGCAAGCTTCACGATCTCTTCATCTGTCAACGAATCGCACATGACCTCAATGACTTCATCTGCCGACAAGCCTGCTTTATAAATTCGAAAGTCTGAAACGGAGCCGGCAAAGTCTACATCCGCCGCATGCTGAGAGCGACCAATAAAATTGTTGCTGTAGTTGGACGAGTCTGTAAACGTTTCGAACCATTTACGCAGCTTGGCATAGTTACCGCTGGAAGTTTGACTGATGGAACCGTCCGCTACCACCTCACCATTGACATATACCACCGGACCCGCACTGCTTAATGTGCCGCCTTCTGTACCGATTACGGACAGAGCTATATGCATCCACTCATCCCTGACAAAGCCTCTTCCCGGGTCTACGGACAAATCTACCTCATTGAAAAGAGTTCCGCGCAGGTTCCGTGTCATGAACATATAGGGTCCTGTATGGGCTTTACCAAAGTCAAAAACACGTTCCCACATATCTGTGAATCTGCCGAAGTTGACCCAAGCAGTAACTGTCACACCGGTGTTATCGCTTACATCTTTGAATAGATCGGAAGGAAGCTGGATATACGAGGTACCGTTGGGGCCTCCCTCAAGCGTCAATGCCGCTCTACCGGTAGCATGGGAAATTGTGGGTGTTACTGTGCCTGAAGCAACCCCATCGTTACCTTGCCCTGAGCTATCTTTGCCGACGTTCTCTGCATCATCAAACTTGTAACGCGCAATGATTTGATCTTGGAATTTGGTCATCTTCGTTGCTCCTATACCTATAGTTTATTAATGTAATAACTAATTAGTTAATATAAATACATACCATACAGCTATAGTACCTTATCCTGAGTACCCTTTTCAATCCAATAAATCGGATTTATGAAGAAATTCCTTAAACGAGCTACATAAAAAGGCAGCCATCACAGAAGATACTCTGCGATAACTGCCCTTATGCTTATAAAGAAGCTTGACCGTAGCTATGTTATCCGTTCAGTTTTTGTCCACAATTCGGACAGAAGTTAGCTCCTTCGTTTTTTGTACCGCAATTCGGACAAAAATTGGGCTTATTCCCGTCTCCAGATGAAGGGGGACCAGCAGGTGTAGGCTGAGTCTCAGCCGAAGGCTTTGGGTTCGGGTTCAAATTTTTCATCATTTCATTTGCTATATTCATCCCCATCATCATACTCGCCATATCCGAAGCTGCACCGCCGCCTTTTACATTACCCGATGCAATCCCGTCCGTCATCGTCACTTGTTGGTACTTTTGCAGATTACCGATCATTTCATGAGAGGCTGTCTTCGTAATCATATCTTGGATTTCTTGAGGATAATTGAAGCTCATCACATGAAAGCCAGTAATCGTCATACCGTTGTCCATCACTTGCATATCCAGATCTTCTTGAATACCTTTTGAAATGTCAGAAGCATTCGCCTGCAGATTGAACATGTCCTTTCCTTCTCTGCTGATCCACTTCATCAATAACTGATCCAACACCGAAGTAATCCGTATTTTCACATCCTCAACGAGATAACTGTCCTTCACTCCGGCAATCTTATCGATGAGCGTAACATAATCGTTCACTTTAAAATTAAATGTGCCATTGGCACGGATCGGCATACCGCCTGGCAGCTGGGGAGTCGGGATCAGCACCGGATTCTGCGTCCCCCATTTGACAGTAAACTCCTTCGTATTAACGAATAAGACCTCTACCCTCATACCACTGTTAAAACCAAATTTAAACCCTTTTAAGGTGGATAGAAATGGAATAATGTCAGAGTCCATGTTATATGACCCTTCATTCTCAAAAATACCCTCTATTTTGCCGTTATTTACAAAAATCGCATCTTGACCGGAGCGGATAATTAACTTACTTCCTTTTTTAATTTCACGATTACTCCACTTCCAGAAAATCATATCATCTCTAAATTCTTCCCACTCTACAACATTTGCAAATTGATTTCTGAAGAACCCCATACTGTATCCATCCTTTCCGTTCAGGATTTTGCAAAATTCGATTCCAGTCGCTCCAAAGTGCAATATATAGATGAACTAGACCATTTCGATCTATATATTATTCATTGAAAGTCGCTTATTGGATTTCCACAAAATCCTCAGTTAAAATGATCCTCTGCTGCCACTATGCGAATGACCGCCGCTGGTAGTTCCGCCACCACCGCCTGAGCTGCTGCTACTGCTGCTCTTTTCAATCTTCCGTTTTGTTGTCGTTGTGTGAAGATACTGATCTCGATGCTCCAGAACTCCTGAAGCGTTCGCATCCTCGTAGGTCTGCCGATTTACCGTAACCCGACCGCCAGAATTGGAAACCATCTTGCCCACGATCAACGCTGCCAATCCCAGCGCCATCGCCAAATGAAGCCATCCTTTAAAAAATATACTGTCTGGATTCACCCCTGGACGGATGGCCAAATATTTGTGCGCGCTTAGAATATACTTTTGAAATGCCAGCCCATAGTTGCCGTTCGTCAGATCCGGGCTAATCTCATGGCGTATTTTAGTAAGCCTGTCATCATCCAGATACCGCTCTGCCTTATAAAATCCGGCCAAGTACACCTCTCTATTTCTCATATCCATCGTTAAAATAACCGCGTTCCCATGAGATCTGTCATACCCCGGACCATGGTCATCATAAAAATCCTGCGTCATTTTCATAACATCCATATTGTCGGGATTGAGGGTAGTATAAATAATAATGTCCGTTTCTCTTTCCGCTCCGTATTGATTAGCCATCGTGTTCAACACATTATACTCTTCTTGATTAAGCAAACCCGCTTCATCATAAATCAATGGCTTCATTTCTGTCGTAGCTGGTTCGCCCTTCATTTCCATAGGAACCGCCAGAAAAACAGCAAAGAACAACAAGACGGCTACAATGGCTCTATGCTTTTTCAATAGAATTCCCCTCCCATCATCAACCAAGTGATTAACCTTAATGAGAAGAGAGTCATGCCGAAAATGCCTACAAACCAAGCCGTCACTTTGAACTTGCTAATCGGAGGCTTACCGACTACCTTGCCCGTCTGTCCGTTCATAGCAAATGTATGCTCCAATTGATTATAGTCATAGTGTATGACCCACACGGGGAGCAGGACATAATCCGCTTGTTTTAATGTAGTATCAATTTGCTTTTCCGTATAACTCACGGCCGTATACTCTGACACCGTAGAATGAATATAAGCATCAATATATTCCTTCACTTTTTCTTTCACTCGCGGGAAAAGCTCTTCTTCGTTATAACTGTATTTCTCTGCAATATAACCTGCTAGATATGGCATTTTAAAGGGTTTTAGCTGATCGTATGGAAATGGCTCCAATTTATCCATCAGCTCGTCGTTCATTTTCTCCGCAGCATCAATCGGAACCTTTACATAATTCAAACGGATTTTCCGATATACATCAAAATGCTTCGTTTCCGTATATTCGTAGTCTCCACTCGTATAGGTTCGCACTTGGGTACCTTCACCTTGAACCTCAATTTTATTATGTAATTCATATAACCAGAAAGGCACATACATCCCGGTTATTCCCTTGATTCGGTCTGCTATCATGAACCGATTCGGCGTCAGACGGCCATTCTTGCACCATTTTTTGAAAGCAGCTATGGCTTCTTCCTTACTGATTGAAAAAGGAATAACCTGCGCTGGAGCCAGCTTCCCAGTCAGTCGATCCCCGAGAACCACGGCAGAACCACAAAAGCTGCACACCGTTGCACTCGTCTCCACTTCGGTCATAATCACCGCTCCGCAGTTATTACAATGATACTCATGAGCCTCATCTTCTGAAAAAATACGATTTATCAGAGGATCAGGAATAGATTCGATATTGTCCTCTCTTCCGCAACTATGACAGGATAACCTCCCTGTCTCACTGTCAAAGACCATACCGCTGCCGCAGTTGGGGCATTTGTATTCGATAACCGGCATCTGCTCACCTCTTCATGTAGATACTGTTATGATTCCTTAGGGTTGATTTTTTCTTTGATTGCAGCCAATTCATCTTCTGTATTCGTACTCTTCTCGTATTGTGCAAATAAGGCATCCAGGTCGTCCTTCGTTCCTGCCCGAAGCTCGGCTATAGCCATCGCTTCATCATACGCTCTGTTCACCTGCTCTTCCATAACCTCAAAAGCAGAATTCCCGTTGCCGATAGAATTCAAGGTTTGCTGTGCTTTGGCAACCGCCATCTTCCCTTTAAGTTCAGCGTGCCGCGCTTCTAGTTGCCCCATATCGGACACCAACTTCTCCTGCATTATCTTCATATTTACGGCGTTTGTCGAAGCTACATCATAGGACGTTTGTAATTGTTCCAATTTCTCCGCTTGCAAACCTTTTCTCTCCAGAAACTTTCGAGCTTCCTCTTCATTACCAGCTTCCACAGACTTACTGGCATAATGCTGGAGCTTTTTGATCCCGGCTTTGCATTCATCCAGTGCTCTTTTCGCCCTTCTCTCATCAGCCAATACTGATACCGTCTCCGCTTTCACCTTGCCTAGATCACTGTTCAAATTCCGCATATAATCGTTAATGGTTTTCTCCGGATCTCCCACCTTATCCATTAAGGCGTTAACATTCATTTTCATAATATCCCTAAACCTCGACAAAATTCCCATGATGACCTCCTTCGAAAGGACTACATTCCACCATATCATACATCAAATCCAGTAAAAAATGTTCATTATAGCTCTATATACTGACCCACTGATCACTTTCGGATGTGTGTTCGTTTTATGATAAAAGCAAAGGGTCCAAAAACCCGCTACAGATTTTTGAACCCCTTTATTTTATTATTCCTGATTATAGTTCTTCATAGGACTTGGGGTCCTGCCCCCAGATCCGTCCATCCTCACTGCTAAATGCCGAAATCATGTTCATTTCCTCTGGAGACAACTCAAAATCAAAAATATCCAAATTCTCCGTTTGGTGTTTCAAAGAAGAGGCCTTCGGGATCGGGATTGCTCCAAGTTGGATATGCCAACGTAAAATCGCTTGTGTATTCGTTTTACCATGAGCAGCAGCAATTTTCCCAATCTCTTCATTCTCCAGCATACTGTGACCACGACCCAAGGGGCTCCACGATTCCGTCACGATGCCCTGTTCAGCATCTTTTGCACGCTGATGTTCCTGATTAAATAATGGGTGCAATTCAACTTGATTTAAGCTCGGCGTGACACCTGTTTCCCGAATTAAACGTTCATTATGCTCGGGCAAGAAATTGCACACCCCAATGGAACGGATATAGCCCCTTTTCTTCGCCTCAATTAACGCCTGCCAGGCTTCAACATATCGATCAATTTGGGGATTCGGCCAATGGATTAGGTACAGATCATAATAGTCCAGACCTCCTCTATATAATGACTCTTCGATCGTTACAATGGCTTCTTGGTAAGCATGTCGGCGACCTGGTAGTTTGGAGCAAATCAACAATTCTTCTCTGGACACAGAGCTCTGCTGGACCGCTTTCCCGACAGCACCCTCATTTTCATAGTTGAACGCTGTGTCGATCAGACGGTAACCTGCATCAATCGCGCTGGTAATTGCCTTGACTCCATCTGCACCCTTCAATCCAGCAGTCCCAAATCCAATGACGGGCACCTTAGTGCCATCATTCAATACCTTCTCCGGAATTGGATCGTTCATATTAACAGCCTCCTTTACTATTCTCTTATACCGCAACACCTTTAATGCTCAGAAAAATACAGCAAATGACTCGGTTCCTCCTATACTTATTACCCACCAGTTCGTGACTTTCCTATTAAATTCTCTGTATGCTACATCAAAAAGTGCCTGATCCCCGTTGAAATCATACTTGAATTCAAGGAGTCAGGCACTCGTATACCGCTACCAAATCATATATTCCACTTCATGCTGAATTGCTTGGTTGTCCAACACAAAGTTGAAGCGTCTTAATTTTTATTTCAAGCCTTTCCATACCCAGTTCTCTACCTCTGGCAAGTCAATGCCCTCTTCGCGAATGAATTGATGATGTTTCTTAACCGTAGCATCCATTTCATCCACAATGTTGGTGTACTTCCCAGCGTCAGGTAAGTTGAGAACAGCTTCCTTCACTAAGTCAAAACGATCCATTTGATTCAATACACGCATATCAAATGGTGTCGTAATATCGCCGTTCTCACGGTAACCATGTACACGTAAATTATGATTGTGACGATCAAAGAACAGATCTTTGATCAGACCTACGTAACCATGGAAAGCGAAAACTACTGGTTTATCCTTTGTGAAAAAGTGATCAAACTCGGCGTCAGATAATCCACGCGGGTCTAGTTTTTGACTTCTCAGTTTCAGCAAATCTACCACGTTGATGTACCGAATCTTCAATTCAGGCAGTTTTTCATGCAAAATAGAAATTGCAGCTAAACTTTCAATCGTTGGTTCTGTGCCAGCAGAAGCAATGACAAGGTCAGGTTCTCCACCTTGATCTGTACTTGCCCAGTCAATGATCTTCAACCCTTTATCCACCAATTCTTTCGCTTCATCAGCACTAAACCATTGTGGACGTGGGTGTTTGGACGAAACAATCAAATTGATCTTTTGACGGTCGTTTAAAATAGTGTCGAAAACAGCCAACAAGGAATTGGCATCCGCTGGCAGATACTCCCGAATAAATTCCGGTTTTTTATCAGCCAAATGACCTAACAAACCTGGATCTTGGTGTGTATACCCATTATGATCCTGTTGGAACACCGTTGAAGTTGCTACGACATTCAATGATGGGATATCTGCACGCCATCCTTGATCCGTTGCTTTACGCAGCCACTTAAAGTGTTGGGTGATCATTGAGTCAACCACACGCAGGAAAGCTTCGTAACTTGCAAAGAAACCATGACGACCAGTTAACACATAACCTTCCAGCAATCCTTCAGCCTGGTGTTCGGATAATTGGGAGTCAATTACGCGGCCATAGGACGACAAAAATTCATCATTAGGTTCAATAATTTGGTCCATCCATTGGCGTTTGGTTACTTCAAAAACAGGAGCCAAGCGATTAGACATTGTTTCATCCGGTCCGAAGATTCTGAAATTACGATTTTCTTCATTTAAGACAACCACATCTTTAACGTATTTCCCTAAAACCGACATATCTTGCGCAATCACTTTACCAGGTACGGAATTATCCAGCGCATAGTTACGGAAATCCGGTAACTTCAAGTCTTTAATGAGGTTACCCGCATTCGCAACAGGGTTCATTCCCATACGTTTATCGCCTGTAGGCAGAATTTCAGCAAGCTCAGAGTTTAAACGACCGTTTTCGTCGAACAATTCCTCTGGTCTGTAGCTATTCAACCATTCTAACAAAGCAGGTGCGTGCTGCATATTTTTTTGATCGACCGGAATTGGAACCTGATGGGCACGGAATGAATTTGTATTCGGCACGTTGTCCCATTCCTTTGGACCCGTCCAGCCTTTAGGTGAACGGAATACAATCATCGGCCACGCTGGACGAGTAAGATCATCATTTTCACGCGCATTCTTTTGAATAGCTTCAATTTTCTCGATGGCCGTATCCAATACTTTCGCCATTTCTGGATGCATGTGATCCGGATTTTCACCTTCAACAAAGAATGGCTCCCAGCCCAAACCTTTAAAGTATGAGGTCAATTCTTCTTTCGATTGACGAGACATAATCGTTGGGTTACTAATCTTAAAGCCATTCAAGTGCAAGATTGGCAGCACTGCACCATCCGTGATCGGGTTGATAAATCTGTTAGAGAACCACGAAGCGGCTAGTGGACCCGTTTCAGCTTCGCCATCACCAATAACAACAGCCGAAATCAGATCAGGATTATCCAGAATGGCACCTACACCATGAGAAAGGGAGTAGCCTAATTCTCCACCTTCATGGATAGATCCAGGTGTTTCAGGAGCAGCATGTGAAGCAATACCGCCAGGGAAAGAGAATTGTTTGAACAATTTCTTCATACCTGGGATATCTTGCGTAATTTGCGGATAGATTTCGGTGTAACTTCCATCCAGATATGAATTTGAAACCATAACCTGACCGCCGTGACCAGGGCCCTCAATGTAAAGCATGTTCAAATCATATTTATTAATAACACGATTTAGATGTGCATAAATAAAGTTTTGTCCTGGAATTGTGCCCCAGTGTCCAATAGGCTTAACCTTCACATCTGAATCTTTTAAAGGCTCTCTCAACAAAGGATTATCTTTTAAATAAAGCTGACCTACCGAAATGTAGTTCGTTGCACGCCAATATGCATCAAGTTTTTCTAAATATGTTTTAGATGAATAATCTGCTAACACGGGTGATAATGACATGGTGTCCACTCCCTAAGTAGTATTGTTTGTAATTTATTTCCGGAAATTTCATCTACATGTACATCATAACGCCGCGCCGATTAAATTCAACCTTTTTCACAAGTGATACGGTCCAATTTTGTGAAATTTTGAACATACTATGAAATATAAATTAAAAAGACAGTAAAAAAGCTCTTACATTAAAATATATAGAAGTATAAACCAATAAAATTTGTAATAAACGTTGCAATCGCAGGCTCCAATCCTTTTCTCAAAATTATAAAAAAAAGACCGGAGAATTCTCCAGTCTTATCATTAGTGAACCGATACAAAGGTATTAAATTTTAAATATTTGTAATGAAATCGCATATGAGAAAACTCAAATGGCGTACCGTTATCTAAAAAGAACACACCTTCCATAATACCTACAGGCTCATTTTCATTTAAATGTAGCAGCTTTTGATCATTCTCTTGGGACGGTTCTGCAAAAATGGATAAAAAAGATTTGGTGACGGCCAAGTTCCGCGAGTCTTCCAAATAATTAAAAATGGACCCCTCGATAATAGTCTGATTTAAATTCTGAACAATTTTAATAGGGATATAGCCTGTTTCAATCATAAAAGGATCATCATCAAACAAACGTAAGCGGACAATTTTGTATACAAAATCATGAGTCTCCAAGAACAAATCGCGCTGTAATTCTTCTGTTGGCGGAATGACCTCAAAACTCAGTACTTTGATTTTTGGCTTTTTACCATGCATTTGAAAATTATCAGTGACTCCTAGATTAGAGCCTTCGTAGTTAAAGATAGATTCATTTCTTATGTATAATGGATTAATAAATGTCCCGGAACCTTGTTTTTTAAAAATAATTCCGACATTCTCCATTTTAGTCAGAGCACGTTTAATTGAACTACGACTAACCTGGTAAGTCTCACTAAGACTACGTTCATCTGGCAATCTCATATCTGCAAACTTTCCAGCAAAGATTTTCATCTTGAGATCGTCAATAATTTGCTTATAGACAAATTGTGTCATATAGTACTCCTCTTTCAGGTCTTCTATAACTCCATATAGTTTACCATAACTTGCCCATTTCATCTCATGTTTGTTTCTGTATGCTGAGTGGGCTTTCAGCGGATAGGAAACGCCCGCGCTTTTACTTTACATCTCTATGCATAATACCATGATTATACATACATAACACCACTGAACGTACCTGCAAATTAGCAGAAAATACAGAACTCCCACCTTAACTTCCGCGATAAGACCAAGCCTGTTTCGAACCTTGAGGGATGTTTGACTAGACCAGGCTAAAATCCTTGAATACATTGTTATTATTTATCTTGTTCATACGTTCACTAATAAAAATGGTGGGGGGGAGATCATATTGGCTATCCGCTACAGCGTCATCATTCCAACCTATAATCGAGTCCAGCAATTGTTGCTTACACTCGCTTCATTTGAGACACAAACCTATCCAAAGCAACTATTCGAAGTCATTGTAGCTGATGACGGTTCTACAGACGGAACGAGAGAAATGGTCGAAGACTTCAAAGCATCCTATCCTCTTATCTATGTGTCACATCAGGAACAACGCGGTCGATCTGCCGTTCGAAATTTGGGACTGCGCCGTGCAAGAGGGCTATACATCATCTTCTGCGACGCTGACTTTGTAGTATTACCGGAATTTATTAGGATCGTGAGCCGTTATCACCGTAAATATCCCAAGTCCGTGCTTTCAGGCATTCCTCACTCGTGGGACGATGCTTTTACCCATTATTACCCTGACTTTTCTCCTGAAGAAAAAGAACAATGTCGCAACATACTTACGCAGTCCAACTTATGGAATGCTGACTATGAAGCAGCAAACGAAATTACTCCGATCATAACCCCAGAAGATATCCTTCACCAAACGGGTGCACTGTCTAAAGTAGTTAGTCCCACAAGGGTTCCTCCGAATACGCAGAAACAATTTGCCTCAACGGACGTAGCCCCCTGGATGCTGCTGGTTACTCGTTGTGTAGCCATCAGACGCAGTCACTTGATTCGTATTGGAGGTTTCAATGAACGGTTTGTGCTCTATGGACTCGAAGACTGGGACCTTGGCTATAGACTGCATCGCTTGAAGATCCCTTTTTATTGCATCAAAGAGGTGGTCGGGTATCATCAGGAACATCCAACCTATCTCAGAGGAAACGTCTTAAATACGGAAAATCTGAGGATCATGTATGAAACCTACGGTTTCAATGACTCCTCGTTAAATTTATTTGCCCTTATCCCTCCATCCGAGGATTTCGAGACCTACAAAAATACATTGCGGGTATTGCGCAGGGGATTCCGCTCTAGGTTAACACGCTCATCAGCACTGTTATTAAGAAGAACACTACGCATTGCAGCCAAACAGTTCTACGATCAAAGCCATACTCTTGCATACAAAAAGTCATTACACTTGATAAAAAGGAAAGCAGCGAACCGGAAAAGTCGAGTCGCTCACGTATTACGAGAAATGCTGGTGAAGTCTGAAAAGCTGGTGGAATAGCAAGAGGCTGGAAGGTCCCGAGACACATGAATCTTTCCCGAAATAAAAAGACTCCTCCATATGAGAGCAGGCCAAACTCGGCAAGCTATCTTATGGAAGAGTCGTATGCAACTTTTACTTACTTTTGTTTTTCCGTTAATGTTCTCACTTTAATAGGATGCAGATTCGCCTCGATTTGAGCCCGCTGCGGTTCATACCACTCTGGCAGCATTAATTTCTGCCCCATAGATTCAGTAGGTTCATCGTTAGCAAATCCCGGTGGATCTGTAGCAATTTCAAATAATATGCCGCCCGCTTCTCTGAAATATATCGCATTAAAATATTGGCGGTCTATGATTGGAGTCGGCTGATAGCCATAATGCTGGACTGCGCTTCTCCATTCTTCATGTTGTTCGAAGTCTTTTGCACGCCATGCAATGTGATGTACCGTGCCTGCTCCACCAAAGCCTAGACCTATTTTGGCGAGTGGGACATCCACGATGTTGCCGATTTCTCCTACGGACTGATAACGCGCATATTCGGCGTCTTCAGCGATTTTCGTAAATCCGAGTATGCTCTCCAATGCATCCATCGTTCTCTGTGGATTGACACTAAATAGCACGGCACCTCCAAACCCCTTAATTGCTTTATCGGCTGAAATGCCACCGTAAGACCAAGTACTATTCGCTCCCTCTTCACGTTCAACAAGCTCAAGACGTAAACCCTCATTATCCTCGAATTGAAGATATTGTTCAGAAAAACGGCTCGTTTTCGTAACTTGAATATCCAAGCTTTGCAAACGATGCTGCCAAAAATCAAGTGAACCTGGGGGTACTACATACGAGGTTATGCCCACCTGGCCTCCTCCGATTCGCCCTTTGGGAGTTCCTGGTGCAGGAAAAAAGGTAATGATCGTTCCAGGACTCCCTGCATCGTTGCCAAAGTACAAGTGGTAAACCTCAGGAGCATCGAAGTTGATCGTTTTCTTCACTAACCGAAGTCCCAGGACGCCGGCATAGAAGTCGACATTTTCCTGCGGATTACCGGCAAAAGCAGTAATATGATGGATACCTGTAGTTTGAAGTGACATATGAAACCCTCCTTTAATCGTAGGAACCTTTATTTTTTGTTGTTGATGACTTTTAATGACCTAAACATCATGTTTTATCTAAGTATTGCATCAATGGAATATGAACCTGCTCCTGTCAACGCAATACCGATTACAACTGCAATAAGAACTAGCGGATATTCATAGCCATTAGCCGTTGCCCAGATCCCGTTTTGGCCATGTACTTTGAAAATTGCTCCGAGCATAGTCGCCGTAATCAACAATGCAGCCAGTGGAGTGAGCAATCCTACAGCAAATAGAGCTCCTCCCAACAATTCCATCAACCCAGCAGCCACTGCCATGAATACTCCGGGCTTAATGCCAATCGATTCCATCCAACCGCCCGTACCCTTTGGACCATAGCCGCCAAACCACCCAAAAAGCTTCTGCGCTCCATGCCCCACCAATAATAATCCAACCACCAAACGTATCAATAACAATCCACTTGCCAACATAAGAATCACTCTCCATATTATATTATTTTAAGATTATTAAATTAGAGATATTAAATAAAATTAAATCTATTGCTTAGCGACTCGAGCCTGTTCTTTTCTAAGTTTTTCAGGAGTAACATCATCTCCATTCGGATCATAGATCGTAGCATTCAAGAGAATGCTTTGTACAGAGCCCCGAAAGATTTGAAGGTATTCTTTGCGAAGATCCGTTTGTTCCATTTTTTCAATTTCAGTCAACCCAACTTCTTTCGCTTTTTTTGCAAGCTGATTAATTCTTTCTAAAATGGTAATCATGTATATACCTCCCTATTCAAAATTTTATGATCACTTTTATCTTTAATTTATTTATCTTGATATAAAGATATAATACTTTTCTATCCGTGTCAATACTTTTTCGAAAAGAAAAGCAGCCAGAACACTTAGAGACACCTTTAAGCTACAAGTTGTGTAAAACCTTTCAACTCAATTACTAGAGCCATAATAAAAAGCCACCAACCAGAATCACGGGCTGATGGCTTTCTTGTCTTACTCAAATGGAGGCGAGGGGAGTCGAACCCCTGTCCGAAGATAACGACACATAAGCTTCTACGGGTGTAGTCACAGTTTTGATGTCACCCGAGTATCGCCCCGTAACCGGCTTAATTTGGGTCAGCTGGATTAAGTATTAATAGTTCATTAAGCTTTACATTAATGCGTCGAGTAACTTCACCAATCGTGATATCATATTCTCCAACACTTAGTGGATATATCCACTCATCTTTTCCATAGACGATTCCCGAGTAGGTAAAGGTATTGTCTGCTCTTCTTATGGACAGATATGGATTTGACAAGGGTTTACCCTCAGCATCTTTGAATACGAATTTAACAAATCCACCGTAGCCAACCAGGTTAAAATCAGCTGTTTCATAAACACTAGAAGTAACACTCACATCTGATTTGGAACTTTTAATATACCCATTGGCAAAGGCATTCAACGTATATTTTCCGGAAGGAACCGAGAGAGTATATTCCCCATATACATCGGTCGTAGCTGTCCATAATTGATTGTACGTACTAGCAATTACCGTAGCTTGCTCCACTGGATAGCCATCAACTCCACTCACCTTACCTTTTATTACACTTCCAGCTTTAGAGTTCATTGGGTCAAAAATGTATAATTTATTTAGTTCAACATCAACAAGACGAGTGACTTCACCAATTGTAACGTTATATGTCCCAACACCTAAAGGATAAACCCATTCGTCTTTCCCATAAATTACTCCTGAGTAGACGGTGCTATTATCCATTCTTTTTATAGATATCATTGGATTTATTAATGCTTTGCCATCAGTATCTTTAAATACTAATTTAACAAATCCACCATACCCCACCAAGTTAAAATCAAATGTATCATACGCACTTGAAGTCACACTTACATTTGATTTTGAATTATCTACATAGCCATCTGCATAAACGCTTAATGTATAAATTTCTGAAGGAAGTAATAGTGTGTATTTCCCATACACATCCGTAGTCACCGTCCAAGATTGGTTATACGTGCTAGCTGTTACGGTAGCATACTCCACTGGCATACCCTCAATACCGTATACGGAACCTGTAACACTGTGGACAAGTTCATCACCAGGGAAATTCACCTCAACTGGTATGAGCTTATCATCAAGTGTACCATCACCTAACTGTCCATAATCGTTGCCGCCCCAAGCCCAGACCGATCCATCTTTTTTTATTGCTAGTTGATGACCGGGGTATTGGGCGTATGTTTTAGATATTTGAGTGACATCTGTTAATTCAACTGGAGTTACTTCAATTTGATTAGTGAATATGTCTTCTTTAATTAATACAACTTTCCCATCTGACTTCAATGCCATTCCATTTGATATAGCTACAATGTTATCTAGATTTTCAACTTGTGTAGGAGTTGATCTATAGTCATCCCAAACCCAGACAGTCCCATCCGCTTTAAGTGCCAGTGTAGCTAATGTAGAAATATTAGCGAGTGCTTTTACATTTTCTATTCCTAAAATTTGTGTTGGTGTGGTCTGATAATTTGAACCATTAACTAAGTATCCCCACTCCCACACAGTCCCATCTGATTTGACAGCTTTTGATTTTTCATAACTACCTGTGATAGAAATGACATTTGACAAATTTTTCACTTGAACTGGAGTATATTGATCAACATAAGATCCATCCCCCAAAATTCCATATGCGTTATAGCCCCAAGTCCATACTGTTCCATCTGATTTTAAAGCCAGTGAATGATGACTTCCAGCTGATATAGAAATTACATCATGTAGATTATGTATCATTACAGGTTTCGATCTGTAAGTATTTGTTCCGTCGCCTAGCTGACCTTCGCTGTTATATCCCCAGGACCATACAGTTCCGTCTGATTTCAAGGCAAGCTGAAAACTATTCATCCCACCAACAACTTTCGTTATTTCACTCACATTTGGAATCTTCACTGGAATTTCAACAAAGTTAGGGTAACCAACCAACTCGCCTCTTTCGTTCAACCCTGATCCCCAACCCCATACAGTTCCGTCTGATTTAACTGCATATGACCTGAGGGAGTCAGCTGCAACATTAATGAACTGATGTGAAGGATTAGATGCAGATATTTCGTTGGACGAAGCATAGACAAAACCTGAGTTATTAGAAGTCATCATAAATAACATTAAAAGTACCATGGTTATCAATCTAAATTTTTCAAACAGGTTAGACATCTCTCTCAGACCCCTTTTAGTAGATTGTGCAACTCAGTTATGAATTAATTTAACGGTTACTACTACTTAGTCGGTAATGGCAACACCTCTTCACTACAAAATCAGATACCTCAATATTCCCACACGATAAATATTCTGTCAAAATATTTTGTCGTCCTAGCTATATCACCTTATATCTGAATCTATCGTATTCGATGGCAGAGAAAATAGAAGCCATCGAGCCGAAGTGGTCCTCCCTTTTCGAGTCCACGAGAAAAAACGGACACCGAATGGTGTCCGTTACTGATACTACGTATGGAGGCGAACCGTGGCATGGCAAATCCACAATTCGCCGACACGTGATGCTTAGATTGTTCGAGGAGGTTGCTTAGGACCAAATTTTATATTGTGTCTGAACAGAAAAAATCAAAGCCCATGATGTGATTGAGCTCTAAACCATATCCCATACTCCCAATCTCAACTGGAAATGTTCTACACAAATCATCGATGTTAACCGTATTAAAGTTCTTCGTATACACGTATTCGATTCCGCAACACCTTGATGAATCCACTATTCCTCTGATTCAGGACCAATCCAATTCTCCAACAACACACGTGCTAGAGGAGGTTTTCTTTTTGATTCGATAACAAGCGTACCTGTCAATTCGAAACGAAATCAATTTCGCAACGCATCAACTAGGAAATGAAATTTTCGCGCTTAGTCCGCCTCGGGATCGTCCGATGCTTGTCTTGCCTCTTTTGCGCCTGATCCAGGCTGATGGATTCTTACAATTGTAGCATCAATCATTACGCTTTCTTCGTTAAGATCAAGTGAAACATACTCTAGACCCTTACCTCAAACCCCTTCCTCGCAGTACCAAAAGTAATTATACATAAATCCCCAATTGGGAAACGTGTATAGAAGATCTCTTCGTAAAGTGCTCAAATGAGCAACCCAAAGCATGGCATTTAACATCCGTTGATTATTCACAGCAGGCGTCCTCCTTGGGGTTCTCGTTCAGGTCGAAATGGATACTTGAACCAGCCGCCATTGTTTATCTTGGATTTCGTATCGTGTACTCATCTATATTATTTAAGCCTTGTTAAGGAATTTAGGAACACACCTTAATACAAAATGATGGCGCTGATTCTGATAAACGCAACCGGTGGTTCATGAGAGAATAACTCTCTCTCCACCCTCACTTGTAAGTTTTCACTTCCGACTTCCAATGTTTTCTTTCTCCGCAATAGAGAAAAAAATGCCGGGCGACTTCTCATCAAACTCATCTTCGATATACATGAAAATATTGAGTTGAGTTTCTAGCAGACCCACAGCCATGGGAGCAACCTTTTCTGTAATTCGTTCAGTAAATCAGCAACTCTCTTTAAGCAATCCCTTTAGCAATTGGGCATTATCATTTCCAGTGAAATCAATCAATATTACTGAAACAATTCGACTGCCTCGATAAAAGGTAAACGACAATTGAACTTTGGAAAATAAAAAAAAGATGCATAGACCAGATTTTACTGGCCATAATACCTTTGGTTCAAATAACAACTAAAAAAGGAGTTTTGCAAATGACTAGTTGGTTCGAAACTAATCCAAAAACCGTAAGTTCTCCGATCATCCCCCTCTCCACTCAGGACAAGAACTGGGCAGATATCGCAAAAATTCTATTGCCGTTGATCCCTGCATTGCTGTCCGCGAACTCCCAACCAACACTTCAGCCAGCGAGCTCGCAGCTTACAGCTCAGGGCATTGATTTTGAGGATATTATCAAAAAGATGTTGCCGTTGATCCCTGCATTGCTGTCCGCAAACTCCCAACCGACGCTTCAGCCTACGTTGACAGCTCAAGGCATCGGGGAGCTTGTAAAAATTATTCTAATGTCGACTGCGAACTCCCAACCAACACTTCAGCCAGCGAGCTCGCAGCTTACAGCTCAGGGCATTGACTTTGAGGATATTATCAAAAAGGTGTTGTTGCCAACATTTCCTAGATTGCTGTCCGCGAACTCCCAACCGACGCTTCAGCCTACGTTGACAGCTCAAGGTATCGGGGAGCTTGTAAAAATTATTCTAATGTCGACTGCGAACTCCCAACCAACACTTCAGCCAGCGAGCTCGCAGCTTACAGCTCAGGGCATTGACTTTGAGGATATTATCAAAAAGGTGTTGCCGTTGATCCCTGCATTGCTGTCCGCAAACTCCCAACCGACGCTTCAGCCTACGTTGACAGCTCAAGGCATCGGGGAGCTTGTAAAAATTATTCTGATGTCGTCCGCGAACTCCCAACCACAGGCAACACAAATACACTAGCAGCCAAAATCACGCAGAGCAATGAATTCTGCTTTGCGTGATTTTTTTACAAATCTATATCTACTAAGGAGAGAGTATCTGTGGAAAAAGTTATCGGAAACAATAACGATAAAAAAAGTTATATGATTGTTCCAAGAACGGGCATCTTCCTGCAAGACATGAACATTAGACCGATGTCTACACAAGAATTGGACACGCTGCTAACCAGTAGTAATATAGAGATTATCGATCGTATTGAACGCAGTAATAAAACTCTACAGTTGTTAGGGATGCCAAGTGGAGAAGGAATAGCAACAGATGTACTTGTTGTTCGTATGTCCCCACAGGAGGCCGAGCAGTTTCAGAAAAATCCTCAGGTGATTATCTCAGAAAATCAAACTTTAAGGCATTTGAGTTCTATGGACCTGGAATACCTCAAAATATTTTCGACAAGTACAAACTTTACAACGAAAATTTTCAAGTTATTAATCAATGGTAAAGACAGCAATGCACCATTGAAAGGCGTGAATGTTTATATCACAGGTGATGGTCTCAAACCCGCTGTTGGGGTAACAAATGAAGAAGGTATAGTGGAGTTACATGTTCAGATGGTTGCCCCTAATTCACCATTTCAACTGAAAATCATGCCCCCTCACAGCTACTGGAGCTTTATAAAAAATAACCCTGAGCTAGAAGAAGGAATCACCAATACCATTTACTTAACTTCGATTTTCGAAAATAACGGGAGCGACATCAAGCATTTCTCCTTAGGATGGGGGCAAAACCTCATGGGCCTTTCTAAGATGCCTCCCGATATCGACGGCAAACAGGTAAAGATAGCAATTATCGATAGCGGATGCGATAATTCCCATCCGTCGCTTCGTCATATTCTCAAAGGTGTCGATTTCTCAAGCAGAAACGCCGATAGCTCATCTTGGAGTAATGACCCTTATAACCATGGTACTCATTGTGCGGGAGTAATTGCTGCCAAAAGCAGTGAACATTCAATGTTTCGTGGATTCGCACCCGAAGCGGAGGTTCATATTCTTAAGATTTTCCCTGGAGATAAGGAAGTGGGTTTAAGCGCGTTACATCATGCACTCGAATATTGTATAGTCAATGACATTGACATCATTAACATGAGCATTGGTGTAGAGGGATACGATCCGATCATTGAGCAAACTATTATGGCAGCAGTTGATGATGGCATTACTTGTGTTGTTGCGGCAGGCAACTCATTTAAAGAAAACAAAACAGTACTGTATCCCGGTTCGTCTGCTCAAGTCTTAACCGTTTCAGCAATCGGTGATCTACAATCAGTTGAGTCGAATTCGCTGGATTCGTTGACTGTTACAGATAAACTCGATGGTAACTTATTCTCACCAATATTTACATGCCTTGGGCCAGAGGTTGACGTTTGTGCGCCCGGTGTAAGCATTATTTCAACTGCGCCAGGCAGTGTTTTTAAACTTGATTCAGGTACCTCTATGGCAGCTCCTCACGTTACAGGAATGGCAGCGCTCTTATTAGCGCATCACCCAATTTTCCAATCCGAATTTAAAACGCGAAACCGACAGAGGGTTGAAGCACTCATGGCGTTGCTTCGCCAGCAATGCAAGCCTCTAACTCTTGATTCAGATCGATGCGGTGCAGGTGTCCCAATTTTGGGTTCAGTTGTAACTATACCAGATCATTTGCCAATTCCAAATCCAGTGTCGGTTTAATTTTGAATGTAAATTACGTCACTGAGATAGAATTAGCAAAAAATGAGCCGATTAGTTTATTAATCGGCTTCTTCTGCTTTTTATTAATTGATCTAAACTCGATTTCAGCGATTAACAGTCGGTTCCTCTCGGGAACCACAATGCCTATTTTCCCGTGTTTCCCTTCACGTTTATCCATATCAGTGAATGGAGACCCGTCGAGGCATGTAGTGTCGAAAAGGTAACAACGAATGTTTAAAACAATTACATTACAACAGTGATTCGTAACCAAGGACGATTATATGGGCTTCTGTAAAAAAGTGATAGTACTATAAAAAGAGTCAACAAGAGCAACTGACCGTACTGTTGTAATGTTTGAACTAGAATCATATCCATTAAAATTGTGGTTTTGGATGGACATGGGTTCATAAATACGAACCGTGGCTGTTCAAAACCACAATTCACCGCCTATTGAGAGAAAATTAATTTATTCCGTCAGTTTATGATATCATAATATTTATTCGTAAATACCTCTCTCAATCCTTAACTGTGCAACTGCTTCCTGAAGTTCCTCAATATTTTCTTCAAAGTTATCATAACTCGGTCCATATTCTAGACACCGAACATTATATGTTTTTTCCCAATGCTTAATTATGTGTTCCGAAGTACCCTCTTTTAAAACTATATAATGAGGAGATGCGCTACTTGATGTGTTAGATAATGACTGTAATACTAGATTAATATCTGGATCGTTTAAACTATACCCCAGGAATAAAACTGTATTAGTAAGAAAAAGTGCTCTTAGAAGAGAGTAAAACTCAGGGTAGTTTTCTTGAGCTTCAAAGTACTGCTGCGATGTAAATATCATTTCATCCGTATCATCTATGCTTCCATGAGCTTTTATAATTACATTTTCTGGGGATTTAATATTTGAAATTATAGATTTCGCCTTCATATAATCATACTTTACGTACAAATCTTCATTGCACAAATTATCATAAATTTTATCGAAATTAGTTGTGACTACTATTTTCGAATTTATCTTTTTAATCGATTTGTGCACTGGAGAGGGATTAAACCTACCTCTTGAAAAGGTATCCTTCAAGTATTTACTATATGCCCCCGAATCACTTAAGTCATAAATCGCTTGTAATGCTAATAGATAATTCTCTTGAGTCAACATCTTATCAATAAATGCTATATCCTCTTTTTGTGGATTTCTCATTAGCGCTTTGATATTATTTAAGAATTCTCCCCAAGTCTCTGGTGATTTACCATCATCATTCTTGGCAGTTGCAGATACTCCGGAACCTAAAAATAATATGGCTCTTCTGTAAGCTAACTCTTCAATTAAGTTATTTGGCCAAATTATCTTACTCATTTGTATCACCAATATTTTTCAAAAAATTGGAGCAAATTCCATCGATATACTCTGTATATTCGGCTACACTACTTGTTTGATTCCCTCTCAATCCACTCTTATAATTCAAACTAAATATAGGTGTATTAGAGGTCTGAGATAAAGGAACTATACTATAAACATATGGTATATCACCTAACTTGATTTCGTCTTCCTCTATCCCCTCAGGTATGTACCCCCCCAAATATCTTAGTATTTTACCATGCATCTCTTTTATAACGTTTTCATAAGCTATAACTGGCCTCACACCTTCTTTAAACTTTCTTTTTGAATATTGTTGTATGGAGTAGCCTAAAAATCTACAACTTCTACTAATATCAATATTTACAGAATGCTTAGCACTAAATTTACCTAAATCAAACGCAGGATCACTCTTTTGAAAATTACTTAACGCATCCTTATATAATTCCATCCATTGCTTCATCCATGTAGAGATATTTTCTATTCCCATTAAGCTAAATATATCCGATCCCATTGGGGTAAAAAAGTAATCTGTATTAAGTAGGACACTTCTATTTAGTGCACCAAGCGAAGGCCCAACATCAATAAAAACATAGTCATAATCAAATTGTGCAACCCATTCTTTAAATTGGTTTAACCAATTCAACTTTCTTAATTCACCCTTGTCTTGCCCAATTGTTCCATTCCAGCTCTTACTCATTCGATCATCGATCATCGCGAGTCTAGGATGTCCCGGTATCATATCAAAACTATAATTGTTATCCTCAGCTTTTATGGGTATACTGTGGAACTCTAATTTAGCTTCACCTTCATCCATTTCCTCAAAAAAATTATATATTGTTTTTTGTACTGGTTGCTCGCCATAGAAATTATCCCATTGTTCTATAGGTACTACAAGCTGAGTCGAATTTGACTGAGGATCTAAATCTAACAAAAGAATCTTTTTATTCCGATTAGCACTTAGGTAACTAGCTAGATTTACAACAGTAGTTGTTTTCCCTACTCCACCTTTGTTATTAAAGAAAGTAACAACCTTCATATATTTTCCTCCTCCGCTCTTCCCCTTAATATTATCAGTCATACTAGTGCACGTCTATCAGCCCCTTTACTGATTCTTGGTTAGGGAACAAAGGTAACACGGTCATGCTCAATTTCAATAACGTAGACATACATCGACTCTGTGTTCAAACTTTCATATGTATTTCAATAGCTCAAAAAAGAAGGTATCTTTGATTGGCTTAACCTCATTACCTTTCCTCTCATTATATAGTTGAAACTTTCCATTTCCCTTTGGTTGCTCCATTTGTTCATTGTTTTCCTTTATCAATTTCATAATTCTCCGATTTGTACAATGCTTGGTCCATTTTTTTCCAATTAACTACACGACTTAATTGGTTCTTATGGTGCCACGTCTCTTTGTGATTGTGACCAATATGTTTATAATCACCATTTGGATCAGATGGTATCCTAGCATGAAGCACTTTTCAATGACTTCAAATATCAAAACTGGTATCATAGAAAGATGGAGGGTTATAATGAATAACAACTTATATTTTGCTTTAAATATTCAGAATGATAAAGACTTGAAAACCTTCGCCAAAGCAGCTGGAATTAAATTGGCGAGGCTGAAATACTATGCTGAGGAAATGATTTATCCACATAAAAGTGATTTAGATAAAATTCTCCATTTTACCGGTTTTTCCGAACTGGAATTTCAACTTAAAACAGGTTTTCTTAATACCAAGCTAAAACAACTCCTTGCTTCGAAATCAGCAGATATTGCTAAACTTCTAAATGTGGGTAATCAATGTAAATCAACAGAAGAACATTTCAAACCCGTTTTCACAACCCAATTGGGGGAGCTTTACCAAACTGACAGCATCAAATTAATGAAATCACTTCCCAAAGAATCGATGGATTTGATTTTTGCTGACCCACCTTTTAATTTGGATAAAAGCTACGAATCAGGGATTAACGATAAGCTTTCAAAACAAGAATACTTAGATTGGACTGAAGAATGGGTACTAGGATGTGTTGATCTGCTTAAGGAAGGGGGATCACTCTTCATATGGAATCTCCCAGTTTGGAATACGTACATTTCTGAAATTCTAAACAAGTATCTCACCCTCAGACATTGGATTGCTGTTGATATAAAGTATCGTTTGCCAATTAAAAATAAATTGTATCCATCACATTACTCTTTGCTCTACTATATCAAAGGAGATAAGCCAAGCACCTATAACGGAGAACGGCGCCCACTTGAAGTTTGCCGTCATTGCGGCGGAGAAATTCGTGATTATGGTGGTTACAAAGACAAGCTTAATCCACTTGGAATAAATCTAACCGATGTGTGGCATGATATCCCCCCAGTTCGACATAGCAAATACAAAACCCGCTCCAGTAATGAGTTACCTTTGAAATTACTTGAACGTATAATTTCCATGGCTTCAAATGAAGGGGACACAGTTTTCGATCCGTTTGGTGGAAGTGGTACGACCTATATAACAAGTGAAATCCTTCGCCGCAAATGGATAGGCTGCGAGATTGGTCCCACCGATACAATTCAAGAAAGGTTCAATGGCATTGACTTTCACCAAGAGGTCATTTCTCGCATTCAAAAAGAAAAGAATGTTCCCTTCTCTGAGGAAACAAGAAGAAAACGAATACAAAATAAGCACTGGTTACCAGACACTTTAGGAGAGAAACAAAAATCATAGATAACTTTCGCGGCAAGTTTGCGGTAGAAGATCCATCTCCCAGAATCCCAAAGAGGTCCGAGCCCGCAAAACGTTTGGCCATTAGGAACTGAATACCGCCGTCTCTGACCGTAAAAAAGCTATAAATAATGAAACCTTTAATAATGCAAGTAAAGTTGATTTTTTCAAAGATAAGTAAAGCTAAAATGGATGTAAAACAAAAGCGGTTGAAACAGAAGTAAATTCTGTTTCAACCACCGCTCTTATTTAGATTAGTTTAATTTGTCTCATTTATAATAAAAACTGATCTAGTCTCTTGGTTTATCACTCACGGAAAATTCAACTATTGATTCATTTTCTAGGTTAATGATTTGAAAAATTCTACTGCACCTGAATAGAGCGTCTGACTATTATGATAAAAGGAGAACAATGTATTTATCTTGCTCATAAGACCAATCGCAGCACTAATATACTCTCCCCCACCTTTAGTCTCACTCATTGTCTTGTGATTCAAAAGTATTTGTCCCATATTAGCTTCAATTGCTCTCCTAATATCCTTAGAACCATTAATCTTAAAATCAACAACCACCTTTTTTATATAGTGTATGTTATCTAGTATTTGAATTTTCAATTCACTTGGAAAATCTATCTTGTCAGCTTGTTGAAATAGTTCTTCAATTTCAATAATGAACTCGTCTAACTCTTCCTTATTAACATTTGGCTGAGGGGCGGATATTTGAAGAGCAAAAGCGCATGCCTCAATGCCTACCAAGGCATTACTAAATTCATCTTGCTTGATTTTATGAACACTGCTTTGTAAACTCAAATCCTGAAAAATTTTCATAATTATATCAAAGTGCTTTAGAAATGGATTTCTCTCTTTTCCACCAAATTCTTCAGCCTCAAGCCTTGCTTTATAAATTAACGACCTGAATTCTGCATCCTTTATATATACTTCAAAATCCGGCTTGTTTTGTAATTGAAAAATATTCTTCCATAGTCTCCCTATATTATCATTGTTGCCAGGATATTTTTCTATACTTCGCAAAATTTCAGTAAGCGCTGTACATAAGTTTGACATGAATAATCAGCTCCATAATCGTAATATTTAAAAACTAGTACTCTAACAACTTTAAGTAATTATTTTTTGTTTTCACTTTGCAGTTCTCTCTTAAATAAAGTCCACATTCTGTTTCTATAGAATCAGCAGAAAACCCAACAATGCTCCCTGTATAGTCAAGTTCACCGCACAGATAAAGCTGAACGGTTATTTTTGAATCCATACAATTTTGCAATTGTAGATCAGTAGATATCTCTATTTCCTTCATTTTAGGCCTCAACATATTCACTCCATTCAAGAAAAGAAAAGTAACCTTTTTGTCTTGTCATGTTTTATTTCAATTTAATTAAGTGGAAAGTGTTCATAAAATTTAGAGATCGAGTGTCTTTCCATAATACTCCCACTGCTTGGAAAGGGCTGATAAACCTTTCCTAGGCGTAGGCCCAGAGCGTACTGCTTAAGAATGCTTAAAAATTCGCCTTCCGTTGTAAAATTTTCAATTTGCTCATTATATTTATCACTCAGTAATTCGGAAAGTGTGACAGGGCCATCAGTATAAGGGGTGAAAATTTCTATTCCCCACTGCTTTACGAGATTTGTAGAGTAACCATTAATAAAGAATGGGGCAGCATTAAATGTTCTCCCCTTAATAAATTGATACTCACTATTTTTAAACACCTTATATGCATCTTTATTTCCCGTAATATTGGTTAGATTCAAGGAAGCTAATTCGTATGACATAACACTTGCTAAGAAACCGCCTAATGAATGCCCAGTAATATAGATATTAGCTTTTGGGTTCTCTTCAATAACACTCGCTACAAAATCCTCTGCATTATACGTCTGTATATTATCATTATTTTCAAATATAGCTAAATCGGCGGCAAAGTCTTTTATTTGCTCCCACGTTTCAGATTCAGTTCCCCTAAAAGCTATAATAATGTTGTTGCCTTTTTTCAATGCTACAGCTCCAAAACTAAAGTTGTACCACTTACTATCATAGGCTTTAACAATCTTCCATCCTTCCAACTCAGTATCAGGAGAAGCTCCACTACCCTTAAATCTATCTATTATAGATTCTTCTAGTGGCCCACCAAACTCCCTACCTTGTATGAATTCTAAATTCACATAGCTCAAATCGCTAACCATGACATTATGGCGTTCCGTAACATTATAAATTAGAGGCTGAGGATCAACTGTGTCACTCATACCATCTCCATCAGAGTCCTTTTTCGTTGGATCTGAGATCAATGTAAAATAAACAGGGTCTTGATCATAATTTTTAGAAGCTAAGACTAGCTCTTCTCCATCGGGAATTCCATCCCCATCTGTATCAGCATTATTAGGATCTAATCCGTACAAGTTACCATCATTATCTGGATATAATCTGTACAGTATTTTTCCATTACTTAGACGAACACCATTAATTTCAAAATAATCAGGGATTCCATCTTTATCACTGTCCAATACTAATGAGGCGTCAATTGTTTCGTCCGCTACATGGTCATACGCCAAGTCAATTGATTCTGCATTTGTAGCATGGAAATACGAACCTCCTGTCTCTGATGCAATTCGCTTAAGCATTCTCTCATCAATAGATTCGCCAAGACCAATTGTATAAACAGCGATTTTCTCACTCTTTGCCTTTTGTAACGCGTCATCAATAAGATCATTATCCTCGGTTCCTTGCCCATCGGTTAACAGAACAATAAACTTATCATGGTTGTCTTCTCCATTTTGCTCTAGCTCTATTAATGCAGAATCTAAAGCAGAGTAAATATTAGTCCCTCCATACCCACTTACCTTATACACAGCATCCTGTACTGACTGCTTATCAGAGGTCAAAGCAATTCTTTGAACAGAATCATCATCGAACTGATAAATCGCTGCTCTATCATCCTCTTCCAGCTTACTTACAAAATTACTAACTGCTTGCAATCTCATCTTCTTTGGATCATTCCAGGCCATACTTCCCGAAGTGTCAATACTAAACACGACATCAACTTTACGCTCACGCCCCGTTGAAGGGTCTTTTTTAGGTAATCTAATTTCCTTAGCCCAAGCTGCATCCCATGCCTTACCGTTTAACAAAATATAAGTGCTAAAATGAGGGACAATCGCTGTTACTGAATGGGTACTCGGATCATACGTTTGATTCTCTACTTTTTCCAAGAGCTGCTTCTCTTTATTGTAGTAAAATATTTCCGGACGGAAATCATCTGACTCCAAGCTCGGATTATACTCAAATGTTATTGCGGCAGTAGCAAATTTGACATCTGTCGTGAACTCAAAAGGCGCACCAATATACCCCGGAATATCCTTATCAATAAAGGCGTCCATTCCATACACATTTGTAATTACTGTAGAAGTTGCCTCTTTGGCATCAGAAGTAATTTTTACTGAAGGGGTAACATTTGAGTCACGCTCAAAGGAGGTTATCTCAGTTTTATATACAACGGATTCGTCTCCATCCTTAATACCATTACCATTTGTGTCGGGATTAAGAGGGTCCATTTTAAATTTTTCCTCAATAGAATCCTTTAATCCATCGTGATCTGAATCGGCCTCTAGTGGATTCGTACCTTTCTTTAACTCGTAGGCATCATCCCAACCGTCGAAATCAGTATCCTTGTTACCAGGATTAGTTCCAAGTTTTATCTCTTCCGCGTTCGTTAAGCCATCTCCGTCGCTATCCTCATCACCATCATTCACACCATTTCCATCGGTATCAATTTTTAATGGATTAGTGCCGATCAGGTTTACTTCTTGACCATCAGTTAAACCGTCCCCATCTGTATCTGGTTTGAGTTTATCTGTACCTATCATTTCTTCTTTATAGTCAGACAAACCATCCTTATCAGAATCCAGTTTCGTATCAATTTTATTTTTCTTTGATTTTTTATCTGTATCCGTATTACTTGTAGTATTGCCACCCGTTTGAGTATTTTCATTCTGTTTAATATCTGTACTACCTTCTGAATTAATAGGAGGAATCGTTACAGTTTTATTGGAAGCTTCAAATTTAATAGCCTTATCTAGTAAGGTTACCGCCTCTGCACGCGTTAGCTGATTCTTGGGCATCAGCGTCTTATCAGGGTAACCTTGCAGTATGGAGTGTTTTAAGACACCGGAAAAGCTAGTATTAGCCCATTCAGCTACAGTATTTGAATCCTTATATTCTTTCAAAAGATTTAAATCATCTACTTTCAGGTGCAACTTGTTCGCTAGTATAACCGCAGCTTCTTGACGTGTCAGAGTCTTATTCGGTTGAAACGTGTTGTTGGGATATCCTTTAATAAATCCCTCATCAACAGCCTTCAACACATCTTTGTAATACCAGTTGCTCTCCTTCACATCGCTAAACTTGCTTTTCTGTTCCGATACATCATAAGTATTTTGGCCATTAAACCCCTTATGTAGTATGGTTATAAACTCTGCCCTTGTAACTTGACGATCAGGATATACTTTGCCATTTTCGTATCCTTTTAAGATCCCTTTGGTTAGCCACTCGTTCATTAATGAACCTGCCCAGTGATTCTCTAATTCTTCTTTTCCACTGGTTGCAGCCTGTGCAAATCCTGGTTGTGCTAGAATTAGCAGCAAGGAAAAAATCAATATGCCTACTTTCTTCATATTCCACTCTCCCAATTGATCGATAATACCTATTTAAGTGCACCTCAATTCTATGAAATGAGACAAAAGTAATAATACCATTTGCCTAATGAAAAATTTGTCGTTTTATGTCGGTATATTTGTTTTTTTCAAAGGAAGATAATAAATTCAAAATTGAACAAATATAAAATAGCCTCAACTCTAAAATCACATAGACAAAACCCAAACTGGATCAGCTAAAAAAAGCAGCGGTCAAGACAGAATTACTTCTGTTTCAACCGCTGCTTTTATTTGAATCGGCGTACCAATCAGTTAAATTCGTTTTGTTTACAATGAAAATAGGCAAACTACTCTCTGTTCTCCACACATATTAAAATTACTGACCCTCTATTAAAAAGTTACTTTTCCTTCCTAACACCCTTAAAGGGAGTGTTATCAGATGTTTTAGCACCTAAAAATCTTCCGTTACTTGCATCCCTTTTAACCCACGTGTCATTTTTAGGATTGTAAGTTTGAGATCTATCTCTTACAGCTCCTTTCCTATAGTCGTTTCCGGTATTTTTCGCCATCTTATTCCAGTCCCTTCCTTTTTATATTGTAAATTATATGTACTAATTCAATATCTATCAATAACATTTAGCAACGATACCAACGAAAGCGTCACACTTCGCCAAAGTCAGTATCGTCGCTATCACTCAGATAAGGCAAGACAATAACATCTACTACCCAGCGCTAATTGCCCCAACGTATTCCAATTTCTCCAAAGGAAGTTTCGCTTTCATTCAATCCCTCAGGATCACTCGTTCCAATTGCTTCAATTTCTTTCTTGGTTAATATTATGTCATTACTTAAATCTTTAATCTTTCTCGTGTATATTGTTTTAAGAAGTTCAACTTGTTCGTCCGTCATCTCATAATAATCGCGCCAAGATTCAACCGCTGAATCATATTCCATTAACTGGATTTCTAAAAGATAGCCACCATTTAAAACGATTCTTACTACGTTATCTATAGAGATCATATTATCCTGATCCCCCCAGAAAGCTGTAGTAATGGAAGGAACGGGCACACCATCTTCCCCTTCTTCCAGCAGATACTCCAAAGTTTCGTTTTTGGCTAGTTCCAAAACCTCATTGGGTGCTCCTTCAAAAAAATCAATAGCAGCTTTAACATCTGAACGAGAAACATTGTCATTTCGGAATGCTGCAACACAATACTTTTCACTGAATGTAATTGTCGCTCTCCCACCTGCTCCGTCGATAACACTGTAGTTCATTCCATCCCAAGAATGTTCATAGGACAGTTCAGGGTAATGGGCCACCATAATTGCGTGCGCAATAGATGAAAGTATACATCCCTTCCAAAGATCGTGTTTATTCCATCCTTTAGTTATCATCATAGGCTTCATTATGGTCTCCCTTTTTTAGGTTTAGAAGGTGGATTCGCTTTATTGGCTTTCGATGAATCTGAAGGCAAAATATTTGATTTATCTCTGTTTTCTTTACGTGTTAGTACCTGGGCATTACTATAACTGTTACTTCCACCTTTATCTTTGGGGTAAATATGATCAATTTGCCATTCATTCTGATCGGGAGTAACACCTTTTTGGCTTTTTTGTGGCTTAGTAGCTATTTGACCAGATTGATCAGATTTTACCACGCCTCCGTTTTGTTTTCTATTTTCCTCTATAATTTTTTTCTTTTGGGCAGGTGTGAAGTTTTTACCTGGCCCCACATGTTTCGAATCTACAAGATTAGAATAAGGGCCTGGTTCTGCATCCTTGTTTCCTTTATTTTCAGGAACACTCTTTTTTGGTTTCTGTGGTGTTGGCGAGCCCTTACTCGACTTGGTATCAGTGGGCTTAGGAGGGGGCGAGCCCTGCTTGTTTTTTTCTTTAATCATTTTCCAGAGTTCAGCAGAATCTCCTCCTGCATTTGACGCCCCATGATAGGACATCACACCTCCATGATATATAAAACCAGCAGATGCAACGTTCACCAACACACCAGCCGGAGACAATACGACCGATCCATCAAGGAGAAAACCACCAACCTCTCCCCCCGTACCAATCATCATCTCTCCAACTCCAGCTACAGTGCTGAAAACATCTCCTATCACTTCACCTGTTTTACCTGCAATCGGATGTTTTGGGTTGTAGTCAATTTGATGTTTACCATGTGATACACTTCTTAAACCAGCTTGGTATGCTCCTTGAGTAGCATCCCATGCCATTTCACTGCTAATCCGGGCTCCTTCTAACTGTAGTTGTGCGTTCAGTAATTCAGCCTCACCTTGCTTCTCTAATGCTCGTTCCCACCACGATTGAGATTTCTCTTCTTGCGTTGACTTTTCTTGTTGTGCCATGTAACTATCGTAGTTCGCCCTCCAGCGTTGTCTCAACTCGGCGGGAATTTGCTGATAGGCATGAGCCATAGCATTCGATTCCTTCAGTAAGTTTTGAACGAGCTCTAGGGTACCACCGGAATAGGCCACATGACGTGCACTCGTATATACTTTGCCTAAAATCCACTTGCTATAATAGGCTTGTTTCGCTTTCTCATGCTCATACTGACTAATCAATCCTTGAAGCGCCAAACCTGCCAAATGCTTCAACGGATGTACACCCGCTTGTTTAGATGCTCCCAGGGTAGGCGTTCCTTTGCTCCGAACAGGGATTGCTGCGGATACTTGTATAACCGTTGCCGCCACTTTACCTGCTAGTCCACCCGATGTATTCAACATCACATTGGCTACTTTCCCGACTGCTGGAATGGAGCCTAAAAGCTTAGACACTGTACCCAGCAAAGCATTGGCCTGCTGAAGCGCCGCTGGACTTGTGACTTTCGCGGTAGGAGTATTGCTGGATGGAGCTTTGGCTGTTGCTGCAGTTTGAGCCGCTTCATAGGCTTTAATACTCATCAATGGAGGCTCAGGTACAGGAGGAAGATCAGCTACGAAAACTGGAGCTTTTACCGTACCTTCCTGATAAATCACTGGAGCTTTGGTGTCTGTCTCACCATCTAGCACCATACTGCTGGCTCCACCTTTTAAATATAGTGCAGTTCCAGCTTCCAGTGATAGTTCCTGACTTGCATCCAGCTTTACATGACCGCCCTGGATCTGCACATTCCCCGGACTGTTGACAGTGATGCCCGTATCCTCATGTAGTGTAATCGAAAACCCATCGGACGTGGACAGGATCAGCTCCTGCCCAGACATCTCTATGCCGCTACCTTGTACGTGTTTCCATGCCTTCACATCTGGCTGTTCATTGGCGTGGCGATGTTGTCGCAAGGAATCGGTCACATAGGCTTCCTGTTCACAGTGTGTAGGCAGATACAATTCCACCTGCTCCCCAACTTCAGGCATGTCGTACCAGCCGCTATGTTCTTCCGCGACATAACGGGTGGCTACGGGGAACCAACAGGCTTTAGCTGGGTCTTGTTTCGGATCAATTTCCAGTTGAAGTTGTACGAAATCCTGTCGTACCTTCAACACCGTCCCCGTGAGTGAAATCCCAATAACTTGATCATTATCATACCGAATATAGTGAATATCCTGTTCAGCTTGGAGATCATAACGAGTTTGGAGTAAACCATCCCTTAACTCTGTCACTGCCCTCACAACGACCAGCTCTTTGCCTTGTCCGATGGGTAACGTAATCAAGTCACCCAGCGCATAGTATTGCAGATTTTCAATCGTATAGGTGACATACGCGCCAGCACGTTCCCCTGGTTTTCCTGTATCTAACTCATGAAACGTTTTTCGTACCCTGTAAAACACATCTCGCTCAACCTTGTACTGCTTGCCTTCTGGCATTCCAAAGAAAACCTTAGGTGATGCAGCCGTGATCTCCGGTACAAGTACCGAACCAAAGCGAGAAACAAGGCGCTTTAAAAAGGCCCAGTCGGTTTCTTCATATTGTAAAACAAAAGCACCTAACTCGGCATAGTTGGTTACCGTATCAATCGCATCTCCATACATGTACTTCCGAATCATTGTAGTGACCAGATCATCATAGGTACGATGTATGTCCTGATAGGAGCGCCTTTTCGTTTTGATATCCATTTGATAGGAATGCGAGGCCGCCTCCATTTCAAAGGTGTATACTCCCCGTATACAGTGTACGGACATGCGTGTAAGCAAACCATGAAACAATCTTCTGATCGGCTGTCCTTGCTCATCCAACTGACGTATGACAATCGGTTCCTGCTCCATGTCCTGTCCAACACACGCGGCTCCCTGTTCTTCCGACAGCATGCCGCTCACATACAGGTATGCATGATCGTTAACGGCCCTGGTAATTCGCAATTGTTCCATATGCTGAGGTTGAAAGGGACCGTATAAGCGTAGACTTTCATATCCTATTCCGTTTTGCAGTACGTCCAAATGCTTTCATATCTCCTTTCCAGCGGCACAAGGCACGTTCGCCAACTACCTTGTGTTTACATGTGTTCGTAGCTATCACACCATTCAGATTCTGAGTTTAAGAGGTTATTTTTAACAGCAAACCATTCTTATGTATGTATCGGATAGAATAAAGCTTTTGTTTACAGAAAGCCCCATCCATTCTGTTATTTTGAATAATTCTAGCTAATGAATGAATATATGAAGTACCCCCGAACCATCGTTCCCTTTAAACCTCAAAAAGCGACGATACCGACGAAAGCGTCACTCTACGCCAACGTGGTATTGTCGCTATTCTTTTCTATAGGATTGGAGCTAATGCCTAGTCAATAGATGAAAGAAAATATAATTAAATAAAACCAAAATATATGTTGCGTTACGTTACGCTATATAATATAATAAAAACGTAGACAAGGAACACAATCAAAACAAATTAGGTGAGGGATACACCAAATGTTTTGTTATCCTATTGTGATCCTACCTCAAAATTCTAAGGAGGAATTACAATGGTAAGAAGTGCTAGTAATTATGCTGCTGCAATTGATGCTTTAAAAGTTGATGCGAAAGATTCACAATATCAACCAGTTGGAGGTACTACTTATTGTAATGTTTTTGCACAAGATGTAATGAAAAGTTCACCTATAGCTACCCCACTACCGAGAGGTACTGCAAATGATATGGCAGATGCGTTATACGGTAACGGTACTCCTGGTTGGTACTCTGTAAGTTTCATCGATGCTCAAAATAGAGCTAATAGCGGTTATCCAACTATAGGCATTTTAAAAGCGTCAGGACATGGCCATGTAGTAGTCGTAAGACCTAAAGGAACAGCGATAACCCAAATAAGAGATGTACAAATTGCTCAAGCGGGTAGTAAAAATTTTAACAGTACCACAATAAACTGGTCCTGGAAAGCAAGTGCTTTACCAGATGTGAAATTTTACACTCACAATTAGTTGGTACAAGAAAATCAAAAGGTGGACGCAGTTTCATATGCTCCACCTTTTAACTTATTATATTAAGTAGATCTACTCTGGTGATTTTATCCTAAACTAATTCATGTTTTTTTTAATATGAATGCATTTCTAGATGTCTTCACAGCCACAGCATAACCACTATTAAACGACGAAGATTCTTTGTTGTATTCAAGCTTAGTCAGTAAATTACCTTTATGATCTATATACCCAAACTTTCCGTTGGAACCGGATTCGATACCGACTAAGGCTATTCCCTCTTTGAACTTAAGGGCACTATTGTATTTTTGATAACCAATAACCAGCGTCCCTGTTTTGTTAATATATCCAACCTTCCCCCTTTCATTATTAACACTTGCTAGCCCCTCACTAAAACCGTCGGCACCCGTATATTTAAAAGGGATAATTGCCTTCCCCCTTTTATCAATAAACCCCCACTTTCCTTTGTCATTTTGAACTGCAGCTAAACCCTCTGAGAAGTCTAAGGCTCGTTTATACTGCGTAGGGATAACCTCTGTACCTTTTGTATCAACGTAGCCATAGAGACCTTTATCGTTTTGAATCACCGCTAGCCCTTCAGAAAACCCACGGCCAAAAGTATATTTAAAAGGAACTACGAGGTTACCAGATGTATTTATATACCCGATTTTATTTCCTTTTGGTGCATACGCTAAAGCCAAATGGTTTGTAAAAATATAATCAGAATCATATTTATCATTTAAGCTTGAAATGGTTTTACCTGCTCTGTCAATTAATTTTACATTACTAGAACCAGGAGCCTTAACATACGCTAGCCCTTCAGAAAACGTCCCAGCTTCTTCGTATTGAAAAGGGATAGTTAACTTTCCTTTCGTATCAATATATCCGTAAAGATTGTTTTTTTTGCTTTTGACAACTGCTCGTTGATCGTAGAAATCAGAAGATGGTGTAATATAATCAGGAAGGGAAAATGCCTTGTTGCCTTTAGGATCATAATACATGAGCGTACCATCTGCATTTTCAGAAAACAGCAACCCATCATGAAATTGTCCATCACTTTCAGGTGCTACAAGTTTAAAATTTATTGATGTTTGTGAAATGTGAGTAGGTGCAGCATTTTGTGATTTTTCTGCTGATTTGGTCGTACCGGCAATTGCAACGCCATTATTGTTTGCGCAGCCAATGACGAAAGCTAAAGCTAGGAATGTAGCAAATTTTCTTATTCTCATTTGTTTACTCCTCGTATCTTATTTGTATCATTTCGTTCTTTTGAAATGAAAAGAGTTAGAATAAAAACCTTTTATAAGAGGTTACCTCCTTTTTTTAACATTCACCAAATTAGACGTAAAACTTTTACAAAAGTTTCTATCTTGCCATACTAAAGATTAAGGCAAATAAAATAAAAATATATATTGCGTAACGTTACGCTATATATTATAATAAAAACAGAGGTTGAGCTTACCGCAGATAATAAATGAGGGATACATTTATTAAGCTGCTATCCTGGTGATCTTAAATTCTAATACAAATTAATGGAGGAATTTAATATGGCATCAGATACGGTTGAATATGCTAAAGTAGTTAGAATCCCTGTAAAATCATCGGTACAAGGTTTCAGTACAGATGTTACTCTTCCTAGTTCTTTTAGCATTAATGACGGAGGCTTCATTAACTTTTATGTTGGATTTGGAGACTATGAATGTGGAATTTCTACAGCTAGTGGGCAATCGGCTTGGAGATGGTTTGCGAATAGCGGAAAAGTTTCAGGTACCGATGCAGGTGGCTCCTTCGGAGAATTTTCAAACTCTCAAAAAGTTAATATTAGATTAGAACTTGTTCTTGAATCTGGGAAAACTTACAAAGTAAAGTTTTATGTGAATAACACCCATTGGCATACATTTAGTCCTGCTTATACAGCTACAAGTAGCTTTTCAGATGGACGAGTAGTTCTGGGGGCCGCTCAACAGACTTATCCTATTAATGGCGTTCCAGCGACACTACCAGCATGGAAAATCTTCCACACACAAGTTATGACATCAAATACCAAATACAAAACCACTAATGGCACCTGGGTAAATGTTAATTCTTCTAATTCAAGCCCAGCGACTGATCACACTCCAAAAAAACCCAACACACCTAATCCTGTGGATTATACTGTAGGTTCTAACTCTTTTGGTAGTGGTATTTATTACGCCTCTTTAAAGTAATCCTGCATTCCATATAAAGCTTAATTGTTGAAATTATCCTCATAGCAGGCAATGTAGAAAGTCATCTTACATTGTCTGCTACAGGATAATATTTATATAAATATTATAAGTAACAAAAATTTTTAGTCTTTACGTACTTCCCCAGGGATTCCCTTAATAATATCTTCTTTAGAATTGGATTTTGCAATATTACCCAACTCACTACTTTGTCCATTTTCATCAATCAAGCCATAACTAACTGCTTCTTCCATCCATTTATCCGTAAAATAGCTTATCTTCCCTTTAAATGTCGGTCTTTTGCCCCACTCTTTACTTACTGAATGAACAATATTAGGAATAATATCATTTTTATTATCTTGTTTTGAACTAACTACACCCTCCCAAATGGTAGTCGCAATATTATCTTTTACCTCAATATATTGCACAACACCTTGATCACTTATGAAGAACCGCTTAACTTCTCCGTAAGGAAAATAGTACGTTGTAGAGTGCCCCTCATCTGTTGTAGTTAAGTGTTTCTGTGAACTAATACGCGGTAAAGAAAGGACCGCATTACGTGCCACACTTAAATCCTTACTCTCTAGCTTTTTGGTAAGGCTGGCATCTACTGACGTATTATAGATAGATATCGTTCTCGTTTTTTGATCCCACAATACTTTAGCATCCAAGGCTTCTCCTACAAAACGAAAAGGTACATATGTCGTTCCTTTAATTAAACGAACAGGAGCACTTACTGTCAATTTCTTGTCACCCTTATAAGCAGTTTTTTGTCCAACTATAAGTTTGACGACTTCTTTAGTTACTGTATTTGTTACGACTACGGTTTTAGACTGACTTTCCCAAGACACTTTCGTATTAGGCAGAGATGCAACTGTTCGTATAGGGACAAAAGTAGTCTGACCAATAATTAAAGGTTCTTGATCACTTATTGTATCCCCGTTTATATTTAAAAAAAGTTGTTGTGAATCTTTTGCCCATATTGAGTTACTGAAAACAACTGAAGACAAGAGCATTGCCATACTAGTAAAAGCTATTATTCTTTTTCGCATCAATAGCACCTTCCTTATTAAGTAATAAACTTACATATTATAGACGTTCCTAAAACTGAAAAGTTGCTTCTTAATTAGTAAAGAGCATAATATTCATAATAATGTATCAACAACTCTTTGTATTATACATGATTTAAAGTGGAATATTTCAACATATCATCGCAAAAAAGTAGAAATTAAGTTGAAACGGTAATATATACTAAGAATAGTATCAACATAATATTGCGTATTGTTACGTTACGTTGTACAATGTATGTACTAATTCTTATGTTGCAGTATGGATAATACGTGCCGGGAAGCACTATATTCCGTTCTACTTCATACGCTTTAGCCAATACAGACTAAGGGGGGATCTCATGGTAAACATTTAAGAGAAACAAACTTTTCTAAAATTGATACGTATGTGTTTTATTAACAAAACAACAGAACTCGTAAATTTCACCTCCCTTGAGAAGCCTCCTACAATTCAATTATTCCTCAACTAGTATTTTTTTCGGAAAAGTAGCTTCCAATTAATAAGCGTTATATTCATCAATATTTTTTAAAGGTGGCAACTAACATGGAAGGATTAGACCTTTGGGTAAACTTAGTTAGTAATGTAGGGTTTCCAATCGTTATCGCTATTATTTTGTTGAGGAACCTAATGAGCAGTATTCAAGAACGTCTTGACGAACTGAATAAAACTATGAATGAATTACTAGAGACTATAAAAAAACAAAATAAGTAAAAAGTAGATTCTTAAGACTCCATAATATTATGGAGTTTTTTTCATAATAATTTATATCAAAGCTTGAAACTTTTAGAAGAATGAAACGTTTAATATAGTAAATATTTTCATTGATTACAAACGTACGTTCGTATATAATTAATAGGTGAAAAAGAATACTTATAGTATATTGCGTAATTGTACGTAACGTAATATAATGAAATAAAAGGAAATAAGAGGGGGAATTCACTTACAATGGACTATATTTCGCTCAAGGAAAGCTTTCTTCCATTTCAAAATTTGCCAGCTTCTCCACTTTCGTTACACGTCCATGAAATCCTTAGCACTGAGCATACAGATTCCAAAATTGCATTCGAAATTCTGGATGAGCCGGAGCTTTTTAGCTTACTTCTAGTAACAACCAATGCAAAAGAGGATTACTGGAATTTGCACCTTTTTTATATGGATCAAGTTGAAAGGAATACCAATCAATATCGCTATCATTCTTTCTCTATCAGCGAGAGCCTTCACCTACATAACTGCCTAACCAAACTGTTTAAAGCATAAAAAACAGGACTCATTTCGAGTCCTGCCCTGTCCCTTTCACTCTTTGGTACTCCTCTTCAATAATTCTAGTGAGTAGCTCAGTGGCGGTGACCCCCAGCTTTTTAGCCGCCTCTGCTAACTCCTTCTTTATATATGCAGGCACATCATAATGAAATTTCACTTTATTCCCATAAGCCATTTTAAATTCCTCCTCATTCCGCTTTGTTGTTGTGCATCACTTCATGATACTTCTGATCAATTAAGCGAATTAACAACTGAGTCGCTGAGGTTTCCTGTAGATCCGCACATTCAATGAGTTTCTCTTTCACCTCTGGTGCAAATTCATAAGGTAATTTAAGCTTTGGCTCAGACATTCGGCCACCCATATTTTTTTCGACCTGGATTGCTTTATTGACCATCAATTCTAAGGAATCTTTCTCTAATATGTTCACTTCCGTATATTTCTGGAGCACTCTGGATAAATACGATTTTAACGCCTTTTGGTTATCCTCATCCAAAGCAATAGATAAAGTGTTATCTTGTACATGCAATTCACAATCAAAGTTATTTCCAAATAAATTGATATTGTATTTCACGCTTACACTCCTTTGCCAAAGATTAAAGTTTTGTTACCTATAATATACTTTGTTTCGTTAGGTTACGCAATATTTTTAATGAAATTATAACACAATCATTGTAAATTATTTATTACTCCACCATACTTCGTATTATTACTGAAACTTCAACATGCATCTAATGTAGTCTATTGACAAAAAAGTTATCGTAAATCCGTCTTTATCAAGAATAAAAGTAAATATTATAACTCTGAAAGACCCTTCATTATGCCTGGTCTTATTTTCTTTTAGGAGGTTACGTTGTGCGCATCATACAGACCCAGCAAGACATCGACTCACTGCAACACTCTCCGCTTGCCCCCACTTTTTTAAAACACATCCAGGAATACTTCACCCAGCTTCGCAACTCATTCTATGACCAAGATGATCCGTATTTCTCCCTCCAACCTTACGGCCCCATCTTCATACTAGAGGCAGGGGATAACCTACACGATCTAAGCCTCGTAGGTTTTAGACGAGAAGACGACGGACTTTTCGGTATTTGCCCTGAATACGTCGAGTTGTACGACCTCAGCAACACCCAGATCTACAAAATCGCCGTCATGAACACCAATGACTACATCATCACTCTGTTTACACAAGTCGGAATTCATCACAAGGAGGCCGAGCAATGGCTAAAAGAACAAGCAGAAGTTTAAAGGCAAATGAGGAAAACATACTGAACAAGCTAAAAGAGGTCATTGAATACAACGGGGATATTATCAATAATCCAGAATCGTACGGAAATACCTGGATCATGGCAGTGTCACTTAGATCATTCATTCACAATCAAAAACAGTTCCTACCCGCCTGTTTGGAAGAGCATGAAGTGCTCCATCCCGAACAGGCCTTTTTTGTGCGTGTGATCATCAGGACAACCGATCAGAGTGGGACAAACAGATACGTGGACGGTACGAATTTGATTGTGACGATAGACCAGGATACTGGGATTGTAGATATTGTAAAAGAGGATGAAGCGCTGTCAGACAGCCCTATATTTCATGGCGGAGAAATTGCAGATGCCTTGCGTTGGGTGAATGAGCTAGCCGATCCTTATTACATCGCGCTAGAAGACCCGTTCCTTACACCGGAGCAACGTATTCTGTTCATGCAGAGTGCAAAAGAAGATGATCCTTTTACTCTGTAAATGAATCTTTCCAATCAAAAAAAGCGACAGTATCGACGAATGTGTCATTCTATGCCAGAGCCGGTACTGTCGCTTTTTCCCAATCCAAAAGAAATCCACATTATTGAAAGTAGGCGAGTATTTAATTTTTATAAATTAATCTTATCAACACACCCAGAATAGTCCAAACGATAGCAATAGTTGCTTTCATTCTAAAGGAGCTACTCATTTTCCCCGTCTTGTTCACTTTATTGGAAATCCAGATAAACACTGTCGCAAACAAATATCCTATAATTAAATCAATTATTATATAAATTACTGGCAATAAAATGGACACTAGTCCTCTTCACCCTTTCAGATTAATTCTAGGTACGTTGACAAAATTGTTACTTAGAGTACTAGGACTATAACCCATTTTTTTCAAGAAAAAATCAACCCGACGTTTACTATCTTCTACCTCAATAATAGTAAACCATTTTTGAAAAATGTTAAATTCTTTTAATTGTAGTAGTGCTCTTAAATCCAACGCCCCCACTGCATATCTAGTCTTTTTACTTTTTCTCTCTAAGGTGAATTTATAAGTAGCAAGAGGAACCTCTGGCTCATCAGAAATATACCAATGGAAATTTACATCTGTTGTCGTATGAATTTCGGATAGCTGAACTAATACCTGAACGGACCCGCTCTGCTCAGGATAAAAGGTATTCGTTATATTAATTGGTTTAAAATCTGAGGTCGTATCTTCACAGACTGTAATAGATTCTATATTCATATTCAGCCACCTGCCTTTCTATACTGTAAATCAAAAAACCAATACTCAAGTAAGCCAGTATTGGTTTTTTGATTCATCTTTAATTAGTTACCTTTACCCCAAATAGCCACACCGATACCATAACGTATACCGCCCGTTATTGCTCCACCAGCGGCACCAATTGTTCCTCCTAAAATAGCTCCAGGAACAGCTCCTACACCACCAGCGGCTGCGCCAGCAATACCTCCAGTTACAGCTCCTCTTGCTGCACCGGTTGCAGTGGATTTGCCCACAACATTTCCGTCATTTGGGAATGCCTTATGTAATACAGAATTAACAGTAGAATTCATACTCACACCTCCTTTCAATATACTTTATCGGTACAATAAGGAATAAATTTAATATTTAAATTAAAAATTTTAATAATAAATTTCATAATAAGCACTTTTGTACTATATTTTTAATAATTATCTTCCAGATTCCACGGTATAATCTCACCACAAAGCAATGGTACCCACGAATGCGTCATACTACGCCAAAGTCAGTACCATCGCTATTCCCATTTAGAAATGGAGCGATACCATGTCAATGTTAACCTTCACGGAAAAAGGAAAACGCGCCCTTGTTGCTCTCATTCAAGAGCAGATGGACACGCATCTATCTCGCTTTCCTTTTGCCAGATACCCTGTATATCCTTTGGAAGAATGGAGGCGTCTTCTGTGTGATCCTGATGTAATCACCCCACCTCTTTTAAAGCAAATACTCGGTTGGACATTCGGGGGCTGGCAACGGAAAGACCTTTACTCTGCACAAAGTAGTGTGGTTAGAAACATCATCAAGTTATGGCCAGAATTCATCAAAAAGATGCCCCCAACACCCGGAGACATCCTTCAATTTTGGGAAGAGCGGCTGACAGACTGGACAAATGGATTTCAGGCTGTTTCCTTCCTTTTACATCTCATGCGTCCCGATGAATACGAAATCACAGACTCTCATCGCCTTCAAGCCATGTATGAATTACTTCAAACGATCAATCACCAAGAAAACGGCCAGAGTTTGTCACGGTCGTTACTTGACCTCGAAAATTACACTAGCTTTTTCCGCGCCATCTTACCCAAGCTTTCCTTTGGTGATCACAACCGTATTCAGCTCGACCGTTTTCTAAAAGCCTACGGCAACCGTCATGCTTACAAAAATGTAGATAGTAGCTACATGACTAGTGAGCCTCACATCTGGCAATTCTCATGGAATGACGCTAAAACAGAACACTACGACTTGGAGAAAATCACTTTGCGCTCTAATGCAGATGTTCTATTTGCTTGCCTGCTCTCCTTACTGGATAAACAGCCTGATGTGGGGCAAAAACTTACCATAGGACAGGTCGTTGAGCTGCTCCCTTTGGGTACTGGAGGCATTTGTAATCCCGCAAGCTTTAAATATGCCCTCATTTCCTTGTTTGGTAAGCAGAAAGGACGGGATTACTTCATTACGGACGATTCTTCGCTCCAACAGGCTTTTACAGTACAAGCCAACCAATCGACTCGTGACATGAAGTTTTACACTCATTTTCAGGGAACAAAAATTACTGTTAATAAGAAATATATTAAGGAGCATGATCTTTGATCTAATCATCGTAAAATTACATTGAAAACTATATTATTTATTCTTTTCTTTATCAAATGTATGAAGCATGTCGCGCACAACTCTTTGAATCATTGCAACCTCCTCAAAACTTCTTTCCATGAGTAAAGAACGGTGCATTTCTATAACATGATGCTTCTCTGTATTTCCTTCAATTCCATCTAACGAGCCGAACCTAAAAATTTCGACAGGTTCAACTTCAAGTGCAGAAGTAATTTTATCAATTGATTTCAGCGATATGTTTCGCTCTCCTCGTTCAATGCCGCCAATATAGGAGTCCTGTAATTCGGACAGTTCTGCAAGCTTTGCTTGAGAAAGTCCTCGCTGCTTGCGTAAATTCCTGATCCTTGCTCCGACCAATTTTAACAAATCAGACATCCTATGCACCCCTTATAAGGTAAGGGTAGTTAAAATGAATAAGGTTAAGTAATACCACTAAACTATAAAAATATCTTGTTTAAGGTATTATAAGTACTCTATAATGGATTTATCTTACTTATAGCACTTGAGTAGTAGGCCAAATTGTATGTCATCAGTATCCTGCATAGATGGAAAGTCGCCAAAATCGTCTTCTATTTCATACTGAAAGGGTTGAATTGAATGTTAATGAAGTGGGCTATTGGGGGAGCAGTCCTTGGACTGATTGGATCTATTTCTACGGATACGAGCATCATTTCAGGCATCGTATTCGGTGCAATACTCGGTGTAATCATTAGAAAATGGATTTTTAGGAATATGTGGATGTAGCACTGGTAGATTTCTTTCAAAGATAGGGAACAAGGCCAGCCCGAAGCTGGCCTTTTGCACAAAACAACGAATAACTAAACTGGGCTAATTCATAATAATACAAATCTCATAACTTATATTTATTTTCATTAGCTACGTTAAATCAATATAGAAAGGTGCACCGCACATGCTAACCAAGGCAGAACAAACTCCATCCACCCCAAAGAATTTTACTTTTGAATGGAACGGGGGTTTCAGTTATCTTACGTACTTAAAAAAGAAAACAAGCGTTACGTTCGAGGACGAAAAGTTGTTGCTCACTAGACAAAACTTCATCTTAGGCGCTTTCCCCTTACAACCATCGACTCAGAACATTCCGCTCACCCACATCAACTCCATGGCTGTGGGTTCCAAAATCAATTGGTTTGACCTGGTGTTTGCTATTTTGTTTGTATTCGTCACTTTAATAACCATGAACTTTTTACCCTTACTCTTGAGCGCTCTTTTTCTGTGGCGCACCTTTAATACCAACATCCAAATCGGCCAACGTTCAGAAAACAACCTGAACATCCTGACTGGTTCTAAAAGTGATGCAAACTCATTCGTTCAATTTCTAGCCGATAAGATTAACCAAACCAGGCATTCCGACAACACAAAAACGAGACAAAATTCCATCGCCCCACAGGTGCTAAGTAACAAGCCTAAAAAGATATTCGGCATAGTAAGCGCTGGGATTATCGCAGTCCTCATTTTACTGCTTGTCATTGCATCACGCGCAGGCTTTGATAATCCATACGTCACCTGGGTTAAAGATGCTACGGTTCCAGGCGGCACCCATCATACGATGGACGAAGCTTTGAGCAATGAAAAGTATTTTAGCAATGTCGTCTGGAAACAGGTCAACAAGGGCGGCAACGAAGAAGATGTAAACAAATACGTTATGTACCAAGCCACCTACACCGATCAAGGTGTGAGCATCAACATCCAAACCGTATTTCAAGTGTTTTCCAAAAACCAATTCACTCCCGTTGCTTATGCCATTGATGGAGATGGGCAGGAACTGTCGGACTGGACTTACTTTTTAGTAGAGGTTACTTCCAAACTGGATGGAAGCAACCCATCCTCGGATAAAGAAACTTGGCAAGAAAGCGCCTCTACTTCCTCCACATCAATGTCCTCTCAGTCACCCCCCCCGACTCAAACTAATGCCGAAGCCAAATCACCTGCACAGGAATCCGCTCCTCCTGTGCAGATAGCTACAACACCTGTGAGGGAAGCACCGACTCCAGCGCCAGCATCCGATGCCACCCCAACAGTGAGCTTAAAAGACTTCAACCACTGGACTCCTCCTGCTGCTGATCTCACCTATCCTGTTCGTTTAGATGGGGATAACATGGACATTGTGCTGGGTTTGGATCATCCCAATGGCGTGAAAGCACAAGTTGTCGATCATGCTTTGGGGCAGGGCTGGAACATATCCTTGCCTTCCATAGAAGGCAGTAGTCCCTTTGATGAATTTGGGGACCTGTTGCCTGATTACTCGCTTGCTGTTAAAGAACATGATTTTACTCAAGATGGAACGCCTGAAATTGTTTTGGTTGCGAGTGATGGACAAGCCGACATGTACGTGTGGATACTCACCTATAATTTCATGGCTTCGGAGCAAGGAACTAACCCTTTAGAACTGCTGTGGAGTGGCATGGGACAATCGGATATCTTAATGTCTGGCAACCAGTTCCTACTTCCATACGGTTCGCAGGGACTGTACGAGGAATACAAGTACGCTAATGGAGTTTTTGTTAAAAACTAGCCACGGATCTAGCTACTAGTTTAATAGAAGCTAGATGTACAAAAAGACGAGCTGCGAAATCTCGTCTTTTTCTTTACAAGTCATCGTAAGCCCTTCTTAACCTTTAGCCTACTTCCATATATACTATTCAAGAGGGGAGAGACTACAACGATGAATCCAGCCATTAAAAGGAACAGAAAGAGTCAAGGAAATAATATAGTAAAGATAATCACTAAGGCAGATGTTCTGTACGATGATTTTAACGTTGATCTTTTGGATGACAATACACTTTTGGATGCATTGAACAAAGATCGTAAAGCAGCCGACATAGTCAAACACGTCCTTTCAACAAACGATGTACTGACCCATCTGTATCCTAACAGTCTTAAATATCAAGAAGTTTTAAAAATACTTAAAGAAGCCGCATATGATATTAGTTGCTTACTAAAAAAACTAAAAAGAGAACATACGAACAAAAACAAGGAAGTATCCGAGGAGTATCAAACCGAAATCCTCGAGAACCTCATGGTTCTATCTAAGAAGTATTTAATTCGGTACATTATAAAATATGCCTCACAAAAACAAATTAAGAAACTTGAACGAGTAGCTGAAAGAAAACGAGAACGGATTAAATAGAAGCTTCATTTAAAGCATTGAGGGATAACTACCTCAATGCTTTTTTTAATTCGTCCATTTTTTCGAAATAAGCCAATTTATTTTTCTAATCAGGAGCTATTCAACGTAAAACCTCAAAAAAACGAGAAATTTACATAAAAAGCAATGCCTTTGATGGATTTTTGGGAACTTGAATACTCTCAAAAACGCAACAGGGGAGCTTCAATATCCCTATTCATTTTTTTTCAAAAATTCAATCCTACTCAACTACAAAAACCATCCTTTTATCTTTGATATTCTTATCATGCAAGCAACACAAATAACTTGAACATGCAGCAACAAGTTCTTTGATAACCAAATACGCTTAGCCGCTTTATCTTCTCCAAGAGATACAGATGCGGTTAAGGTTTAGAAAACAGAGAGGGGAATCCCATCATGAGCAACTCAAATTGTCAGAATGCTTCAGATCGTACGGAGGAAATACGACATTACTTTTACAAATACGCTGACATGGGCTTACCTGTCATTCCTCTTTGCCCTCACGATCACGAAGGAATGTCTGAGAGGCATAAAGAAACGTGCAGTCATCCTGGAAAAGCCCCTTTTTTGAAGGGGTGGCAAGAGGCTGTGCCACCATCCCAAGCCAAGATTGACCATTGGCTCTCCAAATACCCGTCATGTAACATCGGGTTGGTACTAGGAGGGAATAGCGGCATCATCGGTATCGACGTGGATGGAGAGAAGGGATTTGACATCCTAGAGCGCCTTTCCCAAGGGAATGTACCCTCTACATGGCAATTCAGTACCCCAGGCGGAGGAATGAGGTACTTGTACAAAATCCCGGAAGGATCGTCGTTCACTAGTTGGGTAGAGCGACACCCGACGGAGTCACATTGCGAAGTAAACGTGTTGGGAAGTGGACGTCAGACCGTTCTTCCCCCATCCATTCATACAAACGGAGGTCAATACCAATGGATCATCGAACCCTAAAGGCCAGTACAGTGCTGGCCGAAGCACCCTCTTGGATTTTTCAGCGCCCTACTCGGGTGCCAAGCAACAAGAGCACGTTTGCATCTGCACAAACCAACGTACAAGGTAGCTTAAAAACCTTGCACGATCGTTGCCCTCGTTTTGCCCAGGACTACGCTACCCAGCAACAACAGGGTCTGGATGAAGAAACCTGGTTTAAGTGGGTACAGTTACTTCCAGAGGAATTAGCATTGGAGTTTTCGGCGCTTTCGGATAAACACGACACACACAGCCAGAATCGCATTCGTCAATTACAGCAGAACAAGAAGCCACCTACACGCTGCCGCACGCTTGGCTGTAATGAACAACAAATCGCCACTTGCTTTCATCACCGTGTACGTAAAAATGAGGAGGGAATCACCGTGAATAGTCCTGCTAAAATGTTAAGCCAACCTAAAACCAAAAAAAGTACTCGTGCTAATCCCTACATGTCCAAAACGACCAAACTGAAGTCTGTGCACAATAAAAGTCTGAAAGACGTTGGTTTCACCTTAGATAATAACAACAAGCCGACACGCTTAAACCCTAACCTGTTTTCAGAATTCATTCGTCGTCATTACCTCAAAACTATTTTTGTAGCTCCTGAGCAACGCTACTATGTTTACAAATCTGGGGTGTGGCAGGATCAACTCCCAGATGTACTCAAAAAGAATGTACGAAAAATTCTTCACACTTGGGCTCCTTATTTCTGGCGTTCTAAAATCGAAGCGGAGTACATGACTGCCTTGACACGTGATTGCACACTAGAACATCCAATGGACAGCGAGCGCGACTATATTAACCTAAAAGACGGGATGCTTGACTTACGTGACTTCCAGCGGCAGAAGCATGATCCTACGTTCTATTCCAGTGTACAGGTTCCCATCGAGTATGACTCTGCAGCTACATGTCCGAAATTTGAAGCCTTTTTGAATGATATTTTCGATCAGGATCAGGAACGTATTGACCTCATTGCTGAAATCTTTGGCTACTGTCTGACTACGTCCACCAAAGCCGAGCAAGTCTTTCTCTTTTACGGAAAAGGGTCTAACGGAAAGTCTGTACTCATTCATGTGCTAAAAAATTTGGTTGGAGAGCGGAATACCTCAGCCCTTTCGTTAAATGATCTGGAAAAGCCCTTTGCTCGCTCTGAGATGATTAACAAGCTGGTCAATATTACGACAGAAAATGAAGTTGGCAGTAAGGGGATTGAAACAAGCTACCTAAAAGCCATTGCTTCCGGCGATCCCGTTCGTATCGAGGAAAAATTCAAGCAAGGGTACATGCAGGAACTATTTTGTAAGCTTATTTTCGCAACGAACAACCTGCCCTACTCCAAGGACAAAAGCTACGGGCTCATTCGTAAAATGACCATTGTTCCCTTTGAAAAAACGTATACGGACGCTCAGAAAGATCCGAATTTGAAAGACAAACTGATGGAGGAAGGTGCTGGTATTTTGAACTTCGCGTTAAAAGGATTGGAACGTTTACGTAACAATTCCTACCGATTTACAACTTCCAAAAAAGTACAACAGGCAGCTAAACAGTATGCTCAGACCATCAACCCGATGGAAACATTTGTGGACGATATGCTGGAGCAACTCCCAGGCAACCGCATACCTAATAAAGAGTTACAAACCCAGTTTGCAAACTGGTGTCGTCAGGAGGGGCATCATGGATTGGCTTTAACTTCTAATGAACAACTTAGTTTAAGGTTAAAAGATGTGTTAGTGCAGCGCAGATGGGCCGTTGAAAACTTTAAGTCAGGGAGTAAAAGAGGATTGGAAGGAATCGGCTTTAAACAAAAGATACCGTCTTCTTTACAATTCAGTTCTGAATCACAGGAAGTCTCCATTGATGAATTAGATTAGGTTAAATGTTTCTCTTGGGGCGGTTCACGGGCAGCATGGGGGCGCGAGAAAGGAGGGTAGCGCCTCGCTCAGTTTCCTTACCAGGCAAGGAGTTTGGGGGAAATGAGGCGGATGCGGCACCTTATCTCCCCCCCTGACAAATTTTTTTCTTCTCTCGTCATTCATAAAAAAATGGGTTACTTCAAATGCCGCCATAACCGCCTCAAATGGCCTTAACTCCATGTCTGGCAAGGGGTTGAGCGAAATGACATGCTCCCAAATCCCGCCCCAAACAGATTTCAGCCGCCACAGACGCCTCACAAGTAGGCTTCCTTCCAACGATTAGTAGGAACAGCCCTTGTGTAAAACCGAATCAACTCCTCTTTCAAACAGACATTATATTTTTGTAGTCCTGACCACAAGACTACATCACATCCTGTTTGAAGGAGGAACACCATGAAACAAACCGCTAAACGTGTACAGGTGCTACACCTGCACACCATTCGAGAGAAATCCCTGCTCTTTGCAGATCGGGTGGTTCACAGGCCTGAGGACACCGTTTGCCTTTTCCGAGAGTTCATCGGGGACTGTGACCGGGAGGCCTTTTGTGTCCTAACCCTGAACACCAAGAACCAGCCCATGGCCTTACAGTTGGTTTCGCTGGGTACACTCAGCTCGTCCTTGTTACACCCGAGGGAGACGTTTAAACTAGCGGTGCTGTCCAACGCCGCGTCCATCATTGCTTGTCATAATCATCCTTCTGGCAAGCCAGATCCTTCTACGGAAGATCTGGACATGACCAAGCGGCTTCAACAAAGCGGTGCTATTTTAGGCATTGAACTGCTGGATCACATCATTTTGGGCGATGACTCGTTTGTCAGCCTTAAGCAAAGGGGGCTCATGTAATGAATCAAGCCATACTCACGTTGATTGTCGCTGCAGCTCAATTGGCATTCGAAATTATCGCCCAATCAAAAAAAAGATAAGTAAGGGGTTTTTGCTCTCATGCCAATTCATTACTCGACTCGTATTTCCAGACGCAAGCTCAAACAATTTTGCACTGATCCCGATACCTCTTCCTGGATTACTGCCGATCAGGTACAGGAAACGACTACTTCATACTACCAACCTGCCGTTGAAATGCTGGATACCATTTTGAAACGAAAACGATAGGCTCACAGTTACGTTCCTGATGATACCTAAGCGGTAGACTTTTCAGAACGCGAACACATCCACACATTTTAATACTTTAACGCTTTTGTTCGCTATATCAATCTGTGGCCTCTCCTTTTACAGAGGGGCTATATCAGATTCATCACCATCATCATTCGCCTACATTGAAAGGGGTAATCATACCAATGACTATTCAACGCGCCGCAGCTTACGCTCGCTTTTCCAGTGACAACCAACGGGATGAATCCATCGACGCTCAGGTTCGAGCCATTGAAGCCTACTGCAAACAAAAAGGCTTTGAACTCGTTAAAATCTATATCGACCGCGCCAAAAGCGCCACCACAGACAAACGCCCACAGTTCCAGCAAATGATTGTCGATAGTGAAAAAGGCCTTTTTGATGTGCTCATCGTTCATAAGCTGGATCGTTTTAGCCGGGATAAATACGACAGTGCTAAATACAAACGCAAACTGAAATTGAACGGTATTAAACTGTACAGCGTCACCGAAAACCTAGATGGCTCTCCCGAAAGTATCATTATGGAAACTTTGCTGGAAGGTATGGCTGAGTACTATTCCAAAAACTTGGCCCGTGAGGTCATGAAGGGAATGAAAGAAACAGCATACCAATGTAAACATACAGGCGGCTTACCTCCCATCGGCTATGCTGTAGATCCTGTAACAAAAAAGTACATCATTAATGAAGAGGAACGCGGCATCGTCGAAACTGTTTTTTCTATGTTCCTCGCTGGTCACGGGTACAATCAGATCATTCGGGAACTGACGGAGCAAAGTTACAAATCCCGTTACGGTAAACCCATCAGCAAAGGTACCTTGGGTACGATTCTTCGTAACGAAAAGTACACAGGCACCTACATTTTCAACCTCACCGACAGCAAGGATGCGGCTGGTAAGCGTAATGGTAATCGACATAAAAATAGTGAAGATGTGATTCGTGTCGAAGGTGGTATGCCACAACTTGTAACCAAGGAAGATTTTCAGAAGGCACAGGATAAGATGAATCAAAACAAGCGCCAACCTGGTGCTTACAAGGCAAAAGAAATGTACCTGCTTAGCGGACTCATTGTTTGTGGGGAATGTTTAAAAAACGTAGGTATTCAGTATGCCATGATGGGCAATACCAAATACAGTGGTAGAAGCAAACTGAAATATGTCACCTACCGTTGCGGCAACCGTGACCGAACAAAGGCATGCAAGAATCCCGAATTACGCCGGGAGTACATTGAAGCCTATGTACTAGCCCAACTCCAAGAGAAGATTTTTAACGATGAAGCTATCCCTCTTCTGGCTAAACAGCTTAATGAGTACCAAAAGTCCAAAGAAACTCATGTGAAAGCCGATCAACAACGCCTGAACAAGAGTCTGGAAGGTGTAGAGCGTCAGATTGATAACATTGTAAATGCGGTGGCTGGCGGTCTGAACAATCCTACCATCTTAGAAAAGCTATCTTCACTGGAGCAGCAAAAGATTGAGCTAGAAACGAAACTGCTTGAGGCTCAGCAGGTAAAAGAAAAAGCAGCCATCACAGAGGATGCTCTGCGACAACTGCTTTCTGGCTTTCAGGACCACATCACCAGCCGGAACCTTCCTGAGATCAAGAAGTTCATCGGCAGCTACGTAGAAAAGGTGATCGTCTACAAAGAACACGTAGAAGTCATCTTTAAGCTACAAGTTGTGGATTTGATCGATGGAGGCGAGGGGAGTCGAACCCCTGTCCGAAGATAACGACACATAAGCTTCTACGGGTGTAGTCACAGTTTTGATGTCACCCGAGTATCGCCCCGTAACCGGCTATACGTTGGGTCAGCCTGATTATCTTCTTCAGCTCACCGCAGGCGGAGATGAGACAGCGTATCCCACTATTTGTTAGCCCCTATCCCTGTCACATGGGCGATGCAGAGTAGAAGCACGCACACAGTTTCTTAGGCTGCGAAAGCGTAGTTGTTTTGTTGTTTGCCGTTTAATAGGCTTTAGCGTTGATGAAGCGGACGCGTCCCCACTACCCGCTACCCATGCTCGAACTATCCCCGTCGAATCCATAAACGCCCCCTTATTATAAAAGGGCTCCACGGATAAATCCGGAAATACCGGAGCATAAGCATGCATAATATCAAAAGCTGAATCCTAAGATTCAACACTCGAACAAAGTTAAAAGCTTTAAAACTGACTACTTCGTTAGTATACCATATTACAGGTCATTACGAAACGAAATGAAGCCATTTAAGCCTTATAAAATAGCACCATTAGAGGAACAAGTAACTTTTCCACGTAATTTGTACCATAACTAATAATACAATAACTTATCTCGCAATTTTCTGCTTCTCGCGCAAAGCGCGTTGGATATCACGTTGTGCATCGCGTTTAGCGGCAGCATCACGTTTATCATACTGCTTTTTACCTCTACCCAGTCCGAGCAAAAGCTTGGCATAACCATTGCGAACATAAATCTTTAACGGAACAATCGTGTAACCTTCCTGTTTGGACAGACCGATAAGCTTGCGAATCTGCTCTTTATGCAACAGCAGCTTACGCGTACGCGTCGGATCGGTAGGATTATTACGATTACCTTGCTCAAAAGGACTGATATGCATATTGTGAATATGAATTTCGCCATTACGGATCGTAGCAAATGCATCACTTATATTGGAACGACCATTTCGCAGAGACTTAATTTCCGTTCCCGTTAATACCATGCCCGCCTCGTAGGTGTCCTCAATAAAATAGTCATGGGAAGCTTTTTTGTTCTGGGCGAGCACTTTCCCGTCTGCCTTCTTACCCATGAATACCACTCCTTATGAATAACGTAATTCACTCTTGAAATCCAGGCATCAAAATCTGGCTACAAAGAGCCACCTAGAAATATATTGTAACAAATTTCAGATGGTAAAAGCAAGAAGGGTCAAGCCTTCTACATTTCTAACTAACACTAACATCACACTTAAAACAAGGCGGCTTCTATCCGTTACTGCAGACAGAAACCGCCTTTATACCTAAGTCGCATGATTAGTTTCATACCCTGCCACGAAAGAAGACTCCTGCCTTCTAGCAAGCAAGTATAGCCACCTACTTCTTCTTTTTCCGCACAAAGCCAGCGGTGCTATTGCCGCCACTTCCGCCCTTATTCTTCCGTTTGCGTCGTGCTGCGCCTTCACCGTTTGGTCTGGCATCACTTCCTGGTGTAGCTGCTCCGCCGATGAAAATACCGCTGGCAGACGTCTTCTTCCGTCGCTTGCTTGCCCCGGATGCTGGCGAGTTATACCCGCCCTTGCCACTGCCAAAGCCGAAGCTGCTAGCTGAACCAGCTCCTGCCCCGTTCCCACCGCCGCGCCCTGAACGGCCTGCGGTGCTAATGCCTCCGTTACCTGCGCCAGCCTCTTTTGGCTTCCCGGTAACATCACGACTGCCTTTACCCTCTTTGCCAGTCTTATCCTTGCCGCCCTTGCGGTCACGCCCTTCTCGGCCTTTGCCTTTACCACGGCTCTCGCCACGCGCAAAGCCTCCGCCCTGTCCTGTACCGCCAGTCCGTTCACGGCGTTGCCGTTGCTTCATATCGACAAGTTCAAAGTCAATTGTGTAATCTTCCATATTTACACGCGCGACCCGAACCTTAACCTCATCTCCAATGCGGAACACCTTGGAGGTGCGTTCGCCGATCAACGCCATATGCTGCTCGTCAAAATGATAATAGTCGTCCGTAAGCGCACTCAGACGCGTCAGACCCTCCACTGTATTGTCGAGCTCAATGAACATTCCGAAGCTGGTTACACTGCTGATGATTCCCTCGAATTCCTCGCCGACCTTATCCAGCATGTACTCAGCCTTTTTCATCTGCTCTGTATCACGCTCTGCATCCACAGCTACACGCTCACGCTCGGAAGATTGCTGCGCAATATCAGGCATACGTGCAGTCAAATATTCCTGACGTTCGGCTGTTAAAGCCCCGCCATTCTCCAATACCTCACGAATGACACGGTGAATCACCAAGTCAGGGTAACGACGAATCGGCGATGTAAAATGAGAGTAATATTCCGCTGCTAGTCCAAAATGACCTGTCGACTCCGCATCATACTTTGCCTGCTTCATCGAACGCAGCATCATCGTGCTAAGCACGGTTTGCTCCTTCGTACCCTGAATGTCTTCCAGCAACGTTTGCAGTGCACGCGGATGAATGGAATTCCCTCTACCTTTGATCTGATGCCCAAAATTAGCTGCGAAAGCCATAAAGTTTTGCAGCTTCTCTGGATCTGGGTCCTCATGAATCCGGTACAAGAAAGGTACTTTGAGCCAATGGAAATGTTCAGCTACCGTTTCATTGGCCGCCAACATAAACTCTTCAATAATTTGTTCAGCTATCGTACGATCCCTCTTCACAATATCGACAGCTTTACCTTCATCATCAACAATCACTTTGGCTTCATCAAAATCAAAATCAACTGCACCTCGGCGCATTCGATTAGCACGCAGCTTCAATGCCAATTCCTTCATCGTGCCGAATACATCAACCAGATCCTTGTACCGTTCCATCAGTTCAGCATCTTCCTCTTCGAGGATTTTGCGAACGTTAGTATACGTCATCCGTTCCTTCGTTTTAATCACACTGGTGAAAATATCATGCTTTACAACCTTCATATGCTCATTGAATTCCATCTCACAGGATAAAGTCAGTCGATCCACCTGTGGATTCAAAGAACATATTCCATTCGAAAGTCGATGTGGAAGCATAGGAATGACACGGTCAACCAAATACACGCTACAACCGCGGTTATATGCCTCCTGATCCAGCTTGGAGTTCTCACGCACATAATACCCTACGTCGGCAATATGAACGCCCAGACGGTAGTTTCCGTTCGGCAAGCGCTCTACATTGACAGCATCATCCAGGTCTTTGGCATCCTCACCATCAATGGTAACAATGATCTTATCACGCAGATCGCGCCGTCCCTGACGTACAATCTCTTCTTCCGTAATCGCGTCGGGAGCATTCTCGGCTTCCTCTGTCACTTCATCTGGAAAAGCTTCCGGAAGCTGATGCTTGCGAATAACGGACAAAATGTCAACGCCTGGATCATCCTTATGACCCAAAACCTCCAACACTTCGCCTTCCGCCGCAGCTCGTCCTTCTGGATAGCTCACAATGCGCACAACGACCTTTTGCCCGTTCACAGCTCCGTTGAAGCTATCCTTTGGAATGAAAATATCCCGGTTAATGCGCTTATCATCCGGCAAAACAAAACCGTATGCTTCGTGGCTCTGAAACACGCCTACTACTTGAAGCACTGCGCGCTTCACGATCCGCACAACTTCGCCTTCTAATCGGCCACCCGCAGGTCCCTTCGACGTCACTCTTACCAGTACCGTATCTCCATTCATCGCACTCTTCAAGTCGTTAGCATGAATATATACATCCGGGTGCTCCCGGTCCTCTGGAATCAAAAAGGCAAATCCCTTGGCATGAGCCTGCAAACGCCCACGCTGCAAATCCATCCGTTCCGGCACGCCATAACGGTTTGTGCGGGTCAGCAGAATTTTCCCCTCTTCCTCCAAGGCATTCAAAAGCTTAAGAAATTCACGGAAATCTTCGGCATCCTTAATATCAAAATGCTGCTCCAGCTCCTGGTAAGTCATGGGTTTGTATGCGGTCTCGCGCATAAAATCGAGTAGTTGTTGCTCTGTTATCATAATATTGTCCACCTCGGGTGACCTTTAATTTTCAGTAATAAAATCCGCATGTCCTTGTTCCTTGCTCCTGATACAAGGCTCTTAATATACTCATACCCTAGTATACACGAATTTAATCGACGGCATCCCTGCCTGTCCAAAATCTAAAAAAAGCCCCCGTTTCCCGCGAAACGAAGGCTTAAGGTACATATTTATCTTATTTTGCAAAAAATGCAACTAAAACAGAAACGATCATGAAACCCGCACCCAAAACAGCAGTTGCGCGTTGTAAAATCAAATCCATACCGCGAGCTTTTGTCTTGCCGAACAGATGCTCAGCACCGCCAGAGATGGCACCGGACAAACCTGCACTTTTCCCCTTTTGCAGTAAAACAACCGCAATAACAGCAATCGAGAACACAACGAGCAGCACTTTCAAAAAGATTTCCATGAAAAATCCCACCTCCTGAGCTTATACATCTGTTTTGCAAAACAACACAGCCTCTTTTATGAAAACATGTACATATCATGTTATAAATAGCCGGAAATTAACGCAAAACACTATTTTTATTCTACCACAGCTTCCAGTAGATAACAACAGCTATAGCAAGTCACTCAGCCATTAAGCCTTTGCAAAGTTATAAATTCTCATACACATCCATAATAACAAAAAACAGACCTGCTCGCGGTGGCGAGTAGGCCTGTTTTATTCATGCGTAAAAGCTTTGAGCGTTCAGACTTCGTGATCATAAACCATGAGTCAAGAGACGCCATCAGCATTTTTGCGCAATATTATTTTTTCAGGTTGTAGAAAGATTTCAGGCCGTGGTATTGAGCCAGTTCACCCAGTTGATCCTCAATGCGGAGCAATTGGTTGTACTTCGCAATACGGTCAGTACGGGAAGGAGCACCTGTTTTAATTTGGCCTGCATTTGTTGCAACAGCGATATCAGCGATTGTGCTGTCTTCGGATTCACCGGAACGGTGAGAGATAACAGCTGTGTATCCTGCACGTTTAGCCAATTCGATAGCATCGAATGTTTCAGTCAGCGTACCGATTTGGTTTACTTTGATCAGGATGGAGTTACCGATGTTTTCATCGATACCTTTAGCCAGACGCTCTGTGTTTGTTACGAACAGGTCGTCACCAACCAATTGGATTTTGTTGCCCAATTTTTCAGTGAGCAATTTCCAACCTTCCCAGTCATCTTCGGAGCAACCATCTTCAATAGTGATGATTGGGTATTTATCAACCCAAGAAGCAAGCAGGTCAACGAACTCAGCAGAAGTGAAGGATTTGCCTTCGCCTTCCAAAGTATATTTTCCATCTTTGAAGAACTCAGTGGAAGCAACGTCCATACCGAGGAATACGTCAACACCTGGTTTGTAACCAGCTTTTTCGATCGCTTCGATAATAGTGGACAGAGCTTCTTCGTTAGATTTGAAGTTAGGAGCAAAACCACCTTCATCACCAACAGCTGTGTTCAAACCTTTGGAGTTCAGTACGGATTTCAGGTTGTGGAAGATTTCTGCGCCTACACGCAGAGCTTCTTTAAATGTAGGAGCGCCTACAGGCAGAACCATGAACTCTTGTACGTCAACGTTATTGTCGGCATGAGCGCCACCGTTAACGATGTTCATCATTGGTACTGGCAATTGTTTAGCATTGAATCCGCCTAGGTAAGTGTACAGTGGCAAGCCCAGAGCTTCAGCAGCAGCGCGAGCTACAGCCATGGATACTGCCAGAATTGCGTTTGCACCCAATTTACCTTTGTTATGTGTACCATCCAATTTGATCATCAGCGTGTCGATTTCTACTTGGTTCACAGCATCCAAGCCGATTACTTCAGGAGCAATAATTTCGTTCACGTTTTTAACAGCTTGCAGAACGCCTTTACCCAGGTAACGGGATTTGTCGTTATCACGAAGTTCTACAGCTTCGTGAGCGCCTGTGGAGGCACCGGAAGGAACGATAGCACTACCGATAGCACCGGATTCCAGATATACTTCAACTTCAACCGTAGGGTTACCACGGGAGTCGAGGACTTCGCGAGCGTACACGTCAGAAATAATAGTCATTTGTACTTAATCTCCTTTGTGAATCATGATTTATTGGTCAAGCCTATACTTATTAAATCAAGCTTACTTGCGGGATGCAATCATAGATTTTCCTGTCATTTCCGCAGGTTGCGGAAGTTGCATCAAATCCAGAAGCGTTGGAGCTACGTCAGCCAATATTCCATGCTCACGCAAAACGATATTTTCGTCAGTCAAAATGAACGGAACCGGATTCGTTGTGTGAGCTGTGAACGGACGTCCCTGCTCATCAATTTCCATATCCGCGTTACCATGGTCGGCAATGATAATAACCACGCCACCTTTGGCTTTAACCGCATCTACAACACGTCCAACACATTCATCCGTCGTCTCTACCGCCTTAATCGTTGGCTCCAGCATACCGGAGTGTCCAACCATATCCGGATTGGCAAAGTTCAGGATAATCGCATCATGCTTGTCGGCTTCGATTTCCTTAACAGCAGCATCCGCTACTTCATACGCACTCATTTCCGGCTGCAAGTCATATGTAGCCACTTTAGGCGAGTTGATCAAAATACGAGTTTCGCCAGGAAGCTCCACATCACGTCCGCCACTGAAAAAGAAAGTAACGTGCGGATATTTTTCAGTCTCGGCAATACGCAATTGCTTCTTGTTGTTTTGAACCAACACTTCACCAAACGTGTTATCCAGATTTTTCGGTTCGTAAGCTACAAAGCCCTCAACCGTTTCGCTGAACAACGTCAGGCAAACAAAGTGCAAATCTTTAGGCCATTTCGGGCCACGGTCAAAACCACGGAAGTCCGCGTTTGTAAATACCTGAGACAGTTGAATCGCACGGTCAGGACGGAAGTTGAGGAAGATAACAGAGTCATTGCTTTCGACCAGCCCTACAGGACTTCCGTCAGCCTTCACAATAACAGTTGGCTCCACAAATTCGTCGAACACTGATTTTTCATACGATTCTTTCAATGCTTCCATTGGATCTGTGTATTGAGGTCCTTCTCCGTATACGATTGCACGGTAAGATTTCTCTACACGTTCCCAACGTTTGTCGCGGTCCATAGCATAATAGCGTCCTTGTACAGTCGCAATTTTACCTACGCCCACTTCTTGAATTTTAGCGATCAGCTGCTGCATGAAGCCTACGCCGCTGTCTGGCATAACGTCGCGTCCATCCATGAAAGCATGAATGTACACTTCTGTTAGGCCTTCTTTTTTCGCCAAGTCCAGCATAGCGAACAGATGGCTGATATGGCTATGCACGCCGCCGTCGGACAGAAGTCCGTACAGGTGAAGTTTCGTGTTGTTCTTCTTGGCATGTTGCACTGCTTTAACCAGTGTTTCATTGTCGTAGAATTCACCTTCACGGATGGACTTCGAAATACGAGTCAAGTCTTGATATACGATACGGCCTGCGCCGATGTTCAAGTGACCCACTTCAGAGTTACCCATTTGTCCTTCCGGCAAACCTACTGCTTCGCCAGAAGCCGTCAGCGTCGTATGAGGATACTGTTGTAAATACCGGTCGTAATTCGGTTTGTTGGCCTGTGCAACCGCATTGCCTTCCACGGTGTCACGCAGTCCGAACCCGTCCATAATAATTAAAGCTACCGGTTTTGGTGCTGTCATCTTACTTCGCCCCCTCAACAAGCGCGATGTACGACGCCGGTTGAAGACTGGCACCGCCCACGAGCGCGCCGTCGATATCGCTTTGACCCAGGTACTCAGTAACATTTTCAGGTTTTACACTACCACCATACTGAATACGTACAGCATTTGCTGTATTTTCATCATACAGCTCTTTAATCAGACTGCGGATATAGGAAATCACTTCATTCGCATCCTGCGAAGTGGAGGATTTGCCTGTTCCGATGGCCCAGATTGGCTCATAAGCAACAACTACTTGTGCAGCCTGATCCTTAGCCAAACCAGCAAAAGCTGCTACAGTTTGCACTTTTACAACTTCTTTGGTTTGTCCAGCTTCACGATCTTCCAGCTTTTCGCCTACACATACGATTGGAGTCAGGTCATGACGGAATGCCGCATGAACCTTTTTGTTCACCGTTTCGTCTGTTTCATTAAAATATTCACGACGTTCGGAGTGTCCGATCACAACGTAGTCTACGCCCAGATCTTTCAGCATTCCGCCGCTAATTTCACCTGTAAATGCACCATCTTCTGCAAAGTGCAGGTTTTGTGCGCCAATTTTAATAGACGTGCCTTTTACTGCTTCAACCAGAGCAGGAAGATTCGTAAATGGTGCGCAAATCACGCTTTCCACTCCTGCAACCTCTGCTTTGCCTTTGATCTCTTCGATGAAAGTTTTAGCTTCTGGTACGGTTTTAAACATCTTCCAGTTACCCGCGATAATCGGTGTTCTCAATGGTTTCAACTCCTAACTATTAGGTGCCCTAAAGCTTTATTCACGCATAGTGCGTTTGATTATTTATCGTTCAGTGCAACAACACCCGGAAGTGCTTTGCCTTCCATAAATTCCAGAGATGCGCCGCCGCCAGTGGAAATATGATCCATCTTGTCAGCCAAGTGGAATTTTTCAGCCGCAGCCGCAGAATCACCGCCACCAATGATGGTGTATGCTTCAGTTGTTGCGCAAGCTTCCGCTACTTCACGAGTACCACCAGCGAAAGGCTCGATTTCAAATACGCCCATTGGTCCGTTCCATACAACCAGTTTGGAGTTTTTGATTACATCTGCATAGATTTTACGTGTTTTCGGTCCAATGTCCACGCCTTCCCAAGCTGCAGGAATGCCGTCGATATCCACAATGTCTGTGTTCGCCGTAGCGCTGAAATCGTCAGACACAACAATATCTACCGGAAGATAGAAGTTTTTGCCGAGTTTCTTCGCTTTTTCGATAAATCCAAGAGCTACGTCCAGTTTGGATTCATCCAGCAAAGATTGACCCACTTCATAACCTTGAGCTTTGAAGAATGTATAAGTCAAACCGCCACCAATGATTACGTTATCTGCAATGTTCAGCAGGTTGTCGATCACGTCGATTTTGTCTTTTACTTTGGAACCGCCGATAATGGCTGTAAAAGGACGATCTGGATTCGACAGAGCTTTACCAATAACAGACAATTCTTTTTCCATCAGCAGGCCGGAAACAGCCGGAAGAATATGAGCGATACCTTCAGTGGAAGCATGAGCACGGTGTGCTGCGCCGAATGCGTCATTCACGAAAACGTCAGCCAATTCAGCAAATTGCTTCGCCAACTCAGGATCATTCTTTTCTTCTCCTGCATAGAAACGTACATTTTCAAGCAACAGCACGTCGCCGTTTTGCAGTTCAGCCACTTTCGCTTTAACAGCTTCGCCTACCGCTTCGTCCACTTTAACTACTGGCTTTTTCAGCAGTTCAGACAAACGTACGCCAACAGGAGTCAGACGCATGGATTCAACAACCTGACCTTTTGGACGTCCAAAGTGACTCGCCAAAATAACTTTTGCACCTTTTTCAATCAGGTAGTTAATGGTTGGCAAGGTTTCACGAATACGCTTGTCATCTGTAATTTTACCGTCTTCAACCGGAACGTTAAAATCTACACGAACAAACACCCGTTTTCCATTCAGTTCTATATCACGTACGCTCTTTTTGTTCATCTCCATATTCCTCCGCACCCTTATAATTTTACGAAACAGGAATTCAAGGCACATTTTGATATATAAAGAGCGGAAACAATAACCTGTTTCCGCTCTATGATGTTGCTAATAAGAAAGTTCTTATTATTTAGCCAGTTTAGCGAAGTATTCCAACGTGCGGATCAATTGTGCAGTGTAGGACATTTCGTTGTCATACCAAGCTACAGTTTTCACCAGTTGTTTGTCGCCGACAGTCAGAACTTTAGTTTGAGTTGCATCGAACAAAGAACCGAAAGTGAGGCCTTTGATGTCGGAAGAAACGATTTGATCTTCAGTGTATCCATAAGTTTCAGGATCGGAAGCTTCTTTCATCGCTGCGTTGATTTCTTCAGCAGTTACGTTTTTCTCCAGAACTGTTACCAACTCAGTCAGGGAACCTGTAGGTACTGGAACACGTTGAGCCGCGCCATCCAATTTACCTTTCAACTCAGGGATAACCAAACCGATTGCTTTAGCAGCACCAGTTGTGTTAGGAATGATGTTTTCAGCTGCTGCACGAGCACGACGGAAGTCACCTTTAGCATGTGGAGCATCCAAAGTGTTTTGGTCGCCAGTGTAAGCATGAATTGTAGTCATCAAACCTTCAACGATACCAAATTTATCTTGCAGTGTTTTAGCCATAGGAGCCAGGCAGTTCGTTGTGCAAGAAGCACCAGAGATTACAGTTTCAGTTCCATCCAGAATTTCATGGTTTACGTTGTAAACGACAGTTTTCATGTCGCCAGTAGCTGGAGCGGAAATAACAACTTTTTTAGCGCCGCCTTTCAAATGTTTCTCAGCAGCTTCTTTAGTTGTGAAGAAACCTGTGCATTCCAGAACGATGTCTACACCCAGGTCTCCCCAAGGCAGTTCTTCAGGGTTGCGGTTAGCCAAAACTTTAACTTCTTTACCGTTTACTTTGAAGAAGCCATCATGTACTTCTACTTGTCCTTGGAAATTACCTTGTGTTGTATCATATTTCAACAAATGTGCCAACATTTTGGAATCTGTCAAGTCATTGATTGCTACTACTTCAATACCTTCCACGTTTTGAATCCGACGGAAAGCAAGGCGTCCAATACGTCCGAAACCATTAATACCAACTTTAACTGTCATGAGTGAGTTCCTCCCAAAGTTCGTTTAGTTTAGTTTTATATATTCAAGACAGACCCGAAAGCCTGTCAAGACAACACGATTCATAAATCCTATATTAATCATTTAAATAACGACTTACAATCTCAACAGCAGCGCCTTCGTCGGTGACCAGAATGTCTTCTTGCCCGAAACGCAGTACCGCATGAATAGCGGCCGCCTTGTTCTTGCCTCCAGCTACACCTAGAACCGTATCGGTACGCCTAATGTCCTCCAATCGGAGTCCAAGCGTCAGCATTCTGTGAACAACGACGCCATCTTCGTTAAAATAATAACCAAACGATTCGGCTACCGCCCCTTCACTGCTGATCTGGGCAAAGGTTTCGGGATCAAGTTTACGTCTATGTGCCATCGCTATGGCGTTGCCTATCCCGTGAATGATGATACGACTCTCGCGAATCAGGCTCAATATATCCTGAATGTTCGTATCTTCAAGCAAGGAGTTGTAAGCATGATTGCTGAGCAAATCCGGTACATGGAGCAGACGGTATTGAGCGCCGACCTTGCGAGCCATTGTGGAAGCAATTGTGTTGGCCTGCATTTCCATGCTTTCTCCCAAACCCCCGCGTGCCGGTACAAACCACCCACCCTTAAGGGGGCCATTAGAAGGCAATGCCAGTTGTTCCGCCACGTCTGCAATCGTCGTGCCACCTGTTACAGCGACCACATCCTCGTCGTCCATAACACTTAGCAACGCTTTTGCTCCAGCGCGCCCCAGCTCCTGCTTTGTTAACGGAGAAACATCCGAATCCCCTGGAACGACAACCACCTTCCTCAAACCATAGGCTTGACGAATCTGGTCCTCCAATTGGGACAGGCCGAACAAGTTATTCGCAATCGGCTCCAGCTGTTCCAGCAGATCCAGTCCTGCTTTGCTCACCTTCATGCCTACACTCTCAATCTCAATTAGCCCCTGAGCTTTAAGAAGATCGGTTTCGGCGCGCAACACGCGCTCGGTCATGTTCAGTGAAGCTGCCAGTGTTCTGCGTCCAACAACATCGGACAGCATAATCTGATGCAGGATCGTGTACCTTTTTTTCAAAACATCCATGAGGTCGGGCAGAAGCTGCTTCTGTATTTCTAATATCTTTCGCATGCTTTCCACTCCCGCACACTTCTAAGTTCTGTCTCTAACTGGTCTTAAAACGTCCCGGGATAACTTTTTAAGTCCCACGTATATCTTAACCAATATTTGCTCCATATGCAAGTCTATCTGAACCTATATTTCTCAACCATTTGTCTGAATATGCGCATTTAATAAAAGCTTGCAATTCACTGCTGTATATCATATAATCATCTTTGTTTCCAATTAGCTGTTTAATTAGTTAGTTGTTTGCATTGAATCAACTATGCGCCCGTGGTCCAACGGATATGACGTAGGCCTCCGGAGCCTGAGATCGAGGTTCGATTCCTCGCGGGCGCGCCATTTTAAATGAACGCTTAAATGCTTCTATATAATGTTTTAACCAATAAGAGCGCTGAGGGCTCTTTTTTTTAATCATTAGTTTGACTTTCTTTGACTTTTTGTTTGAAATTGTTTATCATGTGGTTAATACGGTAACAGTTTATAAATAAGGGACGTGTACTCGGCATGTCCACCAAATCCACTAACGATATTTAAGGGAGGTTTTTTGACGTGAGCTATGTTCCTATGGTAGTAGAACAAAGTAACCGCGGCGAACGCGCCTATGACATTTATTCCAGACTGTTAAAGGATCGCATTATTTTGTTAGGCTCGGACGTCAATGACGTTGTAGCCAACTCTATAATTGCGCAAATGCTGTTTTTGGCTGCCGAAGATCCTGAAAAAGATATTCACTTGTATATTAACAGTCCTGGCGGTTCCATTACAGCTGGTATGGCCATTTTCGATACGATGCAATACATTAAACCTGATGTATCTACGATTTGTGTAGGTATGGCGGCTTCCATGGGCGCGTTCTTGCTGAATGCAGGCGCCAAAGGTAAACGTTTCGCTTTGCCAAACAGTGAAATTATGATTCACCAACCTCTGGGTGGTGCACAAGGCCAGGCAACGGATATCGAAATCCGCGCACGCCGCATTCTGAAAATGCGTGATAAACTGAACCGCATTCTCGCAGATCGCACAGGCCAACCACTGGAACGTATTGAAAAAGATACAGACCGTGACTACTTCATGTCTGCTGATGATGCCAAAGAATACGGTATTATTGATAAAGTGCTAACTAGCTCCTCTCCAGAAGGTGTATAAGAGAAAAAATTTGCCTCTCGATAGCTGGTAAATGAAAAAGCTGCTCCGGATGTTATTATCCGGTAGGCAGCTTTTTTGCTTTATTGTTTTTTAGAGTATAGACAGTCCAACTTACTCATTTCTACTATTAAATCTGTCCCGCAAAAGGCTTTCCGCCTTGAGGCAGCAGTTGACCGAACGAGTAGGTAAACTCCGGAATTCCATACGCGTATGGCGCATAATCATACAAATCAAACACGATTGTTACTCCACTGTTCGTCACATAAAAATTCTGATCTGCCGCCAACTCTTTAAATTTACCGAATCCTTCACCAGCCTGAAGCGCATCGATTTTTTTCTTCAAATCAGCATTGAGGAACTTTTTGTAATTTGGATTCGCCTTCAATACGTCAGACAACTGCAGCAGTTTACCATCAGCGAGCGAGAACGTATATCCTTTACGTACCGTCATTCCATGTGCGCCACCCATATACGAGTAATCCTGCATAATCACACTTAGAATACCGTCCTTGTTATAGGCAATTGCAAAATCATTTTCGAAATCATACGGTCTTTCTGTTGTAGCCTCTCCCTCAGCCACCATCTTTTTGCCTGCTGCCAATATACCCTCTGCATGCTTTTTAAGCACATGGTTAATGGCCTGCTCTGCCTCAGGATTCAGCTGGCTGCCGCTGATTTGCGGATACTTAACTTTGTAAGATACCTTCGCATTACTCGAAGCTGGAAGTGTTTGAGACGCAATTGTGATCGGGTTTAGCTGACTTTTACTTAGCGTTACTGTCTTCTGAGCTGCGTTCCATTGAGCATCTATGCCTAGATAGTCTTTCAACAGACTCATAGGAATGTATAGCTTCCCAGCGATCTGTTTGGCATCCATACTACGTGTATTGATTCCATTGACGTTGACGTAGGCATCCGAGGAAGAAGCCATAATGTAAAGTTTATTGTACCCGCTACCTACGGTATATGTCGTTGCTTTCGCATCATAGCTTACTGGAATCCCCAAGCTGTCACGCAGTGCGGCCACCGGAATCATTGTACTCCCGTTCACTTGAACACCTTTAGCGGGCAACGTTTTACCATTCCATTGGATAGTGATTCCTGGTTGCTGTGTTGCCGCTTGCTGCTGTTTAATCGATGCTGCCTGGATATATGAAACGGGAACAGCTGCGACTCCTGCTAAAATCCCTGCTGCCAGCAGTGCTGAACCCCATTTTTTCGTATGCTTATTCATATTAAGTATTCCTCCTGTTATTATTTCTGTATTGTCTATGTGTAAATAATCACTTTACTTATTATATCTATACCCCATTGTATGTAGTTTACAATCTGTACACTCCCCGATTTCAATCTGTACACCTAGTAACCCTTAGCTATGACAGACTCATTACAAAAAGGTTTCGGTATACAAAAAAAGCCAGCAAGCCAGCCTGCGCATGATGCAGGCCGCTTGTGGCTTCGTTTGATGATCTAATATTAGTTCATTTCGTATTGAGCCGACACCTGAACTTTCACTGTTACTTGCCCCGATTGTATGTCTGTCCCGCTACCTGCTAAATCCATGAGCGATTTTGACATGGCATTTTCACGTTGTGTAAAGACTTGTGCTTCTCCGCCATCTACCGTCACATTCACAAGAGCACCTAATCCGCGTTTGGCCGCTTTAGCTACAGCACTGGCTTTAGATTGTGCGCTTCCCAATGCTTTAGTAATGGCTTCTTCCTCATAAGTCGAAGGATCTTCCACCGAAAAACGAACATTATCTACGTTATTGGCTCCGGACTTGGTCGCCTCATCCAACAACTGACCTATTTTATCCAAATCGCGGTATTTAACGGAAAGTGTATGGTTGGCAGTGTAGCCTTTGAGCTTCTGCCCTTCTTTTTCGTTATAGGTGTAGTTAGGCTGTACATAAAACTGGCTGGTCTGAATGTCATCTCCGCTGATGCTCCACTTTTCTTTCAGCAGTTGTGTAACCTTGTTCAATTTTGTAGCATTAGCTTTTTGAGCAGCGGCTGCCGTATTCCCTTCCGATTGTACACCGATAGAGAGATAAGCAATATTGGGCTTTGCCAATACTTCCCCGCTTCCAATCACATTAATTACACCGTTTACCGTCGAAGCTGTTGACGCAGCATAAGCACGCTCTGCCCCTGTCCATAATCCTCCTGCTACTCCCCCTGCTATTAATGCACCTGTGAGAACTGCTGTGGCTACTGTTTTTGTCCAAAGTCTCATTGAATTCAACCTCTTTCTAGTAAATGTTTGTACCTTCCAGACGGAAAAGACGGAAAAAGGTTGCAGCCAAGCGTACAAATTTCCGAAACAGAGCATGACCACGAGGATTTTCATTATTTATAGTTTGAACTTAATACGGCCTCTATATCCAATAAATCCACAATAAAACAGTTAGCTGAGGAGTGTTCGAAGGATTTTTTTCTGGATATAAAAAAAGCCCCAAAGGGGCTTTTCACTAAGATCATACACTATATTACAAGCAATTCTTTGTTTATTGATTTTCCAGCTCTACCTTACTAACCAGACTTACTAAAGCGTTTACAGCCTGTTCGGCATCCGCACCTTCAGCACTAATATTGATTTCAGTACCTGTGCTGATGGCAAGACTCATAATACCCATGATGCTCTTGGCATTAACCTTTTTGTCATCTTTTTCCACAAAAATCTCAGATGAATATTTATTCGCTTCCTGTACGAACAACGCAGCAGGTCTGGCGTGCAGTCCTGTTTTCAAACGTACGACTACCGGATGTTTTGACATGTCAGCTTACCCCCTCATCAAATAAATCTGGACACTACTTACTCCATTTTATTTATCACATTATAACATTAACCCGGGACAGACACTAGAAAAAAAACTAAAAAAACTGGGGCTAAAAGCCCCACCAACATTCTTTTTACGGAATCAGGCCATTTTCGCCCCTGATTTTGTCAGCCATCTCATCAATTTTGCGAAGCCGATGATTTACACCCGATTTACTCACGACCCCTTTGAGCATTTCCCCGACTTCTTTCAAATTCAAATCGGGATGAGCGAGCCGAACTTCTGCCACTTCACGCAGTTTATCCGGCAAGGTCTCCAAGCCAACTTCTCTCTCCAGCAACTTAATATTCTCAATTTGCCGGACAGCAGCTCCAATTGTCTTGTTCAAATTAGCCGTTTCACAATTGACAATACGATTCACGGAATTGCGCATATCGCGCATAATGCGTACATCTTCAAATTTGAACAAGGCTTGATGCGCCCCAATGATGCTAAGCAGCTCAATGATCTTCTCGCCTTCCTTGATGTAGAGAATAAAACCCTTTTTTCGCTCAATACAGCGAGCATTTAGATGAAACTCATTCGCAAGATCAACGAGTGCCTGACAATGCTCCTCATACATCGAAGAAATTTCAAGGTGGTAAGATGATCCTTCAGGATTGTTGACAGAGCCACCTGCCATAAAGGCGCCCCGTAAATAAGCTCTCTTACAACAGTTTTTCCGAACAATATCCCGATTAATCCCGTCAGTGAACAAGAAACCTTCTGAGACGATATAAAGATCCTTTAGCAGTTGTTGCACATCATTAGGAATACGGACAATGTACACATTATTTTTTTTCAAGCGCATTTTTTTCCGTACAAGCAGTTCGATATGAAGTTGAAAATGCTTCTTGATCAAGGAGTAAATCCGCCTTGCAATCGCGGCATTTTCTGTGGACACGTCCAATATCACCCTTTTATTCGACAGTTGTACGGTTCCGAGCATACGTATGAGCGCAGATAGTTCCGCTTTCTCACAGCAGGACTGGCTTTCAATCATCGTAAGCTCTTTTTTCGTTTGTGCCGCAAAGGACAAGGGACTCACCTCCTTCTTAATATCCAGTTTTGTACCAATTGGTAAATATGCTGGCTCAATTTGTCTGCATCATGCCGTAAATACGTGCGGAACAGAACTAATGTATCTGCCACCACTTTATATCCCCGGTCGGTCAGCTCGCCCATGTCTACTTGAACTGGCTTGGCTCCCTGCTCGGCATACATTTCCTGTACTTGGGGTGGAATTTCTCCGTTATTTACAATGACATAGTCGAAGAGATGATGCCCTACATGCTCAAAAATAGCTTGCAGATGGTCTCCTACTGTATAGCCATCGGTTTCACCAGGCTGGGTCATAACGTTACAGACAAATATTTTGATAGCGTCTGATTTCACTACAGCTTCAGCGAGTTTAGGTACAAGCAAATTCGGTAATATGCTGGTATATAGACTGCCGGGGCCAATCAAAATCGCATCAGCTTCATTAATGGCCTCTACAGCCTCAGGCAACGGCTCCACGTGAGTCGGTTCAAGAAAGACGCGTTTGATTCGTCCGCCCGCTTCTGGGATCTTGGACTCTCCGGTAATCACCGTGCCATCCTCCATTTCGGCGCTTAGCACAACGCCTTCCTCGGCTGCTGGCAGCACACGTCCCCGGACAGCAAATACACGGCTAAGCTCACGCACCGCCGTTACAAAATCTCCCGATATATCGGTCATCGCTGCTAAAATCAGATTGCCCAGACTATGGCCTGACAATCCTGATCCCGCACCGAAACGGTATTTCAGCATATCTGACATCACTGGTTCCACGTCAGCCAAGGCAGTCAGCACATTGCGAATATCCCCTGGGGGGGGCATCTGCAGCTCACTGCGCAAAATCCCGGAACTTCCGCCATCGTCAGCGACTGTAACAATAGCCGTAATATCTAGCGGCTTTTGCTTTAAGCCCCGCAGCATGACGGACAAGCCGGTTCCGCCGCCCATAACAACTATACGTGGGCGCTCCCGTTGTGATCCGGTCTCTTTCATGATTTCACCTCATTAATGCCGGTCCCGATCAGCATCCCGATGCGAAACAGAAACAGATTCTGTCTCGCTGGCACCCAGCATTTTTCCTAAATACTCCGATATTGCAACAGAACGATGCTTACCGCCAGTACAGCCAATGCCGATAATGACCTGGCTTTTGCCTTCTTTGCGATATTGCGGAATCAAAAAGTGTAACATATCCAGCAACTTGGTCAAGAATGCCTGAGTCTCGGGCCATTTCATGACATAATCATATACATCGCTATCCTGTCCAGTGTGGGGACGTAGTTGATCCACATAGTGGGGATTAGGCAGGAAGCGCACATCGAATATAAGATCGGCATCAATGGGAATACCATACTTGAAGCCAAAAGAAGTAATGTTCACGGAAAGCATACTGCTCTCCAGATGAGAAAATCGTGAAATAATCCTTGCCTTTAAAGTTGCAGGCTTCATCACACTTGTGTCAATAACCTGTGTAGCCGAGCTTTTTAGTTCTTCCAACATCTTGCGCTCCAACCGAATCCCATCCAAAGGCATACCGTCTGGAGCCAGCGGATGACGTCTACGACTTTCCTTATACCGCTGTACGAGAACGCCATCATTCGCATTTAAGAATAAAATTTCACAATGAATCGTAAAATGATCTTTAATATAATTCAACGATTCCGACAAGGCAGTGAAAAATTCTCGTCCGCGTAAATCAATGACGAGTGCAACCTTGCCTATTTTACCATTAGACTGCTCAATCAACTCTGCAAATTTGGGAATCAGTACAGGGGGCAAATTATCAACACAGAAGAAGCCCAAGTCTTCCAGGCTCTGAACCGCAATGGTCTTCCCTGCGCCTGACATCCCCGTAATAATAATGAGCGTTGCCCACGGCGCAGCATTTTTTAGGTTATCTGTCATATGGACTTCCCTCTCCTTTTGCTTCTTCGCTCTATGCCAGTACCCGTATTATCAGTAACCTGTGGTCAGGAGCGTAGCAGCAACCCTGCAGCCCCTACAACACCCGCGTCATTGCCTAACACCGCTGGTACGATATATACACCTTTTTGAAGCGGTTCAGGTGCCAGCTTGGCGTATACGCGACGCATCTCTTCAAACAAAAAGTCGCCTGCTTTAGAAACACCGCCGCCTATAATAAACAACTCTGGATTAAGCACAGCGGCAACCGCTGCCATGGATTTCCCCAAATAAAAGGCAGCCCGGTTCACGATACGCAGTGCGACTTCATCCCCGGCTTTAGCAGCATCAAATACTTCCTTGGCGGCAATTTGATCCTCCAGCGCCAGAGAGGTCCGGTCGCCACGTTCCACAGCATCCTTGGCCATACGAATGATGCCTGTTGCAGAAGATACAGTTTCCAAGCAACCCATTTTGCCGCATCCACACTGAATTGCCTCCAGATCAGGTACGACGCTGATATGACCAATTTCCCCGGCCATGCCTGAAGAACCTTGGTATATTCTACCGTTTATAATAATACCGCCACCTACTCCTGTTCCCAGGGTATAGCATACGCAGTTTTCGATGCCTTTGCCTGCACCAGCCCAAGCCTCACCTAGCGCAGCAACATTCGCATCATTGTCTATTTTCACAGGCTTGCCAATCCGGTTCTCTAGGAGCGCACGGATCGGTACGTCACGAAAGCCAATATTAGGAGCGAGGACAATAATACCATCACGAACATTCGTAAAACCTGCAACGCCTGCACCGACACCCTTGAGTTGATCCCACTCATAAGGAGATTCCTCAACAATGTGCCGCACATATTTTTCGATATTACCAATGACAACATCTACACCTTTATCGGTTTCGGTTGGTCCCTCGTATGTGTGCAAAAGCTGTCCGTTCTCATTACAAATGCCTACTTTAATCGCTGTACCGCCCAAATCGACACCCACATAGATACTTTCAGACATGTTCCAAGCCACCTTTATGTTTACTTAAAAACCTGGTATGAAATATATGCTTATAATTCCTACTTCATAATAGTAATCCTACGTTCCAACTATAATTGAAGCCCTCGTTACGGTCAAGGACACTTCCTTGTTGAAAAGTGTACGATTAGAGGAACTTTTAACCTTATGCACCCATAAAAAGGAGAAAGCCCGTGCAAACGCAGCAGGCTTTCTCTTCCTGAACAAAAGATGTGGCATAACAGAGGTTTCCTTCGCTCTCCCGTTAGCCTTTTTGTGTACTATAGACACGCTTTTATTGATCCAGTGTTTCGCTCCAGTCGTGAACAGCACTGCCTTCGAGATATTTCTCGCAGTCCATAGCCGCCATACAGCCCGTTCCCGCAGCCGTAATCGCTTGACGGTAACGATTATCCTGTACGTCCCCACAGGCAAAAACTCCGGGGATGTTCGTTTCCGTTGTGCCTGGCTTCACTACAATATAGCCGTGTTCATCCGTATGGATTTGTCCGTTCAGGAAACCTGTATTCGGTGTATGCCCGATGGCTACGAACACGCCATCTACCTCAATCAGCTCATCCTGATTGGTCTCATTATTGTGTACCTTCAAACCCTTTAAACCAGATTCTCCCGTCACAACTTCCAGAGGAGTCCGGTTTAATGCCCAATGTACTTTTTCGTTCTCACGCGCGCGATCTTGCATAATTTTGGATGCCCGCAACTCATCGCGACGATGGACCAAGGTTACACTGGAAGCAAAACGGGTCAAGAAGCTCGCTTCCTCCATGGCTGAATCGCCACCGCCAACCACGACAATCTTTTTCCCGCGGAAAAAGAAGCCATCGCAAGTTGCGCAAGTGCTGACTCCGCGACCTACATTGTCCTGCTCACCCGGAATACCAAGATATTTGGCGGACGCACCTGTAGCAATAATGACCGACTCCGCCTCAATGATGCCTTTACCCTCTACCTTCACTTTAAAAGGACGTTTGCTAAAATCCACTTCCTCTACCCAACCGGAAGTAAATTCAGCGCCAAAACGTTCAGCCTGCTTGCGCATATTATCCATCAGTTCAGGCCCGAGGATACCTTGCTCAAAACCCGGAAAATTTTCAATTTCGGTCGTTGTAGTAAGCTGCCCACCGGGCTGCATCCCTTCAATGATCAGCGGATTCATGTTAGCACGTGCCAAATAAATAGCCGCTGTGTAGCCTGCAGGACCTGTACCAATAATTATGGATTTATACATACGTTTGTTGCCTCCTTTAAGTGATGTTTGGAGCAGGTCTCAGACCTGCTTTTTAAACGTGGAGAGCGGCTGCTTCAGCTTCTGTTTGATACCACACACGCTGTCAATCTGGCGTGCATAGCGGCTTACGGTCGATACGGAAATACCATAGCGATCGGCTACTTCCTGATAGGTGACTGAATGATGATGCATTTTGGCAGTCAAATATTCCAGCGCCGCTGCCCATCCCTCAGTATGCTGAACCATCGGAACTTCCGGGGCAAGCCGATCCAAATACTCCAGCCACAGCGATCTCAAGTCGTGCTGCATGACCGGATCGGATGGCTTGCTCATAACGGTCAGTACCTTATCCAGCACTGCCTGCCATTGTGGATCAACCGGGGAGGCAGATACATCACCTTCAATTGTATGAGGATCGTTCTCAACCTCCAACTGATCAGAACGTTCCGTTTCCGGGTACATTTTCTGCTCACCCTGCTCCGTCAGCTCTTGCAATACTTGCAAGGCACGGCGTTTCAGCTCATCCTCCTGGTCCGGGTCTTCTACGAAGGACTCCAGTGCCTGACGCACCTCATCATCACCGATCAAGCTTAACGCCTGAATGACCTGAAGCTGAGTCGCCCGGTCCCCGTGGCGCAAGGCCCAGAAGAAGGATGACCGGATTAGCGGGTCCTTCTTCATGCTGTCAGGCACCTGGTCAGCACCAAACTTCTCCCACATGCGGAATTGCTCCTCAAACGGGAGATGATAATGATAGCTGAGCACTTGCAGCGGTGTACCCTCCTGCTGGAGTTCCTCCAGTCGGGACAGGAAAAACCGCGGAACTTCCGAGGAAGCATCCTGCTTTTGCAAATGACTCCACAACCGCCGTGCTTCCGCATATCTTCCCGTATTGCTGGCAGCTACCGCCGTGTAATGGTACAAAGAAGCGTCCGCATTGTTCTCTCCATCGCCATGAAGCAACCTGCGGAAATGTCTGTAGGCCTCCTCATGGCGTCCGAGAATGCCCATAGTGGTCGCCAGCTTGAATACCTGCTCCTCCTGAAACGGTATAGTGACCGCCAAAGTCTGCACCAGACGATCCAATTCCGGGCCGCCGCCCTCGTGCTGATAAAAGATCGCCAAGTTGCACAATGCGTGTAAATTCCCCGGCTCATCCTCCAACACTTGAATAATGGTAGCCTTAGCATTTTGGAACAATCCCATGTAGTAATACGCTAACGCCAGATTATTTCGCGCAGCGAACATATCCGGTTGTTCCTCTGAAATTTGCTTGAGCAACTGGGCTGCCTGAGCAAATTTCCCCTCCTCCAGCAGGACACGAGCCTGATCATGCTCTACTACTCCCTGCCGGGCCTTAATGCGGTTCAGCTTCGTTGGACGGTCCAGCTCATAATAGAGCAGCTCCATCATTTCCTCCGCTTCATCAAGAAACTGGCCTTCTTCGTCCTCCTCCAGGTACGTGACCAATGCTTTCTCCGCTTCTTCAAACTGCTCCATATTAGCGTAATTATTCGCCATATAGAAATAACACTCTGTCATCGACGAGTCTACGTCACTCAGAACAGAGGACAGGATCTCATTCGAACCTGCATAATCCCCCATCTCTGATAATATACCCGCCATATTGCAATGATTCACCGGATTATCCGGTTCATATTCAACGGCTTTGCGAAAATATTTCAATGCCTTGTCATAATGATTGCGATCAAGCGAGCGCACAGCTTTCTCAAAAAAGAAAGATGCGTCGAAACGCAAAGCAATAATCTTAGGGCTAGGTTCCGATACTCGCAGATGTTTCCCTTTCATAAATAACCAAGGCACCTCCTTTAAAAGTAACTGACATGTTCATACCCTTCAGTATACCACAACTTCAAAACGACTTGACAGTCGATCCTACCTCATTCCAAAAAACGGATATATGCTCGTATACAATAGATATATATACAAGAATACGCTAAATAGCCGAGCGCTTTTCCCTGTATACATAGGGAGCGTTCGGCTAGCCACTGGATATGATACTTAGACCCAATAAACGTAATAATTAAAGCGTCAGCGGCACCGGCGAGCGCTCGCGATGCTGAAATACGGCAAGCTCGCGATAGCCGACTTCATATAGAAGCGCGCGTGCCTTCTCCAAGTGCTCGGACAGCTTCGCCGGATCATGGGCATCCGATCCTACGGTCAGCGGGATGCCTAGCGAAAAAGCTTCGTCCAGCATGCGGCGGCTCGGGAACATCTCAGCACAGGGCTTCGAAAGCCCTGATGCATTCAGTTCCATCGCCCGACCGCTGCGGGCAACGGCTGAGAGTGCGGAGCGCTCCAGTTCACGCAGCTCCTCCATTTCCTCCGGCTTCGGATGATAGCCGAAGCGCTTAATGACATCCAAATGCCCCATGATGTCATACAAACCGGTAGCTGCCGCCTTAGAAACTGCATTATAATACGTGCGGTACACCTCAAGCACATTTTTGCCTTCCCAATGGTGTACCTGACGGAAGTCCGTGATATCCCATTCACCTAGAAAATGGACGGAACCAATCACATAATCCCAGGGATACGCGGTGATGATATCTTCGATTTCTCGTTCCCAGCCCTCAATGTAGTCGCCTTCCAAGCCAACACGAATATCAATTTGCTCTTTAAAACGTTCCTTCAGTTCCAAACATTCTTCCACGTATCGGGGCAGCTCCTCCATAGGCATCGCCATTTCCGGGTAATAGTCAGCCGGTTTTACATGCAGTAGTGGCATGTGATCGGACAAGCCGAGCTGATCCAGCCCCAGCCGAATTCCCTGCTGTACATACTCTTCCAGACTCCCTATGGCATGCCCACAGCGGGCGTGATGCGTATGATAGTCAATTTTCATGCGATCCTCCCTCTTTCAACACTACAACAAATCGTACTAATCACGACGAGGTCGTTCATGACGGCGATTCAGCTCAGCCAGCACGTGATCTAGCGGTAGCTTGCGCTCCTGCAACAGCACCAGCAGGTGATAAATCAGGTCGCTAACCTCCAGGCGCAGTTCATCATTATCTTTATTTTTGGCGGCAATGATCGTCTCGGATGCTTCCTCGCCAACCTTTTTCAAGATTTTGTCTACACCTTTATCAAAAAGATAGGTCGTATAGGCTCCTTCAGGTCGTGTCTCCTCGCGCTCCTTAATAATCGCCTCCAGCTGGGCAAGTACCTCAAAGCGGTCTGCTGAAGCACTGGAAATATCATCGGTTTGATTTACCAACGTGTGGTCTCCTGCATTTCCTGCAACAGGTGCTACAGCCGTCCCTGGCGCGGAAATATCACGGAAAAAGCAGCTCGTTGCTCCTGTATGACAGGCAGGACCGTTCGGAATGACACGTACCAACAGAGCATCACCGTCACAATCCAACTGGATGGAAGTGATTTTTTGCGTATTCCCTGAAGTAGCCCCCTTGTGCCACAGCTCCTGTCTGGAACGAGACCAGAACCAGGTCTCTCCCGACTCCAAAGACAGTTTCAGCGACTCGCGGTTCATGTAGGCCAGCGTAAGCACCTGAAGGGTGGCATCATCCTGCACAATCGCCGAGACAAGACCCACCTCATTCCAGCGGACATTATCCAGTATCTGCTCCAGAGATAGCTGTTGGTTCAATTCGTTGCTCATCGTATCTCCACTCCTCTGCGCTTCAAATCCCGTTTTAGGTCAGGGATTCCTATTTCTTTATAGTGAAAAATCGTTGCTGCTAATCCAGCATCCGCTCTGCCCGCCGTAAACACGTCATAGAAATGATCCTGTTTGCCTGCTCCGCCAGAAGCAATAACTGGAATTCCGACGGTATCCGATACCGCAGAAGTCAGCGGCAGGTCAAAGCCGTCCTTGGTTCCGTCCGCATTCATGCTGGTTAGCAGAATCTCACCGGCTCCCAACTGTTCAGCTTCCTTGGCCCAGGCCAAGGCGCGAATACCAGATGGCGTGCGGCCTCCGTGGGTATATACTTCCCACTCGTCCCACGCCTCGTTGTACTTGGCATCAATGGCAACAACGATACATTGTGAGCCAAAGCTGCGCGCCCCCTCCGCAATCAGCTGAGGATTACGGACAGCCGCCGTATTTACGCCGATTTTATCAGCCCCGGCACGCAAAATGCGTTTCATATCATCGACATGAGATATCCCGCCACCTACGGTGAAAGGAATGGCAATTTCCCCGGCTGTCTGACGAACTACTTCTTCCATGGTGGCACGCCCTTCAACTGAAGCAGAAATATCCAGAAATACGATTTCATCTGCCCCTTCCCGGTCATAAAGCGCCGCCAATTCCACCGGATCACCTGCATCGCGTAAGTTCACAAAATTAACGCCCTTAACCACCCTGCCATCCTTTACATCCAAGCAGGGAATAATACGTTTAGCCAGCATGCCTACTCCCCCTATGCCTTTGCTACAGCTTGTATGGCAACCTGTAAATCAATGCTCCCTGTATACAATGCTTTACCCACAATAGCACCACCTACACCCTCCTTCGCATAGGTGCTCAGCGTGATTAGATCTTCCATCTTACTGACACCGCCGGAAGCGATCACGGTTCGTCCACTGCTTTTCGCAAGCGCTACGACCGCCTCGACATTCGGGCCTTGCATCATTCCGTCGCGGGAAATGTCTGTGAAAATGAACGTTTCCGCTCCCTTGGAGGCCAACTCAGCAGCCAATTCGTCCGCTCGAACCTCCGAGGTTTCAAGCCATCCGCGCGTGGCCACATAGCCATTCCGTGCATCCAGACCAATGGCGATCCGATCACCGTAGGTACCCAATACCGCTTCCGTAAAAGCACGGTCCTCAATCGCTGCCGTACCCAAGATCACACGGCTCACTCCCAACGACAACAGCCGCTCCACATGTTCACGCGTACGCAAGCCGCCACCCACTTGTACAGGCACTTGCACCGCAGAAGCGATGCGCCCAATGAGCTCATCGTTCACCGGTTGGCCTGCTTTAGCACCGTCCAAATCAACCAAGTGAATGTAGGAGCCGCCCATACGCTCCCATTCTTGGGCAACCTCCACTGGGTTTTCGTTGTATATCGTCTCCTGGCTATAATCTCCTTGTACCAGTCGTACACATTTGCCATCGCGAATATCAATCGCTGGGTATATCGTGAACAAAGTATGACCCCCTTGTGAGCTATTCAACATCTATATGCCTTTACATCCATCAACGACCAAAGTTGGCGTACCCTCAACTATAGACACATGAATCGTTACGCTCGCTTTTCCGCTTCCGCCAGTTCCAAAAACTGTCGAAGCAACCGCATCCCCATTTCCCCGCTTTTCTCCGGGTGGAACTGCATGCCATATACATGGCCTCTGCCCACGATAGCCGTTACGGGCCCACCGTAGTCAGTCACCGCCAGTAGGTCACTTTCGGCCTCCGGCTTCGCATGATAGGAATGTACGAAATACACATGTCCTTCCTCCAAGCCCTGTAACAACGGGTGGTTCGGCTGAGTCATACGCAGACGATTCCAGCCCATATGCGGCACTTTAACCCCCAGATCAGGAGCAAACCGAACGACCTCACCTGGTAAGATATTAAGCCCTTCGTGACTGCCGTATTCTTCACCACGAGTGAACAACAGTTGCATTCCTAGACAAACACCGAGCAGTGGTTGTCCAGCGCTTGCAACCTCCTGAATCACCCGATCCAATCCGCTGGAACGTAAATGCTCCATAGCATCCCCGAATGCCCCTACACCCGGCAAAATCACACCGCTGGAGGAACGAATCACTTGGGCATCTCCCGTTACTACAGCCTCATAGCCAAGACGCTCAACTGCCTTGCTCACACTATGCAGATTGCCTCTGCCGTAATCCACAATGGCAATGGACATGGGCTACAGCACTCCCTTCGTTGAAGGCACTCCCGTCACCCGTGGATCAATGGATGTCGCTTCATCCAATGCACGTCCCAGCGCTTTGAACACCGCCTCAATCATATGGTGGGTATTTTGCCCGTAGTGAACGATGACGTGTAGCGTCATGCGAGCCTCCAACGCAAATTTCCACAGAAATTCATGCACCAGCTCTGTCGAAAAGCTCCCTACCTGCTGTGATGGATACTCCGCACGATACTCAAAATGAGGTCGGTTACTCAGATCAATGACAACCTGTGCGAGCGCCTCATCCATTGGTACAAAGACGCTGGCATAGCGCTTAATTCCTTTTTTATCACCCAATGCTTCCAGCAAGGTCTGTCCCAGACAAATACCAATATCCTCTACGGTATGATGATCGTCGATATCCACATCCCCTCTGGCCTGCACATTCAGATCAAAGTGTCCGTGCTTGGTGAACAAGTCCAGCATGTGATTCAGAAAAGGAACATCCGTTTCAATCTCAGCTTGCCCTGTGCCGTCTACTGCAAAAGATAGCTGAATGTCCGTTTCGTTCGTCTTTCGGCTGACGCTGCCTGTACGTCCTGCTACGTTATTTTCGTTCCCCATCGCCATCCACCGCCTTCTTTTCATTGTCCAATCGAACTTGTATCGCCCGTGCGTGACCTTCCAGTCCTTCATGGCGGGCAAGCTGCATAATCGTCTCACCATTGCGCAGTAGCGCTTCTTTGCTGTAATAGATCATACTCGACTTCTTGATAAAATCATCAACATCCACTGGCGAGGAAAAACGTGCCGTTCCATTCGTCGGAATAATGTGGTTAGGTCCGGCAAAATAATCGCCTACTGGCTCCGAGCTGTACGCTCCCAGGAAAATAGCTCCCGCGTTTTCGATCAGACCTACATGCTCCATCGGCTGCTCTGTCATAATTTCCAAATGTTCTGGTGCCAGTCGGTTTACAATATGGATGCCCTCTTCCAAAGTGTCGACGACAATGATAGCCCCGTATGCCTCCACCGATGCAGCAGCAATATCTCTACGCGGTAGCTCTGCCAATTGGCGCTGTACTTCAGCTGATACTTCTTCGGCCAAGCGTTGCGAGGGCGTAACCAGTATGGCTGAGGCCATCTCGTCATGTTCCGCCTGTGAAAGCAGGTCAGCCGCTACATATGAGGCATTCGCCGTGTCGTCAGCCAACACGACAATTTCACTTGGTCCCGCTATACTGTCGATATCCACCGCGCCGTACACCTCGCGCTTCGCCAGCGCTACATAAATGTTACCGGGACCGCAAATTTTATCGACTGGTTCAATGCTATGTGTTCCGTAAGCGAGAGAAGCAATCGCCTGCGCTCCGCCAACCCTATATATTTCCGTTACACCAGCCTCTGCCGCAGCTACCAGTGTATATGGATCTATCCCTGCCTTGCCGCCTGTCGCCGGGGGGGTCACCATGACAATCTCCGGTACACCAGCCACCTGAGCGGGAATGACATTCATCAGCACCGAGGATGGATAGGCCGCTTTACCACCCGGAACATACACGCCTACACGTTTCAACGGTCGGATAATTTGGCCGAGCAAGCTACCGTCTGGCTGTAAATCCATCCACGAATTACGTTTTTGCTTCATGTGAAAAGCACGGATATTATCCGCCGCTTCTCGAATCGCCTGTAAAAAAGAAGGCTCTACCTTGTCATATGCCGCCTTCAATTCTTCCTCCGTCACACGAAGTTGCTCTGCGATCAGCGATACACCATCAAACGATTGCGTATACCGCAGGACAGCCTCATCCCCCTCTTGGCGTACCGACTGAATAATGGTACGCACAGCCTCATTTTGCTCAGGTGTGCCGTAATCCACCTCCCGTTGGAGACTGAAATCACGGGCTGATACAATCTTCATTTGTCCATTCCCCCTTACTTGCAGCTTGCAGAATGCTCCTTTAACCCTTGGCTTATTCCTTTAGTTGATTTACTCCCGGGGTGCCACCGCATTGGGAATCACCTGATGCAATCGATCACACAAAGCCTGAATCGAGCTGTTTTTCATCCGGTAGCTGACCCGATTGGCAATCAGACGACTGGTAATATCCAGTATGCTGATCTGCTCGACCAATCCATTCTCCCGCAAGGTCTGCCCCGTCTCTACCATATCAACAATGCGGTCTGCCAGGCCAATTAACGGCGCCAGCTCAATGGAGCCATTCAGCTTAATAACCTCCACCTGTTGGCCTTGCTCCCGAAAATACTGGGAAGCCACATTCGGATACTTTGTAGCGACCCGCTGACGAATACCTGGCTGCCAATCTGGTAAAGCAATCACTGACATCCGACAACGGGCAATCCCCAGATCCAGCAGTTCATACACATCCTTGTTTTCTTCCAGCAAAACATCCTTGCCCACAATGCCGATGTCCGCCGCCCCGTACTCCACATACGTAGGAACATCGACGGGCTTCGCCATAATAAATTCCATGCCTAGCTCAGGCAGTGGAATGACCAGCTTGCGCGTTTCGTCCACATCCAGCGGAATTGGAACCCCCGCCTGGCGAAACAGCTCGGAAGCCTGCTTATAAATCCTTCCCTTGGGCATGGCTACTTTCAATGTTTCTGTCATGGCAGTTCCCCCCTTGTACTGGCTCTCTTCCTTCGGCTGTATAGCTGTATACCTCTGCGTACAGCCCCTGCTGCTCACGACGTCGATCTTCCGGTCCGCCCGTGAGCCCTGTTACTACAGTAAGACCTGTTGCGCGTAGCTGTGCCGCTGCAGATAACGCCTCTTGGCGTCCCTGTTCGTCATAACGGATAAGTACAGGAAGCTTCGTCTCCATTTGGATACCATCCACACCATCGACGATCCGGTTTGTCTTCAATGCAAATCCCGTTGCAGGTACGGATCGACCAAACTGCTGAAGCAGATTGTCATAGCGACCCCCGTTGCATACCGGGAACCCAATCTCCGCCGCATAGCCCTCAAAAGTCATTCCTGTATAATATGAAAAATCCCCGATCATGGTAAGGTCGATTAACACATGCTCAGATACGCCGTATGCCTCCAGTACTTCCCACACCTCGCACAAATGTGCAATGGATTGAATCGTCTGCTGCTCCACACTAAGACGGGTAGCCTGGTCACAAATTTCTTTTCCACCGCGCAACCGAAGAATAGCTTCCAGCTTATCCCGATGTTCGGGAGCCAAGCCCAAAGCTTCAATCGCTGTTCGGTAGCCCACTACATCACGACTGAGCAACAGTTCCTTTAGCGCTTGTTGTTCAGCCTGACGGCCTGGAATGATTTCCTCAAATAAGCCGTTCAGAAATCCCACATGTCCCATGGCAATTTTAAAAGAGGCCACTCCTGCCGCCTGTAATGATGCAATAGCCAATGCTACAACTTCTGCATCAGCCTCAGGCGAATCATCACCTACCAGCTCCACACCTGTCTGAAAAAACTCCGCTTCTCTTCCTGCCTCTTCCTCAATCGCCCGAAATACATTTGCGTGGTAGGAAAGTCGGAGTGGTACTTCCTCTTCCTTTAGCAACGAAGATACCACCCGCGCAATGGGAGCGGTCATATCCGATCGCAGCACCAACGTGGTTCCCCGGTTATTGAGTAATTTAAACAGCTTTCGATCGGAAGTAGAACTAGCCACTCCTACCGTATCGTAGTATTCCATCGTAGGCGTCATGATCTGGCGGTAACCCCAGCGCTCCATGCATTCGAGTACATTCAGTTCGATGGCCCGCAGCTTCGACACTGCACGTGGAAGATAATCTCGAACCCCTACAGGGATCTCGAATCCTTTTGGCTTAGACATCTCTATCACCTCATGATTTCACAATATCTTTATCATGGTAAAGTGCTAACAAACTAAAGTATATTCGATATATTATCATGCCCTACTTGTGAACGTCAACCGAACGGAGCAGCCCTTTTTTACAGATTCGCCAAGCCGCTGCCCCTTTCTATATTTTATCCAATGCAAAATACACGAATCCTAAAAAAAGACTGCCAGCCTTAAGCCAACAGTCCAATCAATCAAAATATTTAGCTATTCATTTGTTCATCTTTACTCCGGGAAGAAAACTTCGGAACCGTGCCCAAACCGATCCATGCAAATGGTACATATCGAAAACACAACGTCACAATCAACCATGAGCCAAACAACGCCAACAACCATCCACCCGTAACAGAGAAGATATATTCTACTGGCGTTCCGTGCAAATCCAGCTTGCGATATACTCTCAATAACGCCGGGTGAAGTAAATAAATGCCGAATGAGCATGAGCCCAGCCAGCTGATTAACATTCGCAGCCTATCGTTAGCATGACGATATAATAAAACCGAGAACTGAAACAGCACCAGCGCTGAGACGAGGGCATATGCATTATGGAGCAGTTCATAGATCAGCGAGTCTGCATAGATGGCTTCGCGATATGCTACAAACCATATTTGTACATATGCTATACCCAGGAGTAGCCAAGCCACCCACAAGCCCCACCAACTGATCAACTGTCCGCGTCTAATTACTGTACCTGACACCGGAAAAAGCCACTTTTTAAACCCTTCATATCCAATCGCTACAGCTGCGCCCAAGGCAAAATAACTGATATACGTAATCGCGAGACTTCCTCTTTCCTCTTGCCAAACATATTTGTTCAGCAATACAAACCCCCATTGAATGACTAACCCTACTGCCAAAATGATACAGGCTGCTCTCCGTGGACTCGATATCCAATGACATAAGCGCTGCACTCCCCACAACAACAGTGGGAAGACCAAATAAAATTGGATGATGATGATGACATAATACAAATGCGTGTACGCCTTTCCCGTTAACAGCACGAGCGGAAGATCACTGAGCGGCATCAACCCGCGTGTTACCAAGGTCAAATAATACACAAGAGAAAACAAAACGTACGGCAACACAATAAACATCAGTCTTTTTCGGAAGAATATAAGCATATTCTTACCACGAAGCGGCCTATCGACATAATTGTAAAATAAAACAAACCCGCTCACAAAAATAAATACTGGCACCGCAAAGCTACTAAACATATTTAAAAATAGAAAAGGGTAAAACAATAGAGAATGGCGCGCATCAATTAAAGCCATTGAAGTCGCATGAATGGTAACAACGGCTGCAATTAATATTCCCCGGTAAACATCAAGCTCTGGTATACGTTCTTTTTTGACCAAATCAACACGCTCCCATATCGCTTTGCAAATATGTCTGTTATCAATTTTTAAACATAATTAACATGCATTACCCCACTTATTATACAGAAAAACAACAATAAGGAAGACCCCTTAATATATAAGGGGTCTTCCTTATTGTGCTATTTCCTACTCATCCACACCAGAGCGTCTTAAATCACGCAACGGATTGCCACCTACAAATGCACCTGCGGGCACGTCTTTATGCACGACCGCTCCGGCTGCTACGATAGCTCCGTCACCGATGGTGACACCCGGCAAAATGGTTGTGTTGGCGCCGATAAGCACATGATCACCAATCACCACTTTACCGATACGATACTCTTGTATGAGGTATTCGTGAGCCAGTATCGTTGTGTTATATCCAATGACCGAATTGTTCCCTATCGTAATATGCTCCGGAAAAAAAACATCCACCATCACCATCAGGCCGAAGGCCGCATGTTGCCCCACCTTCATCCCCAGCACTCTGCGGTAAATGACGTTTTTCAGAGAAAGCACAGGACAATACCGGGCAATCTGTATAAAAATAAAGTTCTTAATGCCTTTCCAGCGGCTCACCGTCCGATAAATCTGCCACAACGCATTGGGACCTTCTACAGGATAGCGGTTCACCCTTCTCACGATACATTGACACCTTGAAGCTCCAGCTTCAGCAAATCCCGCATATCATGCAACATGTAGTCAGGCCCATATCCGCGCAGAGTTTCCTCGCCCTTGAGCGACCAAGCTACACCAGCCGATTTCACACCTGCTGCCTGAGCTGACAAAATATCAAAAGAACTGTCTCCGACCATCAATGTATGCTTTGCTTCAGCATTCAAACCTGTCAAGGCCTTGAGCACTGGTTCAGCGTGTGGCTTTGGATGTTCCACATCGTCTACCGTTACAATATAGTCCATTGAGGAAGTCAGATTGAACAGATTAAGTACACGTATCGTGGATGGTCGTATTTTGGTTGTCACAACCCCCAGCTTAATCCCTCTCGCACGCAACTCCTGAATGACCTCAATGACATATGGAAATGGCTTCACCATTTGGTCATGATGAATCTGATTATAAGCACGGTAGTCCTTAACCAACCTAGATACATCCGTTAATCCCGAAAAAGTACGGAGTTGATCGTCTAGCGTTCCACCCATATGAGGAATAATATGCTCCCGCGTCAGCGGATCAGCATCCGGATGATTCAAAATGTGTAGAAATGTGCTGATGATCAGCTCATTCGTATCCATGATGGTGCCGTCTAAATCAAACAAAATTGTATTTATCATAGATGCTCCTTCTTGTCCTCGTCCGTGTCTTCCTTAGGTAGCTTATCCGCCGTAGCTGTTGGAGGAACCGCGTCCTGTCCTGGACGGGATACCTGCTCTGGCATCACGTCAGGTACCTGATCAATCCCCGCTTTGCTGGAGATAATCGGATCGCTATATCGAGCAACAGATGTACCCTTTCGGCGACGAACCAAAATGAAAATCACCGCAGCTACAACAATAAAGATAGGCAGCAATTGCGAGATCCGTACATTACCGTAACTCGGGTCCAGATGCCCTGGTTCAAACCCTAGCCATACCATAGGAGACCACAAAGCATTCACAAAGGAAGCCAGCCAATCCGGTCCCTGAAAAGCCAAACTGTCCGTCCGTACACGCTCGATGAAGAAACGGCCAATTGAGTACCAAATGAAGTAAAATGCAAACATTTCGCCTGCACGCACAAATTTCATACGACGAATGACGAGCAGCAAAATCACACCTACAATACTCCACAGTGATTCATATAAAAATGTAGGGTGATGGAACACCCCGTTAACGTTCATCTGATTCACAATGAAATCCGGCAGATGGAGCTGATTTCGCAAGAATGTCTCTTCCGTCGGTCCACCGTAGGCTTCCTGATTGACAAAATTACCCCAGCGTCCAATCGCTTGACCGATCAGTAGGCCTGGTGCACAAATATCAGTGATACGCCAGAAGTTATACCCTTTATACCGGAAATAAATGACCGCACATATAATGGCCCCGATCAAGGCACCGTATATCGCAATACCGCCATTCCAAATTTTAAAAACATCCCATAGATTATCTCGGTAGTCTTCCCATTTGAAGGCTACATAATAAATACGCGCTCCAATAATAGCTGAGGGAACACCCAGAAGCAGCATATCCATAAAAAAGTCCTGCGGAATACCGAATCTTTTTCCTTCACGGATGGCAAGATATAAACCCACAAGCGCCGCCAGCCCCAAAATAAGCCCATACCAGTGGACCTTGATTGCCCCGATTGAAAAAGCGATCGGATTCAGCAGTAATGTTGCCGTTGACATATGTTTCTCTCACTCCTCGTTCTTCCTTGCAAACGAACAAACCTTAATCCATCTCTTCCATATCTTCAGAAATTGTAGCAGTCAGCTTGTTTGTAAATTGCAGGGCTGCATTAACACCCATTTGTTTCAAACGATAGTTCATCGCCGCCACCTCGATAATAACAGCCAAGTTTCGGCCCGGACGAACTGGAATCGTAACCAGTGGAACATCTGTATCAATAATGCGTGTCGTTTCCTCATCAAGACCAAGACGGTCATACTGCTTGTCCTGCTGCCATGCCTCCAGACGAACAACCAATGTAATCCGTTTGTTATTACGAACTGCACCGGCCCCAAACAGCGTCATCACATTAATAATGCCCACGCCACGAATTTCCAACAGGTGACGGATCAGCTCAGGTGCTGTACCATGCAGCTGAAAATCGGACGTTTGCCGAATTTCTACCGCGTCATCTGCTACCAAGCGATGTCCACGTTTAACCAGTTCCAGTGCCGTTTCACTTTTACCAATTCCACTACTTCCTGTGATAAGCATTCCCACGCCATACACGTCACACAGTACACCATGAATAGTTGCTGTAGGAGCCAGCTTTCTTTCGAGAAAGCCTGTGATGCGGCTTGATAAAATCGTCGTCGCCATATTAGTGCGCAGTACAGGAATATCTCGCTCTGCGCTCGCCTCCACTAACTCAGCCGGTACCTCTAGACCACGTGTGACGATAATGCATGGAGTCAGCTCTGTACACAGACGCTCCATCCGATCCCGGCGTTCCTCAGGAGGAAGCATTCCCAGAAAAGCCAACTCAGACCTTCCCAGAAGCTGTACCCGCTCTTGTGTATGATATTCAAAATACCCGGCCATCTCCAGACCTGGGCGATTTAAATCGTCCACTGTGATCAGTCTTCGCAGACCTTTTTCACCGGAAATAACCTCCATTTGAAACTGCTGTACAAGCTCGGATACCTTTACCTGTTTAGCCATTGTATTCTCCCCTTCATCTGCAAAACCAGATTCTATACGTCACTTGATTTATGTAGCTTTACCCTATTAACCATACACCCCAACGCCAGTCTATCCTGCGCCAATGCACACTCCACTTGATTTAACATATGGTTCCAGGCTAGCTCCATTCCGCCAGCTGGGTTGATCCCATCTAGGACTCCTGCCAACGAACCTACATCTAGACCTGTCCATTGTACCCATCGTATCGGAATTTTCCAATGAATGCAATGCCGAAGCTAGTAGCCGTATGCGATATATAAAAAGAGTCGCAGTTCTCCGCTCGGGGAAAACTGCGACTCTCTTCCAGAGGCAAATTTTATTCGCCAACCAGAACACTCAATTCCGATTCCTTATCAAAAATATGAACCTTGTTCATATCAACAGCCAACTTCGCTTTGACACCATCACGAGTATTGGAGCGTCCGTCTACACGGGCAATAATCGTATCATTTCCAGCACCGCTCAGGTACAACAGCATTTCATGACCGAGGTTTTCCGTTACATCCACAGTGGATGTAAAGATCGTATTCGGAGAAGCCTCCAAGAATACAGGCTCTTCATGAATATCCTCAGGACGGATACCCAAGATCACTTCTTTCCCGATATAGCCCTTCGCTTTTAAAATCTGTCCTTTACCTTCTGGTACAAACAGATCCAGACCCGGCGCAGCAAAATGCAATGCACCTTCTTTTTCAACCAGCTTACCTGTGATAAAGTTCATCGTAGGAGAGCCGATAAAACCAGCTACGAACAGATTCACTGGACGGTTGTACAGTTCATCTGGGGATGCAGCTTGTTGGATAATACCATCCTTCATAACTACAATCCGGTCACCCATCGTCATGGCTTCGACCTGGTCATGGGTTACGTAGATAACAGTCGTTTCCAGACGCTTAGCCAGCTTCGTGATTTCCGCACGCATCTGACCACGCAGCTTGGCATCCAAGTTGGACAGTGGCTCATCCATCAAGAACACTTGCGGGTCACGCACAATCGCACGTCCCAAGGCAACACGCTGGCGTTGACCACCTGATAACGCTTTCGGCTTGCGGTCCAGCAGATGCTCAATATCAAGGATTTTAGCCGCTTCACGTACACGTTTGTCAATTTCTTCTTTCTTCACCTTACGGAGTTTCAGACCAAAAGCCATGTTTTGATATACATTCATATGCGGATACAAGGCATAGGATTGGAATACCATCGCGATATCGCGGTCCTTTGGAGCCACGTCGTTCACAACACGATCTCCAATGTACAATTTACCGTCTGAAATTTCCTCTAGACCAGCGATCATACGGAGCGTAGTAGATTTACCACAACCGGAAGGACCAACCAACACGAGAAACTCTTTATCTTGAATGTCCAAATTGACATCAACAACCGTAGCTTTATCTGCACCCGGATATTTTTTGAAAATATGCTCTAAACGTACACCAGCCATAGCTTTTGCCTCCCTAAGATCAAGTTATGAAATCGAATACATTTCTTACTTGTATCTTACCCTAGTCCCCGTAGCATGGCTATTCGCAAACTGCACAAAAATGCTATTTCCTTTTTGTCACTTTGTACAATAGAAGATAGAGCTTGACTAAAACCGCATCATTAAACGTCCGCACGTCCAATCCAGTCTCCTGTTTGATCTTGTCCAAACGGTAAATCAACGTATTTCGATGCACATATAGACGCTTAGCTGTCTCACTCACATTACAATCCAGTTGAAAAAAGATGTCTAATGTGGCCATCGTTTCTGAGTCTTCTAGTATGACAGATGACTTCATTACCTGCTCTAAAAATAATACGCGTTGTTCCTTGGAAATGCGGTTTAACAGCCTTTCCAAATGAAGCTCCCATGAAAAGTGGATGTGCTCTGTTACATGAAAAATCTTGCCCAAATGTATGGTCTCCCATAACAAATTCAGCTCTTGGGGAAGACTTTGCAAAGGGATTGAAGGCTTAGAAACCGCCAAATGGAATACACCCACCCACTCATTCGCAATAAGCTCATATAGACCCAAGCTAAAAGCCGTGAGAACCTCCTCCAACGATTCCGTAAAATCTGCATCCCTGGACTCAGTGTCTTTATCCCGTTCATCGTCCGCTCCTAATAAAAGCTCCTTTTTAGCCATAATCAGCCAAGACTGTTTGTCCAATGGAGTAAGCAGCACATCCCCTCCAAAATAGCTCGCGAACAATCGATGGAGCTGGGTATAAGTAATAGCCCCCTCCTGTGTTCCCTCGCCATTCAGTAAAATCGGAACCATACACGCTGATAGCGAATCACGAAGCTGCAATTCATCTGGAACCTCTTCTTCCTTGTTTAGATTGGCAGCCTGCTGTATAAGCCATTGTCCATAACGATTCATGCGCTCTTCCTCGCTATAAACCGGGTTATCCGACAATTGTGGACCGTTCTGCCAGACCTGCTCCATGTTCCCCAATAGCGCTTCTACCAGTTTCCGTTCTCGATCCGTCAAATATCTGGCCTCTACCACAAATGCAGCCAGTTCACCTGCCGACGCACGAAATGGAAAATATAACTTGTTGTCACGGACAAACGATCTATCCGGAATAACTGAATCGGCTGTCCCTCCCTCTGCCATCATTTCCGGGCACCAAGGCACTATGGTAAAAGGCGCTTGAATAATATTCTGAAGCTGTTGCTGAATCCATTCTGTATCCAGAGTCACGCGATCACCACTTCACTTTTTTTTAGAATATAGAATAAGCACTAAGCGAACATAATGAACTCATTATAACCTGTCGATACCGTAAAATAAAAAAGCTATATAAAAACATAACTTAAAACAATACAAAAAAAGCCATCAACCTATAGTTGATGACTTCTGATGAGCCATGAAGGACTCGAACCTTCGACACCCTGATTAAAAGTCAGGTGCTCTACCAACTGAGCTAATGGCTCGTAAAACTGGTGGAGGATGATGGATTCGAACCACCGAACCCGTAAGGGAGCAGATTTACAGTCTGATGCGTTTGGCCACTTCGCTAATCCTCCATATAAAGGTGGCTCGGGACGGAATCGAACCGCCGACACGAGGATTTTCAGTCCTCTGCTCTACCGACTGAGCTACCGAGCCATATCCATTAACAAAAAAATAAAGTGCGGAGGGATACCCCTTCCCACTTTAGTACGGTAAAACTATTGAATTGAAAAATGGCGGAACTGACGGGATTCGAACCCGCGATCTCCTGCGTGACAGGCAGGCATGTTAGGCCTCTACACCACAGTTCCCTGGATTTTTCAAAATTCAAAAATGGTGCCGGCGAGAGGACTTGAACCCCCAACCTACTGATTACAAGTCAGTTGCTCTACCAGTTGAGCTACACCGGCACAATGGTGGAGGCTGAGGGGATCGAACCCCCGACCCTCTGCTTGTAAGGCAGATGCTCTCCCAGCTGAGCTAAGCCTCCTGGGTATGTATGGTAGCGGCGGAGGGGATCGAACCCCCGACCTCACGGGTATGAACCGTACGCTCTAGCCAGCTGAGCTACACCGCCATAACATAATATTTCGCTAGCTTGTCCTAAATGGCGGAGAGAGAGGGATTCGAACCCTCGCACCACTTTCGCAGTCTAACCCCTTAGCAGAGGGTCCCCTTATAGCCACTTGGGTATCTCTCCATATAAATGGACTCACTTAGCAAAACTCCGCAAGTTATTCTGTATCTCAACAAAGTGATTTGGAATATCAAGCGCAATTTCAAGGTTACACCCTGAAAACTGGATCCGAAACTCATTTGCGTTTTATTTTAGGATAAGCCCTCGACCGATTAGTATTGGTCAGCTCCATGCATTACTGCACTTCCACCCCCAACCTATCTACCTCGTCGTCTTCAAGGGGTCTTACATACTGGGAAATCTCATCTTGAGGGGGGCTTCACGCTTAGATGCTTTCAGCGCTTATCCCTTCCGTACATAGCTACCCAGCGGTGCTCCTGGCGGAACAACTGGTACACCAGCGGTACGTCCATCCCGGTCCTCTCGTACTAAGGACAGCTCCTCTCAAATTTCCTACGCCCACGACAGATAGGGACCGAACTGTCTCACGACGTTCTGAACCCAGCTCGCGTACCGCTTTAATGGGCGAACAGCCCAACCCTTGGGACCTACTTCAGCCCCAGGATGCGATGAGCCGACATCGAGGTGCCAAACCTCCCCGTCGATGTGGACTCTTGGGGGAGATAAGCCTGTTATCCCCAGGGTAGCTTTTATCCGTTGAGCGATGGCCCTTCCATGCGGTACCACCGGATCACTAAGCCCGACTTTCGTCCCTGCTCGACTTGTAGGTCTCGCAGTCAAGCTCCCTTCTGCCTTTGCACTCTTCGAATGATTTCCAACCATTCTGAGGGAACCTTGGGGCGCCTCCGTTACTCTTTAGGAGGCGACCGCCCCAGTCAAACTGCCCACCTGACACTGTCCTCGCACCGGATTACGGTACCAAGTTAGAACCTAGATACGATCAGGGTGGTATCCCAAGGATGCCTCCCTTCAAGCTGGCGCTCAAAGTTCTACGGCTCCCACCTATCCTGTACAGATCGTACCCAAATTCAATATCAAGCTGCAGTAAAGCTCCATGGGGTCTTTCCGTCTTGTCGCGGGTAACCTGCATCTTCACAGGTATTAAAATTTCACCGGATCTCTCGTTGAGACAGCGCCCAAGTCGTTACGCCATTCGTGCGGGTCAGAATTTACCTGACAAGGAATTTCGCTACCTTAGGACCGTTATAGTTACGGCCGCCGTTTACTGGGGCTTCGGTTCATAGCTTCGCCCGAAGGCTTACCACTCCCCTTAACCTTCCAGCACCGGGCAGGCGTCAGCCCGTATACTTCGCCTTGCGGCTTCGCACAGACCTGTGTTTTTGCTAAACAGTCGCTTGGGCCTTTTCACTGCGGCCCCCTCGGGCTATTCACCCTACCGAGGCACCCCTTCTCCCGAAGTTACGGGGTCATTTTGCCGAGTTCCTTAACGAGAGTTCTTCCGCGCGCCTTAGAATTCTCTTCTCGCCTACCTGTGTCGGTTTGCGGTACGGGCACCTTCTCCTGGCTAGAGGCTTTTCTTGGCAGTCTGAGATCATGACCTTCGCTACTATAATTTTCGCTCCCCATCACAGCCCAGCCTTAACGATGTGCGGATTTGCCTACACACCAGCCTCACTGCTTAGACGGACATCCATCAGTCCGCGTCACTACCCTACTGCGTCACCCCATCGCTCATAACGGATTACGGTGGTACAGGAATTTCGACCTGTTGTCCTTCGACTACGCCTATCGGCCTCGCCTTAGGTCCCGACTTACCCTGAGCGGACGAACCTTCCTCAGGAACCCTTAGGCTTTCGGCGGATCTGATTCTCACAGATCTTTTCGTTACTCATACCGGCATTCTCACTTGAATGCAGTCCAGCGCTCCTTACGGTACACCTTCAACCCGCATTCAACGCTCCCCTACCCCTGATGCAAAGCATCAAGCCATAGCTTCGGTGGTGTGTTTAGCCCCGTTACATTTTCGGCGCAGAGTCACTCGACCAGTGAGCTATTACGCACTCTTTCAATGGTGGCTGCTTCTAAGCCAACATCCTGGTTGTCTGTGCAACTCCACATCCTTTCCCACTTAACACACACTTGGGGACCTTAGCTGATGGTCTGGGCTGTTTCCCTTTCGACAATGGATCTTAGCACTCACTGTCTGACTCCCGGAACTAA
>NZ_CP168516.1:4872500-4937500 GCF_059491915.1 Paenibacillus sp. Paensp38
TAGCTTTGCAATCGGCTCCGGATAATACAATAGCGTGTTTCTCCTTTATGCAGCAGACTAGAACAAGCCCGGAATTTTCATGCCGCCTGTAAATTTACCCATATCATCATTAGCCAGTTCATCTGCTTTGGACAAAGCATCATTGACTGCAGTCAGCACAAGATCTTGCAACATTTCTACATCATCAGGATCTACAGCTTCCGGTTTGATCGTGATGGACAACACTTTTTTATGTCCATTTACCTCCACCGTCACAACACCGCCGCCAGAAGTTCCTTCGATTACTTTTCCGCCAAGTTCCTCCTGGGCTTTCAGCATTTGTTCCTGCATTTTTTTCACTTGCTTCATCATTTGGTTCATATTGTTCATTTCAATCATCTCCTTTAATGAAGTATACATCTAGACACTTGCTTTAATCTTTAATAACTACCAAATCTTCCCCAAAAAGTTGAATAGCTTCATCAATCCAGGGCTCCTTGGACTTTCCCGGCGCATCATGCTCCGGCTCTAGTTGCAATTCTTCGGCAGGCTGGTCGGAAACTCCTTCAATCGCAGCATTCCAATCCTTTTGCATCATCGTTACTAAACGATAAGGATGACCCAACTGCTCATGCAATACCTTCTCGATGACCTGCTTATTGGCAGGCTTTTCGGTAGTTTCACGATGAATATTGTTCTTAAATGCGACCAGTACACTGTCCTCTAACACAGAAACTGGCTCACCGTCCATAAACCAGGCATGAACCGTAACTTTCGCCTCTTTTACCCCTTGCAAAATCTGACTCCACTTACGCCCCGCTGCCGCGAATGCTTCGCTCGACTTCTCAGCGATATAGCGATCCAACTGGGAAGGGAGTTTGGCTGGTGCTGAAATCCGCGGAGCAGGGGCACGCCCCCCGGAAGCCTGACGGCCACCCGACGATGCCTCCTGCCCCCCTCCCACGGCCAATCCACCTTGCAGCGCGCGTTCCAGTTTCTTTTCCAGTTCAGCAAGCTGGCGCTTCAACATTACGACATCTTCCTGGTCAGCTGCAGCGTCAGAGCGTTGTGCGGTCGGCTGAGCAACAGCACCTGCTTCCCCCGGAATACTACATAGCTTCAATAGAGCTACCTCAAACAAGGTTTGGGGCTGTACGGCATATTTCATCTCGCTCTGGTAACGATTAAGGGTGTCAATCATTGCAAAGAGTTGCTCCTTGGTAAAAGCATCTGCCACTTCCTTAAATCGCTCTGGATCCAGCACTCGCTCCGTCATTTTGGTCGCCTGAGGCACCATCTTGATCATTAGCAGATCTCGGAAATAGTACAGAAGATTCTCCATGCACTTATCTGCACTTTTACCTTCCTGCATAAAGCTCTCGATCATTTGGAGCACCGTGCCCACATCTTCTTTCAGCAATGCTAAGGCAAGCTTACCGAATTGCTCGGACGCAATACCTCCCGTCATGTCCAGCACCTGCTGATAAGTAACCCGACCATCTGTAAACGAGGATATCTGATCCAAAACGCTAACCGCATCTCGCATCCCGCCATCTGAAAGACGGGCAATGTACTGCAGTGCATCCGAATCAGCCTGTATGTTCTCCTGTTGACATATCAGGTCAAGCCGCTCTGTCTGTTCTTCCAGCGATACACGACGGAAGTCAAACCGCTGGCAACGCGAAATAATGGTAGCCGGAATCCGATGTGGTTCAGTCGTAGCCAATATGAACATCACGTGTGGCGGCGGCTCTTCCAGCGTCTTGAGCAGCGCATTGAACGCTTCCGTCGTCAGCATGTGCACTTCATCAATGATATAAACCTTGTGCCGCACTTCTGTGGGCGCATATTTGACTTTATCGCGCAAATCACGAATCTCTTCAACGCCCCGGTTGGAGGCTGCATCAATCTCCTGTACATCCATGACCGCTCCGGCCGTGATCCGTTTACAGGCTTCGCATTCGTTGCAAGGTTCCGGCGCAGGTCCATGCTCACAGTTGATTGCCTTGGCCAAAATTTTGGCCGCACTCGTCTTACCTGTTCCTCGTGGACCGCTGAACAGGTAGGCATGGGACGTGCGATTTTCGCGGATGGCATTCTGCAATGTCTGGATAATATGCTGTTGTCCTACCATGTCCTTGAAAGCCTGCGGCCGCCAAGCACGGTACAACGCTATATGTTCCAATGCGCGTTACCCTCTTTCCCATTCACTTTCATGACCATTCATGGTCACTTCATTATACTATACTCCCGTCCGAATCTAAACCAGACACCTTCCAATTTATAAAACACAAAAAAACATCTTCGCAATGATTGCCAAGATGTTCTAATTACCAATATATACCGTGCACCTGTTATTGATCGTTGTGATCCGAGCGGCAATCCTGAACAGCAACTCGGGCTAGGCAACCCTCCGGCACAAGAGTGGGCCTGCTTATGGCTGCTTCCTTCCGGACCTGACCAGGTTCACAAGTACTCATTGCGGAGGACCCAGCCGTCAACATTGTGCGCAGGGACCAGCCTCACATCAACAACACCTCTAACAGGAATTCAACCTCGCTATAGCGGATTGCGAGTTACAGGGCACCGCTACCTCCCCATCTAGCACGGTGAAAATAAGTATATCTTAAGGCCGCATAAAAAGCAAATACACATTATTACAAAAAGAGCCCTCTGCAGTCGCAGAAGGCTCTAATAACTTTATAACTTGCGGTAATCCATTAGATACCGTATTTCTTTTTGAAACGATCCACGCGTCCACCAGCATCAATAAATTTCTGCTTGCCTGTGAAGAACGGGTGGCAGGCGGAGCAAATCTCCACACGCAGAGATCCTTTCACAGAACCAGTTTCAAACGAATTTCCGCAAGCACAAGTGACAGTAGTTACGTTAAATGTTGGTTGAATAGCTTGTTGCATTGAACTTTCACCTCTTTCCGCCCTGAACGTCCTATCAGTCCAGAGTTGTATGAACACATGTTCACATTATAGCACTTGAATATGAGCGTTTCAACAACTCTTTTCTGCATTCAGAAACAGCGCAAAACAGGTGTATTTCAATTGCTGTGTGACCGTTTTAGGCCTTGGCAAATTTAGGACGTGCCTGCCCTTGCGGCGGTACATGAGTGTATGAACCGATGACTACATCCGGCAGTTCCTCACGATAAATCTCAAGCATTTGCTTCATGCCAAGGATCTCACCTTGTGCAGGTGGAATCAATTCCAGATAGCTTTCAGGATCGATGTTCAAATTACGCATTTGAATCAGCCTGAGCTTAGTTCGTTTGGCAAATTCAATCATTGCCTCAATTTCTTCTTCTCGGTCAGTTACACCCGGAAAAATCAAATAATTAATCGACGTATATACACCCTGCTCAGAAGCATAACGAAGTGATTTTTCCACATTAGCCAACGTGTAACCGCGCGGCTTGTAATACGCATTGTAATGATCGTCCAGTGCACTAATGGTACTAACGCGCATCAGATCAAGACCCGCATCCACGATTCCCCGGATATGATCGCTCAATCCCGCATTCGTATTGATATTGATGTATCCCATATCCGTAATGGAACGCACCTCTTTGATCGAATCAATAATCAGTTTGGCTTGTGTGGAAGGCTCACCTTCGCAACCTTGACCAAAACTAATGATGGATTCCGGTGTCTTCAAATGTTCCAGCATAACTTCTACAATTTCTTCGACGCGAGGACGGAAGTTCATTCTTGTCTGCGGAGATACGAAGCCACTGTCATCTGGCTGTTCAGATATACACCCAAAGCAACCCGCATTACAAGAATAAGATACCGGAACTCCCCCCTCCCAGCGATTCAGGAATGTGTTCGAGGAAGTAAGGCATTCGTAGCCAAGCGCACAGTTAGACAAATGTTGGTACAGCCGATTTTCGGGATATTGCTCCGTCATCCGCTGAACACCCAATTTAACTTGATGGCGGTCACAGTTTTCCGGATTCCACTTGGACGGACTGTCACTCTGCTCAGCCGTTACATAAAATGCTCCGTCTTTCCAGACTACGGCCGAATAACCGAACAAGGGAAGCTTGTACTCCTTATCGGTCTTCACATATCCCGGCAGGCACAAGCGTGTAAAACCTTGCGGCAATAAAGCCCCTACTGCTTGCATATCTCCGGGAAGAGAAACCATTTCCCCTGTTTCAGGGTTCATACCGACCGGGCGAGTGCTGGGCAGGCTTACCAATGTAGCTCCTTCCGGTAACGGAATAAGCTCATCCTCCATGATTTCAACAATCATGTCTGCACTACGTGCAAGCCCATACAAAGAAGCATGATCATATACATTGCCTTTTTCGTCGGCATACACCAAATACATTTTGGAGCTCCTTTCGCTCCGTTAAGCCTACGCCATTAACAAAATGAATGATAACGACTGTGTACTTACGGAACAGATAAAATACATGAATGGGTTTTAGTTGGTTGAGGCCGGGACTGAGGCTGTGGTAGAACGCGTAGTTCTCCGTTGTTGCCCACCAGAACTGCTTTGCGAGCCACCGGAAGAAGGTGCCGCCAAATCAAACGAAGCCAGAAATTCAGCATTAGTCTTGCTATTACGCAGCTTTTTGAGGAAGCCTTCCACAAAATCATGGCTTTCCGTCATATTTTTACGAATGGCCCAGATCGTATCCAATTCTTCCTTGTTCAACAACACTTCCTCACGGCGTGTGCCGGAACGACGAATATCAATCGCAGGGAAGATACGACGTTCTGCCAGCTTGCGGTCCAAATGCAACTCCATGTTGCCTGTACCTTTAAACTCTTCATAAATGATATCGTCCATGCGTGATCCTGTATCAATCAGAGCTGTAGCAAGAATCGTCAAGCTACCGCCTTCCTCCACATTCCGAGCCGCACCAAAAAAGCGTTTTGGACGGTGAAATGCCGCCGGATCAATACCCCCACTCAAAGTACGACCAGAAGGAGGAATAACGAGATTGTACGCACGAGCCAAACGCGTGATGCTATCCAACAGGATGACAACATCCTTTTTATGTTCTACGAGACGTAGCGCACGCTCCAACACGAGTTCTGCCACTTTGATGTGATTTTCAGGAAGTTCGTCAAATGTAGAGGCCACAACTTCACCTTTAACAGAACGCTGCATATCGGTCACTTCTTCAGGGCGTTCATCAATCAACAAGACAAAAAGCTCGATCTCGGGATTGTTGGTAGAAATGCTATTGGCAATTTCTTTGAGGAGAAGCGTCTTCCCAGCTTTGGGAGGTGCTACAATGAGTCCGCGCTGTCCAAGTCCGACAGGGGCCAGTACATCCATAATTCTCGTAGACAAATGGTTGGGGGAAGTTTCAAGGACTAATTTGGTTTGCGGATACAGTGGAGTCAGTGCAGGAAAGTGTAGCCGCTCAGCAGCTTGCTCAGGACTTCTTCCATTGACGGCGTTAACTTGAAGCAATCCAAAATATCGTTCATTCTCTTTTGGCGTTCGGCACTTACCGGAAACAAGATCGCCTGTTCTCAAGTCAAACTTGCGGATTTGTGAAGCAGAGATGTAAATATCTTCGGTACTCGGGAGATAATTGATCGGCCTCAGAAAGCCGTAACCTTCAGGAAGGATTTCCAGAACCCCTTGCATAAACATCAATCCGCTCTTCTCAGCTTGTGCACGCAGGATAGCGAAAATTAGTTCTTTCTTCTTGAGCGTTCCGTAGTACGGGATCTGGTATTGCTTGGCCAGCTTGTACAGGTCGGTCAGCTTCATTTCTTCCAGATCGGAAATTTGCAGATCCATATAATAACCACCTATTCAATTATTAAGTCCATTCATACATCTAAATGATAGACAATGATATCATAAACACCATTAACATAATTTTAACCAAAACAAATAAAGTTATGCAGCCATCTGCCTGGATTATACCGAATTATTCCGGTTTTCCGATAATTGATTGTTAGGTATGAACCACAATCTTTTATCAAGCAGCGGCTGCACAGGTGTTGCCCGTTCTATCGCTTTCGTTCCGGGAGTTCGAAAAAATTGCACGGCTTAATTATTCAGTCTGCCGCCATACATCCGCGCCCAAAAGACGCAGGTTAGAGACAAGGTGATCATAACCACGGTCAATGTACTCGACACCCGTCACCTCGGTTACGCCTTCGCTTACTGTAAGTCCAGCAATGACAAGGGCCGCTCCGGCGCGCAGATCTGCCGCTTTTACTTTAGCTGCATTCAATCGACCACCCTCTATAATGGCAGACCGACCTTCTACGCGAATTTTAGCCCCCATACGCACCAGCTCAGGGACGTGCTTAAAACGACTGCTGTACACAAAATCGCTCAATACACTGACACCCTGCGCTTGGGTAAGCAAGCTGGTCATGGGAGATTGTAAATCTGTGGCAAATCCAGGGTATATCAAGGCTTTAACGTCGACATGTTCATAAGAAGGTGCACCCAGTACGCGAATACTTTCATCATATTCCTCGATACCGATGCCCATTTCCTGCATTTTTGCAGTGAGAGCCTCCATATGTTTGGGGATTACGTTGTCAATCAATACATTTCCACGGGTTGCCGCAGCAGCAATCATGTATGTGCCCGCTTGTATACGGTCAGGTATGATGGAATGACGGCAGCCATGTAGCTCCGACACACCTTCAATTCGAATCGTCTCCGTACCGGCGCCTTTAATAATGGCCCCCATAGAGTTTAAAAGGGTTGCTACATCTATAATCTCAGGCTCTTTAGCCGCATTTTCGATAATTGTGGCGCCTTTGGCACGTGCTGCCGCCAGCATAATATTAATGGTAGCGCCTACGCTGCTAACATCCAAGTAAATCTTGGTTCCGCGCAGTTCTTTGGCGTGCAAATGAATAGCGCCGTGCTCGTTCGTAACCGTGGCACCCAGCGCTTCAAAACCTTTGATATGCTGATCAATGGGCCGGGGTTCGAAATTGCACCCTCCTGGCAAACCGATGATCGCTTCCTTGAATCTGCCCAGCATGGCTCCCATCATATAATAAGAGGCTCGTAATTTCTTAACAGGCCCATTCGGCATAGGAATGGATTTAATAGAGGATGGATCTATTTTCATCTGGCTACCTTCCCAGGCAACCGTTGCACCAAGTTCCTCCAGTATCTCGGAATACACCGCCACATCACTTAACAGTGGCAAATTGTCCAAAATGACTTCCGACTCTGCCAGAATGGCTGCGGGAATCAAGGCGATGGCACTGTTTTTGGCACCGCTGATGGAAACTGTACCCTGAAGCGGCCGTCCACCGGTGATCATCAATTTTTCCATAAGCTTGAGGGTCCCCCTACGTGTTTTGCAGTCGGTCAAACAATAATCTCAAATCAAAATTTTTAACTTTTTTAGTGGTGAAAATGGAAAGACACCGGCTAAGCGGTGTGCTTTCCATACCAAACTATTCAACTGTACAGATTTAAGTATTTTGTGCAGCAGAACTACAGCTACAACTAAGAAATACATCTAGCCTGTGCAGACGCACGACCAGTTTAACTTATTATTACGCTTTGTTGTTGGAACCGAACTCACGAATTTTACCGATAACGGTTTGTTTAATCGCTTCACGACCTGGAGCGATGAATGTACGTGGGTCATAAGCATCCGGTTTCTCAGCAAGCACTTCACGAACCACTTTCGCAAATACGATTTGGTTCTCAGTGTTTACATTGATTTTGGAAGTTCCCAAGGAGATTGCTTTTTTAATGTCATGTGTTGGGATGCCAGTACCACCGTGCAGAACGAGTGGAAGTTTGATTGCATTGCAGATCTCTTCCATTTCTTTGAATCCGAGGTTTGGCTCGCCTTTGTATGGTCCGTGTACGGAACCCAGTGCAGGTGCCAGTGTATCGATACCTGTTTCGTTAACGATACGCAGACAGTCGTCCAACTTAGCGTACATTACGTCGCCGACAACATCATCCTCTTGACCGCCAACCATTCCAACTTCAGCTTCAACAGAAACGCCTTTGGAATGAGCATATTCAACCACTTTTTTCGTTGTAGCAATGTTTGTGTCGATTGGGCTGTGGGAATCGTCAATCATAACGGATGTGAACCCAGCGTCGATAGCTTCTTTACATTTTTCAAAGCTGGAACCGTGGTCCAAATGGATCGCAACCGGAACGGTGATTTTCATGTCATGAATAAGACCTTCTACCATTTTAACTACAGTGTAGAATCCGCCCATGTGACGTGCTGCGCCTTCAGAAACACCCAAGATTACTGGGGATTTTTCTTCTTCAGCAGCGCCCAAAATAGCTTGAGTCCACTCCAGGTTATTAATGTTGTATTGACCTACTGCGTATTTTCCTTCGAGTGCTTTGTTCAACATGTCTTTCATAGATACCAATGGCATGGTTACAGTCCTCCTAAAGGTGTTTGGGTTTGTCTATATTTTTAGCCGACATCACATACGGGCTTATTATACCACAACCCATGTTAAATACTAAACAAGCTTTTGCATATCAACACATACAAAAATCACGCTCAGGACGCCGTTTTTCGATAGAATTGTATAAGGAGAGGATTTACTTTCAGTATTTCCCATAATCACAAACAAAAAACCCTGTTGTGTTAACAGAGTTCTCAACCACCGTGACTCACCTAGTCACCTCTGAGTTGTTTGTTCACAGCAATCCGCATTTCGTCAATATCAAAGGGCTTGGTAAAATGCATTAGCGCACCTAGCTCCGTCGCCTCTTTAATCATGTCCAGTTCTCCATATGCTGTCATCATAATAACCTTGATATCGGGATTCATGGTTTTTAGATGTTTCAGAATTTCGAGTCCGTCCATACCTGGAATTTTCATATCGAGCAGAACCAGATCAGGTGGTTCCTTCTCAACAATTTCAAGTGCAATTTTCCCGTTCGCCGCCTGAAAGGTCTCATAACCCTCACTTCCGAACACTTCCATCAGTAAAATCCGTATTCCATTCTGGTCATCGACGATTAATACTTTCTTCTTTTCCAATGTTTTAACCTCCTAAGATCTTAAAACGAGGATCATGCAGCTATTGCCATAACAGCGTCCGATGACGTACAATATCCGTCCCATACCTAAAACTATATTCGCTCCTGCAAAAAGAAAATCCTTCTCTAATACATAATTGTGGAATATTCTTTCATAATCAGGAAGCATGGGATAAAAAAAGACCTCCCGTAGGAGGTCTTTCAAGCCGTAGCATTAACCTTGAAGCTGCAATGCTGCCTTTACAAATTCACGGAACAAAGGCTGCGGACGATTCGGACGGGAAGTAAATTCCGGGTGGAATTGTACCGCCAGGAACCACGGATGCTCAGGGAGCTCCACGATTTCCACCAAGCGTCCATCCGGTGAAGTACCGGAAATGCGAAGACCCGCTTTTTCAATAACTTCACGATATTCGTTATTGAATTCGTACCGATGACGGTGTCTTTCGTACACCAGCTCGTCGTTGTAGCAAGCCGAAGCCAGGGAACCTTCCACCAGTTTGCATGGATACAAGCCAAGACGCATCGTACCGCCCAGATCTTCGATGTCTTTTTGGTCGGGAAGCAAGTCAATGACAGGATAATCCGTTGCCGGATTAATTTCCGAGCTGTTGGCTCCTTCGAGACCAGCCAGGGAACGTGCAACCTCAATGACAGATACCTGCATACCCAGACAAATACCGAAGAACGGAATTTTTTGCTCCCGTGCATAACGGATAGTACTAATTTTGCCTTCAATTCCGCGATCGCCGAAGCCACCTGGTACGAGAATGCCGCCAATGCCGCCCAGCATGTCAGCTACGTTCTCGTCCGTCACTTCTTCAGCGTTCACCCAACGGATTTTTACGTCTGCATTCGCATCAAATCCAGCGTGCGAAAGTGATTCAACCACACTTAAATAAGCATCATGTAATGCAACATATTTACCAACAATAGCAATTTCAACCGTTTTATCCAGCTTGCTGATTCGATCAACTAACCCTTCCCATTCGGTCATATCTGGTGCAGGTGTTGTCAGCTTGAGATGGTTAACTACGATTTCGTCCAAGCCTTCTTCACGTAGGTTCAACGGAACCTCGTAGAGGGTTGAAGCATCGCGGCATTCTACCACTGCATTCGCATCAATATCGCAGAACAATGCAATTTTAGCCTTCATATCGGAGGACAGTTCATGCTCTGTACGGCAAACAATGACATTCGGTTGGATGCCGATGCTGCGCAGTTCTTTTACACTGTGCTGGGTTGGCTTGGTTTTAACCTCACCAGCAGCTTTAATATAAGGAATGAGCGTTACGTGAATATACATCACATTTTCGCGCCCAACTTCGCTTTTGAGCTGACGAATAGCTTCCAAAAATGGCAAGCTCTCAATATCGCCCACAGTACCGCCGATTTCTGTAATAATTACGTCCGAACCCGCTTCACGGCCTGCACGGTACACGCGCTCCTTGATTTCGTTCGTAATATGAGGGATAACCTGCACCGTACCGCCCAAATATTCTCCGCGACGCTCTTTGCTGATTACGCTGGAATATACCTTGCCTGTTGTGACATTGCTGTTCTTGGACAGATTAATATCAATAAAGCGCTCATAGTGTCCCAAGTCAAGGTCCGTTTCCGCACCATCATCCGTTACAAACACTTCACCGTGCTGGTAAGGACTCATCGTACCCGGATCGACATTCAGGTAAGGGTCAAATTTTTGAATCGTTACCTTCAGTCCCCTGTTCTTCAAAAGCCTCCCCAGTGAAGCTGCCGTAATCCCTTTGCCCAAGGAAGACACAACCCCGCCTGTCACAAAAATATACTTTGTCACTGTTCAAAACCCTCCTAGATAAGATGCAAAATTCAGGCGACATTATGATGTTATCGTAACCCGTTTGCACGGATTATCATCCATGAAGAAGGCAGCGGAATCATTTTCCATGTCCGCCGCCCTTAGCCTTCTTTCATGAGTGAAAACACCCCTATAAAAAACAAAAAAGCACTCCCGTAGTACGGGGCACTTTTATAAAAAAAGCAAACATATAAGTGAATCAATCATAAGCCCAAGCAATAGTTTACCCCGTGTCCAATCCGCTGTCAAGGAAGTTATATGTGTTAATTTGTCCATTGAACCAGATTGGAGAGAATCCACCTGAAAGCTTTAAATCAGAAGAGGTTTTCAATAAAACGGTCATGAAAAAGGGGAGAACGCATCTCCCCTTGCAGCCTGTTCCTAACGAAGTGAATCGTCGTCTTCCGTCGACTCATCGTCATTTTCATCTTCTGAATCTTCCTCATCACTGAGGTCCTCGTCGTCTATAACCACGTCTTCATCACTATCATCATCATCTTCTCCGTCGAACAGCTCGTCTTCGCCGTCCTCGTCTTCGCTATCTGCATCGAAGTCGTCATCAGAGTTGTATGTTTCTTCTTCATGATAGTCATCTTCGTCGTCATCGTCTTCGTCGTTAATAATACGAGGACGCTTGGCGCCTGTCAGGGCATCTTCGGATTTATCTACCGGATACCAACGTTTCAAGCCCCACAGATTCGTACCGACACAGGCAAAACGCCCGTCAATGTTGATTTCAGTATATAGCTGAGCAATAACGTCATTAATTTCTTCGTCAGACAAGCCGCGCAATTTGGCGACTTCCTTCATCAGGTCACGGTAATAATATGGAGTATTGGCTGCTTTCAATACCATAAATGCCAAGTCCACCATTGGAGTCTCGTGGACTTTCTCCGGGTCAATCTTCAAGTTGAGTGGGGTACTCACCTAGGGACACTTCCTCTCACACGTAATTCACAAGAACATGTTTCAGAGCATACACGATACATGCAATACTAACATATCCATTATCAAAACTAAGTAAAACCTATTTGGAAGCAAATTGCAAGTTAAAGATGGGTATCGTCATAATTTCCAGGAATATCCCCCTAAACAAGACGGCACACGTAAAAAGACGGGGTCCCCCCCGTCTTCGACTGTACCCGCTTCGGGAGAACCCCCCAAAGTTGTTGCACAAGAGCTTATGCCCTCCATGTATCGTATGTGTCCACATCCACTTTGACACGACAAGCAGGCCTATTTACTTAAAAAAGGGGCAGGTTTCCCATGCCGCAGCTGACGCTTGCTCATACTATACCTCAGCATGGCTCATCGGAGGGGGACCGTCTCAAATGGACTATCCGGATTTTTTGCAGCGTTTGCATGAGGGTATTTCGGAGCCGTCCGGCAGTGGACGGAACAAACAGATTATCACGTTCGATAAGCCTCACCAATACCGGGAATGCCTGTCCTATCTCAGGAAGCTGAAACCCGAGCTTGCGGGATTACGGCAAGTACAACCGGCCAGACTAATCCGTGCTTTAATCGCTCCGCTTTCAGGGGGAGACAGGCTGGGCAAATATCACAACGGTGTTACCGTTGAAGAAGATACCCGCATGAAGGTTCACGCTGAAACTGCTCATATACCAAAAGCAGAGAAGAACCTTTCCATGCCATGGGGAGTCAAACAGGTACGTGCATACAAGGCTTGGCCTTCCTCGACAGGGAATCGGGTCAGAATCGGTGTGATCGACACAGGAGCGGATTTTCAACATCCTGATCTTCGCCATTCTCTCGCCAGAGGTATTAATTTGCTTAACCGAACCATGCTACCCTATGACGATAATGGCCATGGTACTCATATTGCTGGAACTATCGCGGCGTCCAACTATGACGAAGGTATGGTGGGCGTAGCACCACGAGCTTTAATTCATCCCGTAAAAGCATTTGATCATAATGGAGCCGCCTACGTCTCCGATATCATTCTTGGTATCGACTGGTGTGTATTAAATCGTGTCGATATCATCAATATGAGCTTTGGTATGAAGTCGCGCAGCAAGGCATTACTTGATATGGTGAATAAGGCATATCATAACGGCATCGTCGTTGTAGCGTCCTCAGGAAACGAGGGCAAGCGCCGAAGTATTGACTACCCCGCCCGCTATTCCCAGACGATCTCAGTGGGGGCTACTGACAAATACAGACGCATTGCACCTTTCAGCAACCGAGGGCAATTTGTAGACGTGTACGCACCTGGCGAAAAGATCACATCCTCCTGGATCCATGGCAAGCATCACGAAATGAGTGGTACCTCTATGGCTACTTCCCATGTGACCGGAAGCATCGCACTTCTCCTTTCACTGAGGCCGGAACTGGGGCCTGGAGAAATCAAGGCGTTGCTTAAGCGTACCGCCACACCACTACGCCTGCGCAAAAGCGCTGGACGTAGCTCTATCTCGACCAAACTTGGCGAAGTCGATGCCTTCCGGTTGATGCAGGAGGGCACAAAGTGAATGATGATGTGATGCTAAACCTCTAGTGTATCGCCTGGCTCCAGAGAGTGAACTTTTCTGGAAGGACCTTCACATCCACTATTTTCTTCTCTTATCAACTCATCTCGTACCAGGTCAGTCTGCAGCTTCGGCGCATGAACGAGTACAACCTGTTTGCTAGGCAGCTCCTTCAGCATTTGCCGCACATCTGATAATCCCTGATGCACCTTATAAATCAAATGCCGAGCTACACAGCTGTTATTTTGATCCACACGTTCCAACAGATATTTGCCAAAAGAACCATGTGGAGCATGCCCGGTCAATATAACACTGTTGCTGATTCTTTCTCCGCTATCATTACCCTCCCCCATGTTGCGGTTATCCGATAGATACTGATAGTACCAGCGCGCCTGTGGGGAATCCATCATGCCGTCTCTTGTTATGATAATAGCCGTTGGGTTCTGTTCCAGCAGACTCACTCGTTCCGCAGCATCACGAGGCACGAAGACCCTGTCACTGTTTAGCACATGTTTTATTCGCGCTAGAGCTTCCGGACGCAGCCATTCTTTCCAGCGGTTTAACTGTTTCAATCCCTGCCATATGTCGTGCTCTACAATCATTGCCTGTTCAGGGAATTGCTCACTAGCCCATACAATCAAGTCCTGTCCTCTGCCAAAGGCAGGCACCGGCAACAACACATGGCCACCAGACCATAATATCCGCTCCATCTCGACCCTCAGCCGCTCCAGCTTAACAGGCTGCGGGTCTATATCCATGCCATACGCATTGTCCATAATGGATATGTCCGCTAGATTGGGCTCTGACTTCCATTCAGGCAGGTCATGCAGCCCCTCCCCAACACCCAAGTCTGGCGCATCGGCAGCAAGAAGCTCAGATTCGCGGCTGTAATCTCCAGAAAAAAACAACCGCTTCCCTTCCATTTCTACCACATACCATACTGCACCAGCCAAATGTCCACTGCGTCCCCACATGATTCTCATACTCGGACAAGCCTCAAGCCATTCTCCTGCTGGCGCCTCATCTTCTAGATAGCGATAAGCAATGGATTGGATGTTCTGTTCGTCGTATGGTAGTTCTGCTCCTCTTGATTCAACATAAGTATGCCAGGAGCGAAAATAGGAGCCTAACTGCTCAGCAGTGGCCTTGGTCGTCCAGACCTCCCCCTGGTATCCATACTTGTACAGTAGGGGGAGTGCCATGGAATGATCCTCATGTGCATGAGACAGCAATACAGCGGTCAGTCTCTCCGCCACCTGCGGTGGGAAAACCGGATATTGTCCGGTTCCTTCCTTTTTCACGCCACAATCCAGCATGACGCGATGCTGTTTTCCTTCAAAAACATAGCAGGAACGGCCATGTTCGCCCGCCCCTCCCCAAATCCTAAGCTTAGTCATGATTATTTCCACTTTCTTCGCGAGTTTAAGCTTTCCATTAAGATCAGTAGCAACGTGGTCATTCCGACCGATATGACAGCCATCGCCATCCCAAGCGACACCTGTCCCTGTTCAAATTGTGCAAATATGTAGGTTGCTGACGTCTGAACGGATGGTGGCAAAATCAGTAATGATCCTACCAATTCGCGTGAAGCAATGGTAAATGTCATCATCCAACCAGCGAGCATTCCCGGTACAATCAGCGGCAGTACAATCCGGCGGAATATATAAGACAGTCGCCCGCCAAATACCTGCCCCGCCTGAAAAAGGCCAGCGTCCACCTGTGTAAAGACGCTTTTGACATACTGCACAGTATAAGGAACAAACAAGATAACATACGTCAGAATGACCATGCCGTATGTGTTATACAATGGAATCGGCATCCATGGTGAGTTCCACCACAAAATCAGGCCCACCACCATAACAATTCCCGGCACCGTATTCGGAAGCAAACTAAATGCATCAACCGTCCGTTGGATTCTTGTGCGTGAGCCGCCAATGACAAGTGCAAACCAAGTGCCCAGCACCACAGCAAGCGTCGATGCGCCCAAAGAGAGAAATACGCTGTTCAGGAGCGCCTCCATACTCTCTGATCCCCAAGACAGCAGTTCCTTGTAAGAGTCGAGCGTCAAATTATCCCAGGCAAGTCCCATTCCCCTCAGCTTCATCGTCGAGGCTGAAAGAATTGAAAAATAAGGAATGCCAATGGACGCAATGAGCAACAATAGAATGAATGCAACACTCAGCCCCGTAGTCCAACCGGATATACGAAGACGGGACGGACGCGAACCTTTACCACCTACCAGCCTATACGTAAACTTCCGGTTGATCACCGACTGCGCATACCACATGAGCAGGCAGGCGGTTAACAGCACCGAGGCCATCGACGTCGCCTTGCTAAAATCTATGGGCCAGCTAGAAATGTATTTGTGGATTTCTGAAGTCATGACCTCATACCCGATACGTCGCCCAAAGGTAGCGGGGGTGCCAAACTCGGCAATCGTTTTAACGAAAATGAGCAGCGCGCCCATTCCGTAAGCCGAAAGCAGCAGCGGTAAAATGATTCGACGGAATCTGTACAGAAAGCCGCCGCCCATTACGGCACCCGCCTCCTCCAGACTCCCGCCAATCCTCACCAGCGCCCCGCGCAGCAGCAGGTACAGGAATGGAAATAGATGTAGGCTCATGATCATCACCATGCCACCAAGGCTAAAGAAGGATGGCGTTAAGAAATACAGGTCCGGGAACAACTGCTCCAGATATCCGTTTTTTTGCATAAACAGAATCCAGCCCATGGACCCGATATAGGGCGGGGTCATAAACGGAATTAGCAGCACGACATCCAACCAGCGCCAGTGCGCAAGACGAGTGTTGGACATGATCCAGGCTAGCGGAAGTGCAAGTACCGTTGTTCCTGCAATCACACAGATACCTAGCCAAATCGAGCTGAATAGCACTCCCGCAAATGGTGAAGCAGCTAACGTTCGAAAAGGTGCATCCCACTGAAATTCTTCATCAACATACACACTTTGGATAAAGATTTGCAGCAACGGCATCACAATCAAGAAAAGAAGCGCGATCAGAGCCAGCGTCAGACACCACGCTCTGATGTGTTTAACGGATAAGCCTCCCATCGGCTTATTTGAACATTTGCGTGAACTTCTCTGTCACGTCTGATCCATGTTCGCCCATCCATTCCCAATTGGTCTTCAGCAATGGGATCTCGTCCAGATTGGCACGCTTGTCAGCTTTGATATCCGTGCGGCCCGGGAGTAAGGAGGCATCCGCTACTAGTTTCTGTGCGTCGTCCGACAACAGATAGTCAATAAATGCCTTGGCATTCTGCTCATGCTGCGTTGACTTGAGAATTGCAGCAGGACGTGGGCTGATGACGGTTCCCTCTGTTGGATAGACGATGTCAATCGGCTCGCCTTTGGCTTTAGCCTTGTAGGTCATGTAATCGACCGCAGCAACGACTATACCTTTAGCTCCGGTAATCACGGGGTCCAGCGCTTCCTGATTGGCACCAGCCATGGCCACACCGTTTGCCTTGTACTGCTCAAACAACGTCCAGCCTCCATCGCCCTTGGCGCTCAGATAGCCTGTCATAAAGTCCAATGCTGAGCCGGACAGTGATGGGTCGGGGATGTTAACCTGATCCTTGTACTCAGGCTTCGCTAAATCGGCCCATGAAGTTGGTGGTGTTTTCACCAGCTTTGTGTTATACGCAATGCCCAGAGCAGAAGCACTGGTACTGAAGTAGTTGCCCTCCTTATCGGACCAGTCTGGATTTAGCTTGTCCGCGTTTTTGGCATCCGGGTAAGGCAGTGTTAGTCCTTCCTTTTTCAAGCCTTGTACAGACGGAAGCGATGCCAGCACAACCACGTCCGCTACCGGATTCGTCTTCTCGGCTTCCATACGGGCCAAAATTTTTCCTGTCGTTCCCTGAAACAACTCTACCTTCACTCCGCTCTGCGCCTCATATCCTGCTATCAGCTTTTTCGCCAGTCCATCCGGGCCTGCGCTGTAGACCACCAACTTCTGATCGGTGGATGCCGCCTCCGCTTGTCCTGCTGATCCATTAGCTGGCGCCCCATCCTTGGTTGGCGTTGCTGTTCCGCAACCCGCCACAGCGAGTCCAAAAGTCAAGGTTAATGCGAGCATCGTCCCTTTTTTCCATCCTGTACGAAAAACATGCCTATTCATCATCTTATATATACCCCTTTTCCTTATGCTTCAAGTTGGTGGATGTGTTGCGGTGATACCCAAATGTGCATTTTTTCGCCAATCGGCAAGCGGGTGGAGTGATATGCAGTCCATTGCTCACCGTTCTCGGCTAGTATACGAATTTCATAACGATCGCCGACATAGCTGACATGCATGATCTCTACTGTAAAAGCGTGCTGATCCGCTTGCTCCTGTTCCCAACGGACATGTTCAGGACGAAACAGTGTCCGTTCCAACTCCAGCCAGTTGGATTTGCCGATAAACCTCGCCACCTCTGGATGAGCTGGGCAACCGTAGATCACCTCTGGTGTTCCGGTCTGCAAAATATGTCCATTTTTCATAACAACCACTTCATCAGACATGGACATGGCCTCGATCTGATCATGGGTGACATATAGGGCGGTCAGCCCCAGATCGCGCACAAGCGACAGCATCTCAATGCGCATCTCCTCCCGTAGCACCGCATCCAGCGCACTGAGAGGCTCGTCGAACAACACCAGTCGAGGCCGGATAGCAACCGCTCTTGCGAAGGCAACCCGCTGCTGCTGACCACCGGATAGCTGATGAGGATACCGATCCTCCATCCCTGACAATCTGACCATGTCGAGCGCCTCCAGCACCACTGTCCGCAGTTCCTTGTCTCGGGCGCTGGCAAACCCTTTCCCCCGCTTGCCCGCACGCAGGCCGAAGGCCACATTTTCAAACACCGTCATATGCGGCCACAACGCGAAATCCTGAAAGACCATACCAAAGTGGCGGAGATGCGCGGGAATATCCTTTTTGCGTTCAGCCGAAAAAAGAATTTCCTCTCCCATCGTGATTGTGCCGGTATCCGGTGTCTCCAGACCAGCAATCAAGCGCAAGAGCGTTGTTTTCCCACATCCGGACGGTCCGAGCAGTGTTGTGAATTTACCCCGTCGTACGACCAGATTCGTCTCATGCAGCGCTGTTATTTGGCTGAAGGTTTTACTTAATCCGTGAATATATAGATCCTGATTCATCGCATTACCTGCCTGTTCTTCTGACTGACCCCAGTGTAAAACTTGAATTCGCAACCTGTGTTATTGGAAAGTTAAAACAAAATTAATTATTTCAATGAATTGTGTTAACACTCATAGATTTAATCTATATAGAGGGGATTGATGCTGCTACCCATACAAATAGGCATGATTGTTCAATTAACCTGAAAGCGAGGCATTCTAAGTGAATTTAAGTCTTCTAAAGTTACATATTGTAGAACTGCTGAATAAGCACCATAAAATTACCACGGTCGCCGAGCTTCTTGGCCTAAAGCAACCCACTGTTACTTTTCATATGAAAAATCTGGAGCGTGAATTCGGCGTAAAGCTGTTTGACACACGCATGGGCAAAATCATCCTGACGGATGCTGGAAATGCGCTACTGCACTATGCCAGCAAAATTAATGCACTGGCTGCCGAAGCTGAGCGAGTCGTCCGCGAGTTCGATACGCTCCAGCGGGGAAGCATACGTATTGGCGCAAGCTATGTACCCGCTACCTACTTGCTTCCTGCTGTGTTGCACCGCTTTGCCCGTGAGCATCCGGGTATTCACATCGCCTTGTCTGTGAAAACTGCGCCCGTGATCAAGGACATGCTCGCTCGTCACGAAATTGATCTTGGCATCATTTCGGCAGAGCCGTTTCAATCCCCAACGCTACTCTCAGAATCCTTGGGCGAAGATGAACTGATGCTCATCTGCTCACCCACTCATCCGCTCGCCAACGAAACCGATTTGACACCCGAGCTTATCGCTTCTTCCTCCTTCGTATTACATGGCAAGGATTCCAGCACACGCCACGTGACCGACAAATGGCTGGAGCGTGGGAGTCGGCGACTTCCCTCCTATCTGGAGTTGGATTCACTGGAAGCCATCAAACAGGCGGTTATGCTGGGAGAACACATCTCCTTTGTATCTCGCATTGCCGTTCAGTCAGAGGTTGAGCGGGGCTTACTGGTTGTAAGACCTATTCCGGGGCAGTCTGTTGAGCGGTATATTTATATGGTCAGCAACAAAGACCGCCATCGCTCGGCGCTCATTCACAGATTCACCGAATATTTATCATGGAACCAAGATTAAATCTTACCTGTCATATAGAAATTATGTCTTTTTTTTACCGGAGTACCCTCGTGCTTTGACATACGACTGACAATACACCCGTAAAGTGTAGCGTGTAACCTATTCGGACGAACAGGAGAGGATGAAATGAAAACAGGCCTTCGTATCACCCAATTGATGTCGGTAGTAACTCTGAGTGCAGTACTGCTCGTAACAGGATGGAAAGGAGCAGAACCGGTACAAGCTGCCGCCAATGCCACACCAAGCTATGAGGTGAAGCTACTACTGGATACGGCTCAGGTGCTCAATGCGGATGGCTCATTAAAAAGTGGCATCGTGAACGAGTTTCAAATTAGCGACGATGCACAACGATTGAGCGTCGAGTATTTTGATACAAATTCATTGCAATTAAATGACGAGGGCTGGAACGTGAGGTTTCGCAAAAAAGAGGACAAAAAAAATTATGAATTAACCTACAAAAAGCGCTATACGGTCACAAATGGAAATATCGACGCGGCGCTCACCCAAGCGAATAAAGAAGGGTTCAGCGCGTCTGATGATAATTATGAGGCTGAGGTGGATTGGGGATACAGCAAGCAAACACTAAGTTTTTCCAATGATAAAAAAACAAACGCCTCCAAAGGATTGGCTCTACCTTCCCCAGATCAAGCATTAAAGCAACTACAGGTTAATCTTCCGGGCAAGCTGCAAAACTGTAAATCCAGCAACTGGGGCAAGAAAACTCTGGCAGACTCCAGAGTACGCGGTCCGGTACAGGTCAGCAAATATGAAGGTAGCTTTCAGGGACTGGATACCGACGTTGAAATATGGCCTATTCGCAGCGCAAACGGATCAGGTACAGAAAATATTATCGAAATCTCCTTCAAAACCTCGGATTACAGTGTTGCCGCCAGCAACCGCACCAAGCTGATGAACCTGTTGCAATCCAAAGGATGGCTGGTTCCCGCCGATTCCCTGAAAACGAATTTGGTACTGGAACGCTACTAAGCTAATCCAACATAAAAAGGAACCGAGGCGCCAACCTGTTGAGAGTGGCGCCTCGGTTCCTTTTATTATTATTTATATGACTACAAGGTCATGATGTTAAAGTTGCTTGCTTACATACGTTCCGGTGCAGACACGCCCACTAGCTTCAGTACGTTGGCAATGGTCGTGCGCACCGCACCAAACAACGCCAAGCGTGCCTGCGTTTGAGCGGCATCCTCTGTAATGACGCGCTCTGCCTTATAGTAGCTGTGGAACAATGAAGCCAGCTCGTAGACATAGCGAATCATACGGTGTGGTGCAAAGTTTGCAGCCGCCACCGATACTTCCTCCGGCAGCTCGCCGATTTTGCGGAGCAAATCGTATTCATGCTCAGCCGTCAGCTTGGACAAGTCAACTTCTGCCAACGGCAGCACAGCAATCCCCTGCTCTTCAGCTTGACGATATACGCTGCATGCACGTGCGTGCGCATATTGTACGTAGAATACTGGATTCTCATTGGAAGTGGAAATCGCCAAATCCATGTCAAAATCCAGGTGCGAATCCATGCTGCGCATAGTGAAGAAGTAACGGATCGCGTCTACACCCACTTCTTCCATCAGATCTTCCATCGTCACGGCCTTGCCAGTACGTTTGGACATTTTTACTTTTTCCCCATTTTGGAACAAGCTGACCATTTGGGCAATCAACACTTTAAGCTTATCCGGGTCATTACCCAGTGCTTCCATTGCTGCCTTCATCCGTGGAATATAGCCATGGTGATCCGCTCCCCAAATGTTGATGATCGTGTCATACCCACGAGCATATTTATCGCGATGGTAAGCGATATCCGGGGTCAGGTACGTATATGTACCGTCATTTTTGATCAAGACACGGTCTTTATCGTCGCCGTACTTGGTCGTATTCAGCCATGTAGCTCCGTCCTTCTCGTAAATCTCTTCACGGTCACGCAGCTCATTCAGCGCTTTAAGCACTTCACCATTTTCATACAGCGACGTTTCGCTGAACCAGGAGTCAAAAGGTACACGGAACAGCTCCAGATCACGCTTAATCTTGTTTAGTTCCTTTTCCAGACCGTAGTCACGGAAATAAGCAGCACGATCTCCCGGTTCCATGGACAACAGAGAATCGCCCTTTTCAGCCACCAGTTCCTTGGCAAACCCGATGATATCCTCACCATGGTAACCATCTTCCGGCATCTCCGCAGGCTGTCCCAGCTCCTGCAAATAACGCGCTTCAATAGAGCGGCTCATGTTGTAAATCTGGTTGCCCGCATCATTAATATAGTATTCACGAGTTACTTTGTATCCGGCAAAATCAAGCACGTTGCAGAGAGCATCCCCTACGGCTGCACCACGTGCATGACCTAAGTGAAGGCTACCTGTCGGATTGGCGCTGACAAACTCGATTTGTACCTTTTTGCCTGCACCTTCCTGTATACGCCCGTAATCTGCCCCCTGCTCCTGCACTTGTCCAATGACTGCATACAGGTAGCTCTTGTTCAGGCGGAAGTTAATAAAACCCGGTCCAGCGATTTCCGCACTTTCAATAGAAGCGGAAGCTAAATCCATATTCGCGATTAAGTCTTCAGCGATTTGCCGTGGGTTCTTCTTCGCAATGCGGGTGAGCTGCATCGCAGCGTTGGTAGCCAAATCACCGTGTGACTTGTCCTTGGGCACCTCCAGCGTAATGGTCGGCAGCTCTTCGCGGCTCACGATTCCGGCAGCCAGCACCGCCGCCTCAATTGCTGAAGTCACCTTTTGATTAATAAGTTCCAGTGGATTGCTTGTCATGATTATTGCTCCTCCTGTATATGCAAACTGATGGCAAAATGCCCCGAGAAATCCTCAAATACGTACAGATCATAGGTCCAGCTCACATGCCCGCTGAATCCATCCATCCGAATATCGAGCTTCTGCGTATGCGCAGACATGTTCAGGTTTAAATAAGGCGAGCGGTAAAATCCAGGCAACCTGCGTCCCAGCGCAAACGACTGCTCTGATTGTACCTCACCGTGACGAATCAGCTTTAGCTCATCCGGTCCGATTTTGACTGTGTTCCGTGTCGTACCGCCCTCAGGACTTTCTTGCGGCTCATCGTACCTTATATATAGATGCTTCCCACGCACAATCGCTTCTCCGGGAAGTTCCTGTACCACATCTTCTCCGTCATGATGACTATGAAGACGGATTCGGACCTTTGCATTATGTGGCATGTATTCAAACTCCATTCTATTGCTATCCTACTGTACTACTATATCCAGTTCCCGATTGCAATTCAAATGAGTTTTTACAAAAAGATGCTTTCATCCAAAAAATTTAGCTACCTTAAGTCAGCTCCATCAGATGCTTGGCTAAAACTTTCAATGAATCGAGAGGCTAGAGAAGACATGTATTTATCCTTCATCCAGACAGCCGCCACACGTGTATGCAATTCTTCACACATAATTTCCTTAACGATTAACTGGTTATTGCTTCCGAGTGACAACGCAGACCGCGAAATCATACCGATCCCCAACCCTTCATTAGCCCAATGAAGCGTGGTGCGAGCATCATCGTTTTTGCAAAAGAAATTTGGCTCAAAGCCATGCTTTATACAGGTATCGTGGATCAATTGTTCAAAGCGGCGATAAACGATGAGCGGCCTGTTTTTCAAGTCAGACAACGGGATGGTCTTCTGTTCGGGGTTCCAGTCATGTTCTTCTGTCATCACTGCGATCATCGGTTCGGAGGACGCATATCTGCACCCTAAATCAGTGGTATTAAAAGGGGTTCTGACGATACCGACCTCGACAATTCCTTTGTTCAAAAGATCGAGAATCCTAAAGGTATTTCCCTCATGAATTTCAAATTTTACACCCGCATAGGTTTTATGAAATTCGGAAAGCCTGTCTTTCATTAGGGCTGCGCCGGAAGAGGAGACCGTTCCAATGGTAAGCGTACCCTTCATCCCCAAGGCAAAATCGTTAATTTCTCTCGTTGTGGCATCTGTCAGCTCCAGAATCTGCTTGGCCCTATTCTGTAAAATGATGCCGGCCTCCGTCAACTGGATGCTTCGCGAGCCTCGATGCACGAGCTTTACACCAAGCTCTTCCTCCAGTTGCATGAGCTGCTGACTTAAGGGAGGCTGTGCGATTTGCAGCTTTTTGGCTGCCGCTGTAATCTGTCCGGCCTCTGCGATCGCCAAAAAATACTTGAGATGTCTCAATTCCATCATTATGGCCCTCCGGTACTGATATATGTAAAACCTATACCTCTAATATATATTAAATATTATTCATATGGTTGGGGATATGACATAATCAAATTCAGATATGCTATTGCGGCATGAGGCTATATACATTATTTAGGTTAGGTGATGGTTTATTTGCTGAAATTTGCTGTTTTTTTGAAACCCTATAAAAAGGAAACGATTCTTGGGCCTCTATTTAAACTGATTGAGGCCATCTTGGAACTATTGCTGCCCACTATGGTTGCCTTAATGATCAATCATGGTGTAGGTAAAGGAGACACCCATTATGTTTGGCAGATGGGTCTTTTGATGTTACTCATGACTATACTGGGCTTTGGCAGTTCATTAGTATGTCAGTTTTACGCAGCCCGTGCCTCCCAAGGATTCGGAACTACGCTGCGCAATACGATGTTTAAACATATTTCATCGTTTTCTTATGCTGATCTCGATAAGTTCGGTACGCCCTCGCTCATCAACCGGATTACGAATGATGTCAATCAACTCCAAACGGCTGTAGCGATGCTGATTCGTCTGGTCATTCGTGCTCCTTTTATTTGTATCGGGGCTATTATCATGTCCATGATCCTGGATTTCCGCCTGGCTTTGGTGCTGTTGGCGGCTACACCGGTTCTAGCTTTGATCCTGTATGTGGTCATTACGAAGGCTTCACCACTGTATCGTCGGTATCAAAAAAAACTCGATAAAATCGCTCTGGTACTTAGCGAAAATCTTACAGGCGTACGGGTCATACGCGCATTTGCCAAAAGAGGCGCTGAGCGAGTTAAATTCAACGCCGCTTCGGATGACCTGACTCAGACCGCTATTCGTGTCGGACGTATTTCTGCTTTGCTAAGCCCTGCCACCTTGCTGGTGGTAAACGGAGCTATTATTGCAATCCTGTGGATCGGCGCCATCCATATCCAATATGGATCACTTACACAAGGGGAGATTATTGCCTTTATTAATTACATTACGCAAATTTTATTAGCTCTGATTGTGGTGACCAATTTAATTATTTTGTTCACCAAGGCTGCCACTTCAGCAGCGCGGATTCAGGAGGTCCTAGACACGCAAGCTTCGATTTCCGACACTGCTGCTACTTCTACATCTATAGATAGGGAGGGAACAAGTGGGCATGGCGCTGTACCAGCCATCTCTTTTGATCATGTTTCCTTTGGATACAATACGACAGGGCAACTGGCACTTAACGATGTAGTGGTAAACATCTATCCTGGTGAAACGGTTGGAATCATCGGAGGAACAGGTTCGGGGAAATCCACCTTTGTGAATCTCATTCCCCGCTTCTATGATGCGGTAGAGGGTTGTGTACAGGTTGACGGCATCGACGTACGGCAGTATAAGCTTGAGCAATTGCGGCAGAAAATCGGTATTGTTCCTCAGAAGGCGCTGCTGTTCACTGGGACGATAGCGGATAATATCCGTTGGGGACATGAACACGCCACCGACGAGGAAGTCGCTCAAGCCGCAGCAATCGCGCAAGCGGATGAATTTATTTCTAACTTGCCGGAAAAATTCGATGCCCCGATCACCCGAGGAGGACTTAATCTATCGGGAGGACAAAAACAGCGACTTACCATTGCCAGAGCTATTGTAGGCAATCCGGAAATTCTGATTTTGGACGATTCCTCAAGCGCACTTGATTTTGCAACTGACGCCGCCCTCCGGAAATCGCTACGGGAAAAAAGCACCCGCATGACTGTCCTACTGGTCTCGCAACGAGTAAGCAGCGTACAGCATGCTGATAAAATCATTGTATTTGATGAAGGCCGGATTGTCGGAATCGGCACACATGATCAGTTGATGAGCAGCTCGGAGGTATATCAGGAAATTAATCGCTCCCAGCTCTCAACGCAGGAGGTGGACCAATGAGTGGCAAGGAAACCTGGAGAAGATTGTTAACCTATGTCGGTCAATATAAAACAACAACATTTTGGGTCATCGTCAGTGCGATTCTCAGCGTGCTTGCCAGTCTGATCGGACCCTACATGATTGGTCAAGCTATCGACCACATGGTGGATAAGGGAGCAGTGAATTTTAAAGGTATTGTAAAGATTCTAGCTGGATTAGGCATTGTATATGTTGTAGGCAGTCTGTTTAGCTGGCTACTCACGTATTTGACGAACCGTATTGCTTTTCAGACCGTAAATGATATGCGGCGGGAGTTATTTGATCATTTTAATATCCTTCCGTTAAGCTTTCATGACACTCATCCGCAAGGAGACAGCATTAGCCGTTTCGTGAACGATATGGATGCTGTGTCGGATGGATTGCTGCAAGGATTTTCCACCTTGATTACCGGGATTATTACGATTATAGGCTCCATTGTACTCATGCTGTATATCAGTCCGATCATGACGTTGGTCGTATTGGTGTCTGCCCCGATCACATACGGTGTGGCACGGTTCATTACGACAAGGTCACAGCGTATGTTCCGCGAACAGGCCAAAATTTTAGGAAGCCTGAACGGTTACGTGGAAGAAATGATCGGCGGGCAACGGGTAGTTACTGCTTTTCATTATGAAAACCGCTCGCTTGAGGAATTTTCCGCCAGAAACGAACAATTGTATCAAGCCGGGGTGAAATCGCAGTTTTACGGATCATTGTCCAACCCCTCTACCCGATTGGTGAACAACATGACTTCTTCAGTCACCGCCATGATTGGCTGTATTTCCATTATTTTGGGTGGGATCTCGGTAGGTGGATTGTCGAGCTTTCTGATTTATACCAATTTGTTCGCCAAGCCCTTTAATGAAATTACGGGTGTTCTCACCCAGTTCCAGGCAGCCACGGCTTCTGCTCAGCGCATATTTGCGATTTTGGACTCACCGCCAGAGCAGCCGGAAAAATCGAACGCCGTACAGCTGAAGCGCAGCAAAGGCACGATTCTTTTTGATCATGTCAAATTCTCCTATAACCCGGAACGTACGCTCATTACGAACTTTAGTCTGGAGGTTAAACCGGGTACACGTGTGGCCATTGTCGGACAGACCGGAGCTGGCAAAACCACACTCGTCAATCTGCTCATGCGGTTTTACGATGTGGACAGCGGCTCGATATCCATCGACGGGGTGAATATCAACGACATGAGCCGGGACAACCTGCGGACTAACTTTGGTATGGTGCTTCAAGATACATGGCTGTTCAGCGGAACCATTCGGGACAATATCGCTTACGGGAAGCCGGAAGCCACGGACAAAGAAGTCATCGCGGCTGCAACAGCTGCCAATGCGCATAGCTTCATCAAGCGACTGCCTCATGGCTACGATACGGTCATCAGCGGGTCAGGCGACAGCCTGTCGCAAGGCCAAAAACAGCTGCTTACCATCGCGAGGGTAATCCTCGTCGATCCACCTATGCTGATCCTGGATGAAGCGACCAGTAGCATAGACACTCTGACAGAAGCGCGTATCCAAAAAGCATTTATGAAAATGATTGCCGGACGCACCAGCTTTGTGATCGCCCACAGACTATCGACCATCCGCGAAGCGGATTTGATTCTATACATGAAAAACGGCGATGTCGTCGAAAGTGGTACCCATGAGGGGCTGCTTGCCAGCGGCGGCCATTATGCCTCGCTCTATAACAGCCAGTTTACTACGGCTTAAAAGGCTGACCGGATACGGTCGCATCAGTAAGGTCAACGTTCTTAAAAAAAGTCGGTTGCTTTTTAAGCAATTGGCTTTTTTATTTTTCTTTGATAAATCCCCCCCTATATTATATAATAAAACGAGAACAAACGTTCCGTTTCATCTAAACCTTATGGTTTGTATAGCCAACATCATGCATGGGTTTCAGTTGGGAGGCTGAATATGGATATTAATGAATTTCAAAAGTGGGTCAAGCAATATTATCAAGAGAGGAACTGGTCTGATTTAGATATCTTCGTCCGAATTGGTTTCTTGGCAGAGGAAACCGGGGAGGTTGCGAGAGCTATTCGCGCCCTGGAGATCGGCAGAGACCGGCCTGATGAGATCGATGGTTCATTCGAGGAGAACAGGGAGCATTTAACTGAAGAACTTGGAGACGTACTGGGTAATCTCATCGTGATCGCCAACAAGTATGACATCACCTTGGAGGATATATTTCGAACACACCAGCAAAAACTTGCAAAAAGATATACATAAAGGAGAATCTCATATGAAAAGCATTGCTGTTTTTTGCGGTTCCAGTAATGGAGCGTCTGAGATTTATCGAGAGCATGCTGTTGCTCTGGGCAAGGCACTTGCCGAACAGGAAATAAGCCTGATTTATGGAGGAGCAAGTGTTGGTTTAATGGGTGCAGTGGCTGACGCGGCACTTCATGCAGGAGGTCACGTCATCGGTGTACTCCCTCACTTTTTGCAAAGCCGTGAAATTGCACATAATGGCCTGAGCGAATTAATCATTGTTGATTCCATGCACGAACGAAAATCTAAAATGGCAGAGATTGCGGACGGATTCATTGTTTTACCAGGTGGCCCAGGTACAATGGAAGAATACTTTGAAATTTTCACATGGGCGCAATTAGGCTTGCATGAAAAGCCATGCGGTCTTTTAAATATTAACCATTATTACGATCCTCTTATTTCCTTGTTTAATCGTATGGTTGAGGAACAATTTATGCAGGAAAAATATCGTGCGTTGGTAATTACGGATACTACTTCGCAAGGAATCCTACAGCAATTTACAAATTACACTCCTCCTGCCGTCAAAACATATCTCACGAGCAAACGGACCTGACATTAGGAATGGCACGTATTGCTCAACAGACATACCATTTAATTTAATATGATATGAAAGGAACACCACCGTCAACGTTATTCCAGTGGTGTTCCTGTAAAATTGAACTCATCCAATGAATGCTGTCACGCCTAACGGGAACCCCAATTTTAAATCCCAGCGCCCGTAGCGGTTGGTTGGTCCATTTGCTCACTTTCCTGAAAATCCCTGCGGTAGAACCAGCCGATCAGAACAGCAACGGTAGTCATGGCCGCAGCCAACAAATACACCTGCACCATACCGAAACGGTCTGCATACCAGCCCATGAATAACAAAGACAGACCGAAAGCGAGATTTGTAAGCACATCAATTCCCGCCATCACTTTGGGCAGCTGGGCTGGCGGTGCACTGGTTTGCAGCAAGGTGCGGCGAATAATCCCCGCCATTTGAACAGGTAAGCCTGATACAGCAAAAAGAATAAGCGCAGCAACGGGGATGGTATTCAGCGCAAATACAATGGTAATCAGTACATACACCAGCAATGCTCCGAGCATGTACAAAAAGCTGTTCTTTTGCAATCGCTTGACCAAGCCAACGACAATCAATCCACCCAAAATCGTGCCCGAGAAAAAGGACGCATTCATAAAGCCCCACCAGCTCGCATCCCGATGCAGCACTTGGCTGACGTACGCCAGAATAAATACCCCAAGCCAGGAGACTCCCCCGATACTATCCACGCTATCGACGATCATCAGAGAACGAATACGACGGTTGTGCCAAATGATTGTCCAGCCTTCCCCAAGCTCTTTCCAATGGGAGCCTTTTTCCTTTGCCTTTGCAGGCTCTACTGCATTTGTCGAGGAATCCGAAGCTTCAAGACTTAATTCCTTCTGATCCAGCGGATCACGAATAAAGGACGTGACAGTTACAGCCACGAGATAACAACAGGATGCAATCACAAGCGTATTCAGGGAACCCAGCCAAGCCACAATAATTCCGCTCAGCGCCCAGCCTGCACACCTGACCACCTGATCACTGACCGCCACCATGCCGTTGGCACGCATTAGCCCTTCACCCGTAGCCAAACGGGGTACAAGCGCATTACGCGCAGGATTGGTCCAGCCATCCAGAAAAGACATACCGAACACCATCACAAAAATAAATAGAAACGACCTCTGCTCAGGTACGATCCACAAATAAAGCAGCAGTAGCGTAAAAATGACAAACTGACCAAACTGGGAAAATAGCAACACGCGTGTTAGCCGAAATCGGCCGAGGACGATTGGTGCAACGAGCCCACTAAGCACTTGGGCAGACAATCGGAACAGCGGGATTAGAATAGTCGTCATTAAGGAATTACTTGAGCTGAACACCAATACCACTACACTCAACATGTAGATGATATCTGCTACGTTGGAGATCGTCTGGGACCCCCACAGGTAATAAAAAGAGCGTCTGATCAAAAAAGTTTCCCCCTCTTTGGTACATCGCCGATTTATGTATTTCCATAACCAAACCGTCCCTGTTGACATTACAAATCTGTTAAATGTCTGGTTTTTTGTATATTCTACACACACCCTTAAATTTCCTTCTTTTATCTTAAAAGGAAATTCAGTGTCCAGTATGCTTTCATGGCCATTTTTAAATCTTATTCAAGACAAAAAAGCGCCTATAGCGCTCCTTTCCGCCCAGAAACAGGCAATAAAGACCACTAAGACGCTTTTTCTTAAAATGTTTACTTCGTTAAATCCTCTACAAACTTAGGTAGTACAAACGCCGCTTTGTGCAAACGCGGACTATAATATCGGGTGTCCATCTCTGGAATTCGGTTTTCGTCTACTTCGAGCGGATCATACTTCTTACTACCCAACGTGAATGTCCATAGACCACTCGGATAGGTTGGAATGTTCGCACCATATACACGCACAATCGGGAAAATTTCCTTCACATCTTTGTTAACCTTCTGAATCAGATCTGCCTTGAACCAAGGATTATCCGTTTGTGCAACGAAAATACCGTCTTCCTTCAATGCTTCAAAAATACCTTGGTAAAACCCGCGCTCGAACAGCGGGGCTGCCGGACCTACCGGCTCCGTCGAATCGACCATAATGACGTCGTATTCATTTTTGTGTTCAATAATGTGCATGTATCCGTCATTGACCAGCACTTCTACATTAGGCTCGTCCAGCTTTCCGGCAATTTCAGGCAAATATTTTTTAGAATATTCTATCACCTTACCGTCAATCTCCACCAATACAGCCTTTTCCACTTCAGGGTGCTTGATGACCTCACGAATAACGCCGCCATCGCCACCACCCACAACCAAAACTTTTTTCGGATTCGGATGTGTATTCAAAGCCGGATGTGCTACCATTTCGTGATACACAAATTCATCCTTAACCGTTGTCATCACCATGCCATCCAGAACAAGCATATTGCCGAATTCCTCTGTCTCGATCATAGCCAGATCCTGAAAATCTGTTTTCTCAGAGACGTAGGTTTGTTTGATTTTTGCTGTAATGCCGAAAGAGGGAGTCTGCTTCTCCGTAAACCACAAGTCCATCATTCCAACCTTCTTTCTGATCAAAGTATGTGTCCGGCAATCCGGTAGCATAAACGTTGACTTTCCTTATATCAGTAACACGCAAACGCCAAGTTTGCTATATTTATTGTACCAAACACATTGGAATTTCACACTTTTTGCATTATAAGTGATACCTGAATGAGCTGCTAAAGCAATTTGGAGATTTAATCTTGTTTAAAATAGACACGTATGTGTATCTGATGAATAGACGCTTTCGGATTGACTATACTGAGAACATCAACTATGGAAGGAGGTGGCATGATGACCGATACGACCGGACGATCCCCCAAGCGTAAACCGCTTTGGCTTCGATTGTTTCAAGGACTGATGTCTCTCACGATTCTGACGGTCATCGCCGCCTGCATCCTGCTCGCCTATTTGTACACGACCAGCCTTCCGCTCGCGGATACGGACCGGAATTCACGTCTGCTCGATAGTCAGGGGCAAGTCATCGCCACTTTCTCTGCTGGAGGCAAAGAATCCATTCCGGTCCAGCTTGATCACATTTCACCCGATTTGATTGCAGCTACCCTGGCTGTGGAAGATCGGAAGTTTTACGATCATTTTGGCTTTGATTTCAAAGGTCTGGGCCGGGCGGTAATCGTTAATCTGACCCGCTGGGATATGTCGCAAGGGGCCAGCACGCTGACTCAGCAGCTTGCACGCAATCTATACTTATCTCATGAGAAAACGTGGACGCGCAAGGCCAAGGAGGCTATCTATACCGCACAGCTTGAAATGAAGTACACCAAAAATGAGCTGCTACAAATGTATTTGAACGAAATTTACTATGGTCACGGCGCCTATGGCATTGAAGCAGCTTCGCAAATGTATTTCGGTAAATCCGCAAAAGATCTGGATTTGGCCGAAAGCGCCCTGTTAGCAGGTATTCCGAAAGGGCCAACCTACTATTCACCGTATAATCATATGAAAAATGCAAAGGATCGGCAGAAAATTGTTCTGGACTCCATGGCGCTTATCGGCAAAATTACACCGGCTGAAGCCACCAAGGCCTATGAGGAAATGTTAGCCCTGCGGCCCGAGAGCCAGCGTCGGACAGTGGAAACCGCTCCCTGGTTCCGCGATTACGTCCGCCAGTTGGTGACACATCAGCTCGGGATTAGCGAAGGGGTGCTTGAGCATGGCGGCCTGAGTATTTATACCACGCTGGACATGCACATGCAGCAAGCAGCCGAGGCGGCTGTAAACGAAGGCATGAAGAACAGCAACGGACTGGAAACCGCGTTAATCTCCATGGACCCGCGCAACGGACATGTCAAAGCCATGGTTGGTGGAACGAACTATGTCGGGAATCAATATAATCATGCGCTGGCCACAACCCGGCAGCCTGGCTCCTCCTTCAAGCCGATTATGTATCTAAGCGCACTGGATTCCGGCGAATTGACGAGTACGTCCAAGTTCGAAAGCCGACCGACGTTGTTCCACTACGATAGCAATCGCAAGACCTATAAGCCCAAAAATTTTGGAGACAAATATTTGGGCGAAATAGATCTTCGGCGCGCAATTGCGGCGTCCGATAATATCTATGCCGTAAGCACCATTTTGAAGGTGGGAACGGATAAGGTCATGGACCTCGCCAGCAAAATGGGCATTACAAGCGAGCTCAAGCCCGTACCTTCGCTAGCGCTGGGTGTGTCGCCCGTCAGCCCGTTCGAGATGGCCTCAGCCTTCTCGGTCATCGGTAGCGGCGGGCAAAAGGTGGCTCCGGTGGCAGTGCTGCGCATCACCGATGCTGCCGGGCGGTCGCTGTACGAAGCGCCCCAAGCCGCGCCCGTGCAGGTGGTGAAGCCCGCCTCCGCCTACGTCCTCACACGCCTTATGGAAGGCGTGTTCGAGGAAGGCGGCACTGGCAACCGGGTCGCGAAGCTGATCAAGCGCCCGGTTGCCGGCAAGAGCGGCACGACCAACACCGATGCGTGGATGGTCGGCTTTACCCCCGAGCTGTCCACCGCTGTCTGGGTCGGCTATGACAAGGGCAAGGACATCAGCACACAGGATGCCCGACGGGCGGCTCCGATTTTTGCGCAATATACGGAGAAAGCGCTGGAGAATGTGCCACCCAAAATCTTTCCTATCCCTGACGGCGTAGTCAGCGCTTATATTGACCCGGCCAGCGGCAAGCTGGCTGCACCGGACAGCCCGGACAAGCGGCTGGAGGTATTCGTCAGCGGCACGGAGCCGAAGGAGACGCTATCGGGGCAAGATAACCAACCGGCATCCACACCAACTGACCAAGCGGAGCGACAAGCTGAAAAGAAATCGTGGTGGGGCAATTTTAAGCGTTGGTGGATGGATTAATAGCAAAAAAAGACTGGGGGAACGCGATGAGCGCTCTCTCAGTCTTTTTATTTTCGCATCACTTACCTCATATGCCCATTTACCTCTCTTGCCAGTGCCATCAGCCATCATCCCGTTAAACCCCGCTCTTCCCTAAAGCTGCGCTATTACCAATAACAGCTAAACGACTCAATACGGTTGAGGTCTACACCATAATAAAACCAAAAACGTCCACTCCACCGAAAACCCGCTACCGATGTTCTGCCTACAAAGACAGGGTACAGCCAAAAACGCTCTCCGTTCGTCAGCCATACAAACGTGTTGCGGAACAAACAACCGAAGATGGCTCCAGGGTCAACAGCATAGGCCGAAACCAGCGGCTTCGGTGGCGTAAATTGCGGTGGTGGAGAAGTGGGTGCTTGAGCTTGCTGCCCACCTTGCGGACCGAACGGCCCTTGCGGCGGCGGTGAGAACGGCTGTGGCGAAAATGATCCTGGGCCTGGTGGCGGACCTATCGGAGACGGGAACGAATCCTGCATATCAGGAAATTGTGGAATCGAAGGACTTGACGGCGTGAATGGACCCGGAATACCCGGTTGCGTTCCGAAAGGAACTTGTGGCAGTAAAGACATGTGTTTCACTCCTTGTGTCTAGGCTGATGTATCCTATGCGGGACACCAGCCCGCGGACTGGGCGAATCCCCATATCTCCGCCAAACTCCGCTATTTCGTCCTTTTACATCAAAAATTCTTATTTCCTGATACGATTAACTTCCTTTTTTGAACATGCTCCAGCTCAATTTCATGTATCATTTTAATCTCGACTCGTTTCCTGAGCTCATCATACTGTTCCAGCAGCCGATGCTTATACCCTAAATTGTCGTTCATCCAGCCTATCATAGAGTCATCCTTATGCTCTGTGGACCAGCTAAATAAATCGCTATAGAGCTGACCAAATGATTCCTCGTTACAGCGAGCGAACCGGATCGGTCGGGCTGTATAACTTAGTTTTAGTTCCAGCATCTCATACAACACTTCCAAACGGTACTCCAAGTCCTGTACACCTGCTTTGGACACATCACAGCTTTTTATATCCTGAATAAGCTCTCTAAAGGTCAACCCTACATGCTGCATAGCAATATAAGACCACACACAGCTTCCCGTAGCTGTTCCATGAGCCTCCCAAAGCGGATTCCACAAAATAGACCGAATCGTATCCCTTTGCTCCTCTCCAAATAAGGCAATTCCAGCAATAATTCCCGCATTACAGTCTACCGAGGCATGTTGCTCTCCCCAATGTACCAATCGCGGAATCATATCTTCAGTAGTACATTTGAAGCTTAGCAGAGGTAAGAATTCATTAAACAAATGCTGATCCAATACTTTTTCCAATTCAGCCGCCAGTTTCTCACGGTACGGTTCGCATGGAAGATGTACCAGTCCCAAACAGGCATCCACAGACACAGCTCCATACGATCCGTTCACCAAAGCGACAAGATCAGCAGCAGCCTCCACATAACCCAAATAACCTAGCACATACAGCACACCGTCAGGTATATGTTCTGGGGATGCCTGATTTCGCACATAACGCTCGTACATATCCTGCGCCAAAGTAACATCCCCGCATCTCATGATCGGCTGGAGGAGCAACCCCCTGATATAATGGTGGGGATCTTCTACAAAAAGCCTATATAACTCCCACGCATCCTCCACTGTCCCATATTGGGCAACCACATCCGTATAGGCGGAAATGATGCTGGCGTCCAGCTTCTTGCCTGAGCCGAACATATCCATAAGTCTTGCTGTCGCGTCCATCATCCTGTTTTCTCCTTTCACGTGTGTACGTCTTCATAAAGCAATTCTCTAATGCTGAATATTTCTATTAAAAAAGAGGAAAGATGTTACCATCTACGATCCAGTCTAGGGAGTTGATCTCATGCATGATTCCAATCCAAAAATTACAACATTTTTCATGTTCTCTGGTCAAGCAGAAGAAGCCATGCAATATTATACCTCTGTCTTTAAGCCGTCTGGTATCATGAGCATTTTCCATCAGGAAGATGGGACCGTGTTACATGCCGTATTCAACCTCAAAGGGCAAACCTTTATGGCTATAGACTATAACCATCAGGACAAACACCCTTTTACCCCAGCTCTATCGCTATTCGTCACTTGTGATTCGGAAGAAGAAATTCATCGTGTGTTTAGTCAGCTATCTCAGGAAGGCCGAGTTCTAATGCCCCTTGAAGCCTCGCCCGTAAGCCAACAATTTGGCTGGGTTGAAGACAAATACGGTGTTTCATGGCAATTAAATTTGGCAAAAGACTAAATTTCTTCTCTAAACGATCCAGCAGACTCTAGAAGTCTATAGAAAAACAATAGACCATGCTCCATCTTTTTTTGGTAATATTATATTTAATAGGTGCCAATAAAAGGATGTGTGTTTATTGTATAGTGCAAATTGTGAACAATGTTTTGGTTTATGCTGTGTAGCCTTGCCTTATGCTAAATCAGCCGATTTTGCTTTTAATAAGGACGGAGGAACCCCTTGTCAAAACCTAAATGCGGATTATCGTTGTAATATTCATAAGAACCTAAGAAATAACGGCTTGCGAGGCTGTACAGTATATGATTGCTTTGGAGCTGGCCAAAAAGTTTCCCAAGTTACATACAACGGAAAAAGCTGGCGAGACGATCCGGCAATAGCTGAGGAAATGTTCAATATATTTCCCATCATGCAACAGCTTCATGAAATGCTTTATTACCTAAATGAAGCCCTTAACTTAAAAGAAACTCATCCCATCTATACAGACTTACAAAAGGCTATGGCGAAAACCGAGCAGCTTACGAATCAAGATCCAAAATCTCTCATAAATCTTCATGTACCCACCCATAGGGCGTTAGTCAATGATTTACTTTTACAAACAAGTGAGTTAGTACGAGAAAAAGTTAAGAAAAACATAGAGCACAACAAATATAGTAAAAAAATCAGAAGTAGAGACCTTATCGGGGCTAATTTAAGAGGCGCTAATCTTAGAGGTACCAACCTGAGAGGAGTTTTACTGATTGCTGCTGATTTGCGAGAGGCTGACCTGAGAATGACAGACTTGATCGGTACGGATTTTAGAGATGCTGATTTAAGTGGGGCTAATCTGGAAGGAAGTATCTTTCTTACACAGGCGCAATTAAATTCGGCTAAGGGCAATTGTAAAACCAAACTGCCCCCTTCTCTAAGCATTCCATACCATTGGCTGCATTAGTTTTTTTCTAAGCAGTGGTTGTATATTCGAGTCGTGTTAGCGCACGACTTCTTTATTATTCTTACCTCAGTATATAGCTCATTTTATAACGTAAATACAGCTCTTATCTTCAAGAATTTTACTGATTACTCAGTTCTTTAATGTATATTGGGCAACAAAAAGCACCTTCCATTGGATCAGGTTCAAAAATCACGTCTTTATGACTGCATCAAGATTTAAATCCCCTTATTCTTCTTCGTTTGAAAATTCCTTCAATCTCTGACTTAAGGCTGCATACTGCTCTGCATTGGTGTCCGAAAAAGCCTCCTCCCGGTTGGAGTATACATCCTGATACTGTGGAGGGATTGAAAATTGAGACCTCGTAAAATCTACAATGTCCTCACCAATACGGTTGTAATAGTGCCAACCACTATCCAGCCATGTTTTCAAAATATCGCCGCCAAGCCTGTCCTGAACGACGAGTGCTGTGACACCACATTGCCCAGACGCGGGGTTATTTGCTGTCCATTTAGAGCTAGACTCCAAAGACCAAGCTCGAAACAACGCCTTTTCTAATTCTAAAAAACGGTTTGCCTTCAACATGCGCCTCCCCTTTCGATTCCATTCTGCACTTATGTGAACGTGCTTTATTTATTTCAACCCCACACTCTGTGAATCTTGGCTTCTGCTTCTTTCAGTTCTAGCAAATACACGTCGGGATTCGAAAGCTTTTTCCAGTCCTCAAACCCAAACTGCGGATCGTAATGTCGAATGAGAAGAGATAGTAAAGCTCCATGAGTTACAATGATAACCGTTTTTTCCGCCCGCTCTATAAGCTCCTGAACAAGCTGGATTCCTCGATCTACTGCTTCACGGGATGATTCCCCTCCCTCCAGCTTCAAGTCCTCGTCCAAATAGGTCTGTTCCAGCACGTCCAGCCAATGATCCAAATGCTCATGGCTAAGTACCCGTTCTTGAAGACGTACATCAGTATACACCTGCAACTGTTTCCGTTCAGCCAAGGGCTGAATGGTTCGCACGGCCCGTTTCCACGGGCTGGACACAATATATTCCACACCTACATTCTCCATAAAATCAACCAACTGCTCAGCTTGTCGGGTACCCTCATCGGTAAGTCGGGCATCTGGTTCCTGTCCTGTTGCTTGGGCATGTCTGACAAAATAAATTCTCTTCACGTCATCACTCCTAACTGTCACACAAATTTAAAATTCTACATATTTACAAATAATTATTTTTATGATATAGTATAGGTTTACATATTTATGTTTAATGATACGATTCCTTTGTATTACATCAACTCTTATGGGAGGGATTCGATGCAATTAGACAAGGGAATACACATGCTCCAGGTTTCTGCTAACATTATGGGAAGTATAGAGAGTATTCACCCGACTTTAGTGTGGGACGAAGATAACATGATTTTAGTTGATACGGCTTACCCCGGGCAACTCTCACTTTTACATGAGGCTATTCTAGACACCGGATTAGCAATCCATAAACTTACCTCTATATTAATAACACACCAGGACCTTGACCATATCGGCAGTTTAGCAGATATAGTCCGAGCCTCTTCATCCCCAGTTCAAGTATTAGCCAGTTCTATCGAAAAGCCCTATATACAGGGGGAAAAACAGCTTATAAAGCTGACTCCAGAAGCAATAGATCAAGCTGTAAGCTCCATGCCCGAATCCGTTCCGGTAGAGTGGAGACACGCATTCCGGCGTACACTTGAAAATCCCCCAAAGGCTATTGTAAACTCCACCATCGTTGCCGGAGAGAAACTGCCCTTCTGTGGGGGGATCGTAGTTATAGATACTGCTGGACATACACCAGGACACCTAAGTTTCTATCATAAATCCAGTCAAACCCTGATTGCAGGAGATGCTCTACGCGTGGTAAGCGGCAAATTACTGGCTCCAGACCCGCAATATTGCTGTGATTTCAATATGGCCAAAGAATCTCTTAAAAACCTGCTGCCATATGATATTAAAAAAGTGGTCTGCTTTCATGGAGGGCTGTACGAAGGCAATTGTAATCAGCGGATATCTGAAATATATGAATCCTAACCTTTGATTTACATGGTCGTACCCACCCCTTGACTGGTCAGTGAATCATCTAAAGAAAAGACTAACCAGGAATTCCTGGTTAGTCTTTTTTGAATGAGAACTAGGCTTTTAAGTGAACTCTTAATACAGGTACTTCTGGAGAGGCAGATGTACCTTCCAGGATTTCCACATGGCTAATCATCTCTTGCCCATCTGGAACGATTACCGGCGTAATTACAGGCAATCCACCCTGTTGAATCGCATCCAGGTCAAACTCCATCAATAATTGCCCAGCTTTAATGCTATCTCCTACTTGGACATGAGGATTAAACCCTTGTCCTTTGAGAGAGACGGTATTAATCCCGACATGTATCAAAACTTGTACGCCGGATTCATGTTCAATAATCAGAGCATGCTTACTTTTCTCCATGACATGGGCAACTTTTCCCGCGAAAGGAGCGGTGACCCTACCCTCAGACGGATGAATAGCGATGCCATCCCCCATAGCTTTCGTAGAGAACGCAGGATCTGGAACCTCCTCCAGGGAAACCACTTTTCCTTTGATTGGTGCTATCATTTCGAATTCTTCAATACGAGGAGCCGCCTTCTTTTTCAACCATTTAAACATAACGATGCCACCTTATTTAGAGATTACATTCATAAACAGTAAATAGGACTTAACTACATCTTTCAAGGAACCGGTTCCACAAAATGAATAGAAAGAAGAGTGGAAGCGATTTCTATCTGAATTATAGTGAATGCCTTTCCAGGATGTCAAGGAGCTATCAGTTCATAACTACATATCTGTTACAATAATTTTCATGTAACTTGGAGGTGCTCTAACAAATTGCGGATTTAAGTGTTTTATCTCTTAAAAACAGATTTTTTATAGTATACTTTTCCAGCAATTTCTTTGATGATCATGTTTGGCATGTTCATTCAGCATTGCTTACCTACATGAAAAAGAAGTAGACCGCCCCCAACCAAGGTATCGGTCTACTTCTGAACCTTACTGCCGACTGCTCTTTAAGCAGTTGTGTACACTGGAATCGTGTTAACGCTTGGCCTACCCTTCCAGCGCTTGCTTCAATTCCTCAGGCGAAGCGTCCCACCATTCCTCGTTATGCGAAATGAGCAGGCTTTTGAGCGCTGCCTTATCTTCGCTGCCGAGATCCTCCAGCATGAAACGACGCTTGAGCGCGTAATCCATACGGTTGACGTGATCGGCGAGGATTTTCCAGCCGCGTTTGGCCTCGTCGTCAATCAGCATCTCGCAGGCGGTGGCGCCGCCGTACATACGTCCTTCGGCTGTACGGTCCACAGCTACCCATACGAGCCATACCTGGCGTCCGTTCGGTACGTCCTCTTTATTCGTAGAGAACTTGATACCACGTTCTACTTTACTTTTGGCATGCATGGCACCGATATCAATTTTCGCCTCTCCTCGGTCAATGATGACCGGTGACATGCTGTTCAGGTCAATTGAGCCTGCGCCGAAACCCTTATGTTTACTCTTGCCACTGACAATGTTCAGTGCAATCTGTTTTTTGCCGTCCGGCTGATTTTCACTCATGCGTCACTAGACCTCCATTTTCCGTCTTCACACTCATTCTACACTATAAATATTTTAACTAATAATCTCCTGAAAGCAAACATATACATGCTGTAGATGCTTGTCAACGGGAGGTATCCATTGTATGACCCCAGCACGCACTAAAATCGTTTTATTGTCTACACTAGCCCTCGGTCTCCTCGCAGGGACGTTATGGTTTGCCTGGCAGCCCCAATCGCAATCCGACCCGCAGTCCATAGGCCAACCACTATACGGCTCCCTGTCTGAGTCTGCGCTTGCCCCAAATGTGGGCAAGCCTCTAGGGGCAAACATCCTGCCTGACCTGCCCAAGAACCCTCCACAACCCGCTACAGAAATCCTCAGCAAACGGGTGGTAGAGTACCACATTGATGTATCTCTGGAAAAGGGACAGGTTTTGCGAGGCACTGAGACACTGACCTGGAAACATCCGGGCAAGAAAACCGTGAATGATCTGTATCTTCATCTATACCCGAACGCCTTCTCTTCCATGGAAACCACCTTTATGAAGGAATCCGGTGGAAAGCTGCGCGGAGACACCATGCCCAAAGACGGCTTTGGCTCTATGACGCTGACTGAACTAAAAACAGAAGACGGTTTATCCCTCATGCATCGCATCCAATATGTGCAGCCAGATGACGGTAACGCAGGCGACCGTTCGCTCATGAAGGTGCGTCTACCCAAGCCAGTACGAGGTGGCGAAGAAATCACATTATATATGAAGTTTGAGGTAAAACTGCCTGCCATCTTTGCTCGTATGGGTGGGACAGATGATTTTGTAATGGCAGGACAGTGGTTCCCGAAGCTCAGTGTCTACGAGACTGCAGGACAGCGTGGACGCGCCGAGGAGGGCTGGAACCTCCACCAGTATCATGGTAACTCCGAGTTTTATGCCGATTTTGGAATTTACAGCGTACGGATTCGGGTGCCTGAAACTCATATCGTAGCAGCGACCGGATTTCCCACCCGTGGTGCCGTCCGACAGAACGGACAAAAAATATATCAATTTTATGCCGATGATGTACACGATTTTGCCTGGTCCGCTTCACCCAACTTTGTAGCCGTAGAAGAACCCTTTTCTTCTGCTGAAGTCCCTGGTGTCAAAATCAAGCTCTACCTTGACCCATCGCACAAGGAGCTCAAAGGACGCTATATGAGCGCAGCGAAGGCCGCTCTTTTGTACTACAGCAAATGGTACGGGCCTTATCCATATTCCACCCTGTCCATCGTGGTTCCACCTAAATCAGGCAATGGAGCTGGCGGCATGGAGTATCCGACACTCATCACGGCCGCTGCTGCGGGTAATCTCAATCCTGGCTATAGTCTGGAACGGACATTAGTTCATGAGATTGGACATCAATATTTCTATGGAATGGTAGCCAATAATGAATTTGAGGAGCCGTGGCTGGATGAAGGCTTCACCTCCTATGCAGAGGAGCGACTTATGGAGCAAGAATATGGGCTTACCCCCAACTTGCCATTACAATCGGGACAGGTATCCTCCCCACAGCCGCTAAACCGTGAGTCATGGAAGTACGGCTCGGCTGCTGAGTACGCGCAAAATGCCTACTCTCGAGGCAAGCTGGTACTACGGGGCATTGAACGTCAGGTGGGTATGAAAAAAATGGATCGCATTATGCGGACCTACGTCCAGACGTACCGATTTAAGCATCCGTCCTCACTGGATTTTCAACGTATCGTGGAGAGAGTCACCGGACGCTCATGGAGCCACTATTTTGAACAGTATGTATATGACGGCCAGATGGCGGACTTTTCAGTGGATCACATCACAAACCACAAGCTGGAGAATGGATATGAAGCAGTCGTGACGGTCAGCAAAAAAGGGGCGGATTATCCCAAGATCCCTGTCCAATTTACCTTCAAGGATGGAACCACGAAATTCAAGGCTTGGGACGGTGCGGGCAAAAGCACAACTTTTCGGATCAAAAGTACTTCTCCCGTTTCCTATGTAACCCTTGATCCCCTATATACCATTGCACTGGAGAACAAGCATATTAACAATACCTTAAAAGCCGAATTGGACGAAAAGCAACAAACCCGTTGGAGTATAAGTGTAACCAAGCTGTTGGAGACACTGCTTGGAAGTCTGTCATGGTGAGGTGTCTATAGATGCGGACTGTTATAAAAGAGGGCTGGGCGCTGGTGCGCATACGATTCTATATCGTTATCATTTTATTTCTGTATCGACTACTGTGGGGGGTGTTTCTCTATCGACTGGTGCAGTCTGCCGTTATCCCGCTATTGCTCCGTTATCCTGATCAGGGTCAAAACGAGCTGGGACAGACCTTGTTTTGGATGGAGAGCCAGATTGCTCTGATGGACAGCCGGGAAGTACATGTGTATTTGTGGATACTACTAGGGGCGACTGTACTACGCATACTAATCACTCCCTTCATTAGAGCCGGAATATATCAAAGCCTGCATACCGATGCGACTGAGCCGCAAAGCCTGTCCTTTTTCAAAGGTATGAAACGCCATGGCATGTCGTCGCTGTTGTATTACATCATCGAGTTGGGACTGCTGCTGATTCCCGCCTTTTGGGTAGTACCGAGACTCTACCCTATTGTAGCAGGTACGCTTCAATCTCCCTCTTACCTGCTGCACTTGTTGCCCTATGCCATGGGATGGATGGCATACGGATGGTTCATTCGGCAGTGCATCCTGTATATGCAACTAGGCACTGTCGGTGGTCACGCCATACTATCGTCCCTGCTCGCCTTCTTTCGCCAGCTTCTCCCAGCTGTCGGTATATCCCTTTTGCTCGGTGCTTGTGTGCTGCTGGTCTTCGGTCTATTTGGCACCGTGGCGATGATTTGGACTGGCATGCTCGCGCTCATTCTCCAACAATCGTATCATTTTGTTACTAGTCTGGTCAGGCTGTGGCATATCAGTTCGCAGTACAGACTATGGCATACCGATATCTCCAGTAGAAGCTAAGCCCTTCCTTTATGTTAATCACTTCATTTCCGTCTGTCGAAAAAACTTTATGCATAACCGCGCAAACGGCACATAACTGAATACTGTTAACAAGATCTGTTCCTGGGACATTAGGAGCAGATTTTTTTTGTAACTTTTTGCAATGAAACATTTGCCAAAGCCAGCCGACTTTGTTACAATAATCGCAGTGAACTGATAGTAACAACTTTGTAATCTTTATTGTAACCTTTATCTCAAAAATATCGTTATTGTGAATACTGCTCTCCAAGGTGCACATCTTAAGTAAAGCCTAATTCCTGGCACCTAGGAAGCGGGGGAACCAGTTTGGGTGAATTGATCTCGCAACAGAGTGGTCATAGGGGAACCTTCTACCGAATCCTTAAGCTAACCTCGCAGGCATTGGAAGGGGTATATTTTTTTTGAAGAAGAAGCTAACGATCGCAGCTATGAGTCTTGCCATTGCCTTTACATCTTTTACATTCGGTGGCGGCAGTGCATTTGCAGACTCCAAGATGGACCAGGTCATCCAAGATGCCAAAGGAACGAACTACAGAAGCGGAGGCACTACACTCGAGGGATTCGATTGCTCCGGCTTCACAATGTATGTATTCAACAAACTGGGAATTAAACTTCCGCATCAATCTGGATCACAATTCAAAATGGGATCTTCTGTATCCCGCGATGAAATGAGGCCTGGGGACCTGGTGTTCTTCAACACCACAGGAAGAGGCATTTCCCATGTAGGTATCTTCGTAGGTGAAGGGAAATTTGCCCACTCCTCGACTTCACGTGGTGTAGTAGTTAGCTCACTGAACGAAAATTATTACGCTAACCGCTATGTCGGTGCAAAAAGAATTATGAGCACAGACGCTTACCATTCTGTAGCTTCAGATATTCCTGATGACGACAACGTAGAATAACTAACGCACAGCAAGCTAACTCTAGCCGCAATTTGATTCTGCCGGAATCGAATTGCGGCTTTTTATGTCCACAACATCAGCAATGATTATCTTTACTGACGAACTGACACCTCAAAAGGTTTCAATTTTAGCGAACATCGTCGGTTTTACCGTCACCGCTGGGGGAGCATATGAGCAGTAATTCCTTCTTATTGAATGTATACCCGTCTTGGGTATAAAATAAACACGCTTGCTATTCCCCTGCAACTTGTCTACAATCTGTTGTTAATGATTGAAGCACCTGTAAAAGGAGGATGGAACACATGCCGGCCTCAATATCCAACTATCGGATCGTACCGATGGACGAGCATCAAGCGGCTGCAATCTGTGAGTGGCGCTATGATCCACCTTATAACATATACGGTTGGCTCCCCTGGGAACAAATGAAGGCGCTTGAGGTCGAATTTGGAAGTCCCACGCTTCGCCAAGAGCAATATGTTGCCGTACTGGATGAAGAGAACAAGCTGATGGGATTTGCTCAATATTTTCCTATGATCGGTGTGACCCGGCTAGGTCTTGGCATGCATCCTGAAAGATGCGGACATGGCAAAGGCTCTGATTTTGTCCGTGCCATTGCAGAGGAAGCCCAACGACGCAACCCGAAGAATGAAATTGATCTAGAGGTGCTTACTTGGAATGGGCGCGCTATCCGGGCCTACAAGGCGGCTGGATTTGAGCTTACAGATACCTATGAACGCCAGACCCCCGACGGCAAGAAACCATTTTATTGTATGGTATATCGTCCCGAGCACCCAACCCAGGTTCTATGATAAAAGCGCCTTCGGCATACAACCACGATGTTGTATAGCGAAGGCGCTTTTATCATCATACGACAGATCATTACAAGCTCAATGACTGCTACGCATTTTTTCAAAAGCTTCATTATATTGTTGGGCTTCCTTAATATCCACGGCCATAATACCGCCATCGTCCCAAGAGGTCAAACGCAGAGTCACGGTCTTGTAATCAATCGTAATAAATGGATGATGATTGAATGCTTCAGATATAGCGGCAACTTCATCCACGAATGCAATCCCTTTCATAAAACTGGAAAAATTATATTTCCGAACGATCCAACGTCCTTCCTCCAGCTCCCAGCCCTCCAGTTTCTCCAGATGTGCTTCAATCTCTTCTTGTGTAAAAGGCATGTTACGAACTCCTCCCCGTTTATACGGAAGCCTTTCGACCGCTTAAATACGGCCAAAACTACGATATATTGGTGTACATATTACCACGGCCCCGTTGATAAATCCATAAGACGGACCTCAAATCAAAGGGACTGACGTCAGCTCCTCGTCCCCAATCAGTACATAGATACGATGCTGCTCCGGCTCATAGATCACAACGCCACTCCCTACAGTGATTGTGGGCTCTGTACCCAGTGCATAAAATAAGTCTTCTGCCAAAGCTTCATTGACTTCCTGACGTCCCGCCGGGTCCAGCCTGTCCCAATCTTCTGCTTCCATCTCAAAAAATTCATAGCTATCTGGGATGCGCCCCACAGCCTCTGTCAAATCGTTCAAAATTTGTTCATACTCACGTCCATGCTTTACTCCCATGCCATTTCCTCCAATGGTTCCGCCATTCAATACATAATCACCTTATTATACCGGAAATTCGCACTTAACAAAAAAGAGAGTTTTGTCGATAAATACTATAATCCGTCTTGTAATGACGCGCTTGGGGCAAGGACGACCCCGGCGGCATGAAAGGATTCAAAATCTATTCTCATGGATGAGGTGTATCATGCAAATTTCAACCATTATTGGACTTGTGCTCGGGATTTTGTCACTGGTCGTCGGGATGATCTTAAAAGGCGCTCCGGTCGTCAATCTGGTCAATAATCCCGCTGCTTACATGATTATTTTCGTCGGAACGGCAGCGAGTATATTTATGGCCTTCCCGATGGCAGAAATCAAACGGATTCCGAAGCTGTTCAAGGTTATTTTCACCGAACAAAAACTGTTAGACCGCAAAGAGCTCATCGGTACGTTTACCGAGTGGGCATCCATTACCCGTCGTGAAGGTCTGCTCGCCTTGGAATCCAAGGTAGAGGAAATCGACGATCCCTTTATGCGTGGCGGCATGCGAATGATTATTGACGGCAATGATCAGGAATTCGTACGGGACGTTCTAATGGAGGATATCAATGCCACCGAGGATCGACATCGCTCTGGCGCGCTGATCTTCTCCCAAGCCGGTATGTACGCTCCAACGCTCGGGGTACTCGGTGCGGTTGTAGGTCTGATCGCCGCTCTGGCCGACCTTAGTGACATGGAAAAGCTCTCTCATGCCATTGCAGCAGCCTTCATTGCGACGTTGCTCGGTATTTTTACAGGTTATGTCCTGTGGCATCCGATGTCCAACAAGCTGAAACGGTTATCCAAAAAAGAAGTCGAGCTTAAATTAATGATGGTCGAAGGTCTGCTTTCCATTCAATCGGGGATATCGACGATCGCCATCAGTCAGAAACTGACGATCTTCCTGACTCCGACCGAACGGGCTACGATGACCCAGAAGGATGGCGATTCCAGTGAGTAAAAAGAGACATGAACCGCATGAAGAGCATGCTGACGAAAGCTGGCTGTTGCCATATTCCGACTTAATGACCCTTCTGTTGGCTCTTTTCATTGTCTTATTCGGTATGAGCTCGCTCGACGCCAAAAAATTTGAAACTATGGCTCAATCCCTGAGTGCAGCTTTTAATGGCGGCACTGGCGTACTGGATCACTCAGCCGCGAATCCGTCGTCACAATCCATGGATATGGGCAAAAATAAAGAACAAGTGTCACAACCCGTAAAATCGAAAGCTACTTCTACCTCTGAACTGCAAAAACAGCTGGCCCAACGGGAAGAAGAAGATTTAAAAAAGCTTAAAAAACAGATGGATCAATACATTCAAAATAACGGCCTGACCCCGTTGCTGAATACCAAGCTAAACCAATCGCAACTAATGATCACCATTAGTGATAATGCCTTGTTTTCATCCGGGCAGGCCGAAGTAAAGCCGGAAGCAAGAAAGCTGGCCAAGTCCATTTCTAGTATGCTCCAGCAGTTCCCTGGCTATGATGTTATCGTATCGGGTCACACGGATAATGTACCGATCTCCAACAGCCAGTTCCCGTCCAATTTTGATTTGAGCGCCAAGCGCTCTCTGAATTTCTTGCGTATCTTGTTGCTCAATCCAGATCTCGACCCAACCAAGTTTGTATCCATCGGTTATGGCCAGTATCGTCCATTGGCAAGCAATCAAGATGGTCAAGGGCGCTCTAAAAACCGTCGTGTTGAAATATCTGTTCTCCGCAAATATCAGAACGGGACACAAGTCATCAGTCCTACCTCAAGCTCGAGTGAAGGTTGATTATGCATATGTTATATGAACAAAGGCACCGCCGCATTTTTATGCAGCTGGTGCCTCTTTGTTTAGTGCTTCCTGTACTTTGCCCTTTCAGATACGACGATCATACGCTCTAGGCTATACAAGCCCCTCTGGCATTAGCTAAGCGTATAATCGAGCATCTGACCAAGCTCCAGCTTCTCAGCCTCTGTCAGATCACGCCAGGCACCTTTCTGAAGGGACCCCAACCGAATATTCATGATTCGCAGCCTTTGCAGTTTTTTAACTTCATAACCGAAGGCTGCACACATACGCCGGATCTGACGATTTTTCCCTTCAGTCAGGATAATACGGAATACATACTCAGATACACGCGTCACCTCACAAGGTAGCGTCCGCTGACCGAGTATTTTCACCCCGCTAGACATGCCCTGCACAAAAGACGGTACGACAGGGCGGTCCACTGTTACAATATATTCTTTCTCATGCTTGCCTTCTGCCCGTAGAATCTTATTCACAATGTCTCCATCGTTGGTAAGTAAAATGAGACCTTCCGAATCCTTATCCAGGCGTCCAATCGGGAATATCCGCTGCGGGTGCCCCACAAAATCAACAACATTGCCTCTAATGTGGCTCTCCGTTGTACTTGTAATGCCCACCGGTTTGTTCAATGCAATATAGACGTGATCAGACTTATCGCGCAGTGGCTTGCCGTTCACGCGAACATCATCGCCTTCTTCCGCTTGACTACCCAGCACAGCCACTTCGCCGTTAATCGTCACGCGACCGCTCTCTACCAGCTTGTCTGCCTCCCGGCGCGAGCAAAAACCGGTTTCGCTGATAAACTTGTTAATGCGCAACCTGTGTACCCTCCATTTCTACTAACACACTTCCTCCTGCGCCCCAGCCCGTTACTCCGGCTTGGCAATCGGAAGCTGCACCAGGGCTGTCGTTCCCTCTCCCTCTGTGCTTTCAATATCCAGTGTGCCTTTATGACTCTGTATAATACGCTGGCTGACCATAAGTCCTAGTCCTGTACCTGTTTCTTTGTTTGTGAAAAAAGGTTCTCCCAACTTGGACAGCATTTCTGCGGGAATACCCGCTCCCTGGTCCCGTATGAAGATTTTAACGTTTTCTCCCTCCAAGAACAAATGAATCGTGATGATGCCACCTTTACTCATAGCCTCCATGCTATTTTTAAGTAAATTAATGAATACTTGCTTTAACTGATTTTCTTCAGCGTATACCAGGGCAGGCTCGTCCGTGACCTGAAGGTTGAATACAATGCCCAGCAGATGCGCCTGACTATCTAGTAAAGAAATCACGTCGCTCACAATATAACGAACATCTTTTTTCTGAAAATGCACTGCCTGTGGCTTCGCCAGTATTAAAAACTCGCTAACGATCAAATTAATGCGATCCAGCTCAGACATCATAATATCGTTGTGTTTCATATTCAACACTTGATTTTGCTGCTGTAGTTGGAGAAAGCCACGTAGCGTGGTTAGCGGATTACGAATCTCATGCGCTACGCCTGCCGCCAGTTGCCCGACGGTTGTCAGTTTCTCTGATCTGCGCAACAACTCCTCCATCCGGTTGCGACCCGTGATATCACGCGACACGCAGATAAACCCCAAAATCTGGCCTTCTTCATCCAGAATAGGCGATGTGCTCATACTAATCTCTACTGTACTTCCATCCTTCCGCATTCTAAGGGACTCACTTGATACGATGCTCTCTCCCTGAAGCAGGCTCTTCTTCTGAAATTCATATTCCTCCTGTTGCTGTGGAGGTACAAATTCCAACTTACGACCAACCAATTCTTTCTTGGTCCAGCCGTACAAAGCTTCAAAGGCATGATTGACCCGAACGACGCGATCCTCCTCGTCGGTTACATGAATCGCATCTGCTGTCTGATTAATAACCGATTCTAGATGTTCCTTTACAGAACGGTTCTCTTCATACATCTGCTCGAGTCTTCTCGTGTACATCCCTAGGTTGTAGGCCATCGCATTGATGCGCTCACCCAACTGTGCAAGCTCATGACCACCTTTTATTTCTAGCCGTGTATCAAAATGACCGTCAGCCATCTCATTCACTTTCCCCAGAATCGACTGAATTGGGCGGACAAACAGACTTGCCAGCACATAGCTTCCAATGATCACCACCTCTAAAAGGACAATGGAAATGGCAATTAAACTTATCAATTGCTTGGAAATAACAGAAGTGATCGTATCATAATTCATAACAATACGGATAACATAGGCATCACGATTAGCCGGATAAAAAGGTATGTAACTGACGAGAACCCGCTCACCTTTAATATAGCAGTCTTGTACAATACTCTCCCCCGAGAGGATAGCTCTGGACACGGCCAAACGATCTTCCTGCACCCTTGTTAGTTGATACGTGCCGAATTGGATCGGTTTGTTGTACATGTAATAGTATTTCGAATCGTTTCCGTTCTTGTCCATCGAAGCGCCACCAAAGGTTGCAGGGTTAATTCCTGTAATCTCCATGATGCGATAATCCACTTGTTGAGTTTGCTTTACGATCTCATCGGGGCTCAGGATGGTTATGAAATTTTGTACTGAAGTATCCTGAAAGGAAATTCGAATTAAGTAGTTACGTTTTTGATCATAATAAAATCCCCATTTGTTAATATCTGAGGAGTCTGAACCGGTGTAGTCAAATGACCCCGTCCAAAAATGATCCAGTTTCTGACCTTGCACCATTGCAGCCTGTCCGTGCTCATATAATTGGTCAACTGCATTTTTCCAATATCCTGTCAATGGATCGGATGGCGTTACTTCTTTAGGATCCGAGGATCTAACAACCTTATACCCCTGCCCGTCTCGAATCATCAAGGAAATATTAGTATCTCTGTGGAGTGAGGCCACCTTTTGAAGCTGTTCCTGCTGAATATTTCGAATGTCAGGATCGAGCTGATTGGCAGCCAACGTGGCAGAAAGCCACAGATTATATCCGAGCTGTTTGTCAACGGCCTCCCAGCTATGTTGGGTTTGTTCGATAGCTCCTCCGATAATTTTAGCCGTCAGAACCATTTTAGTTTCACTGTCACTTCTTAGGTTTTCATGGGTCGTGTAATAATTAAGTGCGATGTTTAATAAAAGGATAAACAGGACGGACCCCGACAAAATGATCGTTATTCTGATTTTTATCGACACACTGATTTCTCACCTCTTGCCGCATGCTGGCGATTACTGGGAATTGCTAACTCAATGATACCGTAATAGCGCCTGTGATACCAGCATTTACATTTACCGGATATACATAAATACACACCTTGTGTACAGTATTGTCAATAGACGAGGATTTGCCTACAATATAAAAGATAATCATCCACAGGTAGTCCACAAATACACAGATTTTATTATAAACTGTGGATAAACCTGTGGACAAGTACCTTGTTATCCACAATTTTATTCACATCATGTTAACAACGGAATATTTGTTCGTTGGATAATTCCGCGTTTTGAAAGGAGCATTTTCCCAGTGACCACCATGGATCACGCCTATTGGATGAAAGAAGCCATTCAGGAAGCGTATAAGGCAGAAACGTTAGGTGAAGTCCCTATCGGGGCTGTCATCGTAAAAGATAATGAAATCATCGGTCGCGGCTACAATTTGCGCGAGACGGATGCTGACCCAACCGCACATGCAGAGATGGTCGCCATTCGTCAGGCCAGTGAGCACTTAGGTGCCTGGCGCCTGCTGGATTGTAGGCTGTATGTCACTCTGGAGCCGTGTCCAATGTGCGCCGGAGCCATTGTGCAATCACGGGTTCCCCATTTGATATACGGCACTACAGATCCCAAGGCAGGCTGCGCAGGCACGCTGATGAATTTATTACAGGAGCCTCGGTTCAATCATTGTACAGAAGTAACTAGTGGTGTACTGCAGGAGGAATGTGCATCGCTGCTAACGAGCTTCTTTCGGCATCTCCGGCAAAAAAGAGCGGCAGCCAAATTGTCTCCTCCCTCGTCTTCATTCTGAGGAGACACAGTCCAAAATACCTCATCTCATTGCTAATTCCCCATGGAAGGAGATCACCCCATGCCTATGAGCTTGTATAATACGCCTCAAGGTATCTTTTTACGGCCATTTAGCTTGGCGGATAGCGAAGCCCTTCTCGCCCTTAGGCACCGAAATAGGGATTCCCATGCGCCTTATGAGCCGCTTTACGAGGATTCATTTTTCACATTAGAGAAACAACAGGACTACATCCGTCAGAAATTGCGGCAAGCCGAAGAAGATCGAGGTTACGTATTCGGTATCTTTCTCTTAAAGGAAGAACGGCTCATCGGTTATATCTCCATTTCCAATCTAGTACGTGGAGTTGGACAATTCGCTGATATCGGCTACATGATGGATCATCATGAACAGGGTAAAGGGCATATGACCGCTGCCTTAAAGTTAATCATACAATATGCCTTTCGTGCCTTATCTCTACATCGTCTCCAAGCGGGTACTCTTTTGCATAATGATCGCTCACAACGTGTATTAGAAAAATGTGGCTTTCGACCAGAAGGCATTGCTCGCAAGCTTGTACAGATTCAGGGCACATGGCAGGATCACCAGATGTTTGGACTTTTAGCCGAGGATGACGTGTGGCAGAGCTAAATGACTGTACAGGGACAACATTAAAAGTAAACAAAAAACCGCCCGGCCTATGCCGAGCGGTTTTCTTGCAATCATGTTATCCCATACTTAAGGAGCAACAGTTTGCATTTTTTGTTGCAGTTGTTCCATCGTCAGGACTTGATCAGCTGTTGGAATACCTACTTTAAATGCTGCTTTAGCATTGATTTTGTTGTATTGCGTGTAGCCTGTTACAGACAATTTTACATTGTCTTTTGTAGCCGGATCATTCATCTCTACATTCGCATTCAGGTCTTGATACACAGGAATGTTATCCTTGTTCAAAGCTGTGTTAATGTCAAACTGCTTCACTGTCAAGTAGTTTTTCAACTCATCCAGCTTTTTGCTAACTTCGCTGGTGTTAGATTGCAATTCTTTCTTCGCTTCAGACAGCTCTTCCTTCTTCACTTGAAGCATGCTAGCATATTCGTCCTTAGACATTATATCAAGGACTTTAGGAAGCGCCTTAGTGATAAATGTATTGGTTGCTTGCTTCACGTTGTCGTTCGTTATTTTAAACTGAACTACTTGTTTAGCTTCAACGCCTTGTGGCAACTTAGCGTCTTTAGGATCAATATCAAAGAAGTACGTAGCTTGATCATACTCGTTCATAATAGCAGCGATCACTTCATTCGCAAATTTCTGCGATTTTTCTTGATCCATAGCTGCAGGGTTAAATTCTTGTCCCGATTGTTTAGCCAGTTCTTGTGGATCAATGATCAGGAATTTACCTACAACATCCTGTGGGAGCGGGTAAAATGGAATATTAGGAATTTTAACGTACAGTTTATCTTTAGTCATCACCATTGGAATCGTGAAGCTGGTGGAAAGATCACCTTTCAAATGAATGCCGAGCGTCATTTCAGATTGGAAAGGTTCTTTTTGATATACACCGTCCAGCGTAATGTCTGCATTTTTCAGCATACTGGTTATCATTGCACTTTGTTCACTTGGTAAAGTAGCAGATGAAATTGTCAGATCCTTAACGGTAAATTGACTTTTGGATTCATAAGAATTCAACTTCATTGCATTTGCAGTACCGGTCGTAACTGCTTCCTTCGGTTCTAACTTCTTGCTACAACCTACCAGGGCTACCGTCAAAAGCAACACCATAGTGAGTACCAAGACGGATAACTTTTTACTCATTGTGTAGATTCTCTCCTCTCGTAATTAACCCCTTTTTTATGCTAACAAAAAAATACACACCTCCTATTTTAACTCATATTCTCAAACAGCGAAACACTTATTGGAAAATTTTCTTACAATAAGCACAAAGACACCCTGGTTCTCCTAACCAGGGTGTACTATCGATGCAATATATTTTTAGGAGAAAGGTCTTCCTGCTTATGAACCTTCTCTGTTATGATGATCCACGTGATTCCGCTGTTTCACCTTCTTGGAACCAGATAACGGCTCCTGCTGATGACTACGCTCACGCTTTTCGTTACTTCCACCAGAATCCTGTGCTTCAGGGACAGGAATGGCTTTAGGCTTGCCCATTTATGCATCTCCATTCTCAGTCTATATTTGTGGTACATCAACAAATCCGTTTATTACCATTAAAAATAGGACTATAGATGGTGTAGATCTTCTGTTTTATCGTGGTTTAGTGAATCCTGATGACGGCGATCATTACGATCCTGCTGCACTTGCTGTGCCTGATGACTATTCACTGGACGTTGCTCCAAATCATCAACAATGTTAGACAGGTTTTTATCCAGTCCGTTTTTGGCTTTTGTCATGTAGCCTTCCTCCTCATTCCTTCATACTACGAATGCGTCAATGACTGTAATGTCTGGGCACATTGGTGAATATGCCGAGTATAATCAGACACCAGCTGTTGAATGATATCTGTTCGTTCATCTACAGACTGTCCATCCCGCTCTACATCGACTAAGCTAACCTGCACTTCCCGGGAATCTACATAAGTACATGCAAAATCAAAGGAGTACATTTGTCGGCCTTCTACCTCGATGTGGATTCGTATTGCCCGGTTGTCAGCTTCATCTGCCTGTACCTGCGATTTATCCCCTGAATTCAAAAGAATCGGCAGTTGTTCCTGCCAGGCCTCTACCAGCTTTTGCTGATCTACTGTCATTTCTCGATTCATGCCAGCACCTCCATATCTGATAACGTGTGAAAAAACCGAGCTTTTTATACAACAAAAAAACCATTCTCCACGATTCCTGATCATTAGCATCTAAAGGCCAATGTACCAGCTATCGTATTTGAATGGCTTGGTTTATTTAGAATATGGCGGAGAGGATGGGATTCGAACCCATGTGAGCTTGCACTCTAACGGTTTTCAAGACCGCCCCGTTATGACCGCTTCGGTACCTCTCCAGGTGGTAAATGGATAAAGCTGCTTCCCTTTTAAACATACTCAGGCGCAACAAAATTATTTTACCACAGGATTTCTAAGAATGCAATACTTACTGTTTAGGAGCAATAACCTCAATGCCTCGCATATATGAACGCAGTACTTCTGGGATCACGATGCTTCCATCCTCTTGCTGATAGTTCTCCAAAATAGCAGCCACAGTCCGCCCTACAGCCAATCCTGAACCGTTCAGCGTATGTACAAATTCAGGCTTCGCCTTCGAATCTGGACGAAACCGGATGTTCGCACGACGCGCTTGGAAGTCTTCTGTGTTTGAACAAGAAGAAATCTCGCGGTACATGCCACTCTCAGGCAACCATACTTCCAGATCGTACGTTTTGGCAGACGTAAAGCCCATATCTCCAGTGCAAAGTGCCAGCACGCGATATGGAAGTCCGAGCAGTTGTAGAACACGCTCAGCGTTATTCGTCATTTTCTCCAATTCTTCATAAGAGGTATCCGGGTGAACCAGCTTAAGCATCTCTACCTTATTGAACTGATGCTGACGGATCAGGCCACGTGTATCACGTCCCGCTGATCCTGCCTCCGAGCGAAAGCAAGAGCTGTATGCCACATAATATTTCGGAAGCTGTTCCGCATTCATGATCTCTTCACGGTGGTAGTTCGTTACCGGAACTTCAGCCGTAGGAATGAGATAATACTCCGTATCACGCAGCTTGAACAAATCTTCTTCAAACTTCGGAAGTTGGCCCGTTCCGTACAAGCTGTCCCGATTTACGATGTATGGAGGAAGCATTTCTTCATAACCATGCTCACTGCTGTGCAGATCCATCATAAAGTTAATCAGCGCACGCTCTAGTCTTGCTCCCAGTCCTTTGTAGAACGTAAAACGAGAACCCGTTACCTTGGCTGCTGCTTCAAAATCAAGAATATCTAGATCCTGAGCCAACTCCCAATGCGCTTTGGGTTTAAAGGAAAACTCGCGCGGCTCCGACCAGCGACGGATTTCTACATTATCCTCTTCCGATGCGCCAACAGGTACTGTTCCATTGGGAATATTCGGAATAGACATCACCAGTTCGTCGATCTGAACTTCCAGTTCGCGTACTTGCTCATCTAATTCTTTGATACGATCGGAGACTTGACGCATTTCTGCAATAAGATCATCCGCATTTTCCTTATTCTTCTTCAACTTGGCTACTTCACCGGATACCACGTTCCGACGATTTTTGAGCCCTTCACTTTCCTGAAGTAACTCACGACGGCTTACATCCAGATCTGTAAAACCATTAATCAGATCCAGAGATTTCCCCCTGTTCTGCAAAGCTTTCTCAACCCTACCAAGCTCATTACGTAAAATCTTTATATCTAACACAGGTAATCCCTCCTACACTACAAACCTGACTTTCACTATTCGCGGACCATATCCACAAAATATTGATGTAACCGGTAATCGTCTGTTAACTCCGGATGGAAGGATGAAGCCAGCAAATGACCCTGACGGGCTGCCACGATCTCGCCGTTATACTCAGACAGCACATCTACTCCCGTTCCAACAGACTGTATTAATGGTGCGCGTATAAATACGGCACGAACCGGTTCCTCAATCCCTTTAATGTTCAAGTCTGTTTCAAAGCTCTCTCTTTGGCGACCAAATGCATTACGCGATACTGTAATATCCATGAGTCCCAAATGTGCTTCTTCCTGTCCTTGAATCGTTTTAGCCAGTACAATCAATCCTGCGCAAGTGCCAAATACAGGCTTGCCTTGATTGGAAAACTGACGTATAGCCTCTATAAAGTCATACTTGCGCATTAGCTTACCGATAGTGGTACTTTCACCACCGGGAATGATAAGACCGGACAGCTCATCGAGCTGTTCGATCTTCTTCACCGCTATACCTTCCGCACCCGCACGTTCAACGCTTCGTATATGTTCAGCTACAGCGCCTTGCAGCGACAATACACCTATTTTCATGCCGGTCCCTTCTTTCTTACCAACCACGATCCTGCATGCGCTCATGCGGTGCCAGTTTGGAAATTTCAATGCCTTTCATAGGAGTCCCCAAATTCTTGGAGACTTCTGCGATCAGCTTGTAATCCGTATAATGAGTGGTCGCTTCCACGATTGCCCGTGCAAACTTCTCAGGGCTATCCGACTTGAAAATACCAGAACCTACAAAGACGCCATCAGCGCCTAAATGCATCATTAACGCGGCATCAGCAGGTGTTGCTACACCACCCGCTGCAAAGTTAACCACTGGCAGCTTGCCAAGCTCATGCACTTCTAACAGCAGTTCATATGCAACACCGAGGTTTTTCGCTTCTGCATACAGCTCGTCCTTCGACAAGTTTTGCACCTTGCGAATTTGACCATTGATAAAACGCATATGACGAACGGCCTCAACAATATTCCCAGTTCCCGGTTCACCCTTCGTACGGATCATAGATGCACCCTCACCAATGCGACGCAGCGCTTCTCCCAGATCCTTGGCTCCACAAACAAATGGAACGGTGAACTCCCGCTTATCAATATGGAAAACTTCATCCGCAGGTGTCAATACTTCGCTCTCATCGAGATAGTCAACACCGAGAGATTCCAGTACCTTTGCCTCTACAAAGTGACCGATGCGAGCCTTAGCCATAACAGGAATAGAAACAACCTTCATAACTTCTTCCACAATCGTTGGGTCAGCCATACGAGCAACCCCACCAGCTGCACGGATATCCGAAGGTACCCGTTCAAGAGCCATTACAGCTGTAGCTCCTGCTGCCTCTGCAATTTTAGCCTGCTCAGCGTTCATGACATCCATGATTACGCCACCTTTTTGCATCTCTGCCATACCTCTTTTTACACGCGAAGTTCCCGTTTCCATGTCGTTGCCTCCTGTAAGGGTTACGTTTAGATTCTAACTAAATATTTTACCGCACCAATGCCAAATACACAATCATTTCAAGCTGCAAAATAAGTAATGAAAAACAAGGTAGGTCGCTTAGCTTTGCTTATTTAGAAGAGATTCTTAATTCCTTGGAACAGATCTCCGAAGAAATCACCGATTGCCCGGAAAAGCATTCGGAACCAGCCGCCCTCTTCTACTGCTGTCGTAGTAACCAGATCAACGGTTTTCGTCTGCCCTTTATCCACACCGTCTGTCTTGTACGTGTACGTAATGGTTCCGACTTTGGCCCCTTGCTTCAAAGGTGCTACAAGAGAGCTTGCTGGTGTAATGTTCGTTGTAAAGGTTACCTTGGGATTGCTCGCACCCTTGGGTACGATAAAACTTACTGCATCTTTTGTAACGATCGGCACTTCTGTTTCCGTACCTTTGGTCACTGGCACATTCTCAACACCCTTAACCACCGTCTTTGGGGCAATAACCTGCTTCACTTCAAAATTATCAAAACCATAGTTCAGCACTTTAGCTGTCTCTGTAAAACGGTGTGCATCTGAATCAGCTCCCATAACTACACTGATGAGACGCATTCCATTGCGTTCAGCGGTTCCTGTAAAACAGTTGCCAGCATTGGCCGTATGGCCTGTTTTCATCCCGTCTAAACCTGGGTAAGCAAACTTTCTAAAGTTAGTAATATTTTTGTTTGCTTCCAGCATCCAGTTATAGTTAATAATCGGCGCCTTGTCAGTAGGACGGAATTTGTAAGATTGAATTGTCGTGAATCGTGTGTAATCCGGATGATCTTTAATGATGTAACCAGCCAGAGTAGCTGCATCTCTCGCTGTCATCACCGTTTCCCGGTCTGTATCCGGCTGGAAGCCTTTCGGCATATCACCACGGTCCAAACCAGTCGAGTTGATAAAATACGTATTTTTCATGCCCATTTTCTGAGCTGTTTCATTCATTAGTTTTACAAAATCCTGCTCAGTTCCGGATACGCGTTCAGCAAGGGCTACTGTTGCATCATTAGCAGAACCTACCGCCATGGCAATATAAAGCTCTTCTACCGTATGTTGATCCCCTTGAGCCAAAAAAATACGTGATCCAATGCTCTTAGAAGCATTCTCGTTAACCGTAACCTTATCCGTCCACTTGAGTTTGCCTTGCTTAACCTGTTCAGCCACGATGTATTCTGTCATCATTTTAGTCATACTTGCTGGTGGAAGTGGCTCATCTGGATTCATAGACAGCAATACTTGCCCCGTGGAAGGCTCGATCAAAATGGCAGAACGTAGTGCCAGACTAGGGGGGTTAATAGAACCTGTCCCCGTAATATTGGTTGCCTGTGTTGCCGCTCCAGCTGCAAAAGTAGCCACGCTCGGATCGAAATTGCCTACAACAGGCAATGCCGACATATACATCATATTGAGCACCATGACTGCAGTCACGCTCTTTTTAATCATGCTGCGTTTTGTATTTTGCTTTAAATTGTTCGCTTTCAAATGAATACAAACTCCTCTCGTACCTCAACCCGATCCGTTATGTACAACGAGACGGTGGTTACAGCCTCTACTTGGCCAATGTAATTAATGTTTTAGTGTTAAAATCCAGTTCCATTTCGTTTTATTTCGTTTTCTTAGTTGTATCCTGTCATGAGCATTTTCTGCTCGAATCTTCTTTACTGGTAGGAATCGTCCAAAAGACCTACGTGCCCTAATTCGTCAATAATTTCGTCATAAAGGCGGACACTTGTCTATTCTATCACAGGGGTATCTCTAAAAAAAGACAGGCAGAGCGAAATACGCTCTGCCTGTCGTCAAGTCTACTACAGCCGAACTTTATAGAGAGTAGTTTGGTGCTTCTTTCGTAATTTGCACATCATGCGGATGGCTCTCACGCAGACCAGCACCTGTAATACGGATAAAGCTTGTATCGTTACGAAGCTCCTCAATATTAGCTGTACCGCAATAACCCATACCGGAACGAAGACCGCCCAACAGCTGATGGACAGTGTCGGAAAGTGGTCCTTTATAAGCAACGCGTCCTTCAATGCCTTCCGGTACCAATTTCTTGTCGTCATCTTGGAAATAACGATCTTTACTACCTTGCTTCATCGCAGCCATAGAGCCCATACCACGATATACTTTAAAGCGGCGTCCTTGATAAATTTCAGATTCGCCCGGGCTTTCTTCCGTACCTGCAAAAAGACTTCCCAGCATTACCGCAGAAGCGCCTGCCGCAATGGCCTTTGTAATTTCACCGGAGTATTTAATACCGCCGTCTGCAATAATCGGAATATTATATTCACGTGCTACTGTTGCACAATCATAAATTGCTGTTACTTGTGGAACACCTATCCCTGCGATTACGCGTGTTGTACAGATGGAGCCTGGACCAATACCGACTTTTACGACCGATGCTCCTGCTTCAATCAATTCGCGCGTTCCGTCTCCAGTAGCTACATTACCTGCTACAATCGTCAGATCAGGATAAGCTTCACGCAGCTTGCGGACCGCTTCAATGATGTTAATATGATGGCCGTGAGCAGAGTCCACAACAATCATATCCACACCCGCTTTTACAAGTGCTTCAGTCCGATCAAATGTATCCTTGGAAATACCAACAGCCGCACCGACCAGAAGACGACCTTGTGCATCTTTCGCTGCGTTCGGAAATTGAATAGCTTTCTCAATATCTTTAATGGTGATAAGACCTTTGAGATAATTTTCATCATCGACCAAAGGGAGCTTTTCAATCTTATGCTTTTGCAAAATGACTTCCGCTTCCTGTAAAGTCGTACCTACAGGTGCAGTTACCAGTTCTTCCTTCGTCATGACTTCACTGATTTTAAGGTTAAAATCGTGAATAAAGCGAAGATCACGGTTAGTAATAATACCCACCAGTTTGTTTTCTTCGTTTACAACAGGTACACCAGAAATACGGTATTTACCCATAACTGCTTCAGCATCAGATACCAAATGATCCGGAGTCAATGAGAATGGATTGGTGATAACACCGCTCTCAGAACGTTTAACCCGATCCACCTCTACCGCTTGCTGTTCAATCGACATATTTTTATGAATAATACCGATACCGCCCTCACGAGCCATCGCGATTGCCAACACTGCCTCAGTAACAGTATCCATACCAGCACTCATCAAAGGAATATTCAGCTTTACGTTATCACTCAAACGAGTCGCCACGCTTACTTCTTTGGGCAGAACCACCGACTTGCGAGGTACCAGCAAAACATCGTCAAAGGTAAGGCCTTCCTTACCGAATTTATCTTCCCACACCAAGATGATCCTCCTTCAAATTGTTTAGTCTGTATTGGTCTTGTTGTCTGTCCGACATGGACAAATCAAGGCTCTCTGAAAATATATTATTGCAATCTTAGCAAAGCGGTATAGGGGTGTCAAGCCTTCAACAATAGCCCTAACCTTTAGTATTTCCCTGTACAAACAACTGTACTCCTACGGAGGACAACCTTTAAAAAAAAGCGTTTTTAAGAGTAATAGCTATTCACAAGAGCGTATCTCTTCTTTGAATGCGCAGCATAGAAGCAATTATACAAGTGGTTTGTACCCTAATATACCAAAGAGGACCATGATCTCAATGAGATCATGGTCCTCTTTACTTGTTGCTTGGCGACGTCCTACTCTCCCAGGACCCTGCGGTCCAAGTACCATCGGCGCTGGAGGGCTTAACGGTCGTGTTCGGGATGGGTACGTGTGGAACCCCTCCGCTATCGCCACCAAACATGAATCTGCTGAGCAAATTCTTTTTCAGGAATCAGCATCGCCAAATGCTGTGTGTTCGCTTGTTCCATATAAGCCACTTGTGCTTATACAATACAAAACTTACACCCTGAAAACTGGATCCGAAACTCATTGCGTTTTATTTTAGGATAAGCCCTCGACCGATTAGTATTGGTCAGCTCCATGCATTACTGCACTTCCACCCCCAACCTATCTACCTCGTCGTCTTCAAGGGGTCTTACATACTGGGAAATCTCATCTTGAGGGGGGCTTCACGCTTAGATGCTTTCAGCGCTTATCCCTTCCGTACATAGCTACCCAGCGGTGCTCCTGGCGGAACAACTGGTACACCAGCGGTACGTCCATCCCGGTCCTCTCGTACTAAGGACAGCTCCTCTCAAATTTCCTACGCCCACGACAGATAGGGACCGAACTGTCTCACGACGTTCTGAACCCAGCTCGCGTACCGCTTTAATGGGCGAACAGCCCAACCCTTGGGACCTACTTCAGCCCCAGGATGCGATGAGCCGACATCGAGGTGCCAAACCTCCCCGTCGATGTGGACTCTTGGGGGAGATAAGCCTGTTATCCCCAGGGTAGCTTTTATCCGTTGAGCGATGGCCCTTCCATGCGGTACCACCGGATCACTAAGCCCGACTTTCGTCCCTGCTCGACTTGTAGGTCTCGCAGTCAAGCTCCCTTCTGCCTTTGCACTCTTCGAATGATTTCCAACCATTCTGAGGGAACCTTGGGGCGCCTCCGTTACTCTTTAGGAGGCGACCGCCCCAGTCAAACTGCCCACCTGACACTGTCCTCGCACCGGATTACGGTACCAAGTTAGAACCTAGATACGATCAGGGTGGTATCCCAAGGATGCCTCCCTTCAAGCTGGCGCTCAAAGTTCTACGGCTCCCACCTATCCTGTACAGATCGTACCCAAATTCAATATCAAGCTGCAGTAAAGCTCCATGGGGTCTTTCCGTCTTGTCGCGGGTAACCTGCATCTTCACAGGTATTAAAATTTCACCGGATCTCTCGTTGAGACAGCGCCCAAGTCGTTACGCCATTCGTGCGGGTCAGAATTTACCTGACAAGGAATTTCGCTACCTTAGGACCGTTATAGTTACGGCCGCCGTTTACTGGGGCTTCGGTTCATAGCTTCGCCCGAAGGCTTACCACTCCCCTTAACCTTCCAGCACCGGGCAGGCGTCAGCCCGTATACTTCGCCTTGCGGCTTCGCACAGACCTGTGTTTTTGCTAAACAGTCGCTTGGGCCTTTTCACTGCGGCCCCCTCGGGCTATTCACCCTACCGAGGCACCCCTTCTCCCGAAGTTACGGGGTCATTTTGCCGAGTTCCTTAACGAGAGTTCTTCCGCGCGCCTTAGAATTCTCTTCTCGCCTACCTGTGTCGGTTTGCGGTACGGGCACCTTCTCCTGGCTAGAGGCTTTTCTTGGCAGTCTGAGATCATGACCTTCGCTACTATAATTTTCGCTCCCCATCACAGCCCAGCCTTAACGATGTGCGGATTTGCCTACACACCAGCCTCACTGCTTAGACGGACATCCATCAGTCCGCGTCACTACCCTACTGCGTCACCCCATCGCTCATAACGGATTACGGTGGTACAGGAATTTCGACCTGTTGTCCTTCGACTACGCCTATCGGCCTCGCCTTAGGTCCCGACTTACCCTGAGCGGACGAACCTTCCTCAGGAACCCTTAGGCTTTCGGCGGATCTGATTCTCACAGATCTTTTCGTTACTCATACCGGCATTCTCACTTGAATGCAGTCCAGCGCTCCTTACGGTACACCTTCAACCCGCATTCAACGCTCCCCTACCCCTGATGCAAAGCATCAAGCCATAGCTTCGGTGGTGTGTTTAGCCCCGTTACATTTTCGGCGCAGAGTCACTCGACCAGTGAGCTATTACGCACTCTTTCAATGGTGGCTGCTTCTAAGCCAACATCCTGGTTGTCTGTGCAACTCCACATCCTTTCCCACTTAACACACACTTGGGGACCTTAGCTGATGGTCTGGGCTGTTTCCCTTTCGACAATGGATCTTAGCACTCACTGTCTGACTCCCGGAACTAAATCTATGGCATTCGGAGTTTGACTGAGCTTGGTAACCCTTGCGGGCCCCGCACCCAATCAGTGCTCTACCTCCACGATTCTTCTTTCCGAGGCTAGCCCTAAAGCTATTTCGGGGAGAACCAGCTATCTCCGGGTTCGATTGGAATTTCTCCGCTACCCCCACCTCATCCCCGCATTTTTCAACATGCGTGGGTTCGGGCCTCCAGTGCGTGTTACCGCACCTTCACCCTGGACAGGGGTAGATCACCCGGTTTCGGGTCTACGTCCACGTACTAAAGATCGCCCTATTCAGACTCGCTTTCGCTGCGGCTTCAGCTCTTCACCTTAACCTTGCACGGGAACGTAACTCGCCGGTTCATTCTACAAAAGGCACGCCATCACCCATAGATCGGGCTCTGACTTCTTGTAAGCACACGGTTTCAGGATCTATTTCACTCCCCTTCCGGGGTGCTTTTCACCTTTCCCTCACGGTACTGCTTCACTATCGGTCGCCAGGGAGTATTTAGCCTTGGCAGATGGTCCTGCCGGATTCATACGGGGTTTCACGTGCCCCGCACTACTCGGGATCCGTCTCGGAGAGAACAAGTTTTGAACTACAGGGCTTTTACCTTCTCTGGCGGGCCTTTCCAGACCTCTTCATCTAACCGGTTCCTTTGTAACTCCATGTGAGACGTCCCACAACCCCAAGGAGCAAGCTCCTTGGTTTGGGCTAATCCGCGTTCGCTCGCCGCTACTGACGGAATCACTATTGTTTTCTCTTCCTCAGGGTACTTAGATGTTTCAGTTCCCCTGGTCTGCCTCTATTCTGCCTATGTATTCAGCAGAAAGTGACTGTCGATGAAGACAGCCGGGTTTCCCCATTCGGACATCCCCGGATCAAAGCTTGCTTACAGCTCCCCGAGGCCTTATCGTTGTTCGCCACGTCCTTCGTCGGCTCCTGGCGCCTAGGCATCCTCCGTGTGCTCTTTGTAGCTTAACCTAGACTTTTCTTTGATAAAAGAAAATGTCGATGTTCGATAAAGAATGATTTTTGCCAAAGGCAAAAGATCTTTCCTTATCTGCTACCTTTATTTCACTTGTTTACACAAGATCAGCTTAAAGGAATATTCTAAAACGCAATTTCGTTTCGGTATCCAGTTTTCAAGGTGCAAAGCTGTAAACAACCAGCTTTTTTTGAGAGTTTGAGCTCTCAAAACTGAGCAACGAGTGAGTAAGTTCAGGATATTCATTTCATTCACACGAATGTGATGAACCGAATTGAATATCCGGTCGCAGGTACGTTATACCTGCTAATTTGAATGTTTCCATCGCAGGAAACGATTCTCCATAGAAAGGAGGTGATCCAGCCGCACCTTCCGATACGGCTACCTTGTTACGACTTCACCCCAATCATCTACCCCACCTTCGGCGGCTGGCTCCCTTGCGGGTTACCCCACCGACTTCGGGTGTTGTAAACTCTCGTGGTGTGACGGGCGGTGTGTACAAGACCCGGGAACGTATTCACCGCGGCATGCTGATCCGCGATTACTAGCAATTCCGACTTCATGTAGGCGAGTTGCAGCCTACAATCCGAACTGAGACCGGCTTTTCTAGGATTGGCTCCACCTCGCGGCTTCGCTTCCCGTTGTACCGGCCATTGTAGTACGTGTGTAGCCCAGGTCATAAGGGGCATGATGATTTGACGTCATCCCCACCTTCCTCCGGTTTGTCACCGGCAGTCTGCTTAGAGT
>NZ_CP168516.1:4940000-5037500 GCF_059491915.1 Paenibacillus sp. Paensp38
TGCCATACGGGGACAGCATCTGGGCAACCTCCCTGTACGTGTAATTGCCCGGGGCGTTCAACAAGATTTGACTCAGTTCGGTATTAGTAAGCGCGGAAATGATCAGATCGAACAAAGCTGGCAAATGGGACAGCGCGAGATGCTTAACATCTCTACAAACAGCAAATTTATTGTTGCCAAGAAGAGCGAGCATATGATCATCCATGATCAACCGGAGCTTGTCATCCAGGTCATCCGTGAACTCATCACCGACACCAGTCATTTTCAGTCAACCATGTCTAAAGCATACACAGATGATTAGGGACTTTATATGTTAAGGACAGCATAAAAAAACAAAAGACGCCCGAGTTCCTTCTATATAAAGGAATCCGGGCGTCTTTGCTACCCTACACTATTCTCGTTGATTGATCTTAGGACAGAATAGGCTTGTTTTTAGATGAGGCTTCTGCAATTTTACCAAGTATTTGTTTCAGTACTTTAGCATTTTCCCCGACAAAACCGGAATCAAGCAGCACATCATGCGTTCCGATGACTTCGTATTCTTTGTATTGACCATGCGTCGCCTTTTGCCATAACAATTTATCTAATGATGTATCCGGACCAATACTATCATCCTCTGCAATCAGAGCATGGATATTCGCATGAACTTCACCTGCGTTAATAAGCTCATCGCGGTAGGTGGAGTAAACCAACATTTTGTCCATGACTCGCTCCCTGTCGGCTGGATCGGCGAGGAATACTTTGTACTGCTCCCTAATGCTATCCAGCACCGTCTCGACAATCTCTTCAAGCTCCTCAGGTGTCGATTCATCCTTGGACATCTTTCTCATAGCATCTACCATAATAATGTCACCAACATGGTAGCCTCGGCTTTCCATAGCTTTAGCTACCTCGAAGGCGAGATTTCCTCCAAGTGAGTATCCAAGGAATACATATGGGCCCTCGGCTTGAATGTTCACGATGGCATCGATGTATCGATCCAGCATATCTTGGCCCTGGAAACGATCGCCGATAAATTCCATCCCGTACACCTCGCAAAGCCCATCCAGCTCCTTGGCCATCTCATAGTACCCCAGAGAGTGACCTACCCGAGGAGGGAAGCAAAATACTTTAAGCGTTCCTTTCCCTGGGAAGTGGATAATTTCCATTTCTTGTTCGTCGGCAGTAGTTGTTGCCTGCAGCTTGAAAATTTCATGCGCCATTTCTTCCACAGTTGGCAGATTAAACACGGCCTGGAGTGGGAGATGGACGCCCATATTAGACGAGATCCTTTGGATCAAGCCCAATACTTTCAGGGAATGGCCCCCAAGGTCAAAGAAATGATCTCTGATCCCGATTTCCTGTACGCCGAGCACCTCGGACCAAATCTGAGCGAGCTCTACTTCTGTCTGCGTACGTGGCGCGATATACTCCGCTGTGCTCCGCAGAAGGGTTTCTGGTGCCGGTAGCGCTTTGCGATCCAATTTGCCATTCGGATTCAGCGGCATTTGTGCGAGCTGTACGAAAGCAGACGGAATCATATAGCTTGGCAGCTCGCTGCCCAGTGCTTCGCGTAATACGCCCGCTGCGAGCCCTTCCTCGGCCACAAAGTATGCGCAAAGCTGAGTACTTCCGCTGGAGTCAGCCAGTGCTAGAACAACCGCTTCCTGCACCGATGGCACCCTCAGAATTTGTGCCTCCACTTCTCCCAGCTCAATGCGGTAACCCCGGATTTTTACCTGGTGATCGATCCGTCCCAAATACTCAATATTCCCGTCTGGCAGCCATCGGGCCAAATCGCCCGTTCGGTAAATCCGTGCTCCCGGTTTGTACGGGTGAGGAATGAACTTCTCTGCCGTCAGGTCCGGCTGGTTGAAATACCCCCGCGCTACCCCTTCGCCTGCAATGCAGAGTTCTCCCGGTACCCCCACAGGTGATACCTGAGAAGCGCTGTCCATCATCCATACTTGGACGTTAGCGTACGGTTTGCCGATCGGCACATGCGTTAGAGCCGCAGTCTCAGGGCTAGTTGTATATCGGGTCGCATATACGGCCGCTTCGGTAGGACCATAGATATTCTCCAGTACTGCGTGTGGAGATACTTTATAGTACTCTTCTACAAGTTTGGCAGGCAGCGTCTCGCCGCAGGCAAACAGGTATTTCAGAGTAAGGAATCCTTGGGTGCCGCTTTCTTTCAAGTATTGAACGAGCACACTGAGCATCGATGGCACCAAATTAAGATGCGTGATTCGGTTCGTATCCACAGCCTCCAGCAGTGCCATCGGGTCTTTGTCCACGCCTTGTGGCAGGATCACGAGAGTCCCCTGTCCAAAGAACCAGCAGAACAGCTCTGGCACAGAGAAGTCAAAGGTGAATGTCGTTTTGAGCAGGAAACGGTCGCCTGCCAACATCGGATATTCAGCTTCCAGCTGACTCAGCGTATGGACGGCAGAGCGGTGTTCAATCATTACACCTTTCGGCTTGCCGGTTGAACCTGACGTGTAAATGATATACGCCAGATGCTCCGGCCCCGCAATTGGCTCCAGATTCGAGCTATCCTCATGGTACGCCTGCGGATCATCAAGTGCCAGGATCGTGCCAGTGAACGGGAACCGATCTTTAAGATGGTTCTTCGTCAGCAGAAGCTTCGCCCCCGAATCCTCCAGCATGTGGCGAATACGGTCTTCTGGGAACTCCGGATCAATCGGTACATAGGCCCCACCAGCTTTTAGAATGGCATGGATACCAATGATCATCTCAAGCGAGCGCTCGACCATGATGCCAACTGGTTGGTCCGGTCTGACCCCTTGGGCACGCAGTGTACGTGCAAGACGGTTCGCCTGCTGATGAAGTTCTCCATAGGTAAGCTTCGTTTCTCCGTAAACAAGTGCTGTACGATCCGGTGTGAGCGCAGCTTTTTCCTCAAATATGCCGTGGAGGGTCTGCTCACGCGGATAAGGAGCTACTGTATCTCCCCACACCTCTATTATTTGTGATTTCTCTTCTGGCGTGATCAGTTCCAGCTCATCAATACGGATAGCAGGTTGTACAGATACGCTTGTCAGAATTCTCGTCAAGTGTCCTTGAATCCGTTCCACGCTCTCCCGGTTATAGACGCGAGCATTATATCGATACAAGAACTCCAGACTACGTCCCGGCAGCACAATAAGGTTAAAATCATAATTCGTCTGTTCAAACATCTGAACATCTGTAATTTTGTATTCAGCCTCTTCACTGGCAATTTTCTCTTCCAGATGCTCTTCTACCGGGTAATTTTCGAACACCATAATATGAGAAATCAAATCTTGCTTTTGTTCGCTCTGTGCTTGAATCTCATAGAGCGGATAGGAATCATAAGCATGTCCTGCCAAATATAATTCCTGCTGTCTTTTCATCACATGGGAGAACGTATCGCTTCCCTCGGCCTGAACCCGAACTGGAACTGTATTAATGAAGAGACCGATCATGCTTTCGATACCCGGAATCTCGGCAGGTCTTCCCGATACCACACTTCCGAAGACGATATCCTGGCTTCTATTGTAGCGCTGCAGCACGATTCCCCAGGCTGCTTGCATCAGCGTATTCATTGTCACCTGATGTTGTTTGGCCACCTGTTCCAGGCGATCGGTCAGTTCCGCATCCAACGTGAATACCAGCTTCTCCGACACATAGGCCTCTGCTTTTGCCGATGGCTGTGTGATGGCTTGTGGCAGCTTCGTCTGCTGCTCGTAGCCTTTCAGGTACCCTCTCCAGTAAGAGGATGCCTCTTCCTCGCCTTGTTTCTCCAACCATTGAATGTACTGGCTGTACGATGCTGCTACAGGAAGCTCAGGTTCCCTTTGCTCACGTAGAGCTCCGTATGTTTCAAACACTTCCTGGAGCACAAGTGGCATACACCAGCCATCCAAAATGATGTGATGAGAGCTCCACAACAGATGGTAATGCTCTTTTGCAGTACGTAGAATAGCAACACGCAGCAAGGCTTCATTCGCAAGATCAAAGCCTCTTGCTTTGTCTTGGGCAACATAAGCTGCAAGACGCGCTTCTATTTCAGCGGAATCCAGCTCATGCAAATCCTCGTATACGAAATCGCATGCTCTTTCTTTGAACACAATCTGTATAGGGAAATCGCCCCATCCAGCATGGAAATTCGTTCTCAATATGGCATGCCGTTTCATCAGTTGCTGTAAGCTGCGTTTGAAAACCTCAGGATAGAACACTCCCTGAATTTCAAATGTGGCCTGCTCAAAGTAGACCTCTGAATGAGCCTCCAGCAAGCTGTGGAACAACATCCCCTTTTGCATCGGCGTCAGTTTATACATATTCTCAATACTACCGATATGCCGTGTCTGCTCTTCTAACTCCTCAATCTTTTCCAAGCTGATATCTTTGAGGAGTACATCGCTTGGTGTTAGTTCTGTTCTTTCCTTACTTACGCAATGTCCAATGACTTCACTAAGACAGTTCTTCAGAATGCCAACAAACTTAGCCACGGACTCCCCGTGGAACTGATGATGGTTATAGCTGACCGAGAGTTGAAGCTGCCCTTCGGCAATCAGTCCATTAATGTTCAATGCCTGATGCTGCACCATCTGCTCACTGACCTCAGGTCCTACGGAGTAAGGCGATACTTCCATCGTCCCTCCTGCAAGATCCTGATCGAACTGACCCAAGTAGTTGAACGTAATCTCCGGTTCAGCCGAGAAGGAGGAGGTATCGGGACTGTCGCTTAAATATTTCAAAATCCCATATCCGACACCTTTGTTCGGGATACGACGCAAGCCTTCCTTTACATGCTTGATTCTGGCCCCGATCTCCAATTCCCCGTCCATCTCAAGGGCGACAGGGTATTGACTTGTAAACCAGCCTATTGTGCGAGTAATATCCAGTTCCGGTACAACAGGCTCCCGCCCATGTCCCTCCAGAAGGATGCCTACACGTTCGATTCCCGTCCACTCGTGAACAGCCATACCAAGGGCTGTCAGGAGCAGATCGTTGACCTCCGTATTGTAAGTACGGTTCGCTTCTTTCAGGAACTGCTCTGTCTCTTCTGGTGACCATCTGACCGTGATAGCCTCGCTATCCTTGATGAGAAGTGCGCCATCTACCTTGTCTTTGGGAAGAGGGACAAAGCCATCTCCTTCTACCTCTGCCCAATAGCTGAGTTCTTGTTCAGCCGCCGGGCTGTTAGCAAATTGTGTGATTCCCTCAACCCATGCACGGTACGAATCCGTCTTCTGCGGAAGCTTGACTGCTTCTCCACGTGCTGCCTGCTCGTAGCCTTCCTGCAGGTCCTCAAAGAGGATACGCCAGGATACGCCATCCACAGCCAGATGATGAATAACGATCAACAGATGTTCGCCTTCCGCACAGCGGAACAGACCCAGTCTAAAGAGAGGTCCATCCTCCAGAGAGATGCTGCGCTGAATGGCTTCCGCACCCGCTTCTATTGCTGAAGCCGGGTCTGTCTCATCCCGCAGGTCGTGGATTTGGAGGCTATAGAGTTCACCCTCACCTACGCTCCGGTTCCAGGCCTCCAATCCCTGCTCTCCTTGGCGGAACACCAGTCGTAAAGCATCATGATGCTCTGCAATTGTCCGAACAACCTCGGCGAGCGCATCGGTATTGAAGCCATCCCGTCGGTACAACATGACCGACTGATTAAAGTGATGCAGATCCATTGACTGTTCATCGAAGAATCTGTGCTGAGCAGGTCCCAGTCTTACCGATCCGTGTACCTCGCTTTGGTCCGCAATTCGGCTGACCACACTAACGCGCTGCGCCAACTCTGCAATTGTCGGATAACCGAACAAATCCTTCATTTCAAGCTTGTAGCCTGCTTGAAGAAGCCTTGAGGATACTTGAATGGATTTGATCGAGTCACCTCCAAGTTCAAAGAAATTATCATGAATGCCGACAAGCGGCACGCCAAGTACACCTTGCCAGATTGAAGCCAAAATGTTCTCCACATCCGTCCGCGGAGCGGTAAAGTCTGCTCCCGCCTTTATACCCGAGTTCGGTTCAGGCAGTGCCTTGCGATCCAGTTTGCCATTCGGTGTCAGAGGCATCACGTCCAGTTGTACGAAGTAAGACGGAATCATATATGCAGGCAGTCCGGCAGACAGTTCGTTTCTCAGCTCGCTGACAGACATTTCGCGATCCGCTACAAAGTAAGCACACAGAGACTTCTGTCCATTGGCGTCTGCCCACGCAACAACGAGAGCTTCCTCGACAAGGGGCATATCCAGCAACTTGGCCTCAATCTCACCAAGCTCAATACGATAGCCCCGTATTTTGACTTGATGGTCAATACGCCCAATGTACTCAATGTCTCCATTAGGAAGGCGACGAGCCAAATCTCCGGTGCGATACATATTTCCTTCCGCAGCGAACGGATTCCTAATGAATTTTTCTGCGGTAAGATCCGGACGGTTCAGGTATCCACGGGCTACTCCGTCCCCGGCGATGTACATTTCGCCCTCCACACCTAACGGTACGAGACGAAGCTGTTCATCCAGGATATGAATGTATATATTGTCTGACGGCAAACCAATCGGTACGGATTCCCGTGTATCCTTCGCAGGATCGTACAGGTGAATCATGCAGCCGACGACCGTTTCGGTTGGTCCATATTCATTGTAGATTTTGATATTGCCACCAAAGAGGTCGGTAATCGTTTTTGACAAATGTGTGGTCAGATTCTCTCCACCCACAATAAGCTGCTGAATGCGACTCTCTACCGGGATGGTCATATCTTTAATCAGACTGAGATGCGTCGGCGTCAGCTTGAGAATATCCACCGCATTTTCGCGCAAAATATGCTGAACAACCTCCGCTTTATCTATACCATCATAAATCCGTACTATTCCTCCATTTATTAACGGAGTAAACATTGATGTCATCGTCAAGTCAAACGAAATGGACGAATACAGCGGGAAGTCCGTTGGTTGCCCTGCACAATAGACTTTATTGGCCCACCAGATGTAGTTCACGATTCCTTTATGGTTAATCATGGTTCCCTTCGGATTTCCTGTTGTACCCGAAGTATAGATTAGATACACCAAATCGTTTCCTCTCACAGGAATATTAGGATTATTCACTCCAGCTCCGTAGATGTGCGGGGCATCCAATTCCATAACCATTCCCTCAAAGGCCGCTAGTTTCGTCAGGTGGCTCTGTGTGAGCAGAATCTCAGCGCCAGAGTCCTTCAGAATATACTGAATCCGCTCCTGCGGATATTCAGGATCAATCGGTACATAGGCTCCGCCCGCTTTGAGTACCCCCATGATGGCAACCAGCAGTTCCACTGACCGATCCGCCAACAGCCCCACTACTTGTTCACTCCGTAGTCCTTGGGCTATCAAGGTGGAAGCTAGTCTGTTCGCCTGCTCGTTCAGCTCCCGATATGTGATCTGGATGTCGCCGCTTATTGCCGCGATCTTATCCGGCGTACGGGCCACCTGTTCCTCAAACAAGGTATGCAGGCCCTGATCACTTGGGTAGACATGAGCCTTGCCACCCCAGTCAAGCAGGTTTGTCCGTTCCTCAGATGTTACAATCTCCAGTTCCTGTATCGTCGCTTGCGGATGAGTAGCTACCTGATCGAGCATTTGCAATAAATGTCCTCCGATTCGCACAATGCTTTCTTGCTCGTAGACCGAAGCATTGTAGCGAATGCAGACCTTAATGTCTTCGCCTGGAATCACAACCAGGTTAAAGTCATAGTTGGTTTGTTCAAACATGGTGAAGTTGGCAACTTCGAGATTGTCCTCCGTTTGATTACCCGATTGCTCCACCTGTTCGTCGAGCGGGTAATTTTCAAAGATCATAATATGAGAAATCAGGTCCTGCTTTTGGGTTGTTTTCCCCTGAATCTCATACAGTGGATAGGTATCGTAGACACGACCAGCCAATGATTGTGCCTGTGTACGTTTCATTACCTCGACGAAAGCCTCGTCTTTGGATGACTGTACACGGATAGGTACTGTATTAATAAACAGACCCACCATATTCTCGATCCCTGCAATCTCAGCCGGTCTACCCGACACAACGCCGCCGAAAACGACATCCGAGCTGGCATTATAACGTTGAAGAATCAGTCCCCAAGCTGTCTGCATGAGTGTGTTGACGGTCACGTGATTGCGCTTCGCGACAACATCCATTTTACCGGTCAAAGATGCACCCAGATGGAGAACATGCTCTTTTAGGACATAGCCCGCTTCTTTGGCTTGAGATTTCGTTTTACCTTCCGGCAATACGGTATTCCCGTCATAATCTTCGAGATATTGGCTCCAATATGTTGAAGCTTCTTGATCATCCTGTGCATCAAGCCACTCGATATAACGGCTATAGGGCTGAGCTGGCGGCAGGACAGGCTGTAATTGCTGTTTCTTGGCAGAATAATAATCGAACAGCTCCTGTGTAATGATCGGGATACACCAGCCATCCATAACAATATGGTGGAAGCTCCACAATACAAGACAGCTTTGATCCTTCTGCAAGACGGTCACTCGCATCAGCGGATCATCTGACAAGCTGAACCCCTTAACCATATCTTCAGCAATATAAGCCTTGATCCGGGCTTCTTGTTCCTGCATAGATGCGTCGCGCAAATCTACGTAGTGCAGAGGGATTAACCGTTGCTTAAAGACAACTTGCAGCGGTACATCCGCAATGTTGTTGTAAAAGCCGGTACGTAGTATGGCATGTCGTTGCACCAAAGCCTGGAAGCTCTCGAAGAAGATATCTACATCGAAGCTGCCACGCATCTCAAACGTTGCCTGTTCGAAGTATGAAGAGGAATCCGGCTCCAGCAGGCTGTGAAACAGCATGCCCTTCTGCATTGCCGTCAGCTTGTACACATCCTCAATCTCTCCGATATGAGCCGTCTGCGCCGTAAGTCGATCAAGCTGCTCCAATGTTAATCCTTGGAACAGAACATCACTAGGTGTAAGCTGTGAACACTCCTGAGCTACACAATGCCGGATGACCTCACTAAGGCTTGACTGTAATAATTCAGCAAAATGACTCACCGTCTCGTTACGATACTGCCTGTTGCTGTACGTAATCGTCAGTGATAGCTGTCCTTCAGCAATCATGCCATTCACATCCAGAGCATATTGCTGTGGTGTGAGATCGCTGAGCGCCTTACCGACTGAATGTGTAGACAAGCTAAGAGCATTCCCCTCCAAATCCTGGTCAAACTGTCCAAGGTAGTTGAAGGAAACTTCTGGTTCTACGCTGAATCGAGTGTCTTTTTCCGGTGCCATATATTTCAGCAGACCGTAGCCGATACCTTTGTGCGGAACCTCTCGCAAATTCTCCTTGATGCGCTTGATCCGGGTAGATACTTCCTGCCCATCTTGCAGGTTCAGCAGAACAGGGTACTGAGTTGTGAACCAGCCCACGGTACGGGTAATATCCAGATCTGGTATGATCATTTCCCGTCCATGTCCTTCAAGGTTAACCAGAACCTGCTCCATGCCTGTCCAGCGCTGAATAGCTGCTCCCAGAGCAGTCAAGAGTAAATCATTCGTCTCCGTATGATAAGCCCGGTTTGCTTGTCGCAACAGCAGCTCTGTTTCTTCAGCAGACCACGTTACCGTAACCGACTCGGTATCCCGAACGGTGCCTGGCTCCTGATCCTTATCCTTGGGCAGTGGAGCCAGAAGCGTCTCCTCAATCTGCTGCCAGTATGAACGCTCCTCGTCCAGGGCAGGACCTGCTGCATACTTCGCCGCTTGCTCGGACCATACAAGATACGAATCGGTCTTTTGCGGAAGAACAATCGTTTGTCCATTCAACGCCTGCTCGTATCCTGTTGCAATGTCTTCAAACAGGATGCGCCAGGACACACCGTCAACCAAGAGGTGATGAATGACAATCAACAAATGATCGCCATCTTCACAATGGAACAGGCCTAGCTTGAACAGTGGGCCACCTTCCAAGTCAAAGCTTGCCTGAATGGCATTGGCTTGGGCCTGAACCGCAGCTGTCTGGTCTTCCGCCTGCCGCATATCAGCAATGTCCAATGTGTAGAGCTCGCCTTCATCCGTTCCCCGATTCCAAGCTGCGTATCCAGCTTCTGTAGGCCGGAAAACCATGCGCAGCGCGTCATGATGGATCGCAATTTGGTCCATTGTCAATCGGAGTGCAGCCTCATCAAAGCCGTCTTTCCGATAGAGCATGACGGCATGATTATAATGGTGCGGCTCCGCTGTATGGCGTTCAAAGAACCAGCGCTGAATTGGCATTAACTCTGCTGCACCTTTAATTTCGCCCTGTTCCGCTGTACGTCCGGCTGCCTGAAGATACGGGCTGAGCTCGGCAATTGTCGGATATTTGAAGAGATCCTTCATCTCTAATTTATATCCAGCTTGGAACAATCTCGAGGACACTTGAATCGCCTTGATGGAGTCACCACCCAGGTCGAAGAAATGATCGTGGATGCCGACCTGCTGTGCTCCCAGCACACCTTGCCATACGGAAGCCAAAGCTTCCTCAGCCTTCGTCCTTGGCGGTTCATAAACCGCTCCAGTCTGCACATTGGCCTCCGGAGCCGGAAGCGCTTTGCGATCCAGTTTGCCATTTGGTGTCAAAGGCAGCTGTTCCAATTGCATAAAGTAAGATGGAATCATATAAGCCGGCAGTTCGGCAGCCAAGGCTTTTCTCAACTCTCCTACCGTCAGCATCTGATCGGCTGTGAAATAGCCGACAAGCACTTTTTGTCCACTTCCATCCTCTTGGGCGAGCACAACGGCCTCTCTTACAGACGGAGCATGGAGCAGCTTCGCTTCCACTTCGCCTAGCTCAATACGGTAACCACGGATTTTTACCTGATGGTCAATCCGTCCCAAATACTCCATGCTGCCATCCGGCAACCAGCGTGCCAAGTCACCCGAGCGGTACATACGCTCGCCTGCTTCGAACGGATGAGCGACAAACTTCTCTTCCGTCAATTCCGGTCGGTTCAGATAACCTCGCGCCAGACCTACGCCCGCCACATAGAGTTCACCTGGAATGCCAATCGGCTGTGGACGGCGTTGTTCATCCAAAATGTACGCTCGCAGCGTCGGAATCGTGGTGCCGATATTGCTGCGGCCCTGTTCAATTTCCAACTCTGTAATTTCCTTGTAGGTTACATGCACGGTCGTTTCGGTAATGCCGTACATGTTAATGAGCTGCACTTGCGGATACTTCGTTCTCCAGTCCTTGAGCAGGGCCGGAGCTAATGCCTCTCCACCGAAGATAATCATACGGAGGCTCAGTTCTGCCGCCTGATGACCGAGCTCTTCCTGTAGCAACTGGTAGAAGTAAGTCGGTGTCTGGTTCAAAACGGTGACCTTCTGATCCTTAAGCAATTGTAAGAAACGATCTGGACTCTTCGCGGTAAGCGATGGAACGATGACCAACCGTCCTCCGTTCAGCAATGCTCCGTACATTTCCCATACAGAGAAGTCAAAACAGAATGAATGGAACAGTGTCCACGTATCCTGAGGACCAAAGTCAAACATATTTTTATCATTAAAGAGCAAGCGAACTACATTTTTATGCTCAATCAGTGTTCCCTTTGGCTTGCCTGTCGTACCCGATGTGTAGATGACGTAGGCAAGATTCCCCGGTCCGGCTGCAGACTCCAGGTTTGAGACATCCTCCTTGTAGGAAGCCGTTTTGTCCAGACTTACGATATCCCCGGCGAAGGAGACCCGTTGCTCCAGATGCGCTTGTGTCAGCAGTAGCTTGGCTCCTGAATCCTCAAGCATAAAGCGAATGCGGTCTTCTGGATATTCAGGATCTACAGGGACATAGGCCCCGCCTGCTTTCAAGATGGCTAAAATTCCGACCACCATTTCAAGGGAACGATCCGCCATGATTCCAGCCAAACCGTCTGGTTGCAAACCACGTTCCCTCAGCGTTCGGGCAAGTCCATTGGCCCGCTCGTTCAGCTCGATGTAGGACAGGGTTGCATCTTCACATACGACTGCCACTGCATTCGGAGTACGTGCGGCCTGCTCCTCGAACAGCGCATGGATCGTCTTGTCACGAGGATAATCTGCCTTGGCTTCGTCCGGCGCTTTCATCAGCCTTGATTTTTCCTGAGGTGTCACGATATCAAGGGATGACAACGGCAGTGCCGGATTGGCGATGGCTTCCCGAATAAGCTGTACAAAGTGGCCTGCCATCCGATCAGCAGTCTCTTGCTTGTAGATCGCAGTCGCATACTCAAGCGTGCAGTTCAATGCCCCGTCTGCTTCTTCACTCACGGTCAACGTAAGATCGAACTTGGCAGCCGGATGTACATTATCGTAAGGAGTGAAGCGCAATCCTTCTATTTCTTGTTCTCCCTGATCGATATTTTGCAGGACAAACATGGTATCAAATAGTGGGTTACGGCTCAAATCACGCTGAAGCTCCAGCTTTTCTACCAGCTCCTCGAACGGGTAATCCTGGTTTTCATAGGCCCGCAGCGCTGTTTCCCTCACTTCCTGCAGATAAGCCTCGAAAGGCTTCTCTCCTTCTGGATAAGTACGAAGTGCCACTGTGCCGACGAACATACCGATGAGGCCTTCGAGTGTCGCATGGGATCTTCCTGCCACAGGTGAACCGACGATGACATCTTCCTGACCTGTGTACTTGTGCAAGAGCGCTGTATAGGCTGCCAGCAGTACCATGAACAGAGTGGAACCCGTTCGGGTAGCCAGCTCCTGAAGTGAAGCACTCAGAGAAGAATCAATTTGGAAGTCGATTCGATCGCCCGCAAAGCTTCGCACCGCAGGACGAACTTCATCTCCTGGCAAATCCAGCACTGGCAAGCTTCCGCGGAAAGCATCCAGCCAGTAAGCCTCCTGGGCCTTAAGACGCTCGCTTCCGAGCTGCTCTTGCTGCCATACCGCATAGTCTGTGTACTGGATCTGTAGCTCAGGAAGTACGTCCTCCTCTTGGTAGAAGCGGAGAAACTCTTCTATGAGAATATTCATAGAAACCCCATCTGAGACAATATGGTGCATGTCAAACAATAGTAAATGGCGCTCATGTGCAATTCGAATAAGGCCGACCCGCAGCAATGGAGCTACACCCAGATCAAAAGGACGGACGAACTGCTGAAGGGTAGCTCCTGCCTCTTCCTCGCTCAACTCCGCATATTCCACAGCAAACGGAACATCCGTCAGGAGCTGCTGTACAGGTTCACCGTTCACGGTCACAAAACGAGTACGCAGCGAACCATGACGATGAATCAGACGACGGAATGCCTGCTCTAGTCGTTCCCGATCCAAAGCTCCCTCAACGGTAAGAATACCTGGCATATTGTAGCTCAGCTCTCCACCTTCCAGCTGACTTAGAATAAACAGTCGTTTTTGGGCAGAGGACAATGGATAATGCTCTCTCGCTCCCGCTGTAGGAATTTCTTCGAAATTCAGCGGTGTATAGCCCTCAATAGCACGGGCCAATCCTTCAATAGTAGGAGACTCGAACACTGCTCTCAGACTAATCTCTCGATTCATTTCCTTGCGAATTCGTGAGACTAGCAGGGCTGCACGCAGTGAATGACCTCCAAAATGGAAGAAATTATCCTTCACTCCCGCATTCTCTACACCTAGCACCTCTTGCCAGATTTGGGCTAATTGCATTTCTACAGGTGTCTTTGGAGCCTCAGATGAAGCAACTGCCCATCCACGCTCGCCCTGCAGCGCTTTTCGATCGATTTTTCCGTTCGACGTCAGAGGCATATCGTCCATTTGTATGAAGCGGGAAGGGATCATATATCCAGGTAACATCTCCGACAGGACGGCCCGAAGTTCGGATACCTCAAGTTTCTGAGCGGCTACGAAGTAAGCGACTAGATCTTTGTAGCCATCATTGCCCTCTACAGCCATGGCCACGACTTCCTGAACGGACGGCACTCTGAGCATTTGTGCTTCTACCTCGCCTAGCTCGATACGGTAGCCGCGGATTTTGACTTGGTGATCTATTCGACCTAAGTACTCGATGGTTCCATTCGGTAACCAGCGAACCAAGTCACCCGTCCGATACATACGCTCTCCTGGAGCAAATGGATTGTCCACAAACTTCTCGTCCATTAACTCAGGCTGGTTATGATACCCCCGCGCTAACCCGATACCCGAAATGCATAGCTCTCCAGCTACACCGACAGGTTGCAATCTAAAATGGTCATCCAAGATGTACACACTATGGTTAGCAATAGGTCGTCCAATAGATACAATATCCGTTGCTCCCTCACTGTCCGGGACAGACCAGATTGTGGTGCATACGGAGTCCTCTGTTGGGCCATAGCCATTAGAGTAACGTACATGCTTCCTCCACTCTTCGATCAACTCGATCGATGCGGCCGATCCAGCGGTTAGCAAGCACCGCAGTGTTGGCAAACGCTCTGGATCAAGGTGGATAGCGTAAGCGGGTGGCAAAGTCGCTACCGTAATCCCCTTATCGTTCATGAACTGCTCGAACAGGGCATGATCTAAAATATCTTGTGGAGAAGGGATGCACAGAACAGCCCCGTGGCTCAGCGCCGTTAAAATTTCCGAAACCGATGCATCAAACGACAGGCTTGCAAACTGAACGATCCGATCCTGCGGTGTAACTTCGAAGTGTGTCCCGTATACGTCCGAAAGATTGGGTAGTCCCCGATGCTCGACTAATACGCCCTTAGGCTGACCCGTCGTACCTGAAGTGTAGATCACGTAAGCCAGATCATCCGGGCCGGCAGTAGCCTCCAAATTCGAGGTGTCGGCATCATAGGTCGATGATTCATCCAGCAGCAAAACATTTTCCGTCCATCCGAGATGCTCCAAGAGATGGGCCTGTGTAAGGATCAGCTTCGCCCCGGAATCTTCAAGCATGTAACTGATTCGTTCTTTCGGATACTCTGGATCGATTGGAACATAGGCACCCCCGGCTTTCATAATGCCGTAGATCGCAACGATCATTTCGAGCGACCGTGCAGCAATCAGTCCCACCAGATCTCCCGTCTTGATTCCCTGAGTACGGAGCCTTCTCGCCAGTCCATTGGCTTTTGCATTGAGCTCGGCGTAGGTCAGCATCTCGTCCCCAAACAAAAGGGCAGTCGCGTCTGGCGTTCGTCCCGCCTGTTCCTCCAACAGCCCGTGGAACGTGTTACATTGCTCGTAAATGCCTGGTGTATTTCCCCATACGTTCAGAATCTGTTCTTTCTCCTGCGGCGTGACTAATTCTAGAGCATCCACGGAAATTGCAGGATTCTCCACAATTTGTTCCATCAGGTGGAACAAGTGGCCCTTGATTTGCTCGATCGTGGCTGGATCATAGACGAGCGCATTGTATTGGAACAACAATCTCATCTCTTTGCCCGGTAGAACAATTAAGTTAAAATCGTAATTCGTTTGTTCAAGAAGCTCCGCTTCCTCAATCTCAAAGGCAGCCTCGCCACCACCCAGACGCTCTACTTCCTCTTCCACAGGATAATTCTCAAACACCATAATATGAGAGATGAGATCCTGCTTCTGATCCGTCTGAGCCTGAATTTCAAACAACGGGTAGGTGTCATACATATGAGAAGCCATATATTGTTCCTGCTGCTGCTTCATCAGAACCGTGAAGGGGAGATTCTCCTCTGTCTTCACACGAACAGGAATCGTATTGATGAACAAACCAATCATCCGATCAATGCCCGGAATTTCTGCTGGTCTGCCTGATACTACACTTCCGTACACGACATCCCGGCTACCGTTATAGCGTTGAAGTGCAATGCCCCAGAGGGACTGCAGCAATATGTTCATCGTGACATGAGCATCCCTGGCCACCTTTTCAAGGCGCTCAGTTAATTCCTTGCTGAGAGGATAATTCAGCTTTTCTGCTACATAGCCTTCTCCCTTACTTGCTCCACCGACTTGAGGTAAAAGCGTCTGCTGCTCGTAACCGGCCAGATATCGGCTCCAATAGTTGGACGCAGCTGCTTCATCCTGCTGTTCCAGCCATTCGATATATCGACTGTACGGATGAACCTCTGCCAGCTGCGGCTCTCTTCCTTCCAGAAGGGCAAAATAGTGTTCAAATACCTCCTGCGTAATTAACGGAACACACCACCCATCCATGACGATGTGGTGAAAGCTCCATAAGAGACGGAAGCTCTCTTCATCTGTTTGTAAAATCGATACACGAAGAAGCTCGTCTTCAGCCAGGTTAAAGCCCCGTGCTTTGTCCTTAGCACCAAATGTCTTCAGGTAAGCCTCACGCTGCGATGCATTCATCTCCCGCAGGTCTTCGTACACCAATTTAGCGCCTCTGTGCCGAAATACAACCTGCAAAGGCTCGCTGCCCCATCCGCTGTAAAAGTTCGTGCGCAGGATGGCATGACGCTCCACCACTGCATCCAGACTGTGTCCGAAGGCGTTCGGATCAAAGCTACCTTTAAAGTCAAAAGCAGCCTGCTCAAAATAAGCGCCTGTACGCGGCTCAAACATATCATGGAACAGCATGCCCTTCTGCATCGGCGTCAGACTATATACATTCTCAATATCGCCAATGTGGCTCGTTTGCTTAGAAAGCTCCTCCAGGTCGGCAATGCTTAGACCTTTCGCAAGCACGTCGCTTGGTGTCAATACGGTTTTTTCTTGGGTTACGCAATGCTGAAGAAGCTCCCGCAGGCTTTCTTCAATATATCCAGCGAGCTGTTCCATCGTAGATGACTTATACTGTTTTCCGTTATAAGTAATCGTCAGAGTCAGGGCTCCGTCCGTCACCATGCCATTGATATCTAGCGTATAGGCCGGTTCCTCCAACAAGCTTTGCGCGCTTCCGGTCGGATAAGGAGAGATCTGCAATGAGCTTCCTTGCAAATCCTGATCAAATTGCCCCAGATAGTTAAAAGAAATCTCAGGTTGCAAGCTGAAGCTATCTTCATCCAACTGACTTGCCACCGTTTTGAGCAACCCGTAGCCAATACCTTTGTTCGGAATTCGGCGCAACCCTTCTTTCACAGACTTGATCAAGGAGGCCACTTCCGAGTTATCCCCCAAGTCTAAAATCACCGGATATTGACTTGTAAACCAGCCGACGGTACGGGTGATGTCGATATTCGGTATAATCGGCTCACGACCGTGCCCTTCCAGATTCACAGCAACCTTTTCGATCCCAGACCACTTGGATATCGCCATGCCTAGAGCAGTCAATAGCAGATCATTCGTCTCTGTTTGATAAGCACGGTGGGCCTTTCTCAACAATTGGTCGGTTTCTTCTATAGTCCATTGTGCTGTTACTACTTTGCTATCCTGTAAAAGAAGGCTTTCCACAGCCTCATCCTTCGGCAACTGTTCGAGTGGCTGATCCTCCAGCTCTCTCCAATACGCCCGATGAGTCTCCATTTCAGGGCCTTCCGAATAACGAGCAAGGGCGTCACCCCAGTCACGGAAGGAATCCGTCTTCTGCGGGAGTGTCAGTGCTTGGCCTTGAATCACCTGCTCATAGCCTGCTGCGATGTCCTCGAACAAAATCCGCCAGGATACTCCGTCCACCACCAAATGGTGGATCACGATCAGAAGGTGGTCTCCATCCTGACAATGGAAAAGTCCTAACTTCAGCAGCGGGCCTTCTGCCAGATGGATACTGCGCTGAATGTCATCCGACAGCGATGCAATGGCTGCAGTCGGATCGGATTCACTCCGTAAATCAACGGTGAACAGGCTATAAAGCTCTCCTTCTTCAAGATCACGATTCCAAGCTTCGTAGCCATGCTCTGTCTGACGGAAAACCATACGAAGGGCGTCATGATGCTCAGCAAGTTTTCTCAGCACCTGATGCAAGGCCTTTTCCTCAAATCCCTGTTCACGATACAGCATAACCGCTTGATTGAAGTGATGAGGCTCTGCCTGCTTCCGGCCAAAGAACCACTGTTGGACTGGAGTCAAGCGAGTCGCTCCACGCACAACTCCCTGTTCAGCCATGTGCACAGCCGTCTGTATTTCCGCGCCTAGCTCGGCAATGGTTGGCGATTTGAACAGTTGCTTCATCTCTAACCGATAGCCGGCCTGCAGTAACCGTGACGACACCTGAATGGCCTTGATGGAATCTCCACCCAATTCAAAGAAATTGTCATGGATACCCACCTGTTCGGCACCCAGCACCCCTTGCCAGACAGACGCCAAAGCTTCTTCGGCCGGTGTACGAGGAGCTGTATACTTCCGTCCTGTATGCGCACCTACTTGCGGAGCCGGCAGAGACCTGCGGTCCACTTTTCCGTTTGACGTTAATGGCATACGATCCATCTGAATAAAATAGGATGGAATCATATAGCCCGGAAGCACCTGCGATAGGGAAAGACGTACTTCGCCTGCCGTGAGCGTACGATCCGCCACATAATAAGCGCAAAGCTGCTTCTCTCCAAGCTCATCCGCGCGAACGACCACTACAGCGTCGATTACTGACTCCACCTTGGCCAGTTGGGCCTCGATTTCAGGGAGTTCGATGCGGTAACCACGTATTTTGACCTGCTCATCAATTCTTCCTTTAAACTCCAAATTCCCATCTGGAAGCCAGCGCACCAAATCCCCAGTTCTGTAGCAGGGTTCTCCGTCCTTCACAGGACTAGGGACAAATTTCTCTGCTGTGAGATCAGGACGATTGAGATATCCGCGCGCTACACCTTCACCGCCGACAATGAGTTCACCCCAAGCACCAATAGGCTGTAATTGCAGCGATCCATTGACCACATAAGCGGTCGAATTACTAATTGGGCGACCAATCGGTACGACCCCTTCGGCACGACCTGGAATCTCGTAGGTGGTGGAGAAGGTCGTATTCTCTGTCGGACCATAGCAATTGATAGGGACAAGATCAGGATTAGCCTCGATTACACGATTCATATGAGATATGGACAGTACGTCACCGCCGACTAGTAATGCTTTGAGCCCTCTGAACAGGTACTCATCCTGCAGGGAAAGCTGATTGAAAAGCGGTGAAGTAAGCCACAATGTCGTAATCCCGTACTTGGCAATAGCTGCTTTGAGCCTATCGGCAATCAGAATGTCGTCATTCTCTACGAAATAGAGCTGTCCACCGTTAAGCAAAGCTCCCCATATCTCGAATGTAGAAGCATCAAAGGCCACTGCTCCCGTTTGCAAAATCCGCGTAGATTCATTCAGCTCCACATAGTTGGTCTCTTTGACCAGACGAACCACGTTCCGGTGTTCAACCATAACGCCCTTCGGTCTACCCGTCGTACCCGATGTATAGATGACATAAGCAAGCCCCTGCGATCCTTGGGCAGTCTCCGGCTGGGCAGGTTCAGCTGCATAAGCCTCTTCACTGCTAAGATCGACAATCGGTATACCGTAGTCTACATTTATAAGCTCGCTCTTTTGCACCAATAATAGCTTGGCGTCGGAATCATTAAGCATATAACGCACCCGATCTTCCGGGTAATCAGGATCAATAGGCACATAGGCTCCACCCGCTTGAAGCACCGCGAGCATACCAATGACCATTTCGATGCTTCGTCCGCCCATCACGGCCACAGGCTGCTCCCTTAACGTTCCCAAACGACGCAGTGTTTGGGCCAATCGGCTCGCCTTGTCTTCCAATTCAAGGTACGTTAGCTGGACATCTCCAAATACAAGCGCCGTTTGCTCTGGTGTACGCTTGACTTGTTCTGCGAACAGCTCATGAATGGTCTTGTCCCTTGGATAAGGAGCCGATGTCGCGTTAAATACTTCAACGATCTGTACTTTTTCCTCCGGTGTGATCATTTCTATCTCGGCCAGTTGCAACTGGGGATTGGCCGAGACTGCGTGCAGAATCCGGAGCAAGTGCGTTGCAAGTCGCTCTACACTTTCACGGCGATATAAAGCCGTACTATACTCGAGGCCAAAGGCTAATTTTGAGCCCTTCTCCTCTACATTGAGGGACAGATCAAATTTGGCTGTGACGGTGTCCATCAAGTAAGGAGTAAAGTGCACTCCGTCCATTTCCTGCTCTTCCTGCTCGGTATTTTGTAATACCAATAGGGTGTCAAAGAGCGGATTGCGGCTGGCATCACGTCCTACGCCCAGCTTTTCGACCAATTTTTCAAAAGGGTAATCCTGATGCTCAAACGCCTTGAGCGCTGTTTCCTTGATTTCCAGAAGATAATCCTGAAAGGTTTTATCTCCTGCCGGGTAGCTGCGCAAGGCCAGTGTGTTGACAAACATTCCGATGATACCCTCAAGCTCAGCCTGCGGCCTTCCGGCTACTGGAGAACCTACGACGATGTCCTCCTGTCCTGTATATTTGTGCAGTAGTACCGAATAAGCGGCCAGCAATACCATATACAGTGTAGTACCTGTACGGGACGCAAGCTCTTGTATTGCCTTATTTCCAGACTCATCCAATGTAAAATCAATTCGACTACCCTCGAAGCTCCGAACCGAAGGTCGTTGGAAGTCTGTAGGCAGATCCAATACTGGCAACTCTCCTTCAAAGGCTTGCAGCCAATATTTCTCAAGATCTTGCCATTGGTTCTCTGACTGTTCCCGTTGCCATACGGCATAATCCTTGTACTGGATGTGCAGCTCTGGTAGCTGTTCTCCTTGATACAAATGAGTAAGTTCCTCTATCAATATTTGAATAGAAACCCCATCTGAAATGATGTGATGCATATCAAACAGCAACAGATGACGCTCCTCCTGGAGCTTCACCAAGCTAACACGCAGTAATGGAGCCTGACTCAGATCAAAGGCACGAATAAAGCTGTGAATGAGCGTATCCGTCTCCTCCACCGAAGCCTCTGTGTAGTTCAACACGAACGGCACATTCCTATGCACACGCTGAACAAGCTCTCCATCCTGCATATAAAAGCCGGTTCTCAGGGATTCATGGCGCTGGATCAGTGCCTGGAACGCAGACTCCAGCCGCGTGCGATCCAACGGTCCATCCACCGTGAAGACCCCTGGCATATTGTAGCTGAGCTCTCCCCCATCCATCTGTCTCAGCACGTATAACCGCTTTTGCGCTGAGGACACTGGGTAAGCTTCGCTTTCCGCCGCCTGTGGGATGGATTCGTACATGGTTGGAATGTGTTTCTTCACAAGTTGCGCCAAGGATTCGACTGTAGGTGACTGAAACACCTCACGCAGCGAAATGCTACATCCCAATTCTTTGTGAATCCGTGAAACGAGCACGGTTGCCCGCAAGGAGTGACCCCCAATTTCAAAGAAATTATCCCTGACACCAACGCGGGTAACACCCAAGATATCTTGCCAAATGAGTACCATCTGAGCTTCCACAGCAGTTCTCGGAGCCAAATAAGCCTCGCCGGATTGTACGCTGCTTTCAGGAGCCGGCAACGCACGGCGATCCAGTTTGCCATTTGGCGTAAGCGGCATTTGCTCCAGCCGGACAAAATAAGAAGGAATCATGTAAGCTGGGAGTTCCGCCGCCAGCTGAGACCGCAATTCCCCCGGCGAAAGGTCACTGGAGGCTACATAGTAGGCGCACAGCAATTTTTGGCCCTGTTCGTCTTCCCGTGCGAGGACAATCGTTTCCCGTACGTTCGGAGCCTTGAGAATTTGGGCTTCTACCTCGCCAAGCTCAATTCGATAGCCGCGAATTTTGACCTGATGGTCGATCCGCCCCAAATATTCAATATTGCCATCAGGCAACCAACGAGCAAGATCCCCCGTTCGGTACAGCCGCTCTCCCGCCCGATACGGATGTTCAACGAATTTCTCAGACGTCAAATCCGGCCGATTCAAATACCCACGGGCAAGACCGTCCCCCGCAATGTATAGCTCTCCCGGAACCCCAACAGGCTGCAAGCGTCTTTGCTCATCGAGAATGTAAGCGCTAAGTGTGGGGATCGTTCTGCCAATATTGCTTTTCCCCGCTTCAATCTCATGTTCCGTGATTTCCTTGTAGGTGACATGGACCGTTGTTTCCGTAATTCCGTACATATTAATCAGCTGCACATCAGGATACTTGACCCGCCAGTTTCTCAGAAGAGATGGACTTAAAGCCTCTCCACCAAAAATGATTTTTCTAAGGCCAAGCTCTGTCGAAGAGTGCGTTAGTTCTTCCTGTAGCACCTGATAAAAATACGTCGGCGTCTGATTTAAAATGGTGACTTGGTTATCTTTCAACAACTCCAGGAAAGCTGCTGGGCTTTTGGCTGTGAGAGATGGAACAATCACCAATTTCCCTCCATAAAGAAGCGCTCCGTACATCTCCCAAACGGAGAAATCGAAGCAGAACGAATGGAATAGCGTCCACGTATCCTGAGAGGTGAAATCAAATAAATTTTTATCGTTAAAGAGCAGTCGAACTACATTTTTGTGCTCAATCAGCGTGCCCTTCGGCTTGCCGGTTGTACCCGACGTGTAGATGACATAGGCCAGATGGTTTGGTCCCGAAATGCTCTCCAGATTGGAGGCATCTCCTGTATACGTTACAGAATCGTCCAGACTCACAAGCTTTCCGTCAAAAGTGGTACTCTCCCACAGATGACTTTGGGTGAGCAACAGACGGACACCTGAATCCTCCAGCATATAATGGATACGCTCTTCCGGATAATCGGGGTCAATCGGTACATAGGCACCCCCTGCTTTCAAAATGGCCAACATCCCGATGACCATCTCCAAGGAACGGTCAGCCATAATCCCTACGAGCGTATCTGCCCCTACTCCCTCGGAGCGCAAATATCTCGCAAGCTGGTTAGCCTGCTCGTTTAGAGCTAGGTATGTAATGCTCTGCTCGTCCATCTGAACGGCTACGTGATCTGGCGTGCGCTCGGCTTGTTCTTCGAATAAGCCATGGATGGTCTTCTCACGTGGATAATCGACTGCAGCGCCTTCCGAAAGAGCCAAAATGGATTGCTCTTCGGGTTCGCCCAATAAGTTTACCTCTGCGATAGAAAGCTGAGGTGAATGAATGATCTGCTCGGCGATCGTAAGCAACTGGGAAACCATGTCCTTAACTTCGCTGCGTTCAAACAGCTCCGTCCGATAATCGACATCCAGTACCAGTTCGCCTTCATCCAGGATCTCTACGATATGAAGTACGAAATCGTTCACTTCATCCCCGCAGAAATCATAATCTGTCAAAATACGCACATCATCCAAATCAACCCAATTGATAAGACGATATTCCATTGAAACGCCAAAAAGCCGCTGAATATCCTTGTTGCCATGCATTTCTCTAAGATCCTGAATTAACTGATTGTATGGATATTTCTGATGCCGCAGGATTGACATCTGATCTCTGGCTACATCCTGCACGAAGCTCAGCACATCCATATCCTTTTCGACGTATGTTCTGGCAGCAGCGGTGCTGACGAACATACCTATCTTTTGCTTCTCTTTTTTGTTCCCCCGGTTAGCGAACGAAGTTCCAATCACCACATCCGGCTGATTCGTCATTTTGTGTATGTAGATATACATCGCACCCATGAAGAACTGGAACAAGGAAATTCTGTTCTGTTGGCAAAATGCCTGCAGCTCGTGATACAGCACTTCTGGTACAGTAAAATGCTCCCGAACAGCGTGGGTGCTTAAAGACAATGGATTATATGACTTCCAACCCGTAAGCTCAGGCAAATCAGAAAATTTATCCAGCCAGTATGCCTTATCTTTCTGGTATCTGTCAGAAAGTTCGTATGCATTCTCATCTGCAATATATTCAATATACGAGCAATCGTCGCCCAGCTTCGGCTCATTTCCTTGAATTAACTCCATGTAAAACGCTGTTAGCTGATTGCCATAGACCACCATTGATATTCCGTCAGAAATAATATGGTGCATCTTGATATTAATCCAATACTCTTCCTCGCTAATCTTCACAATTAAAAACTGGAAGAGTTCAGAATCCAGCAGGGGCAAGGGTTTGCTTTTGTGTTGCTCAAGTAAGGCTTCCACTTCAGATATACTTTCATAGTGGGAAAGATCCAGGCACTCCAACTGTCTTTCTTCATAAGGAACGACATACTGTTGAGGCACTCCATCCACTGAGGTAATACGAATACGGAACGCATCATACTGTTTGATAATCAAATTAATAGACTGCATGAAGGCAGCGATATGGATATGCCCCTTCATCTTAGCTGTACCGGAAAGCTGTGACACTGACGTATCTGGGTAGAGTAATTCGGTATACCATATACGCTTCTGCGCATTTGTTAAATCATATAACTGCATGTCATTCATCTCATTCACTCCTATTCCATGATGTGAATATCCTCCCGCTGCACCTGGCAGTCAGGAGGACAAAAGGAAAGTTTAACGTGCGCTTCCACACCGTCATTGATCCAGTGAAACAATTTCTTCCGCCTCAACTACCAATCGATCCCCTACGGAAGCACGACCACTTCCCAGAATATAGCCCCGTCGACGCTTGATCACTTCAAAGTAGAGATCAATTCGGTCCCCAGGCTTCGCCAAGCTATGGAACCGAATCCCATTGAGATTGGTCAGGTATGAAATCCCTTTTTTATCAACCGCCACGAATGCCGCCAATTGTGCAAGCGACTCCACAATCAACATAGGAGGCATGTATGGATTACTGTCTGTAATGAACCACTCACTCCAGGTGACAAGCTTGTATCCCTTCGCCCACTGCGACGTTTCGTACCCGGTCACGCCATCCAACAGAAGAAAAGGGTACCGGTGAGGAAGCACATCCGGGATATGGATTAGCTCTTCGCTCACAGGCTTATTCCCCTTCCCACTTGCGAACAGCAAGGCAGACGTTGTGCCCTCCGAAACCAAATGAATTGCTAATCGCTGCGCGGACCTCGCGTTCCTGATATACATGCGGCACAAAGTTCAATTCAGGAGCTTCCGGATTGTCACAATTGAGTGTCGGTGGTATTTTGCTGTGAATCATGCTCTGCACAGTCGCAATTAATTCGACTGCCCCTGCACCGCCCATTAAATGGCCAGTCATGGATTTAATAGACGATATCGCCAAAAGGGGGGCATGCTCCCCGAACACTTTTTGAATAGCATTAATCTCCATACGATCATTAAATGGCGTACTCGTACCGTGGGCATTGACATAGTCGATTTCCTGCGGTGTTAAGCCGCCATCCTGCAGTGCGATGTTGATCGCTTCTGCCGGGCCGGAGCCAGAGGGATCTGGAGCCGTGATATGATACGCATCCGTTGTGCATCCGTAACCCACAACTTCGGCCAGAATGGTGGCTCCGCGGTTCAAAGCATACTCCAACTCCTCCAGCACCAAGACTCCTGCTCCTCCACCGATGACGAATCCATCACGATCCACATCAAACGGACGACTAGCCTTCTGCGGCTCTTCATTACGTCTGGAGAGAGCATGAATATTCGCAAATGATGCCAGATCAAGCTGACTAAAATTGGCTTCTGCTCCACCGGCAACCACGACATCAGCCGTGCCGTACTGGATCGTACGTAATGCTTCACCGATGGCATTGCTTCCTGTAGCACAAGCTGTAACCACAGCAAACGAAGGCCCCTTGGCCCCAATAGCAATGGAGATTTCACCAGGTGCTGAATTAATCATCATCGAGGAAACAAAATAAGGAGAAACTCTTTTGGGACCAAGCTTTGTTAATTTCCCATAGTTCTCCTCTATAACGTCGAGGCCGCCTGCTCCAGAGCCGACAATAACCCCCACGCGACTTGCATTCTGCTCATCAATCACTAATTTGGATTGCTCCACCGCCTGCCGGGCAGCCGCCAAAGCAAACTGAGTGAACTGTGCCACTTTATTAGCTTCCTTCTTGCTCATATATTGCAATGGGTCAAAGCCCGTAACCTGTGCACCGATCTTTGTCGGAATGTCCGCTGTATCGAAAACAGTGACAGGTCCAATTCCGCTTTTTCCTTCTAACAGTGAATTCCAGAAATCCGTAAGATTAAGCCCAACCGGCGTTACGACTCCCTGTCCAGTCACTACAACACGTCTTCTCACTGTATCCACGTCCTTCGTTGAAATTAATTCTTGGAAGCCTGTTGCTCGTAGAGAGGAAAGTCGCCATACACATGACTGATTTTTTCATGCACATCCGCAAGATCAGCATATACCTCGACGACCACAAGCTTGTTCTCCTGATACTTTTGCCAAGCAAGCTGAAGCTGTTCCCGTGCCTCTCCCTTACTCCGAATTGCGAGGCTTTCCACAAACTCATACTGGGGAATTTGAATTCCTGTCTTGGCCGCCTCAGAAACAAATGGGAGGGACTGCCCTGTGAGATGTTTATAATTCATCTGATTCTGCAACCAACCATAGCCACCATTATTGAGTACGATATAGATTAACGGTATTTGATACTCCACCGCCGTCATAAAATCCGAAGAGAAGAGATTGAACGCACCGTCACCTACAAGTGCCACTACTGGACGTTGCGTTGCCACACTTGCTCCCAGAGCAGCAGCCGCACCGAATCCAAGACTCGTTTGATCACTAGGAACAATCGAAAGAGAGCCTTGGGCAAAGCGGAAATATGGATAAAAATAGGACCACATATCCTGCAATCCATTTTCTTGAAGAAGCACTAGATTTTCAGGAAACTCCGTCTGAATGATTTCCAACAGCTCAGGAACGTGGATCCCAGGAGCTTTTTTCAATTCCTCCAGATAGATAGCCCTTTGAGAAAAAGCCTTCTCTTTACAGCTCCTAATCGTTTCAAGCCACACTCCATCAGGCTTCTGTCCTAGCCGATCATGCCATTGCTCCACTGCTGCATATCCATCACCAAGCACTTTGATACCCCTGTATTCGTGTGCAAAATCCTCCAGATTTACATTGACTTGAATCAAAGGTGTATCCTGTAGCAGAATATCCCACTCGAACGTAGCCGTTTCTTCCAAGCGGCTGCCCAGTGTGATCACCACATCAGATTCCTTCCAGATTTGTCTTAGACTGAGATCCGTATAGAGTCCGGCAACACCGCAGAAAAGTTCGTGTTCTTCATCCACTACACCCCGTCCCGAGGCAGTTGCGAACAAGGCCGCTCCATGTTGGTGAGCGAACCGCTCAATCACATCACCTGTACCTGACTTCATTCCCCCTCCGACTAGAATGAGCGGCCTGCGCGCCGTCTTTATAATCGCCCAAGCCGCATCCAACTCCCGCAGAGACGGAGAACACGAAAGCTTCTCGGGCGGGGTAAACTGAAGTCCTGTTGGCACAGGCTGGTCCATCAGGTTTTCAGGGAGTTCGATATAGACAGGACCCGGCGCTCCATTGATGGCCAAAAAGGCAGCCCGCTCCATCGCCCATACAAGCCGATCTACATGCTCGACACGATAAGCCCATTTTACAAGCGGCTTCACAAGTGAGATTTGATCGGCTTCCTGAAAGGATCGGGTACCCAGCTTATCTCCTCCGGTACCAAGCGCCAGAAGCAAGAGCGGAGCGCCCAGGTTCTTGGCTTCCAGCAGCCCTGTAAGTGTATTACTGAGCGCAGGCCCTTTACCCACAACACATACGGACATCTGGTTGGTCGTGAGCGCATAACCTGCTGCCATGAACACAGCATTACGTTGATCTTTGCACAAAATAAAATCCATACCGGATGAGGGGAGTGACGATACGATTTTGAGGTCATCACTTGGTAATCCAAAGAGATGCTGAACCCCAGCCGATTTTAAGTAGCCAATGATGGCATCCCAGGGAAAAAAGCTCGCAGTCATACCAAACTCCTCTTTTCCGACAAATATTCTGCGACAATTTCTGAAATCAAGATCGGCTTTGAAATGAGCTTGAAATCGTAAAAAATATAGTTCGACATCGTGCCGTAGCCACCAAAAGGCTTATTGCCTTGATCCACATCCTCAAGCGTCTGATTAATGGTCAATGTGTGCTTCTTTCGTAGAACGTCAGTCAGGTGCTCCGATCCGTATAAGCTGCAACCCATTGCACGTTCACTGAAATAACTGGAGGAGATACGCTTGATCAGTTGCTCGTCGTTTTGGTAGCTAACTACATTGAAGACTGGCGAAAAATACTCAATAATCTCCAGATTCTGATCCAATTCACTATATACAACCGTTGGCTCCATTTTTTTCGTACGGAAATCAATGCCGCCGCCGTAAATAATAAACTTATCGTTCGTGTTAAAATATTCAGAAACCGAATATAGCGTGTCTTTATAGAATATAGGGGTATAGTTTGCATTCGGGTCATCGTTGGCTCCAAACACGAGTTGGTCAAGCTGTTGAATCAGCAGATCCTTGAAATGCTCACTCACATCTTGATGTACCAGAATGATGTCGGGGCCTAGGCAGTCCTGTCCAGAGTTGAACAATCTCATTCGGATCACATCGGTAACCGCCAGCTCCAGATCTGCATCAGGCCCGATGATGAAAGGATTTAGCCCTTGTCCGTAAAAAATGTAGAGCTGATCTTTTCGAATCTGTTTTTTGATCTTCTCCGCATTGGTATAGCTCCCGGTGAACACCACAATATCAGCTGGCATCACGGAATTCTCCATGAACACCTTCTGGCTAACTTTGCGAATATAGATGGGTAATCCATGTACAGCCTGAAGCTTTTCATGCAGCATGTTGACGTACTCATTTACGTGAGAAGAAGGGCGAAAGTCTATATTTTCAACGTACAGGGACGGAATCAAAAGGTATAATGCATAGGAGTATAAAATGACGTTGGAAGGCATGAATACAGCCATAGATCGTTGCCGACTTGGCTGATAGGTCTGCACTTCTTGCAGAGCACCTTGAAGTGTGAGGATCGTGGAGTCAATTTCTGCATTGGCGGCCCGATAGGATGAAAATTGCGTGAGAATATCCATCACTTCCTGCCGATTTTCAATCAAATAATTGAGGCATTTCAGAATAGATTCATGCCTTTCCAAAAACAGTGTGTTTTCTGCCAATTCTGGATTTATATTCATGGCACATTCTCCCTTTCCTATATGCGGTTTTGGTAAATATCTTGCTATACTTTGCGGGAGGCAACTTTTTCCAGGGCAATACGCTCCATCTCCAAACGATCCACTTTTCCATTGCGATTTAAAGGAAAGTGGTCGAGCGGAAGCAAAAGATCGGGAAACATGTATGAAGGGAGCACACGATTTATTTCTTTGCGGAGTACAGACAAGGCTTGCAAGGATTCGCCTTCGATGAAGGCAAAAAGTAATGTCCCTTTAGCCTCATCCTCCAAGGTGATCACGCAGGATCGGTAACCTAGAGAACCAATGCGGTCCTCAATATAGACCGGAGATACCATATAGCCCATCCGGTTGACCGTCTTGCCGCTGCGTCCAATGACATACAGCATTCCGTCATCCAGATAGCCCAGATCCCCCGTCTTGAACCAACCGTCCTGTAGAACGGATTGCGTCAGGTCTGGACGATTCAGATAACCTTCCATGCATCCAGCACTGCGTATCCACACTTCGCCTACGACACCGTCCGTCTGCTGTTTGCCTGTAGAATCTAGTATTTTCAAATCCACACCAGGTAATGGTAGACCACAACCCTTAGGACACTCTAGCGTCCCTAGCGTAACGTTGCCCAGTTCAGAAAGGCCGTAACCATTCAGCAAGGGCTGTCCAAATATGTTGTTAAATTTCTCTTCAAGGTCTTGGGTAAGTGGGGAACCGCCTACGCACCACATGCGCACCGGGGCTTCCTTGACCATTTCCAGTTGTTCGGGTTTTCGGTTTAGCATACGCAACAAGGTGTAAAAAGCAGAGGGGTTAGCATCTACGACCGTCGCCCGGTCTTTCGTAATACTTGCAATGACGCTCCAGAGGTTTTTTGGATTGCAGATGATGAGAGAACATGAGGTTAACCACCAGGAGAAGATAAGTGAGATTCCATAAAAATGAGAGAATGGCACAACGGGGAGCATATGGTCAGACGGTAGGTAGTTCATGGCGTGTATAGAATGCCTGATATTCTCCATAAAAGCTGAACCAGCTTTCACGATTCCCTTGGGTTTTCCCGTCGTACCTGAAGAATACAGAATGAGCGCATCTGGCCTCTCGCACCACTTGTTAAAGTCGAGGGCTTCGAGCTTTGGCTCTCCCACCCAATCCGGATGTGCTGTTTCTTCTTGAATCAAATCTTGAATCAGAATAACGAGAGCATGAGGGAGTTCTAAATCGGAATCCGTAAGGATACAACAGGCACCTGCTTCATCATAAATTTGGGCCACCTCATCGAGCACAGTCTGCTCGTCCACCACAGTCACCGAAACAGCGATATTGCACAGGGAGAACAGAGACACAACAAACCAATAAGAATTGGCCGCTTTCAGAATCACTCTACCGTCTTCGGGAATGCCTCTGAGAGTCAACATCCGGGAGAAGATCGTAACGTCTCGCTCCAGACGCTCCCTGGTCATAATTCCTTCAGATGAGATAATCCGGCAATCCGTATGCGTAATAAGCACAACGTTCCCTCCTTACATCCCCGTAATATGGTATCCAGCATCTACATGGATAACTTCACCCGTAATGCCTCTCGATAAATGGGAAAATAGGAATAACGCCGTATCTCCGACTTCAGACGTATCAACCGTCTTGCGTAAGGGCGTAGTTTCTTCAATATGTTTGAGCATTGTGTTAAAATCCTTAATGCCATAGGCAGCCAAAGTCCGTATCGGACCAGCGGAAATCGCATTTACACGAATGCCATATGTGCCCAGATCATTCGACAGATAGCGCATGCTGGCTTCCAGTGAAGCCTTCGCCACACCCATAACATTGTAATTTTTGATCGCTCGTTCTGCGCCAATATACGTCATGGTGACGATACTCCCACCCTCTGTCATCAGTGGGTACACTCGACGGGATACAGCAGCCAAGGAATAGGCGCTGATTTCTTGTGCAACGGCGAATCCCTCGCGAGAAGTGTCAACGAACAAGCCATCCAAATCCTCAGCCTTAGCATAGGCGACACTGTGAAAATAACCATGCAACACGCCTACTTTTTCTTTTAGAAAATCCGCCAATGCATCAAGCTCTTCATTGCTTTGTACATCGCAAGGACAGACCAGTGCTCCCGGAATGGTTTCAGCAAGCTTTAGTACCCGCTCTGCAACCCTCTCATTTTCGTAAGTAAAAATGAGTTGTGCCCCTTCAGCAGCTAAAGATTGAGCTGTCCCCCAAGCAATACTCCTGTTATTAGCCACGCCCATAATCAAAATGTTCTTACCGCTCAGTAGTACTGCCACAGAAACCACCTTTCTTTTTTTACATTATTAAACAAAATAACAACTTAATTGAGTATGTCTACATTTATAGACATATGTAATCTTTCCTGGAATATTATCGCGTTAATTGCCAAACTTAGATAGGCGACGTTTTAGGCAAATCACAAAATTTATTTTAAAATTTGTGTAACACATCATGTATGCTGTCTGTCATCTCACAAAAAATAATTGTGTTGCTTCTGTTGGTCTGTGTTCAAATCGAAAGGGATACATGTGTGTGAAAAAAGATAGCGAGGCGAAAATAAGGTGACTGTCAAAGTAAGTTAAACATAAAATCCGCATATTTTTGTAAATATTTACATTCCGATGACAGACTCACCCCACTACCGGAAGTAACCACTTCATTTTCACCAACAATGACTCTCCCGATTTGAACATCCTGAGTGACCAGCCAGATATCATCTAAGTGTAAAACCTTAACCTTTATAGACTACGCTTTTGTTTTTTGGGAGCTAAAGTATAGCTAAAGGAGACAACAAAGTCGATTACCAGAACGATCGCCCATGTTTGCATAATGCCCTCCAAAGACGCCGTACGCTGAGGATCATCAACATACACAATGATGGCGAGCAACAAAGCATTACCTATAGCCCAACCCAAAAGGTGAAGCAACCAACCTATCCGTTCCTCTTTTGCATGAGCAGCACCATACTTGCGTTCAGGCTTGGGTCCCTTACCAAACCAATGGGAGAACCGTACATCCGCCCACTTAATTAACCTATGACCAAATGCTACTGTAATACCAAAATAACAGGCCGCCAAGCCAGTAGCAGTCGTAATCTCCATGCCACTTTTCACCGTGATGAACACCGCAATTAGTAACAGGATATCAATAATTGGGGTAAAGACTAAAAGAAGCCCACCTAATTTCTTCAACCCAAACATATACCTTGCGACTAACCCTGCAACAACAAAAACCCAAAACAAAACCTCAGCACTAATAATAAATAAATACATAATGGACGATTCCTTTCAAATTAGAAATTGGTATTCACCTCAACTATCCCCCTTTCATGCCCACTATCATACAATATTATACATAATATTCCTAGTATTTTGTCTATAATTACATAAAAGGAAACAAATAGCCGTTTTTTCTATGAAAAACAGTATCTGTTCAAACTATTTCGTCTCGTTCTCAAAATGGGCATTTTACATCATATGCTACCCATAAAGAATTATGATGATCTGAAATGAAAAAAAGATGTACCTATGCTAATCAGCACGGGTACATCTTTTTTACAGATACACTATCCAATTACGATATGCCCTTCGGGACGACGGTACAATGTCTTGGTTGAGCGTGGACGAATGGCATAGGCAATCGTAAGAGGACCAATTCGACCAATAAACATAGTCACACAAATAATCAGCTTGCCTGCGTCAGACAACCCTGGCGTCACTCCTACGGACAACCCTACCGTTCCAATTGCGGAAGCAGCCTCAAATGCCAGGGAGAGAAATGGGGCATCCTCTGTCATTAAGAGCAGTATAACCACAATCGAGAATATAAATAGGGCTAGTACAATAATGGTCAGCGCCCGCATCATGATATCTTTGGGGACCCTATGACGGAAAAATACAATTTCCTTCTGTCCTCGCATGACGGCGATTAGCGCACCTACCATAAGCAGAAACGTAGTCGTTTTGATTCCTCCTCCCGTGGAGCCCGGAGAAGCACCGATAATCATCAGCAACATAATAAAAAACTGACTTGCCTGCCTTAACCCGCTGATATCGACTGTGCTCGTACCTGATGATCTCGTGGAGACCGATTGAAAGACAGCTCCATATACTTTGCCTTCCCAGTTCAGCGCACCCAAGGTTCGTGCATTGGTAAACTCAAAAATAAATAAAACCAGCGCACCAATCACAATGAGCGCTCCCGACACGCTTAGCACCATTTTGGAGTGTAGAGATAGTCTCCGGGTACGGCGAAAATCGAACAAATCGCTAAGTACAAGGAAACCCAAGCCTCCTGATATAACGAGCACAGATGCAATCATATTGAAAACAAAATCTCCAGCGTACTGTTGGAAGCTAGTCCCGAACAGATCGAATCCCCCGTTATTAAAGAGGGATACGGAATGGAATATTCCATAATAGATCGCTTGTCCGACAGGCATCTCTCGCATCCACCGCAAAGCCAAGACAACGGCAGCTATCGCCTCAATGGTAAAAGAAAAGATCAGCACCTTGCGAATAATACGCACGATCCCTTCCATGCTATCGGCATTAATAGCCTCCTTAAGCAGCAACCGATCCTTCAGCGATAATCGCCGCCCCAATAACAGCGCAAACAAGGTCGCTAAGGTCATAAACCCCAGCCCGCCTAGCTGCATCAGCACCAAAATGACGGTTTCGCCAAACATCGTATACGTTGAATCGACGTCAACGACGACCAGTCCTGTGACACAAGCGGCTGAGACGGACGTAAAAAGCGAATCAATCCAATGCGGAGCATGACCACTATGATTGGCAACAGGAAGCATCAGTAGCAAAGTACCCAATGCAATAATCAATAAATATCCAATGACCAATATAAAAGGAGGCGATGCGAACCGACTAAGCTTGACGCTGCGTTTCATTAGAGTATTCTCTCCATCCGTTCTTATGAAAAAGAGGAACAAGACACGGGAAACCCGGCTGATCCTCTATATTCATAATGTTATGTTATTCTACTGTACGGTTACGCATATGCGGGAAAAGCAGCACATCGCGAATGGAAGGCGCATCTGTCAGCAACATGACCAAACGATCGATGCCGATGCCCAATCCGCCTGTTGGCGGCATACCGTATTCCAAGGCGCGGATAAAGTCATCATCCATTTCATGAGCCTCATCGTTACCGTGCTCACGTTCCAGCAATTGAGCTTCAAAACGTTGGCGCTGGTCGATTGGATCATTCAGCTCAGTGAACGCATTCGCATGCTCACGAGCGACCACGAACAGCTCAAAGCGATCCGTAAACCGCGGATCTTGTTCGTTTTTCTTGGCCAACGGCGAGATTTCAACCGGATGTCCCGTAATAAAGGTTGGCTGAATGAGCGTTTCTTCTACGAACTGCTCAAAGAATGCATTCAGGATATGGCCAAAGGTCATGTGCGGTTCAACCGGAACTTTATGCTCTTTCGCAAGGCGATGAGCTTCTTCATTACTCATCTGCACGCTAAAGTCTACGCCTGTTACTTCTTTAACAGCATCAACCATGGAGACTCTGCGCCATTGCGGCGTCAGATCCACTTCCTGGCCTTGATATTGAATGTGCTGTGTGCCCAGTACTTCTTGCGCAATATGTGCAACCATGTTTTCCGTCAATTGCATGATATCTTTATAATCAGCATACGCTTCATACAGCTCAATCATCGTAAACTCAGGGTTATGGCGGGTCGAAATACCTTCATTACGGTAAACACGACCGATCTCATATACTTTCTCCATTCCGCCGACAATTAGTCGTTTCAAATGGAGTTCAATAGCAATACGCATATAAAGCTGCATGTCCAATGCATTATGGTGCGTAACAAATGGCTTCGCTGCCGCTCCGCCAGCAATGGAATGCAATGTTGGGGTTTCAACTTCCAAATAGCCGAGCGAATCGAGATAACGACGCATGGATTGAATAATACGGGACCGTGTAATGAACGTTTTTTGTACTTCAGGGTTCATAACCAGATCGACATAGCGCTGACGGTAACGCAATTCAACATCCTTCAGACCATGATATTTCTCTGGTAATGGATACAAGGATTTGGACAAGACCTCAATATCCAGCACTTTGATTGTCGTTTCGCCTGTTTTGGTCTTAAAGAGCACACCCTTAACACCAACAATATCGCCCAGATCCAAAATGCCAAATGCTTTATATTTGGATTCAGGTACTGTGTCTTGACGAACATAAATTTGAATACGTCCGCTAAGATCCTGTATATGAGCAAAGCTGGCTTTTCCCATAACACGTTTAGCCATAATGCGGCCTGCTATGCTAACTTCAATATTCTTTTCTTCCAGTTCTTCCTTAGTCAAACTGTCATACTTGCTCAGTAGTACGCCCGCTTCAGCCGTGCGTATGTATTTGCGTCCAAAAGGATCAATGCCCAATGAGCGAAGCTCGTCCAATTTGGCACGACGAATTTGCAATAATTCACTTAATTCCTCGCGGTTTTCTTGTGTTTCCTGGTTAGTAGTTTCATCCGACATGGTGCTAAATCAGCTCCTTCAATATGAATAGACGGGCCGGGGTCCGTCCGGGTGTAGAGAAAAAAAGCTTCCACAAGGAAGCTTTTACATTAAATTCCAAAGTCCGTGTCTTATTTCTTGATATCCACGATTTTATATTGAATAACGCCTGCTGGAACGGTGACATCCACAACAGTTCCCTTTTTCTTACCGAGAATTGCCTTGCCAACCGGACTTTCATTCGAAATCTTGTTCTGTAGCGGGTCGGATTCGGCAGAACCTACGATAGCATACTCTGTAATATCTCCGAATTCCAAATCTTCAACAGTCACAGTTGCGCCTACTCCCACAACATCGGTGTCAATTTCATCACTATTGATAATGCGGGCATTGCGTAGCATCTTTTCCAACGTAATTACACGGCCTTCAATAAAGGCCTGCTCATTCTTCGCATCCTCATATTCGGAGTTTTCACTAATATCTCCGTATCCGATGGCTACCTTAATCCGTTCAGCCACTTCGCGGCGTTTGACAGACTTTAAGTTCTCAAGCTCATCTTCGAGCTTTCTAAGACCTTCCTGTGTCAGAATGACTTCTTTATCGCTCATCTTAACCGATTCTCCTGTCATGGGAAAAGTTTAAAAGTGCATCGGAATGCACGCTTTCAAAACATAATATGCCACTCTGAGGGAATGAGAACATTTCCTGCTGTTGTCTTGAGAGCTGCACACAATTTGTAGCATACATCAAGATTTTATACTGAACGATTATAGGGCAAGCAATTGGAAAAGTCAATCGCACGCACAGGCAGGAACAGCTTCCTTATTGCGCAACAGCAGCAGGAGATGCAGCACTTGTAAAAGGCTCATCGTTTTCTACCATGTGCAATTGAGATACAAATTGATCCAAAATACGTACCATATCGTCGCGCTTTGTTTCTTCCATAATGACATCCTTAATACGTGCTGAACCTTTAAGTCCCTTGAGGTACCAAGCCAGATGCTTGCGCATTTCACGAACAGCTACTGCTTCACCCTTCAAAGCAACCAGACGATCCATATGCAGAATGGCAATACGAATTTTTTCTTCCGGTGCAGGATCGGGCAACAGCTCACCTGTTTGCAAGTACTCAATCGTACGATAGAGCATCCACGGATTCCCCAGAGCACCGCGTCCGATCATAACGCCATCACAATTGGTCAAATCCAGCATACGGCGAGCATCTTCCGGTGATGCCACATCGCCATTTCCAATTACAGGAATGGAAACTGCTTCTTTAACTTCTTTTATAATATCCCAATTCGCAAGTCCCGTATACAGTTGCTCCCGTGTACGGCCATGTACGCTAACGGCCTGTCCTCCGGCACGTTCAACAGCGCGAGCGTTCTCTACGGCATAAATATGCTCACTATCCCAACCAATACGCATTTTCACAGTAACCGGCTTGTTTACTGATTCCACTACCGCCGATACCATTTCATAAATCTTGTTTGGATCGAGCAGCCAACGAGCACCTGCATCACATTTGGTCACTTTGGGAACCGGGCAACCCATATTGATATCAATAATATCTGCATTCGTTTCCTGATCTACGACCTTCGCTGCTTCCACCAGAGTTTCACGGTCGCCTCCGAAAATTTGCAAGCTAAGCGGCTTCTCGCGCTCATCTACAAACAGCATCTCACGTGTACGCTTGTTGCCGTGAATGATCGCCTTATCACTAACCATCTCTGCACATACCAAGCCTGTACCGAATTCCTTGGCGATCAGGCGAAAAGCAGGGTTGCACACGCCTGCCATCGGAGCCAGAACGACTTGGTTTTTCATTTCAATACCGCCGATTTTCAACATATCTGTTCACCCCTTTATTCTTTCTTTTGTATCATTATTTATCGTCATTCCGTCAGTTCCCGGACTTCAATTTCTAGCGTTTGGGCGATAATGTTCAGCATGTCTAAGTCTATTGTACGATTGCCTCGCTCCACAGCACCTAATACAGTCAAAGATATACCGGTACGCTCTGCCAACTCCTGCTGTGTGAACCCTTTTAGTTTCCGAAAGGCGCGGAGTCGTTGCGCCAGCTGCATGTTTTCCAAAGCTGTATGCCGTCCTTTCCATCCACAGAATTCAATGCAGTATGCACGATACTGTACAGACCGGACGGATCTTGGTTCGGAACGATGTCAGCCAAGGGAACCAGTACAAAAGCACGCTCCAACATGCGAGGGTGAGGAAGCTCCAAATCCGGTGTAGCCAGTTGTGCCGCTCCCATCCATAACAAGTCCAGATCAATGGTTCGTGGACCATTAGGAATATGTCTTACTCTCCCCAGACGACTCTCCACCTCCAGCATATATACCAGAAGCTCCTCTGGAGCAAGTGTTGTAGATAGGGCTACCGTCATGTTCAAAAAAGAAGGTTGATCCAGATACCCAACAGGCTCTGTTTCGTACAGGCTGGAGCACCGTATTACCCGGATACCCGGATGTTCGTCCAGCGTCGTAATGGCTTCATACAGGGTATGCTCGCGCTCCCCCAAATTAGCCCCTAAAGCAATATAAGCCTCTGATGCCTCAGAGGTCGAATGTGCATTCATGTATCGTTCCTACTTTCTTGCGCGATAAAGCTCAACCGTCACGCCTTGAAAATGAATATCAAATGGCGGATGCGGCTTCGTGACTTTGACAGTCAGTGCATTGACACTAGTATAAGTGTCCAGTAGGGAAGATGCAATACGTTCGCCCAAAGCTTCAATCAATTGGTAAGACTCCTTTTCTACAATATCTTTAACGGTGTAATGCACCTCGGCGTAATTAACCGTTTTGTCCAAAGCATCCTGCTCACCCGCTTCACGCAGATCAAGCTCCAGTTCCAAATCAATATAGTAACGTTGTCCCAGCTTACGTTCCTCTGGAAAAACGCCATGATATCCGTAATACTCCATACGATGCAATTTCATTTTATCCATTGTGGGTAGGCCCCCTGTTATTTATTAGATTTTTCTAAATAAGCTCAACTAAAGGTGTACACGCGGCACCACTACGCGGTCGGATGGTACTTCCCATCGCTGTTGTGCCCAGATTTCCTTATATTAGGATAAAATGGTTGGAATCCTGGCACAAAGGCGACCGCTTCGCTTGTACAGCACCATTCCGTCCACTTCGTTTTCGTTCTACTATTTTTTCCGTTCTTCTTACATTAATTTCTCTCTAAAAAATACAGTGACTTTATGGTGCGTTGTAGCGGAATGAAGGATTTGAATCCGGAGAAGCGTAGCGCTCGCCTCCAAAGCTTTTCAAGGAAAAGCTACATCGTAAGCATATACTCAACGGGATTCCTACAGTCATATGTTTTACCAATTCAAAAGAATCCCGTTGCAACAGCGATCACAGGATCAAATCATTCATGAAGCGTCTCCTAACCACCATAACTCAGTGCATTTTTAGACCCGTACACCATCGCATCACACATACGTACGGTGCGCTTGATTTGCGCCACATCGTGTACACGCACAATCTGGCACCCTTGAGCAATGCCAAAAGCAACAGTAGCCGCCGTGCCCTCCACCACATCATTCACAGGCAAATCCAGTGCTGTACGAATAAATCTTTTGCGCGACGTAGCCAATAACAGCGGAAAGCCCAGCTGACCCAATCTATCGAGAGAAGTCATGGCATGAATATTTTCATCGTAATCCTTGGCAAAACCGATACCTGGGTCTAAAATGATCTGTTCCTCACGTACCCCCGCATCCAGCGCTAATCGGATACTCTCTTTTAAATCGGACAGCATATCAGAAACTAAATCACTATAGTTACGGTCATGACGATTATGCATCAAAATGACCGGGCAATCGAATTCCGAAGCTACACGTGCCATATCAGGGTCTGCCTTAAACCCCCACACATCATTAATGATATGTGCGCCAGCTTCGAGTGCCTTTCTGGCTACTTCAGCTTTGTAAGTATCTACAGATAATGGAATGTGCGGTGCGATACGATGGATGGCCTGAACGACCGGAATGACCCGAGCCAGCTCCTCTTCCACACCTACTGGATCATGACCGGGACGGGTAGACTCCCCGCCAATGTCAATGATATCGGCTCCATCTTCCACCAGCTTCAATGCATGTAAAACAGCAATCTCCGGGTTATAATGTAATCCTCCATCGGAAAATGAATCTGGGGTCACATTCAGTATACCCATGATCTGTGTAGAATGTCCGAGCGTAAGCTCGGCATCCCCCATTCGGTAACTACGTTGATAAAGGGTCGGTATGTTCACTTGATCCCTGCTTTCTGTCTATAATCGTGCAACAGCAAAGCTGTTATGGACTTGGGGTGCGTCAAGAGAACCGATACATGGTTGGTTGCTCCTCCCGGCTCCAACAACAAATCCACGGGCCGTATTTCTTGTATAGAGTTGGTCATAAAAATTTCATCAGCCTGTTTCAGCTCGTCCCAGCGGTACAAGCCTTGCTCACAAGGAATGTCTCGCAGATGCGCCAGCTCCAAAATGAATTCACGTGTAATGCCTGGCAGAATCCCTGTAGACAAGTCAGGGGTATACAGCGTATTATTCCGCACAAAAAACAAATTGCTGACCATTCCCTCTGCCAGAAAACCATCCGCCGTAAGCATCATTCCTTCAGCCTTATAACGGACAGCCTCGGCATACTGCTGAAGTTCCCGCTTCGCAAGAATGTTATTCATATAATGGAGCGACTTTAAGCGAACCTCACCCTCTGGAGTGTTTCTGGGGGTTCGCAACAACTGAAGCGCCGATGGGGAAGTGGATTGCCCGGTTTGTGTATTGGTAGAGGGCAACGGTTTGGCAAACAAAATATGGTTGGGGCGCGTATAGTCACCCGTCGGCAATCCTAGCGCCTCTTCACCCGCTGATACGGTGTAGCGGATATAGGCTTCATCCAGTCCATTCGCCACCATCAGATGTTGGATGTGTCTCGTAAGTTGCTCCTCATCCGGTTGAAAAGGAATGCCGAGCATTCGGCAGCCTTCCTCCAGTCGACGTAGATGCCGATCCAGCAAGAACGGAACACCCTTATAGGTCCGGAATGTTTCAAACAAGCCCATTCCGTATAAAAAGCCGTGATCACTTACGTGAACCACGGCTTTTGCGGCTTCCGTGAGGACGCCGTTGACTCCGATATATTTCATGAATCAGACGCCTACCTTGCGTTTTAGGAAATTGCGTAACAGTTGATGCCCGTAATCCGTAATAATGGATTCTGGATGGAACTGAACTCCTTCTACGGAAAATTCTTTATGCCGCAAACCCATAATTTCACCTTCTGCGGTTTCAGCGGTAATCTCTAGACACTCAGGCAGACTCTCGCGCTCTACCAGCAATGAGTGATACCGGGTTGCTGTGAACGGAGAAGGCAAGCCTTCAAATACTGACGTATTGTGATGAAGAATCGGTGAGGTTTTACCGTGCATGAGTCGTTCAGCCCGGATAACCTTACCGCCAAAAGCCTGTCCGATGGCCTGATGGCCGAGGCAAACGCCAAAAATCGGAATGCGACCTTTAAAATGGCTGATCACATCCAGTGATATCCCCGCCTCATTCGGCGTGCATGGACCCGGCGAGATCAAAATATGCTCTGGTGCCAGCTCTTCTATGCCTTTCACATCAATCTCATCGTTCCGTTTTACGGTTACTTCTTCGCCAAGTTCACCCAAATACTGAACAAGATTGTACGTAAACGAATCATAATTATCAATCACCAAAATCATACGACTCACCCTCCTGTGATACCGCTTCTGCTCAAAGCGGCTTCTTCTTCACCACATTGTACCGCCTTCATGACAGCTTTGGCCTTGTTCCGACATTCCCGATATTCCCTGTACGGGTCTGAATCAATGACGATCCCCGCACCTGTCTGTAAATAGGCAGTGCTGCCTTTAACAGCTAGTGTTCTTATTATAATATTTAATTCCATATTACCGTTATAGTCAATCCATCCAAGGGACCCAGTATAAGGCCCCCGCCGGACAGGCTCTAATTCTTCGATGATTTCCATCGTGCGCACCTTGGGTGCCCCGGTAATGGTTCCGCCTGGAAAAGTAGCCGCAATTACATCTATAGCTGTACGACCTGAGGCTAACTTCCCCTCCACCTGAGAAACCAAATGCATAACGTGCGAATAATACTCGACAGTCAGCAGTTCAGGTACATGCACCGATCCGTATTCGGCAATCCGTCCGATATCGTTACGCTCCAGATCGACGAGCATAATATGCTCGGCGCGTTCTTTTTCGCTTGATAGAAGCTCTGCTGCCATAGCGGCATCTTCGTCCGGTGTTAGCCCCCTTCTTCTCGTACCTGCAATAGGTCGGGCGCTCACACGTCCATCCTCCAGCTTCACCAACAATTCTGGCGATCCACTGACGATCCGTAAATCCGGCATACGCAGCATACCCATATAAGGGGATGGATTCAGCAGACGAAGCCATTCATATATATTCTCAGGAAGGGCTGCAAGCGTACGTTGCTGACGAATCGACAAGTTAACCTGGAATACATCCCCTTGGGCAATATATTCCTGCACACGTCTTACGGCCTGTTCAAAATCTTGTTGGCTGAATGCCGCTGTCCAACCTTCAGATTCTTGATGAGCAGCCTCTAATCCTTTTTCGGACAGCCGAGCACAACGGCGAGGATGAGCTGGATCAGTCTCTCCCGCATGTATGATGTTCTTCCACTGAGTCAGCATGCGTTCTGCACGTTGGACCGCTTCGGCATAAAGTTTGCCAAGTATCGATATGGTCTCATCCACCATAAGCTCATTAGCCAAATCAGTCTGGCTACTGAATTCACCGGAGCGGGCAGGATTGGGCATATGAACAGCACAATATATGCAGGATTTTTCGTGATCATAAATCCATAACTCATTCACCCTCATCCATACATAATCAGGTATGCCCGTATCGTCTGCAGCTTGAGATGGCAAACGCTCCAACGAGCGAGCTACATCGTATCCAAGATAACCCGCAAATCCTCCAGAGAAAAAGGGCATGCCAGGTACACGCGGTGCACGGTAAGGAGCGATCCAGTTGTTCATGACTTTCAAAGGTTGACCATGTATATCTCCATGCTTCCCACTTTGCAAGTCAGTCCAAACTGCATGTTCTCCCTTGCCTTCCAATACAGCAACCGGATTTAAGGCCAGATAGGTGTACCTCCCACCTTTAGCGCTCTCCAGCAAAAAGGCATATGGCGACGAATCCTCCCAAGCCTTCCGCCACGATGACGGTAGCCCTCCCACGGGTAATGGGTACTCAGCGATATAGGGAAGTATGCTCCAGCCTTCCTCCTGCCAAACCTGCCACTGCGCCTCCGTCACTCTAGCTGTCGATTTCATCCGTGTGTGCTTCCCCTTCCCAACTTTTCAATAAGTCTACATTCTCTCCTTAAAAAGAAACCCCCACTCCCCTGCAACAGGGAAATGAGGGAATCCTTACGTATAGTATACACAATTACGACATAATTACAGCTCGAAATTGTACAGTGGTGTACTCAGGTAACGTTCTCCATTACTTGGAATAATGACAACGATCCGTTTACCCTTGCCCAATTGCTTAGCAAGTTTCAAAGCCGCATGGACAGCCGCGCCAGATGAAATACCGGACAAAATGCCCTCTTCCTTGGCCACTCTACGTGCTACCTCGAAAGCTTCGTCGTTTTCTACATGAATAATTTCATCATAGATATCACGGTTTAAAATTTCAGGAATAAAGTTGGCACCCAACCCTTGGATCTTGTGGGGTCCTGGCTTACCGCCTGCTAACAGCGGGGAAGAGGCAGGTTCTACGGCCACAACTTTAATATCAGGGAATTCTTTCTTAAGCACTTCACCGGCTCCAGAAATGGTTCCGCCAGTACCTATTCCCGCTATAAAAGCGTCCAGAGTTCCGCCAATGGAATGAATGGCTTCCACAATCTCAGGACCGGTCGTTTCACGGTGAATTTTGATATTAGCTTTGTTCTTGAACTGCTCAGCAGCAAAATAATCCGGATTTTCACTCAGCAATTCTTCCATTTTCTTAACGGACCCGTTCATGCCTTCTGATCCTGGTGTTAACACAAGTTCGGCTCCATAAGCGCGCAACAAATTACGACGCTCTATGCTCATCGTTTCTGGCATAACGATGACTGCCTTATAGCCCTTCGCAGCAGCAACCATAGCCAAGCCGATTCCTGTATTACCGCTAGTTGCTTCAATAATGGTACCGCCTGGCTTAAGCAGACCTTCACGTTCAGCTTCTTCTACCATACTAATCGCAATACGGTCTTTTACACTGGAGCCTGGGTTCTGATATTCCAGTTTCAAATAGATTTCAGCGCTATCTTCCGGTACGATCCGGTTGAGGCGAACGAGGGGGGTTTCCCCGATAAGTTCGGTGATGTTATTAACAACTTTAGCCATGATAATTCCTCCCTGACTGTAGATGATATATTAAAAAATGCGAAATCATATTGTAGATCAATCTTAGTCAATCACTTTAATTTTGTACCGTTCATTTAATTTCCGATAAAAATAGTGGGTTTTATACGCTAATCATAACAATCTTCAATTCCAATGTCAATACGAGTGAGTAAGCTGCGATGCTGTCAACCCGCGTTATCAGCATCGCGCTTCCTTCAAACCAATGTTCTTTCACTACGTTACAGAGAAGCGGAGGATGCATTCTTTCCAGATAAAATACGCGCTCCATACTTATCACGCAGACTCTTCTCAACCTCTTCCAAAGGAGCGGCTTGTGCAAGCGCAAGAGATCGACGAATTTGCTGCCGGATCTGCTGCTTATCCGGAGAATTCTTCAACCGGACATCCTGTACATAAATGACAGCATAGCCATCGTTAACAGAGATTGGACCCGCAACATCCCCAGAGCTTAGCTCTCTCGCCGCCTTCATAATCGCCTCCGGTTGCAATGGATCATATTCATCCACCCATCCCATCTGTCCACTGCTATCTTTGTCGAAAGGCTTACCTGAATGCTCTTGAATCAGCACATCGAAGCTCTCCCCCTGCTTAACCCGGTCTAGCAACGCTTCTGCTTCCTCCGCATTATCCACATAAAGAGCTGCCAATTGGATCTGCTTACCGACGGCAAATTCCTCGGGATGCTGCTCCCAATACTCGTCAATCTCAGCTTCCTGAACTTGAATACCCTGCGTAGCTATTTTCTCCAAACCAATCCGGTATTCCGCTTCATTCCGCAAGTCAACCGGATCTAAGCCAAACTGTCGCTGCATTTCATCAAAGTAGGTATGATCTGATTCATACCCTTTACTATCCTGCTCCAGCACCTGCTGTAAATCCTCTTGGGTGATCTTGATACCGAGACGCTTGGTTTCAGCCTGCACGGCTTTACGATTCAACATTTGCAACAGCGTATTGGTTCCATATCGCTTTTTCAGTTCCGCTACCCACTGTTCCTCCGATATGCCTTCCTGACCCATCTCCGCCACAGTATGATCGCCGTCATCCTTGCTTACATCACCCGGCTTTGACAGCCCCCGAAGCATGATAAGACCACCCAAGGCGGCGACGCTAACGGTCAGAATAATGACAGCTGTCCATAATCCCTTTTCCCGTGTAGTCATCGCTTGCACCGCCCATCCGGTTAGGCTTTGGCTTGATCTAACAGATTTTGCAGCTCATCTTTATTAAACTGATAAGCCTCATTACAAAAGTGACATACGACCTCAGCCTGTCCTTCTTCCTCAATTAACTGCTCTAATTCGCTTTCTCCCAAACTGATCAATGTTTTTTCCACGCGCTCACGTGAACACTCACATTGAAAATGGATATCCAATTCATCGAGAATCCGAACGTCCGGCAACATCCAGCGCAGCATTTCATCAAGTTCCAACCCTTGATCCAGCAAAGCGGTAACGGGCGGAATGGAGCTGACTGCATTTTCGATCGCAGTTATCTCATCATCATTCAAGCCTGGAAGCAATTGAATAATAAATCCACCGGCCACAATAACCGAGTTATCAGTATCTACCAGCACACCCAAGCCCACCGCTGACGGGGTCTGCTCCGATTTGGCAAAATAATAGGTAAAGTCCTCACCCAGTTCACCGGAAATAATCGGAGTACTGCCGCGATACGGTTCTTTTAACCCCAAATCCTTGATGATATGAATGAACCCCTCTGTACCTACAGCACCCGCTACATCCAGTTTGCCCATACTATTGCTCGGCAAATGCACATGTGGTTCAGTAACATAACCTCGTACTTCCCCTACAGCATTGGCATCAACGACGATTTGCCCAATCGGTCCATCACCTTTAACTTGAATGGTCAATCGCTCTTTGCCTTTTAGCATAGAACCCATAATAGCTCCTGCTGTGAGGGTTCGCCCTAAAGCAGCGGTAGCCGTTGGATACGTATCATGTCTTCTCCGCAATTCCTCTACCAATTGAGTTGTCCGAACAGCAAAAGCTCTAACCCTCCCATCCATGGCTGTGCCACGAATAAGTCGATCCTGCTTATTTTCCATATTGATATCCTCCCCTATTCTCCAGGACAGCTATGCTGCTTATTTTCGTTAGTATTGCTCATCATTAAAGCATAATTTCCTACTATATAAACAACCTGCATCGACAGATCACGCGAATTGTTCAAAAACGTAACATATTTCAGTATAGACGAAAAACGCCGCTAATCCAAACCGATAAGATCATCGGTTGGACGCAGCGGCAGCTTATATCCACTTTTTTTATTCAGCGTTACGTTGGTAAATGATACGTAATCCTTCAAGCGTCAACATCGGCAACACTTTCTGAATGCTCTCTGTCTCTGATGCGATTAGCTCTGCAAGACCTCCGGTAGCAATAACCGTAGGCTCCGCCTGCATTTCTTCCTTAATGCGCCTCACAATGCCATCCACTTGCCCAGCATAGCCGAAGATAATCCCAGCTTGCATGGCATGAACCGTATTACGACCAATAACCTTTTTGGGTTTCTCCAACTCGATGCGGGGCAGCTTGGAAGCCCGTTGATACAGTGCCTCTGTCGAAATCCCGATACCCGGTACAATTACACCACCCAGGTAGTTTCCCTTATCGTCAATACAATCAAACGTCGTCGCGGTTCCAAAATCCACCACAACCAGCGGCCCGCCAAACCGTTCGACAGCTGCAACAGCGTTCACGATCCGATCCGCACCTACTTCACGCGGATTCTCATAACGCAGGTTAAGACCGGTCTTGATTCCCGGTCCGACGATTAACGGCGTTTTGCCTATGTATTTATCGCACATTTCTTCTAATACACGGACCAATGGCGGAACGACAGAGGAAATAATAACTCCATGGATGTCATCCTTTAATACGCCACCCATACTAAAAAGATTATGTATGAGTACGCCGTATTCATCTGCGGTTGCCTGTCTGGAGGTACTGATCCGGTAATGGTGCAACAGCTCCCGCCCTTCGTACATCCCCAGAACAATATTGGTATTACCTACATCCACTACTAGAATCAATGGGTGTCACCTATCTTTCTTTGCGTTAAGGTCAAGGCTGATATCCAGACTATGAAAAGAGTATGTCAGCCTCCCTACAGAAATCACATCTACGCCACTCTCAGCCATCTCACGCACTGTATCCAGCGATACATTGCCCGAGGCTTCTGTTTTGACATGTGGTGCCCGTTCCCGAATGAACCGAACGGCTTCCTTCATATCTGAGGCAGACATGTTATCCAGCATAATGATATCCGCCCCAGCTTCCAGGGCTTCCTGCACTTGTTTCATGTTTTCCGTCTCAACTTCAATCGTCATCGTATGCGGTATATTAGCGCGCGCTCGACTCACAGCTTGTTCAATCCCACCTGCGCCCTTAATATGATTATCCTTAATCATAACAGCATCGTACAGGCCAAAGCGATGATTCGAGCCACCGCCTACACGAACAGCATACTTCTCCAGCAGCCGATGTCCCGGTGTTGTTTTGCGTGTATCCACCAAGCGGGTGGACAAACCATGCAATTGATCTATAAAAGCTCGAGTCCGCGTGGCAATGCCAGACATTCGTTGGAGCAAATTTAACGCCAGTCGCTCTCCAGTCAGAATCGCATGGGTACTTCCATTTACTTCAGCCAAAACGCTTCCCTTTTCAATCCACTGTCCATCGGTCACCAGCGGAGTGAACGACAAGGAAGGGTCCACTACCTGAAATACAAGGGCAGCCACGGGTAAACCCGCAACTACGCCGCTCTCCTTGGCATGAATGACAGCCTTGGATTGGTGGCCCTGCTCAATCGTCCAGCGCGTGGTCACATCGCCAGAGCCCGTATCTTCTCGCAGCCAGCTGCGAATTTGTGCCGTCAGTTCCTCCTGATATCCACTAAACTCTCCATAAAGCTCGCTGTTAGATGTCATGAACGTACTCCTCCGTTATCCCTTGATCACGTCGCTGCTGAACATGCTTTCGCCAGGCGCTATCATCTGTCTCAGGAAAATCCTCGCGATAATGCGCTCCCCGGCTCTCCTCACGCAGTAACGCACCATCTGTTACTAATAAAGCACATGTGAGCAAATTGGCAAATTCGATCTCTTCCCGGCTAGCGATCACAGCCTCGAAAATAGGCAATTGCCCTTGCAGCTCATCTAATGCTGCTTGCAGCCCCTCGCCGTGCCGACGAACTCCAGCATAACGAACCATTGCTTCTTGCAGCTTATGCCGTTGCTCCGTGACGGATGAAGCCGGGAACTCTGTGCGGTTATCGCTATAAGATATCAACGTATGGCCGACCAGCGGTGGCAATGAATGCAGTCGCTCAATAATCCTGCTGGCGAATACAATAGCTTCAGATAATGAATTGCTCGCAAGACGATTAGCTCCGTGAACACCTGTAGAAGAGGTCTCCCCGCAAGCGAATAAACGCGCAATGGAGCTTTCCCCGTGTAAATTGGTCTGAACACCACCCATCATATAATGGGCAGCAGGCGCAATGGGAATCCAGTCTGTCGTCATATCCAAACCAAATGACAGACATGTCCGATAAATGGTTGGAAAACGTCGCTTCACCCGCTCAGGCGGCTCATGCGTAATATCCAAGTATACAAACGCAGCTTGGGTGCGTTCCATCTCATGAATGATAGCACGAGCTACGATATCTCTGGGTGCAAGCTCCTGCCGTGAATCATACTTGTCCATGAAGTGTTCTCCGTGAATATTGCGTAACACGGCTCCTTCTCCCCGTACAGCTTCGGAAATTAGAAACCTTGGAGCGCCCGGATGGCACAACGCCGTAGGATGAAACTGTATGAATTCCATATCCCGGACAATCGCCCCAGCACGATACGCCATAGCAATACCATCCCCGGTTGCAATATCCGGGTTAGTCGTATAACGGTATAATTGCCCGCTACCTCCTGAGCACAAAATCGTTGCATTAGCAGTGATATACGACCTTTCCCCACCTGGCTTTTGGACGAGGGCCCCAATACACTCACCATGCTCAGTCAGCAGGTCGATGACCATGCACTCTTCCCACACTTCGATACCGGGATGAGCAGCAACCTGCTTTGACAACGCACGAACAATTTCATAACCCGTAGCGTCTCCATTCGCATGCAAAATACGCCGATGGCTATGCGCTCCTTCCCGTGTCAATGCTAGTTCACCATCCACACGATCAAAAGCCGTTCCCATACGTATTAACTCTTGAATACCAACTGGACCTTCATGGACAAGCGTTCTGACCGCCTCTGGTTCGCACAAACCTGCACCAGCAATCAGGGTGTCCTGCATATGATAAGCAGGTGTATCCTCATCCGATGTGACAGCAGCAATGCCGCCTTGAGCATAACGTGTGTTGCTTTCCATCAAAGTCTTCTTGGTGATCAGCAACACTTTCCGATTCTCTGCAGCCTTAATGGCTGTATATAAGCCCGCAATGCCCGAGCCGATAATTAACACGTCGGCTTCCAATCGGGTCAATTCCGCTACATCAAAATCAACTAGATATCTTGGAATCATGCCTTCACCTGATTTCACAGAAGAATAGCGCACACCATAGGTTCTACAGTATGCGCTCACGTATATGTTCAAAATAATAGAAAGTCGATTGCAGCAGCTGTTGGCTTTTATAAGCTAAGAAGACGACAGCCGTTTATTTAACAATAAATGTACACAACGTTCCGGTGTCTGTCAAATCACGTTAGCAATAATCTTCCATTTAAAAAGCTCCGGAAAACCAATAATACCTGGTTCCCCGGAGCTTGCATATAAGCTTATTCAACTATCCATTGAATGATTAGGTTGTTGTCGGTGGAGTACCACCGGAGTTGCCCGAATTGTTATCATCCTCTGGCTTTTGCAGATTAGGGATATCATTCGGTTGATCTGTTGTATTCTTAGGCTCTTCATCCTTACCTTGAATACGTACACGGACGTCTCCAATGTTGTCGATCACAGGCTCACCGTTTTCCGGTGTTCCTTCTCCCTCAGTCGTGCCACCATCCAAAGAACCTGTCTCAATCAAACGTTTGATTTGTTCAAGTTCCAAGGTTTCTTCTACCAGCAAGGTTTGAGCAATCAAATGAACCTCTTTGGAATACTTGGTCAGGAGTTCTCTAGCACGCTCATAAGATTCAGTGATGAAACGATTCATCTCCTGGTCAATCTGATAAGCGATCTGATCACTGTAGTTCTGCTCATGACCGATATCGCGTCCAAGGAATACTTGGCCTTGTGAAGTACCGAACTGCATCGGACCAAGTTTCTCACTCATACCATATTCTACGATCATGCTACGTGCGATGCTTGTTGCTTGTTGGAAGTCGCTATAGGCTCCTGTTCCGATCTCACCAATGAACAGTTCCTCGGATACGCGTCCACCCAACAATCCAGTGATTTTGTCCAGCAATTCCTGCTTAGTTGTCAGCATGCGGTCTTCCTTCGGAAGCATGATGACATATCCGCCTGCACGTCCACGTGGAATAATCGTTACCTTGTGAACCATGTCGGCATTTTCCAAGAAGAAACCAATAATCGTATGGCCTGCTTCATGATAAGCAACAATTCGTTTCTCGCGGTCACTGATTACGCGGCTGCGTTTTTCTGTACCTACGATAACACGGTCGATTGCTTCATCTACTTCTCGCATCGAAATATCCCTGCGGTTACGACGAGCCGCCAACAAGGCAGCTTCGTTCAACAGATTTTCGAGATCAGCGCCTGTAAAGCCTGTTGTACGTTTCGCAATTACGTCCAATTTAACATCCTTCGTTAACGGCTTGTTGCGAGCATGTACATACAATACTGCTTCACGGCCTTTAACATCTGGACGGTCAACCGTAATTTGACGGTCAAAACGTCCTGGACGAAGCAACGCCGGGTCGAGAATATCCGGACGGTTTGTAGCAGCTACGATGATAATACCTTCGTTTGCGCCGAATCCATCCATCTCTACGAGCAATTGGTTGAGCGTCTGCTCACGTTCATCATGTCCGCCACCCAATCCAGCGCCACGTTGACGTCCAACGGCATCAATCTCATCAATGAAAATGATACAAGGTGCGTTCTTCTTAGCGTTCTCGAACAAATCACGAACACGGGAAGCACCGACCCCGACGAACATTTCTACAAAATCAGAACCTGAGATACTGAAAAACGGTACTCCAGCCTCGCCTGCAACAGCTCTTGCCAAGAGTGTTTTACCCGTACCTGGAGGGCCCACTAACAGAACACCTTTCGGAATACGAGCGCCCACAGCTGCAAACTTGCGTGGGTCCTTCAAGAATTCTACGACTTCGACAAGCTCCTGCTTCTCTTCGTCAGCCCCTGCCACGTCCTCGAACGTAACCTTCTTCTTCTCTTCGTTATACAGACGGGCTTTGCTCTTGCCGAAGTTCATAACTTTGCCGCCACCGCCCTGTGCCTGATTAAACAGGAAGAAGAACAACAGGAACATGATCACCAAAGGAATGATAGAAGTCAAAAACGTCAGCCAGATGCTTTCGCCTTCCATTTTCTTCTGTACATATTCAAACCCGTTCGTTTCGCTGGCATTTACCAGTTCACTTAGTGCTTGATCCGTTGGTGGAACATATACGGAAAAATTGGTCGATTTAGCATTAGCCGGCTGCTTCTTATATGCACCGGTTACAAGATAGGCGTAACCGTCAAATTGGACCGTTACTTTAGAGATGTTATTAGCTTTAACCTCTTGCCGTAATTGGTCATATCTAGGGAGATCGGAGGCTTCGTTACTGTTACTAACAAACTGAACGATACCCACCACAACTAAAAAAAGAATCAAATAAAAACCAGAATTCCGGATGAACCGATTCATCCCCTACCTCCTCTCGAGACACTTAAGTTATTTTACCATAGCCTGTAAGTCCTTCTCAACAAAGGGCCTTATTTAGTCCTAGGACTGGAGGCTGAGATTAGCTGGTATAGATTTCCGGCTTCAAAATCCCTATGTATGGGAGGTTCCGGTAGTGCTCGGCATAGTCCAGACCATAGCCGACAACAAACGCATCTGGAAGCGTAAATCCAGTATAATCTGCTTCAAGATTAACCGTCCGGCGTGCAGGCTTGTCGAACAAGGTTACGACACATACCGAATTGGCATTACGATTCTTGAGCAGTTCAATCAAATGTGTCAGCGTCAGGCCGCTGTCGATAATATCTTCGACAATCAGAACGTCGCGTCCTTCCACAGATGCGTCCAAATCCTTAATGATTTTGATGATACCTGAGGATTTTGTGGACGCTCCATAACTTGATACAGCCATGAAATCAAGCTCCAATGGCACTGTAATGGATTTAACCAAATCAGCCATAAAGATAAACGCACCTTTCAGTACGCAAATCACCAATGGATTTTTCCCTTCATATTTTACGCTGAGCTGTGCACCCAATTCCTCAATTTTACTCTGAATTTCTTCTTCGCTGATCAATATTTCCTGAATATCATTTTGCAACGGTGTAAACCTCCTAAGTTTATACTATGAAAGCCGTTCCTGTGCAATTACCGGTGCCCCGGACTCTCTCGTCTTTGCCATGACATATATATAACCGAAGACGTGTGCTCTTGCACCGCGGCATGTACAGAACGTCGTACGCCCGGAATCCAGAGAATAGCTCCAGAGTGGTCGCAGACGATGGGAATAACGGAACGCATTGAAGGAGGTATTTTTTCATTAATAAAAATATCTTTAACCTTTTTTCTTCCGTTTAATCCCATTACATACATGGTATCTCCAGGTAATCGCGAGCGTACAGTCAAAGGCAGACTCAATTGATCTGCGTCGAACCACGCTTCCTCCTTATTGGCCGGATGATCCCCATCCAAATAGGAAGCCCTTCGCCACCGAAGTATACCACCTGCCTCAGGCAACTCTAGCTCACCGGAAATAGGCAATACACTTAGTCCATAGCACCATTCGCCCATAACGACTTGCGTACGGTCAAACAAAACCGCTTGGTCATATTCGCGGACTCCAACCGCACCGCCTCCCAAATCCAAACTCCATGTAGACGATGCCTCTTGGAGAAGTCTTAGTCGAACGGTCTCAATTTTACGAAAATCAAAATTTTCACTGTCCGAAGGCAGATAATTTAATATTAGTTTAATCAACCTCCGTTGTAAAGCAACGGGTAGCTTACGGTATGAAGCGATGGGAAACATGTACCTGCCATTATCCAAGCTCACCATTTTCTCGTATACTGACAGCGTAGATGCCTCCATAAAGTCATTTTCGTCAGCCATCGTTTCGGCCAGCCGGTTCAGAGATGGTGTCAGTCGCTCATTATATTGCCCCAAAAAAGGAAGCACATCCATGCGGATGGCGTTACGGCGGTATTTGGACGATAAATTAGTGCTGTCTATCACGTAGGAAAGACCATACAAGTTACAAAACTCAATCAGGTCAGCCTTGTACATACGTAGCAGCGGGCGAATGAGTTGCACATTTTTTTCATTGCGTGCCAAACGCATACCCGCCAAACCTGCTGGGCCGCTACCACGCAGCAAGTGCAAGAGAACCGTTTCGGCTTGATCGTCGCCATGGTGAGCCATTGCAATATGCTGTGCTTCCCACTTTGTAGCCATATCATGTAAAAAGCTGTAGCGCAGCTCGCGTGCTGCTTCCTGTGGTCCCTTACCACTCTCCTTCATATAAGCGGGTACATCGACCCGAGTCATTTCAAATGGAAGTTCAAGCTTTCGGGCAATATTGCGTACCACTTCAGCCTCCGCATCCGATTCCTCTGGTCTGAATCCATGATGAACGTGAGCGCAGACGAGTTGTAAAGGCATATGTATAACGGATATTTCATGTAAAATGTGCAAAAGGGCCACCGAATCCGGCCCACCGGATACAGCAACCACAATGCAGTCTCCGGGGCTCCACAGTGAATGATCTCGCGCCAAGGCGAGCACTTCCTGTACAACACCGGTCGGTTTTGTTGTTCCCATTCCCGACCCTCTTTTCTTCCGACCGTAAAAATGATGATCATCTGTTATCTTATGTAAGTCATGCTGCTACCTTAACGCAATCCAGAGCGCTCCGGCAAGCAGCAAAAGCGATACCGTGAAAGCATATCCCAGCCAGCGTGGATTCCCTCTTTTGACCGACGATTGCCTGACATGTGCGGAAGCCAAACGTGACCAAGATCGGGCCGCTGCACGAGTATCGGAATATTCTCCACGCACTGCACCCAGTAGCCATTCGGCATAGGGGCGTAATACACGGCTGCGGCGAATGATGACCGTCAATTCTGCCGTATTACGCAACTGTGGCAGCCTGCTGGCAGCCGCCTTTAACGATTCGCTCTCCAATATATGAATCGTTAGAAGAGCGAAGGCAAACAGGTCATACTGGGAATCGGCATTTCGGCTGCCAGCATTCCAAAATCCCCTGTCATACCATTCTGTAAATTGTTTAACACTCCGGCCAGCAAGAGACACCCCACCGTAGTCAATTAATTCAGCCTCTCCATAGGCATTGACCAAAATATTCTGCGGCTTCAGGTCGCCAAACACCCACCCTGCCTGATGGAGATCCGCCAGACGATTCAGTATACCGGTTCCAGCCACGCCATACCATTCCGGCCCTTTGGCTGCCACAAAGCGATGAAGTGGATCACCCTTAACGTACCGCATAACATAAAAGGGTATCTCTCCGCTGCGTAACACTACATCATCCACCTCAAACAAAAAGGAAGGATTTCCATTTCGCTGGAGGGCGGCCTGAGTGCCCTGAGACTGCAATGTGGTCAGCACATTAATCTCCGATTGCAGATCAAGCGTGTTCTTCCCCATTTTCAGAGCAAATTGCCGATCGGCCTGTGCTTCTTTTACCAAATATACAGTTCCGTTCGCTCCCCGGCCCAGCAAGCGCTGGATGACATAGCTGCTCCGCTTCCACTTGCCCTTGATGACCGTTCCGGGTGCAAGAACGGGATCAGACGACGTAGTCACCGAGCATCCCTTCTCCTTTGCCATAGGATTCTTCCAGATCTTTCTGTTCCCCTAGTGTAACATATCGGTAATAATCAATCACTTGTAAAATGGCAGGACCTGTCGGCGTCGCCCCTTTCATCCGCAAGCGTCCAAATATCGATTTGATCTGGTTAAGCTCAGAGGTCCAACCGATATCCATGACTGCGTCTTCTCCCATTTTGCCGCCCGGAAAATGAAATACCGATAGACGGCTGTGTCCGCTTCTCGACTGCAAGCTGAGCAGCAAATCGCGAATGCTGTCCTCTACAGCAGGCAGCTTGGGCTTCATGCTCGCACTTGCATCAATGAGCAAGGCAATCTCCAGGGTGCTTGTTTCTGTCAGCTCGTCCATCACCTCAACTACTTGGGCTCGTTTTGCCGGAGGAAGTTCACCGATATGTTTGGCGCCACCCTCGCCCAAAATGTGCGTTAACTCTCTATTAACCGCCTGCTGAATGGTTTGAACCACCGTTTTGCGCGTCATCATCTGCATGGTCTGTGCCAACTGCTTCGTCCCAACGATTTGGCTAAACCCTCCCCCTGCTTTAGCAATTTCTTGAATCTCCGCGCTGCCAAGCTCGCCAATAGTTCCATAATCTATGACTCCGGCGACATTCACTGTAATACCTTCCCGTAGAGCTTGGGCAGCCGCCATGACTGGACTAACACCTACATTTGAGCACCCGTCTGTAATGATCAAAATTTGCTTCATCGTTTTTTGACCTCCGCTTCCTCTTAATCTATTCCGATAGATTCTATCTTTGCCTAATCCGGAACGATTCAAACGAAGGATGCGGATTTTTAAAAAACGAATAAGGAATTTCCCGGGCAATGTCGGATTAGCTCACCGTCCGTGGACGTTCCAACCACCTCATGCCAGGTACATGGAGAGTTGCCCATTCTGGGCGGAAGTGATCTATTTTACTAACGACTACTGTCATATCGTCATAGATTTGATTTTGTTGGTATCGAATAACCCTTTCTAGTAAACAGTCGGCCAACTGCTGAGGATCTTCGCTTTCAATTTCCTGAATCATGCGTTTCATCCATATTTCCTTATTAACCGCATAACCCGGTGAGTCGTATATACCGTCTGTAATCATAATGAGAATATCACCCGGCTGGAGCTGCAGGGATACCAAATCAATTTCAATATCCTGTATAATGCCAATCGGCAAATTGCTGGCAGATACGGGAATGACCTCCTCTCCTCTTTTAATAAAGCTTGGCGTAGACCCAATTTTCATAAAGGTTGTCTGGGCCGTATACTGATCAATCAGCGCCATATCGACCGTAGCATACATTTCCTCAGGTGATCGCAGCATCAGGACAGAGTTAACCGACTTGATCGCCAATTTTTCGTCCATACCCGATTGCAGTAATTCCTCCAAAATGTTAAGTGCTGCACTGCTCTCTTGCTGCGCGCGCTCTCCGTTTCCCATGCCATCGCTTAAGGAGACTGCAAAAGTCCCGTTCCCTAGCTCCATCATGCTGTAGCTGTCTCCTGAGAAAAAATCACCTCCTTTGGCCGCACTAGCTACCCCTGTAGCAATCTCATACGTTTTAGCAGAGCCGAACATGACTGTAGCCAAGCCTTGGCGGCGATCTGCCTCCGTTTCGCGCATCACAGCTATATGCTCGTCCAGTATGTCCGACAGCAGTGGAGCAATGATTTTCCGACATTCATCAAATCCCCTTGTATAGGCATGGACAATCTCTATTTCTACCTGACCTGCATCCAGGTTAATAATCTCAATAGATTGGATGGACAATCCCAGTCTATCAAGAGCCTCTCGTATTTGCTCCTCCTGCCGATGCATGGTCTGCCCTTCCCGCTGAATTTCTCGCGCTAAATCCTCCATAATTTGTGATACACCCGATAGCTGGTCAGCAACAAGCTGACGACTATCGTATACTTGGCGCTTCCATTGCATATTATGTTGGTAGAGGCTATACTGCTGCTTCATCACTTGCAGGACAGCGCCCGTTTTAGCACATGCCTTGCTCCATTGCGGGGGTATCTGCTCCGGCTCCAAATCCGGGTTATCCTCAATGGCGCTCATCATTTCCGTCATATACTGATGGGTTTGCATAAACTTGCCGTCCCAGCACTGCTCACACTTGAAGCAGGAGGCACATGTCCCTTCGGCCACCGCATTCATAAAATGTTCGATTTCTCCGTCCGACTTCGTACTCTCACTCGCAGATATCTGGTGAAAGCTGCGGGATAACTGACTGAATACACGGGAAAACTTCGTTACCCGCTCTGCGGTGAGATCGCGAACCCTTTTGGCATATTCATGCTGAGATTTAGCATGGTCCTGCGTACCGGGAACATAGGTAGAAACCGCTTTAAAGAAACTTTTTGGGGTCATTAAAAATAATAGAATCGCCGCACAGCTCTCCCAGGTTGACGTCAGCACGTCCCCGGTCCCATCCAAATAGATCGTCAGAATGGAGGAGCCTAGCAGCATCCCAAGCGCAACAGCACCTTTTTTCCCTTCACGCAGCATCCCTGCCAGCAAACCTGCAAAAGCGAGTAAACTCATCTGCACAATTGCAGACATATTGGCCAAGCTTAAAATTAAACCGGTAATTACACCGACCGATGCACCCAGCGAAGCACCTCCCACCAAAGCAAACACCAAGACCAAATATCGCGACAATACATGATCGACAGACAATGAATGAACAGTCCATCCTACTGCTCCCGTCATCACAGAGGCTAATAATATAATAAGACATAAAATTTCCTCATTTTTGAGCTGGCTTGTCTTCTTGCGGTACGTAAACAACGGTATGGCCTGTGTAAATACCAGCGTAAGCATAAAGCTGAGAACCGCATCCGTTCCCACAATGATAAGTTCATACCATGTGAAAGTTGGAGCCATCACGGCGTTAAATAAATTGACCATAAACACAGACAAGAAAACCATAAGCGGAGCATAGGATAGTTCCAGACGATCGAAGGTTCGTAACCCGCGATACAGGAAATAAAATACCAGTAGCTCACCACCAATCATAAATAACGATGGGTAAGGAGCTAACAGGCTGCCTAACACAACGGATACAGCTACAGGCAGCATCAGGTCACGCCGAAGGAACGTTATGACCGCAAAATAAGCGAGGGCAAAAGGAGAAAGCTCGTCCAAAATAGTGGCGCGTCCCAGTAGAACTCCCATAGCCGACAATAGCAGCATCCATCTTTGCGCTGTTACCCATTGCACCACTTTATGTGAATCCAGCCGTTTTCTGAGTCTGGAAGACCAACCTTCCGTACGCTCTTTGGATTTGGACTTTCTAGATTTTAACCCCGGAAAATGTACCACGTTCCATTTCTCCATCATGCGTCAGGCACCCCATTCATCAATTTGATGTTCCCATCTTAAACCGGAATGATTGAGAAAGTTTGTCAGAACCTCACGTCTTATTCCAAGAAATTTCCGACAAAAAAACGTTCTGCGCGAAAGGACAGAGCATCACCTTGAACATCAAGCTACGCCCGTATGGAAGCAGATGGAAGTTGCGTCTCTTAACTCCTTGCTTGACCTCTCTATGTCGTCCATCACTATGACCAAGACTAGCGATTTGCACAGAAGATAGACGGAAAACCGTTGGAGTTTGTCGGACGATTATGTCCTCACGACAAAAAAAACATTCGCTTTCCAGCACGAATGCTTCCTCGTCTTCATCAAAATTGCGAATCTCATAAAATACATGTATAACGATAACCGGATTTATCGCCCACAGCCATTGCGTGTCGCATCTATTGTCGGTAGAACGCAAAAAAACCGTAGCAGTCTTTCGACTGTACGGTTTTCCGTGTATGGTTGATACGGTTGTCAAAGTGAATTAAACACGCTTCGCGCCGCGTCCTCCGCGTTTACCTTCGGTGTTCTTTTTCAGCGACGAAATGCGTTCCTCACTATCTTTCAGGAAGCGTGACATTTTATCCTCAAATGAAGGTTTACCCGGTGCAGGCTTGAAAGAACGGCCTCCACGATCGCGGTTGAAACCACCGCCACCACCACCGCGTCCTTGACTTGGACCTGAACCTCCACCGCCGAAACGGTCGCCTCCGCCTGGTCCTCCCGTACGCTCCGGTCTTGGAGCTCTTGGGGGACGGGCTTCACTTGCCGGCTTGTCAATCGTTTGCTTAATGGAAAGTCCGATTTTGCCATCTTTGTCAACATTAATGACTTTCACCGTCACGACATCATTAATCTTCAGGTGGTCGTTAACATCCTTAACATAGTTATCGGCGATTTCCGAGATGTGAACGAGACCCGTGACACCTCCAGACAAATCCACAAATGCTCCAAAATGCGTGATGCCTGTCACTTTGCCCTCTAACTTGGTGCCCACTTCAATTGCCATAGAATAAAATGATCCTCCCTTAAAATATACAACCGATTTTTTTGCAAAAAAATCCCGCTGTGGTGATTTGATTATACAAAATGGCGGAACCAAGGTCAACTAAGCATTGGCCCGATAATGTTCCTATTTCTGATCTCCGATGATTGGCGTCTCTTCCGGTTTGTAAAGACCGTACTTGCTTCTGGCAATCTCGCCAATGTACTCAGGGTCCTTGAGACGATTCACTTCGGTTTGAAGCTGTTGTTCCGTTTGTGTAGCAGCTTGCTTCTGCTTTTCCTTCTGGATGAGCTGTTCATTTCGATCGGCCATAATCATGCCTTGAGAAAAAAAGGTAAAAATTGCCCAACTACCAAAGGCGGCAAGCGATAGCAACCAAATCATGATTCGCCTGCGCCCGCCCGCGTTGGACTTGGACGTAGAAGATGAATGGCGATCTACAGACGAATTACGCATGATACTACCTCCTTCCAAACCATCTTTTCGCTGTGTTTTTCAGTCTGATACCCAGCTTTACGAGCGACTCTGGAGTCCTCCAGCGCGCTTTAAGTGGACCGATCAGCCATAGGATCGGCTTCCAAACCGGCATCAGGATGTATATCAGCATCCTTCCCAGGAACACAATAAGTGCCCATGTCCATCCGACTAGCTTGCGTAACAGCCGATACAGCGCTAACACCGGAAGAACAATCAGGATGCGCAGTATGCTGTTCACGATCAACGTCAGTCTGCGAACTATCTCTAATAACATTACCACAAAACGTTGGGTTGTAACACTAAAGGCCCAAAAATAGAGCCAAACCCCCAAAAGTAGTCCTAAAAAGACATAAAACCGCAGCTCACCGCGATTACTCGCGTATAGCACACGGAAAATAAACAAAGCCGAGGCCACCCAGTACAGCACGTCCAATATATGAACGCTCCAGCGGGCAAAATGAAAGCGGATGGACAGCACCCGGTAGCTGTCAAACACCACTCCCATGGCTATGCCCGACACCAGCATCCACGTTAACGTCAGCCATTGCGTGTAAGGGTTCATTTGAAGATCTTGCCGAATAGGCTTTTTCCGTTTTTAGCCGGGGCCCCGGGCTCCAGGTAGACGAGGGAAGTAATCAGACCTTCAATGGACAACAGTCCCTCTTCTAGGCTGAGGTTTTTGATATGTAAATGTTGTCCGCGAATGGTGAGATGGCCCAGCTCGGTCTGAAGCAAAAATTCTTCACTGTCAAAGCTCTCCACATTGCTGACGCCTGAAATATCGAGTTGCTTGCGGCTTTGCATGCGCAGATCATGGTGCTTTGACTTCCCTTGTTCAATCATGGCATGTACCCCTCCTTCTGTTCTTAGCTTATGAAGGGGGCCGTATGATTTAGAACCGCTTTTGCTGTTAATCAGCATATGATGGACGAAAACTCGTCATCTAAAGAAAAAAAGCACTCCTTCATAAAATAATGAAGGAATGCTTTCATGTACAGTTGTGAGAAAATCAGATGTCTGCTTACCAGTTTAAACCATTGTCCCTGGCAATAGGCTCTTCCTTTACCAACGTGTACATACTTGCAGCCTCGTCCTTGCGTGTAGTGTCGGCGAGCCGTTCCACTCGCACGGTCACCAGCTTCTGGCCAAACTGGACGGTAATTTCATCGCCTACTTTGACCGCACTGCTCGGCTTGGCTTCGCGTCCGTTCACCAGCACTCTCCCTTGTTCGGAGACGTCCTTGGCTACCGTACGCCGCTTAATCAGCCGCGAGACTTTCAAGAATTTATCAAGACGCATTAGTTAACGGCTTCTTTAAGCTTATTACCGGCTTTAAAAGCAGGAACGGTCGATTCTGGAATTTCAATCGTGTTACCGGTTTGTGGATTGCGGCCTGTACGGCTGGAACGCTTGCGTGTTTCGAAAGTACCAAAGCCGATCAGTTGCACTTTGTCACCGCTAGCGAGTGCATCTGTAATTTCACCAAGAACGCCATTCAATACAGCTTCAACGTCACGTTTGCTCAAACCGCTTTTGCTGGAAATATTGTTGATCAGATCTGTCTTGTTCATAAGATAAAAGCCTCCCAAATGTCAAAAAATAATCATCACGCTGCATGTCCATTGATGGAGCAGACGTGAGGTCCAACTGTGGCCGAAGCCCTTCTGAATGTCACTGTAACACGCTTAACTATAAGCTACAGTTATTTTCAGAATTACTACAAGTTATTCTGGCTTGTCCGTAAAAATCCTGCAATGACAGGCGTTTTTTTATTCGACCCCAGTTAAGCCAACATCCTACTACAAAACTCTGCCCATTGGCAAGTCCTCTCAAACTGGGCCTTCTTTCAACCCTGCATATGTCTCATTTTACTGTTCTGTGCAGCCAAAAGCGAATATGTGGAATCACGCTTTACCAAGGAGCTTTTTCGCTTCCTGCCAGTAAGTCTCCATTTCATCTACGCTGCTTTCTTCGGGACGACGCCCCTGCTCGCGTAATTTCTGCTCAATATACTGGAAACGGTCGACAAATTTGCGATTGGTAGCCGACAATGCCTCTTCCGGGTCTACTCCCATAAACCGGGCTGCATTCACGGCAACAAATAGCACATCGCCTAACTCCAGCAACTGGGCTTCCGCAGCATGCCCTTCACGAACCGCTTCCTTCAGCTCAGCCACTTCTTCGTCCAATTTATCGAATACGCCCTCAATGCTATCCCAGTTAAAGCCCACTTTAGCTGCTTTCTTCTGGAGCTTGTACGATTTCATAAGAGCAGGCAGATCTCGCGGAACCCCGTCCAGTACAGAAGGGTATGCCGCCGTCGTGCCTTTAAGCCGTTTTTCCTCAGCCTTCATCTGCTCCCAGTTTTGCAGCGCTTCTTCCGCATCATTCGCTTGATTGTCACCAAATACATGTGGATGACGGAAAATAAGCTTATCATTCAGCCCCTGGATAACATCATACACATTGAAGGTTCCGACTTCCTCTTCCATTTGGGCATGCAGCAAAATTTGCAACAACAGATCGCCCAGCTCTTCCTTCATATGCTCAGGGTCGTCCTCATCTATCGTTTCGATGACTTCATACGTTTCTTCGATCAGATTTTTGCGAATCGACTGATGTGTCTGTTCACGATCCCAAGGACAGCCTTCCGGGCTGCGCAAAATATCGACAATCTCGTGTAGACGGTCAAAAGAACGCCGTTTCAGCGCTTCATCTTCACTGCGAGGTATGTATACCAAGGATAGGTTCCCGTAGCCCTCTACTCGATCCAGCTCGTACAGCGGTACCTTGTGCACCGTTTCCTCCCCTTCTACCCCAAGGGCGTGACCGACATATACCTCATAATCGTCAGGATACCTCTCCATCAGGCACAGCTTCACATCAGAAGCCGTAAAGGTGTCATACACCTGTCCGATCAGTGTATGCAGCTGAGGCTGGAGCCAGCTGGCATCCAGTGTACCTGCGTCCAACAACTGAAAACCCTCAATCGGATCAAAACCAAGACGCACAAAAGCTTCATCCAGGAAACTTTCGCCGCCCAGAATATTCAGTTCAATCCCTTGCGCAGGACAACGCTCCTTAAGCAACTGCACCGCTGCTTCTGCCACCATAGGGTGGCCGGGAACCGCATAGACGATTTCGCTTCCGTCTGCCGCCTTAGCAGCCGTCGTAATCAATTGGCTGGTAATTTCCTCGTATACCTCTGGGAAAGACTCTTTTGTCTCATATACCTCGTCAAACGACTCAAAAGCCACTTCAAACTCATTTAGCACTTGAACCGCAGGATGCTCCTTGGTCCGCAGATACAGCGCTGAAGCGCCCCGCATTTTGTTCAATATCCCTATCGTAAGCTGATCCGGATCCCCCGAGCCCAAACCTACGACCGTTAATGTTACGCTCATATCCCATCCTCCGTTTCGCAGAAACAAGGCTCATGCTCGAAAAAATACACGGCCTAACCCCGCTTCCGCTTCCTTTGCTTTGGCATTACTATACCACAAAGTGGTATAGGCTCATAAAATGGTTGTCCCGATTCACGCCGTAAGCCGTATGCCTGGCTAAGCCAGTACACGTAGCCTGCGCAGCACGGCTGCCAGCGGGCGTCCGAGCTTGGGCACCGCCACAAGCTCGGCTTCCGTGATCAGCCTCAAGCGTGCGAGGCCGATCACGAACACAACGGCGCCTGCGGCTACACCCAGCAGGCTCTCCACGGCTGCCGTGGCACGACCTTCGGCAGCCCACCCCAAGGCACCCAGCACAGCGCTGGTGCCCCACATCGCTGCCCCGGCCGCACCAGCCAGGGCGATAAGCAGCGCCGCCGGCTTGAGCACGCTGGCGGACCAGCTCGCGCGCAGGCCTACCAAGCGAGCCAGCAGCACGATGTTGATCACTGCCGCCAGCAGATAGGCGACAGCCCCCGCAATGGCGGCTCCAGCCGTGCCTAGCTGCGGCACGAGCAGCCAGTTTAGCAGCGCCTTGGCTGCTGCGGCCGCGAGCATCGCCAGAGCCGGCGCGCGAACTGCGCCAAGCCCTTGCAGCAGCGCAGCCGAGATAATGCTGAGCGTGCCGCCTACGGCGGTTAGCGCCATCCAGCGCATGACCCCGCTGCCGGTGTCGTCCGCATACAGCATCACATTGACGGGCACAGCCAGCACGATCAAGCCTGTCGCAGCGGCCAGTCCCAGTAGCCAAAACCAGCGTAGCGATTGCTCGCACTGGCGACGTGCCAGTTCCGTACCGCCGGTTACCCGGGCCTCAGCCAGCGATGGAATGAATAATGCCGACAGGGTGGTGGCAAACATCATGACTAGCTGTACCAGCGGCAGACCTCGGTTATACACGCCAAAGGCCACCATAACCGCAGTATCGTCCAATCCCTCCTGCTTTAACAAGCGAGGTACAGTAAATGTGTCTACCAGGCTAATTAACGGAACGGCTAGCGCTCCAAGGCAAACAGGCAGGGCATAACGCAGTATCGCCTTTAACAAGGCACCATTGCTTTCCGCTGGGTGTAGCTCTCCAGCTTGTGCTTGCACTGTCGCCATGACCGTCCCTTGCCTTCTAAGCCTCTTCCTGTGATTTCGCCAATATAGCAACATGACGACCAAGCCCGCTGCTCCACCTGCTGCTGAACCAAACACGGCTCCGGCAGCAATCATATCTGCTCCCGCTCCTTGTGACAGCATGAGCAGCAACAGTATAATCATCACGCTTACCCTTATCGCCTGCTCCGTCACTTGGGAAACAGCAGTCGGAAGCATATTTTGCAAACCTTGAAAATATCCTCTCAGTCCCGCCATAACCGGCACGAACAAAAAGGCAAACGCCGCCGCCCTCACCGACGGAATGACGTGAGCATTGTCGATCCATTGACCAATGAGCGGCGCACACGTATACATCAGCACGCCCAGGATTAATCCGAAGACACCCAAGACAAGCGAAGATAACCGAGCAACACGTTGCCCCGCTGCTCGGTTTCCCACTGCCTCAAACTCAGCTACAAATTTGGATATTGCAGCCGGAAATCCAGCAGCTGCAATGGTAATGAACAGCGTATAAAAAGGATAAACCGTATTATAAATGCCAAACACGCCGTCGCCGCCGATATTCTGCAGCGGGATTTTTTGCACTGTGCCGATCAGCTTGCTCGCTACCGCTGCCAGTGTCAAAATGACAGCACCTCGTAGCAGCCGCGAAGCGGCGCGATTTTCCTGCATTCTCCGTCTCCACTCCCACCTGAAATATGCATCTTACCCGAGTCCTATTATACCGCCTCTTCTCACGGAAAGAAAAAAAACCCTGTGCAACGTAGGACGGCTTTCGCCATTCTGTACGTCATACAGGGGTGAAACGGGATGTTACTGTTCCATTTGTTTGCCCAGGAAGCCAGCGGCTGTTTCAGCCATTTTGACCTCCATTTCGGACATTTTTACATTTTCGTCCTTGTTCAACAATACAACGGAACCAATGGGATCACCACCGGAAACAATGGGAGCCGCCACAAAGGACGAGAGTGTTTCTTCGTGGTCTCGCGTTAGCTCATAAGAGCCGCTGGCTGTCTCCAGCACAGTTTTGCGATTATCCATACTACCTTCGATAATGCTACCGATTGGCTTGTCCAGAAACTCTTTTTTAGAGCCTCCAGCCACCGTAATAATGGTGTCCCGATCGGTAATCATTGTAATATGGCCCGTGCTTTCAAACAGGGACTCAGCATATTCTTTGGCGAAATCACCAAGTTCACCAATAGGTGAATACTTTTTCAAAATGACTTCTCCGTCACGATCCACAAAAATCTCAAGCGGATCTCCTTCACGAATTCTCAAGGTGCGGCGAATTTCCTTTGGAATAACTACCCGCCCAAGGTCATCAATACGGCGAACTATACCAGTAGCTTTCATTTCACATGTTGCCCCACTTTCTCAAGAAGAATTTAGTAAACTACTGACGGTATCGAAAGACGCTTCCACTCCCCCAGAAGCGGTCACGAAGAACGTCACGGTCATGGTGTTTATGGTGATATCTGACCATAGTATTCATCTGTTCCCAATTCCTTATGCATGTTCAGTTATTTACCTTCGTTTGTAGCTCCATCTTTGGCTGTTCCTGCCTTGGCATCGCCCGTACCGTTTGTTGTTGCGCCCGGTGTAGTTGTGCTACCGGCACCAGAAGTTGCACCGCTTTTCTCTTGCGTAGCTGGTACCTTCGGCAGATTGATTTTCAAATCAAGTTTCGTCAAATCATTTTCGGTAAAGTTTTGGATACTTTCCCCGGCCAATTTATTTTTCAGGGCAGCCTTTTCGTTGTCTTTCAATTTATCAAACGTTGGCTCATTGCGGGACTCCACTTTGATCACGTGATATCCGTATTCCGTTTCCACCGGCTCACCGATTTTGTTAATCGGTTGGGTCTCAGCGGCCTCTTTAAAGGCAGGTACCCATTGCGCTACGGATGCATTCTCATACAGACCTCCGTTAGACGCAGAACCTGGGTCTTCTGAATATTTCTTGGCAATCGTCGCAAAATCCGCTCCTCCGTCCAGCTTCGCCTTCACTTCTTTCGCCAGCTTGAGGGCATCCTCTTTTTTGCGCTGTTTCTTTGTTTTAGGATCTTGGAAGTTAATCAATACATGACGCACGGTTGCTGTCGTGAATTGATCTTTATTTTTCTCAAATTCCTGTTTTAGCTGATCATCTGTTACTTTGTTAGTTTCGCTGTTGATTACCGTCATTACACGCGTGAAGTAATCTTTCACACCTTGTTCAGTCAGTTTCTTATCACTCAGAAATGTCTTGAACTTATCTTCTCCGACTGACTTTTTATACTGCTCCAGTTGTTCGTTCCCTTCTTTGGCACCCTGCTCCTTGGCTTTGTCGTCCGCTTTAGCCGCCAGAAGCTTGTACACCACTTCCTGCTTTACAATTTGCTCTCGTACCTGATCCGAAGCTAACGCAGCCTCATACTCTGGGTACAGGAATTTCATCATACTGATTTCTTGGTTGAACTCATTTTCGGTAATCGTTCCACCCTTATAGGTCACGACAACCTTGCTGTTGTCCTTCGGTTCATCCTTGACCTTGTTCTCATCCGGTTGCTTCGTACATGCTGCCAGAACCGATATAGCTAGCAGCGCTGCCATTCCCAAGGAGAGCATTCTCCAAGGTTTTCTTTTATTTAGTTGTGGCATTTTGCAGTTCCTCCTTCAATGTGAATGCTTCTTTCAATGCACTCAAAAATTGTTCCAGCAGTTCTAGCAACTGTGGATCATTTAGACCTTTGCCCTTTATGCGTGCGCTCATAGATGTGCCCTGTTCAAATTGTACACGTCTTTCAAAGCGATTGCCAATCTCGGCAAGTTTGGCGGTCTGTACCGCCTGCTGACGCCCTTCATGGAATTTCAACACGATATTGTCATCCCGTTGCACTATGGACTCGATGCCATACATGCGTCCATATACCTTGAGGCGAGCCACGGCTAGCAAATGACGCACAGCCTCTGGCAGATCGCCAAATCGGTCGACCAGTTCATCCTCCAGTTCAGAAGCCTCGTCAAAGGTACTGACCGCTGCAACCTTTTTATAAATCTCAATTTTCTGGATGCTGTCATAAATATAGTCACCCGGCAGGTAAGCATCGACGCCTAAATCAATCGACGTACTCCAATTCCGATTGGACTGATCCTCTTCTCCAAGTACGCTGACTTTACGTTTATTAATTTCCTCAGCCAGCATCTGCGAGTAAAGATCAAAGCCGACGGATGCGATGAATCCATGCTGCTCAGCGCCAAGCAAGTTACCCGCGCCGCGGATGGACAAATCGCGCATTGCAATCTTGAAGCCGGAGCCCAGCTCCGTAAATTCTTTAATCGACTGAAGGCGCTTCTCCGCCACTTCCGTGAGCACCTTATCCCGCTGGTACGTGAAATAAGCATAGGCAATCCGATTGGAACGACCTACACGCCCACGCAGCTGATAAAGCTGGGATAGCCCCATTTTATCGGCATCATGCACAATGAGTGTATTCACATTGGGAATATCCACGCCGGTTTCAATAATGCTGGTGCTGACCAGCACATCATATTCGCCATCCAGGAAATCCAAAATAGTTTTCTCCAGTTCGGTTTCGGACATTTGTCCGTGACCCACGCCCACCTTGGCCTCCGGTACGAGCGCATTGATCTCTGCAGCCATCTCCTGAATGCCCTGCACACGATTATACAGATAGTACACCTGCCCTCCGCGTGCCATCTCGCGTTCAATGGCCTCACGGACTAGAGTCTGGCTATGCTCAACCACATACGTTTGCACTGGAAAACGGTTTTCCGGTGGCGTCTCAATGACTGACAAGTCACGTACACCCAGCATGGACATATGCAACGTACGCGGAATAGGTGTTGCCGTTAACGTCAGCACATCTACGTTCGTTTTCAGCTTCTTCAGCTTTTCCTTGTGGGTTACGCCAAATCGCTGTTCTTCATCGACAATCAGCATTCCAAGGTCCTTAAACACCAGATCCTGCGACAACAGACGATGGGTACCAATGACAATATCGACCGTGCCTTGCCGGACCCCTTTAATCGTTTCATTCTGCTCTTTGCGCGAGCGGAAACGGCTCAATACCTGAATATTGAACGGATACCCTGAAAAACGTTCACGGAACGTCTCATAGTGTTGCTGTGCCAAAATCGTCGTCGGTACCAGCACCGCTACTTGTTTGCCTTCAATAGCAGACTTAAAAGCAGCACGAATCGCAACTTCAGTTTTGCCGTAACCTACATCACCGCATAGCAAACGATCCATCGGGCGGCTCTGCTCCATGTCCTTCTTAATCTCTTCGATGGCCCGAATCTGGTCACGTGTCTCATCATACGGGAACATATCCTCAAACTCTTGTTGCTCCGGTGAATCCTTTTCAAAAGCAAACCCTGGTGCCGACTGTCGTTCTGCATATAGCTTGATCAAGTCATCCGCAATATCCTGAACCGAGCTGCGCACCTTACTTTTAACCCGTGTCCACTCATTGCCACCCAGTTTATAAATCTTGGGTTCCTTGTCCTCTGAGCCAACATATTTCTGAATCAGATCAATTTGTTCAATCGGCACTGACAGCTTATCTCCACCCGCGTAGAGGACATGCATGTAATCCTTATGGATACCGCCAACCTCCAGCGTGCCGATCCCCATGTACTTCCCGATCCCGTGATTTTGGTGTACGACGTAGTCGCCCACCTTCAGCTCGCTATAGCTCTTAATTCGTTCTGCATTGTCCACATGGCGGCCCTGCTTACGAGCTTTCCGCTGCTTCTGAGAAAACATTTCACCCTCGGTAATGACCGCCAGGTGAATAGATGGCATTTCAAAACCGCTTTGCAGATTGCCGATAGCCATCGTCGGCTCATCAATACCATAATCCTCAAGCACTCGGCGCATCCGGTCCAGACGTTCATCTCCACTCGCCAGCATCATAACCTGTGTGCCAGCTTTGCGCCAACGATCCATCTCCGCCTTGAGCACATTCATTTGGCCATGGAAATCCTGCATGCCTCGGCAGATGAAGTTCAAAATATTTTGCGGCTGGGTATGAGGAACCTGACGGAGGAAAATCGACAGGAACAACGTCTGAAATCTCCGGTTGTACAGCAGATTGTCCGCGTCGTCTGACAGTTCTAGCTGCGGTAACGTTTTACCGTTTTGAAGCAAATGCAGATTCCATTCTGACTCATCCCGTTCCAGTTGCTTGGCTGTTTCCAGCATACGCGCCGGTTCGTCAATAATCAGAATCGTATCTTCCGGCATATAATCTGCCAGGGTTTTACGTTCAGGATACAGCAGGGAGATATATTTATAGATTTCGTCAAAATACACATGCTCTCGCAGCAACTCAATTTCACGATGGATCTCTTCTTTCAGATGCTGCTTAGCTTGACGATCCGTCATTTTGCCCAGCTGCTCCTCCAACAAAATAGCAGCGGCATCTGCCGCCTGATCCATACGCTGGTTATTCGCAATAACTTCCTTACACGGCGTTACAGTAACGGCCTGAACCTTTTCCACCGAGCGCTGATCTTGCGGATCAAACTTACGGATCGAATCAATTTCATCGTCAAACAGCTCCACACGATAGCCCCAACGGGTTGTCATTGGATAAAAATCAATAATTCCTCCACGTACGCTCATCTCTCCACGTGATTCCACACGCTCTACACGCTGGTATCCCATCTCGACCATATGTAGCAAAAACGCTTCCAGCTGAATTGTTTCGCCTTCTTTCAGCTCAATACGAGCCTCACGCCATGTTTCCGCCATTGGCAATAAACGTCGAACACCAGAAAACGGCACGACAACAATCCCACGAAAACCCTGGGCGCAGCGTATCAATACATCAATTCGTTGGGATAAGGTCTCTGGACTGGATATGGCTGCTTCAGCAGCTACCAGCTCATTGGCAGGATACAATAAAACCTGATCAGGGGAAAGCGCTTCCTGTAAGTCATCTGCTATTTTTTGAGCGGCAAACATATTGTGCGTCATGACCATTAACGGTCGTCCGGTATCTTCGGCAAGCGCGGCCATCAGTACCTGTCGGGAAGAGCCTGATAAACCTGATATCAGTTGTTCCTTCATCCCTGATGATATGCCTGCTGCAATGGATGCATAATCAGCATCCTTCGTAAAAGCCTGAATAAGTGCTTGTAACAAAAAAGGCACCCCTTTATGCTTATAAATAGTTACATGTAAACCGAAAAAGAAGCCTCAGCAATGCTGCCAAGGCTCCATAAGCGGAATTGCCGCTTCACCTCTCAAGCTGGTACATCGGACCAGTTGAATACCTGTTATTGGAGCGGATTAACGAGCAGACTCAGCTCTGGATTATTCTCCAGTGCCTGACTGCAATGCTCGCAAATGACTTTGACGGTCACTTCACCGCCCGAATTATACGCTATTATATCTCTACGTTCGGCAGGGGTCAAGGAATGGAAGCCTAACCTTTCTTCGGTTATTGCAGCGGAATCAATCCGTCCCAAGAAAGTTCGACAATGTCTGCATACATAATTAACAACCATGTAATGTATATGCCTCCTGAAAGTTTTCTATACCTTTCAGTATGTCCAACAATCTTCCATTTAAGCCCGTCTACCTACGTCTAAACTTACTTGTTGAATTCAGCCATCGTCCGTTCAAACGGATGACTCAAGCTGTATTCTAAGGCGTTGCACGTGTCCTCGATCATTCCGGCCAGCAATTCTTTTTCCTTCTTTGGAAAGGTACCTAGAACATAATCGACAATAGCATGTCCAGGCTCCGGGCGGGAAATGCCCATGCGAATCCGATTGAAGGACTGCGTGCCGGTATGTTGAATGATCGATTTAATGCCGTTATGGCCGCCTGCGCTACCTTGATAACGCAATCTTATTTTACCGACTTCTGTATCCAGGTCATCGTACACGACAACCAGATCTTCCATATCGGCCTTATAATAGTCCATATAAGCACGTAGAGACTCGCCTGATAGATTCATATAGGTCATTGGCTTAATCAGTACAGTTTTCACGCCACCAATGTGGCCCTCTCCAATCAACGCCTTGCATTTGCTTTGGTTAATCTGGATGTTATGACGCGAGGCAAGAGCATCCAATGCCATAAATCCGACATTATGTCTCGTTTTCTCGTATTGGGGACCGGGGTTACCCAATCCTACAATCCACTTCATAACCTTGACACCCTCTTTCACAGTCTGGATTTTTTGGTAAAATAGTTGTATTGAGGATTTTGCAAAAATCTAATAAGCGACTTTCAATGAACAATATATAGATCGAAATGGTCTAGTTCGTCTATATATTGCACTTTGGAGCGACTGGAATCGAATTTTGCAAAATCCTGTTATGAATAGGAAGGTGCGTGCCGGTATGCTCAATCAAGGTGATATCCTCTTATATGACAGCCATTTTCTATATCATTTAAAACATTCCGTTCCTGTCCAGGTTTATGACGGGAATGTACATATCCAGATTGGCATCGTTGCGCGTTTTAATGAGCATTTCGTCGAAATAGAGGACACACTATACAATCGTCAACGTTTCACATTCATATCTCGCCCAGGCTTTTAGCCTGACATGCTGATAGGGGTTACCTTTTCCACATGGAAAAGGCAACCCCTTTTTAATGAGCCAGCGCTTATTCGATTTCAAACAGTTTGCTGATCGACAATTCTTCATGCACACGGATGATAGCTTCTCCCATTAATGGAGCCACAGACAATACCTTCAGCTTGCTTGTCGGATTCGGGTGAACGATCGGGATTGTATCCGTCACAACCACCTCTTTTAATGGCGAATTCTCCAGTCTTTCCATAGCAGGACCGGACAGCACAGCATGTGTACAACACGCATACACATCTTTTACGCCGCCTTCTTTAAGCGCATTTGCACCTAATACAATCGTTCCGGCTGTATCAATGATATCATCAATTAAAATAGCCGTTTTACCCTCAATGTTCCCGATGATGTTCATCACTTCACTGACATTTGGCTCTGGACGACGCTTATCAATAATAGCAAGCGGTGCACTCAGGAAGTCCGCCAGCTTGCGCGCACGAACAACCCCGCCATGATCGGGTGAAACGACAATCGGGTTCTCAATTTGCTTGGAACGGAAATATTGGGCCAGAATTGGTGCTCCCAGCATATGATCCACTGGAATATCAAAGAATCCCTGAATCTGCATCGCATGCAAATCCATACTGATTACGCGGTGAGCCCCCGCCTTTTCAATCAAGTTAGCGACAAGTTTCGCTGTAATCGGATCGCGTGAACGAGCTTTACGATCCTGACGAGCGTAACCGTAATATGGCATAACGACATTGATACTTTTGGCGGAAGCGCGTTTAAGTGCATCAATCATAACCAATAACTCCATCAAGTTGTCGTTAACCGGCAGACAAGTTGACTGCACAATATACACATGGCAGCCGCGTACGCTTTCCGACAGCTTAACCTGGATTTCACCGTCACTAAACGATGTGGTATGGGATTCCCCCATTGGGATGCCGATGTAGTCCGCAATCTGGTGGGCTAACTTCGGATTGGAGTTACAAGTAAATATTTTGAGTTTGGAATCGCAATAAGTCATTAATAGAAACCCTCCGTGCTGGTTCATTCATTACAGATTCAACAGCTTGCTGATTAAGGTCATTCCGATCTTTTCTTCTTCGCTTTGGCACGTGCGCGGATTTTGTCCGCATATCCGACTTTGTTCTCTTGACGTGGTCTGGCAATGGCCAGATCGTTATCAGGGACAGCATGTGTTACAGTGGAGCCTGCTACAACATAAGCACCTTTTCCAATCTTAATCGGGGCGATCAGATTCACGTTGCTACCAATAAAGGCATCGTCTTCAATTTCTGTAATGGATTTATTATATCCATCATAATTGACCGTTATTGCCCCGCAGCCAATATTTACATTTGTACCCACCTTGGCATCACCGACATAGCTCAAATGAGACACCTTGGAATGATCTCCAATGGTCGCATTTTTCACCTCAACAAAGTCACCAATTTTCACATGTTCGCCAAGCTTCGCGCCTGGACGCAGATAAGCAAACGGCCCCACAGATGTACTGCTTCCCACTTCCGCTTCGTTCAACACCGAATGTTTTACCGTTGCGCCTGAATGGATAATCGTATTCTGAATCTCAGCCTGCGGACCAATCACACAATCTTCTCCGATTTGTGTTTGACCATGCAGCCATGTGTTCGGGTACAGTACCGTATCGGAACCAATAACAACCTCGCTCCCGATATAGGTAGAAGACGGATCAATGACAGTGACACCATTTAGCATATGCTTGCGAACGATGCGCTCACGCATATAGCCCTCAGCTACCGACAAAGCGACTCTGTCGTTAACACCGATGGATTCAGACACATCATCTGTCAAATACGCCTCAACCTGTTCACCTTCACCATGCAAAATACCAATGACATCTGTCAGATAATATTCCTGCTGTGCATTGGTGTTCGTTACCTTGTCCAGCGCTGCAAACAGCTTGGCATTGTCAAAGCAGTACGTTCCCGTATTGATCTCCCGGACAGCATCTTCCTCAGGTGAACAATCTTTCTGTTCCACGATCTTGAGCACGGCCCCGGAAGCATCACGGATAACTCGTCCATATCCTTTCGGGTCGTCCAACTCAGCGGTCAAAATCGTCGCAGCTGCCCCACGGCTCTCGTGCAATTGCACCAAGCCTTCCAGCGTCTCCGCTGTGATCAAAGGAGTATCCCCACAAATGACAATGGTTGTACCTTTTTCCTGACCGAGCAAGTCCTTGGCTTGCTTAACAGCATGGCCCGTTCCCAACTGCTCTGCCTGAAGCGCATATTCTGCCGTCGGTCCCAAATAAGACTGTACCGCCTCTGCTCCATGACCCACGACGACTACACTTCGGGACACACCGATTTCACGAACCGTGTCGAGCACATGCCCAACCATCGGTTTTCCGCACACCGGATGCAGAACTTTATATAATTTGGATTTCATACGTTTTCCCTGCCCTGCGGCAAGAATGACTGCCAACCTTTCCAACAAGTCCAACCTCCTATCCTGAAAATAACAGTTACCCCTTGGCTAAAACGTTAATTCCCAGATCAGATTTTGCTTAACTTTTCACAATCCTCCTGAAAAATAACGGCGAACCTTTGGTTAATGGCTATTTTTTCAGGCCAGCTTGTGCTGGACATTCATCCCCGGGACGCATCGCTGCCTAGTCCCTGTCTTATGAAAAAGCCGCTTCGGCAGCCCGGATGGCTCCAAGTTGCCTTAAAACTGACTGTTAACTCACTAAAGAATATATCTCATTCCAGACAAAAAGAAAAGAGAGCCACAGTTAGTGGCTCTCTTTTTCTTTTGTTCCCCAATCCTGCTTTAGGCGAATTAAGCGCCTTCTTCAATAGCAACTTCTTCATCCACAGCCGCACGTTCGTACTCAGTCAATACAGCAGCTTGGATCTTCTCACGGGTTCCTGAAGATATCGGGTGAGCGATATCGCGAAACTCTCCGTCTGGAGTTCGTTTGCTTGGCATAGCTACGAACATCCCGTTATTACCGTCGATAACTCGGATGTCATGAACAACGAACTCGTTATCAATCGTAATGGATGCAATCGCCTTCATTCTTCCTTCTGAGTTCACTCGGCGGAGTCTAACATCCGTAATCTGCATGTGTGTTTCACCACCTTTTTCCAAATAGGACTTGGTGTATACATTCCACACAGCAGTTCGAAATCCTTCTTTTTTTCGGCAATTCGTATCCTAAATTCAGGTAATTTTTTTGAAAAGATTTCTTTTCGACATATTTAGGTATTTTATGATGGATTGTGACAATTTACAGCCCTGTTCACTCATCAAAATAATTGCCCAGCTTGACCGTAATTTGCTTGCTTCGAGAATCGACTGCGGTCAGATTCGCCAGTGAAATATAATCGTGCAGCAGGCGCTCTTCGTTCTCCACCTCGCCCGATTCTACCAGCACACCTACACCGGCCACCTCAGCATTAAACTCAGCCAGCAAGTCGACCATCCCCTGAATCGTGCCACCGGCCTTCATAAAATCATCTACGATAAGCACACGCGATTTCTCACGCATCGCACGTCTGGATAAAGACATCGTATGCAGGCTCTTTTGTGATCCTGAAACATAATTAATACTTACAGCCGAGCCTTCTGTTACCTGATGATCACGCCGTACGAGAACGACTGGCAAATTCAGCTGTGCTCCGGTTGCATAGGCAAGTGGAATACCCTTGGTCTCCACCGTCATAACCACATCAATCTGACGATTGGCAAAGGCGGTCGCGAATATTTTACCAGCTTCGTTCATCATCGCAGGTTGGCCCAGCAAATCGGACAAATACAGGTATCCTCCCGGTAATATGCGGTCAGGCTGCTCCAGTTGCGCACACAGGTCGTTCGCAAACGCAAGCGCATGCTGCTTGGAAAGCCTCGGGATCAGTTTCACGCCCCCTGCCGCTCCCGCCAGCGTCAGAAGCTCGCCAGTACCTTCATCCTCAAATACTTCCTTGATGATGGCCAGATCCTCGCTTATGGACGACTTAGCTGCCCCGTAGCGATCCGCAAAATGAGTAAGAGGCACCAGCGTATGCGGCCGTGACAATAAAAATTGCGTCATTTCCACCAATCGTGAGCTTCTTTTAAGTTTTTTCACAACAATTCCTCGCGATCTATTCTCCTGCCGCCCGCTTCGTACAGTAAAGCACCGGCGGACTGGCCGGTTGCTGGCGGAATGTAAGTGATATAGTGAAATCCGAATATTTAATAGTAAATATATCATCTTCGTACGTATTTGTACAACAATTGCCACTATAATAAGAAAGAAATATCTAAAATCAGGTCAAAAGTCGTACTGCGTACACATCTTTACAAAACCCTCTTAGTCCATTGTAAATCCGTGGCACTTTGGCTTCCTTCGATACTAGTCCGAACACCGTAGGTCCACTACCTGACATCAGCACACCGTCTGCTCCTAAGCGGATCATGGAGTTTTTAAGATGCTCTACCTCTGGATACAGCTTTAGTGTTACATCCTCCAGTACATTCCCCAGTGCGTTGCATACATCGGTAAAAGAAGCGTTACGGATCGCATGCTCCATCTGGCGTGCAGACGGGTGGTGCGTAATCTGATCCGCTTTGACACGACCGTACACTTCAGCCGTCGATACATTAATCGGCGGCTTCGCAAGGATCACCCAGCATTGTGGCGGATTCGGAAGTGGCTTGAGCAGTTCTCCGCGTCCACTCGCTAAAGCTGTACCCCCTGTAATACAGAAAGGTACATCTGAGCCCAGCTCCGCACCCAGCACCCTTAATTCGGCATCCGAGATACCAAGCTTCCATAGCTTGTTCAGTCCACGCAGCGCTGCGGCAGCATCACTACTTCCACCCGCCAACCCTGCTGCCACCGGGATATGCTTATCCAGATGGATGTGGACGCCCGTAGACACGTTATAACGTTCTTTGATCAGGCGCGCAGCCTGAAAAGCCAAATTCTTTTCATCCAATGGTATGTACCCGGCTTGACTTGAAATAATAATGGTATCACGCGGTAACTCAGACATCGTCAATCGGTCAGACAGATCGACCATGGTCATAATCATTTCGACCTCGTGATAACCATCGTCCCGTTTACGTAGAACATCAAGCATTAAATTGATTTTCGCCGGTGCTTTTTCATATATTTTCAAGGCGTTCACCCACCTTCAACTTTTCCCTCAAGACAGCTTAACATATTATATCAGACTCAGCGTGTCAAGTCATGAGGTTCAAAAAAGCGGAGATGACCCGGTCTAATCCCGGATATCCCCGCTTTTCATCAGCACCACCGATGGCTACGATTTGCGAGAAGCAGCCTGCTCAGCAAGCTGGATGGCCCGCTTGACCATATTGCCCGCATCCTTGGCTTTAATGCCTCCCCAGCCTTCTTCCTTGACCGTGTCGTAAAATCCAAGATCTTTGGCCAGCTCGTACTTTAGCTCCTCCGACATGACACTCCGTCTTCTTCGGCTCATACATACGCCTCCTTCGGCAATGGAATAAGGAAGATCATTCCCGGCTTAGTATGTGCAGAGATGTCATGCTTCATCCTGCTCTGTATATACAAAACGGCCCCGTCATTTGAAATGACGAAGCCGTCGTTAAACCTGCAAAGCTGGTATAAATCACGAAATGAATTAAGGTGTTTCAAAATATTCGACTACACTTGTATGGGAGTCGGGATCATATACGCTGACTTCCACCGACTCGGTAAGGATGTCAGCATAGCTGTAGGAGACACGTTTAAACGTCTGTTGCTCCTGATCCAGCTTGACGATAAAAACAGAAGGGTACGTTTCTTCCAAGACACCAGTTCGTTCGACGGTCTTACGGCGTCCGCCGTTAGCCCGCAGCAAAATTTTTTGCCCTACATGTGCGTCGAGACTGCGTTTGATTTCCAACAGCGTATTTTTAGCCATTGCCTAACGACCACCTCTTTCCTTGTCCATTATAACGAATTTTAGAGGGATTGTCAAATCGAGCTAAATATTATAACAACACGAAAAATAAGTTGTCAATTTAATTTTTTGCGAACAGGAATAATTTATATAAAAAATGACAAAAAGCCTCTGAAAGCAGAGGCTTTTTGTTCAAGTCAATCCTATTGGCACATTTGAATCCTAGATTGCAGAAGGCGTTACTTTAAGCGTTGACAAATTTTCAAGCTTCGGCAGGCCGATGCGATAGCTTCCTCTGGTTTCAATTCCACCCACTCCGCGACTGCCGCTGATTGTCTGGTGAAACAGGTCCCCCATATTCACCGTATCACGGATCGAAGTAAAGGCCGCCTTGGCAGCCACGTAAACGGGGTCCAGCGCGTGAATCAGGATACGCCCTGGTGAGCTGGCGAAGTTCGCTCCCGCACGCAGCAGCGCCTCAAAATGGGACTGGCACGCCCCCGCTACAATGGTCAGCGAATCCAGATGACGTTCATATTGTCTTGCTACCTGAATTGCCGCCACAAAATTTTGCGAATTTTTATAACTTTTCAAGCTGTACAAATCGTAAGGCTGTGGCTGCTTTAGCACGCCATCATGTCCGGTAATCACTACAATATCCGGACGGATACGGGGAAGCAGCCGGTACAACGTATCCGCCATTGCCGATTCATGAACGTGATGTCCCTCTGCAGGAACACGGAGCTGTTCATATAAACTGAGACATTTTTTCAAATAGCCGGGATCTCCATCCAGATGAAGAACCTTTCCCGGCATTTCAAAATACGTTGACTCGACTGGATCACTCCAGTCCCCAACCAGAGCTGCCTGACTACGAGCAGCTTGCTGCTGGCGTGCCCGTTGCAACAGATTAAGAGACTCACCAGCCTTAATGTGAGCCTGCTGAGTCTTACCGCTAATCTGGTCTGCAGGCACTCTGACCAGATCGTTCACCGGGGAATCGGCCAGCAACCGAAATTCTATTCCCTTAATGATCGCTTTATCCCGCTGGATGTCCTCAACGCGAAACGTGACATCTCCGCCGTACGATTTCCGAACGACCAAGTCTCCTAAACTCATCACACTGTATCACCCCTCGTATATCGTATGGGTGAATGCACAGTTTGGTTCCAGCTTAGGATATACCTGCTTCCACCAGAACAGCACTGAGACGCGCAAATTCCTCAATACTTAGCGTTTCTCCTCGACGGGAGGGTTCAATACCAGCTTGTTGCAACAACGGCTCCAACGTGTCCTTGTTCTCTTTGGTGAAGAATCGGCTTTTTAAGTTATTGGAAATCGTTTTACGACGCTGGGCAAAAGCAGCATGAACCACTTCAAAGAAGTGCTTCTCATCCACCACTTCCACCGGAGGGGCTTCCCGTACACGCAACCGAATGACTGCAGACTCCACATTTGGCTGGGGAATAAATACTGTATTCGGTACAATACAGACCAATTCAGGTTCGCTGTAATATTGTACTGCAATGCTCAGGCTACCGTAATCCTTCGTTCCAGGAGACGCAGCCATACGCTCAGCCACTTCTTTTTGGATCATAACGACGATATTCTCCAAAGGAAGCTTGTCCTCCAGTAGCCTCATCAGAATCGGTGTAGTAACGTAATACGGCAGATTAGCCACGACACTTACTTTACTCACGTCTGCAAAATCAGCTGCAAACACCTCGCGTAAATCCAGCTTCAGCACGTCTCCATGACGTACCTTCACATGCTCATAAGGGGCCAACACTTCTTCGAGAATTGGCAGTAGCCGCTGGTCAATCTCAACAGCGGTAACTACCTTGGCCGATTGCGCCAGCTTCTCGGTCAAAGCGCCAATCCCAGGACCAATCTCAAGTGCGCCCTTCGTCTCATCCAATCCGGCAGCATTCACAATCTTATTGAGAATATTTTGATCAATCAGGAAATTTTGTCCCAAACTCTTTTTGAACGAAAAACCGTGCCGTTGAATAATTTCCTTTGTACGCCGCGGTGTTGCTATATCTTGAATTCCTGTCATACGGATATCACAATCCTTCACTTTCAATTTGTGCCAGCGCTCCGGCAAATTCCTCGCGGCTGATCTGAAATACAGAGAGCCGTTTATGTAGCTGCTTTCCGTTACAATAACCAATACCCAGCACATTCCCTAAGGCCATACGGCGTGCAGCAGCATTGGGGTGGGTGATAAGTCCAGCATCAATCAGGTCCGCCCACTCAATCAGCGGGTCGGCGCCTTCTACTGTCGTATGAACCCGTGCGAGAGCGTGTCTGATCGCTTCCGGTGAGGCATTCTCCACACCAATATCTCCTTTGCGCGTCGCTTCTGCCTCGGGTATAAAGGCCTGCTTGCAGCCGGGTACCTTGGAAGCGATAATCTTACGGATGCGCTCCCCTGCATGATCGGGATCGGTTAAAATGATGACCCCCCGCCGCTCCTGCGCCAATGCAATTTTACGCAGCGTCATTTTATTAATGGCTGAGCCGCCAGTTTCTATCGTATCCGCTTCAACAGCGCGGCGAATGGCCACCGTATCATCCCGGCCCTCTACCACGATCACTTCCTTGATCATTTGCATTTCCCTCCACTGCTACACAGCAAGCTATATTTATCTTTCCCTGCTTTTGAAAACAAAATAAGAAGAGGATATCCTCTTCTTAGCATGGCATAACTATGTTGTTAATACTATCGCATTGCCCTCAACATACACAACCTGTTTTAGTTGATTTCAGGCTTTACCGGTCCGATAACATATACGGTTTTACCGTGCTTACGACCAAATTGGTTGGCTCGGCTCAAACTCTCATAATACACATCGATTTTGTGGCCTTTAATCGCGCCACCGGTATCCTCCGCACGGCGGAAGCCCACTCCTTCGATATACACCCACCAGCCGATTGGAATTATACTCGGATCGACAGCGATGGTACGGCCTTCCGTCACGCGCGTGCCGGATGCAGTACGTGTACCGATACCTGGCTCCTGTGAGGAATACGCCGTCATGGAGACATTTTGTAAAACTTTGCTATATTTAAAATTGACGCCTGCTTTACGGACAGCACTGCCCGAACTAACCGTTGTTGTCTTAACCGCATCATTGGGACCGACGGAAGCAGCAAGAACGACCGGCTTTTTCTTCGTTCCTACCGCAATAACCTTATCCACACGGTTCTGTGCAACTTCCTTGTTAACCAGCTGTTTGGATACCAACTTTCCATCATGATATACCTTTTGAACGTGCTGGACTACCACACCCGATTTGCCGCTTTGAATGACCCGATTATCGCCTTTATAAAGACTTGGATCGGCCGTTTTGATGACCTGATAAGGCACCTGTTTTTTCTGTTCGACCTGCTGTTTCTTCACACGGACGATTTTTATGTCCATGTTAGACGAAACAGAGGCATCCAACGCAGGATAAACTTTATCCGTTGACGATAATTTATAGCCCGAGGTACGAATGGCACCTTCTACTGTATTTTCTGTTGTGTACAGCTTTTTCGTCTCATTGCCTGAAGATACTTTAACTTGATTGGCACGTTTAATGACTACGCGGTCCCCATCCTGTACTGCTCCATTTAGCGGCATAGAAATTGTATCATGCGGCTGAAGTGAAATGGAATGCTCGCTCAGCAAATCTTGAAGCTTGGATTCCCGGGTTTCTACCGCAGATGCCTTGCCATCAATGACAAAAAAGACTTGTTTTTTAGATTGCGTGTACATCAGAATTGAAATCATAATCGTTAGCGCGATTAGAAAAATAGCAACCAAAGCAGCCTGGCGCACATTCTCTTGCTTCCAACGCAATACGTAAGACATGCTGGATGAGCGTGACTCATGGGTCTCCTCTTTTTGGAAAATGCCCATTTCCTCCGTCCTCCTTACATAGCCCGCCGTCTGGAGTAAGACATAGTTGAGATTTGACGTGACTATAACAGATTTTCTACAAGACAAGCCCAAACTGCGACTGTCCTGCACCATGTACCCGTCTTCGCGGCATGCTGTCCTCCCCTGTTTAACCACAGTATGATGACAGATTTTCTTTTATTCACAACAAAAAAAGCCAAAGAAAGAGACTAGAGAGCTCTTTCGTGGCTTCCGGCATGTGTGAATATGCGGGAAAACTCATGCACGAGATGGCTTCTCTCTTGTTACGCTTACGGGGTTAGCTGTCGGGTTCGGACGTAGAGAGTCGCCCTAGCTTGGGTCAACCGCTCATGGCGGTCGCCTTCACATTCACCCCGAAGACCCAGAAAGAAATCGAAATACGGCTCCTCCACCTGTTCAATCCCATCCGGGAAAAGAAATTAGGTCGAGCCGGCTGGCGGAAGGGACGTTCCCTTCTTGCACATACGCCGGACGTACTGTAAGCCATATCGGTTCCCCCGTTCCCTGTAAAAGGGACTCAGCGAGACTGGTTCATGAAATGACTTGTTGATGTTTACATTCAAACAACAATTCACTGAAAAGATGATATCCTGTTTCTATGCATGTTGTAAAGCAGGTTTCAAGTACATTTTTCAAAATATTCGGTTAAAATATTGTAATATTCTCGAGTTTCCTGCAACAAATTCATGATTAGCTTCGTCTATCTCTTTATTTTGATCGATTTCTTCGCTTTTTTATTGAATGTCAAATCGTTCCAAGGCATTTTGGGTCGTTATTGACACTAATTCCTCCACTGTAATCCCCTTAATTTGGGCTGCAGCCTCTGCTACCAGTCTCACATGCGCAGACTCATTTCGCTTCCCGCGAAACGGATGCGGCGTCAGGTAGGGCGCGTCCGTTTCAATGAGCAGACGGTCCAGTGGCACCTGTGCCAGCACCTCTTTTGGCTGCTTGGCATTTTTAAACGTTATTGGACCACCGAAGGAAAGGTGAAATCCCATATCCAGCACCATTTTGGCTGTCTCCCAGCTCCCAGAAAAGGAGTGCATGACTCCGCCAATCTCACTCGCTTTTTCCTCACGCAAAATCCTAACAATATCTTCATGGGCATCCCGGTTATGAATAACAATGGGCATTTTGAGCTCACGAGCCAGACCAATTTGATTTCGAAACACCCGATGCTGAATATCCTTCGGTGATGTATCCCAATAATAATCCAGACCGATCTCTCCGATGGCTACGACCTTCTTATGACTACATAACGATGCAATCCATTCTAAATCGCCCTCTTGCATTGTAATCGCATCCTGTGGGTGCCATCCAACTGCCGCATAAATAAAATCATACGTCTCGGCCAATTTCATGGTGGATGGAATGGTCTCACGATTAAATCCGATATTGATCATCCGCGTTACTCCTGATTCGACAGCACGTGCTATAACTTCTTCACGATCTTCGTCAAATTGTGGCGCATCCAAGTGAGTATGAGTGTCGAATAAATCCAAGGTTTACATCTCCTTTTTTTACTTACATTTCTATATAGTTGTCTATTCTTTGACAAAATAATTCCTTATTTCGGCAGGAAGCCTGTCTTTTACCGCGTTCAATTTATTCTGGGGAAAATACATATGATATTTTCCTCGGTGGATACCACTTATGGAGCGCACAATTTCCGAAACTTCGGAAATTTCACTCACCTCGCCCTGACGTCCAAGCAGTAAAATCTGGTTGTCCGTCGAGCCACCCTGCCGAAACACATCATAAGGAAGATCCGTCGGAAAATCAATTTCAAAATCATATTCAGGGTGCAAACCAGCCTCTTCCAAAGCTTTCCGAATACTGTCAATGGTATCTGTATCCATATTTTCAATCTCTACATATTTATACAATCTACGGTCCATAAAGCGGCTGCTCAAATCACTTAAAATTTCGTCTTTTTCTCGTTTCCACTGGCTAAATACGGTCTGAATTAATGACTCATCGAGCATTAGATATTGCTCTACTGTAAGCTCTCCTTTCAACAGATCCGGCAGCGGGTCCAGCAGAAAACCAAACTCATATCCGTTTTTAAACAATTCCTTTGCTCGCTTGAAAATTTTACGTAAAAGGATCTCCGAGCTGCGTGTTACAGGATGAAAATAAATTTGCCAATACATCTGATAGCGTGACATTAAATAATCCTCTACTGCATGCATGCCTGATTCCTTCACAACAATTCTCCCATTATGAGGACGCAACAGTCGTAAAATACGATCCAAATCAATCGTGCCGTAGTTGACACCTGTCGAATGAGCATCCCGCAACAAATAATCCATACGATCGGCATCTAGCGGACTGGTCACCAAGTTAACAACAATCGGCTTATCATACGTTTTGGCTATAACTGCAGCCACCTTTTGTGGAAGCTTCTCGTCGACTTGCCGTAGCACGGCGTTGATCTTCGTGTCTCCCAGTACAATGCGGCATGTCCAATCCTCATGGTTCATATGAAAGGCTTCCTCAATTGAATGTGAAAATGGGCCATGCCCCACATCATGCAATAGAGCTGCACACAGAGCAACCAGCCTTTCCTCTTTCGGCCAATCTGGGAAATCTCCACGTTCAAATTGAGAAATAATACTTCTCGTAATCTCATATACGCCCAATGAATGTGAAAAACGGCTATGCTCCGCTCCATGAAACGTAAGATACGATGTGCCTAACTGCCGTATGCGGCGTAAACGTTGGAACTCCGGCGTGTTGATCAACCGCCATATCACAGTATCCTGAACATGAATGTAATTATGTACCGGGTCTTTAAATACTTTTTCTTCACTGAGTGGCTGGTGCAAGATATCAGCTCCTTTAATATTCGGAATAATGGATTAAAATACAATAAAATCCTAAAGCATTTCCCTCATTCGACATTCTTTGTCGTAATATGTCGAATTATAGTTTTTCGACATTTCCAAATCGACAAATTGAATAAATCATCAATAAGATAAGGCAATGCACATGAGTAAAGCTCTTTAATCTAAATACTTTTGCATAATCAGACTGTTACTACATTTTTTAGGTTGACTGTTTTGGGAATCGTTGGTATAGTAAATATCAGAAAAGAGAAAATTTTGTCGAATCATGACACTTATATTATTTTAAACGGCGAGAGGAGCCTGATTTATTATGATGAAATCCACTGGTATTGTAAGAAAAGTCGACGAGCTCGGACGTGTTGTTATTCCAATCGAATTGCGCCGTACCCTGGGAATCGGGGAAAAAGACGCGTTGGAAATTTATGTTGATGGCGAACGCATCATGCTTAAAAAATACGAGCCTGCTTGTATCTTCTGCGGTAATGCTGAGAACGTAATTTACTTCAAAGGGAAAATTGTTTGCCAAGATTGCATTTCTGAAATCCCAACACCTGTGACAAACTGAGAATTTTAGTATATAATAGACTTATCAGATATTGTTAATTCTAACCTTTTTCATATACACTCCTTGTTGCCTTCCACGGTTTGAACCCAACCGTTGGAAGGCCCTTTTTTGTTTAGGCAGATATTCATAAGAGTGCGTTGTAAACATCTCTCTTGGAGATTGCACGATCTGTGGCTGTACGCTTCATTGCGTCCTTGCGTGTAAGTCCCTCTTGCTCGTAATGTGCGACGTGGGACTCCAAAGATAAGGACTGCCACCATGCCTGACGTTCCTGTTCTTCTTCCTCTTCGTCTTTTCCTTCAACCACTAGACAATACTCACCAATCGGTGGATTTTCCTCTAGTTTAGCAAGGCATTGCTCCACGGTTCCTCGTACCCATTCCTCATGCAGCTTGGTCAGCTCACGCGCAAGCACCACTTTGCGTGAACCTAATGTTTCCTTCAACACCATCAATGTCTTCACAATACGATGAGGCGATTCATAAAAAATAATTGTGCCGTGAGATACCTGAAACGATAGCAACAGCTTCTCCAGGTCCTTTTTCTCCCGTGGTGGAAAACCAGCGAAGGTGAACCTTTCTGTATCCAGTCCTGAGGCAATTAAAGCAGATAGTGCCGCATTCGCTCCTGGGATGGGGATGACGCTAATTCCCGCTTCCAGTGCCAGCTTGACCAGATCCGAACCAGGGTCAGAAATGGCCGGTAGACCTGCATCGCTAACCAGCGCCAAGTTTTTCCCTTCTATTATGTAACGTATCAGTTCAGGCCCACTGGCAACCTTATTATGTTCATGATAACTAAAGAGCATATCCGGTGTGATTTCGAAATGAGTGAGCAGTTTACGTGTCTGCCGCGTATCTTCGGCAGCGATAATACTACACGACTTTAAGGTGTTAATTGCCCTAAAGGTCATATCTTCCAGATTCCCAATAGGTGTTGCAACAAGATACAATTTTCCCCGTTCTTCTTCGCTGTTACTAAAGCTTTTTTGTACAGCTGCTTTCACACAGAATCCCCCTTGCTTACTTCTCCATAGATATCTCTTATCTCCTGAGTATAATTCCCACTTTCCTGATATACAATGAGCGGAGGCAACAAACGAACCTCGGGTTTACCGTCACGTAATGCTTCAACCAGTACCATATTGGCTTCCATATGAACTCGTGGGTGAACAAAACGTATTCTTTTGGGTTCCAAACTATGTTTACGCATCAAGGTTATAATCTCGCCCAGCCGCTGCGGGCGATGAACCATGGATACTTTTCCCCCATTACGGACAAGCCGGGTGGATGCCTGAATGACTTCTTCCAGTGTGCAGTTCACTTCATGACGGGCAATTGCCTGGTGAGGATTCAGCTTGATATCGCTACCATTTAGCGGCATATAGGGGGGATTCACGGTAATCGCATCATAAACACCATGTCCCGTGATGTGAACCAGCTCACGCAGGTCCCCTTCCCGAATCTGAATTGCTGCTTCTAATCCATTCAAGCTGACACTGCGTCTAGCCATATCTGCCAAGCGTGGTTGAATCTCAATTCCTTCAATAGACGCTTTTGTTCGTGTCGTTAGCAGCAGGGGGACAACCCCATTGCCTGTACACAGATCCAGAATCTTTCCACGCTGCGGAATACCAGCAAAACGTGCCAGCAAGACCGCATCCATCGAGAAGCTGAATACTTCATCACTCTGGATAATGCGCAAATTATGTGAAAGCAGATCATCAATTCGTTCAGACTTCTTTTCTTTTTCCTCCATAGTGCTCTCCCATCTTTTATAACCAAAGTCGCTTTTCACTCATACTTCCCTACAAAAAAAGCCGTAGGCATCTTGCTCCTACGGCTTGTTTTTATTTATTCAAAAATGACAGACAGAAGAGGCAATCGCCTTCCGTTCGCAAATGTCCGTAATACACGTTGCATATATGAAATCCTTCATGATACAGCCTTGCTAGATTGTCGTAGCCTTCGCCCACGACCTCACCCGTTTGCCCTTCATCCTTAATGACGATCGGAGGAGGAAGCTTCGGCTTGTTTGCCGTCTTTTCTTCTCCAGAGGTTTCACGTTTGAGCATCTTGCGCACCTGTTCGTTTTCAATCGTTAGTCGTTGATTTTCCTCCAGCAGCTCTTTAACTGCCAGTTTCAATTCACCCAGATCGCTATGCAACTGTCCCATTTGGGTTTCCATTTCGTGAATACGCGCAAAAACATTTAATTTATCCAAGTTTCCACCCCGAAGCAACCTAATGGTTTACTTGACGACTACATCGTCCATTGGAAGTTCCTTGACCTTACTGATCTCAAACAGTTGAACATGCACCGTGCGATGACCTGCATTCACACCTACGACTTTACCTTCCCCCAAAGAGGTGATAACCATCTTACCCACCTGAGGTAGCTCTTCTCGCATACTTTCGTAGTTATCATGTTCAAACTTGAGACAGCACATCAATCTCCCGCACAACCCGGAAATCTTCGTCGGATTCAGCGACAAACTCTGATCCTTCGCCATCTTAATAGATACCGGCTCAAAATCCCCCAGCCATGAGGAGCAACACAGAATACGTCCACAAGGTCCAATTCCGCCAAGCATTTTAGCCTCATCCCGTACGCCGATCTGCCGCAGCTCGATCCGTGTACGAAAAATACTGGCCAAGTCCTTTACAAGCTCTCGAAAATCTACTCTACCCTCTGCCGTAAAATAAAAAATGATCTTATTGCGGTCAAATGTAAATTCTACATCTACCAATTTCATTTTAAGGCCATGGTCTTTAATTTTATTTAAACACGTGCCGAATGCATCCTTGGCCGCTAATTTATTCTCTTCTACCACAAGAGCGTCATCATCCCCAGCAATACGAATGACTTTTTTTAAGGGCAGGACAACATCCGAATCATTTACCTCTTTTTTGCCTACTACAACCTTGCCATATTCAATACCGCGCGCGGTCTCTACAATGACACAGTTTTCTTTCTCCACTGGAAGATCCAGCGGATCAAAATAATAAGTCTTGCCCGCCTTCTTGAAACGGACACCCACTACACTATACAAAAATTAACCCCCTTGTATGCCACTAAACCTCATTTGAAGCCGACATTGTACGAATGGCCGCAATTGAAGTCTCACTGTCGCACAAACCGGGAACCTGGCGTCGCGGATTGTGCAGAGTGGAACAAGCGCGCCTTCCTGTTAGCCGGTGATAGAACCGCTTGTATCGGACAACCCAATCAGAAGCTGCTCCACGCATAACTGCCCGTTGACGTGAAAACGGAGCTTCTTCCTGCAATTCGCGGCCAAATCCATATAAGAGACCCATTGTTCCGTGCTGCGGGTGATTGCCAATTTGGAGACGGACTCCAAATGATCTATGAAAACAATGCTTTCGTGCCTTCCGTAACGGAAATGAAGCATATCCTTAAACCACAAATGAAACAGATGAAACAGAATATCCAGGTGTTCAGAAAGTCCAGTTTTAAAAATCTTCTGTTGAGCCAGAATAATAGACGAGCTCCCCCGACTCATGGACTCCTTCACTAATTGTAACACTACGTTTCTAATTTCTGCAAACCAATTCTGCTGGAGAATTTCTCTACATGATTCCAGTCCTGAAGCAATATGAACGACCGACCGGACAAGCCCTGCCGTATAGCCTTCCCCAATTAATGCCTGCATCATCACCTCCGGCTGTAAAGCGTGGAAAGGAACCTGCTGCGTCCGTGATTGAATCGTAGGCAGCAACGCCTGTCCATTTTCAGAAATGAGTATACCGACCACTGGAATTTGGGGCTCCTCCAGAAATTTAAGTAAGCTATTAGCAGCTTGCACTGTCATGGTATCCGCCTGTCGGATGATATATACCTTCGGATTGGAGCTTTCAGATTTGTAAGAAAATATACGTTGAAGCCCGCGAATCTGATCAATTTTAATCGTAGCTCCATCCGGCTCTACAATATGCAAATCTGGATGATTCCCGTGCTCTACCTTGCGGCATGACAAACACTCCCCACATGCATCGTCCGTCTGTCGCTCACAAAATAAAGCCTTAGCAAAGATCTGCGCCATGTTCATCTGCCCGCTTCCCGGCGGCCCGCTAAAAACATAGGCATGGTTGACCGTATGATTCCGTAGTGCACTTTGCAGCATTTTTTTGGCTACATCCTGGCCCATTATATGTTGAAAAGACATATTTCCTCACTTTCTCCACTGAAAACAACTGTGATCCATCGGCAAATCGTTGTTCTTCCAGGCATGTACATAGTCAAAAATAATCTGCCAGCATGATCAGCAAGCAGATTATTTCTTCGTGGCAATAGCCCGTCTGTATTCATTTATAACATAAGTCTGCATTAAAATGAGAGATTAATTAGCAATCCTCTGATCTCACCGACCCCTTGCAAAAGCTCAATCTTGCCTTGCTCGGTTTCGAGCAGTTCATCTGCCATTTTGAGCAACAGCTCATCCACTTCATCAATCAGCTTATAACGTTTGCTGCGTCCCCGGCGATCCCAGCCCTTCGTGTCCTTCATGGACACGCCTCGCCGAACGGTATCTTCCAAAAACCGTTTAACCAGCATCTTATAGGCCTTCAGCTCACGAATCGTCATTGAACGTGCAAGACGATCTCCCTGCATTTGTATTTCCTTAAAGCGCCGATTCAATTCCTCCTGCGAAGCTTGCTCACCATTTTGCTGCATAACGTCGGAGAAGCTCTTGGGCTGAATTGGCTTTGCACTCATTTCATTTGTAGACAATGTACTTTGTAAAGGGCGATAGCCCGGATTTATTTTCATATAAACCTGCTTTCTCCCCGGATGCTTCCACTTTCCCCCTTCATGAACAGTTCAACCTAGAACTCAGGGTTTCTTCGGCTTTCCGGGGACTGCGCTGTAGCGCTGCCGTTTTAGTAGATCTGCCCTCATTCCCATCATGCAGGAAGATACAGGCGATTCCCCTATCATATCGGCAGAATAGGCCCTATTGTGTAGATTCAGAAATGCTCGAAACGGTCTACAGGCATCACGAATACCGTCGCTCCACCCACCTGCACTTCAACAGGCAACGGTAAATAGGAGTCCGTCGTCCCGCTCATAGGGGTAACGGGTGTGACCAGCTGTTCACGAACCTTGCAACTGCTGCGAATGACGTTCATTAATGAGTCCACCTGATTGTCATCAACACCGATCATAAATGTCGTATTACCTGCACGCAGAAATCCTCCTGTGCTCGCCAATTTGGTAGCACGGAAATTAGCTTTCACCAGTCCGCTGGATAATCTATTACTGTCCTTATCCTGTACAATCGCAATAATCAGCTTCATCCTGTATTCCTCCTTCAAGTCATATTAGAGACAACCTTGTCCCTAGCTCAATTTTACCGTATATCCTTCGACAATTATATGCTAAAATTCTGAGCAAACCGTGTTTTCAGCAAATCCTTCAATACTTGCTCCACCTGCTCTGGCGCCGGAGATGCATCAACAATTGTAATTCGCTCCGGAAATTTGCGAGCCAACTCCAAATATGCCTCTCGCACCTTATGGTGAAACGATATACTCTCCATGTCGAGGCGGTCCATTTCTGCTCCTCGTGACGCACTAATTCTTGCCAATCCCAGTTCGGGCTCAATATCCAGATAAAATGTGACATCCGGCTCCCAATCATCTACCGCAAAGCGATTAATTGAAGCTACCTCTTCAATTCCGATTCCTCTTGCAAATCCTTGATAGACTAAGCTACTATCCACAAAACGATCACATAATACGATAGCTCCCTGTTCAATAGCCGGCTTTACCTTCTCCACCAAATGCTGACGCCGTGCCGCCGCGTATAAAAGTGCCTCTGTTCGAGCATCCATACTGGTATGAGCAGGGTCCAAAATGATAGAACGAATCTTTTCGGAAATTTCGATGCCACCCGGCTCCCTTGTCGTGATGACTGGATAGCCTTCTTCCTCCATAAACTTCGCCAGCCGTTGAATCATAGTTGTTTTACCGGAGCCGTCTCCCCCCTCCAGTGTAATAAAAATGCCTTTGCGATTCATGTTATTCCCTGCTTTCCTGTCTGAAAAATAAAAGTCACCCACAGGCTACGTATGCTTCTTTTATTCAGTCTTCTGTATTTGTTAAGTCTCTAGTATCTAATCTTTATTGTAAACGGAATACCCGAATTGTAAGCATACTTTCATCTGCTACCCCGTGCCATTTGGCTCCCAGCTTACGTAGACGACCCATCCGCAGTGCAATCGCTTCTGTGATCGTTTCTCCTGCATATAGCAGTGGAATACCTGGAGGATACGGGATAATCATTTCGGCCGCTACCCTGCCAGCGCATTCCTCTACAGGCACCGTCTCCATCTGATCGGGGCTAATCGGTCGAAGCCCAAACGGCACCGGAATAGAGTATCCCTTCATTCTATCATTGTTCCACGTGGAAAAATCTAATTCGAGTCTTTGCTGCTCTTTTTCCGTTGGCCCCGGCTCACCAGCCGTCTCCTTAAATCTTATATCATTATTTATATGCACAAGAGCCTGCAACAGGTGACTCGCATCCTTAGCCGTAGAGCCTAACGTAAACAATAAAACAACATGTTTTTCGTCGCTCATCTCTGGAACACATCCGTAAGTCTCCAATTCGTGCTTGAGTTCAAATCCATCCAGTATACCCCATGTATCATACAGCACCAATTTAAAGGGATCCTGGGTTGAATATCTGCTTATTCCCTCCTCAGCCCTTTCTAGGACCTCAGAGGTTCCCCTGTGAGCGTATTCCCCCTCTAGTGCCTGCTGTGTAGATTCTAACAAGCGAAAGCGCGGGAGCTGCTCCAGGCCCTTTCTAAAAGCATCTACTGCCGCTAAGCCCATGGTAAAGGCATCTGCTCCATACGCCTCTATATACCATCTTGCCAAATCCAATGAAGCCATTAACGGATAAGAAGGGCTAGAGCTTTGCACCATCGCCAGTCGCTGACGAAGTAGTTCCCGATGAATTCTCTTTCCCTGCACATGTAACATGGCCCCCATGGTCATGGCTGGGAGCATTTTATGTGTCGATTGGACGACTACATCAGCCCCGCAGGATAGCGCAGAGGCTGGCAAACGAGGATGCAGCCCATAATGGGCACCGTGGGCCTCATCTACCAATAGCGGCACATGGGCTGCATGACAGACCTTAGCCGTTGCCGTTAGGTCATGTCCCATCCCATAGTAATTAGGTAGTGTAAGTAACACCCCTTTTGCCGAAGGATATGTCTTCAGTGCAGCCTTTATTGTATCCGTCGTTGGGGCAACCGCCAATCCGCTCAGTGTATCTATTTCCGGATCCAGGAATACCGCATTAGCCCCTGACAGCATGAGACCGTTCAGGACAGATTTGTGTACATTTCTCTGTACCAGCAGTAGATCTCCCGGCTCCGTACATACAGTTAAAATCATAGCCAAATTACCGACCGTGCTTCCTCCAATTAGCCAAAAGCTCTCTTCAGCACCAAAACACTTTGCAGCCAGCTCTTGCCCTTCACGAATCACATCTTCTGGGTGATGCAAATCATCCAGTCCAGTAATTTCTGTCGCATCAATAGACATCACTTCTTGCAACAGAGATGCAATATTTTCATGCTCATATACTTGTCCATTTTTATGACCGGGCACATGGAAAGAAGCATTGCCCTGAGTCCGGTAACGTATTAGGGCTTCCATTAATGGTGCGTGTACCGCCTTTTTCCCCATCATTCTGCAATCCTTCCAAACAAAGCTTTATATCTACCTTATTTTATCGTAAAATCAAGCGGAATCCTACTTTTACTCACAGAAAAAAAGGCCCGTATCGACAGACCTTGAATGCCAATCCTTCAAAGACTAATTAGCAAAGGATATTATGCATTTTTCTGTACCCAGATTTGCTTTAGTTGATCAATAAAAAAATGATATTTGGCATCAGTTGCATCCGTGTGTACCATTTCAGCTTCACACGTATCACAGATAAACTCGGAAACGATAAAAATGCCTTCATGCTTGTGCTGTCCGCATATAATACAGCGGTGGCCGCCTTGATCATGCATATCCATCCCACCTTGTTTCTTTTACTATTAGTATGGGGCACTTTCTACTATTTTAAACCTTTTCATAGCTCAGTTTGACGATATACTCTATATATATTCCTCCTGGGTCATTATGGTGTTTGTACCCCGTATGTTTAAAAAACAGCCGTCTATGCCGATATAATAAGAAAAGCTCTTATGTATGGATACCCTTTCATCGGAGCCTTGAACACTTCATCAGTGATAGCTTTTCCAGTAATTATAGAGTAGGCTAGCTAACACTGGATGTCGATCATTCTGTATTTCTACAAAAACGATTAAATGCTTATTTAAAGCGGCATGAGCGAAGTACCGTCCCTTTTTCCGGCTGTGGACGGGAAGCCACTTGTGATGCAGTAGATTAATGAAAGGACTGTTCGCATGACAGAGGAAACCGGAACCAAAGCTACCTACTATCACTACAAGCTCATTAAAAAAATCAGTATACCGCGTCAACTAGTATGGAGTCATATTTCACTTCCTATTATTATGCTTCTCTTTCTGCTTCTTGCCTTTTCCTGGACTAGCGTGTTTTTGTTTGCTCTTGCCTTTTTCCTTACCTTATGGGTACACTTCGTAATCTCACGATCTGTCCTATACATCGGTGGCGGAGCATCCTTCCGCAAACGCTGGGCATTCCACCGTAAGTTACCATGGCTAGGCTATATGACAGACCAGTACATAGGCTATAGCATCTTTCGTCGTGTGCACATACATACCCTCTGGATCGGTATCTGCTTATCAGGCGTATTCATTCTCTGGTCTCCACCAGCCTTTACGGTATCCTTACTCTTCTGGCATCTATGGCTTATTGCACCGCGTCTATACATCCTCAGTCGGCTTACGGGCGAGAGAAAAGACGGCATGTTGAAGTTTACCGATGAAGATGCCTCATATTATCAACAGTAAATCTAACCACTCATATCCGTACAGATAAAAAATCCGGATCTGAACTACCTACAACGATCTAGACTGAAGCAAAAAGGAGCAACCTCAATCGGTTACTCCTTTTTTTGCGACTTAACAACCATAATCGCTTTATTCTCTTATCAAGTAAACTTTTCCTCACCTTTATCCTCGTTAAATGTAGAGCAATTATTCAACATGCAAATATATAAAAGGAAGCTACTCCCTACTCAACGGCAGTTCTGAGTGCTTCCCCACATCCAATCTCATCATTCATCATTATACACAGCATACGATACGCTATGAGTTTACTATAAATATGATCTACATTAAGTCCTATGCTGCTTACCGGTTGAAAACCGTACTCCTAATTAAGATCCACGCTTTTGCTCTTCACAACAGCCTTTCTGTCTTTTGGAACCAATACAGTAAAAGAACCATCATGCACAGACAAATGCACCATGTGTTTATTTTTCTGAAACACCTTCTGATTGGAGGTGGATAGATTCGGTTCCTCAGTCCAGCCCCAAGCTGCAATCTCCTCTAGATAAGGAGCAGGTAGACTATCACTTTCCTTCAACGCTGGCAGTGCATAGCGAACATAGTCCATGTCCGAATTACTGCTGGCCCGATCGGTTTTACTAGCTTCCTTGGGAACCGGAAACGTCTTCTCGTTGGCAGCACCCTCAAACGATGTCCAAGAAGGCTCCTCTTCCACGCACCCGGTAAGAATCGCGACAGCGACACTGAATAGCACCAATAGAGCAAGCCATTTATTTCGCCGCATGATCTTCCCTCCTTACCAGCCTGATTGATTATACAAAAATCCTATGATGGAGTTTGCATAATTCTGCAACAATGCAGCGTGTGTGTATGGGATCCAATACCTATATTATACAGGGTTTACTCTTACATTCCGTAACAAAAATGTTACCTTCCTTTTGTAAGGATATTTCTAAAATATACATATATGCAAAAGAGGACCATGATCTCATTGAGATCATGGTCCTCTTTACTTGTTGCTTGGCGACGTCCTACTCTCCCAGGACCCTGCGGTCCAAGTACCATCGGCGCTGGAGGGCTTAACGGTCGTGTTCGGGATGGGTACGTGTGGAACCCCTCCGCTATCGCCACCAAACATGAATCTGCTGAGCAAATTCTTTTTCAGGAATCAGCATCGCCAAATGCTGTGTGTTCGCTTGTTCCATATAAGCCACTTGTGCTTATACAATACAAAACTTACACCCTGAAAACTGGATCCGAAACTCATTGCGTTTTATCTTAGGATAAGCCCTCGACCGATTAGTATTGGTCAGCTCCATGCATTACTGCACTTCCACCCCCAACCTATCTACCTCGTCGTCTTCAAGGGGTCTTACATACTGGGAAATCTCATCTTGAGGGGGGCTTCACGCTTAGATGCTTTCAGCGCTTATCCCTTCCGTACATAGCTACCCAGCGGTGCTCCTGGCGGAACAACTGGTACACCAGCGGTACGTCCATCCCGGTCCTCTCGTACTAAGGACAGCTCCTCTCAAATTTCCTACGCCCACGACAGATAGGGACCGAACTGTCTCACGACGTTCTGAACCCAGCTCGCGTACCGCTTTAATGGGCGAACAGCCCAACCCTTGGGACCTACTTCAGCCCCAGGATGCGATGAGCCGACATCGAGGTGCCAAACCTCCCCGTCGATGTGGACTCTTGGGGGAGATAAGCCTGTTATCCCCAGGGTAGCTTTTATCCGTTGAGCGATGGCCCTTCCATGCGGTACCACCGGATCACTAAGCCCGACTTTCGTCCCTGCTCGACTTGTAGGTCTCGCAGTCAAGCTCCCTTCTGCCTTTGCACTCTTCGAATGATTTCCAACCATTCTGAGGGAACCTTGGGGCGCCTCCGTTACTCTTTAGGAGGCGACCGCCCCAGTCAAACTGCCCACCTGACACTGTCCTCGCACCGGTTTACGGTACCAAGTTAGAACCTAGATACGATCAGGGTGGTATCCCAAGGATGCCTCCCTTCAAGCTGGCGCTCAAAGTTCGACGGCTCCCACCTATCCTGTACAGATCGTACCCAAATTCAATATCAAGCTGCAGTAAAGCTCCATGGGGTCTTTCCGTCTTGTCGCGGGTAACCTGCATCTTCACAGGTATTAAAATTTCACCGGATCTCTCGTTGAGACAGCGCCCAAGTCGTTACGCCATTCGTGCGGGTCAGAATTTACCTGACAAGGAATTTCGCTACCTTAGGACCGTTATAGTTACGGCCGCCGTTTACTGGGGCTTCGGTTCATAGCTTCGCTCTTGCGAGCTTACCACTCCCCTTAACCTTCCAGCACCGGGCAGGCGTCAGCCCGTATACTTCGCCTTGCGGCTTCGCACAGACCTGTGTTTTTGCTAAACAGTCGCTTGGGCCTTTTCACTGCGGCCCCCTCGGGCTATTCACCCTACCGAGGCACCCCTTCTCCCGAAGTTACGGGGTCATTTTGCCGAGTTCCTTAACGAGAGTTCTTCCGCGCGCCTTAGAATTCTCTTCTCGCCTACCTGTGTCGGTTTGCGGTACGGGCACCTTCTCCTGGCTAGAGGCTTTTCTTGGCAGTCTGAGATCATGACCTTCGCTACTATAATTTTCGCTCCCCATCACAGCCCAGCCTTACGATGTGCGGATTTGCCTACACATCAGCCTCACTGCTTAGACGGACATCCATCAGTCCGCGTCACTACCCTACTGCGTCACCCCATCGCTCATAACGGATTACGGTGGTACAGGAATTTCGACCTGTTGTCCTTCGACTACGCCTATCGGCCTCGCCTTAGGTCCCGACTTACCCTGAGCGGACGAACCTTCCTCAGGAACCCTTAGGCTTTCGGCGGATCTGATTCTCACAGATCTTTTCGTTACTCATACCGGCATTCTCACTTGAATGCAGTCCAGCGCTCCTTACGGTACACCTTCAACCCGCATTCAACGCTCCCCTACCCCTGATGCAAAGCATCAAGCCATAGCTTCGGTGGTGTGTTTAGCCCCGTTACATTTTCGGCGCAGAGTCACTCGACCAGTGAGCTATTACGCACTCTTTCAATGGTGGCTGCTTCTAAGCCAACATCCTGGTTGTCTGTGCAACTCCACATCCTTTCCCACTTAACACACACTTGGGGACCTTAGCTGATGGTCTGGGCTGTTTCCCTTTCGACAATGGATCTTAGCACTCACTGTCTGACTCCCGGAACTAAATCTATGGCATTCGGAGTTTGACTGAGCTTGGTAACCCTTGCGGGCCCCGCACCCAATCAGTGCTCTACCTCCACGATTCTTCTTTCCGAGGCTAGCCCTAAAGCTATTTCGGGGAGAACCAGCTATCTCCGGGTTCGATTGGAATTTCTCCGCTACCCCCACCTCATCCCCGCATTTTTCAACATGCGTGGGTTCGGGCCTCCAGTGCGTGTTACCGCACCTTCACCCTGGACAGGGGTAGATCA
>NZ_CP168516.1:5040000-5755325 GCF_059491915.1 Paenibacillus sp. Paensp38
TGGGCAGGTTGCCTACGTGTTACTCACCCGTCCGCCGCTAGGTTATGTAGAAGCAAGCTTCTACATAACCCCGCTCGACTTGCATGTATTAGGCACGCCGCCAGCGTTCGTCCTGAGCCAGGATCAAACTCTCCATTAAAGACCAACCGAAGTTGGTTTATAGAAAGAGCGATAAGCTCATTTTGAAACTGACGAGATAAAATATCTCTTGTTTGATTTTGCGAACAAAATCATTTTACTCACTCGTTGTTCAGTTTTCAAAGATCAAACATCCATTGTCTGCCTCGGCGTTTTGTTCAACCCCTCAGCAACTTTTATATCATATCATATTCCCTAGAGTTATGTCAACACTTTTTTTTCAAAAGTGTTTTTCGCTCTTCTTGATAACACTTGAAGCGACAAGGAATAATATATCATACTTTTCTTACAGTATGCAACTCTTTTTTCAAAATACTTAGTTAAGTAACAATACACTCAATATAAAGCTCTCTTTGCAGCATTAAGTTAATAATTTCCCCATCTACTTGAATCAACGGACGAGTCGGATGATCTCGATCAGCAAATATAATTTCCCCTGTACGGTTATCATTGAGGCGCACCTTGGTTCCATTATTGAATTGGGTTAACTTATGAATAAAAACTTGTACAACACTTGGGTCCAGCTTTCCAAATGATTCTGACTTGATTTGCTCTAGAACCAGATACGGTGATTGGGCAGGCCGGTATGTTTTCTCTAGAGTCATGGCATGGAATACATCAGCCACTCCAACAATTTTAGCGTAGATGTGGATTTGTTCACCTTTAAGACGCAGTGGATATCCAGTACCGTCCACTTTCTCATGATGCTGAAGAGCTGCCAAACGCACACCTTCGTTAATAGCTTTCACATTTTTAAGCAACTGGTATCCTAGTGATGTATGACTACGTATTTCTTCTTGCTCTTCCCACGTTAGTTTGGAGGGCTTGTACAGAATGGCCGGGTCCATTTTAGCGTTCCCTATGTCATGAAGCAATCCAGCAAAAGCCACCTGCATCCAATCCTTTTGAGGTAATCCGATCCATTGTGCAATGGAGTAGGAAGTAAGGGAGGTTAGCACGGCGTTGTGAAAAATATAGTCCACTTCGATCATGGCGGGCGGAGTATAGGTCATTACATTATAGCGCTGAATATGCACCAGTAAGGACTCCAATTGTCCTCGCAGTTCATATATAGATAAATTAGAGACGAGTACCGATTGAAATGCGTTCTTAACGAGCATCACCATTTTGTCATACTCATCCTGAAATTGTTCAGATTCATCTCGTCCATCTAACGAAGGTCCTTGCGATTCAGATATTCCAGATCGAACAGTCGTAGACTCGCTACTGGATTTTGTAAGATCATCCGTCCCTACCTCAACTTGCTGAATCAGGAACGCCTGTAAAATCTCCAAGTCACGTGGTAGCAGAATGCGCCCTTTCGGTAGCAGCAAGCTGCCCATTTCTGTAAATACATCGCTTTGCAATCTAAGTCCTGCTTTTAATTCGGATACGGGTACAGTTGTCATGGTCAACCTCTCTGTTCTCACAACAGCTGCTCCAGCTGCCAGTTATGATGTCATTATATTACTTGGGATTGATCCTGTACATTCATTTTATGCCATTTAAAGCATACTTGTCTGAATTCGTTAGCGAGAAAAAGAAAGACTCCCCGACCAAATAGTCAGAGAGTCTCTTCCATCTAAAATTTAGTAACTACTGTTGTTCCATATTCAGGCTCTTATTCGCCCTCAGAAGATTCTGGGTCGTTACCTTCCGCACCTTCTGTATTCGTTTCGAGAGTTGGTTCAACAGATGATAGAGATGAGCCCTCTCCAGCTTCCCCACCCTCTAATAATTCTTCAAGCAGTTCATCCTGCTCCTCATTCTTGTTCGCTCGACAAACCGTTGCAACCGAATCATCATCGCGAATATTAATCAATCTTACCCCTTGTGTATTCCGACCCATCGTGGAGATTTCCCCCATGCTGGTCCGAATCAAGGTGCCACTAGCTGTAATAATCATCAGATCCTCTTCGGTTTTTACAACCTTGAGACCGACAACTGGACCATTTTTTTCCGTAACATTAATCGTTTTGATCCCCTTACCTCCACGGCTTTGGATACGATAATCCATAACAGGGGTACGCTTGCCATAACCTTTGGCCGTTACAATCAGGATATCCAGGCTGGTATCCACGATGTCCATACCAATTACAGCATCACTCTCATCAAGGTTGATCCCTTTAACCCCTGTAGCGCTACGGCCCATAGACCGTACATCACTTTCAGGGAAACGGATAGACATGCCTTGTGCTGTACCAATAATCATTTCCTGCTGTCCGTCCGTCAGCTTCACTTCGATCAGGGCGTCATCTTCACGCAAGTTAATGGCAATCAAGCCACCTTTGCGGATATTTGCATAGTCGTCAAGCGGTGTCTTCTTAATAATCCCATGCTGAGTCGCAAAGAAAAGATAGCTATCCTCCACAAATTCCTCGATTGGAATTACCGCATTGATCGACTCACCCTGTTCAATCTGAATCAGGTTAATAATCGGTGTTCCCCGGGCTGTCCGGCTTAGATCAGGAATCTCATAGGCCTTAATTCGATATACCTTACCCTTGTCGGTAAAGAATAACAAATGATGATGTGAATTCGTAATGAACAGATGCTCTACGAAATCCTCATCTTTGGTATCCATACCAACTACACCACGACCACCGCGTTTTTGACTGCGATAGGTGGTAACAGGAAGGCGTTTGATATATCCCGTATGGGTTACAGTAATAATAACATCTTCACGCGGAATGAGATCCTCATCCAGAATACTCTCTTCACCCACTGTAATTTCAGTGCGACGTTCATCAGCGAAACGCCCTTTAAGTTCATTCAGCTCTTCGCTAATGATGTTGAGTACCAGATGCTCGTTCGCCAAAATCTCACGGTATTCCGCAATCTTTTGTATTAGCTCGTTATATTCGTTCTCAATCTTCTCACGTTCCAAACCGGTTAAACGTTGCAGACGCATATCGAGAATAGCCTGAGACTGCTCAAGAGTGAGCGAGAAACGCTCAATCAGTCCTTCACGAGCTGCTTCTGCAGTTTGGGAAGAACGAATCAAGGCAATAACTTCGTCCAGATGGTCAAGAGCAATGCGCAAGCCTTCCAGAATGTGTGCTCTAGCTTCGGCCTTTTTCAGATCAAATTCTGTCCGGCGACGAATAACTTCGACCTGATGTTTGAGATAATGATACAAGACATCCTTCAGGTTTAGAATCTTCGGTTCGTTGTTTACAATGGCAAGCATATTAATACCGAAATTCGACTGCATAGCTGTATGTTTAAACAAATTATTCAGAACGACATTCGGGTTCACATCTCTACGCAACTCAATAACGACACGCATACCCGTACGGTCCGATTCATCACGAAGATCCGTAATGCCTTCAATACGTTTGTCACGTACTAATTCGGCAATTTTCTCAACAAGGCGAGCCTTATTCACTTGGTAAGGCAGCTCATGCACGATAATCCGTGCTTTATTGCCGATCTCTTCTATGGTGGTCTTTGCACGCATGGTCACAGATCCGCGGCCCGTCTGGTACGCCTGACGAATACCAGAGCGTCCTAAAATATAACCTGCTGTCGGGAAATCCGGTCCTTGAATATAATCCATAAGTTCCATCGGCGTAATGTCAGGGTTTTCGATCAGTGCTTGTACACCATCGATAACCTCTCCCAAGTTATGCGGAGGAATATTGGTAGCCATCCCGACTGCAATCCCGCCGACCCCATTCACCAGCAAGTTAGGATAACGTGCTGGTAATACGACAGGCTCGCTCTCTTCACCATCGTAGTTCGGCATAAAATCAACGGTCTCTTTGTTCAAATCACGTAGCATTTCCATGGCAATCTTGGACAACCGTGCTTCGGTGTAACGCATCGCAGCGGCCATATCTCCATCCACGGAGCCAAAGTTACCGTGTCCATCCACCAACATGTAACGCAAGGAAAAATCCTGCGCCATCCGCACCATCGTATCATATACAGCCGTATCACCATGAGGGTGATATTTACCGATAACTTCGCCGACGATTCTTGCCGATTTTTTGTAAGGCTTATCTGGCGACATGCCTAGCTCGGACATCGCATACAAAATACGACGGTGTACCGGCTTCAGTCCGTCCCGCACATCAGGCAAGGCACGGCTAACAATAATACTCATGGCATAATCCATAAAGGATTCGCGCATTTCCACTCCGATATCCCTATTGATGATTTGCGAGTTATTTTGATCCGCCATGCTGGTCCTCCTTCTTATCCTTCAATACAATGCTCTCTATGTGAAAAGCCTAACAAGATACTGCCTATACACTCCGCTCTCTGCGCAGGATTTTGGCTGAAATCCTCATCTGTATAATTATATTACTTTCACAAAAAGAGCACAATTAAACGCATCTGTCCTCTTTACAGCGTAAATCCCTCGTCATTCTCTTTCTGCCTGTAGCAGATCGCTATTCTCTTGTACAACTCACAAGCCCTGATTATAACAAATTCCCCAGAGCTGGGGATTAGCCCCCACCATAAGGGCCTTTTCCACATACAATACGTATACGGTCAGGGTTCAATTAGCAAAATTCCGAAAAACGCCGTATTTCTCTATTATATCATTGTTTTACGCGCTTGTCCTTTAGTTTCCCTTGTTTTGTTAAAGTGTTGCGGATTCCAAGTACATGACTCATATTTCGAAAAGAAAGGGATGAGATTACTTGTCTATTCAACGAGTATCCAGTAAGTGGACCAAAACAAATGCCATTCTCCCCAATCCGACATTGGCTGCTTATGTACCGGAAACACGGTTGTACACATTTGATCACTTAAACGAAATGTTGGCCGTGTATGGTACTGTCTATATTAAGCCGGATAACGGTACTTATGGAAAAGGGGTTATGCGGGCAGAGAGGCTGACAGAGCCGCTCCCGCCGACAGAAGAAGGAATCATCGAAGAGAGAACTTGGTATGTGCTTCGCTATGAAGTAGACATTTTCACCTTCGAAAGTCTAGAAGATCTGCACAGAGTGGTTTCTTCCCGCATACGAAAACGTCCATATCTGATCCAACGTGGAATTCCACTTCTTCAGCATGAAGAACGCCCCTTCGATCTGAGGGTATTAACCCAGATGAACTTGAGACACCAATGGGAAACAACACTTATTGTAGGACGCGTAGCTGCTCCTGACAAAGTCGTCACCAATCATCACAGCGGTGGGACAACACGCTTTTTCAATGAGCTGGTCGCTCCATATATGGATGTAAAGGAAGCTGTACGACTGGAGCAAAAATTATCGAAAATGGGCGAACGGGTAGCCTGGCAGTTGCAAAAAAAATACCCACGTTTAAGGGAAATCGGATTAGATGTGGGACTGGATCAGCAAAATTATCCGTGGATTCTTGAGGTTAATACGAGACCAGCAATCAAGGTATTCTCTTCCCTTCCAAACAAAAGCCTCTATCATAAAATATTCAGATATGCAGTAGGCTACGGCCGATACTCTCCGTCGACAGGTAAACCCGTGCGCTCTAAGAAAAAAGCCTAAAACAATGAGATTAGATATTCAAATACACCCGGGCTGGTTAATGACAAGAAAAGGGACGCCCATTTGGGCGCCCCTCGTGAACTCTTACAAAATACTACCTAATGAGCATGTAATACAGCCACTAGGAAGGAACGTTACACATTAGAAATCAAGATTTTTCACGTACTTTGCATGCTCTTGGATAAAGTCACGACGAGGTTCTACATTATCACCCATCAAGGTGTTGAACAGTGTATCAGCCAGCATCGCGTCACTGACAGTTACCTGAAGCATAGTACGACTCTCAGGGTCCATCGTAGTTTCCCAAAGTTGGGTCGCATTCATCTCACCCAAACCTTTATAGCGCTGTACATTGTACTTCGCGTTTTCTCCAAATTCCCTGATGATCTCATCACGTTCCGCCTCGGAGTTCGCATAACGTACAACTTTGTTACGCTCTACTTTGAATAATGGTGGTTGAGCAATATAAATATAGCCTGCATCAATGATTTTACGCATGTACCGATAGAAGAACGTCAGCAACAACGTACGAATATGGGCGCCGTCGACATCCGCATCTGTCATGATGATGACCTTGTGATAACGGGCTTTGGCGATGTCAAAGTCGTCTCCGATCCCTGTACCCATTGCTGTTACCATCGACCGGATTTCATCACTGGACAAAATACGGTCCAAGCGTGCCTTTTCAACATTCAGGATTTTACCACGAATCGGCAAAATAGCTTGAAAGTGACGATCACGCCCCTGCTTGGCTGATCCCCCTGCGGAGTCACCTTCGACAATGTACAGTTCACTAATCGAAGCATCCTTAGAGGAGCAATCCGCCAACTTGCCTGGGAGCGAACTGATTTCCAGCGCACTTTTGCGACGTGTAAGCTCACGCGCTTTACGCGCTGCTTCCCGGGCACGTGCTGCTTGTAATGATTTATCTACCACGCGGCGGGAAACAGACGGATTTTCCTCTAGGAACTCCTGGAGTTTCTCTGCGAATAAGGATTCGACAATCCCTCGCACCTCACTGTTACCCAGCTTTGTCTTGGTCTGACCCTCAAACTGTGGTTCTGGAATTTTGACGGAGATAATTGCCGTCAATCCTTCACGCACATCGTCACCGGTCAGGTTGGCATTGTTGTCTTTAATCAAGCCATTTTTACGTGCATAATCGTTTATAATCCGGGTTAATGCACTCTTGAAACCTGATTCGTGAGTTCCGCCCTCATGGGTGTTGATGTTGTTGGCAAAAGAATAAATATTTTCGGTATAGCTGTCGTTATATTGCAATGCAACTTCGACTTGAATCATATCCCGCGAGCCTTCGACATAAATCGGCTGTTCATGTAGCGCTTCTCTTTTTTGATTCAAGAATTGCACATATTCACTGATTCCGCCCTCGTAATGGAATGTATCGCTAGCTCCCGTCCGTTCGTCAGTCAAGCTGATTGCAATGCCTTTATTCAGGAAAGCCAACTCACGAATCCGCGTTTGGAGCGTATCATAATCATATACGGTCGTTTCTGTAAAGATTTGATCGTCCGGATAGAAGGTCGTTTGGGTACCCGTCTCGTCTGTATCACCGATGACTCTGACATCATACTGCGGAGCACCACGGTGATATTCCTGCTCATACAGATGTCCGTCTCGTTTAACATGAACAATCATTTTGCTGGAGAGAGCGTTCACTACCGATACCCCAACCCCGTGCAGACCACCGGATACCTTGTACCCTCCGCCTCCGAATTTACCGCCTGCGTGAAGTACAGTCATAACGACTTCCAGCGCAGATTTTTTCATTTTGGCGTGTTCGCTTACTGGAATACCACGTCCATTATCTGTAACGGTAACGCTGTTATCTTCGTGAACCACAACTTGAATGCTGTCACAATAACCCGCCAGCGCTTCGTCAATGCTGTTGTCCACAACTTCCCAGACCAGATGATGGAGACCTTTGGCGCTTGTGGAGCCAATATACATCCCGGGACGTTTCCGAACCGCCTCCAGGCCCTCAAGGACCTGAATCTCGCCCGCATCATAAGACGGTTGATTCATAGACATGCCTTTCACCTACTTCTATAGATTCTATGGTTAAGCATTGGCAACAAACTGGTTTGCCCGCTTTTTGAGTGTTGTTGAGGAGATGGGGGAATAATACACCGTATTCTGAGTAACTACGATGGACTTGGCTTCCTCTTCGCCAATCATCTCGACATGCTTTTGCTGTTGGGCATGGTTCACGTATTGCTTGGAGATTTTAGAGGATTTTTCAATCGAGATATCGAAAATAGCCACAAGCTCTGACGAGCGGATGATTTTTTCTCCACCCAGATGAATATACATAGCGGTCACTCACTCCTTAGTGTTCCACATGCCCGTCGTGGACGTGATAAATATTGGCATCCTTGAGTCGTTCTGCGTTCAAAGTCTCAACCCCGGTTGCCGTGATAAAGGTCTGTACTTTGCTTTGGAAGGTCTCGATCAGCTGGGTTTGACGATAGGGATCCAGCTCGGACAAAACATCATCCAGCAGCAAGACAGGATATTCACCAATTTCCTCATGAATTAACTCAATTTCGGCCAACTTCAAGGACAGGGCCGTCGTCCGCTGCTGCCCCTGAGAGCCATACGTATGCACTTCTCTGCCGTTAATGGCAAAGGCCAAATCATCACGATGGGGTCCCGCCAAAGTCATGCCACGGCGGATTTCCTGTTCCCTCATTTGGGATAACTTTATCATAAATCGCTCCAATAAGACAGCTTCATCTTCTTCCTCTGGCTCACTGAAGGAGGGAACATAGGTTAATTTTAACTCTTCTGTCCCACCTGCGATCCCTTCATGAATGGCCTGAGCCCACTTTTGTAGCTTTGTTATAAATTGTTTCCGCTTTTTAACAATTTTAACACCATGCTCAACAAGTTGCTCATTCCATACCTCCAGCATCAGCTGCACTGATGCCATATCCTTACCCCAAGCCTGCTTGAGCAGGTTGTTTCGCTGAACCAATACTTTCTGATATTGCTGCAAATGATACAGATATCCTGGCGCAACCTGTCCGATTTCCATGTCAAGAAACCGGCGGCGAACCCCCGGTGTTCCTTTCACAATTTCCAGATCCTCAGGTGCAAACATGACCACATTTAACGAACCGATAAAATCGCTCAGTTTTCGCTGCTCCAGTCCGTTGATCTTTGCTTTTTTGCCTTGTGTGGATAACGCGAGATCCAATCTGATTTTCCCGTATTTTTTATCCACATCCGCAGCTAGGTGAGTGGAAGTAGCCCCGAAAGAGATTAACTCCTTGTCGCGGGACGTTCGATGACTTTTGGTTAAAGCCAGTACAAAAATCGCCTCTACCAGATTCGTTTTGCCCTGCGCATTTTGTCCGATCAGCAAATTAACGGGACCAAATTCATTCAGTTCCAGCTGCTCATAGTTCCGGTACTGCTGCAAAACAATGTTGTTCACAAACACATAGGGTCCCCCTTGTTACTCCGTACCTAAAAGGAGTCCTTGCCACCCAGGCGATCATGCTCCTGCTGTAACCTCGAAACTTCCGTTGTCCTCTACTTCTACGGTATCACCTGGGTACAGTTTTCTTCCACGACGTTCTTCCGGTTCACCATTCACACGGACTTGTCCCTCTTGCAGCAGGGCTTTAGCCATGCCTCCTGTGGATACACAATCGGCTAATTTTAAAAATTGATCGAGCTTGATGTATTCGGTCTGTATAGATATTGGTTTCAAGGCTTGTTCATCCTTTCGGTTGTCCTCAGGTGGGTTAACGCTAGACATCAGTTGGTTGTGCGATATGGCAGGATGATATATAGCGCATTGCTGGAATCTGCCGGTTTTAAAATAATGGGACTCATAATGCCGGTAAAAGCAATCGTCAGCTGCTCGCTGTCAATCACCTTCAGCACGTCAAGCATGTATTTGGAGTTGAACGAAATTTTGAGCGGCTCCCCCTCAAATTTGGACACCGTTACTTCCTCACGCACTTTGCCAAGCTCAGAGGAACTAGAGGAAATTTCCAAACCGCCATTTTCCAGCGACTGCATTTTTACGATATTCGTTTTTTCCTCACGGGACAGCAAATAAGCACGGTCAATTGACTCACTTAAACTTTTTGTATCCACAATCAGTTCTGTTTTGTAGGAGGTCGGAATAATTCTAGAAGTATCAGGATAGGTGCCGTCCAAGATGCGGGAATAAAATAGCACCCGATCTACTTTGAATAATACCTGATTGTCCGCTACTACGATATCCACAAGCATATTTTGGTCTGGAATAATTCTGCTCAGCTCATTCAGCGTTTTGCCCGCAATGACAACATTGCTAAAGCGCAAGCCTTCAGACGTCTCCAAATGAGCGCTGCGGGTGGCAAGGCGGTGGCGGTCCGTTGCCACAAACTTCAGTTCCCCCTCAGCCAGATTCCACAACACGCCGGTTAAAATCGGTGTCGTTTCGTGGGTGGAAATGGAGAACACCGTCTGTTTAATCATATTTTTAAGTAAATCTCCTGGCACAGAGATGACTTGATTTTCTTCAATGTTGGGAAGCACCGGGAATTCTTCAGGATCTAAGCCAACAATCTGAATTTCAGTTGCACCGGACGAGATAAAGGTTTGGAATTGGTCTTTTACCTCCATACGAATCTCCTGCGAAGGCAACTTTTTGATAATTTCGACAAAGAATTTGGCAGGCAGCACCACACTACCGGGTTGTTCAACCTGAACGACAGTTTGGTCACCATCCTCCATCGGAATAAAGGATTGAATCGAAATGTCTGTATCGCTGGCGGTCAGCGTTACTCCCTGGTGATTCACATCCAGCTTAATACCACTCAGAATTGGAATCGTAGTTCGACTTGATATCGCTTTGGATACATGTTGTATAGCCTCGTTCAAAACGTTTTTCAGAATGCTGATCTTCATAAGTTCCTCCTACGGGTTTTAATCCTTCAAGCACGCGTTGACGCGGGCCTTATTTAGGTGATGTATATCTTTAAAATATATTAGTAATAGTAATAGGCGCACTGAATATGTGGATAAGTCACTGTAACCCTAATAAAATCAAGCCTATCCACATGTGTATAAATTGTGTATAGGCTCTGAACTTGTTCAGGTTGGATTTTTGATTTTTTCTATTAGGTTGTTGATAACTTTAAACAGATCCTGATCCACTTGAATGGATTTGGAGATTTTTTCGTGCGCATGAATGACAGTCGTATGATCACGCCCACCGAAAGCTTCACCGATTTTTGGCAAAGAATAATCGGTTAACTCACGAGACAGGTACATGGCAATCTGTCGTGGAAAAGCTACAGCCTTCGTCCGTTTACGCGCTTTAAAATCCTCCAGCCGTAAATTGTAAAATTCCCCGACTTGGTGCTGTATATCCTGGATCGTGATCATTTTTGGTCGACTGGACGGGATAATATCCTTCAGCGCCTCAGCCGCGAGATGACTTGATACATCCTGATTGGTTAAGGAGGAATAAGCGACAACGCGAATAAGCGCCCCTTCTAGCTCACGGATGTTTGTATCGATTTGATTAGCGATATACATCATGGCTTCATTGGGAATATCCAAGTTTTCTGCCCGCGCCTTTTTACGAAGAATAGCAATTCTCGTTTCCAGATCCGGCGGTTGGATATCCGTTATGAGTCCCCACTCGAAGCGAGAGCGTAGCCGTTCTTCCAGCGTTGGAATCTCTTTAGGTGGCCGATCGCTTGAGATTATAATCTGCTTGCGTTCCTCATGAAGCGCGTTGAACGTGTGGAAAAATTCCTCCTGCGTCGATTCCTTACCCGCAATGAATTGAATATCGTCAATGAGCAGAATATCAATGTTGCGATATTTATTCCGAAAACTTTCCCCGCGGTTGTCCCGGATAGCATTAATGAATTCATTCGTAAACTTCTCCGACGATAAATAAACGACCTTGCTGGCCGGATTGTGCTCCAAAATATAGTGTCCGATAGCGTGCATCAGATGCGTTTTTCCCAGCCCTACACCACCGTATAAAAACAGCGGATTGTAAGCTTTGGCCGGCGCCTCGGCGACGGCCAGCGATGCCGCATGGGCAAAACGGTTCCCCGATCCGATGACGAATGTATCGAATGTATATTTGGGATTCAGCATATGGGACACAGCTTCTTCATGAACGACCGGCTGCTGCTGAGGTTGTTGCTGAAGGTCGACCTCGGCGGGCTTGTTCTCTTCAATAACGAACTTGACCTCTAGCTGTTTGCCCAAAATCTCATAAACCGTTGCTCCGACTAGCTTGGTATAGCGGCTTTCAAGCCATTCCACGGCAAAAGTTGTCGGTGCAGAAATCACAATGGAGTGGTCATTTAGTTTCGCTGCCTTGGTAGCCTTAAACCAAGTGTCGTAACTCGGCTTACTCAGCTTGGTTTGTATGATGGATAGAATTTGCTGCCATAGTTCAGAGGTATGGCTGTCCACAGACGTCACTCCTTTTAAATCCTGACATTTTACCGAATTAAGCTGCAGAGAGCTGCTCTCGGCGCTTCGGCAAAACGCCTAAAATCACAAAAATGTTGTTGAAGGCCATAAAAAGACATACCGCCGCCTAAAACATGCGGCAGTGTGGTGAGAGAACGCAGCACAAAATGACCCTGAAAAATAGCTAATGGAAATTCCGCTGCTGACCAGCAGAAGAAAGGCGATATTTCTCAGGAGGGAATGTGCGGCACGATCCGTTCTCTTGATCCCGCAGGCCAAAACGGGACTGCAATATGTCGAAATCAAATGAAAAATGTAGAATATATCCCCAGAATCCCGAATCCGCACAAAAATAAAAAGATGGATAAATTGAACTTGTTCACAACTTTATCCACAGGGTGTTGATAATATGGAGGGTAAAACAACATATTCACATTCAAAAGTAATATCATCATAGCAAAAGAAGCCTTGTATTTCAATGACTCGTGGTTATTTATCCACAAATTCAATCTGTTGTGTACAATTTTTATTCACAACACAAGATATTGTTTATAATTTGTTCAGTTTTCGACAATAACTCTTTTTCGCTCTAAAATGTTATGCACAGGTTATGACCATTTAAATCACAATTCAGTTCTTTTTGTGAATCTGTGTATAATTGCCGTTGCCTTTTGGTCACAGAGGCTTATTTTTCTGTTGAAAATTTCCGGTAACGTTTCCGACAATATTTTTGAACGAACCTGATAACGTCGATCTGAAAATAGGATGGATTCAAGTTACAGAATGAATAAATGTAAAAAGGACAGTTTTGGAGGAGTGAAAACTACAAATAGAATGCTGATAATGGAGGAAAGACGAAAGGAATTTTATGAAATAAGGGAATAAAAGAGTGAAGTGAGTCAGCGGGGTAAAGAGGAGGAGGCTTCCTGAAGGGGAAAAAGAGGAAGAGGGTTTATAAGTACATTGACTTTGACCGCTATTTGTGGTTAAATGTACAAAGGTGTTTTTTGTGGAGATTGCTATGTTAGGTATATTCCATATAAAACGTATTCCTTGTAAGGAGGTGCAGCACAATGAGACCGACTTTCAGACCGAATGTCAGCAAACGTAAAAAAGTTCACGGCTTCCGTAAAAGAATGAGCACGAAGAATGGCCGTAAAGTTTTGGCAGCTCGTCGCCAAAAAGGTAGAAAAGTATTGAGTGCGTAATGCGTGCATAAAGACCACTACGGTGGTCTTTTTTTTCATAATTGAGGTATTCAGGGATGCGATCCCTTCTTCTTTTGTTGTAAAAATGTAGTGAAAGAAGAGGGAGAAGCCCAGCATCCTGTCCTATATTAGATGAAGCTTTTGAAAACGGATATAAAATAAGCGAGATTACCATGTTGGAATGTTGTCCATACTTCTTACTATATAAAAGGTAAAGGTTAGCTTACCGACATGTGTAAAAGAGATGAGCAAGGAGAAGCGCCGTGCAAAAAAAATTGCGTCTACGAAACCGGGCGGACTTTGGGCGCGTATACCGCCATGGCAAATCTTTTGCCAACCATCAGTTTGTGGTGTACTGGTTCCGCCGCAGAGAGGTAGAGCAGTTCCGCGTCGGAATTTCGGCCAGCAAGAAGATCGGCAATGCAGTAGTTCGCAACCGGATGCGCAGAATCGTTAAGGAAATTGTGCGCCATCATGAGCATGAATTGGTGGAGCAGATTGATCTGATTTTTATCGTTCGTAAGGGTGCAGTTACTAAGTCGTATCAAGAGCTGGAGAAAAGCGTGCTGCACGTTCTACGCAAAGCCTCGCTGCTCAAGTCTTCACGCCGATAGTCAGTATCTTTGTCCTACAGGATATGGTATGATTTACGTTGGAATGGATTGGTTAAGAAAGGGGTTATGAAGTGTCGCGTTTGAAGACTCAACGGGGAAAATGGTTCCTCCTGATTGCCTTATTGGCACTTGTTGCTGTGCTGTCCGGATGTGCCCAGACGGCCCACAATTCTTACACGACGGCAGACTTGGCCAATGGATCAGTTTGGCAAAGATATGTCGTTTACTGGTTTTCGTATGCGCTAGATACATTTGCCCAATGGTTCTCTGGAGAGTATGGCCTGGCCGTACTGGTTCTGGTGATTATCGTGCGAACCATTATTTTGCCGCTTACACTCAAGCAAGTACGTAGTTCCAAAGCTATGCAGGCCATTCAGCCGCAATTAAAAGAAATTCAAGCGAAGTACAAGGATACGCCTGAGAAAGTCCAGCAAGAGACGATGAAGTTGTTCCAGGAAAACAAGGTCAACCCGATGGCTGGCTGTCTTCCTTTGGTAGTACAGATGCCCATTTTCATCGCGCTTTATAATGCCATTTATTATAACTCGGCATTGCGGGATCATGACTTCTTGTGGCTCCAGTTAGGTAAGCCGGATCACTTGTTTATCTTGCCGATTTTGGCGGCGATTACGACATTTGTCCAAACTTGGATGATGATGAAAATGAATCCGACGCCGCAGCAAGGACCGATGCAATTTTTGCTGTACGTCTATCCGGTGCTGATTCTGTTCATGTCGTACAACTTCCCATCCGCTTTGCCGTTATACTGGTTCTACAGTAATATTTACACGATCATTCAAAACTATTTCCTTTATCGGAATAAGGATAAAGAAGCAGCACTGGCAAATGTGAAAACAGCCAGTCTCGCGAAAACGGGTTCCTCCAATAGTAAGAAAAAAGGCGGCAAAAACACGAAGGGGGCTAAAAAGTCGAGATGACCAAAGTCGTGACATCAGGAAAAACCGTTGAAGATGCTGTAAGACAAGGACTCTCCCAACTGGGAGTAAGCCGTGAACGGGTAACCGTAAGCGTGTTGGAACAGCCGTCAAAAGGATTCCTGGGGTGGCTCGGGGTCAAGAAGGCGAAGGTGGAGCTTACGCTGCTCTCTGAGCCGTCTCCTGAAACCACACACGCGGCTGAATTTCATATATCGGCTCAAGCACCTTCTAGCGTGGGACAGGCTTTATCAGAAGAAACTGGGCCTGTTGCACAGGAAGCACAGATGAACACAGAAGCACCTTCGGGACATGTAGATCCTTATGAAGAGGCGGTGCGTTTCATCCGTGAAACAGCAACAGGAATGGGATTGGACGTTAAAGTTGATGTCCGCCACCGCAAGGATGAAAGTACACTGGATATCTCCGGTCCGTCGCTCGGTATGTTGATCGGCCGCAGAGGACAGACATTGGATGCATTGCAGTACCTGACGAATATCGTTGCCAACCGTCATTCTGACAAATTCATCCGAATTGTGCTGGATGCCGAGCAATTTCGTGCACGTCGGCAAAAAACGCTGGAGGATTTGGCAGATCGGTTGGCGAACCAGGCTATTCGTTATGGCAAGGAAGTGGTGCTGGAGCCAATGCCGTCACAGGAGCGGAAGCTGATTCACGCCAAGCTCCAACAGCATGCGCTGGTTAGAACATACAGCAAGGGGGACGAGCCCAATCGGCGCGTCGTCATTGCTAAAAAATAATCCGACGCAATGGCTCTCTGCAAGATGCAGAAGCCATTGCTTTTTTTCTTATATTTCTCGCTGAAACGGCTGCCGTCCTTGATGAAGGACGGCAATGTCGTTTCTACTTGATAGGAGGTAGAAACTTTATGTTGAGCGATACTATAGCTGCCATTGCAACGGCTGTCGGCGAGGGTGGTATTGCGGTTGTACGGGTCAGCGGGCCAGATGCGGTCACGGAAGTGGAGGCTTTGTTTCGTAGTAAAACGCCTCTAAGCAAAGCTCAAACTCACACGGTACATTATGGACATATTATAGATCCCCAAAGCCAGGAAAAGGTGGAGGAAGTTTTAGTTACAGTAATGCGGGCGCCACGCTCTTTTACGACAGAAGATGTCGTAGAAATCAGCACTCATGGCGGGGTCGTAGCCGTCAAACGGGTGATGGATTTACTATTGCTGCAAAATATACGTCTGGCTGAGCCAGGGGAATTTACGAAACGTGCTTTTCTGAATGGTCGTATTGACCTAAGTCAGGCGGAGGGTGTCATTGACTTAATTCGCTCCAAATCAGATAAAGCTTTTTCGGTGGCTTTGAAGCAGGTAGATGGACAGCTGTCCCAGAATATTCGTCGCTTGCGTCATGTTTTGGTGGAGACACTTGCTCATATTGAAGTGAACATTGATTATCCTGAGCATGATGTTGAATCTTTTACATCTGATTTAATCAAGGATAAAAGCAGTCAGGTCATGATGGAAATTGATCGGCTGCTGCATATGGCGGAGCAGGGAAAGATTTTGCGTGAAGGGTTGACCACAGCGATTGTTGGAAGACCAAATGTGGGGAAATCATCACTGCTGAACACATTGGCTCAGGGCGAGCGGGCCATTGTGACCGATATTCCGGGCACAACCCGTGACGTTATTGAGGAATATGTGACGATTAATAATATTCCACTCAAGTTGCTGGATACAGCTGGGATTCGTGAAACGATGGATGTTGTGGAACGGATTGGAGTAGAACGTTCGAGAACGGCGGTTAGTGAAGCAGATCTGCTACTCATCGTCATTAACGCCAACGAACCACTGCATGAGGATGAAATGGCATTAATGGAACAAATCCGCGGTAGACAAGCGATTGTCATTATGAATAAAATGGACTTACCGGCCCAGGTAGACCGGGATTTGTTGCTGCGTTATGTTCCTGAAGAGCTTATCGTACCGATGTCTGTGAAGGAAAATGAGGGAGCGGACCGACTGGAGCAGGCTATATCCAAGTTATTCTTTAGCGGCAAGCTGGAATCAGCGGATATGACATATGTCAGCAACGTACGGCATATTGCTTTGTTGAAGAAGGCGCGCCAATCGCTGGTAGATGCCTATGAAGCTGCTGATCAATTTGTTCCGATCGACATGATCCAGATTGATGTAAGGCTGGCATGGGAGCATTTGGGTGAGATTGTAGGCGATACTGCGCATGATGCGCTAATAGACCAAATATTTTCACAATTTTGTCTAGGCAAATAGAACATTTAAGCATGGCTGATATAAGCCTGCTATCGTTATAGATATGCAAGAGCATATTCGGCGTGAAGACCGAAATGTATAAGGAGGTAAGAAAGGTATGGGTTACCAAGGAGGCGACTATGACGTGATTGTCGTAGGCGCGGGCCATGCAGGTGTAGAATCGGCCTTGGCAGCAGCACGGATGGGCTGTCGCACGTTGATGATCACAATTAACCTGGATATGGTCGCGTTCATGCCCTGCAACCCGTCTATTGGCGGTCCTGCAAAAGGACATGTGGTGCGAGAAATTGATGCACTGGGCGGCGAAATGGGTCGGAATATAGACAAGACATTTATCCAAATGAGAATGTTAAATACTGGTAAAGGTCCGGCGGTTCATGCATTGCGTGCACAAGCAGACAAGTTCTCTTATCAGCATGCGATGAAGGAAACGATGGAAAAGGAACCGAATTTGACTTTACGCCAAGGTATGGTTGAAGAACTGATTATGGAAGATGGTCATTGCGTAGGTGTAATCACGAAGACGGGCACAGAGTATCGAAGTAAAGCAGTTGTCCTGACCACAGGCACTTATCTGCGCGGGAAAATCATTATGGGCGAGCTAATGTATGAGAGTGGTCCGAACAATCAACAGCCTTCGTTGAGATTGTCTGAGCATTTGAGAGAGCTGGGTTTTGATCTGGTTCGATTTAAGACAGGAACGCCACCACGTGTGCATAAGGACACGATTGATTTTAGCAAAACGGAAATACAACCGGGTGATGATCAACCGAAGTTCTTTTCCTATGAAACGAAGTCTTCGGATAATGAACAGCTTCCTTGCTGGCTGACATATACTTCAGTAGAAACACATCAGATTATTAATGATAATTTGCACCGTGCGCCTATGTTCTCTGGTCTGATTGAAGGAACGGGACCACGATATTGCCCATCTATTGAAGATAAAGTGGTACGCTTCAGTGATAAGCCTAAGCACCAAATCTTTTTGGAGCCTGAAGGTAAAAACACATCTGAATACTATGTTCAGGGCTTGTCGACCAGCTTGCCAGAGGATGTACAATTAGCTGTACTGCGTTCGATTCCGGGGATGGAAAAGGTAGAGATGATGCGTAACGGCTATGCTATTGAATATGATGCAATGGTACCTACGCAGTTATGGCCTACTTTGGAAACGAAGAAAGTCCCAGGCTTGTTCACAGCAGGTCAGATTAACGGTACTTCCGGTTACGAAGAAGCTGCGGGTCAAGGAATTATGGCAGGGATTAACGCAGCTCGTAAGGTGCAGGGCAAAGAGCCTGTCGTATTGGACCGTTCGCAAGGCTACATCGGGGTCCTGATTGACGATCTGGTGACGAAGGGGACGAATGAGCCATACCGCTTGCTGACGTCACGTGCAGAATATCGTCTGTTGTTGCGTCATGATAACGCTGATCTGCGATTGACTCCGATTGGGCATGATATTGGCCTAATTACGGATGAACGATACGAGCGCTTTTTGGATAAAAAGCAAAAGGTAGATCAAGAGATTGAACGCTTGCGCTTGGCGAAGGTTCGTCCAGTTGATATCAATGAGATGCTGGAGCAAGGCGGATCTGCACCGATACAGGATGGCAGTAATTTGTTAACGGTGCTACGTCGACCAGAGATCAGTTATGCGCAAGTAGCACAAATCTCACCTTCACCTATAGCTCTTACGGAGGAAGAACAGGAGCAGGTGGAAATCCAAATTAAGTATGCGGGCTACATTGAAAAGCAATTGATGCATGTGGAGCGTCTGCAAAAGATGGAGAAGAAGAAGCTTCCAGAGGATATTGTATACAATGAAGTTCAAGGACTGGCCATTGAAGCCAAGCAGAAACTTGAAAAGATCCGTCCGATGTCGATTGGTCAGGCATCCCGTATTTCGGGTGTAACCCCTGCGGATATTTCCATTTTGCTGGTTTATCTGGAGCATTATAACCGCGTAACAGCAGCAAGGGGATCATAATGGACGCGATACAACAGCAATTTAAGCAGCGGCTGGCAGAGCATAGTATTGTGATTAATGACAGTCAGTTAGAGCAGTTTGAAGCATATTACCGTGTGCTGGTTGAGTGGAATGAAAAAATGAACCTGACGGGTATTACTGAGCGCGATGCAGTGTACACCAAGCATTTTTATGATTCTCTTTCCCTGGCTTTTTATGTTCCGTTAAAAGATGTGGAAAGCCTGGCCGATATTGGGTCAGGTGCAGGTTTTCCAGGTATTCCTTTGAAAATATGCTTTCCGCAGATTCAGTTGACTATTGTAGATTCGTTGAACAAACGTATACAGTTCTTGGCCCATGTAGTAGAGCAGTTGGGTTTGGAAAATGTTGAACTGGTTCACAGCAGGGCAGAGGAATTGGGGCGTAAACCAGGATACCGTGATAGCTATGATCTAGTGACAGCCAGAGCGGTTGCTCGTCTCGCCGTATTGAATGAATTTTGTTTGCCGTTTGTCCGTGAAGGAGGACACTTTGCCGCGATGAAGGGCAATGATCCTACCGAGGAAATCAAGGAAGCTTCTTACAGTTTGAAAGAGCTAAAGGGAAAAATCAAACATGTTCAGGCCTTCCAGTTACCTGTTGAAGATGCAGCCAGACATATGATTATTATTGAGAAAAGAGCGGCGACACCACGGAAATATCCGCGTAAGCCGGGTACTCCTTTGAAGGCGCCGTTAGTGTAAATGTTTGAAAGAAAGTGAATGTTTCACGTGAAACATTCACTTTTTTTATGGCTGATAGACTCTTTACATAAAAGCCTCTTTGCTAACATGCGTTCTTGTTTACATTTGGGGATCAAAGAGGATGCATAATTTATTCTCTGATCCTTCCGAAAAGCTGGTAGAGACGATAGGATTATGGCTGGAAAAGTGATAGAATAGAGATAATCGTTTTAATGTAAGTTGACTGCTCCTATACCCATGAATTCAGATATACATATAGGGGAGTGGGACAACAAATGTCGGGTGAGTACGTGGAGTGTACCCGCTTACGGCGCTGTTTCATATAGAAGGGTCTACGATCCGCGTAAGGAACTGTTTTTCACGAAGCGCTGTTAGTATGGTGCTATTATGAAATTAGGTGGTATTATACGGAATGAAAGAACAATTTTCCAAGCTATTTGGTTTGACGGAGCGATCTACTGGGGACGAAATAAAACAAATTCCAGTTCGGGATATTGTCAGCAGTCCTTATCAGCCCCGTACCATATTTGACGACGAGAAGATTGATGAGCTATGCCAGACCATTAAGACGCATGGTGTAATTCAACCGATTGTCGTTCGTTTCCGTAATGGGCAATATGAGATTATAGCAGGGGAACGTCGTTGGAGAGCTGTCACCAAGCTGGGTATGGAATCTATTCCAGCTATTGTTCGTGAGTTTAATGATTCACAAGCTGCATCCATCGCGTTGATTGAAAATCTTCAACGGGAAGGGTTAACTGCGATTGAAGAGGCTGTAGCTTACCAAAAGCTGATTGATCTACATCAGCTCACCCAGGAAAGCCTCGCTCAACGACTTGGCAAAAGCCAATCCACTATTGCTAACAAGATACGGCTGCTTCATCTACCGGAGAGAGTGAAAGAGGCTCTAATGGAACGGAAGGTATCCGAGCGTCATGCTCGTGCATTATTGTCATTAGAGACTGAAGAACTACAGTACAAGGTTTTAGATGAAGTCATTGCCAAGGAACTCAATGTGAAGCAGACAGAGGCACGAGTTGCCTTTTATAAACAAGTATCCACTAATAAGAAATCGAAGCGGATTTCCTTTACCAAGGATGTCCGGCTTGCGCTGAATACAATTCGTCAATCCATTGATATGGTGTCTGGCTCAGGCTTGGATATCAAGACCAAGGAATCTGATCATGAGGATCACTATGAGATTGTCATTCAAATTCCCAAACGTAAGTAAGGGATGAAGCGTACAGGCGGCAGCAATTGCCGCTTTTTCTGTCTAACGCCGAATAAAACCGCAGCATACTCAATTCTATTCTGAAATTGCCGTTATCCCTAAGATAAGGACTAAGTAACGTCTCCATAGAGCGTTTTGCAGGTATGGAGTGTAGCAGGATTCCGATTAAATTATGAGGTGAATGAAGTGTCAAAAATAATAGCCGTAGCCAATCAAAAGGGCGGAGTAGGCAAAACAACTACTTCCGTTAATTTGGGCGCCGGACTTGCTTCCCTCGGCAAAAGGGTATTGCTCGTGGATATCGACCCGCAAGGTAATACAACCAGCGGTGTGGGTATCAATAAGGCGGATGTGGCAAATTGTATTTATGATGTACTCATTAACGAGGTTGATCCTAGCGAAGCTATTGTCAGTACACAGGTTGAGGGATTAGATATAATTCCGGCAACCATTCAGTTAGCAGGCGCGGAAATTGAACTGGTGCCGACTATTTCTCGTGAGTTGAGATTAAAAAGATCGCTTCAACTCGTTAAGCATAATTATGATTATATACTAATTGATTGCCCACCATCGCTGGGTATTTTGACGCTCAATTCATTGACGGCTTCCGATTCAGTCATTATCCCAATCCAGTGTGAATATTACGCATTGGAAGGATTAAGTCAATTGTTGAATACCGTGCGATTAGTGCAAAAACATCTGAACACCTCATTGCAAATTGAAGGTGTGTTGTTAACCATGTTTGATGCTCGCACGAACTTGGGTATACAGGTGATTGAAGAAGTGAAAAAATATTTTCAAAGCAAGGTTTATCAGACGATTATTCCACGCAATGTGAGACTCAGCGAAGCACCTTCACATGGCCAGTCCATTATTACGTATGATCCCCGTTCCCGTGGGGCAGAGGTATATATTGAGTTGGCAAAGGAAGTGGTATCTTATGAGTAAACGGTTGGGAAAAGGACTTGATGCACTCATTCCCTCCCTTACGGTCAATGAAGAGGATAAGGTTGTTGACATTCCGCTGAGCCAGTTGCGTGCGAACCCGTACCAGCCTCGCAAAACGTTTGATGAAGAGTCCATTAAGGAATTAGCCGAGTCCATTCGTCAGCACGGTGTTATCCAACCTATTATTGCACGTAGTGTATTGCGAGGATATGAAATCATAGCCGGGGAAAGACGATTTCGGGCATCTCAATTTTGTGGGAATCCGACGATACCTGTGGTTGTTCGTAATTTTACGGATCAGCAGGTGATGGAGATTGCTCTGATTGAGAATTTGCAGCGTGAGAATTTGAATGCTATGGAAGTAGCAGTAGCTTATCAGGGATTAATGGATCAGTTTTCTTTAACTCAGGAAGAGTTGTCCATGAAAGTGGGGAAATCACGCTCTCATATTGCCAATTTCCTTCGCTTGCTCGCATTACCTGAAGAAGTTAAAGATCATGTTTCACGTGGAACATTGTCTATGGGACATGCTAGAGCTATTGTTGGCCTCAAAGATCCAGACATGGTGAAACAGTTAGCACAACAATGTATTGAACAGCAGTGGAGTGTTCGCGAGCTGGAGGAAGCCGTACAGCAGTTGGATCATAAGCCTGGTGAGGCGAAAGCCAAAGCAAAGGTACGAAAAAAGGACCCCTATATTGACCATATGGAAGAGTCCTTGCGTGAACGCTTTAAAACAACTGTGAAGATCAAGCACAATAAAGATAAAGGCAAAATTGAATTGAATTATTACAGTCAGCAGGATTTGGAAAGATTACTGGAGCTATTACAGTAGTTTGTTGAAATATGGACATGTCTCCTTGAGCAAAATGGAAAGTGAGATATGTCTTTGCTTTGTCTGGAATTGCAGGAATTAGAATGGTTTTGATGGATAAACTAATAGCCTTGTGTTATTTGTTTCGCTGTTCTCAAACGTATAAAATATAAGTATGCAGTAATATGATTTTTGGGGTAGAGGAGTAGAAGCAAGCATATGGCTGAATTGAATGGACTAATCATGGAACAGCTTGCCGGAATCGTTGCAGGGATCGTGCTTATTTTGCTCATCCTGTTGATTGTTATTATTGTGCAGGGTGCAAAGCTAAAGAAGATGCGGCGAAAGTATGAAACCATGATGGCAGGCAGTGGTGTCGAGAATTTGGAAACACTGTTGATTGATTTGAAGGTACAGATGGATACGATTGAGGATGAGCAGGAAACCCATCGTGCAAGTATGAAATCACTACGTAGTAAACTGACAGGCTTGAAGGGACATATAGGCATCAAACGCTATAATGCCTTTGGTGAGAGAGGAAGCGATTTAAGCTTCTCTCTGGCTATTGTAGACGACAATCAGGATGGTATGGTATTAACCGGCATTTATAACCGAGATGGCTCATATGTGTATGCCAAGCCTCTAGAAGCGGGACAGTCCACCTATTCCTTATCACCTGAAGAAAAAGAAGCCGTCACTCTTGCGCAGCAAGCAGGACGGAACGGTAGTGCCACTCCTTAATCGCGGAGTATAGGCTGCCAGCAATGATATCTGATAATTTCATTACCAAATTTAGTCTTGTATTTTGCAGCACGAAGTATTCCATGAAGCCGCCGACGTTAACGATACCAGTCAAATGGATATCGCCGACCGGCGGTAATTCTTTATTTACACCTGCTCCAGGCTTGAGAGGACCTTCTGAAACCTGAATGCATCCAACGCTGGAGGTTTGTCCAAGACATGCATCTATACCAATGATATAAGGCTGTTCATATCGGGCTTGTATGCCGTTCAGTGTCGTTTGCAGGTTCATGGCATGTACAGGCTCCTCTAATGTACCGTATAGGTTAAACAGAGGGCTTTTGTAGCGTGATAAATGCGTACCTACGAGCGGACCCAGACAATCTCCAGTAGAACGGTCAGTGCCGATGCAAATAATGACGATATTTTGCAGACTCGGTGCCTGATGCAGATGGAACAGTAGACGATGGATGATGGCTGATTGGATCCCGGGATCTGTGTGTGATATTTTTAAACTTAGGGGTTCTTGCCCCGGAATGAAGTCAGATGGATGAGTCATGGAATCTTCCTTTCGCTCTGTAGTGGAGTGTGAAGGTTACGCTCGCAGTACCTTGAGATAACAATTAGCCTGCGGGTAACATTTATGCTCAAGATAGTAGCTAGTATATGGATAAACTTATGCTTTTATACTCACAGGAAGTAGAATATTCATAGCCATATGTTTGAAGTCGGTAGATAAGCTTATATAGTGAGGATTTTGCAAAATCCTGATAGTAGGAAATAGAATTCGGGAAGCAGGAAGAGTAGTTCCCTTGTTTAAGGAGGAGTACAGCATGACCTTTATACATTGGTTGACCGATAATTTAGACACGGGTGACGTAGTGAAAGGTGCAATTCACTGGAAGGATGCTGTATGGAAATGGCTTACCGATAGTGCGATGTGGTCGACCTTTTTGTTTGTAATTTTGAAAATCGCGATTATTTTTATCATCACACGTATCTTTATTCGAGTTATTAATAAAATTATAGATAAGTCAATGCAACAAAAGGGAGATAACGGCAGGTTTCGATTGAACACAAGGCGGTTAACCACTGTTGGGGAATTACTGAAAAACGTAACCAATATTGTATTTAATTTCATTTTAATTATGCTGGTGCTATCGCAAATGGGCATTAATCTCGGCCCGCTGATTGCTGGAGCTGGAGTGCTTGGATTGGCCGTTGGTTTTGGGGCACAGAGCTTGGTTAAGGATGTAATTACCGGATTTTTCATTATTTTTGAGGATCAATTTGCCGTAGGAGACGTCATTCAGACAGGTACTTTCAAGGGTACAGTGGAAATGATCGGGCTGCGTACAACCAGACTGGTGAGCTGGAAAGGTGAGGTGTACATTTTACCGAATGGCTCAATTACAACGGTAACAAACTTCTCGATGTCCAACGCGCTGGCAGTAGTGGATGTGCCAATGAAGGCCGAGCGGAGCCTGGAGGAAGCAGTTGGTTTGGTAAAACAGGCAATCCAGGGTATTGAAGAGTCCAATGTACAGATACTTAATATACCGGATGTGTTAGGGGTTCAGTCCATGACCACCTCAGAGTATATTGTGCGTGTTGTGGCAGAATGTATGCCGAATACAGGAGCCGTGGTAGAGCGTGATATTCAGAATAACATCAAGAAGGCTCTAGAGGATGAGGAGCATCGTCAGGCGGCATTGGAGACGGCGATAACCCTAGAAAAAGAAGATGAACAAGCAAGAAAAGGGGGAGAGAAGGGTGGAGCGTAAGTCATTTGAACTAGGGGACATTGTACAGATGAAGAAGCCTCATCCGTGTGGAACGAATGAAATGGAAATTATCCGCATGGGGATGGATATTCGAATCAAATGTGTCGGTTGCCAGCATAGTGTGCTGATTCCGCGTGCCAAGTTCGAAAAAAACATGAAGAAAGTGCTGCGATCAAAGGCCAACGCCGACGAGCAAAACACAGAAGCAAATTGAGCCAAGAAAGATGAATGGCGATGAACCAGAATCAGCTTGCGTCACAGTTGCAATGATGATATAATTATCCTTGCTGCGGAAAGGTACCCAAGAGGTCTAAGGGGGCTGACTCGAAATCAGTTAGGCGTCGCAAGGCGTGCGTGGGTTCGACTCCCACTCTTTCCGCCACTAACTTCATTAAATAAACCAATCTCTTACGTCTGTGACGTAGGGGATTTTTTGTTTGTGGAATAAAAGGTCAACAGATTGTGATAAAGTGAAAAGCACTAAGATAAACCATGAGGGTAAAGGAAGAAACGATTACAAATCTATTGGGATGAATAAGGCGTTATAACAAAAAAATGCTCCTGACAGCGGGGAAATTATTGCCGTTAGGAGCACTCTTTTGTTATAGCTGGTTAGGCGGGTAATGATAACGTTTTGTTTTTTTTGAGCCAGAGATCATCAGAAGGATCGCCGCAATCAAATGGAGAGCCCAGCCCACAAAGGGTATCCAGGCCAGCAAAGAAGTGAGTACTCCCCATACAGAGCCGTAGATCGCCTCCTGATTGCGTAACGATAGGATAAGTGTTACTGCATGCAGGATAAGCATAAATCCCAGAGCCGAGTAGCCGGTCCCCATGACAATAGCTCCCCCCACAATTGGTACGGCAAGCACCAATTCGAATATACCTGATATCCACTTTAATATTCGAGAATAGCTCATCTTTAAACCTCCGTAGATAGTAGGTCTTTGTACTTGGATATATTCTAGCAGAAGGAGCTCAATTAATCTGCATTTTACCAGGATATGCAAAAAGTCCGATAATGCAACAAAGGAGGACCACAAAGGTCCTCCATCGTAGGCGATACATTTTTAACAGGATACGATCTGTCCAATCACATCATGAAACTCGGTGTACTGACCAGCAATACCGTGTCGAAAAGACAGTGTCCTTTTACACAAACCTAACGCTTCTAATGCCCGGAATGGATCTCCTAACAGTTTGTCCGGCTACGTCGTCCAACGGAACCACACCTCTCTGTTGTATCGCCTAATCATAATATGGCCAGAACTCCTAAGAAATATACATTAGTGGACACGAGCTTTCGTTTTTTTCTTCCATTTGCGATTATGGTTGGTGGTCTCCGGAAAAGAGTCGCCTCTTTCCAGCGTTACTTGTTGCGGGTTTTGAATTTCAGTATGGAAGCTTTTTTCTCCGACCTCCATATATACGCCGTCGTTTGGGACGTTATCCCCTGGTTCGAACTCAGTCTTTTCACCCATATGGTGGCACCTCCTTAGATAAATGAATTTGGACTGCAACGGTTATTGTGCGCTGTCTTGAACAGAAACATGCGAAACCGGGTATACAGATAGTGAGTGAATCAAATGATTTCCTTTATATATGCGAAATTTTTGATGTTATATAAAATTGTATAAAGCTAATGATATGCAGTATATTTAGCTGTTTTAGGCTTATGTTTCGAATTTGTAGGTTGCATTCAGTTGTTGGATTTGGTAAACTGTTTTAGTGCGAGTTTAGGCTCGTTCCTTGCTCTCAACTGAGATTGAGGGCCTTATGTCCATAAGGAGGTGTAAAGAATGCGCAAATATGAAGCGATGTATATTATTCGTCCTGACATTGAACAAGAAGCTGTTCAAGCGACAGTCGATAAATTCCAAGGTATCATCTCTAACGGCGGTGGCGAAATTACGAGTCACGATGTAACTAAACGCCGTCTTGCGTATGAGATCAAGAAATTCCGTGATGGTTCTTTCGTTCTGGTAAACTTCACAGCAGAACCTGCTGTTGTTACTGAGCTTGAGCGTATCATGAAAATTTCTGACGAAGTAATTCGTTATCTCATTACGAACGACGTAGCTTAATTATTGTACGTGATTATGTAATGAACAACGCTCAAAGGAGGGGATTGGATTGTTGAACCGTGTCATTCTGATCGGTCGTTTGACCAAAGATCCAGAGCTGCGCTATACACCGTCTGGTGTAGCAGTAACCCAGTTCACCCTGGCTGTAGACCGTCCGTTTACGAGTCAAGGCGGCGAACGGGAAGCGGATTTCTTGCCGATCGTAACCTGGCGTCAGCTTGCTGAAACATGCGCTAACTATCTTCGCAAAGGTCGTTTAACGGCTGTTGAAGGCCGTGTTCAGGTGCGTAATTATGAGAACAATGAAGGAAAACGTGTATACGTGACTGAAATTGTAGCTGATAATGTGCGTTTCTTGGAATCTAACCGCGATGGCGGTAACGGTGGCGGCAATAGCGGTGGAGCTGCGCGTGAGGAGTCTCCTTTCGGAGGCGGTAACAGCAATAGTGGACGCGGGAATAATAACTCGCGAAACAATCAGGATCCTTTTTCCGATGACGGAAAACCGATCGATATTTCGGATGATGATTTACCATTTTAATTGGGAAAGGACTGACAAAGAATGGGCTTCAGACAAAGAGAAGGCGGAGACGATAACAAAAGACCAGCTCGTCGTGGTGGTCGCAACAAACGTCGTAAAGTATGTTTCTTCACTGTGAACAAAATTACTCACATTGACTATAAAGATACAGACCTGCTTAAAAAATTCATCAGCGAACGTGGAAAAATTCTTCCTCGTCGTGTGACTGGAACAAGTGCGAAATATCAACGTATGTTGACAATCGCTGTTAAACGTTCCCGTCAAATCGCATTGCTTCCTTACACTACTGAATAGTAGTGGGTGGAAAAAAAGACGTTCCCGATCCCGGGAGCGTCTTTTTTCGTGATTTTTTATATTGACAACAAGTCCCATCTATTGTAACTTACTAATAATACAATCCATGTTTACCCATAAACGATAGTATACCTTTTAATGGCTTGTGAAATTGCAAGCTCCCCAACTCGCCAGAGTAAATATTTCGGCATTCTGAAATGTTATTTTATATTACATAGAGTCCTGTTTTTTGTCATTTTCCACAAGTAAAATTCATAAACTTTACATAAATAGATGTTTTGCATTTGTATATTACATAAAAAAAGATATTGACGTGATATTATTTTACACTTAAGATAAACCTTAATAAAAATGTAATGGTTGTTAGTACACAAAATTGACCAGAGGTCTAAAACACGCGTTTACGTTATTAGGACAGTAAGGAGGATGTGCAACTTCATTTTCAAACCTCAAGCTTTAACGAATCACCGCAGGAATGAGACAGGCTGTTAAATAAAGAACCGACTAAGGGGGATTAACAGGATGATGCAGACGAAGAAATGGGTTTCTTTGCTTATGGTGCTTACGATCGTTGGTGTTCTGTTTGCAGGATGTAGCGGAGGTGCTAATGAGGCACAGCCACAGCAAGGCAATGCGGATAATAAAACAGAGGGAAATGAAGGTAGTGCACCCGTTACAGAGGGCGTTATTAAAGCGACTGATCTGTCGCAAAATCCTCCGGGAGCGACGAATCGGAAAGATAACATTGTAGTAGGTATGACATCACCTAAAGGGGTATTCAACCCGCTATTCTGGCAAACAACTTATGATTTATACGTGGTCAGAACAGTATTTGATTCCTTCTTACAGGTGAAGGCAGATGGTACATATGAAAATAGTTTGGCTGACAAGGTTGATGTATCGCCGGATGGTCTAAAATATACATTCCATCTGAAACCAGGTGTGAAGTATAGTGATGGCACGCCAGTAACCGTGAAGGATTATGCTTTTGTCCTCAAGGTACTGCATGATCCGAATTATGATGGAGAAACGGATGTTTTATCTTTTAAGATTAAAGGCGGTAAAGAATATCACGATGGCAAGGCGAATGATATCTCGGGTATCAAGGTCATTGATGATAACACGGTAGAGGTAACGGTTACAGAAGCAACAGCGTATACAAAGGATTTTCTGGGTGAGCAATACTTTATGCCAGAAGCTTATTATGGAAAAGGATTCAAAAAGGGTAACCTGGACAGCATCAAGGCGCTTAATAATAAACCAATCGGTTCCGGGCAGTATGTGCTGAAAAGCTTCTCTCCGGGTCAGCAAGTCGTTCTTGAAGCGAATCCAAACTACTTCAAGGGCGCACCAAAGGTGAAATCAGTTATTTTTAAAACAACAACAGAAGAAACGAACCTGTCTATGCTGCAAACGGGCGAAACGGACATGGACAACATCACAGTTACGGAAGACAATGTAGAGGAATTAAAGGCTCTAGGCTTCTTGGACGTGAATATTATGCCGACAAATGGCTATGGATATATAGCGTTTAATCACAAGGAAAAGAAATTTCAGGACCCTAAAGTACGTCAGGCTTTAACTATTGGGTTAAACCGCAAGGAGATTGTGCAGGGTGTATATGGTCCATATGCGAATGTTATTAACATTCCACAATCTACAGAATCTTGGTCTTATACGGATGAAGGTATCAACAAATATGAATTTGATACAGCTAAGGCGAAGGCTTTGCTGGATGAAGCAGGCTGGAAGGTTGGTGCTGACGGAATCCGTGAAAAGGACGGCGAAAAGCTGACCATTAACTTCTCTGCAACTGCTGATAATCCAGTAGTAGAGGCCTTGCTGCCGATCATGTCCAATAACTACAAGGAACTGGGCATTAAGTTGACGTCCGAAACTCTAGATTTTAATGCCATTATGGATAAGAAGGATACGGGCAAGTTCGATATGTTCTTTGCGGCTTGGGGCTTAACTCCAGACCCGGATACAACGACTTTTATTACGAATGGTGCACAAAATGATATCGGCTATTCCAATAAGAAAGTCGATGAACTAACGCTTGCTGGTAAGCATGAGATGGATCAAGAGAAACGGAAACAGATTTACAAACAGCTCTATCAAGAGTTGAACAAGGATCTGCCAACTATTTTTATGTATCAACGCAGAGATATGTGGCCAGTTAATGGACGTGTAACCGGCTTAGAAATTACGCCATACAAAGATTTTGAATTCACTCTGCATAACGCTCAGATCGCTCAATAAGGGTTGCCAATCGTATGCTCAGCTCTCACGAGCTGGGCATATCACTTTATTCGTCTGGAGGAATGAATATGAAGCAGTACATTATTCGAAGACTGCTGCAACTCATCCCCACACTTATTGGCATATCCATTATCGTGTTTGCGATTTCAGCCATGGTGCCGGGTGATTATATTACAGCCAAGCAGAACCCGAATATGACGGCCGAAAAGGCGCAGCAGCTACGACATATCTACGGGCTGGATAAACCGGAATACCAACGCTATTTTATATGGGCCGGTAATATGTTAAAGGGGAATATGGGGGATTCATTGCAGCATAAGCAGCCGGTAACGAAGGTCATTGGCAATTATGTATGGAACTCATTTATTATCGCTTTTTTTAGTCTTATTTTCAGCTGGTTGATTGCGGTTATTGCAGGGGTATTTTCAGCCAAGTTCCAATATTCGTTATTCGATAAGTTTGTCACATTATTTATTTTCTTATGTATGTCGCTGCCTTCATTTTTTATTGGTCTATTGGTCATCAAAATATTTGCCCTGGAGTGGGGAATTCTCCCGGTTGGGGGCATGACCACAGCAGGGATGGAGCCAGGCTCATGGGCTTATATGGTGGATGTTCTCAAGCATATGTTCCTGCCGACACTCGTACTTACGATGCTGAGCACAGGAAGCCTGACCCGGTATTTCCGTACAGGCATGTTGGAGGTCATTCGTCAGGATTATATTCGTACCGCACGCGCCAAAGGCTTGAAGGAACGGACAGTTATTTTCAAGCACGCACTGCGCAATGCACTGATTCCAGCCATCACACTACTCGGCTTCGAGCTTCCGGCCTTATTTGGTGGAGCGATGATTCTGGAGAAGGTATTTGTGTGGCCAGGTGTGGGTCAGGTTTATCTGGAGTCGATTAGTATGCGGGATTATCCGTTTATGTTGGGCTTCACGATTTTCTTAGCGTTACTTACGCTTATCGGTAATTTGCTCTCTGATGTATTGTATGGCATGGCAGATCCAAGAATTCGCTTGAAGTAGGAGGGATACTATTGTCCGCAGAAACAGTCACGATTGAAACGAATCAAAAGGCGGCGATCCGTCCTGAAGCGTCTCCATGGAGAATCGCCGTTCGCCGTTTTAACCAAAACCGTCTGGCTTTGGCTGGTCTCGTTATATTAATTCTGATGGTTGTCATTTGTAGTTTTGGACCGATGATTTCACCTTATCATTTAGATGATTACAGGCTAGCTGACAAAAATTTATCGCCTAATGCTAAGTACTGGCTCGGTACGGATAAGTTTGGTAGAGATATTTTGCTGCGAACAATGCTGGCTGGCCGTATTTCCTTGACGGTAGGGCTGGTCGCCACGTTTATTTCGGTCATGATCGGCGCAACGCTGGGTGCGCTGGCAGGGTTTTATCGTAAAGGCGTGGATACGGTTATTATGCGGATTGCCGATATTTTCATGGCACTCCCTACATTACCGCTGCTTATTATTTTAGGTGCTGTTCTGTCGGATTTGAAGGTCGATCCGTCGAATCGCATTTATTTTCTGATGCTCATTATCGGGGTCCTGAGCTGGACTAGCTTGTCCCGTCTGGTCAGAGGGCAGATTCTTACGCTGCGTGAACAGGAGTTCATGCAGGCGACGGAAGCGCTAGGCTTGAGAGACCGTCGCAAAATATTCCGGCATTTGCTGCCGAACACGATTCCTACCATTATTGTTACGGCTACGCTTGGAGTAGCGGGTGCGATTATTACAGAATCTGCGCTCAGCTACTTGGGAATCGGTGTTGTGCCGCCCACACCTTCGTGGGGGAATATGATATCGGCTGCGAATAACCTAATTGACTTCCGCAAACGGCCTTGGATATGGGTTCCACCGGGAATGTGTATTCTCATTACAGTTGTAGCGATTAACCTGATTGGCGACGGTTTGCGTGACGCACTAGACCCTAAAATGAAGAAGTAGGAGACGAACGTTTATGAAAAATGCTTTGATTGAATTTCGTAACCTGAAAACCCACTTTCATACCTCTAGCGGAACTGTCAAAGCGGTCAATGACGTCAGTTTTAAAATTCGTGAGGGTGAAACGCTCTGTGTGGTAGGGGAATCTGGCTGCGGTAAGAGTGTAACAGCGATGACGATGATGCGGCTGATTGATTCTCCCCACACCTCAGACGGTGAAATCTGGTTTGAGGGCAAAAACCTCTTAACGCTTAATAAAGGTCAAATGCAGCAGATTCGCGGCAATGACATTTCGATTATTTTTCAGGAGCCCATGTCTTCTCTGAATCCCGTGCTTACGATTGGGGAACAGATCACGGAGCCATTGCTGATGCATACATTAATGAGTAAAAAAGAAGCACATGCTCGGGCAATTGAGCTGATTAACCTGGTGGGGATTTCACGATCGGAAGAAATATTTCATTCCTATCCTCATGAATTGAGTGGCGGTATGCGCCAGCGGATCATGATTGCCATCGCATTAAGCTGTAATCCGAAGCTATTGATTGCCGATGAACCGACAACGGCACTGGATGTTACGATTCAGGCTCAGATTCTGGATTTAATGCGGGATTTGAAGGATAAGCTTAAAACGTCCATTATGCTCATCACGCACGACTTGGGCGTCGTGGCAGAAATGGCTGATTATGTGGTTGTTATGTATGCTGGAAACGTTATTGAAGAGGCTCCTGTTATTGAGCTATTTAAAAATCCACAACATCCATATACTCAAGGCTTATTAAAAGCGAAGCCCGTCATTAATCAGAAAATGGATCGACTGTATTCCATTCCAGGACAGGTTCCAAACCCGATTGAGCTGGGAGAAAATTGTCATTTTCATGATCGGTGCTCCCATTGTATGCAAATTTGCAAGGATCAGGCTCCTCCCTTGAATGAAAAGGAGAATGGTCATAAGGTTGCCTGCTGGCTATATGAGAAAGAAGGAGGGCAACGGATATGAGCGAGCCTTTGATTCAAGTGGAAGGGCTGAAAAAGTATTTCCCGATCACAGGCGGGATTTTTCAGCGTACTGTCGGACATGTGAAAGCAGTCGATGATGTATCCTTTAACATTCATAAGGGTGAATCCTTCGGTCTGGTAGGAGAATCGGGTTGCGGCAAAAGTACGATTGGACGAACAATTCTCAGATTGATGGATAAGACAGAGGGATCGGTACGATATAAAGGTGAAGACTTGCATGCGTTAAACAAAGAGCAGATTCGTGCGCTTCGTCCGAAGTTGCAAATCGTCTTTCAGGACCCTTTTAGCTCACTGAATCCGAGAATTAAGGTCGGTGAAGCCATTGGAGAGGCGTTGCTGGACCACGGGTTGATTGATCGTAGAGAGCTGCGGAAGAAGGTCAATGAAACGCTGAACATTTGCGGGCTGTCCTCGTATCACTATGATCGGTATCCGCATGAGTTCTCTGGCGGTCAGCGTCAGCGGATCGGGATTGCACGGGCTTTGATTTTGAATCCTGATTTTATTGTGGCTGACGAGCCGGTATCTGCTCTGGATGTGTCTATTCAGGCCCAGATCATTAATTTGTTAAGTGATTTGCAGCAGGAACGCCAATTGACCTATCTGTTCATCTCGCATGATCTAAGTGTAGTCGAGCATCTTTGTAGCCGGATTGGTGTGATGTATCTGGGTTCAATGGTAGAGCTTTCCTCCAAGGAGGAACTGTTCAGTAATCCACTTCATCCGTACACGAAGGCGCTGCTATCGGCAGTACCGATTCCCGATCCCACGATCAAGAGACAACGGATTGTGTTGAAAGGAGACATCCCATCTCCGGCCAATCCGCCTTCAGGATGCAAGTTTCATACACGTTGTCCTATGGCAGAAGCGCGTTGTAAAACAGAGACTCCAGTATATCGAGATGCGGGCGATCACCATTTCGTAGCCTGTCACTTTGCCTAAAACATATAATTAGGAAGCAAAATATCCGTCATCCTGAAAGCAGGATTGACGGATATTTTGGCGTGGAATAAAAAAGGTAAAAAAATTGTATCTTTTTTTCGAAAAATTGCAGACAAAATGGATTTTTCATCGTCTAATAGAGTATGGAGGTTATTACGATGATGAAAAAACACTGGATACGTTGGGCTATTGTCGTCCCGTTACTTATTATATTGATTTTTATTACACTTGGACCCCGCCTGTTGATCGGAAAGCCGAATGTGGATGCAGAGGCAGCGGTGCTGATGGACATGCATACTGGGGAATTGCTGATGGATGTGAACGGTGATACACCTATGCCTTCCGCAAATATGTCCAAGCTCATGACCGAGCTATTGGTGCTGGAGGATATTCGGGCCGGACGGTTAGGTTGGAATGATGAAGTGCGAATTAGCCGTTACGCGAGTACGGTGGGTGGTGTAAATCTATCTCTTCGGTATGGTGAAAGGATGACCGTATCCGAGTTGTTCCAGAGTATGGTTGTGTATTCAGCGAATGATGCCGCTGTCGCGTTAGCCGAGCGTTCAGCAGGGAATGAATCAGCTTTTGTGAAGCGTATGAATGGAAAAGCTGCCCAAATAGGGTTGTCATCCGATAGTCGCTTCAGCAATGCCTCGGGGGCAGGTCAGAGTGAATTGGGGCCCAATCACCCTGAGGATATTCGGGGCGAAACGAAAATGACAGCAAGCGACACGGCGAAGTTGGCCTCCTATTTAATTACGTCACACCCGGAGATTTTGAGAACGTCCAGCCGTACGCAGATGGAGTTGAAGGATAAAGGCATCTACATTAGTAATACGAACTGGATGCTGCCTTCCTTGGCTGGACCGTACTCTTACGCAGGAACAGACGGACTGAAAGCAGGGTACACAAGCGATGCTGGATACTGCTTCACGGGTACCGCTGAGCAGCATGGAAGACGGCTAGTTGCTGTGGTGCTGGGTGCACCGAGCAAGGAAGAGCGTTTTGAGCAGACACGGAAGTTGTTCGATTATGGTTTTTCCCTGTCGACTTCTTTCCCGGTGAGACTGCAAAATTTAGTGAAACTGGCTCCACATTAAGGCAAAAAATGACTTTGAAAGCTACATAGGATACGGATATAAACATGAATTGGGGCTTTGACCGTGAGGTCGAAGCCTTTTTTGGTATGAATTCGAGGAGCTGACCACGCCATGACACTTTTGACAACAAGGTAGTAGACCTTTTATGCTTTGAGGGGAAGTTTCAGCTTCATGTGGGACCAATTTGGTTTAATGAAGAGATGGGATTTGTGACGGAAAGAAGGAAGGTACCGGTTATGGAGAGAAGACATAGGAGAAGGACCCGTGGAAAGACCAAAAAGAAAAAGAGGTTTACCGCTCTATATATTTCATGTATTGTTTTACTTTTGATTGCATTGGGAGGCTACCTGTTCCGCAAACAGCTGACACTGGTGGCTTTTGACTGGTTTGTATCACCGACGTTGGAAAGCAAGCTGGAGAAATCCTATCAGCCCCGACAATCCGGGGAACAGCAGCAGCAAGAGACAGTAGCTTACCGTAAGGAACCTTTTTCGGTGCTGTTATTGGGTACGGATCAAAGGCCCAATGAAAAGGCGCGTGGTCGCTCGGATACGGTTATGTATGCGGTAGTACGGCCCGCGGAATCGCGTGTGCTTTTGGTTTCCATTCCAAGGGATACGTACGTACAGATTGCCGGACATGATTCGAATCGCGATGGCGAGGATGATTTTGATAAGTTGGGGCATGCTTATGCGTTCGGAGGCGAAGATATGTCCATGGCTACAGTAGAGAAGTTGATGGAGCATAAGGCCGATTATTATGCTACGATTAATTTCCAGGGTATTCAGGATGCGGTGAATGCAGTGGGTGGAGTTGTGCTTCCAATCGACAAGCCCATTGAGAATAAGAATCCGCTGCATATCAAGTTCCGTATTGAGGCGGGCAAGCCGCTTTATAATGGTGAGGAAGCCATGTATTATGTTAGATATCGGGAAGATAGCGACTTCAATCGTACCAAACGGCAGCAAATTTTCCTGAACGCTATGGCGGATAAGCTGCTGAATATCAACGGAATTACCAAGATTCCAGAGTTGCTCGATATTATGGGAGCCAATTTCAAAACCGACATGGAACCTACTTTTATTACTGGGCTTGGCAAGCAGGCTATTTCACAGGGGAATCCGCAAATTTCAAGTTTTACGATTACGGGGGAAGGGTTCAAGAAGAAGGGCCTGTATTATGACCGGGCTAATGAACAGGAACTTGAATATGCCAGACTCATAATTGCCAACTGGCTAGATTCCGATACAACCCCGCAGACGCTGAGGCTTCCCGACAAGCAGGACATTCAGTGAATAATCAATTGATTTATATTTGATTTTGAGGGGGATTCGTTTCTCATGAATATCGCTTTTTTCTTGCTTCCCAAACAGGAAGTTGCTTGTGTAACGGCGGATGCTACTTTACGGCAAACGTTGGAACGGATGGAATATCACCGTTTTACAGCGGTTCCTATTTTAGATAAGGAAGGTAGATATACAGGTACGGTTACAGAAGGTGATCTGTTGTGGCATATGAAAGAGTCCGAGGGGAAAATCACCTTTGAAAACGCTTCTAAGTTTATGCTTAAGGACGTTCCGTTGCGGGTTACGATGAAGCCCGTGTCCATTGATGCTAACATGGAGGATTTAATCAATTTGGCTAAGGTACAGAACTTTGTGCCCGTTGTAGATGATATGGAACGGTTTATTGGCATTGTACGTCGGAGCCAGATTATTGAGTATTGTGAAAAATTTGTATCCAGAGAATCGCTTAATACTTCAAGCTAAAATAAGCAACAAAGCTGCTCCGAAAATAACAATTTACCCTATGGGGTAACAGTTATTTTCAGAATAGGATATGCTATAATGGAGAATAAAGCTTTTTCAGAGGGGTGTGACTCTTCATCATATGCCTAAAGAAATGGATGTAGTTAAACGAGCCAAGGTTATTGAATGGCTTAAAACAGAGGTGCTGGACCAAGTCTCCCGTTTGTTTAAGGCAATGTGGGAAGGCAGTACAGCCCGCATTGGTGATTGCTTGGCGAGCTTAGTGATGAGCAGTTATATTTTGGGGAGGCGCCTTGGAGTGTCTTACCGTGAATTGGATGATCTACTCATCGACAAGCTAAGAAAGCACAGAAAAGAAGGACACCAGCTGGAGGATTGGTATCAGGACATTTCCGCACTGGAAGAACATATGCGTAAGAGGTGAAAACGTTGAAATTCCGCTTGGCAACTGTAGCATGGAGCGTCATTTATTTGCTTCTGCTGCTGACTCTATTGACACCATTAAGAATCATTACCGTATTTTTACTGATTGTGCCTGGCGCTGTATTGTTTTCATCGCTGCCTTTCAAAGGATTTCTGGTCCACGTCATACCGGTGCTGCTCATTATAGCGCTACTCGATGTGTATTCGCTGCTCCCTGCGATTTATTTTCTGATTCCTTCAATCATGATGGGACGGATATATAAAAAGGGAGGACCTGCTTTTCAGGCGTTGATGACCGGAATGGGCATTATTTTAGCCGAGTTGTTGGTTGTTCTGTTTATCGCCACGTATTCCTTTGGGTTTGATCTTGCACAGTATCTTCGTGATCAGGCTGCGATATCGGCAAGTATTGTACAGCAGGTTTTGAGTGCTAATCCGATGTTTTCAAACATGAATTGGACGGCAGAGGATACGCAGAAACTCGGCACAATGCTGATTGGAAAAATTCCGTATGTGCTGATCGTGACCTCGTTCATATTGGCAGTGATTACGCATGCTTTGGCACGTCCGGCATTGAGCAGTCTCGATGTACCAGTACGCAAAATGAAGCCTGCCCGCGAGTGGAGGCTACCGCGCGCGCTGATCTGGTATTATCTGCTGGCAATTGTAATTGAATGGATAGCAGGGTCTTCCGATAGCGGCTGGATTCAAATGGTCTCCATTAGTATGCTGCCGCTGATTCATGCATGTTTTATTATCCAGACAATTGGTTTTGTATACTTCTGGACGCATAGCCGTAAAATGAGCCCGGTGATTGCGTTGCTGCTGTCGCTCGTCGTTCTGGTGTTCCAGCCGCTCCGCATTATAGGTATTATTGATTTGGCCTTTCCGCTGCGTGAAGCTATTACAAGATCAAAGAAATAGGGTGAACAGTCATGCCTAAATTTCTACAAAAACGCTGGCACGGCTATCAGACGGTCTGGGCGTTTTTGCTGCTGCTGGTCCTTGTCATATGTATTTCCATGTACAACTGGGAACTGGGTGTGATAGGACTGTTGCTGTCATTCTTGCTCGGCGGGCTGATGCTGAAGACGGAATTGGATTTTCGTCGGGAACTGAATCAATATATCAGCGGTCTTTCCTTCCGGATCAAGCGGGTGGAAGGGGAAGCGATTAGCACATTGCCGTTCGGCATCATTTTATACAGTGAAAATCGAACGGTAGAATGGCACAATCGGTTTGCCGGGGAGATGTTTGAGGAGCAATCGCTGATTGGTGAGTCTCTTCATGATTTGTTTCCTCAACTCGCAGGTGCCCTAAGCACCAAAAAGGAAACAAAGGAGCCTGCTCGTGAGCTGAAGGTGGAGCTACAGCATGATGAGCGTCATTATCAGTTTCTGATCGTGCCCGATGAGCGTCTGATATATTTGTATGAAGTCACGGAGTTGGCGGTGCTACGCAAGCAGTATGAAAACGAGCGATTGGCGCTCGGTATCGTCATGCTCGATAATATGGACGAGGCTGCTCAGGGGATGGACGATCAGCAACGCACCGCGCTTATTGCGAAGGTGTCAAGTGAGATTACATCCTGGGCTAATCAGTACAATATTTATTTGCGTCGATTATCTTCTGAGCGTTATCTCATTATGCTAAACCATAAAGCACTTCAGGAGCTGGAGCAGAGTCGATTCGTCATTCTGGATACCGTAAGGGAAATGACGGCGGATTTGAAAGTACCGATGACACTGAGTATTGGCTTGTCCTTCGGTGCAGAGAGCATCAAGGAGCTAGGCGAGCTGGCCCAATCCAGTCTGGATATGGCGCTTGGACGTGGGGGCGATCAGGCAGCAGTGAAGGCGGGACAACGCCTGTCCTTTTACGGAGGCAAGTCCAATGCTGTCGAGAAGCGTACCAGAGTACGTGCCCGAGTGATTGCACATGCGTTGCGTGATCTGATGCAGGAGAGCGACCGCGTGCTGATCATGGGACACAAAATACCGGACATGGATGCGGTGGGAGCTGCCATCGGTGTGTGGAAGGCTGCGGCACTTTACAATGTAGAGGCACATATCGTACTCGATAAATCCAATCCGTCTATCGACCGAATGATGGAGCAGGTAAACAAGGATGAGAATCTATCGCAAGCGCTCATGACACCAGAGCAGTCGCTCCAGCTGATGACTGAGCACAGTCTGCTGGTCGTGGTGGACACGCACAAGGCCTCCATGACGATTGAGCCGCGTCTGGTGCAGACAGCTAGTCGGGTGGTTGTTGTTGACCATCATCGTCGGGGCGAGGAATTTATTAACGATTCGGTTCTGATCTACTTGGAGCCCTATGCGTCATCGGCCTGTGAGCTGGTGACCGAGCTGCTGCAATATATTCATGAGAAGGTCCAACTGACACCGCTGGAGGCAACATCACTGCTGGCAGGGATTACGGTGGATACCAAGCATTTTTCCCTGCATACAGGCTCGCGTACATTCGAGGCAGCCGGCTTTTTACGGCGTAGCGGAGCAGATACAGTTATGATCCAGCGCATGTTAAAAGAGGACTTGGATGAATATATTGCTAAGGCGGAAATTATTAAGCATGCTAAAATGATATATGGGCATATCGCAATTGCGGTAACTGAGCCCGGACAGAAAATACCGCAGCTCCTGATTGCTCAGGTGGCGGATTCATTACTCAATATGACGGATGTACTGGCCTCCTTTGTGGTCAGTGAACGTCCTGACGGCCTGGTGGGGATCAGCGCCCGTTCACTCGGACGCATGAACGTACAGGTCGTCATGGAACGGCTAGGCGGCGGAGGACATCTGACGAATGCGGCGGTTCAGCTGGATTGCCCGCTGGAGGAAGCTAAGCGCAGAGTGGTCGACGTGCTGGCCGAAATTGATGGGGAAGAGGGGTTATTTGAATGAAAGTGATATTCATTAAAGATATGAAGGGCCAAGGCAAGAAGGGGCAAATTAAGGAAGTGTCGGACGGTTATGCAGCGAATTTCCTGTTGCCGCGTGGTGTTGCCCGTCCAGCGACAGAAGGAAATATGAAGACGCTGGAAAACCAGAATGCTGCTGAGGAAAAGCGCAAGCAAGAGGAAAAGGAAGAGGCGCAAGCGCTCGGCAAAAAGCTGGAAGAGACAACGGTTCAGCTCAAGGCGAAGGCTGGTGAAGGTGGACGACTGTTCGGCGCGATTACAAGCAAGCAAATCGCGGAGGCAGTAGCTAAAACTGGTATCAAGCTGGACAAACGCAAAATTGAGCTGGAAGAACCGATTCGTACGTTGGGCGTGACTCAAATGACCGTTAAGCTTCATCCTGAGGTCAAAGCTACGCTGAAAGTACAGGTGACTGAAGAATAATTATGGGCGGCGAATTTTTTGATCGGATTCCTCCGCAAAATCTGGAGGCTGAACAGGCGGTTATCGGGTCTATTTTGCTCCAGTCTGAAGCACTGATTACCGCAATGGAGCGGGTGCAGACCGAGGACTTTTATGATAAGGCTCATCAGATGATTTACGAAGCAATGATTGAGCTGGGTGAATCCGGACAGCCGATTGACTTGGTTACGCTGACCTCGAAAATTCAGGACAAGGGACAGCTAGAGGATATCGGTGGTGTCAGTTATCTGGCGAAGCTGGCTCACGGGGTGCCAACAGCGGCTAACGTAGATTACTATGCCCAGATCATTGAAGAAAAAGCGATGCTTCGTCGCTTGATTCGTGCAGCTACGCAGATTGTGAGCGAAGGCTATAGCAGTGGCGAGGATGTCGCTGGTATGCTGAGCGATGCTGAGCGCAAGATTATGGAGATATCTAACGGGCGCTCAGGTAGTGGTTTTATTGCCATCCGCGATGTCGTGATGGAAGTGTTTGACCGCGTTGAATTGCTGCATCAGAACAAGGGCAATACGACTGGGATTCCGTCCGGGTTTGTTGATTTGGACAAGATGACGGCGGGGTTCCAGCGCAATGACTTGATCATTGTGGCCGCCCGTCCATCCGTAGGTAAAACAGCGTTTGCTCTGAATATTGCGCAAAATGTTGCGGTTCGGGCAAAGGAGACAGTAGCCATCTTCAGTCTGGAGATGTCGGCCGCTCAGCTCGTGCAGCGGATGATTTGTGCCGAGGCCAATCTGGACGCGAACGTCATGCGGACAGGTGAGTTTAAAGGCGACGACGATTGGGCGAAGCTGACGATGGGCATTGCAGCCTTGTCAGAGGCGGAAATCTATATCGATGATACACCCGGCATCACTGTGGCGGATATCCGTGCCAAATGCCGCCGTCTCAAGGCGGAAAAGGGACTGGGTATGATCGTAATCGACTACTTGCAGCTTATTCATGGACGAGGCAAAGCAGGCGAGAACCGGCAGCAGGAGGTATCTGAAATCTCACGGACATTGAAGCAAATCGCTCGTGAACTTGAAGTGCCTGTAATTGCCCTCTCCCAGCTGAGCCGGGGTGTGGAGCAGCGTCAAGACAAGCGGCCGATGATGAGTGACTTGCGGGAATCGGGTTCTATCGAGCAGGATGCTGATATCGTGGCGTTTCTGTACCGGGATGATTACTATAATCAGGAAACAGAAAAGAAGAATATTATTGAGATTATCATTGCCAAGCAGCGTAACGGCCCGGTCGGTACGGTAGAGTTGGTCTTTCTCAAAAATTATAATAAATTCGCTAATTACGAGCGTGCCCATTCGGATGCGTTCGCCGGATAACATATTAGTATCATTAAAAAAGGCTCTTTCGACGCGGATTTCGCGATCTCGAAGGGGTCCTTTTTTATAGAATTCACATATTTTCATATAAGGAATGAAACTCTCAATTACGAACAATACTATTTTCATGTAATATAATGTTCGCTTTTTATTTGACTTTAAAAAATGGTGCTGTTACACTTATAGTGCTGCTTCAACGCAGTGGGGAGAACATTACGCCCGGGGCTTTCCGAACCTACGGAATGTCTGCGACGGACGTTTTTTCCTGCTGTCCGAGAGCGCTCCATATCTGCTCGCTCAGGCGGTTGAAGTCGGATATGCGTAGTGTGTCAGCTCAAAATCAGAGTGTCTGTGGGCACTCCACGGAGGAATGAAACATGTCAACTGTAGTCGTTGTGGGAACACAATGGGGAGACGAAGGCAAAGGTAAAATCACGGACTATCTGGCGGAAAGCGCTGAAGTAGTGGCCCGTTACCAAGGCGGAAACAATGCTGGTCATACGATTCTCATTGACGGTAAAAAGTACAAGCTGAGCCTGATTCCATCCGGCGTTTTTTATGAAGATAAAAAGTGTGTTATTGGCAACGGCATGGTCGTAAATCCAGCCGCTCTTATTGAAGAAATTACTTACATTCATGATAATGGTTTTTCCACAAAAAATCTGGTTATTAGCGACCGTGCACATGTGATTATGCCGTACCATATGACGCTGGATGTGCTGGAAGAAGACCGCAAAGGTCCTAACAAAATTGGTACTACCCGTAAAGGGATCGGCCCTGCTTATATGGATAAAGCTGCACGTAACGGTATTCGTATTGCTGATTTGCTGGATGCAGAGGAATTCGAAAAGAAGCTGCGCCATCAAACGAAAGAAAAAAATCAAGTGATTGAGCAAGTATATGGCGGCGAGCCATTGGATGTAGAAGCAATACTAAAACAGTATCTGGAATATGCTGAATTTATCCGTCCTTATGTAGGAGATACATCTGTCGTGTTGAATGATGCAATTGACGCAAATCAAAAGGTACTGTTTGAAGGTGCGCAAGGCGTTATGCTTGATATCGACCAAGGTACGTATCCTTACGTTACGTCCTCCAACCCGTCGGCTGGCGGCGTATGTATTGGTTCCGGTGTGGGTCCATCCAAGATTCAACAAGTCATCGGTGTAGCTAAATCGTATACAACTCGTGTTGGCGATGGACCCTTCCCAACTGAGCTGAACGATGAAGTCGGCGATTACATTCGTGAAACAGGTCATGAGTACGGTACGGTTACAGGTCGTGCTCGTCGTGTAGGCTGGTTTGACAGCGTCGTTGTGCGCCATGCCCGTCGTGTCAGTGGATTAACGGGTCTTTCCCTGAACTCGCTGGACGTATTGACTGGCCTGAAAACGGTGAAAATTTGCACAGGTTACAAGTACCGCGGTGAGGTGATTACGCATTATCCGGCTAGCCTGAAAATGCTGGCGGAGTGCGAAGCGGTATATGAAGAAATGCCAGGTTGGAGCGAAGACATCACTGGCGTGAAAACGCTGGAGGAACTGCCTGAGACTACACGCAATTACGTACAACGCGTGTCTGATCTGACAGGTATCCCAATTGCTATTTTCTCGGTTGGGCGTAATCGTGATCAAACGAATCAGGTGCTTCCGATTTATTTGTAGGACAAGAATGATATAGCTATTAATACATGTTCAAAGAGAGAGGCTGTTAGCAGCCTCTCTCTTTTTTTATTCTGTGAAGTGTTAAATGGTATCTTTCCCTTTACATAATCTTATCTTCCTTGTCGATTTGTGATAACAAACCCTCTCTATAATCCAAATAGAAAAGAGATTTGGACGTCTAGACGTCTTGAGAGGGATGAATTATGAACTGGTATCTTCGCTCACTCGGCACACGCAAAATTGTTGAATTCATCGTGCTTATCATTTTCGTCATCTTTTTCCTGGGGCCTCTGACCAATCTCCTCCTCTTGGCGGTTTCAGGAAAATGGCAGTATCCTGCACCGCTCCCGCAGAGCTTGTCACTGGAATGGTGGAAGTTTGTACTAACCCAGGATGATGTAGTCAGCTCGATTTCCCTATCCTTCCTGATTGCGATTACCGTTACGGTCTGCTCCATTATCGTATGTATTCCTGCTGCTTATGCCTTTGCACGAATTTCTTTCCCGCTCAGTAAGTGGTTCCTTTTCTCATTCCTGCTTACGCATGCTTTTCCGAAAATGGGTTTGTATGTGTCCATTGCCGTGCTATTCTACCAATTCGGTTTGATGAACACTTTTGCAGGCATTGTGCTCATCCATATGGTAAACACACTCATGTATATGACCTGGATTCCATCCTCTGCCTTCCGCAGCGTACATCGCGCACAGGAGGAGTCGGCGCGGGATGCTGGAGCCGGACCCTTTCGGGTGTTTTGGAAAATCACCTTTCCTATGGCGCTGCCCGGCATTGTGGTTGCCTCCATCTTTACCTTTCTTGCTTCACTGGATGAAGCACAGGGGACACTTCTTGTCGGAACGCCGGACTATAAAACAATGCCAGTCATCATGTATTCCATCATTGCTGATTATCCGAGCACAACAGGTGCTGTTTTCTCAGTCATTCTAACCCTGCCAACGATCATTCTGCTATTGGCAGCCAAGCGTTTTGTAAGTGCCGATGTACTGGCAGGCGGATTTCAGGTGAAATAACGTAATTGGTCAAAAGAGGAGTTTGCAAAATCCTGAAAAAGGAGCCTAAGCTAATGCCCATTCAATTATCCATTCAAGAGTTAACCAAGCGCTTCAAGACAGGAGACGGAGTCAAAGGCATTTCACTTGACGTGATGAAGGGAGAGCTGGTGACACTGCTGGGACCTTCCGGCTGTGGTAAAACAACCGTGCTTCGCTCCATTGGCGGTTTTTTGGACCCGGACAGTGGCGACATTCAGATTCAGGGTAAAAGCGTACTCAAGCTGCCGCCCGAAAAACGTCCGACGGCTATGGTGTTCCAAAGCTATAATTTGTGGCCGCATATGACCGTGTATGACAACCTGGCTTTCGGGTTGAAGATTCGAAAGGTGAAGAAGACAGAAATTGACCGTCAGGTGAAGGAAGCGCTAGCGCTGGTTCGGCTAGAGAGCGCAGAGCGTAAAACGCCGGGACAGCTCTCGGGAGGTCAGCAGCAGCGGGTAGCACTCGCTCGGGCTTTGCTGCTAAAGCCTGATGTATTGCTGCTGGACGAGCCTTTTTCCGCGCTTGATGCCAAATTGCGCATGGAGATGAGAGAGGAGCTGCGTGATATTCAGACCCAGACAGGAATGACGATGGTGTTCGTCACCCATGATCAGGAGGAGGCGCTGTCCATTTCCGACCGAATCGTCGTTATGAATGCGGGCCGGATTGAGCAACTTTCTTCGCCGCAGGAGATTTATGACAAGCCACAGTCCCTTTTTGTAGCGGGTTTTATTGGCCGTATCAATTTATTAAAGGGGGTGAGCACAGGTCGCAGTGTCTCTGTGAGCGGAATACCGTTTGCACAAGAGCATGAATACACAGGTGAATCCATGGTTGGTGTAAGACCAGAGGATATTGTTCTGACGACGGAAGAAAATGGTTCTCTAGCCGGAACAATCAGACAAGTGATGATTCTAGGGCATTATGCGGAAGTTTCGCTGGATAGCGGTACCCATCATCTGAAAATGTTTGTGCCGCGTGAACGAGCGGCCGAGCTGCGCAGTGGAGAGCACATCAGATTCAGCTTCAGTAAAATAGTTACTTTTCCAGCAGCACAGTGAAGATTCACGATCAACCTCTATATCGCATCAATGTCCGTCACGAACGCATCATCTGATGATGCTGCGAACTTGTGCAACTATCTAAAGGAGGCAACAACGTGTTTGGGAAAAAGAATATGGGTCTGGTTTTGGCGGGGGTACTTAGTTTATCGTTGTTGGCTGGTTGTGGTAACGGCGGTAATGCCGCCACGGCTACAGGGGAAGCCAAGTCTACAAAAGCGGGGGCCGCTACGGGAACGACGGAAATTTCCTTGTACACTGGAGGGTCTCTGAACGTCAAAGAGCTGTGGGAAACGTTAATCAAGGACTTTGAAGCTAAAAATGATCACGTTAAGGTCAAACTGGTGTATTTGCCAGCAGGGACCGGAGGCGCATCTACACTGGATCGCCTGATTGCAGCCAAGAAAAGCGGGCAAACCGATACAGATATCGACCTGTACGAAGGCAGTCTGGATGACATCACCAAGGGGGTAGGCGAGAAACTGTGGGAAACGGTTGACGCTGCCAAGGTTCCAAATTTAAAGAATGTTGATGAAACATATCTCAAGCAAGTCAACAATCAGGCCATTCCATATCGTGCCTCTTCGGTTGTCCTTGCCTATAACAGTGCAAAAGTAGCGACGCCTCCGAAAACAGCCGACGAGCTGTACACGTGGATTCGCCAGCATCCAGGCAAGTTTGCTTATAACGATCCGTCTACGGGTGGGTCAGGCAGCTCGTTTGTGAACACGGTGATCTATAATTTCCTTCCGCCAGAGGCGATGAACAGTGATGATCCGGCAAATATGAAGAAATGGGATCAAGGCTTCTCACTGCTTAAGGAGCTGGGCCCTTCAATGTACCAAAAAGGAGTCTATCCTAAGAAGAACCAAGGCACGCTTGATATTTTGGCGAGTGGAGAGGTTGATATGGTTCCAGCTTGGTCTGATATGGCACTCGAGCAGCTGGCTAAAGGGCTGCTTCCGGACACGGTGAAGCTGACACAGATCGATCCTGCTTTTACAGGGGGACCCTCTTATCTGATGGTTCCTTCGCTCTCCTCCAAAAAAGAAGCCACTCAGGAATTCTTGAATTATATACTGACGCCTGAAGCGCAAACGGTGGTTATTAATAAAATGTACGGCTACCCGGGGATTAAGTGGAATCTGATGCCAACGGAGCTGCAGGAGAAATTCAACAGTGTATCTTCTGGATACCGCAGCTTTAACAGCGGAGAGCTTCAGCAGGAAATCTACAAACGCTGGCAAAGTGAAGTAGCGGGCGGTTGATCATGAGTTCATTGTCCAAAAGGGGGATGCTGGGGCTTGCCCTGGTCATCCCGTCTTTTCTCATTTTGCTGGTCGTCGTTATTATTCCGATTCTCTATGCCGTGAAGGAAAGTTTGATTGATCAGTATGGAACGGGCTACGGGTTGGCCAATTATATTCGGCTGTTCACGGAACCTGCCATGCGTAGAAATATCATGTATACGATTAATGTCACGTTAGTCTCGACGGCCCTTACTCTGGTCATCAGCTATGCTTTGGCGATTTATCTAAGATTCGGCAAAGGGGTTGTCGTGAAGTGGATAGGCCGGTTGTATTTTATTCCGATGTTTGTTCCCGGTGTAATTGCAACGTATGCGATCATTACCATGTATGGTAATCACGGTTGGGCTTCACGTCTTTTGCTGCCGCTCGGCATTGAAACGATTCCGAGGATTATTTATGACTACAAAGGGCTAGTGCTGGCTAATTTGTGGTTCAACATTCCGTTCGCAACCATGCTGCTCAGCTCGGCACTTGCCAGCATTCCAAACGCTGTCGTCGAAAGTGCCAGAGATGCTGGAGCCAGCACGATGCAGCTGTTTGGTCGCTTTATTTTACCCCTTTCCTATAAAACGATGTGGGTTGCGGTGACCTTCATTTTCATGGGAATCATGGGCAGCTTTACGGCTCCCTTCCTGATCGGTGCCAACTCACCACAAGTGTTGGGTGTTGCGATGCAGCAGGTGTTTTCCAGCTATCAGGAGACGCATACGGCCAGCGCAATGGCAGTATTTATGTTTTTACTGTGTTCTTTTATGGGCTACTTTTATATTCGGACAATGGTGAAGGATGCGGATGCCAGCTAGACTGCCGTCATACACTAAGGAGGTTACAGGGATGAATAGCCAAGCAGAGGTACAAATTACCGGGTTTAGTGGGCGAGTGTGGGAAAAGGATTTGCTGGATTGCGGTTATCGGATTGCCTTACACAAAGCGGAGGTTGAGCTCAGCCCGGGAAACGGGTTCCGGTTTAGGTTCTCCATGCCAGAAGACGGATACGCGGAGCTTGATCTGTTCGCCAGATCAGACAGTGACTGGGCTGCGACAGATCGAGAATCTGCCTTCGTACGCCTCTACCTGAATGAAGCCTATAATCAGGATGTCATTTTGTACTATGGCAGCAGTCAGGGAGTGTATACCCGTTTGTTGGGATACCTAAAAGAAGGCGATTACGAGGTCTATGCTGAATTCCGCGAACTGGAATCGGCTCCGCTTGTATCTCGAGCATGGATTGACGGGGTTGAACTGCGCTGCGTGGCTGATTCCTCTCCAAGATCACTGATTTATTGCCATACCCCGCTTTTATATGGCCGCAATCTGTCACATCCCTATGAGAATCGCTTTACGGATACACCACTTGTTTTGTTCTATTCCATAGAAGTGAACGAGGGGAAGACGGTCATCGAATACCAGATGATGTTCAGCCATGAAGATGAGGGAACGCCCGCGCCGCTGCTTATGAGCAAATGGGGAAGAACCACCGATATCGAATGGATGTACCGCGTCGAGCTAGATGCAGGGGGCAATGTTCTGGAAGCTGTTTTCCAGGGGGCACATCATATTACGACTGCGTTTAATGGCAGTTATGATCTGGGTGGGCATCCTGTTCTCCAATCCGCAACAACCAATGGAAACTTTAAGGATGACATTTCATCGGACTATCGTTTTATGCTGCCGCCTGCTTTCCAGTGGAAACCAGAGGAAGAGCCGCGTGAGGCGGTCATGAGCCGTTTTCCTTTTGCCTATCAGGTTACGCAATGGGAGATGGAACGTCAGCAGGAGCTGGAAATGCCGTCACAAGCGTCTTCCATTGCACTTGCACACCAGCGTAGCTATGTGTTTATCCAGACTTCCAAACGTCCCTTACGGGATTCAGGCAGAGAATCGTCTCCAGGATTCAGGCCGGGCTTCAATCGGCGCGAGGAAGATGCATGCGTCGATATCCAGCTTCGTCTTCACGGCTCGGAGCAGTGGTATTCATCATGCCACCATGATCTGAGACTCGGGGAGTTTAGAGCCGCTTATGAGGGGGCAGAGTCACATTTTTCTACCACGGTCAAGCTATCTGGAGAGGCTGTGCTTGAGGATATAGCTGAAATTAGAGCCGTATTGCTGGAAGGCGGTGCGGACAGCATGGAAGTGGCTGGACTGTGTGCCTTTACGTTAAACGAGGATAATCTCCCGCAGTTTCCAGGTATTCATACAGACCGGGTGATTGAGCTGACGCGGCTTCAACCCGTAGGTGTTTTATGGACAGCCGACAAAGACGTGTCGGGTGATGAAGGACATCCTGTGAATGATATGGTGAAGCAAGTTGTAAATGAACCGTCCAGCAAGGATGGGCAGTCATGAGCAGGCTGCTGTATGTGGAGGGAACGGTCGACAGGACCTGCACCCAGAGCCATATTACGTACTCCTTCCATATTCCGCAGCCGACTGAAACGATTCGTATTCACTTCTCTTACACGCCCAAGTTATTGGAGGATCAAGAGCAAGCACGAGGAATCATTGAGGAAAGCATGTGCAAATACGGATACGACGAGCCGGGGCATTCATCCGATCTATGGAAGAAGTATATACCGCTGCAAAATTTATTAACGCTGTCTGTCGATGATCCTGTCCGTCACCGGGGAAATGCGCACCGTCCCGAGATGCAGCAGGAGCATTGGCTCGGTTCGTCTGCGGCTTCGCCGGGGTTCCTTGCAGGAGATCATCCGGCGGGCATGTGGCGGATTACGGTCAGTCTGCATGCCGTTGTGACCGAGACGCTTGCCTACCAAATTCATGTATTGGGGGAGGAAGCAGCATATGCTTAAATGGATTCCAGCTGAGCTTCACACCCATACGCTTCACAGCGACGGCAAGCACACGCTGGAGGAGCTTGTTCAAAGCGCAGTGGATCTGGGACTTGAATGCATCGCTATGACGGATCACAACACGCAATCGGCACTTGCGGATCAGGAAGGGGTTCAGCGGCAGTTCGGTCTCCCGATCATTTCAGGGATGGAGTGGACGACCTTTTACGGGCATATGCTGACGCTTGGGGTTGACCGCTTTATCGACTGGCGTGTGCTGGGGCCAGATGACATTCATGAGGGGATTCGGCAGGTGCATGAGCAGGGAGGCATTGCAGGGATTGCCCATCCGTTCAGGATCGGAAGTCCGATCTGTACGGGGTGCTTTTGGGAGTACACGATTCAGGATTGGCACGAGGTGGATTATATAGAGGTCTGGTCAACGCTGATGCCATCTATTAAGCGGGATAGCCAGCGGGCGTTTGCCATGTGGACCGATTTGTTGAATCAGGGGTATCGCATCACTGCCGTAAGCGGTCGGGACTGGCATGTATCTAAACCGGATGATTCACTTCCGGCTGTTACATATCTGGGGGTTCATGATGAAGCAGAAGAGCGAGAAGGTTTAGAAGGCCGGGCAGTTGAGGCGATTCGCCACGGTTCAGTGTCAGTTACGATGGGACCGCTACTGACGATGTGGGCGCAGATTAAGGGCAGAGAACATCGTTATCACATCGGCGAATGTATAGAGCTGACTGTAGAGGATCCACTATCTGTGACGGTTCAATTGAATGTAGAAGCAAGAGCAGCCCATTATAATCTCAAGCCTCAGAATCTTCGTCTTCTGCTGACAAGTAGTCAAGGCATATGCTCGGAGATTCAGATCCCTGCCCAAACAGGAGAATATACGCTGTCATTGCAAGACCCGCTAGGAAAGGGCTGGATACGAGCGGAGCTTTACGGCTGCATGGAAGACTGCGTGATGATGATTGCTTTTACGAATCCGATTTATATGGCTTAACACAATAGAAAGGCTGGGCTTCGGACGGTGTCAACAAAACAAGAGAACATAAAGCGGCGTATAGAAGAATATATGAAGGTTAATCAAATGGGTCCGGGGGATCGGCTGCCGTCGGAAACTGCACTTTCCCAATCGTTTCGTGTCTCGCGTACGACGCTACGGGGAGCTATTCGCCAACTGGAATCGGAAGGTAAGTTACTAGTAAAACACGGGAGTGGCACGTTTGCGACTTGCCCGCTACCGAGTATTCCAAGCTCGCTGGACCGCCTGTACAGCATCGGGGACATGATTCGTTCGGCAGGGCTACGGGAAGACGAGCAGCTGGAATCCATTCAGAGAATTTCGGTTTGTCCTCCTGATATTGCCGAACAGATGAGATTTTCCGAGCATGAGCCCATGATTGCTCTAGAGCGTACACGTACTGCCAACGGAGAGGCTGTAGCCCACTCTATAAACTGGATGCCAGAGAAATTAGCCGCTCCCATTTTGGAAGATGACTCTTTTTCAGGCTCGCTTTTTCAGAGTCTTGAGTTCAAGGCGGGGGTACGAATTGTTGGAGCCTATTCCGAGCTTACCGTTCCAAACTATGACGACGCACATATGACACGTCTGCTGAAGCATCCGCAGGCTACGGTATTACTATTGAAGCAGCTTCACTATGATGAAATGAACAGGCAGGTGCTGTATTCCCTCGATTATGTCCGCAGTGACATTTTTCGTTTCTGGGTGCGTCGTACACGCTAATTCAATTAGAATGTGGCATCTCCTATTGAATGGTGCTAGTTTTACATATTTCATGGGTTAAAAATCGTCATATCTCGTCAATACTGATCTATATGCACTTCATGATGATACACACATGGCAGGATGCGTATAAGGAGGTAACGGGATATGAGGTGGCTTGGATGGCTGCTCAAAAAAGGAATGACGGTCGTGTTGGTTAGCGCACTAACGCTGGCAGTGACAGGTGTAGTCGTTAATGCTTATGTTCAATCGCTGCTACGGCAGTTTAACATTCAGCTTGATCAACAGCCCATATGGGGATTGGGTTGGCTAAAAGGCAGCGCGGGCACTGACCCAAGCACAGACACGGGGAAGAACAAGACGACAGGAAGTGGCTCGGGAAGTGTAACACCGCCTGATGATGCGTTGCCTGTCATGGGACAGGGCTTAGAAGAAAGCGGAAGTGAGGCAGGTGGCGCAGCCAATGGCAAGGTATCTCAGAAGGGGGCTGTGTCGGCCGGAACATCAGGCAACGAGTCACGGAAGCAGGCAGAAGGTACAACTACACCCGAAACGAGTATTGAAGGCCATGATTTAGTGATTACGCCCGACCATTTGACAGAGAAGAAGAACAACTTACCGGCTGCACAGAAACAGGAAATTTTTGCAATTCTGATGAATAAGCTGCCGCCGGAGGAGATGCAGAAAATATCAGCCGCGATGGAAGGCGGTCTCACTGAGCAGGAGCTTCAGGATATTCAGCAGGTGCTTGCGAAGTATTTGACCAAAGAGGAATATAACAAGCTGATGGCTTTGCTTAAATAAGTATTTTACAAAAATCCAATAAGCGACTTCCAATGAACAAGATATAGAGCGAAATGGGTTAGTTTGTCTAGATGAATTCATGGGCAATGCTTATGCTCAAAATAGGACTGTAGAATCCGCGCCATGCGCGGATTTTTTTGCGTGTCAGGAAGTAATTGGGGTGTAGTTGAATTCTTTGTAAAGGCTATGTTAAAGTAAACAGTGTTGTGAAAAGGTTAAATTTTTGAAACCTTTTACGCAACTATGCAATGGTAGATAGCGACTAATATCATAGATGCTTGTGAATACAGGCTAGATTCATAGTGTGAAAGACCAATAATGAACGCATTTATATAGAGATAAGATATGCTGAAAAGGAGAGAGTCATGAAGGTTTTGAAGGAGCAGGATTCACCAGACAGCAGGAATGCAGCTTCCAACGTTGCAGACAAGTCTGCTGTAGAAACGGGGAAATTAGCAAAGTGGTGGAACGGTCGAAGAAAATGGCTGAGCTGGACGGCAGGCGGTGTGGTGATTGCAGGGAGTCTTATTTTTGCGAGTAATCAGTATGTCGGAGCTAACACAGTTCCTTATTATAAAGTGTATGTAAAGGGCGTCGAGGTCGGAAATATCTTGAATGAGCAACAGCTTAAGCAGCTGTACGCAACGAAGAACAAACAGTATAAGGACAAGTATCCCGGCGTGGATATGGTGCTTAATACGAGCGCAGTAACGACAGGCATCGAGAAGGCGTATAAAGCGGATATCGACAGCGCAGCCACGCTGAAGAAGCTGGATGGTATGCTGACAGCGTATGCCAAAGGGGTAGAAGTGAAGGTCAACGGACAGACGGTTGGTATTGTAAAGGACAAAGCGACTGCACAGGCGGCTTTAAAGCAAGTACAGAAGAAGTACACACCTGTGGGTGAGGGTACATCTACAGGCATCAAGGGGCTGGTTCGCAAAACATCCGTGGGCAGCAGCCATGCGAGTGCTAGTACTAAAACCCCTAAAGCATGGCTGGAGTCTGCCAGTATCCGTGAGAAAATCGCGTACGAGCCTGTGAAAGCAGACCCGAACAAGGTGCTGACGGAGACTGAGGCAGTCAAAGTGTTGACTGAGGGGCGTGAGGCTCCTATCACGTATACAGTGCAAGAAGGCGATTCTCTGTCGTCGATTGCAACTAAATTTAATATGACTGCTTGGGAGATTAAGCAGAACAATCCCGGCTCGCGTGAGCTGTACTTGCAAATTGGGGACGAATTGAAGCTTACTGCTCCAAAGGCTCCGGTTACGGTGCGAACAGTAGAGAAGGTCGTCGAACAGATTGCCATCGAGCCTGAGGTTGAGATTCGCCAGAGCGATGAACTGAAGGCAGGAGTTACTAAAGTGGTCCGACCGGGACAAGCAGGTCTTAAAGAGATGGACTATCGTTTGACCAAGGAGAACGGTGAGGTCGTGCAAGAGGAATGGCTCGGTCAAAAGGTGCTACAGCCGTCTATTACTGAGGTGGTTCTTAGAGGAACGAAGGTTGTGGGAGAAGGCTCAGGACAGTTCGCTTGGCCGGTGTCCGGGGCATCGATGTCGAGTAGCTTTGGCGCACGCTGGGGACGTATGCATGAGGGTGTGGACTTGGTCGGTAGTGCTGACATTCACGCATCAGATGAAGGCGTAGTATCATTTGCAGGTCAGCAGAATGGATACGGCAATGTCATTATGATCGATCATGGCAACGGCTACCAAACCGTGTACGGGCATTTGAGCAGCATTGGCGTTCATGTAGGACAGGTGGTTCAGCAAGGCGAGTCGATCGGGGTCATGGGGAACACAGGACGCTCGACCGGAACGCATCTGCATTTTGAAATTCGTAAAGATAATACGCCACGCAATCCAATGACGTATTTAAGATAGGTTGGATGTTTATAACGAGAGTTACATGATTTATGAGGATCAATGAGAAAGGCCATGTTTTTCTGCATGCTTAACAGTAGGTGCAGGCATGGTTTTTTTCTGCGTAAAGAAAAGGGTCTGAAGAAGTAATGGAATGACGCACGGGTATGATAGAATAGAATAAGCATCTTATAGGTACTGACAAACGAAAGTTATTATAGAGGATGATCCGTGAAAAGAGGTGAACGCTGTATGCAAGGAACGATTCTGGTAGTGGATGATGAGCAGCCCATCGCTGATATTTTGAAATTTAATTTAGAAAAAGAGGGCTATCAGGTGATTTGCGCCTTCGATGGAATCAGCGCGGTGGATATTGCGGTCAAGCAGCAGCCTGATCTGATCCTGCTGGACCTGATGTTGCCGGGCATGGACGGCATGGATGTATGCCGCGAGGTGCGCGGGCATCAGCTCCAGACGCCGATTATTATGCTGACCGCCAAGGACGGCGAAATCGACAAAGTGTTGGGGCTGGAGCTGGGCGCGGACGATTATGTAACGAAACCGTTCAGCACACGGGAGTTGCTGGCACGGGTGAAGGCGCAGATGCGCAGACAGCAACGCGGCAGGGCAGATGCGTCGGAAAGCCGACCGCAGGAGGATAAGCAGGGGCTGCGCGTGGGCGACCTCTTTTTTGATACGGATATGTATACAGCTTACAAAAACGGAACACCGCTTGACCTGACGCACCGCGAATATGAGCTATTGCACTACATGGCTAAGAATGCCGGAAAAGTCATGACGCGGGAGCATTTGCTCCAGGCAGTATGGGGCTTCGAATACTACGGGGATGTGCGTACAGTGGATGTGACCATTCGGAGGTTGCGCGAGAAGATTGAGGAGAATCCGAGCAAGCCGGAGACCATCCTGACACGCCGTGGTCTTGGATATATCGTGAGCGGGGGCAAAGGTGGCCTGCGGGCATGAAATGGCTGTCTTTCTTTCGTACCATTCATGCAAAGCTGATTATTATCTATGTGCTACTGATCTTGGTGGCTATGCAGCTGATAGGGGTTTATTTTGTCAGCTCGATGAAGAACTCCCTCACGAGTAATTTTACGCAGGATTTGCAAGCACGGGCGGAGATGCTGTCCGTGCTTGCGGAGCAGGATCTGAGTGGCAGCGACGGCAAAATGGAAGAGGACAGCGTGGAAAGTCTACGTGCACGCGTGAATAATTTATTCGATTTCAGCGGCGCGGAAATTCAGGTGCTGGATGCCAGCGGGAAAGTATTAATTACTTCCCAAGGTTCACACGCCGATTATGTCGGACGCAAAAATACGCAGACAGTAGTCAGCCGCGCACTCCAAGGAATCCGAGATAACGAGGAATACATGGTGGACGAAGATAATGTCCGCAAGAAGGTCGTCGCCAAGCCCGTTATCAGCCAAGGCAAGATTGTCGGCGCGGTATACATCGCCGCTTCAATGACCGAGCTCTACGATACGATGAAACGCATTAACAATGTGTTTCTCTCAGGTATGCTCATTGCGCTCGCGTTGACGGCTGTGCTGGGCGTGGTATTGGCCCATACGATTACGCACCCGATCAAGGTAATGACACGCCATGCAACGGAGGTTGCCGAGGGCAAATTCGACCAGCAGATGCCTGTATTTGGTGAAGATGAGATCGGTAGGCTCAGCGTGGCCTTTAACTATATGACAGGCCGTCTGCGTGAGGCACTGTCCCAAAATGAAGAGGAGAAGGAGAAGCTCTCCTCCATCTTGACCAATATGAGCGACGGTGTGGTCGCTACTGATGACAATGGCCGGGTCATTCTGGTCAACCGTCGGGCCAGCGCCATGCTGGGCGTGAACGAGAACGAAATGACCGGCAGGCATATCGCGGTACTGCTGGGGATCGACCCGGAGGAAACCGAGGCCCTGTATAGCGGTTCTTCGGCCTCCACGCTCTTGCAGCTGGAGCCAGCTGGTCAGGATGAACCCATCGTCATCCGTGTGACATTCACGCCGATTCATCGGCGGGAAATTGGCATTACGGGGACGATTGCCGTGCTCCAGGACGTGACGGAGCAGGAGGAGATGGAGACGACACGGCGGGAATTCGTAGCGAATGTATCCCATGAGCTGCGCACTCCGTTGACGACCATCCGCAGCTACGCTGAAGCGCTGGATGACGGCGCGATGGCTGAACCGCAGCTCGCAGAGCGTTTTGTGGGCGTGATCCGCAACGAGACAGAGCGTATGATCCGGTTGGTTACGGATTTGCTGCATCTGTCACGGCTTGATTCCAATGAGGCGCCTTTGCGGATGCAACCTGCCGATGTGATGGAGATGCTGGACGAAGTCGCAGATCGGTTTTCTTTTCAAATGAAGCAAAAACACATTCGCTCAGGGATGTTCGTAGAGCAGGGAATCGGTAAAGTCGTGATCGACCGGGACCAAATTGAGCAGGTGCTGGACAACCTGATGTCCAATGCGCTGAAATATACGCCAGATGGCGGAAGTATTCGGATCGAAGCTCGCCGCAACAGTGAGGGAATGCTGTCCATTTCGGTACAAGACACCGGAATTGGTATTCCCAAAAAAGACTTGGACCGGATTTTTGAACGGTTTTATCGTGTAGACAAGGCGAGATCGCGCAATATGGGCGGCACGGGACTGGGACTGTCGATTGCCCGGGAAATTGTAAAGGCGCATGGGGGCCAGATTTTTCTGGAGTCGGAATACGGTCAGGGAACCTGTACGACCTTTACGCTACCCATGTCGAGTGAAGGGAGGGAAGCACAGTGAAGGAACGTTTGAAGTCCTGGACGCTTATTTTGCTGGTTGCTTCCAGCCTGGTACAGACTTATTTTTTAATTTACCGCCTTCCAGGCAGTGATTCTGTACTCACTTCAGAAACGAACTATGTCAAAACCGAAAGCATGGGGCAGGAGGAAAAGATTGAGAACCTCGTGTTTCCTGATAAAATGCTAATTCACCAAGGTGAGAAGAAGCATACCGTTTTTTATCCGGGTGTTACTTTTTACGATTTAATTTATACACGGCTGGAAAGCCGAAGCTTTAACAACTTTCAACGTCGAAGTATTCAATCGGCGGACTGGGCACAGATTCGCAGCGAAAACGAAGGCATCGAATTATCCTTTTCAGGCGGAGTCCCGGTTTCATTACTGGAGCGGGTTATGCGTCTGACGCCGGATTCGGTGTTTCAGGGAGAGACGATTAACCGCATTTGGATCTATATAGACGAAAAGAATGCCAAGCCACACGCGCTCTTTTTCAGTGCCAGAGGCGATGTGGTGTATGAGGCGAACCAGTTCGATATGACAGTAGAGGACATCCGCCAGCATGTGAATTTCGGTAAAAATGCCCCGTTGTACGAGCTGGTAAATAATCAGTACTACATTCCCGTGGATGATCTGGAAACTACGCAGCCTGTAGTGTATGCTGGATTGTTTACGACAGAGCAAATGCAGCGGAATTTGTTTTTCGATCCGGGGATTACGCGTAATATTCAGGAGAAGGACGGCTCCCAAATTTATACGGATAGCAAACGTAGTCTGCAAATCAAGCAGGAGCAACGTTGGATGAGCTATACCGATCCGAGTGCGCCAGGAGCGGGTGGAAGCAGCCCGATTAGGGATGTGCTGGCCGCAGTTGATTTCGTGAATCAGCATGGCGGTTGGGATGCTTCGTATCAGCTGAAATTGAGAAGCAGTGATGAAAATCGTACATCTGTGATGTTTCAGCAGTATTATGGTGCTTATCCAGTGCTCGACACACCATCGTTCCGCTTTGGTACGATTTCGCTGCAAATCCAGCAGGAAACGGCTTCTGTCTATGAACGTTCGTTGCTGTATCTCAAGGGAGGAGAGCAATCCTCGAAGAAGGTTATGCTGCCGGGCGGCGAGCCCTTGAAGAAGCGACTGGAGACTGTAGGCAAAGGGAAGACGATTCGAGATCTGACTCCCGTATATCAACCGGAGCTGACCAATGATGGATTGAAGCTTGCTCCTGAATGGCGCGTTACGTTCGGTGACGGTTCTGTTGCAGAAATTCTTGCTGTTCCTGTAACGACAGCATCCAACACAACACAAACGAAGCCAGACCGGGAGACAAAGAGGTGACAGGAAGGGGGAACGGGAATGGATTGGAGCCGCGCCAAGAACGTATTGATCTGTACATTTTTGCTGCTCAATGTGGTATTGGGTTACCAATTGTGGCATGATGCGCAGGAAACGGCAGGGCCGAGTCTGGATTTTACTTCATTGGATGAAAATACGCAGCGTTTAATGGAAGAGAAAAGCATTCAGGTGCTGGCTCCGATTCCCGGCGATACCCCGCAGCTGCCTAAACTCTCTTACACATACGTTCATAGTGGAGAAAAGGATGATCGTGTGCAGCTGGTGAAGCCAGTGGATAGCAAACTGGTATTCACCCATGATGCGCTAGTGGAGGCATTGGAGCCACAAATCAAGGATATCGATAACTTTCAGTACGATCCGCTGGATGTTCAGGAGGAATTGGCATCCGGACAAGCAGATGCTTTTGTACTTCATCCGCTGGTTCAGGGCAAATGGCCGTTATTTAATGTGAAGCTGGCTCTGTTTTACAGCAATCAAAAGATTACAGGGTATCGCAAAATTAAGGTCGAGCTCCAGCCTTCGGATGAGGCAAAGAAAATGCTGCCTGCGTCCAAAGCACTGGCAAGGCTGATCGACGGCTATTTGCCGCGTGATACGATTGTGAAGGATATCCGGCTCGGTTATTACGGACAGACCTTTAACTCCGATAGTCAGGTGGCTGCCCCCGTGTGGCGGTTTATGCTGGACAACGGAAAAGGTGTGTATTATGTGCAGATGAACGGAGATGTCATTAGTCCAAAGACAGAACATACAGAAGGGTCTTGAACAGATATGGGGATTTCATTTACCGTGCTGTCGAGCGGTTCGACCGGCAACGCTACCGTAGTGCGGAACGAAGACACGACATTGCTCATCGACGCAGGTCTCAGCGCGAAGCGTATTGACGAATTGCTGAAAGAACGCGAGCTGAGTGGAGAAGAGTTGGATGGTATTTTGGTCACGCATGAGCATTCCGATCATGTTAAAGGACTAGGCGCCATGGCGCGTAAATATAATTTACCTATATATGCTAACGAGAAGACATGGTTTGCCATCAGCAATGCTGTTGGGCAAATTGCAGATGATAACCGTAGAATATTGGAGACAGGCGCAACGCGGGAATTTGAATCATTACGCGTGGAGTCTTTTGGTATATCCCATGATGCGGCCGAGCCTGTAGGATATAGCTTTTATGATGGGGCGGAGAAGCTGAGTGTAGCGACCGATCTTGGCTATGTCAGCGACAAAGTGAAACAGGCGATATCAGATGCGGATGTATTGGTGCTGGAGTCTAATCATGATGTGGAAATGCTGCGTATGGGTCGTTATCCGTGGAACATCAAGCGCCGTATTCTCAGCGATATCGGTCATTTATCTAATGAGATGGCGGGCGCGATTCTTAGCGAGCTGCTGACAGGACGGACGAAGCGAACGTATTTGGCACATTTGAGCCGCGACCACAATATGATGGAACTTGCGAAGCTGACTGTGCGTGGGGCGATGGAAGACCGCGGCTGTTTTTACAAGGATAGTGAGTTTCGATTGTGTGATACGTACTATGATCGTCCTACACCTTGGGATAAGGTAAGTGAGCCATAAAGCTGTCCAGCTCGGCGGCTTTGCGTTCTACCTCTTCACGGGTCACTACGCCTTTGTCCACCAGTAGTTCAATCAATGTACTTAGCGCCAGTGTATTGCGGTAATGCTCGTCTTTCAAATCCGCCAGCTTGGCAGCCATGCGAACTTCATCCATAGCCGAACGATGTGAATTCATCATATATTCCTCCTAAAAAATATTTTAGAAATGGCGTGCAATGAGCTTGGTTCTGCCTGTGGTTTTGCTAAGTGCTGTGATACAATAAAGCTAACAACGGAAAGCTTTCTGAAGGAAGGCTCTCATCGAAAGTATAGGCAGCTTTAAGCGGACGGGAACAGGCCAGAACGTCTCTATGAGACGATCATTTTGTAATAGAATAGAAGACTTGTTACTATTGTAGTCCATTGGTTTGGAAATCATTCCTCTTTTTTCCTCTATTCGGAGTCAGATTCGGCGTGTATGCTAATTTATGAGATTCGGTTGCTTAGGAAGGCACCATTTGTGGTGATTAATAAGTAGGCCGGAACGATTGGTTGCTGGATTCCGATGATAAGGGATATTCAATCCATTTGAGATGTTCAACGGAGCAGGTTCTCTGTAGCATAGGTTGGCGCAAGCCCGAATAGCCCTAATTTTTTAGTGAGTGTCGGTGCATGACAACGAAGGGGAGAGGATTAGCATGGGCTTGTTTGAGGACGATTTTTATTCAACGAAGGTATCCACACGTGCGGCTAAAAAAATGGCATTTAAGGCGCGCCGTGGAGGACGGGGACGTTGGCCACACAGGAAGCGTGGAGTAAGTCCGGTGCAAGCTGCTGTCATTAGCGGTGCAGTCAGTGCAGTGATTGCCGTGCTTCTGTTCAGTTTTATTACAGGTCTGCCCTCCACTACAGCGGTAAGCGGAGCCAGTCACTATCCCTTGCGGCAAGCAGCGGGTGACCCGTATGACCGGATTGTGCAGGCGGCAGCCAAGGTGCGCCCAGCCGTCGTTAGCATCGTGAATCTGAAAGATGAAGAGGGTAAAAGTACGGAACAATCCGCGCTTGGATCGGGTGTCATTTTCCGAGTGAGTTCGGGCAAAGCCTTCATTATGACGAATAACCATGTGGTCGAAGGATCAGATGATCTGGATATTGTAACGGTAGACGGTGTCAGAAAAGAGGCAAAGTTGATCGGGAAGGATCGCATTAGTGATATCGCGGTACTGGCAGTTGACGATAAAGGCATTAGCACAGTAGCGGATATCGGCGACTCCAGCAAACTTCGTCTGGGTGAAACGGTCATTGCTATTGGCAACCCGCTTGGCTTGGGAGATACGCTTACCTCCGGTATAGTAAGCTATACGAATCGCATCATTCCGATTTCCATTAATCAGGATGGGGTATATGACTGGGAGCAGCATGTCATCCAGACCGATGCGGCGATTAATGAGGGAAACAGCGGCGGCGCGCTGGTCGATCTGGACGGACGTGTGATTGGCATCAATACGATGAAAATCGCTGATACTGGTGTTGAGGGACTTGGTTTCGCTATTCCCGCCAATGAGGTAATGAAAACGGTGAATGAACTGGTTGAGGACGGCAAGATCACCCGCCCTTATCTGGGGGTATACACGGTCGATCTCAATAATGAATATGCACCGCTGGATGAAACTCAGCGCAAGGAGCTCAAGCTGCCGGACAGCGTGAAGAATGGAGCAGTCGTTCTGGAAGCCCACGGTCCTGCCAAAGAGGCTGGCTTGAAGCTGAACGATGTCATTACAGCGTTTGATAGCGAACCGATTAACTCTACGCTTGATTTGCGTCGCTACTTGTACGATAACAAGAAAATTGGCGATGAGCTGAAAGTTACTTTTTACCGGGCAGGCAAGGAAGAAACGATGACGTTAAAATTAACAGATAAGCCGGAAGGCTAAGGTATGATTATAGGCTTAACTATAAAAAGGCGTTCACCGGCTTAGTTCCGGGAACGCCTTTTTCGATCTTCTGCTGCGCCTTAGATTAAGATGTCGTTCCCGTTACACGGGTTTCGCTCTTAGTGATCTTGTATGTCACCACATCGCCGCTCCAGAAGTGGAACTTCAGCGTGACTTCACCATCTTTTACACTATTAAAAAATTCAGGCAATAGCTTGATCCCATTGGCATCATAGGCAGGGGAAAAGGTATTGCCAAATTCTTTATAAGGTGTCCAATCCTGTGGACCGGCATTACCACCATTCGTATACACGGCTTCCATCGTGGCAAGCTGGCTACCACGGAAGTCTGTTGGAATGGTAAAGGCTTGAGTAGTCCCTTCGACAGCACTTAATTTTGGGGTATCATACACGACGACTCTAAAATTCCAGTCTGCCCCCTTGTTAAACTTAGCGGTAATGGCGGCATTCTCCCCATATTTACCGGAAGTGGTCAGGCTGGTGAGCAAGCTGGCCTTGAACGTTAATGTATCTCCGCTCAGCGTATAGTCGGTGCCCTGTTTCAGTTGCTTGCTGTTAGCACTGAGTGTGTTCAGCTGATTGCCGTTCAGGTTTAAGGTGACTTTGGTGTCCTGAGCAGAGGTGCCTTTCTTCAAGTGAATGAGGTCACGGTCTGCATTGGAGGAACGCCCTTTTAGGCTGGCTTTAATAACATTAAAGAGTTCGGGATCAGACCATTTGTACGTTGTGCGATTAAAATGCTGGCCGTTATCCCAGAGTATGCCTGTTATTTTCTTCTCCTTCATGTAGTAGGTCAGGAACTCGAAGAATTTTAGCTTTTCGCCCTGTTCAATCACGCCTGTATGTTTATCGAAGCCGAGCAGGCCATATTCACCGACAATGACCGGAATCCCCTTGGCTACAAAGGTGTTATAGACGTTATCAAAGGTTTGGATGATATCGTTTTTAGTATCTTTATCAAAAGTAGTATGGCCTGCAATATTTACACTGAAAGGCCAATAACCATAATAGTGGACGGTGGCAATCAGGTTGGGATCGTTCAGCTTGGTTATCGTGTTGTACAGCTCATTGATTTTGGTCTGAGCAGGTGCGGTGTCCAAACCAGGCAGAACAAGGGGACGAGTGGCATTTTTACCGCCAGAAGCACGGACAATTTTGTGGAAGGATATATTCAGTTCCTGGAGCATCTGGTTCATTTTCGCTTCATCCGTAGTCCCTCCTTCGGAGAAACGGGGTTCGTTAATACTTTCGAACATCAGCTTGTTAGGCTGGTCTTTAAAGCGCGGGGCAATTTGTTTCCATAGTGCGTTATAGCGAGCTAGCACCTCATCATGTTTGGGCTCCATACTGCTTACCCACGTCCATGAATCATGATGGACATTGATCATGACGTACAGATTGGCATCTAGTGCCCAGCGAACAACCTCTTCCACACGGTTCATGTAGGCAGACTCAACGGTATAGTTCGGTGCTGCTCCAATGTGTTTATCCCAGGTGACCGGGATGCGTATGCTTTTGTACCCTTGGGCAGCAATTTGCTGAATCAACGCCTGGGTAATGCGCGGATTGCCCCAGGCTGTCTCATCCGCGCCGACAGCATCCAGAGAATTTCCTAAATTCCATCCAGGCTGCATGGCTTCTACATACGATTGCATGCTGCTCGCAGCCGCAGCTTGTGGTGCTTGTTCGTCAGATTCGGCAGCAGCGGCGACGGATGCGAACGTAGATAACAATAGAGTGATGGCAAGCGTCAACGACAGTAATGAAACGGGTCTTCGTTTTAACATAACAGGCCCCTTTACAAAGTTATTTTTGAAAGCGCTTTCTAATAAAAAACTACCATACTATTTGAATATGGAATACCTGTATAATTCATGTAAAAATCATGTGTTTATTAGATATTTTAAATTTGTAAGCGTTATTATTGAAAAAATACAGAAATGAGTGTAGAATCTATGACCCTACAAAATCCTCAAATACAAAAGAAAGAAGGAGATGAATATGAATAAGTGGGACACGGAAGAGGCCATTCGACGCTGGGATATGCATGCAGAAAACTTTACGGCCAAGTACACGGAGGAAGGGGATCGATCTCGCGAAGTCCTGCTGAATCCGGCATTGCAAGCCTGTATGGGGCCCCTTGAGGGCAAAAAAGTGCTGGATGCCGGCTGTGGCGAAGGTTATCTAAGCCGGAAAATGGCCAAGGCGGGTGCTTTGGTAGAGGCTGTCGATTACTCGACAGAGATGCTGAGGCTAGCCAAAGAGCGAACGCCGTCAACGTTGGGAATTACATATCACCATGGCAATCTGGAAAAGCTGGAGATGTTCGGGGACCAGAGTTTTGATCTGATCGTGTCCAATATGGTCATACAGGACTTGGCTCAATATGAACAGGCGATTGCCGAAATGCAGCGGTTATTAGTTCCAGGAGGTAGCTTTATTTTTTCTATTCTGCATCCGTGCTTTCTGACGCCGCAGAGTGGATGGGTGAAGGATGAGACAGGAAAAAAGCTGTATTGGAAAGTGGATCAATATTTCAATGAAGGCCCATTGGAGCAAGCGATTCCTTATGATCAGGAGGAAAAGCTTTTGTATTTTCACCGTACGCTGGGCAGCTATGTACAGACCATTGTTGTGGCGGGTTTGTTGTTGGATGGAATGATCGAACCGAAGCCGTCTGCTGACATGCTGGAGAAATTTCCCCATTTCCGTGAAGACCTGAACGTCAGTAATTTCCTCATTTTTAAGACCAAACGTCAGGGATAGTAGGCAAGCCCTTTCCTTTCCGCGTCAAGTGTGGTAGAACAAAAGAAGGCAGTTTTGACACACCTACAACACGGAGAGCTTCAAACGGAAAGGGATGCAACTGGAATGTACGTGGTATGTAAAGAGCATGTGGAACTGGCAATTGATATGTTCGTCGATGAATACGAGGATGCACCGGATGTCGTCGATCTCAAAGAAACGAAATTTTCGGATTGGGACCCTCCAGTGAAGTGCAAGGAATGTGAGAAGAAAGCCGAGTTTTTGGTCGTCTAAAAAAAACAAGCACGGGCGTTTCGGGCAGAAACGTCCTTTTTGTATACCAGGATTTATTGCAAAAACACCCCATACATAGAGCTATATTTATTCCCACCACGTGCTGAGACAGGAGTGAACGATGGATGGACCCTTTGCTGCATTCACTATTTCGTCCCCTTCAAGTCAATGGAAGTGATCTGTCCACGTATTATATCGAACAAAAGCCCTCTGCCGCGCTGAGAGCTTATGTAGCTTGCTATTGGGAGTCCGGTCCGGCTAATAGGGTGGTAGAGGGGAATCTAGCAGCTTCGTACGAAGACACCGCTTCGTTAAGCCTGCCGCAGGAAGAAACCATGGAGCGGGTATTACCTGACGGCTGTACGGATATTCTATTAGAATACGACTCGGTGAGTAAGCGTCAGGAACTCTCGTACTGCGGGACATTTACGAATCCGTTCGTGTCTACCAGACAAGTAGGGTCCGAGACACGTATTTTTGCGGTGCGTTTTTTTCCGGGTGGTGCGCATTATTTTCACGGGATGCCGACTCACTTGTTTACAGGCGGTAATTATCGCTTGGAAGATCTCTGGCCCGAAAGCATCGCCGTCATAGGTGAGCGCATTATGGAAGCGCAGAATTTCAATGAACGGGTGCGCATAATGGATGAGTATCTTAACCAGCTTCTGTTTCGCCAACGCACGAACGATTGCGACCTGATGAAAAACCTGCTGCATCGCATCTTTGTGAGCGGTGGGAGAGTGGGGGTCAAGGAGCTTGCGGAGCGTGAGGCGATCAGTGAAAGACAGCTTAACCGCAAATTCGGGCAATGGATCGGGATCAGCCCCAAAAAGTTCAGTGAAGTCGTCCGCTTCCAGAGCGTTCTACACAGTATCCAAAGCGGCGGGAGTCTGGATTGGACGGAGCTGGCATTGAAGCACAGCTTTTTCGATCAGGCGCATTTAATCCGCGATTTTCGCAGGTTTTATGGAGATTCTCCGCTTACTGCGGCTAAGGATTTACGGAAGTTGTCCGATTTTTACAATACACGCCCAGAGGCTTCGGCTATACTCAAAATATGAATAAGAATGGTAAAGGAGAGATGAGAATATGAGTGGAACGCTGCAAGTTCGAGGTCATTTACTGAATGAGCTGGAGACCGGAGTACGGACGGGGGAAGCCTTGATCCGTAAAATACGTCCAGAGGATTGGAGCTTTCGTCCACAGGACAATTTCCGCTCGCTGCTGGAGTTAGTACATCACTTTGTTCTTATTCCTGCTTCGGATCTTGCGATCATGCAGGAGAAGTCCGAGGGTGAAGTAGGAGAGATTGAAACCAGCCTGTCCGGGGTGGAAGATCCCGAGCGCTTGGCTGCGGCTTTCAGGGAAAACTTCGAGGCTTATAAGACTTACATTCTTTCGCTTAGCGAAGAAGATTATCTGAACCGTTCGACGAAGGCCTTTTATATGGAGCATGGGCATCTACAGGTTCAATGGCAGATTGAGACCGTGACCCATGTATTCCATCACCGCTCACAGATCTACAATTATTTGAAGCAACTAGGACATGAAGTGAGCTTTTTTATGTTGTACGCTTGAGTATGCGTATAGCTGTAAAAAGATGGAGATGAGCTGGAGCACCTATTAGGTGCTCTTTTTTTTAGTTTGCTTTTTGTAGGTAGACATTGGATCATGAGGGGGTTACATAGAAAATAGTGTAACAGATTGTATGAGTTTCATTATCTTTTTGGACAATCGGAGGTATGGGAGTTATATTGTTTACACTTAGAGCGGGACTAATGAGGAAGTATGCTTATTCAGATTATTGGACTGACAATTAAAAGAAAAGTATTTGGTACAAGGGATTGCAGAATATGCAAAACGTCTTATGCCTTATCTCGAGCTTTAAATCATAATAATTCTGATGAAAGACACCAGATACCCTAAGTAATGCTGAGGTGAAGATCATTAAGGATAAGGAAGGCAAACGGATTTTGGGATACATTAAGCTAGAGGTATAGCACTCACCTTGTATGGGGAAATGTGGGTATAATAGGGGTTTGCAAGTGAATACTATTGCTCCGGCGCCTAAGAAAGCAGCCATGTGGTGTTCGTCATCGGTGGCAGCCACGGGCTAGTGGATAATGAGATTAAATGTAATCAATAGAAGCTATGCTTTGGAAAGATGAACTAGCGCTATCAAACGATGCGGCTGTTGCTGGTAAAGCAGATTTTTCGGCGGTAAAATTAATAGCTATGAACCGTAAAGATTAGAGTCTGAAATTCTTAGAATGCTAGAGGTGTCTATGCATGCTACTAGCATTCTAATGTGGTTTTGAACTATCCCGCCAATAGAGATTAATTTATAGGTATTGTACATTGAGGAAGTTATCATCTTTTTTTCGATTGTATATGTTTGAAAAGGACAAGTTTGTTTTTTTAAACCGTACATTTTGAAGTACGGTGTTTCCAAAATTAGCTTCGAATAATTCGGAGAAAATAAAGTTAGTACTTATAACTTTTGAATTCAAAAATGTGGTTAATGGCATTTTACAACATTTCAATTTAGTAGCATGAAATTTGCAATTGTTAAAGTTTGCACTCTCAAATAAACATGAATAGATTTTTGTATTGCTTAAATCGCTACCCTCTAAATTTACATTATTGAAATTCGAGAAAGAGATTGTACTAAAAGAAAAATCTACGCATTTCATGTTTGATATATTCGAAAAATCTTGAGTGCTAATTCTTGTATATCTCATACTAGTTTTATAAAAAATACAGTTATTAAGTTGAGATGTTGTTAGATCAGTAGAATCCAATATCGAGTATGAGAAGTCTACATTCTCTATAGTAACTTTGTTAAAAATACATCCAGTCAAATTACATCCTCTTAGATTGGTATTAGACAAAGTTGAGTTTGTAAGGTTAGCACCAGTCAGTATTGCATTCTCAAGATTCGCATCTGTGAGATCAACATTTGAAAGGTCTGCATTTGACAGATCTACGTTGCTCAAATCGGCCCCATATAAATCAGCAAATCGTAGGTCACATGATGTAAGTTTTGAGTGTTGGAGCTTTGATCTACATAATTGAGAATATGATAAGAATGAGTTCGATAAATTGACATTAATGAACACACTATTTTGCATGCTTGCCCCTGATAGATTGACATAAATCATTATAGTGTCCTCAATATGAGAATCGTCCATTACAGCGTCGCTTAAGTCACATTGAATAAGTTCTGAATTACTTAAATAACTATGATCCAATGCTGAATTTGTTAGATCAGAGTTATATAATTTAATTTTTGTTAGGGTCGCTCCAACAAAACTTGTATCTATCATGTTTGTTTCGCTTATATTTGCGTACTTCAGTTCTGCAAAATCAAAGTTGGCCCCTTCAAAGTCACTATATTGGATATTTATACTAGAAAGAAGTCCACTATTCAAATTTGAAAAAGATAGATCTGAAAATTTAATAATAGAATTTGACAAGTTGGAACTTTCTAACTCTATTTTCACTAAACTAACATTAGTTATTTCTGAATTTTGTAAATCAACCAAGTCAAATCGTAGTTCATCTACAGTGAATACATCATTAGAGAATTGTACAACTTTCCGAAGTTGATTAGATAAGTCAGATAAATTAACTTTAAATGTTAATCCTAATAATTTGGCAATAGACGGTAACAGTCTAAGAAGGGAGAAAAGTACATTAGATTCTAACGTTATTTTATTATCTGCTTTTCCTGGATATTGGAGGAAAAATTTTTTTAGAAATGCAGTGTTTTCCTCATTTAAAAATTGATGATTTTTCACATAGTTATTGTATAGATGATTCAAGTTGTTATAGATTAATCTTAACTTCTCTGATTCAATTGAACCGAGCATTGGTATCAAGAAAGACTGTAAAATTTCATTGGATAACTTGAATCCTGAGAAGCTGGTATAAAAGTGAGCCTTCAAACTTTCGTCTTGTTCATTAATATTTGCTAAAGAAAGTAATATATCAAGCAAGGCTTCTGCGGCTAAATATTCATAAAAACTTTTATGAACAAACTCAAAAGCAGTTTCATTGATATCAGTCTCGTGGTTAATCTTCATGTAGTTTAAGACAATAAATGAACTAATTAAATTTTCGCTGTTTAAAATTAGAGATTCAAAAAACTTAGGTAGTAATCCTCTGTTCTGGATATCTCGATTTGTTATATGGAATTTATTGGATTTGTACATAGACAAAGAAATATTTTTGTTAAATGTTCTTTTATATTCTGAGAGGGCCTCAAAATCCATATGCTTTTGAAACGGATTAAATGAATTATCGAATTTAGATGTAGCACATGTCCAGTCCATTAGTCTCTTATAAAATTGCCACTTTTCAAGTTGATTTAATTCTTCTAGATTTAAATCATTATCTTCATATAGCATTGTACAAATAAGATAGAGAAACAGAGGTAAGCTTACTAAGAGGTCTTCTTCAACATTACTGATACTAGTCTTATTATTACTTAAAGAATCATCATCCTCATTATTAAATCTGTAATAATCCATATGTTTATTTATGTTTATTATTTCAGTAGATAGCTCTTTATTATAATTTTTAAGTTTTGACCACTTTTTAACCCATTCTATAATCATAAGTGGTGAAAAGTGTTTAATTTCTACTATAATAGACCCCTTGGGGATCAATGTTAAGTATTCTTGAAAAACAATTGTTCTTCCTGTTAAGACAATGTTCACATTGCTATAATCCCTTTGAAAATCATTTAATGACATTAAAAAATCATCCATTTGTCCATCACTAATTAGGTGTAGTTCATCAAAACCATCTAAAATGATTAAGAATCGAGATTTCTTTAAATGGATTAGTTTGAAGGAAGGCAAAATCTCTTCAAACTCCTGCTTGATAGCTATCTTGAAATTATTCACAAATTTAAATCTCTTCAAATCAATATGAATTGTTATTATATCTGGTTTTTTTTCGATAAAAGTGGAGAATAAAAATTTAGAGAAAGTGCTTTTACCTACGCCAGGATCCCCATGTACAAAAATCGGCTTCTTTGTTTCATCCATGATCGTTTCAGTAATAAATAACTCGGTTACTGATATGTCTTTAAGCTTCTTTTTTGATTTGAATTTAATACCTAGATCCTCCTCTAGATCTTTAAACTCGCCTTTGAATTCATAACTTTTGTGTTCAGGTAAAACGAAAATATCAAATAAGTTAAAGTTTTCGTTAAAAATAGGTTCAGAAAACTCTTTTAATTTATTTTTTGAATATTCAATAAATTCGGAATGAAGCCTCTTAATACCATATTCCTCTAGATGATAGTTTACCTTATTGTCAATATCAGATACATCCACTTTTATACTATTCAAATCATATGTAAACTTACCAATTAATTCGATCAGTTCTGAATTAGTATTAGAATGCATCTCCATTATAGTTTCTTCCAGAATTTCACCAAATAAATTATTGTCCAAGTATCTAGCTTTTGGATCAGGGTTTGCAGACTTCATAACTACCTCAGTGAGAAGTCTGCTATAAAGTAGTTGGGTAGGTAATTTTCTTTCAAGTTTGGAAATGTGTTTTTTAGTACTGGCTATTATATTGATTACACTCTCTTGAGGGTCTAGCTCCATAAAAGTCCAGGATATTCGTTCTATAAAGGATTTGCGGACTTCGGATTGATCTAATAAAAATTTGATTTTTTGATATGAGTTTTTAAGTTCAATTTTCACTTCAGAATTTGTATGAATTCTCAAAAGCGCTTTCTCTGATTCTTCTTTTAGAATCAGGCCAATTGTAGTATAAATATACTCTTCACAATTAAGAAGTAAATCTTGAGACAGGCTACCCATATTTTTTATCCATTCATTCAGTAGTTTGTCTCTACTAGAGGGTTTAGAAGAAGAAATAAAATCAAAATAAACTTCTCCTGATTGTAAATATAATAGAAAAAAATTGTATAAGGATTTCTGGACTCCCTTATCACTTAGTGACAATGAATTAGAATAACACTTTGCTTGTTTATAATTAGTGCTAGAAGATTGAATATCTATTGTTTTAATATCATCTTCGACTTCGCAATAAATTATTATGTCATTTTTACTAAGATAGTTGGTGAGCCATAATTCAAGCGTAAGTGCATACTGAAATAAGAACCCACGGTGAGTATAATGAGCATCTGTATTTTTCTTGAAAATATGAAGATTTACATCTTGCATTTTTACCGCACCCATCTTCTCGAAAATATTGAGAATTTTCATTTTTATTTGTAAGTGAATACAAAGAATCGTCAGACGATAGCATTACCTATCGGTTTTTATTTTAAGATGAAAATAAGTCCACTATTAATATATTTATTTCAAAATAAATTTCACTTAAATGCATTTCTAAATTCACTGATGATGTTATTTAAGTTTTGGACCTGTTTAGGGCTTAGTTCGCTAATAATTGAACTATAATTATCTATTATTTTCATCTGTATAGAGTCAATATAATTATCGGAATTGTAAAACAAAGAGTAAGCAGAGACATTCAATCCGATTAAAATCTTTTCCAAGGTATCAATCGAAAAGTTTCTTTCGCCACGCTCTACTGATCCGATATATGCATCATCTAATCCTGAAAGTTCCGCAAGTTGTTGCTGTGTTAATCCCTTAGCCTTCCGAATTGCTCTAATTCTTTCTCCAACTGAATTCCGTAATTTTGTCATATTAGCCACCTCTCCTAAAGGTTAGGAGAGTATCGATGTAATTAGCAGAGACATAAAGGCGGTAAAATTTATTGAAAAAACTGCGATTAAGTTAATTTATTGTACTACTTATTTGGAGTTTCACAAAGGAATATATTAAGAGCGAGTGCTTTTTATCCTAGTCATTTTAAAGGAGGAACCCTCTTTGCGAACTTCTATCCTGAAATCACTCAAACCGGACATCATTGTTGAAATGTTAGAGATGGCTGTGGCTTTTGAAAATTGGAAAAAGGTGATGGAGACGGCGGATATTTTGTACCAATGTGTACAGCGTATCTATGAAGAAAGGCAGTATCATAAAGCAATGAAATTATCCATCCCGCATGTCAATTTAGAACGTCCATTGGTATATTATTTTGGGCTCAGTCACCTGATGTGTGGAATGGCTCACCAGAACCTGGGTGCATATGAGCAGGCAAGGGAGTGCATCTATAAGTATGCTGAGCTGGGGTGGATGGAGGATTTAAAGGAAGAAGACATTCAGGTTGTTGAGGAGTTCAGGTTTTTAGCCAAAACTAATTTATATGCAGTAGATATTTTGTCTGGAAATATAGAGCTGATCGAGGAATACGTAGCCTTTTTGCAGGATAATCTAGAGGAAATATTACCGGGGCTGAATACCATATTACGGGCAGCGCTTATGTATCATTTGGATGTGTCAGATATTTTACATACGTTTGCAGAGCAGATTCATGAATTCGAAAGTTATGAAGACGCAGAGAACGTATCCTACTATTATAGCTACTGCTATCATTTGGCTTTGTACTATCGGAAGTGTGGCAGATTACAGGATGCAGTGGGACTTACTGTGAAGGCGATGCAACTAGCCGATCAGTCGGGTAACGATCGTAATTTCAAGAAATGTACAGCATTGTTCGAATCATTACGGGAGTCAGCGACAGCGGAACAAATCAGCCAATATCGACAGCTGCTAATACAGTGTCTTGATGAATACGGAACTGAAAGCATTCCATCGTGAAGAGTGTAAATGAATAATCCGCTATGATCTGAACAGGGAATAGGCTCGTAATAGAGAGGAAATAGATAGGTAAGAGACGTTTCAGGTGCTAAAATAACTATGTTAAAGGTATCTTTTCATGTTAGGGATCGTAAATACGATTTTACATTATCATTCGACATAGATAGGGGTATGGAATTTGTTTATTCAACTTATAGGTGTGGGCAAGTTAAAAGAGAAGTATTTGGTCATGGGCATTCAGGAATATGCTAAACGGTTAGGGCCATACATCAAGTTTCAAATGATCGAAGTAGCCGATGAAAAGGCTCCCGATACACTGAGCGAGGCGGAGGTTCGACAGGTCAAGGAGCGGGAAGGAGAGCGTATCCTTGCTCATGTGAAAAGCGAAGCACATGTCATTGTGCTCGCCATTGACGGCAAACTGTGGAGCTCGGAAGAACTCGCAGAGGAACTGGACAAGCTCGGAACTTACGGCACAAGCCATGTTGTCTTCGTCATTGGCGGCAGTCATGGTCTCTCTGACGAAGTCCTCCGCCGCGCCCAGCAGAAGCTGAGCTTCGGAAGAATGACCCTGCCTCACCAGCTGATGCGATTGGTGCTGGTGGAACAGATTTACCGAGCGGTGAAGATTAATCGGGGTGAACCGTACCATAAGTAACGGCAAGTTTTTTGTTACGACGTGGTTATAGGTAATCAAAGAAGTAACCTCTGTTAATTAGATATGGTAAAATGAGGATGTTTGACACTAGTTGCTTTTATACGACTTTAGCTAGGGGGTAGATATGGCTGTTCCTGTGCATGAAATTGACGAGTATTTACGTGTACAAACCCGAAAGATCAATGCCCAGTTCTCTAACATGAAAGATGCATCTGCATTATATGATGACTACTATGAAAACATTAAGAATGATGACCTTAAACAAGTTTTCCCACTGTTTCATGCCATGTTAAATAATTTATTTTCCTTCATGAATCAGAAGCTTTCACCTGGATATGGTGGACATTTCAATGCAGACCCTAGCCGGGAATTAATTGATGTGATTGAAGCTTTTCAGAAGCTTCAGACAAATTTGAAGAATTCACCGATTGCCTTTGATTTGGATCCATATTATGTGGAGTTAATAGGTAGATGTAGTGCCTTTTTGAGTAAGAGCGGGGGCAGCACTATTCCCTCTGATTTTCCAATGATTGAACTGATTGAGCATCGAGCTATATTTATAATGATGAACGTCGTCGAAGTTAAGCGTTTATTCAATAAAGAAGTCTTTCAAACCAAGCTAATCGGCGGTGGGTCATATGCTCAGGTATTTAAATACAAAGACCCGTATTATAATCGTTGGTTTGCCCTAAAGCGTGCCAAAACTAATTTAACGGCCAAGGAATTACAGAGATTTAAGAATGAGTACGAGACTACACGTAAATTTAATTCGCCTTACATTATTGAAGCCTATAACTACAACGATGAGAAGCATGAGCATACCCTTGAGTATGCTAATGGAGGAACGCTTGCTGATTACATTCGCGACAATAACACTAAGTTGGATATGCAAGATCGGCTTAAGCTTATTGGTCAGCTTTTCAACGCTTTCATCTACATCCATGAGAAGGAAATATTGCACCGAGACATTAGCTACCACAATATTCTGATTCATCACTTCGATCAAACGTGGACTGTACTCAAGATAGCTGATTTTGGTCTAGTAAAAATTCCAAAAAGCTCATTAACGAGTATAGATTCGAGTGTGAAAGGCTCACTAAACGATCCTGACTTGACAAAGGTGGGATTCGTAAACTACGAAGTGAGGCATGAGATATACGCTCTCACTCAGGTCGTAAACTTTTTGTTTTGTGGGAAGAAGCATGGAAATGGACTCTACGGGAAGAGCCAGGCGGTTAAGGAATTTCTTTTAAAAGGTTTGGCTGCAAATATTGATGAACGCTTTATTTCTGTTGAGGAAATGGTAAATGCCTTTCAAAGTGTGAAGCACGAGTTATTAAAGTTGTAAGGCAGCAGAGTATTTTGAGGACATCATAAATAAAGGTCAATATTTTAGCGAATGTAGGCATTTATGATCTGTTACCTGTTAAAAGTCATTAGGCTAACTGTTAATGAGGAGCGTAACCGAATGGAAGATGAACGTATTAAACAAGGACTATACAGTCTTTCTATTGCGACAAATGCAAGTGAAGTTTTTGAAGCTTGGGTAATGATGGGGGAGTCAACGGAAGGTAAGTCATCAATTATCTCTTTAGATAACTATCACAAAAGTGTATATCCTACTGAGTTGAATAAATTAATCAACAATATCGATAGCCACTTCATTCCTTACTTTGAGACGGACAAGCTATACTTTATTGATGACGAGTTATTGAATGAAATCTTTAATAACGGGGAAAAGGACACCATATTTGGTCTTGACTACTCAATAATGCTGGATACAAATTATGCTAGCTATATACATAATTTTGTAAGTAGAGATTATTCGACTTTAAATAATGAGATATTTACCACAATTGACCTGCTAATCAGGAATAATTTTAATTATGATCATATTTTTTATATGATAGAAAACTATAAGAATTCGTTTGTAAATATAGAAGGTGAGGATGAAGAGACCAAAAGGGATAAAAAGGCCAAGGTATACCTTAATTTGGTCAGCCTCGAACTTTTCAAGAGCATTAATAGAGAAGAATATATTAAAACAGGAAAGTTGCAATATGGGATTACAGAAAATGAAGCACAATTGCAAGCCGATCAAATCTTTAATGGAATTTTCAATTCTGCTTATGCACAAGAAGGGATGGATTATTTCTTAAGAATACAGAGGTATATGGTACTATTCATAATAGGGGTAATGCAAATTAAGTTCGAATCAAAAACAACTGTACATAAGAAAGTTCAGAAGCTCTTTGAGTTTTTAACTAATATTGTTGGTGTGTATTTTGACAGAGAGTTTGTTATTGCTCATAAGTATTTCACTACACAAAACGATGTTAAAATTCTCAATAAAATCAATAAAGGAATGAACCCTAAAAAGGTGCTTCAATTTATTGAAAATATAGCCTGGGATTTCTCTGTACCTAGGATGATGGAGCGACAGCTTATAAATGGCGGACATGGACGTTACTTCATTCCTTTTTTTCTAAGTAATGATCAAAACTTAAGAGAGTTACTACGACTTTTTAAAGTCAAAGGCATTATGTACAGTAGGTCGAATGACTTTTTTATTCCATTTACTAAAATTGTTACCCAAGAATATTTTGAAGCGCATAACTGCAATGTGGAGACTTACTTTACGAAAGAAGCACTTGCCCGTAGGGCAGCAACATTTGAGAATAACAAAGATAGCCTTCCGCAGATTATCGAAAGAGAATTTGAAAAGTTGGTAGGAATATTGGGCTCATAGGTATTGTACGCCGTCAGCCGGGATAATCGAACCAACCACAAATGACATTACACTGATCCAAACAAAAGCATTGTTACTTACAAGAAGGCAAGTTTTGAGAAAGTCCATCCCTCCAGGATGGACTTTCTCAAAACTTGCCGTTACAGACAACGCGGTGAACCGTATCACAAATAGGGCGAAATAGCTGATAGCGCTTCAGCCTTCCCTTTAGACTTTAAAGATGCAATTTAGAGACATCCAATGTATAGCCCAATTCGCTTGAAAGCCTAGCGATTTCTTGGGAATCGCTCTCAGGTACTTATCTAATCAAATAACAACACACTCTCGATTTATTGATTTCTTCTAATACTGGTATATTTACAAAGTTGTACATCATACTCATCGCCATATATCGACAGATTGAAAGACTGATCGTTTTTCCTCGTTGGAAGAGCACATACAGGATCGTGTTGGTGGTCCCTTCGCAAGTGCAGACACGCTTAACGAGCTGGTCTTCTTGTACGACCAGCTTTTCGTAGGCATCCATATTAGGGGGCATTTTTTCACCTCCTGAGAGCAGATTTTTGATCGTTGGCTTTCATGTTTATTTTTTTCACAGACATAAAGAAATATAAGAAGATTCAAGAGCACTTGATCTAGTTTTTTACATTGAGTAGGTGTTAATATAAGAAGGTAAAATTTGTTTTCTGCTCTTAATTCTACAAACAAGGAGAAGGAATTTATGGCCATGTTTTTCATAAGTCATTCCTCAAAGGATGCTACTATAGTAAGAAATCTCATGGATTTACTTCAAAACCAGTTCAACCTTTCGCGAAGTGATTTCTTCTTAACTTCTGACGAAGAGCTAACTTACGGAGGAGATTGGGTAGAGCAGATTCGAAAAGGTATGGAAGAATGCAAAATAATTCTGCCGTTTATAACTCCCAACTACTTACAAAGCCAATTTTGTTTATGTGAGTTAGGGGCTACTTGGGTAAATAAGCAAGCAATTATACCCGTAGTGGTGCCACCGCTGGATTATAGGGCACTAGCCGAAACCCCATACCGTACTAATTTGCAGACCATTACTCTTTCAAATATTGAGGACTTGAATAAGCTAGCTCAAGCCATTGTAGATCGTGGATTGAATTCTCCTAATATGGTGCGTTTTGGAACTAGGGCGAAAGAACTTTACGAGGATAAACTTCTCCCATTTATCAAAGCGACAGAGGAATTGAAACCACTCACAGATGCCGATTTCGATACGCTAAAAACAGAGCTGGCTACTTACAAGGAAGCATATTTAGAAATGGAAGTAGAATTAGAGGACTTTAGAAAGCAGAATGAGCAACTTAGAAAAATGAAAGACGCAGAAGAAGTTAAAGAAATGGACTATGCTGAAATGAGCGAATGGGATACCTTTATGGAAAAAGTAGAGTCCGTTAAAACTAAACTAGATTCTTTACCAGCACTGGTAGTTAGCATCATATATAATGCTCGTCGTCCAGGCTATGATGGTTTTACCAGCAACGAAGATAGGTCGGAGTTGAATGCCCATGAGAGCGATGGCTACATTAAATGGGAAACAGGATGGGAACCTGATTATGAACATCCTATCATTTCCAAGGCAGACGACGCCTTAGACCAATTAGCAGCTTTTATTGGCGATATAGGGCCGGCTATCGAAGAAAGATTTGAAGCAGAGTATGATTCTGTACGAATGAATTTGATCTACCGACCGTTTTGGGAGAAGGTATTGGAACAACGAATACAAATTTCGACATAAATTGATTTAGAGTCTGTGCTTACGCAGACTCTTTTTACTTTACGATACCGGAACATCCTACAATAGGGCGAAATTATGGTTAGAGTAAGCAGTATCAGGGGATATATGGTAAGATGTTTCCGTGCGGAGAAGCAAATAATGTTTATAATGGGGGTTTAGATTATGGCAAATCGGACTGGAACCTATGTTGCCTTTGATGGTTTAGGAGAGGCAGACCCTGCAAAGTCTGACTTCAAATACTATGCTACTCTTCAAGCATGGAATGCGAATAAAAACATTCAGTTTTCGCTGACTAACAGTCACGAGAAAACGGATGCGGTACGTGATACAAGTAAACGGACAACATTGTATGCACGCATCCAGGAACGGCTTAGAGCATCGAAAAACATGCTCGTCATTCTTACGAGTAAGACTCGTTATACCGGAAGTGTTTTATCTTATGAGATCGAGCAGGCCATAGACACGTACAGAATTCCGCTTATTATCGCTTACCCTGAATTCTCATCTGTTTTGTATGTGGATAGCCACAGTGGCATTTGGCCCAAGGCACTTAGAGACCGTATAAATGATACCGGTATAGAAGCAATCCATATCCCTTTCGCTAAAGAGTGCATTTTAAATGCTATCACACGTTTTCATGTGAATGGTGAGCATCTTAGCAGTGGTAAGAATCATTACAAACGTGAAACGCAAATCAAATGGGGCCTAATTCAATAAAGGAGAAGATGTGAATGAAAGTCCCATTTTTTGATAAAAAGATACTACATATATTCTATGGCTTTCTAAGCGTGATAAGTGTAATCACCTCTATTGTGTTTCTTTTCGTTGAAATAGACCCTAAAATCAAGATAGTCATTGGTGGAGGAGCACTGGCATTGTTGGTCCTTGTTTACATCGGAATCTGGGTCCATGCCAATATGCGTCGCAGTATCAAGCTAACGATTAACACTTCAGAGATTGAGGTAAAGTTCGGTGATATATTTTCTGAGGAGGCTGATCTGAAAGCGATCGCTTTTAATGAATATTTTGACACACTGGTAGACGAGAAAGTCATCTCAAGCAGTTCACTCAACGGAATATATATTAAAAAATTCTATCAGGGAAATATCGCTGTTTTAGACGAAATTTTTTCTTCTGACACCCACTTGCCAGAAATGATCGCATGTGAAAATGCAGGCAGAACTGTCGGGAAGAAGATTAGATACAGGCTTGGAACAATCTGCACGGTAGACGATTATCTCCTTACGGCGTTCTCACGTTTCGATGATAGAAACAAAGCATATCTCGAGATGAACGACTATATAAACTGCCTGTTGAATTTCTGGAATGAGATAGACAGAGTCTATGCCGGTAGAACAGTCGCCTTGCCTGTTTTGGGATCTGGGATCACTCGCTTTAGAGGATACGAAAATATACTGGATCAAGAATTGCTTGAGCTCATTATATGGACATTTAAAGTGAGTCGTATAAAATTCACATTTCCTTCCAAGGTGAAAATCGTGGTCTGGCAGAAAAAACAAGAAAAGATAAATCTACTCGCTCTGAAGGACTTGGAATCGTGAAAGTAAATATACAGAACTGGCCAAATTGTAATGACCAACTTCTGATGGAGAAGTGGGGCTTTTCCGGGCAAAAGAAACGCCCCTTCCGTTATATTGTTTGCGGAAGGGGCTGCACTTAAAAAATGCTTCTCAGTCTCCTCGTTGAAGGGGAGTTCAACGCTGTTGACACGCTTTTTGTTGTCCAGCGTAATTTTCTTTACGATCAGGTGCAGGAGAGTCTTGCGTTGCTGAAAAGGGAATGATGCAGCAAGGAACATTAGTGAGCCTGTCGAAGGTAGCTTCTGTTAATTGGATAAGTAAAAAGGAAAACAAACCTGTTGGAAGAAAAAAACTGTATTCGTTGTATACTCATTTAGGTTGGAACTATAAAGGTTATGGGAATTTGTATCATATGCGAAAAAGGCACATTCTGTTTTCGGAAGTATTCCCTTTATCGAAAGCCTAATTTACAAACAGATAAAAAGGCATTGGAATAAAATACAAAGTCGCTTAGTAAATTATCCATAAAACATTGCTTTTCATATAGCAAAGGTCGCACTTTCTTGAGTGCGACCTTTGGATTTCAACCAACTAATAATCCGCCTTACTAACTAAGCAATCGGGGTGAACCGTACCACAAGTAGGACGAAATCTGTGCGAAAACATGGAGATTTCCAGAATGGATGAACATGGTATGTTTAAGAGATGCCATAGTGTAAGATAAAAAGTCCAATCTCATTACAGACACACCGTGCAATCGACAAAAAATCATTTTATCGTGGTATAATTAACCAATACACTGGTTGGTTTGGAGTGATAAAGTGAACTGTAGAAAATGTGAAAGAGTAGTCAATGAGGATTTTAATTTCTGTCCATATTGCCAAGAGCCAGTTCAACAAAGAGACAGTGGCTATAATACGATAAATGCTGGAAATAATAATATTAATATTGGCTTAGGTAATAATAGTAAGCAGGAGTTTTATATTGACAACTTTAATGTTGCTCCTAATATATCCAATGAGTTAGTTGTAGAATATGAGAATTGCTTGGATAGAAAAGTAGTGGGTGGTATTAGAGGATACAAGTTAAAGTTTGAAATTTCAGGGGTGCTATCGGTAATATCGGCAGTTATAACCATATTTACTTACTTCGTTAAAAAAAGTGATTTCTCATTCTTTTTATTAATGGTTTCGCTTGGTTGTGGGGTATATGCTCTTGAATCAATCAACAAACATAAGAAGCTAAAGAACAATGGTGTTTATAAGGGGAATAGTCAGCTGGTACTTTATAAGGATGATAATGGTGATGTTTATACAATAAGAAAGTATGGGGTTTGTCCTATTTGCGGTGGACGAGTGAATATTTATAACGATGAAAGATTCAAGAAAAAACTGGGCAGATGTGTAAACAATAGAGATCATATTTATAGCTACGATCACACTATAAATAAAGGTTTTCCACTTGAAATTGTTGAGTTTGTTTCAAATAAGTAATTTGCAGCGAAGCTTAAGGGAAGTACACATCATTATATAGTTAGTGTTGTATACTCTGGGAATGCAGATAAGCAACTAAAGTATATGAAACTACCAATAAAGTGTTCGTGTAGTCAACGAGACTATTGATCTTCTGGATAATACCAGTCTTCAAGTTGAAGTTATTATCTAAAAAAGCCTAACAAAATCTTATCTACACCTACATTGAGTGCCTCATTCAAACGGGAGTCTCCAGGCAATTCGTGGAAAATATCAGGTTAGTGTGGCTTGCTGCTCGGCAACAATGAGGTTTCTATACCTTCCGCCGTATTCGTTCCCAACGAATGAAATACGCAACCAAGTGAGGTGGAAATTGTTTCTTATTATATAAATGGTGAGTAGTTTCTAGTGGGATTAAAATGATTTAAGTGGCTTTGTTTATGTCTAAAGAGGATATCGAACTTTAGTGGAATCTCATCTCCTAGAAAAAATCCGGTATAGAGGCTGGGGACTCATAAAACTCATACAAGTGCTGCAAAACTAGTAATGTGAACGTTTGACTAGATAAATACCGAATTTCAAGGAAGTGGCCTTGTGTGTAGTGTTGGGTGTAGGAGGAAGTTATTTCTAGCATATTTAAGATCAACAGTTATAGACCAATCTAATTGTAGGTATAAGAAAAGGGTAGTAATAAACAAAATAAATCAGTTTCAAGAGTAATGGGAATGGAAAAAAATATTATTTTAGTAATAAATCCTTTATATAAGTTTGTAAGTAATTTAGTTAGAGGTGAAGAGTTTGACGGAACTTGTAGTTGTTTTTGCAGATAACTGGGGAACTGAAGGAGGGGGAATAAATTCTTTTAACCTTGATTTAGTCAAATCAATCGATTCTTACTTATCCACAATAACATTAGAAGATATCAAAGTAATTTGTGTAACTAACAAAACTGAAGTGTTAACGAATAGCAATGCAATACTAATTAATGGGTATGAAAAGTCTGGTTACATGGTGAACTTTTTTAAAATATTAGAAAGATTATCATTTGTTCTGAAATTATCAATCGAAGAAGTAAAAGAACAATTTAAATTCTCATGGTGGGTGGGACATGATGTTATTACTGGCGAACATGCAATTTCATTATGTAAAGAATATAACGCCTTATTTAAAAAAAGCTCTCGTTTCGCTTTAATACATCATATGGTCTACGAAGATTATTATGGCCTCAAACAAGACCTACCTATTTCTGAAGAGGTACAGAAGGAAAAATTCGACAAACAAAAAGATTTGCTAAGAAGAGCAGATATGGTGTTTGGGGTAGGGCCTAAACTTACCAGGCATGCAAACGAATATGCAAGACAAAATGCGGTTGAGTTGATCCCCGGACTTCAGGACTTAAATAAAAGGCATCGACCTGGAGTGGGCAGTAAAAGAACATTTACAGCCACACTGGTTGGGCGATTAGATGCGAAGGATGATGCAATTAAGCAATCTTCCCTAGCTCTTGAAGCACTAGAAGATTTTTTTATGCAACATAAAGATACTTTAACACCAGAATCAAAAGTGAATCTTATAGGCGTTGAGGAAAAGGATGCTGAAAGGTTAACAAAAGTTCAATTTCATACTTATAGAGGTAGAGACCATGTTTATGAGTATCTAGTTAAATCAAATATCGGATTTCTACCGTCATCACACGATGGTTTTGGATTAGTTGGTTGGGAGTTTATTTCAGCAGGAATTCCACTAGTTATTTCTCAAAACACAGGTCTGTATGAATTCTTAGATTCTTTCATTAGGGATTCAGATCTTGTGGATGCTATATATCTTTTAGATTTAAACTTAACTCCAAACCATAACATTTTCCTGGATGATTCAGAAGATGCTATAGCAGAAAAAAATACAATTATTAAAAATTTGAATTTTAAAATTAATGAAGTTTACAACCGATTTGCATTTTTTAATAAACAAGCTGAGATTCTAAAAGAAGAATTACTGAAAAAAGGATACACGTGGGAACGAACAGTTGGTGACTTTTTGGGAGGACTAGGATACCGAGTCAACATATCTTCATTAGAAAATTATGTCGCTAAAGCACAAAATCCTTATGGTATTGTTAAAATAATTGACACAAATGTTCAGCGAATTGAAGATTATAAGACATGCCTTTATGAGGCAAGAGGCCATATTTTTATTTCAGGTACTTCAATGATACATCTTTCTAGTGACTCTAAGGGATTAATTTTGGAAAAGGCAAAAACTAATAATATAAGTTTATTATTACTTGATCCTGATTGGATTGACCAATACCATGATATATTATCATTTCGTAACTCTTTTGAAAAAAGTGAAGATTTTAGCTCTGAAATACGGAACTCAATAAATAGGTTGAAAGCTGTGAAGGCGAACTTAGGAGATTTGGGAAACAACATTACAATTAAGACGTATAAGACAATATTCCCATATATTATAACGGGATATGATAAAACCAATTATGGAAAAATGGTTTTTGAAATAACGGATTATGTGCCTTCTGAGCATAGACCTAGATTTACTGTTTATAAAACAGAAAATGAGGAATCATTGTATACACAGGTTTATTCGAAGTTTTTTGAGTTGTGGGAAAATGAAATCCTAACAAGTGAGGTGAGGTAACTTGATGGAAAATGAATATAAATATCTAAAGTATGATTGGAAGTATAGTAAGGAAGACTTAAAATTTTGTCCCCGCTGCGGTTCTCCTTTTATTCTTCAAGACTTGCATATAGCTGACCAACCACAACTTGTTTGTGACAATTGCCAATTTATTTTTTATTTAGATCCCAAGTTAGTAGTAGTTGCTCTTGTTCTTTTTGAGAATAAGGTGTTGCTCTTGAGAAGAGCTGAGAACCCGAGCAAGGGATTATGGGGGTTGCCAGGTGGACATGTAGAGCGAGGAGATGATGTCTTTGAAACAATAGAAAGAGAAGTAAGAGAGGAGGCAGGAGCACGAGTAAAAGTTAAAGATATTATCAAAACACATTCTATGTCAAAATACGGAACAGTTCAGTTGGCGTTTGAAGCCACTGCTGAAAATCAATCCCTTAAGACAAACATTGAAAGTTTTGAGGCTAAATATTTTGGTTGGGGAGAAATACCTTGGGATGAGCTTGCTTTTGAAACAACAAGAGATATTCTAAGTGAATTCGCATATAAGAATAATATTAATATGGAGAACGGCGCTAATAGTGATTAACTGAATTGTAACCAAGAGACTGTAATAGAAGAAGGGCCCAAAGATCATGTGAACTGTGACCCACAAGAAGGACACTTGAAAAAAGTGACCCTCTTATGGGTCATTTGTGTAGTAAGCGTTGAAAAAATTGGTTACTGACATATATATACATAAATACCATATAAATCATGTTGGAAGATCGCGGAATGTGGAATGACACTGAGTTCGATATTTGAAGTGTTGCATGAATGTGAAAAAGAACGCAATAACCTGTCGAACTGCCGGCAACGGCTAGTTTTGCTTCCAACGTTTTTGAGCAGGCTAAAGCTCCGATGACGACGAGATCATCAGGCGATTTTTGGCGTGCGTATGTCCTATTCGCACAAGCAGGCAGCCCGCCCCTGGCGTAAACTGAATTATAATCAGTGAGCGAGGTGAACTTCCATGGCACAATCGAAAGAGATGCGTGCACGGGCTAAGAAGTTTCAGGGCCGTCCGGTCTGTGTCACCCTGCACAGCGGAGAGACTTACGTCGGCTACATCACCGACGTTAATTACGGCGGGTTGGTACTTTCCAGTGCCGGAGTCCCCCCACGCGCTTCTTCCGGGAAGCAAGACTCCCGATCTATTAAACGCAGAGCTGGTGCGCATGCCCCGGGCGTCCGTCTCGGCAACCGGAAAAGCGGCGCGCGTAAGCCGTCCGGCCGTTCGCGCTCCCGCAAGCCAGACGCCAAGGTGTCGGCATTCCTGCCGATGATGGGCTCGCTGTTAGGCGGCCTTGGCGGCTCCACTGCGGGCGCAGGAGGGCTTGGCGGTATGCTCGGCGGCGGCTTGCGGCTGTTCGGCATGATCCAGAAATTTGTCCCGGTCGTGAAGATGGGCTACGGTATGATCAAGTCCATTCGCCCGTTTCTCGGCGCCGTTAAAGGCTTGATGCCTTCGGCCAGTCCGGCCACGCCAGATAACGAATAGTCGTATCCCTGTGAACTTTAAGCCTCCTTTGAGTGGTCAAAGGGGGCTAGTTCACAAACCATTACGACTACCACTGTCTAATCCAGATCGGTTTGAACTCGGAATAGCCCATTTCCTTTAGTAAATCCCAGGCATGATCCAGAACGTGAGGCTTCCCCTGGACCCAAAGTTCTTGTCGTTTTGCCATCAAGTAAGAGATGATTTCAGCAATATGTTTGGGTTTACCTAGATGGATGGCAGTTTCTACTTCATTATTTTGGGCTGAAATGTCATAAAAGGACCAAAAAGTATGAGGCTCTTCTTCAGGAGGAATGGCCTGAAAGATGAGCGTGATTTTGATGTTTTTATTCTCTTTGGGAGATAGGTTTAGGATGAAGCGAGACCCGCCTGAGTACCAATAAACGAAGGCATAACCGTCGACCGTAATATTTCTTAATTGGCTTTTCATTATTTTCTCCCTCAATCTATGTTGTTTAGAATGAACTGCGTTTAATGAGTTTAATTAAATAATATGTCGTTAATTTCCGAGAAATGAGGAGTGGCTTACATGAATAACAAGGTGATTATAGTCTAATCCACATATAGGTTCCATTCATATGGATTTTTTCCTGTGGTACTCTAGATACATATCATTTTAAAGAGGTACGACCCATAGAAAAAATAATAAAATTGCTGGATAAGCAAACAAAGGAAACCTGGCTATGGTCAACAGGAGGGTTCAAATATGTGGTTTGGCAAGAAAGAAACGCAACTGGATCGAATAAAAAACAAACTGAGCCAAGCTATGCGCAAAGACGCGGGTTTCTCAGTGTTTGGATCATCCTCACATCAATATAGGGTTAAAGAGAAGCTTACAGCAAAAGAGCTGGCGGACTGGCAAGCCCACAATCAGGTCACACTTCCTGAGCCTTATGCGCTGTTTTTAACGAACATCGGCAATGGAGGCGCCGGACCCTATTATGGAATATATTCAATTGAAAAGGCAACTTCCTACACCGAGCGCCAAGCGCTCCTTGCAAAATCCGTTCTGTACCCCGGGATGACCAAAGAGGAATGGAACCGTCTAATTGAGCCCCTGACCAAGGACGAGGACATTCCCGATGAGGAATACGACGACACCTGTAATAAGGTGTTGGGCGGCATGTTGTGCATAGGCACCCAAGGCTGCGAATACGACATGTATCTCGTACTTGAGGGGAAATATAGGGGGAGAATTGTGTACACCTCCGATTTTCATCCTGATCATCCTTTTTTCTTTGTCTATGAAGACAGCTTTCTGGACTGGTACGAGCGCTGGCTGGATGAAATTATTCTGGATTATGATATCGGGTGGTTTGGCAGTCGAATGCCGGGTGATGAGAATGCGCTGAACCAGATTTATCAGAGCGCTCCAAACGAAGAAATCCAAGCCAAAGCGCTTGATGGAATGTTCAAGTTTAAGAAAGTCTCTCAGCTAACCCTTGCTTTTTTGAAAAAAATTGCGGAGCAAAGCCCCAAAAATCGGACCACAGCCATTTGGCTCATCTGCAAAGCTTCTTTTGACACGGGTAGAAAGTATCCTCTGGAGCTGTTGCAATCGGATGAACATGAGGATTTTCTGCAAGCTTTACAGATTCTGCACGCTTCCAGTAAAACTGAGGATTTAACGGAGTTTATTCCAGTGATCTTGCAAAGGCTTGACCGGATTCACGACCCGGAAACGTTGCGTTATGCAGGGTATATCTTGGAAGATTACGGTGCGATTACGCTCCAGAACTTTGCGCCTTTCTTGTGTCACGCCGACCCGAAAATGCAAACCACTGCCATCTATGCCGCGCGCAGTTGCGAAAACAAGCTGGGAAGCTGGCAGATCATTGAACAGATGTTGATGGGGGGCGGCCTGCAGGTTCTGAATAACTTGATTTTATACTGGGGCATTATTCCACATGAGAAGCTGCTGTCTTATTATAAGGAGGTATGGCCGAAATGCAAAAGCAATCCGAATTTCAGAGAAAAATTTATCGGTTGTTTGCGAGAACTGCATTTGCCAGATGATTATTTCGACAAAGACGAATCGTAATGAAGGCGTACATGAATTATCCATAAAATACGAACCAATAAGGTTCAGAGTATCATCCTCCAGATGATGGGCACCTGTGGGCTTACCTTGGATTTAATTATGACGTGGCGGAGCCTGAGTATTCCGAAATCGGATTTACGAGGAAGCCGAAAAAATGCTAAAACGCTACTGACATCCCGTTGTCAGTAGCGTTTTTGTATATTAGGAGTATGCGAATATCGCAGTGCTTTGAGAGGGGCGACCTTTCTCAAAATCTTATTATAGAGGTGGAATTTATTTATGAAAGATATCAATTGGGAAGTGGATCCGGACCACAGCTCCGTCGAGTTTTCGGTGACGCATTTAATGATTAGTAGAATTAAAGGAGTATTCGAGCATTTCCAAGCGATCTTGAGTTTTGACCCCAACAATTTAAAAACCATGGGTATTCAGGCTTCCATAGATGCAAATAGTATTACAACTCGCCAATCGCAACGAGATGAACACCTGAAGAGTGACGACTTCCTTCATGCAGCCAAGTATCCAACCATTACGTTTCAAAGCACCAGCTGCGTCCTTGCTGGCGAAAGGCAATATGAACTTACGGGCAATCTAACTCTGCATGGAGTAACCAAACCCATCACTTTTCATACCTTTTTTGAAGGACTAAACAAAGACCCTCGTGGCCGGGAACGTGTAGGATTTCATTCAACAGCCAGTATTGACCGCAATGAATTTGGCTTGACATTCAACTCGCCTCTGGAAAAAGGCGGGGTTATCGTCGGAAATGAAGTGAGAATCGAGCTTTATATCGAGGCAATTAGAATAGAATAGCAGTCCTAAAGGCCATCCTTTTAGCGGGGTGGTCTTTAAACTTGCCGTTACAGGTAGGGCGGTGAACCGTATCACAAATAAGGGCGGAAATTTTGAAGCAAAACAGTTTTGTTTTCCATAAGCATGAATTAGAATGTGGACTAAATGCAAATGCTTCGATAGAATATCATTCTATATTGTTGTGTTTTTTATTAAGGCGGATTGGGGAGGTAATCATGGGAAATACGGATAAGTTTGAAATGATAGCTAATGTATATGACACTTCTGAAAGAATTCAAATTGCAAAGGCATCATCTGATGCCATTCGTGAGTATGTAGTTGACGCTAATAGTAAGAATGCTATTGATTTTGGGTGTGGAACAGGTCTTGTCGGAATGAGCTTGTTAAATGATTTTAATTCTATGCTTTTTCTGGATACTTCACAAAACATGATTAATCAAATAAAGCAAAAAATTACTGATCTTCACATTCAGAATGCAGATACATTATGTTTTGACTTTGAAAAGGAAGGTCTAACGGATTTACATGCGGACTATATTTTTATGGCTCAGGTTCTACTCCATATTCATGATGTTGAAATCGTTTTATCAAGGCTATTTGATGTTCTAAATGAAGGAGGACATTTACTAATCGTAGATTTTAATAAAAATGAAAAAGTAGTTTCAGATATAGTTCATAACGGATTTCATCAAGAAGAGCTGACTGACATTATGACTAAAATAGGATATAGAGATATTCAGTCCAAAACTTTTTTTAACGGAAGTAAAATATTCATGGGACAAGATGCATCTATGTTTATTCTTGATTCTCGAAAATAAACTTTTAGGCAGAAATCAAGCTCTCCTTATAGTTAGCGGTTCTAAGGTACAACGAAATAAAAGGCCGCCCCTTATGAGACAGCCCATGCTTCTTGTACGGTTTTAAACTTATGATTCAATCTGTGCCTAGTAATGAATTAATTATGTTCAGGTGGCTTTTTTATAAACCAACCCAGCGCCAGAATAAGTATTGCCAGAATAAATTCAATCCAAAAAACCGTTTGTAGACCGGAAACCATGCTTTGTGTCTTCTCATGCATCGCAGTGGGATTGAGCGAATGGTGAAGATAACGATTGGCTCCAGACGACATGATGCCGACGAACAATGCGATGCCAATTCCCCCTGCAATCTGTTGGAGCGTATTATATATGGCTGTGCCATGAGGAACCAGGTGACGTGGAAGTTGATTCAATCCTGTCGTCTGAGCCGGCATGACGACGAATGACATGCCTAAGAATAAGAGGATATGATTGAACAGAACGGAACCTTGTGTTGTATCACTGTCGATGCCGGTAAACAGCCACAACGATATGGCGATCAGGAATAGTCCGGGCACAATGACGAGTCTCGGCCCGAATTTATCGAGTAATTTCCCCGATACCGGCATCAGCATTCCGTTCAAAATGCTACCTGGCATTAGAAGTAAGCCTGTCGCGAATGCTGTCAACTTCATCACATCCTGCATATAGAACGGCAGCAATGTTGTTGTGGCGAATAGAACCATCATCAGAATTACAATCAATACCGCAACCAGAGAAAAAGTGGAATGCCGGAATACGGAAAGATTGATCAACGGCTCTTTGATCTTAAGCTGGCGCCATACAAGCAAGAGCAAGAAAAGACTACCTATTGCAATCGATCCGTAACCTTCTGGCTCAAGAGAGACACTTGTTTGGCTGAAGCCATAGGTGACGCAGCCGAAACCGACGGTTGACATCACAATGGATACAAGATCGACCCTTGGCTTGGTCAGTTCTGTCACATTCTTTAAGTACACGAATGCATAAATCATCGAAAACAGTGCGACAGGAATCACCATGTAGAACAGCCATCGCCATTGAAAGGTATCGATAATTAAGCCAGACAAAGCCGGCCCGATGACAGGGGCGACCATGATGACCAGCCCCATGAGACCCATGGCGGCACCCCGACGTTCTGGAGGATAGAGAGCGAGAATCGTATTCATCATCAACGGGATGAATAATCCTGTCCCGCAAGCCTGAACAACCCTGCCCATCAGCAAGATTCCGAATCCCGGGGATACTGCACACAAGCAGGTACCGGCCAAAAATAACGCCATCGCAGACATAAACATCTGGCGAGTCGTGAACCATTGCTGTAGTAATGCGGTCACCAGCACCAGTACGCCGATCACGAGCATATATCCCGTCGATAACCATTGTATGGTCGAAGCAGCAACGTTAAATTCTCTCATCAACGCAGGAAACGCATGGGTAAGTAAATTTTCGTTAAGAAACGCGACAAATGTACCGATGAGTAGAGCGGTTAATATTGCCCCTCTCTTCATTCCTCTTGCATCTTGAGCCTGATTGTCCATCTTCTACCTCCCGATTGTTCATTACGTTCCGTCCATTGTTTGTATATCGCTTAACCCGCAACGCCTGAAGATCATTTTACGTGGAGTGGGATGAATTGGAAAAAGCGGAATTGCCCATCATACTCGGAAATTCATTCATATTTCGAAAGCATAAGGGGGGCTCCACCACGGTGTCGCTCATTCGCGCATTATTTCTTGACAAGATGAGGTTAGGGGATTATGATAACGTGCCGGTCAACTCTATAAGGCAAATAAAATCAAAAAGGCTGACTTTTCGTAGTGCCTTGGCACTGGAATCGTCAGCCTATCGTGCAGATTATCCTACACCATCACTTTCTAACAAAGAATAAAAATTATCACGGTCTTGGTCATCAAATTTGCCAAGTGTCCTTACCCTAACAAATTCATGTCCGCCATACATGTCTATTTCCTCACCGTACCTATTGTAGAGCGCGATCATATTGCCATCCTGATTCAACTCCAAGTACCCATAAATTTTGCTTCAGGAACTTCACTGTAAAAGAGCGTAAATTTGATTTTGATCACTCTGTGCGTGCAGATCCTCCCTTCCTGTCTTTCGTATTGGCTTTGAATATATATAGTATTCTCCATAAAATGTCAAGAGATAAGGTTTCTACGTATCTCTAAATGTTATTCAATTTATAATGACAAGCTCAATATATGGATAGTGTAAATTTCAAGCTTCTAAGTTTTTGGTGGGCAGTTTTTGTTTAGCCGTGCGATCGAAAATTGCCGTACACACAGTAACTACTGTTGTTTTTCCCCATTAGGTTCGCAGACCGCTTTCGCTTTGTGTCATATGACATTATGGCACTGGCGGATTTGACATCAAGAGCCGTAGGATACGATGACTACTTGTAAAGGATGTGGGCTCTTTGATGACAAGAACCGTCGTCAGCTTTATTCAAAATGGCTATTTCCTACTGCTTACTTTCGCTACCGGATTGTTTTACTTTTGCTTTTATCTGGTCGCTCTTACATTAGGCTTGAGTCTTTCGTTTACCGTCGCGGGCGTTCCTCTGATTACTCGCATTTTGCGAACTACAAACACCTTCCTGCAATTTGAACGCACACAGACCAAGATCTATACGGATATTACCACAGAGCTTTACGTTAAACCAATAAACACCGATGACTCTATCTGGCTTCAAGCAAGGAAGGAGCTGCTAAATCGGCGCAACTGGATCGCTATCGGCTGGCTGATGCTGAAGCTTCCGGTGGGGATTTTAAGCCTCATTAGTGCAGCCTTGCTTTATATAACTCCACTCGCAATGATTGCGGCCCCGCTCCTCTTTCCACTATTTAATTATTATTTTATGGGTGTACCTATAGATACTGTGATAAAATCCGTACTGGTTTCGGCCTCAGGAGTCATATTCACTATGGTGAGCTACAGGCTTGCGAACAGCTTCACGCGCATGCTAGGAGGCTACACCCGTCTTATGATCAAGAGTGTGAACCGGTAGCCGGAATGTCCCGGTCTGGATTTAAAAGTATTGTTGGATGATGATCTGCTCTATAATAGTTACGTAATGTCATACTGATAGTTCTTAGGGGTTGATGGTTTTGTTCGATATGGTAAAGCAGTGGTTCTGGTACGACTGGTTCATGCTTATGATCCGCCTGATTTGCAGTACTTCTCTCCTGCTCACTATCATAGAGCGGCAAGCTCATTTCACGCTGCCGCTTTGGGTTCTTGTGTTTTGGCAGCTTATTGCTTTTTCCGTTCCCTGGCTGTGCTTGCAGCTCAATTATAGATACTACCTGCTTACCGAGATTGTGATCCCGGGCGGGCTCTGCCTGTATTTAGTTTTGTTCTTTCCAGAAGCCTACCTCACATTCCTGGTATATGCATTTTTGATTGCCTCTAATAGCAAACAAAGAACATATCTTTGGTCAGGTCCTTTATCCATACTGCTCCTACCCGCTATAGTTAAGCTGCTTGCAGAGCAGATTGATTTTTGGATTATGACCATTCAATTCGGGACGGCTTATGCATTCGGATTTTCCTTCCATTTATTGATGGTCAATCATCGTCAAAGTGAAATTATACGCGAGCAAAATGCGGTGCTGGAGCAGTACTTGTCCCAAATCGAGCGCATCACGCTGGCCGAAGAGCGGAATCGGCTCTCCAAAGAGCTCCATGATACCGTCGGTCATGCGTACACTTCCCTCATTATGGGGTTGGAAACCTTGCGCCCTGAGCTAGAGACGGATACAGGAACGAAACGGCTCGATTCCCTATTGAACCTGGCCCGGGAAAATATGGATGAAGTGAGAGGCTATGTGCATCAAATCGAATCGCCGCATGAAGAACTCCCACTGCTTCAGTCTTTGCGGAAGCTGGCAGAGGAGTTTCAGGAGCATGCTAAGGTGTCGGTTCGTTTCCAGGCCTTCGGGGAGGAATACCCTGTAACGAAGCAAGCGAAGATAGCGCTGTATCGCTGCTTGCAAGAATCATTGACGAATGCCGTGCGTCATGGACACTCGACGGAGATTACGGTTTCAGTGCAATTCGAGCCTCAGCAGACGAGGCTGGAAATTCAAGATAACGGCCGTGGGATGGAACATGGACGGGATGGTTTCGGCTTGAACGCCATGAAAGAGCGAGCGATGAATTTGCAAGGTCATGTTGGCGTCTATACCCAACCGGGCGAAGGCACCCTCGTTACCTGCACCCTGCCACGACAAACGGAGCTTAAGGATGATGTCATCCGTCTGTTGGTCGTCGATGACCAGCCTTTTATCCGTGAAAGTCTACGGATTCTTCTCGAGGAGCAGCAAGATTTGCAAGTCGTAGGGGTGGCAGAAGATGGCGAGCAAGCCATCGAACTGTGCAGACAGGTTCAGCCTCAGCTGGTGCTCATGGATTTGGACATGCCGAACCTGGACGGAATCTCCGCATCCCGTACCATAAAACAAACGTGGCCCCACATCCGCATCTTGATTCTCACCACGTTCGAAGATACTGGACAGGCTCTGGAAGCGCTGCGAAGCGGAGCGGACGGATACCTATTGAAGTCGATGAAGCCGGTAGAGCTTGCCGAAACAATACGTACGGTCTATCGCGGAGGCACGCTGATCGATCAGGAGATGTCGCACAAATTGTTTGCTCAGCTGGAAGCCGCCAAGAGCGGAGACGTTCCGTCGACAACCAAAGTGGCTGCGACCTATGATTTAACTTCACGGGAGCTTGAAATTTTACAGTTCGTGTCGAAAGGACTGCGGTATAAAACCATTGCTTCCAAATTGTATTTATCCGATGGTACGGTTAGAAACTATGCGTCATCGGTCTATCTGAAGCTGGGGGTTCGCAACCGAGAGGAAGCAGTGCAAAAGGCCCGGGAGGCAGGGCTTATGGAATAACTTTCGGTACGCCTCCTTAGGTGCCTGCTAGTACCGTGCCCTTATCGGTTGGCTTTTGCTTGCCCATAACATCCTCGAATGGGCGAGATGAGCCAAAAAGCGCGAGTCATGGGGAAATCCCCCCTGCACTCGCGCTTTTTTTCGTTAATCCCGAAGTAAGCACTGTCCTTTACGGTAGAAAATTTACTTAATCCTTTTGAATTAGTGACTGATTGGCAACGTATAGTAATTAAATGCTTGATCCAACAAGGCACTGGCTTCTTGACGCTTCAAAAGCTGTTTGGAGCGGAAGTCTATGGAGCCGTCTAAATTGATCTTGGTATTCGGGTCCATGATACCTTGGGAAACAAGAGCTGTGATGGCTTTAACTGCCCAAGCATCCGTTTCGCCACCCAATTTAACCTTAATTCCAGGCTCAACCTGTTTCAGGTTCTGGATCATTACCGCCGCCATTTGTCTAGTGATAGGAGAATTAGGCTGATAATTACGTAGTCCGGCCATCATCTGTTTTGTATTCGGTTCAATCATGAAAGGTTGTTTATACCACCCGTGGGCGCGCAGCAGCACTTCTGAGAATTCTCTCTGAGTCATCGTTCCTTTCGGATCGAAGAGGTGGGCTGATTTTCCGCTCATGACTTTCAAAGCATTAAGGTTGTTTATATATGGAATATATTTACTATCCGCAGGTACATCAGAAAATGGTGAATCAATGTTTATTTTTTGCGCATAAGCAACGAGGTCTGGGAGTTGCATGTAATACAAATATGCAATATGGCCTGCTTGATTTTTATTAAACGTCAATTTATTACCTGATTCATCTTCAAATAATAAAGGGTGGATCATTTTTAGTGTATGTTTGCCTGATGTTCCTGTCTCCATTATTAATTTCCCGTCCGAATACGAAACCTTCGTCCTTAAGGCAGCGATACGCGTGTTTTGGTATAATCCCACGTAGTCTTGGGCCTGCTGCTCACTTATTGTCGCGTAGGTTGACTTTGGAAGTTCTGATTTTCTCGGATAATAATGATTCATAAATTCTTCATACACGTCAAGACTCATCATGGAGTCGTTATTGTAGGACATGTACATTGCTGTATTCTTCTCAGGCAGAATAACAATCAAGGAAGAATGCCCTGTAACATTTCCTCCTTTTAGAATCACATGCTGATTATTCATCTTCTCTTTGAAGTAGCCTTCGAATCCAATTGTTGTGACCGGGAACTCCTTATCAGGGAATAATTGGTATGTGTGCATTTGCTCTATGCTCTTTGGACTCACTACTTCTTTACCTTTGTACTTGCCTTTGTTCAGGTGCATAATAAGGTACTTCGCCATGTCATCTGCTGTTGAGACGATACCGCCTTCAGGTTTTTCCGTTGGTTTAAACCCGTCCAAGGGTATCAGTTCGCCTGTTGGTCCATAGTGAGCAGCCATTCTGCTTAACAATTGGGGGGTAAACCGCACATTCGTCGAATTCATGCCTAACGGTTTGAAAATATTCTTTTCCATATATTTGGAATATGACATACCCGTTACGTTTGCTACAGCATATCCCGCTAGCATGAAACCAAAATTGTCATAAGTGTACGCTTCTCCTGGAGTCCTGACAACAGTTGGCATATTTGATGCAATGAACTTCTTCATCGGAAAATATTTGTCCGCGTATTCTGGATGCATTTCCATGGAAATATCTGGTTCATCAAATCCACTTGAATATGTAAGTAGATCAAACATCGTCAGTTTTTTTCCTGTTTTATTCGGAACCTTTATTCCTCCTAAATACTCTTGGATATCGCGTTTTAAATCCATTTTCCCCTTATCGACCAACTGCATAGCTGCCAATGCAGTGAATGACTTTGTAACAGAGCCGATTTGGAAAACGGTATTTTTATCAACAGGAATTTTTTTGCCCTTGTCGGCATACCCGTAACCTTTGCTTAGCATCACTTTCCCACCTGCAACGACCACAAAATTAGAACCAACTGTATTATACTTCTTCATCTTGTCCGCAAAAACGCCATCTGCAAAAGCTTCTAGTTCCTTAGCATCTCGCGGTCCCTCCAAGCTAGCCTTCTCAGATGCAACTGGTACGTTAACGGGTGCGGCAACTGATGCGCCGTTGGGTGCCATACACGCGGTAGTTACCGTAGCAGATAATAGTAGAACCGCGAGACTGGTGTGAATCATTTTTTTCATGAATGATTTCTCCTTGAAATGTATTTTTGCCTTATAGCGTCCGGCAAAACCAAGTATGGCAAAGGACTTGTCATACCAACAAGTTACATTTCGCCACCCACCATACCAAGTCACTCCAAAGTGTCATATGACAATTAGGCACTAGGTTTAAAGGGCGATGGTTCATTCAGAAAAAACGGAAATTCACCACAGTTACATATCCTTTTTCACTTCAGTTTCTTCTTAACCGTCTCTCCTTCAATTAACACAGGCTGATAATAGGTGTGGTTACGTAGATCCTTTTTCCCTTGAAGTTTCTTAATAACCCAATCGGCGGCATCACGTCCCATTTGTTCCTGGGGGTGCGTTAATGTCGTTAGTTTGATGCTTGCATTCTTGGAAATATAGGAATTATCTTGACCAATAATGGATAAGTCTTCGGGCACCAATATCCCAAGTTGTCTGCATACATGTACAACTTCTAATCCTACCTCGTCGTTATAGCAGACAATTGCGCTTAACTCGTCTCTTTGTTCGGTCAGAAATTTCCTCAAATTGGTGGACAAATCCTGCTTCGTTTCAGTATAGAATGAGAGCACTTGCTCGGGGTGAAACCGTAATTTGGCTTCTCCAAGCGCTTTGATATAGCCTTTCATTCGATACTTTCCTTGTAAATCGTCCATTTTGGCAATGATACCAATCTGTGTGTGTCCGTTAGCGATCAATTCTTTGGTTGCCAGATAGCTGGATTGTACGTCATCGAGGCAGAAGTAAGGAACTTCCAACTCTTCATAATAGGCATTAATCATGATGAAGGGAACATCCTGTTCCTTGAACGTCAGATAATAAGCGATATTGGGATTATATAGATTGCTCTTCGTAGGCTCAATGATCAAACCATCCACACCAAAGGACAGCATCATCTCCAAGGCTTTCTTTTCCTGGGCGACATCATTATTGGTACTCGCTAATAGTAATGAATAATTATCTTCATTTAATCTGGCTTCAATCCCGCGAATTATCGAGGGGAAGATGTAATCAGAGATGTAGGTCGTGATGACTCCGATGGTTTTATTACTGGAGTTCCCACCAGTCTTTGAGCGGAATTGGTTACTGACATAGGTGCCAGATCCTTTTTCACTTCTTAAGAAACCTTCGTTGGATAGTTCCAAAATAGCCTTCCGAACCGTCTGACGACTAACTTTATACTTATCCTGCAAAGCGAATTCCGTTGGAATTTGTTCTCCTACGCTGTATGCCCCTGAAAGAATATTGCTTTTTATATCCTCAAGGATGACCTGATACTTTGGTTTCACTTTATTCCTTCTTTCCAAGTTGTTCTAATACTAATTAATGCATCTATAATATTTGTATGTACATATTTTAGCATAATTATGAGTTTATTATAATCTATTGTCCTATCTGTATAAATACTAAAGTTAAAACTAGAAAAACACTCGGTTTGTCAAAGTATTTGTAAGTATAACTATGGTTTTGTGTTGACAAATGTACGCACAAAAAATATACTAAGGCTGTAAACAAAAGAAAGCGCCTTCTTTCAATTATTGCGATTATAACAGTTGTTCAGAGAGAGGAGTAACGTGAGCATGGATCAAGACATTAAACAAGCGATTACTAAGGGAGAAACCTCACTTGGTATCGAATTTGGATCCACACGTATCAAGGCAGTGCTGATTGATCATCGTTTTGAAACCATCGCATCTGGAAGCTATGAGTGGGAAAACCTCCTGGTAGATGGATATTGGACGTACAACTTAGAGAGTATTATTATGGGCCTGCAAGAGGCTTATCGTGAAATGAAGCAAGAGGTTGAGCAAAAATATGGAGTCACCCTTCGTACGGTTGGTTCTATAGGATTCTCTGCAATGATGCACGGCTATATGGCTTTTGACAGCAAGGGTGAGTTGCTTGTTCCGTTCCGGACTTGGCGGAATGCGACAACCGGGGTTGCAGCAAAAGCTTTAACTGATAAATTTCAATTCAACATTCCTGAGCGATGGAGTATTGCTCACTTGTATCAAGCGATATTGAACGAAGAGCAACATGTCCCTCATATTGATTTTATGACGACGTTGGCTGGATATATCCACTGGCTGCTGACTGGCGATAAGGCAATTGGTATCGGAGACGCGTCGGGGATTTTCCCAATTGATGAGACTACACATGATTATAACGAGTCGATGGTTAAGCAGTTTGATGAACTCATTGCAGCCAAAGGCTACGATTGGAAGTTACAAGATATTATTCCTAAAGTTCATATCTCAGGCGAGCAGGCAGGTGTACTAACCGCAGCGGGAGCGAAAATCTTAGATAAATCCGGAGATTTACAACCTGGTATTCCGCTTTGTCCTCCAGAAGGTGATGCGGGAACAGGAATGGTCGCTACGAATAGTGTGAGAAAACGTACTGGCAACGTGTCTGTGGGAACCTCGGTTTTTGCCATGATTGTATTAGAGAAGGACCTTTCAGCGGTATATCCGGAAATTGATCTGGTGACCACACCGAATGGTAATCCGGTCGGCATGGTTCATGCCAACAACTGTTCAAGTGATCTCAATGCTTGGCTGGGCTTGTTCCGTGAATTCTATGAGGCCATGGGGCACAAGGCGGATCCGAATCAATTGTTCAGTGTGTTGCTGAATAAGGCTTTGGAAGCGGATCCAGATGGCGGTGGTTTACTCAGCTATGGCTATTTGTCAGGGGAGAATATCACCGGAATAGAGAAAGGCAGACCGTTGTTTGTCCGCTCTCCTGAGAGCCGTTTCAATTTGGCCAATTTCATGCGGACTCATCTGTTCACTGCATTTGCTGCTTTGAAAATCGGAATGGATATTTTGACGAAGAAAGAATACGTCGCAATTGACAGCATTCTGGCTCACGGTGGTTTATTTAAAACCCCTATCGTCGGACAAAAAATTGTTGCGGCTGCTATGAATGTCCCGGTATCCGTGATGTCAACAGCTGGAGAAGGCGGAGCGTGGGGTATGGCTATTCTGGCTTCTTACATGATGAACAAGGATCAACAAGAAAGTCTGGAAGACTTCCTCGACCAAAAAGTATTTAGAGATGTTGAGGGACAAGAAATTCATCCTGACGGTTCCGATGTTAAGGGGTTCGAAACATTCTTAGAACGCTACACACAAGGCCTGGCGATTGAGCAGGCTGCTGTAGATAATCTAGTGGAAAACTGGAGGAATTGACGTGTTAGAGCAGCTGAAAGAAGAAGTATTTCAAGCCAATCTGGATTTGCCTAAACATGGACTCGTGAAATACACCTGGGGTAACGTAAGCGCTGTTGATCGTGAGCGTGGCTTATTCGTTATCAAACCGAGTGGTGTTAGTTATGACACGATGAAACCTAGCGATATGGTGGTTGTTGATTTTGACGGCAATGTTGTTGAAGGAGAGATGAGACCTTCATCGGATACACCGACTCATGCCGTACTTTACAAGCACTACGCAGAGATCGGCGGTATTGTGCATACGCATTCGACTTGGGCGACGATTTGGGCTCAGGCAGGCCTGGATGTACCTGTAATGGGGACTACTCATGCAGACACCTTCTATGGTTCTGTTCCCTGTGCTCGTTTCTTGACACAAGAGGAGATTGATCGTGGCTACGAAGCCGAAACCGGCCGTGTCATCATCGAAACTTTTGAGCAGCGCGGGCTGGATATTTTAGCAGTGCCAGGTGTCCTGCTTAAGGGTCATGCTCCCTTCACTTGGGGTAAGGATGCGAAATCTGCAGTCATGAATAGCGTCGTATTGGAAGAAGTTTCGAAAATGAATTTATTCGCACGGGAATTGAATCATTTTGCCGAAGAATTGCCGCAGCGGATTCTAGATAAACACTATTTGCGCAAACATGGGAAAGACGCCTACTACGGGCAAAAGTAAGACCAACTAAACTAACAAACGAAGAAAAGAGGATGAATGTTATGTCAACAGTAGGTACAAAACAGTTCTGGTTTGTCGTAGGTTCACAACATCTGTATGGAGAAGAAGCATTAGCAGAAGTCAAAGCACACGCACAAGAAATGACCGATGCCCTAAATAAGAGCGGCGTTCTGCCTTATCCGCTTGTATTGCAAGATCTGGCGGTTAGTGCAGACAAAATCACCAGCCTTATGAAAGAAGTCAACTATCGTGATGAGGTTGCTGGTGTCATCACTTGGATGCATACTTTCTCACCTGCAAAAATGTGGATTCGCGGTACTAAATTGCTGCAAAAGCCGCTACTTCATTTGGCCACACAGTACAATGAAAGCATTCCTTGGGCTACAATTGACATGGACTTCATGAACCTCAATCAGGCAGCTCATGGTGACCGTGAATATGGGTTTATCAACGCCCGCTTGAAGAAACAGAATAAAGTGGTTGTAGGTTACTGGGAACGTGCAGAAGTGCAAAAACAAATCGCAGAGTGGATGGATGTAGCGGTTGCTTATAACGAAAGCTTCAATATCAAAGTCGCCCGCTTTGGCGACAATATGCGTAATGTTGGCGTTACGGAAGGTGATAAGGTCGAAGCCCAAATTCAATTTGGATGGACTGTTGACTACTTCGGAATTGGCGACCTCGTTCAGTACGTCAATGCTGTGAAAGAAGAAGAGATTGATGCTTTGTTTGCGGAATACTCTGAACTTTATGAATTCGATTATGGTACTTATAGCAAGGAAGCTTGGGAAGCCAGTGTAAGAGTGCAAGCAAGCTATGAAATTGCTATTAAACGATTCCTGGATCATGGCGGCTATACTGCCTTCACTACGAACTTCGAAGACCTCTATGGTATGAAACAGCTCCCTGGTCTTGCCGTTCAACGTTTGATGGCACAAGGATACGGATTTGCTGGTGAAGGAGACTGGAAGACTGCAGCGCTCGATCGCCTGCTTAAAGTCATGAGCCATAACCAATCCACTGGCTTTATGGAAGACTACACCTATGAATTAGCGGCTGGTCAGGAATCGATCCTTCAATCCCATATGCTTGAAGTTGACCCAACGTTGGCGAGCAACAAGCCTAAAGTCATCGTTTCTCCGTTAGGTATCGGCGATCGTGAAGATCCAGCCCGTCTGGTATTTGACGGCAAGGCAGGAGATGGTGTGGTTGTTTCTATGGCTGACTTTGGCACTCATTATAAACTGCTGATCAATGAGGTTACGGCATTTGAACCGACAGTTCCTGCTCCAAATCTTCCGGTAGCCCGTGTACTGTGGAACGTGAAGCCTAACTTCCAGGATGGAGTTAAGGCATGGATTGAGAACGGTGGCGGTCACCATACTGTGGTTTCCTTGAATCTAACCACAGACCAAATTGTGACTTATGCAAAACTGGTTAACCTGGAATACGTAATTATTAAATAACTAGAAGATAGCCATCTATAAAAGCATTGGGTCAGTCCTTAGGATCCAATGCTTTTTATTGGTTTTCTAAGGATGTCGAGATAAAGGAAAGGTTCCTAAGCTATCTGGCGATATAACGAGATAATTGGATTCTCCTTAAGGTAATCATTTAATTCATAAGGATGTGATACTATGGCGAATGTACCAGCTACGAAAACGAAATTGGTTATCGTCGAAGGCATACCTGGCTCTGGCAAATCCACATTATCTAGATACATACATGACATGTTAAATACACATCAAATAGAATCGGAACTATTTTTAGAAGGAAATTTACGGCATCCCGCTGATTATGAATCGGTTGCATGTATGCCGAACGAAGAACTTGATCGGCTCCGATCAATCTATTCCGAGGTGTTTCATTACATTGATCCGTTCGTATCTTTGAATGGCAACGACTCTTTAATCGCATATGCGCTTGCGCAGCAATCAGCCCAAAATAAAATTCCTTCTAGTTTGTATGAGGAAATCCAGCGTTATGAAATCTACGATGGAGTACCCGTGGAAAAGTACTGCAAATTGATGATCCAACGTTGGAAGTCTTTTGTTAAAGATCAGCGAGAAAAAGAAAATTTGGTGGTACTCGAGTGCTGTTTTTTACAGAACCCAGGGTGTGCATTACTCGCCCGGCATGATGCTGGAAATGATCGATTTGTTCGGCATGTATTACAGATTGCGGAGCAAATTCAGGAGTTAAATCCAATTTTGTTCTATTTGAAGCAACCTGATGTGCGTGAGACGATTGAGCGAGTAAAAACGATGAGATCTCAAGAATGGTTAGATTTCGCGATTTGGTACCATACAGAGCAAGATTATGGAAAGAAGAAGGGGCTTCATGGGTACGAGGGATATATTCAGTTCCTTGAATATCGACGAGAGCTAGAATTACAAATTATTGAGCAACTTCCTTTTCAATCGTTTGTTATGGATAACTCCGATTATGATTGGGTGAATCAACAACAGACTGTTTCGAATATCATGATGAAGTATTTATAAACCATGAAGCTCATTCGAGGAAACGTTAGTGCAATTAGAAAGGGCCTGTCCCGTAAAGATTGGCCCAAAAACTTGCCGTTACAGGCAGCCCTGTGACTCTCATGTTTTAAAAGTTCAGTAGAGAGAAGGTTATAAGCTATGAGTGATTATGGTCCAGATCTATTTAAAGGTACCGCTTGGTACTACTCTAGGTATCGACCTCCTTATCCTTCGTCGCTTATTCGGTTTTTAGTTAACAAGTTTTCTCTGAATGGGGAAGGTCGCTTGCTTGACTTAGGATGTGGAACGGGTCAGCTAGCTCTAAGATTTAGTGATTGGTTTGAAGAAATAGTAGGTGTAGATACTGAATCAGAAATGCTAGATGAAGCAAACCGTTTGTCCAGTGATAAAAGGTTGGACAATGTTAAATGGGTACAAGGAAGGGCGGAAGAGCGCGTATGTGACTGGGGTGTCTTTCGCCTCGTTATAATTGCGAAAGCATTTCATTGGATGGATAGAGAGTCCATTCTTGACATTCTGTATAACAGTTCTGATACTAATGGTGGCGTAGCTATTATTGATAATACTGGGAAGCAGGAACCCTTACTTTGGCAACTCAAGGTCAACGAAGTAGTGAGACGTTGGCTAGGAGACGCAAGAAGAGCTGGTAATAGCACTTACACTCCCCCAAAGGAGAGGTATGAGGATATTGTAAGAAAATCTGGATTCAAAAATGTCCAAAGACATATTTTACCGAGTTATTCATATACATGGACTGTTGATTCGATCATTGGAAATCTGTACTCTACATCATTTGCTTCAAGACGCCTTTTTGGTGATAATTTAGTACGATTTGAAAATGATTTAACATCTGTTCTACTAGATATGGACTCCACGGGTGTGTTTACCGAAGAATTGTCAGTGTCTGTTATTACTGCTAGTAAGTGAAGCCCCAATAATACAGCGTGTTGAGATCCATTCTTATTATTTTGCAAAGAAAATTCTCACTTTTTAGCAGAAATGATTTATAATTATCAGATAATAGACAATATAATTTTTAAAAGATTATATTTTAGTTATAATAGAGACAGAAAAGATATGTTCCTGAGTGGAGCCTTGCTTCTTGTATCACCTAAGCAGGAGGGCCTGCTCTTTTTTGCAAATATAAGAGATAAGGAAGGTTTTTATGAATAGCATTCAGAAAAATACAGACGTTATCTTAATTGGTGCCGGAGTCATGAGCGCGACTCTGGGATCATTGCTAAAAGAGTTAGCACCAGAATGGGAAATTAAAGTGTTTGAGAAACTCGCAAACGCAGGAGAAGAAAGCTCTAACGAATGGAATAATGCAGGTACAGGCCATGCTGCACTGTGCGAACTGAACTATACATCCGAAAAAGCTGATGGATCTATAGATATTCGTAAAGCTGTAGACATTAATGAGCAGTTTCAGCTTTCAAGACAGTTTTGGTCTTTTCTTGTAAACAGCCATTTGATTCGTAATCCTCAGGACTTTATCAAGCCAATACCTCATATGAGTTTGGTAACAGGAGAGAAAAATGTATCTTTTTTGAAAAAAAGGTTTAAAGCGCTTTCAACTATTTCTCTATTTCAAGGCATGGAATTTTCCGACGACCCTGAAAAGCTGAAGGAATGGATTCCGCTAATTATGGAAGGCCGTACATTGAATGAACCAATCGCGGCAACCAAAATCGACTCTGGAACAGATGTCAACTTTGGTGCTTTAACACGCATGTTGTTTGAGCATTTAAAAAGTAAAAACGTTGAGATCAATTACAAGCATAGTGTAAAGGATATTAAACGTGCGAGCGACGGCTCGTGGAAAGTCAAAGTCCATAATCTGGATAACGGTAAAATCGAATACCATACTGCCAAATTTGTCTTTATCGGTGGTGGGGGTGGAAGTCTACCTTTGCTACAAAGAACCGGTATTCCTGAGTCCAAATATATCGGGGGATTCCCGGTAAGTGGACTATTTATGGTATGTAACAATCCTAAGGTTGTCGCCCAGCATCATGCGAAAGTATACGGTAAAGCTAAGGTTGGTGCTCCTCCCATGTCTGTTCCGCATCTGGATACAAGATATATCGGTAACCAAAAAGCACTGCTATTTGGACCGTTTGCCGGCTTCTCACCGAAGTTCTTGAAAACGGGCTCAAATTTGGATTTGATCGGATCTGTAAAACCCAATAATCTCATCACGATGTTGGCGGCAGGCGCAAAAGAGATGGCATTGACCAAATACCTGATTCAGCAAGTGATGTTATCGAATGAAAAGCGTCTGGAAGAATTACGCGAGTTTATTCCGAACGCCAAAATCGAGGACTGGGGGATCGTGGTAGCGGGTCAACGTGTGCAGGTGATCAAAGATACGGAGGGCGGTAAAGGAACACTTCAATTTGGTACAGAAGTGGTTAGTGCTGCTGATGGTTCGATAGCTGCACTGCTCGGCGCCTCTCCGGGTGCTTCTACTGCTGTTCACGTTATGCTGGAAGTATTGGAAAAATGCTTCCCACAACATATGGAAGAGTGGGAACCAAAAATAAAAGAAATGATTCCTTCTTATGGGGTGTCACTAGCGGAAAACCCAGAGCTTTACCAAGAAATTTATGACTCCACAACGGAGGTGCTCGGTCTGGGCGAAAGGGAACCGCTTCATCGTTAATTTTTACATGGCTAGTAACTCGATCATCCAAATATTTTTAATAAAAAGCACAGTAATCTTACGATATATTTTAGAGTCCAATAAGCAACAACACCAAGCGGTGGGAAGAAAATCCCCACCGCTAAAAATGTTTGTTTAACAAAACAAAGTTTTGCAATCCTTCTGCATTTTCGATGTCACATGGATGAACAGCTTCCATGGTAAAGCTTTATGTATGAATAGATAGGGGCGCACTCACAAGAGGAGGTGCCCCTATCTATTTATGTTATATTTGTGCGGTTGGACGGATCACGATTTCGTTCACATCAATGTCAGCCGGTTGTTCAATTGCGAATCCAATTGCGCGGGCTACCGCGTCTGGTGTCATGGCTAGTTTATCCCGGATGACGGCGAGTTGATCTCTTATAGCCGGGTCTGTTAAACTTTCGGTGAAATTTGTCTGCACAATACCTGGCGAAATGATGGTTACGCGCAGTTTATCACCAGCCTCCTGGCGCAACCCCTCTGAGATGGCGCGTACGGCGAACTTCGTACCAGAGTAGACCGACTGGTTCGGAACGGTCTTGTGTCCTGCTGTAGAAGCAGTGTTCACGAAATGTCCGAAACCCTGTTTGCGAAAGACAGGCAACGCTGCAGCAATGCCATACAAAACGCCTTTAATGTTGACGTCAATCATGTGCTCCCAATCTTCCACGCGCAGATCATCGAGAGGGGATATAGGCATAACGCCAGCGTTGCTGACGAGAACATCCAGCTTCCCGTATCGTTCGCAAGCCAAAGTAACGAGGTTGCACAGATCCTCGCGCCGTCTAACGTCAGTGCGTGCATAGACAGCTTCGCCACCCCTATTCGTAATACGTGTCGCCAGTGCTTCAAGGCGGTCCACCCCGCGCGCCCCAAGCACGACTTTTGCTCCACGCTCGGCAAGCAACAGTGCTGTTGCTTCTCCAATTCCGCTGCTTGCACCTGTAATCACGACGACTTTGTTCTCTATTCTTCCTTCCAAACTCATAGCCCCATCCTTCTTTCTTTGATCTATTTGCCTTAGGCCCTTTGTTGGCCTTGCAAGTAAATTTTAAGTAGAATTCAATTGAGACAGGTAGACCGATCAAGTCCAATTCTTGCCTAATCCTATTCGGCGTGCATATAATTAGCACATCAATATTAGCGTTCAACGGAAAGGAAGGTGAAGCATGAATGGTTTCGTCTCCTCCCCCCTCTGATATTTCTACGAATCTACAAGAACTGATTCGTCTGATTGATCAACGCGCGTCTTCGGACGGTACGTTTGTTTCGTCTGTGCCAGGACTTTATTTCAGACGTGCAAGCCATGTGTCCGAGCTGAATCATACGGTCCATATGCCCTCCCTGTACGTGGTTGCGCAAGGCTCAAAGACAGCAATGCTGGCTGGAGAAAACTATGTGTACGATCCAACAACCTACATGGTCACATCAGTTCAACTTCCCGTAACTGGTAAAATAACTCAAGCCTCGTCGGAGCTTCCTTATCTCAGTCTTCAATTATCCATTAGTCCAGACGCCATCCTGGACATTATCAAGAAGAGTCCTCCTCCATGTAACGTTAAGACTGGACGCGGCATACTGGTGAGCCAATTTGACCCTCTGCTGCTTGATGCGCTGCTTCGGCTTGTCAGACTTTCGGATACGCCTGCGGATATTCAGTTTCTTGCGCCGCTTATCACGCACGAGATCCTTTATCGTGTATTACAAGGTGAGCAGGGAGCTTTAATCAGGCAATTTGCCGTAGTTGGCAGCTATGCACATAGCATCTCCAAAGCGATCCATCTGATTACCCGCGATTACTCTAAGCCTCTTGTGATCGAGGAATTGGCGAAGGAAGTAAACATGAGCCCTTCTTCCTTACACAAGCACTTTAAAAAGGTAACGGCTATAAGTCCTCTGCAGTATCAGAAGGCCATTCGACTGCAGGCTGCACGCCGCTTACTGCTCTCGGAGGGATTGGAGGCCGCCACTGTAGGCTTTCGCGTTGGCTATGAGAGTCCTTCGCAGTTCAGCCGAGAATATGGACGCATGTTTGGACGGCCACCGATGAGTGATGTTAAACATTTGCGTAATTCTCTTAGTGTCTCAGTTGATTGAGAAGTTTATCGGGTGATCCGTGGAGGTTAATATGAAAACTTTCATTTACATGGTGAGACATGGCGAATCACCAAAGACGGAAGGAAATGAAAGAACAAGAGGTTTGACTGATAAAGGTAAGTCAGATGCTTTTCAAATAACTGAGTTATTGAGAGGAGAGGGGATCGAGGTTTTCGTTTCAAGTCCATATCAACGGGCAATCCTAACCATTCAAGAATTAGCTCAATGCTCAGGACAAGAAGTTTTAATACTCGAGGATCTTAAAGAAAGAATTTTTTTGAATGAAGACAACCGAATGCCCGATGATGAATTATTCCCTTTGTTAGATAAGTCATTTTCTGATCCCAACTTTACTTTAACGGGAGGAGAGTCTAATGCAGTTTGTCAGAATCGAAGTATAACAGTCTTAAAGGAATTGCTAATAATCTACCGAGGACGGAAAGTCGCATTAGGCACTCATGGAGCTGTAATGACTTTAATGATGGGGCATTATGACAAGCAGTACGATTTGAATTTTTTACTACACACATCCAAGCCAGACGTATACAGAATGGAATTCAATGATCAGGAATTAGTTGAGGTGAAAAGATTGTGGAACATGCCGTAATAGTTTGTGAGGAAAAGGTATAAGGACTATTCTCCAAAAAGAGACCACCCCTAAAAAAGGATGGTCTCTCTTCAAAGCTTTTCTTTTATAGCTATTGCGGTGAAGCGTTAAGCAGATCCTCGGCTATTTTTACCAGGTCTTCCTTGGTCAGTGGACTGTCCTGGTTATCAGATATGTTGAAGTGTAACCGTCTTTTTTCATCAAGCCAGCCCAGTCGGTTTTTTCCGGCCTCCAAGGGATTGCTTGTTTTGCTTGCCCTGATGTAATAGGCCTTGGTTCCTTTAATTGTCAGTTGCTCAGCCGAATCCTGTTCATTTTGCATGATGGTTGTCTTTGTGACTTCAGAAGTGTATTTGGTGACGGTAATGTTTACATAGTCGTTTCCTCTCGCATACCGGGCAAAGGAGGTGTCTGACTTGTCCCAGCTCAGCTTTTGAATAAACAGATTTTCACCCTCCGGTGCAGCTTGGGCCTGTTGCATCAGTTTATCGGTTAAAGCTCGATATTCCTTTTTATCCATCATCCTAGGATATGCAGCGCTTGGATAGACGTATCCGAATTCAAACTGATAGCCATCTGGTAGATGAGTGGGGTTGCTGAATAATGGAGCCTCAGTTCGCTTGATTTCATCTTGTAAGCTGTTGAAACTTGAAAGTTCAGCTGGCTTGTACGCAAACAGGGCCGGATTAGATAGGTTGTTCTGATTCATAGAATCGTCCTTGACGTAATAGGCAGCATACTCTCCGGGCTGCAGGCGATCTTTCACTTTTTCGTTCCACTGTGCGTAGGTGGAGGTATACGTTTTCGAAGCGTCCGTTTCGGCAGGTGTTTTGGCGGTATTTAATACAACGTCGCCCTTACTGTTGCGGAATTCAAGATATTGCGAAGCGGCGTATCCGGTCACAGAAGCCCCTAACACAAAAAGTAAGATCATAATGGGAGCGGTAATGCGCGGTTGAAGACGCATTTTTACAATGAACCCCTTTTTGGGCGTCACCTTTTGGTAGACCTGTTCCATCACTTTGTCAGAAACGTCAAAAGCTTGGATTTTTAGGACACTTTCTGGTTCTGTCAGCTTGTCCATGTTTTTTAAGTCTTTGTCTTTTGGATCGGTGTATTTCAGATTTTGTTCCTGATTTCTGCCTTGTAATTCACGCATTTCGGGTCCTCCTTTATGGGTTCCATCATTTTTTTGAGCTTTGTTTTTGTTCTGCCGTATTTTTTCTTGATAGCTTCCTCGCTCTTGTTCATAATTTCCCCGATTTCTCCAAACGTTTTTTCTTCAAAAATGCGCAGCACCAACAGGTTTCGTTCTTCTGCATTCAGTTGGTCTAATGCCCGGCTCAGCGGTTCACTGAAAAGCTGACGTTCCAAAACCTGCGCAGCACTGTCTGAAGTCATATTAGTTGAGGTGAACAGGGTAATCTTAAATTTGCGCTGTAGATTCTTCCTGCGAATCAAGTTCAGGCAGTGATGATAAGCCATTTTATACAGCCAGGAGGAGAAGCCCATTGTCGGTTTGTACATGTTAATTTTTTCAAAAGCTTTGACCAAAATATCCTGTACGGCTTCTTCTGCCTCATGCTCACTTCCTAATAGCCGCCAGCAATACACAAATATCTGACGCTGATACTCCTTCACAATGTAGGCGTAATCCTGGATTTCGCCAGCTTGAACTCGTTTGATTTTGTATTCGATTTCCTCATTCAAAAATTTAGGCACCTCCTCTGATCAAAAAGAAAACTATACCTGTATAACAAATGAAGATGACCGAAAGGGACACCTTTTCTAAATTTTTTTAGTATTAAATCTACTCTCTAAGAGAGTACGATAAAGCAGAACAATAATCACTCACGTAGTTAGTTTTATAGAGTTAAAGGTATATTGTGGAAGTGGGGGGTGTTAAAATGAAATTAAGATATTGATAAGAAGGAGGTCTACGGAATTCTTCATAAAAAGCCTTATGAGGACGCTTTGGGGCCATCTCGTAAATAAATAGGAGAGGATACGGTTTCTAATGAATGTAAGTGCTAAGAAATATAATTTTGATAATGTGATGCTTTACCTTCATGATCAAATGAAGCTGCTGCCTAACCTAGAATCAAAATACATTGGATTAACCATGCCATTTCCTCGACAAGTTGCGCTACGGAATAGGGTGGCTGAGAGTATTGAGACATTAATAGCATACGATGAGGATGTTTGTATTGCTGTTCATTTTAATCAATCTGCTGCTGGAGCTATTGAATATGAGAAAATAATTTTTATAGGAATTGATTACTTGCATCTCAAGAGAATCGCTGATTTTATGAAAAGACAAGATATAAACCTGAATATCAAAGACACCTGCATACTTTATAGAGAATGTACTGCTGACTTGAACATAAATTTGAAAGGCAATCATTCCAGAATAACAAGTTTAAATGACTTATTTGCAGGAGTCGAAATTCATATTGGTCATTTAGAGGCTGGGATGGGATATCAATATGAAAATAAACAAGTGAATGAAGATATTATTCATTACTGCTGTCATAAAGATGATGAGGAAGGTAAGGAGCATGGATACCAATTATTCGTAAAATCGTTAGATTACTTTTCCAGGAAATTGTTAGCTGAAGGATTTGTATTAGGGTACCCTGCTGTAGATTCAAAAATTAAAATGATGAAGGCTTCTTGTTCAATGTGTTTTTATCGGGATTATTATTACATTAGTGGAGCACATATATCACTCAGAACCGCTATGCAGCAAGCGGATTGGCAAATATGCGAACCATTGATGCAGATCCAAATGACCTGTAACAAGCTATATTTTGAAGAGAACTCCTTTTTTAGAGGGGTAGAAAATCGATGTATACTCAAGGACGAAGATGACTATAAGTTATCATTTAAATCTAGACTTTCCTCAATTATCGATATCCTAGAAGAGATGTATGACCATAAAAAAGATGTTTCGGACTTCCATATAGAATTAAACAGCTTTGTGCCAATTGAAGATGATACTCAGTTAACAGAAAAATTTAAAGTGATTTATGATATCGATAAATGGAAAGATGAATTAAACGATCAAGAGGTAAACTCGGCAATCCCGCCCGTTAGCTAACGAAAACTATCGGCTGTACGGGCGGGGTTGCCTCACCTTCTTTTATGCAGCATACTTCTACTTATTATTCCCTTTGCGTACCTTTAACAGCTTACCCTTTACGGTTGTATTCTTCATAATCTCAAGCACCAATGGACCCTTGCCATTCAGAATCTCGACATCTGTCACATTATCTAGAATCGTAATGATCCCGATATCATCTGCGTTGACTCCGTCAAGCTTAGCGATGGTCCCCACGAAGTCGACAGCTCTAAGTTTTTTCTTCTTACCGCCGTTAAAGTTCAGCTTCATAATCTGTTGGTTTAATTGCTCGCGCTTATCTTTTTTGAGTGCGGTTTTTACATGCAGTTTTTGCTCAAAATCTTCTCTACGGAGGTCAACAGCCTCTTCTGAGGGAGCCTTTACCTGCGGAATCGCGAATCCAATATATGCTTCGATATCAGCTAATCTTCGGCCATCCTTAGGAGTGATGAGGGAAATGGCCTTCCCCGTTTTGCCAGCACGTCCCGTACGTCCTGTGCGGTGAACATAGCTTTCCTTCTCAAGGGGAATATCGTAGTTAATGACATGGGTGATATTCGTGATATCAATTCCTCGTGCGGCAACATCTGTTGCAATCAAGTAACGAAATTGACCCCTTCTGAATGCATTCATTACCTCAAATCGCTCGTCTTGCTCCATGCCACCATGAATGCGATCACATGGATATTCAAGATCAGCCAATGCCCTGAATAATGTATCTACATTCTCCTGCGTACGACAGAAAATAATGCAGCTGTCAGGATTCTCAACAATGAGCAGATCTTGCAGTAGTGCCAGCTTGTCTGACTCCTTCACCTGAATAAGAGAGTGATCAATTGTAGCGGTCGTTATACCAGTCGCTTTAATCTCAATTCTAACAGGATCTTTCATATATTTACGTGACAGTGTGGCTACGTCCTCAGGGAAGGTAGCGGAGAATAACATGGTAACCCGATCACTAGGCAGCGCTTGAATAATCGACTGAACTTGCTCGATAAAGCCCATATTCAGCATCTCATCAGCTTCATCAATCACGAGATAGGCAATCCGATCTAACGGTAACGTCCCTCGTTCAATATGATCCAGTACACGTCCTGGCGTACCTACAGCCACATGCGTCCTTTGTTTTAACTCAGCCTTTTGGATATGAAAAGGATGTTTCCCATAAAGGGGTGTTGCTTTGATCCGCTTAAAGCGTCCAATATTCGTGATGTCTTCGGTGACCTGTAACGCGAGTTCACGGGTTGGCGTCAGGATTAAAGCTTGGGGCTTATTCTCATTCCAATCTACTAGCTCACAGATTGGAATGCCGTAGGCTGCTGTTTTGCCGCTACCTGTTTGCGATTTGGCGACAAGATCCTTCTTTTCAAGCGCCACAGGAATGACTTCCGTCTGAATCTCTGTTGGCGTCTCATAGCCCAGGCTATTCAGCGCTCTTACAATTTCTTCACTTAATGCGTAATCTGTAAAATGCTTCTGACTCATTTTCAACCTCTTCTGCGCTGTATTTGAATACCATTACATATATAATGTCATCGTGTATCGAACTTATACTCATCTAGTATACTCTATATCCAGACAGCAAAGGGAGGCCATGAAGGCATGGGTATCAGCATGTTTCCATATCCGCATGCGTGAAAACATGTGTTACGAACAAAGGGCACCCAATCGGGTGCCCTTTGAACTGCCGTTAGCGCGGAAAATCGTATCAAAAGTATTGTTACGATGAAAAGTGAACCCAATCTCTCCCTTGGACAGCATCCATCTTTTTAAAGAAAATTTGAGCGCGTTTATTCTCGGTAGAAGTTATCCAGGCCATATGAGCATAGCCTTGATTTCGTGAGTATTTTTGACATTCTAAAAAAAGCTGTGTTTCTACTTCTGTATCTCTAAATGGTTCCAATACAAATAGATCGTTCATAACAGTGACTTTGTCTGCTTTCATCGTGCTAAAGGTAAAGAATAATGTAGCAAAGCCGATTAATTCTCCATTTTGTTCCGCCACAAATTGTATACCGCTTTGCTGCTCAAAAAGGGTGTGTATCAAATTATGGATTTTTTCGATAGGTGGCCTAGGGTTTTGATAAAAACCAACGATGTATTCATACATTAACTCGGTTAAACTGTTTAAATCATCAGGCTTAGCGTTCCTTATTAAAAATGACATTAGATGCACTCCCTTTTTTATTAGTTTTGAATTATTATACATAATAAAGCATATATATTCAAAACTGAATTCATTCCGAATTACTTAAGAAGTGTAAGTGTCACCTCTATCGTGTTATCAATAAATGATCGTTCTGGACGAGACTTTATCATTACGGTCAGTCCAATTAACGATACGACTAGCGCCTGTGATACAGCCTTCGCATTGAGCCCGATCTCAAGCTCACCTGATTGTATACCTCTTTCAATGGTTTCTTGAAATATAACCGCTAGGTACATTTGATGCTCCCTTGTAAGAATTTCAAACTTCTCATCATGGGGCGCAAGTTCAACCATTGTATTAATGCAAAAGCATCCTTTTCTAGGATTTTCCGCATATTCCTCATCGACCACACCTTCAAAGAAAGTCCGAAATGCTTCTTTTACAGATGGATTGCTTTGAAGTTTGGTTCGGATCAGAGAAGCACGGGACATCATGTATTTGCGCAGCGCAGCTTCGAACAATTCTTTTTTGCCTCCAAAAGTGGAATATATACTGGGTCGTTGAATTTCCATTCTGGAAGTTAAATCACTCAATGAGGTAGCTTCATATCCCTTCTCCCAAAATATTTGCATAGCTGCATCTAATACTTTATCTTCGTCAAATTCGCGGATTCGTCCCATAATCAATACCTCTCATTGTTCGTAATTTTATTCTTAATTCCATGACTCTGATCATAATTGTTAGGGGTCTTTATTTGCGTACCAGTTAGTATGTTATTATCTTATAATTAGCCCGTTATATTGTCAAATGCAGATTGGTTTATCGCACCAAGGAGATATCAGTATGAGGATAAATCAAAGATTTTTACTATATTTATTGACAGTACTCTTTTTAATGAGTTATATTTACTGGGAAAAATATTTTACCGATCGGTATGATATTTTACCGATATTTAATTAACATACAAAGAAAGCTATTAGAATAGGAGAGATGGACGATGGAGATAGGTATTACTTCGTTTGTAGAAACAAAGCCCGACGTTCAGACAGGTGAAGTGATAAGTCACGCACAGCGATTGCGCGAAGTTGTCGAGGAAATTATCCTTGCTGATCAAGTGGGGCTTGATGTGTTTGGTGTAGGTGAGCATCATCGGAAGGATTATTCTGCATCTTCACCAGCAGTTGTGCTGTCAGCGGCTGCAGCGCAGACGAAACGGATTCGGCTGACCAGTGCAGTGACAGTGCTTTCTTCAGCTGATCCCGTTCGCGTTTTTCAGGATTTTGCTACGCTGGATGGTATTTCGAATGGACGTGCGGAGATTATGGCGGGTCGAGGTTCCTTTATTGAATCTTTTCCACTGTTCGGCTATGACTTGGAAGACTATGATGAGCTGTTTGAACAACATTTGGAATTGCTCCTTAAAATACGGGAGTCCGAAAAAGTAACCTGGAAAGGCGGACATCGGCCAGCAATTAACAATTTGGGTGTGTATCCACGGCCGGTTCAGAATCCTTTACCCATATGGGTTGGCAGCGGGGGCAGGCAGGATTCTGCTATCCGGGCAGGTCTGTTAGGACTGCCCTTGATACTCGCGATCATTGGCGGGAATCCGGTAAATTTTGCACCACTTGTCCAGCTTTATAAGAAGGCAGCAGCGCACGCCGGTCATGAGGAATCAAAGCTTAGGGTTGGGTCGCACTCGATAGGATTTGTCGGAGAGAATAATGAGCAAGCTGCAGATACATATTTCCCTTCTACGATGGCAGGTATGAATAGATTGGGCAGGGAGCGGGGCTGGGCACATTATGATCGTTCTAGCTACGATGCCGCGCGCAGCTTTGAAGGTGCGCTGTATGTCGGCGATCCAGAGACTGTTGCCCAGAAGATCATTCACCTTCGCAAACATGTAGGTGTTACTCGCTTTATGTTGTATGTTCCGTTAAGCACGATGCCGCATGCCGAAGTGATGAGAGCCATTGAGCTGCTAGGAACAGAGGTAGCACCCCGAGTTCGGAAGGAAATAGCCAAGTGGGAAGCGGAGACGGAGAAAAGATTGTAAAAACCAAACATAGGAGTGATTTGCATGGATTTTGAAAATCGTTTATTACCAGAATTAAGGGCAGTAATCGCACAATTTTCTGGTTTTCAACTGGAAGAGAATTTAGAGCTGAGCAGAAGCTATTTGTCTAGTCCTCCTATTGAGCAGTCGGAGCACGTACGCACGACAAGCCGGATGATTCCGAGTGTAGCAGGCGAGATATTAGTCAAAATCTACGAACCTGCTCAGCGAACTGACGTTAGGCTTCCGGCCATGCTGTGGATTCACGGGGGAGGCTATGTGATGGGCCATCCTGATATGGACGATGCTTTGTGCGAACGCTTCGTGCAGGCGGCCAAATGCGTCGTCGTATCGGTCGATTACCGACTTGCTCCTGAGCATCCCTACCCGGCTGCCATCGATGACTGTTATGCCGCTTTGACGTGGATGACCGACGAAGCGGAGCTGCTGGGCATTGACTTAGATCGGGTCGCCATTGCAGGAGCAAGTGGGGGCGGCGGGCTGACCGCAGCACTTGCTTTAATGGCTCGTGACAAAGGTGGGCCAGCCCTCATTTTCCAAATGCCGCTGTATCCGATGATCGATGACCGCAGTATTACGGCGTCAAGTCATGAAATTACGGCCGATAACGCACCATGGAACCGGAAGAACAACTTGGCGGCCTGGAACATGTACTTAGGCAATCGTACCGAAGATAGCGAGGTGTCCCCATATGCGGTGCCGTCGAGAGCAGAAAGCTTGGCTGGCCTGCCGCCGGCTTATACGTGCGTAGGCCAGCTCGATCTATTCCGAGATGAGACGATCGAATATGTGGGACGCCTTGCCCAAGCGGGGGTGGACGTCGAATTCCATCTGTATCCCGGCACATTCCACAATTTTGAGGGAATAGTTCCACAAGCAGAAGTAAGCCAACGTGCTAGCCAAAGTTATGTAGACGCAATTGCAAGAGCCCTTAATCCTTAAACTATTAAATAGGCAGTCTCCAAAGTGATATGTTCCCAAAAGAGTAGGCAGGTTAAAACTTGCTACTGTAAGGGGAGCATATCACTTTTTGCATCAACCTTTTTTTGTCATTTCGGAGTTGTTTGGGATAAAGGAGCACCAGGTTTTCAGTCGCCCCGCAATGATGTAAAGTTTTTCGGGTAAAATCTTTACTTTTACATGTAGCAGATAATAACCTTACATTCTTATAATTGGTAATGTAAGCGATTTATTTAAGAGTAGGAATATTAAAAAACTATACGTATGAGGAGGAGATTGTATGTCGAAATTTAAAGTGGGCAAGTTGGTAAGCAGCTTGGCGTTGGCGGGTGTGTTGTTATCATCAGTTCTGATAAACCCGGCTAGTGCCAGTATGGCGAACGGTGGCAAATTCCTGGGGAATGTCATTGCGGGCAGTGTCCCTCCTAGTTACGGGACATACTGGAATCAAGTGACGCCGGAAAACTCGACTAAGTGGGAATCGGTTGAAGGCAACCGTAACAACATGAACTGGTCACAGGCCGATACCGCCTACAATTATGCCCGTAGCAATGGCTTCCCGTTCAAGTTCCATACGTTGGTATGGGGTGCCCAGGAGCCAGGTTGGGTTAGGGGGCTGTCGGCTGCTGATCAGAAAGCGGAAGTGACTCAGTGGATTAAAGCAGCAGGTCAACGCTATCCGAATGCGGAGTTTGTAGATGTGGTGAATGAGCCGCTGCATCAGAAGCCGTCCTATCGCAATGCCATTGGTGGTGACGGGTCGACCGGATGGGATTGGGTCATATGGTCGTTCCAACAGGCCAGACAAGCCTTCCCCAATGCTAAGCTGCTGATCAATGAATATGGAATTATCAATGATCCTTCGTTAACCGACCAATATGTCAATATTATTAATCAGCTCAAGAGCAGAGGCCTGATTGACGGAATTGGTATCCAATGCCACCAGTTTAGCATGGACACTGTTTCAGTTAACACGATGAACACTGTACTGAACAAGCTGGCGGCAACAGGATTGCCAATCTATGTGTCGGAGCTGGATATAACTGGCGACGACAACACCCAGCTTGCCAGATACAAGGAGAAATTTCCGGTATTATGGAAGCATTCTGCGGTGAAGGGAGTTACGCTCTGGGGGTATATCCAGGGACAAACTTGGAAGCCGAACACACATCTGCTGAACTCTAACGGCACGGAACGTCCCGCGCTCCAATGGCTGAGACAATATCTGCAAAGATAAGCTATGGGTGGCACTTAAACCCCAACAGATGCGAACTTTTGCCAAATGTCTGGGCTGGGTAGATGTTTATTTGAAGAAGTCTTGGCTGAAATGTTATACGCCCAAGGCTTCTTTTTATTTAGCTTAAACGAGGAGTGCCCTAATGAAGGGAAGGAACCACTTCATTAGGGCACTGGAGATTTACTACCACTATCGATCACTGCCAGTTTGTATGAAAGGACCCTGCTGCATCACTTCGTTCATAAGTATGGGCACCAAAATAATCCCTTTGTGCTTGCAAAAGGTTAGCATTTGAAATGCCTGTCCGGTAACTATCGAAATAAGTAAGTGAAGCACTTAAACATGGAAACGAAATAGCAGAATTAATACCCTCACAGACTACTTTTCGCAATCCCAATTGATATTCTTTAACTTTTTCAGCAAAATACGGGGCGATTAATAGATTAGCCAAATTCGGTTGTTCTTGATATGTTTCGCTTATTACGTTTAAGAATTCTGCACGAATGATGCAACCACCACGGAAAATAAGGGCAATATCCTGTAAAGGTAAATTCCATCCGTAAAGCTCAGAAGTCATTTTATATTGTATAAATCCTTGCGCGTAGGCACAAATTTTACCCATATAAAAAGCTTGTCTAATGTACTCAATCCACACAGCTTTATCTAAACTTCGCTGATCAATCTCTGGGCCTGTCAGGATATTTCCTGCATAAACTCGTTCTTCTTTTAAAGAGGAGATGTAACGGGCAAACAATGACTCTGTAATAATGGATGATGGGATTCCATGATCAATTGCTTGAATACTTGTCCATTTACCTGTGCCCTTTTGCCCTGTTTTATCCAGAATCACATCGATCAGAGGTAAGCCTGTTATTTCATCTTTTTTTCGTAAAATCTCTGCGGTAATTTCGATTAAATAACTTTTCAGTTCCCCTTGATTCCATGTTTCAAAGATGTCGGCAATTTCATTAACAGATAAACATAGCCTCTTTCTTAAAAATGTATAGACTTCTGCGATTAATTGCATATCTGCATATTCAATTCCGTTATGTACCATTTTTACAAAGTGACCGGATCCTTTTGGACCCATATAAACACAGCAAGGATCTCCGCCCACTTGGTCTGCTATTTTTGTTAGAATAGGAGCTGCTTTTTCATATACGTCTTTATCTCCACCAGGCATGATTGAAGGTCCATGTAAAGCCCCAACTTCGCCGCCGGAAATACCGATTCCTAAATAACCGATTCCTTTTGACTTCAATTCATCATATCTACGTTCCGTATCTTTGTAATGGGAGTTACCACCGTCCATGATCACATCGCCTGCTTCAAGGAAGGGTACTAATGTACCTATTACCGAATCAACCGGTTTGCCCGCTGTTACCATAAGGAAAATTTTCCTTGGAGTTTTTAAGGAGCAGACAAAATCTTGAATTTCGTAGTAGGGATGGATGGAGTGACCTTCACTTTTTTTGACAAGATCGTCCGTTAAATCCCTCGTATAATTATAGACAGCGACTTGCTCGCCTTTACCAGCCATGTTTAAGGCGATATTACGGCCCATTACCCCTAAACCAATGACACCAATTGTGTTGGACATTTTTTCTGCTCCTTTTGTTTGAAATGAATAGGCCGTAGATCCTCACTTATAAACTTAGAAGATTCTAAGAAAAATAAGTGGGGGATCTACCGCCCGGGAATCGTGGTTTATACGAATAAACTTAGTACTAAAATAAATCCTAATCCGGCTACCGAAATGATGGTCTCAAGCAATGTCCATGTTGCAAATGTTTCTTTCATGCTTAAACCAAAATACTCTTTAAACATCCAGAAACCAGCATCGTTAACATGTGAAGCTATTAAACTACCCGCTCCCGTGGCGAGCACAACTAAAGCAAGATTAACGTCGGATTGTCCTAACATCGGTATAACTAAACCAGCGGTTGTTAAAGCTGCAACAGTTGCAGAACCTAAGGAAATACGTAAGATTGCAGCGATGATCCAGGCAAGTAAAATGGGTGATAATGTAGTTCCATTGAATAATTCAGCTACATAGTCGCCTACGCCGCCATTAATCAGTACTTGTTTGAAGGCTCCGCCGCCCCCAATGATTAAGAGCATCATCCCAATATGAGTAATAGCCGTTGTACAAGATGCCATTACATTTTTGATTGGGATTTTTCTTGCTATTCCCATGGTGTAGACAGCTACCAGTAAGGAAATTAACATGGAAGTTGATGCATCACCAATAAAACGGATCGCTGCTAGTAAACTATTATCTTCAAATCCCATTGTTTTTTGAAGCAAAGTTATAATCGTAGCAATAGACATTAAAATGACAGGAAGCATTGCAGTAAATACACTGATTCCAAATCCAGGAGTTTCCTCGGACTTAAATACTTTTTGTTCACCTAAAGAGGCAATATTACCAGTTTTCGTAAATGATGCAGGTACGAGTTTTTTGGCAAGCTTCGTAAATACAGGTCCAGCTAAGATAACGGTTGGAATGGCAATAATGAAACCGTAAAGTAAAACCTCACCAAGGTTCGCGCCATATTCACGGGCAATAACTGTCGGCCCTGGGTGTGGAGGTAAGAAACCGTGTGTTACGGATAAAGCTGCAATCATCGGAATACCGAGATGTAAGATAGAAACCTTTAATTGTTTTGAAATGGCAAATACGATTGGAATTAATAATACTAATCCTACTTCAAAAAATAGCGCTACACCGATAATGAATGAAGCAGCTACGACCGCCCATTGAATATTTTTTTCACCAAATTTGTCTACGAGGGTCATGGCAATTCGTTGAGCACCACCAGAATCAGCGATCAACTTACCTAACATCGCTCCAAGTCCAAAGATTAACGCTAAGTGACCAAGGGTTCCGCCTAATCCGGCTTCGATGGTTTTGACAATTTCCTCTAATGGCATTCCAAGTGCTAGAGCGACACCGAACGATACAATGATTAATGAAATAAAGGTGTTCAATTTGAAGCCCATGATTAAAACGAGTAATGCTAAAATTCCAATCGCTACGATAACTAATGGCATTGTAATTACCCCCTGCTTTTTATCTTTTTAGTGTTTAATTAAGCTTCTTTGATAATTGGAAATCCGTGTATAATCGTCTTCTAATACTCTGGATAGGTTAATGAAAATCGGCAGCAATTTCCTGTATTCCTTGGTTGCTTCTTCTTTTGGTGTATGTTTGTTGGTACTGCCAACCATTTCAGAGACGACTTCAAAGGACTGGATTTTTCCGGTGGCATACAAGCCTAAAATACAAGCTCCTAGACAAGAACTTTCGTAGCTTTCTGGAACGACGACTTCAGATGCGAATATATCGGACATCATTTGCCGCCAAACTTCTGACCTCGCGAAGCCTCCAGTAGCTTGAATTCGGGTCACGGGACCGTCCATGCATTCAGTTAATGCCAAAAATACGGTGTACAAATTGTAAATGACTCCTTCTAGGGCTGCGCGAATCATATGTTCTTTCTTGTGTGACATCGTCAAACCGAAGAATGAGCCACGTACATCTGGATTCCATAATGGCGCACGTTCACCAGCCAGGTATGGATGGAATAACAATCCGTCAGATCCTGGTCTTACACGTTCAGCAATCTTGGTTAGTACATCATATGGATCAATTCCTAGTCTTTTCGCTGTTTCTACTTCTGATGAGGCAAGTTCGTCACGGATCCAGCGAAGGACCATCCCGCCATTGTTCACCGGCCCCCCAATAACCCAGTGCTTTTCTGTTAAGGCATAACAAAATATTCTTCCCTTTTCGTCTGTTTGAGGCTTGTCTATAATGGTTCGAATGGCACCGCTTGTCCCAATTGTGACGGCAACCTCGCCTTTTCGTATCGCATTTACACCTAGATTAGAAAGGACTCCATCGCTAGCTCCAATAACAAACGATGTTTGTGGATCGATCCCCATCTTTTTTGCTAAATCTGAATCACAGTTGGTAAATATCTGGGTTGTTGGCACGAGCTCAGATAATTGAGAAGGGGTTATACCCGCAATTTTTAATGCTTCTTCATCCCAATCTAATTTTTCTAGATTCATCATGCCCATGGCAGAAGCTAGGGAATAATCCACTACATATTGATCAAAGAACTTTTTGAAAATATATTCTTTAATTCCGATATACTTTTTAACCCTGACAGCGGTTTCAGAAAGATCATTCACAATCCAAGCTATTTTTGTTAAGGGTGACATGGGGTGAATGGGTGTTCCTGTTCGTTTATAGACTTCATGGCCATTCAGCTCATCTTTTATTTTATGTGCCCATGCTTCACTTCGATTATCTGCCCAAGTAATACAAGACGTAAGCGGGCGGTCATGTTCATCCATCGCAATGACACTATGCATGGCACTGCTAAATGAAACAAACGATAGCTTTTTTTGTGAGTGATATTTCATGATATTCGAAATGGCCTGTAGGACAGCCTGAAATATCTCTTCTGGATTTTGTTCAGCTGTCGCTATGTCCGGTGTATAAAGCGGGTATCCAATATTCTCTTGTTGGATGACTTCGCCCTTTTCGCTAAATAGAACGGCTTTCGTACTTGTGGTCCCGATATCTACACCCAACATATAGTTAGTCATTTGGTTGCACGACTCCTTTAGATAGCATTTGTTGTGACATCCATAGGTCTTCTACTTTACCTTGAACATCATCAAAGTTTTCATGTAAAGACTTGATCATGAGGTCTCTATCTTTTGCTTTGATTGCTTCAATATAAAGTTCGTGATTGTTTATAATCCGTGTAAAATCTTCATACTTTTCTTTGAAACGCATACGCATCGACAAAAGAATGAGACTTTCCATAACAGGCTTTAGATTATTCCAAATCATCAGAATATGAGAATGATTGACTGCACGAATAATCGTTTCATGGAATAAGACATCTTGATATGAAAACTCATCAGCATCACCATATTTAATGGCGACTTTCATCATTTCGAGTATTTTACTAAGTTCCTTCGCCAAATCATCAGTGTCCATCTTTACAAGACGTTCAAATACGAAGGATTCTATGAGCAGACGGACATCATAAATTTCTTCTATTTCTTTTTCTGATAAACCAATAACAACGGCTCCCATTCTTTCTAATCGAATGATATTTTCGGATGCCAGTATTTTTAACGCTTCACGAATGGGTGAGCGACTTACAGTGAAATCAGCAGCTAGTTTATTTTCAGATAATATGGTACCGCTTTCAATCCCGCCAGAAATAATGCGCATTCTAAGCTCGGAAGTTACGCGATCACCAGCTGAGGCTTTTAAAAGCCATTTGGAGGGATATAGGAATTCTGATTCGACCATCATTTCACCTTCTCAATTAATCAAGTATACTTGTATACAGGTATTATAATCTTAAATTTTAAATTTGCAAGCGTATTCATTAAATTTGTTTTGTAAGCCTGTTCGGACTTTTTTGTGCAAATGCACAATCAATTTCGTCTGTTCTTCAATATTTTTCACATACAGCAATCGATATAATGAAAGCGTAATCAAAAATTGCCCGGGGGGTTAGACAGATGGAAGGATTGACGATCAGTTGGATAGGGGCTCTGGCAGGGCTGGCTATTGCAATTATTCTGATATTAAGAAAGCTGAATCCGGTTTATGCTTTATTTTTGGGAGCTATTGTAGGCGCTTTATTGGGCGGAGCCAATCTGGAGCAGACGATCAGCGTGTTAATAAGCGGTACGCAAAGTGTGATGGGGACGGTCATTCGTGTGCTTGCCGCAGGTGTATTGGCAGGCGTAATGATGGAATCCGGGGCGGCGGAGACGATTGCGCAGGCTATTGTAAAGAAATTTGGCGGTAGTAAAGCGATACTCGCACTAGCCTTAGCGACGATGATTATTACGGCGGTAGGTGTATTTATTCCCGTTGCCGTGCTGATTGTGGCACCTATTGCATTGTCGGTCGGTAACAAAATGGGGATTTCCAAGCTGGCGCTCCTGTTGGCTTTGTCTGGAGGCGGAAAAGCGGGGAACATCATCTCTCCCAATCCTAATACGATTGCGGCGGCGCGCGGATTTAATCTGGATTTAAGCCACGTGATGTTGGCGGGCGTGGTTCCTGCGATATGCGGTTTAATCATGACTGTATTGGTGGCATCTATGTTGAAAACCAAAGGTGTGAAGGTGTCCGACCAGGATATTATGGACAGTGATGTCGATACATCGAAATATCCAGCGTTGGGACGGGCGATTGTAGCCCCGCTGGTAGCTGTTATTTTGCTGATGATTAACCCGATTGGTTCCATCTCCGGCATTGAAGCACTTTCGAGTTTCAAGGTGGATGCGATGTACATTTTGCCGATCGCCGGGATTGTGGGTATGCTGGCCATGGGACAAGGGCGCAATATCCTGAAGTATTCGGCCTCCGGTTTAAATAAAATGACAGCGACTGTGCTGATTTTGATCGGTGCAGGCGGGATTGCCGGTCTGATCTCTGCCTCCAACTTGTCTGCACAGGTGGTTGGCCTGATTGAAGCTTCGGGAGTTTCCGGTACATTTTTGGCACCGCTTGCAGGTATTCTGATGGCAGCCGCCACGGCGTCCACCTCGACGGGAGTTATTTTGGCGACAGGCTCGTTTGGGGAAGCCATTCTGAACATGGGGACGGCCCCGCTCGCCGCAGCTGTGATGGTGCATACAGGAGCTACAGTCATTGATTCCTTGCCGCAGGGCAACTATTTTCACGTCACGGCAGACAGCATGAAAATGAGCATTAAACAACGGATGGGATTGATTCCTTACGAAGCTATTGTGGGTGGGACGATGGCAATTGTAGCGACACTCATGTATGGATTTTTACTTTAATATTTACAATGGGGTGAGAAGATGAGAGAGAAAACATTTGTGCTGGCACCAGATTCTTTTAAAGAAAGCATGACGGCTAAAGAAGTGTGTATCGCGATGGAGAAAGGACTGCGCAAGGTCTATCCAGCAGCGAATTACGTCCACGTACCGATGGCGGACGGCGGTGAAGGAACGGTGCAGTCACTGGTGGATGCGACAGGCGGACAGGTTCGTTATATTGAGGTGACAGGACCACTTGGAGAACCTGTAACTGCTGCATACGGCTTGCTGGGAGACGGCACCACGGCGGCAATCGAGATGGCATCCGCCAGTGGAATCCATCTGGTTAACAAGGATAACAAGAACCCGTTAAAGACAACCACCTACGGTACAGGGGAGTTAATCCGTGAATGTCTGAACCAGGGAATTCGAAAAATTATCATCGGCATTGGCGGAAGCGCGACGAATGATGGCGGTACAGGCATGGCGGAAGCACTGGGCGCCAGATTTCTGGATGCAACAGGCAATACTCTTCCGCGCGGTGGCGGTAGTCTGGGCGAGCTGGCCAGTGTCGATATTTCATCACTGGATGGCCGGTTGCAGCAGGTACAACTGATTGTAGCCTGTGATGTGACAAATCCGCTGTGCGGAGAGCATGGGGCCTCTCAAGTATTCGGGCCACAAAAAGGGGCAACCCCGGAGATGGTGCAGCAATTGGATGCCAATCTTGCCCATTACGCCGATGTGGTGAAGCAGCAACTAGGCAAGGATGTGCGCGATCTCCCAGGCGCAGGCGCAGCAGGTGGATTGGGTGCGGGCTTATTGATTTTCACTCAAGCGGCGCTGCAAAAAGGCATTGAAATTGTGATTGAATACACCGGTTTAAAACAAAAGCTTGCCACGGCCGATATCGTTTTGACGGGGGAAGGCGGTATTGATTTTCAGACTAAATTCGGTAAAACTCCTTATGGAGTAGCTCAGGCGGCCAAACAGTCTGGCAAAAAGGTTATTGCGGTTGCAGGTTATATCGGGGAAGGGATCGACACGTTGTACAAGGAAGGAATAGATGCGGTGTTCGGCATCGTACCGGGAGCCTCGGAGCTCGGTAAGCTGCTGGCCGAAGGGCCGCAAAACGTAGAGCGTACGTGCGAGAATATCGCAAGAGTACTTCAATTCAGCGAGAAGTGAACCGAATAATACGAGCGCTCGCCTGTAATCCCGAGCTTAGCTAAAGCCGGATTGACTGAGAAATTGGGAGTGCGGCGAGCGGATACATGATATTTCTGGCGTATGGTCAGGGGCGTGAAACAGCTGTTCATTGATACAGTGCCAATAAGCCGTGCGTAAGCTCAAAAAGCTGAAGGAGATTCCGGGGATCTTTACCAGTTAAGGTATGGATGCGCTTCAGGCGGTATTGCAGCGTATTTCGGTGAATGTTTAATTCATCTGCCGTAAAGGAGACACTGCCGTTATGGTTAATAAAGCTTCGCAGCGTATCCAGCAAATCCACGGTATCCTCCAGCTTGCTCACCAGATAGATCGTGTTCGTCAGGTTCGTTTGACTCAATTTGACCAGAAATTCGACTTCCGCAAAAGAAATTTTTTGCACAGGCGGGCGCAAAGCCAGTAAAACATTCATAGCTGACTTGGCTTGCATATAAACATCCGCAATGTTGTGCTCTTGTCTGCTGACCGTAATCAGCACATCGGGATGGCTGCGCACAAGTGGCTCTAGCAGTTTGTCTGTCGGTTCCTGATTTTGTATTAGGACGAGATAACAATCTTCCTCCATACGAAAGGAGGGATGCTGCATGAATATATTGGACAACTCGGCTAAATGAGCTGGATCAGCAGGCAGATACTTTACATATACAGCCGAAGTTTTTAGAAGCAAATCAATGTGATATTGAGCTGCTTCTTTTTTTATTTTTTGCGTGTAGGCTCCCTGATGATTCAATAACATTTCCAGCACAGATTTTTTGCGATTGGCTTCATAGGCCAGATGCTCCAATGAGATGCGCTGTTCGATCAGGAGAGATACTGTAGTTTTAACAATATTGCAAAAAGGACGCACTTCATCAGGATTGCCTGAAATACCAATCACGCCAACTAACTCATGATGAATGACAATCGGTTCGTTGGTTCCCTTTTTCTCATAGTGGCCGTCCTGCCACACTTCAATCATTTTCCCGGTTTCGAGCGCCTGAACAGCGCCTTGGTGAATGGTTCCGATTCGTTCACTCTCGCCGCTGCCAATGATGATGCCTCGTTCATTCATTATATTGATATTGTATGGAATATCCTTCATCATTTTGTCTACGATGTCTTGGGCTTGTTTTTCGGAGAGCTGAAACAAATCCGGATTCCTCCTTTATCTATCGTGATATAGTGTACCTTAATGTACTACCTTTATGAAAGGGTTTCCAATTTATTGTGCATCTGAACAATATGATAAGGCAGGTCGCCGAGCATGTCAGTCCATTTTATCATAGATGTGAAGAATCGTTGTACGCAAAAAAACAGGGCTCTAAGGAGCACCTGCTTTTTGTGTCTATCCTTTTTATTGCCAGCCACGCTGACTAATGACGAACCTCGCGGAAGCTATAGATAATGTCGTGCAGTTCTTTCTTTAAACGGCCGTCTTTAGACGCTGGGGCATATCCTAGCACCTGGTAGTAATCCTTTTCGGTCTCTATAATCGCTACGTGGGTGATATATTTATCCACATCTTTTTTACCTTTAATCGCGAACTCAAGGGCAGGATATCCATGAATGGTTGTATTAGAGACAGGTCCTACACTGGACAGGTTCCACTCTTTGGTTAAGTTATTTTCAGCTTTCTTACCATACTGTTGGAGAGTTATATTGCCCAATTGCTTTTTCGAGTGGGATAGTACCACAACGGACTTTTGAATGTACGGATTAAATATCGCAATCTCTGCTTTTCCTTCACGGTCCGGATCTGTTGACCAGTCCAGTGGGGCTGTGATTTGAAATCGTCCATCTTTACTCACATAGCTTTGCTCTTTCTTGCTCACTGGAGCTTCAGGAGGCACGTAACTATTTGCCAGTATAAAAATAGCATTTACAAACGAGGCTCCCAAGATCACTATGGCGGTAAAAAATATAAACAGCGAACGTTTCATTGTCTTTTTGCTAATCGGCTCTAAATCCCGTACCTTTACAACATATGTACCTGCAGCTAAATCACCAATTCGTTGTCTAGATGCAGTTACTAACACGCTGATACCAGCAGGTATCCCACCCATTAGCAACGGATTGGTATCGATTAGCCTGAGCAGCGTACGAATGAGTGATTTAAGAAAACCAGGAGGCTTACCTTCCCCGTTAACCACCTTAATACGAAAGACGAACTTACCCAGCGTATAGCCTGTGTAACCTTCCAAAAGCAAATAATAGCTGAAGAAAGCAATAAGCAGAATACAACGGGATGCAATCGCTAAAGGCCAAAACCATCTATCCGTTATTTGAATGACAGAAATAAAGAAACAAATATACCCAAGATAAAAAAATATGCAATCAAAAACTGTTGCTCCCCACCGTCTAAACAGAGTAGAGTTCCCGTATGTTTTTGATAACGCCGCCATCCTGTTTGGATCTACCCCATAATTTTGACCATGCCGAATGTACATCTGTCTTGAAGATTCCTGCGGGTTGTGTGGTACGTGCTGTTCGTCCAAAAAATACACCTCTTCTTAATAATTAAAAACACACTCCTTATATTAACGGTCATTTTACAATCCATGTTTAGGAAAACATTCTATAAACAAAGAAATTATTATAAATATCCCTTCCTCTCATTTACTCTATAATTGGAAGAAGAAAGTAACGATAGACTCGGGAGGTATGGGTATGCAAGAAGAGCTGGCAAAAGCGAACAAGGCAGCAAGAGGTGAGAATGTGAAAGGTGAGTTTCCGGTTATAACGACCGAACGTCTCGTATTACGAAAAATGGTAGCGACGGACAGCAAGGACATGTTGGAATACTTTTCAGATGAGCAGGTTATGAAGTTTTATGGACTGAGCCCGTTTGAGTCTGAACAGGATGTACTGGATGAGATCAGTTGGTATGATCGGATTTTTGAGACAGATCAGGGAATACGCTGGGCTCTTCAAACGAATGAAGGTAAAATCATCGGTTCTTGCGGGTTTCATAACTGGGACCAACGTCATCACCGGGCAGAAATGGGCTATGAATTGTCCAGAGACTATTGGGGCCAAGGGTTAATGTTGGAGGTACTTGTAGCTGTAATCGACTATGGGTTTAATACCCTCTCATTGAACCGCATTCAGGCGCTAGTAGAGCCAGAGAATGCACAATCCTTGCGTTTGCTCGAAAAAGCAGGCTTTCGGCAGGAAGGGCTCCTCTCCCAATATGAATTTACGTCCGGGAAATATGATGATCTTTACATGTGCGCGTTGGTCAAATCAGAGTATATCAATCGTTCTCAGTAATGATAGATGTAGGTGAATCAAGCAGGGGAGCATGGATAGGAAGAAGGTTGATCATTGTACAACATGATCGACCTTCTTTTTGGATAAAGCAATAAAAAACCCCTTAAAGAAGGGGATTGGTGCTGGGTGTTGTAGGGTTACAATTCGTGTCGCTAAGATCAGGATTGGTAGAGAGGTCGCGATAATGGCTGAGCTTATATTTAATAATTTTTTGGGTCTCCATAAGTCTGGAGATTTCTTGTTGAATCTTCTGATTATGTTTTTCAAGTAAGGAGTGTCTAATCGGAATGGTGCTGTTGCCTTGCATCGAAAGTTCTCGATAATGCTTCATTTCCTCTATGGTCATTCCAGTGGCTTTTAATCGGGTTAGAAAGATAATCCCCAGAATCTGATCTCTACTGTAGAACCTGTGTCCGTTAGCCTTTCGTTCTGCATAAGGCAGCAAGCCAATTCGCTCGTAATAGCGTATGGTATCCTCTGTTAAACCTGTTAGTTCTGCAGCTTGACGAATAGAGGTTATCGTCTCCGGAATTTCCTGCAAAGTACCCCACTCCTTCACTGTAACGATTACCAAGGCACTTCTCCATTCGAGTCGAAAAATCCTCCTGACGGCCCGTCATTATTTAAAGCGGCTAAACGTACAACGACAGCAGCAGCCTGTTGTACCGAACCCGGTCCTGTAAAGCCGTTTAAGTCAGTGGCGGTAAAGCCAGGGTCAGCCGAATTAATTTTGAGAGGTGAGTCTTTGAATTCTTTGGCAAGGGTGACGGTGAACATATTAACCGCTGCTTTGCTGCTATTGTAGGCAAGCAAATTAAATTGTGCATGCTCATGTTCAGGATCGCTATTATAGGTTAATGAACCGAGGCCACTCGACAAGTTAACGATTCTACCGCATGGAGATTCTTGCAATAAAGGCAGCATGGCTTGCGTCACGGCGACCAAACCGAAAAAGTTTGTTTCATACGTTTCTCTTAAATCGTCCAAAGAAAACTGACTTGGAGGAGTGGCTCCTCCCAAAGATATACCGGCATTGTTGATGAGTACATCAAGGGAACCGAATTCTTGTTTGATCTGTTGGACTGCGGAATCAATCGTACTGTGATTCGTCACGTCTAACAAAATCAATCGGGCTTTTACTCCCTCATTAGCCAACTTAGCCACCGCTTCCCGGCCGCTCTGCTCATTCCGTGAGCCAATCAGGATTGTATAACCCATACCCCCCAATTGTCTGGCTGTTTCATACCCGATGCCTTTGTTGGCCCCAGTAATAAGAACTGTTTTTCCAATGGTCATGAGTGATTCCTCTTTTCATTATTCTTGAATTTGGCGGCCACCATGCTTTAAATGTACTACTTGGAGTATACTTAAAGTCAACACAAAACCAGCAAAAATATAGCTCGAAATGCCGTGGACATTCTTTAACTTGGAAGATGGGAGAATGGAATGAATAAAAGGCAAATGGAAATTTTACGCATGTTGTTAACTGAACCGGACCGGTTGTGGTTAGCGCAGGATCTGGCGGATCTGACCGACTGCTCTGAAAAGACGATCCGCAACGATCTGAAAGTAATTGAAGATTATATCGTCAAGCATTCTGATGCCAATCTGGTGAGAAGGCCGGGACGCGGCATTTATCTGGAGATGGGTGAAGCGGATCAGAATGAATTGTTCCATCGACTGTATGCGGACGAGAGTACGGCCCAACATGAGTCGGATGAGGAAAGGGTACTGCATCTCGCCTATCGGCTCTTGATGAATGCCAAGCCTGTGACCATCCAGGATCTAGCTTCACAGTATTATGTGAACAAGACGGTAATTCGTAGAGATATGGAGAAGATTGATGGCTGGCTACACAGCTTTGATCTGGCCTTAATTACCAAGCAGCGCGTAGGCTTGACCATCCTAGGCTCTGAGAAAAATAAGCGCATCGCTTTGGCGCGGATGAACCAGCTGATTGACAGTCCTGAGTTAACAGGACAGTTGATGCGCAAACAGTTTGAATCGCACGAGATTACAACCATAAATCATGAATTAAAAGCATTGCAAAAACGCAATGAGCTCAGCTTTACTGACGAAGCTTTCGAAGCTCTAATGCTGCATATCCTCTTAATGGTCAAACGAACCAAGATGGGACAACCCATTTCCCTCTCCAAGCAGGACATTGCCTTTTTGCAGGAGAGACGCGAATTTACATGGGCTATGTCTTTTTTGCAGCAGTTGCAAAAGTTGTTTGCCGTGCCTTTTTCCAAGGAAGAGACAGCGTATTTAACTCTGCACCTGCTTAGCGGGAAGTTCCGTTACCAGCAGGAGGAAAGAACAGGAAAACAAGGTGAGCTGGCAGATAGCCACCCGCTTTTGCCTGAGTTGATTGAGCAGTTAGTCCGGCGGATGTCCGAGCTGAATATGATTGCCTTTTCCAAGGACAAGATGTTGCTGAAAGGGTTGAATGTCCATTTATATACGACCCTGAACCGTCTTCAATATGGGTTGACCGTGTCCAATCCTATGCTGGCCGAGATCAAGAAGATGTACCCCTACATGTTCGACCGAGTTATTATTACGCTGGAAGAGGTGGGGAGATGGGTCCGGCTATCATTCCCCGAGGAGGAAGCGGCGTATTTAACGCTGCATTTTCAGGCTTCTGTGGAGCGATTGCACCGGAAAGAGAGTCATCCCCAGAGAGCCATTATCGTGTGTCACATGGGCATCGGTATGTCCCAACTGCTGCGCACCAAGGTGGAACGTAAATTTCCGGCTGTACATGTGGAGACCACCCTTTCCAAAGCAGAAGTCCAGGACTATCTGGCAGCCCAGGAGGTGGATCTCGTCATTACCACTGTAGATCTCCCAGAGATGAACATTCCGCACATTCTCGTCTCTCCCTTGCTGGATGCCAAGGACGAACGTCGACTGGAGCAAGTGATCCGACGACTGGATGAGCCGGAACATAGGGCAGCAGAAGAATCGGTATTTTTTAAATATACAACACCTTTTTTGGTCTTTCCCCAGCAGGAAGTGCAGCATCCGGAACAATTGATCTCCAAGCTGGCGCAAATACTGGAGGACAAAGGATATGTGGAGCCCGGTTATGTGGACAGCGTACTGGCGCGTGAGAAAATGTCGGCTACGACGATTGGAGGAGGCATAGCTATCCCGCATGGCGGTTCTGAATGGATAAGGCAGTCCTCTATTGTAATCGCTACCTTGAAGCAGCCGCTTACCTGGGGGACCGAGAAAGTAGAGCTTGTGTTCTTGCTTGCGGTTAAACAGGATGGGCGGGAAGAGATGCGCCAGTTATTCAAGGAATTGTCCCTGATCAGTGAGCAACCTGCTTTAGTTCATGCCTTATCTAAGGAGACCGATGCGATGAGATTATTAGGGAGAATGAAGGGATAAACTAAAATCAAAAAGCTGTGCTCTGGAGCAGGACTTATAGTTAAGTCCTGTTTTTTGTCGGTATAATTCCGTTTTTCCGAAAGTTCCGGTAAAAAGTTCGTCCGATAACAGCAAGATAGGCGTTTATACTATCAATGTAAGCGGAAACAACAGAGAGAAGGGGAATGACTATGAAGATATTAGCGATTACCTCATGTCCTAACGGAATTGCACATACGTATATGGCAGCTGAGAATCTGCAAAAGGCAGCAGCAAAGCTGGGCATCGAAATGAAGGTCGAGACGCAAGGCTCCATTGGAGTTGAAAATCAACTGACCGAGCAGGATATCCGTGAGGCAGATGGCATTATTATTGCAGCGGATAAAACGGTGGTTAAAGACCGCTTCGTCGGTAAGAAACTGCTGGTCGTTGGCGTACAGGATGGCATTCGCCGTCCAGAAGAATTGATCCAGCGGGTGATGAAGGGGAATGTACCTGTGCACCAAGCAGAGTCACGTACTGCCGAAGGTAGCTCACAGGAGAACAAACCGAAACAAAATCCCATCTACCGACACTTGATGAACGGTGTGTCCTATATGGTACCCTTCATCGTCATTGGGGGATTGCTCATTGCCATTGCGTTGACGATTGGCGGTGAGAAGACACCAGGCGGTCTGGTTATACCGGACGGTTCATTTTGGAAGACGGTTCAGGATATCGGCTCAGCTTCGTTTACCTTTATGATACCGATCCTCGCCGGATTTATCGCAATGAGTATTGCGGATAGACCGGGGCTTGCACCGGGTATGGTTGGCGGATTCATTGCTGCGAACGGCAGTTTTTATGGAAGTGAGGCGGGGGCCGGATTTATCGGCGGGATTATCGCTGGTTTTCTGGCGGGTTATGTTGCACTGGGTATTCGGAAAATGAAGGTTGGGCGAGCGTTACAGCCGATCATGCCTATTATTATTATCCCTGTATTGGCATCGTTAATTGTTGGATTAATCTTTGTCTTTGTGATTGGTGCTCCAGTCGCACAATTGTTTGAAGCTTTAACGGGCTGGCTTGCAGGTATGCAAGGTACAAGTTCAATTCTACTAGCATTGATTCTAGGTGCGATGATCTCCTTTGATATGGGCGGCCCTGTGAACAAAGTTGCTTTCTTATTCGGTTCGGCCATGATCGGCGAAGGGAATTATGAAATTATGGGGCCAATCGCCGTTGCGATTTGTATTCCGCCGATTGGGATGGGACTTGCAGCGATGATCAACAAACGTAAATTTGCACCTGCGGAACGCGAGGCCGGGAAGGCAACATTCACGATGGGGTTGTTCGGGATTACCGAAGGTGCGATTCCATTCGCGGCGCAAGATCCACTGCGTGTTATTCCCAGTATTATGGTAGGGTCCATGGTCGGTTCTGTCATCGCCATGTTGGGAAATGTAGGTGATAAGGTAGCTCACGGTGGACCGATTGTAGCTGTACTTGGTGCAGTGGACCATGTGCTTATGTTCTTCATTGCCGTTATTGTCGGCGTAGCCGTATCGGTTGTCCTGGTGAGCTTGCTGAAAAAAGATATTGCAGCAACTGTAACTCCGGATGCTGCTGGGGAAGCGATGCCTGGACATTCTACCGCAGGAGCTGGACAATCTGCGATTACTACAACGGCCGTTGCGGAGTCATCAGTTTCAACAACTGTCACAAGTAACGGGCCAGCCGTGTCTTCGCAAGGCATTCACATTGAGAAACTGACGGATATTGTAACGATGGATCTGATTAATTTGGATCTGGAAGGAACGACACGAGATGCTGTGGTTGATGAAATGATCGGAGCACTTGAGAGAACTGGAGCTGTAAGCTCTGCCAGTGATTTCAAACAGGCGATATTAGCCAGAGAGGAAGAAGGATCAACAGGCATTGGAATGAATATTGCCATTCCTCATGGCAAATCGGAAGCTGTCCTGAAGCCAAGCGTGGTATTTGGCATCAAGCAAGGCGGTGTTGACTGGAATAGTGCAGACGGAAGTGAAGCAAAACTGATCTTTATGATTGCCGTACCGCGCAACAGCAAGGAAAATGCGCATCTGAAAGTGCTGCAAATGTTATCGCGTAAGCTGATGGACGATCATTTCAGAGAGGCGCTTCTGGCAGTTACTACGAAGGAAGAAGCATATCAATTGCTGGATCAGGTGCATTAATTCAATGCGATAAGAACCTAAAATAAAGAAAAGAGGCTCCCGAAGTTTCAGCCGGGAGCCTTTTTTTTGAGAAGGTCTTTGCGTGAGTCAGCGGCGTTCACCGCGTGATATAAGTATGATGCCGAGAAATACAAAGCCTGCACCAGCCAGATGAGCAAATGAGAAGGATTCACGGAGGATGATATAGGACAGCAGCAGTGTGCTGACGGGAATACAACCCGTGTATACAGCTGCTGTACTAGCCGGTACTCTTGATACACCCCTAAACCATAATACGTAGCCTAATGCGGTGACAAAGATACCATAATATAAGACTAGCCCAATCTCCCCTACACCAACGTGGTTAAAGTTGAACTGTTGGGCCTCCACAAAGGAACAAGCCAGGAACATGAGGAATGAAAAGAGTGTTATATACATGGTTCCAAGCAGGGAAGAGACATGGCTGGATAGCATCTTGCGTAACACTGTCAGTGCCGCTTCTCCGAACACAGCAGACAGAACAAGCAGCAGGCCAATGAACGAGGTTGCGTTAGGAGCATTGAACCAGAGCGCCGATATGTGAGGTGCTTGTAGTGCCAAAACACCGAGCAGTGAACAGGCAATCCCTAGTCCGGGGCGGAGCGTAATCTTTTCTCTCAGCAGCACATACGAAAGAAGTACAACAATAGCTGGGGTTAAGCTAGTTAAAATTCCGCTTTCGGAAGCAGAGGCGTAGGCCAGCCCGTACAGCATTAGGACACGGAAGAGAAACATGCCGACCAGTGCTTGAATGAACAGGATTAAGGCATCCCGTTTGCTGATCCTTAATGAATACTTCTTGATGAATACAATGGGTACCAAGAACAGAAGGGCAACAGCCAGACTGGCAGATTGCGATAAAAAAACAGGCAGCTGCATCACGACCAGTTTGCCGACTACCACAGAACTGCCGACAATGGAAGTGGCGATCACTAACTCCATGTAAGTCGAAAAGGTTGGTTTGTTCATTTTATCTCACCTCTTGTACAGATATTGATATATACTGTAGCAATAGAAACTGGGCACTTGTAGATCCAGTTGAAGAGGTTTTCGACAGTACCGCTTGGGGGGTAGCTATGTGGTTATCTATCGATAAGAATGTGACAGTTCCGATGCTGCGTCAGGTATATCAAGCAATACGGGACCGTATTTTAGCTGGAGAACTGAATGCAGGGTATAAACTTCCTTCGACCCGGGTGCTGGCCTTACAGTTGAACGTTTCCCGGAATGTTATCCTCGAAGCTTATGAAATGCTGCTAGCCGAAGGCTTAGCCATTGCGCGCTCAGGTTCAGGAACTTATGTAGCCGAAGGGGCCGTCCTTCCAGGTTATGTATCCGCACCGCCTATCGAGGCGTCTGCGTCTGCAGTGGAATCTGCATATTCAAATGAGATGTCAGTAATTTCCTTCCGGACAGGCCTTCCTGCATTGGAATTATTTCCGCGCAAATCATGGGCTGACTTGCTTCAGAGCGTATGCAAAGAGGCTCCTGATCTGGCACTAGGTTATGGCGATCCTGCTGGAGAGCCTGAGTTACGCAGGGAGCTAGCCGACTATTTGAGTCACACCAGAGGAGTGAAAGTCAGCCCGGAACATATTGTAATCACTAGCGGAGCAGTACAAGCGATTCAGCTTGTCACCCGTCTGTTACTGTCAGCTGGAGATGAAGCCCTGGTAGAGGAACCGACAAATGAAGATTTAAAAAGCATTCTGGCGGCCACAGGAGCCACACTGCGGAGTATGACTGTTGATGATTCGGGAGTTATAACAGCCGATCTGCCGCAAAAGAAACACCCCAAACTGGCATATCTGACACCCTCGCACCAGTTCCCGCTGGGGGGTATCTTGCCGATCCAAAGGCGGATCGAGCTAATTCAGTATGCAGCCCGGACAGGATGTCTTCTGCTCGAAGATGATTATGACAGTGAGTTCCGGTATGACGGGGCGCCCGTCCACTCCTTGCAGAGTCTGGACCCAGAACGGGTGCTATATGTCGGGACGTTTAGCAAAATATTATTCCCCGCGCTGAGGATCGGCTATATTGTTCTTCCCTCGTCACGAGTCGCTGATTTTATCCGTTTAAAGCAACTGGCGGATTACCAGACGGCGAGCCTGGAGCAAATTGTGTTGAGTCGGTTTATCAGGAAGCGACTCCTTCATAAACATGTACATAAGATGAAGAAAGTGTATGCCAAGCGTCGTCAAGTCCTGCTTGATAGCCTTGAGCAGCATTTTACAGGGCAATATCGGGTGTGTGGCCGATCGGCGGGTTTACATTTGGTAGCAGAGTTTCAGTTCCCGTTCCGAGAGGATTTGCCGAAATGTCTCCATAGTCAAAATGTATTTGCGGCACAGCTTGAAGGGAACCGGCTGCTCATGGGCTATGGGCATCTAAAGGAAAATGAAATTCGTGAAGGGGTTCGCAGAATCAGGAACGCACTGCAACGGTAGTAAACGCGAAAGCAGCCTATCCTTAGGTGAGGATAGGCTGCCCTTTTCATAGCAAGATATTGTGTTCCATCATCACTATTCATACGAGGTTTGAGCCACGCGTACTAGCATATGGGCAAGCGCATGCTGCTGCTCCTTGTCCCCCGCTTTCCACAGCTCCTGGAGGAGCTTCTCCTCGCGATTTCGCGGTTCTTCTTTGGCTGCCAGATATCCAGCTATCTTCTCAGCTGCTTTTGCGATCAATTCTTCATTCAAACCAATATTTTGAGCCATTTCAATCTTGTCGCTCAAATAACTTTTGAATGAATCAAAGCTGCCCAGAATGTCATCCTTTTTGCTGTCGTCTATCCGATTTAATACGTCATCTACCTTGTTCAAGGCCACTTCGCCTTCCTTATTCACAGCATGATTATGCTCTGCCATTTCTAACGCCTCCTCAAGATCGTTTTCTAGGATAAGGACTGCTTACGGTACGGTAGTACTTACCCCGGCTAACCAAAATGAAACCGATGAGAAGCGGAGTATTGCGGAGGTAATCGCTACATAAAGTCAAAAAAATAACGGATCACGTGAAAAAAAACGGGCGAGGTGTAGGTCAAGCTATCCACCCGACTTAAGTAGCTTTTTTTCAAAGCATCGAACTTGTCATCATCGCCGATTAATAAATCCCGCTTTAGCACGGAAACCGTTAAGCTGCCGAAGAAACCGCTCAAGCTGATCAGCATGCCGAAAATAATTCCAAATTTCAGGTCAAACGGCGTCAGATAGGGATAGATGAAATAGGAAGCCGCTATAGTTACGGGAAAAGCGAGTGCAAAGCCTTCCCAAGTTATATTGGGATTGGACGTCGGGACGATTTTCCGCTTTCCGAAATAAAGTGATGCAAGATAGTGTACGACATCATTGAGCTGCGTTAGTACCACTAGAAAAAGTACAAGTTTCGCTCCGTATTGCGGCGTAGCAAACTGAAAATAGGCCAGATGACTCAACCCGAAAACCATTAGCATGAGTCCCCACTGGGTCGAGCTGACACTGCGCAGAAATCCAACCGTTCCTTTGTTGATCAATCGTGGGAGCGGTAGCAGTAAGAATACATAGATAGGAATAAAGACAATAAACATTCCGTACCACCCGATATAAATCCAGTAAAATTGTACGGGAATCGCCAAGTACGCCCATAGAAACAATCTGCGATCAGCTTTTCTGGATCTAATCATGGAAAAGTATTCTTTTAGCGCAAAAAAGGTGAGTGCCATCAGGGAAAGCAGTGAAACGATCGGATTGAAAAGAGTTGCCAAGCAAAAGATAAAGAACATACCCCACCATGTCTTGATGCGAAGCCCAATAGCTGCATAGTCTTTGTCTGGCTGTGTTTTGACTACTACTATGTAAATCAGATGGATGACCAATAAGGCTGTAAAAATAAGGATTAACGTAAATAGCGAACTGTCCATTACCACTCACCAACTTATCACGAAATAGGGTTCCATTAGGGTTCCTATGTTATTATGAAGGAATAATTCAAACTTGATAAGGGGAAATTTCGTAAATGGTAGCAGATCAATCCGTCTTTATCTTGCTTACGAATACGGGAACGTTTCTTACGAGAGTCATTAAAAGCTATACGAGAGCGCCATATAATCACGCCTCCATTTCCTTCAACCGGGAACTTTCGGAGTTATACAGCTTCGGGAGAAAGACCCCTAATAACCCTCTGGATGGTGGTTTCGTGAAAGAGGATATTAAGACAGGTACATACAGCAGATTTCCGAATACAACATGTGTTATCTACGAGCTTCAAGTAACCGACCGTGAAGTTGAAAAAATGAAGCGAGTTTTACATGTATTTATCCGAAGTCGTCAAAAATATATGTATAACTTACTGGGTTTGATTGGTATTGCACTCAAAGAACCAGTCGAGTTCAGCAATTCTTATTTTTGTTCGCAATTCGTTGCGGAAATTTTACAGCGATCCGGCATAAAAATATGGAACAAGCTGCCCGCTCTTGTTACGCCAGACGATTTTCGGCAAAGTGATCGATTCCATTTGATCTACGAGGGGAAATTGAGCGAGTATGATCCTCAAGCTTGAGGATCAGCACCGCATAACTTAGACCTATTCCGGCACAATTACCTCAATATGACGCGGTAAAATACCAAGGTCGATAGGCAAAGACGGCCCTTCCTCGCCATCTACATTCGTACTGATCGGTTCTGCGGAGCTGACACTTACATGCTTTGCGGTAAAGTAAATAATATCACTATGATCCTTCAGGTTACCTAAAAATAAGGATATGCTGGCCGTCACGGTGTTCAATATATTAAGGTTTTTGAAAATAAAGCAGTGAAGCAGACCATCGTCAACAGCCGCATCGGGCGCCAGTTTCTCGAAACCGCCGACTGAATTGGTTAAAGCAGCCAAAAAGAGTGGGGATTCACCTTCCCAGGTTTTGTCATCATAGCGGACGATAAGTGAGTGGGCAGGATGGCCGATAAGCTCTTTCATGCCTTCTTTGAAGTAGGCAAATGTGCCAAACATGGACTTATCGTCTGATGATACAGCTGATAGTGATTCAGCAAGCGAACCTGTGGCAACAACATTGGCAAACATTCGGCCGTTTAAGAGGCCCATATCTACGTTTTTCACGCGGGCAGAAGTCAGTATACGGATCGCCAGCTCGGGACTTAGCGGAATTTGCAAGGCACGGGCAAAATCATTGACTGTCCCAAGGGGGATGATCCCCAGTCTTGGGCGATGGTCTTGATCAATGAAACCGTTGATGGTTTCGTGAAGTGTGCCATCCCCGCCGATGGAAACGACTAGGTCACAAGCTTCCTCACACGCATTAACGCAAAAACGGGTGGCGTCCAGTTCCTTTGCCGTTTCTTTAACCGTAACAACGTATCCTTGATCACGTAGAATTTCTTCTACGTTTCTGACATGTTGGAGAGATTCCTCTTTGCCGGAAGAGGGATTTACAATGACCATAGCTTTTTTCATATACATGTTCCTTTCTCTGGGGAGAGTTTGTTGTACCAACTCTTACCCGAAAAGCAGACCTTTAGACTCTAGATTAGACATGCGTTATATTTTAGTTACTATATAAAAGTAAATACAATCTGAATGGAGGATTTCAAATGAAAATCGCATTAACAGGAGCAACGGGGCAATTGGGTTCCATCGTGGTAGATACGTTGCTTACATCTGTCTCCACAAACGATCTTATTGTTAGTGTAAGAAATCCAGAAAAAGCAGAGAACTTACGGTCTCGTGGCGTTGATGTTCGTCATGGCGACTTTGATAAACCGGAGACGCTGGATCAGGCGTTTGCTGGAGTAGACCGATTGCTGATTATATCCGCAGACGGGGATAATGATACTAGAATCCGTCAGCATAAAGCGGCTGTTGATGCTGCTGTACGTGCTGGAGTAGGCTTCATCGCCTATACTAGCGCCGCCAATGCCGCTGACAGTACTCTATTCCTTGCACCCGTACATCGCATCACGGAGGAGTTCATTCGCGAGTCAGGTATTCCTTACTCCTTCTTGCGTAATAATTGGTACCTGGAGAATGAGGCAGGCACGATCCAATCCGTACTCGCGGGGGCTCCTTGGCTTACCTCGGCAGGGACCGGTAAAGTAGGTTGGGCTACCCGCGCAGATTATGCGCAAGCAGCTGCAACCGTTTTGTCTGGCGAAGGGCATGAGAATACAATATATGAGCTCTCCGGTAAGCCGATTACCCAAGAAGAGTTTGCAGCGATACTGGCTGAGGTTCTAGGCAAAGATGTTCCTGTACAGCAGGTGGATGATGCTACGTATGCCGAGGTTATGCTCGGTGCGGGAGTCCCGGAAGGTGCAATCCCTATTGTGGTCGGTATTCAACAAGCGATTCGTGAAGGAGCCTTGGATGTCGTAAGCAGCGATTTTGAAAAGCTGTTGAAACGCTCCCTTACACCGCTTAGCCAAGGAATTAGTGAACTAATCAAGCAAATCCAAGCATAATAAACGTGCCGTAAAACGGATGCTGCCTACCTAGGCAACATCCGTTTTTAGTTATATGTTCACCTATGGACATTTTCAGCAGACAGAACGCTTACATATGAGGTGCAACAATACTCAGATTAGTTTCATCCATGAGTGGAATCGTGACGGATTATCCAATATACTTGTAGGGAACTCCAAGGAAGACTTGGAGCAAGCTTGGTCTATCCAGGGAAGCTTAGCACAGCAGTAGAATTTGAAAATGAATGGAGTACATAATACCATGTCTAATTTACCAAATTGTCCTGAATGTAATTCAGAGTACACTTATGAGGATCGCAGTCTTTTCATTTGTCCGGAATGCGCTCATGAGTGGTCTACCGAGTCAGAAGCGGTAAGCAGTGAAGACATTAAGATCGTCAAAGATGCGAATGGTAACATTCTGCAGGATGGTGACTCTGTAACTGTCATTAAAGACCTTAAAGTGAAGGGAAGCTCATCCGTCTTAAAAATCGGCACCAAAGTAAAAAACATCCGTCTGGTGGATGGCGATCACGATATTGACTGCAAAATTGATGGTTTTGGAGCAATGAAGCTAAAATCGGAGTTTGTAAAAAAGAATTAAAATGTAAGAAAGGAGAAGCCGAGGGCTTCTCCTTTTTTTGTTTATAAGGGCGCTAACCATACGGTGCCTGTTCCCCTGTACACATTTACCAGCCCTTCGCCGGAAGCAGCCGAGCCCATTTTGGTTTTTCCAGATTTTTCGACGGTGAACTGTAAGGTATTGGACCACATGAGGGCAAAGTTACCATCCACCTTCAGCACATCATTTTGCAATTCTATAACGACCGCTTCCTCGGAAGGGATTGGCGCTTGAAGTGCCAGAACTCCTTTTCCGCGGGCGCTTAAATTAAATAACCCTTCTCCACCCAGTGCGGCAGAGGAAAGATTACTACGTGCAACGACGGATATGTCCAGCGTCGTGTCACAAGCCAAAAACAAGCCGTCTTCGATGGCAATATCATCATTGTCGACATCAATAAGCCAAATATATTGGTAGGTAGGCTCCAGCATAATGGTACCCGTGCCTTTATAGTGCGGTTTAATGGCACCTGTCCCTGTTACAGCGCCGGACACCAAGTTTCGCATTAAGCCTCCCACGCCTTTTACACCGGTAGTCATTTCCATGCTACCCACAGTATATTGCATGGCTCCCGCCTTCATCATAATCTCACTATTGTTGATTTCGATCATGAGTTGCTTGCGGCGCATGTTACTTTTGCTCATATAGTAATTGTCTTGCGCAGCCGCAACCGAGGTGCAGCTCAAATCTGTTATGTATTCCAGTACCGTAAATCCGCCTAATTGGTCAGTGATAGCAACATTGCTGTTATCCTTTAAATTATTAATAACAAAAGCCATAAATGTAAGTGCCTCCTTGTTGTATTCATGGTGTGGGGATGGGAAACTTCTTTGTTCCATACAATATTCGACAAAGAGACTTCTTTTCCTGCGGCGAATCTTGACACTTCCCTTGGCTGATTTTCAGACTCAGAAAAGGAGAGCTTGAAAAAGATGCGAAAAAAGTTCAATATAAAGATATCGGTTTTTAAAATGATTGGCTTCGAAAGCAGCCGAATGAGAATGAAACATGAAAATAGGGGGTAGAGCAAGTGGAGATAGGGATAAGCACGTTTGTAGAAACAACGCCGGATCCCCAAACGGGGGAGGTTATCAGTCACGCACAACGAATACGTGAAGTGGTCGAGGAGATTGTGCTTGCAGATCAGGTAGGGCTGGATGTGTACGGCGTCGGGGAGCATCATCGTAAAGATTATGCGGCATCTGCACCTGCTGTTATCCTCGCTGCTGCTGCTGCACAGACCCAGCGGATTCGATTAACCAGTGCAGTTACGGTACTTTCATCGGATGATCCCGTACGTGTGTTTCAGGATTTTGCTACACTGGACGGCATTTCGAATGGACGAGCTGAGATTATGGCAGGCCGGGGCTCTTTTATCGAATCGTTCCCGTTATTTGGGTATGATTTGGATAACTACGATGAGTTATTTGATGAAAAACTGGAGCTGTTATTGAAAATCCGAGAATCCGAGAAAGTCACCTGGAAGGGCGGACATCGGCCTGCAATTCACAATTTGGGCGTGTATCCGCGTCCAGTTCAAAATCCGTTGCCCGTATGGATTGGGAGTGGGGGGAATCAGGAATCTGTGGTTCGTGCAGGATTGCTCGGTTTGCCATTGGTTCTGGCGATTATCGGGGGTAGCCCTGTACAGTTTGCCCCGTTGGTGGAACTATATAAAAAAGCCGCGAGGCATGCCGGTCATGATGCATCGCTGCTTCCGGTTGCATCACACTCACATGGTTTTATCGCAGAGACTACTGAGCTGGCAGCGGATAAGTTCTTCCCTTCCACTCAGCAGAGCATGAATGTGCTTGGGCGTGAACGCGGTTGGGGCCCTTACACTCGCTCCAGCTTCGATGCCGCACGCAGCTTTGAAGGAGCGTTATATGTAGGTGATTCAGACACGGTTGCCAAGAAAATCATTCATCTCCGTAAACAGGTAGGCATTACACGTTTTCTGTTGCACGTGCCCGTCGGTACGATGCCGCATGACGATGTCATGAGAGCTATTGAGCTATTGGGAACAGAGGTAGCACCACGGGTTCGTGAAGAGATATCCAAGTGGGAATCCGAGAGTAAATAGGTGGATTGATCTCAGTAGACAAAGGAGAAAGGGGCAGACCATGAGCGATATGGCCGCTCCTTTCTTAACTCTAAAATAATCTATATATGAGCTGATCAGATCATTTTTTATTTTGTCCGTTTTTTATGCGTGATGCGCTTTTGCAACAGGGTTTTACCTTGTTTTAGTCTCTTAGGTTTAGCAGGGACTCTGCGCAGGATAGGTTTCTCTTGGATTGCCTTGGAAGGCAATGTCATGCGGAGTGTGGATGATGCAGGTTTTCTTTGACTGCTGCTCGTTACAAAGTTGATGGTGTAGTCCAAGACGAACGGACTAACTGCGATTCTCCGCAGTCCCACGCTTCTACAAGTGGTACAGCCTGTATCCCAGCACCAATTGAAGGCATTCTCAGGAACTTGAGTGAAATATGAACCCCGCCATTCGCGTCCAAAATCATCTTCAGCGTAATAAAAGAACGTATTCCCTCCTGCGAAGCCGCTCCAAACCTGAATAGTCTGTCCAGGGTTAACACGGTACCAGCCTGCTTTAGAATAGTTAACAGGAGTACAGCTGAAGTCCGGATAGGCAAAGACCACAAAGATAGCCGCATTGGTACTGTTGCGAAAATTGAGACCCATTTGTCGTCACTTCTTTCCTCATATAGTAATCCTACAGAGTATTCTATGAGAGTTTTGAAAGAAGGGAACGGACACGAGTCTCTTAATCGCTAAAATTGAACCATTTGCTGATGTCTATTTTGTTATGTTCATTTATAGATCTCCATTCGTTTGATTCTGGTTGATAGGTATAATCTTTTTGCCAGGTCACGATGTTTTCCACGATTGCCCGTATGGAAGAGGCGATATAGGAGACTTCCTGATTCGTCATCATGGGATGGAGCGACAGACGCACCCAGCCCGGTTTTCGAGATAAGTCTCCCGCATGGATCAGGTCTGTCATTTGTTTGGATGTTTGTGGGTCAATGCCCAGCAAATAATGTCCGTAGGGGCCTGCACAAGAGCAGCCGCCCCGGACCTGAATGCCAAACCGATCATTCAATAGTTTTACGATCAGGTTATAGTGAATAGGACCGACAACGAAAGAAACGATTCCCATTCGTTCTTGGCTGCTTCCTCCTAAAATGTGTAGTCCTGGTATGGTACTCAAGCTTTTTAGTAATAATGATGTCAGTTCCTTTTTTCGCTCCAACATGCGGTTGTATCCCATTTGTTCTTTCAGCCGAATGCAGAGCGCCGTTCGAACGGCCTGTAGAAAGGCAGGGGTTCCTCCATCCTCACGGGCTTCAGTATTATCCTTATACTCGTATCCACCCCAAGGATTGGTCCAGCTAACTGTACCCCCTCCGGGCTGATCCGGAGCACAACTAAGGCATAGTCTCGAATCCATAATTAAAACGCCGCTTGTACCGGGACCCCCAAGAAATTTGTGGGGTGAAAATACAATCCCGTCCAGTTTCTCGAGAGGATCTGTGGGGTGCATGTTAATCTCGGCATAAGGTGCGCTTGCTGAAAAATCAATGAAACAAACGCCGCCATGTTCGTGCATTTTGCGAGATAGCTGGTAAATCGGTACTTCGAACCCTGTAACATTAGAGCAGGCGGTAAAGGCGCCGATTTTGATAGGGCGATGCCGGAATTGAAGCAGCAGTCGTTCGAGATGAGTTGGATCGACAATCCCGCCGGGACCCGGAGGAAGACATACAACGTCTCCAACGGTTTCTGCCCAGGAAATATGATTGGAATGATGCTCCATATGTGTAACGAAAATAACGGGGCGCTCTTTTTTGGCGATGGGGTAGAGGGGCTTTAATTTTTCATGTATTTTCAATCCTAACAGTCGCTGAAGCTTGTTCACTGCACCTGTCATACCTGACCCGGCGAACAGGATGATATCACGTTCATTGGCATGAACGTGGCTCTTAATGATTTGTTTCGCTTCTTCATAGGCTTGGGTCATCAGAGTTCCTGTCAAATTAGACTCCGTATGCGTATTCGCCACAAAAGGGCCTAATTCATGAGCTATTTTCGACTCGATGGGTCCATACAGACGGCCACTGGCTGCCCAATCCGCATAAATCAGCTTTTTTTGCCCATATGGAGATTCAAAGGTCTGGTGATATCCGATTGTACTTTCGCGATACCTTTGGAAATAAGCCTCGTTAGAAGGCTGATACCTACAATTACTGCTTCCAATTCGAGCCATGAGCATACGGCGCCTCCCAAGTCGTTCTGTCTTCTTAGGGTACGTAAGTAGGTCCGAATGGGTTAAAAAAAATAGGCGAGTGTCATCATTTAGTCACAATAAAAGCCTCATCCAACAGCCGGATAAGGCGCAAGTCTATCCTATATAAACAACTGCATATCGGATTCGAGCGCATCTTTTAGATACGTTTTGGCCTCGATAATTTCCAGTTCAGGTATAAATTCTTCCGGTTTAAAACCCATAATATCCACCGATAGCTTACAGGCATAAAATTTGACGTTTTTCTTCCGGGCACCTTTTAGGAAGTGGATCAGCTTTGGGGCTTCATTGTCTTCCAACATTTCCGTTAGCATCAGTTTTCCCAGACCACTAAAATTCATATGGGACAGCGGTAAGGATTCAGGCCCTTTGGGCGTCATCAAGTCCATGAGTTTCTCGTAAATCGTCTTATCCTCAAGCGTCATCTTCTCGGGATCACGAACCAGTGATAATCCCCAGAACGCAAAAAACATCGTCACATCCACATCCAATTCCCGCGCTGTATTTGCCAGAATCAGTCCAGCCATTGCCTTATCATAATCGCCGCTGAACATAAGCAGATTCATTCTTTTATCCACAATTCCCGCCTCCATTACCAACAAATATATTCAGTATGGATTTGGAAATGAAAACTATGCATGGTTCACATATTGATCACAATTACAGAGAATAAGTTGTAAACATGTGGTAATTAAAAAAATCTTGTTGCTAACTAACCAGCGTTAGTGTGCCCATCTCTCGTCAACAGACGGATGATCTGCGGGAGGAATGAGAATAATTTAAAGGCAACATCGTTTTAAAACCTAAATGACTATAAAGATTTTATTCAATATACAGTCCGACTTTAAAAAAAACAAAAAAAATCATTTCCTTAAGTCCGAATTTCGATTAAAATATAGGTATTCTTCATACCTATGAATCGGAGCGATGGATATGGATAAATTCAAATTTAATTCCGAACACAACAAAATGATTGTTGATGCTATCGTAGATGGATATCGCGATTATATTGAGCATCGTAAAGATCGAAAAGCAAAAATGAAGATCAGTTCAGCATTTGCCTGGACCAAGGGTAACTTTATCGAAAGTAAGATCGCAGAAGAATGCGTTGATTACGGTTTTACATATAAAAAATCGAAAGCTGGATTAACGTGGGACTATCTCCAATTTATCCATGGAGACTCTAAAATTCTTTTTCTTATTAAGAACGCGGCCTATTTCAATGAGAAATGTTTTTCACAGGCAAAGCTACCTAGTAATTACGGAGGGAAAGGTCCACGCCGTACCTATCTTCATGAACTTTCAAAAATTAACAAAGATTTATTGTTTTCTCCTACTCAGCAATCCTCGAAGATAAGGGGGGTACCTGAACAACTTTCTTTTCTAATTTTAGAGAGTCAGGTAAAAGATGAACTCGAAAGCTTTAAATCATCCTACAATGAGTTCCATATACTTACATATGCACTTGATGAGGCATATCAGATATCTGAAATAATGCATTATTTGCCTAATCCTGAGGATAATATTGCTTACCTGATAGAAGACCTCTCAAGTCTTATTTCTGGAGCTGATTTAACGGAGGAAGATCGCGAAGTAGTCGCGCCAGAGATGAGTGAAGATATTATGGACCCAGCAGCTTTCGATATTGGGATCCTGGAAGAAGAGCAACACAACTAGACAAACAAGACGGGTTAGTCCAATAAGGAGGGAGCAGCATGTTCATAGGTGAAAATTTGACCAATCTACGGATCATGCATGGATATTCAAGAAAACAGCTCTCCGAAATGTTAGGTGTTACAGAACAAGCAGTCTGGCAGTACGAGAATGCGTATACATCTCCTAAAATGCAAATCGTGAATGAGTTAAAGCGGATTTTTAACGTGAAAAGTAAATACTTCTATACTAAAGACATGCTTGCACGGAATATGACACCTGCCAACGTAAACGTAATGAACATCGCTTATCGTTCAAAAGTTTTGAATGTTATCTCGAAGACGCAGGCGGAAGCGAAGCATGTTGAATATTTAGATGCTTTTATTAACTATATCACAGCCAGAGTTAGCCTCCCTACCCTCAAAATTATCAGCTTAAGGGATGAAGTTATCGAATATCTAAACCATTCAGATGACGATAGATCCACTCAAATTGATAAAGTTGCTCATTTGGCACGAAAAAGACTGGGACTAGCGCAAGATACAAACGACGATCTTATGTTTCTAGTTGAAAAAAGTGGAGTATTCGCCTTTGAGAAGGCAATGGGCGACGAGATTGATGCTTATAGTCTCTGGACTCGAAACGATCGGCCTTATATCATATTAGGGAATATGAAACGATCAGCCGTTCGGAGAAACTTTGATATAGCACATGAACTGGGACATCTATTGCTTCATTATCGCCTTGAATTTGCCAATCTAGATCGAAAAGAACACAAAATTATTGAAAATGAAGCAAATATGTTTGCGGGAGCATTCTTATTACCTGAAGACGAATTTACACTTGATATGAAAAATGTGGTTCATATCACAAATCCAGATAATTACTTGGATTTGAAAAAGAAATGGAAGACTTCGCTGCAAGTGTTGGGATACAGGGCGGCCCATTTGGGAAATCTTAAACCAAAAGATCATCGGAACTTCTATGCAGCTTTACATCGAAAAGGTTATTTGAAAATTGAACCACTCGATGAATTAATTACAATTCAGAAACCAACAAAAATCAAGACAATCATCGACCTTGTTTCTAAAAAGGGCCTCGTAAACATCCATCAAATGGTTGAGAATGATTGGAAAACAGAAGTATCCTTCTTTTATCATATGACCGGAATTGTCCCTGACTTTTTTAATAAATATTTGGCGAAAAGTCTTGATTTTAGTCTGCAAAATGTCACGGATATATCCAAGCATATCTCTGATGTAGCTAAGCAAGTGTAACTATAACTTTTTAAAACATATATTTAAGGCTTTAAGACTGTCGAGAAACCTACCTTTTTAGATGCAGGTTTCTTTTTGTTTAATTCAAATTTTAGAATTCCATTTTCGCCGTTACCAATGTCATATCTACAAACCGCTCCTATTCTGTATAATTTCAGGGGAATTCAAGACACAAGCCTGAGATCGGGAGGATCATGAGAAAGTGAGTATAGAGAACAAATATAAAGCACTTGAACTGGAAAAGCCGGGCATCTACGAGCTGGAGGGACTGGAAGTCGGGGTCACCTCTAATTGCAACTTCAAGTGTGATTACTGCTGCGCATATCAGCGGAACGATGGGCAATGCATTAGCAGCAAAGAGGTCATTGATATTATTGATGACATTCCAACGTTAAAACGTGTGCGACTGTCCGGGGGAGAAGTGACCCTGAAGTATGAGGATTGTCTGGGCATTGTGGCTCACTGTTCGAGCAAAGGAATCGCTACCCAGCTCAACACCAATGCCAGCTTGCTCAGCCCTGAACGAATTGAGAAACTGCGTGATGCAGGTCTTTCCAACATTCATATCTCCTTCAACTTCACGGATGCTGATAAATATGCAGCATATTATCATGTTCATCCTCGCATGTATGAGAAAATTGTTCAAAATATCCGGTTATGTACCGAGACCAAGCTGGAAACGGTGTTGGAGACGTTGCTGTTTGCGGAGACACAAAACAACATGCCAGCTATTAGCGAAATGGTATATGATCTCGGTGTGCGCATCCATGAAATCCAAAACAGCATTGTGATGGATCATACCAACTGGAACGCTATTTCCACCAAGGAAGCGCTCGTCCGTTCCGTTCATGACCTGATTGCACATAAAAAAGATGATACTGTATTGTATTTCACCTGTATGGACCGTTTCGCAGAAGCACTGGGTTTCAAGGAACAGCCGGGTGTGTATTTTTCCAATTGTGTTGATGGTAAAAAACAGCTCCATCTGCACGGGAACGGGGACATTCTGATCTGTGAGCTATGCCATCCTGTGGTCATCGGCAATATTTATGATGGAACATCCTTAAAGGATATTTACAAAAATAAACCGAAGCAGCTTCAGGAGTTTCTCGACAAACTGCCTTGTCCTGCATATGATGCGCTTTTTCCTGTAGGAAGCAAGTAGACATGATTTGAAATTGTGAAACTAAAGCATCTACCACCCTAACAGTCAGGGTGGTAGATATCCTTCATGTAACTCCATGAATCCTTTATCAATGATTTTAATGAAAGGGTTTACATGTTAAAATATAAAAATATAATTCTCTTATGAAAGAAGGAGTAGATATGAAATATAGAAATGTAGGCAACAGTGGTCTTAAAATTAGTGAAATCGGCTTGGGGAGCTGGTTGACGTACGGTACAGCCGCCGAGCAGGAAGCAACTCATACCTGTATTGCCAAAGCCTTTGAACTCGGGATTAATTTCTTTGATACCGCGAACGCGTATAACCGGGGAGAAGGCGAAAAGGCTATGGGAGCTGCCTTGAAGTCTTATCGAAGAGATAGCTATGTATTATCTACTAAGGTGTACTTCCCTATGGATTCCGGTCCCAATGACAGGGGACTGTCACGCAAGCACATTATGGAGCAATGTGAAGCGAGTCTGAAGCGTCTGGGTACGGATTATATCGACATGTACTTTTGTCATCGTTATGATCCGGACACTCCTTTGGAAGAGACGCTGCGAGCGCTCGATGACCTTCAGGCTCAGGGTAAGATTCTGTACGCTGCTGTCAGCGAATGGAGTGCTGCCCAGCTCATGGATGCTTATGGGATTGGAAAAAGGCTGAATCTGCGCCCGCTGATTGCCAATCAGCCGATCTATAATATGTTCGAACGTTACATCGAGCATGAGGTACTTCCGGTATCCGGGCAGGTAGGCATCGGCCAAATTGTATTTTCGCCTCTGGCCCAAGGGGTCCTCACGGGGAAATACAAGCCTGGACAACCTTTACCGACGGGTAGCCGCGGGGCTGATGCCTCTGTCAATAATGTCATCAGCAGTTACATGAACGATACCGTTCTGAACTGTGTCCAGGAGCTGGATAAGCTGGCGAAGAATTTGGGTGTTACCCTGTCACAGCTCGCGCTTGCTTGGATTCTGAGAGAACCGGGTATCAGCGCTGCACTTATTGGGGCTACTAAACCGGCACAAATTGAGGAAAATGTAAAAGCAGTCGAAGTGACGCTGCAACCGGAGACATGCGCGGAAATTGAGCGGATTCTTAAGCAAGCAGAGGGTTTTGAACCTTTGCGTTAAGCATTCACACGAGCCTCTGTAGAGGCGAACCATTAACTAGCTCCAAGTATGGCATAAATTCCTGAACCCACACTAAATACAATCCCGCTCACTAGAACGAGGATTTGCTTCTTACTGAGATCCAGCGGATCAAAAAAGATGGGTAATAGCCATTTTAGGGTGATGACAGACCATAAGCCCTCCAGTAACCCTAGCATCAACACCTTTTGTCCCCAGTGAAACTTCATTTGCGGTGTTAGCGGACCTGCTAGCATCAAATCACCTGAGGCACGGATATTCCAGAAAACGATAACCATGAATACAACAAGGGTTAACAATGTGGACATAATATAGGCGATATCTTTTTTAGCCTTTTTCGTAAGTTTCGGCGATTTTTTAAACTCAGGCAAGCCAATCAGGAAAAAAACGATTCCCATAAAAATAGCTGCGCCTATAAAGGAACCGAGTATGATATTGGCCACGATGCCGATGCCATTGATGATTAATAATAAAATAAGCTCTCCCCCTTTGGGGTTACGATGATAGTTATTTTATTGTACATGTAGGAACGAAAATGCTCAAATATTTGGAAAAGCCCCAGCACTTTCGCCTGGGGCTTTTTTGCTTTTTGCCGATTATAATGCTGATTTAATGACCTTTTTATAATACAGTATGGATAGTATCCCGAAAATGGAATATAAGGCGGTGTACAGCACCATAACGATAATCATAGGCATCCAAATTTCGGTTCCAAACAAGAACCAGCCGGATTGAACGGCGAAATAGCTGTGTGATAGGCCAATCACTAATGGAATGCCGAAGTTAAAGAGTTGTTTTATTTTAATACCTCGAAGCAGGTCACTTTGGGTGAACCCTAACTTTCTTAACACCGTATAATTGGCTTTTTCATCTTCGCTCTCATCCATTTGCTTAAAGTAAAGGATACAGCCTGATGTAATGAGAAAGGTGAGTCCCAAAAAGCCAACTACAAACATGATCACTCCCATGTTCCGCTTCTGATTGCTGCTCATTTCAAGGCGGGATGTTTGTTGATCATTAAAATTCGCAGCTGCAAAGAGACGATTGGCTTCTTCAATCTGTTCTGCATTTATCATATCAATTCCAATATATAAGGATGATTTCTTTTGAATCTCAGGATTTACATCTTTCTTTAACCGCTCAAAGATGGTTTCGTCTACAATGACAGTGGGTACTCCCCCGGCTGCAAAATAGTAGGGAATGACATAATCCTTTTTTAGACCCACATATTGTTGAGGTATGACTTCTGTTTTCCCCTTCAAATCCAAGGGGCCAAAGTCTTTCAAGGACATGAATTTCTGTAACATATCATTATAGCCCGTTAAAACCGTTTGGCCTGGAGTTACATCCGTACCCTCCACAGATTGGTCGCTTACGACAGGCAGTGTCATGGAATCCGTACCATCATTTAATTGTTCCATAGGAGTCTCCATAATTTGCGCTGTCTTCACACTGACTTGAATCACTTCAATTTTCTTTTCACGATACTTTATATCATGCTCATGAAGTAACGCTTTGAATTTCTCCGCATCCGGTACATTCGTCATGGCAAAATGGGAAGGTACATTGTCCTCAGCTGCTTGATCCGCAGAATAATAGGCGATATAGCTTAAGGATAGTAAACCGATGGCAAGTGCCGATACTGTCGTAATAATGGTCAACAACAAAGCATTGGACTTCATGCGGAACATAATGGACGAGAGGGACAGCACCTCATGGATGTTTAAATATCCGCCTTTACTCTTTCTGATGATATTGGAAATAAAGCGGATAGATCCTTTGTAAAAAAGGAGTGTTCCGATGATGACAGAGCCCAAAATAAACACCATAGCCATAAACAATTCATTTATGGATGTAAAGTCTCCACCAAATAATTTGGAGGAAACATAGTAACCTAAAGCGATGAGAGAGATGCCAATGATCCCGATGATCATCTCAAAGATCGATATTTTCTTGATTTTCCCTTCGGTGGTTGAGGTCACTCTGAACAAGGACAAAATACTTTGTCTTTTGATAAAAGAATAATTCATGAGCATGATCAGCAGGTAGATGACAACAAAAACGATGAGTGTTTGAGTCAGTGCTTGGTTAGAGAAATATAGAGTGGCAATGGCTTCGACGCCCGTCGTCTTAAATAAAATCATAATCACTAATTTGGAAAAGGAGAATCCAACCCCAATCCCAATGAAGAGGGAACTAAAGTATAAAATTAGGTTTTCAGCACTCAGGATGCGAAAAATTTTACTTTTAGTCATTCCGATCAATTGAAATAGGCCAATTTCTTTGCTTCGTCTTTTTATAAAAATATTATTGGCATACATAAGAAAAATGCAGACAATAGCGACCAGTAAAATGGAAGCTGTCCGTATGGAAGCTGCACCTTTAACAGACCCCTTCACTTCGTCCATGGAGGGATCGTACTGTAGTGTGACAAAAGCGAAATAGAGTGCAACACTGAAAATGAGGGCAAAAACATAAAGGTAATAATTTTTCAGGTTTTTTTTCAAATTTTTTAGAATGAGCAGATTAATGTTCATATTGGACCCCGCCTAAGACCCCTTGGGTTTTCATGATATCCTGGAAGAAGCTTTGTCTTTCCTGCTCGCCTTTGTGAAGCTGCGTATACATTTGCCCATCCTTAATAAAAATAACCCGACTGCAATGGCTGGCAGCGACAGGATCATGCGTGACCATAATAATGGTTGCTTTGCGTTTTTGGTTCAACTGGCCCAGCTTGTTTAATAAATCGGAAGCCGACTTGGAATCCAGTGCACCCGTAGGTTCATCGGCAAAAATAATACTGGGCTCATGAATAAACGCTCTGGCCGCTGATGTACGCTGTTTCTGTCCACCCGAAATTTCATTGGGATACTTATCTTTCAACTCATAAATCCCCAATTCTGTAGCCACTTCCTGAAATCTTCGGTTGGCTTCTTTCTTAGGCGTTTTGGTGATGGATAACGGTAAGAGGATGTTCTCCTTCACCGTTAGCGTATCCAGCAGATTATACTCCTGAAAAATAAAGCCTAAATGCTCTTTTCGAAATTCAGCCAGTTGCTTTTCTTTCATTTTCGTCATTTCGATATCATTGATTCTAATGGAACCTTGGCTCACTTTATCAATAGAGGAAAGAACATTCAGCAATGTGGTTTTACCTGAACCGGAGGCTCCCATAATACTGACAAATTCCCCTTCTTCAATAAGGATATCTATTCCCTTCAAAACCTCCTGCATATTGAACTTATTACCGTAGCTTTTACGGATTTTATGAGCTTCTAAAATGTTCACTTCGATGCACTCCTTATTGTTCTTGTAGCCTTATTATAAAAATAGAGCCGATGTTTTTCCTTTGATTGGGCGAACAATACATAAAAGCATGTGACATCTCTGTCACATGCTTACCACACTCACGAAATCATTTCGTTTGGGAAAAATTAAAGTGAAGGTTGTACCTACGTTCGGTTTGGAGTGCACATCTATATGTATGAGCAAGGTTTGTGCTGCCTTTTTCGTTAAATATAACCCCATACCCGTTGAAGTGTGATCAGAATGTTGGGTTGTGGAGGTAAAACCTTTCTCGAAGATACGCGGTATATCCTTCGGATCAATACCGCGTCCAAAGTCTTGAACCTCAAGCTGTATTCGATCCCTTTGTTCATAGCTGTGAATGATAATATCACTGGCATCGCTATATTTGATGGCATTGGTTAAGAGCTGTCTGATGATAAAAGCCAGCCATTTGGCATCACTCAGCACTTCCATGTGCTCAAGTTGGATGTCAAAACCGATCCCCTTTTGGATGCACCATGACTGTAATGCTTTGATCTCTTTAAAAACCAGAGATTTTAAATCCACTTGCTCGACATACAGATCATTTTCAATAAAAGATATTCGTTTGTGATGGAGCTGCTGATCCAGCAGTAAGTGAATTCGTAGCCATTCATAGGTTAACTGAGCTTTTAGGGACTTGTCGTCCAACCGCTCAATCATCAAATGCATGGTGGTCAAAGGTGTTTTTACCTCATGAATCCAGGATAATAGTTCATCTTTTTCATGTTCAAGTGTCAATTGATTTTGCGAGATGATCTGTTGTAACCGTTCGTTCTGGCCCGTGATTTTTTGTTCAATGATTTGCTCAAACGGACTCTCCGGTTCGCCTATACCCGTTAGTTCAAGAGAACTCTCCCATTTTTCTAGTGTGGTATAGAACTTGGTTTCCTTGGGATAACGAATGATTAAAAAAACCAAGAAAATCATCATAGATAAGAAGACGATATAAAGAATCGGCATTAACGGAATTGCTGCATCCACATAAGCAATGAACAGGATCAGGAATTGCTGACACACAAACAGTAGAATCCAGCTCCGCCTCTCTATAAGGTATTTTTTAATCATAGGCAGGTGCCTCTTCTGTAGCCATGTAGCCTTGCCCGACTTTCGTTTCAATGAAACGGCCCAAATCCAGCTCGTCCAATTTTTTGCGCAGGCGGTTCAAGTTGACGGTCAGGGTATTGTCGCTGACAAAACGTTCATCATCCCAGAGGCTTTTAATTAATTCCTCACGTGCAACAATTTTATTTTTTTGTTCGATCAGCAGCTTCAAAATAAAAATCTCGTTCTTGGTTAATTCGATGGAGCCAGTCTCATTGGCTACTACATTTTTTTCATAGTCGACCGTTGCGCCACACCATGTTTTAAGGGAGACAGGTTCTGTATTGTAATTATATACGCGGCGGAGTGTCGCCTGTAATTTGGCAATGAGTACATCAAAATGAAACGGTTTTTGGATAAAATCATCCGCTCCAAGCTGCATCGACATCACCATATCCGTAGGATGATCCCGTGAAGATAAGAAGAGGATGGGGACGTTAGAGTGGGATCGAATCATTCGACACCAATGAAACCCATCAAATTTCGGCAATTGAATATCTATCACGACCAGATCAGGCTTTATCGTTGTGAATTCCTGAATGACTTTATTAAAGTCCTGGATGCCATACACATCATAGTTCCATTGAGTTAACCGATCCTTCATTTCATGGAACAAAGTTTCATCATCTTCAATTAATAAGATTTTGAACAACGAATTCACCACTTTATATTTTTTTCAGGATTTTGCAAATTCCTCTTTTATAAAGTGTATAGCAAAAATTGTGTATATGCTACATGTGTGAATTCCACTTGATATTGCGATAATCTGCTGTTAATAGTTGAGGTTTATAGTGGGATTTAGATTGACTATCTCATATATATATTAAAGGATGGATGCAATGATGGGGATTCACACGTATTTTCGGTCGCTAAATGAGCTGGAAAGAATCATCCGTTGTCCGGGTAAGTTTAAATTCGAGGAACACAGCGTATCGGCACATTCTTGGAAAGTCGTACAATACGCCAAAACGCTGGCTGATATTGAAGAGAGAAATGGTGTCCGTATTGACTGGAAAAAGCTATACGAGATTACGAGCAGTCACGATTACGGGGAGATTTTTATTGGAGACATCAAAACGCCAGTTAAGCACTCCTCTAAGGAACTACGATTATTAATCCAACAGGTCGAAGAGGGTATGATTGAGTATTTTATTGAAGAGAATATTCCCGAGGATTTTAAGGCTATTTTTCGCAAACAGCTAAGGGAAGGTAAAGATGATTCTGTAGAAGGTTTAATCCTTGAAGTTGCGGACAAGATGGATCAGGTATACGAAGCATTTGCAGAACTTCAGCGGGGAAATACGGAAAAAGAATTTATAGTCATGTACCGTAATGCACTTGTAAAAATCAAGAATATTCAATTACACTGCGTTGAGTATTTTTTGGAAAATATCCTGCCCGATATGGTCAAGGAAGAAACGCCTTCATCCATTGATATCAAGAAGATTACGGAAGAGGCTTTAGCTCTGTAAGTGAATCTCCCTACCGTCCAGAAGCTACCGACCGCTTCTGTTCATACATAATAATTCTCGTTTCAAAACGAGACAATGCTTGACTTCAAGTTAACTTTAAGTAGTAACATACGGAATGTGACGTGGTGCTTAGGAAATACGATGACTATTCTGACAATTTAGGAGTGATAGAAATTGAAAAAGAAACAACTGGGTAACAGTGACCTTCAAGTATCTGCACTGGGTCTGGGCTGCATGGGAATGTCCGAATATTACGGTGAGTTGAATGAGCAGGAGTCGATCAAAACACTTCATCGTGCGCTGGAGCTAGGGATAAACTTTTGGGATACTGCCGATGTCTATGGTGTGGGGGAAAATGAAAAACTGATTAGCCAAGTCCTGCGGAGCCGCCGCGACGAAGTCGTATTAGCCACTAAATTTTCCATTATGCGTGGGGAAGATGGCGCATTTATGGGTGTAAGTGGCCGTCCCGAATACGTAAAAGAGGCATGTGATCGCAGCCTGCAAAGACTGGGTGTAGATGTGATTGATCTGTACTACCAGCATCGTGTTGATCCGAATGTGCCTATCGAGGAAACAGTTGGTGCGATGAGTGACTTGGTTCAAGCGGGAAAAGTCCGCTATTTGGGGCTGTCCGAAGCTTCTCCTGGGCTCATTCGACGCGCTCACAAGGTACATCCGATTACAGCGCTGCAAACGGAATACTCCTTATGGAGCCGAGAAGCAGAAGATGAAGTTATACCGGCGTGTAAGGAACTAGGCATCGAGTTTGTGGCCTACAGTCCACTTGGACGCGGCTTTTTGAGCGGACAAATTCAGAAGTTTGATGATTTTGCAGAAGATGATTTCCGTCGCTCTGTGCCACGTTTTCAACCTGAGAATTTCCAGAAAAATCTGGATCTCGTGCAGCATGTTAAGGACCTTGCCGCCCAAAAAGGGGTCAAACCTTCTCAACTGGCGTTGGCATGGCTGCTTGCGCAAGAGGGAATTGTACCGATTCCAGGAACCAAGCGGGTTACGTATTTAGAGGAAAATGCAGGATCCGTCGATGTTGTTTTATCCGCACAGGAAATGGAAGCTATTAACGCAATTATTCCAAAAGGAATGGCAGCGGGTCTTCGTTATCCTGCAGAACGGATGCCGAATTGGCAAGCCGAATAATTAAGATAACATGTTAATCCCAAAAGCCGCCCTTAACGCGTATCGACGTGAAAGGCGGCTTTGTGGGTTTACATATACTGCTAAGGATGTGCTTTTAAAATTCCCAAGGGACGTCCTACGGTCAGGAATGTACGACCGAAGTGAGCGTCCTATCTTTATAAAACAGGGGCTTGCAATGCAGTATTGATATTTTGTAGATCCATCGTAAGCTGCTCTTTTACGTTCCATGGGTGATACCAGCCACGTTCGATCATGTATGTTGAAATCTGCTCATGCATATCAATAGCCTCATCCAGTTGCTTCGTAAGAATTGCCTTAATTTCTGGAGTTCCCGCTTCTGTTACGGCCATAGCGTAATTTCTCACACCGCTTTTGGCCGCGTTCAGAAAATCGGCTGCAATGACTTGGTCCGTTAAGGTATGCAGTCCGGTCAAATGCTCCAACAGTGTATTCATGGCTTAACCTCCTGTGAGATGGCTTGATCTAAGAGGGTACCGAGTTCTTGTAATTGGCGGGTCGATAAGTCAACATCCTGCTGTAATATAGCTTTGAGAGTTGGATCAGAGATTAATGCTTGCATGGTTTTAGACTTGGTAAGACACACTGTTTTGAACGCTGACAATTCATGGACTTCAAGTGTTTCGTGCAGGCCATACACCATATGACGTTTACCTCCAATGCTCCAATATATAGTTAAGGTTTAAGTACAACTTTGATGCAATTGTCCTGTCTGGTATCAAAAATTTCATATCCACGTTTGGCGTCGCTTAACGGAATGACGTGTGTAACAACGTCTCCTGGGTCCACCTTTCCCGTATCAATCAGCTCATACATATATGGCATATAGTGAATAACGGGAGCCTGTCCCGTACGTAAATTAACATTTCGCTGAAAAATGTCTCCCAAAGGAAAACCGTTATATCGTCCGCCGTAGACTCCGGTAACTTGAATGGTGCCACCTTTGCGCACAGCCTGTGTAGCTATGACTAGTCCTCCTAAAGCTCCGCCGTGAAGCTTGAGACCGGAAGCGAGAGATTCCAGCGGAGACATTTTACCGCTCATGCCGGAGCAGTCAATAACTACATCCGCACCTCCTTTGGTCATCTCCTTCAGGTAGTTGCCGATGTTTTCTTGCGATTCCACATTAACAATTTCCACATGATTTGTACGCTTCGCATGTTGCAGACGATAATCCAGGTAGTCTGCCGCAATGACTCGTTTTGCCCCTTTGAACCAGGCGAACTTCTGGGCTAGCAGACCTACCGGTCCACAGCCAATAACAATGACAGTATCCCCCTTCTTTACTCCGGCATTATCGACGCTCCAAAATGCAGTAGTCATGGCATCAGCAATCAGGCAAAGCTTCTCGTCAGGATGTTCACAACTCTCCGGAATTTTGAAGTGAGTGAAGTTGGCAAAAGGCACACGTAAATATTCAGCTTGTCCACCCGGATATCCACCAGTTGTTCCTGAATAGCCGAAAAAACCGCCCATTTCTCCATGCTCATTAGAATGATCACATTGACTTTCCAATTGGTTTTTACAATAAAAGCATTCACCGCACGCTATGTTGAACGGAATGATCACGCGGTCTCCCTTTTTTAAGTTGGTTACGCCGCTGCCAACTTCCTCTACAACCCCCATCGGCTCATGACCAATTACATAATCTTCCTGTAGATTCGGAATCATTCCATGAATGAGATGCAGATCTGAACCACAAATAGCGGTTGTCGTCAGTCTGACAATCGCATCGTCGGCTTTTTGAATACTTGGGTCCGGAACCTCTTTAACCACAACGTTTTTGATACCTTGGTAGGTCACTGCTTTCATGCCTGGTTTCCTCCCATATGTTCGTCCGGCGTGCGATCAAACATACCCTTGCGGGTGGTATCGTCTGGGAACAGTTTCATTTTACTGATGTCCACCGTCTTGTTGGCTGATAGTTGATCCAATTGATACTGCTTTTGCAGATCATAGGGATGAAACCATTTTTTTCGTACCATAAGATCAGTAATTTCCTGATGAAGAGCGATGCCTTGATGCAGTTGATTGCGCAACAGAGTTCTGGCATCTGGAGAGACGGTTTCCGTCAAGGCTACGGCTGTATTTCGAACTCCTTCCTTGACGCGAATCAGAAAATCCATCGCTAAGGTCGTGTCTGCCATTTCTGGCATGTTTAATGAGTTTTTTGGATCCACATAATCCATTTTAGCGGACTGGGTCTGATCTAATGTCACATCATTCACCTCAATTTAAGATTGGTGTTGGTCGGAATTCTGGAACAGGTGCCTGAAACGGTGCTTTAACATACAATGCTTGCAAATCGGCAATAGCTTGTATAGATTGCTGAACATCTTTTTCCATTAAATCCTTTAGCTCTTGATCGAATACCAAGCCCTGCATTAATTTGGACTTGGCTAAGCATAACGTTTTAAAATTAAGCGCTTCGTGGATTTCTAAGGACTCATGCGCCGCTAATGTAGACTGTTGGTTTATCATCGGATCACCTTTCTTTTATGTTTCTCAAAGGTATGTTATCCAGCCTAACTAGGTTTATTCGAAAGGATCGTGCTATTCGGCTTCAACCTTGCCAAGTGCTTTTTTGGCCGGTCCTTCAATGACTTCGCCTTGATATGAAAAGCGAGAGCCATGACAAGGGCAATCCCATGTTCTTTCCGCTTCATTCCACTCGACTTCGCAACCCATATGGGTGCATGTCGTGTCCACTAGGTGCAATGCTCCTTGTGGGTCTCGGTATGCGCCTGCTCTTTTGCCGTTTACCCGGATGACCGACCCTTCGTCGTGTTCCAGTTCTTCGGCTTTTTTGTAGCTGATGTCTAACTTTCCAGCAATCAAATGTTTAGCCACATTTGCATTTTGAGTTACAAATGTTTTAATGTCGGGGTCCATATGAAACCTTGAAGGGGAGAAAAGATCCTGGTAGGGGCTTTCCTCTCTGGTAATCAGATTCGTATTTAATAAGGCTGCCGCTACACTTGTGGTCATCCCCCATTTTCTATAACCCGTAGCAACGAGGATGTTAGAGGTGTTGGATAGTTCCTGCCCAATATAAGGGAGCTTGTCTAGCGTATACAAGTCTTGGGCCGACCAGCGATAAACGATCTCCTTTAATCCAAATGTTTGCTCCGCGAACTTTTGTAAAGCTTCATAGTACTGGAAAGTACAGATTCCTTGTCCTGTTTTGTGACCTTCCCCACCGACGATAACCATTGGTTCTCCGTTTACCATTACGGAGCGAAGTGAACGTTTTGGGGTTTCTGCACTTAGATACATACCACCTGGATAGATTTTATCGGTTTTGACCGCGAGTACATAAGACCGCTCGGCATGCAATCGCGCAAAATAAAGACCGTTGGGATCATTGAATGGAAAATGTGAGGAGGATACGACATGGTTGCAGGTAATTTTCTTTCCGTCGCTGGTTGTAATGATGGCAGGGTTTCCTTTTTCCACATCTACAACGGTGGTTTGCTCATAAATTTCCCCGCCCTGACGGATGACTTGGTTTGCCAAATATCTTAAGAAAGGTACAGGATTAAACTGGGCCTGGTTTTTCATCTTAATAGCTGCTTTAGTTGAAAACGGCAGAGGCGTTTGTTCGACATAACTTCCCGGGATGCCAAGTTGCTCGTAAGCTTTATATTCGTCGTCGATTTTTCCAACGTACGTATCTTCACATGTATAAACGTAGGCATCTTCTTCTGTAAATTGACAATCAATATTAAACTCTTCTACCGTTTGTTTGATAAATTGAAGAGCGTTGTGGTTGGCTTCGTAATAGAGCCGGGTTTTTTCCTTGCCAAAATGGGAAATAAACTCGCTGTAGATCAAATCATGCTGTGCGGTAATTTTGGCGGTAGTATGACCGGTTGTCCCATGAAGTATCCGCCCTGCGTCGACGACGGCGACGTTTAATCCTTTTTTAGAAAGTAAATAAGCAGTGGTAATACCGGTAATCCCCGCACCTACAATGGCAACATCCACCTGAATATCCTCACTAAGTTTGGGGAAGTTAGGGATGTCAGTGGAAGCTAACCAATACGATTCGGGAAATTGCGGAAATGCGATACGAGATTTGCTTTGTGTCATTTTTACAAAAACCCCTTTGAATACAATTTATGTATATTGTTATCATTGTGGGGTTTTATATTCACTAAACGACTCTCTTTAGTATTTTTTTGATACAGGGGGGAGTGATGGAAAGGAAACAAAGCCGTCCTTAACGCGGATCGGCGCGAAAGGAGGCTTTGTGGGTTTAAATATGCAGCTAAGGACGTGGTTTAAAAATGCCGAAAGGACGTCCTACGGGCAGAAATGTTCGGCCAAAATGTGCATTCAGAACGGCAGCTCCTGTACCGTACAGCGAGAGTAGACCAATGCCCATTTCAGCATAAGCGGCGATGGTATGGAACACCTCTGGGGCGATGCCGAATGCATCGAAGCTAAGGCCGAGGAATAGAAAATCAATCAACACGAAAATAAAAAATAGGACCTTGTGCGTCTCCATGGCTCCAATGGTCATGAAGAGCGTGAAGATGAGATAGCCGGCAAAGGCAAAGCCGAGCTGTTTGCCATCTACAGCAGATGCTAGCTCTGAGCCGAATACGCCCATTTTAATCATCCAGCTACTAGCTACGGCTAACCAGAAGAAGGCGTAAGCACCAAATGCCGTCATGCCAAAGGTATTGTTATGCTTTGCATCCTGAATGCAGGCAAACAGCTGTGCAAAGGCACCAAGGAAAATAGCCCAAGGGATAATAAAGCTCAAGCCTTCAGTGAGACCAAGCTTTTGGGATGAAGCTACAAGTGTTACAATAGCCAAGCCAAACAGGCCGATCGCACTCGGATCGGCCGTTATGATTTTTACGTTAGCATGAGATTCATTTTGCATGAAAAAATAGAAGCCTCCAATAATGTTCAAATACGCGTCAATCTGCCGATGCCAGAATCACACTGACATATTGTAACGGAAACCGGCGTGCTCGCATAGTAGGGAATTCATAGATTTCTATCTATTACGGTGCCTGTATTAACGTTATTACGACCATCCTCGATACTGACTGAGGTAAAAGGAATACTTTCAGCTTGCTTTAATCTTGTTTTAAGCTTGACCAGGTACACTCAAGGCAATTTTCCTAGGAAGGATGTATAACAAATGAAGACGAAAAGGGCCGTTTGGATTCCAGCTATGATTGCAGTTACGGTAGCAGTTCTACTCGTCATCTACTATTACTACATGTCATCGCTCTCCGGCGGTGGACCTGGCCCACGGCTATCAGAAGGTGGGTCTACAGGGCCTGTGGGCGTACATCCTCGTGGAGAAGGGCGTGGGGGCAACGGGGAAATATTCAAGACTTTGGGTACGATTTCCGTATTTCTTGGTGCGGCCGCTTTCTCTTGGTTCTGGTTTAAGAAGAAGCTAAGATCGCCATCAATGTTGGTTAGAAGAGCCGGGCGGTTGTTACATTCCCTCCATAAACTTCTGGGTTGGGCGACCTTGATCCTGATTGCCGCTCATGGTATTTATTTTTTGATAACCAAGCTTCAAGATAACAAAACCTATACCGGGATTGCGGGATTTGTCATTCTGCTGGCGATCGCCGGGTATGGCTTCTTCATTAACAAAGTTCGTAACAAGTGGATGCGGACCGTACACCGTTTGCTCGGATTGCTTTGGGTTCCCGTGTTGCTGCTACATGCTGGCGGATCGGCGATTATGGCGGTCATCGCCAGCCTTGCAGTGGGGGTACTTGTCTGGGTACTGGAAAGAATCGTTGAGAAAACGACGAAGCCTGTTCCAGGGGACACTCCCTGATTATCTTGAATGGTGTTACCGCAGGATTTGTGATAATATTTACACCTATATAGAATGAGGAAGTGACATAGTGATTAATATAACAATTCCAACTCCGGATATCACGATTACCAAACAGGTTAACCCTGAGCTCAGCCATATTTACGGGTTTACCGACTTTCACCTGATCCCTAGAGATAAGGCTGGCGTCTTTATGTTCTACAATGCGCAGGAGGAATTGCTGTTCGTTGGTAAAGCGAGAAAGTTAAGACCAAGAATCAAAAAGCATTTTGAAGATAACGTATCGCCGATCAAGGACAAGCGGAATGAAGTTGCGATTATCGAGATTTGTATTGTAGAAGATGCGGTAGAGCGAGAAATTTATGAAACCTACATTATCAATTCACAAAAGGCTAAATATAACGTTGAAAAAGTATTTTTTAAGTAATGGAGTAACTTCCGTATGAAAAAAAGAGCAATAAGTCGCAGTGACTGTACTGCCCTTATTGCTTTTTTGTATTTCTGCATTTTAGATCCTTCCAGAGAGGGGCCATGGTATGAACAAAACAGATCGTTTGCTAGCAATCTTGCTAGAGTTACAGCGTAAGGATATTTTACGAGCCGAGGATTTGGCGGCTATATTCGAAACGAGTGTGAGAACCATCTATCGGGATATTCAGGCTCTAAGCGAATCGGGCGTACCGATTGTAGGAGCACCGGGCATTGGATATTCCTTGATGGAGGGGTATTTCCTGCCCCCAGTGAGCTTTACTGCAGAAGAGGCTGTGGCGTTGCTAATCGGGACGGATTTTATCGAACAAAAGTTTGATACAGACTACGGTATCAAGGCGCAAACCTCCCGCAGGAAGATTGAAGCCATTTTACCAGAGAGCGTCCGCAGGGAAGTTTCCCGGGTGCGTACAACCATGAGATTGCTCGCTGTGGGTGAAGGGGCAAACCATAGAGAGAAAACCTACTTGGAAACGCTGCGTCTTGCTGTATTGGAAAAACGAATGGTACGGTTTGGTTACTCCAAAAGAATGCCAGAGGCTGACGGGAATCGTCAAAGTGTGCGTGTGGTCGCTCCCTATGGTCTGGTATTGCTTCGTGGTTCGTGGGTATTAATCGGGCAATGTGAATTGCGGCAGCAGCTTCGCCATTTCCGTCTGTCACGTATGGACGAGCTTATGGTACTGGAGGACAGGTTTCATTTGCCTGTCGATTTTCATTTGCAGGATTATAAGCAAACCGATGACCGTCATGTGACTGTTCGCATACTAGCACGTTCCGATATCGCAGATAAGGTGAAGGAAGCGAACAACTTTTATATGGAGGCTATAGAGGAGCGTGCAGATGGATTGCATATACTTTTCCGCGTTAGACAGCCGGAGGAATTACTGCAATGGATACTTGGATGGGGCGCGGATATGGTTGTGCTGGAGCCTGAGTCGCTCCGGGAGCTGATACGTGCGGAAGTGGAAAAAATGTTGAAATGCTACTGACATAATGCTGTCAGTAGCATTTTTGTATAGTAAAGCTACTTTAATAGAGAGGGGCAGTCACTAATATATGAATACAACCGAAACATTGCAGCGTTTTGAAGAAACGGCACAACACTATCTTCTTGAATTGGACAGCTTTAGCTTGGAGCAATTGCAGTACACACCGCAGGAGGACCAATGGTCGCTTGGACAAATGTATCTTCATTTGGTGAACTCTGCTCTGTATATGCACCTGAAGAACATTGATGTTTGTCTACAGCCTAATGGGGAGACAGGGGTTAAAACGGAGGCGGGTACGGCCGTTTTTAATCTAGGAGGGTTTCCGCCCATACGTATCCAAGTTCCACCATCTCCGCAGTATACTCCCCCACAACCGACGAGCAAAGAAGAAATTGTGGAGGGTTTAAATGCTGTGATCCGTAAAATGAGAGAGATTGAGCCGATCGTTGGGAAATCAACAGGGCTTTCTACCGTCTCTCATCCCAGATTCGGCGCGTTGAATGCTGGAGAGTGGTTTTCGCTCATCGAGATGCATTATCGTCATCATCTTTTGCAGAAGGAGCGCTTGAAGCACGCAATAGCCGATTAATCGTCTCCCGGCGTAGCCCGATAAACTGGCCGATTTCCTCCTGCGTCAGCACGTCCGTTAACGTGGCGGGTGCGATGTAGGAGTGGAACCAGCGTTGAAGCTTCCGAAGCTTTTCGGCAGGTGACACCTCGGTGAGCTGGTCAATTCGTTGCTGCATCATGCGCAACTTATCCTGTAGCTGTAAAGCGATAGCCCGACATTGAGTCGGGTCTTGCTCCAGCGCCTGATACCATTCTTTTTGTGACAGAACCTCAACCTCAGAGGTTACCAGCGCGACTGCTGTACCATAATAAGGATTGGGGCTGATCAGGGAGTGGTGCGGGATGATTTCATCGGGCACAATCACATTAACTAAAATTTGCGAGCCGTCTTCATGGACTCGGACAATTTTTAACAAGCCGCTCTTGAGGTGATATAAAGGGCCAGATTCTCCTTGTCGAAATAAGGTCTCACCTTTGTGTAACATCATGAACGTAATAACCTCCATTCCATGTATTCCAGCTTTTTAGATGAACCCGCCATTGACGCGGATTGTCTGCCCGGTAACCCACTGTGATTTGGCGCTGACCAGAAACTCAATCACATCAGCGATATCTTCCGGTTCGCCGAGCCGACCCATAGCATTCATTTTTTTCATGCCTTCGATTTGCTGCTCGGTTTTTCCAGCTTGGAAAAGCTCGGTGTTCACAGGACCGGGAGCCACGGCGTTGATCGTAATTTGTTTGCTTCCGAATTCCTTGGCTAGCTGACGGGTAAATTGCTCCACTGCGCCCTTGGTACCTGCGTATACGCTATAGGTCGGGAACATTTGTCCGATCACGGATGTAGACAGGTTCACGATTCTTCCGTAGTTCTCCATATATTTCATGGCTTGCTGACAGGCAAAGAAGGTGCCCTTTACATTCAGTGCGAATTGTTTGTCAAAATCAGCTTCGGTTACCTCAGCCAGAGGTTGGGTGATCATCAGCCCAGCGTTGTTAACCAGAATATCCACTTTACCGAATTCAGCAATCGTATTTGTAAATAATGCTTCAATATCACTCATTTTGCCCAGATCAGCGTGAAGTGCTATGGCTTTGCCGCCTTTTTGAATAATCCTCTCCACGACTTTTTGAGCTTTGTCCGGACTGCTGGCATAATTGATGACTACATTAGCGCCCAGATCAGCCAGTTGCTCGGCAATGGCACGTCCAATTCCTCTAGAGGACCCGGTGATAATTGCTGTTTTTCCGTCCAAATGCTTCATATGTGTTTGGACCTTCCTTCCATATCTATTTTAAGTGATTCCTTTTTCTAAAAGCATCCACACATCCGAAAACTCCCGATTAATCACGGGATTCTTCCATTCGTAAGCATGAGCGGGATGATGAAAACGGGCTGTGGCATAGAAAAGGGTACGCGCCAGTTGGGCTGGCTGATCCGATGTGATGTCTCCGCGTATAATGATATCAGCGAGCTGATCCACAATGTGGGCGATATGCTGATCGATTAAATCAGCCGCTTGCTCGGTGACCCTCGTATACATCTCAAACATTTCCTCGTCGTCGCGGGCATAATACTGCTTAAGTTCGACCAAGGTCTGTATATATCGTTTTAAATGTGGCGTTCCCAGTATAGATGAATTCTGACAGACCTCCGTTAATGGGCCGATAATCTTTTCATTCAGCCATTTTTCGGTCACACCTTCAAGAAGCTCGGCTTTACTTTTAAAGTGTCGGTAAATGGTGCCATGACTTACTCCCAATACTTTGGCAACATCGGTCACGGAGGTTTTGGCTATACCAAAACGCCTAAGTGTGTCTTCTGTAGCGATAAGAATCTGTTCCTTGGTTAGCACATCTGAGGGTTTTTCCATAGGGACACGGTCAAGTGCCGTGTGAGTCACCTCCTTAAAGTCAGGATAACATAAAGGGTATCAAATGACAAATATACGTTTTTGTCATTTGATACCCTTTTTTTAAAGAATCCAAAGAAGTGAACAGAAATACTACAATAACGATTCGATGACGGGATCAATGGCCCAGGGCTCCGTTGTTACTTCAAATCTCCCTTGCACATGGCCATCGCGATCGACCAAGAATTTAGAAAAATTCCACTTGATACCGTCGCCAGCGTATATATCCGGATACTTATCCCGCAGGAAATCCTCCATCCATTGACCGTCTTTGGTCTGGATATCGAAGCCTTGAAACGGTGCCTGTTGGGTCAGATATTGAAATAAAGGATGAAGAGATAAGCCTCTTACATCCGTCTTCTCAAATAGTGGGAAGGTTACTCCATGGTTAATTTGGCAAATTCCCTGAACCTCCGAATTGCTACCCGGCTCTTTTTTATTGAATTGGTTACAAGGAAATGCAAGGATTTCAAAACCTTGTTCCCTCCGTTTTTCGTAGAGCTTTTGCAGATCAGTGAATTGACTGGAGAAGCTACACATGCTGGCAGTGTTTACAATAAGGAGAATCTTACCTCTATAGTCTGAGAGTTCAATCGGTTCCCCATTAATTGAGGTTGCTTGAAAATCATAAATAGACATGTTAACGTTCCTCCTCACGTTATTTTTTAATACATCATATATCCAGAATTGTTATTGGTCTAATATATTATTGGAATCAACCTTATAGGTATTTGCAATAATCTTGTCATGTAAAGACACATTGTCCATCTCTCTCTTGAAACCAAAGAAGACTCGACTTGAGAAAGTGGGAGATTTGCCTCTTCATAGCAAACTGTGGCATTCGCCGTTACCAAGATAGAATATAGATGCATATTCATGTAGTGTGTGCAAAAACCCAACAGAATTGAGGGATATTCGTGCCCATTGGAAAGATGATTCAATACAAGGAAATGCGACAACATCCCATTTTACGTTCTCACTTGCCCGAAACCCGCTGGATCAGTAATGCAAGGACTTTACGGATGCTGGATACCTATCGCACAGTCTTCATCAAGCCTAATTATGGGAGTGGAGGGACTGGCATCATACGTGCGAAAAAGCTGGGGAGGAAATATGAGGTTCGTTGTGGCTCCAGTCGCAGAATCGTTAGATCTCACGCCGTAAGAAGAGCAATTAGAACCTATCGAAGACCTCATCGTCGTTATTTGGTACAGCAAGGACTTAAGTTAGCCAAGTACAAAGGTTCGATTTTTGATGCCAGAGTGTATATGCAGAAGCCGGAATCGGAATGGGTCATTTCAGGAATAACCGGCCGTGTCGCTGCACCTCGAAAAGTCGTTACCAACTATCGGAAGGGAGGACATGCGGCGCCGTTGTCCAAAGTGCTTTTAAGGGTCTTTAAAAATGACAGAACAAAAATGAAAGAGATTCTGGACCAGGTCACCGAGCTTTCTAGAATCATTGCCGACACGATAGATAAAAATCATCCGGTTCGCGAGTTGGGCATCGATCTTGCTATTGAGAAGAGCGGCCAAATTTGGATTATCGAGGCCAATCCGCATCCCGGACATATGTTGTTCAGGCAGCTCCCCAATCACAAGATGATTCGCAACATCTTGAGAAACAAACGTCGTATACATCATTAGGATAAAGTTTGTGAAATCATTCATGGATAAGAAAAGGAGGAGAACGCCCAAGCCAAGGTGCGGGAGCGTTCTCCGTTTTTTTTGGTAAATGACTGACAGATTTAGGACGAAGCTTTTATGTTAAAATGTGTCCGCCATCCACATGAAGGACTGTTCCGGTCACAAACTGATTTTGAATCAAATAAAGTACGCCTCGTGCAACATCCTCCGCAAGTCCAACTCGCTTCACAGGGAGCTTATGCGCGACCGTATCATAGAATTGATTGCGTGTATTTTCAGGCATTTTGCTACGGGAAGGTGTGTCAATAATGCCGGGTGAGACGACATTCACGCGGATGGGAGCAAGCTCTAACGCCAAGGTTTGACCAAGATTCGCAACGGCTGCATTCACAGCACCGAGCGCAGAGGAGCCGATCATCGGCTTGTAAGCCACCACTCCTGAAAATAAGGTAATGGAACCCTCGGCTGAGAGTTGGGAAGCCCCGTATTTAGCTGCATAATACTGTCCCCAAAATTTGTTTTCGAATAGCTTGCGGGCTTGATCTGTCTCCGACTGAAGGAATGACCCACCTGATGTTTCTGCCGCGCTAACGATAAGATGATCATAGGGGCCGACTTTTTCGAAGAAAGATTTTACCTGCTGCTCATCTGACGTGTCCAGCACATGTATTACAGCACGAGGGCCCAGCATTTCCTTGGCCTTGTGCAATTTATCCTCCGAGCGGCTGGCGATTACCACTTCCGCTCCAAGCGAAATGACTTGCTTAGCTGTTTCTAAACCAATACCTGAGCTTCCACCAATAATGACAATCTTTTGGTTTTGCAAATGGATTCCCTCCTAGTATTCATCTGGATTTGTTAATCATGTAATACGGCTTGTAGATGTGTATCAAGATCAGCAATAAATTTGGGTATATTTGGATTTTTAATAACATCGTAGCATGCAAAGCTTTTCAAGGGCTTCATACCGAGAAATGTATGCGCAGAATGCAAATGACGGAGTGCAGCTTCTAGACTAGCCCCATTAAAAAATTGAGTTGGATCATTAAAGGCTTTTTCCGGAGCATTCCAAGTTGTGGAGAACATATATTTCTTGTCGGTTAATAAACCTCCGCTCCCATATTCATGAGCACCCGTGAAGAATATACCGTAAGCATAGACTTCATCCATATAAGTCTTTAATAATCCAGGAACGCTGAACCAGTAGATGGGGGTTTGGTAAATGACTACATCCGCCCATAAAAATTTTTCTTGTTCTTCGCTGAGGGTATAGCCGTCTTGAACAGACGTTATTTTGATTTTGTTCTCTTCACTTAAGAGACGCACCATATTGTCTATCAATGTTTGGTTCAATTTCCCTTCAGACGAATCATATTTTTGATGACCGTTAATGATTAGTATATTTTTCATCTCTTCACCTCCTTGTATTAGAGAAAACGTTAGTTGCTACAGCGATATTGTATATGTAGTAGGTTTATTTAGGGAAGTAGTGATATTTAATTCATATAGTTTCCCTAAAGGAACTATTGTGATATCATTGGATTTAACAGATAATTTTTGGGGGAGTTCCTATGCACGACCAAGAACCTATTGAATTGACCAAAGGAATACCCGGCAAGCCGTGCCCTATTGCCCAAACACTTGATTTGATCGGAACGAAATGGACTTTTTTAATCATCCGTGACCTGCTTATCGAAGGAACACTGAGATTCAGCCAACTTCAGAAGTCCATGAAGGGGATTAGTCCCAAAACGCTTTCCCTACGCCTGAAAGAGCTTGAAGATAACGGTCTGTTAGAGAGAAAGGTATATGCCGAGGTTCCCCCGCGTGTTGAATATTCGTTAACGGAAAAAGGGAAGCGACTTGAAGGTGTTTTTATTGAGCTGAAGAGATTTGGCTTAGATTTAAAAGCAGATCGTTGAGGGATATGAACTGCAACATTCCAAGGTATCGTTGAGCTGAACGATGCCTATTTCTTATATTCTAAAAAAGAAAACGTTTGCCAAAAAGTTCACAGAAAGTTCACTTATGTGGAGGTTTCGACTATTTATATAATTACCAAGGTACACAGAAGGGATGATGGAATTGCCAACGACGAAGAAAGAAGATTTTTACTTTGGTTTCATGATGTGCTTGGGGATGGTCGTATTCATGACATTTTATAATCTATATACAAATGACTTGATTGGCACAATCTCTCTAAAAGTAATGGTTTTTCAATTTATTTTATGTTTTATCATTGCTTTCGTATTGGAACTATTTATTGTCGGTCCATTAGCAAAGAAAATAGCCTTCTCATTACCATACGATAAATCCAAAAAGGTATTTGTGATTCTGTCCCTTTCATGCTGTATGGTCATTGGAATGGTTCTCTGTATGTCACTTTATGGATTGGGGACAGCTTACTTTTTTAATGGTCTTTCGGGAGATTCATTATTTAAAAATTACTTATCTTTAGTTTTTAATAATTTTATTTTTGCTTTCCCTCTGCAGCTCTTAATTGTAGGGCCGCTTGTTCGGTACTTATTTGCTAAATTCGTGAAAGGTACACGAATTGCGGTATCTTTAAGCTAAAACGTAGTTTAACGACGGTATACGATAGCTCAAAAGCCGCCTTCTGTCTGAGAAGGCGGCTTGTTTTTACTCAGAATTCCCAGTATCTTTACAGCGTTTGTCCGCTGTCTACCGTAATAATCTGGCCTGTCATGGCTTCCTGTTCCAAAGCAGAGCAGATCATGCTGGCGATATCTTCGGGCGTGGAAATGCGCTGTAGGAGTAAATGAGGAGCCAATGTTTTCATTTGCTCTTCCCTGCCTGACCACCATCTTGTCGCTACAGCTCCCGGCACGATGCAATTGACGCGAATATCCGGCGCAAGTGCCCGTGCTAAAGATTTGGTCAGCCCGTGGACGGCCGCTTTGGATACCGCATAGGGAAGCGAAGAACCTAGCCCTGTTTGCCCTGCTATACTTCCCAGATTGACGATAGCTCCTTGTTTACTACGCTTCATAAAAGGAGCTACGGCTCTGGCACAGTAAAACATGCCTTTTACATTTACATCAAATAGATCATCCCATACCTCTTCCGTGGCTGCCTCCAGATCATCCATCGGAATGTGATGTGTAATGCTAGCGTTATTCACGAGTATATTAATCGTACCGAATTGCTGGACAATCTGGTCAACCATAGTTCGAACTTCCTGATCTCGGGAAACATCTGCCTGTAATGCGATAGCACGTCCGCCCTTTTCAAGGATCATACGTACAGTTTCCTCTGCATCGTTTTTAGAGCGGGAATAGTTTACGACTACCGTAGCTTTTCGATCTGCCAAGGCCATACACACGGCTCTCCCAATTCCTGTACCTCCACCTGTAACCAATGCTACTTTTTGATGTAAATCCATGTAAATTCGCTCCTTCTCCATCCAGTTCATTTGCGTCTGAAAAATAATAAGATCTGATATGTATCATTGTAGAGGAGGTATTGTATTCTGTATAATTGAATTAAATGAATTTACAATTCAATAAAATTGAATCAATTGTTTATACAGGAGTCTGATAATGGACATTAAAACACTCAAAACATTTCAAATGATTGTGAATTACGGAAGTTTTATGCGTGCAGCGGAAGAGTTGAATTATGCACAATCTACCGTGACGATGCAAATACAGAAGCTGGAGTCCGATATGGGAATTCAACTGATCGAACGGGGCAAGAAAATAAAGTTAACTGAAGCGGGCAGGATGTTTTACGAGCAAAGTCTACATATTGTAAAGGATATGGAGCAATTGCAGGAAAATATGGACAATCTGCAAAGAGGGACCGCAGGCGACATTCGTATAGGAGTGACCGAACCGACTGCCAGTTATCGACTACCAGGAATTCTAAAGCGTTTCTTAACCCATTATCCGAACATTCGGGTTTCTGTTGAGTTTGGAAATACCCCTACCTTAAGCGAGCGTATTCTCAAGGGGGATATTGACTTAGCGCTGTGTTCCACACCAGATTTGGGCACAGAGCTATATTTTGAGCCTTTATTTAGGGAGAAATTTGTAGTTTTAATGCCTGAAAATCACTCGCTTGCGGAAAAAGAAAACATTGGGCCGGAGGATTTACAGGGGCAGCGGTTGCTTATTACGTCGGCTACCTGTCCCTATCGTCGCAAACTTGAAATGGTCATGAAGGAATATGGAATAACCACGTTAAATACGATGGAAATTGGCAGCATGACGGCTCTGAAATTTTATGTGGAAAGCGATTTAGGGATTGCACTTGTGCCACAAATTCTGGTCAGTTCTGTCCCGGCAGGAACAACGGTGAGGGAATTAAGCGGCAGCCTGATTGATATGACCTTCGGACTTCTCTGCAAAGCAACAGACTATCCGCTAAAGTCGACAGGTTCAAGGCTATATTCTGTGTTGAAGCAGGAGCTTGGGGGATTGCATGCGACCATTAAGCTAGAGTAACGAGTATCAGGGAATTGTGTTTTCTGTCACCATATGATGTAAATGCAGTACAGCAGAAAACCGACTGCTGTGGGCAATCGGTTCATTGGTTTACTTTTTATTAATCGGAACCCATACCTCGCACCGGTAGTCTTCAGCATGTGAATCTCCCATAGTATACACTTCCAGTTCCGGGCCGCCTGAATGCTCATAATTGCTGGCAGGGAACCATTCTTGGAAAATTCTTTGCCATACCTTTTGGATCGAGTGAGGCATAGGGCCGATGGATGTAAACACTGCCCAGGTTGAAGCCGGAATGGTTCTGGATTCCAGCCCATTCGCGGTCGCTACGTCTTCGCTGCCTTCTGCGGCGATTAAGTAGCTAAGCGTCTCCTCTCCATGTTTCATGTCCAAACATATACCGAGTATATCATCGCCTGTTCCCAAGGCATGAATCCGATCCGATGTACCATCCGCATTTAGTTCGTTCCAGAATTTTGGGATTTCTCGAAGATTATCGCCGTTCTTAGTGGTGACTTGAATGGACTTGCCAATGACCGTAAAGGCCGCTTTCTCTACAATTTTGTAATCCATTTCCTGATCTCCCTTCAACGATAGATGGAAGGTGATGCGTGGAAAGGCTTTCAGGTTCACCCCAGGGCTTCTGGCCTCAGAGGGAGAAATACCGTGTATCTTTCGGAACGCTTTAGAAAAAGATTCGGGGGAATCATATCCGTATTTGAACGCTACATCCAGCACCTTGGCGGAAGAAAGACTCAATTCCTGAGCAGCCAAGGTCAATCGACGTTTGCGCACATATTCTGCTACCGTGAAGCCAGTTAGCATATGAAACATTCGCTGAAAATGAAAAGGAGACGAATAGGCTGCCTTTGCAATTTCATCGATATCGAGTGGCTGCTGCATTCTCTCTTCCATCAGATCCAGTGCGTTCTTGATCCGAAGCAACCATTCCAACCGCATCACCTCCTTGGTTGTAATCATATCATTAGGAGTATCTGTAATCCTGTCTTTGCGTGCTCTTGTTGAACAGGAAAAACAATGTGCCTGCCCCCTTGTGTTCATAATTAAAATTTGGGACAATGAAAGAGGCGTTTAAATAGCGCAGATTGCTTAAACATGCTATGATGCAATGATCGTTGAGACGAGTCGTGATGGCTAGGGTTTATATATAGAAATACGAATTTGATTGTTTTGAAAAGAGGATCGAACATGAAAAAAGAATCCATTTATGGATTAACGCTAGATCAATTGACAGCATGGCTCATCGAGCATGGGCATAAGAAATCCCGGGCATTGCAGGTATGGGACGCATTGTACCGGAAGCGGGTTACTGATTTTGCAGCGATGGCAGAGGTTCATGAGGATTGTACACGCCTGTTGGCAGAGCACTTTTCCATTGAAACACTTGAAGAACACGTGAAGCAACAGTCGGCAGACGGGACGGTCAAGTTCTTGTTCCGGCTTCAGGATGGTAATTTGATTGAGACGGTATTGATGCGGCATAAGTTTGGCTTATCCGTATGTGTGACTACACAGGTAGGATGTAATATTGGATGTAGCTTCTGTGCGAGCGGATTGTTGAAGAAGAGCCGCGACCTATCCAGTGGTGAGATTGTAGAGCAAATTATGAAGGTCCAGCTGTATCTGGATCAGGAACGCCCGGGCGACCAGGTCAGTCATGTTGTTGTGATGGGAATTGGCGAACCGTTTGATAACTTCGTGAACCTGTCCGATTTCATTCGGGTGATTAAGGATCACAAAGGGCTAGCGATTGGGCCGCGGCATATTACCGTTTCCACAAGCGGATTGGCTGATAAAATCATTGAATTTGCAGATTCAGACCTGCATGTCAATCTGGCGATCTCCCTCCACGCCCCGAATAATGAGATTCGTACTCGCATTATGAAGATCAACCGGGCGATTCCGATTGAGAAACTCATGCAGGCGATTGATTATTATTTGGACAAAACAAATCGTCGAATTACGCTGGAGTACATCTTGCTGAAGGATGTTAATGACGGTAAGGAGCATGCGCTCGAACTGGCTGAGCTGGTGGGCCATCGTCGTAATCTGGCCAATGTCAACCTCATTCCGTACAATCCAGTAGATGAGCATAGCCAATACCAGCGGAGTGAGTCGGAGTCGATTACGGGCTTCTATGATGTGCTGAAAAAACAAGGTATTAGCTGTAGTGTTCGGCTGGAGCATGGAGTCGATATTGACGCAGCCTGCGGACAGCTACGCAGCAAACAAATCCGCAAGGATGTCAAGGGTAGCCGCGATGCAGAGCGCGAAGCCATTAGTTAAATACACAAGCGTACTCTCTAACAGGAGTACGCTTTTTTATATCACGAGCCGTAGGGCGAAACGTTACCCAGAAATGTGAAAATAGTCACGTAATAGTTGCTGCTTTTACGTTATAGTGAGTGGTTAGTGGAGGGGTTATATGGCTAACGTAATTTCGAATGTGGCGCTCGTTCCGGGCATTTATGTGATGAAAATAGAGGGAAAGTTTAAAGGGAACATGGGGCAGTTCTACATGCTGCGCAGCGGGACAGGTTACCCACTGCTACCCAGACCCATCAGCATTTATGATATCGGGGAAGAGAGTATTTCCTTTTTGTATCGGGTTGTTGGAGAGGGGACAAATTTGTTTTCCCAATTACAGCCTGGTCAGGAAATTCAGTTAGAAGGACCTTTCGGAAACGGTTTTCCGCAGGTAGAGGGCAGTTTGGCTTTAATCGGCGGTGGCATGGGTACAGCTCCGTTGCTGTTGGCTGCAAAGTATTACCCGCATGCGCATGTTTATCTAGGGTTTGCACAGCAAGCCTTCGGGGTTGAAGCGTTCGAAGCTGTGGCGGCATCTGTACAGGTCAAGGTAGGGGGAAGCATCGTCGAACAGGTCGATCCGACGCTTTATGCAAATATGTTCTCCTGCGGGCCAACTCCGATGTTGCAAGCACTCGCTATAAAAACGGTGGATACGTCGTCCCGTTTATATATTTCAACTGAAAGACACATGGCCTGTGGTATTGGCGCATGTTTGGGCTGTACGATGCGTACCCGTGGAGGCAATCGGAGGGTATGTAAAGAAGGGCCTGTATTCCCGGTGGAGGAGGTGGAGTTCGATGATCTCCATGGCGTGTAATATTGCGGGTGTACCGTTCAAGAACCCGATCATCATGGCTTCCGGTACGTTTGGATTCGGACGGGAGTATGCGGAATTTTATTCTCCTGAATTATTGGGCGGCATCGTCGGCAAGGGACTAACCCTGCATCCGAAGGCTGGTAATACGGGATCACGAATACATGAGACAGCATCCGGCATGCTCAATAGTGTGGGGCTGGAGAATCCGGGTGTTGCCGCCTTTTTGAAGGATGAACTGGATGACATGACTCACTGGAACACGGCTGTTATTGCCAACGTGGGCGGTTCCAATCTGGAGGAATATGTTCAGGCCGTAGCGATGATTACGGAAAATGCACAAAAGCGTCGCACGATGAACCGCAGAGGCGTTGATATGCTGGAATTGAACATTTCATGTCCCAACGTGAAGCAGGGTGGAATGCAATTTGGTATCCAGACGGAGGTAGCGCGGGAGGTTGTGCGTCAGGTGCGCAATGTGACGGCACTTCCGTTGGTTGTCAAGCTGTCTCCCAACGCAGAGAATATCACGCAGATGGCGGTTATGTGCGAGGAAGAAGGCGCAGACGGAGTTTCGTTGATCAATACATTTTCTGCGATGAAAATTGATATACGTCGGCGTCGTAGTGTTTTTGCCAATACGTATGCGGGTCTTTCCGGCCCGGCAATTAAGCCGATTGCTTTGCGTATGGTTCACCAGGTGGCACAGGCGGTGTCGATTCCGGTGATCGGGATGGGCGGGATTAGCTCAGTGGAAGATATTATTGAATTCACCATGGCAGGGGCCGCTGCCATTCAGGTAGGAACGTACAATTTTGTCCATTTACATGCAGGGGCCGAGCTGGTACATGGCCTTGAACAATGGATGCAGCGGGAAAAGGTGCAGTCATTGGATGAGATACGGGGAATTTTGTAAATTTGGAACCATTTTGCATACACTAATTCATATGAGGATTTTGCAAAATCCTGATATAAAGCCGGCTTGTCTTTTAAAGACAAGTCGGTTTTGTTTTTTATTTGACCAAACAGCAAACGCCACTAGTGGTTAATATCGCATTTGTTCAGTATGAACGAAATTTGATTTTCCAGCCGATGAATGGCTTCCTTGGATGCCTGGTCGTTGGCCCCTTGTGCCTGGAGCGCGGCAAGCTCCTGTTTGAGCTGATGAAGGTCTTGTCCTGCGTGAGCGCAGTCGTAATTGCTTTCGAGATTGTCAATCATCCGTGATCCTCCCTTTCGTTAGGTATACGTCCTTATTATGGAGATTTGATCTTTCCTTATTCAGCATAAAGTTTTATTTCAGGTAAAGGATCATGAGGCGCGTAAAGCTTGCAAAATAAGAAGGAAATTGCCAAACAATGTCGAATAAAAAGGAATTATAGGGGAATAGATAGGCTCTTCTTCCCAATGGAGAGCTTGATATAGAAATTGGGTGATGGGGTTGCGGTCAAAAAGTAAGTCGAAACCGAGACGACAATTCAAAGTTTCGCTACAATTCATGATTATTATTTTGGTTGTTTTAGTTATCATTATTTCCTTAATTATATCCTTGCTTCTCATTCGTAATTTTGTGATTAACAAGCATTTTGATAATACGAAGGAAAAACTTTCGGGTGTTGCCAAGATGGTTGCCAGTGACAACGATGTTATTCGTAATGTCGAGCAGGGAATTCCTGTGAAGCAGATTCAAGACTACTCGCTTGGAGTCATGCATAACGTTAATGTGGATTTTGTTGTCATTCTGAACCACGATTTAATTCGGCTATCTCATCCGAATGCAACGATGGTTGGCAAACCGTTCTCTGATTTGAATGATGCCAGAAGAGCGCTATCGGGTCAGGGACATTTTTCTGAGAATATAGGTATTTTGGGCAAAGGTTACCGATATTTTACGCCGATATTTAATCAACAGCATGAGGTCATTGGCATTGTATGTGTAGGGCTGACCATGAGAACCCTAAATCATGATTTGATGCAGGCGCAGTATACCATTTTTGGGGGGCTGATGCTGGGGCTCTTTAGTGGAGTTCTGGGCGCGATCATTCTGGCTCAGAAAATCAAAACCATTTTATTTGGGCTTGAGCCGCAAGAGATAGCAACACGATTGCGCGAAAAAGAAATTATTGAAAATGAGGTCGCTGAAGGAATTATAGCCATTTCGGCTGACAAGAAAATTATGCTTATGAACAAAGAAGCTCAGGCCAAGTATCAACTGGCAAACCAAGAAATGAAGGCCCCGATTGGCGAGCAGCTAGATACCAACTTTTATAACGTGCTTTTCAAGAGAGTGTTCGATGATAAAAGGAAAATCAAGGATCGCTCATTTTATGTGAATGGTATAGAGGTCATTGCGACAGTAACCCCTATATATATTGAAAATGAGTTTTTTGGGGCAGTTGCAACGCTGCGCGACCAATCCGAGATGATCCATCTCAGCAACCAGTTAAGTGGTACAAAATATTATATTAACTCCCTTCGCGGACAGACCCATGAATTTATGAACAAAATGCACGTAATATCCGGGTTGATTGAGATGAGGAAATATGCGGAGGTCAGTCAATATATTCAGCAGCTAAATCACCGGTATCAAGATGAGGTAGGCTTTCTGACTGAGAGAATTAAAGTTCCGGCATTAGCAGGTTTTATTATGGGTAAAATCAACGAAGCACGCGAACAGAATATTTCGGTTCTTCTTGCAGAAAGCTCGGATGTCTCTAATGTGGAGATGCAGGATATCGTTCATGATGTCATACACATCCTGGGCAATTTTTTTGACAACGCCATAGATTCCATCTTACAAAAAAAAGAACCCGGCAAAATTGAACTGAAATTGAACTATGAGAGTGAGGGAAATGTATTCATTTTGGAAGTGAAAGATAATGGGCTGGGGATTGATTTTGAGATGCAAAAGAGAATATTCGAGCATGGTTTTTCAACCAAAGGAGAAGACAGAGGCTACGGCTTGAATCTGGTTAAAACCATGGTGGAAAATCATCAAGGAATCATTGAGCTTGATAGCCAACCGGGTCTGGGAACAAGTATATATGTAGAGTTGCCCTGTACATTGGAGGTGACAAATGAATGAAAGTTCTAATTGTTGAGGATGATCCGATGGTTGCTGAGCTCAATCAACAGTTTATCGAGCGCATGGACAATTTGGATGTTGTATGTAAGGCAGATACCGTCAAGAAAGCACAGGACTGTCTTCAAAAATGGTCACCGGATCTGGTATTACTGGACGTTTATTTACCTGGAAAAAGCGGATTAACTTTATTATCTCATATGCAGGAGCATCAATATCATGCTTCAGTTATTTTAATTACGGCTGCAAAAGATATTCAGACGGTGAAGGAAGCTGTTTTTTATGGTGTTGCAGACTATTTAATTAAACCCTTTACATTCGAACGCTTTAGACTGGCTGTTGAGAAAATCCAGCGTCTGGCCACAGTGATGGAGGAAGGGAACGGAATTAATCAAGCTGTTATTGACCATTATTTTAATAAAGAAGAGCATACGGGTGTGGAAAAGAAAAAACCTGTTGAACATCCACCGCATAATGTATCGAAAAACCTGTCTAAAAATTTGTCCAAACTGACCATGACCACAATACTGAAGAGTATTCAAGAGCTGGACGGACCCTTCTCAGTTGAAACGTTAGCTAGAGAAGTGGACTTGTCCCGTATCACGGTCAAAAAATATATTCAGTTCCTGGTGGACGATGGATTTCTCGTTGAATCGATAGAATACCACAAGGTTGGCAGACCGCTAATGCTCTATCAGTTGAATCCTGATATAAAAGAACCGCCATTTCCATTGTAATCTGGAAATAGCGGTTCTTTTTTTGTTCAACAAGAGTACCGAGCTTCCTAATTATTTCATAGAGAGGACAGGAAGTGGGACCAGGTTATCCGAAGAATGAGTTGTAACGATATCATGGAAGTTGTCGTAGCTAGTTTCAATCATGTTGGATAACGCCGTAACGGTATTCGAGCCAGCATGAGGCGTTACCAAAACTCTTGGATACAGCTCCACAAGCTTCTGGATCGTTGGGTCCGGGAGCATTTGCCATGGTTCAAACGCTTTGAAAAATAGTTCTTCCTCTTTAGGGAAGACATCTGTCCCAAATCCCTCCAAATGATTACTGAGTAAAGCGTCTAGAATGGCTTGATTATCTTGTAATTCTCCACGTGAGGTATTGATGAGGATAGATCCCTTTTTCATTTTTGCTAAAAAGCCAGCATTAATCATTTGGTCGTTCTGTCCCGGCAGATAAGGAACATGCACACTAACAACATCGCTCTCTGCCAGTAGCTCATCCAAGGTTGTGAATGGAATGACTTCCTTGGCTGCGTCGGATTGGTATACATCAAAGCCGATAACAGAAGCTCCTAATCCTTTAAACAATTTAGCCTCTGTCAGACCAATGCGTCCAACCCCGATAATCCCAACTTTACAGTTATGGATCTCTTTGCTGAATGTATGCTCATCCACAATAAAATTTTTGAAAGAGCTTTTGGTAGTCATATAAGCGGTGTGGCGGAACAGCATCATAGCCAAAGTTAAGGAGAGCTCGGCGATGGCATTCGGAGAGTAGGATGGCACGCGTGCCACCTTCATTCCGAATTCGCTGCAGGCATCCAAATCAATGTGGTTGATTCCGACTGTTCTGGTGAAAACATATCGAATGCCGTATTCATTGAATTTTGTGATATTTTCCCGATTGGCAGCACAGTTTCCTCTTAGCAAAACGGCATCGTGATGCTGTGCCAATTCTGCATTGCTGGTGGTTAACAACTCTTCTACCAGCGTTAGTTGGAAGTTATATTTATTGAGATCCTGGAAATAGGGTTTCTCATAAGAACGGACACCATAGCAAATGATTTTTAACATGTTGTTTTCCCCCTGATTTAGAAAATTCCAATTTTATCAATGACATTGAGCGTAACGATCCACACTGGAATCATGACGACAGAAGTAATAGTTGATAGAAGCGATGCATTGGAGGTCAATATGGCTTCCTTATCAAAACTGATGGCATAGGCTGCGGCTACGGTAGCTGTAGGAGTAGCCATCATGATGACAATAGTAGCTAAAGCGACCGAATCGACTGACAGAATATGAGATACAGTCAACAAAGCCAGCAAGACGATGTTAACAATAGGTACAAGCCAAACCTTAACGATGCTGTAATACCAAGAGGTCTTATCCGTAGCTGCCGTCTTGAAGCTGATCTCCCCTAATGTCGAGCCAATCGATAACCAGGCTAACGGAGAAGCTAGTCCAGCAAGGTAGGTCATGGGCTTGAACAGCCAGACAGCGGTTTGATCAATTCTTAGAAAGGCGAACTGCTGAATGGCCCCATCCTCTGTAGCTACACTCATCTGTGGCAAATAACCTTGAAATAACCAAACAAACAGGCCTAGAAACGTGGCGATAACGATGGGATTCATAAACATGGTTTTGAGATTTTTAAGCTCCATTTTTAAGCCGCTCATTTTGATATAGCCGTAGGAGTATAAGAAAATGCGGTACCCTATATTAAAAATGGAACTGTACATCACTCCGGTAGGACCATAAATGGCTCCTACAATTGGAATTCCGAAGAAAGTAGTAGAACCGAAAATGGTTAACACCCGCAAAACATCCTGTTTATCCTTGTTGTAGCTGAGGAAGAACGGTTTAGAAATAAAGATGAGAATAATATAAATTAGAACTCCCCATATTAAAACATTCATTCCTTGTTTTAACATTGTAGGATTAATATCCTGCATGAAAGAATTAAAGGCTAGTGCTGGTAGAGCGACGGTTAGAACAACCTTGGATAACATCTTTCCTACTGCTGCGTTAAAAATCCCCTTTTTGCGGCAAAAGAAACCAAGAAGAATAATAAAAACGGTGGAAGCGATAGAGCTGACAATTTTGTTATCTGTTAAGGTCGCGGTAATCATTTCTAGTAAAGACATAAATAAAACCCTCTCTTGTACCTTTTTTCACATATATGACGATGCAGAATGTGACGATGCAATGCCATGATCTTTTGGCCAAAGTGTTGGTTTGCACCTTTATAGTAAAATGACTTTGTGAAAAAAAGAACAATATCTAATTAATTTAACTTATGAAACTAATTTAAAAAATTTATACGTTACATCAGATAGCAAATGAAACGAGAGGGGGCGTCTTCACTTCACAAAATGATTATTTCTTGGCTTTGTGAATGCTCATCAACATCCGTGCTATAATGTAAATCATTAAACCCTACTTGATTGGTGGGTTAAATAGAAAAGACGAGCAGGAGGGGCCGCATGAATCCGATACAACATATACTGAACGAATTTCAGCTGATCGTGCTGGATGGCGCAATGGCGACCGAGCTGGAGCGTCATGGACATGATCTGAACGATAGCTTATGGTCAGCTAAAATCCTCCATGAGCATCCGGAGTCGATCAAGCGTGTACATAGGGATTATTTTGAGGCTGGGGCAGACTGTGCGATTACTGCGAGCTATCAGGCTACCGTTGAAGGCTATGTTAAACGAGGCTTAAGCGAAGCTGAGGCGCTGGAACTGATTCAATTATCGGTGCGGATTGCTGTGCAGGCACGAGATGAGTTTTGGGCTGACGTGACGGCTACTGCAAGTCAGCGACATCGTCCCAAGCCGCTAGTTGCGGCCTCCGTCGGCCCTTACGGGGCGTTTTTGGCAGATGGATCAGAGTATCGCGGCGATTACAAGCTGAGCGAGGAACAGCTTGTGGAGTTTCACAGGCCGCGTATGAAAGCTCTGATTGAGGCGGGTGCAGATATTTTAGCTTGTGAAACGATACCCTGTCTGGTTGAAGCCAAGGCCATCGCCCGATTGCTGAAGGAATTCCCTGGTACGTATGCCTGGATCAGCTTTAGCGCAAAGGATGGGCAGCATATCAGCAATGGTGAGTCTGCCGCTGCATGTGCTGAGTGGCTGAATGGGCATGAGCAAGTGGCTGCTGTAGGAATCAATTGCACTTTGCCGAAATTCGTTCCATCGCTTATTCACGAAATACGCAGCCACACGGATAAGCCTGTGGTGGTATATCCCAATCTGGGAGAGGAATATGACCCGGTCACCAAGACATGGCACGGTAGCACTTGTACAGAGACGTTCGGACAAAGTGCCCGCCAATGGTATGAAGCGGGAGCTCGTCTGATTGGTGGTTGTTGCCGGACTCAGCCGCAGGATATTGAGGAAATAGCTTCATGGACGAGAGATGTATAAACGGGGATAAGCGTTAAGCGTAGTGTAGGGATAAAGGTTATCTATAAGAGGGTAACTCGATGGTCCGAAAAAACAAGCAGGCTGAACCAAGTTGTGCTCCAGTAATGGAGCAACTTGGTTCAGCCTGCTTCGTTAACTATCTGCGCCGATCTGGTCAGTTTTCTGCCAAACGTTCCAGCAGTGCGTCTCCATTGCGGCTCACCCGAATATGGGCAAAATGTGCGTTCTGTTCTACAGTACGTCCGGTTCCCTCAGGGATGAAATAATTCTCAATACCGTACACAATACGAGAACCATACCACTGTCCATTTAGAATGACCTCATGACTGGCAAGTTTTTCGCCATCTTGATAGAGGCGGTCTGCGACGTATACTCCTTGGTTATCTGGTGTGAGAACGACTTTGACCTTGCCTCGGCTCCATTCTTCCTCCTGAAGAGGGGTCTTGGAAGGAGGGGTAGATATGTCGTAATTCAGTGCCACATAATCGCCTTGTAGCAGGGAGCGCGGGTCTATAGGAGCCAGTTTGAGCTTAATGGAAGCCCCTGTGGCGAGCAGGGTTTCGCTTCTCACCGTCTGATACCCGATGATCCCCAGCTGTAGCACGATGACAATGGCAATGAGTAACGGGCTTAAGCGCATAAAGCTAAAGCTGCGGTGATCGGCATCGAATGCTGCTTTTCCGCTATGGGCCATTCGCCGATCCGCCCACCAGGTAATTCCGAGCGCAATGATCCCCAGTAACGCCAGCGTAAAAGATTTATACAGTAGCGTCCACAATAAATCATAGTATTTGAAGCCGATAAAAATAAACCAGAAGACAACGCCCATGATGGCCTCCGATTTTTGTTTCACACGGGCAAAGGCAAAGACCATCCCGGTAACGATAACAAAATAAAAAATGTTAATGAACATATAAGAGTGTGGAACGACATCCTCGAAAAACGTCGCCCAAAACAGGAACAGCAAGCTGAAAAATAATGAGCTATTCCGCAGATGTTCTTTTAACTCCGTCTTGGATATAAAGTAACTTACCCCATATAACATGGCATTGACGATGAAAAGAGAGAAGATGATGAACTTATAGGTCCAGTTCCAACCATCCCACTCCTGATACTGCTGAAATAAAATGGTCGCCAGATTCAGGTTTACAAAGGTGTAGGCAAAAAACAACTGCCTTTTCCCCTTGGAGCGAAACCATCCAGCGATGGAAACGATCAGAAATAATACCGAAAGCAGCGACTGATCTGACCATAGAATGGCCGCCAAGCCTGTAATATAGCTGATGGTTAGCAGGGTATAACGTATGACTGAATCCAGCTTGGATTCCGGTATGACAATCATCAAAATCATAAGTAGCAACGACACAACCAACAGTACATATTCGGTGTGGTTTACATTCGTGCTAATCATAATCAATCCGATGAGAGATATACTTCCGATCAGCACCCCAACCACTTTGATTACACGGGATACGGTTTTGCTGATCCATTCACTGCCACGTTCCTCGGGAACGATTGTTTCCACATCGGTTTTCGCGATATCCCCGTTTTCCCCATTGAATATCTCCCCTGTTTCCGGCGGTGTTTTCCCCAAACGATTCAAATAACGGAAAAACCACACGTTACCGGTCAGCAGCAGCGCCACAAAAATCAAACCAAAAACAAAAAACAGAGATGAGTAGTAAGCCTCTGCTAGCTCTATAAATTTAAAGACAGCAAACGCTGAGAGCGCCAATGCATTCAAGGTCAGTAGTGTTTTATTCAGCCGTACCTTGATAAATATATAAAATCCTAAAGCAATCACAGCGATATGCGGTATATTCATGACCAGGCCATACCCATCAAATGCAAAAGAGTTGGTCATCGCCAACATCGCTATATGAAAAACAGTAAAGCTCATATATTGTAGTGGAGCAGAATGTATACGATGAAGGAACGCCAATAGGAACAACAACAGATTGACCAGTGCGAACACTCCGGCAATGGACAACGATTCCAGCTCGCTATAAGATGCACTTTGCATCGTAGGGTAAAAATAAAGCCACAAACCGAGGTGAATTAGTACATACGACAGCATATAAAAAGGATTGTAGCGAGTAATCCAGCTAAGCAGTAGAGCTGGCACCGACCAAATGAAAAACAACCCGTAGCTGTCCGCATGGGAATTGTAAATTTGACCGAGCAATGCCACAGAAACGCCAAAGGCTATACAGCCAGCCACCAAAAACATATTTGACAGAAAAGCTTGTTGACCGGGAACAGCACGTATCCGTGCAAATACAAAAGACAAGCCATAGAACAGAACAATAAGCGCAGCAGCCAGTACAATTTTGACTGTCCGATCCAGTCCGCCCCAATTGGAGGCGAAAAAATAAATAATCGCGGCAAGTACCAGTGAGATGCCCAGCAGATAGCCCGTACGTATCGCATTGAATCGCAGCATGGATTTCACGTACCTTTCCTGTTGGTTTGATGCTTATTATAACGTTGAAAGGTCTCAGAACCAAGTACTAATTAGGATCAGGTCATAAAAAAAGAGAGCCACCGTATACGGCGGCTCTCTTGAACGTTACTGGATTCCAGCTAGGCATTGACGGTACGAATCTCTTGCCGGGACTGATGTCGGAAGCGATACTCACGCGGTGGAATCCCTGCTGTTTTCTTAAATGCTTTGGAAAAGGTGGACATATCGGTATAGCCGATGGACTGGGCTATGATCGACAAATTGTAAGTTGTCTGCTCCAGTAATCTTTTGGCTTCGTTAATCTTAAGGTTTTGCAAATACTTGGCGGGAGAGATGAGGAAGGTGGAATGGAACTTACGTGAAAAGTGGGCACGATCCACACCTACATGCTCGGCAATTTGCTCAATCGTAACACGGTCACAATAATGCATTTCAATGTAGTCTTTCCCCTGCTGGAGCCAATAATCAGAGCATACAAAGTTGCGCAGTACGTCAGATGTGTTGCGGGACAACTCCTCGAAGATCTGGTGCAGTATAATCAAGCGGGCCAGATCGCTGCCCTGTCTGTTGTTGTCGTGTACGATGGAAAACAGGTTAGAGATAAGTTCGAGGATTTCCTCGCTCACGGCGTTAGCCATAAATGGCGTAGAGGGATTAATTCCGATCCGCTCCAGCAATGCGAGGGACTTGGGTCCCTCAAAGGCAATCCATACCTTTCGCAACGGGTGCTCCTGATCGGTGTAATATTCATGGGCAAGATGCGGAAAAAAACAGAATAAATCAGACTTTTGGACACGGTACTTCTGTTGCTTATAAATAAACTCAGCCTGACCTTCAAGTACAAAAATCAAATAAAGATAGGGAACAGCCTTGGGACCGACATGGCAGCTTGTTTTCGAAATATCCATACCTAGTCTGACAGGCCAAACGGCGCTGGATTTTTCCAATTCGGTGGCTGTGAAATAGTGGTCTTCCACGATGTCGAAGTGATCTTCATTTTTTGCTCTTTTCATAACTTGTCACCTCTCCTTTGGTGGAGATAAGGGAATTTTGATTTTATTGTATATAAAGGAAAGCACAATTACAAGTTAATTCATTGGAATTGAGGGTTATATAATTAAAACTGCGTATGCCAAAGGCTCCATGGCCGGTTTGAGATGACCCGTGGAGCCTTTTAAGTTCTGTATTATGAGATGGGGATTAGCCTATATTTATACGTTCAAGATTCCTTCTTTTGGAGTAACGTTGAAGGCTTTGGCTAGATCGGCCAATTCCTGATCTGTAATCCGTTGCTGGATATCATGGTGAGCAATGAGCATGTAAATTTGCGCCGCTTTTTCAATCGTCTCAATGAGACCAAACGCTTCATCAATGGAGCTGCCCGTTCCGAAAATGCCATGATGAGGCCATAATACAGCGTGATGATCCTTCATTTTTTTAGCCGTTTCGCGGCCGATTTCGCTGGAACCCGGTACCATCCAAGGGATTACACCGATACCGTCTGGAAAGACGACAATACATTCGGTACACATTTCCCACAGCGTTTTGGTGAATTGGTTTTCGTCCAGACTATGAATGAAGGTCATGGCAATAACATGGGTGGCATGATTATGAATCACCACACGATGGTTAGGATCGATCTTCAAGCGCTCAATGTGGCTCATAAAATGAGAAGGCAACTCACTGGTAGGCACTGCGCCATGTTTGAGGCCCCACAAGACTTCCAATTGCTCGCCATCCTGGGAGACACGAAGGACCCCTAAGTTTGCTTCTGGATCTGCGATTACGTTTTTAAAATATTTACCTGATCCGGTGACGATAAAATATTTGCCAGCCAGTTCATTCACCGGGAAAGCAGGTTTAATCGTCCGAATGACCTGATGAATATCTATATATTTTGCAACCTCAGCTTCATCCAGAATATAGCTTACATTACCTCCATTGCGTTCATCCCAGCCGAATTTCCACATGTTTTGTGTAATTTCCGCCATCTCGCGGACAAATGGGATATCCAGTCCCGATTTGCGTTCTTTTTGATTCCCCAGTACAGTAGTCATGGATAATCTCTCCCTTTGGATGATATGAATATAAGCATTATCAGTGCAGTAGTTACCGTTTCAGCAGTTATCGTTTCAACAGTACTTGTTGTTCATAGTTTTTTACTTCGGCCAGCCATTCCTCACGAACGGGAACGCTGTTTTGAGCGCAATAGTAATCCCATATCGCACCAAACGGATACGATTTGAATTCTTCGACTAGAGCAAGACGAGTGGTGAAGTCCCGATCCTCTTCCGCCTGCCTTAATGCTTCAATCGGTTCGAGCATAGCGCGAAGCAGCGCTTTAATCGTGTTGCGTGTTCCGATGACCCATGCTGCCACATGGTTGATACTGCCATCAAAGAAATCAAGACCGATATGGGTTCGGGAAAGCAATTCACCGCGAACCAGCTCACGGGCAATGTCCAGCAATTCGTCGTCCATTGTCACGACATGATCACTGTCCCAGCGAACCGGTCTGCTGACATGGAGCAATAATTGGTCGATGAACATCAGCACAGAGGACAGTTTGTTCGAAATGACTTCGGTTGGATGGAAGTGACCCGCATCGAGACAGATAGATTTACCGCGTGTCAGGGCGTAACCCATATAGAATTCATGTGAGCCCACGACATAGCTTTCCGAGCCAATGCCAAACAGCTTGCTTTCAACCGCATCGATGTTGTATTCCTCGCTGATTTCCTCGCTGAAAATGTCGTCCAGCGCATCACGCAGACGTTCTCTTGGAGCCAACCGATCAACCGGAGTATCTTTATAGCCGTCTGGCATCCAGTGGTTTGTGACACAGGGCTGACCGAGTTCTTTGCCAAAATACTCGGCAATCCTACGTGATTTTTTGCAGTGTGTGATCCAGAAATCACGGATTTCCGAATCCTTGTGACTCAGTGTGAAGCCGTCTTCCGCTTTAGGATGGGAGAACAGAGTTGGATTAAAATCAAGCCCGAGCCCTTGCTGTTTGGCCCAGTCTACCCAATTCTGAAAATGGCGTGGCTCCAGTTGATCGAGATCCACTTGTTCAGTGGTGTCCGCATAGATGGCGTGCAGATTGACCTTGTGTTTACCCGGAATGAGTGATAGAGCTTTTTCTAAATCCTGACGTAACTCATGCGGCGTGCCGGCTCTGCCCGGGTAGCTGCCCGTTACGGCAATCCCCCCGCTAAGCTGTTTGTCTTTGAACAGGAATCCCTGAACATCATCTCCCTGCCAGCAGTGCAGTGATATTTTGATTTGTGAAAGCTTCCGTAAAATGTCGTCAACTTGAATACCGTGGCGGGCATACAGCTTTTTCGCTTCGTTATAACTGGCTTCAATGGCTTCGTTCATGGCTTTACTCCTTTATTGAGATATGTGAATAGAGGATGTTGCTTGTATCTTAAGCTGCTCCCAGCGATCCAAAAGTTCTTGCACGCCTTCCACCGATTGTGGCTCATATAGCCGAGTCGGAAAGGAGCGGGCGATGGTTCGGCCCGCAGCCTTGAGATTCTCAAGAACACCAGAGCTAATTAATTGCACGACAATATTGCCGATGGCCGTAGATTCGGAAGGACCTGCCTGAACCTCAATTCCCAAGAGATCGGCGGTTAGCTGACATAGTAATTCGTTGTTAGCGCCTCCGCCGACAATGTGCAATCTGGTAATCGTTTCGTCTGTTAGACGTTGCAGTTCGTGTAAGGCATCGTGGTAGCTTAAGGCCAGACTGTCAAAAATACAGCGGGCGAGTGAGCCCGGCGTCCTGGGGATGGGCTGGCCTGTTTCTTCACAGAATCGCTGGATTTCAAGGGTCATACTATCCGGGTTTAAGAAGGATGAATGGTTACAGAGGACAAGACTGACAAACGGTGCCTCTGCTGAGGCCAGTTGGGCCAATTCGGCAAAGCTATGTGCACAGCCCCCTTCTCTTCTGACCTCCTGAATCATCCACAATCCCATAATATTTTTCAGAAAACGGTACGTACCGTAAGCGCCCCACTCATTGGTGTAGTTCGCCTGCATGGCTGCCTTGGTATTCAAGGCTTCGGATCGTTCCATTCCCAGTAGTGACCACGTGCCGCTGCTAATATAAGCCCAAGATTCTTCCCGCTGTGACGGAACACCTGCAACGGCCGATGCAGTATCGTGAGTAGGCGCAAGGATGATCTGACAGTCCGGAAGATCGTATTTTTGAACAAGCTCCGGCAAAAGAGAACCCAGAACCCGCCCAGGCTCGGCAAGCTCTGAAAACTGATTGCGCCGCAGTTGGAGCAGGGACAGTAGGTCTTCATCAAACTCTCGGGTGTTCACGTTGAGAAGCTGCATCGTGGACGCATTCGTGATTTCATTGATCATGATGCCTGTCAGGCGATAGTACAGATAATCAGGGACCATCAATATTTTATCCGCCTGGGCAAGCTGTTCCCGATCATGGACGAACAGCTGATACAGGGTATTAAAGTTTAGTTCCTGAATGCCTGTTTTCTCATACACAGCCTCTCGACTGATGAGCTGGTGCAGCCTGTCAGGCGCATGGAGGGTACGTGCATCCCGGTAAGCGTATACCTCATGAATGCGGTTACCTTTCTTATTAAGTAACACGTAATCTACAGCCCATGTATCAATGCCGAGCGTACAGGATTCAATTCCATTTTGCTTAGCCTTTTGCAGTCCTTGAATGATCTCATCAAATAAATTGTCTATGTTCCAGTAATTGTGCCCGTGCCTCTCAGTAAAGGAGTTGTTGAAACGGTGAAGCTCTTGCAAGTGAATTTGTTCACCTTGTAGAGTTGCACTCACGAGTCTTCCGCTTGAAGCTCCAATATCAACAGCAAGATAGTTGTTCATATCTAATCTCCTTGCATGGTGAAGTCCTGGCAGCCCCAAAGTCTGCCTTTTGTTTCTTAACTAATTCCATACTACTTCCGTTTGTCTGTGCAGTCAACATAAACGGAAGTGAAATTTGTGGATTTATTTTTGTTTTTTAAAACTATAATTAAAATTGAATGTTGTTTTGTATGTATTTTTGTTTTTTAACATCTGTTTTCTACTATATATATACCTTCAACAAAGGTCGATTTGATTTTACAATATTCCAATTGTGGAAGGTTCTCCAAATGCTGCTGTCTGTATGAAAAATAGTCTTGAAACCGCCCGCCAGAGGGTGTAGTATACAAGATATCAATTTCATATGACTCGTATAATATTGGGGATATGGCCCAAAAGTTTCTACCGGACGACCACTGTAATCGTCCGACTATGAGTGATAGCGCATCGGCTTTGGATGAATGCGGGCATTTATTTGTGCGCTAATCCGTCAGGGATTACAACCCCAAGGACAGGCTTCACTTGAGAAACAACTCAAGGGAGCCTGTCCTTTTTTGGTTTTGGCAGGTTTTACTGTTCAGGATTTTGCAAAATCCTCACTATTTTAAAGTACAGAAGGAGCGATACTCGCATAATGAAAGTTTTGGAAGAACGTATTCGTCAAGAGGGACAAATTTTATCTGACACCGTATTAAAGGTAGATTCATTTTTGAATCATCAGGTAGATACAGCATTAGCATTAGAGATTGGTAAGGAGTTTGCACGCCTGTTCGGCAGTGCTCCGATCACCAAGGTGCTTACCATTGAAGCTAGTGGTATTCAATTTGCAATGGCTACTGCTATTGCCTTGGGGGTCCCGTTCATTTATGCGAAGAAAAAGAAGGCCATCACGCTGAATGAGCAGGTATACTTCGCAGAGGTTCATTCGTTCACTCGGCAGGAAACCTATCAGGTGAGTATCTCCCAAAAATACCTTGATGCCAGCGACCATGTGCTGATCGTAGATGATTTTTTGGCAACTGGTGCAGCATTGGTCGGACTTACGGATATTGTAAAGGAAGCAGGAGCGGAGCTGGCCGGGGTTGGCTGTGTGATTGAGAAGAGCTTCCAGGAAGGCCGTGGACTGTTGGAGCAAAGAGGCATCGCCGTACGTTCGCTTGCGCGTATCGCTTCCATGGCACCAGGCGAGGTCGATTTTATAGAGGAAGCTGGCGTAGTAATTGCTCCTGTTAAGGAGAATGTGGGATGTTAAGTAAACAAAAGTTATTCGCACTGGGCTTCCAGCATGTCATGGCGATGTACGCTGGAGCCATTGCTGTACCTCTAATTGTAGGGGGAGCATTGCACCTGACTCCAGCCCAGATGGCTTATTTGGTGGCTGCCGATCTGTTCACTTGCGGGATTGCTACGTTATTACAAATTATGGGCACACGCTTTTTCGGTAGTAGACTGCCTGTCATTTTAGGCTGTACGTTTACGGCAGTAGGGCCTATCATCGCGATTGCTTCGACCTCAAATTTGGCGACAGCGTACGGTGCCATTATTTTGTCTGGTATATTCGTGGTGCTTGCGGCACCGCTGTATGGCAAGCTGCTACGCTTTTTCCCGACGGTCGTTACGGGTTCGGTCGTTACAATTATCGGTCTATCCCTTATTCCGGTGGCGATGAACAATGTAGCAGGGGGCCAGGGCAGCGCGGATTTTGGACAGCCGCGTAATTTGCTGCTGGCGCTGGTTACATTATTGGTTATTCTGCTTGTGAATCGGTTGGCAAAGGGCTTTATGCGCTCGATTTCCGTGCTCATCGGTCTGTTTGCAGGCACGGTGGTTGCTTATGCGATGGGAATGGTGCATTTTGCTCCCGTGGCAGATGCGTCATGGGTGAGTGTTGCGCAGCCATTTTATTTTGGTAAGCCAGAGTTTAGCATTATGGCAGTTTGTACGATGATTATCGTCAATATTGTCAGCATGGTCGAGTCTACGGGTGTTTATCTGGCAGTAGGCAAGGCGATTGATCAAAAGGTAGAGCAAAAGCAGATCGTCAATGGACTCCGTTCGGAAGGACTTGCGATTATGCTTGGGGGTATTTTTAACGCGTTTCCTTATACAGCCTTCTCGCAAAATGTGGGTCTGATCTCGCTCACACGCGTCAAATCGCGGAACGTTATTTTTGCTGCGGGCGGTATCATGGTTGTTCTCGGTTTGCTGCCTAAGCTGGCTGCTTTAACGACAGTGATTCCTAACGCTGTGCTGGGCGGGGCGATGATCGTCATGTTTGGCTCGGTCGCTGCATCAGGCATGTCTATTTTGTCAGAAGTGGATCTGCGAAAGGAAAGCAATCTGCTGATCGCAGCATGCAGTATTGCTGTGGGCCTAGGTTCTGCCGTTCTGCCACAAATGTTCGACCAGCTGCCGAGCTTTGCCAAAATGTTGTTGCAAAATGGTATTGTTTCGGGCTCGATTACAGCGATTGTCTTGAACATCGTCTTGACGAGAAAACAAGGGGAATCGGTCAAAAGCGTGACGATTCAGGAGGTTCCACAGAAGGTTTAAGGATTGGAATCAGATAAAGAAAGCCGGAGAGAAAGCGTAAGCTTCTTTCCGGCTTTTTGGCATGGAGTTACCCAGAATGGGTTATTTATTAAGCAGCATGAAGTTATTGATGAAACCCTCTTCCTGTATAAAGATCGGGGTTTGGATTTTCGAAGTAAAGTCATAATAGTACACGCCGCGTCCTTCCTCCTGATTTTTCTGAGAGGCGCTGCCTAAATAGTAGATCCCCTTGCCGTCTGGGGACATATAGATAAAGCTGCGGGATGAAATGGGTAGCTCTAATTTGGTGCGTTTTCCAGTCGCAATATCAACAAGGCTATACTCGGGGTTGCCGTGATTAATGAAACGGGCAGTTACTAGGAGCAACTGATCATTACTGCTGGACATTGATAAGATTTGTTCGTTCTTTAGTGTAATGACAGACCGCTCTTGTTTAGTGGCGTTGTTGATCTCTGTAACCTTGTAGCTTGCTGGCATAGTAAAAGTATTGTTTTTTGACGCAATATCTGACCGTTTATCTTGCTCTTTCTCTGAAAACTGTGTAGTATAAATTGTTTTTTTTGCCGGATTATAGGCTATAGACCAGGTGTGTTTATCTTGGTTTTCATCATGTAAGAACTGCATTGTATGAGTCGATTTATTGTAGAAAATTGTTTTAAGTGTACGCTCTCCTTTTTTGACTGCAGCTAGTATAAGTGGACCTTCTGGAGTAGTTGGCACTATACGATTAATGGCAAATAAATTATCGGATAATTGTTCAGTTTTTTTTGAATTTAAGTCGTACGAAAATAGTTGGTCTCCCTTATCATCCACATCGGCAGAGTAATAAATTTTGTGATCAGGTAAGGACACCAGGGAAAGCGGGTATTGAGAGGTATAAGGAACATCGGCCAGTTTGGTCATTTTTTTACTGCTTAAGTCATATGTCATGACTCGCATAACCATACCTTTATCTGTATTTTTCCCATTCACATATTCTGTATAGGTCATGGATAGATATTGGCCTTGTTCTGAAGGAACTGTTTTTTTTCCTGATAGAACTTCTTTATATGGGACTGATTGCGTTGATGGAGCAGAAGATGGTGAGCAGGCAGACAATAGAGTTGGAACGAGCAAGTAAATTATAATGAAGCGAAAGCTGCTTGTTTTCAAAAGCGAACATCCTTTCTAAAGATGAGAAATTTACTAAATCGATTATGTTAAGAAAAAAGGGAAAAGGACAGGGTGTAGGCCCTATCCTTGTTTCACATGAAGAAATTAGAACGTATAAAAATATCGCCCCGAAAATGAGAGAGACGAACTCCATGTCAAGCCCAAATCCTGTACACCTGTTTTCCAAATATCAACAACAGCATCTGGCAGACTCCCATTGTCAGCCTTAGTGAAATCATGGACATTATTGTTGTCAATATTTCTTACGGAGATTTTTGTTCCAAACTCAGGGTTATCAATAGCCCCTTTTGTTGCACAGTCGCCTCTTTTTAGTGAATTGGAATTCTCACCAGTTGAGTCCGTAAAATTTGTCCCTCTACCTGTGCCTTGAACCTTGCCATTCGAAGTTCCGGTAATGACAATTTCATTATTATGCGCTCCGTATGTATAAGTCCCAGGTGCTTTGCGTGTACCGCGTGGTAATGCCTGAAGTGAAACACTATTAGTTGTAATCGCATTTTCCTTTTGATCAGGTAAGATAATATCTTTGATGTAACCTTCACCATCATAAATTACTTTTAAACCAGGCTGAGGTTCAGGGTTGTCAATATGATATACCGGCAGTGATTTGGCTTCTTCTTTGATTTCCTTAATTAGTGCCTCTTCTTTTTGTAGCTCAATTTGTTGTTCAGCAGTAAGTGGAGCAACAGCAGCTAGAGATTTTTGTGGTTCAGGTACAGGAGTTCCTTTTTCCAATACAACCATGTTATTGTTCTCGTCATATTGGATGATTGTACCCGCCAACATTTGGTCAGGGATTTTTTCCCCTTTCTCAGCATGAGAGATTGCTGGACTGACGACTCCCCAAGAAATGAGTAGCGTTACAGCTAGAAAAGCTTGTGGTAGATACTTTACTTTCATACAAAGCGCCTCCTTGAAAAATTTGTAAATCCATAGATAGCATAAATGAGCTCACATACTATGTCAACCTTTTAATGGAATATATGAATATATTTATCTATATTTTTATAAGCAAGAGTTCATTAACCTGACATATACGACATTTAATGACAGTTTTATAACAGCAGATTTGATAGTCCAGTAGGAGTAAGAAGCTAAAGGAGTTCTCCAAATGAACATTAGGAGCTTATTAATCTACTAGAACAATTTGCTAGAGTGATGGGTGATATCATGGTATAATTTACCTTATGGATTTTGAATAGTGGTGGATGTTTTCGGACCACGGTGCAGCTTCCCGAAAGGGGGTGAAGCCGATGGTCAACCTTGTGTCGTGCTACGATGTGTTGCGTTGGATGGTTACGTTACTAAGCCTGGCGTTTAGTATTCGTAAACTTTATCGCTGGCTACGTCGAAAATTTCGGAACAAGCGAAAACCCACCGCGTAATTAGGTTGGCCCCTAACGGTGGGTTTCGTTTGCATTGACATTTAGTTATGCAGCGCGCCGTGGTGGTGATCCACAGCCTTTCAAGTCCTAAGAGTCTTTGCCGTTGGCGCGGCGAAGACTCTTTTTAGTATACGGACACGGTGGTTTACTCTATACCTAATTTTAACACTTCAATTGCGTGCACGCAATTGGAGGTTATGTCTTGTTTCTACCTTATCGTTCAAATTTAAATTATTGTGCAGCCTTTATTGACAAGCCTGTGACAACAAAATAAGATCGTAATGAAAAGAAATAAAGGAAGAAAACAGGTGTGAGCCGGACAACTCTATGTATGGGGTTTCGTAGAGACGATGTACATAGTTGTTGAGCATGTTCACTTAAAAGGGAAGTTCGGTTGATTCCGACACGGGCCCGCCACTGTATACAGGCATCAGCAGGATACTGCTGGAGCTTTCAGAACAGCCACTGGAATTGTGAAGAACCGGGAAGGCCTGAAAGATACGCCTGGAGTCAGGAGACCTGCCTGTTTTGACATCACTGTCAGACCCACGGGATGCTGGGGAGGTGGTTAGGCGTGCTGCATACGGAATGTCTGAAACCGATCTGATCCCTTCTATGTTTTTGGAGTTGGCTTCGAGGTGAGTTCTGACATTTTATATTGAAGGCATTTCTGACTGCTAATTAAGTGGTCTGGAATGCTTTTTTCGCGTTTTGCGTTAGGTTTATGCGATTTTACAAGATAGAGGGGGATTCATCGAATGATAAGCAGTCGTAGTAGGCGTTCATGGTTGATATGTACAGGGGTGATGCTGCTGCTGGCAGTTATGGCTCTTTCGGGATGTGCCAGCAATAGGACGTCGGATAGCTCCGGCAAGGGTGAAAACGCGTCAGCACAACAAACAGCGACAGATAAAAAGCTGGTAATGGCGTATACATGGAAACCGTCAGGCGTTGACCCGCATGGAGATAATAGCTGGGATGTGATGCGATCCGGTGCAGGTGAGACACTGGTACGTTTGAATGAAAAGCTGGAGCCTGTGGCTTGGCTGGCAAAGGAGTGGAAGCAGGATAGCCCTACAGTTTGGACGTTCAGCTTGCAGGATAAAGTCACTTTTCATAATGGAAAAAGTATGGATGCAGCAAGTGTAAAAGCGTCTTTGTTACGCTCTATTGAGAAAAGCCATCTGGCGAAGGATTTACTGAATGTGAAGTCCATTGATGTAAGCGGCCCGCTGGCCTTGAAGATCACGACAAACCAGCCGAATGCGGCGTTGGTGTCTAATCTAGCTGATCCATCGACGATTGTACTGGATGTGGCATCGATGAAAGATGAACAGAGTTACCCAGCGATGACAGGCGCCTTTAAAATCAAAGCGTTCAACAAGGACCAATCGTTGGTCGTAGAGCGTTATGACGGATACTGGGGCGAGAAGGCACGACTGGCTGAAGCGACGATGAAGTTCATTACGGACGGGAATTCGCGCCTGATGGCACTGCAATCCGGTGAGGTGGACGTAGCGACGGATATTCCGGTTGATAACGCAGAGGTACTGAAAAAGAACGACAGGCTACAAGTGCTGTCGGCTCCGTCCTTGCGCACCCATATGATCGTGTACAATATGGAATCGCCAGTATTCAAGGATGCGGCGAACCGTAAGGTGGTGGACAGCCTGATTCCACGCGCATCGATTGTGAGCGCCGTCATGAGGGGCTTCGGTACGGAGGCAAGCAGCCCGTTCCCGAGCATTCTTCCCTTCGGTAAAGTTGAGCGTAAAGCGCTGGACGGAACGGCAGAGCAACTGTTGACGAAGGATGGCTGGCAGAAGGACGCCCAAGGGACATGGACTAAGCAAGGCAAGCCGTTCGAGGTTACGCTGCTGACTTTCCCTCAGCGTCCGGAGCTCTCTGTGATGTCTGAGGTCATCCAAAGCCAATTGCTGAAAGAGGGAATCCAGGTCAAGATTCGCAAGGTGGAAAATATTGACGAGGCGTTGACCAAAAACGATTGGGATTTTGCTATGTACAGTATGCTTACTGCTCATACAGGAGAGCCGCAATATTTTATGGACATGTTTTATTCTTCGAAAAGCGAAGCCAATGTAAGCCGTTATAGTTCCAAACCGCTAGAGAGTATTCTTAACAGCTTGAAGCTGGCGAAGGATACAGCGCAGCGTAATGCTGTGACACTACAAGCGCTGGATATCATCAATACGGATTTGCCACAGTCGTTCATTGTGCATCCTGATAATGTGTTTGGCGTGAAAAAAGGGGTGGAGGGTTTTACACCCCATCCGATCGAGTATTACTACATTACAGCGCAATCCGATATTGCGGAATAACGAGCTGCGTATCCTATGATTCGTTTTATACTGGAACGTGTGGCGCAGCTGCTCATTATTGTATTCGTTGTATCCACGCTGACTTTTGTACTGATGCGGCTGGCCCCTGGAGACCCTGCTACCATTTTGCTCACCGCGCATAATATCCCTGCCTCTGAGGAGGCGTTGACGACGCTACGAAAGGAACTGGGCTTAAACGAACCGCTTCATATTCAATATGTGAACTGGCTGCGGGATGTGTTCACAGGGCATTGGGGCACTTCGTATGTATCCAAGGAGTCGGTGCTAGCCGAACTGTGGAACAGACTTCCTGCTACTGTGGAGCTAGCTGCTGCGGGCTTCGCCGTCATGACTGTGCTTACGCTGGGGCTGGGGCTGGCTGCCTCGCTAAAAATCAGCGGCCCACTGGATCGTCTGGGCAGGCTGTTCGCCCTGCTGGGATCGTCGATCCCCTCTTTTTGGTTTGGTTTTCTGTTGATCTATCTATTCTCCGTTCGCTTGGGCTGGCTCCCATCCATGGGAAGGGAGGGCTGGACACATCTAGTGCTCCCAGCGCTGACTCTTGGCGCAGGTTTGGGAGCTGTGCAAGCACGCGTACTGCGCGCTCAAATGCTGGAGCTGGGTGACCGGAATTTTGTGAAAGCAGCGAAGGCTCGAGGCTTTTCACGTTTGCATATCCTGTTTTTTGAGATATTTAGGCATGCGGTTCTGCCTATAATTACACTGCTAGGTACCAATCTATCATTTATGCTGGCAGGTAATGTGATTGTAGAGACCATTTTTTCATGGCCGGGGTTGGGCAAGTATTTTATAGATGCGATTACACAGCGAGATTATCCGGTGATTCAGGGGTATGTTATTTTTGCCGTATTTTTAATTGTAGGAGTTCAGTGTTTGGTGGATGTGGTCCAGACGGCGATAGATCCGAGGCTGCGTTTGCGTTAAGGAGGAAGCTGAAAATGAAAAAGATACGGCTTTCCTTTCAAGGGAGTTTGCTGGCAGGAGGCGTACTGTTTGGTCTGATCGTGCTGCTTGGGTTATTGGCTCCATGGGTCGCTCCTCATGATCCTCTCCAAGTGGACCTTTTGAACCGTCTGGCACCACCCAGCCGGAAATATCCTTTCGGTACGGATCATCTGGGCCGGGATGTGCTATCACGGCTAATTTACGGGATTCGGATGAGCGTGCTAATCGCATGTGCGATTACTGTAGCTACGTTGTGCTTCAGTCTGCCTATAGGGTTGCTTATTGGTTATGTGCGCGGACGCGTGGACCAGCTGGTTATGCGAGGAATCGACGGGGTACTGGCTTTTCCTGATATTATTTTAACGGTGGCGATTGTCGGTATTTTGGGTCCGGGTTTTGTTAACATGACCCTTGCCATTATTGCGGTACGGTGGGCGGGCTATGTCCGATATATCCGTAGTCTGGTTCAAAAAGCCTGTCAGGAGGACTACGTTCGGTATGCCCGTTTATCCGGCAATTCACACGTACGTATACTGAGCCGTTATGTATTGCCACAAGCGTTGCCGCAGTTGTTGGTTTATGCGATATGGGATATCGGACGCGTGGTGCTGATGATCGCTGGGCTGTCCTTTCTTGGACTGGGTGTACAGCCGCCCAGGCCAGAATGGGGCGTGATGCTGCATGATGCCACCTCATATTTTCAGGTGGCTCCGCATGTCATAATTTTCCCAGGCTTGGCGATTATGCTATTCGTACTTGCCTGCCAGCTTTTGGGCGACCGTTTTTCGGAAAAGGAGGCGGCCAAATAGTGGAGGATCAAACAGCCCTTGGGGGCAAGGATACGATAGAACAAGTGGCAGGTCGAAAACCGTTGTTACACGTGGAACATTTGGAAATCTGCCGCACAGGCGCAGGAGCAAGCAGAAGTGGGAGCAAACCACTGCTGCGTGATGTGAGCTTTTCCATATATTCAGGGGAGATTGTGGCCCTGACCGGACCGAGCGGATGCGGCAAGAGCCTGACCGCACACGCAATCGCAGGCATGCTGGAGCCAGGTATCGGTGTTACGCATGGGCGTATCTACTATAACGGGGAAGACATTCTCCCGTTCCAGGAACGGCGCTGGCAAAGGCTGCGACGAGAGGATATTGCCCTGCTCATTCAACAATCGCTGAGCGGGTTAAACCCAATCCGGACTGTCCGCGCCCAGCTGATGGATACGCTTAGACTGCACGGGCGGCGTTGGATGCCGCATGACCAGATGGAGCCGGAGCACGCTGGTGCTGCATTATCCCACAATGCACCGCAGCAAGTCCACCCACTGGGCGTGCTGCCACGGATACGGCAGATGCTGAGCCGTGTCTCGGAGATAGCCAGAGGAGGCGCTAATCCAGTGCGGGAGGCCTATTTGCGCTCTCTGCTCTGCAAGGTAGGGTTTGAAGATCCTGAGCATATTTTGTCGTCGTATCCTTTTGAACTAAGCGGAGGCATGTGTCAAAGGGTGCTGCTGGCTGCCATGCTAAGCTCCGGTCCGAGCCTCTTTATTGCCGACGAGCCTACTACGGCGCTGGATGTGATCAACCGCGACAAGGTCTTGGCATTGCTGCGACAGTTGAGAGAAGACTTTGATCTCACCATATTGTTGATCTCACATGATCGCCAGGGTATGAGTCGCATAGCAGATCGAGTGTTGGAGATGAGCCCGGAAGGAAGGATGCACCAGTGATGCTGGAATTGAAGAATGTGACCAAAGCATACCCTGTCCGCAAACGGAGAAAAGGTTGGTTCAGCACGCAAGATAGCGAACAGGCCGTGAAGAAGGTGAGTCTGGAGATACGACAAGGAGAATGTCTTGGACTGGTTGGAGAAAGTGGAAGTGGCAAAAGCACGCTGGCACAATGTATTCTGGGGCTGGAGTCGTTGACCTCAGGAGAGATTTGGCTGGATGAACAGCCCATTCACACCGGAAAGATGAAGGATGTTCAGCTGTACAAGCGAATCCAGTTGGTTGCACAGGATTCGTCCTCCTCGCTACATCCCCGTATGACCATTCGAGATATTTTAATGGAGCCAATCCACAACTATTTCCCTGAGCGAAAAGCGCAGGCGCTGGATATTTGTCTGTCTCTATTGGAATCGGTAGGATTAGAGGCTGACAGTCTGGAAAAATACCCAGCTCAGCTGAGTGGCGGGCAAAAGCAGCGGGTATGTATTGCCCGAGCTTTGGCGGTGGAGCCAAATATTATCTTGTTCGATGAATCGATCGCCAATCTGGATACGACAACGCAGTCTTCTGTACTGGACATGCTCAAGAGAATGCAGGTGGAACGTCAGTTGTCCTACCTATTTATCACTCACGATCTCCCATCTACTCGTCAGTTTTGTGACCGGGTTGCCGTCATGGTTCAGGGGGAGATTGTGGAAATATTTAGGGAATGGGATGAAGACTTGTTACAGCATGAGTACACGCGTACTCTATTTCAAACGTTGGCGAATTAAGCCATAAGTTTAGGATTTTTCAAAATCCTCATTCTACAAATTCAAAAGAAATAAGAGGGTTGCTTGTCGAATAGTGTTGACAAAATTGAGCGTGATACCTATTCTAAATATGATTATGATAATCATTATCACATATATAGAAAAGGGGAAATACATTGATGTCCGTTCGACACCGCAAGACTGCTACCCTTATGTTGGTGGCGCTCCTCTTATTATCTGTTGTTTTGGGCTGCGCAAAGCAGGAGAACACACCTGCTTCCACCTCTACTGACGGAGCTGCCAATGAAAAGTCGATCACGCTATCGTGGCCGCGTGACATTGGCACGATGAATCCTCATGTATACAATCCTTCCCAACTTTTTGCACAATCCATGGTTTATGAGCCGTTAGTCAGCTACAAGCAAGGAGGCAGGCTGGAGCCTGCTTTGGCTGAATCCTGGACTATTTCCAAGGACGGAAAAATATATACGTTTAAGCTGCGCAAAGGTGTGAAATTTTCGGATGGAACGCTATTTAATGCGGCCATTGTCAAAAAGAACTTTGACGCTATCATGAAAAATGAGAAAACACACAGCTGGCTTGGTATAGTAGGCGTTCTCGACAAAACTGAAGCTGTAGATGACAGCACTTTCCGAATGACGCTCAAAGAGCCATACTACCCAGTGCTTCAGGATTTGTCTGTTGTTCGTCCGTTCCGTTTTCTGGGTGAAGCCGGGTTCCCGGATGATGGAGATACGTCCAAAGGAATCAAGAAACCTGTAGGTACAGGACCTTGGATGCTGGATGAATACAAGCAAGATGAGTATGCAACCTTTAAGCGTAATCCGAACTATTGGGGTACTGCACCGAAGGTGGATAAAATTACGGTAAAAATCATTCCCGATGGCGAAACCCGTGTGATGGCCTTTGAAAAAGGCGACCTGGATCTGATCTATGGAGAGGGTGTCATTAGTCTGGATGCCTTCAAACAGCTTCGTGACACGAATCAGTATGTTACCACGCTGTCCGAGCCTGTCGGAACAAGAAGTCTGTTGCTCAACTCGTCCAATCCCAAGCTGGCAGACCTTCGGGTACGTCTGGCACTCCAGCATGGCTTTAACAAGCAGGCAATGGTGGAAGGTGTGACTTCAGGGCTGGAGGAAAAAGCGGATACGGTTTTATCCAAAAACTATCCGTATACGAATGTAAACCTACAGCCTGTTGGCTATGATGTGGAAAAATCCAAAGCGTTGCTGGATGAGGCTGGCTGGAAGCTGCCCGCAGGCGGTACAGTACGGGAAAAAGACGGACAACAGCTGGATTTTGAGCTGATTTTTGATAAAACCGATCCGATCCAAAAGGCGATGGCTGAAACCATTCAGGCCGAATGGGGAGAACTGGGTGTCAAAGTGAACCTGACTGGACTGGAGCTGACGGTTCAAGTTAAGCGCCTTAGATCCAACCAGTTTGATCTGTACTTCTGGTATAACTACGGTGCGCCTTATGATCCGCATTCCTTTATTAACGTCATTGCCAAGAAGAGCTTCGGAATTTCCGAGACGCTGAGCGCCCTTCCGATGAAGAAAGATCTGGATCAGCAGGTACACGAAGCACTTTCATCGACAGATGAAACCAAGCGTCAAGAGCTGTATGCTTCGATTCTGAAGACCCTTCAGGAGCAATCTGCCATTGTGCCTATTTCGTATATTAAGAAAACGGCAGTGTATCAGAAAAAGATTACGAACTTTGTATTCCCGGCCAATCGGGATGAAAATCCGTTTGGTGGGATTGAAATCGGGAAGTAGTTAAAACCGAAGGGTAACGTTCGTTTACAGGATAGGAGGACAACTCATGATCAGCTATATCGGGAAGCGAATGGTAGCGGTCATTCCTATTGTTCTCTTTGCCACCCTCGTTACCTTTGCACTGATTCATATTTCACCAGTTGATCCGGCCGAGGCCTATTTGACGGCTGCTCATATTTATCCTACTCCAGAGATTCTGGAGCAGAAAAGACATGAGTTCGGGCTGGATCAGCCTTTGCTGACGCAGTATATGCATACACTTCAAGGAATCAGTCAATTGGACTTTGGTACTTCGTATCTGACCAACAAGCCGGTATGGGATGAGGTCAAGGTTCGGCTGCCCGCCACTTTTGAATTGGCTGTGAGCAGTATGGTGCTATCTATTGTGGTGAGTATTCCGCTGGGCGTGCTGGCGGCGATGCGTAAAAATGGCTGGATCGACATGCTTAGTCGAGGGATTTCATATTTTGGGGCGTCTATTCCCCAGTTCTGGCTGGGATATTTGTTAATCTTCTTTTTCTCTGTCCGATTGGATTGGCTCCCTGTAGAGGGGCGAGGAACGTGGCAGCATCTGGTGCTGCCCACGTTGACTCTGTCGCTGGTTCTGATTGCTTTATATACGCGCCTGCTGCGTTCCAGTGTGTTGGAGCAGCTTCAGGAAACGTATGTGCAGTATGCCAGAACTAGAGGAATCCGTGAGCGGGTGATCATGCTCAAGCATGTACTGAAAATTGCCATTGCTCCACTGATAACAAGTATGGGTATGAATCTGGGCAAGCTTCTGACCGGAACAATTATTGTGGAGCAGGTGTTTTCATGGCCCGGGTTTGGCCGGTATTTTGTGGAGGCGATTTTTAACCGGGATATTCCCGTCATACAATGCTATGTGTTTTTGGCGGCATGCCTGTTCATCGTATGCAATTTGCTCGTTGATCTGGTGCATTTGTATATGGACCCCCGAATTTCATCGAAGGGACGAGCAGAGCAGTGATGATAAGGTTGCGTACAATGTTCAAAGGTCAAAAGGTAATCGTGGTCTGCTCTGTCGTACTGGCTGCTCTTTTTATCATTATGGCGCTAGCTCCTTGGCTGGCTCCCCATGATCCGGTTAAAGTCAATTTACTGCACAAGCTGGAGGGACCTTCCAAAGAATACTGGCTGGGAACCGATCATTTGGGTCGGTGCAATTTATCCCGATTGCTGTATGGAGCGCGGATTTCGCTAGGATTTGCAACATTAATTTTCCTGTCCTCGCTTAGCATCGGCGTTGTGGTCGGGTCGCTTGCGGGTTATGTGGGCGGCTGGGTCGATAGTGTGCTGATGCGGTTTTGTGAAGGTATTATGGCGTTTCCGAATTTGGTGCTTGTGCTGGGCATTGTCGGTATTTTTGGACCGGGCCTCATGCAGGTACTGCTTGCCTTGATGATGGTGCAGTGGGTGTATTATGCCAGAATGTGCCGTAATATGGTCGTCAGTCTGAAAGAACGAAATTTTATAGCTGCCGCAAGGATTAGCGGGTCCTCCTCAGGGGCCATTATCCGGCGGCATATTATTCCGAACGTGCTGCGGCCGATTGTGGTCATTGGTACGCTGGAAATGGGCTGGGCGATCATGGATATTTCCGCGTTGTCATTCCTTGGTCTAGGCATTCAGCCGCCGACCCCCGAATGGGGAGCGATGATTCATGAGGGAACGGGATACATCCGCAGTCATCCGGAATTAATGATCTATCCGGGGGTCACGATTCTGGTGGTGGTGATGGCCTTCAATATATTGGGGGAGGCGCTGTCCGACCGATACGGAATTGCCAAACGTCAGTAAAACAGGAGTGAGTTACAACGATGGACGACAGGGCGAAATCCAATGTTCTGGAGGTCAGCGGCTTACAGGTGAAGCTCAAAACCGATGCAGGGACGGTGTCTCTGCTGGAGCCGACTCATTTTGAGCTGAGAAGGGGACAAGTTCTGGGTCTTGTCGGCGAGAGTGGAAGCGGCAAAACCGTGACTTGTAAAGCGTTGCTCCAATTGCTGGATCGCCAGACGATGGATATAGAAGGAAGTGTCCGTCTAAACGGGCGTGAGCTGAACGGAATGGCGGCCGAGGAGATGCGCCGTATTCGAGGCAAGGAAATCGCGTTTATTATGCAAAATCCGATGAGTGCCTTTACGCCAGTGTATACGATTGGAGCTCAGTTTATGGAAACGGTCCGTACGCACACCGGATTAACCAAACGACAGGCCCGTGAACTTGCCATAACGGCTCTGGAAAATATGAATCTGCCCGATCCAGCCAAGCTGATGAAGCGTTATTCGTTTCAGTTGAGCGGCGGGATGCTGCAACGAGTCATGATCGCCATCTCCATGTGTCTGCGGCCAGCAGTGGTTATTGCCGATGAACCAACGACGGCGCTTGATGTCGTTAATCAGCTACAGGTGCTAAGAGAGCTGGATCGCTTGCGTACGGAATACAATACGTCCATTTTGCTGATCTCGCATGATTTGGGCGTCATTTCCCAATTGGCGGATGAAGTGGCTGTCATGCAGCAGGGTCGTATTGTTGAGCAGGCTGAGGTCCATCAGTTGTTCGATCACCCGCAGGATGAATATACGAAAATGCTGCTGCATGTCAGGCCCAAGTTGTCTATTCGGAGCATGAATCAGGTAGGTGGTTAGTCGCTTGTTCGATAGTTACACTTTCAAAAGGGGAGCGAATGCGCATGCTACAAGTGAAGAAAGTAACTCATAGCTATGGAAGGCGCAAATGGCTGGGCCGCTCTGAACCACGCCCCCCTGTGTTGGCTAACGTTTCGCTTACTATAGAGAGTGGGTTTTGCCTAGGCTTACTTGGAACCAGTGGAGCCGGTAAAAGCACGCTGGGCAAGGTTATTCTGGGGTTGGAGAAGCCACAGGAGGGTCAGGTGCTGTTCCAGGGACAGGACATTTATAATGCGAGCCCCCAAGTCCGCAGGGGACTGCGACGGGATATGCAGGTCGTATTTCAGGACTGCTACTCTGCTGTAAACCCCCGAATGACCGCCGGGCAGATTATTGGGGAGCCTTTGGACAATTACGAACGGTTATCGGTGCAGGAACAAAAAAGAACGGTCGAAAGTCTGCTGGAACGGGTTGGTCTCAAGCCAGAGGATCGGATTAAATATCCGCATCAATTCAGCGGGGGACAATTGCAGCGGATTAATATTGCACGGGCGATTGCGCTCAAACCAAAGCTGATCGTGCTGGATGAGTCCGTCAGCAGCCTCGATATGGTTCACCAGATGCACATTTTATCCCTGCTGGGAGAACTGAAATCTTCGTTTGGATTGTCATATCTGTTCATCACGCATGATATTCGGGCGGCATACGCCGTCTGCGATGGCCTTGCTGTGATGGAGCAGGGGAGATTGATCGAGCGCTGTGATGAGAAGGATCATATTTTTGAATCTGATCATCCGGCTGTACGACGGTTGATCTCGTCCATTTTGCCGGAACATCCAGCAGAGCGTTTTTCGCTTCATGGATAACAGTGGACCCGCAAGGGTCCTTTTTTTGTGCAACATATAGCTAAATAATCAATATGAAATTTACTTGTTGTATTATTTGAATAACCCGTTATAATATAAAATCATAGTAAATTACTTGGATATTAAAAAGGGGATGTCATAATATGAAGAAATCTGCTTTGGTAGCAGCGATTAGCCTATCTCTTGTGTTATTAACGGGTGCCTTGAGTGGATGTTCCTCGAAGGATGCGGCATCGGGGGATAAGGTCATCTATGTCGGCACACAAAATGACTACCCGCCGTTTGCTTTTACGAATGATAAAAACGAGCTGACCGGATACGATGTGGAAGTAGTCAAGGAGATCGACAAGAAGCTGGACGGCTATAAGATTGAATTTGTACCTTCGGGCTGGGATGCGATATTCCTTGCACTGGATTCAAATAAAGTTCAGATGATCGCAGATGAAGTTGCCAAAAATCCTGACCGTGAGAAAAAGTATTTGTTCTCGGATGAGTCCTATTTCTCGGCTCAGTCGGTTATTATTGTGAAAAAGGGTAGAACGGATATTCATTCCCTCAAGGATTTGGAAGGCAAGAAGGTAGCAGCCTCGGTAGGCGACTCCTACACACAGTTGCTGGAACAGTATAATGCGGAGAACGGGAATAAAATTATTTTGAAGTACAATGATACAGGTACTTCGTCCGATAACCTTCAAGACGTGCAAAATGGTCGAGTGGACGCTTATGTGAATGATCCAGTTATGGCGGCAGCAACGATCAAGAAGGAAGGCTTGCAGGTGGAAGCTGTGGGCGAGCCGGTGCAAAGCGATAACATTAACCTGGTGTTCAAAAAGGATAAGCAGGGCGAAGAGCTGAAAGCTAAAATCGACCCGATTATTAAAGAGCTGAAAACGGACGGAACACTGAAAAAATTGTCTGAACAGTGGACAGGCGGGGAATTTATTCCTCAGTAATAACAATGTAAAGGATAAAGTGGGGTTCCTATGGAAAAGCTGTTTGATCTTGATTATATGCTGAAAAGCCTTCCCCAGATCGTCGAGTATCTCCCCGTGACCTTATGGATTGCGTTTGTGTCCATGCTGCTGGGTGGGATCATCGGGTTAGCTACGGCCTTAATCCGGATATACAAGGTGCCTGTCTTGGCACCGTTATCTACGTTGTATGTCTCGTACATTCGGGGAACACCGCTCATTGTGCAGCTGTTTCTCGTATATTACGGAATACCCAAGTTTTTGTATTATTTTCAGAGCGAATATGGATTCTTACAGCAGTTCAATGTCTATGTCATTCCGCCCGAGCTGTTTGCGTTGCTCTCATTTTCATTGAACCTCGGGGGATACCTGTCGGAGACATTTCGGGCGGCGATTCATTCGGTCGATCGGGGACAATTTGAGGCTGCTAATTCCATTGGTATGAGCCAAACACAAATTATGCTCAAAATTGTACTGCCGCAGGCGTTGACGGTGGCTTTGCCCAATTTGGGAAACACGCTGATCAGTACGGTGAAGGATACGTCTTTTATTTTTATGATTGGTGTCGTCGATATGATGGGACAGGCTAAAATTATGGGCGCGCGGGCGTTGGCTTTTTTTGAGGTATATGTTGCGGTGTCTCTGATTTACTGGTTGGTGTGTATTATTATTGAGCGCGGGCTTGTCGTGCTGGAGAAGCGTATTCGAATTTACGAAAGAAGTGAGTAAGGGTATGATTCAACTTCATCAAATTCATAAGCATTTTGGACAGCATCACGTGTTGAAGGGCATAGACCTAACGGTAGGCAAGGGAGAAGTCGTGGTGATCCTGGGCCCAAGCGGATCGGGGAAGTCCACGCTGCTGCGCAGCATTAATTTTTTGGAACAGCCGACCAGTGGTGTCATTGAAATCGACGGTGTAAAGGTAGACGCGGCCAAGGCGGGAAAAAAGGACATTCTCGGACTACGGATGGCAACGGCCATGGTATTTCAGCAATATCAGTTGTTTAAAAATTTGAATGCACTCCACAATGTGATGATTGGTCTGACCAGTGTGAAAAAGCTGGATCGTAAGCAGGCGAGGGAGATCAGTGAAGGCATTCTGGAAAAGGTCGGGTTAAAGGATCGTATGACTTACTATCCTGCCCAGCTTTCGGGTGGACAGCAGCAGCGAGTTGCGATTGCCCGTGCTTTGGCACTAAATCCGCAGGTGTTGTTGTTCGATGAACCGACATCTTCACTTGATCCTGAACTGGTGGATGAAGTGCTGTCCGTGATTCAAAAGGTGGCGAGTGAAGGCAATACGATGATTATTGTCACGCATGAGCTTGGTTTTGCGAGAGATGTAGCGGATCGGGTTGTGCTGATGGAGCATGGCGTGATCGTGGAGCAGGGACCCGTGGAGCAGTTTTTCACCAATCCGAAGGAAGAACGGACACGGCAGTTTCTGGGCAAAGCGTTGGTACAGAGAGCGCCACAGGAGCAGCCTGTATCCCCATAAGAAGTACGTGGATGGCTTATAGGTATGTGCAGCGGCGCTGTAGACTTATTGCACCTATGTAAAAAGCACGTTAGACAAGTCGCAGGAGGAAGGAAAGCCCGCGCTTGTTTGTCGTGCTTTTTTGGCCCCTCATATCTCCAATTATTTTCCATTGCAAAGTAGCTTATCACACTTATTCATGATAAATTCTAAGAACAATACAGTGAAGATGTAATCGGGAAGGAACATTGGATATGAAAAAGGTTTTGTTCATTAATACCGGAGGGACCATTTCTTCCTCCTATCAGGAAAACGGCCTGACACCGACCCAATCGGCTGAAAATATTTTGGCGGAAATTCCGGAACTGAAGGAGATTTGCGAGATTGATGCCCATAATCTGATGAGCATTGATAGCACAAATACACAACCTGAGGATTGGGCTTCCATCGCCCGGATGGTACATCGTTCGCTCGATCAATACGACGGTATTGTCATTGCACACGGCACGGACACGATGGCTTATACAGCATCAGCCTTGAGCTTCATGTTGGGAACTGTAGACAAACCCGTCGTCGTGACAGGTTCGCAGGTTTCTATTTTGGCGGAGCACAGCGATTCCAAAAAGAATGTAATCGACTCATTCCTGACCGCATGTGGCGAGGTGGCCGGGGTTTTTGTCGTGTTTAACGGCAAAATTATCAACGGTAGCCGCAGTTCAAAAATCAGAACACGCAGCTATAATGCTTTTGAGAGTATTAACTATCCGTATATCGGACTCGTGGAGAACGGTAAGGTGATCTATACGGAGGGCGTATTTGCAAATCGCGGTACCGCTCGTCACCCATACAACGACGGGTATGCTTCGGAGGTATTTCTGCTCAGGCTGATTCCGGGTACGAATCCGGCGATCTTCGATGCCATTCAGGGCTTGGGCTATAAAGGTATCGTCATTGAGGGCTTTGGTATGGGCGGCGTTCCTTTTAAAGAAAGAAGCCTGATCAGCAAAATAGAGGAGCTGATGAAGGACGGTATGAGTATTGTCGTGACTACTCAATGTCCTTATGAGGGCGGGGATTTGACGATTTACGAAGTGGGGCAAAAGGTACTGGAGAAGGGTGTTATTCCAGGGTATGACATGACAACGGAAGCGCTGGTGACGAAAATGATGTGGGCGTTGGGGCAGACGGACGACCCGGCAGGGGTAGCCAAGATTATGGCAACGAACTACGCGGACGAAGTTTCCTTGCCTGCGGATACAGCTTCCTTATAGGAAGCTGATTTCCGTAGATGAGGATTTTGCAAAAATACCGGGTTAACGCTGGGCTTGCCCCAGTCTGCTTTTAATCTCAATAGCCACTTTCAGCGCTTGTACAGCTGACTCCAGTGGAATCAGGCTTTCCGGATGTCCACCAAAGCATTCAAGTGCATGGTCCAAACTTTTTTCGTATGGATTGGCAGATTCGAGGTTGATTTTTTGCTGTCCTGATGCGGTATATTCATATAATGCGGTAGGTATAAGATCGTTTTCGTCGCTTTCATGAAATACCAGCTTGGCCTTTTCAAAATAAGCCTCATAGGCCACTGTGAATGGGTAGCTTCCCGGCAAGTGGGATGAGGCCATGACTTCTGTGAATGTATCCCGATGCTGAAAGTAAGCCCGAATCTGTGCTTGTTCAGGATGAGTAACTTCTGTACCCCAGACTGTACAAGGATCACAGGGGCCTAATAGCCAGGTCAATAAATCCAGTTCATGAATCATGAACTGAGTAGGAATGGAGCTTAGTCCAAGATCCCCCCACAGAGGAGGCGTTTCTCTTTTCAAAGATAAGGAGATGAGCTTCCCGTATTTCTGTTGGCGGTATGCCTCATACAGATAGGTATAGGCGGGATCAAACTTAATGAACTGGTTGACCAGAATCTTTTTGCCATATTGCTTCTCAGCCTGTTGCATAAGGAGAGCGTCTTCGAGATTAAAGCAAACCGGCGTTTCACAAAATACATGCTTACCGTGCTTCAGCGAATCCACCGCATATGACCTATGTAGGTGGGAAGGTAGGCATAGATCGACGATATCCACATCTGGATCCAGCAGAATATCCTCTATATTTTGTGTGACTTCTACGTTTAGCTCCTCTTTCAGCTTTTGCAGCTTGGTTTCGTTCCTTCCAAATACCATGATTCTGTTTACCTTGGGATGGTTGTTTAACAGTGAGGCATGATACGCGCCGAATCCCGTCCCCAATATTCCAATATTCATCATCCATCACACCCCTTTACTTCTATGATACACACCTATTACTGCCAACAGGGTGTCAACAATCTTTGCATTATCTTTTCAATTCGGGTTAACCATCTATTGTGGAGGTATGATTGTGAGACTGCATCGTTTAATCGCGATTTTATTATGTATCGAATCTAGAGGGAGAATGAAAGCCAAGGAATTGGCGTTGGCACTGGAAACCTCTGTACGCTCCATCTACAGGGATATCGACCTCCTGGCTGAAGCCGGCGTTCCGATTGTTACCGCTTCCGGCCCGAAGGGCGGAATTTATTTAATGGAGGGTTATACGGCGAACCTGAAACAGTTGAATGGCGGGGATGTCATTCAGTTGTATTTAACAGGGATGGGCATTTATACAGGCGGGCCCACGGAATCGGGTTTGAAGTTAAAGAATGCTCTGCTCAAACTGGAACAGACGATGCCAGACTCGTATCAGTCCGATATTAAGAAAGCCAAAGCGCGGTTTTATTTTGATGATACGCCGTGGTGGACGGAACGTATAGCCATTCCTTGTCTTGAGTCCGTAAGAGCTGCGGTGTGGGGGGCCCATAAAATAAACATTCAATATGAAAAAGCTGACGGAATCTGTTCTTCCCGTCATGTGCATCCCTACGGACTTGTGGTGAAAAAAGGAGATTGGTACCTCATTGCCTTCTGTGAAGTTGGGCGGGAGGTTCGGACCTTTAAGTGTGAGCGAATCAAGGAGGTTCAGCCGTCTGCGGAAGTCTTTGAGGTTCCGGAGGATTTTTCGCTGGAGCATCATTGGATGAGACAAGAAACCGCGTTTAAGCAGCTTTGTGCAGAGAAAGAATACTATCCCGTTCTGATCCGAACGAATAAGAAGCAAGCGGAAATCATAGCGAAAAGGATGGAAATCATCCAGTCTGTACAGGAAGGCACTCATTTCATTCTAACGGTCAACATGTATAGTTATGAAGCGGCCTGCCGCGATGCTATGGATTGGATTGGCAGGGTTGAAGTTGTGGAGCCTGTAATACTCCGACAGTTTGTGAAGGAAGAAATTAACCGACTTCAGAGGATATATGGATAAATCATTAAAAAAGCACCTGCCTAGGGCAGATGCTTTTGCTTGTTAAGTCCAGGCCCAGAGAAATCCGTCACGATCCCAGGCGATTCTGCCACCATGAAGCTTGCGAAATGCTTTTTTGATTTCTTTTTCCAGAGATACATGACCATGCTCGCTTATAAACACATACTGCTCTCCATACTTAGAGCGTACATATGCAATTGCATCTTCTTGTTTCAGGGTGCCCACTTCACGGATCTGCGCGACCATCCATTGTGCAATTTCTTGTTCTGCTGTAGGGGTGTTGTCCATTTGTCGTATCCTTTCCTGCGTACCGATTGGGTGTAGCTGCTCGGCTCACCTCCCCGTAGTATACGGCAATTCGGAGAATTATTGAATTTTTTGATATAAATTTACTGGAGCGGTTGGCTAAGCGAGCTTTCTTTTGTATAATTAAGGGAATATTCACGGGAATTTTCTTTTTTTGTATTGTAATCATGCAAGTAATCCCTGGGGGTGCCTGGTTTGAAGGAAACAACCACAATTCGCGCAGAGCTGGAACAGTACATCAGACGAGAAGGAATTACGATTAGTAAGTTTGGGGAGAACACAGGTATTAATGCAGGAACGATCAGTGCCATTATTAACGGTAATCGTCCGATTGCGATGCTGCTGTTGGATAGGATTGGTGCAGGCATGGGGCTTGAAGAAGGGAGCCTCTATGAGTTATACATTGATGAATTTATACGGAATACGGCACCGAATTGGCGACGGGTTCGTCCCTTTTTGCATCGCTGTGCAGAGCTGAACAAACTGGATTGTATTAAGCAAGTCGTGGAGTTTATGATGGACTATCTCATATACGCCCCAGCTTTGTTTGAGACAGCAGAAGAATTATTCAGCGAAGGTAAGCTCGAGGCTGCTGCAATTATTTATAAAAATGTTTCGGAAAGTGAGAAGTACCAACATTCAGAGCGTCTGGCGCTCTGCCAATACCGTTTATTTACGATTGCCGTTGGTGATGACCAGGACGAAAATTTATGGGCAGCCACACATTTCGAAAGCTTTGTGGACCGACTGGGTGAAGCAGACCAACTGGATGCCTTAAGAGACTTGGCTAATACCTATGCCTCCTTGCGGCGTTGGGATAAAGTAGAATGGTATGCTGAAAAAATGGCTCAAAAAGCCAAGGTACAATACGAGCAAAAATACGGAAATACCAGAAGACCGGAGCGTGGCAAGGAACCTAAGGGTCCTTTGTTTATGTATATTGTATATTCTTACGTGCTGCGTGCCGGGGTGTGGGATGAGCGCGGGGATTATCAGAAGGCACTGGAATTTGTATCCCTATACTCTGATTTGAGCTGGGTGCAAGAGGATACGGAAGAAGCTCGGCGTTTGAAGGCCCTTTGTAGCAACTGGGCTGAGGCCAACGGGTATTTATACCAGTTGATGTCCGGCAGTCTGGATGTGATTCCACAGTATGTAGATTATTTGGAAAAAAACGAAGGCGAAATTCTCGTGGGGTTACATAAAATTATGGTAGCGGCCAACCGTTATGATTTTAATGTAGACCATGTACTGCAACGTTTTGAAAAACAAATTGAGGCATTTGCAGATCAGCATGTTAAGGTAGGCACTTATACGGAGCAAATGTCAGCAGATCTCTATGCACGATTTTTGGCAGAGATGGCTTGTTATGATCTCAACAAACACCGTTATACCAAAGGTATGAAATTCTTGCTTGAGAGCCTTTCTTATTCCGTCGTGCTGAATGGTAATCCTGTCACCATCAAATGTGTAGGATTATTTGAAAAGTATCGGCATACTGCCACTTCTCAGGACAAAGAGGAATATAAAAACTTACTTGGAGAGGTAGAGTACATCCATGATAAAAAAGATCGTTTTTTCTCTGCTCGCATTTAATGTTTTTATCCTGTTGAATTTTCCACCCGTTACCCCTCCTATGGAAGATCCTAGCGATGTCCACAGTCATGGGTTGGGGGGATGGGCGCTTTCATCCCTTGAACCATCTACTTGAAAAGGTCTGGATTGTCGTAACCCAAAAGGTATCCTCTTGTGAAAAGAGGATACCTTTTTTTGGTCATCCGATGCGCTTGAATGGACCGCTTGGCTCAAGGCTTGGATGATGGAGGTACAGCAGGTGGAAACCAGACATGACGCAGATCCACCCAGCCCTGACTGTTAAAAGATACGCCGCGCACAGAAGGGAGATAGGCCGTCTGAACGGGTTTTTCATATAAAATATGCAGCTGGTGCTCATCCATGAGCCGAGTTTCGATATGTTCAAATTGCTGCGCCCTAACAGTGTGATCGGCCTCCCGTGCAATTTCACGCAGCAGTCTTTCGATATCCACACGGCTATGAGGCTCAACATGTCCGGATACATTCAGATACAAGTCAAACAGGCGTAATTGCTCATCACGGTCACGAAAGAGAGAAAAGATGATTAAGTCTGACTCCATACGGATAGATGAGCTTTTGAATTCATTCATAGATGCGGCCACGATGTTACAGGTATACCCACAGGATTCGAGCTGAGCCGCAACCCGGTCTGCGTCCGCTTTATACTCGGGAATGGTAGCAATTTGCAGTGCCGCCAGTGGTTCAAAAGAATCGTTAGATGAATTTACTGCTGGAGGAAGGGAGCGATGATCCAGACATGCTACAATGCGGGCACGTATTTCTGGGTTACGCAGCGGTCCATCCTTGTGTGTATTACATGTGATAAATTTGCGTACCGAAGCCGCTGAGTGAATCTGGCTCCATGCGGTATCCGTATCTCCCGCCGATACGGGATTATGGATAATGTGAAAAGAAGAAGCGGTGTCTTCCGTATCCGGCGATTCCAGCTTAGTCGCCCACGGGAGTTGGACAATTTCCACTCGGTCCAGATGAGCTCGGCCTTGAAAATAAGGTGCGAAAGCCTCCAGTGTACACAGGCTCTCGTTCATTTCCGTGACTTTGAATGCCCCTGTACCGACAGGGTGGATGCCAAAGGCGGCTTCACCCACCTGATTAAGCTCACGCGGCACAATCGCAGCCCGGCTGGTACACAGGAAGGATAGAAATAGCTCGTTTGGCTCCTTTAGTACGAAACGTACCATCGTCGGACTTAACGCCTGGACGTGCTGAATTTGCCGGACGATAAAATGGTAAAGTCTCCTTCCCGGGGCCCGACTCAGTCGCTCAAAGGTATAGACGACGTCTTCAGCGGTGAGTATTTTTCCGTTATGAAACAGCACTTCTTTACGCAGGAAAAAAGTCCACTGTGTACGAGTGGTGTCCACCTCCCAAGCGTGCGCCAATCCCGGCAAAATCTCGCCGCTTTCGTTCGCCCGACGGGCCAGGCCATCAAAGACGTGGCTGGATACGAAGGACTCGGCAAGCCAGTTCAAGTACAACGGGTCCAGCGTATAAAGTTGCTGGCGAATAGGCAGACGCAGCGTGTCGATCTGCTGCTGATCACTGCGCACCTCCGCGTGGTGCCCAAAATAATTTAGCAGCCAGCCTTGCAAATGCTCTTGCATGGTGGAGGAGCGCGAATGAACTCGGATCTCATCCAGCGCGCGTTTGATATCATGGCGGTCTATGGCTTGCATCATGGATTGCACGGCAATGTCTTCCGGCTGAATAAGGAAGCGCAGACTGGAGCGGCGGCCTCTGCCTCGGCGGGGAGTCCATTGTATCCAGTCATGCTGCTCCATTTTCTGAATGATCATCAAGGCGTTGCGGTGAGTACAGTCAAAAATAGCTGCTAGCTCATCCAGCGTCGTCTCTATAGTATGGTTTTCGTCCTTGTCGTCAGCTGCGTGTGAGTGAAGTCGTAAAAATTGGGCATGGAGTTTCATTCAAGGTTGCTCCGTTTCCCCTATATTTGATTAAAAGCGTAGCCACTTTTATAAAATAGGAAATTTTGTTTGAATTAATTTCTCTTTATCTTCTTATTTTATCATCTACAATAAGGGTTATAAAGCATATTTGCGGAGGTATTTATCATGCATGACAAGATGAATGGAACGTCTTTGCCGAAAACGTCGTTTCTGTCCGCCTTTGCTGGCGCAATTGTGTTGGCGCTGGTTCATCAATATCTGTTCTTCGGACATGGGCTGGGCGTGTCTATGCCCATTTTTGTTATTGGGTTTTACGCCTATATGTATGCCTTTAATCGAGATCGTTGCCAGCCCATTTCATGGATAGGACGTCTGTTGTTTGTGGTCATTATGATGCTGGCACTGACATACGTGCTGTTCAATAATCCGATCCTATATGTGTTAAATGCGCTGGCGATACCTGCTCTGATTAGCGTACATATGGTGCTGCTGTTCGGGGAGAAAAGGCATGGCTGGTCAGAACCCGGTATTATCGGTCAGGCGCTAAGCCATTGGTTTTATCAAAATTTTCGCCATATCGTGACTCCGTTTCGAATGTTTAAGACGGCAGCCTTTCGGAATGTAAAGGATGAGCGTAAGCGTGTATTGGGTAAAGTGGTAATCGGTCTACTTATTGCCTTGCCGTTGCTACTCATTATTATATCTCTGCTGGCTTCGGCAGACGGGATGTTCGAAAAGTTGTTATCTGGCATACCCGAATGGATTGGCACATTGACCTTTGGGAGTGGTTTGCCGCGGCTGATCTGGACCTGCTTTTTCACCTTCTGTTTCTTCTGTTACTTGTGGGGATTTGTACAGCCTGCTCCGCGTAATACGCAGAGAGAAACTCAGTCATCAACAGTACCTTACCACGAGCCGGTGGCGATCAAGTTTGATCCTGTAATTACCGCTACGGTGCTGATTGTCATGAATTTGGTGTATGTTGTGTTCGTCGTGTTGCAGTTCGGATATTTGTTTGGTGCATGGGAAGGTGCTCTGCCCGAAGGAACCTCGTATGCCGAATATGCGAGAAGAGGATTCGGGGAGCTGGTTATGGTAACAGGTATCAACTTTGTGCTGATGATCAGTGTATTGAAGTGGACTGAATTTGGCTCAGGTATAGTGCAAAAAATGAACAGCGGCCTGCTGTACATACTCGTGGGTTGTTCGGGTGTGATGCTGTATTCGGGATATACCCGGCTGGTTATGTACGAAGAAGCATACGGCTATACGTACACCCGCTATTTGGTACACGCGTTTATGATTTTTCTGGGCTTGCTACTGCTTATTGCAGCAATGCGCATTCATTTCCGTCAACTGCCGTTGGCGAAATATTATATTGTACTCGCTCTGGTCGCCTATGTCGTCGTGAACTATGTGGGCATTGATATACGGATTGCTGAAAATAATCTCGAACGGTATCGCACGACATCGGTGATAGATAAGGAATATTTGAGTGAGCTATCGGCGGACGCGATTCCGCTGCTGATTGACTTTAGCCGTAAGGAACATGGAGCGCTGGATGAGTTTTTACAAGCCCGTTTGACGAGCATGACGAGAGAAGAATCGGCTTGGTCTGAATTCAATTGGGCAAAGTATCGAGCGCAACGAGAATTGCACAACTATATTTTGGAATGAGAGGTGTTTGGGAATGATCGGAACAGATACAGTGGAGGGTATGGTATTGGAGCTACAGGATGAGATGTCACAGTATCAGCATCAATTTGGTGTAAGACGAAACCATTTTCTTGCGGAGGCGATGTCCTACGGAATGAGTGAGGAGGAAGCTCGGTCTTATGCTATCCAGAGTATCGGTCCGGTCGTTCCCGTCGCCTATATGCCTACGTTGGCCCCGGGTAAAACCCGACCGCTCAGTCCGATGCTGGCAGCGCGGTACCGATATGCGGGGGATTGGAAGGACATCGACGAGCACCTGCTCCTGCCGGATGAGGTGCTGCGGATCGCAGGTACAGAGCAGTTTCGCAGCTGGATCAGCGATATGCGGAATTACTGGGTGGAATCGGCTCCATACCGATTCGGGGATGATCGTCTTTCGCTGCTGTCGGTTGCAAGCGAGGAAGAGGGTCACTTTTCCATGCTCGTCTGGAAGGAACCCGGTGAAGAGCCGGAAGTATGGACGTATGCTTTGCAGCATGAATACCGATTTAGTCATCTGCTCCATTGGTTCAAGTGGCTGAACGGGCGGAGTGAAGAATGAGAGGTACAGATGATGAAAAAGAATCGTAATTGGATCGTGCTATTTATCGGCATCGCTCTGATGGTGGGGGCAGCAGACTATTTAACACAAGCTAAGACTACGACTACTCCCGAGCTTATCGTTCCAACCGTAATCAGTGAAGAAAGCCTTCAGTTAAGTGAAGATTAACGGGAAAGGCGTTTTATTTTCTCAACCTAATGGATCAGAAGGCCGGGCCATCACTGTAGATGGAATTTAAATAGAAAAATAAAAATAAGTTAATTTTTCCGTGGTATTGCGTTGTTAAAGTAAGCCGGAAATCACCCTAATAGTTGAGAGGGAATGGAGGCCAACATCAATTGAATGTGGAGCCATTCAGATGTTCAAGCGACTCCGTTCATTTCCTCTACAACTTATATTCAGGGGGAATTTCAATGGCTAGAAGTGCAAGTACTTACGCATCTGTAATTGACGGTTTTAAGGTAGAAACGAACAAGAAGTATTCGCCAGTAGGTGGAACGAAATGTAATATTTTCGCTCAAGACGTGATGTCTGCGATGTCAGCACCCTTGCCAAGCGGCTTAGCCAATCAAATGGCTGATGCTTTACTGAATAAAAAAGCGCCGGGCTGGTACTCTGTAACCTTTCAGGATGCTCAAAAAAGAGCTAATCTCGGGTATCCTACGATCGGGATCAAAAAAGAGGATGGACATGGTCATGTAGTCGTTGTCAGACCGAAGGGTTCATCGATTACGATTTTGAAAGAAGTACAGGTTGCTCAGGCGGGGACCAAGAATTATAACAGTAACACCATTAACTATTCGTGGGTGGCAGCAGATCTGCCTGGAGTGAAATTCTACACACACGACTAATTATATTCGATATATTGGAAATTTAATGACCCCGGAAGCAGATCCACTCGATCTGTTTCCGGGGTCGTCTTTTTTATTTTGAAACGGAATGTTTAGATACAATGAAAGCTTTGCCTGGCTTGATAAAAGCAACAGCATAGCCATTGGAGAAGGAGGAGGATTCCGCTCTGTACTCAAGTTTAGTCAGCAGTTGCCCTTGACGATTGATGTAGCCAAATTTGCCGTCTGAGACGGATGATTGTGTTTGTTTACCGACTAAAGCAAAGCCTTCTTTGAACGGAGAGGTAACATCATATTTAAGTTGATATTTAATGACCAGCGTTCCGTTTTTATCAATAAATCCGATTTCGTTTTTTGCATTTTTCACACTCGCCAGGCCTTCACTAAAATTCTGAGCATCCGTAAATTTAAAGGGAATCACGACTTTCCCCTGTTTATTGATGAATCCCCATTTCCCCTTGGTATTTTGCACCGGGGCCAATCCCTCCGAGAAGTCTCCGCCAGATTTATATTGAAGAGGAATGACTTCTTTCCCTGCTGTATTGATATACCCGTAGAGCTCTTTGCTATTTTGAACAATAGCCAAGCCATCCGAGAAACCACGACTGTATTTGTATTTATAAGGAATCGCTAGTTGACCAGAGGCATTCACAAAACCGATCTTGCCAGTGTTGGGGGCGTAGGCAAGAGCCAGACCGTCCGTAAATATATATTCTGAATCCACATTTTCTTTAAAATGAGAAAGGATTTTTCCCGTTCGATCTATAATTGCATTTTCTTTGGTGTCTGCTATGGTGACCTTGGCTTTTCCTTCCGAAAAGAAATTGGCTTCGGTATATTGGCAAGGGATGACTAGTGTTCCTTTGGTGTTCATGTACCCATAGAGATTCGTTTTTGTATTTTTGACGACGGCTCGCTGCTCATGAAAATCGCCAACGGGTTTAAGCTCGGCGGGAAGTGAGAAAGCTTTTGCTCCTTTGGTATTGTAATACACAAGGTTTCCAGCGGATGTTTCAGCGGCCAATAAGCCATCATGAAAAGCACCATCGCTCAGCGGGCGAGCAATGTTGTAATCCAGAGCAGTTTTAGAAACTTCAATGGTTGTTGTGCTGGATGCGGCCCAGCCTGTTCCAATAACGGAGAGGCTAGTAACCAGAATCAATGCAGCTAATCCTAACTTTTTTAACATGCATAAGCTCCTTTATGAGTTGATTTTTTAACTTTGGGCTTCGGAAAATCTTACCCCCATACGTAAGGTCTTCCATAATATAGACGATAAAAATGTAGGAATGTTTCTTGATATTCTAAATTTTTCTAATTTTCAGCTATTACTGAGAGATTAAAGATAAGAGATCACGTTCATTTTCAAGAAAAAAAGTGGAGAAGTCGTGTCATTTTAAAAAAAGTCTATACATATAACCTAAATGTATAGACAAATCAAAAGACTGGATTTATAATTACGCTGTAAACGTTTTCTAGTACTTAACATCCAATAATACCTTGAAGGGAAGGAATAATCATGAAAAAAATTTTACTGGCGTGCAGCTCAGGTATGTCTACAAGTTTGCTGGTTACTAAGATGCAGGAATATGCTAAGTCCATTGGGGACGAGGCTGAAATTTGGGCAGTAGGTCAAGATCAGGCGGCAGAAGACATGGCTAAGGCTGACGCGGTATTGATTGGACCACAAATGAGTTTTCTGAAAGGACAACTGGAAAAGGAAGCAGCTCCATATGGTATTCACGTAGAAGTGATCGACATGATGGCCTACGGAATGGTTGACGGTAAGAAAGCCTATGAACAGGCCGTGAAGCTGGTGGAACGCAAAAATGGATAAAGTCAATATAGCTGAACTGACGGAAGAACAGATTAGTTTCCAACTTATTCTTCATAGTGGAAGCGCTCGCAGTAAAGTAATTCAGGCGCTGACCGAATACCGAAATGAGAATGTAGAAGGTGCGGACGAACTGCTCAAACAAGCCAAGCAGGATTTACGTGCTGCACATGATATCCATTTTCAAATGGTTAAGAAGGAAGCGGGAGGTACCCAAACTCCCTTCTCGCTCCTTCTGATGCATGCCGAGGATCATCTGATGTCCACGGTTACCATGAAAGACCTGGTTCTAGAATTGCTGGAGCTGTTCAAATCCAGAAATTTATAGCGAAACATATAAGTATGTGAAATTTAGGACATAAAAAGCTTGCAACCCTATTGATGCAAGTCACTTCGCGGGGAGGAATAGGCTTTGTTTGAGAAATTAAGCCGGATACTGATACCTATTGCCGGTAAACTGAACAACAACCGCTATCTTACTGTACTACGTGATGCATTTATGTTGTCATTTCCATTAACAGTTTTTGGCTCCATCATCGTCGTTATTATCAATCTGCCGTTTCTAAAAGGGTGGATGGGCGACGGCAATTATACAACTTTTAACAGTCTGCTGAACATTGCGCCGAGTGCCACACTGAACATCATGACCTTATTCGTGGTTGTCGGGATCGGCTATTATTTATCCCGAAGTTATAAGGTCGAGCCCATATTCGGCGGCATGATCGCGTTGGTCAGCTTCTTGATGCTCACCCCGTTTGTGCTGACACAAGAAAGCGGTGCCACGATTGCTGGTGTCATTCCGTTGGATCGGATTGGGGCCAAAGGCATGTTCCTTGGCATGATCGTTGCTTTTATAGCTGGTGAAATTTACCGAAGAGTGACACAGCGGAACATTATTATCAAAATGCCTCCAGGCGTTCCGCCGGCAGTTGCCAAGTCATTTGCCGCTTTGCTTCCGGCATGTATTACATTGGGCATATTTTTGATCATTAATGTTGTAGTTACACTGACCCTTCATAATAACCTGCATGATCTGATTTATCATGCCGTACAGGCACCGCTGGTACATTTGGGCAGTGGCATTATCCCTACATTGATTGCTATTTTCTTTGTTCAGCTTTTATGGTTCTTTGGTCTTCATGGTCAAATCATTATCAACTCGGTTATGGAGCCGATCTGGAATACGCTGGCACTTGAAAACTATGAAGCATACTCCAAAGGAGCGGAACTGCCGCATATTATCACCAAGCAGTTTGTGGATATTTATACCGTAGGTATCGGTGGTACAGGTATGACACTGGCAGTCGTGCTCACGATTCTGATCTTCCTGAAGAGCAAGCAATTGAAGCAGGTCAGTAAGTTGGCCATTGGACCAGGTCTGTTCAATGTCAATGAACCCGTCATTTTCGGTTTGCCGATTGTGATGAATCCGCTTATTTTTGTCCCATGGGTCATTGCTCCAATGATCGTTACGCTGATTACTTACTTCGCGATGTCCACCGGGCTTGTACCACCGCCTAACGGAATACAGGTCCCTTGGACGATGCCGTTGTTCTTTAGTGGAATGATGGCTACGGGATCTCTAATGGGAGGCGTACTGCAGTTGTTTAATATGGCTGTCGTTTTTGTCATTTGGTTCCCATTCCTGAAATTTATTGATCGGATGAACGTTCGTAAAGAGCAGGAAGAGGAGCTTAACCAAGCAGCCATTGCAGGTAAGGATCAAACTGTTGGAATGTAATGTGAATAAGCTGCTGGATTAGCAGCTTATTCATGCAAAAGAGAGAGGAGTAGAGCTGTGAATCATACCGAAATGAAAGATACCGAGCAGCAAACCATTCAATACCGTTTTCCATCCGACTTCTGGTGGGGCTCATCGGCCTCGGCTACCCAGACAGAAGGAACCATGGAGGGAGACGGCAAAGGACCGAACATTTGGGATTATTGGTTTGAGCAGGAGCCGAACCGTTTTTATGACGGGGTTGGACCTGGCGAAACGTCCCGTTTCTATACCCGTTACAAAGAAGATATTGCACTCATGAAAGAGCTTGGTCACAACTCCTTCCGGTTCTCTATTTCCTGGTCGCGTCTGTTTCCAGCGGGAAGGGGTGCGATGAACCAGAAGGCGGTTGATTTCTATAATGCCGTCATTGCAGAGTTGCATCAGGCGGGGATTGAGCCATTTGTGAGTTTGTATCATTTTGATTTGCCGATGGCTTTACAGGAAAAAGGAGGATGGGTGAACCGGGAGACGGTCGAAGCTTACGTAGATTACGCTAACACTTGCTTTGGGCTATTCGGAGATCGTGTGGCCAAATGGTTTACGCATAATGAGCCGATTGTCCCAGTGGAAGGCGGCTATCTGTACGATTTCCATTATCCGAATGAAGTGGATTTCGGTAAAGCTGTACAGGTGGGATACCATACCCTGTTATCGAGCGCGAGTGCCATTAAGGCATACAAAGAGGGAGGCTACAAGGGCAAAATCGGAATTATTTTGAACCTGACGCCGACCTATCCGCGTAGTCAGCACCCGGCAGACGTGCAGGCTGCTGAAATATGCGATGCGTTCTTTAACCGTTCCTTTTTAGACCCATCTGTGACGGGAGAATTTAACCCTTTGCTCGTGGAACTGTTGCGCCAAGAGGGCTTTGTACCGCTGATGGAAGACGGGGACCGGGAGATTATACGTCAAGGCACGGTGGGCCTGCTGGGGATTAACTATTATCAGCCTCGCAGAGTCAAGGCTCGCGAAAGTCTGCCGAATCCAGATGCGCCTTTTGTGCCGGAACGATTCTTCGATTATTACGCTATGCCTGGCCGTAAGATGAATGAGATGCGGGGCTGGGAGATTTATGAGAAGGGCATTTACGACATTCTGACCAATGTCAGACTGAATTACGGCAACATTGAATGCTTCATTTCAGAAAATGGGATGGGTGTTCAAGGCGAGGAAAAATTCAGGAATGAGCACGGCATGATCCATGATGACTATCGCATTGATTTTATCCGTGAGCATCTCAAATGGGTTCAACGGGCCATCTTGGAGGGCTCCAATGTGAAAGGCTATCACTTATGGACGTTTATGGACAACTGGTCCTGGACGAATGCTTATAAGAATCGCTATGGTTTTGTGTCTGTCGATCTTCAGGACGGCGGCAAAAGATCCGTTAAACAGAGTGGGCACTGGTTCAAACAAGTGATCGAAAATAACGGATTCTAAGGTGGTGGGTGGTCCTCTGGACCGCCTTTTTTTTATCACCGTGCCAAGTTACTCTGTATACTGCTGGTGAGAAAGTATATTGTTCGGTATACTTACTTATACCGTAATACCTCGATGTCCCCGCCTGCAGAACCAAAAGAACCAGCGCTACCGATTTTTTTGGTAAAATGCTGACATAAAACAAATTTTAGTACAGGTGGTAGACAGATGAATAAATACGAACGGATTGCACAAGAGGTCAAGAAGCGTATTATAGATAAGACCTATAGCAGTGATGATCCGATTCCCGATGAAATTTCACTGGCCAGTGAGTTCCGGGTAAGTCGGATGACGATTAAGCGGGCATTGGATACGTTGGTGTCGGAAGGGCTGTTGAATCGTAAAAGAGGACACGGAACCTTTATCGTCAAATCGGTCTACAATGTCCCGGTTAATGTCGTTGTGAATGAAATGCTGGGGCTGACAAACGTACTGCGCGGGAAAGAAATCAAAAGTAAAATCATAGCGTTTGACGTTCAATTTCCATCTGAAGAGGTAGCGGCGCATCTATTTATTGATGCCAATTCTCCTGTGTATCATGTCGTCCGTCTGCGTATTGTAGAGGGCGAGCCCTATGTGATAGAGCGCACATACATGCCTACCAAGCTGATCAGCGGTATTACCGAGCAGGTGTTGCACGGCTCAGTGTACAAACATATTAAGGAGGAGCTGGGCCTTAATATTGTCAGTTCACATCGTACCATCCGCGCGTCCAAGTCGACTGAGCTAGATTGGGAGTATTTGGACTGTGGTGTGGATGATCCGGTTTTAGAAATTGAGCAGGTAGGTTATCTGGATACGGGTATACCGTTTGAATACTCATTCTCACGGCATCGGTATGATAAATTTGTGTTTACCACAGTAAATCGGATACGTTGAGCGAATGAGTACGAAACAGGTGGTAAAGCAAGCATGGCAGAAGAAGCCTATTTGATATGGGATTCTCCTGTCATGTTCTTTTTAATGAAGCAAGTTAATTGCCAAGCAATCTGACTTCATGCACTGTCGGGGTATACCAGTTGTTCGGATTATTGAATAGCACTGCATTTACAAGGTTGATTCGCACGTAGCGAGCTTGAAAATTGACTTTGTCACAGGTAAAACCATATGTGGTATTACCTGTGCGATCAATCGTGGAGTAGTTGACTCCATCCATGCTGTATTCAATTTTGTATTTGTAATACGCTTCAGATCCTTTGTACATAAACCATGAAATACCCACTTCGCGGATGGTCTTGGAACTGCCCAAATCGACCTGCCACCATGCAGGCCAGGATGCGGAAGTAGCCTTCCACGAGGTTTGGGCGTTGCCATCGTTCGCCAGTGAAGCTGGAGAACCGGATGCGGCTGAGCTAGCAGTCGCTGTTTTGCCCTGTGCATGATTCACAAGGGACGGTAGAATTACTGCGCCTGTCGCAGCATCCAGATCCCAGCTACTGTACCAGTTCAGGGTTGCTGTTTTGTTGGCGTCATTCAGAGTTAGTGGCAACCAGATGAATTTGTGGTCGCTCAGATTGAGCGGGTTCCAGCGGTCGCCCATATAGATGTAGCTGGTTCCCGCGCTACCCGTAACCGTGGCGATGGAGTGGATTTGCGATCCATAAGCCGCCGGATCACCGAAGGGCGATAGAGCAGACCAGCTTCCCGTCATGGAACTGGCGGTTGCGTAAGCGCCCTGATTCGGATACCAGCCGGATGCCTGCGAGGTGAACAGGTAGTAGGTGTTGTTCTTTTTCACAACAGCAGGAGCTTCGCGATAGCCATTTTCAAAAATCCAGCCAACAAACGACTGCACGCCCGTATAATCAGCTGTCAGCTTGAAGATCGCCATCGTATCGTTGGCGCCGCCATTTTTACGGGAAGCTGTAATAAGGTAGCCGCTACCGTCAGTATCCGTGAACACCGTCATATCACGAGATTCGTAATTCAGCGGGCGAAAGCTGCCTTGGTAGGCAAAATTTCCGTCGGGTGTATCGCTGGTAGCGACGGCTACACGACCTAGGGAGTAGTCCGTGCCATTTTCATAGTGCGCCCATAATACATATTTTCCGGTGGTTTTGTTGTAGATGACTTTGGGACGCTCGATTTTGCTCGAATTTAGCTCAGGGGCGGAATCCTTGGTGAGAATAGTGCTGCGGAAGGACCAATTTTTCAAATCGGTTGAGGTATACACGTTCACTTTTTCAAATTTCCAGTTTTCGGCGTGCTCGCCGTACCAATAATAAGTGGAACCTACTTTTAGGATATTACCGCTGTTCGCCTGAATGGGGTTACCTGCGGTGTCTTTCCAATCCGTTCCGTTCGTAATGGCCGTGCTTGCTGTTGCGCTCAGGGATAGTTCGGCATTGGCGACGTCCAAACCATTCAGCGCCTGGTTCACTTCGGTCCCGTAGGTTGCTTGCGTAACTCCTGTTGTATGGGCATGGGCTGCGTCGGGTTGAAGACCCGCACTGGCCACTGCGAATAGGATACAAATCCATGCGGCTAACCATTTGCTGCTGTGGATCCACTTCACGATATCATCTGCCTCCTTTAACACGGATAGGATGGGCCGGAACGGCTTGTCCGGCACCTCATCTTCGATTTTATCCCAATTGGAAGCGTTTACAAGTGGAATAAATTGAAGTCTTTAGAATGGTGAAACTGTTGTTAGGGGAAAGTACGTTAGTTATATCGGAATTGTTTTTAAATGTGCGTTTTGTCATTGACATTTTCGGATAATTCAAATTTAAAGTGACTAGAATCACATAAACGGTTACTTTAGTTGGGTATACTTGCTTTAAATTGAGGATTAACAAATGGGGCATATGTTGATACATCCTTTGTTGATCTTATTTTGGAGAGAAGAGGGATACAAAGATGCTAAGTGAGCAAACCATTGCAACGATCAAATCGACTGTACCTGTTTTGGAGGTACATGGAACTACAATCACCAAGCGTTTTTACCAGATGATGTTTGAGGCCCATCCCGAGCTTCTCAATATATTCAATCACGCGAATCAGAAGCAAGGACGTCAACAAGGGGCGCTGGCCAATGCTGTATACGCAGCTGCACAGCACATTGACCGTCTGGAGGAAATTATTCCGGTGGTACGTCAGATTGCACATAAGCATCGCAGTTTGGGAATTAAGCCCGAGCATTATCCAATTGTCGGAAAATATCTGCTCGCTGCGATCAAAGACGTACTGGGAGATGCGGCTACAGACGAGATCATTGCCGCATGGGCTGAGGCCTATGGTGTGATCGCTAATGTATTTATAGACATGGAAGCTGAAATGTACAAGGAGGCTGGACAGCAGCAGGGAGGCTGGTCAGACTTTAAGAGCTTTGTTGTGCAGAAAAAGGTTAAGGAAAGCGACCAAATTACGTCCTTTTATTTGGTGCCGCAGGATGGACAGGTGCTGCCTGAATTCGAGCCTGGGCAATATATCAGCTTAAAAATGGAAATTCCGGGCGAACATAATACCCATATTCGTCAATACAGCCTTTCGGATGCACCGGGCCAATCCCACTACCGGATATCTGTAAAGCGCGAGGATGCCGTAGAGTCACGTCCGGCAGGTAAAGTATCCGTATATCTGCATGAGCAGGTACAAGAGGGCGATGTGCTTCAGGTATCTGCACCGGCGGGTGATTTTACGCTGGATCGGGCAGATCGCAGACCTGTCGTGCTGATCAGCGGCGGGGTCGGGCTAACCCCAATGGTCAGTATGCTGGCTTCCTTGGTGAAATCTGCTCCGCATCGGCCTGTCACCTTTGTCCACGCAGCAGTCAACGGAGATAACCATGCTCTGCGCAATGAGGTGGAAAAGCTGGTCGCCACACATGCACAGGCTGCAGTTCGTTGGTGTTACAGCAGACCAACGGAGCAAGATCGGCTGGCACAGGCTTTTCACAAGGAAGGTCGTTTGGATCTGGCCTGGTTGCAATCCGTGATACCGGAACGTAACGCACAATATTACTTTTGCGGCCCTGAGGGATTCATGCAATCGGTATACGGCCTGTTGAAGGAGTGGAATATCCCTGCTTCGGATATCCACTATGAATTCTTTGGCCCTGCCAGCGCTTGGGAAGCAGAAGCACAATGACACAATGAAACATCAAAAAGACGAAGGATATTTGTCCTTCGTCTTTTTTGCGATGATACAATGGGAAATCCTGCTCATGGGGTACTACTTTTCAAAGTGCACTCCTGTTTTCATAACAAGGGAGTACGCAAAAATTCCATACCTCGCGGCATATATGGACGTAAAGCCTCCGGAATACGGATCGAACCGTCCTCTTGCTGGTGATGCTCCAGCAACGGAATCAAAATCCGGGGCGAAGCAACCGCTGTGTTGTTGAGCGTGTAACAATATCGCAGCTTGCCGTCCGCATTACGGTAGCGGATGTTGGAACGACGCGCCTGAAAATCAAGCAGTTGCGACGACGAATGTGTCTCGCCGTAAGCTTGACGGCTAGGCATCCATGTCTCAATGTCCACCTGCTTGTAGGTTTTTTGCGCCATGTCGCCTGTACAGACAGCCATCTTACGGTAGGGCAGTTCCAGCAGTTGAAGCAGGTCCTCCGCATTGCGCGTAATCTCCTGAAACATCTGCTCTGAAGCGTCCAGGCTGGCTTCACAGATGATGACCTGCTCGACCTTGGCAAACTGGTGCACACGATACAGTCCGTGCACATCTCTTCCGGCCGAGCCGACCTCATTGCGGAAGCATACGGACACGGCTGCCAGCCGAATCGGGTCCGTAACATCCACGATCTCACCGCTGTAATACGAGACCAGCGGCACTTCCGAAGTGCCTACAAGCCACTGATCCTCTCCTGTGATGCGGTACGTCTGATCCAGTCCGAGCGGGAAGAAACCAGTGCTGCGCATCGCCTCTGCACGTACCATCAGTGGAACGTCCAGCAACTGGAATCCGCGTTCAGTCAGCAGATCCACCGCAAGCTGCTGCACAGCCCGATGCAATGCAACCCCTGCTCCCGTCAGATAGTAGTTACGGGTACCGGCTGTTTTGACACCCCGAGGGACGTCGATAAGCTTGTGAAGCTCACCAAGCGCCATGTGATCCTTTGGCTCAAATCCGAAGTTCGGAACCGTTCCAACCCTCTCCAGCTCTACATTATCCTCATCTGATCTCCCCCGTGGTGTATCTGGCGATACGATATTAGGCATCAGAAGCAAAAGCTGTTGAAACTGTTCCTCTACTTCCTGTTGCGGGGCTTCCAGAAGATCTAGCTGTCCGTTAATTTCTTTGACCTGATGCTTTGCTCCTTCGGCCTGCTCACTCTTACCAGCATGGATTAGCGCACCGATATCCTGACTACACTGATTTCGCTTCTGGCGAAGCTGTTCCACTTCCTGAAGCAGCTGTTTTCTCCGCTCATCCAGAGTCAACAGCTCTGCGACCGATACTTGTATTCCTTTGCCGTCTGCTGCCGTCTGAACCTGTTCTTGATGCTCTTTGATCCATTTGATATCCAACATGACACCGCACTCCTTTTCGGATAAAAATACAAAAAGCGCCCTCATCCATAAGGGACGAGGAGCGCTTTGATCTCGCGGTGCCACCCAAATTGACCGGACAGCATGACAGATGTCATGACTCTCCAATCCACTTTGCTCCGCTGTAACGGGCGGGTCCGGTTTACTTAGGTACATATCGCCATATCCTACGCTAACGTATGGTCCTTGGCGTAAACGCCTCCGAGTTGGATGCTCTTCACAGGCATAATATCGTTTGCTTTTTTGTTAGTATACTGATTTTCGGCAGGGTAATCAAGGGCATGACTCTGCAACACATCCATGCGGGTTTCATGTTTGCGAAGGGAAAAGGTAGGCTTTATTTCTTATGTATATCCGTCCTGCTTTTTCTGTGATGATGAAACTGGAAGAAAATTCAAGTAAAAGCCCCAATTTAACGCTCAAAATAGGCTATAGTCTCTATAATGCCTTTTTAATTTCATGTAAAATGTAATGATTACCAAAATGGACAGCGATGGAGGAGAACATGGAGGATTTTAAAGATCGTTTACATACGATCCGCCAAGAACAGAACAAGCTGCTCAAGGAGTATCAAACATTAATCGCAGACTATGAAGCCTCAGATATCATTTTGGAGAATGAGGTTCTGCGAAAAAAGTTCGAGGATTATCAGGCTCGCTGCATTCACTTGGAAGAGCGAGTACGACATATTGAGCAGGAAAATGGAAAATTGCGCACTGCGCTGACGGAGCAAATGCTGAGCGAAAAGGCGAATATGATTCGCATTTCGCGTGAAAAGCTGGAGACCTATTTTGCTTCCAGAACCACAGAAGGGGAAAATCGGCTGACATCCTTTGAATATGGGGCTAAAAACCGAGTGGACCAGCTTATTCAGCAAACTACGCATGAGCTTAAAGAAGATCAGGACGAGATCGTCGCCCGATTACGACTGTTCTCAGAGGAGATTCGAGACCGAATCATGGAGCAACGCAGGCGGTTTCAGGAGGCCGAGCGCAAATTGCTTCATCAGACGGCAAGCGAGTTCCAGCAGTTCGGAGAAGAAGAGATCAGCGAAGAAACGATGCAGAAGCGCATGAAGCAAAATCAGTTTGAAATGAAGTTAGGCTTGAACTGGATCAACAAGCTGGGGATTTTGCTCATTATATTGGGTGTGGGAGCCGCATTTAAATACTCATACTCGAACTGGTTTACAGGAAATATGAAGGGCGTTGCCTTCTTTCTGCTAGGAGCGCTGATGCTGGGCGGCGGCGAATGGCTGTACCGCAAGCAGAAGCAGACCTTTGCGCTCGGTATTTTGGGCGGCGGTATTTCTGTACTGTACGGATCGATTTTTTACAGCTACTTTTTGTTAGAAATCATAGGAATGTATACAGGCATAGGCTTGTCCGTACTCGTTACAGTGACCGCTGTGCTACTGTCATTAAGGTATGAATCCCGAACGATATGCTCTTTTGGTTTAGTAGGGGGATATCTTCCGCTCTTTTCCTATATGGCAGCGAACGGGCTGGAAGGGAACGCCGTGTATATCGCCATGGGCTATTTGTTCCTGTTAAACTTGCTGATTCTGCTTGTATCCTTCCGCAAACGGTGGGTCGTCGTGCAATATATCAGCTTTTTGCTTAATACGCCCTTGATGATTGTGCTGGCGTGGTTATCGGAAAGCGCCGTAGCGAGCATGCTGTATGCAGTCATTACATTTGCGATGTACCTCGGGATGACACTGTGGGTGCCGTTCCGTTTAAAAACAAAACTGTCATGGCTGGATTTCTCCCTATTGGCTCTGAATACAGTCGTGAGCTGTTCCGTTCTGTATTCTCTGTTCGGTGATGCAGGCCTGGATGATTATAAAGGCTTGTTGGCTCTCGTCTTTTGCTTGGTGTACGGGGGTCTGGGACAATGGGTCCGTCGATATATTCCAGAGGAGAAACAAACCAAAATATTATTTTATGCGACTTCGTTGACCTTTGCCATCCTTATGATTCCGTTCCAGTTTGGAGTTAGATGGTTATCCATGGGGTGGTTGATTGAAGCGGTTCTTCTTACATTATATGGCCACCGTTACCGGTTGAAGGAATTGGAACGAGCTGGCTGGGGCATTTTATTACTGTGTCTGGGCGCATTCTTTTTCGTCGATTTCCCTATATATCTGTTGTCAGGATTTGAGACGGATTATTTTGGACTCAAATATACGCTCATTACACTGGGAATGTTGGTCGTTACCGTCTTCTATGCGATTGAATTTAGCCGTCCGAATGCTTTCAAAAACAATCGGTTGTACGAAATGCATATCATGCAAGGATTTAAATATGTAGCTTTGGTGAACGTGTATTTCTACCTTTTGTATGAAGCCGGGCATTGGTATAACATCGTTGTATCCGACGAGTTTGCCCATTACACCTTGTACAAAGTATTGTTGTACACCTGCGTATCGCTGGTATTGGCTTATTTCCTGCCTAAAGTGAAGCTGCTGTACGATCGGGTGATTAAATACTACAGCTTGGCGTTGTACGTCATAGGCTATGCGCTGGCACTGGTGGCCACCGTAGCGATTCCAACTTTGCATGAAAATTATGCGCAAAATACGGCTGCTGATTATGTGGCGTTGGTGGTACTTGCAGCCTTTAATGTGCTGGTATTCTTCAGCAGTAGGGATTTCCTGAACGCACTGATGACCCGACATTATAGAAGTAATGAGCTGTATCCGGTCATTATGGGTGTATATTTGCTGGGCATCATAACCGCCTTCCTCGGAGTTCAGTTCCGCCTGGGGGATGCTGGTCTTGTGTTCAGTCTGGTGTATTTACTGCTGGCCATTTTGTATATTGTATACGGCTTCCTCAAGCGAGTGGTCTACATTCGCAGATTTGGATTGGGCTTGACCTTGCTGTCGACAGGTAAGCTGCTGTTGTATGATCTGCATCTATTAACGACAGGAAGTACGATTGTAGCCTACTTCTCTTTTGGTGTTGTACTGTTGGCGATTTCGTATATTTATCAAAAAGTATCTAATCGCATGGGAGAGACCATAATAAAGAAGGATGTTGAAGAAAATATGTAGTTTTCTGTTGTATTTTGTAGATACCGAACATTATGAAAATAAATCCGGTAATAGTGAAAAATTATGCATGACCTTACATCCTACTTACGCTATAATGAGTAAAAATTATTTATGTACGCATGCTCATGTTTATGCGTAAGTAGAGAGAATGAGGGGGATATAATGAATTTGAGCAAGGGGCAGAATAGCCTGTCTGATAAAAATGAACGCTTCTCGTCAGCTGGATTTATATTGGCGGCGATCGGAAGTGCGGCAGGACTAGGTAATATTTGGAAATTTCCGTATATTACAGGACAATATGGCGGAGCTGCATTTTTCTTATTGTTTATTGTCTGCCTGTTGCTTGTTGGTTTGCCTGTACTTTTAGCAGAGCTTGCGCTTGGTCGTGCAGGTCGAGGAAGTGCTGCTTCTGCAATGGTAAAAGTAGGCGGTCATCCGATTTGGGGCAAGATGAGCATCATGTTTGTTATCGTGCCGTTTGTTATCTTGTCGTTCTATGCCATTGTAGGAGGCTGGACACTGCATTATGCCGTAGAGGCATTTAGCGGAAATCTGTTTTCAAATAATGATTTTGCTGGACAGTTCGCTTCTTTTTCCTCCGGCTATGCGCCGTTGGTTTGGCTGTTAGTTGTTTTTGCATTTACAGCAGTCGTGGTTACGCTTGGGGTATCGAACGGGATTGAAAAGTTTAATAAAATTTTGATTCCTGCCAAGGTCATCCTGCTGCTCGTGTTGATGATTAACGCTCTTATGCTGCCAGGCTCTGGTGCGGGCGTATCCTTCTTTCTGAATCCTGACTTCTCTAAGCTAAGTATAGAGTCTGCATTGGTTGCTTTGGGACATGCCTTCTTCTCACTCTCACTGGGGATGGGGATTATGATCACGTACGGTGCATATGTGGATCGCCGTCAATCCCTGGGTGGAGCCATGCTGGCCGTTGGTGGTGGAGATTTAATCTATGCGTTTATCGCAGGTATGATTATTTTCCCTACAACCTTCTCCTTCGGAATTAATCCAGCTCAAGGACCATCGCTGGTTTTCATTGCTTTACCGGCTGCATTCTCGGCAATGCCTTTTGGTGCATTCTTCGGCGGTTTGTTCTTCGTACTGCTGGCGGTTGCTGCGTTAGGTTCTATGGTATCCTTGCTGGAAGTTCCAGTAGCCTATGTCATGGAGCGTATGCGTTGGAGCCGGGTTCGCTCCGTTATCGTCGTATCGGTCCTGTGCTTGATGCTGGGCGTCCCTTCTGCATTGTCCATGGGGCTGGTGCCAGAGTTAAAAGTGGGGGATAAATCATTCTTTGATTTCGTAGATTTCACTGCGTCCAACATCTTCTTACCGTTAGGCGGTTTGTTGATTGTTATATTCACAGGTTACTACTGGAAGACTGCGGCTGAGCATGCGAACATCAAACCCTTCTGGTTCAATGTTTGGTTATTCGGTCTTCGGTATGTTGCACCGATCCTGATGTTGTTGGTCTTCCTTCATACCTCAGGTATCATCAAATTTTAAGAGAATAGAATCCGAATAAAGAGGCATTTTCTTCCTAAGGGAAGAGATGCCTTTTTTTGTATATCTATCAGTGGTTACCTAACTGTGGAAAGGAATGATATAATAAAAACATTGTCATTAATTTTAACTTCAATGAAATCATTACGATTATGAAGTTTTATATAATGAATGAAAAGGCTACAAGGCATCGCACAGACGATGTGCAGGAGAGGGAAAGGGCAGAAGAGCATTGAAACAGACAGGGAGCTTGAATTTGCAAGAAGGACGGCGGCTGAAATGAAGTCTAATCGGTTGTCGTCACAACGTCGTTATATGCCAGGTTTGGATGGTTTAAGAGCGCTGGCGGTCATCGCAGTCATTGTGTATCATCTGAATCCGGATTGGTTGCCGGGTGGTTTGTTGGGTGTAGGCGTGTTTTTTACGTTGTCGGGGTATCTGATTACAGATATTTTGGTTAGTCAGTGGGATACATATCATAGTTTTAAAATGAAAGATTTCTGGCTGCGTCGTGCCAGAAGGTTGCTGCCTGCCATGTTGACGGTTGTGGCTGTCATCGTCCTGTGCTCGTTGCTCTTCGATCCGTCACGGCTAACGGCCTTGCGCGGAGATGTTCCTGCCGCATTGGTGTATATGAGTAATTGGTGGTTTATTTTCCATCAGGTTTCGTATTTTGAAAGTTTCGGCCCCCCTTCTCCGCTTGGGCATCTGTGGTCACTGGCGGTGGAGGAGCAGTTTTATATCCTGTGGCCTTTACTGCTGGCGCTCGGGCTAAAATTCATGCCCAAGCGTATTGTGCTTGCAGGCTGGGTGACTTGTCTGGCGTTAATATCTGCGCTCCTGATGGCCGTGATTTACGTACCGGGAAGCGACCCGAGCCGGGTGTATTACGGCACGGATACGCGTGGATTTGCTTTACTAATTGGTGCAGCGCTGGCCTTGGTGTGGCCAAGCGGCAAGCTGAAAGAGCAAGCTTCTGCTAAGGCGCGTATGCTTCTGGACAGCATCGGTGCGATAAGCTTGCTACTGCTTTGTCACTGGGCGTGGGCCTCGAATGAATACGACCCATCTCTGTACCGGGGCGGCCTGCTGGGCATAGCCTTGGTCACTGCTATTGTGGTCGCAGCGTTGGCTCATCCGGTAAGCCACCTTGGTCGTCTCCTTGGAATCAAGCCGCTACGCTGGATTGGAGCCCGTTCCTACGGTCTGTATCTGTGGCATTTTCCGGTTATTACGCTAACGACGCCTCAAGTAGATACCGATGGCGTACATGTGACGCGTATCATTTTACAATTGCTAGCTACCGTATTGCTGGCGTCTCTCTCGTTTAAATATATCGAGGAGCCCATTCGCCATGGAGGATTCCGCCACTGGATTACAGAAATCCGTTCAGCGGTTCGTAGACAGGCGCGGTGGAGATGGATGCCTACAACTACAGCGGCTGTGCTTTTTGCGGGTATTCTCATGGGTACCGTCCACCTGTACGTTGCTTCTCCTGATGCAACGATTCAGGCGGCATCAAGTGATGAGAAGCCAGTCGCAAAGGCAAAGGCGATGCCGCCACTTCACAGAACGGTATCCGTGGCTTCCAAGGAGCCCCAAGCCACCAAGCTGCAAGGATCCGAGGGCAGCAAGGCGCAGACCCCAGCCCTGTCTCAAGCCCAGACGCCTAAAAACACGGCGGTCCAGGTGGGTACTACGGATGATGTTACGAAACCGTCGGAACCTTCGGACAAACCCAAAGAAGATACGCCTATGACAGGTGATGGGTCGAGTGTGACCGCCATTGGAGACTCTGTCATGTTAGATGTACAGTCGTACCTTCAGGAATCCTTCCCGGGAGCTGTTGTAGATGGGCGGATCGGTCGTCAGATGGCCGAAGCGCCTGCCGTACTGGAGCAGCTAAGACAGAACGGACAGCTAGGTAAGACAGTTATCATTGAGCTGGGCACGAACGGCGCTTTCACCAAGGATCAGTTGGCGAATTTGCTCGCCAGTCTGAAGGATACGAAGCGTATTATACTCGTGAATACCCGTGTGCCTCGGCCATGGGAGAGTATTGTGAACAAGCATCTTGCCGAAGCTGCATCCCAAGACCCACGAATTACAATGATTGACTGGTATGCAGCAAGCTCTGGTAAAAATTCATATTTCGAGCATGACGGAGTACATTTAAAACCTAAAGGTGCTAAAGCTTATGCGTCCTTGTTAGCTCAGGTCCTAACGAAACAATCGTAATAAACTGCAATGATACTCGTAATTATGCAAATGCAAGACAAGAAAGCCACCGGGAGTAGGTTGTCCTCTGGTTGAAGTGCATCCCTAAATTTTCACCGGCTTAAACCTAAGGGTTTTTCCAATGTCCATTCTAAGGTGTGTACATCCACCCTGATCCGGTGGTTTTTCTTATTTTAGTGTGGAGGTACATAAGCTAATGGAAAAGGGCTATTCACATAGTAGAACAAGTGAGCACCGCTTGAAGAGGAACAGAAGAAGGCTGATACTGATTGCTATTATATTATTTGTGGCAGGTTGCATTACTTTCATTGCGATAAAGGTTTCGGATAGTAAGCCACACGCGCCAACCCAGGAGCTTGCTAAAAAAATGGATTCCGGATCATCAAACGTTAAATCCAGCGCAGGGGCAAAGGGTAAAGCGGCCTCTCCAAAAAACGATCCCGATGTAGAAGACGGTGCCTTTGTTGAAAAATATTTAAATCAGCAAATGCTAGGACAAATGCCCGATGGAGCTGATGGTAAAAAAGTGGCCTACTTATCCTTTGATGACGGACCATCCGTGACGGTCACACCTCAGATATTGGATATTCTGAAAAAGCAGAAGGTCAAGGCAACTTTTTTTATTGTAGGTAAAGAAGCCAATGAAAATGAGCATACCAGGAACCTTATCAAAAGGATTGTTAAAGAGGGTCACGCGATAGGAAACCATACGTACTCACATAATTATAAATATTTATATCCGAACAGACGAGTAAATACGGATCATGTTATGCAGGAGATCGAGAAGAACAATCAGGTTCTAAAAAGTATTCTGGGGCCAGAATTCTCCACCAGAATGATCCGCTTCCCTGGGGGGCACATGACATGGAACAGAAGAGATCCACAGGGAATGGCTGCTCTGGATAAGGTTTTGCGTCAAAAGGATTACCATCAGGTGGACTGGAATGTATTAACGAAGGATGCAGAGGGAAGATCCAAGAAAGCACCGGCACTAATCAACCAGTTTATAAGGTCAGTCAAAGGTCGAGAAAAAGCAATTATACTCATGCATGACACCTATGGTAAAGAAGAAACAGCCAAAGCATTGCCGCAAATCATAGAATATCTGAAGAAACAGGGATATGAATTTAAAGTTATGAAGTAAGTAAGATAGGCATAAATGAGGAAAGGACGGGGCTGATGGCCACCGTCCTTTTTGCTATTAAGGTATATCGTTCGCGTATTTTAGATGCGTTCTGCTTCACCCATCGCCTGAATGAAAGCTCCGATACCTTTGGGGTCGTTGGTTATAATCGGCTCACTGATATAGTAAGCGAAGGTACCGTCCCGACGATCTTTACCACCCAAACCGCTTACTTGCACCGTTTTGTTCAGATTCACGAGTCCTTCTTCAGTGATCGTGATAAATTCATCGATAATACCCTTACGGATGATTTCTGCCTCTTGACGATATTGCTCTGGCAGATAGCCTTTGCGAACGCCCTTGGCAATAGCATAGAGAATCATGCAGGAAGCTGAAGCCTCCAGATAGTTGCCTTTCACATGGCCCAGGTTGAGCACTTGATAAAAGACTCCACTTTCTTTATCACGCACTTTCAGCAGGGCTTCCAGTGTTTCCGTCAGCATATCGATCAGGACAGGACGGTCTGCATGATCCTCTGGAATATAGTCCAGCACGTCAACGAGTGCCATAACGAACCAACCCATCGAGCGTCCCCAGAAATTTTTGGAACAGCCTGTTTCCGGGTTGCACCAATGCTGCTCACCCTTCTCATCCCAAGCATGGTAGAGCAGACCCGTTTCAGGATCACGCGTATGCTTGTAGCAAAGCTTGAATTGTAGGGTCACATCGTCAAACTCTGACGGATCTCCGAATTCGCGGATAAATTCAGCGTAGAACGGGGCACCCATGTACAAGCCGTCGAGCCAAATTTGATACGGATAAATTTGCTTATGCCAGAATGCGCCCTCGCTTGTGCGTGGGTGTTTTTCCAACTGACTGCGTAATTGGTAGGCTGCCTTTTTGTATCGTTCATCTCCTGTGGCACGATACAGCGAGAAGAGCAGCTTGCCGTTATTCACGTGGTCAATATTGTACTCATCTACTTTATAGCGCTGAATTACGCCATTATCGTCAACAAAATGATCCATATGTTTTTTTATAAATTCCATGTACTTGGGATCGCCTGTCAGTTCGCCAACCCATTCCAGACCTCTGTAAATCACGCCATGGTCATATTCCCATTTTTCGTAAAATTCCGGGCTCCGTTGTAGAACGGAATCGCTCATACGTACAGCCCAAGAATCTGTTTTTGTAGGGCTGGGGGTTGGTTGTGATGTTGGATTTGCCATGATACAGTCACCTCTTTAGTAAATGTTTAATCTGTAATTGTTATTGTTGTTACATAGATGGAGTGTGTGTCTTAGGGTCAACGGGTTTGTTCTTGAAGCCCACATTATTGTTACCCCAGCACCGATCGTAATGGAAACCTGTCAGTTCCTCGAATACCTTCCGGGCTTCCGGTTTAGCTGATTTCATGGAACCACCGTTTTTGAGGCGGTCAATTTCGGCGATTAGCTTCTTGTGGCTGTCAATATCCAGCTTCATCACGACAGAAGCAATCATACCGATGATCGCGAGAACGATGGTACCGACCACGAGTACATAAAAGATGGCGTGCTGAGCAGCGACGGGCTGACTATCAGCCCCGGATACAAAGCCAAAGTGCTGTAACACCCAGCCGAGAATGAAGACGACAACGGCCCGCACCATTTTTCCGGCAAAAGTCATCATACCTGCATAAATTCCTTCCCGTCGACGGCCAGTCAACGCTTCATCCACATCGGCAAGGAACGTATATTGATTCCAAGGGATATAGTAGACGCCCCCTGTACCAAGTCCCATGAACAGTGTGATGACATATAGCCATACCATCGTATTAGAGGCTCCCGTTATATAGAGCAGGCCATAGCCTGCTACGCTAAAGCAAACGACAACGAGTGCAGCGATGAATGGCATACGGAATCCTTTACGCACACAGAATTGGATGAAGAAATAGGTAGAAATCAATTGAATGACAGAGTTAAAGCTATTCAGATTGGACACCATCTCCGAGCTTTGAAACAAGGAGAAGACAATAAAGTACGTAAAAGCAGAAGTAAACAGCCACTCAGCTGAAAAGCCGCCCAGGTACATCCCGAGATGATGACGGAACGTCTTGACCCGGAAGGTAGAGGAAATGTCGATAAACAACTTTTTCATCGAATCTATAAAGGAAAGCGGAGCTTCACCTTCCAGTTCCTTTTGCAGTTCCTCACTTGGACGTTCCCAGGAGTTTTTGTACAAGAATGCCATCGCAATCAGCAAAATAGCTGCAAAAACGAGACCGGTATAAAAGAAAGGCAATGGAGAGTCTTTGCCATACTCGGCAATAAAGCGACCAGGGATAAAAGCGGCGGCAAAATTGGCAATTTTGCCAAACATGGCCTTCCATCCAGTTAATCTGGAGCGTGCGCCGAAGTCGCGGGTCATCTCTGACGCTAGTGCTTCATACGGCACCATGACTGAGGTATACACCAGTTCAAACAGCACGTACGTACTCAGGTAATACCAGAAGCCCAACCCATCTACCCAAAGCATCGGATACACGAGCATCAGCGGGATACCCATCATGATGAAAAAGCGTCGTCTGCCGAATTTACGGCCCAAGCGGGTCCGGTGAAAGTTATCGCTGATAAAGCCCATGACCGGATTGCTGACTGCATCTATGATGCTAGCAACAGAGAAAATGGCCGCGGCCTGAACGGGAGACAGTCCGCAAAAGGTTGTATAAAAGTACATTAACCATGCACCGCTAATCGCAAGTGCGCCACTTCCCAGCATGTTACCGCTTCCATAGGCGAGTGTATGTTTCAGTGTGATTCTTCGTTCCATGATCTGTTCACCTCATATTTTGTCTGGTTATGAGGACAATCACCGGTCGCTATATTATGCAGAATTGTCTAAGTTGGTAGATGGGCCAGGGCGTCCTGATTAAGCTGGGCTTTTAACGTGCCCCTATATTTTTTCCGCTCGGAGTACCCGAGCCGATCAGATCGCTCCCTTTGGCCAGCTTAAGGAAATCACCTAGCTGGATGGAACCGTCTGCACCTCGAGTGATAGAAGGCGTGAGACTAACAAAGTCGTCTGCACTGACTACCAGACCTTTGGCATTCGTCGATTTTTTGTTTTTCCACCAAACGCTAGAGTTGTCTTGATCTGTACCGCTTGTTTTGTCACTGGCGCTTCCCTCAAAGGAAAGATTGTTAATGAACACGTGATCACCCTTGTCAAAAGCAAAATTACTTTGTCCATTGTCCCACGAGGTATTATTGGTCAACGTAATGCTGCCGGGGTTGCTATTGTAGGTGAAGCCGTGTTTTTTGTTCTGGAAAGCAATACTGTTTTTCACAATATGGTTGACTTTGATTTTGTCTCCACCCAGCTTAAAGCCATTGCCGTCGCTGTTCGCGGTAGACGTTCCATCTGCGGTCTGCCCGTTGTGGTGGGCCACACTGTTCAGGATGGTTACCTCACCGATAGGGCCTGTTTCTGTTTTGCTATACAAATCCCAACCATCGTCTACGTTGTACGCAGCCAAGCAGTTATCAAACACATTGCCTGATCCTACAGTCAATTTGGCCGCGAAGCCATCGGCATCCTCACCATTATCGGGATCAGCGTTATCATGAGAGTAAGAATTCAAAATCAAATTATTCGAAGGCCACTCACTAGTGGAAGCGTTAGGAGAGTAACGCCCAAGCTGAAGTCCAGTATCCCGGTTGTGGTGGGTTTCCACGTTTTCGATTCGGTTATTGCTACCGCCGATATAGATACCATTATCTCCGGCACCCTTTACTTCAAGGCCCTTTACCAGCCAAAAGTCTCCGTTAAGCTGAAGTCCACGATTGGCTGAACCAAAGGCTTGAGCAGAGAAATCAAGTACCGGCTTTTCACTACCGTAAGCGACCAACCCTTTGAGTGAGCCGTTATTGCCGCTATTTTCACGCTGAATTGTAATCGTTGAGGAGTAGGTGTAGTTGCCACCGCGCAGGTAAATGGTTTTACCAGGAGCAATTTGTGTAAGAGCTGCTTCGAGTGTGGTAGGACTAGATATGGTGCCCGGATTGGACACGTTACCATTTGGCGCCACATACAAATCTCCTGCCGCTAACGTTGTGGAGACGGTGGTTGAGTCAGTTGTACTAACTGCCTCTTCTGTGAGTGCGGAAGAAGGGGTGTCGTTGGGTAACGTATCTGCGTAAGCGGTTCCAATAATACAAGAAGAGGCGAAAACAAAAGAAACACTGAGTCTTAGAGCGTTAAATCCGTTTTTTGGACGATCATTCCGTTTAAACATGTAAATTCCTCCTCATTTGAGTTCTTATTTTAAAAGAAGATAGCATATATAAAAGTGGCTCATGCTGTCTTACCAGTAAAAACAGGACACCTCCTGGGGTGACAGATTGATCTAACCTATGTCTAATACGCTCTATGAAGTATATGCACAGTGTAATATATGTTAACGTTTGCATCAACAGTTTTTTACTGTTTTTTTAATGTTGTGAAAAAAAGTTCACACTTTTGTTTCAACTAAAAATGCACTTTTGTCAGACTGGGAAAATTTGATTATACTTAAACATTATACATATAATAGGAATGAAGACTGTGGGAAAGGGTGGTTTTAGCGCATGGAGAGTGGAAATCATTTGACAGATTCAACTGTCGAACAATTGCAGGAAAAGCAGCCAAGAGTGAAAAAGGAGATGATCGATTGGCTTAAGGCCATTATTGTAGCCATTGTGCTCGTGTTCATTATACGTTGGCTATTATTTGCGCCATTTATTGTTGAGGGAGCGTCCATGGAACCGAATTTCAAGACAGATGAACGAGTAGTCGTGAACAAGGTGATTTACGATTTTCGTGATCCCAAGCCGAGTGAGGTTGTTGTATTCCATGTGAGAAAGGAACAAAGAGACTTTATTAAGCGTGTTATTGGGGTGGCTGGCGATACGATTCGGTATCAAGGCGACAATCTTTATGTGAACGGTAAGAAAGTAGAGGAGTCATACATTCAGGGAGCTATTCAGGATGCGCACGCCAAGGGAGAACTATATAACAATGTGGACTTTCCAAATGGAACCATAACCGATTCCAAGGTACCTGAGGGGTATATTTTTGTGATGGGCGACCACCGCAATAATAGTAGGGATAGTCGTGCTATTGGCTTTGTTTCTATTAAAGATATTGTTGGCCGTGCGGATGTGATTTTTTGGCCGGTGGATAGCGCGCAATGGGTTAAGCATAAATAAGGCCAGAGTACAGGCATGGACATCACGAAGACAAGAGGACTTGCGTAAAGTTTACGCAAGTCCTCTTTGGGTCATCTGTAAGGGTGTAGTTGAATCAGCCTTTGACGGCTCCGGCAACAACGCCTTTGACAATGTATTTTTGCAGAAAAATAAATACGATAATCGAAGGCAGCACAGCCATTACCATCGCGGTCATGGCGTATTGCCAGTCGGATGTGTACTGTCCGACGAAGGTATAGGCGGCCAGCGTCAGTGTCTTAGTGCTGGGCGAGCCGTTAACCATGAGTAACGGAAGCAGAAAATCGTTCCAAATCCACATCACGTCGATAATGACAATGGTGGCGGTGACTGATTTCAGCAAGGGGAAAATTACGGAAAAGAAAAGCCGGAAGCCCGAGGCCCCATCGATTTTGGCGCTTTCGTCAATCTCGACCGGAATGCCCTTCACAAAGCCGTGATAGATAAACACGGCCAGCGGAGCGCCGAAGCCCCAATACAGCAAGCCAAGTCCCCAAGTGCTGTCTGCCAGATTTAAGTCTTTCGCTAGTCGCAAGACAGTGAGCATGATGGACTGAAACGGGATCAGCATCGGCATAATGCACAGCATGTAAATCACGGAGCTCCATTTGCTCTTGGTTCTTGCCAGCTTGTAGGCCGCGATGGAAGATATCAGTACGATACCTGCCAGTCCGACGACGGTAATAATGGTGTTATTCAGAAATAGGCGTGGATAGTCAATGAATTTCCATACATATACGTAATTATCCAGCGAAAGCTGCTTAGGCAGGGCAATGACGTCGGTCATGACCTCAGCGAAGCTTTTGAACGAATTGTTAATGGCGAGAAACAGCGGGTACAAAAATAACAGTGATAATACAATCATGCCCGCTTCTAGCAAAATACGTCCTGTACGGCTGCGTTGCATCAGGCTTCAACCTCCCTGCGTTTGAAAATAGACAATTGAATAATCGTAATGATCAGGACTGCAACGAATAAAATCAATGCTTTGGCTGTTCCGTAGCCATACAGATTGTTCTGGAACGTGTCCCGGTAAATATCATACGCAATGCTGTATGTCGTACCTCCCGGCCCACCGCCGGTCAGAGATAAAATGACGTCAAACACTTTGATTGAGTTGGTCAGTGCCATGAAGACTGAGATCGTAATGGAAGGTGCAAGCATCGGTAGAATAATACTGAAAAATCTCCGAATCGGCCCCGCGCCATCGACAATGGCAGCTTCTTTTAGATCCTCTGGCACAGATTGCAAGCCTGCAATATAAATGACCATGTAAAAGCCAATGGATTGCCAGATCGATACCGCCAAAATGGAAACAAACGCGAGCCCTTCCTCACCTAGCCAACTGAGCTGGAAGATGCCCCAGCCTGTACTGTGTCCCAATGACTCAAAGCCTTGCATGAAGATGAATTTCCATATGAAGCCAACAATCACGAGACTGAGGATATAAGGGATAAAGAAGGCCGCTCGCAACCAAGCCGAGCTTTTCAGTTTCATATCGAGAACGAGCGCCAGCAAAATGGCCAGCACATTCACCAATACAATGTACAAAATGGCATACTTGACGGTAAACCAGGCTGCATGTGCAAAATTGGCGTCTCCAAGCAAGATTTGCTTGAAGTTATCCAGACCTACAAATTTCGGATGTTTGGATATGCCGTTCCACTTGGTCAGGGAATAGCGTATCGTCATCAAAAACGGAATATAAAATGCAATCGTAATGCACAAGATTACGGGCAGTGTGAATAAACCGAATTCCAGTTTACTGCCCTTGTCGCCCCGGGTTCCCCTTTTTTTCAGCATAACGCACCTCTTTTTCTCAACATTTTCCGCTCTTACGTTCCAAGCTGTTTAAGATATAATGAAAGTATAGGATAGCTCTAGGGCCGGACCAATGGATTTAAGAAAACAGTTGAGGGTAAAAATGTGTACGCTTTCAAAAGGGGCGATTATCATGATGTCAGAGCGTGTAAGAACGTTTCTTCGCTCTATGTGGAGGAGAATCACGCAAAAATTAGTGAACAAGCTCATTCTACTTTTTACCTCGGTGATTATTCTGGTGGTGGGCTCACTCACAATTATTTCCTATCAGATGATTGAAAAGGAGTCGGTTAACCATAGCATCGCCAGCACGACCAATAATCTGCTGCTGGTCAATCAGAATTTGGAGGATTACTTGGAGGGAATGCAGCAGTTGGCTCTTCCGCAGCTACGTTACAACGATATCATGAACGCGATTGCCAATGAGAACCGGGACTATGCTTCGAGAATGGTCATTGAGAATTACTTGCGCAGCATGTTTTATTCGCGTACCGATCTGGAAGCGATCTATCTGTACGTGGCGGACCGACATCAATACTATGTGGTGACCAGGGAGACGTATAACATTACGGTGCGCAAAGGAATAAACACGGATATTCCCAAGCTTCCTTGGTATAAAGAGGCGATGGCTAGTACCACGAACGAATCATTTCAATCCTTTGTGGGGTCCCGCTCTGATATGGGCTATGTGGCGCCACAAGCCAGCTTTATGGCATACCATCGAGTGTTGAGGTCGATTGCATCCCGTCACCCGCAGGCGGTGCTGTCCTTTTATTACAATACGAGCACCGTGGATGAAATCATGCAGAACATTCCACTGGGCAAAGGGGACCAATTGATGCTAATGAGCCCTAAAGGGGTTCCCTTTTATGTGAACAGCTTTCCGCTATATGAGCGGATGCATGATTCCGGAGTGTTGGCACAGATCGGCAAGGGAGGAAGCGGGCGAGTAACGTGGTCTGATCGCAGTGGCAATCAGGAGTATTTGGTCGTCTATGATGCTGGCGAAAAGGATGGGTGGCAGCTCATTAAGCCCATCCCATACCGCCAGATTTATGAAGCAGCTACGACAACACGAAACTGGAGCTATGCCATTGGGGCTTTATTTTTAGGTGTGTCTATTATATTAGTGACACTGACCTCGAACGCCATTACCCGACCTTTACATAAGCTGTCCACCCAGATGAAGCGGTTTAGCACCGGAGATTTTGGAGCAACAGCTCCTGTGAAGGGACATGACGAGATTGCATATTTGTCGCTGCATTTTAACGAAATGGTCCAAAGAACCGAAGAACTTATTAATGAGCGCTATCGCATGAAGCTGGTCGAAAAGAACGCCATACTCAAGGCGTTGGAGGCTGAAATTAATCCTCATTTTCTGTACAATGCCCTGCAAGCCATATCCACACAGGCATTAAAGCGGGAGATGTTCGATATGGCGGATATGGTGGATGCGTTGGCCCAAACGTTACGGTATTCCATCAACGGCAAGGATATCGTAGCTGCCCGCGAGGAGCTCAAGCATATTGAACGATATATAGGTCTGCAAAAAGCAAGATTCGGGGCGAGACTGCGGGTCGAAGTGGTATGGGAGGAAATGCTGATGGAGCTGCCGATTCCAAGGTTATCTGTGCAGACGTTGGTGGAAAACGCTATCAAGCATGCGTTGGAAAAAGTATCAAGCGATATTCTGATCGTCATTTCAGCCGATTCGAGTTCTACAGATGCAAATGCCACAATTGCAGTCAGGGACAACGGGCCTGGATTTTCAGAGGACAAGCTGAGACTGGTGCTGGATTCATTCCATGAAAAATGGGAAGAACGGGAGAGTGAGCATATTGGTTTGAAAAATCTGAACACACGGTTGAAGCTTTTGTATGGAGATCAGGCAGGATTATTCATCCTTACGGATGAAACGGGAACGGAAATGAGAATGCAAATTCCCCGGGGAGGAAGTAGTCATGTATAACGTATTGATTATTGACGATGAAGAGCCGTTGCGCGAAGCCATTCGTATTATCGGGGACTGGGACCGTCTGGGGATCGAACATATTTATGAAGCGACGAATGGAAGATTGGGACTGGAGCTGCTGGGTCAGCACCCTATAGATGTGGTGATGGTCGATATGAAAATGCCTGAGCTGAACGGTATCGAATTTCTCCGTGCCATCGAGAAGGCATATCCCCATCTGTTGACGATTGTCATTAGCGGCTACAACGACTTTGAATTTACACGGCAGGCGATTCAATCCCGGGTGGTGGATTATCTGCTCAAGCCTATCAATCGTCAGGATCTGAACCAGGCACTGCGCAAAGCAGTGGACATTCTGGAAAGCCGAGAGCAAAGCAAAAACAAGTCCATTAGCCAGAACATTACGCTGAATATGTCACTGCCGAAGCTGAAAGAGAAGCTGTATTTGTCCATTTTGGACGGTAGCTTTAAAAAGCAGGCCAATACGGCGTTGCTCCCATTAATCGGAGCGGATCAGCCGGGGAATCGCTTTGGGGTGATCGTGCTGCGGCTGCTCAACAGGGATGTGATCCGCAGGACACGTTTTCATGGCGATGTCGATCTGATGGATTTTGCTGTAACGAATGTATTAGCGCAGACATCAGATGAACGGTTGAGTTGTTTTAGCTTCCCCCATCCGCGACGGGAGCGCGAGGTCATTTCGATCTGTACCCTGGCCCCAGGACATGAAGAACATATGTCCCTCCTACTGGCACAAGTGGCACAGAAGGCGGTTGTGAACCTGCATGGGCTGTTCAGTATGGTAGTAGCGGCCGGAGTGGGCAAGCTCTGTACAGACGTAGTGGAGCTGGCTTCTGCCTATAGGGATGCCAAAACGCTCATTCACAGCACGGATGTATTGAAGCTGGAAGGGGAATCTATTCTCCATACGGTGCCCCGGCAAATGGCTGCGTCAGAGGAAATGTCATGGACGGAGCAACTGTTGTCGATCCAAAAGGATGCTCAGACAGGTCAGGCAAACCGGGCAAAGGTACTGCTGGGTGATCTGCTGAAACAATTGGCAACAGGTCCTGTTTTCCGTTTACAAGATGCTGATCGATTGATGCGGGAGTTCCATTTTCTACTGAAAGAGGCAGCGATTGAGTTGGGTGCGTCTACATCAGCGTTGAATCAAGATGGAGCTTTGGAAGAACCGGAGCACATGGGGGAAAGCGATTTGTCTGCTGATTTTACGAGCTTTGTTCACTACGGTCAGAGATTGAATCGGATGCTGGAGCTTTACATTGCTGGGGTCCAACATGCTCAAGCGGGGAACCAGCCCTTTGACATAACAGACATCAAAAGGCACATCGACCGTTATTATTTTGAGGATATTAAAATTTCGTTCTTTGCTGAAACCTTTTTTTTGAGTCGGGAATACTTGATGAAGCTGTTTAAGCAGCAGTTTGGTTACGGTATTCACGAATATGTACAGAAGGTTAGGATGGACAAGGCGAAGGAGCTGCTGGGCGATTCCAGCCTGAAAATACAGGAAATTTCGGATATGCTCGGCTACAAGGATAAAAATTATTTCAGTAAGGCTTTTCGTAATTATTATCAGGTGTCACCGTCTGAGTATCGTGTGAGCTTGCAATAAACCACTTTTTTACCCTTAATGCTTCACTAATCTGCCTTTTTAAATTGGAGTATATTTTTTAGAATGATCGCATGGACGTTGATCACAAACAAATGGGGGAGTATCCATGTTAAAGAAGATGATGGCGTTATCCGGCAGTTTGCTTTTGACGGTCGGTTTGTTGAGCGGATGTGGAAGCAGCGGCGGCACGGATGCGTCGAAAGAAAGTGCTGGCGGCAAAAAAGATTTGAAAACGGTTACAATAAATATGTTCACAGCCTCACCGGAGTATACCGATGCCTTTAACGCGTATATCGAGGAGTATAAGAAGGTCAAACCTAACGTGAAGATCAATTTGGAGATCATGCAGGCAGACTACAACACGATTCTGAAGTCGAAAATAGCTTCAGGTAGTACACCGGATGTATTCCAAACGACGGCAGGAGGCGACATCGACACGTATGCGGATTATAGCGCCGATCTGACCAATGAGCCGCTAGCAGCAGCCATGACGGATGCTGTTCGAGCGAATATGAGTTCCAGTGACGGCAAAGTGCTCGGACTCCCGGTGAAGGGGAACCTGTTTTCGTTGATTTACAACAAAGATTTGCTTACCAAAGCTGGGATAACCTCCCCGCCAAAGACGATTGCAGAAATGCAGGACGCGGTCACCAAGCTGGAGGCGAAGGGCATTACTCCATTTGCCAACGCATATAAAGAGTGGTGGGTATGGAAGCACATCTTCATGCACTATGTAGATGCTGCTGCACAGGATGCAGGCGTGGAGTCGAAGCAGCTCGTTAGTGATTTTATCGCAGGTAAAGCAAAAATCAAGGACTACCCAGTGCTGTACAACAACTTCTTTAGCTTCATTGATTTGACGGTGAAACATGGCACAGATAAGCCGCTGGAACGGGACAGCAATGCGGGAGTAAGTGATTTTGCATCTGGAAAAGCTGCATTTATGACGGGTAAAGGTGCGTGGGATGAGGAAGCGATCAAGAAAATTAACCCTGATCTCAAGATTGGCATCATGGGATATCCGGTGAGTGACAAAGCGGATCAATCGGTCATCATTACCGGTGCAGATCAGGCGCTGCGTATCAATAAGGATTCCGAAGTATCGAAGGAAACAATTGAATTCTTCAACTGGCTGTACACTTCGGAATACGGTAAGAACTGGTTCTCCCAGGTAGCGAAGGTGATTCCTCCAATTAAGGATGCACCGCTTCCTGATCTGGAAATGCCTAAGGAAATGGAAAGCATTTTGAAAACGTCGAAGTCCGGTGATCTGTCTGTTAACTACTCCTTGGATACATTCCATCAAAAATTTGGCGAGCTGATGCAGGCTTATATCAGTGGTAACATGAACAAGGATCAGGCGGTTGCAGAGATTGAGAAGGCATGGGTGCAATTAGGTTCAGCACAATAAAACTGGTTTCGCAGAGGCGTCCGTAAGGGCGTCTTTTTGTGTTAGAGTTAGGAGGTCGAGAGAGTGTGAACAAAAAAATATTTAATAATATTTAAATATTTACTTGCAAAAAGTTATTAGGTTGTGGATAATAGATTGTGTGCAATACATCTACAACCTTACGATATACATAATGACTGCACGGTGCAAATACGAGGGAGGCCCCGGTTGGGGAATCTCTTTATTTCGTTTGGACTGTGCCGATTGTGCTTATAATAGACCGTGTAATTTGGAACGCATTTTTAGTTATGTGGTAGAGATGAAAAAGGAGATGAGCGTTTTGAAGACTTCGTTGTTTACACCGTATACAATCAAAAATTTGGAGTTAAAGAATCGTGTGGTCATGGCACCGATGTGCCAATACTCGGTCACAGCCAAGGATGGGATTCCGAATGATTGGCATCATGTTCACTACCTAAGCCGAGCAATTGGAGGCACGGGGCTGATTATTATAGAAATGACGGACGTGGAACCGGATGGACGAATTACCGATTATGATCTGGGCCTTTGGTCAGATGAACATATTCCGGCTTATAAGAAGCTGGTTGACGGTATTCATGCGCACGGGTCCAAGGTAGGCATTCAGATTGCTCACGCGGGCCGTAAAGCTGAGGATGCAGCAGAGCCGGTCGCTCCCTCGGCCATCGCATACCCGGATGCGAGTTATAAGCAGCCGCGCGCACTGACCACAGAGGAAGTCCGTGGCATGGTACAAAAATTCGCAGACGCCGCCCGGCGTGCGGTTCAAGCGGGCGTGGATACGATTGAGCTTCACGGTGCACATGGTTACTTGATTCACCAATTCCATTCGCCGGTTACAAACAAGCGTGATGACGTGTATGGTCAGGAGCTATCCCTTTTCGGCGTTGAAGTCATTCAGGCTGTGCGCAAGGAAATGCCTGCGGGTATGCCGTTAATCTTCCGCATCAGCGCGGTGGAATATGTAGATGGTGGATACGATGTGGATCATGCTATTGAGCTGAGCCGAGCATATCAGGCTGCAGGCGTAGACGTGATCCATGTCAGCTCGGGCGGAGAAGGACCGGCAGGCGCCAGAAAGCCAGGCAACTATCCGGGCTATCAAGTGCCGTTTGCTCGCCAAATCCGCGAGGCGCTGAACATCCCAGTCATCGCCGTTGGCGCACTGGATGAACCGGCCTTGGCGCAGTCTGTTATCGGCAATGAGGATGCCGATCTGGTCGCTGTGGGACGCGGATTGCTGCGTGATCCATATTGGGCTACTCATGCAGCGGTGGCACTGCGCGGCGAGAAGCCTTCCATACCTGAACAATATCAACGTGGCTACTGAGGCCTAAGTAATCCCACGTTGTTTATATATAAACAAGGCACCTGCAACGAAGTGTACGCTTCGTCAGGTGCCTGTTTTGTTTTTATCGGGATAATGATTGGCAAATGAATAAATGTGATGGTTTTTACATTTTGTGGATGATTCAATCTGTATAATAATTATATTTGGTGTGTATAGGAGGATGAAAGAAATGCAGTATGTTATTGAAACGAAGGGCCTCCGCAAACAGTTCGGGATGTCGGTAGCTGTAGACGATATTTCCTTACACGTGGAGCGTGGCAGTATCTACGGTTTCCTCGGTGAGAATGGGGCTGGCAAAACAACGACCATCCGCATGCTGATGAGGCTGATTGAGCCTACAAGTGGGGAGGTTTTTTTATTTGGCGAGCGGTTGGAGTCGAATTATCCATCTATCTTTTCCAAAATTGGAACGATTATTGAAACACCAGGTTTATACGAAAACCTGAGTGCGCGTGATAATCTGAGAATATGCTGTAAGTACATGGGAATGAAGGATGATGGAAGAATAGAACGTACCTTAACCACGGTAGGTTTAGAGCATACCGGTAAAAAGAAGTTCAAAGATTATTCCCTAGGGATGAAGCAAAGATTGGGGATTGCGAGGGCGCTTGTTCATGACCCTGAGTTGCTCATATTGGATGAGCCAACAAACGGACTGGACCCATCTGGAATTAAGGAAATTCGTCAGCTATTGAAGCGGTTGTGCGAGGAAGACGGGAAAACAATTCTTATTTCCAGCCACATCTTGAGCGAAATTCAGCAGTTAGCTACACACATCGGGATTATACATAATGGAAAACTGTTAGCGGAAGATCGTTTGAGCCGGTTAGAGGAAGGCTTTGAGCAATATACAGATGTAAAGGTAGACGATGCAGAAGCAGTGCAAGCATTTCTGCAAGAGCACATGAAGCAGCTTCAATCTAATGTGATATCCCCACAACAACTAAGAATTCATAGTCCGATTGAAAATACATCTGCGTTAAATAAACAGTTAATAGATCATCAGTTTTCAGTTTATGAGATACACACCACAAAGCAGACGCTAGAGGAGTACTTTTTGACTCTCATTTCAGGAGAGGGTGGGCGACGTGATTAGAGCAGAGCTCATTAAGCTTAAAGGCTCTAAAGCCTTCTTGTTGAGTTTTATAATATTGCTGGCTGTTGTGTTGCTGATGTTTGGATTGAGCGCTATTTTTTACAGATATTCAATTGATAATCTGGGTTGGGACTACTATTTTACAAATATTGTTTCCTTGGTCAATATTGCAGCGGGATTTATCAGCTATTACATTTTAACGGGTCATATTTTTGCAAGAGAGTATCAGGAAAACACGCATCTATTTATGTTTACCACGCCTGTCACCAGGGTTAAATTTTATTTTAGTAAATTGATCCTTATTTATGGATTTATAATGGTGTCCTTATTTCTCGTTCTGTTTTTGTCTGCCTTATTAGGCATGTCCATTACAAATCGACCTTTAACGATGGCTATCTGGGTATATCAGATCCAAGTATTTGCCAAAATGTGTGCAATGCATGCGATGTTGATCCCGATTGCCTCTTTTTTTGCTATACGCTGGAAGAGTATCATGGTGGTTGTGCTCGTAGTTTGTACTGCTATATTTTTGAATTTTATATACAAAAGTGAATGGTATCCTTGGATTGTGCCCTATCTCTTATCTCCTAATGAAAGAAATGCGACTATACCTACCAATGTTTCAATAGCATGGTTCAGCTTATCCGTGACCTTTCTTCTTGGATTGTTTTTATCCATATGGACATATCAAAGAAAAGACTAAATGGAGAGTTTTTGAGAGGAGGGTTACTATGCTTGACCTGGTTAAAGCAGAGTGCTTGAAGCTGAAAGGAACTAAAATTCTATTTCTAAGTGTGTTTATTTTAATAGCAACCGTATTTTTGACTTTTAGTACTTACGCCATAAATCCTAAACTTTCCTTGGATCGTGACGGGTGGAATGAATACTTTATGGATTTTGTATCCTCCGTTAATTTAATAACTGGGTATATGAGTTACTACATTTTGACCTGCTATATCTATGCGAGAGAGTATCAAGAGAACACCCATATTGCCCTGTTGACAAACCCGGTTCAACGAACTCGGATTTACTTCAGTAAGTTGCTCGTTATTTATATGTATATCGCTGTTAGCCTACTGATGGCATTTGTGCTATCTACAGTATTGGGTACGTTTATTACGACCAGACCGCTAACCTTTGAAATTGTTATGTATCAGCTTGGGGTATTTGCTAAGATGATTCTTATGCACGCTATGCTTATCCCGATCATCACGTTCTTTGCTATTCGCTGGAAAAAATTTGTACCCTCCATTATTGGGATGTGTACGGTTATGTGCTTAAATTTTGTTTTGATTAATACACCGGGGAATACCTTTTATCCATGGACAGTGCCGTTATTGTTTTCTCCCCATGTACAAATGGGCAGAACATTCACGTATGTCCCTGGAGGGGTCATCAGTATATGCTTCATTTTTGCGCTTGGGCTTTTTTTAGCGTTGAGAAGCTATACCCATATAGAGACACAGTAGAATGTGTAAGCAGCAAAGGACGATGAGTGTCCATATAAGATTGGCTGGATGAATCTGTAAAATGTTGTCGCTTAAGGACGGATTTACGTGCTATAATTCCAGTAACAACAGAATGGCTTAGGTGGGCGGTCGGCTAATCTCCCGGAAGGGAGGTGATGCCTGTGGAGGTTAAGGATGCTCTGACATTAATGATGATGTTCGGCACGCTATTAATAGCGTTGATCGGATTAATCGTTACGATTGTTATTGCGTTGAACCAAAACAAAAAGAAATAGACCGCCCTGCTCAAGGGGAAAACGGTCTATTTCTGTAGATCGCCTTTGAACAGCCGACCGCTCTTCAAAGCGGCTGTTGCCAAGAGTGGGGATGTTACCAGCATCCTTGCTCTTTTTTTAGTATATCCTTCTATAACTCATTTTAGCACATCTGAATAACCAATGTAACCGAATGGGACCGTTACTTGGTGAAAATTTTAACTTCCTTTGGAGCAAGAGTCACGGTAACCGAACCGTTGTTAATCTGAACGGAATCGTTGCCTAATTGGTTGGTCAGGCGAGTTCCGTTGGACAGATTATCGAAGTTGCCAATCGTGCGGGTTTGACTATTCCAGGAGTTGTTGATAAATACAATGGCCTCGTCGCCATTTTTAGAGCGCTGAAAACTGTAAAAGGAGTCGTCCACCCATTTTTCCTTTTGGCTGCCGTTTTGCAGAGCAGGGTGGTTGTTGCGCACATTGTTCAGCTTAGCGATGTACTGATACAGGTCATGGTTGGAGTTGAAAGCCATATTCTCCCGATTGCCGGGATCATCTCCGCCATTAAAGCCTTGCTCAGTACCTTGGTAGATGATTGGAATTCCGCGTGATGTCAGAGTAAAGCCCAAAGCAGTTTTGAGCTGTGGCCATTTGTCATAGTTAGCACCCGGCTTGCCGGAGGCGTCATTCAGGAAACGTTTTACATCATGATTGTCAATAAATACACCGTTGGTCTGGGCATCGCGATAGTAACGATCATCGGAGTAGCGTTCCTTGATTTTTCTCATGGATTGATCGTGTCCGAACACATCCTTGATTGTATAATACATCGGAAAATCCAATGCGGCATCGAGATATCGGGTGTAATCCCCCACATAAGCAGGGTCGCCATGGAAAATTTCACCCATGGTGAAGGTATTGGCGGCTTGGTCAAAATCCTTTAGAAAACCCTTCGGTACATGCTTGGCAGTATCCAACCGCAGTCCGTCGATGCCTGTCTCATTCAGCAGCCATTTGACCCAGTTTTTAAGCTCATTTGCAGTAGCGGGGTTTTCATGATTTAGGTCATCCAGTCCAGCCACATCACCGTTTTCAATTTTCCATTGGTTGTTAGAGTTGTAGTCCCCCTCTGTAATTTCACCATTATGATGATACCAATCTGTTTTATCAAAAGGGGCCTTGGCGATGCCGTTCCCCGGTTGGAAATCACCTGTGTGATTCACGACGACGTCCAGCATCACAGCGATATTTTTGTCATGTGCCTTACCAACCAGCTCTTTGAACTTGTCCATTGTACCGAGATGCCCGTCTACCGCATAAAAATCATACGTATGATAGCCGTGGTAAGCGTATTCACTCTTTTGCATCGTTACCGGGGTAATCCAGATCGCGGTAAACCCCATATTTTTAATGTAGTCGAGTTTGTTAATAATACCTTGAAAATCGCCACCATGCCACTTGCGTTGATCGCTGTTGTTGGAATTGAAGCCACCGTAGTTATCGTTGGACGGATCTCCGTTGCTGAAACGGTCTGTCATGATAAAATAAATACTTTGTTTGCTCCAGTCTGTGCCAAGGGGAGTGGGCTTGGAGAGGGTACCCGGATCTATAGGAGTGAAGGCGCCTAAAGGCGCCTCCGTTTGAGCAGTTACTTCAACTCCGTTAGAGTTGGGTGCATAGGTAGAAGTACTTACGTTTAAGGATACACCCGAAAGTTTTTCTGTTGGGATAGCTCCTGCCACTTCGTTGAGGTCGGTTGCGTAGGTAGAAGCCCCTACGCTGAGGACGCCCCCCGAAGGTGCCCCCGTTCGGATAGATCCTGCAGCCCCGTTCAAGCCGGGTGTGTAGGTAGAAGTTCCAGTGCTGAAAAGGTAGTTCTTCGAGTTATTGCTGTCCCAACTGTTATTGCCGTCATTAAAAGCAGCTTCCAATTGGGAGGCAGAACCGATATCGACGGTAATTTTGGCATAGCCGCTAATCTCGGCATCCTGCATTTTCACACCGGGTACGGCAGTCCAGTTTCCGTTAGCTGGGCGGTAGTGAATATAAGGCGAGTTAAAGCCTTTTTTGTAGTATACCGTTACCTTGTTAGTTGTACCGCCGCCATCCCCGGGAATCGTACCCGCTGGAGCGCCAGATGTGATCGTTCCCGCATTGCCGCTGTTACCGGGCGTGTACGTAGAAGTGCCCGTGCTGAAGGAGTAGTTTTTGGTGTTGTTGCTGTCCCAGTTGTTATTGCCGTCATTAAAAGCGGCTTCCAATTGGGAGGCAGAACCGATATCGACGGTAATTTTAGCATAGCCGCTAATTTCGGCATCCTGCATTTTCACACCTGGCGCTGCAGTCCAGCTTCCGCCAGCCGGACGGTAGTGAATGTAAGGTGAGTTAAAGCCTTTTTTGTAGTATATCGTTACTTTGTTGCCTGTACCGCCATTATTGTCAGGCTTGGCTTTGCTGATGATATATTGTTTGAATCCACTCAACTCACCGGTTGGTGAGCCATCATTGTTGACGAGATTGTTGAGGCGTAAAAGTGTAAAGCCGTTATAACCGAACTTCGTGATTTTCTCCTCGATTTTTTGGAAGCCGCTGCCGCCTGTTGGAAGTGCATTTTCACCATTCAGGCGAACACCCTTGGCATTCGCGATGGAGGAGACGGTATCAACCAGGGTGGACGGCAACGAATAATTCGGTGCTGAGCCACTATCAGTCATCTCCAGGCAAGTGAATGTCAGGTCTAGATCGGCATCCTTGAATTTCTGAATGAGACGGTTGTAATCATAATATCCACCTGCTTGTTCTGTGCTGTGCGGCATAGCAGGATTGTTCATTTGCCAGTGCAGACCGGAAACTTTGGCCCCGATCCGGACACCAAACACAGAATCGAAGTTTTTGTGGGCCGCTGCTCCGATGACACCTAAATGCTTCTCAAGTACACTTTGGTACCACGACAGAAAATCCTTTCCATACGTGGAATTATATCCGCCATTCGTGTAAAATCCATCCCCATCGGTCGGTGGATTGATTTGGCTAAGGCTGGTAAGCTTGGTGCCCCAAGCAGCATTAAGCTTGTCCAATGATCCGTACTTGTCATTCATAGCTGTGCGGAATGCATTTTTGGCTGTTTCAGTATAAGCTTGGAACTTGCCTCGTCCCGGGTAGCTCCACCCTGCTGCTGGATAGTAGGACGGATAGCGCAATTCCCCGGAAGGACCGCCACTCAAATAAATTTTGGGAATGATACTTTTATACCCGGCAAAGTTTTCAGCGAATGAGGCATACAGCTCATCATATTGTTTACCGGTTCCGCTCCACAATGGGGAAAGGGCTTCACTATTGGCATAGCCGCTTTCGTCCTTGAACTGCATTTCATCTGCACTGCCTTTGCTCGACAGCCAGCTTGGTAGTGGGATGTTGCAGTCATCTCCTACATTTCCTCCACACTTATGCGTTGAGATGATAGGAACCCACTTCAGTCCCGCTTCTTTCACGGCATTTGCATAGGTTTTGTAGTAACTCCAATCGAACTGGTTATCTCCTGCGCTCTCCACATAGCCCCACCAGACGTCGGTAGTGATGGCATATACGCCATTGTTTTTCAACGTTTGTAGCTGCTTTTTAAAGGAACCCCAGTCATTGATTTTCGCCAGCGGTCCCATAACGGAAGCTTGAAAATCATCTGCAACCGCAGCGCTCGCCGTATTAGAGGGTGAGCCAATGAAGGCGGTCAGAGACAGCACAAGGCTTAGTAGAAGCATACACCCTTTTTTCCATAGACTTCGATACAAGGTCAAACCGATCATCCTCCCCAAAGCATATTCTAATTCGACAACATTTTGTAAACGTCTACAAAAATAGTATAAAGCAAGCGGTTGCACAAAAAGAAGAATTTATTGCGCACTCAAGGTGGACAAATATGACATTTTACGTAAGCAACCGTGTGCCTAAAAGTCTACAGGCAAAAAAATAAGGCATAGGTCTGAGGAGACGCATGCCCTTTAGTGATGTGCGGATAGCCAAGCCAGTATAGGAGAAAATGAACCTAAGCGTATAAAAGTCTTGTTCCAGTCTGTATGGAAAGTATTGCCGAGACAGCCTGCTTAATAAATAGAGCGATCCTTCTGGTCGGCAATGCCGCTTTTACGGTAGAAATACGTATTGATCCGATCCCGCCATTCTTTGGCATGCTCAGCCTGATGCTCCAGCCGCTCCAGCACCTGCTCATACATGGTATCATTCAGCTGCCCTCGTAGACTAACCCATGTGTCTCGAAGATGGGCCGCACGTTCTGCACCTTCAAAATGGGTATCATAAATGTGCTGTATGATAGTTTGGCCGGAATGGAGCAAGTGTGTATAAGGAACATGGTGAAAGAATAAGAGCAGCTCATCCGGACAGGTGTCCGTAGATTCATAGATATCGGCATGGGGAGCAAAATATTGTCCTGCATAGCCGGTCCCGGTTGCGGTCGTGCGATCTACTCCAATCCCTCGGCAATCAGCAAAATGGTAGGTTCCCCACTTGGAATATTCGTACCCGTCTACATCCGGCCCATAGTGGTGATCGGGACTGACCATCCAGCCGACCCCCAGAGGGGCGGTGTAGGATTCGTAGATATTCCATGAATCGAGCAGCATCTGCTTAATGGTAGAAATTAAATCTGTGTCGCCTTCGCTATTCCCTTGTCTGCCAAACGTCAGCCGAACCCACTCATCAGCGATTTCCTCCGCAGACAGCTCCGGGTCCCATGCCAGTCGACCATAGCCATAAAGATTGGACTGGGCGAGCAAATGTCCGGTCCAATTGGTGTCTGCACCAATATTGGATACAGCGGCTATTCCATAGTTGGTAGGTTTGGGAGAATGCAGGGCGCCACTCACAATACGCTTGATGGTGGAGCCTTTTCCTTGGGCGTAGGTATCAAAATCCAATACTTCCTTCCATTGCGGAACAAGGTAACATAGATGCTTCTGTTGGCCGGTGTACTCTTGCGCAATCTGAAATTCCAGCAGCACCTGAGTGGATTCCAGCCCACCGAACAGGGGGGAGACAGGCTCCCGCACCTGAAAATCCATGGGGCCATTTTTGATCTGTAAAATGACATTCTCCCGAAACAGCCCATCCAGTGGTTTAAAATGGTCAAAGGCTGCGCGGGCCCGATCCGTCTTGCGATCGCGCCAGTCCTGCTTGCAATTGTAGACAAAGCAGCGCCAAATCACACGTCCGCCATAGGGCTGCAACGCATCTGCCAGCATATTGGCTCCATCGGCGTGATGGCGCCCGTAGCTGAACGGTCCGGGCCGATTTTCGGAATCGGCTTTGACCACAAAACCACCCAGATCAGGAACGGCGGCGTAAACTTCCTGGGCTTTGGTCTGCCACCATTCAGCTACAGCTGGTTCCAAGGGATCGGCTGTAGTTAACCCGCCGAGCTGAATAGGACTGGCATAGTTAATGCTCAAGTAGATCTGTATGCCATAGGCGCGGAATACCGCAGCTACTTTGGCCACATCCGGTAGGAATTTATCTGTAATCAGCTCGGTTTCTACCTGATGGACATTCACATTGTTAATGGATAGCGCTTGAATGCCTACAGAAGCGAGTAGACGGGCATAGTCTCGCAGGCGCTCCATATTTGCAGTAAAGGCATTATTGTCGTAGAAAATGGACCCACCCGCATACCCGCGTTCAATACTACCATCCATGTTATCCCAGTGGTTGATCATACGGATGGGATTAGCTGGATTAGACAATAGGTCTAGAAGGGGAGCGTGCAATGATTCCTCGGCGGCGGGTTTCAGTTTGCCGTCTAATCCTCCTTGAAGGTAGCGCAGCAGATGAAAGACTCCATACAATACGCCTTTGGAGGTCTGCCCCGCGACTATAACGTACGGTCCTTTGAACTCATCGTTACTGTGCAAAGCTGAATATGCCGGATCTGGCATCTCTAGCCCGCGAATTCGGTAGCCTTCCGCGCCCACTTCTGCCTGTTCCGTCGCACTGAATCGTTCTGCGACCAAAGGATGCGTTGGGAACGTACCCAGCGCAATGAATGGCGCATTTACAGGAACGGTACTGATTTTCGGCTGCTGTCCAAACATGGAGGTCAATCCGTGCTGAAGCTCACTCGCAGCCGATTGAAGCACTTCATCTGTCTCATGGACCACGATGACCCTGCACCAGGCGGGCAGCTTTTGTACCTTACTATTGCGGCTGTAATGCAGCCAAGCCGCATAGCCGCTTTCTTTTGGCATATCCATAAGCTTGCTCATATTGGAGCCTCCTTTTGGGCAGGTGAAGATGATCCTCAGACATGCTGTTTCTGATCCTGACTCATATGCTCTGGGAGAGTCAGACGGTTGCCGTTGCCTTCATACAGCCACAAAATAGCGGTAACTCCGCGCGGATAATATTTACTGCCATGGGCAATACCGGAGAGTATCTGATCGCTCCAGCACCAATAGGATTCTTCAGGGTGAAGAAGCCATGAGACGTGGGCAGCGTCTGCGGCCTGCCCAGCTTCTTCCCAAGGCAGTTCCAGCAGCTCGCGGGCAATAAACTGTGACAGATAGATTTTGCTCAGCCAGGAGTTGTTACTGGTCGAGGACAGCTTCCAGCCTCCGTCTTCAAACAGACAAACTCCCGGTACCAGTACAGTTTCCAAATGGCGCCGCAGTGCTTGGATATATCCACCGAACCGTCCATCAGGCTTAAGCGCAGCCTCACATCCTGTAAAGTAAGGGAAGATCAGTCCCTCAATGGCAGGAATAATCTGCGAGTCATTACCTTCCTGAATAACTGCTGGAATATAGCCCTTGTCTGTCATATGTGCTGTGATCGCTGCTGCGCATTTGTCTGCCTGTAAGCCAGCCTCCTGTGAAAGGGAGTTAAGCCCTTTTGAGGCAAATATCTTTTCCAGAGCAACATATACCGCCCAGCATTTGCTGCCCAGATAGATGTTGTTGCGGGACTGACCCAGAGATACGTCCAGACTGTCGTAGGTCGTAATTTCCGCGCCTCCCCGGGTTCTAGAGCTGTCCAAGCCCATCAAGCCGTTTCGTTGTGCCGGGTCGGGGTGATCCCGTCGTAGCATGCTTTCGAAGCAGTCACACAAAACAGGTAGCATACGTGTCGTAAATGACTGATCCTGTGTCTGCTCGATATATACCGTGGCGCAGCAAAGCCAGTTCACCAGTTCCTCGTGGCTCATGTAAGAGAAGCAGTCGTCAATCCCTGCCAGCTCATAACAGGAGTATCCCTGCCGGGAGAACACGTTGGCTACGCCCATATCATGGGTAAACGTGATACCACCGGGATAGGTCTGTTCCTCTCCCGGAAAGCGTACCTCATCCCGATAGCTGTACCTTTGGACAAACCACTCCAACTCGTTGCGTACCGTCCATGGATTCAAAATCAATTCATAATAAAGCTGATCCGCCGTCAGATCGAGGGTATTCATCATCCGATACTCGCCTTCGTTCACAATCCAGATCGGTTCTCCGTCCGCTTGGTGACTCAGCAGTTGAGTACTGCCGTAGTAGCTGTGGATCGCCTGAGCGAGCATAAATTTCTGGTCCGGGCTCAGGTCTGCCGACTCCATCCAGCGATTAGCCTGAACACAGGCTGCAGTCAGGTCTGTAAAATGCTTCAACGCATAGTTTCCCACGTCCTCAATATCCTTGAACAGCTGGGTATAGTAATACGACGCTTCGATGCCTGTTGTCACAATGCCGCCGCGATAGAAGCATATGGTGAAGGCATATGTGCGCTTCTCACCTGCGGGAACGTCCATCAGGAGCGCACCCGTCGTGCCCAGGCCAAAGGATAAATTCTCGGCCATGGTCTCCCCAAGCAGCTTCTCCATTGCAAATCCGCTGGCAGGTACTGCTTCGCTGCTGTTGGTCACAATGGCTGTACTGCGCCCTTGGCCGATGCCTGTGAGTCTTTCCTCCAATGGGGTAGAATCCGTAGTGTCCCTGCGCGGATCTTCTCCTATAATGCGTATGCCGCTATACGGATCACTGCCCTGATAGCCGAAAAAAGCTCTTCGCGCTGCAGTCCCCTGCGTGTTATCGACGGTTAGCTCGGCGAATACCGCCGGAACCAACGCTGCTCGCAGCTCATCCATACCTGCGGTTCCCGGCTCGGGTACCGGGCGAACAGGAGAGTACAGCCGGAACGTCAAATCGCCGGCCTGCCATGTATCCGTTCCTACTTTTAGCTCACGGGTAATGTCGGAATCAGCAAAGGCCATAAGCTGCGGTTCCGTTCGTTTACCCTTTTTCTCCACGTCGTAGCGGGCACTTTCATCCTGTGTGGATGCAAAGAAGGGAAGCGCCTCGTATGATTCGCCATCTCTGGATTGCAGCCCGATATATACATTTTCGTCGGCAGGCTTGCCCAGCTCCAAACCAAGTCCGCCGCGATTACCCTTAAACCCAAGTGTAAAGCTGGAAAAAGAACCGATAGGTGCATGCTGTGTGTTATAAAATATATTTTTCGACATATAATGAAACCCCTTTCATGATAAAGTTCAACTTTGATTAACTTCACTTAGAGCCTAGCATGTCATGTGGTGGGGAACCATTGTCAAATCGCTCAACTATTTATCCAAATCGCGCTGAAGGCGATATACTGGGGTATATCCATGTAAGTAAGCCAGGAGGGAAAACATGTCGTCACCACGTTTACCGAAGCGTCCCCATCATCCGGACCTTACAGCTGCCGGAGAGGAATTCTTTTTTCCCGATGTGCGGACCACAGTCAATCTGTTTGCCATTCATACACGAAGTGTGGGAAGAGACTGGAGCTATCCGCCACACGAGCATCCTCAATATGAAATTAACATCGTGCTTGCGGGAGAACAGATCATGGTTGTGGATGGTCGTAGCTATACCCAGCGACAGGGTGATCTGGTGCTGCTGCGTCCGGGGATTGTTCACTCCAGTCATAGTAACGGAGAGGGATTTACGTATTTTTGTATGCATTTCGACATTGATGATAAGCTGTTTCTCTCGCTGCTGAGTCGTCTGGAGCAGGTGCTGTTTCCAGCTGAAGGCACAGTGGCAGGGCAGATGGGACCAGCGCTGGGCAAGTTGCTCGATCTTTCAACGCCGGAAGACATAGGAATTGGTAGTGATTCGGTGGCAAAGCGAATGCGGATTCAATCTGCTGTGTTTGAACTGTTCGCAACGTTGTGGGAGGCTGTATCCAGCGAAGCCGCTCATCTGCCGGGGCGTGGATATGTGCAGGCAGAGCTTGCCCATCAGATTGCCAGTCGTCTTCAGGGCAGAGTGAATCAGCCCTATGGGCAGGCTGGCTCGGTGGAAAAACAGGATGGGATCGAGGGGATTTCATCCGAGCTAGGTATTAGCGTATCCCATTGTAATCGTGTATTCCGTAGTGTTTTCGGCGTTTCTCCCCGTGTATATCTATCCGGGCTTGTGCTGCATGAGGCCAAGTTGCTGTTGGCTGATCCGCAATGGTCGGTGCAACAAATTGCCGATATGCTCGGCTATGGGGATATTGCGCATTTTAGCAGACAGTTCAAGCGCTGGTCGGGCCAATCGCCGACATCCTATCGCAAAAGCTCGGTGCAGGAAAGCCCATCTGAATAAAAATAAGTATTCCTTTAAAATAGTTATGATATGATCCCCATAGAGTAGCTGAGAATAATACGAATTTACATAATCAACGTGCTTAATAATCAAATAGAGGAAGAGGTTTAGGCGTTTTTTGAAAAAGTCGGAGCATTCGGCCATCTGTTTACACCGGGGTGGGGTATAATGAGGAAATTGCACATACTGTGTTGTATCTGATGGCGAACAAGCTTACCACCGGAAGCGTGCTGTTCCCGGATGGTGGTTATACGTTGATTTAATTCGCAACGAAGTGCATGTTTCATTCTAATCCAATCCGACAGGCAGGAATAAATCATTAAACAAAAACCGGTTCAACACCATACAAAGTGTTGACCGGTTTTTTTTATGATAACAGGCTTGGCCCTCTTGCAACTCTTTAGTTTTGCACATCTAACCTTTTATATTTTCGAAAAATACGTGGATAAATTACTTTAGTCCCGATACATACCATCGCCAGCATGGCGAACAGCAAACCGCTCCACAGCGTCCCCTGGATACCGGCTCTGGCAATAAACCATCCCCCTGCCAGCGAGCCCAGCGAAACCCCTAGGTTAATAAACGAGATGTAAAGACTGTTGGCAAACGCGGGAGCTTCTTTGGCCTCATCAATCACCCAAATCTGGGCGACAATCAGTCCGCTGGTATGAACGGCCCCCCACACAATAATGATGAAGAGGGTAGGGATAAATGAAGAACTGATCCCGTACAGCAGCAAATAGGTGCCCCCCAAGACTACTGGATGAAAAAGAGCGGTGCGTACCTTATGCAAGCCCATGAGCTTGCCAGCCAATAGATTGCCGAGCATTCCGCCGATGCCGAAAATAATAAGCAGAAAACTGATAACATTGCTGCTCATCCCTGTGTTTTGTCCCAAATATTCGGCAGAATAGCTATACACCGAGAACATGGCTGCAAAAATAAAAGTAGCTGCCCCGATATTGAGCCACAGCGGTATTTTACGCAAAATGCCAAGCTGCTTCCGATAGGAGAACATTTCGGCTTGTGGTGTATCCGGCAGCATGAATAAAATACCAATCCCTGCAATCCCATTCGCTACCGCAGTAAACCAGAAGGAGGCCTCGTATGAAATTTGATTGGCGATATAGGCCGTAATTGGAATACCGAGTACCATTCCCATGCTCGTGCCGAGAAAGGCTTTGGCGGAAGCTTGCGTTGCCTTTTCCGGGGGATATAACGCAGTAGCGGCGACAAAGGCAAGCGAGAAGTACACCGGGTGAAACAGAGCCGGAATGATACGTAAAATCACTAGTAGATAAAAGTTGGATGTATAGGCTGACAGCAAGCTTGTTATGGCAAAAACAAACAACGATATTGTCATGATTCGCTTGCGGTTAAACCTGGACATCAATAGCACCATGAAGGGACCGAACAGCGCGATGATCAATGCAAATGAACTGACAAGAAACCCGGCCTGAGCTGCCGTAATATGAAAACGTTCAATGATGACCGGCAAAATGCCAACCACACCGAACTCAATCGTGTATACACCAAATAGGCCAAGTGCGATGAAAAGCAGAGGCTTACTATATTTCATTAGTTTCATTCCCTCTCCATGTCCTCCTACTTTACGTCCTTGATTTTGCATGCTAATATTTCATTAAATCATAAAATAATAAGTCAATACTCGAAATAACACACAATAATAATTGTATTTTTACAATATTGCCTTGAACTTAAGGAGATGGATTTGATGGACCAAGTGGATCATAAAATTTTGTTGTGTCTACAAAACCAGGCGCGTATCTCCATGACCGAGCTGGGTAAGGAGGTTGGACTTTCCCAGCCTGCCGTAACGGAAAGAGTACGGCGCATGGAGGATAAAGGTATTATCACCGGATATCGTGCCACAGTTTCACATGAGAAAGTTGGAAAACCGATCATGGCTCACGTGCTCGTGCACACGAATCAATGCAATTCATTTGTTGAGTTTTGCCAATCTGCACCTGAAGTCATTGAGTGCCATAGAATCAGCGGCGAGCAAAATTACTTACTGAAAGTCATGGTTGAGTCTATGCTCAAGCTGGAGCAGTTCGGGGATGAGTGTGGAAAGCATGGGCACTCTACCACGTTAATTGTCCTGTCCTCGCCTGTAGACCATAAACATGTAACCCCCACTTTATTAGACCCTATTTGAGCTACCGTAAATGGCTTGGCAAAGCTCAGTTGTAAACGGACCTGACATCCCTTCAAACGCTGTATTGGTAAAGGCGACCACACTGAGTCTTAGTGCGGGATCAACGAACCACGAATGACCATAAGCTCCTCCGAGACGCCACGTTCCGGGTGATTCTGCTGTTCCGCTTTCATCGGGATTTTGGAGTACGGTGAATCCTAATCCAAAACCCCGTCCCGGCCAGCCTGCCAAGGGAAGGTTCCCGGTCTGGATGGTGCCCATTTCGCGGACCCATTCCTCTGAAAGTAACGGATTGCCGCCGTTTCGCAGTGTTTCCAACAGTCGCATGAAATCTTTTGCGCTGCCAATCATACCAGAGCCACCAGAGTGGAAAGCCGTGGGATCAAAGGCTCGCGCGGGCTGAAAACGAAGTCCTGCCGTGCCCTCAAAAACCTGTGCAACCTCAAGCTCACGCATTCGCCGAGGTTCTGATATATCGTTGACATAAGGAGCCGCAAGCCGTCCGGCATCCGCGACCGCGAAACTGGTGTCGTGCATACCGAGAGGTTCGGTAACGAGCTTTTTAACAGCTGCATCAAGGGTTGTGCCACATACACGGCTAATGATAGCGCCGAGCACATCAGTAGCAATCGAATATCCCCATGCTTTACCCGGTGTATATAACAGAGGCACAGAAGCCAAACGTTGCAAGTTCTCCTCCAGCGTAAGATTTGAAAAATCCATGCCATCTGATACGCCTGCACGATGATAGGGACCCCCGCCTTCTTCCTCTAAAAAGCCATAGGTCAACCCGGCAGTATGTGTCAGCAATTGGCGTACTGTAATGGAGGGCTGCTCACCACTGATTAATCGGGGGCGAAAATCGGGCAACCAGCGTTCAATAGATTCATCGAGCTTAATCAATCCTTGGGCTGCCAAAACCAAAGCCGCAGTAGATACAATCGGTTTGGATACAGAAGAAAGCCGAAATAAAGCATCCTCATGCATAGGACGTTGTTCTTCTCGATCAGCCAGCCCCGCCGCTCGGACATACACGGGTGAACCATCCATATATATCATGACGACTGTGCCGATCAGACGCTTTTCGGCAAGGGTTTGATCTATAACTGCATTTACACGTCCGTCCAGACCAGCTTGTATCGCAAAAACTCTATTTTCCAAACTCATAAATATCTCATCCTCTCTATGATCCAGCGGTTACCGCTTGATGGAACTTAGTTTACAGGATGGGAAGACGACATTACATAAGGTAACAAAGGTATTCAGTGAGAATTTACGTTAAAATAAAATTATATTGAAGAGATGGCCTTAGATTTAAATGAATGGGGTTTTACAAGAAGTTATGCTGCGTTTTATAGCATCTTTTTAAGTTGAGATACGTTGAAAATAGGTGGTAAAATTTACAACAAAGAGGGTTTTGTTTATTGAGGCTTGTATCGCGTAATAAGTTGGCTTGCTTGGTTGCCCTAGGAGGGGGTTTGACCGTAATTGTTACGGCTTTTGGAGGGGATAAGGAACCTTATAAACTTCCCGATAAGCCCAAAGAGACTGCTGTATCGACATTTTCAGAATATATGAACGCTTCAATGAGTCGCGATTACGATAAGATGCTTTCACTGTCTGATTATTATCGCTTTAAAACAGAACGGTCGAGTTTGAGCCTGACAAAGTAGACGACAATTTAGAAGATAATTTCAAGTGATTTTAATTTTTTGATTTTCTAATCAAACGGTCCAAAGCGTATCCAATGAGATACCAGAAAACTAGTGTAGTGAAGTAAACAATGGTTATGGGGATGTCTGCTTCTCGCACAAATCGAAATGATTCATACATCCAAACCAACGGGCTAACGATAGCCAATAGCATATTATAGTCGTCGTTCCCCGTAATATTTACAGTAATAACTAGACACGAGATTAGGACTAGCCAAAAACGAAAGATTTCATTGCCTATACCTCCAAACCAATATTGTATCAATTTATTACCACGTACCAGCTTAGATTCTGGTCTTTATTAATGTAAGAGGAAAAGAACGCATGCAAAGTCAATTCGATCATTTTTGTTCATCAGGGATATCAAAAAAGAAATTTGTTGGATCAACTGGTTTTTGCCCTGGGTTTATCTCTTTCCCAGTATTGTCAATGAGATTGTAACTGATTTCTCCAACAGCGGCCATGAAATTAAAATGGGTTATTCGCCCTTGAATTGTAGGTTTCTGGCCGTCTTGTTCCACTAATTTATAAGGCAAAAAGGATAGACCACTGCTCTCCCTTTTGGTTGAGTCAAAACGTGCTGTCCATATTAATACACTACAATCGTTGCTGATTTTATAGTATGAAATAACATCCATCTCCTGAATAAAAAACGAATTTGATTTGCCTTCAGGAAAATAATAGTCTGTGTTCAGATTTTCATACCCTTTGGGTGTATATTCTTTTAAATTGCTAACTTTGGGAAGTTTGATTGCTGCTCCTCTGGATACATTAAGCTTATCCGAAGTATATTTGTTTTTTATTTCATTGTTTGCTTTCGCTACATAGGCCGTCTGTGATTTTGGATTCCAGGAGACATACGCATTGGATGAATCAGCAATGAATCGGAGAGGGACCATAATCCGTCCGTTTTTCAATGTAGTGACAACAGGCAAGGTTATACTTTTTGAACCAAGCGTTGCACTTTTCTGCCCAACTTTTAATAGTGTTTTTTCACCGTTACGATCTATTGTGACTGTCTTGGTGCTATTATTCCATGTGATGGATACACCAGGTAAACTTTGAACAGCGTTTAATGGGACCATGGTAATCCCATGAGATTGGTAAGTTTCATCAGAGGATACAATTGAATTATTAACGATAATATGTGTCGAAGAAGCTTGTGCTGCTCCCGCACCTAAAGTAAGACCTAAAATAGATATGCAGGCTATTTTTGAGACAGATCTCATATTCTATACCTCCACAATTGTATTTGTTGTTATAGACGAATAAAAAAGCTGAAAGCAGCTTTTATTCCAAATTTATTTAATAAAATGTATTAAAAAGAACGATATTTAAATCACTGATAGTTACTTGCAAAATAAAAATGCTGATCAAGAATAAACCGACAACTGTATGATTCAGTGAATCGGTTTATTCTGTATTTACATCGGATTGTGTCCACAATGTCAATTCGATGTGTATTGCACCTCAAAACGGAACCCGTCAGTAATAAACTGTTATTATTTTTCAACAGGCTTTAGCAAGACGATGAACAGCATCCTGATCGTAGCGGCTTCTTCGGATTCTTTTTCTCTACACTTTTTTTACTGGACGTAACACTGCGTATCCGTATCCTTCTGGGAAATGCCGCTGATAATCTTGCTTTGTTTCCTCATCCCATTCATACCCCAGGCTGCTAGGGTCAAAGTTCCAAGCTTTCTCCTCCACCATTCTCATAACGTCTCCATTGTTTTTTAAATAATTGAAGGGTGGGTGGAAAAACACCAGGTAATCTGATTCGGGGATGTCCCGGCACCTCATTCCTGCGGGAATCTCTCCGGCGTAGTCAGCGGCAACCGGTATTCCATAGAGATATCCCTTCTGACCATCCTGATAGAACCAGCCCGCAGTTTGGCCCAATTGTTCGGGAAGCTTGAGATGAGACATGCTTTCCAATGTTCCGCAAATTTCATCACAATTGTGACCGTTTCTCCAGAAATCACCGTAGTTTCGAGAAGAGGTATCCCAGATTCCAATAAATTTGTGTGCTGGTATATGCTCGATTTTGACTTCAGCTTCTTGCAAATGATCCTTAACCATCTTATCCCGCTCCTTCAAATGGTAATGATAAGGAGAGAACACCTCAACGCGAATGGCTAACGGAATAGGTCGGGGCTCCTTCTGGTATACAGCCGGAGTTACCTCGAATGCTTTTACAAATGCCCGTGTAAAAGCCTCCTGTGAAGAAAACCCATACTTTATTGCAACATCGAGGATGCGGACATTGCCATCTCGGAGTTCTAGCGCGGCACGGCTAATCCGGCGCATCCACACATAATCCCTTAACGTTATTCCTGTAAGGGAATGAAACTGTTTTGTACAGTAGTAAGGGGAGTAGCCTAACTGATTGGACATTCTCAACAACGAAGGTGCTGAAGTAAGATTATTATCAATCCAATCGATCATAAGCTGAACCATTTCGTTCCATTCATACACGAGCGTTCCCTCCTTTCGACTCCATCTTAACAGCCGGAATGCAGGAATATTTGACTTGAGTTGCATGTGTTTTTTTCTCTTGTTCTGCTTTACTCCTCTACATAGCGGATATATGGGTGTTGAAAGTACCTTTGATCAGACACGAAATAATATTGTTTGCCTATAACCAGAGGAGGGATCGCGGACTTTGAGGAAATATATAATTCTTTATATCCACCTCCGTTAAAAGTATCTCTCTGTATGACCAAGTAATCATCTGTAGTTTTAACTAGCTTAGCGATTTCTGTCGAGTGATGACCTGAATAATAATAAATCCAGCTGAAAATTAGTGAAAAAAATATAATTTTTAAAATAGTTGCAGCCGTTTTATTTTTTGTAATCAACATTCGCACCAACCTCCCATAATCCATTCTTTCATTTGTAATAAAATATGTATGATTGGTTATTTATCCTGTTTATGTATATTGTAAGGTGTATGATCCGATGTTGAAAGTAACTTTTACACAAAAAGCCTATCTGCCATTCTTCCGGCAGATAGGCTTTTATAACATAAACGTCAACTTACTTTCTGTTTATACGCAGTCTGTGCCTCTTCATAGGATTGCACCGACGGCATAGCTTTATTGTCAATTATTTTTACGTTGGCGTGCGCGAGCCTCGCCGCCTTTGCGGCCTGCTTCTTCCCTACTCATTTTCCCGTCGCTATCACTTTGGTCTGAATTGCCACGGGCTTCGCCGCCCTTGCGTCCGATTTCCTGATAGAATTCCTTGTCATGGTTTTTGGAAGTGGCTTCGCCGCCTTTTTCACCAATTTCCTGGTAGAAGTCCTTGCCATGATTTTTGGAAGTGGCCTCGCCACCTTTTTCGCCAATCTCTTGGTAAAATTCTTTGTCGTGATTTTTAGCAGTAGCTTCTCCACCTAGACGTCCTGCTTCTTCGCGACTCATTTTGCCATTTTGGTTGTTGTTAGCCATGTTCAATCACTCCTCATCGAATTTTAGTAAAGCGGGTACGTGTATCTATTAACCTTTGTGTCAGGAATTAAACATGTCCCTTTTATTTTTCCAAATAGCAGATAACTGGGGATATTCACCTGATTAGTGTTCCCATGCTTCGGTGTGCAGTTGTTGCTGGCGGTTAAATAATGCCGGATAAATGAACAGGCTGAGCAGCACGCTGGTCAAAATAGCAGAGGTCATGGTGGTAAATACGATGAGCAATTGCAAACGCACAGCGGCAATCGGATTGGCACCTGCGATGATTTGTCCGGTCATCATGCCGGGAAGCTGGACAAGCCCCAGCGTTTTCTGCCCCTCAATGGTTGGAATCATACTGGAACGTATGCAATCCTTGAGTATAGGGAAGATGGCTTGTCTAGGCGTGCCGCCTAGTGCCAGAATGAGCATGATTTCAGGCTTGCGCAGCAGGACTTCCGACTTGAGCCGGGATACCAGCAGACTGGACAAAATCATGGAGCTGCCAATGATCATACCGCTAATCGGAATCATATATCGGGCTGTCGCCGGAATAATATGCAGGCCAATGAGGAATGTCTGTGTAACGATTTCCACACACAGCAAAGTCAGGAATGACTTCCACATGAGACCGGGGATAAATCGTCCTTTGCGCGCAACATTTTGTGAGGCTACGGTAATCATGAGCAGAATGAATAATACGATAAATCCGTAGCTTTGCATCCCAAAAATCAAATGCAATACATATCCAATCGCCAGCAGTTGAACGGACGCTCTGATCGTGGCGATGATCATGTCTCGGTCCAGACCGAGTTTGAAGGATTTGGACATGACAATGGCGATAAATACAAAACCGAGAGAGAGAATCAAGGCAACAATCGTCATACCCATTCTCCTGCTACAAACTTGCGGGTCTCACTATGCTGCGGAGCATTAAAAAACGTTTCCGTATCCGCTTGTTCTATCAGTCTTCCGTCGATCATCAGCCATGTTTCGTGGCCTATCCGGCGGGCTTGTTCCATATGATGCGTAATCCAGATCATCGTTGTTCCCTCTTCTTTGTTCATTTGTAGCAGCAGTTCCTCAACCTCTTTGACCGAGGCAGGGTCCAGTGCAGAAGTAATCTCATCCAGCAGTAAAATATCCGGGCGGTTCGCAAGCGTCCGCGCCAAGGCCAAGCGTTGTCTTTGTCCGCCAGACAGTTCCTGCGCCTTCTGTTCCAACAGGTCGCGGGTGAGCCCTACGCGTTCCAACAGGCTGGCAGGATCATCCAGAACTGTACCGTGCAGCCGTTCTACGGTTTGGAGATTGTACAGGACAGTTCCCTGAAGCATGGGGGCATCCTGAAAAACCAATGCGACTTTCCGTCTCAGTTCAGGGATCTCCCACTCCGATATAGGTTTGCCGAGGACACGGATTTCCCCTTCATCCGGTGTCATTAGGAGGTTACACAGTGAAAGCAACGTGCTTTTACCAGACCCCGATGGACCGACCAACGTGGTGATTTTGCCGGGGGAAACTTTTGCGGTAATCCCGTTCAGAACCGCACGTTGTTGTCCAGACCCGGTGAAATATTTGATGATGTGGTTAAATTCAATAGCTGGAAGTGGTTTGGGTTCCATAGATATAGCTAGCTCCTTTGTAGGGGATCGAGAAAGGTATCAGATCCGTTCTATGATCTTATTTTTTATTATATCAGTAATGACTGCTATGCTCTTCTGTAAAGATTCGATGCAGGTTGGCTGCGGTAAACGGCATTTTCTTTGTATAAACTAACAGGATTAGTTAAAATAGAATCTGGATCGATTCTGTATATGTATAAGGAACCGAATTACATAGAAATTCGATGAAAGGAGGCTGGATGATGTCGCCTAGAAACGGAGTAAAGCTGCAAGATATTCTGCGGGCTGCCGAGGACATTGCCAATGAACAAGGGATGGGGGATGTCACGCTCACCACGCTGGCGCAAAAGTTGCACATTCGCCCTCCGTCCTTGTATAACCACGTGGACGGATTGAACGGACTGCGCCAAGTACTGGCATTGCACAGTCTCGAACAGTTGGAGGAAGCTTTGATGAGCGCAGCAGTTGGTAGAGCGGGCGCAGATGCGCTAACCGCTATGGGGAAGGCGTATATGCGGTATGCTCGCGAGCGACCCGGTTTGTATGAAGCGATGCAGTATGCAACTGATCGAAATGATACCGAAATGAGGCAGGCTGCGGATCGCGTGGCCGAGCTGGTCATTACCGTCCTGTCCAGTGGTTATGGCTTTAAGGAAGAAGATTGCATTCATGCAGCGAGGGGATTCCGTAGCCTGCTTCATGGATTTGCCTCGCTTGAACAAAAGGGCGGGTTTGGTTTGCCTGTGGAGGTGGACCGGAGCATAGAGGTGATGATGGCTACCTTTTTGGCAGGTCTACGTGTGCAGCAAGAACGAGATGGTGAGCTGACCAAAGAAGTCTGATTTCAACCTGATGCAGCTAACATGATTGCGTCGCAGACCCGAAGGGTAAAATACATCTGTATAATGTAGATGAGAGACTCTGAATACAGGGGGGATATGAGTGAACGTACTGGTGATTGGCGCAAATGGAAAAGTAGGCAGACATCTTGTTCGTCTACTGGGGCAAAATAAATCGCATCGTGTAAAGGCGTTGATCCGCCATTCGGATCAGGCTGAAGCGCTTGAACGTTTGGGAGCAGAAACGGTGGTAGCTGACCTCGAAGGGACGGTTGGTGAAATTGCCGAAGCTATAAAAGGTAGCGATGCTATCGTATTCACGGCAGGCTCCGGTGGAAAAACAGGAGCGGATAAAACGCTGCTCATCGACCTGGATGGAGCAGTCAAGGCGATGGAAGCCGCCGAACAAGCAGGTATCCAACGCTTCGTTATGGTCAGCGCCCTACATGCGGAGAAACGGGAGCAGTGGCCCGAATCCATTAAACCGTATTATGTGGCGAAGCATTACGCTGACCGCCTGTTAGAAGCGAGCAACCTGGACTACACGATTCTTCGTCCGGGTGGCCTGACGGATGATGTGGGCACCGGCAAAGTTGCTACCGGTGAGGATTTCACCAGCCACACCATTTCCCGTGAAGATGTGGCGGCAGTGGTCATAGCAGTGCTGGAGGAACAGCAGACGTATCATCGTTCAATTAATCTGGTGTCTGGCAGTACGCCTATTGCTGAGGCAATCCGGCTGTAATTACGGATGAAGTTGTTGGATCCATTTCTTTTGGGAATGTTTCTTCAAAGCTGTCTTTTTTCTCGTATAAGTTGTACCAAGTTTCTGCAATGATATCTGGATCTCCTGACATCTCGATATCACCATTCCCAAGACTGGGCAAAGGGAGCGTGCAGGAAGATTCGTATCTAAGACTAATTTTTGCTTTGAGAGGCATCCACGGAGGCAGAGTTCCGGGGATGCTTTTTTGCTGTTTTTCTCAGTGTGATCGTCCCCGTAGTAGTCCCAAGCTCCAACTCCGGCTGAATAGCAGCAAAAACAGTTGCTTAAAACTAATTATATTAATTATAATACTAATATGATTAGTTTGTGATGAAGACAAGGAGATGAGCTGAAATGCGTATTGTTCAGGTACAGCATCTGTATCAATTGACGTTTATGCCCCGGCTGTTCCCGGTGAACTGTTATTTGGTGGAGGAGAAAGAGGGGCTCACCTTAGTAGATGCCGGATTGCCATACAGTACCCGTGGTATAGAGCAGGCTGCGGCGCGGATCGGGCAGCCGATTATTCGAATTGTACTTACCCATGCCCATGGGGATCATGTGGGTGCGTTGGATAAGCTGAAGGCAAGGTATCCTGACGCGCAAGTATTCATTTCAAGGCGTGACGCACCGCTGCTACAGGGCGATGTATCGTTGGAGGCAGGGGAACCGGATACTCTAATTCGGGGCGATGTACCGAAGCATATCCTTACCCAGCCTGACGTTTTACTGGAGGATGGGGATCATGTAGGTTCGCTGTTGGCGATCAGCGCACCAGGACATACGCCGGGTTCGATGGCATTTTTGGATACTCGTACCCGAGCGTTAATTGCAGGCGACGCCATTCAGACCCGAGGAGGTATAGCGGTATCGGGAAGGCTTAAACCGCTGTTTCCTTTTCCGGCACTGGCTACCTGGAACAAGGAAATTTCGCTGAAAAGCGCCAAAAAGCTGGCGAGTTTCGATCCATCTTTATTAGCTGTCGGTCACGGCAACATGCTGAAGCATCCACAATCTCAGCTGGAAAGGGCGATTATGGAGATGGAACGACAATCTTCAGTGTGATGATTCCGTATTCAGCCAACATTCAGCCAGAACTCACAAAGTCCTAAGCTAAGGCAGATACAATATGGGAAAATAGAAACAGAGAGAGGTGCATCGGATTTGAACGTTTGGAAAGCGAACGGTCTGAAATATATACTTCTATTTAGTCTCATATTGTGTGCTGTCGTTAGTGTCGTTTCGTTATGGAGTTATTCAGGTAGCTCCGCGTCCCAGTCTGCGGCTGTTAGACAGGGCCCATCCGGCGGGTTTGGGGGAGGAGGCGGACCTGGCGGAGGTATGAGGGGGCTGGATTCGGTGAATAGCGCTGACAGCAAGGACCAGGGGACGACAGGCCAAACTACCGACTTCTCCACTGAGGGGACATCAACATCGGGTGACCAAGGTACAATGGCTGGAACGGATACGTCTGCATCGGACAGCAGTGGTGCCGCCAGAGACGGTCAGCACAGAGGCCCCGGAGGCATGTCTGGTAACGGATCTGGCATGGGCGGTCCTGGCGGTGGTATGAGTGGTGGAAGAAGTGGGAATTCTTCATTTGCTTATGCTACTCCGCTGGCGATTTTCGCCGCTTTGTTCTTCGGTGCGTTCGTGTTTATCGCGTACCGGTTTCGGGCTCGTGTATGGAAGCTCGGGGAACGTAATCGAGGACTGATGCTGTGGACTGTGCTGGGTGTGGGTTTCTTTTTAAGAATGGCGATCGCCCCATGGATTTCGGGTCACATGGATTTAATGCTATTCCAGAACTGGGCTACGACAGCAGCGGATAGCTTATCGGGCTTTTACACGAACGGATCAAGTGATTATCCTCCGTTCTATATTTATATTTTATATGTGATCGGTCAAATCGGCTCTACGGATGCTTTCGGTCCCTACATGTCCGTACTGCTGCGGCTTCCCAATATATTAGCCGATATCGTGACAGCGTACATGCTGTACCGGTTGGCAAGCAAACGGGTCGGCTATGGAATAAGCCTTGGATTAGCTATATTTTACGTGTTTAACCCAGCTGTATTTATCAATTCGACCTTCTGGGGGCAGGTAGATTCTTTCTTTACTATGCTGATTGTGGGCATGATTGTGCTGCTTGTGGAAAACCGAGTCGGCTGGTCAGCCGTATTGTTTACGGTAGCCGTATTGATGAAGCCGCAGGGAATTATTTATGGGCCTGTTCTGTTTTTTGAGCTGCTGAGACAACGTAAAATACAGCCTTGGCTGTTGTCCATTGGTGGTGCTGTTGTGACGACCATTCTGGTCATATTGCCATTTTCGTGGGGGCAGGAGCCGTTATGGCTACTTGACCTATACAAGGGAACGGTCGGCGAGTATCCGTATGCTTCGGTGAACGCGTATAATTTCTTTGCACTGATTGGTGGCAATTATACGCAGGACACTACAACGTTGTTCCTGTTAAGTTACCATACGTGGGGTATGATCTGCATTGTGTTGGTGACTCTATTTACGTGGTGGATGTATATCCGCAGTCGCAAACCACAATTTGCAGCGGCAGCTGCACTGGTACTCATTGCAGGTGTATTTACCTTCGCTTCCAGCATGCATGAACGGTACTTGTTCCCTGCGGCGGCGTTAGCTGTACTGGCGTATCTGTATTTGCGAGACCGCAGATTTTTATGGCTTGCAGGTGGATTCAGTCTTACGATTTTCCTGAATACCTTTGATATCTTCTATAGCTCCAATTCTCGGGATCAATACGGTATTATTTTGTGTGTGACATCATTGTTGAATGTGTTGTTGTTTGGGTATTTGGTCAAAGTAGTGTGGGATTGCTCCCAATCGACCACGATTGAGACTGCTCCTTCCACAGACAGAGTTTCGCCAGAAGTTCCTTCAGCGCGGCCTGCATGGGGAGCGTCTTCCCAAGGCGTGAACACGACAATTGATCGTTAGTGGAGTATAAAATATGGTAAAAACCGCCTTTTAACGAAATGGAAGTGGTTGATAGATCAACTGCAATCCATAAGTTAAAGAAGCGGTTTTTTGTTGTTCTCATGCCAGAGTAACCTGGTATATATATGTCTCAATCCATATATTCGTTCAGTTTTTGTACATCGCAGATGGTAATCTCTCGTGTACCCTTGCTATGAATAATCCCCAGCTGTTCAAATTTTCCAAATTTACGGCTGATGGTTTCGCGGGTGACACCCACATAATTAGCCATTTCTTCGCGTGAAAGGGGGAGATTTATTTTAATATTGGAGCCATCCGGCTTGCCGTATTTATGTCCAAGCTCAAGAATCATATAGGCGATACGGATTTCCGGGTCTTTGGTAGCTAGGCTTTGAGCCAGATTTTCGGTATGTGCCAAGCGTTTAGTAATGGTTTTGAGCAGCTTCAAAGAGATATCGGGATTGTTGCGGATCAACTGCTCCATATCATCCTTGGTGAGCATACAAATATCAGTATCTTTTAAGGCATACGCACTAAAGTTACTCAGCTCATCGCTGTTAAATATGTTCAACTCGCCAAAAAAATCGCCAGTTGTTAGAATGTGCAGGATTTGCTCCTTACCCTGAGGCGTCATCTTCAGCAGCTTGACATGCCCGCTTTTAATAATGTACAGCGTATCGGATGCTTGTTCCTCGATAATTAGGGCCTCACCCTTCTGATATTTTCGGTGTCGGATCATGGAGCTGACCTTACACAAATCTTCGCAGGACAAAGAGGAAAAGATAGGTACTTTGCGGGCACAGGGCTCCTTTTCGCACTGGCAGGGGCAGGACATCTCATTCACATTCATTCACTCCATTCATAAACCGGAAACTACAGGTTATAGTGCATGGTTGTTATTCTGTATCATCTATTGGGGCAAAATGACTTTGATCCTCACCGCAGACTGGACAAACCCAGTCTTCTGGAAGATCCTCAAACGCTGTACCGGGCATAACGTCTTCATCGGGGTCGCCGATAGCAGGATCATAAATGTATCCACAGGGCTGACATACATATTTTTTCATCTCTAGTTCTCCTTGTCATTTAAAATTTTTGTGAGCTCTGGTGCATCCGGTTTGAGTCCCTGCATGATGGCTGTTTTGTATGGTAGTGAAGCAAGGGCATCCCCAAAGCCAATCACGCCGCAGATAGAGCCGTCTTGTATGAACATACGTGTATAAGAAGCTTGACTTTTAGTAATCAGGCTGGTGTCGCAGACTCGTTCATCTACTAGACCGATGGAAAAGAGAGGGGATTCGTAGCAGTTCGACAGGGTTACAGGGAGGGGACGCTGATAGCTGACGGATGCGCCCGCCATATTGGCGCCTGCTATTTTTCCTTGCTCCATTGCGCTTTCCCATAACCCATCTACTCTACCCTGAAATTCGGCTGCATCACCTGCTGCATAGATATTGGTGGCGCTGGTCTCCATCTGCGCATTCACCAGAATGCCTTGTCCAATACCAAGGTCGATTTGGCGAGCAAGCTCCGTATTAGGTACAATTCCGATAGAGTACACGACATGCTCGCAGGGGATAACAGAGCCGTCCTGTAGTTCCACACCTTCTACGTGATCTGTGCCTTTAATACGTTGTACGCCTTGCCCAAGGTGTACCTGAGTACCCCGTTCGGTTATACGATCGGTCAAAATAGCAGAGGCTTTTTCATCTAGCTGGCGGGGCATAAGCCGATGCGAAGCTTCCAGTATGATTACAGAATACCCTGCTTGCTGGAAGGACCAGGCGGTTTCCACGCCTTGAATACCGCCGCCGATGATGCATATCCGGTCTCCCTGTCGCAATTCCGCTTTAAGGCTATCTGCATCTTGTCGAAAACGGATATTGTGAACGTTCCTTAGAGAAGCCCCCTCTAGCACAAGCTTACGGTTGTGAGCTCCTGTACACAGTAGCAGCTTGTCATAAGCAACGGTTTGTCCATTTATGGTTTGGATAGTACGATCCTCAGGCTGTATCTCGGTTATCTTGATGCCGGAATACACATGAATTCGTTGATTGGCAAACCATTTTTCCTTTTTGATCAGGATTTTGTCGCTGTGCAAATCAGTGAACAGTCCCTTGGAAAGTTTGACTCTGTTGTACGGAAAGGATGCTTCCTCTCCATAAATAGATATTTCAGCCAGCTCATCATGATCTCTAATCGCCTTTGCTGCGTTGACGGCGGCGACACTGCCTCCGATAATAACGTAATGTTGGTTACCCATTCAGTATCTCTCCTATTCGCTATATGCTACTGTGTTTTAAATAACACTAAGCAGTAGATCTGAGACAAATTCAGCGGCATTTTTAATTTTTTTCACTTTTTCAACATCTGTAGGAGAGAAACGAATACGTACCGGGAATTCCACATGGGTCATACCTGTTGATTTGATTACATCTGAAGTACTTTGGACCTTCATATTGGTACCGTTCAAGTAATCTTGTACGACTTCAATGGCTTCCCCGCTCCAGCCGTAGGAACCAAAAGCAGCAGCCAGCTTACCTTCCAGATTCATCTTTTGCATTTGTTGCAATAGGTCTTCCAATTTGCCCGTCATATCAGCATATTTGGTAGAGCTACCGACGAAAACAGCATCCGCTGAGGCAATACTATTCAATATTTCCGTTTCATCGGCTTTATCCACGTCCCATAGCTCCACCTTGATTTGGTTCTCTAAAAAGCAGTCTTTCAGAATGTTTGCCATTTTTTTAGTATTATTTTTTAGGGTGGCATAGACAATCGCTACTTTTTTATCCTCCTTGGTTTCTGTACTCATAGAGGCGTACAAATCGATAAACTTGGCAATATCATGCCGGATTGCGAAGCCGTGGGAAGGTGCAATCATCTCAATATCCAGATCGGCAACAGCTTCGATTAATGTGCGCACATATCTGCGATGTGGATGAATAATAGCCTGATAGTATCCGACAAAGTCCTCGGTGATATCAAAACCAGCCTCGTCGGCAAATAGATGCTCTACAGCCACGTGTGTACTGAAAATATCGCAAGGGAACAAGATTTTATCTTCTATGCAGTACGTAATCATGGTTTCTTCCGTATGCAGGTAAGGTGTTTCTTTGAACAGCAGCGTTTTGCCTCCAATGTCCAGTTGATCTCCATCCTTGATGACGAGGAAGTTGCGATGCTGAAGCTTGTACATTTGTTGAATTTCCGGAACGGCAATCTCAGTGCAGACGATCGTAGCGTTTGTTGCCTTGGAGGCGAGTGCCGCCAATCCACCCGAGTGATCTGGTTCCGTGTGATTGACGATAATATATTGAATATCCAATGGATCGATCAATTCGGCAACAGCCTCTGCAAATTCTCTACCGAACGCCATATCTACGGTATCTACAATGGTCGGTTTTCCGGTTTTCAATAGATATGCATTATAGGTTGTGCCCTTAGATAGTAGAAGACGATGAAAGGGAACCTCACGATTATCAATTTTTCCTACCCAATAAATATCCTTTGCCAGTTGGAATCCTGGTTTCATAGGAACAACCTCCTGCTTGTTTTTGTTTGTCTAACACAATTCGATTCTAGTTGGATGTGTCGATGAAAAAGATGATTGAAATCAAATTTTTAAATATTTCAAAAGTATTTTTGACTTTAGGATTTTGCAAAATTCGATTCCAGTCGCCCCAAAGTACAATATATAGACGAACTAGACCATTTCGATCTATATATTTTGTTCATTGAAAGTCGCTTATTGGATTTTTGCAAAATCCTCCTTAAATTTAGTTTTGTGATTGCAATCACAAGGCGAGCGAAATAATCCAATACAATAAAGGTATAAATCCATCTTAAGCAATTTAATTCCAAACAGGAGCGTGAACCAATATGAAAAAATCAAACCTCATTCAATTTCAGGAATATAAGGAAGCAGCCTTTACAAAACGAATTGTGCATAAGGAAGCCGACAATGTAATTTTTATTCTCAACTTTACTCCTAATGCCGAGCTGCCAACACATAATCACCCGGGAGCGAATGTATATTTGCTTGTTCTTGAAGGCAGCGGTACTGTAACTGTGAACGGCGAAGCAACGGAAGTTGTCCAAGGGGATATCATTCATGTTACGGGCGATGAGCACTTTTCCTATCGTAGCGGTGCAGAGACGAATTCCAGTCTGCATGTAGTGTTGACCCAAACGCCAAGTGAAAGCTATGCGCAGAACATATAAAAGAAGACATAGCAGCAACATGCTCATATAAAAAAAAGAAAATGGTTATTTTTTTTACACTCGTATTGATAATGAATATCATTATCGTATTTTAAAAAGAGGTGTTAATGGCCAATGCAGACAGTAGATTACAATCAGGTGCCAGGGCACTGGGTATTAGCAAGTCTCGGTAAGCGCGTGCTTAGGCCCGGAGGGTTAAAAACGACACGTTGGATGATAGAGGGACTTGACGTAACCGGGCAGGATGAGGTCATTGAGTTTGCCCCCGGATTGGGTATAACTGCCCAAATCACACTACAGCTTAATCCCCGCCGTTATATTGCGATTGAACAGAATGAGAAGGCGGCCTCTATCGTAAAAACGTATGCAAGCGGAGCAAACCGGGAAGTCATTATTGCCGATGCTGAACAAGTTCCGTTGCCGGATGCCTCTGCGACGGTGGTATATGGGGAAGCCATGCTGACGATGCACACAAGGGCCAAGAAAGCGCAGATTATTTCGGAAGCCAGGCGGCTTTTGAAAGTAGGCGGGAAGTTTGCTATCCATGAGATGTGCCTTGCTCCTAGCCATATTGAGCCTGCGCTCAGAAAGCAAATTTACAAGGACTTGGCTGTAGCCATGCGAGTTAACGCGACACCGTTGACGGTGTCAGAGTGGGAACAGTTGCTGAAAGAGGAAGGCTTTAAGGTCGTTAAAATCTATACGGTTCCCATGCACTTATTGCATCTGCCACGTATCATTCAGGACGAGGGCTGGTTGAGACTTGGAAAAATCACCTTTAACCTTATGCGTAACCATGCTGCCCGGACAAGGGTTATGGGTATGCGCAAGCAGTTTGTAAAGTACGCCGACCATCTGCAAGCGGTCAGTATCATCGCTGAGCGATAGCCTGAATTCACGAATAAGAGAATAATAAAGCTTTTTACGCAATAGCAAAAAAAGGAGACGACCCCCCATTCAGGGATTCGTCTCCTTTTTGTATATTTGCTGCTTGGCTTGGCTGCTGGTGTGCGCATGCTTTGCACCCCTCTATTTGTCATATCATAGGTGTGGTGAAAATTTCCAATCCCTGATGTTTTTACATTATCATAGTGACTAAGATCGTTGGAATAGTTAACTAAAATAATAAAATAGGCGTACATCAAAAGGAGGAAGCGTGTTATGAAGCTGCATCGAGCCATTGTGGTAGATGATGAAACCTTTACTCGTAAAGGGCTGCTTCAACTCATGGATTGGCAAGCCTGTGGTTTTGAAATCGTAGGAGAAGCTGATAACGGTGAGGATGCGCTGGAGCTAATCAGCCGTATTCACCCGGACCTGGTCATTACCGATATTCGTATGCCTGTGCTCGACGGATTAGAGCTGATTCGATCTGTGCTCGAACAGAGTACAGAACATCCCGCGTTTATTATCTTAAGCGGCTATAGTGATTTCGCTTATGCGCAGCAGGCAATCCGCTATGGGGTTCATGATTTTATGCTTAAGCCGATTGATGAGGGTGACTTTTCGGCTACATTGCGCAAGCTGAGTGAGAGACTGCATCGTGAACAACAGAATGCGCAACGATATCAGAATCACCATGCAGGTGGGTTGTTAGAGACTGTGATGATGAACCCAGTGGATGATGTAGTGGTGACACAGTGGGAGCAGCAACTACGGCTTGAGGAGGCCACTTCTATGTACTATGTACTCGTCGAGCTGAATGACCAACATCCCTGGCGCTCTGGTGACAATAATATTATGCTATCGCTTTTCCAATTCAGGGAGCTTATAGAGCAAGCACTTCATCGTTTAATGGATGGCAAGTACCCTCTCTATGTCCATGAGCATCGCAACCGAATTGGTCTTATCGTACCGGACTTCTTTTTGAACTATTTTCAAGGCAAGGTCGAAGTCTTTATGAAAGCGCTACAACAGGAGATAGAGGGGATGAAGTCACTAAAAGACCAGCTGGGAAGTCGGGTTTTCATTTATGCAGGAAAGCCTGTGAATCGGTTGCAGGATATCCAGCAGTCCTATGCCTGTGCGAAGGAAGCAGTGCTCCATAAATACATTTATGACCATAGCGGTATTGTTGTATATCTACAGGAGGGAATGCCACCACTCCACTATAAGACCATACATCAGGACGTACTGGATCGCATGACGGAACAAGTCGAGGAACTGCGGTTGGAGGAGCTGCGTGTGGCCGTGGATAATTTATTTAGCAGCTTTCGGGAGGAGTGTTATGCACCTGAGGCTGTGAAAATGAGTTTGCATCAATGCGTACTTAGTATCGTTCGGGTCATTCAAAACATGCAGGGAGATGAGCGCTCACTTCGGTCACTAGAACCGATGATGAACTGGCAGGACATGAACCTGTCCCTGGGTGAACTACAGCGATTGTTTACAGCTTTTGCAGAGGAAAGTGGAAGGTATATTGGGGTTCTGCGCAAGGATTGTCAGCAGGGAGGCATCCAGCACATCCGTGCTTACATTGAGCAGCATGCCGCCGAGAATATAAGCCTGAAAAGTATTGCGGCTCGCTTTTACATGAACCCGGTGTACCTCGGTCAATTGTTCAGAAAAACGTATGGTGTGTACTTTAACGAATTCTTGCTGAAATTGCGCGTTCAGGAGGCAAAACGTTTGTTGCGGCAGACGGATCTGCGGATTTATGAAATTGCGGAGCGCGTGGGCTTTGGCAGTTCAGACTATTTTGTTACCCAGTTTGAAAAGACGGCGCACGCCACGCCTAGTGAATACCGCAACAGCCTGAGTATTGGCGACGAGCCAGAGAGGGCCGGCGAATGAAGATGCTGAGGACGACTCTTGATCATGTGCGATTGCGGGATAAAATGCTGCTGCTTTATTTTCTGTGTGTTTTCGCGCCTGTAGTGTTGACCAATCTGGTTTTTTACCATGTTACCTCACAAAATGTGAAAGAACAGCGTATTCAGGATATTTCGCGTGCACTGGAACAGATTAAAATTGAATTTTACCGTGAATTTGAAGATGCGATGGAAATCTCGTCTATCTTTTATACCGATCATCAGCTCAATGAGGTGTTGGAACAAACATATCCCCACCCTGCTGATTATATTGCTGCCTATGACTCTTATTTACGTCGTATCTTGAACAATAATTACAGTCCTGTATACCATTCCGTAGGTGGAATTACGATCTACACCGATAATTCAACGCTGCTGGATTCCGGGGGAGTCAGTTTTATAGATGAGAGGGTCAGAAGCTTGCCCTGGTATACCAAAATCCCGCCTGGACGCCAGTCCAAGCCTATATTTGTACGTACCGATGACAGTACAGGCGAACAGCTGCACCCTTTCAGCCTGATTCGGCGGATGAACTACTTTTATTCCCAAAATGGTCGTGAAAAAATACTGAAAATAGAACTGCGAATGTCGTCCATTCGTGAGATTTTCAACAACCTGAATTTGCAGGGAAGTCTCTTTCTGCTGAACGAACGAGGGGAAATCGAATATACAACGGATCCCAAAGTTGCTATAAACCACAAAAGTGTGGCCTATAGCACCCTCAAGCTGCCCGAGGACACGATGGAGTTCAAGACGAATTATGTGCTTACGAGCAATCTGAACGGCTGGAGCATTGTGGCAGCGGTATCCAGAGATGAAATGCTGTATGAAATGCAGGAATCCCGCAACTTTGTGCTCTTGTTAACCTGTGTAAATATGCTGTTACCTACATTAATTATTATCTGGATTACACGTTCGCTGAACGTGAGGATTCATCGTATTTTAAAGCACATGAAAAAGGTGAAAAACCAGCATTTTGAGCTGATTCCCGGTACAGAGTCGCGAGATGAAATCGGGCAATTAACAGGTGAGTTTAACCGGATGACGCTGAAAATAAAGCGACTGATTAACGATGTGTATATGGCTGATATTCAACGAAAAAATCTGGAAATTCAGCGCAGACATGCCCAGTTGAATGCACTTCACAGCCAGATCAACCCCCATTTCCTGTTCAATGCGCTGGAGACGATTCGCATGAGGAGCTTGATGAAGCATGAGGATGAGACAGCGCACATTATTCATAACATGGCACGGATATTCCGCAATTCGCTGGTGTGGAACAAGGATCGGGTTACTTTGCGGGAGGAGCTGGAGCTGATCCGTTGTTTTCTGGAAATCCAGCAATATCGCTTTGGTGAGCGAATACAGTACGAAGTGCAGGCGCGCTCTGAAGACTTGGACAATCTGCTTCCCAAAATGGTCGCGCTGACACTGGTTGAAAATGCAAGTATCCACGGCATTGAGCCGCTAAAGCATGGGGGACGCATTGAGATTCATTTTGAGCATGAGGAAGGACAACTGATTCTAACGGTTCGAGATGATGGGGTGGGCATGTCTGAGGAACAGGTACAACGTTTATATGGTTACATGCAAAGGCAGGAAGAAATGGGTGAGCGTATAGGTCTGCAAAATGTCATCTATCGTCTTAAACTTTACTACGGGAGCCGCTTTGAGCTTGCCATACGCAGTGCCCCCGGCGTGGGTACGGAGATACGAATTAGGATTCCTGCGGATCGGGAGTGAGGTGGAGAGCGGTACCTATTTTGCTTTGAAGGACCTTTACCTATAGTTTCCTAAGTAACACCTTTAGATTGGCAGGTGAACGAAATGGACGGCATTTTATAAAATGAAAGTGCTTACAATTTAGGGTGTGCGGGATTCCCAGTGCTTGCGGTACGTCCGCACGATATTCACACACAATCGACAAAAGAGGGCGAAAGGGGAAGGTCTGGCATGACAAGCAAAAGGTTCGGAATCATCGGTCTGGTAATGGTTATGATGGCATCTATGATCACTGCTTGCTCAGGGAGCTCGGGCAAGGAGCCAGCGTCAGGAGATAGCAAGGAGAAAGTCACATTCACGTATTTTAATGCCACTGCGGGCAGGGACATTAATACCAATGAAACGCGGATCGGCAAGATCCTGGAGGATCAGACGGGGGTAAACTGGAAGCTGGAGCATTTGGTGGGTGATTCCAATACGAAGATCGGTACATTTATTGCCAGTAACGATTTCCCGGATGTGATAGTACCGGATGGCACGATCGATAAGCTGCTGGATGCCGGGGCTTTTATTCCCCTGAATGATTTGATCGACAAATACGGACCGAATATTAAGCGTGTATATGGACCGTACTACAACTTGATGAAGGCGGAGGATGGGAACATTTATTTTCTTCCGCTCAGTGCGGTGGTAGGCGATTATTTACCTGCGCCTAACTTGGAGCAAGGAGCCTTTTGGGTGCAACGCAGGGTATTAAAAGAAGCGGGATTTCCAAAAATCAAAACACTTGACGAGTATTTAGCCCTGATTCGTAACTATGCGAAAAAACATGCAGATGAGGGCTTGACTGGGTACCTGGCGTTAACCACGCAGGATAGGTTTTATGCTCTTACGAACGCGCCGATGCATCTGGCAGGCTATCCGAATGATGGCGGCACGATTATTGATATGAAGACACACCGGGCCACGGATTATGGAGATATGGAAATCACAAAGCGGTATCTGAAAGAGCTAAATCAGCTCAATGTAGAGGGCCTATTTGATAAATCGTCCTTTGTGGACAATTACGATCAATATTTGGCGAAGCTGACTTCGGGTAAGGTGCTGGGCTTTTTTGACTACCGCTGGCAGGCGGGGCAGGCCCTGAATAATCTGCAAGAGGCTGCCAAGCAATCGGGCAATGATGATATGGAGTATATAGGGCTGCCTATTGTATACGACCAGAATATAAAGGATCAGTACATTGATCCGTCGTCATTCGTTAATAACCGAGGCATAGGAATTACGGTCAGTGCCAAGGACCCGGTACGTATCATCAAATTTTTTGACAACCTGCTGACGGACGAAAACCAGATATTATCCAACTGGGGAATCAAGGGGGAAACCTATGATGTAGATAAAAAAGGACGCTTTTACCGGACTGAGGAGCAAATTAAGCAGACTGGTCAGGACGCGTTCCGCGAATCATTCGGGTTCAAATATTTTGAATATAGTTGGCCGCGATACGGTAGCGGTTCTACCCTGCCTGACGGTAACTCGGTTGGCCCCGGACGGCAGCCTGAGGTTGCGCGTATGTCCTACACCGAGGGAGATAAAAAGCTACTAAAAGTCTATGGTGTAGAGTCCTTCTCGCAAATGTTTTCCGCACCTGACGAGCGCCCATGGTATCCGGCCTGGAGTATTCCGATTGCTCAAGGCTCAACTGCGCAGCTCTTCCAGCAAAAGAAGGGGGACCTACAGCGCAAATATTTCCCGCGTTTGGTGCTGTCTGCACCGGAACAGTTTGATGCGATTTGGAATGAATACACTACTGAATTCAACAAGCTGGATGTAAAGGCGTATGAGGAGTTGATCACGAAGGAGGTTGCCAAAAAAATCGAAAATCCCGGTAAAAAATAAAGGAGGAAGCAGCTATGGGCCACTCGTCACCACCACCTGTCACGATCTCCCCGGATCATTTTCCGCCCTCGCGGCGAACCGGCTTTAGGGGATTTATGCACAAGCTGAATCAGCAACGGGCACTAGTATGGATGTCCGTCCCTTTTTTAATCTGGCTGTTCATCTTCAAGTATTTGCCCATCTGGGGCTGGACGATTGCCTTTCAGGATTTTAAGCCTGCCCGCAAGTTGCTCGATCAGCAATGGGTTGGATTAAAGCATTTCCATTTTCTGTTTCAGGATGAACACTTTCTGCGGGTCATGCGCAATACGCTGGCGATGAGCTTTATTAATTTGGTGTTGGGCTTTGTCACCGCTATAACACTAGCAATTTTGCTGAATGAGCTTCGTCAGCTCGTATTTAAGCGGGTGGTACAGACGATCAGCTATCTACCGCATTTTATTTCGTGGGTGGTCGCGGCCAGCATCATTAGTACGGCGCTATCTGCGGATGGCGGCATCATCAATGAGGTGCTGATGTGGCTGGGATTGATTAAGGAGCCTATTCTGTGGCTGGGCGAAGGAAGCTATTTCTGGGGCATTCTCGGTGCATCGGAGGTATGGAAAAATGTCGGCTGGAATACCATCATTTATTTGGCCGCGATGACGATGATTGATCCCTCGCAGTATGAAGCGGCTGAGATGGATGGAGCAGGGCGTTTTCAGCGGATTTGGCATGTGACATTACCCGGATTGAAGCCTGTATTTATCATCCTGCTCATTATGAACATCGGCAATCTGCTGGAATCCGGCTTTGAGCCGCAATACTTACTGGGCAACGGTATGAACGTGGATTACTCGGAGAATCTGGATATTTTTGTGCTGAAATATGGTATCCAGATGGGTAATTTCTCGCTTTCCATTGCTGCCGGGATGTTCAAAACGGTGGTCAGCTTCATCTTACTGTTTAGCGCCAATCATATTGCGAAGCGGTTAGGGGAGGAGAGATTGTTCTAAAAAAAGAGTGAGTTTCTGGGGAGGGCTCGTTGTCGCTTCGCGTGCGGATTGTTCTTCCGATCGCTGTTATCCCCGTATTTTCTTATTGGAATAAAGATTATAGGTTAAAATCCGGGGATAAAGGCGAACGCTCCGCTTCTTCAGAACAATTCCGCCCGCTCCGCTGCTACCCGCCGTAAAGTCACTTTTTTGAGAACTGAGGGTAGTGGCAAGGGGAGAACTTAGGGAAGGCGCGTGACTCGCGCTTCCATGGGTAAATGCGCCATGATGGTTGGCTCAGCTTCGCTTTCGCTTGTTTTTAGGACTGCTAGTGGTGGTGATAACAGAAGGTGCGAGCTCATCCATACTACGGGTGCAGGTCAGTGGATTTTTAACAGGTCGCTTCGCTGACCTTATCAGTCAGATGATTAGGCTATTTTTTAGAAAGGAGCGGAAGTCATGGGTAAAGGGAAGGCTGTACACGGGCGATTTCGGGCCCCCTCGGATCGGATTTTTGATGCGTGCAATATTCTGTTTATGCTCTGCCTGATGGTGTTCACGCTGTATCCGTTCTTGAATACGCTGGCGGTTTCGTTGAATGAAGCGAATGATTCGATACGGGGCGGGATTTATTTGTGGCCACGTGAATTCACGTGGAGTAATTATGAATTTGTGTTCAAGGAAGCGACGATTTTTCATGCTACGCTGATTTCTGTATTACGTACGGTTGCGGGCACGGTGACTTCGGTGTTTTGCTGCGCGATGGTGGCGTACACGATCAGCCGGCCGGAATATGTGCTGCGTAAATTTGTTTCGATTGCTTTTATTTTAACGATGTATTTTAGCGGTGGACTGATTCCGAACTTTCTCCTGATTCGTGAGCTTGGGATGCTGGGGACTTTCTGGGTGTATGTTGTGCCGGGATTGATTGGGGTGTTTAATGTGATTGTTATTCGCTCCTTTATTGAGGGATTGCCGGAAGGGATTTTGGAGTCGGCGCGTATTGACGGGGCTGGGGAGTTTTCCACTTTTATGCGCATCGTTTTACCGCTGTGTGTTCCCGTGCTAGCGACGGTGTCGCTGTTTACAGCAGTCGCGCAATGGAATTCCTGGTTCGATGTGTTTTTGTACAATTCGTCATATGAACAATGGAGCACTCTTCAATATGAGTTGATGAAAATACTGCAAAATTCCAACACGTCTGTTAACACTCAGGACTATGCGAGCCAATTCGCTGGTTCGGAAAATCTAGCGAAGTCGGTCACGCCTACCTCAATTCGGGCCACGATGACGATTGTCGCTTCAGTGCCTATTATTTTAGTTTATCCCTTTTTGCAAAAATACTTTGTGAAGGGTATGACCTTGGGCGGTGTCAAAGGATAGTAAATGAAAACCAATGGTGCCAAATACCAATTCCAAAAAATCGGAGTACGGGAGGGATTGCTTTGCGGTCATGTTGGGTTAAGCCTTTTTGTCTGGTACTGGCTGGAGCGCTGTTGTTATCGCCTGTCGGTTGGTGGGGGGCGTCTGTACTAAAGGCAGCTCCGTCTATAGAACATTCCCCGCCCGTTTCGGATACGGTGCTGTCAGCGGGTAATATCCATAAGACCATTGGAACGTATGGATTTGAGCAAGGAAACAGCGACGGCTGGAAACCCCGGGGAACTTATACCCAAATTGCATCCGTCACGGAAGCAGCATATGGCGGCACGCACAGTCTGAAGGCAACCGCCCGCACAGCGGCTTGGAACGGGGCGGAGCTGGATGTGAAGTCGCTATTGCAGCCGGATGTAGAGTATGAAATTAGTGGCTATGTGAAGCTAGATGGTCATTCTGCGGTTCCGAGCATGGTTAAACTTACAGTGGAGCAGCAGCCGACAGACGGGACTACGACATGGAAGACGGTAGCGCAGACGGAGACGGCGGATACATCGTGGATTAAACTTCAGGGGAAATATACTTTTACCGGGGGGATGGATGCATTGAAGCTGTATGTGGAAAGCTCGAATCCCGCGCAGGCCTACTATGTGGATGAGGTAGAAATAACACAGGTATCGAAGACGCCAACGGAGCCGGCCCATGGTATCGTATCCGGGTTTGAAGAGGGTACGGCTCAAGGATGGGTGTCCCGTATGGGAGCCGAGACCGTGCAGGTTTCGGATGCCGATGCACGAAGCGGCTCATACAGTCTGCTGACAACAGGCAGACAAAAGACATATGCCGGACCGAAGCTGGATGTGACTGCTACGATGCAAAAGGGCAGCCGATATACGGTCAGTGCCTGGGTGAAGCTGGCGCCGGGTGAGCAGCCTGCCAAGGTGAGGCTCAGCGTGCAGCGTGATCACCAAGGGAATAGTTCGTATGAAACTGTTGTAGGCGACACGGCTACTACGACAGGGGGATGGATGCATTTATCTGGTACGTATACGCTCGCGCATGATGCAGACACTGTTTCTATGTATTTGGAAACGGCAGAAGGAACGTCTTCCTTTTATATGGATGATTTCGAACTGTCACTTGTACCACCACTGGCTATTGAAAAGGACATTCCTTCTTTGCATGGATTATATGGGGGACAGTTCAGCATCGGCACGGCGATTGAAGCTTTTCAGACCGAAGGGGCTTACGGAGAGTTGGTACAGAAGCATTTTAACAGCGTCGTTGCAGGGAATGCGATGAAGCCAATCTCCTTACAACCGTCCGAGGGACAGTTCCATTGGGAGGAAGCAGACCAAATTGTGCAGTTTGCTAGACAGCACGGACTAGAGATTCGCTTCCATACCTTGGTGTGGCATAACCAAACTGGGGATTGGATGTTCAAGGATAAGAATGGACAGCCGATGACACCGACTGCTGAAAATAAAAAGCTTTTGCTGGATCGGCTGGAGACGCATATTCGCGCTGTTGCAGCGCGGTATAAAAATGTCATCACCGATTGGGATGTGGTGAATGAGGTCATTGATCCTGATCAGCCGGATGGCATGCGCCGCAGCAAGTGGTATCAGATTACCGGTACGGATTATATTGAAAAAGCATTCCGTGTCACGAGGGAAGCGGCGGGCCCGAACGCACGACTATTCATTAACGATTACAACACGCATGAGCCGAAGAAACGGGATTTTCTGTACAATTTGGTACGTGATCTGCTCGCTAAAGGTGTACCGATTGACGGGGTAGGCCACCAATCGCATATCCGCCTAGAGTTTCCCGCTATTAGCGAGATTGAGCAGTCCATCGAAAAGTTTGCTTCGCTTGGTCTGGATAATCAGATTACCGAGCTGGATATGGGTCTTTATTCCAATGACACAGATCGCTATGAAACGATTCCAGAATCTATGCTGATCCGGCAGGCTCACCGCTATCGGGCGCTGTTCGATATGTTTTCAAGGCAGCAGGATCATATCAGCAATGTGACGATTTGGGGTACGGATGATGGAAATACGTGGCTCAGCACGTTTCCAATAGCCCGGCTGGATAAGCCGCTATTATTCGACGAACAGTTAAAGGCCAAATATGCCTATTGGGCACTTGCTGATTCGTCCAAAGTCCCGCCGTTGCCAGCAGGGAATAACGAATAAATGGTTTGAATACATGCCGGCCTTTGTTATCTCACCTGAACGCAATGGCGGTTTTACGGAAGTATGGATTGGCATGTATGCTGTATCGAACGTCCGCTTATACAAGCATAAAAGCAGGCTGTCCTTTACATTTCACATGTGAAGGACAGCCTGCTTTGTTATCGTAAAGGAATCGCGGTTTATTCCAAGTTAGCGTGTTGGCCAAACATAGATTCGGAGGTCAGCTTGCGCAGCTCCATCGTTCTGAGTACCAGTGCATCACCGTACAACAGCAGGGTTTGCTCAAACAATGAGCCCATAGGCTGAATCGTCTGGTAATCCTTGTTGGAAGGATCCTTGGGTGCACCGGGCAGCTTGACGATGATATTGGCCAGTTTGCCGATGGTAGACTCGGGGGACGTGGTTAGAAGCGCCAGAGAGGCCCCGAGTTTCTTTGCTTTTTCTGCCATGGAGGTCAGGCTTTTGGTTTCGCCAGAGCCTGAACCAATAATGAGCAGGTCGCCCTCGCCCAAGCCGGGAGTTACGGTTTCACCCACCACGTAAGCTTGAATTTCCATGTGCATCAGTCGCATCGCCAGCGAGCGAATCATGAACCCTGAGCGGCCCGCACCTGCCACGAATACCTTATTCGCAGCGTTGATGGAGTGGATCAGCTGTTCCGATTCCGCATTGCTGATCAACTGTGGAACCCATTGTAGCTCGTTGAGTACCTCAGATAAATATTGAGAGGTTTCCATTGGGGTTAACCTTGTTTGATGAGCTGTTGCATTTGGGAAGCTACAGCCTTTTTGTCGTCCTCGCCAGTGATACCACCGCCGACGATAACCAGATCCGGTTGAGCCTTCACGACTTCAGCCAATGTGCTCAGCTTAATACCGCCAGCCACGGCAGTTTTGGAGTTTTTCACGACTTGTTTGACGGTTTGCAGTGCTTCGAACGGGCTTTGTCCTTCAGCTTGTAGATCGTAGCCTGTATGCACACAGATGTAGTCAACGCCCAGAGCGTCAATTTCTTTCGCGCGTTGCTCCAGGTTTTTAACACCGATCATATCCACCAGGATTTTTTTGCCGCCTTGTTTTTTCGCTTCTTCTACTGCACCTTTGATTGTTGCATCTTCAGCTACAGCCAAAATCGTAACGATATCTGCACCAGCCTCGGAAGCTTTTAGCACTTCATAGCCCCCTGCATCCATAACCTTCAGGTCAGCCAGCACTTTCAGATTCGGGAATGCTTCTTTCATTGCTTTTACTGCATGAAGTCCTTCATTGATGACAATCGGCGTACCGATTTCTACGATGTCAATATACGACTCTACTTCTTTTACCAATGCAATCCCTTGCGGGATATCTACTAAGTCTAAAGCCAATTGAAGTTCCATGGTATTAACTTCACTCCTTAAGTGAATTTGTATTTTGATGAACAGGTACATGCTCTGTTGAGTATTACTCTATACTTTAATATCATGCACAGGTTTGATTGTAAGGCCCAGCTATCCGGTTGAAAAGTACGCACTAATTCGTAACGTAGTTACCCCCACGATACTATAGCATCATAAAAACCATCCATGAGAGAGCCTATACTTTGTCTTTTTTAGTATTATTTCTATAAGGAGAGTCAACTATTCGTAACCGAGGATTTTGCAAAAATCCCATAAGCGACTTCCAATGAACAAGATATAGATCGAAATGGTTTGGTTCGTCTATATCTTGCACTTCGAAGCGACTGGAATCGAATTTTGCAAAATCCATAACCGTACACAGCAATGTAAGGTTGCAAAAAAAAGAAGATAGCGATGATTGAATTGACTTCAAGTTAGGTTTTGACTATATTTGCAATATACGGTATGCAAAAATGGAGGCTAGCAGCATAACTGCCCTGAAAAATAGCCATTGGGCTAGGGGTAACCGCAATTTTCAGGCTAGGGAGGCGGGGTCTAATGGAAGAGGTCTTGAACCAAAGGGAAGCCATTTATTTGTTGTCGGACAGTCACGAACTCGATAAAGCTTGTGAGTTGTTTAGACTCAGCTACACACATAATGATTGGGATGAAGCGAACAAAGTAGCAGACTTTCTGCATACGTTGGCTGAAAACCTGTATCACACCCAACTGAGAAATGCTGCAGACGGCAAGTATGAGACATTGGACACCAAACACCCGCTAGTGTTTTATTATGCTTACAGTTATCTGGCGAAGTCTATTTACTATCAGAATATGGGCAAGTATGAGGAAGCTAGAAACTATATTATGAAGTATAGCGAAATGGGCTGGTTTATGGGGCTGGATCAGAGCGGTCACGAAGAAGTAGAGAGATTCCGTTTCCTCGCCAAGGCCAATTTATTTACGATTGAGTTACTTTCGGGGAGAAGGGAACTTTTGCCTGAGTACGTTCAATTTCTTCATGACAATGAAGAGGAGTTACTTCCAGGATTGGTTGGTATTGCGGAAGCGGCTAACTTGAATAATTGGAATATAGACGACCTGCTGAACGATTTTGCTGATGATATTAAAATATTTGAAGGTTATGAAGATAGAGCAAACCGCGTATATTATCTAAAACTGGTCAACCAATTGGCCATTTACCATTTCAAGAAGAAGCAGTACTCCGTTGCCTTAAATTATGTTCTTGATTCTCTGCAATTCTCTGCCAATGTAGAAGTGGATGCCAATTTCAGGACATTGGTTGCTCTGTTTGAGACTTATCGAGATTGGGCAACACCATCACAGCAAGAGCAATACCAAACCATTTTATTAAGGGGGCTTCATAATGAAAAAGGCATTAATCTCGGTAACTATGGCCTTGGCGTCTCTTAGTATTGCTCTTCCGGTGGGAAATATTTGGGGAGGGTTAGACCCCGTGATTCCTTCAAATCATGGCGTTTTTTCTTATCCTGCTTGAGTTTCAGATTTAGATCCTTAAGCCCGATAGGCCTTTTGTACATAAAGGGAGCACACTTTTACGCATTTTGCGATCCGTGTGCTCCCTTTTTTATGCCAAAATTTATTTTACGACATACGAAGTCAGGCTATTGGCCAGATGTTGCATCGTTTCACTCGCCTTTTGCATACGGTCCATCACTTCAGTGAAAGAGCCTACCAGAGTCGCCTGCTCTTGAGAAGAAGAAACAATTTGCTCAATTTCCTGCTCCATTTGATGAATGGAGTTCTGTACATCCTTAAGGGCCCCTTCAATATCGACCGTCGCCTTTTTGGATTCTACGGATAGCTTGCGCACCTCTTGAGCGACGACACCAAAGCCTGCTCCTGCTTCTCCGACACGCGCGGCCTCAATCGCTGCATTCAATCCAAGCAGGTTGGTTTGATCGGAAATTTCCTTGATGAACACAGCTACCTGATTGATTTTACCCGAGTTTTGCACAGCGATTTGGGTGTTTTTCAAAATTTGTTCACTGGTTGCCTGAAGTTCCTCGGAATGAGCTGCTACATGCTGTACCATATCAATGAGCTGCTCGGTGATGGAGCGGTTCTCGGATACGAATTGATCCAGTTGATTTTTGTTAGTCAAATTATAAGAGGCCGCAAATGCTGCAATGACTTCACCTTTCTCGTCCAATACAGGAATACTGATCATATCCAGAGGAAAACCTAGAATTTCAGCAGGAATGTGGGTCAGGCTGGTCTCACGTCCATTTTTAAGCATGGCAAAATTCTTATAGTCCTCGAGTAGCTCCGAGCCTGTTTCAAAGCCGAGGTCCATACCCTCCGATTGGGTATACATAAGGACATGAGTTCGGTCGAAGAGAGCAAGGGTCACTTTCTCACGCATGATCTGTTGTATGTAGGGAATGGCTGCAATTAATGCATCTATTGTATTCAAATAGATAACCTACCTTTCTTTACTAGGTATATTTTTTATAGTCTCGTATATAGTTGTCGGTCTAAAGATGGATAAAAGTTATAAAGATATTGAATCTTTAAGGAAGTGAAAGCATCAGAAAAAAAGGCATACCATTTCCATTACGAAACGATATGCCTTCTATTTAATCTGAACGTGTCAGTGCTGCGTATAGGTAGTTCACTTGCCGCGTTGCTCGAACAGTTGTGCGATTTCCACAATAACCTTGGTAGCGAGCACCATGTTGTCCACCGACACATATTCAAACTTACCGTGGTAGTTCTCCCCACCTGTAAAAATATTCGGTGTAGGCAGTCCCATGTAGGATAGCTGTGAACCGTCTGTACCGCCACGGATCGGCTTGATAATGGGTTCGATATTCAGCTTTGTCATTGCTTCATAAGCGACATCGACGATATGCTTGACTGGCTCTATTTTCTCTTTCATGTTGTAATATTGATCTCTCAGCTCCAGCGCAATACGGTTTTCTCCATATGCGGCCTGCAGCTCTTTGACTACATTTGTTAAATAAGCTTTCCGGTTTTCAAAGCTCTCGCGGTCAAAATCACGGATAATATAGTACAGTTTAGCTTGTTCTGCGGTGCCTGTAGAATCCAAGAGATGATAGAAGCCATCATATCCGTCTGTATATTCCGGGGCTTCGTTTGCAGGTAACCGACTGTGCAGCTCCATAGCGATTTTGGCAGCGTGAATCATTTTGTTTTTAGCCGTACCAGGATGCACATTCACACCGTGAATGGTAATATGGGCGGCTGCGGCGTTAAAGCTCTCATACTCCAGTTCTCCGAGCGGTCCGCCGTCTACCGTATAGGCATATTCAGCGCCAAAAGCGGCTACATCAAAGCGTTCCGGTCCTCTCCCAATCTCTTCGTCCGGTGTAAAAGCAACGCGAATTTTGCCATGTTGAATTTCTGGATGGTCAATCAGGTAGTGGATAGCTGTCATGATTTCTGCGATCCCGGCTTTGTTGTCTGCACCGAGCAGGGTGGTACCATCTGTTGTGATCAGGGTGTGGCCTTTATATTGAGTCAGTTCGGGAAACTCACGTGGAGAAAGAACCACACCAAGCGAAGCATTCAGCGTGATATCGCCCCCATCATAGTTTTCCGTCAATTGCGGCTTTACCCCTGCACCAGTCAGCTCGGTAGCCGTATCGAGGTGAGCGAGAAAACCGATGACGGGAACCTCTTTATCCGTATTGGAAGGAAGGGTCGCCATCACATAACCATGATCATCAATAGTTACGTCTGTCATACCAATGGCTTTCAATTCGCCCACCAAGAGGTTGCCCAATGTGAGCTGTCCGGGTGTAGTGGGGCAAGTGTGACTGCTTTCATCAGATTGGGTATCTACCTGAACATAGGTAGTCAGGCGGTCAATCAGTTCCTGTTTCATGTGTGTATCCTCCTTGGTGTCATTTCTATTATGGTACGTATTTTATCATGATTAGGCTTATAATATGAAAAAAATGGTTGAACCTTTTAGGGATAATAGTAAAATAAAAGTAAAAATAGAGTAAAACGATTAAAGGAGTCTGCAATGCCTACGTTAAAAGATATCGCCCAGGAGGCAGAGGTTTCGATATCCACGGTCTCCCGAGTGCTGAATTATGATGAAACACTGTCTGTATCAGAGGAAACGCGGCGTAAAATTTTTGAGGTTGCCGAGCGTATGAAGTATACGACTGTTAAACGTAAAAATGGCGGTATTGGTCGTCAGCCCCGCAAGAAGGCAGATGGACCCATTCGGTTGGGCATGGTGCACTGGTTTAGTACGTACGAGGAACTGGAAGACCCTTATTATCTGTCTATCCGGTTTGGCGTGGAAAAAGAGTGCCGCCAAAGCGGGGCACAGCTGGAGCGTATTTTCAGAAGAGAGGACCTGACTGCGCTGAAGGCGTCATCCGAAGGGCTGCATGGGCTGATCGTGCTGGGGCATTTTAGCAGCGAAGAGGTAGAACGTATGCTGGAACTGCCCATTCCTTGCGTTTTTCTGGATCATTCGGTAGAGCGCACAGGGGCAGACTATGTGGTCATTGACCTTGCTCGCGCTACAGCTGATGCACTGGATTATTTGATGGGCGCAGGCCATCGTCACATCGGATATGTAGGTATGGGCAAGGATGAGCAGTCCCATGATTTCGAACGAGCGGATCTAGATGCTCGCTATGAGACATTTTTGCGGTATCAGGAACAGCACAGGCTGTGCACGTCGGATGATATTCATGTGTGCGGCGGAACGGCGGCAGACGGCTTCCGTGCGATGGAAGCGGCTATTCTGGCAGGACCCGAAAATCTGCCTACAGCTTTCTTTGTTGCGAGCGATTCGGTGGCTATTGGGGTGTTAAAGGCACTGGAGCGGCATCACCTTGCGGTGCCGGAACGGATCTCCATTGTTGGCTTCAATGATATTCCGACAGCGGAATATTTGACCCCATCTCTGTCAACGGTCAAAACACATACCGAACTGATGGGAGAAACGGGTGTTCAGTTCTTGCTGCATACGGTACGCAACGGTCCCAACGAGGTAGGGCGCAAGGTCACCATTCCGACCGAGCTAATGATTCGCAACAGCAGTGCGCCGCTACATACCGATGCCCAATAAAATCAACGTTATGGATTTGGACAGCCCTGCCTTCCGGGGCTGTTTTTTTGATTGTAAAAAGATACAAAAATGGATTGACAATTGTCTTGTAAATGCTTACATTTAACATATATTTATTTTACTAAGTTTTACTCATTATTTTTACTCAAATATTTTACTATGGTATAAGAGTGAAAAATAAAAGGTTGAGGTGACTGCCCATGCGTACCATTTTGCCGTTGAATGACCAATGGTTTTACCTTCCTGAATATGTCGAGAGCGAAGTAAGCGCAGGCATTGATGCGAGTCGGTATGAGCCAGTTCAGCTGCCGCACACGAATGTAGAGCTGCCGTACAATTATTTTGACGACAAGGCATTTCAGTTTATTTCTACGTATAAAAGAGAGCTGGACATTCCGGCAGATGCCAAAGGTAAGCGAGTGTACGTTGATTTTGAAGGAGTCATGACCTATGCCCAGGTATATCTAAACGGGGTAAAAGCGGGTGAGCATAAAGGTGGATATACACCGTTCAGCGTTGAATTGACCGAAGTTGCCGAGTATGGCGGCTCCAATGTGCTCACGGTCATCGTCGATTCCACGGAACGGGACGACATCCCTCCCTTTGGGGCAGTCATCGACTATCTGACCTACGGCGGTATTTACCGCGAAGTGCAGCTGCGAATAGTGGAGCCTGTACACCTCGGAACGGTATTCGTCCAAACGCCGGAGCCGCTTGCAGCAAGTAAGACGGTACGCGTCGTCGTGGAGCTGGAGGGCGCCAGCGATCAGCAGGACGACTTGACGGTCGCGCTGCAACTGCTGGACAGAGCGAGCGTGAAGGCGGAGACCGAGCTGGCAGTGGTGACGGCGGCGGAAGTGACGCTGGAACTAGGCGAATTGAACGGCCTGCAGCTTTGGGATATAGATGATCCCAAGCTGTATGAAGTGAAGCTGACGCTGCTACGAGGCGGAGAAGCGTTGGATCAGGTGACCGTGCGCTTTGGCTTCCGCGAGGCCAAATTTCAGCCGGACGGTTTTTACTTGAACGGGCGGAAGATCAAGCTGCTTGGCTTGAACCGTCACCAGTCCTATCCGTACGTTGGCTATGCTATGCCCAAAAGAGCGCAGCGTCGTGATGCAGATGTGCTCAAGGAGGAGCTGGGGCTGAATATGGTACGGACATCCCACTACCCTCAGTCCCGTCATTTTCTAGACCGCTGTGATGAGATCGGATTGCTCGTTTTCGAAGAGATTCCGGGTTGGCAGCATATTGGCGGTGAAGCGTGGAAGGACCAGGCGGTGAGGGACGTAGAGGACATGATTATCCGTGATCGTAATCATCCCTCCATCGTCATCTGGGGCGTACGAATTAATGAGTCGCAGGATGACCATGATCTGTACACGCGTACCAATGAGCTGGCACGAAAGCTAGATCCGACCCGTGCTACGGGTGGTGTGCGTTATATTGTAGGCAGTGAGCTGCTGGAAGACGTATATACGATAAATGATTTTGTTCATGATGGTGGGCACAAAAAATATTTGGCGAAGGAAATCCGCAATTTTGATACGTATGACGATACAGAAGGCGTAGATGGCGAAACGACAGGCTTGCGCCAGCCGTCTTTCGTTACAAAGCTGGATCATCCGGTCCCTTATCTGGTAACGGAATATAACGGGCATATGTACCCGACCAAGCGTTTTGACCAGGAGGAACGGGTAATGGAGCATGCACTGCGCCATACGCGGGTCCAAAATGCTTCCTATGCCGATGAGGGCATTGCCGGAGCGATTGGCTGGTGTGCTTTTGACTATAACACGCATGCTGATTTTGGTTCCGGTGATAAAATCTGCTACCACGGTGTCATGGATATGTTCCGCCTGCCTAAATTTGCAGCGAGCGTGTACCGGAGCCAGAAGAACGTCGAACAGGAAGTCGTTATGGAGCCGGTCACTTACTGGTCGCGTGGCGAGCGGAATATCGGAGGCATCGTGCCGCTGGTCGTGTTCACCAATTGCGATGAGGTGGAGTTCATCTACGGTCATGAGCGCAAAGGTGTTTATCGTCCGAACCAAGAAAAGTACCCAGCGCTTCCTCACCCCCCTGTCGTGATCGACGAGTTGACAGGCCACTGGGGCATGAAGTGGGAAGACGCTGTATTCATTGGGTACGTAAATGGGCAAGAAGTAATACGTAGATACTATTCACGTAATCCGGTGCCGACAGAGCTGCGCGTAGCTGCAGACGATACAGTGCTGGAAGCCGGCGATTGGGATGTCACTCGAGTGGTAGTCGATGCTCTGGACGAATACGGCAATGTATTGCCGTTCTATGCAGATCCCGTTTCGGTGGAGGTCGAGGGAGTGGGTGAATTGATCGGTCCTTCGAGCTTATCTCTGATTGGAGGACGTATTGCATTCTGGATTCGGTCGAAGGGGGAGGCTGGACAAATTCGTGTGAAGGTTTCTGCGCCTTCCCGTTTCGGTCCGCAGGAATTGAACCTTCACGTGCAATAATGAAGCAAAGGCAACATACAATCCTACTAGCCACTTTTTATAACGTTTGAGCCTTCCATTATTTAAAAAAGGAGTTGTCCGCAGATTCTGTAAAGGATCTGAGAGGGCAACTCCTTTTTACATATATAGGGTACGTTAATCTATGAGTCTTTTAAATTGTGTCTTATTACTGAGTCACTTAACGTTACGTTCATAGATTGGAAGCATAGAATACACTATCAAAAGCAAGGGAGGTGAAAACTATGGCGATTCTTTTACCTTCGCAATTCTACAATCTTGCTGCTGGTGTGGGTAAGTCCTTTTTTGAAAACCTGAGAGGCGGTAATAATGCTACAATTACCGTGAATAATACGGGTGCCAATCCGGTTGATCTTGTGGTTACCCGTGTCAATGCTCCTGTGATCACTTATGTTATCCCGGCGGGCAACAGTCTAACGTTAGAAGTTGCTTTGCTGCTGGTAGCTGCTCTTCAGGCGACTCCAGTTGGAGCAGTAACAGGTACAATCCAAATTGCTACATCTGATTTCTAACTTGTAACGACCTGACTCTCTAACTCTAGCTTTGCCGAAAGGCAAGGTTAGAGCTTTTTTTGTTTGAAATTTTCTGAAACTTTTTTCATATTGTGCCGATATATACATATAGCATAGCAAACAACAACATCGAAAAGGAGTACCCTGTATGAGCTTTAGCAATCCGGTTTTACGTGATGACATCTTTTTGCGCGAAGATGAAAGAGAAGCTAGTGAACAACGCATGACCATTGGAGGAACGGTGAACAAAACGTTGCTTCTGCTGGTTCTGCTCATCGTCTCTGGCAGTATTACCTGGTACATGACCTATGAAGGAACTGTAGAGGTGCTATCTTTGCTGACGGCAGGATTTATTGGTATGGCAGGCGTAGCACTTGCGATATCCTTTTTTCCCAAGACGGCTCCGTTACTCTCTCCTGTATATGCGATTCTGAGTGGTTTTGCTTTGGGTGGCGTTTCAGCCTTTATGGAGTATGAGTACCCGGGAATTGTGGCTAATGCCATTTTGCTGACCGTGGGTATTTTGTTCTTGATGCTCTTTATGTATACACAGCGAATCATCAAGGTGACACGCGGCTTTATCTCATTCGTGGTCCTGTGTACGATGGCGATTTTTCTGGTGACACTGGTTGATTTTATTTTGAATTTTTTCGGTATGAATGTTCCGTATATCCATGAAACGGGTTGGCTGGGCATCGGCATCAGTTTATTTATCGTGATTATTGCGGCATTGAATCTGCTGGTTGATTTTAATTTTATTGAAGAGCAAGCAGATCAAGGCGCACCCAAATATATGGAATGGTATGGTGCTTTTGCATTGCTGGTGACTCTGGTATGGCTGTATGTACGGATTTTGGACCTGTTGGCCAAGTTCAGTAAGAGGGACTAAGTGCAGGGTGAGAAGAAAGGGATGGCTGAATGCCGTCCTTTTTTGTATTTTAAATAGACGGTTTAAAAATTGCATTTTACGTTAAATACATAGAAGTTGGGTAAAACATTAAGACAGACAGGAGAGGAGTGAGTACATGTATCAAGTAGTGCTGGTTAGGCATGGAGAAAGCGTGTATAACCGACAAAACCTGTTTACGGGCTGGACGGACGTGGACCTGACTGAACAAGGGACTCATGAGGCCATTGAGGCGGGACGTATTCTCAAGGAGGCTGGTTATACGTTTGATTTGGCATTTGCCTCTGTGCTAAAACGATCTATCCGCACGTTGTATCACATCTTGGATGAACTGGATCATCTGTGGATACCTGTGCAGAAGTCATGGAAGCTGAATGAACGCCATTACGGTGCTCTTCAGGGGCTTAGCAAGCTGGATTCTGCCGTTGAATACGGCGAGGAGCAGGTTCATATCTGGCGGCGTAGCCTGACAGTGCGGCCCCCCATGCTGGATGAGAAAGACGAGCGGAGTCCGCATCGGGAAGAGCGTTATCGCAATATTAAGCCAGAAGAGCTGCCGCTTGGGGAAAGTCTGGAGGACACAGTGCATCGGGTCGGCGAGTTTTGGAAGCAGCGGATTGTACCTTTGATTCTCAAAAAGGATCGAGTTATCATTTCTGCACATGGTAACACTTTGCGGGCTTTAATCAAGTATATGGAGAATCTGGACGAAACCGCATTGCTGGATTTGAATATTCCGACAGGTATTCCGCTGGTGTATGAGCTGGATGAGCATATAGATCCCATCCGGCGCTTTTATCTCGGTGATCCGAGTCATGTAGAGGCTAAGAAGCAGGCTGTGGCCAACCAAAGCAAGGTAACGGAGTGAGTTTTCATACACAAAGAGGACAGGGCGCTTCCTCGCATCCTGTCCTCTTTGTGTTGGGTATAGATTAAGCGTTTGCTTCTTCTTCTGATTCCTGGCTGTCTTCCTCTGCGGGAAGTGCCCACACCGACACACTGCCGGCACGAACGGGAAATATGCCGTAGCCATCCTGCCCGATCTTTACGATATGATCGTGATGCCCGGTCAAATCTATCCATTCTTCCCCTGCACGTTGTTTACCTACGAACATGCGCTTTTCCCCGTCATTTGCGTTGGTGATCACCACAGCACATCCGGAGCCTTCCAGCTCAGGCACGCCTTGACGAACCCATCCAATCGTATGGGGATCATCGAAATAATCTTTTTGCTCACCATAAGCTTTATGGTACCGGGCATATAGTAGCGGGTCTAGCTCAGCTTGCTTGCCTTTCACGGGCGTTTGCCCCTGAATACCGTAGTAATCGCCGTAGAACACGCAGGGATAACCGTCCTTGCGCAGCAAGATAAGTGCATAGGCGCTGGGCTTAAACCAGTCCTCCACCCAGGATTCGAGCGCTTCGTGCGGCTGGGAATCATGATTATCGACAAAAGTAACCGAGTTCAGGGGATGGGTATGAACCAGCGTATCCTCGAAAATGGTGCTTAGATCGAAATCCTTGCCACCCAAGGAAGCGCTATGTAGTTTGTAGTGGAGGGATACGTCAAACAGGTCGATTTTATAATCAATGGTATCCAGGAACTTTTGACATGATTCCAGATCCGGTTTCCAAAACTCGCCTACCATATAAAAATCCTGCCCGCGTTTTTTAATCATTTCTGTAGCAAACTCTCGTACAAATTCATGATTAATATGCTTGATTGCATCCAGACGGAATCCGTTGCATTGCAGAGTGTCCACCAGCCATTTGCCCCAGCGGATCATCTCTTTGCGCACATCCTGATGATTATAGTCAATATTGGCGAACATTAAATAATCATAATTGCCGAATTCATCATCTACATTTTCGCTCCAGCTTTTATTTTTACCTAAAATACGATAGATTCCTGTCCGGTCCTGGCTCGCATCGTAATCGGTTCCGTTAAAATGTTCAAAGTTCCATTGAAATGTGGAATACTTCCCTTGTCGGCCGGGGAATGTAAATTTAGTCCAGCCTTCGATATCAAAGGGCTCGGAAATGACCTCATTGCGGTTATCCGGGTTAACCTCGACGACCTTGAATACTTCGGTTTCATCCGCGCCAGCTTTATGGTTCATGACCAGATCGACATAGACGGCCACACCGTGACGAACGCAGGCAGCAACAGCTTCCAGCAGGTCTTCCCTGGTTCCGTATTTGGTGCGTACCGCGCCTTTTTGGTCAAATTCGCCCAGATCGTAAAGGTCATAGACGCCGTATCCCGTATCCTCGGGCGACTGGCCTTTGGTGACAGGTGGAATCCATATCGCGTCAATTCCTTTGGCCTTCAGTTCCGGTGCCAGGCGGGCAAGCTTCTTCCAGTGAGAACCGTCAGCTTCGACATTCCACTCGAAAAATTGCATCATCGTATGGTTCCTTTTCATGTGCGTCCCTCCTTTATATATAACAAGTTACCCACCAAGTGAGGGGGGCTAAACGTCAGACGGTCAATATGATGCTGAATGAAGAACAAGGATCGCTGTATAACGTATGCTAAATCATTAAAATTTGTTATACCTGAGTGTTCATAATGGCTCAATAGCTAGAAAAGGGAACGTGAAAACGGTAAAATGAATCTAACTTAACAATAGTTCGGGTTTTGGGCAAACCGTGGAGCGCAGGCAATAGAAGAAAGGAGGGGTGGACGTGACAGAACCGCAGCAGAATAAGGATGAAACGAGCAAACCGGTGATAAAAAAATGTACGTACTGTCAGAAGATGAAGCCTCTAACGGACTTTCAGCGCAGAACGGGTCGCCGGGCGGGTCCTTATTCCCGGCGTGGTCCTTGCCGTTCCTGCCGGGGGTTGGCCCCGCAAGAACGTGCGGCTACGTCCGCTCCTTCCGGCGAGGAAGCGAACCTCTCGGCTGCTCCCGTGACGCAACATAGCCTTGAAGCAAATACGGCTGTGCACAGCCTGGAGGCGTCACTACCTATGGAGGCACAGCGCCCCCGCAGGAAGCCGGTCACGGATAAAGCACGCGAGCGCCATCGGCAACGGGTTCGGCATCTGCTTAGCAGGCTGAAGCCTGCGGATACTCGGGCGTTGCGGCTCAATCGTAATGGCATGATTCGGCTAAGAGGTAAAACCGATCAGGGGAGACGCTGGCATCAAGAGATTGAGCTTGATCTGGCCATGACCCTGGTCAGAGAGCGTATGGCGGTGATTGTTAATCCTTACACCGTGCGTAGACTGTATAGCAACAAGGAGTTTCGCCAATATGTGCTTAAGCGTGACCGCTATACTTGTTTCTTTTGTGGAGGCTACGGTGACACGATTGATCATTTACTGCCTCGGGCAAAAGGGGGTCATACGACGCCCGTCAATTGTGTATGTGCTTGCAATGAATGCAATCAAGTTAAGGCTGCCCGCGATGTAGAGGAGTTCATTGAGTCTGGTGTGCCACAGCCGTCTTCTGATGATTTCAAAGCACCTGATATTCCTGATGCTTCTGAAGACACCCTACGTAGGTAGGGCGATTCTGCCAATGCAGCTTGTCCGCCCGCCCCACTAGTGGTGATGATCGGGCATCCGTATGAATATATTTTGAGTTATTTTCATATTATCGAACTGAAACGTACGCTCTCTATTACCCTCCTCTAGCCTAAAACGACCCTTTTTCAAGGGAAACTTGGACAAAAATCGAGCTTATTCTAATTTTTATCTAAAATAACAATAAAAAATTTGCAGAAATTTGTGCAAATTTAAAATTTCTTCGACGATTGTGTTGTGAAAGGTGTAATATAGAGGTATAGGGTTCCGTTTCGGCCTGTTGTAGTCACGAAGGAACGCTTCGTGGGATATTCCGCAGCAGTAACAACAGAATAACGTCTGAGCAATATACAATTGGCATCTGCGATAAATCAGTCTTGCCCTTTAGGGTATAGGCCGGTTTAAGCTGTGCTTCTTGCATGTTTAAGGGCGTGAATTCAATGAACGTTTTATTGCTAGAGTTTATGGATACAGGTTACGAGAGAGGATGGACTTCTATTTTCACAGTAAAGGAGGACGTTCACGCATGTCTGAAAACCAACAAGAGGTGGCAGTAACACAAGAAGCTACCAAAGAGTCTCGGGATGTACTGGACCAATTGATGAAACCGGAGGTTCAGCAATCGCTGACCGTACTGGTAGAGAATCTGCCAAAGTTGACTGAGATGGTTACTTTGATGACCGACGCTTATGATGTAGCTCGCAGTCTGGCAACTGACCCTGTCTTTATCGGAGATATGAAAAACTCCATGGGAGAGTTTGTGAAGCCTGTAACAGAATCGGCTAAAGGATTGGCTTCTGCTGCGATTGAAGCAAATGACCGCGTACAAACTACGGACGGCAGTGTAGGTCTGTTCGGCCTGCTCAAAATGCTTAAAGATCCGAATGTACAAAAAACGCTGCGTTTCAGCCAGGCTTTCCTGGATATTCTGAATGAGCGCCAACGCGAAAGCAAATAATTACCTGATCGAGAACGGAGGATGGACATGTCGAAGCAAATTTTGATCTTGGGCGGCGGATACGGCGGATTGCTGGCCGCTCTTACAGCACGCCAGCATATGGACGCTAGTCAAGCAACCATTACAGTGGTTAACCGCTTTGCGTCACACCAAATTATTACGGAACTGCACCGTTTAGCGGCAGGTACAATTGCCGAAAAAGCTGTGGCGCTTCCTTTGGAAAAACTGCTGCGTAACAAAGATATTATCCTAAAAGTGGATACGGTTTCGGAAATCAAACCGGACGATAAAAAAGTAACCCTGGCAAGTGGTGCTACATTGAGCTATGACGCTCTCGTTATTTCCCTCGGCAGTGAAACGGCTTACTTCGGTATTCCAGGACTGCAAGAGCATAGCTTCACGCTGAAATCCGTGGCAGAAGCCAATCGCATTCGCGCACATGTGGAAGCTCGTCTGGATGCTTACAAGCAATCCGGTAACCAAGCAGATGCTACAATCGTTATCGGTGGTGGCGGTCTGACAGGCGTTGAGCTGGTGGGCGAATATGCTGACAAATTGCCTGCAATTTGTCGCGAAAAAGGTATTAACTACGAAGATATCAACTTGTATTGCGTAGAAGCTGGACCATCTATTTTGGCAGGCTTCCCTCAACCACTGGTTGATCGTGCAGTAACAAGCCTTGAAAAACGTGGCGTTCAAATCGTAGCGGGTGTTCCGATTACAGAAATGAAAGCTGACGAAGTTCTCCTGAAAGACGGACGTTCGATCAAAACGAACACACTGATCTGGACAGGCGGCGTACAAGGTAATGCACTGGTTGGCGCATCTGGTATCGAAGTAAACCGTGGTCGCGCAACTGTGAATAGTGCACTGCAATCGACTTCTCACGAAGACATCTTCCTCGCTGGCGACAGCGCAGTGGTGTTCCCGGCTGAAGGCGAGCGTCCATACCCTCCAACGGCACAGTTGGCTTGGCAAATGGGCGAATTAGTTGGTTACAACATCTTCGCTTATTTCAACGGGGCGAAAATGGAAAGCTTTACACCAGTATTCTCCGGTACACTGGGCAGCTTGGGTAGAACAGACGCGATCGGTACTGTAGGCGCGAATGGCACCCAACTGAAAGGCGCTGTAGCCACCTTGATGAAGGAAGGCAGTAACATCCGTTACTTGTCCCATATCAAAGGACTTTTTGCATTGGCCTATTAATATTTCTTACTTTTATATGCTTTATCCAAAGAGAGTGCAATTCTGTGCTCTCTTTTTGTTTTGCAGTTTAACCCATTATAAACCAGTATATGTAAAATGTCATGTGTATTTCTGGATATATGTTGTAAATTATGGTTGAAATGATATTTTTGTGACGATACACTGGTAACGAACAATAACGAGGAGGGTATTATGATTATGAAAATTAGGTTACTAATCTGTCTTATGATTGTATTGAGTTTGGGTGCTACAAACACGAATTGGGCATCAGCTCAAGCTCAAGGCCAAACACCGATACACCTCAAGGTCAATGAACATTACGTCCTATATACCTACCCTGCATCACCTTTTGTGGATAAGAAGGGGAGACTGCTTATACCGCTCCAAGCGGCTGAGGATATACTGGGCGGCAAAGTAAGTTATAATGCAGCGAACAAGACGGCTGCTGTTGATCTGTTGGGGCGTAATGTAACGGCTACGATCGGTTCACCCGAAATATCGGTTAACGGCGAACCGGTGACAATGGATACAGTCCCTATCATGCTGAGTAATGCAATGTTTTTACCGGTATCCATATTGTTGAAGGATACAGATGCGAAGATGGAGTGGGATCCCCAACGTGGCTTATTGAAGCTAAGACATGATAGCTTTACGGAAAGTCCAGTTCTTATGAGGTTTAAGGGACAAGACTTGGCCCAAGTCATTGATGCGAATGCGTTTGACCTTATTTCCTTTGACTGGGATAAAAAGAAGGATGTATTGAATATTCATGCTACTTATAAGAGCGACTTATCGCCCGCCTTCAAGCAAATTGACTTTAATCCTATGATTGTTTATAGCAAAGGGACCTATAGTGTAAATCCTTATTCTAGACCCAGTATGTTTTACAAAGTGAAAACCACCACTCCTGGTAATTTGGTTTATACGAGAAATATCGATACAACCGATGCGGATAAAGACTATATAAAATATATTACTTCTGTAGGCAGGTTGATTCAATAATTGTTTAGCTATCGAAGGTTGCAGTTATGAAAAAAGAAGACAGGGGAAATAGCCTTCCTGTCTTCTTAAGCTGTCGAGAAAGTCTCGACAGCTCCTTTTATGTTGATTTACATATATAGACTTCTCCTTAATTCATGAGAAGTAAGCATGCTGTATTGTGCGGACAACGGGCGTCCTGCCATTGGTTCTACCATGCTGTTTAAAATGGTCTCTCTTGGTTAATGTAAAGAAAAAGAAACCCACGTCCCAAAAAGACGGGGTTTCTCAACCATTTGAGAGCGCATAAGCGCTCTCTTTTTGCTATTTAATTAAATCTTCTATACATCATTATATGTAAAAACAAACACTCTTTATTTGGTCATTTACTATAAATTTTGGTTGTGATTATATGCATGTGGGAGTACACTACTTACGAGAAAAATAACTAGGAGGTTTGTGTATGTTTAGGAAAATTCTTGGTATGGGATTGGCAACCATTCTCATGTGCTCCACACTCTCTGGAAGTCTCGCCTATGCGGAATCGAAATCCAGTACGTACGATGCTTCATTTTTTGAAAATCTCAAACAGCGGGCCATAGTCCATGAGCTTCAAGAACACAAGATCGCTGTTAATCCGAAAGCATCTATTGCTGAACTACTCAATACAGTGGATAGTACATCACTAAAGAGTAAAAATAATAGTGATCTAAAACAAAATCTGGAAAATCTTAATAAATCGGAATACATATATCTTACGCTCGATGGAGAAGTATACAGCTCAGAAAAAGGTTATGTAGGCATGGCGGATAAAGTTGAACCAAAAGAGGATAGTGTAACGGATGCTACTTATATGGAAACAAGCTCTTTGAGTGAATCAAGAAACAAACATGATGTTTCTATATCAAGTAAAAGAAACCCCAATCCATGGGAAGTGAGTGGAGGGACAACGGGGGCTTTTTCAAGGGTTCAATTGGATTATGATGGTTTTGATGGGGTTAATGCAAGTGTGCTTCTGCCAAGGGCTGAGGACCTAGGAGCAAACGAACAGCCATGGATGTATTATGGTTTTGATGCAAAGAATGGACGGAAAATCGAAGGGGGATTTTCCTTTCAAACGGGTCAACAAAGATACAAAGGCTACATTAAAAATGGAGATTATAAATATACTACAGAGACGTGGGTAAATGCGGAGGGGTTTAACTCAGTTAAATTTTATATTGATAATAGTACCTATAACGCTTATCTGTTAGCCTACTACAATCAAATCGTCGTTATGCAAACCTCTTTTGACTCTTCTGACCTATCAACCATGTCTGTTAAGAGAGTGACGGCAATAGCGAAAAAAAACTTTGATGGCGGCAATATCTATGGAAGTGCTATCAATGGGGAATTTTCAGAAGTAGTAGTCTCAAAATTCAATTCAGATTATTATTATCCGTGGGATAACTATCGGGATTACTCTTTTTGGGATGGAAGTCAGTGGTTCGGTACGATTGATTGGCCCACCGATTATATAACTCATTTTGGTCCAAGTGTGTGGATCAGAAATCCAAATCGATAAGAAGAATTAGTCAAACGATGGTCAATCTAAAATATACTGGATAGCATCTGTCATTTCCTTTGTTGTTGGGGGGACTAACAACAATGTGGTTTGGCAGATGTTTTTCCATGTTAAGCATACTCAACTGAACTGCTCCATCGTAATTTTGACTTTGAGCCTAAAGGGTGTATTGGATATTCATGCTGCGTATGAGAGCGGTTTATCGCCCGCATTCAAGTAAATCGACTTTAATACTATGATTGTTTATAGTAAAGGAACCTATAGCGTATATCCTTATTCTAAACCCAGTATGTTTTACAAAGTCAAAATAACCAGCCCCGGTAATTTGATGTATACAAGAAATATAGGCGTGACCGATGCGGATAGTGATTAGTAAAATACATTACTTCTGCAGGCAGGTTGATTCAATAATCGCTCGGACTATAAGGGTTACAATTATGATAAGAAGACAGGGAGGATACCTTCCCTGTCTTCAGCTTGTCGAGAAACTGTCTTTTTCAAAGACTAAGATTCCTTTTTTGATTATATTCTATACAAATTAGGGAATTAACGTTTTCCAGACGGATCGCTACAGCCACCTATATTTTCATAATATTAATGCAGCGTCGTATTAAATGAATTGAATGTAAAAAAGACTAGCGAGAAAGTTTCGACAGTCAAAAGAGGGAGTCCATTTTGGACTCCCTCTTATTTCTAGTATTTATTCACTTAGTAGTTAAAGGTCGCCAGTGTGCTGTTGTTTTCGTTTGAATGAACAACACCTTTTACACGTGATACATTTTTATTTCTAATGTCTGAAATAATATCTTCTTGGATTCTATTTTTTTGGTAGTAAGTTAGACTGTTCCAATCATCGGCTTTTACATAGGCATCCACAGTGACTTCACTGGAGTCGCCCTTTACACTAAAATCGATGGAAACATTATTGTATTTACGATCAAAGTCGCTGAGCAAAACTCTTTTGATCTCACTGAGATCAATCTTTGTAGACAGTTTCTCCAGATCCACGTTTCCTTTGCTATCGGATTCAAAGGTTGCAAGTTTGTTTCCATTATTGGAGTTTTTAACGGTTCCTTCAATATCAGCATCTTTAAAGGTTTTCAAAATATCTTCCGAAATATCTTCAAGATAAGATTTTTGTCTGCTACTGGAAATATCGTTCCATCTACTTTCTGTCAACTCAATGGTCACAGTAATATCGTTTTTATCACCTTTCAGGGTGATGTCTGCATTGGCGTTATTTGTATCGCGATAGTCTCTATTCAGTTGACGCTCAAGGTCCTTCAAAGTATCGGTGCTACTTTTACTGGCTGTATCTTTTAGCGTCTGGTTGTCTTTTTGCAATTGAGCAATGGTAGCGTCTTTCGTCGTGTTTGCTGCTTTCGCTGTGTTGAGCTCTTGAGTCAGCGTCGTAATCTGGTTGTTCAGCGCCGTAACTGTAGATTGATCAATAGGAACGCCGTTGTCAGCAATGACTACGCGTTTGTTTGTTCCATCCCATGTTACTTTTTTATCCAAAGCTGTACCTGCCAGCTTCAGTGGGATATACGTTACGCCATCCAGCAGGAACGGTTCTGTTTTGGCATCAGTAGGAACCTCGGTTCCGTTGTAGATAATTTTGATATTGTTATATACTGCTTGGATCGGCTTAGTCACTTGTGCGGCATATGTGGATTGGCTGAAAAGAGCCCCGGATATGGCCAAGGCGGATACGGCAGTGATGATGACAGGTTTTTTGATAGATTTCAGTGATTTCATTCGTTGGTCTACCCCTTTATTTAAGAATTATAGCCTGGTTCATAGACTAGAGTAACATTAATGCCTACAAAATCCAACAGCTTGGAGAGTCATTATAGGTTGTGCTTATATTGGTTAGACGCAACAGCAACCATAAAAGTTGCCCTGTTTGCGCAAAAGTTTTTCCAAAAGTATCCGAACAACACAAAACAAGCCCGCTGCACAAGACAGCGAGACTTGTAGGTAAAACAGTGCGCCGAAGTTATCCATTCAGGATTATTTGCCGTCCTTCAGTTTGCCTGCTGTTTCCTGAAGATGGCCTTTGGCCTTATCCAGTTTACCTTCGGCTTGAAGGGATTTATTATCGGTAGCGTTTCCGATTTGGTCCTTGATTTCACCTTTGGCTTTGTTCACATTACCTTTGATTTTATCGCTAATTCCGTTATCCTTCATGTTGAAGCCCTCCTTATGTGATCGAACTTTCATTCAGCATGCTGTAGTTAGTCATTACCCGAGCAAGGGTAATACGAAACCAGAGGCTGTATATCACAGACGGGGGTATAATGTTGGATACGGGTTAAATCAGAACGTGAAGTGGGGAGTGAGCGCATGCTCAAAATTTTATTATTTATTCTCGTTATTCAAATTATTTACGTATCGGCGTATACACTGCGCATGATTCTGACGCTGAAAGGACAGAAGTACATTGCTGCGCTCATTAGCACCGTAGAAGTTACGGTCTATGTATTGGGCTTGAATGTTGTGCTTAAGTATCTGGATCAAGTGGCAAGTCTTGCGGTATACGCCATTGGCTATGCATTGGGTATTCTGATTGGAGCATGGATTGAGGAAAAAATAGCGCTTGGTTATGTCACTGTTAAGGTGATCAGCAATGAGATTAATGGAGGAATTGCCAATGCGCTGCGGGACAAAGGATACGGCGTTACAGCCTGGCTGGGCAGTGGGCGTGATGGAGAGCGCCTGGTGATGGAAATTTTGGCTAAACGGAAAAACCAGAATAGGCTGTATCAGTCCATTCTGGAGCTGGACCCTAAGGCTTTTGTCATTACGGTAGAGCCGAAGCAATTTCATGGCGGCTTCTGGACCAAGGCTATCCGTAAATAAACATTTTGGTAAATTGCGCATATTTTTTGGAGCTTGGAGCATATTAATACCCGCACAGGTTGGAATTAACAGTAAGCCGACAGGGGATATGACCCTATAAAAAACCGAGGGGGGATATAGATGTACAGACGCCAGGCCCCGGAAATCATTCCAGAGGAAAATACGGCTATTTGGTCGTGTACAAATGAGGGTTGCAATGGCTGGATGCGAACGGATTTCACCTTTTTGAACGAGCCAGCTTGTCCATTTTGCCAAGCCTCGATGGGGCAGGAAATGCGGATGTTGCCGATTCTCAATCGGGCGGGCAATTCCTTTGTCGCCCAGCGCTCCTAATCCAGGATTCTGCAAGATCCACAATGGAAAGTGAGTACGATGATCACACTGCAATACTTATGAACGTCAAAAGCCGCTCCAGCGACATGCTGAGCGGCTTTTGGTTGTGGAATATTTGATGATCATGGCCTCTCGATGGGCTGCACGGAGTCACGATATACAATATGACCCTGCACCAGGACCCGACCAAAGCGACTGCCGGGATGGCTTATTTTTTTCATCATCGAATCAATTGCGGTACGTGCCATCTGCTCGATGTCTACTCCGACTGTGGTCAGTTGCGGAACAATAAGAGTGGCGTATACATCATTGTCAAAGCCGACCACAGAGCAGTCTTCAGGCACGCGGTATCCCAGAGCAATGAGCTTGTGCACCAGATTGTGAGCGACCTGATCGCAATTACATACAAAAGCAGTCGGCAGCGGCTGAGGAAGCTCCATTTCAACATAAGAGCCTTCGTCGTCCCGGTCACTGAGCACCCACTCGTTACGGAGAGGCAACCTGTGCTCCAGCAAGGATTTATAGTAGCCGAGGAAACGATCCTGAATACTACTGGTGGAATAGAGGTTGCCCACATATGCAATATCCCGGTGTCCCTGGGCGATCAAATAGTTGGTCAGCTCGTAGGCCCCGTAAAAATTATCCGTCACCACGGAGTCGATATCGGCATGCTCATCATAAAAATCGAGAAACATTTTGGGCAGTTCCATGGTTTGTACAAGCTCAATATATGGCTTGCTCACTTGGCCCAGGAGAATGAAGCCGTCCACCTTACGGTCGTAATAGATACGTGGCAGATTAAGCTGTTCCTCGTCTTCGCGATGGAGGATGTGAAGGATGCCGTAGTAGCCGTATGGCTCCAGTGCCCGTGAAATTTGCTGGTAGATGTGCAGATAAAACGATTGGCCAGGGCCGGTAAAACGTTCGGGAATGACAACACCAATGTTATAGGTGAGGCCCTCCTTCATGGACTTGGCAACGGTATTGAAACGATAACCCATTTCGCCCGCGAGCGTCTTAATACGCTCTTTTAGCTCCTCGCTAACCCCATCCTTGTCATTGAGCGCCTTCGACACGGTCACGCTGCTTACTCCCAGCTTATCTGCAATATCCCGCATCGTTACGTTGCTCTTCATTCCTGTTCCGCCTTCCAATTTTAAAAAGATAAGCATCTTGCCTAAATCCAAAGAATGGATGCAAAATGCTGGGGGAATATATTAGTAGCTTAGCTGCCTGTAAAGATACAAAGACTGGCAGCGTAGCTGCCCATAGAACAACAATTAGCCTGCGGGTAACAGTTGTTCTATGGATAGTATACATGGTTCCGCAAGCAGGATAAAGCCTGCGGCTTATGTCTGCTGAGAAGGACGGGAGTGCGCTTTCAATAGCGCTTCATTGTGATGAATCAGATCACGGCGAACAGCGGCGCTGCTGAGAGAGCGCAGCGGGTCGGATGGTGTATTGAAGGTGTAGTCCTCCAGTCGAGCGATGGTGGTTGTCGCTACGTGGATACGGGTGTCACTGGAAGCGTAGTAGATAAAAACTTCATCTTGTTCATTAACGACTGCACCGTTGCAAAAAATAACATTCGAAACGTCGCCCACGCGTTCCTCATCATAAGGAGCTAGAAAGTGCCCGCCGGGCTTAGCAATGACGCGCGTAGGGTCTTCCAGACTGGTGGCAAAGGTATACAGCACATACCGCAGCCCGGCGGCCGTATTGCGTACCCCGTGAGCGATATGAATCCAGCCGCGGCTGGTCTTAATCGGGGCGGGACCCTGCCCGTTCTTGGCTTCGTACACCGTATGATAGCAGCGCTCATCAATGACGTTTTCGTGTTCAATTACGGGCTGTGTAATATCTTTGCACAGGCCGAAGGCGATGCCACCGCCCGAGCCGGTGGAAATAAACCCGTCCTGAGGACGAGTATAGAAGGCGTATTGACCGTCCACAAATTCAGGGTGCAGAACAACGTTGCGCTGCTGTGGGGACTGGGTAGTAATGTTGGGAAGCCGGGTCCATGTACGAAGATCACGAGTACGGACCAGTCCGGCCTGAGCGACAGCACTGGAGGTATCGTGAGGTGGCACGTCAGGATCCTTTTTTTCAGAGCAATAAATACCGTAAATCCAGCCGTCCTCATGCTTCACCAGCCGCATATCGTACATATTTGTCTCTTCTGGGTCGATATCCTCCCATACTAGGGGGGCGTCAATGAATCGAAATTGATCAATGCCGTTATCGCTTTCTGCCAAAGCGAAAAATGATTTTCGATCCAGTCCTTCGGTACGCGAAACAAGAATGTATTTTCCTTCATGATAGATCGCCCCTGGATTCAATGCCGCATTTACACCCAGCCGCTCCATGAAAAAGGGATTAGTTTGCGCATCCAGATCGAACCGCCAGTGAAGTGGAACATGATGGCGTGTGAGCACTGGATAGAGGTAGCGCTCGTAGATACCATTGTAAAAGGTAGTTTTAACCTCATTAGGGCGTGTAATCAGTTCCTCTTGCTGCAATAGCAGCTCATCGTATTTGCTATGAATCATTGGTTTTCCATCCTTTCTAGCATTTCTATGCAAAATCGGCTGTTGTGATAAGGGCACTTCCAAGGGCCTGCAATCTCTCTCGCATCAGGCTTACCATCCGCTTGAACTGACCAGAACCATTCGCCTCCGGGGCGCGGATCTATGATATATTGCCGAGTATAGGCCCACAGATTACGCACAATTTGCAGAAATCGTTCGTCATTTGTACGTTGAAACGCATTGTAAAAACCAACCATCCCCTCGGCCTGTACCCACCAAATACGTGAGGTGTCTACCCGCTCTCCTTCCCGCTCGTTGATGAGCGATCCGTCTGGCTGAACAGCGCGCTCTGCTACCGCATTGGCAATATCCATCACCATATCCACGTATTCTGACGGGTAATAACCCAGCACATTCATAGCGTCCTCAATCAACCAGCTGGCTTCGATGTCGTGACCATATGAGGTCAGGTCAAGCAGAGAGCGCCATTCACGATCGAAGAATACCCCCAATCGTCGGGCAGAAGCATCGTAAACACGACGATATAAAATATCCAGTACGTTCGTCAGTGCATCTCGAACCTCTTCATTTGGCCAGACGCGCAGCAATTGGGTATACGCTTCCAAAACATGAATATGCGTATTCATGGTGATATGCGCGGTAACTCCATTTTCGCTGAGCAGCTCATTAGGCTGCGTGTTCCACAAGCGGTCATACTGTTCGCCGTATGCCTGCCGGGCGGGATCATATCCTTTTTGCTCCAGCAGGTGGAACAGCTCCATAGCTAGTGGCAATGCATTCGGGTCGTCTGTAGCACGTGCATACTCTGCTAGCGCATAGATCGCGAATGCCTGCGCGTATACATGCTTGCACGTGTCCACGGGTTGCCCGGTGTAGTCCACCATCCAATACATTCCTCCATGTAATGGATCAAGCAGGTGATCTCGCAGGAATGTGAATGCATCTCGTGCGGCTTCTGCATAGGTATCTTCCCCTGTTACACGAGCAGCCGCCGAGAAGGACCAGAGTAACCGTGCAGTGGCAATCCCGCCTTTGTCGGCTTGGTTATGAGTGTGCAGATCCACATCCACCTCGCCGTAAAACCCACCGTGTGTCTCATCCTTCAGTCCAAGCCAGAATGGGAGTATGTGTTCCTTCCATTCCTGTCTAATTTCGTCCAGTAGTGTTGCCAAGAGACAAAGCCTCCTTCGGGAAAAATATTAGGTTATCGTTAACTTTACAGAATTATCATATCTAGCTGTTTGTAAACTGTCAACCATGCTAAATTGGTGTTTTTTCATAAGGTGTGACCGATTCCACTTCACAAAAAAAGAATATTGCAATTGACATAGTAAGCGCTAACATAATAAAATGATTTTGTTACTTTAACGATAACCTTATTAAAAAACAACAGGAGGAGTCGTCTCATGAAGTTGTCCAAGGTTTTGATGTCATTACTATCTGTGGTTTTGTTAGCTGGGCTGTTTACTGGCTGTACCTCAAAGAAGGATGAGCCAGCTGCCAGCTCTGATCCAAAGGCCGTGGAAGGTGAAATTACGGTTATCACACAGCGGACAGATATTGTGGATACGGTATTTCAGGACTACGCTAAGGAATTTAACAAGCTTTATCCGAACGTGAAGGTCAATTTCCAGGCATTGGCCGATTATGATGGTCAAATTAAAATTCGGATGGGGACCAGGGATTACGGGGATGTTTTGCTGATCCCTGGCAGTATTCCAGTTGAAGAGCTGCCCAATTTTTTCGAACCACTGGGTACTTATGAGGAGATGAAAAACAAGTATACCGGCATTGAAGAACGTACGGTGGATCATAACAGCTACGGTATTCCGATTGCGATGGTTTACTCTGGTGTGATTTATAACAAAAAGGTGTTCAAGGACGCAGGAATCACGCAGCTTCCCAAAACACCGGACCAATTCCTGACAGCGTTACAGCAGATTAAGGACAAAACCAAGGCAGTGCCGCTGTTTACGAACTATGCCTCTGGTTGGGCACTGACCCAGTGGGAGTCTAGTCTGGCAACATTGGCGGGTACAAAGGAATACGTGAATGTCACACAACCGAATACAGATGACAATTTCACAAAGGGCCAGCCTCACTATGAACTGTATAAGGTCCTATACGATGCAGCTAAAAAAGGCCTGATTGAAAAAGATCCAACGACTACGGATTGGGAGACCTCCAAGGCAGATCTTGCTCAAGGCAAAATCGGTACGATGGTGCTTGGCTCTTGGGCAATTGACCAGATCAAAAGCACAGCTCCTAACAAGGATGATATCGGTTTTATGCCATTCCCGACGAATGCCTCCAAGGTACTTGTACCGCTAGCTGGTGATTTTAATCTCGGTATTAACGTAAACAGTGAAAATAAAGTGGCGGCCCGTGCCTGGATGGACTGGTTTACCGAAAAGTCCAACTATGCTGTAGAGCAGGCAGGCAGTATTAGTCCGCTGAAGGGTGCTCCAATGCCTAGCATTTTGAAGCAATACGAAGATCAGGGGGTCGTTTTTGAAACACTTACTCCATCTCCAAAAGGACAGGAAGGAATTGTTGATAAAATAGATAAAATGGGAGAAATTGGTCTATGGCAGCCTGATTTCAAGAAACGCATTATTGAGGCAGCGGTGGGTAACCGCCCGGAATCGTATGACGCCATTATGAAGGATCTGAACGATGCATGGGTGAAGGCGCGTGCTGAAGTGGCTGCTAAGGAAGCAAAATAGCCATCTGAACTGACGAAAAGAAAGGATCGACGTAGCAGTCGATGGACGGATAGCCAGGAGGTGCAGCATGTTAAAATTTTCGAATCTCAGCTACTCCAAACAAAGATTGGCGATTATTGTTGCCTTTTCATTTATTCCGCTAGCGCTGCTGATCACTTTTGCGTACTTGCCAGTGATCAATATGTTTAAGTACAGCTTTTCGGACTGGAACGGCTATAGTAAGCGTCTGGAATATGTGGGTTTTGAAAACTATATCAAAATCTTTACCGATCCCGAGTATTTCTCGGTGTTTAAGGTCAGTCTGTATTACTTTGTAGCCACGTTTGTACAGATGGGTCTAGCCCTTTATTTTGCAAGCATTCTCAGCTTTCAGACATGGTTTAAAAATTTCTTTAAAGGCGTTTTGTTTTTTCCTTCTCTGATGAACGGGGTGGCCATTGGTTTTATTTTTCTATTCTTTTTTAAGCCAGATGGCACGCTCGATACACTGCTTCAGGCAGTAGGGCTGGGTTCGTATGTCAAGCTGTGGCTGGGCAACCCGGAGATTATCAATATTTCACTGGCGGGCACGTCGATCTGGAGATACATGGGCTTTAACTTTATTGTATTTCTAGGTGCGATTTCTTCCATATCCAGTGATCTGTATGAAGCAGCCGATATCGATGGGGCCAACCGCTGGCATCAGTTCCGCTCAATTATTTTGCCGAGCATCAAGCGGATTTTGCAGTTGAACCTCATCTTGGCCATTAGCGGTGCGGTCAGTGCATTCGATATTCCGTATATTATGACCGGTGGCTCCAATGGTAGCGAAACATTCGTCATTCAAACGCTTGATGTGGCATTCAAATACAGCAAGGTCGGTTTGGCCTCGGCGATGGCGGTTATTCTGCTGCTGATCGTAATCGCTGTTACGCTGCTTCAACGGTTGCTAATTCGGGGAGAGGAGGACTAATCATGTATAAGCTGAAAAGAATACTGGCTAGCAGCATCAAGTATGCGGCGCTACTACTAGGTGCGTTCATTGCACTGCTACCGATTGTCGTAATTTTGTTTGCATCTTTGAAGACGAAGACTGAATATGCGGCAACCAGTCCTCTGACTCCCCCCGTGAACTGGCTGAATTGGGCTAACTATACCAAAGCCTTTATTAACGGAAATATGCTGACCGGATTTGTGAACACAGCTTTTATCCTGTTGATTTCGATCATCGGAGCCACGTTAACGGGTTCCATGATCGCGTATATTTTGAACCGTTTTAAATTTAAGGGCAAAAGTCTTATGCTAGGTGCGTTCCTGCTCGCGACCCTCATTCCGGGGGTAACGACACAGGTATCAACATTTCAAATTATCAACAAGCTGGAGCTGTTTAACACGCCTTGGGCGGCGATCTTGCTGTATTTGGGAACGGATATTATTGCGGTGTATATTTTTCTGCAATTTCTGGATTCCATTGCGGTGGCGCTGGATGAATCGGCCATGCTAGATGGGGCCTCCTATCTGACGATCTACTGGCGGATTATCTTGCCCCTGCTGAAGCCTGCCATTGTGACGGTGATCATTATCAAGGGCGTTAATATTTACAACGACTTTTACACCCCGTTCCTGTATATGCCCAAAACAAGCCTTCAGGTCATATCGACGGCGCTGTTCAAGTTTAAAGGCCCCTATGGATCACAATGGGAAGTCATTAGCGCGGGCATTATCATTGCCATTATTCCGACGTTGATTGCCTTTTTATCCTTACAAAAATATATCTATAACGGATTCGCTCAGGGTTCGGTGAAATAGAATAACGACGAAATAAAAAAAGATGAGATCAAGTATCTCGGTGAGAGGAGAATATACGTATGAATAAATTGAATGTGGATTTGGGAGTAAATAGCGTGCGAATCTTGGGAGACAGTCTGCCGGAAATGCCGTGGCAGGATAAGCCAGAGGGCAGTGAGGCTCCGGTATGGAGACATACTGAGAATCCGGTCATTGGGCGGAATCCGGTGCCGGGCATTGCCCGTATTTTCAACAGTGCAGTAGCTCCGTATGAGGGACGGTTTGTAGGGGTATTCCGGGCTGAAACAATTAACGGACGTCCGCATTTGCATCTAGGCTGGAGTGACGACGGGTTGGCTTGGGACATTGAGACAGAACGGTTGCATTTGGTTGATGAGGAAGGGAACGATTACCAACCTAATTATGCTTACGATCCGCGTCTGGTCCGCGTGGAGGATACGTATTATATCATCTGGTGTACAGATTTTTACGGTGCAGCGTTGGGGATAGCCCAAACAAAGGATTTTAAAAGTTTTGTACGATTGGAAAATCCATTCTTGCCGTTTAATCGTAATGGTGTGCTGTTGCCCCGCAAGCTAAACGGAAACTTTATGTTGCTATCCCGTCCGAGTGACAGTGGACATACACCGTTTGGCGACATTTTTCTGAGTGAAAGTCCTGACTTGGTCTATTGGGGCAAGCACCGTCATGTCATGAGTAAGGGCGGACAGGGCTGGTGGCAATCGGTAAAAATTGGCGGCGGACCGGCACCGATTGAGACGACCGAGGGCTGGCTGATGTTCTACCACGGGGTGACAGGCACGTGCAATGGGCTGGTATACAGCATGGGGGTAGCCGTTCTTGATCTGGATGATCCATCTAAGGTTAAATATCGTTCCTCCAACTTCGTGCTGACCCCGGAGGAATGGTACGAGGAGCGGGGCTTTGTGCCGAATGTGGTGTTCCCGTGTGCTACGCTGCATGATGCGGACACTGGAAGAATCGCAATTTATTATGGAGCCGCTGATACGTATGTAGGTATCGCATACACGACAGTATCCGACATTATGAAGTATGTCATCGCAACGGATGAAGTGGTCGGAGACGACCGTGAGTCGGGCCGGATGTAGCATGTAGGAGGGAACGTGAATGCCGGAGGATATGTCTTTACAGCAATTGCAGTCGTACATGGGGAGCAGCCCAAAGCCCCCTGATTTTGACACATACTGGGAACGGGCGCTACTGGAGCTGGAGCAGCAGCCACTGGAATATACACTGGAGCCTGCTGATTTTGTCTCTCCGCTGGTGGAGTGTTACCATCTATATTTTACCGGAGTGGGCGGAGCAAGGGTTCATGGGAAGCTGGCTCGTCCCAAGCATCTTACGGAACAAGGTCCAGCTTTGGCCATGTTTCATGGATATTCCTGCGACAGTGGTGATTGGTTCGACAAGGTAAGCTACGCGGCACACGGATTCACCGTGCTGGCTATGGATTGCCGGGGGCAAGGAGGGCTGTCCGAGGACAATTTGCAGGTTCAAGGAACGACGGTGCGCGGCCATATCATTCGAGGGATTGACGACCCGGACCCGGATCGGTTGTATTACCGCAATGTATTTTTGGATACGGTACAGGCGGTGCGCATTCTAATGTCTATGGAGCAGGTCGACCCTGAACGGATCGGTGCATTTGGCTGCTCTCAGGGAGGGGCCTTAACGGTTGCCTGCGCTGCATTGGAGCCGCGTGTCCGTGTGGCGGTCCCGGTATATCCGTTCCTGTCGGACTATAAAAGAGCTTGGGCGCTGGATGCTACTACATCTGCATATGAAGAACTGGTTTATTATTTTCGTTGGTTTGATCCGAACCATCTGCGCGAGGAGGAACTATTTCACCGACTAGGCTACATCGATATTCAACATTTGGCAGACCGTATTCGTAGTCGTGTGTTGTTTGTGACAGGGCTGTCGGATATCATTTGTCCACCCTCCACGCAGTTTGCGGTGTACAATAAAATCGTATCAGGCAAGGAAATACTCCTGTATCACGAATACGGTCATGAGTATCTACCTTATCTGTCGGATCGTGCCATGAGTGAATTTTTGCGGCTGTAGGGGGTTGAACTTAGCCACAGGCTCCTTTATAGTAATAGCTATAACCTTCGTGAATGCGTAATAAATGAATGCCCCATTTGTATAACCTCAATAATATGGTTTGAGGGTCTCTACCAGGAACCGATAAATCCTGATTACAAAAAGTGTACGTCTTGTACATTTCTTGTGGTCAGGATTTTTTTGCGTAATACGAGGGAATTTACATGACAGCAAAGGAGCTAATGTAATGAACTTCAAAGTAGTTATTTTAACGATTGCGACCTTTACGGTGGGGTTGGTGGAGCTGATTATCGGTGGCGTGCTGCCCCAAATTGCACAGGATTTGAATGTCTCCGTAAGTACGGCAGGACAGCTTATCATGATCTATGCGCTCGTGTACGCTATTGCTGGGCCAACTTTGTTGGCGTTGACCGCCAAAATCGAACGAAAACGACTGTACCTGTGGTCGATGTTTATCTTTATTCTGGGAAGTCTGCTGGCCTTCTGGAGTCCGAATTATGCAGTCTTGTTTGTATCCCGTATCATTACCGCTGCAAGCGGGTCGCTGATCGTGACATTGTCACTGACCATTGCAGTCAAAGTGGTGTCCAAGGCTTATCAGGCCCGTGTCCTCGGTGTCATCTCCATGGGGGTTAGCTCCTCCATCGTGCTTGGTATTCCAGCCGGGGTGCTGATTGGAAATGCGTTTGGCTGGCGGGTGCTTTTCCTGATTATTGCCTTGTTGACGGTCGTTGTTATGATCGTTATCAACTTGTTTATGGAACGGATTCCGACGGAACATGTTGTGCCTATGCGTGATCAATTGAAATCCTTAAAAAATGTTAAAGTCATCAGTGCTCATCTGGTGACCACGCTGACACTGGCGGGCCACTACACGCTATATGCGTATTTCACTCCGTTTTTAGAAAATATGATGGGTTTAAATGCTTCGTGGGTTAGTGTGGCCTATTTTGTCTTTGGGCTGGCGGCAGTGAGCGGTGGTTTTATTGGCGGTTCTTTGGCAGATAGGTTCGGGACAGCGAAAAGTATTCTAGTCGTCGTAGGCGTGTTTATCGCCGTGATGTTCCTGCTGCCACTCTCAATCCACTCGGTTTATGTATTTGCGCCATTATTGATCATCTGGGGCATACTGAGTTGGGCCTTGTCGCCCCCGATGCAAAGCTATCTTATTGAAAATGCGCCCGAATCGGGTAGTATTCAGCAAAGCTTTAATTTCTCCGCACTCCAGGTCGGGATCGCTCTGGGTTCTGCCCTGGGAGGCGTAGTAATTGAGAATAGTGAATCTGTTGCCACGAACGCTTGGGTGGGTGGGGCATTTGTGATTGTTGCTTTTGTCTGCGGCGTATTTTCGATTACCAGAGTCGGGACATCGCAGGCTGTCAGAGGGCACCACTCTGTTTCATAGTTCGCTGAACCATCGCCCTCTTTTATAATACGAGCAAACATGATATACTACACACAATTATGAAGAAGGAGGTGAGGTAGGTGAATCACGAGATGCTGAACAACCGTATTAGCCAGCTGCCGATTGCTATGGCTGGCATTGTTCATGCTTTTCCATACAACGGGAGAAGTCTGTCCAATTTTAATCATATGGTTGTAAACATCGCGAGAAGACGCCTACCTTAACTCGAACGGATTGCTGTATCTTCCGAAGAGTCGCGGGGTTGCACCTGCGGCTCTTTTTGTGTTACCCGGGTAAGGGTCTTCCTAAATAAAGGAGAGCCTGAACATGTATATAGTTAACGGTCAACAATTGAAAAAATACCACGCTGCCAATCTGATTTTGGATGGTGCATCGTTTGAAATCCATATGGGAGAAAAGGTGGGACTCATCGGCCGCAACGGAAGCGGTAAAACCACCCTATTACGCCTGATCGCACGTTTGTCCCGCCCGGATGAAGGGCAGCTCGTCATCGCCAAGGATGCGAAAATCGGCTATTTACCGCAAATTCCGGCGGAGTTTGAGAGCTTCACCGTGTACGAAACGCTGGCTTACGCCTATCGTGAGCTGAAGGATTGCCGCAATCAGATGAGCACACTGGAACGGGAAATGTCAGATCCGATTGTGGTAGCGGATACGGGTCTTCTGGAGAAGCTGCTGCAATCGTATGCTTCCCTACAGGAACGGTTTGAGCGCAACGGCGGCTATGAAATGGATGCAAATATTGATCAGGTAGCGGATGGTCTGCGTATTCCCAAAGGAATGTATACGCGCAGCTTCGGCTCGCTGTCTGGTGGAGAGAAAACAAAAATAGCGCTGGCATCACAGCTCATCGGACGACCGGATTTGCTGCTGCTGGATGAGCCGACCAACCATCTGGATTTGAAAGGGCTGGAATGGCTGGAGCAATTTTTGCAGGGCTACACAGGCGCGTGTGTGGTTGTATCTCATGATCGTTATTTTCTGGATCGGGTTGCCGTTAAAATGATTGAGCTTGAGGATGGCGAGGCGTTTACGTATTATACGAACTACAGCGGCTACGTTAAGGAAAAGGAAGAACGATTGCTACTGCAATTTGAAGATTATAAGGAACAGCAAAAGCGAATCAAAAAGATGAAAGAGGCCATTCGGCGTTTTGAAGAGTGGGGTCGCAACGGTGATAACGAAAAGTTTTTCAAAAAAGCAGCATCCATTCGTAAAGCACTGGAGCGTATGGAGCTGGTGAAGCGGCCTGTACTGGACCCGCAGGGGGCAGAATTTCACTTAAAACTGGAGGATCGTTCCGGTCGCCGAGTGCTACAGTTTGAAGATATTGTTAAAGCTTATGGAGAGCGTCAGATATTAAGCGGGGCAACGGGCAGCCTGGAATTCGGTGAAAAGGTAGCCTTGTTGGGCGATAACGGCGCAGGTAAAACGACGCTGCTCAAGCTGTTGCTTGGTCAGGAAAGCGTAGATGCAGGCACGGTCCAATGGGGCACGCGCGTAGAGTACGGATATTTGGCGCAGCAAGAGAGAGAACGGAATAGCCGGGCGACTGTGCTTGCTTACTTCAAGGAAGAAGCAGGGGTGGAAGAAGGCGAGGCACGCGGATTGCTAGCGAAGTATTTATTTTACGGTGCCGATGTGTTTAAACCCGTGAGCATGCTGTCCGGTGGCGAATGGTCCCGCTTGCGGCTGGCGTTGCTGGTCATGAAAAAGCCAAATTTGTTGGTGCTGGATGAGCCGACGAACCACCTGGACATTGACTCACGCGAGGCGCTGGAAGAAGCGCTGGACACCTACACGGGAACGGTGCTGGCGATTTCGCATGACCGCTACTTTGTGAACAAGCTGGCAGGGCGCGTGTGGGAGCTGGAGGCTGGAAAGCTGACCTTTTATCTAGGTAGCTTTGATGAGTACCGAGCGAAGAAGCGTGAGCTGGAGAACGCTCGTTTACAGAGCGACGGAGATGCCGGGGCACGCTCGGCATCTGCAGGTAGAGCCGCATCGGGTGGCGGCTCAGGCTCGGGCACAGCTGCGCATTCTAGCGCAGCGAGCAATGGCGCGGGGACGGCTGCGCGGGCAGGTGCGACCAGCGGAGCCGATGCGAGCCGTGCTCGCTCCGGGTCGGCTGGTCGCTTGGGGGCACCCGATGCCCGGGGTGGGGCACGCGGAGCGAAGGCCGCGAAGCTAACCCGCTCGCCCGCTATGTCCAGCGAGCGCTTGGAGCGAGCGATTGCCGCCAAGGAAGCTGCATTGGCGGCGACAGATGCCGAGCTGGAGATGCTCGGCACAAGCGGCGACACGATGCACATGGCGGAGCTGTGGGACGCGCGTGAGCAGCTGCAAGCCGAGCTGGACATGTTGCTCGGCGAGTGGGTTGAGCTGGAGTAGGTGACAGGCTGGTTGCTGAAGATAGGCAACGTATATTTTATAAAGGGATAGCCCTGAGGTAGCGCTGCTGAGGGGCTATTTTTATATGGTAAAGACTAATGAGAGCGTGGGAACGGAATAACCATACATTAAAATAAATTGGTGTTAATTATTTTTTGTTATGTATGTTTACATATAAAGTAATAGATTTACATTTTGAAACATGTGATATTGTTTTATTTGTAAGAAGGAAATAATCACTGTTAGATAAATTTTTATAATGTCAACTAAGATCATACATAAGATTTTCCGTATTGTCATATATGGAAATTACTTGAATAACGATCTGGTCAGGGTGTGGTTCTAAAACTTATTTGATCTGGACGTTCAAGTGAATGAAATTTAAGGCTCATTTGAGCTTCAAGACCGCGACCGAGCGAGTACTCGGTATGAAATGATTTCGTCCATCAAGAAAGGATCCATCTACAATAGGTATTTATAATCCCTTACTAGACTTGCTTGTTGCCAGGTTGTAAAGCGGACTTCGCTATATCTTACTCCCAAAGTCGTTTTCGTGTACTTTTAGGACACGCATCAAAGTTGGATCAAGGCCTTTTATGCATCTTGAATATTGAAGTATATCTTCCAATCTTGAATTCATAAAAAATTAGTTACCAAATAGGTTTTAAATAATACATAATTTAACTATATATAATTATGTATTAGTATATATATTTCTTTTTACTCGATACAAGGAGTTTTGATTAGTCATTTGCAGGATTTTTTTCGGCATAATGCCTGAATAAAGTGTCTAACCATATAAAGAAAATGTCATATGGGGATGCTTCAATAGGTGACGATCTGTTGAGATATCTTTCATATAAATTAGCTTCCTAGATTACACAAAATTATTGTATTTATTATTAAAGATGAATATCGAGAGGAGTTTGGGAAAAATGGAAAACAATATTTTTGATTTGGATGTACAAATTAACAAGTCTAAAGGTTCAGTAGAACCTCAAGTAACAAGTTTGGCGTGGCAATGCACCGGAATGTGCGGCGGAACAGCCAACACTTGTGCTGAAACAGCAGGTGTAAAATGTTTTTCTAATATTGGAGCATTGTGTTGAACAGTGTAACCATGGAATTTGAACTCGAATCCTAATCGAATTAGAGTGAAAAATGGAAGGAAGGGGTCTTTTTAGTCCCATCCTTCCCCTCAATTATGATAGATTTGGAAGGAGAAAAAGAATGCCTAATGTTGTTATGGAGGTTCAGCAAATCACTAAAGTGATTGGGAAGCGTCAAGTAACTCACGATTCTTCCTTTCAGCTTGACAAAGGAAAGATATATGGTTTTATTGGTCCGAATGGAGTAGGGAAAACGACGTTGATGCGCATGATGATAGGGTTGATGCATCCTACAAGCGGGCATGAATGCTAGAGAAGTAGAACATCTTTCCGCCAAACGGTAAATAGGTGATGTCCGTAACGAGCTTTTGCAGGGGCGCCTCTGCAAGGAATTGCCGCTTCAGCAGATTTTCTGCTGGATAAGCAGGCTGCAGGCTGCCCAGTGACCTTTCGTTTCTTCATTCTCACGCGGCACTGTAGCCCCTCACGCTGCATCATCCGCTGAACTCGTTTGTGATTCATTCTTTGCTCTGCCCGAAGGAGTGCGGTGATTTTCCGGTAACCATACCGAAACTTATGATGGATGCAAAGCTCCCGGATTTTCTCCACCGTAGCATCTGTGCGCTTTGTCTCCATAGTTGCTTTCCAGCGGTAGTAGGTCGCTCTTGCGATCCCGAGCCATGTACAAGCCTCAGACACCGTCACTTCGTCTCGAATGGATTCGATCCAGGCCACGGCGACTTCTGGTTCCACCTCCTTTCCAGTTCCTTGTACTTTTTTAGCAGGTCCAATTGCTGCTTCAGGAACCGATTCTCCTTTACTTTTTCAAGCTCCGAAGAGTGTTCCGGACCTTTTCTGTAGCTGTATTGTTTACCTACAGGCTGCTCCAGACGATGCACTTCGCCTTTTCGATACCACCTCATCCATGTTTCTAGCTGTGTCTTATTCCGTATTCCCAGTTGCTTCATAACCCCTCTTACCGGAACTCTTGCCAATCTCATTTCAATCGCTTTCATCTTTATTTCTAAGGGATAACTCACTCTCGTTGCCAACGTAAAAACACCTCCAAGGTTATCTCCATATCTTACGACATGGCTTGATTCTCTTGAAGGTGTCTTGATGTGTCTCACGTTATGGGATCAGTCCCCTTTTTTGTATGGTAAAGAGAATGAGAGAGTGGAAATAGAATAACCATATATTAAAATAAATTGGTATTAATGATTTTTTGTTATGTATGTTTACATATAAAGTAATAGATTTACATTTTGCAACATGTGATATTCTTTTATTTGTAAGGAAGATATAAATCATTGTTAGATGAAGTGTTTGTTATCAACAAAGATCATACATACGGTTGTCTACGTGATATATGGCAATATTTCGAGTAGGTGACGATCTGGTCGGGGTGTTGTTCATATAAAATCCTTCTCTTCTATTGCGAGAAGGAAGGCTTTGGCGGGGTAAACATGAACCTCGCTGAAGGCTGATGGTATATCTAAATGAAAGGGGGGAATGCAATGGCTGAAAACTTATTTGATCTGGACGTTCAAGTAAACAAATCTCAAGGTTCTGTAGAGCCTAAAATTTGGAGTATTTGGAATTGCTCTATCGGCTGTGGTGGCGGTAATACATCCCAAACTTGTGTTGAGACATGTTCACCTTGCTTCAGTAATTTAGGAACACTTTGTTAATAAATTTTAGTTGTTTTGCAACTTGCAAAACCTTTATATTGGATAACTATTTAATTTAGCAAAGGAGGAGGGACATTGAAGTCCCTTCTTCTTCTTTGAGAAAACCTTTGGTTTCCTGGTTGTGAATATCAGAGGCATCCTTATATTTGGATTTAGTAATGGAGGGAAAGTGTAATGTCGGATGTCTTATTGAAAGTTGAAAAAGTATCCAAAAAAATGGGGAAACGGGCTTTATTAAGTGACATTTCCTTCGAGCTTGAAAAGGGGAAAATATATGGTTTCATTGGACCGAATGGAGCCGGGAAAACAACAATGATGCGGATCATGACGGGGTTAATGCATTCAACCAGTGGCTCTGTAAGAATAGCTTCATATGACGTACAGGCGGATCGGGAAAAGGCGCTCTCCAAAGTAGGCGCTATCATTGAGTCCCCGGTCTTTTTTGATTATATGACGGGTAAACAGGTGCTGCGTAATTTGTCTCGGTTGCATCCGAATATTAAATCTTCCGATCGGGAAAAGCATATAGAGGAATTGTTAGAAAGAGTAGGCCTGGATTTGCGTGGAGACGACAGGGTGAAAACTTATTCTTTGGGCATGAAGCAACGCTTGGGCATTGCCCAATCTATGCTGGGTAACCCGGAGCTACTGCTGCTCGATGAGCCTTCCAATGGTCTCGATCCTATGGGAATGAGGGAGTTGAGAGATATTATCCTTCGTTTGCGAAATTCAGAAAATTATGCATTTTTTATCTCCAGCCATCTGCTGGATGAGTTGCAGCAAATGTGTGACGAATTAATTGTGATTAAAGAAGGAACGCTAGTTTGGAAGGGACCCGCAGATCAATTGGTTGAGGAAGGTCAACGGCTAGAGGATGCTTTTATGGAGCTAATGGGATTATGAAGACACTCATTTACAGTGAGTTCGAGAGATTGTATAGCAGAAAATGGTTCTGGCTTCTGATTTTATGTACCCCTGTACTCGCTTATTCCACAGCCAGCTATTTTTTGTATCTCAAGACTTCGGTAGAAGTGTTGTCCAAAGTCTTTGTCATTATAGGCCTGCAAGAAAATTTGTTTTTAATATGCAATATTGCTGTAGCTGCATTAGTAGCGACTCTATATACGGAGCAATTTCGGGGTGGACAGTTGCGTCTAATCTTCATGCGGCGTTTTACTCGGGGACAGATTTTCTGGAGCAAGCTATTGGTTTTACAGGTTTCTGTTCTATTACTCTTACTTATATTGGGTCTGTCTCTTTGGGGTGTCGGAGTATGGCGATTTCCCTATTCTGAAGGCGAAACAAGGCAATATGGAGAGCTTATAATGTATGTATTTCAATATTATGCAAAGGCTTTTGTCTCACTTATGGCTATTGGCTGTCTGTATTCCTATATTGCCATGTGTAGCAAGAGTGTAACCCATGCAATTGGTATTTGTACGACCTATAATCTGTTCTCCTTGCTGTTCGATGGCTTATATCTTAAATTAGCATCTCTATTTTCTCATATTCCCTACATACATGATCTTATAGTCTTTTTATTTATTCCTTATATGCAGTATAGAGGATTGAAGACATCCTTATCCGGAAACCTGTCTGCAAATGGGGCGATTGCCACCGTTGTTATTTTATATCTAATCCTTTTTACATGGGGAGCATATCGTCGTTTTACCAAGGATGATTATTTGTATTAGGAGGATTTTTCTTATGCTAGGAATTTGGCGAAGTGAAATGGAACGAATATGGAATCGAAGATCTACTCTTTTATTATATACAATTTTTCTATTGATGGTTATTGCGAATATTGTCAGTCTTAAAATTAGTGGAACAATGAAATTCCGCTTTGGCGAAGGGATTGCCACTGTTAATAATCTGAACTTGCCGTGGCTTATGATGAGTGAAATTTCCCTATTTCTGATCCTGGCATTGTTGCCTATTTTGTATGTGGATCAGTTAAGCGGGGATATTCACTCCGGGGCGTATCGTTTATATGTACTGCGTCCATACCGTCGCTTTCAATTTTGGCTTGGAAAACTGTTCGCATTATCGGTCACGACGATCGTTTTTACGGGTACAGCCTTGCTCATAGGCATACTGGCTGGTTGGACTATTTTTCCCCGCAGCTTAACCTTTTTTAAATACGGCTCAGCAGAGGCTTCCACCTCATTAGATGCTATGTCATATACACTTGTGTTTTATTTGGTATTAACGTTGGTTTGCCTGGCAAAGCTCATGCTAAGTAGTGCAGTGTGTTTGTTCATATCCAGACCTTTATTCTCGTTTATTTCTATTTTATTTATATCTATGTTTATCTACCCATTTTACAAGCCACTTGTGATGTTAATAGATCCTTTCCAGCAAATTATGCTTGCTTTAAGAGTAGATGGATCTACCAGATTTTGGATGTGTCTAATCGTGATTATATTGATTTGTTCGACTATTAGCTTTGTTCGTTGGCAAAAGAAAACAATTTAAACGTTTGGCTTAGAACGGAGGTTTAATGGGAATGGAAGAGCATCTTTATAAAACCTTGGATTTTTTTATGCTTCGTACTCCTGTGCTACCTATGGAAGAGTTCGGAAAATGCTTTCTAACCAATGTCGGAGAGACTGAAGGAATCAGACAAGTTGCAATAAATCGTCTTACGGAATTATCTCGTAATCCATTTATTCGTGAAGCGTTAGCTGCCTCCAGCCCTACTCTGCTTGAATCTTTAGTACATATCAGCGATCAGGACAATCCGCGCAAACAGGAACAAGTTATCAAATCCTTTATGCGTTATATCACTAGAATGGCTACACGACCTACGCCGTTCGGATTGTTATCTGGAGTCACTTACGGGAAATTCGGAGAGCAGTCTCAGCTCATTTTACAAGAGCCAGATATGTATCGAAAGCGTGCAAGACCGGACATGGAATGGCTAATGAAAGCCGTTGAAATGGTCACAAGCAGTAAGGAGGTTGTCCGCCAGCTGCGGGTTCAGCGTAATACATTAATTTATCGTCAGGGTAACCGGGCTAAAATCCCCTACACGACAAGATGCGGCAGTATAGTCGGTGGAGAAGATCAGAGTGTGTCCGTTCGTGCGACTCAGGTATTTGATTGTGTGATGGAAGCAAGTTCGACCCTCATACCTTATCAGGAACTGGTCAACCATCTACATAAGACATTTGAAAGAGCTGATATAGAGACAATTGACCGTTATGTATGGCAGCTATTTGAGCAAGAGTTTTTGATATCTGAGCTTATTCCTCCTACCACTACTACCGAACCGCTGGACCATATACGATCCGTCTTGAAATTAGTAACGGGTATTGATGAGTTAAAAGAGAATTTTAATAACATCGCGGATACTATTAATAAATATAATCGTCTCCCTATAGGCCAAGGGGAAGATTCGTTGGAGCATTTAAGACGAAAGATGGGCAAAATGTTCAGTGCAAAATCAAGCTTGCAAATCGACCTTTCCCTGGAGGATCGAGGAGTTGTTCTTCCCCAATGTATCCGTAAGGATGTTGAATGTGTTGCCGAATTACTAACTAAGCTTTCGTCGCGAGAGAATAGACCTTTGGATGAATTTTGTGTGGAATTTTTGGAGAAGTATGGTCCATATCGGGAGGTCCCTTTGCTGGAGCTTCTTGATGAGGATACAGGGATGGGTGCTCCGGCAGGCTACAAACATCCATTGAGTAACCGAACACGGCTTCAAAACATGTCACCGTCCCAGTCGAGATCACATCAGGAGAAGCTTTTATTTCAATGGTTCGTATCTTGCATCCATGAAGGAAAACATGAAGTGGTACTTACAGATGCCATGATAGACGCAATGTTAAAAGGGCAGAAATCAGGCAAATGGTTGGCAGCACCTTCTATGGAATTGTTTTTTCAGTTGGTCGCCCCTGATCAGCAGGCTGTAGATCGTGGCGAGTATACTTTACTTCTGGCACCTAATCAGGGGTCAGACGGGGCGGGAAAGACGTTCGGGAGATTTCTGGATTTGTTTGACGAGCCTTTTACTGATATGTTCTCCAGCATTCAATCGGAAGAGCAACGGTTACAGCCTGAAAAGCTGTTAGCCGAAATATCGTATTTACCCAGTTCGGGAAGATCGGCAAACGTAGTATTAACGAAGCAGACTCGCCCCTATGAAATCGCAATAGGAACCAATCATACCCTGCCAAAGGAACAACAGATACATGTTTCAGACCTTGCTGTTGGGGTACGTAATGATCATTTTTATTTGAAGTCGATAAGTCGCAATCGTGAGGTCATTGCTAGGGCTGGACATATGCTCAATGCTGAATTGACTCCTAACATACATCGTTTTCTTTTGGAGGTCAGTGAGGATGGTTATCGCCATTGGTCATCTATGGAGTGGGGATTCGCCACCCATGCTCCTTTTACCCCACGTCTAAGATATAAGCATGTCATTCTCAATCCGGCTACATGGAGAATGACATGGGATGCGGCAACTAGCCCATCCAAGAATATGATTGATTTGGAAAATTCAGTGTATAAATTCCAAAAAGAATGGAATCTGCCACGTTATGTATATATGATTGAATTAGATAATCGAATCCTGTTGGATATGAATCATCCATTGCATGTTGAACAGGTTTGTAGAGATCTTCAATCCAAAGGAAAAGTTACTTTAATCGAACACATAGGTGAAGTCGGTGAAACGCCAGTCTCTCGTAACAGTGGACGCTTGGCGGCTGAATTTGTATTTCCATTTATACGTAAACAGGCTGTAGCAACGAACCATTTTGAGGAGGAAGTTGCTGCCACACTAGATAGAAGGCATGAGGATACAAGTCGCCTTTCCTCAGAGGCAACCTGTACTTATCTTCCTGGTGGTCCTTGGTTCTATGCCAAATTATATGGTATGAACAGTCGCCAAGATGAGTTTATTGGTGGTTATTGGGATGAATTTGTGCGGAAGCATCAAGAGGACGGTAACATCCTTCAGGGGTACTTTATCCGATACGCTGATCCAGATAAACATATTCGTGTCCGGTTTAAGCTACCGGAGTTTCAGGAGGGAAACTTGTTTCTTCCCGTGTTTCATCAATGGACAGAGATGCTTTTAAATGAAGGCATGATATCCAGAGTTGTAATCGATACCTATGAGCCAGAAGTAGAGCGTTACGGTGGAAAGAAGCTCATGATGTGGGCAGAACGAATGTTTTCTTGTGACAGTGAAGTGACAGCCAAATTGGTACGTCTCATTAGATTCAACCAGACTTCTTTACAGAAGGACGTTATAGCTATTTTAAGTGTGATCAATCTTCTCTACCAGTTTGGTTACTATGAGGAAAGTGCGTTTCAATTCTTAAATCGTCAATTTGACCTCAAAGACTATTTGAAAGACTTTCGCAGGGAACGGAAGTTCTTTTTACAATGGATGGGATCGGATCAGGAAATGACAGCTTCGACTGCATCCAGTCGCGAATCCATAGAAAATATTTTTTATGCAAGAAAAGAAGCAGTAGAGCAATATAATTATATACTCCATGAGCAGGAACGGGAGGGGGGGGCTACCAATACAAGAGAGGATATTATATACAGTGTGATCCATATGCATTTGAACCGATTAATTGGAATTGACAGGGATCGGGAGCGCAAAATAATGATCATGGCCAGACATGCTATGAACAGCCTGGTTCAATATCGGGGGAATCGCTAATGAGTAGCGTACAAAAAAGTACAGATCGGAGGACTTCTTCCATATGGAAGTCTGTACGTCAAGGGCTTAAGCTTTTTGCCTTAGTATTTAACATGAATAAGGTCTATATGCTTTCTAGCATTTTTTTGCATATCATTCAAGGTGTGATGCCCGTACTTACTTTGGTTATCATGCAAAATTTACTTAATAGTATTGTTTCTTCTAGTCCTCATGATATCTCTATAATTATGCTACAATTTGGTCTCTTTATATTTATTCACGTTTTAAAAAGTCTAGTTACGATGAGTCAGAGTTATGTAGAGGGCGTCCTTGAATCTGTGCTGTCCAAGTCATTAAATATCATGATTGGAGAAAAATCAGGCTACTTGGGACTGGCGGATTATGAAAATTCTCAAATCAACGACCAGCTAAAGCGGGCTTCCCAAGAAGCTTCCTATCGACCTTACCAATTATATACACAAATGGCTGGTATTTTATCTAGTCTAGTTACCATGCTGTCTTCGGCAGTTTTACTTTTCTTATGGAAATGGTGGGTTGTGGTTATTCTATTTGTGATTTCACTGGTGTCGGTTTACTCGATTTTTAAGTTAAACAAAGAACAGTTTGAAATCTATATGAATCGTACCCCGTTATATCGACAGTCATGGTATATGACCTATTTGCTTACAAATGATCGTGCGGTCAAAGAAGTGAAGATTTTTAATTTGGGTCCTTATTTACTAAAAAGATATGAGAATTTACTGCAAAGATTTTTTGTAGAAGACAGGCGTATATTGGGCAAAAGAGTTAGAATTACTTTCCTGTACAGTTTGCTTGAACTTTCTGTTCTGTTATGGATAGTATGGATGGCAATCCAGGAAACCTTTGTGAAAAAAATATTAATAGGGAACTTATATGGTTATATTCAAGCGATTATGCTAACCCAAAGTCAAATGCAGGCACTAATCCAAGGTATTGTTCAATTTTCACAAAATAATTTGTATATGGAGCAGTTATTTGTATTTCTACAGTTGCCTACATCGGACCCCATTCGGCGTCAAAAGGAACAGGCACTTCTGGATCACCCAAAGAGCAGCACCGGATTTTGCATTGAACAAATTTCAATTGAAGGGGTTTCCTTTACGTACCCGGGTCAATCGAAGGCTTCTATTCAGGACATGCATTTAACAATGACTAAAGGACAAACGATAGCCATTGTAGGGAAAAATGGATCAGGAAAATCGACGCTTATGAAGATCCTGATGCAGCTTTATTCTGATTATAGTGGCGTCATTAAAATTAACGACCGTCCCGTTCAGGATTATGATCTGCAGCAGGTTCAAGACAAAATTGGAGTCGTGTTTCAAGATTTCATGCATTATGAAATGTCAGCACGTCATAACATTGGGTTTGGATCATTAGGGCTTATGAAGCAGGATGAGGAGCTCATCCATGCAGCCCAGTGCGCAGCTATAGACCAGATTATAGCCAAACTTCCACAAGGTTTGGACACACAGCTTGGTAAATGGTTTGAGGATGGCTACCAACTCTCAGGAGGCCAATGGCAGCGAATAGCAATCGCACGGGCTTTCCTGCGTAAAGCAGATGTGTATATTTTGGATGAGCCAAGTTCCTTCTTGGATCCTGTGGCAGAACAGGATTTGTTGGTATTATTTTTGGAGTTGATGAAGGATAGCATTGGTATTTTTATTACTCATCGGATTTCATCAGCACGTCTGGCACATAAAATTGTGGTAATGGACAATGGTTTAATTGTGGAGCAGGGAACACATAAGGAGCTGATGTTACTCAATGGGCTATACGCAGAGATGTACAACATTCAGGCCAGCTCATTCGATGAAGAAGCTTCCTTAATTGAAAGCGGAGGGAGGGTGCTAGGATGACGACGACTTCATATATTTGTGATAAATGGATACCCATTAATTTGGATATGAAGGATAAAGTAACTGTAATCTTACAAGAGATTTCCAATCGTTACAAAGACCCCGATCAAGTGCGTATGTATATGAAAAAAACGCCCCCGATAGAGGCTGATGGGATGAAGATGGACCGTTGGTCAGATGGAAGTTTGGGAAGTGGGTTCACGGGCATCTGTTTGTTAATGGGTCAGTTGGATCGACTATACCCTGAGGATGGTTGGGATATTGTAGGACACCAATATTTAGAGCGAATTCGTATGATCGTGGAGCAAAAGGGTGTCCATGACTTATCCCTGTATAGTGGATTATCAGGTATTTTGCTGGCTATTTACTCTTTATCCAGGAAGGGCACACGTTATCAAGGAATGCTTGATTCCCTTGCCTCCTGGTTCGAAGAGGCTGCTTTACATAGCTTGGCCCTATGTCGGGAGGAATGGGGAAGAGGACAATTACAAATGAGCCAGTATGACGCCATATCAGGCTTTACAGGGATCGGACGCATCGCCATGTTATTTTCTGACCGCCCGACTATGCATACCATATGGAACCAGACGATTGAATTGTTTCAGATAATGTGCAGCGACCGTACTTGGAATGGACATCCTGTACCTGGATGGTATATTACCACGGAGAATCAATTTCAAGAGAATGAAAAGAAACAATATCCGCAGGGAAATTTTAATTTAGGGCTTTCGCATGGTATCGCGGGTCCATTAGCTTTTCTGAGCCTGTCTGCTCTTAATGGAGCCGACTCCCTCCCTTTAGTGGGCGATATCAACAGACTGTCACAATTTATACATCATTGGCGTGTTCAGGATACTGAGGGCGTGATTTGGCCTGGGCGTGTTTCCCTTGAGGAATGGGTGGATAACCGTCTGCAGCCTGAAAGCACGCAGTATTATCGTGATTCCTGGTGTTATGGCGTACCAGGCATTGCACGTTCGATCTGGCTGGCGGGACAAGCTCTTCAAAATAAAGATTGGATCGAAACGGGACTACGTGCATACTTGGATATAGAAAAAAGGCTCTATCGTAAAGGAGGACTATCTTCTGCGACATTGTGTCATGGTATTGGGGGATTGTTGCATCTGATCCAGCGTATGTATTCAGATACGGGCCATGAGCAGTTAGGTATGATGCGAGACAGGCTACTAGAAGAAGTGCTGGATATGTTCGATACTAATTCGGCGTTTGGCTTTTATGATCATAGCCTATTGGATGGGAGACTAGCAGAAGTAGATGAGGCTGGCTTTCTGAATGGAAGTGCTGGAGTTGCCTTGGTGTTGGCTTCATTGATAGGAAATGAAAATCCGGATTGGGACGCTGCTCTTCTAATTCGCTAAGATATGTCATGTTATTCCCTAACCTGAACATAATAAAAGTAAGAAAAGATCCAATCGACCGTTTGAAGGCCGGTTGGATCTTTTTTAACATACTAATTCCTCCTGAGACTCAAGGTATTTTCATTAGCATCCTTCAAGCTGGTTCCGCTTACATGGAATCCCAAGGCAGTATATGTTGTACTCCCATTCAATAACCCAATACCTGAACAAAACAGAAAAACAAGAGCGAAGATGAGTACCCTTTTACTATATAACCGCCAAACACGGTGTATCGTTTCTTTTCCATAAGGGACGGGTATTAATTGTTTAGTCCTGCATAGATTGACATAGGGGAAAAGGAGGTATGAGCATGTGGAGTTGGGCCAAAAAGCTGTCTACACTGGCGGCGATCCTTTTGTTGGCTGTTTTTGTGAGCGCATGCAACAAGGGCGATGATTCAGGTAAGGTGAAAATTGAATTCTTTCAAAACAAGCCGGAGGCCAAGGGTTCATTCGATAAGCTAATCTCTCAATTCAATCAGGAACATCCCGGTATTGAAGTGACACAGGTCAACCCGCCAGAGGCAGAGACCGTGTTATTGACACGGGTTGTCAAAAACGATGTACCTGACATTGTGGGGCTTGGGGCCACCGATACCTACTCCATTTTGGCACAAAGCGGTATTTTTACGGATCTGGCGAATACAGAATTGCCACGTACGATTGATCCGATTTACCTCAAGATGCTTAAGGATGTGACCGGGGTCGATCCTGTGTATGGAATTCCTTATGCTGCGAATGCGAATGGTGTGATGTATAACAAAACGCTTTTTAAAGAAATGGGATTACAGGTGCCCAAAACGTGGGATGAGCTGATTGCAACAGCGCAAAAGATCAAGGCTGCTGGCAAAATTCCTTTCTATTTTACATATAAAGATGATTGGCAAACGAACCTCCCCTTTAATGCGCTGGGCCCGAATCTGGTGGGCATTGATTTTTTTCTGCAACGGCGTGAAAATCAGGTCACCTTTCAGGACAAGTATCGCGAGGTTGCTGAAAAGCAGCTGGAGCTATTGAAATACGGGCATAATGATAATTTTGGCAAAAACTATGCCGACGGCAATCGTGCCTTCGCTAACGGGCAGGGATTGATGTACATTCAGGGCTCGTGGGCCATTTCTGAGATTCGCAAAGCCAACCCGAAAGTGGAGCTTGGTTTTTTCCCATTACCGACAGGGAATGACGCAAAGGCGGTCAAGCTGGTGTCTGGTATAGATACGCTATTAGCCGTATCGGAGAGCACTCCGCATAAAAAGGAGGCCGAGGAGTTCATTGCCTTTTTGTTGAAGCCAGAGAATAGCAAGCAATACATTACAGAGCAAACGCTGTTTTCGGCGGTGAAGGGAGTCACGCAGGATGATCCAAGTGTGGCGGAGCTATTGCCGTATTTTAAATCAGGCCGTGTCATTGATTTTGCCGATCATTATATTCCCAAAGCGGTCCAATTGAATTCTATTGTGCAGGCTTTCCTGCAAAACGGAGACATCGATGCCTATCTAGCCAAGCTCGACCGGGAGTGGAATAAGGTAGCTAACCGCCGATAAGAGAGGAGGAGGAGACATGAATAAGCGACTAACGACTTTTTACTGGATGACGGTGCCGGCGGAGCTATTGTTTTTTGTATTTTTGACCTTGCCTGCTTTGCAGGGATTTTATTATTCACTCACGAACTGGAACGGCTTTGGTCATCAGTACCACTTTGTCGGGTTTAAGAACTATATTAATTTGTTTCAAGACGACAATGTGGGCAATGCTTACTGGTTTACTTTCAAATTTGCGATTGTGGTTACCATTGCGATTAATATTCTCAGCTTGCTGATTGCCATGGGGCTGAACGCTAAAATACGTTTCCGTAATTTCTTTCGCGGGATTTATTTCTTACCTAATATTTTGAGCGTGTTGATCGTAGGTTACATATTCAATTACCTGTTCTCGAATGTATTTACGATCTGGGGACAGAACTTAGGCATCAGTTCATTATCGACAAACATCTTAGGCAGTGAGCAGTTGGCTTGGGTAGGAGTGGTCATCGTAGCCGTATGGCAGGGGATTGCCTTTAATACGATTCTCTATCTGGCTGGGCTGCAAACCATTCCGACAAGTCTGTATGAGGCGTCCAATTTGGACGGTGCGGGTAAATGGCGCGAATTCTGGAGCATTACCTTTCCATTAATTGCACCGTTTTTTACGATCAATATGGTATTGGCGATGAAAAATTCCCTGATGGTGTTCGATCAGATCGTGGCTTTGACGAATGGTGGGCCGGGACGGGCCACGCAGTCGATATCCCACCTGATATACACCGGGGGCTTCAGAGGCGGAGAATTTGCTTATCAGTCGGCTAACTCTGTTATTTACTTTATTGTGATCGCGATCATTTCCATCTTACAGCTGCGATTCCTCCAGAGAAGGGAGATGGATAACTGATGAAAACAAGCAGACGTACGAACTGGCCTGTACTGCTTCTGGTAGCATTGGGGACAATATTTATTCTGTTTCCTCTCTATATGACGGTGACGATAGCCCTTAAAAATCCCGAGCAGATGGCACATTCTGCCTTTGCCTTTCCGACCGAACTGCATTGGGAAAATTTTAGTCGTGCAGTGGAAATGACCAATTTCTTCAGCGCTTTTCAGAACAGTGTGATGGTCACGACATCGACGGTCATACTCACTTTGCTAACCAATTCGATGGTCGCTTATGCGATTGCCCGTAATATGCAGCGACGCTTTTTTAAGGGATTATATTTTTATTTTGTGAGCGCCATGTTTATACCGTTCCCCATCATCATGTTGCCGATTGTAAAACTGGCCTCGGGCCTTCATATGACTAATCTGTTGGGTCTCATTGTGCTGCATACGGTGTATGGTTTGGCGTTTAATGTCTTCGTGTATGTCGGTTATATTCGCTCCATACCGGTGGCATTGGAAGAGGCAGCTACGGTAGATGGTGCGACGACATGGGGGACATTTTGGCGCATTATATTCCCGCTGATGGCGCCGATTAGTGCTACGGTGGGGATTCTCACTTGTCTGTCCACCTATAACGACTTCCTGCTGCCGCTCATTATTATTAGCGATGCGGAGCAGTATACGCTACCGCTCGTCCAGTATGTATTTCAGGGGCAGTTCAATACCGACTTTAATTTGGCCTTTGCCTCGTATCTGATGGCCTTGCTGCCGATGATTATCGTCTATCTGATTGCACAAAAATGGATTATCAATGGCGTTACGCAAGGTTCTGTGAAGTAGGGTAGGAGTCAATCGTTCCAGGCAGACTGTGCCTTACTAGGAAAATAAAGAGGGGTCCCTATACCACGGTTCACACAGGTATAGAGGGCCCTCTTTTTATAGCATTGCTATTTAGATGCTTCACTGTTGCTTGTCATGGGCTGCAAGGGTACGGTTGTCTCTGCTTCCGGGTCGTCCGTTGTATAGTAGAACATATAGATAGAAGCTTCCTTCCCTTTGAAATTCTTGTAGACATCCACTGCCTTGTTATTGCCGTCTCCGGCAAAATTGGCTGTGATCGGCTTGCCAATGATCCGTTCTTTACCCAGGCCAATATGCGTCTGGTTAATCCCTCCAAACCGAGCATCTTCGCTCTCTGTTTCCACAAACAAATCTGCCCCTTGTTTGTAGTAAGTCCACTTCACAGGATAGCCACCTATTTGCGTGGTTAGTGTCTGCTTCTGGTCAGATATATCAGTTAAAAGCTGTGGTGTTTTGTCATCCGAATGGATCGTGACTTTATATTTGCCTGTAAAAGTAATAGGAGTGTCCTTGGTAATCACAAGATGGGACGGTCGTTCAAAACGGATCGTATTCAGATCGTGCTCCTGATCAGGTGAAGACCAACGGCTACCCTCTAACGTTGTGCCGTTCACAGAAAGAAAGTACTTTTGATAAGGTAACATGGCGAATTTCTTTTCGCTTCTGATCGTGACACGGATTTGTGTAGGTGTGACAATCATTTGTTCTAATGTAAAATTCGGATTGCCGTTCTCCAACGGGGTATTCAGCACACTTTTAATCGTCCCGCTTTCCATTTTCTTCTTGCTTAGCTGTAGATCAAAGTTTATGGGTTCATGTGTACTTTTCTCAGTTTGCGCATATTGCAGTTTGAAAGCAGTCTGTCCTTCTGGTATATCTGCTTTAGAAAAATACTGCTGTGCTGTATACTCCCCGTTATCTCCGGGTTTGCCAAAAGTCCCCCCAGGCTGCGACATCACAGGCTTGTTGCCTTTGTAAGCAACGATTTGCGGATTATCCCATCTCTTGGGTATCGATGAATCGAAGGTGATTGCCGAGGACAGCATCAGCTTATCCTTCCCTTGTTGAAATACCTGTACCTTCATATCTTGTAAGCCGTTACGATCCAGCTTGAATGTCTGCATCTGAGGCGATGTGATATCGAGCGGCAATTCCAGTTCCTGAACGCTGGTGAGCTCCATATGATCTACGGTCAGCCGCACGTTCTCTGTTTCTTGCTGCGGTGTCCAGTCACTTTCAAAGTACCCGTTGTACCGTTGATTTTTCGGGTCCCATTGCTGAAAGTTATATTCCCCTGCACTGCTTTCCCCCGCAGCACCTTTTAGCGATACGCCTTTGACATTCCAAAACTCGTTCTCTGCCCGTTTTCCGACCTCCAAGCTGTACAGAATCACGGTCCGGTTCTCATCGACAATAGCGGTATGCAGCGTCAGCTTCACTCCGTCTCTGGTTACGGATTGCTCCAAGGGCTGTCCAAGGTCTTGATTTAGTGCCGTCTGAATGCCGCTTCTTCCGTGCAGCAGATTGCCCCAATTATAATGGATGGCGGCATAGACGGGAACGGCAACGAGAAGCGCACTCAGAGAGGCGGCGATAGCTATTTTGCGCCAATTTCTATGTCGGTGCGGAGTGAATGAATCGAAAGTGTCGGTTAGCGTAGGGGCAGTATGCCCTGTCTGTTCCATCCGGTTCCACATCTCATCGAAGTCAGGATAGGCCATTTCCGAATCATTATTTAACTTGCGCTTCAATGCCTTTTCTACGTTGTTCATAGTTCTCTCCTTCCATCTCGGGAATTTCTACACCTGCATCCCGCAGTATTTGCTCCAATAACTTTAGCCCTTTATGAGTCCTCGATTTGACGGTTCCCAGCGGAATTTCCAGCAGTTTTGATATTTCTGCCAGTGTGAAATCATGCATATAGCGGAGGGTCAGCACAGCGCGGATTTTGGCTGGAAGGCGATTCATATAAACGATCCATTCTTCTGTCGATTCGCGTTCTTCCACCAGCTTGTCTACAGGCTTACCTTCCGCCCCGCTAAATAAATAGGGATTAGCCGATACTTTCAAATGCAGGCTTTTCCGGCGTTTAAGGTAATTCAGACAATGATTGACCGTAATTTTCATAATCCAGGCTTTTAGTTGTTCGATCTGTTCACGATTGCTGCGAAACAGGGTGATAAACACTTCCTGCGTTAAATCCTCTGCATCCGATGCGTTATGTACCATGTAGTAGCAGGTTCGGTATACATCTCGTTGATACAAATCAAACAACTCTCGATTACTCTCCAATGATGTGCTCTCCTTTCTTGTGCAGTTTATCTATATAACAACTGAGGCCCTCATAAGGTTCATTTGGTTGCGAAAAGTAAACCGTCTGATTCGATATATTTTGTTTTTCTTCAAATGTATCACACGAAAAAAGAAGCCTGTAAATCTCAAAAGTTCAGATTTACAAGCTTCTTATGTTTTGCAAAGCTAGACCCTACGGAATGAATATTTCCTCACGCAAAACCAGGTTAACAGATAGATTGCCGATATCTTTCTGCTTAGTCAGCCAGTCGTACAAGCGTTCTTCCTTGCGAGCGGGCTGCAAGGATGTCTTCGAGCGCGCTGGGCAGGTCGGCCAATCCGACTTCGCGCTCAACGAGCTGCTCTAGCTGTTCCGGCTTCCATTCGCTGCCAAGTCGCTTCCAGATCGCTACACGGGTGTCGTATGGGCAGAAGACAGAGTCTATGCCCAGCAGACTTACGCCGCGCAAAATAAACGGCAGCACCGTCGTAGGCAGCTTGGTTCCTGCCGTCAGGCCGCTCACGGCAACGGAGCCGTTGTAGGCGATCTGGCTGAGCAGCGAAGCGAGCGGCTTTCCCCCTACAGGATCAACAGCCGCTTGCCAAAGCTGCTTGCTCAGCGGGCGGATGCTCTCCGCGCCGTCGTAGACCTCCTCGCGAGAAATAACCTCGGCTGCTCCGAGCGCCTTGAGGTAATCATGCGCATCGGCCTTGCCACTGCTGGCTACGACATGATAGCCTCTCTTGTTCAGCAAGGCAATAGCTGCCCCGCCTACGCCGCCCGTCGCTCCGGTGACAAGTACCTTCCCCTGCTCCGGAGTAACGCCGTTTTGCTCCAGCCGATATAACGACAGGGCCGCGGTGAATCCGGCTGTCCCGAAAATCATCGCCTCTCTCGGCGTGAGTCCGTCTGGAAGTGGAACCACCCAGTCCGCAGGCACGCGTGCATATTGGCTGAATCCTCCGAATTGAGACACACCCAGCCCGTATCCGGAAACGAGCACCGCTTGTCCTTCGCTAAAGCGGCTATCCTCCGAAGAGACGACGGTTCCCGAGCAATCTATGCCTGGTACGAACGGATAGGATTTGACGATATTGCCATCCTTGCGGGCAGCAAGCCCATCTTTATAGTTGATGCTGGAATAAGCGACACGAATCAATACTTCTCCAGCAGGTAAACTGCTAGCTTCCAGAGAACGCACCTCTGCTTGAACTTCACCGTCCTGCGTCTGATCGACGACAAGGGCTTGAAATGATTGAGTCATCTGTAAAAGCCTCCTTTATTACCTTTTAACCCTATGAATGTCCTATATATTCCCTCTTTAATTCGTGAATTATGCTTAGGAAGCGTACAACAATTTTCACAACCTGTCAGCGGCAATGCTCACAGGCTCGTATTCTATTATACTCTTTAGCTCATAATTGCGTCGATAAGCCCAGATTTGCCGGTATATTCTTGTAATATCCTGTTTCAATAAAGTTCGATAATCAATTATAAAGAGGGTGATAAATGAATTCTTACGCATTTTGCAAACCATTTTACGTAAACGGGATGTATTTTCAGAATGACTATGCTAACATACCTTTTGATCGTTAAATAAATCTATGAAGAAAGGTGAATGAATGACAACCAGAGCACTAAAAAATGGTTCGGTATTGTCCGAAGCCAAGGAACTGAATTTGTTCCGTTTGACATGGCCTATTTTCCTTGAATTATTCCTGTTTATGTTAATGGGAAGCGTCGATACATTCATGCTCAGCTCTGTATCTGATAATGCAGTGTCGGGTGTGGGCGCGTCCAACCAAATTATTTCAATCGCTATCCTTGTACTGGAGGTTATCGGCAACGGCGCTGCTATCGTCGTAGCTCAATATATCGGTTCTAAGAAACTAGTCGAAGCGGCCCAGGTTACAGGTACGGCCATTACGTTGAATTTGATGGTAGGTCTTTTGCTAAGCGTAATTTTTCTTGTGTTTGGTACGCATATGTTGCAATGGTTGAATGTCCAGGGGGACATTCTTACGTATGCGGAATCCTATATGAGCATCGTCGGGGGGGCTATTTTCCTTCAGGCATTGATTAACGCGCTGGCGGCGACCATTCGTACGCACGGTTTTACCAAAGAAACGATGTATGTATCGGTTTTTATGAACGTGATCCACGTGGTCGGCAACTATGTTTTGATTTTGGGGCATTGGGGAATGCCAGCACTCGGTGTAGAAGGTGCTGCTATTTCTACAGTAGGTAGCCGCTTTATTTGTCTCTTGATCTTCTTCTGGCTGATGTACCGGGTCACTGAGGTTCGTGTCGAGTGGAAATATTACGTTCACTTGTCCAAAAAGTTTATCTCTAAAATATTGCGTATTGGTGTACCATCCGCGCTGGAGTCTATCATGTATCAGTCGTGTCAGCTCATATTCACACTGTATGTGACCTATCTGGGCGCAGAAGCGATGGCGACACGTCAATATGCCAATAATATTTCGAGCTATATTTATTTGTTCAGTATGGCCGTTGGTATGGGAACGGCTATCGTAGTGGGAAGGCTCGTGGGAGCCAGAGAGAAGGATACGGCTTATAAACGTGTATTGAACAGTGTGAAATGGGCGCTACTCGTGACTGTGATTATTGATGCGGTGGTTATCTTTTTCCGTGTACCTTTGCTCGGTTTATTTACAGAGAACCCTGAAATTATCCGCTTAGGAGCGCAAGTCATTTTACTTAGCATTCTGCTAGAAACTGGCCGGACGACGAATATCGTCATTATTAACTCGTTGCGTGCTGCTGGAGATGCCAAGTTCCCGGTTTTTATGGGACTAATCTCTATGGTCTGCATGAGCTTGCCGCTGGGTTATCTGCTGGTGTTCAAGCTGGATATGGGGCTCGCCGGTGTGTGGCTGGCGATTGCTGCTGATGAATGGACTCGTGCTGTCATCATGTATGCCCGCTGGAAAAGCCGGTTATGGGAAAAGCATGCGCTGATCGAGCACGATACACCAGATCAGTCTGCAACGCCTGTTCCAGCACACTGATCCGAGTAGTATTTAGGGCCAACTGGAACCTAGCTTTTCGATAGAGTTGTATACGTGGAGGCAGTTCAAGAGAACATCTTGAACTGCCTCTTTTGCTGCCGGGAGAACCATCCTTTTATACAGTGGCACGATAGGCAATTTTGAAGTTCAACTTATATCATAATGGCTTTCATAAATAGAAGTCTGGTAAATTTACTAAAAAAAAGATATACTTTTGTTGCACTAACGCAGTACATGAAAGACAAGGAGTGTACCGATGAAGAAGCCGACGATTGAAGATGTTGCCCAGAAGGCAGGAGTGTCTAAAAGCACTGTCTCGCAATTTCTGAACAAACGATATAAATATATGAGCGACCAGACAAGGGACCGGATTGCCGAAGTTATTCAAGAGCTGAATTATCAGCCTAACGGGCTGGCCCGCAGCTTGAAGCAGAACCGGACATTTATGGTGGGAGTCATTGTAGCCAACATTGATTATACGCTGTCGATCCAGTCTATCCGTGCGATTGAGGAGGAATTGCAGCTTTTCGGCATTCAGGTGATCATTTGCAACGCCGATGAAAACCCCGACAAGGAAGGCCAGTATATTGAGATGCTCAAGGCCCGTCAAGTGGACGGCTTAATTATCTTCCCGACAGGCAAGCATGCAGACATTTACAACCAGCTCATTCGTGAAAAGTATCCATTGGTGTTTTTGGACCGCTTGGTGGACGGTGTCAATACACGTAGCCTGCTGTTGGATAACGAAATGGCGATTAAGCTGGCGATTCAGGAACTTGTGGCTCACAAGCATGAGCGAATTGCGCTGATTACCTTGCCCCTTGGCTTGAATCGGATTACTCCACGAGTGGAGCGGCTCAGCGGATACAAGAAGGCATTGGAAGAGCATGGCATGCCATTTCGAGAAGAATATATGCACAGCGTGCCGAGAGAAGAAATCCAGCAGACGCTGAAGGAGCTTTTCCAACTGCCTGAGCCGCCGACTGCGCTGTTGGCCGGGAATGATATCGTGTTGGCTGAGGTGTTGAAGTATGTGAATGCCCGCCGTATACGCATTCCGGCAGAGCTGTCCATTATCGGAATTGACGATGCGGAGTTTGCCCATATTTACAATCCGCCGATTACGACCATTACGCAACCGATTGCGGATATGGGGAAGCAGGCGGCAAAAACGCTGCTGTCCAGTATTGAGGAAGGCGGCGAATCGGTTCCGATTATTTACCGATTTGTGCCGGATATCAATCGGGGAGAATCCGTCAAAACGCTGTAGACGAGCATCATGTCTTATATTATAAAATAGCCCGTATTCCTTTGTACGACCTGAGTATGCGTATGCTGCTCAGGTCACACAAATGCGAATACGGGCTATTGGAAGTTAAGCCGACTTTGGATGCGGCCTTTGTTGAGCTTGCGCTCATAGCAGTGAAGGTTACGCGGGGGATGATCCCGGACTAATTTGTGCTGGCGCTGAGCAAAAAAGATTCCAGTTCGGCTCGCGTCGGATAGCCATCCATGTCTCCGGCTGACATGACAGCCAGCGCACCAAGTGCATTACCGCGTTTGACTGCCTCTGCCAGGGGCAAGCCTTCCAGTAGCGCGCTGATAACACCTGCGGCAAATCCGTCACCCGCACCGACGGTATCCACGACTTGATCTACGCGGAAGCGTTTGACATATCCCTCAGCATCTGCGGATTTGTAATATGCGCCTTCGGTTCCCAGCTTGATGATGACCAGTGAGGTACCACGGTCAAGGTAGAACGAAGCAATATCCTCGGGCGAAGTATAGCCCGTCAATATTTTACCTTCATGAATCCCCGGTAGAAGCCAGTCGCACCCCTCAGATGCTTCGTTAATCGCCTCCACCATCGTTTGTGTGTCAGGCCATAATTTGGGTCTGAGGTTAGGATCGAAGGATACGGTTTTGCCTGCCTTCTTCATGAATTGCCGCGCATGTCGTGCGAATTCGCGGCATTCAGCGGAGAGGGCAACGGAAATACCTGTAAAATGCAGATGGCGAGCCCCGGCAAAGTAAGCTTCGTTAAAATCAGCGATGCTCAGTGTGGAAGCGGCGGAATGCTTGCGGAAGTATTCCACCTCGGGGTCCCCACTTATAACTTTGGATTTAATCAGCATCCCGGTAGAGTGGTCTTTGGTAAACATGACATTCTGGGTGTCGATTCCTTCCTGACGTAGCGCATCGGCAATGAACTTGCCGAACGTATCCTCGCCGAGTTTGGTTACGAGTCCGGCTCGTAGCCCCAAACGCGACAAACCTGCCGAAACATTCGTCTCTGCCCCGGCCAACGCTTTGGTGAATGAACGCACCTCATCCAGAGAGCCTGCTTCATTGGCGTAAAACATGGCCATCGGTTCTCCGAAGGTAACAGCATCCAATGTTGCGGTCATTTGAATTCCTCCTTGTGTTTAGTAAACTTAATCTGTAAGCGCATGCACCAACTGAATAAATTGAAATTATCACATAAATCGGTTTTTCACAATGATGAAGTTGATATATTTGCTAAAAACTTTTTGGGTAATATAGATAAAAAAATGTGGTTTTGTTTATCAAAAGGTAAAAAACGTGTGAAACTTCGTGTGTATTAAGGGTTTTTCTAGGAAAATCGAAGTTTTAGGTTGACACCCCCTTAGATAATTATTACAATTCTAGCTAAGAAGTAGAGTTAGAAACCGCTTTTATAACAATTCCGTTGATAAAAAAGTTTATCTAAACAGGAGGAATGTTTTTATGGAAATGCGTTATTCAACTCATCCCGAACATGCCAAACATTTTACGACTGAAGAGTTGCGTCAGCACTATCTAATCCAGGAACTGTTTGTACCTGAGGAGGTAAAGCTGGTCTATACGCATGAAGATCGTGTCATTATCGGGGGCATTTATCCCGTGAATAAATCTGTTGCACTGGAAGGTAACGATCAAATCAAAGCGGAAACTTTCCTGGAGCGCCGCGAACTGGGCATTTTTAATGTTGGGGGTAGCGGTACGGTCAAGGTGGACGGTGAAACTTACGAGCTGGCCACAAAAGACTGTCTCTACGTAGGTAAAGGTGGCAAGGAGTTGATCTTTGAAAGCGATTCCAGTGGAAAGCCTGCGAAATTTTATATCGTTTCGGCCCTGGCTCATACCACGTATCCGACGACGAAACAGTCTTTTGCCGATGTACCGTCTGAAAGTCTGGGTTCGCAGGAAACAGCTAACAACCGTACGTTGCGTCGCTTTATCCATGATGAAGGCATTCAAAGTTGCCAATTGGTTATGGGGATGACGACGTTGGAAAACGGCAGTGTATGGAACTCTATGCCGACACATGTTCATGACCGTCGGATGGAAGTATATTTCTACTTTGAACTGGATGAGAACGCAAGAATGTTCCACCTGATGGGTGAACCGAACGAAACGCGTCATCTGGTAATGAAAAATGATGAAGCCGTTATTTCTCCACCTTGGTCTATCCACTGTGGTGCGGCTACGGGCAGCTATACCTTCATTTGGGGCATGGCCGGTGAAAATAAAACATACAAAGACATGGATCAGGTTGCCATGAGCGAGTTGCGTTAATCCGATTAGTGTATTGGAGCGTAAACCTGCAAGCGGCTGAGGTACATGGTCATCCCATTCGTGGAAAGGATCAGGAACATGACGAAAAAGAAAGTTTTGGAACATATCACTTCGGTAGGTGTCGTCGCAGTCATTCGGGGAAACACAGCGGAGGAAGCGTATCTCATGTCTAAAGCCTGCATTGAAGGCGGCTTGGATAATATTGAGCTTACATTTACGACGCCGGATGCGGATCAGGTCATTCGAAGATTGAAAGACGAATTTAAGGATCGGGCAGTGATTGGTGCAGGAACGGTACTGGAGTCACTGACGGCGAGAATTGCTATTCTGGCCGGAGCAGAGTTTGTCGTGAGTCCTTCTTTTGAAGAAGAAACAGCGAAGCTATGCAATTTGTACGCGATTCCTTATATGCCTGGCTGTATGACGCTGAATGAGATCAAGGAAGCCATGAAATTGGGTAGCGATGTCGTGAAGTTGTTCCCAGGCAGTGCAATGGGGGCGGACTTTGTGAAGGCCGTCAGAGGTCCAATGCCTCATGTGCAGATTATGCCAACGGGTGGCGTTGATCTGGATAATATGGAAACCTGGCTGCGTAACGGATGTGTAGCTGTGGGAATTGGGGGTAATTTGACGGCTCCAGCCAAGGAAGGTCGCTACGACTTGATCACAGAAAATGCAGCACGTTATGTAGCTAAATATAAAGAAGTACGCGCAGCGCTGTAGGCTTCAGGAAATATAGGTTTTTATACTAATTTGTGATGGAGGCGTAGACATGGGTCTGGACCATTTTTCATTGGATTTTTTCAGTCTAAAAGGTAAAACGGCGATTGTAACAGGAGGCAACACTGGTTTGGGTCAAGGGTATTCCGTAGCTTTGGCCAAAGCGGGTGCAGACCTGTTCATTGTAGCTAACAATGATGAGTATGAAGAAACAAGACGTTTGCTGGAGCCAACGGGTGTGAAGGTTGCCTTTTATCAGGCAGATCTGACAGAGAAAGAATCCATTAAAAAAATTGTAGAAGAATGCGTCAATGAATTCGGTAAAATTGATATCCTTGTAAACAATGCAGGTACGATTCGTCGCGCCCCTCTGCTGGAGTATAAAGATGAGGATTGGGACGCTGTCATGGAGATTAACCTGAATGCCGTATATCATCTGAGCCAGGAAGTGGCAAAGGTGATGGTAGAGCAAAAAAGCGGGAAGATTATCAATGTCGCTTCTATGCTTGCTTTTCAGGGCGGCAAATTCGTTCCGCCGTATACAGCGAGCAAGCATGCGGTAGCTGGTTTGACCAAGGCATTTGCGAACGAGCTGGCAGTTCATAACGTTCAGATTAATGCGATTGCGCCGGGTTATATTGCTACGGCAAATACAGCTCCAATCCGTGCGGATGAAAATCGCAATCAAGAAATCCTGTCGCGTATTCCTGCGGGTCGTTGGGGCGATCCGTCTGATTTGATGGGAGTTGTGGTTTTCCTCGCCAGTCAGGGTTCCGACTATATGAACGGTCATATCTTGGCGGTGGACGGCGGCTGGCTGGTACGTTAAGCAGCGCTGGTCGCATCGAAGTTTATGAACTGGAAGCTGCCTCAAAAGGAAACGATCCTTTCAGGCAGCTTTTATTTTTTCAATGAAGCTATATGCTGAACTTGAAGACTTGGGGCGCTGTGTCGATCCGTCCTATGCATATGGCACGAATGCCTTTATAATTTAATGAGATAAAAATTGCTAGGCTCCAGCCGTACACTTGGTTGGAGCCTTTGAGCATAACACAGATAGATTGGAGAATGGAGAGATGAGTTCACAGCAACACCAACGAGCTTTGGTATACAAATCTTTGTGGCATGCCGGTCCTTGGGTGCTTGCCGTAGGGATCATTCTGGTAGGTGCCAATCTGCGCGCCTCGATTACCTCGGTAGGACCTCTTATCGGTTTGATTAAGGATTCTTTGCATATTTCGAATACACTGAGTGGCCTATTAACGACATTGCCGCTGCTGGCTTTTGCCCTGTTGTCGCCTTTTGTAGCCAAACTGTCGCGCCGCTTCGGATCGCCTCTTATTATTTTTGCAGCTTTGCTGCTGTTGACCGCAGGTATTGTAGTGCGCTCAACGTTAGGGGTTACTGCATTATTTGTCGGGACCGCCATGCTGGGACTGGCTATTGCCGTGTGTAATGTGTTGCTGCCCAGCTTGATCAAAGAGGAGTTTCCTCGCAACAGCGGACTGATGACCGGCGTATACTCAGTATCCATGAATGTGGTCGCTGCAACAGCATCCGGGCTGAGTATACCGCTGGCTCTGAACGGAGGTATGGGCTGGCGAGGTGCTTTGGGAATATGGGGGATTGTAGGTGTCGTAGGGATTTTACTCTGGGTGCCACAACTCCTTAAGGCAGGAAAAACGGCTAATAAAGCGGCGGTGTCTGCCCGAACCGTGAATGTATATACATCGTCTTTGGCTTGGAAGGTGACGCTGTTTATGGGGCTGCAATCTGCCTTGTTCTATGTTCCTGCCGCTTGGTTTCCCGAAATGATGAGCGGACAGGGAATGGATTCAGAGACTGCGGGATGGATGCTGTCCGTGCTGCAGTTTTCGCAAATGCCATTTACTTTTATTGTGCCTATTTGGGCGGCGCGGGTGAAGGATCAGCGGGTATTGGTTTTGATTATGGCTGCGCTATATTTTATCGGTCTGGGTGGATTTCTGCTTGGAGCTACACAGTGGAGTGTGATTTGGGTCATTTGTATCGGTATAGCGGGTGGTTTTGCTTTCCCGTTAGTGATGATGTTCTTCAATTTGCGGACGCGGACACCGCAGCAGGCAGCAGAGTTGTCGGGTATGGCGCAATCCTTTGGGTATTTGCTGGCAGCGACCGGGCCGACACTGTTCGGTTATTTGCATGATGCGACACAAGGCTGGACCATTCCGCTGTTGCTGCTTTTGTGCCTGAGTGTTCTGCTTATGTTTATAGGGCTGGGTGCAGCCAAGAAACGATATGTCGGAGGCGAGGTGGATGATCAGGCTACAATTTGATGCAGATGGCTACAGTGTGGTTTGTAATGCAGATCGTGTTATGTTGTTGGCTAAAGAATTTGCGCTGTTGCGCTTTCTGTACGATAACCGGAACCAGGTGTTCACCCGGGAACAACTGCTGGATCGGGTGTGGCCGCTGGAGTATCCGGTGGAGCGTACGGTAGATGATCATATCTACAGATTGCGCAAAAAACTTAAGTCATGGGATGGTCTCCGTATTCATACGGTCAGAGGGTATGGCTACAGCTTGACCTTGACTGACGTGCAGCCACAGAATCATCCGTCCTTGCACGATCAGGAGGTGCAAGACGCCGTACATGGACTATTCCGCAAATACCAGCTGTTGGGGCAGGGAAATTCCATCGTAGCGCTGGCTGCCCAGCAGGAGCAGATGGGTTTTGAATTGTCTGTCTTTTATCAAATGTATACCCGTTTTGTACAGGCGGATGTGCCTTGGTTCTTGGAACGGGAGGACTTTGCTCCCGCAGATCGATTGTATTGGATGCTACTGCTATATATGTGCACAGCAGGGGTGACGGATGAGGGGCTTGTCCTATGTGAGCGTGCGCTTTCCAGTGGATTGCTATCTGAAGCGCAGGAGCGGGAATTGCGTATTCTCAACATTCTGGAGGCTTATGTAGAGAACGGACAACCTGAACACGCCCAGGAAGGTCTGCCACTGACCATGATGGTCATGGAACGGGATAATCTCGATAATTTTGTGATGCCTGTTGCGCTGATGGAGATGTATATGCATCTGGTTGCCAATCATATGGAAAAGGCTGCCGAACTGTCTGATCGTCTGGAATGCATGCTGTCGGAGGCCCCGTTTTTGCGCGAGCTGGGCCGTTATCGCATGATGCGCGGGCTTATGCTGTTGCGTACTGGAGATGTGGATAACGCCGAGCGGCTGATGGATGAGGGATTGGATACCCTTGATATGGCTAAACAGGAATTACTAAAAATCAAAGCGGTATGTCAAATTCGCTCGTTCCTGAAGCTTTGCGGTTCCTATCCAGCGCTGGAAGAGAAGTATGCCGCTCAATATGATCAGCTTGACCGGGACAACAGTTTAACACTGCATCGTTCGGCGCTAAGGCGCTGGCTGGAGCAGACAATCTCAATGGCCTGATTTTTTAGCTGTCTGACTTTCCTCTGATATAGACCCGCTAGAATGTTCTTATTGCTAAAAAAAGCTGAAAATGAGAGCAGGGTGAGTAGATAATGAAGGAAAAGAAAGAACTGCAATCCGCGCCTAGCATTTGGCGCAATGGCCGTTTTCGGCGGATGTTTGCGGCACACACGGCTGCTTCCTTTGGCGATTGGTTTGATGCTATCGCCATTCAGGTGCTTGTTGCTTATCGCTGGGAAGCCGACCCTATGCTGATTGCGCTGATTCCGGTAGTGATGGCGCTACCGGGTCTGCTGCTGGGTTCCATCGCGGGCACGTTAGCTGACCGGGTACACAAGGCCCGGCTGATGATCGTCTGCGATGCAGCTATTGCCTTATTGACGCTGGCCATTCTCGCCGTACCGGGTCCGGTATGGCTGCTGCCTTTGCTCGGTCTACGCGCGGCGGCTGGCGTATTTCAAATGCCTTCACAGCAAGGCTTGACCCGTACGGTAGTCGCCAGCGACGACCTGTTTCGGGCGACCTCGCTGAATGGGTTGGTCAATCAGGCCTCCAAAGTGGCAGGGCCGCTACTGGGCGCTATGACCTTGACTGTGTTGTCTCCCCAGGCATGCATTATTCTCAATGCATTGCTGCGCCTCTGTTCCGGCCTGCTGCTGTGGCCGCTTCGCGGAATCGGTCCGGCGCTGGTCAGCCCAGACCAACAAGCTGTTGCAGCCGAGCAGCATGGAAAGTCTGCTACGCATACAGCGCCTGAGGCTGATGAAGTCCAAATGCGGGAGGAGCATGTCCGCGCATCTCGCTTTTTCAACCAATGGCGTGAGGGCTGGGCGTTCTTATGGCGCAGTCGAATGCTTTTGCATACGCTCATATTCGGACTTTTCGGCTTAATCGCCATTCTCATGATCGACTACCAGTTCCCTACGCTGCTGCGAGTGCTCGCTCCGGGTAATGAGTCACTGCTTGGCTGGCTGGTTTCAGCCATTGGTGCTGGCGCCGTCGGCTGCATGCTTGTGCTTAATCGCTTGAATCGCATAAGTGCAGGCTGGGGGCTTGGTGGTGGGTATGTACTGGTTGGCGGAGCTATTGCTGCTTTAGGCTGGGCGCAACCCGGAACAGGATGGCCCGTACTGCTTATGATCGGGGCTGTGCTGGGCGTGGGCAACGGCCTGTACATTATCACCCAGAACTATATATTACAAGCCAAAACCCCTGCTGATATGGTAGGACGCGTCTTCGGTATCCAAAGTACCGTGATTGGAGCAATCATGGTCGTTTCGCCGCTTGCCGGGGGAGTATTGATCCGAATAGCAGGGGCGGGAACGGCTTTTGTCTGGATCGGAATGACTGTTGGAATTCTGGGTTTGGCAGGACTACTGCTTCAATCCGTAATTTGGCGCGAGTCCCTCGCTGATTCTAGCCTGACTACGGAGCAAAATGCAGACCTTGCGTAGTCAAACTTGCGCAATAATTTACTTCGATTTTCGTCATTTATATTTTTAGCATGGGAGAGATCATGATGACTCAACAAACTTCAGCCTCAGAGCCTGTGGCACGGTTACTTGAAGGATCTCGGGTGTACTTGCGTCCCGTTAACGTGGAGGACACCGAGCTATACTATAATACATTGTTCCATCAGGATGTGCGGAGGCTGACAGGCACACAACGCAGCTTTACCAAGGATCAAATTGCCCGTTATATTGAAGCTAAAGGACAGGATTCCTCAAGCCTGCTGCTCTTGATTGCGCTTCGCGAAGATGATCGTGTCATCGGAGATATAGCTCTGCAGGATATGGACAGCCTGAATCGCAGTGCCAACATCCGTATTGCGATCAATGAGCAGGGAAATCAGGGGAAGGGCTACGGCACCGGAGCGCTTGTGCTCATGCTGGGTTACGGATTCGGTATCTGTAACCTGCATCGGATTGAGCTGAATGTATTTGATTTTAATGAACGTGCCATTCGTTGCTATGAAAAAGTAGGCTTTCAGCGCGAAGGTGTACAACGGGATGCTTTATTCTACAATTATGAATACCATGATTCGATTCTGATGAGTATGCTGGACCACGAATACCGCGACCGCTACGTGAAAAAAGTAGAAAATTGATTCAGCACGTTTACACGGGTTAACAGAAGAGATATAATTAAAAGATAAAGTTGCTTGTTTGCGCCAGTATGACCGACAACATCAAATGAAGATATGAATTACCGGAGGAGCCTGTCACCAAGGCTCCTTTATGTCTTTTTAGGGGAACCTGTGCTGTATTTCGGGTTCCCCTTTTTATTTTGCGAGCTGTCCGTTAAGGTCAGACACATATTTTGCACGTTTGTTTTACATTTTATGATTAGGATTTGCAAAATTCGATTCCAGTCGCTCCGATCTATATCTTGTTCATTGGAAGTCGCTTATGGGATTTTTGCAAATAAGTTCAAGGATTAAACAAAAGGAGGTTATCAGCCTATGCAATTTATATTGTATCTTCTGCTGATTCTGTTGTTCACAAAAGTCGCGGGTCATGTGTCTGTCAGGCTCGGTCAACCAGCAGTGCTAGGAAAGCTGATCGCAGGAATTGTGCTGGGCCCAGCGGTATTAGGATGGGTTGAGAATGATTCGCTGATTCATGATATGTCTGAAATCGGCGTGCTGTTGCTGATGTTCATTGCTGGACTGGAGACGGATCTGGATCAACTTCGACGTAATTGGAAGCCTGCGGTAGCTGTGGCGGTTGGAGGTATTATTTTACCGCTAATTTGTGGTTTTGGTGTAGGGGAAGCCTTTGGATTCTCGGTGCATGAAGGCTGGTTTCTAGGGATCATTCTGAGTGCTACCTCGGTAAGTATTACCGTACAGGTGCTCAAGGATATGAACAAGCTGAATACCCGAGAGGGCTCGACCATTTTGGGTGCGGCGGTGCTGGACGATGTGCTTGTTGTGGTACTGCTAGCGGTAGTAATGAGTATATTCGGTATGGGTGGAGAGACTTCGCTGGGACTTCTTGTTGGCAAAAAGCTAGTTTTCTTCGTCGTAGCTATTCTGGGGGGCTGGTTCGTTGTTCCGTGGATTATGAAAATACTCGCTCCACTCAAGGTGACTGAAGCAGTCATCACGACTGCGTTGATTATTTGCTTTGGGTTTGCGTATTTTGCAGATATGTTGGGGATGGCGGGCATTATCGGGGCTTTTGCTGCCGGGATTGCCATTGCACAAACAAGCTTTAAGCACGTCGTAGAAGAAAAGGTGGAACCCATCGCTTATTCCATCTTTGTTCCTGTTTTTTTTGTCAGCATTGGATTAAATGTTTCCTTTGAGGGAGTAGGGCAGCAGCTCGGATTTGTTGTTGTTTTGACACTGATTGCGCTGGTGACGAAGTTAGTGGGAGGAGGCCTCGGCGCGCGGCTGACGGGCTTCAATAACCGTTCTTCTCTTGCGATTGGCTCCGGTATGATATCACGTGGCGAGGTCGCACTTATTATTGCAGCTACCGGTCTACAGTCGGGTCTGTTGGCACAGCAATATTTTACATCCGTGATCATTGCCGTCATTTTGACAACGTTGGCTGCACCTCCAATTCTCAAGCTGTGTTTTAGCGATAAGAGGGAGACTTCCGCTCACGATACAGAAAAGAAGGCCAGCATTGATAAGTTGTAATGAGAGTATCAACAGGTCATAACAAAAAGACCCTTCGGGTTCAGTTTCTCATAGTGTGCATGGAAAGTCCGATTTTAGAGTAGAGCGGACTTTCCATGCAGCATGAGAACATGGGCGAAGGGTCTTTTTTATGCTAAATGTGCTGCAAGAATAGAGAAATTAGGACTCGGACACCACTGTGAAGCGTTGGTTCAGATGTTGTGGTTTTTCGATTTCGTCCACTACGGCAACTGCATAATCTTCGTAACTGACATAGCTTGCACCTTTGGAATTAACCAACAGTGTGTCTTTTCCTACTTGGTAAGAGCCTGTACGTTTACCCAGTGCAAATTCCGCAGAAGGGCTAATAAAGGTCCAGTTCAGGTCGCTGGTACCACGCAAAATTTCCAGGTTTTTTCCTTGGTTGTTGGCTGTTGGATATACGAAATCAGGGAAGCCAGGAGCGTCTTTTACCAAAAGTGTTTGGGATTCATCAGTGAACAAGCTGCCTGCACCACCTACGACAATCAGGCGAGTACCGGATACATTACGCAGGGCTTCGATCAGTACGTTACCTGCATCGACATGCAGATGCTCTTGTCCGAGTGGAGCGGCAAATGCATTAACAACTACGTCAAAACCTTTCAGATCATCTGTTTTCAGATCAAAAACGTCTTTTTGTACCACAGTAGCACGACTTTCTGTTACTTTGGACGAGTCACGGACGATGGCGGTTACTTCATGCCCTCTGTCTAATGCTTCTTTTACGATATTATTTCCTGCTTTACCGGTTGCACCAATAACTGCAATTTTCATAATAGATAGCCTCCTATAAATATGATGTGGATGATTCATTCGTTTGATCGTAAGTGTACTCAGTGCATTTACGAACTTTAATATGTAACTATTATAGTTACAATATAAAATAAAAGTCAAGCTCTTCTGTTGGGCAAACTAAAGTCCTCCGATTGGAAAGAGAGGAACTCGTTTAAATATATAAGGTAAAACTGAATGAGCAAACTTAAGCCAAAATGGATATATGTAGACCACAGAAAAGAAAGGAAGAGTGAATCGATATGAGTAAAAAAGTACAGCTTGAACCCGCAGCACAGAAATTTGCAGACGATAATGCCAAGCCTCCGTTTCTATATGATTTGGGTCCTGAAAAAGGACGTGAAACGGTCAATGAGGTTCAATCCGGCCCAGCAGACAAACCTGCCGCAGATGTAGAAGATCTAACTATTCCAGGCGGGCCTGGCGGTGAGGTGAAGGTCAGAATTGTTCGCCCACAACAGGTGACAAGCGATCTCCCGGTCATTGTATATATTCACGGAGCAGGCTGGGTATTCGGTAATGCTCATACGCATGATCGCCTGATTCGTGAATTGGCAGTCGGCTCACAGGCAGCAGTTGTATTTCCAGAATACAGCTTGTCCCCTGAAGCTAAATATCCGACGGCGATTGAGGAAATTTACGCGGTCGTTCAATGGGTGGCACAGCACGGACGCGAGCATGGGCTGAAGCCCGATACGCTGACGGTAGCCGGAGACAGTGTGGGCGGTAATATGACGGCGGCCGTAACGCTGCTGGCCAAAGAACGTAGCGGCCCTACCATTCGCCAGCAGTTGCTGTTCTATCCAGTGACGGATGCTTCCTTTGACACAGAATCATATCATGAGTTCGCCACAGGATATTTCCTGAGCCGCGAAGGAATGCAATGGTTTTGGGATCAATATACGACGGATCCCAACGAACGAGCGCAGATCACGGCGTCCCCATTACGTGCCACCACAGAACAGCTCGAAGGGCTACCACGTGCGCTGGTCATTACAGGTGAGGCCGATGTGCTGCGCGATGAAGGCGAGGCCTATGCGGACAAGCTACGTGAAGCGGGGGTGGATGTGACCGCTGCACGCTTTCAGGGCATCATCCACGACTTTGTGATGCTGAACCCATTGTCTGAAACCGCGGCCAAGCGCGGTGCGATCATGCTCGCTACCTCATGGCTGCGCCAAGGGTTTGAGGGCTAGTACACTATAGAGCATTTTAAGGGTGTCGTCGTGTGATTTGATCCAGTTCTTTGAATGATTAGGCTGTCTTCTTCCTGCTGACATCTATTGCAGGGAAGGCAGCCTTTATACATATCTGCAATGAAACCGCTTCACGTTCGTCGAACAGAGTGATAATATAAAATTTGAACGAGTTTGACCGACATTCAGCCTAAGGGGGATATCCATGCCATTTCAGGGACAACGCATTTTACCTGCAGCTAAGCATATGAAGCAGCTGGAGGGTATTTTGGACAGTTCTTATGAGTATGCGGTTTTTCTGGATACGCATGTAGCGCAGCTGCGTAGCCTGTACCAGATGGCTAGAAGTCGCAGCAAGCAAATGCTCCTGCATGCCGATCTGGTGCAAGGCTTGAAGAATGACGAGTATGCGGCTGAATATTTGTGTCAGGAAATTAAGCCATTTGGGATTATTTCGACCCGGTCCGGGGTGATCGCAACTGCTAAAAAGAAAGGAATTCTTGCTGTACAGCGGGTGTTCCTGCTCGATACGATTGCACTGGAAAAAAGCTACGCGCTGGTAGAAAAAACGCGTCCGGATTATATTGAGGTGCTGCCCGGTGTTGTTCCACCGATGATTAAGGAGGTCAGCGAACGCACTGGCATTCCTATTTTGGCAGGCGGACTTATTCGCACCCCTGAGGATGTGGAAGCAGCGTTGGCCGCGGGAGCTACAGCAGTTACGACCTCCAATAAACAGCTGTTCGAACACTATAAGCAATAGCTTTTATTTGTATCAAGTGGGTAACCATACATAATAAGCAAGGAGGCTGGGAAACGATGGAGCAATACATTCTTGCCTTAGATCAGGGCACAACCAGTTCGCGGGCCATCTTGTTTGATCGGCAGGGAACAGTGGTATACAAGGCACAACGGGAGTTCCCACAGTATTTTCCCCAGCCCGGGTGGGTAGAGCAAAACGCCAATGAAATATGGAGCTCTATTTTGGCCGTCATCGCCTCCTGCTTGTCAGAATCAGGTGTGAAAGCCAGCCAAATTGCCGGGATTGGTATTACGAATCAACGGGAAACCGTAGTAGTGTGGGATAAACATACGGGTCTGCCTGTATATCATGCACTGGTATGGCAGTCACGGCAAACAGCCGGGATCTGCGAGGAATTGAAAAGCCGTGGATTTGATCATATTTTTCATAGCAAAACGGGACTACTCATTGATCCCTACTTTTCTGGCACCAAGGTCAAATGGATACTCGACAACGTCGAAGGGGCACGAGCTCAAGCGGAGCGTGGGGATTTGCTGTTTGGTACGATTGATACCTGGCTAATCTGGAGATTGTCTGGTGGTAAAGCACATGTAACAGACTACTCCAATGCGGCCCGCACACTCATGTACAACATTTATGAGCTAAAATGGGATGAGGAGCTGCTGGATATTCTCGGCGTTCCTGCGTCTATGCTACCAGAGGTGAAATCATCTTCTGAGATATATGCGCATACGGTGGATTATCACTTTTTCGGACAGGAAATCCCTATTGCCGGAGCGGCAGGCGATCAACAAGCAGCTCTGTTCGGTCAGGGATGCTTTGACAAAGGTATGATTAAAAATACATACGGTACGGGATGCTTTATGCTGATGAATACCGGAGATGAACCCTGTGACTCGGAACATGGACTGATTACGACCATTGCATGGGGGCTGAATGGTCAGGTGAAGTATGCGCTGGAGGGCAGCATTTTTGTAGCCGGATCTGCTATTCAGTGGCTGCGTGATGGGTTGCGTATGTTCCGCGAAGCCAAAGATAGTGAAGCGTATGCGGCGCGTGTGACCTCCACAGAAGGGGTATATTTTGTCCCGGCCTTTGTGGGTCTGGGCAGCCCGTATTGGGATAGTGACGTGCGCGGTGCGACATTTGGTTTGACGCGGGGAACGACCAAGGAGCACTTTATACGAGCGGTACTGGAATCGCTGGCCTACCAGACTAAAGATGTCCTAACTGCCATGGCGAGCGATTCGGGTGTACCTGTGCGTTCATTGCGTGTAGATGGAGGTGCAGTGATGAACGAGTTCCTGATGCAGTTCCAGAGCGATATTCTCGATCTGCCAGTAGAACGACCTGCTGTGAACGAGACAACTGCACTCGGTGCGGCGTATTTAGCAGGACTGGCAGTTGGGTTCTGGAGCAGTTTGGATGAGGTCCGGGGGTATGCGCAAAGTGATCATACCTTTACTCCGTCCATGAGTGAAGACGTGCGGGCTGATCTTTATGGTGGCTGGAAAAAGGCAGTTCATGCCGCAATGGCGTTCAAGTAGCAGGCAGATTTCCCTTTTCATAGCGTATCGTGTGTGCTACGATATAGATAAGTTAATACTCGTCAGGAGACTTGGAGAGACCATGAACCGCTCGGCATCCGCCGCAGCGATGTTCGTGGTCTTTTTTTGTACCTTATGATGAGTCGGTTGGCAGATTGCATCGTGAATATATACAAAGCTGGAGGGATACATGATGGGAGAACAGGGATTTGCTGCGCAGGAGAGAACCGCTGTCTTGGAACGTATGGGACATGAGCATTTTGATATATTAATCATTGGCGGCGGCATTACAGGGGCGGGTATTGCGCTGGATGCGGCGGATCGTGGTTTGAAGACAGCATTGGTGGAGATGCAGGATTTTGCAGCAGGTACGTCCAGCCGCTCGACCAAGCTAGTGCATGGGGGTCTTCGTTATTTGAAGCAGTTGGAAGTTAAGATGGTAGCTGAGGTGGGGAAGGAGCGGGCAATTGTATTCGAAAATGGTCCACATGTGACCATACCGGAGCGTATGTTGCTTCCTTTTCACAAGGGCGGCACGTTTAACGCATTTACCACCTCTATCGGGCTGCTGGTATATGATTTCCTTGCTGGTGTTAAGCGTAGTGAGCGCCGTCGTATGCTGGACATCCAGGCTACACTAGAGCGCGAGCCTTTGCTGAAGCGTGATGGACTGAAGGGAAGCGGCAGCTATGTGGAGTATCGTACAGATGACGCTCGCCTGACGATTGAGGTCATGAAGGAAGCTGTTACACGAGGGGCGCTGGCGGTGAACTATGCCAAGGCTGACAAGCTGCTGTATGACAAAGGACGAATAAGCGGTGCAAGCGTAACGGACCGGGTAACGGGAAAACCATACGAAATTCGAGCTTCGCTGGTTATTAATGCAGCTGGACCATGGGTAGACACGCTGCGGGAAATGGATCGCTCCAAGGAGGGTAAGGTGCTACGCCTGACGAAAGGTATTCACCTAGTGTTCGATGCTGAGCGCTTTCCGCTCAAACAGGCAGTGTACTTCGATACACCGGATGGACGCATGGTATTTGCCATCCCGCGTGATGGAAAAACTTATGCAGGTACGACTGACACGGTGTATGAGGGGGATACGGCGCATCCCCGGATGACCGTCGAAGATCGGGCGTATGTGCTTCAAGCGATCAACGGAATGTTCCCGGATGTGAAGCTGACTGTTACGGATGTAGAATCCAGTTGGGCAGGGGTACGGCCGCTCATTTATGAAGACGGTAAAAGCCCTTCAGAAATTTCACGTAAGGACGAAATTTGGGAATCCCGTTCAGGTCTGATCACGATTGCAGGCGGCAAGCTGACGGGCTACCGGAAAATGTCCGAACTCGTCGTGGATCGTGCGGTACGGGAGCTGGGGCGCTTGCATGGGCAGAGCTTCCGGGCATGCCGCACCAGACACATCCCGATTTCGGGTGGCAGCGTAGGCGGCTCGGCGGGCTGGGACGCGTACGTAGGTAAGCAAACCGCAGCAGGTGTTGCACTCGGCCTGTCGCCTGAAACGGCTAGAGCATGGGCAATCCGCTATGGCTCCAACACAGAGCGGCTGTTTGCGATAGCGGCACGCAGCATGAAGGAGACTACCGAGAAGGAAGCGGCACTGCCTGTGGAAGTGCGTGTCCCGCTCCTGTATGCGATGGAACAGGAAATGACGGTGACACCGTCTGATTTTTTCATACGGCGAACGGGAGCACTTTTCTTCCAGATTGACGAGGTGAAGCGCTGGAAACAGCCCGCCATCGCATGGATGTCTGAACATGCAGGCTGGAGCGCCGCGCAAGAACGACAATATACGGCTGAGCTGGATGCTTACCTGTATGAAGCTGTAACGCCTTTAGAGGTACAGGTGAAACAAGGTGACGTTAAAGCCATCTAATAGGAACGAGGATGCGTATCCTTTACCGCTCCGCTTCTCTACCATCGTTTCGTTCTCACCGCTGCTTTATGCGGAAAAGGGGCCTACAAAACAAAAGCAGCGATTCTCTATTTTTAAGAGAATCGCTGCTTTTGTTGTATGCAGATTGTTTACAGCATCAAGTGGAACAGGAACGGGGCGGCTGCCAAGGTAAAGAGAGCGGCGAGCACCATCGAGATGCTGGATATCGTCCCCGTCAGCAAACTGAACTCGAATGCTTTGGAAGTGCCCGTACCATGAGCACCGGTACCGAGCAGTACCCCACGGGAGACTTCATTTTCGATACGGAACAGTTTTACAATCACTGGACCGATAATAAGACCGCTCAATCCGGTCAGAATAACGAATACAGCTGTGACCGTCGGATTGCCGCCAATCGTTTGCGATACATTCATCGCAATGGGTGTCGTAATGGAGCGAGGAATCAGGCTGCTCAGCAGCGAAGAATTCAGGTGCATCCACTTGGCAAGTGCCATGGAGGACAACACGGCTACAACAGATCCAGACAGCACGCTAAGCACGATTTGGGTTGCGTGTTTTTTTAACACTGGGAAATATCGGTATAAAGGGACAGCAAATGCAATCGTAGCTGGTTGTAGCAGCATGGACAGCAAGTGAGCGCCCGAATTATAAGAACGGTAATTCACACCCGTCAGCGTCAAAATCAAAATGATAACAACAGGTGTAATGAGCAATGGAGACAAATACACCTTGGGCAGTGTGCGGTACATGCGTTTGGCCATCCAGTAAATAGCGAGTGTCAATACAATACATAGAAGACCGATCATGATGATTTATGCTCCTTTCGTTTACCAAGCAGACTGGCGACCATACCTGTGCAGGCCATCACCAGAAAGGTGCCGAGCAACACGACCAGCATAATGCTCATACCATCGTGTTCCAGCATCGGCCAATAATTCATGACGCCGACAGCGGAGGGAATAAAGAATAATAGCAGCTCGGCCAGCAACCAGTTTGCGCCAACTTCAATCCAGCTTAGCCGGACCAAGCCGGTTTGCAGCAGAATAAAAAGGATTAGCATACCAATGATACTACCGGGTATAGGCAGGTGGAGCCAGGAGACTACCGCGTTCAGGATGAGCGAAAAGGCCATCAGGACGGCGATCTGGAGGACACCGCGTATGAAGCTTTTCATATATAATGACTCCTATCTTTGTGATCGGTTATTTTCAAACTGTAATGAAATTTTACATCACAAGCTTTCATGAGTAAAATGCATATAAAGAATATAATCTATTCCGTTTATCTATGGGAGAAGGTGTAGCTTTGGATATCCGACATTTACAATATTTTTTGGAAGTCGCGCGGTTGCGTAGCTTTACAAAGGCAGCCCAGAGCATGTTTATTACCCAGCCGACGATCAGTAAGACGATTAAAAGTCTAGAAGATGAACTGGGGGTCGCTTTGTTCGACCGAATTGGCAAAAGAATCGAACTGACAGACGCGGGCAAGGTCATTGAGCTCCAAGCACAAGCGATTGTAAAGTCCTTTCAGAGTCTGTCCTCGGAGCTGAGTGATTTGATGAACCTGAAAAAGGGACATATCCGTATTGGCCTGCCCCCTATGGTCGGATCGAGCTTTTTTCCGCGTGTCATTGGAGAATTCCATAAGGCATATCCTGATGTGACCATTCAATTATTTGAGGACGGGGCGAAGAAAGTGGAACGGGACGTAGAAGCCGGGGCATTGGATATCGGGGTGATCGTGCTGCCCGCAGTTGGAGATATGTTTGAGACATTTCTGTTTGTGGAGGAAAAGCTGAATTTGCTCGTTCATCCTACGCATGCATTGGCAGAGTGCAAGGAGGTACCGTTATCTGCGTTGGCGGAGGAGGCGTTTGTACTGTTCCGTGAGGATTTTACGCTGCATGACCGTATCATTGCGGAATGTGTTCGTGCCGGCTTTCAGCCGCGTGTAGTGTACGAAAGCTCACAATGGGATCTGATTAGCGAAATGGTTGCTGCAAACCTGGGAGTAGCTCTGTTGCCGGAGGCCATTTGCCGAGATCTGGATTCTGAGCGCTTGCGTGTTCTTCCATTGGTAGACCCCGTCATTCCTTGGCATTTGGGGATGATTTGGCGGAACGATCGCTACCTGTCCTTTGCCGCCAGAGAATGGATATCGTTCACACAGCAATTGTTGCGGACGGAATAGGGCGGGAAGTAGTCAGTCCGCGAGAAGGTGAGTACGATGCAGAATAAAAAAGCTGCCCTGAGGGGCAGCGATGTAGCTTGCTTCTATGAGTGTGTTTGGTTTATTGCACGCTTGGTGTGAAGGTACTTGTCCATAATACGGTCAAGTCTGGAGGATTTGTCCAATACACGTTCATCTTTTAATCCGTGTAAGTCAGCCATGCGATTCAGTTCACGGCGTTCTTTTTCCATGAGTTTTTCCAATTGTTCGAGGTTCACAAAGCCCACCCCCCATGTCGATTGTAAGGCATGTCTCCACTAGCGGCAGAAGTTTTTTTGATAACGATGTTATTTCCATTTTACCACTTTTTATTAACAATAATCCAGCTTTCCTGACATTTAGCGACTAATATCTATGGTTTTGCCAGTTCTACCCGATTGCGTCCTGATCGTTTAGCTTCATACAATGCCTCGTCTGCTTTTTCCAATAAACGCCTCGATGCAATAACAGGAGAGCTGCCTGCCCCGATGGATACGGTTAAGGAGAGTATGGTTCCGTCATTCAAGAGAAAACATTCATTTTCCACAGCTTTTCGAATCTTCTCGGCAAAGTTTGCCGCCTTTTCGGTATCACAGTCTCCGAGTAGAATTGCGAATTCCTCTCCGCCCTTACGGGAGGGATATGCTCTTGTTGTAGATTCCCGATTTAACAAAATTCCCAGTTGGCTTAAGACTGCGTCTCCGTTCAAATGGCCGTACGTATCATTGATTTTTTTAAAGTGGTCAATATCTAGCATCACAAGTCCAAAGGGTTTTTTTGTAGTCTTGGAAGCATGAAGTACCTCTTCGAACTGTATAGCCCGGTTAAATGATCGCGGTTCGCAGCCTCTTCCAGCAGGTGAATAGCCCGTTCTGTTTTTTTGATATGGGACATCATAAAATAAGTGAACAAGCCGCCAAGAATCTTCACGGTTGTGATCATTATTATAGATTCTAAGTTGGGTGGATCATCCACAAAAAAAGCAGATAACAGCGACACAACAACAGCCCCAAGCACGGCTGACATCCATTTGCCGAGGGCTAGCTTTTTTTCTCGAATAAAGATAAGTGAAAGGACTAGTGTCATGAAGCAATTAACCGTAACAGTCAGAGTAATATCCGTCCATCCCCCTGTGATGTAAATACGATACAGGATGACGATCAGGGTGGTCAGCAGACCGGATACCGATCCTCCTATATAAACAGATATGATAATCGCCAATTGGCGGAGATCAACCACAAAGTGCCCACGGATCCATAAACCGGTCATCATTAACAGAATGCTAAACACGCCCAGCATTAAACCGTTTAATATCTGATGAATGAGTGCATGATTTGTCAGGTAACGTTCATATTTCCGGGAAAATAAATTTCCGAAGAATAAGAAGCTCGTTAATAACGCAAAATTGTTAATTAATTCTTTTAACATATCCCTATCCTTTATGCTGTAATGAGAGTTGTAGTATCGTGGGGAATAAAGCAAAAGGCCTCGTTTCTATATTTCGGTAAAAAGTAGGCGTGAGTGAATACCAATCGACCATTAAACGATTCTTCTGTCCCTTACGTTTCGTTTATCTACGTGGTACAGTGAAAGGACTATGACCGGAACGGGTGATCGTATGAAGGAACCAATTCACATATCGGTGCGTCCACTTGTGGAATATGTGCATCGGAGCGGCAGCATTCATAGCGGCTTTCGATCGAATAGCAGTATGCTCGAAGGAACTCGCGTGCATCAGGTTATCCAGAAAGGTTACAAGGAGCATGACCGCAAAGAGGTACATTTACGTACAGAAATTCAGTATAAGGACGAATTGTTTATCATTGAAGGCCGCTGTGACGGACTGATTGAGCTGGATGGCGTATGGACGGTCGATGAAATTAAATCGATCTCTTTGCCTCTCGAAGATATTCAGGGTGACGGTCAACCCGTACACTGGGCGCAAGCATTTCTGTATGCCTATATGATTGCTCGTGAGGAACAACATCATTCCATGCAGGTCCAGCTTACTTATGTGCAGGCACACAGTGAAGACATTCGCCGATTTAGGCGCGAGCTATCCTTTACTGAGATGGAAGCTTTCGCGCAGGAGATGATTGCTGGTTATGCACCGTATGCATTCCTGCTGAGAGCACATGCGGAAAAGCGGGATGCCAGCATTGCTATGTTGAATTTTCCCTTTGACACGTATCGTTCGGGTCAGCGAACGCTCGCGGGTTCGGTGTACAAGACGATTGCCGAAGGGGTTAACCTGTTTGCCAAAGCGCCTACGGGTATCGGTAAAACGGTATCCACTTTGTTTCCCGCGATCAAGGCGATCGGTGAGGGGCAGGTTAGGCGAGTATATTATGTAACGGCTCGTACCACCACTCGGGCAGCAGCCGAAGAAGCTTATGCCAGAATGCAGGCCCAAGGGCTGCACATGCATGTGGTGACTTTGACTGCGAAGGATAAAATTTGCTTTAAGGATGAAAATGATTGTGACGCTGGATCATGCAGCATGTGCGAGGGCTACTACGACCGGATCAACGGTGCGGTATCCGATATTTTGGCGAATGAGACGTTAATGACCCGGGCGGTGATTGAGCGTTATGCGCGCAAGCATAAGGTTTGTCCCTTTGAATTTTCGCTGGATGTGGCGTATGCCTCGGATGGTATAATCAGTGATTATAATTATGTTTTCGATCCACGGATTTCTCTGAAAAGATTGCTGGAGGAGCACAAGCGAAAAGGTGTCGTACTGGTGGATGAGGCGCATAATCTGGTAGAACGCGGCCGGGACATGTTTTCGGCGGAAATTTTGAAATCTTCTTTTTTGGAACTGAAACGAGAATTTAAGCTGCTAAGTCCAGAGATTGCTGCGACTGCGAGTGCAGTGAACGCACATATGATTACGCTGCGCAAGCAATATGCAGACACAGGAAAAGCAGTGGAGACAGTAGCGCCGCAAGAGGTGCTGGAGCTGCTGGTGCCTTTTGTGGAAGCTGCTGAACGTGAACTGGTAACGGGGAGTAGTACAAGTCGCGCAAGCAGTGAAAGTACGGCCTACGCATTGCTTCTGGATACGTATTTTACTGCTCAGAATATGCTGCGGATTGCTGCTTTATATGATGAACGGTACGTTACTTATGTGGAAGCAGGGCGCAGTGAAGTGAGGGTCAAGCTGTTCTGCCTCGATCCTTCTCACTTGCTGGGACAAGCTATTAAGGGCTACCGCTCAGCCATTTATTTTTCCGCGACGTTGACACCGCTTGCTTATTATCGGGACATGCTCGGAGCAAACGAGGAAGATTATACGTTACAGGTTCCTTCCCCTTTCCATCAGGAGCAATGGGATGTACGTCTGCTGCCGCTCTCCATCCGTTATCGGGATCGCGAGCGTTCCAAAGGGGCGATTGCGGATATGCTGGCTGCATTGGTTGTGGAACGGAAAGGAAATATGCTTGTGTTTTTCCCGTCCTATCCATACCTGCGTGAGGTATATGAGGAGTTCATGCTTCGGGACGTGTCCGCAAATACGTTGGTACAAAGTCCGGGGATGACCGAACCAGAGCGGGATCGATTCCTAGAGGCCTTCCAGCCTGGGCAAGAGCACACCTTGCTTGGCTTTGCCGTATTGGGTGGTGTGTTTGCTGAAGGTGTTGATTTACCCGGGGATCGCTTAAATGGGGTAGTCGTCGTCGGCGTTGGCTTGCCGCAAATTGGAGCAGAGCGAGATGTGCTGCGGGATTACTTTTCGGAACAGGGACGGAATGGTTTCAACTATGCGTATGTATATCCAGGGATGAACAAGGTTCTTCAGGCAGGTGGCAGGCTTATCCGCACAGAGCACGACGAAGGATTGTTGGTCCTGGTAGATGATCGTTTTGCCAAGGAACCGTATGCTTCTTTGCTGCCAGATGAATGGAAAAGCTACCGTCTGACGGAACAAGCGGGATTAAGGAAGGAATGGATAGACTATGAACTTTAATTTTCATAATGACTCCATACGCGGGGTGCTGCGTAGCTTTGGACATGAGGATGCCGAAGTAGATAATATAGAGACTTTTGTGACATTTGCGCGCTTGGCTAACGGTATTTTCAGAGAAATGGATACAGATTTGACCAAGTTGGGGGCTTCTCAGGGTCGGATTATCGTGCTTAGCCTGTTGCATTGCCACTCGCCGCATCGCATGACACCATCGGAGTTAGCGGAAAAAGCGGATGTCACGCGTGGGACCATGACGGGACTGATCGACGGATTAGAGCGAGATGGCATGATTGAACGTGTGGCTCATGAGAGTGACGGACGGATGGTGACTGTCGGATTAAAAGAGGCAGGACGAGAGCTATTAAGTAAGATAGTCCCTTATTATACGAAGCTGATTCGGTCGTGTATGTCTGAGTTTACGCCGCAGGATCATCAGATGATGAAGGGTTTGCTGGGGAAAATGAAAGGCGGTTTTGAGCGGTCCTTGCCGAAATGCTGAATTCCTGATATAGGGAATAAGGAATAGGAGAGAGAACATGTTCTTTTATACAGATGAGGTCTATGAAGACCGTGATTTTGGATCAATGGATGCCAGAGAAGGTGAGTGGAAAAATTGCGAGTTTACCCGATGTCGCTTTCGGGGTGTGGAGATGAATGAGTCCCTTGTGGAAGGCTGTACTTTTGTGGACTGTGATTTTACCGGGGCCATTCTGAATGCATCTCACTACAAGGAGTCGGCTTTTACCAATTGTTTGTTCACCAGCGCCAATCTGTTTGTAGTCCGGTTTGATAACTGCAAGCTGGTAGGTTCAGATTTTGCGGGGGCGAATATGGATGGTATCACAATTACGGGCGGAGATTGGTCTTATACGAATTTGCGTCATGCAGATTTAAGAAAACAAGATTTGCGAAAAATACGATTCAAGGAAGCCGACTTATCCGAATGCAATTTGGAAAAAGCAGATTTGCGAGAGGCTGATCTTAGCCGGGTAAGACTGCACAAAGCCCATCTTCAAGGAACAGACCTGCGCGGTGCGAAGATGGATGGCGTGAATTTTAAAGATCTGGACATCACCGGAGCCAAGTTGGATATCGAGCAGGCAGTAGCGGTGGCTCGCTCCTATGGAGCCAAGGTAGAAGGCTAAAAAGCACGGGATACCGATGCTGGTTTTGATCTGGAGTACCCCGTGCGGGTGAAATGGACGGTTGATTCGAAATTGAAGGACTTAATCTTTAGTGGATGCCGGCAGTAGTGGAATTGCTGCTTCCGGGTTCTGGTTTGGCAAATGATCAATTCCCACAGGCTCTAGAGGCTGCTGTGGAACCGTCCAGTTGCGCGCGATATCTACGGCAGTTCGCTGTTCCAGCAAGCGTTTGGCTACTTCATAACATTGATCGACATGCCGATTGCCAATGGTTCGCATAGCAGTAAAGCCAATTGCCGCGGCTAGCCCTTGCCCCAGAAGGGGAACAAACTTGCTAACCTGCTTGGTAGCGATCCGAATGCCCATCTTTTGCAAAATCTGCACGATAACTTCACGGGTGATGAGTCGCCCAATCAGCTTGCTGCCAATCGAAGTGATAAAACCATACACCATGGATTTGGTTTCTGCGTCCAGACCTTCCAGCTGCTTCTCAGATAATCCGAACTTTCCATTAATGGCTGGCAGTAGCTGCATCAAAATGCCAACATCAGCAAGAACGTCAGCCCCTGGAACTGGAACTAATACCGCTCCACCCGAAGCCGCAGCTCTTTTTGTCACCATGGATTTACACTCTTTACGGATCTGCTCCAACTCTTCTATTGTTTGGGCTGTCATATGCATCTCTCCTTCATACGCTTCCGATTAGGACCCATGATTCTACCCTGTTATTACACACATTTCTACCTATCTTAAGCATGGCGCAAGCAAAAAATCCCTGATTCACGCACTATCGCACATTTACTCCTGTGAAGCGATCAGGCATAATGAAGGGTGGTTGCCGATAAGAACAAGCCTGCTTACGGGGATAAAGGAAGGAAGAGACAGATGAGTCAGACAAACGTTTATTTTAATCATGATGGTGGAGTGGATGATCTAGTATCCCTTTTTATGCTGCTTCAGATGGAGCAGGTTCATTTGACCGGAGTATCGGTGATTCCAGCAGATGGTTATCTGGAGCCTGCGACGGATGCCAGCCGTAAAATTATTGATCGTTTTGGACAAAATAAAGGGCCTGTGGAAGTCGCAAAGTCTAATTCACGCGGTAAAAATCCGTTTCCTGCCGCTTGGCGTTTACATTCCTTCTATGTGGATGCATTACCCGTACTGAATGAATCGGGGCGTATGGAAGCACCGCTTTCATCCCTGCCAGCTCATCAGCATCTGATCGAAAAGGTACGCGGAGCTGAAGGTAAGACGCTGTTGCTATTCACTGGACCGCTAACCGATCTGGCGCGAGCGCTGGATGAAGCACCGGATATTGAAGCAAAGATTGAAAAGCTGGTATGGATGGGCGGCACCTTTGAAAAAGGGAATGTGGAAGAGCCGGAGCATGACGGCACAGCAGAGTGGAATGTATTCTGGGACCCAGAAGCGGCATATCGGGTGTGGCAAAGCGGCATCACGATTGATCTGGTAGCGCTGGAAAGCACAAGCAAAGTACCATTAACTCCAGCAGTACGCAATCGTTGGGCTGCCGAGCGCCGATATGAGGGCGTGGATTTCCTAGGCAACTGCTACGCGGGATGTCCGCCGCTCGTCTATAGCGAAACGAACTCAACCTACTACTTGTGGGATGTACTGACCACTGCATCCGTAGGACGCCCGGACATTGTCAAGAAAAAGACGGTGCATTGCAGCGTGATCGCAGAAGGGCCAAGTCAGGGCAGAACGGTGGAACAGGCGGATGGACGTCCTGTGAATCTGGTGTATGATACAGACCCGGAAGCCTTCTTTACGTATATGGCGGATTTGGCCAAGCTGGCTGCTCCCAAACGTTACTAAGTCTGGAAATGTACAGACGTGCGGCATAGGGCGATAATACTGCCTAGTGAGACGTACCCATAACATAAAGCCCGTGAACGTTATGCGTCACGGGCTTCTATTACATGATATACCATATCATCACTAGCTAATTTCAGTTTTAGGCTGACTCCTGGTATGTTTTCAGGGTGAATTGGAGCGTTATCTCCGTCCCGCTACCAGGTTCACTCCTCCCTGTCATCTTACCCTTCATTCGTTTTAATAGATGTTTGGTAATCTGCCAACCCAAGCCTGGATTACCATATGAGGGGGAGTACCCACGGTCATGTTCAAGCCACAATTTCAATTTATTCGGAGATATACCGATTCCAGTATCCTTCACCTTTAATTCCAGTTCAACCTCAGGTGCATCGGTCACAGATCGGGTGTTTGCAGATAAAGTGACGGTTCCTGTGTTTGTAAACTTCACTGCATTATCTACCAAATTAATCAACATACGGCGAATTTTAGCCTCATCCCCGATAAAAATAGGCGAGCTGGTGAGATTCCAGTCAAGCTTCAACTCTAGATTCCGCTGTGCGGCTACCTCTGTATACAGACTCAATACATTTTCCATCATCGTTCTCAGATCAAACGGATCTTCAATATCATCGATCTGCCTGGACTCTATATTGCTGTAATCCAAAATATTACTCAACAACGTCATAAGCGAGCGACTGCTCGACTCCATGATGCTCATATATTGCTGTTGTTCCTCTGTTAACTCTGTCGTCAGCATGAGGTCGGTGGCTCCCCATATTTCGGTTAGCGAAAACCGAATTTTATTACTCAGGGAAGAGATCAAATCCAGCTTGCTCAGGGCAGAGATCTCAGCATCTATCTTTTCTTTCTCCAGTTCCACCACATAACCCAGAAATACAGCCATAGCCTGTAGGGCCTTCAGTTCGGATTCTGTCAAATGTACAGATGGTGCGTCCAAGATACAAATGGTTCCGTAAGCCTGACCATTTTTCATGCGAATAGGGATTCCTGTAAATGAGTGGTTTCCGATAGTTTTAGTCACATCTAAGTCGCATGTGTGCGGGTGAATAGTCGTTTCTGAAATCGTGAGGTGATCCGCAGGATGATCCAACACCAGACTGCAATAGCTAAGCTCAAAAGGGAGCACATCCCCTTTCTTAACGAGTATCTCTTCCCGGTTAAATGAATCAACGATTACATTCGTAATCCCATCATTAGCGGTAATAAAAATGGTGTTTACATGTAAAATATCACTCAACACATCAATGACGTGCGCGGTAGCCTCTTGAATACTATTATAAAAACCTGTAGGTGAAGTAGTCATGTATCTCCAATCCTGATGCAAAGTGGTGGTTATCCAAAAACTTTAGCAGTTTGTGTATCCCATTCTCGATCCTCTGAATGTGCTTTTGGAGCGTATTGTTAATTATACATGATTATTTCATTATAAACCGATCTTTCTACTTCCATTTACCTATTCGCTTGCGCAAACCTTCATTTTTTAGGTCTAATGCTAGCCTTTCTGGGAAGGTTTTTGTTTGTATTATTACACATTCACGAAAATATATGATTATTTTCATTCTATTTTCATAAATTCATATGTAATCTCATGATATGAAAATTGTGTAATAAAATAGGAGGATAGAACCAGTAATATCATGTAAATATTCTATATAATAGGTTCAGAGGTGGAATTATGAATAGACAAGAAGCCCTAGAACACTTCCTTAAGACCTATGCAGAAGATGTATTGAACCAGAAATTACATCAGGCAGCGTCTTTGTATGAACAAAGAAAAGATGAGCTCATCTCTTCTTTTATTCAATCCTTTCAATCGATCTGCCTGCAAGCCCATTCTTCAGAAGTGGCCAAGACAAGGATCGGATACATTACTTATTCTATGAGGCGCACGTATCTGGTGGATCGCAACTATAACTATGTCGTCGAAGCCTATGATAAAAATTGGTTCTTTGATCCTCAACCTTGTTATGGAATCTATGATGCAGGCTGGGCATTCAGCTTTTTAGCAGAATTGGAGGATGAATTGAATCAGCTTCGAAAACCTTATATGAACAAGATTTTTCAGCCTGATGTGGAGCGATTTGTACTCCAGGCTGCAGGGGAATTTCATCAATATATTCTGAAATTAGCGAAAGATGCTATTCAGCAGGTTGTACATTTACCTGAATTCAAGGCCTTGAAATGTGAGGACGATTTGGAAGTAAGAATAGGGGAGTATAAAGGAATCAGTGAGGTGGTGTATTCAAGAGCTTATGGAGTACTACATGATTCAACAGGATAATCGTATTACGGAGTATATGTATCCAGTAGGGACGAATCGCCGGCAGTTATTGGAATGGGCAGAAAGCTCATCATGTGCCGATGAAGAATCTATTTTACAATTTTATGTATCAGGTGATGCGGACTATATTGATTTTATAGAGCATCCGTTACCCATCGTTTCGGAACAACTAAAGGAAATCTTTGATATATATCAAGCCGGATTAAGCTGGAAGTTAGTTGTTTTTGCCGATATGCAGCGAATGCAGCAAACAAGGTATTGGCTGGCAAATCCGCCTAGCCTGATGTGTTTATCACCACGCAGTGAATATCATAGGGACGGTACACTGAAGAAAATCATTTTAGATGAATATGCAGTCGAGAATCATAAAATATTCAGGGTTCAGGGTGCCAATCATCATATCATTGTAGACCTCGATGTGGCTGAATGTATTTTGAAGTTCAATCTGGCAGGCTTGAAATTACAAAAGGTCGATACAGAGGGGCCATCTATACAAAGGAGAGTCTAAGAATGAGTGAGAGCTATGTAGTGGATGGGGCACAGATACATTGCAGCTATGGAAGTCATACAGGAAGATTTAGTGTTTCAGCTAACAGGGGAATTAGTATTGGTGACAAACTACAAGGGAATATTCAGGATTTTCACCCGCAGACGCATATCCCTTCTTTCGGAATGTGTCGTAGTATGCATAATCCTGCAGTCTCTTCTGCTAACAAAGGGAATTCCGGGAAAATCATTCCGCAGTCCTGCAAACCGAGCGTTTCTATGCCTTGGTTGAATGGAAAAAAGGATGTATACGTAGATCAATCTCCGGCTCTGATGAGCTGCTCCACGAACTTATGCATGTGGTGTGGAAAAATCTCGTTCACCACAGACGGGCAGGAATAGTTAACAGATTGTAGGATTTGCATCACATGAAAAGCAACCGGGGGGAGTAAGATGGGACTGGCAGGAACTGTGCTGACTTATGGAAATATTAAAGTAAATGCACCGTATGAGATTATCAGGCTGCTTGATTTTGAATTGACACAGAAGATAAATGAGCACGGCAAGGTGTACATTACTGCTCTCATACCGGATGAGGACCATGCGAAGTATGACGGTTTAGCACATGATGAGGATGTGCTAGAGGTATATGAGATGGATGAAGACCGAGGGACAGTTAGCATCTTTAAAGGAATCGTCACCAATATTAGAATTGCATTCAAAAATGGCGTATATCACATGTACATCGAGGCTGCCTCTTTTACATATCTGATGGATCAACAAAGGAAAAACCGTTCGTTTCAAAACGGCAAATTGACATATTATCAACTATTCCGCGAACTCATAGATGCCTATCCACATGGGGATTTTATTGACCTGACGGACAGCAATCAAAAGTTAGATGGCTTTACTATTCAGTATGGGGAGAGTGACTGGGAGTTTCTGAAAAGAATGGCTTCTCATCTACAAACTGGACTGATTGCCGAGATTACGTCCGTGTTCCCGAGACTATGGTTAGGTGCCTCAAAAGAACAGGTGAAAGGTGAACTGCGCAGCATTAACTTTTCCCTCCAAAAAACAAAGTCAGGCCCCCGGTATACATATGCTGAAGTGGAGGATACGAAGCGTTTTGAACTTGGAGATGTCGTCGTGTTTCGACGAAAGCATTGGGTTATTGATCAAATTCATGCAGAGATGAAGCAAGGTATTATGACATATGACTATGTTCTCGTTCCTGAAGAGGGTATTCCGAGGGAGGTCATACATAATCAGTTTATTAAAGGTACCTCTATTGAAGGGAAAGTTATTGATTTAAATAGTGAAAACGAATCCGTTAAACTTCATCTGTCCGTGGATTCCATGCAGTCCAAAGTTGAAGGGTGCTGGTTTTCTTACCCCACTATGTATACCGGAGATGGGATCGGTTGGCATTGCATGCCTGAGCTGGGGGATCATGTCCATTTGTATTTTCCATCTAACAAAGAAAAGGAGGCTCGTGTAGTTCAATCCCTGCGTAAGAGAGACTACAAAGGAGATGAAATCAGTCAACCGTCAAGAAAGCTATTTCATACCAAAACACAAAAAGTGGCGAGATTCGATGATAAGGAATTAGCCCTCTCCACCCAGAAAGATAAGATACTGGTACGCTTAAACCCTGCATCTGGTATTCATGTGTACAGCCATCACGATCTCACCTTTCACGCCGATACAGACCTAGTGCTGCATGGCAAAAAGGTACAGATGACCGCTACTCGCGAAATATCTCTGACGTGCAAAACTAGCTATATCCGAACCGATGGAGCACTTCATATCAAGGCTAGTAAGTTCATGAAAAATCAGGTACCTGATGCCGAACTGAAAGCTTATAAATCCCTGATTCAAGAATTGAAGGGAAAAGGGTATCCGCAATGGGTGCAGAATTTGCTGCTTCAATTTAAAACGGACTACTACAAAGCCGTGGCAGCCGGGGACAAAAAGGGGGCCAAGGAAGCAGCGGCCAAGGCCAAGCAATTGCGTCAGCAGGTGGCAGAAATAGATCGTATGCCTGCCTGGGCCAGAGCGCAAATGCATGAATACACGTCCCAGTGGTGGGAAGCGCATGGAGCCAACGACAAAGCCAAGCAAAAGCAGATGCATCTTCTCGCGAACCAACTGCGTGACAACGTGCTAATCAACGAGCTGATTCGTGGTCATTCAGCCAAATCCTATCTGGATGCGAATCGGCTGGAGGAGCTGTCCGGACAATACGCAGATGCGGCCCATAAGCTGACCATCGCCGATCAAAGGGCTATTGCTAAGGAAGCGGCTGCCCTGCGTAGTAAGTATGGCGTGAACAGCCTGCTTGCCAGAGATAATTTGAACAAGCTTGCCAAGAAGTATCCAGACAGCTTCTCGTACAAGCTACCAACTACAGGCGATTGGGATAAGGAGCTCAACGCCGCTTTGCATGATTTTGCGAAAAAATACGGCCTGGAAAATAAGGGATATGGTCGTGATGTGCTCGCAGTGTACCTGCATCAAGTAGCCAATGGCATTCTTCCATGGCCTAAGGTTAATAAGGCTGCAACGCCAACAGTTCCAGCAACGACAACAACGAAAACGGAACCGGGCAAGAAGCCGCCGACTACTCCTGAAAAGCCAACGCAGGAGGAACCAAAGCCTACTCCATCCAACAGTTCTGCCGAGGAAAAAAGGAAAGCAATTGTAGAATTCGCTAAGAAGTTTTTAGGCAAGATTCCTTACTGTATGGATACTAAAATTACAACGATGAAGCTGGACCCCAACAATCCACCTATTTATATGGACTGTTCTGATTTTAGTTCCTCGGTGTACTTTACCATATTAAATGTGCGTATAGGCGGTACTACAAGCGATCAAATCCATCGGGGAACAGAGGTTGACTACAAAGCTTTACGATCCAGTGGGGATTATAAAAATTTGAAGTTAGGTGATTTAATCTTATTTGATTGGGGGAGTGGGGGGAAAACCAAATTCAAAGTAGATCATGTAGGAATATATGTGGGAGATGGAAAGTTCATTCACGAGCATGGTAATGCACAAACTCTTGCTGAAATGAAAAAGGACCTCAAGCCATCTCATAATGTAACAATAGATAAATTAAACACAAATTGGGGAAAAGGTTATGGTCTTATATATTCAAACGTTATCGCAATTAGACGTATTATACAAGATGATGGCTCAATAATTAACAAATAAGAAAATAAGAAAATAAGTAGTAGCTTAAAACATCATAATAATATTTGATTCCAAGGTATTCTCAGGAGAAAATAGTGCTGCCCCGTTTAGCAAGGTAGGCTTTATTGAGAACGGAATAGGGAGTGGTAAGAAAGTGAATTTTATAAAAATCATATTGATTGTTACTTTTGTAGCCATTATATCGGCATGTAGTGGGTTTAAAGGAGAGGAAGCTTTCTCGTCTCCTCACCCCCAAGAAATATCATCACACAGGGTCACACAAGATAATAGAAATGTTACTGAAAAAGAAGCACGGTGGCTTTTAAATGGAGAAGAAGACCCATATCCGACTCAATTTTTGACCAATTTAGATGATCCTACAGGGAAGACCTATATACGAATCGATGACTTGGTAGATGCGATGCAAACTAAAGAAGAGCGAATAAAATATCGCGGCTCCCAAGTAACTGTCAGTAGAGTATCAAATGATGGAAGTCGAATGGCGATCGTAAGGACAATCTCTGATGTGGAAGAAGGGGGCGAAAAACACATTCTTGAGGTATATGATCTGAACTCAGGAAAAAAAGAGTCCGAGTTTGAACTGCCTTCAACGTCTTACCCTGTAGTCTCTCCTGATTTAAGTAAATATCTTTATGAGTTGAATGGGCAAGTGTATTTATATGATGCAGTAAAGAGGAAAACGACAAAAATAGACATTGGGAAACGTAAAATAGATTTAGGTATCATTAGTTCAGGATTATTTTCTCCAGATGGCACTAGATTCTGTTTTGAGGAAAATGACCAACCAGGCATCATTATGCTGAATCTGTCCGGTATTAGTGGAGTAAAACGTTTACTTACAGGGTCTATGGTTTCGCTTTTGCAATGGGATCAAGAAGATAAATTAATTTATACAATTTCTGAAGAGGACGACAATTACACAAAAGATGTCTATTCATTTGATATAGAGAGCGGAGAAAAAAGGTGGATAACTAAAAGTACGGCACCATTTATACTATCCCCTGATCAAAAATTGGCGCTGTCCGCAGAATACGAAGCATCAAAAATGTATCTGGTTCATCTGAGCGATGGAAGAAAGGAGGATATATCCTCTTTTACTAAAAACCAAGGAATACGCACGGCTCCAATACAGTGGATCGAAGCAAAAACCAATTATATGAAGTATAGCAACAAGGTTAAAGTGAAAAGAATTACTGCCTCTTCTACGCTACCTGATCAGGGTATTCGTTCTTTTAATGTGGACAATTTAACGGATGGAAATTATTCAACCTCTTGGTGTGAAGGAACCAAGGGGGGCGGAGTAGGGGAAACGGTAACTATAGATTTGGGTTCAACTCAAGAGATGAGAGGTATAGATATAACCGATAACTTCATGTGGGTTAATAATAAGTATTTAGACGTAAGTAAAATCAAAAAAATGAAACTTGATTTTTCGAATGGGCAATCTGAAGTGTTTGAGGGCAGTGGGGCACGTTTCAAATTTGATGAACCTATACGGACTTCTTTCGTTAAGATTACCATCCTGGAAGTGAAAAAAGGCGCGGACTTCCCAAATACATGTATAGGTGAGCTGAAGTTATTGTGATGAACAGTAGAAAACGGAAAAAAACTGCAGTATGGATAAGTAAAATTACGTTATTGGTCATGATCTTTTCCATGCTATGCGGGTGTATACAATCGAATGAGGGGCAAAAAGTAGGACAGGAGCGGAATGAAACTTATGCTTCTGTCTCTCAGTCCAAGAAACCTCCTCCAACAAAAAGGGCTGTAAATTGGTTGCTCTTTGAAGCGGAAAATGAAAACATGCCTGTGGACTATCTCGTTGATATGGATGATCCTACAGGCAATACGTTTATTGATACAACTGATATTATTGATCGGTTGTACGCAAGTGAGAAAGAGGATTTCCCTAGAAGTGAGCTGGAAATAATGCGATTTTCTAGTGACGGCAAGACTATAGCACTGAGCAGATATACACATATGATAGATTACAGTGCCATTTTTATTTATGACTTATCCACATATAAAAAGTTGTATAAATTTAATATACCTGATAGGGAATACGTCGTAATATCACCGGATTTAAGTAAATGTGTGTACACCAATAATGGAGATTTTTTTCAATACAATATTCAGGGACGAGTCACTCAAAAACTATCTATTTCCAACTATACTGGTTCGGAAGAATCTATTGGATATAGTGTGTTTTCTCCTAATAGTTCAAAATTATGTATTGAAGATAATGGTACTCTATATATTTTTGATCTGATGGCGAATAAAGAGGTTCAACGAATCACAGTGACCAAGGCAATGCAGGTTTATCAGTGGCTTTATAATAATAAGATAGTTTACCGTTCCTATGATGACGAAAAGTGGTACATGTTGAATTTAGATGACGGAAAGAAGAGGATGTTGGCAGAATTCTCTGAGAACCCTGTTTTAACTTTAGATAACCACAGGGTTGCTTATGTGAATTCGAAGGGTGAAATGCAACAACGAAACATCCAAACAGGTTTGCCTATAAAATACTCCAATCTATTTCACAGGATAGGCTATAACGTGTCCCCTACACAATGGATACAAACAACAACGGATTTAATGAAATATCGAAAAAGTATCCCGGCACGGAAAATCATTGCCTCTTCTACACTTCCAGACCAAGCAGGAAATTCCTATGCTGACCAAAACATCATGGACGGAGATGCGAGTACAGCCTGGTGTGAAGGAGTTAAAGGAGACGGGATCGGGGAGTGGATCAAAATTGATTTCGGCTCTATGCAAGAACTGAAGGGGTTTGAGCTTATTAATGGTTTAGCTAAGTCATCCAAAGCTTTCCAAGCAAATAATAGAGTTAAACGAATGAAACTAGAGTTTTCAAACGGGCAGACCATGATGATAGATAATGATTTTATAAGCAACGAATTTCTTGATAACCCCATTCATACCTCTTTCGTGAAAATAACGATTGAGGCCGTAGAGCGAGGAAGCAAATATAACGATACCTGTATGTCAGAGATACGATTCTTTTAGTATTCGTTAAAAAGGAGAAGACATATGAAATGGAAAGAGCCAACGTTTGGTGCAACCCCTATGTTGAGGGCTTTAACAACTGCTAATGCACACAGGAAAGCACAGGCATTTGATCTTGCAGCAGAACAGAAAAAACAAAAACTAAATTACCCAGACTGGGCCCAGACCTGGATGCGTAAATACAAAGAAGATTGGTATATTGCTCAAGTCAATGGTGACGAGGTAGGTATGCGTAAAGCGCAAAAACTGGCAGAAGGACTTCGAAGCAAATTACGCGAAATGGCCACATTCCCCAAGTGGGCTCAAGAGCAAATGCAAAAAGAAACCGTTGGTTGGATGACTGCGGAGGCAAGTGGAGATATCAGGGAAAAGCTGGCTGCCGAGAAGGCGGGACGAGCTATACGCGAGAAGCTAGGTCTGATTGATACGAGTACTAAAGCACCACCAGAAGTACCCGTTACCACCGAATCGAAAGATGAACCTACAAAAACGAACGTAAAGACTCCGGCTGGAAAATGGATACCTGCTGAATTCCAGTATAACGGTAGTTCTGAAGCTGAGAAATATTTCAAAAAGCGTTCAAAAAAATTTATTAAACAAAAATGGAATCAGGAAAAGCTGCACAGTTTGTGGGAAGCTACAAAAAGCATACAAGAAACGTATCATATTCAGATTGATCCACGTCTTTTGTTAGCTATTATTATTCAGGAAGGGACGGGAAGCTTTAATACGAGTAGTACAAATCGAGCAGCCGATGGTCAGCATGGTGTCGAGACTAATTATGCAAAGGATTTGGTGAAGGCACATAATTTAATATTTGGTAAAATGTTGGGATACATTTACTATGGTGAGGAATTTAGACAAGTTGTAGTTAAAAACAACAACTTGGAGGGGATTAAAGGTAAAGGTGATATATATCAATACTGCAATTGGATAACTCCGATTGTAAGAATGAATTCGAAGAGAGTAGATTGTGGGCCGTATGCTGGTCATGGTACATGGGGTGAAGATGTAAAATCCATTTATAACAAACTAAGTAATAAAGAGGCCGATAATTATGACTTATATCTATCAAATATTAGTAAAGACACAGCTCAAAATATTGCTAGCTCAGAAGGTATAAAACTTCCTGCTATTACCTTCAAGGCACTCCGAAATGCTCAAGATAGTGGTGGTAATGAGATTAAAAAGTGGACGGTAACGGGCGAACGATAAGCTAAAATTCGAAAAGAGGAAAAGAAGTGTACAAGCCAAGTTACGGTTATTTTATTATATTGACTTTTTTGGCTTTAGGAGTAACCGCATGTAGTCTTTCAGATATCAATACTTATGACAATGGGAAAACAGCTACTGCTAAAGCTAAGCAAGAAAGCTCTAGCTACTATCCAGAGAAAGGAACAGACAAAGCCAAAAATGTTGTATCTGCCGATCCAAAGCCCCTTCAGGATGAGGACTTCACAATATCATATCGGTCGCACAAAATTGATAGGAATACGGATATTAAAGAACTTATCCATAAGTGGGGTTACAGTGAGGGATACGATAGCTTCAATCGAGGATATATTAGTGGGAATGGAACCTACCGAAGATGGAACTTATCTTATCCTAACTATGAAGATTCAGAAATTCGATTTGTAGTTCTATCTAAGATCGAATTTGAAGGGGAGGAACCGGTTGATGGTGAAAGTTATCTAGTAGCCGTGAGCTTGGAAAATCCCAAGTTTAAAACCAAAAGAGGATTGAAGATTGGTGATACCCTTGGTAAAGTGCTACAACTTTACGGTCAACCAAGTACCATAACAAATAGAAGTCTGGTTTACTCCAAAAATGGCCTACATTTGAGTATTAATTGGGATACTAAAACAGAGAAAGTAAATAATATTTTTATTGAATATAACATGGAGAAATCCGTAAAGCAGCAACGTAGTGCTGATTATGTAGAAGAGGATGCTCAGCCCGACCCTGATCTGGAACCTTATACTATTCAAAGGGAACAATCATTTACCACCACTCTTAATGGATGGGGAGAAGTAAAGTTTATATCCACTTTAAAAGATGAGGATACGAATGATCTGATTCAAGCAAAGTTTTTTTTGGAAGTTAACAGTGACAAAAATGTGGAAAACAAGATCCTGTACGAATTCCCCGAATTTTATGGTAACAACGGTAAAATGATTGATAGGATCAAAGCAGTAAGTTTTAAGGATTTGAATCAGGATGGACGTACGGATATTGTTATTATTGCTGATTATATCACCGGAGTTAATGCACACGGAATAGAGACACTGCCTGTCGCAGAGGTTTACTTTCAGAAAAAAGATAACACATACACTACCCTGCCTGAATTGGATAAGAGTATCAATCAAACTGGACATAACCGAACACTTCAAAATGTCATTCAATACGTAAGCAAACAACGAATAAACGTACAGTGATTAATACAAAAAGGGAGTTTTTTGAAATCAACTTTATAAAACAAAATACAATACTATTTTTAATATTGTTATTTAGTCTGCTATTAAATGGATGTTCCGTAAAATCTACGAATGAGAAGCAGCAAGCAGTTGAACCCATCAAACCTAGCACTCAAATGATAGAGAAAAAAGCTGTGACTGAACCAGAGTCTGCTGCTCAAAAACAAGATCGGAATAGCAATATTGTGAATCCGATTAATAAAAGAAATGAAAATTACGCCATAGATTCTAACACATTAGATCAGTTTATAAAGAAAATCCAGCCCCCAAATGAGCAGCTTCAGAAAATATTAAAAGAAGATTTGGACCTTGATGGAAAGCCGGAATACGTGCTTGCTTTTGGGTTAGAAAAAGGGGTGATTGACAACGTATTTGTAGTCCGAGAGGATGCTGGCTATCACATCATTGGTAAATTAGAGGACCCAATTATAGTTGCACATCTTAATACAGACATGAAGATCATGAAGCTGGATCAAACAGAACAAAAGTTTATCGTAGTATATTCCACTAGCGAAGTGGATGAGGCCGAAGGATTCTCTATATTTACTTTAGGCCATAACCGAATTAGCAACCTGAATTACAATTATCCAGAAGCAACAGGGCAAGGAATCAGGAAGCTAGAGGACATTAATAAAGATGGTGTTTTTGAGGATGTGAGTTACTATCGTTTTCAGGATACTCAACAACATACAATCATGACATATCAGAAATTCGATAGCAGCGGACCCGAAAAAACAAAAGTTCTATATGAAAATAAGAATAAAAAATTTGTAAACCCTACGGTTCCTAAAGATATTATCCAAAATTATTTGGAAGATCATTATCTTATGAATCGCTTCTTGATACACTTGCCTGAAATGGCGGAATTCACTGCGTTGTCAGCAAGTCCGAAAAATCATTTTGAAGATATCATAGATTTTTCCGCTATGGACTATACAGGATTAGACTTGAATGTAAAAGAGATTGCTTATGAGGCTAATCAGCGGGTGTTTTTGGTAAAGAGTAGCTCAGAAGAAGAGGAATCAAACAAAGGACTTCTATTTACATTAGAAAAAAAGTCAGGCAAGTGGAAGATTATGAGTATAGAGATGAACGATAAATCGTAGAAAGTGTGATATCCAGCATGAATTACTTGAAGTACGGGCGAGCTTCTTGCGTCCTATTACTACTCATTTCCTGTGTAGCGCTGAATGGATGCATGAAGGAACAAAATTCTCCAGCAACTAAAACAAATCATGCGCTTTCTCTCCAAAATGAAGATAAAACGATTTCCTTTTCGAAAAAGCTGGACACGTTAGTGAAAAAACTTCATATAGTCAACGATGAAAATAAGGATTATGATACCAGACAAAATAAGCTTGAGGAGTTCACACAGGAATTTAATTTGTTGTTAATCGAGCCAAAAAGTGTAGAGATGAAGGATGGAGAATTAGTAGAAAAGTTCGATAACAATCTCACTATCTTAACAAAACCATTTCAGTTAAAAAGTGGGCAGCTAAACGTTAGGGTTATGAATTATAGAGCACCTAAAACGGTGACAGGTACGATCGGAGATAAATACACATTTATTCAGTGGTGGAGTTCGAAGCAACTTGTACATGCTCAGATGATTGAGAATGGCGGGCCAGAATTGACTACAGACTTCGTGGTCCGAGATTCAGACCAAGGAATACAGTTGTGGTTAGGGGGGTATGTCTCCATATATCATCCAGACCCCGTATTTGTTGATCTGTGGGAGTTGTCTGGACAAAAGTGGACGGAGAAAAGCATAAATGTAGGTAAGATGAAGCTTCCGGATGCGTGGGAACTGAACAAGGATATGAATAAGCCCATTATTTTAGAGAGTCGACAACATGATAGCATAGGTATCGAGGTTTTAGACCACGGCGATGGTTTCTTCATAAACAGTGATGATTCTGAACAAAACCTTATCATTGAGTTCTCCAAAAGTGGAGAAGTCCGTATTGATTCCGAATATAGCACTGCCTTGAATACTCATAGTGAACGGCAAAGCTATGAACTCATTCAAGAGGAATATTCAAAAAATGGGATCGTGATTAAATACCCTCAAATTATAAAACTCAAGGATATTGCAAAGCAGAAATCTTTAAACAAAATTCTTAAGGCTGATGCTTTAGAAGGATTACAAAACTATGCGGATTCCAATGCTGGAGTCCATGTCGAAATTGATTATGAGATCAAACGAGAAAGTGAACGATTCTTGAGTGTTCAATATACGGGTATTCATTATGTGAAGGACGCAGCCTATCCTACTCATATGTTTTATACGACGAACCTGGATATGAAGCAGGTTTCAAGAATAAGGTTGAGGGATCTGGTAAAGGTCGAGAAACCTTTTATTGAGCTTATAAAAAGCGGGAAGATTACAGCTGTTCAGCCGGAGCAACAAGGATTAATTGGTGATTTCACAAAAGATGATTTGATTCAATTGTTAACAAATGCGGATGTAACCAAAGGTTCGCTTGCGGAAGTAGAAATGGAATCGTTTAGTTATTTCACAAATGATTCATTGGGGATGAGTGTACCTATGGCACATGTGGTAGGGGACCATGCGGAGTATGAAATTCGTTTTGCACAAATTCCAGAGAATATTAGGCAAAATGAGGAACTATGGAGTGAGTTAAGTTCCGTTGAGGATCAGTCTGTTTCCACAGTTAGCGGTGAAAAGTTGAATACCGACCAATATGAAATTGAAGAGTCGCAGTCTTTTCAAACTACTTTCGAAGGCTTTGGGAAAGTACGGTTTGTATCCACATATGGGTATCCGGAAGGTTTTCGTAAATTCTTTTTCTTCCTATTGGATGACCAAGGACATATTCTGTATCCATTCCCCGATTTCTACGGGAACCGTGAGTGGGTTGCACGTTACGGAGGAGTAGAAGCAGTGGCCTTCAAGGATGTGAATAAGGATGGATTGAAGGATGTTATCATCATTGCCGATGTTGACAACGGGATTCATGGACCTGGTAGAGTTGATGAATTCCCTATAGCGGACATTTATTTTCAGAAAAAAAATAAAACCTTTACCACGCTCTCTGCATTAGATGAGGCTCTTAACGATCAGGAGCATAATCAAACCATTAAAGATGTCATTCAATACGTAAGCAAACAACGGATAAACGTAAACTAACCGACAAAAGGGAGCGGTAACATGGGATATCCAATCATCAAGTATAATGGAACGGTTTTATCTCTTAAAAATCCAAAAGTTAAAGTTGTACAGAAAATGAATGAGCATGTGAAAGTCTTTTTGACAGGTGTGTTAACGGGTACCCAAATGGAAGAGTACACAGGTCATATGGAAGCAGGGGCGAAGTTAGTCGTTTCTTATGTGAATGATGATCAAAAGCAGAGTGTATTATTTAGGGGATTAGTCACGCAGTTCAGAATCAAGTTGGTGTCCAATGTAGCCTATTTGGTCGTCGAGGCCCTCTCCTATACAAGCCAGCTGGATGAAGTGCTTCATAGACAATCCTTTCAAAATGTGAAGATGAAGGTGCAGGCATTACTTGAACATGTACTCAAATCCTATCCCAAAGCCAATTGTACGAGCCGCTTAAAAGATCAGCTTTTACAGGAATTTACGATGCAATTCGACGAAACGGACTGGTCGTTTCTGAAACGTATAGCGTCTCGGCTTGGTTGGGGACTGATACCTGATCCGATTGGAGACAAACCTCAGTTTTATTTTGGATTACCGGATGGTGTCAATCAAGGTGAGCTCAAACAGTATAACTACTCGATGACGAGAAAAACCAAACCAGGAGCTAGCAAGGATGACAACCTTTTATATTATAAAGTGCAAACGACAGGGGCTAGAGATGTCCTGCTGCAAATTGGGGCGGAGGTTAAATTTAAAGGGAAAGCTTTATACGTCCTGCAGTCTGTTGCGTTTATACGACATAGTGCTTTGTGGCATGAATATGTGCTGACTACAGCGGATGGAATGAAACAGGATTTGATTGTAAATGAAAGCATTCGTGGTATCTCGTTAAAATCGAAGGTTATTGGAATCGAGCAGGACCATGTGAAGGTTTTCTTTTATGAAATGGATAAGGTCAAGCCGAATGTCAAGGAAACCTACGCTTTCCCAACGGCTACATTTTATACATCGGAAGGGAATACAGGATGGTACTGCATGCCGGAGCTATTTGATTTTGTAGACATTTACTTTCCGACCGCTAAAGAAAAAGACGCTATTGTGACCCACTCGATCCGAAGGAGATCCAAAGGAGGTGACTTTATTAAGGACCCATCGACGAAAATCTTTATGACCAAGTACCGCAAAGCTATTATTTTTGAGAAAAATGAAATTTTAATCACTGGGAACGACGATGAAGTGGTGATTCGACTGCTGGATGACCATGGCATCGAATTGCGGAGTAAAAAGGACATCCGTGTTAAGGCTGATGGAAATTTGGTATTCAATGCGGGGAACACAATTCAGGTCACCGCGAAGGATGCTATCGGTTTAAAATGTAAAACGAGTCTGGTAGAAATGGATGGTAACATTAAAATGACTGGAGAAAAGATAAAGACGCAGTAAATAAAACTACCAAGAGAAGGGGAAAGCATGGCTAAAGTAACTACAGGAGCAATTGTCAATGAGAAAGCGCCGACCCAGGAAGATATGGTCCAAGAATGGAAACGTAAAATAAGCAAAGGCGAATATCCTTTTATTCATGTAACTCAGCATAGTACCAAAGGTGACGAGCGTTAAATATGTTTAGCAACAAGTAAATAAGGCTCCTAAGGAGCCTTATTTGAGTTTGATGATCTATACCCTTTTAGCACTGTTATGTAGCCGTAAAGGTGAATTTTATTAACTACATTTGTCATTGCATACTCTTTAATAGTAAAAATTAAAAATGGTGTTCATCTGTGCAATTTTCCCCTAACATACAGTTACAAAGACCTATTCTACATAAACTATGTACTGTGACCAGATATACTGTATCCAATGACTTTATACTTATTTTTCCTCCCCGCTATATCGCTCGTAAATAGGATGCACTATAATTATACTACTTCTTAATTTGGGAAAAATTAGACTTTAACATAGATTACAAATATGTTGAAAGTGAAATGCTCGATGAGTATCCCTTCTCAGGAAGAAGGGGTCTTGTATTTGGGGACTTCACTGTCGATAAACCAATCTGGCCCGGAGACGTCGATCACTTCTTTGGTTTTATAATTATAGTAGATGGTAATTTTGTTGTCTTCGTGGCCTTTAATGTACCCATATAGATAGAGCCTGAAGTGGACAGCAGGATCATCCACAGCATAATCCTTTAATATGAAATCGGCATTATAGTGTTCTTTAATAAACTCCACACCGATGGGAGTGGCGACGTCTACTAATTCTTTTTTCTCTTTGTCGGACAAGCTGGAACAACCTCCTAAATACATAATAATTAAAATAAGTGCCAGAATCAGTGGGATTTTTCTGTTCAAGTTACAATTCTCCTTTTCTGGTAATCACCTTTTTTCATAACTCTATAATATATTTACACAATAGACAAGGTGGGAATAACTTGACCTACATTAACGATAAAACATACTGGACCATTGCGGATAGAGTTTATGACCGAGAGTTGACTGCCAAAGATTCTAAAAGCAGAATTCTTCCTGACTGGAAGATTGTTGAGCCTGAAGGAGCTATGCTGCATGATACGAACGGTTCTGGATTCGATGCGACTGTATTCCTTAACGAGAAGACCAATCAGGTGATCATCGGTTATAGGGGTACAGAACCTCCAGATCGCCCCAAATGGAGCGTGGCGATGGACTGGGGAACGGATATCAGCGATGTCGTCGGAGGACGCGCGAAAACGTTGGAAGAAGTCCATCAATATTATGAAAATAATAAGGCAGAGGTGGCTAAACTCCCACCACAAGTGCAAAGCGCATTTCTTCAATATGAGGAGAAGTACCAGAATAATCAATTTACACAAGCTGAGAATCTATATGATGTCGTAAAAAAACAGTATCCCTCTGCTGAAATAACGACCACAGGCCATTCTCTAGGAGGAGCGGAGGCAGAATATGTGGCGGTGCGGAACGGACTGACATCAGTCGCTTATAATCCACCAAGCATTGTGCATCTGTTACCGGATGATCTTCAAAGGAAGGTGGAAAATGGCGATTTTCGAAAGACGAATGTCGCTTATGTCAATCCGAAAGATACTATCGGTTCGGGAGCTAATGATGCACAGCCACATGTGGGTACAACCTACTTTATAGACAATGATTATAAGACAGCTAATAGAGCTAAAATCACTATTCCTGTTTCATTACCAGTCGAAAGAGAAAATAAGTGGGCTAACTTTTTTTTGGGGCCCAAATGGTCTCCCATTGTGTATGTCCCGATTACTTTGCCTATGATGCAGCAAGATCCGATTACAAAGTTCTATAATTCGGTAATGGGAGAAGCGACACATAGCATGGATCATTTCACATTTGATGAAAACGGCAATATAATCAATCCACTGTACACGATGGACGGTCAATTGGTGGAAGGCAATCCACGGGTGCAGGCATACGAGCAGATGCTGGCCGCGCGAGCAGAGCTCAAGGAAGTCATGGGCGATCTGGTTGAACGCTATGGTGGACAAATGGGTGCCTTCGGGCAGTTTGCTGCTAATGCCCTAGGTGTGAATTTGATGGGAGCAGGCCAACAAAATGGCCGCGCTAATAGTGGAGCTTATTTTGTAGGCAACAAAAATGGGGGTACAATTCAATTAACACCTGAGGAGCTAAAGCATGCGGCTAATCAGATGCGTTCTAGCTTGCATGGATTTTCCAGTGATACCCGTGCGTCCATTCAGTTATTTCAGGCTCATATCGGGACAAGTGAAAGTCAGTCTTTGACCCCGCTTGCGCATAGTGCTACGGCGACACTGGATCGGATTAATCGCTGGTATCAGGAATCGATTACAGAGATAGCAGAATATATAGATCGTAAGGGCCAGGAATTTACGATGGTGGATCAATAAGAAAGAGCAGCTGGAAGAACACAACGGGAGGCGAAAGAGATGAGCAGAATATCTTTGAGCCTGGGGGATCTGCGTAGGGCTGTTCAGCAATGCGAGCAGCTAAAGCAAAGACTTCAGCATCAGGAGCAGCAGATGAAAAATATATATGGTAGGCTGCATGAATGGCGGGGAGAATCAGCTGCTGAATTAACACGTAAAATGGAGGTGTTTCTCCAAGGAACCACGGTACGAATACAAGAATTGGACGAGCATAAAGAGCAGTTGAAACGTTATATTCGGAAAATGGAAGAAGCTGATCGGCGTGAGGAGAGACGCAAGCGGGCTGCACAATGGTGATACAGACGGACTGCAATAGTTAGGAGAACATCATGAAAGATCAAAATGCATTTGTCATTTTACTTATATTGAATATCGTTTATGGCTTAACGCTATTTGCCTATCCGGCCATGCTGATGGTGGTCGCATTTTCTTTCGATGCACCAACAGCTGGAGATTATCTCAGCAATTATATTTTTGCCTATGTCATAATGAGCTACCCGATAGGAATATTCATATCATGGAGCTGTTGGTATTTTTATCATCGTTATGCTTTTAAGAAGGCGTATATCATAGCTAACTTTATGCTGCTGTGGCCGGCTACTCTTGTAGTGTCCTCGTGGATTCAATCGGCTTTTTCTTGAAGGGGTTCCCATCTGGCCAGTCAGCTACATAACATAAAAAACCGTACAATCGCTAGGGGACTCCCGCGGGGTACGGTTAAATGCATTTAAGTAAAAGCTACATATATAGTAGAAGGAAAAAAATTTCCTCTGGAATGACGACGATAAAACCCTTGGCCAGAGATTTACCGGAGTCTACTTTAAAATTACCCTGTGGGCGAATATAGCAGCGTTCGGAAGCTTGAAGATGAGTTAAAAAAGGTGTAAAAATGTTGAAAAGCTACAAAGTTCGACATATTGTTCGCTTTTTCGCATCATATGTGTTTGGATTAGGGATTTTTGTTTGCTATTTATCGTATATTTATGTATAATCTATCGTGTTGAAAGATTGATTGTACGTAATATGCTGATGAGGGTGGGTTCATGACGCTGCTCGACAGTAACGAAAGCAAGAAGCGGATGTGCCAGATTTACAATGAAGTTTCAAAGGAACTGTTCGGCTTCGGGACCACGCTGCTGCGGGCCACCGTTGAGAACAACATTGTTACCTTTGTGGCGAAGCACCGGCGTTCTCCACGCTCGGCAGCATTGGAAGTGGAAGCCCCCGGCTTGAAGCTGGAAGTGGATTTCCGAATGTCCATGCTGTACAAGAAGAGACTTCGCGAGAAGCTGATTGAGGATATGGAGCTCGATATAGATGCTTTACTGCGTGATTATGATTCAGCAACGCAGTGGGCTATTACGAACATCATTCTGAAGGAATCCTAATAAAATTGGATATTCGGCTTTTCGCTTCGGATCTATCTGAGGGGAGAACCTGTTATAACGCGCAGCGGGATCAACTTATTCTTTGTTTACGAAGAAAAGTATTCTTGTTTTACAAGAGTACTTTTCTTTTTTGTGTCATAAGGTGTGCATAATAAAAAAATAGGGGGAGTTTCATATGAAGAAATGGTTTAAAGGGTTTATGGCTGTGACCTTGGCATCCGTGGTACTGGCAGGTTGCGGCAGTAATGCTACTGGCGGTCAGACAGATGGAAAAGATGGTTCAGCTGATGGGAAAAAGAAACTAGTTATTTCCACATGGGGCTTTTCCGAGGACTTCTTTAACAAAGAAGTGTACGAGCCTTTTGAAAAAGAACATAACGTTGACATCGTGGTCGAAATTGGAAATAACGCGGAACGGTTGAACAAAATCAGTCAAGGCAGCACAGATGTCGATCTGATTTATCTGTCTGATTATTATGCTCAACAAGGAATTCAACAGGGATTGTTTGAGAAGCTGGATCGTAGCAAGGTGCCGAACCTGAACCAAATTTATGATATTGCCAAAGCACCGCTGGGTGAGGAGTATGGTCCTGCTTATACGGTTGGGCGTCTCGGTATTGCCTATAATCCGGAGCTGGTGAAAAAGAATGTGACCTCTTGGGCTGACCTGTGGGGCAATGAGTTCAAAGGAAACGTGACTCTACCGAACATTACGGCGACTGCCGGACCAATGATGGTAGATGCAGCCTCCAAGGTAGCGGGGAGTAAGGAGTTTAATGAAGAACAAGCCTTTGGAAAACTGAAAGAGCTGAGTCCGAATATCGTTAAGTTTTATAGTAAAACATCTGAATTCGTGAACATGTTTAGTCAGCAGGAAATTGCCGGCGGTCCGATCATGGAAATGTACTTCAAAGATTTGCAGGCGGCTGTGCCAGGAGCGAAATTTGTAGCTCCTAGTGAAGGTGCTTACGCAGTAATGAACACGATTAATGTAGTGAAAGGCTCCGACCAGAAGGAGCTGGCTGAGGAATTTATCAACTGGCAGCTGAGCAAGGAAGTTCAAGAAAAATCCGCCAAGGCAAAGGTTGATTCCCCGGTGAATACGCAGGTGGTACTGTCCGGTGCGGATACAGAGGGAATTACGTACGGTACAGAGGTAGTGAACAAGCTGACCAAGCTGGATATGAAGTTCGTTAACGATCATATCAAGGCATGGACAGATCGCTGGAACCGGGAAGTTGCACAATAATGAAAAAGGTTATATTAGATGTAGATACGGGCATTGATGATGCGTTGGGTATTTTACTAGCCGCCAAAAGTGGTCAGCTGGATATCCAAGCGATTACTACGGTATGCGGTAATGTTTCACTTAAACAAGCAACATTGAACACATGCAAAATCCTCGACCTTTTAGATAGACCGGATATTCCGGTTTATCGGGGGGCGGAGGCTCCCTTAATACGTAAAGGCCTGCACGAGCATCGTGTCCATGGAGAAGACGGCATTGGAGGCGCACTGAGTGGAGTAGTCCCAGCCATGTCAGCGTCCGAAGGTTTTGCACCGGATATCATTATTGATACCGTGATGGCTCACCCGGGGGAAGTGACGCTCATTTGCACGGGGCCACTCACCAATCTGGCACTGGCGCTGCTGAAGTGTCCCGAACTGACGGATCACGTCGATGAAGTCATTTTTATGGGCGGTGTTATTCACGGGTGCGGCAATATTACACCTGTAGCGGAGTACAACATGTATGCTGACCCTGAAGCCGCACGAATCGTATTTCATGCAGGATTTGGTCGGTTGATACAGGTGGGACTGGATGTAACACGGAAGGCTCTGCTGACTGCGGATCATATTGCTCGTCTGACCCGTCCAGCAATTCGTAATTATGTAGCTGAAAGCACGGCCGTTTATACCAAGCGTTATGAAGAACGCAACGGGGTAAAAGCCTGTGCGCTTCATGACCCGCTTGCCGTGGGTGTCGCATTGAATTCGAGGTTAGTCGATACCTCGCTGTTGTATGTCGACGTAGAAACCTCCAGTCGCATATGTGACGGACAAACAGTGGGCGATGTACAGAACCGCCTCAATCATAGCCACAATATGAATGTGTGCGAACAGGTGGACAGCGAAGCTTTTCTGGAGCTATTTATCCAGGTGCTAAACAAGGAATAACATTTTGATAACCGCAAGGAGCTACCCATGAAGAAAACATACTTGTATTGGCTGCTGCTGCCAGGTCTGCTCTTTCTGGCGGTGTTCATGGTCATTCCGATTGTGTTGACGATCGGTTCGACCTTCGTACAGAACAGCTCATTCACCCTAGAAGGCTATCTCCATTTCTTCAAGGACCCTTACTTTCTGAAAATATTGCTGACTACGCTGGAAGTCAGTGTCGTAACGACACTCGTGTGCGTATTACTCGGCTTCCCGACGGCTTATTATATTTCGCAAAAGGCCCCGCGTCGTAAAGGGATTTTGTTAGCGCTGGCTATTTTCCCCTTGTTGACGAGTCCGGTGGTGCGGTCATTCAGCTGGATGGTCATTCTGGGTCGCAAGGGACTGTTAAATAACGTGCTCATCGGTTTAGGACTTGTAGATGAGCCGCTGAATATTTTGTATACTCCGGCAGCGATGATTATTGGCCTGGTTCATTTGTTTTTACCACTGATGATTATTTCACTGATTGGTGTACTCGAAAATATTGACAGTGATCTTGTTCATGCTGCTCAGAGCCTCGGGGCCTCCAGATTCAGCGCATTCCGTAAAATCGTATTTCCGCTGTCTGTGCCGGGCCTGATCATTGGAAGCATTCTCGTTTTCGTGGGCAGCCTGACTGCATATACGACACCAGCACTACTTGGAGGAAAACAGCGGGTTATCGCTACATTTTTGTATCAGAACGCGATGACGCTAAACGACTGGTTTTTAGCTTCTGTTATTGCAACAATTATGATTGTTATTACATTTATCGTGGTCGGTCTCTTAAATAAGGCGGCCCATAAACTCAATCCGAAGGGGTAGGTGGATATGCGGGAGAAACATTACGGACTAGGCTTCTTTAGCCTGCTGGTCTTCATCTTTCTGCTCGGTCCGCTGTTGATCATATCGGTCACTTCTTTCGAGCCGGGCACGGTATTAAAATTCCCTCCGCAGGGCTTTTCCTTGCGCTGGTATGAAAATATTTTTGAAGTGGATTTGTTTATGTCCACGTTCAAAACGTCCATTGTGGTCTCTCTGCTAGGCAACATCTTGGCACTGCTGATTGGTATGCCTGCCGCCTATGCGCTTAGTCGTTTTTCGTTTCGTGGGAAGGATGCGCTGAATGCTTTGTTCCTTTCTCCGTTGCTCATACCGGGTATTGTGCTTGGTTTTACACTGCTGCGCTATTTGATCATAGTTTACCATTTACCAGTATATGCTGGACTATTGATCGGACATACGGTGATTATGTTGCCGTTCATTATTAGAGTCATTGCATCCAGTTTGTCTAACTTTGATTTTGCGATTGAGGAAGCAGCGCTTAGTTTGGGGGCTGGACGGCTGGAAACCTTTTTCAAAGTGGTTCTGCCCAACATCCGCTCAGGCATTATTGCGGCTATCCTGATTGCCTTTCTGGAATCATTCAACAATGTCGACATTTCCGTCTTTATGACAGGACCGGGCTTCAGCACCCTGCCCATTCAAATGCTGACTTACGTCGAAAATTATTTTGACCCGACGATTGCGGCGATTTCGGTTATGCTGATGATTTTAACCGGTATCCTGATGTTCTTGATTGAACGACTGATGGGATTGTCTTACTTCACTAAAAGGTAATGGAGGCTTCAACCTTATGGCACTGCTTACTCTGGATCGCGTATCGGTCGCTTATGACAACCAACTGATCTTGCAGGATTTCGATTTGCAGCTTGAACGGGGGCAATTGCTCTCGTTGCTCGGACCGAGTGGTTGTGGCAAAACGACCACACTTCGTCTCATTGCAGGATTTCTCGAAGCTAAACAAGGAACATTTTTGTTTGGCGATAAGGATTATACTCGGGTTCCGGTGAATAAACGGAACTTCGGCTTTGTATTTCAAAGTTATGCACTCTTTCCGCATTTGTCTGTTTTTGATAATGTTGCCTTTGGTTTGCGGTTACGCAAAGTAAAGGAAGATGATGTAAAGCGCCGCGTTATGACGATGCTGGATACGGTTAGCCTGAGGGGATTTGAAAAACGTTTCCCTGGTGAATTGTCAGGCGGACAGCGTCAACGTGTTGCGATTGCGCGAGCGCTTGTGATTGAACCCGATCTGCTGTTGTTTGATGAACCTCTGAGTAACTTGGATGCTAACCTGCGTGTAAATATGCGTGTGGAAATCCGCCGTATTCAACAGGAACTGGGCATCACTACTGTATACGTATCGCATGATCAGGAGGAATGTTTTTCGATTTCTGACCAGGTTGCGATTATGAATAAGGGGAACATCGAACAATTAGATGCTCCATCGACCATTTTTAAATATCCGACGACCGAATTTGTTGCCCGTTTTATTGGGTTTAATAATTTTCTAAGCTTTGACGAGCGTACTGAAGAAGGAGATCGTATTCGACTTAATACAGGTGATCTTTCGTTCGGCGTAGCGCGTAATCAGGGTACGGCCCAGCCGGGTGCTCGTCAGGGCGCTATTCGCCCGGATGATTTGGTCATTCGAACAGAAGGCAACGAGACAGGAGAAAATGAGCTTCCCGGTATTATTAAGGTAAGTACTTACCTGGGGCGTAGCTATCAGTATGTGGTAGAAACGGCGAAAGGCAACTTTACGGCTAATCAGGAAATGGATACGCCTTACCTGAGTGGTCAGCGGGTTACCCTGCATTTTCCGGCAGATAAAATGGTGCTGGTCCAATAATCAGCGGGTTCGATGAAGGAGATACATCATGCGTGCAGACAAAATGATTTTACAAGTTAAGGTGTATAACAGTTACTACAAGACGTTCGAAGAAGGTAATGTAGCTATACTTGATGGCAAGTTTATGTATATCGGTCAGCGTGGTCTGGAGTCTTTCGAGGCTGCTGAAATTGTCGAAGGGCACGGGAAATATATGATTCCCGGCCTGATCGACATCCATTTGCATATCGAAAGCACAATGGTGACACCGGCAACCTTTTCCTATGGACTGATTCGCAATGGGATAACGACGATTGTACCAGAACCGCACGAAATGGCGAATGTTTTCGGATTGGAAGGCGTCCAGGAAATGATGGAAGCCAGCAAGGATTGCGTGGCTGATATGTTCTACGGCATCCCAAGCTCCGTCCCGGCAACACCGCTCGAAACCTCAGGAGGCGAGATCGGTATTCCCGAGATTGATGCGCTGCTGCAAACCGGTGAAATGATCTGCCTGGGTGAAATTATGAACTATGTGGATGTCATTCGTGATCCGGAGAGCAAGACGAATCGCATCTTACGCCATGTTCGTGAGCACTACCCGGAGCTGATCATTGAAGGTCATACGCCACAGTTGCTTGATCTGGACCTGCATCAGTTGATCTATGCGGGGATAGGCTCAGACCATACTCATCAAAGTATTGAAGGTATGAAGGCGCGGATGGCTGCAGGGATGTTTATTGAAATCCAGGAAAAATCCATGACCCCTGAAGTGATGGACTATCTTATTCAGGAAGATGTGGCACAGCATTTTTGCTTTGTAACGGATGATGTGATGCCAGACTCTTTCGTAGAGCGAGGGCATCTGAACCATATTGTAAGTAAAGCAATCGGAATGGGCATGAAGCCTGAGGATGCCATTTATGCAGCTACGTTTACTCCTGCTGCACGGATGCGTATGCATGACCGCGGAACCATTGCACCGGGAAAAATAGCTGACTTTGTACTGCTGTCGGATCTTGGTCAATTTGATGTGGAGCAAGTCTATAAGGACGGACTCAAGGTATTCGATAAGTTCGAGGAATACCATCAAGCACCAATAAAATCCCGCTTTCCCGCCCACTTTTATCAAAGTGTGAAGCTCAATCCGCTCACGGAGCAGGATTTTACTGTAAAGTTGGATGTAGCTGATGGCACACATCAATGCCGTGTCATGATGGTCAAAGATGGCTCTACTTTTACAAGTGAACGGATTGCACCTGCACAAGTAGAGCAGGGGGAACTGGTATGGGAACATGGTGAACATGGACTGATTGCTACGTTTGAGAGGTATGGAAAGAATGGCAACCGTGCTTACGGTTTGATCGGGGGAGATACGATTAAACGTGGGGCAGTGGCAACCACCTATTCGCACGATAACCATAACTTGCTGGTCGTAGGGCATAACAAGCAAGATATGATACTGGCCGCGAATACGGTTCTTGCCAGCCAAGGTGGTTTTTGCGTAGTTGAAAATGGCAAGGTGCTGTCCCATTTGCCTTTAACCGTAGGCGGGATCTTAACAGAAGGACCGCTGGAAATGGTTGCGGCGCATGTGAAGGAGCTGCGTTCAGCCTTGCTGTCGCTGGGCTACCGCCATTACAATCCAATCATGTCGCTGAGCACGCATTCTTTGCCGGTCAGCCCGGCCTTGAAAATTACCGATCACGGCCTGATTGATGTAAATGCTGGCAAGGTTGTACCTTTAATCGTGGAAACTTCAGAGATGCAAGAATAATAAAAGAGCCGACCCTCTTATGGGCCGGCTCTTTTTTGATGCTTTAGCAGACAAAGTTAACATCTTCTATCCTCCTATTGATGTAACCTATGTATAAAAGATAAACAAGTCTTGATTCTGGGTACCCGATTGCATGTAGAGTTTGCTTTACAATTAGTTCATGTAATCTTCATGATTAAAATCGAATAAGGACTTGAAAAACATCATCACAGTGTTATAATTAAAACAGGATTTAGATTAAGTCTAAATTAATCGATTAAGATTTATTAGATTGACGCATGGAATTTTGAAGAAAATCAGACACTACTGCTAACGAGCATCCAAGCTTTACACCAACTATATTTGAACGAGAGGGGATTTTAAACATGAGTACATTAAATCATACGAACGCACCTACACAAGAGGCTATTCAAGAATTGCACAAGGCATTGAATCGTCAGGTAGCTACCTGGTCTGTATTGTACACGAAACTGCATTATTTCCACTGGTATGTGAAAGGACCTAAATTCTTCACATTGCATGCTAAATTTGAAGAACTTTACAATGAAGCAACAGCTAATCTAGATACGATTGCTGAACGATTGTTGGCTATTGGTGGCCGTCCGGCTGCGACCTTGAAGGAGCATTTGCAACTTTCAGCTATTCAGGAGTCCGCAGGTGAGCAGACAGCTGAGGATATGGTGAAGTCCGTTGTTGCTGATTTTAAAACCATCACCGTTGAGCTGGCTAATGGGATGGAAGCAGCGGAAGCGGCACAGGATAAAGCGACAGAGGATCTTCTTAACGGCTTAAGAGAAGCAATGGATAAACACATCTGGATGCTGAGTGCGTATTTGGGATAACCCATTGGTATAGACTTCCATGTATATGGAGATCAGGTGAACAAGACACACATCCCGTTGGTTCCACTCTGCCACTGGAGTATAATAACGAGAAGGCGTGGAAGACCACAGGCTCTAGAGTCATAGAGCTTCCGGGATGGGGTGTGTGTTATGGAAGTGAAACAACAGCTTTTGCATGAAGCGGAGCAGTTTATATATACATGTTATGAGGAGCTGGGCCGAAGCCGCGATGAAGCGGAGGCCCGGCTTCTTAATATTCGTCACGACATAGAGACTACGGGAATGTATGATCATACGTACGAAGAGCTGGAGCACGGGGCACTCATGGCTTGGCGCAATAGCAATCGTTGCATCGGTCGCTTATTTTGGGACAAGCTTTTGGTCAGGGATGCGCGGGGCGCGTCAGATGCAACGGAAGTGGTTCGCGAGCTCTTGGAGCATATACGCATAGGAACGAATGGCGGTAAAATTAAGCCAACGCTTACTGTATTCCGCGCCTCCAAGCCAGGGCAGCCGAATATCCGCATCTGGAACCATCAACTCATTCGTTACGCTGGATATGAAACCGATCAAGGGGTCATCGGGGACCCGATCTCGGTAGACTTTACCAATACTTGTAAAGACATGGGCTGGCAAGGAGCGATGACTCCTTTTGATATATTGCCACTGGTTGTGGAAGCAGGCGGGCGGCCTCCCGAGCTATATGATATTCCTGAACATTTGGTAATGGAGGTGGCCATTGAGCATCCAGAAATCTCGGGTTTCGCTTCCTTGGGATTACGTTGGTATGCTGTGCCTATGATTTCGGACATGACGCTGGAGATTGGCGGTATCATCTATACAGCGGCTCCCTTTAACGGCTGGTATATGGGAACAGAAATCGGCGCCCGCAATTTTGCGGATACCTTCCGCTATAATATGTTGCCACAGGTGGCTAAGCTGATGGGGCTGGATACGACGAGTGAAACAACGCTTTGGCGTGATCGGGCGCTGGTGGAATTGAATATTGCTGTGCTGCATTCTTTCAAAAAGGCGGGAGTCAGCATTGTCGACCACCATACCGCAGCGGCACAATTCAAGCTGTTTGAGGAACGGGAAGCCAAGGCTGGGCGCGCACTGACAGGCAATTGGACATGGCTGATTCCCCCGCTATCCCCGGCGACAACGCATATTTTTCATAATTCCTACGATAATCGGCTTGTGAAGCCGAATTTCGGAGTTCAAGAGAAGTCGTATATGTCGAGACAGGCTAATACAGTATCAGATACAGTGCTTCAGCAGAAACGCCAAGGCTGTCCTTTTCATTCCGGATAACGATGGGAATGACCTGATTGCTGCATTAGGACTCGAGCTTATCCCATGCAACGATAAATAGGGTAGCCAGTGGTCCTATTAATAGGGAGAGAAAAAACCAATTTAGCCCGCTCCGATTTTTGGATTGTGCCAAGCCGGCATTAATCAAGGCAAGTGTTCCCCAGCCTGCATAATAATCTTCTGACATGGTATTCTCCTTTGTAAAAAGGTATAATATCGTACTGTGTATGGTATGAACACATCCATGATTTCATGAATTTAGAGTAAATATCACTTTATATATTCTGGTTTGAGGAGCGAAGCTAAGTTGGAAAGATATCAGGCAGAGCGCATTGTCGCTGAGCTTTTGGAACGGGCTGCTATAGGTGTGACAGTCAAGCTGGAAAAACGTTTTCCTGGTGGAAGGCTGATTGGGGGCAAATATGCTATGAATGCTCACGCCATTACCATGTATACGGACGTTATCGAAACACAGTGTTTACAGATGTTCGGCAGCATTGATCGAGTTGAGGAGTATTTTACAGTTGTGCTTGCACATGAGATTGGGCACGCCGCCGATACGGAATTAGTGGACCTCTCCGATGCGTTGGAGCAAGAGAGTGGGATAGGGACCCGGCAACGACTTGCGCTGCAAATTGAAGAAAACGCATGGAATTATGCGCTTGGGTTGGTGCCTGAAATAGATGCAACGTTTATTTCTGCCGTAATAGACGAGTCCTTGCTGGCCTATCGGGTCCCGATTATGGAGCAGTCTGACATTGCGTAACAAAGATGATCCGAGAGCCGTCAGGCTCTTTTTTTGTTGATTAAAACAGACGAGATTGGGTCGGTTGATCTAAAGGAGTAGCTTTTTAAGCTGCGACACGCGTCCCTGGGATAGTTCGAGCATTTCGGCTAATTCTTTTTGAGATACATTTGGGTGCTCCTGCATGAGCTGTTTTAGTTTATTCAGGAGATCATTCTGATTTCTGTAACTCCTTCTTTTCTTGGGCTGGACAGGACGTGCTTCACTCAAATGACTAGAAGGATTATCGCTCTTCAGATTTTCAATACAACTTTTACATATCAGATGATCCCTGAAATAGCTCAAATGATCTACGGCACCACAAAAATAGCAAGAAACCCCCGTATACTTGCGAATCATCAGTCCCTCTGGGGTAATAAAAAAATCGAGGGCATCTCCAATATTAATATTCATAGAATTGCGCAGCTCCTTAGGCAGCACAATGCGGCCTAAATGGTCTAATGGCCGTGTCATTCCTGTGTTCTTCATCATTTTTCCCCTTTCCTGAAATGCGCTTATAGTTGTAGGAATTGTATGTATATATGCTGGAAGTACAAAGCGCTTATATTACAGTTTGTTTTGGTATAGCTATGCTGAAAAAAAAGCTCCGGCATGACGAACAATTACGTCTGCCGGAGCATTGTACAGCCAATGAATCTAAGATGTCATGTCGAACTACTGTGGGTTGGTTGTCCAAATACCGGCTACTTTTAATTGAACTCGTGGAGGCAGTTTCAATGTGGCTAATGTCAGATCGGCCAAATCCTGCGGTTGAAGCATGCGATCCTCATCACCAATAGGTAAGCCTGCGTTTGCCGCCAGTTCTGTATTGACAGTGCTTGGAGTCAGCGCGGTGACGCGAATGTTAGATTTGCGAACTTCCTGCATCAGTGCTTCCGTGAAGCCCATCAAAGCAAATTTGGATGCGCAATATGCTGAGCCTGTTGCAAAACCCCGTTCTCCTGCCGTCGAGGAAATATTAATAATGTTTCCGCTCTTTTGCGCCAGCATGCTTGGAAGCGCAGCATGTGTGACATAATAGGTTCCCATCAGGTTTACGCGAATAATACGTTCCCACTCTTCGGGGTCCATCTCCGCGACTGTGCCAAAGGTAGCAATGCCTGCATTGTTGATCAAAATGTCGACAGCGCCTAGCTCATGTTCCAGTGAAGCTACAGCGGCAGCGGCCTGTGAGCGATCCGATATATCTGCAACAGCACTCACCACTTTCACACCGTATGTACTCCCCAGTGAATCCTGCAGCTTTTGCAGGTCAGTCAATGTGCGTGAAATTAATCCCAGGTTAACGCCTTCCTTAGCTAAAGTTTCGGCAATTGCTTTACCGATTCCTTTACTGGCTCCTGTAATAATAGCTGTTTTATTCTTAAGTTCCATCCAGTCTCCTCCTTATTAATCTATAATGTGGTTGTGCATCTGGGCACATGGTTACATTATACAAGGTTAAACTCATTGAACCAAACTTCGCCTCTGATGAGGCATTCATTTAGAGGTCTCTATTTGGAAATATAAATATCCCCTGAAGTGGTTTCGACCTTAATCACGTTCACACTACCGGGAACAGATTCGGGAGTATTGATACTCCCAGAGTCAGAGCGGACATTATAAACACCTTTAAAATCGGGAGCTTGCTTAATCTTCACGTCACCAGAATCAGCATTCACTTCCAAGTTGGCTACGGCACGTTGCGTAATATTTGTCTCCCCTGAGGTTAGGGAAATAAGGCCATTACCGCTATAATCACGAATGGTAACATCACCTGAAGTAAGCTTTAACTCCATATCTGCTGCAAGCTGACTGGCTGTAAAATTGCCGGATGTTAAATTTGCGATCAGGTGGGTACTTTGGAGGTTTGTAATCTCGGCAGTGCCTGAAGTAGCGGTGATGGAAGTATTCTGCACGGAGGCATCCTGAAGTTTTACATTCCCTGAATGTGCATCTACCTGTAGGTCAGTTAGTGTTTCGCCAGAGGGCATCTCTACGGTAATCGTTTGATCCAAATCAGGAGTGATCGAAAAGAATGACAAGGAAGGAGCCGGCTCCGATTGAATCGTAAGCTTACCGTTCTCAATTTGGGCATTATGAATTTGGTCGGCTACCTTTGTCTGAACTTCTCCACTAATGCGTATCGTACCTTGGTCGCCAGAGCCAGGAGTAAACAAAATAGAGACATCATCAGAGCTGTCCACTTTCAGCTTCTGTAGCTGACCACGTGTAAACGTCCATTTTTTGTTAATCGCAGTTGTTTCCTTCATGACTTGTTGACTCCATGGGGCACCGTAGGCCACCATTCCGGCTACACCGATGACAATGCACAGACCTGCTGCAATAAACCACTTTTTATTCATGTTGTTAGTAAGCTCCCCTCAGGGTAGTCTGATTCCATTTCCAGTATCGTACTGTGCCTTTGACCATAAGGAGTAAGAGATAACGTACACCAGGCAGCAGCAATAGACCTATACCCGTCAACGTGATAGAGAAAAAGAATTTGGCCGGGTAAAAGGTGCTGTTTAGCGCATAATCAGTAACAGCGAGAAGGGGGGCTACAATGAAGCTGATCGATACCACAGCCAATGAAGCCCATACTACCCATAGGGTAGCCATAATCGGGATGGAGATCAGCAAGTTAAGAAACAACAGCCCTAGGAAAGTAAAAATATTGCGTGCAAAGCTTCCCTGGCGAAGCGGAGGAGAAGCGTTCCAGGCTGCATTGGGATCATCCAACGCTTCTCGGGCAATATCCTCTGGGTTACCCAGCTCATTGGCAATCTCACTTTCGCTTTTGCCATTAACCAACCCGTAGTCAAAATGCTGGCTCAAATCACTAAGCAGCTCATTGCGTACCTCTGCAGGGAGAGGAGAAAGACGCTGTTCCACCTCTGTAAGAAACTGTTTTCTATTCATCGGAATTTCCTTCCTCCAGTAGGCTTGCGACATTATGGACAAAATCATTCCATTCCCGCGTAAGTATTCTTGTATAATGACTGCCAGTATCGGTCAGCCGATAATATTTGCGAGGAGGCCCCTCGGTCGATTCCTGTAAATACGTTGTGCAGTATCCTTCTGATACCAGACGGCGAAGCAGTGGATATAGGGCTCCCTCGGCTACTTCAATATGACGGGAGACGGCTTGCGCCAACTCGTAGCCATAACGGTCTTTGCGTCCAATTAGAACGAGAACGCACAGTTCCAGTACCCCTTTTTTGAATTGGATGTTCACATTCACGAGCGGTGCTCCCTTCCTGGATGTTATCAATAATTCATAGGTGTCGTTCGGAATAAGGGAAAGAAACGTGTGTTTGTGCGTAATTTGTCACGGGTACTAATTATAGAACAGTAGTCAGGTATAATTTAACATCATGTACTGATTAATGCAAGGTACTAAATTTTTAATAATAAAATATTTGTGTCAAAATGGACAGATTTCCTTCCTTGGAGGCTTTATTGAGTAGCGAATGTTGTAGAAAAAAGTATTTTTATTTGGGAATTCATCGAAATATGGCTGGAAGCACAGATAGGATGCCGCTTTAATTTCATTCATTAAAATGATAGATTGTAAAGTATTCAATACGGTTAAAGATACTTTTTATGAAGAGGTGGGTAAAGGATGGATTGGAAACACTGGTATATGGAACTGGAACAGGATGATGAATCTTGGGATGTATCTGAGGAGATTGTTCTGCGTGGTGTAGTACAACTTAATTTTTGCGGGCAACCCTCGGAAGTAGAAGTCGAATTTATCGTGGGAGCCGACTCCGAAGAACAGGCACAGACGATAGAAGAACCTACACAGTTGCAAAAAAAGACATGGGAGCAGTATATGGAATATTCATCAGCTATTCATCCTCAAGTGTTGGAATCCATACACCATCATTATGCTGGCATCGTGGAAAAGTATCGGAATGCTTACAGTACATGGGGAGAGGACCCGGATGAATATGCGCCTTATGTGGAGCGGCCGGAACAATTGTTGAATCGAATACAGCTTATGTCTATACTGATTTCCGACTCATCGGCAAAGGATGAACTGTATTTGAATTTTAGTTGTTCCTGGGATCGAGAACATGGCTTAGGCGTACATATGAAGCAGATGAAAATGAAGCATATTCAAGGCGCTTATACATTATATGACCTAGAATAAATCCCCTTCCCGGGCTTTTAGCAGAAAGGACCGGAAAGGGGAACAGAATATGTTGAAAATGAAGGCGTGATTCGAAACGATAAAAAATTAGTTGGATACAGCCAATGCAGCCCGGGCTGCTTGAGCCGCTTGTACCATTTGTCGCAAGGCGGCGACAGATTCCTCTTTGGTGCGGGTTTTCAGACCACAATCCGGATTAACCCAGAACAAATCTGATGGCAGTACGCGCAGGGCACGCTGGATCATGCTTAGCATTTCAGATACATCGGGGATGCGCGGACTGTGGATATCGTACACGCCCAGACCGATGCCTTTGTCGTATACCTGATCTTCAAAGCTGACAATCAGTTCTCCGTGGCTTCGCGAAGTTTCAATAGATATAACGTCGGCATCCATGTCAGAGATGGACTGAATCATATGCTGAAATTCAGAATAGCACATATGCGTATGGATTTGGGTCGCAGGCTCAACGGTGGCCGTGGTCACAAGGAAGGCTTGAACCGCCCAATCCAGATAGGCTTGCTGTTGTTCTTTTTTCAGCGGAAGCCCTTCACGAATTGCGGGTTCATCGACCTGAATCATGCCGATGCCCGCTTGTTCCAGTGCCTCTACCTCTGCCCGTAATGCCAGAGCCAACTGTAAAGCGACTTGACTGCGCGGAATATCATTACGTTCAAAAGACCAGTTCAAAATGGTCACAGGGCCTGTAAGCATTCCCTTAACAGGCTTGGAGGTTAACGATTGGGCGAATGCCGTTTCTTCCACAGTCATGGGCTGATCGAAGGAAACGTCTCCGTATATAATCGGTGGTTTGACGCAGCGGGAGCCGTAGGACTGTACCCATCCGTTTTGCGTAAAAGCAAAGCCGTTCAGCTTTTCGCCAAAAAATTCAACCATATCGGTCCGCTCAAATTCCCCGTGTACAAGCACGTCAATGCCAATGTCCTCCTGAATATCAATCCATTCCTTGATTTGCTGTTGGATGAACGTCCGGTATTGCTCGGCAGACCATTCTCCTTTGCGATAGTGCAGGCGGGCCTTGCGGATCTCGGCAGTTTGCGGGAAGCTACCAATAGTCGTCGTAGGCAGCGGAGGCAACTTCAGCTTATTTTGCTGAATCTCACGACGCTCAGCGAAAGGAACGCTGCGTGACAGAGGCTCCTTGGCTAGTAAGTCAGCCAGATCGGCAGCTGTCTGTACGCGTGCCGCTGAGCTGTTGAAACGGGCTACCGCATCTGCACTTTGTCCAAGCTTGGTGAGTGCGGATGGATCGTGTTTGCCAAGTGCAGCCGTCAGGACGGCGATTTCCTCAAGCTTTTCATCGGCAAAGGCCAGCGCTTGGACCAGTTCTCGATCTAGCTTGTGCTCTGCCTCTAGACTAACTGGCACATGCAGGAGACTGCATGATGGCTGAACGATAAGCTGCTCGGCAGTGGTTTGTTCCGCTAACTGGCCCAGCAGGGTAGCCACAGCGTTCAGGTCGCTGCGCCATATATTGCGCCCATCAATGACCCCAGCGCCCAGCGTTTTTCCTTTAGGGAAACCATGCTGCAATATATGCTGAAGATTTTCGCCATCATCATACACAAAATCAAGACCCAGTCCCTGTACCGGAAGTGCGGACAGACGCTCATAATGGTCCAGGCTGCCAAAGTAGGTTTGCAGCATTATATTTAAAGAGGGCGCAGCTTGGGTCAAAGCTTCATAGACTTCCTGAATAATGTCCAGATCCTCTACTGGGAATGAGGTGGTCAGGACAGGTTCATCGATTTGGACCCATTGAACACCTTCTGCTGCTAGTTCAGACAGGACACGGGTGTATAAAGGCAGGAAGGTTCTTATAATAGAAGCAAGTTCCTTACGATCATAGCCTTTGGAAAGGGTAACGAATGAATAGGGGCCGATGAGGACCGGTTTCCCATCAATGCCTAGCTCCTGTTTTGCTTCAAGATAAGCCTGTAAAGGTTTATTTTCAGTGAACACCGGGACTGCGTTTGCCAATTCAGGAACGATGTAGTGATAATTGGTATTCATCCATTTGGTCATTTCACTGGCGGTTGCTCCCTTCTGTCCACGAGCGATCCCGAAATACACGGACAGAGGAACCGGACCTGCGGGACGATGGTTGAACCTTTCGGGTACCAGACCGAACATCACAGATGTATCCAGCATGTGATCATAATAGGAGAAGTCTCCGACAGGAATGCGATCAATCCCCTTGTCACGCTGCTTGCTCAGATGCTCCAACCGTAATCTTTTCATCTCCGTTTGCAGTTCGCTTTCGTTAATACTGCCGTTCCAGAAGCGTTCCAGTGCTTTCTTCCATTCCCGGTTTTCGCCGATACGCGGATATCCCAGATTACTGCTAATTAAGCCGGACAATTCAGGCCATTCAATGACGGACATGTACTTTTCCTCCTAGCGGGTGGCTGTTTTATTTTTACGTACCAAAAAAGGCATTCTTCCCCCCAGAGTTAAAAATAAGTAGGGGAAAGAATGCCTCCGTGATTAAAAAATCAAAAATACGGCGACTGCTCTTAACACCTCCCTATCTTCCGTAGGTACTTGCGATGTTGTTAAAATAGGCAGGTCTCCTGACTTACGGATCATGACTCTCAGCATCCCTTCCCGGTCTGTGGACCAGTGGTTGTATGAACAGCTGAAAGTTCCCCGTTTACAGTGGCGGGACCGTGCCGGATTTGCACCGGCTTCCCTTTTAAGCCTGATCTGAATAGAACAGACACCTATCTCCAAGCTATGCGGTTAAGGTATGACGAATAATTATGCACTCGTATACTTGTTCACCATCATAAGTGAAACTTGCAGGATGCGCAATAGAAACTGCAATGGAATCTGTTAGGGATATGCAAAAAAAAGACAAGCCTCATCCATGATGGAGACTTGTCCTAGATTAGATATACCATATGCCGAGTTTAAGCCAATGAAACGGTATAGCCTGCCTGAATGCTAGCTTTTACATCTACTAGACGCTGGTTGCGACTGCCCCGGAAGGGAAGGGTCAGGTCCTTTTGCTGTTCTACAAAACGACCATCCACAATCACATCGCACAAAAGTGCTAGCTTTTGTCGCTCCTGATCTGTGAGTAGATCTTCATAGACAAAGCCAGTGTAAGCCCACACGGTTCGGTCGGGACAGGCCGCACGGAAGTCACGCACAAATTGCGAGCATTCTGCTGCTGAGAAAAACGGGTCTCCCCCGCAGAGAGTCAGTCCGTCCAACAACGGATTTTCCATGATGTCACGAATGACCTCCTGTTGTCGTTGGGGGGTGAATGGCTCACCTGCACGGAAGCTCCACGACGCTGGATTAAAGCATCCGGGACAGGCATGACGGCAACCGCTAATGAACACGACGGTGCGCAGGCCGTATCCTTCGTTCAGAGATTCCGGAATGTAGCCACACAAATTCACTTATGTTTCACCCGATCTCGAACTTCTGCTTGTTTTGCAGCATTAAAGCGAACGGTATAATCCCCTGTCAGATATCCGGTTACCCGACGTAAGCGCTGAAAGTGTGTGTGCTCCTCATCTGTGCCACATTGGGGGCAGCTTGTCCCGATAATCCCTTCATAACCGCATTCCGTACAACGATCCACCGGATGGTTGATGGAGAAGTAGCCGATATTCTGATGCAGCGCGTATTGAACAATTTTAAGAAACGCATCCGGGTTATTCCGCGCATTACCGTCCAGCTCAATGTATGATATCGCACCAGCGTTGCATAGGTTATGGAACGGAGCTTCCAAGCTGATTTTACGAGCAGCCGGGAGCGTGTAATACACGGGAATATGAAAAGAATTCGTGTAATATTCTCGATCATTCACCTCAGGAATAATCCCGAAATCACGTTGATCCAGCAAGGTGAACTTGCCCGACAGACCTTCGGCAGGCGTAGCGAACAATGTAATATTCAAATTGTGATATTCACTCATTCGATCGCAATACACGCGCATAGAAGTAATGATTCGCTGTGCCTCTCGGTATACGAAATCATCCTCCCCGTGGTGTTTCCCGTATAGTGCCTTCATGCACTCAGCCAGTCCGATGAATCCGATCGAAAGCGTACCGTGTTTTAGTATGCTTCCCACCTTATCATCTGGCTCTAGTTGTTCTCCACCTTCCCATACCCCTTCGCGCATCATAAAGTCCGAGGCTTTGGCCGGCTGGCTGGTCTGGATTTGATAGCGATGGATTAAGCCATCCACCGCAATGCGCATAACTTCTTCTAGTCTCGCATCAAAGCGATCACGGTCAGGTGTCAGGCGTTTGCCTGTGCAAATACCATACTCAATGCCAAGCCGCACCAGATTAATGGTATTGAAAGAGAGATTTCCCTTGCCACTCTGCCGATTTCTACCGAAACGGTCAGAAATGGTGCGGGTACGGCAACCCATTGTCGCTATAATGGTATCCGGGTCATCAGCACGGTAAAAAGGCAGGTTGAAGGTGGCATCCACATTCACAAAATTGGGATACATCCGTCTGCTAGAGCATTCTACCGCCCGTAAGAACAAATCATAATTGACGTCGCCTTCTGCCTGATTGATTCCCTCTTTGCATTGGAAAATATGCTGTGGAAAAATAGGAGTTTCCCCGCTACCCAAGCCGCGAATCGTGGCCTCCAGCAGCGATTGAGTAACAAGCCGTCCCTCAGCAGACGTGCACATTCCGTAATTCAGTGAAGTGAATGGAATCTGTCCACCCGCGCGACTGCTCATGGTGTTCAGGTTATGAATGAGCGATTCAGCAGCCTGTCGGGTTTCCGTCTCCGTCTCTTCGCGAGCGAATGCGTATGAACGAGGGCAGGCTTCTTGCAAATGGGGATTGGCCATATGTAGTTCATCGTCAGTCAGACTAGATTCTATCTCTTCCTCGAACAGCCGAAGTCCCTTGCGCAGATGCTTGCGGAAGGACCGGGCAACGTATGGGGCAAGGTCCCAATCTATTTTATTGGCGGAGACACCTCCGAATTGGCTATTTTGCTGAGACTGGAATATGATGGCAACTAGTGCCATGGCGGACATAATCGTTTGCGGTGTGCGTACAGAGCCATTGCCTGTATTGAATCCGTCTTGTAGTAACCGGCCAAAAGGGATAAAGATACAATTCGTAGTTCCGAGTGCGTATTGGTCCAAATCGTGAACATATACATATCCGTGATCAATCGCGTTCGTCAGTTCGGGCGGAAGTACCCGCAGGCGCGCATACCATTTGGCATACTCGGACCCAAGCTTGCTCATTTTGCCGCTGAACGATTCTCCATTCAAATTTGCATTCTCCCGCAGCATGTCCAGATCTTGTGCCCCAATGACCCGCTCGCCGATGTCGTATAATTGATGTTCCTCCAGCACCTTCATCGTAAAACCCTCCATATAGTAAAATATATATATTTTTCACAAAAACAACATATTGATGATATCTAGTGATAACCAATTGTTTCGATCTATATATTGTATATACGTATACATCGGGAGTATGTGACTATTGTCACATTAGCAAGAGCGGCCGACACGAAAAAGCCAGGTATAGAGTAAGGGGCACATCCGTAGATATGCGCCTTACTCTATACCTGGCAATCGAAGTTGTGACAAAAAAATGAATAGGGTCGTCGGTACATTGTGTATGATTTTGGGATATAGATTTTAGAAGGTTTAGAGTAGCTTTTTCAACTGGGACACCCGGCCTTGGGAGATATCGAGCATTTCTGCATACACTTTTTGTGGCAGGTTCGGGTGATCCTGAATTAGCTTGCGAAGCTTTTTTACCATTTCACCTTGCTGCACTCTGGATTGCTTGGGCTGCCACGTTGTGTTGTTTCGGATCGGCTGGGTATGTTCTTGAGCCTGGATAGCATCATTGCTTGTGGCATGCACATTTTCATCGGTCTTTAATAATTGAATGCAATCAGCGCAGATAAAGCTGTCCCGAAAATAAGTTAAGTGATCCACCGCGCCGCAAAATTTGCAGGAGACACCCGTGTATTTTCTTAATACAAATCCTTCTTCATCTACGAAGAATTCAAGCGAATCACCGATATTGATATCCATTGTGGTGCGCATTTCCTTAGGGAGTACAATTCGCCCCAATTGATCCAGGGGCCTTGTCATTCCGGTATTTTTCATCAGCGCTTCCTCCTTCAATGATATATCCTGATTATACCAAAAAATATTATTTTTAGCTTTGTATATTGAAGGTAAAATGCAACTTTTTTTGTCTTTATGCTGCGACTCTCTTTCATCCAGTATAGGATGTTTTCGGTATTGTTGCCGGGATACTCCTTTTTAGCTATGATATATAAAACGCTTTCATGTATGCCTTTTCATTATATTCTTAAAATGGGATAAGGAGATGACGGATATGAGTCATGAAACAACGGATATCGAATATTTATATCAAGATCCGAAGATTCATCTGGATGAGCGTGTACGGGATCTCGTGTCGCGACTAACCTTGGAGGAAAAGATCGAATCCATGTTGCAATACCAGCCGGCCATTGACCGATTGGGAGTCGCAGCTTACAAGCACGGTACGGAAGCGGCACACGGGATAGCATGGTTGGGTGAGGCGACTTCATTTCCTCAGCCAGTAGGATTGGCATGTACTTGGGATACGGAGTTAATGCGTCAAATCGGATCTGTTATCGCAGATGAGGCGCGTGTCTACTATCGTCGTGATCCTAAATTAAACGGTCTGACCCTGTGGGCACCTACGGTGGATATGGAGCGTGACCCAAGATGGGGACGCAATGAGGAAGCTTACGGCGAAGACCCATATTTGACGGGAGAACTGTCAAAGGAGTTAGTCAAGGGAATACAGGGAGATCATCCGGTATATTTGAAAGCGGTTGCCACTTTAAAACATTTTCTGGGTAACAATAATGAAGTGGATCGGGGAAGCGGCTCCTCCAGTATAGACCCACGGAACCTGCGAGAATATTACCTAAGAGCCTTTGAGAAGCCTTTTATGGAAGGCGGCGCCCAGTCGATGATGACTTCCTACAACCTAATTAATGGAACGCCTGCTACGTTATATCATGGGGTTAACGATATTGTCAGGGACGAATGGGGGATGGACGGCTTTGTCGTAAGTGATGCGGGTGATGTCATGGGGATTGTCAACGATCATCAGTATTACGATTCCCACACGCCAGGTGTGGCCGAATCTATTCGGGCGGGAATTGACAGCATTACAGATGATGCGGAGCTCTCCAAGCGGGCGATTCGAGAAGCTTTGGCACAAGGATCGCTGCAAGAAGAAGACTTGGATCGGGCATTGTTTCATACGTTCCGTGTCCGTTTTCGGTTGGGGGAATTTGATCCGGCTGCAGACAACCCCTATGCCTCGATCGGAGAGGAAGCTCTCATGACAGAGCAAGCCCGTGAATTGTCGTTGCGTGCGGCGAGGGAGCAGATCGTATTGCTTAAAAATGAGCATGAACTCTTGCCATTGGACCCTGCCCAGTGTGGCAAAGTAGCGGTCATTGGTACGCATGGCAATGAGGTGTACCGCGACTGGTATTCCGGTACGCTGCCCTACCGGGTTACACCGCTGGAGGCGATTCGTATCAAGCTGGAAGGTGAGGACGAGAAGGAACGCGTCGTGTACCTTGATGCCAAGGATCGCGTGACCTTGACGGCGGCGAATGACGGATCGAAGCTCGCAGTTGATTCTTCTGGTGAGATGCGCCTATCCCAGGATGGAGACCCAACGGTATTGACCATGACGGATTGGGGCTATGGCAGTGTGACGTTACATGATGAGCATCTGGGTACTTACGTGACGAGTGATGAAATAACGCTTCGTGTGACAGCTGATGAAGCGTATGGCTGGTATGTCAAAGAGGTCTTTGGGCTGACTCCTGTTGGACAAGGAGAGCATCTGTGGACGACATGGAATGGAAAACCAGTCATTGCCGGAACAGAGGGCTCATTAAAGGTAGGGGAGGCTGAAAAATCCGCACTTAACGCTGTAGAGTGTAACGCCTCAACAGCCTCGACAGTTTCAGGACAGAGCCATACAACATTCCAGGTAGAGACGGTGTCAGATGGTTTAGCGGAAGCGATAGCCGCTGCGCAAGCGGCAGATACAGCCATTGTATTTGTTGGAAATCACCCGCTCATCAATGGAAAGGAAGAGAATGATCGCCCAGGTTTGGAACTGGCAGCTTCCCAGCAACGGCTTATCGAGGAAGTGTATCGCGTCAATCCGAATACGATTGTGGTTCTGACGGGTAGCTATCCATTTGCCATCCCTTGGGTTCAGGAGCATATTCCAGCGATCGTATACACGTCTCATGCGGGACAAGAGCATGGTACGGCAATAGCGGATGTGTTATTTGGAGATTACGCGCCAGCGGGGCGTTTGAACATGACCTGGGTTCAGAGCGAGGATCAATTGGGCGACATCAAAGATTACGATATTATTCGCGGTGGTCGTACCTATCAATATTTTGAAGGTGTATCCTTGTATCCATTTGGCCATGGATTGACGTATTCGCCTTTTGAATATAGTGACCTGCGTACAGATGCCCTGAAGGATAGCGTAACATCTATTGCTGCACTGGATGCCATGGATACGCTCCAGGTGTGGGTAGAGGTGACGAATCGGGGCGTAGCTGCTGGTGAAGAGGTTGTGCAACTCTATGTACGGCCTGGTGCCTCACGAGTAAAGCGACCATTGAAGACATTGTGCGGTTTTCAACGTATTCGCTTAGAGGCAGGTGAGACGCGAACGGTTTCCTTTACGATTCGGATGAAGGATTGGGCGATCTGGGATGTTACGCGGGATTGCTATTGCGTTGAATCGGGTGAATATACACTGCTGGCTGGTGCTTCCTCAGCGGATATCCGATTGGAGCACCCTGTGTACGTTCGAGGCGAAGTCATTCCACCACGCCAAGCCGGACGAAGTATCCGCGCTGAAAACTTCGATGATTGCTCCGACATCGTACTAGATGAAAGCAAGGAGCAAAAGGAGGCCTGTGTACGTCCGCGCATACCTCAACGTTCTGGTTGGATTGCCTTTCATGGCGTAGACATGGATACTGTGAGTGTGACCGAGCTTCAGTGCCGCGTGTCGGGCAACAGCAGTGATGCCACAATTGAGCTGTGTTTGGATGCACCCGATAGTGAAGCCGTGGCACGTGTGAACGTGGGCAATACAGGAGGGGCGCAAGCATGGGTTACACTCTCCGAAGCGGTACATTCAGTCTCTGGCATACGTGATGTATATCTGTTGTTGAGCGGGGAAGTGCGGTTAGCTCATTTTATTTTGGGCGATCATGCTACAGAGGATTCCGGCTTTCAGGCTTGAACTTACTTCTGACATCACGTACAATGCATTCAACGAAGTTTCTACAGCTTAGGGGTGTCATCTCATTTGAATAGTGAAAAAAGACTACGCACCGCAACGCCCAGATGGCTTGGGGTGGCGGTAAAGGCGCTTGTCTATTTGGAAAAGCACGGAGAACTCTGTGCCAGCGGTTCTATTGCCCGTTCCATTGACTGCGAAGTCACTTTGGTGCGCAGGGTGCTGACGCGACTTGTACAGGCAGATTTGATTGCAGCACGCGAAGGTCGTGAGGGAGGCTATGTGCTTACCCGTTCGGCCGACCATATTACACTTGCCGATATATACCACGCCATTGAAATATGTGATCCAATTTTCCCGGGTATGATGCATGAACCGGAAACCAATCCTTTTTGTGAGGAGTTGGCGATAGCCGTATCCGAAATTTTAGCCGAGAGCGAACGACGTATGCTGGAAGTATGGGGGGCCCATACGCTGGCTTCGCTTGCCAAGCGTACATCACTCGTGGTGGGGAAATGCAATCATAATGAAGATTCAAAATGATAATAGCCGAACAACTCTCAAAAGAGGGTTGTATCGGCTATTTCTATGAAATGGTCATGCCTCAAATTATATTTCATATGAGCAAACCCGGTTACGTCCTGCATTTTTAGCTTCGTATAGTGCTTTATCTGCCTGCTCCAGCAGGGCTGCCCCGGACATATCTTCCCCGGTACCAGGAAAGGTCGTCACGCCGATGGACACCGTGACTTTAAGAACAAGATCGTCCGCTAAAATAAACTCGTGCTGATTTACTCCACTAAGAATCTGATTAGCTATGCGAAGTGCTTGCCGAAAAGCGCAATTCGGCAAGAGTACGGTGAATTCTTCTCCCCCGCTGCGGGTAACTACATCATTAGGACGACATTTTTCCATTAAAATCTGTCCAAGCTGGCGCAGCACTGCATCTCCTGCGGCATGTCCGTAGGTATCGTTGACTTCCTTGAAGTGATCAATATCCAACACCAGTACGGATAAATGCTCATGACGTTGGCGAGCTTGAGGGAGCTTCTCTTCCAATGAGAACTCAAGCTGCCTTCTGTTGCTTAAATTAGTGAGATGGTCTGTGTAGGAGGTATGCTCCAGACGAAGTAACAGCTCATTGGATGTGTTGATAGATTCAGCAATGAGGTACAGAAGACATCCGCCGACCATGGAAATGAAGAATTGGAGCGGATACACGTGCAGAACATCATCAAGATTTTTCAAATTAATCATAAGGGGACAGAATATAATGCCCAAAGCAAAAACGTTCATAATCATCAGCTTGGGTAAACGTGACCAGGATAGATGTGACAATAAAGCGCACCCCAGGCCAACGAGTATCATAAAAATAGCGCCTACGATGGCTTGATCGTTAATACCAAACAGCAATAATCTACCTATACATATAAACAGAGTAGCCGTGAGCGCTGCTGGGCCGCCGATGTAAGTGGCGGTAGCTACGATGGCCAGATGACGAAGATCGGCAATCGTATTAAATCCTACTGGAATTGAATAGTACATCATGACAATGCCGTAGCACCCAAAAAGGGCGCCTCCAATCCAATGCATCTTACGCTTCAAGGTGTGCAGACGGATTTTATATCTTTGTGATATGAGGCCGGTTATGTACAAAAAGGTGACAAGGATACAGGTATTTACAAAAAACGTACTGAACAAGATGTTAACCCTCCCGAGAGGCATATTTCTTCATTTTATCAAAAAAACTGACATTAAGCTTGCAAATGAAGAATTTATTGAAATTTATTACGCGGGTACGCTTATAACGTTTCGTTCACGTATTTGGTGCATAACTGGGAATAGATTGAGCATACTCCAAAGATACAAGAATAAGGAAAAATGGGCGGTATCTATTGCTGCCTTACTGGAGATGAGGTTTGCTCATGATTCGCTATCCCTATCGCAAACATAATAGAAAATCAGGTGTGGATAAGAAGAATGGAAATTCTCCGCGCTATTTAAAAATCGAAGCTTGTTTGGAAACCAACTTGCAGCAAATTAAGAAATTGACGTCAGATAGCCCAGACTTTCTGATGCGTCGCTTTAAGTTGGGGCTGAGGGCGGATGTTCCCGCCGCTATTGTGTTTCTGGATAGTATGGCTAAAACGGATACGGTGAATGAACTCATCATGAGATCCATGCTTAGCCGCCCATCTGCTGAAGTGGCTGCTGAGGCGGAGAATGCAGAAGCGCTGTACGTAAGAATACAGAGTCATGCGCTTGCACTGGGAGAAGTGAAGGACTGCGATGATTGGAGTTCCATGATGGAACAACTGTTAATGGGGGACACGATCATCTTATTGGAAGGCTGCGAAAAAGCGATTGCGTGCGGCACGCGTGGGGGAGAGACACGCGCAGTCAGCGAGCCAACAACACAGACAGTCGTCAGAGGACCGAAAGAGGGATTTGTAGAATCCCTATTCACGAATATTTCTCTGGTCCGGCGACGGATTAAAAGCTCCGATCTTACACTGGAGATGTTCCAAGTGGGAAGCACGTCTCTCACGAATGTGGCCATGCTGTACATGAAGAACATTGCAAATCCAGGCGTCGTAGATGAGGTTCGTAAACGGATAGAAAACATCAATATTGACGCTATATTTGAGTCCGGCATGGTTGAGGAGATGATACAAGAAAATCATTTCACACCATTCCCAACGATTTTTAACACGGAAAGACCCGACACCATCAGCAGCAATATTATGGAGGGCCGAGTGGCGCTCATCGTAGACGGGACTCCGTTTGTACTGGTGATGCCTACAGTATTTGCCCAATTTTTTCAGAGTTCTTCGGATTATGAAGAGCGTTACGATATGGCGACTGTTGTTCGGCTCATTAGATATATCAGCTTCATTATTCTTATTCTAGGGCCTTCTCTCTACATTGCCTTAACAACATACCATTATGAAATGATACCGACTCCACTACTGATCAGCATATTGGCTCAGCGGGAATCCGTTCCTTTTCCGGCATTTCTAGAGGCGTTTATTTTGGAGATTACCTTTGAGATTTTGCGTGAGGCGGGTATTCGAATGCCGCGTGCGGGTGGTCAAACGGTTTCCGTTATAGGAGCGCTTGTGTTGGGTCAAGCGGCCGTGGAAGCCGGAGTCGTCACCCCGCTGCTCACAATTGTAGTAGCCCTGACGGGAATAGCCAGTTTCGCAATCCCAGCCTATAACATGGCAGTGGCCGGGAGATTGTGCCGGTTTATTTTCATGATACTGTCAGCGTTTATGGGGCTATACGGCATTACATTGGGGTTGATTGCGCTGATTGCTCATATGAACAGTCTGAGTTCTTTCGGGGTGCCCTACATGGCGCCTTTCAGCCCTTTTGTGCTGGAGAGTCAAAAGGATGCCGTATTGCGACTCCCGTTCTGGATGATGAGGAAGCGTCCTAAAAGCATTACATCTAAGAACCAGAAAAGAATGAAGGATGGAAGCGGGATTTCCTCTTCTGATAAAACCACACCGATGCAGGAGGGGGGCAATCAGGGTGTATCAGCGGAAGAGGAATGAACAAAGTGCAGTAACTTTTAAGAGGAGAATAGGGGGGCTGTGTTTGGTTTTACTACTGTTCGCTCCCTTGTTATCCGGTTGCTGGGATTCTGTGGAGTTAAACCAGAGAGCAGTAGTAGCTGGGATAGGAATTGATTTGGTTGGGGAGTCGGATTATGAGGTTTCCCTACAGGTGATCGTAGCAGATGAAATCGCCGGAGCCAAAGCGAGAGGAGATACTCCAGTCGTTTTGTATCGGGAAAAGGGAAAAAATCTGTTTCAAGCGCTCCGCAGAGCCTCACAAAGGGTTCCGCGGATCATTTCTTTGGCGCATACCAAACTGATCGTTATTGGTGAAAAGCTGGCACGGGCTGGAATCGGCGATATGATGGATTCTCTGGAAAGGTCTACAGAAATCCGGCTGCCGGTGAAAATGCTGGTGGCACGCGGTAATACTGGGAAGGATGTACTGGCAATCATGACCGCAATCGGTCGTATTCCCGCCAATGATATTTCAGGAAAGCTGGAAACATCGGAGCGTTTGTATGCCGGGGATTACGCGGTGACTATCGACGATGTGATTCGCAGCATGTCTCATAAGGGTGGCGGTCCTGTGCTGACGGGCATAGGGGTCAATGGGAATTTAGAGCAGGCCTCAAGCAAGAACAATGTGGACAATATTTTACCGAAAGCTATTGTTCATATTAAGGGAATGGGGGTGTTCAAAAAGGATCGGCTTGTCCGCTGGTTGGATGATGATCAGGCCATTGGACTGTCTATGATCAACAACAAGGTGAAAGGTGCCCAAACAACACTGAGCTGCGGTAAGGATAGGGAAACCATTGGCATCGAAACCTTGTTCTCTTCAACCAAGATACACACACGGATGGAGCAAGGGGAGCCTGTTTTTGTGATTAACCTAAAACAGACCGGGGCGGTACAGGAAGCCGAGTGCTCGATTAACTTACAAAGTCCGGAGGCGATGAAAAGACTGCAGGAGAAATGGACAGAGGAGACGAAAAAAGTGATCACTTCAACAGTCAGAGAGGTTCAGCGTACCCGTAGCGATGTAATAGGCTTTGGCCTTGCGCTGGAGAGGAGCTATCCCAAACAATGGAAAAGACTCTCTTCCGAATGGAGCCGTAATTTTGCGGAAAGCACCGTCCGTATTCAAGTGACTTCTGTACTGAAACACACTCAGTCGCGGACTAACCCATACTCCAAGGGGGAATCAGACTAGTGAAAATAGAGCAAGGAGGGAAGGCCATGAAAAAAAAGACACGGATAGGTGCAAAAGAGATGATCTCTCTTATGGTGTTGTTTGAGATGGGCACATCCATGATGTCTATTCCCGGAAGGAATGCGGGCAAGGATGCGTGGATCGCCATCCTCATTTCCACGGTTTTGGGGGCAATGCTTTTTGTATGCTATGGCAGCCTTCACCGACGTTTTCCCGACTTGCTAATGACACAGTACTGCAGAACCCTTTTGGGCAAGAAAGCAGGGAGTGCGCTTGCTTTTTTATATATCGTGTTTTTTCTTTACGGCGGAGCACGGGATCTTCGGGACACGGGGATCCTGATTGCCGACCGGACGCTTCAGCATACGCCGTTGACAGTCATTTGTGCCTTAATGATTGGACTTGTCATGTATGTGGTGTATTTGGGAATCGAGGTTGCAGGCCGGACGGCCATTATCATGTTAATTTTGCTGCTACTGCTGGGCCTGGCTACGAATATATTAATTTTGTTGGCAGGCATTGTAGATGTCGGCAATATATTGCCCATAGCCGAGCATGGCTGGCAGCCGATATGGCAAGTTGTTTATTCGCAAGCCGTGATGCTACCGTACGGCGAGATGGTTACGTTTGCGATGATTCTCCCCACATTAAAAAAAGGCTATCGTGCCAATGGGGTAGGGGTCTCTGCTATATTGCTGGGAGGGCTGCTCCTGTCTATTGTTACACTGTCCAATGTGCTTGCACTGGGGGAAGATGTGTTCAAACGGGCGACTTACCCGCTGCTCTCGATGATCAGCAAGGTCGAAATATCTGATTTTATCGACAGAGTCGATGTCATCGGCGTTATGAGCGTTATTATCTTTGATTTTTTTAAAATTTTCATCTTCTATTATGCCGCGGTTAAAGCCGCAGAGGATGTATTGAGAGTGTCTTACCATAAACTGATCCTGCCATTTGGGATTATCATGTTAGTCTCTTGTGTATTGATGGCACTGAGCTATCAAGATCACCTTCAAACAGGCGAGTTAGTGCTGAAATGGCTGTTTCCGATATTTGCCGTGTTTTTTCCTATCTTGCTGCTAATCGTGTCGTGGCTGAGAAAGACCCGGAATAAAAAAGGAGAGGAAAATGTCTCATGAGTCATCGTCTTGCCGACAAAAAATACATCGGTACCGGTCAAATGCTCATTTTGATGTTCCATTTTATTCTGGGAGATGTGGTCATTATTAATATGGATAGTGAATATGAACGGAATACATGGATTGCCACTTTGAATTTGGACGACTGTCCCTCATCTATATTCATCCATTATTTGTTTGCGTTTTCCCTTGTTTATTCTTTCTGATGGCTCTGTTGCGGAGAATCAGAGGAAGAAGTAGGAACTTTGAGGAAACGTGACCATTGTGAGAACAGGAAGCGAAATGCGTTTCCTCTTGGCTTTTTGCCCACATTTATAAAGAACACTATAAGCATTCCTGCCAGGACGACATATTCTGATGGTCGCATAGTGAAAAAAGCCAATGAAATAGGCTCCCAAGGATGATGAACACCAGAAAGCCATTTTATCGATATACTTGTTCCGAGCATTAGCAGCATAAAGAGCGTGAATATCCACACTATCTTCATAAAATATCCCTCCGATTATAAATAAGCTAAGCATGTACTCCTGTATACATTGTGTTGCAAAGCCGTTCAATTTATCCGATACCATTGACTTGAAATAAATTAAGATTTATACTTATTCTAAATTGATCTTTAATATGATTGTAAGTTTGTAATTAATATAATCTGCGTTGGTTAAGGGAGATGCGGTATGAGAACTTTAAATTTAACTTCGCAGCGCCAAGCGGTATATGATGTGGTTCGTGAAGCTCACGATCATCCTACTGCGGCCGATGTTATGAATCGGTTGATGGAGCGCGGATATAATCTGGCCTATGGAACGGTATATAATTCACTGCGTTATTTGACGGATAAGGAATTAATCCGTGAATTGAAGCTGGGGGAAGCTGCGAGTCGCTATGACGGGCGGATGGACGATCATCAGCATATTATTTGTCAGGTATGCGGCCGAGTAGATGAAGTGATGAGTGAAGTCCCACATGATTGGATTGACACGGTTGCGCATGAAACGGGGTATAATATTGCCCATGCCCATGTCGTATTCGGAGGAGTGTGTAAGGAATGTCAAAGCAAGCGAATCAGATAACAAATCGTTTCAAAGTGGCTGACATGCCTAGACGGGTGAAGGGCAGTTGGACATCGATGTTAGCTGCTCCCTCTACACCTACGGTGCAGACCGTTCCTTCCAATGAGCCCTTGTATTGTCCAACTACACGTCGTATCATTCTGATCAGTTCGGTACCGGGTGTAGTTCACGGGTTGGTGCGTACGCTGTCAGATGCGTGTTTTGATGTGATGGTTTTCCATCGCTGGGAACCTGAAGTGCAGCGTCATCTGGGAAGCGATCTCTTGATTTACGATTTGACCGCTACCGAACCACAGAGTGAATTACTGGATATTCGCAATCGTCTTGAGGTAGAACACATGAAAGACACACCAGTTATGTACGTGGTTCAGGATCGGGTGTCTGTACATGCTCATGAGCTGCTTCCTTCAGAAGAGGTGCTGGTGTGGCCGCTGGCTTCCAATCATATGGTGCATGACATTGAACGGATGATTGTACGCCATCCTGCAACTTCCCGTCAGGCAGCGCAAGCCAGCCGTCGTACGGTGTTCAAGGACATCTGGATTGACCGAGATAAAATGCTGGTATATAAAGAAGAGAGTCAATTGAATCTGACTAAAACAGAATACGATTTGCTGCTGAAGCTGATTGATGCTCAAGGCAAAGTGATCTCCCGCGAGCAAATGATGCACGATATCTGGGAGACGGATTTTGTAGGCGGCAGCAACGTTGTAGATGTGCATGTCAAAAGTTTGCGCAAGAAGCTGGATGATCGGCCTGCAGAACCTGAATATATTGCAACCGTAAGAGGTGTAGGATACAGATTGGCAGATTGAACTGAAAGTTATGAATACCGATGAATTTCCGCCGGATGGAGACATTCGGCGGTTTGTATATGATTCCATGAAGAAACTGACATTAGGTGTGACGGTTGACTTTGTCAGGAGATATACACTACAATCGGTAGTGTGAGGTGCTTCTTATGAAACGACTGAATTTTAAAGCTGGCGAAACCGGGCTTAACCGATTTTTCGGACCTCTGGAAGCCAAAATTATGGATATTTTATGGTCCACTTCGGATCGGAGTATCAAAGAAGTGCAGACCGCGTTGGAGGGGGATCGGGACTTTAACTTCAATACGGTAATGACCGTGATGAACCGTTTAGTGGAAAAGGGAATACTGAGTAAGAGTATACGTGGGAGAACGTCTTTATATCGTCCAGTTTTAAGCAGGGAAGAATTCATGGATGAGCAATCCAAGGGACTGAGTCACGAATTGGTGGACGAATTTGGTCCGCTTGCTGTCAATCATATGATTGATGCTCTGGAGGTGGCCGATCCGAAGTTGATCGAACGTCTGGAACAAAAAATTAAACAATGGAAAAAGGATATGTAGCGATGTGGAAAACACGTTCTAAATTACTGTTTACAGCAGGCGCCTTGATTTCGGGTTTCGCCCTTATACAGATGGGTATGTACGCCGGACAGCATGTTTTCGGCTGGAAATTGAATTATAACGTGTTTCAAATTTGCAGAAGTTTGTTACAGCATTACGGAATCGGCTACATGGTGGATGCGCTCAGCGGGCTGGTTTTCGTTACCTTCGCTATCGCCGGAGGAGAAGCAGTCAGACAGTGTATGGCTACCAGGGCAGCTTTTCGCAGACTGCACCGAATGCGTGACCTGCCGCTGACCGAAGCACTGGGTGAGCGATATGGTGAACTCGGGACCGATCGGATATGGGTCATTGATTATGCCAAGCCAGCCGCCTTCACCATGGGATTATGGAAGCCACGTATTGTATTGTCCTCTGCACTATTGTCTGTACTGGACAAACACGAAGAAGAAGCTGTCATATACCATGAAGCCTATCATATGAAACATTATGATCCGTTGAAGACCTGGTTGCTGCAAGTATGTGCTAAACAGCTGTTTTACTTGCCGGTGCTACGTCACATTACCCATCATTATAAGACGGCCCGTGAAATTTTGGCTGATAACGAAGCGATTCATCGAGCGGGTTCACCAGTTGGGATTGGGAGCGCATTGCTCAAGCTTCTGAGTATGACGCCTGCCAATACTCGCCTGGTAAACTCCGCCGCTTGTTCCTCGTTTGCAGAAACGTCCATTAACTATCGTATCTCACGTATTTTAGACCCTCAGCAAGAACCTGTCATTCAAATGCCTTGGCGTTCGATTATGTTTTCCAGCTATGTGCTAGTGATGTTGACACTTATGTTTGCACTGGCGCTAATCTAAGTTTGGCAAGATGTTTCCTACAGGTGGCGCTTTTTGCGCTACCGATTCTCAATGTGTAGTACACTACAGTGTGTAGTTTATTGCAGAATTTTTATACAATTTAAAAGGAGATGAGCAAATGAATCAAACGCTTATGAATATTGGATTATTGTTGGTACGGATTTTTACAGGGGTTATTTTTATCGTTCACGGTGCACAAAAGTTTCAGGGACTAGACGGAACCTCCGGCTTCTTCCAAAGTATCGGACTCCCTGGCTGGATGGCTCCTGTGGTCGCTGCGGTTGAACTGGTTGGGGGTATTGCACTGGTTCTGGGAATCGGAACACGACTGGCTGGAGCGGCATTGACCATCGTTATGATCGGTGTATTGCTAACGGCTAAAAAAGGACAGCCTTTTGGCTCGATTGAATTTGATCTGCTGATTCTGTTCACCAGCCTTCAGCAAGCGCTTGTCGGTGGACGCTTTCTGGCAGTGGATCAGTTATTTGGCCGTAAAAAGGCTGAAAACATTAACGTACAGGTCTAAATGTTCATATAACCGCGTCCTTAGTCTTATAGGGCGCGTTTTTGTTTTTCCCCTTTGTGAAATTTCATTGTAAATCATTTGCTACTTTCAACCGATATAACTAACACGGAATGTAATTCAAATATATCGTTTTATGAGCAAAGGGGAAAAAACATGGGAACAACGCGAAAGAGAAAAACGATATGGACACTCAGGAACAAGCTAAGTTTAGGCTTTTTACTTGTTTTGCTGATTCCGAGCTTAAGTATTTCCATTGCGACCTATAAATCATCATATAATGCTATGGAAAAACAGCTCCACGGCAGTGCGAATCAGGGGGTAGCGACAGCTAACTCAATTATTGAATACGCAATCGCCAGTAAAATTAAAGATGCGAGTTATTTAGCGGAGCGTCTGGACGGCTCGATGATAGATGGTCGAAACAGCCCTTTGATTCAGCCGAAGCTGATCCAATACAAGGGTTTGCACGAAGATGCCACGGATATTTTTGTTGGTACACCGGAGGGGCTGATGATTCGGGGGGTGCCCAAGGAGGATGAAGGGACTTTTGATCCTCGCACACGCCCATGGTACATCGAAGCGATGAAGCAGCCCGGTAAGGTTGCAATTACGCCTGTTATCATTAATTCATCGGGTATTCCTGTTGTCGTAGTATCTCAGACGCTTTCCGACAAGTCCGGGGTTATCGGGATTTCTCTAAATCTGGAAAGTGTACGTAAACTGGCCTCCATCAAAGTGGGCCAGGAGGGGTATATCATTATTTTGGATCATACGAAGAAATTTGTAGTCCATCCTACGGCTAAACCGGGCTCATCTCCACAGGAGAAAGTGCTTGATACGTTGTATACTGCGCCGAGCGGGAACTTTAAATATATGCATGAAGGTCACGAAAAATATTTGACCTATGTAACGAATACGGATACTGGTTGGAAAATTGCGGGTACCTTCTATCAATCCGAGATTAGCGATGCCACGGCCGCCATGCGTTATGTAACCATTTTTGTGCTGGCTGGCTCATTGGTGATTGCGCTACTCGCGATTTTCCTGATCACCCGTTCTGTTCTGGTACCAATTCGTAAGCTGCAAAAATCAGCAGAACGAATCAGTGAAGGAGATTTGACGGGCGATTTGGAAACCGGAAAAACGGATGAGGTGGGCGAATTGTCTTCTCACTTCCAAACCATGGTCGACAGTTTGCGTACGATGATTCGAAGCGTACACGAAACGACAGATCGGGTAAGTTCTTCAGCGGAGGAGCTGGCTGCGGGTGCAGATCAGACAACCCAAGCGATTGAGCATGTCACCATTGCTATCCAGGAAGTAGCTGTGGGCAGCGAACGTCAGGTGCAGAGCGTTAAGCACGGTTCTGTAAATATGGAGGAGCTTGCTCAGCAAGCAGCGAACGTATCCGAGCGTATGGTGGGCGTATCTGAACATGTGAAGATGAACGCCGAGTCGGCTCAGGAAGGCAGTAAGGCTGCTACGCAGGCTGTACAGAAGATGCATGACATCGACGAGACCGTTAACGATCTCGGACAGGCCATGGACTCTCTCAATGAGCGTTCCGGTGAAATCGTGAATATTATCAGCGTTATATCCGGTATTGCCAAACAGACCAATCTGTTAGCTCTGAATGCGTCCATTGAGGCTGCACGCGCTGGGGATCATGGTAAGGGATTTGCCGTGGTCGCTACGGAGGTGCGTAAGCTGGCTGAGGAATCAGCAAAGTCGGCTACTTTGATCTCGGAGCGCATTGAAGCGATGCAGGTGGATATGAATCATGCTCTGGGCGCTATGCATCAAGCGCGGACACGGGTGACGGAAGGCATTGATTCGGTAACCACGTCTGAGCAATCCTTTGCGGAAATCAGCCAAGCCGTGGAACGAGCTATGGGGCATATCAATGACATTACGGGAGTGACTCAGGAAATGGCACGAGGGACTGTAGGTGTCGTAGATATTATGAGCGATATTGCCCACATTTCGGACGAGGCAGCGAGCAACACCGAGTCGATCTCAGCAGCAGCTGAGCAACAGCTTGCTTCTATTGAGGAAATTGCTTCATCTACAGCGGACCTGAGCCAAATGGCAGAGGAATTGCGCGAACTAGTTGGACGTTTTCAGGTTGAAGGAAAATCCTAAAATGATAAAAAGCGCCCGGATACAGGAGATTGTACTCTGTATCCAGGCGCTTTTTTAATGTTTTTAGCATAATTTTTGGTTTGCAGAGTTAGAAGTTAACGTTGGAAGGACTTGCGGCGGTCCAGACGGAAACGGACATCCCGTGAGTCGGAAGGACGCAGCGAACTTCTCTGAAACATATTGTTCAGAATCAGTGCGAAAATGACTAACACTGTCCCATATAGTTCAAAACGGCTAATGGCATAACCTTGGAAGTACATGAGTACCAGCGTGGTAATCGGTACAAAGTTAATAAATAGAATTCCGTTCAGTGGAGATAGCTTTCGGATTCCGGCATTCCAGCTAAGCAGGGCCGCTAACCCTGGAAGCAGGATCATAAAGCTCATTTCGTATTTAACTGACCACACAGCCTGCCAGTCCGGCACCACAATCCAGTTGAAAGCAGAGGCAAATGTGACGACTACGAAGGAGACGAGAGTTCCGAGCAGGCAGGTTAGGGTTGAATACCGAAGAGTAGACCATCCTGCAAAATGGCTGCCTCCCATGGAATATACGACCCATCCGACGACGCCTACGAAAATAAGCAGCAGCGGTAGCAAATGTTGTCCGGCAAGTGTGAAAAAGGTCCATTTTCCGTTCGTGATCACCAGTAAAGCCCCGGCCAGCGCAATCACCATGCTGATTAGTGTATATCTCGGAGGCATTTTACGGGTCATGACCCACACCATCGCAATAGAAATCATCGGCATTAGCACTTCCATTATAGAGGCAACCAGAGTGCCTGCTGCCCCCATCGCGTGCTGTCCCTGGAAAACGGCCATATTATAAATGGTGAATCCCATGGTCCCGAAGAATAACAACGTCTTGCCCTTGCCCTCAAAGCGAAATGCAGTCCTTCCCTCTTTGAGCCACAATAGTACGACTAAAATGAGTGTAACCGATAAATAGCGCAAAAATGAAAAGTACAGTGGATTGATGTGTTGTAATGCAATGTGCGAAACCGGAAACATCGCCCCCCAGGACATACTGGCGATTAGGCATAATAAAGATCCGGTCATGATTTGTCTGTTCATGGTGTGCAAAAGCTCCTCCTTGCCGGTCTCAGCGGACATATCTTATGGACAACATCATAAAGGATGGGAAGCTGTTGGTAAAATGATTGAAAATAAACATTATGATCATTTAAAATGATAATAAGTGACAAGGCGCGTCAATTTTGATGGCCCCTTACCCTTCACAATAAGGAGGAGCAGTAGTGGATCTGAACGATTTAAACATTTTCCAGACGGTGGCTGCGCATGGCAGTGTCAGCAAGGCCGCAGCCGAGCTTAGTTATGTCCAGTCCAATGTAACGGCCAGAATCAAGCTGCTCGAAAAGGAACTGCAAACACCTTTATTTAATAGACATAAGCGGGGAATGATCCTCAATGCCGAGGGCAAGCGTCTGCTGCAATATACGAAAAGCATTTTATCGCAATTTGAGGAAATGAAACATGCGTTTCAGAATACCTCTGCACCTTCGGGGGTACTGGAGATTGGCATTGTGGAGACTGTCATTGCCCTCCCGGCCATTTTACATGCTTACTATAGCAAGTACCCGGATGTCGAGTTGTCCCTCAAGGCTGGGGTTACAGAGTCTCTGGTGCAGGAGGTTGCAGAAATGCGGCTGGATGGAGCCTTTGTGACCGGGCCGGTCAAGCATCCGCTCATTGAACAGTTTGATGTATTTCAGGAAAAGCTGGTCCTTGTATCCCAAGGAGATGATTTTTCCGTTGAGGATCTCACGACTCGTCCGCTTCTCTTATATAAAAAAGGCTGCGGCTACCGGGGACGGCTGGAAACCTGGCTCAAAATGGAAGGAATTATTCCCAAACAGATTATGGAGTTTGGGACATTTGAGACGATTATCGGCAGTGTGGCGGCTGGTATTGGAATGACCGTATTTCCCGAATCTTCGATCAGCGGGCTGGTGTCTCAAGGCCTTGTGTGCGGTCATGCAATGCCTGAGCCGTACAATGAAGTAACAACGGTGTTTATCCGACGTAAGGAAGCCTTTGTTACCAGTACCTTGCAGTCTTTTATAGATGAGATTATCACTCAGACAGAGGCGTAGCTTTATCGCTTGGGCTCGGGTACAATGAGAGGGATTTGATCTCATTTTTCTTCCTGAAGGAGGGCTATTATGTTTACAATATATCCGGCGGCTTCCCGATTCAGCTTCGATAAGGGCTGGCTGCGGGGGAGTCACAGCTTTTCATTCGCGGAGTATCAGGATGAGAACAATACAGCGTTTGGTCCTATGCGTGTCTGTAATGACGATGTCATCACACCGGGACGGGGCTTTGGGGCGCATCCGCACAGTGATATGGAGATTGTTTCGATTGTGCTGTATGGGGAACTGCGTCATGAAGACAACCGTGGACATGTAGCAGTGACCCGTTTTGGAGGCATTCAGCGAATGTCAGCGGGCCACGGCATCATTCATACGGAGCACAACGCATCACAAACGGAGGATGTCAGTCTGCTGCAATTGTGGTTTAGCCCGCATACGAGAGGACTGAAACCGTCATATGAGGCCACAGCGTTCAATCCTGAGCGTCTGCACGGTCAGCTTCTGCCTGTCGTTGCCGGAAAACGTGTACCGGGCACAGAGGGTGAAATTGCTGCAATCAACCAGGATTTAACGATTTATTTAAGCAAGCTTCAGCCTGGAGAGCAAGTAGAATTCACACAGGCCGAGGGGCGACGCGTGTTCCTGTTCGTCATTGAAGGCTCACTGCGTGTGAACGGTGAACATATTCTGCAAGGGCGCGATTCAGCTCGTATTGAGCAGGAGCCAAAGCTAGCACTGGAAGCAGAGGAGTCTGCTTTTTATATGTTGATTGATTTGCCCTAAAAGGAGGTGCGCACATGGCGCAGCAGGAAACATGGCTGATCAAGCATGCCGTCACGGGACGTAGCTTTGCTGACAGCCGCAAGCAGGTTTTCGATTGCCGTTTGGAATCGGTGGACGGCGTGTTTCGCTTCACGCTTCAAGGGCTGCCGCGTGGGACGGCGGAGGCGATTGTGCGTTATAGCGGGGAGTTGAACGTATTTCGTTTTGTAACGCCGGTAGATGATGGACCCGTGGTGAAGCATTGGTATTACGTCACTCCGGAAAGCGTGGAATATCATGAGCAGACAGATGAGCTTACGTTCAAAGCTGGTTCTGAGATTGAATACCATCCCGAGGAGTATTGGGGAGATTAATCATTCCTTTATCATAAATCTTCAGATATATAATGGATTTTTCGAAGGCCCTGCATCATTGCAGGGTCTTTTTGTTATCCGTTCAACATGTTGAGTTCATTGGATACATAATCCTTTGCAGGCTGGTACATCCTATAGGTCATATTATCTGTTCGGCTCATTCGTAAAGGGGGAATAACGATGAAGAAAGGGCGCTTTCCCAAGTTGCCGAAGCTACCGTGGAGCCGGAGAGCGATTCCAGCCGCAGACCGCAAGACACGAAATTCCAATGTGCCTAAAGGACTGCCTGAGTCTTCGTGGCTGGAACAGCCGCTGCGTAGCAATGTGGAAGACAATTTGATTGCTTTGCGTGACATTTTCAAGGATTGCTCTGATATCGTCTACCGAGAGCTCATGATTTCCCCTGAACGCAAAGGGTTGTTGGCTTATTTTGAAGGTACGGTAAAATCAGAGGATTTGCAGGATCATATCCTGCGGCCTGTCATTCTGGGCATGATGCTCAAGGACCCTGAAGTGAACGGCAAATTGGAGCCGCTGGATGAAACTCGTATCTCGATGTCCCAGACCAAAACGATGGACGAATGGAAGATGGTAGCGGCAGCGATACTGGACGGCAATGCCGCCTTGTTCGTAGATGGTACGCCTCGTGCTTATATTTTTAGCGCCAAGGGTGGTGTCCGCCGTGGCGTAGAGGAACCCCAGACGGAAGCGGTTATTCGTGGGCCGCGTGAGGGCTTCACTGAGACCCTTCGCGTCAATACGGCACTGTTGCGTTTCAAGTTGAAGACCTCCAAGCTCAAGATGTACAGCATGACCATCGGAACAGAAACTCAAACGAGCGTCGTCCTTACCTATATTGAAGGGATCATAGATCCCAAACTGGTGGAGGATGTAAAAAAAAGGCTCAGCGATATTAATATTGATGGTGTTCTGGAGACTGGATATATTGAGGAACTGATTGAGGACCATCCCTTTTCTCCGTTTCCGCAAATGGAATATACTGAACGCCCGGATACCGTCACTGCCCAATTACTGGAAGGACGTTTTGCCATTTTTGTGGACGGAACGCCTTTTGCCCTGATTGGGCCGGTCACGATGTGGCAGATGATGCAAGCAAGCGAGGACTATTACGAACGTTTTTTCATCAGTAATATGGTGCGCTGGATTCGTTTTCTTTTTCTCATCATGGCTCTCTTTCTGCCAGCAATATATGTAGCGGTTACGACCTATCACCATGATATGCTGCCGACGACACTCATATTAAGTATTGCAGCGGCTCGTGAATCTATCCCTTTTCCAGCACTGGTGGAAGCGTTAATGATGGAAATTTCTTTTGAGGCATTACGTGAAGCAGGGATTCGTCTCCCCAAAACGGTCGGTCAGGCCGTTAGTATTCTTGGTGCGCTCGTAATTGGGCAGGCCGCAGTACAGGCAGGGATTGTATCGGCACCCATAGTCATTGTTGTGTCGCTCACAGGTATTGCTTCGTTTACCATTCCACGCTTTAACTTTGCCATCACAGTTCGCCTGCTACGATTTCCAATCATGCTGATGGCGGGTTTATTCGGATTGTTTGGGATCATTATTGCGACAACGCTGATTGCTACGCATCTAACCAAGCTAACATCGTTTGGTGTCCCTTACATGAGCGGATATAGCCCGTACAACCATACGGATCAAAAGGATATCGTCGTCCGTGCACCTTGGTGGAAAATGACTAAACGTCCTTCCTGGATTGGTAAAGACAACAACAAACGAGCGAAGGAAAAGATGAATGGAACGCCTACCACCGAGGAGGGATGGTGATGAAGCCCAAATCGAATACACAAAAAATACGTAAAGCGGCTGTGCTCTGTTGTCTGCTGCTTTGTTCTGTTCTTTTGGGAGGATGCTGGGATCGCCGTGAAGTGAACGATGTGGCCTTTGTGATGGGTACCGGGCTAGACAAGGAAGGCGATCAATACCGGGTAACGATGCAAATTGCTTTGCCTGGACAACTAGGATCTTCGGGCAGCACAGGAGGAGGGGGAGGTACAAGCGGTACGAAGTCCTACTATCTGGAGTCCAAAACAGGTCCAAGCTTTCGAGGAGCAAGTACCGAGGAACAGCGCGGGGTTTCGCGAACACTTAATTACTCCCATCGGCGGGTACTGCTGTTCGGCGAGACGCTGGCACGGGAAGGGATTAGCAAAATGATGGATGTCATTGCACGTATTCCGCAGAACCGTCTGTCTTCCCTGGTTGTTATCACGAAGGGGTCAGCGATGGAAGTGCTTCAGGCAGATGCTCCGATTGAGCAATATCCAGCGGAAATGGTGCGTGAGCTTAACTTTTCCTATATGAAAAAACCTCGTTCCGTTAAACTGCTGATGAATTCCGTCCTGCTGGAAGGCATTGACCCGGTGGTGCCAGTAATGTCTCTGGTGAAGAATGGGCCCGCTAGTCTTAAAGACAAGAAGACGAATATTCAGATCGATGGATTGGCAGTCTTTCGACAAGACAGGTTAACAGGGATTATTGATAACCATCTCAGTCGGTTTCTGCTGTTGGGTATGGAGCAAGCCAAGGAGACAGAGATATTTATCCCCCCTCCCAAGGGTAAAGGTTACATATCTGTGCATCTCATCGAAAATAGAGTCCATATCAAGCCCTTTATTCAGGGGAATGAGATTCGAATGACCGTTCATATGAACTGCAATGGGAATGTGAAGGAAAATGAGACGAATTTCGATATTTCCAACGAGGAAAATTTGAAGTGGCTGGAGCAGCAGACAGCCGAGGAAATCAAGAGGGAGCTGGGAGAGGCTGTCCACGTGATTCAGCAAAAGTATCGTTCAGACGTACTTGGTTTGGGCCGGGCTATTATTACGAGTCACCCGGATGAATGGAAACGGATTAAACCTCAATGGGAGCAACTATATCCCAAGGTGGAGATCACCATAAATCCGGTCGTGCATATTGAGAATATTGGTGCGGTCACCAAACCATTCGGGGTCAAAAAGGAGCAAATCCAGAATGAATAAAGTATTTCTGTTACCTTTGGTGCTGGCTATGCTCTTCATGTATCTGATTGACCGTAAAAATATTAACAATGCACCAGCCATCAATCGTTGGGTCTCTCGAGTATTGTATGTTATTAGCATTGGTATCTGGATTTACGGAACATCAACGAAGAGCACCGTTTATGTGGCTACATGGCTGACCCGTTTTATTGACATGTGGCTCCCCCCTACGTTGTAAATCGTGTATTGGATGCCTGCGGATAAAAGGAGGATGACCTGTATGAAACAGTTCACAACCAGACAAATCGTACTGCTGGGTGTATTGATGGAGGTCGGTATTACCCTTATACATGCTCCGGCGCAGGCAGCGGATCACGCGAATCAGCATGCCTACTGGACCTGTATAATTGCGGCTATCGTGCTATGCTTGCCGATCTGGGCGATGTTGAAACTCAAGCGTCGTTTTCCTGACCAGGATCTAATGCAGGCGATGGTGAGCTCTCATCCTGTGCTGGGACGTATGCTGCTTGCAGTCTACCTTATTTTATTCCTGATCATTTTTGCACGGGATTTGAGAATTATCACAGATTTAGTGGAGGTTGTGCTTTTGCCGCTGACTCCGATTGTGGTCACTTCTCTTATTGTGCTGTTAACTCTGGTATTTATGGCCAAAGGCGGAATAAGCACCATCGTGAATATGGCCGAGATTTTTTTGCCGATGTTGATTTTGACGCTGTTGACCATGCCGCTTTTTTTTGGGCGTAATATGGATTTTTCGATGCTTAGACCCTACTTACATCCAGAGGTAGAGGGAGTGATCAAGGGCAGCTGGCGCATGCTGGGATATATGGCCGATATCCTGATGGTTCCCTTTGTTATTTCTGGAAAGAGTTATAATGGACGTAGTGCGTGGTATGGGCATTTGCTCGGAACCGCTTTTCTGATCATGCTGGTGTTGCAGTCGGAGTTGGTTATTGGTGTTCCTATCTTGTCACGGCTGTTCTATCCATCGTATGAACTGGTGCGTCAATTGCAGCTAACGGACTTTCTGGATCGGTTCGACTTGTTCGTGGCAGCACTGACCGTACCAACCTTTCTTACGAAGATCGGAATTGATCTGTACGTTACCAGTTTGGCGGTAAAGCGTATGTTCTCCCATGCCTGGGGGAGTCTGATGGTTTGGCCCGTAGGTTTGTTAGGTTATGTCTGTTCGTTTATGCTGTTCTCCAACATCGTGCAAGTTTTTGATTTCAGCCGGGAGTGGACCGCGGTGATGATCATTTTTTTTGTACTTATGCCCTTGGTACTATGGATGTTGCTCCGACCCAAATCTAAAGGGAAAGGCGGAGATGATAAGGCATCTAACGGAGAGCGGGATAGCAGTAGTCAGCTAGAAAGCCGGCAGGGAGATAGAACAGGACACACCCACTTATAAGATTACTGTATTCATCGAAAAAGTAATTCTTATTTGTCTTTTACCCCTCTGATTGTATACTTGGTAGAAAGAAATACGACTTCTACTAGGGAGGAAACAGAATGGCACAACGCATGGCAGGTAAGAGAGTCGCTCTTGCTGGTCCCCGTAAAGCAGACGAAATGGCGCTGCTAGTTGTGAAGATGGGAGGGGAGCCAGTACATCGTCCGGCCCAGGGCACTGTTTTTCTAGATGATATCGAGCTGCGCAACGCTGTTGTATCGTGGGTAAAGAACCCTCCGGACTGGTACATCTTCACGACAGGCATGGGGCTGGATGCCCTGTTCGATATGGCAGAGGATATGGGCGTGGCTGAGCAGATTATAGAGTTGCTGCAATCCTCCAACATTGCAGCGCGGGGCTACAAGACGGTCAATGGACTCAAAAAGCGTGGCTTTACGCCAGCAGTACGAGACGAGGACGGAAGTTTGATCGGATTGACAGGAGCTTTCGCCCCATACGATCTGAAGGGGAAGGAAGTGCTGTTGCAACTGCATGGCGATCCAGCCCCACGGTTGGTAAAATGGCTGGACGAGCAGGGGGCAGTGACCCGCCAGGTACTTCCTTATAAGCATATCCCACCTGAGGAAGCAAAATTGCAGGCGTTACTGGAGGATGTTATCCATCGTAATGTTGATGCCGTTACATTCACGAGTGGTCCGCAAATTCGATTTTTGGCCCAATATGCCAGAGAGCAAAATCGAATCGAGGATTTACTGGAAGCTTTTCGTGAGGATGTGATTGCTGTATCCGTAGGGAAGGTGACTGCACAGTCCATTGTGGAAGAAGGGATTGATCGAGTCGTGTTTCCAACCGAAGAGCGCATGGGCGCGATGATGGTGGAGCTGGGCAAATATTTTGAACATAACGATTCGGTGCATGGCTGTGGTCTGAAGATCGTGAATGGTCATTGAAATGAGATCAAAATTATAAATGCAGATGCTAAAAAATGAACTTATATTTCGGGATACAGAGTAAAATAAAGATAAGGGCCTACGAGGTCTTTATCTTTTTTTGTTGGACATGCATCGACAAAGATTTTTGTTATAGCGAAAATGTTTATCTAATATAATGAATAAGTTTCGATGCTACTTAGGACAGGAGCTGAGACGTTAATGAATTCTATTTGCGTATTTGCCGGGTCCAGACCTGGACATTTATCGGTATATGTTGAGGCAGCAGGCAAACTGGGAGAAGCCATGGCTCGCCATCATATCCGTCTGATCTATGGCGGCTCTAGCAGGGGGCTAATGGGAGAGGTGGCAGATGGAATGCTGGCGGGTGACGGTCAGGTCACTGGCATTATGCCCACCCTGTTATTTGATGCAGAGATCATTCATCGGGGAGTTACCGAATTTATTGAGGTAGCAAGCATGCATGAGCGTAAAGCGGCAATGAGCGAGATGGCCGATGCTTTTATTGCCCTTCCGGGTGGTTTGGGAACCTTTGAAGAGCTGTTCGAGGTACTATGCTGGGCGCAAATCGGCATTCATCGCAAGCCCATTGGGCTGCTGAATGTGAATGGATATTTTGACCCGTTAGTAGAAATGGTGCGTCATAGTGTGCAAGAGGGGTTTACCGGGAGTGAGCATCCAGCGCTACTGAGCATCTCCGCAGACCCGGACGAATTGCTACATATGTTAAAAAATAAAGCACAGAACTTGAAATAAAGCTTTTTTCGTGCTTGCACAACTGATTGAGGCAAGGTTATGATAAGACCCATAATCAAATAGCGGACAGACAAGGTGCCTTTGCGGTTGAGCAAAGGGTAACAGGGAATCGGGTGCAAATCCCGAGCGGTCCCGCCACTGTAAGGAAGAGGATTTTTTTAATTGGTCACTCGTGAAAAACGGGGAAGACGAAAGAATCCGTTGATGCCAAGCCAGGAGACCTACCTTGATCTGTATGCACCGTTAACCTTCGCGGAGAGGATGGGTGTACGAAATCAGGAAATCAGGCACACGTTGCTTTTTCCATGTTGGCTAGAGGTTTGCGTGGATATGAACGTGCAGCAGCGTTTGAAGCGTAAACAGACAGATGGAAAACAACGGCAGGCTGGAGGAAGACAAATCGTGTCTTCTTACGCTGTTTGTTCGTCTGATGAGAGATACGTACATAGAAACCCCATCCGGGCAGGATGGGGTTTTTTTAAGTTACACGATGTGCATAAATCATTGAAATAGATAGGATAGCTGCCCTGAAAAGGATGAATAGGAGGAGTACGATGAGCCCATTAGGAAAATTGTTGGTGATTGGATTTGGACCAGGAGATATGGAACATATCACAAAACGGGCGCTGGATGCGCTGGACGAAAGTGAGGTCATTATCGGCTACAATACCTACGTTGATTTGATCCGTCCGCTGTTGAACGGACAGGAGATTGTACGCACAGGGATGACAGAGGAAGTGAGCCGTGCGCAGGAGGCGGTTCGCCAAGCAGAGATGGGCAAGAAGGTAGCTGTCATTTCCAGTGGAGATGCGGGAGTCTATGGTATGGCAGGGCTGGTGTACGAAGTGCTGATGCAAAAAGGCTGGCGACGCGAGGGCGGGGTTGAGGTAGAAGTCGTACCGGGGATCTCGGCTATACAGTCCTGTGCTTCACTGTTGGGGGCGCCAGTGATGCATGATGCGTGCACGATTAGTCTGAGTGATCATCTGACCCCGTGGGAAACGATCGTAAAGCGTGTAGAAGCTGCGGCTTCGGCTGATTTTGTGATTGCATTATACAACCCGCGCAGTGGTCGGCGTACCCGCCAGATTGTGGAGACGCAGTCCATTTTGCTGCGTTACCGTGATCCGCAGACTCCGGTTGGGCTAGTGAAGAGCGCTTATCGTGAACGTCAGCAAGTTATTGTAACGACGCTGGAAGATATGCTGAACCATGACATCGGGATGCTGACGACTGTAATCATCGGCAATTCCTCGACGATGGTGTATGACGGTTTGATCGTGACTCCGCGCGGATATCAGCGCAAATACACGTTGGATGCGACCGAGCAGGCGCTCAAGCCGCATCAGCGTCTCCGCACGGAAGCGGAGCCGTGGTCGCTGGGAGCGCAAGAGGGTACACCGCAGGCAGGAGCAGCCCCGACTACGCCCGCTGGACCCTCCGCGAGCGGCGCTGCGGTTGCGACGCAGGCACGCCCGCAAGCGATGGCTGCTGTGCAGGCAACAACTGCTGTGCAAACCGGCACGGCCCCGGCATCGCTGGCGGCAGAGGCGCTAAGCCGCCTCGCTGTCGGCGGCAAGCTGCCTGGCGAAGCCAACGCTCGCTGGAGCGGGCAAGCGCCTACCGCCAAGAGCACCGCCGGAACGTCGGCGGTGGCCGGAGCAGGGGCCGCGGCCGGGATGGCGACAGGCGGCTTTGGCAAGCCTGCGCTGTTTGAGGTGGGTGTTTCCCCGGGTGTGGGAAACAAGAAATTCACCGCTCGCCAGATGGCGCTGCTCGCCGAGGTAGCGGGTGATGATGGCGAGCTGGAATACACGCCGGATCATCAGATCGTGCTGCGCGTGCCGTGTGCAGACCCCGAGGAACTGGTCGGGCGGCTGCGGGATGAACGATTCATTGTCATGCCGGTTGGCGATGTGTTTAAGGTAAAGGCGTGCGACTTCTGCAATATGGAGAAGGATGACGCTGTGCCTGTGGCTGAGCATTTACAGGTTGTACTTGGTGGATTACAGGCACCCAAGGAAACGAGCATTGCTTTGAACGGATGCGGTATGGCCTGCTATGGAGCCGTACTAGAGGATATCGGAATCGTCTATCGCAAGGGTGGGTACGATCTCTTCCTCGGTGGCAAAAAATTCGGCCGCAATGCTCATGCCGCTCAGCCTGTAGCGGAAGGAATTCCGGGTGATCAAATTACGGACATCGTGGAGAACGTCATCGCTGAATATAAGGAAAAAGGGCATCCGAATGAGCGTTTTCATAAATTTTTTAAGCGTGTAGGTGTCGTTGCGGGGTTCCGGCATGAAGATGCACCAGTAACGGTAGAAGTGAATGCGGTTTGTGGTGATTAATGGACTGAAGGCCTGATGAACGGGATACAAGCATATATATAAAATAGGGCGTCATGCAGGCTATCCCTATTCAAGAGGAGGAAACAACAGCAGTGGATGCAATATTGTTGGTTGGACATGGAAGTCGGGACCCGGAGGGGAACCAGGAACTGCTGGAATTTGCACAGGCAGTGGCAGATCGGGTACCGGATATGTGCGTGGAAACCTGTTTCTTGGAGCTGGCACGTCCCAGCATTGCTGATGGGATGCAAACTTGTGTGGAGAAAGGGGCGACGCGTGTCGTTCTTATTCCGATTATTTTGTTCGCAGCGGTACATGCCAAAATTGATATTCCGATGGCTATTGACCGGGCAAAGGCGAAATATCCGCAGGTGGAATTTGTATACGGACGTCCGATTGGTGTTCACGAGAAAATCGTCAGCATTCTGCAAAGTCGCTTGAAAGAGGCCCGGCCGGTTGCAGTTCCAGCGGGGATGATTAGCGCTGTCGAGGCATCTGTCGAGGTACCTGACGAGGAAACGGCGGTACTTGTATTAGGACGCGGAAGTAGCGATCCAGATGCGAACAGTGACTTTTTCAAAATCACCCGTATGCTGTGGGAGAAGCTTCCTTATACATGGGTAGAGAGCAGTTTTATCGGTGTGACGCAGCCTTCCTTTCCCGATGGATTGGAGCGTTGTGTACGATTGGGGGCCAAAAAGATTATCGTGCTTCCCTATTTTCTGTTCACGGGTGTGCTGATTAAACGCATCGGAGAAATGACCCAGGAATTTGCCGAGGCTCACCCTGCATTACAAGTGGAGATGGGCGGATATTTTGGTTTCCATCCTCAATTGGTTGAACTGGTGCTGGAGCGAGCTAAGGAAGGTTTGTTCGGCAAGGTTACAGCCAATTGTGATAACTGCCAGTTCCGTCTGGAGGCGCAGGAGCACCACCATCATCACCACGATCATGACCACGATCATGACCATGACCACGATCATCATCATGAACATGAACATCACCACCATCATGCACATGAGCACGACCATCATGATCACCATACACACAGCCACGATCACACTCATGAGCATGTCCATGCTCACAGCCATGATGACCATGATCACCATCACGAGCATTCACATACGCCATCTGTAGTGAATGGAAGCGGGCAGGTGAAGGGCTCATGATATTCATGCTATGCGGAACGAGCGATGCTCGGGAATTGGCGCTGCAAATCCGTGACAATGGCTTCAACGTATTGACCTCAGTCGTAACCGAAAGCGCGGCAGCCAGCTTGTCTGAAGCGGGACTAGACGTACGTACAGGCCGAATGACAGCCGATGAAATGGCTGCAATGATTCGGGAGCTTGGAATACAGGCGGTTGTTGATGCCAGTCATCCTTTTGCAGAAGAAGCACATGCGAATGCGATGACAGCCGCTCGCGAGTCCGGGGTTCCTTATATTCGCTATGAGCGGACAGGACTTGTATATGACAATCATCCGTTGCTCCACATCGTGTCTTCCTATGAAGAAGCCGCATTAGAAGCGAAGCAACTCAAAGGTTCTGTAATGCTTACGACGGGCAGTAAGACGCTCGGCACGTTCACCAAGCATTTACTCGGAGACCCGGAGATTCGTCTGGTTATACGCATGCTGCCGCGCCTGGACAATATGGAGAAATGCGGCGAACTGGGCATGGAGCAAAAAAATATTATTGCCATGCAGGGACCCTTTTCCCGCGAGATGAACGAAGCATTGTACAGGCACTATGGCACGACCGTGATGGTCACCAAGGAAAGCGGACGCACGGGAGCGGTGGATGAAAAGGTTCAATCTGCATTGGAGCTGGGGATTCACGTACTTTTGATTTCCAGGCCGGAAGTGGAATTTGGCACAGTATTTGATCATTTCGACGGAGTCATCAACGCACTGCGTACTGCCGAATAGGAGTCCATGCGCTAAGTTATAAATCTATGACTCTATGAAGCTGGTCAATCCCAATCAATCCGATAAATCCAGAGCGATCTCTGGCGTGTATTTAAAATATAGTCATCTTAAAATCAGTTTTTGTTTAGAGGTGTTTATATCTCCTTAACATGATTGTCATTTTCCCTAAGGGACTTGAAAAATGAACATAAAAACGGAGTAGTCGGAATGGTGCTGTACAAGCGGAGCGGTCGCTTTTGTCCCCGGATTTCTACGCTGATCATAGGTTTTATTCAAGAAATCCGGGGGCGGTGGCGATGGGAAGCACCATCCGACTGCGTAGTGGAACAATAGGTAACTTTAACATTCTAAGTTAATTTAATTTTCTAAATTTCCATAAGGGAGTGGTCGATACGATGGATTTTAAAACAGAATTTAAACCGCTAACGGTACAGCCGCAGGAGATTGAAGGCAAAAGCTTCGAGATGATCACAGAAGAATTGGGAGAGCATCCTTTTACAGCAGAGCAATATCCCGTTGTACAGCGTGTCATTCATGCATCTGCTGATTTTGAGCTGGGCCGCAGCATGGTGTTTCATCCAAAAGCGATTGAAGCCGGGATTGCAGCTATTCGCGCAGGCCAGCAGGTAGTGGCAGATGTGCAGATGATTCAAGCGGGGCTGAGTAAGGATCGTATCCGTCAATTTGGCGGGGATGTGCATGTGTACATATCTGACCCTGACGTCATGGAAGAAGCGAAAAGGCTGAATACGACACGCGCCATTATTTCGATGCGCAAAGCGATTCAGGCGAGCGAAGGTGGTATCTATGCGATTGGTAATGCGCCAACAGCGTTGCTGGAGCTGATTCGTCTGGTGAAAGAAGGAGCGGCCAAGCCCGGACTGGTGATTGGCATGCCCGTAGGCTTCGTATCGGCGGCAGAATCCAAGGACGAGCTGCGCAAGCTGGATATTCCGTTCATTACGAATATTGGACGCAAGGGCGGCAGTACAATTGTCGTAGCAGCATTGAATGCGATCTCCTTAATGGCTGTCCGCTAGATGCGGTTGTCCGTTTGCTGTATCATGAAATGAATTGGAACATGATCAGCAGAAGAGGTTAAGGAGGAATTGTCATGGAAAAGGAAGCGGCGTCCGCCGACAAGCCCAAACGGATGAAAAGCGGTGAAGCTCCCGCACCGGACAAGCCAATGCGGTCAGGCTTTACGACAGGAGCTTGTGCGGCTGCAGTAGCCAAAGGAGCGGTACAACTGCTCATCACGGGCATTCCGCCGAAGGAAGCAGTGATATCGCTGCCCGCGGGCTTCGATCAGGCGTTTGAGCTGATTGAGCCTGTGTTGGACGCGGACGAAGCTTCCTGCACGACGATCAAGGACGGTGGCGATGACCCAGATGCCACGCATCAGGCGAGAATTATCGCGTCCGTTAGCTGGCGCGAGGAGCCGGGCATTGAATTGGACGGTGGCATCGGCGTGGGGCGGGTAACGAAGCCCGGTCTGCCTGTGCCTGTCGGAGAAGCAGCGATTAATCCGGTGCCGCGCCGGATGATTACGGAGGCTGTGACAGGTGTGCTTGAGGAGCACGGATCGGCCAAAGGTGTCCGTGTCGTCATCAGCGTACCGGATGGTGAAGAAATTGCCAAGAAAACGCTGAACGGTCGGCTTGGCATTCTTGGCGGTATTTCCATACTAGGCACGCGTGGTGTGGTCGTTCCGTTTTCCACGTCAGCTTATAAAGCCAGTGTCGTGCAGGCCATATCAGTTGCGCAAGCGATGAACTGCCAGGAAATCGTCCTGACCACAGGCGGCAGCAGTGAAAAATACGCCATGCAAATGTATGATCAGCTGACGGAAGAGGCCTTTATTCAGATGGGGGACTTTGTTGGCTTTGCTATAAAGCATGGGAAACGGCTGGGAATGAAAAAGATTATTCTCGTCGGTATGCCCGGTAAGCTGTCCAAGGTTGCCCAAGGTATCATGATGGTTCACTCCAAGAGCGCTCCGGTGGATTTTGGCTTTTTGGCTGAGGTCGCGCGTGAAGCGGGTGTGGATGAGTCGCTTGCAGCGGCAGTGGCAGAGGCGAATACAGCTACGCAGGTGGCGGATATGATGACCGAAGCGAATGCGCTGAGCTTTTTTGAAAAGCTGTGTACCTATGGATGTCAGCATTGTCTGGAGCATGCAGGTGGTGGAATCGTTGTAGAAATGGTACTGATAACGCTGAAAGGGAACGTGCTGGGGAGGGCGAGAGTCGGTGAGTAAAGTGATCCGTGTCATTGGTATCGGTGAAAATGGAGCGGCAGGTCTGTCGCAGGAAACATTGGAGCAAATTGAGCGTGCGGACCTGCTGGTTGGTGGAGAACGCCAGCTAGCCTTTTTCAAGGCATTCGCAGGGGAAAAACGAACATTAAAGAGCGGCTTATCCGCCGTGGTGGAAGAATTGGGACGGTTGCGTGAGGACAAGGATATTGTCGTGCTTGCGTCAGGCGATCCGCTTTTTTTTGGAATTGCAGGTTATTTGTCTGCCAAGCTGGGGGCTGAACATTTGGATATTTTGCCGCATCTCAGCTCGGTTCAGCTGGCGTTTGCACGTCTCGGTGAAAGCTGGCAGGATGCGGTGCTGGAAAGCGTACACGGCCGTCCGATGACCGGACTGGCACAGCGGATTGACGGAAAGAACAAGGTCGCGCTGTTGACGGACGACCGGAATCATCCCGGTGCAGTCGCTGCCTATCTGCTGCATTATGGCATGACGGAATATGATGCCTTCGTCGGCGAGTACTTGGGCGGACCGGATGAGGTGTATCAGCATTATACGCTGGATGAGATGGCGCAGAGAACGTTCCAACCATTGAATGTGGTTATTTTGCGCCGCCGTAAGGGTGAAAACGTGCCTGCAATTCGGCGGGGATTTGGCTTCGAGGATGCGGAATTTCACCAGCGCAAGCCGGAAAAAGGACTAATCACGAAGCGTGAAGTACGCGTATTCAGCTTGTCTGAGCTGCGTCTGACCGAGCGAAGCATCGTATGGGACATCGGTGCAGGCTCCGGCTCTGTAGCGGTAGAATGTGCGCGACTGGCTAAGTATGGGCAAGTATTTGCCATTGAGAAGAACGAAGGCGACCTGGCTAATGTCGAAGCAAACAAGATCAAATTCCGCACCGATTTCCCGGTTATTCATGCCAAAGCGCCTGCCGGATTGGACGAGCTGCCAGACCCGGATGCGGTGTTTATCGGCGGGAGTGGGGGAGAATTGTCCGAGCTGATTCGTCTGTGCGCTTCCCGTCTGCGTAAGGATGGACGAATTGTAGTGAATGCTGCAACGATTGAGACGCTACATGACGGTATGAAGGCGATGCAAACAGCAGGACTCGATACTTCGGTGACGTTACTGCAAACAGCGCGCAGCAAGCCGATTTTGAATATGACGCGTTTTGACGGACTCAATCCGATATATGTCATTACAGGACAGCCGTCGGTAGACGTGGCTGATGAAGTAGCAGGGGAGTAAGCTGGTAATTCAAGAGGGGGAGAGAGACAGCATGAATACGGCGGCAACAGGAACACTTTACGGCGTAGGCGTGGGGCCGGGTGATCCCGAGCTGATTACAGTCAAGGCGTATCGCATGATTCAGGAATGTGCAGTTGTGGCTTATCCGAAGAAACGCCGGGGGGGCAAATCGTATGCTCACGAGATCGTGGAGTTGTACGTCAACCCGGAGGAAAAGGAGATGCTAGGACTCATTTTTCCAATGACCAAGGACCCGGTTGTACTGGAGCGTGAGTGGAACAAAACGGTGGTTGCTTGCTGGGAGGCGCTGCGTGAAGGCAAGGATGTAGCTTTTGTCACAGAGGGAGACCCCAATCTGTACAGTACCTTTATTCACTTGGCACGACTCATGAAGGATCTCCATCCAGAGGTGCCAATTGTATCCATTCCGGGCATTTCGTCTGTGTTGGGCGCGGCGGCAGCGCTGGAATTGCCTTTGGCAGACGGAGATCAGCAGGTCGGTATTATACCGGCTACGGATGATCGGGAAGCGATGAAGCGGGCGATTGAGAATCACGATACGGTCGTGTTTATTAAGGTTGCCAAGGTGTTAGATTTGATTTTGGATGTGCTGGATGAGCTCAATCTTGGGGACCGTGCATCAGTCATTACCAAGGTCACTTCTCCTTATGAAATGGTATGGCGCAACGCACGTGAGCTGCGCGGACAGGAGCTTGAATATTTGAGTTTAATGGTGGTGAGCAAATGACGTTGGAGCCCAAAGTATATATCGTAGGAGCAGGTCCCGGCGATCCGGAGCTGATTACGGTCAAAGGTTCCCGGATTCTACGCACGGCCGATGTGGTATTGTACACGGATTCACTCGTGAACGACGAGTTGATTGCCACGGCCAAACCAGAGGCGCAGGTATTGCAAAGCTCAGGCATGGATCTGGAGCGGCAGGTTGAGATTATGAGCGAGGCTGTGCAGGCTGGACGCAGTGTAGCTCGCGTACATACAGGCGATCCGGCAGTGTACGGAGCTATTTTGGAACAGATGGTGTTGCTGAAGCAGCGCGGATTAGCCTACGAAATCGTACCGGGCGTCAGCTCGGTCTTTGCTTCTGCGGCCGTGCTGGGTGCAGAGCTAACTGTGCCTGATCTGACACAGACCGTCATTCTGACGCGTGCTGAAGGCCGTACACCTGTACCGGATCGGGAAAAGCTGCGTGATCTGGCTTCCCATCACTGCACAGTGGCTTTATTCCTCAGCGCAACGCTGGCGAAGAAGGTGGTCGTTGAGTTTCTGGCGGCAGGCTGGAGCGAGGACACGCCTGTAGCGGTTGTACAGCGTGCGACCTGGCCGGATCAAAAGATCGTGCGCACGACGCTTGCTCAATTACCCGCCGATTTGCGTGCAGCAGGCATAACGATGCATGCCATGATTTTGGCGGGCTGGGCGCTCGACCCAGAGCTGGTGGACAAGGACGCGCATCGTTCCAAGCTGTATGATAAGTCGTTCACCCACGGCTACCGGAAGGGAGTGAAGCCCGGTGAGTAATCCATTTGCCGCTGTGGCGATCACGAAGCATGGAGTGGAAATGGTCCGCAATCTGGGAGCCAGCTTTCCGGGTACGGATGTGTATTACATGTCCAAATTTGAGCGTGGCGACGAGCAGGAGCGTGGCATTCAGTTGTTCGAAGGCTCGGTCAAGCTGATCTTGCCGGATTTATTTAAACAATATAACGGTATTATTTTATTTATATCTCTCGGTGCAGTGGTTCGTATGATTGCACCAATTTTGGTGGATAAAAAGGTAGACCCGGCGGTAGTCGTCATTGATGATCGCGGGGAGCATGTCATTAGCGTGCTGTCCGGTCATTTGGGCGGCGCCAATGAATTGACCCGCCATGTAGCCGCTGTGCTGGGCGCACGTGCGGTAATCACAACTGCATCGGACGTGCAGGGCACAATTCCGGTGGACATGTTGGGTCGAGAATTGGGTTGGGTGGTCGATAGCTTCGACAAGGCCACTCCCGTGAGCGCTGCTGTTGTGAACGAGGAGCCTGTTGCGCTCATACAAGAGACGGGCGAACGGAACTGGTGGCGTTATGACAAGCCTGTACCTGGACATATCAAGGTATATGCTTCGACGGCAGAAGCATTACAAGAACCGTTTAACGCCGCGTTGGTCGTGAGCGACCGTTTATTGGAGCCGGAGGAAGAGGAGCAACTTCTTTCTAATGGCGTGCTGTACCGTCCGAAAAGCTTGGTACTCGGCATTGGCTGCAACCGTGGGACTGCATTAGAGGAGCTGGAAGCGGGTGTGCTGAACACCTTGCAAGAGCTGCGTTTGTCCGTGAAAAGCGTACGGAATATTGCCACCATTGATTTGAAAAAGGACGAAGAGGGCTTACTTGCTCTTTGCGCCAAATACGGTTGGGAACTGGTGACGTATACTCCGTCAGAGCTGAATACGGTGCAGCTTCCCAATCCATCGGAAACCGTCTTTAAATACACTGGCGCATATGGGGTCAGTGAACCATCAGCCTTGTTGTCTTCTGGTGCAGACCATTGGCTACTGGAGAAGAAAAAAAGCGGCAATATGACGTTGTCTGTAGCGCGGGTTTCCTATGACTGACATCATGAAGCAGGCTGTACAGTCTGATCCGTCTGCCGCTACGCGCAGAAGCCGTATTGTTGTTGCCGGAACAGGCAGCGGCGCAGGCAAAACGACTGTTACCCTCGGGCTGATGAAGGCGTTCGCCGACAGCGGCCTGCGAGTGCAGGGGTTTAAATGCGGGCCGGATTATATCGATCCCACCTATCATACGGCCGCGACAGGGACATCTTCCCGTAATCTGGATTCATGGATGACCTCACCGGATACGGTGCGTGAAACCTTTATCCGTGCTTCCGAAGGCGCGGATATTTCCGTGATTGAAGGCGTCATGGGGCTGTATGACGGCAAGGACCCGCTCAGCAATACCGGCTCGACCGCTGAGATCGCCATGCTGACGGACAGCCCTGTATTGCTGGTGATCGACGTGCGCAGTATGGCACGAAGCGCCGCCGCTATTGTGCTCGGCTTTCAGCGATTGGAGCCCAAGCTGCGCATTGTGGGCGTAATTGTGAATCGCTGCGGCAGCCAAGGGCACTATAGCATCGTCAAAAAGGCGATCGAGAAGGAGTGCGGCATCCCTGTGCTCGGCTGGTTAAAGCGTGATGACGGGCTGGATATTCCCGAGCGTCATCTGGGTTTAGTACCCGCTGTGGAACGCGGCGAGCTGGAGCCGCTTTTCCAACGGGCGGCAGAGCTGATCCGCGCGGGTACGGATCTGGATGCACTGCGGGCATTGGCAGATTCGGCTCCGCCGCCCAGCCCGCCCGAGCACCCATTATTTTTCCTGAATCGGCTTTCATCAGCAGGGCATGAAGCTGGTACCGGGGAACGACCCGTCATCGCCGTCGCTAGAGATGCGGCGTTCAATTTTTACTACCTGGAAAATATGGATTTGCTGCGTCAGGCGGGAGCAGAGATTGTCTATTTCAGTCCGCTGGCGGGAGAACGCGTACCTGAGCAGGCAAGCGGCCTATACCTGGGCGGCGGTTTCCCTGAAGAGTTTGCCGCAGATATCGCTGCAAATACGGGTTTTTTGGAAGATATCCGCAACGCGGTGAGCCGGGATATGCCAGTATTCGCCGAATGCGGCGGTTATATGGTACTGGCACGGACACTTACGGATCGTATGGGGAATGCCCATCACATGGCCGGAGTTATTCCGTCGGACGTCCGCATGCAGGAGAAACGGGCCGCACTGGGATACCGTGAAGCAACCGCTTTGCAGGATTGCTTACTGCTGGAGGCTGGAGAGACCATTCGGGGACATGAATTTCATTATTCTGTCATGCACTATGACGAATCATCCGCCCCCTACTCCTACGCCTATCAAACCAAGGGGATGCGTGGTCTTCAGAGCGAAGGCTATACGAAAGGGAATCTTTTGGCAGCCTACACGCATGTTCATCTCGCTTCTCTTCCCAAAGCGGCAGCACGTTGGGTGGAACAATGCCGGGCTTACAGTCCATAGTTTTGCAAACGAGTCCACCATTTCATATAAACAAAAAGAAGCCGATTCCCTGAAAGGGGCCGGCTTTTCTAAATTTCAATAGATTTAAACCTTACATGGTATGGAAGCGTATACATTACTTTTTTGGTGGTACGCTTACATGAGCTTTTTCAGCTGGGAAATCCTTCCCTGACTCACGCCAAGCATGGAGGCGAGTTGTTTTTGTGAAGATGCTGGATGTTCTTCCATAAGCTCTCTCATTTTCTCCAAAATAACGTCTGTGCGCTGATAAATTTTTTTCATATGCATGTTTTGCTTAAGTGGGGGTGAATGGGTTTCAGTCGCTGTGACCGGAACTAAATCTTCCGTTTTCATCGAGGCCGCACATTCATCGCAGATAAACTGATCTTTAAAATAGGTGTTAGTATCAACCGCACCGCAAAATATACAGTTGGTTGATTTGTACTTACGGAGCATGAGTGTCTGGTCTTCAATAAAAAACTCTAATGGATCGCCGATGTCAATCTCCATCGTCATGCGCAACTCTTTAGGAAGCACAATTCGCCCCAAGCTGTCCAAGGGCCGGGTCATTCCAGTCCTTTTCATTCATGCAACCTCCCCGGTTTTTTAAGATGTATAGAATGTATAAGGTTTGAGGCAATTCTTATCAATTCTATAACCGCAAGCATAAATTTCTTACAAAAAGCGGCCCTTTATTGTTAATCAAGCATGGACGCACTTTTTTTCTTACGAGTATACCATAAAGAGGCCGAATCGCCATCGTTCAGATTTATAAATTTTGAATAAGTTTTAATAAGTTTATTCCGAGCGAACATATATGCTATAATCTTCTGCTAAAGGATTTAATAGGCCGTCTGTAGAATTATTTATATATGCCGTAGCTCGGACAATGATGGCGGTGTTATGGGAAATGAATGAGGGCCAAACAGAATTTTCTGAGCGTTTTGACCCCACAAACAAGAATGAATGACACGGACCCCGCCTTTAAAGTCCTTATATACAAGTCAGGCAAGGAGGATTTATCATGGAAAAAAGAAAAGCATTGTTGTTAGGAGATTATTCGTATCCGGAGTTTCACCCGCTGCAAGGGGTGGACGAAGAGATTAGCCATATTTTACAAGATTGGATGACGGTACAATGCAGTGAAAATCGTAAAATGCTGCTCAAGGAAAATCTAGCCTCATTCGATCTATGCATCTCGTATTGTGATAGCCGTAAGGAGGTTCTGTCTCCTCAACAAACAGCAGGACTGCTGTCCTATGTTAGCGGCGGAGGTGGACTGCTTGTGCTGCATAACGGAATCACATTGCAAGGACGTTATGAAATAGCACAGCTCATGGGAGCACGCTTCCTGCGGCATCCGGCAGCGGAGCAGCTTTCCTTCAAGGTAACAGAGCCGGATCATCCGATTATGGAAGGAATCGAACCGTTCGAAATGCAAGAGGAGCCATATCGTTTTGATTTTGATCCATTCACTGAAAAAACACTACTGATGGAATACGAGTATGAAGGTCAGTGGTGGCCGGCTGCATGGTCACTGTCCTATGGCTTGGGTCGGGTCGTCTACCTGATGCCTGGACATAATCAGCCAAGTTTCCAGCACGAGGGATACCGTAAGCTGCTGCTTCAGGCTGCTAAGTGGGCTGGACGCTTTCCGGGTTAAACATAGATCATTCCATTCATTGAGGAAGGGGAGCTGCGAGCTTTATGCGGCTCCCCTTTTCAGGTTATACTAGTAGGTAATCACAGGTAGGGGAGGATATATTATGAGCGATTTGTTCAAAAAAGCCATCTCATTGGGGTGGGGCCTCACCGTTGTCAGCAAAGAAAAGGTGGAGAAAGCCGTCGAGGATCTTGTAAACCGCGGAGAACTTGCGCCTTCGGAATCCAAAGCACTGGTCGATCGTCTGATCGAACGAGGGGCAGAGGAACAGGGACAATTCAAAACAGTGATCCGCGAACAGGTTAGCCGCATTTTGCAGGAGCTGGAAGTACCTACCGAAAATGATGTCACAAGTTTGGAGCAGCGTGTGGCATTGTTGGAAAAACAGGTAGCGGAGCTGGAAAAAGAAAAGGCGGCGCTTACGGGTTCGAGCGACGCTGAAGAAGCGAACCGGCTGGATTAAAATGGCGGTTCGTATGAAGCACGCCGGTCGTTACCGGGAAATTGCCATGGCGCTGGCGCGTCATGGCTTTGGCTATATGGTGGAAGAAATGGGACTGTTCCAGCTACTGTCACTGCCTCGCAAGTGGCTGACGAGAGAAACTCCCGAGTCCAAAACGTTAGGTGAACGGATTCGACTTGTGCTGGAGGATCTGGGGCCTGCATTCATCAAGCTTGGACAGTTGGCAAGCACACGTGCTGACCTGCTGCCGGAGCCTATTATCCGTGAGCTGGTTAAGCTTCAGGATCAGGTACCGCCGTTTTCATCTGAAACGGCGCGTGGCATTCTGGAGCAGGAGCTGGACACGTCATTAGAGGACATACTGGTTCGTTTTGACGATGTTCCGCTGGCCGCTGCTTCGATCGGGCAAGTGCATTTGGGCAAGCTGCACAGCGGCGAAATGGTCGCCATTAAAATCCAGCGTCCTGGCGTTAATCGCATCATTCGGCGAGATTTGGACATTTTGCGGGAACTGACCGCAATGGCAGCCAAGCGCTGGGAATGGGTAGAGCGGTATCAGCTTCGCCAGATGGTAGAGGAGCTGGGGAGATCGCTCATTCAGGAGTTGGATTACAACCACGAAGCCCGTAATACAGAGAAGATTGCGCTCCAATTTGAGCAGGACCCACATATCTATATTCCGAAAATATACTGGGATCATACCTCTTCCCGTATACTGACCATGGAGTTTCTAGACGGAACTCACTTGGGTAGTCGTGAAGAGCTATTACGCCGTGGATATAACTTGAAAGAACTGGCGCAGCGGCTGGTGAACAGCATGTTGCATCAAATTTTTATAGAGGGATTTTTTCATGCCGATCCCCATCCGGGGAATTTACTCGTTCTGAAAAATGGTAGTCTCGCTTATTTGGACTTTGGCATGACGGGAAGGCTGAGCGAAGAGATGAAGAATCATCTCGCTTCCCTCATTATTGCCCTGATGCGCAAAAATACCGATGCCATGGTTCGGTCTATCGCACGTTTGGGGCTGGTCGAACCGGATACCAACCTGAATGCGCTACGTGCCGATCTGGACAAGATACGCGAAGATTACTCAGACGTTCCTTTTTCACAGGTCAGTATTGGTGATGCTTTGAACGACCTGTTTGGCGCAGCGCAGCGCCATCGGATTGGTTTGCCGTCGGACGTCCTGTTGCTAGGCAAGGCGTTGCTGACACTGGAGGGGGTCGTGGAGCATCTGGACCCTGATCTCAGTATTATCGCTTTGGCTGAGCCCTTTGGTAACAGGCTGCTGAAGGAACGCTTCAGCGGTCGTCGTATCCGAGGCAAGCTGCTCGGCGGTGCGACTGAGCTGGTGGAAGCGCTGATGGAACTGCCAGGACAGGCGAGGCATTTAGCCTCGATTATCGGCAAGGGCAAGCTTAAGCTGGAGGTTACTGTGCCGGAGCTGGAAATGCTTCTGCGCAGGCTGGATCAGATCAGCAACCGCCTGTCATTCAGTATCGTGCTGTTAGCGTTCAGCATTATTATGGTCGGACTGATTATCGGTTCATCGCTGAATCATCAGGCGACCATGCTGTGGAATGTACCTGCTATTGAAATCGGCTTTGTTGTCGCTCTCTTAATGGTTGCCTTTTTACTGTATTCCATTTTTAAATCGGGAAGGTTTTAGATACCGACCAGAAAGGAGAGTTATGGATACTCATAAGATGAACACTGCCCTAATGGATGGTCTCCAAATTGCAGAGGTGCCTTGGCACCGCCTGACTACTCCTTATGGTAGAGGCACGGAGTTGCCACAATTGATATCCAATGGGGAGTACGCAGCCATTGCTGATCTGATAGAGCATCAAGGCACACTGTGGCAGGTTACGCCGTGGGTGTTACTCTTCTTATTGCGTAATTTGCATACGAGAAATTCGGATGATATCACGCCGAGTGAGTTGGAACTGTACCATGCGGTTGTTGGAGCATTGGACATGGAAAATGCACAAGAGGATTCACAGAAGTCTGTTGAATCCCTAACCATGCTGCTGGACGAAAAATATCTATGGTCAGCAGACAGCGATCCAGAAGAAGATGAACTGGAATGGGAAGAGGAAGAAGCACGTGGTTATGATCCGGTAGCTTTTTGGAGTTATTATGACTATAGCTATCGATTATTGAAGCAAGCACTGCCTGACTTTGAGAGTTTACTCCAGCACCATGCAGACTCTGAGATTGCTGAAGCCCTATCGGAGCTTGTGCAGGAATTGCGAAAATTTTAAATATAAGAAAACGAATTAAACAAGCTATGAACGGAAACTAATCTTTTGCTAAGGAGTGATTTTAGTGGCAAAAAAATTAACGGATATACATCGAATACGTCTCCTAAGTCTCCTTCGTGATATTGGGTTTGAACCATCAAAAGTTACTATAGAAAATAAACAGGGGGAAACTGAGGTTATTGATTTAGAGTCCCCGTTACCAAAAGGGTTGCAAGCTGTTTTAAATTCTCGAGGCAGTCTAAGCAAGGAGCAATTACTTGAGATCGAAGAGAGTGTTAAACAATCCAGAGAGGATTGGGATTAGATGGGGTATCTATTTGATACGAATGCAGCTATTGCCCTTCATAGACTTGACTCATCTTTGGATAGAGTAATACGACAAGCTGAGAAAGATAAAGAGAATATCTTCTTTTCTGTTATAACTCAGTCCGAGTTTATAGCCGGGTTGCCTACTAATACTGACTTAGATTCGATACCTTTTCTTGGCGGGGAATTTATTGCAGTTAATTCAGAGATCGCAGTTAAAGCGGGGCGTATCAGAAGAGAACAAAAAGATAAGTTTGCAAGAAAGCTCAAGACCCCAGATGCGTTGATTCTTGCGACAGCTATTATAAACCAATTGGTACTGGTTACGGCGGATCAAGATTTACAGTTCGCGGAGTCTGAGTATGAAGTTAAGGTGATCAACTTTAGCAGGTTAGAATCTTAGGAATTGCAAAAAATTTAAATATAAGAAAACGAATAAGATGAAGTAAATGAACGATATTCCAAGGGAATAGATGATTTCTTTCTGTAAACAGCCTTTTAACTCATTCGTCTCTGCGAACCCCTTACGTTATAATGATGGACTGAATGTAACGGACCGGGTCGTTTGAGAGAGACGAACTGAATGATAGGAGAGCCTTGGCGATTGGCAGCTGGACGGATGCCCGAAACCACACGGGTTGCGAGTCAACACGCTACTCTCTGTAAATATAGGAGGCTGGAACGAGACAGTATGAATCTTAGACAACAATGGTTCGGTAATATCCGGGCCGATATACTTGCGGGCATGACCGTGGCGCTAGCACTAATTCCCGAGGCGATTGCCTTCTCGATCATTGCGGGGGTCAATCCCATGGTCGGACTGTACGCCTCCATCTCGATGGCCATTGTCATCTCTTTTGCAGGTGGACGTCCGGCGATGATCTCGGCAGCAACCGGGGCCGTAGCTGTACTGGTCGTTGGTCTGGTGAAGGATCATGGCGTGGAATATCTGTTTGCAGCTACCATTTTGGCAGGAATCATTCAAGTGGTGCTGGGTGTTCTGAAAATAGGTCGCTTTATAAGCTTTATTTCACAGCCAGTCATGACCGGGTTTGTGAATGCGTTGGCGATCCTCGTCTTTATGGCTCAGCTTACTCATTTTCATGGAGCCAATTGGATCATGTACGCGATGGTAGCAGGTACGCTGCTCATTGTGTATATATTACCGAGATTTGTGAAAAGCATCCCCGCTCCATTGACGGCAATCATCATCATGACGATCATTACGTATATATTTGGATTGAATGTGAAAACGGTAGGAGATATCGGGACGCTGACCAGTTCGCTGCCTTCATTCCACTTGCCGCAAATTGAGTGGTCGTGGCATACTTTGCGGATCTTGCTGCCGTATTCCTTTACGATGGCACTGGTTGGACTGCTGGAATCGCTGCTGACAGCCAGCATTTTGGATGAAATGACCGAAACGAAAAGCAATAAAAACCGGGAAGCCCGTGGGCAAGGGATTGCCAACTTTGTAAATGGCTTTTTTGGGGGGATGGGTGGCTGTGCCATGATCGGACAATCCGTCATTAATGTCAGCTCAGGTGGAAGAGGGCGTTTGTCCACTTTTACGGCAGGGGTATTCTTGGCCTTTCTGCTGCTCGTACTTGGTGGAGTTGTGAAGGAAGTACCCATGGGCGCATTAGTGGGAGTTATGTTCATGGTGTGTATTGGAACTGTGGATTGGAAATCGCTGCGAAACATTGCCAAGGTTCCCAAAGCAGATACGTTGATTATGGTGGTCACGGTGATCATCGTGGTGGCTACGCATGATTTGTCCAAGGGCGTAATCGTGGGCGTACTGCTAAGTGCTCTGCATTTTGGCTGGAAAATGGCTAAAATCCGTATCAGTACGACTGAGGATCATGAAGAAAAGGTGTACCATGTCAGGGGGCCGATGTTTTTCGCCTCAACGTCTCATTTTGTTGATCATTTTGAACCTTCGGATGACCCGGACCGCGTTGTAGTGGACTTTAGCCATTCGCATGTTTGGGATCACTCGGCGGTTACTGCTATTGGCAAGGTGCTTCAAAAATACAGAAACTCAGGTAAAACTATTACCCTACAAGGGTTAAATGAGGAAAGCCGTTTAATTGTAGAGAAGCTCGGCGGTCCTGTAGTTACAGAGCCACTCGTGTGATGAATCGTATAGCATAAATCAAAGCTTGAAATGAAATTTATTCATTTCAAGCTTTTTTATTTATTTCTGAAATAAAACAACACTTTTCTTTCCTAAACCATAGATAAATATGACAAATTTTCATCAAAGTATTGACGTAATAATTGGGCAGGAATACAATCATTGTTATTAAGCAAAGCAAATACATAGGAATAATTGAAAATTGAAAGGTATGCACATATGAACTTAGACTGGGACTTTATTGTAGAGAGCTTGCCGCTATATGGAGAAGCCATGTGGCTGACGTTGAAGATCGCCTTTTTTGCTATTCTGTTTTCACTAGTCGTCGGTTTGCTATGCAGTATAGTACTGTATTACAAGGTGAAGGGAATTAGCGGCATCATTGTTGCCTATATTGAGCTTTCCCGAAATACGCCGCTGCTTGTTCAGTTATATTTTCTGTATTACGGGTTTACGAAAATAGGTCTGCATATGAGCGAAATGACGTGTGCCATTGTGGGCATGACCTTTTTGGGCGGGGGTTATATGGCTGAGGCGTTCCGTGGTGGAATCGAAGCCGTAAGTAAAACGCAAACGGAATCCGGGCTGAGTCTCGGACTGTCCAAGATACAACTGGCGAGATATGTTATTTTGCCACAGGCTTTTACCATCAGTGTTCCGTCTCTGGGAGCGAATGCGATTTTTCTACTCAAGGAGACCTCCATTGTTGGCGCCATTGCTTTATTAGATTTGATGAATGTGGCAAAAGACCTAATCGGTATGTACTACAAAACGACAGAATCGCTAATTCTGCTGGTATTGGCATATCTCGTCCTGCTTTTACCTTTGTCGATACTGCTGACTTGGGTGGAAAGGAAGGTGCGATATGCTGAATTCGGGGATTAATGTGCTCTTTGAAGGTTCCAATTTCGAGCGTCTATTAGGGGGATTACTCGTTACGCTGGAGATTGCGTTACTTTCCATTATTATCGGTACTCTATTAGGCATTCTGATGGGATTGCTGCGCACCTTACAATCAAGACCGATTCGGTTTGTGCTGAGATTATATTTGGAGACATTCCGCATTATTCCGATTTTGGTGTGGTTGTATGTTGTATATTTTGGATTTACGCCTTTGTTAAATGTGAATATCAGCGGAGAATTGACAGCAATTATCGTATTCAGCCTGTGGGGAGCAGCCGAGATTGGTGACCTTGTTCGGGGTGCATTGGAATCACTGCCCAAGCATCAGGTGGAATCCGGGCAGGCACTGGGACTGACATATGGGCAGTTATACCGCCATGTACTCATTCCCCAGGCGGTGCGCCGAATGCTTCCCGGTTCTATTAATTTGGCGACACGGATGATCAAAACCACTTCATTAGTAGTGCTGATCGGTGTAGTAGAAGTGGTCAAGGTCGGACAGCAGATTATTGAGCTTGGTGTAATCAAAGCGCCCTCGGCATCCTTTTGGGTGTATGGCTTTATTTTCATATTATATTTTCTCGTATGCTATCCGTTATCCAGACTTTCCAAAAGATTTGAACGCAGATGGCAAAATTAGCAGGATGGGGTGGGTGTCATGGGAGAGGCTGTGGAGGTTTTACTCGAAATTCGAGGGCTGCACAAAAGCTTCGAAGACCGAAAAGTATTACAACAGATTAATCTGGACGTAACGAAAGGGGAAGTCGTGGTCGTTCTCGGTCCTTCGGGATGTGGAAAAAGCACACTCCTCCGATGTCTCAATGGTCTGGAACCAGTTCAGAGCGGAGATATCCGTTATAGAGGGCAAGACCTGACGGACAAGAAAGTGAATTGGCGTGAGGTGCGTCAGCATATCGGAATGGTGTTCCAGAACTACGAGCTGTTTCCGCATATGACGGTCTTAGAAAATATATTGCTCGGCCCGCTTAAAGTTCAGCGGAGAAATAAGCAGGAGGCACTTGAGCAAGCGGAGCAGCTATTGGAGCGAGTGGGTCTGCTGGATCGCAAAGATGCGTATCCGAGACAATTATCAGGTGGGCAAAAGCAACGGATTGCGATTGTGCGCGCCCTGTGTATGAATCCGGAAATTATGCTCTTTGATGAAGTCACCGTATCCTTGGACCCGGAAATGGTCAGAGAGGTGCTGGATGTCATGCGAGAGCTGGCACAGCAGGGCATGACCATGATTATCGTGACGCATGAAATGGGATTTGCCAAGTCGGTAGGAGATCGTATCGTTTTTATGGATCAAGGACAGATATGCGAGATGACTACGCCGCAGCAATTTTTTACCCAACCGGAAACAGAGCGTGCCCAGCACTTTCTGGATATATTTCAGTACGAAACGATATGAGCATTTTGCATCAATTCCATGAGCGACTTCCATCACAATATAGAGATCGACATGTTTCTATTGGTCTCTATATTGCACCCAGAAGCGAAAGAAACCGAATGATGCAAAATGCTGACAAACAGGGGGAGGAATACAGATGAGAAAAGGAATGAAGTTCACGACGTTATTACTGGCTTTGAGCTTGCTGCTTGTTGGTTTGGTGGGATGTGCAGGGGCTGGTAATACCAACGGTAGTTCAGGCTCGGCTAAATTTGCTTCGATTGAGGATATTAAAAAGAATGGCAAGATTCGAATCGGTGTATTTGCAGATAAGCCGCCTTTTGGCTACGTGGATTCGGAAGGGAAAAATCAAGGCTTTGACGTCTATATTGCGAAGCGGTTTGCCAAAGATCTCTTGGGTGACGAGTCCAAGGTGGAATTTGTTCTGGTGGATGCTGCCAGCCGGGTTGCCTATTTGGAATCCAACAAGGTAGATATCATCATGGCTAACTTTACGGTGACCGATGAGCGTAAAGAAAAAGTTGATTTTGCCAATCCGTATATGAAATTATCCTTTGGCATTGTGTCACCTGATAGTGCTCCAATCACCACGATTGACCAATTGAAGGGTTCGGATCAAAAGCTGATTGTCGCAAAAGGAACGACGGCTGAAACCTATTTTACGAAAAATTATCCTGACATCAAGCTGCTCAAATTCGATCAATACACAGAGATTTTCTCAGCCCTCAAAGACAAACGCGGCGTTGCCATTGCCAACGATAATACAGAGCTGATCGCCTGGGCAAAGGCCAACCCCGGCTTTACCGTAACCATCCCGGCCTTTGGTGGTCAAGATACGATTGCACCCGCAGTAGCAAAGGGAAATAAGGAGTTGTTAGACTGGATCAACAATGAGTTGGCAACGTTGGGTAAGGAAAATTTTGTCCATCAAGCCTACAAGGACACACTGACCTCCGTTTATGGAGAAGGCTTTACAGATCAATTGGTCGTAGAGGGCGGCAAAGTGGATTAATCATCATATAAGGTACTTATTAAGCATAAAGAAGCGTTGGGCTTGCTGTCCCAACGCTTCTTTAATATGGGGAAAAGAGGGCTTTAGCAACCTTTTATTTCGTCATGGAAATGCCCTCTTGGCTAATAGTAATCCTCATTCTCATATTATAGTCTCACTGTCTCTCCATTTCATCTTCGGGGATGTATTCTATAATATCAGCAAGAGTAATAGTCCTTGAAAATCTTCGTTGATGGGCAATTCTGTTCAAAGCATCAAGTATATGGACAAGTGTTTCTAATTCAAGTCTTTTGGTTTTGCCATTTACCATATCTATTACAGTAGCCGGACGTATTTTTGCTTCTACGGCTAGTTTATTTCGGGAAATATCAAGTTCTTTCTAAAATATCGCCAAGTTTAAAATGATATCTCTTATGAATATTCATGATGGAAAATACTTCTTTATCAGTATAGATTCTAGTCACACGTACTCTGAAATAATGATAACAATTATGCTAAATAACAAGGGAAAAAATATCCCTGCCAGGGGCAGAGATATAAGATGCAGCGGACTATTTTGTGAATGTATCAGTGTTTCTCTGATTCATTATCAGGTATATATTCGAGAACATCATGTAGTGTTAATGGACGACCAGAGAGCCGAATCAGTGTTTCCATCACGGTATTAAATGTTTTAAATTCGATTCGCTTGGATGTATTGTTACACATCTCATAGATGGTATTAGGTCTGATTTTTGCCTCACGAGCGAGAGCGTTTTTAGTAATCCCGATTTCTCGAAGTAATTCTTCAAGTTTAAAAACAATTCCCATACATACACCTCATTATAGAAATTTAAATAGAAATATCATTAACTATTGAAGTTTATCTTTAAAGGATATAAAATAACCGCAAAGGTTAATCTTGAAAAGTTATAAAATTTACAAATCTAATCTTTAGTAAAGACCGATTTAATAGATGTGAAGGGAGCTAATCTAAATGAACAAAGGTAATTTTGAAAAAGTAAGTGTCATTCTTGGTCCCTGTGATCTTCCGCATATGTATGAGCTTTTTGAGGGCTATCTAATCAAGGACCGTTACGTCATGATGATCGACAATAGCGTGCTTACTCTTCGACATGTAAAAAAGGGAAGACATCATTCACATCTATATGTTGATGGCGATACAGGCAGCATCACTCTTGCCAGATATGTACAACGTGAGGACATAGATGTGATTACCGAGTTAGTCGAACGGTTGCGCAACATGGATGCATTAAGTTTTCTTACAGACGAGTTGTTATGGAACACATGTCGAGAAGATATAGACTTTGATTTAGTTCGGAATAAAGGACTATGAAAAAATGGCGAACATAAATTCAGCCTCGAATTTTTGTTCTCGTCTTATTTATATAATGTAACACAGAAGCGTAAAAGGGTGAAATGAACACCGTTGTAAAAGAGATACATAATGCCCCAAAAGCTCTTGCATGCTCGTAGATTTCATTATATAATTTTAAATGATTATGATTCTCATTATCATTTAAGTCTTTAGGCACAGACTCCCAATATGAGCCTAAGTGAATAGGGTGGGGTATGTACACATGGCGAGAGCAGATGTGGCAACTGCCCGAAGACAGCCCAGCTGTCCTCATAAGGTAACGCGTAAACGAGCTTTGAGAACGCTCAAAGCTGCGAAGCGCGCGAGTTAGAGGTTCCAAGTTAACTGCAAATGGCAATATCAGTGTCAAATTTTTTAGTCTCCTCGTTTTATTTTGCACTTGCTCTCCTGATGGTGGACACAGGAAGGCAGGTGCCTTTTTTTGATGCAATAAATATAGCGCCAGGCGGATTTCGAACCGTTCTGGCGCTTTTATTTTTAGAACTGTATGAGCCAAACTCATATATTCTTTTTATATCATGTGCAATTTGCTATTGAAGTAGTTGGACGAGATTTTTCCTGCGCTTGGCAAGCCGCTCCCGAGGCTTACTCCTGGTAAGCTACATTGATTTTCATTATAGTCGTTCAGCATTAACAGCGACATTTAGTTCCATAATAGACTCCAACGCTCAGGAAGACTGTTCCTGAGCGTTGTTTTGTACTTCGGACTATGTCTCTAGCAAGATCTTTCCTGTCTCAGAAAGGTCATATCCCTGAATGGCTCCCAGTTCCCGCCGGAAGCTGTCCGAATGAAGAATCTGCAATATAAGATCAATCCATTCCTGTCGCTCTGGTGTGCGCAGCATGACGATATCGTACTGCTCCTGAATGAGTGGAATAAACTGCACGGACCCCACAATACTGGCGGCCTTCTCGATTCCGATACCAACATCGGCTTCGCCGGAGGCGACCTTGCCTGCTACAGCCATATGATGCGTCGATTCGTCTTCATATCCGAGCAAGGCAGTGCGGTCTATGTGATGAAGACAAAGCTGCTCGTCGAGCAGGATGCGCGCGCCGGAGCCCTTCTCGCGATTCGCCAAACGCAGCCCCGGAAGCGCCAAGTCCTTCCAGCCCTGCAAACCATAAGGATTCCCTGTCTGGACATACAGCCCTGCTTGCCGGGATAACAGACGGATGACGAGGTACGAGAAGCCGTTCAGAATTTTGCGAATATAAGGCAAATTATACTCACCGCTGTCGCCGTCCCACAGATGCGTACTGACGATGTCTGCTTTGCCCTGGTACATAGAGATGAGACTGTCCAGACTACCCCCATATGAGCGGAGCGGGCGAATGGACGTCTGTTGGCTCTCAAGATGCTTGACGAGAATGTCGAGGCTGATATCCTGGCCAGTAATGACTGCTGTACTGGAATTCTGCGTCGAACCGCCGGATAGCGAATGCGGCGGGATCATCATGGATATGGGTGTGGGTGATGGGTCGTGCTTCAGCAGTTGGCTTTTGGAGCGCTGCTTGTAAGCTTCGAGATCACTGGCATCCACCCGCATTTGCTTACCTACCCGGTACGAGGGGATCTCTCCTTTTTTGATCAGATCATAGACGGTCAGCTTGGATATCTTCAGTAGCTTGGCTATTTCCTCAGTCGTATAGGATACAGGAGAATTCATAGTAGACCTCCATTAATAACAGTATGATTGAAATGTATCAATTTCTGTGATGTATCATGCACAGTGTCTCATATATTGTACACCAAATCATCTGGCATAACAGAGGCTGGCGAAAAGTCAGGAACATCAAGCTTCTAAACAGGCATAAGTGATACTTGCCAACTGCTCTTTGGTGGTTTACAAGGATTACCTTCATAGCTATAATGAGATATGAATTTATACTAGTTATATCTAATTATAACTAAACATGATTGAACGGGGGATGGAATTTGAGAAGAATCAAGTCTACGATTGGAAGTCTAGTAGCTATATGGGCACTAGTGGTGTTAGTTGCTTGCGGTTCCCAGAGTGCTGCGCCCGCAGCTCCTGTAGAGCCGGCGGCAACAGCAGCACAAACAACAACGGAGAATACAGCAGGCACGAAGGCACCGGACCAGCAACAGGTGGAGTTGACGATCTCTGCAGCGGCAAGCCTGACGGACGCCCTGAATGATATTAAGACCGGATATGAGCGGGAGCACCCGAATGTGAAGCTGAACTTTAACTTCGGCGCCTCCGGTGCACTTCAGCGTCAGATTGAGCAAGGAGCGCCCGCAGACGTCTTTATCTCTGCCTCTACCTCCAGCATGAAGGCGCTTGAGGGAAAAGCCCTTGTCAAGAAGAGCAGCACGTTGCTCGCGAATGATCTGGTATTAGTCGTTCCTGCTAAGGATGGAGTGGCGCTCAAGAAACTGGATGACCTGAAGGGACAAGACATCAAGACAGTCGCGATTGGCATTCCTGACAGTGTGCCTGCGGGGAAATATGCACAGGAAGCGTTAACGAATCAAAAGCTGTGGAGTGAATTGGAGCCGAAGCTGGTACAAGCCAAGGATGTGCGACAGGTGCTGCAGTACGTAGCAACAGGTAACGCGGATGCGGGCTTCGTATACAAGACGGATGCACTTTCCACGAAGGATACACGCATTGCGTTAACAGTGGACTCCAAGCTTCATTCTCCGATTACCTATCCGCTCGGTTTGGTAGCTGCCACAAGTCATGAGGAGGATGCACGTCAATTCTACGATTATTTGCAAACCGAGTCTGCGCTCCAGGTGATGGAAAAGTACGGCTTCCGTAAGGCGGAATAGTTGTTGACTGCTGTGAATTGGGCGGAATTTTGGCCTCCGGTACAGCTATCCCTGCAGGTCGCTTCTCTGTCCTGTGTGATCGTGCTGGTCCTAGGAGTACTGGCGGCCCGCTGGATAAGGCGAAGCCGCATACGTGGTAAGCTGGTGCTGGAGACCATTTTCATGCTTCCATTGGTGCTGCCTCCGACGGTAGTCGGGTTCCTGCTCCTGGTCATTCTGGGACGTCGAAGCTGGTTAGGACAATGGATCGAATGGCTGTTCCACGCGTCAGTCATCTTCTCCTGGTGGGCGGCGGTGCTGGCGTCTATCGTGGTGGCATTCCCGCTCGTCTATCAGACAATGAAGACGGCATTCGATGCGGTGGACCGTTCACTGGAGGACTCGGCCAGATCGGCAGGGGCTGGCGAATGGCAGATGTTTCGCTACATTACGCTGCCGCTGTCCTATCCTTCACTGCTGACTGCCGCGATACTGGGCTTCGCACGGTCGCTTGGCGAGTTTGGAGCGACGCTGATGATTGCCGGGAACATTCCGAATAAGACGCAGACGGTACCTACGGCGATCTATGTAGCTGTCGATGCAGGGAATCAGACGATGGCCTGGGCGTGGACGATTGCCATTGTCTTAATTTCATTTATTATGCTGCTTGTTGCGAGAAGGAAGACTTGAGCAAATGAAGCGTAATGATGTGTGTAATGCAGGCAATGAAAGCAGTAAAGTTAATATAGCCTAGAGGAAGTAAAAGAAGCAGAGGTAGTGCCTTAGACTATAAAGCTGTTTGCGCAGGACTGAATACGTATGAACCACCCCACAGGCTAGCGGAATGGATTGAAGAATCGTTGGGATCGTAATAGACTTTTTCATGGAGTCGCCCACCTTTCAGTTGGTTTGTAAGGGTACAAACCAACTGAAAGGTGGGCGACTTTCCTTTTACCATTTAGTGGTTAATCAACAGGCCTGTACATTTATTTCTTTTGTGCAAACAGCCATTCAATCATATCCTGATTTTGCAGAGCCGGTACCCAGGAGAAGTGTCCTGTAGGTTGGATAATCCCTGCTTCGTATTCAGTAAAATGAATGAGGTTTCCGTTTTGTGCTTTAATGGCAGCTACCATTTCTTGCGAGTTTTTAGGACTAACTGTGGTGTCGTCTGCAGCATGGAAGGCCCAAAGCGGAACGTTTTTCAGTACTTCAACGTGTTTAGGATCGACAGGTGCATACATGTTAACGGCTTTTTCATAGTTGGTCAAACCGGCAATGGGTACACCTGCGGCGAACAAGTCAAGATTCTTTTCCAGCAACCTCCACGTGCCCATAGCTCCTTGAGAAATACCAACAATATAGATTCGGTCGGTGTCGATTGGGTATTTTAACGCTGTTTCACGTACCAAATCGGCTACAGCGCTGTTGCGTGGTTCATCCGCCCAAATGAATTTATGTTCCAAGTCAATCGGGCTTTGTGGTGCGATTACGAAGGATGGGTGTTTGGCTTGCTGCTCAGGAGAAGCCCAAGTAACAGCTCCGGCGTTTGCCAGCAAATTTACTCCGTTTCCGTCACCACGTTCGCCGTTTCCGTGCAGGAATACAACCAGAGGGTAGGTTTTGCCGGGCTCAACTTTAGGCTCAAACGTAAAGTAGTTCAGCTTGAAGCCTTCTTTATTTTCAAAGGTGTTTTTTTGGAAATCGTCTACGATCGGTGTAATTTTATCTGTTGCATTTACAGTCTGTGCAGAGGCTGGGATGACTGTTTTCTTTGAAGTTGCAATATCTTTCTTTTGACTAATAATATAATTCAACGTGTTGATGCGGTTAACTGCGCTTATTGCATCGTAAGTAAGGGTACTTGCATTTTTATCTTGCGTATCCAGCTCAATCACAACATATTTACCATGAGTGCTGCGGTTGGTGATGGCTCCAGTATCATTGGTATATACATCGGTCACGGTTCTGTCTGTATATACATCATTGAGTACAGATTGAACCTGAAAGCTAGACGTGGATAAGGATGCACCGTCAATATTGGTGCTGTATTTCAGTACAACAGCAGAAACGACTTCACCCAAAGGCTGTACCTGTGTAAACAGGGTAGCCTGTGGCGCTGGGACATCTGTTGCTGCTGCGGCAGAGCTGGCGGATGGGAAAAAGATCGTTAGCAGGAACACAAAAGATAATAAAACAGGGGCAAAACGTCTTCTTTGCATGAGATTAATCTCCTTTGGTGTCATTTTTTGAAAGCGATTACTACATGTTCGGGATGGTTAACTGTATGCTGTGGAATCCATACAAATCAAAAAAAGGCAAACTCCGGGTACACAAGTGTACTCGGGTTTTGCCTTTTCAGTAACAATCCCACTTGAAGGATAGCACCTTCATTGGAATCTGACAAGTGAAAGCGCTACATTTTTGATGTTTTATTAAAAAAGTTTTACTTTCGCAACGGTAATATTATGGTATATAATCTCCTTAACTTAACACTGTTAACTTATATAACGATGTTAAAAAAAGGGGGATGAAATCATGAACCAATATGATGTTATTGTCATCGGTGCAGGATTGGGTGGCTTATCCTGTGCAGCAAGACTCTCTGCGCTCGGTTACCGAACAGCTGTTTTTGAGAGCCATACTCTGCCTGGCGGTTTCGCAACTGAATTTACAAGAAAGGGATATACCTTTGATGTCTCCTTGCATGGTGTCGGCGGACTCGAGGAAGGAAGCTTTGGTCAGATGCTGAAGGCCTGTAATGCGGACCTGCGAATTGTTCCTCTCCGCAAAAAGCACCCTTACTCCATTCGTTGGGAAGGCCAGAACATTGATATTCCGTCCGATGTTCAGGAGTATGTGCAGCTCCTCAAGAACATGTTTCCTACTGAGGTGAAAGCCATTGACAGTCTATTCGCGGGCATTCGCCGTTTTGAAACAGGCTTTTCTGCTTTTTCTACTCTCACTTCCTGGCGCAAGGCGGTTGGCCTGCTCAAAGCTGGGACCTTTCTCCGCTGGACGCAAATGACCACCTGGGAAGCTGTAAGCCAGTTCGGGTTATCTGACCGCTTCACGGAATTTTTCACCGCGCTGTGGGCCTATTACGGATTGCCTCCAAAGCGACTTGCGGCCCTGTATTTTTTTATTCCCTGGATCGGCTACCACATGGAGGGTACGTATTACATTGAGGGAGGCGCACAGGCTTTATCTAATGCACTGGTTGACGCTATTAAGTCAGCGGGAGGAGAAGTTCACCTGCGCAGTCAGGTATCTGAGATTATACTCGAACATGGTAAAGCTGCTGGTGTCCGTCTGAAAAAAGGGGATGTATATAAAGCCAACTGGATTGTGTCTGGTATCAGTCCCCATCATACCTATGGCCGTCTACTGGAAAACCATGATGCTGCCCGTCGTGAGCTGGAAGCTGTCAGCAGTTTGGAGACTGGCACGTCTCTCACCCAGCTATATCTGGGATTATCATGTGAACCTCATGAGCTTGGCATCACCGAAGAAGACTTAATCCTGCGTAATGAGCCGGATTCGGAGACAGATTATGAAGTAATGATGAGCGGCCAGTACACGAAAGGCAACTGGATGCTCACGAATTATAACGCCATGGACCCTAAGCTCAATGAACCGGGAAAGGGTGTCATCGCAATTACATTTTTGGACAGATTGGAGAACTGGCCTGCCGCACGTCCCGAATACAAAGCCAAAAAAGAAGCCGTGACACAGCAGATATTGGGATGCCTTGAACAGCTGTATCCGGGTTTTAGCAGCAAAGTGATGGTAGCCGAATTGGGCACACCACGCACGATGCAGCGTTATACCGCTAATCCCGACGGGGCTGTTTATGGCTACGCACAAACGGTTCGGCAGTCCGGTATAAAAAGGCTCAAGCACAAATCAGCAGTAAAGCGTCTATCATTGGTAGGGGCCTGGACACAGCCTGGGGGCGGGTTTCAAGGGGTTATGGAATCGGGTATAATGGAAGCTGATCGTATCGCCGCCAAATTGGGGTAGGCAGAAAGGGCAAGTACATCTACTCATGAAACATATCAAACGCCGAGAACGTGAAAGCAATGAGATCCGCCGGAAAATCATTGAGGCCGCCCGATCGCTTTTTCTGAATCAAGGGTATGCTGAAGTCTCCATGCGCAAAATTGCGGATCAGATTGAATATTCACCAACAACTATTTATCATTATTTCGAAAATAAGGAAGCCATTGTAATCGAACTCCTGCTAGAAGGAAATGCCCTGTTTCTGCAGGCTCTTCAGCAACGTGCGGATGAAGCACAGGCAGCGGGATTGAACGCTCTGGACACACTGAAGGCGGTGTCTGATGCGTATGTTCGTTTTGGAACGGCTAACCCGGAATATTACAACATTCTGTTTATCAGCAACCTGGAATCTGTAAGCTTGGTTAGTCTTATAGACAGTGGGAGCCTTAAAGGCTTTGAGCTTCTTGAAGCTGGGCTCAAAGCCGTTATGGAGGAGGGTTCCATCATTCAAGGAGATGAGCGCTTGTTCGCCAGCTCTGTATGGAGTATGCTGCACGGCTTGACTTCTTTGCTCCTGAATTTTGATTTTCCTATGGCACAATCAAATGATGAATTGATTTCATTTACTATAGATACTTTCCTCAAGGGGTTAAGCCGCTGATGCAGCGGCTAACTTTCTTTACCTCACATCACTGTACATGTGAATCCGCATACGACCCTTCCGAAAGATTAACGAAGTTCCAAATCTGAAAGCTGCTTAAGCACGGCTTCAATACGACGTTTATCTTTTTTGAGCATCACGAGCTGCAAAGAAGCAAGAAGCAGATCTGAGATATTGGCCCAAGCGTCTGCTTCCAGAGCGGGCAGAAGATCCCGATGAATCATAATATCTAGCCCCTCCGTTGCAATCTTCTGATGAAGCTCACTACTGGATAGCCATTCAATCACCTGCTCAGCTGTAGGACAAGAGTAGGCGAAAAGTACTGCCCAGCCATCGACCGGATGATTGACCTTATCCCGTATCCAGTTAATGACCTGCGGTGAATGAAAATGCTGTAGCTGTCCATTAGCGGTGTATCCTTCTAATTTGCCATCTGCAACCGAATGCTGTAGCAGGTGATTGCAAACACATACCAAGCCTTCCTGCCCGGGTAGGCAGCGGGCGCTCAGATAGGCGCGTGTGGACGCAAATGCACCCTTAGCATGTAGGGTATTGTTTTGAGCTAAAGATGTCCATACTTGCGCGGTTTCCGGTTCCCACAAGGAGCGGACCCAATCAGCAGCCCCAACCCCTGCGGTCTCCCCTACCCAAACGGCCCATGTAGAGAATGGAACCTGGCTATGTTGAATGTTCTGCCAGTGCTGCTCCCAGGCAAGAAAAATATCCTTTGGATCATAGGCTTGAAAAGCCTGCACCACAGCAGGATGATCTACGCCATGCATGGTGGTGTAATGGATCAGCGTCTCCAACGACTGCGCATCCTCCAGCTTCATCGTACAAAACATGTCCAACCAGCGTTGCCACAGTTGTAGTGGTGGACTGTTTAGCTGAATGCCATGCTCGTCTGACACGTTAGACCAATCCCACAGCCATAGTCCGTGCAAGGTGAGCATGGTTTCTATATAGGCGGGTAGATTTTCTGCGAGCAGCGTAAACTGATCCAACTCATGATCATAACAGAACACCGCTGGCTCTGTTGCGGATGTCGCCATATCAAGCAGTATCGGATCACCCGCACCATTATAATTAAGGATCAGATATCGTTGCTCGTCCGCTGCTGAGTCGGTATCTTCCCCATAAGATGTAAAATAGCCAATATACTCATGATTCCAGCCAAATTCTCCTGTGATATCGTCGAGGATATTCGGTTCTTGTTCAAGGCCATTACTGCTTTCATATGAACAAGCCGGTTCATCGGCTACAATACAGTGTTGAGGGAGGCACCATAGCAAATGTAAGCTGCCACACCGCTTTATCAACTCAGACAGGGAGGCAGGCAAAGGCATCTGCAGCCGTTCCTCCAGCTCAGTTAGTTCACTTGTAGAAATCCCCTTCGACCATTGGTATACCACGTCAGACATCCCACCTTGTCTCAGACGATCGGCGATCTGTCCCAGCTTTTCTAAGGTTCGTTCAAAATGTACTGTCATTCGTATTTGTCCTCCTCTTACTCTACAACCCGGCAATGCTCTTTTTGCAAGTATGCTAGAATTTCATCACGAAGTGCTATCGCTGTGGGTTCATAAATGATCGCCACTTCGCGTCCATATGCATAGTTAAAACGCACATATCCGCCTAGAGTCTGAAGAAAAGCCATGCAGATATGCTCGTTTTCAATCCATAGATGTGAGTCAAAATGCTGTTTAAAACGCTGAGCCAATACCTGTATAGATGCTGGAGCTATTTGCAAGGCTTGATCGTTCGGATGGGCTGAACCGCAAGCTTCCGCCGTCTCGGGTGGATTAAATAGTAGAAATGTTGCTGCTCTATCCAGACTGACAGGTTCGAAATAACGGGGGAATGGCTCTATTCTTCCGAATTCATCCTGTAGTATATGCTCCAGTGTATCTGTAAATGGAACCTGAACATCTAATGGCTTCTTAGTAATGACCTCCGAATGTCGCGGTAGCCAAAGCAAACCTTCGACCTGAGGGTGCACCGCTAGGAAATCCCCATCTATGGAGCTACCGATGACCACGCACTCGCCTAGCTGTTGCACGGTGATCGGACAGTTATCATCATGCCTCCACAGTTCGTAATCCGCATAGGATTGTAATAGTTGAGCATCAGGCGGTTCAATCACCAGCAGTCCGCAAAAGGTACCAGGCCCATAGCGGGTGAGGAATGCTACATAGGGAGGTGGTAAAGTTAATCCATAGGTATGTTCGAAAGTTGTCAGTTCTTCGGCAGCCACCGTCGTATGTTGTGTGGAAACCCAATACATATGAATACACCTGCTTTCCGGCACTCTATCTATAGGGGTAGAGTCCAAAAGTAAATGAGAGATATGCTATAATCAGGAAATAAAATAGTTATAGATTAGTCTATCTTAATTCCGTAGGAACTACAATTTGTGAGGGGACGAAGGAGGAACACATCTTATGACATCAGGGGTACAAGCCTACATCGGTCCAATTTTTGAGGAGATTGACCAGACATACGCTTCTGAGCAAAAGCGCATCGCCGAATTCCAAATCAAAAGCGTCCTTCACGAAGGGATTCATGAATACTTAAAAGTTACTTGTAAGAAGGATGGGCTGTGGGTGGATACCCACGAACCGTTTGATTGGGATCGTCGTAGACCGGATACGGGAAATTCTGGGTTTACAGATGGGGTAACATTGCAGCAGGTGCAGGACGAATGGATGCCTATGTTCAAGGAAAAGATAGAGGCGCTATTTAATTCGGAAGAATTCAGCTCCATGTTCTTTCGTTATCGACTGGATTTTCATCTGGAAGTGGTCTTGGAGAATAAGGCCAATCATTTTACATTCTCACTCCTAAATGAAGATAAACGGCAGCAACTGTTAGCCACTATCCAACAGTTTGTAGAGCAGAAGCTCAACCCTTCCAGTAAAGCTATCCCGAAGGAAGAGGACGATTTCTTCTTAGTGAGACACTTGCTTGATCCTCATTTGTACCCTGTAAACGCCCAGCGGATGAATGAGTTGCTGAATCGAATGGATGCCAAAGTGAAGGTCAGCCGCAAGCGTGAGGAAGCATGGAGGTATCAGCTCAGCAGTGGCTTAAAGCATTGGGCTGAGGATGAATTTCTGCTGAAGTATGCGGATCGGGAAAAAAGCTATGGACTGGATTATAAAGTGAAGCCCGATATTCTCCCTTCGGAAATTCCCGCGCCAGCCATGGAGATGTTCCTGCTTACCGCGATGCGGGTGGGCTCGACCGATGCCGATGCACGGCAGAAGTATTTGGAGATTGCTGCACAGTTGGGTTCGGATCAGGCAGCCCAGTGGCTTAAGAACGGATCAGGAAGCATCCCAGCGTTATATACAAGTGAGCGAGTCATCTGCCAAGCCAATGATATTTTGCAAACGCTGGAGGTTCAGATTCGTTCAGAGGAAGAAGAGAGCTATAGAGAAGCACTCGTATATTTATGCGATATTTTAAGAAAGGGCTTTACCAAGGAATATCGGATGAAGTTCAAAAGCAAGGTGAAAAACTACCTGCCTGTACCCAAGTTGGCTAAATCTACGTTGCATCGTTTCTTCGCCAATGCACTTGAATATCCTGCGCTGCATCCGTTGCTGGCTGAATATGCTGAGGTCGTGATGGAAGAGTTCAAGTGGTATAACGATGTAGAGCCCGGTGAAAAGTCGGCAATGCCGGGAACCTATGCGGTGATGGGACTGGGCCTAAAAGGAAAGAACTATTTCCCATTAGTGAATCGTTATATGAAGCTGGTGGACAGTGAACATCAGTCCGTACAGGACGGTTACGCCGCTGTATTTGCTGACGCACACGGACTGACACCGGACACGATACCCGTTTGGACGAGGGTTCTACTGGCAGGCAACGAGTCTGCCAAACCACTGAAGTCATCCGGAATTGAAACCGTAGAGCAGGCACAGGTACTGGTGGAGGAGCTTAAGAAGCTGGAGAACTACGAACAAGAGGTGCTTGTTTATCGTATATGGGGTGGCGCGAAGAAACTAAAAAACAGCCTGAAGCAGGCTGTCCCTGAGGTAAAAGAGCTGCTGGAAACGCTTATTCCATAAAAGCATCATATTCATGATAATATCGCAGTCCTTGCGCAATGCGTTCAATATCCGGCTCGCTTCCGCTGTGGCGTAACACTTCAATGACATCCTGTACAGTCGCCACCTCCAGCCAAGATTGCACCTGATGGTCTGGCAGAGATGCAGGTATACTTTCATCACGATGATTGGTGACGGTGAGACCGGCATCCTCCAGTTCCCACAATTCTTCCTCGGGAATGATGTAATAGGTAGAATTGAGCGGATTACTTTGAACATGTTTCAGATTGGCAAATACCCATTCATTGATTTCTGTTTGGTCAACGGCATGGACCAGTGCTTCAAGGCTGTCAAAAGTTTGTATGCTCATGTATGGAGGCTCCTCTCTTAGCCGCTGGCTTATGCTGTAGCTTTTGTAATATCTTTAAGATGGACTGGCGATTCTTCGCATCCTTAATGTACCTGGGAATGGAGTGGGAAGCCGTACGCATCATACCGGATGCAGGCTTTTCTCGCAACTCGGCAGAGATATAGGAGAGCAGGTAATTCAGGTGTATCCGGTTAAGAGCCCAGACAGGTTTCCCCCGATAGTAATCTAGGAAGTACAGCTGGAGCTGGAAAATAGGGTCTTTTCCGTTTTGGATCACGTTCGTATGCCATTCGCGTGATTGCACACGATGCACCGGAACCTGATTGCGTGTCTCACAGTGCGGACAGTTTATATTTGTATTTTTATGGAGTTTCGTTCGGTCATCATGGATTTCGATATTAAAATACCGTTCGCAATGGTTGCATACGCCGCGTGCATAGAATGTATAAGATTCGGGCTGCTGATATGTGTAGTAACAATGAGAACATCGAACGACGTAATAACAGTCTTTTTTGGATATGGAAATAAAAGCTTGGCCCTGACAACGGGGGCAGTGAACAGTTACCTGTTCTCCTCTTCTAATCACGGCGCTAAAGTCATATTTGTATCCATATTCATCTTTGAAGCGTTTTTGCTCCATGTTCGTTCCTCCTTTTCGGAAAGATCGTAAAAACGTACTTTTTATATTTCATATGTTATAATATTCCTTAATAACAGAATGGCTTAGATGGGCGGTCGGCTAGTCTCCTGTGAGGGAGGTGAGGCCTGTGGAGGTTAAAGACACCTTAATGTTGATGATTCAATTCGCAACGTTGGTGATTCTGATTCTTTCCTTCCATAAAAAGAAATAGACCGCCCGTGGTAGGAACCGGTCTATTTCGAATACCGTGAACTTGCAGCCACCGCCCTTAAAAGCGGCTGTTGCCAAAGAGTGAGGATGTTGACGCATCTTCACTCTTTTTTAGAATATACATCTTATTCCCATTTTAACACTTGAAAAAGACCTTTTCAATGTGCCTAAGAGCGAAAAGGTGAATAAAGATGCGCGAAAGGAGAGGGCGAGCATGAGCATTTTTACAGGACTACAGCGTCCGCAATTCCAGGCTTACTATGATGAGGCTTTTCTAATAGAGCATCGTTTTGAAAATGGTATGGGCTTTCCGCCTTCTTATATAGATTATGTCAAAACTCTTGGTTACGGGCGACTATGCGGCTTATGGAACATTCATATTCCTCTTGGCGATCACCCGGATTCATGGCTTCATCGTTGTCATAACTGGCGGGCCTGGTTTGATGATGTACTGGAATCAGAAGAGGTTTTACAAGAAGCGGCGCTGGAGCCAGATGGTTTTCCGGAGCTTTTGGAGCATGCGGTCCCTTTCGCTTCCAGTGAAGAGGATGACTTGCTGATCTGGGATATTCAATCGCCTGATGAACGGGGGGAATTCCCAATCTATGCTTTGAATCTGCGCACATGGGGCAATTTTCGGTATGCAGCCTCGGATTTGTATAGCCTCGTCGAAGCGTTGGTGGATGAAGAGCGCGTGAAGTCGGTATTGGGGACAGAGCGTACATCATTCCCATATACGTTTGAACCCTTTTAACAGGTCAAATAACCACCTTGGCATTCAAACTTCAAGGTGGTTATTTGTGCTGCTATTCTTCCTAGCGGTCATCATATTGGGCTAAATATTGCTGTACCAACTCATATCCAGCCACGCCCATTATCGTATATTGATTATATTCTTCCAGTTCCAGATTGCGTATATATTCATCCCCACAGTATAGATGGCCCGCGCAATTAAAATATTTTAGCTGCTGTTGTTCCTCGGAAAGAGGGCGATGATCGATAATGGGCCATACTCCTTTCGTCAGATTTTGGGTGGCGGTGAATATAACTTCAAATCGGCCGCGATAATTTGTAAACGGAAGATATGTCGTTTCACCTCCGTACGCTTGATTCTGGCCTATGGATAGAACCCCGAAGGAGAACGCTTTTTTGAATCTACCATACAGTGCGCAGATCACCTGGCATACCGCAAATCGGCCGTCATGCAGGGGGATAACAAAAATATCGCCTTCCTGATGTTTGATTCTTTTGAACACCATCGTCAGGCCAGCTCTTCCTGAAGGATCTCTGTTTTTAGACCTTTAGCGCTGGTAATCGTAATGCTGATCGCATCATAGCCGTTCCGCTTCGCATCTTCAAAATCGCATCGTTCGCCATTGATCAGCTCTAACTGCCCATTCTCATCTACATCGTCTGCAAACTCGTCATCCCAATCAACATTATAAAAGGCAGTTACGCTTACCTCGAAAGTATCTTCACCATCTTCGTCCAGATAGGGCAGCAGGGGAGTGCGATTGTTCTGCTGCTCCTTGGTATAAACTTCGCATAGCAGAGCATCGTAACCATGGCGGGTTCCGTCAAAAATCACGATCTGTTCACCTGTGACTGCATCTTCTGCAATAATGAGTTGGGGTGCAAATTCAGTACCAGTGATCAGCTCGTCCATAAGTTCTCCGTAATAAAAAATGTGGAATTTCGTATGTCCTGCCTGTGAACGAAGCGTACCTGTCCACTCCTGCTCGACCCATGCCTCGGGGTTTTCGGGTACAACCCAACCCTCCAAATAAGCCGGTCCCTGCTTAGCATTATGTATTTCTGTCATCATTAGGCCTTCCTTTCTGCTCGTTGAGTCGTTCAATTACCTGATTAAAAAACGTTGTAAAGTCTGTTGCCACCAGATACAAATGTCCGCATTCGTCCTGCTCTGCAATATCATAGTTCAGTTTGTCATCATAGGCATGAAGATGTGTGCGGTCCCAGTAGTACACATACGGGGTGTAGTCCTTACATGTCAGAACGTAAAAATTGTCGCCCGCATCTGCACCAATCAACAAAGCGCTCTCGACATGATTGATTTCATCCAGAAATTCATCATTAATCGCTAGAAGGTCATGATTTTTGTTGGATACCTCATATCCGAAAAAACAAGTCAAATCAATGTCTCCGTTATCCACTCGATCGAAGGGCACATTGCAATAAAAAGGGGCGGCTACATAAAATCCGTTATATTGTGAAAGAAAACGTTTATAGCCAGCGGGCAATATATGCTGTATCTGTTCCTCCAATGCTGCGATCTGGGCAGGCAAAAGCCCTGATTCAATTGCGAATGACATCAACAACCAGCCCCCTTGATTCTAGTAAACCATAAATCTCTTTTTTGGAAATGAGACGACGCAGCGGTACATCGTATGTGAAATCATGTCATCGATAGGGTGACGATTTTGTTGTCCTCATCCACATCTACCTTCACATTCACTCCTAGCTTATCCTTAAACAGCTTACTGATATTGATATAGTCATCCTTAACCGGACGGCTTGAATTACCAGTTGTGCGAGTCATCCCAGCGGTGATGATGGAACGGACGTATGTTTTATCGAGCTTGGCTTCGGGATTATAGGTATAAATCATCCGTTCCTGCTGATTATAAAAATGGGTTAATTCCGTGTAGTCGTTAGCATTCTCATACTCCTTTTCCTCACGCACATACTCGGGATGATCCATGGTATAGTGGACTCCTCCGTCCAGAAAAGGATTTTCCTTGGAGGGTCGGAGTTCATATTGTCCATAGGCTAGCTGAAACAGATACTCTAAGCCTGAGCCCTCCGCCTGGTAGTAGAGCTGACGACTGTCCCCTCTTTTATCTATAGCGGCATAGCTACTGATTAAAGGCCAGGCATCATACTTTTTATCCTTTACCTCAATGGCAAGCTTGTAATGTACAAGCACCTTTTCATTTTGAAATAATCCAAAGCTGCTCATAATAAAATACGCAGGCACACATATAATTCCGATAATAAATATGAATATAAATATTCTTACACGCATAAGTAGAGTGATTCTCCTTTGGTTGTCGATTATGTGGAAAGCTCCCGTTTGGCAGATGCACGGAATTCTTCATGCTCAACTAATTGTTTCAGAGCATGTTGTGCGAAAGGCATGCTTTTATGTACGCGAAGCAATGCAAAAGCGGCCCCCTTGACTAAGATATATGTATCACTGCGGATCAACTCTCGTGTCTGTAGTTCGATAAAGCTTCTTCTGGTCCGCCACCCTCCAGCAGTACCATAACCGCATAGGAGATCGTATCAATCCAATCGTCAAGCGTACTAATCTGCTCTACGGTCAGCAGGTGATTTCGCTGCAGCATACCATCAGGATGCAACGCCCATGCCCGTGTATACTGGCAAATCCCCCACAGAGCGGATATAAGCTCCCGTTCTACGGACGGTTTCTCCAACTCATCTGCCAGAACTTCAATGATAGTCATGAGCTCATGAAAATTATCCTCAATCAGTTCGCCTTGAAAGGGGCGAAGCATCCCTAAAAATCCGCTTCGCATTTTGGGATGCTCCAGATCATCGTGAATAAAAGAATGACAGCGTAACAGCTCGCGAGCCTCCTGTTTATTCATTCAGTTCCGTAATCTCTGCGCGGATACCTCTGCACAGAAAGCTGCCTGACAGCCCTGACAAGGCATCGATGTCAACGACCATATCAGCCTCTTCATAACGGAAGTCAAGTTGCAAAATGATATTTTCTGTTTCTACAGGGCTTAATACATGCTCTTTAGTTTCCAGAAATGTAAAAGTCACTGCATAGCGTGGGACGTCTTTTGCTGGAGCTTCAGGGATTACAGGTGCCTCAGTTGAAGGCTCCAGATCCGGTGATTTAGGGACAAGCACGCTAGCGTAGGATAGCTCAATCGTCAGCGTAATCTGGTCTTTCGTCATATTAGCAGCTGTAATTCGGTCATAATGAAAGGGAGGGAAATAGCCAAGCTTTTCGACAATGCTGTCTGCACCTTGAATAGAAACAGTTGGAGAGAAAGCCAGCTCCAGTCCGATGGACCCTGCCAGTTGGTCTTCATATTCCGGATTAATACGGACAAGGGCCTGTTCCGGCTCTACTTTCAAAATCGTGCCTATAAAATACTGTTTGCCATGGATCAGAACAATATCATGCGGAACGAACGGCAACGCTCCCCCGGCTTGATAATGAATGAGATATTCGTTCTCTTTTTTTTCAACCTTTTGAACTTGAATTTGCATAAATTGCAGCCTCCTGGGGTTAATAGTATGACGGATTGTTTAAGTGTGTGGTAAAGGGAACGGAGTCCACGATTGAAAAACATACTTCATATCCGGGGTATCCTGTTCGAGCATAAATGGAAGAATATCCATAATGGCGCGTGCTTTACTGCCAGCATAAAAGTTGCGCGAGCTATGTAACAGTTTGTTTGCCTTTATTAACTGGCTGAGCCGCAGCATAACGTCTTCCACGCTTGTTCGGTCAATACGTTCATAAACGTCCTGACGGATCGAAACAAGCATCCCGCAATTGTTGGGAGATTGACCCATAGGGCCATTGGACAAAAGAATGTACACTTCCGGCGTCGTCCCTTTGTTATAGGATGATTTGATACTAGGCGCCTCTATAACCAGCATCAAAGGAGTCAATTCATCATCGGTCACAATGCGGAGCAGTTCCTGCTTGTCCCAGCGGATCTTACCGTGTTTGGCTTTCTTGGATTGATAGATAGACACATGGGTATTGCGGATTCCTGATATATTCAGGAGCGTTTCAAAACAATCGAACAGGTTAGTAAAGCACTCTTCAGCAAACAAAGTGTGCTTCTCCGACAAGGAACCGGCCATTATAAAATTATAATGCAAGTTGTTAACCACAAGCATCCATCCTTTATTCATGAATTACCAATTCTTATACCATAATATATGACATGAAGATCGAATTCACCTTTTATATAGACTGTGGTCCTGTTCATTAAAATCGTTTGGAAACCAGTTCAACTTCGCGTATACTAGGAAAGTCATATATGGAACGGCCTGAGCCGCCTTGCGGCCGTATGTTGAGTTACATGAACAGATTCAACGATAACGGATATGCTCCCTTCCTGAAAAGGGGAGAATGAGAACCGATACAAAAATGGGAATTCTGAACTATGGAACGATAGATGTCATATGGCACATGAACCTATTTTACGTGACACATATTGAATACAGATAAGGGAAGTGAATACAACTTGAAGAATTTTACAGCATTAGGTGTGGAGCAACATTGGGTAGAAGCCTTGAAAGAGCAGGGCATCTCAGCGCCAACACCTGTACAGCAGGAGTCCATTCCACTGTTGATGGAAGGTCAGGATGTGATTGCCGAGGCACATACGGGGACAGGGAAGACGCTTGCGTTTTTACTGCCGATTTTACAAAAGCTGAATTTGGACAAGCGGCACCCGCAGGCGCTTGTGATTGCACCTACGCGTGAATTGGCACTCCAGATTACAGAGGAAGCTAAATGCTTGGCTGCTGCGGAGCCGAGTTTATCTCTACTAGCTGTTTACGGAGGACAGGACGTGGAGCGTCAGCTTCGTAAACTGAAAGGTGGCGCACAACTGATTATTGGGACACCTGGGCGACTGCTGGATCACCTGAGACGTGGCACGCTGGATCTAGGCGGCATTAAAATGCTGGTCCTGGATGAAGCCGATCAAATGTTACACATGGGCTTTTTGAACGATGTGGAGACGATTCTTCAGGAAGTTCCTTACCGGAGACAGACGATGCTGTTCTCCGCTACGATGCCAGCCGGTATTCGCAAACTGGCTCGTGTATATATGAACGAACCTGTAGATGTCAAAGTGAAATCCGCTTCTTCCGTTCCGGTGAGCCAAATCCGTCAGGTCGTTGTGCAAACAACAGACCGTGGTAAGCAACAGGCATTGGTGGATATGCTGAATACGGATCGTCCGTACTTGGCTGTTATTTTCTGCCGTACGAAGCGCCGGGCTGCCAAACTGAACGAAGAGCTGCAAGAAATGGGCTTTCAGAGCGGTGAGCTTCACGGGGATTTGTCCCAGAACAAGCGGGAGCAAGTGATGAAGGCATTTCGTGAAGCGAAACTCCAATTGCTCGTAGCGACTGATGTAGCTGCACGCGGCCTGGATGTAGAAGGCGTCACGCATGTCTTCAACTACGACATGCCGCAGGATGCCGAAAGCTACATCCACCGCATCGGGCGTACCGGCCGTGCCGGAGGCAAAGGCGTGGCGGTGACGCTCGCTACGCCAAGGGATATTCCAGAGCTTCGGAACATCCAGAAAGTTGCTGGTGTCACATTCACCAGCAGTGAGGGCGGCGGACAGCGTAGACCTGCTTCCGATACGGCTGATCGGCAGGGTCGAGAACGCCGTTCGGGCAGAAACGACCGCCGTTCCTACGGTGGCAACGACTCCGGCGGTGGACGCCGGGGCAGCGGCCGCGAACAGGCGGGCCGTCGTGACAGTGCAGGCGGCGAACGTCGCTCTAGCCGCGGCAGTAACGAGCGCAGCGGATATGACCGCAGCAGCGGTTCCGCACGCGGAGGCCAAGGTCGCTCGGCGGGACAAAGCAGCGAGCGTGGCGGGTATGACCGTAGTAGCGGCGGTTCTGCACGTGGAGGCCAAGGTCGCTCGGCAGGGCAAAGCAGCGAGCGCGGTGGATATGACCGCAGCAGCGGCGGTTCCGCACGAGGAGGCCAAGGTCGCTCGGCAGGACAAAGCAGCGAGCGCGGTGGGTATGACCGCAGCAGCAGTGGTTCTGCGCGCGGAGGCCAAGGTGGCCGCGGTGGACAAGCCAAAGGCGGCCCGCGTGGTGGTCAAGGACAAGGAGGCCGTCGCGGACGGTCCAGATAGATAAAATAGGAGTATTCTCATAGAATGCTCCACTATGGTTATCATAATAGCCCCGGGGAGGCTCATCTTCCGGGGCTATTGTAATCTTCATCCATACCGCTGAAAGAGCAGCGCCATAAGATAAATTCAAAAGATAAATTTGGAGGGGTTATACATCATGCAGGAACAGGATATGGGCAAGCGCGCCATGGTCTCAGCATGGATCAGCCTGATTAGCAACATCCTATTAACCGGCATTAAGATTATTACAGGACTTATGTTCAACAGCAAGGTGCTGGTAGCCGATGGTGTGCATAATGCTGGGGACGTGATTGCCTCTGCAACGGCACTGGGGGCGATGCGCATATCTAGCCAGCCGCCGGATGAGGACCATCCTTATGGTCACGGCAAGGCAGAAGTGATCGGTGCAAGCGTGGTGGCGGTCATATTGTTTGGAGCGGGTATATTCATCGGCTATCATTCGATTGCAGCACTGTTCGAACCGATGCCACAGGAGCATATACTGGCATTGGTGGCCGCCATTATTTCCTTGCTCTGGAAACAGTGGCTGTATATCTACACGATTCGTATCGGGAGAGCGGCCAATAGTCAGGGTCTTATTGCAACGGCAAAAGATCATCTCGCTGATGTGTACGCCTCTGGGGCTGCTGTACTGGGTATCGGATTGGGGCTGATTGGGGAGCACTGGGGCATTTCAATCTTATCTTACGGTGACCCTATTGCGGGATTCGTAGTGGCATTGCTAGTTCTGAAATTGGCGTGGGAAATGGGCCGTGAATCCATAGATGTGCTTATGGAAAAGGCGATTGCAACGGAGGAAATTGAGAGCTACGCCGCAGCCGCACTGAGTGTAGCCGAGGTTCAACGTATTGACCGTATCCGTGCCCGTGAGCACGGCCATTATATTATCGTGGATATCCGCGCTTCAGTGGATGCCTCTTTGACGATTCAGCAGGGACACGATATTATTCGACTGATTAAGGGGGCTGTCATGAAGCGGGAACCGCGGGTTTATGAGGTGCTTGTCCATTTGAATCCATGGTATGCGGACGACCACTAGAACAGACGGCGCGAATTGACAGATAACTTGCAGGAAGGGTATGCTTTTAAAAGCCGAACGATGATGAATAAAAGCGAGGTTACCCGAAAATATGCGAAAATTTTTAAAATGGTTAGGCATTTCTGTGACTGCGGCGGTTCTTTTAGTGGGCGGATATTATACGTATTCTATATATCATTTTACGAATCAAATTTCAGTTGCTTCCGGACAGGATTCGAAATTCAAACCGCAGGCACAAACTCAAACCAATGTACAACCTGTAGAGGTATCGCTCCCACCGGAATGGGATGGGACAGAAAGAGTGAATATTCTGCTGCTAGGCGGCGACTCCCGTGGAGAGGATTCAGGGCGTTCTGACTCCGTTATGGTTGCTTCTATTGATCCGGTTACGAAAAAGGCTACACTGATGTCGATTCTTCGTGATACCTACGTCAATATCCCAGGTCATGGGCAAAGTCGATTGAATGCTGCCTTTTCCTACGGGGGACCGGATTTGACCAGACAGACCGTGAGCGACCTGCTGGGCATACCAATTCAATATTATGTATATACTGATTTCAATGGTTTTATTGCGCTGGTTGATTCTGTGGGTGGTATTGACCTGGATGTCGAAAAAGATATGCATTATACCTCCAAGGCGGATAAACACCAGTTTGATATTGATTTGAAAAAGGGAATGCAGCACATGGACGGTAAAACAGCCTTGCAATATGTACGCTTCCGTCATGATGCGACTTCCGATTTTACGCGTACGGAGCGGCAACGCAAATTCATTACTGAGCTTGGCGGTAAAATTCAGTCAACCTCATCTCTAATCAAACTGCCGAGTATTTTAAATAGCATTTCTCCTTATATTGAAACGAATCTGAGTACTACGGAAATGCTGCAATTGGCTTCATTGGGCTTTAATATCGATGCAACAACAGTAGCGAAGCAGCAAATCCCGCCGAATGAATTGGTGCGCGGGGAAACCATTAAGGGTGCGCAGGTATTGGGTGTAGACGAAAGAAAGCTCAAGCGCTTCATACAGAATCTTTTTGAACAGGAGAACAAACCTGTGACCACGACGGTGGATGCTGCAACCACGATAAATGATACTCCATAACCCTCGAAAGCAAGCGAAGTTCGTACGATGACGTACAACTTTGTTTGCTTTTGTGTTTATTTGGGTATAACCTTGTATATTTTGTTCCAAAAATATATCGTATCTATGAAGAACGTATACTCATTTGTGTAAAGAGAAGGGGAATGTGGTGTGGAAATAACTCCGGCATGGAAAGACCGATTCAAGAAGTTTTTTCTGAACAACAAGTTTGTGTTATTCCTGCTGGTACTGCTGCTGATCGGCTTGAATATCTTGGTTCTTACCAAAATTTCATACATATTCACACCTGTCATAGTGCTGTTAAAAACGATCATTCTCCCTGTTATATTATCCGGCGTGTTGTACTATCTGTTCAACCCGTTGGTTGATGTACTGGAGCGTAACAAGGTGAAACGAGTATACTCCATTGTTGTATTGTTTTTGCTTATTATAGGGGTTATTGCGATTGTGGTTACATCGGTGGTGCCTGTAATCCGCGATCAAATACAGGGGCTTATCCAGAATTTCCCTACCTATAGCGAGCAAGTACAACGACAATTCGAGAAACTGATCGGCAGCGATTTTGTAAACCAGTTCCAGAACACCATTCAAATTAATCCATCTGAGCTGGCCTCCAAAGCTTCTGAAAAGTTATCTAGCTTTATTAATAATGCATGGACGGGCGTGGGCAGCTTCTTGGGCGTGGTTACAGAAACGGTACTTGCGATTGCCACGGTTCCATTTATTCTGTTCTACTTGCTAAAAGATGGACACAAGCTACCACAGTTTATCCTGAAAATGCTCCCGCCTATGTTTCGTAAAGAAACAGACCGCATTATGACCGAGATGAATCATCAGGTCAGTTCCTATATTCGTGGGCAGATTATTGTCAGCTTCTGTATTGGGGCGCTGTTGTATATTGGTTATCTAATCATTGGATTGGACTACTCTCTGACGCTTGCAGTCATTGCGTCCTTTACGAGCGTTGTCCCCTACTTAGGTCCCGTCATTGCCATTACACCTGCGTTAATTGTGGCCTTGGTCACCTCACCGATTATGCTGCTCAAGATGGTTATCGTGTGGACAGTCGTACAGCTCATAGAGGGTAAATTTATTTCTCCACAAATTATGGGTAAATCTCTTCGAGTACATCCGATCACGATTATCTTTGTTATTCTGACGGCAGGCAATTTGTTTGGTGTGGTGGGAATCGTACTGGCGGTTCCGGGGTATGCTGTCTTGAAAGTAATCGTTACACATCTGTATAGTTTCTTTAAAAAGCGTTCACATCTCTATGAGGCGGATAAAGGGAACGCAAGTCTTTACGAAAAATAAACTTTTCCACTATAAAATTGATAGGGGCCCCTCTTGGGTAACTGTGGCTACGCGTGCTATAATTAATGCCTATCCTTATTCCCAAATAGAAAGGTCAGACTTTTATGATAAAACTCAGCATTCTTGACCAATCTCCGGTATCGGAAGGCATGACGCATGCGCAGGCATTACAAAAGACCGCTGAGCTTGCTATAGAGGCGGAACGCTTGGGTTATCATCGCTTTTGGGTATCAGAGCATCATTCTGCAGCAAATCTCGCTGGGTCCAGCCCGGAGGTACTGATTTCACATCTGGCCGCCCGTACTCGGGCCATTCGAGTGGGGTCGGGTGGGGTGATGCTGCCTCATTACAGCGCTTATAAAGTAGCGGAAAACTTTCGTGTGTTGGAGGGATTGTATCCGGGACGCATTGATTTAGGTCTGGGACGGGCGCCTGGAGGAATGCCCATTGCTACCAGAGCCCTGCAAGAAGGCAAAATGCGAGGGGGTGTAGATCTATACCCTGAGCAGTTGGATGACCTGTTAGCTTATTTACATGACAGCACAGGCAATAATCACCGTTTCGGTTCGCTACAGGCGATGCCGCTTATAGAAACTGTACCGGAAATGTGGTTGCTCGGCTCCAGTGGTGATAGCGCAGGTCTGGCAGCCGAGCGTGGCGTGGGCTTTGCGTTTGCGCAGTTCATTAATGGTGAAGGCGGCACAGGGGCTATGAAGGAATACCAGGAAAGCTTCCAGCCTTCCCAGCATAGTGACCAACCACGTTCGCTTGTTGCCGTATTTGCGATCTGTGCGGATACCGAAGAGGAGGCCAATCGCTTGGCTTCCAGCATGGACTTATCTCTTGTACTATTAGAGCAGGGAATGCGCTCCGCTGGAACACCTTCCGTGGAAAAGGCACTGGCGTATCCGTATACGCCGTTTGACCGGATGCGGATACGTGAGAATCGCAAACGTATGGTGGTCGGTTCGCCCGAACAGGTGAAGCGTCAGATTGAGCAATTAAGTAAGGACTATAATGCACAGGAGATCATGGTTGCGAGCATTATTCATGACTTTGATGCCAAAATGAAATCTATACGTCTCATGGCCGAAGCATTTGGACTGTCTTCTGTACAGTCATAATGCAATTCACCGGATTTGAAAGATCACAGCTTCGAGGAGCTGTGATCTTTTTTTGAATTTTTTGAGAAAATATTGGATGATGTGCACTGTATGATATAGGAAATAAACCAGTTAACACTTGATAATGATTATCAATATCTTTATTATATAAAGATAGAATGAAGTTTTGATGAAAGTCGTGCGTTAAGCCCGTGACTATATATATTGGATAAGGGAAAGGGATGATTCCACATGTTTCGTCTGAAAACGGCAAATCTGGATATTGCTTATGAAGATCGATTGATTGTAGAAGATCTGAACGTAGAAATACCGCAAGGGAAAATCACAGCCTTGGTGGGCGCAAATGGTTCTGGCAAGTCCACCATTCTGAAGACGATGGCTCGCATCATGAATCCTAAGGGCGGCAGTGTTCTGCTTGACGGTAAATCCATTCATAAGCAATCCACCCGGGAAGTAGCTAAGCAGCTGGCTATTTTGCCGCAAAATCCGACTGCACCGGAAGGATTAACCGTGACGGAACTGGTATCTTACGGACGTTTTCCTTATCAAAAAGGTTTTGGTTCCATGAAAGCGGAAGATCGCAAAATGGTAGAGTGGGCCATTCAAGTAACGGGAATGAGCGAGTTCCACGATCGTCCGATTGATCAGCTTTCTGGCGGTCAGCGTCAGCGTGCCTGGATTGCTATGGCACTTGCGCAGGATACGGATATTTTATTTCTGGATGAGCCGACGACATTTTTAGATATGGCGCATCAACTGGAAGTGCTGCATTTGCTGGAGTATCTAAATACTTCGGAGGAGCGCACCATTGTTATGGTCGTGCACGATTTGAACCATGCGGCCCGGTATGCTCAGCATATGATTGCAATCAAAAAAGGGAAAGCTGAGGCTGTAGGAACTCCAACTGAGGTTATGTCCCCTGATGTGCTGCGTGAAGTGTTCGGGATTGAGGCTGATATTGTAACAGATCCTCGTACAGGTGTACCGCTCTGTCTTCCGTATGCTTTGGCTGGACAGCCTGCGGTAAGCCAAGCCATAAAAGAAATGAATGTGGAAGATAAGCAACCTGTGGGTTCTGTTGCTGAGCGACGTGATGCTAGAGCACAAGTAGCGGCAAGAGGTTAAAGGGGACATACCATGAAACCACTGGATTACGATCAGCTTGAGCAACTAGCAAACATAGTGAGAGTCACGCCGGAGGATGCTGTATATTCCGGGCCAGTGGCCGAATGGCTTGAACCAGATAAGATCCGCTCTGTGATGGAGTATTATGGCGATCTTCTGCGTGCTGAAGACGATTTAACCGCAGCCGTTTACTTTGCGAACCAGTTGCGTGGCCTCGTGTTTGCGCAGCATTTTATGGTATCACTGTGTGAACGCCGTTGGGACCTGTCCGTTTCTAATCTCAGATTTCATATTTGTTATGAAGGTCAATATCCCTCTATTAGTCTTCAGGTCATCGACTTAACAGAGCTGGACAATACGTGGAACAATGGGGATCACCGTTCTTCCAAACAGGCTCAGCAAGTGTTACGAGACTTTTACAGTTTGCAGATGCGGCCCATGTTGGAAGCAATTGCTACCGTGGGGAGCGCATCTATCGGCCAAATGTGGGGACAGTTTCCGTTGGCATTGCTGTATTTTAAGGATAGAGTACAGCCATCGTTGACTGATCCTCAGGATGTGGAGCGCTTTGAACAAGATTATATGTATGTGACACGTGAACTTGAGGGAGAGATATTCGGGCGTAAAAGAAATCCGTTTACGGTTCGTCTCGTTGAATTGGACAATCCTTACCGCCCTGGTGAAAATACCTACATGAAACCGTCCTGTTGCCAATATTACAAGACAGGTGGAGGTCAGCGGTATTGTTATACTTGCCCCAAAATGTCCGCTTCCGAACGCGAAGAACGCAGACTCGAAGTGGTGGCATCATGGTAAAGTCTCTGTGGATGTTGGCATGTCCGTCACCTTTTGGTTAAAATAGGTTATGTAACCTAAACCAAGTGACACGAAGGAGGATGCTGTATGTCTGTCTATTCACATAATGCCGTAACACCAGCGAATCAGGAGGTTTCTCTGAATACTTACGCTGGTAAGGTGCTGGTTATTGCGAATACCGCCAGTAAATGCGGACTTACCCCGCAATATGGGGATTTGCAAAAGCTTTATGACGAATATAAGGATCGGGGATTAGTTGTATTAGGCTTTCCTTGCAACCAATTTGGCGGTCAGGAGCCGGGCAGCAGCGAGGAAGCGGCTGAATTTTGCCAACTGAATTACGGGGTTAATTTCCCGGTATTCGCCAAAGTGGACGTCAATGGACCGGATACAGCGCCTCTGTTTGAATATTTGAAAAAGCAACAGCCTGGAGAACAGGAAGATGGGACAATTCAGTGGAATTTCACGAAATTCATTGTGAATCGTGAAGGTGTACCTGTGGGTCGTTTTGAACCGAAGGAGTCACCAGAAGCGATGAAAGCAGCCATTGAGCAATTGCTATAGTAGCTTTGCCTTCATTCCAAAATATATGTTTAAAAAGGTCTGATTTCCGGCATGTCTCCGGGAAGCGGACCTTTTTTTGTTCTCTACATGTGCATTTGTCTAAGGTGGGAGCATCATGTGAAAGTCGATTCCATGGGCATAATCAGGCCGCCTACAGGGGAAACTGAATGGAGCAAAAAAACATTTCAGCAAACAGTTGATCTCGTATATCCTTTCTTTTTTAAATGTGGACAAATTGTGAATATCACAAAAAGCTATTGTAATGTGAAAAATATCACACTATAATAAGTGTATGAAGTGAAATAAATCACAAACACTAACGAGCTGTTTACGTGAAACTATTCACAATTATTATACAGTTTATGCCCACACACCAAGGAGGAATTCAACATGAAAGTAGCAGTTATCGGATGTACACACGCAGGCACAGCAGCTATCGTTAACACAGCTAAATGTTATCCAGATGCAGAAATTACCGTTTACGAGCGTAATGATAATATTTCATTTTTATCTTGTGGTATTGCGCTGTACGTAGGTGGTGTCGTCAAAGATCCGCACGGCCTGTTTTATTCGTCTCCAGATCAACTGTCTGACTTGGGTGTAGTGACCAAGATGCTTCATGAGGTAACGAGTGTGGATACGGCTGGCAAGTCGCTGCATGCCCGTAATCTCCAAACAGGTGAGGAATTTACAGACACATTTGATAAACTAATTGTGACCACGGGATCATGGCCCATTATTCCAAAGCTGGAAGGCATTGAACTTGATCATATTTTGCTCTGTAAAAACTATAATCATTCCAATGATATCATTGAGAAAGCCCAGCACGTACAGAACATTACAGTCGTGGGAGCTGGATACATTGGTGTTGAGTTGGTAGAAGCTTTCCAAATGAATGGTAAAAATGTAACGCTGATCGACAGTGCTGATCGTATATTGAATAAGTATTTGGACCATGAGTATACAGACCGGATTGAAAGTTCCCTGAAGGAACATGGCATTAAGCTGGTACTTGGCGAGACGGTGAGTCGCTTTGAGGGTACGAACGGTAAGGTAAGTAAAGTCGTGACCTCTAAAGGAGAATATGAAACAGAGCTTGTTATTCTCTGCATCGGTTTCCGACCTCAAACGGATCTGCTCAAAGGTCAGGTAGATATGTTGCCTAACGGTGCGATCATTGTGGATAACTATATGCAAAGTAGTTGCCCGGACGTGTTTGCAGCAGGCGACAGTTGTGCAATTCGCTATAATCCGACCGGCAAAACGGCTTATATCCCTTTGGCAACCAACGCAGTTCGTATGGGTACGCTGGTGGCACGTAATCTGGTGCAACCAACCATTGCCTACATGGGAACCCAAGGAACTTCGGGTATCAAAATTTACGAAGACAATATCGCAGGAACAGGCATGACGGAAGCTGCGGCAACAGATGAAGGCATGACTGTAGAAGCTGTAACCATTGAGGACAGCTACCGACCTGAATTTATGCCAACCTCCGAAAAAGTGTTACTGAAAGTGGTATATGAACAGGGGACGCGGAGAATTCTGGGTGCTCAAATTATGTCGAAGGTGGATTTGACGCAATCCATTAACACGCTATCCGTAGCCATTCAAAACCATATGACCATTGACCAGTTGGCCTTTGTCGATTTCTTCTTCCAGCCGCACTATAACAAGCCTTGGAATTTCTTGAACGCGGCAGGTTTACAAGCATTGCCTACAATATCTGAACGGAACCCAGTTACTGTATAATTAGATTTGTCTGTGACATTGTTCATAAGTTTGTCAACAATCTGAGGCGTACGGATGAATCCTTATAGTACAATATAGAGTAGCATAAGGATCAGGGGGGAAGTAACTTATGGGTTTGTTTTATATCCTTTTTCTTGTAGTCGTGGCCATGGTAGGCCTTGGTGGAGTTCTTTGGTTCTTAAGAGCAGTTGAAAAGGAAGAATACAATTAAATGTAAAGCGCGTAGTAGCGCAGTAGATGTAATAATACAGAAAAACAGTCCTTTTTTCAGGGGCTGTTTTTTTTATAGTTACGAAAGTGATTTTTTTCACAAACTTAATCACTGATTTTAAATAAAATATGAAAGAAGAATATTTTAGTGAATAGATATTAAAGGAGCGGGGATATATGGCGAGCTATAAACCGGGGCAAATTGCTGAAAAGACGGTGGAAACAGGAGTGGCCAAGGCGAACAACCCGTGGACTGTGGCGGTGGTACTGGGGTTTTTGGCAGGTGCATTTATTGCACTCGGGTTTTTGCTGGATATACGTGTTATTGCAAGTGCGCCTAAAGAATGGGGAAGCATTGCCACCTTTATTGGAGCTGCGGTGTTCCCTATTGGTCTGGTATTAGTTTTGATCGCCGGCGGAGAATTGCTGACCGGCAATATGATGGCGGTCCCTTTGGCGAGATGGGCAGGACGGATTAAGACAGGAGTCATGTTTCGTAATTTGGCGATTATTACGCTCAGTAATTTTGCAGGTGCGTTATTCGTTGCATTTTTCTTTGGGCATGTGCTGGGTTTGACAGAAACGGGCCCTTATCTGGACAAAGTGGTGGATATGGCAGGACATAAGCTACACGAAAGCTTTTTGCAGTCTTTTATATCGGGTATAGGATGTAACTGGCTCGTAGCACTGGCTGTATGGTTGGCATATAGCACAGACTCCATTGGCGGCAAAATTATGGGGATTTGGTTCCCGACCATGGCCTTTGTGGCTATTGGATTTCAGCACGTTGTTGCCAATATGTTTCTCATTCCGGCGGCTATTTTTGCAGGCCACTTTTCATGGGCAGATTATGTTATGAACTTCATTCCGGTCTGGCTGGGGAATTTGGTAGGAGGTAGCCTGTTTGTGGCTGGAGCCTACTGGTTGGCCTATCTGAAAAAGCCTCAAGCCAACGCACATCCAGTGAATGAATCTCCAACTACTTCTTCGGTTGCACATCCAATCCGTTGATTGATCCTACCTAATCACAGTACTTTAAACAGCAATGAACAAAGCAAATCCGCCATGACAGGCCCGGGGGAACGAAACCTGTCATGGCGGATTTTTTTGGGAGTGGTCCATGATTTGGCATGGAGGATGAGTGTGCTCTCGTCCATGATGCCTTGATCTTTTTTACCCTCAGTAAGATATGATGAAACAGGATGTTGAAAAAAATTATAATTCTTAAAAAATCCGTTTTGCTCTATGCAGCAGACGGATTTTTTTAATATTTTGGAGAGCGGCTGTGTGGGAAAATCCTTCTCTTGCCATAGGCCAAAGCTGTGGATATGATAAGATCAGTGTAATTTTTGGAAACGGTAACGGAAAGGAGCATCAACACTATGGATCATCGCAATAGCGCGCCTCGTGAGGCCACGCTTCAACAAGACTTACAAGGGGGACAGCGGATGACGGAGCAGCAGGACGGTATTTTTCCGGCTGTATGCCCGTTAGATTGCCCGGATACGTGTGGGCTCCTGCTTCACAAGGAAAAAGGAAAGATAATCAAGGTGACTGGAAACCCAGATCATCCCATTACCAAAGGGGCTATTTGTAACAAAGTTCGCAATATGACGGAGCGGGTATATGATCCTGATCGGGTGCTCTATCCGTTGAAGCGTATAGGCCCCAAAGGAGAAGGGAAGTTTGAACGAATTAGCTGGGAGGAGGCGGTCAATACCATTACAGGTCGGTTCAAGGAGCTGATCCGTACGGACGGACCGGAATCTATTCTCCCCTACAGCTTTTATGGCAATATGGGCGTATTGAGTGTGGATGGAATGGATCGCCGATTTTTTAATGCGCTGGGTTCAAGCCAACTGGATCAGACGATTTGCAGCGTGGCTGGGAATGAAGGCTGGGCGTCCGTTATGGGTTTTAAGGGCGGCACCAGCCCGGAGGACACGGAGGATGCAGACCTCATTATTGTGTGGGGTGGTAATGTCATTAGCACCAACATGCATCAGGTCGTTTTGGCTGAGAAAGCACGTAAAAAAGGTGCTAAGGTGGTCGTTATTGACGTTCATCGTAACCGGACGGCGCAATGGGGGGATTGGTTCATTCCGTTATATCCGGGGACGGATACAGCGCTCGCGCTGGGTGTTATGAATGTACTGTTCGCTCAAGGACTGACGGACGACGAATTTTTACATCGCTACACAGTAGGTCATGAGGAACTGCACGAGCATGTTAAGACCTATACACCAGAGCGAGTTTCGCGGATTACCGGCGTGCCGGAAGCGGATATTATCCGTTTGGCGGAAATGTACGGAACTGCAAGAGCAGCGTATATCAATATCGGTAATGGGCTTCAGCATCATGATAATGGCGGTATGAACGTACGTGCGGTTACATGCTTGCCTGCGCTCACTGGACAATGGCTGAAGCACGGCGGGGGAGCGTCACGCTCCAACGGCGCTTATGCCAAGATTAACAGCGCCCATCTGGAGCGTCCTGATCTGCGACAGAACCCGGATGCCCGGATGATTAACATGAACCGGATCGGAGAAGCGCTGCTACAGAAGGAACAGCCGATTAAGGCGTTATTCGTATATTGCAGTAATCCGGTAGTTGTAGCCCCCGATTCGGAACGGGTGACTAAAGGATTTGAACGAGAGGATTTGTTCACAGTCGTTCATGACCTATTCCTAACCGATACGGCCCGCTATGCAGATATTGTGCTGCCTGCCGCGTCTTCTTTTGAAGGAACAGATCTATACAAATCGTACTGGCACCACTATATCCAAATGCAGCAGCCCGTCATTGATCCGCTTGGGGAAAGCAAAAGCAATTATGAGCTGTTTAGCCTGCTCGGACGGGCAATGGGCTTTGATGAAGCTGCCTTTACGGAAAGTGAAGAGGAGATGATCGCAGGCGCGCTTGATAATCCAACGAACCCTTATCTCAACGGTGTGACCTTGGAATCCTTAAAGAAGTCACCTTTTGTAAAGCTTGATATGACGCCAAAGGCCACTTATTTGGATCGTTTAACCACGCCTTCAGGCAAGATTGAGCTATATTCGGAAAAAATGAAACAAGCAGGTCTGCCCGCGATGCCTTCTTATGTGCCGCTGATTGAAGGGTACGACGGAGAGCACCGACCGCAAGCGGACGAGCGGTATCCATTAATGTTTATTTCACCGCCAAACCATAATTTTCTGAATTCTACTTTCGCTAACTTGCCCAAGCATCAGCGACTGGAGCGGGAGCCCTTGCTACAAATTCACCCGGAGGATGCTCAGACAAGAGGCATCGCGGACGGGGAGCCGGTTACCGTATGGAATGATCGGGGGACGTATGAGCTGAAAGCCAAAGTCACCGATCTGATGCTGTCCGGTACAGTGATTAGTCAGGGATTATGGTGGGAAGGCAAAGGACGCAGACAGCGTGTCAATGTGTTAACCTCTGATCGGCTGTCGGATATGGGACAGGGGGCTACTTTCTTCTCAACGGTGGTGAATGTGAAGCGCCAATGAGATTATGCCTTTTATGGCGTCAGATGCAAAAGGAGAAACAAAAGATATGAAATGGTTGGAGTCTTATCCGAAAGAAGTGAAAGTGTTTCTCATTGCCAGCCTGATTAATTCTGCTGGAAGTTCCCTGATGTGGCCGTTGGTTAGCATGTATGTGTTTGACGAGCTAAACCGTAGTATGGGAGATGCAGGAATTGCGATTTTAGTGCAGTCTCTGGGCGGAATTTTTGGTCAAGTGTTGGGCGGAGCCCTCTATCACCGTATTGGAGCCAAGAAGCTGATTGTTGGCTCACTCGCGATGAACGCGCTGGGACTTCTCGCGCTTCCATTTACCAGCGGTCATTGGGTGGCGTTTGTCATCATGATGGGCTTTATCGGCTTTTTTAATGTCGTATCTGTGCCTGCGATTCAGGCGTTTGTAGGTTTTCGTTTCGCTGACCGTCGCGGAGAGCTGTTTAATATTATTTATGTCGCTAACAATATTGGGGTTGCAGTGGGTACGGGATTGAGTGGCGTGCTGGCTGACCTTTCCTATCAGCTCAGCTTTGTGATGAACGGAATGACTTCTGCGGTATTTGCCGGATTCTTCTGGTCTTATCTAAGCAGGGTGGATCGGGAAGAGGGAGAAGTACAGCTCAGCAAGTCTGTGAAGAAAAGAGAGGAAATACCAGCTCGTCTGCTGTTTCGTGATACCAGATTGTATCTCTTTGTGGGGTTAGGCTCACTTTTTTTATGGTTCGGCAATTCGATCTGGAATACAGGAGTGTCTCCCCATATTATTGAGCAGGGCTTGCCTAAAACGATGTATGGATTACTATGGACACTGAATGGTATCCTTATTTTTGCCGCACAACCCATTATTTTTTGGATAAAACGACAGTACGCTCATCACGCTTCAACGCAAATGACATGGGCCGGAGGATTTTATTTGGCGGCTTATATTGTCATGCTGGGCACACAGAACTATACTGGAATGATATTCGCTATGGTTCTGGCGACCCTGGGAGAAATGCTGATTGCACCTGCGGTTCCAGCATTCCTGTCTGATCATGGAGGTCGGGGTGCACCCTTTTACATTGGGCTTGTGGGGGGCATTGGCGCAGCCGGACGGGTAATGGGGCCTTATATTATGGGGAAGTTGTATGATGGTGGTGGGTTACCGCCTACACTTTGGCTGGCATCAGGCGTAGCGGTGTTGTCGATCCTGTTTTTCGTCCTGCATAGCTGGTTGAACCGTTACCGGCATCATTCGGATACTTTGAATACTATGACGTCCAAGGCGGATGTTCCCAGTTCTTAAGTCCTAATAAAAATGCAGTATTATGCTGTAATTATGGTACAATAAGTGACGGATGATTGTAGTTATTGCTTCAGGAAAGCCTTCACAGGAAGGATTGAAAGGAATTGTTTACAAGTCAACTCTTGACGATACGTCATTCGGAGATGAAGGATGCTCCTGATCTGATTGCGCTGGATGAATTGGTATGGAATGAACGCACGGCTCCCGCCTCGCTGTCCTGGAAGTCGCGCGGGGAGTTTCTGCGTAATACGCCTCCAGGCTCTCAACTGGTCGCCATCGAACAGGAAGTACTCTGCGGGTATATTGGATTTCGTCCTCCAACGCTGTTGGCTAGTAATTGTCATGTACTCGAAATAAATATAGCTGTACATCCAGCTTATCATCGCAAAGGCATTGGGACGGCACTCATGAACTCCATGAAGGATATTGCAGCTGCGGAGGGCATACGTAAGTTGAGTTTGCGTGTACTCTCATGCAACACGGAAGCCCTTATGTTTTATGAAAAAAGTGGTTTCGCGATTGAAGGACGTTTGCATGAGGAGTTTTACATAGCAGGCCAATTCGTAGATGATGTGTTAATGGCCTATTTCTTAAAATAGGCGGGAGGCTACAGACAGCAATTCGGTTGTATGCCCGGCCTAAACCAACAACGCCGCAGACCTGCTCAGGTCTGCGGCGTTGCTGTACAATACAATATTACCGAAGTTGCTTCCATTCATTTTGGAGCATACCGTACACTGCGTGGTTCATGTAGCCGTCGGGCAGCAATTCCGCTTCGCGTACAATGCCTTCGAGCACAAAGCCCAAACGTTCCGGAATACCGCGGCTACGGCGGTTCGTCGTTGCAGAGCGGATTTCGACCCGATGCAAGTCCAGCTCCATCAAAGCATATTCAACGAATACGCGGCAGGCGCTGGTCATTAGACCTTGTCCTTCGTACCCGTGTCCAAGCCAGTATCCGATGCTAACGGAGCGGTGAGTCCAATTGATCTCATGGTAGCTGATGATGCCAGCAAGCTCGTTGTCTATCCAAATTCCGGCGGTCAGACTACCGTTCTCTGCGGCTTGTTTCAAGGCGTCCTGCACGAACTGCTCTGTGTGGCTGATTTCCGTGGTAGAGTCTACCCATGGAAGCCATTGACGCAGGCGGTCACGGGACATTTCGATCAGCTCAAACAGAGGCTGCACATGCTCCTTGGTGAGCGGCCGAAGGACTGTGCGTTCGTCCAACGCATATGTAAACATGATTGATCCCCTCTTTCACTCGGAAAATCGCTAAACCAGCCAGTCTAGCATTTAATCCCATGCTACCTTATTCTGCGAGAGTCGTCAAAAGGGAGAGGAAGCTTCAAATTCAATAGGTCCCACCCGGAACCGTTCATGCTCGTATACATATCTCAGATCCAAATCCCCTACAAATTCGGTTGGGGATACACTGCCAGATACAGTGGCTTGCAGAGGAAGCTGTTCGGCATCATACATTACGACAGAGCTAAAATCGAGATGCTTTGTAAATTGGGCTGGATCATCGTAAAATACTGATGCTTTAGGGTCCATCGTGTGTGTGACACCGTCAATCGTGACAGCAATATGAACCTGGCGGTTGTGGTCACGTGGCTCCACTGAGCTGTGAACGCGCTGGGACACAGCATCTGCTGCCGATTCGACTGCATATTCTTCCATCGTCCGTGCGTTAACAATATGCAACTCCTGCAATTCGACACCCGTTCCCGAGGCACGCGTGAGGACCACGACGGCTTCACGCACACCATCCCCATTCACATCCCTATAATATAATTGTGGTGCGGTGGAGATATCTGCCGAGCCCGACCATCGGAATGTGTGGCGTTGTTGGCCGATTTCCAATACAGCTGAATGGAATAATCCCTGTGACGGACTAACAGCATATAAGCGGACGGATGAGTCTTCTGAAGCGCTGGCTAGTGGACGAGATTGTACAGTTCCGTTCACCGGGTCCGGTGAAGGATGGCCGGAAGTCATGACGGAAGAGGACAAAAGCATAGACAGCAGGATCACAATGAGCAGCTTAAACACGGGTGGGTCTCCTTTTCCGGGCAAAATAAAAGATATATACACTATAACGAATTTATTTGCCGAAAATGTTAACTCTTTTTCATAACTTGTCACTTTTTTTGCTGAAGAGAGCATAAGGATTTTCATTTTATTGAGTTATGCGGTGTGAAAGGGTATATTTAAGGGAACATGTTTTACACAGATTATACGGAAGAAAGGTTGATTAGCGTGGAGAAGCCGATCACTCCCCCCAATTTTATTAAAAATGTTATTGAAGAGGATCTACGTACGGGTAAGGTAAAGGAGGTTGTTACACGATTTCCGCCTGAACCTAACGGATATTTGCATATTGGACATGCCAAAGCTATCTGGATCAATTTCTCGTTGGGAGATGAATTCGGAGGACGCACCAATCTGCGTTTTGACGACACCAATCCGGCGAAGGAAGACACGGAATACGTGAACTCCATTCAGGAGGACGTGAAGTGGCTCGGTTATGAATGGGAGGAAAAACATTTTGCCTCCAATTATTTCGAAGAAATGTACAAGCGTGCCATCCTGCTGATCCAAAAGGGTAAAGCTTATGTGGATGATCAAAGCGCGGACCAAATCCGTGAAACTCGTGGCACACTGACCGAACCGGGGCAAAATAGTCCTTATCGGGATCGCAGTGTGGAAGATAATCTGAAGCTGTTTGAAGAGATGCGTGCAGGCAAATACCAAAATGGTGAAAAGGTGCTGCGTGCCAAAATTGATATGGCTTCGGGAAACATTAATTTACGTGATCCGATTATTTACCGTATTTCACACACAGCACATCACAATACAGGCGACACATGGTGTATCTATCCAATGTACTCCTATGCTCATCCGCTGGAAGATGCGATTGAGGGAGTAACGCACTCGCTCTGTTCGCTGGAATTCGAAGATCAACGCCCGCTGTATGATTGGGTTGTAGCTGAATGTGAAATGGAAAAGGTACCGCACCAATACGAATTTGGACGGCTGAACCTGGCTCAAACCGTAACCAGCAAACGTAAGCTCAAGCTTCTGGTCGATGAAAAGCACGTAGATGGTTGGGATGATCCTCGTATGCCGACGATTTCCGGTTTACGTCGTCGCGGCTATACACCGGAGGCCATCCGCAGCTTCGTATATGAGACAGGTATTTCCAAAGCCTACGGAGTCATTGATTTGCAGGTGCTGGAGCATTTTGTACGTGAGGATTTGAAGCTTAAGGCACCTCGCACCATGGCAGTCATAGATCCGTTGAAGGTGGTTATCACAAACTATCCTGAAGGACAAGTTGAAATGCTGGAGGCGGAAAATAATGCGGAAAATCCGGAACTCGGTACACGCCAAATTCCGTTTTCCCGGGAAATTTATATCGAGCGTGAGGACTTCATGGAGAATCCGCCGAGCAAATACTTCCGTTTGTTCCCTGGTAATGAAGTACGTCTCAAGCATGCTTACTTCATTAAATGCAACGATGTGATTAAGGACGCAGACGGAAATGTAACGGAAATCCACTGTACCTATGATGTAGAAACCAAGAGCGGATCAGGCTTTACGGGACGTAAAGTGAAAGGCACGATTCACTGGGTAGAGGCTACTCAAGCGGTTCCTGCCGAATTCCGTTTGTATGAGCCTTTGATTAACGCAGAGGACACGGATGAGATTGAAGAGGATGCATCAGAAAAAACATTCCTTGACCAATTGAATCCGAACTCATTGGAAATTGCTCATGGCTATGTCGAGCCGAACATGAAAGAAGCTCAATCACAGGACAAGTTCCAATTTTTCCGACATGGTTATTTCAGTGTCGATCCGAAGCTTTCCAAACCGGGTGAGCCTGTATTTAACCGTGTTGTATCGTTGAAAAGCTCTTTCCAATTGCCTAAGCAATAGGCTGTTGGAAAGTGTGGGAGAGATGGTAGCTTCGTGCGACCAAGTTGAAAAGGAGTCTGCCGTCGGCAGACTCCTTTATTTTACGTCATGCACACTCTTTATACATGATCATTGACTTGACGATACTCTATTGTCTTTGCTAACAAGCCAGAAGGGAAGAGAGGATACCTCATTCCTCTAGTGTTGTTAAGGGACTTCTTCTATTCGTTTGTGCCCGCTGGCAGTCCTGGCTGATAACCGTTCTTGTACAGCATATACCACATGATAGCGAATCCCGCAGATCCAAGTAGGGCGAAGAACACCCCTGCATGGTACATCATTTCTCCACCAAAGTTCTGGAATAGCCAACCTCCCGCAAAACCTGCTACGATACCGGATATACCACTCCAGGTCAAGGTATATACGGCCTGTCCGGATGATCGGTATGCTGCAGGGGTAAATAGGACGGTCAACTGGGTGCCTACATAGAAGTATCCACCGAAGGTGACGCAATGAAGTGCCTGAATAAACACGATCTGAATCGGGTCTGTGGCCAGAGCCATCAGTTCCCAACGTAAGGCAAACAGCAAACTGACGAGTGCCAAACAGCCGACCATTACGGTCATTCTTTTCTTCAAGAAGCGATCAAACAGCAAAAATACAATAATTTCGAATACCGATGACATAAAAACAGCAAAACCAAGCATCTGTTTGGACCCACCCAGCTCGGTGATGTACAGGGACATAAAGGCGCTGTTGATCGAATTCGGGATGGATACAAGGATCCCCAATAAAATAAAGGATATAAAGTATCCGTTCATTAAAACACTGCCAAAGCCACGCAAATGAATGGTTGCTGTCTCCACAGTGCTTTTCAGTGGTGGAATCGACAAGGTGCAGATCAATGCAGCTAGAAGAAGTACCGTAAAGATGGTGGATATGCTGGATATCCCCGTTTGGTCAATTACGATGCCGGCAACTGCTGCTGTCACAGCCCAGCCGAAGGAGCCCCATATACGGAATGCACCAAATTTCCGGTCTGTGCCCTCAATATAGCTGAGAATTAGACTGTTGCTTTGCGCAAATAAAGGGCTTTGGAAAAAATAAAAACCAATCATCGACACATAAATCATGATATACGTATGGACATGAAATAAAGCTTGCAACAATAACAATGTACCTATAATCATAAATAGCAGAATACGTCGGAGGTTACGGCTTCGGTCGCTTGTATAGCCCCAAAAAGGGTTCGCGAATACGGATACAAAAGGTCCGATGGCCATCAGACTCCCGATCTCCAGCTTGTCCATGCCGATATCTTGCAGATACAACGGGAAGAAGCTGGAGAAAATGACCATAGCTCCATATAGAAAAAAATTATACAGTTTTAAGGAATATAGAGGAGTCTCTTGAATTTCTCTCTTTTGCAAGACAAGCCATTCCTTTCTTAGCCCGATAGAGAACTGCGCATCGATGCCGATCTGTGGGAGGTTCTTTATTCCAATGTATCATGTGTTGAAAGGGTTAACAAACCAATTAATTAACAATTATGTAATAATTAAATTTTGTTCAAAAAGTTCATGATGCACATTTGCAATTGTTTTCAGAAAAAAAGGAGGGCATATTTGTGAAAGTGACTGGTATTATCGTCGCAGGAGGACGTTCCAGACGAATGGGACAGGATAAGGCTCTGCTTGAGATTGATGGAGCCACTATGCTTGAACGGATGTATACTACATTGCAGCAGGCGGCCCAGCGGGTTGTAGTAGTCACTCGTGACAACCAAGGATATGGCCTGAGTGGTATGGAAACTGTGTCTGATGTTTTTCGGGGTATGGGGCCCTTGAGTGGTATCCATGCAGGATTATCTGCATCTACTACGGAGTGGGGGATGGTTGTCGCTTGTGATATGCCTTTTGTACAGCCAAAGGTGCTACATGATCTGCTCGCTGTAACTAAGAAGTGGACGGAGTTGCAAGGAACGAGGGAACCAGCATTGCAAGCAGTGATACCTTCTATGAATGGACGTATACACCCGTTGCTGGCTGTATACCATCGGAGCGTGCTACCGTCTGCCGAGGAATGTTTGCGTAGTGGACGGCTTCGTCTCACCGATTGGTTGGACAAGCTGAACGTTCGTTATGCGACAGTAGAAGATTTGCCGGGAGTGAGTGAAGACATGTGGCATAAGGCAGTGTTCAATATGAACAATCCGCAGGACTACCAGCTTGCTATAGAGCAGTTGAAGCATAGTATAAAACAGACCACGCAGAGCGTGAAGAATTTAAAGGAAATGCAAGAGGATTAGGAACGTACAAGCTTCCTGTTCAGGGACTATTTAGGAGAGAAAATACCAGAGAAATATAATGGGTTAAATTTGGGGGAATATATTTATGCTGGAAGCTATTATCCATGCCCTTTTATTGGCGCTGGGTTTGATTTTGCCTTTGGGGGTACAAAATGTATTTGTGTTTAATCAAGGGGCGTGCCAGTCGCGGTTTCGCAATGCATTGCCTGCTGTCATAACAGCGGGTGTCTGTGACACAATCCTGATTACGCTTGCGGTTGGGGGCGTATCTCTTATTTTGCAGCAATTTCTATGGCTCACGAACGTACTCTATGCGGCGGGCTGTTTGTTTCTGCTGTATATGGCCTGGACTTTATGGAGATCGAAGGCAGCTTCCTCGGGAGAAAGTCAGGCGATGCGGCCGAAACAACAGATGATTTTTGCCGCTTCGGTATCGCTATTGAATCCACATGCCATACTGGACACGGTTGGCGTAATTGGAACCAGCTCCCTTCAATATGACGGCGGGGAACGCTGGGCCTTTGGTCTAGCCGCCGTGTCCGTATCTTGGATATGGTTTATCGGTCTGGCAACGGCGGGGCGTCTCGTGGGACGTATGGATTCAGAAGGGAAGTTTGGGACTGTGCTCAACAAAATATCGGCACTGATTATTTTAGGCTTGGCCATTTATATGGCGATAAATTTCATTACCAGTATGTGACCCAATCCTTGTTAGAGGAAATACTTCAATACAGCGAACACCCCGCTCAAAGCAAAGGGAACACCGATCAAAAATAGCATAAAGGCCAGACAGCCTGCACCATTTATACCGCCTGCAATTCGGGCGTCCCGAGGGTTGGATGGATTGTAAATCGGAAAAGCGCATAGTTGGAATATAGAACATTCGGAATCGGAACAACTGTGTTTGTGGTATGAAAATGAGCGAATGTGTAGATGAAATAAAAAAGTGACGCTGAATTACAACAGCGTCACCGTAATGCCTTGCTCCAGACGCTTCACGTCCTGGAGCTCGATCTTCCCGGCCATGGCGTGCAGAGCTGCCGCTGTGCCGCAGGCCGCTCCCTGCCGTAGCATGGCAGGGAGATCCAGCCCCGTCGCCGCGCCGGTGACCAGGCCGGCGACCATGGCGTCACCGCTGCCGAGCGCGCTGACAATGTCCGCGTCTGGCAGGCTCACGCGGTAGCGCGCATTGTGCGTTACCGCCAGCGCCCCGCTCGCGCCGAGCGAGATGACGGCCAGCTGCGCTCCGGCGTCCAGCAGCTTCGCTGCCGCCGCTTCAGCGGCATCCGGACGCGCTGCGTCGATCCCCGCGAAGTGGGCGGCCTCGTCCTCGTTAGGCTTCACGAGGTCGGGCTTTCCGCGCATCCCCAAGCGCAGCGCCTCACCGCTCGCGTCCAGCGCCACCCGCGCGCCGCGCGCCTTCGCTAGCGTGCACAGCTCGGCGTATAGATCGGGCGGGCAGCCGGGTGGCAGGCTGCCGGAGAATACGACCCAAGCCGAATCCTCGGCAAGGGTCTCGATTTTGCGCCGCAGTGCGGCTAATTCAAGCGGCCCAACGGTCGGTCCGCTCTCAATCAGCTCGGTCTGCGTGCGCGCGGACGGGTCGAGCACGGTAATGGCGAGACGGGTCTCCCCATGTGCCGTTTCAATGAAATCGGCGCTTACGCCTTCCGCGCTCAACCCGTCAATGAGCAGCCGTCCGGTGTGTCCGGCAGCAAACCCGGTTGCTCGTACTGGCTCGCCTAGTGTGCGAATGACGCGGGCGGCATTCACGCCCTTGCCGCCCGGTACCGTCAGGCCGCCTTCAATGCGGTGGACGGCATTCAAACCGAAGCCTGCAACTGTGTAGATTTTATCCACAGCCGCGTTAAGCGTTACGGTGGTAATCACAAGGCATCACTCCTTTAAGATCAGCAATTTGCAGCATTTGGTGCCATTCGCTTATGCTAAGATATTAGCTTTAATCCCAATGCTGCGGCAAGAATCATGGCGATGAATAAGACACGCAGTACGCTTTTTTGTTCACCGTACAAGAACATGCCTGTAATCGTGCTACCAACCGTTCCGATGCCTGTCCATACCGCATAGGAAGTCCCCATAGGCAAACTTTTCATGGCATAGCTGAGCAGGGAAAAGCTAAGAACAAAGGATAAGACCATAAGCACTAAGGACTTCCAGCCTTTGCCCACCGTAACTCCCTTCATACCAATGACTCCTAATACTTCCGAGCATCCCGCGATAACCAAAGCAATCCAAGCCATTATGCGCCACTCCCTTCCTGAACATCACGGTCGGTAACTAACTTCAGGCCGACCACACCTGCCAGCAAAAGGGCGATTAACAGCGTTTTGGACCATTGAAACGGTTCCCCGAATAGCAGCATTTCGCCTACGACCGTTCCCCCTGTCCCTAGTCCAGTAAATACAGCATATACCGTGCCTACAGGCAAACGCTTCGCAGCCTTCATGATCAAATAAAAGCTGGCCACCACAGCCAGCACGGTTACAGCCCAGGCGAGTATAGAATCCGCATGCTTCAAACCCGATACCCATACGACCTCAATCAGGCCGCCAACAAAGACGTAAATCCAACTGCGATTCATGATGAATATTCTCCTCAAAAATAAATTTTATAAGTTCGACGGCTTCATGCTTCATGAGGTGAGGTTAACGTAATCCCACGCCAAAAAATAGGCCATGCAGCGTCCAGTCTTCGGTGGTAGTTGACGCTTCCACTGTACAGGAGCTCCACCATGACTCCGTCCACCAGTGTCATAAAGGCTAAAGCCACATCCACTGGCTCCATATGCCCAAAGGGTTCCCGATCCCGTGCATTACGGAGGTGACGAGTTAATTTTCGCTCCATTTTGTCCAGAAAAGGATTAACAATATCCAGCACCTCGTTATACAACGATACAGGCGGAAAGAAGGAAAAGCGAAGCATAAACTTGGCTGAGTCGTTGCTCTCATATTCCTGTCCCATCCAAAACAAGAAGTCATGCAGGGTATGCTTAAGCGGCTGATCTTTACGTTCCGTAAAGTACTCGAAAATACGTAGATTCTGCTCTTGAAAAGCATACCTCGCTACCTGTAGGAACAGATCCTCTTTGCCTTGGAAATGCGCGTATATAGACGGTTTTCGGATACCGACCTCAGCGGCAATACTGCTCAAGGATGCTCCTTCATACCCATTGGTGGCAAATTGAAAAAGAGCGGCCTTTCGAATCTCTTCCATTCCCATTATTGTCACCTACCTAACGTTCGTTAGTTTATTCTTGCACGAAAAAAAGTAAGTGTCAACCCAGCATCATTGTGTTTTGTATAAAGCTTTTCTTTGGATTTTTTTATCAACATTTTAATAAAAAAGTGGGAAGAAATAAGGGGCTCATGTACAATATAATGAAGAATACTTGTCGAATGTAGTCCACTGGAAGTGAGGTTAGTTATGAGGCGAAGCTTACTAGCCGTATTGATCGCGGCTATGGTGTTTATTATTTATTATTTTGGCTTGTTTAATTACATCGGCAAAAATGAAGGAACTGTCATCAGTATTTTTTCCACCCTGACAGTGATCTCCATCAGTCTGATTATTTTTACGGAGAATCGTAATCCCTCCACTACGATGTCCTGGATTTTGCTGCTGGCATTGCTGCCAGTTGTTGGACTTCCTCTCTATTTTCTGTTTGGGCAAAATGTATTCAAGCGTCGCAAGTATGATAAAAAGGCATTGCGTGACCAACAGGCTTACGACCGCATAGAAAAGGATGCTTTGCGAGTCAAACGGGATCTGACCTGCTTTACAGATGAACAGCAGCAGTTGATGCGTTTGGCACGCAGACTGGCCCGCTCCCCGATTTATTTTGCGACCGAAACTCAAATTCTGAACAATGGAGATGAAACCTTCTCCACTTTGCTAGAAGAGCTGCGCAAGGCGCAGCATCATATCCATATGGAATATTACATTTTCCGTTCGGATGATATCGGTACCAGCATTCAGAAAATTTTGATTGAAAAGGCTAAAGCGGGTGTTAAGGTTCGGTTTATGTACGATGCGGTGGGCAGTATTCAGTTGTCAAAGTCATTTTTGAAAGAAATGAGAGATGCAGGAGTAGAGGTTGTTGCGTACGGCGGCGCTCGGATCTTGTTCTTCTCCAGCCGGGTAAACTATCGTAATCACCGTAAAATTGTAGTCATCGACGGTAATATCGGATTAATTGGTGGTCTAAATGTGGGAGATGAGTATCTCAGCCGCAACAAAGCCTACGGCTTTTGGCGTGATACGCATATGATTGTGAAGGGCGAAGCTGTGCGGACGTTGCAGCTTATATTTCTACAGGATTGGCTTCACATGACGGGTGAGTCGGTGCTCGATAGCGAATATCTGTCTCCCAGTATTGAACCCATTACAGACGGAGGCGTGCAGATTATTGCTAGCGGCCCGGATAATGAGCGGAGAGTGCTTAAAAATCTGTTTTTCTCCATGATCACGTCCGCCCGAAAATCAGTCTGGATTGCCACTCCTTATTTTATCCCGGATGAAGATATCCTGACTGCCTTACGGATGGCTGCCTTGTCCGGGTTGGACGTACGTATTCTGTTTCCCGCAAAACCGGATAAATGGCTACCTTTTCTCGCGTCTCATTCGTACTTCCAGTCGTTACTGGAGGTTGGAGTCAAGGTATATGAATATGAAAAAGGGTTCCTCCACTCCAAGCTCCTCATCATTGACGGGGAAGTTGCGACCATCGGGACAGCCAATATGGATATGCGTAGCTTTCATTTGAATTTTGAAGTTAACGCTCTGTTAATTCAAACGCACAGTGTGCAGCAGATGGTAACAGACTACGAACGAGATTTGCATTCTGCCAGTCTGATCGTACGCGAAGAATTCATGAAAAAACGTCTGTTCAAACGTTTGATGGAATCGCTCGCGCGGCTGCTTTCACCGCTGTTGTAGGTCATAAACGAATTCGCTACAGCACTATTCGGTAGTTAAAATGTAGTAAAGCCTAAAATATCCTGTAGACGGTATATAATATCTTTCCAAAATGTTGAATGATCCTCGTAAGCTGCTAGATCCAAGCTGTATTCAGCCCCCTGATTATTCCATAGCTTATCAAAATAGGCCGCAACCTGTCGGGTCAGCTTGCTGTCCGCCGGAGCGGCCACCCACAATTCATTTTCCAGATTCAAATCATCCAGATTACGGGGCGTCAGATTGGTAGAGCCACCCCAAATGATATGCTCTCCTTGCGCCTTGGCGATATAAATCAGTTTGGTATGGAATTGCTCATGGGTGGTATGATACCAGCGAATTTGAATGTTCCCGCCCGATTTATCGGACAACTCTTGGGCGACCGGACGATTGGGGATGCCGATTTTTTCCTGACCAAACGCGTTCTCATTGGGGTCCAGCAGTAATTGGATGTTTACACCGCGCGCAGAGGCATCCAGTAGGCTATTCAATACTTTGCGGTCAGCCAAATAAAACATGCCCATATGAATGCTGTCACCTTTCTTCGTCTGCCCGATGCCATCCAGAACCGAGGTGTACACCTTGCCCTCAGTTAGATATTTGATTCGATAGCTGTCCTTACTCGATGGAACTTTGGGTTCGGCCTGTGGTGTATAGGCAGGAAGCTGCCCACCGCCCGAAAAGTCCAACACCGCCTGTTCCGTTTGTAAAATGTCTCCGATGATGGGCCCCTTCACCTCCAGCGCTACATTGGAGTGGTAGGCGCTCGCGTCGTGCACATTGCCTGTAGAAATGAGCGCTGTCTGTTCGCTGACAACCAATTTTCGGTGATTGGCCTTGACGTTTAACAGCTTAAGATAGGAGCGAGCCGTAACATCCGGTCCGTCACTGGCCATCAGGTTGGGAATCCAGCCTGTGCCTTGCTGCCCGAACCATTGGAAGAAGGTACGCCACACCGCCGAATAGATGGGTGTAGAGTCCCGCAGGGGATCTACATCGGTCTGCACGACCTGAATCCCTGCTCGCTTCATATTTTCCAACAAAGGGTTGGGAGCAGAATTGTAGTTGGTATTGACTTCATCTGTAATGAAAAAGATAGGCATATCAGGATGAGCTTTCTTTTTGGCAATAAGATGATCGGTCATTTGTGCGCTAACTTGGGGGAAGTGCTGACCTTTATGCTTATAGTCGTTGAACAGAAACAGATCGATGACGATAAATTGCTCGGCTTCATCAATGATCCCGAGCATACGCTTCAAAATTTGTCCTTCATGCTGTGCAGTACTACCATCCCCGGTGGGATAGGTCAAATCCGTCCAGAAGTTTACCTCATGGGTTGAATACTCCTGGCTCTCATAAGAGACGAACGGAGGCAAGGGTTTATGGGTCTGATACAGCATGACGGCAATCAGCCAAAGGATAAGTACCAGAATGGCGATTTTAAGGGTACGGCCCTTATGCCTGGATTTTCTTTGATATTCCGGCTTAGAATGCAGCGGATCACGTGTAGTCATATGACGATCAACTCCTCAATTGGATGCTGCATTCCGTTTTACCGTGCCGGAACATGCAGTTTTATGATGGGATACTGTCAAGTTATTAACGCAAGTGTGCAGGATTGACGCGGATACTGAATGAAATGAAGGATGTTTTACTATTCGTTGAGGACATATGTCCTTTATAGAGAGTCTGCCCTATAATTTAATATATAGAAAAGTCATTTACATGGGGAGAATAACGATTTATGAGAGGAATCTTGTTTGCTTTTCTGGGAGGAGCGTGTATTACGCTACAAGGTGTAGCGAATACACGGATTAGTCAGGATATTGGTACATGGCAGGCTGCTGCTGTTACTCAGCTAATAGGGTTTATTTTGGCAGCATTAGTCTGGATGTTTACAAGGGATGGCAATGTGGCTGAAATGAAACAGGTGAAGCCAATGTATCTTTGGGGCGGTGCCTTTGCAGCTATTATTATATTTAGTGAAGTCACGGCGATCCAACATATTGGGGTTACGTTCACGATCTCGGCGTTGTTGATTGCGCAGTTGTGTTTAACCTTTCTGGTAGATATTAAGGGATGGTTCGGTATAGTGAAGCAAAAGATGAAGCTGCCACAATTTATAGGTATTGGTATGATGATCGCGGGTGTAATTATTCTGAAGCTTTAAAATAGAAATTTAACTTGTAAAGAAAGCTTAGAATGTAGAGATTGAAGGTGAGCTTAGGAATGAGAGAAATTCAGGATCAAGAGCAGCTAAAATATTTTTTGCAGCTGCATGAGTTGGAATCCATACTCTACGAGCCACTACATCCTTATTTGTCGTTGCATCGTTTGGAGCAAGGGGAAAAGCTCTGTTTACAGGGGGATCCCATTGAGCATCTATATATACTGGTGCAGGGCAAGGTCAAGATTTATACCAGTTCTACAGAAGGGAAAACCCTGATCCTTTGCTTCAAAACACCGATCGAGGTCATAGGAGATGTTGAATATATTCGGAATAGTCACGTCATCAACACGGTAGAGGCAGTGTCTCCGATCTATGTGATCGGTATTCACCACCAATGGATGAACAAATACGGCAAAGACTATGCTCCTTTGCTGCAATTTCTATTGGATGTTGTCACGCGAAAGTTTTGCCTGGACTCCGACTTTTCCAGTTTTAATCTCATGTATCCGGTGGAAGTCAGACTGGCGAGCTACCTGCTATCGGTTTCTTTTGACGAATCGAATACAGCTTTTCATGAGGAATTACGGGCATCCAGTCTGGTAGATGTGGCGAATTTGATCGGAACCAGCTATAGACATCTCAACCGTGTTATTCGCAAAATGATTGAAGATGGATGGGTTGAACGGACAAAAGGCTATATTGTCATTCGGGACAGAAAAGGTTTGAGTGAACTGGCAGGACATAATATTTATGAATCATTGTAATAGGAGCATGTAGTAAAAAACAGAAGAATATCAAGGATCATCAAGGGAGAGTTAACATATGTTATTAGGAATTGTATTGGCGGTTATCGCAGGTGCCTTGGTCAGTCTGCAAACGATATTCAATAATAAGGTGAATGAACGGACAGGATCGTGGGCCACAACAACATTGGTGCTGGGCACAGGGTTCTTGGCTTCCTTACTCGGGAGTCTTATTTTTGAAGGGAAAAATACATTTGCTTTACAGCATATGCAGCCGTGGTACTGGTTCAGTGGCATGATTGGTGTCGGTGTTGTGTTCTGTCTGGTACAAGGAATGAAGCGACTTGGCCCGACCTATGCGATCTCCATTGTATTGACAGCGCAATTAGGGACCGCCCTGTTGTGGGATTCATTAGGATGGCTAGGATTAGAGAAAATTCCGTTTACCATTAACAAGCTGATCGGTGTATTGGTCATTATCGGTGGTATTCTTGTGTTTAAATTTGGACATTTTGCAGAAAAGCGGCAGCTCAATTAGGGGCGGCTTTTCTGTAAAGTTTCCGAAATAACTGGTTTATTGCGTATTTTGAACATGATCTATGGGGGAGAAAAAATGTTCACGATCGTGTATATATTTTCCCATCCATGATACAATGAGAGTATCTTAAAATAACCACTTTAAGGGCATACGATATTTGTATAAGAGACGATAAATAGATCGGTTACCGTGTTCGGGAACGGTCTTATTTGTGCTTCTTGAACTTGATACAATAAACAGAGTGACTTTGGATGAGGTGGAACATAGATGAGTAGTACAGAGAATAAAAAAGGAGCACCTGACGGCTTTAACAGATCCGGCTCTTTGTTGCCTGCCGCGCGGACAGGCGAACGGAAGATTGAGCACGTCCGCCTTTGTTTGCAAGAAGATGTGGCCGGACAAGGTATCACCAGCGGGCTGGAGCGGTATGTCTTTAAGCACTGCGCTCTGCCGGAGTTGCATTTTGACGAGGTTCGCCTGGATACTACTTTTTTAGGACAGGCTGTACGAACACCGTTGCTTATTAGCTCCATGACAGGCGGCAGCGCCGAGACAGGAGCGATTAATGAGCGATTAGCAGAGACAGCGGAGAGACGCGGCTGGGCATTGGGCATCGGCTCGGTACGGGCTGCGGTGGAAAGGGAAGAATTGGCTCCAACCTTTGCAGTCCGCCGTCTGGCACCCAGTATCCCGATCCTTGCCAATCTGGGTGCGGTGCAGCTGAACTACGGATTTGGCGTGGACGATTGTCGCCGTGCAGTAGACATTGCTGGAGCAGATATGTTGGTGCTGCATTTGAACGGATTACAGGAGATTTTCCAACCCGAAGGGAATTTGGATTTTAGCGGCCTGCTTAATCGTATCGAGGAGTTGTGTCGTCAGCTTTCAGTGCCTGTAGGAGTGAAGGAAGTAGGTTGGGGCATAGATGGCGAGACGGCATCAAGACTGTATGATGCGGGTGCAGCCTTTATTGATGTCGCTGGTGCAGGCGGGACAAGCTGGAGCCAAGTGGAGAAATTTCGTAACCCTGATCCTGTGCGTCGCGCGGCGGCGGAGGCGTTTGCGGACTGGGGCAATTCGACCGCTGATTGTATCGTGGAAGTCAGAGCCGCTCAGCCACATGGTGCTCTGATCGGCAGCGGTGGACTGAGAGACGGTGTCAATGCAGCGAAGGTGCTTGCTTTGGGAGCTGACATGGCAGGCTTCGGGCGTTCTTTGCTCGGTTCTGCGGTTGCCTCTAGTGAAGCGCTGGAGGCACGTTTGGAGCAGGTCGAACTGGAACTCCGCACGGTCATGTTTGGCATTGGGGTAGATGGAATAGAAGGGCTCAAAGATACGACTCGACTAAGAAAGAAGGTAAATGGATGAGCGGACTTATTACATTGGTTCCGATGAATGCGGAGCAATATGATCGATTTGAACAACGCTCGCTTGCCGACTATGCGGATGAGAAAATCCAAGCAGGTACATGGACGGTTGAAGAAGCACCAGAGCGAGCGGCAGAAAGTTTTGCTCAATACCTGCCACAGAGACTAGACACACCTCATGCTCACCTGTATATGTTGATGTTTTCCGATGACGGGGGGCAGAGTCAGGAGGAAGCTGGCTACATCTGGTTCAATATTACGGACGGCGTGCAAGGAGAAGAAGCTTTTCTACTGGATATCCTTGTAGACGATTCATACCAGGGGAGGGGTCTAGGTACGATGGCGATGGAGGCTTTGGAACAGGAGGCTCGCAGGCTGGGAGCTGTCCGCATCGGGTTGCATGTATTTGGGCATAATGAGCGAGCTTTGCATGTATATCGCAAGTCGGGCTATCGGATTACAGATATCCAGATGAGCAAAGAAATCTAAATAGGGATATAGTAAAATCCTGAATTCCATAACCGTATGCTTGCCGCGTGTATAGGTTCTCATATATAATGTGGGTTGGTAAACTAACGGATGGCATAACGCATATTTTATATAAACGGGAGTTGTTCTGATTATGGCTTTAAAAGCGGGGATTGTGGGCTTGCCGAACGTGGGCAAATCAACACTTTTTAACGCAATAACGCAGGCGGGTGCGGAATCCGCAAACTATCCATTTTGTACGATTGACCCCAATGTAGGCGTCGTTGAAGTACCGGACGAGCGGTTGGATAAGTTGACCGAACTGGTTGTGCCGAATAAAACGGTGCCAACGGCTTTTGAATTTGTTGATATTGCAGGACTTGTGCGCGGTGCGAGCAAGGGCGAGGGTCTGGGTAACAAGTTTCTGGCTCATATTCGTGAAGTGGATGCGATTGTACATGTGGTACGTTGCTTTGAAGATGAGAACATTACCCATGTAGACGGCAAAATTGACCCGATCAGCGACATTCAGACCATTAATTTGGAACTGATTCTGGCGGATATCGAAAGTGTAGACAAACGTATTGAACGTTCCCGCAAAAACATGAAGGGTGGCAACAAGCAGTACACCCAAGAAGTTGAAGTGCTGGAGCGGATCAAGGAAACGCTATATGCTGATAAACCTGCGCGTAGCTTAGAATTGTCGGATGAAGAACGGCTGATTGTACGCGATCTTCATTTGCTGACGATGAAGCCTGTACTCTATGCCGCTAATGTTAGCGAAGATGGCGTAACGGAAGCCGACAGCAATCCATATGTGCAAAAGGTACGTGATTTTGCCGTGGCTGAAAATGCAGAAGTGGTGCCGATTAGCGCCAAGGTAGAATCTGAAATTGCTGAGCTGGAAGGCGAAGACAAGGCGATGTTCCTCGAGGAGCTGGGATTGGCTGAATCCGGATTGAACCGTCTGATTAAAGCAGCATATCGCTTGTTGGGCCTGTATACGTATTTCACAGCAGGTGTGCAGGAAGTACGCGCTTGGACGATTCACAAAGGAACGAAGGCACCGGGTGCTGCGGGCGTAATTCATACGGATTTTGAACGCGGATTTATTCGTGCCGAGGTTGTATCCTACAACGATTTGGTCGCTGCTGGTTCGATGAACGGGGCCAAGGAACGGGGTCAGCTTCGTCTGGAAGGTAAGGAATATGTAGTGCAGGACGGAGACGTTATGCATTTCCGTTTTAATGTTTAATATATAATTTCTAGAGTACAATACACGATTCGGATATATAAAAGACGATGTCTCAAGTATGTGTGTTCTGAAATGTGCTAGATTATGCGGTCGCTGCCTATATTAGGGCGGCGACTTTTTTTATTGAATTACATGTCGTGTGGATTTTTGCAAAATCCTAAATTAGTCAGTATTTCTTGTAGCTAATTCATGAATTAGTTGGTATAATAAAGAGCTGTAGCCAGTGAAATTGAAGCTGGCTTCATATTAATTTAACTGAAGAGGTGAATCGCTTGTTGGACCGATTGCAATCATTGGCGGACCGCTACGATAAACTGAGCGAACTGCTCTGCGATCCGGATGTAGCGAACGATAGCAAAAAACTTAGAGATTATTCCAAAGAACAGTCTGATTTACAGCCTGCTTATGAAGCATATACCGAATATAAAAATGTCGTTGAAGAGCTGGAAGCTGCAAAAACCATGCAGGGTGAAAAGCTGGACGACGAGATGCGTGAAATGGTCAAAATGGAGATTGAAGAACTGAGTGTTCGTAAGCGGGAGCTGGATGAAAAAATCCGTATTTTGCTGCTGCCGAAGGACCCGAATGATGATAAGAACGTTATTATTGAGATTCGTGGTGCAGCGGGTGGTGACGAAGCGGCACTATTCGCAGCTGATTTGTACCGGATGTACACCCGTTATGCCGATACCCAAGGCTGGCGTGTAGAGCTGATGGACGCGAACATGAATGATCTCGGGGGCTTTAAAGAGGTTATTTTCATGATTAACGGCCGCGGTGCATACAGCAAAATGAAATTCGAAAGCGGCGCACACCGCGTACAGCGGATTCCGACGACGGAATCAGGTGGACGTATTCATACATCGACATCTACAGTATCCGTTATGCCTGAGGCAGAAGAAGTGGATATTGAAATTTCCGACAAGGATATTCGCGTGGATACGTTCTGTTCCAGCGGTGCGGGCGGACAATCCGTTAATACGACCAAGTCGGCGGTGCGTGTAACGCATATGCCAACAGGTATTATGGCAACCTGTCAGGACGGAAAATCCCAGAACTCCAATAAGGAGAAGGCGCTGCAAGTTTTGCGTGCCCGTATTTCGGATATGTTGCGTCAGGAAGAAGAAGCCAAATATGCAGGCGAGCGTAAGAGCAAAGTAGGTACTGGAGACCGCAGTGAGCGTATCCGTACCTACAACTTCCCGCAAAGCCGTGTAACGGATCATCGTATTGGACTAACTATGCATAAGCTGGACCAGGTGATGAACGGGGAGATCGAAGAAATCGTATCGGCGCTCACGATTGCAGAGCAGGCTGATTTGATGGAACAAGAGGTTTAAGTTTTGGGGAACGAACGCGATTGTGTGTATCGAATGTCGCCGGAACGGAACATAAGTGTCAGAGAAGCCTTGGTTGAGGCTTCTTCTTTTTTAGGAAGCTGTGGCGTTCTGGAGCCCCAGCATAATGCCCGTTTGTTGCTGGAGCATGTGCTCGGATTGGAAGGTACGGCGTTTTACGCCGCTCTGGGTGATCCGTTCCCTTCCACCGCCAAGGAGGCGTGGGAACGGATCATAGCCCGCAAAGCTGCGGGTGAACCGGCGCAGTATATTATCGGACGGCAGGAATTTTATGGCCGCCCGTTCGCGGTTTCGCCGTCGGTGCTGATTCCGCGCCCCGAGACAGAACTGCTCGTCGAGGCGATACTCCAGCACGGCGATCGGCTGTGGCCAAGCGGTGCTCCTCAGGCGCTCGACATCGGCGCGGGCAGCGGTGCGATTGCCGTGACGCTGGCGGCTGAGCGACCGAGCTGGCGCGTAGCGGCAGGGGATATTTCGGCTGCCGCGTTAAAAGTAGCGGCTTATAACGCTGCTGCGAACGGCGCAGCCGTAGAATTCCGCGAGGGCGATCTGCTGGCGCCATTTGCGGGAACGACGGTGGACATTCTCGTGTCCAACCCGCCGTACATCCCGGCTGCTGACATCGCTGGCCTACAGCCGGAGGTCCGCGACCACGAGCCACGGATGGCGTTAGATGGTGGTCCTGACGGGCTCGGCCCGTATCGGGCAATGCTGGAGCAGCTCGGACTCCTTCAGACTCCGCCCCGGCTAATCGGGTTTGAGCTGGGGATGGGACAGGCCAGAGACGTGGCTGGCCTGCTGGAACAGGCAGGTCATTGGAAGAACATTATAATCGTTCCTGACCTTGCAGGGATTGAACGACATGTCCTAGGCGTCTCGGAGTAGTGGTGCATTTTCTTTTTGCGAGTCTTTCCTTTAGAATAAGAGGAGTATGACCGAGAAACGGCTCAGGGGGAAATCATGCTTCAGAAATTGAAAAAAATTGACGGTCCGGTTATCTTTATTCTGGTTTTGCTCATGGCGATTAGTATCATAACGGTATACAGCGCAGGTAGGGGCCCTACGAACTTGGCAGAGCACGGCAACGACTATCAAAAGATGATCGGGTATTATATATTGGGTTTTGTGGCGATCTTGGGTTTAGCGATGGTCGATTTTCGGATATTCATTAAAAAAGCCCTGTACGTATATGGAGGCGGAATATTCCTGTTGGGTCTCGGATTTTTTGGTGGGACGGTTAACAACTCTCAGGGCTTTCTGAAAATTGGTGGCTTGAATCTTCAGCCTGCCGAGGTATTCAAGCTGGTTCTTATCATTTTTCTGACTTATATGCTGATCAAAAAGCGCAAGAGCAGGCTGTATTTCATTCAGGATGTTCTTCCAGTGGCTCTGGTGAGCTTTGTCCCGTTTGCCATGGTTATGGCACAAAATGACTTGGGTAATGCGCTCGGTTACATTGTCATCGTCATTGGTATGCTATGGATTGGTAATGTGAAGGCATCCCATGCGTTAATCGGATTCATCGTATTTGCAGTCGCCGTTGGCGGCGGGATCAAAGCTTATATTTCGTTTCACGATGAGATTGATTCCTTTATGAAGGGGATTGGCCGTAGTCACTGGGTTGAGCGGTTGGACCCTTGGTTGGTACCGGAAGAGGCAACCGCGAAGGCGTCTTATCATACCAAAAATGCCAAGCTGGCGATAGCCTCTGGCGGGATGATGGGCAAGGGCTTTTTGCAAGGAACCTCGGTACAGTCCGGGCGTGTTCCTTATACGTATGCGGATTCTATTTTTGTGGTCGTAGCGGAGGAATTTGGCTTTGTAGGCTCTTCAGTGCTGTTATTGTTATATTTTATTTTGATTCACCGAATGATCCTGATTTCGCTGGAATGCCGGGATCGCGCCGGACCGTATATTATTGTCGGGATTGTGTCCATGTTACTGTACCAGATTTTTGAGAATATTGGTGCGTTTCTGGGCATTATGCCGCTTACGGGGATTACGCTCCCGTTCATAAGTTATGGTGGTACCTCGTTGCTTATTAACATGGCTAGTATCGGCTTGGTTATGAGCATTAAGGTGCACGGCCAAGAGCTGGAGGATGATCTGCCACAGCCTTCCAGATTGAACTTGACGAAGGCGAAAAAAGCCTAGTACAGTTGGATTGTGGCTAGATACTGATTGGTATTTGTGTGTGAGTTGAAACGGTGCAACGCGAGAGTCCAGATTGTGAAATCTGGGCTTTTTTATATTCCTCGGCGAGGGTCTGAAGCTTGGTGTAGCATGATTCGAGGGTGTATTGAAGAAAATCTGTAAAGTGGTTATGAATATTTTACAAGACTTATAGGTTTAGACTCTCCCAAACCGGACAAACTGATAGACATGATAGAGTTTGGGTTTGGGGGGACGAAGATGAGAAGTTGGGTAAAGCAAGCTGCAATGATACTATTTTGTATTTCGATATTAATGATGTCTTGGGAAGGTCAAAAGACGGATGCTGCTATGACCATGGGAACAAGAGGAGCCTTAGCATCAGGAGTGACTACAACAGGGCTGGAGGTGATTCCACACGACTCCATTCGACTGCGTATTTTGGCCAACTCGGATCGCCCGGAGGATCAGCTAGTTAAACGCGAAATACGGGACGCTATTGTGCAGCAGATGAATGCTTGGGTGAGTGAGTTGGAAAACCCGCAAAGCTTAGACCAAGCCAGATCATTGATTGATGCTCATTTACCTGAAATTGATCGTTTGGTAGGTACGGAACTGGCTCGTCGCGGCATTGCGTATGATCATCAGGTGGAACTGGCGAGCGTACCTTTCCCGACGAAAATGTACGGTGGTCTTGTCTACCCGGCAGGGAATTATGAAGCGCTACGGGTTACGCTGGGGCAAGGAAAAGGTCAAAATTGGTGGTGCGTGCTGTTTCCTCCGCTGTGCTTTATTGATGCAGGCAGTGGGGAAGCAGCGGCACAAACGGTATCAGCAAAAACGGATCATGGAGATAGTCGGACGAATACCATTGACAAGGAGCCGGAAGTGCGTTTTTTTCTGTGGGATGCACTTGCGGGACTGTGCAGCTGGGTGAGTGGCTTGTTTGCCTAAACGTTGAGGAGTGTAAGTTTCCCCATATGCTATAATGGAGCTTACGATAGATATACACATGGCAGAGCCAAATAAACTGATCTTTCAAAGTAGCCTTATAGGATCAAGCGAAATCACTGGCCTGTATACGACAATAAGATATGGGATGATCTGATATGAGCGATAAATTGAATCAAATGCAAGACTTGCGCGGAGATTTTGTGCAAAAGGAAAAATCGGAGCAAAAGCTGGACGAACAGGGGAATTGCGAGCTGAAGCAGGCATTGAAGTCTTCCCATACCCAATGGTGGGATGTAAGATGTTTGGTTCCTGTGAACAACACTGACGGGGGTGTTTCTGACGAAACTTCGGCTGAACAGACTCGGATCGCGGCGGAAAAAGGCATACGCGAGGCTGCTGTACTCCTCCAAGCTGGAGAGACGGTAGCCTTTCCTACAGAGACCGTGTACGGACTGGGAGCCGATGCTCGTAGTACAAAAGCGGTGGAGGCGGTATTCGCTGCCAAAGGACGCCCTTCCGATAACCCGCTCATTGTACATGTTTCTGATGCTGATCAATTAGAGGGTATGGTAGCAGAAATAAACGATACAGCCCGGGCGCTGATGAATATGTTCTGGCCGGGACCGCTGACTCTCGTATTGCCAGTGGTACCGCAGGCACTGTCATCGCGTGTAACGGCCGGGCTGGACACGGTTGGTGTGCGCATGCCAGATCATCCGATAGCGCTGCGCTTGATCGCTGAAGCGGGTTGTCCGTTGGCTGCGCCAAGCGCCAATCGTTCGGGAAGACCCAGTCCCACTCTTGCACAGCATGTGCGGGAGGATCTGGAGGGCCGCATCGGCGGCATTTTAGACGGAGGCCCCACAGGTGTGGGGCTGGAGTCCACGGTGGTGCAGGCGGCTGACGACGGAACGGTCACCATCCTGCGCCCCGGCGGCGTGACGGCTGAGCAGCTCGCTGCAGTTGCTCGCGCCGTCGTGCTGGACCCGGCGCTGGCCGCTACGCCCGGGGAGGATGCCGACAGCCCGGCGCCGCGCTCGCCGGGCATGAAGTACACACACTACGCGCCGCGAGGCCGCTTGAGCGTGGTACAAGGCCCGTCGTCCGTTGAGGTGACGGGGTGGATTCGCGCTGCGCTGGCGGAGGCTTCCGCGCGCGGAGAGCGCACGGCAGTGCTCGCGTTCGACGAGCATACCGCCGGCTACGCCGGAGAACGCGTCTACACGCTAGGCAAGCTGGACGCGCTCCATGAGGCAGCGCAACGCCTGTACGGCGTGCTGCGTCGCTGCGACGAGGACGGCGTCACCTACATTTTGGCGGAATCCTGTCCGCCGAAAGGATTGGGCGACGCCGTTATGAACCGCCTGCTTAAAGCGGCAGGTCACCGAATCGTCCGCTTGTAGCTTCTGTCGAATCAGAGCCTCTTATAGTGCGTGTTCAAAAAGTCGGCTTTTCAGGACCGAGAAGGCTGGATGAAGCTAGGGACTGAGTAGCGGAGCGTAGATAGATCTACGTGAGCAACGGAAGGCCCGGCTGAATTCAAGATTCGACGTCGAATCCGCTTCTTGAATAGCTTCGTTATGGAAAGACGACTTTTTGAACAACCTCTTATATTAAATTTTCCTCCCTCCTCTTCTCGGTATGGGGTACTTTCAGTGCATGCTTGTACTGATTTGCCCCTTGTCCGCATAACGTGTACAAGAACAGACGGATAATGGAGGGATGGAGTATGCTGGCAGCCTCTGCCCATGCCGGGCAGGTTGTAACGATTCTGATCATGGCGGTAGCGCTAGGAATGGATGCGTTATCGCTGGGCGTAGGGATCGGCATGAAGGGGATACGCCTGCGAGACGTGCTGCGCATCAGCACTGTTATTGGCTTTTTTCACATTCTGATGCCATTGCTGGGAATTTTCACGGGCCATTATATGAGTTCTTTATTAGGTCATGTGACGACCTACTTCGCAGGGGGGCTACTCATCCTTTTAGGCGGGCATATGGTGTATAATTCCTTCAAAGGGGACGGCGTACAGGTATTGGATCATCGTTCGCCTTTAGGTCTTTTGCTGTTTGCACTTGGGGTGAGCGTGGATTCATTTTCTGTAGGAGTGTCACTGGGGATGTTCCAGAGTGACCTGGTGCTGTCTGTTCTGGCATTTGGTTTTTGCGGGGGAGCAATGGCGATGTTGGGCCTGCTGTTGGGTCGCAAGGTCAGCCGCAATCTAGGAGATTACGGGGAAGCAGTGGGCGGTGCCATTTTGCTGGCATTCGGCTTTATGTTTATGTTTTGATTTTAGCGCAGACAGTGTAAAATAAGTGCAGGGTTAAAGTAAGGGATTAGGATTATAGTAATCCTCTGTTTATATATTTTTTAACATACGGGGGGTGAAAACGTTGAAGAATATCTTATTTGTATGCACAGGGAATACCTGTCGTAGTCCAATGGCTGAAGGGATGCTGCGTAAGTTGGCTGCTGAGCATGGACTAGAACTGGAAGTGCGTTCTGCGGGAGTGGCAGCGATGGAAGGCACGCCGATATCCCGACATGCAGAGGCGGTTCTACGTGATCACGATATATCCGATCAGATCACTTCAACCCCTTTGAGCGACGGGCTTGCCGGGTGGGCACATCTGATCTTAACCTTGACGCAAGGACATAAACAGCACGTAATTCAGCGCTTTCCCCAAACGGCGGGCAAAGTATTTACGCTTAAGGAATATGTGGAGAACCGGGATGCGGTGTTGAATGATGTACAGGAGTTGGACGGTTTATATGCTTCACAGCAGTTGATGGCTTCACTTGGACAAGAGCTATCGGCGCAGGAGCGTGAACGAATGATTGAATTACACCAACGGATTCCGGGCTTTGATATTTCAGATCCGTTTGGCGGTTCGCGAGAAGACTACGATGTCACAGCTGCGGAAATCCGCACGGCGCTGCATAAGCTGCTGGACAAGCTAAAGGCCTCTTCCGAATAAAATCGCTCTTACTCATCTATTTTGTACGGAATCTGTTGATTTTCGACGGTTAATCCGTTAAGATAAGGTGGAAAAATGAGAATCCGATGTAACTGGCGACAAAAGTGGGATTAACCACGATGGAGCATCGGATATACGGCCGGTCGCCTGGGCAAAAGAGCAATTCCACATAGGTGTGGACTGCTCTTTTTTCATATACAAGTTATGCCAGATGTTTAGCTGAGGGTTGATTCCTTCAAAGGTTCTTCCATTTTTTCTGCTCGAAATCTGAAACATCGGCTATAATATAGTGAGATTGTGATCAGGAGAGAGTGTGTTGAACTTGGGGCATGAGACCGTGCCTAGTCTCTGAGAGGCTGTTCAACCAAAGGAGGTTCCAATGGTGGGACAATTGGATCATGAGATTTCGCTAGAAGCACAGACCACTTCTGTTGTGCGGGAAATCGCAGAAGCAGCCAGTCTCAGGGCTGGTCGCCTGCTGGTTATCGGCGTTAGCACAAGTGAAGTGGCTGGAAGTCGAATTGGCACGGCGGGAGCGCTCGATGTGGCTCAACAACTGTTATCTGGAGTAGAGTCCGTTCGCAGGCAGTATGGCTTTGATGTAGCGTTTCAATGCTGTGAGCATTTGAACCGAGCGTTGGTCGTTGAACGGGCTGTACTGGAGCGACTGGGACTGATGGAGGTTGCGGCTGTTCCTGTTCGTACAGCAGGAGGCTCTATGGCTACCGTCGCCTATCGTTCTATGAGCGACGCGTGTTTGGCGGCGAACGTGCAGGCTCATGCCGGGATAGACATCGGCGAAACGCTGATTGGCATGCATCTGCGACCGATTGCTGTTCCGTTTCGCCCAAGCCTTCGCTGGATTGGCGAAGCACGTGTGACAGCGGCGTTCACCCGTCCTCCACTTATTGGCGGACAACGGGCGGTGTACAGTCTGGAGCAAGAAGTCGGCGGAAACTGCGATTAGCATTTGGCATGGCGGCATGTTTGTACTAATCGTTTTTGCAATGATGATGAGGTACCCAACAGAGGAGCAGGCGTTAGCTTGTATACCCAACAATTGACTATGGAGAGGGAGTAATCAATCATGATGGAACACCTGCGTAAAAGTGACCCAGCAGTGATGGAAGCAATGGGACTTGAACTGAAACGACAACGCCACAATATCGAGCTAATCGCATCCGAGAACATTGTCAGTGAAGCAGTAATGGAAGCCATGGGCTCCGTGCTGACGAATAAATATGCTGAAGGTTACCCGAACAAACGCTACTATGGTGGCTGTGAGCATGTAGATATCGTTGAGGATATCGCACGTGACCGAGCAAAAGAACTGTTCGGCGCTGAGCATGCTAACGTGCAGCCTCACTCTGGAGCACAAGCCAACATGGCGGTGTATCTGGCAGCTCTCAAACCTGGAGATACTGTACTGGGTATGAATCTGGCGCATGGTGGCCATTTAACACACGGAAGTCCGGTTAACGCTTCCGGCTTGTTGTATAACTTTGCTGCCTATGGTGTGCGCGAAGACAACTTCCGCATCGACTACGATGAAGTGCGCAAGGCAGCCTTCAAGCACCGCCCTCGTCTGATTGTAGCTGGCGCGAGTGCATATCCGCGTACTATTGATTTTGAAGCTTTTGCTTCCATTGCCAATGATGTAGGTGCTTTGTTCATGGTGGATATGGCACATATCGCAGGTCTTGTGGCAGCGGGAATTCACCCAAGTCCAGTTCCGCATGCCCAATTTGTAACAACAACGACACACAAAACGCTGCGTGGTCCGCGTGGGGGTCTGATTCTGACTCGCAAAGCATGGGCGCAAGCGATTGATAAAGCTATTTTTCCTGGTACTCAAGGGGGGCCACTGATGCATGTGATCGCGTCCAAAGCGGTTGCTTTGGGTGAAGCGCTCCAGCCATCGTTCAAAACCTATGCGCAAAATGTAGTCCGCAACGCACAGGTGCTGGCTGAAACACTGTTGGCTGAGGGGATTAACATTGTATCCGGTGGTACGGATAACCATCTGATGCTGTTGGATACGCGCAATTTGAATATCACAGGTAAAGAAGCGGAGCATGTATTGGATTCCGTGGGCATCACGGTCAATAAAAATGCGATTCCTTTTGATCCGACCAGTCCATTCGTAACAAGCGGGATTCGTATTGGTACACCTGCTGCAACATCTCGTGGGATGGATGAAGAGGCTATGGTCAAAATCGGTAAAATCATTGCTGAAACCCTTAAAAACCCGAAAGATGATACTGTATTGTCCAAAGCAAGCCAAGCGGTTGGCGAGTTAACAGATAAGTTCCCGATTTATCCAGGAACTCAATACTAATTCATCGACAATCATAATCTTTATATTATAGGCTGTTTTCCTTCCGTAAGCCGGAGGAGAACAGCCTTTTTTTGCTTCCAAACGACTCGAAACTTACATTTTTGGGTAATAAGCGATTACAGTAAAGGTTTATGCGCGCTTTCCTTTATATCTACGACAAAGGAGTGATTACATTGAGTCAAAGAAAATCCGCGCAATTATTGCAGCAGCTCGTATTTGTGGGACCGATGGCGTTGTTTTTCGTCTTGATTATGGTCATTCCGTTCCTGCTGGGGCTGTATTATTCCATGACGAACTGGGATGGAGTATCTGAAAATATCCGATGGCTCGGGCTAGGGAATTACGTTCATATATTTAGGGATGATCCAGATTTCCGTAATGCGTTCTGGTTTACAGTTCGGTTTACCGTATGTGGTGTCATTCTGACGAACCTGATTGGCTTTTTCCTAGCCTATGCACTTACCAAACCGTTGCGTACCCGTAATGCACTGCGAACTGTATTTTTTATGCCCAATATGATTGGCGGCTTGCTGCTCGGCTTCATCTGGCAATTTATATTTGTACGCGGCTTTTCTGCGGTAGGGGAGGCAACAGGGCTTTCCTTTTTTAAACTGCCGTGGCTGGGTGATGGGCCAACTGCTTTTTGGGGAACTGTCATTGTGTTTGTATGGCAATATGCAGGTTATCTCATGGTTATTTACATATCTTCGTTAAATAATGTCCCGTCTGCCCTGATTGAATCGGCTCAAATTGACGGCGCGGGCCGAAGACAGATTTTGCGTCATATTGTAGTGCCACTTATTATGCCAGCGGTGACCGTCTGCTTGTTCCTAGCGATATCCTGGTCCTTTAAAGTATTTGAATTGAATTTGGCTCTCACCAAGGGGGGACCTTTCAAGTCGACAGAGTCTGTAGCGTTGGACATATATAATGAAGCGTTTACAAATAATCGACTTGGATTGGGAACTGCCAAGGCTATGATTTTCTTCGTGGTCGTTGCGATCATTACCAGCATTCAGGTGCGTCTCACGAAGAAAAAGGAGGTCGAAATGTAATGGAAAAAACGTCAAACTACCGTTTGGGCACATGGGTTGCTGAAATATTGCTTATTGTGATCGGGTTAATTTTTCTGGTTCCATTCTATTTTTTGCTCGTAAACTCCATTAAATCCTTTGGTGACATTTTGGCCCATTCCGCTTCGTGGCCGACAACCTTCCGTTTTGAAAACTATGCTAACGCCTGGAATAAAATAAGCTTTCCCACAGCACTGGGGAATTCACTGATTGTCACGATCGTCAGTAATGCGCTTTTGCTGCTCATCAGCTCGATGGCCGCTTACCAGATGGTTCGGCATGACACTCCTTTTAATCGGTTTTTATTCGGTTTACTTGTGGCAGCAATGGTAGTTCCCTTTCAATCGATTATGTTGCCGCTTATGGAAGTGTCCAACGTATTGAGCTTAAACAACAGTATACCAGGACTGATCCTATGTTATCTGGGTTTTGGGGCGCCTTTATCCGTTTTTCTTTTTCATGGCTTTATTAAAACGGTACCTATTGAGATTGAGCAGGCGGCAAGGGTGGACGGTTCATCCCGGTACGGGGTGTTCTTTCGCATCGTTTGTCCACTCCTGCTGCCTATGTTCGTAACTGTGCTTATTTTGAATACCTTATGGATATGGAATGACTATCTGTTGCCTTCGCTCATTTTGAATGATCCTGAGCTGCGCACCATTCCGATTGCAACCTATATGTTGTTTGGTCAGTACACCAAGCAATGGGACTTGGCGCTGCCAGCACTGGTGTTGGGGATCACGCCAATTGTTGTGTTTTTTCTGGTGATGCAAAAATACATCGTTTCTGGCATTGCAGCCGGTGCGGTCAAAGGCTGAAGGGAGGGATATCCGATGAAAAGAACAGCGTTGCTTGTCATCTCCTTGATGGTGCTGCTCGCATGTACACTTGCAGGTTGCGGAAATACGAAGGCTCAACAGAGTGAAACGAAAACGATACACATTTATCAATTCAAAGTAGAGATTTCGGAACCGCTAAATAAGCTGAAGGCAGAATATGAAAAAGCGCACCCTGGCATCAAGTTGGATATCCAATCTGTCGGTGGTGGTACGGACTACGGTGCTTCGTTGAAGGCTAAATTCGCATCAGGCGATCAGCCGGACATTTTCACAAATGAGGGCTACCAGGACCGCGATACGTGGTTGGAGTACTTGGAGGATTTGTCGGATCAGCCATGGGTAAAGGATCTGGACGATTTCGCTCGTAAGCCGATGACGGTTAACGGTAAGATTTATGGACAGCCTATGAACCTAGAAGGATTTGGTTTTGTTTATAACAAGGATTTGTTCAAAAAAGCGGGCATAACCAAACTACCTCAGACGATAGATGAACTGGAGGAAGCGGCCAAGCGACTGAAAGCGGCAGGGATTATACCTTTTGCTAACGGGTATGCGGAATGGTGGGTTCTGGGGAACCATTTTATCAATATTCCGTTTGCCAGACAGCCGAACCCGGAAAGTTATGTTGAGGATTTAAACAAAGGAACGGCTCGCATCCCCGGTAACCCGGTGTTCGATCAGTGGGTGAAGTTGCTTGACCTGACTATAAAATATGGGAACCGCAATCCGCTCACGACGGATTACAATACACAAGTGACGCTGTTTTCGACAGGTAAGGCTGCTATGATGCACCAGGGGAACTGGACGCAACCGCAAATAGATGGAATTAATCCTAACTTGAATTTGGGTATTCTGCCTGCGCCTATAGACAATGATCCCTCCACAGGAGGTAGACTCGCGGTGGGAGTAGCCTCGAACTGGGTGGTCAACAAAAATTCGCCTGTGAAGCAGGAGGCAAAAGAATTTCTCAATTGGTTGGTCACATCAGAAACAGGCAAGCATTATATCACCAAGGAGTTTAAGTTTGTTCCCGCCTTCAAAAGTATTACGTCCAGCGACGAGACGACAGGCGATCTAGGTGCAGAAATATCTCGGCATGTGAGGGAAGGCAAGATATGGAGTTGGAACTTCCAACGCTTTCCGAAGGGGCTGAATCAGGATTTAAGCAGCAGTATGCAAGCCTATATTGCAGGGGTTATCACAAAGGATGAAATGCTTCAGCAATTTCAGGGGGCATGGGACAATTTGAAGTATAGATAAAAGAATACCTCTGCATGAGGAGGCAAAGGCTATAGCTCGGGCAGGAAGTATAAAGCCTTCAGGCTTTGGCGGTCAAGGGCCGTCAGAGCCTTTTTGTTGTGTTTTTATGTGACGAAAGTCACACGTAAAGCGGTCCTATTCATTATTTTACATGTCATATCTTTCCCTTGACAAAAGGTTACGGTGGCAGGTGTTAAATCAATCAAGGGAATGTTATAATAAACAGGATTTACAGGCACGCATTGCATCTGTGCTTATTTGGTTTGTACAAATAGGTTACATAGATCCTTTCGACTCAGGATAGTTCGATATGCTGGTGCGAAAGAACGTGACGATAATACCGGAGGGAATATATTATGGCGAAACTGGTGGTTTGCGATCACCCTTTGATCCAACACAAACTTACATTTATCCGCGATGTGCGGACCAACACCAAGGATTTCCGCGAGCTGGTGGATGAAGTAGCAACATTGATGGCTTATGAAATTACACGGGATATCCCGCTGGAAAGCATTACGGTGCAGACACCGGTTGCTGAGACAGAAGGTAAAGTGATTTCAGGACGTATGCTGGGTCTTATTCCGATTCTGCGTGCAGGCTTGGGTATGCTGGATGGCGTAGTAAAGCTGCTGCCTGCAGCAAAGGTAGGCCATGTGGGACTGTTCCGCGATCCTGAGACGCTGCAACCCGTAGAATACTATACGAAGCTGCCTACAGATGTAACTGAGCGCGAATTGATCGTGATTGATCCGATGCTTGCAACGGGTGGCTCGGCAATTGCGGCGATTGATGTGTTGAAAAAGAGAGGCTGCACTCAAATTAAAATGATGAATCTGATTGCTGCTCCTGAAGGAGTCAAAGCTGTGCAGGATGCGCATCCTGATGTGGATATCTATGTCGCTGCACTGGACGAGCGTCTGGATGACCATGGATACATCATTCCAGGTCTTGGTGACGCTGGAGACCGCTTGTACGGAACCAAGTAGACTGCCTTTGGCGGTTCGGCAAAATCTATGGACGTTATGACAGGTCGTTTTTCTGAATAATGGAAGACCTGTGGAGCGGACATTTATTATGAAAAGGGGTTCAACAGAAAATGTCCAAAATCAAAGTGATGACAATTTTTGGTGTGCGTCCGGAAGCGATTAAGATGGCTCCTCTTATTTTGGAGCTTCAGCGCCACCCGGAGCATATCGAGTCCGTGGTATGCGTTACGGCTCAACATCGCCAGATGCTTGATCAGGTTCTGGAAGTTTTCAATATTCACCCTGATTATGATCTGGACGTAATGAAGGATCGCCAGACACTGAATGAAATCTCCATGCGGGTACTTCAAGGTCTGGAACCTGTATTGCGTGAGGCCAAGCCCGATATCGTGTTGGTTCACGGTGATACACTGACGACTTTCCTCGCCAGCTATGCAGCCTTTATGCAGCAGATTGAAGTAGGGCATGTGGAAGCGGGTTTGCGGACGTGGAACAAGCTTTCTCCATATCCTGAAGAAATGAACCGTCAGCTCACAGGCGTGCTGTCTGATCTGCATTTCTCGCCTACTTCTTTATCGGCTGGAAATTTGCGGAAGGAAAACAAGCCTGAATCGCGAATATATGTTACAGGCAATACAGTAACTGACGTATTTCAGTATACGGTTCGCCAGGATTACGAGCACCCTGTACTGGAGTGGGCTCAGGGCAAACGCCTGATTCTTATGACAGCACATCGCCGGGAATCCCAAGGGGAACCGCATCGTCAGATTTTTAATGCGGTTAAGCGAATTGCGGATGAGTTTGAGGATATCGCTATTGTTTATCCGGTTCATCCGAGTCCGGCTGTGAAGGAACCTGCATTTGAGATTTTAGGCAACCATCCGCGTATTAAGCTGATTGATCCGCTGGATGTCGTGGATCTGCACAATTTTTACCCACATACACATCTAATCCTTACGGATTCCGGTGGGCTTCAGGAAGAAGCGCCTTCGTTCGGAGTACCTGTCCTGGTGCTGCGTGATACGACTGAAAGACCGGAAGGAATTGAAGCGGGCACCTTGGAACTGGTGGGTACGAACGAAGAGAACGTGTACAATCGGACCAAGGCACTTTTGACAGATTCCGCGTTGTACGATTCTATGAGTCAGGCAGCGAATCCTTACGGCGATGGAAAAGCATCAGTAAGAATTGTCAATGCGATTTTGCACCATTATGGCGTTCAATCCGAACGTCCTGAAGAATTTCACACAATGTTCACAAAAGGTGTTCGTCCGATATAATTATTCTTTACAAGGCAAGCATACAGTTAAACTGTACGGTTACCAAGGGATACAGCAATTTAAGATGCTTTGTCGTTTGATTTTATACTTTAGGGCGCTAAAATATCTCAATTGACAAAGCATCTTATATTTAAGTAAAATGGACTGGAATTGCAGGGGTGACATGGAAAAGTGGTCAAACCTTCCAAGCAAAACAACAACCGAAATAACACCGGAAATGCCTTCAAGGCAATTGGATTGGTGAGCGCGATCGGCATTGATTTGGCGATATGCACACTGGGTGGTTTCTATGCCGGAAATTGGCTCGATGCCAAACTTGGTGGCTCCGGAATTTGGATTGGCGTAAGCGTTCTCGCAGGCTTGGTTGTAGGCGCATTAAGTATTGCCCTTGTGATCGGAAAGGTATTGAGGGATAACCATGAATGAGATGACCCGTATGCAAAAAATGTTATGGATCGTAGCGCTTGGTATTATGGCTCTGTGTTTCCTGGTCTCCGCCTTCATGCCCCAACATCGTGACATTGCTCACGGAATCATTCTGGGAACGGGAGTAAGCTGTCTAAATGTGCTGTATATGGCCTACAAAATTCGACAGGTTGCGAGTGCGGCCGCCGGTGAAAGAAAGAAGAGAGTGTATGGTATTGGCTTTGGCTTTCGATTAGGGACCTCAATTTTGGCAGTGGTGCTGGCGATAGAATTTCCGGCCTACTTCCATGAGATCGCTGTAATGGCAAGCCTGGTGACTGGGCAATTTCTTCTGTTAATTATAGGCATCATATTCGCGCTTCAGGAAAAATGATAGCTCAACTGAGAAAGGGGTGAGAAAACATGTTGCATGAATCACCGATTATCCAATTGGGCGGGTTTAACATTGACTTGTCCGTCATTATTATGCTTATTGTGACCTGCGCGATTGTATTTGGACTGGCATTTGCTGCAACGCGCAATTTGTCTGTGGACAATCCAAGCAAGCTGCAAAATTTTATGGAATGGGTCGTCGAATTCGTTCAAGGACTGATTACCAGCACAATGGATTTGAAAAAAGGGAAGCCATTCCTCTCTTTGGGGATGACGCTGATCATGTTCATCTTCGTGGGAAATATGCTGGGATTACCGTTCGGGATTGTGACCGAATTCGATAATGTGCAAAGTGCCCAAGTATTTGGACATGAAATCATTCCGGTCAAAGAAGCATTAGAACAAGCACAGGCGTCTCACCCGGGAGAAGCTGCCCATGTAGGCATCAGCTGGTGGAAATCACCTACCGCAGATGCAGGGGTATCCATTGGACTGGCTTTGATGATCTTTGTCCTGGTTCATTTCCTGGGGATTTTCCGTAATACCAAAGCTTACTTCAAGCATTACGTTCAGCCATTTCCATTCTTTTTGCCAATTAACTTGATTGAGCAGTTCTCAAAACTGTTGACACATGGTATGCGTCTATTCGGTAATATTTTTGCCGGCGAAGTTTTGATCAGTGTTCTGCTGAAAATGACAGCACTTGGTGTGGGAGGTATGGTTGCTTCCGTATTGGGACTCGTGGTCTGGCAAGGATTCAGTATTTTTGTCGGCAGTATCCAAGCGTTCGTCTTCACGATTCTGACGTTTGTATATATTTCACAGTCTATTGACACGCATGAAGAAGAGCATTAGACAAGCTCGTTTTCTGGTTTTAAGTTAAGTTCAGGAGTACGCTTCGCTCTTAACTGCAAATACATGTAACACACAAATACACATCACTAAGGAGGATTTTTTAAAATGGGAGTTTGGGCATATATCGCAGCTGCAATCGCAGTAGGTTTGGGCGCTTTGGGCGCTGGTATTGGTAACGGTCTGATCGTAAGTAAAACAGTTGAAGGTATCGCTCGTCAGCCTGAAGCAAAAGCAACGTTGCAAACGGTAATGTTTATCGGTGTAGGTCTGGTCGAAGCCCTGCCAATCATCGGGGTCGTTCTGGCATTCATTTTCTACGCAGGTGCTTAATTGAATGGAAGCAAGGTTTGGCGGGGAAGGCACAGCCATCCGCGCCTTCTTTGTTCGTTTGAACATGAAAGATCCAGAACCGACGTTCACCGGAAAGGAGTGACTTCAATTGAGTTTAAATTGGACAAGTATCGTTTTCACAATCATTGCATTTTTGATCTTGTACTGGTTACTGACGCGTTATGCATTCGGACCTCTCTTTTCCGTTATGGAGAAGCGGCGTCAGCTTGTATTACAGCAAATGAATGAAGCGGCACAGACGCGTGAACAGGCTGCTGCTTATGTTGAGGAGCAAAAGCAGGCTCTCCAGCAGGCACGTAAGGAAGCGTACGACATTATTGAGCAGTCAAAACAAACAGGTAACAAACAAGCGGAGCAAATTATTGTTCAGGCTAAAGACGAAGCTGTCCGCCTGAAAGACGAAGCTGTTCGTGAAATCACAAGCGAGCGTAATAAGGCGGTTGCCGAACTGCGCAGCGAAGTGGGTAAAGCTTCGGTACAAATTGCTTCCAAACTGATTCAAAAGGAAATCAAGGAAGACCAAGTCCAGGGAGAGCTTGTCGACCAATACCTTAAAGAGGTAGGAGGCAAAGCATGAGCCGGGATACGGTAGTAGCCAAACGGTATGCGAAAGCTTTGTTTGAAGTGGCAGAGCAGGAACAGACCATTATGGAAACCGAGCAGGAGCTACGTGCTTTTGTAGAGGCTGTATCGGGGGATGCTGAAATCCGTAAATTCATTAATTCTCCTAACATTACGGAAGCGGTCAAGCTTCAAGTTCTGGCTAACAGTTTTGAAGGCAAGTTGTCTGCCTCGCTAATTAACACGATCAAACTGTTGATTCAGCGTAGTAGAGCAGATTTGTTTGAATCTCTCCTTGCCGGATACCTCGATATTCAGGAATACAAGCTGGGACTTGCTCATGCAAAGGTGTATTCGACTTATGCTTTAAGTGATCAGGAAAAAACAGCGGTAGCCGAGGAATTCGGAGCCCGTGAACATAAAACAATCCGTGTGGAAAATATAGTGGACCCGAGTCTGCTGGGCGGATTAAAAGTGGTTATCGGCGATACATTGTACGACGGCAGTCTGGCCGGCAAGCTGGATCGTCTCGAGAAATCCTTTAACAGACGAGTATAGAAGATAGGGGTGAACACACTTGAGTATCAAACCTGAGGAAATCAGTTCATTGATTAAAAGTCAGATTGAACAATATAAAAATGATATCGAGGTCGTTGAAGTCGGCACTGTTGTTGAAGTCGGCGACGGTATTGCCCGCGTCTACGGACTGGAAAAAGTTATGGCCGGTGAATTGGTTGAATTCGACACTGGCGTATTGGGCTTGGCGCTCAACGTGGAAGAAAGCAATGTCGGTGTTGTTATTTTGGGTCAATTCTCCGACATTCGTGAAGGTGGTCAAGTAAAACGTACAGGCCAGATCATGCAGGTCCCTGTAGGGGAAGCAATGATTGGACGTGTAGTTAACCCATTGGGGCAACCAGTAGACGGTAAAGGACCGATTGCTACAACAGAATTCCGTCCGGTTGAAAGTCAGGCTCCAGGCGTTATGGCCCGTAAATCGGTACATGAGCCTATGCAGACGGGGATTAAAGCTATTGATGCGATGGTTCCAATTGGTCGTGGTCAACGTGAGTTGATCATCGGTGACCGTCAAACAGGTAAAACATCTATCGCAATCGATGCAATTTTGAACCAAAAAGGTAACGGCATGAAATGTATTTATGTCGCTATTGGTCAAAAACAATCCACGGTAGCTCAAGTTGTTGAAACATTGCGTCGTCACGGTGCGCTGGAATATACGATTGTCGTTACGGCATCAGCTTCCGAGCCATCACCATTGCTGTACATTGCTCCTTACTCTGGCTGCGCTATGGGTGAGTATTTCATGTACAAAGGCGAGCATGTCCTTGTTGTTTATGATGACTTGACTAAACAAGCGTCAGCTTACCGGGAATTGTCCCTGTTGCTGCGTCGTCCACCGGGCCGTGAAGCATATCCGGGTGACGTTTTCTATCTTCACTCTCGCTTGCTGGAACGTGCAGCGAAGCTGAATGATGAGTTGGGCGGCGGATCACTTACCGCATTGCCGTTCATCGAGACACAGGCTTCCGACGTTTCTGCATATATTCCAACCAACGTTATCTCCATCACAGATGGACAGATCTTCCTGGAAGCTGACTTGTTCTATGCAGGACAACGTCCGGCGATCAACGTAGGTATTTCCGTATCTCGTGTAGGTGGTTCAGCTCAGATTAAAGCAATGAAAAAGGTAGCAGGTTCCCTGCGTCTGGATCTTGCTCAATATCGTGAGCTTCAAGCGTTCTCCCAATTCGGTTCCGACTTGGATAAATCCACAAAAGCCCGTCTGGATCGCGGCGCACGCATGATGGAAATTCTGAAACAGGGTGTTAACCAACCGCTTGCTGTAGAGCAACAAGTAGTGAGCTTGTATACTGCTGTAAAAGGCTTCCTTGATGATATCCCTGTAGCGGATGTAAAACGTTTTGAAAAAGACTTCCTGTCTTTCATGGTGTCTGACCATCAGGACGTGCTTCAATCTATCCGCGACACGAAAGACTTGGTGGCTGATAACGAAACGGCTTTGAAGGCAGCTATCGAGAAATTCAAAAAATCATTCGCCACGTCGGTATAATACATTGGAATTTGCCTGTTTATGATGAAAGATGTTCTAAGGAAGCGTGCCCTCCGGGTTTTGGCTTCCTTGGCATGTTTTACCCTCAATAACAGGCCCTTTAACATATGCCCGGCTGGATTTGAATCTTACGAAGTTAGCTTTGGCTTTGCCAAAGCTTGAAGGTGGTGAAATCATGGCAAAAGGTATGCGCGAGATTAAACGTCAGATTAAAAGTGTGCAGAGTACGAAGCAGATCACGAAAGCGATGGAAATGGTCGCTGCATCCAAGCTGAGAAAAGCTCAGGAGAAAGCGGAGTCGGCTCGTCCTTACTCGGAAAAGCTTAAGGAAGTTGTGAGTAGCATTGCTTCTGGAGCGAATAACATCAAGCATCCAATGCTGGAAACGCGTCCGGTTAAAAAGACTGCTTATCTCATCATTACATCTGATCGTGGTCTGGCTGGTGGTTATAACGCCAATATTTTACGACAGGTTACGCAGACGATTTCTGAACGTCACCGTTCACAGGATGAATTTGTGATTTTCATCATTGGGCGAAAAGGACGGGATTATTTTAGACGTCGTGAATTTCCTATCGCTGAATCGGTAACAGATCTGTCGGATACACCTGCTTTTGCAGATATCAAAACGATTGCAAGCAAGGCTGTACAAGGCTTTGAACTTAAAGAATTTGATGAGCTTTATCTATGCTATAACCGCTTTGTCAACGCATTGACTCAAATTCCAACAGTTGACCGTCTGTTACCAATGGCGACACCGGATTCAGCTACAGCTTCATCCTCAATTAACTATGAGTATGAGCCTTCACCAGAAGGAGTGCTGGAAGTATTGCTGCCACGTTACGCGGAAACGCTCATTTACGGCGCTTTGCTGGATGGTAAAGCTAGTGAACTGGGAGCGAAGATGACGGCAATGGGATCTGCTACGAAGAATGCTTCCAAGTTAATTGGTGAGCTTTCCTTGACCTATAACCGTGCTCGTCAAGCGGCTATTACCCAGGAAATTACGGAAATCGTTGCAGGAGCAAGTGCTCAGTCTTAATCAGGCTTATAGCGACTGTTTTATAGCAGAGTCTACACTATTATGATAAATTGCGGGCGCAAAACAAATCAGAGTGGTTCGGATTTGCGGCTGTGCAAGCTTGTAGGAGGGAAACCAAAAGATGAACAAAGGACGCGTAGTGAGCATCATGGGTCCGGTTGTCGACGTTGAGTTTGAACGTGGACAACTTCCGGAAATCCTGAATGCCATTCATATTGGGACTGTGCTGGAGAGCGGAGTCAAAATTGACCTGACGCTCGAAGCTTCAAAACATCTAGGTGACAACCGTGTGCGTTGTATTGCCATGTCTTCCACAGATGGTTTGGTTCGTGGAGCTGAAGCCATAGATCTGGGAGCACCTATTTCAGTACCTGTCGGCGAAGCAACTCTTGGACGCGTATTTAACGTACTTGGAACGCCAATTGATAATGGTGCTGATATGAGTGAAACGGCTAGAAACCCAATTCACCGTCAAGCTCCTTCTTTCGATGAGCTGACAACTCAAGCAGAGATGCTCGAAACGGGTATTAAAGTTATCGACTTGCTGGCTCCTTATGCCAAAGGTGGTAAAGTCGGATTGTTTGGTGGTGCTGGTGTAGGTAAAACCGTAACCATTCAAGAATTGATTAACAATATCGCTCAGGAGCATGGTGGTATTTCTGTATTTGCGGGTGTAGGTGAACGCACACGTGAAGGAAATGACTTGTACCATGAAATGAGAGATTCCGGCGTTATCAACAAAACAGCGATGGTGTTCGGACAAATGAACGAGCCTCCGGGTGCACGTTTGCGTGTAGCTCTCACAGGTCTGACGATGGCGGAATACTTCCGTGACCAAGAAGGCCGTGACGTGTTGCTCTTTATTGATAACATTTTCCGCTTTACCCAAGCGGGTTCTGAGGTTTCTGCCCTGTTGGGACGTATGCCTTCAGCAGTAGGTTACCAGCCTACGCTGGCTACTGAGATGGGTCAATTGCAAGAACGGATTACTTCTACTAAAAAAGGTTCCGTTACTTCCATTCAGGCGATCTACGTGCCTGCGGATGACTACACTGACCCTGCTCCTGCTACAACGTTTGCCCATTTGGATGCTACAACGAATCTGGAACGTAAAATTTCCGAAATGGGTATTTACCCGGCGGTTGATCCACTTGCATCAAGCTCCCGGATTTTGGCTCCAGACGTTGTGGGTGAAGAGCATTACAATGTAGCGCAAGGGGTAAAACAAATTTTGGCCCGCTACAATGAGCTTCAGGATATCATTGCCATCCTGGGTATGGATGAGCTGAGTGAAGAAGATAAAATGTTGGTAGCACGTGCACGTAAAATCCAGCGTTTCCTTTCTCAACCTTTCCACGTTGCCGAAACATTTAACGGCTTCCCGGGTAAATATGTGCCGGTTAAAGAAACTGTACGAAGCTTCAAAGAAATTTTGGAAGGCAAGTATGACCACCTTCCAGAAGCGGCCTTCCTTTTTGTAGGAGCCATCGAAGAAGCAGTTGAAAAAGCTAAAACGCTGTAAACATACAGGCAAAGATTAGCCGAGCCTTACGAAGTGAGCTGTCTGCGGACAGCTTCCAGGAGGGATTCAAGTGAGCACGTATTTACTAGAGATTGTGACGCCGGAGCGCCTGGTCTATACAGAACAGGTAAACAGCATCAGTGTTCGCGGCTCGGAAGGCGATCTTGGGATTTTGCCCGGACACCTTCCCTTGGTCACTCCCTTGAAGATTGCACCGATACGCATTAAAATCGGTGGTCAAACTGAAGTGATCGCGGTCAATGGGGGCTTTCTTGAAGTCCGCAAGGATAAAGTGGTCATTTTGGCTGAGAGTGCGGAACGTTCCGAAGAAATTGATGTGGAGCGTGCCCGTGCGGCAAGGGAGCGGGCAGAACTGCGGCTCCAGAGCAAGCAGGAACAGATAGATCATCATCGGGCGGAAGTAGCTCTGCAACGGGCGCTTAACCGTCTAAATGCTACAAGCATCAGAACCAATAAGAATTAATATTGGAGTTTAAGTGGAATTTTAAAAGGGTTCGGCATAGTATACGGATGGAACGACAAGGAGACCAATTCATAACTTCTGCCAGAAAATGTCCGGTAGAGGGTGAGGAGGAACCTTGCTTCCTTCGATCACTGTGATCGGACTCTTTTTTTAGCTGTTATTACCAAATGTACAGTCCTATTTCTTGCCTGGCTGCTAGGTATTTAGTACCTTTTAAATTCACGAAACAGAAGTGATTAATCACATTTTGTCGAAATAAATGTCCTAAAAACAGAAATAGCACTGGCATATTAGGCGTTCGCCGAGTATTATAAAGAAGTCTGTGACGCAGATGGGGGGAATTATGGTTGAACGGGAAACAGCAATTGGCTGAACAGCTAAGTCAATCGGCGAGTATGACCGCGCTGATCTCTATGATCGTATCGCTCCTCTGTATAGCATTAGCTTGGTGGGCTTTACAGAGCTTAAAGCTGGATTTGTTAATCCGACAACCCAAAGGACCGCAGGGCAGATTGCTGCACTTGTTTCTTGCTATTATTTTGGGACAGTTGGTTTCGGGGTTCCTGTTGAGCTACATCTCTTGGAGCCAGATGCTCTAGAATTTGTTTTAACATGAAGTAGGCGGGTTATATGACCTTATGACTGTGTCTCTGCGGGAATTGTCGAATAACATCGCGTCATATTGTTAACAATGGTAAACAAAAGAACCATACATGTATAGCTGGCTGAATCAGTTAGAGTACAATGGTCGTCAAGTACAAAAAAACGCTTGTATACTTGTTTTAATCAGTGGTATGATGGCAGTTAGGGTATTAGTAAAATCTTGTTTTTTTATGTAATGAAAAAGCAAGGCATGAAAATAGCGGAATATGTTCTTTTTTTCCAGAATGGAAAAGAGAAATGACGCGCGGAGGGAACCATAGATGAGCAAATTTATCGTCCGCGGTGGCAACAGATTGACCGGGAGTGTCAAAGTCAGCGGAGCCAAAAACTCAGTTCTGCCGATCATCGCCGCTTCTCTGCTAGGAGAAGAAGGAGAAAGTGTCATTATTGATGCACCTCCTCTAGACGATGTGATGACCATTAACAAAGTGCTGGAGTCCTTAGGAGCAGGCGTTACATACCAAGATGAGGTCATTCGTGTTGACGCGCGGAAGATAATTTCCTGTGAAGCCCCTTACGAGTGGGTTAGGAAAATGCGCGCTTCATTCTTGGTTATGGGACCGTTGCTTACGCGTTTGGGACGTACAAGAATCTCGCTTCCAGGCGGATGCGCAATCGGAACGCGACCCATTGATCAGCATTTGAAGGGTTTTGAGGCATTGGGCGCGGAAATTAGCCTGGGCCAAGGTTTTATTGAAGCTAAAAGTAACGGGCGTCTGCGTGGAGCTAAAGTTTATTTGGATGTAGCCAGCGTAGGGGCAACCGAGAATATTATGATGGCCGCTACTCTTGCTGAGGGCGTAACTACCATCGAGAATGCTGCTAAGGAACCTGAGATTGTTGATCTCGCAAATTTCCTGAATGGAATGGGTGCCAAAGTACGTGGTGCGGGCACGGGCGTTATTCGTATTGAAGGCGTTGAGAAGCTGCATGGTGTAAAACATACCGTCATTCCCGACCGGGTAGAAGCAGGTACTTATATGGTTGCTGCTGCGATCACAGGCGGGAACGTATATGTAGAAGGCGCAATATCCGATCATTTGGGTCCGGTTATTTCCAAGATGGAAGAAATGGGTGTAACCATTCAACCTGATGAGAACGGAATTCGTGTCATTGCAGATAAGCCGTTAAAAGCCGTTGATGTTAAAACGTTGCCTTATCCAGGTTTTCCTACCGATATGCAGTCACAGATGATGGCACTTCAGCTTGCCGCTGAAGGAACGAGCATTATTACGGAAACCGTGTTTGAAAATCGTTTCATGCATGTGGATGAATTTCATCTCATGAATGCGGAGATTAAGGTCGAAGGCCGTTCTGCCATTGTAACGGGTAATGCTAAGCTGACAGGTGCGAAAGTAACCTCTACAGATTTGCGTGCAGGTGCTGCGTTGATTCTGACCGGACTCATTGCAGAAGGTACAACGGAGGTATCCGGCGTACATCACATCGATCGTGGTTACGTTCATTTGGCTGAGAAGCTGACCGGATTGGGAGCGGACATTTACAGAGTGACCGTGGAAGAGTCCAAACTGGATCATTCACCCAGTACAGAGCGCGTAATGCCGGAAGAGGCGTCTGGGAATCTGTTTAAGAAGATTCAGCCTTCCCTCGCCTAAGCTTTAACGCATGTAGCTTCATGTTGCATAAGTATATTCTTAAACAACGAAGAACCAAGTCCGAAAGGACTGGTTCTTTTTATTGTTTATAGCCAGTCTTTTTCATTCTTTCAGTTCTCTTAAAATGGTTCTATCAAAGTGGACGACTTCATATGATTGAAAATATCTGCTGGAGTATATCTATACTTCCAGCCGGACACTTAGCCCTTTGATGGAGGTTTCAGCCTATGAAAGATTCGCAGGTTCGCATCCGTATACCCATTCATCATCCTAAGGAACATCGCCAGGCTTTATTTGCGGAGGAAGACACTGGCTCTATAGCTACCTTGTTACAGAAAAATAAGCTTATGCAACAGCAGCCGGACGCAAGAGGTACATTGCCGACTGGCGTCAAGCCCAATCGGGGTACAACAGCCGTGCCTTCCGCTGTGAACTCTGTTGATACGGCTCTGCCTATCGCTGGAGTAGCGGCCCATGACACACGCGCTGCAAGCCCGCTGCCGCACCTGCGTCCTTCCGCCGGGCGTGCCCCACGCTGGGGCAGCCGCCGCCCATGGCTGCCATTCGCCGCCATGGCAGGGGTGCTGGTGCTTGCCATGGCTGTGCCCGCGCTAATGGCGTGGCCTCGCCAGACGGCGCAGCCGGTGCCGCCAAGCAGCCGCACGGCAGTACCGGCTGCGCCTAGCGTGACGGCAAAGGGTGAGACGCCCGTCACGCGCTTACCGGGCGTCCCGCCGATGCCAGCGGTGCCCGCTGCGCCAACGCGTAGCGTACCGGTGGCGGCAGAGCCAGACGTGCGTGTGTATGTCACGTCCACCGGTCGCACGGAGACGTTACCGCTGGAGCAATACATTGTCGGCGTAGTAGCTGCCGAAATGCCGCCCAGCTTTGAGGGGGAGGCACTGAAAGCGCAGGCCATAGCCGCGCGTACCTTCATTGCCCGGCGCTTGCTGGCTGATGACACTAGCGGTGCCCCTGCGGGAGCAGATGTGACGGATACTGTTAAACATCAGGCTTATATCTCCAAAGCTAAACTTACTAGAGAATGGGGGCATTCTGGTAAATCCGCAGAGCTGGCTAAAATTCAGCAGGCCGTACGAGACACCAAGGATACGATCATGGTATATGAAGGCAAGCCCATTACGGCATCTTTTTTTTCTACTAGCAATGGCTACACCGAAAATTCAGAGGATGTGTGGGCGAAGGCAGTGCCCTATTTACGAAGCGTATCAAGTCCATGGGACAAGCAGTTGGCCCCGCGTTATTCAGAAACCGTCACACTGAGTCGTCAAAGCGTGTTCGATAGATTGGGGTTAAGTCGTACTGCAATTGCCGCCTCTACTGGAGGAGGAAGTATGCCAGAGATTCGTATACTCTCCAAGACAGAAGGACATCGCATCAAGAAGATTGAAGTTGGTGGCTCAATCTTTACGGGACCGGAGATCCGTAACAAACTGGGGTTGCGTTCGGCTGAGTTTACGTGGAAGGCTGAAGGGGACCGGATTGCTATAACAACCTATGGCTATGGTCATGGTGTTGGTATGAGTCAGTGGGGAGCCAATGGAATGGCCAAAGAAGGTCATACTGCCACTCAAATACTCCTTCACTATTATACTGGCATTTCTTTTGCGCAAGCCTCTCGTATTCTAAGTTAGTAAATATTTCGAAACTTTGAAGTATAAAAGAGTTGCACCCGGTAACACTGGTTACTGAGGTGATGAGCAAATGAATGAACAAAATAAAAACCAGAACCAAAACCATGAAGAAACACCCAAAACCTTTCAGGGTGGAAGAGCTTCACGGCCGTCTTCGTGGAAAAAGCTGTTGTCCAAAAGGTGGGCATACCCGGCAGCCTACATTGCCGCAGCAGCCATTATACTAACTTTAGTGTGGGTCTATCAGGATGCCAGCCAGAAGTCTTTCAAACCTGACCCAGCTAGTCCATCGGTACAAAGCACAAGTGCAGTGAATACCGATGTTAACGGACAACAGCCAGAAAGCGTGGAAGTCGTTGCCCAGTCGGAAAATATCGCATGGCCAGTGGCAGATGCTGGCGCAGTACAGGTCGTAAAGCCGTTCTTTGATGAGAACGCGACCGCTGATGAGCAGGCGGCAGCTATGGTAGAGTACGATAAAACATTTACCGCTAACACTGGGATTGATCTTTCCCGGACTGACGATCAGGCGTTTGAAGTAAGAGCCGCCCTGAGTGGCAAAGTATCTCGTGTGGAACAACATCCGCTGGTAGGTAATGTCGTAGAAATTACGCATGATAATAATCTCAAAACGGTGTACCAAAGCTTGAGTGATCTGAAAGTAAAAGAAGGCGATCAAGTGAAACAAAACGATGTGATTGCTTCAGCGGGTCGTAACGAGCTTGAAAAGGATTTGAAAACACATTTGCATTTTGAAGTGTATCAGGATGACAAGCCTGTGAATCCAGCAGGTCTGCTTCCTAAAAAATAAATCTGGTCATGGCTTTGCATGCAAAGCGGGGAATCCATATTCCCTGCTTTTTTCTTGTGTAGTTTTTGTGCATAAGGTAAACATAAGCTGCTTTTGCCAAATAAATAGGCCTTCCGAAGCATGTCTTCCCGCCAAACCGCGAATATATAGGCACGCTCCTCATATAATGTACCAAACTATCCACAGTAGGGAGGCGGGAGCGTGCACGATTACATCAAGGAACGGACCATCAAAATCGGTCGCTGTATCGTGGAAACAAGGAATACGGTCCGTACGATTGCCAAGGAATTTGGTGTCTCCAAGAGCACGGTGCATAAAGATCTGACCGAACGGCTGCCTGAAATCAACCCGGATCTTGCCGATCAGGTGAAGCACATTCTTGAATACCATAAATCCATCCGCCATCTGCGGGGGGGAGAAGCCACGAAAATTAAGTACAAAAAAACGAGTGGCAAACGAAGGGAGATTCTCGTTTCCGGCAAGTCCTAAAAATATATAGTGAATTGGCTGGCAAAGCCATTGAATCAACCCCCTGAAGTATGATATGTTAAAAGATGGTACAAGACGAAAAATGACATGTAACCGTAGGTTTATACATATATTTGCCGCTTCTTGTCGAATCTTAGCTTTTTAAAATATCACTTTGGGGGCCTTTTTAATATGTTCAGTAATGATATCGGTATCGACCTCGGTACGGCCAACGTGCTTATCCACGTCAAAGGGAAGGGGGTTGTTCTTGACGAACCTTCCGTTGTCGCGATAGAAAGCGATACAAAAAGAGTCCTGGCTGTCGGAGAGGAAGCGCGCCGTATGGTGGGACGTACTCCTGGTAATATCATAGCCATCCGTCCATTACGTGATGGTGTCATCGCCGATTTTGAAGTAACAGAAGCGATGTTAAAATATTTTATCAATCGGGTGGGGGGGAAAAGCTGGTACAGCCACCCTCGTATTCTAATTTGTGCGCCAACGAACATTACCTCAGTGGAGCAAAAAGCGATTCGTGAAGCGGCGGAACGTAGCGGGGCCAAGGAAGTATTTTTGGAGGAAGAGCCAAAAGCGGCTGCCATTGGAGCAGGAATGGATATTTTTGAGCCTAGCGGCAACATGGTAGTGGATATTGGTGGCGGAACGACTGACGTTGCAGTCCTCTCTATGGGGGATGTCGTAACAGCTTCTTCCATTAAAATGGCAGGGGACAAATTTGATACAGCCATCATGAAATATGTAAAAACGAAGTACAAGCTTCTGATCGGAGAACGTACGGCTGAAGATATCAAGATTGCTATCGGAACTGTGCATCCGAGTGGACGTCGTGCAGAGATGGACATCCGTGGACGGGATATGGTATCCGGATTGCCCAAAACGTTAAGTATATCTGCAGATGAAGTGCAGGATGCACTTAGAGATCCTGTGTCAGCGATTGTTGCTGCGGCCAAGTTTGTATTGGAGCAGACCCCACCGGAACTGTCAGCTGATATTATTGACCGTGGTGTTATTTTGACTGGTGGCGGTGCCTTGCTTAGCGGATTGGACGAGCTACTTGCTGAAGAACTGCGCGTTCCCGTACTGGTTGCCGAAGATCCGATGCATTGTGTTGTTAAAGGTACAGGAATTATGCTAGATAATTTGGATCATGTGGTTAAGAAAAAGTTCTAATCTGCCGATAGTGACTATAAGAGACTCGTGTGCGGTCAGGCAGGTTGCCTAGCATTTTGGCCTTCGTGCCTCCGCGCGAGCATATGATTTTAGCAGAGTATAGGATTGGGGTGCACGTTACATGTTGAGAGGTTTATATACTGCGGCCGCCGGATTGATGACACAACAACGACGCCATGACACCGTGACGCAAAATATTGCTAATATGAATACGACGGGATACAAACAGGAGAACAGTGTTCAGCGTTCTTTCCCCGAAATGCTTATTTCCATGACGGGTGGTAACCCTGATAACCCGGACCGTACGGTCGGCAAGCTCAATACTGGCGTTTTTGCTGAGGAAAGCCTCTCCCCTTACATTCAGGGAGCATTAAAGGACAGTGGACAAGCGACGGATTTTGCGATACAGTCCAATATTAATGTGAACGACCCAGCTACTGGTCAACCTATGGCTTTTGATCAGGCGGGAAAATTCATCAATGCTAACGGTGAAGTCACCTACCGTCCAGAAGCGTTTTTTTCGGTGCGGGACAGTAATGGTAATGTTCGTTATACACGTGACGGGCATTTTCAAGTAAATGGAGCGGGAGCATTGCTTTCATCGACTGGCTCAGCGGTGCTGGATACGAATGGAAAACCAATTCAATTGACCGGGGCTGTCTCAGCGCTTAAAGTAAATGAGCGGGGCGAATTGGTAGATAGCCAGTCCAACCAGACGTTGGGGACGACGCTCGGTATTAGTGTCATTGATCGTCCGTATCAGCTCGTTCGTGAGGGTAATGGGAATTTCCGCCTGAATGATACTGATGGTGCTACAGCTAGAATGATGACCGCTAATGATGCTGTATCCGTTCGTCAAGGTTACCTGGAGGTATCTAATGTAGATGCTTCACAGTCAATGGTGGATATGATGGCTGCGTTAAGAGCGTACGAAGCGAATCAGAAGGTAATTCAATTTTATGATAAAAGCTTGGACAAGGCCGTTAATGAAGTAGGCCGTGTATAACAGGGGGTAAGTGATGAACAACTCCATGATTGGTGCAATGGTATCTATGGCCAGTGTGCAGCAGCGTTTGGATTTAATTGCCGATAATATTGCCAATGTCAATACAGTTGGTTATAAGAGTAAACAGGGTTCCTTTGAAGATGTATTGGCCAATGTGAAACAACAGCCTTCAACGTATCTCCAAAATGGACGGGCCATGCCGCTCGGTTATAATTTGGGCTACGGAGTTAAAACGGCTGCAATCATGAAAAATATGGAGCAAGGTCCGCTCAAGGAGACGGGACTTCCTACTGATCTGGCGATCCAGGGTAATGCCATGTTTGAAGTTCAGGGAAATGGGCAAAAAGCTTGGACCCGTGATGGTAGCTTTCATTTTATTCCTGATCCGAGTGATAGTGCGACGATGATGTTGACCACTGCTGAAGGCTACTCCGTGCTAGATAACAATGATGTTCCTGTGACTGCTCCAGCGGGTTCCAAGGTGGCTATTAACTCGGATGGCGAATTGCTGATTCGTGCTAATGGAACTGGGATTCCGACAGTTGGTCAGAGAATCAAGCTAATGGATGTACAGCGTCCAGAAGGACTGGAACAGCGGGATGATAACCTGTTCGTGTTGTTGAATGGTGTAACAGAGGCAAATGTATTCGGAGCTGCAGGTGTGGCAGGTGCTGTTCCAGCGGACGTATCTGTGCGTTCCGGTTATCTCGAGGAATCTAATGTGGATTTAGCGGGCGAAATGACGGATATGATGCAAGTTCAGCGGATGTATCAAATGGCGGCACGGGCATTAACTTCTAGCGATACGATGATGAACATGGCCAACAATCTGAGGGCTTAAGGATTTGGTGATGAAAGAAGAACAATCTGATTCCCGTCCGGTGCCTGTAAAGACGAAGTCCCGCTGGCGTACTGCTCGTTATTTCATAGTTCCGTTGCTGCTCCTGTTATCGCTGTTAGGCGGCTTAATTGCAGGATATGTAATTGTAGGTAAGCAAGGGTTGTCAGGCGTATTTGAATGGAGAACCTGGCAGCATGTCATTGATCTTATATTTGCGCCTTAGTTTACTTTAAATGAGTGGTGGGCGAGAAAAGGTCGCTTCACGTGCAGATTGTTCTTCCGATTGCTGTTATCCCCAGATTCATTTGATTTTAAAACATTCGATGTTTGAATCCGGGGATAAAGGCAAACGCTGCGCTTCTTCAGAACAATTCTGCCCGCTCCGCTGGCTACCCGCCATCGGGGCCACTCTTATTAAAATAAGCCACCCGCAATTTGTGTGGGAAGTATAGAATAACAAAACCCTGTGCCAGTGGCGCAGGGTTTTGTTATGTCTGCAACGGCAGGCACGCATGGATTGCGGCCAATGAAGATCATCGTAGAGGCCTTCGGTTTTGTTTCGTCTTTCGCGACAAGCGAGCATTATTGAAGCGAGCTTTCCTTTTGGGCCAAAAGTAACTTGGCGGAGGGGTTTATTTGAATCTGGAGAAGCGATAGCGTTCGCCTTTGCCCCTAAATTTTAACCTTGCAGGTTTTATAAAATGAAAAAATTAAGGGGCAACAGCGATCGGAAGATCAAAAAAATCACGTAGCCCTCCCCCCCCTTGGCTCAAGTCAAACTTCGCTTCACCCCCATAATAGGAGCACCCAATATGGTACTTCCGCGTAATTTTCTTTTTGCATCTGATAACTGTATAATGATGGGGAAGTTTATAACACTGCGGGGTAAAACCAAGCACGGGCAAAAGGGCTTCTTCGCGCCTCAGGTTGCATAACCGGCGGAAAAAGCCCCTTATCTCAACCTCCACTTCTGCAGTAGGTGAAGGATATCTAACATTGTTGCCGCCAAGAGCTGTTTTTATACAGCGTAGGCGGGGTAATATTATGCTTGCAGTAACTCATGATTGATACAGAGTCAGACCTGCAAGCGGGAGGAGTTATTAAGGTAAATGGACAAATTGCAATTGGATGTTAATCAAATTCAGGAGATTATCCCACATCGAGCGCCATTTTTATTGGTGGATCGTATTATTGAGCTGGAGGAAGGGAAAAGAGCAGTAGGCATTAAAAATGTAACGATGAATGAGCCTCATTTCATTGGACATTTTCCGGGGTATCCCGTTATGCCTGGTGTGTTGATTACCGAAGCACTGGCTCAAGTTGGGGCAGTCGCATTACTGCACCTAGAGAGCAATCGTGGCAAAATCGGGTTCTTGGCAGGATTGGATGGTTTCCGTTTCCGAGGACAGGTGGTTCCTGGTGATACGTTAACGCTTGAAGTGGAAATCACTCGTTCCAAAGGCGCATTTGGCAAAGGGAAAGCTACGGCTAAAGTAGGCGATACGGTAGTAGCTGAGGGCGAAATTATGTTTGCTCTATCTGACCCTCCCCAATAAATAAAGCTCTGCCGACATAAGCACGAGGTCTGAACCGAGTGCAAGTGTACATAGAAATCCTGTTTTGATAAACCAAAAATGGAGAGGGGAAATTCCGTATGACGCAGTTGAGTAAAAAAGCATTAGAAGGCATTGAGAGCTGGCTGCAAGACCCTTATATTGATGAAGAAACCAAACAGGAGTTGCGCGCATTGGAAGGCAACGAGCAGGAACTGGAGGATCGCTTTTACAAAGAGCTGGAATTTGGCACAGGCGGTCTGCGTGGAGTGATCGGAGCAGGGAGTAACCGGATGAACCGTTACGTCATTGGACGTGCGACTCAAGGTCTGGCTCGCTATATTTTAGAACAGCATGCTGGTAAAGAAGGCAAACCTTCGGTTGTCATTGCGCATGATTCGCGTCATTTTTCACCAGAGTTTGCACTGGATGCAGCTTTGGTGCTGGCGGGCAATGGTATCGTGGCTAAATTGTTCCCTTCCTTGCGTCCAACGCCACAGCTTTCGTTTAGTGTACGTCATTTGGGAGCCAGTGGAGGGATCGTTGTAACAGCCAGTCACAATCCTCCTGAGTATAATGGATACAAGGTATACAACGATGAAGGGGGTCAGCTTGTTCCTGATCAGGCTGAACAGGTAATTAGTTATATCCGTGAGGTTCCTTCTTTTGCTGACATTCGCAGTCTGACACGTGAGGAAGCAGAGGCACAGGGATTGTTGGTTTGGCTTCGAGAAGAGGAAGATGAAGCGTTTGTAGATACGGTAGCCAGTGTGAGTGTGAACCGTGAGCTGATTGCAGCCGGACCAGGCAAAAATTTCAAAGTTGTGTTTACGCCTCTCCATGGCACTGGAAATGTACCGGTTCGTCGCGTACTGGAGAAAATCGGTTTTGAACAGGTGCATATTGTGCCTGAGCAAGAGCTGCCAGATGCTGAATTTTCGACTGTTAAGTCGCCAAACCCAGAAGAACGCGATGCGTTTAAACTGGCAATTGCGCTGGGTGAGAAAATTGGTGCAGATCTGTTGATCGGAACAGACCCTGATGCTGACCGTATGGGTGCAGTTGTGAAAAACCGTGATGGCGAATATGTAGTATTGTCCGGTAATCAGTCTGGTGCGATCATGGTTTACTACTTGTTGAATCAGCTGAAAGAAACAGGCAAGCTTCCGAATAATGGGGCTGTTATCAAAACCATCGTAACCAGCGAAATGGGTGCAGTCATTGCTGAACATTTTGGAGCAACCGTGTTTAACACGCTAACTGGCTTCAAGTATATTGGCGAGAAAATGAACCAGTTTGACCAAACTGGCGAGTACACCTACTTGTTTGGCTATGAAGAGAGCTATGGTTATTTGGCAGGTAATTATGCTCGCGATAAGGATGCTGTCTTGGCGGCTATGCTGATCGCTGAAGCTGCTGCTTATTACAGCACACAAGGTAAGACGCTCTATGATGTTTTACAAGAGCTGTACGAGCAGTTTGGCTACTTCCTTGAGAAGCTGGAGTCTCGTACTCTTAAGGGTAAGGATGGAGTGGCACAGATTCAGGGCAAAATGACCGATTGGCGTAGCAACGCGCCTCAAGAGATTGCAGGCGTGAAGGTAGATAAGGTACTGGACTACTCACAAGGTCTGGACGGTCTTCCACAGGAAAATGTACTCAAATTCTTACTGGAGGACGGTTCGTGGTTTTGCCTGCGCCCTTCGGGAACAGAGCCGAAAATCAAAGTATACTTTGCGGTACGCGGTTCCTCGCTATCAGACGCGGAGCAAAGAATCAGCCACCTGGTCGATGCTGTTATGTCTCGCGTAGACGCTTGAGAAAAATCCCTTTATAATAGAATAGGTTAAGGTAATTGGATAAGATATAGTAATCGGTGACCTCTCACGGCAAAGGGCAGTACGCCGTGGAGGTCATTTCTGTATTGCAGAATAACCTGGAAGAGGCTTTGGGGAAAATAGGCTTATTCCGGCAGCGGAGGATTTTGCAAAATTCAATGAGTGACCTACCAAAAGGCTGAGTACGACAAGGTGGGCAGCATTGAATTTTGCAAAATCCCGAATATTAAGGAGGTTCTTTGGTGTATCAGAAATGGCAGTATTGGAATACGGCTTCTCGAAAATGGTTATGGATTTTGGTGGCTGTCGGCTTGCTGGCTTCCATTCCAGTCATCGCCGATCGTGTGAAGACAGAATCCTCGAGTAAAAAAGTAGAGATTGTATTCGATTATCGGGATTTGACGGAGGCAGCCTCGTATCAGGCTCATCCGCAGGACTATCTGAATGAGCAGCTTGACCGCTTACAGCAGGCGGGTGTGAACAGCATGGCGATGTATGAAAGTACGTTGGATGATTTTCGTAAAGCGGGCCGTGTCGTAACCTATACGACTCAGAACGTTGCCGATATGGAAAAACGGCTTTCACCTGCAAATGAGAATTTTACGTATATTGTTTTTGCTGACAAAGAAAATGCGGAGGCATTAAAGCCGTTAATTTTACGTACGTTTACAAGCCTGGACATAAATGTAAAACCTTGGACTTATCAGGGACAGGAAGGGTTAGTTGTGGAAACATCTCCAGAGGATGCGTACCTCAAGCCCATGCAGCCTGACCCGATTGCGATGAAGCAGCTTCGGAGCAAAGGATTTTTTATTGTTCCACGGATGAGCGACAGTCTTCCTTACAACCAGGAGTTGACAGAAGAGATGCTTGCTTCCTTTCAGCAGAATGGTGTAAAACGCATTTTGTTTGAAGGTGATTCAGTCAAAGGCTTCACCGATAACGAGAAAGAGCATAGCTTAGCGGCATTTGCTAAATTGCTGAACAAATACGATATTGGCCTAGCTGCTATCGAAAACTTAAAAAAACCGCAAGCAGGCTTCAATAAGCTCGCTTACGATATCCACTATAACGTTGTGCGTTTATACTCATTGAGCGATAAAGATGCAACGCTGGATGTGGAAACGTTGGCCGATCGTTTTGCTCTGGCTACCAAGGATCGTAATATTCGCATGTTGTATCTGAATACCGCGCCTAGCCGTAGTATTGCTGAAGCCAAGGTGAAGGATTCGGTAGATAACCTGATCCACAGCTTGGACAAGCCGGGTAACGCTGTACAACGGATGGAGAAAAAGGGGTTTGAACTCGGACAGGCTGAACCATTCCAAGTAGTCGATTCGTCCATTCAGCGCTATCTGAAAATGATTGTCGTACTAGGTGCACTGGCATTCTTCTCCATTATGGTGTCCTATTTCGTCCCGGCATTGACTTTGCTGGCATTTGCACTCGGTTTGGTAGGTTCAGCAGGACTTTATGTTTTGAACTCCAGCTTGATGGAGCAAGGTCTAGCCCTACTCGCGGCGATTAGCGGACCAACGGTTGCAATGATCATTGCTGTGCACACGATTAGAATTAAACGTGAACAGGGGTCTGAACTTTCTGCAGGTCAGCGTTTGATTCAAACGCTTATACTGTACGTACGGACAGCGATTTTGTCGCTGGCTGCAGTACCATTTGTTATTGCTCTGTTGAATAATATTGCTTACAGCCTTGTGCTGAACCAATTCAGAGGTGTAAGCTTGCTTCACATTCTGCCGATCTTCTTGGCAGCGATATATATTTTCTTTTATCGTGGCGTTTCTATACGAGAGGAAATTTCCAAGCTGCTACGTACGCCGATTACTGTATTGTGGGTGATCGCACTGGCTGTTATCGCAGCCGCAGGTTATTACTATTTGACTCGTACTGGAAATGCGGGCACAGTGTCGAATACGGAGCTGGCATTCCGGAACTTCCTTGAAAATGCGTTTGGTGTACGTCCACGCAATAAGGAATTTTTGATGGCTCACCCACTGTTTATTGCAGGAGCGTTCTTGAGTTTGAAATATCGCAAAGCAATCTATTTGCTGATTATAGCTGCTATTGGTCAAGCCTCTATGGTGGATACCTTTGCTCACATTCACTCTCCAGCGGCACTGTCGCTTAGTCGCGGGCTGTTAGGATTGGGCTTCGGTCTGGTGCTGGGAATCATCGCAATTGTCGTGTGGCAAGTGCTGGAAGGGTGTTGGAAGAAATGGTCACCACAGCTCAAACGATAATCATCTCGGGTTATTACGGCTTTCACAATAGTGGGGATGAGGCGGTGCTCAAGTCGATTTTGACAGCTTTAGAGGAGGAGAGCCGTCAGGCGGGTATCACGGTCAAGCCTGTTGTTCTATCTTCTGACCCTGCTTGGACACAGAAAATGTACGGAGTAGAAGCTGTACCGCGGATGAGTTTGGGGGAAGTTCGTAGAGCGATTAAAAACAGCGATGGGCTAATAAGTGGCGGCGGGAGTCTGCTCCAGGATGCAACAAGCCCTAAAAGTATTCCGTATTATCTGGCGATTCTGAAACTGGCCCAATGGGCTGGAAAGCCGACGTTTGTATATGCTCAGGGCATTGGTCCAGTACAACGGAAGATATTTTATCCTATGATCCGTTCTGTGTTTCAGCGCTGTGAATATGTTTCTGTAAGAGATGAGCAGTCTGCCGCACTACTGGATACTATGAAACTAAAGAACCCGGTTGTCGAAGTTGTTCCTGATCCGGTAATGGGGCTTCCATTACCCCGAGGTTCCGAGCTGCATAAAGCAGCAACTGAGACTGATCAGGATCAACCCCCGATCGTTGGCGTATCTGTACGTTACTGGGATAAGGAACGCCGCGATTTGAAGGCTATCGCGGAGGGCTTAAAAAAATTAGCTGCTGAGCGCCGTGTACACTTACGTTTTTTACCTTTTCATCTGCCTGATGACGAGCAGGCTTCAAGGATGGTAATGGATTTGTTGGGGGATATTAGGGGGACGGGAAGCCTTGTAAGCATGTGTGATCAAGTCACCGATCCTCAACAGATGCTTTTGGAAGTGAGTCGTTGCAGTTTGATGATCGGGATGCGATTACACAGCTTGATCTATGCAGCATCCCATCAGGTGCCTCCGTTGGGGATATCCTATGATCCTAAAATTGATCATTTCCTCAGCCGTGTCGGTAGCCAGCCTGTAGGCACTACAGAGGCACTGGATGGACAAAAACTGGCTAATGAGTCTATGCGGTTGCTGGATCAGCGAAGTCAATGGATCGAGAGCCAGGGAGCGGCCATTGCTTTGTTAAAAAGTGAGGCTCGCTTACCGGCGCAGCATATCGTTAATTACTTGTGTCGCAAAGGATGATGGATACAGTGACAGTTGATAAGGTTACGAATGTGCCTACCGTCCCGATTTTCGGTGTTCCGGTATCAAGGCTTAATATGAAAGATACATTAAATGTATTAATTCAAGCAGTGGAGTCTCGCCGGCCCCATCAAGTGATCACTGCCAATCCGATAATGGTAATGGCAGCATTGGAAGATCCAGTGTACATGAACGTTATGAAACAGGCGGAGCTGATTGTCCCGGATGGGACCGGCGTAGTGTGGGCTGCAAACTATGTAGGACATCCTGTACCTGAGCGTGTAGCGGGCTTTGACTTGTTACATGAATTACTTGCAGCTGGCGAAAACTATCATTGGAAGGTTTATTTACTGGGATCAACATCTGAGGTGATTCAAGCCACCGCAAAGCGGGTACATGAGCTTTATCCCGCAATTACGGTTTGTGGCAAGCGTGATGGTTTTTTTGGACCAAAAGAGGATGAAGCCGTAATTGCAGCTATTCGTGAAGCAAATCCTGATTTATTGTTTGTAGCACGTGGAGCGGACACACAGGAACCCTGGATTGGTAAATATAAGGAAAAGTTGGGTGTACCGGTGATGATGGGGGTTGGCGGCAGCTTCGATGTTATATCAGGCAGAACCAAACGCGCACCTAAATTGTTTCAAAAGCTACGGGCTGAATGGTTATATAGACTCCTCAAAGAGCCAAGCCGTTACAAAAGAATGCTTGCGCTGCCGAAATTCGCCGCGAAAGTGATGCGCGAAAAAGAAAACGTCACAAAAGTGTGATAAATAGCTTGAATCTGCCTCCAAAACCCGCTAATTTGCCAGAATATGAAGCTTGGTATTTATTTTTGATCAGAGTATAATTCAATGCGGTTACATCTGAAAAGGGATTGCTTTAAAATTGGGGGTCGAATGATCAAATGTTATTGATCTATATTATTGGGTTCATCATGGCACTGGGACTTGCGCTGTTACTGACACCGCTCGTCAAGAAATTCGCTGTGAAGGTTGGAGCCGTCGATGTACCGAATGCCCGAAAAGTACATACCCGAATTATGCCGCGTCTTGGCGGACTGGGGATTTTCTTGGCATTTCTGTTGTCCTTATTGGCGGTGTTACCTTTTGTGCCTGACGGAATGCTGTCCTCTCGGGATATTAACTTTATCGCAGCCTTTCTGATTGGCGGTACGCTGATTACACTGATTGGTGCTCTCGATGATCGTTTCGATCTCAATGCAAAATTGAAATTTTTGGCTCAAATTGCCGTTGCGTGTATGGTCGTGTTTGCTTTTGATATTCGTGTAGATTTTGTAAATGTACCTTTTCAGGATGCATACTCATCTTTGGAAAGCTGGATTTCCATTCCACTTACGATTTTTTGGATCGTAGGTGTAACGAATGCCATCAATTTGATTGACGGTCTGGATGGACTGGCTGCAGGTGTCTCAGGCATTGCGATTGGAACTATTTTTGTGATGTCGATATTGATGGGTAATTACATGGTAGCTATGCTTTGTCTTGTGCTGCTGGGCAGTATTATCGGATTCCTATTTTTTAACTTTCATCCTGCAAAAATATTTATGGGTGATACAGGGTCATTATTTTTAGGTTTCTGTCTGGCCATGCTATCCATGCTTGGTTTCAAGCAAATTGCTATCGTATCTTTTATTACGCCATTGATTATTATCGGTGTACCATTGTCAGATACATTCTTTGCTATCATTCGTCGCAAGTTGCAGAAAAAACCGATTTTCTCTCCGGATAAAGGTCATTTGCATCACTGCCTACGCGAACTAGGTTTCAGTCACAGACAGACGGTGTTGATTATCTACGGTATTGCTGCATTTTTCGGTGTATTGGCCGTGATTCAATCGTCTGCTGCGCTTAATGAAGCGAACTGGGTCACCTTTGTCGTGATTTGTATTATGATGTTCTTCCTACAGATCGGTGCAGAGGTTATTGGTCTTGTTGGCAAAACCAAACGCCCAGTTATTAACACACTGATTCGGTTGTTGGCTAAGCCAGATTCCCAGACGCGTTCGAAATTATAATTTTAATTTAAAAGTAAGCCTTCAAGCTTGGCGGTATACCGCGGGTTTGAAGGCTTTTTTGATGTTTGCTGTAAAAAAACTCCCTCCTTTTTTGAGAATTTACTAATTTTTTGTATGTTTACTACCGATAAAAAAAGTATTGAATGATTACGTACCCCAAGGTGCGACAGAATCAAAGGAGGACAATGATTTGAAACGATTGCTATCCATGTTGCTGACGGTTGGTCTCATCATTGGCTTGGTGCCGGCGGCCCTGGTAGGTACGGCTCATGCTGCGACAGGAACTTATTTCATTTTTCCAAATGAGAAGTATGATGCGGATTCGGCCAGATCGGTGAACACCGACCGTATTACAGTTAACGGTACGATTAACGGAGTGAACGGAAGCACGATATCATATAGTGTATTCCAGCTCTCTAAAAATGGAACGACCCTTAATGTGGTGAATAAAAATGAGAGTCAAAAAGGCGGAATTACGGTCAGTGGCTCTACACTTCAAATTACAGACATCAAACTGTTTCCTGGTTTGAACCGAATTACATTCCAAAGTAGCCAAAACTCGGCTGAGATGAAGGATTCTATTTACGTAGAGTACCAGGATGGACCCAAGGTTTATGATCTGTCTGCTACGCTGAATGGTGAAACAGAACAATTAGTAGAGAACCAGACAGCTGTGTTAACAGACGCTCGCAATAGCGGTACGGATGATGTTAAAGTAGTCATTCAAGGTACGGCGCCTAATGCCGACAGTGTAACGCTTACGTCTGCAAAAAGCAGTAATACGTATAATGTATCCTCTTACACTGGCTATAAACTAACAGGTAGTGTTGTACTCAGTCCAGGTAAAAATATAGTGAATATTAAAGTGAATAACGGAACTCAGGCTCTTACAGTTACACGTGAAATTACGATTTATACGGGAAAACCGGAATTCTCTGATTTGACCTTGAACAAGGATGGGAATGTTTCTGCCGATCTGACCACTTCGCCTGACTTTACCGTATCGTCTACAAGTGGTGTGGTTTTAAAAGGTAATGTTTTGGTGCCAGGCGGTCCAACCGATCCAGGAGTTGCCACAATCAATGCGCGTTTTACCGATGTGAGTAACAATGGTAGCGCTGTGGGTAGTGCGACTGGAGTTGATGCCACAATTGATACTGCAAATGTGGTTACATCAAATGGTTATAAAGTATATCCATTTCAGGTGACTGTACCTTCAGAAGCTGTTATTGATCATTTGACCAGGGCATCTCTGGGCATAACCTATACGGATAGCAGTACACCTCCAGCTCCATCGGCTGTCCAATTTACATTGCGCAGCAGCACTCAGCCGTATATTGATGATATTAACTATCTTCCTGATTTTAATAATCAATTGTTGAGCAGAATTAAGGGAAGCGGGTCTGATCAAGCAGCTGCTATAGATGAAGCTCTGAAATTAACTGGAAGCTCTATGAAGAACAAGACTACAGATGCTCCATCTGTTCCTGTTGGTATGGAGTTCATCGTTGTTAACGGTGCACCTTCTTCAATTAGTGAACTTTCTGGTGTGTCAGTTCATACTGTAGGATCACCTCAAGATGTGATTCGGACAATCAATGGTAAGTCAACACAAGTGAAGAAAATCGTTGCTTATGTAGACACTTTGCCTAAAGAAGGACAAAACGTACTGAATTTTTACCTGAATGGCGACTCGACCAAATTAATTAAAGCAACGGTGAATCTGTTGCAGGGTCCGTTCATGAAATACGATACGATTTATGATGGGCAACAAATTCCGTTAAATACATCCAGCTCAAACTTGAATACCTATAAATTGACTCAACTGGGCTACTTTAAAGGTAAATTGCTTGATGTGAGCAACGCAGCGGATATTCATTACACTGGAAGTAACCGAAATGTATTCCTGTATGTTAATAATGTATTGGTTGATCTGGATGGTTCAGGAGCGGACTTCAAGCTTGCTGCTTCCTCAGAGACAGCCGCAGCCAATGCCTTGGCGAACGGGAATAATGAAATCAAGTTTGTGTACAAGCCAGGTATTGAGTACAGCAATACGGTAAAAGTAAACTTTACACAGACGAATATTCCAGTAATTCCTGTTCCAAATACACAAGGAATCATCCCTTTTACACCAGTTAGCGGCTTGAGCAATACACCGAAGTATAGCGAAATTGCTCCGAAATCAAAAGATGCTAATTTCACCAAAGTGGATGATACTAACTACAATACATCTCTGAAAAATATCAATGTATTTGGTACTTTCAGTATTGCCGATTTGGGTAAAGCAGATCAGGTAAATGGTTCGTTAAGTGATATTGCCAATAAAGATCAATATATTTTGGAGATTAAGGGATCGGATGACAGTGAATTCAACTGGACGTTGAGTAACGAGTTTTTCTCAGCAGAAGATGCTAAGACAACATATAATTCCGGTTCTACTACAGATAAATTTACTAATAAAGATTTAAAAGACCTGCTTGTGTACTACCATCCGGACAAAAAGTATTTCAGCTTTGTGTTGAAAAACCAAACTATTTCGCAAGATGGAACACCAGTAGCTTATAACATTACCTTGTACAACAGTGGCAAGAGCGGGCCGTTTGCTACTTTCCGACTGCAAGTATCCGGTCAATCCACATCTTTTGATATCTTGCGTCCGCTTCCTGAAAAACGGATCGTGAATCAAAACTTTGTGCAAGTTGTTGTAAACGCAGGTAACGCAGATAGTGTTATGGTAGGTAAGGAAAAAGCGGTTCAAGAAGGATTTGATTCTGACTATGATGGTACTGTTGATTACCCATCAACTTACAAAGCCATCGTTACAGGTCTAAAAGCTAACAAAGATAATAAAATTGATGTAGTGGTTACAGTAGGCAAGGAAAAACTAAAACAAACCATTACTGTTAAATATGTGCCTACAAATATTCCTGGCGAGCAGTACATGGAAGCGATGAAAACATCGCACAAAGTGTTCGATGGTAATCTTACACTTGCTTTTGCGAAGGGAACGAGTCTAATTCGCCGGGATTACGATCAACCACAGCAATTCAAAAACCAGGTTTTCTCTGGGCATACTTTGTACTTTGCGATAGCAAATAGCGAAGATGGTGTGGTAGACCGTCATGAATTTGAAACTGAAAAAGCATTGTCCGATATGCGGAGCTTGATTGCAGACGGAAGTAGATACTTCAACCGGGATTTCCCAAGTCGTTTTACCAAGTCCAGTCCAGTATTCTGGATTGACCCAGGTACCGCAGATGATATCAAAACGGATGCTTACGATCCAGTGACATATGGTGCTGATCCTTATCAATTGGCTAACAAGTCGCAAAATGACAGCAGCAAGATCAAAAACTTCTACTGGCGTGACCCATCTAACGAGTTAGTACCTTCCAAGCGTGCTACATTGACGCTGACGTATGATAGTAGTATTGCTCAAGATGCAGGGAAACAAATGTCGGTGTTCTATTTTGATTCTGATCTTAAAGACTGGCAGAACATTGGTGGTGTGGTGGATCCGAAAAAACACACCATTAAAGTACCGTTTGATCGTTTCGGTTACTATGTAGTTGCTAAAGTTGGAGAAACGTATAGTGATGTCATTAAGCACAAATACGCCAGAGATTACATCGAAGCCATTTTGGCTAAAGGTGTCATGAACCCAATGGATCCAATTAATAGCTTTGGACCCGACAGCTACATTAAAAGAGGCGAATTTACGTCTATGATCGTCAAAGGTCTGCAAATTCCGCTTAATTTCAGCGGAGCGAAGCATTTTGACGACGTGTCTATTCCAAATACGATATCAGCAGATGCGCTCTATGATTATCGTTATATTGAAACAGCTGCACGCGCTGGTATTGTCAAAGGTTCGCAACCAAGAATCTTTATGCCGGAAGATGTAATCACACGCCAAGATGCAGCAGTCATTATCGCTAAGGCATTGAATTTGAAGCTTGAAACAGATCATGACAAGATCATGAAGAATCTGTCTAAGACCTTTAAAGATGCGGACAAAATTGATTACTATGCACAGGCATCTGTGTTGGCTATTGCCAAGAAAGGCTTTATTACGGGTTCACCTGTTGATGCAAGCGATCTGAAAAAAGGATATATGTTTAATCCTACTTCCCTGACCTTGCGTGGAGATGCAGCCATTATTGTAGCTAAAGTTATGGCTGATAAAAAGCTGCTTCCTAAAATCTAATTAACAAAACACCTGAAATTATTAAACATCCCTCCATGCGAAATGGAAATTCCCTTTCATATACATGAGAGGGATGTTTTTTATAAATCAGCTATTTGACTGGAATTAAGGGCCTATGCCATAATATCAATGAGGTAAGAACTTTGGATTAGCCTTACAACGTTTTTTATTTTGGATTTAGCTTAAACGTCTGTAATTAATTTCTTTTTTTTAAGCTTTTATCTCAAAATGTGTTTATTATTTTTTTATATGTTTTTTTTGCGCATTTATCTGAAACTTTACGCTTATTTCATCGTAGTAGTGGATGTGTGTGCTTAAATATTACATAGAGAAGTGAGTGGGGAGTGATGAGATGTCTCAGTTTTCAATACGCCGTCCTGTAACAGTATTTATGTTAATTATTGCTTTGCTAATCGGGGGCGGTATTTTTTCGTTAAGGCTTCCTGTCGAGCAGATGCCGGATATGAAGTTGCCTATCGCTGTGGTAGCGACCAGTATTCCGAACTCGACACCAACGGAAGTTGAGGAATTGGTGACCAAACCTATTGAAAAGAGTCTGGCTTCTATTGAGAATGTAGATACGATCCAGTCCGAATCTTCAGAAGGATCATCTATGGTCATCATTCAATTTAATTGGGGAGTAGATATCAATCAAGCAACCCTCGACATGCGAGATAAAATTGATGGAGTTCGAGGATCTCTTCCAAAGGCGGCAAATTCGCCGCGCGTACTTAAATTGGATTTTAATGCAACGCCGGTTATTACACTCTCCTTTACAGGGGACCAGGATGTTAACAAGCTGAAGCCTATTGCTAAGGATATTATTCAGCCGCGACTTGAAAGAATTGCGGGAGTAGCTTCAGTCAGCATGTCAGGCGGGCAAGAACGGCTTGTGAAGATTACTGTAGATCAAGCCAAGCTTCAAAGCTATGGTATTACGCTGGATCAAATCAGCCAAGCGCTATCGTCTAATAACGTAGCGGGTTCTGCTGGTTCAGTATACCGAGGCAATACAGAAATCCAACTTCGGGTTCAGGGTGAATATAAAGCTGTTTCAGAAATGGGTGAAACGCCAATTCCAGTAGGGAAGGGGAGCGTTAAGCTAAAGGACATTGCGACAGTTGAAGATTCCTTGGATGATGTTACAACCATTTCTACTTTTAATGGAAAGCCAAGTGTCAATATTTCTGTTACTAAAGCCACAGGGGGGAATACCCTCTCAATCGCCAATTCTGTAAAGGATAGTTTAGATTCGATACGGAAGGAATTGCCTCAGGGAACTCAATTAGAGATGGTAACAGATGCTTCGAAACCGATTAGCGACTCCGTACACTCACTAGTAGAGCATGCTATATTGGGGCTTATTATCGCAGCCATTGTATTACTTTTATTTTTGAACAGTATACGTTCTACCATTATTGCTGCTATCGTTATTCCAATTTCCTTCGTAGCTACGTTTATGATGATGTATTTCACCGGACAAACCATTAATGTTATTTCATTGAGCGGTTTGCTTCTGGGGTTAGGATCGTTTGTCGACTTTGCTGTTGTTATTATTGAGAATATTTTTAGACAACGACATGAAGGGAAAAGCATGCTACAAGGGGCTATTGATGGCTCCAAGCAGGTGGGTAATGCCGTTATGGCATCTGCACTTGCGCAGATCGTAGTATTTTTACCAGTTGTTTTTGTTGATGGAATAGCGGGAGTTCTATTTAAACCGTTGGCGTTAACAGTTATTTTCTCTCACATTGCAGCCTTGGTCGTATCCCTTCTGATTGTGCCGATGCTCGGTTCACGTTGGCTACCTACCATACCAGATGAATCCATATACTCTTCAGGTACTTATAAGGGTGTTAACCCTATTGTGTGGTTTAATATTGGCTTCGAGAAATTTAAGGGTGGGTATCGCCGTATACTGAAGTGGGGAATCAACCATAGAAAATCTGTGTTAATCATTACTTTATTAATGTTCGTGGCAGCTGGGGCTCTAGTTCCTTTCGTTAAGGCTGAATTTATCCCAGCATCCGATACTGGGGAATTCACAGTTAATGTGAAACTTCCTAATGGAACGGTCTTGGAAGAAACGGAAAAGGTTGTTCAAGATATAGAAAAAGAAATATTGAAAGTTCCTGATTTGGATAAAATGACAGTGACAGTTGGGTCTGGTGGCAATTCGGCCTTTTCAGGTGCAACTCCAACCAACTCGGCAGATTTAAGTGTTACGCTCAAGGATGGGCATCAGCCAACAGATGTTGTAGTTGAGGGCCTTCGTAAGAAATTTGATAGTATTCCGGATGCAGAGATTACACTGACGTCCACAACAGGCCTTTCAAGCGGTGCGGCTGTTAACATTAATCTAAAAGGTGACGATATTGACGTCCTGAGAGAACTCTCGGACAATCTCGTTGCGGACGTGAAAAAAATACCGGGTACGGTCAATGTGAAAAGTAGCTTGAGTGCCGTTCGCGAAGAATATGAGATTACCGTTAATCGGGAGCTTGCGAGTCGATATGGCTTATCAGCAACTCAAATCTTATCTGCAGTGAATACTTCTTTTAATGGATCAGTCGCCACAAGCTATCGTACAGGTGAAGATCAGATTGATGTGAAGATATCATTGCCAGAGCAAAATCGCCACGATTTGTCAAATCTACAAGCCTTGCGGATTACCACTCCACAAGGTATTGATGTACCTTTGTCTTCCGTAGTAAGTATTGATAAACGGACTGTACCCGATACTGTTACTCGTGAAGACCAGACACGTCAAGTACAGATTTCTGCTGATATTGATGGATCAGGGGACATTCTAACCGTCAAACAGAAAATAGATGCTCTTTTGAAGAGTACTCACTTCCCAGAAGGCTACAGTGCAGATACGGGTGGTGGGCAAACTGAACAAATGATGGAGTCTTTTATAAACTTAGGGATAGCTATTTTGCTATCTGTCGTGCTCATTTATATGGTTATGGCAGGACAGTTCGAATCGTTGCTCACACCGTTTGTTATTATGTTTTCCGTTCCACCTACGGTAATTGGTGTGCTTATCGGTTTAGCTGTAACCGGGGCGAGTCTCAGCGTTTCAGCTTTGACGGGTTACATCATGCTCGTCGGTTTGGTCGTCAACAATGCCATAGTTATGATTGACTTTATAATTCAGCTCCGAAAAGACGGCCAAGATCGGGATGAAGCTATTATTCATGGAGCGTCTGAGCGGTTGCGTCCGATTTTGATGACCACGCTGGCTACTGTACTAGCTTTGATCCCAATGGCATTCGCTACAGGAGAGGGGAACGAAACACAAGCACCGATGGCAGTTGTTGTTGTATTCGGGTTATCCTTCGCAGCTGTTATTACATTGATTCTTATTCCGGTAGTCTACGTCATCATGGATAATATGATACAAAAACGTAAGAATCGGAAATTAAAAAGACAAGCGAAGAGAGAATTAAAAAAAGAAGCGAAACTACAAAAAAGTGTTCATATATAAGGTGAGGTGGAGAAACATAATGAATAAAAAAAGTGCTCTGATTGCTACAACTTTGCTTTTATCAGTTGCATTAGCGGGTTGCGGTGGGGGAGAGGCCCCTGCCGCACCAACTACGGCGCAGCAAGCCATTCCAGTTCAAGTAGCAAAAGTGGCTAAAGGTAGTATTAACGATTCAACAGGTATTATTGGAAGCTTTGCTCCCAAAGAGACAGCTCAGGTGTCTCCGAAAATTAGTGGTAAAATTCAAAATATTAACCTTACAGTGGGCCAAAAAGTAAATAAAGGCGACACATTGTTTACTATAGACCAAAAGGACTTGCAAGACTCGATTAAGCAATCCCAGGAGTCTTACCAGGTTGCCCTGGCCAATTTAAAACAAGCAGAGTCAGGTGCAGCGCAATCGGTACAGCAGGCAGAATCCAGCGTGGATCAAGCCAAAAGTGCGCTTGTCCAGCAAGACAACACCATCACCCAAGCTCAGACCAGTCTGGTCGATGCTCAGAGTTCCGTGCGTGATGCTCAAAATACGCTCAACCGCAACCAACAGTTGTTTAGTGCGGGTGCTCTATCTCAATCTGAGTTAGAGCAGTCTCAAATAGCGCATAGAAGGGCTTTAACTGCAGTGGAGAATGCACAGATCACACTTCACAATGCACAGACGTCCAAGCAAAGTGCGCAAACAACATATAGCAATGCTCAAAAATCATTACGTCTTGCCCAACAGAAAACAGGCATTGACGTAGCTCGTGCTTCTGTCAATCAAGCTAAGTCCAGTTTAGACACAGCACGTAGCCAACTGGTGGATACTGTGGTCAAAGCTCCGATTTCCGGTACGATATCGGTAGTAACAGGAACCCAGGGGCAAATGGTTAGTGCACAATCCGCGGTTGCTACAATAGCAAATACCAATCCTATTATTGCTAAAGTTAACGTTTCTGAATCTGAGCTTCTCAAGATGCAGGTGGGTTCATCTGTGACTGTAGGCGTGGACTCGTTAAATAAGCGAATTGAGGCCAAAGTATCGGCTGTCAATCCGGTAATGGATAATGATCTGAAGGCATACCCTGTTGAGGTATCAGTTCCTAATGGTTCTGGCGAATTAAAATCAGGGATGGTTGTAACTGTATACATGAAATCAGAAGCTCCTAAAAACATTTTGGTATCGCAGGATGCCATTACGGAGCAGGCAGGGAAAAAGTATGCTTATGTAGTGGAAGGAACAGTGGCTAAGCGGGTAGAGGTGCAGACAGGTCAGGAAAGTGCCAAACAGGTTGAGGTAACCAAGGGGCTTGCTGAAGGACAAAATGTTGTCGTTAAGGGCGTTAGTCTGCTTACGGATGGCGCGAAGATTAATGTAGTGAAGTAATTTGTCGCGGCTATATTTACGGTAAATCACTGTTACTCCGTTATTTCTACTACTTAAAGTGTATTAGAGTATTAGATTTCAAGGGAATCTATAGACTTTATGTACTTTATATATTCTATGGATAATTCTTAACGAATATACTCCATTAAAGGCCGATTTCATGTACGAAAATAACCCTTGTACATTTAAGGTTGAGGAGGTAAAAGTTGTAGGATGACGGAGGAACAGGATCAAGAGTATAATTATGACTGTGGAAAGCGGAATACATAATTCAAAAAAATAAATTTTTTTTTGAAACGGACGCAACTTTTTGAACCCATGCTACGTCTAATTGGGTGAGTATGAAACAAAGGGGTACAAAAGCGTAAAGACAAAATTCGCTAAAAAAAATCTTTACTGCATTGTTATCACATTGTATAATACTGGAGTACGTCATAAATGGACGCTTTCTTTCAACTAGATTCCAAGCTTCTGTGATATTGTCACAGATATCATTTTATAAGGGTTCTCATAAAGCTCGGAAAGGAGGTGTAACGACTGATGAGTGACAAGATCCGACAAAAAGACAAAAATAATATTTCTGGTTATATTCAAGGAGGAGAAAAAAAGGTTATGACAAAGTTTAACAAAAAAATGATTAACGTGCTGGCAACAGCAACATTGGTTGCTGGTGTAGCAGCTCCAATCGCAGCATTGACTGCACCAACTGCAATCCATGCAGCTTCTAGCTTATCGAACCTGAATAATCCTAGTATTGGCTCTAGTGCACAATCCAATGTTGAATTGGGTAGAGCGAAAGTTAGTATTAGCCAAGCTTCCATCAGACCTGGTGCATCGTTTACAGTAACATTGCCAAAAGGTTTTGAATTTTCTGGCCCTGGAAACGGTGTTAGTCGCGTAAGAACTGCTACTGACGCTACTTATGGTTTGGGTGTATATCTTGATGCAAAAGATAACGACGACGCTGAAAACCTTGAGTCTACTGGTTATAAAGATGCAGATGCAGTTGTAGTTACTAAGCTGACTAACAAGTCTGCAAAAGTTGAATTGAATTTCAGTAACTCTGCTGATGCTGCTGATCTTTATCTGAACTTTGGTAAAATCAATGTTACTGGACCTAGCAATGGACCTATCAAAGTTGCTATTGATGCTGCTTCCGCAAGCGGTTTGACTAGTGGCGAAGTAGTGATTGGTAACGTGGTTTCTTCCGGTCAAATTTCTTTGAGTGCAGCTGATACTGTTTCCAGTGAAGAAAACTTTACTGCAACTTTGAAAGTTAAAGAAGAAACAGCTGGTTCATTGGGTAACAACAACATTAAGTTGAAATTGCCTAGCGGTTTCAAATGGGATTCTGCTCCTAAATCCGCAGCTACTATTCTGTTTGGTACTGATATCAAACCTGAAAACGTAAAATATTCTACTGACGGCGATACTTTGACTTTGTCCTTGGATAAAGTAAGTGGTCAGCAAACATCTTTCCAATTGCCTGTAGGATTCTATGTTGATGATGAAAACAGTGCTAAAGAAGGCGACGTAACAGTTAGTATCTCTGGTAATGCAACAACTGATGTTAGCTCCCTCGTAGTAGGTAGCTACGGTCAAATCGGTGGTGGCGTTTCTGTTGCTACTCCATCAACAATCCTTGCTGGTCATGACGAGCAAAAAATTGGTGATGTTACAATTAAAGAAACTGTTGCTGGTTCTTTCGTAAAAGGACGTACTGTAACTTTGCGTCTGCCTGAAGGTGCTCGTTGGCAGTCGACTTTTGAAAGCAATAACCCTGGAAGCAACTTCTCCGGTTCTATGGAGAACACTAACGGTTTGGGTGGAGCAGAGGTTTCCTACACTGACTCTGACAAACGTACTTTGAAATTGACTTTCAACAGTGCTAACAGCACAACTGACGCTGGTACTTTGAAACTGAAAAACGTTGAAGTTGCAACGCAACCAGGTTTCTCCGGCGATCTGAACGTTGATGTTGCTGGTAGCCAAGGTCTGAGCGGTACTGTTAAGGTTGCAACTGTGAAACAAGCAGTTACTCTGGCTGCTGCTTCCAAACCAACCCTGACAATCGGTCTGGGCGATCAACAAGTTGGCGATATCACAATCACTGAAGCTGCTAAAGAAGCTTTCGTTAAGAAAGACGGTAGCCGTGAAGTAATCTTGGAATTGCCAACAGGCGTACGTTTTGCTTCTACTCCAGATGTAAAAGTTACAGCTGGTGACGTTAAAGTGAAGAGTGTATCTACTGATACTTACGGCGAAAGCAACAAAGGCCGTCTGAGCTTCTACATCGATAGCGAAAGTGCTACTCCAAGTACAATCACAATCTCGGCTCCTAAGCTGACTGTTGACCGTACTGTAGCTCAAGGCGACATCGTTGCTAAGCTGAAAGGTAGCGCAGTATCTTACACTGCATACAAAGGCGCAACTGACAACACTCAAAACTGGAAAGATAACAACACTGCAGCTGCTGAAGTAGCAATTGCAACTGTTGGAACTCCAGCTCCAGGTGCTACTAAAACTAAAGCTGTCTTCACATTGGGAAGTACTTCCTACACTGTGAACGGCGAAACTAAAACAGCAGAAGTAGCTGCTTATGCTGAAAACGGACGCACTTACTTGCCAGTACGTTATGCAGCTGAAGCTCTGGGTGTATCCCCACAAAACATCCTGTTTGACAAAGCAACTTCCACAGTTACCCTGATCAAAGGTAGCACTGTTGCTCAAATCAAACTGAACACAAACCTGTTGACTGTTAACGGTTCTGTGATTCGTATGGACGTTAAAGCTGTAACTAACAAAAACCGTACTGTACTGCCAATCGCTTGGGTGAGCAGAGCGCTGGATGCATCCATCACTTATGATGCAACTGCAAAAACAGTTACTGTTGAAAACAAAAACTAATTTAAGAGCAACTCTTTTGAGTTAACTGAATTAGATGAGAAGAGGGTTCCTTTTGGAGCCCTTTTCTTTTATTAGTCTTATTGACAAAGGAGAGAAATTATGAAACGTTTTGGAGTGGCAGTACTGTCCACATTAGTTCTTTCTTCTGCGTTCGCCAATCTTGCAGGAGCTCAACCAGGTGATATAAAGGTTATTATTAACGGTGTAACTCAGCAATATACCCAGTCCCCGGTTGTTAGTCAAAATACAACCTTGGTGCCTCTCCGTGGTGTTTTTGAAAGCTTGGGTGCGAAGGTCGATTGGGACAGCAAAGCTAAAAAAGTGACAGCATCTAAAAATGATGATACGTTAACTTTAAATGTTGGTTCTAAACTTGCTTATAAAAATAGTAATCCTGTACAGCTGGATGCAGCAACTCAAATTCAAAAGGGTCAAGTACTCGTTCCTTTACGTTTTGTGAGCCAATCATTAGGCGCCAAAGTAAATTGGGATCAGGCTACCCGAACAGTGACCATTTCTAATCAAGCTAATGGCAGTACTACGGACGATCAAACCAATAGTTTGTCCAGTAAGCCTCTCGCAACTCCTGTGACCCAAGTTACTTATGATACCTACTATAATGATTCTTTGACCTATAATGATGCAGTTAAACTGGCTATAGCTGATAGTACTACAGTTAAAACAGCAGCAACGAATATCGATCAAGCTGGGAAAATCATGAAAGAAGCTGGCAAGGATATTAACTTTGTTCCAGCAGAAGCAGGTGATGAAGCACAAGACAAAGCTTTCAAAGGTTATGCTCAAACGAATCTAAATTATGAGGCTGCTAAGAAAAACTTGGATATGACCAAAGAAGGTATTGAATATAATGTGAAGGATCTCTATAACAAACTCCTTCAAAAGCAAAATGCCGTTAAACTTGCTGCTTTAAATATTGAAGATGCTGAGCGCAAGCTGAAAGTTTCACAAATTAAAAGAGATAATCAAATGTCGAGTGATTATGAGGTTACACAAGCAACCAATCAGGTGACTCAAAATCAAGCTGCTTTAGAAAAAGCAAAAAAAGATCTAGATAGTGCTTATGTATCTTTGAACCAAGTGATTGGTTACAAACCTGAGCAACGTTATGAATTGAAGGATAAACCTGTCTATTCTGAGTTTAAAGATAATGTGGAAACTAAAGTAAGCCAAGTACTTACTAGCAGCACTGCCATTTGGTTGAGTGAGCAAAAAGTGGATTTAGCTGAATTGAGCTTAAAGCTTTACAACTTCAATACTCCAGGAAATACGCCTTACGAAGCTGAACAACTTAATGTTGAAAAAGCTCAGTATGCTACAGAAGGCACAAAGAGACAACTCGAAGAAGCAGTAAGAACAATCTATAACAACATCAAAGCATTGGAAAGCCAATACTCACAGATCCAAGCTGGTTTGGTGAGTGCAAGAAGTGCGGCCGATATGGCTAAAAAGCAATTTGATGTTGGGTTGGCTACAGAGCTTCAGGTTTATGATGCTAATTTGAAAGTGACTACTGCTGAGCAACAGGCGGAAGATATAGTTTCAAGTATTGATACTTTGAAGCTGGCTTTCAATAAGCCTTGGGCTATGCAAGGTTCCGCTGGAGCAAGCGCGCAATAATTAAAACTTAACTATACTTGCTATAACCTGCTGTAGGAGGACTTCATGAAATCACGCTATAAAGTATCGTTGGCTGCAGCTTTACTTGGGGGAGGAATTGTAGCAGGCTCCTTAATGAACAATTCAGTTAATGGAGCCTCCAGTTCTGGACAACCTGGTACAGCTGATGATCCAGTCGTAACCAAAAGCTATGTTGACCAAAAAATTGCCCAGGCAATCAAAGGTGGAGTGCCCGCAAGTAACACGAGTAGTAAAACCACTAGTTCGACTACTCCAGCGACAAACGCTACCTCTAACACAACGGCGTCAGGAACTTCTAGTGCAGGAAAAACTTCCACACCAGAGCAGACAGAGGTTTTAAAGGTTGTTGATGTAAAGCCTGGTCAAAAACTGATTGCCAAAGCAGGCTCGGAATTTATTTTACGTAATGGTTATGCTGTTGTGTATAGTATGGATGCCAGTGGGGCTATTGATATTACTTCTGGAACGGAAATTGTTCATAATCAGGCTGTCGAAAAAAATCATTTATTATCGTTTCCTAGAGAAGGAAGAGGTATTCAAGTAAAAGAAGGTCAGAAGTTTGGTCTGGTCGTTATGGTACGAGGCGGTTATACTGTTCAGTAAACTGTTTTGTATTTAAGCTGCTTTCGGCGGCTCTTTTTCTTAAATACTGTTTGGGATAGCAAATTGTTCTTGGCTAAGTTGAACCTAATCGCTGCACACTAACCCCATGAAAGACAATACATTTAGTGGAGGGTGTATACGAGATGGCGTCAAGAGGTCAAAGACGATTAATTCCCGAAAGTCGTGTCAGGTTAGATGATTTGAAGTATGAAATCGCTGCTGAGTTTGGGCTACCTGTTTATAATCCCCAATATACACATATACAACCTAAGGCTGACAGTGAATTTGCTGCAGAATTGGGGGAGTTTGCGGGGGGCGGGAATGTAGCATGGCGTGATTTAACTTCAAGACAGAACGGTTCGGTTGGTGGTGAAATTACTAAGCGACTGATACAATCTGCTGAACGTAGCTTATCTGAATATGGTACATTGTAAGTTGCAATAATTTCTACAGTTTTTGAACATATAGTAGCGTAAAATCTGGGGTAATTTACATGTAAATCAAAAATGGTTTGCATGTAGACTTACCCTAATTTCGAATGTTGTCATTGGGTGATACGAATTGACACCTTGTTTTAAATAGGATATCATGGCATTTGAGGCTTGTACGCAACCTTTTCCTACCGGAGAAGGTTCATTTTTTATTAATCAGGTGTAACAAGATACCTCCCGCCATTTGATGGCTTGAAGGTATCTGAATAATGCCATTACCATGTCAGGATTTTTTTATTAAATCCTCATGTATTTTAATTGTGGGAGGTTGAAATTCATGTCTGTAAAAGGCCGTCATTTGTTCACGTCCGAGTCTGTAACAGAAGGCCATCCGGATAAAATCTGTGATCAGATATCCGATGCTGTATTGGATGCCTTTCTGGCTAATGACCCTAATGCACGGGTAGCATGTGAAGTATCGGTAGCTACTGGTCTCGTTCTCGTTATTGGTGAAATCAGTTCCAAATCGGAGTACGTGGATATTCCATCCATTGTACGTAATACGATTAAGGAAATTGGCTATACACGTGCGAAATACGGTTTCGACTATAATACTTGCGCTGTATTGACTTCTTTGAATGAACAGTCGCCGGACATCGCTCAAGGGGTTAATGCTGCCTTGGAAAGCCGTGATCCTGCTGAAGTAGATAAAGAAACGGAAAACATTGGGGCTGGAGATCAAGGATTGATGTTTGGTTTTGCTACGAACGAGACACCGGAGTTGATGCCTTTACCTATCGCTATGTCTCACCGTATTGCACGACGCTTGTCTGAAGTGCGTAAGGATGGAACACTGAATTACCTTCGTCCAGACGGTAAAACCCAAGTAACGGTAGAGTATGAAAATGGTAAACCTGTTCGTATTGATGCTATTGTAGTTTCTACGCAGCATGCGGAGGATACTACTTTGGAGCAAATTCAAGCAGACATCAAAGAAAAGGTTATTTTGCCAGTTGTTCCTGCCGAATTATTGGATGAGCAAACCAAGTATTACATTAATCCGACAGGACGCTTTGTTATCGGTGGTCCTCAAGGAGATGCAGGTCTGACAGGCCGTAAAATTATTGTGGATACGTATGGTGGTTATGCACGTCACGGCGGGGGAGCATTCTCCGGTAAAGATCCGACCAAAGTGGACCGTTCCGCTGCTTATGCTGCTCGTTATGTAGCGAAAAACCTCGTAGCAGCTGGATTGGCAGACAAAGTGGAAATTCAGCTTGCTTATGCCATCGGTGTAGCTACGCCTGTTTCGATTAACGTCGATACATACGGTACGGGTAAAGTGAGTGATGAGAAGCTGGTTGAATTGATCCGAAATAACTTTGATCTGCGCCCAACAGGTATTATTCGCATGTTGGATCTGCGTCGTCCAATTTATAAGCAAACTGCTGCCTACGGTCACTTTGGACGTACAGATTTGGATGTTCCATGGGAGAGCGTAGATAAAGCTGAAATTCTAAAAGAACAAGCGGGGCTGTAATTCCTCGTATGTTATCAAAATAAAAGCAATAACCCAAAAAGACTGTTTCATGCTTTGCATGAACAGTCTTTTTTTTGATGTGTTTCGCTGTTAAGTACGAATTTGTTCTGATGTACCGAATGCTGAGTGACTACTCGGATATCGGAGCATGGTCCAATAAATTTTTAAGTAAACGACAAACCTTTTGCAGTTCCTTGTACTGCTCCAAATACGCAAAAAGGGCTTTCAGGAGGCCTTTCTGAGGGTTCGATTTCAGAGCCTCTTCCTTTAAATGAGCGTAGATTTGCTGACACTCCTGTTTCTCCTCTGAACTCCAAGAAGACAGCAGTATACTGTCTTCCAAAGAGTGGAGAAGGCTGTTAATTTGACGGCCTTGATCAAAAGGATTACTTAGAGCACTTTCGGGTAACCAGCCTTGCTTGCTCCAGAACAAATGTGGAGCTGAATCAGCATTGTTCAGGCTGGTTGCCAAGGAACTGGATAAGAAGATAATAAACTGTGTTAGATGTTCAATCGTTTCATCATTCATGCGATCGGCAAAGAAGCGAATATATTCAAACACAATGCTTTTAAGTACAAAGGTCACGTCCCATGCATGATCTTCAATGCTCGGTCCAAAAATATCAATCAGGCAGTCGCGAACCCATCTGTACAATTTGTATTCATGATTCTCGAATGCGTAATTAAGTTGTTCATTCTGGAAAATAAGCATGGAAGGCTCAGGAAGATCCATCATGAGATACACTTTGTTTTCAACGAGATTTTTCAAGTAAAGTACAATAAAACCGTGCAGTTTATCGTGCTTAGAAAGATCAGGTTTACTGTAGAGAGCCCGGATGTCTTGTTCAATGTTATTTTCCAGAATGATACACATTTCTAGAGGGAGTTCTTCTTTTCCCTGAAAATATTTATAGAAGGATGCCTTCGCCATCCCACTTTCTTTAGCGATTTCTTCAACAGATGTTGAATAATAGCCTTTTCTGGAGAACAGCCGAATGGCGGCCTGTAAAATATCATTTTTTTTACTTTCCATACATACTTCCCCCTAGGGACCGACTAACTCGACAGCATGCGAACTCACTTCATACATCATAAAGATTGATCAGGTGTGATAACTGTGTGCTGCTGTTTTTTGAGTTGACGGCGCATCTTGTATTTGGCCATGATCATATACAAGGACGGCACGACAAACAAGGTTAACAAGGTCGAGAATAACAAACCGAAAATGACGGTAAACGCCAGTGGCTTAAAGAGCAGGCTTCCCAATAGTGCCAACGGAATCATACCTACAATGGCGGCCAAGGATGTCAATAAAATTGGTCTGAAGCGAGCGGCGGCCGCCTGTATTACGGCTTCCTTCAATTCCATTCCTTCATGTCGTGCATCCTCGATAAATTCAATTAACACAATCCCATTCCGCACAACAATGCCCGCGAGTGCAATGATTCCCATGATGCTCATAAAACCGATAGGCATATCGGTTAAGAAAATACCAATAATCCCGCCGGCTGCTGCCAGGTACACGGTCGTCATAATAATAATAGGAATGGAGAGAGAATAAAATTGCATAGTAATCAAGAGTAAAATGAGCAAGACTACAACGATAGCCAGCTGTCCTAAGTCCTTGAATATGGTCGATTGGTCAGAGGTTTCCCCACCAACCTCCCATTTGTAGCCTTCTGGGAACTTCATTTGCGCCAGCTTACTTTCAACATCAACCATCGCTTCGCTTGCAGTTCGTCCGTTCAAATCGGCTTCCACCGTAATCGTCCGCTCCATATTGTAATGCTTGATTTGCTGAATAGCAAATGACGGCTTAATCTGGACAAGCTGGTTTAATGGAATTTGCTTACCAGCTGCATTAACTACACTTAATTGTTGGAAAAGCTTACTTGGCTCCTCGTCGCTGTGATTCAAATACATTTTAATATCTACCAGACTGTTTCCAGTATCAAATTGACTGACTTGGGCTCCTTCTTTTAATAGAAGCAGGGTGCGAGTCAAATCTGTGTAACTTACCAGGTATTGATCCATCGCTTGTTTGTTGACCTCAAGCTCCAGTGCATATCGTTCAATTCCTATATCATCCACGATGCCTGTTGTGCCCTCTACTGTCGCGATCTGCTCCTTTGCCTTTTGGGCAAGAGTTTGCAGTTCATTCAGATCCTGACCTGAGATACGAATAGAAACGGGCTTACCCACTGGAATCCCGAGACGAGGAACATACATCGTAACTGTAACTCCAGGGTAGGATTTCTTAACATGTTGTTCCCAAGCATCAACTGTCGTATTGAGATCGAATACGTTTTCTTTGCCGACGACAGCAATCTGCCCCACCGTTTCGTTATAACTAATATTTCCACCCGAACTATTAATGTCACTAAACAGTTGTGGGGCAGTCCCTCCAGTGCTGTAGACGACCTTGGAAGTTTCAGGTTGCTTTTTCACCCAGCCTGCAAGGTCTTTAACGACCTGGTCCGTTTCCGCAATTGAAGTGCCTACAGGCATTTTTACATTTAGTGCAACATGAGGATCTTCCGACTCAGGAAAAAGTTCAACTGAGGTAAAGGGAACTAATCCATAGGCGGCTGTTCCAAGCATGAGTCCGACCATGGCTGTCAACAAGGGACGCTGAATGACCTTAGGCATCAGTTTTTGTGAATAGAGCTTGTTTAAAGAATGAATCTGCTGGCCGAGCAAGCCTGCTGGTTTAGATTTACCCTGAGGGTGACGAGCCTGTCTGCGCTTCTCATACCATTCTCGAAAAATAGGGATGATGGTGAGCGACATGATCATAGAGGCAAGCATGGTCAGGGAGACAATAGCAGGAATAGGTTTAATAAAGGCACCTACATTTCCAGGAAGAAACAACAATGGCGCGAAAGCTGAGATGGTAGCCAGAGTTGCAACCAAAATAGAAAGCATGACCTCTTTGGTACCTTTTACAGCTGCGACTGAGGGCGATTCTCCTAATTCCGTAAGTCTACGCTCAATATTATCATTTACAACTACGGCATCATCCACGAGTATGCCGAGTACGATGATCAGACCGACAACGGAAATCTGATTTAGAGTGATGCCGAACATAGGCAAAAAGATAATGGCAATCGAAACCGAAATAGGAATGGCCAGTGCAACAAATGCAGAGGTGAGCAAATTCAGCCCCAACATACAAACGAGAATAACGGCCACAATCGCAAGAATCGTTTCACGCTTTAAGTCGTCAAAGATATGGCTTACCTGATCCTTTTGTGCAAAAAGAGTTTGAAAGTGAACACCTGCGGGGAGTGTTTTTTCCAGTTCTTTGAGCTTGGTATTGATCTTTTCGCTCATAGAAGGGATGTCTGTGCCTGTTTCTGCTCCAATACTTAACGTAATGGCCGGTTTACCCTCTACATAGGCAAAGTATTCTGTATTAGGATGGGCCAGCTCCGTTATGCCGATATCTCTCAAATAAACAGGATTACCCTCTTTGGTGCGTGTCAAAAGGACCTGATTCAATTCATCAGCTTTTTCGGTCTCGCGAACAATAAGTTGATAGGTACGTCCGTTGTATTCAATATTACCAGTAGGGACCCGATCAATTTGAGCCTGAATCGCTTGAGCCACTTGTCCCCACGAAAGCTGGTATTGCTGAAGTTTCTGATTGTCAATATGGACACGTACTTCTTGATCAGGGAGACCATTGAATTTGACGCTAGATACGCCAGAAATGGTATTGAGCTGATCTTTCCAAGTCGTTGTTAAATCATTTAGTTTATACAGCGGTGTGGAAGAGTCAGCCGTCAGGGCATAGGAGCCGATAAAAGAGCTGGTTAGTTTGTCATTTACAACAGGTACTTCAACGCCTTGAGGAAGATCAGCTTGTGCATCTTGCACTTTTTTACGCATATCATCCCAAACCGTTTGAGGATCAACTCCGTTTTTGGATTCGATTAAAATAGAGGAGAATCCGTTACCAGAAGTCGAACTAATCGTTTTAACACCTTCAACTTCCTTAATGCGTTTCTCCAGCTCTTTAGTTACGGTTTCTTCTACTTTTTGTGGTGAAGCACCAGGGTAGACTGTTGTTACCATAGCATTCTGTATGGTGACATCCGGCATTTCCTGCTGTGGTAACTGGAAAAAGCCGAAGATTCCGACCAAAATCAGCATGACAAAAAACAGCAATGTAATTTTTCGTTTTTTTACGATGTACTCAATCATGGGCGTCCGCCTTCCTCCGACTGAATCGCATTTCCATCAAACAGGTTTTCTGCCCCTTTAACGATAATACGTTCGCCTTCACGAAGTCCCGATACGATTTGCAACTGATTATCTACAACCTGATTACCAAGCTCCACAGGGGTTTTAACAGCTTTTCCTTGAATGTCTTTGAAAATAAAAGGCTTGCTTCCCGTGTTAATGACTGCTTCGGCAGGAACGAGAATCCCATTCTTGTCGGTCACCTGTTGAGCAGCTTTAATGACCTGACCGGGTAACCAGTCTCGCTGTGGATTGTTTATAACAATCTCTACGTTAACCCTTCCTGTGTCGGTGCTGGTTGAAGGATAGACGTTAGACACCGTACCTTGACGGGTCTCTTCATAGAGCGCCACTTCTACTTGTTGACCCTTTTTCCAATCCTTAATTTCACTGTCTGGTACAGGAAGTAGTACTTTGAGGCGGTCGATGGTGCCTATGCGATAGACGGCTTGCCCTGACGCGACCAAATCACCTGTATTCACGATTTTTTCTAAGATTACACCGTTCACAGGAGAGATTAGACGTGTGCGTGAAAGTGCAAGTTCTGCCTGCCCCTTGGCAACAAGGGCTTTTTCGTAGTTGGCATGGGCTTGTTTTTGGGAAGCCACAGCCTGTTCACTGGCCGCTAGGGCTTTGCTTTTACCTGCAAGCGCATCTTGAAAGGAAGCTTGGGCGGATTGATGATCTTCGGCTGTGGCCCCTTCCAGCAAAAGGGACAGGGATTCCTTGGCTTGTTCCAAGTCTTTCAGGGCTGCGGTAGCATTCAGGTGAGCATTTTCATTATCTGATGCGGTAGCAGCGCCTGCCTCAAACAGCTTCTGTGTGCGCTCGCTATCCGTCTTGGCCTTGTTATAAGCGCTTTGTGCCTTATCTACAGTAGCTTGCGCTTGTTGTTTCTCTTGAGCACGTGCGCCTTTATTGACCTTGTTAACATTCGCGCGAGCTCCTGTAATGCCGGCATCGGCGGATTGAATCGCGGAGGTAGCAGCCTGTAAATTAGCCTGTGCGTTATCTATACCGGCCAAGGCCTCTTGAATAGAGGCTGTCGCCTGTGCAACCTGCAGTCTATAGTCAGCGTCATCTAGACGGGCAATGGTTGTACCTTTCTGTACAGCCGTCCCGGTAGTGATTTCTGCGCTAGCGACGATACCTCCGTTCTGAAAAGCCAGTGTACGTTCTTCATAGGCTTGAAGAGTGCCTGACAAGTTATAGGCAGTATGAAGTGGCGTTGATTTGACGATTGCGGTCCGCACAACGGTTGGCTGTACAGATGAACCTAGAGCGGCATCTTTTTTTTCTGTAGAACATCCGGTCATTGCGATGCACAGGGATAAAGTAGATATGATGATGGCCCGTTGTTTATTCATGATTATCAATCCTTCCGATAGGGTCATAATTAGAGAAGTGAACTAATCAGTATTATTTGAACTAACAAGTTCAAATGTATTATAGTGCGCCGATATTGCATTCGTCAATTCATCGTTTTAGATTTTATGAATTAGTTGACGGGACTTTCGTAACTTTTGCCTATATAATAAGTCTATTAACATAAGAGGATTTTTTTGTTTATTGATAGAGTACATGCGCGGAACAAAACCGTTTAAATACATTGAAGATGGGAGCTATTATCCAAATGTTTTTAAGTAATAAGAAACAGAGTGAAGTGAAAGTTAATGGCAGAGGAATCGCTAAAAGATGGGCCGTGTTAACACTGGCAGGGGTATTATGGGTCGGTCCGGTTGCTGGAACTGGGGCTCTAATTCCCTTAAATGGTTGGATGTCTGCTCCAATCGCAAGTGCAGCCTCTGGTTCAACTGTAAAATTGGGAGAAGAGATCATTACTTCGGGTGCAACATTATTGAAATATCGTTTTAAAGGGTCCAAAGGAACAGCACTGGCTGATATCATTCGAGTAGACTTGCAAAATCCGTACGTTAAGCTGGATGTCATGACGGGGAAGAATGGACAGTTTACGACCCGGCAGAGCACAGGCGGCATGGCAAAAGAGACTGGAGCGGTTGCTGGTGTAAACGGGGATTATTTTAATACCTCAAGCGAGGGAGCTCCGATCGGTGGACAAGTATCCAAGGGTGTGTTGATGTCTACTCCATCTGATTTAACGGGCATGTATGCCTTTGCTGTAACCAAAGATGGTTCTCCGATGGTGGAGCAGTTTACTTTTGAAGGAACAGTAAAAGCTGGAGACGGGTCGTCTTTCTCTTTGGCGGGGATGAACAAGGCTTCGTATTCGCCTGAGACGAGCGGGGGCAGTTATAGTCACTCTAATGCTATGTATATTTATACATCTGCTTGGAAAGCAATTGAGCGGCCCAAAAACAGTTCGACAACGCCTACCGAGGTATTGGTACAAAATGGTGTGGTTACGCAAGTCTCCGACAATGCTACATTGAATATGACCGTTCCGCAGGATGGCTATATTTTACGTACTCACGGTAAAGCGGCTGATTATGCCAAAGCGCATCTGACCGTGGGACAGACCGTAGAAACGAGCTATCGCCTTCGTGTTAAATCGACAGGGAGTGAAGTAGATCCTTCCAACCTTCAGATGATGATTGGTGGACATACCATATTAGTAAATGACGGTCAGAAAACCTCTTTTTCCCGGAGCACAACAAGCATAGGCGGGACGCGTGCGCGTACAGCTTTGGGATATTCCCGTGACAAGCGTTACGCTTATGTCATTGCCGTTGAGAAGAATGGGAACAGCGTTGGTGTATCCCTGAGCGAGCTGCAAACGCTGATGAAAGATATTGGCGTCTGGAAGGGTATGAATCTCGATGGGGGCGGTTCTACGACCATGGTGACTCGTGATTTGGGGGATACGACAGCGGGACTTACGTTCAATACGGAATATGGTACAGAGCAACGTAGTATCGTAAATGGAGTGGGGGTATATACCAATGCTCCTAAAGGAACGCTCAAAGGTTTCACCATCAAGGGCAATAAAACGCTGCTGATTGGTCAGACCGGAAGCTATTCCTTCAAAGGCTATGACAACTACTACAATCCCTTCGATACCTCAAAAGTACAAGTGACGTGGAAGTCCAGCAACCCGGCTGTTGTGTCAGTGAGCGGCGGCGTTGTGAAGGGGGCCCAACCGGGAACGGCTACTTTAACGGCATCCAGTGGCTCAGCCAGCGCTACAACTAAGGTCACCGTGCTTGGAGCAGATGAAATTTCATCACTCACCGCAGGAAGTGGAACTGGCTCGCTTACCGCTGGAGCTAAAATCGCTGTACCGGTAACGGCAAAGACAAAAGATGGACAGAGTGTCAGCATTACGTCAGATGCGCTCAAATGGGAGTTCATTGGCTTTAAGGGAAGCGTTAAGGACAATCAACTTACAGTAAATACGGTGGATGCAGGCGTGAAAACGGGCTATGCCATCGGTCGCTATGATGGTTTCAGCGCTGTCGTCTTCTTGTCTGCTGGCGGAGCAAGTACAAACAATTGGGAGAACTTCGAAAATGTTTCGTATCCGGTTGATTTTACTTCGAATGTGGAAGGTGTTACCGGCACAGTGGCTGTTGTACAAGGAGATGGTGACCATGCCAATTCCAAAGTGCTGGAACTGAACTACGATATGACAAATGGCAGTGGTAAAATGTATGCTTACGCCCAATTGAACGGCACGTCCGGGAAAACGCTTGAACAGGCGGCTACTTCCATCTCAATTGATGTCAGAGGGGATAAGAGTCTGAACTGGCTGCGTGCGGAGCTAGAGGATGCCCAAGGCAAAACAGCATATATTGATCTCGCTAAAGTGATCGACTGGAACGGTTGGAAAACCATTAATGCAGATATGAGCGGTTTGAATATTTCGTATCCAGCGAAGCTGAAACGTCTTTATGTGGTCAATGTGGCGGAAGGTCAGGACGAGCGTGCTAAAACAGGCAATGTTGCTTTTGATAATATTTCTTTTAATACACCGGGAACGGTCGGCACAGAAGGACTTAAAAAGGGAACAGCCCAAATGACGATCGGACAAAAATCAATGACAGTAAACGGAACACCTACAACAATTGATGCAGCTCCGATGACTCGCGATGGTTCAACGTATGTTCCGATTAAGTATGTGCTGGACGCATTTGGCGGACAAGCCAAATGGAATGCGGGCGATCAACGGATCACCGTTATGCGCGGTGGTGTGCTGATGGATTTGACCGTAGGGAAAAAAGAAGTTGTTCTGAACGGGAAGCGTCAAAGTACTGATGTTGCACCCGTTGTGCTAGGGGGTAGGACTTTAGTCCCGTTGAGACTCGTGTCTGAGCAGTTAGGAATGACTGTAAAATGGGAACAAGAAACGAAGACCATCACCCTTCAATCATGATATGGTATGATATATACTTGAAATGCTAGGATTGGAGTAGAACATTTGTGGACTTTCAAGCCGATATCATAGACCGAGTCATTAAAAATGCCATCCAGGTGATGGAGAACAGCAAATATCAGATGTTCGAAATATTGGACACGGCCCGGACCGAGCTGGTCACGTTAAATCAGGAGCTCCAGAGCGTCTTGAAGGAAACAGCAGAAACGATCGAAAAGGTGGACCAGCTGGAAATGAACTATCGGCGGTCCCGCATTCGGTTGACTGAGGTCAGCCGTGACTTCGTTCGCTATTCGGAAGAGGATATCAAGCAGGCTTATGAGAAGGCAACACAGCTTCAACTCGATGTGATGATTTTCCGCGAGAAGGAAATGTATCTCAAAGCCAGAAGAGATGATCTTCAAAAGCGGGCCAAAAGTGTTGAGGCTTCTGTCGAGCGCGCCGAAACCATCGGTTCGCAGATGGGAGTCGTGCTGGAATATTTGTCGGGCGAATTGGGACAAGTGACGCGGATCATCGAATCGGCTAAAAACCGGCAGTTTATTGGTCTGAAAATTATTTTGGCTCAGGAAGAGGAGCGCAAACGCATATCTCGTGAAATTCACGATGGACCTGCGCAGCTCCTTGCGCATCTAGTGCTTAGGACGGAAATTGTAGAAAGAATGATCGCCAAGCAGGAATTTAAGATGGTTCAGGACGAAATAGTAGACTTGAAGAAACAGGTTCGCTCCAGTCTTGAGGAAATGCGAAAGGTCATTTTCAATTTGCGTCCTATGGCCCTGGATGACCTGGGACTTATTCCGACGCTCCGGAAATATGTGCAGGATTTTGAAGAAAAAACGAAGATTAGATCGCTTTTTGAAACAAGGGGCAAGGAACACCGTCTCTCTTCCGCGATGGAAGCAGCCATTTACCGTCTGATCCAGGAAGCTTTGACCAATGCTGCCAAGCATGCTTATCCTACCTATGTGCTTGTTGAGATTACCTATCAGGCGCAGCTTGTAAAAATCGTGGTGCAGGATAATGGTTTGGGCTTTAAGCCAGAGCTTTTTCAGCAAAAAAGCAAAGATCATGGGCATTTTGGTCTGATTGGTATGCGGGAAAGGGTTGAACTGCTCGAGGGGAGAATGGAGATCGAATCAGCTGAGAATCAAGGCACCAAGATAGTGATTCATATCCCAACCAACGTGGAAAAGGGAAAGGAGTAACAACATGGAAAATCAGGAAATTAGCAATACACCCATCAAAGTTCTCTTAGCGGACGATCATCAGTTGTTCCGTGAAGGACTTAAACGTATTTTGAATATGGAGGACGACATTGAGGTCATCGGAGAATGTGGCGATGGTATTCAAGTGTTGGAATTCTGTAACGTAGAGAAACCGGATATTGTTCTGATGGACATTAATATGCCAATCGAAAATGGTGTAGAGGCAACCGAAAAACTGCGTGAGATGTTCCCAGATGTCAAAGTGATCATTTTATCCATTCATGATGATGAAAGCTATGTATTTGAGACGTTGCGCAAGGGAGCCAATGGTTATCTGTTAAAGGATATGGAGGCCGAGTCCCTCATTAATGCTATTCGTTCGGTTCATGAAGGCTATGCGTTTATCCATCCGAAGGTAACAGGTAAGCTCATTCAGCAACTCCGCCGGATGACCTACTTGAATGAAACAGGGGCTATGGCTGAAGGTCATACGAAGGAAGCCGGCGTGAAGTTTGTCGCAGGTGAGAATAATCCATTGACCCGTCGTGAAGCTGAAGTATTGCGTCTGATGGCTGAAGGTAAGAGCAACAAGATGATCGGTGAATATTTATTCATTAGTGAGAAAACGGTCAAAAACCATGTCAGCAGTATTTTGCAAAAAATGGAGGTTGATGACCGTACACAAGCGGTTATTAACTCAATCAAATATGGATGGGTTACGCTGTAAAGTGTAGTTTTTTCATGCATTAGACGATGCAGCTGCTAATAGATATGAATGCTGTACCGCCTTTCACTCCGGGCGATATGTCCGCTCATACAGAAACCCAGTACATAACCGTGACACCTCTTCCTGTTATACGGCATATATTGTCGCTATAGGAGGAGGTGGAACCCTCGTGACGGCTCACTTGGTTTGGATATTGCTTATATACGGTGTGGGGGCCGCTGTCGTGCATCTTATGTATATACGACAGGCGGTTCAGGCTTATCACAATGGTGAAGATTCATGCGCGATATCTTCAGGTCATCGCGCGATTCGCTATATTGTGATTACGTCCAATGACGGAGATCGTGTGGAATGGGTGATGCGTTCGTTGAACATACTTGCCTGGCTGCACCGGAGGCCGCTACATGTGACGGTACTGGATGATGAATCTATGGACGATACGCTACCGATTCTGACACGGCTAGTGCGCTATAGTCATATGGATGTTTCAGTCATTTCAAGTCGTTTTTCACCGGGGAACCCGGTTTTACCGAAGTCAGGCGGTGAAAAGCAGGTTGTTATTGATCTTAGAACAGTCAAGTCGTTGGCGGACGCCCCGCTTGTTCCTTAGCGACAGGGGATTGTGGACATCGTGGTCAAAATCGGATATAAATGTTTATAAACAGTTGTATAGGCAAGACAATAGGGATATCGTTGAGATCTACTTGATGTGAAGCACACTTCAGGCTATTAGCCACAGAAGTGTGCTTTTTTGCTGTTCTCTGGGGTGATAAGAACCCAAAAAGTCATGAATGGGAGGAGAAGGGGAAGGTGAAAATTGCAGTATATGCAGTGAGGTATAAGGGGAATTGGAATCTCCGATTAACTGTGGATATTCGAGTAGATATGACATGGTGGATGAATCCAGATGAGGGGCAGGGGAATGTTGTCGAAAGGTGGGTGTTATTAGGAGATGAGCTCCCCTTGTCCTGGGGAACAAAGCTGTGTGAAACATTTAAGGAATTAGTAGGTATGGAGCGATGGGGGAAACGGCAGTGGTGGGCTTATATTATCGCACAGCTAAAAAGTGAACTGGCTCTTGAACCTTTTGACGGAGAACGAATTTTATCTGGAGGAGTAGAGAATATATGCATTTGGGATCATGTACAAGGTTGGACTTCTCGCACAGAAAGTGGGGATGAGAGACGAGAAACAAAGGGAGGTTTACGTTCTATTCAAAAAAGGGACCTCGTCACGGGAATGGATGGATTGGAGAGGGAGTGTTTAACACGACAAGCGAATGAGCTGGCTAATTTGTTGTCAGGACGCCAGTTACTCGTTCCAGAAGTCGAAGCGCTACTGGCAGAGGCAGCGCCAGGTTTGGAGCGTACTTGGCGATCCGCTGCACAACTTGCATATCTGCAAGGCCGACTAAGCTTTGCTACTGGCCTCGATCCAGCACCTCGCACGCGCTGGTCTGCCGCGCGTACGCATGAACTCCGCTGCAATCGTTGTGGCAGCGGGATAGTGCACCGCACGAGCTGCGCATCGTGCGGCCGTAAGGCGTGCGCCTACTGCGAGACATGTCTCGCACTTGGACGCAGCCGTGAATGCTCGCTGCTGCTGCGCGGTGCAGCGAAACCCGCGCTGCCGTGCACAGCAGGCATAGCCCCGGCGACGGAACTCGACCGCTGGGGGCTAAGCTCAGCGCAGCGTGCCGCCGCCGAAGCGGCGCTGCGCTTTTTAGCCGCACCGCACGGCGGAGTGCGGGGACATTTTCGCCCGGAAGGCCGTGGGCTCCGGGCGTTGTTCCGGCGCGACATGGTTGCGTGCCGGGGATCAGATGCTGCCACTTCGCAGGGCAGCAACCTTGCCCGTAGCAGACAGTCTTCGCCGAAACCTGGCGAAGGTGCGAGGCACAACGCTGCTGATCAGCAGGTGCCTGGTACTAAGGTAGAGCGTTTTTTGCTCTGGGCCGTAACGGGCGCAGGCAAGACGGAAATGATGTTTCCGCTCTTGCAATATGTGCTAGACCACGGAGGAACGGCACTTGTGGCAACACCACGCCGCGACGTGGTACTGGAGTTAGCCCCTCGTTTGGCCATTGCTTTTCCCGATGTGAGCATGGTGACGCTCTATGGGGGAAGCGCAGAACGCTGGCAAAGGGGACAGCTGACACTGGCAACGACACATCAGCTATTGCGTTATCGTCAAGCTTTTGATTTGGTTGTGATTGATGAGATTGACGCGTTTCCTTATCACAATGATCCTATGCTTGCCTTTGCTGCACGAGCAGTATGTAAGCCGAAGGGGAAGTTTATCTATTTGTCTGCTACACCACCGCAATCCTTGCAGAAAGAGGCTGCACGAGGTCTGCTGCCACACGCCAAGGTTCCCGTTCGTTTTCATCGTCATCCTCTACCTGTCCCATTTCGTTTGGGGGCTGCTTCAGTGCAACAATGGCTGCAAAAAGGTCGGCTTCCCGCATCCTTTATTCAACGCCTACGCGTATCCATACAACGTGGGGCACAGGTTTTCCTGTTTGTGACACGAATCTCACATATTCAGGGACTTGTGAAGCTGCTGATTAAACATTTGCCTTATGTACCTATTGCGGGCACCTCCTCACAGGATGAAGAAAGAACCGCTAAAGTACGCTTATTTCGAGCTACTGAAATACGTGTTCTGGTTACAACGACTATTTTGGAGCGAGGGGTAACTGTTCCACGGAGTGATGTGTACGTATTAGACGCGGACAGTAGTCTTTTTGATGAAGCCTCTCTTGTCCAAATGGCTGGTCGCGCGGGCAGGTCCAAGGATGACCCATGTGGAGTTGTTATTTTTACATCCCCCCAATGGACACGAGGTCAAAAAAGAGCAATTAGACAGATTAAACGTATGAATGAACTGGCTCGGAAAAGAGGATACCTGAAGGAGGCGAAGCACTAAATGCATTAAATAAAAAAAGTTTTTTTGGAAATGTGAAACCTGAAACAATGTCGGTACGTAAGCTACCAAGAAAGGTGCATTCTGATATGGGGATGATTCCAACAACCCGTCTATTTTTGAATTGGTTATTCCATCGCCAGTCCCAAACATGTATGGCTTGCGGCACTCTCACAGGTCGTTTTTCCGAATTCCCCGGGATTTGTACTTCTTGTTCACTTCAAATTCCTTGGGTTTACGATATTCGTTGTGTTTATTGTGGACGTCCAACGTCTTGCCCGGATTGCATAAGGCTTCACCGATTAGTACGTTACTATGTGTGCAATCGGAGTGCAACCAGCTATACACCAATGATGAGAGAATGGATTGGGCAGTTCAAATATCGCGGGAATGAAAAGTATGGTTCCCTGCTGGGTGAGATCATGAATTGAGCCTATCAGGCGATGAGGTATGAGTTTGCAGGTCTTAAACATTCTCGTTTCAAGCGATCTTTGTGGAGTGTGGATGTAGTGACCTGTGTTCCGGTAAGTGAGAAGAGGCTGTCAGAGCGAGGTTTCAATCAGGCTCGGATCTTGGCAGAAGAGATTGCTAAGCGGAATAAGCTCCCCTTCCTATCTTTACTTGCTCGTCCACAAGATACAGGCAAACAAAGCTTTAAATCAAAAAAGGAACGCATGAACACAATGAATAATGCGTTTTCTGTTCACCCCAATATGACAAATTTGCTGAAGTCTTTTATTTTAAAAGCTAAATCTCAATCTCAATGTGTTACGGAAAATAAGCTTTCCGTTACCGTTTTGCTTGTTGATGATATTTATACAACGGGGAGCACATTGCAGGCGTGTGCACGTGTTTTGAGAGAAAAGGCATTAGAGCAAGGAATACATTTGACTATTTTTTGCCTGACCTTAGCAAGATCATAAGTCTAAATATCTGGTATTCCCCATAAATTTCGCTTGAAACTATGAAAAAAAGGTTATAATTCTCTTGAAAGAAGGGTTAAATGGTAGAGCAAAAAGTCTTTTAAGCCGTACAATCAGCAGGATTTGACAACAAGCTAGAGAGAGGTATATAATAAAAAATATAGAGACAAACAAAAAGTAAGGAAGTGAGGGATGAAAACAGAATATTTCAATTTAGAGGTTGATTTTTTTGGAAAAGAGGAGTACAATTTCTATCTGTTGATAGCTAACATGATTGGTTATAAGTGATTAGCTAATGACTAAAGAGCGGACATTGGGAGTGTCTCGCTCAGTAGTAAAGCAGTTAATTAAAATTTAAAGTTAAAAAGAGGAGAGAATAAATCATGAAAAACGTAATGAAAAAGGTAGCAGTATCTAGCATGTTGGCAGTTAGTTTAGGTGCAGTATCTTTGTTGAGTCCACTTGCAACAGGTCAAGTAATGGCGAAGTCCAGCTCCGATGACGAAATTCAGCAATTGGAAGACCAACTCATAAGAGAGCAGCAAGAAGCAGCACAGAAAGCATTTGAAGCTAAGTTTTTTAAAACTGAAACTACTGAAAATGCAGCGACTGTAACACCAGCTCAACCAGCTACTGAGAACAACAATCAAGCAACAACCACAAAACCAGCAACAACTACAAATGAAACACCAGCAACTGTAAATACAATCACAGTAAATGTTCAAGAGGGCGACACACTGGCTTCTATTGCTGAAAAATACGGTGTAACTGTTGAAGAACTGGTTAAGATTAACAACCTAGTTAAAGCAGGCCAAGAACTGCAAGTACCGCAAACAAAAACAAATAAATAATTATCATTATAAATGTATAATGAAGTATGTTTTTTAAACCAAGCGTTTGACTATAGTATACGGGAAGGCCACTATTAAAACAATGCTTTTTTGAATAATTATTTGTGGAATAGCTTGTTTTTTTGGGTTGCAAATTTCCACTGGTGCATCTAGCTTGATTTCAGATAGGTTATAAGTTGAGATGATGTTAGGTCCATGAGATTTATGAATACCCACACTCCATGTGCGGAGCATTCGTATGGGCGCCGTTCCCCCGGATTTACAGGACTTTCTTGATGTCATTCGGGGCACAGGTGAACATGAATTCTTCTGAGGATTGTTTCGCCCGGTTTTTCCCTCATCTTGATAATTAATTTCTACATTTACTCATATTCATACAGCTATTTTAATTGTATAATGAAGCGCTATTCCCGAAAATAACTGGAATGGCGCTTATTTTATTTTCTATCTAAAGTACGGAGCAATGTTTGACGATAAATAGACACAGACACTAGACTGAGTTATTAGCTTTCATGGGCTTTCTTTATTTTTATGTCATTGCATATTGATGCATATAGATGTAGAGAAACTTTTGCTGATGGGTCATTCTCTCTTATACTTTTAATATGATAACTTATAAGATGTGCAATTGTGTAAAATCTGAAAATCTCTTTTTGAAATATTTGCTAGACGAGGCTCTTCATTATAAGGTAATGTAAGGATAAAAGTATTTTAAAGATCGGAAATTGGAAAGGGGCGCTACAGAGGATGAATTTGGATAACTGTCCTCGATGTGGAAAGCTGTTTATTATGAACGTCAGGGGAATCTGCCAGAACTGTATTAAAGAAATTGAAATTGAATACGAACGCTGTGTCAAACATATACGTGAGAATAAGGGCATTCATATGCATGAGCTTTCGGAGGCTACTGAGGTATCCGTAAAGCAAATCACGACATTTATACGCGAGGGACGTATTTCCATTGCTAATGCGCCCAATATGACGTATCCTTGCGAGGTATGCGGGATACCGATTCGTGAAGGGCATATGTGCGATTCTTGTCGAACACGTCTGACTAAAGACCTGCATCAGGCTGTACGCGAAAGTAGTAATCAGGATCAAAGTAATAATATGGGCTCAGGTACCTACAGCGCGATTGATAAACTTCGTGGAAAGTAGTACAGGGGAATTAAAAACACATTCAGCTATTCAAAAAGTTTCAAATACCGCCGATAATCTTTATAGAGCTTATCGGTTTTTTTATTTTAGCAACCATGCACAAAATAAAGAAGTGAGGCATAATACGAACCATGTTCGACGCTATGTCGTCTGATACATTCTGACCATATCAAATAACTAAGGAAGGTGGAAGTTATGAAAATTAACGAGACCAACCGCATCGGAGCTATTAATCCATACCAACGAAATATTGAAACAGGACGTCAAGAGGAGCTTAAGAAGTCTCGCCGCAAGGATGAGGTTTCGATTTCTCCAGAAGCGATGGAAATGCTGAACCGCAGCAGTGATGCAAATCGCGTTAAGAAAATCCAGGAGCTTAAGCAACAAGTAGCTTCTGGAACCTATCGTGTAGATGCCGATAAAATTGCAGAGAAGCTGTTACCTTACTTCAAGCAGTCTTCCGAAAGCTAGGTGAAAGATTATGCCTTTAGAGCGATTGATTGATGTGCTGGAGCAGCTTAGAGAGGCTCACGAGCAGTTGATTGCATTAGGAACTCAAAAAAAAGAAGCACTGATATCAAATAAGGTAGATCAGCTCATTCTAGTCATGAATCAGGAATCGAAGATGTCCAGACACATTGAACAGCTGGATGAACGACGCCTGCAGGCAGCATATGAATTTTTGCAGGAACGTGGTATTAAGTCCAAGTTGAATCTCAATATTACGGAGTTGTCTCGTCTTGTGTTTGATGTAGAAGATAAGCAGCGCCTCCTTCACATTCAAAAAAATCTAGCTGATACGCTTGAAGAATTGAAAAATTTAAATGAGTTGAATCAACAGCTTATACAACAGGCGCTTTCCTATATTGATTTTTCTATTGAGAGTATGTCATATTATGCGGAATCTGAAGCGGTTTATCAGCGTCCAGCTGATAAGAGCACGTCATCAGTACGGGCGGGACTATTTGATACACGCGCCTAATTGAAGGAGGAAAACATGGTCTCAACATTTCATGGTATAGAAACAGCGAAAAGAAGCTTAAACACACAAACAGCTGCATTAAATACAACCGGACACAATATCTCGAATGCCAACACAGCTGGTTACTCCAGACAAGTGGTTAGTATGAAGGCCTCGGAATCTATGGAAGCCTATGGTTTGAACCGTTCCGTTGTACGAGGTCAAATGGGTACAGGGGTTGAATTCACTGCTATTGAGCGTGTTCGTCAGACGTTTCTCGACGATCAGTATCGTAATGAAAGTTCTTCTCAAGGTGGATGGGACATCCGTTATGACACACTGAACAAGCTCGAGACCATCATGAATGAGCCTTCCGATACAGGTATCCGTAAGGTCATGGATAATTTTTGGGATTCATGGTCCGATCTGAGCCAAGACCCCCAGGATGTCACGAATCGCAAAATTGTAAAAGAGACTACACTTGCTCTGACAGATGCGATGAACCAGGCTAGTAAGCAACTGGATGCACTCAGTTCTGATTTGACTAATAACGTTACATTAAAAACATCTGAGATGAATTCGTTGTTGCAGTCTGTAGCGGATTTGAATGGCAATATTTATAAATTAGAACAGCTTGGGGATAATCCAAATGACTTGCGGGATCAGCGGGATTATGCAATTGATAAGTTGTCCAAGCTTGCGAATGTGCAGGTAACTCAACTGGATAACGGTTATCAGGTAACGGTGGCAGGACAGATAGCTGTAGCTGGCACAGAGGTAACTGCTATTACGGCGGCTGGCCTTGAGGCTGCATATCAAGGTGGAGCGTTAACTGGTGGCGAAGTGTACGGTATGATTTTATCCAGAGATAAATATGTAGCAGATTATAAAACCCAGATGGACCAGTTAGCTAATACATTGGCAAATGGTAACATTGAAATTACTTTACCTGCAGGTACAGTTCTACCTGAGGGAACGGTATTGAATTCAGGTGTCAACAATGCAGCGGTTACTTACTCAAATGCGAATAACAACAGAACCTTGACCGCGGATTTGAAAGTAACCGTACAAGGAATTAATGGACTCCATCAGTTGGGATACACACTTAGTGGTACGACACCACAAAAGGGCGGGGCGTTCTTTACCTCCAAAGATGGAGCTGCTATTACAGCAGGTAACATTACGTTGAATAAGGATATTCAAGACGATCCAAACAAAATTGCCAGTTCTTTGCGTGTAGATGGAACGGGAACGGCCAATGAGAAGGTGACCGTAGGTAACAATGCATTGGCATTGTCTATGGCGAGCCTGAAAAATGTAAAGTTTGGTTTTAATACAACTCAAGCGCAAAACACCACTGTAGATGACTTTTTCAGTGCAATTGTTGGGCAATTAGGTGTCCAAACTCAGGAAGCAGAGAGACAATCACAAAATGCACAGCTGTTAACTGAGCAAGTGGACTTAAACCGCCAATCCGTCAGCGGAGTGTCACTGGATGAAGAAATGTCAAACATGATTAAGTTCCAACATGCTTACAGTGCGGCTTCCCGGTTCATGACAACTTTTGATCAACTATTGGAAAAGCTGATTAATGGTACAGGCCGCGTAGGTCTCTAGTATAATGAGAAGGTGGAGTAAGCCATGCCAATTCGAGTGACTTCAGGGATGACTAATATGCAACTGCTCAGTAACCTGAATCGAAACAATAATAATATGGGTAAAATGGAGAATCAGATTTCGACTGGTCGAAAGTTGAATAAGCCTTCAGATGATCCAGTAGGGGTAACTTATGCGCTACGTTACAGAGCCGAGTTAGCTTCTAATGAACAATACAAGACAAACTCAGATGCAGCTGTTAGCTGGTTAGATTTCACTGATACAACCATGCAACAAGCCAGTGATGTGATGAAGCGTCTTAAAGAGCTGACAGTTCAGGCTTCAAGTGAAACACTTCCTCAATCCGGCTTGGATTCGATTAAACTGGAAGTTGATCAGTTAAAAGAACAAATGATGAATATTGGTAATAGCCAGCTTCGTGGGAAGTATGTTTTCAATGGACAAAATTATGATCAGATGCCGTATCAGCTATCTGCTACGGTAACAAGTTATGATCAGATTAATCCGGATCAAGGCGCGGTCAGCTATGCAGTTGGAGACCAAGACGCATTTCGGGTAAATACGTCCGGTAGCGATTTTTTTGGGAAATCGACAGATCCTGATAATGTTTTTAAGGTCATGGATGCTATATCTTCTGCACTAAGCAGTGGAAATAGTACGGCAATATCGAGTCAACTTTCAAGTATTGAATCCCGCTTTACTAAAATGCAGACAAGTTTGTCTGAAGTGGGCGCACGTACGAATCGGGTTGAACTGATACAATCCCGTTTGGAAGAGCGAAATTTGAATTTGACGACACTTCAAGCTAAAACGGAAGATGCGGATGTTGCTAGTCTGATGATTCAAGCTACATCTGCCCAAACCATTTATGAAGCCGCCCTGAAATCATCAGCTAAGATCATGCAGCCATCCCTGATGGACTTTATGAGCTGATTTCTATCTCTTTGGCATTTATAATTTGAAGCTATGGACGAGTGGTCCGTAGCTTTTTTGTTACTATATATAGGAGGAGTTACTTATGACCCCAGAACAGAAATTAGATGAAGAGAACCAAGATAAAAATACTAGTCTTTATGTGTTTCCGAAAGGAATACCAGGATTTGAACAACTTCGGGAATTTCAGCTACAGGAGCATAATGAATTATTTAGTCTTTTCAGTGCAGTAGAGCAGCCAGCTACTATTTTTATTACCGTAAATCCATTTGATTTTTTTGAAGATTATGAATTTGAGTTATCTGATGATGCTCTAGAGGATATTGGAATTACAAGTCAGGAACAGATATCAGTACGATGTATTTGTACATGGAACAGTGATCAATCCAAAACAACAGTTAATTTGCTTGCGCCTTTAATTTTTAACATTGAACAGCAGACGGGAAAGCAAATTGTTTTGCAAAATACGAACTATACAATTAAGCATCCCTTGTGGAATGAAATAGAGTCCAGCAAAGGCGGTGAGTCCTAATGCTGGTATTAGCACGTAAAAAGGGTGAATCCATCGTAATTCAGAATGATATCGTTATTACAGTTCTTTCTGTTGAAGGAGATACGGTGAAAATCGGTATTGATGCGCCTAAGGATATCGATATTTACAGAAAAGAAGTCTTTGATGCTATTCAGCAAAATAATCAAGTTGCTGTTATGGATTCGAATGCTATTCAAAATGCAATGTTGGAAATGGATAAGAGAAAGTCTGATTAAACAATAATAGTAGTACACTTTCATTGAGAAAGGCCGACACGAGTAAAGTGTCGGCCTTTGTTTTATGTTTATTCATCTGGAACAGTGCTTGATATAATCATGTATTCCACGTTTATCATCTAGGGGGTTGTTTGATGGCTTAAGTCAGATGTGGGACAGATCGGATTTGGGCAAGGTCATCATTATAGAGATGTTGACTTTTAGTCGTAGACTTCTAAGAAAATATTTCAAAAAAAGCTGAAATGCTATAAACAATTATAGCTTAAGGGTCGATATATATTTTAGAGCGGTAATTCTTCAGGGCGGCCGACCTGTGAAGACGCTTATACCACAAGGATGTGGGAATCAAACCATTTCAGGGAGGAAACTTAAAATGATTATCAATCACAACTTACCTGCAGTAAATACACACCGTAACATGCAATTGAACAACACAGCAGCAAGCAAAAACATGGAAAAATTGTCTTCAGGTCTTCGTATCAACCGTGCTGCTGACGATGCTGCTGGTCTCTCCATCTCCGAGAAAATGCGCGGTCAAATCCGTGGTCTGGAACAAGCACAACGTAACGTTCAAGATGGTATCTCTTTCGCACAAACAGCTGAAGGTGCAATGAACGAAGTATCCTCTATGTTGACTCGTATGAAAGAACTGAGCGTTCAACAATCCAATGATACTTACAGTGCTGGCGATAAATCTAACATCAAAGCAGAACTTGGTCAATTGGGTAGTCAAATTGACGCAATTCTGTCCAACACTAAATTCAACGGCATTGCAATTTCTGGTGGAACTGGTGTGAAAATCCAAGCTGATGATAACCAGTTCGTGATCACTATTAAAGGTATTAGTTCTGCTCGTTTCAGAGGTCTTACTTCTGCAGTTACTTTGTCTGCTACAACAGCTGCAATTGAAGCTGTTGCTAAGCAACGTGCGAACCTCGGTGCTATGCAAAATCGTCTGGAATACACTTCCAACAACTTGGGCACAACTGTAGAAAACCTGACAGCTTCCGAATCCCGTATTCGTGATACTGACATGGCAAAAGAAATGGTTGCTCTGTCCAAAAACAACATCTTGCTGCAAGCTTCACAATCCATGTTGTCACAAGCAAACTCCGCGCCACAAGGCGTACTGTCATTGCTGCGTTAATTTTAAACGACAACCATTACAAAAAAAAGATCCTGCCTTTCGCAGGATCTTTTTTTGTTTTATTTTAATTTTTTCGTAAATAATTGCACCTATTTACCGATATATAATGTATTGGCACTTCAAATACAGAACGGTTTTATTGTGTTTAAAATTATTAATGGAGGTTATTCTATGGACTCGATGATACCCCCTAGCACTGGGAGTCTGTTACCGATTCAGCCATCAGCAGGAATACAACGTGAAGCCCCTTCAGATGCCGAAACAAATTCTGTACAAGATACTGTTCAAACAGCCAATAGAAGTGGTGCCGCACAGAAACACCAGACACATGAGGAAGCAGTTTTGGAGCTACAGAAAGCAATTGATGCTATTCAAGGCCCGCAGAAGACGTTTGAAATATCCGTACATGAAAAGACACATGCAATCATGATAAAAGTGATGAACAAGGAAACGGGAGATTTGATTCGTGAGGTACCTCCTGAGAAAATTCTGGATATAGCGGCTAGAATGATGGAAATTGCAGGGATTATTATCGATAAAAAAGTATAGGGGGATATAACCATGGTAACTAGAATAAGTGGGCTTGCTTCAGGCATGGATGTTGATGCAATGGTTAAAAAACTGATGACTGCTAAGCGTGTACCTCTCGATAAGCTGACTCAACAAAAGCAGCTAATGGAATGGAAACGAGAAAACTATCGTGAGTCCAGTACTAAAATTGTTTCATTTCTACAAGATAAACTGACGACATTAAGCCGTACTGCTTCAATGAATCCGCAGAAAGTAACAGTATCGGGCAATAGTGATGCCTTGTCTGCATCGGCTTCATCGTCTGCCAGTGGAGTATTGGATATCTCAGTAACCAATCTCGCTACTGCCGCAAGATCTGTCTCAGACAGTTCATGGTCTGAAAAGGCAAGTACTGAGCTTGCCTTTGCCGATGGGGTAGCTCGTACGGTTCAGGTTGGTGGGGCCACCATTGATGTGGATGCAAACGAAACGATTGAGTCGTTTGTCAAAAAAATTAATGATAACAGCAAGACAGGAGTAACTGCCCTGTACGATCCCAAATCTGGTTTGTCATTAACTAGTAAGACCACAGGCTCGCAAACATTTAATATTGATTCTCAAATTAGTAATGAATTTAAATTATCTTCAACAAACGGAACCGATGCTGTGCTAAAGGTGAATGGACTTGAAGTCAAAAAGTCATCAAATAATTTTACCATTAATGGCATTGATATTACGCTGAAGGCAGCCGGTGGTGCTGCGACAAGAATCGAAGCAACCAAAGATACCGATAAGATTGTCGAAAATATTCAAAGCTTTGTCGATGCATATAATGATGTTCTCGCTACACTCAATGGCAAGGTTGGTGAGGAGAGATATAAAAAATACGCTCCGCTTACGACGGAACAAAGAGCTGCTATGAGTGATGATGAAGCCAAGCTCTGGACAACCAAGGCCAAGAGTGGCATGCTTAGAAACGATCCTATCCTGCAGGATACATTATCTGAAATGCGTAGTGCTATGATTCAAGGTGTAGACATCGGCAGAGTTGATGCAAATGGTAAGAATATGCCCTTAATGATGTCTGAGCTTGGGATCACTACGGGTACGTATGATACTAAAGGCAAACTTATTTTGGATGCAGACAAGTTGCGTGCAGCGGTTGAAAAGGATCCAGATGTTGTCGCGAATTTTTTCGGGAAACAGGACCCAAGTACCCTATTATCAAATAAATATACACAACAAGATGGTGTTCTTGCTAAACTTAAAAAGATTTCGAATGCCTCACTTCAGAGAATGGCCGATACAGCTGGTACTTCAAAAGTAAGTAAGGATCTAACATCTTCATTTCTTACTACGAGCACAATGGGAGAGCAATTATCGAGTCTGGATCGTCGAATTAGTGACATGACTAGCCGTCTAACAATGATTGAAACTAACTATTACAAAAAATTTACTACGATGGAAACGGCAATCAGCAAGTATAATAGTACATCTTCGAGTCTTACAGGCATGTCGTCATAAAGGAGGTTTTATAATTGATCAATACACCCTATCAGAAATACCGGCAGACTCAAGCGCAAACTGCTTCCAAGCCTAAACTGCTAATTATGCTGTACGATGGGGCTATTCGTTTCCTTCGTGCGGGAATTGAGGGGATAGAGAATAAGGATAATGAGAAGGCAAATAATAATTTGTGTAAAGCGCAAGCTATTGTACACGAGTTGATATCTGCGTTGAATTTTGAATATCCAATATCCCATGACTTATTGCGATTGTACGAATATATGCTGCATGAATTGATCGAGGCGAATGTCCACAAAATAGCCGCTCCGGCACAAGAGGTGCTGGAACATTTGACTGACCTACGGGAAGCTTGGTTGGAAGCTGCGAAAATGCCTGGTGTAGTTGGTAGTGTGTGATGGCAGATCCTAATATGCAAGTACTCCTTGAAGAGCTGCAACATAGGACAGAAGCAGTGCTATCTAACCTTCTGAATATAAGTGAGGAAGAGTTTGAACAGTTTGCAGATCAAAGGCAGCGCATTGTAGAACAGATGCAGCCCTATCAACCATCGTTAACGGAAAATGATAAGCAGAACATTCGTGACATACTAAGTAACGATTCTGTAATTTTGCAGCGTATGCAGGTACTAAAGGATAAGGCTGGTCACTGGATGGAGAAACGCGGAGCCATTCGTGTGCAGCAGCATGCATACCAGCAAGCTTATTCTGTAGACAGTTTGTTTATTGATCATCGTAAATAAAAAATGCTTTAAGGAGCGTACCCCTATTCGATTTAGAATGGGGGTATTTTTGTGAAAAGGTTCATTCCATTAAGAGTAAATCCGATATACTAATTAACAAATATTAATGTGAAACGGTGGTATTACCTTGTCTCAACTACAAATAAACCATACAATTCTAGAGCAGAGGTTTCCTCATGTTGCAACCAAAATAAGTAGTTTGCTGAATGATGACTTATCTATACCTTTGTTTACTGAGCCCTTTGAAAGGGATATCGCCTGGCTTAATGCTGTCGATGGATCTATTGGAAATGGAAAGATCATTTTTGTATATGGGTTTGAAAGGGGACTCAGTATTGCTGACCTCCTCGAATTGTATCCGAACCACTGGTTGTTTGTATACGAGCCAGATGAGCAACTTTTTCTGAAAGCCGTGACGGAGTATGACCTCAGTCTTTTGTTGGAGCATCCCAACTTGTACTGGCTATCCGTGGGTGATTCTCAGCTCAATATGATGTTTCATATGTTGAGTAGTTATATGATGGAAGACTTGGTGTTTATCGCACTACGTAAGTATTTATCAGACAATATGAGTATGTTACGTGAAGTGAAAGAACAATTCCAAGATTACCGTCAGAGTTTTTTGGTAGATAAATATACAGAGAATCGGTTTCGTGAAGAATGGACGCGGAATTTCCTATATCACCTATCTGATGTGTTATACACTCCCTCCATTGAGCGATTTTTTTATGCTTTTGAAGGCGCAACTGTAGTTGTTGTATCATCGGGACCATCGTTACAAGAAGATATCGAATGGCTGAAAAAATTACGTCCTCATGTACTGATTATTTCAGCAGGCTCCAGCATTCAGGCTTTAGCAAAGCATGGAATACAGCCTCACCTTGCTGTCATTATGGATGGACATCCAGTCAATAAGAAGATCTTCGCTTCTTCTGTAACAAGGGAGCAGCCTTTATTGTTTACCTCCTCATCTTATTATGAAATCTCTGATCAGAACTGCGCAGAGAAAATTCATAGTATTATGAAAAGTGATGCTGTATCTCAGTATTTCTTTGGACTCAGTAAAGAGGAACTCTTTATATCCCCCACAGAAACGGTTGCAGGAACGGCTATTCAAGCAGCAGCATGTTTAGGGGCTAAACGGATCATACTTGCAGGTCAGGATTTGTCGTTCCCTAATAACAAATTTTACGCAGATGGAATTGAACATTTTGCAGCCGAAGCTACTGAGAAGACAGTGCAAGAAGCGCCTAAGAAAGTACTGAATGTAAAGGGAACATACAACACTACAGATGAGAGTTTCTCTTTGATGAAGGATGGACTCGAAAATCTCATTGCGGCACTTCCGAGAATCGAATTCGTCAATTCAAGCCGCAATGGTGCAGTGATTGAGGGTGCTCCTTTCAAGCTCATGGAAGAGATGTATAAGTTGTTAGCATCAGAATCTATTGTTCCTGATGCAATTGCCGATTTGATAAATAAAAAAAGTATTACAGTTGATTTGAATAAGGTACAAGATGTCAGAGAAAAGCTGATAGCGACACGTGAGGACCTCTCCAATGTACGCTCTGAGATTGCAGCCATTCACAAGCTTATGAATAAGCTACGCGAGTTTAGCCGGACTAAACCAGCAAAGGCTCAATATATGATGGAATCCATAGAGCAGATGTGGGGGCTAATAGCTAACAGAACATGGTTCTCACCTATATTTGAGTCTATCATGCCTATCGAAGTTGCTCGTTTTGACCAGGTGCTTCCTGTCATTGTGACAGAACATCAGTTGACTCGTAAGTCTGATTTAATCTATGAGCACGTTAGTAAGATTTTGAAGGATATTACAACACAAATCCCAATACTTGAAGAAATGTTTTCGGAATCGATCCGCCGTTTAGATAAAAAAACAGATAGCGATGCAGTGATCGATAAAGATATATAAATTAATCGTTTTACACTCCGGAGGTCATTATGTTTAACAACAAGATTGTACTGGTTACGGGCGGCACAGGTTCGATTGGAAGCGAAATTGTACGTAATATTTTGTCGTATAACCCTAAAGCCTTGCGGATTTTTAGCAGGGATGAGAGCAAGCAGTTTGATCTGCAGCAGGAATTAAAAGAGTATACGAATATTCGTTATCTAATCGGTGATATCAGGGACAAGCAAAGACTGAGTTATGCTATGGAGGATGTGGATTATATTTTTCATGCTGCTGCTCTCAAACATGTGCCTGCATGCGAGTATAACCCTATGGAAGCAGTAAAAACGAATGTTATTGGCGTACAAAATCTGATAGAGACGGCTATTGAGCATAATGTAGAAAAAGTAGTAGCCATCAGCACAGATAAAGTGGTAAACCCAACGAATACGATGGGGGCTACGAAGCTGCTATCCGAACGTTTGATTTCTGCCGCCAACTTGTACAAAGGGAGCAAACGTACCATCTTCTCCTGTGTTCGTTTTGGAAATGTTATGGGATCTAGAGGCTCTGTTATTCCTTTATTCCGGGATCAGATTGCTAAAGGGATACCCGTGACGGTCACACATGCAGAGATGACTCGATTTATGATGTCTATTCCTCAGGCCGCTCAATTGGTCATAGATGCAGCGCATTATTCCCAAGGGGGAGAGGTATTTGTACTGAAAATGCCGATTCTCAAAATTACGGATTTGGCCCAATGCTTGATCGATTCGTATGAAGAGGCGGTTGGTAAACCTTATGGTGGAGAAATCATTGAGACCGGAATCCGTCCGGGAGAAAAGCTATATGAGGAGCTCATGACGCTTGAGGAATCGGAAAGAGCGTTGGAGAATGGACAAATGTATATCATTCCTTCGTTATTTCATACCGCAGAGCAAGAATATGAAGGTTTTCAAAAGGCGATTCGCCAAGAATATTCTTCAATGACTGCACCACAGATTTTCCCGAAAGCCATCCGGGAGCTTATTGAACAGAACGGATTGGGCTTTACAAAAGGTATTGTATGATGAGCAATCACAAGTGTTTGGCAATTATTCCTGCGCGGGGTGGATCAAAAGGTTTACCCGGTAAAAACATAAGATTGTTACATGATAAACCGCTCATTCAATATAGCATTGAAGCTGCACTAAATAGTGGTTGTGTGGACGAAGTTATAGTTTCAACGGATTGTAAAGAGATTGCTCGTGTGTCGGGCCAAGCCGGAGCGGCTGTTCCGTTTATAAGGCCCGATGAACTGGCTACCGATGAGGCTAAAAGCATTGATGTATTGAAGCATGCAGTTGAATTTTATGAGCAGACGCAAAATCAATTTTTTGATGTTATTATGCTGCTACAGCCCACATCTCCACTGCGAAATGCTATGGACATTAAAGAAGCATATAAAATATTTTTAGATCATCAGGCTGATTCACTTCAAAGTGTCACTTTGTCTGGAGTGCAACCCTATTTACTAAGGGAAATGGATAACGGACGGCTTACGCCCTACCTGAAAGGTGAAAGGGAGCATTTGAGGAGACAAGATCTCAAAGAACTACATGCTTTAAATGGAGCCATCTATATCGTGAAAAGAGATCTGTTGATGAATAGTGACACTCTGGTTGGGCCTAATAATTGTGGCTACATTATGCCTAAAGAACGATCTATTGACATAGATGACGAGCTTGATTTAAAAATGGCAGAGTTTTTTTGGAGAGAATCCAATCACAAGGAATCCTTGCAGTAGGAGGGAGGAATATAACATGCAAAACCTCTTGTCAAATCATGAAAACCACCCTATCTATATTATCGCGGAGGTAGGAGTCAATCATAACGGATCATTGGAGCTTGCATTCGAGTGTATTGATCAAGCGATTTTATGTGGTGCCGATGCAGTGAAATTCCAAACCTTTAAAAGCGAAAAGCTGGTAACCAAGTATGCCCAGAAGGCTAATTACCAGACGGAAAATACGAACTCAGCTGAAAGCCAACTAGATATGTTAAGACAGCTGGAATTGAGCTTTGAGGATTTTGTTCTTTTGAAAAAGTACTGTGAGGATAAAGGGATAGATTTCCTTTCCACACCCTTTGATGAAGAGAGTGCTGAGTTTCTGAATTCAATTCATATTGACGCATTCAAGGTTGGATCAGGAGATATGAATAATATCCCCTTTCTTCAGAAGCTTGATAGCTATGGGCGTCCAATTATTCTATCGACCGGGATGTCTAATTTGGATGAAGTCGGAGAATCGTTACAAGCATTCAAAAAAAGTGAAGTACTATTGCTACATTGTACTTCCGACTATCCAGCACCTTTGGAAGATGTAAACCTGCTGGCTATGAAGACTATTTCCACAACATTTGATAAGGTCACAGGATATTCCGATCATACGGCTGGGATTGAGATCGCTATAGCAGCTTCAGCATTAGGAGCGAGAATTATTGAAAAGCATTTTACATTGGATCGAAATCTTCCAGGTCCTGACCATAAGGCTTCACTGGAGCCTGCTGACTTTTCAAAGATGGTTCTTGCGATTCGAAATGTGGAGCAGGCTCTAGGGGATGGTGTTAAAAGGTGTATGCCTTCCGAGGAAAGCACCAGAGCCGTTGCAAGAAAAAGTATTGTGATGGCAACACCTAGAAAAACAGGCCAGCAATTAACTCGAGAAGATCTAGTTATCAAGCGTCCGGGCACTGGAATAGAGCCTAAATATTTTGATGACTTGGTTGGTAAGCAGCTTTTAAAGGATGTACATGAAGACTATTTGTTATCATGGGATGATGTGCAATGAAAAAAGTATTGGTGATTACCGGAACACGAGCTGATTATGGGATATATTACCCGGTTTTGCGGGCTCTTGAGGAAGAACATGCTCTGGAGCTCCACCTGTTGGTTACAGGCATGCATTTGTCTCCACAGTATGGGTATACATTGGACGCTATCCAAAAGGACGGATTTCGTGTATCTGCTAAGGTAGACTGTCTGCTGCAAGGATCTACTCATGCTAATATGTCTCGCTCTATTGGAATAGCAATCATGGGCATGACACAAGCCGTAGAAGCTTTGGAACCAGATTTCGTTGTTGTATTAGGAGATCGGGGAGAAATGCTTGCAGCTGCGATTGTATCCTCTCACATGAACATTCCGCTTGTTCATTTGCATGGTGGAGAAGTATCCGGCACGATTGATGAGTCTGTACGGCATGCGATTAGTAAGTTGGCCCACATCCACTTTGTGGCTACAAATGGAAGCAGGGATCGCCTAATCAGACTTGGCGAAGAACCTTGGAGAATTCATGTCGTCGGTGCTCCGAGAATTGAAACGATGATGAACACATCCCTGCCTGAGCTAGAGAGGACGAAACGTAAATACGATCTGAATATAGATAATGATTATGTACTGTTTGCTTATCATCCTGTCACCACGGAAGTAGCGGATATGCACATCCTTGGTAAGATGATGGAAGTTCTTTTGGCTGGGGAGAATGAGGTAATTTGTGTGATGCCCAATTCGGATGCTGGAGCTGATGCGATCGTTGATGTATATAATCGGTTTTCTGCAAGAAAAGGGATGCATCTTGTAACCAGTTTTGAGCAACTTGATTATCTGACGATGTTGAAAAATGCAAAAATATTAATTGGAAATTCCTCATCGGGGATTATTGAAGCTGCCTCCTTTCATGTTCCAGTCATTAATATTGGAACTCGTCAGACAGGCAGAGAGCGTTCTGTGAACACAATAGATATTGCAGCTGACGAGCTCGAATTGACTTCTGCAATAGAGTACGCAATGTCTGAGCCTTTCCAACAAATTGTTAAAGCAGCCGACAATATTTACAGTAGAGATAACACAAGCTCTCGCATCGTAGATATATTGAACCGAATATCCAAGTCAGAGCAGCTTATTCAAAAGACTATTACCTATTAAGGAGGATCGGCCTTGAGCTATATTGTTTTTGGAGCAGGAGGACATGCCAAGGTCATCGTGGATATTTTGCGGTCCTGTGGTGAAGAAATCATTGGAGTTCTGGATGATCATTGTAAAGAAGAAGCATGGAATGGACTGCCGATCTTGGGGAACCGTAATCAGATTGCTCAACTATTATCTCTGTATCCAGAGGCACTGTTCGTTGTGGCAATCGGAGATAATACAACCAGAAGGAAAATTGTAAGTCAATTAAAAGTTGCTTCAGTCCAATTTGGTACTGCTGTTCACCCAAGCGCTGTAGTCGCACCCAGCGCATTCATTGGGGAAGGGACGGTTGTCATGCCTAATGCTGTAATTAACGCAGACGCGTACGTTGGAGAGCATGTCATTGTTAATACCGCTGCTACTATAGACCATGATTGCCGAATAGAAGACTTCGTGCATATTTCCCCAGGTGTACATATGGCAGGTGGAGTTCAGATCGGGTGCTGTGCTCATATCGGAATAGGTGCAAGTCTTATACCTGGTGTTCGCGTAGGGTGTGATACCATCGTTGGTGCTGCTTCTTGTGTCATCCGCGATTTGCCAGAAAACGTTATAGCTGTGGGTTGTCCGGCCAAAGTAATAAAAAACCTATAAGGATAAGGGATGAAACAAAATGTCCAATCGAGATAGAATTTATTTATCTTCACCGCATATGGGCGGGCTTGAACAACAATATATCGCAGAAGCCTTTGAAACGAATTGGATTGCTCCACTAGGTAAAAATGTAGACGCTTTTGAATCAGAGGTGGCAAATTACTTAGGATGTGGAGGCGCAGTTGCCCTAAGTTCTGGAACAGCAGCGATTCACTTGTCTTTAATATTGCTTGGTGTGGAAAAGGATGATATTGTTTTTTGTTCTTCTCTTACCTTTGTTGCCAGTGCTAACCCGATCTTATATCAAGGTGCAATTCCTGTCTTTATCGATTCGGAACCAGACAGCTGGAATATGTCCCCTGAGGCACTAGAGCGAGCATTCAAGACTTATGCAGATAAGGGAAAGAAACCTAAAGCTGTAGTTATAGTCAATTTGTATGGGCAGAGTGCAGACTACGATCGCTTGAAAAAAATATGTGATTATTACGAGGTGCCAATTGTAGAAGATGCTGCGGAATCACTCGGAGCAACTTACGGCAAGCAAATGAGTGGAACGCTTGGGAAATTCGGCATTCTTTCATTTAATGGAAATAAAATTATTACTACTTCAGGTGGGGGGATGCTGGTTTCAGATGATTTAGAAGCACTGAGCAAAGCACGCTTCTATTCAACTCAGGCAAGAGATAAAGCGATTTATTATCAACATAGTGCGTTGGGTTATAATTATCGTTTAAGCAATGTACTTGCAGGGATTGGTAGAGGACAATTAAAAGTTCTAGAAGATAGAATTTCGCAAAAAAGAGATATTTTTGGCTTGTATCACAAAATGCTATCAGAAATAGATGGCATATATTTTATGCCTGAGACGGGCTCTGGTAAATCCACACGATGGTTAACTGCTATGCAGATTGATTCAACGAAAGTAGGAATTGATGTACATGAAATAGTTCGTTTTTTAGAGAAGTTAAATATTGAATCACGTCCAGTATGGAAGCCATTGCACTTACAGCCGTTGTTTGTGGAAACAGACTATTTTACACATGAAGCGGGAAGGGATATCAGTCGAGAGTTGTTTTCAAACGGAATTTGTCTCCCATCTGATACGAATATGACTCAAGAAAATCAAAAGTTTGTTATTGAACAGTTGAAAAAAAATTTCTAAGGTATGTTTCAGAAAATTATATTACTAAATAAAATATAGAAATTTTAGGGGATTTTTTTAATGAGAAGAAAGCCGATTCAGCAACGCATAGAGAAATTGAAAAATATAAACCATACTATTAGAGTTTCTTTTGATAACAATAATCCATCAACATTGGAGGAAGGCATTAATAAATATATTGAGATTACAGAAGATGCGAACCTAGTCTCGATTAAGAGCAACTACTTTTTCCAAAAAGGCGATTATGAGCAAGCTACGAAAATTTTAGAAGAAGGAATTAAGCTATATCCATTTAATTTTGATATTAACTTAAATCTTGGTATTGTTTATGAAATGCGTAATTTTTTTACTGACAGTTTTCATAGGTATCTCCGTGCATTCAAATATGCTAGTACGGTAGAAAAACAGGAATTAGCTGAGACGTATATTAATCGAATGAATCTTTTATTGATGGAAACTTATCAGACTCATCAGGCTGAATTGTTTCAAATTATTGAGGAGGGCAAGAGATTTTTAGGAGAAACAGACTATCGATTATTTCCCATTGACCATAACCGTCTAAGCACGATTCGTCGACCTCAGGCAACCGGAACCTCAGATGAATATATGACCAATTTTTACAAATCATATAATGATGCTGATATTGACGAAATTAATAGACACTATCATATGACAGAAACTTTAAAGGGCCGGATATGTAACTCTGAACAACAAATAGCATTAGAAGGTCAAACATTACTGCCTGTTTCCCCGCTAGAGGAAGACACGATGCTTAACTTTAATTTGAACGGCAAGGATTACCCTTTTTCAAGTAAAGATCTTCCTTATAATCAATATAATTATTTACGATTTAATGAAAGTGGCTTATTAAAGATAACGATGAATAAACCTATATTTATAGGAACACCGATCCCGTTACAAAAAGTAGCGAAGAAAAAACGATTAATCTTCAACATTTTTGTTGATGGGCTTTCGTTTGATTTTATACAAAAACATGATTTTAAATCGATTATGCCCTATACACATGCCTATTTTCAAAAGGGGTTCACTTCTACCAGTTGCTATGCAACAAGTGAATGGACATTTCCAAGTGTAGCTAGTATGTTTACTGGGAAGTATACAACCAGTCACGGCTTATTCCACCCTGACTTTAATCATGCATTTGCCGAAAATAATAAAATGGTGCAAGAGCACTTTAAAGAGGCTGGATATCTTACCTCACAAATCGGAGGAGATTGGAGAGTGACACCTGCACACGGGTATCATAAAGGTTTTGATCGTATTCTATATCAAAATTTTATGGGCGGGATGGATTGCAAACAGGTTATTACAGAATCAATAGAGCATTTGGAGACGTTTAAGGAAAGAAATAACTTTGTATGGATATCTTTGGCGGATGTACATCACGTGCCAGATGAGATAGATTGTAATCTCATGACACAAGCACAAACTGACATCAGTAAGCGTGTCAAGATAAATAAAAAGGGTAGTACTACCGTTCTGACTCCTTATGATATCAACAAACATGAGAAGTATATTCTTGAAATTAAACGAATCGATTTTTACTTGAACCTTCTTTATGCCTATTTTGATCAGCATTTTCAGAATGAAGAGATCCTGGTTCTGTTTCATTCCGATCATGGTCAATCATTCTTAGAAGATGAACCTTTTCTCCTTCATGAAAGTAGACGTAAAGTTCCTTTTATGATCAGAGGTGGGGATGTCCCAGTGGGAGAATCTGACGAATTTATGGAACTGATTGATATACTGCCGACGCTACTTCACTACAGTGATCTGTCTGCTCCTGAAGATATTGATGGTCACCTCCCTGCATCTTTAGGGGGCGAGGAAGCCCGCAAGTTTGCGTTTACAGAAGCTATACATCCTAATCAAACTTATAAAGCTGCAATCACGGATGAAACTCATATTTTTAGGTTTGAAAACGGACAACCTATTCAGAATGATGGGCTGGTAGATTTAAATGAGTATAAGGTTCAATTGATCAATAAAGAAACTAGTAGCAATGAGACTGATGTGTTCCCGGACAAAGTTGATCACTATGAGGAAGTTGTATGGAAACATATTCGTAAACACATAATAATTAGTTAATAGATTTTAAAATACAAACTTATAACAAGTAAAAGGATGAAAGATTATAATGAAAAAAACAAAGTTGCTCAAACAAATGATTACAAGCTCCAAACTTGATTTCATTATGGAAGCTCATAATGGGATATCAGCAAAAATTGTGGAGGAAGCAGGTTTTCAAGGAATCTGGGGTAGTGGACTTACGATCTCTGCTTCTCTGGGTGTTCGTGATAATAACGAAGCATCTTGGACACAAATCCTCGATGTTATGGAATTTATGAACGATGCGACGAGGCTGCCTATACTGCTAGATGGAGATACCGGTTACGGTAACTTCAACAATATGAGAAGATTGGTCAGAAAACTTGAACAGCGTGGTGTGGCTGGTGTATGCATTGAGGATAAACTGTTTCCTAAGACAAATTCTTTCATATCTGGAGAAACACAACCGCTTGCGGATATGGATGAATTCTGCGGTAAGATACAAGCTGCCAAGGAAACGCAAAGTGACGATGACTTCTGTGTAGTTGCGCGTTTGGAATCCTTTATTGCTGGATGGGGGCTGGACGAAGCTTTACGCCGAGCGGAAGCATACAGATTGGCGGGAGCGGACGCCATCCTGGTTCATAGTAAAAAAGCTGACAGTTCTGATATCGAGGCTTTCATGCGAGAGTGGGGTAATCGTCATCCAGTTGTGATTGTGCCTACTAAATATTATTCTACGCCTTCCGATCGGTTCAGGGAACTTGGAATTAACATGGTTATTTGGGCGAATCATACTTTACGGTCAGCTATCCATTCTATGCAACAGACAGTGCGACAGATTTACAAAGATCAATCTTTGATTAACGTAGAAGGTAAAATTACAACTGTGTCTGAAATTTTTAAGTTACAGGGCGCGGATGAACTGAAAGAAGCGGAGAAAAAATACCTGCCTACATCCGGAAAAAATGTAAATGCGCTCATTCTTGCGGCGAGTCAAGGAAACTTGGGAGAACTCACAAGAGAAATTCCTAAAACACTGCTGAAAGTTAGCGGGAAGCCGATCCTGAGCATGCAAGTGGATGATCTGAACAAGGTTGGTATAAAGGATATTTCAGTCGTACGCGGATTTGCAAAAGAGAACGTGAAGCTGAATAATATTTCGACTATTGACAATGATCAATTTGCTTCAACCCAAGAACTGTACTCTCTTTATCTGGCCAAAGATAAGATTGGTAGTGATACTACGGTGATTAGCTATGGAGATATTATTTATAAGAATTACATACTTAATGATCTTCTTAACGATACAAACGATATTACAATTGTGGTCGATGCGGATGCTGAAGTTTCTGAAAACAATCAAGATCTTGTTGTGACTGAAAAACCTTATTCCAAAAACTTATACTCTAGCGCTGTTAAGCTAGTAAGTGTAAGTAAATCCGGTGTTGAACAAAAATTCAATGGTGAGTTTATCGGGCTTTGGAAGGTATCCGCACAAGGAGCAGATATAGTAAAAACAGTGCTGGAACGCTTATCTAAAGAAAAAGACTTTCATACTCTTACTCTGACCGATCTATTTAATGAACTAGTTAAGATACATTCTGTTGCAGTGAGATTTATTAAAGGAGATTGGCTGGACGTGGACACGATTGTCGATCTTCAAAAAGCAGGTGAAATGCTGTGATAGATACAAAGTTGTTCGGGAAAGAGATGAAATCATTGGGGTACGACTTCTTTACTGGAGTACCGTGCTCTTTTTTGAAGGATCTGATTAACTATTCAATTAATGAGTGTGATTATGTAGGGGCTGCCAATGAAGGAGATGCAGTTGCAATAGCTAGTGGAGCCTATCTGGGGGGGCGTAAGTCTGTTGTTTTGATGCAGAACTCGGGTCTTACGAATGCCGTTTCTCCACTAACCTCCTTAAATTATACTTTCAAGTTGCCTGTTCTAGGGTTTGTCAGTTTGCGTGGTGAAGCAGGTGTCGCTGATGAACCTCAGCATGAGTTGATGGGACAGATAACAACACAACTTTTGGATTTGATGCAAGTGAAGTGGAGCTATCTTTCGAAAGATTTTGAAGAAGCTAGCAAACAATTGCATGAAGCTGATCGTTGGATTTCAAAAAATCAGCCCTTCTTTTTCGTAGTTAAGAAGGGAACCTTCAGTAAAGAGGTACTTCAAGTATCTGATGTAACAACGATCCGACACAATGTCTTGGAGGTGCAGGGGAGCATTAAGAAGCACCCTGAAAACAGGGCATCCAGATATCAAGCGTTAGAAGCCTTGAAACGCTGCAATGATCCAAAAACAGTATATCTGGCTACTACTGGATATACTGGAAGGGAACTGTACGAGGTTGAGGATTCCGAGCAAAATCTATATATGGTAGGTTCTATGGGGTGTGTGAGCTCGTTAGGGCTTGGGCTTGCTTTAAGTAGCTCCGAGTTGAACGTAATTGCTATTGATGGTGATGGTGCTTTAATCATGAGAATGGGGAATCTAGCTACTAATGGGCGTTATGGTCCAGGTAATCTGCTCCATTTGCTTTTGGATAACCAGTGTCATGATTCGACCGGTGGACAAGAAACAGTTTCAGCAAATATTGATTTTCCAGCTTTAGCAGCGGGTTGTGGCTATAAAAGAGTAAAGCGTGTAGAGGATACGGATCAACTTATTGAATTTATAGAAGAATGGAAGTCACAACCTGAACTCACATTTTTGTACATGCCGATCTTAGGGGGGGCAAAAGATGATCTCAGCCGTCCCAATGTTAAACCTCATGAAGTCAAAGAGAGATTGGTGGAGTTCATCCATGGATAATTGGAGAAATATTTGGTCACGTACTCGGCAGCTTCCGAATGCTGATCCAAACCTGCAGTTTTTAATCGATGCGGACGGTTTTAATTCCGGAGCGGGAAAAATCAGTGAGGAAGCTTGGTTTACTTACGTGAGGCATGCGGCTAGCCTTATGAAGATTCAGCCAGATGACTCATTGTTTGAAATAGGCTGTGGTAGCGGTGCTTTTTTGTATCCATTCTATAAGAATGGACACCGAGTAAGTGGTGTTGATTATTCTCCTTCTCTCATTGGAATTGCAGGTTTTGTTATGCCGGAGATGGACTTTAGTGTACAGGAGGCTGCTCATGTAGATTCCACACGTCGATTTGACATTGTCTTGGCTAATAGTGTTTTTCAATACTTTCCAAACCTAGAATATGCGGAAGAAGTGCTTCGGATCATGTGGGAGAAAACAAATAAAATGCTAGTTCTACTTGATTTGAATGATATCCAGTTCGCAGATGAAGCGTTAAGAATTCGGAAAGGATCGCTATCTTTAGGTGAGTATGAGAAGAAATATGCCGGTTTGGAACATCTTTTTTATGAACGGAACTTCGCTGAGAAAGCACTTAAGGGCAAAAAGTTTACAATAAATACTTCTAATCAGCAAATCAATAACTATGGTAACAACAAATTCCGGTTTAACGTGGTGATCGAAAAATGGTAAATACAGCAGTTATTCTGGCAGCTGGACTGGGTAGCCGATTAAAAGAACGTACGGCACATAAGCCAAAGGGCTTCCTAGAAATCGACGATTTGTCTATTATAGAACGCTCGATCCTTCAATTAATTAAGAGTGGTATTGAACATATCTGGATTGGAACCGGTTATTTAGCACAGGAGTATGAACGATTAGCAAGGAAGTACCCTGAAGTGAAATGCGTGCATAACAATCGCTATAAAGACAGTGGGAGCATGTACACCCTGTATAACATGCGGGATTCTGTACATGAGGACTTTCTACTATTAGAGTCTGATCTACTCTACGACATAGCGGGTCTGAAAAATCTGCTGGCGGATACGCGTAGTGATGTAATTCTATCGAGCGGCGCGACTCACTCTAATGATGAAGTTTATATAGAGATCGATGGAGAAGGTCACCTCATTGCGATGTCCAAGCAGATTGAACTTTTAGGCCGAGTGGATGCTGAACTTGTAGGGATATCCAAGGTGTCTTTGGATACGTATCAGCGAATGTGCCGACTGGTAGAAGCTGACTTTCATAATCACTTGAAATGGGATTATGAACAGGCATTGGTTGAGGTAGGTAAAGGAAAACCAATTTCTGTAAAAAAAATCGAGAAATTTATTTGGTGCGAAATTGATACAGAAGAACATTTACAGCGTGCCAAAGAAGTGATCTATCCGAAATTAAAGCAACCAGCAGCACATTTATTATTACCCATCAAAAGAAATATTCTACTTAATCCTGGACCAGCAACAACAACCGATACTGTAAAGCTAGCGCAAATTGTGCCAGATATTTGTCCGAGAGAACAGGAATTTGGAGATCTAATGGAGTGGATAGCTGAACAGCTTACTTTATTCGTTGCGCCAAAGAGTGAGTATGATACTGCTCTATTTTCAGGGTCGGGCACGGCTGCAGTAGAGTCGGTTATTAGTTCAGTGATCGGGGAAGGCAAATTGCTAATTCTCAGTAATGGAGCTTATGGAGAGCGAATGGCTGCGATTGCACAAATCTATCATGTTGATCACGAAGTTTTGGAGAGCTCATCTGTGCTACCGTTATCCCTGGATGCTGTTGAAACAGCGATTATAAGGAATAAAAATAAGCTTACTCATGTAGCGGTTGTTCATAATGAAACGACTAGCGGTATTTTAAACGATATTGATGCTATCGGAAAGTTGTGCGCTCTGCATGAAGTAGATCTGATTGTCGACGCGATGAGTTCGTATGGGGCAATACCGATTAATATGAAAGCGAGTAAGGTTTCTTTTCTTATATCGAGTTCAAATAAGAACTTGCAGGGAATGGCAGGAATTAGCTTTATCGTCGCATATAAAGAAAAACTCCAAAAGATTAAAGATTATAGTCCAAAATCATATTATCTGGATTTGTATAAGCAATATGAGCATTTCCAGCGTACCCGTCAGCTGCGATTTACGCCACCAGTTCAAACGTTTTATGCACTAGAACAAGCAATTATTGAGACGCAAAATGAGGGGATTGAACAGCGTTATAAACGCTATACAGAGTCGTGGCAGACCTTGATTAAAGGATTGGATCGCCTTCAGCTTCAGTATTTGGTACCAATACAGCATCATTCTAGAATTATTACCTCCATTAAGGAGCCAGCATCTAGGAACTACGAATTCGGTGCTATGCACGACTATTTGTACAACAATGGTTTTACAATTTACCCGGGTAAAATCGGTCAAACTGCTTCTTTCAGAGTGGCTAATATAGGGGCAATTACTTACCAAGATATCGAACGATTCTTGAAGTCCATGGAAGAGTATCTGTCTTTGTAACAAATTAAACCTATTTAAAAAACTTAAGTTTGTAACTGTTTGGAAATAGATCAATTATTTATTAATGGTGTTGCTCTAATCAGTCCAAATAATGTAAACAGAGTCTATCTCAATTTTATTGGGGCAAGGTTCTGCTTTTATTATGAGATAAAGTTGCAGTTGTAGAAATAGTTAATTGCCAAACATCAGACTATATAGACTAATTTTCGATTTTCCAGTGTCCAGATAACGCATTTTTTTTGATTTTAAACCTTTTCTGTTTATGGAGGCTATACTTCAAGAAGTTGTAATGAATTAGAGGTTCGTATAAAAAATCTCTGAAAACAATTAGATTTCAATGACATAGATGGAGACCGGAGTCTTTTATATGATCTAGATGAAAAGAGAGTAAATAAGAAACAAGAAAAATTCTAATTAATTTTATTTTATGAGTTTCAAACATTCAAAAAGAGTTTACTATACTTGTATAGTAAACTCTTTGCTTAATATACCATTTCAATCTATAAAAATAGATTGCTTTGTAAAATTGGAATAACTATGAATGAAAACATTATCAATTCCAATTGACAATGGATAACTTTGGATGGTATAGTCGGAAATGTGGGCGAGAGCTTCACTTCATTTGATGACGAAGGGAATGTTAGTGCATGCAAGGTAAAGTAAAATGGTTTAACGCAGAAAAAGGTTATGGTTTCATTGAAACATCTGACGGCGGCGACGTATTTGTACATTTTTCCGCAATTCAAACAGAAGGCTTCAAAACACTTGAAGAAGGACAAGACGTGGAGTTCGACATTGTCGAAGGCGCACGTGGACCACAAGCCGCTAACGTAACCAAATTATAATCATCCCCGGCATAGCCGACCTACATAATTGGTAAGATGGTTAGCAATGGATAACGCGCTAGCACTGCCCTGGAATTTATTCCAGGGCTTTTTTATGTTTTCTAATTACATAAAAAAGCCCCTTACCCGGTGGTAAGGAGCTCAACGCAACAGAACATTTACTCTAGAGAACCATCAAAGTCAGCCATCTCCACAAAAATGGTATTGGAGGAGGCAGATTGATTCTCTACACTTCCGTCTGGATAGCGGAATTGATAGCGCAGGATGACCTGGGCGATCAGATACGCGCGGAGCGCAGATTCGATGTCGAAAGAAAAGATGATGACGGCTTTGTGGTCTGGGTCAAGCCGACCTAACGGAATACCTTGGAGCAGGTTAGGATGCGGAAGCGGCAAAGAATTCACGGTGACCGTTCGCAGCAAAATGAAATCTTCGGCTGCAAATGGTGCAGTGAGCAAGAGCTCTTCCAGTGGAGTATTGCCGATGTTTTCCACATGGACGGTGAAGGACAGGGTATCTTCTTGGCCGACACGCAGAGCGCTGGAGCTAAGCGTGAGTTTAGGAATGGCTGCCATAACGGTCACGCCAACGGTGTTGGTCTGGGAGGTTTCCTGGATGGTCTCTCCTCCACTACGACGTGAGGTATATTCGATGATGGCCTGGTTGCTGAATGTTCCATCGGCAGGTGCTTCACGAATTTGCGCCTGAAGCGTAAGGGTGAGCTTCTCCCCTGGTGCAATATCCGGGAGCGTGATACCTGCGACGGGATTAGCACCTGGCTGTGCTTTTTCTTGGATAGTTAGGCTGTTGGGTACATAAATGAGTCCATGCGGCAACGGGTCCGTGAACAACGGATATTGTGCAGTGATCCCCCCTTTGTTAGTAATCTGAATGGTGAAGGTGAGTGTGTCGCCTACAGAGGCATCTGTGGTGTTCACCTTTTTAACTAATTCGAGCAGTGGGGATACAATTGGGATCGTAACGGCTTTGGTAGTCAATGTCCCTGATACGACTCTTCCTCCAGGTAGCGTAAACGAGTAGGCAAAGGCAGCTTGATTTACGATGTAGCCGGATGGATGCGTCTCTGATACGGTCACTTGATAAGTCAATGTCAATGACTGACCTGGTTCCACATACCCTAGGCTAACACCGATAGTTGGATCGGCTCCCGACAGTGATTGACCGTTCAACTGTATGCTGTCAGGAATCAACAGAGTCCCGGCAGGAATGAAATTTTGCAGTGTAACTTCGGATGTTACGTTGCCGAAGTTGTTGAGCAGTACCGTATAGGTAAGACCTTCTCCTGCGATGGCCTCCGTATTTTCCGTGGAGATACTTGCGGCAAGCTGTGGATCGAAAACAGCTATAGTCACGGTATTGCTGGTAACCTCGCTAGCCCCGTCACTGCCAGCATATTGAAGCCGCACGCTATTGTTTAGACGTCCTCCGAGAGGCAGAGACTGAACGTTCACGCTGTAGGATACATCAATTGTCTGTCCTGCCTGCAAGCTGCCGATAAATAATGGTTCACCCGGCTTGCTAGAAGCAGGTGGAGAACCGCTAATTCTCAAGCTATCCGGGTTTATGATGGTTCCATTCGGTACGTAATCGGCTAACACTACATCGGTAATGACCGAGCCTCCATCATTAACAAGAGTCAACTGATAAGGCACAGCATCGCCTAATGCGATAGTAGACACTGTTGTGCGTAGCACGGCTGACAAGGCTCCTTTAGCAGTAGGGGCTACTTTAACCGAGACAGAAGGTGAAGCAGTTACCAGATTCGTGCTTCGTCCGTCCGGCAGCTGGTAGGAGTAAGCCAGCGAAGCTTGATTCACCAGTGTGCCAGACTCGGAGGCACGAACGACAAGCGCGGAGAAGACGGTAGTCGTCTTTTCTCCTGGTGCGATAGTGCCTAGGGCAATGCCTTGCCCTGGACTGACGCCATATTGAGGGATTCCATTAACCGAAACAGAGCCAGAAACAAAAGAAAGCTCCGATGGCAGTGAGTCCGTTAACAAGCCAAATGCACCGATATTCCCAGTATTTTCTGCAATGATGGAATAGGTGATGCTTTGACCTGGCTGTACGCTCTCCGTGCTGGCTATTTTCGTCAGTTTCACTACAGGCTGAAGTAAGGCAATGGTGACAGCATTGGACAAAACGGCACTCGCTTCTTCACCATTTGAGAGTAACAGGCGTGCCTGATTCGTACGTGGTCCTGGCTGTTCTGTCGCTGTGATACGGACATCAAAGGATATGACAGTCTTGGAATTCGCTTCTAACGGTGGCAAAGGTATACCGGTGCCGGGATCGCTTTCTGTTACCGTAGATCCATTAATCTGAACTGAACCTGTAATAAACTCGATGTCTTCTGGCAAAATATCCAGCAAACGGGCATCTTGCACGGTATTTGTATCCTCGTTGAAGATCACGAGTTCATACGTCAAGGTTTCGCCAGTAGTGGCGAAAGGTGAGCTTACGCTTTTACTTAATGTGATGTCTAGCGGTGACACGGCAACCTCAACAATGTTGGATAAACGGAAACCGCCTGCCTCTCGCCCATTTGGTGCATTAAAGCGATAGTCTACCTCGGCCTGATCAACCAGCAGTACGGTTGCAGGGATGGAAGATACCAGCACTTGGAAGGTGACAGTTGCCGATTGTCCTGGTGGTATGGCTGGAGTCGGGATGCCGGAAACCGGGCTTGCACCGGGAGCTGCAATGCCATTAATCGAGACGGTGTTGGGAAGGAATACAGAGCCGTCTGGAATATTGTCGCTTACCGTAGTTGAGGCTGCAATGTTACCCGTGTTGGATACGACAATCGTATAAGTGATGATGTCTCCGACGGTGGCATTATTAGTATTGCTTGTTTTGACTGCTGTCAGGATCGGCTGGGAGACTGGAATAGTTACCACATTAGATGTTGAACTGCCAGTAAATGCCCCGCTGGTAAAGCTAACGGATGCCTGATTGGTTAATTGTGCCGATGTGGGCAAGAAATCAACTCGAGCCTGGAACGTAACGGTAGTAACAGCTCCTGGAGCGAGCGTACCGATGGCAATACCAAATCCAGGATTTCCATCAGGGAAGGAGGTTCCATTTACAGTAACACTGCCATTCACAAAGGAGCTTCCTGCTGCAATGATATCTGAAACCACTATATTATTGGCGGTACTGATTCCATTGTTGGAAACGGCCAAGGTATAGGTGATGATATCGCCGACAATGGCGTCTGTAGCTGCTGTTCCTTTGACAATGCTCACATCTGGTGAGGATACAGAGATACTAACTGTGTTGGATACCGCAGATCCGGATACTGTTCTGCCATCTGGTGGTTGGAAAGTGAATGAGCCTGATGCCTGATCGACCAGTACCTGTGGATTAGGCAGAGTATTGATAACGGTTTGGAACGTTACGGATACCGTTCCGCCTGGCAACACGGATCCAACGGGAACGCCAGTTTCGATGGACAATCCAGGTTGCGGACTGCCAGCAATGCTGACACTGTTGGCAAGGAAAGTCGATCCGGCTGGGATGTTATCGCTGATGGTAAGTGCTGCTGCAATATTGCCGCTATTTACGGCCGTAATCGTGTACGTCAGTGTATCGCCGACGGAGGCGTTAAGAGTGCTGGATGCTTTAGTAATTGCAATTAGCGGTTGGAACACAGGTACGATGAGTGGATCGGAAAAGGCAGTGCCAGTGAACGTTCCGCTAGTAAACGTGACGGCTGCAATATCTGTGAGCAGGGGTGGTTGCGGCAAAGACTGGACAGTCGTTTGGAAACTGACGACGAATGTATTTCCAGGTGCGACGTTTCCAATGGCAATTCCAGCAATCGGAGAGGCATTAGGGAAGGCTGCTCCGTCGATGAGGACACTGCCCGGAACGAAGGAGGTACCTGCAGGAATTGTATCGGTCACGACAGTATCTGTGACTGAATCCACACCGCTATTCGTGATGCTCAGTGTATATCTGATCGTATCTCCGACTACAGCGGCTGACAGACTGGATGTTTTCGTCACCTGAATATTAGGTGCAGACACAGCAACATTGACTGTATTGGATGTGACGGAACCACTCAGCACCCTACCATCTGGCGGTGAGTACGTAAAGTTCGCTTGCCCTCGGTCGGTCAATATAGGCGGAGTTGGTAGAGACGAGACGATGGTTTGGAAGCTCACTGTAATACTGCCTGAGGGGGCCAGTGATCCGAGCGTTATGCCTGTAACTGGCGAAGCTCCTGGTACAAGGATGCCGTTAACGACTACGCTGTTAGGCAGTAGCTCAGAGCCAGTAGGAATGTTATCCGACAGCACAGGTATAACGGCAATATTTCCGGTATTAGTGAGTGTCAGGGTGTAGACCAATGTTGAGCCGATTTGTGTGTTGACGGTGTTGACGGTTTTGGTCAGGCCGATGATTGGCTGATAAACAGGCAAGGTCACCGGATCGGATTGCGAAGACGAGGTCAACGCGCCCGAAGTAAAGCTGACGGTTGCTTGATTAGTTATTTGCGGCGGCTGCGGCAGACTAACGACGGAGACCTGGAATGTAACGGCTGCCGAGCCACCTACTGCAATGGTGCCAACAGGGATACCTGAGCTTGGTGATGCAGTAGGTACAGATGTGCCATTCACGGTTACACTGCCAGAAACAAAGCTGGTGCCGGGCGGCAGCTGATCAGATACAACGGCATTGACGACTTGACTGATTCCGTTATTCGTAGCGACGACAGTATACGTAATGGTATCTCCGACTACGGCATCCGTAGCAGAGGCTGTTTTGGTAACGTCCACATCCGGCGAAGAGACCGAGACGGTCACGGACGGAGATACTGCACTTCCAGTCAGGACACGACCATCTGGAGGTTGATAGCTGTAAGCTGCGGTCGCCTGATTGACCAATGTACCTGATGCGGGCAGTGAGGTAATGACTGTCTGAAAGGTCAGAGTAACGGTCGTAGCTGCACCTATGATACCTAATGGAATCCCAACACTTGGATCTGAACCAGGTGCGGCGGTGCCATTGATCACTACACTATTAGGTATAAAAGCAGCCCCTGCCGGGATGGGATCACTAAGTACGGTATCTGCACCGATGTTTCCAGAGTTCGTAACGGAGAATGTATAGGTTACAGTATCTCCAACTGTAGCTCTTCCCGCTCCCGCGCTTTTAGTTACAGTGACGATCGGTTGATACACAGGGATGGTAACGGGATTGGATACCGAAAATCCATTAAATGCACCTGAAGTAAAGCTGACGGTTGCTTCATTAGTGATGGACGCCGGTGTCGGCAGGGATTGTACGTTAAGCAAAAAGCGAATCGTGGCTCCGCCACCAGCTCCAAGCGTTCCGACAGGAATGCCATTTTGTGGGTTGGCTGTAACAACAGGAGTACCATTAATTGTAACGCTGCCCGGGACAAAGGCGGTTCCGAAAGGAATGGTGTCCGTAACGATTACGCTAGTAACCGGATCGAGTCCGTTATTGAACGCAGTTATGACATATGGGACAGAATCGCCCACGACAGCGACAGCCACCTCGGCTGCCTTTGTGACTGTTACATTCGGTGACGAGATTGGAATGGATACAGGCAGGGCTGCTCCGCTTCCAGTCAACGTTCGTCCATCTGGCAATTGGAACGTGTAGTTCACAGTGGCCTGGTTGGTCAGTATAGAGCCAGGTGGTACTGATATGACCACGGCGCTAAACGAGACGGTTACCGTCGCGCCTGGTGCGATTGAACCGATATTGATGCCTGTAATAGGGTCCGCTCCGGGAATGGGCGCACCGTTGACCAATACGCTATTTTGATTCAGGCTAAGCGAGCTGGATAACAGATCAAGCACGACCGTTTCTGCAGGCGCGTTGCCGGTATTGGTTACAGTGATGAAAAAACCTAGTGTATTCCCTACGGTAGCACGATCCGCACTGAGGGTATTGGTCACATTCAAGATCGGTTGTAATACAGGCAGGCTGACTTGATTCGAGACGGATTGACCTGCAAAAGCCCCGGAATTAAAGGATACCGTTGCCTGATCTGTTGACAAACCTGATGCTGGCAAGGATGTTACTGTGGCCTGGAAGGTAACCGTTGCTGAGCTGCCAGCTGGAACAGTGCCTACGGACACACCTGTAGCAATGTTGGCTCCTGGTATAGTGATACCGTTGACTTGTACGGAGTTAGGTATAAAAGTAGTGCCATCAGCTATCGGGTCGATAAAGACCGTCCCTGTTACAGGTTCAATGCCTCCGTTTGCTGCGGTAATGGTGTACGTAATGGTGTCTCCAAAGGCTACAGAAGTCTGATTGACTGTTTTGGTCACGGTGACATCTGGATTGGATACAGGAATAAACACCGGATTGGATTGGACGCTTCCGTTTAATGTGCGACCGTCAGGTGGCTGGAAAGTGAATGTGGCCGAACCTTGATTTAACAGGCCCAGGCCAGTGGGGACAGCGTTAATGACCACTTGAAAGGTAAGAGAAACAGAAGCCCCCGCTGCAATGTTTCCGACTATTACCCCTGATTGGGGATTGGCTCCAGCAACAGGCAGACCGTTCACGGTGACGCTATTCGGTATAAAGGAGGAACCAGATGGAATGGCATCGGTGAAGGTGGCGGTTGCTGCTAGATTACCTGTATTTTGGGCAGTGAGTGTATAGACTACGGTGTCGCCTACCGTTGCTTGACTCGTATTTGCGGTTTTAAGAAGACTGATAATAGGCTGGTAAACAGGGACGACAACGGTGTTGGAGAGTGATGTGAAGTTCAGTGTACCGCTGGTAAAAGAAACTGTAGCCTGATCACTCAGCTGAGGTGGGTCAGGCAGGCTGTTGACAGACACGGAAAAGGTAACGGTTGTTGACGCTCCAGCAGCGATGGAGCCAATTGGAATCCCCGTTAAGGGGCTTGCTGACGGCAGCGTTGTTCCATTTACGATAACGGAGCCAGGAACAAAAGAGGAGCCTGTCGGAATGGTATCGGTCACACGAACATCTGTTATGATTTCAATGCCACTATTGGTAGCTGTAATAGTATAGGTTATCGTATCACCAGGAACGGCATCAGTTGCCGAGGTGCTTTTACTGACCTGCACATTGGGTGACGATACAGGAATTGTGACAATATTGGACGAAACATTGCCGTTAACAATCCGGCCATCCGGCGGTTGAAAGGAAAAACTGATATTCGCCTGGTCGGTGAGTTGGGGAGGTAAAGGCACGGAAGTAATCACCACCTGAAAAGTTGTTTGAGTTACGGCTCCAGGTGCAATGGAGCCAATAGACAGACCTGCTTCGGGACTGGTACCAGGAATAGGAACACCGCTGACGACCACACTGTTCGGTACTAGTGCTGAGCCTGCGGGAATACTGTCTGTCAATGTGGCAGCAGCAGCTATGTTACCATGGTTGGTTACCGCCACGGAATACGTTACGATATCGCCAACTGTTGCCCGTAGGAGGTCAGCAGTTTTACTTACAGTTAGCACTGGAGCATTGACGGCTACTGTCACCGGGTTAGATACTGACACGCCTGAAAAAGCACCGCTCGTGTAGCTGACACGCGATTGATTGATGAGCTGCGGTGGACTTGGTAATGGAGAGGATACCGTTACCCTGAAGGTGATCGTAGCTCCCCCTCCAGCGGCAATGCTCCCAATTACGATACCTAAAGAAGGATCTCCACTGGCTATTGTGGAGCCATTCAGCGTTACGCTACCCGCAGTGAATTGAGAGCCGGCCGGGATAGGATCGGAAACGACCACATTGTTCACGGTCTGGATTCCGTTGTTAAGTACGGTCAGGGTGTATAATACCGAATCACCTGGAATGGCGGTGAAACGGTTTGCAGTCTTCGAAATGGACACATTCGGCGCAGACACAGGAATGGATAGCACGTTGGACGATGTGCTATCTGTTCGCACCCGCCCATCAGGCAACGTAAAGGAAATGGCGGCGGTGGCCTGGTCTGTCAGTTGAGATGGTGTTGGAAGAGAGGCTACTACGGTTTGAAATGTCAGTGTGATAGGGCTTTGCGGCGACACGGTTCCGATGAAAATGCCTGCTGCTGGACTGGCTCCAGGCTGACTAACACCATTGATTACTACGCTGTTCTCCATAAATGTGGAACCGGCAGGAATAACATCTGTCAGCGTTACAGAAGCATTATAGTTACCGTTGTTCGCGACCAACAATGTATACAGAATTGTGTCGCCTATCGTAGCTACTGTTGTATTTGCAGATTTGACCACACTGATACGAGGCTGATAAACCGGCACAGAGACGGTATTCGTCTGGGATGTTCCGGTAAAAGCACCGCTGGTGAAGCTGACACTGGCTGTGTTTTGCAGCGGCTGTACGGACGGAACGGCGTTGACTAGCACGGCATAGGACACCTGCACGGATGCGCCTGCGCCAATGGTACCGACTGGAATGCCACTTCTTGGATCGACTGTGCTCACAGGTGAACCACCGACGGTTACGCTTCCGGGTACAAATGACACGCTGCCGGGGAGTGGATCGGTAATCACGGTGTTTGTGATGGGGTCAATTCCGTTATTAACGGCGTTCACGCTGTAGGTCAGCGTTTCGCCAACACTAACGGATGTGAATCCCGCAGACTTGGTTACGGCTACGTTGGGAAGCGAAATCGATACGGAAACAATATTGGAAAAAAGCGAGCCCGAGAGGGTTCTTCCGTCTTGCAACTGATATGAATATTGGAGCAGGCCCTGATCGTTTAATCCACCCCCGGGTGGTAGGGAATCTACTGTCGTCCGGAATGAGACTGTAATTTGTGCACCAGGGTTTACGGTGCCCACTGAAATTCCCGTATTAGGATTGGCGCCTGGCACTGAGGATCCGCCGACAATGACGCTTCCGGGAATAAAGGTGGAGCCTGTCGGTACGGTTTCCGTCAAGGTCGTGTTTAATACGGCTGTTCCGGTATTAGCGATGAGAAATGAATAAGTAATCGTCCCGCCAACACTGGCACGGTTGGAGCTTGCGCTTTTGGTAATCGTCGGGGCTGCAATAACGACTGGTATGGTTACAAGATTGGACAAAGATGATCCGGTAAAGGCCCCGGAAGTGAAGCTGACAGTTGCACGATTGTTGATCTGTGCAGGAGAAGGCAGAGAATTAATGGCTGCCCGGAATACAACCGTAACCGATGCGCCTGGAGCTAAAGTGCCGATCGGAATGCCGTTCACAGGTGTAGCACTCGCAGAGGCAGTTCCGTTCACGGTGACGCTACCAGGTACAAAGGCAACTCCGCTTGGCAGCGGATCGGTAATGACTATATTGGTCACATTGGCGATTCCGTTGTTTGTGGCGGTTATGGTAAATTGAACAGTCTCTCCGACTGCGGCTGCCGCCAGGGAAGATGTTTTTGTCACGGTCACATTTGGTGAGGATACGGGAATGGTGAGCGTGTTGGACGTCCCGCTTCCGTTCAATACACGTCCGTCAGGCGGTGTGAAGGTATACGTGTAAGCCGCCTGATCGGTCAAATTACCAGAGGCGGGAACCGCGTTGACGAGAGTCTGGAAGGTCACGGGTATAGTAGCACCTGTATTAATTGTTCCTACTGAAAAGCCAGTAGCGGGATTGGCAGCAGGCACGGAAGAACCGCCAATGGTCACACTACCGGCTATGAAGGATGATCCGGTGGGAATGCTCTCCGAAAAGCTGAGATTTGCAGCAATGCTGCCCGTGTTGGATATCTGAAACGTGTACGTAATCGTATCTCCAACTGTAGCAGCCGTTGTATTGGCACTTTTAACAATACCGATGACAGGCTGGTAGATCGGTGTGCTCGCAGTGTTGGACGGAACGTTGCCGGAAATGACAGGTCCTCCAGGTACGGTTTGGAAGGAAAAGGATGCCGATGCTTGATTGCCCAGCTGGGTGTTTGCTGGCAATGAAGTGACGGTTGCCCGGAATGTAATGGTCACCGTGGAAGCAGGAGCTACACTACCTACTGTGATACCTGTAGTGGGATTAGCTGTTGGCTGGGCTGTGCCCGCGACAACAACACTGCTGGGTACGAAGGTAGCCCCGGCTGGTATGGTATCGGTAAGTACTGTGTTGGAAGCACTAACGAGCCCCGTATTCGAAATGTTAACCGTATAGGTCACTGTATCGCCAATAACCAAGCCCGTAGAGCTGGCCGTTTTGGTCAGAGTCACCAGCGGAGCATTGATATCAATTTGAATGGCGTTGGCATTTACAGTGTAAATATCGCCATTGGTTGTCAGCTGAAGGACACCCGTGGTCTGGCTGTTGAGTAGCGTGGAGGAAATATCGACATTGGTAATGTCCCAGCCTTGCCGTCCGCCTGTCACCTGCGTTCCAGGTGAGCCATTTACGGCATTAGTTGTACCGAAGGTCCCGGTCGTGACCAATGTACCGTCATCTCCGTTTATTTGCGAAGCGAAAAAATTAGTCGAAAAATTATTAGGCCCAGACAGCGCAGTCAAACTGGATGTGGTAGGTCCAAACAACGCACGGTCACCAGTGATGTCCACGTCACCCTCTTGGGCGCTAATCAGCGCCCTGCCGCGCAGAGTTCCCTGTACAGGAGTGGCAAAGCCACTCACTACAACGTTGACTGAGCCAGTAGCACTGCTGACCCCCTCACCGCCTACACGCAGCGACAGGTTACGGAAGGGCAGAGATGGGTTATTGTACACCACAGCGAGCGTCCAGCCGGCATGGTTGGTATTGGTGGAATCAGGAACCGTGATGGTGCCCGTCACATTTCCGACCGTGTATGCCCCTGCGCCGCCTTGAATGACCAGATTTGTGACATTCGCTGTTCTCACATAGGTACTGATACTGGTGACGTTGACTGATGTTGCAGATTCAGGACTGACCGTAGTAGATAAAGCAGGTGTCTGAAATGTGACCGGGTTGCTGGAGCTGGACAATACATTGGTACTGCCGTTGGCATAACTTCCTCCCCAAATAAGTTCAGCATACAGCACTGTACTGCCCGCAGGGAGCACAAGAAATGCTGTCGATGAGTTACTGGTAAAGGTAGAAGTCGTGCCAAATGGATACGTGCCGAAGCGAGAGGCTGTATTGGTTGTGATGAATGCGCCAATGCTGGTCGTTGTTCCCGGCGCTCCTACCGAATTAGAGCGTGCCAGCCCAAGTGTATTCCCTATAAAGGTGACAGCCCCCGTCTGGTTCGTTACGTAACGCTGAATAAAAGCCATGGATTAGCTTCCTACTTTCCATCTCTTCCAAATCCGTTATCTTGAGATCTCCGTATAGGAAGAGCCAGCTAGGCTGGGTGTAATAATCCTTTCGTATAAATTGTCTGCGTTGTAACCAGGCCTTGCATACCGCACAAGTCCATGTACCTGTCCAGCGGGAAAGGGACACCCCCTTTTTCGATAAGATCGCTTAGCATGAAGCCCAAAATAGTTGTTTGTCATGACGTCAGCGGAGCAATATTCGTATATGCACTCATTATTCACATATGTATGCAAGTCGATTTTAAACATACCTGTTTTCAAAGAATGACGTTATGGGAAGCGTTTTAGCGAAAAAAGAGGGATTTTGTAAAATAGCTTCGAAATGTTGGTCTCTTTTTTTACTTGGCGTTAACATATGTGCTATACTGAAGGGGCAAAGGAGGCGTGCCCTATGAACTTAACAGTACGAGGTCAACAGATCGAGGTTACCGACGCTTTGAAGGACTACGTTGATAAGAAATTCAGCAGACTTGAAAAGTATTTCGATGCACCCCCGACGTCTGATGGAAGTGTAACGTTAAGCACAACCAGAGATTTGCACACTGTAGAAGTAACCATTCCTTTGCCGGGGCTTGTACTCCGTGCCGAAGACGAGAGCGATGACATGTATGCATCCATTGATGCCGTGGTAGACAAGCTTGAACGGCAAATTCGCAAGCACAAAACCAAGCTAAACCGAAAATTCCGTCAAGAAGGCAGTTTGAAAACCCTTTTTGTGGAAGATCCGGCAGGTGGCGTGGCTGTTGCTGAAGATGCAGAACTGGATGAGCTGGAAGTTGTCCGCACCAAGCGTTTCTTATTGAAACCTATGGATGTGGAAGAAGCTATTCTTCAAATGAACATGGTTGGACATAATTTCTTTGTGTTTTCCAATATTGACAACGAAGAAGTTAACGTAGTTTACAAGCGCAATGATGGTAAATACGGTCTGATCGAACGGCAATAGCCTGTGAAGTAGGAACTTTTCACATTTTAAAATGAATAGAACGATTTCGATTGAAGCATGCTTCATGGATATTAGGAAAATGAAAACAACACGAGCCTTATCCTTGCGAACCTGGCGGGATAAGGCTCTTTTATATGTTTTTTTGTGAAAGTAAGGAAATTTAAACTTGGATAAGTGTAATCAAGTTGTGTATTTCGTGCGTCAATTGTTTTGGTATCTTTAACCGGATGCAAATCTGGAGGCTGCTTGTGTTGCGGCATGTCCTACAAACTGTTACAATTTATGCAAAGTACATCGCACGATGGGCTGGTACAGCCGGGCCTGTCAAACATATCGGGAATCAATTTCATCATGGACCCTTTCTTATTGTGAAATTGATTCTATTAATTGTTTTGCGCGAAAGGGGTAAACCATGCTAGGAATTGTTAAGAAAATCTTCGGAGATACCAATGAACGTGATGTCAAGCGTTTAATGAAGACGGTTGAACTGATCAATAAGATAGAGCCGGATTTCGAAAAGCTCTCGGATGAGGAGTTGCAAGCGAAGACGGTGGAATTTAAAGCTCGGGTCGAACAAGGGACTACGGCTGAAGAAATTTTGCCAGAAGCTTTTGCTACTGTTCGCGAAGCGTCCAAACGGGTGCTGGGTAAACGTCATTATGACGTACAGATGCTCGGCGGTATTGCGCTGCATGAAGGTAAAATTGCCGAAATGAAAACCGGTGAAGGTAAAACACTGGTAGGAACACTGCCGGTTTATTTGAATGCTCTGTTGGGCAAAGGCGTGCACGTGGTTACGGTCAATGACTATTTGGCGCAACGTGACAGCGGAGAAATGGGACAAATTTATAACTTCCTAGGAATGTCCGTAGGGCTTAATTTGGCCAACATGGATCATGCCGCCAAGCAGGCAGCATATGCTTGTGACATCACATACGGTACAAACAACGAGTTCGGATTCGATTATCTGCGCGATAACATGGTGCTTTACAAAGAGCAGATGGTACAACGTCCGTTGTACTTCTGTATCATTGATGAAGTGGATTCCATTCTCGTCGATGAAGCCCGTACACCATTGATTATTTCAGGACAAGCTCAGAAATCGACCGAGCTGTATTTTGCGGCTGACCGTTTTGTGAAGAGCCTGAATGTTGAAGAAGATTACACGCTGGATATTAAGGTGAAGTCGGTTGCTTTGACCGAAAACGGCGTATCCAAAGCTGAAAATTTCTTTGGTCTTGAAAACTTGTACGATCAGGAAAGTGTTACAATCAATCACCACATTGTACAGGCATTGAAAGCTAATGCTATTATGCGTTTGGATGTGGACTATGTCGTGGCTGACGGTGAAGTCCTAATTGTCGATGAGTTTACAGGTCGTTTGATGGCTGGACGTCGTTACAGTGATGGTTTGCACCAAGCTATTGAAGCAAAGGAAAACATCATTGTACAAAATGAAAGCATGACATTGGCGACAATTACATTCCAAAACTATTTCCGTATGTACCGCAAATTGGCGGGTATGACGGGTACAGCTAAAACAGAAGAAGAAGAATTCAAAAAAATATATGGTCTGGAAGTGCTCCAAATTCCGACGAATAAGCCTAACCAGCGTGTAGATATGCCTGACATAGTGTACAAGAGCGTGAAAGGCAAATTCCATGCTGTGGTAGATGAAATCCTGGAGCGTAACAAAAAGAACCAGCCGATATTAGTAGGTACGGTTTCTATTGAAAACTCGGAGCTTCTTTCTGAAATGCTGAAACGCAAAGGCGTTCGTCACAAAGTGCTTAACGCCAAGTATCATGCTGAGGAAGCTGAGATTATTTCCCGTGCAGGTGAAGCAGGCGCAGTTACCATCGCTACCAACATGGCCGGACGTGGTACTGACATCGTACTGGGTGAAGGCGTATCAGAACTTGGTGGTTTGCACATCATCGGTACAGAACGTCATGAATCCCGTCGTATTGATAATCAGCTTCGCGGACGTGCAGGACGTCAGGGTGATCCGGGCTCCACACAGTTTTACTTATCGCTGGGCGATGAGTTAATGAAGCGTTTTGGTGCGGACAACGTACTGAATATGATGGAGCGTTTGGGCTTCGAGGAAGACCAACCTATCGAGAGCCGTATGATTACACGTGCTATCGAATCAGCTCAAAAACGCGTCGAAGGCAACAACTTTGATCAGCGTAAAGTCGTTCTCCAGTATGATGATGTAATGAACCAGCAGCGTGCTATTATTTACAAACAACGCCGTGAGGTGCTGGAATCAGAGAACATCAAGGAAATTGTGTTTGACATGATCAAGCCTGTCATTGAGCGTGTAGTGGAAGCTCATTGCGGGGATGACATTCCTGAAAACTGGGAACTTGAAGAAGTAGCAGAGTATGTGAATAACAACCTGCTTGAGGAAAATACACTTACACGTGACGACCTGTGGGGCAAGGAAAAAGAGGAGATCGTGGACATGATCTTCGAAAAAGTTACCAACAGATACCACAGCCGTGAAGAAATGATTGGCGAAGATATGGTACGCGAGTTCGAGAAAGTTATCGTACTGCGTGCGGTCGATAGCAAATGGATGGACCATATTGATGCTATGGATCAATTGCGTCAAGGTATTCACTTGCGTGCTTACGGCGGTACCGATCCTCTGCGCGAGTATCAATTTGAAGGCTTCGAAATGTTCCATGCTATGATTGCTAGCATCCAAGAGGAAGTAGCGACATACATCATGAAAGCACAAATTGAATCCAATCAAGAGCGTCAGGCTGTCATCGACGAAGACAAAATCTCGACGAGTGGTGAACCAGCTGCTCCTAAAAAGAAATCCGCTCCTTCGCGTCCGCGTAGAAAATAACGGATTGAAATTAAGGGAGAGTCTTGAGATACACTATTCCCTGCAGTGCATATAATGGCAGGCGGCAGTTCAACCACTGACCGTCGGCCATTTTGTGCCATACAGGGGATGCACTGATGTTTTCAGCTTATAGTGTTTTTGTTGGAGGATCAGTTTGAATATTTTTTTCTTGAGAAGATTGTCCCTATTTCTATAATTATGACAAGCAAGCGGGTCTTAGCTTGCTTGTCAGTTAATTCAGCTCTTGACTCGGCTCACATACCTGAGCCGATTATCTATAAGTCGTTTGACTTTACGGCGGTCGGTAGCGAAGTGAAGGATTTGAATCTGGAGAAGCGTCAGCGTTCGCCTTTGCAGTGAGATGCCCACCTTTGAATGTGTTAATCCAATCAAGGGCATCTCGCTGCAACAGCGATCGTAAGATCAAATCATTCGCGCAGCGTCTCTTCACCCAGCCGTAACTCACAACGCTTTTACTTCCCCTAACCATATATTAAAAGGAGAATGACAGCATGATTGATCCAAGTGTAAAGCATGATTTGCGAGAAATAGGCAAGAAACTAACAAACCTTAGGGGGTCTCTTTGACTTAGATCTCAAACAGGAAATGATCGCAAACTTTGAAGTAAAGATGGCTGCACCTGACTTTTGGGATGATAATGATAAAGCCCAAGGTGTAATTGCAGAAATGAACGCTGTTAAGTCTTCAGTAGACAGCTATGAACAGCTTCGTCAGGAATACGAAGATGCTGGCATGATGGCTGAGCTGGCTGATGAGGAAGGCGATGAAACACTGGCTGGAGAAATCGAGAATAGTGTCAGTTCTCTGCTGAGCAAGCTTCAGGAGTTTGAGTTGCAATTGCTTTTGAATCAGCCGTATGACAAACTTAATGCCATCCTGGAGTTGCATCCGGGAGCAGGCGGAACGGAGTCCCAAGACTGGGGACAAATGTTGCTACGGATGTATACTCGCTGGGCTGAAAAACGGGGCTTTAAGGTAGAGACCCTGGATTATCTAGCGGGTGATGAAGCAGGAATTAAGAGTGTAACACTTTTGATCAAAGGTTATAATGCCTATGGCTATTTGAAAGCGGAGAAAGGCGTGCATCGGCTTGTTCGTATCTCTCCATTTGATTCCTCCGGCCGTCGGCATACATCGTTCGTATCCTGTGATGTGGTGCCTGAAATTGCGGATGATGTGGACGTTGAGATCCGCACGGAAGATCTTAAAATTGATACGTACCGGGCCAGTGGTGCGGGAGGTCAGCATATTAATACGACCGATTCAGCCGTTCGGATTACGCATTTACCTTCCGGTATTGTCGTGACCTGTCAAAATGAACGCTCCCAGATCAAGAACCGAGAGCGTGCCATGACGATGCTCCGTTCCAAGCTCTACGAGCGTAAGATCGAAGAGCAGCGTCAGCATTTGGATGAAATCCGCGGAGAACAGTCCGATATTGCATGGGGCAGCCAAATTCGCTCCTACGTGTTCCATCCGTACAGCATGGTTAAGGATCACCGTACTAGCGTGGAAACTGGCAACGTAGGGGCTGTCATGGATGGCGATCTCGATCCCTTCATCGATGGTTACCTGCGCAGCCAAATTAAGCTGGACGCAGAATAATAGCCTGTACGTTTTCCTACAGTCCGCAGACCATGTGCCTGCAGACTGTAGGAATTTTTGTGTAACGGTATTTTTTAATTAAAGGAGAACACGAATGATGCCTCAATTGAATCCTCCCGCTGCTCGCCGAAGACGACGCAAGCCTCTGATTGCCGCCAGCGGACCCGCACGCAACGTGACCGATATTTTGCTGATTATACTCGGCTCTTTCATTACAGCGCTGACCTTTAACATGTTCTTGCTCCCAAACCGGATTGCATCCGGGGGGGTATCGGGCTTGTCTATCTTGGGCGAGGAGCTGTTTGGCCTGGAACCAGCCTATACGCAGTGGGGAATGAATATTCCATTATTTATAGCAGGGGTCCTGCTGTTAGGGAAAAAATACGGTTTGCGTTCTTTGCTGGGAAGTATTATGCTGCCGCTATTCGTTTATGTTACGAAGGACTGGGCAGTTCCGACAACCAATTCGTTGCTGGCTTCGCTATATGGTGGAATCGGAGTAGGGTTGGGTTTGGGTACCGTGTTTCGGGGCAGGGGCTCGACGGGTGGATTGGCTATTTTGGCGCAGATTATTCAAAAGTATACGGGTTTTAGTCTTTCTCTCTGTGTCATGTTGATGGATGGCACGGTGATTACACTGGCTGGTTTTACCCTCTCGCCAGAACGGGCGTTGTACGCGTTGATCGGCTTGTTTGTAACGGGCAAGGTCATTGATGCCGTGGAAATGGGATTGGGCTACTCCAAAGTGGCTTACATCATATCCAATCAGAAAGAAACGATCACGCAGGCTATTTTGCAGGATTTGGACCGGGGATTGACAGAGCTGGCAGGACGGGGCGGTTACACGAACGAAGAACGTCCTGTGCTTATGGTTGTAGTCGGACAAAACGAGGTAACTCGCCTTAAAACGCTCGTCCGCTTGGTAGACCCGGAAGCTTTTGTGATTATTAGTAATACTCGTGAAGTATTGGGTGAAGGTTTTAAGAAGGAAAGTTGAAACAAAGGGCCCCGTCTGGAGGACTGCTGTTAACTGAATCCATGCAGGAGAGCCCACTAATATAGTAGGCTCTTCTCTCTTCAGTATGCTTTACTAGATTCATTTTACTAATCGTTCAAGCCAATTTGCCGTTTGTCCTTGATTAAAATACGAGGTAGGCGTTCCTTTTACCCCTGTTTTGACCATAAATAGGCCGCCTGCTAAGGGTTGATCGGCACTATCATCATCTTGAGCAGTCGTAATATATAACTCATCCAGCTGTTCACCGCCAAAAGCGCACGAAGTCACACAATTGACGGGAAGTGATACCTCAGCAATTACTTCTCCATGAGCAGGATGGATACGGGAGACACGTTTACCACCCCATCTCGCGACCCACAACATGCCCTCTGCATCGATTGTCATGCCATCTGGATACCCTTCACTTTCATCCAATCTAGCCACCAGTTGCTTATTCCTAATAGTGCCTTGCACCACATCGTAATCGAAGGAGACCACCTCCAATGTTGGAGTATCAATGTAATACATTGTACGATGATCTGCGCTCCAGGCTAATCCATTAGATATGGAAGCTTTATCAACCAGTAAGGAGACCTTGCCTTTTGTGTTCAGACTATACAATGCTCCTTGCGCATGTTCGCCATTTAGACTCATGGTTCCTGCTAAAAAACGTCCGGCAGGATCGCATTTTCCATCATTAAAACGATTACCTAGTCTACCTTCCTCAGGATCATGAATTAATACTTTGGCCCCTGTCTCAATATCTAAACAATATAGACCGCTAATCAGCGCTACGATCACTTTATTTTTGAGATAAGGTACAACTGCACCAATATGTTCACCAACATTTATTGTAAGATCTGTGCATGTAGAAGGATCGTAGATATGCAATTGAAAGCCTTTAATATCGACCCAAAATAAACGTTGAAACCGCTGATCCCAGCTGGGACCCTCGCCTAACTTTGCTTTTGCATCTATAACGATATTCGCTGTATATGTTTCGATGTGTAACACCCCTAACGTATAGGTTTATTTTCGACCCCAATTATCCGCTTCAGCGGTTCCTCTGAGCAGATTCACTAGATGCAGCGCATGTGATTTCCTCTTGTATGTAGTGCTACATGTACTCCCTTCATGTTCAACAAGTCCATAAAGTGCAGTAAATGACCAATCGAGATGAACTCCAATAAGTGAGATCATGTAAAGGGAATATCCCCCTTATTCTTTATGCAAAGTGGCAAGCTGTATTCAAGAAGTTCGCTGTCTATTTTTTTATTTACTTTATTATAGCTCGTATAGCTTGTCGGTCAAAAGAATAGACAAGAGCGCATATTTTAAATTAGGGGGAATAACATGACATGAGGTGTTGTATTTATATAAATAGAGTCGTATAATAATACATATTTCATACGAACGGAATGGAGGAAGGTCTGTGAGCAGCAAGTTAAAAGTGGCAATTGTCGGTTCCACCGGGTATGGCGGGGTGGAGCTGATTCGTTTTTTGGTTCATCATCCGCAAGTAGAGATTGTATCTGTTATTTCTTCGTCCAGCGCGGGTGTCCCAATCAGTGACGGATTTCCACATCTGACGGACATTGTAGTGCAGGATTTGGACGGTGTCGAAGTCCACGAAATTGCTGCTAAGGCCGATCTGGTTTTCACTGCTACGCCATCGGGCGTTAGTACCAAGTTAGTGCCGCAGCTTCTTGATGTCGGACTGAAGGTCATTGACCTTTCCGGGGACTTTAGGCTCCGAAGCGGGGAAATGTATGAAGCTTGGTATAAAAAGCCTGCGGCTTCCCCCGAATATCTCAAGCAAGCGGTATACGGACTCAGTGAGGTGTATGCAGAAAAGCTGGCGGGCGTTTCTTTTATTTCAAATCCAGGCTGCTATCCGACTGCAACATTACTGGGGATTATTCCTGCGCTGAAAGCGGATTGGATCGACCATCGGTCGCTGATTGTGGATGCCAAATCCGGTGTATCCGGCTCGGGTAGGGGAACAAGCCTCGTTTCGCACTATGCGGAAATGAACGAGAATTTTAAGGCTTATAAGGTGAATAAGCACCAGCACATCCCTGAGATCGAACAGGTACTGGGTGATATTGTGGGCGAGGACGTTACGATTACGTTTACAACACAACTTGTTCCTATGACCCGAGGAATTATGAGTACGATTTATGTCACGCTGAAGGGTGACCATACAGATCAAGATCTTATCGGGTTATACCGGGATTATTATAAAGGCCATCCTTTTGTCCGTGTACGTGGCGAAGGTATATGGCCAGCAACGAAGGAAGTAATGGGTTCGAATTACTGTGACATCGGTTTTGCAGCAGATGCCCGAACCGGGCGTCTTACGATTATTTCTGTCATTGATAATGTTGTGAAGGGTGCCGCTGGGCAGGCGATTCAGAATTTAAATTTGATGATGGGATGGGAGGAGAACCTCGGGCTAAGCTTCATACCGGTATATCCGTAAGTAGCAAGTAACTGCAACATGGATACGGATAACGGCAGCAAGCGGGAATTTGGAATACAAACAGCTGTCATTCATCGAATATGTTGCGAACGAGGGCACATAATTATGGGCAAAGTAGAGTTTATAGTAGTAAACGGGGGGAACATCGTAACTCCGCGTGGTTTTACAGCCGGCGGATTACACTGCGGGCTAAAAAATTCGAACCGCAACGATATGGGCGCGATTCGTTGCGAGGTAGAAGCGACAGCTGCTGCGGTGTACACCACCAATGTGTTTCAGGCTGCACCGCTGAAGGTGACCCGCGAGAGCTTGGCAGATGGTCGATTGCAGGCAGTAGTGGTGAACAGCGGAAACGCCAATGCCTGCACGGGACAACAAGGAGAGCAGGATGCCTACACTATGCGTTCGGCTGCGGCTCATGAACTGGGTGTTGCTGAGAGCAATGTAGCCGTCGCCTCGACAGGCGTGATCGGCGAGCATTTGAAAATGGATTGTGTGCTTGAAGGTATATCCTCCTTACCTGACCGTATGAACGGGGCAAACGATGGAGCAGAGCAATTTACCCAAGCCATTCTGACAACGGACTTGGTTAAAAAGGAAGCATGTGTGGCGGTTGAAGTGGACGGTGTGACCGTGCACATCGCCGGGGCGGCCAAGGGATCGGGCATGATACATCCGAATATGGCAACGATGCTCGCTTTTATGACCTGTGATGCAGTAATCGGACAGACGGCGCTTCATCAACTATTAAAGCAGGCAACGGATACCAGCTTTAATATGATTACGGTGGATGGGGATACGAGCACGAACGATATGCTGATTGCTATGGCAAGTGGGCTGGCTGGCAACCGTGAACTGCACGTAGGGCATCCCGATTGGGACGCTTTTGCCGAGGCGTTCACCTATATCTGCCGAGAACTGGCGAAGGCAATTGCTCGCGATGGAGAGGGTGCTACGAAGCTAGTAGAGGTGTCTGTAAGCGGAGCGGTAAGCGATGCGTCCGCTCAAGCGATAGCCAAGACGGTGGTTGGGTCTAGTCTGGTCAAGTCAGCCGTCTTCGGAGCAGATGCGAATTGGGGACGGATTATTGCGGCCGTAGGGCGTGCTGGAGAGCCAGTTAATCCAGAAACGGTAGATATTCGCTTGGGTGATATTGTTGTGCTAAGCCAATCAAGTCCGGTCGCTTTTGATGAAGAAGAGGCGCTAGCCTATTTGCGGGGAGATACGGTGCAAATTATTGTTGATTTGCATCACGGAGACGGAACCGCTACAGCATGGGGCTGTGACCTAACCTATGATTATGTGCGGATTAACGCAGCTTATCGGACATAGATACCCGAATAAAATACGGATTGAATAAGGATAGTAGTTAATAGAAGCAAAGAGCGGATATAAGTCCAGCATCATTTAAAAATTGCACGGATATGCGGAGAAGAAAAGGAGAGATGATATGCAATCGGCAGTGGAACACGCGGATCAAGCGAATCATGCGGGAGTGGCACGTCGTAATTTTGTGATGAAATGCGGAGGAAGTACGCTGGCTGCGTTACCTGATTCCTTTTTTGAAGATTTGGCGCGTTTGCAGTCGGAAGGTCTTCAACCTGTCATTGTACATGGCGGTGGCCCTGCGATCTCCGACAACTTGGCGAAGCTGGGGATCGAAACAGAGTTCATTCATGGATTACGCAAAACGACCGAACCCGTGCTGGATGTCGTGGAGATGGTACTGGCGGGTAGCATTAACAAGCAGATTGTACGTAGAATAGGACTGCATGGGGGCCGAGCGTTGGGGTTGTCAGGTAGTGATGGTTATTTAATCGAAGCCAAGCCTGTGTCGAATGCTGCTGAGGTCGGTTGGGTCGGAGAGGTAACATCTGTTCAAGCCTCGATTATTACAGGTGTCCTGGATATGGACTATATGCCTGTTATTGCCCCCATCGGGATTGATCGATCTGGTCAGCGTTACAACATTAATGCGGATACAGCGGCGGGTGCGGTAGCCTCTCATCTGGGGGTCAGTCGGATGATCGTCGTTACAGATGTACCAGGCATATTGAAGAAGTATGGCGGAGAAAAGAAAGTGCTGGACTCTATCACCGTACAGGAAATTGAGGATATGATTAGCACAGGTGAAATATATGGGGGTATGATCCCGAAAGTGAGAGCGGCTATTGCCTGTATCCACGGCAAAGTGAAGGAAGTCGTCATTGTGAACGGTAGCGAACCGCAGGTACTAAGTCGTGTGCTAGGCGGAGAATCGGTTGGAACACGCATCGTGCGTATGCAGTAATTGTAATATATATAGCTCGACCTATATAACCAAACGATAAAGGAGCGTGAACATAATGAGTAAGGAACCGAATACGCTGGTGAGCGAGGAAATGCCAAGTACGGATGGAAGTGGAGTGCAAGCGGAAATGGAGCCGGCAAAAACGCAGACAAATAGCTCTCTTTTTCCAAACTACGCAAGATACCCGCTTACACTGGTGAAAGGGCAAGGAAGCTGGCTGTGGGACGATCAGGGCAAGCGTTATCTGGATTTCATGTCAGGCATCGCCGTTACTAATTTGGGCCATGCGCCTCAAGCAGTAGTTGAACGATTGAAAAAACAGATCGATGAATTGTGGCATGTATCCAATCTGTTTCATATACCGGGGCAGGAACGGGCAGCTGCCTTGCTGACAGCCCATAGCAGCGCAGATGCCGTGTTCTTCTGCAACAGCGGGGCCGAAGCGAACGAAGCTGCAATTAAGCTGGCACGTCGTTACCACCAGAAGGTAAAGCAGACCGGTCGCTACGAAATTATTACGTTCACGCAATCCTTTCACGGACGGACGCTGGCAACCTTGACCGCTACGGGTCAGGACAAAGTGAAAGAAGGCTTTTTACCGCTTCCCGCCGGATTCAAAAGCGTTCCGCTTCATGATCAGGCTGCGCTCGAAGCAGCCATCAATGAGAATACAGCGGCAATTATGCTGGAAATGGTGCAAGCCGAAGGCGGCATGTATCCGGTAGACCCTGCTTTCGTAGATGTGATCACAAAGCTATGCCGCGAGCATGGTTTGCTGCTGATCATTGACGAAGTGCAAACAGGTATGGGACGGACGGGCAAGCTGTTTTCCTTTGAGCATTATGGTATAGAGCCGGATATCTTTACATTGGCGAAAGGACTGGGCAGTGGGTTCTCTGTGGGTGCGATGCTAGGCAAAGGATATTTGCGTGAAGCGTTCACAGCGGGCAGTCATGGTTCTACCTTTGGAGGTACGCCACTTGCTATGGCAGCGGTTCAAGCTACTATTGAAACGATTATTGATGACAAGCTGCCAGAACGTGCAGCAGAGATGGGAGATTACCTCTTCCATAGCCTGCAAAAGCAGCTTGGAGATAGTCCTTTTGTAAAGGATATCCGTGGAAAAGGTTTGATGGTCGGCATTGAGTGTGCAGAGCCGGTAGCGGAGCTTGTTTTGGCAGGACAGAAGAAGGGCATTCTGTTCATTACAGCAGGACCGAATGTGATTCGCCTGTTGCCTAACTTGTATGTAACGAAAAACGAAATAGATCAGGCTGTAACATGGATTGCTGAATTGATTCGGGAGCATGTGGCTTAGTGTAAAGATCAAATCATCCCAGACTAGAGTGTAAAAGGAGACGATAGCATGAGCCAGGGCGGCGCACTGCAGCAGATGAATTTGAAAGGACGGGACTTCCTGGAGCTGGACGATTACTCGCCAGAGGAAATCCAGTATTTAATTGATCTCGCTGTTGAAATTAAGCGTAAGCATAAAAACGGGGAAACCTATCAGCCGCTAAAAGGGAAAACGCTCGGACTGATTTTCGAGAAATCCTCTACCCGCACACGGGTATCTTTCGAAGTCGGTATGTATCAATTGGGTGGGCATGCCCTTTTCCTCAGCAAAAATGACATTCAACTGGGACGCGGCGAACCGATTAGCGACATGGCCCAAGTCATGTCACGTTATCTGGATGGCATTATGATTCGTACCTTTGGACACGATAATGTGGTAGAGTTGGCACGTTATGCGTCCATTCCTGTGATCAATGGATTGAGTGATTTGGCGCATCCGTGCCAAGTGCTAGCAGATTATCAAACCTTGTATGAGCAAAAGGGTGAGCTAAAAGGGCTCAAATTGGCTTACATCGGAGACGGTAACAATATGGCTCATTCTCTCTTGATTGGGGGGGCGAAGCTTGGAGTGCATGTGTCGATTGCAAGTCCAGCTGGATACGAGCCTGACCCGAGTGTGGTCGCAGCTTCCCGTGAAATTGCCAAACAGACAGGTAGTGAGATCGTTATAACCCAAAGTCCGCAGGAAGCAGTACAAGATGCGGATGCGATCTACACAGATGTGTGGGCGAGCATGGGGTTTGAGGAAGAGCAGAAGGAGCGGGAGCTTGCTTTTGCCGACTTTCAGGTGAATGAAGAGCTGGTCAAGCTGGCAAAGCCGGATTATTTATTCCTGCATTGTCTCCCTGCGCATCGTGGGGAAGAAGTGAGCTCAGGCGTAATCGATGGTCCGAATTCGGTCATCTTTGATGAAGCAGAAAATCGTCTGCATGCGCAAAAAGCGCTGTTAGTTGCTTTAATGGCATAAAATTGATAGGTATTGATAGGTAAAGAAGATAAAGGCTAGAAGCATTCGGGGAGGACTTTAACAATGGCAAAAGAAAAAATCGTACTCGCATATTCCGGCGGTCTGGATACGTCGGTTATTCTGAAATGGCTCAAAGAAACTTATGATGCTGAAATCATCGCTTTCACCGCAGATATTGGTCAAAAAGAAGAACTGGACGGTTTGGAGGAAAAAGCACTCGCTACAGGGGCTTCCAAAGTGTACATTGATGATCTGCGTGATGAATTCGCCAAGGATTTTATCTATCCGATGTTTCAGGCGGGTGCCTTATATGAAGGGCAATATTTGCTCGGAACGAGTATTGCACGTCCATTGATCGCTAAGCGGATGGTCGATATTGCGATTGCCGAGGGAGCAACAGCCATTGCTCACGGGGCAACAGGCAAAGGTAACGATCAGGTACGCTTCGAGCTGAACGCGGCGGCGTTGACGCCGGATATCAAGGTGATTGCACCTTGGCGGCTGGAAGAGTTCCGCAATCAGTTCCCGGGCCGTGCAGAAATGATTGCCTATGCGGAAAAACACGACATTCCGGTAACTGCTTCTGCAGCCAAGCCATACTCCATGGACCGTAATCTGCTGCATATCAGCTATGAAAGCGGCGTGCTGGAGGACCCTTGGTTTGATCCAAGTGCTCCTGAAAATAAAGAAATGTTCTTGCTCAGTAACGCGCCTGAGGACGCTCCTGATGAAGCAGAATATTTGGAGTTGGAATTTGAAGCAGGTAACTGCATCGCTTTGAACGGAGAACAGCTTAGTCCATTGCAAGTGATGGAAAAACTGAATGAGCTCGGCGGCAAGCATGGTATCGGACGCGTGGATATGGTGGAAAACCGTTTTGTTGGTATGAAAAGTCGGGGAGTCTATGAGACGCCGGGCGGTACGATCCTGTTCACAGCTCACCGCAAAATGGAATCCATCACGATGGATCGCGAGGTTATGAATCTGCGTGATAGTCTGATTACCCGTTATGCTACCTTGGTTTACAACGGTTTTTGGTTCGCACCGGAACGTGTCGCTTTGCAGGCTCTGGTTCATGAGAGTCAGAAAAATGTTAGTGGTACCGTGCGCGTGAAGCTGTACAAAGGCAACATTATCGGCGCAGGCGTTAAAAGTCCGGTTAGCTTGTACAATCCGGACATTGCGACCATGGAAGCCGATCCGACACAAGCCTACGATCAAGGCGATGCAACAGGCTTTATCCGCTTGAATGCTCTGCGTTTGAAGGTTAACGCGGGTGTAACACAAAATCATAAATAATGATGTAACCTAAAAAATGTACGGGATGCGGGCCGTTCTTGTCCAAACGACGAGGGCGGCTTGTATTGCAGAGAGGGGATCATACAATGAGTAAGCTATGGGGCGGACGGTTTACGAAGCAAACGAACAAGCTGGTAGAGGAATATACGGCTTCTATCGGGTTTGATCAGGCGTTGGCGGAAGAAGATATCCAAGGCAGTTTGGCTCATGTGGCCATGCTAGGAAAATGTGGAATTATTCCGCAGGAGGATGCAGACACGATCAAGGAAGGACTGCACACCGTTCTGGAGCGTATCCGCCGTGGGGAAATTGAATTTTCCGTTTCGGATGAGGATATTCACATGAATATCGAAAAAAATCTAATCGAGGCTATTGGTCCAGTGGGGGGTAAACTACACACTGGGCGTAGCCGTAACGATCAGGTAGCAACGGATATGCACTTGTATTTGCGTGGACGTGTGGTATCGCTGGTGGGTATGCTGCATGATGTACAAGCTGCATTAATCGGCCAAGCAAAGGATAATCTGGACACGATTGTACCTGGATACACACACTTGCAGCGTGCGCAGCCTATTTTATTTGCACATCATCTGCTGGCGTATGTGTCTATGCTGGAGCGTGATATTGACCGACTCAAAGACAGCTACAAGCGGATTAACGTGTTGCCGCTTGGCGCGGGTGCTTTGGCCGGGACCACTTTTCCGATCGACCGTCATTTTGTAGCCGAGCAACTGGGATTTGATGGCGTATATGAAAATAGCCTCGATGCCGTCAGCGATCGGGATTTTATCGTAGAGTTCCTGGCTGGCGCCTCGCTGATTATGACGCATTTGTCTCGTCTGAGCGAAGAATTGGTGCTATGGAGCAGCACGGAGTTTGGTTTTGTCGAGCTGGATGATGCTTTTTGTACAGGCAGCAGCATTATGCCGCAGAAGAAAAATCCGGACGTACCGGAGTTGGTACGTGGTAAAACCGGACGTGTCTATGGAAACCTCGTGGGCTTGTTGACTGTATTGAAATCCTTGCCGCTGGCATACAACAAGGACATGCAGGAAGACAAGGAAGGGATGTTCGATACCGTTGCCACGCTGGAAGGAGCCTTGCAACTGTTCGCACCGATGATCGCCACGATGAAGGTGAACAAGGATCGCATGCGTCAAGCGGTCAACCAGGACTTCTCCAATGCAACGGATATTGCGGACTTCTTGGTCGGCAAAGGGCTTCCGTTCCGTCAGGCGCATGAGGTCATTGGCAAAACCGTACTGTATTGCATCCAGCATGGAAAATATTTGCTTGATCTGACACTGGACGAATTTCAGCAGTTTTCGGATTTGTTTGATGAGCGTATCTATGAGGTACTTCAACCGGAAGCGGTAGTGAATGCACGGAATGTATATGGTGGAACCGCTACCGGTCAGGTACAGGCAGCCATTGGGCGCAGTGAACAGCTCCTGGCGAATACATCAACATGGTTTGAAGGGCACAAGCCGAAAAATTAATCAGTAAAGAAAGATATTATTCTCTTGCACAGTAGCGGTATACTGTGTAAAATCAAATTTTAAGGAATTAGCAATCAAAGATTCTAAGGCACCGTTCGCGGTGTCTTTTGTGCTTTTTGGGGCATTAATTAATAGTTCCAAATACCTATTACTACACTAGTGTGAAAGTTTCTAGAATTTACATTTTTGTATACTACGTCTACGGTGATTATGGTAGAATAGCACTAAGTTTTTCATTGAATTACCAATTCAATAGGACAAGAACTATATTCAATAAATAAATGTCAAGTTACTAGGGGCTCTTTTGGTCAAGTGAATTTCATAAATGTGTAAATGAAGGGCTTGAATGAGAATAGAGGTATGTCCTGGTTTTGGGAGAACGGCATGTATATGCTTTAAAGTAGTGACGTAGCAATAGGCAGAGTCGGGATGATTCAGGGAGGTATTATGAGAACTAAAAGGACGGCGCGTCAGTTAAAGAGCGCTTGGATCGGTTATCGCGCTTCTGAAGCCGATCAACTGATATCTTCATTGCATGAGGAACGGATACAAGCGGAGGAGTTACTGCGCGAGGAGCGGGAACTTTTTCGCGCGGCGCTGGAACGGAAAAAGCAGCGGGATGCGGAGTTAAAGCAGCTGCTTGCAGATGCGCTTGCGGAAGAGCGGCGCTGGATTGAAAGGGCGGGAATTCATGGGTGACAAGCTTAGGTGGCAGGTTGGAGGAGTTTCAATTCGCCAAACCAAGAGAAGAATAAAAGAAGAGCGTCAGCGAATCGAACAACTGCAACAACAGCTAGAGGCTCAGCGGTCAGAGCAGGCTCCGGTGCTGTACAAGCTTGATTTTCATATCGAAGAGTTGGAACGGCGACTTCAGGATACAGAACTTCGTATCCAGGCTATACGGAACGCCAATGATACAGCAGCAGCTGTGGAACAATTGCTGGATGAAGGGATACAGGATGGACAGGCGCAGGAGGCTCAAGTCCAATATGCATCTGGGCAGGAACAGACAGCAGCAGGAGCTGCTATGGTCACTGCTTCCAGTATCCCTGGTACGGAAGGCGAAGAGGCCGCAACAGGAACGCGGAGCGGCCGAAACGGCAAGGCCCGTCTGGGGGATCAACTGGTGGAGAACGGGATGATCACCCGCGATCAGCTGACAGATGCCATCCGCAACCAGAAGCGCTACGGTGGTAGGCTGGGCGATATTCTTGTAGAAATGGGCTTCATTACAGCCGAGCAGCTACAGGAACAGGTTGGCGGCGACGAGTCCAAGGAGCGCCTAGGCGATATGCTGGTTCGTTCCGGTTATATATTGCCGGAACAACTGGAACGCGCACTGGAGTTCCAGGCGAAGAGCGGCGGGCTGCTGGGCGACATCTTGCTGTCATTGCAAATGCTGGAACCTGCGGATTTGTACCGCGCGATTGCTACACAGAACCGGATCGGGCGTATTGGTGAGGAACTCGCGCTGGATGCGGCGTACAAACTACCCGAGCAAGTGGCAATGGCTTATGGCGTGGTCGTTATCCATCAATATATGAACCGATATATTGTGGCGGTCAGCGATCCGCTGCCAGAAGAGCGACGCTTGAAGCTGGAGGAAATTCTGGGTATGCCGGTAGAGCAGGTGCTTGCTACGAAGGAAGAGATGGAGCAGCTCTGGGGTAAAATCTACGGTGAAGAAATGATGCAGGAGAGCACGACCGGGCTGTTGGAAAAAGAACCGCACAATTCGGCGCGGACGACTTTTACAAAGGGACAACTTTGGGTGTTCGCAGCCATGGGTATGATTACACTGCTCGGTCTCTTCTGGAACAGTTGGAAAACGGTGTTGATCATCAATATGATGATTCAGCTGTTTTATTTTGCGATGACGCTATTTAAATTTGGCATTATTTATCTTGGTTCCCGGCGTGGGGCGCAGCTTCGTTTTACGAAGGAAGAGGTTGACGCCATGGATGAAAAGAAACTGCCGATCTATACCATTCTTGTACCTATGTATAAGGAAGCGGGCGTGCTTCCGATGTTGTTGCGAAATTTGGAGCAGCTGGATTATCCCAAGTCCAAGCTGGACGTGCGGCTGCTGATTGAAGAGGATGACATTGAGACGATCGAGCTACTTCGGGAAATGAAGCTGCCGGCCTATTACACGACACTGGTCGTTCCAGACGGTTTGCCGAAAACCAAGCCGAAGGCATGTAATTATGGACTTATTCGGGCACGTGGCGAGTTTGTCGTGATTTACGATGCTGAGGATCGTCCCGACGCTGATCAGCTTAAAAAGGTCATTGCAGCGTTCGATTCACTCCCTGAGCATTATGCGTGTATTCAGGCGAAGCTCAACTATTTTAATAGTACACAAAATTTGCTGACCCGCTGGTTCACTCAAGAATACAGTATGTGGTTCGAGCTACTGCTGCCGGGTATTATGCAGTTAGATACCCCAATTCCTTTAGGTGGCACATCCAATCATTTTCGGGTATCTGTATTGAAAGATATTAATGCGTGGGACCCCTATAATGTAACCGAGGATGCCGATCTGGGCATACGTCTGTATAAAGGCGGCTACAAAACTGCTATTGTCGATTCCCGCACATGGGAGGAAGCTAACAGCCGTGTGGGCAACTGGATTCGTCAGCGGTCACGCTGGATCAAGGGGTATATGCAGACGTGGCTGGTTCATATGCGCAATCCGGTGAAGCTGGTGCGCGAAGTGGGCTGGAAAGGTTTTTTCGGCTTTCAGGTGATGATTTTGGCAACTCCAATGTTGCCGTTGCTGAATCCGATTTTTTGGGGCTTGCTTATTTTATGGTTTGGCTGGGAATTGTCCTTTATTCCCAAGCTGTTCCCGGGATATGTGTATTACCTGGCCAGCGCGGAATTTTATATCGGTAACTTTCTGTTCGTATTCAGTAACGTGGCCGGAATGTATTGGGTCATCGGGGAACTGGAAGAGCGCGGTGAACGAACATTTTCATACGCGATGGTCAAATATGGGCTACTCTCGCCGTTATATTGGGTACTAATGAGTATAGCTGCGGTGAAAGCAGCTTGGCAGCTCATTACCAAGCCGTTCTATTGGGAAAAGACGACACATGGTCTGACCGATATGCACGACTTGGATGATACCCCGGCACAGTCCTCCTGAATATGAAGAAAGAAGGAGCAAGAATGGAGACAAAAACACCTTTTTTATCCGTCGTCATTCCCATGTACAATGAAAGCTCGCATCTTGAGCGTTCGCTTAAGGTGATTGATGGGGTACTGTCTGTTGTCACCTCACGCTATGAACTCATCATTGTAGATGATGGTTCCAAGGACGATACGTGGCTTAAATTGTCTGAATTATCCCATCGAATGCCCTCTTTGCTCGCGCTCCGGTTGAGTCGGAACTTCGGTAAGGAACTGGCGTTGTGCGCAGGTCTGGAAAATGCCTCTGGCGATGCAATCATTGTCATGGACGGTGATTTGCAGCACCCTCCTGAGATGATTGGAGAAATGGTGCGTTTATGGCAAAATGAAGGTTATGATTTGGTCGAATGTGTGAAAGAATTCCGGGGAGAAGAGTCGGTGGGCAAAAAGCTTGGAGCTTCTTTGTTCTACGCGACCTTGAACCGCTTGACGGGCTTTAATCTCAAGGATGCCTCCGATTATAAGCTACTGGATCGACGAGTGGTGGATGCCTGGATGGCGATGCCAGAGCGGATGCCGTTTTTTCGCGGAATGACGGCCTGGCTCGGTTTCCGTAAAACCCAGATTTCTTTCCGAGTGGCTCCACGCGAAGAGGGTCCAAGCCGCTGGAGTCCGTTAGGGCTGACTCGACTGGCAGCAGAAGCGATCGTTTCGTTTTCGACAGTACCATTGCGGGTTGTAAGTCTAATGGGCCTCATTTTTATGCTGATTTCAGTCGTATTGGGGATTCAGACCTTAATGCGTAAATTAATGGGTGACGCTGTGACCGGTTTTACCACTGTCATTTTGCTGCTCTTGATTATCGGCAGTGTACTCATGCTGTCGATCGGAGTAGTAGGAGAATATATTGCCGCCATATATCACGAAGTCAAAGCTAGACCTCGCTATCTGATAGCAGATAAACGGGCGAATGCTGACCGATTGTGGGTGGACAGGGAGTTTAATCAACATGATCAGACGTTCATATCTAAAGTATCCAATCATTAAATACGGTATTGTAGGACTGCTGGGTACAGGTATCCATGTTGGTGTACTTGTGCTGCTGGTGGAGCTGTTTACGGTACCTGCAGTAATGGCTACTACAATAGGATTCGTGGTTACGCTGCTCGTTTCCTATGTGCTGAACCGAAACTGGACGTTCGAGCCTACCGGTGAGGGAAGCCGCACCCAGTTTCTTAAATATTTATTGGTCTGTACCTGTGGCTTACTCTTAAATGCCGCCCTGATGTACGTGACCATTCACTGGATCGGTTGGTCGTATCTGATCGGTGAAGTACTAACTACCATCATCGTGCCTGTTCATAATTATTTCTGGAACCGCTACTGGATCTTCTCCGTTCCGCAACAGCGTCAGAAAGAGGTTTCATGATTTTAAGAAAACACGGAAAATTGCTGTCATTGTTTGCTTTTATTGCTGCTCTTGAACTGGCGGTGGGTGTGTATTTTGCATGGCATCTTGGCTATATGCATACCGATGCGCTCAGTCGAGTGGCTAATGCATTTTATGTGCTATACAGTCGTGATCCACACTTGGGTGCTATCGGGTTTGTATGGAATCCGCTGCCCAGTTTGATGGAACTGATCGTGCTGTTGTTTTATCCTTTATTTCCAGTACTCGCTTCCCACGGGCTGGCGGCAGTGATTGTGAGCAGCCTGTTTGCAGGGGCGAGCGCGGCATTATTGTATGCGACGGGCAAACAGTTGGGGCTTCACGGTGCAACCAGCTTGCTGATTGCGCTATTATTTTCACTGAATCCATTTATGTTTCTGTTTGGCTTCAACGGCTTAAGTGACTCGCCATATATCTTTTTCATCCTGTTGACAGTGAGTCGATTTTGTATGTGGTTGAAGGATCGCAAGGCGGCGAATTTGATCGTATCCGGTTTTGCACTTGCACTCGCTTTTTGGGTGCGCTATGAAGCGGTTCCGCTTGGCGTTGCGATGGCTTTGGGTGTATTGCTGACGATCTTTTTTCTGCATCGGTGGCGTACAAACAGAGAGAGCGTTAGAACGCAATTGTCTTTAAAAGAGCGCCTGTACAAGGTAGAAGCGACATGGCTTCTATTGTTGCTGCCGCTTGTCTTTTCCGGTTTGCTGTGGCTCTTTTTTAACTGGATTATCATGGGCGACCCGCTTTACTTTTTACGCTCGCAATATTCCAATTCCACACAATCAGCGGCTTTGTTAGAGGATCAGCGCTTTGTAGAAATGTTTGCTCACCCTGTGCTGATGCTAAAGTTTGTCGGGCAACGAACCTTATGGTATGCGGCTCCGTTAATTTCCATTTTGCTTATACGCCTATTGGACAAACGTCTGTGGAGTTGGAGCACGCTTACGCTATTAGCAATCTTTTTATCGGTACCCGGGCTTCAGCTTTTACTGATGTTTAAGCATTCTTCGTTTGGCTGGTTCCGATATTTTATGTATGTATTCCCGATTACGGTTGCTTGGCTGCCGTATGAGCTTAGTCTGTTGAAGGGGAAAATGCGGGGGATCGGAATCTCACTGGTAACGGCAGGGATGTTGGTAACAGCAGGCTTGTTATCCTACGCACTGACGAACCCCGCGATTGCAGCAGATGAACACAGCTATTTGACGCATAGTGGTAATGAAAGCTACGAACGTCAAATTATTGAGCGGAAAATAGCGCCGTGGCTGGATGAGTATTATGGTTCATCTCTTATTTTGACAGATTCTTATGCCGCCTATCCGATCATTTTGAGCAGCAAAATTCCGAAGAAGTTTATGATTACGAGTGATTATGATTTTGGGGAATCTTTAATAGATCTGCCTGCTTCCAAGGTGGATTATGTCTTGGTCACGCGCTTGGTGGATGGGGTACCGCTGGATCAGGTAAACCGGAGCTATCCTGATTTATTCGAAAAGGGAGCGCCGTGGGCCTCGTTGGTACATGACTTTGACGGGCAGTGGCGACTGTACAAAATAGAGCATGAAGAATCGAAATAATTATTATATTTTAGTGCATCGTAGCGGAGGGAAGAATACAGCTGTAGGGTGTGAGTGGGCTACAGCTGTATCACCGCAAGAAGTTTGAGGGGGAACGAGAGGAATGTCCTTTCGCAAATGGTCTGCAAGCAGATGGATGGCTATAGGTCTGTTTGTATTTATACTTGCATTGGAACTTTCTGCGGGCATCTATTTCAGCTATGTTCTGGGATATATGCACACAGACGCGCTCAGTCGCGTAGCTAACGCATTTTACGTGCTGTACAGCCGCGACCCGCATCTGGGCGCCATCGGATTTATCTGGAATCCACTACCCAGTCTTCTGGAAATGGTGATTCTACTGCTGTATCCAATCTTTCCGGCATTAGCCACCTATGGATTGGCTGCTATTATTTTGAGTGCTACCTTTTCTGCTTTGACCGCTATGTTGCTATATCGGGCGGGTGTCAGAACAGGGCTTAGCTCTAGTATGAGCTTGCTGCTGGCTTTGTTGTATGCACTGAATCCGTTTATTTTACTGTTTGGTGCCAATGGGCTGAGTGATTCGCTATACATATATTTCATTATGATGACGGTGATTGAGTTTGCATTGTGGCTCAAGGATCGCATGACGGCAAGTCTGATTGTTTCTGGATTAGCGCTTGCCATGGCGTTCTGGACTCGTTATGAAGCGGTTCCTCTGGGCGTGGCAATGGCAGGTGGCGTGGTCTTGGCGGTTTTGTTTCTCCATCGAAACATGGGCAGACGCGAGCTGGCCTTGCGAGAAAAACTGCACAAGGTCGAGGCAACGTGGTTACTGCTTCTGCTCCCCGTGGTCTTTTCCGGGCTGTTATGGATTTTCTTTAACTATCTCATTATGGGGAATGCTTTTTACTTCCTGAATTCGGAGTATTCGAACACGGCCCAATCGGCAGAGCTGCTGAATGATGATAAGTTTGTAGAGATTTTCTCCAATCCGCTGGTAGCCTTGAAATTTATTGCTTCCAAAACACTTTGGTATTCGGTACCGTTGTTGGCTATTCTGTTCATTCGTCTGTTGAGTGGACGCTTGTTCCGATGGGGAACCCTGATTATTTTGCTGCTGTTCCTATCAGTGCCGGGATTGCAGTTTTTACTTATGATGAAGCAATCTTCGTATGGATGGTTTCGTTATTTTATGTATGTATTCCCAATTACCATAGCCTGGTTGCCTTATGAGTTGAGCCAGCTTCAGGGACGATGGCGGAGGGCAGCCTTTGGCCTGGTATCCGTCAGTCTGCTGCTTACCGCTGGATTACTTTCCTATGCGTTGACTCGCCCGGATATTGCACCGGATGAGAACAGCTTTCTCACACGGACAGGTAATGTGAACTATGTGAGACAGGAGTCAGATCGTAGGATTGCCGTTTGGTTGGATGAGCATCTGCCGAAGTCTACCATTATGACCGATTCGGCTTCAGCCTACACCATGATTGTTTACAGCCAACATCCTAAACGCTTCCTGATCACCAGCGATTATTCGTTCAATAAGGCATTAAGTTATCCGCAGGATCACCATGTGGATTATATCCTTGTACCTAAGATCATGTCAGGCATGCCACTGAGTAAGATCAATATGGTATATCCGAACTTATATGAACATGGTGCCCCATGGGTTCAGCTTGAACGTGAGTTTAATGGCGAGTGGCGCCTGTATAAAGTACTGCCTAAGTCACTAACTAAAGAATCTCCATCAACGGAGACCACAACAAATCCCTAATGTGCATATAATAAATCCCCGAGCCTATCCCTTCGCCATGGTGCGATGAGAGAAGCTACGGGGATTTTTTTAACCTGTTTAGTGCTCTTTGAGCGGTAGCCATGCCAGAACATCCTGAATTTTCGCGTCCCAGTATCCCCATTCATGCGCTCCAGGACCTTCTTCGTAGGTCAGCGGAACCCCGACGGTACTACATGTTTCACGAAAAGTCTGATTCCCCTTATATAAGAAATCCTCCGTACCGCAGCATTGGTAGAGTCGGGGGAGTGAGGTCCCCAAGGCAGCATGACGTTGTAGCAACTCTAGCAAGTCGTGATCTGTTCCGCGTATTTCATCTGGCCCAAAAATGTTAAGCCATTCCGCTGGACTCATCGCATTTTGCATAGGATCGGTGCGTGATGCGTGTAAATCCATGACTCCCGAAAGACTGGCAGCGGCTGCAAACCGCTCTGGATGCTGGAGTGCCAGTTTGAAAGCACCATATCCACCCATAGAAAGTCCGGCTACAAAATTATCCTCACGCTTGTCGGATAGAGGAAAGAATGAACGTGCCAAAGCCGGCAATTCTTCACTGATAAAGCTCCAATAAGCCGCTCCTTGCTCCATATTCGTATAGAAACTCCGATGTACTTGGGGCATAACGACAGCCAGGCCCAATGAGGCCACATAGCGTTCAATGGAGGTTCGACGCAACCAGGTTGAATCATCGTCCGATAGGCCATGCAGCAAATACAGCGTCGGATGTGGCCCGGTTCCTTGCTTGCCCTCTAGTCCAATTTGTGAACGGGTTGCCTGAGGAAGAATAACATTCATGGATGTGCTCAGACCAAGAACTTCCGAATAAAACTGACATTGAATAAGAGCCATAAGAAGACCTCTTTTCCTAGGGGTTTGTGACCTCATTGCGGTGTTCAGCATATGACTGAGTATTCATTCAGTATACCTTAGCCTGTCTAAATATACATATCCAAGTGAGCGACTAGGTATTAAGTCCCGTTTCTTATTTATCCTACATTAGGAGGGGGTATGGTTATATGGGACGATTTTTTTAATTTGGGGGTTATTTGGGTTTGATTTCTGGTAAAGTGTTTAAAAAAGAATGATGAATCCAATCAGAGGAGGAATTTATAGCATGGGAAAAAAGTTAAGAAATACAGTTACAGGTGTATTGAGTACAGGTCTTATTCTTAGCGCATTCAGCGCAGCGGCAGCTGCTCCTCAAACTACAAATGGACATTGGGCAGGAGATCAGGTGCAACGCTGGTCAGCCACAGGACAATTGGACGGCGCGGTAAAACCGGATGCGGCAATCACACGTGCAGAATTTATTGTTCTTCTGAACCGCAGCTTGGGTACGTTCACGCAGGATACTCCAGCTGTGACAGACGTAACGTATGCGGACAGTGTAAAAGTAAACGGTAATGGAGGCAGAACGTTCACAGATGTACCAGCTTCTCACTGGGCATACAACGAGCTGACAAGTGCCGTGAATGCAGGTTACATAAGCGGCTATGCAGGTAACAAGCTCAAACCAAATGGTAAGGTAACACGTCAAGAGGCTGCGGCTATCGTAGGCAAAGCTATTGGACTCACTGCGGGTAACGCAGCAGATGTTACTAAATTTATTGACTCCGACAAAATTGGATCTTGGGCAAAGAAAAGTGTAGCGGCAGCTGCGGAGCAAAAAATCATCAACGGTTATCCGGATGGTAAATTTCAGCCACTGAAGTCGCTGACTCGTGCAGAGGCAATTGCTATTCTGGACGCTGCTTCCGGCTACAACCTGAGCCCTGTTGATAATCTGACGACGACTCCTGGTGGAACGGTAACGGATTCCACATACAGCAACGTGACAGATTCCACTTATGGTAACACGTCGACTACTTCTGGCAGCGAAACAGAAGATAGCAGCACAAATACCAGCACAGATAGCACGACTACGAACAACTCTACAACAATAGATACCAACACAGATGCAGACACAACTACGGATACGACTACAGATAGCACTACAGACACAGTTGCAACTACGGGAGTACTGAAAGTCAACGATGTGTATGACGGAGAAAGTACAATTACGGGGACAGCTAAAGCAGGTTCCACAGTAACCGCCTATTCCAACGAACTGCCTATCGGTAGTGCAGTAGCCAAAGATGATGGCACATTTAGTATCAGTGTGCTTACTCAAAAAGCAACGGTTAGACTGGTAATCAAAGCTAAAGATGCAGACGGTAACGAAAGTGAGCCTGTAGAAATTTCTGTTTTGGGTAAACGCAGCGAGTAATTTATAGCTAAAATCCCCCTTTCATTCTGTCTGGAACAAGTCCAGCCGACAATGGAAGGGGGATTTTTCGTTTATTCGCTTATACCATCCTCGACAATAGACTTCTCGGGTTCACGTGTTTGTGGCTCAGACGATGTGCCACCGCCATAACTAGCTATAATGCGTTGCTGCGCTCGATACGTATCGCGGCTGATTCGGGTGCGATCTACGGCTTTTCCGTCTACCTTTTTTACCCGAAATGTTTCTACCACATACCCTTCTTTGCCCTGCCGAAGTACTTGATAGAAGCCAGGGGAAAGTGAGTCATTACGCAGCCTCTTCTCCGGTATGGGAAGTACGCGAACCGTATGGGATTCCAGTTCATACGAAACATTGGACGGAAATGTACCAAAAAATTTAACAATAAGTGTTCGGTTTTGGACAGCCGCACGAAGTAACAAATGCTTGCCTGTATTGTTTTTAAAACGGAAATTAATGGACCCCGTAGCGAAAGTCGCATCCTGACCTTTGGGCAGATAGCTGACCGGCAAGGAATGGTTGCGGCGCTCAACAATGTCCAAACCGACTCGCAGCGCTGCATTATACACCGTGCTGGATACCTGACAAATCCCCCCGCCTATACCGGACTCCAACTGACCGTTCACGATCACTGGAGCTTCACGAAAGCCATGAGTGCGCTCAGCCTTGGCAATCAATTGGCCATAGTCAAAAATGTCACCCGGCTTGAGAATTAAACCATCAACGGTGCTTGCCGCTGAGTTAACGTTGTACACGCGTCCTTCCGAGCTGCTGCCCAGACTGGTGGAGAACTGGACAATTTTGCGCTCAATCCCTTCGTTACGTAGACTGTCCACCGAAATTTTCGGTTCCAGCTGACGGAAAGGTAATTCCACTCGTACGGGCTCTTCCGAAGCGGTAAAATCCTTGGGCAGCGCCTTATCTAGTGCGGCGTCCAATCTGGGCCAATCTAGGCGTCGGGCAGAGCGCCCCGGAATATAACGAACCTGATCATTCCCGTCAATCTGTCGCACAGCATTGATAGGCATGCCATATCGTTGCTCCTCCCAATCGGCTCCGAATTGGGCCCTTAATATCTCCTCCTGTCGGAAAGATGTGATAGACCATTCCTTCTCAAAGCTAAAACGTGTCTGCACACGAGTCCATAGATGCTCCGAGCTGAGTGCCGTCACGGCATTCCGAAATGCCTCCGCTTTATAATGAATTCCTGCTTCTCCGAGTGTAATTTTTATATCCTGTGCACTGCTGTCACTGTCCGTCAGAAGTAGTGGACGTTGCTTCAATGCATCCAATTTTTTATCCACCAGCCGAAGAGCGGCTGTGTGATCCATGCTTCCTACGTTAATTCCTCCGACCCTCACTCCCTCCGGCAGTGTTTGTCTGTCGGCGTACAGATGAAGTCCCCCCCACAACAGGGCCAGCGCCATAAACCCAGACCATATCCAAATAACAGATAAATGAATTTTTTTCATAATGCAGATGTCTCCTGTCTGATAAGCTTGATAGCGTGCTCGTGTGCCATAATATTCATATATATGTGCCAAAAGCAGAAAACTTTCGGTACTATTTAGGTAACAAATTTGTTACAATGATAAACGGTATGATGAAATAGAGAAGTTTTTAAAGGAAATGCATGGAATATGTCGAATGGATATTAGGTTATGCGTAATATGATTAAGCAGCGGGAAGTGATCGAGTGATTGAAATGCAGGATGTGTGGAAGACCTATACTAACGGAACCCACGCACTTCAAGGAGTATCGGTTAGAATTGACCGTAATGAATTTGTATACGTAGTCGGCCCGTCTGGAGCGGGGAAATCGACTTTTATGAAGCTTATTTATAGAGAAGAAGTACCTACCAAGGGGCAAATTTCAGTCAATGGTTTTAATATCGGGAAGCTCAAGCAGCGTAAAATTCCCTACGTTCGTCGTAACATCGGAGTCATTTTTCAGGATTTCCGGCTTTTGCCGCGTTTGACGGCTTATGAGAATGTGGCTTTTGCTATGGAAGTTATTGAAGCTCCCAAGAAGCTGATTCGCAAACGGGTACCCGAAGTGCTTGAACTGGTTGGCTTGAAAACAAAAATGAATCGTGAGCCTGCCCAGCTTTCCGGTGGGGAGCAACAGCGTGTAGCGATTGCACGGGCCATCGTAAACAATCCTTCCGTGATCATTGCCGATGAACCTACGGGAAATCTGGACCCGGAAACATCGTGGGAGATCATGCAGTTGCTGGACGAAATTAATTTTCGAGGCACGACCATTGTGATGGCGACCCACAATAAGGACATCGTGAACTCTATGCGTAAACGCGTGATTGCCATTGAAAATGGCAACATCGTAAGGGATCAGGTAAGAGGGGAGTACGGATATGACTTTTAACACCTTCTTACGTCATGTGCGGGAAGGTTTCAAAAACATATTCCGCAATGGCTGGATGTCCGTGGCATCCGTCACCTCGATTATTGTGTCACTGCTCATATTGGGCGTATTTATCATGCTGGTGCTCAACGTCAATTCCCTGGCTGATCAGGCAGATAGTCAGGTGGAGGTTAACGTATTTCTGGAGCTGAATGTAGAGCAAAACATGCGTGAAACACTGCAAAAGGAAATCGCGGCGATGCCAGAAATCAGCAAAACGACCTTTGTGACTAAAGCTCAGGGTTTGGAAGAGCTGCGCAAAGATTTGGGTGACAGCGGCAAGGAGCTGCTGGAGGGTTTTGACAAGGACAGCAATCCACTGCCGGACAAAATTGTGGTAGAGGTTATTGAACCAACAACGGTTCCATTTGTGGCCGAAAAGATTGAGAAGCTGAATACGTTGCATCCAGAGAAACCGATTTTAAAGGTTCGTTATGGAAAAGGCACCGTAGAGACGCTCTTTACGATTACGAAGCTCATTCGTAATGTAGGCTTTATATTCGTCGCTGGACTGGCGATCATGTCCATGTTCCTCATCTCGAATACGATTCGCGTGACCATATTGGCACGACGAAGAGAGATTGGCATTATGAAGCTGGTCGGTGCGACCAACTTTTTTATACGCTGGCCGTTTTTTATTGAAGGAGCGCTTATCGGTCTCATTGGTTCCTTGATTACCGTAGGTATTTTATTTACTGGCTATCAGCGTTTGCTGACCGCCGTTCAGGGCGATATAGCTCTGAATATGTTGAAGCTTATGCCACTTGAAGGCATTTGGATTCAGTTGAGTGCATTGCTGATTATTTTGGGGATGCTGGTCGGAATTGTTGGCAGTACCCTGTCCATGCGCAAGTTCTTAAAAGTATAAGAAGCGCTGGATGGACGTCGTGGTCGATTTAATAGAACGGGGAAGCCCGGTGTTATTTTGCGATAAAGGATGGGGAGTGCAAGTTGAAAAAAACAGGATCTGTGTTGGCCGCTACCTTGGTAGCCGCATTGCTAATCCAGCCTTCTGACGGATATGCCAAAAGCATGAGTGAGATCAATTCGCAGCTGAACAAATTGGAAAAGCAGGCCCAATCTGCCAAGCAACAACAGGAAAAGGCTGCTCAAGATAAACAGTATGCCCAACATTACAAAAATAAAACCGTGCAAAACCTAAAAATTGTGCTTGCTCAGATTAACAGTGTCAGTGATCAGCTGACTCGTGTTGCGGTTCAGATTGATCAAACGGAAGATAATCTGCGTGCGACTAAAAAAGATTTAGCTGAGGCCATTGATCGTATCCAGTCACGGGAAAAAATGCTGGAAACTCGTGTGCGTTTGATGTATACGGATGGAACCGTCTCATATATGGACGTGCTGATGTCTTCGTCCAGTTTTAGTGACTTTCTTAGCCGGGTAGATTCCCTGAAAACGATCGTGGAGCAGGATCAAATCCTGTTGGACGAGCATAAAAAGGACAAGGCTCTGGTCGTAAGTAAGAAGAAGCAGCTGGATACGGAATATAAAAATGCCAAGAAGCTGTATGCGCTCAAGCAGGGCGCCAAAGCAGAACTGAATTCGAAGGAGAAAGAGAAGCAAAGACTGATTTCCAATTATGATCATGATATTGCGGAGTCAGATGAAATCAGCGAAGAGCAAAATGACATGCTGGTAGCCCTCGCGAACAAACGTGTGGGTCTGGTGCAGGAGAAGAACAAGCTCAGAGCGGAGCAGGCTGCCAAAGCAGCACGCGCCAGAGCGGCTGCACGTGCGGCTGAAGCCAAACGATATGCATCTTCTTCCTCAGGCGCTGCCTCGAATTCCAGCCATGCGGCAGCCAGTACGTATACGGGTGGATCAGGTACGTTGGCTTTACCTGTATCTCATTACAGACTCTCATCTACTTTTGGCATGCGGGTACATCCGATTACTGGTAAGCTTAAAGGCCACACAGGTATTGATATGGCGGCTCCGCAGGGAACTGATATTCATGCAGCTGAAGACGGTGTTGTCATTGTTGCCGAGTGGTGGAGTGGTTATGGAAACACAGTTGTAATTGACCATGGAGACGGACTATGGACCCTATACGGACACATTCGCAATGGCGGTACGGTGGTTCATACGGGGCAGACTGTGAAACGTGGTCAAAAAATTGCAGAAGTTGGTTCGACGGGCAATTCCACGGGACCTCACTGTCATTTTGAGGTGCGCGAAAATAACAAACCTGTAAATCCGATGAACTATTTATAGTAAATAAGGTAAGCCCTATTTATAGCCATTACGGTTGTAGATAGGGCTTTGCTGTAATGGTTAATATCCGATGAAGAACATGTGCATTGAGACACGGAGTAGGATACAATTAACATATTCCGTACAAGCTAGACGTATACTTCGTGGATGGATATGCGTTGTAAGGCAATAGGATACAAGATAACGAGAAGGCGGTGGACGATTAGATGTTGAAAAAAAGTACAGCGATACTCTTGATGGTGATCGGGCTGCTTGGCGGCAGTCTGCTCACTTTTGCCTATACTGGAACGACTACAGTAGGGAACAGCGCTCTGGGCGAAGGACTGCTGGCGAGTGTGACAGGTAGCAGTTCTACCTCCAGAAGTGATATCCGCAAAATCGAGACGGCGATGGACCTGATTCAGGGACAATATTATCAGGATGTGGATCGTACCAAGCTGGTGGATGGCGCCATCAATGGTATGATGGAGTCGCTCGGCGACCCGTATTCCTCTTATATGGGTAAAGAAACTGCACAACAGTTCGAGCAATCTATAGAAGGCTCTTTTACCGGGATCGGAGCTGAAGTAGCGGCTGAAAACGGAAAAGTAGTTGTAGTCACGCCAATTAAAGGCTCGCCGGCTGAAAAGGCAGGGCTACGCTCTAAGGATATTATTTTGTCTGTTAATGGTGAAACACTGGACGGATTGGATCTGAACAAGGCCGTTTCCAAAATCCGTGGACCTAAAGGCAGTCAGGCGAAAGTCAAAATTCAGCGCAGTGGCTCTCCTGATCCGCTCGAATACACGATTACCCGTGACAATATTGATATGGAAACTGTAACAGCTCATATGGAAAGCGACGGTGTAGGCGTCATCACGATCACCCAGTTCTCCTTGAATACAGCAGAACGATTCAAGGAAGAGTTGGCGAAGCTCGAGAAGCAAGGGCTAAAAGGGCTCGTCATTGACGTGCGTAATAACCCGGGCGGCGTGCTTTCCGTTGTCATTGAGATTGCGCAGCAATTTGTACCTTCCGGCAAAACGATTGTACAAGTGGAAGACAAGAATCAGAAGCGTGAAGAAGAGAAATCCAAAGGTTCACGTAAAAATTACCCTGTGACTTTGCTAATGAATAAAGGTAGCGCAAGTGCGTCCGAAATTCTGGCAGGTGCTCTCCAGCAATCAGCAGGTGCTGTGTTGATCGGGGAAAACTCCTTTGGTAAAGGTACTGTACAAACCAGCTATGACAAGCAAATGGGTGACGGTAGCCTGCTCAAAATCACGATTGCCAAATGGTTAACGCCAAATGGAACGTGGATTCATAAAAAAGGGATTAAGCCGAACATCGCGGTGGAACAGCCTGAATACTTCACAGCAGCACCGCTGAACAAGGAAAAGTCCTTGAAATACAATATGAATAGCAGTGATGTGAAAAATGCACAAATCATTCTGCAAGGTTTGGGTTACAAACCAGGTCGCGAGGATGGCTATTTTGACAAAGTAACTGAAAGCTCTGTTATTGCTTTTCAAAAACAAGCGAAGCTGACGGCTAGTGGCATCATTGATGCGAAGACAGCAGCAGCGATGGAAGCCAAGCTGATTGAGAAAATTCGTGATCCGAAAAATGATAATCAACTCAAGCAGGGGATTGAAGAGATTCGGAAGGAAATGAAGACAAGCGTAGCGAAATAATAGTGAGGCTACAACAAGGGGGCTGGAAACAGCCTCCTTTTATATTGGGATTTATTTGCAGTCTGTCGGTTTGTCTTCCCTACGTTGGCAATTTCATATAGAATAAATGGATATGAAGTGTACGTGATCCGCTATACAGCGGGCCAGGGGCATAAGGGAGTGTGAATGGACTTGGAATGGGCATTACAATGGGGATGGAGCGTCTTGAATGCTTGCTTATACCTGCTTATGCAGCCGTTTTATTATATCTCAATACTCATTGTCGCACTTGGTTATCGTCGGCAAATGCTGCTGGAGCGCAAGCTATTTCATACTAAAATGCATAGCTGGGCCTCAGAGACCTGGCGTGTCGTATGGAGTGGTTTGCTTGCTGGAATGGCGCTATCCGCTCTGGGAATGTTCGTCAGCGTGCATCTGAACCCGGCTTCCATCGTGTGCCTGTGGGTAGCAACATTACTGCTCATGCTGGTACGCGTCCGTTACCTGTGTCTCGCTTATTCGGTAGGTCTGCTAGGTGTGGTTCAATTTTTCCTAAATGTGGCCAGTGGCTGGCAACCTGTGGGAGCGCTCGGAACTTCAGTAACGGCTATCCGCGGATTGGATATTCCAGCACTGTTGGTGTTGGTCGCCGTGCTGCATGTGGCTGAGGCGCTGTTGGTTCGCTGGCAAGGGGGGAAAGCTGCCACTCCACTGTTTGTCGAGGGCAAACGGGGGAGATTGGTTGGCGGCTATCGGATGGAAGATCTCTGGCCCATTCCGTTGTTATTGCTGGTACCCACTCAGGGAGGATTCATGCTTCCCTGGACACCGTTGTTCGGCGGCGATGCCGGAACCGGGTATATGCTGGCAGCCTTACCAGTCCTGATGGGCTTCAGCAGCGTGACGCTAGGCCAGCTACCACGACAGAAGGCGGTACTCACTTCGAACCGCTTGCTTCTGTACAGTGTGGCTTTACTTCTGCTGAGCTTGCTGGCTGCATGGTGGAGTCCGCTGATATTGTTAGCAGCGTTATTCTCTTTTCTGGCTCATGAGGCACTGATCTGGTATGGTAATATGGAGGAAAGTCGTCTTAGCCCGATGTTTGTCCATCCGGAGCAAGGGATGCGTGTGCTCGCTGTGCTGCCAGACAGTCCGGCGACAGCCATGGGCATACTGCCGGGCGAGGCCATTTACCGCGTGAATGGAGTTATTGTGAATACCCGTGCCGAGTTACACCAGGCCTTGCGGATCAATTCTGCCTTTTGCAAGCTGGAAGTACGCAATCTGCAAGGCGAGAGCAAGTTTGTGCAGCGAGGCATGTACGATGGCGATCATCACCAGCTAGGGGTCGTGCTTGCACCGGATGCAGACGCGAGCTGGGCCGTATCCCTACAGCCGGCCTCCATCTATCGGATTGTTGCCATGCATATAGGCGCACGGCGACGTAAAGCTGGACAGGCATCGCAGGCAGAGGGTACACAGTTGGATACCATGAACAAATAGATGTTACAATAAGAGGGTAGTCATTATTTGATTAGAGTCGAATAAGGCTACGCTCTTTTTATATGCCGACAGTAGCCTGCTTGAAATCAATATTCTGATCGGTATACAATGAATATGTAATAAGAAGCGTCGATGAACCGAATGTCTATCATGTGTGTCAAGCAGGGAGAGGAAAAGATGAACGCGATTCACTTTATTCGAGAGTACATCAGGCATCCACGCAGCGTAGGCGCTGTTATACCCAGCTCAAGACAGTTGGCCAAACAAATTGCCACACCGATTTACTTTGACAAAGCATCGTGCATTATTGAATATGGTGCAGGGACCGGTGTGTTTACGCAAGAGCTGATTTTGAACAAGCGTCCAGAAACGCTACTTTTAGTGATTGAAGCTAATGAATCGTTTTACAAAACGCTACAAAGCAAGTACGGACACTTGGAGAAGGTACACATCATTCATGGATCGGCTGAGCATGTGGCGCAGTATATACGACAGTATGAGGTTCCAAAAGTGGATTATGTCGTATCAGGGCTCCCTTTCACCAGCCTGCCAGGCGCGTTATCTAGCCTTATTTTGGGACAAACGGCTGAGGTTTTGGGCCAGGAAGGCAAATTTATTACGTTCCAGTACAGCAAGGTCAAACACAATTTTTTCCGCACCTTTTTTGCTGACATTCAGATTAAAAAGGTAAACTGCAATGTCCCGCCCGCTTATGTGTTCACGTGCAGCCTGTAACCTTGCAGCTATGTAGAAGATTAGAATAAATACGAATGCGATTATACGGATGATTATGAGAAGACTTGGTCAGCGTCATTAAGATACTGAAACGGTCTTTTTTTGTTGTCCACTTTCATAGATATATAAGAAGGGGATATGTTAAAAAGCAAAATTCATTTAAGGAATCATATTTTAAAATGGGGCTTAACCTATATATTACATAAGATGGAACCCACTAGATTTTTGTAAGATTCATGATAAATCTGAACTTTTGTTAAAGGAGATTTATATATGGTAAAACCACTGATATTCATGCGTTGGTGTGAGTACTATAAGTTAAGTGATCGTGAGACGGACTTTGTATCTTTTTTTATGATGAATTTCTCGGCTGCCCGTTCAGGCAATCAACCGAAGCTTAGGGAGCAGTTTGTTGAAATTCAGAAAAAAACCTTTCCTGAGTACCCGTTTGATATTACCCCGGAAGAACTGGATTACTCCAAATTCGAAGGTTTGATGAAGCAGGTGTTGAAAATTCATTTTGACACGGCCGAGCTACTATACTCCTTTTACCTCCAAAAGCTGTGCGCACCTTTGGCAGAATACATTTTATCCACTGGAGAATCAGAGCCTGCGCGCATCTATTATAAGCTTATTCAAAAGGATAAAGTACGGTAGGAAAGACGAGTGTGGATAAGCAAGAGCTATTGGGATACTCAAGCAATATGGTTATTTAAGAAATTAATACTAGCTAATTAAAACAATAGTTAAAAATGTCAATATACCTTTGTGTTAAGGTAATATTATAAATCCAGTTTCAAAGAAAGAGGGTGTTGTCTTCGGCTGGAACATTTCAAGCAGGGATATGACGCTGTACCAGAACGATAAACTCGTTTGGAATCAGGAGCCTTAAAGCCTTGTAGAGCGGCACTCGTATGGGTGCCGCTCTTTTCAAACTTAAAGGAGGAAAGCGGCATGAAGGAGAAAAATAGTAGTGGTATTTGGTCCAAACGTTCCAAATGGCTGCCGGTCGTCATGGCATGCACGATTATAGTAGGGGGGGCTCTACCCACTCCAACTGTAGTTCACGGTCAAACGGCAAAGACCGTTACCATTAAAGTCGATACATCCAAGGATCGTAAGCCGATTAGCCCTTATATTTACGGTACGAATCAGGAATTGACAGGCGATGAGAATCTGACTGCCAGACGACTTGGTGGCAATCGAATGACCGGATATAACTGGGAAAACAATATGTCCAATGCAGGAAGTGACTGGATGCAGTCCAGCGATAGCTATTTATGCGACAACGCCGGATTGACAAAAGCCGAATGTGAAAAGCCAGGTGCGGTGGCAACCTCGTTTCACGATCAATCGCTGAAGCAGGGCACATATTCTTTAGTCACGCTGCCGATGGCTGGTTATGTGGCCAAGGATGGAAACGGAAGTGTGCAGGAAAGTGAAAAGGCCCCTTCTGCTCGTTGGAATCAGGTCGTAAACGCTAAAAATGCGCCGTTTCAACTACAGCCTGATCTGAATGACAATCAGGTTTATGCGGATGAATTCGTCAACTTTTTAGTGAAAAAGTACGGCGTTGCTTCAACAAAGACGGGCGTGAAAGGATATGCGCTCGACAATGAACCCGCTCTCTGGTCGCACACGCATCCGCGCATTCATGGTGAAAAGGTCGGAGCCAAAGAGTTGGTAGACCGGTCGGTAAGTTTATCCAAAGCTGTTAAAGCGGTTGACGCGGGTGCGGAAATTTTTGGGCCCGTTCTTTACGGTTTTGGCGCCTATACAGATCTTCAAACCGCACCTGATTGGAACTCTGTAAAAGGCAACTACAGCTGGTTCGTGGACTATTACCTGGATCAAATGCGCCTTAGCTCGCAAGCTGAAGGCAAGAGATTGCTGGATGTTTTCGACGTCCACTGGTATCCCGAAGCGATGGGCGGAGGCATACGAATTACGAATGAGGTAGGCAATGACGAAACGAAGAAAGCCAGAATGCAGGCGCCTCGTACTTTGTGGGATCCGACCTACAAGGAAGATAGCTGGATCGCTCAATGGAACAGTGAATTCTTGCCTTTATTGCCTCGATTAAAGCAGTCGGTGGATAAGTATTACCCGGGAACCAAGCTGGCTTTGACTGAGTATAGCTATGGCGGCGAAAATGATATTTCTGGCGGTATCGCTATGGCCGATGTGTTGGGCATCTTGGGCAAAAACGACGTTTATATGGCAAACTACTGGAAGTTAAAGGAGGGTGCCAACAACTACGTTAGTGCCGCTTACAAGCTTTATCGCAATTATGACGGAAAAAGCTCTACTTTCGGTGATATCAGCGTTAACGCGCAAACGTCGGATATTGTTAATAGCTCGGTGCATGCTTCCGTAACAGATGCATCCTACAAAGAACTGCACCTCGTTGTCATGAATAAAAGCATGGACAGCGCATTCGACGCCCAATTTGATCTTTCCGGCGAGACGACTTACGGTTCCGGTAAAGTATGGGGCTTCGACAAAAATAGCTCGCAAATTAAGGAATCCGCACCAATCACGCAAATTTCAGGCAACCGCTTTACCTATACAGTACCACCATTGACGGCTTATCACATCGTGCTGACTGTTGGCAATGATACACCTGTGGAAGGTCCCGAAAACTTTGCGCTGAGAGCTGAGACTGGCGATGGGAAAGTCGATTTGTCCTGGGACGCTTCCAGCGGAGCTGTAGGGTACAGTGTACAGCGGGCTACGTATGAAAATGGTCCTTTTACTGCTGTAGCATCCAACTTGGTCGAAACGTCTTATACAGATACCAACGTAACGAACGGCACTTCTTATTATTATAAAATAACCGCAAAAACAAAGACGGGAACGAACGAGTCCAATGTCTTGAAAGCGGTTCCGCGAACGCCTGTAGACGGACCGCATCGCTATGAAGCCGAAGATGGCACACTGAAGGGAACCATTGTGGAATCCAGCGGGACCGGCTTCTCGGGTACTGGTTATGTAACTAATTTCCACAATGCAGGGGATTCCCTGACGATGACGATTCAGGCAGAGGCGGCAGGCTTGTACAATCTTACAATCGGCTACCGTTCTCCTCATGATGACAAACGCACGAACTTCTCTTTAAACGGCAAAGCGTCTGGCGAGCTGATACTTTCGAAATCGGCTGATTTTAAAGAGACTTCCGGTGGTAAGGTTCTGTTGAATGCAGGGGCCAATACGATCGGTTTTGAAACAGGCTGGGGCTGGTATGATATTGACTATGTCAAGCTGGAGCCAGCTACTGACCGTCCACCGCATGCGGTAACCAAAACGCTCATTAATCCGAATGCGACGATAGAAGCAAGAGCATTGATGAACTACCTGGTTGATCAATACGGGAAGAATATGCTCTCTGGTCAGGAGGAGATAAACGAAATTGATTGGCTTCAAGCCAATGTAGGTAAAAAACCAGCAATTGCAGCGCTTGACCTGATCGACTATTCGCCAAGCAGAGCGGAACACGGTCTTAGTTCCACAGAGGCGGAAAAGGCGATTGAATGGGATAAGCAAGGGGGCATTGTTACCTTTGCATGGCATTGGAACGCACCGAAAGGTCTGATCGATACGCAGGGAAAAGAATGGTGGAGAGGCTTTTATGCCGATTCAACTACATTCGATATCGAATATGCGATGAATCATCCAGAGTCCGAAGATTATACATTGCTTATTCGCGACATCGATGTAATTGCGGGGCAATTGAAGAAGTTGCAGGATGCGAAAGTTCCTGTGCTGTTCCGTCCTTTGCACGAAGCGGAAGGCAAATGGTTCTGGTGGGGCGCCAAAGGCCCTGAGCCTGTTAAAAAATTGTATATTTTGATGCATGACCGTTTGACGAATGTGCACAAACTGAACAATTTGATTTGGGTATGGAATTCTGTTGCTCCGGATTGGTATCCGGGAGATGAGTATGTGGATATTTTGAGCTTTGACTCTTATCCGCAAGCAGGCGACTACAGCCCGCAGATTGCAAAATACGAAGACCTTGTTACATTGGGCAAGGACAAAAAGTTAGTTGCCATGAGCGAAAACGGACCTATCCCGGACCCTGATCTGATGAAGGCGTATCAAGCCCATTGGAGCTGGTTCGCTACATGGTATGGGGATTTCCTGAGAGACGGCAAACAAAACAGTCTGGAGCATCTGAAAAAAGTGTATAATCATCCGAACGTCATTACGCTTGAAAAGCTCCCGACTAACTTAAAAACGTATGGCATTACCGAGCAACCATCAGTACCGGGCAGCTTCACGCTGAACGCAGCGGGCGAAACGGCGAAAGTAAAGCTGAGCTGGACAGCATCGGCGAATGCCGCAAGCTATGAAGTGAAGCGTTCGACGGCTGAAAACGGTACGTTCGCCACCGTAGCGAGCGATGTATACGAAAGCAGCTACACCGACACAGCCGTAACGGCAGACACGATATACTATTACCAAGTCGTAGCGAAGAACGATGCAGGTCAAACGCTTTCGAACACGGCTAGCGCAGCACCGAAAGCGGATACTCAGCAGCCGACAACGGGACTGGTGCTCCAGTATCGCACAGCGGATACAAATGTGAACGACAATCACTTGAACCCGCATTTCCAAATTGTAAACAAAGGTACAGCCTCCGTACCGATCAACGAGTTGAAAATTCGCTACTACTACACGATCGACGGTGACCGTGAGCAGACATTCAACTGCGACTATGCAATGCTGAGCTGCTCAAAGCTGAATGGTAAACTGGTTAAAATGGATAAGGCTGCAACCGGTGCTGATTATTATTTGGAAGTCAGCTTCAACTCAGATGCAGGCGTGTTAGCACCTAGAGGAAGCACGGGCGGAATTCAAACTCGTATTCATAAAACAGACTGGTCGAACTATAACGAAAGTGACGATTACTCGTATAAAGGCACGCAAACTTCATTCGCCGATCATACGAAAGCTACGTTGTATCATAATGGGGTACTTGTTTGGGGAACCGAACCGACAGCTAATTAAAATGATATAAATACTATCGCTGAAATGAGCAGGGGGATTTGTATCCTACCTGCTCATTTTTTTATACGAGAAGCCATCTATATGATTATTTTGTAAAAAATGAAATGATATGTTTATTTCTATTCTTTTTGTAACATATCAAGAATTAGAATGGAATTAATTAGAAGGAAGGGGGTTGGAAAATGTAACAGAAACGTAGCCACAGACATAAAGCAAGGTGTTTAGTAGCTTAAGAACTTTTAAAGAAGACTATTAAAGAGGAGAAATGACAAATGAAAAAAGCAATCTTAGCACTATCAATTTCCGCGTTAGCTTTATCTTTAGGGGGAGTAGCTTCGGCTTCACCAGTAAGTTCAACAATATCTGTTGGAGCTCCAGCAAAAGTAACCGTAACCTTTAGTCCTGCCAATGGAGAAAAGCCACCTATTACAAAGCAAGATACTCCCCCACTTAAATTAGGTATAGGTAGCTCATATGCTATGGAAGGTTCTAACTGGATGATTTTGTATGGAAGTGATGTTGTCGAACTTCATGGAAATAAAGCTAAGATGATCGGTTATGGAACAGCCCAAGTAGCCGCATATAAATCTAATGGAGACAAGCTTGGAGTTTATACTTTTGATGTTAGAAGATAGATAGTACTTATATGCAGTGAAGGAGGTGAAGTACGCTTCACTTCCTTCACTTATTTATTATCATGGATTAATCGGGTAAGTAATCTCTAGATCAGGGAAATACTCTATTTTTGGATTTCCATCTTTGTCTAATTCAAATTTGCTCTTATCATCTTTTCTTAAGATAACCTTGTCGACCTTTATAGTAATTGATTTGGGGAGAGAGGTGAAAGGTTCAAAACGTGAATCAGTTATCAGAACGTTTCCATCCGTAGCACTCCAACCGTTGTTGCTTATAAATTTTAGTTGTTTTCCTTTATCATCGTAAATTTCATACTCCAAAAAAGGAAGTGACGAAATTTTCGAATTAGTAGGTAGCTTTATGCGAGTAGTGATGCTGGTTGTAATCGGTGTGAGCTCAACTTTTTCTAGGGTATAGTCAATGTTTGAATACTTTCGCTTAAGAGACGGTGTAAAAACCAAGTTATTCTTGGTGTTCTTTTCCACAGGAATTTCTATTTTAAATGGTTGCTTAATGCCGGAGACAGGCATGGAGACTGTCAAATTAAACTTATCTGGGAAAGGCTTCCCTCCCTGGTTACGTAAATCTGAAAATTGTATAATTGTTGAATTAGAATTTTTCCCAGGTATCGTATAAGGATCAATGGAGTTGCTAGTGTTAGCAGGTGCATAGGAGTTTATTTCTTCTCCATTAATAGTAAGTATTACATCGTTGATCAGTGATGATACCGTTTCATTTGTAAATCTTTTATCAGTGGTTTGTCGTTCTAGGGCAATGGATACACGTGTTCCATCAAACATGACCTCCGGTACGCTGAGAGTCAGGCCATCGTGAGTGTCACTAAGATTTGGTTTGGATAGTAGCCCTTTTTCGTCCGCTGTTTGTAAACCAAGATCACCAGCTAGCTGGAATATAGAATTCATACCTGGAACTTGTTTTAAGGATGCAGCCATTGTTGGTGAAATGAATCCAGTACTAACGACAAGTGTAAACGCCATTACAAGTGCAGCGGAGGTTCCGAAAAAGGCATTGCGAACTCTTTTTGAACGAGAGTTAGAGCGCTTATAACGTCTTGTTTTCATATTGCTATAGCGTTCCATAGTTCTATCTATTAAATCCACTTGTAATGGAGTATTCCGAATAAGCTTTTGTAAGTGCTCGATTTCTTTATCTTCCGGGTTTAAATGAATGCTCAATTTGTTTTCCTCCCTTTTCATTGTAGTTAATTAGCTTTTTACGGAGTCGCTCATATCTTTTTCGGATCGTGGATGATTTCAGTCCCATAATTGTAGCAATCTCTTCGTAGTTGTAATCCTCAAGCGAACGTAATAATAAAATCTGGCGATCTTTTAATGTTAGCTGGTCCAGTAACTCGTGAATTAAATTTGTATATTCATGTATGGGCTGTTGCTTTAGATTCAGTCTGTACTGAATGAAGGACTTGAATGTTCTAGCGTTTCTTTTTAATAAGTCAGTGCAGTGATTTTGAGCGATTTTGTAAAGCCAAGCTGAAAAAGAAACTGTAGGTACGAACTGACGGATGTGCTCAAGCCCTTTGATGAATATTTCTTGAGCGGCATCTTCTGCTTCTTCCTGATTTTTAAGTAAGTAGTAGCAATATAAAAAGATCTGTTGTTGATAACGCCGTATGATATGTGTGTATGCTTGTTTGTCGCCTGCTTGGACCTGCTCTATGACAAGATTAATGTCTGCGTTTTGATTATCTGTATTTAGTTTTTCCATTAACGTCCCTCCCTTCTGCCTATATAACTGAAAAAGATATACATTTGTGACATTCAAATAAAAAAACTTGAAGTTTGTTTTTAATGGTTCTCCAGATGTACCTCATTTAACTTTTCAATTATCACGGAATTCGTAAAAAAAAGGCTTCCTTCTAAGGCATCATAAAATAAAATGACTTTATAGACCATATATTTCACTATTTTAATTATTTTGTAATGAAATGAAGCTCTTACGACCGAAATCACATGTTAAGTATGACTTACGATATAACTGCAACTATATTGAGGGGGATTGAAATGAAACATACACCTACGATCCGCTCGACGATAGAGACCGAACTCAAGCAGAGAGGCTATACATTTAGCAGCTTCAGTAAAATATCCGGTATTAACCGTGGTACATTCAGTACCATGCTGAACAGTAACCCACCCAAGCCAATCTCCGTTCGGCAGATGGACTTGATCACTAAGGCATTAGGGTATCCCGAAGGCTGGTTGTATGAGTTGTACATAGATGAATGCTTTTACGAAGGGAAAGGGCACTGGAAACGGATCAAACCTTTTTTATTGCGTTGTGTAGAGTTAGGAAAGGGAGACTGTATTCAAAAGGTATTGACGAGACTAACGGAGGATTTGTTCTATGTGTCGACAATATTTGAGCTTGCAGAAGAACTACACGAAGCAGGTAAGGAAAAAGAAGCTGTCCCTTTTTACGAATGTGTGGTAGAGAACGAAAGATATTACCACTCGGAGAGGCTGGCGATCAGCCAATATCGTTTGTTTTGTTATTCTCTAAATACTGATTTGGATAATAATCGTCAAGCAGCTATAAAATTTGCCCCGTTTCGAAGGAATCTTCCTGAAAATTACCAATTAGACGCTTTATTAAAACTGGCTAATGCCTATTTTCAACTTTATGATTGTGAGACGGTTATACAGTATGCTGAAGAACTAAGAGTACTAGCTACGAGTATCTATCAACAGCAGGTTAGAGGAAAATTAAAAAATCGTGAAGTTAAGCCTCTAAATACAGAAAGACGTCTAATCGTTTATTATGGTCAGTCCTTTTTACTGAAAGGGAATGCCTACGAGATACAAGGGCAATATAAAAAAGCTATGGAATTTATCCCCTACTATGCAGATTTAACTGATTTTGAAGGACTGGACGATATAGGAAAAATAGAGGCACAAAAATTTAAAGTGTGGGCAAAAGCAAATCAGTTGAGTATGGAAATCTTAATGGGGAATATGGAAAGCTTGCCTGCCTATGTTGAGCTTCTTAGAGATAATTCCCAGGAGATATTACATGGGCTACTGACTATTGTTGAGTCAGCTAATATTTACAATTATCCAATAGATGATATTTTAATTCTCTTTGCTGAAAAAATTGATGAATTCAGAGAACTAAATGTAAATATTTCTTACTATCATACGAATTATAATCTGGTCACTTATTCTCGTTTTTTTCTTGAGCTTAGTCGCTACTATTTCAATACAGGAGCTTATTCGAAAGCTATGGACGGTATGCTGAAGAGCTTCAAAGCATCTTCTCAATTGAATGATAAAGCGTACTATATCAAGTCTATTACATTATTATTTGAAAAGTATAAAGATCATTCCACATACGAACAACAGGAGGAATATGGAAAATTGCTTGAAGAAGTACAGTATAATGCGAAACACATGCTTCCTTGAACTACAAAAAGGCTACGTATTTTGCTACTTAATTGAGCAGAACAGCGTAGCCTTTTTTAATTTTTCTTAGCCTAGATGGCTAATAGAGAACAATATTAAACTTATCCTTTTCCTTTGGAATCATCAGAGTTATTTTCAGAAAGCTCATTCTCTGTCGAGAAAAGCTCCTTTAGAATGCGATAAGCTTTATTCTGCTCCGCTTCACTCTGCTGGGAAAGAATATGAATACATCCCCATATCCAGGGCTGGCTTTTGAGTTCTTCATATGAATTAAAGTTAAAAAATGCAAATACGTTTGTGTTCAGCGCCTCTGCTATTTTCTCTAATGTTTTAATCTGTACATTGACTTCACCGCGTTCCAACTTCCCTATGTAGGAGCCTGTTGAATCGGATGCTTCTGCCAGTTGTTCTTGAGTAATATCACGCAATTTTCGAAATTGGCGAATCTTCGTTCCTATAAGTTTCGTCGTTTCCATAGACCTCCACACTCCTATAGTATGAGTGTAGACAAAGCTAGATCAGGCGTGGAGGTAATTAAATTGCCTAAATTAATATATATTTAGTCTCTGTGAGGACTATTTAAAAAGCATCAAATACCATAATATAATAAAACAGTGTAGAAAAGGGGTTGACCATCATCCAATTTATTCATATAATTTCTAGTATATTGTAATTGATTATCGAGGAGGGTGATTTTTTAAAATCATCTGAATATGCCGGGGGTGTTTTTATTGGAAAATGCAACCACGATTCGTTCGGAAATTGAGAAAGAATTAAAACTTGGTGGCTACACGTTTAATAGTTTTGGACAAGCTACGGGGCTTAACCGGGGCATATTTAGTGCGATGCTTAACGGAAATCCACCTAAACCTATTTCTGTGAGACAAATGGACTTGATTACCAAAGCCTTTAATTATCCAGAGGGCTGGTTATACGACCTGTATGTGGATGAATGTTTTTATGATGGAAGACCACATTGGAAAAGGGTCAAGCCGTTCCTGATTCGTTGTGTTGAAGTGGGGAACTTGCGATGTGTTGAGAAAGTGCTTTCACGCTTAATGGAAGATCTTAACCACATTCCAACGATCTTTGCTTTGGCAGAGGAGTTATACGAAGGGGGGAAGCTGCAAGAGGCAATTCCTTTCTATGAATGTGTCATTGAAAATGAAAAGTATCAGCATTCTGAGAGATTGGCGATAAGCCATTATAAATTGTTTGTTGCTTCTGTGGGTCAAGATCTGGAGAAAAATTTGGAATCTGTTCTGAGATTTATTCCTTATCGTAATCGCTTACCAGAGAGTTATCAGCTAGATGGGCTTTTAAAAATTATCAATATATATTTTTATCTACATAAATGGGACAGCGTTAAGAAGTATGGAGATGAGTTGTGTACTCTCGCCAAAACTGTTTATTTAAATCGATATGAAAATAATAATACTAAAAGACGTGTTAAGGACGAATTTAAAACAGAGAAAAATCTTGTTTTCTATTACGGATACGGATATTTATCTAAATCTACAGCTCTCCAAAAAATGGAGAAATTTGAGGAAGCACAATCTTATATTAAATATTACGCGGATTTAAGTTGGTTCAAAGGACTTAACTCAGAAGGTGAGCAATATGTAAAGATGTTCAGCCTTTGGGCAAAGGCAAACTCTTATACACTTGATATGCTTTTAGGAAAAAGAGATGTTTTAGTAGAATATATTTCTTTTCTCAATCAACATCCGGAAGAAAAATTATCTGGTCTTTTAACTATCTTGGAATCAGCTAACAAATATAACTTCTCGGTAGATTATGTACTTGAAAGTTTTTCAGCAGAGATTGATCAGTTCAAGTTTCTTGATGATGTAAAGAATAGAAACTATTATTGTTGTTTTTTATATCAAAGGGCAATTTATGAGTATAGAAGTAATAGCTTGGAGAAAGGAACAAACTATGTTCTAGACTGTCTTGCACTTTCATTGATTAGTCGGAATGATAGTGACTTTAAACAATGTGTTGCGTTGTTTGAGGTTTACAGAGAATTTGCTACTTATGAACAAACAAAGAGATACGAAAATATAATTAAGGAGGTGAATATCTATGAAAAAAGGTTATTTAGTGGTACTAGCCTTAGGTATTCTATTTTTTAGTATATTCCCTTTCTATAATCCAAGCAGTGTAGAAAGTTCTAATGAAATTATATTATTTAATCATGGCATGGGTTGAATTTGTATAGATGTGTATAATTCATAGAAGAGAACCACCGTTCTCGAAGCCAATTCCTATGGATTGGCTTTTTTGATTTATCCCGTTAAAGGGATGAATTGGGTTTTATTATATTTTTAACCTGTAGGGAAGGTATCAGCTTGTAAACTAATGTAAATACCACACCGAACAGGAGGTTTATTGATGTGAAATGGAAACAATTGGAGGAATGCATCGAAGAAAAGCGGAAGGAACTAAATGATTTGGCGAATGAGGTGGGATTGAAGGATCGGCGGGTGTTAATCAAGTCCATGGAGTTAGATCGACTTCTTAATAAATACAGCGACTGGAAATATAGCTATCGTAGACAACAGAGCATCCCCCAAAGTTCACAAATACAAGAGAAGCAACACGAGCTTGTCCTATCTTATTAATCTTCAAGCATCATGACAAGATAGAATCTAACTTCACCAGGGCTTCTAATACATAGTGGGATATAGAATAAACAAAATAATCTCTATTGCATCTCGTACGCTGCTCTTATCCACGTTGTTCGTACGGTTTATTGTTCTGCGTCTACATCAGGCGGAAGCCATGTATTAATGATGAATATGTATCAAAAAAACCTCCCGATTCACGTTATTACGTGACTCAGGAGGTTTTTGGGTTTTACTGTTGAAGTTGGCGTAGTACGGTGATTTCGACACGGCGGTTTTTTTGTCGTCCAGCTTCGGTGCTATTGTCACCAACCGGTCGGGTATCTGCATAACCTGCATACTGAAATCCTGTGGGTGAAAGTTGCTCTCGGTCGAGAAAGAATCGGAGTACAGACAGTGCCCGTGCGCCGGAAAGCTCCCAGTTATCCTTATACATCGATGAGTTCGAGGAGCGCGTGAACGGAATGTTGTCCGTATGGCCCTCAATGCTAATCGGTGTTTTCAAATCTCGAAATAGACTGGCCAACTTGGATAGTGTGTTGGCAGAGCCTTGCTTGAGTGCAGCTCTACCTTGATCGAATAAAAAGCGGTCATTTAGCGTAATGACAATACCACGCGGCTGATCTGACACAAAAATCTGATTTTCCAGTTTGTTGTCCGTAATATATTCTTGAATGACACCCATTAAATTTTGCAGTTCTTTTTCCTGCGTGCGGAATGCTTGTTCACGTTCGGTAAGCTTTGTCGATCCGGCTTCCTTTTTATCGGCTGCTGGTTGCTTGGTCGCGGGTGGATTCTTGCTGGTATAACGATCGGCAGTACCTGTAATGCCCGAGCCTTGCTCCAAAATAGAATCTCCCTTGTGGAACGTATCCTGAAGGGATTGAACAACGACATCGTATTTTTTAGCATCCAAACTACTCATGGCATACATCACAACGAAAAATATGAGCAGCAGGGTGATTAGATCGGCATAGGTAATCATCCAGCGGTCACGATGGTCTCCGCCGCCTCCTTGACCCCCACGGCGCTTACCGCGCGTTCTCATGGAAGTCCTCCTTTGGAGATGCGTCCTCAGTGCGTGAGCGACGAGGCGGTTTGCGATCTATATTTTGCTCTGAGCGGATAAAGAACTCCAACTTTTTGCGTACAAGCTTTGGATTCTCTCCGTTTTGGATAGCCAGAATACCTTGCAGCAGCAAATCCATCGTGATAATTTCACTCTCACTGGCTGCTCTTATTTTGGATGCGATGGGCAGAAAGATCAGATTGGCGCTAGCAACGCCGTATAGGGTTGCGATAAAGGCAACAGCAATGGACGGACCAAGCGCAGTAGGCTCGGTCAGGCTGCCCAGTACATGGATTAGGCCCATAACCGTACCGATAATCCCCATCGTAGGGGCATAACCGCCTGCGGATTCAAATATTTTGGCGTACCCTTCATGTTTGTGTTCAATGGCATCTAACTCAAGCTCTAAGATCTGTTTGATCTGTTCCTGCTCGGTGCCGTCGATGACCAACTGAAGACCTTCGCGCAAAAATGCATTCGGATGCTCTGATGAAATACGCTCTAGCGCAAGCACACCGGATCGGCGTGAGGTGGCAGCCATGGAAACCAAATCTTCTATATATTGCTCCGTAGGATTGTCCTCACGGCTAAATGCCATCCGTAGAGCGGTGGGGATCGTCTTCAGCTTGGAAGCGGGGTAGCTGATCACAACTGCGGCGAAAGTTCCCCCAAATACAATGAGAGCCGATGTACCTTGAAGCAGCCCGGTAAATTCGCCGCCTTCCCATAAGAAGCCACCGATTAATGCTATGATTCCTGCGATGATGCCCAATACGATGGTGATATCCAAAATTTAATTCACTCCTATTCAAGACTTATCGTTTGCATCCGCAGTAAGAAAGAGGTATAATACGGGAACAAACATTCTTATCCAACCATATTTCCCAAGTATCATTGCTCGGGAAATATCGACATAGAGTTACAGGTAAAGACGTTAAAGCTCGACTGGTGTAAAATCATGATGTTTCCATTTTAGACGATAAGGGTGATGCAGGGCAATGAGTGATATCGTTGTTAGCGATAAGACTTTTGAAATTCAGTCGGAATTCCAACCTCAAGGCGATCAGCCCCAGGCCATTTTTGAATTGGTAGAGGGAATTGCAGAAGGAAAGAAGCATCAAACGCTATTGGGTGCTACGGGAACAGGTAAGACGTTTACCATCGCACAAACCATTGCCAAGTTAAATCGGCCTACGCTGGTTATTGCACATAATAAGACTTTGGCTGCTCAACTGGCGAGTGAGTTTAAAGAATTCTTTCCGAATAACTCCGTCGATTATTTTGTCAGCTACTATGATTACTATCAACCGGAAGCATACATCCCGTCTTCCGATACGTATATTGAGAAGGATTCCAGCATCAATGAGGAGATTGATAAACTTCGCCACTCAGCGACAAGCTCTCTGTTTGAGCGTCGTGACGTTATTATTGTAGCGAGTGTCTCCTGCATTTATGGTTTGGGTTCGCCGAAAGAATATTCAAGTCTGCTGCTTTCGCTTAGAGTTGGCATGGAGAAACCCCGCAATCAGATTTTGTCCCGCTTGGTCGATATTCAATATCAGCGGAACGATATCAACTTCGTGCGGGGTACTTTCCGTGTACGGGGGGATGTTGTAGAAATATTCCCGGCTTCCCATGGGGAACACGCTATACGTGTAGAACTATTCGGGGATGAAATTGAACGAATTACCGAGATTAATGTGCTTACAGGTGAATTGATCGGTGAACGTGATCATATTGCTATTTTCCCGGCATCTCACTTTGTTACTCATGAGGATACGATGAAGGTAGCATTGGTCAACATTGAACGTGAGCTTGAAGAGCGGTTAGCAGAGTTGAAGGAGCAAGGGAAGCTGTTAGAAGCGCAACGTTTGGAGCAACGTACCCGCTATGATATCGAGATGATGAAAGAGGTTGGTTTTTGTTCCGGTGTCGAGAATTATTCAGGTCCACTGACATTCCGTGAACGAGGAGCAACACCATATACGCTAATGGATTATTTCCCGGATGATATGCTGATCGTCATTGACGAGTCCCATGTAACATTGCCGCAGATTCGTGCCATGTATAACGGTGACCAAGCACGTAAGAATGTACTGGTGGATCATGGTTTTCGTTTGCCGTCTGCATTGGATAATCGCCCGTTGAAGTTTGAAGAGTTTGAGGACAAGGTAAGTCAGATTATCTATGTATCAGCTACTCCAGGACCCTATGAGATGGAGAAGTGCGAAACGATGGTGCAGCAGATTATTCGTCCTACCGGGCTTCTTGATCCGATTATTGAGGTGCGTCCGAGCAAGGGGCAGATTGACGATCTTATTAATGAAATACGGCTTCGCATAGAACGTGAAGAACGGGTGCTGGTGACCACACTTACGAAGAAGATGTCCGAAGATTTGACTGACTATTTAAAAGAAGTAGGCATCAAGGTCCGGTATATGCACTCCGAGATTAAGACGTTGGAGCGGATGGCTATTTTGCGGGATCTTCGTCTAGGGACCTTCGACGTGCTAATCGGGATTAACCTGTTGCGGGAGGGTCTTGATTTGCCGGAAGTATCTCTGGTCACGATTTTGGATGCAGACAAAGAAGGCTTTCTGCGTTCTGAGCGCTCTCTGATACAGACAATCGGACGGGCAGCACGGAACAGTGACGGTCGTGTTATTATGTACGGCGATAAGATTACCGATTCTATGGATAAAGCGATAAAGGAAACGGAACGTCGGCGTGCGATTCAAATTCAGTATAATGAAGAACATGGGATTACCCCGCAAACCATACGTAAAAAGATTCGTGATGTTATTGAAGCAACTAAGGTGGCAGAATCGAAGAATGATTACCTTCCTAATGAGACGGGTAAACTTTCCAAGAAGGAGCGCCAATCACTCATTCAGCGTCTGGAAGCAGAGATGAAAGACGCCGCCAAGAACCTACAGTTCGAGCGGGCAGCCGAGCTGCGTGATGCTTTGCTGGAGTTGCGAGCTGATTAAACATTGAGAATAAGCTAGAAGCAAAACATATGAAAATAAAATGTTTGATTGCTTTGCTTTTAAAAATAGTGAGGGCGGCCTATGTGGTCGTTCTCTTTGCGATATATCACTTCCATGGGATAATCCAATGCGATATAGCATGACGTGAACTACGGCTAAGGAGATGAAACATTTGGCGAATGAAAGCATCATCATCAAAGGCGCACGCGCGCATAATCTCAAAAATATTGACGTGACGATTCCACGGGACAAGTTCGTCGTCCTGACAGGGCTTAGCGGCTCAGGTAAATCGTCGCTGGCTTTCGATACGATCTATGCGGAAGGGCAGCGGAGGTATGTGGAATCTTTATCTGCGTATGCCCGTCAATTTCTCGGGCAAATGGAGAAGCCGGACGTTGATTCGATTGACGGTCTGTCTCCTGCCATTTCCATTGACCAAAAAACAACAAGTCGGAATCCGCGTTCTACCGTCGGAACAGTTACCGAAATCTATGACTACCTGCGGTTGTTGTTTGCCCGGGTGGGTCATCCTCATTGTCCTGAACATGGCATTGAAATTACTTCACAGACCGTCGAACAGATGGTAGACCGCATTTTGCAGTATCCTGAGAAGACACGACTGCAAATCCTAGCTCCATTGGTATCGGGTCGCAAAGGTGAGCATAAAACACTGTTCACGGATATAGCCAAGCAGGGCTTTGTGCGGGTACGTGTGAATGGCGAACTGCGTGAATTGTCTGAGAAGATTGAGTTGGAAAAGAATAAGAAGCACTCGATTGAAGTGGTCGTAGACCGCATCGTTGTCAAGGAAGATGTGCGTGCGCGTCTGTCTGACTCTATTGAGACGGCATTGAATCTTTCAGGCGGGCAGTTGCTTGTAGACATTATGGGGCAAGAGGAGTTGCGGTTCAGCTCCAACTTTGCATGTCCGATTTGTGGATTCAGCATAGATGAACTGTCTCCAAGAATGTTTTCCTTTAATAGTCCGTTCGGCGCTTGCCCGGATTGCGATGGGTTAGGAGTTAAAATGGTGGTTGACCCTGATTTGCTCATTCCCGATCCTGAAAAAAGTGTGGAAGATGGGGCGTTTCAGGCTTGGAGTGGGGGAACTTCCACTTATTATCCTCAATTTTTACAGTCAGTATGCGAGCACTACGGTATTCCACAGGACATTCCTGTTAGTCAATTGACGACAGAACAAATGAACCTCATTTTACATGGAACGGGTGAGCAGAAGATCCGTTTCCGCTATGAAAATGATTTTGGTCAACGTAAGGAAGCCTATGTGACCTTTGAGGGGATTATCCCCAACTTGGAGCGTCGGTATCGTGATACGGCTTCTGAGGGCATACGTGAATTTATTGAAGGCTTTATGAGTGCAAAGCCATGTAACACCTGTAAGGGACATCGACTGAAAAAAGAAAGCCTGTCGGTAACCATTCAAGAGCGCAATATTGCTTATGTAACAGCCCTGTCTATCGGTGAAGCCTCAAACTTTTTCCATACACTGGAGCTGAGTGAGAAGGAGAAGTCGATTGCCAATCTCATTTTAAAAGAAATTAACAGCCGACTGGGATTCCTCGTTAACGTGGGTCTGGAATACCTGACTTTAAGCCGTGCGGCAGGCACGTTGTCAGGCGGTGAGGCACAGCGTATCCGATTGGCGACACAGATCGGGTCCAGTCTGATGGGTGTGCTTTATATTTTGGACGAGCCTAGTATCGGGCTGCATCAGCGAGATAATGATCGTCTGATTAGTGCTTTGGAGCATATGCGGAATCTTGGCAATACCTTGATCGTGGTGGAGCATGATGAAGATACGATGATGGCGGCGGACTATATCATTGATATCGGGCCGGGAGCTGGAATCCACGGTGGGATGATTATGTCGCAGGGGACCCCGCAGGAAGTTATGGAAGACCCGAATTCCTTAACCGGGCAGTATTTGAGCGGACGCAAGTTCATTCCGGTCAATACCGAGCGGCGCAAGCCTGCTGATAAGTGGCTGGAGATTCGCGGAGCCAAGGAGAACAATCTCAAAAATGTGAATGTCAAAATTCCGTTGGGTGTTTTCTCGGCTGTTACTGGTGTATCCGGCTCTGGAAAGTCGACGCTGGTCAACGAAATTTTGTACAAAACGTTGGCGCGTGATCTGAACCGGGCGAGAGTGCGTCCAGGGCAGCACAAAGAAATTCGCGGGCTAGAGCATATCGAAAAGGTTGTTGAGATCGATCAATCGCCAATTGGCCGTACACCGCGTTCCAATCCTGCAACGTATACTGGTGTATTTGATGATATCCGTGACTTATTCTCGCAGACGAACGAGGCCAAAGTACGAGGCTACAAGAAAGGCCGCTTTAGCTTTAACGTTAAGGGAGGTCGTTGTGAAGCTTGTAGAGGCGACGGCATCATCAAGATTGAGATGCATTTTCTGCCAGATGTGTATGTTCCATGTGAAGTGTGCAAAGGCAAGCGTTACAACCGGGAGACCCTGGAGGTTAAATACAAAGGAAAAAGTATTGCCGATGTGCTGGAGATGACGGTAGAGGATGCGACGGAGTTTTTTGAAAATATTCCGAAGATTCATCGCAAGATCCAGACGCTGATGGATGTAGGTTTGGGGTATATCAAGCTGGGTCAGCCTGCGACTACCTTGTCAGGCGGTGAAGCACAGCGTGTGAAGTTGGCCTCCGAATTGTATCGTCGCAGCACAGGCAAAACCATTTATATTTTGGATGAGCCGACAACTGGTCTGCATGTTCACGATATTGATCGATTATTGACGGTGCTGCATCGTTTGGTTGATTCAGGAGAGACGGTGCTGGTCATTGAGCATAATCTGGATGTGATTAAAACAGCCGATTATCTGATTGATTTGGGACCGGAAGGCGGAAGTGGCGGTGGAACGATCTTGGCTACCGGGACACCGGAGCAACTCGTGAAAGTCGAAGAATCCTATACAGGTCGATACTTAAAGCCGATCCTTGAACGGGATACAGAGCGTAGCCAAGCGCTTCAGACAGTCGATCTATAGATATCATTTAACGTGCGCTTTAAAAGCCCTGCACAGGCAGGAAGGCAGAATACGAACTACTGTATTTATGCCTTCGCCTTGGCAGGGCTTTATTTTTTTTGTAAAAAAAGAAAACTTTTATCAAATTCCTGCGTTAAAGCATGTGACACGTAGTTTACCAAGCGCTGGGATAATAAATCTATACGTATATTCATCGACAGAAAGTCTCTGAGTAGTCTCTAAATTTGGGAGTTTTGGATGTTTAGGTTCGGACTTGAAGAGGTAAATATATAAATCGTCATAGCATCATACAAAGTTCCGTGCCCACGTGACACCATTACAAGTTGAAGCGAAACCGTCTCTAGTTTTATCACATCTAAGGTTCATACAACATCTCTGAGGAAGTCATGAAGGGAGCTGGAACGCTTGAAGGTTAAGCAAAGTAGAGTTTTACGTACACGTGTGTATACATGGGCAGCAGGAGCTGCTTTGGCGGCATGCTTGATGGGATATAGTGCTACACCGTCCTATGCCTCCGAGGTGTCCGAGGCGTTTGTGCCCAAACAAGCCGAAATCGAAACAAGTGCGGCCATTGGCAGTATTAAGGATTTAGGAAACGCTCACAATTACATTCAACCCACAGCAAATGGTGGGTTTTTAACGCTGAACGTCGAGGACGATACAGAAGCAAGTGTAGTACACGTCACATATGGCAAGCTGGACAGTTCTGTGGAGGCTGTATGGAAACATCAGCAGGATCTGAACGTACAGCCTGGAACAAGCAGCAGGGGAGTCCAGCGGGAGACGTCGGATGGTGGCTTGCTGTTTCTGATTGAATATACAAAACCGAACGGAATACGAGAGTTGCAGGCTTCACGATTGGACGAGGATGGAAACACCTTGTGGTCCAAAACATTACCCACAGATGGCTTGATATCTCATGGGGAGGATTCTCAGGTTGGCTTGGAGCCACTGGAGGATGGCGGTTTCCTGGTCTCCTATCTGAACCTTGCGGAACAGTCCTTCACTGTACTCAAATACACTGAAACTGGCGATATACAATGGAATCGAACGACGGCCGGAGTGACCTCGGGTTGGCTGGTCGGCAGTCACAATGGATATTATGCGCTTTTGAACAGCTCAGATGGTCCCGTGGGGGTACAAGCAGATGTATATGGTCGCGATATCCGTGACATCCATCTGGACTTGGGATCAGGTAAAGAAATTGCCGCAGTACGTGAGTTGCCGAGCGGTCATATTGCTGTAACAGGGCTTAAAGGAAACAGCAAGCGTACACAGGTGCTAAGTAATAGTCTGCAATTATTTAGCAATACAGCGGACTACGGGGCTGACCAGGTGTATCTGCCTGAGGAGCAGCTGTATGTCCAGTTCAGTGATCAATATGATCCACTGGGGAAAACGACGAAGATGCATGGCATCACCATTACAGGCTTGAAAGAAAACGGTACGAAGGTGTGGGAAACGAGGACTCATTATAAGGAGGACAATTCCTTCGGCATCCGGTATGATACGGGATTGATATATAAGATACCTTCAGGCTACGCGGTGGTGACATCTACAACAGGCGCTCATAAACCGACAGTGCTTGATTTTGCGAAAATATTGATACCGGAGTAATCCGGTGTCTTTTTTTTGTGAAAGTGAGGGAGACGATATTGCGGGGCTGTATGGCGATAAGAAACAGCCTGCTTGTATATGGGATACAAGCAGGCTGTTAATAGGCTCTATATTTAGGATGCAACGTGGCTGGACTGTAAAATAGCAGACAGCTTTTCCTGGAAAGTCGGAATACCTACACGCTGTACATATGCGTAAAAGCTTTCGCCAGCGCTCCTGTTTTCTTTGTAGAACAGAATGAGCTCCGCCAGCACAGGTCCAACCTGATCCCCACGTACGCGACCTTTGAGCGCCTTGTTAAACTGGGCGCCTGCCCCAAGCGCTCCGCCGACAGCGATGTCGAACGCGTCGACCAAGCCTTCCGGTGTCTTTATGAGCGAGCCTTGCAGACCGATGTCCGCAATATGCTTTTGACCGCAGGAATTTGGGCAACCGATAAAATGAATGCGCACCTTTTCATCCAATTGTACGTGCTGATCCAAATACTCGGCAACGTCAACCGCCCGTTTTTTGGTTTCCACAATCGCCAGATTGCAAAACTCATTTCCTGTGCACGATACCGTACGACTCATAAAATGCTTGGGTCGTGGTGTCAGGCGTTGCAGAACGGGGGCTTCCAGTAGTTCATCCACTTGCTCATCCGGCACGCCGCTCAGCAAAATATTTTGCGACATCGTGGTACGAATCTGCCCATCGCCATAGCGGTCAGCCAGTTCGGCCAGTTCATGCAACTCGTCAGCACTAAGACGACCGACAGGCACGTTCAGACCGACATAGTTCAGGCCTTTTTGGGCTTGAGGATGCACACCGTCAAAATAGGCGGCTTGCCAGCCAATCGTTTTGTCTTCGCCTCGTCCGGGCATTTCACCGATGTACTCGGTGAGCTTAGCTAGAAATTTGTCCGGGCCCCAATCGACAACGAGGAATTTCAAGCGAGCATGGTGCCGCTTTTCCCGATAGCCGTAATCACGGAAAATGGTGGTGACAGCAATAGCAACCTTCAGCACTTCCTCTGGACGAACAAACAAATCCAGAGACTGTGCCATATGCGGCTTGGCGGACAAACCTCCACCAACCATCACATGGAAGCCGATCACTTCTTTTCCGTCGAGGATCTTGGTGGCCGGAGTGAAGGACAGGTCGTTAATTTCAGCCTGTGCATTGTTGTACGTATTACCGGAGATAGACATTTTGTACTTACGCGGCAGATTGGAGAAGTCTCGATTTAATAAGAAAAAACGGTTTACTTCGTCCACAATCTCTTGGGTATCTACCAATTCATTGGGATCAATACCAGCCAGTGGATTACCGACAATGGTACGCGGGCAGTCTCCACAGGCTTCGAAGGAATACAAGTTGACTTTTTCCAGTCTTTCAAAAATATCGGGCAAGCTTTCGACTGTCAGCCAGTGAAATTGAATCGCCTGGCGAGTGGTGACGTCCACAAGACCGCGTCCATATAGCGCGGATATGTCCGCCAATGCATGTGCCTGTGCTGAAGTCATGATCCCTGTGTTGATGCGGACTCGCATCATGAAATGACCATCCTTGGGCTTTTGCTGATATACCCCAGCCCATTTGAAACGATCCATATCGTCCGCAGAGATCGAGTCATAGCCTTCGTTGGCATAGTTTTCAATAATGGTACGGATAACGTCGAGACCGTCCTTTTCCAGCTTGACTAACTCGAATTTGTTAAGCTTATCGGGATGAGCGTTCCAGATTGGTTCGTAGGCCATTCTTTTAACCTCCTGTAGGTGCTTATTTATACTTTAGTGTTTTGGATAGAGGACTCATGATTTTATTCTTTATTTCCGACAATAAAACTAAGATATAATGTGATGGTATCATAGTTGGTTATGCCCGTAAATGAAGGAATGACCTAAACGGTATAACGATTATTTATCGTTTTTGCTTATTTTTTTGATATAAGGATTTGGAAAATTTATAATATAAATAGCATGAGAGGACAGGGATGCAGCAAACGGCGCCTTTTAGAAAAAGATAGGGCTTAAAGCGATTGTATACGTGTCCCCTCTATGGTAGATTTGGACTAACTGATAGAACAGGGTCATGTAAGAGAGGGAATGGTGAGTATATGCGTAAGATGGGGAAAAGGGCAGTTGTTCTGGCTTTGGGCAGCGCTCTATGTGTTTCTGGTACGGCAGGTGCAGCCAGCAGTGGGACTGCGTTAAAGGCCAAAGTCATTAATGGTGGGGTCTATGTTAACGTAAGCGATATGAATAAGGCATTAGGAACCAGCGGCGCATATAACAGCGCAAATGGTACATATACGTTATCGGCCGGTCGTGTGCCGCAGGTGGTTAAAAATGTATCTCCTTCTGTGGTCGGTATTATTGGCCGTTCAGCCACGGGAGAGACCGTAGCAGGAGGAGATCGATACAACCTGGCTCACGGCACGGGTGTCATCATTCGTACAGATGGATGGATTGTGACGAATGCGCATGTTATCGAAGGATTAGGTGATGCCGTGGTCGTAACCTCGGACGGAAAATCTTACGGAATCACCGACAGCTATAGCGATCCGATCAGTGATTTGGCATTAGTTAAAATCAAGGCAAGCGGCCTCAAACCCGCTACCTTGGCAGCTTCAACGAACAGTCTACAGGTAGGGGAGCAGGTAGTGGCTATTGGTACGCCTATATCCTTTTCACTTCGCAATTCGGCAACCTCAGGTGTGGTTAGCGGGCTGAACCGTGGTGTCAACGCTGCTTATCGTTTGATCCAAAGTGATACCGCGATCAATCCTGGTAACAGCGGCGGTCCGCTGGTCAATCTCAAGGGTGAGGTCATTGGGATCAATACGATGAAATTCTCGGCGGTCGGCATTGAAAATATGGGCTTTTCGATTCCGGCGGATACGGTGAAATATGTCATCGGCCAATTTTTCAAATACGGAGAGGTTCGGCGCGCTAGTCTTGGTCTAGGGCTGGAAGAAAGCTGGTCAGCTATCGTCGGATTACCTACCGAGGATCCTTTGAAAGTTACGAAAATTACTTCAGCCAATGCCGTTCAGGCCAAAATCAAGGAAGGCGATGAGCTGTATAGTATTAACGGTAAGCGTGTAGCTTCCGCTATTGATGTCAATGAACTGCTTAAAAACTATCAACCAGGTCAAACGGTGAGTGTACTTATGCAGTCTGACGGTGATATTGTGAAGCGCAAGCTGGTACTGACACAGGATAATGGTGAAATCTATGAGTCCATTCAGTCTGGAGAAGATAGTGAAGATTCGAACGGTTCGGAAGCCGCTGAAGATGGTGGTGTAGCGCCTTCTAAGGAAGCATCGGAGCCAGCTCAAGGAGCAACTACTGGAAAGTGAACAATAATGCCTCTTGAATCTATAAAATAAAGCTAAAGGGAGATTTACTGTGAAGCATATTCAAAGAAAAATGATGCGTAAGCTGGGGGTCGGCGCTGTCGCATTGTCCCTTCTGCTTTCCGCTTTGCCAGCAGTTGCAGCAGATCATGATAAAACCATGCTGGAATTACGGTTGCAAAGCGGCAGCAATACAGCCATCGTGAACGGTCATAATGCCAATATTACGAAGCCGTATTCCAAAAGTGGTGCACTGATGGTTCCGGCTGGTGTGTTTAAAAAGGCATTTAACAGCAAAATTCGATTAGCTGAAGATAATGTGGTTAAAATCACTAGCGGAACTCATGTTGTATCGCTAACCATTGGTAGCCGTACAGCGTGGGTGAGAGGTCACAAGGTGACACTTCCAGCTCCACCGGAAATGTCATCAGGTATTCTCATGGTGCCTCTGCGTCAAGTAGCAGAAGGGCTTGGCGGTAAGTTGGAGAAGAATGGTGCCGGAATCATTATTCGGATGGAAGCACAAGAAGAGGCAGGCACGGTAGCTGAAGAGACACCGAACATTGATAATGATGAGGGTAAGACACAGATCGGGAACAGTTACTATGACTGGTCTATGAACTATCCAACAGGGCTCGTCATTGGTCAGGGAGGTGGAGATGAGAGTATTTCCACATTTATGGACGAGAACAGTGCGTATTATATGGAAGTGCACACAGCGTCACAGCCGGTTCCGCTGAATGCGGACGATCTGCTGCAACAATTGGTGCAGGCAGCCAAGGAAACGGGAGAAACTGTGATCGATCGAAAATCCTTCCCGAAAGCGAAGGTACCTTATGCTCGTGTCATTACGAAGGATGGGGACGGCGTGCTGTGGGAAAATCGTCAGTACTATGACAACGGACGATTGTATGTAGTTTATTTTTCCGATGCTAAAGCAACGAATTATAAAGATCTGGCCCAGTATGCGGGACTTTTAAATTCCTTCAAGACCTCCTTTAATGCGCAGGATAAAAGTATTAAAGACTTGTCTACTGTCGTAGGAGGCACACGCGAGGCCGGGAATCCAGACTACGGTGTGTCACTCAGCATACCCGCAGGCTGGAAAATGGACGATCAACGGATGCAATATGAAAGTAATGATGGATCGAGCTTCCGTGTGAAAGTAACCTCAGCTCCAGCAGATGGAAAATTGGAGAACTGGGGCCAGCAGCTGCAAAAATGGCTGAGCGATTCATTTGTGTCCACGGCTTATGAGGCACAGAAGACGTATCCGCTGGAGGTTGCAGGCGTTCAAGGGTTAGTACAGGAGTACCGCTATAATTTTGGCGATGGATGGGTCAAAGAGTACAATGTGCTGATTCAGCAAAATGGATACCGCTACTTGGCTGAATACGCAGTGCCTGAAAAAGTAAGCAAAGGAAATGATCAGTTCAACGCGCTCATTTCCTCGCTTCAAATCGATTTTCAAACCGTAGCGAGTAACTTTGGACAGTTGGAAGAAGACGACTATTTGACAGACAAAACGAAAACGGTCAAAAAGACGTCAAAAGCCTATGAATATACAGTGAATATCCCACGATATTGGACCGCGATTAGCGATCAATTTGAATTGGGCGATGTAGAGTACCAGTTTACCGGAGGACGCTTTTCCATCAAAATCGACAACGACCAATCATTTGAACTAACGGTATCCCAGCTCAAGGACTTCTACGATAAGCAAGCAAAGAACTACAAAAACCTCAAAGTTGAGGAAGTTAAGGACGTAACATTTGCTGGTGTTCCGGCAGTGTCCTTTACATTCCATCGTATCGAGGAAGGCATTGGCTACACAGGCCACCAATTGGTTTTAGAACGTGATGGAAAAACGTATACCGTGACAACGACATTGAATGATGCGAACAACACGGCTGTACAGTCTAACGCACTGGATTCGACGTTAAATTCGTTTAATTTTGTGAAGTAAGAGGGTGTAGGTAAGAGATTAGCGAGGTTGTGGGGGAAGCGCTACGCGTGCCATTTGAGCCTACGAGCGCTGACGCTTCTTCGGATTCAAATGGCCCGCTTCACTGGCGCCCGCCAAATACCGCCAATCTTTTGATGAGTGAGGTAAGCAGGGAAGAGCGAAGGCAGATATTTACGGTACTTAGATCAGCCAATACGAACCCCTTTTCTCGGATTCATTGTCTGGTACGCTGTTAGCGTCAACGAGGATACCGTATTCTAAAAAGGCTGGTGTAGCTTACTAGCGCTCTAAATTGCCTAGTCTTCATCACTATTTGGCTTCCTGCTCGATAGTACTGATTACTTCGTTGTTCCTCTTGTTTTATAGGATTCTTCACCTCCAAAGTACCGTTTGACGGGAATGGGGGTGTTTTTTATGTTTTAGTAAGAGGATTTTTATGAGGAATCGCTTGGAAAGTGTAGAAGCTTGGGACGCAGTCTGGTACACTAGATTAGTTACAAGATAAGAATAACTATGCCGCAAATGTTCGTGATGCGGATTTTTTGAGTTGGATGCCATTTATCCCTCGAGCCAGTGGTTCAGAGTGGGGATGATCGGATAGGATGATAATTCATAGGGCTATAAAATAAGCAGCATCGCTGCTCTGGAAAATAACTTTAACTCAAGGTTAATCAGTTATTTCTCCATATAGGGAGGACAAAAATGAAATCAGTAGTACGAAGAGAAGATGTTGAGCTTCTGGCACCAGCCGGTGACTGGGATTGTATGCGTGCGGCGGTGGCAAACGGGGCTGATGCGATCTTTTTCGGGGTGGAAAAGTTCAACGCACGGGCACGGGCGAATAATTTCCGCATGGAGGAACTGCCTGAAATTATGGCGTTTTTGCATAGCTATGGGGTTAAAGGTTTTTTAACATTCAATATATTGGTATTTGAAAACGAGTTGGAGGACGCTAAGGAGCTGGTCGATGCCTGTATTGATGCTGGAGTCGATGCTTTAATTGTCCAGGATATGGGCCTGGTGAAAATGATCCGCGACATTTCACCGGATTTTCCGATTCATGGTTCTACCCAAATGACGATTACCTCGCCGGAAGCGGTAGAGTTTACAAAGCCGTACAATATGGAACGGGTCGTGCTTGGACGTGAAAACAACCTGAAACAGATCCAAAAAATAGGCGATCAGGCGAGACTTCCAATGGAGGTATTCGTACATGGAGCATTATGCGTATCTTATTCTGGCCAATGCCTGACTTCAGAAATGTGGGGCGGCCGCTCTGCTAACCGTGGTGAGTGTGCACAGGCATGTCGTTTGCCTTACGATCTGATGGTGGATGGAGAGCAGAAGCCAATGGCAGATGTGACGTATCTGCTGTCACCTAAGGATCTAGCAGCGATTGACCTGATGCCTGAACTGATCGACGCGGGTGTGGTTTCTTTTAAAATTGAAGGGCGACTGAAAACACCTGAATATGTGGCAAATGTGGTCAGCAAGTACCGCAAGGCCATTGATAAGTATTTTGATGGAGATACATCCAAGACGAGCAAAGAAGATATCCGCGAGCTGCAGCAGAGCTTTTCACGCGGCTTTACGCACGGTTTTCTCGAAGGAACCAATAACAAGAAGCTGGTTGACGGGACGTTCCCGAAAAGCCGGGGGGTGTATCTGGGCCGAGTGGAACAAATCCTTCGTGATGGCGTAGTGTGCCGTATTGATGCACCGCTCAAGCGTGGCGATGGTATTGTATTCGATGCGGGAGATCCCACGCAAAAAGAAGAAGGCGGACGCGTATACGATATCCGTCGCAAGGGCGTGAAGATTGAAGGCGAAGCCGGAGAAGGCTGGATCATTGACATCGTAGCGGGACGCAACGATGTTGATCTGCGCCGTGTACACGTGGGCGATCGCATTTGGAAGACCAACGACCCGGCGCTGGACAAGCGTCTGCGCCAGTCGTACGACACGGACAAGCCGTACCGGGTCTTCCCAGTACATGTGCGGGTCAGCGGCTCCCCAGGACAACCGCTGTCGACATGGTGGACCGACGTGCAGAAAGGCACAACGGTCCGCGTGGACTCCGAGCTGGAACTTGAAATTGCCCAGAAGCGTCCGATGACGCACGAGCTGCTCGAAGAGCAGTTCGGCCGACTGGGCGGAACGGTGTTCCAGCTGGAAGAGCTGGACGTCCATCTGCATGGGGACGTCATCGTGCCGATGCGCGAGCTGAATGGTATCCGCCGTCAGGCGGTGGAACTGCTCGCGGGCGAGCGTCCCAAACCGCCCGTGTACACGAAGCGGGCGGTCGAGGTGTATGACGATGCATCGACTCCGGCATCGTCTGTGGCACGCGGTCAGGCAGAGCTGACCGCGTTGTGCCGCAGCCTCCCTCAGGTGGAGGCTGCGCTCGAGGCCGGCGTGGAGTTCATCTACGCCGACTTCGAGTTCATCAAGCAATTCCCGGCAGCCGTAGAGGCAGTGCACGCTGCAGGCCGCCAAATTGCACTGGCGACCCCGCGTATTCACATGCCGGGTGAAAATGGCTACCACAACAACATCCTGCGCCTAAAGCCGGATGCTGTGCTGGTACGCAATCCAGGGGCACTGTATTTCTACTTGCGACATCGGTTGGAGAACCCGGACGCACATCACCCGCAATTGATTGGTGACTTCTCGCTGAACATAGCCAACCATAAAGCGGCTGATCTGTTCCTGGATTCCGGCTGCGACCTGGTTACGCCTTCGTACGATCTGAACATCCAGCAAATGGTCGATATGCTCAGACGTACGCGTACCGATAAGCTGGAGATCGTGATCCAGCAGCATATGCCCATGTTCCATACTGAACATTGCGTATACTGCACCTTTATGAGTGAAGGCACCGACTACACTAACTGTGGACGTCCATGTGAGGACCATCGCGCATCCCTGCGTGATCGAATTGGTATGTCTCATCCGGTTCGTGTGGACGAAGGCTGCCGCAACACGGTGTACAACGCGATTGAGCAATCCGGCGCGGAATATCTGTCCAACTTCCTGGAGCTGGGCGTGTCCCGTTACCGCGTGGAATTTTTGGAGGAGACACCGGAGCAAGTGCATGAGGTTATTGATCTTTATAACCGTGCCCTGCGCGGAGAAATCAGCGGAACACAAGTATGGAAGACGCTGAAGGCGACGAATCAGTTGGGTGTTACACGTGGTCAGCTGGTGAAATAAATAACTGTATATTTGTTCGGGAGCCAGAAAGATTCCGGCAGCATAATATATTTATATAGAAAGCTAGTGATTGGAAGACATGTTCTCTTTAAGGGAAGATGTCTTCTTCTTTAATCTATTACAATAATTGACCTTCCTGTTATAATCATAGATAGTATATCTTACCGTTATATTGACGACAAAGGAGTTTAACCTATGAAAATCCGTAAAGCGATTATTCCTGCTGCGGGATTAGGAACCCGGTTCCTTCCTGCTACGAAAGCGATGCCTAAAGAGATGCTTCCCATTGTAGACAAACCAACAATTCAATATATTATTGAAGAAGCTGTTGCATCTGGTATAGAGGATATCATTATCGTTACTGGTAAAGGCAAAAGGGCGATTGAGGATCATTTTGACTACTCCTTTGAGCTGGAGCATAATTTGACTGCGAAGGAAAAATGGAACCTGCTCAATGAAGTGCGTAAGCCATCTGAGATGGCAGATATCCACTATATTCGTCAAAAGGAACCTAAAGGGTTGGGGCATGCCATCTGGTGTGCACGTAAGTTTATAGGTGACGAACCTTTTGCCGTCCTTTTAGGGGATGACATCGTTGAGTCTGAGAATCCGTGCCTCAAACAGATGATTGACGTGTTCGATGAATATCAGCGTTCTGTTGTAGGTGTAAAACAAGTGAATTGGAACGAGGTACATCGTTACGGGATTGTTGAAGGTCATACACTTACTTCCAAAATCTCTGAGGCGGAACGATTAGTGGAAAAGCCAAAGAAGGAAGAAACCAACTCCAACTTGGCGATCATGGGACGTTATATCTTGACGCCTGACATTTTTGATATCCTGGGTCAGCAATCCGCAGGAGTAGGCGGGGAAATTCAACTGACGGACGCATTGTCCAAACTGGGAGAAAAGAGCCCCATTCTGGCCTACGAATTTGATGGCAATCGCCATGACGTTGGCGAGAAATTGGGATTCATTGAAACGACCATTCATTATGCTCTACAGCATAACGAGATTAAGGATGAAGTACTGGCTTATATGAGACAGGTTATTAAAGAGATTGACCAACAAAAATAAACATCTCACTAAACCTAACTATGCTTCCTCAATATAAAAAAAGAGACTATCAGTATGATGTAACATCATCTGCTAGTCTCTTTTTTCTTAACTATTTCTCCGATTTCAACTGTTCAATCTGCTCCTTCTCCTTCGGATCAGCCTGAATCAGCTTATCGTACAAAGCTTTATCATCTTGTCCCTGCCGTTGCAGAGCGACGATATAATAGCGAGCGACCTCACGATTTGTAGCATCACTCAGATCGTCCTTTAGGCCGTTTTTGAGGATGCTTGCAGCCTCAGCAGGCTTACCTGACATGAACTCAATTTTACCAGTGCTGAGCGCAATGCTTGGGGTTACTTCAAAAGTACGTGTCAATTGAATTTCAGGTGGAATCGTCTTAAGATGAGCTACCCCATCCAGAACCTGCTGATAAGCAGCAAGACCTGCTTGGAAATACTTCTGTTCCGTAGCTGTGTCCTTAGCCAATCGAGCTTTATTGCCAAATTCAAACGCTTGGTTAATCAGCAAATTGTACCAATCCAGATCCCAGATGAAGTTAGCACGGTTATTTTCCAAAATGGCAAATGCCTTGTCATTGTTTCCTTTAGCTTGCTCAAGTCGCATTTTAATAAACAGCATATTTCTATTATACGGCTCTGCCTGCAGCCCCAGATCAACAATGGTCATGCCACCTGTATAGAACTCTTCGCGTTTGGTTTGCTTATAGACCTGATAATACATACTAGACAAACCAACAATTGAATCAATATGAGTTGGGCGTAGATTCAAGTCCTTATTATAAGCAGCTTGTCGTTGTTCGAACGAATTGCTGCTTTCCAGGGCTTTTGCTTCCCGGGCAGCATTGCTGGCTTGTACAAAGCGCAGCCCTACAAATAAAAGCACAATACTGAGAACACCAATGACGATACTATAAATCGGACGGAAACCTTCAGGCTTCATCGCCAAGCGTTTTACAGGTTGTGCATCCATTGCTGCAGCCATACCCCCGAGTCCAATAAACACGAGTATACCCATGAACACATAACTCATATTAAAGTCCAATAGACTATGGAGCAAAATGGACATTGCCAAGATCAGGTAAAGGAAGTGGCTATCCCGATTTTCCCCATCGCTCTTAATGTAACCTTTAGTGTATTTATAGAAAATATAAAGGATAAACGCCATAAAAATAATGAATCCAATAATACCAGTCTCTACCATATATTGCATAAAAAAGTTATGTGCCTGTGCGCTTGTGTAGCCATAGTCTTGATATTTTCCATACAGCGTAGCCCAACCGCCGCCACCTGCGCCAATCAACGGATAATCAGCAATTAGCTTGGAAGCATCGCGATAAAAGGTTATACGTTCCAGCACACTATGCTGTCGGAAGTTGATATTTTCCAGACGTGTCTCCACATTGGCTGGTAGAAAACTTCGTAGTCCTGTACCAATGAGCAGGAACGCAATTACACCAATCACGACCACAGAGCCAACAGGCAGCCACAGATTAGAGAGTTTACGTGAAGCTAGACCTTGCATTCCTTTTTCCAAACGAGATCCCAGAGAGGTTTGTATAAGCCATAAAATAACTGCAGTCACCAAGGAAGTCCCAAGAAGCAGTCCCCAGCCCTTAGTAGCTAAAGCACCGTTGTAGGTCTGATTCAACTGTAATCCCCAATTTGTAATAGGGCTCAAAATAGCAAGTGAAACGACACCCGCAATTGCGCAATGCAAAAGCCATAATATTTGCCGCGCTGGCTTAAAGAACAGAAGTAAAAGAACAAATACGACTGGCAACATAATGAGACCACCACGTGAAAGTGTCAGGAACAGTGATACCAATATAGGCACCAGCATAAAGGCGTGAGTCGCTTTACCATACCACGTCTTCGACTTCATCAGACAAAAGATAGCTGCGAACAAAAACGCCATTAAAAATGCCGCATATGTATTCGCGTACTGGAAGACGGATGTGAGACGTGGACCGTTAGAATCTACCTTTATGGCATCAACGTAGCGATTACCGCTTACCATTGATGAGAACCAATCCACGAGTCGCCCGGCCAATACCCACTGTCCAAACCAGTTGATGAGGCCAAAGCCTATAATAATATAAGCTACGGTCATAATCGCGGTTTGGATGATCTGGTTGCTCAACCGATCTCGCAAGGCGTACAATGTAATGATGAAGAACGAGGCATAGATGCACTGCACCACTACCATGTTCATCGCGAGATAATGAGAAGCAGCAGAAATCAATGAGAGCACGAACGTCAGCGGAAGTAAGATAACAAGCACCGCCAACCAGTCTCTTTGATCTTCTAATTTGAATTTCTTATAATAGGTTGCGATTCCCAAAATCAATAGAATCATGCTGATGATCAAAGCCCCATACAGAGGCTTCTCAAATTCGAGCATTTGCCCATTAAAAAGTGCAGCCTGAAAGGGGGCCCAAACTAAAAACAGAATAATCCCAACAATTAACACCCATAATATAGCCGGCCTTTTATCGTCACGGGTCGACGTTTTGGCCTGTTTCCCGTATACTGGATTCGACAAGGTTTACAATCTCCTTTTCTTGTAGATACGTCAATATTTTAGCATAGAATGTTGTTTAGTTGAAATTTATAAAACAAATATCAATGATATAGTTATTAGTTAGGGGATGCTTGAGCAGTGAGCTATTTGAAAGAGTACATTTCTAAAAGAAGACTGATTATAGATCTATCAAAAAATGATTTTAACAAAAGATTTAAGGGGTCCTACTTTGGAGCTATTTGGGCATTTGTAAATCCAGTTATAACAATTTTGCTGTATTGGTTTGTTTTTGCAATTGGATTTAGAAGCGGTAGTACACCGGAGGGATACCCCTTTGTATTATGGCTGATCTGTGGAATGGTGCCGTGGTTCTTTTTTTCAGAAGCCTTTATGAATGCAACATTGAGTTTTTCCGAGTATAGCTTTTTAGTCAAGAAAGTAGTATTTAAAATTAGTATACTCCCAATTATAAAAATCTTTTCGGCTCTATTTATACATTTATTTTTTATTGTATTTTTTATAGCTATTTTATTTATTTACGGAGTTATGCCAACTTTATCATGGTTGCAATTAATATATTACGTTGTCTGTACAATTGTTTTACTATTAGGTGTAACCTTTATAACCGCGTCAATACTGCCGTTTTTTAAAGATATTGCACAAATCGTTTCTGTGATAATACAAATTGGTTTTTGGCTAACTCCTATTGTGTGGAGCTTGGATATTGCTCCAGCCAACTATCAATTCCTGTTTAAGTTAAATCCTTTCTACTATATTGCTGAAGGATTTAGAGACACCTTTTTGTATAACAATTGGTTCTGGGAAAAACCCTTTCAAACTCTTTATTTTTGGATTGTTTGCGTAATTTTCCTTTCAGTAGGCTTAGTCATATTTAAGAAATTAAAACCTCATTTTGCAGATGTTTTATAAAATGATTTGTGTAGGAGATACTATGATGACCCCAATAATAGATGTAAAAGAACTGACGAAAATATACAAGTTATACTCTAATCCCTCAGATCGGTTAAAAGAGTCGCTTCATCCAATGAAAAAAAGTTATCATAAAGAATTTTTTGCTTTGAATAACCTTTCATTTCAAATTAATAAAGGTGAATCAGTAGGGATTATCGGTAAAAATGGATCAGGGAAATCCACTTTGCTGAAAATTGTAACAGGTGTGTTATCGCCTACTACTGGAGACGTCCAGGTTCGTGGGAAAATATCTGCTTTGTTAGAGCTAGGTGCAGGATTCAATCCGGATTTTTCAGGGATCGAAAATGTGTATTTGAATGGTACTATGATGGGATTCAGTAAAGAAGAAATGGATGCTAAAATGGATGATATTATTCAGTTTGCGGATATCGGTGATTTTATTTACCAGCCTGTCAGAACCTATTCTAGTGGAATGTTTGTTAGGTTAGCCTTTGCGGTTGCGATTAATGTTGAACCGGAAATCCTTATTGTGGATGAGGCATTGTCTGTGGGGGATATTTTTTTTCAAGCAAAGTGTTTTAAAAAATTTTCAGAGTTTAAAGAGCAAGGTAAAACAATTCTCTTTGTTACTCATGATATGAGCAGCATTATGAAATACTGTGAACGTGTAATTGTAATGAACGAAGGCGAAATTGTTGAAGAAGGTCTACCTGGCCCTATGATTGATATATATAAGAAAATATTAGTTGGTATGTATGATACCAATAATAGTAGTGAATCTTCATTATCTAAACATAGTGGGGATAATAACGAAATATGGAAAGATAAACTTAACATTAATCCAGGTTATTCGGAATATGGTGACAAACGAGCTGAAATTTTAGATTTCGCCATTTTTGATCACAATAATGATTTAACGAATGTAGTTTTGAAAGGAAAGTTTTTTAAAATTAAAATGAGAATTCGCTTCAATAACGACATAAGAGATCCTATTTTTGCCTTTAGCATCAAGGATGCGAGAGGAACGGAAATAACAGGCACGAATACAATGTTAGAATCTGTAAACATTGACAAGGTAGTACCTGAGAAAATTATCGAAATTAGTTTCACCCAAAACAATGATCTTCAAGGTGGAGACTACTTAATTTCATTAGGTTGCACGTGCTATGAAGGGAATGACTTTGTTGTTTTTCATAGATTGTACGATATTATGAATCTTCACGTTATATCTAATAAGAATAGTGTGGGCTTCTTTGATATGAACTCAACGATCCTCATTTCAGATTTCGAAAGGAAGGGGCAAGATGATTGAGTATATTGGAAGTGTGAAAATGAACTATAGTTATTATAATGGCGAAGATAGCTATTCGGATGGAAAAATAGAAGATGAACTATTGGACATGTTGTATAATGGCCGCGATTTAGGTCAAGTTCTTCGAGAAGATAACCGATGGCCGATTTTGTATCATTTTTCTCCTACTCGTCACAATCTATTAGAGTGGTATCAATTTAGACCGGAAAGTGAAATTTTAGAAATAGGTGCAGGTTGTGGAGCTTTAACAGGTCTGCTATGTGACAATTCAAAGAGTGTTACATGCATAGAATTATCAAAGAAACGTGCGTTGATTAACGCGAATCGTCACACAGACAAGAGTAATCTCGAAATTGTGATAGGGAATTTAAATGATATTAAACTCGATAAAAAATTTGATTATATTACTTTAATAGGTGTTTTGGAGTACGCAGCTTTATATACGGAAACTAACTCACCCTACGTTACGTTTTTGAAGAATATTAAAAAATTCCTTAAAAGGGATGGTGTTCTTATTATAGCCATCGAAAATAAATTAGGTCTTAAATATTGGGCAGGAAGTCGTGAAGATCATACAGGTGATTTTTTTGACAGTCTTCAAAATTATCCTTCAAACAGGGGGATGGCCACTTTCTCAAAGTTGGAAATAGAAAAATTGATTTATAATTCGGGATTTGGTGAAATGAAATTTTATTATCCGTTTCCTGATTATAAGATGCCTACACAACTCTATTCAGATAAGCGACTGCCTTGTGTGGGTGAATTAAGGAGCAGAAATACTAATTACGACCAAAATAGAGTGGTGCTGTTTGATGAGGAATCGGTCACGGACAACATCATCAATAACCAGCTATTTTCTACTTTTTCAAACTCATTTCTCGTTTTTTGTTCAAGTTAAATGAGGAGAGGAGGTTAAGATATGGAAACTATTTATTCAAAATATAGTCGCGAACGTGCTCCTGAATATCAAATAAAAACAAGTATACATCAAGATGAATTTATGTATGTTTCCAAAACTGCATTAACAGATCGAGCAGTGGATCATATTAAGCGGATTTATTCAAACTATGAGTTACTTAAAGGTGTATACCAGCCTAGTAAACTTGTCAAACCGATTTCTTATGAGAAGGGGTCAGTGCTATTTGAGTACTTAGAAGGTAAAAGCCTGGACCAACTGATTCTTGAAGCAGTGATAAATAAGCAAAGAGATCTAGTATATGAAATACTGGGTTTGTTTACTGATTTCTTGGAGACCGTTGCAGAAGGTCATTATTGTGAATTTAGTAATACACCCGAGTTTATCAGTGTGTTTGGAGAAAAAAGTAAACTATTAGGTTTGAATAGTTTTACCATTGCTAACATTGATCTTAATCTGGATAACATACTTTTGGGTGATGATAACCAGCTTAGTATCATTGATTACGAGTGGGTATATCTGTTTCCGATTCCTCTAAATTTCATTAAGTTTAGAGCGATTAATAGTTTCTATTATTCACATTATGCGAGCTTGCAGAGCTTTATTCCCATTGAGGATATGTTTTCCTATGTCGGGGTCTCACAGGGGGAGATTCCAGATTACATTGATATGGCTAATAAATTCGCAGATAGGGTCGGAACTGAAAAAGAACTGCTATTTTTGCAAAAGTATTTAAAAAAGGCAGTCCAATTCAAGTTTATCGAACCAGCAGAATATACAGCTCAAATTTTTATAAGTGCAAATCAAGAACTTACTGAAGATAAAAGCATGTATTTTGAGATAGCAGAACCCGATCAGACGATTGCTTGTGATTTAACCCAGAAGGGTCAGATTAGTTGTGTCCGATTTGATCCAATGGAAGGCAGAGGAATTGTACGTATTGGGGAAGCGAGATTAATAGATCTTGAAGATAACATAGTACAAATTAGAGAATTCTCTTCAAATGCTGATTGGGCAGGTGGCGGATACTATGTTTTTCTTGATGATGACCCGCAAATATATTACCAGGTAGAAAAAAAGGAATATAAAAGGATAGAGCTTTCAATTGTCTATATTGAGGAATTCCCAGAAGGTTTAATGAAGGAAGTTCAAAAGAAAAATAACTTACTTCAGAATGAGATTTTAATAAATCAGAGCAATTTGTCCGCTCAAGAAGAAAAAATCAGTGAGTTGGTAGTTGAGAAAAATGAGCTTCTAGACACTTTAGAAGAAATGGGTCTGAACTTAAGTATTGTAAAAGAAAATCTTAGTGACAAACTAGAAAAAATTAATGTTTTAAATCATAAATTGGATTCGTCAAATCAGGAAATAAGCTCATTGCATCAAGAAATTCATGGATTACAACGGCAAATGCAAGAACTAACATGTTTGTTGACAAGCAGAGAGCAAACTATAAATGATATGACAAGCACAAGATGGTGGAAAATTCGTCTTTTTTACAAAAGAATCTTTCGGAAAAGCGTGGATAAATAATAAATTTTATATTTTAAGGAATGATTTAATTGAGAGAAATGGAAGTCGTTAATTTATTAGATATCAATAAAAGTGGGGATAAATGGGAAAGTTTTGGTAATGACCCTCAGATTTATTTGAAGGGTTCGTTTAAAAAAGGTTGGTATAAGATTAATTGTGAAGGTTCTTCGGAATCATTGAGGTTTCTTAAGCTGTATATTGACTATGGGGCCGGTTTTAGTGAAGATAATTCTTGCATCATCGGAAAGCTAGATCGTCAGAATTCGAATGGCAGGCCTTTTGAGTTTAAGCAAGATGTAGTGTCTCTGAGACTGGATCCTGGTGACTCTCCCGGCGTATTTTACATACAACGGATTGTTATAGAGAAGGTTGGAGTGCTTTCGATCTTAAATCAGGCTTTTCACAGCTACAAAGAATTAAATTCGGGAAATAACTCCAATTTGTTTGTTAAAATGTTTAAAAAATGGAGGCAAAACGGATTTAAGTGGATGTGGAATAGAGCTATCACATTGATGGCAAATAGGAATGATAATCAGGTTGGGAGATTTGAACCATACACGTATAAGGAAGGCACCCAAATTACCAACGTTCAATACCCTGTCAGACATTTGTTCTCTATCATTATTCCCGTGTACAAATTAAATCAGGCCTATCTGGAGTTTTGTTTAAGTTCTTTAACTAGCCAAACGTATTCCAATTTTGAAGTAATTATAATTTCAAGGGAAGAGATTGTTGAAAATCAATTTACGAGTGGCTTTGATTTGAGCAAGGTTCAGTTTATTCATACTGCTAATAGTATGTTTTTAGATATGGTGAGAGAGGCTAGTAAGATTGCACAAGGGGATTATATTACGGTATTGGAACAAGAGGATTTTCTATCTATTAATACATTACACCATTTGGCTTTAAATTCTATAGATAGTGAAGACTTGATTTTTACAAATGAAGACAGATTCCTTGATAACGGGGATCATTTTGCTCCTTTCTATAAAGAGGAACATTTAACTTCCGTAAAGTTAAATTATAAGGTAGCTGGATCATTTATTGTGGTTCAGTCCACACTTTTTAAAGAAAAGGTTTTGCTTGATGTTAAGGACTACGATTCTTTTATGGAAGAACTGGTTGCAAGCGCAATGAAAGTAAAACATATTTCTGAGTTTAGTTATCACAGAAGATCTACAGCATCCGCTTGGCCGGAAAATCAAAACAAAACAACAAATATTGTTTCTTTTTATTTACCACAGTTTCATGCAATTCCAGAGAATGATGAGTGGTGGGGAGAAGGGTTTACAGAGTGGAGAAATGTTCGTAAGGCGACACCTTTATTCAAGGAACATTATCAACCGCATGTTCCTTCAGATTTAGGATATTACAATTTGGTTGAGGATAGTGACATTCAGAAACGTCAAATAGAACTTGCTAAAAAATATGATATCTTTGGTTTTTGTTACTATTATTATTGGTTCGATGGCAAGAGGCTTTTAGAGAAGCCGATGAATGCTTTATTAGAAAATAAAGATTTGGATTTTCCTTTTTGTATTTGTTGGGCTAACGAGAGTTGGACAAGGCGATGGGATGGGCAAGAGAAAGAAATGCTTATGAAGCAAGTGCACGATGAAGACTCAGATAACAGATTTATTGAAGAAGTTATTCCTGTTTTAAAGGACAAAAGATATATCCGTATTGATGGTAAGGACCCCATATTGTTGATTTACAGAGCTGAATTGTTTCCTAATCTGAAAGCAACAGTCCATACATGGAAAGAAAAGTGTAAAGAAGAAGGCATTCCAAATCTTCATGTATGCATGGTACAGTCCTTTGGTCAAGTAGATCCAACGATCTACGGTTGTGATTCTGCAGTCGAGTTCCCGCCGCATGGTGTTTATGCCAACGAAATTTCTAAAACTATGAATGAGCTGGTTTCTGACTTCTCAGGAAACATTTACGATTATCGAGAAGTGGTAGATCGTTCGCTTCAGAAAAAGAAGGCTGGGGATTTCACATGGTTTAGAGGTACTATGCTGAGCTGGGATAATACAGCAAGAAGAAAAAGTGCAGCTAATGTCTTTCACTATGCGAATCCTGTAGAGTATGAAAAATGGTTGGTAGGCCTGGTTGATTATACTCGGAGGTTTAGTCAAGATTCAGAACAAATGATTTTTGTTAACGCATGGAATGAATGGGCTGAAGGTACACATTTAGAGCCAGATCAAAAGTATGGGCATCAATATCTAGAGGTAACTAAGAGAGCATCCCGGATTCGATAATATTTGAGGAGAAAAATATGAATAATCAAGATACGCCTTTAGTTAGTGTTATTGTGCCGTCTTATAATTATGAAAAATATATTGAGGCTGCCTTAAAATCCATTTATGAGCAAACATACGATCTACTTGAATTGGTGGTGATTGATGACAACTCGAAAGATAACAGTTGTCATATCATAAATGAACTGATTTCTAGTGAAGCTTTTTTGGAAAGATTTAATAATCGCATAACATTCATTTCGCACGATCAAAATCAGGGTGCTCACAATTCAATTAATGAAGGTATAAGGGTCTCACAAGGAGAATATGTAACAATACTAAATGCAGATGACTTGTTTGAGTCAAATCGGATAACACAATTAATTAAACATTTATTCGGTTCTGATTCAGAGTTCGTTTTCTCGAGGATTAAAGTAATTGATGGAGAAGGAAATGATATTAGCACTGTATCCGACCAGGCTATAAGCTTCATTAATACTCAAAATTCGATAAAAAACTTTCCCAGTGTAGGGTGGTCTTTGATACCTCACAACACTGCTATTTCAACAGGAAATATATTATTCAGCAGAGACATTTTCGATAAGCTGAATGGATTCCGAAATTTGAAATATTGTCATGATTGGGACTTTGCTCTAAGGTGTTTGCTTTTATCAGAGCCCTTATTTGTTGAGACTACGTATTATTACTACCGCTTGCACGGCAATAATACTTTTTTGACATTAAATGACGTCGTAGACAAAGAAGTGAAGACAGTGCTTGGCTCCTATTTTAAATCGTGCAGAAAAAATAATGTTCTTAATAAATTGGCTCCTTCTCCTCAAAATTGGCCTGTACAATTCTTTGAGATACTTAAGAATTCGTCTATAATAAACTTTTGGTATTATTCTAGAACTATTGCAAACTCTTTTTTGCAATTTAAACAGAATCGGATGGATTACAAAGACATTAAAAAGAACATCAAATAACACTAAACCTAGGAGGCTATTATGAAAGGAATAATATTAGCAGGGGGAACTGGAACACGGTTATACCCATTAACAAAGGTTACAAATAAGCATCTTCTTCCGGTAGGAAAATATCCAATGATCTTTCATGCAGTATATAAGCTGAAACAAGCTGATATTCAGGACATCCTTATTGTCACAGGTAAAGAGCATATGGGCGATGTAGTGAACCTTTTAGGAAGTGGAAAGGAAATGGGAGTTACTTTTACCTATAAAGTGCAGGACGAAGCAGGCGGGATCGCCCAGGCATTGGATCTAGCAGAGCAATTTGTGGGAGACGATCAAATGCTTGTTATTCTAGGTGATAATGTATTCGAAGATGACATATCTCCATATGTTCAAAACTTCCGTAATCAAGTGTCAGGTGCTAAATTGCTTCTACAGCAGGTAGAAGATCCAAAACGCTTCGGTGTTGCAGAATTACAGGGAGATCGAATTGTTTCAATTGAGGAGAAGCCTCAAAAACCCAAAAGTGATTATGCGGTAACAGGTATTTATATGTTTGATCACAGCGTTTTTGAGATTGTTAAAACTCTCAAACCGTCAGCACGTGGTGAATTGGAAATCACGGATGTAAACAATGCATACATTGCAAAAGGTGAGCTAACATTCGACATTCTTCAAGGTTGGTGGACCGATGCAGGTACACATGTCTCCCTTGCTAAAGCCAATGAACTTGCCAAAGAAATAATATTCAGCGACGAGTTTGGGAGATTAAAATTATAAGGGGGTTAATTATATGAAAGTACATGAGTTAAAACTGAAGGGTGCTCTGCTTATTGAACCGGTGGTTCATGGGGATCACCGAGGTTTTTTTATGGAAAGTTACAATCAAAATGTGATGAACAGCTTAGGAATTAATTATGAATTCACTCAAGATAATCATTCATTATCTGCTGAACCAGGCGTCCTTCGTGGTTTGCACTATCAACTATCCCCCAAAGCTCAGACTAAATTAGTTCGTGTTGTTGCTGGTGCTATTTATGATGTCATTGTAGATATTCGACGTGATTCGAAAACATTTGGGCAATGGGTAGGAGTAATTCTCAGCCAATATAATAAGAAGCAATTATTGGTCCCAAAAGGATTTGCTCATGGTTTTTGCACATTAACACCAAACACGGAAGTCTTGTATAAAGTTGATGAATATTACTCTTCAGCACATGACCGAGGTATTTTGTGGAATGATCCTGCGCTCGGAATTGATTGGCCCGTATCTAAGCCTATACTATCTCAGAAAGATGAATGCCATCCTTTATTGGGAGCTGCTGAGATTTAAATTTCTTTGCTTCAAAATCGGAATATAGAGGATGAATTTATTTATGAAGTTGGAAATAAAAGTGGATGATAAGTATTTAAATATATACCGTTTAATTATCATCACTTTGGCCGTGAGCATGTATTTATACATGCTCAGAATTAATTATTTTGTGCCGTACTGGAATGATGAGTTTGCCTACAGCTTTATTATGGGCACAAATCAAAAGATTGAAAGTTTAACTGATATTTTTCAATCTCAAAATTATTTGTACCATAATTGGACCGGAAGAGTAATAGTACACTTTTTTGTACAATTATTTCTATGGTTAGGCAAAGATGTATTCAATATTGTAAATGCATTTTTTTATGTATTGTTGTTGTTTTTAATCTGCTCCTTCTCAAAAATAAGAAAATTTAACACTAGGGAAGATTTAGGTATTTTCTTACTCGTTTCTTTGATGTGCTGGTTTATGCTTCCTGTTTTGGGTCAAACAGCTTTTTGGTTAGCGGGTTCCGTGAACTATCTCTGGGCTACTGTTTTTATTTTAATATTTTTATTCCCATATAGATTTCTTATTGATAACAAATATGTACTAAAAAATAATTTAATAACAATACTGACAATGTTTTTTTTGGGTATTTTAGCAGGTTGGAGTCAAGAAAATACTGCTGTAATAGCAGTAGCATTTGTAGGTATTTCTTTTTTTATTGCTCTAAAGAAGAAAATTGAACTACCTTTATGGTTTTTTAGTGGAATTATTGGCTGCCTTATAGGGTTTGTTTATTTGGTACTGGCTCCTGGAAACAAAGTCAGAAAAGAAACTATGTACTTTAACGTTGGTTTTAAAGATCAGATAATTAACTTTTTACAAACTATGAAAGGAATATTGTTGCAAGACCAGAGATATTTATTCCTAATACTTTTTGTGGCGATATTATTTTATGTTTACAAAAACTATAAAAGCTCTAAAAGGGTTCTCTGGATTGCTTTACTAATTATGTTCACAGGCTTCCTTTCTTATGTAGCAATGGTGGCTTCTCCCGAATTTCCTCTTCGTGCAGCTTTTGGTGGGGCTGTAATGATTATTATTTCAATAACTATGATAGTAAAACCGAACAAGAAGCTACTTGTTGTTGTGTTGGTTGCATCCATTATTCCTTTATACATTACAATGCATAATGTGTATACTCAATATAAATTAATTGCAGAGGAAAGTGCTCAAAGACTTCAAATCGTGAATAAGAATCTAGAACAGGGGGAAAGGGTTGTAAAACTTCCAAAGTTAACAGCCAAAGAGAATAGCTATGTTTTTATTTATGATATTTCTTTAAATCCGAGTTATACTTCCAATGATCATTTTGCAAAATATTATAATTTAGCATCTGTTAGCATTGACAAGCCAACGATGATAGTTGAGTTGGAGAAAGCAAAAGTTAATATGTATCAGCTATACTATGATATTGGTGATGGTATCAATGAAAAGGATTCATCAAAAGCATATATTTATAATCAAGCTGATGGGAATAGACTGTTCTTTGAACTGCCCAATAAGCCAATTTATAGTTTCAGATTAGATCCCGGTATTTTAACAAATCAGAATGTACAAATAAAGAGTATCGAATTCGATAATAATAATGTTCATCTGAAATATGATGCAAAAAAGTTGGAAAGTCTATTTTATCCACTTCATGATATTTCCAAGATAAAAGCAGAGAGTGGTATATTAAACATATACACTAATGGGTATGATCCGCAGTTGAAATTCATAAATGATTATACAGAAGATGTTGATATTCAGGTTGAGTTTAAGTATCCTCAAACTGATATTTTTCAACTGTTTTATGACAGGGGTAATGGCTTTAACGAAAAGGATTCCATCAGTCAGCAACTAGATCATAACAAAGTATTTAAAACTAGTATTCCATTAAATCATATTCAAAAGTTCAGATTTGACATAGGAACTACCCCTCATAAGTTAGTACCTATTAAATCAATTATTATTACAGAGAAAAATAAAAAAGCCTTGGTTCTTAAGGGGAGTGCGCTACGTAACAAAATCAAAGAAACTGCACAAGTTGAGTTAAAGGGTTTTGATGGTGATTCCACTAACTTATACACTGAAGGGGACGATCCGTATATTCAAGTTGGGGATTTAGATCACTAGAAGTAAGTAGGCTTGAATTAAGAGGGGATATAAGAATGAAATTTAAGATGTCATTAGTTGTACCTATGTATAATGAAATTGACAACATTGATTTTTTTTATGAACGCATTTCAGAAGTACTAAATAAGCATAACTATGATTATGAAATCATATGTATTAATGATGGTAGCAAAGACAATACTCATGCTAGATTAAGAGAAATTGCCTCTACTGATTACAGAATCAAGGTCATTGATTTGTCTAGAAATTTTGGTAAGGAAATTGCAATGAGTGCAGGTTTGAAATATTCTAAAGGGGATATAGTAATCCCTATAGATGCCGATTTGCAAGATCCACCTGAACTCATTCCCTTGATGGTTGAAAAGTGGCAAGAAGGATACGATGTTGTTTATGCAACAAGAACTAAAAGGGATGGAGAGACTTTCATAAAGAAAGCAACAGCCAGTTTTTTTTATAAATTTATAAGACGAATAACGAAAATAGATATTCCGGCCGATACTGGGGATTTTCGTTTGATGTCTAGACAAGTTGTTAATGCTGTAAATAACTTACCAGAAAGTCACCGATTTATGAAGGGGCTTTTTAGTTGGGTAGGATTTAAACAGACAAGTATATCATATCTTCGGGATGCAAGATTTGCTGGGAAAACCAGTTTTAATTATTGGAAGTTATGGAATTTTGCTATTGAAGGGATTACATCTTTTAGCTTTGCTCCTCTACAACTTGCTATGTATTTAGGCTTCATTGTGTCAATTTTTGCATTGATCCGTGCACTTTTTTTAATGATAAATACATTGATATATGGAAATCCGGTTCCTGGCTATCCATCTCTTATGGTTACTGTATTGTTTTTGGGGGGAGTTCAGTTAATTACAATTGGAATCATTGGAGAATATATTGGTCGTGTATATGGTGAGAGTAAACGTAGACCGCTATTTCTTGTAAGAGAAACTATAAATATTGAAATAGAAGCTCAGCAACAAGAAAAAGAGCCCTATAATTTATGAATATTATAAAAAGATTTGAGTTCCTGAGATTTCTTTTAGTAGGGGTTATTAATACTTTAATTGGTTTGTCTAGTATTTATCTTTTTTATAATTTATTTCATTTCAATTATTGGATTTCAACAAGTTGTGGAAATATAATTGGTGGAATTTGTAGTTTTTTTCTGAATAGGAATTTTACTTTCAAGGTGAATGAATGGTATTTAAGTCAGACTTTGAAATTTACCTTTGTAACTATACTTTCTTATGTAACCTCTTATTTCATAGGGTATTTTTTAATGCCATTATTGGAGTATATGGATAAATTATTGATTTTAAATGTTATAGGAGTTGGGAACGTTTCGATTTTAATTGCATCGGGTCTCTACACAGTGTTTAATTACTTTGGGCATAAGTACTATACGTTTAACACTAAAATAACGGATAATTAAATTTAGGAGGTCAGTATGAAACTTCTTGTCACCGGCGGGGCCGGATTTATAGGCAGTAACTTTGTATTGTATATGTTAAAACAGCATCCGGATTACGAAATAGTAAATATAGATGCTCTTACCTATGCAGGTAACCTGGAAAATTTGAAGTCCATTGAAAATAACCCCAAACATAGCTTCATCAAAGTAGATATTACCGACGCACAAGCCATCGACCAGCTGATGCAGCAGGGAATTGATGTGGTGGTTAATTTTGCAGCAGAGTCACATGTCGATCGGAGTATTCTGGAACCGGAAGTGTTTGTGAAAACAAACGTGTTGGGTACACAAGTGCTACTGGACGCAGCCAAGAAATATAACGTGACAAAGTTTGTACAGGTATCAACAGATGAGGTGTACGGTTCTCTCGGAGAAACAGGATTGTTTACGGAGGAAACTCCGTTGCAACCTAATAGTCCTTATTCTGCATCCAAGGCAGGCGGCGATTTGCTAGTTCGTGCATATCATGAAACCTTCGGTTTACCAGTAAATATCACGCGTTGTTCTAACAACTATGGTCCATATCAGTTTCCTGAGAAATTGATCCCGCTAATGATCTCCCGTGCACTGAGCGATCAACAGCTACCTGTATACGGGGATGGCTTGAACATTCGCGATTGGTTGTATGTAGAGGATCATTGCAGCGCCATTGATCTGGTCATTCATCAGGGTAAACTGGGTGAAGTATACAATATCGGGGGAAATAACGAGCGGACAAATGTGCATATCGTCAAAACGGTATTGGAGGAGCTGGGCAAGCCAGAATCTCTGATTTCGTATGTGCAGGATCGTCCAGGTCATGACCGCCGCTATGGGATTGATCCTACAAAGACCATGAATGAGCTGGGCTGGAAGCCAAAGCATTCTTTTGAAACCGGCATTAAAGAAACGATTCGCTGGTATTTGGACAACGAAGAATGGTGGACTCGCATTCAATCTGGTGAATATCAACAATACTATGCAAAGCAGTACGGTTCCCGCTTGGGGGATGTGTAGAATGAAGGTACTGGTCACTGGAGCATCCGGCCAACTTGGTAAAGACGTAGTAAAGGTTTTTCAAGAGCAAGGACATGATGCCCTTGGTTACGATCGGGAACAATTGGATATCACGGATTTGCAGCAGACTGTGAAAATTGTAGGACAATATCAACCTGATGCCGTAATCCACTGTGCAGCGTATACGGCTGTGGATGCAGCGGAGACCGATGTAGACGGGGCTTATCAAGTCAACGCGGCAGGTACACGTAATATGGCTCTGGCTGCGGAAAAGGTTGGAGCCAAGCTGGTTTATATCAGCACAGATTATGTGTTCGATGGAACGGCAAAACAGCCATATCATGAGTACGATAATACCAATCCACAGAGTATCTACGGAAAGTCCAAACGTGCGGGAGAAGTGTTGACCCAAACACTTTCCTCCAGGTACTTTATTGTTCGTACATCTTGGGTATATGGATTGCACGGGAACAATTTTGTGAAAACGATGCTGAAGCTTGGACAGGAGAAGCCGCTTCTCCAGGTAGTGAATGATCAGAAGGGTTCACCTACTTATACGGTGGATTTGGCACGTTTTTTGGCGGAATTGATGCAAACGGAGAAATATGGCGTATACCATGCATCCAATAGTGGTTTCTGTACTTGGTATGAATTTACGCAAGCTATTTTACAGGATGCGGCGGAAATATTAGATGCCAAGATCACAGCGAAATTGGAGCCATGCAGCACAGAGCAATTCCCCAGACCAGCAGCGCGGCCACGTAATTCTGTTATGGAGCATATAGCGATCCGGACAAATGGGTTACATGATTTACGTTCTTGGCGTGAGGGATTGCGGGATTTCTTAAAAGAGTATCTGGCAAGCTCGAGTAAGTAAAGGCACATTATATCTATAGCGATCTCCCATCATATCATGATTGGGAGATTTTATTATGTAGCCACATATGTCAATCAAGTTCAATGACATTCGATTATTACGCTTTTTGTGATCAGGATGATGTATGGATGCCGAATAAACTTGCTCAGGCAGCTGACATCCCCCGACCTGTATCCTTCTATAATGCTCTCATTGAGAATGTATGTGCAGGTTGTACTGTGGTGATCAATAAAGAAACACTCCAACTCGTGAAAAAGAGAATTCCGACTTCTTTGGATAACATTATCATGCATGACTGGTGGATTTACTTATGCACCTCCTCTTTTGGTGAGGTTGTTTTTGGCCCCAAGCCGTCCATTTTATAGACAGTCACGGTTGGACAACTGGATTTATAAGTTGGTTTTCGTATTGAGGAAGTTATAGAGGTATGGAAAGAAAAATATTGAAACTTTTTTCCATATATAAGCGTCAAATAGTCAAAGGTGCAAATGAATACTAGATAAAATACCATCGAATGCGTGTTCCTTTATGGAAAAATATAGTATAATTGAAACGTGCAACCGATAGAGCTGGCAAGGGCGGTCGGCTAACTCTCCCGAGGAGGGGGGTGAAGCCTGTGACAGTGTTTGAGGCGCTCAGTTTAATGCTGACGTTCGGGGCGTTAATCGTCACACTGTTAGAGTTTAACAAACGAAAATAGACCGCCCCCGCAAGGAAGGGTCTATTTTCGGCCTGATTGTTCCAAAACCGTCCGCTCTTGGAGCGTTGGTTGCGCAGGGGCTGGCTGGCACCAGCCCTTTTTCCATGTATATCTTACCACGATGAATTTTAGACCTCAACCGAGGATTTTACAAAAATCTAATAAACGACTTCCAATGAACAATATATAGATCGAAATGATTTCGTTTGTCTATATTTGCGCTTTAAAGTGACAGGAATCGAATTTTGCATAATCCTTCTAAACTATGTAAGGTTACAAGTTATGTGCTTTTTTGCGCCCCGTGGTCTGCGCGGTATGCTATAATAGGCGATAGTAGAATAGATTACTGAATTTGTCAGGAGCGTTTTAAATATGGATGTAAGCATACTGGTCGTCAACTATAATACGTGTCAATTGACGCTGGATTGTTTGCAGTCGGTGTATGCGTCCGAGACGCAATACCGATATGAAGTGATTGTTATTGATAATCACTCCAGTGACGGATCTGTTGAGGCTATTCGTGCTGCATACCCGGAGATTATGTTGATAGCCAATGAGGATAATACAGGTTTTGCCAAGGCAAACAATCAGGGAATGGAAGTAGCCGGCGGACGTTATATATTGCTATTGAATTCCGATACGCTGGTGCAACCGGACACGCTGGATACAATGATCCAGTTTATGGATACGCATCCGGAGATGGGGGCATCGGGCTGTAAGGTCATCCTGCCGGATGGATCATTAGACAAGGCTTGTAAGCGTGGTTTTCCAACGCCATCAGCTTCTTTTTACTATGCTTTTGGCTGGTCGAAGCGTTACCCGGATAACCCGAAGTACAATCAATATCAGCTTGGGCATCTAAGCCCGGATGATGAGTATCCAGTAGATGTACTGGTAGGTGCTTTTATGCTGGTGCGCCGAGAAACGATTGACCAGGTCGGTGGCTTGGATGAAACCTTTTTTATGTATGGTGAGGACATTGACTGGTGTTACCGGATTAAGCAAGCCGGGTGGGGCATTTACTACTACCCGCGCACATATATTATTCATATCAAAGGGGGCAGCGCTCGCCGCCGTCCTTTGAAAATTATTTATGAGTTTCATAGAGCTATGTGGGTATTTCATCGTAAGCATTATAAACAGCAATACAGTTGGATCACCAATATGGCTGTATATGCGGGGATTGCCGTGAAATTTGGAATGGCTTTCCTGAAAAATAAGTTGTCCGCACCGGTCAAGCCGGACGGCGGGGAACAATCTCATACTGAGGTGAAAGCATGATACGCAGAAATCAGCGTTTTTTAACCCAATTATATATTGTGGCGGATTTCGCGGTCATTCAGTTGTCCTTTCTGATCGCTTGGTTTTTCAAATTTGAAAGTGAATGGATCACCTATACAGAACCGCTTCCTATTCAAGTATATGGAGGCTGGAGCTTAATTTACGGCCTGATTGCCGTAGTGCTGGGGATGTTATTTTCGCTCTATTCGCCCAAACGCAAAAAACGATTTGCAGATGATGTATTTCGCGTCACCCAGATTCATATCGTTGGCCTGTTCGTGCTGTTGAGTGTGATGTTCTTCGTGAAACAAATCGACATCTCGCGGTCCTATCTGGCAATCTATATGGTTGGAAACGTGCTGCTTATTTTGTTTTATCGATTTTTCTTGAAGCAAGTTCTTAAAGCTCTCCGTCAAAAAGGGTACAACAAACAATTCATGCTTATTCTCGGGGCGGGTACTCTAGGCCAGCGATTTTATCATAACCTTGGACAGTATCCTGATCTGGGATACGAGGTCGTGGGGTTTCTGGATGATAAGCGGCATTGGAGTGAAGAGGAAGAGGCGCATCTTCGCCCGATTCTTGGGGGCTTAGATCAATTGGAGGCTACGCTGTCGCGTCTGATGATTGACGAGGTCATTCTGGCGCTGCCGCTGGATGCTCATGATAAATATCCCAAGATTATCAACATGTGTGAAAAGGCTGGAGTGCGCACGCTTATAATCCCTGACTTTTTCGATTATTTGCCGGCTCGCCCGTACTTCGATAACTTTGCAGGCATGCCGATGATCAATGTGCGGGATATTCCACTGGATGTAGCGGGGAATCGATTGTTTAAGCGCCTATTCGATATTTTATTCTCTTTATTCGCGATTCTCCTGACCTCTCCGATCATGCTAGCAGTAGCGATTGGTGTGATGATTACATCCAGAGGGCCCATCATTTTTAAGCAGGAGCGGGTAGGCTTGAATCGTCGCACCTTCCGAATGTACAAATTTCGTTCGATGAAGGTGTTACCACCTGGAACTGAAGATACGGGCTGGACGACTGCTAATGACCCAAGACGCACACGTTTTGGTACTTTTATTCGTAAAACGAGTCTCGACGAGCTGCCGCAGTTTTTCAACGTTCTGCTGGGTGATATGAGTGTCGTTGGTCCACGCCCAGAGCGGCCCTATTATGTGGATCAGTTCCGTGAGGAAATTCCAAAATACATGGTGAAGCATCATGTTCGTCCCGGAATCACAGGCTGGGCACAGAGCAACGGGTTGCGCGGAGATACATCTATTGAGGAACGGATTAAGCATGACATCTTCTATATTGAGAACTGGTCGCTCTTATTTGATATTAAAATTATTTTCCGCACGATTCGCAATGGTTTCAAGAACGCGTATTAATACAGAAGCACCCTTCGGTTTAGCCGGAGGGTGCTTTTGCGTCTGGCAGTTGTTTTGAGCATGCGTATGTGGGGTATTGACCTGTACGAAAAGGATGTGACACCCTATGAAACGACTGATTGCTGCGGTCATTCTTTTAATGTTAACCGGCACATTTTTACTGGCTTACAAAGGGCAATCTACAGAAGAACAGACTGACTTTACCACGCACCGCGTAATTTCGCATGCCATGGGAGCCGTTAATGGTTTGGCCTATACTAATGCGCGTGAAGCGTTTGTGGAAAATTATAAAAAAGGCAGCCGCGTATTCGAGGTCGACCTGATGTTTACTTCGGATGGACAATTGGTGGCGCGCCATGAATGGACAGAATCTTTTACAGAGCAAATGCAACAGGAACAAGCAGTTGCTACAGAACAGGGAGGAAAACCTTGGAGCTATCATCAATTCAAGAACACCCCCATACACGGTTCTTATACCCCAGTAGATTGGAAGGATGTATTGGATTTATTGGAAACATACCCGGATGCTTATATTGTGACCGATACGAAAGAACAGGACCCTGCCCAGATCAAACAGTTGTTTGCACAACTGACCCGTCAGGCACAGGAGAAAAACCCCGAGCTTTTGTCTCGTATTGTTCCCCAAATTTATAATGAAGAAATGCTGCAAACATTGCGGAGTATTTATCCCTATCCATCCGTTATTTATACGCTCTACGCCACAGAGGATAAAGATGACCAGATCATTCGATTTGTACAACAAAATGATATAACGGCAGTAACCTTACCAGAGAATCGGGTGAGTGGTGCTCTAGTGGAAAGTTTGCGTCAGGCCGGAGCGGTATGCTACGTAAATACCATTAATGAGTTGAAGGATGCGGCTGAGTATGAACAGATGGGTGTGCAAGGTTTCTATACAGATATTTTAACGGAAAAAGAACTTAGTAAACGCAGTTGGTTGTATGCGCTACGCCCCTAAGCTGTCTGAACGGGGTGTTCCCATTTGATACGAACATTGACACCTTTTAAGCACTGTCATAGACTTAGCATAGAACGCTTTTGGATATTGGAATTCGGTTCGACTGGATCATGACAAAAGCAATGGATGCTGGAGGAATGTGTGTTGGCAGATTCAATTCAATCATGGAGGCATGTGTTTAAGCTTGATCCTGAAAAGGAACTGGATGATGAGGCACTTGACGCCGTGTGTATGTCTGGTACGGATGCGATTATGGTAGGAGGTTCATCAGGTATTACCTACGAAAATACGGTGGATTTGCTGTCGAGGGTTCGACGTTATGAGGTGCCGTGTGTGCTTGAGGTGTCCGATCTGGAAGCTGTAGTACCAGGGTTTGATCTATATATGATTCCTATGGTACTGAATACCGCTGACAGTAATTGGATTCTAGGACAGCACCAACGTGCGATTGAACAGTTTGGTTATATGATCCCTTGGGATTTGCTTGTGACGGAAGGATATATTGTTTTGAACGGTGATTCTACAGTCGCTAAGCTTACCGGAGCAGATACTTCGCTGGATACTTCATCTGCCACCTCATATGCACAGATTGCTGACAAGCTCATGCATCTGCCGATTGTATATGTGGAATATAGCGGTGCTTTTGGGGATATGGAGCTGGTGCAAAAAATACATCGCAGTACAGAGCACTCTCGTGTCCTATACGGGGGAGGAATCGTGGATAAATCTACCGCGTTACAAGCGGCTGCCGTTTGTGACACCATTGTAGTAGGAAACATCATTTATCGTGACTTGGCGAAAGCGCTGGAGACGATAGCTGTGAAATTGGAAGTATAGAACGTGATTTTATGGAAGCTCAGGGAAAGGAGCATGCACGCATGCAATCAATAGATATACACGAGGCGGTAGCTCGCCTTAATCCGCCTCAGCGTCAGGCTGTGGAGGCGGTAGATGGTCCGCTGCTGATTATGGCTGGCGCAGGCAGTGGTAAAACACGGGTGCTCACGCACCGAATAGCCTACCTCATCGCAACCCGCAAGACGGCTCCATGGGGCATTTTGGCGATTACCTTTACGAACAAGGCCGCGCGTGAGATGCAGGATCGCGTATCCAAGCTGATTGGCCCACAGGGAAGAGATGTGTGGGTATCCACCTTCCACTCGATGTGTGTGCGTATTTTACGTCGGGATATCGAGCGGATTGGATTTACCTCGAATTTCAGCATTTTGGATTCTACGGATCAATTGTCTGTCATTCGGAGCTGCATGAAGGATCTGAATATAGACACCAAAAAATTTGAACCCAAAGCGGTTCAGTCTATGATGAGTACGGCAAAAAATGAACTGGTCACTCCCGAAATGTATGAGCGCAAGATTGGCGACTATTTTGAAGGGATTGTGGCGAAGGTATATACCAAGTACCAACAGCGGCTCAAAAACAACAACTCTCTTGATTTTGATGATTTGATCATGGCAACGATTCAGCTGTTTAAAGAAGTACCTGAGGTACTGGACTTCTACCAGAAGAAATTTCAATACATTCATGTTGATGAATATCAGGATACAAACCGTGCGCAGTACATGCTGTGCAAAATGCTGGCCGACAAGCATCACCGGATTTGCGTAGTAGGTGACAGTGACCAATCCATCTATCGGTGGCGAGGTGCCGATATTAGCAACATTTTGAATTTTGAAGAGGACTACCCGGAAGCGCGTACCATTTTGCTGGAGCAGAACTACCGGTCCACCTCGAATATTCTCAATGCTGCCAATGAAGTCATTGGTCAAAATACAGGCCGCAAGCCGAAAAAACTATGGACTGACAAAGAAGGTGGCGCCAAGATTAAGGTTTACCGTGCTGATTCTGAACATGATGAGGGCTACTTTATCGCCTCAGAAATTCATAAGAATATTAAAGCGGGCAAAACCTATAGCCATCATGCCATTTTGTACCGTACGAATGCTCAGTCTCGGGTTGTCGAGGAAATTCTGATTAAATCAGATATTCCTTATCAGATCGTGGGCGGTATCAAGTTCTATGATCGGAAGGAAATTAAGGATTTGCTGGCGTATCTTCGCCTGCTCTCCAATCCTGACGACGACATCAGTTTGATCCGAATCATTAATGTGCCAAAACGAAGCATCGGAGACACAACTGTCGGCAAATTGCAGGCAGCTGCAGCGGAACGTGGAGTTTCGATTTTCCGTGTCCTTCAAGTGGTAGATGATTTGGGCTTTGCAGGACGTACGCGCAATGCGTTGGTAGAGTTTTACGATATGATCGAAGGTTTAAGTCGTATGGTAGACTACCTGTCGGTTACAGAGTTAACAGAAAAAATGCTGGAAACCACCCAATATCGATTGGAACTGCAAAACGAGAATACACTCGAGTCACGCTCGCGTTTGGAGAATATTGATGAGTTCCTGTCGGTAACCATGGAATTTGAAAAAGGAGCGGAAGACAAGTCACTCGTCTCCTTCCTGACCGACCTTGCGCTGATTGCTGATATTGATTCCATGAATGACGACGAAGAAGAGCAAAGCGATGCGGTTGTATTGATGACCATGCATAGCGCCAAAGGTCTGGAGTTTCCCATTGTATTTATTGTCGGTATGGAGGAGGGAGTGTTCCCTCATAGTCGTGCCTTTCTGGATAACGAAGAACTGGAAGAAGAGCGCAGATTGGCGTATGTCGGCATAACCCGTGCAGAGGAGCAACTGTTCCTTACATGTGCACAGATGCGCACTTTGTTTGGACGCACCACGGCTAACCCGCCTTCCCGCTTTCTCGAAGAGATTCCAGACGAGTTAAAAGAGGATACGATCATCAAACGTGACCGCTACCGCCGTTCAGGCAATGTAGGCGGATCTTATGGTGGGCGCGGACTGAATAAAGGTAGTGGCAGCAACTTTGGTGGAGAACGCTCGTTTGATACGATGAGCCGCAGTGGTTCGTCCGCTTCCGCGTCACCCCGCGTAACCGTAACGACATCTTCATCCGCGAAACCGACTCCGGCTGCTTCGGCAGGAGGCCCCTCCATTTTTGCTGCTGGAGACAAGGTGCAGCATGGCAAATGGGGAATTGGAACCATTGTAGCTGTAAAAGGGACTGGCAATGATATGGAACTTCAAATTGCTTTCCCGGCTCCGGTAGGGGTTAAACGACTGCTGGCTGGCTTTGCACCTATTACAAAAGTAGAATAAATCTCAAACATCATTAAATCTCGAACCTCATGAGTGGCAGTTTGGCTTAGGCCTCTGCCCTGATGAAGTTCCCGGAGGGATACGCCTGCATGAACCCAATGCACAGAATGGAGCAGCTTGTTGCTGAACTGAACACATATAACTATCATTACTACACACTGGATGAACCCAAGATCAGCGACAAAGAATATGATGTGCTTTATGACGAGCTGGTAGCGCTCGAACAGACGAGCGGTCTTGTGCTGCCGGATTCGCCGACACAGCGTGTGGGTGGGGAGTTACTCAAAGGTTTCACACCGCATCGCCACCTTGCCCCATTATGGAGCCTTGATAAAGCTCAGAATATGGAACAGCTGCGTGCATGGAACGCGCGTGTTGTGAAACTGGTTAATGATTACAATACCAAGAACCCGGAGAAACCTTTGCCATCTCCAGGCTATGCGATAGAACTTAAATTCGATGGACTGACGCTGAACCTGACGTATACAGATGGACAGCTTGTACAGGCTTCTACCCGCGGTAATGGCGTAGTGGGTGAGGGAATACTGGCACAGGTGAAGACCATTAAATCTGTGCCACTTACAATTCCTTTTCGAAATGGAACCATTGAAGTACAGGGAGAAGGGATCATGAATCTCTCTGTATTGTCCAAATATAATGAGACTGCCGTGGACCCTCTTAAAAATGCACGCAACGCCGCAGCTGGTGCTTTGCGCAACTTGAATCCCAAAGTGACAGCAGAGCGGCGCTTGAATGCATTTTTCTACAATGTGGGATATGCAGACCGTATCCAGTTTAACAGCCACCAGGAAATGATGACTTTCCTGCGTGAAAATCATTTTAAGGTAAACCCTTACCTGACTTACTTTGATAATTTTGAAGATGTAATGGAGCAACTGATTGAGATTGAAAAATCTCGTGCCGGATTGGATTACCTCATTGATGGGGCAGTATTGAAAATTACAGATATGCGCACACGTGAGGCTCTCGGGTATACCGATAAATTCCCACGCTGGGCGGTGGCATATAAGTTCGAAGCCGAGGAAACGACAACGGTGCTTAACTCGGTTGAGTGGAATGTAGGACGAACCGGTAAAATCACCCCACTCGCAAGGGTAGAGCCGGTAGAGCTGGCGGGAGTCACTGTACAAAATTGTACACTGAACAATGCTGGTGACATCGAGCGCAAAAACCTGAAGTTTGCTTTGGGTGCACGTGTGTTTATCCGTCGCTCAAACGATGTCATTCCGGAGATATTAGGAAAGGTAACGTCTGAGAACGACGGGGAGGAAATTGTCGTACCAGATCATTGTCCAGCCTGCGGGTTTCCGTTACAGCAGCGAGGTGCCCATTTGTTTTGCGACAATAAGCTGGGGTGTAAACCACAAATTGTAGCTCGTATTTCCCATTTTGCTTCACGTGATGCTATGGATATTGAGACATTCAGTGACAAAACGGCCATACAGCTGCATGACGAACTGGAAGTGCGCGAGCCTGCGGATTTGTATACACTCCAATATGATGATCTTGTGAAGCTGGAGCGGTTTGGTGAGAAAAAGGCCAGTAACCTCTTGGCGGCACTTGAAAAGAGTAAAGAGAGAGATTTGGCTTCTTTCCTTTATGCTCTGGGTATACCGAATACCGGTAAAGCAACAACACGCATGTTGGCTGAACACTACCGTGATTTGCACAAGACGATGTCCGCTACGGTGGAAGAACTGATAGAACTACCGGATGTGGGCGGGATTGTAGCCGAAAGCATTGTTGCTTTCTTTGCAGATCCATTTACTCAGGCGGGAATTGAAAAGATGCTGTCTCTAGGGGTGAAAGCTCAGGCCCCTGAAGCTCCGCAGGAGAAGAAGACAGACAGCTTTTTCAGCGGCAAAACGGTCGTGCTTACAGGTACCTTGCATCAGCTTACGCGTGACGAAGCTGCATCCAAGCTGGAGGCACTGGGAGCCAAAGTTGCGGGGTCTGTATCGAAAAAGACGGATCTAGTCATAGCTGGTGAAAAGGCTGGGAGTAAGCTGGCTAAGGCCCAACAGCTCGGAATTGACACCATAGAAGATGAGGATGAATTTATCAGACTGCTGGAACAAGAATAATAGTTTTGCAATGAGTGCAGTCATTCCGCTCTGGGGCGGGGTGGCTGCCTTATTATCTGTTGTATAGTAGGAAATAAAATAGATATAAATAAATGCTTGCTAAATAACTTTAGGCATGATATATTATTAGACGTTGCTTTGAGAGTATCATTTCTTGAAGCGAGGTTGCTGAAAAGATAATCGAAAAAAAAGATTTGACAAGAAAGTAACTAACATGATATGATCTAATTCCTGGCTCGTTGAACGAACGAGAACAGACAAGT